>CAVTRV010000009.1:0-80552 GCA_963737205.1 uncultured Acidobacteriota bacterium | reverse complement strand
GCGATCTCGACTCGACCAAGCCGAGCGGCAGCATAAAAATTCGCGTCGAGACGATCGTTCACTACATGGCCAAGTACTCGCAGGAAATCATCGGGCGGAAGCTGGGCTGGCTTTCGCCTGACGGCCCCTTCGGCGACGCCGCGAAGCCGGCCCAATCCATGCCCGCCGCCGCGGAGGCTTCGAAGGCTGTTGGCGTCTGCTGACAAGCGCGCTGGCTGCCGCACTCAAGCTTGATAGCCGCTCATATCCTGTGGCACGATTTTCGCGGCCGCGGATGGCGGCGCGCGACATGGTCCTCAAATCCCTGACGACAATCAGGACCGGCGCAAAGGGCCAGTTCACTGTCCCCAAGCAGTTCCGCCGGGACCTTGGGCTGGAAGCAGGTGCGCCTCTTGCTTTCATACGCTTGGGGGACGGCCTCATCGTCCTGCCCGAGCAGCAGCGCTTTGAGCGGCTTTGCGCGCAGGTGAGCGCAAACCTCACGGCGGCTGGTGTAGCGCCGGAAGAACTGCTTGCTACGCTTCCTGAGGCTCGCGAACGCATCTACGCTCGGCGCTATGGCAAAACTCCCGCAGGCAGCGCACCGCGGAATCGTCCTCACCGGAAGTAACGATCCAACGCTTGTGGTAATCTTTCGAGTCCGTCGCGTCATATGGATTCACTGAAGGAGGCGTGATTGCGCAGGCCGGTGATTGCGGGGAACTGGAAGATGTACAAGACGCGCGGGGAGACGCGCGCGTTCTTTGAAGCGTTCAAGCCACTGGTGGCGGGCTCGCATCACTGCGAAATTGTGGTGGCGCCGCCGTTCACGGCGATTGATGCGGCAGTGGAAGCAACGCGCGGCAGCGCGATTGCCATCGCGGCGCAGAATATGCACTGGGAGCGCGAAGGCGCGTTCACCGGCGAAATTTCGGCGCGCATGCTGGTGGACGCGGGCTGCCGCGGCGTGATTATCGGGCATTCCGAGCGCCGCCAGTATTTCTGCGAGACGGATGAATCCGTGAATCGCAAGACGAAGGCGGCCCTGGCGGCGGACCTGACGCCCATCGTTTGTGTGGGCGAAACGCTCGCCGAGCGCGAATGCGGCCACATGCAGGCGTGCCTGAAACGCCAGTTCGAAGGCGCCGTGGCCTCGTTGACCGGCGAGGACTTCTCGCGTATCCTTCTAGCTTACGAACCGGTGTGGGCGATCGGAACCGGGCGCACAGCCACCCCGGAAATGGCGGCGGATGCTCACCGCTATCTTCGAGAGCTGGCGGCGGCGCGGTTCACGCACGAGCGGGCCTCCGCACTTCGAATCCTCTACGGCGGCAGCGTCAAACCCGACAACATACGGGCGTTGATGGCGCAAGTGGAGATTGATGGTGCGCTCGTAGGCGGAGCGAGCCTGGATGCGAAGTCGTTTGCAGCGATTGTGAATTTTTGAGGTAAGGATCAAATGCCATTCTGGGCGAAATGGGGACTAGCGTTCGCGATTGCGGTCGGCTTGATTTGGGTCGGCTGGCGCGTGCCGTATGTGCTGGTGACGCTGCATGTGTTGGTGTGCTTTGTGCTCATCATCGTCATCATGCTGCAGAGCGGCAACGCCGCGGATTTGGCGGGCGCGTTCGGCGGAGCGGGAAGCCAAACTGCTTTCGGCCCGCGCGGTGCAGCCACATTTCTTTCGCGCGCCACCACGTGGTGCGCCATCGTGTTTATGATGACGTCGCTCACGCTGTCGGTGAAGCGGGGCCCCAGTGAAATCAGCACCGGCTCAGTCCTCGAGGAAACGTCGCAGCCCGCTTCTAAGCAGCCGGCCCCCACACAATCAAAGCCCGCGACGCCGCCCGTGCAGATCCCGGTGCAGCCGCAACAGCAACCGCCTCCGCAGAATCCACCCCACAAATAGCACGCGATTCCATTCGCACGCTGTAGCTTCTGCTTTCGAGATTGTTTTGGTGAGTCGAGAGTAATGGTGCGGTCGAGTGGAAAAGCTTGTCCCGAGCGCTAGCCAAGGGAAACCGACGCGGGCGTGCCCAGACCCACAATTGGCGGCTGGCCCTTCGACAACTTCAGTTTCTTCGTCCTTTCCAATTCTTAATCTGTTTCTCGCGGGCCGCGGCACTTCCTCGATCGTCATGCCGGTCGTACCAGACTAATGCCCTGGGCTTGGTCCCTTTGGTCTAGCCCCCGCCTTTGCCAGATGTGTGGTCGCGGACACGCTGGCCCAGGTCGGATGTAATACCGCAGTAGTACGAGCTGTCGCCGCAGAGAAGCAGATAGCAACACCAACCACTGGGGAGATCGGAGAGAAATAGCGTCACCGGCAGTCCCTCGGCTCGTCCTGTGCCGCGGACTCGCTCGGGACAACATCCGCTTCGCAGGATGTTGGTGCGGTCGAGTGGATTCGAACCACCACGGTATTGCTACCGCCAGCCCCTCAAGCTGGTGCGTCTGCCAGTTCCGCCACGACCGCGTGGATACTTATCGTAAGCGTTGGCGATTTCGTTTGTCAAATGCATCGGGGGTGTTGGCCGTGGTTCAGTTTGCATTTGTCGGCCACTGGACCAAGATTGTGGACGGTTTGACCTGTAAGCCGGGCAGATTTGTTGACCTGGATTGGTCTGCAACCTAAGATGGCACCACGATGACCGGCTCCGACAGGCTCATCGGCCAGACTGTCTCACACTACCGCATCCTCGTGAAACTTGGCGGGGGTGGTATGGGCGTTGTGTATAAGGCCGAGGACACACGCCTTGACCGATTCGTCGCTCTCAAATTCCTGCCTGAAGACCTAGCCCAAGACCGCCAAGCCCTAGAGCGATTTCGCCGTGAAGCCAAGGCCGCATCGGCACTGAACCATCCGAATATCTGCACGATCCACGACGTCGGCGAGGAAAATGGCAACGCCTTCATCGCCATGGAATATCTGGAAGGCAAGACCTTAAAGCACGCCATCGCTGCTCGGCCCATGCAACTGGAAATGTTGTTGGACGTTGCGATTGGAGTGACCGATGGGCTCAACGCTGCCCACTCGAAAGGCATCATGCATCGAGACATCAAGCCAGCGAACATTTTCATTACCGAAGGCTGCCACGCCAAGATTCTCGATTTCGGTCTCGCGAAGGTAAGCTCCGCGAAAAACATGACTGAAGCCGACGTCCTGCCTACTACAGAAGTGGATGCAGAACACCTGACAAGTCCGGGAACAGCTCTGGGCACTGTTGCATACATGTCTCCCGAGCAAGCTCTGGGAAAAGCACTCGACGCTCGAACGGACCTGTTTTCCTTCGGTGCGGTTCTATACGAAATGGCCACCGGTGCGCTTCCATTTCGCGGAGACACAGCGGCAGCCTCTTTTGATTCGCTGCTCAACAGAGAGCCTCTTTCCCCGGTTCGCCTCAATCCCGGTTTGCCTCCCGACATGGAGCGCATCATTCAAAAGGCCCTTGAGAAAGATTGTGAAGTTCGTTACCAAAGCGCCGCGGAATTGCGGGCCGATCTAAAGCGGCTAAAGCGCGACACCAGTTCCGGAAAGTTTACAGCCGCAACGCCACTCCCACGGGGAGGGTCCGAGAAGTCCCGCTGGCTATGGATCGCTGCAGCCATCGTTGCAATAGTTGTCCTTTTGGCACTGTTTTCTTTGCTTCGCCCGCGACCGGAAGTCCAGAATCCGCTTTCCAATGCGCAGTTCACCCCACTCATCAATTTCAAAGGAGCCGAAACGGATCCTGCTATCTCCCCCGACGGAAAATTCGTCGCGTTCATCTCCGACCGGAGCGGCGCGTTCGACATCTGGCTGATTCAAGCCAATGGCGGCAGCCTGGCGAACCTTACCCAGGGCCGAATCGGAGAT
Organism: uncultured Acidobacteriota bacterium; assembly: GCA_963737205.1. GTDB lineage: Bacteria > Acidobacteriota > Terriglobia > Acidiferrales > UBA7541 > Palsa-295. Next base: position 76,717 of record CAVTRV010000009.1, on the reverse strand, counting down.
ATGCGTGCGCCCCTTCGCGCTGTGGGATTCTCAGGCGATGGATCCGAGGTGTGGAGCGCGGGAACGGAAGGCACTGCCGGAACGCAAGGCAAGAGGCTCATGCTGTGGCCTCTAATAGGCGGAGCGCCACGTAATTTCTTGGATGAACGCGCTGCCGAGGTTGCTTGGTCACCCGATGGCACTCGGCTGGTCTATCACACGTGGCAGGCGGGCGATCCTACATTTGTGGCGGACCACAACGGCGCCAATCCACGCCAGATCGTACAAAACGAACCCGGGTTGCACAACCACTATCCGGTCTGGTCGAAGGATGGGCGCTGGATCTACTTTATGCGCGGTCGGCCTGCGACGCATGAGATGGACCTGTGGCGTATTTCGCCGGACAAGGGAGAACCAGAACAACTCACACATCTCAACACCGATCTTGCGTACCCGACTCCGATCGACAAGCGCACGGTTTTGTTCGTCGCCCATAACCAAGACGGGGCCGGCCCATGGTTGTGGGCTTTCGATGTGGAGTCCCGTACTTCTCTCCGCGTGAGTTCAGGCTTGGAACAATACACCGCTCTGGCAACCACCGCGGATGGACGTCGGCTTGCCGCGACCGTCGTGAACCCTCAGGTCAACTTGTGGAGCGTTCCGATCACGAGTCGCGTTGTTGAAGAAAAGGAGGTCGAAGCCTTCCCGGTACCGACCGCGCGCGCCCAGGCGCCGCGCTTCGGAGGCGGAACGTTGTTCTACTTATCCTCGCGAGACGGGGCTGACGGACTGTGGAGCTATCGCGATGGGCAAGCGCTGGAGATCTGGAAGGGTTCGGAAGGCGCGCTCCAGTCTCCTCCAGCCGTCTCGGCGGACGGGAGGCGAGTTGCGTTTTCGCTGAGTCGAAACGGGAAGCACCAGTTGCACGTAATCGCAGCGGATGGAACTGGTCTCCGCCCTCTGTCCAGCGACGTCGATGTTCGGGGCGCGGCCTCGTGGTCTCCCGACGGCGAATGGATTGTCGTGGCTGGCAGCAACCGCGATGGAGCGGGTTTGTTTAAACTACCCGCCGACGGCGGCTCGCCGATTCGGATAGCGACAGGGCCTTTTCTGGATCCGGTGTGGTCTCCGCGTGGGGACCTGATCGTGTATTGCGGCACGCAGGTGTTCACGCTCACACCGCTCCTGGCAGTGCACCCAGATGGTACTCCCGTGGAGCTGCCGGAAATCAAAATGCAGCGCGAAGGTGAGCGTGCGCGATTCCTGCCTGACGGCAGAGGCCTCATCTACATGCTCGGAAGCACAATGGCCGGGCAAGACTTCTGGCTGCTCGACCTCAGCACGATGCGTCCACGCCGCTTGACTCAGCTGAGCAATCCCGCCGTAATGCGGACCTTTGATATCACTCCCGATGGCAGCCGAATTGTATTCGACCGGTTCCAGGAAAATTCGAACATCCTGCTGATTGACCTTGCGACGAAGCAATCTCAGCCGTAGCGAGTTACTAGAATCCTCTTCATTCGCGCCGGCCTGCACAAAACGTCAAAGGGGACGAAGCGAGAGGAAAGCGCCCTAGTCGGCGGGCTGCCTGGAGCTTTCGAAGAGGCGCGCGGTGAGGGCGCCGAAAATAGTGCCACCAACGTGAGCCATGTACGCTACCCCGCCGCTCTGGACCGCCGCCACTGACCCGACGTTGAATAGCTGGGTGAGAAACCAGAACCCAATCAGGAGCGCGGCCGGGATCATTGTGATTCGCACGAAGATGAAGATGATCAGAATCGACTTAATCTCGTCGCGAGGGTACGTGACCAGGAATCCGCCCATCACGGCGGCAATCGCGCCGCTCGCGCCCAGGTTGGGAACTGTGGAACTAGGGCTCATGGCGATCTGGGCGAGCATGGCCACGAATCCGCCGGCAAGGTAGAACACCAGGTACTTCACGGGATTCATCGCATCTTCGATCTCGGGGCCAAAGGCCCACAAGAAAATCATGTTGCCCAGGATGTGCGACCAGCTGCCGTGCATGAACATGGCCGTGAGTATGGTGATCCAGTGATGGCCGGCGATGATGTTCGCGGGGATGGCCGACCACTGGAGCACGAACGCGTCGCCACCGCGCAGCTCAAGGAAAAAGACGAAGAAATTCGTGAGGATGAGGCCGAGCGTGACGATGGGGAAGTGTGCCGGGCGCCGGGACGCGTCGGCTAACGGGATCAGGCCTCCCACTTTGCTCTCCTTTTGTCCTCTGCTGCTTCCCGCAGTTTCGATCCTGGCCGGAACCTTTTCCGTCGGGTCGCCGTATACCTTTTATAACAAGCAACCGAGTCCGTCCAGGGATTCAGGGGCTTGTCCGCCGCCTCGGACGGACGCTGATTGCAAGGAGCCGCGCGCCATGGCCAACGGAAACTTTGTCGAGAATCTGATCGGCGACCTGAAGCATGCGGTGCGCGTGCTGTGGCGGAGTCCTGCGTTCGCCGCTACTGCGATTGCTGCGCTCGCGCTGGGGATAGGCGCGAATACGGCGATCTTTTCGGTGGTCGACACGGTGCTGTTGCAGCCACTCTCGTATCCGCAGCCGGACCGGCTCGTCGCGCTGATGCGTCATTTCCCAGATGGTGACGGCAACTCCACTTCGATTCCGAAATTCGTGGTGTGGCGCGAGCAAACACAGGTATTCCAGGCCGTCGCTGCATACGACTTCGCCGGCCCCGGCATTAACCTGACTGGCGGAGACCGCCCTCGGCAGGTGAAGGGAATTCACGCTTCGGCGGACTACTTCGCGGTGTTCGGCGCGCCCGTCGCGATGGGCCGCACGTACACGCTGGACGAAGATCGTCCCGGCGGCCCGCATGTGGTCGTGATCAGCAACGGGCTCTGGCGCAGCCAATACGGAGCCGACCCGGCAATCATCGGCAAAACGATCGCCGTGTCTGGCGATCCCTACGAAGTGATCGGCGTGCTCGGTCCCACGTTCAAGACGGACCCTGTCGCTGACATCTGGTTGCCGCTTCAGGCTGACCCCAACAGCACCAATCAGGGACATTATTTGCTGTGCGCGGCCCGAATGCGCCCGGGCGTCACGCTCGACCAAGCCAAAGCGGCCATGAAACTTTCCGCGGAAGAGTTCCGCAGAAAATTTCCGGGTCCGCTGATGGACCCGCACGAATCCGCTACGGCCATCCCTTTGAGGGACACGGTGGTTAGGGATGTTCGCGCTGCGCTGCTGATTTTGCTCGGCGCGGTCGGCTTCGTGCTGCTGATCGCGTGCGCCAACGTGGCCAACCTGCTGCTGGCTCGCGCGACGCTGCGCAAGCGCGAGATCGCGATCCGCTCCGCGCTGGGAGCGGGTAGGCGCCGCATCATCTATCAGTTGCTTACGGAAAGCGTGCTGCTGGCTCTTGTGGGAGGCGTTCTTGGGCTTGTGCTGGGTTACTTCGGAGTGCGCGCTTTGCTGGCGATCAACCCCGTCGATATTCCGCGGCTCGGCGAGTACGGTTCGGCAGTGTCGCTCGACTGGCGCGTGCTCGCGTTTACGCTGGGCGTCGCGCTGTTCACGGGCATCCTGTTCGGCTTGATACCCGCTTTCAGCGCATCGCGCACCGACCTGAGCGTGACGCTCAAGGAAGGCAGCTCGCGCACCGGCAGCGGCTTCCGGCAGAACAAGGCGCGCTCGATTCTGGTCGTCACGGAGATGGCGCTGGCGCTGATTCTGCTGGTCGGCGCCGCGCTGCTGATTCGTACTTTTGCGACGCTGCGATCCGTAAAACCCGGCTTCGATGCGCACAACGTGCTAACGATGGAGATGTCGCTTTCGGGCACGCGATTCGAGAACACCGCCGGGGTCGCTCAAGCTGTGCGGGAAGTTGAACGGCGCGTTGGCGCGCTTCCGGGAGTCGATGCCATTGCGAGCACCTGCTGCCTGCCGCTCACGGGAGGCATCGATATGCCGTTCACGATCGAAGGGCAACCGCCCACCGACGGGCCTTATAACGGCGACGTGCAGTGGCGCAACGTCTCGTGGCAGTACTTCCAGGTGTTCCGGATTCCGCTGCTGCGCGGCCGGACGTTCACCGAACGCGACGACGCCGGCTCGGATCGCGTCGTCGCGATTACCGAAGCGATGGCCAAGAAGTATTGGCCGAAGGGCGACGCCGTCGGAGCGCGGATCACGATCGGGCATGGCCTGGGTCCGGAATTCGAAGAACCGCCGCGCCAGATCGTGGGCATCGTCGGCGACACGCGCGATTCCGGCCTCGACAACGATCCGACGCCCATGATGTTTTTGCCCGAGCCGCAGATCCTCGACGGCATCACCACGCTCGAGAGCCGGGTGCTTCCCATCAACTGGGTGATTCGCACGAAGGTAGCGCCGTTTTCCTTGAGCGCGGACCTGGAGCGCGAACTACGCGTCGCCACAGGCGGGCTTCCGGTGGCTCATATTCGCACGATGGATCAAGTCGTGGGACAATCCACCGCGCGAAGCGACTTCAATACAACGCTGCTCTCAATTTTCGCGGGAGTCGCGTTACTTTTGGCTGCCATCGGCATCTACGGCCTGATGGCGTACTCCGTTCAGCAGAGGACCCAGGAAATCGGCATCCGCATGGCTTTGGGCGCTAGCCCCGAGAACGTGCGGAAAATGGTGGTGCTGCAGGGAATGCGGTTGGCGGCGATTGGGGTCGTCATCGGCGTTGCCGCGGCGCTGGGGCTCACGCGGTTCATGGCAGGGCTGATCTACGGAGTAAAGACCTGGGACCCGATCGTTTTCATCTCGGTTGCGGCGCTGCTCAGCATGGTTTCGTGGTTTGCCACGTACATTCCCGCGCGACGCGCCTCTCGCGTGGACCCGATGGTGTCTTTGCGCTACGAGTAGCGCACGGTACTTTCGGGCCAGAACTCCGCTCCCGCATATGAGATTTGAGCTAGAATGCAACAGAGGGCTGCGATGACGCTCGATTGGTCGAAATGTCCGGCGGTGGAAAGCGTGCCGGGAAAAGTTAGCGGCGCGTGGGTCTTCCGCGGGACCCGCATGCCTGTCGCTGCAGTTTTCGAGAACTTGGAGGACGGCCTCACCATTGACGAAATCGTTCAGCTGTACGACGGCCTTACCCGCGAGCAGGTCAAGGCAGTCTTGGATTTTGCTGCGCAAAGTCTGGAATCTCCATCGCTCTCCTCGTAATGTTTGTTCTCTTTGACCAGGGAACTCCAGTCGCAATTCGAAACGCGCTGCAAGGCCATATCGTCAAGACGGCTCGTGAGCAAGGCTGGAGCACCTTGCTGAACGGCGATTTGCTGCGCGCCGCAGAGCAAGCTGGGTTTGATGTGTTTCTCACCACGGACACGAATCTCCCCTATCAGCAGAATCTGGAAGGTCGCAAACTTGCCGTCGTAGTTCTGAGCCGAAACAAATGGAGTCTCGTTAGGTTGGTGATTCCACACATTGTTGCCGCAATCGACGCTGCAAAGCCGGGCACGTACACCTTAATTGACATCCCAGCGCTTTAAGCAAGAGTGCTGGCACGTTACTTCAATCTTCGGCCTTGAAATTCCTCTCCGCTTCTATATGATGCGTCTTTCTTATAGGTTCCATTCACGCCTTTTGCCGTTGGGGGCAAGGGAGCAAAAGCGAATGCGACTTGGGAAGTTCATGGGGAAGTCCCGAAAGAAGTCCCGAAAGTTCAGCAGGAAGCCCGATCGTGGGTCCGCCGCAACCGCAGGGCTGTTGTCACTTCTGATCGTCACACTCGTTGTCGTCACCGTGTACATTTTCGTGTCGCGGCGGCCGTGGACCGTAGCGCCGGTTTCAATCACGTCGGTGGGCAATGAGATCGACCATCAGTACGACCTCACGTTGCTGGTCACCGGCACGGTGTTCATCCTGTCGCAGCTTGGTTTGGCGTACGCGATATTTCGCTTTCGCGACCGCGGCCAGCGCGCCAAATACACGCATGGCAACAACACCATGGAGGTCGTCTGGACCACGGCGACGGTTATTCTGTTCGTCGGGTTAGGCCTGATGGGATACAAGGCGTGGGCGGAAATGCGATTCACGCAGGCCGCGCCGAACGCGATCCAGGTGGAAGTAACCGAAAATCAGTTCGTCTACAATTTTCGCTACGCCGGCCCCGACGGCAAATTCGGCAAGCTCGATCCGAAGCTGATCAGCGCGTCCACGGGCAATCCGCTGGGTCTCGATCCCAACGATGCTGCCGGTAAAGACGACATCGTGGTTCCCACACTCACGGTTCCCGTCGATCACGAAATCGAATTGCTTCTTCGCTCGCAGGATGTGATTCACAATTTCTACGTTCGCGAGTTGCGCTTGCAGCAGGACGCCGTGCCGGGCATGGTCATCCCGATGCACTTTACCGCGAATAAAATGGGACGCTACGAGGTGGTTTGCACGCAATTGTGCGGCCTGGCGCATTACCGGATGCGGACGTTCCTCGACGTCGTTTCCGAGGCCGACTATGAGAATTTCCTGAAGCAGCAAGAACAGCCGGCGGCTGGCCAGTGACGCCGATTCCCAATTTTGTACTGCGCGCTCGAAGAACTTTGTCGGAACGCGCTGGAAGCGCGCTAGGAGGCCCTGCATGAGTTCGCACGCCCACGTCGTGCCGCACGCGCCGACGGGCTTTGTCAGCAAGTACATCTTCAGCCTCGATCATAAAGTGATCGGCATTCAGTACCTCATGCTGGCCATGACGGCTGTCGTCATCGGAGTGATTCTTTCCGTGATCATGCGTTTCCACCTGGCATGGCCGAGCGCGCACATTCCGTTCCTGAATGGCGGCCTGATGACGCCGGAGCAATATGCGGCGGTGCTGACGATGCACGGCACCATCATGGTGTTTTTCGTTCTCACGACGGCGCCGCAGGGAGGCTTCGGAAACTATTTCCTGCCGATTCAAATTGGCGCGCCTGACATGGCTTTCCCGCACCTCAACATGCTTTCGTTTTGGGTGACGTTCCTCGCCTTCGTCGCGATACTGGCCGCCTTTGTGGTTCCGGGTGGCGCGCCGATCAGCGGTTGGACCGGCTACGCGCCTTTGAGCGGGCTCGGCGAAGTGACGGGGCCTGGCGAAGGCTGGGGCCAGACCTGCTGGATCATCAGCATCTCGCTGTTCTGCCTGGCATCGCTGCTGGGGGCGCTGAACTTCATCGCAACCACGATCGACATGCGCGCGCCCGGCATGAGCCTCTTCCGCATGCCTCTCACCGTGTGGGCCTGGTTCGTCACCGCGATTCTCGGCTTGCTCGCGTTCGGCGTGCTGCTCGCCGGTGGCGTTCTGTTGCTGCTGGACCGATCCGCGGGCACCAGCTTCTTCATTCCGGCCGGCACGGTCGTCAACGACCAGTTGCAGCCGCACAGTGGAGGCTCGCCGCTTCTCTGGCAACACTTATTCTGGTTCTTCGGCCACCCGGAGGTTTACATCGCGATTCTGCCGGGCATGGGCGTGGCATCGCACATCCTCTCGACGTTCTCGCGCAAGCCGGTGTTCGGGTATCGCGCGATGGCCGGCGCCCTCTGCGCGATCGGTTTCCTCGGCTTCATGGTCTGGGGACACCACATGTTCGTCAGCGGCATGAGTCCCTATTCCGGGTTCGCGTTTTCCGTGCTGACGATGTCCATCGGCGTCCCTTCGGCGATCAAGACCTTCAACTGGCTGGGCACACTCTGGAACGGAAAGATCATTTTCAAGACGCCGATGCTGTTCGCGCTCGGGTTCGTCTCGCTGTTTGTCAGCGGCGGCCTTTCGGGACTCTTCCTTGCGCAGCCCGCCGTCGACAATCGGCTCCACGCCACCTACTACGTCGTCGCGCACTTCCACCTGGTAATGGGCGTGGCTGCGATCTTCGCCATCTTCGCGGCAATGTACTTCTGGTTCCCGAAAATGTTCGGCCGCATGATGAGCGAGCCGCTTGGGAAGATCCATTTCTGGTTCACGTTTATCGGCGCGTATCTGATCTTCATGCCGATGCACTGGCTGGGAATCGCAGGTGGAATCCGGCGCTACGCGGACTACACGGCGGTGGATTTTCTGAAGCCCCTGCAGTCCGTGCACACTTTCATCACTTGGGCCGCGTTCGTCACAGCCGCGGCGCAGATTTTCTTCTTGTTCAATTTTTTCTGGAGCTTGAAACACGGCGCCAAGGCCGGGAGGAATCCCTGGAACGCCACGACCCTCGAATGGGACACGGACTCCCCGCCGCCGCTCGATAATTTCGGCGGGCACTATCCCAGCGTCTATCGCGGCCCGTACGAGTTCAGCGTTCCCGGAGTGGAGCAGGATTTCATTCCGCAGAACATCGAACCGAAGGACGTTCGGCGTACGAAGTAGGAGCGACGATGCCGGGGACCACAGCCACACCTGAAATCGAGCTGGTTCACTCCGATCACGGCGGAACGGGTGGAGGCTCGTCTGGCGGGAACGGCGGATACGGCGGCGGGGAAGGGAACGAATCCTTCGGCGCGGCTCGCGTTCCGCAGCGCACCTACGTCACCGGGATGACCATCGGTCTCGGCGGCATCCTGATGTTTTTCATGGCGCTCGTCAGCGCCTACATCGTCCGCAAGGGAATGCCCAACAGCGGCTGGGTGCCGCTGGCCGTGTTTCCGCGGATTTTGTGGCTGAACACTCTTATCCTCGTCGCCAGCAGCTTCACCATTGCTCGCTCGCGAAGGCTCTTCCGCGCGGACGATCAGCCCGGCTTTCGACACTGGTGGGGCGTCACCACGATTCTGGGCATTTTCTTTCTGGTGGGGCAGGTGATCGCGTGGCGGCAAATGGTCGACGCCGGCGTCTTTCTCGCGACGAATCCGAGCAGCAGTTTCTTCTACGTCTTCACGGCAGCGCACGGGCTGCATCTTCTCGGCGGCATCCTGGCGCTGCTTTCGGTCCTCGTCCGGCCCACGCACCGACTGACGCGTGGGACGGCCACGGAAGTCGTCGCGATGTACTGGCATTTCATGGATGGGCTTTGGGTGTTCCTGTTCTTACTCCTCATTTTGGGACGGTGAAACTTGAGCGAACCCGAACTCGAAGGAATAGTTGAGTCGCCGTGGTCGGGCGGCGGTTCTCCCTTCGCGATTAACTCGAAGAAGCTGGGAATGTGGTTGTTCATCGTGTCGGACTCCCTCACCTTTTCGGCGTTGCTCGTCAGCTACGCGTACGTGCGGTTGGCCAATCCGGATTGGCCCAGGCCGTTTGAGATTTGGCCCGCGATCGCCAAGTCCACGTTGATGACGGTGATCCTGCTGAGCTCCAGCTTGACCATGGTGTTTGGCGTCGCCGCGGCGCAAAAGGGCGACGTGAAAAAAGCCGTCAAGCTGCTCTGGTGGACTATTGCCTTCGGCCTCGCGTTCGTCGCCATCCACGCGACGGAGTGGTACACGCTCATCACCGTGGAGCACGTCACGCCGTGGGCGAATCCCTGGGGCACGCCGCTATTCGGCGGAACATTCTTTGGCCTTACGGGGCTGCACATGCTTCACGTGACGATCGGCGCTGCCTATTTGGCGATCATCGCGCGAGGATTCAGCAAGGGCAAATACAATTCCGACCACGTGGAAGTGAGCGGCCTCTACTGGCACTTCGTCGACCTGGTTTGGATGTTTATTTTCCCGCTGGTGTACTTGATGTCGGTCAGCCTGAAAGGATAGAAGCGACAAGGATAGGAGCGACGATGAGTTCGCATGCCGCAGCCGCGGAAAGTCACGATGTAGGACACCACAAAGCGTTTGTCATCGTGTGGGTGTGGTTGTTGGCGCTGACGGGAGTGGAAGTGTTCCTCGCGTATTTGAGGCTCGCTCCGGTGCTGATGCTGACGATCCTGGTAGGACTGTCGCTGATCAAGGCGGCGCTGATCGTCTCGTACTTCATGCACTTGCGATTCGAGCGGCTGGGGCTCTTTCTGCTGCTGGTGCCGGCCATGGTATTCTGCATTTGCATGATGCTGATCATGTTCTTCCCGGACAGCGTCCGGCTGCTGCACATGCGGCCGCAATGAGCGACCGGAGAGGCGCGGATTGAAAGCGAGGTTTAACTTCGTGTTTCGAGCGGCGGCGATGTTGGCTGCCTGCCTCGCACTATTCGCGGTTTGCGCGCCGCACGCGGCCGCGCAGGGTTGCGCGATGTGCTACCAGAACGCCGCCGCATCCGGGCCGCAGGGCCGCGAAGCTTTGCGCCACGGCATCCTGATTCTTCTGTTTCCTACGTTGAGCCTCTTCGTCGGCATCTTCGTACTGATCTTCAACCGCCGCAACACTTCCCGCTAGCGTAGTGCTTCATGCAGGTTGACGTTATCGAACGGCGCGCCCCGTCACTTCTTCTGCGCTTTCCCATAAGGGGCAAATGCGACTGCAGCCTCGGCGGTGAGATACAGGAACGTAAACGTCTCCTGCAAATACAGCCGGACGGTTTTATCGGTGTGGCTGAGATAGCCGATGGAGACGTCCTGGCCGATATGAAGATCGAAATCGCCGCCGCGAGTGGTGATCACGAAGGCCCCGGCGATGGCGGGCGCCCAGATGATTTTATCGATGCTCAGCCGCTTGACGTGCTCGAGCACCGGGTATCCGTGGTCGCTGGTTTCGGCGAGCGCGGTGTAGGCGTCGGCGCCGAGCAGCACCGAGTAGGGGCCGTTGACGCCTACCAGGCGCAACTGACTCAAGCCCTGGGCAATGGCTTGCGGATACTCGCGCACATCGGCAGGAAGCGTCACCTTCGGATTGCTGGTTCCCTGGCGGACGCCGCCGATGCCTGCTGCGGCGTAGCCCTCGAAGATGGCGCCGTCTTCGGCAAACGCGATTTGGCGCGCAGCGTCCTTCGCCGGCTGCCAGTTCGAGTCGTTCGCGCCGCGTTCGACGTCGTCGATGTCATGGCGATCGAGCTCGAACGGAAAACGCAGCTCCACCAGCGCATTCACCTCGCGCTGCCGGGCGAGGATGCCGTCCCGGGGAGCCGCGATCGTCTTCAGGTGGCCGGTGCCGACGGCGGAAAGACTCGTGCCCACCGGCGGGTGCACGTCGACGACGCGCCGCCCGGCCAGGTATCGTTTGAAGGTGCGCGAAGTTTCCTCTTCAATTTGAGCCCACGCCGCATCGGAAATGGGGGCCAGCTCGCGATGTAGATTATTCATGTGAGGTGTCTCCTTTGAGGGAACCGATACCTAGCGAGCCGTCGCTCTGCGACTGGTTGGATGACGAAAGCTCGGCGGGAGGTGCGGCAGCCGGCGTCGTGACCGACGTCGCCTCGGATGGTGGCTCGTCATCGGCCACGCCGTCCAGAAACGTGGCGGACGGCACGAAGAACAGGGTTCCCGTGACGGCGCGACTGAAGTCGAGCAGCCGGTCGTAATTGCCGGGCGGACGCCCCACGAACATGTTTTCGATCATCTGCTCGGTGGTGCGGGGCGAACGGCTGTAGCCGATGAAATAGGTGCCAAATTCACCGTGCGCGGGCCGGCCGAAGGGCATGTTGTCGCGCAGGATTTTCACCTCTTTCCCATTCTCGACGATCGTCGTGAGCGCGTTGTGCGCCGAGGTTGGCTTGACGGAATCATCGAGTTCGATGTCGGAGAGCTTCTTGCGGCCGATGATTCGTTCCTGAGCTTCGGTGGGGAGCGCGTTCCAACCTTCCATGTCGTGGAGATACTTCTGCACGATCACATAGCTGCCGCCGGTGAACGCGGCGTCCTCCTCGCCGATCAGCACGGCGTCTACCGCTGCTTCGCCCGTCGGATTCTCCGTCCCGTCGACGAAACCGATGAGGTCGCGGTCGTCAAAGAAACGGAAGCCGTGCACTTCATCCACCGGCGTGACGGCATCTTCGATGCGCTCCATGATTTGCGTCTCAAGCTCGAAGCACAAATCCATGCGCTTGGCGCGGATGTGAAATAGCAAGTCGCCCGGTGTGGACACCGCGTGGCGCGTTCCGGCACGAAACTCGCGGAACGGATGAAGCTCCGCCGGCCGGGGCGGCCCAAAGAGGCGGTCCCACGCGTCAGAGCCAAATCCCATGATGCAGGAAAGGGCTCCTTCGAGATCGCGAAATCCCACCGAGCGCAACAGCGCCGCGAGGTCCCCGCACAACGACCGAACCGCCGCGCGACTTTCTGACCCCGGTTTCAGAGTGACCACCAGGAATATTGCGGCGCGAGTGATCAGTGCGGACACCGGCTGCGCAAGCGTCCGCAAGCCCTCGGGGGCATTGCGAACGCTCTTCGGATCGGGGTTCATCGAATGTCGTCCTGGAGGGCGCACGGAATCTCACTCTTCGAGATAACGCGCTCGCCTCGCGTGCCAAGATTGAGGCCGGAAGCTTACCATCGTCCGGCGAGAAACGTCCACGCGGCCGTGCATTTCAACGGAAGCCTGGGTTGCGTAGGCGTGAAACCCAACCAAGCAAGAAAAAGGGGCGGGAGTGATCCCGCCCCGGTGATCTGCTACGCGCGGATTGCTGGCTATGGTGTTGCTTTGTCGTGGAGCTTCAGGCAGACGTCGAGGGCGTTGTTGGGATTCACGGCGCTGTTGTCGAATTCGATGTGCTGAATCTTTCCGTCTTTGTCCACCACGAACGTCGTGCGCCGTGCCCACTCGTACTCATCTCCGCCCATGGGATACTTTTTCAGAATCCCGTAAGCAGTGAGGACCTTGTGATTCATGTCGCTTAGGAGCGGGAACGTGACGCCGATTTGTTTCGCGAATGCTGCGTTGGCGGGGGGACTGTCGATGCTGATTCCGAGAACTTCGGTGTCGTTTGCTTCGAGTTTGGCCAGATCAGCCTGATAGGCCTGTAGTTCCTTCGTTCAACCACCTGTGAAAGCCAGGACGTAGAAGGCGAGGATTACAGTCTTCTTTCCACGATAGTCGCTCAGCTTCACCGGCTTTGGTTGATCGCTCGGCAAACTGAAATCCGGCGCGACATCGCCCACCTTCAAGGTTGTCGTGGCCATGGCGTCGTCCTGCGCCGCAGCGGGGAACCATCCCGCGAGCAGCAGCAGAAGCAAGCCAGTCAATGCCATGACGCTGCGCTTCATGCTTCCTCCGTTTTGGGTTAGTAAAGCCCAACGCGATTATAAGCGCCCGTCCAGCGGAAAACTATGCGGAAAGGTTCCGGGGCTCCGGCGTGAAGGGACGATACGTCAGCGCAAGCGGCCGGGGGGATCGGCGGGTTCGGGAGTGTGAAGGTCAAGCGCAGGACCTTCGCTGTCGGGGAGCCTCGACGGCGGCAACTGCGGCAAGCCGATGCCGCGATTCAATTCCAGATGCTCTTTCGCGCATCGCGGGCAGTAGCCTTTTCCGGTATCTTCGTCGCGCTGGCTCGCCAATTCGTAGCAGCCGCAAATGCAATCGCAGTAGCCCGTCGTTGACGCTGTCTTGATCGGCACCAGAGCCATTCGTCGCCCTCCGAGTGGGCATACTACCTGCGTTCCGCGAGCCAGGCAAGACTGCACGCTTTCCGCTGCTTGCCGGTTGGATGCTTTCAGGCCGGGCTAAACGTGTTCGAGTTGAGCGAGGCGGAAGGGATCGCCGATTCTCTCGTGCAGATCCAGCCACACGCGGTCTGGCTGCGACATGAAGACTTGCACCACGCGCGGATCGAACTGCCGCCCGGAGTAACGCTGAATTTCCTCGCGCGCGGCCGAGATGGGAAGCGCTTTGCGGTACGGACGGTCGGAAATCATGGCATCGAGCGTGTCTGCGACCGCGAAAATTCTGGCACCCAGCGGAATTTGTTCGCCCTTCAGGCCGCGCGGATAGCCCGACCCGTCGTAGCATTCCTGGTGCGACAGCACGATTTCGGCTGCTTCCTTGAGAAACGGAATCCGCTCGAGCACGGAGAAACCGATTTGGCAGTGCTTCCGCATGATCTCGCGCTCGTCGGGCGTCAGCGGTCCCGGCTTGGTGAGTATGCTGTCCGGGACTCCCATCTTGCCAATATCGTGGAGAAAAGCGCCGCGAGCAATGTGGCGCAGCAAGCCTTTGTCGACTCCCATCGCGCGCGCAATCGTAATCGTGAACGCCGTCACGCGCTGGCAGTGGCCTTCCGTCTCCGCGTCTTTCGCGTCGAGCGCGCCGCCCAGCGCTTCGAGTGTGTAGTCGTAGGATTGCTCGAGGTCCTGGAGGGCAATCGAGAGCTGTTGCGTGCGTTCCGCCACCAGATGTTCGAGGTCGCTTTGATACGTGCGGTTCTCGAGCACAAGCCGGCGATGCTCCAGGGCGCGCCGGACGCTCAAGTGCAGCTGGTCCTTCTCGAAAGGCTTCAGGATATAGTCGTAGGCGCCGGAGCGGATCGCCTCCAGAGCGATCGAAATGTCATGCATGGCTGTGACCATGATCACAGGGACGTCGGGATCCTGAATGCGCAGTTCCCCGAGCAGCTTCAGGCCGTCCATTTCCGGCATGACGATGTCGCTCAGGACCAGATCGAACGTGTCGTTGCAGAAACTCTCGAGACCGATACGACCGTTTGAGCACACACAGGTCTGATAACCCTGCGCCTCGAGAAGCGTTGAGACTACCTCTCGAATCGCTTCTTCGTCGTCTACAACCAGTATCTTCTCTTTGTCCAAAGGTCGCTCCGTCCCCAAACATCATTATAAGGCAGGGCACAGGGTCCTGAGGGGCGTGTTGCCCTAAGTTACAAGCGCGTGCTAATTTTGTTTTCGAACAGGCTCCCTGAAACTCTCCATAACGTTTTGGTAAACAGGCAGTTCCCGGCGTCCCATGGCTTTTGTTTCCAACCCGGGTTTTCTGGCGGCGGCATTCATTGAGTGCTCTGCCGCGTTCATCCTGCTCGTCCTCTATGTCCTTCTGGCTCCGGGGTTTCCGGCGCGTTTCTTCCGCTACTGGCTGGCCGGCTGGACTCTGTACGTCTTCGCCGCGGCCCTGCGGATTTCCCATTTGTGGAATGGAGGGCCGGACGTTCAACTGTTCCGTTCCGGGGTATCCCTGGTCACAGCCGCCGTCTTCTTCACCGCGATCCTGGAGTGCAGCGGCCTCGGCCGAAGATTGAAGTATCTGTGGCCGTTTGCGCTGATCGCTGTCATCACCGTGTTCCTGCTCGACAAGAGATCCTCCGAAATGGCGATTTGGGCGGAGTCGATCCTCGAATCCGTGCTGTTCATCGTGGCAGGCCTGATCCTCTGGCGTTCCCAACTCCGGCATCGCGGAGTTGGGTGGAAGCTTCTCGCCGGCTCGCTTCTTCTCTACGGTCTTCACGGCCTCGACAGCCCGGACTGGAGCTTTCAGGCTCTGGCCCTCTTCCGCATTTCACTGGAGGACCTGTTCGGTATCACGATGGGAATTTCCATGGCGGTCCTGGTCCTGGAGTCCGGCCGCGCTCGAATGGAGGACCTGAACGAGAAATTGCGCAGTCTGGCGATGATCACGGCCGAGGCCACGCAGTCGCTGCGCGTCCATCAGACTCTCGATGGCGTTCTGCGCAATCTCGTGGCTAGTTTGAACGCGAGCCATGGCCTCGTCTTCCTTCTCGACAGCGATGGCGACCTGGCCTTGCTGGTGCTCCGCGCATCCGTGGGCTTCGACGAGCGAGCCGCGAGGCAATATGCGCGAATTGCGAAAACGGAACCATGGGCTCGAGACGCCCTCGAAGGGAACGCGCCATTCGTTTCCTACGAGCGCTCTTCGGAAGCCAAGCCACCCGCCTGGCTCGACAAAGAGAGATTATCCGCCGCGGTTGTGGTGCGCATCCCCGGCAAGGAAAAGCCCCTGGGACTTCTTTGCATCGCTTCTTCGGCGGCGCGGACCTTTGAGCGCGACGAAATCGACTTCCTCACAAACGTCGGCAACCTGCTCGGGTTGACGGTGCAGAATGTCGCGCTGATCGAATCTGCGGCAACGGCTCGCCGCCAATGGCTGGATACCTTCAATTCGATCGACGACCTGATTCTCGTTCATTCTCCGAATGGCCGCATTCTCCGCGCGAACCGCTCGCTCGCCTGGCATCTTGGCCTCGAGCCCGATCTGGTCCAGGGCCACCTGCTGCGCGAGTTGCTGAAGCATGGCGAAATTCGCTGGAGCGCCTGCCCCTACTGCGAGGGAGCCGCCGGCAAGCCGGAGCAGGTGGATCCCAGCTTCGGCGGGCACTTCTTGGTTACGAACTCGAATTTCCACGATTCCGAAGGAAATTGTCTCGGCACCGTCCACGTTCTGAAAGATTTCACCGAACGCCGCGAGGCCGAAAGCAAGTTCCGCGCCCTGTTCGAGAAGGTTCAGGAAGGCATCTTCATGTCGACGCCCGACGGGAAGTTCGTCGATTTCAACGATGCGTTCATGCGCATGCTCGGCTACGAAAATCGCGAGGAATTGCTCAAGATCGATATCCCCGGCGAGATTTACATCGATTCGGCCGACCGTCAGCGCCTGAAGCGGCTTCTGCACGAATACGGCGAAGTCACCGACTTCGAGTTTCGCTTCCGCCGGCGCGACGGAGAAATCCGCACCGCGCACGAATCCAGCTTCGTCACGCGCGACGACTCCGCCGCGATCGTCGCCTACCAGGGCTTCGTGCTCGATGTGACCGAACGCAAGCAGGCAGAATTCGAAATCCGCCGGCGCAATCGCGAATTGCTCGCGCTCAACGTCATTGCGGAACTCCTGAGCCAGTCATCTACGCTTGAGGACGTCCTCACGCGCGCGCTGGCCAAGATCGCGGAGCTTTTTGCCGCGGATAGCGTCACCGTGTATTTCCTCGACGAGGCCTCGCGAACCTTGAAGCTCGCCGCGAATTTCGGACACCGCTCCGAATACGCGCGCCGCTTGGCTCCCGTCCAGATTTCCGCTTCTCTTCTGCAGCAGGTTCGACAAGCCCGGGCCACGCTGCTATCTGGCGCCGCGTTGGCGCTGCCGGAGGAGTTTCGCGAGTTGCAGAGAAAAGAAGGCGTCCTGGCGTCGCAGATTGTGGTCCTGTGGGCCAAGGACCGCATCATCGGCACGCTGGTGATCGCGTGCCGCGAAATGCGCGAATTCTCCGCCGCCGAGCTGAACCTGCTGGCAGCCGTGGGAAATCAGATTGCCACGACGATCGACAAATCGCGCCTCCTGGAAGAAACGCGCGAAGCCTACGATACGCTCCGCCACACGCAGGAGCAGTTGCTGCAAAGCGAAAAAATGGCCGCCGTCGGCCAACTCATCTCAGGCGTCGCCCACGAACTCAACAATCCGCTCACGGCCATTCTCGGTTACAGCCAGCTCCTGAAATCCGAGGAATCCGCGAACGCCCGAAGCTCCGACTATCTCGAGAAGCTTTACAAGCAGGCTCAGCGCACGCATCACATCGTTCAAAATCTGCTCAGCTTCGCGCGCCAGCACAAGCCGGAGCGCGCGCCCATTCAGATCAACCAGATTCTGGAAGACACGCTTTCCCTTCGCGAATACGATATGAAGCTCCACAGTATCCAGATTCATCGCGAACTCGATCCGAACCTGCCTTCGATCGGCGGCGACGGCAATCAGCTCCAACAGGTCTTCCTCAACATTCTGAACAACGCCGTGGACGCCGTGGCCGAAAAGCACGGCAAGGGCGAAATCTGGCTGCGCACGCTGGTCATCGGCGACAAGCTGGTGATCGAATTCGCCGACAATGGCCCCGGAGTTCAAAATCCTCATCGCGTCTTCGACCCGTTTTACACCACCAAGGCCGTCGGCAAGGGAACCGGACTCGGCTTGAGCATCTGCTACGGCATCGTCAAGGAACACGGCGGAGAAATTCAGGTTCGCAACGCGGAACAGGGAGGCGCGGTGTTTTCCATCACGCTTCCGCTGGCCCCGTTTGCGTCCGAGCAGAAACCGGAAAAGTCGCCGCGTTCCCGGCGCGCCGCTGCGTCGGGGAAAATCCTCCTGGTGGACGACGATGACGCCGTCCTTCAGCTCGAGCAGGAAATCCTGGTCGCGCGGGGCATCTCGGTAAAAATGGCCAAAAGCCCTGGCGAAGCAATCAACATATTGAAGCGCGACACCATCGACGCCACCGTCATCGACATTCGAACGCCCGGCGAAGTTTCCGTCGCGGACCTCTGCGCCTGGATCGAGCGAAATCGCCCCGAGCTGGCACGCCGGATCATCTTCACGGTTTGGAACGCCCCTGATCCCGAGCTTAGCGAAGCACTCGGGCAATCCGGCTGCCCCGTCGTGCGCAAGCCCTTCGAGATCGAAGCCTTCTGGAAGCAAGTCCAGAGCGTGCTCGCCATCGAAGTCCACGGCGCCCTCAAGCGCTAGACCACGCCTCCGCGTCGGAACTCCCTGGCCGCCGCTGCTGGCTGCGTCAAACCTGTTATCCTACTAACATCATCAAAGTTACGTCGTCTGATGTATGTGTGAGCGGGGAGGCAGTTCATGAAATGGCTGGACGTTAAGCGGTGGGGAGTGAAGATACTGTCCGCCCCTCTGCTGATTCTTATCCTTATTGCGGGCGTTGCCGCGCAGCAGGCCACACCTCCGCCGAAGCCCGTTCCTGCTTCGCCGGCAGGATCTTCCGCGCAACCGCCGTCGGCGAAAACCGACTTCGCCGAGGCTGCGGATGAAGTCCTCGGCCAAATGAGCGAAATCCTGAGTCTTCCCGTGAAGGAACCGCTCAAGAAAAGTCTCCGCTCGAAGCAGGAAATTCGCGACTATCTGATCCGCGAGGAGAAAGAGGACAAAGACGAAGCCCAACGCTACGCGGACGACAAAGCCCTGGAAGCTTTTGGCCTGATTCCGAAAGGTTTTCCGCTCGATTCTTTCATGCTCGACGTTCTCACCGATCAGGTGGCGGGCCTGTACGACCCGAAGGCAGAAGAGTTTTACATCGCCGATTGGATTCCCGCCGACGAACAGCGCCCCGTGATGGCCCACGAACTCACGCACGCCCTCGAGGACCAATCCTTTCACATCGATCCGTGGATCAAGGCCGCGCGCCCGAACGACGACGCCGAACTCGCGCGCGATTCGGTGAGCGAAGGCTCCGCCGTGGCCGCGATGGTGGATTACACGTTGCGCGACGAAAAAATGAGCGTCCGCGACGTTCCCGACGTCACCGTGCTCATCCGTTCCGGCGCCATGGCCGAAATGGACAAAGACCCGAAGCTCTCGCACGCTCCCATCTACATTCGCGACGAATTGCTGTTCCCGTATCTCGCGGGCACCTCCTTTTCGCAGCAGTTCTTGAAGGCGCATACAGGGTGGGGAGACATCAAGCTGCTCTTCGAGAATCCGCCCGTCTCGACGCAGCAAATCCTGCATCCCGATTTGTACCTCAAGGGAGTGAAGCCCGTGGCTGTTTCGCTGCCGGATTGGAAGGCTGTTGCGCCGAGCGATTGGAAGCTGCTCGAGGAAAACGTGATGGGCGAATTCGGCCTCGAGGAAGTGCTGAAGCAATTTCTGGGGCAGCAGCGCGCGGACTTGCTCTCGCCCGCATGGGCGGGAGATCGCTACGCGGTCTTCGAGGATCAGAAAACGAAAAATACGATTCTCGTTTATCGCCTCGCCTTTGATAAAGACGAAAATGCCGCGCGTTTCTGCGGACAATACAGCGAGGCGCTGGAGCTGAAGTACAAAGAGCGGAAGGATCTTTTCCGCCGCCCAAATTACTTCCAGTTCACGACGCCCGACGGCGGAGTATTCCTTCGCTGCGTTGGAAACGACTGCCTGGCGGTGGAAGGCACCACGCGCGAAGTCTACGACAAGATTACGCGGGCGATCGGCTGGCCCCTGGCGCCGGCTCCCGCTCCTGCCGCGATGCAAAACACCCGAGTGGAAACCAGCCACGATCGTCGCGAAACGGCCAGTGTGCCGGCGCGCTAGCGCATCGTGAAACCCGGGCCAGCTTGTCATCCCGAATCCCCGCGGCTTGTGCGGGGTGAGGGATCTGCTTTTTGCTTTTTCACAGTTGAGGATGCCGGGCAGCGCTGTCTATTCCCCCAAAGACACCCCTGCTGAATCCGTGCGGTGAATCGCCATCAGCGTCTGATCGTCCGCTTGGCGCGTTCCCGATGAAAAGCCCTGCACATCCTTGAGGCAAGCCGCCAGCAGCTCGAGCGGCACGATGCCGTGCTGTTCGCCCGCGATGATGGAGAGCCTCTCCACGCCATACTCCGTTCCCGTTGTATTGCGCGCTTCGGAAATTCCGTCGGTGAAAAGTAGCAAGCTATCTCCCGGCTCGAGCCGCATGCGCTGCACCTTGTAGCGGCTACTGGAAAACATGCCCAGCGGCAGCCCCGGCGAGTCGATTTTCTCCACGCCGTCCTTTCCCACGTGAAGCGCGGGCAAATGGCCGGCGCTCGTAATTTCGAGTTCGCCATCGCGTCCCACGCGTCCGCAAATCAACGTGGCGTACTGCCCCGCGATCGTGCTCTCGCAAAATATTCGGTTGCCCACGTCGAGCAGCTTATCGAGGTCGATTGCGATGGCCGA
Organism: uncultured Acidobacteriota bacterium; assembly: GCA_963737205.1. Classification (GTDB taxonomy): domain Bacteria; phylum Acidobacteriota; class Terriglobia; order Acidiferrales; family UBA7541; genus Palsa-295. The sequence continues at coordinate 56,322 of CAVTRV010000009.1, read as the reverse complement.
AAGGCTGCGAAACATCGCGTGCAGGTGCGTCATCAGCAGGGAAGCGGCCACGCCTTTGCCCGCAACGTCGCCCAGCAGAAAAATCAGCTTGCCGTCGTCCCCCGAAGGCAAGATCAGGTCGCAATAATCTCCGCTCACAAGTCCTGCCGGGTTGTACTCATACTGAATCCGCCAGTCGCGAAACGTCACGTCGGCCTGCGGAAGCAGGCCCCGCTGGATTCGCGAGGCAAGCTCGAGGTTGCCTTCGAGCGCCCGCTGCTCCGCGCTCGTCAAGTGATCGATGCAAAGGCGAATCAGCGGGTCGGAGATCAGCCGGTCTTTCTCGATTGTGTCGTGGCAGACGTCGCAAATCCCGAAGGTTCCTTCGTCCATGCGCTCCAGCGCCGAGTCCACTTCCTGCAGCAGATGAAGGAAGGCCGCGGGTGGAACGCCGGCCGCCGGCGAGGCGATCGCCTGCTTCAGCTCGTCGCGGCGCTTTTCGAGCTGTTCGCGCAAGTAAGGTTCCGTTACTTCGGCCATGGCTTTGTCTCCCGCTTTGGATATTCTCGCGGTCTGGGCTGCGCTGCTATCCGAATTCGGCATGGAATTTGCTCCTGGAAGCGTCTCCTAATTCGATTCCAGCGGTGGCGATTTCGATTCCGCCACCTGCCGGCGAAAGCCTGTCGCCGCTGCGATTGGGAGAGGGAGTGGCTGGCATTTCGATAGGAACACGTCTAATCTAGTGCGCAGCGGAGCATTCAGATGAATATTCGAGTTAATCTCGACCCAGACACGGAGGCGCGCCTCGTTGCCGAAGCGCGCGCTCAGGGCGTGCCGCTCGAGAAATTGGCGGAGCGGCTTCTCAACGAGGCTCTGACGCCCGGTTCTGCGCCCAACGGCATGCTGACCGTCGATGAATTTCACCATATGCTTCACGCTATGGCAGAGGGCTCGGATGCTCTGCCCGATTTGCCCACCGAAAGCTTCTCGCGCCAAAGCTTCTACGAGGACCGGATAGATGGCAGGGACGCTGTACCTCGTCGATAGCAATATCCTTCTGCGGTGGGTCAAGCCTGACCACAACGATTATGGTCTCGTAGTCGACGCAATTGACGCCGTACTCCGGCAAAACGAAGTGCTCTGCTACACCTCGCAAAACCTCGGCGAATTCTGGAACGCGTGTACTCGCCCTCTCGACCGCAATGGGTACGGCCTTTCTCCGCAGGAGGCAGACCGGCGAGCCAGATTCTTCGAAGAGAAGCTCCGATTCCTCCCCGACAGTCTGGCTGTACACGAGGAATGGCGGAACTTGCTTGTCGCGCGTGGTGTGTCAGGAGTCCAGGTCCACGACGCGGTTGGCCGCCGCGATGCGAGTGCATGGCGTCAGGCGCATTCTGACCCTCAATACCGCGGATTTTGCTCGTTATCCAGACATTGAGGCTATTCATCCCCGAGACGCTCGACCAAAGTAAGCATCGCAGACTTGTTGGCCACCTTCCTCTCGACATCGCGTAAGAGCTTCCGCTCGAGCCGCGTCAAGCGGGCTTCGAAACGCGTCCGGTAACGCCGGCGAACATCCGCCGCGACGTCGCCGAGCCGATGCGCGCGCCGCAGCTCCGCAAGCGCATCGCGCACCAGCGCAGCCGCACGATCGATTTCGCGGGAGCGGCGTTCGTAGTGGATCGCAAGCTGTTCGTAGGCATCGAGACCTTCGCGCGAATTGCCGAGCATCGCGGTCCAAAGCTCGCACGCGAGCGGCAAATCCCCGTCGCGCTTCGCGAGCCGCGCCAGCGATTTTCGCGCCGCGCGGCCGGTTTCTTCCGGCAGCTCCGCCGCAATCGACTGCGAGTAAAACTTCCGCGCGCGCGCGGCTTCTCCGCGGCGTTCGCAAATTCGCGACACACCGAAAAGTTCGAGCGCATCCTTGCCGCGCGTTTCCGGATCGGCGAGCAGCGAAAGAGTGTGCGCGGCCAAGCCCGCGAGCCCGCGCAAATCCATTTGGTTGTGATGGAAGATCGGGATCAGCGGCTCGGGCGGTCCTCCCCGCAGAAATTCGAAATAAATCGTCGGAATCAGTTCAGACATCACATCCACGCCGCGATTCCAACCGAGCACGTGCCTTTCCAGCTCCGCCAGCCGCACCGACCCCAGCCGCAACCGCCACAAATTCCGCGCCGGATGCAAAAAGTCCAAATGCGCGCGCGGCGCAGGCGTGCGAATCGTCCGCGTCATTCGAAAACGCGTCTCGAGCAGCGGCCAGTCGAACGACTTGCCGTTGAACGTCACCAGCACGCGCCGCTCCGCCATCCGCTCCGCAAGCGCCACCAGCAGCGAATGCTCCTCGCTGTGGTCGCGCATGAAAAATTGCTCCACTTCCAGGCCGCCCGCGTCCCACCACGCGATTCCCACCAAGAACGCGTACGTTCCCGTGCCGCCTGCAAGCCCCGTTGTCTCCGTATCGAGAAAAAGCCATTGCCGCGGGTCGGCCACTTCGTCGAGCGCGTCCGGCGCAAGCAGCCTCAGCGCCGCGCCATCCACGTTTCCCTCGGGAGGCTCGCAGCCAATCGATTCCGAGAACCATCGCCGCAGCGCGAGGTGCTCGCCGAACCGATTGCTGCTCGGCATCGCGCCAAGCAGCTCCGCGAGCCGCTGCGACCCTTCGGGAATGTCCGGCACGGTGCCGCGCAATTCGGGGACGTCGGCCACGTGGCGCTTCGCAGGCTTCAGCGCAGCGAGTCGAGCGAATCGATCCTGCGTGGTCGCATTCAACCTAGGTCGTCCTTCTCTGTGTCCTCATGTTTTCCTCCTCTGTGACCTCTGTGGTAAGTATTTTCGGGTTTCTCAGCGTCCTCTGCGTCTCTGCGGTGCAAGCAGTTCGCTTTATCCGCACACACGATCCAGGATCGCGAGCGCCACTTCCTTTGCCCGCTCGCTCTTCTCTCCGAATGGCCCCACGCACGAAGGGCACCCGCTTTCGCACGGGCATGCCGCAATCAATTCGCGCGTGCGGCGCAAGAGCAAATCATGCACGCAATAGAGCGGCTCGCTGAACCCGATTCCGCCGGGATACGCATCGTAGAGATACAGATTCGGCTCGAAGAATTCCTTCATCTGCTGCGGATCGTCGGTGGCCGCCGTATATTCGTGCCACTCGGTTTCAACTCCCGCGCTCGGCGGCCGTTCGCCCACCGCCGTTCCCAGATCGCGCCGGTCGCACATCAGCAGCAGCGTCGCCATGGACTCCAGCGCATGCAGCAATCCGAAAATCCCGCTCTGGCGCTCCGAAATCGCGAACGGCAATCCGGCCAGCAAACTTCGCTCGAGCGTGATCCAGAACGCCGTGGTGTGCATTTCGTTTTCCGGCAATTCGAGTTTCCCGGCGCCCACGTTTTCATTCGTGAAGAACTTGATCTTCTTGAATCCCACCACCTGCGACCGCACCAGCACGTCGCCATGCGCCCGCGCCGCAGGACCGGCGATGCGCTCTTCGCTCTGCTATTTCGAGCACGCGCACCTGCGTGTAGCGAATCGCGTCGGTGAAGTAATCCACTTTCACCGGTTTCACGTAGGCCTTGCGCTGCTCGAAATCGAGCCGCTCGACGTGATATTGCTGCCCCTGGTGGATGTAGATGGCCTTCGGATGCACGGTGGTCAGCGCCGACGAAAAATCCACCTCGCCAATCACTTCGGGCTGGCCGTCTTCATCACCCTCGCCATGGCCCGACACATCGATGATCACGAAATTGTCCGACGTCACCGACCGCAAGCTGACCGTGTCCGCCGGATATGCCTCCTGCACCCAATGCCAATTTTCGCCGCTGCGATGCAGAAAGCCCGCGTTCGCTCAGCCGCTCGCACAGTTCCGGCAGTGCCACCGCGCCAAACTTCTCCTCCGGCGAAAGCGGCAGCTCGAACGCCGCGCACTTCAAGTGGTTGACCAGAATCTCCAGATTGTCCGGCTGCACGTACGCATGCTCGGGCGAGCGCCCGAAGAAATAGTCGGGATGCTGCACGATGAATTGATCGAGCGGCGCCGACGACGCCACCATCACCGCGCACGAACTCCCGTTGCGGCGTCCGGCGCGGCCCGCGCGCTGCCACGTGGAAGCAATCGAGCCGGCGTATCCGGCTCATCACGCACGCATCGAGCGAGCCGATGTCGATGCCCAGCTCCAGCGCGTTCGTCGTCACCACGCCGCGAATGCGTCCTTCGCGCAAACCGCGCTCGATCTCGCGCCGTTCGCCCGGCAAATATCCTCCGCGATAACCGCGAATCGGTTCCGCGTGGCCCGGCTTCGGCGGATTCGCCTGCTGCAAGTACGTGAGCAGCACTTCCGTGTGCAGGCGGCTGTTCGCGAAGACGATCGTCTGCAGCTTTCGCGCGAGCAGCTCCTTCGCGACGCGCGTGGCTTCGTTCAAATAGCTGCGCCGGATGCCGAGGTTGCGGTTCACCATCGGCGGGTTGTAGAAGACGAACAGTTTTTCGCCCGCCGGCGCGCCGTTGTCATCCACTACGCCCACCTCTTGTTCGATCAGTTGCGCCGCGAGTTCGCCCGGATTCGCAATCGTCGCCGAGCAGCAAATGAATTGCGGCTTCGAGCCATAAAAGTTGCGCGATGCGCGCGAGCCTCCGCAGCACATTTGCAAGATGGCTCCCGAACACGCCGCGATACGTGTGCAGCTCGTCGATCACGATGTAGCGCAAATTCTCGAAGAGGCGCGTCCAGCGCGTGTGGTGCGGCAGGATGCCGGTGTGCAGCATGTCCGGATTCGTCAGGATCACGTGCCCGCGCTCGCGAATCGCTTTGCGCGCGTCGCTGGGCGTGTCGCCGTCGTACGTGAAAACGCCGAAGCAATCGTCGAGCCGCGTCGCCAGGTCGTGCAGTTCGGCGAGCTGGTCCTGCGCGAGCGCCTTGGTAGGGAAGAGGTAGAGCGCGCGCGTATCCGGATTTTCAAGAATCGAGTTCAGGATCGGCAGGTTGTAGCAAAGCGTTTTGCCCGAAGCCGTGGGCGTCACGACCACAAAATTCTTCGCCTCGCGTGCCAGTTCGGCAGCAGCCGCCTGGTGCGAGTAAAGCTGCTCGATGCCCTTGGCCCGATAGGCGGCGCGAAGCTCGGGCCGTACCCAATCGGGCATCGGCCGGAACTGCGCCTCGCGCGCAGGGATGTGCTTCACCGCGGTGAGCACCTCGTCGGCGCGGTAGCGCCCCGCCAGCGTGGTGAGAGCGTCCCGGAACGCCTCGATTGTATTTAGAGGCACATGCAGCGCTGATTCAGGCGCCGTCTTTTCAGGCGTTGCTTGGGGTCGAACAGCCAGTCCTAGCGGAAATGAGGGCACGCGAACTCCTTCGCTTTTTGTTCGCTAACCTAGCAGACTGTCGGTGCCGACGCAAGCGAGAATCTCGAGTCTTGTTGCTTAAGTTTCCGATTTCCGCGGTAATCAGGCGTTTGCTTGATTGGCCGTAATGCCTGATGATCGGGTCTGTCGCACAGAATGGAAAGGGCTCGCGGTGGACGACGAATCAAAATGTCCGGTCAGCGGGAAGCGCAAGCACGCAACCGAAGGCGAAGCCTTGGCAACAGCCGCGCACCAGATCGCAACGGCCAACGCGCCGAAGGAACTTCGAGCCTATCTATGCTCGTGGTGCGACGCCTGGCATCTGACGAAGGACGCAGGAAGAGCCGGGAAGGATCGCAGATGAGCATGGACTGCTCGACGATTTCGTCACATGCCACATGGCACATAAGACGTTGCCAAATGGCTGGGATTCTGTTATGGTCACATCGTGGCATTCAATCCACGACGCAACGCCGCCGCCCGCTCTGACCGCCGGCTTGCGCGCTATCCCACGCGCGGCTCAAGCCTGGGTCTTTCCGCGCTCGCAACCAACGATCTCATCGATGCGGTGCAACGAGGGCTTTCCTTTCGAGCGCTGGAAAATTTTTCGTCCGAGACCGGATTCGCGCCCGCGAGCGTCGCGTCCCTGATACAAATTCCCGAGCGCACATTTGCCCGCCGCAAATCGTCGGGGCGATTGTCGCCGGACGAATCCGAACGGTTGCTGCGCATCTCGACCATTTTCGAGAAAGCCGTGGCGCTGTTCGAAGGCAACGTTGGCGAGGCGGTAGAGTGGCTGACGAAACCGAAAAAGGCCCTCGGCGATAAAGTTCCGATGTCCTATGCGGGTTCGGAATTGGGCGCGCGCGAAGTGGAAAACCTGATCGGCCGCCTGGAGCATGGGGTCTTCACGTGAGGGTGTCCGCTTGGCGAATCGTCAAGCGAAAACTCGCGAAAGACGCGTTCAGCGGGGAAGGCGCGCGGCTCTACGGCGGACGCTGGAATTCGCCGGGCGTCTCGGTGGTCTACACCGCGCAATCACAATCGCTGGCCGCACTCGAATTGCTCGTCCATCTCGAAAATTCCGATTTGCTGCACGAGTACGTCGTAATCGAAGCGCGTTTCGACGCCTCGCTCATCACTCGCATCGCAAAATCCGACCTGCCGAAGGATTGGCGCGTGAGCCCGCCACCCGCCAGCGCCCGCGCGATCGGCGACGCGTGGATTGCCGAGGAGCCTTCGCCCGTTCTCGAACTGCCCAGCGCCGTCATCCCGGCCGAGCATATCTTCCTGCTGAACCCGCAGCACTCCGCCTTCGCCAAAATCGAAATCGGCAACGCGCTCGACTTCGAATTCGATCTGCGCCTCATCTCGCGCCTTTGACATGCGGCCGTAGAGTCGCTGAGTCACTCGCTCTCGACCACATGCAGCATGCGTTCGAGCAACGGCACCATCCGCTGAATGTGCTCGTTGAGGACGCGCTTCTCGTCCGCCGGCAGCCGCCCGTAGCCTTTGAGTTCGGAATCGCGAACTTCCTGCAGATCGATCAGCGCGGCGGAAAGAATTGCGGCAACGGAGCGGCGCCGCGAAGCCGGAGATCGGTCGAGCGCGGCTTTCGCAACGAAACCGTGCACTTCTTCTCTCAATTCTTCGACGAGTTCTCGCAGCTCCACGCGCTCGGCGCTCGTCAGGTCGTCGCGAACCTCCGTCATCAGGCTCGAAGGCCGCTCGAGCCACTCGAGAATCCGGTCGCACGCGCGCTCGGTGCCGCGCATCAGGATCGAGATTGCGCGCCGGTGATTTTCGCTGAATTCGATTTTTCGAGGGGCATTCGCCATCAATCCTCGATCCCCGAACACGGACGCTCAAGGGGCGAGACTACTTGTTGGGCCGGTACAGGATTACGCGAACCTTTTCGAGCGTCACCAGGCCGCCGCCGATCATTTCGTCGAGCCGCGGCAGAATCGCCTCGATGCGTTCGGCGAACTCCACCACCTCGATCACGATCGGCAAATCCTGCGAAAGCCGCAGAATCTTTTCGGTATGGTAGATGCTCGACGACCCGTAGCCTCCCATGCCGCGCAGCACCGTCACGCCGCTGAAACTGTCGCGCCGCAGCACCTCGATAATCGCCTCATACAGCGGTTTGCCGTGCCACCGGTCTGACTCGCCGATGTGGATGCGCATCAGCGTGCGCTCGCCCTCGAATCGCTCGTGCTTGCCGCCCGTCTCCATAATTCCTCCCAGGATCCTCTCAGCGCCCTCAGCGGCTAGCCCGCCATCTCGCTAGGCGGGTCTCCGCGGTAATCTTTAGTCTTTCTCTGTGCTCTCCGGCTTTTCTCCGTGCCCTCTGTGTTTCGCTTTGAGTTTGGTTTTTCTTTGAAATTTTAAAATTTGAAATTTCCAATTCCGGGTTGAAGTTCTCAGCGCCCTCAGCGTCTCTGCGGTAAAGTCTTTGTCGTTTTCCCTCTTCCGCTTCTCAAATCCGGTCCGCGATCCGCATCCCGAAAAATATGCACGCCAATCCGCCTGCGACGCTCGCCAGCACATACGCCGTCGCCCGCATCCACTCCCCATCTTCCATCAACCGAACCGTCTCCCAACTGAACGTCGAAAAAGTGGTGAACGCCCCGAAGAATCCGACGGTAATTCCGATGCGCCATTCCGGTGGAATCGTCAAATGCGCGAGCCCATACTGCGCGATTCCGCCCAGCAGAAAACATCCCAGGAGGTTCACCACAAGTGTTCCGTACGGAAACGTCGCGCCCGTGCGCTCCTGCACCACGCCCTGCAGCCCGTAACGCGCCAGCGTCCCCGCCATGCCAAACACAATCAGCAACGCAATCCGCACAGTCTCTCCGTTTCCGCTCGCCGCCCGCGCCAAAAACAAAAAACTCCTGGCGCCGAGCGGCGGCCAGGAGTCATCAGTCCGGTGACGGACGGTTCAGGCGAACTCCATCGCCTTTATGTTTTCGCAGTCATTCTATCACGTCTGAATCGAATCCCGCCGCGCAGCATGACATCGCGTGCGAACACGTTTGAAACACCAAGCGCTATTCCGCTAGTATGTGCCCCGGCGGACGCGCGCTCGTGCCCAAGGGCTCACAAACTGTGCTTAGACGCGGAGCAATCTGCATTTCACTATTTCTCGCATTCTTCCTGCTCGCGGGACGCCAGGCGCATCCCGCCGGCGCCGATCCAATCCGCCTTCATCCGCGGAATCCCCACTATTTCCTGCTTCGCGGCAAAGGTGTCGCGCTAATCACCAGCGGCGAGCACTACGGCGCGGTGATAAACGCCGACTTCGATTACCGCCGGTATCTCGCGACGCTCCAGGCCGCGGGGCTCAACTACACGCGCCTGTTTCCGGGAAGCTATGTGGAAGTCCCCGCGAAGTCGTTCGGAATTCAGCGCAACGATTTGGCCCCGGCACCGGGCCGTCTCGCGGCGCCGTGGGCGCGCAGCACCGCCGCGGGATATGCGGGCGGAGGCAACAAGTTCGATCTCGATCAGTGGGACCCGGAATATTTCAAGCGTTTCGACGATTTCCTCACGGAGGCTGGGAATCGCGGCATCGCCGTCGAAATCAGCCTGTTCTCCTCGCAGTATGGCGATGCGCAGTGGGCGATGAGCCCCTTGAATCCGGCAAACAATGTGAACCAGACCACAGCAATCGACTGGAAGAACGTCAACACGCTCGCGAACGGCAACATTCTTGCCTATCAGGAGCGCTACTCGCGCAAGCTCGTGCGAGAAGCTAACAAGTTCGACAATGTAATCTTCGAAATTCAGAACGAGCCATTCGCGGATCGGCCGCTGCTGAAAGACGTCGTGAATCCATATCTTTTTCCGCCGGCGCGCACCAAATTTCCAAACTCGATCGAGCTGGCCGACGAGGCTTCCATCGCCTGGCAAACGCGCGTAGCCCAATGGATCACGAGTGAGGAATCGTCCCTGCCAAACAAGCATCTCATCGCGCAGAACTACTGCGATTTCGGATTGCCCGTCGAAGACATTATTCCGGGCGTCAGCATCGTGAATTTTCACTACGCCTTTCCGGAAACAGCGTCGTCGAACTACGGACTGCGAAAGGCCATCGCCTACGACGAAACGGGATTCCTCGGCGCAGACGACGATAGCTACCGCCGCCAGGCGTGGAACTTCATGCTGTCGGGCGGCAGCGTGTTTGACGCCCTGGATTATTCCTTCACGGTGGGCCACGAAGATGGCAGTGACACCGCGCCAAACGGTCCCGGCGGAGGCAGTGCGGCCCTGCGCCGCCAGTTGGGAATACTCAGCGAATTCCTGAAAAAATTGCCGCTCGTTGACATGACGCCAGACACTCGCACCGTGACGCATGCGGGAGGAACGTGCGCGCGCGTGCTGTCAAGCTCCGGCGGCGAGTACGCGATGTATTTCGACGGGAGTGGCCCGGCCGATGTCGCGCTCGACTTGCCCGCAGGCGAATATTCCGGCGACTGGCTCAATATGAAGACGGGCGCGATCGAGCGAAGCGAGCGCTTCCAGCATTCCGGCGGAGCGAAAATCCTGCGAGCGCCCGAATTTCAGGACGGAATCGCGCTTCGCCTGGAGAGGGCAGCGCGCTAGAATCTGGCGGTTCGATAGGGAGGGTTTCCATGGGCAAAATGTTCGTTGCGATTCTCGTCGCGGCTGTAACTTCATGCGCGGCTCTCGGCCAAGAGGCGCGGTCGGGAGCGCGCTCGTGCGAAAGCCTCGCGCAACTCGCGTTGCCAAACGCGAAGGTCACAGCCGCGCAGGAGGTTGCAGCGGGAGCATTTACGCCGCCTCCCGCTGCGGAGATGGGGATGCCGCGCGGCGGCGCCGCTTTCTACGCGACGCTTCCAAAGTTCTGCAGGGTTTCGATCACTGGCACGCCCAGCGCTGATTCCGACATCAAGATCGAGGTTTGGATGCCGGCGACCGGCTGGAACGGAAAACTTCACGGCGAGGGCAACGGCGGCTTCGCGGGAGAGATTGATTATCACTCGATGGGAATCGAACTCGCTCAAGGTTACGCCACAGCCGGCACAGACACAGGCCATTCCGCATCGGTGCCCGGCGCGTCTTGGGCGACAGGGCATCCCGAAAAGCTCATCGACTACGGCTACCGCGGCATCCATCAAATGACGCAGCTCGCCAAGGCCGCGATCGAGGCGTTCTACGGCAACAACGCGCAGCGCTCCTATTTCGTCAGTTGCTCGAACGGCGGCAGAGAAGCTCTCATGGAGGCGCAGCGCTTCCCGGCAGACTACGACGGCATCATTGCCGGAGCGCCCGCCAATTACTGGACTCACCTGCTGACGAATGCGATCGCGAATGCCCAGGCGACCACGTTGGATCCCGCCAGCTACATCCCTGCCAGCAACCTGCCGGCAATCGCCCAGGCGGTGAATGCGGCATGCGACGCGAAGGACGGCGTGACGGACGGCGTCCTGAACGACCCGCGGAAATGCCACTTCGAACCGGCAACGCTGCTCTGCAAGGTGAGCGATTCCGACAGTTGTCTGACGGCCCCGCAACTAGCCGCCCTCAAGAAGCTCTACGCGGGCGCGCACGATTCTCACGGCCGCGAAATCTTTCCCGGCTACTTGCCCGGTGGGGAAGACGGTCCTGGAGGCTGGGCGCCCTGGATTACAGGAACCGCGCCCGGCAAGAGCCTGCTTTTCTTCTTCGGCGTCGGCTACTTTTCCGGCATCGTCTACGAAAAGGCTGATTGGAATTACAAAGACGCTAACCTCGGAGAAATCCTGAAGGCAGCCGACGAAAAAACGGCTCGCATCTTGAATGCCGCCGACCCTAACCTCGCGCCGTTCAAGGCTCGCGGGGGCAAGCTGATCATTTATCACGGCTGGAACGACGCGGCAATTTCGGCGCTCAACTCCATCAACTATTACGATAGCGTTGTCGCCAAGATGAGCTTGCACGATACCGAATCGTTCGTGCGGCTCTATATGGTGCCGGGGATGCAGCACTGCGGCGGAGGACCCGGGGCCAACACATTCGTGCAGCGCCAGCCCAACGCGCCGAATGACCCGCAGCACAGCGCTCAGGAAGCGATCGAAGAATGGGTGGAAAAAGGCGTCGCGCCCTCCACGATCATCGCGACGAAATATATAGGCGACGATCCCTCGAAAGGCGTGAAGATGACGCGCCCGCTGTGCCCCTATCCGCTAGCCGCGAAATACAAGGGCACAGGCGACACAAACGACGCCGCCAATTTCGTCTGCGCGCCCGAAAGCAAGTGACACGAAGCCATCTCATAAATGGTTTCCCGGCTTTTGTGTCAGCCCCGGACCTTCAGTCCGGGGAGGGTGGCCTTGAGGCCACCCGAAAGAAGCCCTCACAAAAAATTAGATGGGGGCTTTAGCCCCTGGGGTGGCCAGCGATGCGGTCGGAGCATCGACGCATCGCTGCCCATGCGCTAGAATAAAGCCATGGCGCAAACAATTTTGATTTTCGATTTCGGCACCAACGAAGAAGCGGCGCAACAGGCACGTCACAAGGTGGAAGCTTGGAAACAGGGTTTCCGTCTCGGCAACAAGATCCTGCTCAAGTTCGAGCGTGTGGAAAACGAACCGAAACCGGCCGGCGACGCCGATGAAGCAAAGCACGCGCACGGAAAGAAGGCCGCCGCTCATAAGAAATCGTCTGCGAAAGATGAAAAGGACGATGGAGCGAGCGCGCAGGTGAAACTCCTGGTCCGCCTGGATTTTTCAGACCACGAAAAGCTTTCGCACCAGCGCTGGCTCGACCGCATCCCCGCCGAAGAACCATTCAAGTCCGCGAAGGCCGAAACACTGCGCCACAACGACGCCTCGTTCGGCAAGGCCGCCGAGCGATTCGAGTCGCTCGATTGATTCTTCCGTAACGCGCCTTCCTGGCACAACGTCTTAGCTACGCGAGATCGACTTCGCGCTTCGATTTGGAGTTGCATCGGGAGGGGTTATGGCGACCTTCATCACGCGAGCGGTTCTTTCTGCAGCTTTCGTGGCCGGATTCGCAGCGGTTCCTGTACCGCTGCGAGCGCAGCAGACATCGAAAGTCGCCGCGGCGCCAGTCCCTGCACAAATCCTCACCGCCAAGAAGGTGTTTGTGTCGCACGCGATGGCAGACACGCCCCGGGCCAAATATAGCGGGGATCCCGATCGAACTTACAATCAGTTCTATGCGGCGATGAAGGGCTGGGGTCATTTTGAATTTGTAGCTGCTCCGGTCGACGCCGACTTGATTTGTGAAATCAGTTTTGCGAATCCCATCGTGTCTGTTGAGGTTACCGACGGAGCCATTATCTCCGGCCAATCGACGAGTGATCCTCAACTCATCTTAGTGCTCCTGGATCCCAAAACGCGCGTGGTGCTGTGGACGCTCACCGAGCACGTGGCGTCCGCAAAGACGCAGGAGTACCGCGATAAGAACTTCGATCTGGCGGTGGCCGCAGTCGTTGACGACGTGAAAAAGCTGGTTACGCAGACGGCCACCGGCTCTGCTGGCGCGGGAAACTAAATCGGCTTAAACTCACTTTGCTCGCGGAATCTGATTTCAGGAGTCGTGCTGAATGCAACTCTCCCTCAAGATCGCTGCTGCGTCGTTGTTCTTGGTTTTTGTCTTTGCCGCTCAGGCCGGAGCTCAATCTTCCCGGCCGGTGCAGACGTTCGACACCTCCGCCGGCCCCGTCAAGATCACGCCGATTTTTCACGCGAGTTTGCTGATTGAGGCTGGGGGCAAAGCGATTTACCTCGATCCCGCGAAGCCCAGCAATTTCGCGGGCCTCCCGCCGGCTGACCTGATCCTCATCACCGACATTCACGGCGACCACATGGATCCAGCCTCGATCGCCGCGATCAGCAAGCCGGGAACGCAGATTATGGCGCCACCCGCGGTGGTCAAAACGGTAACTTCGGCGAGCCCCATTTCAAATGGCGAGACAAAAACGTGGGGCGATTGGACCATTGAAGCGATCCCGATGTACAACATCAAGCGCGGCCCGTCGCCCGGCACCCTCTACCACGACAAAGGCCGCGGCAACGGCTATGTCCTCACCTACGGCGGAAAGCGCTTCTATTTCTCGGGTGACACCGAAGGCATTCCCGAAATGCGCGCGCTCAAGAATATCGACGTCGCCTTCGTCTGCATGAATCTGCCGTACACCATGCCGCCCGACGAAGCCGCCAACGCCGTCACAGCCTTCCATCCGAAGATCGTGATCCCGTACCACTACCGCGGGTCAGACCTCACCGTCTTCGAAAAAGGTTTGCAGGGGACTGGCATTGAGGTCCGCATCCTCGATTGGTATCCGAAGAGTTGAAAGTCAAGACTTGCGTAGGAGCAGGAAAAAGAAAACCGCGCTGACCCCGCCAATCGGTTTCAGCGCGCCTTCTGTTTGTCGAATTGATTCTACTGTTCGCCGTCTGCCGCCAATTCAGCCGCAACGGGCGTCAACGTGCCAAACAGACCGTTTGTCTCGTTGTTGGGCCCAGCGGTGAAGAACAGAACGTTCCCGGACCCGGAAGAACTGTCCTTCGTGGGATCGGCAGAGTCGATGCTGCCTGCGCCGAAGGCGAGTCCCCACAGACCGTCGATATTGAGCGTAGTGCCGTCCGGATTCAGCACGTTGCCGAGAAACTGGCCGGTGATGGGATTAAAGGCAGCGATAGTGCCGCCGCGGAAATTGCCCACCAGCAAAGTGTGGCTGAACTGGCCGAAGTCCGCCGTCGTCAGGACAACCCCCCACGGCGCGTTGAACCAGGGACCATGCTCCAAGCGAGAGATCAGTCTGCCATGGAGGCTGAAGACGTCAACGAAGCCGTCGCCCGGCTCGCCTGGCTGGACCGGATCGTGCTTGGCCGCATCCTGCTTCGCGTACGTGACGTAGACGTTCGGCCCGTACTCTTGCACGTTGAAGGGAGTGTAGCCCCAGGGGAGATTGTCATCTTCGAAGGCCTCGTCATGATTCTTCCACTGCACCTGATTGAAGTTGGTGTCGAAAGCGTCGATTCGTCCGCTGCGGAAGTTGGCGGCCAAGATGAACCTGTGCCCGTCCACCACGACGATCGTCGCGCCCTTGTACACCGCTCCGTCTTTCTTGTTCGGCTTTTCGGAATTGTCCACCTTGATGACGGCCGTGGAAAGGCTCACGCCCGGATTCCAGCCCTGTACCGTGCCGTCTTCCGTCACAAACAGGAAAATCGCTTGCTTGCCGGGCGTGGTGCCAACGGCCGGAGCCAGCAGAAAATCCGTGGCGCTGCCGTTGAACATTATGCCCGTGGGAGAACCGGGCGCGGGCTGGCTAGGAGCGTTCGGGACGGTGACTGCTCCCGTCGGAGTCGGTAAGGCAATGATCGCGCCTGCGCCGGTGTAAATGGTTGAGGTGCCGTTGGCGTTATTTGCCACCCACCATGGGCTGGTCGGACCGTGAACCAAGCCCCATGGATTCTGCAGGTTGGGATCCGTCACGGGCGCCTGGCCACTCACGTTCGAAATCAGGTTCGTCTGCGTGTAATGCTGGGCAAAGACCACGCCCGGATGGAGCGCGATCGCAAGAATAAGGAATGGCAAGGACTTCAGCAGTTTCATTAGGTTTTCTCCTCTCGATTCACCCTCTTCGTTCTGCGGAAGGGCTGGGGGAGTGGAGCCTAATTCTTCGCGGGCAGGCGAGATGTCACGGAATTGTCAAAACATTCCCCGGTAATTGTCAAAACGACGATTGTCGTAGCACGAGGAGCCTTTGTGGGTCGTGGCTGGGCACGACGTAAATGCCGCAAATTCAGGTCGGCTCTACGCTCCAGAGGGTGCCGGCCACTTCAGCCGCACGGCCGCGCCTGACGTCCTGCCGGTTTTCGCTGCGCGTTTGCGCCGCGCGCGCCGGATTCGGCTAGTGAGCAGCTCGCGCATGCGCAGGCGCGCCTTGTGGAGTTGCGATTTCGAATTGCCGATCGAGCACCCCAGAATCTGCGCGATTTCCTCGTGCGCGTACCCTTGAATGTCGTGCAGGAGGAACATCACCTTGTAGCCCGCGGGCAACTGCTTGATCGCGCGGTCGAGCATCACGCGGTCCAGCGTCCCGCGCACCCGCAAGTCGGGCTCGCCGATCTCGAACGGCAAAGCTGCCGCGTCGTCGCCGGACGCGCCCCCAGGCTCGTCGAGCGAAACCTCCGGGTGCCGCTTCCTGCGAAACCGCATCAGAACCACATTCACGGTCAGCCGATGCAGCCACGTGGAGAAGCTCGACTCGCCGCGAAAACTGCTGATTTTCCGAAACAGTTGCAGGAACGCGTCCTGCGTCAGGTCCTCCGCCTCGGCGGGATTGCCCGTCATGCGCATGCACAGCGCGTACACTCGCCGGCAATGCATCTGATATAGAAATTCGAAGGCCTCGCCGTTACCAGCCTGCGCGAGCCGAATCGCTTCCGCCTCGGTGAGCGTGGCAGCAGGCGCTCCGTTTGATCCGGCGCCCATAGCTTCGTTCGCTGCGTTTGCCGTGTCCACGTTGGAATTCCCGCTCGAATCCCCGTTCGAATCCATGTCGCCCGTTCTCTTTCTTGCTCCGCCACAAATGCTAGCGCCCGACGCAGGCCCCGTTGTCATCGTCGTGTCAAATCCGCGTAATCACCTCGACGGCCCGGTAGTGGTTACGGTTCACAGTGCGGCCCCGTCATAAGTACGCGAATTCTGCGTCAATGGATGGTTGGTGGATAGCTTCCGGACGGCCTCTGGGTGGCCCCAGTTGATTCCGACCTGCCGCCCGGTTAGTTCCAATTGGTGTAGTAGGGCTTGGCGGCTTGAGCTATGGGGTCTTCGGCGGGGGGAGATCCTGCGTGCGTCTTCTCTGTGTCCTCGTGCTTTTCTCAGTGTTCTCTGTGTTAGTCCTTTGAATTTCGATCAGAACGCCTTCGGCTTTTTCCGGCTTCTGTCGCTTCAGAGCCGGTCGAACAGCACGAGCAGCAACACAATCAGCAGAACCAACCCCAGACCGCCGCTCGGGTAGTAGCCCCAACCCATGCTATAAGGCCACGTCGGCAACGCCCCAAGGATCAGCAGCACGAGTAGCACCAGCAGCACAATGAACAAAGGGCTTCGTCTCATCCGTTTTGGCTCCCGCTTGGCGTGAACATCTGCGCGCATCCTACGATTCGCGCCGCCGCGCAGCAATCCCGGATTCGCCGCACGCCGCAGGGGGCTTTTCCTGTATGCCACTCGTTTTGTGGGAACTCACAGTCTTCCCGGGGATCCTGAGTCTTCTCTGTGTTCTCGTGCTTTTCTCCGTGCCCTCTGTGTTAATCCTTTGTATTTGCCAAATTTCAAATTTCAAATTTGAAATTACAAAATATTCACGGCGCGGGCCGCCAGCAGCGCAACGATCGTCAGCGAGATCAGCGACTGCGTCATCGTGCCGGCCTTGGCCCACCGCGACAGCACCGCCGTATCGGTGGGCGAGAACGCCGTGCTCGTATTGAACGCCAGAAACAGGTAATCCACGAAGTTGGGCGACCACGACGATTTTTCATCCGCCAGCATTTGCGGGAACAGAAACGCGCTCGCGACGCGCCCCTTCGAGCTCTCGCGACCCACCGGACCGCCCGCATCAAGTTTCCAGTACCACAGCGCGAACACCAGCACGTTCGTGATCCACAGCGCCACAGCCGACCGGAGCAGCATCTGCGGCGGATCGCGATGCTTCGGCAGTCCCTCGATCAGAAACGCCAGCGAAGCAATCATCGCAATTGTGATGGCGCCATTCGCGACGAACGCGAGAACCCGCGCAATGTGGTAGTCGCCGCGACGCGTCGAAATCACCGTCGGTATCAGCAGCACGAAAATCACCGCGAACAATCCCCATCCCGGCCCCACGGACAGCTCCTCCGGCAGCGCCCAGTACACGCACGCCGCCGCCAGCATGGCCACAAAGGCAGGCCACCGAGGTTCTCGCACAATGTCCGCTCGCGCGGTTTGCGCGCCCATTACTTCAACCCTTCCACCATGTAGAGGTCAGACAGATCCCTCACGTACGAATACGCATACCACCGGCCATCCGGAGTGACGCTGAGAAGCCCGATGTTGTAGACGCCGGCGCGCTCCGCCGGAGCCAGTTCCTTCCAAAGCTGTTTCTGCCCCGTCGTCAAGTCGAAGCGGAACACTTTCAGCGGAACCTCCTGCCGCTCTGAGCCGTAAATGTAGTTGCCAACGAGGCGAGGCGTCGCGAAAAGTATGTCTGGCGGCAACGTATTCTTTGCCTCTCGAGGTTGCCCGCCATCGAGTGGATAGAAAGTCAGCTTGTCACCCGTGGCGACGACCACCGACTGCCCGTCAGGTGAGAGCAAGCCCGCCTGATTATCTGGCGTCACCGCCTTGAGCGCTCCTCCGACTGCATTCACCAGGTACTCCCGCGGAGGCTTGCCTGGTTCACTACCAATCACCAGCAGGCGCTTGCCATCGGGCAGCCAGTCCACGTTCTGGTAGCTGAATCCCGGCTGCGAAAGATTCACGGCTTCGCCCGACCGCGTCGGCAACAGCATCAGTTGTTGCGGTTCTCCAGGAATAAGCGAGGCTACCCACTTGCCGTCCGGCGAAACTCCCCACGGAGTGCCATCGCCCAGCCGGATGGCCGGCGAACCGTCCGTCGCGCGCATGTAGGCGGAATACTTTGCTCCCGCGCTGTCGCCTTCTTCGCCGAAATAAATCCATTTGCCGTCGGGTGAGATGTACGTGGGCAGCGACCAGTCCAGCCATGAGAGGTCCGTCTCGCTCGTATGGCCGGGGAAGAGTCCGGCGATTCCCCGGCGGCGATTCTCGCGAACGAACAGCACGCGCCCGTCGTGGGAGATGTCACTCAAGACCAGGCTCCCGGCTCCCGCCCACACCAGGCGTTGCCGTCCCGACAGAGTACTGGCGAACAGGTTGCTCGAGAGGTGGACTTTCGACGCGGTGTACCAGATCTCCTTTCCCGAGGGAGCCCACGCCAGCCCCCGCGCGCTCGAAAAGTCGCCACTCAGCGTGGTTTTCTTGCCCGCGCGATCCACTGTGGCGATACTCCCGAAACTGTCGAAAACCACCGGGTGATCGATGAACGCCACTGTGTTTCCATCGGGAGACACGCGCACGTCGCTCACCCAGCCGCTAGCCTTATACAGGACTTTGCCCGGAGGATATTCGATGTTTACGCCTTCGTCTGTCTCTCGTGCAATGGCCAGAGACTCACCGTCCGGCGACCAATCGGCGCTCAGCACTTTCTCGGCAACTTCCCGCGGCGCGCCACCCGTGAACGGCACGCGCGCCAGCGTCCCTAGTGAGGCATTGGCGACGAAGAAGTCATGGTCCAGCGTGATCGCCATCTCGTCCGACTTGGAAATTCCCAGGATGCTGCTGTTCTTGAAGCCCAGCTCGCGGGATTGCATCGCGCCGGGACGCGTCGTGTAAATCTCCAGCGGGTCATCGCCGAAGCCCGCGCTGTACACTATCGTCTGGCCATCCGACGCAAACCGCGCCGACGCCACATATCCTCCGCGGAACGTAAGCCGCGTGAAAACGGGGTTCGAAGCGGGCACCGTGGAGCGTCCGCCCCAGAACGCAGCCGCCGCCACCAAAACAATCAGGGGAATCGCCACCAGCAAAGCCGTGCGCAGGCGCGCAGCGCGCCCCGTTCCCGCCGCAGCCTCCACCCCCGCGGAAGACGACACGGTGGAAAGCGCCTCGAGGCCAAACGCCACGTCCCGCGCCGAATCGAAACGGTCCGCCGGATTTTTCTCCAGGCAGTGGCGCACGATCCGGTCGATCGCGGGAGGCACCGCGCGATTTAGCTCCGAAATTTCCGGCGGATCCTCCTTCAGGATCGCGCTCATGGCGTCCGCCGACGTATCGCCCTTGAACGCGCGCTTACCCGAGAGCGATTCGAACAGAATTGCGCCCAGCGAAAAAATGTCGGAGCGCTGATCGAAAGGAAGCCCGCGCACCTGCTCGGGAGACATGTAGCCTACAGTGCCCAGGACGACGCCCGGAGTCGTGTGCTGGTCGATGGCCCCGGCTCCCATTGTCGGAGCGCTGGTAAGGTCCAGCGCGTTGACGCTCGCTGTCAGCTTCGCGAGGCCAAAGTCGAGTATCTTCACGTGCCCGTCTCTGGTGACGAACACGTTTTCGGGCTTCAGGTCGCGATGAACGATGCCTTTGTCGTGCGCGGCGGCCAGGCCGCGCGCCACCTGCGAGCCGTAGTCGATGGCTTTGCGCAGCGGCATCGCGCCGTCGCGCATGCGCTCGCGCAGCGTCTCGCCTTCGAGCAGTTCGGAAACGATGTAGGGCGACCCGTTTTCGGCCCCAATATCGAAAATGGCGAGAATGTTGGGATGGTTTAGCGCAGCGGCCGCGCGCGCTTCCTGCTCGAAGCGCCGCAAACGCTCGCCATCAGCGGAGAAGTTCGCGGGCAGAATCTTAATCGCTACCGTGCGGTCGAGCCGCGTATCGCGCGCGCGATACACCTCACCCATGCCGCCCGCGCCCAGCAGCGACTGAATTTCATACGGCCCAAGTTTCGTTCCGGAAGCCAGTGACATCGAGTCGCGAATTATAGACCACGGCGCGCTCGCGACGCCGCCGAATTTACGCGCGCGGCCGAGCGGAAACTCGCCTTCCAAATTTTCTCTGTAGGGGCACGGCATGCCGTGCCCGGCTTTTCATTCGCAAACTCGGTGTAGGGCGGGTCTAAGACCCGCCCTCTACCGGCCAAGTGTCTGCGACAAACACGCTCACGCATTCCCCGAGGAACGCAGGACCCCGCCAGATGTTGCAGTCTCACGTGTGTAGCCGGAAACGCCTTTCCAGGCTCTTGCCTGCGCAATGCAAATCACATGAAGGATCAGCAGCAAAGGCACAAAGAACGTCGGAACCAGGCTCAGCGGCAGTACCGTCATGGCGCCCATAGGAACGCTCTGCGGAACAAGTAAGCGCGCGGTCGTGCCGAGACTCACCGCCGTCACCAGATCCGTAATTCCGAGCACCTGCCAAAGAATGAAGCCGGTGCGATGACCGGGATTCGCCAGCTTCCATGCCACGAGCGAAGCGGTGGCCCCAATGGTCATGTCGCCGTATCCTGCGGCCAGCGCAAATATTGCCGGGAGCACGCCGTAAGCCGCCAGTATCACGAATGTGACTCCGAGAATTCTCCAGGACTGCACATAGGTCAAGACCCGCGGATTCAACGACAACGTGAATTGTCGAAACTTCTCCGAAGCCGCAAACCACAGCGAGAAGACGACGATCGGTGCCACCGCAGCCACCGCGACGCCGAGTCCAAAGCGGTTCGAATTATTCTCGAACAGGTGTAACGCCGAGGCGGCCAAAGCAAAGATAAACCAACCGGCAATCAGTCCCACGATAGCTTTTCCATAGTTTTTCATATCGAGTCTCCTTGACTGACGACTAGATCCGTCACCTGATTGGTGAGTTGAAAAAGACTTTCCCAAGCCCTGTCCCCGACGCGATGTCGCAAGCGCGATTGAACTTTCTCCCACGCCGGTAGAGCGCGGTTAAGTTGTGCCTCCCCGGCCTTGGCCAGACGCAGCCATCGTTCTCGCCGGTCTTCGCCGCGGCGCTCCGCAATCCAGCCCCGCCGGCGCATGATTTCGAGCGTTCGCGTCAGGGTCGTGCTGTCCATCGCGAGTATTTCGCCCAGTCGGCCCTGGGATATCTCTCCGGTACGCGACAGCACCTGCAGCACGGTGAACTGGGTGGCACGCAGCCCAAGCGGACGCAGCGTCTGGTCGTAGAGTTGTGTAAGCGCCCGCGACGCCCGTCGGAAGCTGCTGCACATGCACGGCAAGTCGGGAAGGTGTGAGTGGCTCATATTCACATAGATGTATATACATGTGTATCGGATGCAGAAAATTCTGCATATCCAAGGAGCCAAATGCCGACGCATTCCGATCGGTTCGGTCGGTTGTCCCCGGAGACCCGCCGCATGTCGGCCCCGCCGTTGGGCGAATCCGGTCGTAGGGGTGGGTCGCGACCCGCCGGCCGCAATTCAAGCGCTCTCGCGCCGCCGCCCGTTCGAAGTTTCCCGTAGGGGCACGTCCAAAGCCGCGGAGCGGCGATTGCACTTAGCCCGGCGGGTTTCAGGGTTTGATGATTCAAACCCTGATATCCAGAAGAGCGCCAGCGGAATGCCGGGAAAGCGAACTACAAAGAAGCCCTAGTCCCGTAGGGACGATTGAATCTTCACTCCGCGCCATACCACTCTTTTGCCGCATCCCTCCCGCTCACCTTTGGAACCCATGGCGCCTCACGCGGCATCCATACCCTTGATGAGGACACCTGGCGACGAAGGCGTAATTCGGTCGGCGCGCACCGCAATTCCACCCAGCGACGACGCGCGACCGTGGATCCTAGCCGCGACCATTCTCGGCTCGAGCTTGGCCTTCATCGATAGCACCGTCGTAAACGTGGCCCTGCCCGCGATCCAAGCCAACTTTCGCGCCACCGTCGTGGACGTGCAATGGGTCGTCGAGTCTTATGGCCT
Organism: uncultured Acidobacteriota bacterium; assembly: GCA_963737205.1. Lineage (GTDB taxonomy): Bacteria > Acidobacteriota > Terriglobia > Acidiferrales > UBA7541 > Palsa-295. The sequence continues at coordinate 34,483 of CAVTRV010000009.1, read as the reverse complement.
GCTTCTGGCAGCACTGATTCTCGTCGGAGGTTCGCTAGGCGACCTGTTTGGGCGCCGCCTGATCTTCCTGGTGGGCGTATCGATTTTCGCCGTAGCTTCCGCGGCTTGCGGCGCTGCTTCCAACATTCATCAGCTCATCATCGCGCGCAGCGTTCAAGGCGTGGGCGCCGCGCTTCTCGTACCCGGCAGTCTCGCGATTATCAGTGCGTCTTTCGACGAGAAAAGCCGCGGTCGAGCTATCGGTACCTGGTCGGGCTTCACGGCGATCACCGCCGCCGTTGGACCGGTTCTTGGCGGCTGGCTGGTTCAGCATGCTTCGTGGCGCTGGGCGTTCTTCATCAATCTTCCTCTCGCGGCGGCTGTGATTGCTATTTCGCTTTGGCGGATTCCGGAAAGTCGCAGCGATGAGGCAGGTCGGGTCGATTGGCTGGGAGCGCTTCTCGCCACCATCGGACTCGGCGGTTTGGTTGCCGGCTTCATCGAATCGGCCAACTTGGGTTGGCGAAGCCCCCTGGTTCTCGCGAGTTTGGTCGTCGGCTTCGTCTGTCTTATTGCGCTCGTGTTTTTCGAGGCTCGCGTCGCTTCGCCGATGCTTCCCCTCGCGTTGTTCGAATCCCGCAGCTTCAGTGGCGCGAATTTGCTCACGCTCCTCCTGTACTCGGCTCTCGGAATTTTCTTTTTCTTGTTTCCGCTGAACCTGATTCAAGTCCAGGGATACTCCGCCACAGCAACCGGCGCCGCCATCCTTCCTTTCATTTTGCTTATGTTTCTTCTTTCCCGCTGGTCTGGCGGACTTGTCGCGCGGTATGGCCCCAGAGGTCCGCTAATCGTTGGCCCTCTCATTGCTGCCTTGGGTTTTGTTCTGTTCGCGGTGCCTTCCGTTGGAGGCAGCTATTGGAAGACGTTCTTCCCAGCGGTGATTGTCCTGGGGTTCGGGATGGCCGTCACCGTGGCTCCCCTCACCACCGTCGTCATGAATTCAGTAACTCAAGACCGCGTCGGCGCGGCTTCAGGAATCAACAACGCCGTGTCGCGCGTGGCAAGCGTGCTCGCGATAGCAGTCCTTGGCATTGTCATGGTGAACGCCTTTGGCCATCGCCTGAACCGCGACTTGGCTCAGTCGGTCCCGCCGGGCGTTCTGCAGCAGCTTCGCGCACAGGAGATCAAACTCGCTGGCCTCCCGATTCCGCCCGACCTAGATCCCACCACGAAAGCCGCCATTCACGAATCCATTGGCGACGCCTTCGTATTCGGATTCCGCATCGTCATCATGATCTGCGCAGCCCTGTCGCTGGCAAGCGCCGCAGTCGCCCGCCTCATGATTCCGAAGGGTCGTGGTGGCCCGAGGGGCGGCGCTGCTGCCACACCCTGATCTGTAGGGGCACGGCATGCCGTGCCCGCCGCCCGCGGAGCGGCGATTGTACTTAGCCCGGTACGTAGCGGAGCGAAGTACCGGGAAAATCTTCGTCCCGACAATTCGGGATGCTGTGCCCGGCTCCTCGTGCGCACCCTCACTTCAGGTTCGCGTACTCCGCTTTGGCAGCGACAAAGATGGGTATGTCAGGGTCGGCATCCTTCCAGAGGGTGAGGAAATCCTGATAAGCCGCCTTGGCCTTGGCGGTGTCGCCTTGCAAAACGTAGGCGCGGGCGAGGCCGACGTGCGCGAGTGCACCGATGGGTTCGTTGCCTACCACTCCCCGATGGTCGAGGATTTTCTGAAACTCGGCGGCGGCTTCGTTGCCCTTACGCGCGGCTAGATAGGCTTCGCCGCGGACATGTGCAGGATACAAAGCCAGCCAATAGTTACTCGCACTGGGCTTGCCTAACTCATACGGAGTGGCAACTCTTAGGCTCTCGATGGCCTCGGAGGCATTTCCCCTGTTGACGGCAAGCTTTGCCCGGAGGGTTGGCACGTAATTGAACTGCACGATTGTGGTCTCCGGAAATCTCTTGGCCAAATCGCCGGCCAGTACTTGCAGCGTCTTATCATCTCCCGTGTACGCCGCAGCCAGCGCGTCGCAGTATTCCTCGTCGCGGCCTGTGGTGCCCTCCGGTGCCGAAGCGGCGCGCCGCCGTGCTTCGCCCCCGTTGCCGAACAAGGCTTCCCGCAAATCAGAAAGAGCAGTGTACGTCGCGGCAGTTTCCTTTTTGTCTGCTCGCTCGGCGGAATCCACTGCGCGGCGGGAAAGCTCTCGTGCCTTCTTAAGCTGCCCGGAATAAGCTGCGGTATTAGCCTCCCAATCCAGAAACCAATCCTCGATACCTGGCTTGCCCGTCGACCATGCTGCCTGTTGCGCCAGTCCCGCCGCATCGTTCTGCAAGAAGGCAATCTGATAGAGGGCATAACGGAGGAAAGCAAAGTCAAGTTTGCGTTCCAGAGCTTGCCCGTACGTGGCCTTGGCCTGATCGAGGCGGCCAAGCGCGACGTCGTTGAGCATGAGGTTGGCGTAAGAGATGGGAAAGTCCGGATTCAAACGGACTGCCTCGGCGGCTTCTCCAGCCGCTTTCTCATATTGCCCCGTCACCGGATAAATTATTCCCGACAAAAAGTCATGCGGCTCTAGACCGCGCGGATAAGCTTGCTTCCATAGCTCGCAGGATTGCTCGGCCTTCTCCATGTCCCCGGCGACCATGGCGTAAAAGGATGTGGAGATGAAATACTTCTCCCGCTCACTCGTTCGCTCGCGGAGTTCGTAAGCTTTACGCGTGCTCTCGGCGGAGAGGCTGTATTCTTTATCGTCCCCATATACGCGGCCCAAAAGTGCATAGGCGAGGGCAAAATTTGGATCGAGCTCGATGGCCTGTTTGAAGAACGGAATGGCTGCGGCAGGTCCTGATGTGGTGGCAACCTTAAACCCTGAGCTGAAAGCTTTGAGGGCTTCCAGCGACGGTGTGGTGGCTTGTTGAAGAGGGGTATCGAACTTCTGCACCGTGCTTAGCGATTCGCCCAATTGGTTCCGAATTGCCGAAGCCGTCTTTCCCAGAGCATCCAGCACGTGGTTCTTGTCGCTGGCCTGAGCCTCCGTGCTGGCCAGTGATTCGCCGCTCGCGCAATTGACTGCCTTGAGGGTGAGCAAATACTGCGTGCCAATTTGCGCAATCGAACCGTCCAGGACGGCGGCGCTCGCCGTTCGCTGGCATAGTTCCCGCGCAATTTCCGGCGTCAGCTTCGCATCCGGCTTTTGGTCCATCATCCGCAGGGTCTGCTGGATTTGCTGGTCAGAGATGATGCTCAAGAAGGGGGACTGTTCCAGTTGTACGGAGAGCCCTTGCCGCAGCGTGCCGTCAAACACAGCATCGCCGGTCGTGTTCGTAAAGTCTGCGAGGACGACGGTGTCTTTGTCCGTCAGCGCGTGAACCTTGCGGGAAAACAGCAACCAGCCGCCCACGGCCAGTCCGATGATCAGTATCGTCGCGCCCGCGGCCATTCCCCACCGCAACCGAGCGGATTTCGCGGCGGACTTCGATTCCACTTGCAGTGTCGCGGCGACCGAACGGCTCGAATCCGAATCGCGCTTCAGTCGTTGCAAGTCCGTGCGGATTTCCGCGGCGCTCTGGTAGCGCAGCTTCCGGTCTTTCTCTAGCGCCTTGTTGATCACCTCTTCGAGCTTTGGCGGAAGGTCAGGATTCAGTCGAACCGGCGGCACGGGCGATCGCTCCAGAATCGCGTTCGTGATGATGCCGGCCGTGTCGCCGCGGAAGGGCATCGTGCCCGTCACCATCTCGTAGAGCACCGCTCCAAATGAAAACAGGTCTGTGCGCGCGTCCAGCTCTTCGCCACGCACCTGTTCGGGCGACATGTACGTGATAGTGCCAATCGCCGTTCCCGGGCGAGTGAGCTGGTCTAGCTCTTCAGCTGTCGGCATCGCCGAAAGATTCGCAGCACCGCCCGCTGGAGCCAGCTTTGCCAGCCCAAAATCCAACACCGTCACGTGGGATCGACCAGTCACGAACATGTTGGCCGGCTTGATGTCGCGGTGGACGATTCCTTTGGCGTGCGCTGCGTCCAGTGCGGCGGCAATCTCTATCCCGAGCTCCAGCACTTCCTCAAGCGGCAACGGCCTGCCGGCAATGCGATGCCTCAGCGTCTCACCGTCGAGAAACTCCATAGCAATGAAAGGCTGACCATCGTGTTCGCCGATCTCATAAATCGTGCAGATATTGGGATGATTCAAAGCGGAAGCAGCCTGCGCCTCGCGGTGGAAGCGGCTCACGGCTTGCGAGTCGCGCGTGAAACCGTCAGGAAGGAACTTCAGGGCCACGAAGCGGCGAAGCTTGGTGTCCTCAGCCTTGTAAACCACGCCCATCCCGCCGCCACCGATCTTGCTCAGGATGCGGTAATGGGAAATCGTACTGCCTGGTGTTGGCGAAGAATCGGTCACTGAAGGCATGCTATACCGGGCGCCCTTACCCAGGCAATCGGCCGCGCCGGACAAAAGGAACCCACCTTGCGATTCTGGGCGCGTCCCGCCTGTCATCCCGACAGAGGCGCCTCTCAGCCGGCGCGCGCCGTTTGCGTCCCGGACGATCCTGCGGGAAGGGATCTGCTTTTTGCCGGGTCCGGTCCGTAGGGGCACGGCATGCCGTGCCCGCCGCCGGTTCGTCCCGACAATTCGGGATGCTGTGCCCGCCTCCCATGCGCTCCGTCACTTCAGCTTCGCGTACTCCGCTTTCGCGGCGATCAGGACGGGGACGTCAGCGTCGGCGTCCTTCCACAGCGTGAGGAAATCCTGATACGCCGCCTTGGCTTTTGCGGTGTCGCCCTGCATCGCGTAGGCTCTGCCGATTTGGAGATGTGCGAGTGCGCCGATGGGGTTACTCTCAACGATGCCAGGGTGATCGAGGATTTTCTGGAACTCTGCGGCAGCCTCGCTGCCTTTCCGCGCCATCAGATAGGCATTCCCTCGCACCGCAACAGCCAACAAACCATACGGTCCGTCACGTCCCGCCAGTTCGTACGGCGCAACAGGCCCGAGAAGCTCAATAGCTTTCCCGGAATCCTTGCGGGCGAGCGCGAGTTGCGCGCGAATCGTTGGCACCCACACCGACTGCACCAAGGTACCCTCCGGAAACCGCTTGTCCAAATCATCCGCAAGGGCCTGCGCATGAGCCGCGTCACCCTCCAAGCTCATCGCCAGGGCCAGTTTATACTGCGCCTCGCGGCCTCTCGACAGGGGCAAAGCCGCTGCGGCCCTCCGCCTGGCCTCGTCCGAATTACCGAGAAGGCCTTCTGCCAACGCCAGGGCCACCTGGAAGTCTGCTGCATCCTGTTTATCTCCCGCCCGCTGTGCAGAGGCGACCGCCCGGTCGCAAAGCTCTCGCGCCATCAATAGTCGACCGGAATAGGCGGCCTTGCTTGCTTCGAAAGCCAGCAGTTCGACTTCGAGCCCCGGTTTTCCTGCGGCCCAAGCCACCTGACGTTCCATGCCGGTCGCATCGGCGCGCAGAAAAGCAAGGATGTACCGTTCAATATGAAACATCTCGTAATCGCCATCTCGTTTCTCGCCATCTCGAAGCGCAGCCTCCGCCTCGTTCAGCCGATTGAGCGCCAGGTAATTAAGAACGATGTCGTCGCGAACGCCGGCTGCATCTGGATTCAAGCGCAGGGACTCGTCTTGCTCCGCCTGAGCCCTCTCGTAACGCCCGAGCGATGCCAAGGCATCTCCGAGAAGCCCGTGGGCCACCCAGTCTCGAGGATAGGTAAGCACCCATTGCTCGCAATTTTCCGTCATCTTCTCGAGGTTCGCGGTCACAGAAGCGAAGTAATATGTGGCGATACGAAATTTCTCACGCTCGCTCGCGCGGTCCCGAAGTTCGTACGCCTTCTTGATGTCCTGATCGCCCAGATCCTCTTGTCCCGAATTAGAATAGGCGATCCCGAGCGAGCCGTACGCCATAGCAAACTTGGGATCGAGTTCCACGGCGTGCTCGAAGAGCGGAATCGCTTCCGTATCATCCCCTTTGGTCTCATGGATTTGCATCCCGAGACTGAATGCTTTCAATGCTTCAAACGAGGATGTTGTCGCTTGCTCCACCGGCGTGCCGAACTGCCGCACCGAGCTGAGCGATTCGCCGAGCTGGACGCGCAGTTTCCCCGCAGCGCCATCCATCGCCGTCAGAACCTGTTCCTTCCCGGCAGCCTGCACTTGTTCCCGCACGAGCGTGTCGCCGGTCTGACAATTCATGGCGTTCAAGCCTAGGACATACTGATTCCCCAACGGAGCAATCGAGCCCGACAACACTGCCGCGCTCCCCGTCCGCTCGCAAACCTCTCTCGCCGTTTCCAAATCGACTTTGGAGTCTCGAGCCCGTCCCATCAGTGGCAGTGTGTCGCGTAAGCGCGCGTCGGAGAGTATGTTCAGGAATGGTGACTGGCCAAGCTGCACTGCAAGCGCCTGCTTGAGGGCTTCGTCGAACACAGGATCGCCCGTGGTGTTGGTGAAATCGGCGAGCACGACCGTGTCTTTATCGGTCAGCGCGTGGGTCTTCCGGGAGAAGAGCAACCAGCCGCCCACGGCCAGTCCGACAACGAGCAATGTGGCGCCAGTGACCACAGACCGTCGAAACTTGGTGGATTTAGTAGCGGGCTTAACCAGCGCCTCGGCGGTCAACGCGGCTGAGCGGCTCGAATCTGAATCGCGCTTCAGTCGCTGCAAGTCCGTGCGAATCTCCGCGGCGCTCTGGTACCGCAGCTTCCGGTCTTTCTCCAGAGCCTTGTTGACCACCTCTTCGAGCTTTGCCGGAACCTCGGGATTCAGCCGCACGGGCGCAACGGGCGCGCGATTCAGAATCGCTTCCGTAATCACAGCGGAGGTTTCACCGCGGAAGGGCATCGCGCCCGTCACCATCTCGTAGAGCACCACTCCAAACGAAAACAAGTCCGTGCGTGCATCCAGCTCTTCCCCGCGCACCTGTTCGGGCGACATGTACGTGATGGTGCCAATCGCCGCGCCCGGGCGAGTGAGCTGGTCCAATTCTTCAGCTGTCGGCATCGCGGAAAGATTCGCAGCACCGCCCGCCGGCGCCAGCTTTGCCAGCCCAAAATCCAAAATCTTGGCATGATCGCCGTTGGTCACGAAGATATTTGCCGGCTTGATGTCGCGGTGGACGATTCCTTTGGCGTGCGCTGCGTCCAGTGCGGCGGCAATCTCTATCCCGAGCTCCAGCACTTCCTCAAGCGGCAACGGCCTGCCGGCAATGCGATGCCTCAGCGTCTCACCGTCGAGAAACTCCATAGCAATGAAAGGCTGACCATCGTGTTCGCCGATCTCATAAATCGTGCAGATATTGGGATGATTCAGGGCGGAAGCAGCCTGCGCCTCGCGGTGGAAGCGGCTCACGGCTTGCGAGTCGCGCGTGAAACCGTCAGGAAGGAACTTCAGGGCCACGAAGCGGCGAAGCTTGGTGTCCTCAGCCTTGTAAACCACACCCATCCCGCCGCCGCCGATCTTCTCCAGAATGCGGTAGTGGCTGACCGTCCGGCCGATCATGGGTAGGGAATCGGTCACTGGAACTGGATGCTATACCGAGCGGCCCAATGCAGGCAATCGCCGCGCCGGGCAGAAGTAACCCACCTTGCGATTCTGGGCGCGTCCCGCCTGTCATCCCGACAGAGGCGCCTCTCAGCCGACGAGGGATCTGCTTTTTGCCGCGCCCCGTCTGCAGGGTCACAGCACGCTGTGCCCGCCGCCAGTTCGATGTTTCCTCGTAGGACGCATCTAAAGCCGCGGAGCGGCGATTGTACTTAGCCCGGCATGGAGCGCCAGCGGAATGCCGGGAGAGCGAACTAGAAAGAAGATCTAGTCCCGTAGGGACGATTGAATCTTCGTCCCGACAATTCGGGATGCCGTGCCCCGCAAGACAGATGACCGCGGGAAACCCCTACTTCACGGTGAACGGCGCCGACGCCGTCACATTCTCCCATTCGATCAGCAGTTTTCCCTTGTCGCCGCCGGCGTCCGACAGCGTGATCTTGAGGGTTTCCACCAGTGATGACGGCTTGCCCATGGTGAGCGAAGCGCGACCCAGTTCGGTGGCCGGATCATCGGTGGTGGCGCCCTCGCGAATGCCGTCCAGTGATTTCCCCACGCCCCAGATGTGACGGGCGCCAGCCATCAGGGTTTTGTTGACGATCAGCTTCCACTGGCCGTTGTCGAGGTCGGCGTACAGGGTGTAGTCGCCCTTGGGAATGGCGAGGCCATTCAGGTCGAGGTCGGCGTCGGTGTGCAGGACAGTGGCGTAATCGGCGCCCAGACGCCATATGGTGCCATCTGGCTGGTGCGCGTCGGCGCCACCGAAAATGTGGCGACCCCTGACGGAGGGGGCGTGGTAGTAGATCCAAATGTTCTTGCCGTCGATGGTGACGTCGGTTTCGGCGCCCGGGCTGGCGGTGTTCTTAGTGACCAGGTCTTCCTTCTTCACCTGGGCGGAGGCCAGCATCGAGCTTCCGAACAAAAGAGCACTCACTAGGATTAGTTTCATTTCCGATGTCCTTCCTTATCTTTAGGCGAGTATACAACTCGCGAGGCAGTATACAACGCGCGCCGCCGACTATGACCCGCTGAGTTCTGTACGTTATAGAACTACTACCGTAACTTTGTTACTACCCATCCGACGACTTCCGTGCTACCATGGCCCGTTTTTATGAGCTGCCAAATCGACAGAACGAGCCGAAGCCAGGGACCAGTACCCGAATCCGTGGAACTCGGGAGGCAATCCCTCGTTGATGTGGCGATGCCGTTTCTAGCCACTCGTCACTCGTCACTGTCTCTCGTCCCTCCGAGGGCGAAGAAAAATCTAATCGAGACAACCTCACATTCAAAAACCGCCGCAATCCCATGGAAATAAACGAGAAAACATTTTCTAATCGAGACAAAAACACCACTTCCGCTTTGCCGCACTTTCGCCTCACCCTGAGGGACTAAGGGTCGCTAACCGATGGCTCAACGCAGCCCGGCCACGCCTTTTCCTCTACCTCCTCTACTTCCTTTCTCTCCTTTGCCTCCTCCAGCCCATCGTCACTCGCTTGCCGCGCCTCTTTCTGGGGGCCACTCCCCTTGACCTTGCTATAATGGGGTGTAATCATTCCAGCCGCCCAACCCCTCGAGCGGAGGCAAACTGCGTGGCGTCCCAAACCAAAGTCAGAACCGCCGCAGCATTTGACTCGACAAAATATCAGGGCCTCAACCGCGAAACGCTGATTCGCCTCTACCGCACGATGTTCCTCTCGCGCCGCCTGGACGACCGCGAAATCCAGCTCAAGCGCCAAAACAAAACCTACTTTCAGATGAGCGGTGCCGGGCATGAAGGCGTCCTCGTCGCGGCGGGCCTGGTGTTGAAGTCGCGCTACGATTGGTTCTTCCCCTACTACCGCGACCGCGCTCTCGCCCTCATGCTTGGCGTCACGCCATACGAGATGCTGCTCCAGGCCGTCGGCGCAAAGGACGACCCCTCCTCCAGCGGCCGCCAGATGCCGTCGCACTGGGGAAGCCAGAAATGGAACATCGTCACCGGATCATCACCCACGGGGACGCGATGGCTGCACGCAGTCGGTGCCGCGGAAGCTTCCTTGTACTACGAAAAATTCCCGAAGGCCCTTGAACAGGCGCGCCGCGCTCCGCTGGGCGATTCGGTCAGCTTCCATCGCGACGAAGTGGCCTACGTCTCCGGAGGAGAAGGATCCACCAGCGAGGGCGAATTCTACGAAGCCATCAATGCCGCCTCGCTGCGCCGCGTGCCGGTTCTCTTTCTCGTCGAAGACAATGGCTACGCGATTTCGGTTCCCGTCGAAGCGCAAACTGCCGGAGGCAGCATCTCGAAACTCGTCGCAAATTTCCCGAATCTGCATATCGAGGAATGTGACGGCACGGAACCGCTCGAAAGTTACGCCGTCCTGAAACGCGCCGTCGACCATTGCCGTGCGCGCAGCGGGCCCGCTCTGGTTCACGCGCACGTCACGCGGCCCTATTCCCACTCGCTCTCGGACGACGAAAAACTCTACAAAACTCCACAGGAGCGGGAAGCGGAAGCCCATCGCGATCCGGTTCCGAAATTCGGTTTGTTTCTCGTGCGTGAAGGCGTGCTGGAAGAGGGCGAACTCGAAGCGCTCGAAGCGGAAGTCGATCGCGAGATCATCGAAGCCACCGACCGCGCGCTGGCGGCCGAAACGCCGTCGCCTGATTCGATTTATTCCTTCGTTTACTCGGCTGACGTCGATCCCACCGGGAAGCAGTTCGAGGCGCAACCAAAAGCGGAAGGCCATCCCAAGACGATGGTGGAAATCATCTCCGCAACGCTGCTGGACGAAATGGCGCGCGACGAGCGCATCGTCGTCTTCGGCGAAGACGTGGCCGATTGCAGCCGCGAAGAAAACCTCGCCAGCGTGAAAGGGAAGGGAGGCGTCTTCAAGGCGACCGCAGGCCTGCAACGGCGCTACGGCCTGTCGCGCGTTTTCAATTCGCCGCTCGCCGAAGCCGCCATCATCGGCCGTTCGATCGGAATGGCCGTGCGCGGTTTGAAGCCCGTCCCCGAAATTCAGTTCTTCGACTACATTTGGCCGGCCATGATGCAGCTCCGCAACGAACTGGCCACGCTGCGATGGCGTTCGGGAGGCAGATTCAAAGCGCCCATCGTCGTGCGCGTTCCGATTGGCGGCTATCTCACCGGAGGAGCGATTTATCACAGCCAGTGCGGCGAGTCGATTTTCACGCACATACCGGGACTTCGCGTGGTGATGCCGTCGACGGCGCTCGACGTCTCCGGTCTGCTTCGTACCGCGATTCGCTCCGATGATCCGGTGCTCTTCCTCGAGCACAAACATCTCTATCGCCAGCCATACAACCGCTCGCCGTATCCCGGCGCGGATTTCACGATTCCGTTCGGCAAGGCTCGCGTGGTGCGCGAAGGCACGGACGTTACGATCGTCACCTACGGCGCGGTGGTTCATCGCGCCGAAGTGGCCGCCGCGTCACTGGCGCGCGACGGCGTTTCCGTGGAGATTCTCGATTTGCGAACGCTCAGTCCGTACGATTGGGACACGATTGCCGCAAGCGTGCGCAAGACCAATCGCGTGATCGTCGCGTACGAGGATACGCTTTCGTGGGGCTATGGCGCCGAGATTGTCGCGCGCATCGCCGACGAGCTGTTCGGCGACCTGGACGCGCCCGTCCGCCGCGTGGCCGCCACCGACACGTTCGTCGCCTATCACCCGAAACTCGAGGACGCAATTCTGCCGCAGACGGAGGACATCGCCCGCGCCGTCCGCGACCTCGCGGCTTACTAACATGACTGGCGCGGAAACCTTTTTCGGGCTTGAATCGTAACTAATGCAGGGAGTGCGGGGAACACCGGGCACGACCCGCGCCGGAGGGTAACGATATGATGTGCGCGAATTGCCGTAGAGACATCGCCGATAATTCGAATTTCTGCTACTACTGCGGCACGCGGCAGCAGGTGGCCAGCGCGGCTTGCCCGCCCGCACAGAGGCGGTTGATGCGGTCCTCGGTGGACTGTAAGATCGCCGGCATCTGTGGAGGCTTTGCTGAATATCTCGGCATCGACTCCACCGTCGTGCGGCTGGTGTGGCTGCTGATTTTCATTTTCACCGGATTCGTCCCAGGCGGGCTTGCGTATCTGATCTGCTGGGCGGTGATCCCGCAAGCGCCATTCCCAATTCCTGTGGCGGTGCAGCAGGCTCCGCCGGCGCCGGCGCCGCAATCGACGCAGCCCGCTTAACGGAGAACAGCTAGGGCTTCGACTTGCGGCCCCAGGATGATGGCCGCCGCTCGAACAGCGCCTGATCGATGGAAATCAGGCCGGCGCCAACCGTCGCGAGCACGAAAGACGCGGCACAAAGAACCAGCGGGAATTCGTAGTTGTGAACGTTGGAAGGATTCGAAAGGAGGCCGTGGACCTTTACCAGTGCGACGCCCATCTCGATCGCTAGCAGCAGCCCCGCGATTCGCGTGAAGATTCCCGCGATCAGCATCGCGCCGCCAAAAACTTCGAGCACCCCCGCGATGTAGGCGAAATATCCCGGAAATCCCATATGAGCGAAATTCTCCACCCACTGCGGCGAGTGCGTCAGCTTCGGATAGCCGTGAAAAATGAAAATCACTCCGAGGGCAACACGCAACAGCAGCAAAGCAAGCGGCTTCAGTTTTTCCAGACTCTGCATCGCTCTCCCTCACGCGTCTTCATCGCGAACCTGTTTTGAACGCTCCGGATTGTAGCAGAACTCCGCGACGCAGCACGCCGCGCGGAGTGCGGTTGAAACGAAGCGCCGGAAACTCTCCCCGCGCGCCGCGGAACGCAGCAAGTGCGTTGGTGTAGAATCTTCGTTTGTTCCCGGGAGACGTTTCGATCATGCGAGTGGCCCGTCGCAACTGCCGCACAACGGATAGCGGACTCTGATGCGCAAGGTGATGGTTGGTTTCGCGTTGTTCGTGATCATCGCGGTGGCCGCCTACTTACGATTCCATCACAAGAAGGGTCCGATTGACGTCGCGTACGCCGGCAACCGCCAAGTCACGCTTTGGAGCACGACGGCGCAAGTTCGCGAGCCTGTGGCGATCGTCAACTTCGGCGAACGGCTGGACGTGCTCGACAGCTTCGACGAAGAAGTGAAGGTTCGCGCGTCTGGCGGCGCCACCGGTTGGGTAAACGAGCACGAATTGCTCTCGGCAGAGCTGTGGGACCAAGCTCGCTCCCTTGAAGCGAAGGCCGCAGCCATGCCGGTTCAGGCGCATGGCCACACGAAAGTTCTCAGCAATCTCCATCTGGACGCAGGCCGGGACGCAGCCCGAATTCGCCAGCTAAGCAGGGACGTTCCGCTCGATCTCCTCGCTCGCCAATCGGTCGATATTCCTGCGGCCAATCACGGGAACACTGATCGCGCTAACACGGATCGCGCGAATACCGACGAGGACAATTCCCCATCTGAGCCGGCGCAAGCGAAGAAGGAGGACTGGTGGCTCGTTCGCGCGCACCCGCCTGGCGAAGCGCCGTTTTCGGGATGGATTCTCGGCCATTTCATTGAGCTTGACGTTCCCGCGCCGCTGCCGGACTACGCCAGCTCAGCCGGCACGCGCATCGTTGCGTGGTTCGACTTGAATAAGGCGAAAGACTCGTCGGGCAATCCGAAAACGCAGTACCTCTTGCTGGGATCGAAAGGGCCGGAGGGGCAAGCCTGCGACTTCAGTTCCGTGCGTGTCTATACCTGGGGAGTCCAGCGGAACCGGTACGAGACCGCCTTCGTCGATAGCGGTGTTTGCGGCAAGCTGCCGGTGGAGCTAACACGAAGTACGACTTCAGCGGGCGACGTCACCTTCTCGTTCGAGGATCTGGGCAGCGGAGCGCCCCATAGCCGCACGTACCGCATGCATCAGACGATCGTTCGTCGTGTGAAAGAACCTGGCGAAGCCAAGCCGCACAAACGTGCTAGTCCCTAATGATTCCTCGGTGCCCGGCGGAAAGCATTTCAGCAAGTCAACGGCATTTGCGAATGCTTGTCTAGTCAAGCGAATCGAGAACGTGCCAGGGCGAGAAGTTACGCGGTGTTTCTCCAAGTGCGTGGTTCTTCGGCGAGCCAAGGGAACAGGCGTTGGATAGCGACGAAGAGTTTCTCGGACATGTGATCCTTAAGAACGCAGCCATCCGCTCCCGCTTCCAGACACACAAGTCCGGCGAGAGGCGAATCCAATTCCGTAAACACGATGACTCGCGTGGCAGGCAATATATTGTGGAGAAGCAGCGTGCACTCCAATCCGCTCATGCGAGGCATATGAAGGTCGGTAATAACCAGATCGGGTTTCAATTTCTCGGCCATCTCCAGCAGTTCAAAGCCATCGTTCGCCGTTCCGACGATTTCCATCTCACTCTGAGTTTCTAGGAACGAACAGATGGCCGCTAACGCCATGGGTGAGTCGTCTACTACGATTACCCGAATGTGTTTCTTCGAACGCAATTTCCTCTCCTTCAACGAGTTTGGCACGGATGAAAGTGGTACAGCGTAACGGAAACGAATGAGGGGGTGAATTCGGCTGATTTCCTAGGGGAAAAACTGTAGATGCAGATTTACGTCATTCATTGGTGACAATCATTTTATTTCGTATCGCGTAATGCACCAGGTCGGTAATCGAATGAAGGTTGAGTTTCAGCATGATGTTGGCGCGATGAGTTTCGACGGTTTTCGCGCTGATCCCAAGCACGCCCCCAACCTCCTTGTTGCTCCTTCCCTCTGCGAGAAGCTGGGCTATTTCACGTTCGCGAGGCGTTAGGCGGCTCTTCGGCGCTTTACTGAGCGCACTCCGTTTTTCGCGAGCCATCAGTTTCGCAATTCGGGCGGTGAGAAAGGGAACGTGCCGCAGCAAAGCGTCAACGGCCACCATGAGGCTTTCGTCCGCTTCTTCTTTGACCACGTAGCCTCGAGCGCCGGCTTCGAGAACCTCAAGCGCCAGCTTCTCCGAACCATGCGCGCTCAGAATCAATATTTCGGTCTTTGGCGAGACCTTGCGGATTTGACGTGTGGCTTCCACTCCGTTGAGACCGGGCATACCGATGTCCAGAATGGCTACGTCGGGCTTCAGTCTTTTGGCGCGCTCGACGGCTTCACGGCCGTTCGCCGCTTCGCCGCAGATCTTCCATCCCTTCCTGGATTCCAAGAGGGCGCGGAGGCCTCTGCGGACTACGCCATGGTCATCCGCCACGAGGATGCGAACTGACATCGTGGACCTCGCCGCGCAGCGGCAGCATCGCCTTCACCGTCGTCCCCCAACTGCCAGAGCTGATTTCGATCCAGCCACCGAGTTGCCTCATCCGTTCCCTCATGCCGAGGATCCCGACGCCGAGTGGGCTTTGAGCGACCAGTTTCTTCTTCAGGTTTCTGGCCTGCATCCCGCGCCCTGCGTCGGTCACTTCAAGCACATTGTGCCCGCTGTCTCTCACCAGCCGGATCTTGCTCTTGGAACTTCCCGAGTGCTTCTGAATGTTTCCCAGCGCTTCCTGGACGATTCGGAAAAGCGCAGTTTCAGACTCCTGGGGCAAGCGACCAACTTCGGATGACAGATCGAGTTCGACGTCAATGCCGCTGCGTTGACTGAACCCGTTGGCGTATTCCTCGATTGCGGCTGCCAGGCCAAGTTCGTCGAGTCCGGGAGGGTGCAAGAGATACGAAAGGGAACGGATTTCGCGCGAGAGACTCCTTACCATCCTGCGGGTGTCCGCCAATAGGCGCTGTCCGCCTGGGTCGAGACTCTCCGCGGATTTGCTCAACTTCCCGAGATTCAGACCCACAGCGAATAGATGCTGGCCCGCGCTGTCATGAAGATCCCGCGCGATACGCCGGCGCTCTTCATCCTGCATCGCCAGCAAACGGGAGGATAGCTGGCGCAACTCGTCTTCTCTTCGCTTGCGGCCCGTGATGTCACGCACGGCCGCTACGACGCCAACGATCTCGCCCGCTGCATCGCGAAGGGGCGCAAATGTGTTGTCGCACCACCCCGCCTGTTTCGTCTGGGGAACCGTATACGGTACGTTGCGAATCGTAACGGACTCTCCCGTCAGGGCTCTCTCAATCTGGGCATAGACTCCCACCTTGCCCAAAAAAGGAAATAGGTCCAGGGGATGTCTCCCGAGGACATCTTCTTTTTTCATGCCGCTGATGCGTTCCATAAAAGGGTTCCACAGGGCATATCGGAGCTGGCGATCGTGAACGATGATTCCTTCCCGAACGCTCGAAAGGATTTCCTGGTTCAGCTCATTGGCCTTCTGAAGTGCAGCCTCGGTTTTCTTTCTTTCGGTGATGTCGGTGAACGTGGCGGTGACACGGTTGACAGAGCCGTCGGAGCCAAACTGAGGAACAACCGCGCCATAAGCCCAGATGACTTCATCCGTGCCCTTACGACGGTAACCTACTACCTCGTTGCGAACCGCTTGCCCGGTCATCGCCGCGCGGGGACCGGGACGCATCGAAAACGGGTATTCCCACCCGTCCTCTCGAAGAACAGTCAAATTAAGTTGGTCTGGCGTTTTCCCAAGGACTTCCTCTTCGGTGAGCCCGAACATATCGAGCGCCGCCTTGTTGGCAAACTGGACCTTTACGCCAGGTCCGGCCAAGATGACGGCTACGTGCAAATCCTGAAGGAGGTTGCGGAAGCGTTCTTCGCTGGATAGGAGAGCATCCACGGCGCGCGCTATGCGGGCTGGCTTTGGCCGAGAGGCTGCGCGCGACGCAGAGGTTCGAGGCTTCTTCTGCATGACTGAGTAACCCTGAGCGAACAGTGGTTCGCGCCAAGCCCAGCCCGTACCCCAGTGCGCCGTATTGGAACACTTAAACTTCGGAAAGGCAAGAATCGACTAGAGGTGGGGCACAGCGGATTTATGCGCGAAACGGCCGGCAGCGTTTGCTGCCGGCCGTTCGGTCTACTTGTTCAGTCTAATTGAAGCCTACCTGTGTCCGCCGCCGTGAGAGCCTCCACCGTGGAAGCTGCCTCCGCCATGGAAACCACCGCCACCGCGAACGGCCGCGTTACCGCGGAACCCGCCCACCGGACCCCGAGCCACGGCGCCACCTCGGAACCCGCCGACTGGACCGCGTCCCGCGAAGCCGCGCCCTGCCGCTACTGTGCCGCGACCAGCGAACCCACGATAGCCGGGGCGACCATAGAAGCCGCCACGACCGTAGAAGCCGGGGCGTCCGTAGAAGCCTCCGTGAAACCACGGGCCGGCTCCGATAAAGAGGCCACCGGAGAACCAGCTAGGTCCATAGTAGCCGTAAGGCGCGCACGCGTACGGGTAATATCCGTAGTAACCGTAGGCGCAGACAGGAGCCGTGCCTACGTAGCCAGGCCCGATTCCAACGCCGATCGCCACTCTTTGTGCGCTTGCGAGAGGCGCTGAGGCCAGGCAAATGCCACAAACCGCAATTAAAGCCAGAACTTTTAGGTATCGCATTTTGGACCTCCTTTGAGATCCTTGAAACCCTTTCCGAACTGCCGCCCTAAGAGAGTGCACAAGCATTGCCAAATGGTCCGATCGTGCCGCTGGCGCGCGAACCCATTTATTTTCAATGGAATGGGAGAGTCGGATCTGAGCGATGGAGCTCCGCGGAGGAGGGGCTCTTGGTGATTTTCAAGCGGTGCTGGTGGTTTTCAGCCAGCCGCCCAGCCTATTGGGGACAGGTCAGCGTGGTGGCCAATCCGACGATCCGATCACTCAAACCCTAACTCTGCTGCCAGCCTCCGCCGAGTGCCCTGTAAAGTTGCACGAGACTCTGGTATTCGGTGCCGCGCGCCCCCGCGAGAGTGAGTTCCGCTGCAAAGAGTGACCGCTGGCCGTCCAACACTTCGAGATAAGTGGTAGTGCCTCCCTTGTACCGCATGTTGGACAGGCGGACGGATTCCTGCAGGTCCGCGACGCTCTCTTCTTGGCGAACCCGGACTTGATGGAATTTCTGATAGGCGATCAGCGCATCGGATACGTCACCGAACGCTTGCTGAATGGATTGCCGGTAAGCGATCAGAGCCTGTTGATGCTGCGACTCCGCCAAGCGAAGATTTCCGCGAAGAGCTCCCCCGTGAAAATGGGCTGGCTCACTTGGGCGCCGTAAGACCAGATTCCGATCTGCGAGCTCATCAGGCTGGAGAACGCACTGCTGCGCCCGAAGGCGCCGCCGCCCGAGCCGGTCAGGGAGATTTGCGGAAAGAACTGAGCCTTGGCGACGCCGATTTCGGCGTTCGCGGCCACCAAGGTTTGCTCGGCCTCGCGAATGTCGGGTCGGCGTTCGATGAGTGACGACGGCAGGCCCGGCGGCACTTCGGGAGGAAGCGGCTGCTCCACCAGCGGGCGTCCGCGTGGGACGGCCTGCGGGTAGTTGCCGAGAAGAATGCTGATCGCATTTTCTTCCTGCGCGATCTGCCGCTCCAAGTCGGGGATCTGGGCATTCGCGGAATCGAGAACCTGCTGAGCCTGCAAAACGTCGAGCTTCGTGGCCACGCCGTGTTGGAGGCGAAGATTGGTGAGCTTCACCGAGTCTTCCTGAGTGCTTACGGTCTCGCGCGTGATTTGCAGCTCAAGGTCCAGTTGCAGGAGCGCGAAATAGTCGCTCGCCACATCGCTCACCAGCGTCAAGATCACCGTCTGCTGCGCATCCTCGGTAGCCAGGAGTTCGGCGCGTGACGCTTCCGTCGCGCGACGCAACTTGCCGAAGAAGTCCAGCTGGAACGATGCGTCTGCCGTCAGCGTGAGAAAGTTGTACTTGGTCTGGAAGTTGTTCTCTTTGCCGCCGCGAAATTGCCGTTTCCTTGCACTTGCGGGAAAAGACTCGAGCGCGTTATCGCCACTTGAGCGCGCCCTGCGTTGATGCGCTCCGTGGCAAGCTGCAAATCGTAGTTCTGCTTCAGCGCAGTGCGGATGAGTTCTTGTAATTGCGGGTCCTGGAAGACCTGCCACCAGGGAAGATCTGCATAGGACGCGGCTTGAGCCTGCACCTGCGGGTTTTCGCTGAGATCGCGGTAGGCCGCTGGAGTCTGAACGGCAGGTCGATGGTAGTTTGGGCCTACCGTGCACCCTCCGATTAGAGCCGAGCTCAATACAGCCGCCATGAATGGCCGCTAATTTCTTGATAGGCACTCCGCGTATCCTTCGCACCGTATCGCGGTGTCCATCTCAGTCCCCCTCCGCCGGAGCAGGCGTCGCCGGCAACGCTCCCGCAGCGTGCTCCGTGTCCTGGCACCCGACCATTTCTCCACCAGATAGAAAATTGCAGGCACGAAGAAAATTCCGATGAAGCTGGCGGCCAGCATCCCGCCGATGACTGTGGTGCCCATGATTTGGCGGGCCACCGACTCCGGCGCCCGTGGCGATCCACAGCGGCACGCAGCCGAGAATGAACGCGAAAGACGTCATCAAAATCGGCCGCAGACGAAGCCTGGCTCCTTCGAGCGCGGCATCCGCGAGAGGCTTTCCATTGTCGTATTCATCCTTGGCGAACTCGACGATCAAAATCGCGTTCTTGGCAGCCAAACCGATGAGCATGACCAGTCCGATTTGCGAGTAGATATCGGTCTCGATCTGGACCAGGTAGGGCGGATAGAAATACGCCGAGCAGGACACGGCGCAGCAAAAGAATTCCGAACGCTCCGAAAATCGCCACGGGCGTGCTCAGCAGCACGCTGAACGGAAGCGTCCAGCTTTCGTACAGTGCCGCCAGAATCAGGAATACGAATAGCAGCGAAAGTCCGAAGATCACCGCCGGAGGCACGCCCTCTCGCGCTTTCTGCTCCTGAAAGGATATGCCCGAGTAATCGAAGCCCATTTCGCGCGGCATCGTCTGTTTGAAAACATCTTCGAGGGCCGCGGTGGCCTGGTCCGCGCTGTAGCCCGGCGCAGCGCTGCCGTTGATTTGCGCCGAACGGTATTCGTTGAAGCGCAAGGTGAATTCCGGGCCGAGGCGCGACTCTACAGTGGTAAGTGTGGAGAGAGGGACACTCTCTCCCTTGTTGTTCCGGACGTAGAACTGTCCGACGTTTTCCGCTTTGGCGCGGTCTTCGCCTTCCGCTTCGATATAGACCTGCCACTGGCGGCCAAAGCGATTGAAATAGTTGATGAAATATCCGCCCATGAAGGCCTGGATCGTCCTGTACACATCGTTGAGGGCCACACCTTGTTTCAGCACTTTGTCGCGATCCACGTGGACAAACTCTTGCGGGACGCTCGCCAAAAAAGTGGTGCTGAGGCTGGCGATTTCCGGCCGCTTTCGGGCGGCTTCAAGAAAAATGCCCAAATTTTTGGCGAGGAACTGAAGATCGCTACCCGAACGGTCCTCGAGGATTAACGTAAATCCACCCGCAGTGCCGACACCTGGAATGGCGGGCGGGGAAAAACCGAAGGCAACTGCTGCGGGCAACTTGCTCAACTGCTGGTTCAAATGCGCCTTGAGCGATTGAAATTGCTGGGCCCTTGTCGTTCGTTCATCCCACGGCTTCAGGGTCACAAAAAAAGTGGAGTTGTAACTGGTGCGGACAAAACTGAGCAAACTGAAGCCGACGAAGCATGGTAACGTGTTCGACCCCCGGCGTATCCATCAGGATTTTTTCCACATCCGCTGTGACAGCCGTGGTGCGTTCCAGAGAAGCCCCATTCGGCAGCTGCACATTGACGTAGGCGTAGCCTTGATCTTCGTCCGGGAGGAAAGCTCGACGGAATTCGGCTGGCAAAAAAGCCACCCGCCACACAAAAGACCAAAAGCAACACGAGCACGACGACGGTCTTTCGGACCAATACCGCGCTCCAGCGCACATAGCCCTCTGTGGCTCGCTCAAATACGCGGTTAAACCAATCAAAAAATCTCCTCAGGAGTCCCCGGCTCGGTTCCTTCGGCCGCAGCAGAAGCGCCGCGAGCGCCGGGCTGAGCGTGAGCGCATTGAACGCGGAAAGCAGAACGGAAATCGCGATGGTGACGGCGAATTGCTGGTAGAGCTTGCCGGTGATTCCGGGAATGAAGGCCGTCGGCACAAACACGGCGGAGAGAACCAGCGCGATGCCGACAACGGGGCCGGAAAGCTCTTCCATCGCTTTCAACGCCGCGTCCTTCGGCGTCATTCCTTCCTCGATATGCCGTTCCACGCCTTCGACGACGACGATGGCGTCGTCCACCACAAGCCCGATCGCCAGCACCAGACCAAAGAGAGAAAGCGTGTTGATGGAAAAACCGAATATCGGGAAACAGTATGAACGTGCCCACAAGCGAGACCGGCACGGCAAGAAGCGGAATCAGCGTGGCGCGCCAGCCCTGCAAGAAGATGTACACCACAAGGATCACAAGCGCGAGGGCGATCAAGAGCGTTTCGACGATTTCCTTTATTCCTTCCGTGACCGCGCGCGTCGTATCCAGAGCGACGTCGAAATCCAGGTCTTCGGGGAAGCGCTGCTTCATCTGCGCCATCAGCTTCTTGACGCCTGCGGCCGCATCCACTGCGTTCGAGCCGGGCAATTGGTAGGTGGCGATGACGGCGCTCGGCTTTGCCATTAAAACGTCCCGCCACGCTGTAGTCCTGGGAACCCAGCTCGATTCGGGCCACATCGCGGACGCGCACGATTCCGCCGTCCGGCGTTTCGCGGACGACGATCTGTCCGAACTCTTCCGGGGACGTCAGGCGGCCTTGCGCGAGAACCGAATAGGTAAATTCCTGTGCCCTTGGGTGCCGGTTCGCCTCCCGCCTTCCCGGCTGGGTTGACGGTGTTCTGCGCTTGAATGGCGCTGACGATTTCCGGAACGGTGATGCCCAGCTTTGCCAGCTGGTCGGGCTTTACCCACAATCGCATCGCGTATTGGCCGGAGCCGAATACCTGAACGTTGCCGATTCCCGGCGAACGCAGGATGGGATCCGCAAGATTGATGTACGCATAGTTGGCCAAAAACTTGGCGTCGTAGGTTCCATGCGGCGAGTACACCGCGATTAACATGAGCGGGGCAGTCACTGACTTTCGAACGGTGACTCCGTAATTCGTGACGTCCACGGGAAGTTGGGAAGCAGCGAGCGTCTCCCGGCTTTGCGCCAGGATGTAATCCGTGTTCGGATCGGTTTTTGGGTCGAAGTCCACGATCAAGCTGGTGGTCGAGTTGCCGGTGGCGTTCAGCGAATACATGTAGTTCATGTTGTCCACGCCGTTCATCTGCTGCTCGATGGGAGTGGCGACCGATTGCTCGAGGGTTTGCGCGTCCGCCCCGATGTAGGTGGCAATGATCTTGAATCTCGGGCGGAGCGATGTTGGGAAACTGCGCGACGGGCAAACTCAGGATGGTGATGGCGCCAACAATCACCAGAACGATGGAAATCACCATGGCGACGATGGGACGGTTGATGAAGAATTTTGACATGGGATTACCTTCCTTGAACTGTCCGCAGCAAAAGGCTTGGGGTTCACCTGCATCCCCGGACGCACCTTTTGCACGCCTTCCGCAACCACGCGGTCACCGCGCTTCAGTCCGTCGGCAATAATCCACTGGGTGCCGACACGGTCGCCGACTTTGACGGTTCGGATGCTCACTTTGTCCTCGTTGTCCACCACCGCGACTTGATAGCCGCCTTGTAGTTCGGAAACTGCGCGTTGAGGGACGAGTAGCGCGTCTTGCTCGATTCGGACGACCGTGCGAACTTTGCCGTAGCCGCCGGGGCGCAGAATATTTCCTGGATTCGGAAACAGCCCAGCCAGGCGAATTGCGCCCGTGCTCTGATCCACTTGGCGGTCCGCAAAGTAGAACGTGCCGTCGCGCGGATAGGTTGAGCCGTCGGCCAAAATCAGTTGGAGACGCAGATTCTTGTCAGCGGCCTGACGAGTAGTTTCCGTCGGGAAGCGTTTTTCCAGTCGAGGTACTCTCGCTCGCTGACGGTGAAATAGACTTTGATCGGGTCGACGGTAGACACGGAAGTCACGGGCCCGCTGCTTGGATTCACCAGCGCGCCTACTTGAAGTTGAGCCTGCCCGGCGATGCCGTCGATCGGCGCAATGAGGCGGGTGAAATCGAGGTTGATCTGAGCGGTTTCAACGGCGGCCTCGGCCGTCTTGATTTGAGCTTCGGCGGTAGCGACTGTCGCTTTGGCCGCCAGATTGTTCTGAATGGCGTTGTCCAGATCCTGTTGGCTGGCGGCCTGCTCCCGCGCGAGAGGTGTGTAGCGGTTAACGTCGAGTTCGGTCCTGCCCTGAACCGCCTGGGCGTTGGCGAGTTGGGCCCTGGCCTGTGCCAACTGTCCTTGCGCCTGGTCGAGCACCGCCTGAAAGGGACGCGGATCGATCTCAAACAGCAGTTGACCCTTCCTGACGAATCCGCCTTCCTGGTAACCCTGCCGCAGCAGGTAGCCCGTCACCTGCGCCCTGACGTCGGCATTCGTGAATCCGTCGAGCGTACCGATCCACTCGCCGAAAATCGGGACATCCTTCTGCTCGACCTGTACGACCTCGACCTCCGGAGCACTCGGCTGCGCTCCCGATACGTGCTTCGGGCGTATCGCGCCAATAATCAGACCGACCGCCAGCAAGCAAAACGCTCCGCCTATCCAGAATTTATATTTCCTAAGCGTGTTCATCTTTGTCTCCGACCTCGTGTCTGAGCCGAATTGGATGTGGTTTCACATGTAAAGGTTCCGGCCGGGAAGCGAGGCCTGCGGCGACTTGAGATGTTCAAAGGACTTCCTTTGCGTCGCGAAAACATCGGCCACCGCCGCTGGTTCTCGGGACGGCACTATGCAGGACGGAGTTCGCGACCACATCACGAGATGGGATGGTTCTCGGGTACCACCCTAGGGGTGACTCGGAATAACACTTTCGGTTAGTTCCGACACCGCTGAGCCCTTGAACCGCGTGAAGTTAGGATTCTGGCGGGTGCGATGAGGGGGGAATTACAATTTCGCGACGTCCGAACAGGCGGCCATCGCAGGAGAAAGCTCCCGGCCCTAGCAACGCAAGCGCGGCGGCCGCAATAATCATGCCGAAAGCCAAAAGTCTAGCATCGTGCGAACCCCATGAAGGCTCGGGAAACCATGAAAAGGCGATCCCAAGGAAGGTTAGGGCCACCACGAGTCCCGCAATCGGGGTGAGGAATCCCGACGCAAGGGCCGCGCCGCTCGCGATCAAGAGCAGACCAAGCAGCCATTTTCCCGAGATGGGATTGGACGAACCGGAGAGATAGGAAATCCCTTCAGCGCAAGTAGCGATACCAACCGCTGAACGCAACAGCAAGAGACCTATACCGGGCCGGCCCCCCGGAAACGTGGAGTATAGTCTTTGCAGCGCGTATCTCCCTTGGCGCGCCACCATAAGTGCGCTGCCTCCAAAATAAACAAACATGCACGCGGCTCGAAACCCTACATTGCGGCATCTTTCCCTACCACTTCTGAGGGACTAGTTCTGTGCGTGCACCGTAACGGTCCAGAGCGATTCAGCTCGTTCAGAGTTCGACGGTGACTTGCCGGCTTGCGGTTTGAGCGGCGATAACCAAGTCAACCGATTCGCTTTCCTCCCGCGCGGTGAACGGCCTCAGCTTCGGCGACTTACGCAACGCCGCCTTGGCGTGAAACAGCCTGCTTTTGGCTGCGGGAACCGTGATACCCATCACCTGGGCAGCCTCCCTCATGGACCGTTCTTCCA
Source organism: uncultured Acidobacteriota bacterium (assembly GCA_963737205.1). Taxonomy (GTDB): domain Bacteria; phylum Acidobacteriota; class Terriglobia; order Acidiferrales; family UBA7541; genus Palsa-295. The sequence goes on along the minus strand of CAVTRV010000009.1, from coordinate 10,339 downwards.
ACTGCTGAAGCTCGATCACTCGACGAGCGGACGGCCGCAGCGCCTGGATCGCGTCCCGAAGGATGCTCCCTCTTTCGTTTTCCAGGTAGCGCCGCTCTGGGTCCACCGCACGATCCGCTACTTCGGGACACGTCTCCCCTCCATCGGGATCGTCGGGGCCGTCCAGAGAAACGAAGCGCACGTTTCGCCTTCTGCGAAGAATCATCAGAGCGGAATTGATCGCGATCCGTGTGAGCCAGGTGGAAAAAGTGGAGCGTCCGTCAAAATTATCGAGGTGACGGAAGGCCTGCAAGAATGCGTCTTGTACAGCGTCTTCCGCGTCCTCGCGATTTCTGGTGATGCGAAGCATAGTGCGAAAGACCCTCTTGGCGTGGCGTTGGCAAAGCTCTCCGAAAGCCGCTTGATGTCCTCTCTTCGCCGCTGACACCAGGCTCGTCTCACATACCGTCTGAGAGTGATCCGTGAAGAGATCACTCAGGCTCGCCGCACTGCATGCAATTGTGGCCACAACCTTGTCCTCCCCTTTTCAGCTTTGAAATGACGTGCGAGGCTCGGTTGGTTAACGCCTCGTCACGCCAACACTCTGCTGGATTCGAGAGGAGGAAGCATCACGAGATGGAATGGTTTTTCGGTACCACTCCAGGACCGTTTAGGAATACCACTTTCGGGGAGACCGGCGGTGGGAGCCAGTAAGTCACGGCACCGGCGATCCCGATTGTTTTCTTAGAGTTGGATGATTCCGCGGCGAATGCCGATGGCCACCGCTTGGGTGCGATCGCTTGCCCCCAGTTTCTCCATGATGTGCTTGATGTGAACCTTCACGGTTTCTTCCGAGATGAAGAGCTGCTCCGCGATGTCTCGATTCCGGTTTCCGCCCGCGATTTGACTCAGCACCTGGACCTCACGTTCGGTGAGGGCCTCGTCGCTCATATGTTCGGCAAGCTGAGCCGCCAACTGCGGAGGTATGCGCTTTTTCCCCGCATGGACTTGGCGGATCACCTCAACCAGCTCCTTGGGGGGCATGCTCTTGAGCATGTAGCCTCGGGCTCCCGACTCGAGGGCATTTTTTATCTCCACATCGCCTTCAAACGTGGTCAGCATGATGATTCGCGCATCGGGAAATTCCGCTCGAATAGCAATCATCGTTTCGATGCCGCTGCCATCGGGAAGTCGAAGGTCCATCAGTGTGACGTCCGGCCGATGTTTTCGAAATTGCTGAATAGCGTCCTGCGAGTTGGCGGCTTGGGCCACCATCACCATATCCGGCTGGTTGTCGATGATCGCAGCGATCCCCTCCCGCAATAAGGGGTGGTCATCCACGCTGAAAACCCGAATGCGTTTCTCTTCGCTCATTTTTGCTTCTCGCTTTTGCCCTTCTTTGCGTCCCTAGCCGTTTGAGGATTCGCCTTCCAAAGCCGCCCCCACGAGCTTTCGGATGTCGGAAATTCGAAAGCGATATGGCCGGGAACGGAAAGCTCTACTTCCGTCCCTGCAGAAGCGCCGCTCAGAACTCTGAATCTGGCGCCTATTCTTTCCGCGCGCTCGCGCATTCCCGACAACCCCCAGTGCCCGTCACGTCCGGCGTGGATTACCTGAGGGTCGATCCCATTGCCGTTGTCGCGCACGAGAAGCCGCAAATGGCTGGGCGCGTATTCGAGCTCAACCTCGACGTTGCTCGCGCTGGAGTGACGGAATGCGTTAACCAGCGCCTCGCGGCCGATCCGATATACTTCCTCGCGGATCACAGGGCGCAACTTCCGCGCCGATCCTTCCGCAACCACTCGAAAATCAGTCTCTTGCGCCGCACCGACCTCCTGCTGAATTCCGGCAAACGCCTGTTCGAGGTCTTGAGGCTCCCTGTTGGGCAGACGGAGGCCTCGAACGGCGTTCCGCCCTTCATCAATAACCCGACCCATGAGTTCGAGAACCCTTCCGACGAAAGGTTTGGCAGGCGAATTGGCATCGATATGGTCGTCAGCCACGTGTAGCTGCATGGAGGCGCTGAGAAAACCCTGCAATAAGGTATCGTGCAGCTCCTGTGCGATGCGCGTGCGCTCTGCGAGCCGTTCCTCGAAGCGCATATTCATGTGCCTGGTCAGCCGTAGCTCCCGAAGCCGCAAGAACGCCAAGGTTGCCAGTCCGAATAGCAACACGCCGGAAAGCCGGAACCACCAAGTCTGCCAGAACGCGGGGTCAATTTTGAACTTAAGCGCGGATTCGGAGCTGTTCCAGAGGCCATCGCTATTGCTCGCTATGACACGGAAGCGATACGAGTCTGAACTGAGGTTGGTGTACGTCGCTTCGCGCGCGACGGTTGGCTCGCTCCAGTCCCGGTCGAAACCTTCCAGCTTGTATCTGAACCGGACGCGTTCCGGAACCGACAAGCTCAAACCGGCGTAGGTGAACGTCACTCTCTGGTGCGCCGCAGGGATTCGCACATCTCCTTGCATGCTAACCGCAGCGCCATCCGCGGAAATTCCTTCAATGTGAACGAGCGTGGGAACCGACCTGCCCATCGCGCGAACAGGATCGACAAAGGAAATCCCGCGATTCATCGAAAACCAAATCCGTCCGACGCGATCCGCAACCACCGACCTGTTTCGCTTCACGCCTTCCGTGCCCCGCAGGCCGTCGGCAAGGCCATATTCGCGAAGGTCGTCGCCGCTGACCTTTCCTTGGAGCAGTCTGACGCGATCAACGCGCAGCACGCGATTCGCGGTTGCTATCCAAAGACCTCCGTTCCGGTCCTGTTCGATTCCGTAGATCGGTTCGCGCAGTGAATCAGGCGCCTCTTCGAGCGTTCCAACACTCCCGGAACGAATCCATGCGAGCCCTTTCGCGGTGCCGAGCCAAAGCGTGCCCGTTGAATCTTCGAGGAGACAGATTACATCCTCCGATGGCAAACCATCCTCTTGGGCAAGAGACCGCCAGCGTCCATTCGAAAACTCACTTAGGCCCCGGGGTGTCGCAAACCACATTGTGCCATCAGGGCCTTCGGTAATCGCCGCTACGGAGTTGGACAGGAGTCCGTCCGCGGACGTGAAATTTGAGAATTTGCCGTCCTTCCATCTGCTGACGCCGCCGCTTAATGTCGCAGCCCAAACCGTTCCGTCATGATTCTCATGAACTGCATAAACGCTGTTTTGGGAGAGGCCTTGTGCTTGCGTATAGGTCTCGCTCGTCCACGTCCCGTCCCGGTACCGCAGATGCGTCAACCCGCCGCGTTGCCGGCCCAGCCACAACTCACCGCCGTCACCCGTCACGGAATAAACAACGTCTCCATCCAGCCCATCGCTCCTTACGCGCCCAAGCACTCCTTCCTTGAGCCAGTAAAGTCCACCCTCGGACGGAGCGAACCACGTGCGGCCATCGGAATCTACGTAGACCGGTCCGTTGGTCTCGGATGGCAGACCCTCAGGGAGGGAATAGGTGGTGAACACGGTGTCGCGAAAGCGCTCAAGGCCTTGCGGGCCTCCCGTCCACACATTGCCTTCCCGATCTTCGAAGATCGCCGTGACCTCTGCACGCTGGGGACGGCGTTCTTCATCAGAGGAAGACACTCCTTCCGAGTCGATTCGAAAGAGACCTTCAGCCGTGCCAATCCATGTATTCGACTCGCGATCTTTCCCAAGGGCAAGAATCTGGGCGTGGATCAAGCCAGGCGGTATTGTGGCGTTGACGACTTCTTTTCCGTCCCACCGCACGAGACCGTTGTCGGTGCCGATCCATAACTTTTGTTTGTCAGCGGGAAGAAGACAGTTGATTTTCCGGTCCCGCAACTCAACTGGACCTGCCGAGTATTGCCCTCCGTTTAGTTGGAACAAGCCGGTGTCGCGCGTACCCAGCAAGATTCTCCCGTCCGCCATTTCCGCGATGGAGAGCACAAGGAAGTTCGGCATCGCGGGCATGGACGCCAGCGTCAAAAGTCCTCCCGCTCCCGATCTGACGATGCCGTTATGGAGCGCGGCAAAAATTGCTTCGCCGTCTTTTCCCCGGCACATTGCCGTTACGATAGTCTCAGGCCGCCGGAAATCATTCGAGGCATCTTCGAATCTTCCTTCGTGGTAGCGCAGCAAACCTGCTTGCAATGTTATCCAGAGGTTGTTCTCGGAATCAGCAGTCAGGCCCAGGACCGGACCGACCGGTCCCGTCGCGGTATTCGATTTCTGAAACAGGTGAAAATTCAATCCGTCAAACCGAACCAGTCCTTTTTCAGTCCCGATCCAGAGGTAACCGTCTGAGGTTTGCGTGATGGCATAGACCGCCCCGCTTGGAAATCCTCGATCAATTCCCCAACGCTCGCGCACATATTGCGACATAGCCTTCTTCGGTTCTTTTGCATGCAATGCGGAGGTGGCACACGCCAAGCCGAGGCCTGCGGCTAGCCATTTCGATAGCCGGCTGCGCCCGCTTAACAAGTCAAGGAAGGTACTCAAACTTCTCAATAACAACCTCATTCTGATGCTTCACCGGACTCGCTGCGTTCTTATATATGTACAGGTTCATGTGAACAGATTCCCCACCCGGCCTGGGTACGCCCGATGAGAACACGTGGTCAGCGACAGGGCGCGATTCGTTACCCGCGTTGGTTCCCCGAATCGTTCGGAACGAAATCGTTCCCGGCTCCCATTGGAAGGAATACGTCAGGATGCCGGAAGGCACCATGAATCGGTCGACGTTTGCGGGAACGTAGTAAGGTTGAATCCCGTATTGCGCATTCTTACTCAGTGGATCGCCCCAGCGTGTGATCTCAAGGTCGATTTCTCTGTGATTCGGGTCCTGATACGAATCGTCCCAAGTAAACATGCTTAGAACCGCGGCGGGCTCCAGACGAGAAGATTCGCGCACGACGAAGCGATATGACCCGTATCCGAGGCTTCGCGTGAGGCTCACTTCGCCGCAGGTCCATTTGCCAGACGCGTTCGCGATCTTCAGATGCAGCGCACCCCCGGCATCGGTCCAAACGTTTGCAGGATCATAGGTGTTTACACTGCCCCCCCAGTTGCTGCTAGCCGTCCGGACTTTCCATTCATAGCCGCTGAAGTGAAGTGTCTTGATAACTTCGCGTGGCCCCGGTCTGCCTCCAACAGTGGCAACAGCGACCACCGCGCCGCCTTCCGTCGGCAGCGCAGCCATCTTGGGCGCCGGACGATATCCCGGCTCAACAAGGAGCGCTGCATATTCCGTTCCGAGGTGTGTGGAGTTGCTCCACTTTGAGTCCGGTTGGATCGTGGTAAACGGCTCGTTGGTGAGTGGCTGCACCCACCATTGACCGCTTCTTGCATACAAAACGAGCTGCTGTCCCGAGTGCGCTCCCACGACGCGCCCCTCGATCGTATCCGTCTTGTCCGGACCGCCCTCGTCCCCGGGAGGGACCTTCGTGAATTCGATGGAAGGCTTGGCGCCGCTCTGCCCGAAACGACAACCACTCAAGAGAGTACAGAAGAAGAAGAGGAGGAAAGCCCCTTCGAGGCCAAAATTGTTTAGGGGTGCCGGGGTGGGTGTCGCAGACCTCCGGCCGAAGGAACGGTGGCAAACCCGCGCTCGGCTGGGGTCGGAAGGGGCCAACTGTAACCTCGGTAGCATGGAGTGTTCCGTCCACTAAGAATCGTGGAGGCGCCTATGTCTCGGAATCTATACATCCTACAATCGCCAAGCAGCATTTGCCAGCTTTGCCGAGTGCATCAAGAGAGGTTTGCCGGGGCACTGTTTTTCCTGACTACCACAATGGGGGTACATGGCGGCGAAGCTTTCGGGGTAGCGAAAAACCATGCCATCTCGTGATGCGCAGGTCGGAACCATCCTTCACATTACGACGCGGCGTCTGCACGCAACCTCTAATTTCGATAAGGGAGTGGCCAGGCAGAAATCAGCCAGAGGTAATTCGAGAGGAAGGAAGGACAAAATGAGTGATTCGACGAAGGCCATGCGCGTGGTACGGAGAATGTCTCAGTCTGTTTGCGTCATATTGTTGGTTTTGGCTTGCCGCGGCCTCTCAGCGCAGAACGAAGAGCATCGGGTTCGGAATATTGTTTTGGTTCACGGCGCCTGGGCGGATGGTTCCGGCTGGAAAGGCGTTTACGACATTCTTGTCAAGAATGGCTACCACGTCAGCCTGGTCCAGGAGCCGGAGACGTCGTTTCAGGATGACGTCGCCGCGACGAAACGCATCCTTGCTCTGCAAGATGGACCGTGCGTCCTGGTCGCGCACAGTTACGGGGGATCCGTGATCACGGAAGCGGGAACGGATCCGTCTGTTGTGGGATTGGTGTACGTCGCGGCACACATGCCCGATGCTGGCGAGAGTGAGGCTGGCGACGGAAAGCGCTTCCCAAGTGACGTAAGCAAGTCTGGCGCGATGAAGACGACGGCTGACGGCTTCACTTACCTCGACCCAGCGCGGTTTCCTGAGTACTTCGCAGCCGACGTACCTGCTGAACAGGCCGCATTCATGGCGCGATCGCAAGTGCTCAACCTAGCCGCCAATTTCAAGGGAGTAATCACCACGCCCGCGTGGAGAAGCAAGCCAAGCTGGATGTTGGTACCGGGAAAAGACAGAATCATCAACCCTGACCTCGAACGGTGGTATGCCGCCCGAGCCAAGAGCCACAAGGTGGAGGTCGCAGGCGCCAGTCACTCGGTCTACGTCTCCAGGCCGAAGGAGGTCGCGGCTTTGATCGAGGAAGCCGCATCGCACACTCGGTAGGACACCTTTGCGGGTCCTGCAGCGTACCAAACTGGCTCATCGTCCTGTTTCGAGTTGAATTATTTCGTCCTGCCGCTTAGTTCCACGGCTTCGAAAATTCACCATGTGCCGCAAAGTAATGCTTCTGATTTGATTGAGGACCCTGATCACCACAGGTTCAAAACCAGGTGATTCGGTGCGCCCGCGAGAACAGATCACGACCGTCAACGAACTGCTCATTCGACCTTTGCTCGACTTCAACAGATTGGGAGCACTTGGGGCAATGGAATTGTGTGCTGTTTGAGACAGACGCTTGAGGTCTTTGGGTGTTATTTCTGGTTATGCATTCCGCCCCCTTCTTGCTAATCGCTACGGTCTCGCAAAGAGGAACCTCTGCGCAGGGAGAATTGCACGTGCACAAGAACTTGAGCAGGCCAGGGGCTGTGCCTTTCTCGATTGGTGTCGCGAGCCTGCGGGCGATTGCGCACGGGCCAAAAACGCTCTTTCTCCCGCTTTGCGCCCAACCGGCGGAGAGGCCTGAGCGATAATCATGAGCGACAATGCCGCGATTCCTCGCCCGTTAATCAGCCCCGAACTGCCGCAAGAAACGTCGCCGGCGCCATCTACCCTCTTTTCGCTCTGGAGTCCGATCAATGGCTTCTTCGAGTGGTTTGGGGAACTGGGCATTTTCGTTTGGCAGGTGATGCGGGCGGCGGTGAGGCGTCCTTTTGAAGGCCGCGAACTGATTCGACAGCTCGACGAGATAGGCTCGAAATCCCTGCCGCTCGTGGCCCTGGCGGGTGCTGCTATCGGTGCCGTCCTGGCTCTCGAAAGCCGTTACAGCCTCGTCCGATTCGGCGCCAAGTCCATGCTTCCGGCCGCCATCGTGTTCTCGATCGTTCACGAAACGGGTCCCGTCGTCACCGGCCTGGTCGTTAGCGGCCGCGTAGGGGCGGGAATCGGTGCGGAATTGGGTTCGATGAAGGTAACCGAGCAGATCGATGCGATCGAGGCTTCCGGCGTCAACCCGTACAAGCTCCTGGCTTTCACGCGCATCCTGGCCTGCATCCTCATGCTCCCGTTGCTGACCCTGGTTGCTGACTTCTGCGGCGTGGTAACTGGCTGGGTCGCGACCACTCTGGCCGAGCCGCTTGCGTTTCAGAAATTCATCCACTCAGGATTTGGCGGCACCAGCTTTAGCGACTTTCTCGCGCCCACCTTCAGGACTGCGGTGTTCGGGCTGATCATCGGCGTGATCGCGTGCTTCCAGGGAATGCGGAGTCAGGGCGGTACCGAGGGAGTAGGCCGTTCGGCAACAAGCTCGGTTGTCTTATCGTCCCTCTTCGTCATTCTGGCCGATGTCGTTTTGGTGAAAATGATCCTGGTGTTCTTCCCATCATGAGCCCCGGCCAGGCAGTCGCACTACGCGTTGCAGATAAAGGCAGCCACCACGCGGTTGAAAATTCCCACGCAAACGGCTCCACTCCCGCCATGGTTCTCCAGGGCTTGCACAAGGCCTTCGGCGCACAGGCGGTCTTGCGCGGCGTGGATCTGACGGTGGGCAGCGGCAAAACTCTGGCGGTGCTCGGTCGCAGCGGAACTGGCAAGAGCGTCCTGTTGAAGCTGATCGTGGGCCTGCAGAAGCCAGACGCGGGATCGATTTTCGTCCACGGGCAGGAAGTCACCACCTCTAGCGTCGAAGCGATGAACGAAATCAGGAAAACCATGGGCTTCCTGTTCCAGCACGCGGCGCTCTACGACTCTCTTACCGTCGAGGAAAACGTGGCGTTTCCGTTGAGGCGCCACACCAAAATGAACTCCTCGGAGCGCGGCGACCGCGTCAAAGAGCTGCTCGCCGGCGTTGGCATGGAACGCGACCTCAAGAAAATGCCCAGCGATATTTCAGGCGGCATGCAGAAACGAGTCGGTCTCGCGCGCGCGCTGGCCCTCGAGCCCAGCATCCTGTTGCTCGATGAACCGACTGCGGGCCTGGATCCAATCACGTCCCGCGAAATCGACGAGTTGATCCTCAAGTTGCAGGAAGAGCGCGACGTCGCATCGATCGTCGTCACGCACGATCTGCACAGCGCAAAGTTGATCGCGGACCGGATCGTATTGCTCCACGACGGGAACGCCGTCATCGAAGGCACCTTCGAGGAGCTCGAGAAAAGCGGCGACAAATTTGTCGCGGAATTCTTCAAGGATTCATAGGAGCAGATATGTCGAAAGCGGCTAGGCTGGGAGCTTTTATCGTTGTCTCGCTGGCGATTCTGGCGGCGGGAATCTTCATCATCGGTGACAAGCAATACCTCTTCAGCTCCACCTACCGATTGAAGGCGCAGTTCAGCACCGTAGTCGGGATGGACGAGGGCGCGGAGGTGCGAGTGGGAGGAGTCCACAGCGGCACCGTGCGCCGCATCCAGTTGCCGAAGAATCCCACCGACAAGATCACCATCTTGATGGACATGCAGCGCTCCACCCACGAGATCATCAAACAGGACTCGGTGGCTGCCATCGAGACCGAGGGCCTTCTGGGTAATGAATATGTTTCGATCTCGTTTGGTTCCGCCGACGCAGCGAATGTACGTGATGGCGACACGATCGCCAGCCAGCCTCCGCTCGTCATCGCCGACCTGATCGTCAAGACGGACGCCATTCTCGACAGCAGTAAGGCCGCCATCGACAACACCACGGCGGCTACCGCCAGCCTGAAGTCCATCAGCGCCAAGATCGACCGAGGTCAGGGGACCATCGGGGAACTGATCAACGATAAGGAGATGTATGCGTCGCTGAACCAGACCGCGGCTGGAATGCGCGATACGATGGTCCACGCGCAAGCGGGAATCGCGGACTTCCAGGAAAACATGGAAGCGCTGAAGCAAAATTTCCTGCTCCGCGGGTACTTCAAGAAACGCGGCTACGAAGATTCTTCGGATCTGGCGAAAAACGAAATCCTGCGTCTGCCGGAAGGTTCGCCTCTGAAGACGTTCACGTACGAGCCGAAGCGCCTCTTCGACAAAATCGACACAGCCGAGCTGAAGAACCAGGGCTCTCTGGCTGCCGCCGGGCAGTTTCTTGCCGGCAATGAGTTCGGCATTGCGGTCGTGGTCGTCTCCAGCGGCATGACCGGAGACGCCCAGAAAGACCTGGTGCTGACCCAGGCTCGTTGCGCGGTGGTCCGCGCCTACCTGGTGGGCAATTTCGGTTTTGATGATACTCAGCTGAAGACCCTGGGAATGGGGAAGAAAATTGACGCAATCGTTCCGGCGAGCGCCAGCGCCGCCGACTCGGGCTGGGGAGACGTCGAGATCATTGTCTACCCGGTCGGTACTGCCGTTCCGTCCGGCCAGTAGGTTAGGGCTCGTAGCCGGAGCAAAGAAAAAGGCCGGGCGTTGGCCCGGCCTCACTTTGCATATCAAAGACCAGATATCAGAGCTGGTTGCGGGGGTTGGATTTGAACCAACGACCTCCGGCCCCGGAGCCCCGCGGAAGTTGCGGGGCTCGTAGAAATTGTCAGCCCGACTTGTTAGGGCTCGTAAGCCGGAGCAAAGAAAAAGGCCGGGTGTTAGCCCGGCCTTGCTTTGCATCTCAAAATCAAGTATCAGAGCTGGTTGCGGGGGTTGGATTTGAACCAACGACCTCCGGGTTATGAGC
>CAVTRV010000008.1:0-142485 GCA_963737205.1 uncultured Acidobacteriota bacterium | reverse complement strand
TCTCGCGTGGCGAAGGTTGCTCCCACTGAAAGCACTGTTCTCGTCACCGGCGAAACAGGGACTGGCAAAGAACTCGTCGCCCGCGCCATCCATAGGCTGTCCCGGCGCTCTCAACGGGCTTTCGTCAGCATGAACTGCGCCGCAGTACCACGCGACTTGATAGCCTCCGAACTTTTCGGCCACGAGAAAGGCGCCTTTACGGGGGCAACTCAGCGGCGTCTGGGACGCTTTGAGTTGGCCGAAGGAGGCACGATCTTTCTCGATGAGGTTGGGGACCTTCCGCCCGACACGCAGGTCGCGCTCTTGCGAGTCTTGCAAGAGCGGGAGTTCGAGCGAGTCGGCGGAACAAAGACGATTCGAGTCGACGTTCGAGTCATTACGGCGACCAACCGTGACCTGACAGCCGCTGTGGCCAGTGGAAGCTTTCGCCAAGACCTCTTTTACCGCCTCAACGTATTCCCCATCGAAGTGCCACCGCTCAGAGACCGGGCTGAGGATATATTGATGCTCGTCGAATACTTCGTACAACGCTATGCCACGCGCGCCGGCAAGAACTTCCGCTCGATCGACAAGAAGACGTTGGGTTTGTTGCACAACTACGATTGGCCAGGCAATATCCGTGAGTTGCAGAACGTGATCGAACGGTCCGTGATTCTGAACTCCGGTGAGGTCTTCGCCGTCGACGAGTCCTGGCTGTCAAGACAACCGCCTCAAGCACGACCTCGGGTTGCTTTACTCGCGCCGTTACATAGCGAACCACGAAGCGAGCAGGAGATCATCGAAGCTGCGCTCGCCGAGTGTCGGGGTCGTGTCGCCGGGCGGTCCGGCGCTGCCGCGAAGCTCGGAGTTCCACCGTCCACGCTGGAACATCGCATTCAAGCGCTGCGCATCGATAAGACGCAATTCAAATTTCGCTGATGCGCCGCCGGATTCGTCAGATTCACCGTATTCACCACAATCCCCACATCAAATAATCCGCTGACGACTGAATCGCGCGCACTGTCAGCGACTTACGAGTGGCGCTTCCCTTGCTATTCACTTCATTGAAAACTTGCGAGGCTGATGTGACGTGCAGAATCGACCGAATTCCGACTGACCAGGGTCTGGTGCTGCGCATCATTGGGCGGATTACACGGGATGACTTGGACGTGTTTCGCACTGCGCTAGAGGACGGCACTATCGTCGCCGTCGAGCTCGCTGAACTCGAGTTGATCGACCGAGATGCCATGAAGCTCCTGGCGATCAACGAAGCAAACGGCATCGAGCTCAGACACTGTCCGGCCTACATCCGCGAATGGATCACGAGAGAGCGAGACAGCAGCTAGCGCCCGTATTGGCGGGTACCATGATTTGAAATTCTGCGGCTTACCGGCCGCTCAGGAGGAAGTGATGACAAAGATGACGACTGCACAAGATGTACTGCAGGCAACGGCGATTCGTCCGTTTCCTGTGGCAAGTGTTCCGGAAGCCGAGCTTACAGATTTACGCAAGCGCATCAATACGACCAGGTGGCCGGAACGAGAAACGGTGACGGATGCATCGCAAGGCGTGCAGCTCGCGACGATTCAGGCACTCGCGCAATATTGGGGGACAGACTACGACTGGCGTAAGTGCGAGGCAAAACTGCAGTCCCTGCCGAACTTCCTCACCGAGATCGACGGGCTGGACATTCATTTCATTCATGTCCGATCCAAACACGAAAATGCATTGCCTCTCATCGTGACGCACGGTTGGCCCGGCTCGATCACCGAACAGTTCAAGATCATCGATCCGCTAACCAATCCCACCGCACACGGCGGAAATGCATCCGACGCGTTCGACGTCGTAATTCCCTCCATGCCCGGCTACGGTTTTTCCGGCAAGCCGGCCACGACCGGATGGGACCCCGCCCACATTGCACATGCCTGGGTCACATTGATGAAGCGCCTCGGCTACAACAAATTCGTGGCGCAAGGCGGCGATTGGGGTGCAGCCGTCACCGAGCTGATGGGTGTGCAAGCGCCTCCGGAGTTGCTGGGCATCCACACGAATATGCCTGGCATCTTTCCGGCCGACATCGACAAAGCGGCCGCTTCCGGCGCGCCGGCACCTTCAGGCCTTTCGGCCGACGAGAAGGTCGCTTACGAACGTGTACAGTCCGTGTATCAAAAGGGAATCGCCTACGGGTACCAGATGGGGCTGCGCCCTCAGACGCTGTACGGAATCGCGGATTCACCCGTAGGCCTCGCGGCGTATTTCCTCGATCACGACGCGCGCAGCTACGAGATGATCGCACGCGTCTTCGCCGGAGGCAGCGAAGGCCTCACACGAGACGACGTCCTGGACAACATCACGCTCACCTGGTTGACGAATACGGCGCTCTCGGGGGCTCGTCTCTATTGGGAAAACAAGGGTTATTCGTTCTTCGGCGTCAGAGGCGTCGTTGTTCCGACCGCCGTGAGCGTCTTTCCAGACGAACTCTATCCTGCGCCGAAGAGCTGGACAGAGAAAGCGTATCCGAAGCTCATCCACTACAATCGGCTTCCCAAAGGCGGGCACTTTGCGGCCTGGGAACAGCCGAAGCTCTTTTCAGAAGAGGTTCGCGCGGGCTTCCGATCGCTACGGTAAGGTTCTTCACAAGAGAGAGAAGACGATCCCGAGAAGGCAAAAGTACGGAGGCATGGAACGCGGGCGACTTGTCGCGCTTCCACGGCTGGAACAAGCGAGGCGCCGAGAAGGCGCCCTCTGCAGGACGGAAACAGTAACGATGACTGCCGGTAATGAACCCTGCTCTCCGGGCAGGCCGTTTTCTTGAGGCAAACGCAATTCTAGACTGTTGAACGGAGGAATCATGAGCATCGCAACTGGCGCCTCTCCCATCCAGCCCGAACCGGGACTCCTCGGACAAACAGTCGTCGTGATCGGGGGCAGCGCCGGCATCGGACTCGAAACGGCCCGGCGAGCGCGCGCTGAGGGAGCCAAGCTGATTCTCGCGGCACGCAACCCGGAACGCCTGGAACACGCGTCGCGCGAACTCGGCACTCTAAGCAGCGCGGCATTCGATGCCACCAACTTCGATCAACTCCAAAAATTCTTCGACGGACTCCCGGCACCAATCGACCACGTGCTGGTCACCGGTCCCGGTCCCTACTACTCACTGCTGGCGAAACTCGAGATCGAAAAGGCGCGCCAGGATGTCGAAGCCCATCTCCTGCTGCCGTTGCAGGTCGCTCGCTACGCCGCAAAGAAGGTTCGCCCGGGAGGCACCCTGCTCTTCATGGGCGGTACCGGTGGCCGCCGCACGGCGCCAGGACTCGCTCTAGTCTCGGCTCTCACCGCCGCGCTTCCAGCCATGACCAAGAACCTCGCACTCGAGCTAGCCCCGGTCCGCGTCAACCTTATCGCCGCCGGCTTCGTCGATACTCCGCTTTCAGCATCCCTGCTCGGCGATCAGTTGGATGCGCGACGCGAGCAACTCCGCGCGACACTCCCGATCCGCCGCGTGGTCGGCCCAGCGGACGTCGCCGCCCTAGCCGTCCACCTGATGACCAACACCGCCCTGACTGGCGGAACCTACGACATAGACGGCGGCCAGCAGCTGGTGGAGGGGTGAGCCCGTGCCGGACGCGACTCGGCCGAGATTGTCGAGAACCACTGACAAATGATCCGGCCCTGCGAGGCATGGGTTCATACAAAGGTTGTCATGCTTGAAAAGCGGAGAATGTTAATGGATGCGGAAACCGACCGCTGCAGTCAACTCGCTAGCGGGTTTCTCATCCTGGCTGAAAAAGAGCTATCGGCCTTCATCCGCGCGGTAGATCAGTTGTTCGGCGCTGAGCAGGCGCGCCAATCGGCGCTGGACTGGATCGAGGAACTGGGATGTATAGATTGGCCGTCTGGGGAATCGATTCCAGATTGGCGTCGGGCTACGGTGGGCGCAAGTGCTCGGCTTGGCGCTTTGTTCTCAGAAGAGCGTCGTGTGGGCTTCAGATCAGTGCGGCAAGGTTATTCAAAAGAGAGGAGAAGATGATGACCCAATCCAGCGCAACACAGCGAGGCAGTGAGCAGCCAGATGCACAGTTCAACATCGACCGCACTCATCCGGGCCGGTGGACGATCACCTTCAGTAACCCGCCGATTAACATGTTTCTTCCCTCAACGATTGTCGAATTGCGAGCGTTAATGACCGGCATCGAGTCAGACACGTCCGTGAAGGTCGTAGTTTTCCAGTCGGCGAATCCCGATTTTTTCATCGCCCATCTCGATGTGTTCAAGGCAGCAGCACAGCCAGAGACGCTAGACCTTTGGCGCGACTTTGTGCTGCGCCTCTCGTCCGCGCCGGTCGTGAGCATCGCCAAGATTCGCGGCCGTACGCGCGGCATCGGTAACGAGTTCGTGCTGGCCTGCGACATGCGTTTCGCGAGCCGGCAAACCGCTCTCTTCGGCCAACCCGAGATCGGCACCGGCTTGGTCCCGGGCGGCGGTGCGCTGGAATGGCTGCCGCGTGTGGTCGGCCGCTCGCGGGCACTTGAGATCGTGCTCAGCAGCGACGATTTCGATGCTGATATCGCCGAGCGTTACGGCTGGGTGAATCGCACACTGGACGATGACCACCTTGACTTGTTCGTCGATACGCTCGCCCGGCGTCTGGCCTCGTTCGATCGTGAGACACTAGCCGCGGCGAAGGCCCAGATCAATCGGTTCGGGACGCCGACGGCTGCCGAGCTTCAGTCGAGCAACGATTTGATCTTCCCATTGCTGGCCTTGCCCAGTGCGCAGGCGCGCGGCGCCAAGATCCGCGCCGGTTACGGCGTTCCGGGCGACTTCGAATTGAACTTCGGTCGGTACCTCCCTGCGCTCGGGCGGGCGGACGGCGATGCCACGGGACAGGAGAAGTAGACATGAAACCCTGGAAAGTAGTTGCGCTAATTCTGTTTGCTCTTGCGGTTGCAGCCGCGGGATACGGGCTGATGCTCGTGCGACGAGGCTTCAGCGCACTTGCGACACCATCAGCGATTGAGGTGTTCGCGGCCACAACGGCGCGCAAAATAGCCGTGCCATCTTCGTATCGTCAACTTCGCAATCCCATCGTGCCTTCCACGGAGAACATTCGGGGAGGCATGGAGCATTTCTCCTATCATTGCTCCGAGTGCCATGGGAATGACGGAGCGGGCCAGACGGTATTCGGCAAGGGCCTCTATCCGAAACCGCCCGATTTGCGCGCAGCCGAGACGCAGAACAAGAGCGATGGTGAGCTCTACTACACCATTGAAAATGGAGTTCGTTTGAGCGGCATGCCAGCCTTCCACGGAACGCACACTGTTCCGCAAACCTGGCGCCTGGTTTTGTTCATCCGGCACTTGCCTCAGATCACGCCCGAGGAACTCAATGACATGAAGGGGTGGGACCCGAAGAATGAGGCGAATCCGGAGCATTTCTAAAGGGCGGGGACCCGCCCCAAAATCCTGAGGGAGAAACACACCACCACTAAAAGAAGAAACACCATGAAAGCACGTTAGCGAGGAGATTCGTTACATGAGCGCGATAGCTTCCACACCGAGAGACGCAGAGGCGAAAAACGCACCCACGTCCGGTAGGCTCTTCTTTCTGGACCTCAGCGCCGGCCGCATACTGTCTGCTAACCCTGACGGCTCCGATTTGAAGACCATCATCAACGAAGGCCGGAAGCTGCCCGATGGCTTGGCACTCGATGTCGCCGCTGGCCACATCTACTGGACAAATATGGGTGATCCCAAGAGGAATGATGGCTCGATCGTGCGGTCGGATCTAACTGGCAAGAACATGATCACCATCGTTCCGATTGGCGGCACGTTCACGCCGAAGCAGCTCCAGCTGGAGAAGAGAAGCGGCAAGCTTTACTGGTCTGATCGAGAAGGTATGCGGGTGATGCGGGCAAACCTGGACGGGTCGGAAATCGAGACTCTCGTCGATACGAGCCGAGGCGATTCGCGGCCGGGATCGGATCCGACGAAATGGTGTGTCGGCATTGCGGTGGACACTGAAGGCGGGAAGTTCTATTGGACGCAGAAGGGTGGTCACCACGCGGGTTTGGGCCAAATTTTTCGGGCAAACATCCAAGTTCCGCAAGGTCAGTCGGCCGAGAACCGCAGGGACATTGAGCTTCTTTATGACAATCTTCCGGAGCCGATCGATCTGGACCTCGATCCAGTTCATCGGACGCTGTATTGGACCGACCGCGGGGACCCGCCGCGTGGCAACACGGTGAACCGCGCACCCATGGATGCTGAGGCCGAAAATCGCAAGGAGCCTCAGATTCTTTTCACACATTTGATGGAAGGCATCGGCCTGGCTTTGGACCTGAAGGGCGGTCGAATGTTCATTACCGACTTCGGCGGCTCGGTCTACAGCGCCAATCTCGATGGGTCGAACCGGACGACGTTGCTGTTTGCTGAAGGAAACCTCACCGGCATTGCATACGCGGAGGTGCCGTCCGGATAGCATTTTCCCCTTTCCACTTCGCGCCGTCTCGTCCCGCGAAGCTTGGCTTAGCGCCACGGGGAAGCAATTGGCTTCCGCATTTCATTGCCTGTCGTGAGGGCGAGTTCCTATCTCCAGGTGAGAGGCGACCTATGGAAAATGCACCGCGAAAACGGATACTTATTCTTGGCGGGGGCTTTGCGGGTCTTAGCGTCGCTATGGCGTTGGAGAAGAAGCTCGCGCGGGACCCTTCCGTCGAAATCACCCTCATTAATCGTGAGAACTTTTTCTTGTTCACACCTATGCTTCACGAGGTGGCGACCAGCGATCTTGATCTCACAACGATTGTAAATCCAGCACGCAAGATGTTGCGCCGTGTCCATTTTCTTGCAGGGGAAGTCGATCAGATCAATATCGAGCAGCGGACAGCCGTGGTTTCCCATGGCTTCGATCATCATCAGCATACGCTAGAGTTCGATTTCCTCGTCTTGGGGTTGGGCTCTGTCACGAACCTTTACGGCATTCCGGGGCTCCAGGAATACGCGCTCACCATGAAGACGCTCGGCGACGCCATGCGATTACGGAACCATCTGATTGCCCACTTGGAGGAAGCCGATAGCGATTGCAGCAAAGTGAAAGAGCCTCTGTTGACGTTCGTTGTGGCGGGCGGGGGTTTTGCCGGGGTCGAGACCATCGCCGGAATCAACGACTTCGTGCGGGCGGCACTTCGCTCGTACCCTCACCTAACCGCAGACATGCTGCGAGTCGTCCTTGTCCATTCCGGCCCAGTCATCCTTCCCGAACTGGGCGAGGAGTTAGGTATTTACACTCAGCGAAAACTCGCTGGCCGCAAAGTAGAAATTCGTCTGAACACGAAAGTGGAAGGGTTTTCTGGCACCGCTGTCCGACTGAGTGACGGGACTACGATTCACACCAACACGCTCGTTTGGACGGCCGGAATCTCCCCGAATCCGTTGCTCCAAACCATTCCCTGCGCAAAGGAACGCGGACGCCTACTTGTCACTGAATCGCTCGAGCTTCCGGCCTGGCCGGGCGTTTGGGCCCTAGGGGATTGCGCGGCTATACCGGATCGACGGACTGGGAAATTTTATCCGCCGACCGCACAGCATGCGCTTCGCGAAGGCAAGATCGTGACGCGTAACGTCATCGCAGCGGTTCGCGGGACCGAGCAAGAGCGGTTCGAATTTGCGACTATCGCACAACTCGCGGCGATCGGCCGGCGGACGGGCGTCGCTAACATCCTGGGAATCCACTTTTCAGGTTTTATCGCGTGGTGGCTCTGGCGAACGATCTACCTGAGCAAGCTTCCGCGACTGGAGAAGAAAGTCCGAGTGGCCTTCGACTGGACGCTTGACCTGATATTTTCAAAGGACCTCGTTCAGTTTCTGGACATCCGCGCGCCCACGATTTCGCACCGCGAAGCCGATCCATCTGAGCCAGCCAAGACGCTCGAGACCACGCCGCGATGACTCCGCCTGGTGGCACGTTCACGCCTACATTCGCGGCCGGGACCGGAGTAGAGGAAATGGTATGCCGGCATTGCGGTGGACATTGAAGGCGGCAAGTTCTATTGGACGCAGAAGGGTGGTCACGACGCGGGTTTGGGTCGAATTTTTCGGGCGTGTTCATTACCGACTTCGGCGGCTCAGTCTACAGCGCCAATCTCGATGGGTCGGGCCGCAGGACGCTGCTGTTTGCGGAAGGAAACCTCACTGGCATTGCATACGCGGAAGTGCCGTCCTGATATTCAGCGACAACACCGTTAAGGGCTGTCATTTTGCAGCCTGGGAGCAGTCCGAGTTCTTCACGAAGGAGCTTCGCTCCAGTCAAAAGTAGAAGAGGAGGGTTTATGAAACGCGCCGCCATTGGATTGCTGCTTGCGTTGGTTGCTGGCGCCGTGCTCGCCTCAACAGAAAGAGTGCTAGATCAAACGGATGGAGGAGGCGCTCCCATCTACGGTGTCAAAATCCCCCCTGGATACCGGGATTGGAAATTGATCTCGGTGGCCCACGAAGAAGGCAAGTTCAACGATATTCGCGCGATTTTGGGCAACGACATTGCGCTCAAAGCTTACCGGGATGCGCGGATCCCATTCCCCGACGGCGCGATGATCGCCCGCCTCGCCTGGCGTTACGTTCCGTCGGAACAAAACAACAAAGTATTCGGTCGTTCCCAATCGTTCGTTGCCGGACCAGCGCCGGAGTGGTACTTGCAGGTGATGGTCAAAGACTCGGGGAAATATGCCGCGACTGGCGGATGGGGATTCGCTCAATTTGACAAGGACGGCAAGGTTGCCGAAGTGGCTACGATCCAAACCTGCTTCCCTTGCCATGCACAGGTCAAAGGCAGCGACTTGGTCTTCACCCACTATGCACCGTAGAACTCATGCAGGAAAGAGAAAAATGGAAGACAACACGTTAGTTCAGTCAAGCTTTTCGGCGACAATCAACGCACCGATTGAAAAAGTAGATATTCCTTCATGGTGCTTCAACTTGCCTGAGTCAGAGTACCAGGCCTGTTCTCCAGCACACTGCTCTGCTGGCGCAACCCCCTCACCTGACGGTAGGCGCATGTCCATCAACGTCGAAATACTGGGTGGAAGCCTGGTAGTGCAGCATTACATCGAGGAGATCGGTGAACCCCATCATCTGAAACTGGTTTCTAACTCAGGCATCTTCACGCCTTCGGGCCGCACAAAGATCGGGGTGATCTGGGACTTGAGCGTCAATAGAATCGACGACAAAACTTGTGAATTCACTAATACGCCAGCCAGGATGTACTCGTGAGGTTTAACACCATTGCAGAGGGGTAATTCGGTGAAAGAGGCGGTAAACAACACCGGACCACTCGGCACACCGCGGGCGGTATCCGTAAGAGACACCTTAGGCGTCGCGGCCAGCTTGCGTCTGCACTGGCCCGAGTACTTGATGGAAGCGGGCGAAATGAGTCTGTTTATGTTTTGCACTTGCTCGTTTGCCACACTGCTGCAGCACCCCGCTTCTCCAGTCAGGCATATTTTCGTCAGCGGCATCGTCCGCCGTGCGCTGATGGGATTGGCCATTGGCGCTACAGTCATCGCGCTCATCATGAGTCCCTGGGGTAAGCGATCCGGCGGCCATATCAATCCCGCGATGACGTTCGCGTTCTACCGGCTAGGAAAAATCGCGCCTTGGGATGCACTGTTTTACGGAATGGCACAGTTCTCCGGCGCAACGAGCGGTGTTGCGCTCGCAACCTTTTTGCTGAGAGGCGCTCCAGGGGATGGCACGGTTCGTTATGCAGTGACCGCCCCGGGCGTGTATGGTGCCGCCGTCGCGTTTGCAGCCGAGCTAGCCATCTCTTTTATCCTGATGATCACGGTACTGCTTGTCACAAACCACGAAAGGTTGGCGCGGTACACGCCTTATTTTGTGGGTTCGCTCTACGCCCTGAACATCACGTTTGAAACACCTCTCTCCGGAATGAGTATGAACCCCGCACGAACCTTTGGCCCCGCCGCCTATGGAGGCTACTGGCACACTCTCTGGATCTACTTCGTCGCGCCGACCATTGGCATGCTCGTCGCGGCAATGGTTTTTCTTCGGGCTCGCCACGCCGCACCTCCGTACTGCGCCAAGCTGCACCACGCCAACAACAAGCGCTGCATCTTCCATCACGGATCTTGAGAGCGAAGCTTGAAATCCGGAGCCACAGGCGAAAGGCCGATTGCCGAGCATAGAATGCAGATGCTGGTTCCCTTGAGGAGCCTATGCCCCATTATGAGAAGAGGTTCGACTGTGCACGAACTGTGCACGAATCCAACGTTTTCATTCCATTCGGGTTACTTTTTAGCGAAAAGCAGATTCCCCGATTTATTGGAAACGTTAGTAGTTAGAAGTGACGGGCGGACTTGTTGGAGTCGAGTTCGGTGCGCCCAAGGCAGGCGCGCTGCATTCGGAAAAATAAGTCAGTCGCGACCCGGACCACCGAACGATGCCGGCCGGTCCTCCGAGCACCGTATGACGCCATCCGTGTTTACCTTCTAGGAGAGAGTCGGGCGTGCTGCTGTGATCTCGCGCAAGCGGCAACCTGTGGTTCTCAGGTGCCCGTTAAGTGCCCAGAATATCCCGTTTTAAGAGGTTTTTGCAGTTGAGAAGAGGGGCTAAGTCGTTTGAATCCGGCAGAGCCAGTTGTCGTTTGGCGCGTTATGAGCCCGACGAGCTACCAGGCTGCTCCACCCCGCAGATGCATCATAACACACAACTTAGATTTTTCTGCAAATGCCGTTTGCAGGGCTGTCGTTATAGGTGCCCGACGAGCTAAGCGGTTGCGGGTTGAGATCACGTGACTTGGTGCTCTTGTGCACTTTTCAGGTGCCCGCTTAGTGCCCAAAATTCTTCAGCGCGTCTGCTAGTGAGCAGGAGCCTTGGCGATGTTGGTTGGTGGAAACGTGGGCGAGAGTCGAGGAAACTACTGCCCTCTTAACGGAGCAAAATTGACAGTGTTCGGAAGAATTCTGCAGGAGTAGCGATGCGCAGACCAGTCCGCTTTGCAACCGCTTGGGTAAAGTGCTTGGCGTTGTGCGTCAGCAACCAGTCTGGCTTGCTGGCGATTGCAGAAAGAAGAATGGGGACGTCGGCAGCGTGCCGGATCAGGTGACGGCTTGACCTCACAAGCGCCTCCGCGGGATAAGAGACCATCTCAGGATCGGTCAGTTTGATCAGCCGACGATAGTGTTCAATTAATTCGTCGGCTTCTAGAGAGGGCAGGCGCTCTGCGTGGACTAACAGATTCTCTTCCACCTCATCGCGGACGACCTCCGCCAAGACCAGTCTACAGAGCCCCGCAGCACACAGCGACAACGCGGCCTTGTCGAGGCCCCACGCAGAAATAATGCCCCCGGTGAGGACATTCGAGTCGAGGAATAGTCGAATTCGCCGTTGGCTCGTCACTTCTCGCGTTGGCCGCGAGAATGTCGGCGTGACGTTCGCTTGGAGGAATCAGACTTCTTGTAATGGCGCGCAAAGACGCGCTTCCTCGCTTCAGGCAACGTCGCCAGAATTGCATCTGGCGTAAGGCCAGCACCGGTGAGAGCAGAGCCTACTTGTTCGCAGAGATGCTCAAAACGCTGCTGCTCGGGCAGAAGAACGAGGCCGTCCCCCAAGCGCAATACCGCAAAAGGCGCCCCCGTTCCCAAACCTAGGTCCTTGCGGAATTGTTTTGGGACCGTGAGTTGCCCCTTCTCACCGATCTTCGCAGTTGTTAGATATTCGAGAGTAGCATGTCGGCTCGGCATGAATCGCTCCTGGTAGGAATATCCTACCAGGACAGATGGGTCCTGGCAACTCCTTGGCGACGACCACAGAACCAACCCGGTCAAGACCGGGAGAGATTTGACCCGATCACGATCTTGTCAGACAAGCTCTTAGTCGGTTTCGAGTGTGTATGGAGCTTTGTGGAGAAGCAAATGTAAAATAGGGTCATGGACACCCTTGTCAGACTACCTGCCTTGCAGCAGGCTGGAGTGAACCAGCATTCGCCTGCCGAGGCCAAAATCGCCCTCTTCCGTTCGCTGTTTCGCGGACGCGAAGATGTTTACCCGCGTCGCTTCGAAAGCCGGAAGACTGGTAGGGCCGGCTATGCACCGGTGTGTGGTAACGAATGGGTCCAGGGCATCTGCGAAAAGCCAAGGATCAAATGTTCCGAATGTCTCCACCAGCGTTTTCTTGCCGTAAGTGACGACGTGATTCGTTGGCACCTGCAGGGTCATTACGACCATAGCCGTGATTTCGTCATAGGCGTTTATCCGATGCTTCTGGATGAAACCTGTTTCTTCCTCGCCGCCGATTTCGACAAAACAACGTGGCAGGAAGATGTCGCCGCGTTTTTGGAAACTTGCCGTCAAATGAATTTGCCGGCGGCCTTGGAGCGATCACGATCAGGCAGGGGTGGACACATTTGGTTCTTTTTCAAGGAAGCCGTGCCTGCCACTTTGGCGCGCAAGTTGGGGGCGCATATTCTGACGGAAACCATGGAACGCCGTCCCGACATCGGCCTGGATTCGTACGACCGTTTCTTTCCCAATCAAGACACCCTTCCGCCGGGTGGCTTCGGCAACTTAATCGCTTTGCCACTGCAGAAGCGGCCGCGGGAATCAGGCAATGGCGTTTTCATGGATGAGCGAATGACACCGTATCCCGATCAATGGGAGTTCTTGTCATCGATCCACAAAATCAGCAGCGGTGAAGTTGAAGAAGTGGTCCGTCGCGCTGAAGCGAAAGGGAAAGTAATTGGCGTCCGTTTAGTGCCGGAGGGTGATGACGAGGCAGCGGCACCCTGGATGGCTCCGCCCTCGCGGCGCAGGAAAGATACTCTGATTGCTGGTCCCCTTCCAGAAACCTTGGAACTCACGTTTGCCAATCAGATATACATCGCGAAAGAAGTACTGCTTCCCGCCCTCCGCAACCGCTTGATCCGGCTCGCGGCTTTCCAAAATCCTGAATTCTACAAGGCGCAGGCCATGCGGCTTTCGACCTACGACAAACCCCGAATTATCGCCTGCGCTGAAGATCATCCAAAGCACATTGGATTGCCGCGCGGTTGCCTGGATGACCTGCTTCAAACCCTGTCGGATCTGAACATCAAAACAGTGGTCCGGGACTGTCGCAACCCTGGCCAACTGCTGAAGGCGACATTCCAGGGTGAACTGCGCCCCGAGCAAATCGTCGCCGCCCAGGCGATGCTTGCTCAGGACACGGGAGTGTTGGCAGCCACCACGGCGTTTGGCAAGACCGTGGTAGCCGCATGGCTGATTGCCCAACGCGGTGTTAATACGCTCGTGTTGGTGCATCGCCGGCAATTGCAACAGCAATGGATTGAGCGACTTTCTACCTTCTTGGGAATGCCGGTCGGCGCTATTGGGCGGATCGGCGGCGGCCGCAACAAGCCCACCGGCCAGCTGGATGTGGCGGTGATCCAGAGCCTGGTCCGAAACGGTGTAGTCGATGATCTGGTCGGCAACTATGGGCACCTGATTGTGGACGAATGCCACCATCTATCTGCCCAAAGCTTTGAGTTGGTTGCACGTCAGGCCAAGGCGAAGTTCGTCACGGGTTTGTCTGCGACGGTCACACGGAAGGATGGCCACCATCCGATCATCTTTATGCAGTGCGGCCCTGTGCGTTATCGGGTTAATGCCAAGCAGCGGGCAGCGGCTCATCCCTTTAAGCATACGGTCATGGTTCGTCCGACCGACTTTCGCCCGCTGCGGCCGGCCAATCCCAATGTGCGGCAACAATTCCACGAACTTTATGAGGAGCTAATTGCCGATGAAGAGCGCAATCAGCTTATCTGTCATGACCTGATCCAAACTCTTCGAGAGGGACGTTCGCCGTTGGTGCTGACCGAGCGGAATGAACATCTGGACTCTTTGGCCAAGCAATTGTCACGCGAGGTGCGACACTTAGTGGTGTTGCGCGGAGGGATGTACAAAAAGGAACTTAACGCCATCTCCATTCGCTTGGCCGCCATTCCCGCGGAGGAAGCTCGCGTGATCTTGGCCACCGGCCGCTATGTGGGCGAGGGTTTTGATGACGCCCGGCTCGACACCTTATTTCTGACGCTGCCTGTCTCGTGGCATGGAACCATCGCGCAATACGTAGGCAGGCTGCATCGCCTCTATGACGGCAAGCGCGAAGTGCGCGTCTACGACTACGCCGACCTCAATGTGCCGATGCTCGCACGGATGTTCGATCGCCGCGGTCGCGGCTACGAAGCGATTGGCTACAAGATGAAGCTTCCGGGCAGCGCTGTGCCCGGCTGGCCTGCGAACGTGCCACTTCCCATCGATCCCGAGTGGAAGAGCCAATACGCAGCCAGCGTACGCCGCTTGGTGCGCGATGGCGTAGATTCTAGTCTAGCGAATCTATTTGTCGACGCAGCCGTAATGCCACCTCCGAATGCCGAGGGCGCCAATCGAGCGCGAAGCGCAAGCGAGGCATTTCTATATCGGCGACTCGAAACTTTGGCCGCAACAAACGGGAAGTTTCGTTTGAATACAGAGTTGCCGATTCCATTCGATGGCTGGGGTCGGATGGAGGTTGATCTGCTTTGCGCGCCGTCCCGAATCGCCATCGAATTGGACGGTGGCCAGCATCTGGGCGACGCGGAGGCCTACCGGCGAGATCGTCGCAAAGATGCCTTGCTTCAGGAGAACGGCTATCTGATCCTCCGATTTCTTGCTGAAGACGTCGGCAAGCACCTCGATCGAGTTCTGGATGCCATCTTGCGGGCTTTATCACATCAAGACGCCAGAATCTGAACTGAGGCCCTCCAGGGTGGGATTCGTTGTCGACACCGCGCGAACAGGTAAACGAGCCGCACTCTTGGCGTCAACTCTGATTTTGGCGCAGGGCAACTACAGCACCAGCGACCCGCTTATCGAATCTTGCAACAAGAGATTCTCAGGTGCCCGTTAAGTGCCCAGAATATCCCGTTTTGGAAGGCTTTTGCGGCTTGGAAGAATGGCTAAGTCGTTTGAATCCAGCAGGGCCATGTGCTGTTTGGCGCGTTATGAGCCCGACGAGCTACCAGGCTGCTCCACCCCGCGAAAACATCATAGCGAATGCGCGCGCGGGGGTCAAACTATACAAAGCCAAGCCGCAAAATCGCGCCCTGCTACCAGGAGCTGTAGGGTGTTTGCTCGAACGGCGAGACACGGTCGGACGACGAATGGACGCCGCAGATTCCACCGGCACCCTGATCTGGACTCAACACGAGATTGCCGCAGTCCATATCCGGCGTCCAATCAGGTTTGCCGGTAATTGGGTCGTTCGGTATTTTGCCGATGTAATGCTCGGTCACGAGGTCGTCGAGCGAGTTGGGTGCTGCTTCTTTGTCGGTCGTGTAATCCTGGATGGCTTTGTTTAGCACGACAAGGTCTTGCTTGAGCGTTGCTTCCTTCGCCTTTTCGTACGACACCTGATATCTTCCGACGGCGATCGTCGCCAGAATGAGAATGATCGCGATGACGATCATCAACTCGATCAGCGTAAAGCCTTGAGACGCCCCCCGGCCCACGCGCGATGCCACCCACGCGCTCGGCCTTCGGCTCGATTTTTCGGGCTTCGCGGAATTCATCCTGCAATCACCAGTCAGAATACTTTGTGCCATTCATAGCAGTCGCCGTGGACTTCGAGAACACGTCGAAGACGTCTGTGCCTCCCCAGGCCGACGAATCGGGATCGTCCTGGACGGATCGCATGCCCCAATCTTTGTTTCCTGTCATCGGATCCACAGGAAGCTCGCGAAGAAAGTGGATCCTCTTATCCTGGACTCCAGTGAGCGGCACGCCCTTCACCAGCGTTTCGAGATCCGGCGGATATCCTTCCGTCCCAGCCTGCACCTGAATTTTGTTTTGGTCGGCGTAGTCCTTGTAATGATCGATCGCGTCGCGCATCTGGCGAAGGTCGTAACGGAGCTCGGCTTCCTTCTTGCGCATAATCGCCACGCGTGCCAGCGGCAGGGCCGCCGTCGCGAGAACGGAAAGGATCGCGCACGCAATGATGAGCTCGAGGAGGGTCATCCCAGCGGCGAGCGCCCGCACTCCTCGCCGTTTCGAAACCGCGCGAGCCGACGAAACACGTCGCGCGTGACGCGGACTCAGCGTGTGACGCATCCGATTCATACAACCTCACTGCACCCGAACGGTGGCTTCGCCCGAGACGAGCGGGATCGTGTGCTGCTGCGAATCGCGCGCGTTGACCTGAAGAATCTGGAGCTGAGAGGTTCCCGGTCCGACGGCGCGCACGATCACACCGAGCAGGGTCCCCGTTCCGCTTATTCCCGGGGTGTTCGGCTGTCGCGTCGCGGAGACCACAGCTTCCCCGCGCTGCGCGTCGATTCGCTGGACGATCGCGATTTCCTGCGTTCCGCCGCCAAGGAAGCCGCCGCTTCGTATCTCTTCGATCTGTATCACGGCAGGGTTGTAGTGAATGAGCAGGGGAATGGAGTAGAGATCATTGATGTTGGACACCTTCAGCCCGAGCGTTGTTGAGTCTCCCTGCTTGACGGTCACGCTTCCCGGATCAAATTGCAGTTGCGCCGCGGGCGTTCCCGTCTGCACGGGCATCAGCCCAGCCGGCGCGGGGCTGGCGAGCGGACTGCCGGACGGAGGCGGAGGAGGCGCTGCCATCGCGCCCGTTTGCGGCTGGGTCGCAGGCTCAACAAGGGCTTGGTCTTGTTCCCGGTACACGCGGAGGTTCGTCTCAGATCCTGTGGCCAATGAGCGCAAATCTTCCGCCGTGATCGAGGGGAAACGAATAATGTGCGGCGTGAGAATGATCAGGATTTCCTGGTCCTGGATCTCCTTGCTGTTGTCAGAGAACAGATACCGAAACATCGGAAGCTGCATCAGGCCGGGTATGCCGTTCGTGTTCAGCGTCTCGTCGCGCGAGATAAGGCCGCCCAGAATGCTCGCTTCACCGTCTTTCAGGCGGACTTCGTGCTCGATTTTGTTCTGCGTGATGATCGGCTGGTTGATTCCGCCGATGCTCTCGCTGCCGGCGAGGGACGAGACGTCGACGATCAGTTTCATGCTGATGTCGCCGTCCGGATGCACGCGCGGGGTCACATCGATGTTGACGCCGACGTCCTGATAGGTGAACTGCGTGTTCACCAGGGGGTTCACTACGCCTGCGCCGCCACCCACTCCCACGCCTACGCCTGCCTGGAAGCTACCGGTCGCGATGGGGACGCGCTCACCAATCTTGAGTTGCGCGCGTTCGCCGTCCGAGACGCGGACTTCCGGATCCTGGATGATATGCGTCTTGTTGTCGCTCATGATCGCGTTGGCAGTGGCGCCGGGAAGTGTAATGCTGTAGTCGTTCGTTCCAACGCTGTGGAGGGCGCTCAGCAGAACCTGATCGACGCTCGAAGTCGTGCTCGGCGTGGTCGTACTGCTTGAACTGCTCGAGCTGCTGCTCGAGCTGGGCTGCAGCGACGTACGCGGCGTGAACCCTACGGATATGCTCTGCCCGGGCAAAATTCCCAAGTCGCGCAACCGGTCGCGGCTTGCCGTGAGCACCTGAACGTGAATCAGGACTTCCGGCTTCGCCTTGTCGATGGTACGCAGAATTTTTGCTGCTGCCGCCACCTTGTCGGGCGTGTCGCGAATCACGATCGCGTTCTGCGAATTCACTTGTGACACTTTCGCAAGGTTGAGCACAGACCGCAGAAGCGTGACCATTTCGGTCAGGTCTTGCGATTGCATCGTGTTCGAGATGTAGAACGTCTGCACGACTTCGTCTTCGACGTCTTTCCGCTTCGTCGGATTGTCCGGAGCCACGAAAATCACATTGCTGGTCATGGGCTTCCAGAAAGCCTTGCATTGTGCAGAAACGATATCGAGCGCCTGGTCGATGGTCACGTTGGGAAGCTCGACGGAAATTCGCTTCGCCTGAAACTCGGAATCGAAAATCACGCTCAACCCAGCTAGCTTGGCAATCGTCTCGAAGACGACATTACTGTTGTTTGTCATCTTCAAGTTGATCGGCTCGCGCGACAGCGGCTTCAGCTCGGGCGGACCCGGCAGCAAGTCTTCATTCGGCGGGTTCGGATTGACTTTTTCAGGGGTGTTCGCCGCATTCTTGGCCGCCACCAGCTTCATCGTCTTCTGAACTTCCTGCTCGGCGGCCATGTTCGAGGGGTCGACGGCCTCCGCCTTCTCAAATTCGGCGAGAGCCATTTCGACGTCGCCCTTCTTGAGGAGCTTTTCGCCCTGCTCGAGATGGAAGGTGCCGTCCATCGAATGCATGCGAAGAGCGCGGAGTTTGTACTCGGAGTTCGACGGTTCGGAACGGAGGGCGCGTTCGTAGTCAACCAGCGCGGTATCATAGTCCTGAATGGCTTCCGCCTTGCGGCCAGACTCAAAATCCTGATTTGCCTTGGGACAGCCCGCGAGGACCATTGCCGCGAGCGCTAATAAGGGTAAGTACGGTGTACGGCGCAAAAACGCCCTCCAGTCAATTCTTCCGGGTATCGGCGAGTCTAGCACTCGAGTTTGGATGCGGCAAGGAATCCACTCTGTTGCCGGGCCAAACCCGCATCCACGCACACTAATTGGACGTAACAAAATCGCAGGGGTTTAGAAAAGTTACCATAATTTGACCAAATTCGCAATAAGAGCTCCAGCCCCAAACGGCCAGGGCGGCACGTTTCGGGGAAAGCGGGAATGGGGAGCGACTTGCGGCCCCTTGTGCGCGGCAGCTATGATAGCGCGTGGCGAAAACAGCGGCGAAAAAATCCGATCGCGAAGGCGTGAAAATTGTCGCGCAGAATCGCTCCGCCTCTTACAATTACCACCTGCTCGACACGCTCGAGGCGGGCCTCGTTCTCGTAGGGACGGAGGTCAAGTCTCTGCGGGAAGGCAAGGGAACGCTGCGCGAAGCCTACGCCGAGATTCGAGCCGGAGAGGCTTGGTTGATCAACAGTCATATTCCGGAGTATCAGCCGGGCGGCCCCAGAAATCACGACCCTCTTCGAAAACGAAAGCTGCTGCTCAACCGGCGCGAGATCGAGCGCTTCCTGGTGCAAACCCAGCAGAAGGGCATGACGGTAGTCCCGCTGAAGATTTATTTTCGCGACGGCATTGCGAAATGCGAGCTGGCTGTGGCGAAAGGCAAGAAGTTCCACGATCGGCGCGAAGCCGAACGTCAAAAAGAAGCCAAAAAAGAAGCCAACGAAGCTATGTACCGCTTCCGCCGTCGATAAAACATACCCACGGCAAAGAAACAAAAGCGAAAGGAACACATGCAGATACAACTTGAAACTCGGCCGTACGCTTCGATCGAAGCGGACGCGCTCGTTACCTATGTTTTCGATAGCGACAACAAACTCGACGGAGTAGCCGGCGAGATCGATCGCGCCATGAACGCCCGGCTCAGCTCGCTGGTTGCGAGCGGCGAAATCACCGGTAAGTCTCTCGAACTCGTCCTGATTCATTTTCCGCAGGGACTTGCGGCGCAAAAGCTGCTCCTGGTGGGAGCGGGGAAGCCGGGCAAATTTGCGACGTCCGATCTGCGCAAGATTGCCGGTGCGGCGCTGCGCCACCTGAAATCGCGCGGCGTGAAGAAATTCGTTTTTCTCACGCGCGAGGGCGAGCGCGGCCCGGAAGCCGCTCAGGCCGTCGTCGAAGGACTGATTGTCTCGGATTTCGAATCGGACAAGTACCGGACCGACAAGAAGAAGAGCGAAATCCAGTCCGTGTCGCTTGCGGGTTTCGACGGCGGCCTTGCGGGCAACCTGAACGCCGCTATCGAACACGGCCGGGTGATCGCCGATTCGCAGAATTTCGCTCGCGATTTGATCAACGAGCCTTCGAACTACCTCACTCCCACCATGCTTGCGGCCAAAGCTGAAGCGATGGCGAAAGAAGTCGGACTCGGAATCGAGATTCTTGACGAGCGCAGGATTCACGAACTGAAGATGGGCGCTTTGATCGGAGTCGCGCAGGGAAGCGTTGAGCCGCCGCGCGTAATCGTTCTGCGGTACGTGCCGGAAACCACCGCCGTCGGTGCCCCTCTTCTGGGATTGGTCGGCAAAGCCGTCACATTCGATACGGGCGGCATCTCGATCAAGCCTGCGAACAACATGGAAAAAATGAAGTACGACATGGGCGGCGGCGCGACGATGCTTGGGGCCATGCGCGCTTTGGCGTACCTGAAGCCGAAGGTGCCGGTCATCGCAATCGTCCCCGCTACCGAGAACATGCCCGGTGGACGCGCCCAGAAGCCCGGCGACGTGCAGGTGGCGATGTCGGGGAAGACCATCGAGGTGATCAACACCGACGCCGAAGGCCGCTTGATCCTAGCCGACGGAATCACGTATGCGAAGTCGCTCGGCTGCACTCATCTCATCGACGCCGCCACGCTCACGGGCGCGATCGAAGTGGCGCTGGCGAACGTCAATGTGGGCGCGTTTGGCACACCGCGCGAATTTCTTGACCAGTTTCTTGCGAGCGCCGCGGCCGTGGGCGAAAAAATGTGGCCCATGCCGATGGACGATGAATACGAGGAAATGATCAAGAGCAATATCGCGGACATTCGTAACACCGGCAGCGGCAAGGGCGGCGGCGCGATCACTGCGGCATGGTTCCTGAAAGAATTCGCGGAAGAGACGCCGTGGGTGCATCTCGATATCGCATCAACGTGCTGGGTGGATGAAGGCCGTCCCTGGCTGGCGAAGGGTCCCACCGGCATCGCCATCCGCACGATCGTCGATTTCGCGTTGAAATTGTGAACCCCGAGCCGCATTTCACATTTTCTCCGGCGCGGTGATTCCCATCAGGCCGAGCACGGTGACGAGCTGCTCGCGCACGAGCGACGTTAGCCGTAGCAGAAATGCGCGCTTCTCCGCGTCCTCTTCCTTGAGGATGTGGTGTTTGTGATAGAAAACGTTGAACGCCTGCGCTAGCTCGAACGCGTAGCGCGCGAGAACCGCAGGCTCCTGCGCGGCCACTGTCGCATCGATTCGCGCGTCCAGCGACCCGGCCAGCAGCACCAGTTCCCACAAATCGTCACCGCCGGGCGCTGCGAGAAACCGCGAGACATCGAGCGAGCCATCGTCGATGCGCGCCTGGTCTTTTGCATCTTCGGCGGCGAACGCGGGATTGTTCTCCGCGCCCTTGCGCAAGATTCCATTTACGCGCACCACCGCATATTGAGCGTATGGTCCTGTCTCGCCTTCGAAGCTGAGCGCATCCTTGAAATCGAACGCGATCACCGTGGAACGCGTGAACCGCAGCAAAAAGTATCGCAGCGCGCCGATAGCAATCGCGTGGGCAATCGCGGCCCGCTCCGGTTCCGGCGAGTCTGGATGCCGCGTGTCCACTTCTTTGCGCGCGCCCGCTTCCAGTTGATCGAGCAGATCGTCGGCCTTCACGCCCTGGCCCTTGCGCCCACTCACTTCGATGTAGGGCTTTTTCGCGTCCTCCGGAGGAATTTCGTAGCCCATTTCAAGCGCGCATCTCGGCGTCAGCGCGACCACGTTATAGGAAAAGTGTTTCAGATGATCGGCCTGCTCTTCGTATCCGAGCGCCCGCAATCCGGCCACAACTACTTGCTGCGGATAGGCCTGCCGGGAATCGATCACGTTGAACACTTCGCGCGCGTGGCCGAATTCCGGCGCGCCCGGCTCAGTCGCTTCCGTTGTGGTAACCCAGGGCTGGTGCCCGCCGCCTTCGAAGTGAAATCGGCGGTAGCGAAAATCCTTATTCAGCAGCCCGAATTTCCAGAGGTGGTAGGCAATGTCCTTACCGACATAGGTGACGGTGCCGCTCGAGCGGACGATGATTTTCGCGTCGGCTTCTTCCGGCGGCTCTTCCGCGGATTCCTCTTTGGCGTCCGCTTCGGCGCGGTCCGACGGAAGCTGCATCACCCAGCAGCCTGCGTTTTTGCCCGAAGTGGCGAGCTGAATGGCGCCGCGTTGCTTCAGCATCTCGAACGCGGCGTCCCAGAACTTCAGGTGCAGAATTTCGCTCTCGCGCGAAAGCAGGTCATAGCCGATATCGAGGCGCGCCAGCGTCTGCAAATGGAGGGCGACGATGGCCGTTGAAACAATCTCCGCGATTTTCGCCGCTTCGCCGTGATCTTCTTCGATGTCTTTCAGGGTTTGCGCGCGCAGCTCGAGACGCGATTTGTCTTCCGCGAGAAACTGCGTGACCCGCGCGTAGAGGTCCCAGCAGTAGTAATCGAATTTTGGCTTGGCGATCAGCGCGCGAACGTCGGCGAGGGATTTCTTCTCGAGATGAGTGAACCCGAGAACGACGTCGGCCACCTGGACGCCGGTGTTGTCGATGTAATTCTGTATTTCGACGCGCCGGCCAACGTAGCGGAGAACCCGCGCGAAGGT
The DNA here is from genome assembly GCA_963737205.1 of uncultured Acidobacteriota bacterium. GTDB lineage: Bacteria > Acidobacteriota > Terriglobia > Acidiferrales > UBA7541 > Palsa-295. The sequence continues at coordinate 120,141 of CAVTRV010000008.1, read as the reverse complement.
GTCGCCCAGAACCGCGTTTCGCAAGTGGCCGATGTGCGCCGCTTTATTTGGATTGACGCTGGTGTGCTCGACAATCACTTTTAGGGCGGTCGCATCCGTCGCCGTAGCCTTCGGGCTGCTTTCTCCAGATACGGCACGGAAGAATGCGGTGCGGTCGAAAAACGCGTTCAGGTAGCCGCCGCCCGCCACTTCCACGCGCGCAATTCCCGGGATCGGCTTCAGCGAGTTGGCAATTTCCTGGGCCAGCGCGCGCGGCGCCTTTTTCATCTGCTTCGCCAGCTCGAAGCACAGCGGCGATGCCGCCTCGCCCATCGATAGCTTGGGCGGGCGCTCGACCACAATCGGCACGTCCACCTTATAGCGCTCGTGGATGTGGTGCCGCAGCGCCTTCCGAAACCGCTCTTCGACTGTCTTATACAAGTTTCTCCTCTAGCCGCCCGGGCGATTTGGAATTGTACTCTGGTTCGAGATTTTCCCAGCCGGTCGCCCCAAACATGGAAGGAGCGCAGGGATCGCGGTACCGTCTACAGCGCTTCGATCGCGGCGATTTTGTTTGTGATGCGGAAGGCTAATTCTTCGGGGTCGCGCGGGATTTTGCTTTGGAGGGGAAGTTCGGCGAGCAGCTCTGCGTACGTCCGCGACGGGAGCGAAGGCATCACGGCAAATCCCGATGCGTCTGCCAGCCTGCAAGCGTGGCGGACCACGGCAAGCATGTCGGAATCGCCGCCGGTGGGCGAATCGTGATGATGTGCCGCGACGGCGACGAGGTTTTTGGGTATGGCCCAGCGCACCATCAGCGCTTGCCCAGCCTCGCAGTGATCCATTCCGAAGCACTCACGCTCGCGTTCGAGAACATCGCAACAGGCATCGTCCGTCTCGACCAGCAGTTTGCCGCACCGCTGAGGGAACGCCACCGCCAGCCCGAATCTTCCAATGTCGTGAATGATTCCGGCGGTGTAGGCCACGTCTTCTTCCAGCGAGCTGCCGCGGGCCAATTCTTCCGCGATCACGGCGCAGGCCAGGCTGTGGCGCCAGCACATGCGTATCCACGGAACGTCCAGGGACCGGCCGATGTACTGCCGCAGCGCGCTGGTGACCACCACGCTCTTGATCCGTTCGAGTCCTAGCGAGATGGTGGCTCGGAACACGCTCTCGACTTCGACACGATGCCCGTAGAGGGCGGAATTTGCGATGCGCAGGACCTCGCTGGAGAGCGATGCGTCGGTGCTGATTAGCTTGCTCAACTCGCGCAGGCGCGTCTTGTCGTTCGAGACGAGTTGAAGCGCCTTGATTGCGACGGGCGGAAAGGGAGGAATGCCGTTCAGCGCCGCGAGCAATTCCGCGCGCCGAGGCTTTGGGGATTTTGGGGATAACGTCGTGGTCACGCCAAGCCTTTCGTCGGAAGACCGTTCATCGAATGCTCTGAGCGCCTCGATCGGCCGGTGCCGAGCTGAAGCTCGGCGCTACATTTAAACCTTCGGGGGCGGCTTACTTCGCCGCGCCGCTTTGCTCCCACTCCGCACAAACATCCCGCGCCCCCGCGTCGGAGCGAGTCTGGCTACATCGCTTCATTGCTGCCGGGAACTGTTCGAGTACCAGTAGCTTGCCTGAGAAGGACCTATCCAAGTCTACCTTCGAATAGCGGTTGGCATAGGGCGTCGCGCGACTTGCGTATTCAATCGCTTACGGCCTTAGCCCAGGCACCGGCAGCAACAACAAGAAAATGCCCCATCCCTCCAGAGAACGAAAGGATGGGGCGCTCGAAGCTGCTATTCGCGGAAAAAAGTAGTCGCGACTAACGCCGTCGTACTTGCCCGTCCGCAGACAACAACGCTTGAAACCTCCGGCCCGAACCGCAGGGGCAAAGATCGTTCCGACCGAGCTTCTCCACAAGCTCTTTTTCTCCGTGGACGATTCGCTTTCCGCGTTTGACGTTGGTTTCGGAGGGGAATCCCTTCCGGCGCTTACTGCTGCGCTCGAAAGGAGGACTGATGGGTGAGGGTTTCGTTTCGCATGGCAAGCCTCCTATTGGGAGCGGTACGATTCTAACATGCCGGCGAGAGACTTCCGCTCATTTGACACTATCAGAGGGCCAGACTAGTATCGTTTTCTCGCGAGTTTGCGGGCCAAATTCATCGTAAGCGTATGAAGAACATAGGGATCGCGTATTTCGACTGCTTTTCGGGCATCAGCGGCGACATGGTGCTGGGCGCGCTGGTGGATGCCGGCGCGGACCTGCGCGCCATCGAGGCCGAATTGCGCAAGCTGAACCTGCCGGGGTGGACGATTTCAGCAAAGAAGGTGCAACGCCGGGCGGTTTTTGCCACGCACGTGACCGTCGAAATTGCTGGAGGCGCTGAGGTTGGAAATCGAGCCTCAGGGGTTGAAACCCCTGAGAAAACGGATGCGGTGATGTCGGACCTGAAGGTCCGACCCCCTAAACGGCATGAAAACGCTGGGCACGCGCACGCGCATGCTCACACCCATGAGCACGGGCATCGGGGGCTTGCGGAAATCGTGAGGATGATTGACGCGGCGGGGCTTGCGCCGCGTGCGGCCGAGCGCGCGAGGAAGATTTTCCGGCGGCTGGGCGAGGCGGAGGCGCACGTCCACCAGGTGCCCATCGAGAAGGTGCACTTTCACGAGGTGGGCGCGGTGGATTCGATCATCGATATCGTGGGCGCGGCAATCGGGTTCGAACTGCTCGCGATCGACGAATTCGCGTGCTCGTCGTTTGACGTTGGCGGCGGCCAGGTGAAGACCGCGCACGGAATCCTGCCGGTTCCCGCGCCGGCGACGGCGGAACTGCTCCGCGGCGCGCCGACGCATTCGAGCGGAATTCGGCGCGAGCTGGTGACGCCCACTGGCGCTGCGATCGCGACGGCTCTTGCGACACGCTACGCCGAAATTCCGCCAATGACGTTGCGCGCCATCGGCTACGGCGCAGGCAGCGCCGACCTTGCCGAGAAGCCGAACGTGCTGCGCTTGCTGGTCGGTGACCGCGCCGAGAATGAAGCGGGTGAATATTGGGGCGCGCCGGTGACGGTGATCGAGACGAACCTCGATGACATGAGCCCGCAAATTTACGGATATTTTGCGGAGCGCGCGCTGGCCGCCGGCGCGCTGGACGTTTTCTCGACGCCCGCGCAGATGAAGAAAAATCGGCCGGGACTGCTGGTGACGCTTCTGAGCGAAACGGGGAATGTCGCGCGGCTGATTGACCTGGTCTTTCGCGAGACGACCACGATCGGCGTGCGCACGTATGAAGTGCGACGGAAGACGCTCGAGCGCGAGTTTGTGCCCGTGGCGACGCCGTTCGGCGAAGTGCGCATGAAACTTTCGCGCATGAATGGCACGATTCTGAACGCCTCGCCGGAATATGAGGATTGCCAGCGCATCGCGGCCTCGAGCGGCGTGCCGTTGAAGCAGGTGATTGCGGCGGCGTCGTTCGAGTTTGAGAAGCGGCGCGAGGGCAAAACCTTTTAACCACAGATGAACACAGATAAACACAGATAAATACGGGCAAAACACAGATCATTCATGGATAAACCGAAATACTATTTGACGACGCCGATCTACTACGCGAATTCGCGGCCGCACGTTGGGTCCGCGTATACCACGATCGTGTGCGACGTCATCGCGCGCTACAAACGCATGTGCGGCTACGACGTCGCATATCTCACCGGCACGGACGAGCACGGCGTCAACATCGAGCGCGCCGCGGAAAGCCAGGGAATTACGCCCGCGGAGCTGGTGGACCGCAATCAGAAGATTTTCATCGAGCTGTGGAAGCTGCTCGGCATTAGCTATACGGATTTTGTGCGGACCACGTCGCCGCAGCATGCCATTGCCGTGCAAAATTTGATTCGCCGCACGCAACGCCTTACGCCCGAGGCGATTTTCAAGCGCAAGTACGAAGGCCGCTACTGCATCTACGACAATTTGTATGTGAGCGACACGCCCGAGCCGGCGAATTGCCAGATTTGCGGGCGTCCGGCGGAACTGATCTCCGAGGACAATTATTTCTTCAGGCTTTCCGCATTTCAAGATCGCCTTCTTAAGCTGTACGAAGATAACCCGGAGTTCACTCAGCCGGTCGGGCCTGGAGCCGACGCGAAAACGTCTGCGATTGACCAAGCGGAGTGTTTCGAGACCAGCCGGTTCTGTCTGCATTGCAATGTTTACGTCAGTGACACACCAGAGCCCGTGAATTGTCCGACTTGCAGCAAACCAGCAGCGTTAAGGCCGGCGCGACTGTCGATTCAACCGGATTTCAGGCGCAACGAGGTGGTCAGCTTCGTGAAGGCGGGGCTGAAGGATCTTTCGATTAGCCGGAAATCCATCAAGTGGGGAATTCCGTGGCCGGGCGATCCCGAGCACGTCTTTTATGTGTGGTACGACGCCCTCACGAGTTACATGAGCGGAATCGGATTCGTGGATGGCGAAGCGAAGGACAGTGCGAAATTCAAGAGATTTTGGCCCGCCGACGTTCACATGATCGGCAAGGAAATTATTCGCTTCCACGCGGTGTACTGGCCGGCATTTCTGATGGCGGCCGGCTTGCCGCTGCCGAAGCAGATTTTCGCGCATGGCTGGCTGCTTTTCGAGCAGGAGAAGATGAGCAAGTCGAAGGGGAATGTGGCGTATCCCGAGCCGATTGTGAAGGTGCTCGGCAACGACGCGTTGCGATATTACTTGCTGCGGGAGACCGTGTTTGGCCAGGACGGGAATTTTTCCCGCGAAGCGCTGATCACGCGCTACAACGCGGACTTGGCGAATGGGCTAGGCAATCTCGCCAGCCGCGTGCTTACGATGATTCAGAATTATTGCGGCGGCGTGATCCCCCCGAAGCCTGAGGAAGGGCTGGCCCCTGAAGCACAAAGGTGGGCTCTCAAGCCCTTTTACGACGGCGTCGCCAACGTCGAAATCGAAGTCACCGCTTACTACGATGACTTTGACTTTGACGATGCGCTTGATCGGATTTGGCGTCTCATCGCTCTAGCGGATCAGCATTTGGCGGAAACGCGTCCATGGGCGATGGCGGAGGACGAGTCAAAGCGTGGTGCGCTGAATGGGATACTGTATCGGACGGCCGAGGTTCTGCGGATAGCGACGGGATTGGCGCATCCCGTGATTCCCGATGCAACGCGACGAATTTGGGAAGCGTTGGGTCAGACCGAGAGGATTGAGACCCTAAACATCCGTTATTTCCTGCGGTGGGGCGGGTTGAAGCCAGGGACGCGAATTGGGAAGCCGGAGGCGGTGTTTCCGCGCGTGGACAAGAAAGAAGCATCGGAAAGGATTGAAGCGATGGAACAGGAGATACGGAATCCAGGAAGCGCGCCGGCGGCGGCAACACCGTCGGCTGCGGCGGGAAGTGCGGCGCCAGCGGCTGCTCCTGCGGCGGACTCTAAGATCACGATCGACGATTTCGCGAAGGTGGAGCTGCGCGTCGGCGTCGTCAAATCGGCGGAACGCATTCAGGGCGCGGACAAGCTGCTGAAGGTGATGGTCGATATTGGCGACGAAGTGCGGCAGGTGCTGGCCGGCATTGCCACGGCGTATGCGCCGGAGGATTTGGTCGGCCGCAAGGTGGTGGTGGTGACGAATTTGGCGCCGCGAAAAATGCGCGGGCTGGAGTCGAATGGCATGCTGTTGGCGGCGTCGGCGGGGGCGGACGGCAAGCCCGTGCTGTGCACGTTCGCGGAGGAGATTGCGGCAGGATCGAAAGTGAAGTGACCGGGAAAAACTTAACCACAGATGAACACAGATAAACACAGATAAGACGAAGCAAAAGCGGGAAATCAGAAAGCAGATCCCCCACCGCCGTCCGCGCAAGAGGCGCGCGGCTGGGTTCGGAATTACAAGTGGCCCCGGCTCACGTGAATGGTTGGGCGCAAGGCAATGACTCAGGCGGACGCATACGACATTTCAGCCAAGCACTACGACGCCGCTTACGCCGCTGCTGAGCTTGTGGACATGCCTTTCTACGTCGATCTCGCCCGTGAGATCGGGGGTCCGGTTCTCGAGATTGGCTGCGGCACGGGCCGCGTGCTCCTGCCGATTGCGCGCGCGGGGATCGAAATTCACGGCCTCGACCAGTCCCCGGCGATGCTTGATGTCTTGAAGGCGAAACTCGCGAGCGAGCCGGAAGAGATTCGCCGCCGCGTCACACTTCACGCTGGAGACATGCGTCACGCGCGGCTCGGCAGGAAATTCCCGCTGGTCACGATCCCTTTCCGTCCGCTGCAGCACATGCACACAATCGTGGACCAATTGGCGGCCCTTCGCACCGCGGTGCTTCATCTAAGCGATGAAGGAAAGCTCGCATTCGACGTGTTCTACCCGAAGTTCGATTCGCTGCTTTCGGAAATCGACGAGGAAAGGTTCGAAATGGAATGGGCCGTGGAGGGAAAGCCGGGAACGATCATTCGCCGCTTTTATCGGAAAGATTCGGTAGACAAGATCCATCAGAGTTTCAGCGGGACGTTTATCTACAGGTCATTCGAGGGCGACCGGCTGGTTCACGAAGAAACCGCGCCTCTGCATATGACTTGGTACATGTATCCGCAGCTTCGCGCGTTATTCCTGCTTGTGGGTTTGGAGATCGTGGAAGAATACGGGTCGTTTGCTAAGGCGCCGCTGGACAATGCGGCGACGGAAATGATTTTCGTGCTGAGAAAATCAGATCGCCGCCACGCATAGCCGCCTGACTTTTGTGACTCTCAGGATATTGGGCAATGACAGCGCTGACAGAGACGCAACATGAAGTCGGGGAGGGCACGAACTCCGCGCCGGAGATAGTGGAGAACTATCGAGACTACACACCGAGCGTCGATGTGAAAAAGATAGTGAGCGAGCTGCTGACGTCGGTGCCGACGGGTTATCTGGTAGGTCTGAAGAGAATTGTGCTGACAAATCGCTTATCACTCAATCGAGATCAGCGACGGAAGAAGACTTGGCAGCAAGGGCGCAAACATCAATTCGCTACTTCGTTGGGCGCCTACTACAGGGCTACTCGGTCCCAACCAGCGTGCGTTTGGCTATTCGTGGATAACATTCTGGAACCACTTCCATCGTGGCTGCCGCGAATGCCTATGGTTTGCTACTCGATTATCGGGGATGTGCTCTATCACGAAATCGGACACCACATTCACAGAGTTCACAAGCCCGTCTATGAGGGTAGAGAAAATGTCGCGGAGGACTGGAGCCGGAAGCTCGGCAGAGCGTTTTTTCGAAAACGCTACTGGTATCTTGTTCCAGTTTTTCCTGTTTTGCGTCGGGCTGCGAACGCAACTTCGAGTGCTGTAGAGGCAATTGCGAGCAAAAGGATTCGGGCAGGCAAAGGCAAAGTCGCGACCTAAAATGCAAATAGTTGACTCACACGCGCATCTGGAGTTTCCGCAGTTCGATGAAGACCGCGCGGCGATGCTGGAGCGTGCGCGTGCGGCGGGCATCACTACGCTGCTGGCCATCGGCAGCGGTACCGGGCCTGGCCGGTTGAACGCGGCGATTCCGTTTGCCGAGGAGCACGACTGGATTTACGCGACGGTGGGCATTCATCCGCACGAGGCGCAACTTGCCACCGAAGAGCATTTCGCGCGCCTCGATGAGCTTGCGCGACACACGAAAGTGATCGGCTGGGGCGAGATGGGCCTCGACTATTACTACGATCATTCGCCGCGCGACGTGCAGCAGCGCGTGTTTCGCCGCCAGCTTGGCCAGGCGCGCGCCGCGAAGCTGCCGATTATCATTCACTGCCGCGACGCGTGGGCCGACACCCTCGAAATCATCGACCAGGACTGGCATTCGAGCGGCCTTGGCGGCGTGCTGCATTGTTTTACGGGCACTCTGGAGGACGCGCGGCGCGGTCTCGACATGGGATTCATGATTTCGTTCGCGGGCAACGTGACGTATCCCAAGATGCAGCACCTGCGCGACATTGCGCGCGAACTTCCGCTCGACCGCCTGCTGACCGAAACGGACTCGCCGTTCCTGCCGCCGCAGGGATTTCGCGGAAAACGCAACGAGCCGGCCCATGTCGTCGAGGTAGCGAAAGCGTTGGCGAGTGTGAGAGACTTAGGCCAAGAAGAAATCGCAGCCACGACCGCGGAGAATTTTCGGCGCTTCTTTGGTATCGGTAACGCGGTCGGGGGTGGAGTTCCTCCCGCTAGGCGCGGGTAAGGGGAGCGATGGCGTTCGCAGTCCAACTCGCCAAGGGAATTTTCGACCTGATTCGCGAGGATATGGCTCTCGTGGAGCAGGAGATCGCTGCGCAAAGCGCGGTGGCGATCGAGCCTGTGGCCGAAATTTCCAGTTATCTGCGCGAGGGCGGCGGCAAGCGGCTGCGTCCGGCGCTGCTGTTGCTGTCGGCGGGCGCTGCGGGATACCGCGGTTCGAGCGCGATCCGATTGGGCGCGGTGGTGGAGCTGATTCACAGCGCCACGCTGGTCCACGATGATGTGATCGACGGCGCAAACACGCGCCGCGGCCGCCCGAGCGCGAACGCTCGCTGGGGCAATCACATGAGCGTGCTCGCGGGGGACTGGCTTTACATGCAGTCGTTTGAAATGGCGCTGCGCGAGCGCAATTTCGCGGTTCTCGACATCCTGATCGATCTCACGCAAAACATGGTGGAAGGCGAACTTTTGCAGCTCACGCGCCTGGGCCAAATCGATTTGTGCGAAGCCGACGCGACCGAGCTTGCCTACCGCAAGACGGCGTGCCTCTTCAGCGGATGCGCGCGGTTGGGCGCGGTGCTCGGCCAGCAGCCCAAGCATATCGAGGAGTCGATGGCCGAATATGGCCGCAGCGCGGGCCTCGCGTTTCAGCTTGTGGACGATTTGCTCGATTTCACCGCGTCACCGGAACAGCTCGGCAAGCCGGTGCTGAGCGATCTGAAGGAAGGCAAGGTCACGCTGCCGCTGATTTTTGCGCTCGAGTCGGGTTCGTCCCCGCATCCGGCTTCTGCTGGCGGCAATGGCCACGCGAATGGCGATGGCCGGAGGCTGGTGGCCGCTGTTCTTGCGGAGCGCGGCTTCCAAAGCGTCCGCCCCGAGCAGATCACCGAACTCGTGCGCGCCACGGGCGCGCTCGATCGCGCCGGAAAACTGGCCCGCGAATACGCGAGCCGCGCAAAAGCTTGCCTGGAAGGATTGCCCGACACCGAATACCGGCGCGCGCTGCTCGCCGTCCCCGATTTCATCCTCGACCGGCAAAACTAGTATGGCGCTAGCTCTCTCGTTTCGATTTTGTTGATCGCGAGCGATGACGTTGCAAAAGCTGGCGCCCCAGTGCGTCGGTGATAAAGAACCCGCTCGCCTTCAATTGCCGGAGAATTTCGGCGAAATCGCTCACCAGCCCCATCACGTCGGCTCGTTCCAGGACACCCAGCGTTCCCGAAACCGGGAGATTCCGGCTCAGAGCAATGGTGCGTCCAATTTGTTCATCGATTAGGAGCACATCCGCCCGCAGCGCTTCTGCCAGGAGAATCGCTTCCCGCTCGCCGCGGTGCAACGCGACTGGAAACGTGCTCGTCTGAGTTTCCGGCAGCGTCCGGACCTCAAACCAGGAAGGGAGCGACATTACGCGGCGGCGAACGACTTCCGGCGTTCTCGCATCCGTCAATTCCTTGTGCACTGCATCGGGCACAAAAACCTTCTCAAACAATTTTCCGAGCAGACGGTCTTGTTCGATGGCGATCAAATAGCGGAGTGGCGTAGTGTTGGAGACGGCTCTCATCCCGCAAGTATGTTAGCGCGGGTTGCGACGTGACGCCGCTTCGAATAAAGCCGCCTCGCGGTCCAGATCGCCTTCGTCGATCACAGCCAGCGGAACATGGTGACGGCCCAGAAAATCTTCGGTCTCGACGCGGGAAAGGCCGAGCATTTCTGAAATCTGGTACAGCGTCAGACTTTGATCGCGGTAGCCTTCGAGGGCGATGGCCTCCAGTGCGTGACGGGACAGATCAGCGCCAGTGGCGGAAAGCCGCTTAGCGATGTCGTCGGGGATGCGCAGGGTAACTTCCATGTTCCTCAGTTTAGCACGACAACGCTGCTCGGCGTCGGCTGTGGAAGAATGCGTGTCGCGCCTACGGCGCTTGAACTGTCTGGGCCGTCGTTGCGTCGGCCATTAGATCCGACGGCTTCCAATCATTGTCGTGGAACCAGGCGAGGATCTTGCCGTCGGGCGAGATGAGGGTGGTGCTCATCGAGTGGGTAATCTGGCCGTTTGCTGCGTTGTAGTAGAGGCCGAAGAAGTTGGCGATTTCGGGCAGTTCCTTTTCGGGCGCGGCGGCAAATTCCCAGCGATCGAAAGGCCGATCCGTTCCGGTGGTGTTGCTGAACGAGGCGGCATATTGGCGCAGAACCACGGGCGTATCGTGGGTGGGATCAAAACTCACGCTCAGCAAGCGAATCCTTGACGGCGGCCCGGTTTCTTTGCGAAGCGTCGCGTACATGTGAGCGAAGTTGTCCGAAACTTTCGGGCAGAAATCGACGAACGGGCAGCGAGTGTAGATGAAGGTGAGAAGCAACGCGTCGCCCCGAAATGACCGCAGATGAATTCGCTTTCCGCTTTGGTCGAGCAGCGCGAAATCAGGAACGGCGTCGCCGGGCTGCGGCACGTGGAAATTGGAGCCTGAGGCGGGGTCAGGTTTCGGCTGAGGCGCCTTCTTGACGATCACGACGTTTTCGAGATGCGGGACGCCTTCCGTGACGACCACGTCGGCGGTGATTTCGTCGCCCGGCGCCAGCGTCGCGACCACCTTGGCGTCGGGAACCGGATAGAACATAGTCATCGCGCCCATGAAGCCGGGAATCGCGTCGTGGTCCACTTCGGCTGAGCGGCCGTTGGGGTTCACGGACACGATTTTGCCGTGAAGATGGAAGCGCTGGTCGGTTTCGGCCCGCTGCGATTTGCATCCGGCAGAAACGAACGCCAGCGCCGCCAAGATCAAGGCGGAAAAGATCGAAGCTGATCGAAATCGACGACGGACGTTGCCTGAGTATTCCTGCATATTTCTCCCCTGGATCAATAATGGAATCGCCAGCGAAACTCGACGTAGATTTCGCGCGGGTCATTATAGTGGAAGCCGCCGAACGTCAGGCTATTGTCGAGCAGGACGCGGCGATTTGCCACATTCAGCGCGGTGACGGAAATGGCGTATTTCTCGCCGAAGCTCTTCCCGAATGAAAGATCAAACGTGGTATGCCCCGGCAGATAGTTCCCGGGATATTGCGCATCCGGCATCCCGTTCGTGAAGCCCGAGCCGTAGTACACATTCGTCGAAGCGAACGCCTGCCACGGAAGACTTGCGTTGAAGCCCAGGTTCAATGTGTTTCTCTGGTCGTGGTCCACCGGCGCATATCCCGGGGCCGGCTCGCATCCCTGCGGGATGGGAGTGGGGCAGATCAAACCGCCGGTGAAGGGTCCCCTGGCCTGGGCGATCTGGTTGGAGTAGGCCAAATGGGCCTGGCCGCGATGCCAGAGGCGCGGGGAGCGCAGCGTGAGTTCCCAACCCTCAATGAGCGCTCCATCCCAGGTGAGCGGCCAGAACAGGTTGGATTCTCCGATATTGCTGTGATCCAGCCAATTTTTCGCGCGAGTTTGAAAAGTATCCGCGTCAAGAGCCCAGCCGCGGTAGGGAATCGTGACGCCAAACTGGTGCTCCTCGTCGCGTTCGCCGCGCAAGGGGCTGAAAGCCAGACTCTGGCTGCTGGCCAGATCGAGCAGCGGGCCCGTGGCGGTCAAGAGCGGAGGGGCCTGGTAGAAGTCGCCATAAAACGCGCGAAACACCCAGTTCAAGTGGGGGACTTGGATCGCAATTCCCACGCGAGGGTCCGTCGCGTTCTCCACGATTTCCGGTTGAGTTCCCGTTCCCGGCGCGTCGAAGTGCGATTGGCGAAGGCCGGCGATGATCGTCAGCCACGAGGTCACCCTAAATCTGTCGCTGACGAACGCTTCTGCCAGGCCGCCGGTTACGGCAGCCGAGGATGGACCAAAGTTCTGACAGCTCCCACCGCAGTCCGTGAAGATGTTATTGAAGTAATTGCTCTGGTGCTGGACGAATCCGTACACTCCCGCTTGAACGTCGTTTTTCCAGACAGTTGCGCCGAGGGTCGCTTGCAAACCGCCGTAGTTGGCGGTCTGGTCCACGTCGGTGATCACCGGCACATCGTTCGGCGAGCTGTTATAGCTGGCTTTGTTGTAATGATAAAACGGCGAAACAGTCAGGAGCAGGTTTGCGTTGAATGTGTGGACCCAGGAAAGGGTGACGTAACCATCGGGTTCACGTTCACTATCGCGCAGACCGTAACTCGGGTAAGCCTGGTTTCCCGCTGAGTTGGGATCGGGGTCGTAGGGAATCTGGTAATAATCCTGGCGCAGCGAAGCGACCAATCGATATTGGTTCGCGGAATTAGGATTGAATATGAAGGAGGCGAATCCCCCATAGCCGTTTTCCGCATCGTGAAAAACCTGGCCGGTGGGGGGCTGCAGTCCGTAATTGCTGCGATTTGCGTTTACGCTCGCGTAATAGGCGAAGCGCTGGGTGTGTCCTCCGAAATTGACTTGATCGTTCGTTTGATACCAGTTTCCTATCGTGGTGACGAGTTCGCCCTGATTGTCGCGCTCGAAGCCCGTTCGGGGCACGATGTTGAAGATTCCGTAGGTGCGGTCTCCATAATCGGCGTCGTAGCTGCCGCGCTGCACCTCGAGATAATCGATGTCCTTGGGGTCGATCTGCGGGCCGAGATTGGTGGCGATATTGGTGTTGGGTATGGGAACGCCGTCGATCAGCCAGTCCACCTGGTGGCCTCCCCGCATGTGCAACATGTCGTGGGTCACGTAGGCGCCGGGCACGTAATCGGTGATCATTTGCATCGCGTTGGTGCGGTCGGCACCGGGGGTTTGGGCGATGTCCTTGCGATCGATCAGAGTGGTGGGCGTCACGGAGTCCACATTGGCCACTTCCGCCCGCCCGACGACAGTGGCGGTTTGATTCACCGCCGCGATGGCGAGCGGAAAGTGGAGAATGGGTGATGAGCCCGAGGCGACGGTAACAGTCTGCTCCGAAGTCTGAAATTTCGATTGAGTGACGGTGATCTTGTAATCGCCCACCGGCACGGCCGCAAACGAAAACTCGCCGTTATCATCCGTTTGGGTGGTTTGCGACCAGCTAGACGTGATGGCCTCGAGCTTCACGGACGCTCCCGAGATTGGCCGATGCTGCGGATCGTGCACGATTCCGCGAATGGTTCCGAATATCGTTGCCTTTACCGGCAGTGCGGACACCACCAGCGCCACCGCGAGCAGAAATAACTCGAGCCTCCGCATGAAAGCCTCCTCTAGATTTATTGAGCGTTCGGACTTACGGAGCGGAGGCTAGGCTCGAGGAGGTTCGAAAGGAACGGACAGGAATCCGGGGAATATGATCTGAGTGGCTTGGGCGACCGATTGACGGTTCAGTGCCGGTAACGGAAGAGCGGCCAAACCGGAAAGCATTGTCGGCGGCAACGGCGCGAGGAGCGCCACTTGCGAATGTTGCTTCGAATGCATGCCGCACTCGAATATGTGGATGGCGGCCCCGTGATGGCAGGACATTCCTTCGGGTTGTGCGGTGCTGTGCGATCCCGCAGCGTGCGCCGTGTGCCGCACGCAACACATGCCGTCGCAGGCAGGCGCCTCGCCAGTCTGCGCCAACATCACGAGCGGCAGGGCAGCTAGCACCAACACGACGAAAATGGCCTGGGCGCGTCGCATCGTTTTCACTACAAGACTACGGCTGCGCATAAGACTACCACACCGGGCTGAACGTTAGCAGTACGCATACAATTCTCGCCCGGATTGTCCGTTTCCCGGCTCGTTTGCGTTCGAAAAGGCTTCGCGGTAGGCTCGCTTCGTGCTGCCGTTCAAACTCATCTACGACCACCGCTACGACTTGAACCTCGGCGCGCACGTGTTCCCGTCGCAGAAGTACCGGCTGATTCACGATCAGCTTCTTGCGGACGGAATCGCGGGCCCCGAGGATTTTCTGGCGCCGCAGCCGGCGACGGACGCCGATATTCTGAGCGTTCATTCGCAGGAGTATTTCTACAAGCTGAAAACCGGCAACCTGAGTTACGAGGAAAAACTCCGGATGGAGGTGCCGTACTCGAAGGAATTGATTGTGGCGTGCTGGCTGGCGGCCGGTGGTTCCATTCTGGCGGGCCGACGCGCGTTGGGAGATGGCTGGGCCGCGAACATTGGCGGCGGATTTCATCACGCGTATCCAGACCATGGCGAGGGCTTCTGCGTGATTCACGATGTTGCCGTGGCGATACGGCGGCTCCAGTTCGACGGCGCGATCGAGACCGCAATGATCGTCGATACCGATGTGCATCAGGCCAATGGCACGGCCGCGATTTTCGGCGGAGACGCCACGGTTTTCACCTTCTCGATCCATCAGGAAAATAATTATCCGTACCCGAAGCCGCCTTCCACAATCGACATCAATTTGCCCGACGGCGTCGGAGACGATGATTATCTGGCGATCCTCGAAAAACATTTGCGCCAGGCTTTTCATGATTTCTCGCCGCAGATTCTGTTTTATGTGGGAGGCGCCGATCCTTACCGCGAAGATCAGCTCGGAGGGCTTGCGCTGACGATGGAGGGGCTTGCGCGGCGCGACGCGCTGGTCTTCGATCATGCCCGGCGGCACAAAGTGCCCGTCGCGATTACGCTGGCGGGCGGATACGCGCGCCGGGTTTCGGACACGGTGCGTATCCACATCAACACGATCCTTGCGGCACGCGACGCCGCGAGACACGGAAAATCTCGCGCTGAAACTAGCGCGCGCTAGAGTTTCAAACTAGACTCGTCATGCGTGGATTTCTTCGGAAAAAGAGACGGCGAGACGCCGGCGCTACGAAGAACGTTCGCTAATGGGCGGCGAGGGCGTTCTGAAGCGCGGCGTTTAGCGAGTTCGAAAACTGGCGCAGGTCGAGTCCTCCCACGCGGTAGACGATCTTGCCGTCGCGGTCGAGCACGACAACGGTGGGCAGACTCTCCACTGTCAAGAACTCGTCCAGTCCGTCCGCATACACGATCGGGATGTCCCATTTCACGTGTTGCACGAACGGCGGCACCTGGGCCTCGTCCTCATCCGAATTCACGGCGAAGAACGCTACGTCCGGATTGCCGTCGTAGGTTTTCGCCACTTGAATCAGCATGGGCTCGAGTTCGGCGCACGGCCCGCACCACGTGGCCCAAAAACTCAGCACCACCACTTTGCCTTTCACGGTGGAAAGCGACATCGGCGTCCCGTCCAGGCGCCGGAGAACAAAAGCGAACGTGTCTTTCGCGTCTTTGTTGCGCGAGGCTGCGAATACGGCGGCGGGCGGCGCAGCAAGCCGGTCATACGCCACGAGAATTTCTTCGCCCAGGCCTTGCTCGCTTCCGTGTACCGCGCGCCACACGTTGCCGAGCTTCTGGCGCACTTCTCGATGGTCCACCTTGCCCGCCGGGCCGGAATCCGGCAGAACAAAAGCCAGCGTGTATTCTTCGATGGCCTTGGCCGGATCGTTTTTTCGCTCGGCGATTTCGCCGAGCAATTCTGCCGCGCGGCCATTGGCGCGAATCGAATAGCTGGTTTCGAGGTCCTTGATGGCCGGGGCGTCGTCATGCTGCGTGTTTTCCACCTGTCCGCGGAGGTAATAAAGAACCATGAGGTAGTTATTCTGTCGCTCGCGCCATTCGGCGGCCGATTGTCGAGCGGGACGTTGTTCCGGGATTGATTTCTCGACGCGATCGAGCACCCGCGTGATGTATCCCGCGGCGCGCGTGAGGCTCGGTTCGTCGCCCTTGCGCTGCAGGTAGCCGACGGCCACCAGCATCATGTCGGAATCGTCAGGCTGAATGGCGATCAGGCGCTCCGAATAGTTCAGGGCGCACGCGTCGTCCTGAAGCTGCTCGCAGGCTTCCACAAGCGCACGGTACACGCTGGCGCGCCGCGGCGCGTCGGGATATTGCAGCAGATATTGCTCCAGGTTTCGCAGGAGCGCCGCCCGGTCGCTCCCGGACGCGGACAGCGTTTTCTGCAGCGCCATTTCGGCCGCGGCGTCGTTCTTCGGAGCGGCGTCCGGAGGCGGCGTCGGCTGAGTTGCGGGATTCGAGGTTTGCGCGAGCGCTATCGGGCTAAATGAAAACAGCGCAGCGCAGAGAGCGGCAAATGCAACGCGCATGCCGATTATTCTAGCGAGTTCAGGAAGAGCGTGCTTGGAAAGTCGTCTGGGCGCGAGGCTAATAAGGAATTAGTGCAGCGTGATTTTGCCTGAGGAGGTCTCGATCTCGACGCGGCCTTTGCCGTCGCCGATTCGCGCCCGGATCTCGTGCTTCGCGGCGGTGCCTTCCAGCACGATCGGAATCCCGGCGTCGATATCCCCCGAACTGGTGTGCGCGTAGAGCCTGAAACTCGCGTCGGACGGGACGTGCAGCGACACATCACCCGAACTCGCGTGAAGGTCCCAGTAAATCGATGACCCCGGATTGCCGTCGATTTCCACGCTGCCCGAACCCGTGTGCACGCGTAAATCCGCGTGCGCGCCCTGAATGTTGACGTCGCCGCTGCCCGTCTCGGCTACCACAGCATCGTTGGGCTGCTCCACTCCGACGGTGCCTGAGCCCGTGTGGAGTCGTACCGCGCCCTTCGCGCCGTGCACGGTCATGTCACCCGAACCGGTGGTGATCTGCACCTGGCCCTGAATGTCGGATAGCCTCACGTCGCCGCTTCCCGCCAGCGCCTGCACATCGTTGCCGATTCCAGTCGCCCGGATGTTCCCGGAACCCGACGTAAAACTGGCGGGCCCTTGAATTCCTCGCACTTCTACATCTCCAGAGCCCGTGACGCTGTGAAGTTGCGTATTGGCCGGAACCACGATCGTGTAGTCAATCGAAAGGTTATTCAAGCGCTGGCCGACGCCGCCTACGCGAATCAGATTGTTTTCCTGCGACACGGGAGGATGCGCCTGGATCTCGCTCAGTTTTTGTTTGGCGTTTTCCGGTGACCACCCGCGCGCCCGAATTTCGCCGTGGATGCGCACTTCGTCACCGGAGCCGGGCGTGATTTGAACGTCGCCGCTGCCGGTGGCTACTTCAAGCTGGACGGGACCGTCGACCTTGAACGAGCGATCGAACGCGCCTTCGGCGCCCATCTCGCCCCTGCATCCCGCGGCCATCGCGGCCGCAAGGAGCGCTGCCATCAGCCAAATTTGATTCGTTCGTCGGGCTCGGATCGTCTGGTGCATGTCAGTCGGCGTCGTTCTCGCGTGCCGTGAACCTTCCTATCAGAGATATACGAAAAGGCGCAAGCAGAAGTTCCGTGCGCGCCCCATGGTGCCGGGAAGCTGATGCCGTTCGATCTGCGAGAAGCTATTTCGGTTTGAGCAGCAAATTGAGCGAGCCCTGGCGGTACCCGTCGAGATCGAGCGCGACAAACGCGAACCCCGCCTCTTTCAGGCGGGCCGAAATCTGCGCCGCCACGTCCGGGTCCAGCCCCCGCGCAAGCTCGTCTGGCGCAAGCTCAACGCACGCGAGCTCCCCGTGCGCGCGAACGCGAAATTGGCGAAAGCCGAGGTCGCGCAGGGCGGCCTCGCCACGCTCCACTTTCTGCAACAGTTCCGGTGTGACGGCGGTGCCGTACGGCACTCGCGACGATAAGCACGCCGATGCCGGGCGATCCCAGGTGCGCAAGCCCGCACGGTGCGAGAGGAGACGCACCTCCGCCTTGGTTAGTCCCGCGTCGAGCAACGGCGCGAGCACGCGGTGTTCGTGGGCCGCGCGATGGCCCGGCCGGAAATCGTGCGTGTCGTCCGCGTTGACGCCGTAGGCAATCGCGCCGAAATTCCGTTCCCTGGCCAGAGTCTCCATGCGGTCGAAGAGTTCGTCCTTGCAGTAGTAGCAGCGGTCCGCGTTATTCGCGACGTACAAGGGATTCTCGAATTCGCGCGTTTCGATGAACTCGTGTCGAATTCCGGTCGCGAGCAGGAATTGCTCCGCTTGCTCGCGGTCGTGCGCGGAAAAACTTTGCGATAAAGCCGTCACTGCCAGCGCGCGAGCGCCAAGCGCATGGTGCGCCGCCCAAGCGAGGTACGCGGAGTCAGCGCCTCCAGAGAAAGCAATCAGCAGGGCATCGAGAGACCGCAGCGCGTCGAGGAGCTTCGCCTGTTTCTGGGAGGCAACCGCTTCCTGCTCCGGAGAAATTCGCGTGGGAGATGCAGAAGCCATATTTGCTGAGTATATCCCAGCTATGCCGCCGAACCGCATGGGAGGTTTGCTTACTGGAAGTCGAGCATCACGTCTACTTTCGCGCTCGCCGGATCTTTCTGCAGGAAGCGGCCGATCTTTTCGTAGTGAACGGGAAGGCCGGCGAAAGCCTGCTTGATTCTGCCTTCGACAAATTCCTCGTAAACCATGTTATCGAACACGGCCCCAGCCGGGAGCTTCCAGGCGGCGCGAATTCGCCGCTCGCCTTCGAGCGAGAGTCCGGTGAGAACGAGATTGCCCATGTGGTATTGCGGGCCCTCGGTGATTTTCGCTTCGTAGAGCACGCGCTTCGCAGCGGCGTCAAAATGCGGCACGCGATCCACAGCCACGTCGAGATAGCCGAGGCGTTCGTACGCCCTGCGCGCGCTTTCCCACGTGGACTGTATTTTCATTCCGTCGGCGCTGGCACCGGGGCTCAGCTCGACGAGTTTGTCTAGCTCGGCTGCTGGAATCGCCGTGTTTCCGCTCCACATCACACCGGCCCACGTGTACGCCGGGCCCGGATCGATCGGCGCGTGCACCACAACTTTGCTGGTTCCTTCCACGTTCACACTGGGCTCACCAAACTCGACGCGCAGAAACCCGTGCACGAGATATACCGGGCGTACTTGCTCGAACTCGAAGAGCTCAACCGCGCTGCGCGAGAACGGTTTTCCCACCAGGTCGGCGATGCGGTCTTGAATGCCGCGATCGCTGCCCGCCAGGGCGTCGGAGAATTCAATGGTCTGAACGTTTACCGCCGTACCCTCCGCACGGAACCGCAAGACTTGCCGGCCGGTTGCCGGCAGAGTCACAAGGTCGTGTGACACGTTGGCCGAAATTCCATGGGCCACCAAATGTCTGCTGAGCGCCGACGAAACGTCGTCAAGAATCGCACCGTGATCGGGAACGGTCCCGTCGAACAGGTACACGGACGTCTTAATCGCGGCGGTGAGTTCGTCATCGGTGAACCACGGAAAATTATCGAAGAGCACGGGAACTGCGGGCGCGTCGGCCACATCGTATTCGACGCTGACACCGGAGGTGGCGGTGGTGGTGAACCGGTACTGCACGTTCGAAAAAAGTCCCAAGGCGGCAAGCGTGTCCGCGCCCTTCTGGATGTCGTCGCGCGTGACCGCGTCGCCCGGACGCAGCCCGGTGGCCGGCGCAATCTGCGCGGACTGGAACCGCACGGAGCCCTTGACCGCAACCGCATCGAGTCGCGAAGCGGGCGCATTGGCCGTCGATTGCGCCGATGCGTGCGTTGCCACAAGGAGGCCGAGAAGAAAAGTGAGCCGAACGAATTTCATAGGCAGAAAGCTATTGGAATGTGATTGTGACGTCAACGGTTGCATTCTGTTTGTTACGTTGCTCGCTGAGGTTCGTTCGCGTCTTCGTCTCCCGCATTTCCACCAGCTTTGGCATCGCCTCCTTCTGCAGAAAGTCCAGCGGATACGTGGCGTCGTAGATCTCGCCCTGCTTGAGCGCCCACTTTTTCGTGATTTCCGTTGCGGCTTTGTCCGAGATCCCCTGGAATCGTACGTGGCCCATGTGGTATTGCAACCCCTCGTCAACGGTCACGTCATAGGCGGCCAACTGCGTCGAATCGTCGATGATTTCTTTTGGCTCCAAACTCACGTCGATGTAACCAAACTTGCCGAATCCTGCTTCGATCTTCTGCTGGTTCGCCACCTCTCGTGCCTTCATATTCAGGGTTTGGTCCAGCTCATCATTTGAAAGCTGGTCATTGCCGGCCCATGTGGCTTTATCCCAAAAGTATTGAGAACCTTCCTTGACTGGCAGCGTAAGCGCAACGTCCGGGGAAACACCTGCCGGCGGATTGCCAATCACTGCCCACTGCGGCCGATCGAAGGCCGCGCGCAAATACCCTTTGTCCCGGTACAAAGGCGCAAGAGTCGCGCTTGCGAACACACTCATATTTGAAATCGAGAAATCCTGGTCGATGGCCCCAGACGCGGCGACCTCGAGTTCTTTCTCCGATATGAGTGAGGAACCGGGGAAATTCACGGTCTTGACCGGCATCGCGATGCCGAGCACGCGAAATAGCATTGCGGTAGGGATGCCTCCCGCCGCCCCGGAAGCAATCCCCTGAACGTTGGCAGTGACGCCAATCGATTGCAAGAGAGCGCGCAGCGCATCGACGATCTGCTGTTGCGTCGCGCCGCTCGACGGCGCGATTCCAGAATAGAACGGAACGCGCGCGCGGACCGTCTTGTCCACTTGATCGTAGGAAAACCACACAAAATTGTCGAAGATGCAAGGCAACAAGTGCTTGCTCTCTACCACCGTAAAAACCGCCGTGAGGTCGTTTCCGCGCATGGAATACTGAAAGGCGACCTCGTCGAACGCACCGGACCTTGCCAACTGATTTGCCGCAACGGAGAGTTGCGTTGTCGTGACGCCATCGCCGATTCGGAGACCGCTGCCGGCAATGCCTTGTGCGTCGGTGAATTTCTTGAGTCCTGCGAATTTGATGGCCACCAGTCGAAAATTGCTGGATGGAGCGTCTTGAGTACGAGCCGTCCCGGTTGCGAGCGTGAGGGCCACGCCAAGGAGCGTGAGAATCAACCGCCGGGATGCGAAAAGGCTACGCGCGCCGCGCCGTATCATGGCGGGTATTGTAGGGAAATTGACTCTAATTCGGGAGTCTATTCGACGGTGACGGACTTCGCGAGATTCCGCGGCTGGTCGACGTCGCAGCCGCGTCGCACGGCGATGTGGTACGCCAGCAATTGCAGCGGCACGATCTCGAGAATCGGCACGAGCAAGTCGGGAGCAGCGGGAATTTCGATGGCATGACTCGCCGTCTCGCGCGCAAGACGATCGCCTTCGGTCACGATGGCGATCACGATGCCGTCGCGCGCTTTCACTTCCTGCATGTTCGAAATGGTCTTCTCGTAGCGCGTCATTGAGGCGGGATCGGATTCGTCGCGCGTCGCGATGATGACCACCGGCAGGTTCTCGTCGATCAGTGCGTTCGGTCCATGCTTCATTTCGCCCGCAGGATAGCCTTCGGCGTGAATGTAGGAAATTTCCTTCAACTTCAGCGCGCCTTCCAGCGCAATCGGGTAGTGAATTCCACGGCCGAGAAACAGAAAATCCGTGTGTCGGAAGAACTGCCGGGCCAGGTCCTCGATGTCGGCGTCGTGTTGAAGGATGCTCTCGATCTTGTGCGGGATGCGCGTCAGCTCCTGCATCAACTTCTCGGACGCTGCGCCGCTTAGTTTGCCGCGGACCTGCCCCAGATACAGAGCCAGAAGCAGAAGCGCGGTGAGTTGGCCCGTGAAGGCTTTCGTCGACGCGACGCCGATTTCGGGTCCCGCGTGCGTGTAAATCGTCCCGCTGGCCTCTCGCGTAAGCATCGAGCCGACCACGTTGCAAATCGCCAGGATTTTCGCGCCTTTCTGGCGCGCTTCGCGCTCCGCGGCCAGCGTGTCCGCGGTTTCGCCGGACTGGCTGATTGCCACCACCAGGCTGTGCTTATCGAGAATGGGATCGCGATACCGGAACTCGCTGCCGTAATCCACTTCCACCGGCAAATGCGCCAGACGCTCGATCATGAATTTTCCAGCGAGGCCGGCGTGCCAGCTCGTTCCGCACGCCACGATCTTCACGTCATGGAAGTTGCGAAACTCGTCTTCCGTGATGTCCATCTGATCGAGAAAAACTTTGCCGGTCACTTGCGAAATCCGGCCTAGAAGAGTGTCGCGCACGGCGCGCGGCTGCTCGAAAATCTCCTTCTGCATGAAATGCTTGAACCCGCCCTTCTCGGCCATGATCGGGTCCCAGGCGATGTGCTGGGGGGCCCGCTTGATTTCGCGGCTTTCGAAATCAATCAGGCGCACGCCTTGCGGCGTAAGGATGGCGATCTCGCCATCGCCGAGGAAAAAGACGCTTCGCGTGTGCTCGAGCAGCGCGGGAATATCGCTGGCGACGAAATATTCGCCGTCGCCGAGGCCTACCACAATCGGCGGGCCCATGCGCGCCGCCACGATTTTGTTCGGATCGCGCGCCGAGAGCGCCACCAGCGCGTACGCTCCCGTCATCACTTTCACGGCCTTGAGCACAGCGTCTTCGAGCGGCACATCCTTTGAAAACTTCTCGAGGAGGTGCGCGATGACCTCAGTGTCGGTTTCGGTAAGGAACTTGTGGCCTTCCAGGACGAGCTGGCGCTTCAGTTCGAGGTAGTTTTCGATGATGCCGTTGTGCACCACGACGATCTGGCCGGTGCAATCCCTGTGCGGGTGGGCATTCTCTTCCGTGGGGCGCCCGTGCGTGGCCCAGCGAGTGTGGCCGATTCCGTAGAGTCCTTCGAGGGGCGTGGCGCGAATCGATTCTTCCAGGTTGCGAAGCTTTCCCGGCGCGCGGCGAATCTCGAGCTTGCCGTCAGTTCCGACCACCGCGATGCCCGCCGAATCGTACCCACGGTATTCCAGGCGCCGCAATCCATCGAGGATCAGCGGCACAACTCGTTTGGGCCCGATATAACCCACAATCCCGCACATCGTAGCAGCTCCTGTTGGTTCGCCTGGGGCGCCGCGCCGATTCGGCCGGCGCGGTCCTGCGCGAATTTAGGTTAGCACACTCCAATATTCCAGCGGCAATCCTGCGGTTTCCGAGATTCCAAACGGAAGTTATCGGCTCAATCGAGGATTTCGAAGCGGAATTCTTCGATGACGGGGTTGGTGAGGACGTCTTTCGCGATGCGCTCGACTTCCTTTTGAGCCTGCTCGCGGCTGCTCCCGTTCAGTTGCAGCACGAAGAACTTTCCCTGGCGGACGTCCTGCACTTCCGCGTGTCCCAGCGACGCGAGCGCCCGCAGAATTGTCTGCCCCTGCGGGTCAAGAACGGTGGACTTGAGCATCACCCAAACGTGCGCTTTCATGTTTGTCCCTTTTTCAGTTACGCGCAAATTATATCAGGCGGCTGATTTTGCCGCTGCGCGAAAATCTTCCAGCAATTGGCGTTTGTCGGCGGGTGGAAGAAAAGCGGCGCTGATACTGTGCTCGGCCAGATTCAGCAGGTGCTCGTTCGAGAGCCCGAGAGCTGCCGCCTTTGAATACTCCGTCAGCAAGTTTGTGTGAAACATTCCGGGATCGTCGGTGGATAGCGTCACGGCGATTCCGCGGTCCAGGAATTTCGGCAGCGGATGATCCGCAAGCGTGGCATCGGTTTTGCCCGTCTGCTTGGCAAGCGCGCCCGTGCAGAGATTGCTGGTGAGGCAATTCTCGAGCACTACTTTCCGGTTGGCGAACGATTCTGCGAGCGCCGGATCGTGCATCACCGCGATTCCGTGGCCGATGCGTTCCGCGCCGAGAATTTCCACAGCCTCGCGAACCGATTCCGCCGGGCCAATTTCCCCCGCGTGACAAACCAGGCGCAAGCCCTGGCTGCGAGCGTAGTCAAACGCCGGACGGAAGTTCACCGCCGGAAACGCAAGCTCATCGCCGCCCATCCCGAACGCGATTACGCCCGATTTCTGCAGCTTTGCGGCCCACCGTGCCACTTCCATCGCTGAGTCCGGGCCCCACTGACGCGCGGCGTCGAAGATCCACGCCGTGCGCAGGCGCTGGAGGGGAACGCTGAGCGCCATTTCGCGAATCGCCTCGAAGTTCGCCTCGACGTTTTGCATCCGCCGCAGCATCACGCCCGTGGAAATCGTGATCTCGGCATAGACCACGTTCTGGCGGATCAGCTCTTCGGCGAGCCGCTGCGTGATCAGCCGGTAGTCGTCGGGTTCGCGCAGAAACGACGTGACCCACTTGAAGGCTTCGATGAATCCAGCGAAGTTGGAGTAGTTGTAGCGGGCTTCGACGGCTTCGGCCGTGATTTCCACATCGTGGCGCGCCGCAAGTTCGACGGCGGTGTCAGGCCGAATCGAGCCTTCGAGGTGGAGGTGAAGTTCCGCTTTCGGAAGCGCGTCGACAACCGTGGGTCGTCGAGTCGGCTGTGGGGTCGTCTGTGTCACGAATTCCGTTTCATTGCGAAGGCAACGCCGGGCGGCCTGCGTTGATCCACGCCGTCATCCAGTAGGACCCGATGTCTGTGGATGCGTCGGAAAGTTGCCGCACTAGCACCGCGCCCGCTTGAGCGTAGAAGCGGTCGTAATATTCATCTCCGTAAGTGGTCAACCCCTGGTGCGCGCGGCGGTCCGCGAGGAGCACATTTTCAAGCCACGAATGCGCGCTGAGCGCCATCTCAAACGCGTGGTCCGTAGGATCGGTAATGAAACTCGCCTCGTTTGGCTTGACGAAGAAAAATAGCTGATATCTGTCTACCAGCCCCGTGTCGAAACGCGCCTTCACTCCCAGTTGCACGGAAAGTTTCCCGTCTGTGTTAATCGTCGTGTTGAAGGGATCGTGCGCGGCCGCGACATAGTGCGCGAGCGCGGCCGCGGAAACTTTCGCCTCCGCCCAGTTGTGCTCCTGGAACGCATCTGTGAGTTTCTTGCTGGAAAGTCCGATCTGCCACGGAAGCAAGCCGTAGGTCTCGAGAGTTCCCCTGCCGAATTTTGCGACGGCGGCGGTATAGACGCGCGGCAGGGCGCTGTAAGGAAACGGGCCGTAGTGGTCGAGTTGAATGAAATCCTTGTGCTCGGCGGCTGCGATCTTCGCATCCAGGGCGCCGGCGTCGGTGACATGCTGGACCAGATACTGGCGGTTGTCTTCGAAGAACGTCCCCATTTCCTGCGGCAGCGTGTCGATGGCCTTGTTTGTCACCAATCGCTCGGCGTTCTCACCCCAGCCATACGACGATGCCACCGCGAGCGCGACGAGCGCCGCGAGCAAGACCAGACCCGTGCAGAGCCGAGGCAGCATCAGTTCACTTTCCCTTTGCGGCCGCTTTGATGTTGGCATTCGAGAGCTGGCTGTGACGCCGCCCGTACATGTTGTACAGCACCAGGCCGATAATCAGCCACACGACGAAGCGAATCCAGTTCGTGATCGGCAAGCCCGCCATCAGCAGCAGGCACGTGAGAATTGTGGCCACCGGCGCCAACGGGCCTCCCGGCGCACGAAACGCACGCGGGCGATCCGGTTCGCGATAGCGAAGAATTAGAACGCCTCCCGCCACCAGCGCGAAAGCGAACAGCGTGCCGATGTTCGAAAGGTCGGCCAGCGTGCCAATATCAAGCAGCCCCGCCGGAATCCCCACCAGGATTCCCGCCACCCACGTGGAAAAATCGGGAGTGCGGAATCGGGGATGGACGTGGCTGAAAAAGTCCCGGCAGCAGCCCGTCGCGCGACATCGCAAACCAAACGCGCGCCTGCCCGAGCTGAAAGACGAGCAGCGACGAAATCATGCCCATCAGCGCTCCGAGCAGCACCACCAGCCGCACGTTGCCGAAGCCAAGCCGCTTCATCGTGTTCACCACGGGCGCGGCATCGTCCAGCAAACTCTGCCAGGGAACCAGGCCCGTCAGCACCACGACCACGGCGATGTAAAGAATCGTGCAGATGACGAGCGTGGTGATGATCCCGATCGGCAAATCCTTCTGCGGATTCTTGCACTCCTCGGCGGCGGTGGACACCGAATCGAAACCGATATATGTAAAGAAAATGATGGACCCGCCGGTCAAAATCCCCGGCCAGCCGTTGGGAGCGTATGGGTGCCAATTCGCGGGATGGATGTAATGCGCCGTGACGCCGACGAACACCAGGATCGCGACGATCTTCAGCAGCACCATCACGTTGTTCGTTTCGGCGGACTCGCGAATGCCACGCACCAGAATCACGGTGAGCAGCATCACGATGATCAACGCCGGAAAGTTGAAACCGAAATGCCAACCGGGCGCATACAACGTGTTTCCCTGCAAGTCCGTGAGGCCGCTCGGCAGATAGGCCGGCGTGATCCAGCGCAAGCTGGGATGAATGCCGAACCAATCGAGCAAATCCACCATGTGCGCGGAAAAACCCACGCTCACGGCCATGTTCGAAACGGCGTATTCGAGGATCAAGTCCCAGCCGATAATCCAGGCGATGAGTTCGCCCATCGTCGCGTAGGTGTAGGTGTACGCGCTGCCGGCGATCGGAATCATCGCCGCCAGCTCCGCATAGCAGAGCGCTGCGAAGCCGCACACGATCGCCACGAGAACGAAGGACAGCGCAATTGCCGGTCCCGCGCCGGGGCGACCGAATGATGCCGAGTGGTAGATCAGGTATTCGAGCAGGGGGGCGTTGAGGATCGACTTCGCCTGCATTTTCTGCCCGGCGATCGCGGTCCCGATTACCGTGAAAATACCGGAACCGATCACCGCGCCGATTCCGAGGGAAGTCAGGCTCAACCACCCGAGGGACTTCTTCAACCGCTTCTCGGGGTTTTCCGAATCGACGATCAGCTGGTCGATGTCTTTCCTGCGAAAGAGTTGTGGGTCCAATCGCACCTTCCCGAAACGGAGTCGGGAAACTCTAACCCTCGCGGCCCGTCCGCGCAACCTTCAGCTTCTCTTGGCGGGCGAGCTTTGTGGGTCGCCCTACAGTTTACGGAAAAATAGTGCGGTTTAGGGGGTCGGAGCTTCAGCTCCGACATAACCGCCGCCTTTCTGTCAGGGGTTTTAACCCCTGAGGCCCTGACACCAACCCTTTAAAGGAAGGCTTGAACTCAAGTTCCTACACCAATTGCAGATTCGCATACCGCTCGATCAACTTCTTTGCGCCGTAATCCTGAAAACTGACGGTCAGCTTGCGGTCTTCGCCCTCGCCTTCCACTTCGATGATGGTGCCGACGCCATATTTCGAATGCCGCACTCGCGTTCCCACCAGCGAGTCTTTGGTCGCTCGAGGCTGCTGCGCCGGACGTCCGTACGGCGTGCGCCGCGGCGCCGACCGGCGGTACGAGTACGCCTGCGAATACTCGGGATCGGCTTCGTACCGGCGCGTTTCGCCCGGTTCCGACAGCGAGCCGCGCGCCGCCTCGATCAGGTCCGCGGGAACCTCGGCGAGAAATCGCGAGGGAATGGAAGCGCGCAAGCGATCCTCTCCGTAGCTGCGCCGGTAAATGGCGCGCGACAAAACCAGCGACTTTTTCGCGCGCGTCATGCCTACGTAGAACAACCTGCGCTCTTCTTCGATTTCCGCCACGGTATTGAACGACCGGCTGTGCGGCAAAACGCCCTCTTCCAGCCCCGCGAGAAACACCGCGTCGAACTCGAGTCCCTTCGCGCTGTGCAGCGTCATCAGCGAAACTGTTACGGTCTCGTCGTATTCGTCCGCGTCGGCCACGAGCGCGGCGTGGTCGAGCAAATCCTCGAGCGTCTGCCCCTGCTCGGTGGCTTCGGCCATGGCGTTCGATAATTCGCGCAAATTTTCGGCGCGCGACGTGTGCTCGGCGTTGTCCTGCTGCTCCACCCACAGCAGGTAGCCCGTCCGGTCGAGCACTCGCTCGATAAGCTGCGCCGGCGGCAGTTCCTTGCATTCCTCCTGCAAGGCCTCGATCATTTCGCGAAACAGATTCAGCGCGCCGGTAAGCTTTCGGCCTGTGGAAAACTCGCCCGCGCGAATCACTTCCCACAGCGATTGTCCCGTTTCGCGGGCGCGCGCTTCCAGAACGCCAACGGTGGTCGCGCCGATTCCGCGCGGGGGCACGTTCAGCACCCGCAACAGGGAAACATCATCTTCGGGGTGAAACAGCAGTCGCACGTACGCCAGCGCCGTGCGCACTTCGGCGCGCTCGTAAAAGCTGAATCCGCCCACCACGCGATGCCGCACGCCCATCCGCCGCAGTACTTCCTCGAACGATCGCGATTGCGCGCCCGTGCGATACAGCACGGCGACGTGCGCATCCGGCTCGTCCCGCAGCACGGACGACAGTTCGCCGCAAATGTATTCAGCCTCGCTCGTCGAATCCTGCGCTTCATAGAAGCGCAGGCGGTCGCCGGACCCGAGCGTCGCGCGCAGGGTCTTGCCGAGCCGCTCGGTGTTGTTGCGGACCACGGCCGCCGCGGCATCGAGGATCGTCTGCGTGGAACGATAGTTCTCTTCCAGGCGGATGATTTTCGCCTTCGGAAAATCCTCCGTGAACCGTTTCAGGTTTCCGGCCCGCGCGCCTCGCCATCCATAGATGGATTGATCTTCATCGCCTACGACGCAAACGTTTTGGCGCGTCCCGGCGAGAAGGCGCACCAGCTCTTCCTGCCACCGGTTCGTGTCCTGGAACTCGTCCACCATGATGTATTGGAAGCGGCTGCTCCATGCCGCGCGCGCGTCCGCGTGATCGCGCAGCAATTCCACGGACTTTAGCAGCAGATCGTCGAAGTCGACGGCTCCGGCCTTGCGCAGCATTTCGTTGTACAGGCGAAAGACCTTGGCGACGTCTTCGCGATTGTCGTTCCGCGCGTCGGTGGCTTCGGCTTCCATTTCATCGGGAGTGACGCCGTGATTCTTGGCATGGCTGATCTGTGCGCGCACGTTGCGAGGCGGGTAATCGTCCGTCGGCAAATCGAGCTGGATGAGCGCCCGCTTGATCGCAGCTGTCTGATCGTCATCATCATAGATGGCGAAATCGCGCGGAAGGCCGATGCGTGGGCCTTCCCGCCGCAGCAGGCGCGCGCAGAATGAGTGAAACGTCGAGACCCAAACGTCCGAACCGTCCCGGCCCGTCACGCGCAGCAAATCAGCGATGCGCTGCTTCATCACGTCCGCGGCTTTGTTCGTGAATGTGACGGCCAGAATGGCGTTGCCCGGCACGCCTTTTTCGATGAGGTGCGCCACGCGATAGGTGATCACGCGCGTCTTGCCGGTGCCTGCGCCCGCGAGCACGAGCACAGGACCCTCGGTGGCGAGAACGGCTTCGCGCTGGCGTTCGTTCAGGTCGTGCAGAAGTCCCATTGCCTGAGGAGAAGGAGTCAAGCAGCGATTCTATCCGAGCGATTGCATTTCAGCAATTTGCCGTTCGGCGCGGGCCGTGTGCTATGTTTCTCCGCGATGTTGCCGAGCCGTGTGGCGAGATGGGATTGAAGCCTTCGAACGTGCGAATCACGAAGCGATTAGCGCTATTTGGGATGCTGGTGTTGAGCCTTGCGCCTCTGCCGTGGCCCGCGCACAGCGCGGATTCGCAGCCCCAGCCTTTTTCCGACCAGAAGGCCTCTGGGCCGCAGCCCTCTGAGCAGCAAGTAGACGCAATCTTCGCAGCCGTCACGAGGCCCGATGATCCCGGCCTCGCCGTGCTGGTGCGCAGGGATGGCCAAATCGTCTTCGAGCGCGGCTACGGCGTTCGCGACCTGCAAACGCGAGCGAAAATCGATGACGCGACAAACTTCCGGCTTGCCTCCGTCACGAAGCAGTTCACGGCCACGGCCATCATGCTCCTCGTGCGCGACGGCAGGCTCACATATGACACGAAGCTCACGGACGTTTTCCCCGATTTTCCCGCCTACGCAAAAGTGATCACGATCCGCAATTTGCTGAATCACACCTCCGGCCTCCCTGATTACGAAGACTTGATGGATTTCATGAATCAAAACCAAGACATACGCGTCTGGACCGATATCCACCAGATTCATGATGCGCAGGTGTTGCAGCTCCTGGAGGGCGGTCTGCGAGCGGTTGGTTTCATGGATGCGCAGCCGATAAAGGCCAAATTTCCGGCGGGCACGAAGTGGGCGTACAGCAATTCGGGGTATGTAGTGCTAGGAGCGATCGTCGCAAAGGTATCAGGCAAATCCTACGCGGAGTTCCTGCACGAGCGGATTTTCGCGCCGCTGGAAATGCAGAACACGGTGGCGTTCGTGAACGGCAAAAACGAGGTTCCCAATCGCGCGTACGGCTATTCCATCGTCAAGGGCGCGTGGGAGCAAACCGACCAAAGCTCCACATCGGCAACTCTCGGCGATGGCGGTGTGTACTCCTCACTGAATGATCTAGCCAAGTGGGACGACGCGCTGACGAATCACACGCTGCTGAGCGCCGCGGAAATGCAGCCCGCACTGACGCCCGTGAACGTTCCGCACGCCACTGCGGCGGCGGCTGACACCGAAGCGAATGCAAAAGTCGGCTCGGGCGAGCTGGCCGCCTACGGCTTCGGATGGTTCCTGAATCCGTACAACGGCCACGAGCGCATGTGGCATGACGGCGAAACCAGCGGCTTCCGCACCACGATCCAGCGCTTCACCACCGACCATTTGACGATCATCGTCCTCTGCAACCGCACTGACCTCGATCCCGGCGCGCTTGCCGAACAAGTGGCAAATCTGTTCCTCCCGTCCGCCGCCCAATCGCAAATGAAGCCCCTCAAGTTTCCGCGTTGGCTGCAACGGCTCGTCGCTGCGATGAGCAGCGGTGGCCTGTTCGTCGTGACATTCCTCGATTCGTCGGTGCTTTCGTTTCCGTTCGTTGCGGACGCGCTCGTCATCGAGCTTTCGATCGAGAACGCAGCGCGGATGCCGTTGTACGCGGCCATGGCCGCGCTCGGCTCGCTGGCCGGCTGCATCTGGCTCTACTGGCTGGCGAAAAAGGGCGGCGAAGCGTACTTCCATCGCCACGCCGGCAAGCACGCCGTGAAAGCCCGGCAGTGGGTGGATAACAACGCGTTCCTCAGCGTGTTCATTCCAGCCATTTTGCCGCCGCCTTTTCCATTCAAGATTTTCGTCGTGGCCGAAGGAGTTTTTCAGGTTCCGCTGCGCACTTTCGCGATCGCGCTGCTGCTCGGGCGCGGCCTTCGCTATCTGGCGGAAGGATTTTTCGGGGTGAAGTACGGCCCGCAGAGCCTACTATTTCTCGCGACGCACGGAGGCGCCTTCGCCATCGGGGCGATCGCCGTGCTGCTGGTCCTGTACGCCGCTGGCCGGCTCCTCATTCACCACTCTCCGAAGCCTCGTTAGGTCGCCGCTCGGAGGGAACCCTGCTATTCGTACCGTAACGCGATGAGTGGATCCACCCGCGTGGCGCGACGCGCGGGGAGGAAGGAAGCAGCGGCGCCAACGAGCAGAACAACGAATACGACAGCGACGAACGTCAACGGATCAGTGGGCTTTACGCCAAAGAGTTCGTTTGAGAGAAGTCGAGTTACGCCAAAGCTCGCGCCCACGCCGATGGCAATCCCGCCGCCGACGAGTCCGAGTCCCTTTCCCACCACCATCCGGAAAATATTCGCGCGTTGCGCGCCGAGCGCCATTCGGATTCCGATTTCGTGCGTCTGCAGCGAAACCGTGTATCCCAT
Organism: uncultured Acidobacteriota bacterium; assembly: GCA_963737205.1. Taxonomy (GTDB): domain Bacteria; phylum Acidobacteriota; class Terriglobia; order Acidiferrales; family UBA7541; genus Palsa-295. The sequence continues at coordinate 88,686 of CAVTRV010000008.1, read as the reverse complement.
CACGCTGAAAACACCGATCGCGGCAAGCAGGAGGCCAATCGCCGCGAACGCGCCGAGGGATTCGAGCCCGAACTGCGGCTCGGCGAACGAGGACTGCTGCAGAATGTGTGTGAGCGAATCAGCTTCCGTGAGCGCAACGTTGCGATCCACGGACCAGATCTGCTCGCGGACGCTCTTCAAAACCGAGAGCGGGTCGACCTCCGTGCGCAGAATGATCGCGCGGCCCTCATAGGCGCTGATCGTGTAAGGAATGTAGGCGTCGGGCAGGATCGGGTCTTCCAGACCCGAGTTGCGCACATCGGAAACTACTCCGATAACTTCGAAGTAGGCGTCATGAGGCGTTTGCGCGTTCTGATCGAACGCGTCGAATTTTATTTTCTGGCCGAGCGGGTCGCCCGGACCCAGATACTGGCGCGCGAAAGCCTGGTTGACGACCGCGACGAATCGGCCTGAGGCAACGTCACTCGCGGAGAGCAGGCGCCCACGCAACAGGCGCAATCCAAGCGTCTTGAAGTAGTCCTCGCTGCAAACATCGAAGAGCGTCGACCAGTTTTCGGAATGAACCTGGCCGGGGATCGTCACGTCGCTGCGCGGGGAGTCGTATGGGGGTAGCGACATGGTCTCCGCGGCCGAGACGACGCCCGGCAGCGCTTGGATCTTTGCGAGTGCCTGGTCGAAGAAAGCCTTTTTCTCCGGGACCGTGGTGTAGCGCCCTGCCGGAAAGGCGATGTCCATCGCCAGAACGTTTGTGGGATCGAAGCCGAGGTCGAGGTGCGTGAGCGCGTACAAAGTGCGCATCATGAGGCCCGCGCCTGCGAGGAGCACGATCGAGAGCGCAACCTCAACGACCACGAGAGCGGCGCGAAGTTTGCCGTGGCGAAAGCTTGAGCCGGCGCCCTTCGCGGTGCCTGCGAGGCTCGAATTCAAATCGCGACGCACGGAATGAAGCGCGGGAACTAAGCCGCAGACGAGGGTTGTGGCCAACGTGACACCGACAGCGAAGAGAAGCACGACACGATTAAGCTCGATTTCCGCTTCGCCTGGAAGCATCTGGGGAATCACAGCGGCGGTGACTCGAATGCCGGCGTAGGCAAACACGCAACCAAGCGCTCCGCCGGCGAGCGCAAGAACGAAACTCTCCACCAGCAATTGGCGGATGAGGCGCCAGCGGCTCGCTCCCAGCGACGCGCGCACGGCGATTTCCTTTTCGCGCACGGTGGCGCGCGCCAGGAGCAAATTTGCGACGTTGCTGCAGGCGATGAGGAGCAGCATGCCGACGGCGGCGAGAAGAATGTAGAGCATGGCTTTCGAATCGCCCACCACGTCGCTGGCAAGCGAATCCACGTGGATGCTGAACCGCTTGGGATATTGGTGAGGATAGGTTTTCGCAAGGCGACGCGCGATGACGTCGATATCAGCAGCCACAGCGGCATAGGTGACGCCGGGTTTGAGGCGCTCTTCGCCGACAAGATAACGCGGCTGGTTGAATTCGTTGATGCCGTCGGGCGTGTCACGTGCGAGGCTAAGCGGAAAGTAAACAGACGAGCCGAAATAACGAAACCGCGGAGGCATGATGCCGACAAGGGTGCGCGAGGCGTCGTTAAGAGTGAGCTGCGTGCCGAGAATTTTCGGGTTCGCGCCGAACTGTTCGGTCCAGCACCGGTAGCTCATGACGAAAACGGGGGGCGCGCCGGGCTTGCCGTCGTCGTCGGTGAGCCAGCGGCCGAGAAGCGGCTGAACGCCAAGGAACGGAAACGTGTTCGTGGTGAGATACGCGCCCTGCAGGCGTTCGGTGCCGGTGGGCGTGGAATAGAGGACGTTGGTGGGGGCGGTGCCAACCATATCGGTGAAGACGTGGTTCTGTTCGCGGTAATCGAGAAATTCCGGGAAGATGAATGCGCCGCGGCCACGCACGCCGCCTCTGTCAGCGTTATGAATCTGGAAGATGGTGATTCCGCCGGCATTCTTGTAAGGGAAGGGGTTGAGCAGGCCGTCGTAAATGACGCTGAACACCACGGTGGATGAGCCGATGCCGAGCGCGAGCGCGACGATGGCGAGCAGCGCGAAGCGGCGGTCTTTGAAGAGCGTGCGCACGCCGTAGCGAAGGTCTTGCCAGAAGCTTTCAATCCATTGGGTTCCACGCATGTCCCGGCACTCCTCCTTGGTTTGTTCCAGGCGGCCGAAATTCCGCATCGCCGCCTCTCGCGCTTCCCGTGGACTCATTCCCGCCGCGACGTAATCGCGTGTTTTCATCTCGACGTGGAATCGCACTTCCTCGTCGAGCTCATCGTCGAGGCTGCCGTGCCGCAACAGCGAACGCAGTTTCTTCGTCAACGACATCGGCAAGCCTCAAGCGAACCGTAGGATTTTCGCGATGGCCCCGGTTACGCGGCTCCAGTTTTCTTCTTCTCGTTCAAGTTGGCGGCGGCCTGGCCGGCGTCAGCTTGTAATACTTCGCGCGCCTGCCGTTTTCGCTCGGCTTCCATTCCGAGGAGATCCAGTCCGCCTGTTCCATGCGGTGCAGCGCGGGATACAGAGAGCCTTCTTCGACACGCAGAGCTTCGTCGGAAATTTGCTGAATGCGTTGCGCCAGACCGTAGCCGTGCGCCGGTCTGCGGCGAAGGATTTTCAGGATCAGAAGATCGAGCGCGCCTTGCAGTTGATCTTTGCCCATAAGCAGCGATCACCCCCTAGATGTCTAGGTAACGATGCGCTCGCACATACCGTCTTGTCAAGATTGTCGAGCGAGTCAGGGAGTGCTGGCTAGGGGAGCAGAAGTCGGGAAGGTGTTCCGCGCGACATGAAGCGCGAATCTACGGATTCGGGTGCGAGGCGAACAGGAATTCCTGGCGGGTGACGTGGAGCGAGCCGTCCAGGTCCACGCGCACGAAGATGTTTTCCGGGCCCATGTCGCCGGATTCGAACTGCAAGTCGTGCAACTCGAAGCGGTAGCCGTCTTCCAATCGCTCGACGTGCGCCAGCGGAAACCGCGCGTACTTCAGGAGTGTCTGCGTGGCGTCGGCCTGCTGCCCGGCTCGCAGCGCTGGAGAATCATCGGGCTTGTAGTGCGCGAGGCTGCGGTCGGGATCAAAGCGCGCGCCGGCCTCGACGCCAACATCGATCTCCTCGATCGTGTTGTCGGTGACGACTACGCCGCGCCAGTCGAAAGGCGAAGACGACGACGGGAAGGCGCCCGCCGCCAGCGGCACCAGCCCGCGATATTCGCGCGAGAGCAGCAGGTCCACCGCGTCACTGTGCAGCATCGCGCGGCCGCCCAAATACGCCGCCACTAACGCCAGCGTGACAATCGCCGCCGCGCGTCCCCGCACGCGCTTTTTGCGGTCGCCAATTTCCTCGCTCACCAGCCGAAACAATTGCGGCAGCAGCAGGCCGCCAATCAGCGCGATCAGAATCCACGGATCAAGATTGGCAACGATATTCCACGCGTATAGCCGCACATGAAAAGGCCAAAAAAGCTGCACGCCGGTCCCGCTCGCAAGGTCGAGCAGTATGTGGCCCACCGCTCCGATGGCCGAGACGATCGCGGCCGCCACGAAACTCAGTGGTGCCAGCGGAGCGTTCCCCGCAGGCGCCGATTTCCCGGCACTTTTCCGATCGAGCGCGCAGAATGCGCCCGCAGTGGCGCAAGCGATCACCACCGCGCCGGGAAGGGAATGCAACGCCGCGCGATTCAGCCGAAGAAAGGCGCCAGCGCCGCCAAAGTAGCTCGCATAGTCGAGGTCCGCGGCAAGCCCCGCCGTAACCATCATCGCGGTGCCGAACCGCGGAAGTCGCCGCTGGCCCGCGCGCGCCAGCGCCAGCGAAACAAGTGCATGCGTGACCGGTTCCACCTTCGCCCTCTTGGCTAAAAGAAATTTCTGGGGACGCGCATCTTGTCATCCCGAATCCCCGCGATCTGTGCGGGGTGAGGGATCTGCTTTTTCCTTACTTCTTCACCGCGGGCACCACGATCGAAAGCGCGTCCGGCACAATTCGGAACGCCAGCGGCAAAGCGCCGATGGGCTCGCCGTCCACCTGCGCGTACACCATGCGTTCGTCGGCGGGCTCGCAGACCAGTTCTGTGTCCTTCCACGTGTCGATGCCTTTTCTTCCGCGCAGCTTCCCCATCCACAGCGCCGGAAGGCACGCCAGATACTGCAGCCGGCTGGTGGACGAGTTCGTCAGCATCTCGAACGAATCCTCGAACAGGCTGGCCTCGGTGGTTATCTTGAACGGGCCGCCATAGTGCGCCGTGCGGCCGATGACGATGATCGTCGCGCGCCGCTCCCGCCCGCCCGAAAAAATGCGCATTTCCGGGAAATCGTAGCGAAAGAGTTGCTTCAGCCCTTCCACCCAGTAGGCCACGATCCCCGCATTCTTCTTGAAAATTTCATCCACGCCGTTGACGATCGCTCCGTCCGGTCCCGCGCCTCCCACGCACAGAAAATATCGCCCCGGAGGATCCGACCTGCTTCCGTTCTCGCTCACCGCGCTCGCCAGTCCCAGCGCGATTCGTCGCACGATGCCGCCGGGAATCAACCTTGCCGCGTGAGGAATGTCCCACGGGACGCCGAGTTCTTTGGCCAGAATGTTGGCCGTTCCGGCGGGCAGCAGCGCCATCGGAAGCTGGCTTCCGGCAAGCCCGTTCACCACTTCGTTCACGGTGCCGTCGCCGCCGCAGGCAATCACCAGGTCCTGCCGCTGTTGAATGGCATGTTGCGCTAACGCTTGAGCGCTGCCCGGCGCCGTGGTCGCGGCAATCTCGATAGTAATGCCCGCGTCCTTCAGGATTCTGACGGCCTTCTCGATCTCGTCGAAGCGGCGTTTGCGCCTCCGCCCGCTCGTCGGGTTGTAGATCAAGAGCGCGTTTTTGATTCCGTCAGGCATTGGTCGTCGTCCAGCCGTCTTCATCGCCCACGGCTGCCGAAGCAATCGGGCATTGTATAATAGCTGGCGGATTTGACCGACTGCATCCCGCTGCCGAGGTTTCCATGTCCCCCGTGACCAAAGGGCGCGCCGCCGCCGCCGAAATCCAACGCCTGCGCGAAGATCTCCGGCATCACGAATACCTCTATTACGTTCTCGACGATCCGAAAATCTCCGACGCTGCCTTCGACCGCAAGATGGAGAGCCTCAAGAAGCTCGAAGCCGAGCATCCCGAGCTGATCACCCCGGACTCGCCCACGCAGCGCGTCGGCGGGCAGCCCCGCGAAGGCTTGCAGACCTTTCAGCACAAGACGCCGATGATCTCGCTCGACAACACGTATTCCTTCGAGCAGCTCGGCGAATTCGACCGGCGCGTTCGCGAACTCATCGGCCGCGACAAAATCGATTACGTCGCCGAGCACAAATTCGATGGCGCAAGCCTCTCGCTTATTTACGAGAAGGGCAGGCTCGTTCGCGGCGTCACGCGCGGCGACGGCACCACGGGCGAAGACGTCACGCCGAACGTGAAGACGATTCGCTCGATTCCGCTGAGCGTCGACGCTGCCCTGCTAAAGAAAGCCGGCATCCCCGGTGATTTCGAAGTTCGCGGCGAAGTCATCATGTCGCGCAAAGCGTTCAAAGCCATGAACGAGCAGCAGGAAGAGCAGGGCGGCAAGATTTTCGCGAATCCGCGCAACGCGGCTGCAGGAGCCGTCCGAGTTCTCGATCCGAAAATCACCGCTTCGCGGCGTCTCGATTTTTTCGCGTATTACTTGCTGGTGAACGGCCGCGTCCCGAAGAAACGCCTCTCCGAAGCTCTCGAGGCGCTTTCGGCGATGCAATTCAGGGCGAGCGAAGACTGGAGACTCTGCCATTCGCTGCAGGAAGTCGAGCGCTACATCGAAAGTTGGGATTCGAAGCGCGAAAAGCTCGCCCACGAAATCGACGGCATCGTCGTGAAAGTAGACGAAATCAGCCTGCAGAACGAGCTCGGCTTCACGTCGAAGGCGCCGCGCTGGGCGATCGCCTACAAGTATCCCGCGCACCAGGAAACCACGGTCGTGAAGGACATCCTCGTCAGCGTCGGCCGCACGGGCGTGCTCACGCCCTTCGCCGTTTTCGAGCCGGTGCAGATTGGCGGCGTCACGGTCGTGAAATCCACGCTCCACAACATGGACGAAGTCGAGCGGCTGAATATTCACGCGGGCGATACGGTTCTGGTCGAACGCGCCGGCGAAGTAATCCCGCACGTGCTGAAAGTGGTGAAGCACGGCGCCGAAGAAAAACCGTTCAAGATGCCCACGCACTGCCCCGTCTGCGGCACGCGCGTTCATCGCGCCGAGGGAGAAGTCGCCTACCGCTGCGTCAACGTTTCCTGTCCCGCGCGCCGCCGCGAATCGATTCTGCATTTCGCCGGGCGTCACGCGATGAATATCGACGGCCTCGGCGACAAGATCGTCGACCAGTTGATCGAGAAAAATCTCGTCAAGGATTTCGCCGATCTTTACAAGCTCGACCCCGATACGCTCGCCGGCCTCGAACGCATGGCCGAAAAATCAGCGCAAAATCTTCTCGACGAAATCGCCGCCAGCAAGAAGAACAGCCTCGCGCGCCTGATTTACGCCATCGGCATTCCGTTCGTCGGCGAACGCACCGGGCAGCTCCTTGCCGCGCATTTCGGCTCAATGGAGAAGCTCGCCGACGCAAGCCTCGAGGAATTGGAAGAAGTGCACGAGGTCGGCCCGAAAATCGCGGAAGGCGTGCGCGAGTTTTTCTCGGAATCGGCGAACCGCAAGCTCGTCGAGCGCTTGAAGCAGGCTGGCGTCAACATGAAGGAAGAGCGGCAGGCCCCAGTCAGCGCAAAGCTAGCAGGGAAGACATTCGTCTTTACCGGCACGCTCGCGAATCGCAGCCGCGAAGAAGCCGAGGCGCTCGTCGCCTCGCATGGCGGCAAGGCCGGCGGCTCCGTCAGCAAGAAAACCAGCTACGTCGTCGTCGGCACCGACCCGGGCTCAAAATTCGACAAAGCCAAGACCCTCGGCGTCCCCATTCTCGACGAACCCCAATTCGAAAAGCTCCTCAGTTCTGCCTAAGGTTTGGACGCAATGTCCGTGGTCTTCACTGGCGCGAAAACTCACGTCACTCGACGTCAGGTAGCTGGTTCGGTCTCCAATTACGCAACTTATGGTGCATTCGAACAGCACCCCGCAGCCAAACACATTGTTGCGACGCGAGGCGGCAAAAGCTACTGTTGGATCGCCATGGAATGGCGCCCTGCAACGATAGATGAAGTAAGAAAGTTCGTGAGAGCCGACTTGGAGAAGTGTGACCCTCAGCAAATCGCAGTCTTCCGACAATACTCAGTCGATCCATACTTCGCACCCATAGAGCGTTACGGGAAGCTTGAGAAGGTCGTCGTCGTTGCGTACAACTCAGGCGAGGTTATGTATTGGGAGGACGTTGAAGAGGGTTTCAATACATCGCCGGTTGGCGCAGACGGTCACGTTCTTCAGCATTGGTGCAACCAAGACGACTTGGGGACCGCACTGAACCAGTGGATCGAAGGACGCGAATCGGGGAAGTTGGGCCCTCCCAAACCACTCCCCTACCGCGACTGATGAAACTCCTCGCCGCGAAGTAGTCTTGCGTTCGAAGCAGGGCAGCACTCGACACTCGGGCGGACAACATTGCTGCGAACTGCGATTCTGTGATGAAATCCTCTGCCATGAATCGTCGAGATTTCATTCGCCTCTCCGCATTTGCTTCCGCTACTGTTCTCCGCCTGTCACTCGCCTTGGCTGAAGAGCGTCCCGCGGCTTCGGCCCGCCTGACTCTGCGTGCTGACCGGCTCTCGAACAAGATCGGCGCCGACTTCACCGGGCTGAGTTATGAGTCGGCACAGCTCGGCAATCCGCATTTCTTCTCAGGAGACAATCTGGAGCTGGTCGGGTTCGTGCGACGCCTGGGCAATTCGGGCGTTTTGCGCATTGGCGGGAACACCAGCGAGTACTGCTACTGGGCTCCCAATGGCGAGACGAATCCGAGAGCCCAGGCCGTCGAGAGCATGATGAACGACAAGGCGACTCCGATTGGATTCGGATTTGCTGTCGGTCCCGACGCTGCGCATAAGAGTCCTTCGCCCGTGAATATCACGCCGGCGGCGATTCGGAATTTGCGCGATTTTCTCGACGCCACCGGCTGGAAGCTGATTTATGGATTGAATATGGGCACCGGCACCGTGGAGGACGCGGCGGCTGAGGCAGCTTTCGTTGCAGATGTGGCGGGTCGGAAACTGCTCGCGTTTCAGCTGGGCAACGAACCTGATCTGTTTTACCGAAACGGGTTGCGCAAGCCGGATTACGACTTTGCGCAATTCGCGGCGGATTGGCGCCGCTATTCTCAGGCGGTTCGGCGGCGCGTTCCCGGCGCGCCGTTTGCCGGGCCCGACACAGCGTACAACAACGAGTGGCTTGTTCCGTTTGCGAAACAGTTCAAAGACGATGTGCGGTTCTTAACGCATCACTATTATGCGGAAGGTCCGCCCAGTGATCCTGCGATGACGATTGAGCGGCTCCTGCGGCCGAATCCGAAGCTGCGGGACGAGTTCGACGGCATGCAGCAGACGAGCCGGCAGACTGGCCTGCCTTTTCGCCTTGCGGAAACCAATTCCTGCTACCAAGGGGGCAAGCCCGGGGTAAGCGATACGTTTGCCTCGGCGCTGTGGGGAGCGGACCTGATGTATCAGTTGGCTTCCGAGGGTGGAATCGGGATCAATTTCCACGGCGGCGGCTATGGTTGTTACACGCCCATTGCCGGGACGCCGGACGACGGGTTCCTGGCACGCCCAATCTATTACGGCATGCTGCTCTTCGCGGAGGCGGGTGCGGCCCAGCTTGTGGAGAGTAAGCTCGACGGGCTTGAGCAAGCACCGTTGCTGACGGCGTATGGTTTCCGGGACCACGGCGGGACGATCAAAGTGGCGGTCTTCAATAAGAATCTTGACCGCCCGTTGCGCGTCGCTGTGGACACGGGGCTGCGTGTCCGACGCGCGAAGTCGCTCCGCCTGTATGCGCCACGCGTAGATGACACGAAGGACACCACATTCGGCGGAGCGCCCGTTGGGGCGAGCGGGTCATGGTCAGACGCCCACGAGCAAACGCTCCCTCTGGAGAATGGTACGCCGGTCATCGAACTGCCCGCGGCAAGCGCTGCCTTGATCGCCTTCGAAACAGAATGACCAGCAGCTTCTCGGAATAGGAACGCCGCCTTCCGATCGCGCCATCGCCCAATTCGAAAAGCTCATCGCGCGAACTAACATGGCCAGCCGGATTTGGGCGGCGCGGGACGTCGGGTAGTGGCCCAGGTTGCGATCGTGCGACAATGACCCATCAGAAGTTAGTCACAGGTCGGTAAAGCTGGCCCGAGAGAAGAAGGGGACGTCGGAACCAATGCACGACCTGTGGATCGAAAGCGGTCTTTATGACTCTCGCGAAACGGAACAAAACAGCTGACCCAAAAAGGCTTCTTCTTGAGGCTGAGCGATACGAAGAAACGGGAGACTTCAAGAGCGCGTTCAAGTCTTTATTAGCCGGCGCGCTGTCAGGAGACAGCGGTTGCCAGGCGAACCTTGGCAATTTCTACGCGTCCGGTAAAGGCACGAGAAGGAGCTTAGAGAAAGCCGCGTTTTGGTACAAGCGAGCTTACAGAAATGGAGCCGGGTATGCTGCTTCGAATCTGGCGATTGACCGCAGGAACGCGGGCAATATGCGCTCCGCTGTGTTCTGGTTTAAAAAGGCGATTGCACAGAAGGATGGTGACGCCTGCATTCTACTTGCAAAGATATACAAAGCCCGAAAAGGCGGTCGTAAACTCGCAGTCCCCTTGCTGCGTCGAGCGCTGCGGATGAACCGGAATTACATAGCTGAGAGCGGACGGGAGGAAGCGGAATTTCTGTTAAAAGAATTGGCGGATGTCGAGCGTTAAACGGGATGGGACGATTGCAGTGAGCGTATTCCGTAGCGCCGCCTCGTCATTGCGAGGCGTCACGGAAGACCGTATAGTAATGGCATGAGCCCCCTCCGAGCGCGGGTCCAGAACGGGCGCATCGTGCTTGACGAGCCGACGACTTTGCGCGAAGGCACGGTAATCGACCTCGTCGCGGATGATGAAGGTGACGATCTCACTGAGGATGAACGCCGAGTCTTGCACCAGGCGCTGTCGGCGTCCTGGGAGTCAGCCGAAGCTGGCCGCCTCCAACCCGCGTCTGCGATTTTGGATGAACTTCGCCGACGGCGGTGAGCCTTCCGGTTCAAATTTCCGGCGGTCCAATTCCTAACCAAACGTGAAGTCAAGCGCCTGAGCGCCGGGATCGAGGAACTCGATCTCAAAAGTCCGGTCTTCGATTCGATCCTTTTGCCGGATGAGTTGATAGAGACGCGGCTCTCGAACCTCGCCGGTGCCGTCCGGGGCGGTATCAGACCCGTGATTGTCGCCGGGCGCGTTGCCGTCCAACATCACCCTGAAGCGAACGGGCTTACCATCCTTCGTTGGAGCTAATACCAGGTGCAGGTCGCGGGCGTGGAACCGGAAGACAATCTTGGCCGGCGCCACCTGAACCACAGCGCTCTCCTCACCCACGTCCCACGATCCGCTTAATCCCCAGTGATTCAACGCGAGCCTAGCGGGCGCGTTGTATATCTTCGTTGAGTTGTGAGCCAATCGTTCGGGCAATGCGAAATTTTCGGCGCGAAGGTAGCCGACATAGGTTTCGGGAGACCCTTCATCCCGGCTCGGCGCTGCTTCCACTCCGTCAGCGGTTACGCTCGCCGTGTTCTCATCAAAGCCAGTAGCTCCGTTTTCCTTCAGCAATTCCTGGATGACGCGCTCAAGCCCGGCATACTCGCCCTCGCCGAAGTGGTGGTAGCGAATTCGTCCTTTCGCATCGATAACGTATTGCGCCGGCCAGTATTCGTTGTGGAATGCGTCCCAAATCCTGTGGTTGCTGTCGATGGCCACCGGATAGGCCACCTTCAAATCGCGCACTGCGTTTTCCACGTTCACTGGTTCTTTCTCGAACGAGAATTCCGGCGTGTGCGCGCCGATCACAACCAGGCCCGCGTCCTTATATTTTGCCGCCCATGCCTTCACGTAAGGCAGGGGGCGCAGGGAGTTGATGCAGGTGTATGTCCAGAAATCCACCAGCACAACTTTTCCGCGGAGCGACTTGCTGCTCAGAGGAGCGGAGTTGAGCCAGCCGATGGCGCCGCCCAAGTCCGGCATGGACCCCTCGTCGCGAAGGCTACGGGTTTCAGGGTTTGTCCTGACGCTTCGGGATGCAAACCCTGAGCTCAAAATCATGCTGGCAGCTCGAACAGCCGATTTGTCTGAATGGAATGCGGCGATGGCGATACCTCCCACGATCAGCGCCGCAACCAAAGCGCGACGTATCCAAATCCCAAACGCCAAAGAACAGTTCCTTACTCGCATCTCTATTCCCGATCAAACACAAAGATGCTCTTGGGCCTGTTTTGACCCACCAGCTGTTCGGTCAACGTCAAGGTCTTGAGATCTGTAGAAAGCTCGATCTGCCGAGTCCCCGTAATTTTGCCTTTGAATTTGTCTGTGATTTCCAGACTGCGCTCGTTCACGCGCTGGCCCGAAGATGCAGAGCCTTTATCCGCATCGGGATCGAGGTCCGGATAATCGATCCCATCGAACCTCATATTCTTAGTCATGTCTGCATGGGGACCATTGAATGACAGGCCGTCACCCTCGTAGGGCTGGATCTCGAGCTCGATCCCGGCCTTGACTTTCTCGGTGTCGCTGTCCCATGTGCCTGTAAAACCTGAACTCCCCGCCGTCCGCTCGTACACGTAGGGCAAGAACAACGATGTCGAACCGTCGCGCGCGTATTCCGTATAGGCGTCGTTCAGCGTTTTGCCGTCTTCGGAAAGCGTCCAAATCCCTGTGAGGAGCGTGCGGCCCTTCATCTTGCGGACGACCACCCAGCTATTGGGTCCCTTCACCGTGACGGACAGGGTGGTTCCGCGCAGGGCTGGCTGGTCACTCCCATCGGCTACGATTGTGTCCACCAGGCCGGGGCCAAAGGTGATGGCGTATCTGTTTGCTCCCGCGACCTCGACCTTCATTTCGTCGTTGAGTTTGCTTTTGGATGGATTCACCTTCCATTTGCCTACGAAGGGATCGTTCGCTGCCCATACCGCGCTCGTGACCAGACAAGCAACCAGCAGCAACCGAAAAGTACGACTTAGCATTGAGTCCTCACTTAACCAGGAGTTTCCTTTTTGACCCCAGCAAATGGCGCTTATCGCGACCATTTCGTCCCTGAAATCTTCGTCCTTGGTATCAAGGTGCGTAATGGGTGAAGACATAGTCGTGGTCTTTCGCGGGCGCGTGGCAGGGGAAGCAGGTCTCGTGTAGCGCCTGGCTGCCCGGCTTTTCGCCCGTAAAGTCAGCGAACCCCCACCCTGCCGTCGCGGCATACTTCTTCGAGTCCTTGACCATGAACTGCATATTCACGCGCGTTCCAACAAGGAAAGATTGAGTGCCGGGGAATGGACCGTCCAGCACTTTGTCGTTGCTTTCCGACGGGACACGAGTCCAATGAATCGCGGCAATGATGCTGCCGTCTGGGAACGGAAGCGTCCCTTCCTTATACGCCTTGATCGCTATATCGTTGCCGAGTTGAGCGCGCAATTGCTCGCCCTTGCCGGCGAATAGCAGCTGGTCTGCCGCAATCAATTTCCAATCGCGGAATCCGGCAGGGATTTTCACCCCGTAGATCGGGGCGGCCTCTCCATCGGACTGTCCCGATGCGTGGGCCATGTGGGCGACCGCGCCCGCCAGGCTTGCAACCGCAAGCAGTAAGAAACCGATCCGCTTCATAGTGTTCCTCCTCTCAAATTTTTGAGCACCGCCATGCGCCCTTCGTGGTCACGCGTTCGCTCACGTCGGCAGCTCTGTCCCTGATTGCTCCGCCACCATATATTCGGCGTACCAGTCGGGCCAATTCGGATCTGCCTTGCGTATGCGCTTCTCGTGCTCGCCGTGGGCGGCCGACGCACGCCGCATCGCGTTCGCCAGGTCGCTTGCGGAGCCGAACGAAGTCACGCCAGTGTCGATGCGTCCTGGAAGCCGCGTTGTGACCTCCTGCAGCAGCCACACGTTGCCGTCGGGATCGCTGAACGTTGCGCGTGAGCTGTAGGTGCGGCGCTCGGGATCGAGCCCGCTGACCCGACCATGCGCGCCAATATAGAAGAACTCGCTCACCTCGACGCCGCCGGCGACCAGCTTGTCCCGCGCGGCCACTATATCGGAAACGACCAGGAACGCCTTGGCTGAGCCGGGCGCGGCCGACGTGAGGGTCTTGCCGAATTGGATCGAGCACCCGGAGCCAGGCGGTGTGAACTGGATCACGCGGAAGTCGTTAGCGCCAGCGAAGTCGGCGTCGAGCCTCCAGCCGAGCCTGGCGTAGAACTGCTTCGCGCGGTCCGCATCCGAGACGGGGATGACGATCACCTCGAGCTTCAGGTCGACGCCCGCGCTGGCGTCTTTGGCGTCGTTACCACGGATTTCACCCTTCGCATTTGCCATGTTCTTTCCCCCTCTGTGCGTTCGCCTAAGTCGAGAGTCAGATTTCTTGAATGCGAGCGTCAACCCAGAATCACTCGTTCCTTAGAGATCCGTTTGACGAACCGCCATTTCTTATAGGGCATCCGCAAGCTAGCGCCGATCAGAACTTGTCGACATCGACGATAGCTTTGGCAAACGCCTGCGGTGCTTCTTGAGGCAGATTGTGCCCCACGCCGCCGGTGATGAGGCGGTACTCATACTTGCCCGAGAACTTATCTCGATAGGCCGTACTGGGCGCGTGGATTGCACCGTTGGAGTCACCTTCCATGGTGATCGTGGGCACCGTGATGGGAGCAAGTGCGGCCAGCCGCTTTTCCAGGTCGTCATATTTCCGCTCGCCGTCGGCCAGGCCAAGCCGCCAGCGATAGTCGTGCATCACGATGTCAACGTGGTCGGGGTTGTTGAAGGACGCTGCTGTGCGGTCGTACGTAGCATCGTCGAAATTCCACTTTGGCGAAGCCTGGTGCCAGATGAACTTATTGAACTGGTCGAGGTATTTCGCATAGCCGGCCTTGCCGACTGGGGTGGCGAAATAGTATTGGTACCAAAACAGGAACGCAGGCTCGGGTGGCCACGGCACCTGGTTGCCCTCCGGGCTGCTGATCAGATAGCCGCTGACGGAAACGATCGCCTTGCAGCGTTCCGGCCAGAGTGTTGCCATGACGTCCGCTGTTCGCGCGCCCCAGTCAAAGCCGCCTACGATGGCTTTCTGGATCTTGAGTGCATCCATAAGAGCGATGATGTCGAGGCCGACGGCCGACTGCTGGGCGTTTCGCACGGTTGAGCTGGAAAGAAAGGTCGTAGAGCCGTAGCCGCGCAGATAAGGGACGATTACCCTGTAGCCTGCCGAAGCCAACAGTGGAGCAACCTCGACAAAACTGTGAATGTCGTAGGGCCAACCGTGCAGAAGGATTACGGCGGGGCCATTGGCGGGGCCGGCTTCAGCGTATCCAACATTGAGCAGGCCGGCATCGATCTGTTTCAGAGGGGCAAACGAGTCGTTTGTCCCTGACTTGACAGTGGCCGGATTTTCCGGATTAGTGTCGCTGGACGCGGGCTCGTCCGCGAAAAGCGGAAGCCCGCCAAGCAGCGCGGCGCCAGCCGAAATGCCGGTCATTTCGAAAAGACGACGACGTGAAATCCCATTCGGTTCTGCTTGTTTCATGGTGAATCTCCTTTCGAACTTGCCGGGCGCGCGAGCACGTTCCTACTTCATAAAGTCCCGGACGAGCTGTGCAATCTGATCGGCCGCGGTATCGAGCGCGAAATGCCCCCCATCGACGATGTGCACTTCGGCCTTCGGCACGTCGCGGCGATAGGCTTCCGGCTCCGAGGGATCGAATGACGACTCATACTTGCCCCAGATCACCAGCAGTCGCGGCTGCTTTTCGCGCATCCAGGCGTCCCACTTGGGATAATTTTCGACGTTTGTGCGGTAATCGTAGAAGAGGTCGCTTTGAATGTCAGCCTGGCCGAGCTGGTTGAGAAAATAATATTCATCGGTCCAGAGGTCAGGGTCATGGCGTTCGAGGTTGGGATCATCACCGACGTGGCGTGCCCGCGTCGTCGGGAGCGAAAGGAGATTGGTGCGCAGGGCGCTTTCGTTGGGGGCGCGATCGGCCCAAAAAGCGCGCCGCGTCTTCCAGTTTGCGCCCAGACCGCTGTCATGTGCTACTGCGTCCTGGATGATCAGCGATTCCACTCGCTCCGGATGCGCCAAGATCATCCGAAAACCAACGGGGCCGCCGTAATCCTGCATGTATAGCGAGTAGTGCGAGAGCCCGAGAGCTTCCGTGAAGTGATTCATGATTTCGGCGTAGTGATCGAACGTGTACGCGAATTTTTTCGGGTCGGGCCAGTCGCTGTGTCCGAAGCCGGGGTAATCGGGCGCGACAAGGTGATAGCGATCGGAAAGCCGCGTAAAGAGAGGCTCGAACATCCGCGAGGAAGAGGGAAGTCCGTGGAGCAGGAGGAGCGTCGGCGCATCTTTCGGCCCGGCCTCTCTGTAAAAGATCGAGAGCCCATCGATCTGTATCGTGCGATAAAAAGTCGGGTTTTGCATGGGACTTTCCTTTCGTTGGGCCTGAGCCGGCAATTGTGCCGGCAATAGAAATGATGCAAGCACCACAGAAGTCACCAACGCCACGCGTGAGGCCCGCAAGCATCGAGTCCCACGGGATGAGCCGAAATGACGCATCGTCGTACCTCCGCGTTAGAAGTGCCGCTCCGTCATCCGGATGGCGAAGCGACCACCTACGCCTTTGCGGCCGCCGGTTTCGCAGATCGGGCCGTGTGCGGCGCGCCGACGTAAGGAAACGACGCGAGCAGGTCTTTGTGGGGCCCCACCTTATCCTGCGTCACCTTTCCATTTGTGAGGATGGGAAGGAAGAAATCTACGACGTCGTCGGTGAGCGCCCGGCCATTGTCCGGATAGGAAGCCGGCCGCGTGGGATCGTAGTGGAGGACGTCTGGCAGCAGAGTCGCGGCCACGCGCGTTGCTTCCTCCGGCGTATATCCGCCGGTGTGCTCCAGCGCGTGCGCGAAGACCGGAATGAAACGAGCATCGTCCGCCGGCTCTGCAGCCAGATAGGCAGCGTTCTGCTCGCCGGCGAGAAAGGGAGTTTGATTTCCCCGCGCACCGCGGTCCGCCGGGACCCATCTCCCGCTTGCGCCGTCCAGCGTGCGAACCCATAGACTCACCTTTTTAGAACCGAGAGCAGAGTTGGGCACTTCCAGCGCGGTGCTGCAAACGTCCTTGTCGGCGAAGTAGTCGTCACCAGTGAATTGCAGGTTGTTCAGGGCGCCATTCACGTCGAAGAAAAAGGGATCGCTGCGCCAGCCGGCGAAGAAGCGGTAGCCACCGGCCTCCGCCACCCGTATCTCCGTTCCCATCGAGACTGGCACCCCCTCGACGATCACCTCCCCGTCGTCGCCTGTCTCAGCGGCCTGCGCGCCCTCAGCGCGGCGAAGCGTCGCGGTCTGCGCCCCGCCCTCGGCGGACGTGAAGCGCACCCGGTATGCAATGTCGGCGACGGTGTCGCCGTTGGTATCGATTTTAAGTTCATAAATCGCGTCGGGCGCGAACGCGACGGCGGTGGTGGGCCCGGGCGGGTTCACGCCGATGGACGGATGCACGTCAAAAATGAGGATCGACTTGCTAGCATCCCCAGGCTTCGGGAAAGCATACAGATCGGTGAAGTCCAGGCGGGCGTCCCCGTGGGGAAAGCCAAAATTGGGACCGGAATAATGGTGCGACATAAATTATCTCCTCTTCTTTCCTGGTACTCAGCTGGGTGAGCTGCAAACGCGCATTGCTCGGTTCAGTTATGCGAGCTTCCGGCACGCTGCTCGATCGGTTTCTGCATTGCGTTGTCGGCGACCTCACAGCCGTCGCTCAAATCCTTCAGATGCCTCCTACGAGTTGTTGTTCCGCGGATCATCGTTCGCGCTGACGTATTCAAGGCCAAGCGGCCCGATCGCCGTCACTTGCGTGACGTACTCACTCGATTTCGCCCAATGGAAATGAGACGTATTGCCGGGCAAAACGATGACGCTACCGGGCGGATACGCCTCCAGCTTGTCGGGGTCGAACCGATCGCCCAGGCCGATGTAGAACACGCCAGACATAACTGTGTAGACTCGATCCTCCGGGTGCCGATGGGGCATGATCTTCACACCGTGAGGTACTCTCACCCTGATCGTGTAGGGTCCTGCTTCCGAGGGTTGACCCACAACGACTGCCAGTTGCGCCGAAGGCGGGAACGCTGCAAAGGGCTTCCACTCGATGTCTTCCGCTAAGACCGATTTGAAAACGTCTTGGCCCGGCTGGTGCGCTCGAACCGTACCTTGTTGTGACGCCATGACGACTCCTACCTTCTTGTCTGACATATCAAACTCCGGTTCTGCCCAAACTTCTTAGTCCCCGCTGGCCATTGCGTATAGCTCCCTCGCCCAGATACCTCATCTTATCCGGCCACCTCGAAAATCACTTCCAGCTCGACGGGCACACCAAGCGGAAGGCTTGCCACGCCATACACCGATCGGCAAGGATTCTTGACTTTTCCGAAAACCTCTTGCAGCAACTCCGAAGCGGCGTCGGCGACTTTCGGCTGTTCACGGAAGTCTCCCGAAGTGGCCACCGACACCCCGAGCCGCACGATCCGCGTCACTTTGTCGAGCGATCCCAAGTGCTCCCGCGCGATAGCGAGGACGTTGAGCGCCGCCAGGCGAGCCGCTTTGCGCCCCGCTTCCACATCGAGCTCCCCTCCGACCCGACCAACGAATTTCGCCTCGCGGCCTTCCGTGGGAAGCATCCCGGTCAGAAACAGCAGGTTGCCCGTCCGCACCGCTTCCACATACATGCCGAACGGCTCAGGGGCTGCCGGGAGCTTGATGCCGAATTCCTTCAACCTCTGCTCGGCGCTGACCGACGGATCGACCGAGGCGGAGCCTTCGCCCGTTGCCATCTGCGTTTTCGCGTTTGTACTCATTTATTTCCCCATTGGACTCGAATCGACGTTGGCTGGATTCACCTCGGCAGACGGCGCGCACCCCAATGAGTGTGCGCCGTCCGCCTCGCGCCAATTACCGCAGCGATCGGAACGTCGCTCGGACGTCTTCCGTGAACTGCTGCGGCTGTTCCCACGCGGCGAAGTGTCCGCCTTTCGGGGGTCGATTGTAGAAAATGAGTTTGGGGTAGGCTTTCTCTGTCCAGCTCTTCGGGGCTTGGTAGATCTCGTCCGGAAAGGCGCTGACGCCGACCGGGATCGTCACGTTCCTGACATCGAAAAATCCACCCTTATATTCCCAATAGAGACGAGCCGACGAGATCGGCGTGTTTGTCAGCCAGTAGAGGGTGATGTTATCGAGGATGTCGTCTCGCGTCAGGCCTTCAGTCTGTCCGTCGAACACGCGTGTGACGAGCGCGTAGCTAGCCGCGTCGTGATCGAGGATCCACGCCGCGAGACCAACCGGAGAATCCGCGATTGCGAATAGCGTCTCTGGGTGGTTCGCCATCTCGATGGCGTAGCCAAGACCGTGCTTATAGAAAAAGGCCAACTGCTGGTACGCGTGCAACTCGTCGCCTGAGAGGTTGGACGGCGGCGGAGCCCCCGCAAGCGCAGCCTTGTCAATCTCGGCTGGAACAGTGGCCGCCATGTTGGTGTGGATGCCGAGCAATCCTGGAGGCGTCTTCAGAGCCATCAGCTCCGTGACGCAATTTCCCCAATCGCCGCCTTGCGCCACATATCGCGTGTATCCGAGCCGCTTCATCAGCACGATCCAGGCGCTTGCGATGCGGTCCGGGTCCCAGCCAGTCGCGGTCGGCTTGCCTGAAAACCCGTAGCCCGGCAGCGAAGGGATCACTACATCAAATGAGTCTTCCGCCTTTCCACCATAGGCAACGGGATCGGTGAGCGGGCCGATGACCTTTAGCTGCTCAATGATCGATCCGGGCCATCCGTGCGTGATGATGATCGGGAGAGCGTTCGGATTTTTCGAACGAACGTGGATGAAATGAATGTCGAGTCCGTCGATCGTCGTGACGAATTGCGGCAGGGCATTCAACCTCGCCTCTACCTTTCGCCAGTCGTAATCGGTGGCCCAATAGTGCGCCAGCTTCTGCATGGTCGCGAGCTGCACGCCCTGCGTCGCATCAGTGACCAATTCCCGTTCAGGCCACTTCGTCGCAGCGACGCGCCGGCGCAGGTCGACGAGCTGCGCTTCCGGAGCAGTGAAGTGAAACGGGCGGATGGATGTGTCTTCGGCTGCCATAGCGCCGGGCTGCGGATTAACGGCTTCGGTCATGCGGGTGCCGCTTTGGTTCACGATGTTCTCCTTTAGCGTCTCGGTCTGAGCGAGGACGGGGATGGCCGGTAGAAGCAGGCTGAAAGCACCTGCGGCGGCGGCCATGGCGAATAGGTCGGTGATTCCGAAGAGATGACCACGTGTAACCCTGATCGGTCCTGCCAGTTTCATAGCGAATCTCCTTTTCAGTCTTGCTGGACGCGCCCGGCACGTGGCGCAACGACATCGTTGGTCTTATTGACGCCTGTCAGCCTCGGCCCGTTTCAGGTTCACGAATGTGTCCACCCTCGCCTGATCTGCTTGCCGGGACACACTCTGCCCAATCGCCGGCACAAACACATCACAACATGCAGTGCTTTCCTGGTACCAAGATAGGAAGGGCGCTGAAGTACCCCTTTTGCGGTACAGAAGCCGCCGGTGTTTAGGGGGACGGACGCTGCGCCATTTCTCCTTGACATTTCGCCTTTTGTTCGCCTATAATCCTCTCTCGCCTGTCGCTGTTCTGCACATCTCCCGAAGGAGTCGCTGGCCATGACTACGATGTCTCGCACGCGCGCCGCTGACGATTCCACGAAATCTCGCGCATTTCTCGTATTCTTACTCACCCCTGCCTTGATCTTTTTCATGTCCCGAAAAGGGGTCGATCGCGTCCAGTCTAGCGCCGAAAGCAAACCGCAAGCCTTCGAGCAATGGCCCGCTCGCGCTCCACAACCCTCCGATGGCCTGGGTTTTGCCTCAAGGTTTGAACGTGGCGCCGCGGTCTTTAGGGCGGCACCGTGCCAGCCATCGTATTCGTGTAGCTTAGTCGTCGGTCCTTCGCCCAATCTCATCTACGCCCGCGCGATGTTTCTGGCCCGCAATTACGACAGCCGCCCCTATTGGAAATACCCGAAACTCGAAATTGGCGCCCCCGCCACGCGCGCCACCGCCGACCTCGCCATCGAGCATTTGATCCCCTGCGAGAGTATGGGCAAGCCGATCAACCGCATCGACACCAATGGAAAAATGTCCTATGGCATTTTGCAGTTTCAGGATTGGGACGAATGGGAACGAGTTTCCGGCATCACCGGCGACCCCGACAACCGCGCCGACGCCATCCGCATGGCCGAGTGGGCCATCGAAAACGGCATGATCAACCACTGGACCTGCGCCACCATCCTTAAAATGCTGTGATCGAGCCGCTATCCACGCTGAATCTCGGAGGCCCCATAAGTTTCCGATTATCCGACTAACTAAGAGTTGGCCAAGTGTTGTTCGGAAAGACCCTGGGCTCCAATGAAATTCCACGCGGTATTCGAACCTTGGGACGATTTCTCGGTTGCATGTGTCCAGATTGGAACAGAACTTCCATTCAGTCCGCGCTATAAAGGTCCGTGGTTCCACCGAGACTGAGGGAGTAACCAACATGATGACCGAGGGGAATATGGATTTTTCATCTATATATTCTATCTGGTTCGGCAAATCGGTGGTTTTGCTCGTTGCAATTCGTCAAATTCCCATCCCCGTTCCTTGCAGCATCGTCGGCGAATCCGCCGCCGACTTGCGCGTCCGCATCAAGCCCGGATGGGAGATGAATCTCCGAAAGGAACTGATTCTAGCTGTTGAAGAATATGCCGTCGCCTCGGAAAGCCAGATGAACTAATCAGGCCGATCACGGTAGCTGGCAGTCGTTCCGCAATAGTGATAGACTTAAGCCCCTTAAGTCTTTTGAAAACACTCGCGCTCTCTTGGCTAAGCGCTTACGGGAGTTCGTGATGGGTCTGCCACAGCCAACCGCAAAAAAGATCAAACCAGCTCCCGCGAAGAATCCCCCTTTCGACGTGCATGGTTTTCTTGATTCGGCAGGTGTGTCCAGGAAAGTTTCGGAGTTCAAGAAAAAGGAAACCATATTCTCGCAGGGGGATCCTGCCAAGAATGTCTTATACATTCAAAAGGGTGGAGTGAGGCTATCGGTCGTCAATGAAACCGGCAAAGAGGCCGTCGTGGCGGTTTTGGGACCGGGCGATTTCTTTGGTGAGGGATGCCTCGCCGGCCAGCCGATTCGGATTGGGACGGCGACTGCGATTACCGCTACCGCCGTACTCGTAATTGAGAAGAAGGAGATGATGCGAGTCCTTCACGCGGAGCATGAGTTTTCCGACCGGTTTATCTCTCACATGCTTTCGAGGAACATCCGAGTTGAGGAGGATTTGGTGGATCAGCTCTTTAACTCGAGTGAGAAGCGCCTGGCTCGCACATTGCTTCTGCTTGCACGCTATGGCACGGAGGATAAGCCTCATGTGGTCCTCCCCAAAATCTCGCAGGAGATGCTGGCTGAAATGATTGGTACAACGCGCTCGCGTGTGAATTTCTTCATGAACAAATTCCGAAAATTGGGCTTCATCAAGTACAACGGCGGGCTCCAGATCAACACCTCACTTCTCAACGTTGTCCTTCACGAGTAAGCGCCAACTTTCGCGCGGCCGGTTTCGTCCATTCGTGACGCAAAACATTCGCAACTGTGCAGAACAGGACTGCCGGGTTCTGTCCTGATGCCATAATGAAGGCATGCCACATAAGAAAAGTAAGAGAGAATCCAACAACGAGACACGTGCCAGCGTCAGGAAGGAAATGGAGAAGCCCCGCATGGCCAGGTCCGCAAGAATAGGGGAACTGAATCTAGATACTGAGCGGATCCGAGAACAGCCAAGTGTCACCTTGCCGGGAATCGTGGATAAAATCATCCCGTCTCCACGTCCCAGCCGACCCGAAAAGGCGCAGATTGCTGTTGACGGCGCCGACCACCGATATCGAGGTCTCCGGATTGAAAACACGTTAACCGACGAACACGGCGACGATGTGAGGCTCGAA
Organism: uncultured Acidobacteriota bacterium; assembly: GCA_963737205.1. Taxonomy (GTDB): domain Bacteria; phylum Acidobacteriota; class Terriglobia; order Acidiferrales; family UBA7541; genus Palsa-295. The sequence continues at coordinate 66,453 of CAVTRV010000008.1, read as the reverse complement.
AAAGGCTCTCGGGTTGAGGTTACTGTGGCGGCCAAAGACGACGATCCAGTCGAGTAGTCCCATCGTCATCCGCGACCGCAATTTCTCCCCGCACCGCGTATACTCGTCACGCGGACTGACGTCGCCCGAGGAGCTACCAATATGCCAGCCGAAGAGTGGATCAAAACCCTTGAAGACGGCAGAAAGGTGAAATTCGTCTACCAAGAACTCCCGGAAGACACGGCATTTATCACCGCGCAGATTGAAAGGAATGAAGTCGTCTATTCTGTCATTTTGAACAACGCAAGAAACCCACTGAGCCGTGAAGATGTTGAAAGCCATTTCGAAGGTGAGCTTTCGAAGAAGTGCACATCTTGACGAAGCAGAATAATAGCCCTCAAGCCAAACGAGAGACGCGCTAGGCGCAGTGGTTCGATCCTCGCCGCAGACCAGCACGAAGGGCAGCCAAAAGCCAATAAGGCACGAACATGTCCCGATGTGAACAGATATCCATCTTCGTCTCTTTTATCATGCTGCCTGCGGGGGAAGTTAGGCGAGTCAATCACCTCCCCCTGACACATGAGGAGAGATATGGAAACCATACTGATCGTTCTATTAGTGTTGTTTTTGCTCGGTGGTGGAGGCTGGGGATACTCTCGTTGGCGCCGGAACTAGCTCGCCCTGGGAGAGCTTTTCGGACCACGCAGTTTCCGGTACGCGGTGCGTGTTGCGTTCCTACACGGGAGTGGAGAAGGTTCCCAGTGCGAGAATTGAGGGATGGGAAATGAGACGACAGCTGAAGTGCGCTCATTGAGTGCGACCCGCGCTCCCCATCCCTCGACCTCGTCAGTCGAAACTACATCGCAGCGTTGGCGATGCTCTCGATGTGAACCGATCCGTCGTCCATCTTGTGGCCGGTCACTTTTACTTCTTGGCCGAGATTCGCTTCGGTCACGGCGTCCTGGTTGTGAATCGGCACAACCTTCTTGGACTTCGCATCGACGAACACATAAGAAGCGCTCTTGTCATTCACACACTTCATCGTGCAAGCCTTGCCGTCCGCGTTTGCGTCCTTGGCACCACAAGAGCTGTTGCTGATCCAGCCGGTCCAGGTCATTGTCTTCATGTCCTGGGCGGCTGTGGACAGGCCGATCGTGGCGAACAGCACCGCGAGCAAGCCGAACATACTGAGAACTTTCTTCATTGAAATTTCCTCCTCTCAGGAATTTTTACGGAGCCGACAAGCTGGGCCTGCACTTACCTGGAAGGCCCGGACGCTTCCCAGTAAGGGGTATAGCCATAGTGTTTATAAATGCTGTTTCCCCAGGTCGAATCGGCCATGTTCGGCCACGCGTCCTTATCGAAACCCGGAGCATTCTCCAGCAGTTTCTTGTCAACGTTCAGAACGGCATGATTTTCCTTCAAATTGAAGTGGAAGGCGTTCCACGGAATGGCGAAATACTTCTCGCCCATTCCCAAAAAGCCTCCAAAGGATAGGACCGCGTATGCGATCCGGCCGGCTCCAGCGTCGAGCACGAGGTCTTCGATTTTTCCGAGGTCCTCGTTTTGTGCGTTGACGACTTTACTGCCTATCACAGTCTTTTTGGCGGGAACGATATCGGTATATCTCGCTGCTCTCGGTTCTGCCATGATCACTCTCCTTTTGCCAGAGGTAGCTCGTCGATTCTCCGGTGTCCCTCTGTAGGGCAGCATCATAAAAATGAAAACGATGCGTATCTGTTCAATTCGAGACACTTTCAGGCTTTGCTCGGTCGACCCCTGCGCGGCAGTTCGTCGAGTCTTGTTTTCCAGGAGGTAGCAGATGTCAATGTGTCTTCGACACCATCTCCTGGCAGTTTCTCTGAATCCCGCAGGTGTCGCGGAAAGGATTGAACGTGAAATCAAAATCCTAGAGTGTTCATAATGATACAGACGTTCCTCTTCTCACTGACTAAGCTGCTGTCTGGACGTGCCTCAGCGTAGTTTGGGAAAACGAGATCGCAGATATTCTCGCGCTCCTCAGTAAAGAGATGAAAACATGCTTGGAATAATCGCCGCGGTTCTGATTGTTCTTTGGTTGCTCGGGTTTTTCGCATTTCACATAACCAGTGCTTTCATTCACATTGCCCTGGTTGTGGGCCTGATATTGCTTGTGGTCCATTTCATGACACGCGGCACCGCAACTGCGTAGGTTTCGCTGCCCAACATCAACATCCCATCACCGCCTTGTCTCAGCGACAGGGAGACGCCAGCCTCAATTCAAAAGTGGAAGCGCTTCAGAAGGCCGCTACGAGTATGGACTTGGAAAGGGATCTCAAAATGAAAGCGAATCGCTTGAAGCACTTGTATGTCGAAGAACTGAAGGATCTGTATAGCGCGGAGAACCAGCTTGTGAAAGCTCTGCCTAAGATGGCCAAGGCATCCACTTCCGCGGAATTGCGCGAGGCCTTTGAAAAGCACTTGGGGCAAACGAAGGAGCACGTAGTGCGGCTCGAAGAGATTTTCAATGCTCTCGGAGAACGCCCGAAGGGCAAGAAATGCAAGGGCATGGAGGGCCTCATCCGGGAGGGCGCCGAAATGATCGCGGAAGGTCTCGCGTCCGAAGAATTGGATGCGGGCCTGATCTCCGCCGCTCAGCGCGTGGAGCACTACGAAATAGCCGGCTACGGCTGCGTCAGCACTTACGCCAAGCTTCTCGGAGAGCTCCGGGCGGCCTCGCTCTTGAGGCAGACCCTTGTGGATGAAAAAGACACGGACGAGAAGCTGAGTCAAATGGCGGGCAGCATCAATCTCGAGGCGGCCGACTCCGACGAATCCGACCCGAACGGCGGCCGGCCCACGAAGCCAGCGGCGATGAAGGCCAAGGCGGCCCGAGCCTAACGGCTTTTCTAAGTGACGCCAAGAACGCCTGAGTTTGGCGAATCAGCCGGAAGGGTTGTCGCTCGCGGATAAAGGAAACTTCGCGAGCGCGAGAGTTTAAAAAGGGGCAATCAATGAAAGTACGCACGAGGAAGCACAACAACGGCCAAGGACGCTTGGTGAGCGTGGCGAAGTCGATCGGCTCCACGATGGGCATGATCGCTAGCAGAGTCAATGCGGTGCAAAGAGCTGTGACCCGAAGCGGGCCCGTGGCGCCTACCGTGAACCGCAGAGGCAAGACGGTCGTCCGGAATAGCAAGAGAGCTAAGAACGCAACGCTGGCAGCCCTAAACAGAGTGAAACGCACGGGAGCTGCCCGGCGCGGTTTGCGTCGCAAGAACCTATCCGCCAAGCGAGGCGCGCGCGGCTAGAGCGCCAAAGCTCGCGTCGGTCGACGAGTGAGAAAGCAGAAGTAGTTGCTTGCTTTAAGACAGCAGTCCACTAACGTGAACAGAACCCGCGTGTGAGCAAGTTCTCTCATCAAGCAAAGGTGCTCGGTGGGACCACTATTTTGTTTTCGTTATTTTTATTTTTGGAAACTTTCGCCTTACTGCAGCAACCACAGCGGCGTGCTCCGGTTTTCCCGAGCTCCTAGCCAAAGCATCTCGAGCGTGCGCGGCGTCGGGGATCGGATATTTTCTGGCGCCCTTTTCTACGAAGTCCGATGCCAGAAGCTTCTTCCTCTTAGCGGCTGTTAGTTTAGCCACGATTGATTGTTCTCCTTTGGAAGGTGACGCAACGCCTGTGTTTCATCACCCAACTTAGACCATCCTGGAACCTGGCGGCAAGGGCGGCTTCCAAGCGGTCAAACTGCAAAGGCCCGCTCGGACCACCGTGTGCAGTCACTCCACAAGGGACATGGCCGCCGACGTTCCATCGTATCGCAGCACCACAATAACGATACTCCGCGCCGGCATCTGTCCACTTGTGCACAGTTATGAAGTGAAAACGAAACCGCCTTCGAGAACGCGATGATCAGCCACCTGAAACCCAAGCGTTCGAGTTATACTGATGTCGGCGGGTGAGTCGGGTGATCGCCGGTCCCGATTCCGAGTCTTCGGGATGAGGGACGGGAGGAAAGTCCGGACTCCAGTCGTGGTGAGCTCGCCTTAAAAAGACGAGTCGGCCACGGCAAGGCAACGCGCCTGGTAACGCCAGGGGGTTGCGTTTCGAAGCGCGCGCAAGCGAGCTTTGCGGCGCGGCCACGGAAAGTGCCACAGAAAATAAACCGCCGGTGAGCTTGCACCTCGGCGGCAAGTCTTCGGAAAAACCGGGGACTCGCCTCTATCGGTCGAGCGCATTTGGCAAGGGTGAAAAGGTGGGGTAAGAGCCCACCGCTCGCGTGGCAACACGCGAGGCACGGAAAACCCCGCGTGGAGCAAGGCCAAATAGGAGGGGAGGGCTGGCCCAGCCCGTATGCGTTTCATTTGCAAAAATGAAACGCTGCGACCCTCGGGTAGGCTGCTTGAGTCCCGAAGCGATTCGGGACCTAGAGGAATGATCGCCGCGCTGCGGGGCCGTAGTGGCGCTGACGCAAGTCAGCGCCTTGGAAACGCAGCGCACAGAATCCGGCTTACAGACTCATCCGCCAAATTTTCTGTAAGTTTCGGACAAAAAATCCTCCGACAGTGCTCACTAAACGACGGCTCCATCGAACGTGTTGCGCTGTCCTAAATGTGGAGTCGAACTCGTTCTGAAACCGGTTCCGGGTGCGACGAAGTTTCCTCAACGACTGGAATGCCCGGAACACGGCTACGTGATGCAGCCGGAAAAGCCTCGCCACATCCGAATGAGATTTCATCGTGACGCGCCGAATTGGTAGCGGTGTTATCGCCACGCCAAAGTGGTTAGTGAATCTGCCTTCAGTGGAATCCCGGCAGACATGTTCGCGAGCCGGAGTTCGATTGTTCTCGCGGGCCCCGCGTTGGTAACGACAAGCACCTGTTGACCGTCCGGATTCTCGACACCGACATGCTGCAAATCGCTGGCCGCACTCTGCGATTCAAAGCGGCGAGCGCCGCGACGTATCACGCGCGAATAATGCGCGAAGGCCCAGTATTGTCCGCTGCGTGTAATCTCCTTGGTCTGCGAGTTGATCGTCACCACGCCGCCGCATGAGAACGGTCCGATATTCGGCCGGCCATGCTCATCGAGAGCGAGGTTCCACGCGGTGATCGAGCGGCACCAGTTGCGCAGCACATCGGTGAAGGTCGCGCCCCACTTGCACCAATCCGTCAGATAGCCGGGGTCTGTGTAGTCCGGGCCGCCTTCGGTCCAATACATCTCAGCATCGGGAAATGCCTCGTGGACCCTGCTCATCATGTCGGCAGTGCCCACGTAGCCGTGCCAGGCGACAGCGTTGGCGTATTTGCGAAGCTTGTCGTCCTCTAATTCGTCCACAACGCGTCCCCACAAATTGTAGTTGTGGTCCAAAATCCAGACCTTGGTTGGCATTCCGCTGCTTTCCAAAAGCGGGCCTAGATGGTCGCGCACAAACTGAATCTCGTATTCCTGCCCCCAGAGGCAGGCTGGCATTTTGCCGTCCTGATCGGTGTCCACTTCGTTCTGCGACGTTACAGCCTGCACCGCGACGCCTTCGGCTGCGTATCCCTGCAGAAACTTGAGGAAGTATTTGGCGTAAGCCGGAAAATAATGGTTGCGCATCGAGCCGCCCAGCATCGTGCCGTTGAACTTCATCCAGCCGGGCGGACTCCACGGTGAGGAAAAAAGGAACAGGTCAGGGTTCGCCTTTCGCGCCTCGCGTAGCATGGGGAGAATGTATTCGCGGTCGTGCTCGATCGAGAATCTCGTGAGGTCGGGGTCGGCGTCGCCATCATCGAAGCTGTAAAGCTTTGCCGAGTAGTCGCTCGCCCCAATGCACGTGCGGCAAACGTTTAGGCCCATCTCCGAAGGATGGAACATCTCATGGAGGAGTTGCTCGCGCGCCGAAGGTGCCAGTTGATTGAGGGTGTAACAAGCCGCCTCGGTAAAGGCGCCCCCGAACCCCAAAATCTCCTGGAACTTCTTGCTTGGGTCCAACTGGATTTGATCGGTCCCGGGGGTGCTCGATGCTGGACTCCATTTGGCGCGCGGGGCAGCGGCAAACCGTTCTTCGCCGGACGTGACCCAAACGGAGATTTCGGCGCCGACATTTGGAGTCTCGTTTCTCAGGCCCGTCATTGCGGGGGCTCGCTCGAGCGCTTCTTTCGGAGCGATTGCTGCCGCCAGACCCAGAGCTGAGATTCCCAGAAAGTCCCGCCGCGAACTTTGTATTGTCATCGCCGCCGCCTTTCCTTCAAGGGTTCCTGCGCCGCTTCCACTGCGCGCGCCATGCTACGAGCGATGCGCTTCGCGCGCAAGGCCTCAGTTCTGGAAGTGCTCGAAGTGATCGTTGAGAGATTTCGCGAGGGTCGGATGCGCGAAAATGGCGTTCTTGGGCACGGTGTACGGCAGCGGCAGAAGCAATTTAGCGCGTAGGAGGGAGATTAGAACCGAGAAACTACCCACAAGGAGCCGCCAATAGTGATGAGGTCTCCGAGCACGGCAATCACGTAGTCGGGGGCGCCGAGCGCCTTCACCAACCGCGTTCGAGCCTGGTACCCGCCGAAGGTGCCGACAAGCGCGCCGACAATGCCTAGAATTGCGCCCAGAGCGAGTCCCTGGTTTCCTGCCGTAGCCACGCACGCGCCCGTGAAACCTCCCGTCACGATGCGCGCAGTCAATCCCACCGGCGCAGTGCGGCTGGGAGTTTTCGGCAGCTTATCGTTGACGATTTCGACGATCGCGAGGATCGTGAAAATAACGGCGGCCGGCGTCGTACCCAGCCATGTGAGGCCGCTTCCTAGTTTGAGCCAGCCCAAGCGCGCAGCCCACGCTGTGACCGCGGTCGGAGTGAGCGAACGCAGGCCCGAAAAAAGGCCGATCAGAAGTGCAAGAAGGAGAACATGCGACGCGCTCATGGAGCACTTACTCTCATATCGGTCCGCTCTTTGTCAATCTCGGCGCGGTAGTCCTGGGAGGCGGGCCCAGGCAAGGCGCGCCGGTTTGGCGATACCTTGACTTATCTAGATTCATCTAGATATACCTTGACTTCGAACAAGGCTCCAAAATAGAATCGTTGCAAAGAGAGGTGGAGAAACATGGCCAAGAAAGCCACAAGAAAAGTCGGCCTCGAAATGAAAGCTGCGCTCTACGACGATCTGTCCAAGCTCGCCGCAGACAACGGACAAACGAAGAGTTTCATACTCGAGAAGGCCGTGGAGCACTATATCCGGTTCGTTGCGCCGACGCAGGGGACGGTTCGCCCGGAGATCATGGCTCACGTTCGCCGCTCTGTGGATAAGAATCGCAAGCTTCTTGAACTCCTGGCCAAGTAGCTGTAAATGCCGGAACGCATCTACCCCACAGTTGCTGAAACGATCGAAACTCACCGTCTGCTAATCGAAGAATTTGGCGGCGCGCACGGCCTTCGAGATAAAGGAGCGCTGGAAGCCGCCGTTTTGCGTCCGCAATCTGGCTACTACAACAGCGTCATCGAGGAAGCGGCCGCGCTTATGGAGTCCCTCGCAAACAATCACGCGTTTATCGACGGCAACAAGCGAATTAGCTTCGTGATGACTGACGCGATGCTTCGAGCGAACGGCTATTTCATCGAGGTGGAACCGGTCGCGGCTCATAAGTTCATTACGGAAGCATTGAAAAAGAGCGAGTTCCGGTTCGCTACGATCCGCGACTGGCTGATCTCAAACACAAGACCTCTTTAAAGTGGGCTCCTCTAGAATCGTGATCCTATAAAGTGTTAAGGTGCGGCGTGGCATTCGCATAAAGTATACAATGTGAGGTTCCGCTTATGCTCCTCCAGGCTATCGCTGGTTCGGTTGTTCGCCCACTCGTGTTCTTAGTGTCAGTTGCAGCTCCTATCGCGGCTCAGACTTCGACGCAGACTGCCGCTCAAGCTGCTCCGCCTGCGTTGCAACAAGGGGCCGCGGCCGCAGCGCCGCAGGCTCCGCGCGTCCCAACGCAGGAGCAGATTCTACTGGGTGCCTACGGACCGTATCGCGCCAACAACGACCTGCTTTACTACCACCTCGACATTCGTGTCGATCCGGAGAAGAAACTCGTCAGCGGCAAGAACACGATTCGGTTTCGCATGCTGAAAGACGATACGCGCATTCAAATCGATCTGCATCCGGACCTCAACGTCGACAAAATCCTGTTTGGCGCCACGCCGCTAAAATATGAACGCCAGTTCCGCTCCCTTTTCATCGATTTTCCGCAGACGCTGGAGAAGGGCAAAGTGTACTCGATCGACTTCTACTACTCGGGGACTCCGCTCCAGACCGGCCGCTTTGGCGGCTTCACTTTCGGCAAAGACCCTGCAGGCCGCACCTGGATTTACACGGCGTGCGAGGGAGAAGGCGCCAGCATTTGGTGGCCCGACAAAGACCAATGGCGCGATGAAGTCGAGAACATGGACATCAGCGTCGCGATTCCGAGTAACCTCGTCGATGTTTCGAACGGAGAGTTTGTGGGCAAGACCGACCTGGGCGACGGCTACACGCGCTGGGACTGGCACGTCCACTACCCCATCAACAACTACGACGTTTCGCTGAACATCGGCAACTACGTGCATTTCTCCGACCGTCTGGGTGATTTACCGCTCGATTTCTACGTCTTGCCAGAGGATCTCGACAAGGCGAAAGCGCAGTTCGCGCAAGCCAAGGGCATGCTTGAAGCCTACCAGCACTATTTCGGCGAGTATCCCTTCAAAAAAGACGGGTACAAGCTTGTCGAGGTGCCCTATTCAGGCATGGAGCACCAAAGCGCCGTCACCTACGGCAATCACTTCGCGAATGGCTACCTCGAGCGCGACTGGACAGGCGTCGGCATCAGCCCGAAATTCGATTTCATCATCATCCACGAAAGCGGGCATGAATGGTTCGGCAACGCGATCACGGCCGCGGATCGCTCGGACATGTGGATCCACGAGGGCTGGACCACCTACCTGGAAGCGCTCTACGTTGAATACAGGTGGGGCAAAGACGACGCCATCAAGTACCTCAACGGCTACAAGCCGAAGGTTAAGAACGACCGGCCCATCATCGCCGAGCGCGGAGTCAATGCCGATCCGCCTGCCGACCAGTATTTCAAAGGCGTGCTGTTCATCAATACTCTGCGCAGCTTGATCGACAACGATCCGGAATGGTTCAAGCTGCTCCATGAGCTCTTTCAGCACTTCAAATATAAGAACATCATGACCGAAGACATGGTCGCGTTCTTCAATCAGAAAACTGGAAAAGACCTTACACCGATCTTCAATCAGTATCTTCGCCACACGGATATCCCGACGCTCGAGCTGAAATTCGACGAAGCCGCTGGCACGGTTGCCTACCGCTGGAAAGCTGACGAGCCCGGCTTTGCCATGCCGGTTCGCGTGGGGAAGGAAGGCGACTGGCAGATTATCAACGCCACGACGGATTGGCAGACGATGAAGACGCCGCTCAAGAAGGACGACTTCGACGTCGCGACGGACCTGTATTACGTCAACGTCTCGAAGCAGTAGAGTGAAGCTGGTTGGTGCCGCGTTGCGAGCGAGGTGCGTCTGATGCCTCGCGTTAGTCCTAACCAGCTCTGACGCGTGTACAATGCTGCGCGGACTCGTCGCCGAATAATCGATTTCGAGGAGTGACAGATGAATTGTAATCGATGGATCTTGCTTCTTGTCGTCGCCGTTTTCCTGATGCTGAGTTCCTCCGCCGTTTCTGCGCAGTCCGGCCCGATTTCACTCACCGTGGACGCGACGCTGACTCCGGAAAAAATCGTGCGTACGCGTGAAAGCATTCCCGTGAAGCCGGGACCGTTCACGGTGTACTACCCGAAATGGATTCCGGGCGAGCACGGGCCGGAAGGCCCCATCGGCAACGTCACCGGGTTGAAATTCAGCGCGAACGGGAAAACGATTCCCTGGACGCGCGACTTGCTCGACAACTTCACTTTCCACGTCGACGTGCCCCCCGGCGCCGACCATCTGGATGTCGCCTTCGACTACCTCGAGCCGTCGAGCGGCGGATTCGCCACTTCCGCGGCTTCGGCCACCGACAAGCTGCTCGTGATCGAATGGAACCAGAACGTTTTGTATCCCGCCGGACCTCCGGCCAATCAGATCATGTTCAAGCCGACGCTCATCCTGCCCGACGGTTGGAAATTCGGCACGCCACAGCACGGAACTCAATCCGGCAACCAAGTCTCGTTTTCTCCGATCTCCCTCGAGCGCCTCGTTGATTCACCTGTGATCATAGGCCAGTATTATCGCGCGATCGACATCACTCCGCCCGGCGAGCCGATTCATCACGAACTCGACATCGTCGCCGACAGCGAGGTCGCGCTCAACATAACTCCGGAAGTTCAGAAGGGCATGACCAACCTCGTCGCGGAAGCGGGGAAGCTCTTCGGCTCGCGTCACTACAGCGAATACCATTTTCTGCTGACGCTTAGCGACCACGTCGCGCACTTTGGCCTGGAACACAACGAGTGCAACGACAGCCGGTTGCCCGAACGCGTGCTCCTTTCGCCTACCGCCGGCCTGTCCCTCGGAGGTTTGCTGGCGCACGAGTACGCTCACTCCTGGAGCGGAAAATTCCGGCGCCCTGCGGATTTGACGACGCCGGACTTCCAAGTCCCGATGGAGACCGACATGCTTTGGGACTATGAGGGCTTCACGGAGTTTGCGGGTCCATTGCTCGCGGCTCGCAGCGGGCTCTGGACGCCTGAGCAGTATCGCGACAACCTCGCGAATATTTCCGCCTCTCTCGGCCCGGGCCGCCCCGGCCGAACATGGCGCCCTCTTGTCGACACCGCCACTGGCCAAGGCCTCGGATTCGCAAGAGGCTGGACCAATTGGCGCCGCGGCGTCGATTACTACGACGAAGGCGATCTCATGTGGCTCGAAGTTGCCACGATCATCCATCAACAAACCAAGGGGCAAAAGAGCCTGGAAGATTTTACGACCCTGTTCTACGGCGGACCGAACAACGGTCCGGAAGTGAAACCGTACACGTTCGATGACATCGTTCACGCGTTGAACTCGGTGGCGCCCTACGATTGGGCGAGCTATCTGCACGAGAAGCTGACGTCTACCTCACCCGCTCCTCCGGTGGGCGGAATCGAAAATGGCGGATGGAAATTTGTTCTTAATGACGAAGCTCCGCGAGCCGAACGACGCCGTGGCGGAGGCGGTGGTGACGAGTATTCCATCGGTTTGCAAGTCGGCGACGACGGCAACGTGGGCGATTCGATCGTTGGCGGTCCGGCGTTCAACGCGGGCATCACTTCCGGAATGAAAATCGTAGGCGTCAACGGCCGGGTTTACACGCACGATCTGCTCGAGGACGCAATCAAAGCAGCGAAGGATAGTCCCCAGCCTATCTCGCTGCTCGTTGTGATCGACGATTACTACAAGACTTGCAGCGTCGACTATCACGGCGGTCAGCGCTATCCGCATCTGGTCCGTGACGAAGCCAAGCCGGATTATCTCGACGATCTGATCAAACCTCGCGCTGCAAATCAGTGAAGAAGGCGCGCCGGATAGGACTCGCCCGAGCCCTATCGAAACTGGGCTACTGCTCGCGTTCCCGAGCGGTCGAACTGATCCGCGCGCGCCGCGTGCAATTGAGCGGCAAGACCCAACGCGATCCCGAAGCGCCCGTTTCGGTCCCTCGCGACCGGATTACCGTGGACGGTCAAGTTGTCGGCGCCGCCGCGAAAATCTACTGGATGCTGAACAAGCCGCGCGGCGTGGTCACGACCGCGTCCGATGAAAAAGGGCGCGAAACGGTCTACGCGCACGTCCCAGAGGAATTACCTTGGCTTGCGCCAGTCGGCCGGCTCGACAAAGCGAGCGAAGGTTTGCTTCTCCTCACCAACGATTCCGGATGGGCCGCGCGGATCACGTCGCCCGAAAGCCACCTCGACAAAGCCTATCACGTCCAGATCGGGGCAGTGCCGGACGAGGCGCTCCTCGAGAAAATCAAAAAGGGCATTCGCGCGGAAGACGGCGATCTCCTCCGCGCGAAGAGTGCCGAAATCCTGCGCCACGGCGAGAAGAACTCCTGGCTCATTGTTGTCCTGGACGAAGGGAAGAACCGCCAGATCCGTCGCATTTTCGAAGCGCTGGGGATCGAAGTGCTGCGCCTGGTTCGCGTCGCAATCGGCCCGCTCGCGCTGGGCGATTTGCCGAAAGGGAAGTCGCGTCCGCTGACGCCTGCTGAAAAGCGCACCCTCGATGCAGCAATAGCTCGCTCGTCCAGCGTTCAGCCGCGAATCTGATTCCACTCAGGCGTTCAGATCAAACGATTGCAGATACGCGGGAACCGTCACATTCCAGTGAAACTGATTCGCGACCGCATCGTGAAAACTGCTGAGCGCGTTCGGTTCGCCGTGAACCAGAAACGTCTGTCGCGGCGCCGCCTTCATTCCTGAAAGCCACCGCAGCAGCTCGCTCCGGCCCGCGTGGGCCGATAGTTGACCCATGGCTATCACCTGCGCGCGCACCGGCACTTGCTGGCCGAAAATGTTCACGTATTTCGCGCCGTCCTGCAACTGGCGTCCCCGCGTCCCGTCAGCTTGATAGCCCACGAGCAGGACCGTGCTGCGCGAATCGGGCAGCCGCTGAGCCAAGTGGTGCAACACGCGTCCGCCCGTCGCCATTCCACTCGCGGAAATGATGATGCAAGGCGAGACGACACCATTGATCTTCTTCGAATCTTCCACGCTGCGCGTCAGGTGAACCCCCTGAAGATTCAGCGGATCGCGGCTGCCGGTGTCCTCGTCTTGCTGAAAGGATGGTTTGTGATCTTCGTGATGCTTTTCGTAAAGTCCGGTGACGCTGATCGCCATCGGGCTGTCGACGTAAACGGGCAAATGCGGAATCCGCTTCTGATCCTCCAGCAATTTCAGGTAATACATCAGAAGCTGCGTGCGATCGACCGCGAAAGCGGGAATCACCACGACACCGCCGCGTTTCACGGTGCCGTTGATCGCGTCACCTAGAACATCGGCCACCGAACCGCTCGCGTGGTCGCGATCGCCGTAAGTGGATTCGCAGAGCAGGTAATCGGCGTGTGTCGGCGATTCAGGATCTTTCAGGATCGGCTGGTCGTAACGGCCCACGTCGCCGGAAAAAACCACCAGTGTCTGCTTGCCGTTTTCCGTGATCGTCATCTCGAGCCACGTCGAACCCAGAATGTGTCCCGGATCGTGCGGGCGAACCGAAAATTCCGGACTGATCGTGAATGCATCCGCGCGCGGTATTTCGTGGAACTGCTTCAGCGCCTGCTGCGATTCCGCCACGGTGTACAAGGGCAAAGGAGGATTATGGCCGGAATATTTTTTCTTCGCCGCGAATTGCGCGTCTTCTTCCTGCAGGTGAGCCGAATCCGGCAGCAACAGATTGCAAAGTTCGTGCGTCGCCTGATTCGCATAAATCGGGCCGCGAAACCCGTTCTGCACCAGCTTGGGCAAATAACCAGTGTGGTCGATGTGTGCGTGCGTCAGCAGCACCCAATCAATCGTGGCTGGATCCACCAAAAGCTTGTTCCAGTTCCTCTGGTTCAGGTCTTTCGATCCTTCGAATAGCCCGCAGTCAATCAGCAAGCGCTTGCCGTTTGCTTCCAGCAAATACTTCGAACCTGTTACGGTGCCCGCCGCGCCAAGAAAAGTGATTTTAGCCATAGGGCCGACATTCTAGAACGAACTCGCATAGAAACGCGAGGCAGCGCCGTTTCTCTCTGTCCTCATGCAGTTCTCAGTGCTCCCTGTGTTAAGCAGTTGCGGTCCCGCACGCGCGCTCTCGGCCTATCTTTCGAGCCTTGACCGAACCGCGTTGCTGGCTTACGCTCTGCCCGCTCTGAAGCTCAAGCGAGGCCGGATGAAAGTTCTCGCAGCTACAGTTTTGGCGCTGTTCTTGGCGTCAGCCGCCGCGGCTCAGGATTGGCCCTCCGCCTCGCTCCCGCGCGGCACATGGGAACTCGGGCCCCTTGTCGGCGCCGGCACCGGCCTCGGGAAATCGGACGACACGCAATTCCTCTACGCCGGAGCGCGCGCCGGGCTCGTTCTCACCGGCGAGCACCTCCCGTGGCTTCTGCGCGGCAATTTCGAATGGGCGGTCGATCTGATGCCGGTGTACACGGTGTTCACAACGAATGGCGCGGTGTACGGCGGCAGCTTCAAACCCGTGATCTGGCAGTGGAATTTCACGCACGGCAAGAAAATCGCTCCGTACGTCGCGGCGGCGGGGGGCATCGTCTTCAGCACGAACAACGTTCCGCCCGGCAACACTTCCTGGGTGAACTTCACTCCGCAGTTCGTCGTCGGCACGCACGTCTTTACGAAGCGGCGCCGCGCATTTTTCTTCGAAGGCTCGTTGGGACATCTCTCGAGCGCCAGCCTGGGCGCCCACAACCCCGGCTACAACGTCACGCTGGTTTTCACCGCCGGCTACAGCTGGTTCAAGCACCGCGAGTGACTCCGCAACTGAAATCGATTGGGCCTCGTTTGACGCTCCCAATCCGCGGTGCTATAAAAGGGAAACACCAATTCTCCATCGGTGGGGCCGTGGCGCAGTTGGGAGCGCGCCTCGATGGCATCGAGGAGGCCGTGGGTTCGAATCCCATCGGCTCCACCAAATTGTTCCTGTATCGTGAGCGCGTCCCGGTAGAACCGGGAAGGCCGTGGGTTCGAATCCCATCGGCTCCACCAAACTTTTAGCGCACCGCTTATACATTCCGCTCGGCGAGACGGCTCGTCCCACTAGTCACCACTCACTACTCACCAGTCACGATTCACCTTACGACTTCCCTTTGCTCGCAAGCAGGAACTGATTTCCGTCCACGTCCTTGAAGATCGCCATCGTTCCCCATACTTCCTTTTTGGGCTCGACGGTGAACTCCACGCCTTTGGACTTGAGCGTCTTCGCGGTCGCAAAAACGTCGTCGCATGAGAATGTCATGGGTTGAAAGTCGCCGATGCGATTCTCATGACCGTCCGGCGTGAAGAGCGCGATCTTGCTCTCTGCTCCTGGAATCAGGAGCTCGATCCACCGTTGCTTCTCGCTGAAGGGCTGATCGGTGTGGACCTTGAATCCGAGTTTCTCCGTAAAAAACTTCAGTGATGCATCCTGATTCCGAACCGGAATACTCACGAGGTCGATTCCCCGAATCATTTTTCGCCTCCCTTTTTGAAAGCGCACTGACGTGCGCTCGAGCACACGCGCAGCATATCCGGTGCAGAAGGGCAGTTGCAATCAGCCGGTATTTGCTATATTAACGGTCGGTATAGTCATGCGGCCGCTGCCTTCGCTCGATTCCTACATCGTTGACGTGCTGATGCACGACCTGGTGGGCCACGACCGAAGGCCGGTCAGCTTCCTCGTATATCTCTGGCTTGCCGTTGAACACGAACGCAGAAAGGCGCCGGTTCGGGTGAGCTATCAGGAACTTGCGGAGACCATCGGCGTTTCGAAGAGTTCCGTACAGGCTGCGGTCGGCTGGCTGGTGAAAAGGAACCTCTTGGCCGCCAAGAAAGAAAACGCCACGGCGATACCTCGCTACACAGTACTAAGCCCATGGCGCAAGACTCCACGCCAGACGACCGGAGCTTTGTAAGCGAATTCAAGCCGGCCAATCAACGGAAAAGAACGCTTCGCCGCACGACCGTTTTATCTTCTATAATACTGGCGCAATGCACTTCTTACGCTCAGGGTTTAGGTCCCGAAGCCTCGGGACAAACCCTGAAACCCGGAAATCATGGCGTGGCGCTCTGTTGAGTACATGCGTCGCGCTCGTGGCATTGGCTGCGTTGGCCGCGCGCGCGGCAGCTCCCTCGGTGCCTTCTGCCTCACCCGCAACCATAGTCCAGCTTCACATTGATTCCGAAATCGAGCCGGTGCTCGCGGAATACATCGTCAATGGAATCGATCAAGCGAACCGCGACGGCGCCAGCCTGGTCCTGATCACAATCAGCACGCCCGGCGGACTCGACACCTCGATGCGCGAAATCATCCAGTCGATCCTCCAATCGAAGGTGCCGGTGGTGACGTACGTTTATCCTACCGGCTCGCGCGCGGCCTCCGCCGGATTCTTCATTCTGCTGTCTGCCGATATTGCCGCCATGTCTCCCGGAACGGATACGGGCGCGGCTTCGCCGATCATGATGATCGGCGGCCAGACGGTTCAGATCGACGAAACACTGCACAAGAAGATCGTCAATGAAGCGACGGCATATCTGCGCAGCTACGTTTCCAAGCGCGGCCGCAACACGGATCTGGCTGCTACCGCCGTGACCGACGCGAAAGCGTTCACCGAGAAGGAAGCGCTCGACGGCAAGTTGATCGACGTGATTGCGTCGTCGCCGGAAGATTTACTCTCGAAGCTGAACGGACGCACGGTCACGCGCTTTGACGGTTCGACCACGCAACTCGAGCTGGCAAGTCCTGTGATAGTCGTGAGAGACATGACCGCGCGAGAAAAGTTCCTCTATCGCATCGTTCAGCCGGACGTTTTCTTCATTCTTCTGATTGTCGGCGTGCTCGGCCTGTACACGGAGTTCACGCATCCGGGGCTGTTTGCGCCCGGCGTGATCGGCGGAATCGCGTTTGTGCTGGCGCTGTTCTCGATGCACATGCTGCCCGTGAACGCCACCGGACTTGCGTTGATCGCGCTCTCGGTGGCTCTGTTCGTTCTGGAGGCGAAATACCCGACGCATGGTGTGCTTGGCGTAGGAGGAGTTGTGTCGATGGTTTTGGGTGCGCTGCTGCTGATTCGTTCGCCGCTGACCGGGATGGGCGTGAGCCTAAGCGCCGCGCTGGCTGTGGCGCTGCCATTCGCGGTGATCGTGATTATCCTGATGCGCGCAGTCCTGAGGTCGCGTTCGTGGAAGCAAGCGGCAGGCAAGGAAGAGCTTCTCGGGGAAGAGGGCGAGGTTGTCGAGCCCGTCGGGCCGGCGGATCCTGACACGGGCTTGATTCGGGTACACGGCGAACTATGGCGCGCCGCGGCGCCGAACGGTCAAAGCATTCCGAAAGGCGCGTGGGTGCGCGTGAAAAGGGTGGACGGGCTCACTCTGCACGTGGAACTGGTGGCATCGCGTCAGCCGGTGTCTTCGTAGGCGGGGCGTCTTCGTAGACAGCGTGTCTTCGTAAGCAGCAGATTGGGGGAGGTGGCAATGAATTTGGATCTCGCGACGGTGTTGACGCTGGGTGTTGCGCTGATTTTTCTCATCTGGCTTTTCAATTCGATCTACGTGATCAAGGAATGGGAGCGCGGCGTGGTTCTGCGCCTAGGGCGGATGCTGCCGGAACCCAAGGGAGCGGGTTTGCAGCTCGTTTTGTATCCCATCGACAAGCTGACGCGCATGTCGCTGCGAATCGAAACGCTCGACGTGCCGCCGCAGGACGTGATCACGCGCGATAACGTTTCGGTAAAGGTCAACGCGGTTTGCTATTTTCGCGTGGTGGATGCGAACCTGGCGCTTTCTCAGCCTTCGAATTATCTGTACGCCACTTCGCAGCTCGCGCAGACTACGCTCCGAAGCCTGATCGGCCAGTTCGAATTGGACGCGATCCTCTCGGAGCGCGAAAAGGTAAACGCGAAGCTGCAACAAATCCTTGACCAGGATACCGAGGCTTGGGGTATCAAGGTAACGAAGGTTGAGGTCAAGCAAGTCGATATTCCGGAGAACATGCAGCGCGCCATCGCCAAGCAGGCGGAGGCAGAGCGCGAGCGCCGGGCCAAAATTATTCACGCCGAGGGCGAATTCGAAGCCTCGGCAAAACTGGCGGAAGCAGCGGAGGTTCTGGAGAAGCAGCCAGCGGCCATCCAGCTTCGCTATTTGCAGACGTTGACGGAAATCGGCGTCGAGAAGAACACGACGATCGTGTTCCCGTTGCCGGTGGACATCATTTCGCAGTGGATGAATATATCCGGGGGGAAGAAGTAGGGAATGGGACGGGGAAACTCGAGTCGCGGCGGAGGAGACAGGATACTGGAGAGTCGGCATCTCGTCGGGTTCTTTCTCGGCGTGGTGTTGCTCTGCGGCGTCTTCTTCACGCTCGGCTACACGATTGGACGCAACGATTACAGCCCCACCGCTGCCGTTCATGCGGCTGCGACGGAGTCACCTGTGACGCGGCCTGAGCCAGCGCCGAAAAATTCCGTCAAACCCGCCGACACTGCGAATACTCCCGCGCCTGTCCCTAACGAATGGGACTTCTATACGAAGAAGGACCAGACGCATCTCGAGCCTGCGACGAAGCCTTCCGCGCCTGCCGTTTCTGCTCCTGCGGTCTCTGGGACTGGCGGCAGCTCTACGGCCGTGGCGGAGAAATCTGCACCGCTAAAGATGCCGGTTCATTACCAGCCACCGAAGATGGTGAAGAGCTCGATCGTGGTCCAGGTTACGGCGACGCGAAGCCAAAGCGATGCGATGGCGCTGGCGGACGAGCTGCAGCAAAAAAAGTTTCCTTCCTTCGTTATGGCGCCCACGACGGATGCGTTCTACCGCGTCCAGGTGGGTCCCTACTCCAGCGAGGCCGACGCCGAAGCGGCCAAACACGCGCTTGACCGTGAGGGTTTCAAGCAGGCTATCATCAAGCGCTGAATGGGCGCTGAATGAATCTCAGCTGGCACACGCGAGCGCTGCTCGCTCTCGGTAGCGGCGCCGCTCTCGCGCTCTCGTTCCCAAACTATAATCTTTCGCTGCTTGCGTGGCTATCGGTCGGGATGCTTGTGTTGGCCTCGTGCGGTGCGCGGCCGCTCGCTTCGCCACTCTACGGGTTTCTCCATGGCCTGGTTTTCTATCCGATTGGCCTCCCATGGATTGACGTGGTGATGCAGCAGTACGGCGGCGTGGATCCGTGGACTTCGGCTGCCATTTTGGGGCTGATGGGAATCGCGGGTGGGGTCGTCTGCTCGGTTTTTTCTTTCGGTGTCGCTCTGGCGTCCAGGAAAAGCAATGCGCTGGCGTGCGCGCTTGCGCCCTGCCTGTGGGTGACTCTCGAGTTTGGACGCACGCATCTGCCGATCATTGGCTTTCCCTGGAACCTTACGGGCTATGCCGCGAGCGGCAATCTGGCGCTTGTGCAACTGACGCCGCTCACTGGAATTTATGGCCTTACGTTTGTAATTGCGGCATACGGCTCGCTGCTCGCGTACGCGATCCTTGCTGGTACGCAGCGCGCGTGGAAAGCGCTGCTCGTCGTCACGGCTGTGCTGATTCTGGTCGCCGCGGGCGGAGGCTATCTCGTACCCAAGGCGATGCCCGATCACGTGGCGCATCTCGTTCAGACGAATTTCCCGCAATCGGAGCATTACCCGGTGGATTGGCTCGAGGTTCACGCGGGCGAAATGGAGCAGCTCGAACGCATCAGCATTGATGCCGCGCAGAAGACGCCTGGCCTCATCGTGTGGCCCGAGGTTCCCGCGCCGTTCAGTTTGCAGGAGCCGCAATTCGAACAGCGCGCGTCGCGAATCGCGCGCGAAGGGCAGAACTACTTTCTAGTGGGTGTCGTCGATTGGAAACCCGATCGAGACAAGAAATGGATTGCGTCGAACAGCGCCGTGCTGCTCAATCCGGCAGGGCAGCGCGTGTTCACGTACGACAAAATTCACTTGGTGCCATTTGGCGAATATGTGCCGCTGCGCAACTGGATCAAATTTGCAGGCCGCCTGACGGCCGACATTTCCGACTTCACTCCCGGAACCGAATATCGCGTCGGCCAATTGCCCGACGGCAAATTCGGAACATTTATCTGCTACGAGGCAATTTTCCCGGGCGAGGTGCGTCGGTTCACGGCGAATGGCGCGGAACTACTGATCAATATTTCCAACGACGGATGGTTCGGCCGCTCGTCGGCGCCCGCGCAACATTTGATGATGGCGCGCGTGCGCGCCGTCGAAAGTCGCCGCTGGCTGCTGCGCGACACGAACAACGGCTTCACCGCCTCGATCGACCCCTATGGCCGCATCGTCGCGAGCCTGCCCACCGACGTCCGCGCGGAACTCGATGCCCCTTACGCTTTCCGCAGCGACCTCACACCCTACGCCCGCTTCGGCGACTGGCTCTCGTGGCTCTGCGTCTTAGCCTCGCTCGCGCTTATCGGTTTCTGCCTCACGAAGAGGCCCGAAGCAGGCTCTTAATCTCAGGACTACGAAGACCGGAGGGATTGGGGTATGCTCTCGAAATTATGAGACACGCTACGGGATTGCTCGCCTGTTTCGTTTTGCTTCTTGGCTGCGCGAGCCCGCTCGCGGCCGACAACACCACGATGGTCGACAACGACGTTGTGCGGATCGAGTTGGCGGTTGACACGCCGCACCACTTGAACGCGCGCCATCGCCACGCAATGAATCGCGTGATGATTTATCTCGACGGCGGCGATATGAGGCTCGTTTATGACGACGGGCACAAGGACGAACAGCACTGGAAGGCGGGCCAAGTGGCGTGGAGTCCCGCGGGCGATTACCATACGAGCGAGGACGTGGGCTCGACGCCCATGCACATCGTGGAAATCATGCTCAAGAAGCCAGGACCGGCCACGCCGTCGATGCGCAAGCCGGAACTCGATCCCGTGGTGCTCGAGTCGAACAAAAACATCCTCCTATTCGAAAACGACCAGGTGCGCGTCCTTCGAAGCTTGCGCGAACCCGGCGAGACGGAAAAGATCCACGAACACACGGGCGTGGGTCGAGCGGTGGTGTGCCTGACGGATCTGGACGCGAGCGTGAAAGCGGCGGACGGCACCACGGTCACGCTCCACAAATCAGCGGGCGACGCGTTCTGGGCCGCCGGCCCAGTAACGCACGCCGCCACGAACACCGGCACGAAGAAGTACGAGTTGATTCTGGTTGAGGTGAAGTGATCGCAAGGCGGCTTTCAGCTTAATCGGTACACCTTGCAAACAGAAATCGCCGCAACTCCAACAAAACAAACGGGCGGCAACCGCGCTAATCGGTACAAAAACCGGGCTTGCAAGGACGCCTTGTCGAAGATTGCCGGACGTTGTTTTCCCTTTTCTCTTTTCCATCTTCACTCCTGCCGTGGCGGATTTCGGGTTTCGTGTGTAGAATTTAGCCATGGCTGAACATATCGAGGATCTCCAGCGACGCTACGCCGAGCTCAAGAAGCGCCTCGAGCTCGTGCGGAGCTATCTTTGACGAAGGCTCCGCCAGCAAACAGCTCGCTGCTCTCCAGGAAAAACTGAACGCTCCCGACTTCTGGCAGGACCAAGCCAAGGCGCAGGGCGTCATGCAGCAACGCAAGCTGCTCGACGACCGCATCAACGCGGAAAAAACCCTCGCCGGCAAAATTAGCGACATCGACACGTATTTCCACCTGGCCGAAGAAGAGAAAGACGACGCGCAGCGCGCCTCTCTGCTCGAAGACGTCGCGAAAGAAATCGCCTCCGCCGACGCCTACGTCTCGGACCTGGAAACGAAAACTCTGCTAGCGGGCGAAAGCGACCGGCTGAACGCCATTCTCACCATCAAGCCCGGCGCGGGCGGCACGGAATCGCAAGACTGGGCCGAGATGCTTCTGCGGATGTACTTGCGGTGGGCGGAAACAAAGGGTTTTCGCGCCAGCGTGCTCGATTCGACGCCCGGCGAGGAAGCGGGCATCAAATCCGCAACGGTGCAGATCGAGGGCGAGAACGCGTACGGGATGCTGTCGGGCGAAAATGGTGTGCACCGCCTCGTTCGAATTTCGCCGTTCGACCAGGCCGCGCGCCGCCACACTTCGTTCGCGTCCGTTTTTGCGGTTCCCGAGATCGATGATCAAATCGAAGTCGTGGTCAAGCCGGATGATATTCGCGTTGACACCTTTCGCGCGGGCGGCCATGGCGGGCAGAACGTCAACAAGGTGGAAACGGCCGTGCGCATCACGCATATGCCTTCCGGCATCGTCGTCCAGTGCCAGGCCGAGCGCAGCCAGCACAAAAATCGCGAGATCGCCATGAAGCTTCTCAAATCGCACCTATACGAGGCGGAACTCGAGAAGCGCCAGGAAGAGCTGCGCAAGCTCGACGCCTCGAAACCCGAAATCAGTTTCGGCAGCCAGATTCGGTCGTACGTCTTGCAGCCGTACCAGATGGTGAAGGACTTGCGTACGAAGGTCGAGCGAGGCGACGTGCAGAAAGTTCTCGACGGCGACATCGATCCCTTCATCCGGGCCTTCTTGTTGTTTCGGCGCAACGGCGACAACGGCGCCGCAAAGAATTGAACGTGGCCACGCGCAGTCAAGGTGATCAAAATGTCTTCAAAGGAAACTCTTCTCATAAACGTATACCGCGCTTTTAATGCTCGCGACCTCGACGCGGCGCTCGCGACTATGCATCCTGATGTGGATTGGCCGAACGGAATGGAAGGTGGGCGCGTGCACGGTCATCGTGGGGTCCGCGACTACTGGACCCGCCAGTGGACTTTGATTGATCCTCATGTCGAGCCCCGAACCTTTGCAACGGACGAAAGGGGGCGAATCGTGGTTGACGTGCATCAAGTTGTCCGCGACTTAGCCGGAAATGTACTTGCCGACCAAATGGTCCAGCACGTCTACGAGGTAGAAGACGGCCTAATCCAGAGCATGCAAATCGTAAAGCCTTAAAGCATTCCATCGACGGTTTTGATGTGCCCGGGGCCATCTCGGCGAACATCGATCCCGACCGGCCGTGTGCCAAGAAGGTTCCCACGAAGGGCAATCCGGGTAAGTCGGGCGCGGCCGGTTCAGGGCCCGGTAATCGCATTTCCGCGTGTGTAGGAGACCGTTCGGCCTCGAATTAAGCCGTTTCAATGCATACGGTTGACACGCTTTTGGGCCTATGCTACGGTCGATTGTCCAGCCAACCGCTCGACGCTGATAGTTAGGCCCCCAGATTGCCATTGTTGCCTGAGGAGGATACTGTTTTGGCGCACGCCGACGATAGGTTTCTGTTTACCTCGGAGTCTGTTACCGAGGGTCACCCCGATAAGATAGCCGACCAGATTTCCGACGCCGTCCTTGACGCCGTCCTGAAGGATGACCCGAAAGGCCGCGTAGCTTGCGAGACGCTCGTCACGACAGGCCTGGTGGTCATCGCGGGTGAAATCACCACCACGACGTATGTTGACTTCGCTGACCTTGCCCGCGAAGTGATTCGCGACGTTGGCTATACGCGCGCGAAGTACGGCTTCGATGCCGAAACCTGCGGCGTTATCGCCGCCATTAAGAAGCAGTCGCCCGACATCGCTATGGGCGTTGACACCGGCGGCGCGGGCGACCAGGGCCTGATGTTTGGCTTTGCCTGCGACGAGACTCCTGAGCTGATGCCCATGCCGATTCAGTTGGCGCATCACTTGACGAAGCGCCTTGCTGAAGTTCGCAAAGCAGGCATCGTCGATTTCCTCCGTCCCGATGGCAAATCCCAAGTCACGATCGAATATATCGACGGACAGCCCGCGCGCGTCGATTGCGTGGTTATCTCGACGCAACACAGCGACAAAGTCTCGAACAATGACCTTCACGATGCCGTCACGCATGAGGTCATCAAGCCAGTCATCCCGGAATCCATGTGGGACAAGCACACAAAAATCCACATCAATCCGACGGGACGGTTCGTCACCGGCGGTCCGATGGGCGACGCGGGTTTGACCGGCAGGAAAATCATCGTCGATACCTATGGTGGGTACAGCCGACACGGTGGTGGCGCTTTCTCCGGCAAGGATCCATCGAAGGTGGACCGTTCCGCGTGCTACATGGCGCGCTACGTGGCCAAGAACATCATCGCGGCGGGCCTGGCGAAGAAAGTGGAAGTTCAGCTGGCGTACGCGATCGGCGTGGCCGAGCCAGTTTCCGTGATGACGGACACCTTCGGCACTGGGACGATCCCGAATTCGCAGATCACCGAACTGGTTCGCGCCTTTTTCAAGCTCAACCCCAAAGGCATCATCGAAACGCTCGATCTTCGCCGCCCGATTTACCGTCAGACTGCGGCGTACGGCCATTTCGGCCGCACCGGATCCGGTTTCACCTGGGAGCGCACCGATAAAGCCGACGCCATCCGGAAGGAAGCCGGTTCGAGGGGTGTCGTCGCAGCGTCGCGCAGCTAACAGCATTGCAAGCCGTAGGGCACGGCATCCCGAAAGTTTTGGGACGTGCCCGTTATATCTGCAACCGAATCCTCAATTCACGAACGATCTAAAGGGAGCTTCTTGTGGAAACTGTAACCAAGCTGGACGGAGACGTAAAAGACAGCGCCCTCGCGGATAAGGGCAAGCGCCGAATCGAGTGGGCCAACCAGCACATGCCCGTGCTGCAGTTGATCCGCAAGCAGTTCATCAAGGACCAGCCGCTGAAGGGCATCCGCGTGTCGGCTTGCCTGCACGTCACGAGCGAAACCGCCAACCTGGCGATCACGCTCCGAGACGGCGGCGCCGACGTGGTTCTGTGCGCCTCGAATCCGCTGTCGACCCAGGACGAGGTTGCCGCGTCGCTCGTCAAGGACTACAACATTCCCACTTTCGCCATCAAGGGTGAGGACAACCCCACCTACTACGCGCACATCAACGCCGCGCTCGACCATCAGCCGCAGATCACGATGGACGACGGCGCTGACCTCGTCACGCAGTTGCTCACCAAGCGCACCGATTTGCTCAAGAACGTCATCGGCGGCACCGAAGAGACCACGACCGGCGTGATTCGCCTGCGCGCGATGGCCAAGGACGGCACGCTGAAGTTTCCGATTATCGCGGTGAACGACGCGCTCACGAAGCACTTCTTCGACAACCGGTACGGCACCGGCCAGTCCACGCTTGACGGCGTGATTCGGGCCACGAACCTGCTTCTCGCGGGCCTAAAAGTCGTCATCGCCGGCTACGGCTGGTGCGGGCGCGGCGTGGCAATGCGGGCCAAGGGACACGGCGCGGACGTGATCGTCACGGAAATCAATCCGACGAAGGCGATCGAAGCCGTGATGGACGGCTTCCGCGTGATGCCGATGAACGAAGCCGCGAAAATCGGCGACATTTTCATCACCGTTACGGGAAACAAGAACGTGATCGCCCACGACCACTTCGAGCGCATGAAAGACGGCGCCGTCATCAGCAATTCGGGCCATTTCAACGTCGAGATCGATATCCCGGCGCTCGAAAAGCTCTCCAGCGGTAAGAAAGAAGCGCGTCCCTTCGTGGACGAATATGTCATGAAGGATGGCCGCAAGCTCTACCTTCTCGGTGACGGCCGGCTCATCAATCTGGCCGCTGCCGAAGGTCATCCGGCTGCCGTGATGGATATGAGCTTCGCGAACCAGGCTTTCGCCGCCGAATACATGGTCAAGAACTCGAAGAACCTCAAGCCGCAGGTCTATCCGGTTCCCGAGCACCTCGACCAGCAAATTGCGAAACTCAAGCTCGAATCCATGGGCTTCCAAATCGACAAGCTCACCCCCGATCAGGAGCAGTACCTCGCGTCCTGGGACGAAGGCACGTAAACCTCGAAACTCGAAACACGCAAGTCCAATAGCATCCTCGCGCGGAGGTTGTGCGCGAGCTTCCGGCTATAACACTGGTATGAAAATGGCAGTGACGATACCGGACGATCTCTTCGAACGTACGGAGCGTTTTGCCAAGTCGACCAGACGATCGCGCAACCGCCTCGTCAGCGATGCCCTCAGGATGTATTTGGCTCGTCATGCGCCCCACGAAATCACCGAGGCGATAAACAAGGCGTCCGCGGAAATCGGTGAGATGCGGGACGCGTTCGTGTACTGCGCTGCTCGTCGCATCTTGCAGCAAAGCGAGTGGTAAGCCGCGATTGAGTCGTTCGAAAACCTACCGCCGGCAAACCGCGAAGCGGAATCTTTGTGCTAGTATCCCCGTTGCGCCACACACGAAATGTCTGCCTTCGCGATCACCCTCTGCGTAATTTCGATTTTATTCCCGGGACGTGCGCCGACGGGCTCGCGGGGCACGCCACCACCGTCGCCGCTGTCGCAGCAGAAGCATCAATCTCGCGCGGAAGCCGAGAAGATCGACGTACGCATCGCGGGTGAAGTCACGCGAGGCAAAATCTTCCAGCAGGAGATTGGCCACGACCTGGTATTTCGCCTCGCTCCGTCGGCTGGCTCACCGGACATTGGATGGAAGATCGAAATCGCGCCCAAGAAAGATCCTGACGACGGGCCCATAGAGTTTTCCGCCGTCGCCACGCCGCCGTATCGCATCTACAACCCACGATATCTGGAAGCGTCCTTTGGCAACTCCGCGAAGGATGCGGTCAAAATGACGCCCCGGGTCTTTTATTTCGTGCAATCCGTCGACGACGAGCATCGCGCCGAAGAATGCCTGAACGTGACCCTGTATCCCACAAACGTCTCGGACGAAGAGAAAGTGCGCGCCGTCGCGGAGCAAAACGACATCCAACTCGGCAAAGGCGAACTGCGCATCCTCAAGTCCCACATCGGCCACGGCAGGACCGCGAGCGACGCCGGCACGATAGACCACCTCCGCTTCGAGGTTGACATCGAGTTCTCGCCCGGCCTGACCATGGCGAACATCCTCTCAACCATCGCTCACCCGCAGTAATTTAGGCTCGGTGGCGGGAGACTGGCTGCCAGCCCCGGCCATCCGCCGTTCGCCGGTAAATCAATGCCGTTCGCCGAAAACGCCGCGACACCTTGACGTGCCGGCCCTATTCTCTCGCCATGGACAGCAACACAGTTCGGGCGGGAGGAGAAATCATGGTTAACACGAATCGGCAAGTATCTTTCGGCGGGTCGTTTTCGACAACTTCCATCACAATGCTGATAGCGGCCCTGCTGATTCTGCTCGGAATTGTGTTTCAATTGGGCGAACTAGGGTATGGTCACGTCAGCCCGGCGAACTATTGGTTTGTTTCCATGATAACGCAGACCGCGTGGAATCTTTTGGCGCTGCGCACGAATGGCCCGGTGCTCGAAGAGGTAGTGCGCTTTTGGCCCGTCGCGCTTGTGAGTCTCGGGCTGTCCATCCTTATGCTGCAACGTGGCCGGAGTTGAGATTGCGAGCGCAATCCAAGAGCAACCATGGCAACTAGAATCTCCTATTCGCGAGGAGGCATTTACGGTGGCGCCCTGATTCTTGCCGTCGGGTTGATCCTGCTGCTCGATCAAATGGGCTACGTTTCGGCTGCGTATATCTTCCGTTTCTTCTGGCCTGCCGTTTTCATTTTCTTTGGGACGGAACTCGCCGTTTGCCGCAACAATCCTTCTCGCCGATTGATCGGGATTGTCTTGGTCTGTTTTGGCGTGCTTCTCTTGTTTGGATCGCTCGGCATCCTGCGCGTCGGGCTATACACGATGTGGCCCCTGCTTCTGATCGTTTGGGGCGTGTGGGTAATCGTTCGAGCCTTCGGAGCCGGCGACGATTGGAAATTCAGAATCAGGGGCGTGATCAACGATAAGTTTCACAAAGCAACCGGAAATGAGACTCCCAGTGAATTCGCGGAGGAACTCAAATCCAAAATTCGAGACAACATCAAAGTCAATATTGAAAACAATGTCAAATCGAAGTTTCAGAGCAATTGGAGCAGCTCGACCGAAAACGACTCCGTCGATTCCGAGTTCGACTACATGGCAATCTTCGGCGGAATTAAGCAGCGCATCGCCGTCAAGAATTTCCGTGGTGGCCGGCTCTTGGCCGTCTGCGGCGGATTCGAAATCGATCTGACACGGGCCGACATCGAGGGCCAGAGCGCCGTGATTGACGCCAGCGCTTTGATGGGCGGCGGCGAAATTCGCGTGCCGGAGACCTGGATCGTGGAGATTCGCGCCGTCGCTCTGCTGGGCGGCTATACCGACGAAACGCATCAAATGATCCCCGATTCGGCCACGGCAAAGCATTTGATCGTGAAGGGCATTGCCGCCCTCGGCGGCGTTGTGATCAAGAATTAGCTCCCATGCACCCCATTCTCGGTCAGCCTCGGCGCCTGGCACTGTACCTGCTGGCGTGGATTCCTTTCGCCGCGATGCTGGCCTACTTGATGGCCGCGACCGGCGGAATGGGCGTAAAGGAATCTATCGCGATCTCCCTTCCTCTCTGCCTGATTTACGCGTTTATCTGTCTTTCCGCTTATTACTCCTGCCGGGCCACACCCTTTAATCGCACCACAATTTCGAAATTCGTGATTACCCATGGAGTCGGCGCGCTTCTCGCAAGCGGAATCTGGATTCTGATCGCCAAGTTCCTCTCGTATTCGCTCTCGCGAACAGACTCGTTTCCCCTAATCAACGCTCAGATGTCACGTGAGATTCCCGTGCTATTTGGCGCGGGCGTCCTGTTCTATTTGCTTTCGGTGGACCTGTACTACGTGCTGATGGCTGTCGATGCCTCTCGCGAAGCGGAGGCTCGCGCTCTGCAAGCTGGCATTCTGGCCCGCGAAGCGGAACTGAAAGCGCTGAAAGCCCAGGTGAATCCGCACTTCCTGTTCAACAGCCTGAATTCGATCAGCGCGCTGACGAGTTCCGATCCGGCGAAGGCGCGCGAGATGTGCGTCCTTCTCGGGGACTTCTTGCGCCGGACGCTGGGGCTGGGCGAAAAATCCGCGATTCCCCTCGAAGAGGAGCTGTCGCTGGTGCATTCATTTCTCGCCGTCGAGAAAGTTCGCTTTGGCGCGCGGATCAAAATGGATGAGAACATCGATAAGGACGCGATGAGCGTTCCCGTGCCTCCGCTGCTGCTGCAACCCCTCGTCGAAAACGCCGTGGTCCATGGTATTGCCAACCTGGTCGAAGGCGGTTGGGTTCGTCTCGACGTGAAAGCGAGCAACGGCGTTCTGTCGGTGGTCGTTGAGAACACATTTGACCCGGACGCGCCGCCCAAAAGGAAGAGTGGCGTCGGACTCGCCAACGTGCGGCAGCGGCTCGCTGCCCGTTATGGAAATCAGGCGAGCCTTGACGTGAAGGCAAACGGCAACTCGTTTCGCGTCGCGATCATCCTCCCAACCCAGGCGGAGACGCACCCGTCATGAATCAGCAGAAACGAATTCGAGCGGTAATCGTGGACGACGAGGAACTGGCCCGCCAGGTACTGCGCGAATTTCTTTCGTCTCATCCTGAAGTCGAGATCGCCGCGGAATGCGCGAACGGCTTCGAGGCCGTCAAAGCCGTTGCCGAGCAGAAACCCGATCTCGTTTTCCTCGACATTCAGATGCCGAAGCTCGATGGCTTCGAAGTGCTCGAGCTGATTGGCTCGGGCGCAGCCGTGGTTTTCGTAACCGCGTACGATAGTTATGCGATCAAGGCATTCGAAGTCCACGCCGTGGATTATCTGCTGAAGCCGATTGGCGCGGAACGATTCGAGGCAGCGCTCGATCGCGCCAAGGAGCGCCTCGGCGGAAAACTGCCGCAACAGACTCTGCCGCCCACCGAACTGGCCGCCGCGGCGCGTCCGCCCTCGCAGTACCTTGATCGCATTCCAGTTCGCGACGGGACGCGCGTCTTCATCATCCCGGTTTCGAAGCTCGATTACGCAGAGGCACAAGACGATTACGTCGCGCTGGCGTCGGAAGGTAAGAAACACCTGAAGCAGCAAACTATTTCGAGCCTCGAAACCGCTCTCGACCCTTCGCGCTTTCTGCGCATTCATCGCTCCTACATTGTCAATCTCGAGCGTGTCGCGCGCGTCGAGCCCTACAGCAAAGACAGCCATGTCGCCGTCCTTGCGAACGGCACACAGCTTCCCGTCAGCAAGGCCGGCTACACGCGCTTGCGAGCATTTCTCGATCGCTGAGGCCTCGCTCCTCTTGCGTCGTTAGCGGACAGCCTTTCAACGCACAACGTTCTATCGCCTACTTCCAAAGATACGTCGGTAGTATGGAAGAGAGGTACCGGCTCCATATCGCGATCGTAGTTCTAACTTCGCTGGATGATCCTTCGCCCACGAACGATAGCGCTTCGCGAGCAGCTCAAAATTCTCATAGTAGTCAGGTGAGCTCTGAGCAATTCGGTGGTGCGCGATGATCGAGCCTAGTTTGTCCCACGTACCCACAATCCATGAACCCATCTGGTCAAATACCAAACCCTCAGAAAGGCAATCATTTACGACTAACACCCCCACCATTTCAAAATAGTGATTTACGACCGCGATCCGACTCCAGGCCAGCCTATCAGCAGTGGCTCGGTCGTACGGCAACCCCTGATCCATTTCGTACTTGATCCAGTCCGCCGCCTCTCGCACGAAATCCTGATTGCCAAAGTTAAGTATGTTCAGGAAGGTGTCTATGTCGCGGCCCTGTCTCATCAAGCTTACCTGTTGCGCGACGAACACCGCGGCTAGAGCAGTAGCGATGGCCGAAACGATGACCGCAATCGATTCAACGTGTTGCACGCGGATGATACCTCGCGGGACAAGATCGAAGGACGCATTTAACTAATATTTTAGGTAACACAGAATATAAAGCATGGGCTGAATCGAATCAAGGAGCTCGCCGTTCCGTCACCGACTTGCCGTTTTTGGTTGTCGGTTTCCCTCTAGGCTAACGACCCGAACAACCGGCTGATGCGCCACACTTGCGGCGAGCCCACCGCGGGCGCGATACTCCATACATATGAGGCCGCGACTTCCCTTCATCGCTGCTGCAATTCTTCTCGTCGCTTTTGGCGTCCGCGCCGACGAGATCAAGCTTAAGGACGGCACCAAGATTTCCGGCACAATTGTCGGTTTCGAGGAAAATTCCTTTCGAGTGAAAACCAGCTACGGCTTTGCCGTCGTGCAGAAGGACCAGGTTCTCTCGATCAGCATTTCCGATTCCGCGAAGAAGCCCGAAGCAGAAAAGAAAGCAGCCGCCGATAAGAAGCCGGAGCCGGCTGCGGAGAAGTCTTCCCCGCCGGCGGTGCCCGCCAAAACGGAAACTGCTAGCGCTTCGGCAAAGCCGGTAAAATCTGAACCGGCAGTTGCGCCTCCGCTGCCGACTTCGGCGGCCGCCGTGAAGCCAGCGGCCAATGGCGCGAATTCTTCTCAGCCGGCTGTCGCGAAAGCCGCGCCAGCCGCAAGTCCTGCGCCTCCCGTCGCTACCAATACTGCTCCGCCTTCGTCGTCTGCGCCCAGCGCGGGAGCGCCTCAACCTGCGGCACCGGAGCCGATGCGCGAAGAAGTGAGCGGAAATACCTATACGAACGACACCTACGGATTTCAGATGTACAAGCCGCCGGACTGGCGGGTGATCGACGGCGCTCGCTCGCTCCTGCCCGGCGCAATTACCGCGATGGGCACAGGGGACCAAACCACCTACCTGCTGATCGGCCAGGAGCCTGCGGGAAAATCCCTTGCGACGGACATGGACGCGACGGAGAAGCGCCTGCGCGAAATCATGGATAATTTCCGGCCTCTCGGAGACAAACAATTTCAGTGTCCGGCAGCGACGGTGTGGAGCGCAGATTCCGCGGCAGCGTGGACCAGCACGACTGGTCCGGAATCGTCGCGATTGTCCCGCACGGAACGCGCGTCTATACGATCTTCGGCATGACCTACGCGGACACCGACCTCGTCCAGATTCAGGAAAACGTGATTTCCCGCGCGATTTCGAGCCTTCAATTCACCAAGCAATAGTCGCGCTCCATGGAGGCCAGCGTGAGTAGCTCAAGGCATTTCTGGGTTGCTGTGGGATGCGGCTTTACTGCATCCGCCCTTCTGTTTTACTGCTCTTACGCAACGCACAGCGCCGTTCTGGATTGGCCGCAGATTGTAGGCCTGTGGCTGTGCTGGGCTGTTCTGGGTATCCATTCGGTTACGGAAACAGACTATGCTCTTATCGCAATGCCTATAAACGGTGCGATTTACGCGGTGATTATCCTTCTCGGCCTACGGGTTTTCGGCCAGCCAAAGGCCAAGTAGCCTCAGATCAAAATTTCTACCTGTTGCAACCAACAAACGGGCATGCGTAACTAATCGACTGTGCGAATTTGAACGACCACAGCATGTCGCCGTATTTTTGTCGCTAGTCGTCCTGGTTCTACTGCAACCAGTAGTTCGCGAGCCGCGCGCGTACGCGCGGAACCAAACATCTGAATCCGCGCCGACCTTCTATCGCGACGTGCTTCCAATCCTTCAGCAGCACTGCCAGAGCTGCCATCGGCCCGGTGAGGTCGCGCCGTTTTCTCTGGTCACCTACGAGCAGGCGCGCGCGAAAGCGCCGACGATTGTGAAGATGACGGGCGAGCGGAAGATGCCACCGTGGTTCGCCGATCCGCGATTCGGGCACTTCTCGAATGATCCGTCGCTGGCGCCAACGGAAATCGCCACCCTCGCGGCGTGGAACGAAGCCGGCGCTCCCGCCGGTGATTCGCGCGACGCTCCGCGCGCCGCGCCAATGGACCCAAGGATGGAACATTCCGCAGCCCGACATTGTTGTGCAGATGCCAAAGCCAGTCGCGTTGCCGGCGCACGGCGACATCGACTACACCTATGAGATCGTTCCGACAGGGTTCACGGAAGGCAAATGGGTGCAGATGTCGGAGATTCGGCCGTCGAGCCGCGAGAACGTGCATCATGCGGTGGTTTACGTTCGCCCGCCCGATTCGAAGTGGCTGCGCCACGCGCCGATCGGCGCGCCGTTCACGGCATCGGATCTCACCGACGAGCAAGATCGCCGCGACGCGCACTGGACCGATGCGGATATTCTGCTCGTGTACGCGCCAGGAAGTTCGCCGGACAATTGGCCAGCAGGCATGGCGAAGTTCGTTCCCGCTGGTTCCGACCTGGTGTTCCAGATGCACTACGTGGCGCACGGGCATCCCGCAAGCGACCAGACGAGCATCGGAATCGTCTTCGCCAAGGAGCCGCCGAAGCAGCGCGTGCTCACGCTGCAACTGACCAACGACCGCTTCGTCATTCCTCCCGGCGTTGACGACTACCGCGTCGAAGTTTTCGGCACGCTGCCGAACGACGCGACTCTGCTGAGCTTCTTCCCGCACATGCACCTGCGCGGCAAAACATTCGAGTACAACATCATTCACGCTTCTGGACGCGAGACCGGGAGCGCGGAGACATTGCTGCGCGTGAATTACGATTTCTTCTGGCAGTTGAGCTACCGCTTGGCGGAGCCGCTGCCACTCAAGGCGGGAACGAAGCTGCAAGCGGTGGCGTGGTTCGACAACTCACGAAACAATCCGCACAATCCCGATCCGGACGCGGCCGTTCGTTGGGGCGACCAAACCTACGATGAAATGATGGTCGGATTTTTCGACGTCGCGGTTCGCGCCGACCTGGACAAATGGAAATTTTTCGTTCGGCCAGGCGGTGAAGCGGCGCGTCACTAGAACTTCGTGACTCAGAATTTCGTGACTTCGCTGAAATGAAAGTCGCGAACCTTCATGGCGGGCACCACCATCTCGAACGATTCTTCGCCCGCCGCGCGCACCGCGGGGCCGAGCATCTCCACCTTCGACAGCATCTCGAGAATGCTCTGATTGAAGCGGAAATTGCGAATGCCGCCGGCGACGCGGCCGTTTTCCACAAGAAACGTTCCGTCGCGAGTCATGCCGGTGAGAATTTTTTCGTAAGGATCCACTTCGCGGATGTACCAGAGACGCGTGACGAGAATTCCCCGCTCGGTGGAGCGGACCATTTCGTCCATGGATTTGTCGCCGCCCGCGAAAACCAGATTCATCGGCGCTTCGCCGTAGTCATTGGGTAGCGAAAAGCCGTGGCCGGTGGGCTTCGCCTTCATTTTCTTGGCGGTGGCGCGCGAGTAGACCAAATTCCTGGGCACGCCGCGATCGACCAGCAAAACTCTCTGCTTCGGGACGCCTTCGCCGTCGAACGGCTCACCGGTTTGAAGGGGATGGTACACGTCGTCCCATAGGAGAATGTTTTCGCCGAAGAGTTTGGTCCCCATGCGGCCGGTGAAGCAGGAACGCTTGTCGAGCACGGCCGTGCCGGCAAAATCGTAAAAGAGGAAGCCGAGCAGATCGAGAACGGCAGGCGGCTGAAGGATCGTCGTGTAATGTCCCGGCGGGAATCTCGCGCGGCTTGCGCGAATCGGCGGCCTTGCGGCTGGCGCGCGCGGCCAGCTCGTCCGGATCGATATTGCGAATGTCCGGAGAATTGAATTTCGCCCAGCCGGAAGAATGTTCCTCGAGAATCGTGACGGAGAATTCCGAGCGCGTCTGCTGGTGCTGCGCGAAGAGCCCCCTGGAATTCGCGAAAACGTTCTGCATGGAACCCGAGGAGAAGATGCCCGCGGCGGTTTGCTTGCCCTTATCGGCCATCTGGCAGACGCGCTTTACGGCGCGAGCGCGGTCCTGGGGCGTGGATTCCCGCAGTGGCTGCGAAAAAGCGCGCGACCTTCTGATATTTCTGCTGGCGCAGCATCGGCAGCAGGTCGGGATTTTTGGGTTCATTGCGCGCCAGGCTCATGGCTGTCGAGACCGCGCGCCGCAGCGATTCTTCGTCGGTCTTGTTCGTGGTGACGCGCGCGGTACGCCCATCGACGACGGTTCGAACCGAAATCGAGAGCGTCTGCTCCGCGACATTCTGGTGAATCATGTTGTTCGCGAAGCGGGTGAGGGCGTCGGTGGTCGCGTCGATTTCAACTTCGGTTTCGTCGGCGTCGCTGAGCCTGAGAACTCGTTCGACGATGCGCGCGAGGTCAGACGAGGTAAACCGGGCGCTTTTAGCGCGCACGGGAATGGGGCGAACGACTCGGCGGGATTTCGCGATTGGCGGCGTCATTTGGCGAAAGCGACTCCGACTTTGACGTTGCGGAAACGCGCGGGGGCCGCGCCGTGGCCTGTGCCCATGGTTTGCATCGGCTGGCCCTTGCCGCAGTTGGGCGTGCCCCAGAGCGTCCAGTGGTCCCGCGAGCAGATGGCATCGCAACTATTCCAGAATTCGGTGGTGATCCCGCTGTAGCTGGGATTCTTGATCATGCGCGTTTTCTTGCCGCCTTTGATTTCCCATCCGATTTCAGTGGAAAACTGGAATTGGTAGCGGCGGTCGTCGATGGACCAGGAGCGATTCGTCTCCATGTAGATTCCATCGTCGGTGTCGGCGATCAAGTCGTCGTATTTCCACGTGCCGGGATGAATGCTGATGTTGGTCATGCGAATGATCGGCAGGCGGTTCCAGCTTTCGGTGCGCATGGTGCCGTTCGAGCGATTTTCGCCGATGGCGGAGGCGGTCTCGCGATTGCTGAGGTAGCCGGTGAAAAGCCCGTTGGTGATGATGGGAGTGCACTGGGCGGGCACGCCCTCGTCGTCGTACGCGAATGTGCCGAGGCCGGGGCCGTGCGCGAGTCGCGCGTCGGCAACCACGTTGACGATGTCCGAGCCGTACTTCAGCTTGCGCAGCTTGTCCACCGTGAGAAAACTCATGCCCGCGAAATTCGCTTCCATGCCGAGAACGCGGTCGAGCTCGATCGGGTGTCCGATGGATTCGTGAATCTGCAAGCCGAGCTGAGAGCTGTCGAGAATGATTGTTTTTTGGCCCTCGGGACATTGCGCGGCCGAATGCAGCGCGACCGCTTCTTCGCCGACGCGCTGCGCGTTGCCGGGCAGATCGAGCGCTTCGACGAGTTCGTAGCCAAGCAGCATGTGCTGCCCGCCAAAGCTATTCGGATATGATCGCTTCTGGATTTCGTTTCCCGCGAAGGCCATGGCGACGATTCCCGCGCCGGATTGCATTTTCACCTGATGAATCGAAGAGCCGATGCTCGATACGAAAAGCTGCTCGATGCGGCGAAACGCCATCGAGCCTTCGGCGAGCGTGACGCCCTTCACTTTGCGCATTTCTTTGTCGGCGGCCATGAGCACGTCGATTTGGCGCTCGACGGGAATGCGGAATGGATCCTTGATGAAGGGGTTCTGCCAGGTGTCGACGTAGGCTTTTTCAGGCGCCATCACAACGTCTTCGCGCTTTGCGAGGGCGGAGGCTTTCGCGATAGCGATGGCCTGGGCGGCGCAGGCCTGGACGCCTTCGAGGGTGAGCCGGTCGGTGGAGGCGAAGCCCCAGGCGCCGTCGGCGATGACGCGGATGCCGATGCCGAGCGTTTCGCTTTCAGAGAGGTTGCCGACCTCGCCGTTCTTCACCGAGATGTCGCGGTGGCGGATGTCCATGACGCGGGCATCGGCGTAGGTGGCACCCCGAAGCCTCGCGGTGCTAATCGCCGTGTTTGCCAATTCCTGCATCATCAGGGTGTCGTGTCCTCGAACAGCGTGAGCGCAAACATCAATTCATACCTTATCGGCTGCATGAAAGGCAAGGAGCCGCCTTCGCGCAGCGCGCTTCGGCGCGCCAAGGCCGCCTTGGCACCGGGGGCAAGGAAACCCTGAAACCCGGTTGCGTTTCGCTCGGCTTTCGCCTGGGGGGATGACACCCTCCCTCCACCGTACGGTATATTAGAGATGGTCGCTGATGAGTGTTTTCAATCATTTGCGTCGATTTCTAATCCCGGCTGCATAGTTCGGATTTGCCACAGAGTCACAGAGCCCACAGAGAAACCCGGCATGGGACTGGGAAGCGGTTGCGCCGAAAGCGGCCTCCACGCCTTCGACCGTTTTTGTAGTTGCCCCCGAGGTGCACCTGAAAAATACCCCCACCCTAGGATTATTAGAACCACCTCCGGTCGAGTGTTTTCAGTCATTTGCGTCGATTTCTAATCGCGTTCCGGTTATTTAGTCCCGAAGCTTCGGGATCCCCTTTTTTATATGCGCGCCTGCGAGTACAGGCGACGCTTGGGTCGTGCTGTCAATTTCGCAGCTCATAAAAACGGGCCATGTTAGCATGGAATTCGCCGGAAGGGTAGTAACACAGTGACGGTAGTAGTTCTATAACTAATAGACCGAGAAGCTCAGGGCCGACGGGAGTGCGTCAGCCGCAGCAGCCAGCAACTTGCCCTACCCATAGCGGTTGCTTCGATAGTCTCGTCCTTGGTCCTTGTTGCGGACAGGGCCGGAAGGCCATCGAAATGAGCAATCCAGATCGCAACCAGAGGCGGCCCGAAGCCATTTTTCTCTATGGTCGCTGTTCTGGTAAGCCTCGTCTTATGAAAAACTTAAAATGCATTAACCGATTCGGGGAGTACTTTTGCCGCAGGGGATTCCCACCTTTTCCGCGACCGTATAATTGACACATAGGAAGTTGCCCGAGTTTTGCTGTAGCCCCGAACTGCTCGAACCCTTGTTCGGATTCCGGTATGAGAAGCGATAGGGGGGAGCGCATTTGAATTTCCGATGCGCTTCTCGAGATTGGAAGTTTGCGCTGAACAAAGTTGAACAAAGTTAATCAAGGTTGATTAAAGGGGTGGTTAAAGGAGGAATTTGCAATGCGTAATCGAACACTCATTCGAGTACTCTTTCTCGCTCTCAGCATGCCGTTAGGGCTGGCCTGCGCGGCTTCTTCTGCTTCCGCGCAAATCTCGGTGGGTATATCCGTCCATATTGCACCTCCGGCCTTGCCCGTGTACGTTCAACCCGCCTGCCCGACTGAGGGCTATCTCTGGACGCCAGGTTATTGGGCTTACGGCGCGACTGACTATTACTGGGTGCCCGGCGTATGGGTGGCTCCGCCGAGCGCCGGTTTGCTGTGGACTCCCGGATACTGGGGCTTTGCCGGAGGCGTTTATGGATTTCACGCCGGCTACTGGGGACCGCACATCGGTTTCTACGGCGGCGTGAACTACGGATTCGGTTATGGCGGAGTGGGATTCGTGGGCGGTGAATGGCGGGGCGGACACTTCGCATATAACACCGCCGTGCTCAATGTAAACACCACGGTAATCCACAACACCTTCGTCGATAGGACGGTCGTCGTAAACGCCGCCGTCGGCGCCCACGCGAGCTTCAACGGCCCTGGTGGAACGGTTGCGGTAGCAACGGCTCAGGAGCGCGCGGCCGCGGCTGAGCCGCACGTTCAGCCGACGGCCGAACAGATGTCCCATGAACACTCGGCCAGCATGGACAAATCGAATTTCGCGTCGGTGAACCACGGGCGGCCCGCAAATGCCGCGATGAGCAGAGTGGGAGAACGGGCGGAAAACCAGCAGCAACGAATCGCCAATGGCGTCGCCAGCGGCAAAATGACTCCTCGGGAAACCGCCAAGGTGGAAAACCAGGAAGCGCACATCAATCATCAAGTTAAGGATGATCGCGAGGCCAACGGTGGCAAGCTGACCGCCGCGGAAAAGAAACAGGTGAATAAAGAGCAGAACAAGACGAGCAAGGAAATTCACGAAGACAAGAACAAGAATAAGGAAAAAGACAAAAACTAGCGCCCCGCTCATTCGCTACAGAATCTGCAGCGCGTGCGATAGACCAGAGCCGGGAGGCGAAGTTGCCTCCCGGTCTTTTTTGTTTGCTCGGTTTTTCTCTCCGTGCCCCTGGACTCTCCCAAAATCAAACTGCTCCTCATGGGTGAGTCGATAATGGAGGCAACGCTGCGGGCTCAACCGGTCGGCGCAGCACTTGCGCGCCCTTCGATTGTTCGCCGACCGAACTAAGTTGAAGATCGAGCGCCTAGCTGCCCGACTTGTTTTTCGGAGAGCGTTGGTTGAGCGTGGAGAGCAGAAGGTTGGCGGACGGCGGAGGAGGCACGGCACCTTTCAATACGATATCCTTCGCGTCGATTTTCTTGCCGTAGAGAGCTTCGTTGGCGTCGTTGTCCGGGCGGAGCGTCGAGCCAGCAAGAGAAATACCAGCAAACAAGCCGCGAGCTCGGGAATATGTGAGGATCTCAGCCCGGAATGTGACATCCGTTTCTGCCGAGGCATTTCTTCCCACGGGACCTGCCGCCGCAGAAGCGTCACCACCCAGTTTGACCTTGCTGCTAAGAATGCTGCTGGCGGAACGCGGGCTCATCAGGAGGAGGACGAAATCCGTAGCCTGCCCGCCGAGCTGAAACCCGAAACTACCGCCTTCGAGAGCCATCATCGTGGGAGCGCCCCAGGGGCCGTTGAAATCCTCGGCGCTGCGGCAGGTCATGACGCCACGGCCATAGCTGCCGCCGATTCCAATTGCAAACTTCAGAACGGAAGGCAGAACAACGACGCAGTCGGCCTTGTCGATGACGTTCTGGGGGATGTCGTCGGGAATATTCATAATTTCCTTCATGACCTGGCCAGCGTTTTCGACGCGGCTCTGTTCTTTCTTCTGCGCGAACGCAGGAAGCGCGAGCGCTGCGATCAGCGCCAGAGCGACCAACGATTTTGTCGGATTCATTCGTTCTCCTCAGGCCGGATGAGTACGGGGTAAGTGTAACAAAGGGGGTCATGAATATGGAGTGTTTAGCCGGAGTTTACGCCTTGGGCCTATGGCTCGCACATCGTATGCTTCCCATCCGCGGACACAACGAATTTGCCACCTGAGCAGGACCCGCCGAATACCGCTAAGTCCTGATTACGCGATAATCTTCCCGCAAATGTCCGGCAATACTACCTAGCGAGACTCAACAGAGTCGGGCACGGGAGCTTCTTGTACTATCGGCCGTCGACCAGATGACTGCCCGACGGGACCCAGCGTCTTGCGGCACTCAGGCCGGAGTCGTCAAGGTCTGGCGGGGTTTTGTGCCCGGTGTCGTTTTGTCCAGGATCAGGGTGCGTATCGGGTGAAGACGGAGTTACGAGAATCCTTGATCATAAACTGAACATTGGTGGGTGGTCCGGGAACGAAGGATTGGGGATCGCCAAAGACTTTGTCATTTTCCGCGGACGGGACGTGACTGAAGTGCAAAGCGGCGATGATTGTGCCGTCGGGAAACGGAAGCGTAGCGTCGCGGTAGG
Source organism: uncultured Acidobacteriota bacterium (assembly GCA_963737205.1). Classification (GTDB taxonomy): domain Bacteria; phylum Acidobacteriota; class Terriglobia; order Acidiferrales; family UBA7541; genus Palsa-295. Next base: position 26,787 of record CAVTRV010000008.1, on the reverse strand, counting down.
CCTTGATCGCTACATCATTACCCAACATGGCGGCGAAACTGTGCAGGTTGCCTTCCTCATGAGCCACGGAGATCAATCTCCAGTCTCGGTATCCAGGCGGAATCTTGATTCCGAAGATCGGGACGGCTTCTCCAGCGCCTTGACCTGATGCAGGAGCTGTTAAGACGAAAATGCCAGCGCCCGTTGCAACTGCGATGAGCAGGGAAGCGATCCATTTCATATTCATAGGCTCTCCTTTCTAAAGGCACCTGCCAGCTTCGCGTGACCGGCGACAGTCCGGGGACCGGGGAGCACATGCTACTACCGGGCGACATCGCCGAACAACGCCGAAATCGGCTGCTCAGGGTCCACTGCGCCAGCGGCTACCGGACGTTTCGCGCGAATGTCGGGTGAGCCGACTTGCCAGGCATGTCGAATCACTTTCGCATGGCTGGGTGTAGTATCACCGTGATGACTGACGATTGCCGTGAACCGGTCGCATTGTGGCACAAGCCCAGCACCAAGAATGTGGCGATACTCGCTTTGATATGGTTTGGAGAGGCCTTCCTAATCCTAATGTTCGTCAGGTGGGTGCTTCATGCGAGCGCATTCCTCTATCTGCTCATGATCCCTTGGGCGTTCATTGGTGTGATTGTGGCCGCTCGCCCGAACTGGCTTATGCGCATGATGTTAGCGGTGGAGAATAAAACAAAGCGAGACATGGAGCGACTCGACAAATGGACGCCGCCGCTCCCTTAAGTTTGCGCCCAATGAATGCCGTAACTGGACACTTCCTGCGCGTCACCTTTTGGGGTAGGCGGTGAAAATGTAATCCTTTGAGGCTGCTAGCGTGTGGCAGGTGGCGCCGCACTTGGCGTCGTGCCCCACCGGCGGTTTGCTGGCCAAGGTGGCAGGCGCGAATGTACTGGATGCGGGGTCATAGACGAACATGGCGTATCCCCATCCGTGCGTGTCCGAGAATCTCTTGCTGTCCTTGATGATGAACTCGACCTGAGTCAGGTCGCCGGGCACTGTGTCTGGGGTGTTCGCGGAAAAAGGGGGATCGGTCAGCTTCTTCGGTATCCACTCAAGCTTCACAATCTTGGAGCCGTCGGGGAAAGGCTTGCCGTTGCCGGGAATGCCTTCCTGGTAGGCTTTGATCATCACCGGATTGGCGAGGATTACTCGGATCACGTTTGCGGCTTCGGTGAGACTCGGGCCGACGACCTGCCAGGTCTCGTATCCGCGAATCTCGGAGAACGCGAGTCCGCCGGGAATCTGCAGGGTGTATTTATCCTGTTTGTCGTGTGCAGAGCTAGCCCTGCCGCTCAAGACGACGAGCGCTAACGCGAAGATTGCCATCACTCCGGATAGAGTTGCCTTCATGGCTTGTTCCTCCGCTGTTTGGAAGTTTGGGATTCGCTCCGGTCGGGAGCGGGCGAATTCAGGGGACGAATAATAGGACAGGCAAACGCAGCGGGTCAAGGTTTCCGGGCCGAAAAGAACTTACCGCAGAGGCGCGGAGAACGCTGAGAAATGCGAGAGGCGTAAGAAATCTAACCACAGAGGACACTGAGAGAAGCTGGAGGGCACAGAGAAGGCTAGCCGCCGAAGCAAGCTTCGGCGAAGAGAAAGCGCAAGCAAGCTTGCGCACTCCCAAAGCTGCGCTTCGCGCAGCAAAAGAGTCAGAATGGGGTCGTGTGGCCTGCCGTCGGAGGTGGGGTTGGCGCTCGGCCGTCGGAGTCACTGCTTGGAGTGCTCGACCTCGGGAAACAACAACTCATTTCCGTCGGGATCGACGATCTTGATTACGTCGTAACCCCACCAGGACTTCTCGGTCGGAACCGAGTGCTCGACGATTTCACGGCGAAGCGCGACGACTCCATCGGGGGTCAGCGACACGAACAAGCGTGCCTTGTCTCTTCGGGCGGCATCCTCGCAAAGGATGATCTCGCATCCCGTGCGATTGACTTGGCAGACCCCGCCCGCGCCGTCGCCCTCATGCCAAGACTTCTCGAAGCCGAGCATGTCGACGTAGAACCGAAGTGCGCGGTTCACGTCAGCAACGAAGAGCACGGGACGCGTGTACCACCGGTGAGTGATTTGTTCTCTGACGGCTGTCTCGGTCATGCTAGCTCCTGATCCGCCCAAACAAGTAGCGAGCCGGAGAGGTCCCGCCTTGTCGGCTAGTGTTCGGTTACTTCTCGCTTATCAAGTACAAATCCGCGTGGCCACCCGGCCGCGCATACACCACCGTGGTTAAATCCCTCGAAAAGTCGTACGCATTCCCACCCGACGTAAGCGGAAACGCAAACGGCAACGTCAAGGCCACTTGTGGCTGCCCGGCCGCCTTCCCGTTCTGCCACTTCTGCCGGTAAATCGTCACGTCCTTTCTTCCGGGGATCGCATACAAAAATGACTTCCCGTCCTTTTCAGCATTGATTCCAAACGTCGCCACTCCGGGCACCAGCATCGTGCAAGTCCGGTCGGCGATCGACACCGAATAAATCCCTTTCTTCTCGCCGCCAGTCCAACTCAGCAGATACTTTCCGTCCGGCGCTACTTCAAAGGCAAGACCGCAATCATCCACCATTTTTTCCAGCGTCGATCCCTCCGCGCTTTCCCGCCAGATCGATGTCGCCTTCGAGCCTCTCTCCGCGGCGTTCACGAACAGCGTCTTCTGGTCCGCGCTCCACATGATCGACTGGACCGTCAACGATTCAGGCGCTGTATAGGTTTTCATTCCGCTTCCGTCCGGCTTCACGGTATAAAACTTCGTCGGCTTTCCCTCTTCTTCCGCGAAAAACGCTAAGGACGCATCGTCCGGCGCCCACGTCGCCGTCGCCAGTGACGAGCCCTCTGCCAGCTTCGTCTTATTCCCGCCGTCGACATCCGCCACCCACAATTCGTTGCGGTCCCGTGACGGGATCGTGATGTACATCAATCTTTTCCCATCATGCGAGATCGCCGGCTGCGTTGCATTCTCTGCGGCGACGTCCACCGATGCCTTCGTCTTTGTGTTGTACGTGGTCAAATATCCCGATGACTTCCCAATCACCACGTAAATACCTTTGCCGCTCGGGTCCGGCATCGGCGAGCGGTCCGGCCCAGGTCCAAACGTCGCCTGCGCCAGAGACTTGTCTCCCAGGTCCATCTTCCAGATGTTCGTGAGTCCATTCACCGTTCGCGCGTACAGCAAGCTCTTTCCCGGTTCACTCCACACCACGTCCAGCCCTTCGCCCTCGAATTGCCCCAAGTCTTCCACCGTTGCGTTCCCGATCTCGATCAGGTACGCATGGAAGTGTTCCAGCGTAGATATGGTGCTCGCCGTAATTACCAGGAGCCGCTTTTCATCTGGATAGGGCAGGATGCGCTCCACCGGCCACGCCTTCGCATCGAGCGCCGCGATCTGTTCGTCTCCCATCGCCGTGCGATCCGCCCGGAAAATTGCCCTGGTTCTCGGCTTCGAAAAGTAGATCGACTTGCCATCCGACGATGGCGCCGACGAATGCCCAGTTAGCACTCTCTTCGAAGTTCCCCCCAACGTGGGCACCGACCACGTTTCGCCCCCGAACACTTTTGTGAAATAGATCTCCGTGCCGTCAGCGGAGAAATTCGACACATACTTATCGTCTTCGTCAGTCGTCAGTTGCAGCGGGTCGCCTCCGGACGTCAACATCACAAATACCTGCATGATGCCGTTGACCGGCGAGCTGAAGGCCACCGTATGTCCGTCCGGTGAAAGACGCGCGCGGTCCATCAGCTTGTCCCAGTGACTGATCTGCGTGATCTTACCCGGCGCGCCGGTGTTCTTACCCCCTCCGCCAAAGTGATACGCGCCGAAGCCCACCGCGAGCAGCACCAGTGCCGCCGCTGCAGCAATAAACCAGTTCTTCTTGCCTGCGCCGCTCTCTGCCGGGACGATTGCGCTGGCACTTGCCGCCGGTACTCGCGACGCGCTGCTCGCCTGTGCCGCCGCTGGCACTTCTTCCGCCGCTTCCAGCGCCGCCTTCGCCGATCCCGAAAGCCTTCCCGAATCCGTATCTCTTCTCAGCCGCTTCAGATCCGACTGGATATCCGCCGCGGACTGGTAGCGCAAATCCCGGTCCTTCTCCAACCCCTTATTGATGATGCGCTCGAGTTCCGGCGGCACCTCCGGATTTACGCGCGCCACCGCCGTGGGCGCTCCATCCAGGATCGCCTTGAAAATCAGTCCCGAGGTTTCTCCGCGAAACGGGAGTCGCCCGGTGGCCATCTCGTAGAGCACGGCCCCAAACGAAAACAGATCCGTTCGTGGATCCAGCTCTTTGCCGCGCACCTGCTCCGGCGACATATACGCCACCGTCCCGAGCGTGCTCCCCGGACTCGTCAATTGATCCGGATCCACTCCCAGCGTCGCCAGGCTTTCTCCGCTCGACGTTGCCTTCTGCCCACGCACCTTGGCCAAGCCGAAATCCAGGATCTTGGCATGGCCGCCCTCGGTGACAAAAATATTCGCCGGCTTGATGTCCCGGTGAACGATTCCTTTCGCGTGCGCCGCATGCAACCCGGCCGCCACCCCAATGGCCACGTCCAGCAACGTCTCGAGCTCCATCGGACGCCCCTGGATCGCATGCTTCAGCGTCTTGCCTTCCAGATACTCCATGGCGATGAACGCATTTCCCTCCGCTTCGCCAATGTCGTAGATTGTGCAGATATTCGGATGGTTCAGCGCCGACGCCGACTGCGCTTCTCTTTGAAATCGCGCCAAGGCTTGCGCGTCTCCCGCCACGTCTTCCGGCAGGAATTTCAGCGCCACAAACCGGTGTAAGCGGGCATCCTCGGCCTTGTAGACCACACCCATGCCGCCCCCGCCGAGCTTCTCAAGGATGTGATAGTGAGATACGGTTTGGCCGAGAAGAGACTGAGAGTCAGGCATGCGGCGGTCATCTTAATTTGAGGCCAGAGGCAAGTCAACGAACGGGACTTGGCGCGACAGCCGCGGGGAACAGGCTTGTCAGCAGCTAAGTTGGATCAAGGCGGTAACCCGACCAGTGGAGTCTTCGTACGGCCTGTTCGGTGACGCGACTCACGAGGAGTTGAACTTGCCCTACCTCGATTGAATTTCTATTGAGGCCTGCCATGCCTTACAATTCCGTTGTTAGAACGGACCTTGAGGAGAGCCATCATGAACAGTCTCGACCACTTTTTGCAACGTAACAAACAATTTGCCGTTCAGCAGTCTGCTGAGGGCACACTTATGCCCTCGCTTCCGCGGGCGATGCCCAATGTAAAGGCGGTGATCATCGGTTGCGCTGATATGCGTGTGGATCCCGCTCACGTGCTTGGAATTAAACCGGGCGAAGCCGTCGTGCTGCGCAACATCGGCGGACGAATCACCCCAGGGTTGCTGGAGCAGATGGGTCTGCTCGGGCGGATCGGTGAGGTTGCCGGAGAAATTCCGGGAGGCGGCGGGGAGTTTCACCTCATCGTGCTTCAGCACACCGATTGCGGCATCACTCGCCTTGCCGGCGACTCCGCCAAGCTGGCGCACTATTTTCAAATACAGGAAGGCGAACTCAAGACAAAAGCGATCTCCGATCCCCGGGCGGCGGTCGCCGTCGACGTTGCTGCGCTGCGAGCGATTCCCGGATTGCCGGGCGCTTGGCTTCTATCAGGCCTCGTGTACGACGTGGCGACTGGGCTTGTTGAGATCGTCGTAGAGCCAGCGCCGATTCGTGCCGCGGCGAGTGCCTGATAAACGCGGTGACGGACTGCCGTAGTCATGGGACAGCAAATGTCAGGTAACGCGACTACACAGTGTTTCCGCAAGGCGGCCGGCGCCAATGAATGAAAACTGCTGTTATCATCAGCGCAGGCACACGCGCACCGTGGCGACGCAGCCAAGTGCGAATAACCCTTGGAGAGGAAAGAGCTATGGCAGATGACCTACGAACTTGTGCCACGGGGTGCTGCAATTTCATTGGCGATGAATCGGCGACCAGAGAGCAATATGAGCAGGCGCTTCGGAGCAAGGAGCCCGGTGCCGCGGTGGAGATAAAGATTCCGTGTCGCAAAACACTTACCGCTGCGCAAGACGCTGTTGAAACAGCCGCTGGCTTCTATCTGGGGTACCGCGTGCGCGCGGGCAGTCCGCTTCCGGCTGGCGGCAATCCGCCCGTGTTTGAGAAGGGCACTAACAAGTACCTCGGGGACGCGACGCCGGAGCATCACAAAAAATGGAGGGACGAGACGAAAAGGACACGTCAGCCAACGGGGAGCAACTGATGTGGAAGTCCGTTTGCGTCACAAGAAATCTTCGCCGCGGGAGGCTTATGAAGCGCTCCACTTTGTTCCATGTACTCGTTGCCACGGCTTTTTCTGTACTGCTCGTGTGTCCGGCGCTCGCGCGTCAGGGTACAAAGATGGCACCCGACGCGAAGTCGATGACGATCGAGGGCGCCGTTCGAGACCTCGCTTGTCCCATCCAAAATCCGGCTGGGACCGTCACCAGCTTCAGTTTGAAGTGCAACCTGGATTGCGTTAAGCACGGCTCACCGATCATCATCCTCACCAAGGGCGGCCTGATCTATTTCCCAATCTCTGGGGACATGCCGGATTCCGACCAGCGTGAAAAGATGATGCCATTTGTAGGAAAATATGTGCAGGCAACCGGCCCGGTGTTCACGCGAAACGGAACTCACGCGATCGCAATCACACAAATCAAGGAACTGAAGAGCGTTCACATGGACACGGATGTTCGCTGAGCCTCCAAGTACTGCCGCCCAGTGTGACTGAAAATCCAGACACAGCCCCGAAGACTCCGCACCGGAAAGGTTCTCTCCGATCCTTCGTTCGATGGTTTCTCATCGGAGTTGCACTTCTGTGGGCGCTTGCTGCGCTGATGCTTGTGGCTGCCCGGTGGATCGACCCGCCGACCACCGCAGTGCACATGGAGCGCCGCTTGCAGGCCTGGGTTCACCACACGCCGTATCACGAGCGATACGAATTTGTTCCGCTGAGCCAAATCTCGCTTGATCTCCAGCACGCCGTGATCGCCGCGGAAGACGCGCGCTTTTACCAGCATCACGGATTCGATTGGCACGCGATGCAAATCGCTGCGGAAGACGACATGGAAGGCGGCCGCCTTCGCGGAGGGTCGACCCTGACGCAGCAACTTGTAAAGAACCTGTTCTTCGGAACTGGCCGATCGATCCTGCGCAAAGGCGCGGAGTTCACGCTTGTCCCGGTGGCGGAATTGGTCCTCGGCAAGCAGCGGATTCTGGAGCTCTACCTCAACGTGGTGGAATGGGGACCTGGCGTCTATGGTGCGGAGTCGGCGTGCCTTTACCACTACCGAACCTCGGCCCGAAATATCGACCAGGATGAGTCGGCTCGACTCGCCGCAATTCTGCCGGCGCCCCTGAAGCGACGCCCCGAGCGCATGAATCGCTACAGCGGGCTTATTCTGGAGCGGATGCGCCAAATGGGTTGGTAATCGCGCATCGCATTGTCCCCTGATACGACTTGCAGGGACTTTAGCGGCGTTTCGGACGCATCGGTGATACAACATGGGCTGAGGTGGTCGCTCGTAGAGGCTACGAAAATGACGGAACGGATCGCAGAAGCGTCGCCACGTCTGAAGGCCAGGGTTGCGGGCGCCTTGTACCTCGTCACTATACTGGCGGGAATATTCGCGCAGGGTTTCGTAAGCGGCAGGCTTGTGGTAAACGGCGACGCCGCGGCTACAGCGACCAACATACTCACGCACAGGGGCCTGTTCCAGTTGGGGTTTGCGGTGTACCTCATCGAGATGGCGTGCCAGATCGCCATGATCGCTCTCTTTTATGACTTGCTTAAGCCAGCGGGCCGAAGCGTCTCTTTGGTTGCCGCGTTCCTGGGCTTGGCAGGTTGCGTCATAAAGACTTTTAGCCGCGTCTTTTTTATCGCGCCCTTGTCCGTCTTGGGAGGCGCGCACTACTTGAATGTATTCAGCACGGAACAGTTGCAGGCGCTGTCGCTCCTCTTTCTAAATGTGAATGACCATGGCGCTGCGATTGCCCTGTTATTTTTCGGATTCTATGCGCTCCTGACAGGCTACCTGATTATCAAGTCCACCTTCCTGCCTCGGATTCTGGGCTTGCTGTCGGTGTTGGCGGGATTGGGTTGGCTCACCTTCCTGTATCTGCCGCTCGGATACCGTCTGTTCCCTTACATCGCGGTCCTCGGACTCGTCGGGGCATTATCACTAATCGTGTGGCTGCTTGTGTTCGGCGTGAACGAACAGCGATGGATCGAGCAGGCCTGCGCAGCGCGGTCGAGCGACGGCTAACTCGGGGATTACCACAACGCAGCCGGGACTACTTGATTGGCGGCGGGCTGGTCCAGTGCTCCTGCGGAACGGCATCTGTCCACGCCGAGCCTAATGGTTGGAACATAAGCCAAGTCTCCGCCAGTTTGCCATCCGCGATCCGATAGACCTCCATGCCTGCCCTAGTGCGCGTCTCGCCTGTGCTTGCATCAGTCCACTTCAACGTGAAGCGGAACCACGCGCGGTTGCCCTGAAATGAGTGATCGTAAACAACGAACGGTAGGTGCGGCCGCTGCTCCCGCGTCCTGGCAATCTCCGCCGCGTAAGCTTCGCGTGTTACGGTCCGATCGCCTGCTTCGTCGTGCCGGATGTAGTTCGGCCCGATGCAGGTAGGGATAAGATCGTATTGGCCCTCATGCCAAACCCGCTCCCATCGGTCGAACAGGTCGCGTAGCATGCTCTCTTCTGGCATCACCGATTTTCCTTCTGCGCGCGGACCAGCCGCAGAGGGCGTCTCTCCGTAGGTTCTTGAGTGGGTTACAGCTGCCGTCCAAATAGTCACCGAGACGATAAGACAAGCGCTCCATTTTGCCATGTTCGTACCTCTAAAATGTCGTCCTAGGGTGCGGCCGTACCATCCGACCACTTGGCGACGGGAATCAAGAAAATCGTGAGTCGATCCGTAGCGGCCTTCGATGCCAGAATCGGAGAGCCTGGCAGATTTGCTCCCCAAGTGACGGGATCCGTTTCCGGGACGAAAAACATCAGGTGGGGATGCCAATGCCCGTCCTGGTCGCTCAAGTACGATTGCTTTGACATCATGTAGCACATCGCGCCGGATTCCAGCGGCGGCAATTCCTTCTTGTCGAAAGCGGCCTTGAGATCCTCGAACATTTGAGGTCTCGATCGTCCCGCCAGTACCCGCTCGGTCTTCTTGATAGTGAGCGGAAGGTATGTTCGCGCGGCGGGCGGGTTGAAGCAGATCGCAGCCCGGATCTTTGGATTCCAAAAATCGGAATCGTCGATCCCGGCGGTCCATGAGCGTTGCACCATGCAGACGAAACCGTTCGTTCCTTTGGCCACGGTTTCATAACCATGGCGTCCGAGGACCATGACCTCGGCGTCTCGTGAGATGGATTCCGGGGCAGCGCTCCGGGCCAGCGTTATTTCGGCATCTCGGCCCATCAGGTATTGGTCGAGCGGTGCCATATTCGGATAGGGTGCTTTGGCGTCCTGTGCTTGTGTCTGCTGCGCCGCGCCGAGCACGATAACCAGCGCGAAGCTTAGTGCGATCGTCCTGAGAATCTTTCGCTGCATTGGTTCCCCTTGAGACATAGGATCTTCCTTGGGCGCAAGTTATGGCAACGGGATGCGATAGAGGTTGCGGCGCGTGTTCTGCCGCGTATAGGCGTAAACGGACGGGCTCATGGCGGACTCCACTATTTGGGGGATCACGGCAGCCGTTGTCGCATTCCTCAAATCTTCCACTCCCGTAATTCCGCTTGGCGGCAACTTCGGCAGTCCCGTGTCATGCAGCACGGGCAGTGAGTAGCTTCCTCCCTGGGGCGTCAAAAAGGACACGTACACAAACTTTCCGGAAGTATCCCAAGTGAGCCAGCAATAAGACAGACACAGCGTCGCAGATGTGCTGCCATCCACGGCGAACGCGGTGGCCTGGGCGGTGTGCTCCTGATCAGCCCTCGGCGAGGCGGCAAGGAACCAACGGCCATCGGGCGATAAGGCCATGGCGTCCAGAACGCGCTGCGCGGATATCTTGCGGCGATCTGTTCCGTCGGCTTTCATGCGATAGAGAAAATTCGAGTCCCCTTCGATGGCGCGAAAAACGAGATCGCCATCCGGCAGGAAAAAAGGGGAATCGTCGATCGCCGTTGGGGGTGAGATGCGCGTAGGGGAGGAGCGACGATCCGTGGGCGCAACCCAAAGGCTGGAGTGTCCGTCCTTGTCGTTCACGGCCAAGGCGATTTCCTTTCCATCCTTGGAAACCGAGTAATCTTCCATGAAGTACCCCGGCAGAAGACTCTCCGTGTTCCCGGTGGTGAAATCCTTGACCTGGAGTTCGTAACCGGGCGTTTGGCCGCTGGTCATCAAGTAATAGAGGCGCTTTCCATCGGAAGAGAAAGAAGGCCTCAGAGCATACCCTTCCGAGGAAATCTGGTGATCGCCGTCCTTGTCGTGGAACCAAACCGTGCTGTCCTGCGATCCGACTGCGGTAATGAGGGATTTGCCGTCCGGCGCCATCGCAATGCCTTCCTGTGACGTTGGACCCGAAGTCAACTGCTCTGGCGCCCCGTCGGGAAAACGCTGGCGCCAGATGTGAAATTGACCACCGGTCTGGTGCCAGATATGAAATTGACCAGTGGTCTCCACCGTGAGGTACATCCATTCGCCATCGGGAGACCAGGCACCTGAGATGCACACACCGCTCGGGGGGCCGACGACCTTCACGTCACCATTGCCGTGGAAGGGAACCACTCGGCACGGCAGAACGTCGCCGCGATTTCCCATCTCGACCGCAAGCACCCACTGGCCGTCGGGGGAAAGATAGGAATGATGGAGCATGCCGCGCTCGCCGGGGGGAACGTAGACGTCGCGGCTCTGCCCGCGGCCCAGATCCGTAGTGACAAGAACCAGGTGGAGCCCCCCTCTCATCTCCGAAAATAGCAGGCGCTTGCCACCTTCGATCCACGTTAGAGAGGAAGCGTTGGGCAGAAAGGTGTGTGGCTCACCACCGAGAACCGGGACTTCCCAGACGTCCCAGGGATCCATCGTGCTGTATGAAATGTTCGAGCCATCCGGAGAGAAGACCGGGGCTAACTTTACCGAGGGGTCGTGGGTGAGCTGGACAGGCTGGCCGTCCGGCATAAACTTCACGTAAATCTGTCCCGGCCCCAAGAAAGAACTACTGCCGCGGATGAAGGCTAGCATGCGTCCATCCGGGGAAAGAGACGGGTACACGACGGAGTCCGTAAAAAAAGTGAGTTGCTGCCAATCTTTACTGGGAGGAGGGCCGGTGCGCGACGAACGAAAGATGAAAAACGCTCCGGCCAGAGCCGCCAGCACAATGACCGAAGCGGCAGCATAGTAGTAGGCTTTTCTTTTCGAGTGTTTTGTTGCCGTGCCCGAAGCCGCCGGCTGTGACTTAGGTTCCGCGCGTTCCGTCTGTCCCGAAGGCAACGCATGCGAGCGCCCCGACGTGCTGTCGCGCTTCAGCCTCTGCAATTCCGCGCGAAGATCAGACGCGTGCTGGTAACGCAGGTCGCGGTCTTTCTCGAGCGCACGATTGATAATCTCTTCCAACTTCGCGGGCAAGTCGGGATTCAGGCGAACGGGTGCAACCGGTTCACGATTCAAGATGGCGTCGAAAATAACGCCGGAAGTATCCCCGCGAAATGGCAGAGCCCCCGTGGCCATCTCATACAACACAACGCCGAACGAGAAGAGGTCCGTGCGCGCATCCAGTGGCGTACCTCGCACCTGTTCCGGCGACATGTACGCAACTGTGCCGACCGCAGTGCCGGGGCTGGTTAATAGTTCCTCCGCAGCCGCAGTCGGCAGCGCAGAAACGCCCGGAGCCGCTCCCGCAGGGCCGAGCTTCGCCAGTCCGAAATCCAAGATCTTGGCGTGGCCGCGTTCAGTAACGAAGATATTTGCAGGCTTGATGTCACGGTGAACGATTCCTTTCGCGTGCGCGGCGTCCATTGCGTCCGCGATCTCTATTCCTAACTCCAGCAGTTGATCCAGCGGCAGCGGCTTGCCGGAAATGCGTTGTCTAAGCGTCTGGCCATCGAGAAATTCCATGGCGATGAATTCCTGGCCGTTTTGCTCGCCGATATCGTAAATGGTGCAGATGTTGGGGTGATTCAACGCCGATGCGGCCTGCGCTTCCCGCCGGAATCGTTCGAGCGCTGCCGAATCGTGGGACGTCTCGGGAGGGAGAAATTTCAGGCTGACGGAGCGATGGAGGCGCGTGTCTGCCGCTTTGTAGACGACGCCCATCCCTCCGCCGCCGAGTTTCTCGATGATGCGGTAATGCGAAATCGTCTGCCCGAGGAGTGAGCGCGAATCCGCCATTTGGCGGACATCTTAGGTTGGGGTCGGAGGCAAGTCAACGAACGGAAGTAAGGGCGATAGCCCGCGTGGAACAGAGTTTTGGCCGACCCCATTGTCAAGGTGCACCCAGCGACGCCGCTCGACCGGCTGTGTTAATATCGGCCGCCCAAAATGAGCTCTAAACCGCACGCGTTGGCGTATCAGATGACGACCAAGCGTGCGAGCTTTTGGCGTCAGTACTTTTATTTCTTCATGTCGCTGCTGATCGCCGCGACTGCGGTGTACGGCTTCAGTCACACTATCGACCATAACCTCATACATGCCTCGCCGCTCCCGCCCTTTGTCCTGTACATCCACGCCATTGTGTTCCCCGGATGGGTCGTGTTCTTCATTGTCCAATCCGCGCTGGTCCGCACCCACAACGTCCGCGTGCATCGCAGGCTGGGCTGGTTCGGTGTCGGACTTGCCGTCGCCATTGTTGTCGTCGGTAGTTTGACCGCGACGGGTATGGCCAGGTTCTCCATCGAGCAAGAGGACCCATTCAACTCCGCGGCTTTCCTCATTATCCAAGCGATGGACCTTGCCTGCTTTGCCGTGCCTTTTGCGCTCGCTATCTGCTGGCGCAAGAAGCCCGAGTTCCATCGGCGCCTGGTGCTGATCGCCTCCTGCGCGCTGGCCGACGCAGCCTTTGGCCGCTTTCCCCAACTGCCGCTCGTCTTCGCTCCGGCCGGCGTAGACGCGCTGATTTGTCTCGGAGTGATCCGCGATCTCATCGTCGACCGCCGGGTTCACAAGGTTTACCTTTACGCGCTCCCGATCCTAATCGTTTGTCAAATCGCCGCCACGGAGACATTCGTCCACGCGTCGCCGTGGTGGGTGAATATCGCCAACTTCATCCTTCGCTAGCCTGCGGGTGCTTCAATCCGCTCCCCGAGTTTCCCCTTGCATTCACAGGGGAAGTGCGAGAGCCTTCCCTTGGAACGCAAGGGGTGAAGATGGACACGGCAAAACTCGAATTCGTCCGCGGCACGCTGGATGTTCTGGTCCTCAAGGCGCTGGCCTGGGGCCCGCTTCACGGCTATGCGATCACCAGCCTCATCCGGCGTCAGAGCGACGACGCTTTGCTGCTGGAAGAGGGGACGCTTTATCCCGCGCTCTGGCGGCTGGAAAACAAGGGACTGCTGGAAGCCGAGTGGGGACTCTCCGAGAACAATCGGAAAGCGAAGTTTTACCGGCTCACTCCCGAGGGGCGGCGCAAGCTGCGTCATGAAGTGAAGACGTGGGAGGCGTATGCAGCAGCGGTGGCCAAGGTGCTGGGCGCGACGCAGCGTCCGCTGCCGGAGGAGATGGGATGAAGCCGGTTCCTCTGTGGCGGCGCTATGCGCGGCTGTTCGGCCCCGATCCAGCGGCGGACGTGAAGGATGAGCTGCGCTTTCACCTCGAAGCGAAAATCGACGACCTCGTCGCTCAAGGGTGGAATTCCGAAGCCGCTCGACAAGAAGCCGAACGGCGGTTCGGCGACTTGCGCGCCGTACAACAAATCGGCGCAAGCATAGGAGAGGAAATGGAACGTCGCAAACGCTTGAGGGACTATTGGAGCGACTCGCTCCAGGACGTGCGCTATACGCTGCGGACGCTTGGCCGCGACCCGGGCTTTGCGGCCGTCTCGATCCTTATCCTGGCTCTGGCGATCGGAGCCAACATCGCGGTGTTCAGCGTGGTGAACGGGCTGCTGCTGCGTCCTTTGCCGTTTCCCGACTCGCAGCAACTCGTGTGGATCGCTCCGCCGCCGAGCGGTTGCGGCTTCTCTTGCGCGACATACTCCGCAGACGCGTACGAGGAATTCCGCGCGCAAAGCCGAGCTTATCAAGACGTGAGTGGGTACGAGGCCTTCACGACGCCCGACAATTTGCGTCTCACGGGCCGGGGCGAGCCCGAGCCGGCCACGAGCATCAAAGTGATCGGCAACTTTTTCCAAGTTCTGGGCGTGCAGCCTGCGATGGGGCGGCTGTTCACTGAGGATGAGGTTCGCGGCGGCCCGCATCCAGTGGCTCTGCTGGCGAACGCCTATTGGCGGCGCGAGTTCGCCGCCGATCCTGCGATCGTGGGCAAGGGCATCGAGCTAAACGGGGTCGCGACAACCGTCGTGGGCGTTTTGCCGGAGAGCTTCGATTTCGGCGCAGTGTTTTCTCCCGGCTCGAAGGTGGATCTCTTCACGCCGCTCGACCTGAACGAGGAGCGTGATTTCGGCAACATCGTCACTCTCTTCGGCCGCCTCGAGCCGGGCGTGACGGTGGCCCAGGCCCTGGACGATGCGCAGCGCGTGGCGCCGAATCTCTACTTCAACGTGAAATATCCCGACACTCTGGGGCGCTATAAGGGCGCTCTGACTCCGGTGCCGCTGAAGGATTACGTTACGGGAAAACTGCGCCGGTCGCTGATCGCGCTATGGGCGGCGGTGGGCGTGATCCTGCTGATCGCCGGCGTGAATCTCTCGAACCTGCTTCTGGCGCGCGCGGCTTCGCGCGCGAAGGAGTCTGCGGTGCGTGGGGCGCTTGGGGCAAGCCGCGGCCGCATCGTGCGCCAACTGCTGATGGAAAGCCTGGTGCTGTCGGGCGCGGGCGCTGTTTTCGGGCTGGGACTGGCTCTGGGATTGATCGCGTGGGTGGCGCACCAAGGATCCGTGGCGCTGCCTCTGCTCGGAACGCTGCGGATTGACGGCGAGGCGCTCGGCTGGACAATCCTCATCGCCGTGTTCACCGCCATGATCTTCGGCCTTCTGCCAGGATTGAGAATGGCAAGCGGCAATCTGCAGGACGCGCTCAAGGACTCGGGGCGGGGCGCAGGCCTTGGCCGAAAGCACGGGCGCGTTCGCGCCGCACTGGTGGTTTCCGAGGTGGCGCTGGCTTGCGTCCTTCTGGTGAGCGCGGGCCTGCTGCTGCGGAGTTTTCTCAAGGTCCTTGATGTCGACCTCGGCTTCCAGCCCAATCGTGCCGCGTCCATCAAAGTTGACTATGACGACTCCGGCACATCCTTCGAAGCGAGCTCCGCCAACCGGGCCGCAATCTTCCAGCAGATTCTCGCGCGAGTGACCGCCCTGCCGGGCGTCGAAGCCGCGGGGATGGCGGACTACCTTCCCTTGGGCCCAAATCGTTCATGGGACAATCCTGAGCCGCAAGGAAAAACTTTTCCGACGGGATCGCTGCCTTCTCCACTGGTGTATGTGATCACGCCGGGATTCGTTCGCGCGATGGGCATCCGCCTGCGCGGCCGCGATTTCACGTGGGCCGATGATGCGCACAGCGAGCGAGTGGTCCTGATCAACGCGTCCGCCGCCCGGTTGTACTGGCCCGGTGAAGATGCGGTGGGCAAGGTCTTGATGCGGGGAAAAGAGGCGGACGAGGTGGTTGGAGTCGTGGACGACATTCACGAGGAGAACGTAGAGGGCGCAACGGGTTCTCAAATCTATTACCCGGCGACGCAGCAGACCCCGGACGGTGCGCAACTGGTGATTCGCACCAGCTTGCCGCCCGCGGCGTTGGCCAGCAGCGTCCTTGGCGCTCTGCGTGAACTGAACTCCAAGCAGCCGGCCGCGGAGTTCCGGCCCATCGGGACGATTGTTGACCGCGCCGTTTCGCCGCGCCGCTTTTTCATGCTGCTCGTGGCGGCATTTGCCGGGCTCGGACTGCTTCTGGCCGCGCTCGGCATTTATGGCGTCATCTCGTATTCGGTCACACAGAAGACGCAGGAGATTGGGGTGCGGATGGCGCTCGGAGCGAGCACGGGGCGCGTGCGAAGGGAAGTGATTCTGAACACGTTGCGACTTGCGGCGGCCGGGATCGTGCTGGGAACGATTGCCTCCGTCGCATCCGCCCGGTTGATCGCATCGCTTCTGTTCGCGACTTCGCCGTGGGACGTGATCACGTATGGGGGGATGGTGTTGTCGCTCGTCGCGGTGGCTCTAATCTCGGGCTATATACCGGCGCGCAGGGCTTCTTCGGTGGATCCCATGACTGCGCTGCGCGGCCAATGATGACGGTTCCATCGGGAGCTTAGATGGGCGGGCGCACGCCGAGCGCTTGGTAAAGCGCGGAGGCGTCGAACACGTTTCCGTCTTTGATCACGGTTGTGACGCGGCGGATGTCAGAGATCTTGACGGTCGGGTCGCCGTCCACCAGAATTAAGTCAGCGAGTTTGCCCGGCGCGATGGAGCCGCGTTCGTCGTCGTGCTTCATCACGCGCGCGCCGCCCAGCGTGGCGATTTGCAACACTTTCGGCGCGGGGATTCCGGCCGCGACGTAGTACTCGAGTTCGGTGTGGAGCACAAATCCTGCAAGGTCATCGGTCCCTGCAACGATGGGTACGCCCGAATCGTACAGGAGCTTCACCATCTTCAACAGCGCCGCTGCGGAATCCTGGTAGCGCTGATCCATTCCGTCGGGGACGGGAAGGCCGCCAGCCATAAATCCCCGGCGAATCTGCACCGGCATCCGGTCCGCAACCTCAGCGTAAACCGGGTCCATAACCCCGGGCCGTGCGAGGAACTGCCCTTCGAATACTGAGACTGTGGGATCGAGGACAGTGTGATGTTCGAGCAGGAACTGAATGAACGATTTCACGCGATCGGAGTGGAGGTCCAGCTCCGCCGCGTGCTGTGCGACGAAGACAAACCGCGCCGGCGTCCGCGTGTCTTGCACCTGATCGAAGAAAAAGTTGAGGAAAATGAAATTGATGTGCTGGATTTCGTCGGCGCCGTCGCGGACGAACTGCTCGGCGGTCATGAAGGCGGGTACATGCCCGGAGAGGCGCATGCCGCGTTTGTGAGTTTCTTGCGCGATGTAGGGAACGAGTTCGGGCTTTAGCGAGCTGTAGACTTTGATCTGCTCGTAGCCGAGCGATTTGTACCTCTCGATGTCCGCGAGGGCCTCTTCACGCGTATCGCCAAATACCTTCGTGGGTCCCTGGTAAGGCCCGCGGCCGTCAATGAATCCGGCCATGATGACTCGCGGGCCGATGAGGGTCCCCGAATCGAATTTGGTTTTCAGGTCGTGCAGGTGGTCGATGTCGTTGGCCATATCGCGGACGGTGGTGACGCCCGCAGCCAGATGCTCGATTCCCATCTCCCAACCGCCGGCCAAGTGGACGTGCATGTCCCATAATCCGGGGAGCAGCATTTTTCCGTTGGCGTTAATTACTTCGACGCCCGGGCCAGCCGGAATTTTTCCGTCCGGCGCCACAGCCTGGATGCGGTTTCCGGAAACGAGGACGGACATGCCGTCCTTCACGGTAGCGGTCTCGCTATCGAAGAGACGCGCGTGTTCGATCAGGACCGGCCCGGACGGTTTACGCGTAAGCTTTCGCGCCACTTCCTCGCCGCGGGTGGCCGCGCGCGCCTTCTGCGCCTCGAGGAGGGACGGCCAGGCCGCTTCAGCACCCTCGCGAATCACTACGGCCCATTCGCTGCCACCGGCAAAGAAACTGTGGTCATCCGCCAGCCAGATCGGATCGGGCGTAAAGTCGAGGCCGGATTCTTCATAAAGGGTTACCTTCTCTTTCTTTCCGGCCACTTCCACTGTGCGGTCGGTTACGCGCTCTATGCGGGCCTCGCCCTCTGGCAGCAGCGGCAGGTGCCCATCCGGTGCGGCTAACAAGGCTGCCTCCATTTCCCCCGAGAGATTTGCGTCGATGGGAATGTAAAAGGCGGGAGCGCTCAGCTGCTTCTCGCCGTGCTCAGCTTTGCTGCTCCACTTTGCCCGCAATGGCGAGCCGGCCATGCGGAAGTGCTCATCCACAGGCCCTTTGTAGTAGTCGTTTCCGCTCGCATCGATCTCTGTGGGCATTCCAGCCGGACCCAGGACGATTCGCGTGAGAATGGCGGGCCCGCGCCCGCGGTCGTTGAACGCAAGAAAATTGTGATGCGCGCCGTCGGGCGTCTTCCAGAGGGCCACGAGGCCTGCTTTGTTCCCGGCCATTAGAAGGGTGTAGCGGACCGCGTCGGATGGGACTTCCGCCGGGACTTTAATAAGGTCTGAAGGCGCGTTCGACTGGCTGGCCGCGGGAGCGGGAGATTGTGCGCGGACGCGCAGGACTGCTGCGGCGGCGAAAAGCAAAGCCGTAACGGTGACTGCGGCGAACAGGACGGCGCGCCTGGAACCGCGCGGGTCCGAGACTCTGACGGTTTCTTTCATGTCTGCCTCCCCTCGATCTGGCTAGTGGGTTTGCCGGAAGCTACCAATGCCAGAAAAACTCCAGCCACACAACTATTACTGCCAGATACAACGCAAAAATCAAATTGATCGTCCATCCGAGCCAAAACGCCCATTTGAAATATCTGAAGGAAATCAGTGCGAGCGTAAACACCGGAAGTTCGCAAGCCAGCACGAAGAGGTATTGCCGCCGATTAGCCTCGATCGCCGCCTGGCCGATTCTTGGATCCGAGTGCGCTAATCCGACGATGGCAACCGCGAGTACCGTAAACGCGCCGCCGGCGAGCGCGGGCGACCTCATCTGATACCGAGGCAACAACGGTGCTGCGATCATGAGAACAACGCCGAGAACCAACACAATCGCCAACGGCTGCCTCACAAACCGTGCGCTTCGCTTCCGCAAATTCCTCAGTGCGATGCAAGCAGTTCCAGGGAGCCACAGTCTACCAGACGAGGCTATCTCGAAGACGCTGGCTGGCAGAGACACGAGGCCCGAATCCTTGATTCGTCTGGCCTACCAGATCGTTTGGATCCCTGCGGCGTGGAGGCGGCGGTCGCGGGTGACGAGTGGCAGGCCAAGGTGCAGTGCGGTTGCGGCGATGATGCGGTCGGGCATGTCGGGAACGACGTCGCGAGGGACGGACCTCAAAGCACTGGCGATATTGTAATCGAGGGGAAAGACTCTGAATGCGGGAGTGTCCCGGCTGAGTTCATGGGCAAATCTGTCGAATGCATCGCCAGCGATACGACCGCGCTCGACCAAGTACACAACCTCGACGAGCGAGACGGCGGAAATGTAGGTCGGCACGCCGGTGGCCGATGCGGCGTCAATCATGGAAAAGACTTTCTGTGAAAGGTTCTGAGTGTCCAGCAGGTACCAGATAGCCGCGTGTGTGTCCAAGACAGCAGGCATCAGGAGATGTCTCGAGGAAAGTTACCCCACATTTCGCGGCGGGCCTCGGCGATGTCTTCTTCCGTGATATGAATGTTCAGGTCTGCCCACAGCCCGCGTAGGCTGCGGAGCGGCTTTTTGGGGCCGCCGTTCTTCTCTTTCAAGAACTCCACAAAGTCCAGTACTTCCTTCTGTTTCTCGGGAGGCAAATCGCGCAGTTTTTCGAGTACCTGTTCTTCGATGGTCATGGATGCCTCTCGTGCGATCTCGCACGATTATACGCCTGCTGGAAGGCCCAGTGTATCTACGGATGACAGAGGATGGAGATGTCTTTGCCGTTGGCGAGCTTGCCGCCGGACGACGCGCAAAGCTGCGCTAATGTGACTTTGCATCCCTCTTGGGCTTCCATCTTCGAAGTGATTGAAGTCACCTGGTTATGTTGTTTCTCTTTAGCTTGCCAGAATAGAACGGTGTCGCATTTCGCTTCCGCGCCCGACTTTATTGAAGGCATTAACGCAATCGCTTGCTGCGGGTAGATCCAGGGGACAGTTTTGTTGCCTACCTGCACTCCGGTGTCATTGATGGAGTAGGGGGCTCCCGTACCTAAGCTAAATCCCGTTCGACTCTGGCAGCTTAGCTGGGGATTCAGGTAGCAGATTTCCTCGCCGCCTCCGAAATTCTTGGAATTGCTGCCGCAGATTATCGGGCCACGAACGCTCAGTTGGCCCTGCGAATCAATTTCGTAATGGTAGCGGTCGCCATACACGCAAGGCTGATTCATAATTAGTACGCCAGCCACACGGCCGGCGAAAGCGCCATCGTGAAGGTCGACAGTGTCTGCGGTTGCCGGCGAGTTCACTTGGCGTGCATAGGGCCAAAGTGAAAACAGGAGAACGCTCACGAGGACAGCGGTTCTGAACATGAAAATCCTCCAACGAGAAATCTATCCTGCCTGCTGCGAAAAGTGGCAACTCCGCAGAGAAAACGGAGCGCAAGGATTAATAGTTGGCCGGGGATGGTTCGAATCGCGCGGGGAGCGGGCGTGACTACGAGGAGAAACGCCTCATGGGCTGTTAGGCGACGCGGTTTAGGAGTACAGTCTGCGGGGAATTTTTTGTATCGTGGTTTGCTGGAACACCTGACAACAAGAGGAGCGTCTTCGATGAGCGATAAAGCGAAGGACGACGAACGCGAGACCGGCAAGTCAGCGGTCACTCTTCCTGGAGTCGTAGAAAAGATCATCCCGCCGGTTCATCCCAGCCTGCCGGAAAAGGCGCAGATATCCGTGGAGGGCGCCGAAGAACTCTACCGGGAGATTCGAGTGGAGAACACGCTACAAGACGGCGCGGGCAATCCGGTCGGCTTGAAAGAGGGCGCCGAGGTGGAAATTACAATCGAAGCAGAGTCGGATGCGACGACACCCAAGAAAAGGCCCGGCGCGAAAGAATCTCACCCAACTCCGCTGGCAAGGAAGAAAACGAGTGGTTAGCTGATCCTGGAGACTCCGTCCGGAGGCCCTAGGTGAATCGGTGTATTGCCGCTCCGAGGCTTGCATCGGTAGCCTGTGAACGGTGACCGATGGCGAGTTGGGCTTTGACATGCCGAAACTGTGGCAACGTTTTTGCGTATTCGCAGATCAGTGAGACGCTGGCTGATTTTTTCCTCCCGCCGAAACCTGCGCTCCCGCCTGAGGGCCTCGATTGCGAATGCCCCAAATGCAGGATCAAGCAGAGATACCAGCGAGACGAACTGAAATACCGGGCCGAGTGAGGTTCAGGTAGAGTGCCACCCGTCAGCGGACTACGACGAAAGGCTCATGCCGAGCCAGAAGGCGGCGGCGACGAAGACCGCGAGAAGGAGCATCAGGCGGAGGCTCTTTTTGCGCGCAGCCAAGACGATGATGGACATGGTGCAGAGCAGGAAGCCGAGTTCAGGCCAGAAGAGACGGGAGCCGAGGCCGGTGTTCGTTTGGCTGGTGTCTTCGAGCCACACCGAAGCATAGGAAGAGGCGGCCGCCAGGGAAACGCCGACAATTCCCGCAAGGGCCATGCCCTTGGCCCAGTCGGGCACCACCCATCCTTTTTGCGTGTCGCGCCAGTCGAGCCACGTTTGCGCGACCACGATACCCACGACCAGAAGGACGAAGAGAGCCACGTCCCCTCCCAAAGCCGGATGCCTGATAGGTGGTTGGCAATCGGGCCACCAAAGAGCGAGCAAAGGGTGAAGGCGGCAACGCGGTAGGGGCGAAAGCGTATGTTGCAGACCCCAAGGGAGTTGCGGTCATTCGCCTGGCCGCGGGGTTTGGATGGGGGAATACTAGGACTAGGTGGGCGAGGTCAACGAGTCTGCCGAATTTGAGTAAGAATTTGCACTATCCGAGACCGATAACCACAACAGCCGAAACACAGAGCGCACAGAGAAAATCTAGAGGGCGCCGAGACTGACCGGCTCTTAAGGAAACTGCGCGGCTAGTCGTGGCGGGCGCCGTGGAGGACGGCGATGGCGTGGGGCAGGAGTTCGGCGACAAAATCGAGCGATTCGACGGCACCCTTGGGGCTGCCGGGCAGATTGAGGATGATCGAGTATCCGCGAATCACGGCGGCGCTGCGCGAGAGGATCGCCCATTTCGTCTTCTTCTGACCCTCGGCGCGCATGTGCTCGGTGAACCCGGGGACGAGCCGTTCGGCGACGGCGATCGTCGCTTCCGGCGTGACGTCGCGAGGGCCGAAGCCGGTGCCGCCCGTGGTGAGAATCACATCGGCGGTTTGTGAATCAGCGGTGCGGCGCAGGAAAGTCTCGATGGCGCTGCGATCATCCGGAAGGACGTCCGCGGAGGAGATTTCCCAGCCGAGTTCGCGACACCGCAAGACGACCGCCGGACCGGAGAGGTCTGGCGCTTTGCCGCTCGAAACAGAATCGCTGACTGTGAGCACGGAAACGCGCATGGCTTGGGCTAACTTGTGTCGCGCACATATGGATACTGCGCGCCTGAGTTCAGGACTATTTTGAAAAAGATCTGCTCAACTGGCAAGGTTACCACCCCGGTGGGCACAGACTGCCAATCGGCTCTTAATTTTCCAAACCCGTCAGCGACTTCCAGATAACCGTGAAGTGTTACATAACCGGTGCGCGCATCATACTCCCAAGACCCATGCTGCACTGTATTAACGTCCTTGTCTTTGAGTTCGACATTTTGTGTGAAGGTTCCGTCCTGGTTCAATAGCAATGTATTGTCCAGCCAGTTTCTTGATTGGGACTCGGTCGGAACAGCCGACCAACAACGTAGAGACTAATAGAGGGAACAAGCAAAATCGTAGATTTCTCACCGATTGAAGCTCCGACCCCCTAAACAGCTCTATTGCCCCACAAGTTCCTAACCTTCGATGACTTTCGCGTCTTCACCGGTGGCGTCGCGCTGCTCCTCATCGACGAGCCGGAGGGCCTCCATCAAAAGGCCGGTGGTGGACCGCGAAATCGTCGAGCGCGTCGGCTGCGCATTGAAATTAATTTCGAAATTGCCGTCCTGCCAGCGCACGGCCTGGTAGACGGCGGGTTCGCCTTCGAGCGCGCCGAGTTTGGCGTCCTTGCACTGGCCTGCGGCGAAGGCTATGACGCAGGTTTCGTCGCCGTGGTGAATCGTGAGCTCGCAGGACTTCTGCCCCATCTCGAGCGACTGCATCAGGTCCATCATGCCCATTTCTTCCAGGCGGCCCTGAATGACGCCGGGGCGAACGGCGCGGCTCTGCAATTTTTCGAGCTGCAGGCGGTCGACGACTTTTTTCGCGTGGCGAACCAGATCCTTCAGGAAGAATGGCTTGGGGATGAATTCCTCGACGCCTTCGACGATGGGACGCAATTTTTCTTCGATGTCGGTGCGGCTGGCGAGGAAAATGAAGGGAATGGTTTTAGTTTGCGCGCGACCGCGCAACTTCTCGTAGAGCTGGCGGCCGTCGAGGCCGGGCATGCGGTAGTCGCAGAGGACCAAATCCGGAGGATCGTCGACGATTTTCAGCAGTGCGTCGGCGCCATCGGAGGCGGAGCGAGCGTCGCAATGGGGCGCCAAGCCCTTCACCAGCAGGTCGAGGACGAGCGCGTTATCGTCGACGACAAGCACTTTGACGTCTTTCATCGGCGCCATTATTTGCCGCGCTTCCGGGGACGGCGCTGCACGCGCGCGGACACGTAGTCGCCGCTCTGGCCGCCCGTTTTTTGTTCGAGGTACAACTCCGTAATCTCCATGCCGCGCTCGAGCGCCTTGCACATGTCGTAAATCGTCAGGGCCGCCGCACTGGCGGCGACGAGCGCTTCCATCTCAACGCCGGTCGGGCCGGTTGCCGTCGCATGCGAAGTGATTTCTACTCCATTTTTGCACAGCTTGGCGTGCACATCCACGTGCGTCAACGCGATGGGGTGACAAAGTGGAATCAGCTCCGAAGTTCGCTTCGCGGCCGAGATACCTGCAATGCGGGCGATTTCGAGCGGGTTGCCCTTGGGCGATTCGAGCTTGCGGATGCTGGAAACTGTGGCGCTGCGCATGCGGACGAATGCGTGCGCGACGGCGGTGCGCGACGTGGTGGGCTTGGCGGTGACGTCGACCATCCGGATGCGGCCGGCGTCGTCGAAGTGGGAGAGCCTTTTCATGCGGGACTGAGTCTAGAACATTCCGGAGCGCGGCAACACATCTACCCACTCGTCCGCGTCAAATTTTTGCTTTTCGCCGCGCACGACGAGGAAGCAGTTGCCTTGAACGAGGGCTCGGACGTCGCCGGAGCCTTCCCAGGGAACCATTTCA
Organism: uncultured Acidobacteriota bacterium; assembly: GCA_963737205.1. Taxonomy (GTDB): domain Bacteria; phylum Acidobacteriota; class Terriglobia; order Acidiferrales; family UBA7541; genus Palsa-295. The sequence continues at coordinate 2,557 of CAVTRV010000008.1, read as the reverse complement.
ACTTGAGGGCCGGGCCAGGTCAGGCGCGCGGGTAGGAAATGAGCGAGCGGGGGCTTCTCGTTCACGGGATGCGCCAGCTTCGCCTTGAAGAGCGGCAAAGGCCGCGGCTTTGCGCCGCTCAGGATTTCGATTGCTGGCACTACGAGCAGTTCGAACGTCACCATCGTAGACACCGGATTCCCGGGCAAGCCGAAGACGGATTTCGCGCGGCACCAGCCGAATACTGCGGGCTTTCCGGGGCGGATGGCGACCGAGTCGAAGAAGAACTCGGCGCCGAGTTCGCGCAGCACCGGCTCGACCAGATCGTAGGTGCCGACGGAAACGCCGCCGCTCAAGACGAGGATGTCTGCATCAAGGCCGCGCTGGATTCGCGCGCGCAGCTCGGCAACTTCGTCCCGAGCGTTACCGAGAGCGACAGGCTCGCCACCGGCCAGGGCCACCTGCGCTGCGAGCGAAACGCTATTGCTATTGCGAATCTCGAAGGGGCCGGGCGTTTTGCTTACGTCCACAATTTCATCGCCCGTGGAGAGAATCGCCACGCGAGGGCGGCGCGCGACCGGCAATCTTACGGCGCCTACCTGCGCTACGAGCGCGAGCTCCGCGTAGCCGAGCCGCGTTCCGCGCGCGACCAGCGCTTCGCCCAACCGCGCCTCGGCGGCAGCGGGGACGATGTTCTGTCCGGCGGTGGCGGCGCGGTCGAAAGCGATGGAATTGCCTTCGACGCGCGCGTATTCCTGCATCACAACGGCGTTCGCGCCGTCTGGCAGCGCCGCGCCGGTGAGAATGCGCACGCATTCGCCCTTTCTGATGGTGCCTGCGAAGGGAACTCCGGCGCGGCTTTCGCCGATTAGGCGCAGCTTCGCGCCGGGCTGCGAGGCCTCAACAGGGAAGTCGGCAGACCGTACGGCGTAACCATCGCGCGTCGAGCGATCGAAGGGAGGGTAGTTGCGGTCGGCGAGGACGTCTTCGGCGAGGACGCGCCCGAGAGCCTGCGCGGCGTCCGCAGTTATATCGATGATTTCAGATGGGGGAGCGACGGCGTGCGCGGCGACGACTTCGATTACTTTGGCGCGCGCTGCTTCGAAGGAAAGCATCGCTACTCGTTACAACCACGCAGCGAGTTTGGTTCCGCGCGGAACGATGGTCGCGTCGCGCTCCGGACCCGTGGAGATCATGCCGATTTCCACTTGAAGCTGGTCGGAGATGAAACTGAGGTAGTCGCGCGCCTTCTCGGGCAAATCCTTCACGTCGCGAATTCCCGGAGTCGGTTTCTGCCAGCCCGGCAACGTTTTGTAGTCGGGTTCGATCTGCGACAAAGTCTCGACGTCGGGCGGCATTTCCTTCAGGGGCTTGCCTTTGAAACGGTAGCCTGTGCAAACCTGAATTTCGGCCTGGTGGTCGAACACGTCGAGCTTCGTCACCACCATCGAATCGATGCCGCTGAGCATCATCGCGTAGCGGAGAACGACGAGGTCGAGCCAGCCGCAACGGCGCGGGCGTCCTGTGACGGCGCCGAATTCGTTGCCGCGCGCGCGAACCTCTTGCGCGTCGAGATCGGGCATTTCGGTAGGGAAGGGCCCGCTGCCGACGCGCGTGGTGTACGCTTTCGTGACGCCGACAACGCCGGTGATGCGAGTGGGAGCGACGCCGAGACCGGTGGCGACGCCGCCCGAAGTGGCGTTCGACGAGGTGACGTAGGGATAGGTGCCGTGGTCGATGTCGAGCATCGTTCCCTGCGCGCCCTCGAACAAAACGGTTTCGCCCTTATCCAGCGCGTCATTCAGCAGGACGGCGGTGTCCGCGACGAGCCCGCGCAGATGCGCGGCGAGTTCGAGATATTGCTCGAGCAGGCCCGCGGTTTCGAGAGGGTGGCCGTAGGAGGCGGAGCTGATCGCGTTTTTCTCGGCAATCACGCGCTCGAGCTTCTCGCTGAACCTTTCGGGCTCGAGCAGATCGCAGACGCGAATGCCGCGTCGCGCCATTTTGTCTTCGTATGCCGGACCAATGCCGCGCGAAGTGGTGCCGATTTTGGCGGCTCCGCGGGCCGATTCTGCGGCGCGGTCCATTTCGCGATGATAGGGAAAAATCAGGTGGGCGCGGTTGCTCAGAAAGAGCCGCCCGCGGACCTCGACGCCGGATTTTTTCAGATTTTCGAGCTCGGCGATGAGCGCCACCGGATCGACTACGGTTCCCGCGCCGATGACGGCTTTCTTGCCCGACCGCAGAATGCCGCTGGGGATGAGCTGCAAAACGAAGCGGCGATTATCGAACATCACGGTGTGGCCGGCGTTGTGTCCGCCGGCGTAGCGCGCGGTGTAGTCGAAGGAGGAGGCGAGGTAGTCGACGACTTTGCCCTTGCCTTCGTCGCCCCACTGGGCGCCGACGACGACGATCGCTTTAGTTCGAGGCTTGTCGGTCAACTTCGAGACTCCGTATTCAGGGGCGGTTGTGGAGCATTATCCGCATCCATCGGGCCGCACCTTGCCCATTCCAGTCCAAACTTGAAAAACGTTCCAGGGAGGCAAGCACAGCTAAACGCAAGAATCCATCGTACGCT
>CAVTRV010000007.1:0-19147 GCA_963737205.1 uncultured Acidobacteriota bacterium | reverse complement strand
GCATGAACTTGATGCAGGACGTGAAATTCGGAATCCGGATGCTGATGAAGAGCCCGGGGTTCACGGCGGTGGCGGTGTTGACGCTGGCGCTGGGGATTGGCGCGAACACGGCGATCTTCAGTTTCGTCAACGCGTGGATCCTGCACCCGCTGCCCTATCCGCAAGGCGACCGGCTGGTTGTTCTGCTGGGACAAAACAAGAAGACAGGCTCCATCGACCACGTCATTGAACCGGGGAACTTCTACGATTTTCAGCGTGAGACGAAGGACTTCGAAGAATTGTGCGTGTGGAATGTGTCATTTTTCAATCTGAACGGAGATGGCCAGCCGGAGCGTATTCAGGGGTATCGAGTCAGCTGGAATTTCTTTGAGACGCTCGGCGTAAAACCTGAGCAGGGCCGCGCGTTCTTGCCGGAAGAGGACCAGCCCGGGTCCGGGCACGAGGTGATCCTCAGCCGGGGACTTTGGGAAACGCGATTCGCGGGCGATCCGCATATTCTGGGCCGCAACATCCAGATCGGGGGAGAGGCGTACACGGTTGTAGGCGTGATGCCGGCGAAGTTCCAGCTTCCGATCAGCGGCGAAGCAAATATCTGGGTTCCGCTGGCGCTTTCGTCGCAGGAGCGCGCCAACCGCAAGGATAGCTGGCTGTTTGCGATGGGGCGACTCAAGCCAGGCGTCCTGCTGACGCAAGCACAGGAGGAAGTGGTGGGTATCGCGTCGCAGCTCGAGAAGGCTTATCCCACGACGAATGCGGACTCGGGAATCCTGCTGCGTACCCTGGAATACGAGATCGGCGAGAACCAAGGGAACGAGGAAGTCGTGATTTGCTTCTGGATCGTGGGTCTGGTCCTGCTGATTGCGTGCGCGAACGTGGCGAATCTGATGCTGTCGCGCGCAACGGGAAGAACGAAGGAGCTCGCGGTTCGAATGGCGCTGGGCTCCGGACGATGGCGGTTGGTACGACAACTGATTACCGAGACCGTGCTGCTATTCCTCGGCGGCAGCGCAGCGGGAATTGGCGTTGCCTACTGGACCTTGGGATGGGTGGAAGCGGCGATTCCCGCGAAAATCCGCGGCTACCTGACGAACTACGGCCAAGTGACGCTGGATTACCAGACGCTGCTCTACACATTCGCAATTGCATTCGTGGCGGGAATACTTTTCGGGCTTGCGCCGGCGATCAGCAGCACAAAAATGGATGTGTACTCCTCACTGAAAGAGGCATCCCGCCGAGCCTCGAGCAACCGGCAGGGCGCGCGGCTGCGCGCAGCGTTTGTGGTGGGTGAAATCGCGCTGGCCGTCGTAATCGTGATTTGCTCGACGCTGCTTGTGAAGAGTTTTCTCGGACTCATCCGCGCGGCTCCCGGGTTTCAGCCGGACAATGTGATGGCCACGGAGCTGGACTTGCCTGCGGCGAAATACAAATCGCCCGTCGAAATCCGCAACTTCTACGAACAAGTGATGGATCGCGTGCGCGCGCTGCCGCAAATCGAATCCGCCGGCGCAAGCCAAACGATTCCGTTCGGAGAATGCTGCTCGACGATCGAAATCTACGCGGTGGGCAAACCGGCGCCGCGTTCCGGACAGGTTCCAGGGGCGCACAGCGCTGCGGTAACGCCCGATTACCTTTCGACGATGCAGATCGGGTTGATGAAGGGCCGGCAATTCGCCACCTCGGATGGACCTACGGCGCCGCCGGTGGTGATCATCAATCAGGCTCTGGCGAATTATTTCTGGCCGCAGGAAGACCCTATCGGGCAGAAACTGCGGTTCACGCAGGACCACGAAGTGATCGCGACGATTGTGGGGGTGGTGCAGGACGTGAAGCTTTACAACTCGACGAGCGGAAAGCACGACCGCGAAATGTACGTGCCGTTCGCGCAGTCTCCGTCGAGAGCGATGGGAATCGTGGTGAGGTCGCGCGCCGACCACGCGACGCTTGCCGACGCGATTCGCCAGGCGGTTTGGTCGGTGGACGCGGGCCAGCCTGTGTCGCTGGTGCGCCCAATCCAAACGATGATGGATGAGCAATACGCCGGTTTCCAGGTGACGGTGAAGTTGATGGGATTTTTCAGCAGCCTGGCGCTGTTTCTGGGAGCGATCGGGATTTACGCCGTGATGGCGTTCAACGTGACGCAGCGCACGCACGAAATCGGGATTCGCATGGCGCTGGGAGCGGAGCCTCGGCAGGTTCTGAAGCTCGTGTTGCGAAACGCCGCGAGTTTCGCGGGTTTGGGAATTGCGATCGGCGTGGTTGTCGCGCTCGGTGCATCGCGCTTTATGGGCTCGCTGTTGTTTGGAGTCAGCGCGACGGATCCGCTGACTTTTGTTGGCAGCGCCTTGCTGCTGGGCGTGGTCGCGTTTATCGCATGCTACTTTCCGGCCCGGCGGGCTATGCGAGTGGACCCGATGGTAGCGCTGCGGTACGAGTGATTAGTGATTGGTGAGTAGTGAGTGGTGGGAGCCGTGACTCGCGACTTGTGACTCGTAACTCGTGAAAACCTTTTCGGTGCGCGGTTTTGAGACGGATTGACGAGAAATAGATCTGGCCGGTTTTGAGATCTAGGAGAGAAGTATGAGCTTGATGCAGGACATCAGATACGGGATGCGGATGCTGGCGAAGAATCCTGGGTTCACGGCGATTGCGATTCTGACGCTGGCACTGGGGATTGGCGCGAACACCGCGATTTTCTCGGTGGTGAACTCGGTCCTGCTGCTGCTGCTGCCGTTTCCCGAGCCCGAGCGGCTGGCAACGATTTGGGGAACGCACTCGAAGCTGAATGAAATGTCGCGCGCGCTGAGCTATCCCGATATCGCGGACCTGGCGGCGCAGAACACGGCTTTTGAAAATGTTGCGGCCTACGACGAATCGAGCGTGACGCTGACGGGTTCAGGCGAGCCGTTGCATCTCGGCGCGGCCCGCGTGAACGCAAACCTGTTCACGCTGCTGGGCGTTTCTCCGATTCTGGGACGCACGTTCGTACCCGGCGAAGATCGCGCGGGAAGCTATGTGACGATCCTGAGCCACTCATTGTGGCAAAGCCAGTTTCACGGCGATCCCAGTGTAATTGGCCGCTCCGTGGCGATTGACGGCCGGAGCTACACGATCGTGGGAGTGATGCCGCCGGGATTCGCCTTTCCCATCGACTCAGAGCCGCCGAAGCTGTGGACCACGTATTCCGGACTGGCTACGCCCATGAACGGAGAAAAGCCGGAAACGGAGGAGCGCGGCTCGCATTTTCTGGCAGCGATCGGGCGGCTGAAGCCTGGAGTGACCATGGCGCAAGCGAGCCAGGACGCGGAGATGGTGGGGCAGAGGCTTGCGAAGCAGTATTCCGACACGAACAAATATCTCGGCTTGCGGGCGGAGCCGGCGCTGGATGCGCTGGTGGGAGACGTTCGGCCGCAACTCTATATTCTGCTGGGCGCCGTGGCGCTGGTGCTGCTGATCGGCTGCGCGAATGCGGCGAACCTTTTGCTCGCGCGCGCTACGGGACGCCAGCGGGAAATCGCGATTCGCGCGGCCATGGGGGCAGGACGCGCGCGAATCGTGCGGCAACTTCTGATTGAAAGCGGAATGCTTTCGATCGCGGGCGGAATCTGCGGATTGGTGGTCGCGTTGTGGGGGACGGAATTCTTCGCGCGGCTTGCCGGAGACCAAATTCCGCGACTCGCTGGCGCGAGCCTGGATGGCCGCGTTCTGGCGTTCACGTTGATTGCTTCGATTGGGACAGGAATGGTTTTCGGGATCGCGCCGGCGCTTCAACTCTCGCGACTGGAGCTGACGGAAACGTTGAAAGAGAGCGGGCGGGGCGCGGGGCATAGCTCGCGGCAGAACCGGCTGCGAAGCTTGCTGGTGGCCGCGGAAATGACGTTGGCTGTGATTCTCCTGACGGGCGCCGGACTGCTGATCAAAAGCCTTTCGAAGCTCGAGAACGTGAATCCCGGCTTCAATCCTCACGGAGTGATTTCATACGTCGTGGAGCTGCCGGACGCGCGCTATCCGAAGTCCGGGCAGGAAGAAGCGTTTTTCCGCCAGCTTTTCGAGCGGGTGCGCAAGATTCCAGGCGTTGAGAGCGCGAGCGGCACGATTCCCCTGCCGCTTACGGACGACGCCATCCGCACGAGCTACCAGATTGAAGGGCGTCCTGTGGCATTGAGCGACGAGCCGCACACTCACTTCCGGGCGATTGGGCTCGATTATTTTAGAACGATGGAGATTCCCCTGCTGCAAGGCCGCGATTTTAACGCCAACGACGGCGGAGAAAGAGCGAGTGTAGTGATCGTCAACAAAGCGTTCGTGGCGCAAACATTTCCGGGCGAGAACCCAATCGGAAAACGCATCAAGCCGGGAATTGGAACCGACGGCAAAGAGCCTTGGCGCGAAATCGTGGGTGTGGTGGGCGATGTGAAACACCAGGCGCTCAATCGCGCGGATACGCCTGAATGCTATGCCCCGGAGGACCAGGTCGGATTCGGGTCGATGTATGGTGTCGTGCGGACGAGTTTGCCGCCCGCGAGCCTGATTTCCGCCATCCGAGAGCAGGTGAAGGTGCTCGACAAGGACGTGCCTATCTATCGCGTGAAGAGCATGGACGATTATGTGGCTGAGTCCGTGGCGCTGCCGCGGTTGGATCCGACGCTTCTCGGGATTTTCGCGGGGCTGGCGTTGGTCTTGGCGGTGGTGGGAATTTATGGCGTGATGTCCTACGGAGTGGCGCAGCGCACGAATGAAATCGGGATTCGGATGACGCTGGGAGCGCAGAGGTCGGACGTGATGCGACTGGTCCTGCGCCAAGGTTTGGGCGTCGCGCTTGTGGGTGTGGCGATTGGAATTGCCGGCGCGCTGGGAGCGACGCGACTGCTTTCGAAAATGCTGTTTGGGGTTTCGCCTGCCGATCCGCTCACGTTTGCCGGAGTTGCGATTGCGCTGATCGCGTGCGCACTCTTGGCGTGTTACGTCCCAGCGTGGCGAGCGACGCGGGTGGATCCGATGGTGGCGCTGAGATACGAGTGATTAGTGATTGGTGGTGGAAAGCCGTAACTCGTAACTCGTAACTCGTAACTCGTAACTCGTAACTCGTAACTCGTAACTCGTAACTCGTAACTCGTAACTCGTAACTCGTAACTCGTGAAAACCTTTTTGGTGCGCGGTTTTGAGACGGATTGACGAGAAGTAGGTCGGCCGGTTTCGATATCTAGGAGAGAAGGATGAACTTGATGCACGACGTGAAATACGGCATGCGGATGCTGGTGAAAAATCCGGGATTCACGCTGGTGGCGGTGCTGACGCTGGCGCTGGGGATCGGCGCCAACACGGCGATTTTTTCGCTGACCGACCAGGTCTTGATGCGGCTGTTGCCGGTGCGAAATCCCGACAAGCTGGTGATCGTGCGCGCGCCGGGATGGAAGACGGGTCATGTGTCGTCAGACAGCGATGACTCGACTTCGTTTTCCTATCCGGAATACAAGGACATACGCGACCAGGCACCGGCGTTTTCCGGTTTGCTGGCGCGATTCGGACTATCGCTGAACGTCGCCGCGAACGGCGCAACAGAACGCGCTGAGGGAGAACTGGTTTCAGGGGATTATTTCGAGGTGCTCGGCGTGAATCCGGCACTGGGCCGCGTGCTTTCGCCAGCGGATGACACTGCCCCGGGCGCGAATACGGTAGCGGTGCTGGGCTATGGATATTGGGCGCGGCGATTCGGCAAAGATCCGGGAATTCTGAACAAGCCGGTCACGGTGAACGGGACATCGCTGACTGTTGTGGGCGTGGCGCAAGCGGGCTTCAGCGGCGTGCAGATTGGGCGCGACACGGAGATGTTCATTCCGATGTCGATGAAAGCGCAGATGACGCCGGGTTGGGATGGCATGAACGACCGGGCTGACGCGTGGCTGAACATCATCGGGAGGCTGAAGCCGGGTTTCACGGTGAAAAGCGCGGAAGCGGCAATCGCACCGACGTTTCGCTCCATCGAGGAAGCGGAGATTCCGATTCTGAAGATTTCGCCGGGAAGCAAGCAAGAGAAACGGTTCCTGGATCGCAAAATCGTGCTGGAGACGGGCGCGCACGGGCGTCCGATTTTTCAGTCCAACGCGAAAACACCGCTGCTCGTGTTGCTGACGATGGTGGGGCTGATTCTGCTGATCGCGTGTGCGAATCTGGCGAGTTTGCTGGTGGCGCGCGGAGAAGCGAGGCAGCGGGAAATGGCGCTGCGGCTGGCGCTGGGGGCTGGTCGCTGGCGGTTGGTGCGGCAACTGCTGACGGAAAGCTTTCTGCTGGCGCTCGTGGGTGGAGTCGCGGGCATGATTTTTGCGCAGTGGACATTGGGAGTGCTGGTGGGTTCGTTGCAGCAAGGCGTGTCGGTTTCGGGACTTGAAGCGAGGCTCGATCCCCGAGTACTTCTTTTCGCGCTGGGGGTTTCGATTGTGACGGGAATTCTGTTTGGGCTCGGGCCGGCACTGCGCGCAACGCGCACGAGCCTGCAAACGACGCTGAAGGATCAGGGCTCAAGCGTGTCGAATGCAAAATCGAGCGTGCAATTGCGAAAGTGGCTGATGGTTTCACAAGTGGCGCTGACGACGATGCTGCTGGCTTCAGCGGGATATTTCGTAAAAAGCCTGATGAACCTAGAACATCAGAATCTCGGCGTGAAAGTGGATCACGTGGTGCAGTTCTCGGTGGCGCCGTCGCTCAACCGGTATACGACGCAGCAAACCGCTGCGTTGTTGGATCGCATCCGGCAAGCGACAGTCGCGCTTCCGGGCGTTCGCGGCGTTGGCGTGGCGAAAGAGCCGCTGTTTCAGGGTGACAATTGGGGCAGCAACGTAACGATTCAAGGGTATGCCCCGCAGCCAGATGAGGACACGCAGGTGTTTCGCAATTCGGTGGGGCCTGATTACTTTTCGGCGATGGGCATTCCGCTGCTTGCGGGCCGTGAGTTTCGCGACGGTGACGCCGCGACAAACCCCAAAGTGGTGATCATCAACGAAAAGATGGCGCAGAAGTATTTTCCAGGGCGCAATCCCGTCGGGATGCACATGGTGTGGGGATCGCATAATCCGCCGGTTCCGCTCGATATTGAGATCGTCGGTGTAGTGCAGAACAGCAAACACGAAGATGCGCGGGACGCGTTGCACCCGTTTGTGTACCAGCCTTACGCCCAGGATAGTGATCTGGACTCTGCAACGTTTTACGTGCGCACCAGCCAGGATCCGCTAGCTCTGGCGGGAACGGTGCGGCAAGTCGTCGAGGGATTCGACTCGAATCTGCCGGTGTTCGATGTGCGGACGCTGGCGGAGCAGGTGGAAGACTCCGTTTATTCCGATCGGTTGCTGACGTTCTTCTCGATTTCTCTCGGTGCGCTTGCGTCGCTGCTGGCGGCGATTGGTCTCTACGGAGTGCTGGCGTACATGGTGGCGCGGCGGACGCGGGAGATCGGGATTCGCATGGCCGTGGGCGCGACGCAGCAAAACGTGGCGTGGCTGATTCTACGGGAGGTTCTGCAAATGTCGGGGATCGGGCTCGCGATTGGACTGGCGGCGGCGTTCGGGCTAGGGCTGCTGATTCAGTCGCAGTTGTATGGAGTGAAGGCGAGCGATCCGCTCGTGTTCGCGGGGGCGACGGTGCTGCTTGCCGTGGTGGCGTTCCTGGCGGCGTGGCTGCCGGCACGGCGGGCGGCGAGCGTGGACCCGATGGTGGCGCTGCGGTACGAGTGAGTGGTGATTAGTGAGTGGTGACTAGTGATTAGTGATTGGTGGACGACGACAATCGCGCATTGAACTTGTAGCGCACGGATTGCGTATGTGGGATGTGAGGAGACGCTCATGAAAAGCAAGGCTCTTTTTCCGATTTTGGCTTTTGCGGCGGTGTCGATGCTTCCGCTTCACGGCGCACGCGCACAGGACGTTCCGCAAAGTGATCGCGAATGTTCAGCAAACAACTACGAGAATGGGCTCGCGACATATGCGGAGAGCCGGGATCAACGGCTGGCGGCGAACTCAACAAACCAAGTGGCCCCGGGAGAGAACGGGTCCGTTCGCGTTCACGGCTGGGATCAAAGCGACGTTCTGGTGCGCGCCTGCATTCAAACTGCCTGCTCCGTCGGAGTCGGAAGCCCGGGCACTGGCGTCACAGGTGAAGATCGCGGAAGGCCCAGGGAAGATTGAACCGAATGGCCCTTCGGAAGACCATAGCCACCATTGGAACGTGTCATACGAGGTATGGATGCCGGGCGCCTCGAATCTGGAGACGGAAGCTCACAACGGAAGCATCGGAATCGATGGCGTGCACGGCGAGATTCGGTTCAACACGGTGAATGGCTCGGTCCATCTGAGCAAAGTCGGCGGCGATGTCGACGGTTCCACGACGAACGGGTCCGTGAACATCGATCTGGCCGGCAACAGTTGGAGTGGAAAAGGCCTTCGCGCGGAAACTACGAACGGAACCGTCCGTATGAATATCCCGGCGAACTACTCGGCGAAAGTGGAAACGTCGACGGTGAACGGCCGGGTTCACGTGGATTTTCCGATCACGGTGAGCGGCGAGATCGGGAAGAGCCTGTCGTTTCAGTTGGGTTCAGGCGGACCCACGATTGAGGCTAGAACCACGAACGGCGGGATCTACGTGGGCCGAAATTGACGCGCGGCTGACGTCGGCCGGGGATTAGCGGCAGAGTACGGCGAACAGGATTTCCGGGAGCCAACGATGGGAACATTTTTGCAAGACGTGCGATACGCAGCGCGGATGCTGGTGAAGAATCCGGGATTCACGGCGATTGCGGTATTGACGCTGGCGCTGGGAATCGGCGCGAACACGGCTCTTTTCTCGGTCGTCAACGGGGTGCTGCTGAATCCGCTACCGTACCCGCAACCCGATCAGATCGTTGCCCTATCAAGGAAGACGCCGGACTTCGCCGAAGCTTCCATTTCGTATCCGGATTTTCTGGACTGGCAGAAAGACAATCGCTCGTTCGAGGCTATCGCGGCATACCGCAGCGATGACTTCAACCTAACCGGCCAAGGCGAGCCAGAACGCCTGAAGACCGAAATGATCTCCGCCGCATATTTCCCTCTGCTTGGAATCAAACCTGTGATGGGGCGCATGTTCGCGGAGAGTGAAGACCGCGTCGGCGGAGCGCCGGTGGTTCTAATAAGCGAAGGTTTCTGGAAGCGGCGGTTTGGTTCGTCGCCAGGCGTCTTGGGCAAGGCGCTAACGCTCAACGCCACCGACTACGAAGTGGTGGGCGTAATTCCGGCCAGTTTTCACTTCGACCGGAGCAACGACGTGTATGTTCCGATCGGCCAATGGAATAATCAGACGTTCCGCGACCGCCGAGTCAGCATGGGAACGCGAGCTCTGGGCCGGCTGAAGCCCGGCGTCACGCTGGAGCAATCGCGAGCCGATATGGCGGGGATCGCGCACAATCTCGAACTCGCATATCCCGAGGCGGACAAGGGCACCGGCATCAGCGTCGTCTCGCTGAAAAAGCACATGGTAGGAAATATCGAACCGTTCCTGTTCGTGTTGCTGGGGGCGGTCGGATTCGTCCTGCTGATCGCGTGCGCGAATGTGGCCAATTTGTTGCTGGCGCGCGCGACCGGACGAGCGCGCGAGTTGGCGATCCGCACGGCGCTGGGCGCGAGCCCGGTGCGAGTGGTTCGACAACTTCTAACCGAAAGCGTGCTACTCGCGGTGATCGGCGGAGCGCTGGGCCTGCTCTTGGCCGCGTGGGGCACCGGATTCGTGGTGAATCTGACGCCGGACGCATTGCCGCGCGCGCAAGAGATCGGCGTCGATACGCGCGTGCTGCTGTTTACGTTCGTGGTTTCGATCCTGGCCGGGATTCTCTTCGGGCTGGCGCCGGCAATCAAGACGCTTCGGCACGACTTGCAGGAAACCCTGCGCGAGGGTGGCCGCGGCTTAAGCGGCGCAAGGAATCGAGCGCAGGGAATTTTCGTCGTGATTGAGATGGCGATGGCTCTGGTGCTGCTGGTGGGCGCGGGACTGATGGTTCGCAGCCTGGCGGCGCTCTGGAGCGTGAATCCTGGGTTCAACCCGGATCACGTGCTTACGTTGAGCGTCGCACTGCCACCCGGGATTGGAGCAAATGGCCCTGCTGCTCGCGCGTTGATGCGGCAGCTACACGGCGAGCTTGCCAGCATACCCGGAGTGCAGGCGGTGTCGCTGAACGGCGGTTCGCTGCCGATGATGGGAGACTCGGAGATCCCATTCTGGCTCGAAGGCCAGCCGAAACCGGCAAATGACAACGATATGAGTAGCGCGCTGTTTTATGTGGTGGAGCCCGACTACCTGAAAGCGATGGGTGTTCCGCTGAAGCGGGGCCGGTTCATTAGCGAGCAGGACAATGAACACGCACCCATGGTGATCGTGATTGATGAAACCTTCGCGAAAAAGTTCTTCCCTAATCAGGATCCGATCGGGAAGCGCGTCAATCTCGAAATCCTGGGAGGCCAGCCGGAAATCGTCGGCGTCGCGGGCCATGTAAAGCATTGGGGCCTGGATTCAGATGCCGCGTCGCCGGTTCAGGCTCAATTCTATATGGCCATCATGCAGGTCCCGGACAAATTCATGCCGCTTTTTTCGAGTGCCGAAGTGGTGGCTCGTTCCCAAGGCGATCCGCTGGCGCTGACGAGCGCGATCCGCGCGGCGGTGGGCCGCGTGAGCACCAAGCAGGTGGTCTATGCGGTGGAAACGATGAACGAAGTGATCGCGGATTCGCTGGCGGCGCGGAGATTCTCGATGGTTTTGCTCGGCATTTTCGCCGGGCTGGCGCTGGTGCTTTCGAGCATCGGAATCTACGGGGTAATTTCGTACATCGTCGGGCAGCGAACTCACGAAATCGGGATTCGCATGGCGCTCGGCGCGCAGCAGAGCGATGTGATGAGCATGGTTATAAGGCAAGGCGCCCAGATGGCTCTGACCGGCGTCGGGATCGGACTTGTGGCGGCGTTTGTGCTCACGCGGCAGATGGACAAGATGCTGTATGGGGTGAGCGCGACGGATCCGCTGACGTTTGTGGGAGTCGCGGTAGTGCTCGTTTCCGTCGCGCTTCTGGCTTGCTACATACCGGCGCGGCGAGCAATGCGAGTGGACCCACTGGTGGCGCTGCGATACGAATGAGGGGCGCGTCGCCGCGCTGAGATGCGGAAGATTTTACGGAGGCTGTGATGGAAGCGATTCTGCAGGACATCAAGCACGCGATTCGGATGCTCGCGAAGAATCCGGGCCTCACGATTGTGGGCGCGCTCACGCTGGCGCTGGGAATCGGAGCGAACACGGCGATCTTCAGCATGGTGAACTCGTTCCTGTTCCGGCCGCTGCCCGTGAAGGACGCGCAGCAAATCACGGTGCTTGGCTTCCAGCAGAAACAGGGCTCCGAACAGAGCAACTTTTCAATCGCCGACTACCGCGACATCCGGAATCAAACCCCGGAGGTTTTCTCCGGGCTCATCGGCTATCAGTTTGGAATGGATGGCTTGAACGTGAACGGCAAGCCCGACCGAATCATGTCGAACTACGTGTCGGGGAATTTTTTCTCCACATTGGGACTTCGGCCCGCGATCGGCCGGTTGATTCTGCCGTCGGAGGGAGAAGTGCCGGGCGCGGACCCGGTGATGGTGCTCGGGTACAACTACTGGAAGACGCATTTCGGCGCGGATGCCGGAATCGTCGGAAAGAAAGTTTCGCTGGACGGCCACCCGGTGACGATCATTGGCGTTGCGCCCCAGGGATTCTCCGGCATTTATCCGCTCCTGGATGTTCAAGGCTATTTGCCATTGGGCATGGCGACGATTGAGGGCGTTCCCAACGATTTCATGACCAATCGCGGGCTTCGCAATTTTGCCGTGCTGGGCCGTTTGCAGAACGGCGCAAGCTTGGCAAAGACTCAAGCTTCGCTGTCCGTGGTCGCGCAGCGGCTGGCGGCGAACAATCCGAAAGAGGACTCGGACATGAGCCTGCAGGTTTACCCGGAAACGCGCGCGCGGCCCAACCCTGATCCGGATAATACGATGGTCGTAATCTCGGGACTCTTTCTTGGCCTCGCGGCCATGGTGCTGCTGCTGGCGTGCGTGAACGTGGCGAACATTCTTCTGGTGCGCGCCACCGTGAGAGAGCGCGAGATGGCGATCCGAGCGGCGCTCGGCGCCGCGCGCAGCCGCCTGATCCGCCAATTGCTCACCGAGAGCGTGCTGCTGGCGTTCGTTGGCGCGGTGGCTGGAATCATTCTTGGCTACTGGGGAAGTTCCGCAGTGGGATCGATGCCGCTCGGGACCGATCTTCCGATACACGTTGATTTCGGATTCGACTGGCGGGTTTTCGGATATGCGCTCGGCGCGGCGATACTCACCGGCCTGATTGTCGGCATGGTTCCGGCGATTCGGGCTTCCCGCGGAAACCTGGCGAGCATTCTCCATGAAGGCGGGCGCGGCGTGGTGGGAAGCAAGCACCGCATGCGCAGCGCTCTCGTGGTAGTGCAAGTGGCGGGCTCGTTGACGCTGCTGATCATCGCGGGCCTCTTCATGCGCAGCCTGGGGCAGGCTCAGCGAACAAATCTTGGATTCGATCCGAGCCACGTTGTGAATTTCGCCATGGACCCGAGCGAGATCGGATATTCGCAGGCTCAGGGCGAACAGTTTTACAAGAGCCTGCTCGAGCGAGTTCGCGCGCTACCCGGAGTGGTGTCGGCGACTACGGCCGATTCGGTTCCGATGGGCTACTACAACAGCGGAGACGCGATTGAGATCGAAGGCTACCAGCCGCCGCCGGGACAGCCCCCGGCGACGTCAGGCTATAATGTGATTTCCTCCGACTTTTTCAAGACGATGAGCATTCCGATGGTCAAAGGGCGTGTGTTCACCGAGGCCGATGGCGACACAGCGGCGTTCGTAGCAATCGTCAACGAACACTTCGCCAAGACGTACTGGCCGAACCAAGATCCGCTGGGACGCCACTTCAAGATGATGAGCGACACGAAGCACTCGCTTGAAATTGTCGGCATTGCGAAAGACTCCCGCCATGCCGGCGTAACCGGTCCGATTGGAAACCATTTCTACGTTCCCCTTACGCAGCACGGCACCAGTTCGCTCGCGAATCTGCAGGTGAGGACGGCGGGCGCGCCGGAATCGATGATCCCTCAAATCGAGCACGTCATTGGATCCCTTGCGCCCGATCTGCCGGTGTTCGACGTGAAGACGATGACCGAGTCGCTCGACACACTCAACGGGCTTCTCATGTACCAACTCGGCGCGGGTCTAGCTGCCGCTCTCGGAGCTTTGGGTCTGGTGCTGGCGATCGTGGGAGTCTACGGCGTGGTTTCCTATGCCGCGAGCCAGAAGACGCATGAAATCGGAATCCGCATGGCGCTGGGGGCGCAGCGAGCGAGCATTCTCAGGATGATCTTTGGGCAGGGAATGCTGATCGTTGGCATCGGACTGGTTTTGGGTCTGGGCGCCGCCTTCGCCGCCGCTCGAGTTGTTGGAAATTTCCTCGCCGTCAGCGCGACTGATCCGCTCACGTACGCGAGCGTCACAGCCCTGCTGACGCTTGTCGCGCTCACAGCCTGTTATATCCCCGCACATCGAGCCATGCGCGTGGACCCGATGGTAGCCCTCCGCTACGAGTAAGCCGAGCGCACTCTTGGGCCTGTGCAAGGCTGGCAGGCCCAGGATTATCGGTCCCCGTTTCAGTGTCCGAATTCGAGACGATTATTCCCGCAACTGGGCATGACACAGCTCCTCAGCAGCCCTAGATCAGTTTAAGTGTATGATATAAAGTTATTTACGGTCGCTGGTCGCTGGAAGGCCACCTGCCCATATTCGAGAGGACCCCGAGCGCACGCTCTTCGGCAGAGGCCCGGCGGGGACATTCACATGGCGACGATGATCGTTCCGCTCACCAACGAAAATGAACTGGCGCAGCCGCGAGTGCTCATCGCGGACGACCAAGTAGACGTGCTCGAGGCGCTTCGGCTGCTGCTGAAGGGGCATGGCTACGTGACCGAAGCAGTAGCCTCTCCCGTAGCGTTGCTCGAAGCGCTTGCGGACCGGGAGTTCGATTTGGTCCTGATGGACCTGAATTATGCGCGAGACACCACGTCGGGCCGCGAAGGCCTCGACTTGCTGGCGCGATTGCAGGAAGTGGACGGCGCGCCACCGATCGTCGTGATGACGGGATGGGCGACCGTGGGTCTCGCCGTGGAAGCCATGCAGCGAGGCGTGGGCGACTTCGTGGAAAAGCCCTGGGTGAACACGCGGCTGCTCGAGATTTTGAAGAAGCAGGTGGAGATCGGTCGCGGGCGACGTGAAGCGCGCCGCCAGGAACTTGAAAGGAGCCGCGCGCAAAACGAAATCGCCACTCAACTTCACCAGCAGGAGCGGGAAATCGAAGAGGCGCTGAGAATTCAGAAAGGCTTCCTTCCACAACAGATTCCGCAAATCCCGGGATGCAGAATCGCCGCCGCCTGGCAGCCGGCGCGCACGGTGGGCGGCGATTATTATGACGTGCTCGATTTCGGCGACGGCTCGGCGGGAATCTGTATCGCAGACGTGGCGGGAAAAGGAATGCCGGCCGCGATGCTGATGTCGAACCTGCAAGCCGCGGTTCGGGGGATGGCGTCGCCCACGGTGTCGCCGGAGCGGCTCTGCGACCGGTTGAACGCGCTCGTGTGCCGCAACATCGCGGGCGACCGCTTCATTACGCTTTTCTACGCGCATCTCGACGGTTCAGGGCGGCGCCTGCGTTATGCGAATGCGGGGCACAATGTGCCTATCATCATCCATCGCGATGGCTCGTTTGACCGCCCGGCCGAAGGCGGTGGGGTCCTGGGTGTTTTCGAGCTTCAGACGTACGTCATGGGAGTGCAAGAGCTCGCTGCTGGCGACCGTGTTGTGTTCTTCACTGACGGCGTGACGGAAGCTTGCAGCCCGGACGAAGAAGAATTCGGCGAGGAGAGGTTGCTGCGCTTGCTCCAGGACAACCGCGGCGCGCGCGCGGAGGATTTGCAGGGGATGATACTCAAGTCCGTTGGAGAGTACTGTGGCGGGCTATGGAATGACGATGCGACGCTGATCGTGGTGGAAGTGGAGTAGACATTCGGGAAAACCTGGATCCGAGGTTGCCAATGGAAGCCTTGATGCAAGACCTGAAATACGGAATGCGTGTCCTGGTGAAGAATCCGGGGTTCACGCTGATTGCCGTGGTGATTCTGGCTCTGGGAATCGGCGCATCCTCGGCGATTTTTTCCGTCGTCGATGCTGTCTTGCTTCGTCCGCTTCCGTATCCGAATCCGCAGCGAATCGTGACTGTATGGGAAAAGGAAGAAGACGGGCGCCGAGCGCGTTTGGCGGATCCGAACTTCCTGGATTTTCGTTCGCAGAATCACACACTCGAGGGCCTGGCTACGTTTTTCTCCTCGCCGGATTCGGTCTCCGGCGGCAGCGAGGCCGTGCGCGTGAATATCGGCATCGTTTCTCAGGATTTTTTCAAGGTACTGGGCGTGGAACCGTTTCGAGGCCGTGAATTCTCTGCCGACGAGGCGCGCCTTCACGGTACGCCTGCGATGATCGTCAGTTATGGCTATTGGCAACAATATCTTGGAGGCACGACTGACTTCTCGCGCGCGCATCTGTCCATGGACGGACAAACTTATTCCGTCGTTGGCGTGATGCCGCAGGGTTTCGATTTCGCCGGCGCAAATGTGGCGGTCTGGGCGCCGCGCGAACCCTACGGATGGTCTGACAGCCGCTCGTCTCACAATAGCGAAGGCATCGCGCGTCTTCGCGACGGCGTGAGCGTCGAACAGGCTCGTACAGACCTTGACACGATTGCTCGACGGATTCACGCTGAGTATGGGAAAAACGAAATCTCTGATTACTTTCTGAGTGACGCCACCGTAGTTCCGCTCGCCGACTTCGTTGTCGAAAACGTCCGCGTGGCTCTAATCGCCCTTTTCGGCGCGGTCATCGTCTTGTTCCTGGTCGCGTGCGCGAACGTCGCTGGACTGTTGCTTGCGCGCACGTCCGCGCGGCGCAAAGAATTGGCCGTTCGCGCGGCCCTGGGCGCCGGACGCGGACGGCTGGTCCAACAGTTGTTGGCGGAATCGGTGGCCTTGGCTCTTGCCGGTGGCGCGCTGGGAACCCTGCTGGGCACGTGGACGATACAATTGCTTCCCGCGATCCTTCCGGCAAACTTGCCGCGGCGGCAGGGCATCGCCATCAACGGAACCGTCCTTTTGTTTACGCTGGCCGCCACATTGGCCGTTGCGGTTGGCCTCGGACTGTTTACCGCGTGGCGCGCCGGCAAAGTAGACCTGGGAGATGCGTTGAGTGCCGGTTCACGCGGCTACAGCAGCGCAAGCCAGAAAGCTCGGAGCTCGCTGGTGATTGGAGAGATTGCCGCGACGCTGCTGTTGCTCGTCAGCGCGGGCCTCCTGGGTAGGAGTTTTCTGCGGCTAATCTCCGTGAGCCCCGGCTTCGACGGAGCGAATCTGCAGGTCTTGAAGTTTTCGCTGCCTCAGTCACAAGACGAGCTGACACCTCAGCAGAAGCAGGCGGAAATCGCGCGGCAGACCCAATTCCTCGACAACGCGCTGGAGCGAGTGCGAGCGATTCCTGGAGTCGAATCGGCCGGAGTGGCGGGAGCGCTTCCCGTCGCGGACGCCGACGGGTTCAATGATGGAACATTCTTGATTCTCAATGGCCATCCGGCGCCTACGAACTTTGATGAGTGGTCGCGCATGGCTCAGAATGTGAAACAAACCGGGCAAGCGGATCGCGCCGTCGCAAGCGCAGGATTCTTCCGCGCGACGGGAATCCCGCTGATCCAGGGGCGAATGTTCGACGCGCAGGATGGTCCCGACGCTCCCAACGTTGCTCTGATTAGCCAAAACCTGGCGCGCGAGAAGTGGCCGAATCAAAATCCTGTTGGCCAGGTCATCGACTTCAGCAACATGGACGGCATCCTGAAACCGCTCACGATTATCGGAATCGTCGGTGACGTTCGCGCCGGAGGATTGGATCAGCCGATGTCTCCGATGGTTTATGTGGACTATCGCCAGCGCGGGATGGGCAATGGTTCTCCCGCGATCGTTCTGCGCACAGCATTACCGAGCGGTGCTATCGTTCCCCCGGCGCGGGGAATTTTTCACCAGCTCGATCCAGATATCCCAGTGGAATTCTCCACCTACGCCGAGGCCCTTGGCGGCTGGACGGCTCAGAAACGCTTCCTGTTCCTTCTTGCCGGAGTGTTTGCGGCAGTCGCGTTGACATTAGCTGCTGTGGGACTCTATGGTCTTCTCTCGTACGCCGTGACGCGCCGAACGCAGGAGATCGGCGTTCGCGTGGCGCTTGGCGCGCAAGGCAGTGACGTTCTGCGTTTGATTGTAGGGGAAGGTGCGCGCCTGGCTCTTATAGGCGTAGCGATTGGCATTGCCGCATCGCTTGCCGTTACGCGCCTGATGTCGTCTCTTCTGTTTGGCATCAAGGCCACTGACCCGTTGACGTTTGCTGCGGTGGCCGTGCTTCTTTTTCTCGTTGCGCTTTTCGCATCTTACGTTCCCGCGCGCCGCGCTATGCGCGTCGATCCGATAGTGGCGCTGCGCTATGAGTGACTGGGAGAATGGGATGCGTGAAGGACGTTCAGCGGTGCCGCATGCAGCGAAAGTTTTGAGGAGACTAACTTGATCAAGCTGATCGATGTCGAAAAATTCTACGAATCGGGAGCTGGAAAAACGTGGGTGCTGCGCCGGATCAACGTGGATATTCGCGAAGGCGACTTCATAACGATCATGGGCCCTTCGGGCGCCGGAAAATCCACGCTCATGGGAATCGTCGGCATGCTCGACGGCGCATGGAAAGGCGAATACTACCTGCTCGATAACGCGGTACACAAACTGGACAATCGACGGCGCGTCGAGCTCCACAAGAAGTACATCGGATTCGTTTTTCAGCAATACCACCTGCTCGACAACCTGACGGTGGCGGAAAACCTCGATCTGCCGCTCTCCTACCGCGATATCAAGAAAGCGGAACGCGAAGGGATGGTCGCGGACATCCTCGACCGGTTCCAGATCGTCGGAAAGAAGGCGCTTTATCCGAATCAGCTTTCCGGCGGCCAGCAGCAGCTGGTGGCCGTGGCACGCGCCGTGATCGGGAAGCCGAAATTGATTCTGGCGGACGAGCCCACCGGGAGCCTGCACTCGAGCCAGGGAAAAATGATCATGGATTTGCTGAAGAAGCTGAACGATGACGGCACCACGATCATCCAGGTGACCCACAACGACGCGTGGGCGGCCTACGGGAATCGGATTATTCAGTTGGCTGACGGCTGGATCATCGATGGAGAGAAGCAGGCAGGCGCGGCGTAAGGCGGGGGCAGAAGAAGCGCTCGAAGTTATGTCTGGACATGAAGTAATCAACAAGTAAAATAGGCCCCTTTCCTCTCGAGATGAAGGGGCGCAACCATGCAAACGCTCTGGCAAGACATTCGGTATGGGTGGCGAATACTCCGGCGGAATCCTGGGTTCGCAACCGTAGTCGTGTTGACGCTGGCGATCGGCATTGGCGCGAATGCGGCTATCTTTAGCATTGTCTACGCGGTTCTGCTGCGTCCGCTGCCATACCCAAATCCTGACCGCATCGTAATAATCTTCGAGACGGACGCGAATCGCAAACTCACTCGAGGAACCGTTTCGCCCGCCGAATTCCTCGACTGGCAGGACATGAACCACTCATTTGAGGCGCTCTCGGGAATACGCCCGTCCAACGTCACCCTGACGGGAAACGGCGAGTCCGAACAAACCTGGGCCGTGCACACGTCCGGGAATCTCTTTCGGATGCTCGGTCTCAAGCCGGCGCTAGGCCGCGATTTCGTGGCTGAGGAGGAGCAACCAGGTCACGAGAAAGTTGCAATGATCAGCTACGGATTGTGGCAGCGCCGGTTCGGAGGCGATACCGGGGTGATCGGGAAGTCCATGTTGATCGACTTTCAGCCTTACACGCTCATCGGCGTCCTTCCTCGGGGTTTCTCGCTATTTGGAACGAACGCAGCATTCGACGTCTGGGTTCCCTTCGCTTTCAACCGCGCACAGCTCGACCGTGAAAATCACGAACTCGTCGTTATT
>CAVTRV010000006.1:0-18794 GCA_963737205.1 uncultured Acidobacteriota bacterium | reverse complement strand
GCCCCTTACTGCTAGCTTAGTCTAACCTGCACCGCCGGAAGCAAAGGCTTGGTCGGCTGGAGCTTGGTGGACTTCTTTAACCGCTTCACTGCTTTCTTGGCCATAATCAGCTTCCTCCGGCCAGCGGCGCTGCCGCCAGCTGCTGCCACATCGGCACAACCGCTTGCTTCGAAGCGTCTAACTATTTCACAGCTTTCTTCAGGGTCGTGGTCTTGACGAGTTTCTTGCCCTTCTTCAGTTTCTTCGCCATTCGCTTTCTCCTTATCGAGTTGCTTGCGCCTCAATCGAAAGACAAGAAGGCTGCCGCCAACCGGCGACAGCCCCCCGCTTCAAAGCGCTGGAACTACTGCAGACCGCCAGCCTTCAGCGGCATCGTCTTCGCAAGCTTCTTGGCCTTCTTGAGTTTCTTTGCCATTTTCTTTTTTCCTCCAGGGAGATCGGAACAGCACAGAATACTATGCAAATCGCTTGCCAATGCTCTGAAGTTGCGGGCAAAAAGCTAACACGCCCATTCTAAACAACATACCTTTTTCGTGGGGGCTTCCAGGCTCGTCGAACGCAGGCAACGCGTTGAATTTTTCAATGATCGCTTAATTTTCCAACAGTCGCAAGGTTCCTCGAGAGAAGTCGGTAGGTTATAGAACTACCCGAGCCCCTCAGGAGACGTTGATCGTCCCCCGGCACTTCTTTGAGCCGCAACGGCAGGTGAGTCTCGGCGAAGTCTTCGAGAACTTGTAATCCACCGTTAGCTCCTCGCCACGCCGGATTGCTCGCCGGCTGAAATACAGGATATGACCCCGAATTGGCCGGATGGACAGGTTCGGCTCGCAGCTGTGGTTGATTAGCTCGGCCCCGGTTCCCCCTACCGCGCCGTCGATCACCCACTTATCATCGAGTTTCGCAAAATAGAACCGCTTGCTTCCATGGGGTTTCCACGTCTTCGCGAACCTCGCGCGAGCCTGCCGGTACGTCAACCGCTCGCCCCCGTATTCGATCACCCTCCGGCCCGCGGGAATCCTCTCGAGCGCAAATACCCCCCAACGGTCGAGGTTTGACTTCTTAACTCGGAGACCGAAGCGCGAGACGCTCGGATCGATAGGGTGGACGTTCAAAGTTCCGTCCCTACAAACTGTATTTCCGGGCCAGGTAATTCAGCCGGTTCCGGTCGATTCCCAGCAGCCGGGCGGCCTCGGACTTGTTTTGCTTGGCCTGCTGGAGCGCCTCCTGCATCCAGCGCTTCTCGAACGACTCGATTTCCTTGTCCAGTTCGATTCCTCCGGCGGGCAGCCGGAATCGATTCTTCGAATCGCGCCCTCCCGCAGCCAGGATCTCCGGCGGCAGGTCTTTCAGCGTGATGGAGTCCCCGTCCGTCATGATCACCAGGCGCTGGATGGCGTTTTCCAGCTCCCGGACGTTCCCCGGCCATGGATAGCGCTTCAGCGCCTGCATCGCGTCGCCGGCAACGGGCTTTGCCGGGAGGCTGTTCGCCGCGCAATAAACGCTCACAAAGTACTCGGCCAGCACGGGTATGTCCTCCACGCGCTCGCGCAACGCCGGAACAAAAATGGGCACCACGTGGATGCGGTAGTAGAGGTCCTCGCGGAAGCGGTCCTGCTGAACCATCTCTTCCAGGTTCTCGTTCGTGGCGCTGATTAACCGGAAGTCCACCTTGATCGATTTCTTGCCGCCGAGCCGCGTCAAGGAACGATCCTCCAGCACTCGCAGCAGCTTGCTCTGCAGCGCAGGGGTGAGCGTGGCGATTTCGTCCAGGAACAGCGTCCCTCCGCCAGCCAGCTCGATTCTCCCTTCCTTCGTGGCCACCGCTCCGGTAAACGCGCCTCGTTCGTACCCGAACAGCTCCGCCTCCATCAAGCCCTCGGGCAACGCCGCGCAGTTCACGCTGACGAAGGCGCGGCTGCGCCGCGGGCTCTGGTCGTGGAGCGCCCGCGCCACCAGTTCCTTTCCGACGCCGCTCTCGCCTCGAATAATGACGTTCGTTGTCGCCTTCGCCACGCGCTTGATCGACTCGAAAACGTGCCGCATTGAATCCGTCGCGCCGATGAGATCGCCGAGGGAATTTTTGCGGCTGATTTCTTCGCGGAGGATCCGGTTCTCGCGCTGAATGTGCAGCTTCTCGACGGCGCGCTCCAACAAGTGCCGCAGCACGTCCGTGTCGATTGGCTTGATGAAGTAGTCGTAAGACCCTGCGTCGATCACCTTCAGGGCGCTCGATTTCTTGTCGTCGGAGCTAAGAACGATCACGAGCGTGTCAATTTCGCTGCCGTCGAGGCGTCCGAGTAGTTCAGTACATTCCTTCACGCTCCCCGACTCGATCGGAAGGCCCAGCAGCAAGACATCGAGTTCGGATTCCTGCAGGAGCTTGTAGGCGGACTCGTAGTCGGTTCCTTCGAGCACCTCGAAGTCCGACTTAAGCGCAGTTGCGACCTTCGATCGCAGGCTCGCGTCGTCGTCGACGATGCCGACTTTGGGTCTTGCGGCGCCGGGTGCGATGGTCGTTCTCCAGCAAGGGACACGTCAGATTCAAGAGCAATACCGGGAGGTGTCCAAAGCCGCCGCGATTCTAGGTGCCAACCTCGCAGGTGTCAACGTCGGCAAAAGCCGCCAGACCCAAGCGCGAGTCGGGGCTGCTTCACGCCCCATCTTCACTCGATATGCGTCGGCATGGTGACGCTGCGCATCCATATGGTATGACTCATCTGTAGGAATCGTATGGGAGGATTGAAAATGTCAGAGACGCTCGGATTCATCGGCCTCGGCAACATGGGAGAGCCGATCGCCGCCAATCTTCTTAAGGCGGGCTTTGAACTTCGCGTTTACAACCGCACGCGTTCCAAGGCGGCCTCTCTCCGAAATCTGGGGGCCGTCGTCGTTGAAACGCCGGCGGACGTCGCAGTTCCCGGAGGAATCGTTCTTACCATGCTCGCCGACGATCACGCCGTCGAAGAGATCTGTCACGCCAAGCCGTCATTCGTCGAACGGCTCGGCAAAGGCGGAATCCACGTCTCGCTCAGCACGATTTCTCCCGCAACGGCGCGCCGCCTCGCAAGACATCACCAAGCATATGGAGTCGAGTACGTTGCCTCGCCGGTCTTCGGCAGACCGGAAGCAGCGGCCGCGGCAAAGCTTTTCGTTTGCGTGTCGGGAGCAACCGCGCCGAAGAAAAGAGTGCAACCCATCCTCGAAAAAATCGGGCAGGGTATTTTCGATTTCGGCGATGATCCTGGCGCGGCCAACGTCGTCAAGCTCTGCGGAAATTTCCTCGTCGCCTCCACAGTCGAGGCGCTCGCGGAAATGATGGTCCTGGCCGAGAAAAACAACGTCAGCAAAAAAGCCATGGCGGAAATGATCGGCAAATTCTCGCCGATGCATAAGAGCTACGCCGACCTGATTGCCGAGGGCAAATTCCAGCCCGCGGGCTTCCGCCTGGCGCTCGGCCTGAAAGACATCAACTTGATCCTGCAAACCGCCGCCGAGAGCGTCACGCCTATGCCCTTCGCGAGTCTGATGCACGACCGATGGCTCGCCAGCATGGCGAAGGGCCGCGAGGATCTCGATTGGTCGGCAATCGCTCTCGACGTGGCCGAACAGGCCGGGATCAAGACCATGGCCGCGCCATGAAGGCCATTGTATGAAAGCCTGTCTCCTACATTCACCGGCACGGGTGGAAACGAATCCGCTCGATTTCGCCGACGTCCCGGTTCCCACGCCGCGCGACGGCGAAATTCTGGTTCGCGTCAGCGCGTGCGGTGTGTGCCGCACCGATTTGCACGTCGTCGAAGGAGAATTGCCGCCGCGCAAATCGCCCGTGATTCCCGGACATCAAGTGGTCGGCATGGTGGAAAAACTGGGCAATGGCGCGCACCGCTATCGCATCGGGGACCGCGTTGGCATTCCCTGGCTGCACAGCACCGACCAAACCTGCGAATACTGCCTCTCGGGAAGGGAAAATCTCTGCGATCATCCGACGTTCACCGGATACACGGTTGACGGCGGCTACGCCGAATATGCTGTCGCGCCAGAAGACTTCGTCTACCCGCTCCACGAGTCCTTGTCCGATCAGCAGGTTGCGCCGCTTCTCTGCGCCGGAATCATCGGGTTCCGTTGCTTGCGCCTCTCCGGAGTGAAATCGGGCAGCCGTCTCGCTTTTTACGGTTTCGGGGCCGCTGCGTCCGTCGCGATTCAGGTCGCGCGTCACTGGGGCGCGGAAGTCTACGCCTGCACGCGCGGAAAGAATCACCAGCAGCTCGCCTCCGAGCTCGGCGCCATCTGGGTGGGCGAAGCCTCCGACGATCCTCCCGTGAAGCTCGATGCGGCAATCATCTTTGCTCCTGCGGGCGAGCTCGTCCCTCCGGCATTGAAAGCGCTCAAGAAAGGCGGCGTCCTCGTGCTCGGCGGGATTCACATGAGCCCGATTCCGTCATTCGACTACGATCTGCTGTACCAGGAGAGGATGATTCGAAGCGTCGCGAACAATACGCGCCAGGATGGCGGAGATTTCCTGCGCATCGCTGCGGAGATTCCGGTCCGCACGCAGGTGCAAGTCTATCCGTTGCGCGATGCAAATCGCGCGCTAAACGACTTGAAAAGCGATCGCGTCAACGGCGCCGCCGTCCTCGATTGCCGGACGTAGCATTCCGTGCCGCCTCAGAAGCTGTGAACGCTCGCACATGAAGACTTCGCCCAAGCTTCTTCGCCGCAGTTTTCAGGTGGGGATCACTCTGAAAGGTGTGGACGGCCTGTTGGAATCAATCGCCGGAATAATTCTCGCTATCGATCCATCACTATTGAGCCGTCTTGGCCTGACGCTATGGGCTTCCGAATTTCTCCGCCACCCCGGCCGCTTATCTCAGCACCTCGCGCACGCCTCAGAGAGCCTCGCCTACGCAAGTCCCGGTTTCGCGGCCGCATACCTCGTGTTGCACGGCGGGGTGAAAATTATCCTCGTGATCGCGTTATGGGCCAATAAGCTCTGGGCGTATCCGCTCGCAATCTTCGCGTTTACCGCGTTCGTTTTCTATCAAGTGTTACGTTTCACGCACACGCATTCCCTCGGCCTCGTCCTGCTGACGATTGGCGACATTGCGATTATCTGGCTGACCTGGATGGAATATCTTGAGCAGAAGCGGCTGCGCGGAAACAAGACGCACTAGCTCAGCTTTTGATTGTTTGTGACGCGGCATCCCAACGCACGCCGCTCTGCGCGAAATAAGACTCGTTCGCCATGTGGCAAGCGAGCGCCGCATGGTGCCCGAACACCACATCCTCCACCACCGGGTTGCGGCTCTTCACCGCCTGGAAGAAATTCCACAGGTGCGGTTTCACATCGTCCCACGACGGCCCGATAAAGCGCGCGGCTTCCACCGCTGTCTGCTTGCCCATCGTGTCGTGGTCCTCGCGCCATTTTTTCATATAGGCGTCGCGCAGAGGCTTCGCGAAGCTATTCGCGTAATAGCAGGGTCCGTCGTCTTCGCCCGATTGTGGCATGTATGTCACGCTCTCGCTGTTGACCTCGAGAATTCCTTTCGATCCCATGAAGCGATAGCCTTCCGGCGTATCGGTGCCCAGATTCAGGCGCAAATACACGGGAACGCTGCCGAGCCTTTCGTACTCGAACAGCGACGCGTGAACGTCCGGCATGTTCCGGCCGTCCTTCCAGCGCAGAATCCCGCCCATCGCCATGCAGCGCCTGGGCGCATCGCTTGTGCCGAGCACCGCCATCATTCCGCTCACCAGATGCACCAGCAGATCGCCCGCCACTCCCGTGCCGTACTCCCTCCAGCAGCGCCAGCGCGCGAACAGCTTTGGATCGAACGCGCGTTTAGGCACGGTCCCTTGCCATGTCTCCCAATCGAGCGTCGTCGTCGAAAGATCGGGCGGCGTCGGATATTCCCACGCTCCGCACGGTGAGTTGCGTCCGTTGGAAGCCTCGATGAGGCAGAGGTCGCCGATGATTCCCTGCGCGAACAAATCCCTCGCTTTCGCCGCGATAATGCCGCTCACGCGCTGCGAACCTGCTTGCACGATGCGCCCCGATCTCTGTGTCGCGTCGACCATCGCAATGCCATCGGCCGGCGAATGCGACATCGGCTTCTCGCAATAGACGTCCTTGCCTGCGCTTACTGCGTCGACCACGATTTGCTTGTGCCAAAAATCCGGCACCGCCGCGATCACGCAATCGATATCCTTGCTCGCGAGCACCTCTTGATAGCGTCGCGTCGTCGGCAGATTCGCGCCCGCGATTTCTTTTGCGAGCGCGTGACGCCCGTCGTAAAGATCGCACGCCATTGCGCACTCGATGCCCGGTAATTGAATCGCATTCGTCAGCAGCCCGGAGCCCTGCATCCCGACGCCGATAATTCCGAACCGCACGCGATCGCTCGCAGGAACCCGCCGCGCCGCCGCTCGGGCCCAGACAGGGCCCTCCGGCTCAAGCAGCGTGCTCGCTGCAACGTATGCTCCGGCAGCGCCGGCGCTATTCTGGATAAACTCGCGACGCGAAATGCGATTTCTCATCATCGGTTTCTCCTATTACTGATTCATTGGCGAACAGCACGGCGTTCTTACCGGCTTAGGCTCCATCAATTCCGCGCGCGTCTGGTTTGGATCGTACAGGTTCAGTTGCCACTTGCCGTCGCGCCCGATCTGCGGCTTCTCGGTAATTTTCGGATCGCGCTCGAGGACGATCTTGTACGCTTCGCTCACACTCGGCACGCCCAGCGCAAAATGATGCACGATTCCCAGCGTTCTCGGCGAAGGATTATCGCCGACGTTCATCATATACTCGAGCCAATCGGTTCCGTCGGGGACGCGCATGTCCACCCAATCCGTTTGCGTATCCTTCATTCCGCCGTGCCACGTCTCCTGAAATCCCAGAATGTCCTTGTAGAACTTGTCGGCCGCGGCGCGATCGCGCACCGTCACTCCTACGTGAATGATGTGCTGTGAGATTCGTGTGTCCGGCAGATGCTTGCCGAAATCACGGCTGTGTATCGACCCTGGCATCAACTGCACGAATTCCACGGTGTGCCCGTCCGGGTCCGTCACTTCGAACCCGCGATTGCCGTCGAGCATGGGCTCAAGCTTCGCGGGCACTTGCACGCCGCGGCTCGCAAGGTACGCGCGTAATTGCTCCGCGTCGCTGGTTTCGAATGCGATGTGCGACAGCCGGTCCTGCTTCGCGTCTTTCAGCTCGGGGAAAACTTCGATGAACTGGTGATCGTTCACCTTGAAATACGTCAGCAGCATTTTGCCCGGAGGATCGTCGAGGCTGAACGCCTCGCTGAACCCAAGAACGCCCGTATAAAATTTCCGCGACGCGTCGAGGTTGTCCGTCCTCAATCCAATGTGTGAAACGCCGATAATCGCAGGACGCGTCGGAGCGGTCCCTTGCGCTCGCGGCGCTGCGCGACCGGTGGCTACAACGAGTACAGCGCCCAGCGACAAAATCAAGACGGAGAAACAGGCACGCGACGAAATAGAGCGGACCATAAGCCCTCCCGGCGCCGGAAGCATACACCCGTTATGACGCTGCGGAAAATGAGGATGCTGTGGCCCTAGGCGCCGAGGGGAACTGTCACCCACTTCCGCTCCCGCGCACTGGCCGCAATGGCCTCGCATAGCACGACGCCGATGTGCCCCGCTTCGAACGTCGGGAACGCGCGAGGCGCATTCATGTCGCCGCGTTCGACATACGCGTAAAATTCCTTGAACAGTTGCACAAAAGTATCCGGATACCCCTCGGCGTGCCCCGCCGGATACGCTGCAAATCCGCGCGCTTCCGGACTCATCAGCGCCGGATCCTTTATCAGCTCGCGATTCGGCTCGCGCCGCCGCCCGATCCACAGCATATTCGGCCGCTCGCCATCCCATGCCACCGAGCCTTCGCTGCCGTCGATTTCAAACCAGAGCCGGTTCTTTCGCCCCGCGCTCACCTGCGAAACCGTCATCACGCCGCGCACTCCGCCTTCGAGGCGCAGCAGCACCGACGCGTAGTCCTCCGTCTCGATGCGAACTTCCTCGAAGTCCGTGCCCTTTCGCTCCTGAAATGTTTCCACCGGCCCGCGCGGCCGTTCGCGCACCGGCACGATGGTCGCAAGGTCGGCGCACAACTCCGTCACGCGCTTGCCCGTGATCCACGTAATCAGGTCGAGCCAGTGCGTTCCCACATCCGCCACCGTTCGCATCGACCCGCTCACCGCCGGCTCGAGCCGCCAGTTCCAATCCGAGGGATACAGCAGCCAATCCTGCAAATACGAGCCATGCACCATGCGCGGCTCGCCGATCGCCCCGCGCCGAACTAGAGCGCGCGCTTCCTGGCACATCGGGTAGTAGCGCAGATTGTGCGCCACGGCCCCGGCGCGTCCCTCACTTCGCGCGAGATCCACCAGCGCTGCCGTCTCGCGCGAATCCATCCCCAGCGGTTTCTCGCATAGCACGTGCTTCTTCGCTTTGAGCGCAGCCTCCGCTTCGGCAAAGTGCAAATGGTTCGGCGTGCAGATGTGCACCACGTTCACACTCGCATCGCCCGCAAGCTCCTCAAGCGAACTGTACCCGCGCTCGATTCCGAGCGCCTTGCGCTGCTCCTGCGTCCGCTGCGGCGAACTGCCAAGCACTCCCGCTAGTTCAATTCCCAGCCGCCGCAGCGCCTCCACATGCGCCCGGCCGACAAATCCAATCCCAATCACCGCTGCTCGCATCGCTTCCACCTTTCCCGGACGTAGAGTATTGCGCATACCGGCTTCGCTGCAAGTAGCGCTGGAATTTCATAGTCGATTTGTGCGAGCGTGGGGGCGCAATTTGAGGCTCGCCATCGCAACAAGGAGGAATCGTATGGCCGACGGCATCGCGCAAGGCACGGGCTCACCCCTCGAGGCGAACTCGTCCGCCCAGGCGGACAGGGAGCAAGCAGACCGCAGAACATTCTTGAAAACAGTCGGCGGCGCGGTCGCGGCCGCAGCCGTCACGGGCTCTGGCGCCCCAACCGCCTCCGCTGCTGTGGCACGGCAAATGGGCGGCGGCTCTCAATCTCACGGCCCCGCGCGCAAAATCCCCATCGGCGTCTTCGATCCCGTCTACGGCGATCTTTCGCTCGACGCCATGCTCGACAAAATCAGCGCGCTCGGTCTCGAAGCCGTCGAAATCGGCACCGGCGGTTACCCCAGCAATTCGCACTGCCCCGTCAATGACCTGCTCGCCGACTCCGGCAAGCTCAATGCCTGGAAGAAGAAATTCAGCGACCGCAACATCCTCGTCGCGACGCTGAGTTGCCACGGCAACCCCGTGCATCCGGATCCGGCCATCGCGCAGCGCGATGCCGACACGTTTCGCCGCACCGTCCTGCTCGCGGAAAAGCTCGACGTCAAAGTGATCGTCGGATTTTCCGGCTGTCCCGGTGCGAATCCCACCGACAAAAATCCCAACTGGATCACCTACCGCTGGCCCGACGAGTACGGGCAAGCGCTCGACTGGCAGTGGAAAGAAAAAGTGATTCCATACTGGCAGCAGGCGGCTGCCTTCGCGCGCCAGCACGGAATTCACAGGCTCGCGCTGGAGATGCACCCCAACTTCACCGTCTACAATCCCCGCACGCTGTTGAAACTCCGCGAGGCCGTCGGCGAAGAGATCGGCGCGAACTGCGACCTGAGCCATCTTTTCTGGCAGCAATGCGATCCTGTCGAAGTGATTCACTTGCTCGGAAAACAGAACGCCATCTTCCACGCGCACATGAAGGACACGGTCCTCTACAAGCACAACGTCGAGAAATACGGCGTGCTGAATTTTGCGTTCGACACAAAGGACCTGCCCGAAGCCTCCGCGAACTTCCGCGCCGTCGGTTACGGCCACGGCGCGCAATTGTGGAAGGAAATCATCCGCGCCTATATGGACGTCGGCTACGAGGGCATTCTCAGCATCGAAAATGAAGACCCAGTGCTCACCGGCGAAGTCGGCGTCGAGCGCGCCGCGTACGTCCTGAAGAATGTCCGCGCCGAACTTCTCGCGGAGGCCAGCTAACATGAACCGTCGTCACTTCCTCGAATCTACCGGTGCCGGAATTCTCGCTGCTCGGTTCGGCGCTTTCGCGCGCGCCGAGCGAAAACTTTCCGCCATCGGCCTGGAACTCTATTCCGTTCGCGACGAGATGAAGCGCGATTTCGACGGCTCGCTTCAGAAAGTAGCCGCGATCGGATACACGGAAGTCGAATTCGCGGGCTATTTCGACCATTCTCCGCGCGACGTTCGAGCCGCCCTCGATCGCGTGGGCCTGCGCGCGCCGTCCGCGCACATCGCCTTCGACCAATTCGAGAAAAGCCTGCCGGCGATTCTCGATGCCGCGCGCACGATCGGCCATGAATACGTCGTTTGCCCGTCGGTTGACGCAAACCGCCGCGGCACGGTAGACGACTCCAAGCGCGTCGCGGAATTCTTCAACAAAGTGGGCGCCGAGACCAAAAAATCGGGAATCCAGTTCGCGTACCACAATCACGCCTTCGATTTCGAGCCGGTGGGCGCAACGATGTTCTACGACGTTCTGCTCGCCGAAACCGATCCGCAGCTCGTGAAGTTCGAAATGGATTTGTACTGGATCGTGAAGGCCAACCAGCGGCCCCTCGACTACTTCGCGCGCTATCCCGGCCGTTTTCCCATGGTCCATGTGAAGGACATGGACCACACGCCGGCGCGCGGCCAATCGGACGTCGGGCGCGGCATCATCGACTTCAAGCAAATCTTCCAGCACTCGGAACAGGCCGGCATCCGCCATTACTTCGTCGAGCAGGAAGACCTTGCCGACCCGTGGCCCAGCATGCGAGTCGATTTCGAGTATCTGCGGGATTTGCGCTTCTAGCCGCTTCCGCACGGCAGATGTTGTAGAATCGTTCTCCCAGCCATGCGGTTTACTCGACCCTATTACTTCGACTTTTTCGGAACCTGAGATAAACAGGGTGTACTTGCAAACCCTGAGCTAAAAAAGGAGAAAATTTATGCGAAAGAAATTTGCAGGTTGTTTCGCGCTTGTTGTAGCAGTTGTCGTACTCGCGCTTCCTGGTTTGACTCGCCAGCAGGACAAGAGCCAGCGTCCCAGCCCGCCAGGCACGGCCAGTTGCGCATTGCCCGACGGAAAAACCATTACCACGGCCTATTCGAGTCCGCGCATGAAGGGCCGGAAAATTTTCGCCGATGACGGCTTGGCCCCGTTCGGCAAAGTGTGGCGCGCGGGCGCCAACGAAGCCACCACGTTCGTCACCACCGCCGCTCTGACGGTGGGAGGAACAACCATTCCCGCCGGCAGCTACACGCTCTTCACCATTCCCAACGCCGACAAGTGGACTCTCATCATCAGCAAGAAAACCGGCGAATGGGGCATCCCGTATCCCGGCGAGCAATTCGACTTCGCCCGCGTCGATATGCAGGTCTCAAAGCTCGCGTCGCCCGTCGAGAACTTCACCATCGCCTACGAAAAGTCCGGCGGCGGCTGCTCGCTGCGCATGGATTGGGAGACCACCCGCGCCTCCGTAACCTTCGCCGAAAAAATGTAGCCGCGAGCCCCTGACGCAGCGTTTCGTTTGTCCCAAGCGCCGTAGGCGCGCCAGAAGTTAGCCCAGCGCGTAAGCGCTGGGTGCCTGGCGTATCGAGGATGTCTAGCGCCGTAGGTGCGACACATCCCCGTAGAGGCTTGCTATGAGTGACACGGTTCTCGAAATCAAAAGCCTCACTCGCCGCTTCGGCGCATTTACGGCGGTGGACGCCGTCACGCTTTCAGTCAACGCCGGCCAGATTTTCGGCCTGCTCGGCTCGAACGGCGCCGGCAAGACCACCACGATCAAAATGCTCACCACGCTGTTGCCGCCCACCGCAGGCGAAGCGAGCGTGGCCGGCTTCTCCATCATCACGAAGGCGGTGGGCGTTCGCCGCGCTATCGGCTACGTGCCGCAGGCCGTCTCCGTCGATGGTTCGCTCACCGGCTACGAAAACCTGCTCATCTTCGCCAAACTTTACGACCTGCCGCACCGCGAGCAGCAGCCGCGCATCCGCGAGGCCCTCGAGTTCATGGGCCTCACCGCCGACGGCGGCCGCATGGTGAGCGAATACTCCGGCGGCATGGTCCGCCGACTGGAAATCGCGCAGTCCACGCTGCACCGGCCGCCGGTGCTTTTCCTCGATGAGCCCACCGTCGGCCTAGACCCAATTGCGCGCGACGCCGTTTGGAAACATCTGGTCGATCTGCGCACCCACTACGGCACGACGCTGTTTTTCACCACGCATTACCTCGAGGAGGCACAAAGCTACTGCGACCGCATCGCCATCATGCGCGCGGGCAAAATAGACGCGCTCGGCACCTACCAGGAACTCGAAGCCTCGCTCGGCGGCAGCGGCCACACGCTGGCTGACGTCTTCGTCCACTATGCAGGCGGCGACGCCGATTCCGGCGGCACCTTCCGCAAAATATCCGCCGACCGCCGCACTGCCCAGCGCCTCGGCTAGCTCGATGGCAAAATCCCCCACCTCATGAGCGCCGCCGCCTTCACTCATCCCGTCACCAGCTTTTTCGAGAAGGCGTTCATCATCACCGAATTTGAGCTGCGCAAGCTGCGCCACGACTTCACGGAACTCATCACGCGCGCGCTGCAGCCCGCGCTCTGGCTGCTCATCTTCGGGCAAGTATTTTCGCGCGGCGGAGCCATGCACACGGGCGCCGTTCCCTATCTCGACTTCATCGCTCCCGGCATCCTGGCGCAGAGCGTTCTTTTTGTGGCGATTTTCTACGGCATCAACGTCATCTGGGAGCGCGACCTCGGTATCGTGCAGAGATTCCTCGCCAGCCCCACTCCGCGCGCGGCGCTGGTGCTCGGCAAAGGTTTTTCCGCCGGCATCCGCACGCTCTCGCAGGCCGTGATTGTTTACACGCTTTCGCTGCTTCTCGGCGTGAAGCTGAATTGGAGGCCGCTCGCGCTCCTCAATGTGCTGGTGATCGTTCTGCTTGCCGCCACGCTCTTCTCCACCTTTTCGCTGATCATCGCGTGCATTGTGAAAACGCGCGAGCGCTTCATGGGAGTCGGCCAGGTGCTCACCATGCCGCTTTTTTTCGCGAGCAACGCGATTTATCCCATCACCATCATGCCGGGATGGCTTAAGACCGTCTCGCGCCTGAATCCCTTGTCCTACGTCGTCGACGCGCTGCGCACCTGCATGCTCGCCGGCAGCACCAGCGCCTTCGGCCTCACCCACGACTACGCCGTCATCCTCGTCACCGCCATCGTCCTCGTCACGATTGGCGCCCGTCTCTATCCCCACCTCGCCTACTAGCTCCGAGCTTCAGGTTTAAACGTAGCGCCGCGGTCTTCAGCGCGGCATCTTCGCCTCAGTGTCGTATCAGGTTTTTAGGGGGTCGGAGCTTCAGCTCCGACATCACAGCCCACCCTGAATCTGAAATTAAACCGGAAAGTGTGCCGAACGGGACATCCCTCGGTCCCCCGCGCGACTAATGTGGTTCCAGTGCAGTGTGCTCCTGTCCGCGAAGAGGCATCACCGCACCTCGGAACTGCTCGGGATAGGAGACTTACGATGACCGCAGATCATAAGGCAGGAACCACCAGAGATCATAAGGTTGGAACGAACGGAGATCCTAAGCCACGAACGGCCAGAGGTTCTGCCGCAGGAAATATCCTCGCGTTTGCCGCGGGGGCCGCCGTAGGTGCCGCAGCCGCTTTGCTACTCGCGCCCAAATCTGGCGAGGAGCTTCGAGACGATATTGCTGACGCTGTGAACGATGGAGCCAAACAAGTCCGCAGCACAGCCAGAGATTTGAAGCAACGAGCCCAAGAAATCGTCGAATTGGCAACCGACACCGTACAAGACGCGCTCGACGCTGGCGACGTCGCATACACCAAAGCGAAAAAGTCCACTTCGGCCTAAGACATCCCCGAAAAACTGGTCACTCAACGCAGCTAGGCCTTCGCACCTGAAGGCCTTTCGATTTTGCCGTTCGCTATTTCGTCCGCTTCACCGCGGCTACCAGGCTGGCGTACGGATCAATGGCCGTGCCCTTCGACCACTGCTTTTCCGGCCCCAACTCGAAGATTGCGAAATGCAAGTGCGGCGCGCGCGCATCCGCATTTCCCGTCGACCCCACAAAACCAATGACGTCGCCACGCTCGACCCGCATTCCTTCCCGCAACCCATCCGCGTACCGCTCCAAGTGCGCGTAGTAGTAGCAATACGCTCCCGTTTCATCGAACTCGTATATTGTGATGCCGCCTCGGACACTGAAGAACAATTTGCGAATCGTTCCGGGTACCACGGCATGGATAGGTGTTCCTCTCGGCTCCATAATGTCGATCGCTTCATGCCGATGTCCGTTGTGAAAGTCTCCGAATGTATCCTGCAGATTTGCGAGGCCGAGTCCGTTGATGGGCGGAATCAACTCGGGAATGGACGAGGTCCGGCCAACCGCAACAGCAAGGGCCGCTGCGAAAAGCACGACAATACAAACCCAGAGTCTCAAGCCTGTTCCTTTTCTCATTGCTCGAACACGACCGACGTCCCATCTGCCACCAGGCCGGCAACGCTGGTGGCGTCCCAGTTTGTCATCCGCACGCATCCGTGAGACTTCGAATGGCCGATCTCCCCGGGGTCAGGCGTGCCGTGTAACCCGTAGTGCGGTACGTTGATCCCCATCCATACAACGCCCACTGGATTGTTTGGACCCGCTGCGATCTGCACCAATGCATTTGCGGGATTGGCGTCCCAGAACAAGTCGGGATTGTAGTTGTAGATTGGATCTCGCCGCACCTCAGTGATCTCCCAAGTTCCGATGGGGAGCGGGTCGTGGTAGCTGCCGCTGGTTACCGGGGCGTAGAAAATGACCTGGCCTTTCTGGTCATACACCGACAGGCTCGATGCGCTCTTCGATACGACCACCTTCACCGCCTCAGCCCGGGCCGGCGCGCCGCCCAACACGTTGGGAACGCGGATGTGCTGTCCCGCGGTGAAACGGGCGCGGGGATTCAGGCGCTTGAGCAAAGCCGGCGCCGAGTGGAATTTCGCGCTAAGCTCTTGCAGCACCGATGTGTAGTAGAGCCCCGTCAGCTTCGCCTGCGCCGTCGCGCTTTCCGGAATGGCCTTGTTAAACGGCCCCGCGACGTCTGCCTCGGTGATCGTATAGAGGACGATCGGTTTCACGGTGCCAGCGTGGAGCGCCTCGAGCAGCGCCTTGCGGCTCCGCGCGCCTGGAGCCAGCCCGCGCGCGGTCTGGAACGCCGCCAGTGCCTCGCGGCTGTTCTTTCCGCGCTGCCCGTCGATTTCACCCGGCGAGAAGTCCGCGCGATCGAGAAGAACCTGCATTTCGAGCTCTGTAGTTGCGACGGTCCGAGTTGACCGAACCGGCCGGTTGGCTGCGACGGAAGTGGATGTGCCAAGAACAATCATCATGCCTGCAATGAAATACGGAAGGGTCTTGCGTGTGAATGTCATGGCGCCTCCCAAAGCGACCAGGATTCAACAAACGCATCGTAGTAAATCTCAGCTAGCGCCGATGCTCCCTTTTGTACAGTTCCGCCTTCGCGTGAAGCGCTTCGGTGGCGAGAGAAAGGCAGTGGCGAGTGTCCCGAAGCCTCGGGAACGGCTAGCGGCAGCCTGGATTAGCTCGCGAGGCGTCTCATCGCGGGCTTCGCAAATGACTCGTCCTTGAGCCCAAGTACAACGCGCCCGGTGACCTGTCCCTTCTTGAGTCGGCTGAACACGTCATTGATGGATTCCAGCGGCAAGGTCTCGATCGTCGCCTTCACTACGTATCATTCGGCACAGCTGAGTGTGACGCCCGGCAAACGAGGCGGTGATTCGCCCTCGAAGGGAAGAGGGCCCCTCGGTGGTTGGCGGCTCACTGCTGATTAAGGTTGTAGCTGGTCCGAATGTGATCCTGTCGCGTTAGAGATCACAGGTACGTGATGGTGGCTCAACAACGTGTGTGGGCCTCCGTAGATAAACTCCAGCGCCAGGTTCAGGCCCGCTTGTGCCAGCAGGTTGTAGTTGCCGGCTCGAAAACCGTCCATGGCATCGTAACGACGCGGAAACCACAACAAAGCAGCCGTTTCCGTCCCGGCGTAGGGAGCTACGATCGCTGGAACAGAGAACACGCGATGCCCGTCCTCGCCCTTGCGTGCCGTCACCGTTGAAATCAACGCATGTTTAAGTCTGGGGAGGATGCCAGTACACTCACAGCGATAAAAGATCGTGTCCTCTCGGAAGGCCTCGGCCAGCGAATAGCGCGCGGTCTGCGTGACGAGGTTGATTCCAAAGTCACTTCCAAATCGAGCACCGTATGAATCCCAGCCCTGCCCCCAATCTGGCGGGATGCCGGCATTGTGCGCTTGGGAAGCGGTCTCACCTTGCGCGATGCCGGCAGTCAAAGCGGATCCCATGAACGCGTATGGCCCAAAACTATCGAATCCGTAATTTCGCAACTTTTGACGCTCCGACGGACGATGGTACTCCAGATCGAGCTCCCCCTCTGCGGAGCCCGAAGACGACCCGGCAACCATTTGCTGTGGCGTTTGCGCCGGAGTCTGCGTCTGACTCGGATTCGGTGTGCCAAAACCGCTCGACGATTGGGCCGTCGCCAACGGCTGGGAAACCCCCAGCAACACCATCGAGAAAATCAAGAACAAGGCTCGGCCCATCTTCATGTTATTGCGCTCCTTTTACTCGGACAGAAAGGCGGTTAATTAAGGAAGGGATATTCTAGAGAACACGGAAAAGCATATCTGTTCAATAGAGTGCACTTTTCAATTCTTCCAGCGTGTGCCAAAGGAACCAAAGGGCGGGTGGTCAGGCGCGTGGCGCGCCCCGTGTGGTTGGCTTCGCATTTTGGATTTTCGAGTGCCCAACCCAAAAAAACTGCGGTACTGGTTCTTGCAAATCTGTGTTTACTATGATATAAAGGCGCATCCAATAAAATAAGAATAATCAATTTGTGCGCCTGGATGTTTCAGGTTCGAGGAAGAAGTCTGTCGGTGCGAAGGAGGACAGAGACGTGAGCTCCCGACACTTCGGGACTAATCGGTACAGCCTAATAATAGAAATCACCGCAACGCCAACAAAACAAACGGCTGGCACCCGCGCTAAT
Organism: uncultured Acidobacteriota bacterium; assembly: GCA_963737205.1. GTDB lineage: Bacteria > Acidobacteriota > Terriglobia > Acidiferrales > UBA7541 > Palsa-295. The sequence continues at coordinate 1,654 of CAVTRV010000006.1, read as the reverse complement.
CGGTACAATCTGCCGCTGTTCAAGGGTGCCAGCCTTCCGCCCTTCACGGGTCACTCCCGATCCCGAAGCTTCGGGATTCGGGACAGGATCACGAATCACGGGTTCTCTGCCACCGGGATTAGAAATCGACGCAAATGACTGAAAACATTCACCCGCGACCCATTCTAATAACCGTAGGGGCAGGGGGGTACCTTGCAGCCGCGATTAGGCACAAAGGGAGACTGCCCAGTTCTAACCACTCGTCACTCGCCTGCCCGCCGTCATTCTGGAGGGTCACTCGGCACTGTCTCTCTAATCGACACAATTTACGATTAGAAAGCGGGCCAACCTCATGAAACGAACCGGCAAAATATTTTCTAATCGCAACCAAAACGCATTATCTCCCGTCCCTGAGAACTACATCGCGGCGCGCCCGAAACCGGGTAAGATATTCAGCCGGTCGACGAAAATACTAAGGAGAAGGGTTGATGGGTGCGAAGAACCGAATCGGGATCTTGACGGGGGGCGGGGACGTGCCGGGGCTGAATCCCGTCATCAAGAGCGTGGTGTACCGCTCGAAGGAAATTGGGCGCGAGGTGGTGGGCATTCGCCGCGGATGGGAAGGCTTGACGCACATGAACCCGGCGCTCGAAGACGACCCGAACTACATCCGTCCGCTGACGCGCGAGAACACGCGCACGATCGACCGCACGGGCGGCACGGTGCTGCACACGTCGCGAACGAATCCGCGAAAAATGGTGGAGGGGAAGCTCCCGCTGCACATTTCGAAGGACGAGCTGAAGCAGCTCCCGTTCGACGGCAAATATTACGACTTCACTTCGATCGTGCTGAAGAATCTGGAACATCTGGGAATCAGCTGCCTGGTGGCGATCGGCGGCGACGACACGCTGAGTTTCGCCACGGTGCTCGACGCGAAGGGCTTCCCGGTGATTGCGGTGCCGAAAACGATGGACAACGACGTCCAGGGCACGGAGTACTGCATCGGATTTTCGACGGCGATCACGCGCGCGAAAGAATTGATCACGCGGCAGCGCACGACGCTGGGGTCGCACGAACGCATCGGAATTTTTCGCATGTTCGGGCGCGATGCCGGCTTTACGGCGCTCTACACAGCGTACGTGACTTCGTCGCGGTGCTTGATTCCCGAATACCCGTTTGATCTGGATCACATTTGCAAGCTGCTGATGGAAGACAAGCGCGCCAACCCGAGCAACTATGCGCTGGTGGTGGTGTCGGAAGGCGCGGTGTGGAAAGAAGGCAGCATCGTTGAAGTGGGCGAAGCGGACGCTTTCGGCCACCGGAAAAAGGCCGACATCGGGCACGCTCTGGGCGAGGAAGTGAAGAAGCGCACGAAACAGGAAGTGATGGAGAGCGACCTGACGTACGACCTGCGCAGCGGCGAGCCGGACGCGATCGATCAGCTGGTGGCGATCACGTTCGCCAACGTGGCCGCCGATTTGATTCGCGATGGCGTCACGGGACGGCTGGTGGGCGTGCAGAACGGATGCTACAGCCAGGTTCCTCTGAAGGGGCTGCCGACGGGCGCGCGCCAGGTGGATGTGGCGAAGCTGTACAACGTGGACCGCTATCGGCCGAATTACACGTCCAAGATCGGCGCGCCGCTTTTGTTCAACCGGATTTAATACTTCAGTCT
>CAVTRV010000005.1:0-38004 GCA_963737205.1 uncultured Acidobacteriota bacterium | reverse complement strand
CACCATTTAGCTTGGGTTCTGACGGATCAGTTTCAGGGGCGCGCCTCGAAGCGGGCGATCGACTTGCCTTCAGCATCAAATAACTCGAGGTCTCGTCCCACGATTTTCCATTTATTCACTTTTGCCAGCCCCCGGAGGAATGCCGCCTCTGTGTCCATACCTTGCGGGCAGGCCATCCTGGTGCTGGCCATGTGACTGAAGGTTAGCTGCTCACCGCTTAGCTCGTAAGCTCCGGTCACTTGGTTGCAACCGCCCGATCCGCTCACACGCTGAGACCGCGCGTCGAAGATCAGAGTCGGTTCGTGTTGCGGGGAAGCCACGACTATCGGCGTGTCGTTTAGACGGATCAGTTTCCAATGCGTGTTTTCCAGTTGCTCTCCAGATGTTTGGTTCGAAGCTCCGCTGGAAACGGCCTCAGCTTTTAGATCTGACTGAAGCCTTTGCATGCTTTGTTGCCTCACCCGGACCAATCCCGTCCGCGGGTTATCCAACTCTGAAACCAGCGTGAGTACGATGGCCACCGTCAACGGCACAACCAGCATCGCCAGCAACAACCTGCGTCGCAAGCTGACGCCCACAACGATAGAGGTCAGCACGGATATCAGAATGAGAATCATCCATATCGGATTGGGTATGCGCTTTTCCGTTGCTGCCAGCCTTTTTTCGATCAGGTCAGACAATCCGCCGAGAGCCTGCACAAATATCGGCGTAACTGCGTTGGGCTTCTCTTGAACGAGCATCACCGATTGTTGCCACATGTCATTGTGCAGTTGTTTGGCGTGATCTATGGCGGACAGCATCCTGGGCACGTCCGAACCGGCGGTTACAAAATCGACGCGCGCATCGACGTACCCACGCAATGATTGGAGGATTTTGCCGCGAAACGGCTCGGGCAACATCTGCGCGCGCTGCTCCACCGTTCCGATTGCATTCGCTTCATCCACCACGAGTTGGTTGCGCTGCTCGTAGTCAGATAGCGCCATCGGAAGGCTGAATCCGAGCAGGAGACTCAACAGCACGGTTAGACCGTCGCGAGCGGATTCGACAAGCGATTGGCGCTCAGCGTCCAGGCCAGGCAACGCCTGTCGGAGCCGCCAGCCAAGTTCCACCGCAAGCATCAGACCGATGAGTGATATGGCGAAAAGCAGCTCCGAATTTGCGATCAGCCAGAGCAAAATCGCCCTCCAACGTTGGGGGATTTTTCGGCGCAGCCGCTGAGATGTTGGGCCTGGCTACATTGGTTTCTTGGTCGATTCAGACTCATCGGGGGCGACGAAATTGATCAGAAAGGGCGCCACTCCATGCACCTGCAGGACGGTGTCGCCCTTGCATACCGCGAAGTGTCTCATATGCGGTGCTGCCCAGAAAAACCCGCCCGCAGGCACGTCTTTTAGCGCCGCGTCGTCCCATTTCGATCCCATTCCAACGGCCGCCGCGCCCCGGATCACCGTAACGTTCTCCGTCGTCGGATGCCAGTGCGGTGCGATCTTGGCTCCGTCTGTACAGGAAAGGCGCAGAGTGTATGTGTGCCCCGGCGTCATCGGATCACCCTGGATGATGGCAACGCGCAATGTGCCACCGATGTCAACCGACGGGGTGCCGACCATAGCGGCCGCCGGGATATCGCCCCACTTTTCCGAGCCCGGCTCCACAATCATTGGGCCGCTCGAAGTCCGCGCAGGAGTCTGTTTTGCAGGCTGTTTTGTCTGTGCGCTCGCGACTGCAGGGAGCAACACGGAGAGAATTAGTAGGCGGGTTCGACCTAGGGACACGGTTCCTCCTCGTTGAATTGGTTTCAGCCGGAATATCCGATCTGCGCCGGATTTTCCGATTTGGAGCTCTGCCTCGCGCATCGTACCCTTCTCTCTCGCGGGACACAATAAATCTGCCGTCAAAGCGAGGCCTGGCGGGAGGCCGTCTGGTCGGCCGTGCTCGTGCAAAAGAGAATCCTCCTATTTCCAAAGTTGCAGTTCCAGTTGACTGGGCTGGATGCCTACCATACGATTTGGACAACTCACTCAAGACTTGCCGGACGCGGTGATGCTCGACACGAAAATCGCACATTACGTGGTGGAAACAGAGCTCGGCCGCGGGGGAATGGGCGTGGTGTACCGCGCGAAAGACTTGCAGCTCGAGCGGACCGTCGCGCTGAAACTTCTTTCCGACGAATTCGCCAGGAATGATGAACAGCGGCGGATGATTCTCGCGGAAGCCCGCGTCGCTGCTGCCTTGAATCACCCTGGTGTCACCACGATCTATGAAGTGGGCGAGCATGAAGGCCGGCTCTTCATCGCCATGGAGCTCGTAACCGGCAAGACCATGCGTGCTTTGCTCGAAGAAGCTGCATTCGAACCACGCAGGCTGATTCGCTTCGCCACGCAAATCGCGGAGGCTCTCGAAGCGGTGCACTCGACTGGCGTGCGGCATGGAGACGTGAAGCCGGAGAACATCGTCATTCAGGCCGACGACCGGATCAAATTGCTCGATTTCGGGATTGCGAGTCGCGTCGCGGAAGCGGAGCTTGTCACTACGACGGGGAGCACCGCCGATTATTGGGCCTCCGACGGCCGAATCGCGGGCACTTTGGCTTACATGGCGCCGGAACTGCTCCGAGGTCAACGCGCCGATGGACGCGCCGATCTTTTCGCGCTCGGCGTAATCCTTTATGAATTTGTCGCTCTGAACCGTCCTTTCACCGGTGCTTCTGCGCCCCAGCTGATCGCCCAAATTCTGGACGACAAAACGGAGCCCTCGGAAATTGTCGCGCAGAACATTCCGCCAGGTCTCGAAGCGATTATCTTCAGACTCCTCCGAAAGCCGCCCGAAGAACGGTATCAATCCGCGCGCGACCTGCGCCTCGATCTGCTGAATCTTCTGCGTGAATTGGAAATGGGCGACTCAGCCCAAGTGCGAATCGGTGGAAAAAGGGCTGTCGCCGTTCTCCCCTTCAAACTGCTGACTCCCAATACGGAAGACGAATACTTGGGCGTGGCTTTGGCGGATGCTTTGATTCACGCGCTCGGCACGAGCGGCGACGTTTTGGTGCGGCCTACCAGCGCTGTAGAACGATACGCCAAGCAGTCCGTTGATCCCATGCGCGCAGCCCGCGAGTTGAACGTGCAAATCATCGCCCAGGGCAGCATCCAAAAGTCTGGAACGCGTTTGCGCGTGCACATCCAGGCGTGGAACGTAATCGAGGGAACCGCGCTTTATTCCGCGAAGCACGACGCAGAAATCCACGAGCTCTTTTCCCTCCAGGACGAGCTGTCCTCCAAACTTGCGGCGGCGTTCGGTTTGAAGGAGTCTGACGAGACAAATCGCGCCGCGACTCCACCGACGGATAATCCTCATGCATACGAATTGTTCCTTCGCGCGGCAGACCGTTTGGCGCGGCTGAACAGATGGGATACGCGCACGGCAATCGAAATGCTCGAACGCGCTGTTCAGCTTGATCCCGGGTTTCCGGACGCCTGGGCCAGGCTTGCCGAAGCCTGCGTCCTGATCGGAACCACGCAGGAACCGCATCCCCGCTGGCTCAGACGAGCCAGCGAAGCCATTCGCAAAGCGCTCGCATTGGATCGCCACAACGCAGAGGCTCACTGTGCGCGCGGGCGGCTTCTTTGGACGCCCGCCCAGAAATTCAAGAACCGCCCCGCGTTGCGGGCGCTTCGGGAAGCGCTCCACATCAATCCCGGTTGTCACGCTGCCCGAATTTGGCAATGCCTGATCCTGATGCATCTCGGGCTGCATGAAGAGGCGCGTGCGGGACTGATGGAGGCTTTGGCCGAGCAGCCGGACGATGCTTTCACGCTCGTATTTATCGGGCAAACAGCGATGTATCGCTGTGACTACGCAGAGGCCCGAGAGTACAACGCACGGGCGCTGAGCATGGACCGTGCCCACATCTGGGCGAATGGATTTTCGCCAAACGTCGCGCTGTATGAAGGCAAGCTCAACGACGCCGAGGAAAGGATCAAGCTGGCGCGACAGGTGCTTGCGAACGATCCGTGGCTCGTAAGCTGCGAAGCGTTGCTCTGGGCACTGCGCGGTGAACGGAAAAAAGCGGAAGCGCTTGCGCGCAAGTCGCTCCAGCCCGGGAAGGCTTTTCTGCACACGCACCACTTGTGGCACACAGCGGCCGCGGCCTATGCGCTGATCGACGAGCCGTCCAGATCTATCGCGTTGCTTCGGCGCGCCGGGGCTCAAGGCTTGCCCAACTTTCCGGCGTTTCGCGACGATCCACTTCTGAAATCATTGCACACGCAAAAGCCCTTTCGCACTCTGCTCGCGAAACTGAAACGGGAATGGGAAGGCTACCGGAGGGAATTCGGTGACTCGTAAGCGGCCACTCTTAGATGTCGATGGGCTCCGCGAAATTTGCGCGAGTGGACGATGAGAATACTGTTTTCCGCGGAATTTTCCACCCACTCATGATTCGCCTATTTTCATTGCAGGGAGGCGTCCCCGGACGTGTCCAATATCCGAGGAAGAACTGGCCACGCTTCGGTCCGATTCTGCAAACGGCAGTGTCGCAATCACCGTAGTGCCTTTTCCATTCGACCGGACTTCTACATTTCCGCCCAAGTGTCTCACTCGTTCCCGCATTCCGCGAAAACCGACGCCCACGCTCTCGCCTGCGTCAATTTTCGACTGAGTTTCCCGGTCGAGCCCCCTGCCCTCATCGCTGACTTCCAGTTTAATTTCTCCGGGCGAACGCAGCAGCCTGACGAGCGCAGTGGAACTTCCTGAATGTCGATGGATATTCGTCAGGCACTCTTGCGTAATTCGGAACAGACACAGCTCATAGTCCTGCGGGAGTCGCTCCTGATCCGTTGGGAGTTCCAGTTCCGTCGCGATCTTGCTGCGCTCGGCAAATCCTTCCACATACCACTTTAGCGCGGATTGCAGCCCCATTTCGTCGAGCAACGGCGGATGAAACAAGTAGGACATCGTGCGAATATCCGTGGAAACCTGCTCAATCAGCCTCGAGTTCTCCTCCGCGCATTGTGCCGCATCCGGGCTAAGTTTCCCCTTTTCCATGTTCAACACGACAGCGTTCATACTCATGGCAGCAAGCAGTTGCCCCACTCCGTCATGCAATTCGCGCGCGATGCGCCTTCTTTCTTCATCCTGAAGTTTAAGGAGACGCGACGCGAGCTCCTTTTCTTTGATGGCCTTTTCGACTTCCTTGCGCAGAGTGATATCCCGGGCGACTTTGGATGCACCGATTACGCCGCCTCTTGGATCCCTGACGGGAGAGATAGTCACAGAAATATCAAAGAGCGAGCCATCCTTTCGTTTTCGGACGGTCTCAAAATGGTCGATTCGCTCTCCGCGCCTAATGCGCGCTAGAATCTCAGTCTCTTCCTCCTGCCGGTCTGGCGGAATGAGCATCGTGATGCTCCGGCCGACTGCTTCCTCGGCGGTGTAGCCAAACACTCGCTCCGCACCTTTGTTCCAACTCGTAATCACACCATCGAGATTCTTGCTTACGACGGCGTCGTCGGAGGATTCAACGATGGCAGCCAGCTTGGACCGAGCGGCAAATCCACGACGATTCGACTCCCCAAGTGCAATGATCGCGCTTGAGAAGAGCAAGAACCCGAACATCCCAAACAGGTCCGCTCGGTCGCGAATGATCCACGAGTGAGCTGGCGGCAGAAACCACCACCAAACGCCCAACGTCCCCAATACGGTAGTGACGATGGACGGGCCGAGCCCGCAGTACCACGCAGAGAAAACAACAGCCAGCCACATGGTGTGATAATCATTGTGATTTCCGAGCAGAGGGATGAGCAGGTACTGAAGGTACAGAGCGATGGCGGCTGCGAGTATTGCGACGGTGTACCGAAATGCCGGGCCGGTCTTGCTCATAACCACATCTCTAAAATAAAACGGGATTAACTGTCAAGACTATCGCTAGAGTTAAGCAGCAAAACGCTACGACGAGATTTTACTCGAAACCAATGAAGGTTTGCATCTTCTCCCGATAGGCTCGCGAATGTGGCGTGAAAGTTAAATCGGACACAGCTCCGCTAAGACGGGCAGTGCTATGAGTATGATCCGGCGGTTTCGGGAAGGTCCCACATCGCTATCAGCGTCAGGACAGTGGCAAGAGCCACGAGCAAACCGATCGTTCTGCGTTGAGTATTTGGATGCCGCATATTCTTCTCCTGGAGCGGACGGGAACTGAAACCTATTGAATGCTCGTCAGATGACTTCAGCCCATTCTTGGGACTCCCTGGCCACAACGCCCTCTCCGTAGGAATGAATGAAATATTCTCCAGGGGATGCCAGGAAGGAGTCCTCCATCCGTTTTCTAGCTTCTCTTAGCCCTTCCACTGCAGCAACCCACAGAGGACCGTCCGGAAGCACTTTAAAGATGTCAAATGTGGAAGACATAATAGTAGCCTCCTCAGAGAGTCTTATCGGCATCCGTCGGAATGCCGTTCACCAGTCTGCATTTCCGGTTCCATGATTCTCATGAATAACGTTACCCCAACAAAATCAATCAGTTGAGCCTTCCAGAGGCGCCTCGAAAATCAGAGCCGGTTGTGGGGTATCAGGTAATTTTTTCAGGCGCATTCCCAGGTGTCGTACCAGGACCAACAGGCCTAAGAAAGATCGGCGAGGGTTTACCTTACCTGCTCCCGGTAGCTTATTCCTAAGGAACTATCTGCTCCTCTGTACAGATTTTGCGGCATTCCGCCTGCGCCTTGCCAGCGGTAGCTTACGAACAGCAATTTTTCTTGAGGAGGTCAAGAATGCGCACTGTTCGTTCGATTTGCGTTTTGCTGTCGCTGTTGCTGGCGATGCTGGCCATTCCCGCCAGCTCGCGCGCAGGAGTCGGGATTTCGATCACCATTGCTCCGCCGCTCTTGCCCGTCTATGCGCAACCTGTTTGTCCGGGTGACGGTTACATCTGGACGCCCGGCTACTGGGCCTATGGCGACGACGGCTACTACTGGGTGCCTGGCACCTGGGTTGTCGCGCCAGAGGTTGGTTTTCTATGGACTCCGGGTTACTGGGGCTGGGCCAGCAATGTCTATATCTGGCACGCCGGCTACTGGGGTCCGAGGATAGGTTTCTACGGCGGCATTAACTACGGTTTCGGATACGCGGGCGTAGGATACGCGGGCGGTTATTGGAGCGGTGGTCATTTCTTCTACAACCGCAGCGTCAACAACGTCAACGTGACCGTGATTCACAACACGTACAACAGGACCGTCGTCAGCAACAGTGTGACGCGCGCCAGCTTCAACGGCGGCCATGGCGGTACAACTGCGCGTCCTACCGCCGCGCAGGAGGCGGCCGCGCGGGACCATCATATTTCCGCGACGTCCCTTCAGGAGCAGCACCAACGCGAAGCCAGTACCGATCGTGCGCAATTCGCGTCGGTGAATCATGGCAAACCGGCGATCGCCGCCACCGCCAAGCCGGGAGAGTTCAGCGGCCATGGGCTAGTGGCTGCGAAAGCGGCTGGTGGACGCTATGTTCCAGTCGCGAATCGCACTTCCAGCCGCGCGCCGTCAAGCTCTCCGAGCAGGGAAGCTCGTCCCGCGGAGACCAAGCCAGCGCCTCGTGAAAACGGACCGGCCCCTCATGAAAGCAAGCCGGCCGCTGACATGAACAAGCCAGCACCGGAGCGTACGACTCCGAGTCGTCCGGAAACGAAGCCGGCGCCGACCCCACATGCAACCGCGCCTCGAACGGAGAGCAAGCCGGCGCCGACCCCACATGCAACCGCGCCTCGAACGGAGAACAAGCCGGCGCCAACCCCGCATGCGACCGCGCCTCGAACGGAGAGCAAGCCGACGCCGGCTCCGCATGCGACCGCGCCTCGAACCGAGAGCAAGCCGACGCCGACTCCGCATGCGACCGCGCCTCGAACGGGGACCAAGCCGCCGCAACACGAGACGGCCCCTCGTCCACAGAGCAAGCCCGAGGAGCACCCCGAATCGGAACACCCTCACTAAGAACCTGGTTTAAGTCGCCACAAGGAAGCGGCGGTCGTGATCTTCGCCGCCGCTTCTTCGTGGCGTCGTAAGTCCCCATTCGCCACTCGCTTGCCGCGCCCATTGTTGACGGGCCGCTTTCAGGCGGGCCACTGCCTCAAGCGTCGTTGAAAAAGTCAACGGGCGTTGACTAGTTCAACAGTTTTTCTGCGCAAGAATGTGACTTGACGCCAAGCTCGCACTCCCCTATCTATTCCCACTGCAACACTTACCAGTTGTGCTGTTTCCCGATTAAATTGGCACGTCGATTGCCCGTCTAGCGTGGGGATTGGCGTTCTTAACGGTCAAGGCATGGGGAGTTTGCATCCCTCAAAGGAGAAACCATGGTTCGGAGAATCGGCCTGTTTTTTCTAGCAATCGCTGTGCTTATGTCGGTGATGCCAATGAATTCCCAGGCGCAGTCCCTCATGACGCGCCACGTGCGACAAGTAACTCGCACCGGTGAGGCGAAGCCCATCGGGCTACTACCCTCAGACCAGACAATGAACCTGGACGTCGTTCTCACGTTACGCGATCAGGCAGGACTCGATTCATTTGTGAAGGAACTCTACGATCCGGCCAGCCCCTCCTACCGGCATTTCCTCACCGTGCCCGAGTTCACCGAGCGCTTTGGACCCACCCAGGCAGACTATGACGCCGTGGTTCGCTTCGTGGAAGCGAACGGCTTCACCGTCGTGGGCGGCTCACGCGATGGCATGGATGTGCAGATCAGAGGCCCTGTTTCGGCGGTCGAGGCTGCTTTCCATGTAACCATGCGCAACTACCAGCACCCCACCGAGAACCGTACTTTTTACGCGCCGGACCGCGAGCCCACCACAGACCTGCCGTTCCAACTCTGGCATATCTCCGGTTTGGACAATTACTCCATCCCGCATCCGATGTACGTCAAGAAGAGTGACTACGCGAAAGCCCACGGCATCGATGCAAGGGACGTCGTGTCCCATGCCACCACCGGCTCCGGCCCTTCGGCTTCCTTTTTGGGCAGCGATATGCGCGCCGCCTACTACGGCGGAACGGCCCTCACCGGTGCCGGCCAGAACCTCGGACTCTTCGAGTACGAAGGCACCGACCTAGCCGACTTGACCACCTACTTCAAGAACGTAGGCCAAACCAACAATGTGCCGATCACGCTGCTCTCGACGGACGGTACCAGCACATCCTGCACGGCCGCCAGCGGCTGCGATGACACCGAACAGACGCTCGACATGACCCAGGCGATCGGCATGGCTCCGGGACTCTCAAGCCTGGTGATGTACATCGGATCCACCGACACTGCAATCATCAGCGCCATGACCACCCACAGCCCGCTGCCCACCACGATTGGCTGTTCGTGGGGCTGGACGCCGGCGGATCCAAGCACGCTCAACCCGTACTTCGAAAAGATGGCGTCTCAGGGCCAGAACTTCTTCGCCGCTTCGGGCGACAGTTCCACGTGGTCGTCGAGGAATGAGGCGTGGCCAGCGGACAATGCCTACGTCGTTTCCGTCGGCGGCACGGACCTGGTCACCGCCAGCGCGGCTGGCCCGTGGAAGTCGGAAACCGCCTGGACTGACAGCGGCGGCGGCATCTCGCCTGACGGAATCGCGATCCCGTCGTGGCAGCAGATTTCGGGCGTGATCAACTCCACCAACAAGGGATCGACCACGCTTCGCAACGGCCCAGACGTCGCGGCGAACGCGAACTTCACATTTTACGTTTGCGCCGACCAAACCACCTGCACCGCAAACGAATATGGCGGCACCAGTTTCGCCACGCCCATGTGGGCCGGCTACATTGCGCTGGTCAACCAGCAGTTGGCTGCCAATGGCGACCCGACAATCGGCTTCATCAATCCAACAATCTACTCGCAGAATGTCACGTCCAGCTATGCCGCGGATTTTCACGACATCACCAGCGGCACATCGGGCAGCTACTCCGCTGTGACCGGCTATGATCTGGTCACCGGCTGGGGCAGCCCCAACGGGACCGGGCTGATCAACGCACTGGCTCCGACGAGTACGTCTCCTGCCTTCTCCATCTTTGCTTCGCCCGGTTCCGTCTCCGTGGTGCAGGGCAGCAGCGGCACTTCCACGATCACAACGACCGTCTCCGGCGGCTTTAGCTCGGCGATTGCCTTGAGCGCGACCGGCCAGCCCGCGGGCGTCACCGTGAGCTTGAGCCCCACGTCCATCGCGGCTCCGGGTTCCGGCTCGTCCACGCTGACCATGACCGTGGCCTCCACCACCGTGGCCGGCACTTACACGATCACGGTAACCGGCACCGGCGGCGGAATCACGCACACAGCCACCGTGTCGCTCACCGTCACCGCGCCGACCGCTGGCGCCTTCACAATCTCGGTCTCGCCCACTTCGGGATACCTGCGTCAAGGCCAATCCGGCTATGCCGTCGTCTCTACGACTGTTTCCGGCGGCTTTAGCTCGGCGATTGCCTTGAGCGCGACCGGCCAGCCCGCGGGCGTCACCGTAACCTTCATGCCGCCCTCGATCGCGGCACCGGGTTCGGGCTCGTCCGACATGTACCTGACCGTCTCCCGAAGCGCGGCGGCCGGGACGTACCCGATCACAATCACCGGCACCGGCGGCGGCATCACGCATACGACGGTGCTCACCTTCGAGGTGGTGCGCCGCTAACAACTCACAACCACCGGCGCTAGCCGCGCCGCCGCTAACCGATGCGAGGGCCCGGACCTTTCAGTCCGGGCCCGAGGCGAAAGTGCGGAGAAGCGGAAGTGGTGTTTTTGTCGCGATTAGAAAATGTCTTCTCCTTTCGTTTCATTGGATTGCGGCGGTTTTTGAATGTGGGGTTGTCTCGATTAGATTTTTCTTCGCCTTTTGCTTGTTCTTCGCCGTCGAAGGGATCCCCCTCTACCCTACGGTAGATTAGACTGGCTCGGGCGTGAGTGTTTTCAGTCATTTGCGTCGATTTCTAATCCCGGTTCGTGATTCAGGATTTGCCACAGAGTCACAGAGCCCACAGAGGCAGAGAGTGATCTCAGCAGGCCGTTTTTTGTACCGATTAGCGCGGGTGTCGGGCGTTTGTTTTGTTGGCGTTGCGGCGATTTCTATTTGCACGATGTATCGATTAGAAGAGAGGCGGCAGCTCGCCTGGACTTCCTTCACGTCTTCTCCTCCTTCTTATGTTCGTCGATCATGTCTCAGTATCCAGCTGCAGGATAGCATATGATAACTATATTGTCAAGACCCAGTACTGTACAAAATAAGTCGAGAGTTGAGAGTTCAGAGTTAGGGAGAGGCACGCGCCTAGAATCGGTCGAAAGTTGGCAGTTGAAAGTCCAAGGGTGAGGGTGTTTATCCCGAAGGCTCGGGACAGGTCCCGAAGTGTCGGGAGGCCCCTAATCCCGAAGGGTCGGGACTCAAATTGGCAGAAAAAGCCCCGTTTGGCGTCATTCCTGAAGGGGGTCGGTCCCGAAGAGTCGGGAGTTCGGCTGCGCTCAACCACGGGCGGGCGCGGCACCCTGAACGGCTAAATCTATAGGTAGCGCCGCAGACTGCGCCAAACCGGCGCTCCAAGAGTGCTCCGCCCGCCCATGTGTCCGCACGCGAAGCGGGGCGGCTTAGTCGTCGTGTGCCCATGAAATCGTTTTTACCAGCGTCTTGGTCGGTTGGATCTTCTTTGCTTTTTTCAAACCCTTGCGGGATTTCTTGGCTGCCATGCGATTTCTCCTTTCTGTGAGATTGCCCCCGTGGGCGTTCACCGCGTTTATATGAGCTCAATCCATAGGTCGGCGCACCGAAGGTCTCGCCGGTATTCTATTACCCTACGCCTAGAACTGCCCTTGCTTGGTGCCCTTGATGGCCATGTAAGCTTGGTGGGCAAGTGGCTTGGTGGCTTCGAGTTTCTTGGACTTCGTCAGATGCTTGGTTCCTTTCTTCTTCGATGCCATGGTTTTTCTCCTTCTCTCGAATTGCCCGCCCGCTTGGGCGGTCACGTCCTTATAGGCAAATCCGGGGCCAGATGTCCAGAGAGAATGGAGCGTGACGGATGTCCTTTAGAATGTGGGGGAGGTGCAAGAAGATTCTTGTGCGCACGGCAACGGCGACATGGCGAAAGCGTTGAATAAATCAACAAGGTGTTGAAAAAATCCAGTCGGACGATTGATCGGCCGCCGAAATTCAAGACCGGACCTAGATACTAGAAAGACCCGCGCCATTCGCTTACATGGGTCAGTTCAAGACCCTTTTGTAAAATTCGACGGATTCTTTCTCGCGCTTGTCGCCTGCCGCCTTGTCTTCTAACGACATGCTCTTTGTTTCAACCATCGCTTCTGTCTTCGCATCTTGCATGGGAATTTCGACGTCGAGGAGAAAACGATAAGTACTGCCGCCAAAGGTTTTCTTGGCGAAGGTTTCGTCGATGATACCGCCTTCACATAATGTCTGGACCGTAGTAAAGAAGCCTGCAACGCGGCGTCTATCCTGATCAAGAGAATCCACGAGGTGTTGCTCTTCGTCTGTTTTTGGTGATTTGACCAACAGCTTCTCAAAAGCATTCGCAAAATCGCCGGGTCTCTGTTGTTGCCAGGCGCGGAGCTCTTTCATTGAAGCCAACATCTCCGGAGCTTCGTATTCGTTCAACAGTTGGAGCCACACGGCGGCTCTAGTTGACTTATTTGCTTCGACCGCGCTTTCCCGAGTCTCAAACGCAGCCCATCCGGCGAACAACGCAGCAAGGCAGGCAGCGATAGAGGAGAATGCAGTCCAGAAAGCAGTGGGATCATGTCGAGTTTTCTGCAGAATGGTAGCCGACTCGGCCTCGACAGCTTTTTCTTTGTCCCGGTGTCCGCGCGGTTGTTTCATGTCGAAATCGCCTCACAGTCAGGTCGGTGAGCAGACTGCCTGCGCCATCCGAGTGCAACGATCGAGTATGTGAAGGCTCAAAAGGAAAGCTCCAAGGGCGGCCCACCCGACCCTTTCGTACCCTACTTCCTCTCGGCAAACATCGTGAGAGGCGCTACCTTCCGCGATGAGCTATTTCCCTGTGACGTGATGACGTGCACCTTCGTCTTCGTTCCTTGCTGATTGAGCAGATCGTGTCCTTGGGCGAGGGCATTTTTGATGAGCGCGGACTCCACGATGTCCAGCACTTTGCCCATCTGCTGGCCAGGTTTGAGGTATAAACGCGCGACGAGCAGGATGCGTCGGCCTGCTTGTGCTTTCTTAATTCCCATCATCAGACGGAGATTGTTGAATTGGCCTTCGATGCGACCGCGCAACTTCGACGCTTGACCAATGTAGAGGGGCGCAACGTTCTTACCAAACTTGCGTGCAAAAACATAAACCCCGGGTTTGCGCGGGAAGCGCTCGGCGCCCGGGCAGTAGTAAATCTGATTGCGCTTCGAGCCATCCCTGAGCCGTATCGGCTTCTCCCACTTCAAACCAATTTTCATGAGTGTCCTCCGTCTCGAGCTCGACTCTGGTAATAGGTGGGGTCTGCGCGCCCCGCAGCAGCTTCCGCGGAATCTAGGATGCTCGCGAGGAGATCACGTATTTCGTCCAGATCAGCAGGCGCATTGGCCACCAACCATTCCGTAAGAGCCACGCCATGGGGAATTTTCTGGTAGCTGACTCGCGTCTCGGATAATTGGGAGAACAAACGTTCTAGTGCAGCCGCGCCGTCGACCGTTTCCAATCCGCTTGAGGTTGCTCTCGCCTGGTCCGGAGAGCAGTGGAAGTCAGTGCTTCCCAACATCTGTCCGAGCATTCCACGAATCTCGTCCGGCGTTACGGGAGTTTCGCGGAAGCCGTCGATGGTGTTGACGACCGCCGCGATAGCATCTGGATTCAGCAAGTAGTTCTCGTACATGCGCCTTGAGATAAATCGAGCGAGATTTCCGCTCAACTTGTACAGCTCTTGCTTCTGAGCTTCGGACCTGCATTCGCTGTCGAGAATGAAAGCAATCGCCGGAGGTAGAAGGCTAGCGCCACTGGCAAGGGTCCGGTAAATCTCGAATACTCTCTTCGCGTCCCGGCCCTCTAGGTCGCCCGTTTGTCTAATCCCCAGAATCTGAATTTCAAGAAGGGTCCTGGTCAATAGACGCTCAACGATTAGCTGGAAGCACTTCTCCTCTGTGCGGCCCTCGACCCAGAGAATATGGTCGGCCCCGAATAGGTCGGAGAGGCGAACTCCGACCTCAGCGAGGGCCGCTTGTATGCCCTTCTCAACCCTCGCGTTAAGCTGCTGCGCCTTGATTTCGGTGCCCTCAAAGCGGACCAGAGTGATCGTCTCAGGGTTCGCGGCGGAGAGGATGGTGGCAGAATGTGTTGCAATTATGAACTGGTGCTGGCGGTGGGTCTTCAAGAACTCGATTAGCTTTCGAGTCGCCCCTGGGTGTAAAAAAGTTTGGGGCTCGTCGATAATGATCGTTTGGGGACGATCAGACGTCATGACCACGTAGAGGATCGCTAGCACCTGGCCCACGCCGGTTCCACACTCCGAGAGCGGGATGGCGAGATCATCGCGCTCCGAATCTGGGTCATGCGACCACACTATGATTTCGTCGTGACCGTGGTCGACTCCTCGGACGGAAACGTGTTTAACCTGCGGAAGAATCTGGTTCAGGTGTTGATTGAGATGACGAAATCTGGTCGGATTGGATTGGAGCTGTCCCAAGACGCCCGGTAAATTGCTTGCGTTCTGTGTGAGGAGCGTGTCGCTGCCGTGTATACCTCGGCCGCCAATCGTCCGCTCCGCCGCAAACCTGTACACGCGGCTTTGAAGAGCGGGTCCCAGCTTTACTGCAAAATCTGCGTGGGTCTCCTGGGTCGCCTTACCCTGAGGGGCGAGTCGACCGTTCTGATCCATCGTGAAGGTCACGTATACGTAGTTCGGGCCGTTGCGCTGTGGCGGGTACAAGCCGCATGAAGGGACGTTGTCGACTCGCCAGCCGCCCCCACTTGGCCCCATTGCCAACTGCAGCCTGAGTGTCAGGGCCTCCTGCGAAAACACGGCGGAGAGTATCTTCTGATAGGAGTCGAACGACTCATTAGTGTACCCGACCTTGAGCGCGAACTCAGAGTTGACTGCGGGCATGACTATTGGGTGCGCTTCCTGAGGAAACACCATTAGTGCTTCCTTCACTTCAGTCATCGGGACGGTGAACCATACGTTAACCCAAGAAGCGGAATTGGGGACGGTGCCTCTCCGGGGGAGGGTTCTGACACTCCGATGGGGCTTGGATGAAAAATCAAGGCCAAGTGTCTCCAGCAGAGCTGTCTTCCCGGCGTTGTTCTGTCCGGCCACGACATTGAATCCGTCGGTGAATTCGAGAATCGGTGACTCGTGGAAGCCCTTGTAATTTCCGATTTGGAAGCGGGAGATGTACACGCCAATTGCCGCCTGTTCGCCGCGCCAACACCCTGGCCAATGAGGCCGCCGAAGTTACCACATCGTATGTACTTCCTCAATAACAGGAGGAGTGAGCCGTTACGTAGGGGCTGAGCTTCAGACCCCCTAAAACCGCCCAGCGCTGGACGCACCGCGCGAAGGTCGGTAGAGTCGATGGGGACGGCGATTTGCGCGAGGGGATGATGAGAACAGCTACGGTGAAATGGGCGGGCGGCGAGACATTTCTGGCGACGATGCCGTCGGGCAAGGAGATTCAGTTCGACGCGGGAAGCACGCACGAAGGAGGTCCGGGGCCGATGGAGGCGTTGCTGGGCGCGCTGGGGGCGTGCACTTCCGTCGATGTGGCGATGATTCTGGCGAAGAAGCGGCAGAAGCTGGAATCGCTGGAAGTGCTGGTGTCCGGCGAGCGGGCGACGGAGCCGCCGGAAGTTTGGACGAAGATCGAAATCGTCTACCGGTTGGGAGGGACGCTCGACGAAAAGGCGGTGAGCCACGCGATCGAGTTGAGCCAGACGAAGTATTGTTCGGTGGCGGCGATGCTGGGGAAGACGGCGAAGATTACGTGGCGGTATGAGATTAGGGGCGAGGGGCGAGGGTGAGGGGCGAGGGACCCCAAAAGCGGAACACAGAGGGCACGGAGAAATGCCGAGAGGACACAGAGAAAACGAAGAAGGACAAGGCCTCACCGCAGAGGCGCAGAGAAATGCGAGAGGCGTAGAGAATCTGACCACAGAGGACACTGAGAAAAGCTGGAGGGCACAGAGAAGGCTCGAAGCACGGCGCGCCGAAGCAGGCTTCGGCGAGGAGAAAGCGGTAGCAAGCTACCGCACTCCCAAAGTGGCCTGCGGCCACGAAGAGCCGGCGAGACCCGCCCAACAAGACGGCGGGCGGGCGCAGAGGATGCTGAGAAAGAAAAGCAGATCCCTCACTCCGCACAAGTCGCCCTTCGGCAAGCTCAGGACAGGCGGGGATTCGGGATGACAACATGAAACAGAGCCGGCGAGACGCCCTTCGACTGCGCTCAGGACAAGCCGGCGCTACGAAAGGCGCGGGCACGGTCCGCCGCGGCGGATGCCCCTACGGGGCAGATTCGCGGGTGGCTCTCGGCCCTCGCCCCACACCCCTCGCCCTCGCCCCTCGCGCGAAGCGGCTTGTCACGCGATGAGGGGATTGCATACAATCGCGCGGCAATTCTGGGAGACATTAATGGGTAACCGCATCGCCGCGAAAATCACGGGAGTGGCCGGGTACGTTCCGCCGCGCGTGGTGACGAATTTCGATCTCGAAAAAGTGATGGATACGTCCGATGAGTGGATTCGCACGCGCACCGGCATCCGCGAGCGGCACCACGCGGATCCGGGAGTGGCAGCGTCGCACCTGGGAACGGAAGCGGCGAAGAAATTGCTGGCGGCGAAAGGCGTAAGCCCGGAAGAAATCGGGATGATCGTGGTCGCCACGGTGACGCCGGACATGTTTTTCCCCGCGACGGCGTGCCTGATTCAGAATCAACTCGGCGCGAAGAAGGCGTGGGGATTCGATCTGTCGGCCGCGTGCTCGGGATTTGCGTACGCGCTGACGGTGGGCGCGCAATTCGTCGCGTCGGGCGCGCACAAGAAGGTGCTGGTGATCGGAAGCGACATCATGACGTCGATTCTCGATCCCAAGGATCGCGCGACGTATGTGCTGTTCGGGGATGGCGCGGGAGCGGTGCTGGTCGAGCCGGCTGCGTCGGATGCGGAAGGCATTCTCGATTTCGCGCACGATATCGACGGCTCGGGCGGATGCAACTTGTTTATGCCGGGCGGAGGGTCGCTGAATCCGTCGTCGCACGAAACGGTGGAGAAGCGGATGCACTACGTCCACCAGGAAGGGGCGCACGTGTTCAAGTACGCGGTGCGGCGCATGGCGGACCTGGCGTGCCAGGTGCTCGAGCGCAACGGGTTTTCGAGCAAGGACCTGGCGCTGGTGGTGCCGCATCAGGCGAATATGAGAATTATTCGCGCGATGCAGGAACGGCTCGGCGTGGATGATTCGAAAGTGCTGGTGAATATCGACCGGTTCGGGAATACGACGGCGGCGACGATTCCGCTGGGGTTGATGGATGCGGTGGAGCAGAAGCGGTTGCGCAAGGGCGATCTGGTGCTGCTGATCGCGGTGGGGGCGGGTTATACGACGGGCGCGATTTTGATGCGGTGGGCGTATTAGGCCGGGGCGGATTTGAAATTTGAAATTTGAAATTTGAAATTTTAAAAAAGGCAAATGCGAAGCGGGGGCCCCAGAAGCGAAACACAGAGGGCACGGAGAACTGCCGAGAGTACACAGAGAAAAGCGAAGAAGGGCAATGCGTGCACCGCAGAGGCCCGCCCAACAGGATGGCGGGCAGGCGCAGAGGACGCTGAGAAAGAAAAGCGGGGCACAGCGCGCGGAAGCAAGCTTCAGCGAAGAGAAGGCGGTAGCACCCTTCGACTTCGCTCAGGGCTAGAGCTACCGCACTCCCAAAGCGGCCTTCGGCCGCGAAGAGCCGGCGAACGCTAGTTCACGACTAGCGTGAATTTGAAGGCGTGGGTGCCGGAAGTGGCTTTGCCGGTGAGCTGAACTGTGTAGGTGCCAGTCGGCGTGCTTGGCGTGCCTACGCAGCTTGCCATTGCGACGATTGAGAGCAGCGCGAAGGCGCAGGCGGCTCGTCGCAAACTTCGTTTCCCACCTCGTCCTGACTTCCTCCACATCGCTAGCAGCGCCATTGTGAACGCCGCGAAAATCCAGAGCCAAGCGGGCGGGCCACTGAGTGTACGTGGGAATTTCGGTGACGACGTTGGCGCCGAGCTGAACGTGTAGCCGCTGGTGGTAATCGTTGCGGTCGACGTGATGATGCCGTTTGCCGGCGGCGTAATCGGATTCTGCGAGAAGGTGATGGTCGAGTCGCCCGGCAAGGAAACGCCGCTGAGCGTGACCGGCGAAGTGTAGCCGGCGACGGAGGTGACGGTGATCACGGTCATCACGGAGCCGTGCGTGCCGACGGTGGCAGAGGTCGGCAGCGCCGAAATCGTGAAGTCCGGCAGCGCGGCAGCGCCAGTGCCGGAGAGCGCGACGGTCTGAGGACTGGTCGAGTCGGAATCTACGATGCTGAGCGTGGCCGATTCCGCGCCGACGATTGTCGGCGTGAACGTGACGCTGATGAGGCAGCTTGAGCTGGCGCCGAGCGAGGTGCCGCAGGCGCTTCCGGCGGCGAAGTCAGATGCATTCGCACCCGCAACGCCGACGGAAGTGATGGTCAGCGTGGTGGTCTTGCTGTTGGTCAAGGTAACTTTTTGCACCGGGCTCGTGGAATTTATGTTCACGGTGCCGAAGGCGATTGTTGTGGGCGCCACCGAGACTGAGCCGGCCGGCGCGGTGCCTGTGCCCGAAAGCGCGGCCGTTTGAGGGCTGCTCGCGTCGCTATCGGTGACGCTGAGCGTGGCGGATTCAGCCCCAGCTAAGCTCGGCGTGAAGGTGATGGTGATCCCGCAGGTGCCGCCGCTCGCTGCGACGGTGCCTGGCGACGCAGGGCAGGTGGTGGTGAAACCGAAATCGGCGGCGTTCGCGCCTGTGATGGACACGACGATATTGCTCAGCGCTACCGCCGAATTGTTGCTCAATGTGACTGCCTGCGGAAGACTTGGAGTTCCGACGGTAAGGCTTCCGAAGTTCAACGACGTCGGAGTCAGGGAGACGCCGGCGGGAGGAGCCGTGCCCGTTCCGGTGAGCGTGACTGTTTGCGGGCTGCTCGCATCGCTGTCGGCAATGTTGAGCGTGGCGGATTCGGCGGCGGTGGTGGAAGGCGTGAAGGTGACGTTGATTGTGCAGCTTGCCAGAGCCGCCAACGCGTTTCCGACCGCCGGGCAGTTGTTGGTCTGGCCGAAGTCGGCCGCGTTGGTGCCAGTGACCGTGATTCCGGTTCCTGTGATCGTCAGCGCATTCTGAGTGTTATTCACAAGCGTCACCGTTTGCGTCGCGCTGGCGGTGCCTTTGGGCTGGTTGCCGAAAGCCAAGGAAGATGGATTGACAAAGACGCCTTGCGCCGCTGCGGGCGATAGCTCGGCAACCCATGCGTCCTGGAAACCTTTGATCGTGGTTTGAAAACTTCCCGGAGTTGTGGGGAATTTGTTCGAGATTGTTCCGCCCACGACGAAAACGTTGGGCGCAGTGGCGTTATCCAGCGCCAAGCCGAGTCCTACAGCGCTTTGCGCGGAAGGGCTGGCGCTGCCGGTGCCGTAGTATGTGGAGAAGATCATGTTGCTTCCGCTCGCGCTCAAGACGGAGACGAAGCCGTTCTGCAGGCCAGCCACGCCATTTGTGTAGGGCGCGCCAAATGTGAAAGGGTAATTTCCGCCGGCTATTTCGCCGGACCAGGTTTCGCCGGTGAGGTAGGCATTTCCAAGGGAGTCTACAGCGATTGCGTGGGGCTGGTCGCCGCTGATGGCGCCGCCGAGGTAGGTGGCGTAAATCAGGGAAGCCGCGCCGGATTTGGTGGTATCGAAGCGCGCGACATATCCCGTGTAGTCATTTGCTGTCGCTGGGAAAGCGGCTTCAAAGGCGCCCGTCGTCGTCGGAAAATTGGTGTCGTACGTGCTTCCGGCGACGTACGCGTTCGAGTTGGAGTCAATCGCGATGCAGTTTCCAGTGTCGCCGCGATTGGCACCTTCGCCGAGGAACGTGGAATAAACGAGAATGGAATTTACCGTATCGACGCGCGCGACGAGGGCATTCTGAGACCCGTTTAGTGTGGACTGGAAAGCGTTCACCGTAGGAAAGTCGAAGGATTCGGTCGATCCCGTCATGTAGGCATTTCCGTTCGAATCGACCGCAACGCTGCCGCCGGTCTCGCCGACTGACCCGCCGAGATACGTCGAGTAGACAAGGGAGCTCAACCCGACTTGTGTAGTGTCTATGCGGGAGAGGAAAAGATTGCTTGCGTTGCCGCTGGTGTTATTGGCCGTCTGCAATGCATGTCCAAACGTGACGGGAAAATTGGTGGAGGAAGTGTTGCCTGCCAGGTAGGCATTCGCATTAGGGTCGAGGGCGAGCCCGGTGACAACGTCTTTGCCGTTGCCGCCCAGATACGTCGAGTAAAGGAGCGTCGCGCCGTTCGGATCGAGCTCGCTCAAGTACCCGCTAGGCCCCATGTTGTTCACCGGAAATACGGACTGATAAGCTGAGCCTGCCGTGACCGGAAAATCGGAAGAATTCGTCCCTCCAGCCACGTATGCGTTGCCGCTGGAGTCGACGCCGATGCCGGCGGCGCTGTTGCCGTTGCTGCCGCCGAGGAACGTCGAGTAGACCAAGGCCGTGCCAGTTGGGTTGAACTTTGTGATGAAAGCGTATTCTTTGTTGAGGGTATTCTGTGTCTGTAGGGCGCCCGAGGTTATTGGGAAATCCGAGGTGTCCGTTTGCCCTGCGACGTAAGCGTTGTCGTTGCTATCAACGGCAACCGCCGGTGCGGAGGTAATTGCAAGTACACCTCCGTCGGCCCCGCCTAGGTATGTGGAGTACACGATCACCGGATCGACGACCAGAGGCTTGGTGGAATCGTAGGCGGCGATCTCAACGCCGACCAATCGTGAGCTTCGTTCCACGTAATTCGCGGCGACTTCGCGGCGCGTGCCGTCAATTTCCTGATAGACATTGGGACGACGCAGTATCAAATCGCCTGCGGCATTTGCGACCAGCAGATCACCCTGCTCGTTCAGTGTGAGATCTTTCTCGCCGGAGACTTGGAGAGCGATTTGTTTCGGATCCGCGCCGGGAGCAACGATGTAGTCGGTTTCGATCTGGCTTTGATTGCCATAGTAGACTGCGTCGATGCCGGGATAGACGCCGCGGTACTTTACCCGGCCGTAGAGTGGAACATTTCTCTGCCAACGGGTGGGATTGTTTCCGATCAGGTAGTTGCTACGGCCAGGCTGGATTTCCAAACCTTCGACTTTGGGAGCAGCGTTCGACCCAGCAAAGCCAATCCGCACGACGGATTCTGCTTCGGTTTTGGACTTTGGGTTTCGAAGGCGGAGGACGGCTTCGCCGTCGGTCAGAAATAGCGTGAACCCATTTCCGCGAGCAAGGAATTTGACGTTGGGATCGGTCTGACCTTGATTTTTTTCGAAGCTGACGGCCAGTTTGCCGTAAGCCGCTAGAACGTTCGCCTTTGCCATCGGATTCGTAGCGTGCGTGCTGGGCAGAGGGACGCGCAGGGCTACTCGGAAAGCCAGGAGACCCACCCCGACCAGCAGCGCGAGAGCCGCGAGCAGCCGAAGACGCTCGCTGAGAATGCTGTGCAACCGCGCGTGCTTCATGGAATTCCTCCTGATGTCGGCCCCGATGTTTCGAGTGACACTGTCTTAGGCTCTCTGCGTCCCGTCAGCCCGCCGATCACGACACAAGGGCGATAGAACTGGCTCTGAAGAACCCTCTGGGTTCGACACGACGACGCCTAGCGCTCGGTCCCTGTTTGGGCTTGCCTACTTCATTTATTCCACAGATGGAGGGGGTTACTGCGGGAATGATGGCGAGTTATAGCGAATAAGGTAACTGCGAGTACGCAACACCAACGTGCGATGGCGCAACCTGCTCTTGGTTCGGGGGGCCAGCCCGATTAGAAGGAGCGCACAGCGGCCAACTGAGCCTGGTTACGTTCGAGGCGTTGAGCCAGCGTGACGGCTGCGTATTGGGTGCACAGGGCCATTTCGCGCGAGGCCCATTGCACGTTCCGGAGCGGCTCTATGGCCTCGCTGAGGCTAACCAGAAGCTGGAGGCCGCGGTAATAGGCCCGGACGGACCAAAGCTTCGGCGCCGATCCTGCCTCGATATCAGGGCAGAGCTTGCTGTAGGCTGTGATGTTGGCAAAGCCGTCTGAAATCATAGACTTAGCGGTGGAATCCGCCAGCGCCTGCCATTCGGCGGCCAATGGTTCGGAGGCCACCCGGATCAGCCCAGCGCGCCACGAAAGGACGGCAAACTGGACCACCGCTGCCATCGACATCACGAAGATGAATGCCGCGATTAGCATGTCATTCGACCTGGGTACAGTGTGCGGTTTTGAAGCGCGGCGGACAATGGAACGACCGTACCAATTTCGGACTAGCCCTTTCGGGGAGGGATGCTGGGCCGCGGACGTCCAAGCACTTTGCTTGTGCGAGCCTGTGGAATGAAGTACAAGAGACAGCCCGCGTTGGCAGGCAAAAGGAGTGATTCCATGAGGAAATCGAGTTGGGCAATCGGGGCGATCCGATTTGCCGTTTTTGCGATGGCTGTTGTTTGTGTCCTCGCCGGCTTCTTGGCAGAATCGGCGGCCGCTCCCAAGCCTCCCGCTCAAGTGGCTGCTGGCGCGGAACAGGCAAACGAGGCATCGCAAATTCTGAAATTGCTCTCCGAGCAGGCAGACGCGTGGAATCGCGGCGACATCGATTCGTTCATGACGTCATATTGGAAGTCAGACGAGACGCTGTTCGTGGGCGCCAGCGGAATCGCCCGCGGATGGCAGTCGGTGCTTGCCCGTTATCACCGCGTCTACCCCGACCGCAAAGCGATGGGGCATCTGACGTTTTCGAACATGGAGGTGCATCGTTGGTGCGCGGATAGCGCGCTCGTGCTCGGAAATTACCATCTCGACCGCGAGAACGATCATCCCGAAGGAATCTTCACGCTTGATTTGCGGAAATTCCCGGAAGGCTGGCGGATCGTTGTGGATCACACCACGGCATTTCCAGCGGCGCAACCTGCAAAATCCCAGTAACGGCGGGGGACGAATCGAGACTGTTACGAACTGAGGCCACGTTAGGCATGAAGAATCCGAAGACCAAGAGATAGAAGCGTTGCGTTATGGAGGGAGTGCATGACTGCGGTATTCAACGTCGAGCGGGTGCGCAATCTCACGTAACCCAAGGAGATCCCGAACATAAAGGCGTACGGAGCCAGGATGAACGAACCATGTTCAAGAGCGAAAAGCGCGGACATCGCGATGACTGCCAAATCCTCCCGCATATGCTCGCGCAGCCAGCCTAGCAGGAGGCCGCGAAACAACACCTCTTCGAAGAGCGGCACCAGGAGACACCCACGAGCGATTGCGATGATCCATGCGGTCGCCGGTTGACCCTTGAGGCGGGCTGCGTCCGTGGCAATAGAGACGATTTGCCGCCCAACGCTGGGTAGGCTGCCGAAGATCGATCCAAGAGAGTAATAGAAGAGAACGACGACGGCGGCAGTTGCGACTAAGACGCCGACGCTGGCGGCAAGAGCTTTCGCGCCGGTAAAGCGGAGCGAAATCGGCCCGGCGTTAGCAGGCCTGAAGAATAGACATAGGGTCGCCGTCAACGTCGCATAGACAAGAAACGCGACGGCTTGAACTCTCACGCTCTGGCTTGTAAAGCGAAACGCCGCGTAGCTTATTCCGCCTATTATGACGGCAGCCAGAATCGCGGATCCTATAGCACCAAGAAATCGCTTTCCACTCACTGTTTCCTGTTGGAGTGCCGTTGCCGTTTCCGTCATGCGGTCACTCCCTTCTGGCGCTGACCGACCGTGAAGCCAGCAGCGATGATCCACACAAAGCCGGGAAAACGGGTGAGGGGGATGAGCGGCAGAAGGCGAACGCTCAGAATTTCGAACCAACTGAGAACACCAACCGCTGCGACGAGAAGGCCGAGAATAACTACCCACTTCGGTAACAGTTTGGAGAACGCAGCAGGAATCGAGACGCCAGCGGCCAGCAGACCGAAGGACACCGCGTAGCCGGGTCCTCCGATGCCAAACGAAATACAGTAGATCGCGTGCAAGAGGTCAGCGTTCTCCGGGATGCCCGGATAGGTGGTAGCCCACAAAAAACTGGCGCCAACAACCATGCCGATCGCGGCAGCAAGTCCTCCGAAGAGAGCAATCTCAAGGCCAGCTGCTCGAACACCGAGAAATTTAAGACGCGCGATCATCGTTGCGGTGAAGATCCCCAGAGGAATTGCCGAACCGAACTGGAAAAAGGCGCAGAGCAGCACGCCTGCCTGACGATGCGAAAAGAAATTAACCATATCAGCGACAGAGGCCGTTGGTCCCGGGAAATACGGCCTGCCGCCCAATACGGTCACTGGCATCAGCCCGGCAAAGAAGAGAAGAACAAAGACGGTTGCGACGACTCCCGTGTTTGGTCCGCGAAAGCGGGTTGTTGGAATTGCTGCGTCTGTCATATTCGCTCCTTACGGTTGTTAAACCACTCCGAAATTGGCGATCAGTCTCATCTTTTGCCGCCAGAAGTCGTTATTGTTAAAAATCATTATCGTGTATAATGATAACTACGAGACACGATTGTCAAGTGCAAGAATTGAGTATGAGAAGAAATGAGGGCCGCGGCGCCGGATCGGCAAGCTTTCTGTTGGCGCAGTTGGGAAGTCACGCAGCAACGAAATTCGCCGAGCGCCTTGAGCCTCTAGGTTTCGCGCCGTACCACGCAGGTATCTTTCGCATCCTGGCGCAAAATCCAGGAGTTTCACAACAGGATTTGGCGAAAACGCTCGGCATGCACGCTAGTCGCCTGGTCGGGATTCTGGATGAGCTGCAGCAACGCGGTCTGGTAGAGCGCCGGCCATCAGAGAGTGATCGCCGGCTCTATGCGCTTCACGTGACCCCCGAAGGCGAGATTGCACTTCGACGAATTGGAGAGGCTGCCCGCGAGCATCATCAGGCTCTTATGGCCGGCCTTTCCGCTGACCAGCAGAAACAACTGACAGACATGCTCGAAATCATTCTCAAGAACCAGAATCTGACACGAGGGGTCCATCCCGGCTATCGCCGGCTCGAGTCCGCTGGTCCTCGGACGGAGGATCCGCATGGATGAATCTCAAATGCCAAGACTCGCACGGTCCGGCAGGCCTCTCCAGTCTCCTTAGCTGTGTTTCGTAACGACCTCAATCCCTCCCGCAACGGCGCTTTTTCAGGGATAATGTCGGTCCGCAACAAATGGGGGATTTCAGAGATGCGAGCCGTTATCACGGGAGGAGCAGGGTTTCTAGGATCGCACTTGTGCGATTTTTTTCTAGAGAAGGAATGGGACGTTCTTTGCCTCGACAATCTGGTGACCGGATCGGGCACCAATGTCGATCATCTGGCAAAAAATTCTCATTTCAGCTTCCAGCAGCAGAACGTCTCGGAATACATCGATGTGTCCGGGCCCGTGGAAGCCGTCTTGCATTTCGCTTCGCCGGCCAGCCCTCCCGACTACTTAAGGTTACCGATTCAGACGCTGAAGGTGGGAGCGCTCGGAACCCACAATGCGCTGGGGCTCGCGCTGGCCAAGAAGGCCAGGTTTCTTCTGGCGTCGACGTCGGAATGCTATGGGGATCCCGACGTCAGCCCGCAACCCGAAAGCTATTGGGGCCACGTGAATCCCATTGGGCCGCGCGGGGTTTACGATGAGGCGAAGCGTTTCGCCGAAGCAATCACCATGGCATATCACCGCTACCATGGCCTCGACACTCGAATCGTCCGAATCTTCAACACCTATGGTCCGAGGATGCGTTTGAATGACGGGCGCGCGCTTCCGAATTTCCTCCATCAGGCGCTTACCGGCGAACCCATCACCGTCTACGGCGACGGAAAGCAAACGCGCAGCTTTTGCTATGTGTCCGATTTGATCGACGGAATCTACCGCCTGTTCGAATCGAAAGAATATGAGCCGGTGAACGTCGGCAACCCGCATGAAATTACGATTCTGGAGTTCGCGGAACGAGTGCGGGCGCTCGTCGGGTCAAGGACGCCCATCGTCTTTCGTCCCCTTCCGCAGGACGATCCGAAGCAGCGATGCCCGGATATCACGAAGGCCAAGCGAATTCTAAAGTGGGAGCCCAAGATCGATCTCGAGCAAGGTCTCGGCCTGACGTACGAATACTTCCGGGAGAGAGTTTCAGCGGGAAACGGCGGTAGCTGACCGAAGTTGATTTGCGGAACGGCATCTTGCCCTCAGGGGCTGAAGCCCCTTTTAATTTTTTGTGGGGCCTCTTTCGGGTGGCCTGAAGGCCACCCCCCCGGACTGAAGGTCCGGGGCTGACACAAAACCTAGTCGTCACACGGACGAAGTGGGAGTCAGTCGGGGCGGCCTAGCGAGTAATACTCGAATCCGAGAGCTTTCATTTCTTTAGGCGACAGAAGGTTTCGGCCGTCCAGAATTAGTGGCCGCGCCATCGCGTCTCGCATCCGTCCCCAGTCGAGCTTGCGAAACTCAGGCCATTCCGTCGCAATCAGCAGAGCTTCCGATTCGCTGGCCGCGTCGTACGAATTCTTGGCGTATTCCACCTGAGGCAGCACGGCGCGGGCTTTCTCCATGGCTTCGGGATCGTAAGCGCGGACGCGCGCGCCTTCGGCGAGGAGCTGATGAATGAGGTCGATCGCCGGCGCAAAGCGGATATCGTCCGTATTGGGTTTGAACGCGAGCCCCAGGATACCGATCCTCTTGCCCTTGACGACCCACAGCGCGCGGCGAATTTTCTCGAAGAATCGCTCGACGCGCTTGCGGTTGATTTTCTCGGCCTCCTTCAACATCGTGAAATCGACGCCCGATCTTTCGGCGAGGTGCACGAAAGCCTGAAGGTCCTTGGGTAGGCAAAAACCGCCGAATCCAAGCCCGGCGCTTAGAAACGACGGGCCAATTCGCGGGTCCATGCCAACGGCGCGAACTACTTCCTGAATATCGGCTCCCAGTTTCTCCGCCAGATCCGCCACCATGTTGGCGTAAGAAATTTTGAGCGCGAGGAACGAGTTGGAGGCGTGCTTGATGAGTTCGGCGCTGTTGATCGTGGTCACGAGCCAGTGTGGCGCGGCCGCGTCTGGACATGCCGGGGAGTGCACGGGACACTTGAATTTCTGCTCGAGCACCGGCCGGTAGATTTCCTTCATCTGCTGCTCGGCAATTTCGTCCTCGACACCGACGACGATCCTGTCGGGATGGAGGAAATCGGCGACGGCGGTACCCTCGCGGAGGAATTCCGGGTTGGAGACCACGCGGAAGACCACTCCCGGCTTGCGTCCGTACACCGAGAGTGCGCGCTTGAGCTCTTGTCCCGTTCGCGCCGGAACCGTGCTCTTTTCGATTACCAGTTTCGAAGAACGGGCCTCGGTGGCGACGACGCGCGCCACGTGATCGATGGCGCTCAAGTCCGCGTCGCCATTCGGCAGGGGAGGAGTTCCGACGCAGATGAAGATGGCATCTCCCGCGGCAATGGCATCCGCGGGATTGGGACAAAAGCTGAGACGGCCCGCCTGCCGGGCCTTGGCGATGACGCTTTCCAACCCGGGCTCGTAAATCGGCAGCCGGCCGGATTCGAGGATCTGCAGTTTCGCTGCGTCGTTATCTGTGCACACCACTTCGTGCCCAATTTCTGCCAGGCAGCCGCCGGTGACGAGCCCAACATAACCGGTTCCTATGACGGATATCTTCAATGCCCCTCCGTAAGCGCCTTTCTGCGGCAAGCTTCGCGCAAAGCGGGCAGTCTATTCTCATACACCATGCTTTTTGGGCCAAGCTATTCTGCCGGGGGCGCGACGGAAATATGGGATGCCGATCTCCATCCCAGGTGCTAGAGTTGCTGATAGTTCAGGTGTTTTCGGGTAAGCAATCCGGAGAGCAGGCGTGGAAATTCTTTGGCCAGCCGCGGGCATTTGTCTGATTGTCTGCGTGGTCTTCTATGCCCTAGCGATGCATTGGCATCGCCTACTGCGCGAGCAGTCGTGGATGGTTCGCAAGCTCGCCGAGCGTGTGCAAGTCCTTGAAGAGATGAGAGATCCGCAATTCCGGCGGCGAGTCGGCGAATCCGCGCCTCCGCCCCTCGAACAGGTGTTCACATTCTCATTCCGGCTGAGCGACCGCTTTTGGCGGAGCACGTTGGATCTGACCGACGAAGACTGGGATTTCATCCGCACACATGGGAGCTTCGTCGGCTCGGTGAAGATCGAGTGCTGGCGGAGTCATTCGGTGGCCACGGTTATGGAAGTGCAGCCGGAAAGCAAGACGGCGCGATGGGAAACGCGAGTGCTCGACTTCTATCCGGACGCCGCGAAGGCCTCGGAAGCCCTTACGCTGTGGGAATTGCGGCTCGCGCCTCAAAACGGGTCGGCGGCGCGCCCTCCCTCGCTCGAACTACTTCTTCGCCGAAATGCCCTGGAGCTGTGCGGCCGTTTCCCCGATGCCGCGCCGGTAAATGGGAACGCCGAAGAAGCCCTCGAAGAGGAAGCTACAATCTTCCGCGTTCCGTTGGATCCAGTTCAATTGACGGAGTTCAGAGGTCAGGATCCGGCCGAAGATGTGAGCGGCGGAAACGGTAACGGCTCGAATGGCTTCGACTCCGGCGCGACCTCGTGGCGAGCCTTCTACTCGTTCGTGGACGAGAAGATGGGATTCGAGTGGCAACTCAGGTGTCGCGACCTGGGTAAGAAGGCGGAATGGGAGCGGTGGAAGATTCTTGAACCAAACGCCGGGCCTTCGATTCGCGTGGAGTAAGGCCCCGGCGCCGGAAATCACGTCCGCGGCGAACGCGGGCGAACTGTAAGACCTGCCCAAGCGTTCATCAGACCCATCACTTCGCGAACCACCGCGAAGGCGTCGCGTGTGTTTCGCCACCAGTGGTCCCGATCGAAGGGATCTTCCGCGGCTGCCTCCACAGTCGCGATCTGATTCGATGCTGCGAGTTTGGACCACAGAGTTCTGACTCGCCGAGTGTGTTGGGCGGAAGTAACGATGATGACGTGAGACTTGTGCGACGCTTGCATCTCGCGCGTAATCTCTTCGATTTCCTCTTCGGTGTTAATGACCGCATCAGGCAGGATGCGAATCGCGCTGGCGGGGACCCCTTGATGTATCAGGACCTGCCGGCTGTACTCTTCCTCACCGACAAACTGAATACCCATCTCAGATAGTTCGGCTTCCGGACTGTCTGGGCGAGTGACCCAAACCTCGGGAGCGTATCCAGCACGGTAGAGGTCGGCTGCGCCTTCCGCTCGCTGAGGCATGCTTCCGCTAAGGACGACGATGGCGTCCGCCGCGACAATCGGGTCCTCGCGCACGAGCCACCGACCGGCGCCTCGGAATGCAGTCACTCCCACCGCAAGCGCCAGAATGGCGAGAATAAGGATGAGGCGCCGGGTTGTGACGAAGCGTTTGCGCTCCATGGCGGGAGAACTCGGGGCAGCCAGGTCAATCCCTGGCGCGCTGAAACCAGGACCGGCCCATCAGAAGACCGCGCAGAGCCAGGAGGATCAAACGGGGTTGTCGCAGGCCGATGCGCCACAGAATCTTCCAGGCTTCATCGCGGGAATACTGGCAGAGTGGCTCTTTCGCGAAGTCGTTCAACAGATCCACGAGGCGGCTGTAGTCGGCCTGCTGGAAATCATGAAGCGAGCGTCGGAGCAGCAGATGGAGATTGAGCTCGCGGCGCAGGGTCCGCAGTTCCCGGCTGGTTCCGCCATTGAGGATCGCGTCTGTGACCCCGATCGCTCCGCGAAACCCGGTGACGATGCCGCCGACGGTGGTCACCTTCACCTGGCCTGCGGCGTCGCCGACCAGGTAGACGAAACTGCCGCCAATCTTCCGCCGCACCGGAACCCACCTTGAATAGAGAGGGATTCGCGCGCCCTGGAATTCGATGGGCTCGAGCTTTCGCTTTTCGAGGAACCGTTCCAGAAGAAGCCGAGTGTCCGCGCCTGTCTCGCCGATCAGGCCGAGCGCGCCGGTCGTGGGGGATTCGGGAATCAGCCAGTAGAAATAGGGAGTGTCCTGCGGGATGAACCAGACGCGAGCCGTATTCGGCGGCATGTCTTTTGGCAAAGGGACGATGGCCTGGACGAGGGGGACCGTTTCGAGCGGCGCCCAGCCTGCCGCCTTTGCGACGCGACTCGACGCACCGTCTCCGCCAATTACCGTCCCGGCGTGAATCTCTTCCTTATTTCCGTCGGAGCAGCGCTCCATCTCGAGCACGAGTCCTCTGCCGTTCGGGTGCAGCGCGTGGAAGCGACGGCCTAATTCGATAGCTGCTCCTGCCTGCTGTGCTTCCTCCGCCAGGGCCTGAATGAGCGTGCGGCGCTCGATAATCAGATCGGGTTCTTTGAGCGCGATTGTGGCGGCGCGTCCGTCGGTGAATAACTCAAAGCGCCGAATCTCGTTGACGACGCTCCGGTCGGCCGCCTGACCCAGCAAGTTCCGCATGCGGTGGGTGACGATCAGCGTGCGGGCCGCTGGTTCCATCGTCTCGATGCGTTCGAAGACACGGACAGGAAGACCCTTTCGAGCCAGTATGGAAGCCGCGAAAAGTCCCGCAGCAGACCCGCCCACTACCGCGACATCCTGATTATTTGTGCGTGGAGACGAAGCGAGAGCGGTCTTTGTGTCGTGTCTTTCTGACGCCATCTTTGTCCGTGGCAGCTGTACCCACCGTCAATTTCGTTTTGCGAATTCGATACAAAAGCGTCCGGCGGTCCTCACCCCTAAGAACCAGCGGTCCCCGGTAGGTCCACACAAATACTCGGGGCCGGAAGTATATCCCACAGCCCTTGTTTCCACAAAAAGGGACAACCCCGGAGATCAAGTGGCGGAGGAAGACTTCTGCAATTTCGCTTGACGTTCGTAGGGCGCTGCCTCGAGGAAGAAGACTGCCAGGGATCCGAAGACCACCAAGACCAGCACAAAGGCATATCCACTCAGGGGCGAAAGCCGGGGAAGCAGGAGCGCCGAAACCCCAAACACAATCGCCAGACAATAGAGGAGCAGCACAGCGCCGCGGTGACCCAGCCCCAGATTCGACAACCGGTGCGCGGTGTGGTCCTTTCCCGGAGAAGTGAAGGGAAGCAGACCGCGCCGCGCCCGGGAGATCGAGACCAGCGTGGTATCGAAGATCGGCACTCCCAGAATCAGGACGGGAACCAGCCAATCGGCCGGAAACTGGCTGCCCTCGGGACGGATTTTGAGGCCAAGCGTGGCCATCAAGAACCCGAGAAACATCGCTCCGCCGTCGCCCATGAAAATCTTGGCCGGGTTGAAATTCCAGCGCAGAAAGCCCAGCGCAGCCCCCAGCGCGGCGGCGCCCAGCGTGCGGACCATGGTTTGCCCGTTCAGGCTGGCTGAGATTATGAAGAAGGCCGAGGCCACGGCCGCTATTCCCGCGCACAGGCCGTCCATGTGATCGAGGATGCTGAACGATGCCGTAATGCCCACCACCCACAGCACCGTAAGGCAGACGTCCAGAATCGTCCCGAGCATTCCCGGCAACAATCGCGAGAACAACTGAGCACGAATCCCCGTGGCCACCAGGAACAAGGCGGCGATTGGCATACCAACGAAGAGCTTCACTTGATGATGCAGAAGACCACCGTCGTCGAGCACGCCGACGGTGGCGACGAGCGTGGCCCCGGCGAGGATTCCGACGATTTGCTGCTCGGGAGCAGCGTGAAGCGTCAAAAGAATTGCGAGGACGAAGCCGAGATAGATGGCGATTCCGCCGAGGAGGGGGATGGGTTTGACGTGCACCTTCCGCGGCCCCGGCAGATCCACCATGCCATAACGCAGAGCGAGCCAGCGTACCGGAACCGTGAAACCAAGCGATGCGATCAGCGCGACTCCGAAGGCAATCAGATCAGCCGGAAGGTGCATCCCGATTCGTCCTCTTCAGCGCGCCGTGAGCATCGATTCGAGCACATCGCGAACTTCTTCTTTTTGTTTGCTCGCGAAGTACCAGTCCATCGTCTTGCGAAGACCTTCGCGGAAGGGAGTTTTCGGTTCCCAGCCGAGGAGTTTCTTTGCCAGGCTGTTGTCCGCCACCCGGTTGATCGGTCCCGTCGGCATGTCACGCCGCAGGCGGATTTGGGGTTTGTAGCCCGCCCTTTCGGTGACCATGTGAACGGCGTCGAGCACGGTAACGCGCTCCATGGTGCCGAGGTTCACGGCTGTGCCGTCGTTGATTTTTTCCGCGGCAAGAATGGTCCCGCTGACGATGTCTTCGACGTAAGTCCAATTACGGATCTGCGTGCCGTCGCCCCAGACTTCGAACGGGTCCTGGCGCACGAAAGCGCGCGCGATCATGGCGATTACGGCGTGGTTTTCGACGCCGCGAGGGCCGTATACGGTGAAGTAGCGGCAGGATGCCGCGCCCAGCTTGTGTTCGCGATGGTACGACTGCAAGGTCAACTCGGCCATGAGCTTCGCCCAGCCGTACATGTTGTCGGCGTCGTGCGGCGGCTTGACGTCTTCTTCCCGAAGGTAGATTTCTTTCTTGGGGTCCGTTTGCATGTAGTTCGGGTAGACACATCCCGAGGAAGCGTAGACGACCTTTTCGACTCCCGCCTTCACGGCTTCCCAGAAAACAAGTCCGTCCAGGAAAAGATTTGACGCCGGGCCAGCCTGGTGCAAATCGACATAACCTCGGCCGCCGTGGTCCGCAGCCAGATGGAAAACCACCTGAATGCCCTTCATCGCCGCGCGCGTCACTCCGGGCTCCCGCAGATCGGCTTCCACCAGGCTGACGCGGCCGCTCTTCAAGTGGGATTCAAGGTTGCTACGTCTGCCGCTGGTGAGATCATCGACGACGTGCACCTTGGCGCCGCGTTCCACCAGCGCGTCCACCAGGTGCGAGCCGATGAACGAAGTACCGCCGGTTACAAGAACCTTCTTATTCGTCCAGATGACGCCCTCCGCGATTTTCTTCCATGGATTCTTCTATGATTCCGGCAAACCTCTGCAGTTCTTTCACTCTAGCATATTTCTCCGCGGCCAAACGCGCGCGCCGGCCCATCTCAGCGAGCTGGACGGGCGCGCTGCGAAGCTCACGAACCGCGGCGGCGACAGCGGCCGGATCGTCGGGATCAGCCACCAACCCGCAGCCGGATTCGCTCACAATTCGGGCGACGTCGGTCTTAGCGGTGGCGACTGCCAGGACGGGACGGCCCGCAGCGAGAATCGAATAGAGTTTGCTCGGAACGACAACTCCTTCCAGCCCGCGCCGCACCGTCACGATGTGAACGTCACCCGCGGCCATTACCTGCGGAATTTCGCCCGCCGGCCGAAACGGAAGAAAACGAACGTTCGAGAGTTCGCTGGCCTGAGCCTGGAGAGCCGAACGGTTTGCCCCGTCACCTATGAACACCAGTCCCGAGTTTTCGTTGCGAAGAATTTCGGCGGCGTCCAGCAACGTAGTCCAGGCGCCGTAAAATCCCAGATTTCCCGCGTGAACGGCAACAAAGGGAAATCCGCAGCGAATTTCCTCGACGACTGAATCATTCGGCTGGGGCGCAGAACCGGGAAAAGTGGCGCCGTCACGGACGACGACGACCCGTTCGGGTGAAACGCCCTTCGACAGAATGCGATCGCGCATATCTTCGCCCAGCACGATGATGCGAGTGGCCTTGCGCAGCGCGCGGCGATGCAATTCTTCCCAGCGCTCTACCCAGGAGTTCTGCTTGACGATGTCGCCACCGATCGCCATGTCGGGGTACAAGTCTCGAATGTTGTAAACGAGGGGCCGCCCGGTGATTTCCGCAATGAAAGCGCCGGCAATTCCGGCGACGGGAGGATCGGTCATAGCAAGCACAACGTCTGCCCGGAGAGCGAGCGCTCGAGGAACGGCGAGCGCGAGGTACGACAAATAGTTAGATACGCGCTTCCTCATCTCCTTGCGCGGATATGCCGTTGAGCCCACCCGCTCGACCATGACGTCGTTGCGCGCGTCGCGGCGCAGAAATGAATACGGGTAAAACTCATCCGGATCGTACGAAGGGCGCCCGGCAAGGACGGTCACTTGATGGCGCTCCGCCAACGTTTCGGCCACTTGGATGGCCATTTTCGCTGTCGCGGACGTGTCTGGCGGATAGTATTCGTTGAACAGCAGGATGTGCATGCCGTTATGCGACGCGATCCGCGGTTCGCTCGGCGGCATCTTTCGTCGTTGTTGAGGCGTTCTTTTCGAGGAAGAAGTTGCCGATCACCAGAACGTCCATCTGGGTCCTGCGGAAACAGTCGACGGCTTCTTCGGGGCGACAAACGATCGGCTCGTTGTCGTTGAAGGAAGTGTTCAGGACAACGGGGACGCCAGTCAGATCGCCAAATGCGCGCAAGAGCTTCCAGTAAAGCGGATTCTCTGTGCGGCTGACCGTTTGCAGCCGCGCAGTCCCGTCCACGTGCGTCGGCGCGGGAATGATGGAACGCTTTTCGGGCCGCACGGGATAGGCGAAAGTCATGAATGGCGAGGGATGAGTCTTGACGAAATAATCGCCAACGGCTTCCTCCAGAATCGAAGGAGCAAACGGGCGAAAGATTTCGCGGTGTTTGATGCGACGATTCAATACTTCCTTCATCTCCGGACGCCGCGGGTCGGCAAGGATACTCCGGTTTCCCAGCGCCCGGGGACCCCACTCCGTGGCGCCCTGGTACCAGCCGACAATCTTGCCGGCGGAGATGGCTTGGGCGGTGGATTCGAGCAGCGGCGCTTCCGCCATCTCGCTGACGCGAACTTCGCCTTGGTGCGAGTGAGCGTTCTCAATCGCGCTGCGAATCTCGCCGGTGGAAAATTGCGGCCCCCAATATGCATGGCTCATGGCAAATTCGCGCGGGCGGCCGAGGACTGTGTGTTCCACGTGAAATGCGGCTCCGATTGCGAGGCCCGCATCGCCGGCAGCGGGCTGCACATAGACGCGCTCAAACGGCGTGTTGTCGAAGATTTTTCCGTTGGCCACGCAGTTGAACGCAACTCCGCCCGCCAGGCACAGGGCTTTCTGACGCGTTTTCCTGGCCAGATCGTTCCAGAGCGAGATCATCACTTCTTCGAGGGCTGCTTGCATGCTCGCGGCGAGGTTGTGATGCCGCTGGCCGAGGGGTTCTCCATCTTTGCGCGCGGGACCGAGCCGCTTTTCGAGGTAGGGCGAAAACAGACGACCCAGGACCGGCGTCGCGCCCGAATCGCGCCAGGTCATTTCCGGACCCTGAGTTTGGTGAGAGAAGTAACCGAGTCCCAGACGAAACGACATTCCGCGGCCGGCGTGCACGATTTGGCGAAACTCGTCGAGAAATTCGGGCTGGCCGTACGCCGCAAGGCCCATCACCTTGTACTCGTCTCCGAACTTCCAGAAGCCCAGATATTGGGTGAGCGCGGTGTAGAACATCCCAAGCGAGTGCGGGAACGTCACTTCGCCCAGAGCACGCATTCGCGGCCCTTCGCCGATGGCCCACATCGCGCTGGCGAAGTCGCCGAGCCCGTCGGCGGAGAGGACGGCCGCGTTGTCGTACGGCGATACGAAGTACGCGCTCGCCATGTGCGCCGTGTGATGTTCCACGCGATGAAACGAGGAGCGAATGTTTTCAGGCGCGATATCGAAAGCTTGCGCGATGTCTTCACGGATTCCCGCGAAGCGTTTCATGACGCGCGCCCGGTCGAGCGCAAAACGCGGCATACGAATTGCGTAGCGAAGTTTGGTGCCGAGGCGGGCCCAAGGGTCGCGAGGCACGGCGATGTGATCCACATCCGCCAGCTTGGCTCCCGCCGCGTCCAGGCAGAACTGGATCGCTTTCGCAGGCAGCCCGGCGGCGTATTTTACGCGGTTCAGTCGTTCCTCTTCGACGGCGGCCACCAGCCTGCCGTCCACGACGATCGCGGCTGAAGCGTTCGCGTGGTAGGCATTGATTCCCAGAATGATCATCTTGAGCCGGTGCCCTTTGAGTTGTCGCGCATGGGTTAGGCGGCAGTTACCGCTGCCGTGTTCGATCGTTCGGTTCTGTCGATTGAGTCGGCTTGGAGATTCCGCTTCGCCCATTCGTTCAAAACGTAGAGACTCCACGGACGGGACCATGTGGTGCGGCCGCCGAGGAAATCCCTCCAGACGCCATGCGCAAAGTGAGCGCCAATGTGCGGTTCGAGCGCGGGCGACCAATCGGCCAGACTTGCCACCACGCGTTCGCCGAGCGTTCCGCGCAGCCAGATTTCCCACGGGAACGTGAACGTGCGCTTCGCTTGCCTGGCAATTTCTTTCGGCAACAAATCGCCCAGCGCTTCCACCAGCAACGCCTTAGGGCGAGCGGGATTGTGCTTGGCGGATTCCGGAAGCGAAAGCACGCACTCGACCAGAGCGGTGTCGAGGAAAGGGACGCGCACCTCGAGCGACTGGCTCATGCTCATCGCGTCGGTATCGCGGAGCAGCGTGCTGAGCAAATAGGAGCGAAGTTCGAGCCACGAAACAGCCGTGAACGGATCCGCTTCGCGGGCCTGCTCGGAAGCGGCCGCTAGCCAGCGCGCCCACGGCAGCGATTCCCAGTCCGCAGCGTCTCCATGCACACGCGAAGCCACGGTTTGCGGGGTAAAGAGTGAGCGGGTAAAAAAATATGGATGCGGGAGCAAGTCGGGATCCAGCCACGCCGCGGACGCTTTGCGAACGGCATCGCGCGAGCCTCGTGAGGACCTTGAATGCTTGACGCGGTTTGCGACGAAAGCGCGAACCGAACGCGGCAGAAAGCGCGCGGCCTTCATCAAACGGGCGACCTTGCGAGCCGCCGCGAAAGTGGCGTAGCCGCCGAAAAGTTCGTCGCTTCCGAGTCCTGAAAGCGCCACTTTCAATCCCGCCTGCCGGGCTGCCCAGGAAACAAAGTACGTGTTCACGCCATCCATCGTCGGCTGATCGAAAGCGGCAATGGCCTCGTCGAGCCGCGAGACCATCTCCTGCTCGGAAATCGAAACTTCAGAATGATTCGTGCCCAGGGATTTGGCGGTTTGACGCGCGATATCAGCCTCGCTGAATTCTGCTTCCGGAAACGCGACTGTGAAAGTGTGAATCCCTTTTTGCGCGCGGCTCGCGAGGGTCGCGATCGCGGTGGAATCGATGCCGCTGCTGAGGAAGACTCCCACGGGAACGTCCGCAACGAGGTGGCTTTCCACCGCGTGCTCGAGAAGCGTGCGAACCTGCTGTGCCGGCCCCGATGCTGATACCGATGCACCGCTAGGCGAGGAACTCGCGCCTGCCCGATGCTTCGAGCCCAATTCAGGCTTCCAATACGCCTTCGGCTCGACAGCGCCGATGCGTTCCTCAGCCGAAACAGCCAGAGCATGGCCGGGTGGAAGCGAAAGAACATTTTCAACGAAGGTGGTGGGCTCGGCCACCGAGCCGAAAAGCAAATACGATGGCACTGCCGCCGCCGAGATTCGAGGCGGAATGCGCCCGCTGGCGATCACAGCTCGCACTTCCGAGGCAAAATAAAAATTGCCGTCCTGGAGCGCATAATACAGCGGCTTGATGCCGAGCCGGTCGCGAGCGATGAAAATTCTGGTCGGGCGAGTGCCGCGACCTTGACGGAACTCCACCACCGCGAACGCGAACATGCCATCCAGGTGTTGCACGCAATCGGCGCCCCAGGCTTCGTAAGCGTGAACGATTACTTCCGTGTCCGACTGGGTTCGGAACCGGTGCCCCATCAATTCCAGCTTCGAGCGCAGGGCGCGAAAATTATAGATTTCGCCGTTAAACACCACCGCGAGCGTGCCCGTCTCGTTCCAAATAGGCTGATTCCCGCCGGGCAAGTCGATGATGCTCAGGCGACGGACGCCCACCGCCACGCGTGGCGAGATTAGGAGGCCCTCTTCATCAGGGCCGC
>CAVTRV010000004.1:0-11302 GCA_963737205.1 uncultured Acidobacteriota bacterium | reverse complement strand
CGCGCGCAACAAACAGGAAAAAAAGAAAATCTGTGCGCAAGATCAAGTCTTGACTGCCCGGAGGAAGCTGATAGCATGCCTACATTTCAGGTTCCCGCCCGACTGTTCAGGAGGAAA
The DNA here is from genome assembly GCA_963737205.1 of uncultured Acidobacteriota bacterium. Lineage (GTDB taxonomy): Bacteria > Acidobacteriota > Terriglobia > Acidiferrales > UBA7541 > Palsa-295. The sequence goes on along the minus strand of CAVTRV010000004.1, from coordinate 11,185 downwards.
TACTTCAATGACTCGCAAACTGGTGGTCTGTTTGCTGATTCCATTTCTGCTGTTTGCCGTGTGCAGCGTTCCCACCGCCTCTGCGAAGACGCCAGAAGACAAGCGTGCCCTGCAGGCAGAGAAAGTAAGGGAAGCCGTTTCGGAACTCGGCGTCGGCCAGGATTCGGTCTTTAAGGTCCGTTTGCGCGACCGTCAAAAACTCACCGGCTATACGAGCGCCATCGGCGAAGAATCCTTCGTCGTAACCGACCGCGAAGGCGCTGCGACAACGGTGCCGTACGCGAGTGTCGCGCAAGTGAGTGGCCGGAATTTAACGACGGGACAGAAGATCGGGATTGGAGTGGCGATTGCTGCTGTTGTCATCGCCGTGATCGCTATCGCCGTCTACAAGAGCCACTGCCCCGGCAGCATCGGCTGCTAGCGCTCCTGCTCTTCACGTTGCGTTGTCCTGGTCACTCCGAAGTAACGAAGGACGCGGCCATTTCTTTTCTTTCCTCATAGAGGCGGACCTCGGACCCGCCCTTGATTCAAATAAAAAGGGCCGCGAGAATCCGCAGCCCTCGAAACTCCGTGGTTCGGCCGGCTACTGCTTGTCGTACACCGCCACGACGCTCGTCTTCATTCCCATCGAATCCGTTCCGCTGATGGTGACGGTGCGGGTCTTGCCGTCCGCCGAGACGACGATGCGTCCGCTCTCGGTAACCTTGCCGCCCTTCTTTTGGGTCAGCTCCAGCGTGCGCGCGTTGATCATCTTGTACGACCGCGTGTCCGCGTTCGATTCACCGCTCACGGGATAATCCTTGCCGTCGAACTTGCCCGTCCACTCGCTATGCGTAGCGGTGCCCTTGTCGTCGACGCCGTCCACGGTGGCCTTGATGCTGTCGCCCATGGCTTCGTACACGACGCTACTATTTTTCCCGGCTCCGCTGATCTTCGACTTCGCCTCGTTCAATTTCCACGTGCCCATAAACATGCTATCGGCGGCGAAGCACACTGCGACGGCAGCGAACAGCATCGCCACAGTCAACAAAATGGTCCTCTTCTTCATAGTTTCTCCTGTAATGAATTGGGTTACCGGGGGTGGGTCCGAAACCACGCCATCATACACCCTTTTCGCCTCGCGCGCGCGGCTTCAACCGGCGTCCCGCTCCGAAATTTCAGATTTGAAATCGCTCAGACGCTTCCTCCGGGCTTCACGCCCGGACGTCCGCGCAAGTAGGGAATCGCCCGGTCCAAAGCTGTTTCGCCGAATCGCGCCCAACGCGGCATGGGACGCGGCGTCAGCGCCAGCATATTGGATACGTGACATAACGACGGATGCAAATCCGCCACCAGCTTCACCAGAGCCGTCAGCGGCACCGCCAGCAGCAAGCCCATCACACCCCACAACCATCCCCAGAAAAGAATCCCCACTGTCGCCGCCACCGGCCCGATACTCACGCGGTTGGCAATGAATTTCGGAATCAGCAGATTCGCCGACACGATATGCAGGCAGAGGATCGTAAGAACGATGATGATGTATGGCCCCGGCGCGCTGAACTGCAGCATCGCCGCTGCAATCGGAAGCGCGAGCGACAGGATCAGTCCCAGGAAGGGCAGCAGATTCAGCAGCCCGCTGACGATTCCGAGAGGTAAAGCGCCTTTTATCCCGATTCCGTACAACATCAGCGCGGTCGCCGCGCCCATTGCGGAGCCGACGATGAGGTTTCCGGTCACGAAGCCGCGAATCGCCTGGTTCAGGTTCTTGATGAATCGAGCCGCGTCTGTATTCGAACTGAAGAGGGCATTCATGCGGATGGTCATTTGCTCTTTGCTGCAGAGCATGAAAAACGTCAGAAATGGAACCACGCCCGCAATAATCAGCACTCCCCACACGGATCCCGCGCCGCGCACCAGATACGCAGGCCAGCTCGGCGATTCCTGCACCCGAACCTCCGGGACTTTCTTGGTGGGGTGCCCGTCGTTCGTCAGGCTTCCGGCGGTTTGCTGAACTTCCTGGATCTTCCGGCTAATGGGCTCCATGGCCTGCTGAATCTTCGAGGTGTAAATAGGAATGTCTTCCGAAAACATCACCGCTTTTCCGTAAAGCGCGTAACCCAGCAGCCCGACCAGGCTCATGCCTGCGAGCACAATCGCCGCCGCGGCCACGCTGCGCGGCAGATGCAGTTTCTCCAGTTTCACTACGATGGGGTCAAACAGGATGGCCAGAAATCCCGCCAGGATCACCGTGATGCAAATCGAGCTCGCGTAGTACGCGAACACCGTCAGCACGCCCGCAACCAATATGAACAGCAGAGTCGCGATGGTGCGCAGGAGCTTGTCGGATGACGAAGTCGAGTCGGATGATGAAGTCGCGGTCGCCGGCGCCATTTCCACCACGCGCACCTGAGTTTCTTCGCCAACCGCGGTCTTACTCGTCATCGGATCAGTCATGAGGTTGTCGGCGCACAGATATACCCTCCCCAGGCAGCATTGTAAAAAAGACGAGGATCAATATCTGTTCACTCCGACACATGTTCCCCACGTGAAACCTGAAACCCGAAACCCGAAACCCGAAACCTGAAATCCATGCGCCACCGCTTCATGCATTTCTCTGAAATTTCAAATTTCAAATGAAATCGCTTCGCCCGCAAGCGCCCTGTGGGGGAACGAGAACCGCCCGCCCGCGAACCATCCTCCGTGCCTCTGGATTTTCTCCGTGAACTCTGTGTTTCAGCTTTTATGCATCATTCGCGGGGGCGTCCAGATTTCGCGAATCAGCCGGCTACTGCTTGTCTAACACCGTGGTGTGTGCGTCCGCCGCCTTCATGGGGGAGCCGGTTACCGCACCCACGATTCGCTGCACCATGCCGTCCATCGCCGCGCTCTGGCACCAGCGCCAAACCACCACAATATCGTCGTCCGGGTCGATCCAGATGGTATTCGCGCCGTTGCCGATGGCGGCGAAGCTCGATGCCGGCCCGCTCGGCCACTGTTTCTGCTTCGTGTTCAGCCACCATAGATAGCCATAATCCGGACCGTGCTCGCCGGGCGTAACCGCGTCCTTCAGCCATTGCTCGGAAACGATCTGGCGATTCTTCCATTTGCCGTGGTTGAGGATCAGAAGTCCAAAGCGCGCGAGGTCCTCGGAATTAATCCACAAGCCCCCGCCCCAACGCGTCCCGCCTGTGACGGATTCGATCTCGCGGCCGCCAATCACCACTTTCGAGTTGTAATAACCCATCCATCGCCAGTTCTGCGAAGCCCCGATCGGGTCCATGATGTTCTCTTTCAGGACCTGGGGAAGCGGCTTGCCGAATAGACGCAGCAGCGACAGAGAAAACCGGTTGATACGCACGTCGTTGTATTCCCAGTACGAGCCCGGTTCCTCGATGGCGCGCGGTTTCATCTCGCCCGCGCCAAACTCCTCGGCCCCGATGAAATTGGCGTTCTTGCCCCACATCGAGCCTTCCCATTCGCTAGTCTGCTGCAAGTGGTTCTTCCAGGTGATCTTGGCGTTGTGAGGGGAATCGTAGCCGCCATCGTGAATATACCTCGCCACCGGATCGTTGACGTCTGCGATCAAACCCTGCGCCACCGCGAGACTGCAAACGGTCGACAGAAAACTCTTGGCCACGCTGTAGACCGGATCGTTCGCTTTCGTGTCGCCAAATTCCGCGACGATATAACCGTGGCGAAGAATGATGCCGTTCGTGGCCGCGCGTTGCTTCGGCACCGGCCCGAGCGGCGTGCCAAACGTGCGCACCTGATCCTTCTCGAAATCCCAAGTGCTTCCGTGGGCCTGTGCGTATTCGACGGCCAGCCCAAGCTTGCCGGCGTCCATGCCGACTTCAGCCGGCGATTTCTTTTGCCAATCTCCGGGAGGGGGATAGTAGCCGGCGGTTTGCGGCGCGGCCGGCGGCGGGGCCAGCCACGGCGCAAGAGCCGCCACCAGCAGCGGCAGAGCCAAGAACGAAGCACGCATCGTCAGCGATCGCATCATAGGCGCCTCGTCACGGGTTCATCCCTCGACGAGCTGCTGGCCGCCGTCGATATCATACGTTGCTCCGGTGACGGCTGTGTTCGTCATGAGGTGGACGGCGAGGGCGGCGATGTCGGCCGGGCCGACCACGCGGCGGATTGGCAGACTAGTGCGGAGTTGCTCGCGTCGCGCATCCAACTGATCGCCGAGCAGGGATGCTGAAAGCGGAGTATCGACGAAGCCGGCGGCGATAAGGTTGACGCGAACAGGCGCGAGTTCGAGCGCCAGAGTTTTTGTCAAGGCCGGCGCCGCGGCCGTGAGAGCCGAGATGAGACCGTATCCCTTCGCCGTGCGGCGGCCACCCGTGCCGCTCATGAAGAGCAGAGTTCCACCCGGGCGAACCTTGTTTGCAGCGTGACGAGCGACCTGCATCGGAAGAAACAGATGGGCCTCCACGTCGCGGCGCGCTGGTTCGAAATCGAATTCGGCCAGCGGCGCGTAGTAGGGACCGGGACCGGTGACCAGCACGTGGTCGATCGGTGCCGGGAGTCCGTCGAAGAATTTTTTGAGTTGATCGAAGTCGGTGGCGTCGAACGCCGCAGTGCTTAGCGTGCCGAGTTCGCGTGAGACCTGTTCTAAGTGTTCCGCGTTGCGTGCAGCTAGAATCAGCTTGGCCCCCTCGGCACGCGCTAGTCGGGCGGTTTCGAGCCCGATGCCGGCGCTGCCGCCGATCACGACGACCGTCTGTCCGGCAAGTTGCGGCTGGGGCTGGATGGGAGAGACGCCGGTTGCGATGCTCATGATTCCTCCGTTCAGTAGTCTAGAATCGCGTTTGCCTCAAGAAAACCGCCTGCCCGAAGGGCTGGGCTTATCGCCGGCAGTCATCGTCACTTTTTCTGTCCTGCAGAGGGCGACTTCGCGGCGCCAGGCTTATTCCAGCCATGGAAACGCGACAAGGCGCCCGCGTTCCATGCCTCGCGGAGTCCAGGCGTGCTCAGGTCCCAGTCTGGACGTATTTCGCTCGTCACAACGCGCAGATCACGCCAGAGGTCAGCGACCGACGGACGGCCCCAAAACCAGTAGCCGTTGTAGACGCTGTAAATCACAAGGCGCGGCTTGAGGACGAACGTGTGAGGAATCATCGGATTGTTTTCGGGGTCGGTGTACTCCTGGATGTCGAGGTCCTTTTGAACTTTTCGCTCAGGGTCGGAGAGGAAGGGCCATTGGGCGCCGACCGACGCACGAAACTCCTGAATCGTGTGGTGATCGTCGGTGGCGATCGTCGCGATCTGAGTGTACGCAACCGCGATCTTCGGGAAGTTCGCGGCGAGTTCCAGATGCTGCTGGTGCTCCTTTGGGCAGTAGTGGCCGCGCGCGAGCGTCAGGATCAGCGGGTCGTCGCCCTGGATTTCGCTGAGTTTGCGCGGCGTGCTCGTGTGATCGGGCAGTTCGTAGTCGGGGAAAACGCCTCCGGGCACGATATCAGAACGCATGATTCGACTCCTCCCGTTTCTCCTAAAGATCCAGAGTGACACCCGCGCTTGGCTGGGAACAGCATACGAGCACGTTCCCGGGAGCGGGCATCTCCAGCGGCTCAGGATTATAAACAATCGATCCGCCGATCAGACCAGTCATGCAGGTATGACACACTCCGGTCCGGCAGGACCATCTGACTGGAACATCGCACGCTTCTGCCAGTTCAAGCAAGCTCGCGAATTTCGGATCCCAAGCGGCGGTAATCCCGCTGCGCGCGAATGAGACTGGGGGGCCGGATCCGGCCGGCCCTTGTGGCAGGTGAGGAGTGTGAACAACCTGCGCCATACCAGGGGTGATAGCCTCGAGAGAACCGAAGATTTCCGTGTGCACATCCCCGTCGAGCACGCCCCAGTTTCGCAGCCCATCGAGCATATCCTGCAAGAATGAGGTGGGGCCACACAGATAGAAGTCACTACCCTGTGACACGCCAATTTTCTCCAGCAAAGCTGCGTCAATGTGTCCGGGAGCATCGAAGTCTGCCCCGACTTGGTCGTTTGCAGCGGGCCTGCTGTACACGATGTATTTTCGTCCGCGAGAGAGCTGTTTGAGTAATGAACGCGATTCTTCTGCAAACGGATGCTCGACGCGATTGCGCGCTCCATAGATCCACCAGATTTCTCGTTGTGATTTTTTAGCGGCAAGTGAGTGCAGCATCGACATCACGGGCGTTGCGCCCACTCCAGCGCTCAGCAGAACCACAGGATTCTGGCCGGGACGCAGAGTAAAGCTTCCGCGCGGCGCGCTGACATCCAATACATCGCCTTCTCGCGCACGGTTGTACAGAAATGCGCTTCCAATCCCGTTCAATTCGCTCTTGACGCTGATGCGGAAATGATCGGCTGCGGGCAGGTCAGACAACGAATAGCTGCGAAGAACAGACGGTTTGCCCGGATCTACGAGCATCCGCAAAACCACAAATTGACCTGCCTGGCAGACAGGAAGAGGCTGCCCATCGATTGGCGCCAGAACGAAGGAAGTCACGCTATCACTTTCTTTATGGATACGCGCGACTCGCATCTGTCGAAAGCCGGGCCATGCCGGCGCTTGTTCCTCATTCGCGAGTCCCGGATTTCCCACCGCAGCCTTGGAGCTCAAGTCTTGTTGGAGCATCGCTTGGAACGAACCCTGCCAACCCTTGCTAAGTGCGGGAATCCGCAGCGCGCGTTGCAGTTGCTCGCTGGAAGCTCCTGGCAAATACAGGAGGGCGTCAACACCGGCCACGCTAAGTCGCTCTGGACCGTCGGTAATTTTCACGATGTCGTCGTCCGCCCCAACTCCTCCTTCCTGCAACACGCGAAAGTAGAATCCTGGTCTGTGATGCGCTACGAGCAGGGCCGGCATCCGAGGTTCATTCATACGAATGCCGACGCGGTAGCACGTCACGCGCGGCTGCGACACTTCGAATATCGCGCCACCAATGCGGTAGCGATCGCCGATGCACACCTCGTCGTCAGGAAGTCCCTCGACGGTGAAGTTTTCCCCGAACTGACCGAACGTAAAATCACGGCGGTTCAGAAAGCGTTCCCAGTAATGGTAGGAGTCCATCTGGTAGACAAAAACAGCGCGCTGTTCGCCGCCGTGACCCGCGAGATCGGCTTGCGCATCGCCATCGATATCGAGCTTGCGCACTATTCGCCGTCCGTCAACTGGACTTTTCCAAATCGCGGTACGGACAGTCTTGCCATTCCATGTCACGTCGCGTGGAAGACCGATATTGACTGAAAGTAATCGGGGCATGCGTACCTGTCTAGCAACAAGCTGCTATCGTGGATCGCTCACCTCAGTAACTTGCCGGCGAGCCAGTAATCCACACTGAATCTCCCCGGACCAGAGCAGATCAGCCAGATAAAGAAGAGCACGTACAGGACTTCCGGAAGGTAGAGGAAATCGTCGAGCCAGCTGAGAGGCGAAAGTCCTTTAGGCAAGGTGGAAAGCGAGTTGGTCAGGGTGGCGACAATCATATCGACCATTAAAGCCACGCAGGCCGGGCTCGAAAGAAACCCCACGGTCACCAAGGATCCGCCAACGAACTCGACACTCGCCACGAAATAAGCCGTCTGGCGGGGAAACGGGACTTTGGCCTTGACGAGCGTGTCGTAAACGGGTTTCGTGCCGCCGGCGACAAACAATTTGTTTCCCCCGGAGATGGCGAAGAACAGCCCGATCGCAACGCGTACCAGCAGGATGGCATATTGTTCCAAACCACTGTCACCCGACAACGCAAACTCGACCAACCGTTTCCAATCCATCTGTTGTCCCTCCATCGCCCTCTATCAGGGATGTGCTGCAACGATACCCGATATCCACCAGTTCGACGCAGACGGCGCTATACTCTTCCCGAGATGGGCAGACAGGTCGCCGTCGTGCTTTACGTGGTGGCTATGGCAGCCGTCATAGTCGGTGTAGACGTCGTGTTCTTCAAGCACCGATTCTGGGAAAGGCTCGCGGTGAATATCGGCCTTGTCCTGGTGTTCGCAGCTTTCTACTCGAGATTCCTCAGGCGTCCATGATCGCGTCGCGATAAACTCTTTCGCTGCGATTGTGCAGACGCACTTCGCGCTCGCTGCAGACTCGAACCCCTTGCTGCGCGACGCTTCTTCCGCAAACCGCAAATGCCGGTCTACTCACCGGAATTCCGGCCCGTCGAGATTAGTCCGTGGTGTCCTGATTCAGCGAAACAATTCGAATGCTAAGGATCAGTCCATGTGCTCGACCCAATTAGCGCGCGATGCGGGAGCCACGAATGGATCCGCAAAGTACTGTGTTTCGTGCGCAACCTTGTCGCCCCGGAACTCCATGATGCTCACGGTGTACGACGGCTTGCCGTCATATGTAATGATCAATTCGGTGACCCAGAGATCGCCGCTGCCAAGGATTCGCCGGACGGTAAACCGCTTTTTGCTCGGCTGACTCGCGCGTTGGCCCTGTATGTTGCGCCGACTGCGGGTTCGCTCGCCTGACTGCGGGTAGTCCAGCACCGCGTCCTCGTGATAGATCAGGTGCTCCGTTACAAAATCGTTGGCATCGGACGCCGCCCAATGCTGATCCAGCGCCGCACGGATCTCTTGATCTCGCACTGCAGAAGACTGCTCCTGTTGATCGTTCATCTTAAGCCTTTCAATTTGACAAATCGGGTTTGGCGCCGGCCTACCGCACGATTTGGCCCAGGTAGTATCCGAGCCGATTTTCCACGTCCCCCGGCTTGTGGAAGCCGCGCGCCATCAGCGCCTTGATCCCCTCCTGGGCGGCGGGTCGCCCGAGCGAATTGATGCACGCATTCCACCCGGCGTCGAGCTCGACGTCCGGCGGCAGGCTGGTGTTGACGAGACGCTTGGTGTTGGCGATCGCCCATTTGTCGAACTTGGCGATGCGGGTCGCGAGCGCCTCTACGAACGCATCTAGTTCGGCGTCGGGCAGGGCACGATTAATGTAGCCGTAGGCCTCGGCTTGCTCTGCTCGGATGTCTTCCGAGCTCAGCAGCACCTCGAGGGCACGGTTTCGGCCGATAAGTCGGGGCAGCCGGGCCATGGGTCCGCCGCCTGCGACCATTCCGACGCCCACCTCCCATTGCGAGATGATCGTCTTCTCCCGGCTGGCAAAACTCATGTCGCAGGCCAGCGTGATCTCGCTGCCGTTGCCCGTCGCGCGTCCACGGATGAGGGCAATCGAGGCGACTGGCAAGCGAGTCAGACGCGCGAGAAAGTCGGGCCAGGGCGGCAAGCCTGTGGGACCCGCCGGCATTCCGGTCAGGTCTTCAATCTTGGCCGTGAAATCGGAGTGATTCAGGAAGTAGTCGTCCACCGCACTGTCGAAGACCACTACCCTGACTTGCTCGTCGGCCTCCAGAGCGTTCATGACTTCCTGGAACTCCCGGACCATTTCCGGGCCCATCACGTTGATCGGTGGGTTGTCGATCGTCACACGCCAATAGGCGGGCGACCGCCGGGTCATGCGAATCTGTGCGGGCTTCGTAAGTGCGCTTGCAGTTGTCATGGCATTCTCCTGTCTATCTGTTTGTCTCGGAAATGCTTATCTCGGAAACCGGTGGACTGTCCCCAACGCTTTTTCGAGATTTGGATTATTTGTTCGTTGCCGGTAGTAGGTTGATGAGTGCCGCGCCTGCCTTGCTGACGATGTCGTCCTGGGAATCCGCGCCTCCCGAACTACCGATCGCGCCGATGATCGCCCCCTGTTCGATCAGTGGGATGCCGCCACGAGAGGCAATGATTCCATCGAACGCGAGCAGATAGTTGAGATGCATGAGGTTGATGCCGTCCTCGAATTGCTTCGTTTCGCGGCGGAAGGTGGCGGCTGCTCGAGCCTTGTGTTCGGCAATCTGAATGGAGGCAAGCATCGCACCGTCCATTCGTTGGAAGGCCACCAGATTGCCGCCGGAATCCACCACCGCTACGTTCATCTTCCAATCCCGCTTCTTCGCCTCTGCCACCGCCGCGTGAATCACCGCCTCGGCTCGGTCGAGTGATATCGGCGGCCCATACGGAGTGTCGAAAGGAATTTTGTCGGGCACAAAATCGAGAGGATTTGTTTGCGCGGGCTGCATCGCTCGACTCGCACTGGCGCCGCTTCCTGTTTTCTCATTTGCCATACGTCCTCCTTAATTGTCTTGAGCCTTTTGCCTTGAGCCCTTTTGCCTTTGCCTTCATCTGGGTTCATCTCTGGTTTCCAAGGTTTTGCTTTTGCCTTCCGAAATCGCCTTGGCCGCCGTCATCGATATCAACGACGAACCCATCTCTGCTTTCCCCCGTGAAGTCCCGGTCGAACCTTGGATCGTTTTGAAATTGTCCGGATCTCTGCCGGATCCGTGACGTCGACAATGTCGGTGATTCCGGGAAAATACGTGCGTTTCATGCTGTGATCACTCGTCTGAACAGGAGTGATGGTTACAATCGTTTCGTTACTTTGTCAATCCTGGGGGGGTGGACCAGCCCTAAGCCCTTGATTTCAGGGTGCGCGCTGGGCGCAAGAACCGCCACCAGCACCGGAAGCGCAAAAAACGAAACACGCATCGTCAGCGATCGCATCATAGCCGCCTAGTCTCTCACGCCTCCCGCCAACCTGCGCCACCCGTCCACGAGCCGTGCCCCGCGTCGATCCGAGCCTCCACGCGTTTGCGGCGTTCGGCGTCTCGCTTCTCGGCGGGAAAAATCTTCAGGTCGGATTCCAATCGCAGGAGGACCTTTTGCGGAAGACTGTCGGCGAGATGAAAGGTGACATGCTGCGTTGCTTCGGCGCTTTCAAAGTGCGGCAGATATCCGCGGCTGTGCCATGCGGGCCCCCTGGGAGCGCCATTCTCCTGAATAGCGTTTTGGTGGGGGCGTACTTCCTGAGCGGCATTCAACCCGCCAATCGGGAGATTGGCGTTCCCGGGATTGTTCCTAAAGTTGACCACTGGCGTTAAGCCATATCTTAATTCCAGACTAGAGCGGCGCCGCAGGCTACTCAATCGGCACAGGGGCGGAGGGGTTGATTGCGCGCTGCGCTGCGGGCCGCTACGATGGTGAGCGATGATGCGCAACAGCACAGGATTATCGATGCGCGCGGGGCGCGGTCCGCGGATCGCGACCGCGGCTGCTGCGCCGCTTGGTGTCCCTTCGACCTTGGGGCTTGGCGTCTTTCTCACGCTGGCGCTTACCGCGCTGCTGACGCTTGGCGGCTGCTCGAGGATTG
>CAVTRV010000003.1:0-1542740 GCA_963737205.1 uncultured Acidobacteriota bacterium | reverse complement strand
GCGCATTGTCGGAAAACAAGGCCCGGAACGAGCAGTAGGTAGCTAGTTCCCGGCAACGAGACCAATCGGGAGTTGACGGGCTTTTTGTTTATTCCCTGCGAACCGAATTAACGTCCGCAATCGGCTGAACGAGAAGGATCCAATTCGATATAGCCGCCGTACCTTTCTCCGGAACGCAGATTTCGCTGTCCTTGATTGAAAACCATACCGTCGATTGCGCGAATGTTGTAGGAGCGGCGGCGGCCAAAATCACTGAAGACATTGTACTCAACGACGATGGTTGGCTTATTCGATTGCGCTAACTTCTCTCTGAGTTCCGGAGAGAAAACGGCGTCGTAGCAGTAGCCCCCGTCCACTCTCCGATAGATGACCACGGGCGATTCGCCTTTCTCGTTCGTCTCAACGTGGCCCCAAGGTACGGCTCCGTTCGCGGCCCAACTCATTGAGTATTCGTGAACAGTGACCCTGTTGGTCCAGAGCCGGTCTACACCGAATGCGATGAGAACTGAGACCAAAGAAATCGCGATCCATTGCCGAATACCGCTCCCAGGAAAAAAGGCCACGATCAGTCCTACCGCGGCGACAACAAGGAACATACATAGTCGCGTGTCCATACCCTGTTCCCGGAAGTGCGGCACGAGCTGAACGCACCAGACCGCTACTCCCAGGACGGGGAAGGTGCTCAGAGCCGAGGCAATAGCCGGACGGAAGAACCAAACGATGCCCGAGAGGGCCCAAAGAACCCCGCAGAGTACGTACCAGAAGCTTGGCGCTCCAAACGAGAGCAGCAAGCTAATGAACCCGCCAGAAAGGCAAAAGAAAAGACCGACGGCGATCCTCGCCCATATAGAGTGAATTTGCAGCGTGCGAGGCATATTCGTGCTGATTATGTTTGATTTCGCAATCGGAGAGCTAGGAGTTTGTCCGACGCCTACCGTCGTGTCTCGATTTGGAGCCTGAACATCCGTACGCTGCGCATTGCCTGAAGACAAGGCCGAGCGGGCGGTCAGTCGGGTTTCCGGTTACGCGACTACAGCGGGAGGGTGATGGACCGTGCGAACAATTACAGTCCTCGATTCTTCGTCTTGCAGCTAGTCATGCAATGCCGAGCGCTTTCCCGGCCCCAGCAGCGCACGGCCCGGGAAAACATCCGGCACGATCTTGCCTTCGTCGACAACAACGGTTCCTCCTACCACCAAGTAGTGCACGCCCACGCTTGGTTCCATAGGCTTCGCGAAGGTGGCGCGGTCGCTGATGGTTGCGGCGTCAAACACAACAATGTCGGCGTCGGCGCCCTCCTGGAGCCTGCCTTTTTGCCGTGCAGTGGGCGTGGAACGCTCCAGCACCTCCGCCGGCATCAGACTCATCTTTCGCAGCGCGTCCATCAGCGTGATCGTTCCCTTTTCGCGCACATACTGAGCCAGCACGCGCGAATACGTTCCGGCGTTGCGGGGATGGCCCTGGAAGCCGTCACTGGCGATCATTATCAGAGGGTTAGGGATCACTTTGTCGATCACCTCCTGAGAATTCGCGAAGACGAGCACTGTGTGGGGCGTGCTTGAATTGTGGAGTTCCTCGAAACGCTCCTTGGTGAGGTGCTCGCCGGTGTTGGGGAGAACCAGGTCGCTGTAGCTGATGCCCCCCTCCCTTTCCTGCCAGCCCGGGTTGAAGAGCGCGGAGTTGATATAGGTCATACCCGCGATGTAGGGATAGGCTTCGGTAGTTACATCGAGGCCGCGGGCGCGCGCCCCTTCCACCATAGCGAGGCACTCGAAAACGTCGCGCAGGCAAGAGCTGTTGATGTGCACGATGTGTAGCGAGGCGCCTGTGATGGCGGACGCTCCGATCACTTCACTGATCGACTCGATCGAGGACCCGGGATCGACGCGGCTCGAGCTGCGCACATGGGTGTAAACCGGCACTCTCCGTTCGGCGGCTAGACGAAACATATCGATCACTTCCAGCCGGGTGGCTCCGGGCGTGTACTGAATTCCCATACCGATTGCCAGCCCGCCTGCATCCAGCTCCGCGCGCAGGCGGTCCTGGATTTGGGTGATCTGTTCTGTTGTCGCGGGCTGATCGGTGGCGGGGCCGTCCTTGGGGAGAATTTCATTCGCGGGAATTGGGGTGCCGAATACCAGAGACCGTGCCGCCACATGGCTGGCCGCAGTGCCGTAGTGAATCAGCGAGCGCCCCTCCTTCGCCTTCAGGAACTGAGCGACGTCGGGCGCCCCGATTTCCAGTTCGAGCGCCGTGGTTACACCGTCGAGCGCTTTCACGCGCTGGCTTTCCATCTCCTGACCGTGCTGGTGCAGATCGATGAATCCGGGAGCGACCACCAGCCCGCTGGCTTGGACCACACGGCGTCCGCTCAGCGCCTCGGAGGAGATGCGGGCGATCTTTCCGTCGAGGATGCCGACGTTGCGTACGGCATCCATCCCGGTTTCGGGGTCCATGACACGTCCGCCTTCGAGCACGAGATCATATTGTGGGGCGGATGCAAGGGTGGTTGATAACGCCAGAAAGAGGAGAGAGAAAATCAGATTCCGCATGGTTGCTCCATGGGGAGGGATGATAGCAGGTAATGCGGCGACCTTACTGAGAGTTGGCTCGGCTTCCGCCTACTTCACCTACGGCCTCAGCCTTGCGATTGGAATAAGCCAGCCAAAATGCAATGCCTGTCAAGACAACCGTCCCCGCCTTCCAATAGTTGATTTTCATTTATTGGTCCTCCCAAGTATCAGAAGCGTATAATGCGGACAAAACGGAGGCTGCCGAATGTCTTGGTCAGCTGATTCGAGCCGGTAGGAATGCCCTGAAAAGTGAAAGGGCCAACCCGAAGGTTGGCCCTTTCCAATGCCGATACCTTGAGAACATGCAACACACGACCTGTTGCAGCGGTCACATCAAGGCGTACGACCAAAGACTACACCCGTCATGCCAGAAAATCAAGTTGAAAATGACGACTATTCTGAAGATCAGATACTAGCGATTGTAAAATCTCTATCTCCTGACCGTTTTAACAGCTATCTGGTGCAAACCCAAGGGGATAGGAACAAAGCGATCCGTCTCTACGAATACAACACCGAAATATCAGAAGCCCTGTACGGAGTAATTCAAGGACTCGAGATCACCCTACGAAATTCAATTCATAGAGCTTTGCAAATTGGACTAGGATCGGCGGACTGGTTCGACCACGTCCCACTACAGCCCAAAGAAGCGGCATCGCTAAACGAGGCTAAGATCGCTGTAGAGGAGACCCACGAGGAAGTTACTCCTTCACGAATCATAGCCAAGATCAATTTTGGCTTTTGGGTTCGTCTAACTGCCCGCGCTTATGAAAAAGAGCTCTGGGTGCCGCACTTGTACAAGATATTTCCAATGAAAATGATGAGGAGCCTGCTGAACAAAAGGCTTCTAAAAATAAAAGATTTGCGAAATCACATTGCTCATCACGAACGAATTTCAAAGAGAGACCTTGCGACGGACTACGAAGAAATTCTCGAGACGATCAAATGGCTTTGCCCGATAACATCGAATTGGGTAAAGAACACAACGAGATTTGAAAAAGTATATAAACCCTAATTGCTTCTTCCGGCCGACTTTTGGCGGTTTCCAAGACTATCGTTGTGCTTGTCGGTTTCCGTCACTCCCATTTGGCGGGCGCGGCCTGGGTCCGTGATATAAACTCTCGGTCCGGTTCGTACAAACTACAGTTTCGCAAACCAGCATGCGTTCCGTCATTCAAGTTTCCGGAGTGCGCAAGACCTACGGCTCAACGGTGGCGGTGGACGAGGTATCGTTCGACGTCAACGACGGCGAGATTTTTGGCTTAATCGGGCCCAACGGCGCGGGAAAGACGACCACGATGGAGTGCATCGAAGGTCTGCGCAAACCCGACCGGGGCGCGATCTCGGTGCTGGGCCTGGATCCCTTCCGCGATGTGTACAAGCTGCAAGAGCGGATCGGCGTGCAGCTCCAGCAGGCGCAACTGCAGAAGCGGATCAAAGTGTGGGAAGCGGTGGACCTGTGGGCGTCGCTTTACCAGAAGAAAGCAGTCGAAGGCGAACGGCTGCTCGAGCAGCTTGGCCTTATCGACAAGCGAAATGCGTGGTTCATGAATCTCTCCGGAGGCCAGAAGCAGCGGCTGTTTATCGCGCTGGCGCTGATCAACGATCCGGAGGTGGTGTTTCTCGACGAGCTGACTACGGGGCTCGACCCGCAGTCGCGGCGGGCGATTTGGGAATTGGTGCGCGGCATCCGCGAGCGCGGCAAGACGGTTTTTCTGACGACTCATCTGATGGAGGAGGCGGAACGGTTGTGCGACCGCGTGGCCATCATCGAGCACGGACGCATCATCGACATGGACACACCGGAGAGCCTCGTGAAGCGGCACTGCCCGGAGCGAACCGTGGTTCTCGCAACGGACGATCCGATGGCTGAAGAGCGCTTTCGAGCGATTCCGCGAGTGGAGACGGTGACCTGCAGCGGCTCGCAGTTTACGATCCGCGGCAAGGGCGACGACCTCGTGACCGAGGTGATTCATTGTCTATCGGAGAATCGAATCCGGGTGACGGATTTCCGCACGATTCTCCCGAATCTTGAGGACGTTTTTCTGAAACTGACCGGCCATTCGATTCGCGAGTAGGTGGGATCATGATGCTGCGTGGACTCTGGAAACTGAGTTGGATCGAGCTGAAGATCTTCATGCGCGAGCCGCTGGGAGCTTTCGGGACGATTGGCATCCCCGTTTTGGTGTTCATCATCGTGGGTCGCGTGGTCGGGCGGAGTCTTACGCCGAGCGCGCTCGCCGCGAGCAGCTTCATGACCGTCGGTTTGCCGGTTCTTGCGTCGGTGCTGATTGCGGTCAGCACGGTGCTGTCGCTGATCACGATCATTTCGATCTATCGCGAGGGAGGTATTCTGAAACGGCTTCGCGCCACGCCGCTGCGCCCGCAGACGATCCTCACGGCGCAAGTGGTGGTGAAGCTGCTGCTGACGGCGGCCACGCTCGCCCTGATGGTGCTGGCAGGGAAGCGCTATTACCCGGTGGGCGTTCACCCTCCCTTGTTCGGATTTACGATTGCGCTGCTGATCAGCACTTGGAGCATCTTGTCGATCGGCTTTCTCATTGCCAGCATCGTTCCGACGGCGCGTTTTGCGCAGCCGATCGGCGCGTTGATCATGTACCCGATGGTGGGCATTTCGGGCCTGTTCATGCCGGTGGCATCGATGCCGCCGGGGCTCCGCGCTGCGGCGAGAGTTGACCCGCTAACCTATACGGTGTCGTTGCTCGAAGGTATCTGGAGGGGCGACGCGTGGTCGGCGCACTTGGGCGACATTGCGGCGCTGGTGGTGGTGTTTGCGATTTGCACGGCGCTCTCGGCGAAAGTGTTTCGCTGGGAGTAGCAGAAAACCCGTAGCCAACTCCCGATGAACCTATTTACCGTGCGGATAGAGTGTAGCGCGGCGTCGTTCTCAATTGACACCCGCTCACACCGTGGCAGATACTGCGACTGCGCATGTAGGATGCAACGGCACGTCGCCGAAGGGCAATGCCCACCTACGATCTCATCGTGGAGGCCTACATGCCCAATCTGGAAAACCTCAAGAAGCAAGCCAAGCTCATATTGCGGTGGCATCGCGAACGCCACTATCCCGTCGCCGCACAAATCCGCGGGTATTTGCCTCGTTTCCTGAGCATGCCCGATTCGGAGATTCTTGCGGCGAGCTTTAAACTCAGCGATGCGCAAGAATTGGTCGCAAGACAGCACGGCTTCGATAGTTGGCAAGCCCTGCAAACTGGACTCTCGACCACATCGCCCAAGGTGAAATCATCGCCGTCCAAAGCCACGATTGTCGGCGCCGAGCCGCAACTGTTCGTCACCGATATCGAGAGATCATGCGAATTTTTCCGTGAGAAGTTAGGTTTTGCGCTTGTATTCAGTTACGGCAAACCTCCCTACTATGCACAGGTGGGTCGCGACGCGGCGCGTCTCAATCTACGATGTGTGGAGCGACCAGTAATCGAGTCGGCGGTCCGCGATCGGGAGGAGCTGTTGTCGGTATCTATGACCGTCGCTACGGCGGACGAGATCAAGCTGCTGTTTCTTGAGTTTCAGTCCGCTGGTGTTACGTTTCGCCAGACGCTGAAAAAGCAGCCTTGGGGCGCCAAGAATTTCGTGGTCAAGGATCCGGATGGGAATCTACTGCTGTTTGCTGGACCCGCGAACTAAGAGCTACTAAGCGGAAGTGTGGTGATTGATTAACGAAATAATCTGGGCCACGGCTCACGAGCAGCGATATTAACCAGGACTGGGTCGAGCGTTCGGGTCGCTCTCAATGTGTGGCACCGATTTCGTAACTTAGCGTCGAGATCGCGGTTTCGTAGTCGTACTTGGCGCTGGCTTGGGTAATTGCGGCCTGGGTCATGTTCAACTGGGCCTGGCTTAGCTCGATTATGGAGCTGAGGCCAAGTTTGTAGCGCTGCTGGGCGAGATCGAGGGCCTGGGTGGCTTGGCTCAGGAGTTGTTGCGTTACGGATAGGCGCTGGAAGGCGGCGTTGGATTCGAGCCACGCTTTGCGGACATCGCGGACGATACCGTTCTGCAGATCTTGAAGGTATCGCTGCTGCGCCCGAGCTTGTGCGTTCGCTTCGGCGCGCAACGCGCCAAACTCGTGACCGTTGAATAGCGGAATATTCACGTTGAAGCCCGCCGCCGCATACCGGCTTCCCAAGGGCTCTTCCCGATAAGGGGTCAGCCCCGCTGCACCTACCGCCGATATCGTAGGGAGCCACAAATCTCGCTCGGCAGTTGCATAGCTTTGCGCCGAACTGACATCGAGACGCCGGCTGACGAGTTCAGGGCGATTCTGCAACGCTTGCGATATTAGTTCGGAAACATTCGTAGACGGAGCCGGCGGAAGCGGTTCTTCCGCCAGCGCGAACGTCCTCTCGTCGGCGTAACCCAGGGCGGTGGAGAGGTCTGCATAGGAGGCCTCGACTCCGTTTTGCGCCTGAATGAGCAAGAGTTGAGCCTGGGCCAAGTCCACATTCGCAAAGCTTACGTCCAGTCCCGATTTCAGCTTGTTCTTCTCCAAGGCGGTAATTTGATCCGATACAAGCTGGCGGTTCTTCACGGTCTCCTCCGCCACCTTAAGAACGGCCTGCGCCCGCAACACGGAGTAGTACGCCCGGTCGACGTCGATCAGGACGTCCGCACGCGAAGTGACGACATTCTCCTTCTGCGCGTCCGCGTGCAGGGTGGAGCTTTTTACCAGTTCATGGGTCCGGCCGAAGTCCGTGACGAGTTGTCCGATGGTGACGCCATTCGCGTATCGGTCGTAGATAATCGGGTTGTTCAACGCTCCGGCGGCAATACGGCTATCGTGCTCCGATTCGACCCCGGTAAGACTGCCGACGGCCTGCGGATAGTAAGCGGAGCGCGCCTGCGTCACCTGCGCTTGCGCCACGATTGCCAAGTATCCGGCCGCTTGAATTTGCGGATGATTCTGGATGGCTATTTTCTCGGCATCCGCGAGAGAAAGATTCTGGGTATTTTGCGCCGCACACGGGATGGCCATCAACACCAATGCGACTGCGTTTGAAAGCAGGTGACGGGAAAACATTAAGCCTCCTCCGGCAGAACTTCCAAATTCGGAGCCGTGCGCCGCTGATACATAAGAAGGTATGCCGCTGGAACGACGAAGATGGTGAGAATGATGGACGAAATCAATCCGCCGATAATCACGCGAGCAAGCGGCGCGTAGGCTTCGCTGCCGGTTTCCAGTTTGAAGGCCATGGGAAGAAGGCCGACGACGGTGGCGAGCGAAGTCATCAGGATGGGGCGGAGCCGGATGCGGCATGCGCGCGCCACTGCTTCCACTAAACTGTGTCCCTGGCTGCGAAGCACGTTAGCGAAATCGACGATCAGGATGCTGTTGGAAACTACCATTCCCTGCAGCATTACGATCCCCATGAGCGATTGAATGTTCAGGGTTGTTCCGGTGAAAGCGAGAGTGAAAATCACGCCCACGAGACCGGTTGGGACAGCGAGCACAATCAGAAACGGATCGATGAACGAAGCGAACTGCGCGACGAGGATCAGGTAAACGAGCAAAATCGCCAGTAGAAGCCCCAGACCGAAACTCTTGAACGAGGATTCCATGGTGACGACCAGGCCGCGTACATTGATGCGGATGTTCGGCGGAAGTTGAGTGCCAGCGATGATTTTGGAAATTGCTTTCGCCGGACCGCCAATGTCTTCCCCCGTGGGAGCCACGTAGACGTCAAACGTACGTTGCAATTGATAATGGTCCACTTCGGTGGGTGTTTGAATCTGGGTCACGTCGGCGACCTGGCTGAGGTAGGTGGGCATTTTGAGATTCGGGGACCGCAGCGGCATAGCCTTCAAGTCGTCAATGGACTTGACCTGATTTTCCGGGTACTGGACGCTTACGAAATAGTTGTTGCCGGTCTTTGGATCGACCCAGTAGCTAGGCGCGATCATGACGTCTGAGGTGAGCGCGGTAATCACGTTGTCCACCACTTCTTTGGGGCTGAGGCCGAGCTGGCTGGCGCGCTCGCGATTTACGTCCAGCTTCAGGGCCGGATAGTCCATGTCTTGTGGAATGTAAACATCCGAGACGCCCGGCAGTTTCCGAATTTCGCCGGCTAGGTTCTGGGCGATGGCGTCGCCGGTTTTTAGATCCATCCCGCTTACCTGAACGTCGATCGGCGCGGGCATGCCCTGGTTTAGAACAGCATCGACCAAGCCTCCCGACTGAAAATAAGTGCGCAACTGCGGCAACTGCTTCGCAATTTGTTGACGCACCTCGCGCATGTAAACAAAACTACTTACGCTATGGTCTTCCTTGAGCCCAACCTGCACGGTGGCGGTATGCATTCCCGAGTTGGGCGTGAACAGAGAGGACAAGTCGGGGAAAACGCCGATATTTGAAACAATCGTGCTTAGGTCTTCGGGTTTAACAGTTTTCCGGATGATGTCTTCCACCTGTTTCACGTAATCGTTGGTCAGTTCGATCCGAGTTCCCGTGGGCGCTTTCACGTTGATGACGAACTGACCGGCATCAGAGCGTGGAAAGAAGGCGACGCCTATCAATGGAGTAAGCGCGAAGCACAAGACGAAGAAACCCGCGAAGCCCCAAACAACTTCACGGGGACGCTCGAGGGCCCTGCGAACCCAGCGTTCGTAAATATTCAGCATCCGTTCAAACTTGGCGTTAAACGCGGCATGAAACCGCTGGCTCCAGGACTTGGGCGAATTCGCCGATTCTTCGTCAAGTACGTGGACGGGCTTCAGAAAATACGCGCAGAAAAGCGGCACGACGGTTACGGCGTCGAAATAGGAGGCGAACAACGCGATCACGACGGCCAGAGCAAGAGCGGAGAACAAATATTTACTTACGCCGAAAAGAAAAGTGACCGGAAAGAACACAACGACAGCGACAAGCATGATCGCCAGGACCGGCAATGCTACTTCGTTTGCGCCGTTTACCGCCGCAATCGGCGGATCCTCGCCAAGTTCGATGTGCCGGTAAATGTTTTCCAGAACCACGACGGAATCGTCAATCAATCGGGAGAAAGCGAGTGCGAGCCCGCTAAGGACCATGCTGTTGACCGTTTTGTCAGCCGAATGGAGGACGAAGAAAGTGATCATCACAGACAGAGGAATCGAGAGAAAAACGGCTGCCGTGGCGCGAAAACTTCCCAGGAACATCCAAATCATGATGGCGGTAAGCAGCACGCCGATTCCGCCCTCACGCAACACCGTCGAAATGGCGCCTTTGACGAAAACGGACTGGTCGAAAACTACATGCGTTTTCAGTTGCGCGGGAATATCGCGAAGAGTTTTGATTGCTTTGCGAATGCCGTCCACCACGGCGATCGTGTTGGTGTCTCCACCCTGCTTGAGAATTGGAACGTAGACGGATTTCTGTCCATTCACGCGCACGATGTTGTATTGCAGAAACGAGCTGTCCACGGCTTTTCCGATGTCAGACACGAACACGGACTTCTCGCCCTCCGTTTTCAGCGGGATACCGTTGATGGCCTCCGCATTCGCAACCTGCGCATTAGTGTAAATGTTGTAGTCCATGGGGCCGATGCGCACGTCGCCAGCGGGAAGAATCAGGTTTGACTGATCGATGGCGCGCACGACGTCCATGGGGCTCAATTCGTGGGCCTGCAATTTGAGGGGATCCACGTCGACCATAATCTGCCGGTAGCGGCCACCGTAAGGCGGAGGCACTGTGGCGCCGGGGACGCCCGCAATCTGATTTCGAATGCTGAATTGCAAATAGTCATGAAGCTGCGTTTCGCTAAATCCCTGACCCTCGACCGTCAATAGACAAACTGGAAGACTCGAAGCATCCACTTTCATCACGACGGGCGGAAGCGTGCCCTGCGGCAGCCGCCGCAAGTCCGCCATGGCCAAGTTTGAGATCTGGGTGACATCCGCGTTGGCATCGGAACCGGGCTGGAAGTAGATTTTGATGAGGCTGACACCGGCCATCGAACGCGATTCTATGTGATCGATTCCGCTGCCGAGCGTGAAGAACCGTTCAAACGTGTCAGTGATGTCGGCTTCTATTTGCTCGGGAGGCATCCCATTGTAAAAAGTGGCTACCAGCACCACGGGAATATTGATGGGAGGAAACATATCAACAGGCATTTGCACCAAGGCCGTAAGGCCGAGTACACAAACAAGAAGGCAGAGGACGATGATGAAGTAAGGATGTCGTATGGAAAATGTCGGCATTGGAATTCCTACTCCATTCCGGAAACAGCGACGATTTGAGGAGAGACGAGCTCTCCCGTCTTAAATTGATTCTGTTCGCCAAAAATGATGGTGTCGTTCTCGTTCAAGCCAGAGAGAACTTCAGCTTCCGTGGCCGTCTGAATGCCAAGCTTGACGTCGCGTTTTTCCACTCGGTTTGAGGAATTCACGAGAAGCACAGTGCCCTGGCCGTTGCCTGAAGATTGCACAGCCTGGACGGGGATGCTCAAAACGTTCGAGGCTGAGCGCAGCGGAATCTTTACGGACGCATACATTCCGGGGACGAGCAAGTATTTCGGATTGGGAACCTGGACTTCGGTGTGCATCGTGCGGGTTTGCGTATCGATTTGGTCGGAAAATCGGACGATTTGCCCCGTGAATGAATTCTTTGCTTCCGACACCTCGATGTCCACGGTGCCTCCCACGTGAATATCGGCGACGGCGCGTTCCGGCACAGGAATCACGAGCCGCAAGACGTCGTTCTGTGAGAGCTGGCACAGAGCGAGGTCGCCCTTGTTCGAAGAAGTCCCGGCGGGAAGCAGCGCGCCGGTGTAGGCGTAAATCTGAGTGACCACACCATCGAAAGGCGCCGTGATGCGCGCGTATCCAAACATCGCCTGGTCTTTCCCGAGCGCGGCTTTAGAGGCGAGCAATCCCTGCTCCGCAGCGGACACGGCGTCCTTGGCCGACGAAACGCCAGCGCTTGCTTCCAGATCTTTGCCTTGCGCGGCGTCAATCTCTTCCTGGGCCACGAGCTCGGGCCGCGACTTTTGTACATCGGCGAGACGCGTATAGGTAAGGTGCGCGACATTGTAGGCAGACTGCGCTCGATTGAGTTCTTCGCGAGCGCGGGAGAGGTCTTGATCGCTTCGGCGAGCGCCTGCTTCATCTTGTTGCAATTGCTGTTGCAGCTCGGGAATTTCCAGCTCGGCGAGGAGTTGGCCCTTCTTAACGTGCGTTCCCCAATCCACATAGAGCTTTTTGATATAGCCGGAAACCTTTGCGTAAACTTCGATCTCCTGCAGCGGCTCGAATTCCGACGCGATCTCGAGAGTATTCGAAAGGTCGCGGCGTGCGACCTTCACCACGGGAGCAGTCGGAGCATGCGCGGCATCTTCTGCCTCGGCTTTGCGGGCATCGCCGCAGCCGGAGACGAGTCCTGCCAGGAATCCCGTAAGAATGAGTAGTGAGGTACTCAGCTTGCGCAACTGCTTGTTCATGTCAACTCCAGCTCGCGCACGGAGCGCGCGGAAACTTTGACGTAGCAGGGGCCGGGGTTAATTCAAATGGTTAAGTTGAGAGGTAACTTGGAGCGCACTTCTGCTAAGACTGTGAAGGAGGAGGAGATCGGTGTTGAATAGAAACGGTGACTCCAATCGACGGCAAAGGAAGAGAAATCTCCTCGAGCCCACGGTTCTTAGGAGCACACGGCTGTGGCGGCACAACCTTCGCGACCGGATAGAGCGGCTCTCGCTCGAGGAGAACCGGCGGCGCAGCCACTTTCATCTTACTTGCGACGTTCACATAATGCGTGAGATTTGACTTAGGGAAATACTGGCTGTTCTTGGCGAGCGTCGATAATGCCGCGACCCCAAAGAGCAGCAAGACCACCGTCACGCTTTGAAGGCTGGCTTTAGGTAACCGGCATTTCATCGCAGCACTAATTGTAGCACCAGAACGTCCCCGGTCCCGGATTAACGTGGCAGCGGGAGCCTAACCTACCACTCACGGGTGATGTCCAGAACGATTCAGACGGGGCTGTGGCGGAAGCAGTCGCGCGAGTGGTCGTTGACCAGGCCGACGGCCTGCATGAACGCGTAGCAAATCGTCGAGCCGACGAAGCGGAAGCCGCGGCGCTTCAGGTCCTTGCTCATCGCGTCGGATTCGGGCGACGTGGCGGGCAAGTGTCCTGCGGCTGCCCATGAATTCACCTTCGGCTTGCCGCCGACGAATTGCCAGATGTAGCGATCGAAGCTGCCGAATTCCTTTTGCACCGCGAGAAAAGCCTTCGCGTTCGAGATCGTCGACTCGATCTTCAGCCGGTTGCGGACGATTCCCGGATTCGCCATCAGCGCGCGAAATTTCCAGCGATCATACTTCGCGATCTTGGCGGCGTCGAAGCGGTCGAAGGCCTTACGGTAGTTCTCGCGCTTATTGAGGATTGTTTCCCAGCTCAGGCCCGCCTGCGCGCCCTCGAGAATCAAGAACTCGAAAAGGCGGCGGTCGTCATGCACCGGGACGCCCCACTCATGGTCGTGATACTCGACCATGAGCGGGCTGATGGCCCAATGGCATCGCTTGCGATCCATCTTCTTGCTTGCGAGCTGGACTTTCGGAGTCAGAGGCGCTTACGAGGAGATGTGCCGCTGGATGACTTTCTCGATCTGATCTTTCGGCACCGCGCCGACCACTTGATCGGCCACCTGGCCGCCCTTGAAAACGAGCAGCGTGGGGATGCCACGAATGTTGTACTTGCCCGGCGTGTTGATGTTCTCGTCGACGTTGAGCTTGACGACTTTTACCTTGCCCGCATGCTCCTTCGCGAGTTCCTCAACGGTGGGCGACAGCATAAGGCATGGGCGGCACCAGCTCGCCCAGAAATCCACGATGACGGGCTGAGTCTTGCTCGCCTCAATTACATCGTTTTGAAAGTTCGCGTCGCTAACTGCTTGAACGGTGTCTGCCATGTTTTTCCCTTGTGCGCGCACGGCAACCAGGCCGATTTGCGCTATTTCTTAGATGTTCGAGCTGCCTTGGGGATTCTAGACCGTTTAGCTGCTTCATACACAGTTACATACGCGGCGGCCGAGGCCTTCCAGGAGAAGTCCTTGGCCATGCCGTTGGCCATTACTGTCTTCCACAGCTTCGGCTCGCGGTAGGTTTTCAGCGCGGCCTGGATGCATTCGAGAAGCGCCTCTCCAGAGTACTCCTCGAACTTGAAACCTGTCCCATGTTTCGTTTTGGGGTCGAAATTCTGGATGGTGTCGTCCAGGCCGCCCGTGGCGCGGACGATGGGCACGGTGCCGTACCGCAAGCTGTAAATCTGGTTCAAGCCGCAGGGCTCGTATCGCGAGGGCATCAGGAACATGTCCGATCCGGCCTCGATGCGGTGCGCCAGAGCGTTGTCGTAGCCAATTTTCACGCCGACGCGCGCCGGATACTTCTCAGCGAGTTCCTTGAAGAGCTTCTCATATTCCGGCTGGCCGGTTCCCAGCGCGACGAGCGCGACATTTTCCTTCATCAGGGCGGCGCCGATTTCGGCGATCAGGTCGAACCCCTTTTGATCCGCGAACCGCGAGATGATGCCGATCAGCGGGCGGTCGAGATTCTCCGCCGGAAGACGGAAAGTTTCGAGCAAATTCTTTTTGCAGACGGCCTTGCCGTCCAGATTGTGCGCCGAGTAATTCTGGGCGATGAACGTGTCCGCCTCAGGGCTCCAGACGGCATAGTCGACGCCGTTCAAGATTCCCACCAGTCGGTCAGCGCGGTCGCGGATCACACCCTCGAGACCGGAGCCGTATTCAGGCGTCTGAATTTCCTTGGCGTAGCGGCGGCTCACGGTAGTCAAGTAGTCGGAGAAAATGAGGCCGCCCTTGAGGAAGTTGACCTTGCCGTAGTATTCGAGCTTGTCCATCGTGAACAGAGTGTCTGGCAAGCCGATCTTGCGCAAATCGGAATAGGGGAAAAGGCCCTGGTAGCCGAGATTGTGAATCGTGAAAACCACGGGTAACGACCGCATCACCGGGTCGTCCTTGTGCTGGGTCCGCAGCAGAACCGGAACGAGTGCCGACTGCCAGTCGTGGCAGTGAATCACTTCGGGTAGCCAGACGCGCTTGGCGAATTCAATGGCGACGCGCGAGAACTCGGCGAAGCGCTCGGCGTTGTCGGGATAGTCGCCGGACTTGTCGCCGTAGAGATGGTCGCGATCGAAGAACTCGGGGTCGCTCACCAGGAAATATCTGACGCCCGCGACCGCCGGAGCTTCCGCGATGGCCGGGAAACGCAGCCGGTCGCCGAGTGGAACCGTGACGCTGGAAATCACGACGGAGGTGGTCTTGTTCCCCTTGTATCGAGGGAGCAGCACGGCAACTTCGTGGCCCGCTTCGACTAGCGCCTTTGGCAGAGCTTCGACCACGTCCGCCAGGCCGCCGGTTTTCGAGTATGGCAATCCTTCCGATGATACGAACAGTATCTTCATGCGCCCCCAGAACCTGAAAAATCGAGGAAAGAAAAACGGTAGCGGAAGCACAGGCCTGCGTCAAGGCAATCCGATGCGGGCACGTTACAATGAGGCATAGGATGTAGATGAGGCAAAGGAGGTAGAGGAGGGAGGGCTCTGCAAAATGGAGAGAACCGTTCCGAGCAAAGACGTTGGCGATCTTCTCGCCTCCTACGCTCCGGAGGTGCAGGAATTGGTTTTGGCGGCGCGCATCTTTGTGTTGGAGATGATTCCCGACGTCAGCGAGGGGGTGGACATCAAAGCACGGATCATCGGATACGGCTACGGCCCTCGGTACGTGGATATGGTGTGCATGCTCATGCCGACCAAGGCGGGCGTGAATCTGGGCATCGCTTATGCGATGCAGTTACCCGACCCGAAGAAGCTTCTCGAAGGCACCGGCAAGCTTCATCGGCACGTCAAGCTCAAGAGCAGAGCCGATTTAGAAAGGGCCGGTTTGAAGGCTCTTCTGAAAGCGGCGCTTGTGCGACGAAAGAAACTGGGACTCACAACGAAGAAATGAGGAAGGTGCGGGGAGGAGGGATTCGATCGCCCCAAGAAGCTGGGTCTCGTTGAAAAAGTCAACGGTTGTTGACAATTTCGAAGCAGGCGGACTTTCAGCCTGTCCAGGCCGGACGGACATGAGCATCCCATCCTCTTGGAAAACGGGCACATAGAATCTGGGCGACCCACAAGCTAGAATTGGCCCGCTGGTTGCACATAAGGTCATTGGACGCCCTACGGGGTTGATAAAGGGAAAGGAGAAGGCGCATGGCAGCAAAGAAAAATGCGAAGAAGAGTAAGAGTCTGAAACGGTCGAAGAAGTTGCGAGCCGTAAAACCCCTGGCGGTCATGACCGCGGCTTCCCCGTTGAGCTTGACCCAGGGAGCAACTGGGAATGCTGGTACAGTTCAGCACGCTGATTTTTCTGTTACCAAGGGTGTCGACAGCGCTAGTCCCAGTCTTTTCCAGCAGGCGACAGGCACGGGCACGTCCAGCGATATGACTACTGTGACCCTCCCCGTCGTCCCGGAGTGACTCAGCGATTCATGATTCGCTTCGCGGCGATCGCGTTGCTGGCCGGGTTGATGACTGCGGCGCCCGTTGCGGCGCAGAAATCGTATGACGCGGGAGCGTCTGACACGGAAATCAAGATCGGTAACATCGCGCCCTACACGGGCTGGGGCAAGGAATACGCCACTGTTGCTCGCGCCGAAGCCGCTTACTTCCAGATGATCAACGACCGCGGCGGCATCAACGGCCGGAAAATCAACTTCGTCAGCGTGGATGATGCCTCCGAGGTGGCGAAGTCGGCGGAGCTCGCGCGGAAGCTGGTGGAAGAGGACAAGGTCCTGTTGATCTTCAGTTCCATCGGCACGGAAAGCAATCTGGCGATTCGCGCCTACATGAACGAGAAGAAAGTCCCGCAGCTTTTCGTCCAATCGAGTGCCGCGGTGTTCGACGACCCTTCGCATTTTCCGTGGACGATGGGATTTTTCGCCACGTATCGCACGGAAGGCTCGGTATACGCCAAGTACATTCTTCAGAACAAGCCTGGTGCGAAGATCGGCGTGCTCTATGCGAACGACGATGGCGGGAAAGAGTACCTTGCGGGCGTGCGCGATGGCCTCGGTGACAAGGCCGCGAGCTTGATCGTCAAGGAAGTGTCATATCAGGTTTCCGACCAAAATATCGAGCCGCAAATTGCCGCGCTGAAAGATTCCGGCGCCGATGTTTTCCTGAATTTCTCGATTGGGCCGTTCGCCACGCAGGCGATTCGCGCGGCGTACGACCTGGGCTGGCACCCGCTGCAGTTCATTCCGAACGCGTCGTTATCGATCGCCGCGTTCCTCGATCCGGCGGGCCTGGAAAAATCGAAGGGAGTGATAACAAATGCGAGATCGAAAGGCTGGATCTCTCCGCGAGCGCAGACCGACCCTGCCGTGCGGGAATTTCTCGAGTGGATGCGCAAGTACAATCCGCAGGCGAGCCTTCGCGACCAAAATAATGTGGCCGGATACGAACGCGCGCAGGCGCTCGTCGAAGTGCTCCGGAAATGTGGCGACAACCTTGCCCGCGCCAACGTGATGAAGCAGGCCGCCAACCTCGACCTCGAATTGGGAATGCTCCGGCCGGGCATCAAAATCAAAACGAGCCCCACCGACTATCAGCCCATCAAGCAGCTTTTCCTGATCCGCTTCGACGGTAGGGAATGGGTTCCGTTCGGCGGCACGATCGGCGATTGACACTCACGCGCGCCAGGAGTCGCGGGCCAAGCAAGCTTGGCCCGAAGAGAAAGCGCAAGCAAGCTTGCGCACTCTCAAAGCAGCCTTCGGCTGCGAAGAAGGGACATCGCGCCGGGGGCAAGATGCGGTGTTTGTTGCTACACTCGGCGCGGTATGGCGCGACAGCGACTGGGGCAACATTTTCTTGGCGATGCGGGCTGGCGGCGGAGAATCCTGGAGACGCTGCCGCGTCATCCCGGCGAGACCTGGGTTGAGATTGGGGCCGGGCACGGCGAGATGACGGAGCTGCTTGCCGGCGACGGGCGGCGCGTGATCGCTATCGAGACAGACGCGCAGTTGGCGCAACGGCTTCGCGAGCGCGTGAGCGGCGAGCCTGCGGATTGGCCCGGCGTTGAAGTAGTTTCGGCCGATATCCTGCACGCGGATCTCGGTCATCTGACGGGCGGCAGATTTCGCGTCTACGGCAATTTGCCGTACTACATCACCTCGCCGATTCTCCATCACTTGTTCCGCTGGGCCGACCAGATCGCTTCCATTCACATCGTGATTCAGCTCGAAGTGGCGGCGCGGATTGCGGCGCGGCCGGGGCGCCGCGAGTACGGATACTTGTCGGCAGCTTGCCAGTTCTATGCGAAGCCTGAAATCGCGATGCGGATTCCGCCGGGAGCTTTCCGTCCGCCGCCGCGAGTGACGTCGGCGCTCGTGCGGATGACGTTGCCGGGCGAGCGCGCAGGCCTCGGAATCACCGACGAGCAGCGCTTCCTCGAATTCGTGCAGCTTTGCTTCGGTCAGAAGCGCAAAACGCTGCGGAACAATTTGCGGGCCGTGGCGTCCGACGAGCGCATACATGAGGCGGTAGACGCGGCGGGTTTGCGCTCGGATGCGAGGGCCGAGCAACTGACGCTGGCGCGATTTGCGGGGTTATTCGAGCGGCTGAAGTAGCCTCAGGGGTTAAAACCCTGATGAAAGGCTGCATGTGTGTCGGAGCTAAAGCTCCGACCCCCTAAAAGGCGAGCCTTAGGCGGAGGCGACGGCGTCTTCGATTGTGGCGCGAAGGCGGTCGGGAAAATCGGTCATGATGCCGTCGGCGCCCGCGGACATCATGGCGCGCATGTCCTGCGGAGAGTTGGCAGTCCAGGGGGCGACCAGCAGATCGGATTCGTGAGTCTTCTTGACGAATTCGGGCGTGGCCAGCGACACAGAAGGGCAGAGCTGCCGCGCGCCCACGCTGACCGCGGTCTTCACGGAATCCGGCGAGGCTTTGTCGACGAGCAGCCCCAGCATCAGCGAGGCGTCGAGGTTGTGCACGGCCATCAACGTCGAGGGGTCGAACGAAATGACCACCGTGCGCGCCGCGCTCTGAGTATTCTGCAGCGC
This sequence comes from uncultured Acidobacteriota bacterium, assembly GCA_963737205.1. GTDB lineage: Bacteria > Acidobacteriota > Terriglobia > Acidiferrales > UBA7541 > Palsa-295. The sequence goes on along the minus strand of CAVTRV010000003.1, from coordinate 1,524,099 downwards.
CGCCACCAGGGCATGATGCATCCCCCACGCGGCGTCGTACTTCACCTCGAGATAGAACACCACGTCGTGCTCCTGCGAGAACTTCAGCACTTCCTCGAGCGTGGGAATCCTCTCGTCCATGAATTCGCGGTCGAACCACTTGCCGGCGTCAAGCTCGCGCAACTGCGCCAGCGTGAAATCGTGGACGGCGCCCGCGCCGTTGGTGGTGCGTTCGAGCGTGCTGTCGTGAATCGCAACAAAGCGCGCGTCCCGCGTAAGGTGCAAGTCCGTCTCGATGAATCCGGCGCCCAACTGCACGGCGCGTTCAAACGCAGCGAGAGTGTTTTCGGGAGCGTGCCCTGACGCGCCACGATGCGCGATCACCCAAGGGGCTCGCATAGTCCGGCTATCGTAGCAGAACGCGCGGCAGGTCTTGTTGCTTCGTGTGCGAGGGTGTCTTGGAACTATAACTAGCGGAGGGGCACGCCGATCGAAGAAAGAAGCGGCCAAGACTTAACACAGAGGACACGGAGAAAACCTGGAGGACACAGAGTCCTGACCGGGCAAAACGGTGGCCGGGGCCTTGACCTGTGTGCTAGCATGGCGGCCCGTAATCGGTTTTGATCCGGCGATGCCGAACCAATACATTCCGATACTCATTTACGCGATTCTTGCGGCGTCTTTCCCCGTCGTCACACTGGTGGTTTTCAAATATATTCGCCCCGACATGAAGGCTACGGGAGCGAAACTCGATCCCTACGAATGCGGCGTTCCGCCGGAGGGCACGTCGCGCGGGCGCTATTCCGTGCGGTTTTACATCGTGGCGATACTCTTCGTGATTTTCGACGTCGAGACGATTTTTCTTTTCCCGTGGGCGGTGAAGTACAGCCAGTTAGGCGTGTACGGCCTCGTCACGATGATCGTTTTCCTGGGGATTTTGCTGATTGGGTATGTGTGGCTTTACAGGAAGGGTGCCTTGGATTGGGTGTAGCGAGTCAGGCTTCCGTGTGTCCGGTTTGGCATTCCGATAGTTGGACGTGGACACGTTGAGTTTTGCCGCGACGGATTAAGGAAACTGAGTCGAACGGGAACGATGGCCAACGACCCCTCCGAAAAAGATCCCAACGTGAAGCCGCCGGAAGCGCCGGCGGCGGGCGCCGCAGCGCCGCCCAAACCTGCCGCCCCGGCAGCGGCGGCTCCGCCAAAGCCGGCCGCTCTTCCCAAGGAAGCGCCGCCGAAGCCGGTTCCGCTCGACAACGAACTCGTCCAGCGGCTGAAGTCGCGTTTCGGCGATGCGATTCGCGAGGCCACGCTCGACCGCAAGCAGGCAATCGTACTCATCGCCGCCGCGCAACTGCGCGAAATCGCGCGTTACTGCCGCGACGATGAAAAATTCGACATGTTGGCGGACCTCACCGCCGTCGATTGGCCCAAGCGCGAACAACGGTTCGACGTGGTTCTGAATCTCTACTCGTTTCCCAAGAATGAACGGCTGCGGCTGAAAGCTCATGCCGGCGAGAACGAGCCGGTGCCGAGCGTGTGCGAAGTCTGGCCTGTGGCAAACTGGCTCGAGCGCGAGTGCTACGACATGTTCGGGATCGTCTTCGAGGGGCATCCGGATTTGAAGCGGATCCTGTTGCCGGACGAGTGGCAGGGCTATCCGCTGCGCAAGGACTACGACATTCTGAAGCAGGATACGGACTGGGTGCGGGAAAACCTGGGGATCGAGAGCGGTCAGTAGGATTCACGATGAGCGACACGAGCACTAACGACGGATCAAACATCAACACGACGGTGCTCGGCGCGGACGAGATCATCCTCAATATGGGGCCGCAGCATCCGTCGACACACGGCGTGCTGCGCGTGAAGCTGAAGCTCGATGGCGAGCGCGTGGTGGGGTCCGAGTGCATCATCGGCTACCTGCATCGCGGCGTGGAAAAGATTGCCGAGCATCGGAGCTACCAGCAGTTCGCGCCGTACGTCGATCGGATGGACTACGTCGCAGCGGTGTCAAACGGACTCGGCTACTGCGAAGCGATCGAGAAATTGCTCGGAGCGGAAGCGCCGCTACGGGCGCGCGTGGTGCGCACGATCCTGACGGAGCTACAGAGAATCGCCAGCCACCTGCTCTGGCTCGGCACGCATGCGCTCGATATCGGCGCGCTGACGCCTGTTTTTTATTGCTTCCGCGAGCGCGAAGAAATTCTGAAAATCTTCGAAAAGTATTGCGGCGCGCGCCTGACCACACACGCGTTTCGCATCGGGGGCCTGCAGTACGAGACGTACGACGGTTTCGAGCAGGACGTGAAGCGCTTCTGCGAAGACTTCGACAAGAAGGTGGACGAATACGAAACGCTGCTCACGGAGAATCGCATCTGGGTGGGGCGCACGAAGGGAGTGGGGATCCTTTCGGCGGAGGACGCGATCGCGCTTGCCGTGACGGGTCCGGTGCTTCGCGCCAGCGGAATTAAATGGGACATCCGGAAAGCGGCGCCTTACGCCGCATACGACCAATACGAATTCGAGATTCCCACGCGCCAGACGGGCGACACCTATGACCGGTATGTGGTGCGCATGGAAGAGATGCGGCAGTCGCGGCTGATTTGCCTGCAAGCCATCGAGAATATCCCCGCAGGGCCGATCATGGCGCGCATCGGCAAGGTGCTGAAGCCACCGCCGGGCGAGGTGTATCACGCGATTGAAGCACCGAAGGGCGAGCTGGGGTATTACGTTGTGAGCGACGGGACAACGCAGCCGTATCGAGTGCGCGTGCGGCCTCCGTCGTTCATCAATTTGCAGGCGTTCGACAAGATGGCGCGCGGCTCGCTGGTGGCGGACGTGGTGGCCATCATTGGAACGATCGACATTGTGCTGGGGGAAGTGGACAGGTAATGAATCATCTGATTCCACCATCGATCCAACCGTACGTTTTGCCCGTGCTCTACGGCGTAGTGATCGTCGCGGTGCTGCCGCTGCTGGCGGGATACATCGTCCTGCTCGAGCGAAAAGTGATGGCAGACATGCAGGCGCGGCTGGGTCCGATGCGCGTGGGACCGCACGGATTGCTGCAACCAATTGCCGATGCGCTGAAGCTGCTGATCAAAGAAGACATCATCCCGGTGAAAGCGGACCTCTTCCTGTTCTGGTGCGCTCCGGTGCTGAGCGTGACGATGGCGCTGCTGGCGTATGCGGCGATTCCTTTCGGGCCGGCGTTTCAAATCGCCGACCTGAACGTTGGCCTGCTTTTCATCCTCGCGATCAGCTCGCTGGGAATTTACGGCATCGTTCTCGGCGGATGGGCGTCGAACAGCCACTACTCGTTGCTGGGCGCGCTGCGCAGCGCTGCGCAACTGGTGAGCTACGAGACGGCAGCCGGTCTGGCACTGGTGTCTGCGCTGATGCTGGCGGGCTCGCTTTCGATGAAGGATATCGTTCAGGCGCAGTACGACCAGGGCGTGTGGTTCATCTTCGTCGTGCCGGTGGGATTCTTCATTTACCTGGTGGGGTCGATTGCAGAGACGAATCGGGCGCCGTTCGACCTCCCCGAAGCGGAATCCGAACTCGTCGCCGGCTACATGACCGAGTACAGCGGCTTCCGCTGGGCGCTCTATTTCCTGGGCGAGTACGCGAACATGGTGGTGGTGGCCAGCATCGCGACCACGCTGTTTCTCGGCGGCTGGCTGCGTCCCTTCGCGCGCTATCAAGATCATCTGTTCGGCACGTCCGTCGAACTGCTCGATATCTTGCCTACGATTTTGTTCCTGGGCGTCGCGGTGTACTCCTTCTGGCTCGCGCCGAAGCAGCCCGTGAAGATTCAAAAGATTGTGATGGCGATGGTGGGAGGGCTTTGCCTAGTCCTTGCCGTGGGAATGGCGGGTGCGCTCTTTGCGCCGGACGCGGTGCGCATGGGAGTTCACGGCGCGTTCTGGTTCCTGGCCAAAGTGTTTGCGTACATTTACGCGTTTCTGTGGATTCGGTTCACGTTCCCGCGCTATCGCTTCGACCAATTGATGCGCCTCGGCTGGCATTTCCTGATTCCGCTGGCGCTCGTCAACGTGGTTGTGGTGGGAACCACCATCGTCCTGCAACAGAACTGGGATTGGCGGCACCCGATGCTGACCGCAGTAGTGACGACGGCGATCATGCTCGGCGTGGCGGCTTTCCTGGGGCGCGAAGACAAGCAACATCAGGCGGCGGTGGAGGCGCCGGAACCATGACCGGTGCAGTGACCAGCGCAGCGCCCAACGCTATGACCAGCGTCCTCTTCTACATTTTTGCGCTGATGGCGGTGGCTTCGGCGATCCTGATGGTTACGCGCCGGAACATCATTCACAGCGCGGTATTCCTGATCACGACGCTGCTGGCGACGGCGGGCATCTTCCTGCAGCTTGAGGCGGAGTTTCTGTTTGTCGTGCAGATTATTTTGTACGTCGGCGGAATCATGGTTCTGTTCGTGTTCGTGATCATGCTGGTGAACCTGGATGTGTCGCTGCACTTGATACAGTTCAACCGGCAGAAATACGTGGCGGGCGTACTCGCGTTCGTGCTGACGGCGCAACTGCTTGTGGCGTTTTGGGTCGGCCACAGCTCGTTGAATTTGGGCGATGCGCGCGCTATGGACCCCAAGAATACCGAAGCCGTCGGGCAAGCGCTGTTCCAGCGGTATATGCTGCCGTTCGAAATCGCTTCGATCCTGCTGCTGGTGGCGATGATCGGCGCGGTGGTGATGGCGAAGCGGAGGGTGTGATGCCGGGTGCGGGCGTATTGCCGATGCCGGTGGATAATTACTTGTTGCTGAGCCTCGCGCTTTTTGCGGTCGGTGTGGTGGGGGTGCTCACCCGGCGGAACGTGATCGTGATGCTTATGTCGATCGAGCTGATTTTGAACGCCGTGAACATCAACCTCGTGGCGTTCTCGCGCTACTGGGGTTCCGTGGACGGACAAATCTTCGCGATTTTCATCATCACCGACGCCGCAGCCGAAGCCGCGGTGGCCCTGGGAATCATTCTTGCGTTTTTCCGCAATCGAGAGACGGTGCTGGCCGACGAAATGGACATGCTGAAATGGTGAAGAGCGCCGAATGAACGCGCCGCTGCCATATTTTCTGGACCATATCTGGCTGATTCCGCTGTTTCCGCTCGTGACGGCGGCGACCATGCTTTTCTTTGGCCGCAAGCTGAAGAACGATGTGGTCAGCGGGCTGTGCGTCGGCAGTGTCTTTTTGTCGTTTATCTATGCGGTGGGCGCGTTCTTTCAACTGGTGTCGCGGCCGGTGGATGAGCGCGTGGCGTCGAAGATTCTGTTCGACTGGATTCCGCCGGTCGCTTATCACGCGTTGGATGGCTCGCTGAAATACTTTTCGGCGCAGTGGGGATTCCAGCTCGATCCACTTTCGGTGGTGATGATCCTGATCGTCACCGGCGTGGGCCTGCTGATTCATATTTATTCCACGGGCTACATGGCGCACGAGGGCGGCTACTACCGGTTTTTCGGGTATTTGAACTTGTTCATGTTCGCCATGCTGATGCTGGTGCTGGCGAACAACATGCTGGTGATGTTCGTCGGATGGGAAGGTGTGGGGACGTGCAGCTATCTGCTGATCGGGTTTTATTTCCACAAGAAGTCGGCGTCGGACGCGGGGAAGAAAGCGTTCATCGTCAACCGGATTGGTGATGCGGGCTTTCTTCTGGGAATTTTCCTGACGTCCGCGCTGCTCGGGACGATCAATTTCAACGACATTGGTGTGGCGCTGGCGAACGGGCATTTCGCGATTGGCGATCCGCGAATCACCGCGATTGCGCTGCTGCTCTTCGTTGGCGCTGCCGGGAAATCTGCGCAGATTCCGCTGTACGTCTGGCTGCCCGACGCGATGGAAGGCCCGACGCCGGTGAGCGCGCTGATCCACGCGGCGACCATGGTGACCGCCGGCGTTTACATGGTCACGCGGATGAATTACGTGTATCAGCTGGCGCCGACGGCAATGGAGGTGGTGGCCGTGATCGGCGCAGTCACTGCGATTTTCGCGGCATCGATCGGCGTGGTGCAAAACGACATCAAGAAAGTCCTCGCGTATTCGACGATTTCGCAGCTCGGCTACATGTTTCTGGCGTGCGGCGTGGGAGCCTTCACGGCTGGAATCTTTCACCTGATGACGCACGCGTTCTTCAAAGGCCTGCTCTTCCTCGCGGCAGGCAGCGTGATTCACGCGTTGTCGGGCGAGCAGGACATGCGCAAGATGGGCGGGCTCTCGAAGAAGATTCCGGTCACGTATTGGACGATGCTGATCGCCACACTGGCCATCGCCGGGATTTTTCCGTTCGCCGGATTCCTGAGCAAGGACCTGATTCTGGGCAAGACGTACGAGAAAGACGTCATGCTGTGGGCGATCGGATATTTCACGGCGGGCATGACTTCGTTCTACATGTTCCGGCTGATCTTCCTGACGTTCAACGGGAAGTCGCGCGTCGAGCCTGAAGTAGAGCACCACATTCACGAATCGCCGCGATCGATGCTGATTCCGCTGGTGATTCTTGCGGTGCTCTCGATCGTGGGAGGCTGGCTGAGCTGGCCGGAGATTTTCGGCGGGAACAGCCGGTTCATACATTTCCTCGAGCCGATCGTCGCGGTTCCACATTTGGCTCGCGAGGAAGCTACGAAGGGCCCGGGTTCGCGGATGGGCGAGTTTTATCTGATGCTGTTGTCGGAAGGGCTCGTCGTGCTGGGAGTCGTGTTCGCGTGGTATCTCTACCTGAAGCACACCGACCTTCCCGCGAAAATCGAGAAGAAGCTTAACGGGTTTTACGAGCTGGTGTACCACAAATATTATGTAGATGAAATTTACGACGCACTGTTCGTGAATCGGACGAAGGACCTCGGTCTGGCGCTTGGCTCATTCGATCGCAACGTGATCGACGGTCTCGGAGTGAATGGCGTCGGCTGGATGACGCGGTTCATTTCGCTCGTCTCGATGTGGTGGGACACATGGATCGTCGACGGCTCCGTGCGGCTGGGAGCGCGCATCGTCTGGCTGCTCAGCTTTCCGGTCCGCATGATTCAGGATGGCGAAATGCAGGATTACATGCTGCTGATTGTGGTTGGCCTAATCGGTTTCATGGCGTACTACTTTCATCTCGTGCGCGCGGCCGCGCATTAGGCTGCATTTAGTATAGAAGAAGGCGAGGGGGACGGATGCTTTTTTCCGACAACCACATTTTAAGCACGATCCTTTTCACGCCGCTGGTGGGCGCGATCATCATGCTGTTCATCCCGCGCGAACGCGCGGACCTGCATCGATGGATGGGTAACATCTTCGCCTTCTTGGGGCTGCTCGCATCGCTGCCGCTGATCTGGCGGTTCAGCCTTGACGCCGGCGCGCCGCGGTTTCAATTCGTGCAGGACTTGAGCTGGATTCCGACGATTGGCGCCCGGTACACGATTGGGATCGATGGCCTGAGCTTCCTGATGGTGCTGCTCACCACCGTGCTCGGGATGATTTCGATCGGGTCTTCGTGGACAGCGATCAAGAAACGCGAAAAGGAATACTACATCCTGTTCCTGCTGCTGCAGACGGGCATGCTGGGCGTCTTCATGTCGCTCGATTTCGTCCTCTTTTACGTTTTTTGGGAAGTGATGCTCGTGCCGATGTATTTCCTGATTGGCGTTTGGGGCAGCGACCGGCGGCTGTACGCGGCGATCAAGTTCTTCCTCTACACGCTGGCAGGCTCCGTGATCATGCTGCTGGCGATCCTGGCGATCTATTACAACGCGCACACGTTCAGCATCAAGACGATTCTCGAATCGCCGACGCCGCTTTTCTCGTTTCAGCTTCAGAAGTGGCTGTTCTGGGGCTTCTTCTTCGCGTTCGCGATCAAGGTGCCGATGTTCCCGTTCCACACGTGGTTGCCGGACGCGCATACGGAAGCTCCCACGGCAGGCTCCGTCATCCTGGCAGGCGTGCTTTTGAAAATGGGGACGTACGGATTCTTGCGCTTCTCCGTGCCGATGTTTCCAGACGCGACGAACAAGTACCGCGGGATCATGATCGCGCTTTCGATCGTCGCGATCATTTACGGCGCGCTGGTTTGCATGATGCAGAAAGACATGAAGAAGCTGATCGCCTACTCGTCGGTGAGCCACCTCGGCTTTTGCACGCTGGGAATTTTCGCGCTGACGCCGCTCGGACTCACCGGCAGCATCCTGCAGCAGATTAACCATGGGATTTCCACCGGGGCGCTCTTCTTGATTGTGGGCGTGCTGTACGAGCGGCGGCACACGCGATTGATTTCGGAGTTTGGCGGGCTTTCGACGCCGATGCCGAATTTCGCGGCAATCTACATGATTGTCACGCTGAGTTCGCTGGGCATGCCGCTGCTGAACGGGTTCGTGGGCGAGTTCACGATTCTGAAGGGCGTGTTCGACGTGCGATGGCAATGGGCCGCGTGGGGCGTGATCGGCGTGGTCTTGGGCGCCGCTTACTTGCTGTGGCTCTACCAGCGCGTGATGTTCGGCAACGTGACGAATCCGGCGAATGAGCACTTGCCCGATCTAAACTGGCGCGAGTACGCGACGCTCGTTCCGCTGATCGTGCTGGCGTTCTGGCTGGGAATTTATCCCTCGCCCATCTTTCGCGTGCTGGATACTCCCGTGCAGCGCATCGTGAAGGTGGTGAACCCTGGGTACTACCCGCCTCCGCCAGCGGTAAGTGCCGCGGCTGCGCCTCCGCCGATGAACATGAGTGATGCCGCCGCTCCAACCGCTGCGCGAGCCGAGGTGAAATAGCGAGGTGAAGTAGCGAGGTGAAATAGATGGACCCGCAGGTTCTGTCGCAGACTCTGACCGACTCGATGTTCGTTTTGCCCGCGGCGATGCTCGGCCTGTTCGGCCTGGCAATCCTGCTGACGGACTTTTTCCTCACGCGCGAACAAAAGTCGTGGAATTCGGTGACGGCCATGCTCGGGGTGGGCTTCAGCGGCGGCGCATTGTATGAGGTCGCGCACCAGAATCGCTTCGCGTTCAATAATTCCATCGTAATCGACCCGTTTTTCGTGTTTTTCAGCGCCCTGTTTCTGGCGTCCACGGCGCTCGTCATTCTGCTCTCGGTGCGCTACATGGAAATCGAGCGCGAGCAGCACGGCGAATACTACGCGCTGATGCTTTTCGCCACGATCGGAATGATGTTCCTCGCCTGCGGCAACGACCTGATCGTGCTGTTCATCGGCCTCGAGACGATGGCCCTCGCCTTCTACGTGCTATCGGGATTTCTGCGCCGCGACCGGCGCTCGAACGAAGCCGCGATGAAATACGTCCTGATCGGCGCGTTCAGCTCCGGGATTCTTGCGTACGGCTTCTCGATCCTCTACGGAATCGCAGGCTCGACGAACCTGACCGACATCACGGAAGCGATAGCAAAAAAGCCGGCGGACGACCTGATGGTTTTCATCGCTCTCGGTGCAGTAGCTGCGGGCGTGTTTTTCAAGATTGCGGCGGTGCCGTTCCATCAATGGGCGCCCGATGTGTACGAGGGAGCGCCGACGACAATTTCAGCCTACGTCAGCGTGGCCTCTAAAACGGCGAGTTTCGCGCTGCTGCTGCGGCTGTTTCTCACCGTGTTCTGGCCGGTTCGCGCGGAATGGCTGATGCTGGTGGCCACCGTCGCGGTGCTGTCGCTAACGCTCGGTGCCTTCGCCGCGATCACGCAAACGAACATCAAGCGGCTGCTCGCGTATTCCTCGATCACGCAGGTGGGATACATCCTGCTGGGCTTGGTGGGCAGCGTGAACAAAGATGGCTCGGTGAACAAGCTGGGACTGGAAGCGGTGGCTTTCTACCTGATGGTGTATCTGTTTTTCAATACGGGCGCGTTTGCGATTGTGATCGTCTTGCGGCGCAAGGGCGTGATCGGCGACGACGTGGACGACCTGAACGGCTTGATGCACCGCAATCCCGGCGCCGCGATTCTGATGCTGATTTTTCTGCTTTCGCTTGCTGGGATTCCGCCCACCGCCGGCTTTTTCGCGAAGCTGTTCGTTTTCTGGTCGCTGATTCAGACGCAGCACTACGTTCTGGCGCTTCTCGCAGTGGCTTACATTCTGCCGGCCGTGTATTACTATTTCCGTTTGGTGGCGGCGATGTTTGTGCGCGAGTCGGTGGACCCGGTGCTGGCCGGTGATTTCGCCGGGGCAGTGGGTGGCGCTCGGCGCGATGGTGGCCGTGACGCTGGCCGCCGGAATTCTTCCTGAGTGGTTCGTGCGCGTGGCCACAAACTCGATCCTCATTCCCTTCGGCCGCTGATTCCGGACTTAGAAATGCCGCAACAACCGCCTCCGCCGCGAAAAGACACCGGGGGATTCGCTCGGCAATTCGCTCTGGCAATGGAACTCCCGTTCCTGCTGGCAGGTGGCGTGGTGGCAGGAGGCCTGCTTGGCTACTTGCTCGACCGCTGGTTGCACACCAAGCCTTACCTGATGCTCGCTCTCGGGGCCCTCGGATTTTTCGCCTCTCTCCGCGATATGCTGAGAAGGTTGCAAAAGGATGATCCCGACAAGCCTTCAAACCCGGGACAGTGAGGTCCACGCTCGGTTTTCCCGGCGCCTGCAATGGCTAACGCTGATCCTGGGGTTGTGCGGAGCCGTTGCCGGGGCGATCTTTTGGTCAGCCGCGATGGGATTGGCAATCGCGATCGGCGCGGTGCTGGCGTGGTTGAATTATCGCTGGCTCGACCAGGGGCTGGGTGCGCTCGTTACAGCAGCGACGGCGCAAGAGGGGAGCGAGCAGCCGCGGGTTCCGTGGTTCGTTTACGGAAAATTCGCGGGCCGGTACGTGTTGATAGGCCTCGCGGTGTATGTTAGTGTTCATTTCTTCGCAGTACCGCTGATTGGCGTCGTGGTTGGGCTGCTTGCGCTGGGCGCGGGGGCGATGGTCGAAGGGATTTATGAAGTTTCTCGGGGACCGAATAGGGAATGACTGAGCACCTGAACTGGTTCACCCACTTCCTTAACGAATGGTTCGGCAGCGCCGTTTTAGCTCTCCTTTCCGCCTTGCATATCACGCCGGAACATCCGAGCCATCCCATTCCGAATCACGTTGCGATGGCGATCCTGGTGTTTCTCATAGCCGTGGTGTTTTTTCTGTGGCTGCGGCCAAGAATTTCGGTGGAACGGCCGGGCGGAGCGCAGCAGCTGGCGGAGTTCCTGCTGACTAATCCTATGAGGGTGGGCATCCGCGACATCCTGGAAGACAGCATCGAACATCATCCGGACCGGTATCTTCCCGTGGTCGGATCGACCGCGATCTTCATCCTGATGTCCAACGCGATCAGCGTTTTTCCGACGCTGGATTCGCCGACGGGTAACCCCAGCGTGCCGCTGGCGTGCGCGATTCTGGTGTTCGCCTATTACAACTTCGTGGGTCTGCGCGAGCATGGACCCTTGGGATACGCGAAGAGTTTTGCGGGTCCGGTGTGGTGGCTTTCCTGGCTGATTTTTCCGGTCGAGATTGTGAGCCACCTGGCGCGGCTGCTCTCGCTTACGGTCCGCTTGTGGGCCAACATTTTCGCCAGCGAATTGATCTACATCATCTTCTTGACGCTGCTGATGGCTCCCGCGCTGCAGGTGGCCGATGCACATCCGGCGCTGGGCTCCGTCTTGTACATTTTTCCGGCTACTCTGCCGGTCCTTTTTATCGCGTTGCACCTGTTTGTGTCTGTCGTGCAGGCATTCGTTTTTACAATTCTTCCGGCCATTTATATCGGCATGGCAACCGCAGAAGAACACTAATCCGGCTTTATCGCCGACCAGCGTGAGCCCGGCTGTTTGAGGATGCCGGGAACCACCTCCTGGCGGCTCTTTATACAAAGGAGAAACAGATGAGGAGACTTGCAGGGATGTTTCTGTTGCTGATCGTTGTTTCGCTGGTGGCGTTGCCGGTATTCGCACAAGGCTCGCCGGCCGGTGCGGCAAAACCGCCCGAGCATGTTGCCACGGGCATCGTGTTTGCGGCAGGGCTTTCGATGGCGATCGCCGCGGCGTTCTGCGGGATCGGGCAGTCGCGCGTGGCAGCCGCCGCCTGCGAAGGCATCGCTCGAAACCCCGGAGCAGCTGGCGCGATTCGCTTGGCCATGATTCTTGGCCTTGTTTTCATCGAGACGCTGGTGCTGTTCACACTGGCCATCGTCATCGTGAAAGTGGGCTATTAGCTTCGACTAAATCGGCATGTAGTTCCGGCCCGGACGCTTGCGTTGAGTGAGCTTCCGGGCTTTTTCTGTAACGCCGGCTCGCCGGCGATTTTGTGAGAATGACTTTTAGCGGAGCGGGAGGGAATCGGCAGCGGCTTTTGCGAGCATCAACACGCGCGCGGGGAGGATTCCGAGGTATAGCGTGCCGAGGGCGGCGACGAACAGCGCGACGCTGAGGGCCGGAGCGACTGCCGTTGGCGTGTAATCCTTCGAAGGCTCCCAGAAATACATCGAGACGATCACGCGCAAATAGTAGTACGCGCCGATCACGCTGTTGATGGCCGCAATCACCACGAGCCACACAACCGGATTTCCGTACACGACGTGCGAATCGAGCGCCGCCTGAAACGCGAAGAATTTGCCGAGAAACCCGCCCGTAGCAGGCAGTCCCAAGAGCGATAGCAGAAACAACGAGAAGCAAGCCGCCAGCACCGGCTGGCGCATGCCGAGCCCGCCGTAATCGCGAATGTCCAGCCGTTTTTCACCTTGCTGCCCCAGATGCGCGATCACCAGAAACGCGCCCACCTTCATCAGCGCATAGGCGGCGAGATAGAAGAGCACCGCCGCGATTCCCAGATCGGTGGACGCAATGAACGCCACCAGGATGTAGCCCGCATGCGCGATCGAAGAGTACGCGAGCATGCGCTTCACGTTCGTTTGCACGATGGCGGCGAGATTGCCGATGAACATCGTCAGCACCGCGGAAACCCACACTGCCCAGAACCACAGATGGCTCGCTGAACCGAACGACACGTAGAAAATCCGAAGCATCAGCGCGAACGTGGCGGCCTTCGGCGCGGAAGCAAGCAGGGCGGTGACGGGCGTGGGCGCGCCTTCGTAGACATCTGGCGCGTAAACCTGGAAAGGCGCGACGACCACTTTGAAGCCGAGTCCAACGAAGATAAGACCGAGCCCGAGAATCGCGAGGTCCGGCACGCGCGGCGCGGCTTCGAGAAAAGTTTGTACGTTGTCGATGCGCGTCGTGCCCGTAGCGCCATACGTCATCGCAACGCCGTAGAGAAAAAACGCCGTGGCAAACGAGCCCAGGATGAAATATTTGAGCGACGCTTCGTTCGACACCAGCGCGCGCCGCCGGAAGCCGGCGAGGACGTACGTGGAAATCGAACTCATCTCGAGGCCCAGAAACGCGGTAACCATCTCGTTCGCGCCGGCGAGAATGCCCATGCCCGCCGTGGCAAACAACACCAGCGCGTAGTATTCGCCTCGCTGGATGCCTTCGGCGTCGAGGTAGTTTATCGAGCCGAGAATCGCGAGCGCCGCTGCCCCAATCACGATTACGTGAACGAACAGGCTGAACGTGTCGTCACGAATCAGCTCGCCATAGGCGAGACCCTGATCATGCGCGGCGACGTAGACGCCTGCGAGCGCTACGAGCGTTCCCGCGAACGCCACCCACGCGAGCACTCGCTGCCGCGCGGCGCCGAGGAACGCGTCCAAAACCATGATGACGATGCCAAACGCGCACAAGATGATTTCGGGCGCGAGGCGATGCAAGTTCGCAATTTGGTCGGCGGGAGTCTGCATCAAGGTTGCGCCCGCCTTTCGGCGATCGGAGTGAGCGAAGCGTGCCCGCTGCTGGGCGGCAACACTGCTGCGCGCGGCGATTCGGGCTTAATGGCCGGAGGCCGCGCGGCATCCTGCATCTGGTTGAACGGCTTGAGCGCGTTGTCGGATGCGGCAGCCATGCGGCTGGTAAAGAGCGGGGAAGCAACGCCCATAAACACGATCACGAGCGCCATGGTCACGAGAATGATTCGCTCGCGCGTGGACGCATCGGGCAGCGTGCGATTTTTCTCGACGGTCACGTCGCCGAGAGCCACGCGCTGGTAAGCCCAGAGCAGGTAGATGGCGGAGAGCACGGCCCCGCTGGCGGCCCACGAGGCCCAGGCATGATGCGTCGCGAACGTGCCGATCAAAATCGGGAACTCGCCGATGAAACCGTTGAGAGGCGGCAGCGCGAGCGATGAAAGCGCGATAAACAGGAAAAAGCCCATGAGGACGGGCATCGGCGTCGCAAGCCCTCCGAATTCCTTGATTTCGTGCGTGTGGCGTCGGTCGTAGAGCATCCCGACTGCAAGGAAGAGCGCGCCGGTGGAGACGCCGTGGTTCAGCATCTGGTAGATCGCACCCTGAACCGCAATCGAGTTGAACGCGAAAATTCCGAGCACCACGAAACCGAGGTGGCTCACGGACGTGTACGCCACAAGGCGCTTCAAATCGTGCTGCACGGTGGCCACCATCGCGCCGTATACGATTCCAATGATCGCGAGAATGCCGATGTAAGGCGCCGCCTTCGACGCGGCGTGAGGAAACAGCGGCACGCAGAAACGCAACATACCGTAGGTCCCCAGTTTCAGCATGACGCCGGCGAGAATCACAGAACCGGCCGTCGGCGCCTCCGTGTGCGCGTCGGGCAGCCATGTGTGCAGCGGGAAGAGAGGCACCTTGATCGCGAACGCCAGGAAAAACGCGAGGAAGAGAAGCATGTCAGTTCTGGCGGGCAACGCGATGATGCCTGCTTGCAGCCGCGCGAGAATCTGCGGGAAATCAAACGTGGCGGGCAGGTCCGCCGTGCCGCTGTTGTTGTAGAGCCACAGAATCGCCACCAGCATCAGGATCGAGCCGAACATTGTGAACAAAATGAATTTCACAGCGGCGTAGATGCGGCGGTCGTGTCCCCAAATGCCGATGATGAAATACATCGGGATCAGCGTCAGTTCCCAGAAGAGGAAAAAGAGAAACAGGTCGAGCGAGACGAAGACGCCGATCATGGCCGTCTCGATCACGAGCAGCGAGACGAAGAAGCCTTTCACGTTCTGCTGGATCGATTGCCACGAGCACAGGATCGCCAGCGGAGTGAGGAACGTGGTGAGCAGGACGAGGAACAGGCTGATGCCGTCGATGCCGATGTGGTAGTGAATGCCGCGGCCAATCCAGTCGTGAAACTCTTCGAGCTGGAAATTCGGATTGGCGGAATCGAAACCACGCAGCAGAAACAGCGAGAGCACAAACTCGCAGAGCGACGCGGCCAGCGCAATCCTGCGAATCCACACATGATCCTGGGAACGCAGCAGGAGGAGCGCGACGATGCTGACCATCGGCAGAAACGTGATGACCGTCAGAAAGTAGCCGTGGGTGCTCATCGTACTCATCTAGGGGCGCACCATCCAGTAGCCGAGCCCGAGCAGCAGCATCGTGAAACCCACCGCGCCCACCACCACCCACGTTGCGTAGCTGCGAGCGTTGCCTGATTGCAATTCGCGCACTTGCCCGCCTGCTTCGCGCGAGAGGTGCGCGACGCCGTTCACCGTGCCGTCGATCATTTTTTCGTCGACGAAGTGCCACAGCACGTTCGTGGAAATCCACAGGAACGGGCGCACGAACAGCGCGCCGTAGATTTCGTCGACGTAGTACTTGTTGTAGACGAGCGTGTAGAGGCCGCCCATGCGCTGTGCGGCGCGCTTTGCGGCGTCCGGCTTGTGAATGTAGAACCACCACGCTAGAAGCAGCCCGAGGACCGCGGCAATTACGGGAGGGCCGGTAAGCGCGTGAACAAGTTCCATCCCCGGACTTGGCTCGATGCCGCCGGTTTCTCCTGCGGCGCCCGCCAGCGATTCCTGCTGTGTGACGATTGCTTGGCCTTGATAGGACGCGAACACCGGATGCACGAAGGATTCGAAGTAATCCGGCCCGCCCATCAGGTGCGGCGCAGCAAACCAGCCTCCGCCAACCGCGCAAATCGCAAGAATGATCAGCGGCACGGTCATGCTGCGGGGTGATTCGTGCACGTGGACTTTTTTCTCGTCGTAGCGCTGCTTGCCGAAAAAAGTGAGGAACACGAGTCGGAACATGTAGAAGGAAGTCAGAAGCGCGCCGATTAGACCGAGCGCCCAAAGCCAGGTATTCGCGTGGGGGCCCGCGCCGGCTGCGTCGAGAATTTCGTCCTTGCTGAAGAAGCCTGAAAAGCCGGGTATGCCCGCGATCGCGAGCGTCGCGAGAAACATCGTCCAGTAGGTGATGGGAATTTTTCGGCGCAGGCCGCCCATCTTGCGCATGTCCTGTTCGCCATTCATCGCGTGAATTACGGATCCAGCGGCAAGGAAGAGCAAGCCCTTGAAAAACGCGTGCGTCATCAGGTGAAAGATTCCGGCAGCGTATGCTCCCACGCCGCAGCCCAGAAACATATAGCCGAGCTGCGAGACGGTGGAGTAGGCGAGCACCTTCTTGATGTCGGTTTGCAGCACGCCGATCGTTGCCGAATAGAATGCAGTGACAGCTCCAACGAGCGCGACAACGAACATGGCGATAGGCGCGCGCGAAAATAGGGGATGCATGCGCGCTACCATGTAGACGCCCGCCGTGACCATCGTGGCGGCATGAATCAGCGCGCTGACGGGCGTGGGTCCCTCCATGGCGTCAGGCAGCCAGACGTACAGCGGTATCTGCGCCGACTTGCCAATCGCGCCGGCGAAAAGTAGCAGACAGATTGCGGTGAGTACGCCGATGGCGGTCGCGCTTTCCACCGGCTTGTCAGCGGCCTGAGCGAAGATTGTACCGAAATCAATCGAGCGGAACGTCCAGAACGCCAGAAGGATGCCGATCGTGAATCCGAAATCCCCAATCCGCGTGGTGATGAACGCCTTCTTCCCGGCGTCGGCTGCGGATTTCTTCAGGAACCAGAAGCCGATCAAAAGATAGCTGCAAAGCCCCACGCCTTCCCATCCGACGAACATCAGAATAAGGTTCGCGGCGAGCACCAGCGTCAGCATGAAAAAGACGAACAAATTCAGATACGAAAAGAACCGGTAGTAGCCGCCTTCGTGCGCCATGTAGCCGGTGGAATAGATGTGGACGAGGAGGCTGACGAAGGTAACGACGAGAAGCATGACAATCGTCAACTGGTCGACGCTGAGCGCGAAATCGACGCTGAAGCGCCCCACATTGATCCAGTTGAAATACCGCTGGAACCACGCGTGGCTCGTGTCGATCTGCAGAAATTCGCGAATCAGCTCGAGAACGCACAAGAACGACAACGATACGGATCCGATTCCGACTGCGTTCACGGCGGAGCGCGGCCAGTTCTTCCCCAAAAGGCCGTTGACCCCCGCGCCCACCAGAGGCAGAGCAAGAATCAGCCAGAGATGATTGAGAATAAACATTCGGCAGTTCAGAACTTCAAGAGATTCACGTCTTCCACGTTCAACGTGCGCCGGTTATGCGCAATCGTAATCACGATGGCCAGGCCCACGGCCGCTTCCGCAGCCGCCACGACGATCACGAAGAACACAAAAACGAGGCCGTCAAGCTGGTTATGCGCGCGCGCGAAAGCCACGAATGCGAGATTCACGGCGTTGAGCATCACCTCAATGGCCATGTAAATCGTGATGATGTTGCGCTTGAACACGAACCCGATCACGCCGAGTCCGAATAGAACCGCGCTGAGAACCAGATAGTAAGAAATGGGTACGACGCTCATTCGTCTCTCTTCGCCAGAACCAAGGCGCCCACGATCGCGATCAGCACAAGGATCGACGTAACCTCGAACGGAAACAGATAGTCGCGGAAGAGCAGCTTTGAAAGTTCAGCCGTATCGACCGCGTTCGAATTCACCGCGCCCACGCCGTTCGCCACAGTCGCGCCGATGGTGGACCGCCACATCCGGTAAGCCACCTCGACCAGCAGGAACAACCCGAGCGGCACTCCTACATACTTGGCGATCTTGCTGTAGTTCGTGCGCACTTCCACGCCCGCATTGAGCAGCATGATCACGAACACAAACAGCACCATCACCGCTCCGGCGTAAACGATCACTTGCACGGCCGCTATGAATTCGGCGCCTAGAAGCAGGTAGAGCACCGCCAGCGCCATCATCACCAGAATCACCGCGAGCGCGCTGTGGACCGGCTCGCGCGCCACGATGAGCAGCACGGCTCCGAGCACAGCCACCGCCGCGCAGATGAAAAAGAGAATGAACGGGATGCTCATCCGTGCCTCAGGAGAATCACCAGAGCGGTTGCCACCAGGTTCACGAGCGACACGGGCAGCAGCAGTTTCCAGCCGAACGACATCAGTTGGTCATAACGAAAGCGCGGCAGCGTGCCGCGAATCCACACGTACACGAACAGGAAGACAATCACCTTACTCACAAACCAGAACGGCCCCTGAATCACCGGCATCACGGAAGGCGCCAGGCACACCAAGCCGCCCACAAAGGAGAGAAGTGTTATCGCGGCGAACTGAATCCGCGCGAGCCCGCGCATGTGCAAGGCTGTGTCGTAGGCGCAATAGAGGCCGAGCAGCACGAGCGCCGCGCCCGGAAGATAAAGCTGCCATTTCCAGGAATCCGGAAACGGCGAGAGCCAGCCGCCGAAAAACAGAATGGTCGCGAGGCAGGAAACCGTGATCATATTCGCGTATTCGGCCATGAAAAACATCGCGAATTTGAAGCTGGAATATTCCGTGTGAAATCCCGCGACGAGTTCCGTTTCCGCTTCCGGCAAGTCGAATGGGACGCGGTTCGTTTCCGCAATTGCGGCGGTGATGTAGCACAGGAAGCCGACGATCTGCGGCCACACGTGCCAGTGCAGAATGCTGCCGTACTGGTGCTCGATGATTCCGTTGAAGCTGAACGACCCGGCCAACAGCAGCACGCCCACGACCGACAGCGTCAGCGAAACTTCGTAGCTGATCATTTGCGCGGAGCTGCGCAACCCGCCGAGCAACGGATACTTGCTGTTCGAAGACCATCCTGCCAGCGCGACGCCGTAGACGCCGATCGATGTGAACGCAAAAAGGAAAAGCAGTCCGATGCCTGAATTCGCGACGATGAAAACGGGCTGGCCGAACAGTTGAACGCTGGGCGGCCCGAAGGGAATCAGCGCCAGCGTCGTCAGCGCTAGCGACAGCGCCAGGAAAGGCGCCAGAACGTACATCAGCCGGTCCGCCCCCGGCGGCGTGACGTCTTCCTTGAAAAGGAATTTCATCCCGTCGGCCAGCGGCTGCAGCAATCCGTGCGCGCCGACGTAGTACGGTCCCCATCGCGACTGGATATGGGCGACGACCTTCCGCTCGAACCAGGTGACATAGGCTAGCGCCGTCATCACCACGAACAGCAGGACGACGATTTTAACTAGCGATACCACCAGGACTGCGTGCTGGGCGATGAAATCCACGGAGTATCTTTTGCCTCGTTCGTCGATTTGAGTTTGGAGCAGTAGCGACCCAGGGTACCGCTGCTAAACAAAAAGTCATGAGACGAGAAAACCAAGCCGGCCGGAACGTCGTGCGATGTGTCCACTGCCTTCGAAGCCGGGTGCGAAAGTTCCGCGCGTCCCGCAAGCAGGTGCGTCACCGACAAATCATAGCCGGCAACATGCTGGCGAATTTCGTCGAACGCCGCCTCGGGTGTTCGCAAGCGAACCGGCGAGCCTAGCCCCAACATCGCAAGCTGATGCGACAAAATCCGTAGCAAGTCGAAATCGCTGCGCGGGCCCTGCGCATCGACGGCGCGGTGCGTCATCTGCACTTCGCCGGCCGTGTTCGTCATCGTGCCGTCTTTTTCGTATGTGGACGCGGCGGGCAGCACAACGTCGGCCCGCTGCGCAGTTTCCGTCAAGAACATATCCTGGACGACGAGCAAATCGAGGCCCGCGATGCGGTCCGGCGCCGACACACCAAACGTCTTCACCGGATTCGCGCCGACCACGTAGAGCGCCTTCAGTTTTCCCGCCGACGCAGCGTCCATCATTTCGCGCGCGTTCATCCCGGGAGCGGAAGGAATTTCGCCGCCCCAGAGTTTGCCGAATCGCGAACGCTCCGCGGCATCGGCCAGCGGGGCGTAGCCGGGCAGCCGGTCGGGCAGGACGCCCATCTCCGCGGCGCCACGTGAGTTGGCGTAGTCGCCGAGCGGAAGGTAGCGGGTCTTTCCCGGCCAGCGCGAGCCAAAGGCAACGAGATCGAAAATTGCCGCGCCATGAATCTCCGCGCCGAAAATAATCACGACGTCCGTTTCGTTTTCGATCGACGCTTTCAATTTGCCGAGCGCTTCGAGAACGCCAGCGTCAAACTGGCCTTCCCCCTTGGTGAGCCAGCGAACGGCGTCTGCCTCGGCGCCCTTCGCCACTTCTACCACTTGCGCGGCTTTGCGGTGAATCTGGCTGGGCTGGCCGTTGATCACGTAGAGCCGCTGGCCGTGATGGCGGACGCCGGTGCGAATCTGCCAGGCCACCAGGGGGTTTTGCTGCGTCACGTCATTGCCAATCAGAAGCACCGTTTGCGCCGTGTAAATATCGGCCATCGTCGCCTGCGCGTCCTTCGCTCTCGGGCCGAGCGCAGCAGCCAAACTCGCGTAATCGGCCGTGCGATGATGATCCAGATTATTCGTGCCCAGGCTCACGCGCGCGAAGCGGTTCAGCAGATAGTTTTCCTCGTTGGTAGTGTGATTCGAGCCAATCACGCCGATGGACGAGCCGCCGTGCGTTTCGCGCACCAGTTTCAAGCGGCGCGCCACTTCTTCCAGTGCGTCCTCCCAGCTTGCGGGTTCGAGGCTGCCATTGCGGCGGATCAGCGGCTGGCGGACTCGTTCCGGATTGCGCGTGAAATCGAAGCCGAAACGGCCTTTGCCGCAGAGAAACTCGCCGTTCACGCCGGAATGGTCGCGGTTGTTGGCGCGCAGAATTTCGTTGTTGCGCACGCTCAAAGTGGTCTTGCAGCCATTCGAGCAGTGCGTGCACGGATTCGGAACATAGGTCATTTCCCACGGCCGCGTCTGGTAGCGGTAGGTTCCGCTGGTCAGCGCGCCGACGGGACAGATGTCGATGCACATCCCGCATTCTTCGCACGCGAGCGCGCCGGGATGGTTGGGCAGAATCACGGATTGGACGCCGCGCGCGCCCACGCCGAGCGCTTTCACGTCCATGCCTTCGTCGCACACGCGCACGCACCGGAAGCAAAGGATGCAGCGCGGCGCGTCGTAAAAAACAAGCGGCGACCATTGCTCTTCGGGATAGTGCAGCTTTTCTTCGACGAACCGCGTGTGGTCGAGGCCGTAGCGAAACGTCATGTCCTGCAGTTCGCACTCGCCGCCTTTGTCGCACACGGGGCAATCGAGCGGATGATTCGACAGCAGGAACTCGAGCATGTCCTTGCGGGCCTTGTGCACCTGCTCGGTGTCCGTGCGGACGATCATTCCGTCCATGGCAACCAGAGTGCACGCGGTCTGCAGCTTCGGCGCCTTCTCCACCTCGACGAGACACATGCGGCAAGCCGCTTGCAGGGCCAGTCCCGGGTAATAGCAGAAAGAGGGAACTTCGATCCCCTGGCGCTTGGCCGCTTCAATGACGAGCGTTCCGGCCGCCGTGGCCACTTGCCGGCCGTCGATCGTAAACGTGACTTGTTTTTGTTCCGCCATGGCGTCCTAACGAACCGGCGCCAGCTCTTCGGGGGTCATGTAAGCGCACTTTCCGTGGAGATGATCTTCGAATTCGTTGCGCCACTTTTTCACGATGCTGATCGTCGGCATCGCGGCGGCATCGCCGAGCGGGCAAAACGACCGCCCCAGCAAGTTTTGCGACAGCTCCGCGAGCAAAGGAATGTCGTCGGCGCGGCCGCCGCCTTCGTGGAACCGGTCGAGCATCTTGCGCATCCACGCCGTGCCTTCGCGGCAGGGAATACACCAGCCGCAGGATTCGTGCGCGTAGAAATGCATGATGCGGCGCGCGAAATCCACCATGCAGGTGCCTTCGTCGAGGACCACGACGCCGCCCGAGCCCAGCATCGATCCGGCTTTCGCGACGGAGTCGAAGTCCATCGGAATATCGATCTCATCGGCCGCAAGCAGCGGACACGAACTGCCGCCAGGAACCACGGCTTTGAGTTTCTTGTCGCCGCGAATGCCACCCGCAACCTCGTAAATCATGCGCTTCATATTGAAGCCCATGGGTAGCTCGTAAATTCCGGGCTTGTTGACGTGGCCGGAAATCGCGAAGAGGCGGGTGCCGCCGTTCTTGGGAGTGCCCAGGCCCGCGTACCATTCGCCGCCGCGCAGGATGATGGCGGGAACGGAGCTGAGCGTTTCCGCGTTGTTGATAACGGTGGGACAACCGTAAAGTCCCACCACAGCTGGAAACGGCGGACGAATGCGCGGATAGCCGCGCTTGCCTTCCAGGGATTCCATCAGCGCCGATTCTTCGCCGCATTCGTACGCGCCCGCGCCTGTATGAGCCGCGAGCTCAAAATCGAATCCGCTGCCGAGGATGTTCTTGCCGAGATAACCGTGCGCGTACGCTTCGGCGATGGCCCGTTCGAAAATGTCGAGAACGTACCGGTATTCGCCGCGAATGTATGCATATCCGCGTTGCGCCGAGACGGCGCGCCCCGCAATCACCATGCCCTCGATCAACTGGTGCGGGTCCATTTCCATCAGCGGACGGTCCTTGCAAGTGCCCGGCTCGCTTTCATCGCAATTCGCGAGAATGTATTTGGTTTTCCCCGGATCTTTCGGGACAAAACTCCACTTCATCCCAGTGGAGAAGCCTGCGCCGCCACGCCCCCGCAGATTCGACTTCTTCATTTCGTCGATGATCTGGTCGGGCGTCATTTGCTTGAGGGCTTTTTCGAGCGCCTGGTAGCCGTCGTTCTGCAAGTAGACGTCGATCGACTTCGAGTTGGGAATGCCGAAGCGTCGGCTGATGACGACTACTTCCTCGGGAAGACGCTCGTGAACCGAGCCTGACGTAACGGGCGCCGGCGCCGGCTTTCGTCCATCTTGAAGCTGTTCGAAAATCGAGTCGATCTTGTCGGCGTTGAGGTTCTCGTAGAAATCGTAGTTCACCTGGATCGCCGGCGCTCCCGTGCAAGCACCGATGCACTCCACTTCCTCGAGAGAGAAAGTGCCGCTCGGCGAAACTTCTTTGTTCTTGATGCCCAGCCGCTTTTGAACGTGCGCATAAAGCTCGTTGCCGCCGCGCAGCATGCAGGAAATGTTCGTGCAGACCTGGATGTGATAGCGCCCGGCCGGCTTGCGGCGCAGCATCGAGTAGTACGCGAGAGTTTCGGTGACTTCCAAAATATTCAAGTCCACCCGCTGCGCTATTTCCTGCAGCACTTCGTCGCCCAGATAGCCGAAGTAGTCCTGCGCGTACAGCATCATCGGAATCAGCGCCGAACGCTTCACGGGATAGCGCCCGAGAAGTTCGGTGAATTTTGCGTCGAGTTGTGAGGGAAGCGGCATGCTACCGGTCGACCTCGCCCAGGACGATGTCCGTCGTGCCAATGCAGGCAACGACATCGGCGATCAGACGGCCCACGCAGAGCTTCGGCAGCGTCTGCAGGTTCACAAACGACGGCGCGCGAAACTTCACGCGGTACGGCTTCGCCGAACCGTCGCTCGCGACGAACACGCCCAGCTCGCCCCGCGGAGATTCGATCGCTTGATACACTTCGCCGCGAGGCGGCGCGAAGCCTTCGGTGAAAATCTTGAAATGGTAGATGAGCCCTTCGATCGAAGTTTTCATTTCCTCGCGCGACGGCGGAATGATTCCCGGGGCGGTCGCGCGGAAAGGGCCTTCGGCCGGAACTTTCTCCATCGCCTGGCGCACGATCTTGAGGCTTTCGCGCATCTCGGCCACGCGCACCAGGTACCGCGCGTAGCAATCGCCGGCGGTCTGCGTAATCACGTTGAAATCGAATTCCTCGTAGCTCGAGTACGGGAACGCTTTGCGTACGTCGTAGGCGACGCCGCTTCCTCGCAGCATGGGGCCCGAAGCGCCCATCGCGATCGCGTCGGCGGCGCTGAGGATGCCGATCCCCTTGGTGCGGCCCATCCAGATGCGGTTTTGCGTCAGCAGGTCTTCGTATTCGTCGATGTGGCCGGGCAGCGTGTCGAGCACGCGGCGCACTTTGTCGAGCCAGCCCGGCGCAGGTTCGAGGGCAAGCCCGCCGACGCGGAAATAGCTGGTCATCATCCGCTGGCCGGAAAGATATTCGAAGATTTTCAGAATTTCTTCGCGCTCGCGGAAGGTATAGAGAAAGACGGACATGGCGCCGAGGTCGATCGCATGCGTTCCCACCCAGACGAGGTGCGACGCGATGCGCGTCAGTTCCGTCAGCAGCACGCGGATATATTGCGCGCGCTTCGGCACTTCGATGCCAATCAGTCTCTCGACGGCCAGGCAATAGCCAAGATTGTTCGAAAGGGGCGCCAGATAGTCGATGCGGTCGGTGAGGGTGATCACCTGCGAATACGTTTTTGCTTCGCAATTCTTCTCGATGCCGGTATGCAGGTAACCGATTATCGGCTCGGCCTTCAGCACGATTTCGCCATCGAGCTCCAAAATCACGCGCAGCACGCCGTGCGTGGACGGATGCTGAGGCCCCATGTTCAGGACCATTGGCACTCGGGCGCCTGTGGATTCAGCCGCTTTGAACTCGGGCGCCTTGGGTTCAATCGTTGTCGTCATGAGCCTTTTACTCGCAGCTCCTCACGCGCCGCAACTAGCGGTATCCCTCGACGGGATAGTCCTTGCGCAGCGGATGGCCTTCCCAGTCGTCCGGCATCAGGATGCGCCGCAAATCGGGGTGGCCTTCGAATTGAATACCAAAAAGATCGAAATTCTCGCGCTCGTGCCAGTTCGCGCCGGGCCACACGGGTATCACCGAGTGCACCACGGGATCGTTGCCGGCCAGCTTAACTTTCAGCCGAATGCGGTCTTTGCGCTCCAAAGAAACGAGGTGGTAATTGATTTCGAAGCGCGGCTCGAGAGGGAATTGGTCCACCGTCGTGATATCCGAGAGGAACGAAAACCCCAGAGACGGCTCCAGGGCGAGGTATTCGGCCGTCCGAAGCAGATGCTGCCTCGGAACGACGACCGTGGTTTCGCCCCTGAATTCAATCACTTCAGCGATGGCCCCTCGGTCCCATTCCCTGAGTTTATGCACTACCGGATTCTTATCCAGTTCCTGAGATTCCACTATGAGTTGATTCCCGAGGGGCGCCGGTTAGCGATTCCAGTCGAGCGCGCCCTTCTTCCAGAGGAATATGTAGCCTGCCAGCAGAATTATAATGTAGAGCACCATCTCCACAAAACCAAACAACTTCAGGTCGTGGTAGACCAGCGCCCAGGGATACAGAAAGATCGCCTCGATATCAAACAGGATAAACACCAAAGCGACCATGTAAAATTGAACGGAGATCGGCTCGCGCGCATCGCCCGTCGGACGGATGCCGCACTCGTAGGGTTGATCTTTTTCCCGCGTGCGCTTGTGCCTGCCGATCACAGCGGACAGCACGATCAGCGCGCCAGCGAGACCGCAAGCCAGTATAAACATAAGCAAAAGGCCCGCGTAATTGTCGAGGTAGCCGGTCTGCATGTTGGTAGCGTTGATATAATAACGGCCCGAGAGCGCAATGGTCAAATGAACTCCCAAAATCTTATTTGCAGCGTTTTTCCCTCCGGCGCGGCGAAAAAGGGGGATGGGTAGTCCGTGAATTCCGGATTCAACACGGACGTTTCGGTGGGCGAACGCGTCTTCCACGTTCAAACGGAGGGCCGCGGCCCGGCGCGTCCCGTGATCGATACGGTGGTCTACCGCAACGGTCGAGTGCTGCACCGGCGCGCCTCGAACTACGGCCATCTCGCGGAATCGCCCGAGTTCACCGCCGAAATGCTGCAGGAGCGAGTCGAAGAGCAGCATCGTACCGTGATCGACGATCTGCGCTCCGGTGCGCTTGACGCTGAAATCGCGGCTGCGGAAGACCCAGCGCCAAAGAGTGGCGCCATCCAGGTGCAACTGTTGAATCCAAGCTCGTGGTTGTCTGCCGGCAGTGTTTCGCTGGATTTGGAAATTGTGAGGCGCGCGGATCGCCAGCCCGAATCGGGAGCGCAAGTGGAAGCCCTCATCGAAGGCGCCCTCGAAGAAACTCGTCACGCGGGAACCAGCGATGAACAGGGGCGCGTGCAACTGCAATTTCCGATGCCGCCTCTCGGGAAAGGCAACCTCGCACTCGTGATACACGCCAAGACGGAGGCCGGCAAGGACGAAATCCGTTTCGCGATGCGCTCGCGCCCGAAAGCTCCGCCGGCAGACGCGGCGCAATGACGGTCACAATCAACGGCGAGCGTCGCGAGGTCCCCGAGGGCCTGAATGTTCCGGCGCTGCTCGAGCATCTGGAGATCAAGACCGATCGCGTCGCCATCGAGCGCAACCTCGATATTCTGCCTCGCGCGCGCTGGTCAGAAACGCAAGTCCAACCGAACGACACCTTTGAGATCGTCCACTTCGTCGGCGGCGGCTAGGAGAGCCTGTCTGGAAGCTCGATTTTGTCGCTCCCGGCCTTCTTTGTGTCAGCCCCGGACTTTTAGTCCGGGGAGCATGGCCTTCAGGCCATGCGAAAACGCTGCCTTAAAAAAAAAAATCAGGGGCTTCGGCCCCTGAAGCCACGCCGTCATTCCGACGTTGTCATCCCGAATCCCCGCGGTTTTTGCGGGGTGAGGGATCTGCTTTTCGTCTTTAGACGCCTTCGTCGAAGCTTTACTGCGACTTTGCGGGAGCATTTGCGGCCATGATTTTCCGTACTGGCTCATTGTCGCAATAGACTTGCCACTCAGCTACACGGCCATTCTCAACGACGGCTCGCCACGCCGCCGGAATCTCCCAGAAATTCTCGCGCGATAGTTTTCCGTTCACAGCAAAAGTGCCGCGAGCCTTGCCAAACAGCGCTACGCTGTCTCCGCGGCCAAACTGGGACGTCACTTCAATCGCGTAGTCTGGGAACATCCCCAGGTAGAATTTCCAGCCTGCGCGCATTTGCTCGGCTCCGCGGAATGTGGCCCCGAGCCCGTCGATGAAGACGTGGTCCGGGCTCATCAAGGCCACGATCGCGTCCACATCGTGCGCATTGATTTTCGCGACAAAATCCAACGCGACCTCGATGGCACTCATTTCACTCACAGCCTGTCACCCTCCCTGGAAATGTGCGTCACGTTCCCGCAACTCCTTGATCTCGCCGCTAGCCACTCACCACTCACTAATCACCACTCACCAACCACAGAAATTATCCCCGCAGAGCCCGGGCCGGATCCGTGCGCGCGGCGCGCCAGGCGGGCAAAAGGCACGCCACCAGCGAGACCACCGTCATCACTGCAAACGCAGACGCGAATGCGAGCGGATCGCGCGGGCCCACCTTGTAAAGCGTGTACCCGAGTAGCCTCGTTAGTTCCAGTGCCGCCACTGCACCAAGGACAACGCCGACTGCCATCAACCTCAAACCGTGCGACATCACAAGTCTCAGCAGGTCGGATGCGCGCGCGCCGAGCACCATGCGCAGCCCCAGTTCGCGCGTGCTCTGCGACACCGTGTACGACATCACCCCGTACAATCCGATCGCCGCGAGCAGCACCGCCAGCCCCCCGAAAACACCGAGCAGCGTCACCGCGATACGTTGAGCGGATGTCGAGCGGTCCACCTGTTCGCGCATGGTGATCACCGCGTACGCCGGCAGGCCCGGGTCCAGCGCGTGAATCTCGCGAGCCAGCGCGACGGAAATCGTCTGCGGCGGTTGCGAAGTCCGGATATCCAGCCCAACGGACGTGGAGAAATTTTGCCGCAGAGGCACATAGAAAAACGGCTGCGGCGTTTCGAGGAAATTCCGGTACTTCGACAACTTGGCGACTCCGACCACCAGCATCCAGCGGCCCTTCACTTGAAGGCGCCTGCCGACCGGATCTTCGCCGCGCCAATACTGCTTCACCATCGCTTCGTTCACGATGGCAACGAGCGGTGCATTTTCGTCATCGGCGAGCGTGAACTCCCGGCCAGACACCAGCGAAATTCCCATCGTGGCGAAATATCCGGGGCTCACCTCGTCGTAGTCGGCGGTGGGTAGCTGATCCGACGGAGCCAGATAGCCGTCGACGGCGATAGGTGCGGATGAATAGCCGCGATAGCTGAACGGAGTAATGCGACCGTACGCGGCGGAGTCGACTCCGGGGAGGGCCTGAACTCGCTCCATCAATCGGTCTTCAAAATTCCTTGCGCGCTGCGTGTCGTAACCGGCCGCCAATAGATTCACGTTCGTGGTCAACACGCCCTCGGTGGAAAAGCCTGGGCTGGCGGAGTGAATGGCCTGCAGGCTCTGAATCACAAGACCCGCTCCCACCAGCAAAAGGAAGCTCAGCGAGACCTGCACAACAACCAGACTCGAGCGGATCCAAACTTTTCGGCGGCCGCCGACGACACCCGACGATTCGGATTTCAGCGCGGCGGCCAGATCGATCTTGCCGCTCTGCATCGCGGGAACCAGCGCGAAAAGCAGCGTCGCGACCGCGCCAACGCCTGCGCTCAAGGCGAACACGCGCCAATCGAGCTCCCCGCCAAGATACATCGGCCTGCCGCGAAACGGGATCAAGCGCACGAGCAAATTGCGGCACCAGTACGCCACAACGAGCCCCCCAGCTGCCGCGAACGCCGAGAGAATCAGTCCTTCGGTGAGAAGCTGCCTCAAGAGCCGGCCGCGCCCTGCTCCCACTGCAACGCGAACCGTCATTTCATGGCGCCGCGCGAAGGAGCGAACGAGCAGCAGGTTGCTGACGTTGGCGCACGCGATCAGCAGCACAAAAATCACCACGCCGAGTGCGATTCCCAGCGTCGGCGCCAGGGCGCCTGCATTGTTGAAAGGCGTCTGCCACAGCGCGAACAGCTTTATGCCGCGGCCTCGGTTCGTTTCCGGATAGGCGGCTTCGAGCCGTTCGGCAACAGCGGACATTTCTTGTTGCGCCTGCGCGAGAGTCACGCCGGGCTTCAGCCGAACGAATCCTTCGATCCAAGCCGCGCTCCGGTCTTCGAGTTTGTACCCATCATTCTCGAATGCTTCCTGCATCGACGCGGGGGCCCAAAACTGAAACGCATAGCCGACAAACGTCCCGTAAAAGCCTTTCGGCGCAACGCCGACAATCGTGAATTTCCGGCCGTTGATAGTTTCCGTCCGGCCAATCACCGCCGGATCGCCGTGGAAACGGCCCTGCCACATCTGATAGCTGATTACGGTTACGGGATGGGCGTTGCGTCCCAGGTTCTCTGCGGGCTCGAATCCGCGTCCAAGAATGGGATGGACGCCGAGGGCGTCAAAGTAGTTCGCCGATACCACGCTGCCGACAAAGTTTTCCGCGCGGTCGCCGAGACCGAATGTGGCGCCGGTGATCTTTTCGGCGATAAAGGAATCAATCAGTGTGCAGTTCCTCTGAAAATCGAGGAAGTCGGGCCAGGTAACGTCGCTATAGCCAGCCACGCCGCGCGACGTGGCCACCATGGCCAGTAGCCGCTCCTGGTGCACGACAAGCGGGAATGGGCGAAGCAGGACGCCTTCGATCCAACTGAATACTGCGGCGTTCGCGCCGATCCCTAAGGTGAGGCAAAGCATCGCCAGCACCGAAAAGCCCGGGTTGCGCCGCAGCATTCGCAAGCCAAAACGGAGGTCCTGTGCAAGGTCGCCAAACCAGTTGATGCGCCGGGACTCGCGGACGCCGTCCTGATGCGCCTCCACGCAGCCAAATTCGACGCGCGCACGCCGCACCGCTTCTTCGCGCGGCAGGCCTGACCGCACGAGATCGTCCGCCCGCGCCTCGATGTGAGCGCGCATCTCGTCGTCAAGCTCGCTCTCGAATTGCGCGCGATGCCACAAACTCCGCCACACCGACCGCACCCCCGCAACCATGCTCAGCCTCCTTCCTTACCGCGCAATTTCAGAGGTCACGCGACGGCTTGCTCTTGGAAGGGCGGGGTTTCAACCCCGCCGTGACCGTCTCGCGCTCTTGAGGGCTTTAGCCCCTGAAGCCGAGGTTCTGACTTTCTCCGCAAATGGTTCAACGGTGCTCCGGAGGGTGGACTTTCCTTGCCGCCTTGACTCTCTGCATCCTTGCCTCCCACAGCCCGCGAGCCGCTCAAGGTTTAGACGTAGCGCCGCGCTTCAGCGCGGCATCTTCGGTTTCCCCTTGGCGCGCCGAAGCGCCCCGCGCGAAGGCGGCTCACCCCTCGCCCTTCTTCACTCGTGCCGCAGCGCCACCATCGGATCCACCCTCATCGCGCGCCGCGCCGGGACGTAGCTGGCCAGCAGCGCGACCGCAATCATCGCTACGCCGCCAAGAATCACTGGTGCCGCGCTTTTTGTCGGAAGGTCTGCAATCAAACTTGCTGCCACGCGCTTGCCCCAAAATGCGAGGGGCGCTCCCACAGCCACGCCCGCGCAGACCATCCACGCCGCGTCTCGAAACACCATTCGCATGACGTCGCTTCGAGCTGCGCCGAGTGCCATGCGGACACCAATCTCGTGCGCGCGCTGCGTCACCGTGTACGCAAGCAGCCCATAGAGCCCCACCGCCGCAAGCAGCGCGCCGAGCGAGCCGAACCCTGCAGAAAGCATTGCAATCAACCGCTGTGGAACGATGGACGAATCGATCTGCTCGTTCATCGTCATAATCCGAACGATGGGAACAGTCTGCAACACAGCGGCCTCGGTTTGGCGAACCGCGCTGGCAACTCCGCCGGGATCGATTCTCGTGCGGATTGCCAACTGAGAGCCGATGAAGCCCTGTTGAAGCAGGTCCGCATAGATCGTGGGCGGCGCGGCCTGCTCGAGGTCGTTGTATTTGGCGTCGCCGACGACTCCAACTACCTCATAGGTCTTTTCGCCCTTCGTCGAGGTGATATGGCTCAGGGTAATGTGTCTTCCGATGGGGTTTTCATTCCCGAAGCAATCGCGAGCAGCGGCCTCGTTAATGATTGCGACAGAGGAGCCGGCCTGGTCGCGTGCGGAAAAATCGCGACCCGCGAGAAATGGTGTGTCGTACGTCTCGAAGTAGGCCGGGGCAACATAATTGATGGAGGCCTGGGTCCGCTTTTCAGGATGGTCTTTCGCAAATGCGAAGCCCGAAGCTCCGGGGCCCTCCATTGGACTCATGTCACTGAAGGTGGCCGAGCTTACGCCGGGGAAGGCGTCCAGGCGCATCACGAGCTCTTGAGACAGCCGCGAGAATTGCGCAGTGTTATAGCCACTCTGCTCGAAATCGAGCGTCACCAGCAG
This sequence comes from uncultured Acidobacteriota bacterium, assembly GCA_963737205.1. GTDB lineage: Bacteria > Acidobacteriota > Terriglobia > Acidiferrales > UBA7541 > Palsa-295. Next base: position 1,492,792 of record CAVTRV010000003.1, on the reverse strand, counting down.
CAGATTATTGCGCTCGAATCCAAGACTCGAGTTCCGAAGATTCGAGAGATATCCCACGAACAGCCCCGCCGAGCTCACCAGCACCAGGGAGAGCGCCACCTGCGAAGCGACCAGGCCCTTGCCGAACAGCCGCTGGGACTTGGATTCTCCGATGCGCCGTGCCTGATGCAGCGCGGATGCTGGTGCCGTATTCGAGGCGCTCATAGCGGGTGCCGCTCCGCACAAGAGTCCTGTGAGCAGCGCAAGCGCTCCGGTGAACAACAGCACGTTTGCATCTGGGTTTGTGAGAGCCTCAAAATGCACCGGCGACCCCATGATGAACCTGCCAGATGCGAAGACCCGGATCAGCGCGTGAGCTGCGAAGTAGGCCACGAAGATGCCGACGGCGCATCCGACCAGCGACAGCAGCAGCGATTCGGTAAGCGTTTGGCGCAGCAAGCGCGTGCGACCCGCGCCGAGGCATGCACGCACGGCCATTTCGTGCTGACGCGATGCTCCGCGGGCCAAGAGCAGCCCTGCTAAATTCGCGCACGCGAGGAGCAGCAGCAGCCCCACCGTCGCCATCAGCAACGTCAACGGTGTCGAGAGCATCTGGCTCAAAGGCGTCGAAACGCCATTTCCAGCCGGCTCGATGCGGAGTTTCATTTGACGCACGAAGGGACCGGCGTCGGGTCGATCCACTGCCTCTTGGAACAAGACCGACATTTCAGCCCGCGCTTTGTCGATCGATACGCCGGGTTTCAACCGTGCCAGCAAGCTCAAAGACCCCCATCCGAGCGAAGGACCAAGTGATGTAGGCCACCAAATGTCTTGTGGGGCTTCGTCATTAAGCCCGTAGAACCCGCGTTGCGCCACGCCGATGATGGTAAGAGGCGCGTCGTCACCAACGACGATTTTCTTGCCGATGATTCCCGGATCAAGATCGAATCGGGACTTCCAGAACGACCAGCTGATGACGGCTACGGGGGAGTGATACCCGCTGTGAACGTCTTCGGGGCCGATTAGGCGACCTGCCGCAGCCCCCACCCCGAGCGCTTGGAAGAAAGTTCCTCCTACAGCTCCGACGAACACGGTCTGAGGCTGCAGCTTATCGGCGCGGACAGGGGCGAAGTTCATAGTGGACCCAACCAACAGGTCCGAGAAAACGTGGTTGCCGTCGCGCATGATCCGGTAAGCATCCGACGAGAAGCCGTTGAACCCTGGTTCAGGCTCGCCCGGATAGTGGTGGAGGAGTTCGACGAGCTGCCCCGGATCGCGCACGGGGAGCGTGTGCAGCATCAGGCCATTCGTCATGGTGAAGATCGCGGTGTTGGCGCCGATGCCGAGGGCTAGGGTGAGAATGGCGACGGCAGTGAAGCCGGGAGACTTGCACAGCATGCGCGCGCCGAAACGAAGATCTTGCGCGAAGTCTTCGAACCAATTGACGCGGCGGGATTCGCGGACGCCATCTTGGTGCGCTTCCACGCAGCCGAATTCGATCCGCGCTCGGCGAGTGGCCTCTTCGCGCGAGATGCCGGAGCGCACCAGATCGTCCGCGCGAGCTTCGATGTGGGCGCGCATCTCGTCGTCAAGTTCGCTCTCGAATTGCTTGCGATGCCACATGCTTCGCCACACCGACCGCACCCTCGCAAACATCGTCCACCTCCTGCGCTGAAGGTTTAAACGTAGCGCCGCGCTTCAGCGCGGCATCTTCGGTTTCTCTCGCCCTCGCCCCTACTTTCCTCGCCTCCGCGCCCCTGGCCGCCGTCCTCGCCTACCCTGGGATCGCCATTCTCCCGAATGGCGCCTTTTGCTTTGCGCCACCAGCGGCCGGCGCGTCTTCGGTCAAGCCTCGCAACTGCCTCCCTAGTTGTAGTAGTACTAACGTCTCTTTGTTACTAGCTATTCCTCCCGATTTGTGCTAACGTTTGTTGTTTTTATGCTGAACAGATTTGATCGACGGGAAGCAAGCCAGAGACGAGACAGCACCGACCCGCTCCTCCCCTACTCATCACGCGCCGCCAATCGCTGCACCTCTAATCGCCAAATACCGAAATTAGAATGCCTCCTAACCCATTCAAAAGAAACGACGGCTCCGCGTCCTAATCGCCCAAATTTCAGAAACTCGATTCTCAGCGCGGTCGCACCTCTCGCCCTGCCCGCCGTGCCGACCGTCGCCCCCCGCTCCTCGCCCCTTCTTTCAATCAATCGCTACACTTTGCAAATAGAAATCGCTGCAACCTACTCAAAACAAAGGCCCGATGCTCTCGTCAATCGCTACACTTTCACAGTAATGAAAGGACCAAAACCGAGCCCGAAAACGGAACGAAAAGAGAAAACCATTGCTAGCCCTCCTGAGGTTTGGCGCTCAACGCGGAGCGGATGGCGGTGGAGATGCGGTTCCAGCTTTCGGTTTCTTCGCGAAGGCGGCGGCGCCCAGCCGGGGTCAGCCGGTAGAATTTCGCGCGGCGGTTGTTTTCCGACGTGCCCCACTCGGTGTCGAGCAGGCCCTGATGCTCGAGCCGATGGAGCGCGGGATACAACGCGCCCTGTTCCGTGAGCAGCGCGCCGCGGGTGATCTGTTCGATGCGCAGCAGCACGCCATAGCCGTGCAGCGGGCCCAGGGAAGCTGCTTTCAGGATGAGCAGGTCGAGCGTGCCGGGAAGAAGTTGCGCTGGCTCGGGCATTTCGGCCTCCTAAACAGGTTAGGAATGTACACCAGCTTTCCTAACTTGTCTAGGGGTGTCGATTTCTTCTTTGCGGCCGCAGGCCGCTTTGGGAGTGCGGCAGCTCGCTGCCGCTTTCTCTTCGCCGAAGCTTGCTTCGGCGCGTCGCCCTTTCGCCGGCACAGCGGAGAGATGTCCGTGCCAACAGACGCGTCAGAGGCCGGCGAGGAGGTGGCCCAGCTTGTCGCGCTTGGTGCGCAGATAAGCGCGCGAGTGGCGGCTGATTCGCGGCCGGCAGGGAACAAGCTTCGCCACGCGAAGGCCGGAGCGCTTGAGTTGCTGCGCCTTGTCAGGATTATTCGAAAGCAGCCGCACGGCGCGGAGGCCCAGCGCCTTCAGCGCTTCGGCCGCAAACTCATAGTCGCGCGAGTCCGCCGCGAAACCGAGCCGCCGGTTCGCTTCCACGGTGTCGAGGCCCGCGTCCTGCAGTTCGTACGCTTTGATCTTGTTAATCAGGCCGATTCCGCGGCCCTCCTGCGGGAGGTACAGCACGACGCCTGCGGGTTCTTTCGCGATCTTGCGCAGCGAAAATTCGAGTTGCGCGCGGCAGTCGCAGCGTTCTGACGTGAAGACGTCTCCCGTCAGACACTGCGAATGAACGCGCACGAGCGGGGCCTTGGCGCGCTTCAGATCTCCATGAACGATGGCCACTGCTTCGTCGGCGGCGCGGGCGCCCTGAATCGCGAAGATCGTGAACTTCCCGAACGAAGTGGGCAGTTGCGCCTTGGCGACGACGCGCACCTTCAGGGCTGGTTTGCGGGGCTTCACGGAATTGCGCATTATAGCAGGAGCGCTCGCGCGCATGTTTGTCACTGGCATCCTGTAACTCCTTCCTCGTCCCGCTTCGGCCTTAGCTTTACATCCCTTGCGGCTTTGGCTAAGTTAGCGCGAGAGGCGTATTCCCGGCTTGCAATGCCGGGACGCAAAGATGGGCGCACTATCCGGCGTACCCGAACTGCTTCTCACGCTACTGCTCAAGCTGTGCTGGGCGGCGGCGCTGGCGGCGTTGCTCGTCCGCTTTCGATCGTTTCGCAAACTGGTCTTCACCGAGAATCGCGATTCCGACCAGAAAGTGATCCTGCTGCTGTTCCTGACGCCGCCGCTGGCGATCGGAATCATCTTGCGCATCATTGGCGGTTACCAGTTCTTCGATTTGATGCTGGAAGGCTCATTCTTGATGGGCCTAATCGGTGGCAGAGTTGTCGGCCTGCTGGGCGGCTCGCTGATCAGTCTGCCAGCGTTCGGCATGCACGAATGGCTGTCGAGCCCCGTGGCGGCGCTGGTGGGATTGCTCGCGGGAGTGATTCGTGAGGTGATGCCGGAAAAAGAGGACATCTGGCACTTCGGCCCGTTCCTGTTTCTCAGCATTCCGCGGTCGATATGGGACCTGATTCGCCTGGGAAAAAAGAACTGGGCGATGCTTCCGCTGTTCGCGTGCGCGGCGTTTGAAACGGGACGCATTCTCCTCGTCGATGCGCTGCCCGCGCACACGAAGTGGCTGTTCGCGGAATATCCGGTGAGCTGGGGGCTGATGCCGCTGGTGGTGCTCACGTCGGTGATCTGCGTTGCCGTGCCGATCAAGATCTGGAACAACACTCGCATCGAGATGAACCTCGAGCAGAACCAGCAGTTGCTGCTCAAGGCCCGCATGGACGCGCTCACCAGCCAGATCAATCCTCATTTCCTGTTCAACACGCTGAACACGGTGTCTTCGCTCATTCGCTTCGATCCGGACATGGCTCGTGGCGTGGTGCTGAAGCTCTCGAATATTTTGCGGCGGCTGCTGCGCAAGCACGAGACGTTCGTCCCGCTGCGCGAGGAGCTCGAATTCGTCGACGACTATCTCGATATCGAAGTGATTCGCTTCGGGCGCGACAAGCTGCAGTTCTTCAAGCAGGTGGACGAGGACACGCTCGACACGTTCGTCCCCAGCATGTTCCTGCAGCCCATGATCGAGAACGCGATCAAGCATGGCCTGGCACCGCGGCTTGAGGGAGGTCAGATTCACCTGCGCACGCACATCGTCGATGGGCGCCTTTACATCGAGATCAAGGACAACGGCATTGGGATTTCGCCGGAGCGCTTGCGCGAGGTCTATGCGGGCGGAATCGGAATCAGCAACGTCAACGAGCGCTTGCGGCTGTTGTACGGCGATCAGTTCAAGATGGACATTCGCAGCGAAGAAGGGCAGGGAACCCTCATCCACATCGAGATTCCCGAGCTCGCCACCGTCGAGTTCGTAACGACCGCCTGAGTTCGTTCCGCTCGCGGCCCCCGCGCGAGTCAACTGCAAGCAGGTTTGGGCGCGGCGGGTTTACGTAGGCAGCGGCGCAAGATCGGGCTCGGTCCAATGCGCCTTGGCTTCGGCAGAAGCGATTTTCTCGGCGCTGTAATGGCGCGAGATCAGGCTCTTATCGCCCAGGGCCGCGACAACTCCGTTCACAATTTCCACTAAATCTGTCGCGTCGCGCATTTCAAGCGCGTGCAATTCCACCGCTCGAAGCCAGAACACCGTGACTGTCTCGTGATAGCGATGTCTTCCGAGGAATGTCGTGTACCGCAACAAACTCTCGCGCATTTTCCCCGTCGCGGCGCTTGAGCCAAATTTAGGGATGTACCACGCAGCCACCGCCAGATGTTGCGCGTGGCCGAAATCCGCGGGCGAACACTCGCACGCCTCCAGGCGCCGAACCACTTCCTCGATTTCAGCCTCGGAGCGGTACATCGGCAATTCCGGCATCGTTCCTCCCCACAAAATAAAAACGCCCGCGTCCGCAAGGCGGATACGGGCGTCGTGATTTGTGCTCTACGAACAAGCTACATCAGGTTCCTGGCGGTGTCCATCATTCGTACCGGAGCGCTTTCATCGGGTCCACTTTGGTCGCTCGGAGCGCGGGGATGTAGCTCGCAGCGAGCGCCACGACAGCCAGCAGCGCCGACACGCTAAGGAACGTCGCGAGATCGGTGGGCTGCACACCAAAGAGAAGCGTGGCCATCAGTCGCGTCAATCCGAGCGCCGCGCCGACGCCCACGATCACGCCGATCGCAATAAGCACCAAGCCTTGCCTCATCACGAGCGCGAGCACGTTGCCCGGCTGCGCGCCGAGCGCCATGCGGAGTCCGAACTCCTTCGATCGGCGCGCCACCGAATACGAAATCACGCCGTAGATGCCGACGGTGGCGATAATCAGTGCGACGCCGGAGAACAGAGTGAGCAGCAACGTGAGGAATCGCGGCTGGGATTCGGCCTCCGCCATCACGCTATCCATGGTTTTCACGTCGGCGAGCGGGATTGTGGGATCGACGCCGTCGAGTTTGCTTCGCACCGCGGAAACAAGCGATCTGGGATCGCCTCGTCCGCGCAAAACCAGGTACGCATTCTGCAAGCCCGCGGCCTGCGTCTGGTCGTACGGCAAATACAATTCCGTGCCGGCCGGCTTGTCTAAGCCGGCGTTCTTCACGTCCTCGACGACGCCGATAATTGTGCACCACGGCGGCGACTCACCCGGCTGGATGCGTTTCCCGATGGGGCTCTCGTTCTTCCAGAATGTGCGTGCCATCGTTTCGTTGACGATCACTACGTCCGGCGTGCCCTTCGCGTCGCGCTCGTCGAACGAGCGTCCAGACATCAGCCGGATGCCCATCGTCTTGAAGTAATCTTTGCTGATGATCTGGTAGTAATCGACGTTTTCGATCGGCCCGTCCTTCACTTTCACGAAATTTTCGATTTTCGTGTCGTTCATGTTCGGCGGACGCAACGGCGGCAGCCCGCTCGCGATGGCCGCGGACTGAACGCCCGGCAAATGCGCGATCGCGTCGTCCATCCGCTGCCAGAACGGCAGCAATTGGTCGTTCTTCGGATACGTGGCTTGCGGGAGATTGATGTTCATCGTGATCACGTTATCCGTGTTCATGCCCGTGTGCACCTGCTGCAATTTCCAGAACCCTCGAACCATCAGGCCGCAGCCGATCAGCAGAACTAGCGCCATCGCCAGCTCTCCAGCCACGAGGACGCGCCGAAAGGCCTGCGCGCCAGAAGTGGAGGTTGTCGAACCGATCGTGTCCTTCAGCGAATCTTGAAGATTCTGATAAGCCAGGGGAACGATGGGAGCGAGGCCGAAGAGCACGCCGGTTAGGAGGGTCGCGCCGATGGTGAACAGCAAGACGCGCGTATCGATTCCGATTTCCGCGGCGCGAGGCAAGCTCCCCGCGTTGGTCAACTGAATCAGCCGCAAGCCAGCGTAGGCGAGCGCCAAACCGAACAACGCCCCAACCGAAGACAGCAGCAGTCCTTCGCGAATGAATTGCATGGCAAGCCGGGGGATGCCCGCGCCGAGTGCGCTCCGGATCGCGATTTCGCGTTTGCGCGCTTCCGCGCGCGCCAGCAGCAGATTTGCGACGTTTACGCACGCAATCAGCAGCACGAATCCAACCGCCGCGAGCAACATGATGAGCGCGGGCCTGACGCCGCTGACCACTTCATCCTGCAGCCCATAGCTTACGAGCGTGTGATTCTTCGGATTGAAATAGTGCTCCCTCATGCCTTTGTGCGCTTCGCCCATCGCGCTTTCGTAAGATTTAAGCTCGGTCCAGGCTTGCGCTGAAGTTGCCTCGGGTTTTAGCCGACCGATGAGATAGAGATAGTGACTGCCTCGGCCGCCGGGCTTCGCGGGATCGATCTGCAATGCCGACCACACCTCCGGCGCGGGAATGTCGCCGGGAGGGAACTCGAAACCGCGAGGCATTACGCCGATGATCGTGCACTTCTGTCCGTTCAATTGAGTGTCGCGTCCAACGATGCCGGGATCGCCGCCGAAGACCGTCTTCCAAACGCCGTACGAAATATCTGCCACTTGCGGCGCGTTGGGTTCGTCATCTGCCGCGCCGATCAGCCGGCCCATCATCGGCGACACACCAAGGGTGTCGAGCAATCCGCCGCCCACAAACGAGGCGTTTACGCGCGCGGGCTGCGTGCGGCCCGCGATGTTGGCCCCTGCATCCACCCACGCGTCCAGCGACTGCCACGATTTCAGGTCGCGCCGAAGATCGATGAACTCCGGCGGCGACGTCCAGAAGCGATGCAAGCCGCCGTTGGGGAACGTGGGGAACTCCGTGTAGACGCGAACCAGCTTGTCGGGCTGCTTGTAGGGAAGAGGCCGCAGCAGCACGGCGTTGACGACGCTGAAAATCGCCGTAGTAGCGCCAATCCCCAGCATCAGGCACACCACCGCCGCAATCGTGAACGCGGGGTTCTTCAGCAGCATCCGAATCGAGTGACGCAGGTCCATCCAGAACGAATCCATCAGCGCCTCCGCCCGGAAGCGTAGGCTCTCCGGAGCAGTCCGTCCCTCTTGTACGCAATTCGGACACCCCTAGGGGTTCGCGCTAAGGCCTTATTTATCCGCGTGTTAAGTATGGCTGGACGTGCATCTGCGGTTTCGCCTGCCCGGTGATGGGATAAATCGGCTCAGAATCGAACACTGCCAAGCCAAGCTAGGGATGGAACTTAGGAGCGGCCCGAAAAATGGGCTTGACAAGGGGTCGTTGATACTGTAATGTCAGTACAGACAGAAATGACAGACAACACCAAATCCCAACTCTCCCCCGTCGAACAGAAGTTCATCCTCCATTGGGGCGAAATGGGCACCCGTTGGGGCGTCAACCGCACCGTGGCACAGGTTCACGCGCTGCTGTTCATTTCGAAGCGGGCCCTTTCGGCCGAAGAGATCGCCACAACGCTCTCGGTGGCCCGGTCCAACGTCAGCACCAGCCTCCGCGAACTGCAGGGTTGGCGCATCGTGCGCGTGGCTCCGGTTCTGGGCGACCGCCGGCAGCATTTCGAGTCCGTCAAGGATGTTTGGGAGCTTTTCCGCATCATCGTGCAGGAGCGCAAGAAGAGGGAAGTCGATCCGACAATTGAGGTCGTGCGCGAATGCGTGGCGGAAGCGGCTGAGGCTGGACCCTCAGAGGCCTATGCCCGGCAAAAACTCGAGGAACTACTCGAGTTCATCGCGACGATGGACACGCTTTTTACCGAGTTTCAGCACCTTTCGCCCGCCGCGGCGCGAGGCATCGCGAAGCTGCGCGGAAAGATTCGAAAGCTGCTCCCGGGTTAGGTGTAGTCACGCTAGCCAATCCTGACCTGCCGTGGCAGGCGAAAGGTGCCTCGTCCGGGCTTTTGAGGCCTTATGATTTCAGTCTCTACAGAAATTACTGACGCCACCTCGAAGCCCTCGCGAGGTTGGGTCCTCTTCGACGGCGATTGCCAATTCTGCCGCCGGTGGGTCGACCGCATCGAGCCGATTCTGGCCCCTCGCGGCTTTGTCTTCCTCCCCCTCCAAACTCCCTGGGTCCGCGCCTTCTTCCATTTTCCGGAGAACCAGCTTCTCGGCGAGATGCGCGTCCTGCTGCGAAACGGCGAAACGTATGGCGGCGCAGACGCCATCATCGCGCTAGCGAAGTATGTCTGGTGGAGCTGGCCGCTCGTCGCGCTAGCACAAGTTCCCGGCGTGCGCCGCGCCCTACGCGCCGCATATCGCCGCGTCGCCGCCCGCCGCCATTGCCTCACCGGCGCTCGCGCGTTCGACGTGGACCGAAAGGAGCCACCATGAACCCGCTGATTCCACTGATCTGGGCCGCGGGCGCAGTGCAACTCGCGATTCTCGCGGCGAACTTCGTGATGCCCCGGAAATTGCGTTGCCGCGAAAATCTTGTGCGCATTTCGCCGATGATTCGCCAGGTATTCATCGTGCATTGGATCTACATCTTGGGGATACTCGCGATCTTCTCCGCTCTTTGCTTCCGTTTCGCGCCGGAGCTTGCCGGTGGCAGCCGCCTCGGGCACTTTCTGAGCGCCGCGATCGCCCTGTTCTGGCTGCCGCGAATTCCGATTCAATTGTTCGTGTATGACGCAGATCTGCGCCGCCAACATCGTCTCGGCGACGTTGCGATGCTGCTGGCGATCGCTTTCGTGGTTCTCGTGTTCGGGGCTGCGGCCTTGGGTATGAGGCTGGGGTGAAGGACGCCATGAATCGCAGCCTGCCCGAAGCCGAAGCGATTCGGCGTCACAGACCTATCCCTAGCAACTGCTGGATAACACCTTTCCGGTCAGCGTAAGATGGTGTGGTCGCTTCTCTCAAGGCGGCACCCTCCCGAGGCCAACAGGCGATGACCGAAAAGTCTGAGACGAACAGCGCGCGCAACGCACTCATCCTCGCAGGCGTGGTGATTCTTATAGCGGGCTACTGCATCGCGTTCGGCCTGCAGACGCTGGTTGCCTTTGAAGCTCACCACTGGACTCGGGACAACGCCTGGATTGCAGACGTACCCGACCCTTTGAACGCGCAGGTTCCCGCGGCCGGCAGCACGCAATTGAAAGCTTTCAATTACGAGTTCAAGGTTCCGTGGACGGGCAAACAGAAGATCAACAAAACGCTCACTTACGTCGAGTTCCGTTTTGATTCCGGGCAGGTGGTGATCCTCTACGATCCGGAAGCGCAGTTGGACACAGTCCACGCGCTCAAGGCTTCCAGCCCCCTCGAATATCAGCAGCTTCAGAACGTTTTCGGCGGGTCGCCGCTCGACACCAATTATGCGCTCTATCAGGCTGTGTATGGCGCGTCGCCGGCCGCTACGTCGCCTTTCATGCCGATGCGCGAAGCGATAAGAACAAACGATCTGCTCCTGTGGAAGATTTCATTCGGATACGACGCGATGCCGGGACTGCATTCGATCGGGTTCGGCGAGAACCGCGGGTTTCAATTCGGCGATCCCTCGACGGGCGGGGCGGTCGCGCTGCGCATCTTCGACGGCCGCGACAGTCAGTTGCGCTTCATCTTCCTGACGCAGGCTGGCTCGAACGCGAAGATCGACCAGGCCGACATCAACGCCGCCGTGCAATCGCTGCAGCCCGTTCCCATCATCGAACGCTGAGCTTGAGCCGTTGGAGGGGTGGTGAAAGACAGCACGAAACAGTTAGGGATCGGGGCTGTAGTTGGCGCCGCAATTGTCCTCGTGTTGGCGTTGGCTTGGCTTTTCGCGATGCCAATCTGGAATTGGCACGAAGCCAAGCAGATGGGCAAATCAAATCCCAGACTCTTCTTGGTTCCGCAACGGCTGCCGGACGTGGTGCCATCGGCTTCACCAGGAACCAAACTTTCAGACTTCGGATACGAATTCGAAGTGCCCTGGCCGAGCCCGACAACGATCCGGAAAGGGCCATCGCTCGCCGCCTACATTTTTAGTGGTGGGCAAGGGATACTCTTCACAGATCCTCCGGCGCCTCAGGGTCCACTTCAACTCATGAAGCAGGTAGCCAAGCAGGGTCACGCGCGGATTGGATCGTTCCTTGGCGTAAGCTCGGAGTACGTCCTGCTGAATGCCGAGCTGAACGTGACGCCGGATCAGATCCGGCCCTTCATGTGGAAGCGCGAGGCTGTCCGCAAGAACTTGCTTCTACAATTCAAGGAAATTGAAATGCTCCGCTCCGGTCCGTCTGTAATTTACTCGTTCGCGTTGGGCGGAGTCCGCGGCTTTCAGTTCGGCGATCCGTCACGAGATGGTCGCATTGAAATCGAATGTTTCGATTCAAGCGACCACGAACTCAGGTTGTTTTTCTCGCTTAGACAGGATTCCGGTGCCAAGTTTACGCAGGGAGAAATCAATCGGGTTCTCCAGACTCTTCACGCGATAACGCCATCTTCAAAAGACGCGCCAGCGGCCAAATAATCCGAAATCACGCGCGGGCGGCTGCGCCCGTCGCGTTCAGCACCTTCTGGTAGTAGGCCTCGTATTGCGGGATCACGTCGTTCGAGCAGTATCTGAGGCGCGCGTCGATGCGCGCTTGCTGCCCCATCGCGCGGCCGCGATCCGGGCGCGTCAGAATCTCGAGCGCATATTCCGCTGCAGCCTCGACGTCGCGCGGCGGCACCAGATAACCGTCGATGCCGTGGGTCACCACTTCAGGCAGCCCGCCGACGTTCGTCGCAATCACGGGCACCTCGCACGCCATCGCTTCCAGGGCCGCCAGGCCGAACGATTCCAGGTCGCTCGGCAGCAGAAACAGATCCGCGAGCCCGAGTTTTTCGTGCACACGATCCTGCTTGCCGAGAAACAACACATCCTTTTGCAATTTCTTCTTGCGCGCAATGTATTCAGCCGCGCCGCGATCCGGCCCGTCCCCCATCATCACCAGCTTCGCGGGAATCTTTTCCCGCACGAGGGCGAAGATCTCGACGACATCGGTGATTCGCTTCACCGGGCGAAAATTCGAAAGGTGCATCAGAATCGGCTCGCCATCGGGCGCCCATTTCGCGCGCAAAACCGGATCGTCCGTGCGCTTGTAAAGATCGCAGTTGACGAAGTTCGGAATCACCTCGATCGGCCGCTTCACCTCGAATTCCTTCACAGTCCGGTCGCGCAGGTAATTTGAAATCGACGTGACGCCATCGCTCTGCTCGATCGAAAACCGCGTGATTGGCAGGTAGCTGCGATCGCTCCCCACCAGCGTGATGTCTGTGCCATGGAGCGTCGTGATGAATGGCAACTTCGTGGGCGCGGCCATCATCCGCGCCAGCAGCGCGCTAACGGAATGCGGAATCGCGTAGTGCACGTGAAGAAGATCCAGGCCCGCGTCCTCGGCCACTTCCAACATCTTCGTCGCCAATGCGAGCGTGTACGGCGGATGATCGAACAAGGGATATGAGGTGACTTCCACTTCATGAAAATAGATTCTGTCGAAGGAGCCACTCAGGCGAATCGGCATCGCGTAGCTGATGAAATGGATCTCGTGCCCGCGCGCGGCGAGTTCGATTCCCAGCTCGGTGGCCACCACGCCGGAGCCGCCATACGTTGGGTAACAGGTGATGCCAATTTTCATGAGGTTCCTCGGGGCCGTTGTCCGCGCCGCCTCTAGTCTGCCTTGCTTGCGCCGAGACGATTTCGGGTGCTAGATTCGCGCTTCGTCATTAGACGACACAGGAGCGCCTAAAGGTGCCGAGACTTTCAGGAAAGGTAGCCTTCATCACCGGCGGCGGGACCGGCATTGGCCGGGCCTGCGCGCTGGAATTTGCGAAGGAAGGCGCGCAGTTGGTGGTGACCGGCCGCCGAAATGAGCCTCTTCGAGCGGTGGTGCGCGAGATCGAACAATCAGGCGGGCAAGCGCTGGCAATCGCCTGCGATGTCACCCAGCGAGAGTCGGTGGAATCGGCCCTCGCCGGAGCCGTCGAGTATTTCGGCCGCCTGAACGTGGTCGTCAACAACGCCGGCGCTGTGGTCGTGGCCGACGCGGAGAATACCACCGACGCGGATTGGCATCGCGTGCTCGAGGCGAATCTGACGGGAACGTTTCTGGTGTCCCGCGCAGCGCTGACGACTCTCCGCAAAGTGGGAGGCGGCTCGATAGTCAACATCGGTTCCATATTGGGTCTCGTCGCGCGCAAACAGCGTGCGGCCTACTGCGCGTCGAAAGCCGGCGTCACGGGCCTGACGAAAGCGATGGCCCTCGATCACGCGCACGAGAATATTCGTGTGAACTGCATCTGCCCCACCATCGTCGAGACGGATCTGGGCAACCAGTCGATGGACATGACGCCCGATCCCGGCGTCGAGCGGAGAAAGCGCGCCGCTGAAATCCCGCTCGGGCGCGTCGGCCAACCGAACGACGTCGCGCAAATGGCCGTGTACCTGGCGTCCGACGAATCCGCTTGGGTTACCGGCGCCGCGTTCCCGCTCGACGGCGGTCTGACGGCCTACTGACATGGCTCGCTCCCGCAAATCGAATGAGCACATGGCTGTGGAGGAGCTTCGCGAACGCCTCGAATCGAGCAACACGGCCCGGCAGTTCGGCTTCAGGCTCGGCGAAGCGAAACCGGGGCGCGTCGTCTTGCACATGCGCGTGGACGAACGCCACAAGCAGGTTCACGGAGTGGTTCACGGCGGGATTCTCGCGGCGCTTGCAGACACAGCGGGCGGGCTCGCGACGTACATGGCAAGCCCGCGCGGCACACGCGTAGCGACCATCGAAATGAAAATCAACTATCTCGAATCAGTAGAAGAAGGAATTGTCCGCGCAGAAGCGCGCGTAGTTCGCATCGGAGCGCATATCGCCGTCGTCGATTGCGACGTGCGCGACGATCGCCGCCTGGTTGGAAAGGCTTTGATGACGTTCTTCGTGGGCCCCTTCAAGAGGGGCAGGAAGGCGCCCCGTTAGTGCGTCAGTGCCTTCCGAGATTAGCGCCTTCCGAGGTCAACACTCGAGTCTCGCCTACTGCTGTCCGTTCGTCCCGCCCTGCGCTGCTTCCTCGCCATCTTTATATAAGTACTTAATGCAGTGCTTGTAAACCATCAGGTTCGGACTTCCGTAACGCGTCAGCTTGATGCAGTCCCTGTCGTACCACTCAACGGTGCCGTGCAGAACTTCTCCGTCATTCAGCACGACGGCAACGGGCGTCCGCGACTGCATCTGCTTCACGTAATAGAAATTCTCCGCGTGGGTTTGCTCCGGCGGCGCCGGTTTCTTGCGCTGCGGCGGCCCAGACGCTTGCGGACCCGGCTGCGGCACGCGCATAGGGTAAGGTTCTTTTACTTCGGTAAGCGTGGGACGAAATAACTTCCGGTTCACCATAATTGCTCCTCAGGGATTTCTTCTACTCCTTATGACTGCGCGAGAACTCTTTCGGTTGCAAAATCTTTGAGAATAATTTGAGAAAGAATGGAAGAGCCTAGCGGGCCTCCAAAGACACGAGTAGTGCATCGATTCCGAGCTGCCGGCCGACATTACGACGCAGACGGCTCTCGAGCTGGTCCAAACCCTGCGTCGCTCGCAAGGCCCATTCCAGATTGACCTTCTTGCCGAGAGATTCGAGTTCCCGGCGGAGGTCGGGATTCCTGGGAAGACTGCTCTTCGGACTCTGGGAAATTTCGAGCAGGTCTGTAAGCAAACTATAGAACAGCCCCAGCACATTTTCAAACGATTCCTTCTCCTGCTTCGCGAGCACCGCCGTCGCCGAAAAAATCTCGCCGTACTTTTCGCCCGCAACCGCCTGCTCCAGCAGCCGCAGGACGCTGCGGCGCAGGCGCGCCGACTCCGCTAAGTCGATTGAAAGCGCCACGCCGGGGCTGCCATCCGAGAGCTGCGCCGCGAGTTTTCGGTCCGCTGGTTTCATTTCGGCGCGCTCTTTCAGGAACGCCTCAATCTGAGGGACGGGCACTGGTGCAAAATGGAACTGCAAGCACCGCGACCGGATCGTTGGCAGCAGGGAATCAGGTGCCGGCGCGAGCAAGATCAGCGTTGCCGATTCAGGCGGCTCCTCGAGAATCTTCAGAAACAAATCCGCATCGTTCCAGCGCATGGTGTCGGCGCCGTCGAGAATGAAGATGCGCCTTCGTCCCTGTGGCCTGAAATAGGCGGCGCGCTGCACCGCGCGCAACTGTCCCACGCGAATCATCGGTCGCGCTACGGGCGTTCGCAGCCGCACCGGGTCCGGAACCAGCAGCCACACATCGGGGTTCGTTTCGACGATCAGCGGCATGCGTTCGACCATGGCTGCGTCGGCGCTTTCGCCTCGCTCGGTCAGGCCGGCCTCGATCAAAGGCTGCGGGTCCGCAAGGCGCGCGATTTTCAGGCAGGATGCGCATTCGCCGCAAAAATCGTCTTTCAAGCGCTCGCAATTCGCAGCCTGCGAAAACATTCTGGCTAGCGTGAGCTTCCCGATTCCTCGCGGCCCGGTGAAGAGCAGCGCGTTTGCAACGCGGTCTCGCCGCAGCATTCCGCGCAGCGCGCTGACGATCCGTTCGTTGCCGAGAAATTCGCTGAATCCCATCCAATCAGCCTTTCGCACTCGCACTGAGCGCGGGAAACACGCGCGCTTCCACCGCCGCCAGAACGTCTTCGTGGATCGTTTCCGGTGTGCGCAGCGGCACGCCGGCGGGCTTGCGCGACATTCGATTCGCTTTGCGCAGCGCCTTATCCTCAATCTTGCGAATTCGCTCGCTCGCCACCTCCGAACACTCAATCCGCACCCAGTTCGGCTGCCTCGAAAGCTCGTCGTAAACTTCCGAAGCGGCCTTGAGGTGCGCTAGGTCGGCCTCCTGCAAATCGCGCCGCCGTTTCGTGTACGCCCGCGCGGCCTTTTTGCCCACTAGCCGCTGCGCCTCCTTGGGAGATACGTGAA
This sequence comes from uncultured Acidobacteriota bacterium, assembly GCA_963737205.1. Taxonomy (GTDB): domain Bacteria; phylum Acidobacteriota; class Terriglobia; order Acidiferrales; family UBA7541; genus Palsa-295. The sequence continues at coordinate 1,476,915 of CAVTRV010000003.1, read as the reverse complement.
GATACACGACAATATCTTCCTTGGGCAGCCCGTAGACTTCATATTCGAGCTGCTTCAGCCATTTCAGAAATTCAGCGCGCTTTCGCGGCGCCACGCGTGCGCCTTGATGCGCCAGATTCGAGCCAATGTACCGGTCGGCGAGCACGGTTCTTCCTTGGGCCAGGGCAGCTTCCAGTCCCGGCTTCGATTCAAGCCGGTCGCCCGCATACAGCAGGGCAGAGAAGTGCGGGTCCACCGCTTCCAGCGGTCCGAATTCGCCGTTCAGGAACCGTGCCACCATTTTGCCGAAGAATCCCTCGTATCGGGGAAAGCTTACGCGCGTGCATTCGATTTTCTTCGCCGTCAGCGCGCGTGCGAGCATCTCCATCTGCGTGCGTTTTCCGGAGCCGTCGATTCCCTCGAATACGATGAATTTTCCGCGGGCAGGCATGGCGTGCCGCCCAGTCTAGCACACGACGCAGGCGAACTTTTCGAAGTGCGCTGGCCAAACCGTTGGCCGCCGACACTGATACCGATTCTTGGGATGATAGAATGTTGGTTATGGTTGAGCGAAACGAGATTGCCGCGAATCTTGAGCGTGTGCTCGCACGCATCTCGAGCGCCGCGAAGCGCGCCGGACGTCATGCCGACGAAGTCACGCTCGTCGCGGTTTCGAAAACGTTCCCGGCAGAGGCGATTCGCGCCGCCTACGACGCCGGCCTCCGCCATTTCGGCGAAAATCGCGTTCAGGAGTGGGAATCGAAGCAGCGGCTCGTCGCCGATCTCGACGCGACCTGGCACTTGATCGGCCATTTGCAAAGCAACAAAGCTCTTCGCGCGGCTTATCTGTTTCGGCGCGTCGATTCCATCGACGATCTCGCGTTGGCGAAAAGACTCGCCGCTGCCGCCGCTGCCGAAGGAAAGAACTTGCCGGTTCTGATCGAAGTCCATTTGGGCGATGAGGCGACGAAGAGCGGCGTAGCCGTAGCCGATTTGCCCGCTCTGGCCGAGGGCATCGCTCCGTTCGCGCACATTGATCTCCTCGGCCTCATGACTATTCCCCCGTTCGCTGACGACCCCGAGCTCGCGCGTCCTTATTTTCGGAAGCTACGCGAACTTCGCGACGACGTCAGCCGCCGCGTCGGACGCAAGATGCCGGTGCTGTCGATGGGCATGAGCCACGACTTCGAAGTCGCCATCGAAGAAGGTGCCACCGAAATCCGCCTCGGCACGGCGCTCTTTGGCGAGCGTCAACCCAAACCTTGATGCCCCGACCTTGATCGAAGTCACCGAGTGCGATGGCAGCGTCACATTCGCGGTGCGCGTCGTCCCCCGCGCGAGCCGCGATGCGATTGAGGGCGAGCACGGTGGCGCGCTGAAAGTCCGGCTCACGGCGCCGCCCGTGGAAGATCGCGCGAACGAAGCGCTCCGTCGTTTGCTGGCCGACCGTTTGAATGTGCCAATTCGGGCTGTTAGAATCCTCGCGGGCGAAAAAAGCCGCACCAAGCGCGTCGCGATCGCGGGAGTAACGCGCGACCAAATCGCCGCGCTGTGCCCCGCGCAGCCGAAAGAGAGTGACGAAACTCATGCCCGACATTAAAGCAATTCAGGCCGAGCTCCGCGCCGGCAAAATTGACGGCTGGCTCTTTTACGATCATCACCACCGCGATCCCATCGCGGGACGCGTCCTCGGCCTCGGGTCGAATGGACTTTCCACGCGCCGCTGGTTCTACTTCATTCCGGCGAAGGGTGAGCCGCGAAAGCTGGTTCACCGAATCGAACAGGGCGCGCTCGACGGCCTCGCAGGCAAAAAGCTCGTGTACGCCGGATGGGAAGAACTCCACAAGCTGCTGCAGAAACTGCTGGCAGGCAGCAAGAAAATCGCCATGCAGTATTCGCCGGAAAATAATATTCCGTATATCGGATTAGTTGACGCGGGCACCATCGAGCTGATCCGCAAACTCAAGAAGAAAGTGGTCAGCTCCGCTGACTTGGTGCAGAAATTCGAGGCGAGTTGGACTCCCGAACAGCTCGAATCGCATCTCGCGGCCGGGAAAATCGTCGACCGCGTCACGCGCGAAGCATTCCAGCGCGCCGCCAGTTTTGTTCGCGACGGCAAGCCGCTCTCCGAATTCGAATTGCAGCAGTGGATGGTCGAGCAATTTCGCGCGAGCGGTCTCGAGCCCGACCCGCCCATCGTAGCGGTGCAGCCGAACAATGGAAACCCGCACTACGAACCGACCGCTGACTCTGCGCGCCCAATTCGCGCGGGCGATTTATTGCTGCTCGATGTTTTCACGAAGTTCAATCGTCCGGGCAGCGTCTTCTACGACATCACGTGGATGGGCTATCTCGGCGAGCGCGTGCCCGATTCGTACGCGAAGATTTTTCGCATCGTCCGGCAGGCGCGCGACCGCGCCGCGGAATTCGTGATTGAATCGGTCGCGAAGGGCCGCCTGATTCACGGCTGGGAAGTCGATCGCGTGGCGCGCGAGACGATTCGCAAGGCGGGCTACGGAAAATATTTCGTGCATCGCACCGGGCACAGCATCGGCCAGGAAGTGCACGGCAATGGCGCCAACATGGACGGTCTCGAAACGCGCGACGACCGCAAAATCGTGCCGCACACCTGCTTCTCGGTCGAGCCGGGAATTTACTTGCCGGAGTTCGGCGTGCGCAGCGAGGTGAATGTTTACGTCGGCGAGAAAGAGGCGCGCGTCACCGGCGCGGTGCAGGAAGAGATTCTGCCGCTGCTTGCGTGAGTTGGCGAGGTGCTGCGCAGGGGCACGGCACTTGTGGTGAGCGTAGCCGAATCCGTGCCGTGCCCGCTCCGTCCCTGAACAACTGTGAACGACTCCAACGACAACCCAATAATCTCAACCGCAGCAGCGGAAGAGCTACAGCCTTCGGCTGCCGCAGTCGAGCCCTCTGCGACACCCGCGCCACGCCAGCCGCCCAAAGGAGCGGACCTCGGCCTCTTCGCTCCCGCGATCGCGATCATTGCGTGGCTCGTGCCGGGGCTGGGCCACTTGCTGCTGCGCCGATGGGGCCGCGCGCTCGCATTTTTCGTCGCGGTTGGCGGCCTTGTGATGACCGGCTACCTCATGCGCGGCAACGTTTTTCCGCCGCACTCGCAAGACCCTTTCGGCACGCTGGGATTTATCGCGGACGCCTGCTCGGGAGTCTTCTACCTTCTCGCGCGCGTCGTCGAGGCTTCGGGTCCGAACGTGTCGCGCGCGGTGGGCGACTACGGCACGCGCTTCATCGCCGCGGCGGGAATCGTCAACGTGCTCGGGATCTGCGACGCCTACGAAATAGCCGCCGGGCGGAGGCGGTAAATGTTTCCGAGCCTACTCCGCACAAGTCATTTCGGCGCGCTGCTGATTTTCGCGCTGTTCGTGTCGATCGCGATCGGATTCCTTGCCAGAGGCACCAATCGGGGCCGGCTGCGCTATGCGCTGTGGTCGTTTGCGATGTTCGTGATCGTCAGCATCTGCATCGCCTGGCTGATGTACCCTCTCTCGCGCTAGCTATTTCGTGGACTCGCGGGCATTTCGCACTTTGCGGGCGCCTGTTTGACGCCCCTGTGCGGCAATGCTAAATTCGATGGAACGCCGAGGTAGCTCAGTTGGTAGAGCAGCCGATTCGTAATCGGCAGGTCCCCGGTTCAAGTCCGGGCCTCGGCTCCATCCATCTCTGAGCAAACAGATGCACTTGAGGTTTTCTGGTTAGGGCGACATCTGCCCTTGCAACCCAGTTATCTTTCTTCATAGCAAGCCGTTTTGCTTGTAACGATTTGTCGTTCCGAATCCTCTACTTTGGCTTACTCGTAGCCGTTCCAGACACAGTGGTTCCGCGTGTATCGAATAGCTGGAATTCACGAACATGCGCCTCGGCTGAACTGGAAAGAATATTCAGGCGCACGCGCGACGTGGTCACCGGTTGAAAGCTGTCGATCCGCTTATGCCCGATTGCGTGACCTTCCACGATGGTTTTCCACGTGCTGTTCGTCCAAACTTCAATTCGGAAATGCTCGATGTGCTGACCATCATTCAGCCACTCCATCGTTAGCGCCTGATCGAACGTTTGCGGTTTCCGAAAATCAGCTTCGAGGATGGCGTGATGGGATCCCAGCGGCGCAGACCAAAACGTATCGGGATCGCCATCGAACGCGGTTTCATTGGCGCCGTTGGGAATCCGCTCTTTTGCGAGCAGATTGGTGGAATACCGTTTGCGAATGGCCGCTCCGAACTCTTCAAGCCGTTTCACATCGGCATCAGGGAGCAAGCCCCGCCTGTCTGGAGCGAGGCCGAGCATCAACTGGCCGCCGCGACCGATCGTCTGTTCATAAGTCGCGATCAGCTCATCCAGGGATTTGAGGGTGCCTTCGTCATTTGGGTGCCAGAACCAGTGTTCCTTATGCAGGGGCGTATCGGCTTCCACCGGCCTCCAGCGCAGGTAACCATGGCGATCGAGCACGTTCCAGTTTTCGTAGGGAATCGTGCCGCCCTCATTCCCGGCCCACCGGATATCACCGTACTCGAACAGCGCGGCATCGGCAAAAACGAGCGTGTTCGGCTGCTTGATCCGGAGGGTCTCGATAATGCGAGGGAAGTTGTAGACATGTCCTTCGCTGCCTGCGCCATCCAGCCAGAACTCGACCAAGTCTCCATAGTTCGAGGTAAGCTCGTCCAGTTCAGCTGCGTAGTAGTCGTCGTATTCAGTCGAGTTTTTGTAGCGCGGTTCGTGCCGGTCCCAGGGAGAAAGATAGACTCCGACTCTGAGACCAAGCTTATGGGCCGCATCCGAGACGCGCTTCACCACATCACCCTTGCCGTTCTCCCACGGGCTGCTCTTCACGCTGTACTCAGTTTGGGATGTCGGCCAGAGACAAAATCCATCATGATGTTTTGCCACTAGTACGACATACTTCGCGCCCGCGGCCTTTGCGGCGCGCAACCATTCCTCAGCATCCAGTTGCGTCGGATTGAATACCTGAGGAGATGCGGTACCGTCTCCCCACTCGCGATCGAGGTAGGTATTGGTGCCAAAGTGAATAAGCACCCCGAATTCGAGGTCCTGCCACGCCACCTGCTGCGGAGAAGGCTTGACGTCAGTAGCATTCTGGGCGTGGTTCGCTTGCAAGCAAACGGCCACGAATACGACAAGGGCGAAAAGTCGAGCGCTGGAGAAGTGGAGGACCGCCCTGATTGCGGCTGGCAGGACCGGGGGGAATACGGTCCGAAGAAGCTTTCGGAAATGCGTTTCAGGGAGTTGAATCCCCCAGCCTATCATTCGTATCTCAGCGCGACCATGGGATCGACGCGCGCCGCGCGGCGCGCGGGGAGATAACACGCAACCAACGCTACACTCACAAGCGCCGCCGCTACCCCGACGAAGGTTATGGGATCGTACGCGCTGACCCCGTAGAGATAACCTGCAATCAATCGGCTAACGCCGAGTGCGACGCCAACGCCAACGGCAACACCGATCAGCGTAATACGAAGGCCTTCGCGTATCATTAAGTTCACCACGTCGCGCCGCTCAGCGCCCAGCGCCATGCGAATCGCCATCTCATGAGTTCGCTGGCTGACGGAGTACGACATCACACCAAAGATTCCGATGGCCGCCAAGAGCAACGACAAAGCGGCGAAAATCCACACAAGCAACATAGGAAAGCGGAGAAAATCGTGATTTAGCGAGACGACTTCGGCGAGAGTGCGAACATCGTGTACGGGCTGCCCACTGTCCACCGAGAGGATCGCCTCGCGCGCCGCAGAAACCATGCTCACCGGATTGGGCTGAGTGCGAATCACAATGCCCATACTCGGCATCGGGTGCTGCGAATATGGAATGTAAAACTCTGAATAGTCCCGCCAAACGTCTTCTGACATCTTGATGTCCGCCACGACGCCGATAACTTCGAGCGATTGCAATTGAGTGCGGTCCTGCGTGTCATATACTTTCGCCAAAAGGACGAGGTGATCGCCCACCGGATTCGCGCCGTGCCAGTAGCGGTGCGCGAGGGTCTGGTTGATAATTGCGACAGGTGCCGAACCGGCGACGTCTGCCGGCGAAAAATCGCGGCCGGTTAGGAATTTTCCACCCATCGCGAGGAAGTAGCCCGGCGACACCGATTGCTCGGTGGCGGTGGGCTCCTGTCCCGGAGACGGCCTAGCCTGATTCGCGGGAGTGAAGAAAACTTCATCGATGGAGTTGAACGAAGCCGCCCCAACGACGCCCGGAAGAGCGCGAATGCGGTCGAGCGCGTCTCGGAAAAACGCGAACTGTTGTGTGTCGCTCGCATACTTGTACTGCGGCAGAGTGATCCACATGGTAAGAGCCTGATTTGGATTGAAGCCGACATCCACACCCAGGACGCGAACAAAGGTGCGCATCAGGAGACCAGCGCCCGTCATCAGGACGATAGCAAGGGCTATCTCAACGACAACCAGGCTACTACGCAGCCGGCGGCGGCGGGCTTCGGTTGTGACCGCGAGTCCAGATTCCTTGAGGGTTTCGTTCAGGTCTGTCTTCGAGGCCTGCCATGCTGGAGCAAGCCCAAAAATGATTCCTGTGGCCAATGAGATTGCGAGGCTATACGCCACCACTCGCCAATCGATGCTCATTTCTCGCAGCCCCGGAGAGCCGATGTAGCGAACTGCTCGACTCCTCAAGAGAGCGGATCCCCAGTAGGCGAGAAGAAGCCCCACCCCGCCGCCGCAAATCCCGAGTAGCAGACTTTCTGTCAGGAATTGACGAACCAGGCGCACCCGGCTCGCGCCGATCGCGAGACGAATGGCCACTTCCCTGCGCCGGGCCGTAGCGCGTGAAAGCAGCAGATTCGCGACGTTCGCGCATGCAATCAGAAGCACGAACGAGACGGCTCCTACCATCATCAGAAGCGGCTGGACAAGATGCCGGTGATAGGCAGCGTGCAGCGGCTCGACAGTGATATTCCAGCCGTTATTCGCTTCAGGATATTCCTGTGAAAGGCGCGTCGCGATCGTGCTCATCTCCGTTTGGGCTTGGTCGCGAGTGACGCCCGCTTTCATGCGAGCGAGAGTTTCCAGGTCACGCGAGCTGCGGGCGCTCTCGCTCATCTCTGCGCTCGTGAGAGCGAGAGGCACCAGAACGTCGATTGGAGCGTCCCACGTGTATTGAAAATTACGAGGCATAACGCCCACGATGGTATAGCTGCGTTTATCCAGCGCGATTGATTGGCCCAGGGCGTCACTCGAGCCGGCGAACCGGCGTTGCCACAGGCCGTAGCTGATGATTGCGACGGCGTCCTTGCCCGGGACGGTTTCATCTTCGGAAAAGAAGCGGCCAAGCGTCGGCGCAACGCCGAACATTGGCAAAAAGCTGCCAGAGACCTGAAAGCTCAACACTCGCTCGGGCGCGTTGTCCCGGATCAGGTTGTACGAGTGAAAGCGATAGTACGCGACCTGTTGAAAAACGCTGTTCTGCTGCACTATGTCCTTTATGTTGGGGGGCGACACTCCCGTCTGAATGTAGCCGGCGCCTTGCTGGATGCGAGATTGACCCAGGCCGACAAGCTCTTCCGGGTCGGGGTACGGCAAGGGACGGATCAGAATTGCGTTCACAAGGCTGAAAATCGAAGTGTTGGCGCCGATACCGAGGGCGAGGGTGAGCACGGCGATGACCGTGAACGCCGGGGCTTTTACCAGCATCCGCACGCCGTAGCGCAAGTCTTGGAGGAGCCTGTCCATGCGGCCTCCCACCTTTCAGCTAAGATGCAGAGTGAAGCAATCCTACCGCAGGAATGATGCGTCATTCCAACCCTATCTGCCATCTTGCGGACGAATTCTTGCCTCCTCGCAAATTATCGGCCATGCTGCTGGCCATTTGCGAGCGTGCTATGCTCGCGGTCATCCATGGGCGGACATTCGGGTCGGCCACTAAGCTGGCCGCGCCGTTTGGCTGGCGAGCAGCGCTTGTCTAGGAGTGGAACTCGAATGCCGACGAAACGAAGTCGAAGCGAGCGCATGACGCAGGCGATGGTTGTGTTGGCGTTGACTCTGCTTGTGGCGACGGTCCCCTTGGTTAGTCCAGCGATCAGTTCCGGGCAAACAGTTCAGAACGCCGATCAGGCCGCCATGGCGGAGCGCGTGCGCCAGGAGTTTTTGCATGCGTGGAACGGCTACAAGCAATACGCGTGGGGACACGATGAGCTGAAGCCGCTGAGCAAAGGCTCTCACGATTGGTACGGCGTGTCGCTGTACATGACGCCGGTCGACGCGCTCGACACCATGATTGTGATGGGCCTGAAGGATCAAGCAAACGAGGATCGCGAACTCATCGCGACCAAGCTCTCGTTCGATCAAGATATCTACGTCAAGAATTTCGAAATCACGATCCGGATGCTTGGCGGCCTGCTGAGCGGCTACCAGCTTACCGGCGACGAGAGACTCCTGGCGCTCGCGGACGATCTCGGGAATCGCCTCCTTCCGGTGTTCAACTCGCCCACAGGCATGCCCTACGTTAACGTGAACCTGAAGACCGGCGCCGTGCGCGGCGAAGAGACAAATCCGGCGGAAGTGGGTACGCTCCTCCTCGAATTTGGAACGCTGAGCAAGCTGACAGGGAAGCCGGTGTACTACGACAAGGCCAAGCGCGCGGTGGTGGAGCTCTACAAGCGGCGCTCCAAGATCGGTCTCGTTGGTGACGGCATCAACATCAAGACGGGCGAGTGGACAGGGACGGACAGCAGCGTCAGTGGCGGGATCGATTCATACTACGAATACCTGCTGAAGGGCTGGCTGCTTTTCGACGACAAAGATTGCGAGCAAATGTGGAAGGCGAGTGTCGAAGCTCTGGATCGATATGTGGCCGACGATGCTCCCACGGGATTCTGGTACGGGCACGTCGAAATGAATACGGGCAAGCGGACGCACACATATTTCGGCGCGCTCGACGCGTTCTTTCCGGGCGAACTCGCGCTGTCGGGTGATCTCGATCGTGCGGGGCGGCTTGAGAAGTCGTGCTACAAAATGTGGACGGCTTTCGGTATCGAACCGGAAGTGATTGATTATTCATCGATGACGGTTGTCACGGGTGCGTATCCGCTGCGGCCGGAGATCATCGAGTCGGCGTACTACCTGCACCATTTCACGCACGACCCGCGATACCTCGAAATGGGAAACACTTTTTTCGATAGCCTCGTGAAGTATTGCCGCACCGATGTGGCCTACGCCGCGTTGCGCGATGTGCGGACAAAGAAGCAATCCGATGACATGGAGAGTTTCTTCCTCGCGGAGACGCTGAAGTATCTGTACCTGCTCTATGCACCAGACGACACGGTGGACCTCTCACATCAAGTCTTCAACACCGAGGCGCACCCGCTTCGGAAGGTGAGTCGAGACCGCTCGGATTCCGGCCTTTCACCACCCTAGCGGCTCCGCTCGATGATGGATTCCACCAGATCGCCAAGTTGCTTCGCCGTGTATTCATTTCCTTCGAGGCTGGCCGCGATCCGGCCCTCCCGGTCGATCACCACCGTACGTAGAGAATGCGTGAGGAAGCCTTCGTCCTGCCAGAAGTTCATTCCGAACGCCCAGCAAACCTTCTGCACGTCGGGCAGCGGCCCAGTCAAGAAATACCACCCCGTCTGGTCTTTCGTCCACGTTCGAGCATATTCTGCTAGAACGTCGGGCTGGTCATGCTCTGGATCGAAGGTAATGCTTAGAAGCACCAGGTCTTTGCCCATGCGAGTAGAATTACGTTTCTGAAGAAGTCCAAAGTTGTTGGACATCCGAAAGCAAAAATTCGGAAGCAGACAGCTCGTATAGATGAAGGTGATGGCCACCACCTTGCCCGCGAATTGCGAAAACGTGACGCTCTGACGGTTCTGATCGATGAGCGTGAAATCCGGCACAGGCTGTTCGATCTCCAGTGCCGGCGCGGCTGGCGAATGTGACGCCGCCTCCTCGAGAATTTTTAGTTGCCGGGCTGCCATCGGTTCCTGTGCGGCGTTTTCGTACGGATGGATGCGAATGTCTTTGGCGTAATTCTCATGCCCGTGCGCTGCCAGCGCGAAATCGATCATCATTCCTGGTTTGAGACCGTCGAGCGTCTTCGCATCCTTTACTAAGAGTGTGATCACCGCGGCGTCCATTTGTTCGGGGATGGCGTGGCAAGATACCTCTACCGAGCGATGCGCAGGATCCACCTGAAGGACCAGCCCCGACGCGGAGTGGTCTCTTGCGGCCAGGCGGGATGCCGTGAAAAATAGCAATATGAGGACTAGCCAGGCACCTCGCTTCATCGTCTAACTCAAGTTTCTTTCAGTTTCTTGCGGCAATCATAACTCGGATCGGAGCGGATTACGGAGCCGGCGTCGCCCCGCCAGCCTTCGGGCCTCCAAGCGAAAAAGATTTCCGCGAAAGCTTCGTGTATTCCTTAGCGAACTCTTTTATCTCAATAAACTCATTCTTGCCAACCTGCGTGAAGCTCTGGCGGGTGTTGCTCGCCGGCCACCAGACTTCCAACGAAGCGATTTTCGCCGACCTACCGAGGCCGATGTGCTGCTCGATCGGGTTCGCCCCGAAGGATCCGCCGCTCCCGACAGTCCGATAGATCGATCGCGCCACCTGCCCTTCCTCTTCCACGGTCACCTTGATTCGCGCCCCGATCCCGGCGCGATTCGATTTCACTCCCACCAGCCTGACTGTGATCCAGTCATTTCCGTTTCCCGGATTCTCGAACACGCGAAACTGGTGTGCGTCACCCGGCGTCGCCCCACCGATCGAAACCAGAAGATCCTCAAGCCCATTGTTCTCCAGGTCAGCGAAGGCGACTCCGTGCCCCTTGTGCAGGTCGCCCGTTCCGGACGATGCCGTCACGTCGGTGAAGTACTTTCCTTCGTGATTGCGCAGCAACATCTTGGGGGCCAGCGCGCCATATTCAGGCCCTCCGGTGGCTAGATAGATGTCCGGGTATCCGTCATTGTCGATGTCGCCGAAATTCGCGCCCATGGGTATGTTGATCTTATTCAGCCCCGTCTCGGCGGTCACGTCGTGGAACGTGCCATTTCCAAGATTCCGGTAGAGCTTCATGGTGCCGGCGTTTGTTGGCAGGCCCAGGTAGCTGCGAATGGTTTCGTCGGTGGAGAAGAAATACGTTGTCACAAAAAGATCCGGCCACCCGTCGTTGTCATAGTCGAAAAACCACGTCGCAAAGCTTTGCGATTGCGGCTGGTGTACGCCTGCCTGCTGCGAGACCTCCGTGAATGTGTTGTCGTGATTATTGTGGTAAAGAAAATTCCCACCATAAAGGTTCGAGACGTAAAAATCCACGTAGCCGTCATTATCGTAATCGGCTGCGGCAACACCCTTCGTGAAGGCGATGCGGTCTACCCCCGAAGATTGGGAAATGTCCTGGAAGGTTCCGTCACCCTTATTCAGGAAGAGCTGGCTCGGCCCGTTCTCGCTCCCCACAAACAAATCAAGCAGTCCGTCGTTGTTGATGTCGGCCCACACGGCGGTCTGCGTGCGCGTCGCCGGTTTCGCAAGTCCCGCCTCTCGCGTCACGTCGGTGAACGTCCCGTCGCAGTTGTTCCGCAACAGCGATTTGCGCTCGGGAAACTCCCAGGCGCCCCGCAGTACCAGAATATCCATGCACCCATCGTTGTTGTAGTCGCCCTGGATCAGGTTCAAGCCACCCAATTGGCCGGTGAGACCGGCCTGGGCAGTGTGGTCCGTGAACGTCCCATCGCCGTTATTGTGAAAAAACCGCAGCGGCTGGCAGACGTCATAGCTGGACACAACGACGTCTAACAGGCCATCGTTTTCAAAATCGTCGGCAACCACGCCGCCGGCCATCGACACAAAACCCAGTCCCGCCGCCGGGGCCACATCCCGAAATCTGCCGATTGTTTCCTTCGATTCAAACACGGCCGGTGGAATCAAGTACTTCTGTGGCACTCCGGCGGGATACTTGCCGAGAGTCATGTAGGCCACGTTCAAAAGCCATTTCACTTGCTCGGTGTCCGGCCGTTTGGGTGTCAGTTCGAGATACTTCGCGAAGTAATCGACAGCCTTCGCGGAATCCCCCGTTTGACGATAGCAAAGGCTTTCTCGTGGCGGGAAAATGCACTGTTCGCCCGGAGTTTGGTACGCGCCGTTTTCCATCTCCGATTTATGCAAGTAGGCGACGCCGAGCACTTCGGTCAACTGTGGAAGGCCCGCTGGAATATCGTTGGCCGCAACCTTGTACGCGGCCTCCCACTGCTGCACCGCTCCGTCCATGTTCCCCTGGTACGCCTCCAGCTGCGCCAAAGCGTAGTGGGTCTGTATTACATCGAACGGGGACTTGCTCGTCATCTGCTTCGGGTCGGCCAGCAACCTTTCTAGCCCGGCAGTCCCCTCAGCTAGCGATCGCTTGCGAATCGTGCAGACCTCTTGCAGGTCTTGATCCCACCCGTCGGGCTTCGGATACTTTTGAAAGAGCATGTCTGCCAAGACTTGTCCGGCAACATCAGCTGGATACTGAATCGCGGCTTTGGCCGAGAGGTGAAGATCGCGATTCGGACCCATACCTTGGGCCGCCGCTCCTGGCGCCGGTCCCGCTCCTTGCCCACCTGATGATTGCTCTTCTCCAAGGACTTTCACAATGACAAATCCCGTTGGCACGTGTATTGCGCCGCTGACTTCTCCTGGCTTCAGCGCCGCCAAAGCTTCTCGCAATTCAGGACGCAACCCGGCGGGATCGACTTCGTTGAAGTACCCTCCTTTGCTCGCACTCGGATCAATCGAAACTTGCTTAGCCACCGTCGCGAAGTCCTCGCCTTGCCTCAATCGAACTGAGACCTGCTCTGCCTCCGCAGCCGTCGCAACCACGATTACTTGGAAGTTGACCTTGCCCACGGATGCGTTCTGCGCGGAGACCGGCGTCCGCGACGTCGCTAAGGCGAAAATCAGGAGCGCGAGTTCTCCAGCCGCAAAGGCTGCCACACGACTCAACCTTGTAACCTTCATGAAGGCCACAAAGTTAGCAGAGTCCACGGCAACCGGCCACGCTGTTCCGCAACTCTGGACGACAAGGCCTGCTGTCGCGATGCTAGAATCTGCCACTGGTATGCGTCTGCGAGTTTCATTGATAATCCTGGGCGTCTCGGTGGTTGTTTTTCCGGCTCAGAAGTCGGCCGTTTCGCCGCGGGCTGCGGCACCAACTCCCGGCAAATTCACGGATGTGACTTCCGAGCTCGGAGTGCATTTCAAGAATCAGTCACCGCACACTTCAAAAAAATACTTGCCGGAAACAATGGGCGCGGGCGTTGCGCTGTTCGACTACGACAACGATGGGCGCCTGGACATCTATTTCGTCAATGGTGCGCCGCTGAGCGATCCCACGCCGAAGGGAACGATTCCCCAGAAAACCGGGCCACAATATTGGAACCGCCTCTACCATCAGAAACCGGACGGCACTTTCGAGGATGTCACCGAAAAGGCGGGTCTGCAGGGCGCTGGCTATGGAATGGGAGTGGCCGTCGGCGACTATGACAACGATGGCTACGAGGACCTGTTCGTCACCGCATATGGTGGCAACAAGCTCTACCACAACAATGGCGACGGCACCTTCACCGACGTTACCGAAAAAGCTGGTGTTGGCGGCAGCGGCTGGTCGACGAGCGCCGCTTGGGTAGATCTCGATGGAGACGGTTTGCTGGATCTTGTGGTGCTGCGCTACCTGAAGTGGGATTTCGACGACATTTATTGTGGCGTTCACAAAGAGGGCGGGCGCGACTACTGCCATCCCGACGTTTTTCAGCCGATCGCGCCGCTGGTTTATCACAACGACGGCAACGGCCATTTCACTGAAGTATCCGAGAAGATCGGATTGTCGAAGCCGGGCAAGAGCCTGGGCATTGCTTTCGCGGACTACGACCGGGATGGTCACACCGATATTTTTGTCGCCAACGATTCGATGGTTGAGTTCCTCTATCACAATAAAGGCGACGGAACGTTCGAGGAAACGGGATTGATGTCCGGTGTCGCTGTGGATGGCAATGGGAAAACGTATGCGGGAATGGGCGTCGATTTTGCCGACTACAATAATGACGGTTTGCCGGACTTGATCGTCACCAACCTCGCCAATCAGCAGTACGCGTTGTATCAGAACAATGGCGACGGCAGTTTCAATTACACGAGTTTCGCTTCCGGCATTGCCGCGATTACACTCAAGCACTCCGGTTGGGGCGTCCGCTTTTTCGACTACGATAACGACGGCTGGAAGGATCTTCTGGTTGCGCAGGGGCACGATCTTGAATCCATTCAGGCGAACTTTCCCGATCTGCGTTATCGCGAGCCGATGCTGCTCGCGCGGAACACGGGCAAAGGATTTGCGGACGTGTCGAAGGAATCGGGCGAGGTGTTTCAGCGCGCGTGGGTGGGGCGTGGCTTGGCCATCGGCGACATCGACAATGATGGCCGCGTGGACGCGGTGGTTACCACGAACGACGGTCCGGCTTACATTCTTCGCAACGAAACTCCCACGCAGAATCATTGGTTGACTCTGAAGCTTGTCGGTCATAAGAGCAATCGCGATGGCATCGGCGCCGAGGTGAAAATCACGACGAGCAAAGGCACGCAACTCGAAACCGTGACGACAGCGAGTAGTTACCTTTCTTCGAGCGACAAGCGCGTGCATTTCGGCCTGGGAGGCGACACTTCGGCCCAGATGATTGAAATTCGCTGGCCGAGCGGCATCGTCCAGACACTCAGGAACGTGCGAGCCGACCAGATCTTGCAAGTGGATGAAGCTGAGGCTAGTGCAGCGGGAAAACGGGTGAATTGATTCCACTCGCGCAATCTCGACGGACTAAATTGATTCGGAGAATTGAGATGTATCGATATCGCATCCGATTGTGGCCGTTTTTTCTCATCGCGCTTAGTTGCGCTGGCTCGGGGTTCAGCCGCCAAACAGCGGCCCCGGCGCCTCAGGTGACTTCAGTGCGCCAACTCGATGCCCCATGCGCGAAATGCCACGATCAGATCTATAAGCGGTATCTCGCGACCCCCATGGCGAATGCTAGCGGGCTCGCGACGGACGGCATAACTCCTGGCACGTACTCGGACGCCCCCTCCGGGATCACTTATCGTGTCCTGGAGAGAGACGGCGCGGCATGGCTTCGTTATGACCGTCCGGGGGACAAGAACCTGCACGGCGAGCAGAAGCTTGATTACTTCATGGGCTCCGGCAACCATGCCAGGACCTATCTGTATTCAATCAACGGATATTGGTTTGAGATGCCCATCGCCTATTATCGGGAAAAGGGTAGCTACGACATGAGGCCGTCTTTTCAAGGCGAGAAGGAAATGCCTTTCAATCTGCCACAGAACGCGGCATGTATGCGATGTCATATGAACGGAGCGCAAGTAGAGGATCCGGGCACCCGCAATCACTATAAGGGACTTCCTTTCCTTCATGGCGGCATCGCTTGTGAGGATTGTCACGGCGACGCGTTAGCCCACATCGCCCACGGCGGCAACGGATCAATTCTGAATCCCGCGAAGCTCGACGCGGAACGCCAGGTTGGGGTGTGCCTGTTGTGTCATTTGGAAGGCGACGTCAGCGTGGAGCACCGCGGACGCTCGATTATGAATTACAAGCCCGGGGACCGAATAGCCGACTACATTTCCTATTTTGTTCGTTCGGGAGCAGGAGGGACGAACCGTGGGGTGAGTCAGGTGGAAGAGCTTTACCTGAGCACGTGCAAGCGGATGAGCGGAGCCAAGATGTCCTGCACGACTTGCCACGATCCTCACTACAGTCCGACGGCGGAAGAACGAACCTCGTTCTACCGGACCAAGTGTTTGACGTGTCACACGGACGCAAAATATGCGACGACCCACTTCAACTCGACTCCGGACTGCACAAGTTGTCACATGCCAACGAGGGAGGCTCCGGACCTCGCGCATTCAGCGTGGACCGATCACCGCATTCTAGCGCGGCCGGATGAGGTTGCGCCCCCACAGACACAAGGCGGCGCGGTGGAGTTAATTTCCGTCCCCGGCGTAGCATCCGAAGCTACGCCTCGTGACGTCGCCCTGGCATATTACCAACTCGTGGCAGCCGGGGAGATGTCTGTGGCCGACCGGGCAAGAGGCCTGCTGGAGGATGTGGCGAGATCGGATCCCGGGGACTCGGATGTGCTGGCCGATCTGGGTTTTCTCGCCTACCTCCGAGGCGATCGGCAAAAGGCAGCCGTCTTCTATGAGTCTGCACTCTCATTCGATCCCAACAACTTCAATGTGGCGATTGATCTGGGTGTCTTGCTGGCAAGATCGGGGAAACTTCAGCGCGCTGCCGATCTATGGTCAAGCACATTCGAAATCAACGAAGACATCACGGAATTGGGCATGAATGTTGCGACAGCTCAGTGCGGCCTCGGCGAGCGGACAGCAGCGGAGGACGCGTTGCGGCGTGTCTTGATCTACAGTCCGGACCATCGCGCGGCGCAGCAGCAGTTGAACGCGATCGAGTTGGGACACCAGACATGCCCGCCACGCTCTGACGGAAAGTGATGGAGGCCCAGACGCGCCACAGAATCTTTTCTGTCGTGACCGCGATATCTCTCCTCCTGTTGAGCGTTTCGTCCGGAATCGCGACGAGGCGACACCAGCAGTCCGCGGATAGGCCACAGAACCCAACGCCTGCCAAGCCCTCCGGCGTGATGACCGGTGGGGTCTACGCGCCGATGAAGGACGCCTTGAACCGTCCGATTACGGCGGGCGGTTTCGTCGATGGTGCGCCCATCGTGTTCATCGACGTCACGAAGCAAGCGGGCCTCGATAAATTCCACCACCGCTCCGGAACGCCGGAGAAGAAGACGATCATCGAAGCTCCGGGATCGGGCGTCGCGCTGCTCGACTACGATAACGATGGCTGGCTCGATATTTACTTGCTGAATGGTTCGACGTTTCGCGCGCTGAAAGGCGAAGAGCCAGCGCCGCGCGCGATGCTGCTACACAACAACCACGACGGCACGTTCACGGACGTGACGGATAAAGCCGGCGTCGCGAACGAGCGCTGGGGTTTCGGCGTGGCCGTAGCGGATTACGACAACGATGGCTGGCCTGACATTTACGTCTCGAACTTCGGCAAGAATCGTCTGTACCACAACAATCACGACGGTACGTTCACCGACGTTGCGGAGAAAGCGGGCGTGACGCTGGGCGGATGGTCGACAGGGCCCACTTGGGGTGACTACGACCACGACGGCTTGCTCGATCTGTTCGTTCCGGGCTATGCGAAGTTTGACGCGGACAATCCGCCGGTCGCAGGCAAACGGCCAATTCCCGAGGATGCTTGCCAGTTTCGCGGCGTGAGCGTTTTCTGTGGACCGCTGGGCCTCGTGGGCGAGAGCGATCATTTGTTTCACAACAATGGTGACGGCACGTTCACCGATGTCAGCGTTAAGGCCGGAGTCTCCGATCCGCTTGGGTCGTACGGATTTCAGGGAGTTTTTGTCGATGTGGACGACGACGGCTGGGTTGATTTGGTGGTGGCCAACGATTCCGTCCCGAATTTTCTGTACCGCAACCGCCGCGACGGCACGTTCGAGGACGTCAGCCTGATTTCCGGTTTCGCGCTGACGGAAGAGGGTCGCGCGCAAGCGTCGATGGGAATTGCCGTCGGCGCTTACAATCGCGATGGGAAAGTCGATCTCTACACGACTTCGTTTTCCGACGACTACAACTGCCTCTACCGCAACGAAGGCGGCGGCAATTTCACCGATGTCACGTTTCGAGCGGACCTGGGCAAGCCGACGATTCCATTCTTGAGCTGGGGAACGGGGTTCCTCGATTTCGACAACGATGGGCTGCTGGACATTTTTGTTGCCAACGGGCACGTCTATCCGATCGTCGACCAGATGGATTGGGGCACCACCTACGCGCAGAGGCCGCAGCTTTTTCGGAATCTCGACGGAAAGAAGTTTCAGGAGGTGCCGCCCGCGACGGGCAGCGGTCTGGCGGACTTGCTTACGGCGCGCGGCGCCGCTTTCGGCGACCTTTTCAACGACGGCCACATCGACGTCGTGCTCAACAACATGGATTCGACGCCGACGCTACTCCGAAACGTGGTGAAGAACGGCAATCACTGGATCACTTTGAAGCTGGTGGGCGGCCCGAAGAGTCCTCGGGATGCGGTCGGCGCAAAAGTGTTCCTCACCGCGGGTGGGTTCCGCCAGCGCGGCGACGTGACCAGCGGCGGCAGCTACGGATCAAGCTCGGATCTACGTGTCCACTTCGGCCTGGGCTCCGCCACCAAGATCGACCGCACCGAAATCGATTGGCCGAGCGGTGCGAAGGAATCCGTGTCGGTCCTCGCCATTGACCGCATCTGGACGGTCACCGAGGGCAAGGGGCTCTCGCCCCAGTAACCTTTCGTCCCCGGCCTTCCAAAGCTCGGCCGCTAACGAATCAGCGTCAATCATCTGGATGTTTCTCCCCGATTCTTGCAGGGAACAGCTGAAGCTAAAGGCTTATTTCTCATATGCTTCGTCGGGAACACAAAGATAACAAACAGGTGCATTGACTCCGCGAGTTGGCTAGCCGAAAGTGCCGGGCAGTGGGGGTATTGTGCCGTTCAGCCAGTTTGGGTGTGACAACTGGATTCAACTTGGGGGGTGCCACCGATGAAAAATCCGACGCAGTCGTGTGTCCGTAGCCGCTTGGCAGCCGCGTGGGGGCTCGCAGCAATTGTGGTGGTCGTGCTCGTGTTCGTGTGCTCGCCGATGCGATTAAACGCCCAGGCGCTCAGCGGTATCAATGGCACAGTCACGGACGCGAGTGGCGCGGCCATTGAGGGCGCGAGCGTAAAGATTACGAACGTCGATACGAACGTCACCCGAACCATTCAAACCACCTCGGCGGGGACGTACTACATGACCGACCTGATCCCCGGCACATACGACGTCAGAGTCGAGAAATCGGGCTTCGAAGTCAACGTCCAGAAGGGCGTCGTGGTCGTCGGCGGGGCAACGTCCACGGCAAATGCCACGCTGGCGACTGGAGCCGTCGCGACCGAAATCGTAGTCACAGCGTCGTCCGTTGCGCTGCAGACGGAGCAGCCGCAAGTCGGCACGACCGTCAACGAAACGCTTACGGAAAGCCTTCCCCAGCTGATTAGCGGAGAAAACCGCCAGATCGACAACTTCATCTACCTGACACCCGGAGTTACCGGCAGCGGATTTAGCCACCGCATCGATGGGGGCGTGGATCAGCAGACCGAGATTATGTTTAACGGCGTGCCGGAGGCTTTTTCGGAAGTATCTGGATTCACCTCCTGGAACCAGCCGCCCTACGACTCGATCAAAGACGTAGATGTGCTGAGCGGCACATTCTCCGCGCAGTACGGTCTAGGCCAAGGAGTCGAGCAGTATCACAGCAAATCCGGCGGCAACTTGATTCATGGCGACGCTTTCTATTTTTACCGGGATGATGCACTTCTTGGCGCGCCCGGTGCGTTCTTGGATCAGAATACGAACAACAAAGGCGAGTTGGCTGAGCCTAACACGGACATCCAGAGCGACTTGGGCGGCTCTATCGGCGGCCCCGTGTATATTCCGCACGTCTATGACGGACGGAATAAGACCTTCTGGTTTTTCAGCTACGACAGGTACAGGCAATCGTTTACAAACAACACCGTCACCTTGCCCACGCAGGCGGAGGTCGGAGGCGATTTTAGTCAGGCATTCAACCCTGGCAACCCCACCCAGGTCATACCGATTTACGTTCCGATCGCTTGGGCCACGAACGCGGCCCTTATTCCTGCTGGTTGCGTGCCGGGAGCAGCGCCCGGGGCTCAGTGGCCCGGAAACAAGATTCCGTCGACTTGTTTTAGCGCGGAGTCGCAGGCTCTTCTCACGGCGTACCCGCTGCCGACGCCGACCAATTCAAACATAGTTAACAACTATGTGCCGTCGGTAACTGATCTTAATCTTCAGACAGACCTCGCCGTCACCGCCGACCACAACTTGACGAAGAACCAGGCGATCCACGGCCTTTATTGGCGCCAGTATTACCCGTCACCGAATTCAAATGATTGGGTAGACAACGTGCTTAGCGGCGAAAGCATTACCACCACCTACGGGCGCGGCGTCGACATCACCTACTCCAACGCGATCAGTTCCCATATGGTGCTGACGGGCGGCTTCCTGTATGTCTATCAGCGCAACGACTTTCTGCCTCCACACTTGCTCTCCAGCCCTATCCCACCAGTTCCGCCTTCCGGGTTAGCACAGCCCCTCACGTTTCCGAGCATCAATTTCACTGGCGGCCTGTGGAACCCGGTAAACTGGGGACCGGGGAACGGCCTGTCATCCACGAAAAACCACAAAACGGGGTTTTCAGAGACGGGCAACCTGCTCTGGATAATCGGCAGGCACAACATGAACATCGGCGTGGATATCCGGCATACCCACCAGGATGACTTCGAGTGCGGCGGCTCCACCGGCCAGCCCGGTTGCTCGGGAGTCCTGAACTTCACCTCCGGGATAACGGCAAATCCTCTTGAAGCTTCTCCCGGTGCAACCACCGGGATTGGATTCGCGAGCTTCCTGCTCGGCGACGTCACGAGCGGCGGCCGCGGCGGCGCGGGCAACACGAACCTGAGGAATAACTATGTGGCCCCCTATATCCAGGACGACATACAGATCAATCCCAAACTGAAGATCAACGCGGGCATTCGTTGGGATCTCGCATTCCCATTCACGAACGATTTCAGCACGAATCAGCTCACTTTCTTCAATCCCAACGCGCCAAACCCGACCGAGATTAGCCCTCTCACCGGTCAGCCGCTGCTGGGAGCTATGTCGGAATCGGGGACGTGCTCGGCTTGCGTTGGCTGGAGCACGATGAATATGCAGTGGCACCACTTCAGCCCGCGCCTCGGCTTCACGTACCAGTTGAATCCCAAGACCGTAATCTTGGGCGGCGTGTCGTTCTACTGGCTCGACACCGGTGCATTCGAATACGGAGTCAACAAGGTAGCTGTGAACTATGGAAACAACTTGAATGGAGTCGTGTCCATCGGTTCGGCGGGGCCGACGAATCCTGGCTTCGGTGAATGGGATACGAATACCCTGCCGCCGCTGCCAGCGACTGGTTTCAGTCCCACTTTCTTCAACGGCACGTCCATATTGGGCGACGCGCAGGTTCACGAGCTGCCTCAGAACGTGAATCAGGCCTATGACGAGCAATTCCTAATCGGCGTCCAGCGCGAACTGCCCTTCAACATGTTCCTTTCGGCCCACTACGTGCACACCCACGACATTCACCTGCCGGCTACGCTGGAGTCGGCAGTCCAATCGCTCAACTACAATTTCGTGAAGGCGACTTGCCCGCAAGGGTCTGGTGTTACGAATACTGCGGACTGTGTTCTGGGCCAGCCGTGGGCCTCCGCGAATGCGCAGGCGTTTATGGCCAGCCAGGGAACGTTCGGCCAGACGACGTATACCACAGGTCCCTGCACTGGCACGTACTACGTCCCGTATAATAACTTCTGCCCGGAACAACTAGCGGGAGTAGGCGGTGTCCTGAACAGTATCGCTCTTTTCCAGGCCGAAACTCCTTATCCGCAAATGCCTTTTGTCACCAACAACTTCGACACTTCGGGGGCGGATGAATACAACGCCCTCCAGGTGAGCCTGCAGAAGCGCACCGGCAACGGGTTAACCTTCCTGCTGTCTTACACGCTTTCACACTACGACACAAATACAGACAGCGGGTTTTCGACGTTCAATTCCAGGGGCCTAAACCCGCAAAATCCGGGTGCGGAGTGGTCCGTGGGCTCGGCCGACCAAACCCACGTGCTAACTATCGCGGGAGTATATGAACTGCCTATCGGTCCCGGGAAGAAATTCTTGAACGGCGGCGGCCTGGCCATGAAGAACCTGCTGGGCGGCTGGAAGATCTCATGGGTCCAATGGTATGAGAGCGGCCCGCCGGTCAATTTAGTCTCCTGCGCAGACCAGTTCAACTGCGACCCGCTAATTGGCAACATCTTTGTGGCCAACCGCCCGAACATTCTCTCGACCAATTATGACGTCAATTGGAACAACTACTACAAGAGCTTGGCAACCGGCACCTCGATTCCTGTGATCAATACGTCCGCTTTCCAATTTCCGGGAGACTGGACCATCGGTAATGGGCCCGTGTATAACAGCTCCATCCGGTACCCGTGGTACCTGGACGAAGATGCGGCATTCACGAAGAGGTTTTTCTTTGGCGAGCGGGTTAACGCCGACTTCACGGTTCAGTGGTTCAACTTGTTCAACCGAAATCTGCTGAGTAATGGCACCGGCGGAGGCGTGAATTGCTTCACGAACAACCAATTTAGTCCGAATTTTGGCTTCGCCGACAGCTCCCCGTCGCCAACGAACTCCTGTCAGGGCAATACGCCCAGGAGGGGCCAGTTCCAGCTCCAGCTCAATTTCTAACCCACCACCCCAAACCGGGGCTAAGAGCCCCGAACGGAAGTCACAACGCCGGGGCTCTAATCCCGGCGTTGTGCTTTTTGGGGGTCGACGGGCGCGAGTGGCGACGCGGATTCTTCTGTTAGTGCCCTATAGCGTTATCGGGCGCAAGCTGTGAGATAGTCTGCTTGGGGCCACGAAACGAGGGAAGGGTCTCATGCGTCGATGGCTTATGAAAGTTGGCATGGCGGCTCTGCTGTTCGCGCCGCTGCTGCTGGCGACGACGGGTGCTGCTCGAACTGACCAGCTCTCTGGCAACGTGCTGAATGCTGACCCAGGCAACACCAGGCTGCGGGAGAACCACCAGGCCGATGTCGCGAAACAAGGCACTGACGCCGCAGCGGAAAAAAAGAAGACCGAAGACGCGGCGGATAAGTCCAAGCTCGAGAAGACCCATCTTACTAACGGCAACAACGCAATGCACGAAGCTCAAGCGGTCCGGCAGCAGATTCAGACCGCGGCAGAAAATCAAAGATCTGCTCTCCTCGCCAAAATGCACACAGCGTACCAGACTGCGATCACTGAGTATCAAGAAGCGCTCAAAGATACGCTCACCGCGGATGAAGATGCGATACAGACTTTTGGGTTAATCAGGCTGCTCCGTAATGGGTTAATCGACCACCAAAAGGCGGTCGAAATGACGGTGCAAGACAAGAATTTCCCCGTGATTCTGAGCAACCTGGGCATGGCCTACAGTGGCGTAGCGGATTATCAAGATGCGATACCGATGCTGCAGGAGGCCGCACTGGCGAAGCCCGAGCCGGCAACTTACATGCAGCTCGGGACAGACCTCGCGGAAGTTGGCAAATTGCCCGAGGCAAGCGCGACATGCGAAAAAATTCCAGCGCCCGACCCAGCTGCGGCCGGCATACAGGCGGCCTGCTACAGAAATATCGCCGTCGTGCTGATCAATCAAGGAAAGTCGGCGGAGTCCGCGATGCCGCTTCAGAAGGCCACGCAGCTCAGTCCTGGCAATGCACTGGCCTGGAAGCTTCTGGGCGATGCCCTGAGCAGCGGCATTACAACTCAGGAGGAAAACGGGAAGATCGTCTACGTCATTCCGCCCGGGACCATCGATGCATACAAAAAATATTTGCAACTGGAGCCGAATGGCCAGTACGCAACTGAGGTGAAGGCTGTGCTTGACGGCTTTGCCCAGATGCCCAAAAGCAGGTCAAATCCATGAGAACAAGAAACAACCCTTGAACAGAATGCACGAGGTCGCGGACTCGAGATTACGCGTGGATTTCAAGGCATCGAGAGTGGCAGACCAATCCGGCCCTGATTTCTGAAGCAGGTGCCGGTCGCAGCCACAGGTTCGTGCTTCTTTGTTTAGGCCAGCCCCTTAGTCATATAATTTGGGGACGATGCGGTGTCCTTCGCGACGAGTCCCGGCTATGTTGACTGGACGGTTCAACGGCCAGAATAGCGGAGCGGATTCTCCTGGGCGGCCCGGCTTGCTACGCGCGATCCTGATAAGCATTTGCCGCTTTAGGCCGAATACCAGCCCTTGGGCGCTCTCCCTGGTTGCCGCCGCGGCGATACTCTTCTGCGCCGGCAGTGGAGCCGCATTCGAGCGATCTCCAGCGGACCATAGGAACCAAAGCGGATCTGCGGCGGGGCAAGCAGGTGCAGGATCATCGGCTCCGGCTGAAAGTGCGGCGAAGTCGGGCGAAACGGCGCCGTCAGACGCCGCGCTGGCAGAAGCGCAATCGCTGTTGCAATCTGGCAAACTGAGCGAGGCCGAAACGGCTACGCGTCAATTCCTTCAGGGGCATGCGGACTCTGCTGACGGACATTTCCTGCTAGGGCACATTCTCTTCGAGGAGCTCCATGAAAAATACCTGGCAGAAGAAAAGGAGGAGGGCGAAGGTTTTGGCTACAACGATACCGTTGGCGGTTCGTTGGCAAAATTGCGCGATGCGAAAGCGCGAGAGTCCCTCGCGGAATTTTCGGCTGGGGCAAAATACGGTGCGCCGGGTGCGGCCGATTTGAAAACCGTGGCGTTCGATTACGTGCTGTTAAACGACAATCTGTCCGCCGCTAAATGGCTCAGTTTGTCGCTCAAGTTGGAGCCCAAGGACGCGCAAGGCTGGTTTTACTTAGGGCGCATGAAATACAGCCAGGACCAGTTCCCGGACGCCATTGAAGCATTCGAGGAATGCCTGAAAATCGAGCCGAGGAACGCCGTGGCTGAATACAACGTCGGATTGTCGTACGAGGGCCTACAGCAGAAAGACGAGGCGATTCAAGCTTATCAAAATGCCATCGCATGGCAGGAACAGAGCGAAGTCAAGTCGCCCAAGCCTTTCATTTATTTGGGAAGGATCTACCTGGACGAGAATCAGCCGGACAAGGCCGTGCCGTATCTCCTGCAAGCCGTTACACTCTTCCCGCAAGTGTCGGTAGCGCATGAGGAGCTGGGAAGAGCGTACTCCGCCCTGAATCAGCTTCCCGAGGCGCAGCAGGAACTGGAGAAGGCGGTGGCGTTGGCACCGAACGTGGCGAGCGTGCATTTCGCGCTAGGGCAGGTGTACCGAAAGCTCGCAATGATGGATAAGGCGAAGATCGAGTTTCAGAAGGCCGAGGAATTGAACGGGACGCATTCGTCGGACAAGCCGACGAATTAGAGTCTTACCGCGCCCATACAGAAAATGAAACGCGAATATGCCACGCCGGCCACGGCGAGAAAGCCAGTGCTACGTTTAAGGCTGATTCTGATAAGGATGCTACCGGTCCTGTTAACAACGGCGTGGATCTGCACCCAGGGGCCGGTGGAGGCGCAGCAATTGGCGCCGGCGAAACAGGAAGCCCCCGCCGAACTGGAACAGGCGAGGTCGCTCGCGGACGCAGGCGGTGCGACGCAAGCCGAAACGCTGGTGCGGCAGTTTCTGCAAGGGCACGAAGACTCAGCGGCGGGGCACTTTCTGCTGGGGTACATTTTGTTCCGGGAAATACAGGTTGAGGCGCGAGCGAAGGGCGCGATGCGATCTGGCATTGATGCCTCACTCGCCCAGTTTCGCGATGCGCATGCGAAGGCTTCGCTGGCGGAGTTTACGGAGGGCTCGAAGTATCACCGGCCGACCGCATTCGATTTGAAGATCGTGGCCGAGGATTACGTTTTGCTCGATGATTTCGCGGATGCGGATAAGTGGATGACGCGCGTAACCGAGT
Organism: uncultured Acidobacteriota bacterium; assembly: GCA_963737205.1. Classification (GTDB taxonomy): domain Bacteria; phylum Acidobacteriota; class Terriglobia; order Acidiferrales; family UBA7541; genus Palsa-295. The sequence goes on along the minus strand of CAVTRV010000003.1, from coordinate 1,451,261 downwards.
GGAATCCCAAGGACTCGGATGCCTGGTACACCCTGGGCCGAACAAAGTACACGGAAAACAGATTCGAGGAGGCGATTCACGCTTTCGAGCAGTGCCTACAGCTTGACCCGAAGAACGTGAAGGCGGAGGACAATCTCGGGTTGTCGTACTATGGGCTGGGCCGAACGGACGACTCGCTCGCGGCGTACAAGACAGCGATCGAGTGGCAGTCGCAGGCGGCGCAAAAGGATCCGGAACCATTCATCGATCTTGGGACCCTCTACCTCGAGCAGAATCGGCCCAAGGACGCGCTGCCATACCTTCTCGAAGCTACGCGGATTGCGCCTGGAGACGCGAAAGGTCACGAGAAACTTGGCAAGACGTTTTCGCAGCTCGACGAGTTGCCACAGGCTCAAAGTGAGCTGGAAAGGGCCGTGGCGCTAACGCCGAACGTCGCCAGCTTGCATTACATGCTCGGGCAGGTGTACCGGAGAGAAGGGCTCACCGACAAGGCGAAAGTCGAGTTCCAGCGTACCGAGGAGCTCAACGGCACACACTCTTCGTCGCAAAAAACCATGGAGTGAAGTGAATGGAGTGAAGCGATTCGAAGAATTAGCTCTACTGAGGCGGCGGGTTTTGTTCCTTGTTTTGCATTACCTGCTGGGCGCGAGCGGCAGTAGCGGCACGGGCGCTTTCCTCGAGTTTGCTGAACAGTTGCATTTCCGCCTGGGCTTGCTGTGTGCGGCCCAGAGTGCGGTAGGCCTGAGCCAAAAGAAAGTGAACATTCGCATCGTCAGGGCTGACGCGTTCGGCGGCCTCGAGGTCGGGGACAGCATCCTGCGCGCGCTCCATCCGCAATAAGGCTTTTGCGCGATCCACGCGAGCATCGGTCAAATCAGGACAGATGGCAACGGCCTTGTTTACGTCATCGAGCGCGGCCTGCGGATCGCCGTGCTGTTCGAGAATAATGTTCCCGAGTTTAGAGTACGACGCGCAGCTCCGGGGATCGTTGGCAAGTTCTGCCTGAAACTGCTGCGATGCAGCATCCCACTGTGAAATCGACCAGTACGCGTTACCTAGCTTGTAGTGCGTGCCCGGTTGTTGCGGGGCCATCTCGACGGCTTTTTTGTATTCGATGATCGCACCATCGAAATTGCTCATGCCCTCCATGATTTCGCCAGAAACTTCGTGCGCGCGGACGGAGTTGGGGTCAATTTCGCGGAGTTTAGCGAGCGCCTCCTCCGAAAGTTGCATGTAAACTTTTCCAAGCTGATACCAGGCTTCCTGGTTTTTCGGATCGCGATGGACGACCTGTTGGAAGTGACTCGCTGCCGCCTCGGGTTCGCCGAGTCTCATGAGGTCGTTGGCAAGCGTCATCTCGACGTTTGAATCCTTGGGATTGGCGCGCAGAGCCGCTTCCAGCCGCGCGCGCGCATTTGGGTAGTCGCCCATTTCGTAGAGCGAAATACCCAGCAGCGCCGCTGCCGAGGGCATCTTCGGATCGACCTTCAGGCCCTTCTCAAGAACCGTTACCGCCTTCTCATATTCGCGCTGGCGCAGGTACAGCGAGCCAAGATTGTTGTAGGCGGCCGCAAGTCCCGGAGCGATCTGCAGAATGGACTCGTACTTGGCGATGGCTTCGGCCTGATCGCCGCGCGCTTCGGCAGCCTGAGCCTCGGCATAAAGCTGTTCGACGCGAGGATCGGTTTCAGGTGGTTTCGATTGCGAGAGAAGCCTCGTTGAGGCGCAGAAAATCCCGATAGTGCCTAAAAGCAGGGCGAAAGCGCAGGCTCGCAAACCCTGAGTGCACGCGCTCCGACCAGATTTCATAAGCGCGATTTTACACCTGGCCACGCCATTTCAAATCGAAAAACTATCCATTTTCGTCGCCTTTTTTGCTTGTAGATCGGCTGATCTCGGAGCATCATTCGCCCGAGAGCCCAGCCTATTTTTCTGTGCCTTTAGATGTAATTCGCAATGCCGTTGAAAATGGCGCGAAGCATGTGCTACGCTGCCTTCAACTTTTTGGGTGACGTGCTGTTGGCTTGAATTCAGGGTGAGCATTTTTATGCAAGCCACTGAGGGTTCTCCCGAAACTCTGCGTTTTGGCGTTTTTGAGGCGGATCTTCGTGCCGCGGAGCTCCGCAAGCACGGCGTCCGAATCAAACTCCAGGAACAGCCATTCCAGATCCTCGCGTTGTTGCTGAAGCGTCCGGGCGACCTCGTAACCCGGGAAGAGCTGCGTCAGGAGCTTTGGCCCGCCCACACGTTCGTCGACTTTGATCGCGGCCTCAACAAGGCCATGACGAAACTGCGCTCCGCTCTGGGAGACTCCGCCGAATCGCCGCGCTATATTGAGACGCTGCATCGGCGCGGATACCGTTTTCTGGCGCCGGTAACGGAACATCACGAAGATTCGCATCAGTTTTTCAGCGGCCACGTGCAGGAAAGGAGCAACGGCAAAAAAGAGAGTCGCGCTGCTTCGCACCCGCAAATCGAGAGACGCCATCGGGACTGGGTGGTACACCACAAGAATCTCGCCGTGACATTGGCCGTTTTGGTGATTTCCGTCGCTGGGCTTCTCTATCTGCGAATTTACCATCCCGTGGTATTCGGCGGTTCCGCTGGTGAGTTTGGGCCACGTCGGTCGGTTGCGGTCCTCGGATTCCGGAATTTGTCTGGCAATACGCAAGACGCGTGGCTGTCAACAGCTCTCTCCGACTGGCTAATGACCGAGCTATCGGCTGGCGATCAGTTGCGTATGATTCCTGCTGAAAGCGTCGCCCGCATGAAGATCGAGCTCCCGTTACCGGATGTTGACACTCTCAGCCGCGGCAGCCTCGTTCGGATTCGCAAGAATCTCGGAACCGACTACGTCGTTGGCGGATCCTACGCCATGCTCGGCAGCGACTCGGGAGGGCAATTGCGCCTGGACCTGCGTCTGCAGGATGCTCGCACGGGCGAGACGGTCGTTGCGGTTTCCGAGAGTGGCACGGAATCGCGATTGTTCAGCCTTGTCGCGGACGCCGGCGAGGAGCTTCGCTCAAAGCTGGGCGCTGGCGCGATTACTACGGAACAGGCGGCGGAAGTAGCTACGGCTCTGCCATCGAAGTCGGAGGCCGCTCACCTCTACTGGGAAGGCTTGGCGCAGCTTCGCGTTTTCAACGCGCTTACGGCTCGGGATCTACTGCAACAGGCGGTGGCCGCCGAGCCGGCATATGCGCTTTCGCACTCGGCGCTTGCTACTGCATGGGTTCAGCTTGGATACGACGCCAATGCAAACGCAGAGGCCAAGAAGGCTTTTGACCTCTCGGGGAATCTGTCGCGCGCGGAACGATTGCTCGTCGAGGCGCGCTATCGCGAGACTTCGCGCGACTGGGAAAAAGCGATCGAGATCTATCGAGCGCTTTTCGAGTTCTTTCCGGACAATTTGGACTACGGTCTTGCGCTGTCGACTGACCAAGTGAACGCGGGCAAGGGTAAGGAAGCGCTCGCCACAGTAGCGGCTTTGCGCAACGTCCCTGCTCCGGTGAGCGACGACCCGCGGATCGACATTGCAAATGCGCGCGCAGCGGAATCGCTCGGCGATTTCAAAACCGTTCAAGCATTCGCCGCGCGCGCCGCCGAGAAGGCGAAAGCATCCGGCGCATCGCTTCTCCTTGCGCGAGCCCGGCTCGACCAGGCGTGGGCGACCGAGAATCTCGGGCAGTTTGATGCCGTGGATCCCCTGATCCAGGAGGCAAAGCAGCTCTATGAAGCTTCCCATGACCGAAAGGGAGTTGCCGACGCCGAGACAACGCGTGCAATCGCGCTCGAGATGAAAGGCGACTATCTGGGCGCGAAGAAGGGATATGAAGACTCCCTTGCTCTGTACCGGGAATTTGGGGGTCAGCTGAACGTCGCGAATGAATCCGACAATATTGCGGACGTTCTCCTTGGACTGGGCGACTTGAACGGCGCCCGCAAGAACTACGAAACAGCGCTTTCGATCTATCGCGAAATAGGGCATCCCGATGGGGTGCCGCTCGCCAAGAATGGCCTCGGTGACGTGTTCCTGACGCTCGGCTTGCACGAGCAGGCGAAAAAAATGTACGAGGAATCTTTCGAGGCCTGCCAGCAAATCGGCGACCGCAGCAAGGCAGGCGTCGCCCTTTCAGGACTTGGACGAGTGTATCGGATGGAGGGCGACCTCGAAGCCGCTCGGAAAACCGAAATGCGCGCAAAAGAAATCTTCGACCAAATTGGAGACAAGTCTCAGTCGATGGAATCGCAGCTGTTGCTGGCCGAGATTCTTCTTGACGAAGGTAAGAACGCAGCTGCCGGTTCGTCCGCGAGGGACGCCGCAAACGTCTTCGAGCAGACCCGCGCGAAAAAGGATGAGGCGGCGGCATACCTCCTTCTATCTCGCGCTTTGCTGGCGCAGGGCAAATTCGGCGAAGCCCGAGCCAGCATCGACAAGGCAGTCGCAGCAGCGGATCAGTCGCACTATCGAGAACTCGAGATGCTTTCGTCGATGGCGGCCGCGCGAGTGCGAGCCGCTTCGGGAAGCGCTGTCGACAAAGCGAACGCCACGGAACGTCTGAACAGTCTGATCGCCGAGGCGACATCGGCGGGATTCGTCAGCGAAGCCATGGAAGGCCGCCTGGCGGTGGGAGAGATCGAAGCGGCCTCAGGCAACAGGGTTGCTGGCATCGCGGATCTCCAGACTCTCGAGAAAGACGCTACCACCAGCGGCTATCGCTTGATCGCGCAGAAGGCCGCTGCCGCGCGCCATACCATCGGACAAACAGCGCTTCAAGGAAGCTGACCCCGCACTCGGGAATTCGAACCCTCTCCTAATCGACTCTTCAATCCTGCACGCGCCCTCGTCCGGATCTTAGAGTCAGGTCACGGCCGCTCGTCGGTTCGTTGAAGCGTATCGTAAAGCGGTTCAGCCGGGCTTACCTGCTGCGGTTCATCTGCCACCGTGATCGCCATCACACGGATCTTGTCGTTGTCGGGCAAAGTTAGTGTCTTTGCGCCGGCAGGGAGATCGATCGCGTACGCGAACAGGTAGGAGTAGGAATATGCTTCGTTCTTGCCATCGGCGGTGTGGCGATGATTGGAATACCACGCAACCGGCGCTCGCTTGATAAAGCCCGGAGTGATCTGCCCAGTGAATTCCATCACAGTTTCGGTTTTCGGCGCATCAGGAGGCGGCGTATACCCCGCGGGATAGCGAACCGGGACTTCCTTGTGGCTCCATGACCGATTGTCCCATTGGCCGATGAAGCCGCCCCAGTCCTCGATATTCAGCTGCACGGAAGCATCTCCGGCACGGAAGGTTGCGTTCTGATCGCCGTCTGAGGAAGCAGCCAGCACGTACACACGATTGTATTTTCCTGCCGGGAGCGGAATCGATTGGCCGTGCGCAGCAACGGCGTCGGGCTTCCCAGTGTCCGCTGCCGGCAGCCTGAAGTGAATTCCTGCGTAGTCGATCTCGGTGGGGAGCATTTCGGCGGCGAGGGCCTCACCAGCAGCGTTGAAGCCACCCTGGGATTTCGTCCCCACTTTGCTGGCAGCGTCGATGTCATAAGTGAGCGCGACGGGTCGTGACTCCGGCGCCGCGAGCTTGGCGCGGGGTGACGCCAACTTCACCGCAAAGGTCCGAGGTTCGTATGGGCCGAAGCTCGTGACGAGCTCGCCGACGGCGACCGTAGCTGCGCCGAGAGGCTGCTCCTGGGCGTTCACCTCGCGCGCCGCGCTGACGGAAGCGCCGAATGACACCCGGACGTTGTGTTGTGGCTCGCCATTCAGTTCGACGAGACGCACGATCACCTCGTCACTGTCCTCAGCCTTCTTCAATCCGAGGACGCGAACGCGGCTGCTATTCACCTTCAGCAGTGAAAAACTCTTGCCCAGTCCACCGCTGTGCTTCGTAGTTTCGAAGGCGATGAGCGGCTGGTTCAAGCGCCACGCTTGCCAATCGGTTTCACTCTGCCGCCAATCCGCTGCATGTCCTGCGAGACCGTAGACAAAATCGTGGTGCCCCCAGTCCTGCGAGGTCTGGTCGCTATAGTCGCGTCCATTGCCCGTGCCGAGGCCAGGAGTGTAGAGCAGGGTGAGGCGAAGAGTCTGGTCATCCGGTTTGTCGGAGCCGTACTTGCAATCCGAGAGAATGGTCACGCCATAGGTGCCGCGCTGATCGGTGAGGTCAAACCACTGGTGGGAAGGGAACTCGAACTTGCGATCGTAATCGTTCGCGCGCGCGATCGTGCCCACGTCCCAGTTGTAGGTTGCTTCCGGGTTCGATGCCGTCAGCGGAAAGGTCGCCTTCAGGGCGGCCGCCTCCGAGTGCCAGTCGATGCTGTTACCAAATTCAACGCGGTTCCCCGCGTCGGCCGCGGAAAGCCGAATCGTCTGGACAAATTTCGATCCTTCGGTCTCGCGGCCGATTTCAATGGCGACACGCACCGGCCCGTTTTCCACCACGCGGACTTTGGCCGGCCCTTGCACGTACGCGCGCGGTGGTTTTTGCTGATCGGCCCAGTCCATGTTCCAAGCAGGCCAGTCGTGAGGCCTTTCAGTCTGGAACGCGAGGCGAGCAGGCGCCGACAGCAATTGGTGATTGGTTTGCTTGTCGAAGATGCTGGCGACGTCGCCGTTTTCGTTAATCTTCACCACGTAACGCGAGTTTTCAAGTTGTGATGCAGTCGCGCTGAGATCCGAGTTCGACGCCGCCGGCTGGTCGGAAGGACGAACGTCGTAAACGGCGAAGCCAACCGATGGAACTTTGGCGACGAACAGAACTCTTGCTGTGCCGTTTGCTCCGGGCTCGAGCTGAGAGAGCGTGTCTTTGCCGTCCGGCCCCACAACGCGAACTCCACTCGGCATGCTGCCGCCGAACGAAATGTTCGCTTCCACTACGTCCTCGCGTTCGACATTGAGCGGGTTGTACACGACGAGGGATGTGCCTTGACCTTCTGTGTTCATGCCCGAAGCCACGCCTTCGGTTGCGCTCGTAAGCACCGAGGAAAACTGGTTCAGCGCGATCACATCATCGTTCCACGAGAAATCGTAGGCTTGCGGCGTGGCGGTGCCCGCCATGATGTCGTGGAACTGCCCTCCCATCACGAGCGTCCACGCATCGTTGAGACGCTTTTGCGGATACGCCCTCACGCCGAGCCACTCGGCGGCCACCGAGGCTCCCTCGGCCGCTTGCGCAAGCAGTTCGTTCTTGCGATTCCATCGTTTTCGATATGCCTCGGACGTGAGGGAGCCAGCCGAGTGATTCGTCAGCTCAAATTCGCCCTGGTAACGCTCGAGGTGAGCAGTCTCGTTCGGACTGATGTCGAGAAACATCTGGTCCGCCTTAGAGGAAACGACGTGCAGCGGACCTTCGCCTACTTGAACCGGGGTGGCATTCATTTTGGAAACTCGCTCGCGATATTGCGAGAACCTCTCGCCTGGTTTCCGAGGGGGCGGGAGCGTAGCTTGGCCCTTGTCGACGATTGCTTCGAGGGCCTTCACCGAGTTTTCTTCCGGCGCGCCGCCGACGTCGCCCGTGCCGTAGTAATGATAGTCGGCAAACAGATCGGTGGCCTTTCCGTCGAGATTGACGCGCTTCACCCATTCGGGATCGCTGCTCAAATCCGTCGTGATGTTTCCGCCATAACTCCCCGGGTTGATCGCAGCGATTACCCCGTGGCCATCGGGCCCGATCCACATCCCAACGTTGAACGGTATGCCCACGGGAGTGTTCTCGGGAGAAACGCCCGGCCCTCCCGACGCCGAGGATCCCCAGGTAAGTTTCTGAGTGGAAAAGCCTTTGACGCCGGAGTGGGCCAGGATGCTTGGGAGCGAGGAGGGAAACCCAAAACAGTCGGGCAGCATGTACTCCTTGCTGTAGGTACCGAATTCGTGCCGATAAAACTCGTTGCCATATAGCACCTGCCGAAAGATGGATTCGGCGGACGGCGAATTGACGTCGCTCTCTTCTACCGATGATCCCGCGGGGAACCAACGCCCTTCGGCGATGTACTTCTTCAGTTTTGCATAGTCGGCCGGGTAGTACTCCTTCATGAAGCGGTAGCGGTTCGAGCCGCTGAAATTGAAAATGTAATGCGGATATTTTTCGATCAGTTTGAAATTGTCGTGTAGCGTGTTGGCGATGAATTCGTTGATCACCTGCGGATATTCCCAGCGCCACTGCGTATCGAGGTGCGCATAGCCGACCACGTAGAGCGTCGGATCCTTCGCGAGATCCGGTTTTTTGGCCTCCGGCGTCGCAGGCTTCGCCGGTTCTGGCGCGGCGGCTTTCGTTGCAGCCGTGCTTTGCGTTTGCGCGTTCGCAGCGCTTGCGAGGCTGAGGGCACACAACAGAGCGCTCAGCCACATAGTTCCAAACAGCGCGAACCTGAATCCTCGTGGTGAAATCTGCTTTGTGAATGTCGCGGTTGCCTTCATTTTGTAGTCCTCCGACTGCGCCTCAGCGTTTCTTCTTCAAAGCCACTTCAATCGATTGTTCAGCGAGCGGCGCCATCACGGCGTAGCCTTTCGCGTTCGGGTGCAAGCCGTCGTCACTCAAGTCCTGCTTCAACATTCCATGGTCATCCACCATCGCCGCGAAGTAGTCGAGGTAGGCGTCACCGTGAGCGGAGGCGTAGCGCTTCATCCAGGCGTTCAGCTCCAGGATCTGCGCCGGTGGGCGGCGCTTCGTCTGAACGAGCGGCTGTCCCTCGCGCGTTTCGCCGTAGTCGCTGACGGGCAGAAGGGAAGCGAGAACTACTCGAATATTATTCACATGAGCCAACTCGTCCATCATCGAAAGATTGCCTTCGGTTTCGCCCAGCGTCATCGGTCCCGTGTTGCCGGCGATGTCATTCGTGCCTGCGAGAATCACGACGACTTTCGGCTGAAGTTCAATCACATCGGGCAGAAAGCGAATTAGCATCTGTGGCGTCGTCTGACCGCTGATTCCGCGATCGACGTAGGGCTTACCGGGGAAAAACCCGCCGCTCGTCCGCTCGGTCCAGAAATCGGTGATCGAATCGCCCATGAAGACCACTCGATTTCCCTTCGCGTCCGGCAGCGCAAGTTTGGTGTTTGCGTCGCGGTACCGCGTAAGTTCCGGCCAGTCCATTAGCCGTTCTTGGGCCCTTGCCAGACGGCCCGTGAGCGCAGGTAATTCGGAACACCCGGCAGGCGCGGCTCCCGGTTCCTGTGCTGCTTGTTGAGAAGGCGCTGTCGATTGCGTCTGCCTGGACCCGCCGAGGGGCGTCACGGACATAATTCCTGCAAGAGCGAGAACGGAGAGCAGTTTCATCGGTTTTGCATCCTTTCACTGGTACCGAGCGAGCCGGGCGGTCCGGCCCGCGAGCGTCAATATAGACGCTTGCGGCCGACGTCGACCTCGAAATCTGGAAACGGGAGGGCCGCGCCGATCCCTGCCAGTGCCCGGAGTGAAGGGGTGTGCTCTGAAAAGCACGTTGCTGCGCGTTTGTGGCCTGGGTATGGGCCTGCTACACCCGTCGCATGTTCCGTGGGATACAAGGGCTGTCTCAGAGAATGCCGTTTGCACTCTTAGGGAGGTCTTGGTGAGTGTCAATGCACTGCCAGGTGGTCTCTGGATTCCCGCATAACACGTTCATTTCAATAGGGATAGCGGGCCTTCTTCCCCGAGTTTTTCGGCTGGCATCCCGCTAATAGCCCCCCGCCAAACAGTCGAAATGCTTGACACTCCCCGGCAATTCAGCGTACTTTCCGCGCATAGAAGCGCTGTGTCCACGCGCGGTTAAGCGGGTGTGCGCCGCGCAAGAGATTTCGGTACCCTCAAACCAAAAAACCAACGGAGGCAAATGATGATGAAGAAGCTCGGTCTTGGTCTGTTGATGGCGTGCGTGATTGCCTTGCCCGCAACCGCGCAAACGAAGATAACTGGCAAGCAAACCTGCGCGAAGCCCGATCCGATGCAGTCCATCGACGTCGGCGACAAGCCAGGCCATTCCGTGATGATTGAGAAAGCTGCCTGCAAGTGGGACGTGGGACTCGAAATCGAGGGTGCTAAATCCACCGATTCCGCGGACGTCGCTTCGAGTGAGATCTGGGGCAGTACCGCCGCCCAGCACGGCTACAACATGGGAACGATGGACGACGGCGACAAATTCACCGTCAGGTACACGGGCGCGATGAAAGTCGCGAAAGATGGCACGGCTACGTACGATGGAAAGTGGACCTTCGTGAGCGGCACCGGGAAGCTCAAGGGAATTAAGGGCGGCGGCACTTACAAAGGCGCCGGCTCAGCCGACGGCTCCGGCACAGTCGACGTCGAAGGCGATTACACGATCGCGATGGCCGCGATGAAGCCCACAAAATAATCCGCCGCAAGGGGGCTGCCGCGAACGATTCTCGAATGTCTCGCGCGCCCTCTGCAAAGAATTGGGAGCGGAGGAGGCTGCTTGGCGGCTTCCTCCCTCAAGCATCCGCACCTTGTCAGCGGCCCCACATTCGCGTACAGCGAGACTCCAGCAATCGGATGTAACGAAAGTTTCGCCTCGCGACTCTTAACTAAGTGGAGGAAATCTTTCTTCCTTGCTCCGCAATCTAACCAGCAGGAGGGCATCCCATGCCAAAGAAGAAGGGCTCGAAGAGGAAATACGGCCCAGCCGCCAGCAGGAGCGTCGCGAGCGCCATACGTCGAGAAGAGCGCGGCACGCTTCGTTCCGGCAAGGGCGGAAAAGGCGGGATCGTAACGTCTCGAAAGCAGGCCATCGCCATTGGCCTTTCCGAAGCGCGCAAGGCGGGCGACAAAGTTCCCCCGAAACCCAGCTAAGGGCCACCGATCGCATCCTCCGAACCAAAGGATTGCCACCCAGAACGGACCATGGCACGCCGCCGAAAGCCGCGCATGGTATCGGGCGCGACCTGGGATGTCACTGGGTACGACAGCGCTCATAACGCAGCACGATTGTCTGCATTCTTTGGCAAGCGCCGCGCATCTACATCTTTAGGGGCAAGAAATAGCACGACCGCCCGCGAGATATTCGTGGCGGAATTCTACAGATAAGGAGTCCTCAATGGAACCCACTTGGCAACCTCACGAGAAACACGGACAGCTTACGACGCAAAGTGACCTGCCCGACACTGTCTACGCCTTTCCGAAGCAGCGCAAGGAACCGCTGACCGACGCACAGCATGTTCGCAACGCCGTCGCGCGGTTCGATCAAGTCATCGATGTCTCCGACGAAGACCGCGCCTTGGCGTTCGCGAACATCGAGAAGGCTGCAAAGTACTACAACATCGACCTTTCGGAGACGTCATGGCACGATCTGGGCGTTCATCCGCAACGCAACCGGAAAGCGGCTGCCGCTAAGGGCGTTGCAACGCGCGAACGCGAGCGCGGGGGACACGCCTAGGAACCCGTCGGGAAGCGTCTGCTTTTCCGCGGACCAATTGCGTACCGGCGATGGTGCGAAGCGACCGTTGTGGAATTGCGCGTCCGACGAGGCGTAGTATCCAAGATTCCGGATTCCGGTTGCACGGGGAGGAACGAATGGCATCCGCCTGGAAGGGTTTCATTACCTTTGGACTTATATCGATACCCGTCAAACTCTATCCCGCGGCCCGAAGCGCCAGAGTGGGCCTTCACCAGCTTCACAGCGTATGCAAGACTAGGCTTCGCCAGCCGCTATTTTGCCCCACCTGCAACCGCATCGTGGACCGCTCGGAAGTGGTGAAAGGCTATGAGCACGAAGACGGGAAGTATGTGCTGATCGATCCCGAAGAGATCAAGAAAATCACGCCCGAATCTGCGCGCGCCATGGAGATTCTCGCCTTCGTCAAACAATCCGAGATCGATCCTCTCTTTTTCGATTCGTCCTACTTCATTGTTCCCGATGACCAGGGCAAGAAAGCCTACAAACTGCTCCTGAAAACGATGGAAGATAAAGATCGCGTCGCAATTGCCAAGATCACGATGCACCAGCGCGAATACACCACCTTCCTACGACCCTACGATCACGGCATCGCCCTTCATACCATGTATTTTGCGAACGAAATCCGCGAGGCGCCCGGATACGGCCAGATCGACAACGTGAAGCTCTCAGCGCAAGAAATAAAGCTGGCCGATCAACTCGTCGACAATCTCTCCGAAAAATTCCAGCTCAACAAGTATCACGACGAGTTTGAAACACGCCTCCGCGCTCTGATCGAATCAAAACAGAAGGGCCGCGAGGTTGCCGCCACGCCACGCCCGGCGCGCGCGCCCGTGATCGACATCATGGCTGCGCTGAAGAAAAGCCTGGAACGCACGGAAGCGCGGAAACATCCACTGCGTTCGGCGAAAGGATCGGGGGCACACGAAAAACGAACGCGCCGCAAAGCCAGCTAGCTTCGCCCTAGGGGAAAACGGCGGTTTTCTTCCCGTAGAGCAGAACGCGATTCTCAAGGTGCCAACGAACAGCCCGCGCGAGCACCACCTTTTCAAGGTCGCGTCCCTTCTGCACCAAATCCTGGATCCGATCCCGGTGTGAAACGCGCACCACGTCTTGCTCAATGATCGGTCCCTGATCCAGAACTTCCGTGACGTAGTGGCTCGTCGCTCCGATCAATTTCACCCCGCGTTCGTAAGCCTGGTGGTGCGGCTTTCCGCCGACGAAAGCGGGAAGAAACGAATGGTGAATATTGATCACTCGGTGCGGCGGAAACTGTTGAAGGAATTCGGGGGAAAGCACCTGCATGTATCGCGCCAGCACGATCAGGTCGATGCCGAGCATTTGCAGCAATTCGATCTGCTGTCGCTCCGCTTCCTTTTTGTTCTCCTTCGTCACCTCGATCACTTGCAGCGGAATGTGGTAGAAGTCGGTCCACTGCACCACGTCCGGATGATTGCAGATAACCATCGGGATTTCGCAGGGCAGTTCTCCCAGCCGGTGGCGGTATAGCAGGTCGGCCAGGCAGTGGTCGTAGCGCGAAACGAAGATCGCCACCTTCGGCCGGTAGCTCGATAGTTCGGCCCGCGAGTGCATATGGAAGCGCTCTGCGATCGGCTCAAAGTGCCGCCCGAACGTCCGCATGTCCACCGCGAATCCGGGAAGCTCCCATTCCATTCGCACCAGCAGAAGGTTGTGTTCCGCATCGAGATGCTCGTCCACCCGGACGATGTTGCCGTTGGAGCGGTAGATGAAGTCAGCGATGGCCGCCGTGACGCCTTTCTGGTCGGGACAACTGGTGAGGAGAATAGCGGTGTCTGTCACGCTGCACCTGCGAAACCTGTGTACAGGGCCGCCAGACTATCACTCTCATCGCGCCCTCCCCAAACTATTTCATTGCATGACGACAGCTAGCGCAGAAGTTCCGGTCGGCAACGAAATGTGTCAGGGCGCCGTTTTGGTCGTAAGGATGTCGCCGGCTTCAGAGTCCGTGTCGTTACTGGCTTTGTGTCAGCCCCGGACTCGGGTTTCAGGGTTTTTCCCGACGCTTCGGGATGCCTTCCCGCTGCGGGGGGCAGGCCCTGAGCTTGAATCAGCCGCGGAAAAAGGTTTTAGGGTGGAAGCCCGGGCCTTCAGGCCCGGGGAAAAGTTCGCCACGATCGCGCGGGCTTTAGCCCTGGGAATTTGGGGCGGGGCTTCCGGCTTCCGAGTCCGCGTGGAAGCTCGGGTTTTGTGTCAGCCCCGGACCTTCAGTCCGGGGAGCATGGCCTTTAGGCCATGCGGAAGGCGCGGCTCAAAGAAAATCGGGCTTTAGATGTGGTGTCTCAAGAGGTTGTTGACATCGAGGGCGGAACGGGAGATGGGTGGTTTTTGGTCGAGGCCGGCGTGAGGGCGGTGCCAGTTGTAGAGATGAGTCCAAGGCGCCAGACAGGAAAGACGTTCAGCGGAGTTTTGATAGAGACGAGCGTAGGCCCATTCGCGGATGGCGGTTTGGATGAAGCGCTCGGCTTTGCCGTTGGTGCGCGGAGTGTAGATGCGAGTGCGAATGTGTTTGAGCTGGAGATCGCGGCAGGTCTGAGCGAAGAGGTTGGCGTAAAAGCAGGGGCCGTTATCAGTCATGACGCGGCGCGCAGTGATGCCGAGGCGGGCGAAGTAGGCCACGGCCTGACGGAGGAAATTGCAGGAGGAAGCGGCGGTTTCGTCCGGCAGCATAGCGGTGAAGGCGATGCGAGAGTGGTCGTCGACGGCGACATAGAGAAATTCCCAGCCCGCGCCGCGTGTCTCGTCCTGAGGATTTCCGGTGATGCGATGGCCGGGTTTGGCAATGCGGGCCAGCTTCTTGATGTCGATGTGCAGCAGATCGCCGGGAGCGGGATGTTCGTAGCGAAGGATGGGAACGACCGGCTCCAGGGAGCGAGCGGTGTTCATCTGCAGGCGGGTCAGAATCCGGCTGATAGTGGCGCGGCTCAGGCCCGTGGCCTGAGCGATGCGCACGCCGGTCCAGCGCTCGCGGCGCAGGCATTCCACGCGAGAAGCCAGTTCGGCGGAAGTGGTGCGAGGAGACCGATGCGGACGCGAGGAGCGGTCCTGCAAAGCTGCCCGGCCACCTGCGCGGAATCGCCGGACCCATTTGGCAGCGCTCTGCCGGCTGAGCTTGAACTCGGCTGCAGCCGAGTTCAAGCTCACTTCCCCTGCCAAGACTTTCCTAGCGAGTTGCTCTCGACTGTAAACGGTGAGCCGGGCATGATGGTGGTAGTCCATTCGGTCTCCTGGGTTACTGCTTGTTTTCGCAAACTCAGCTTCCCAGTTCTCGACCGAATGGACAACAACCTATTGAAACTTCACATTTAGCCCCTGGGATAGGCCGCGGCTTCAACCGCGGCCCAACATAAGACGAGGATCTACTGTCTTCGCGATCCTCATCCGGACGCAGCTCCTCACGTTGTCATCCCGAATCCCCCCGCTTTATGGGGGGGGTGAGGGATCTGCTTTTCGTTTTTGAAGGTCACTTGGCCTAGGATCGGAACAGAGCCAGATAGCTTCTGGAGGCACGCAGGCGGAGATTGCTCTTACGGCGTAGCCGGAGTCGCTACGGGGTTCTTGTCTTTATGAATCTTCCTCTTAATATCGGGCCAGAATTCCTTGATCACGATGGTAATCGTGTCGTACCCGACCTCCGAGCCCCACACGCTCGCGGTATTTCCGAGCGTCTGGTCGGCATGAGGGTGGTACGTGTACGTGGAAATTCCCGCCGCGATCGCACTGCCCAAAATTTCTGAAAAGTTGAACGCTTTATGCCCCGAATCCGTGCGCGTGATGAAAATCCGGCTCACGGCATACCAGGTTCGGTGCCCAAAACTTCCGTCGGGCATCTGATAGAAACGTGGATCCGTATGAAACACGGACGGCAGAATCGCCGACGTGAAGAAATTCTCAATTGTTCCGTCGGCAAAAGCAGCCCCGTAGCGCTTGGCGTAACCTTCGGCGCCCTGTCCGTATCCCGGTTCGCTATCTTCAGCCTGGCTGATACCGGCAAGAGCCCCGTACCACGGGAACTCGACGTAGTCGAACGAGGAACGCGCCACCACTTTGAATTTCTGCTTCGCGGTGAGCGGAGGAATCTGGTCCGCATTTGACACTGTTAGAAAGTCAGGCAGCGCGAAGAACAGCCGGTCGTTCGACGTGCCGGTCTTCTGCTCCTGAGTTTTCTCTTTCTGTTCCGTGCTCGTCTGTGCGGGCTGCGTCGTAGGATTCGATTGTGGCTGCGCTGGCGGGTTGGTTTGCTGCTGGGCGGGTGCCTGCTGTTGCGCGGACGGCGTCGATTCTTGCGCGCGCGCAGGAATCGCGGCGCAAACCGCTCCAAGCAAAATAGCTACACACGTGGCAGAAGTCCTCAGACGAGGTCGGCAAATCATAAGTGTCAGTATCTCCAATAATCAGCGGCTTAGGGTAAACACTCTTCGCTCTTGGTTCCATGCTTTGATTCAAGTCAGGGCTAAGAGGTTTCCCTAAGGTTATGAACAGAGCGCGGCTCGAAGCGCTCCCGCGGATTCAACGGTAGGGGGAAACGCAGCTCGCTGCAGGTCGCACGCAGCTCAGATCAAAGCCGGAAATCGCGAATAGCGTGTCGCTCGGAGCAAGAGTAGACGACATGGGCGCCATCGAGATGGAATAGTTCGAAAGCGGCTTATCGGTGTGGAAGTATTTCTTGTATGCGAAGATCCAATTGCTCGCAATATCTTGCTGTGCTGAAGCGAGTCCGACTTCTCCTTCACACACCATGTGGTGGAGATGGTCCTCTAATTGATCCTTAACATACGAATTCCACTCCGTGTTGTAGTGCGGTTCCGGCCACAGATTTAGGATGTCGTCCGAACCCCCGAGGCCAGGCGTAATCAGGTAATCCACCTCATAGTCCGCGGCTCGAGCTCCTGCGATTCCATATTCCCGAAAGACATCCTGTTGCACGCGGTTCGGTACCGCCCTTATCACTTCATCGTGATCTGTTGAGCACAGATCCGCGAACGCCAGACCGTGAGTAGAGCCGGGTGTGAGCTTCGGATCGGGAAGCGACGCGGCGTATACATTTCCCGGATTACTGAATTCATGCCTGGCGATTTGCAGGTACAGAATTCGGCCTCCCAGTGCGATCAGGAGTGCTAGACCCATCACATATGCGAAGCTCTTCGGATTCATCCCAAAGCTTAACTGTCGCCATCCACTCCGGTGCGGGATCGGCGCCGCCTCTGCCAATCGCGCCTTCAGAAGCGCGCGCGGACCGGCAATCGGAGGCAGTTGGGGATCGGCATCCTGACGGTTCGCACGCACGAAATCGGCAATTGTAGTTTCGATTTCGGCCACGCGAGCCCGGCAGGCCCAGCAGGCGGCAAGATGAGCGCGCACTTGAGCGGCTCGCCGTGTCGGGAGTTCACCGTCGACCGTGCGAAGCAGATCTTGATCCGAGGGGTGAAGGGCTTCCTTTTCCATGGTTCATATCCCCTCTGCACGAATCAATCGTGCGAGTGATCGCGTCAACGACATCGATACGGCGCCGAGAGAAATTCCCAGCACCTCGGCTATTTCCCGATAGCGGAGGCCTTCCGCGCGCAGCCGCAGGCAGCACTGGTCCCCCTTCGGAAGCGCATGAAGAAGAGTCAGCAGGTGCTGCCGCCGTTGGGTGAATGATGCCTCGTCTTCCGGGTTCGGGGATGGGTCAAACTGATTTTCTGCAATCGACCAGTCGGATTCGATCGTCTCGCAGCGTCTGTGATTCGCGTGGCGCTGCTTCAGCGCAAGATTATGCGCGACCCGAAAAATCCAACCGCGAAGGTTCTGGCGGCCTCTGCTCAGCTGTAGGTGCCGAAAAAGCGCAAGAAATACCTCTTGCGTCACCTCTTCTCCGTCATGCACGGAAATCCCGAACGACAGCACATAACGGAGAACCGGGCCCCGAAATTCGTCAAAAAGGCCGATCACTTCACATTCAATCTCCGAAGGCCTTGCGGAAAACGCAGGAGTAGCCCTGGCCTGGAAAGGGATCTCAATCGAAGCCGTCGGAACGAAGGGCATTTGCGTCATTATATATATTCCCTGCCGCTCGCTTCGGTTCAAAATATTTGTGGATTGTGCATGAACTCCGCAAAGGGATCGAAAAAGAGTCTGAACAAAATGGCAGCGAACGGAATATTCAACTGAGGACGACAACAACGGTGACATCGGCGGTTGGTCTGTCTGGCTCGGACGCCCGGTAACCAGCCGGGGGACCAACTGCCGAACTACAGAGGCCAACTCTTCATGAAGAGATTTGCAGCTCTTTTCCTCCTTTGCGCGTCGCCGCTCTTTGGCCAGAGCAATAGAGGCGAATTGCGCCTGAAGGTGACCGATCCCTCCGGCCTCGGCGTGAAAACAACCGTTCAGATCGTCAGCGAGGCAAACCAGTATCGAAATTCTCTGGCGACCACGGGCCAGGGGACTCTGGACGTCCTGCGCCTCCCTTTTGGCATTTATCAGTTGGAAATTACGCAGCGTGGCTTCGTGCCCGTATCCGAGACCGTCGAGATTCGTTCCTCGATTCCCACCGAACATACGATCCAGCTCCAGTTACCGTCTGTGAATCAATCTGTAACCGTCAGCGCGGCCAGCACGCTGATTGACCCCGATCGAGCTGGCTCCGTTAGTCAGATAGGCTCGGATGCCATTGAAAACCGTCTCAGCTCGCTTCCCGGCCGTTCCTTGCAGGACTTGGTGAATTCGCAGCCGGGCTGGCTATATGAAGGCAACGCCGTTCTGCATCCCCGTGGCTCCGAGTATCAAACGCAGTTTGTGGTCGATGGAATTCCTCTGACCGACAATCGTTCGCCCAGCTTCGGCCCCGAAATCGAAGCGGACGACGTGCAATCCATGAGCATCTATACGGCTGGCATTCCGGCAGAGTATGGCCGAAAGATGGGCGGCGTCATCGAGGTCAACACCCTGCAAGACAGCCAGCAGGGTTTTCACGGGGAAGCAGTGCTCTCCGGCGGCAGTTTTGACACCGCCGGCGCTTTTGCGCAGGGACAGTACGTCTGGGGCAAGAATACGCTCGGAGCAAGCGCCAGCGGCGACATGACCAGCCACTATTTGAACCCCGTGGTTCTGCAAAACTACACCAATACCGGCACAGTCGGTGACTTCTCGGCTCACTACCAGCGCGACCTGACGCCGAAAGATCGCCTGAGCCTTAGCGTCCGGCACGAACTTTCTCGCTACGAGCTTCCCAACGAGCAGGTGCAGCAGGCTGCCGGGCAGCTACAGACGGCGGACAACTTCGAAACGATGGGTATCATTTCTTACGAGCACACGTTTTCGCCCAACGTTGTGGCCGACCTTCGCGGAATGGTGCGAGACAATGCGAACGACTTCTACTCCAACGCGAATTCGACGCCCATCGAGATCTTGCAGCACAATTGGTTTCGCGAGGGATATTTCAACGGCAGCGTGACGATCAGCCATGGCCATCATGAGATCAAGGCAGGCGTGGAATCGGATAACACCTTTCTGAACGAGAGTTTCAACTACAACATCACCGACGACACCCAATTTGATCCCAGCACGCCCCTTACCTTCGCCTTCGCGGCGCATCGCCCGGACCTCGAGCAGTCCGCCTACGTCCAGGATCTGATACGCCTCGGCAATTGGACGATAAACGCCGGCCTTCGGTGGGACCATTACCAGTTAATTCTGAATCGCCAGGCCCTTGATCCGCGCTTTTCGATTTCGCGCTATTTCCCTTCCGCCGATCTCGTCTTGCATTTCTCCTACGACCGCGTCTTCCAGACTGCCTCGTCCGAGAATATCCTTCTCTCGAGCTCCACGGCAGCCGCCGGCCTGGACACAATCTCCCTCCAATTGCCCGTCGAGCCTTCGGAAGGGAACTACTACGAAGCGGGGTTGACCAAGGTCTTCTTCAAGAAGTTCAAGCTCGACGCCAACTATTTTCGCCGGCTCGTCAACAATTACGCCGACGACGATCAGATCGACAACACCACCATCAGCTACCCTATCGCATTTCAGAAGTCCATCATTTACGGCGCCGAGGCCAAAATCGATGTGCCGCCAACTCATGGTTTCTCGGGTTTTCTAAGCTATTCCTACACCGTGGGTAACGCCTGGTTCCCTGTGACAGGCGGCTTGTTTCTGGGCGACGACGCGCAGATACCCACCACAGGCCATTTCCCGGATTCGCAGGATCAGCGCAACACCGTCCGCGGGCGTGTTCGCTACCAGATTACGCCGCGCCTGTGGATTGCGGGCGGCATTCAGTATGACACCGGCCTGCCATTCGACTTTCAGTGTCCGGATGGTGAAACCCTTCAACAATGCATCAATGGAGATTCAGCGTTGGGAATAGTGGGAGTGGCTCAAATATACGGCCAGAACGTCATAGACCGCCTCAACTTCGCTCGCGACCGCATCCTTCCCTCCTTCCAGGTCAATGCGTCAGCGGGGGCCGATATCTACAAATCCGATCGATTGAATGTGAGCCTACAGGCGGATGGACAAAACCTTACCAACGTCATCGACGTGATCGACTTCGGCGGTTTGTTCTCGGGCAATGCCATCGGCCCGTCGCGCAGCTACGCCCTGCGCCTCCAAGCCACTTTCTAGGACCCAGTCTTCCGCTTTTGCCCCAGCCATTACGTTGTCATCCCGAATCCCCGCGATTTGTGCGGGGTGAGGGATCTGCTTTTTCGCTCTAGTCCCCGCCGTTGTCGGCGACGTGCGTCACTTCGTCCGGCTGTTGAATCCATTTCCTGATTTGCGAAGCCTTCAGTTTCGTCTGCACCACGGTCGCAGTATTGGGGTCGATGTAGACCACCAGCACCCGCATTTCCTTGTCGGACGGGATTGCATAGACCATCGTCAGGTTGTGATCGTCGTTCGACCGCACCCGCACCAGCGGACGCCACGTGTCCCCGATCGTCGCCTCGATCGACTGCTGCAAGGCCGCGTCCGAAATCCCGCTTTCCTTTGGAAGGTTATCGAAGACGGCGAGCTTCAGGCCCGACGCGCCCGGAATCCGCGCAATTTTCAGGCACACAGTCGCGAATCCGAGGAACGGTATCCGCATGTGATGCACGCCATATTGCGTTTCGATGGTTCTCACCACGGCGTGAAACTCCGCATCATTGCCGCCGAAGCAGGGAACTGCCAGAGCGATTGCGAACGCCAGCGCCAGCCCCCGGCGCCTCACTTGGGTTCTCCCTTCTTACTCGCCGGGTCCTGATCGATCTCCACTTTGGGTATCCCGAATTGGCCGCCCAGATCCCTGAAGTCTTCAGGATTGATCGGGCCGTTGATGTCGACAAACGTCAGTTCGGTCGGTTCGGTAGCGATCACCACCAGACCCGTGAATTTTCCGTCTTCCTTCTTGAAATACACTTCCACATTTTGGCCGTCGCGCTTGCTGCGCACATTCACGATTCGCGACCACAGCGGTTCTTTCAGCGGCGCCCGCAACGGCGCCACATCGTCCTCGGAGTATTCCCCGGCCTTTTCGAACTCGAAACTGTGCACGTAAATCCCCTTCATGTCCGAGATGATCTTCTTGGCCCGCGCCTGGTCCGGGTCCTTCGAATCCAGAAATGCGCCCGCGAATTGCAGCATCGATCGATCTAGCGTCACGTCGATCGCCTTCGAAGCCTTCGCCGACAATTTCTTCAGTGCGCCGCCAGGATCCCAATCCTGCGCCGCAGCCGGCCACTGAACGGCAAATAGCAACGCGATAATGATTCCAATTCGCTTCATGACGCCTCCGACTTTCTCAATCCGGCTCTCGCTCATTGCTGCGGCTGACTCGTGGAATCGAGTTCCTTCAAGCTCTGCTCGGCAATCTGCAATTTGCTTCCCGTAATTCGCAGCGCGAGCATCACCTGATCCTTCGCTTCCTCGCCGCGCCGCCGTTGCATGTCGCGCTCGTAAATAACGCCGCTCGCGGCCAGGACGACGCACAGCGCGCACGCTGCTGCCCACCGCAGGCCACCCGTGCCTGCCACGCCCAACCCGAAAAGCCCCAGCCAGCGCCACGAAGGCACCGGCTTTTCGTCTTTCGCTTGCGCAGCTCGCAAAAGCACGCGCTCGGCAAAGCCCGCCGGCGGCTCAACGCGCTCAAGCGCTCTTTTCAATTCATCTTGGAAACGGTTCATGCGTTTACTTCTCCCCATTCTTTTCCAATTGTCTGTTCCATCTTGGCGCGCAGCGTTGCGTGCGCTCGGTGCAGCGTGCTCTTCACTGTGTTCAACGGAATCCCCATCGTGCTCGCGATCTCTTCGAGTCCCGCTTCTTCCTGGTACCGCAAGATCACCACCATTCGCATTTTCTGTGGCAGCGCAGCCACCATCTGTTGCAAGCGCTTCGACATCATCGGATCGCTGTTCCCCAGGTCGTTGTGCCCGGCTGGTTGCGCAGGCTCGGGCAATTCGTCCCAGCTCACCTCGGCCGCCGCGCCTTTATTCCGTCGCGCGTGGTCGATCGACCGATGGCACGCCACTCGCCGCAACCAGAACGTTACGTGCTGCGGCGATTCGAGCGTCCCGAGCCGCTTGAACAGCTCAAGAAACACATCCTGCGCCACCTCTTCCGCCGCTGCTGCGTTATGCAAAAAATGATACCCAATGCTGAAGACCATCCGCTGGTGCTCGCGAACGAGGTCCTCGAAATTCAGTTTTTGAGTTGCCGGCGCCGCAGCAGCGGTCACGTTAGCCTGTCATGTCGCTAGCTTGCTACCCGCTATATACGAGATTTCAGCCCTCCGAGGTTGCAAAAAGAAGGGGGAGACTCCGAAACGAGGGCATCCGCGTGGCAAGTCGGTTTTGTGTCAGCCCCGGGCCTTCAGTCCGGGGAGGGTGGCCTTCAGAGTCTGCGCGCGAACTCGGTTTTTCGTCAGAGGATGGCCTTTCACCCTGGTTTTTAGGGGGTCGGAGCTTCAGCTCCGACATTGAGGCTCTGGAGCAATCGCCACCTGAGGCACGTGGCCCCAGATGCCGCAGAAAAAAGGGTTCGCTTAGCCGCGGAGCGGCGATTGTACCTAGCCCGGCCGGGTTTCAGGGTTTTGATGATTCAAACCCTGACATCAGAAGAGCGGAACGGAATGCCGGGAACAGAATGGATTAATGCACAATGAGTCCCGGAGGGACGATTGATTCCTTTGTTCTCACACAGACTCTTCAGGCCACCCGAAAGAAGGCCGACCCAAAAAATAAAAGGGGCTTCAGCCCCTGGGGAATACCGTTTTCTTTTTTTCCGCGACCTCTTCAGTCGCGCCAACGCGGGCATCTTCGGGCTGGGCTGGCCCCCAAAATACAGAAGGCCCGCCTTTCAGCGGGCCTTCACAGGGAGAAGCTCACGGCCAATGCGCGGATGGCCGAAGAACCTTTCCTTCGAGCGCAGTCTAGTTGAGCCTTTGAAATCAGTCAAGTACGAAACCGAGATTTTGAACCTTGCGCTAAGACTTGTCTTTTCTGCTGCTTGCGGAGAAAACGGCGGGTTTTCCACCGAGTGTCAATTTTTGTCTGCCGCCCCAATGCCGTAGAAGTCCTGTGCATTGATAGGTTTACTGGCCAGCCCCAACTGCAGGATTTGCAGCTGGTCGCTGCGGTCAAACACCTTATTGGGAAGCGCTCGCTTCACCACCAGTCGCACTCCGCCGAACGCCAAGCCCGAGACCAGCGCAAACATGCAGATCACCCCGGTTCCGATAATCGTCCCGACGATCATAGTACCGATACTCGGCTGCGTGAACTGGAACGTCGGCTCGTTCCAGGTTAGCTCTGTACCGGAATCCACCTGCTTCAGCAGCGCGCTCGCTTCGTCTTTCGAGTTGGCTCCTGCGACAAACGCCAGCAGCGTCAGCGATCGCCTCGCGTACAGCGCCGTCGGATCGCCATTCAGTTTGGAATCGCTTTTGGCCTCGCCAATATTGACGACATGGAACGTTTGCTCGAGTTCCGTAAGTTTCTTCGCCGCCGTTTGCGGCGTGGGAAAATCCACAATCAGCAACGTCAGTTCGCGCCGCCCCGCCCGATAACGCGCCAGCTCCGCTTCTGCTCCGTCCGAGAATCCCAGCGAATTTCCGAGCGCCACCGGAAATAGCTGATTCAAAGCGGCCGGCCCAAGGAAGTACCGGTCGGATCGCTCAACGAAATCCGTGCGCGGAAGGTGGTCGGTAAGATTGGGCAGCGGACCAGTCTGCGCTTGCGGCGCAACGGTCGCTACCAATGATTTCAGGTCCGAGTCGAGCTTCGGCAGATCTCGGTCTCGCACATCCAGAACCAGGTTCCCGCTCAGCACCAGCGCATGGTCGGCCGACATCGCCGAGTGCTCCGCCAAATCCGCGCGAGGCATATCCTGCGTTCGCAGGTACGAATACAGGCCGTAGGCCCCACTGGGATCCTTCATTTTGAACAGCATGACTTTCAAGGTTTCGCCGTTACGAATAAACCTCTCTGTTTCCGTCGACACCAAGCCGTATTCGTCGCCGATCTCAACTGGCGGGGCCTCAAATGCGTCGGAGACCTGCGCCCCTTCCTCCAATGAAGGTCTCTGCACACTCCAGCCCGCAAACGACGACGGCAAAATGGATTGCGCCGCGGCAGGCAGCGCCCCAAGCAAGAAAACGGCCAAGAAAATAGCCAGCAAAGTAGCTGGCAAAACGGCAAGGTAACGTCGCATGTTCCCCCTGAATCTTCGGATTGACCCTGCTCCTTAGATGCCGGAACTCTACTTTTAGTTCCCGATTGGCGCCACAAGCACTTGTGTGCCCCGCCTCCACGTGTCAGCCTAGGAGCCGGGTTTCAGGGTTTGTACTTGCAAACCCTGAGTCTAAATCAGTCCGAGAAGGTCCGAGCCTTTAGGTTTAAACGTAGAGCCGCGGTCTTCAGCGCGGCATCTTTGCCCTCAGCCGAGCAGAGCACGGTTCTTGTCCTGAGCGCCAGTAGAAGGGTCAGGGCACCCGAAACAAGCCCTACAAAAAATGAAAGGGTTTTAGGGCGGAAGCCCGGGCCTTCAGGCCAGGGAAAAAGTTCGCAAGGATAGTACGGGCTTCGGCCCTGGGACTTCTCGACGTTCGCCGCCAAACCGCAAGATTCAATGCGTGACACATCGCCGCCGAAAGCTCCTTGCCGTCTGGCTGTGCTTACTATAATCTAAACTAGTCAGACTAGTCTGAGGCAAGGAGGCAATCGATGCCACCAAATAAAAAGAAAACCCCCAAGAAACAGGCCGTCTCCCAGCCCTGGCAGTTGCAAACCGCCAAGGCCCGCTTCAGCGAAGTGTTTCGCCGCGCCCGCGAAGAGGGCCCGCAGCTTATCACCCGCCAGGGAAAAGACGCCGTGGTGATCCTGCCCGTGGAAGACTTCCAGCAACTCGTCGATCGTGCGCGAGAACCGAAAAGCCTCGTCCGCTTCTTTGCCGAGAGCCCTCTCGTCGGCCTTGATCTGAATCTGGAGCGCGACGCGGATAGAGGACGGGACGTCAAGCTATGAACGGCTTTTTGCTCGACACCAACGTAGTCTCCGAGTTGGTCGCCCGGCGCCCGGAGCCAAGCGTCAGCCAGTGGGTGGAAGGCACAGAAGAAACCTTGCTTCATTTGAGCGTGTTGACCTTGGGTGAAATTCGAAGAGGAATTGCCGGCCTGCCTCAAGCAAAACGCCGCGCGGAGCTCGAGAACTGGCTCAACAACGGCTTGCAAAACCGCTTCGCTGGCCGCATTCTGCCAATCGACGCAGATGTGGCCGATCGTTGGGGTCACGTTGCTGCGCAGGCGCACTCCAGGAACATTCAGCTTCCGGTAATTGATGGACTCCTTGCCGCGACCGCTCTGGAGCACAACTTGACGCTCGTCACCCGCAACACGCGAGATGTCGCAGGCGTCGGCGTTTTGGTGCTGAATCCCTGGGAAGAATCCTAGGAGTCGCCCCGCCCGGACCAACACTGCGGTCTGTGACTCCAACGGCCACCGTCGCTGCTCCGTGGGGGCGGGTTTGAAACCCGCCCGCCGCCACCAGGACACGCGCCACCGGAAATCGGGTATACTGCGTCAAATTCTTGCCGACATGTCGCGCCACGGGCCGGTAACGTCATGCTGAAGCTGATCACCCCGCCGAATCTCAAGGATTCCAGCTCCGGTAAAGTGAATCTTCGCCCCGGCGGACCGGCGCCGAACTTCGCGCCTCCACGGCATCTACGTTCCGACGGCTTTTTCGCCAATCTCAAATACCTTCTCACGGAGAGGCACCCCAGAATCCCGGCAGACGACACCGGAAGCGCCTTTCGCCAGCACCATTTCCGCGCGAGCTTCGTCGACAACCTGCTAGAGCATTTCCGGCCAGCGCCGAAGCTTACTGGCGAAACTGTGGTCTCCTTAAGAGGGAAGGCCGCGCCGGGAATCAAGATCGAATCGCAGCCGCTTCTTCTGTCAGTCGTTACAAATATTCGCGACGCCGTCGTTCCACCCAAGCTGCCTCCCCTGAAACTGACCAGCAAGCCGATCGAAGTTCCCGAGATATGGAGCAAGCCCAGAAAGCTGAGCGCTGCGAGGGTAGTGTCCGTTATCTTGCACGTTGGCTTCGCCGTCTTGGCGCTCACGTTTGGTTACCACGAAGTCACGAACCTCGATTCCGCCAAGCCTGTGACGACGGTTTTGATTGCCCCGCCGGCGCCCGGTGCCGCAGCTCCGCCCCCACCGGCTCCGGCAGCCCCTGCGCCAGTGCATCGAGCGGTGTACACGAAACGGAAATCGTTCTTCGTCGAGGGTAAGCTCACCGCTCCAACTTCGGTTCCGAAAGCTGCGAGCACAAAGCCGCCCACCGACGACTTAAGCGCGCCTGACGTGGGCGTTGACGCCGGCGTTCCGGGAGGCACTCCTGGCGGAGTCCTCGGAGGCGTCTTGGGCGGAAGTCCCGGCGGTATCCCCGGGGGAATTCCCGGAGGCACTGGGGTCACTCCGGCGCCACCAGGCGCCGCAACCACAAAACCAGGAATCGTGCGCGTCGGGGGCGATGTTAAGCGGCCGAAGGTGATTTCTGCGCCGCCGCCAGATTATCCTGCCCTGGCCGAGCGCGGCGGAATTGCGGGCGTCGTCACCCTCGAAGCGACCATCGACGAGCACGGCAACGTCGTCAATTTGCGCGTAGTCAAAGGGAATGGGATGCTGATTAACGCGGCGCTCAAGGCCGTGAAGCAATGGAAATTCGAGCCCTCCTACCTGAACGGCGTGCCTGTTTCGGTCCAGCTGGACGTCGACGTCTCGTTTCACCCTCCTTCGCACTGACCAACCAGGGCGTTGACCCCGTCGCCCGGCGATATTCCGGCCAGTTTGAATTGCGTCTTATCCAGGCGTGCCGGTTCAAGCCGCCTCTAAATATACCTTGACACGTATATACGGAGTGGAGTATACGAAGGATATGGAATCCGTCTTCGAAATCATTGCCGAGCCGAACCGCCGCGCGATCTTGAGCCTCCTGGTCTCTTCCCAACAATCGGTGGGCGAGATCGAGCGTCAACTTCGCATGCCTCAGACGACCGTGTCCAAGCACCTGCGAGTGCTCCGAGAGGCCGGTTTCGTGGAATCCACAGTGGACGCACAGCGCCGTGTCTACCGGCTGAGACCTGAACCACTTCAAGAAGCGGATGCATGGCTGGCTCCGTTCCGTCGGTTCTGGTCAGCTCATCTGGATGCTCTCGAACGCCACCTCGACCGCATGGAACAGTCAGCGCCAACGAAAAGTAAGACAAGGAAAAAACAGCGCGGCCAAAACCGCGATCGTGACAAAGGAGAAAAAAAATGAAAATCAAAGTGATGAGCATACATGTGGACGACCAGGAGAAGGCTCTGCGCTTTTATACGGACGTACTCGGCTTTGCCAAGAAGACCGATTTCAGTCAGGGCCCATATCGCTGGCTGACCGTGGCCTCGCCCGAGCAGCCGGACGGCGTTGAGTTACAGCTAGCGTTGAACAGCAACCCCGCAGCCAAAGCGTATCAGCAGGCGATGTTTCAACAGAGCCAGCCCGCAGCCATGTTTTTCACCGACGACGTCAAAGGCGACTATGAGCGCATCAAGGCCCGCGGGGCCGAGTTCACGATGCCGCCCACAGACGTGACCGGCTCGACCATCGCCATGCTGAACGACACCTGCGGCAACCTCATTCAGCTCACCCAACTGGCACGCTGGTAGGTAGGGAGAAGAAGATGACCGATCTTCAGCCATACACGCCGGGTCCGGCCACCGGGGCGCACATCCAAAAGGACGGAGACAAGTGGACACTCGTTCTCGTCAGAGAGCTACGCCACTCGCCGGAAAAAGTCTGGCAGGCGCTCACCGACCCGGCGCATCTGCGCGAATGGGCGCCCTTCGACGCCGATGGGAGCCTGGGCGCGGTTGGAGCCACGGTGAAGCTCACCACGGTGGGAGCGCCCACGCCGCGTGTTTCCGAAACAATAGTGACGCGAGCCGACGCCCCCGAGGCGCTCGAGTACAAGTGGGGTGGCTTCGATATGCGCTGGGAACTCGAACCCTTGGGTGGCGGCACGCGCCTCACGCTGTGGACCAACATCGGCCACCGCTTCATCGCAATGGGTGCTGCAGGCTGGCACATCTGTTTCGATGTTCTTGATCGTCTTCTCAGCGGAATTCCCCTCGGCCGCATGGTTGGCCCCGACGCCATGAAGTACGGCGGCTGGCAGCGGCTGAACGCGGAGTACGCCAAGCAGTTCGGCATCGAATCGCCCGACTGGCCGCCTCAGCCGGCTCAAAAGTCGTGAATCGACGTGGATGACGGAATGAACGACGCGGTATCGCCAATAAATGGCCAATAAATGAAAGGAGAAATGAACAATGAAAGAAGCTACCAAGCGTTCGATTTTTCGATGGATTCACATTATCTTTGGCATTCCGATAATCGGTTACATTTATGATTCGCCTTCGAACACTCCGTACTACGCCTTCAGTATTCGGTATGTCTTTCTTCCTGTTTTGCTCCTTTCGGGATTGTGGATGTGGAAAGGCCATGTCGTTCGACGCCTTATTTCCAACATTTCGAAGACATCAAAGATATCGGCCAATAAAACTCCTCGCATGAGAACGAGACAAGAATTGGAGGCATAAGATCTAATGAATCCATCCGACCGCATTGATCAGCTCATAGAAGGACTCACAGACTGGCGCGGCAAAACGCTCGCCGCCGTCCGCAAAACCATCCTTGAGGCCGACCCGGAGATCATCGAGGAATGGAAGTGGATGGGAAGCCCGGTGTGGTCTCACGACGGAATAATCGCGGTCGGCAACGCCCACAAAGATAAGGTGAAGCTTACCTTTGCCCACGGCGCGGCCCTCCCGGATCCTGGCAAGCTCTTCAACGCGGGCCTCGGAGGCAACGTGTGGCGAGCGATCGATTTGTTCGAGGGCGACAAAATCAACGACCCCGCTCTGAAGAGCCTCATCCTCGCCGCCGTCGATTACAACCAAATCAAATTGAAGCGAAAATCCCCCGCGCGTACCCGAGCGAAGCCACGTAAAACCAAAAACTAAGGGCGGAAGCCCCGACATTTGTGCCGGAGAAGGAGCGGCCCCGCCATTCTCTGTCATCCTGAACCGATCGCGCCGTTTCGCGAGCGGGGGTGAGGGACCTGCTTTTCGCTTTCGGGGTTTGCCTTTTCTGAAATTTTCAATTTCAAATTTGAAATCTCGCCCTCACCCCTCGCCGTCGCCCTCACTCCTCACCCTCACCGTCGTCGGCCCGGAAGCTATCAGTCCCGAACCACAGCGGCGTGATGGAATGCAGATTCTTCTTGTACGTTCGAGAAACGGTGAACTCCTTTCCTCCCTTAATGCGCAGAACATATTCACCTGTGGTACAGGGCTCAATCTCTTCCACAAATGAGGCGTTGATTAGCAACGAACGGTGAATGCGGACGAATCCGTAAGGTTGGAGTTTCTCCGCGATGGTGGAGATGGACTCACGAAGCAGGTCAGAACCTGCCATCCGCCTGAGCAAAACGTAATTCCCCTGAGCCTCAATCGTCACCACCTGGGTTGGATCAATAAACAGAATCCTCCCTTTCACCTTGATCGCGATCCTGGACGCCTTCGTAACCATCTCCTCTATCTGGGGGAGAAGATCCAGCACGCGAGATAGGGCCTTCTCATCCATGCGGATGATCTTTTCTCGCCGTAACAATTAACGCGCGCATATCGACCCCTCAGTTCGCATCCGCCCCTCAGTTCGAACCCATAGCCGCGGCCGTTCCGTCCGACCACTTGTGTACCGCAATCATGAACTCGGTTATCGGCTCCGGGGCGCCCTGAAATTGTGGATTCAACAGCACCGGTGAACCAGGCAGATTCGCGCCCCAAACCTTGGGATCGGCCAGGGGGATGTAAAACATCAAATGGGGAACCCAATGCCCGACGGAGTCGTTTAGATATCCCTGCTTCGACATCATGTAGCTCATTGCGCCCGGTTCTAAGGCCGGCAGTTCTTTCGCGTCGAATGCTTTGATACCGTCGATAATCTGAGCTTTCGACAGTCCAGCCAACACCAACTCCGTCCTCTTGATCGTGAGTGGCAGGATGGATCGAGCGCCGGGTGGATTGAAACATAGCGGGCCTCGCCCCTTGGGATTCCAGAACCCCGGAGCGCCAAACGGAGACATCCATGCTCGCTCTACGAGGCATACGAAACCGTTCGTGCCTTTGATCGCCGTTTCGTAGCCATGTCGCCCGAGGACCAGGACTTCGGCATCACCGGATATTGCTGTCGGGGCTGCGCTGCGTGCCATTGCGATCTCTGCATCTCGATCCGCCATCAGGTACTGATCGACTGCGGCCATCTGGGGATACGACGCCGCCGGGTCTTGCGCCTGCGCCAGCCACGGCGTACTCAGCAGAGCAGCCACAAGCGATGCTCCTAATAAAATCGACTTCATCATCCCTCCTTTTATCGTCATGATCGTACGGCTATTTATACCGACTAGTCGGTATATACAGAGTCTACAAAAGAACGCAACCTGCCTCAGCTCGACCGCACCACTCGCATTCGGCGCCGAGGCGCGCGCAGCGATTCCAGGTAGCGAATCATTGTTTTTTCGCCAGCCTGCAGGCGCCCGACGTCCTGGAAGCTCTTCGCCAGAGCGACATAGCCTTCGTACGTTGCCAGCAGAAACGCGGCCGCTTCGTCGGGGTCTACGTCGCTGCGCACCAACTTGCGTTGCATTCCGTTCCGTAATGCAGTGGCAATTGCCCTCTGCCAGTCCTCAAATACCTGTGCTGTCTTCCTTCGGAAACCCTCGTCGAGACCAGACATCTCCTGAGCCAGGTTATTCAGGGGGCAGCCACAACGAAGGTCTGCGGGTCTCAACGACGTGGACTGAATAATACCGATCAGCGCATCGATGGGATTCTTGGCGTTTTGCAACGGCCACAACCATTTTTCGCGGGTAACACTGGCGATGATCTCGTCCACCACGGCATACCCCAGAGCTTCCTTGCTGGCGAAGTGGTGGTACATCGCCCCCTTCGTTACGCCCGCCGCGCGCAGAATGGTCTCCAAGTCCGTGCCTCGGAAACCCGACTTGTGAATCTCCTGGAAGGCAGCTTGCAACAATCGCTCCCTCGTGCGCTGTGGGTTGCGCCGCGTGGCGACGCCCGATTTCCGATTCATCGCATTCCTGAACAGACCAACCAGTATGTACCTCGATGCCGGCAAGTCAAGTGGGAAGGTTGGATGGGGATCGGGAGTGACCGGTGTCCCGAAGCCTCGGGAGTGACTTGTGAACTGTAGCTTGTGATTCGTGACCCGCGATCCGTGGCCCGCGACCCGGAGGGGGCGAAAGTGCGGAGAAGCGGAAGTGGTGTTTTTGTCTCGATTAGAAAAAGTGATGTCGTTTGGGTTCATGGGATTGCGGCGATTTTTGAATGTGGGGTTGTCTCGATTAGATTTTTCTTCGCCTTTTGCTTGTTCTTCGCTCCCCGTGATCTGTGACTCGTGATTCGTGACTCGTGCCTGGCCATCCGTGATTCGTGACTCGTGACCCGTGACTCGTGACCCGTGACTCGTGTCCAACCCTGACCCCGTTTCGCGCGTAGCGCGAGGAGGAAGCTCGACTGAGGAAGTGACGAGTGCTTCTTGAACTCAGGGTTTGCATCCCGAAGCCTCGGGACAAACCCTGAAACCCGGCCCCTCCTACCATTTTTTGTAACCGGCCGCCTGGCGCTAATCGCGTCTGCAAAATTACCCCCCCTTTTTGCTTATTAGACTGACCTCCGACTGAGTGTTTTCATAAGGTTACGGCGATTTCTAATCCCCTTTTAATCTCAGGGTTTGGATCCCGAAGCATCGGGACAAACCCTGAAACCCCGTTCCTGTTATTAGTCCCGAAGCTTCGGGATCCCCTTTTAATTTTCATAGATTGGAGTCTGGCCCCTATGTCGACTTGTGGTGTCGATTTGGCAGCTCATAAAAACGCGCCATGGTAGCATGGAATTCGTCGGGTGGGTAGTAACAAAGTTACTACAGTAGTTCTATAACTTATAGAACCTGGGGGTTCACAGTCGGGGATAATTCATCCCGAGGTGTCGGGAGCGCCGATCCTTCGATCCCGTCCTGAAGCGTCGGCAGTCGACACCTTGAAATTCGAAAGGCAAAGGCTAGATGTCGAAGGGGTGTGGCGCTCAGCAGCCAGCCGAAAAGTGTGGCACACGGGTCCCCATGCCACAAAAAACTGTGGCTCTGGCGAAGTCCACCGGATAAACTCACATTTCCTTTGACGTGCCCGAGCCAGACATGCACACCGCTCAATATGCACTCCCAAAAGGTTTCGTTGCCTACCCTTCGCGTCCCGCCTCAATTGGCGAGATCTTCCGTCGTGCCGCGGACGAGATCACCCGAACGCGGCGCGCGGAACTAATTGGCTGGGAAGGACTGGCGGTTAGCGGCAAGCTCATAATCGAGGAAATCCTTAGGGCTATCGATGATTGCCAGCTTCTCTTAGCGGACCTGACGGAGCTTAACCCCAACGTCTTGTTCGAACTCGGGTATGGAGTGGCCCAAAATAAACGTATTTGGTTGCTCCTTGATACCAGCATCACCTCGGCCCAGGCAGAATTCAACGAATTTCGTCTTTTGACCACGGTGGGCTATACGAAGTACACAAACTCCGATCACGTCGTGAGGGGCTTTTTTAAGGAAAACCCCACGGGCGATTTGAGCAACACACTTTTTGAGCGGTTCATTAAGCCCAGCCTCGCCCCGACGAGCGAACAGAAGTTGCTGTACCTCAAGAGCCTTTGGGACACCGAAGCGAGCACTTTTGTCACAAACAGAGTTTCTCGGTCTCCGGTGAAAGTGATCGTTGACGACCCTGGTGAATCTGCCTATCAGAATCTAGTTTGGTATGGGCAGAATGCGTACACGTCAGCGGGCTTGATCTGCCACTTTACGAGCCTAAATCGACGAGGGGCTCGTGTTCACAATGCAAAGCAAGCCTTCGTTTCCGGAATGGCATTCGGATTCGGCAAGCCGTTGCTGATGCTCGCTGATGAGGACTACCTTTCTCCGATCGATTACCGCGACCTGCTAAAGAACTATCATTCAGCGGCTCGGGCCGGCGAGTTGGTTGACCAGTGGTTACAGCCGATCGAAGGTGATTACCTCGAGTGGCGTAAGACTAGGGATGTTCACGCGGATGCGGTCAAGCTCGCGACCGAGTTGAGCGTTTTCCAGTTCGGGCTCGGCGATTACTTGGCTGAGAACGAAGCGGAAAAACTCGATGAATACTTCGTAGAGACTGCCGCATATCGGGAAGCGTTAGAGGGTCGCCAAACCGTCTTTATCGGTCGAAAAGGCACGGGCAAGACCGCGGACTTCCTAAGATTGTCATCTGCCCTTGAGCAGAACCGCGAGAATTTGGTCGTTAGGATAACGCCTGCTGCCTATGAACTTGATACCCTTGTCTCTCTTTTTACCAAATTCCAAGCAAGCGATCATAACGGATACGTGATTGAGAGTCTCTGGAAATTCCTCATTTACACCGAGATCGCCAATGCAGCCGTACGCAAAATCGAATCCCGCCCGGTGTGGCAGGTGAGGAGTGAATCGGAGAGAGAACTCCTGCGTCTTTTCGGCCAAGAAGCCAGCGTGATAGCGGGTGATTTCTCGGTGCGACTCGAGCGGGCGGCTAGGCTGCTCCTAGATCTCAAGGGTGCTGAGAGTGTTGAGGGTGCGCGCTTAGAAATATCTGAGACCCTGCACCAATCAATTATCGGGAAGCTGAGGATTTTACTCGGAAAAGCTCTGGGCACGACGCAACGCGTGGCAGTCCTGGTCGACAACCTAGACAAGTCCTGGTCCAAGCAAGCGGACATTGAACAACTGTCCGAATTTCTCATTGGGCTCCTCGTCGGCGGGCAGCGAATTTCCGCCGATTTTCGTAAAGATGATTCACGGAGACAGCCGGTCAATCTGACCTTAGCCGTTTTTATGCGCGCGGACATTTTTGCTAAATTGTTGGAAAAGACTCGTGAACCAGACAAAGTGTTTTATACGCGTTTGAGTTGGGACGACCCGGAACTGCTATTTCGGATAATCGAGGAGCGATATGAGGCATCGCACCCGGGGTCCGGTGGAAGCGAGCTGTGGGATCGCTATTTTTGCCGCAGTGTGGGGGGACTTCCCACCAAGGAATACCTCATCAAGAGGATCCTTCCACGTCCCCGAGATATCGTTTACTTGGTGAAAGCTGCAGTCTCCAACGCAGTCAATCGGCGTCATACAACGGTTGAACCCGCGGATATTCAGGACGCGGAGCCAGCATACTCGCAATACGCCGTGAAGAGCATTTTGGTTGAAAATGGCGTCACCTTGCCCGAGCTTGAAAGAATTTTGTTCGAATTTGCCGGCTCGTCCGCAATATTGACGGAGCAGGAGGTGCGGTCGCTCGTGCTCAAGGGGCTCGGTGACAAGGAGCGTGTGGATTACGCCATCAGTCATTTGATCGGGCTGACGTTTCTTGGAGTTGAAATTCGCGAAGGGGAATTCGAATTTGTCGAAGACTATGGCGAGTTCAAGAAAAGCTCGATCATCGCACGACGATTGACGAGCGGTAAGGGGCCGGCCCACCGGTTCAAGGTGAACCCTGCCTTTCAAGCTTATCTAGAGATAGTGGATGACGATTGACAGGGTGTGGCTGGGTGCCACGCTCTTGGGACTCCGGGGTTTGCTTTTGAATTTCAGGGCGCCCGAGTCTTCGCGGTCCCGAAGCTTCGGGATCAAAGGATCGGTGTTTTGGATTTCTATATCCGCCTGAGACTCCGACGGGTAAGGGTGTGGCACCCTGCGACGGTCCGCCAGAGAGCAAATCAGGCGCAGCCGCAATAGTAATAATGCAGAGCCGGATTATAAATCAGCTTGCATATTCCTCGCCCCCAGCAGGGGCCGAAGTCACATGACCGAGGCCCAGTTTGACTGCAGGAATTTCCCTTAACATCAGAAGCTGGAACTCCCAGCCGCTGCATCTCTGAAGCCGTATAGTCTTCCTTGGTGGCGCGTACCCACGTCGCTTTATTGTTCACAATAGAAATCTTGAATCCGTACGGCGATATCACGTCTTCAGCATAGTTATCTGTCAATCCATCGGGCAGCTTTGGAAGGGCTTCGTCTTTCTCGAAGACCTCTATACCGTTTGGCATTTTCATGACAGTCATCTCCTGATCGTACTATTAGACTGGAGTACGGGCTAAGTTCGACGAATCGGCTCTCGTGACGCCACGGAACTCGAATTACTATTCTGAGTCCGGAGTCAACACTTGAACCTTGCAAGAGCGCTGCGCAACCGCTGCTTTGCATGTCAAATAAACAACATCGTTCTTGGCCGTAATCGCATCGCGAAACTTTAGGTTGTAGGTGCCGCCGTTCTCAAATCGAAGAACGCACTCCCTGCCCTCTTGACGAGGGGTCACCTCAACACAAGCTATGGTTGACCGGTCACCCACGGGCGCATGATCGCTTTTGTCCGCCTTCCCCGGCTGTCCTTGCCAGCTCTCGAGGTAATAGAAGTGCGCAGGATGGGGAGGTTTTTGTTGAGGGCTCGGCATCGATTTTGCCGCGCCCACTAACAGCAAGGTCGATGCAAGCAATGAGGTGAAGAAGAACATTTTTCTCATCATGCCTCCGAAAGACGCTCATTCAAGCACCGCGGGGTCGCCCCGCTGCGACGACACCGCGACTGTAAGAAGAGGCAGGAGCATATTCCTGTGGAGGGTACTTGTCAACATGATAATTTAAACCGACGCAGCCGGGCGCCAGCTTGCCTCCGACGATCGCCCTTTGACTCTGAACGCGCTGCCTCGCGAGTATAGGTGCAAATGTCACTAGTGGCATGACAATTGTCCTTCTCGCTGACCCACACCTTCGTCCCTATCGAATAGACCTTCTGGGTCTAGAAGTTATAGAACTACTATCGTAACTTTGTTACTACCCATCCGACGAATTCCATGCTACCATGGTCCGTTTTTATGAACTGCGAAATTGACACCACGGGTCGAAGCGGGGGGGCCGGGATCGAATCTATGAAAATTAGGAGACGAATCCTAATAGCGAAAACGGGATTAGAAATCGACGCAAATGACTGAAAACATTCGACCGCGACCCTTTCTAATCTACCGTAGGGGTGGGGGGTATTTTTTCAGATGCGATTAGCACCACGGGCGCCATTACAAAAGACAGTAGAAGACGGCGCGAGCCGCCTCCTCAGTCGCCTGCCCGACGTGGCGGGAGCTTCTCCCTCGCGCCGACGCGACTCCCGCTGTTCTTCGCCTCCCCCCACCCCTCGCCCCTCAATCAATCGCTACACTTTGCAAATAGAAATCCCGCTAAGTCGATGAAAACAAGCGACGAGAGAGAATTCAATCGCTACACTTTCACGGTTTTGGACTTGGCAAACCCTGAGGATGCATTTTTCCACCGGCGAGGAGGCGA
This sequence comes from uncultured Acidobacteriota bacterium, assembly GCA_963737205.1. Taxonomy (GTDB): domain Bacteria; phylum Acidobacteriota; class Terriglobia; order Acidiferrales; family UBA7541; genus Palsa-295. The sequence goes on along the minus strand of CAVTRV010000003.1, from coordinate 1,414,864 downwards.
ACAAAAATCTAATCGAGACAACCCCACATTCAAAAATCGCTGCAACTCTCTCGCAACAAAGGAGAAAGCATTTTCTAACCGCGACAAAAACACCTCTTCGGCTTCGCCGCACTTTCGCCTGCGGCCTGCAATCGAGGAGCTACTTGGGGTTGCCGCTTGGCGGGGCTACTGTTGCGGCGGGGTTGTCGCCGGGGTGATTGTCGGACATGAGTTTCTGCTTGTTGTAGGAGAGGCTGCCGAGGCTTTCGAGATAAGAGGCGATGCCGCGATAGAGGCCGTCGGCGATGCGCTGGCGCTGGTCGGTCTTGCGGAGCAGTCGTTCGTCCGAGGGATTGCTGACGAACGAAATCTCCGAGAGCACGGACGGCATATTCGCGCCAATCAGGACGATGAACGGCGCCTTCTTCACGCCGCGGTCGCGCTCGTTCTGGCTCACGAGTTGCAACCTGCGCGTCAGCGAATCCTGAATGTCGCTGGCGAGTTCCTTCGACTCCTCGATCTTTTCGTTTCGCGCGATTTTCTGAATCAAATTTTGCAGGTCGTGCAACGATTCTTCCGAGTAGGCATTTTCGCGCGTGGCCACTTCCATCGACTCCTGCGACGTGGCGAAATTCAGGTAGTACGTCTCGATGCCGCGCGCGTCATGATCGTGGCTCGAATTCGCGTGAATCGAGATGAAGAGATCGGCCTTCGCTTCGTTGGCGATGGCGGTGCGCTGCTCGAGCGGAATGAACGTGTCGTCCTTGCGCGTGTAGATTACTTCGGCGCCCGGCAGCTTTTGCTCGATCTCGTGGCCGAGCCGCAGCGCGACATCGAGGCAGAGATCCTTTTCCATCAGGCCCTTAGGGCCGATCGTGCCGGTGTCGTGGCCGCCGTGGCCTGGGTCAATCACGATGCGGCTGATTTTCAGGCCGAGCGTGCGCGTCAGCGAGCGCTGACCGTCGCGAGTGGGCTTCGGTTCCGGCGGAGCCTTCAAGTCGGCGCCTGGGGCGTTGAGCACGGACTTCGCCGACGCCGATTTCCCAGCACTGCTGGGCGGGTTGGCGGCTACGGTGACCGTCACAGTCGCAGGAGCTTTCTCGATTGCCGGAGCCTTTTCGACTGCCGGTGGGGGCACGGCCGGGTTATTGGGAGGCGCTACCAGGCTGGCCGACGCGCCACTGCTAGTGGCGACGGTGCCGGGCTCGGCGTGCACATCAATCACCAGCCGGTACGGGCTGCCGAGCAGCACGGCCGTGCAGTCTTTTGCGCCGCTCGCGTCGAGCACGACGCGCACCACGTCTGGCCGGTTCTGCGCGACGCGCACGGACTTCAGGAGACCCGTCTGAAATTCGAGCGATTTCTGCAGCTTCGGGCCAAGTTTGGCGCGGTGCAGATCGAAATAGATGCGGTCGGGCGCGTGCAAATGCGCCGAGTCGTATTTGATGGTGTCTTCGAGCGCGACGACGATGCGCGAGTGGTCGTCCGCGTTGAAGGTCTGGATGCTCATCACGCCGGGAATGCGATTGTCGGATTCGCGTGGCTCGACGACGGGTCCTTGCTGCGGCAACTCTTCTTTGACCAAGGGTACCGCGGGGATTACAACCGCGGAGGCTGCCGTCGGGCTGGCGCTGGCGGGAACGGCCTTCGGTACCTCTTTCGGTACCTCCTTGGGTACCTCGCGCGCGGCGGCAATTTCTTTCAGCGCGGCGCGCGCATCGTTCGCTTTATCGTTCTTCGGATAGCGCTTCAGGAAGTCCTTATACGTGGCCTCGGCGGCGTTCGCGTTGTTCTGGTCAGCTTCTTGAATTTGCGCGATCGCAAACAGCGCTTCGCCGCGGTAGCGCGAGCCGGGGTACTGCTTCAGCAGAAAATTATAGGTATCGATGGCGGTCTGAAAATATTTCGCGTCAAACTGGCGGCCCATCTCGCGGTACAGCTCCGCCTCCGCGATCAGCGAGGGCGTCACCTCTTCGGCCTGCGCCGAAAGTATGTAGACCTTGTGGTAGGCGGCGATGGTCTGCTTGTAGTCGGCAAGCGCGCGGTCGCGAGGCAGATAACCTTCGAGCATGGTGCGCATCTTCACGGCGCGCTCGAATTGATCGCGAGCTTCGGATTTGGCGTCAGCGAGAGCGGAAGGGACCGGGCACAGGGATAGCGCGATGGCGATAAGCAGAACGAGCGTCTTGAACGCAGGGTTTGCATCCCGAAGCATCGGGACAAACCCTGAGACCCTGTACAAGCGAAGACGAGTCGAAACCGAATGTGTCATTCGTTCGTGAAAACAACCCGGCCTTTCGAGTTCACTTCCTGGCGCAACGGCTTCCGCGGAGGAGTCCATTGCGTTTGGTCGCGACCCGAGCCGGGCCGAAAGTATGCGTTGGTCACCTTTCGCACGTATTGTCGCGTTTCCCAGAAAGGCGGAACGCCGCCGCTGCGATCCACGGCTCCCTCGCCGGCATTGTATGCGGCAAGAGACTTCGACAAATCGCCGTTGTAACGATCGAGCAGCGTCTTCAAATACGTTGTCCCGCCCTCCACGTTCTGAGCGGGATCGAAAGGATTACCAACACCGTAACGTTGTGCCGTCCCGGGAATCAACTGCATCAAGCCCACGGCTCCCTTGCGGGAGATCGCGTAGGGATTCCATCCCGACTCCGTGCTGATCACGGCCTTGACCAGCTCGGGGTCAACCTTGTGCCGCTCGGCTGCTTCGTGAACGATCTTATCCAGCCGATCCGACGGCGCGGTTGAAGTCGCCGCGGGAGAACTAATAGTACTCCCACTACGGCGTCCGATGGAATCCTCATTCATGTAGACGAGCTTCCCGTGCTCATCTACATACGGTGCAATCTGGGCGCGAACCGGCATGGCGACTGCGAGCCAGAGGCTCGGTACCAGAACTGCCACCGTTTTAAGGCTAGAGCTTGCATCCCGAAGCATCGGGACAAACCCTAGGACCCTGATGCAGAGTTTTCTCATGGCCTTGGGGAAGGCAGAAACGTTTTAGGCTCAGGGTTTGCATCCCGAAGCATCGGGACAAACCCTGAAACCCGCTTTCGGCTACCGAACGACTGAAGATTCGGGATGTCGCTCCCGAACGGCGGATTTGCGCCGGTTCCAGATACACGAGTACCAGCGTAAACATCTGGCGCTAAGGGGATTATAGTAACTGCTCGAGGAGGGGGTAAACGGTACTCAAGGCCCTTTCTATGGCGGATGTGTCCTTTCCGCCAGCCTCGGCTAAATCGGGTCTTCCGCCGCCGGAGCCGCCCACTAATTTGGCGAGCTCCTGGACGATTTTGCCGGCATGGACGCGGGGGATCAGGTCCTTAGTAACTCCTGTGATTAGAGCCACTTTGCCGTCATCGGCGGAGGCCAAAACGACCACTCCGGAGCGCAGTTTCTGGCGCAGGGTATCCACCAACTGACGCAAATTGTCACGGTCGGCTCCGCTGACTTTCGCGGCAACTACGCGAACTCCGTTGATGGTCCGGGCACCCTCAAGAAGGGCCGGAACCTGTCCCAAAATGGATGAAGTGCTTAACGATTTAAGCTGCCTTTCGAGGCCCTTGGTGGCCTCAATTTGGCGCGAAATGGCATCGACGACACCGCTCTCCGAGGTGTTCAGCAGGGCGGCAGCGTCGCGCAGGGTGGTCAAGGCGCGCTGGTATTCGGCGAGGGCGCGGTCGCCGGAAATGGCTTCGATCCGGCGGACCCCGGCGGCCGAGGACTCCTCGGAGATGATCTTGAAGACGCCGATTTCGCCTGTGCGGACGACGTGCGTGCCGCCGCAAAGCTCCTTGCTGTAGAAGCCGCGGGGCGACGCGGCGTCGGGAATGGTGACGACGCGGACGTTGGCCTCGGGATACTTGTCGCCGAAGAAGGCGAGCGCGCCGGAGGCGAGCGCGTCGTCGATGTTCATGATGTCCGTGCGCATCTCGAGATTTTTCAGGATTTCGTCGTTCACCTGCTGCTCGATTTCCTTGAGTTCGCTGGGATCGACTGCGGCGAAATGCCAGAAATCGAAGCGCAGATGGTCGGGCGCGACCAGGGAGCCTGCCTGCTTCACGTGCGTGCCGAGAATATTGCGCAGCGCGGCGTGCATCAGGTGCGTCGCGGTGTGGTTGCGCATGTCGCGCACGCGGCGCTCGGGGTCGGCGACGGTCGAGACGCGGTCGCCCACGTGCAAATCTTCTTTCGCGACGATGCGGTGCGCGACGAGTCCGCTGACCGGATAGTATGCGCCGCGCACTTCGGCCACTTCCAGCGATTGGCCGGTATCGAAGAACGCGCCGGTGTCCGCGACCTGGCCGCCGGATTCGGCGTAGATCGACGTGCGGTCGAGGACGACTTCGGCTTCGGCGCCGCGCGGGATTTCGTTGACGCTGCCGTCTTTGGTGACGATGGCTTCGATGCGCGCGTCGTTCGCGCGCGTGCCAAAGTAGAAGTCAGGTTCGGTCTTGAACGTGTCGCGAAGTTTTGCGTACGCCGGGCTTGCAGCTTCCTTGTGCGCGCCTTTCCAGGAAGCCTTCGCTCGCGTGCGCTGTTCTTCCATTGCGCGGTCGAAGCCATCCCAGTCGACCTTGAACCCTGCATCGCGAGTCACATCCTCGATGAAATCGCGTGGCAAACCATAAGTATCGTAAAGCTTGAATGCTCTTTCTCCCGGGTAAGATGGAACGGCGAGACTCGCTGAGTCCGTCGTGAACGCGTAGCCACGCGAAATGCCACCCCGCCCCTCAACAGGTTGTGCCGCCGAGGAGGGGGATTCCGCTAAACTTTTCTTCCTGGGACTCCCGTACAGCTCATGGAGATCTTGATCGAGTTTGTTTAGGCCGACTTCCACCGTGCGGGTGAAGCGGTTTTCCTCCTCGTCGAGGACGCGCGTGATGCGCTTAGCGTGCTCATCGAGTTCAGGATACGCGCCCTTCATTTCAGCGCGCACGTAGGCGGACATGACTGAGAGAAAAGGCGACGGCGCGTTGAGCATGTGCGCGTGACGAAGGGCGCGGCGGATGATCTTGCGCAGGACGTAGCCGCGTCCTTCGTTCGATGGAATCACGCCATCGGAAATCAGGAACGTAGCGGCGCGGGAGTGATCCGCGATGATGCGCAGGGACGGCTGGATTTTTGCGTCGTGCGCGTCCACCTTTGCCAGCTTTGCGGCTTCGCGAATCAGCGGTTGAAACAGGTCCGTGTCGTAGATGCTGATTACACCTTGCAAAACGGAGGCGGTGCGGTCCAGGCCCATGCCTGTGTCGACGGAAGGCTTTGGCAGAGGATTGAGAGTGCCGGTCGCGTCGCGGTTGAACTGCATGAAGACGAGATTCCAGATTTCCACGTAGCGGCCGCAGTCGCACGGAAACTTGCAATCTGCATGGCCCTGGTCGGATGCGGCAGGGCCTACATCATAGAAGATTTCACTGGAGGGGCCGCAGGGGCCGGTGTCGCCCATCTGCCAGAAATTGTCTTTGAGACCGGGAATTTCGATTACGCGATCTTTCGCCGCGCCCGTCTTGATCCAGAGCGAAGCGGCGTCATCATCTGGCGGCAGTGCCTTGCCTGGGCTGACTTCGGCACCGCCGAAGACAGTGAAATAGAGTTTCTCGATGGGGATCGCAAACCATTGTGGCGAGGTGACCAGTTCCCAGGCGTAGGCGATGGCGTCCTTCTTGAAATAGTCGCCAAACGAAAAATTGCCGAGCATTTCGAAAAAGGTGAGATGGCGATTGGTGAAGCCGACATTTTCGAGGTCGTTGTGCTTGCCGCCGGCGCGCACGCATTTCTGGCACGTGGTGGCGCGATTGTAGTCGCGCTGCTCGAGGCCGAGGAAAACGTCCTTGAACTGGTTCATCCCGGCGTTGGTGAAAAGCAGCGTGGGGTCGTTGTGCGGGACGAGCGACGAGCTGCGAACAATGCGATGTCCGCGCTCCTGGAAGAAACGCAAGAACGTGCTGCGAATGTTGTTGCCGGTCCAAGTTGTCGAGCGGTCAGTCACAGTCGATCCCTGGCGAACCACCGATTATCGCACAGCCCGCGTTGCCGCGACCCGTGTCCCGCGACGCGCGAGCCAGCGGAGGCGAAGAGAAGGATACCGCAAAGGGCGAGTTGATTTAAGAAGGCTCTGTCGCCCGCTTCGCGGGCTGTGCGTCGATTTGGACTGGGTCCCACGGCTTGCGCCGTGGGCTACCGTCTCACGCCCGCTTCGCGGGCTGGTGCCCGGGCTCGCCCAGCTGAGTGTTTGGGAAGAAGTCGAGGACCCTTTCCTCAGGCGCTGAAGCGCTTATCGAGGAGCGGGAATTATGTCGGACCTGAAGGTCCGACCCCCTAAAAGTCGCCCCTTGCCGGAAACGTGGCTTTGCGCCGCCAGGAGTGCCCGTGCCATCTGGCGAAGGTAGCGGCTGGTTAGTTTCGTCCAGCGCTCTGGTGTTAGTGCACGGAGTGGACAGAGTCTGGGGGGACGAAGACGAACATGCAGTTAGGGGCCTCGGGCTCGCAATCGAGGACGCCGCGACGCAGAATCGTCGCTGAGCTTCCCTTTGGAAAAGAGACATCGAATTTGAGCTGTTCAACAACCTTATTCGCGCTCCTGAGACTTTCCGAGCCGCTGATGAACAAGGCGCGGGTGAACTTGGCGTCGGAGTCAAAAAGGATGAAGAATTCAGCCGATCCGTGGGCGCTGGAGGACTTGGGGAAGGTTTTGGACCGGAGGTCCTGGAGACCTTGGGGATCGGGGCGTTCGCCGGAGAGGTACTTTCCGTCTGGCCGAAGAGCTTTCAAGCGGCCGCTGGTTTCTTCGGGGACACCCTCCGTCGCCGAGAGAGCTCTAGCATATGCAACGGCGGCTTCGTGCGTCTTCCCGAGCTTTTCGCAGATCTGTCCAAGATGGTCCGCGATGACGGGATCCTGTGTGATTCTCCACGCGGCCGTGACGTACGACTCAGCCAAGTCGAAATGGCCGAGGTGGAAATGGACCCAGCCGAGGGTATCCCAGTCAGCGGCCAGTTCCAAAGGCAGCCGCAGATCCTGCTGCTTTAATTGCTGCAGGTTGATCATTGATGTGCTTTGTTCGATGTCCTTCACGGATTCTTCCGCATACTCGAGAGCATCATTGAGCCGGGTATTCATTTCAGCGAGTGAGTATGCGATGGAGTTCAGCGTTGCCGAATCGCGACCTGCGCTGAGCGCGGTCTCGAATTCCTTTGCAGCCTTCTCCTTTTCGCCCGAGCGCAGATACGCGTCACCTAATTCGGCTCTCAGGCGCCCGTTCGAGGGATTCGTTTCGACCAGGGGCTCCAACTTCGCCGCGGCTTCCGTGTAGCGCTTTTCGCGGATCAGGATGCTGGCCATGTTGGTTGCGATGTCGGGGTCCTCGGGATGGATTTTTTCGAGGAGCTCCCACTCTTGAAGGGCTTCTTTGTCCTCGTGTTGCCGCGTCAGTCGAGGGATGAAAGCTTTGAAGACGAGGATTTGCGTTGAGTCCAATGCGAGCGCCTTTTCGAGGTGTTCGCGAGCATGCTGAGTATCGTCGGCTGCCTGGTCCGCCAGGGCAAGGTGAGTCCACGCCCGCGGAAAGTCAGGCTCCTTTTCGGTGGCTTTCTGGAGTTGTTCGCGAGCGAGCACGAGGTTATCGTGTTGCAAGGCTGCGAAACCGCGGGCGTAAAACGCCTTTGCTTCGGGATTTGACGGCTCCATGACCTCGGCCGAAAGACCAAGGGAAATCATGCTTATGTGATCGGCAGCAACTACCATCATGAATCTGCGATACGAGTCAGCGTGATTGGGCGGCACCTGGCGCGCCTTCGTGATAAGGCGGCGTTCGCAAGCAAGAACTCCATCGCGGAAGGAGCAACGGGAAGAGTAGTCCGCGAAATCCTCGTGCAGGTCAATCGGATCTGGCAGGGCTGGATGAGAATTCGCGGGAAGCTTGACGCTCGCCTTCATCGAAACATCGTCGGGCGAACCGAGGTCCAGCGGTTTCGTCACAGGGTCTGGAGGCATGGCAGGCAGGCCAGCAGGCGGAAGGGGCACGGGGATTTGGCGATGCGGCCAGTCGCCTAGATTCTTGCGGTCGTAGGAATAGCTGAGTTCAAACGGAACATCCGTTTTGTCGGGAGGGGTGACTGTAACGTCGCTGACGGTTCCCGCGTAGCCGAGGTTCCCGGAGATCGCTTGCATCACGTCTTTCCATTGCGATTCTCCGCTCTGGCGAAACACGATCCTGAAAGGAAGCTCCGTATCTCCGCGGATGGTCATTCGCATCTTGGTATTCAACGTCCCGGCGCCGTCAAGAGTGCCGTTGGCTTCAAAGGTGAGGAATTGTTTGAAAGGAGGGTCGGCAGGAGTGCCGATAAGTTGAGAAGCGCCAACGTCCGGGACGACGAGGGCTTTCTTGTCGCGGAGTCCGGCGAGCAGGAATCCGAACGGCGCGATCTCCGGCGTGGTGTCCAGAAAGAGGAAGCCTTTTTCCTGCGGGACAGCAGTGATGACGTGATCGAACTCGTCGGGCGAGGGCATATCCGGGTCGATCTTTCGACTCGAATTGATCAGCGCGGGGAACGCTTTTATGTGCTCGGCGGCGAGAAGCGCGGCGAAGAGAGTGTGCTTGTCCTTGCAGTCTCCATAGTCGTTGGTGAGAACATCTGCAGCGCTGTGAGGCTGGTAGCGTCCAATGCCGAGGGAAATTCCAATGTAGCGATACTTTTCGGAGACGAAATCGTAGATTGCCTGAATTTTCTCGGTGTCAGTTTTGGCGCCGCGGGTGAGTTCGTCGGCCTTGGCTTGGATCTCTGGGGTGACGGCGGCGCGAGGCGTCACAAGACTGCGGAACCAATCGCCAAGTTCATCCCAGTTACGGAAACTGGTGATCCGAACCGAATCGGCTTTGTCTTCATCATCGGCGGCTGTGGGAGCGTCCGGCGAAGAGGCGCTCTGCAGATGGACGGAGTGCCATCTATAGATTCTTCGATCGTCCTTTTCGGTTATGAGCGGCTGAGCGGCGGGGCTCTTGTATTGAATTTGGCGGGTGCGAGGAACGCTGATTTCGAGGTCGTCGTTCAGGATTACGCCCTGCTGAAGGAAATCGTATGAAAGCCAAAACTGACCTGGGTCAAGAGGCTTCGTGATCTGTTCGCGAAGTGAATATTCGAGGGCATCGCCGACCTCCAGTCCCTTGATGGCGACCTGATCGTCTTTCAAGTCGCTGTAAAACGGAGCCTGGCGAGTGATCTCGGCCGGCATATCGAGGACATTTTCGGGCGGCGTTTGGACGATGCGGCCGTCTGGCTTTACGACGCGGACATAGACAACCTGCAACGTGGTCGTGCCGGAAGCATAAGGAAAATTCAGGACTCCCCAATCGTGGACGCCTGCCTGCGATTGAATGCGAATGCGGCCGGTGAGGCCGAACGTACCCGTGCCATCGTTCTCGTACACGACCTTGCATTCGCGTTTTTCCATGACGGAGCCCGCGGTGGAATTGTCGGAAGGCTTGGGTTTTTCTGCTCCCGGTGCGGGTTGCGCCTTTTCAAATCGAGGCGCAGTGCCTTGTGGGCTCCCCACGGCACAGCGAGCCGCCAGGGTCATCAGGCAGCCAAGCGCGAAGACACGCGTTCGTGTGTTCTTCACTGGAGTTTTTGGGTACGTGACGAAGGATGTATTGTAGCGTTGATCGAGGAGCTTGGGTAGGGGCGAGTTCAGGCGGGAAGAGTGTGCGGGAAAATCGAGAGTCGCTTCCTCAGGCGCTAAAGCGTTTATCCAAGAGCGGCCTTTACGTCGGACCTAAAGGTGCGGCCCCTAAAAACCGTATTCTGGCGCAAGTGCTATTCGCCAGCCTGAAGGCCGCCGCTACAAGTGCCAAGGCGGCGTGAAGCCCTCTGCACAGCCAAGAGTGGCTGTGCGACAAAATGCAACCCTGTAAAGCTGCCGCTTACAACTTAAAGTTCTTGGCGGCTATTTCGTGGTCATCTCGATGTCGAGGGTGATGGTGATGGTGTCGCCGATCATCTGGTCGGCGCCGCCGGGGACCGTGCCGGTCATGTACTTGAGGCCGAAGTCCTGGCGATTGATTTTTGTGGTGGCGGATGCGCCGCGGCGAGTTCCCATCACGTGGATCGGCGGCGTGGGGCCCGTGACGTCGAACGTGACTTCCTTGGTGACGCCGTGGAGCGTGAGATTGCCGGTCATCTTCGCGGTGCCGTCGCCAGTCTTCCAAATCTTGGTGGATTGAAAGGTCATGGTGGGATACTTGGCGACGTCGAAGAAATTGGGGCTCTTCAAATCATTGTCGCGGCCCTGGACGCGCGTGTCGATTGAGGCGACGTCGATGGTGGCGTTGACGCTGGACTTGGAGATATCGGAGTCGTCGATCTGCGCGGTGCCGCTGATTTTTGTGAATTCCCCTTGAACGTTGGAAAGACCCAGGTGCCGCACGGTGAACTGCGCGTTCGAGTGCGCGGGATCAAGTTGCCAGGTCACGGTCTGCGCGGACGCTGCGGAAGCAGCAAGAGTTGTGGCGAGCGCTATTGCGATAAAGCATTTGTTCACGGACGACCTCCTCGAAGTATTGCGCTTAGATTTTTGTTTGCCGGAAACGGCGGCTATTATACCAGCCTTCGCTGAGTTCTCGATGCCGTGGCGCGCGGGCCGGCGTCGTTGACTTGGGTGGGCGCGGAACCTAAGATTCGAAGCCATTAAGCGGCACTTTCACGGAGTGAGTCGCCGGCCTGAAGGCCGCCGCTACAGAGGCGAAACCTTGAAACACGCCGTTCGATCCGGCGAAAAGACTGAACGATGATCGGCCAGACGATACAGCACTACCGCATTGTGGAGAAGCTTGGTGGCGGCGGCATGGGCGTCGTCTACAAGGCGGAGGACACGCGGCTGCACCGTTTTGTGGCGCTGAAATTCCTGCCGGACGAACTAGCGAACGACCCTCAAGCACTGCTGCGTTTTGGGCGTGAGGCGCAGGCCGCCTCGGCGTTAAATCATCCAAATATTTGTACGATTCACGATATCGGCGAAAGTGGCGGCTTGTCGTTTATCGCCATGGAATTCATGGAGGGGCAGACGCTGAGGCACGAGATTGGCGGGAAAGCGCTCCCGATCGATCGCGTACTCGCACTGGGAATCGAGATAGCGGACGCGCTGGAAGCCGCACACTCGAAAGGAATCATTCACCGCGACATTAAGCCGGCAAACATCTTTGTCACGAATTTAGGGTCAAGCAGCGCAAGAACGAATCCGGAGTCCGGGCGGCGTCAAGCCAAGGTGCTCGATTTCGGCCTTGCGAAGCTGACGCAGGCACCGAGCGCTGCGGATGCCAGAACGATGTCGATCGGCAGCGGAAGTATCGAAGACACGCTGAGCACGCCGGGCCTGATGCAGGGAACCGTGACGTACATGTCGCCGGAACAGGTTCGCGGGGAAGAGCTCGACCCGCGATCGGACATTTTTTCGTTTGGCGCGGTGCTTTTCGAGATGTGCACCGGCAAGACCGCGTTTTCGGGCGCCACGGCGGGCGCGATCTTCGATGCGATTTTGCACGCGGAAATTGGAACGCCCTCAGAGTGGAACCCCGACGTGCCCCCGGAGCTTGACCGGATCGTGGAAAAGGCCGTCGAGAAGGATCGCGAACTGCGATACCAGTCGGCAAGCGAGATACGCGCGGACCTGGCACGGTTGCGACGCGACACGGAAACGGGACGGGCGATGAGCGGCGCTGCCGTCGCGAGCACGATCATGCGTCGCGCGCGCGTGAGATGGAAAAGAAAGGCGGCGATTGCCGGAGGCGTGGCGCTGGCCGCGGTGGTTGTGTGGAGACTGGTGGCGGGCGGATGGGTGTGGCCGTCGCGCGCGCACGCATTGAACAACGGCGACACCGTGGTGCTGACGGATTTTGTGAACACGACGGGCGACGACGTGTTCGACGACACGCTGCGCGAGGCGGTAGCGACGAAGCTGGACCAGTCGCCGTTCCTGAAAATCCTCTCCGACCAGAAAATGCGCGAGACTATGCAGACGATGAAGCGTCCCGTGACGGACAAGCTCGATCCCGAAGCGGCGCGGGATCTTTGCCAACGCGCGGGAAGCAAGGCTGTGCTGGGCGGCTCGATCGGCCGGCTGGGCAGCCACTATGTGGTCCGGTTGAACGCGGTCAACTGCTTGACGGGAGATTCGCTCGCGCGGGAACAAGTGGAGGCGGCGCGCAAAGAGGATGTGCTCGGAGTTCTTGATAAGGAATCGACACAGCTACGAGAAAGGCTCGGAGAGTCGCTGGCGTCGATTCAGAGGTACGACACGCCGCTGCAACAAGCGACGACGAATTCGCTGGACGCGCTAAAACAGTATTCGGTGGCTGCCAGGATTCAACGCGAGCGAGGCGACCTGGCCGCGATTCCGTATCTCAAGAGCGCTCTCAATATCGATCCCGAGTTTACCCTGGCGACGGCGGGCCTTGGACTCGCGTACGCGGATACCGGGCAGAATGCACTCGCGGACGAACAGTTCACGATCGCGTTCAACCATCGCGACCGCGTGAGCGAGCACGAGCAGCACGAAATATCGAGTTTCTACTATTCGGAAGTCGATCGGAGATCTGGAGGACACGAGGCAGCAGTACGAAGCATGGAGCCAGGCTTATCCGTGGGACGTGCCTCCGCATTCGAATCTGTCGGCGCTCGACGCTGTTCTTGGGCGTTACGATGAAGCGGCCGCGGAGGGGTTGAAAGCGTTGGAACTGGCTCCGAACGCGGGCAGCGTCTATGGCGACCTGATTGAGATTTACTGTTTCCAAGATCGGACGAAAGACGCAAGAGAGATGTACCAGAAAGCCGTCGCGAACAAGGTTGAGGATCCGTTCGTCAAAACGGTGATGTACGGAGTGGGCTTTCTTGACGGCGATACTGCGGAAATGCAGCGGCAAGCGGCTTGGGCCGCCGGCAAGCCGGGCTGGGAAGACATCGTGCTGTCGTATCAGGCAGACACGGAGGCTTTCGGCGGACGGTTGTCGAGGGCGCGAGAACTTTCCCGCCAAGCCGAGAAATCGGCGGAAAAGGCCGACGAGAAAGAAACCGCGGCTTTATGGCAGATGAATGCTGCGTTGCGCGAAGCGGAATTTCTGAATGACGCGCAGGCGCGGACGGAGGCGAGTGCGGCTTTGAAATTGGCGCCCACCCGCGACGTGAAAACCCTGGTGGCCATCGCGCTGGCGCGAATCGGGGACTGGGACGAGGCCGAGAAAATCGCGGCCGAGCTTGAGAAACAGAGTCCGAAAAACACGACGCTCAACAGTTATTGGCTGCCCACGGCGCGCGCCTACGTTCAGATCAAGGCGAACCATCCGGACAAGGCAGTGGAAATTCTGGAGGCCGCGAAGGCTTACGAATTGGGCGATCCGATGCCCGAAGTGGAGTTTGGGGCTTTTGCTTATCCCGCTTATGTGCGCGGCCAGGCGTTCCTGGTGGTGCACAAGAGTGAGGAGGCCGCCGCCGAATTCCAGAAGTTGATCGACCATCGCGGCTTGCTGGCGAACGGGCCGCTCTGGCCGCTGGCGCACTTGCAGCTCGGTCGCGCGTACGCGCTCGGGGGCGACACCGCGAAAGCGCGCGCTTCTTATGATGATTTCTTCAAGCTCTGGAAGGATGCGGACGCGGGCATCCCGATCTTGAAGCAGGCGAAGAGTGAGTACGCGAAGCTCAAGTAGTTGATTGGCGGCTTAGCTCGCAATCGCTTCGGCAACGATATGGTCGGTTGCGTCCCAACCCGCGTAGTACAGTTCACTCAGTGCAGTTTCTCGATCTGTTGCTGAACTTGGCTGCGAAATTCCAGCGGATTCGCCATTTTGTGAAATGGCTCGGGAGTCCCGCCCGTCCCGATCACTACGATCGTTCCATAACCTAGCATCCTGCCGAAGGCGGTCTCGCTCACTTCGATGCTCTCCACTTTGTTAAGCAGCATTTCGATGGTCTTCCGACTGGCCAGGCCCGTCTTGATCACCACACGGCGGTTCGTCACCGCCATTTCCGTTGCGTTCCGACGCACCATGCCGATCAGAATCGCCACGACGCCGAAAACGAGCAACGCGACGCCTCCGCCTTCCATGATGTGCAGAGTGGTGGTGTCAAGTCCGGTCTGAGTGGTGCCGTAATAAAGCAAGAACGCTCCCGAACCGAACAGCAAGCATCCGAGGAAGGCGTGCCCTAGCATCACGATCCAGTGGAGCCGCGTCTGGTAAATTACCGTCTCGCCGGGAACCAAGTTGGATTCGATATAGCTCATCTGCTCTTCCCCCCGAACCGTTCACGGAAGAATGGTAAAAGGCGACCATCATACCTCAAGGGTTCGTGATAACTTAGTGCGCGCCGGCACGTCCATAGGGGAGAGGAAGGTGCGCTTGGCGCGCCTTAGGCGCTTGGCGGTAAACGGAGGAGCCATGAAGCGACGAGAATTCATTCGGCACGCGGCATGTGGGATGGGCGCAGCATGGCTAGGTTCGCGAGCATTCGGCAGGATGGTATCGTTCGGACGATATGCGCCTGCGGTTCCCCCTCTAGTCGACAAGCTGCCGCGGAAATTTGCGGCTTCGGATACTGTGACCCTCGGGAAGACCGGCATCACCACGAGCCGGCTCGCGATGGGGACGGGGACGGTGGGCGTCGGTCATCATTCTCACCAGACGGCGCTGGGCGTCGATGGGCTGTCGAAGCTTTTGCTCAACGGCTACGACAACGGGCTCCGATTTTTCGACGCCGCGGATTCGTATGGCAGCCATCCCCATGTGGCCGAGGCGCTGAAGCACCTACCGCGCGACAAAGTGACGGTGCTGACGAAAACGTGGGCGCGCGATCCGGCCACCGCGCGGGTGGATCTCGATCGCTTTCGCAAAGAACTCGGCACGGACTACCTTGATATCGCCCTGATGCATTGCGTTACCGAGGCCGATTGGACCGAACGCTATCGCGGTGTGATGGACGTTCTTTCCGAGGCCAAGGAAAAGGGGATTATTCGCGCGCACGGTTGCTCGTGCCACACCATTGAGGCGTTGCGCGCGGCGGCGAAGTCGCCCTGGGTGGAAGTGGATCTCGTGCGCATCAATCCGATCGGATCGGCCATGGATGCAGACCCGAACACGGTAGTAAGCGTAATGCGCGAGATGCGGGCTGCCGGAAAGGGGCTCGTGGGCATGAAGATCCTGGGTCAGGGAGATATGCGCGCGCGGCAGGACGAGGCACTGAAGTTTGCGCTGTCGCTTGATTTGCTGGATGCGTTCACGATCGGCGCTGAAAACAAGGCGGAGCAGGAAGACCTGATTCGAAGGATTGGACTGGCGGCGTAACTCAGCGAAGCTTCAGCACGGTCTTGGCGAGTTGCTCGTCCTCGCGCCTCACCAACAACTTCGCTCCACGTACAAACTGCAAACTCACTTCCTGGCTGCCAGCGTCATCCGACGACACGATGGCATGGATACCGTTGGCCTCAAGGGCGCCCTTCGCCAGGTCAGCTTCCTGGCGATTGTCGAAGGTGTGGAGGTTGACGAGAGCGTCGGTCATCGTGGGAAATCCTAGTTCGGTCTGGGATCAACGCATCTGGCCTTGTTGACATCCTCGCAGGAATTCGGGTTCGTTTGCACTCGCCACCGTCCGACAAGGAATCAATCGTCCCTCCGGGACTCATTGTCCTTAGTCCATTCCGTTCCCGGCATTCCGCTGCGCTCCATGCCGGGCTAAGTACAATCGCCGCTACGCGGCTCTGAGCGCGTCTCGCGCTACGTGCTTCAAGTTGGCGATCGCCTCAGAAAACCGCCGGCGAGACGACGACGCCACTTAAAGCACGGTTCGAATGACGCGGGCGACGGCGCCTGAGCCAAGGGTGTCAACAGAGCCAGCAGGTTCATATTACCTTTTCCTGGTCGCGTCCGCACGATGAGAGAGTGGCGGCTCAGCCAAAGCGTCGCGTAGAGACTTCACTGCTGGCGCTAGGGCATGCGCGTTCCATAGCGGCCGCAGGTTTCGAAGACGGAGAGGAGATTGGTGAGGCCGAAGAGCTCGCGGATGCGCGGGCTCAAATTGATCAACTCGAGGGTACTTCCCGCGTTTTTTGCGGAGATGTAGACAGCAACGATCGCACCGAGACCGGAGCTGTCCATTCGCGAAAGCTCCGTCAGGTCGAGGACCACGTATTTTGTTTGCGGTATCAGTTCCTTGACGTGAGTTTTCAGAAGGCCGGAGTTGGCCGAAGTGAGGATTCCACTGCACTCCACCACGATTTCGTTTTCGCGCTTGTGGGTTCGCAGTTTTAGAGCTTGTGTCGAGACTTCGGTCGTGTCGGGCATGGGCTCCTCGGCGCGTCGTGCGAATGTGTACTCTGGATGCGAACGGAAGGCAAGGAGAAATCAAACCGCTGGGCTGCCTACGGCTGCGAAGAGAAGGCGCAAACGACAAAGGCGCGAGGATTACTCGCGCCTTTGTCGTTTGCGATCCCAGATTTCGTCTCGAGGGTCGCGCTGCTAGCTATTCCCGAGATATTCGACGTGGACGTACGTCCCGAGGCGCACGTTGTAGGCGAGATACCAGCCAACGTGATCGGGATCGTCGTAAATTATGATGTCGTCCCCACCCCAGTTCCAGCCGTCGCAAAATCCGATGTCGTACGGAGCCACGCTGAAATAGAAACCACCGAACCAGAACCGGCTCGGGCCGCCGCCACCGAGGTGCCATACATGGTGCGGGCCGAATCCGGCCGTGAAGTGGCCGTGCTCCCACGGATGATCCATGTGGTAGTGAGGATCATTCGGGCCGGTGTCGTGGCCGACCCAATTTTTGCCGTCGACGTGCGGCGCGTTCGGGTGGCCAGCCGCGTCGCTGTAGTTACGATGTTCTTCCACCGGGTGGGGAGTGCCCTTAACGGCGGCGGGGCCGCGAGCGGGAGGCTTAGGATGCATTGTTTTGTTCTGCGCGAAGGCGAGAACAGAAAAAAGCGCAAGTGCTGCAAGGAGCCCGATCGTCTTGTTCATGTGATTCATGATCTTCCTCCGAGAATGAAGTTGGGGGGCTGGCTCAAGTACGAACCTCGTTGAGATGGACGAACAGCGAGGCGACCTGGTTTCGCGGAACTTATCCTACCTTGCGGCGGGATTTCTTGGGAGCTTGCGCAGGCGATTCTTCGGCGGCCTGGGCGCTCTTCGGGACCACGCGGAGCAGCGATTTTTTCTCGCCGCGCGGAGGCTGCTGCTTCTGCATCAGGCTCTGCTTGAGCGCGGCCATCAGATCCACTTGCGGCGCTAGTGCCGCTGCGGGGACGGCAATCACATCCTGTCCCTGTGCCTTCGCCTCGATCAACGTGCGCAGGCCTTCCTGGTAAGTGTCGTGGTACTTGTCGGGCTCGAACGGCGCGGCGAGGCTTTCGATGAGTTGCGTCGCGAGCGCGCGCTCCTGTTCCTTGACTTCGAATTTGTCGGTGCCCGATTCCATCGCGGGTCGAATTTCATTCGAATAGAACATCGTGTGCAGCGTGAGTCCATTCTTGCGCGCGCGGATGATCACGATGTATTCGCGGCTGTGCATCGTCACTTTCGCGATGCCGGCGTAGCCGGTTCGGAGCATCGCTTCCTGCAACAGCCGGTAAGCCTTCGCGCCGGGCGCCTCGGCCGCGGCGTAGTAAGAGGCGTCGAAGTACAGCGGATCGATTTCGTCCACTTTGACGAATTCGAGAATCTCCATGATGCGCGCGGACTCAGGCTCGATTCGCTCGAGTTCGTCCTCAGTGAAAAGCAGGTATTGGTCCTTCTCGTATTCGTAGCCCTTCTCCACTTCGCTGCGTTCGACCATGCGGTTGCAGGTGGGGCAGAAGAGCGGCTGCTTCAAACGCGTGTGGCACACCTTGTGGAGCTGATTGAAACTGATGCGCTCCGTACGCGCAGCGGGAGAGAGCTGAATCGGGATCGAAACCAGGCCGAATGAGAGCGAGCCCTTCCACGTCGCAGGCATTTTTCCCCTCCAGAGAAGAACTCGAATGGTACGGGTTTCGCCTGGTTTTCGGCAATAGGGACGAAACCGCAGTGACGCAAAAGATAGGCGAATATAAAGCGAAACGGCCAAGGCAACGAATCTGTGAAGTGCGCAGGGGAATGCGAAGGCCTAATGAGATCCGAAGTAGCGGTAATGGCCGGTGATTCTCCAGTTGAAGAGGACGTCTTCCATTTTGGGACCTGCGCCGATGTTGTGCACAACCATGTACCGCCCACTGCCCGGCGATTTTTGATCCACTACGATTCCAATGTGGGGAACGTTGCCACCCAGGTCCCATGTAACGAGGTCGCCGGGCGAATAGTCTGCGGCACGGGTCGAGACTGGCAGCGTCTCGCCCTTCCGGCTGAAGAAAACCATCAAATTCGGAACGCGGCGATGGTCGATGTTTGGATCGGGACGGGACAGGAGCCAGCGGGATTGGTTCGGGTATGCGGCAAAATTCTGAACCATGTCTTCGTGCAAGTCTTTTTGCAAGTCAATGCCCACCGCGCGATAGGCGCGGATGATTTCGTCGGTGCAAACACCGGTGTCGGCAGGCACATCGCCGCCCGGATAGGGAATGCGCACATAGGCTGGATTGTAGCGGACGACGTGATGCGTCCGTTCAACGGCGGCAGCGGCGAGACGGCGACGGAAGTCCTGCTGAGCGGCAGTGACGGCCTGAGTCTGGGCGAGCGCCGGCACCAGCGCGAGGGTGCAAAGAGTAAGAGACAGCACGGACGTTTTTCGCGTAAGCACTCCGCGAAAGTCTGCGCGCGCAGAAGAGCGCTACTGCGTGACGGTTTTCACGGCGTCGCCGACTTTGAAGCCGCTGCCACTGACGGGGGCGCAGATCGAAGAAATGTCGTCGACGTCGGTGACGCGAACCGTGCCGACGGCCGTTGCGAGACGGCGAATCACCTGGCCTGTCGACGGGTCCTTGATCTCTTTCGTCACGCGCTCGACGGAAAGCTGGTCGCCAACTTTCACGCCCGCCTTCGCGCCAACGTTGAGAACGATCTGGTCGCCGTCCACCGCCGCGACGAGGCCGCTGACGATGATCGTACGAACCGAAAGCTTGGTGTTGTCGGTAATCAGGCCCGTGCTCATCTGCTGGACGGCTGCGTTCACCGCTTCGCCGATGATCGTCTGCTGGAAATCGCTGGTGCCAAAATCGACGGCCCCGCCGCCGCCCCCGGTCCAGCCACCGCCCATTCCCGCGAGGCCGGTGCTTTCGCGCTTGGACTCTCCGTGGCCTGACGCAACTCCGAGAATCTCGGCCGTGTCGATGTCCACGATGCGCGCGTCGATGTTGACGATCGCTTTACTCTTCTTCTGGCTGAATCCGCCAACGCCGAATCTACTCAGCCCGGAGCCTGCTCCGCCGACATTCGTATTCTTGGTTTCGTTGCCGAACTGCGTGATGCTGCCGACGATGATGGCGTCGACTCCCAGAAGCTTGCCGATCTTCGCCGCCGAATTGGGATTGGCGCGGTCGCTATTCGAGAAATTCTGCTCGGTGAGGATTTTGTCCAGCGCCTTGCGTTCGATCACGGAGTAGGTGCCGTCCTGCACGAGATACTTCACTAGAAGATCCGAAATACCCTTGCCGATATCCACGTTCTGCCCGAACACGGCGGCGGAAGAGGTTTGCACCGTGGCGAAGTCAAAATCGAAGATCGCGACGCGCTTCTTGCGGCCCTGCGGCGTCGCCGGCGCGGCTGTGCCGGGCGTCGCGGTGACGCCCGCCGGCGGGGCCGCGGATTGCGCCTGCGCGCGAGCGCCGGGCGCGGCGAATTCGGCTGCCGTGAGAAAAACAAGCAGAGCTAGCGCGAACCACAGAATCTTTTTCATGGCAAACGTCTCCTGGATCGAAGTTCCCCGACTATAAGTAAATCGGTCGCGATATGGACACGAATCTTATGGCGCAGCGTTTGAAGTGTCAACAAGGGTGTGTGAATCGGCATAGCCTTGGGGTGCTGAAAAGCTGAAACACAGAGGACACCGAGAACGATCCGAGGACACAGAGAAAGCAAAACCGTCGCGAACTCCGCCACTCGTCGACGGGAGTTTCGACGTTATGGAACATCCTGTTTCAGAGGTGCGTATATCCAGCTGCAAGCAAACTCCAGGGAAGGGAACCCTCGAATGAAATCGCTCGTCACAACCAGGACAGTCTTGGCAATTCTTCTGTGGGGACTCGGCGCTGTTTGCGCAAACGCTCAGGCCGCACCGCCCGCTTACGTGATTCCACCACTTGAAAAGATTCAATCGCAGGCCGAACTGGATAAGGCGATTACTGCGCTGGATACCGCTCTATTCGATGCGTACAACACGTGCGACCTCGCAAAGTTCAGCTCGCTGCTCGACGACAACGTGGAGTTCTATCATGACCAGGGCGGCGTGACGTTGGGCAAGGAGAAGCTTACGCAAAGCGTCAAGGACAACATCTGCGGAGGCGACGTGCGGCGGGAGCTGGTCCCGGGCACTCTGCAGATTTACCACATGAAAGGCTATGGCGCCGTGGAGATCGGCGTTCACCGTTTTTATCACCCGAAGACGAACGGGACGGTCGGCGAGGGCAGATTCATCACGCTGTGGCAATACAAGGATGGCGCGTGGAAGATCACGCGGGCTATTAGTTACGACCATCATCCGGTTCAGGACGTGCCGGCGAAGTAGAGTTATTCGTCCGCGGCAGTTTCCACGTCCGGGACCTCGGCGTGCGTGGCGCGGTGCAGCTCGGCGCGGATAATGTCGGCGGGGAAGCCGGCGCGCAGGAGGCTGCTATACAGCGAGGCGAGTTTGCGCTGGTCGAGGGGAGCGTCGATATGCGCGAGCTTGCGCTCGAGGCGCTTGCGGACCGATGCGGCTTCGTTCGTGTCGGCAAAAACGGTCTCGAGCGCGGCGTCGATATAGCGGTCGGGAACGCCGCGGGCGCGCAACTCGCGGGCGATGCGAAAGCGTCCCTGGCCGCGCAATTGGGCATGCTGGCGCGCGTAGTCGAGCGCGTAACGCGCATCGTCAAGATAAGTCTGTTCGCGCAGCCGCGCGACCACCACCGGAACCAACCCTTTGTCCTCGGCTCGGCGCTCTAGGTACTCCTTCATCTCGTGAATCGAATGCGCTCGGCGCATCAGCGCGCGCAGAGAGGCGGCATAGAGATCCTGCTCGGTTGAGAACTTCCGAGGGCTCGAACGAAAAGACATTGGGAGGATTTAACCACAGATGAACACAGATAAACACAGATGCGGAAACTGCCAACCAAACCAGAACAAGGCTACGCGGCAGCAGAGCTATGCGGAATGGGTCGACCTCAACGCTATCGCGAGCCGGTGCGCTCGAATTCGGTCATGGCGCGTTCCATCTCCTCGCGGGCGGAGTCTGCCGAGGAGCGGATGCCCTGGACGCGCAGGCGGAAGTCGTCCGGATTCGAAGCGCGCATGATGGCTTCTTCCAGCGTGATCAGGTTGCGCGAGTAGAGTTCAAAGATCGATTGATCGAAGGTCTGCATGCCGTACTGGCTGGTGCCGGCGGCGATGGCGTCGCGAATCATGCGGGTCTTGTCGGGATTGATAATGCAATCGCGAATGTAGCCCGTGGAGATCATCACTTCGACGGCAGGCACGCGGCCGGCGCCGTCGCTCTTGCGAACCAGGCGCTGGCTGACGACGGCCTTCAATGTGGCGGCGAGCTGCAATCGAATCTGCTTCTGCTCGGGCGGCGGGAACACGGCGATGATACGTTGAATCGTTTCCGTCGCGTCGAGAGTGTGCAGGGTCGATAGCACCAGGTGGCCGGTTTCGGCGGCGAGCAGCGCCGTGGAGATCGTTTCCAGGTCGCGCATTTCGCCGACGAGCACGACGTCAGGATCTTGACGAAGGGCGGCGCGCAACGCCGTCGAAAACGACGCTGTATCCACTTCCACTTCGCGCTGGTTGATGAACCCCTTCTTGTCGCGATGCAGATATTCGATCGGGTCCTCAATGGTGATGATGTGCTCCGCGCG
The DNA here is from genome assembly GCA_963737205.1 of uncultured Acidobacteriota bacterium. Classification (GTDB taxonomy): domain Bacteria; phylum Acidobacteriota; class Terriglobia; order Acidiferrales; family UBA7541; genus Palsa-295. The sequence goes on along the minus strand of CAVTRV010000003.1, from coordinate 1,392,868 downwards.
GAGCGAATTGATGCGGTCGATCATCGCGGCCAGCGTGGTGGACTTACCAGAACCAGTGGTGCCGGTGGTCAAAATCAGGCCACGCTGCTCCTCGCAAATTGTGGCAAGAATGCGCGGCAACTCGAGCTCTTCAATCGTGCGGATCTTGGTCGGGATGACGCGGAGAACCATGCCGACGTTGCCGCGTTGCTGGAAGACGTTGACGCGGAAGCGCCCGAGTCCGGCGACGCCGTAGGCCATGTCGAGTTCCGCGGTTTCCTTGAACTTTTGCTTCTGGCGGTTGGTCATCATGCTGAACGCCATCGAGAGCATTTCTTCCGGGGTGATGCGTGGGACGTCGCTCAGAGCGCTCAGAATACCGTCGACGCGAAGATAGGGATGATTGCCAACTTTAAGATGTAAGTCCGAGGCTCGACTTTCAACAGCGCGGCGCAGCAGATCGTCAATGGCAACGGCCATAGCGGAAGGCTCCGGGATAAGAAGATTCAATCGACGCTAGCACGCGCAAATGGGAGCAGCAAGGATGTCGAGAACCGCGATTTCTAGGCGCGCAACGGTACTCTCTATGCGGGAGGCTGATCTTTGAGGAAGAGTCGGTCGTAGATTACGCCGGCGATCACTCCGCCGAAAAGCGGGCCCACCCAGAACACTCCGTGACCGTGCCAGTTGTGCCGGGAGGCGAGGGTGGTGGCGAAGGTGCGCGCGGGATTTACGGCGGAGGCTCCCAGGAACGGCGCCGCGACCAGAACGTCGGCGGCGACGGCGAGGCCGACCGCGAAACCAGCCACTTTGGTGAACGCGCCGCGCTCGTCGAGAACCGTCGCGAAATACACCGTGACGAGGATGAATGCCATGACGCCTTCGAGAACCATCGCATGCCAGCGCGTGAAGTCGGGTCCCAAATCAGGCGTGCCGAGCCCGATGGGCCGCCACGCTTGGTCGGGGATGATTGCGGTGAGGAGGTACGCGGCGGCGACGGCGCCCAGAAGTTGCGCGACGCAATAGAGGATGCTTTGGATGGTGCCGAGGCGCTTCGTCACCCAGAAGCCAATCGTGACCGCGGGATTCAAGTGGCCGCCGGAAATGTGCGCGAAAGCAGTGACCATGATGGCCGTGGCCGAGCCGTACGCGATTGCGATGCCGAGAGGGCCGAATCCGGTCTGGCTTTGCGAGCGGAGATATTGGTCGGCGCAGACGGCGCCAACGCCGGCGAATACCAGCGCGAATGTCCCGATGAATTCAGCGGCTAATTTTTGGGGCAGGCCGTACAAGCATTGCCTCCGCGAAAACGCGCGCACTGCGCGAACAGAGCGCGAATCGAACGCGCGCGAATTCTACTGGACGCGGTGGAAAGTTAACAGTTGAAAGTTCATCGATGCCGCGCAGCCAACGACACACGAACTTATCTGTGTCTCCATTTTGCGGTTTGCTGTTTACGCCGCGCCCGCTGACGTTCGGCGAGCGCCGGTATCAGACCCCAGGCAGTGGCACCATCCAGAGGAGCTATCGGAAGAAGGTTGAAGGCGGCCATAACGAGGCTGAAGAAACCCAGGATCGCTATCATCGCATTCATCGGCTCGAAGCGGCTGTAACCGAAGAGTCTGAACCACGCGACCAACGGAAAGACAACGACCGCCTGCGCTAATAAACCGCCCCAAGAAATCACGCACCTGTCCCAGCGGGACCACGGCTCCTGAAAGTGAGTGACTCCGAAAATTGGATACAGCTTGATGCTGAGAACTTCGCATCCCTTGCGATGAGCTGCTATCAGATGACCGCATTCGTGGATCAGGAGCACGCCAATGTACGAGAAAAAGACCACAAGTGTGAGGCCGGGCCGCTCGAAAGCACCCAAGAGAATGAGGGCGGTGATGACGATGAGCGTCCAGTGAACATAAACGGGCACTCCGCGAACGCGCATCACCTCTGTGAGTGCAAATCGTCTCAGAGGCGCGGACATTTTTGGGCGCCCGGACTAGCGGACGGCGGCGCCGGCGGGCGCGTTGAGGTGCGAGAGCCAGCCGTGGCGATCGGGTTTCGTGCCGCCGGTGATGGAGAAGAAATCTTCCTGGACGCGCTTGGTGATCGGGCCGCGCGAGCCGTTGCCGATCTTGATACGGTCGATCGAGCGGATGGGAGTGATCTCCGCAGCCGTGCCGGAGAAGAAAACCTCGTTCGCGATGTACAGCATTTCGCGGGGAATGATTTGCTCGACGAAGGGGATGCCCTGGTCGTGGCAGATCGTCATTACGGAATTGCGCGTGATGCCGGGCAGCGCGGAGCTGGAGATCGGAGGCGTCAAGACCGTACCGTCCATGACGACGAAAATATTTTCGCCGGAGCCTTCGCTGACGTAGCCGTTCGTATCGAGAGCGATGCCCTCGACGTAGCCGTTGGTGACGGCTTCCATGCGGATGAGTTGCGAATTCATGTAATTTGCGGCGGCCTTGGCCATTTGCGGCAGCGTGTTCGGCGCGGGACGATTCCAGGAACTGACGCAGACGTCCACGCCGTTCTTCAGGCCTTCGTCGCCGAGATAGCGCCCCCATTCCCAGCACGCGAGATATGTTTCAATCGGAGCGTCTTTAGGGTCCACGCCGCCGGTGCCGTACCCGCGCAAAATAATCGGGCGCAGATAACACGACGGAACTTTGTTGATGCGGACCAATTCGAGATTGGCCTCGCAGAGCTCGTCGACCGAGAAGGGAACTTCCATGCGATAGATGTACGCGGAATTCAGGAAGCGCTGCATGTGCTCGCGATTACGGAAAATCGCGGGGCCCTGCGGCGTGCTGTAACAGCGGATGCCCTCGAAAACGGCGGAGCCGTAGCTGACGACGTGCGCGAGGACGTGAATCTTCGCATCGTCCCAATTGATGAACTTGCCGTTGTGCCAAATCTTATCGGTTTTGGGGAAGGTCAAGGTCATGTCGTCGCTCCGCGTCGCACCGGGGTGCGAATCGAGTCGGTCACGCGGAACAAATTATAGCACAGGGATTTTTGCTTCAGCTCCGCGGGTGCTTTCAGGGGCGGGCCGCAGCGCATCCAATTTGGCCGCTGGTTTTCGCGCGATCCGAAAGACGATCATGGAGTCGCCGAGACGATGTCGAATTCGGGGAATTCGATTCCGCGATGCCCGCCGCGGTCTTCCACCTCCGACTGCAATTGGTTCCAAATCGCCTGAACTTCCGGGGGAACGTGATCGGCGGCTTCGTGGTCCCGCCAAGTGAAGATCTCGACGAAAATTGTTTTTCCGGCGTCGTCTTTTCCGCGAAGGACGATGTGCGGCTGCTGCAGGACGAGACCCAGTTTCAGGAGCGTGGCCCGATTCTTGTCCATGGTCTTCAACAGTTCGTCCTCTTTGCCCGCGCGCGGGCGGAACGTGGAGAGGACGGTTTCGGTATCCGAATCCTGCGCCACGAAAGAACGGTGAGCGATTGGCTTCGGCGATGGGGCCAATTTATCGGGAGCTGTATTTCCCGTGAGCAGAATCAAACCAAGAGCGATCGATGCGAGCGTTTTGGTCATGTCTTTCCTCCCTTTTGCCGTTCGACCGACCAATCATGCGCGCCGGCGGCAACCCCCACTTCTCGAATCTTGCTAATTCTTGCCCGACAATCGCTGGGTGCGAGGCCGTAGGTTCGGCGGAAAAGCGAGCTGAACGAGCCGGGGCTTTCGAAGCCGGTTTCGAAGCAAATGTCGGTGACGCTGCGATCCGTGGCGCGGAGTAGATGGCGCGCGCGCTCCAGGCGGTGGCGAATGGCGTAGCGATGAGGCGTGACGCCGAACGCGGATTGGAAGGCGCGATGAAAATGGAAGGGCGAAAGGCAGGCCGCGCGAGCGGCGTCTTTCAAGGAGACCGAATCCGAAAGCGAAGAAAGAAGAAAATCGCGGCCGCGGAGGATGCGCCGAAAAAGTTCTTCGCGTGTCGCGCTACGAACCGCGGGAAGGCGCGAGATTGCGACGCTGGTTTGCCTGTGATCGGCGAGGAGTCGTTCCGCCAGCCGAAAAAGGTCTTCTGTGCTCCCATCGGACGAGAGCTGGCGGCTTGCGAGCCGGTTCTTCAGACTTTGCAGCTCGCGCTGAATGGGACCTTGAGGCTCGATGCGCTCGACGAAGGCGAGTGGCTCGACGGCGGCTGGCTCCAGCCGATCGAGGAGCCTTGAAGTGGGCGACGTCTTTGCGCGGAAGACGTCTTCGACGAAGCCGCGTTCGAAGAAGATGCAGAAGGTGGTGGCTTTGCGGGCGGAGTCGATTGTCATCGTGTAGCGTTGGCGGTCGTTCAAGAGGAGGTAGGTATTTTCGTGAACTTTGTAGCGGCGGCCGGGCGTTTCCCAGACCACCGAACCCGAAATCACGGACTTGATCGAGATGCAGCCCTCGAAATCGGGGACGTGATATTGGCTTCCGCTGCCGCTAAGGATCGCGTTCTGCGTGCCGAGAACGCGGCCACTGGGATTGAGGAGGATGCCGTGATTGCGTGCGGCTTTCATTGATTTGGCCCCCGAGGAGGCATCTTACCGCGGTTGGCGAGTCAACAGAGCCATTTGAAACTTGAAATTTCAGATTGCAAAGAGAGGCAAAACCAGACTACGAAACGCCGGTCGGGAGCGCGGCGTCCTCATGTGGGGCTAGGCTAGTGGGGCACCGCGACGTCCGATCCGTGACTTTACGGACCGGACGCGCAGGCACTTTAACTGTTCGCGTTTCTCCGTCGGATGCGGTGGCTTTGGTAATTCTTAATCTGGGTGGGCGTGGCGCCAATTCCAGTATTGCGACTGTTCTTTCCTGGTTGATTTGGCGTATTCGTGAGACGTCCGGTGGTTTTCGTCAAGGAACCGGCCCCAGGCGCGGTTTTCGTTGTCGTCCCAGTTGTGATAATCCTTGTGGTCGCGATCGTAGACACGGACCTGAACTGTGGCGTCCTGAGGTACGGCAGCCATAATTGACACGGGCGCAGCAAGAGCTCCGGCCATGAATAGCGTAGCGATGTAACGATGTGCACGGTGCATAGGGTAGTCCTCCAAATGTGAAATTGCCGCCTTCGGAATCGCGGCAGAGGTGACTATGCGCTTTGGGCCGGTTGAATTATGTCCCATACAGCACACTGCTAATCGGACAGGGCGTATAAGGCACAAGAGCACGACCGACCTGTGGGGCCGTTTTCACGATGATCTTGGGATTCATTCCGCTGATTGAGGAGGGATACATGCTCAAAGCTCTGGCGCTTTCGAGTGCGGTTGCGATTTCGTTGCTCTGGTGTCCGACGTTGCGCGCGCAACAGACGGGCGGAGGCGCAACGGTCGGGTCACCCGCGGCTCCGTCGGCCGCACGACAGACCGAAACGGACGAGTACACGCGCTACGAATTGCTGGCGCCCGACACTGCGAGCTTCAACATCTGGTACGAAGTGACAGCGACGACTCCCGGCGCGAAGTATTTCTACAATCCGATTCGCAAGGGCAGCGTCGCGAGCAACGAATCGGTGATCGATGCGATGACGGGCGAGCCGCTGCATTTCGAAATCGTCAGCGGAGCGGACGCTCGCAAGGACCCGCTCATGGACGACGCCGATGCAGACACGAACTACATTCGAGTGACGCTCGCGCGGCCCGTCCCGGCCGAAGGACAAGGCCGCATGCTGATCCGCAAGACGTACAAAGATCCGAAAAGCTACTTCCACGAGGGCGACGCGATTGTTTTCAATCGACCGCTGGGAATCAAGCGCGACAAAGTTGTGCTGCCCGCGGGATACGAGCTGGTGGGGTGCAACGTTCCGTCGCAGGTTTTGCCGGAGCCGGACGGCCGCATCTCGATCAGTTTCATGAATGCGACAGCTGCGGAAGCGCCGTTGATTCTGCGAGCAAAACTGGGCGCGCAGACGGGAGCCGAAGCTGCGCCGCACGCGCCAAGCGCGACGCGCAGTTGGGAAGCGCCGTTCTCGGGCGAGACGGAACGCGAGCGGCTCTCCGAGCGCGCGCACCAGGATCGCGACATCGTCTACTTCCTGCAGCAGCCGGAGACGCATGCTTTCAGCCTGTATCACGACTACACGGAGACACGCCCGGGCGTCGACGCATATGTGAATGTGGTGCGCGCGGGCAGCAGCGCTTCGGGGCCGTCGGCGTATGTGCTGGACACGGGCGAGAAACTTCCCACGAAGGTGATGACCGGCGCGGAAATGATCGCGGCGAAAATCGAGTCCGAGGAGCCGCTGAAGCCCGACGCGCAGGCGGTGGTGATTCCGTTTCCTCCGGTGAAGAAAGGGCAATCGATTCGCCTGCGTATTTCTGAGACTTACACGGCGCCCGCTAGCTACAGACTCGACGGCGACGAATTGGTTTTCGATCGGAGCCTCGGGCGGCCGCGCAACGCCGTTGTTTTGCCTGCCGGATGGTATCTCACGGCTAGTTCTATTCCTGCGAGGGTCACGCAGCTTCCCGATGGCCGTGTGCGGCTCGATTTCTGGAATGAGCGGCCGGATTCGGTGGATGTGCTGATCAAGGCGAAGCGGCGATCTCAAATTTGAAATTTCGGAAAAAGAGCAAAACCGGAGGCGAACCACAGAGGTCACGGAGAAAGGCAGAGAGGGCACAGAGAAAGACGACGCGCGGGAGGCTGCTGAATCTCAAATTTGAGAAAGGCAGGGCAAAAACCTTGGGAACCACAGATGAACACAGATAAACACAGATGAATGCAAAAGCGATTTGAAATTTCAGATTTGAAAGCGAGTCAAAGGCAAAGCTTTTGCCGCAGAGGCCCGCCCAACCAGATGGCGGACAAGCGCAGAGAACGCTGAGAAAAGCTAAACGCGTTGCAGACCTGAAGATCGAGAGCAGAATTCACCGCAGAAGCTGGAATGAACGGCCGGATTCCGTGGATGTGCTGATTAGGGCGAAGCGGCTCGTGCCGGCGCCTGCAGGATCGGGTTCCACGCGGCGATGAGCGAAAAAAGGCTTCCTCGATGGCTAGGAGGGGGAGTGATGACCGAGGAGATGTGTCGCGCCTACGGCGCTCTGACGACTCTTTTATATTGCGCACCCAGCGCTCACGCGCTGCGCTAACTTCTGACGCGCCTACGGCGCTTGAGGATCTCGCCAGGTGAGTTCGTCGCTGCGGGAGCGAGTTAGTCGCCGTGGTCGTCGACGACTGTGATTTCTTCGCGGGCGGGGGTGGCGAAGCCGGAGATGCGGCCCCAGGCGCTGGTTTTCCAGTTGTCGGTGATTTCTTTCGCGAGGATCCAGGGCGGAAGGTCCATGAAGAGGAAGCGGGAGAGGCCCTGCAAATAGGGCTCGTACATTTCGCGGAGGTCGGCGAGTTTTTTTCTGGACGCTTCGGTGTCGTTGAGCTGGAAGCCGGCTTGCGTCAAGGTCGTGCGGAGCCGCTCGAGTTCCGAAGGGGGCAAGCGGTCGTGGTCTGCGGGCTGCGGCGTCGCGCTGAAGAGTTGCGCGAGATCGGCGATGGTGTGGCGGCTCATCGCGAACGTGAGGCGCGCCTGGCGCGTGCAAGGATTTTCGATACTGGCGAGCAGCAGCGCGGTGGTATCGAGAATCGCCGCGAGCGCCGCGACCCAGGATTCGTTGTTGTGCTGCGAGCGGAAATAGGACACCGAGGGATACGAAACGTGGCTTTCGAGAATTTCGGCCGCCGCGCGTTCCCAATCGTGCAGGAGCTGCTGGAGCGCGTCCATTCCGTGCGGGCCCGTGTGACGGCGCAGCATCTCGGCGGCTGTGGGTGGCGAGCCGGCGCGCGCGTCGAGCAGGACGATGTTCACTTCACGGCGTGAGAACGCCTGGTAGATTACGGGCAAGTAGCTGAAGACCAGAGCGAAAAAGCCGAAGCCGAGTCCGCTTTCGGAGACGACGAGCCATCGCTCGTGCCAGTTATGCGGCGTGACGTCGCCCACTCCGAGGGTGAAAAATGTGCCGCCGCTCAGATACACGCACGTTGGGAAGGAGGGAGGGGATGATTCCCCGCGCGAGGCGCTGTAGTACAAAAGGCCGAAGCCGAAGACGAGTCCGATGGCCCAACATATGAAGAGAAAAAGAATCGAGAGCGGCCCGTAGAAGCTGAGGAAGGTCTCGCGCGTTTTCGTCGGGCGAATCTGGTGTGCGATCCACCGCCAGGGAATCCACGTGGATCGATAAAACAGGCGAGTGATTCGAAAGCGCCGCGTCGCGCGCCGCGGCAGAACCACGGCCTCGAACGCCTCCCAAAGCACCGACAGAATGATCAGAACTCCGGCGATGGCCGGAAAAATCATGCGGCTTGCTCCAGGCTGGCGGTCATCGTGATTTCAGCTTTCAGGAGGCGCGAGACGGGGCAATTCGCTTTCGCGCTTTGCGCAGCGGATTGAAACGCCTCGGGCGAAATTCCGGGAATGCGGCCGGCGACGTCGAGGTGGATTTTCGATATGGTCCAGCCGGCATCGAGTTTTTCGAAGGTTAGGGTCGCGGTGGTGTGAAGGTTCTGTGGCGTGAAATTCATCGTGCCGAGTTGCGCCGAAAGCGCCATCGTGAAGCAGCCGGCGTGCGCGGCGGCGATCAACTCTTCGGGATTCGTGCCTTTGCCGTTTTCGAAGCGGGTGCCGAAAGAATACGGCGTGTCGGAAAGGACGCCGCTCTGCGTCGAGATGGAACCTTTGCCGTCTTTCAGCGCGCCGGACCAGACTGCGGAAGCTGTTCGTTGCATTGTGTCTTCTCCTTCTTTTTTTGCCCGAAGCAAGCAGGCGAAAAACTGCGGCCAGCGCAAATTCGATGCGTGAGGAGCGCCGAGCGCTTCATTGTTTTACACTCGCGCGCGCACGAAAGCCAGAGCAGCAGTTGAGTTGGCAGTCCTCGACCGTGCGCGATTATTGACGCGCTGAAAGACGGGGTGACTTCTCGTTGGGACCTGTCCGTCGGTACAGTAGCTAATGGCGAAGAGTTTGGATAAGTTGATCGTCAGGCAGAAACCAGGTGCAAGCAACCTTCTCTAGAGAGCGACTCCGTCTTCGGGTTCACTTGCTTGCGCATTTGTTGAAGTCAACTCCAGCTTTCCGGAAATCGCCCAGCCAACCGATGACATGGGGAGCAAACCATGGAGACAGCCGCACTCGCAGACTTTAAGGAAGGCGTAGCCCTTTTGAAAAGCGGGTATCCTCAAAAGGCCCTCCTGCGCCTCCGGCAGGCTTTCGAATCCGAGAAGCAAAACCCTTTCTACTTATCGTTTCTTGGACTGGCGATTGGACGCGCCCAGCGAAAATGGGATAAAGCTTCCGAGCTGTGCGAAATTGCGGTGCAGCTCAGACGCAATGAGGCCCAGTTCCACCTGAACCTGGCTGAGGTGTACGCGTCCGGCGGGCGACGCACCAAGGCGATGGATACACTGGATGCCGCGCTGGAGTTGTTCGGCGAGGATACGAGGTTGAGACGGGCCCGAAGCAGAGTGGAGAAGCGCCGCCCACCCTTATTGTCCTTCCTCAAACGCGATCATTTCCTGAACCGCAAGCTCGGCAAATTGCGACACCGCGCGCTGAAACGCATCACGAAAGAGAAAACCTAATCGTGTGTGTCGCGGGGCGCGGTTCTGAAATTCTCGTTACTTGCGGGCGGCGTAGCGCAGCTTGACCACGCCATCTGGGAACTTCGTGCTCGCGATTAGTTCTAGCGGCACGGTGCGACGCGCGGGCGCCATCAATGGAATGCCCTCGCCGATAAATTTGGGAATTACGAGAATCACGAACTCGTCGATCTCTCCTGCGTCGAGAAACGACGCAATAATGCCGGCGCCACCCATAATCCAGATGTGTTTCCCCTTTTCGCCTCGCAGGCGCGTTGCGAACGCTTTGATGGGTTCGGCGACGAACTCCACCCCCGCGGGCGCCGGCGATTGCGGGAGAGTGTGTGTGAAGACATAGTTTTTGACTCTTGTATCGAAGGCCGTCCCGGGCACGCCTTTCTTTTGGTACTCGAGCGCCACGTCGCATGTCTTTCTGCCCCACAGCGTCGTGTCGATCGATTTATAGAACGCACCCATGCCGTAGTTGCCCTTCGGACGGGGACGGTCGAGCCAGTCGACGGAGCCGTCGAGCCGGGCGATGAAGCCGTCGGCACTGATGGCGACCCAGACAATGATTTTTCGCTCGTGGGCCATGGCGTTGTAACGACGCAATCCTAACGCGGAACGCCTTGGGATTTCCATCAGGGCGGATTTAGGAAGCAGGCAAAGGATGCGGGCGCTGCTCCACTTCGCTTCCCGCCAAAGCGAACTAAGGCAGCGCGTCTCTGATATACTCCGCGCGGTTTTTCTGCGACGACAACGTAGGGAGTTCGCCATGCGACGATCTGCACTGATCCTGCTTGTTCTTTTTTCCTCCGCGCTCGCCGCGTTTGCGCAGGAGCCTGCGGGCTGGATTTCGGATTTGCCGAGGCCGCACGACTATGTGCTGAAGCGGTCCTCGAGCTATGACCGGACGGGTGGCAATGACGATTATCGTCCGCTTGCCGCGGGGGAGACGCTGACGCTGCTCGACGACGCGGGCCCCGGCGAGGTTTCGCACGTCTGGATCACGATCGCGAGCGATGAGGAATATCACCTGAAAAGAATGGTCCTGCGAATGTACTGGGATGGCGAGGCGACGCCGAGCGTCGAGGCTCCCGTGGGAGATTTTTTCGGGCTTGGGCTGGGAGACTATTTTCTGTATCAATCCATTCCGCTCGCCGTGGGCGGCGACAAGGCGCTCAACTGTTTTTTCCCGATGCCGTTTCAGAAGCACGCGCGCATCACGCTGACGAATGAGGGCCGCGAGCGCGCCGGAGCCGTCTATTGGAACATCGACTATCGCGCTTATGCGGCCCCGCTTCCGGCGGACACTCTATATTTTCACGCGCAGTACCGTCAGGCCGCGCCGAACCGCGCGTCTCCCGGCAACAAGTTCAATCTCGACGGCAAAGATAATTATGTGTGGATGGAAGCGACGGGCCGCGGGCATTTTGCGGGTGTGACGATGTCTGTGCTCGAGAATGCCGACGGTTGGTGGGGCGAGGGCGACGACATGTTTTTCGTCGACGGCGAAACACTGCCGTCGATCAATGGAACCGGCTCGGAAGATTATTTTCTCGGCGCGTGGGATTTTGGCGGGAAGGAATTCTCGTACGGGTTATTCGGCGCGCCGGTGGTGGGCGCCGAGCGGCAGGGAGCGCGATGGTCCGTTTATCGCTTTCATCTGGATTCGCCGATTCCGTTCACCAAATCGTTGCGCGCGACGATCGAACACGGTCACGCGAACGATCGCGGCGACAACTACTATTCAGTGGCCTACTGGTACCAGACCGAGCCGCATGCGGCGTTTCCGGCGTTGCCGCCGGTGGAGCAGCGGCTGCCGCGCGTGATTCCGGCGGCATCGTCACAGTAATTCGGGAACGCTATGCGATGAGGTGTTCTAAGATTTCGTGTATTGCGATGAGGGCCGACGGCGAGAACATTGCTACGGCGAGGCCGGCGATGAGCAGAGATGCCGCCGCGACGGCCACTATAGTTTCGACCCGATATTTCGATTGCGGCGGCTGAGGAGCCAGAAGCCGGTGGATGCGTTCCGCCAGATCACGCGAGTCGGGAACGAGCGAAGAGACCGCAGCCGGAACCTGCCGCGCAGTTCCCAGGCGCGCTACCTCGATCAAAGCTGAGGCAAGGGCGAGGGAAGCGTGTTCGTCTCCGTGGGTTGCGTCGGCGTCCGCGGCGCATTCGGAAAATCGCAGCCATGCCTCTTCAATTTTGGCGAAGCAGCGAGAGAAGGGAACTGCTTCCGGGGTCGCGCGAAGCAGCAGGCGTTTCCAGTTGTCGCCCGAAGTTCGATGAACTCTTTCGTGTTCGAGCGCGGCGCCCAGTTCTTCGGCCGAAAGCGCGTTCATTGCGCTGCGCGAGACGACCACGCGCGGATGGAACAATCCCGCCAGCGCGATGAGAGGGTAGTCCGTTTCGATCACGGCGACGCGATCGTTTTCTCGCGCGGACTTGAGCATCTCGCCGCCGCGATCGCATTGCGCTCTGAAACGAAGCGATCCGACGGCAGCCAGCACCGTGCGAACGGCCGCCGTCACCCACAGCGCCGCGCCCGCAGTGGCTGCGGCGATGCACAACAGACCTACTCGTTCCGCGCTCGCCTTTGGCTCGAGCCACAGATAACTCGGCACGCAGAGCAGGAACAGCACGAGGATTCCTAGAGCGGCGGGCAACAGGCGCAACGCGAACAGGAACCGCGCGGCCGCGCGAGGCCGGATTCGCTCCGCGAGGCGAATTGCCGCAGGTCCTGCGGTCCACGCGACCAATCCCAGCGCCGCGTGCGCCAGGAAAAAGAATGCGAAGCAGAGACAAACCAGCCTGAGGGAATAGGAGAGGATCATGATGCACCCCGGCGTGAAAGCTCTTTGCGACGCCGGCGGATTTTCTTTTCGAGGTCGCTGAGAAGCGCTTCGTCGTGCTGGGCGACCGCGTCAAGCAGGCTCGACACCAGCAACTCGCGCGATGGCCGGGGACCATCCAGAAACGCCGCCACCAGGTCTCCCGCTCTGCGGCGTTCCCATTCGTCGCGGCTGAAAGCGGGCGAGTACAAAAACGCGCGGCCCGACTTTTCGCGCAGCAGCAGCCCCTTCTTGAAGAGGCGTTCGAGCGTGGTCATCACGGTGGTGTAGGCGAGCGGGCGCTCGATTTTCCCGAAGACGTCGCGGACACTCGATTCGCCACGCGCCCAGAGAATTTCCATCACGCCGATTTCGAGGTTACCCAGAACCGGCGAGAGAGCGGCACCGTTGCCGCGGAAGCGATTTTTGAAAAAGTGAATCATCGTTTGCAGAAGGCGCGGCCATTCGGAGTTTCACGAATGCCGTCGCGACCGTCAAATTGTATTCGGATTTGACGATGAAGCAATCGAATAGTAAGCGCCGCCGAAATCGAGCTGAGGTCGCAATTCATTGCAAGTCTTTGCCGGTGCTTGTCACGACCAGTTGGCCGTGCTTGACGCCTCGAAGGCTCAGGATTTTGTTGGCCAAATCGCTGAGCTCGCCGCCGCGCCCTTTCATGATCACCACTTCGAGGCAATTGTGATGGTCCAAATGCACGTGCGTGGCGGCCAGCACTTTGCCGCCTGCGTGATGCTGCGCCTCCACCAGCTTTTCGGTGAGATTCGGGCGGTGGTGGTCGTAGACGATAGTCAGCGTTCCGGCCACGATCTTGTTCGCGTTGATTTCCTCCGCGACGAGGTGATCGCGAATCAAGTCGCGGATCGCCTCGGAGCGGTTCTGATAACCCTTCCTGGCGATTGCGGCGTCAAACTTTTTCAAGAGCTCCTGATCCAGGGAAACGCCGGTTCGAACCAAATCTCCCATCCAAGCCTCCATCGTTCCAAAATGAGCGCTCCTAACGTACCGCAAAAATGTCACACGGCAAATCCGCGAGCCGTTTCCGTCGGAACGTTAGGGCTAACCACGCGGTCGGGTAACATGGACTCCAAAATCATGCTACGACGGTAGCATGATTGTAAGATTAGTGTTAACCTCGCGGCGTTTCTTTTGAGGGGCCGCATGCGTTCCGGCTCAAGCAAGGCAAAGCTGCTGAATTTGACTCTAGTCCTTATCCTGTGTTTCGGCGGCCGGTTGTGGGCGGCACAAGAAATCGTTCTAAAAGGCCACGTCATCGATCCGCAAGGCAACGATTTGCCGGGGGCGTCCGTGCGACTGCTCGACCATAACCGGGTTCTCGCTCAAACTACTTCCGGAAGCGGCGGCCTGTTTGAAATCAAGCTAGCCTCCGTGGGACGATTCGTCCTCAAGGTTGAGGCGCCTGGGTTTCGCCCCGTAGAACAGCCGATCAAAGTTGCGTTCAGCGGGAACTCAGAAATCGCAGTGAGAGTCACGCAACTCGCGGGCCGGAATGACAGGGTATCAGTGACCTCCGACGTAAATGCCCTGGACGTGGAGTCACCCGATCCGGCGCTGAAAGTCTTCGCCTCGGAGAATTTGCTGGATGCCAACCCGGGCCGTCCGGGCGCCCCAATTTCAATTCCCGGCTACCCTATCGAAACGGCGTCGAGCGGAATCAAAGCTCCGCAGTACTTCGCTCCGGGCGTGGCGGGCGACCACGGCGAGCCGATTGCGCAGTACATCCTGGTGGGCAGCTATCTTGTTCCCAACAATCTGTCGGCGAATGCCCACGGCAACGGCTACGCGGATCCGAATATTTATGTCGCAAGTGCGATTGAGAGCGTTCAGGTAGATGGTGGCGCGTTCAACGTACTCGAGGGCAATCATGCGCTGAATCTGGCGGCCATCTACGGCTTACGCTCGCATCTGAATCCGTTCTTGACGCTGACGGGAGACGACCGGGACATTACGGCCACAACCGGGTTCAGCCCCTCGGCGAATTCATGGGTCGCGATCGAAGGCTCGTTCGGCAATGGATTCTTGGACCGGCTGGAGCATCGCAAGCAGTTCAAGTTCAACGGTGGGCAGGTGGTCCACGCCGGGAATCACACGTTGACGCTGTTCGGAATCGCATATCTGGGCTATGGCTACGTGGCGGGACTGCGGCCGATTTTCGGCTTCAATTCCGTCGATACCGCCGCCGGCTGGATGGAGTATCCGGATACGATCGATCCGAGACAAAAGGATCAAACTCATACGGCGCTCGCGGCGGTGAATGATGTGTGGAAGCTGACCGACCATCAAGAGTTGCAGCTCTCGGGATTCTTCCGAACGTACAATCTGTCCCTCTATTCCGACTTTGGCTTGGGACTGATCCGTCAGAGTGAGTTCCGGACCGTGACGGGCGGAAACGCGACTTACGTAAACCGACTGGCGAAGATTTTTACGTTGTTGGCGGGGGTAGACTACGAGCGCGAGGCTCCGCGGCGCGACAATCTGGATCATTACAACTTCTTCGACCCGGCCGCGCCAGCTTATTACGGGGCTTTTACCAAAATAGACAGCAACAATGTGACGATCGCACCGGTATCGCCCTACATCGCCGGTGCAGGACAGCTGAGCAAGTATATTCACTACTACCTGGGCTGGCGGCGCGATGAGATCTACATCAATAACCAGGACCTGCTCACGCCAGCGAATCCCTCGACCCAGTGGGTGGGGATCAATTCGCCGAAGGCCACATTCGCGATTGTTCCGAAGGAGTCATGGTTCGTTCCGTCGATCACATTCAGTTTCGGCAAGTCGTTCTTCACCGAAGATCCCCGAGAGGGCACCGCTCTGGATGGACCGACAGCTGCTGATCCGGTGGAAACGGCACGCTCGTATCAGATGGTTGTAAGCAAGACGTTCCACAACACCGATCTGAAGCTCACGCTGGGGCATGAGACGCAAACGGCCGAGTACGGCAAGATTGATCCGGATCAGGGATTGCAGTTCGACCTAGGGCCAGGTCGCATCCGTTATCTGGCGGCTACGCTGCGGCAAAACATTCCGCATGGATCCTTGCTGGTGACCTTTGAGCAGGCGGATGCTCGCCTGGTGAACACGTCGTTCTCGATTGTGCCACAGGCGCCACGGCTGATCGGAGACGTGCTGGGAACCTACCAGAAATTGCCATTCCACCTGCAGGCCAAGGCGGAGTTCGAATATGTAGGCAGGAAGGTGGTGGGAAACGGCTGCAGCGAGAGCAGCTACATGAGCGGCGACCCGGACGCACTTAACTACTATTGCCTCGGCGTGGCGAATGATGAGTTCCGCTTCGCAATATCGCGGCCCTTCATGGATGGGCGCTTCAACGTCGGGGTGAACGCCATGATTGCCAGCGGCTATACGGGGCAGACCGTTGAGAACTTCGCCACAGCGGCTGTATACGGACCCGGAAAAGTGGGCCTTGGTCCCGACGGATTAGTCCCAGCGAATCCTGTGGGTGAGGTGGTTGGTGTGCGAATCCCCTCGTATGCCAGCGTTAGCTTCACCTACCGGTTTGGACGAATTTCCGCGCCGTGACGAAATGGCGCACTCATGAATCCAAGGAAGTCTTCGATGGCCGTGCCAAAGTGAATTCAACGGGACAACCTAAACTGACCGCCTTATTCAACGATGGTGCCTATAATCTCCGCAATCGCATCATCGCGATTTACGGCATCTTGCTGGCGTTCAATGTGGTGGCGTGGCTGTGGGCGGTTATCGCGTTTCATCGCTACCCGGTGCTTTTGGGAACCGCGCTGCTTGCTTATAGCTTTGGGCTGCGGCACGCCGTCGATGCCGATCACATCGCGGCCATCGACAACGTGACCCGGAAGTTGATGCAGGATGGCAAGCGCCCAGTCGCCGTGGGGTTTATGTTTTCGCTGGGGCATTCGACTGTCGTCGTGCTGGGCGCGGCGGGGATCGCGGGAGCAACGCTCGCGTTGCAGCACCGGCTCGACTCAGTCAGGAGCATTGGCGGAGTAATCGGCACGCTGGTTTCCGCATTTTTTCTGTTTGCGATCGCGATCGTGAACCTGATCGTTCTGCGATCGATTTACAGGGCTTTTGTGAGGGTGCGTCGCGGCGAGCCCTATGTGGAAGAGGATTTCGACATGCTCCTCGGCGGTCGCGGAATTCTTGCCCGGTTGTTTCGTCCGATGTTCAAGATGATCAATCGCAGCTGGCACATGTATCCGCTGGGATTCTTGTTCGGTCTGGGATTCGACACCGCAACCGAGATCGGTCTGTTGGGCATTTCCGCGGCTGAGGCGTCCAAGGGCTTGTCGTTTTGGGCCATCCTCGTCTTCCCGATACTTTTTGCCGCGGGGATGTCGCTGATCGATACGACGGACAACATATTGATGTTGGGCGCGTACGGATGGGCCTTCGTAAAGCCGATTCGCAAGCTCTATTACAACATGACCATTACGTGCGTCTCCGTAATCGTCGCGCTGGTCGTGGGCGGGATCGAAGCTCTGGGTTTGCTGGCCGGACACTTTCATCTCACCGGGTGGTTTTGGGACGGAGTGGCCAACCTCAACGACAATTTCGGCGCACTCGGTTTCTTCATTGTGGGCCTTTTCGCGTTGAGCTGGATCGTCTCTATCGCTTTCTACAAGTGGCGGCGGTTTGACGATCTGGAAATGGGTTCCTGAACGGTTCCGCTTTGCGTCTTCCGGACATCTGCGTCTCTTCCGATCAAACCGCGATACCCACGGTTTTCCACATTCATGCGATAGTAACAATCGGCGGATAGGCTCAGTGGTTTTGCAAGGCGGCGCTAAGCAGAAAGTCTCGGACAAGGAACCCCTTTTCGCACGACGAAGGTCGGGCCCTGACACGAACCATCTATAAGGCGGCTTGAGGTAACGAATGGAAAAGAAGAATTTCCTGTTTGTATCGCTCACCGGGCTCATCAGCGACATTGCGTGGCAAGTGTCGAAGGAAGGGCACGAGGTGCGCTACTTCATCGGCGACAAGAAGGAGAAGGATATCGGCGACGGCTTTGTGGCGAAATCGAAAGACTGGGAGAAAGATCTCGATTGGGCCGACATCGTCATTTTCGACGACACGCTCGGCCAGGGCGAAAAAGCCAAGGCACTGCGAGCCGCCGGAAAAAAGGTGATCGGCGGGACGCCTTACACGGACCGCCTTGAAGATGATCGTTCGTTTGGACAGGAAGAGCTGAAGAAGGCGGGCGTCAACATCATTCCCTACGGGGAATTCGAATCGTTCGACGACGCGATCGAACATGTGGTGCAGCATCCGGCGCCCTACGTGATCAAGCCCAGCGGGGAAGCGCAGAACGTGAAGCGGCGCCTGTTCGTCGGGCAGGAAGACGACGGGCAGGACGTGATTCGCATGCTGGAGGCCTATAAGAAGGCGCTTTCCGACGAGATCAAGGTTTTCCAGTTGCAGCGGCGCGTCACGGGCGTCGAGGTTGCTGTGGGAGGATTTTTCAACGGCACGACGTTCGTTTACCCGATCAACATCAATTTCGAGCACAAGAAATTGTTTCCGGGCGATATCGGCCCGCCGACGGGCGAAATGGGCACGTCGATGTTCTGGAGCGGCCCGAACACACTTTTCAACGACACGCTGCTGAAGATGGCGCCGATGCTGGCGTCGGAAGGGTACGTGGGGTACATCGACGTGAACTGCATCGTGAACAATCACGGAATTTTCCCGCTGGAGTTCACGGCGCGCTTCGGCTATCCGACGATCAGCATTCAGCAGGCCGGCATGCTTACGCCGATCGGCCAGTTTTTCTGGGATTTGGCGAATGGCGCGGACCCGAAACTCAAAGTGCGGAGCGGATTTCAGATCGGCGTGCGCATCGTGGTGCCGCCGTTTCCGTTTGACGACGACGAAACTTTTGATTCGTTCTCGAAGAACGCCGTGATCGTCTTCAAGAAGCCGCCTGCCGACGAAATTCACATCGAAGACGTGAAGCAATTGAACGGGCAGTGGCTCGTCGCGGGGACTTCCGGCGTCATTCTGATTGTGGTGGGGCTGGGGCCGACGATGAAGCAGGCGAAAGCGCAGGTGTACTCGCGCATCAAGAATGTGCTCATCCCGAATATGTATTACCGCACGGATATCGGCGACCGCTGGGATGAAGACACCGACCGGCTGCACACGTGGGGATATCTGCGCTAGAAGTGTTTGGAAACCGAGAGCGGCCGATGGCCGTCTGAATGTTCGGTGCTGGCGAATTGTGTGAGTGCTTCGGTTTAACCGAGCAAATTTAAATCAGAGATTTCAGCGGAGCTGAGGGGTGTTTCATGCGACGACTTTGCGTGGTGGTTGTGGCGATAGCGATTGCGATGGTGGCGTCCTCCGGATTGGCGCGGCAGGCTGCGGGCGATGGTCCGTACAAAGTATTGAAGACGGCGAAGGTGGGTGGCGTCGGCGGATTCGATTATGTGTATGCGGACAGCGACGGGCGCAAGCTCTACATCCCGCGCACGGGCGACGGCGCGCGCGTGACCGTGTTCAATTTGGACACGCTCGAGCCGGCGGGCGAAATTCCGAATGCCAACGCGCGCGGCGCGGCCGTCGACCCGAAGGCCGGCCACGGCTTTGCGAGCAGCAAGCCCGTGGTGATGTGGGATACGAAGACGCTCGCGGTGATCAAGACCATCAACGTCGACGGCGGACCTGACGGCATACTTTTCGATCCGTTCAACGAGCGCGTGTACATCTTCAGTCATGGGGCGCCGAACGCGACGGTGATTGACGCAAAGGATGGCTCGGTGGTGGGCACGATTGACCTCGGAGGAGCGCCAGAGCAGGCGGTCACCGACGGTAAAGGCCATCTGTACGTCGATCTAGAAGACAAAGACAAAATCGCTGCCGTGGATGCGACGACCATGAAAGTAACGGCGCAATATGACGTCGCCGGAAAGTGCGGCGGCCCGGGCGGGCTGGCGTTTGACGTGAAGAATCACATCCTCTTTGCGTCATGCCACGACCCGCAAAACGTGGTAATTCTCAGTTCCGACGACGGCAAAATCATCACCACGCTGCCGATCGGCAACGGCACCGACGGCGCTACGTTCAATCCAAATACGATGGAAGCATTCAGCTCGCAGCGCGACGGCACGCTCACGGTGATCAAGGAAAACAGCCCAACGAGTTTCGTGGTGGAGCAGAATGTGCAGACGATGTCCGGCGCCAAGACGCTGACGCTCGACAGCAAGACGAATCACATTTTGCTGATCGCCGCGCAGTTCGGTCCGCCGCCGAACCCGCCGCCGGCCGGAGCGCGTTTCAATCGCGGCCCAATGGTTCCCGACTCATTCTCAATTCTCGTCGTCGGCAAATAGATAGCTGCTCGAATTCAGCGAACCGGCCTGTGTACTCTTTGAGGTCCGGCGGCACTTCGTACTACATCCCATCGCGCGAATCGTTGCGAGTCTCCTCAGGGGCCGATGTCTCCGGGCTGTCGAAGTTAGCGTTTCTTAACCTTCCTCTCTGGCTGCTTACCACATAGCTTCAACTCTGCGAAGTTGAACAACACAGGGGAGACCTCCGAGTGTCCCCAGAGAGAGTTAAATATGAATAGTCAGAGTTCTCGTTCGGGTTCTCGCGTGGTTTCTCGTCTGATGCTGTGCCTGGTGATCACCGCGTTGTCGCTCTTCACAGTGGCGTGCGGCAACACTTCCAGCTCCGCTCCTCCGCCTCCGCAAAATGGCTCCGTGAATACGATGATGAGCGACGCCTCCACGGAAGATTGGGCGACGATCGGCGTCAAAGTGTTGTCGATTTCTCTGACGGGGACTGGCAGTCCCGTCATCGTCTATACCGCGGCGAGTCCGGCACCGGTGATCAATCTTGTGCAGCTCGATCAACTCAGCGAAATCCTGGGAAATCTCACCGTCGCCGCAGGGACTTATACCGGTGCAACGATCACGATCAGCGCCAATCCTGGAGACGTGCTGTTGACGGCGGCGGCAGATCCCGAAGTTGGATTCGCGGGCACCGCGGGCGCGACGGTCGCTTCCGGGCAGATCCAAATCATGGGGGCCACGGGCAGCGCGGGCAGCTTGACCGTCCCCGTGAGCGTGACTTTCGTTTCACCGCTGGTGGTTGTCGCGGGACAAAGCAACGCGCTCGATCTGGAGTTCAACCTTGCGCATCCGGCTTTCCTGGTGCCCCACGTGCCAGCGGTAGGTGCGACGATTTGGGCGGTGAACTTCAATGGGCCCGTGCGGCATCATCCGATCGCGGACCTCGCGCATGTGGTCCTGCGTCATATCTACGGCACGGCGAGCGCAGTGTCGACAGACAACACCTCGATCACCATGACGAAAGACTTTCCCCTCGAGCCGCCGGCTACTCCGGAGACTGAAATTACTTCCACGCAAAATCTCACCATCCTCGCAGATGCCACGAACGGAACCATCTTTTATGACGTGGATGCCCAGACCGTGGCCACGATCATGGATTTCAGCACGGTATCGTCCACGCTCGACGGCAAGTTCGTGCGCGTGGCCGCTCGTTATCAGGACGATGGCACGCTCGTTGCCGTGCGTATGTGGGTGAGCACTTCGTTTAACAGCATCTGGATTAGTCCCGAAGGCCATGTTCTTCATGTGAACACCACGACGGACATACTCACCGTAGAGAACGAGCTGGGTGTGGGCGTTCCCGTCACGGTGAATACGACCACCGAATTCTTTTTCCGGACTCCGGCCATCGCCCTGGCAGACGTGACGCCGATCGGCACTGGAACGGCTTTCCTCGCGAACCTGGTGCGCGGCTTCAAGGTGCATGCCAGTGTCGTCCAACCTTCGGCGAGTCCCCTGGTGGCCCAGTCGATCGATATTGAAATCGCCAGGTACGACGGCAGCATCTCCGCCGCGGGCTTGACGGATTTCACCGACACTCGCAACTTCCACACGGCAGGCGACGATTACACCGTCACCTTGCCCTACATTTCCAGCACCAGCTCCAACGGGGCCGACCCGGCAACCGGCGCCGGGATTGACGGGTTCAAGTGGTGGGACTTCACACTCCCAACCGCAGTGACCAGCGGCACCGGTGCGATTAGTGCATTCGAGTCGGCGACGGGTGGCTCGGCAAACTTCGGTGGCACTGTGGGTGCGTTTCCGGCAGCGGGCGCGAGCTTTGCTACCTGGGATGATCCTGCGGCGGCGGACGACTGGGCGGCGCCGTGGACGGTGCTTATGCCGACAACGGTCCCGCTGGGCGCAGCAGCCACTGCGTACTCGAGCGGTAGCTTCACGATGACGGTGACGGGCGGCACTCTGGCTGTGCCGGTGGACCTGAGCGTGACTTCTGGCTCGGCCACGCTCGTTTATCAGGTGGATCGCACCGCGAACGTGATAACGATCAGCCCGGTCGACATCACGACAGTCGCAGGCGTGACCACGATTACGACTGGCTTGGTTGCCACCACGCCGGTGAAGGTTTTTGGTGTGCCTCAGGCGAACGGCAGCATCAAGGCGTATGTGGTGTTCTTCTTTACGGGAACGGCACCTACGAGCTAGGCATTTGACTGTAGGAGATTCGCGCCGCCTGCGAGGAAAAGCTTGCGGGCGGCGCAATTCTCTCGCTCGCTCAGAGTCAATTCCGGAGGAGTCATAGATCGGACTTTGTCGCGACCTCCGGCAGGCGCATAATCCCCACATGTGCCTCCAACAACTTTTCCGCCGTGGCCTCGCCGTGGTTGCTTTCGCGCTGATGCTCGCTCCTTTGGCGATGGCCCAGCAGTATCGGATCATTCGCGCCGACTACGGCGCCGGTGACGCGCGCGTTGACGTCACGCAGCGCCTGCGCGATCTCGCTCGCGCCAACGTCACTTTCCGCATGGGCAACAGCACGTTCGGCATCGATCCCGCGCCGGGAATCGTGAAGACGCTGCGCATCTTTGCGCGCGGTCCGAATGGCCAATCTCGGACATTCGAATACCGTGAAAGCAGCGTCGTGGACGGCTCGATGTTTTCCGGCTGGGGCCGCGGCGACTGGGGCGACCCAACCGGGCAATTTGTGATCTTAAAGGGTTTGTACGGCGTCCCGGGGCGAAATGTGGATGTGACGCAGCGGCTCCGCGACTTGGCGCGCTCCAACACGTTCTTCCGCATGGGCAACAGCACGTTCGGCGTGGATCCCGCGCCGGGAATCGTGAAGACGCTGCGCATCTTCGCGCGTGGTCCAAATGGTCAGGTTCAGATGTTCGAATACCGTGAAAAGAGCGTCGTCGACGGCTCGAAATTCTCCGGTTGGGGACGCGGCGATTGGGGCAGCAGCCCATGGAACGGCGGATGGGACGGACAGCCCGGACCTCCACCGGGGCCTCCGCCACGTCCCGATGTGCGCGTGAGCGTCGTTAAGGCAATCTACGGCGCCGCGGGTCAGACCCAGGACGTCACCGAGCGCGTTCAGGCCCTGGTCCGCGACGGGCGTCTCGATATCGTGGCCAACAACAGCACGCTGGGAACCGATCCCGCTCCCGGTGCAAAGAAGACTCTGTGGCTCACGTACTCAGTAGGCCGTGGATCGCAGCCGCAAACGGTCCAGGTGGCCGAGGGGCGTCAAATCCGTCTGCCGTAGAATCGCCGCTACCGCGATGCGATCTTCAACAATTCGCTCAGTTTGTGGATTGTGTCGGCGTCCGCGTCGCCGATGACGAAGTAGCGCAAATCATCTGCTGTCCACGTTTCCACGTTGAACGTCAGACGCCTGGAACGGCCATTGCCGGGTGCGAAACGGGGGTCCGGCCGATTTTGGAAGATGAAGACGGATATCCGGTGATTTCCGATTCTGTAAATAAGTTCGGCGCCCGGCGCTTGATCCATATAGGCGAGCCGGCCGCCTTCGAGCGTAAACGGAGTGTTGGCCAGCTCAGGAAGGTTGAAGGTGAACGGAATTTTTCCCTGGAACCAGGGCTTCACGGTGTGCCGGTCGGTGGAAACGACGTCCACAGGAGTGGAGCTCGCGAGCGTCGCGACGTGCAGATCCGTGAGCTCGGCAAAAGTCTGGGCTTGCCGGGAAGACGACCATGCGTATAAGAGCAAGAAGGCGACAGCAACGAGCGAAGCGGCCGCAGCGAGTTTCGGCATCCAGCTCCAAAGCCATACCGTCTTGCTTCTCGACCGGAGCTCTTTTTCCACGCGCTTGCGCAGGGGGACGCTGGGCGAGAACCGCGTCCCCGCAGTTTTGATAGCGCGCTTCAATTGCACGCGGCTGAGCAAATCCGAGGTACACGACGCACACGCGCGGAGATGATCGCCCATGGCTCGCATTTCGCCGGCGGAAAGTTCTGCGTCAGCGTACGCTTCGATTTTGTTCTGCCATGAATCGCAAGCCATTCTTCAGGCCCCTTCGAGTTTCCTGGTGAGTCCCACGCGAAGTGCGTTCCTGGCCCTCGCCAGGCGAGACATCACTGTTCCAATGGGAACTGAAATTGTTTCCGCAATCTCCTGGTAAGACATTTCCTCCACGTCGCACAACAAAACAACCTCGCGGAAGATCAACGGCAATTCCTCGATAGCTTCCTGAACCATTTGCTGATTGCAGCGGTCCATCATGAGGGACTCCGGCGTTTCTGTGGTCGCCGGGGCGACGGATTCGCCCTCCTCGGAATCGAGCGAGATCGTCATGCCGCCCTTCAGGCCCGTTCGCGAGGTCAGAAACGTGTTCCGCAAGATCCGAAACATCCAGGCGCGAAAATTCGTTCCCGGCTGAAACGATCCGAATCCCTTCAGGGCTTTGCCGTAAGTCTCCTGCACGAGGTCCTCTGCCTCTTCGCGGTTGTGCGTCAGCCAGCGCGCGAAGTTGTAGAGCGAGTCAAAGAGCGGCATCGCCAGCTCTTCGAATGAGTCGCCCACGCGGTGGTCATCTGACACGGCTCCAAGAGTATAACTGGCGGCGCACGCATTTATTCCCCGCTTCCTGGCTATTTCACTGCTGATTTTTTCGGAGGCTCTTTGGGAATAAATCGCGAGGGAAACGGTTAACCCAGTGTAGGGAAATTCTACTGGAGGAGAAAAACATGAGAAGCACGAGCATCAAGGACGTTTTCCGGTGGCTGACGAATCCGCCAGTCGATGGCCCGAAGTCGACGCTGTTGCTGAGAATGATGGCCGGAGGAGTGTTCCTGTGGGAAGGGATATTGAAGTTCACGTATGCGAACCAGGGGGTGGGGCGTTTCACGAAACTAGGGATGCCGTTTCCGCATTTCACGGCCGGATTTGTCGGGTGGCTGGAGATCGTTGGCGGATTATTGCTGCTTTCTGGCTTGATGACGCGCCTGATTGCGATTCCGTTTATCGTCGAGATGATCGTGGCCATACTTTCGACGAAAATTTCGCTGTATCTCGGAACATATCCGCTGCCTTTGCCGCCGGCGCCGCCTCAGGTGGGAATGTGGGCGGTGTTGCACGAAGTGCGGTCTGAATACGCGCAACTTCTGACGTCTGCCTTCCTGATGGTCAACGGACCCGGAAAATGGTCGCTGGATGCGCTGCTGCAGAAGGATAGAAAATCAGGCTCCGCGACGGAAAGGTCGCGTCAGGTCGGTATCTTCCATCCCCAGAGCCTGTAAGGAGCTCCGGTTTCGTGTCAGCCCCGGACCTTTAGTCCGGGGAGCATGGCCTGGCCCTGACGCAGGAAGGGCCCGGCCATGCGAAAGGCGCGGCTCAAAAAAATCGGGCTTCAGCCCCTGGGATAGGCTGCGGCTTCAGCCGCAGCCCGAAGCGGATCAAGATTTGGCCTTCTCGCGTTTCAGTTTCCGCAGGTAGGCCGAGCAATAGGGATACTCCTCTGCGGAACGCGCATATCCGGCCTTGACTGGATTCTCAAATATGTAATCAACGTGCCGCGAGAAACTCTCTTCATCGGTGATCCGAACGTCAGAGAAACCCTTCTGCCAAATCTCGCCATTGAATCCCAATTCTTTCTTCGCACGATATGAAAAGTTCCCCTTGATCATTTGGACTGCCTTCTCAATGGTCATGCCCGCATCGACCTTCAGCAAGACGTGAAAGTGATTCCGCATGACTACGAATTCGTAGACCGTGAATTTTCCGGTGGTCGTATAGCATCGGAGGACGTCGATGAACAAATTGGCCATGCGCTCGGATTGCAATAGGGCCTGGCCTCCGCAGTCCGTGAGGTCGCGAAATAGATTCTCGAATCTGCGAGGATACTGGTCGGCATCGAATGGCGCGATGGTCTCGCCATGAGGAGAGGGATTATCGTGCAATCGCACATATTGTCAAAGGAAATTGACAAAGGAGTGAAAGCAGAAGCCGGGCCACGGCTGAAGCCGCGGCCTGTCACAGGGGCTAAAGCCCGGTTTTATTCGAGGCGTGCCTTCCGCATGGCCTGAAGGCCATGCTCCCCGGACTAAAGGTCCGGGGCTGACACGAAACCGCGCTGCAGGTAGGATTTGCGACGCGAGTAAGCTCGTCCTCCCCCAGGGCTGAGACGAAACCAACCTGCCGCCCATACTCTAAAAACCGATTTTCCGCGCGACCAACAGGATGGGCCGACACAAAACCGAGTTGCCATGTAGGCTCTGAGAGCGGCTCGTCAGAAGGCGGCACGACTGTCAGCGCGTCAGCTTGTAACGCGCGCGGGCGTGGGATAGAGTAGCGCCCTTCTTGGCGGAGGCGCTGCGAGATGCCGGTTGCTGTCGAGCGCGGGGAGAAGCTGAAAGTTCTGATTCGGCGCGCGGCGATTCAGAAGCGCGTGCGCGAAGTGGCCCACGAAATCACCAGGGATTTCAAAGGGCAGCGCGTTCATCTCGTGGGAGTGCTGAAGGGCGCGTGCATTTTCCTCTCGGACTTGGTTCGCGAAATCAATCTCGATACCTCCATCGACTTCATCGCCGTCTCGAGTTATGGCAAGGGCAAAGAATCTTCGGGCCAGGTGCGTTTGGTGAAAGACCTCGACAGCAGCGTGGAAGGCCTGAACGTTGTCGTCGTCGAAGACATTCTGGATACCGGGCTGACGATCAGCTACCTCTTGCGCGTGCTCCAGCAACGTAAACCCAAGAGCTCTACGCATCGCCGCGCTGCTCGATAAGCCGTCGCGCCGCCTGAAAGACGTGAAAGGCGACTACATCGGGTTCACGATTCCGAACGAGTTCGTCGTGGGCTACGGCCTCGATTTCAACGAGCGCTTTCGCAACCTGAAAGACGTTTGCGTCCTCAATCTTCCCGAGGCGTAGCGATGGCGCGCAGCGTCCTCACGGCGGGCGACCTCGAAGCGATTCCCGCAGGCGGCGAGATCGCCGTTCCCACGGGCACGATTGTCACTCCGCTGGCGCGCGACGAAGCGGCCTTGCGCGGCATCACCATCCGATTCGAACAGCCAAAAACAAACGAAGCTGGCGGCGCGGAAGGCGCTGCGTCGAAGAAAGTTGCGATCGGCGCCGACCATAGCGGCTTCGACCTTAAAGAAGAGCTGCGAAATTATCTAAGCGAATGGGGCTATGCGGTTCTCGACCTTGGCACGTCGAGCCGCGAGGCCGTCGACTATCCCGATTTTGCGGAAGCGGTAGCGAATGCTGTGGCGAGCGGCGACGCGTGGCGCGGCGTGGTGATCGACACTGCGGGAATCGGCTCGTCCATCGCGGCGAACAAGGTCCCGGGTGCGCGCGCAGCGCTGTGCTACGATAGGGCTTCCGCGCGAAACAGCCGCGAGCACAACGACGCGAATATTCTTTCGCTCGGCGCGCGCGCGATTCCGCCGGAAGTGGCGCGCGAGATTCTGGCGGTCTGGCTGGAGACGCCTTTCGCCGGCGGGCGCCATCAGCGGCGCGTCGACAAGATTATTGCGATCGAGAAGCGGCATCGAAGTTCCTAAGTACATGGGGCGGCCTCAGGGGCTAAAGCCCCTTTTAATTTTCTTGTGGGACTTGTTTCGGGTGGCCTGAAGGCCACCCTCCCCGGACTGAAGGTCCGGGGCTGACACAAAGCGGAGCGCGCCGGGTGGACCCGCAACAGCTGGAAAAACTCATTCAGGCGATCACGGAAGAAATCCTCGGTTATCTTGGCGCCGAGAATGGCGCCGATTTGTGCGGGCTCGAAATCGACGGCCTGATTTGCCCCGGTTGCGATGAACGCTGCGCGGAACGTTGCGCGCGAAAGACGCGCAAAGTGGTGGAAGCGGGCGCCGCGCGCATTTCGGCGGGCGCGGCCGTCGGCCCGATCGAAGCGGACATCGCGCGCCTGATCGATCACACGCTGCTGAAGCCGGACGCCACTCGCGACGACATTCGCAAGCTCTGCAACGAAGCGCTGAAGTATGGTTTCGCGTCCGTCTGCGTGAATCCATGGAATGTTTCGCTGGCCGCGGAGATGCTGCGCGGAAGCGAAGTGCGCGTTTGCACCGTTGTCGGGTTCCCGCTCGGCGCGACTCTGCCGCAAGTGAAAGTGTACGAGACGGAAGAGGTGATCAAGCTCGGCGCGCAGGAAATCGACATGGTGATCAACGTCGGGGCGCTGAAATCGGGGCAGCTTGACGCGGTGGAGGCCGACATTCGCGGAGTGGTCGAGGCGAGCCACCGCGGGGGCGCGATCTGCAAAGTGATTTTGGAAACGGTGCTGCTCACCACCGATGAAAAAGTGCGCGGTTCGCTGGCAGCGAAGAACGCCGGGGCGGATTTCGTGAAGACTTCCACCGGCTTCGCATCTGGCGGCGCGACGGTGGAAGACGTCCGCCTGATGCGCGCGGTGGTAGGCGGGGAAATTGGCGTGAAAGCCGCGGGCGGCGTGCGCAGCCTCGAGGATTTGCAGAAAATGGTGGAAGCCGGCGCCACGCGCATCGGCGCGAGCGCCAGCGTGAAGATCCTCGAGCAAGCAAGGGCCGGTGCGCCGGCAGCCGCGCCGGAACCTGTCGTCGCGAACACAAGTTACTGATGCGATTGATGTTGTCGATTTATCCCCACGTGTTCTCTGGCCGCTGTTCCTCGCCTGCTATAATGTTCGAATTCGCACCATCGTCGGCGTGACGGAACGCATCTCTTAGTTAGTAGAGGAAAACTTGGGAAAGCGGGCGCTGCGCTTGGGGTGTGCGGCGCGTCGTAGCGGAAAAAAATGGATTCGACCGGACTCAATTCGAAGCTGGAAATTCCCGCAGAGACGCTGGCGATCCTGGCGGAAATCAGCCAGGAGATCAACGCGTCGCTGGAGCTTGACGAAGTGCTGGCGACCGCGGCGGCGCAGATCAAGCGGCTGATCGATTACGAGATTTTTGCCGTTCTGCTGCCGGAAGAGAATACCAACCAGCTTTTCTTCCGCTTCGCGATCGGGCACCGGGCGGAAGTGGTGGAGCACTGGCGCATTCCCGTGGGCGACGGCATCATCGGCGCCGCCGCTTCCACGGGCCACGCGATTCGGGTAGCCGACGTCAACAAGGATTCGCGCTACCTGAACGCGATCGATGGAGTGCGTTCGGAACTGGCCGTTCCGCTGATCGTGCGCGGGCGCGTGATCGGCGTACTCGACATCGAAAGCAGCGAGGTGGACTATTTCACTCCCGACCAGCAAAACATTTTGACGCTCGTCGCGGGCCGCATCGGCACGGCCATCGAAAATGCGCGGCTGTTCGAGAACGCGCGCAGCCAGGCCGAGACGCTCCTGCTGCTCAATGAAGTGGCGCGCGAAGCCAGTTCGTCGCTCGAGGTCGAGGAAGTGCTGCGCCGCTCGGCGGAGCTCGCCAAGCGCCTGATCGACTACCAAATCTTCAGCATCCTTCTCTACGACGCGGCCGACAACGTGTTTCGCCATGGCGTGACCGTGAAATTCGGCCAGCGCACGCAGGAAAAGTTCGCGGTTCCCGCGCACGAGGGCATCGTCGGCGCTGCCGCTTCGTTGCGGCGGCCCGTCGTGGTTCCCGACGTGCAACTCGATCCGCGTTACATCATGCTCAACCCGGAGACGCGCTCCGAGCTGGCGGTCCCGATGATTTATAAAGACCGCGTGATCGCCGTGATGGACCTCGAAAGCCCGCAACTGAATTATTTCACGCCGGACCACGTGCAGGTGCTCTCGATTCTCGCGGCGAACCTGGCCGTTTCGATCGAGAACGCGCATCTTTACGAGCGCGTGCGGCGCGATGAATCCCGCATGGAGCGCGATCTGAACGCGGCTCGCCGGATTCAGGGCGCATTATTGCCGCGCTTGCCCGGACCCGAGTTCGGCCTCGACATCGCCGCTCGCGTGGTTTCTTCGCGCGAGCTGAGCGGCGACCTTTACGATTTCATCCGCTACGGCCCGCAGGAGCTGGCTATCGCCATGGGCGACGTGAGCGGGAAGGGCAGCGCGGCGGCGCTTTACGGCGCGGTGGGGATCGGGACGCTGCGCAGCCTGGGTTCGCAGAAGCCGCGGCCCGCCAACATGCTGCGCGCCATCAACGGATTTCTGGGCGAGCGGCTGATCGAAGGCAGATTCATGACTCTTTGCTTCGCCACGTGGCACCGCGGCCGCCATCGTCTGCGCATCGCCAACGCCGGCCAGGAGCAGCCGTTCTTGTATCACAACGGCCGCTGCGAGAAAATCAGGATCGAGGGGTTTCCGCTGGGAATATTTGAAGAGGCCACTTACGACGAGCGGAGTTTCGTTTTGAATGCCGGCGATATCGTGGTGTTTCACTCCGACGGCATCGGCGACACGCAGAACTCCACCGGGGAATTTTTCGGCCATGAGCGCATCGCTAAAATCATCATCGAAAAACACGAGCTTCACGCGGATCGCATCGCGGACTACGTCCTCGAAGAAGTCGACCGCTTTTCCGGCGGGCAGCACCCGTTCGACGACCGCACGCTGCTGGTCCTCAAGGTGAAGTAGTTCCTAATGCGCGGCTGAACTTGCTTTCGTTGCACTGCCCGGGTGAAGGAAACCGTCCACCGAAGCAATAAACAGGTTGGGCTGGTCGACGAACGTCATGTGGCCGCTGTTCGGCAGAATCACGATTTGCGAGCCGGCGATTTTCTCGTGCATCTCCTGTGATAGCGAGGGATCGCATTCGTCGTGCTCGCCGGCGATGATCAGCGTCGGAACGTGGATCGAAGGCAGTTGGTCGACGTACTCGACGGACTTCAAATTGCCGTCGATCACGAATTCGCCGTCCGAGCCCCACATTTCCCGGTATAGGTCCCACGACATCACGCCGTTTTGAATCGGGTCGTAGTTCGCGTCCGGGTGATTGTGGTAGACGTACGGAAAATATCCTTCGCCCCAGGCCGCGATCATGTAGTCGCTCGTATACCGGTTCTTTTCGTAATCCTTGCCGTGACCGAAAAGTCCCTCTTTTTCCATTTTGTCGATTCGTTCGCGCAGCTCCGGATCCATTGTCTCTTTCATGCGCGCGAAGACTTCGTTCATCTGCTTGGTGCTCGGGAACGTGCTGGCCAGGATCAGGTGAGTCAAATTGCTTTGATATTTCAGCGCGTAAGCCTGCGCGAGCACGCCTCCATAGGAATGCCCGAGCAAACTAATCCTCCCGAGCGCGAGGCCCTGCCGGACGGCTTCCACGTCTTCCACCATGTTTTCGACGGTGTAGCCCTTCGGGTCCTCCAAATACTCCGATTTGCCCGAGCCGCGCTCGTCGATGAAGATCAGCCGGTTGTGGCGCGCGAGCGGGAGAAGGTAGGGAAGAAAATAATCGTGCGAAGCGCCTGGGCCGCCGTGGACGATCAGCAGCGGCGCGCCCCGCCCAACGGTCATGTAATAAATCAGGACGCCGTGAGCGTCGATGAAACCTTCCTGCATCTGGTAGTTTGCGATAGGAGTCGCCGGCGAGCTCTGCGCACGCAAGTGCGGAGCGAGGCCGAGCAGGCACACCATTGCGGCAAACACCACGGCGGATTTCGAATTCATTCGCGTCTCCTTGAAAGGGAACTCGTTGGGGAAACTCCGAGCTCGTTCAGCGTTCGCCCCAGCGCAATTTGCTTCGCAAAATCTCGTAGTAGGTCTTGCCGGGCGGCCGGATGAGCTTCACTTTGTTCGGCGATTTCGTAATCGTGACGCGGTCCGCCGACTCAAGCTGGAGCCCAATTTGCCCATCGAGCGTGAGATACACAGGTTCGTCGGCGGCGCTGAAATCCACTTCGATCCGCGCCGTGCCGGGAATCACGAGCGGGCGATTCGTGAGCATGTGGGGACAAATCGGCGTGATGACGAAGGCGTCGAGGTCGGGATGGATGATGGGTCCGCCCGCAGCCAGCGAATAGGCTGTCGAGCCCGTGGGCGTGGCGACGATCAGCCCATCGGCGCGGTAGCGGCCCACGTGGTTTTTGTCGACATAAACATCGAAGTCAAGCATGCGCGCGAGCGCGGACTTCGTCACGACGGCATCGTTCAGCGCGCGTTGGCGCTCCGCTATAGCGCCATTGTGCGAAAGTTCGGCCTCGAGCATCATGCGCTCGCTGGAAAGATGCTTGCCGGTGAGAGCCTGCTCAAGAACAGGATAGAGTTCGTCGAGCGTGACGCTGGTGAGAAATCCCAGCGCGCCCAGATTCACAGCGAGAATCGGCACGTCGTGGCCATGCAACGCGCGCGCGGCGGAGAGGAGCGTGCCGTCGCCGCCGAGAACGATGAGCAGGTCCACTTTTTCGCCGAGCAATTCGCGCGGCACGCCGGGCTCGCTCGAGCCGAGGCACGACTGTGTTTCCGTGTCGACAAACGTCGCGATTTTCCGCTTGTGCAGCCAGCCGATCAGCGGAGGCACCACCGCGCACACCACTGTCTGGATGGGTTTGCACACGATTCCGACGGAGCGAATCATAAGTTAAGTCGCAGAATTCTACTCTAGGCCCGCTTGCGCGCGTGGAGAAAAAACTCCTGGTTTCCTTCGGTCCCCGGCAAGCGGCTCGGTTGCACGCCGATAATTTCGAGTCCCGCCTGCGCGGCCGCCGCCGTGACGCGCTCGATCGCTTTCTGGTGCAGCGCGGCGTCACGAACGATTCCGCCCTTGCCGACCTCACGTTTTTCCAGTTCGAATTGCGGCTTGACCAGAATCAGGAATTCCGCGCTCGCAGCCGTGAGCAAGACGACGGCGGGCAGCACTTTGTCCACCGAGATGAAGGAAACATCCATCGTGATGAAAGCCGCTTGCTCGGCGATGTCCTTCGGCGCGAGGTAGCGTGCGTTCCGCTCCACGGTAATCACGCGCGAATCCTTCCGCAGTTTCCAATCGAGCTGATCGATCGTCACGTCCACCGCGTACACTTTGCTCGCGCCGTGCTGGAGCAGGCAATCCGTGAAGCCGCCGGTCGAGCTGCCAACGTCGAGACAAACTTTGCCCTCCGGCGCAGCGCCGAAATCGCCCAGCGCGCCTTCGAGTTTCAGGCCGCCGCGGCTGGCGTAACGCAGCGTCTCGCCCACCACTTCGATGCGAGCGTCCGCGGCCACCTGCGTTCCAGCTTTCGTCATCGGCGCGCCGTTGACGCGCACCTGCCCCGCGAGTAGCAACGCCTGCGCGCGCTCGCGCGATGGCGCCAGGCCGCGTTCGACGATCAAAACATCGACACGCGTCTTTTGAGGCTTCGGTTTTTTCGGGAGAGGTTTCTCGCCGTTCGGCCGGGATGTGTGGCGGGACTTCATTGCAACAAGATTAACAGGGAGTGAGCTTTCGCGCGTCGAGGTAGGACGCGATCGCCGTCGAGCCGCCTTCAGAATCCGCCAGGGCCACGTAGCCGTCAGGTCGCACGAGATATGCGGCATTGCGCCGCAGGCCCGCTCGGCGCATCTCCGGACGCCACGGAAAGACGTGAAGCGGTAATTTCCGCGTCTCACACACCGCCTTAATCTCGGGCGCAGCGTCGCCGTACACGTGCACCTGCCAGGCTAGCGAAGTCAGCGGCGCGAAATTGTCCCCGGCGACGCCGTTCGAGTCCGTCTTCACCCACGGCAAACGGTCACCGCCGTGAACCGTTCCCGCGCGTCCTTCGCTCAAGCTGCTGCCGCGGTAGTTCACGGCCGTCTGCGAGACCGTACGAAACATCAGGCGCCGCGTCGCCCTGAGCTTGATGAGCGGCGGCAACAAGAGCGGCACGATGTGGAGACGTATCAGCCGCGCTAGCGGCACTGGAGCTCGTCACGTACGTGAAGGCCCGATCCGTGGTCTCGACCAAGCGCCGCGCGAAGGCGATTCGTTCCGGCTCGTAGCTATCGAGAAGCGACGCATCCGCGCGTCCGTGCAAAACGGCGGCGAGTTTCCAGGCAAGGTTCACCGCATCGCCGATGCCGGTGTTCATGCCTTGTCCGCCGACGGGACTGTGAACGTGCGCGGCGTCGCCGAGCAGGAACGCGCGACCCTTGCGAAAATGGTCGGCCACGCGATGGTGCACGCGGTAGGTGGAGAACCAGTTCACGCGCGCTACGTCGATCTGTATCCATTCGATCACGCGCTTGCTCACGTCGTTCCACGAAAGGTTCTCGTGCTCGCCCTCGGCTTCCTCGCGCACTGTGCCGACGAGCCGCGCTCGCCCCTCGCCCTTCAGCGGGAAGACCGCGAGAAAATCTGCCTTGTCGAGCGCGACGTGCAGTTCGCCGTTCATCGTGGCTCCGCTCGCTTCCACGTCGGCGACATAAAAAAGGTGCGCGTACGTTCCGCCCGGGAAACCGATCTGCAGCGCCTCACGCACGACGGAATGCGCGCCGTCGCACCCGGCAATGTACTTTGCCGCGCACGTCTCCTCCGTTCCCTCCGGTCGCTTCAAGCGCGCGCGCACGCCACCCGACGCATCCTCGAAACCCAGGAGTTCCGTCTGGCGCTCGACATGGACGCCGAGTTTGCTGAGGCGATCGATCAACAGCCGTTCGTGCTCGTCCTGCGGAAAGACCAGGGCGTAAGGGAACGGGCTAATGCCAGCGCCCATCTCGCCGAAGAAAAGGCGTGCCGCCTTCCGGCCCGCCACCCAGAGACTTGCGGCGACGACCCTCCGTCCACGCTCGACCACAGCGTCAGCGAGGCCCATCTGGTTGTAAAACTCAAGCGTACGCGCCTGCACGGCAAGAGCGCGTGAGGTCGTGCCAGGCTCCGCGGTCTTGTCGACGATTCGCGCGCGCACGCCCATGCGCGTGAGCCACAGCGCCAACACAAGGCCGGTTGGCCCTGCGCCGACGATCAAGACGTCGGTGTCGCGAATCGGCGATGCGTTCATTGTCTATTCGCTGTTTATTGGGCGGTGCTAAGAGCGGCGCGCGACGAGGAATTGGCCGAGCTCACGCAACCGCGCGGCGCGCGAGCCATAGCAATCGAGCTCTTTGAGAGCTTTGGCCTCGAGGTCGGCGGCGATCGCGCGCGATTTCTCGAGTCCGTACAGCGCCGGATACGTCGCCTTTTGCTGCGCCTGGTCCTTGCCCGCCGTCTTGCCGAGTGACGCCGAGGATTCCTCGACGTCCAGAATATCGTCGACCACTTGGAACGCCCATCCGATGTTTTCGCCGAAACGGCGGAGGCGTTCGACGTCTTCGTCGTGCGCGCCGCCTGCGATCGCGCCTGCCACGATCGAGCTGCGAATCAACGCGGCCGTTTTCGAGCGGTGAATGTATTCGAGTCCGGCGGCGTCCACTGGTTTGCGCTCCGCTTCGAGATCGGCCACTTGGCCGCCCACCATTCCGTTCACGGTTCCCGCGCCGGCGCTGATTTCCGCAATGATTCGCACGCGACGCGCGGGTTCGATGGGCGCGTTCGCGAGAGTTTGAAATGCGAGCGTCAGCAAAGCGTCGCCGGCAAGAATCGCAATGGCTTCGCCGAACACTTTGTGGCTCGTGGGCTTGCCGCGGCGCAGGTCATCGTTGTCGAGAGCGGGCAGGTCGTCGTGAATCAGCGAATAGGTGTGAATGAACTCGACACCGCATCCGGCATCGATCGCCCCAGCCACGTCGTTGCCGAACATTCGCGCGGCCTCGATGCAGAGAATCGGGCGAAGCCGCTTGCCTCCCGCGAAAACGCTGTAGCGCATCGCGCGATGAATGGACGCAGGCGCCGTCTCTTCGGGCGGCAGAATGCGTTCCAGAGCCGCTTCGACGAGAGCTCGATCTGCTTCGAAGAAATCGGGGAGCGTCATGCGGCGAGGTTGGGGCGGTGTGGCATGCATTTCTGGGCCGGCATTTGAGAAGGGAAGCAGAGCCTAGGACGATTCATTTTCGGGGTCGAAGGGCTGCGCGGTAATTTTTCCGTCGGCTTTCTTCAGGAGAATCTCCACCTTGCCTTCGGCTTCCTCGAGCTGCTTCTGGCATTCGCGGGAGAGCTTCACGCCCTCCTCGAAAAGTTTCATGGCTTCGTCGAGCGAAAGCTCGGTGCTTTCGAGGCGCTTCACCACTTCCTCGAGCCGCACCAGCGACTTTTCGAATTCGCCTTTGCGTTGCGGCTCCGCCGCCTTGTTGGGAGTTGAACTCAATCGAACCTCGTTGCCGGATTGCCGCGCCTCATTATCGGCGAAGCGAGCATTCTAGCGCACGTCGCGGAATCGCAACAGTGGCTCAGACGGAAAAGAGCCGGCGAGACGCCGGCGCTACAAAATCTAGCGCTCCGGCCGCGCATTTTGAGCAGCTGGCAACAACAAGAGCCTGTGCGCGCGCACGGCGTCTTCGGCAGAATCCGTGAATGGGGCCGCAATCCCGTGGCCCGCGAACCATTCCGGGAACTGGTCGCGGTAATAGGGGCTCGCATATTCGCCGGATTCGCCCGTCGTGATTTCCATCAGCGAATTGTCGAAATTGGAAAGGTCGGCCACCAGGCGCATTGCCGGACCATGCCCCACGCCCATCGCGCGCACCGTATCCACGGTCCCGTTCGACGGAAAAGGCCCGATGCTGAGCAAGGAGTGCAGCAATCGCGTCCGGCCGAGCGGGTGAACCATATCGAGCACGTGCAGGTTTCCCCATCTCCACGCGGCCACGTCGCTGCTGCGCGTTACGCTTTCCAGGTCCGCCGCGGCTTGATCGGCGCTCCTGACGAGCAAGTCGTCGTAGCTCGGGAATCCCGGGGGCAGCCACGCCGAAGGCCGCGTGCGAAGCGTATTTTCGAGAAACACTTTGTCGCGCCACCAAACGTTGTTGTAGACGCTCTCGGGCTCCCACAGCTCGTAGTCGGTCACGCGTGCGCCGAGGTAGGGGAAGAGCAAATTGCGAAACAGCGCCCGCCGCGTGTATTCGACGAACGCCGTTTCCACCGAATCCACTGTTGCGCGTGCGTCCCAGGCGCCCAGCCTTCCGATCAATAGCGCCGCGCGCGCGTCGTTCGGCTTCACCACGTGCGTCGCCGTGACAAGCTGCGCGGCGAGAAATTTGTTGGGCAAGCTCACAATATCGTTTTGGATTTCGTTGCAATCGGCGGGACGCAGGTCCGTGCGGCCCGACAGCAATTCGTAAATGCGCTCCGTGCGATAGGGTCCCGCCTGGCGATCCGACAAATAGTATTTGTACTCCGGCCCAACGGCGCGCGCGTTGGCCGTCGCGATGATTCCGTCCGGCGGATTCAACGCGCGCGGCAGCTCTTCGAAGGGAATGTAGCTTGTCCATTCGTAAGCGTCCGTATCGCCGGGGACGGGCAGCGCTCCGTTGCCGCTGGCGCGAATGGGAATGCGCGCGGGAATGGTGAATCCGATGTTGCCGTCAACGTCCGCGTAGATCGTGTTCTGCCCCGGCCCGGCGATGTGCCGCGTGGTTTCGACGAACTCGCCCCAATTCTGCGCGCGGCCCAGCAGCGGAACGCCGAAATCGAGGCCGCCGGGTTCGAGCGCCGTCCAGCGCAACGCGTAGGCGCGGCTGACCCCGTTATGTGATTGGTCCGCAGGTTCGCGCTCGACGATCGGTCCATGGCGCGTCACGACGACATCGAGAACCACGTCCGGCTTTCCGCGCACGTGAATCGTTTCGCGCCGCACATCCGCCGCACGCCATTCGCCATTCACGCGATACGCGAGGGCGTTCGCCGGATCAAAAGTTTCGATGTAGAGGTCCTCGACGTCGGCGTTGCTGTTCGTGAATCCCCAGGCGATGCGGTCGTTGTGACCGATGATCACGAGCGGCGCGCCCGGCAGGGCGAAGCCCTCCACATTCCATCCCGGCGCGGTCAAATGCATCAGGTACCAGATGCAAGGCACGCCCAGGGCGAGGTGCGTATCGTTCGCCAGCAGCGGCTTGCCCGATGCGGTGTGCGCGCCGCTGACGACGAAATTATTGCTGCCGATGATTTCGGACGATTCCTGCTCGAATTGCGCCAGGAAGGCGCGCGCCGCGTCCCATTCGCGTGCGTGGCCACCCTCGACCGGGGGAAAGGGCGGGGAATCGCCGGCGGGAACGAACGCTCGCTTAGTCTGCTCCGCGCCCTCTTGTTCCGGTGGCGTGAGCCCTGGCGGCGCGGCGCCTCCCACAATGAAATGATCGAGCGGCGAATCTTCGGCAAAGAGATCGCGCGCGCGGTCCGGTCCCACTTTCTGCACGATCCATTGGCGGTTGAGCTTTTCCTTCCACGTCGAGGTCAGCGTCTTGTTCATGTACAAGGCGATAAGGTAGGTGTCGGCGGGCGTCCACGGACGCGGCTTGTAGCCGAGCGCGAGGAATTCGATCGGCAGGCGTTTCGTGCGGTCCTGTATATATTGGTTCACGCCCGCTGCGTAAGCATCGAGCAGGCCGCGAATTTCGGGCGACGAATCGGCGGCGGCGTGCTCCGCCGCGACGCGCGTGCCCAGCGTGCGATTTTCTTTGTCGATGTCGAGCGCGATGTCGCCGAAAATCTCGGACAGGTCGCCGGCGGCCGCGCGGCGCAGCAGGTCCATCTGCCATAGGCGGTCCTGCGCCACCACGTAGCCCTGCGCGGTGACTAAATCCTCGACGGACTTCGCGCGAATCCACGGCCGTCCCCACGGATCGCGATCGACGAGCACGCCTTCCTTCAGCGCCGGCCCGGACACGCTTCCGTCGAGTTTCGGAAGCGCGCGCTGCACCACCCACCACACCAGCAGAATCGCGATGCTGAGCAGCAGAACCAAACTCGCGACGATATTGCCCAGAATTCGAGAGGCTCGTGTCATGGGAAGCGGCAGAAATCAGCGGCGAAGTTTAGCCCACCTTGCGACGCGGCTGCAATCGGAGCCGCTTGCCCATAATTCGACAGTTTCCAATGTGGGGTTATCGGGCGCTACCCGTTAGCTTGAGAGAACGCGCTTCGTCCCAACATGCGCAACGGGAGCACCGTCATGATAGTTTGGGAGTGAACACGACTGAAGGAATAGGCCGCTCCTGCGCTAGGCGATTTGAACGAGCTTTCTGCCGCTAGATTGCTGTGCGTAAGGGATGCTCGATGACCCAAAAAAGCAAGCCCAAGGCGTCGCAATCACCTCAACGGCGTGCCGTTCGGCGGTGCCCGCTTGTCGCTTCTGCGAAGGTGACCGAGCTGCGCAGTGGGGCCGTACTCTCAGCGCGCATCTCGGAACTGGCTGTTGGCGGCTGCTATGTCGACGCGCTGAATCCGTTCCCAGAGGGGACGCTGGTGGCGTTGCGGATCATCAGGGATCAGGGCATCTTCGAGACCAACGCCAGAGTAGTTTATTGCGACCCGAGCTTCGGGATGGGCTTGGCCTTTACAGAGATGACGCCCGAGCAGCGGCTAATTCTAGAAGGCTGGCTGGCCGAGATCGTTACCCAACTGAAGCCGGTTTTGTAGGTTCTGCTTCGCCCTTTCGAAACCCCGCCATCGGCCCTCTCAGGGCGGCAGCCTGCCTCAGAT
Source organism: uncultured Acidobacteriota bacterium (assembly GCA_963737205.1). GTDB lineage: Bacteria > Acidobacteriota > Terriglobia > Acidiferrales > UBA7541 > Palsa-295. The sequence goes on along the minus strand of CAVTRV010000003.1, from coordinate 1,353,725 downwards.
ACGTGAGATTTTGGAGATCGTCCCCGAGGAGTGCTGACGATTTCACTGCAAGCGTCATCTGGATTTCTGACGATTCGATGAACCCCAAATCCGCCGAACAGCAGCCTCATATTTGCTGGCTCCAATCAAATGCAAGGCATCTTCATAATCGCCGCCAAAATCAACTCGAGTGATTTCGCTCAATCGATAGCTCTCAAGCTCGTGGTCCCAAGTCGCCCCGGGACCGATCTCCAAAAGTGTCACGCGACCCTTACCCACTTCCACTACCCGACCAATCCAGCACGCACCCCGGTCAACCTTCTCTCGGTGAATCGTCACCAAGGGGAAGGCTCGGTTCGCTGTCAACAACAGTTCCGCGAGGGTGCTGACAACGACGGGAGGCTTTTGGGGGAATCGTTCTCTGCGCTTTTTCAATACTGCTTCGTGGAACCGAGCATATCTGTCTGGCACCTGCAGTTTCCGTACGTCTGACAAGCGATAGCACTGGAAACCGTTGAAACGGATGCCATCGGTAACCAGGGCGAGAAGAAAAAACTGTGGGCCGATATCGAGCACGTAGCCGTTGATCGTGCCTCGGTCCAACGCACTCGCAAACCTCACGAGTATCTTGTTGCGAAGTGCGAGCATCAGTTGAGATTTCTTCTTTTTTTGCATCAGGACGCGATTCACTCCGAGGCGATTTTAGACCAGAAACATAGGGTTCGTAACTTCATGATGAACGCCATAATCAGGAACTGCCTCCCCCGCGTTGCCATCTCAGAAAGGCTAGTAATCGGCGCGGGTGATTTCGTGGGATTTTCTCTCCTGCGCCGCGCAACTTGATAAAATTGGCGTGATGGGGTCCTGCCTGTTCTGCTTTCGCTCGGGGCTGCTGTGAGCGAACTTTCGCGATGATCGTACTTCGCCTATTCGGCGTGTTCTTGCTCGTCGGCCTGAACGGCTACTTCGCCGCGGTTGAGTTCTCGCTGGTCGCCGTGCGTCTTTCGCGCGTGCGGCAGCTCGTGGAGAAAGGCGATCCGCGCGCCAAGATTGTCGAGATATTGCTGAGCGATCTGGGCCGCGTCGTTTCCGGCGTGCAAGTAGGTATCACGATCACGAGCCTGCTGCTCGGCTACCTGGGCGAAATGGCGCTGGCGGGGATTCTCACGCCGCTGGTGGAAATGATTCCGAAGCCGTGGGCCGCGTTTGTGGCGCACGGCACCGCGCTCGTCTTGGCGTTCGGCCTCCTCACTGTCTTGCAGGTTGTGCTCGGCGAACTCGTCCCCAAGAGCCTCAGCCTCGCGCGCGCTGAACGCGTGGCGCTGCTGATTGCGCGGCCATTCTATTGGTTCCTGCACACGTTCCGGTGGGCCATCGATCTGCTCGACGGTGTCGCCGACCGCATCGTTCGCTGGCTCGGCGTCGAGTCGGCGCACAGCCACACGCTCGTTCGCTCCACCGAAGAGCTGCAAGTGATGGTGCAGCAGGCGCGCGATCGCGGGCTGCTTCCGGCCAGCGCCGCCAAATTTGTCGAGAGCGCCATGGAGCTTGGCGAGGTGCAAGTTCGCGAAGTGATGGTGCCGCGTCCGGACGTGCATGCGCTGCCGGTGGACGCCACGATCGAGGAAACGATGCGCGTCTTCGCGACGACGCAGCGTTCGCGCTTGCCGGTTTACGAAAGCACACTCGACCACATTCTCGGCTTCGTGCACATCAAAGACATGATATGGATTCTCCTGGAGCGCACGCGGCGAGCCGAAGAGCTTTCGCGCCCGGAGGAGTTCGATCTGCGCAGCCTGCTGCGCGACGCCCTGATCGTTCCGGAGACGAAGCCTTTGAGCGAATTGCTGATCGAGTTCCGGTCGAGGCGCACCAAGCTAGCGATGGTCGTCGACGAATTCGGAAGCATCCTCGGGCTCGTGACGCTCGAAGATGTGCTCGAGCAGATGGTGGGCGAAATTCACGACGAGTTCGACGTGGTCGAGCGGCCGATGCTGCTTCCCGACGGCGGAATGATTTTCGATGGGGCTGTGAACGTGCGTCAGCTTGAAACGCAGCACAATATCGCGCTGCCGGAAGATAGTTCGTACGAGACGATCGGAGGCTTCGTTCTGAGCAAGCTCGGATTCATCCCGCGCGGTGGCGAAAGCTTTGAAGCCGTTGGCTACCGGTTCACAGTGATGGAAATGGATGGCCGCCGCATTTCGCGCGTGAAGATCAAACCGCTTCGCGGTGCTGCGGCTGTGCCGTCTGAGCCCGGACTTCGTGAGCTCCCGCCTGCTGAGACAAAGTCAGGTGAGCCTGCGCCTCCGCCCCCTGAGCCAGAGGCGTCGCTTGCCGCGCCCGCGCCGAAGCCTAGGCGCGCGAGGAAGTCGAGGTCTAAGGCAAAGGCGAAAGCGGAAGCGGAGGAGACGGCGGAGCCGGAGGCGCGTCCCGAGCAATGATTCGCTACCTTTCCTTGCGCCTTCTGCTGGCGTTGCCCGCGCTGTGGCTGATTCTCACAATGGTTTTTCTGCTCGCGCACATCGTGCCGGGCGATCCCGTTCAGCAAATGCTTGGCGAAGGCGCGCGCGCCGAAGACCTTCAGCAGCTTCGGCACACTTTGGGTCTCGACCAGCCGATTCCGGTGCAATACGGCCGATATCTCGTGGCCGTCCTGCACGGCAACCTTGGCGAGTCATTTCGATTTCAGCAGCCTGTCGTGCGCGTCGTGCTGTCGCACTATCCGGCGACGCTCGAGCTTGCCGCGTTCGCCTTGCTCGTTTGCGCGGCGATCGGAATTCCCGCCGGAATGTTTGCCGCTGAGTATCGCGGCACGGCGGCCGACCACGCCGTCGGAGTCTTCACGCTCTTCGGCCTCTCGGTTCCGAACTTCGCGCTCGGACCCGTGCTGATTCTTGTTTTCTCCGTGATGCTGGGGTGGCTGCCGGTATCGGGCCGCGGCGGCATTTCGCACCTGATTCTTCCGTCGATCACGCTCGGCGCCGCCTTGGCCGCGATCTTGACGCGCATGGTGCGCACGTCGGTGATCGAAGAGCTTTCGAGCGACTACGTTCGCACGGCGCGCGCGAAGGGCCTTCCGGAGGCGGCCGTGCTATTTCGCCACGCGTTTCGCAACGCGCTGATACCGATCCTCACGATTCTCGGATTGCAATTTGGGACGCTGCTGGCCGGCACGATCGTCACTGAATCGATTTTTTCGTGGCCGGGAATCGGGCGCCTCTCCGTGCAGGCGATTGAAGCACGCGATTATCCGCTGTTGCAGGGCTGCATCCTGCTGATTGCGGTGTCGTACGTTGTGGTGAATCTGCTCACCGATCTCGTCTACGCGTTCGTCGATCCGCGGGTGCGGTTGCAATGAAGGCGTTGCTCGATTTCTTTCGCCACAGCGGACCGGGACGCTGGGCGCTCGCGCTTACGGTGCTGCTGGTGATTCTCGCGGTTTTCGCGCCGTGGCTTTCGCGATACGATCCGACGGCGCAGAATTTGCCTGCGCGCCTGGTGGGTCCGAGCGCGGCGCACTGGATGGGCACCGACGAGCTGGGCCGCGACATCTTCGCGCGAATCGTTTACGGCGCGCGCGTTTCGATGAGCGTCAGCATCAGCGTCGTTTTCGGCGCGGGAATCATCGGGCTCTCGCTCGGCGCGCTGGCGGGCTACTTCGGCGGCTGGTTCGACCGCCTCGTGAACACGATCCTCATCAACGCGTTTCTTTCGTTCCCGGGAATCTTGCTGGCGATTGCGTTCGCGGCGTTTCTGGGGCCGGGAATTGGCAAAGTGATTCTCGCGCTGATTATCACAGGTTGGGCGGGATATGCGCGCCTGGCGCGGGCGCAGATTCTGCAGGCGAAGGAAATGGAGTACGTGCTTGCGGCGCGGTCGCTCGGCGCTTCCGACGCGCGCATCCTGGTGCGTCATTTGTTGCCGAATATTTTGCAGCTGGTGCTCGTGCAGGCGACGATCGCGATGGCCGGCGCGATTCTGGCCGAATCTACCCTGAGCTTTCTCGGCCTCGGCGTGCTCGCGCCGATGCCAAGCTGGGGCGCCATGCTCAACGATGGCCGCGCCCACATCTTCGACGCGCCGCACCTCGTGATTTTTCCCGCGCTTGCCGTGATGACGGCCGTGCTCGCGTTCAACCTTCTCGGCGACGCACTGCGCGACTGGCTGGACCCGCGCATGCGCGCGTTCCTGATCGTCACGTCGCTAGCGAGATGACGTCTGCGGGAGTTGGCATTTCGGTGGGCAAACCGATCAGAGTCTGGCCAGTTGTCTCTGTGGTCTCTGGCCTTTCTCTGTGTCCTCTGTGGTAATGCTTTGTCGTTTCTGAAAATCAGGATTGCTGACGAAGTTCGTTCAACCGAGTTCCACGGTCACTTCCGCGCCCCGCCCGGCTCCGAGCGTCTTCGCCGCGCTCCCCTTATTCACGGAGATTTCGAGGTACCCGCTCGACCCGATCACTCCCACCGTTTCGCCCGCCGCGCCTAGCGCGAACGTCGGCACCACCTTGCTCGTCTGGCCGTTCCCGACGCGAATCGTGAATTTCCCGTCGGCCGCACCCAGCGCCGGCACGTCCTGCACCGTGAAATTCGTGATGAGGTTGCCGAACACGTCGACTCGCAGCACGGCGCCCTTCACTGTGTTTCCGGCGGCCTTGGGTTTCGGGATGCTGAAGCGAACGAAATCCGTCACGGGGTTGCCGAAGCTCGCCGTCTGCCACGATTTCGAGAGCCACGCCGCCACCGGCGCGAAAATATCGCGTCCATGAAACGTGTTGCTCACGGGATTGCGGAAATAGTGCTCGGAGGTGATGTGCCAGGCGTAGAGCGCCTCGGTTTGGTCGTACACCGACGACAGCACTCCATTATCCGGCGCGACGAAATAATGCTGATCGCTGGCCACGAGGATCGGCCTGCGCGTCGTGCCCACTCCCGGATCGACCACCACAACGTGAATGGTTTTCGGCGGAAAATACCGGTAGGCCTGCCCGATGGTCATCGCGCCGTCGAGGACGTCAAACGGCAGCACGCCGTGCGTGATGTCGACGATCTGCACTTCGGGATTGATGCTGAGGATTACGCCTTTCATTACGCCGACGAGGTGATCGCTGGTGCCGTAGTCGGTAGTGAGGGTGATGACGGGCCGCGCCAATGGCAATGTCCGCTCCTATAATTTCCCGCCGCAATGGAATTTCGCGGCATTTCGACGCTAATGGACGGTAGCGCCAGTGTCAAGGCAAGCCGCGCGAGTGAGTGACTGTCAGTAACCGCACGAACGACGACGTGTCCTTCTCCAATTGCTTTGACACATTCGCCTTGCATATTTACACTGAGGCTCATGGAAGTGCGCTTCAAGCCTGAGACTCAATCTCGTCTTACGGACCTTGCCGCCAAGAGCCGTCGCGCGACAGATGACCTCGTGGAAGACGCGATGGCCGCGTATTTGACTGAAGCGGCAGAGCTGCGCGAAACGCTCGATAACCGCTATGACGACATCAAGAGTGTTCGCATCAAGCCGATCGATGGCGAAGCTTTCTTTGAAGGCCTGCGCGGCCGTGAGAGCGAACTTCCAACGGGCCGCGGCTAAACGCGACAGGTTTTTCGTCTACCTCTGCTTCCCCTTCAGCACCTTGACCGCGCCAAATCTAGCCTTTACTCTGATTGTTCAAGGCTCAGCTCATGTCCGCGTATCTTGATTACAACTCGACCACGCCCGTGGACCGTCGCGTCCTCGATGCCATGCTGCCGTATTTTGCCGGCACGTTCGGTAACGCGAGCTCGATTCATTCCGCGGGGCAGCACGCGCGCGCTGCCGTCGACGCGGCGCGGGAATCCGTCGCGTTGCTGATGGGCGCGAAGCCGGCGGAAATCGTCTTCACGAGTGGTGGCACCGAGGCGGACAATCTCGCGCTCTTCGGCATCGTTGCGGCGAGCGCCAAGCCGCGAAAGCACGTGATCACCACCAGCATCGAGCATCACGCCGTCCTGAACTCGTGCCAGCACCTCGAGAGCCAAGGAATCGAAGTCAGTTACGTGCCTGTCGGTTCGGACGGCGTCGTTGACCCGGCCGACGTGCGCCGCGCTCTCACGCCGGACACAATTTTGATCAGCGTGATGCACGCAAACAACGAAATCGGCACGATTCAGCCGATCGAAGAAGTCGGTCGCGTCGCCGCCGAAGCCGACGTGTATTTCCACTGCGACGCAGTACAGTCGGCGGCCAAGCTGCCGCTGGACGTGAATCGCCTCGGCGTCGATTTGCTTTCTGTTTCCGCGCACAAAATCCATGGGCCGAAGGGCGTTGGCGCGCTCTACGTGCGCTCGGGCACCGCGCTCGCGCCGCAATTTTTCGGTGGTCATCACGAACGCGACCGCCGCCCCGGCACCGAAAACGTTGCAGGCATCGTCGGCCTCGGCAAGGCCGCTGAGCTGGCCCGCGCGCTGCTGAACGAAGGCGTCGCTCGCATCGCCGCGCTTCGCGACCACTTGGAAAATGCGCTGCTCGATTCGATTTCGATGATTCGCGCGAATGGCGATCGCGCGCGCCGCGTGGCAAACACCACGAATCTCACGTTCGCAGCGGCAGGCGGCGAAGCGCTGGTGATCGCGCTCGATCTTCAAGGCATCGCGTGCTCCACCGGCGCCGCGTGTTCGTCGGGCGCGGTTGAGCCGTCGCATGTGCTGACGGCCATCGGCCTGTCGCACGACGAAGCTCGCTCCAGCCTCCGTTTCAGCCTCGGCCGCCTCACCACCGCCGAGGAGATCGACGAAGCAGTGGCGATCATCCCGCGCGTCGTCGAACGGCTGCGCGCACTCTCGCCGCTTTCAGCGGCAACGGCGCCTGTACGGTAAAATACAAGAATCAATGGAAACGCTGATCCAATCCGAATCCAGGAGCCATCGGACGGCGGAGTCTACGCGCGCCGTGGCCGTAGCAATGTCCGGCGGCGTCGACAGTTCCACTGTCGCCGCCATGCTGCATGACCGTGGCCAGTCCATCGTCGGCCTCACGATGCAGCTCTGGAATCAGCGTCGATTGCCCGAGCAGCAGGGCGACGGGCCCGCGCAGCATCGCTGCTGCTCGATCGACGACGTCTACGATGCGCGCCGCGTGGCCGAGCATTTCGGCTTCCGGTTCTATGTCGTCAACTTCGAGCGCGAATTCGAAGCCACAGTGATTCGTCCGTTTGTCGGCGACTATCTCGAAGGCCGCACCCCGATTCCGTGCACGCTTTGCAACAACCACGTGAAGTTCGACCAGCTTCTCCTCACGGCCCGGCAAATTGGCGCCGAAAAGATCGCCACAGGCCACTACGCGCGTGTCCGCCACAATCCGGATACCGGCCGCTACGAACTGCTTCGCGCCCGCGACGAAACCAAGGACCAATCCTATTTTCTCTTCGGCCTGACCCAGGAGCAGCTTGCCCGCACGGAATTTCCACTCGGCGAATTGACCAAGCACGAAGTTCGCGAGACCGCGCGCCGCTTGGCCGTGCCGGTGGCCGAAAAGCCCGAGAGTCAGGAAATTTGTTTCGTTCCCAGTGGCAACTACGTCCGCTTCATCGAGAGCTATTTGCAAGAGCAGGGAAGCGCGCTGCCGGATGATTCCGGCGAAATCGTTTCGACATCGGGCGAAATTCTGGGCCGCCACGATGGCCTGCGGCATTACACGGTGGGACAACGCAAAGGTCTCGGCGTCACGGTTGGCCGCCCCATGTACGTCGTGAAACTCGATCGCGCGAAGAATCGCCTCGTCGTCGGCGAAGATGCCGACCTGCGCGCGACCGCCTTCGAAGTGCGAGATGTAAACTGGATTCCCTTTGAATCTCCGGACGCGCCGGTCGAGGCGCAAGTCCGCATCCGCAATCGCCATGAGCCTGCCGACGCGCAGATCGAAGCCATCGACAAGACCACCGCGCGCGTCACCTTCCGCGAGCCGCAGCGCGCCATCACGCCCGGCCAAGCAGCCGTATTCTATTCCGGCGAAAAAGTCCTCGGTGGCGGCTGGATTCGCTGAAATCGCTCCGCACCCAAGAAGTCGGATCGCGCATCGAAGAACACAGCTATGAAGGACAAAATCGTATTAGTAGCCGGCGGCACGGGCGGGTTGGGACACGCCGTGAGCCTGGCGTTTCTAGATGCAGGCTCCAAGGTGATTGCCACGTATCGGAAGCCGGCGGAATTCGAGGCGTTGAAGAAAGCGGCCGCCGCGAACGCCGCGTCCCTCGAAGGCCAGATTGTAGACGTGACCGATGAAAGCGCCGTGAGTGAACTCGTTGGCGGCATCGTCGCGCGGCACGGTAGGCTCGACGCCATGGTGAACACCGTGGGAGGCTACGCCGGCGGCGTGAGTCTGTGGGAATTGGACACGAAGACTTTCGATCAGATGCTGGCGCTGAATCTTCGCTCGGGCTACGCGCTTTCGCGCGCGGCAGTAAGAGTGATGCTCAAACAAAAGAGCGGAGCCATCGTCAACGTAGCATCGAAAGCCGCCGTCGATCACGCCGCCGGTGCAGCGGCGTACGCAGCTTCCAAAGCCGCAGCGGTTGCCATGATCGATTCGCTCGCGGCCGATCTCAGAGGCACCGGCGTCCGAGCGAATTCCGTTCTCCCCAGCATTATCGACACGGAAGAAAATCGCAAAGCCATGCCGAACGCGAACTTTGCGAAATGGCCGAAGCCTGAGGACATTGCGCGCGTCATCCTCTTCTTGTGTAGCGACGACGCCAAAGTGATTCAGGGCGCGGCCGTGCCTGTGTACGGAGATAGCTAAGTCGCTCGGCACCGGAGGTCAACATGTCGATTCGACCCGTGAAGCGGCTCGTCAAGGCCAAGCCGACGCTCGAAGGCGCGGGCGTGCATCTGCGTCGCGCATTCGGCTTCGGCAATACATCCGAGTTCGACCCGTTCCTTTTGCTCGACGATTTCCGCAACGACGTTCCCGAGGATTACCTCGCGGGTTTTCCGTGGCATCCGCATCGCGGCATTGAGACGATCACATACGTCCTCGCAGGCACCGTCGAGCATGGCGACAGCATGGGGAACAAAGGCGCCATCGCCGCCGGCGACGTCCAGTGGATGACCGCCGGAAGCGGCATCATTCATCAGGAGATGCCAAAGGGCGACCAAGCAGGCCGCATGCACGGCTTCCAGTTGTGGGCAAACCTTCCTTCGTCGCTCAAGATGACCTCGCCGCGCTACCAGGAAGTGAAAGCGCTCGACATTCCCGAGATCAAGGACGACGACGGTACGCACGTCCGCGTGGTCTGCGGAAAATTTTGGGGCGCCACTGGTCCGGTGGACGGAATCGCCGCCGACCCGATCTATCTCGATGTTTCTGTGGCTCCCGGCCGGAGGAAGACGCTTCCCGTCGCAACCACGCGCCACGCCTTCGCGTACGTTTTTGCCGGCGGCGGCAAATTCTGCAACGCGTCTGAGCCGCTCGAGGTCCCAACCGAACCCGTCAGTTGGGCGGATACGACGCCACCTTCGCAGGCAGACAATCGCTCGCTGGTCCTCTTTGATCGAGGGGACGAAGTCATGGTGCAGGCGGGAGACGACGGACTCCGTTTTCTTCTGGTTTCAGGGAAGCCGCTCGAAGAGCCGGTCGCCTGGTACGGCCCCATCGTGATGAACACTCAGGAGCAATTGCAGCAGGCCTTCAAGGATCTGGAGAGCGGGACATTTCTGAAGGCGAAGAGCCGCGAGTGATCACGCTGGCACGAAAACGCTGCTGAATCGTCAGGCAAAAGAGGCAGGCAGGTCGTACGGCGGTCAGATGAAAAGTTCTTCGTCCTGGCGTGCGGATTCGGACTGCGCGCCGCGGCGCTGGCCCCGCAGGAAGTCGAGGCCGACTTTCAATCCCTTGAGTATTGCGGACGCCTGTTGCACGGGTTCCCACAAGCTCTTGCGGAATCTCGTTCCGGTGTCTTCGAGCACTTCCATCGCGCCGGTGAGGATCTGGTCGGCGCGAATCACCTGGATGCGCAGCCGCTCCACGGCTTCGGTGAAAACGCGGTCGATTTTCTGCGCCGAACCTCGCGCCACGCGCGTGATTTCGGCGGCGTCGCCCATGATGCTGGCAATGCGGTCTTCGGAATCTTCCAGGATGCGCGACGTGCGGACGAGGATGGGATCGATCTTGGATTGCAAGTCCGTTGCAATCCTGTTGAACCGCTCGATGGCGGTCTTCATCTGCAGCGCCATCATCGCCAGAATCAGCGTTTGCGTTACGATGGCCACCGCCGCGATGACGATAAACGCTTCGACCCACCCCGACATGATTTGCCCGCCTTATTGCCCGTCGTATGCCTAAAGCTAACGACTAGGAAATCTTCGCTTCGCGCTTGTAGCTTTCCTTGCCCGATTCGACCGCGGAAGCAATGGCGTCTTTCTGGCGCGCCATGATTTCCTTGCTGCGTTCGATCAAATCTTCCGCGCGTTCGCGGAGTTCCCGGGCTTTGCGCTGCGCGTAGTCGCGGCCTTCGTCGGCCTTCGATGATAGATATTCGCGGGTTTCTTCACCCGACTTGGGAGCGAACAAGATACCCAACAGCGACCCAATTCCGAGTCCTACGAGAAAATAGCTGACCTTCGAGCCCACATTATTATCGCTCATCCGTCACCTCCAAGCTTCACGGTAGCACAGCCTTCCCAAGGGGGCAAGCAAAGCGCGCCAAACTGCGCACTACCGCTCTCCTGCATGTGAATTACGTTCTCCACTGTATAGCCCACAGGTGCCGGCGTCGCTAAGGTTTATGTGGAACCGCGATCTTCCGTACTAACGTACTAAATGACCGCCCTAGGAGGCAAAATGCCAAATTCAAACGGAGCATCGAAGAAGCGCACCGACGAAGAAGAAGTGGAGCAAACACATCGCCAGGAGGAGCGCAGGGAGCCGGAGCGCCGCGAGCAGCAGAACCTTAATCAAGGGTTCAACACGGGCACCACAGACGTACAGCACGTGTCCGACTGGGGCAGCACCCGGCGGACGAAGAAGCGGAAGAAGTAGTTCTCGCGATGAATAGCGATGACAGCGGGTGCTGCGCGCGCGTAATAATTTCCCAGAGCTAGTACTCCAAGCGGCCTACGGTCAAGACCTTAGGAGGGCAAGGTAAGTCTTTGCGTTGCGCGTAGTTCCCGGGAACGGTCGCGGTGGCACGTCAATTGCCACCCTTTATGCGGGAGGAGCTGGTAAGCGCAGCTCAGACCCAGGAGCGAGCAAGGGGAGATTTCGAAATCGATCTCCCCTTGCTCTCGGGAAGGAGTGCCGCCATGAGCAAAGCTGACGTCATGACCGAGGCCGGCATCGAACGGCCAACCATCAGAGCGAAGGTTCTCGAGTTCCCACACGGCAAAGAAAGAACGCCATTCGAGGACGCTGTCGAGGAGCGTCTGGCAGAATTGAAGCGCTCCGTCGACGATTTCAGCCAGTCCGCATCCAGTCTGCTTCTAACCGAAAAAACGTCCGTCCGCGAGGCAATCGAAGAACTGACGGTAAAAGTGTCGGCCCTCGACTGGATCGTGCGTGTCGCGAAACACTCTACGGGCCGCGTTCAATCGCGTCTGTGGGCCGACATTGACACCGCCCTTGTCGACCTCGAAGACACCGCTGAGTCGGTCGCGCGGGTTACGGAAAAGTGGGGACGTTCGAACCTGGCGAGCCGCCGCGAACGCGTGGTTTGCTTGGATCGATTTTGATCGGAGCCGCTGCCTCGCCCGAGCAGCGGGAACGCGTCGCATCAGCCGAGAGAATCGCCCTGGCTGAACGAGACCCGGAAGATTCGCTCGGGTCTCGTCCCATCCCCAGGTTCCAAAGCCCAACTTGAACCCAGACCCTACGAGAAAAACTGTCCCGCCCGAGATAGAATCCAAGCCTCTGGAAGATCGGTGTCTGAGACTGGAGGAGCACGGTGGAACATAACCTGGAGTACACAATTGCGCTTCTCGCTCGCACGCCCGCTGCTCTCGACGTGCTTCTGCGCGATCTGCCGGAAACGTGGACGCTGCGAAATGAAGGTGAAAACACCTGGAGCGCCTTCGATGTGGTCGGCCACCTGATTCACTGCGAACGAACCGATTGGATGCCGCGCGCGAGAGTGATTCTGCAATTTGGCGAGACTCAGGCGTTTGAGCCCTTAGATCGTTGGGGACACGTGCGCGCGAGCGAAGGCAAGTCGCTGGGTGAGCTACTCGACGAATTTGCGCGTTTGCGGCGCGACAGCGTGGCCGAACTCCGCGCCTTGAATCTGCAGCCAGAGGATCTCGCTCGCCGCGGACGCCACCCTGGCCTCGGCGCAGTGACTCTGTCGGAGCTGCTGGCCACCTGGGCCGCTCATGACTTGACTCACCTGCACCAAATCTCGAGGGTCATGGCGCACCAATATCGAAAGGCCGTCGGCCCCTGGAGCGCATACCTCGGCGTGATGCAGTGCGCCGGCCACAGCGCTCCCTAGATGACCCCCGTCATAAATCTCGCTCAGGCGGCGTCCTGATGGTCCGGTACTGCGAGGCGACGGGGAAGCTGCTAGAGCCGAGTGCCGGGGCTCAGGCCCGGCAACAATGATCCTGCGGAAGAGGGAAAGATCCCCCCTTCCGGGACAGTTTCGGTGCCTAGAACACGGGGTGCACGCGAGGCGGAAGGGGCTGCGGATTCAGCAGCGGCTTCACGTCTTTCAGGCCTTTGCCGCCCTTGAGTTTCTTGCTGCGTGAGGTTGCTTTTCTGGTTTTCATGAGTGCATCTCCTTGGTTGTATTCTTAACCCTTACCTTGCTCCGTTCTCCCGCACCACGGAGTTCCTTTAAGCAAGTCGCGCGCCAATTCTAACCAGTGGGTGCGCCCAAACGCCATGTCTTTGGTTTTGCGTGAGTTGCCGCCGCGCGCGCCGCCGTGCGGGGCCCCGCGGAACGCCCCGCCCGTTGATTTTTTCAGCTAACCGTTGAAATATTCAACAACTCGGTGATTTTCTCCACGCACATTCGGAGGCATTTGAAAATTCGCAGAAATACGGATTGACAAGGCGAAAAGTAATCGAAGAATCTCGGCGAAGTGTGGCAACACTCTTGGTTTGAGGAAGTTGGATAAGGGCTGCGACGGCGTGCCCTTTGCCAAAAAGAAGGGCACCCTCAGAAACTAAACCTAGGCCAGTGGTTGAAGGGTGCTCCACCCGCCAGAATTCGTCCGGTTTCCGCGTTAATCGTCCAAGTGGACGGGCGTGCGGCCCAAACTTCCCAGAACCCCGTTTCGGGATAGCTTCCGTGTTGCCGACAACACACCCGGAATCCTCGCCTCCGGCGTGCAACGTGACTGCACGGGCTATATAATTACGCCCACGGATGAACCTCACCCGTGGCGCGAAACTTGGTCCCTACGAAATCCAGTCCACGCTGGGTGCGGGTGGCATGGGCGTGGTATATAAGGCGGAGGACGCTCGCCTCGGCCGTTTTGTCGCCCTCAAATTTCTGCCCGATAGCGTGGCTCACGATTCCGCGGCGCTGGAGCGCTTTCGCCGCGAAGCTCGGGCCGCGTCGGCCCTGAACCATCCCAATATTTGCACCATTCACGACATTGGCGAACATGATGGCCGCGCTTTTATGGTCATGGAGTTCCTCGATGGTCTAACGCTGAGCCACCACATCGCGGGTCGTCCAGTTGAAACGGAAAAGCTTCTCCCCATCGCGATTGACATCGCGGACGCTCTCGACGCGGCTCACTGCGAAGGCATCGTGCATCGCGACATCAAACCTGGAAATGTTTTCGTAACGCGGCGCGGCCACGCCAAGATACTCGACTTCGGTCTGGCGAAAGTGACCGGCAAGACCGCCGCGTCCAGTAGCGATGCTGAAACAATCGCAGATTCGGATGCCCTGCACTTGACCAGCCCCGGAGCGATGTTGGGAACGGTCAGTTACATGTCGCCGGAACAGGTGAAGGCCAAAGACCTGGATGCCCGCACAGACCTGTTCTCCTTCGGCGGCGTGCTCTACGAGATGGCAACTGGCAAGGTGCCGTTCGAGGGATCGAGTCCGGGAGAGATTTGCAGTGCGATTCTGCGCGATGAACCTCCACCACCGTCTCATGTAAATCCGCAAATCGTTCCGGGGCTGGAAGCAGTCATCCGAAAGGCGCTGGAGAAGGACCGCAACCTTCGCTATCAACACGCCTCGGAGGTGCGAGCCGACCTGCAGAGGCTGAAGCGCGATACCGACAGCGGCGGTTATCAAAAGCCTGCTGCGTATACGCCGGCAACGACACCATCCGCCACGAAAGTGGCAGTTGCGAAACCGCGAGAGCTGACCATGCGGATGCCCGTCACGAAGTTGTGGCTATCCATCGGCGGGTTGGCCGCGCTGTTAGTGGCTGCCCTGATAGCTCGAGGGGTCTACTCTCGGATGGACGGAAAACGGACTCTCACCGACGCAGACACTGTACTCCTGGCGGACTTCACGAACAACACGGGCGACCCGTTGTTCGATAGTACGCTGAAGATTGCGCTGAATGTGGCTCTCACGGAATCACCCTTCGTAAACGTGCTTTCGAGTGAGAGGGTCAGTGCCATATCGAAGCAAATGGGTCTGCCGGCCAATGCGAACCTCACCGCCGGTGTAGCCCGCGAGCTTTGCCAACGAGCGGGAAGCAAAATGTACGTCGCAGGTTCGATTGGCAGCGCGGACAGCAAGTACGTCGTGGCCCTGAACGCTGTGAACTGCCAAAGCGGCAAGACCGTAGCCCATGAGGAAATGACTGCGGCCGGCAGGACAGACGTCCTCGATACAATCGGGCGAGCTTCCAGGAAATTGCGCGCTGAACTCGGAGAGCCGCCGTCAACGGTCCAGACGTTCGATGTGCCATTGTCTGAGGCAACGACTTCCTCTCTCGAGGCACTGAGCACATATGCGAGCGCGCTGAAGGCATACAACGAACAAGGAGTCCAGGTAGCTCTCGCGCTTGACCAACACGCCATAGAACTCGACCCCAGTTTTGCAATGGCGTATTACGACGTGGGCGACGACTACTTCAGCCTCAACCAACTAGGGCGTGCCAGCCAGTACTACACCAAGGCGTTCGAACTGAGGCAACACGCCAACGATCGTTCGAAGCTGCTGATTACTGGGAACTACTATTCCACCGTGACGGGGGAGCATGACAAGGCGGCGCGAACTTTCCACGAGATGATTGAGACGTACCCGCGAAGCGCGACAGCGTACTTCAGTCTTGGCGAAGAGTATGCCGCCTTGGGGCAATATGAAACGGCTGCTGAGATGACTGCCCAGGCGCAGGAGCTTGGCCCCGGCGAAGTGCCCGCTTACTCCAATCTGACTGGTTATCAATTGGCGCTCCAGCGTTTCGGCCAGGCCCGCGCAACGATTGACCGCGCGAAGGCTCACGACATGGATGGCTACATGTTTCGTCTTCCGCTCTATGCGATGGCATTTCTTGGCGGCGATTCCTCAGGTATGGCGGAACAGCAGCAATGGTTCACCTCTCACCCTGATTCGAAGCACTATGCTCTTGCGCTCGCGTCCGACACTGAGGCTTATGGAGGCGAATTGACGGCAGCACGAGAGCTGACGAAGCGTTCGGCAGAAGCAGCCATCACTGCTGACAGCAAGGAAAATGCGGCGATCTGGTGGGAGAATGCCGCCTTACGCGAAGCCGCTTCGGGGGATACATCGCAAGGCGTGCAAGATGCCGCCGATGGACTCAAACTGGGTCCTGAGAGTCAGGGAGTGGGTGTCGAAGCTGCGCTCGCGTTCGCCATGGCCTCGGAGAATGGCCGAGCCCAATCCTTGGCCGAAGACTTGGACAAGCGGTATCCGCTCGATACCCAGATGCAGTCACTTTGGCTGCCTGCTATTCGTGCACAACTGGCGCTGAACGGAAGGAATCCAGCCCAGGCCCTTCGCGTTTTGCAGACCGTTGAGTCGCCTATGGAGTACGGGACGATCTTGTTCACGAATAACCCTTCGTGTCTATATCCGACCTACATTAAGGCTCAGGCTTATCTGGCTTCAGGACAAGCCACAGAGGCCGCCACCGAGTTTCAGAAGATTATTGATCACGCCGGCATGGTCTGGAATTGTTCAACGGGAGCCTTAGCTCATCTTGGTCTGGCTCGCGCAAATACGCTGGAATCGAAGAAGGCGCAGGGCGCAGTCGCGGACGCCGCCCGTGTACGCGCTCTAAGTCAATACAAACAGTTCCTCGATCTCTGGAAAGATGCTGACCCCGGCGTTCCCATCTTCAAGGCGGCAAAAGCCGAATACGCAAAGCTACTCTAGCCAGAGCTTATGTCCGAAGGAATACTCGACTCCTGCTTTGCTTTCCCTGGCGGATGACGGGCAAACCGGAAGTTTCCGGGCCAGAAGTCCGCTTCTGGGAAGTTATGGGTCTTGGGTCCATTTGCCTTTGTAGTTTTCGCCCCCTTCGACTTCGCTCAGGGTAGGCCGGATGACAACGTTGAAGGCGGATGTGGGAGCGGCGGAAAGGCAAAAGCAGATTGCTCCCCGCAGAATCATCCGGGACGCAAACAACGCGCACCGCGGTTCGCTGAAGACGCGACCCGGTTCGGGATGACAACGTTACGAGGATTTTGGGCGGTTTATGTCGGAGCTGAAGCTCCGACGCCCCAAAACGCAAAGGCCGGGCACAGCATGCTGTGCCCTTACGGAGAAGAAGTCAGGAAAGCCGGCGAGACGCCGGCGGTACGCTTACGCCTTTGGCGCGGCGTCGGAATGGCGGAGGGCGTCGAAGAGGCGCTGGGCCTGGGCGCGCGGCAACTCGGCGGCGAGCTCGTCGAGGGTGAGCTGGCGGAGGCGCGCGACGCTGCCGAAGCGGCGCAGGAGTTTTTGCGCGGTGCGGTCGCCGATGCCGGGAATTTCGGTGAGCGCGGTGCGAAGGCGGCGGCTCGAGCGGCGCTGCCGGTGAAACGTGACCGCGAAGCGGTGGGTCTCGTCGCGAATTTGCTGGATCAAGTGCAGCACGGGCGAGTGGCGTTCGAGGACCACCGGCTCATCTTCGCGCCCGAGCACATAGAGAATTTCTTCTTTCTTGGCGATGCTGGCCATCGGCTGATTGATGATCTCGAGTTTGTCGAGTGCCGCCGCTGCCGCGTGCAATTGGCCGATGCCGCCGTCAATCAGGATCAGGCTCGGCATCGGCTTGCCTTCTTCCTGCAAACGGCGGTAGCGCCGCTCGACCGCCTCGCGCATGCTGGCGAAATCGTCGCGCAGGATGCCGAGCGATTTCTCCGAGCCTTCCGGCATCGCTTCGCCGCGAATGATGAATTTCCGATAGCTGGACTTTTTCATCTTGCCGTCTTCCCACACCACCATCGACGCCACCGTGTCCGACCCCTGAATGTGCGAAATGTCGAAGCTTTCGATGCGTTTCGGCGGCTCGGGCAACGAGAGCGCGGATTCGAGCGCGTCCGCAATCGTTTTCGAGCTTGGACGCAGCACGCGAAACCGCTGCGTGAACGAATGCTTCGCGTTGTTCTCGACAAGCTCGAGAAACGCATGTTTTTGCCCGCGCTGCGGATTCAGGATTTCCACGCGGTGGCCGGCGGCTTCGGTGAGCACTTCCTCCAGCAGCGCGCGGTCGTCGAAATCCATCGATGTATGGATGTAGCGCGGCAGGTAGGCCGCGTCCAGATAGAGCTGCTTCAGCAGCGACGGCAGAAATTCCGCGGGATCGAATTCGTCAAGTTCTTCCCAGTAGAAGTCGCGCCGATCCACCACGCGGCCGCCACGCAGGTGAAACAGGTTCACGGCCACTTGCGGAGGCTCGGCGTACCACGCGAGCACGTCGGTATCGTCGCCGCTGGCGGCAGCGATCTTTTGCCGCTCCTCCATTTCGGTGAGCGTGCGCAAGAGATCGCGATAGCCGCCCGCTTCCTCGTAGCG
This sequence comes from uncultured Acidobacteriota bacterium, assembly GCA_963737205.1. Taxonomy (GTDB): domain Bacteria; phylum Acidobacteriota; class Terriglobia; order Acidiferrales; family UBA7541; genus Palsa-295. The sequence continues at coordinate 1,335,844 of CAVTRV010000003.1, read as the reverse complement.
CTGCTCTTCGGACGCGCGCTGCATGCGCTCTTCCAGGCTGCGCGCAAGATCGCTGCGGCGCCCTTCAAGGAGCAAGCGAACGTCGCGCGCCGCCTCGGCGTAGCGCTCGTCGGTGACCAGCGCCTCGACGCACGGGCCGAGGCAGCGATGAATGTAGTATTGCAGGCACGGGCGCGGGTGGTGGCGCGTCAGGTCCACGGTGCACGACGGCACTAGGAAATGTTTGTGGATCAGGTGCACCAGGCTGTAGGCCAGGCGGGCAGGGAAGTAGGGACCAAAATAAATCGAGCCGTCTTTGCTCAGCCGCCGCGTCACATACACGCGCGGATATTTTTCGAAGGCCGTGTAGCGGATGTACGGATAGGTCTTGTCGTCGCGCAGCAGGATATTGAATTTCGGCTTGTGCTGCTTGATCAGGTTGTTCTCGAGCGCCAGCGCTTCTTTCTCGTTGTCGACGACGATGTAATCCAGGTCCGCGATCTCGCGCACCAGCGAGCCGGTCTTCGCGTCCACCCAATGCGATTCCAGGAAGTACGACTTCACGCGCGAACGGAGCGAACGCGCTTTGCCGACGTAGAGGATCTTCTCGGCCGCGTCCTTGAACAGATACACGCCGGGCTCGGTGGGGAGGCCGTCGACTTTTTCGCGGAGTTCCATGAAGGCGCGCTACAATATATTTGCGAATGCTCCTCGACAGTTTCGAAGAGCAACTTCCATGATACCAAAGGCCATCAAACGTCATCGAACCGAGGGGAAAGTCTGATGCGCCGGATGGTGTTCAACTTGGCTCCTGCGGCATTCCTTCTCGCGCTCTTGGCTGTTAGCCCCGTGCGCGCGCAGGAACAGCCCCAGCAACAGACGCCGCCGAGCGCGCCGCCAGCGCCAGCGCCTCCCGCGCCGCAAAAACAGGCGCAGCCGAAAACTGCGCTGCAACCGGCGCCCGACCCCGAAGATGATCCTAAATACGATGCGTTTCACGCCGAGCAGGACATCGAGGTCGGCATGTTTTACATGCACAAGGGCGACACCGACGCCGCCATCCTTCGTTTCGAGCACGCAGCCGGCCTCCGCCCGAATTATGGCAAGCCGCGCTTGCTGCTCGCCGAGGCTTACGAGAAAAAGCACGAACCTGACTCCGCGCTGAAATACTACAAGGAATATCTGAAGGTTTATCCCGACGCGCCCGACGCGAAGAAAATCCAGAAAAAGATCGAAAAGCTGTCCGCGCGCTAACTGTCCCTGACGAAGGCGCTGTCGCTCGAAGCGCAATGAGTAATGATCAGTCGACTACCGCGTAGCCTTCGGTCCAGTGGTCTTCATTCAATGTGTAGGGACAAACCTGGAATCCGTTCGGGTGGGCGGAAAATCCCGGCTTTGAGCGAAGGCGCCCGATTGCCGCCTTGGCGTCATCTTCGGTCCGATAAACACCGATCAGCAGTGATGATCCACTCCGCCGTCAGGTTCGCGCACATGCCATAGCAGAAATACCGTGTCCATAGCACCGACTCCAGAATAGTCCCGTTAGTAGACGGGGAAGCGCGCGAGGAACTTCATCGCGCGCGTGTAATCCGCGAATTTCTTTTCTTCCTTCCGGAATTGCGGCGAATGAGATTCGCGGCGGCAACGTGCGAATCGCATCGGATGCTTCAAGTGCAGCATTTCGTGATACAGCACGTAGGCAACCACGTATTCCGGCACGCTCTGGCGGTCGAGCTGGCGGTTGATCACGATTTGTTCGAGCGCGGGGTCGAAGCAGCCAAGCTGCCTTCGCCAGACGCGTTTGCTCCATCCGAGCCGCGGAAGCGGCAGCGCATCCTGAAAATACTGCTGGTTGATTCGCGCGAAGAGCGGCGCGAGATCGTGGTGAGCGCCCGCGGGACGATGCTCGGTGCGGCGCGCCCGCTGTTGGCGCAACTCCAGCAGCCGGCGGCGCGTCGGCGCGGCGTACGAAAATTCCCTGTACAACTCGACCAGGTCTTTTGGCGCACGTCGACGGTAGAGCCGCGCGAGCAGAAGCGCGGCCGCCGCTTCCACAATGGGATGTGGCGCGTCCCGCAGGACGTCGGAAAGCCGCACGTAAGCAACGTCTTCCCGCAGGCGGATCGTGTGCGTGAGATCGGAGTACGGATGGTATTCAACGACGAAATGCGGCGGCCGTCCTTCGCATCCGAGCCTCGTGTAGATGCGATGAAAGGTGCGCTCGCCGCCAGGAACGGCGCGTTTGCTTTGGCTCGGCGGTTTCGAGCGCGTCTGCCAGAAGCGCGGCAGTTTCAAGAAGGTTTTCTCCGCACGGGAGCGGGCAGCATTTCCTTCCCGGCCTTCTGTGCATCGGCAATCGCGTCCTTCGTAGCCTGGATGGCGTCTTCGAGGTTGTCCTTGTAGCTCTCGTAGTCAGGCCCGTTGCCCTGATCGAGCTTCTGAAGTATCTCGAGGAATTCTTTCCCCTTCGATTCGAGAAGTTTCAGCGACCCGTGGATGTCCATCTGTTTCTCTTTGGCGTCGGCGATCTGATCGGCCGCGTCGTCTAGGCAACCGGAATAGGCGTTCATCAGGCCGTTCAGCACCTCGCCGCGCCGGCGTTCGGCTACCGCACGCGCGAGCTCGTACTGAAACTTCTTCAGGCGATCATCGGCGAAACCGACGTAAAGCCTCATCCGTTCCCCAGGGTTATTACCGGCCTCGCGGATTTTGTCCGCTTCGGTTTCCATGAGGTAATCCTTCTTGTCTTGCGGTGCGCGCGCGCGAACAGCCGGCGCGCCCGCCAACAGAAGCACCGCAAAGCAAGCCAGAACAGAAGCCAAAACAGAAGAAAGACCAGCGCCGTGACAACGCATCGAAAGCTCCTAAGTCTTAACTACCGTCCGCCTATGGCCCAACACATCACCGTTCCGGCATCGGGCAGAATTGCCCTTTCGAAAAATTCTCCGACTCGATCGCAAACGTGCGATTGAAACGCGCGCGGTAGTTCTCCCATGCGATGGCGTTCGTCAGCTCCACCAGCTCCGGCTCCGAAAATTCGCCCCGCAGCACAGCGAACAGTTCGTCCGGCACTTCCGCCGGCGTGCGTGTCAGCGCCACCGTCAGCCGCAGCGCTCGCTTTTCCCGCTCGTCGAAATGCGTGCTGCGCTCGAATTCCGCCAGGTCCAGCAACTGCTCCTCGGTGATCCCCGCCTTTCTGCCCACGGCAGAATGAATGTCGATTCAAAGCGGGCACCCGACCATGGCTGCCACCTTCAGCTGCGCCAGTTCCTTCAGCTTCCGCGGCACCAGGCCTTCCGACGCAGTGTGCGCGTCCATGCTCAGCGCCAATCTCAGCAGCTTTGGATCGAACGCGCGCACCCGTATGGCCAGATTGATCCGTCCCCGACTCCGCTTCACCAGCCAATAAATGATGCGCGTCCGCAGCCCCGCCTGTTGATCCAAAACGCCTGTCGTCCGGCCCATCTCTTCCCTCCCCGCCGCTCACATCTGGTTTCTCAGTAGAGCTGTGGCCTAAGTCTTAGGCTTGGCCGAATTCGGCGTGACTCCCGGTTGGAGCGGAAACAGCTCCTTGATCAAATGACGATTGATCTCGTCGAGCGACCTGCGAACCTCGAGAAACGGTCTTTGGTCGTCGCCCGAAAGGTGCACCAGAACGTTGTCCAGCCGCCGCAGCGACTCGCGGACGGAAATCTCCAGTTCCTTGAAGCCGCCGGAATGTCTTTCCGCATCGACGCCCCGCGCATCCAACGCTTTTTCGCACAGAGTCACCTGGTCCTGATAGGCATGCAGGTCGTCCAAAGCGGTGGCGAGATCCCTGTCTCCCACCTGCTTCTCGATTTGATCGAACTCGGCCGTTCCGAGCGGCACGATCAGCTTTGCTTTGTGGACGGGGTCGGTTTCCTTCTCGAATCGAGAGCGGGCCATTCCAACCCGGTCGATCGGCTGCTGAAAAGGCAAAACCGACGCGATCAGGATTGCGGCGAACGATCCCCACGTGCAGCCACAGATGCGAAGGGTCCCAGGCAAGACGCGCTACCTCTTCTTTTCCAGCTCGCGCTGCAAAGTGCGGACGCGAGCCGTCGCCACGAAATACATATCGCTGTTCTCGTCCTTGTTCAACTGTAGAAACTTCTGATACGCATCCAAGGCCTGGGCCGCTTCGCCCAATTTGTCGTAACACGTGGCTCGGATGAACCAGCTGCCTACCGGAAGCGGTTTGCGCTGGGACAGCAAGTCGATTCCCTGAAGGGCTGCCTGGTAATTCTTGCTCAAGTATTGCGCCGTGACAAGGTCGGTGAGCACATCGTTGGATTTCGGGTCGAGTTGAAGCGCAACGGCCAGCGTTCGAATTGCGTCGGGATAATCTTTTTTCTCGATGTAGGCGTGGCCGAGAGCCGCTGGAAATTCAGCATTGTGGGGATCCAGCGCCGCGGCCTTTTGCAGCACCGGGATCGCGTCGTTATAGCGCTTCAATTCGAGGTACGCCTGCGCGCGCAGCTTCAGCGCTCGCATGTCTTCCGGCTTGCCGGCTGCGGCGCGGTTAAGCTCGGCTAGCGCGTCGTCGTCCTTGCCAGCGTCGATGAGGATGGAAGCGCGTTCGACGCGAGCTTCCGAATCATTCGGCTGCGACTTGAGGTAGGCATCGAGTTCCGCCGCCGCGTCGCCGGGTTTCTTCTCCGCGATCAGGCACCGCGCCAGACCCAAATGCGCCTGGGGCGAATCCGGTTGCAGCGTGATCGCCGCGCGAAACTCCGGCTCCGCTTCCGCTGCGCGATTCGATTCCAGCAGGGCGCGGCCCAGCGCCGCGTGAACTTCGGGACTCTTGTCTTCGAGCTTTTCGGCAGCTTGATACTGCTCGATCGCGTCCGGCAACTTTCCGGCTTTCTCGAGCGCCGCGCCGAGAAGGAATTTCGGCCGCGCCTCATTCGGCGAAAGCTCTGCCGCCTTTCGGAGAGGCTCGATGGCGCCGTTGACATCGCCGATTTCGGCCAGCGTCATTCCCAGGTTCAAGTACGCAGGGCCCATTTTCGGATCAAGTTCCACCGCCCTGGCGTATTCCGTTTTCGCATCCGACGGGCGCCGCATCGCGGTGTACGCGTATCCGAGCTGGAAATGCGCAACGGCGTCATCCGGCTGCTTCGCGAGGTAATCCTGATATTTCTGCGCTGCGACGGCATAGTTGTTCGCGTTGAGCGCCGTCTGTGCGTCCGCAAGAAGCTTTTGCAGCGCCTCCGCTTCCGGATCGTGGATGCGCGTGTGGCTCTCGCCCACTGTTTGGGCAGCCAGCGCGCGGACGGCCACGCTCTGCGTAAAAAGATTTGCCGCAGCGCCGAAGACGAAGGGAAGCGCGCTGCACAAGAGGCGTCGCGCGTAAACGTTGAGGTTCATGCTCGGGGGTTCATGCTCGGGTTCCTGCCGCGGTTCACGCCGTGGGAGAACTGTTTTCCGCTCCGGCGGCTTTTCTGCCGCGGAGTGATTCCCCTGATTGCCGCCGTTCCGGCCATTCAGCACGCGCGCGAGAAATTTTCCCGTGTGCGACTGCGAGTTCCGTGCCACCTGTTCGGGCGTGCCCGACGCCACCACGTGCCCGCCCGCGTCGCCGCCCTCGGGTCCGAGGTCGATGATCCAGTCGGCGGACTTGATGACGTCCAAATTGTGCTCGATGATGAGCACGGAAGCGCCGCCTTCGAGCAGTTTCCGGAACGCAGTGAGCAATTTCTGAATATCGTCGAAATGCAGGCCCGTGGTCGGCTCGTCGAAGATATACAGAATTCCGGCGTTCTCCTGGCGAGTGAGATGCGCGGCCAGCTTCAATCGTTGCGCCTCGCCGCCCGAGAGAGTGGTTCCGGATTGGCCCAGCCGAAGGTAGCCGAGGCCGACTTCTTCGAGGACGCGCAAACGCGCCGTCACTTTCGGATGCTGCGCGAAAAATACCAGCGCCGCGCGCACCGTCATTTGCAGCACGTCATGAATATTCTTGTCGCGGTAGCGCACGTCGAGCACGCTGCTCTTGTAGCGCGTGCCGCGGCACTCCTCGCAAACAAGCTCGACGTCGGCAAGAAACCGCATTTCGACCGTCACAGTCCCATCGCCCTGGCACGCTTCGCAGCGCCCGCCCGGAATATTGAACGAGAAATGTCCCGCCGAAAGGCCGCGCTTTTTGGCTTCCGGCGTCGCCGCAAAAACTTCGCGGATCGGATCGAACGCCTTCAGGTACGTGGCGGGATTCGAGCGCGGCGTGCGTCCGATGGGCGATTGGTCCACCATCTCGATGGCCGTGAGAGCCGAATCGCCTTCGATACGTTCGCAGAATTCGCGCCAGTTGCCGCCGGTGCGCTTGGCTTGCAGCGCTTTGTAAAGCACGTCGTAAACTAGCGTCGATTTTCCCGATCCCGAAACGCCGGTGATGGCCACCAGCATTCCCAGCGGGATCGTCACATCCACATTCTGCAAATTGTGGCTGCGCGCGCCGATAATCTTCAGAAACTTGCCTTGCGGCCGTCTGCGGCGTTGCGGAACCGCGATGCGCAATTCGCCGCGCAGATAGCGTCCCGTGATCGATTCCGGGTCGGCCAGCAGCTCGTCGCGCGTCCCGGCGAACATCACGTGGCCGCCGTGTTCGCCCGCGCCTGGACCCAAGTCGATGATCTGGTCGGCGGCGAGCATCGTATCGGGATCGTGTTCCACCACGAGCAGCGTATTGCCCAGATCGCGCAGGCCTTTCAGGATTTCGATCAGGCGGTGCGTGTCGCGCGGATGGAGTCCGATCGAGGGCTCATCCAGCACATAGAGCGCGCCCACCAGGTGCGAGCCGAGAGACGTGGCAAGCTGGATCCGTTGCGCCTCGCCGCCGGATAGCGTCGACGTAAGCCGGTCGAGAGTCAGGTAATCGAGGCCGACTTCGTCGAGAAAACGCAATCGCTGCTGAATCTCGACCAGAACTTTGTCGGCGATCTCGGTTTCCGACGGGCTGAGCGTGAGCGACTCGAAGAACGGCCGCGCCTCCTTCACCGTCATCTGGCCGACTTCGGTGATCGAGCGGCCTGCGACTTTCACCGCTCGCGCTTCGGCGCGCAGACGCGTGCCGTGGCAATCCGGGCACGTCGCATAGCCGCGATAGCGGCTCAGAAAGACGCGCACGTGCAGCTTGTACTTTTTGCGTTCGAGCCAGGCGAAGAAGCCTTTCACTCCGGCGTAATCTTCCTTGCTGTCGCCATCCAGAATCGCATCGCGCTGCGCAGGCGTCAGGTCGCGGAACGGCACATCGGCGGGAATCCCTTTCGCGCGCGCGAATTTCCGCATTTCGATAGCGAGTGGGCGGTAACGCGGCTTCGTCCACGGCTCGATGGCGCCGTCGGCCAGCGACTTGCTCTTGTCTGGCACCACGCGGTCGAGGTCGAAATCGATTGTGTTGCCGAAACCCTGGCAGCGCGGACACGCGCCGTAGGGATTATTGAACGAGAAAAGGCGCGGCTCTGGCTCCTGGTACGACGCGCCGCATTTCTTGCAATCGAAGCGTTCGCTGAAGACGAAGCGTTCGGGCTCGCCGCCCGGCGCATCGGGGACGAATTCGAGAATCGCCTCGCCATGGCCTTCGCGGTAGCAAATCTCGATCGAGTCCACTACGCGCGAGCGGACGTCCGCCCCGAGCACCAGCCGGTCAACCAGCACGTAAACGGGCTTGGCGAAATCGATGTCGAGCAAATCTTCCGGCGTCGAGAATTCGAACACGCGGCCGGCCTGGTAGAGCCGGTTGAATCCGCGCTTTTGCAAGCCGACGAGCGCGTCGCGCACCGCATCCTGCGTCGGGCGGGAGCCTTTTCTTGCTTTCTGCTGCGCGGCCGCGCTGGGCGCGGGTTCGGGCGTCAGCTTCAGCTCGTACAAAACGTAGAATCGGCGGCCGTCGCCAAGCTTGAGCACGCGCGCCGCAATTTCGTCCAGCGTGTCCTTGCGGACTTCTTCGCCGCAGTTCACGCAAAACGTGTGGCCCACGCGCGCGAAGAGCAGGCGCAGGTAATCGTAAATCTCGGTGGCTGTCGCGACGGTGGAGCGCGGGTTGCGCGTCGTGTTCTTCTGCCGAATCGAGATGGCGGGCGCGATCCCGGTGATTTCGTCCACGTCGGGCTTCTCGATGCGCTCGAGGAACTGCCGCGCATAGGCCGAAAGCGACTCGATATAACGCCGCTGGCCTTCGGCGTAGAGCGTGTCGAACGCCAGACTCGACTTGCCCGAGCCCGAAACGCCGGTCACGACGGTGATCGCGTTGTGGGGGATCGTGACGTCGATATTCTTCAGGTTGTGAACGCGGGCCCCGCGGACGCGAATCTCCTCCACGTCGCCGGGCACACCCTTGGTGGGCTTTGCGGCGGGTTCGGCGGAATGCGCGGGCGCAGGCTTCCCAGTGAGCTTAGTCGGCATAAGTGCAAATGAAAAATTATACGCCACGGCGCAAGCGCGAGCAAACGGGCGCGTTGGCAGGTAGTGGGTCAGTTTCCGATGGCCCGACTGATCAGGACTTAGGATTCACATAGCATGCGGCTTGTCCTCTATGAACTTCTTGTATCGGATTTTGATTCGCCTGATGTCTTCGTCACTAAAGTCGGCAACGCGTAGCGCCCTAAGCGTGAGCCGCTGGTTGCTGCCCTCTGGATAGACCCACGCCACGAACACCTTGTCAGCGCGGTCTTGAAACAGGATGGTTATAAGCGTGCCGCCAAATGTGTTTTTGTCACGGGATAGGACTACGAACTTGCTTCGGAAGTAGTCCTTGTTCCACTTGTCCAACACCTGCCGTTCTTCTTCGGTGCCGCCTGTCTTATTGAGGTAGGCGTCAAACAGAGTTCTTAGATATCGTACATCGGGGTTCTTATAGACGAGGTAGTACTGTTCCAGTTGCTCCGATGTGAATTTCACCTCTCCTTCCGGAATCTTTGAATTCTTACTGTCTTGGGCCAGCAATGCTTGTGTCAAAGGCAGGACAATGCAACCAAGGATGAGAGCCCGTAGCAAGATATGTCGGCCCTTGTAGATTGCGGCAAGGTGAGCAATCAGAAGGAATTTCATCAACCTTCTCCCTTAATTACAGCCACTGTCGGGCCTAACACAGCGTGTGCTGGCTTTCGGTGCAAATGGATTGCCATTGCGTCTGATTAACGTATTTAACGGAAACTCGTCCACTACTCGTTTGCGGTAGCCCTCGAAGCTCTGGGCGCTAGTTTTGGGGACGGGAGGATCTCGACGTAATCGAGCGCGGCATGCTCGTTTCCGCCGGGGATCCCTTCGATGCGAATCACGTCTCCCGGCTGCAGCGCCAATCCTTCGATCTGCCGCCGGGTGGAGGTGTCCGCTCCCACGCGCGCGCTCGGCAGGTTGTCATCTGCCAGCCATTGGTCCACGACGCGATCGCCTATGAGCAAGCGAAACTTTGAAACGCCATCATTTTGGTCGAAGTATTGAACGTCGATTTCGTACCGTCCGGCGGGCTGCGTGAACCGGAACGTCGCCGAGCACTGCCGCGCGGGTGGCGCGCACTCGACGGCTTTTCCGCCCGATGCGTCTCCGGGCGGCGAAACGTCGATCGGCGTGTAGCCCTGAAGCTGCATCGATTCCGCTTCCAGGCGATTCGGGTAGTGGCCGACGCGGCCGCGAGCGTCCGGTATCCCCGAGGTCCGCAAGAACCAGTTGCAAACGGCATCGCGCCAGACGATGGCGTGCCCCTCCTGATATTTCAGCCGTGCCAGCACCGCGGCGTAACGGCCCTCGTCCACGCGACCCCGAAGCGATTCCCATTGGCGCACGTATTCGCGCACCTCGTCGGCTCCCGCGTAATGCGAGTCGTAGATGTGCTGAATCACCGTTTCGCCGGAATGAAGAACGTGGGTGTACGGCACATGGTGGAAAAAGAGGAGCAGGTTGTCGGGCGTTGCCGCTGTGGTCTCGTAGAGTTTCTGCACTTCTGGCGAATACTGACCCACATATCCCGTCCCGGTGCCTATCGTGCGGTCCATGCCGACGCCGTCGTGGTCAGCGCGATGCCATTGGCCCCAGCCATTCTTTTCGGACGACGCGACTCCCGGCCCGTAATGGCTTCCGAGAATGTCAGTCAAGGTTCCCGCTCCGAGCGGCCCCGTGTAGTTTTCGTAGGTGTGCCAGGACGTAAGCTCGATCGCGTCGATCGTTTTCACCACGTGTGGATCGTTTCCGAAAGTGAGGCGCGTCCATTCGTCGATGATGGCGCTCGCGCTCAGATTGGGATTCCACGCGAGGCGGCCAAAGCCGTACAGATTCGCCATGGCCATGGGGCTTCCCAGCCAGTTCGCGTCCAGCCCCACATCGGCTACTCCCACGAAGCCGCCGAGCTGACGATGGAACGTGCGGCCAGCCGCCAGGTCTTTCACCGGAGTCGGGTGCGCCGCCGCGTGCGTCTCCGCGTGCATGTCAAAGTCGAGCACCTCTTTCCACATCGGCACGAGAAAACAAAGATGCCGCTGCTGGCCCGTGTATTCCTGCGTGATTTGCAGTTCGATCGCTTCGTTGGTCTTCTCGAGCCCGCCCAAGAGGGGTGATACCGGCTCGCGCACCTGGAAATCGATTGGGCCGTTCTTGATCTGGATGATGACGTTGTCGTCGAAGTTGCCGTCGAGCGGATGAAAAATGTCGTAGGCGGCGCGCGCACGATCGTTTTTCGGATTGCGCCAATCCAGGTGGTGGTCGTAGACGAAGGCGCGATAGAAAAGGATGCCGCCGTGAGGCTCCAGCGCGCGCGCGAGCATGTTGGCTGCGTCAGCTGGCGTGCGCCCGAACGCGGACGGCCCAGCGCGGCCCTCCGAATCCGCTTTCACCACGAACCCGCCAAAGTCGGGTATCTGGCGATAGATCTCGTCCGCTTTATCCTTCCACCACGCGGCGACGCGGGAATCCAAGGGATCGAATGTGTCGAGGCCACCGATTGCTTTGGGACTGGTGAAATCCACGGAGATGGCAAGCTGCACGCCCCACGGTCGGAACGCATCGGCAATGCGCGCAAGCTGCGGCAGAAAGTCAGTCGCGAGCACGCGAGGGTTCGCGTTCACGTTGTTGACCACGCAGCCGTTGATGCCCAGCGACGCGAGCAGGCGCCCATAGTCGCCCGCGCGCGTGAGGTCGTCGCGGACGTTGCCGCCGTCGAAAAAGATCGAGCGCCCGCCGTATCCGCGCTCGATGCGGCCGTCGAGGTTATCCCACTGATTCACCCAGCGTATTGGCGCGTAGGGCTCGCTCTGTACGTTGAGCTGCCGGAGATCTTCTTCGAGAGCGATTTTGCGCAGTATCGCAAACACGCCGTAGAGAACGCCACGGTCGGTGGCTCCCGTGACGATGAGGCAGTCGAAGCCGTGGATCCGTCCCGTGCTCAGCGCAAATCCGTCTCCGCTCAGCCCGGCCGGCGCTCGCCATTCAGGAGCCGCTGCGTGCAAGGCGGCGATGGTCCCCAGGACGATGGCCCTCTCTTGCGGGAGCTTATTTTCCGCGCGCAGGGTCCTTCCGAGCATTCCTCGCACGCCGCGAATCAGTTCTTCCTGGGATGTTTTCAGCAGGGGAGTAGCACCGAGCGCAACCACGCTCGCCGGGAGCGAGTCGTACTTCGCCCGCGCCGCCGCTGAGAGCGGCGCATACCGCAGCCACGCGTCCGCGCCAGTTTCGGCGCGCAAGGCTTGCGAAGGCAAAGGCCACACAGTCAGCCCAGCCAGCACTCCGATGCGCAGAAGAGATTTTAATTTCACGGGAATGTCCGCTGATACTTTACTCCTGGCGTCAATTGTTTGAGTCTCCGCGGCTTGTCGTCGCCGCGATTGGCAGGCTCGTTTTGCCGTGGCATCCCGAATCCGTCGGGCGTAAGATGCGGCTGCTCGCTCAGCGTGATCGTGCGCCGCACGTCAACCGAAACTGCCCGAGGTTCTGATGTCGAATCTTCGCCTTCGCGCGCAAAGCACCTTATCTCTGACATCTCTCATGGCGGTCCTCGTGCTCTCGGCCATGTTTGCCAGAGCCATCGCGGCAGATCGATCTCACGCCCAACCGCCGCTCCCGCCGACAGAGGCGGCGAGCGTGGCCGCCTGGGCCAAGATCGCCACGGTCCTGCAGAATCCGCGATGCCTGAATTGCCATCAAGCGGAGTCGCCGCTGCAGGGCGATTCGCGGCGGCCGCACATCCCTCACGTCGTTCGCGGCCCCGACGGCCATGGCGTCGGCGCCATGCGCTGCGGCGACTGCCACAACGAAACGGGAAATAATCTCACGTCGCGAACACCAGGCGCGCCTCACTGGTCGCTCGCGCCGCTATCGATGCTGTGGCAGGGCCTGTCCGTGGGAGATTTGTGCCGGTCTCTCCGCGACCCGCAGCACAACGGCAATCGATCGGCTCAAGCTCTGATCACGCATATGGGAACGGACCCGCTGGTCGGCTGGGGCTGGAATCCCGGCGGCAGCCTGACGCCAGTTCCCATCCCGCGCCCGGAATTAGTGGATCTCATGAAGACTTGGACCGCAGGCGGAATGCCTTGTCCGCAATAGCCACATGCCAGACGCGCGTCAGAACGCCTAATCCGCTTGCGAGGAGGACGGTATGATCACTCTGAACATCAATGGTGAAGACCACCAGCTCGACGTCAATCCGAGCATGCCTCTGCTCTGGGCCATTCGCGACCGCCTGAATCTGACGGGCACAAAATACGGCTGTGGCCACGCCATGTGCGGCGCGTGCGTCGTCCACATCGACGGCGAAGCCGCGCGATCCTGTTCGATCATGGTCAGCGACGCGGCCGGCAAGAAAATCACCACGATCGAAGGTATCTCGGGCCGGGTTGCGGACGCCGTCACGAAGGCCTGGCAGCAGCTCGACGTGGTGCAATGCGGCTACTGCCAGTCGGGACAGATCATGTCTGCCATCGTGCTTCTGAACGGAAACACGAAGCCGACCGACGAAGATATCGACCTGAGCATGGAAGGCAACATCTGCCGCTGCGGCACCTACGTGCGCATCCGGCGCGCCATTCACGAAGCCGCCAGGGCGCTGGCCTAGGAGATATTGATGCGAGTGAATCTCGAGACCCTCCCATTCTTCGATTTTTCGCGCCGCGAGTTCATGAAAACCGCATCCGCGGCTGCCGGCGCCTTTATCATCGGCGTCTATATCCCCGCTTGGACGCGCGCCTTCGCTCAAGAAAGCGGCCCTCCTCAGGGCCCTTACGATCCGAACATGTTCCTCAAGATCGATGCGGACAATTCCGTCACTCTCATCAGCAAGCATCTCGAAATGGGGCAGGGAATCGCCACCGGATTGTCCACGCTCGTCGCCGAAGAGCTCGGCGTCGATTGGTCGATGATGCGTTTCGAATTCGCGCCGAACAACCCGAGCATCTACAACAACCTTTTCTTCGGGCCGGTTATGGGTACGGGCGGGTCGACCTCGACCGCTGAATCGTGGGAGCAGATGCGCAAGGTGGGTGCTGCCGCGCGCATGATGTTGGTGGCGGCGGCCGCCGCGAAATGGAATGTCGCCGCGAAGGACGTAAAAGCCAGCAGCGGCGTTCTCAGCGATGGTTCGAGCCATCGCGCCACGTTTGGTGAGTTCGCGAGCGACGCAATGAAGCAGCCCGTGCCCACCGATGTTCCTCTCAAGTCTCCCAAAGAATGGGACCTGATTGGCACGCGGATCCCTCGCCTGGATTCCAAGGGCAAGACCACCGGCACCGCAGTGTTCGCGATGGACGTGCGTCGCCCCGGAATGCTGACCGCGGTCGTCAAGCGCCCCGAGCAATTTGGCGCCGCCGTTCATTCCTTCGACGCCACCGACGCGAAGCAGATCGAAGGCGTCGTGGACGTTGTGCAAATTTCGCGCGGCGTCGCGGTGGTAGCCAACGACACGTGGTCTGCCATCCGCGGCTGCGATGCGCTGAAGGTGAAGTGGGACGATAGCCGGGCCGAAACGAGGTCAACGCCCGAAATCATCGGCGAATATCGCGACCTTGCCAAACAGAAAGGCCTTCCCGCCGCAAACCGCGGTGATGCAGCGACGAGCCTGGCGCAAGCGGCGAAAACCGTCGAAGCGGAATTTACGCTTCCCTACCTGGCGCATGCTCCGATGGAGCTTTTGAATTGCGTGATGGAAGTTCACGCGGACGGCGCAGAGATTTGGTCCGGATGCCAGTTGCAAAGCATCGACCAGCTCGTGGCAGCGCAAGTTCTCGGCTTCAAGCCCGAACAGATCAAGATTCATACCCTTCTCGCGGGCGGCAGCTTCGGGCGCCGCGGCAATCCCATGGGCGACTGGACCGTCGAACTCGCCGAAATCTGCAAGGCCACGCATGGCCGCGCTCCCATCCATCTGGTGTGGACACGCGATGACGACATCAAGGGCGGCTTCTACCGGCCGATGGTCCTGCACAACGTCAAGGCCGGAGTCGACGCCAGTGGCCGAATCTCCGGCTGGCAGCACACCGTCGTCAGCCAATCGATTTTCATGGGCACGCCGTTCGAAAGAATGAGCGTTAAGGACGGTGTGGATGCCAGCACGGTGGAAGGTATCGTCGATAGCCCGTACGCGATCGCGGACATGGCCGTGCAGGTTCACAACGCGAAATCGCCCGTGCCCGTACTCTGGTGGCGTTCCGTGGGTCACAGCCACACGGGATTCGTAATGGAGACGATGATCGACGAACTCGCGCACGCCGCGGGAAAAGATCCGGTCGCGTTCCGGCTGGACTTGCTCGCCAATCAACCGCGCGACGCCGCGGTCGTACGGCTGGCGGCAGAGAAGTCCGGCTGGGACCGTCCATTCGCGAGCGGGAACGGACGCGGGCGCGGTTTCGCGTATCACTATTCCTTCAACACGCGCGTAGCCATGGTTGCCGAGCTGACCGCAACGCCGAAGACGGTAAAAGTGGACAGAATCGTTGCGGCCGTCGATTGCGGGGTGGCTGTCAACCCTGATGTCGTCACGGCGCAGGTGGAAGGCGCGATCGGCTTCGCGATTTCCGCAGCTTTGCGTAACCGTATCACCCTGGACGAGGGAATGGTGGAGCAAAGAAACTTCGACGATTATGAGCCAACGCGGATGCGGGAGATGCCGAGAGTGGAAGTGTACATCGTCAAATCCACCGAGCATCCGTCGGGCATTGGTGAACCGGGCGTGCCGCCGCTGGCGCCATCGATCGGCAACGCCTTCTTCGCAGCCACGGGCAAGCGCCTGCGTTCGCTCCCCCTCGACCTCAAAACCCTGACGTGACGCCGAGCCTCCCTAACTTCCAACGCGTCATCTGGATTGTGCTGGACAGCGTCGGCATAGGCGAATTGCCCGATGCGGCCGACTACGGCGACGTGGGCCGCGACACGCTGGGGCACATCGCGCGCTCGCGTCCGCTGAAGCTGCCGAACCTGGTGCGCATCGGCCTCGGCAACATTAAGGTGCTCGCGCATCTCGCTTCGCCCGCCACGCCCGAGGGAAGCTACGGCAAAGGGATCACCGTTTCGCCCGGCAAGGATACGACCACCGGCCACTGGGAAATGGCGGGCATCTGGCTCGATCAAGCGTTCCCCGTCTATCCGCACGGATTCCCGAAAGAGCTGATTGCGGAGTTCGAGCGGCAGATTGGGCGCCGCACGCTTGGCAACAAGCCCGCCTCCGGCACGGAAATCATCAAGGACCTTGGCGAGGAACATGTTCGCACCGGCTTTCCGATCGTGTACACATCCGGCGACAGCGTTTTTCAGATCGCGGCGCACGAAGACGTGATTCCGATCGCGCAGCTCTATCGCATGTGCGAGATCGCGAGAAAGCTGCTCGACGGGCCGAATCGCGTGGGGCGCGTGATTGCGCGGCCGTTTGCCGGCACGCCCGGCAATTTCAAGCGGACCGAGCGGCGCCACGACTACGCCGTCGAGCCGCCGCGGCCGATGCTGCTCGACGTGCTGGCCGAGCGCAAAGTGCCCGTCTTCGGCGTCGGCAAAATTCACGACATTTATAACGGACGCGGCGTCGAGAATTACGTGACCACGAAAAATAACGCGGACGGCATGGCGAAGCTCACCGAAGCGATGACGCGCCAGCCGAACGGGCTGATCTTCGCAAACCTTGTTGATTTCGACATGCTGTACGGGCACCGCAAGGACGTGGAAGGCTTCGCGCGGTCACTCGAGGAATTCGATGCGCTGCTCGGCCCGTTTCTCGCCGCGATGCGCCCGTCCGACCTGCTGATTATTACCGCGGACCACGGTTGCGATCCCGATCCCGTGAATCCCACCACGGACCATTCACGCGAGTACGTCCCCATCCTTGCCTATAGTCCCGGGGCGACCGCCGGCGTGAATCTGGGCGTGCGGCAAACTCTGGCGGACATGGGGCAGACAATCGCGGAAAATTTCGGCGGGAAAATTCCCCACGGCACAAGCTTCCTCAGTCAACTTTAGCCGAACAGTCTGGGTGCTAGTCGCCCTGCGAAACTTTCTGCGCGTAATAACCCGTGCGGGAGCGAACGTTGAGCTTGCCGCGCCCGTGCGGCGGCGTTAGCTGCACCTGCACGGTGCGAAACGTTCCGTCCTTCGCGGTGTTGGTGGGGTAGTAGCCGAGGGTGTACTGATTGCGGATGTCGCGAGCGACCTGCTCGCAAATCGGCGTCACTTCGTCGAGGCTGTCGGGAAAGTAAGCCATGCCGCCGGTGGATTCGGCCAGCTGCGTGAGAACCTTCTTCGAGTGCCGCACCATCTTCTTGTCGTTCTTGCGGTCGTCGTCGCTGAAGACGCCAATCGCATAAATCGCGGCGTCGGATTCCTGCGAAGCTTTCACCGTGTATTCCAGGGTCTTCCGGCTGGCGTCGTCGTCGCCATCGGTGATCACCAGCAGCACGCGCTTGTCTTTGTGCCCTTTCTTCAGGTGGTCGAGCGAGCCGATCACGGCATCGTACAGCGCCGTGCTGCCGCGCGAATCGATTCTGCCCAGGGCTTCGTCGAGTTCTTTCGTATCGCTGGTGAAATCCTCGTTCAAATCCAGATAGTATTCGTCGTTGAAATTGACAACGAACACTTCATCCTGCGGATTGCTGGTCTTGACGAACGAAAGCGCCGCCGCGTTCACCTGCGACCGCTTCTCGCGCATGCTGCCGCTATTGTCGATCACCAGGCCCATCGTCACCGGAACGTCCTGGTGCGTAAAGACCGAAATCCTCTGCTCGACCCTGTCCTCGTAAACGCGGAAATTGTCCTGGTTGAGATCGGAAATGAAGTCGCCCTTGTCGTCTGTCACCGTCGCGTGGACCACAACCATATCCACGTTCTGCTTGATGTGATGGCCCTGGTCGGTTTGCGTCTGTGACGGAGGCGGCGGCGAAGGGATGACGGTCCCCTGCTGCTGCGATTGCTGTTGCGGCGGCTGGCCCTGAGACTGCTGTTGCGCCCAGGCAAACGGGCACGCCGACAGCAGAATCAGCGCGAGCAATGGATGGCGCGGCGAACCTGAATCAGTGGCCCGGCGCGTAATATCCCGTGCGGGCATAAACATTGAGCGGAGGAAGTCCCTTGGGCGGGCGAAGCTTGACCTTAATCTTGCGCCACTTGCCATCACGCGCGTGGTTGCCAGGTTTGTAGCCGAGAACATATTGATTGCGCAACTCCATGCTGATTTTCGCTGCGATATCCGGCAGGTCGTTCATGCTGTGCACGGCGAACGTTCGCCCGCCGGTCATCTGCGTCAGGTCGCCCAGAAGTCCCGGGCCTTCGCGCTCTTCAATCGTCGGGCCGCCATCGGGCTCGTACAAGCCGATCGCGTAAATCTGGACATCCGCTTCCTGAACGAACTTGCGAATATCCGTTTCCGTGTAGCGACTATGATTATCGCCCCCGTCCGATATGATGAGCAAAGCTTTCTTCGTGTTGTGTGCTCCCTTCATCTGGCTGAGTCCGAGATAAATTCCGTCCAGCATCGCCGTCATACCGTGCGCGGACGTGAACATCAGCCGGTTCTGTAGTTCCTCGACGCTTGCGGTGAAGGGGCTCACAAGCTGCGCGCGATCGTTGAAATTGATCAGGAAGAACTCATCCTGGGGATTCGCGGTGCGGAAAAACTGAACGGCCGCCAGCCGCGATTTGTCGATCTTGTCGGTCATGCTGCCGCTCATGTCGAAGACCACGCCGATCGACACCGGCACATCCTCGCTCGAGAACCGCACGATCTCCTGCTCGGCGCCGTCCTCGAACACGCGGAAATTTTCCTGCTCGAGTCCCGTCACCAGCCGCGAGTAGGGATCCGTCACCGTCACGTTGACCAGCGTCATCTCCGTCTCGGTGGTGAGCGGCTTGCCCTTTTGGATTCTTTGCGGATTCAGCAGTCCCGGATTTTCAGGACCAGCGCCGGCTTGTTGCGCGAAGGACGAATACGAGGAGAGGAGCACAGCGGCGAGAGCCACAGACATACATCGTGCCACGGGTATCCAGCCACCACACGGCCGCGTGGCTCGTTCTTTCAAAGAGCCCCCAAACGCCCCAATGCCGGAGATTGTATCACTCGACGGAGCGAAAGCAAGCGTCACAATTGACAGATCCTGTTCCGTTCTCAACTTACACCCCCGGCCCCTGGTCGGCCGCTCGCCGCCGGGGATTCGTAACGAGTCCCTCTAAGTGCTAAGATTCTCCTATCGGCAGAAAGTGACCTTTGATTATGGCGACTCGCGAAGATTCCTTCTCCAAGGCTCCCAATGGCAATACTGTCGTCGCTGTAATTCCCGCGCGCTACGGTTCCACTCGGCTTCCCGGCAAGCCGCTGGCTTCCATCGCGGGCCGCCCGATGGTCCAGCACGTCGTCGAACGCGTCCGGCAGGCGCAGAACGTCACTCGGGTCGTGGTTGCCACAGACGATGACCGCATCAGAAAGGCCGTGGAAGGTTTTGGCGGCGAGGCCCTGCTCACCCGCAGCGACCACCGCACTGGCACCGACCGCGTAGCCGAAGTGGCTGCGCACCTTCGCGCTGACATCTACCTCAACATCCAGGGCGACGAGCCGCTGATCGACCCCGGCACCGTCGATGCGGTCGTTTTGGAAATGCTCGAAGACGAATCGGTACAGATCGCGACGCCTTGTTCCGTCATCACCCAAAAGAATGAGATTATGGATCCGAACGTCGTCAAAGCCGTGCGCGACTTCGATGGCAGCGCGCTCTACTTTTCGCGCGCGCCGATTCCGTGGGTTCGCGACACCGGCTCGCCGGTGGCTGTGACTCACTGGAAGCACATCGGGCTGTACGCGTTTCGCCGCGACGCGCTGCTCGAATTTCCCACGCTGCCGCCGGGCGACCTGGAACGCATCGAGCAGCTCGAACAGCTTCGCTGGCTCGAGAACGGCTTCCGCATTCACGTGGTCGAAACGGAGTACGACGCCGTCAGCGTCGACGTTCCCGCCGACATCGAGCGCGTCGAGAAACTCCTCCGCGCCGCCGCCTCGTCGTCTTCCTGAGGGCAGGTTCAAACGTAGCGCCGCGGTCTTTAGCGCTGTGTCTTCGAAGTTTGCCGGTAGGGGCACGGCATGCCGTACCCGTGCCAGGCGCCGTAGTCGCGGCACATCTCCTGCGAGGGGAAGCAGTGACAAAAGACGACGCCTGGAATCTCGGTAGCCATTGGGTCGCCGCCTGGAACGCTCACGATCTGGACTCGATCATGACGCACTATGACGACGCCGTGGAGTTGACCTCGCCCGTCGCCGCCAAGCTGCTGGGCTCGTCTGACGGCAAGGTGGTGGGCAAAGCGAACGTGAAAGCGTATTTTCAGCGAGGCTTGGAAGCCCACCCGGAACTCCGCTTCCACCTTGAGGATGTGCTCTGGGGCCTAAACAGCGTCGTACTCTACTACACAAATCAAAAGGGAACCCGCACCGCAGAATTCATGGAGCTTTCAGCAAAAGGGAAAGTGATCCGCGTCGTAGCGAACTACAACGCCTAAGCGTCTTCCTTGGCATTCACGTCGGAGTGTCACCAGTCGATTTCACTGGGGAAGAATTCCGCAATCAGATCTTCGTAGAAGGGTTTCAGCTGTTTTATATCTGGTTTAACTGAGCCCTTGGAATAAAGGTCATAGGAATTGAATTTGCGTACCCACTCGAACATTTTCTCATCCTGCGGCGACATCAGATGCTTGTACGCGTCGTGGCGGTGGGCGGGATAAAACGAGTGATAGCGCAGCATATATTGCGCAGCTTCGGGCAGATAAGTTTTGGTCGCGCGGTAAATGTATTCGTCATGCCCCCAGGAAAGATGCACGTTCTCAAGCCCGCAGTTGGGCTCATAAATTCCATATAAGGTCTGGTATTCGGGCACGCGAACGTCCGGATTCTGCGCAAAGTATTCCCGGAAAACGATCTCGCTCGAGTAAGCGCATCCCACGGGGAATGTATCTCCTACCACAGCCCATTGCGGCTCTCCGTAAAGGCATAGAACTTTGCCGAGATCATGGATAAAACCGGCGAGAATGAACCAGCGGGGCTGTCCGTCCTTCCTAATTGCCTCAGAAGTCTGCAGGAGATGCTCGATCTGGGTAAGATCGGTGTCTGGGTCGCTGTCGTCCACCAGCGTATTCAAGTAATCGGCGGCGGCCCAGATGCTTTTCTTGCCCCTTTTCAGCCCGCCAAACTCCTTTTCCTTCCCGAGGGTGAAAGCCAGCGTCTGGTTCGCATGATTCAACCGGTAGAACTCCACAACACCGGGGTTAGCATCCTCGTCATAATTGCGGAACTCCGACGCATCTTTTCCCTCCCGATACCTCGTCGCCACAAAGTCATCCCACTGATCGATATGCTTCAAAGGTTCGCGGGGTTGGCTTGTGTTCATCTCGCAGACCCTACTTGTCCGTCTTGCGTTTGGACGCCATCTGTTGAGCTGCCAGGAGAAGGAGCTTCGTATCCTGCACATCCATTCGACTCAGAAGGCTGCGGAATCGATTGAGAACACGTGCGTCCTTACCGGAATGTCCCCAAGCTGTTTCGTCCCCCTTGCGCCTTGGGAGAGCAGCCAGCTTCGGAGGTTCCTCGCCGTCGTAGAAAAGCTGGTACAGAGGAACTTCCATGGCTCGTGCCATTTTTTCCAGAGTCTCGATCGCCGGAATGGTGTGGCCGTTTTCAACGCGCGAGATGTAGCAACGCAGCAAACCAGTCCGTTTCTCGATGTCTCCCTGCGACAGCTTCTTTGCTTCTCGCAGGTCACGCAACCGATCACCGATTATCATCTCTGACTCCTGAGCAAGAATTGGACAGGATTCTAGCTCACTTTGGCGAAGTTCAGGTGGTTTTACTTCCTGCTGGGGGTCCTCGTCCAGAGATTCGGCATTATGTCGGAGCTGATATTTCTTCACCCTTTCGCTCGCTCATTGCATCCAACGCCCGGCGGAGAATACCGGTCAAGAACTGCACGGCGGCCAGTCGGCAGCTCAAATTGAAAAACTAGAAGAGAGGAGAACTATCATGAAGAAGATTTACGTGGTTGTAACGCTCGCTGCGGTGCTGATGGGCGCGGCTCTGCTGCTGCAGAGGACTGTCAGAGTTGCTGCGGCGGCGCCAACCGGCATCAAGAACGTGGTTCTGGTGCACGGTGCATTCGCCGACGGCTCCGGCTGGGAAGCGGTCTTCAACATCCTCACGAAGGACGGGTACGCGGTTTCGGTGGTGCAGGAACCAGAGACATCCTTCGCCGAGGACGTCAAGTTCGCGAAGGCCATGATCGACCGGCAGTCCGGGCCGGTGGTCCTGGTCGGGCACAGCTACGGCGGTGCCATCATCACCGAAGCCGGCAATGATCCAAAGGTTGCGGCCCTTGTCTATATTTCCGCTTTCGCGCTGGACACTGGGGAAAGCTCCGCCACCATCGAGCAAGCTTTGCCGCCGGCCGGCAAGGGGGTGAAGGAAACCGCCGATGGCTACTTCTACATTGACCCGCCATCCTTTCATTCCGACTTCATAGCGGACGTTCCGGAGGCCAAGGCCGCGTTCATGGCTCAGTCACAGGTTTTGTTCTCCGCCGACTCGTTCACATCCCCCGTTAAGACTCCGGCCTGGAAGTCGAAACCCAGTTGGTACCTGGTGGCTACCTCGGACCACTCGATCAATCCGGACCAGGAGCGCATGATGGCGAAGCGCGCCCATGCCACGACAATCGAGGTGAATTCGAGTCATGCGGCCTACATCTCTCATCCGAAGGAAGTAGCCAAGCTCATCGAAGAGGCGGCCACCTCCGCGCCCGTCCATCAATAGTTTGCAGTCTCGACCAACGTCGTCGTTTGAGGACAACACAATGAACAATCGCATCCCTATTGACCCGGGACGTGGCAAAAGGATTTAGGCGCAACGGTGGGCCAAATGAGTTAGCGAGGGAAGCGAAGATGCCTTCACATTTTTCGCGCCGGAAATTCCTTGATGGAGCGGGCATGCTGGCGAGTTCATCGATTCTTGCGCCGTCCGCTTTGCGCTTCGGTTCCGTTCGCATGGGTGAGCCAATGAAGCCTGAAGAACTCCGTGCCAGACTTCGCGGCGTGATTGCATTTCCAGTCACACCGTTGAAGCCGGATTTGTCGCTGGATATCCCCGGACTTCGCAAGAATCTTCAAGGCCTCCTTGAGACTCCGCCTGCTGCAATCGTCGCCGCAGGCGGGACAGGCGAAATGTATTCCCTCACTCCTGCGGAGCACTTAGAGGTTGTGAAGGCCACCGTAGAGGAAGTGCATGGCCGGATTCCGGTAATCGTAGGAACCGGATTCAACTGGCGGATATCGATCGAGCTTGCCCAGCAATCGCAGCGGGCCGGCGCGGATGCCATCCTCGCGTTGCCGCCCTATTATCCAAACGCCGATGAAGAGGGACTTGCGGAATATTACAGAGCAATCGGCGCCGCGACCCCGCTGGGAATGCTGGTTTACAGCCGCGACTGGGTCAACCCGGAACCGGCATGGGTGGAACAACTCGCGGAGAAAATCCCCACGCTCGTCTGCTGGAAGGATGGCCAGGGCGACTTGCGCCGGTACGAGCGGATTATGAACCGCGTCGGAGACCGGCTCTACTGGATTGGCGGAGCTGGCGATGACTCTGTTCCCGGCTACTACAGCATCGGCATCCGGACGTACACGTCAAGCATTGCCACGTTTGCCCCAAAACTTTCTCTAAAACTCCACGAGGTCGCTTCAGCGGGAGATTCCTCCTCTCTCATGCAGCTCATGAACACCTACGTGATCCCTCTCTACGAGCTGCGAGCGCGTCGCAAAGGCTACGAGGTTTCCGTCATGAAGGAGGCGATGAACTTGCTTGGAATGGCGGCAGGTCCAGTACGCCCGCCACTTCCAACTCTTCGCCCAGAAGAAGTTAGCGAATTAAAGGTGATGTTGGATCGCTGGAAGCCCTTCCTCACTGCATAAACTCGGCACCCGCTGGCATCCGCATGCCGGGAGTGTTCGCCTTGGTTTCGCTTTTGCGAAAATATACCCCGTCCCTTTTGCTTATTAGAATGGGTCGCTGGTGAATGTTTTCAATCATTTGCGTCAATTTCTAATCGCGCTTTCGTTATTAGAATTTCGGCAGGGGAGCGAAAGTAAAGCGAGGGGTGAGGGCGAGGGGCGACCGGCCTTCGTCCCAAGCGCTTCGGCGCCCCCGGGCGGGCCCGGCGCGGTGTCGAAAGGTAACTTTGGTGGGGCACCGTGTTTGTCTGTTATGTCCAAGTTTCCGACTGCAGGATATCATATAGTTACCACATTGTCAAGTTCTAGTACTATAAAATGTGGGATTGAGCGCGGGAGAATTCGAAGCCGGAAGAGGCTAAGACGCGCACCCTTCGCACACCGAAGGGCTGCGACACCCTGAGAACCAAGGGCTTAAGGCTGCGTCACCCGCCGGGGTTGCCGCCAATCCGCGGAGACTGTTTGTGCGGTCTCGCGCAGAGGTATACTCCCCGCGAGTGCCGGGGCACATCGTGTGAAGAGATCAAATCCTGCATCTGCGCGACCAGCAAGACGGCCAATGGATCCCGTCAAGGAGTTAAGGGCGCTTTACGGCTTGGATTCGCGCGCATTGCGCGAATTCTCGCTCGTCCCGCCCCAGTGCTCCATTGCGGATGGCGCGTCAGGCATCGCTTATGTCCTGGCTCGCACCGCGGAGCTACTCCACGATGCCGAGCTTTTGTTTGCTGCCAACGCCTGGATTGCAGCCGCCGAGCAGCACGCCTCCAGTAAACGGGCGTTTGTCTCATGGGCGCGGGGAAGCACACGTCGAAGAATAGGATTCGCATCGTCTATAGTGTTCTCCGAGCCCGGCTTACTCTACGTAAAGAGCATCATTCGCTCACGCATGCGAGATCCCACTGGCGCAGACACCGCGGCCCGCCAATTCTTGAAGCTTGCCAAGAGTCGCCTCTCGCGTATCGCCGACCTGCATCTCGGCGGACTGGGTCTCGCGCTTGCCGCAAAACACCTGACAAGCTGCGCCTCATCGCCGGGACTTCGCAGCGAGCTCTCGCATTTCAGCCGCCGCATCGTCCGGCATGCGTGGGTAAAAACCGGCGTCTCCATCCGCCCGAATCAGGTGCTTGGGTTTGCCCACGGCGCTGCGGGCCAGGTGTTTACCGCCTACGCTTGCGGCGAGCAGAAGATTGCATCTCCTCTGATCGAGCGGCTTCGCGAGATGGCCATTCCTTTCCAGAAAGCCCTGATTTGGCCCGTGCGCGCTGGGTCGCATCGTTTTTGGCTCGGCTGGTGCAACGGCCTTGCCGGCCATCTGCTGATGTGGACGAAAGTGTGGCAACATTCGCGCGCCAATGATGATCGCGAACTGCTCGATCGGCTCGCATCGGGCGTGTGGAAGTATCGAATGCAGCCCGGAAGCATCTGTTGTGGTGCGGCAGGGCAGGCCATTGCCCTCGCTTCATTCTCTTCCGCCGTTGGCGACGCCCACCTGAAACGGAGAACGGTGGACTGGCTGAACTCGCTTCGGCCTCGTTGGTCAAAAGAAGCCCCCGCTCAAAGCCTGTTCCAGGGGAAACTCGGGCTCCTGCTGGCGCGTATTGAGTGCGAATATGCCACTCGACCCCAGTTTCCCGTCTATCAACAGGATGCGCTCCCGGGCTCCGCTTGTTGAAAAATCAAACGCTCAATTAAAAATTCAACGCGGGTTCAGCCACGTCTGCGCCGGACCCTCCCCACAAAGAAGACTAAGCCTCTTATTTTGTGCTAGATTCCCCGCACCAAGCGTCCAGCTGACCTTTGGCTGTGCAATTGCACCCCAGTGGCCGAGTGGTTGGTGACAGCGACGACTTCAAGGTCAAGTGAAAAACAATCAAAGGAGGTAGTGAACATGGCAACGAAACGATCGAGCAAAGCAGTGAAAGGGACCAAGAGCCGTTCGAAGCGCATTCCCAGCGTCAAGAAGCTGGAACACGTGCAGAATTTGATGATGGCGGAATGCGGTCCCAAGACTGGCATCTGGGTGACCACACTAAAGTAGTTACGCTTGCGCGCGTTCCGGCAACGCCTTGTCTAGAACCGAGAAAGCGGAAGTTTGGGTGTACAGCGAGAGTGTCTGCGGGCCCAGTTATCGATGCGGAACTTCGGGCAGCCGCGAAGGAAAGAATGGGCTGCCCAACTCCGCCTTTGTTCAGTTGGCGACGGTACGCGCGCACCAAGGAACATGGCCACTCGAAATCGTCAATGGAATATTCAGCGCACGCAGCGGAAGTATCTGCGTGGCCCAGTCATAGATTCGGAAGTTCGGGCAGCCTCTGAGGAACGTATCGGCGGTCTGCCCGACGCCGCTTTTGCAGGCGAGCGCGTGCGAAGTTTCGTCGCAGTTTCCTCCTGGTTCTGGTATTGCTACCCGTGCGCGCAGCCTCAGGGTGACACCGACGAGTCTCGGTCCGAGTAATCAAACGAATCAAAGGAGGTAGTCGACATGGCAGCCAAGCGATCCAGCAAGCCGACCAAAGCGGATAAGAAGCGCTCAAAGCGTATTCCCAGCGTCAAGAGACTCGAACCCGTGCGCACATTGGATTGCGGAAAGTACTCGGTTCCGCGCACGTTCGGTGCCGGCAGTCTAGTCGTCATTTGCCCGGTGGCTAGAAAAGGCAACTCATCCGCGCCAGTACTGGCCGGTGTTCATTTTGTGCGACAGCCATGCTGAACCAGCACGAAGTAATCTCTTATCTGTTGTCGCGTGATTTGATCACCACGAAGTGCGTTGTGGACGGAAATTTTGCTGTGATCGACAATTCCCGCCGCAATCGCATCTACAGAATCATCAGCCCGGACGGGTGTTACCTTCTCAAACAGGCTGCTGGCCCCGGCAGTGTTGAGACGCTATACCGCGAAGCAGCCGTCTATCAGCAGCTCTTCTCCGGCGGGCAGAAAAATCGAATCGCCACCCACCTGCCCGGGTTCTGTGCATACGATCCCGAGCAGCACATCCTGATTCTGGAATTGGTCCAGGATGCCGAAAATCTGCGCGAGCAGCAGCAGCGCTTGGGTCGCGTTTCGTCCCACTCCGCCAAACAGGCCGCCAGCGCTCTGGCCGCGCTGCACCGTGCGGACTTAGGCGAGGGAGAACAAACTGCGACAGCCCGGGCCTCCGTGCTGAATCTGCATGAGCCCAGTTTCGCCATCTACCGCTCCCTCAGTCCCGCGGAACTGCAGCTCATTGAAATTATTCAGAAGCAGAAGACCTTGACTCACCGTCTCGACCAGCTACGCCAGGAATGGCAGCCCTCCGGTTTTATTCATGGTGACATCAGGGCGGAGAACTTCTTGATTGCCGTGCCGCTCGCGCGCAACAAGCGCCCGGCAAAAATCGTAGATTTCGAATTCGCAGGCACAGGTGATGTTGCCTGGGATGTCGGGTCCGTATTGGCCGAATATCTCAGTTTCTGGCTTTTTTCCTTTCCGCTGATGAGGGCAAGCCAACTGGACCGCTTGATTGGCCTCGCGACTTGCCCATTGGAGAACATTCAGCCATCACTCCGCTCATTCTGGACTCAATACGCGCGCTGCATGGCGCTGGATCCTTCCCGATCCCAGGAGCTCCTTCTGCGGGCCGTCAAATTTTCTGCGCTGCGCCTTTTCCTGCTGGCCTTCGAAATGAGTCCCGTTCTTTCGTCGGTTAACTCCTACATCCTTTTGCTGGTCCAAGTCGGCATGAATATCCTGGCGCAACCCGAGAAAGCTGCCGTCGAGCTGCTTGGGATTGAGTTCTGCGATGACTAACTGCCGCGAACAGATCGAGAGCGCAATCCAGGCGACAGTATTTCATTCGTCCAACGCCTATTCCTGGTTTGGAAAGCCCTCACCGCGTCTCACCGCGCGATTTCAGCGAGCCCTCAGCCAAAAAGCGGTTCAGGCTTGGGTGTTGTCGACGTTACAGGGTCGGCTTTATTCCGATTTCTACTGCCAGGGAACAGCAGCGCCCTCGGTGAAAGTAGCCAACCCACTCGCCTACTCTAGCGTGGGCGAATTCACCGACGAACTTTCCCGCTCTAACTGCGGCGCCGGCTATTTGGCGGAAGGATGGGAGATCAGTTCGCTTGCGAACAATGAACTCGTCGCGCGAAGAAACGGCTCGGCGTTCCGCGTGCAACAAACGGATTGTAACCCGGCGAATGGTGAATTGCTCGACCCGGCTTCCCGTGTCAGCCTTCGCTTTCCCAAGGAACTGCTGGGCATTTCACCCGGCTTCTACATGGCCGTGAGCGACGTTGAAATGCCAGATTCCGGAGGCGCCGATGTGGTCCGGTTCTACTGGAATCTCTGCTCGGAAGGCGCAGTTCCGCTCATGCATGAAGTTACTCGCGAGCTGAATCGTGCTCGGCTTCGATTCAGGTTCAAGGTGCTCAACGAGGAAGCCGCATTTAGCCGTTGCGATGCCGCAGTGCTGTATATTCGCAAAAAAGATTACGAAACTGTTGCCCCAATTCTGCAGCGCATTTATCCAAAAATCAGTGAGAAGCTGAATCCAAGAGTTCCGGCTTTCACCAAGTGTCTTGCGCCGGGCCTAGGCCTCGCTGAGGACCCTGGCAAAAACTTCGAGGGCTTTGGAATTCATCGCTGCGGGTTGCTGGCCGAAGGCATCTTTCACGCCTGGCAGCGAGGCAGGCAATCCCTATCCGATCGCTTAAGGGTTGTGGAAGCGCACTTCGCAAAAAATGAAATCAGCCTTGAGATGCCGTATTTGAACCCCGGCTCTACAGACATATATAAATTCCGTACTAATGGCGCACGGTCGGACCCGCGCAGCCCTGAACCTCGGGGCGAAATCACGCCGGCTTTCTACTCCGCAAAAGACTATTTGGAGATGGCCGCGCGTCTCGCTTCGCGCCTCGTTCGGCGGGCAATTTGGCACGAAAATCGATGCAATTGGGTGGGTTTCCAGCCTCTCGAGCGGAGCCTTACTCCGCAAGGGAACGCCACATTAAGCGCTCTCGGCCCCGATTTCTATTCAGGCACGAGCGGCGTGGCCTTGTTTCTCGCTGAACTACACGCCGCGACTGGAGATGCAGAACTGCGCCATAGCGCGCTCGGCGCAATTGTGCAAGGGCTCTCACGGCTGGATACCTTGCCTGCCCCGGCTCGACCGAGTCTCTTTGTCGGATGGATTGGAATCGCACTGGTTGCCGCGCGACTCGGAAGAATCCTGGAAGACGAGAATCTTCTTCGCGCAGCGCTGCGCATTGTTCAGCGCTGCAAAGCCGAAAAACCGGACAACTGGGAATTCGATCTGTTTTACGGTAAGGCGGGCATGATCGTCGGCTTACTGACGCTGCGCGAGCTCCTCGACGAGCCAGGCCTTCTCGATTTCTGCCGATCGCTCGCGCGACAATTGCTTCGCAACGCGAACAAGTCTAAAGCCTGCTATTCGTGGCCCTCCTCGGCAATGCCTACCAGCCGAAACTTGACCGGTTTCTCGCATGGAGCGGCAGGCATCGGCTACGCGCTTCTCGAACTTTTCCGCGCCACCGGCGACTCCAAATATCGTAGTGCAGCCGAATCAGCATTTGCCTACGAACGCAACTGGTACGATCCCGGTCAGCAGAATTGGCCCGATTTGCGCGAAGAACCCGGACAGCCCAAGCCAAATCGCAAGTCGCTTCCTTTTGCCACCGCTTGGTGTCACGGCGCGCCTGGAATCGGATTATCCCGGCTGCGCGCCTACGAAATTCTGAAGGATAACGCCAGCAAAGCCGAGGCGCTTGTGGCCGTGGAAACAACGCGCCGCGCCGTAGAATCTCAGCTGCATTCTCCCAACGCGAATTATTCCCTTTGTCACGGACTTGCCGGCAATGCTGAGGTGATTCGCTATGGTTCCGCGGCTTTGGGACCAGCCGCTTCCGAAGCATGTAAAGCCGCGGCGGCGGTTGCCGCTAAAGGAATCGAAAGTTTCGGCCGCGGCGACGATACATGGCCCTGCGGCACTTCGGGAGGGGAGAACCCAAGCCTGATGCTCGGCTTGGCAGGCATCGGCTACTTTTATCTTCGCCTTGCCGTTCCCTCGGTTCCTACGATCCTGATCTTACGTCCAGAAGAGTTCTCCATCCGAGAACTGACATAGCGTTCATGCATAGCCGTTCTGGCGACCTTCGGCATCGTTATCTGCACAACCGCGCGGCCAACCTCTGATTAACGCTCGGTGACTCTGTGGCCAACCTACCCGCGAAACGTTGCGATTCGAATCTTGGATTTGACACGTGGGGCGGTTCTGTCGATAATGGGTGGTACGCCGATTCCACCGGAGGAAATTCAGGCGCCTTGCGGACCGGCCCGAAGTACATCTTTGTAACGGGCGGCGTAGTTTCCTCTCTCGGTAAGGGCGTGGCAGCGGCTTCAATTGGCTGCCTGCTAGAAAGCCGCGGCCTCAAAGTCACCCTCCAGAAGTGCGATCCCTACCTGAACGTTGATCCCGGAACGATGTCTCCGTATCAGCATGGAGAAGTGTTTGTCACGGACGATGGCGCGGAAACCGATCTCGATCTGGGCCACTACGAACGATTCACGTCCGCGCGCCTGACGCGCGACCACAACTGGACCACCGGCCGTATCTACGAATCCATCATCGCCAAGGAGCGCCGCGGCGATTACCTGGGCCAGACGGTTCAGGTGATTCCGCATGTCACCGACGAAATCAAGGCGGCGTTCCGCAAAGTGGCGGACGATGCGGACGTGGTGCTGGTGGAAATCGGCGGCACGGTGGGAGACATCGAGTCGCTGCCGTTCCTGGAAGCCATCCGGCAGATGCGCTTGGAACTCGGCGCGGAGAATGTGATTTTCGTGCATCTCACGCTGGTGCCGTTCATCCCGACGGCCGGCGAGCTGAAAACCAAGCCCACACAGCACAGCGTGAAAGAGCTTCTCAGCATCGGAATTCAGCCCGACATTCTGATTTGCCGCAGCGATCGTCCGCTGGGCCACGACCTGAAGGCCAAAATCGCGCTCTTCTGCAACATGGCGGAGTCGTGCGTCATTTCGGCGCCCGATGTACGCAATATTTATGAAGTTCCGATGTCGCTGGCCGAAGAAGGGCTCGACGAGCAGATTCTGCGGCTGCTTCACCTGCAGGCGCCGCCGCGCGACCTGAGCCGTTGGCTGGCGATGCTCGAAACGCTGGAGCATCCGCAGGGCGAAGTGCACATCGGCGTGGTGGGGAAGTACGTGCAGCTCGAGGATGCCTACAAGAGTTTGCGCGAAGCCCTGATGCACGGCGGCCTCGCGAATCGGCAGCGCACGGTGATCGAATGGATCGAAGCGGAAGAAATCGATTCGCCGGCGACGGCGGAGCGGCGTCTGCGCCACGTGGATGGAATTTTGGTTCCGGGCGGATTCGGCAAGCGGGGCATTGCGGGAATGGTCCACGCGATTACGTACGCGCGCGAGAAGAAGATCCCGTTCTTTGGGATTTGCCTAGGGATGCAGTGCGCGACGATCGAATACGCGCGCACGGTATCGAAAATCGAGCGCGCTGACTCGACCGAGTTCGATCCCTCGACGCCCGACCGCGTGATTTACAAGCTGCGGGAATTGCTCGGCGTGGACGAAATGGGCGGCACGATGCGCCTCGGCTCGTGGCCATGCAGGCTCGAGCCCGGGTCATTCGCGGCGAAGGCTTACGGCGCCACGGAAATCTCCGAGCGCCACCGCCATCGCTACGAATTCAATTGCGAGTTTGACGAGACG
Organism: uncultured Acidobacteriota bacterium; assembly: GCA_963737205.1. GTDB lineage: Bacteria > Acidobacteriota > Terriglobia > Acidiferrales > UBA7541 > Palsa-295. Next base: position 1,304,668 of record CAVTRV010000003.1, on the reverse strand, counting down.
ATGACCCGCGCGGGCTTTCGCATCACGGGGCGGACGCCTGACGGCGTCTACGTGGAGATTGTGGAAATTCCGGACCACCCGTGGTTCCTCGGCTGCCAGTTCCATCCGGAGTTTAAGTCGAAGCCGCTGGCGCCGCATCCGCTGTTTGCCGCGTTTATCCGCGCCAGCTTGGCGAACCGTCGCCAGCGCCTGGGCTTGCCCGCGGAAGCGGCATCGGAATCCCGCGCAGCATCCGCAGATTAATCCCGAAAGATCTCAACGCGATGAGGCGTATGTGTTTTGTTACGTTTGATTTAGGGCGGACTACGAGGCGCGCCGAGGAATTACCTTGGCTTGTCGTTAAATTGCGATGTCGAGGGGCAGACTGGTCCGCTTACGCCGCTGCGAGGTACTGCCACGCGCTGCCGGTAAGCTTCACCTGAAACACGCCACCTTCATCCGCGTGGAGGAAGTACTCACCCTGCGGAATCCGGTGCGCATGCGCGGACTTCACGGAACACTTCGCCCACTTGGTCGGACGAATCCCGCGACCGTGCTGCTTGGTCTCCGGAACCAGCTGGAGCCCATAGTTCACGCGGTATTCGACGCCGGTGGCCCGCGTCGGCACTAACCGTCCTGTTCCCTTACGTTTACGTTGGCTGTCCATGTTCAATTCGATGCGAAACCCAGCCGAAAGGATTCCTAGATCTCGATGCAAAGATGGCCGGATATCTGTAAGTTATTGAAACGGCTAATTCTAGCACAGTTCCAGCCAGTCATGGTACTTTTTTTTGCCGAGTGGCATGCAATTGTGCACTGGGTCAGTTTCCAGCCACCGGCTGCTGCCGGTTCGCATTAGTGGTCGCCTGAACCTTGTCCAGGTCAGGGACGTGGACGCACAAGCCGCCCCGCTGGGTCATCTTGGAGTAGCCTGCCGTAAGTTGCTGCTGGTAGTGGTCAATCGAGAAGTCAAAGGGATCGGCGGGAGTCGAATCGATCAATTCGAGGTCCGAATCGTTCATCGTAAGCTTGCCAAACCGCACGGAGCCGCCTTTGAACGCCAGGAAGTTCTGGGCGCCGCATGCATTCACCGCCTGAGCCGTCTCAGCCATCGGAGCCGCGCTGGGAGATCGGAACTCGAGGTCCATTCCGCCGTTGCGCACAACGATGCTAATCAAATGACCACGAATCTGTGGCGGCGGAAAGAGCTTCTCCGGGTCGAGGATCAAGTCGTCCTTATCAACCGTAACACCCTGCACTTTCTTTGTGTTGAGCAGGTTGGAGGTCTCGACGCCAAGCATATCCATCAGGCCCTTCACCGGCAGGTGAAGCGCCTTCACTTTGGCCGTGTGAACGCGGATCATGCCTTCCGGCGTCACGGATACGGTGCCGTCGCTCTCGAAGGGAAGATCGCCTTTGCTCGCCAGCAGACCCTTGATGATGAGTTGGTTGCCCTTCGTGCTTACCGACAGCTTCTTCAACGGAGAATCACTTTTGGCGAACACGAAGTCATTCAGGTCGTTCGCCAAAGCCTGGGTGGTAACGCTTACCTTGGCCTCGTCGGCGTCGAGGGCGAAGGACTGCTTGTCGTCGAACACCGAAATTTGACCCGGCTTTGGTGCTAGCTTGCCTTCGAGCGAGTCTATGTGCACCACGATCTTGTCGGTAAGATGAAAATCGACATTTTTCATCGCAACTTTCACAGTGGGCGCGGTGGTGCTGTCGGTCGTGCTCGCGCCTGCGGAAGATTCCGGAGCCGCGTTGCTGCCTGTTGCCGCCGAGGGGCTGCTCGGAGCCGGGCTCTCCGGTTGCGCGGAAGCATCATTCGCGGCTGCGTTCTGGAGTCGCCGCTGATGAAAACCGAATGCAATCCCCGCCGCCAGCAAACTTGCGCCGGCCACGCCAATCAAAAGTGTCGAAGCCTTCATAGAGCCATCCCTGCCAGGCGCAGCTTGCGAAAAAAAACGGTGGTGCGCCGGTCGTGTGGAGTATCTCCCCGCGCGGCGGTGCGCGCTATGGCGGTGTCCCGTATTTCGCCCAGTAAAATGCTGTACGATTTGAGTGAGGGAGCAGGCTCGTGGCGCAGGCCCTCTTGCGTATCGTTGTGGTCGCGGCTGTGTTCGCCCCTGCGCCCCGCTTGCGCGAGCGATGCTATACTGCGCGGCGTCAGAACGATGGCATCTTCGCGCAGCTTTTCGGTGGGCAAAATTCGCGTTGGCGGCGAGGCGCCGCTTTTCGTCATTGCGGGGCCTTGCGTGATTGAGAGCGAAAGCCACGCCATGGGCATCGCCGAGCAGCTTCGCGCCGCGGCGGAGGAACTGGGCGTCCCGCTGATTTTCAAGGCTTCGTACGACAAGGCAAATCGCTCGTCTGCGTCCTCGTACCGGGGACCCGGGCTCGAAGCAGGGCTTCGCATCCTGGCGAAGATCAAGCAGCAAACGGGGCTCCCGATTCTCACTGACGTGCATGAGGCGGCGCACGTCGCGCCCGCGGCGGAGGTTTGCGACGTGCTGCAGATCCCCGCGTTCCTCTCGCGGCAAACGGACTTGCTGATTGCGGCGGGCCGGTCGGGCCGCGTGGTCAACATAAAGAAGGGACAATTTCTGTCGCCGCAGGAAATCGGCAACGCGGCTGAAAAAGTGGCGAGTACCGGCAATGAAAAGATTATTCTCACGGAGCGCGGCAGCTCGTTTGGCTATCAGAACCTTGTGGTCGACATGCGGTCGTTTCCCATCATGCGAAAATTCGGCTACCCGGTGGTGTTCGACGTGACGCATTCGGTTCAATTGCCCGGCGGAGAAGGGAAGTCGAGCGGCGGCCAGCCGGAATTCATCGAGCCGCTGGCCCGCGCCGGAACTGCGGTGGGCATCGACGGAATTTTTCTCGAGGTGCACGAGAATCCGGCGAAGGCGCTCTCGGATGGCACCAACGCGCTGCCGCTCGACCAATTCCGTCCGCTCATACGCAAACTTCAGCGGCTGTCGGCGCTTACGCGCGAGTGGGCGACGCCATGAAAACTCGGCTAGGAGCACGTCGAAAAATTACCGCAGAGACGCAGAGAGAGCGGAGAAAATCAACTCAATCCCTGAAATCAGGGAGCTTGGCGACAGCGAAGCGCGTCCTGCAAATCGAAGCGGATGCGATCGCTGGCCTAATCGAACGTCTCGACAATCGCTTCGAAAAGGCGGTCGAGCTTGTGTTCGCGTGCAAAGGGCGCGTCGTCGTCACGGGTCTCGGCAAATCGGGGCTGATCGGGCGCAAGATCGCGGCGACGTTCTCGAGCACCGGCACGCCGTCATTGTTCTTGCACGCTGCCGACGCGTTGCACGGCGATCTGGGTATGCTGACGAGCGACGACGTGCTGCTCGCGATTTCGCAGAGCGGCGAAACCGAAGAGCTGGTGGAGCTGCTCGAATCCGTGAAGCGTCTGGGGATTCATCTCATCGCGCTCACGGCGCAGGCGCGTTCGACGATCGCGTCCGCCAGCGATGTGGTGCTCGACATCGCGGTGAAGGAAGAAGCGTGCTCGCTGAATCTCGCGCCGACGGCTTCCACTGCTGCGGCCTTGGCGATGGGAGACGCGCTGGCGATTTCGTTGCTGGATCGCCGCGGATTCAAGGAAGAGGATTTTGCCGCGCTGCATCCCGGCGGACGCCTGGGCAAAAAACTGCGGCGCGTCGAGGGCATGATGCACTCAGGTGACGATGCGCCGCGCGTGCTGGCCACGGCGAAAATGCCCGACGTGATCTACGAAATGAGCCGAAAAGGTCTGGGTCTGGCGGCCGTGACGGAGCCGGATGGCCGCTTGTTGGGCATCATCACGGACGGCGATCTTCGCCGCGTGATGCAGAGCCGAAAGCAGAACGTGCTCGATCTTTCGGCTGCGGATTGCATGACGCGCAATCCGGTGACGCTGTCGCGGACGGAGCTGGCCGCCAGCGCGCTGCGCCTGATGGAGGAGAAGAAAATCACGGCGGTGCTGGTCGTCGATGAGAAAGGCCGGCTCGAAGGCGTCGTCCACATCCATGATCTGTGGACGCTGCAACTGTTTTAACAGCGTGGCTTCAGGGGCTAAAGCCCCGCCCTTCCGGGTCAGCGTTTGTAAGACCGCCTCCAGTCGTGTTCGAAGAGGAACTCGCCGAAGCAAGCTTCGGCGAAGAGAAAGCGGTAGCAAGCTACCGCACTCCCAAAGTGCTGAGGACCGCATAAGATGCCAATACGTGAATTGAAGTTTCCGGCTCCCGTCATGCGCCGGGCGCGCAACGTCCGCGTGCTGTTGATGGACGTTGACGGCACCATGACGCCCGGGGTCGTCTGCCTGCAGGGATTTCCCGACGGCAGCGTCGTTGAGATGAAAGTGTTCAACGCGCACGACGGCGCGGGCATCAAGCTCGCGAGCATCATGGGAATTCGCACAGGGTTGATCACGGGGCGCGATTCGCCGGCCACGACGCGACGCGCGCGCGAAGCCTCGATGGAATTCGTGATTCAGGGCCAGCCGAAAAAGCTCGAATCGTACAAGGCCATCCTTGTGCGCGCGGGCGTCACCGACGAGGAAGTGGCCTACGTGGGCGACGATTTGCCCGATCTTCCGCTCCTCGAACGCGCGGGGCTCGCGGTCGCCGTGGCCGACGCCGTCTACGAAGTGAAACGGGCCGCGCACTACGTCACGGTGGCAAAGGGCGGCGAAGGCGCCATCCGCGAAGTGGTCGAGCTAATCCTCAAGGCGCAAGGCAAATGGAAGAAAGCAATTCCGCAAGCGATCGCGTAGTAATCGTAGGGGAAGGAAGAAGGAAGAATGGAGCGGGCGATGGGAATCGTGCTCGCGGGTAACGCCATTTCGCTTGACGAGTAACTTAGCAAGTTGCTAAGATTCCTAGGTGCAGATAATCGGCAAGCATTTGATGGAAGCTGCACAAAAAGAGCACTCGGCGTGGAAAGGCTCCCTGGGTTCGTGGGTGAGAATCGTCGAAGGGGTGAACCCGCCGTGGAACAATTTTCCTGCTGTCAGGCGAACTCGGAAAGATGCCGACCCGGTGGGGGATTGCGTTGTCTTTAACATAAAGCATAACGACGCTCGGCTGATCACCTACATAAATTATGAGATGGGGACCGTGACCGTATTGGCCGTGCTGACCCACAAAGAATACGACAAAGGGGCGTGGAAAAATGCCTGCAATTGCTGAACGACTGCCTGCAAAATATCTTATTAAAGATGAGGCCCCGAAGACCATTTCTTCACGCCAGCAGCACGAGACATATATCTCCAGGCTTCTGGAGCTACAACGCAAAGCGCATCGAACGGCAGAGGAAACGGAAACTGCCAAGCTGCTGATTGTTCTAATCGCGGACTACGAAAGGAAGCAGTTCACCATCGAAAAGGCTTCGGGCGTGGAGGTGCTCAAGGAATTAATGGATGCAAACGGCCTTCGACAAAAGGATCTTGCCGAGGACTTGGGAGGTGAAAGTATCGTTTCCCTGATCCTGAAAGAAAAGCGTCAGCTGAATAGACAACAGATGGAAAAACTCAGTCAGCGCTTTCACGTCTCACCGGCAGTTTTCTTCTAGCCCTTTTTTCGTTCCGAAGATTTGGAGATCTGGAGCGGGCGATGGGAATCGAACCCACGTCCGAAGCTTGGGAAGCTTCTATACTGCCATTGTACGACGCCCGCTTCGCGTGACTTCCAGCGAAGAATATCACCGGGCTCGGGCTGCGCGCAAGAATGTGTTGACGTTGCACGAATTCGGTTGAGGGCTAGCGACCCCCAAAAATGAAAAGCAGATCCCTCACCCCGCACAGATCGCGGGGATTCGGGATGACAAGCGGCACGGAGCCGCGTCGCCGGCCGGGGACGTCAACGAAGCCATTTCGATTCATTCCGAGAGGGGGACGAGGCGGCGATCAAGGGTGACGGCGGCGAAGTACGAGCAGCGCGCCAGTTCGTTCTCGAACCAGCGCGAAACTTGACGCGAAAGTGGCGACAGCAGGGCGCCGGCCACGCGCGCGAGACGGAAGTAAATCGAAACGGCGCGGATCTCGGTGGCGTCATCGCTTAGGGGCGGCGCGAGGCGCACGAGTTGCAGCAGTCGTTGAAAATCGGACGGGGCGAGAGTATCCCCAATGCCCGTGAATTCGCGCACGTGCTGCGACAACTCCACTTTGTTGTAGGCCAATAGCAGCGTCCGGCAGTAGGCGATTGCGAACTGCCCCAACGCTCCCACACTGAATAGGAATACTAAGCTTGCGATCATTCGGTCCAATCCAGCGCCTACCAGGGGCGCCATTTGGCTTGACGACCACGAAATCGCTGGAGCGCTGTGCCTTGGTAACCAGTCGTCAGGCGATCTCGCGGTGAGTAGTGCACACCGGCCTCCGAACTCGCGCTTGAAAGCTGGGCTCGGGCCGGAAGCCCGCAACTAACACAATTACAGCACTTAATAAGCGATCGTAATGTTGTCCCTCGTTCGGCGACGCCAGAAGCGAGCGACGGCGTGTGCCATTTTGGAAGAATGGATGTTTCTGCGCGGTACACCCAGCCAATCTCGCGCCCGATTATTGCGAAGATCGAGCGACGCGCCAGATTCGGGTCTCATGTTAGAGTTGGTTGGCTCGAAACGACTTAGCGGCGGGCCGAGCAGAATTTCGACACCTATTGTGGCGTTGGGAGGCGAAGTGGCGTATCGCGATTTGCGGGATTTCGTGCGCAAGCTGGAGAAGAGCGGCGAGCTGAAGCGAATCTCCGCAGAAGTAGATCCGGTCCTCGAGATCACGGAGATCACCGACCGCGCCGTGAAAGCCGGCGGCCCGGCGCTGCTGTTCGAGCGGCCAAAGGGGTCGCGCATTCCGGCGATCACGAATCTGGTTGGCAGCGAGCGGCGCATGAATCTGGCGCTCGAGGTGGAATCGCTCGAGGAAGTGGCGGGTCGGGTCACTTCGTTCCTCGATATGCAGTCGCCGCAGGGACTGCTCGAGAAGGTGAAGATGCTGCCGAAGCTGGCGGAGCTGGGCTCGTTTTTTCCGAAGAGTGTGCGCAGCGGCGATTGCCAGGAAGTGGTGAAGACGGAGGGATTCTCGCTGTTCGATTTTCCGATATTGCAATGCTGGCCGCAGGACGGCGGGCGCTACATCACGTGGCCGATGGTGATCACCAAGAATCCGGAAACGGGCAAGCGCAACGTGGGCTGCTATCGCATGCAAGTGTTCGACGAGCGCACGACGGGCATGCACTGGCAAACGCAGAAGCACGGCGCGGAACATTTTCGCAGCGCGCGCTCCAAGAATCCCAAGGGCACGCTGGAGGTCGCAGTCGCGATTGGAGCCGATCCGGCCACCTGCCTGGCAGGCATTCTTCCGGTGCCGCCGGATTTGGACGAGTTTCTGTTCTCTGGATTCCTGCGGCGCGAGCCGGTGGAGCTGGTGACGTGCAAGACCGTTGATCTCGAGGTGCCTGCAAACGCCGAAATCGTGCTGGAAGGCTACGTCGAGTTGGGGGAGCTTCGCACCGAAGGGCCGTTCGGCGATCACACTGGTTTCTACTCGCTCGAAGGGCAATATCCCGTCTTCCACATCCAGTGCATCACGCACCGCAAGGAGCCGCTGTATCTCACGACGATCGTTGGTCCTCCGCCGCAGGAGGACTACTTCATCGGCCACGCGATCGAGCGAGTTTTTCTTCCGGTGATGAAGATGCAGTACGCGGAAATCGTCGATGTGGCCATGCCCGCCGAGGGCATCTTCCAGAACTTGATGATTGTGGCGATTAAGAAGAGCTATCCGGGACAGGCGCGGAAAATCATGAACGCGATATGGTCGCTCGGGCAGGCCATGTTCACGAAAGTGGTGGTCGTGGTGGATCACGATGTGGACGTGCAGAACTCGAGCGAAGTGGTCTGGAAGGCGTTGTGCGCGATCGATCCGGAGCGCGACATTCAATTCGTTCTTGGCCCGGTGGACACGCTGGACCACGCGGCGCGGCTGCAGGATTTCGGCTCGAAGATGGGCATCGACGCCACGCGCAAGTGGAAGGAAGAAGGCTACGCTGGTCGCTGGCCGGACGAAATCAAGATGGACGAAGCGACGAAGAAGCGCGTTGATGCGCTGTGGCATCACCTGAAGATCGAGGCTTCGAAAACAAAGTAGCGCGTGCTCGTTCCGGGCACGCTCCGTTCGTATTCCAGGAGGCGCAATGACAAAACCGGCCGTGCTGATAGCAGTGGGTTTCTGTTTCCTGCTTTCGACTGCCGGCAATGGGCTGGCGCAGTCACGCCCGGCGCTCTCGCCCGAAGTGCAACGATATGTGCGCGTGTCCGCTCCGGTGGTTGCGCTGACTCATGTGCGCGTGGTGGACGGCACTGGCTCGGCGCCAAAAGAGAATCAGACGGTGATCATTTCCGGGGACAAGATTCAGTCCGTGGGCGACGCGAGCGCTGCTACCGTTCCGGCAGGCGCGCAAGTGCTCGATTTGACCGGCTACACCGTGATTCCCGGACTTGTGGGAATGCACGAGCACATGTTTTATCCCTCGACGCGCGTTCCGATTTATAACGAGATGGCTTATAGCTTTCCGAAGCTCTACCTGGCGGCGGGCGTGACCACGGTTCGGACCGGAGGCAGCCTCGAGCCTTACACGGACATAGAATTGAAGCACCTCATCGACGCCGGTCAGATGGCGGGTCCCGAAATGCACATCACGGGGCCTTACCTGGAAGGGACCGGCGCATACACCCCGCAAATGCACGTCCTGAAAGATGCGGAGGATGGGCGGCGAACAGTGAACTACTGGGCCGACGAAGGCGCTACGTCGTTCAAGGCGTACATGCACATCACGCGCGACGAGTTGGCCGCCGTAGTGGACGCGGCGCACAAACGCGGTCTGAAGGTGACCGGGCATCTTTGCTCGATCGGCTTTCGCGAGGCGGCTGCCATCGGGATCGACAACCTTGAACATGGCCTGTTCGCGGACACTGAATTCGTTCCTGGAAAGACACAGGACGTTTGTCCCGCGCGCGCCGACGGCCTGCACACGATGGCAGGACTCGACCTCGACGGCGCGCCGGTGCAGGCGATGATCCATGATCTCATCGATCACCATGTGGCAATCACTTCGACGCTGCCCGTATTCGAACCCTACTTGCCGAATCGACCTCCTCTTGACAGGCGTGTGCTGGATGCGATGATTCCCGAGGCTCAGGCAGATTATCTTGCGAATCGAATTCGTACCAACGCGAGCCCAGACAACGCTATAGGAACTGCCGCTTTCAAGAAGGAAATGGAGTTCGAGCGGATGTTCGTCAAGGCCGGTGGATTTTTGATGGCGGGTGAAGACCCCACCGGGATCGGCGGCACTTTGGCGGGCTTCGGCGATCAACGCGAAGCCGAGCTGCTGGTCGAAGCCGGCTTCACGCCAATCGAAGCGCTGCGAATCTACAGTTATAACGGCGCGCAGTTTCTGGGTGAGGCGGACCGACTAGGAACGATCGCCCCCGGGAAAGCGGCCGACCTCGTCGTGATTCACGGTGATCCTTCACAGAACATCGCCGACATAGAAAAGGTGGAAATCGTTTTCAAGGATGGAATCGGCTACGATTCCGCCAAGCTGATTGACGCGGTGCGCGGGTCGGTGGGACTCCACTAGAGACGAGAAGAAAAATGGCGTCGGGAAGTGTTTCCCGAAGAGGGAATCTTGGGTTGCGCTCCTTTGTCCCGATTGGATCTCGCTAGGAGGACATCAGAAATGACGCCCCTTCGTATGTGGCCTCTGGCATTTATGCTGATACTGGGTGCCGCCGGATGGTCTGTGAACCATCAAACGACCGGTAACAATCCGCCGGCGTCTGGTCGCGTCCCCAGGCTGGCGAACACCTGTTTGATTACAAACGACGTGAAACGCCTTGTGGAATTCTATGAACCCATCCTGGGACTTAAGGCAAAGAGGTCGGGTGAAGACTACGCGGAGTTTCCGACAGACGGGGCAGTGCTGGCGATTTTCTCGCAGGAGGCTCAGCAAAAGTACATCCCCGGCTCGACTGAGGCGGCGACCAACAAGAGCGTAATCCTGGAATTCAAGGTGGCCGACGTCGATCAGGAATACCAGAGACTTCAGAGCCTTGTTAAGACCTGGGTCAAGCCACCCACCACCCAGCCATGGGGAACTCGTTCGATATACTTCCGTGATCCAGACGGAAATCTTGTGGATTTTATGTGTTCGTCAAATCCCAATGACGAGCATCTCGATCGCCTCTAGAAGTGATTTGGCGTAAGCCTGGGACGGCAGGTTCAGGTAGCACGACGTTCTTGACTGGACGAAAAAGTGCGACTTCCATGTTTTTCGCGAATTTGCTGATTCCCGCCGAAGGCCCTTTTTTGACAGTGACAATTTTTGTAACTGCCTTGTCTTGGGTTCAGCCTTCGCGGCGGGTTCCGGCTTCTTCACCTCATTTTCGTTGTACACCCGGTTAGCGCGACCCCTCTCCGAGCCCCTAATTCATTCACTTTTTCATCGCGAGGCGCAGATGACGCGAAGCAGCGTCGTCTCGGTGCCATAAAATTCCCCAACCGCAGAAAGCGGCGAAAGCCTTTGCTACCTGTACTTTTACCTGTACTTTTCGGCCTCCTGTCCTTAGGTACTGGGTTTTTACCAACAGCACACACGCAGACAACGTAGCTTGACAGCCTGTGTTGCAGATGTAATAAACGGTGAAAGCGAGCGTACCAGGCGTAGCAGTACTAACTGCGCTGAGGCGCTTCGCGCGATGGGGTTCGGGGCAAGCAGAAGCGAAGTTTCAAACGGGCACTTGGGGATTCAGCCGGGTGAGTCTTGCGGTGTGAAATCGTCCTGCGAAACGGGCGGGTGAGGAGTGAGGGGCCGCGATGTTAAATCTGGGGAAAACGAGATCCTTGATCGGCCTCGATATCGGTTCGAGCTCTGTCAAGGCAGTGGAACTCAAGAAAACAAAAACGGGATACGAGCTGGTGAGTTTCGGCCTGGAGCCCCTGGCGCAGGACACGGTTGTGGATGGAGCCATCATGGATGCGCCATCGGTGGCCGAAAAGATCATCTCGATATTCGACGGGCAAAAGATCAAGGCCAAGGATGTAGCGACATCGGTTTCGGGGCACTCGGTGATCGTCAAGCGAGTGAGCATGCCGCTGATGAGCGAGGAAGAGCTGTTCGATCGGGTGCAGGCGGAAGCGAGCCAGCACATCCCGTTCGACATCGCGGACGTCAACTTGAGCCACCAGTTGCTGGAAGCCACCGAAAACCAGATGGACGTGCTGCTGGTAGCCGTGAAGAAAGACAAGATTCTGAACCACACGAACGTGCTGGCGCAGGCGGGAAAGACGCCGGTGGTGGTGGATATCGACGCCTTCGCGCTGCAAAACGCTTTCGAGACGAACTACGAGCTGGACCCATCGCAGGTAGTGGCCCTGCTGAACGTGGGCGCCAGCGTCATGAACATCAATATCGTTCGCGGCTGGACTCCGCTGTTTACGCGCGACGTTTCGGTGGGGGGAAATCAGTACACGGACGCATTGCAGAAGGAACTGGACCTGAGCTTCGAGGACGCCGAAAAACTGAAGATGGGCGGGACCCTGGCGGGCGTCAGCGAGGAGCAGCGTACGGCGATTCTGCGGTCTGTCTCCGACATTCTGATCCTCGAGATCCAGAAGACGTTCGATTTCTTCCGCGCAACGGCGAGCGGCGAAAACATCCGGCGAATCTACGTAGCGGGCGGGACGGCTCGAGTTCCGGGACTCATCGACCTGCTGAAAGAAGAATTCGCCATGCCGGTAGAGGAGCTGTATCCCTTCCGGAAGATTTCGATTAACCCTGGGCGTCACGACGAGAATCAGCTTCGCGAGTTGGCGCCGCGCCTGGCTATCGCTGTGGGCCTGGCACTGAGGAGTTTTGACACGCCATGATTCGGATTAACTTACTCGGTCAGGTTCGTCCCAAGGCCGCAAAGAAATCGGTGCCTCTCGAGGCAACCGTCCAGATCATTTTCCTGATAGCCGCGATCGGCCTGGCTGCGGTGGTGCTCGGAATCACGTACTACCAGCAAAAGCGCCAGCTCGACGACACGAACGCCCGCATCTCCGCTCTGCGCACCGAAAAGGCCAGCCTGGAGCAAATCAAGAGCGAGGTGGAGCAGTTCGAGCGCGAGAAGGCCATTCTCCAGCAGCGAATCGATGTGATCGAGCAGTTGCAGAGGAATCGCACGGGCGGCCAGGAACTCCTTCAGATGGTCGCGAACACCGTGGTACGAGTGGAAAGTCTCTGGCTGACCAGCCTCGAGCGCAAGCAGGACGCGCTCAACATGGAGGGCGAGGCGGGCTCGATCAACGCTGTGGCCAATTTCATCACGCAGCTCAAGCGCTCGGGATATTTCGACAAGGTGGAAATTACCGAGGCGAAAGAAGACGACCTCGTGAAGACCACGCAGACGTTCAATTTCAAGATGAGCGCGGCCATTAACGCGTCTGCCGCGCCGACTATGAATCCGCCCCCAGCGAAGGCTCAGCCCACGGGCGCGCAGGCCTCGCCGGCGGCCACAGACAAGGGGAGGAGCTAAATCATGGGAACTAGCTTCCGAGATTGGCCCTGGCCCCTGCAAGCAGTCTTCTATGTGGCATTGGCTTTCATCATCGTGGTTGCGGGTTTCTACGTTCCGGGTTCTCCCGTGCGCAACGTTCGGACGGATCTCGAGAGCGCGCAGGCGGACCTGAAGCCACTCGAACAAGATGTCGCCAGACTCCGGCTTTACCGGCAGCGCCGCGCGGAATTGCAGTCCGATATGGACGCGCTGCAGAAGCAGCTTGCCACTCTTCAGACCATCGTTCCTGAGGACAAGCAAGCCGACCAGTTCATCCTGATGATACAGCGTGCTGCGATGGCCTCCGGCGTGTCGATTCGGCGGCTCACCGCGAAGCCGATCACGGGCAAGCAGTACTACTTCGAGATGCCTTTTGAAGTCGAGGCCGATGGCCCGTACTACGCGGTGCTGGACTTTTTCGCGCAGTTGGGCCGGCTCTCGCGGATCATCAATGTGGGCGACTTGAAGCTCACGTCGGTCGTCAGCAGCAACGCCAACAGCAGATTTCATATGGCGCCCGGCACATCCGTAACCGGGACCATGACGATCACAACTTTCTTCACGAAGGCCGCCGACACGGCGTCAACGACGCCGACGAGCGGTCCGGCAAAGCATTAGGTGGAGACCATGAGACTCGCAAAGAAATTCGCGAACCTGGCTGCGATTGCATTCGCGCTATCCCTCGCGCCGAACGTCGGCGCCCAGGGTCAGCCGATGCAGCAGCAACCGGCACCGAAGAAGATGGGCAAGACTCGCAAGGGCGGCCCCATGGGCGCGCCGAAGGCTCCGGCGGCAGCAACACCGGCAGCCAGCGACGCTGCTCCCATGGCTGCGCCGGACGGTGCTCCTTCTTCTGACAAACCGGACGCGATCGCCAATAAGCGGGATCCTTTCCTGCCTCTGGTAGCTCTGCAGCAGCAGGCCGCCAGCGGGGAGCATCTGCCTCCCGGCAAGGCGGGTCTGGTGATTGCGTCAGTTCGAGTGGACGGAACCGTGAAGGCTGCGAACGGAATGCTTGCGGTGGTTTCGAATCCGGAGCAACGAGTGTACTTCGTTCGCGAAGGTGACCATCTGTACGACGGCGACGTGGAAAAGATCGGTCTCGACGGCGTGACTTTCAGGGAAAATTCAAAAGATGCGTTCGGGAAATCGGTGGAGCGGTTGGTGACCAAGCGAATCTACCCGAGTGCAGGAGAGCAGCAATGAGGATCATGTGGCGGGGCTGGGGGCTGGCCGCTCTCGTGGCGGCAGGCCTGATGTGGACGAATGGAACGCTGTCGGCGAGCGACGCGCCGGTGGTGCATGTGAAGGCAGTGGTGAAGGACGGAGCCGTTCGCTTGGAAGCTCAAGCCAACGGGCCGTTCGAATACACCACGTTTCGCCCCAGCGCGAGCCTCTACGTGCTCGATCTGAGCGGCGTCTCGGCGGCTGATTCCGCCGGAGACAAAGTGGTGGCCTCGGAATTGGTCAAGGGCTACCGCGAGACCTCCTACTCGGCTGGCGATAAGTCCATCGTCCGGCTGGAGATTCTTCTCGCCCAGGGTCTCGAACCCCGGCTGGAGCGGACAGACTCTCAAGAACTGACTCTTCTCGTTTCGCGCACGGGAAGTGGCGATAGCGGCTCGTCCTCACCAAGTCTCAAGCAAATCGCCGCCAGGACTTCGGACGTGCCCGTCCCGAGCCCCAGCGTTCAAGCCATTCAGCAGGTGACTCTGTCGCAGGACGGAGACAAGACGGAAGTGAACGTTCTCGGTTCCGGACCGCTCAGCTACCACACGAGCCGGTTGCAGAATCCTGACCGCCTGGTCCTGGATTTCCAGGCCTCGCATCTGAAGACCTCGACGCGGCACATTGCCAGCAACCTCGATCCCGTTCGCGAGATTCGCCTGGCGCAATTCACGCCGGAAGTTTCGCGGATGGTGATCGATCTACGAGGTCCGGCACGGTACAACATCAGCGCCAAGGGAAACGATGTAAACGTGGCGTTCGCACCTGAGACAGGGGCCGTGAAGTCGGCGCCTGTCGAGACGCCCGCGAACCTGGTTACGACCAAGAACGAAGCGCCGACGCCTGCGGTTCCGGTAAGCGTAGCCGCCCAAGCGCCGATACCCGCGCCCGCGGTCGTTTTCCCGGCGGGTATCACGCAGTCTGCGTCCGCGCTTGCCGATCCCGTTTCTTCCAAGCCTCAAGAGCAGAGCGCGACCGCGGCCACCCAGCTAGCCACTCAGACTGTGGCGACCGTAAACAATCCACCTGCGCCAACTCAGCAGGACACGCAGGCAACCAGCGCTCCGCCGACTGCTGCAGCGGCTCAGCCCATGGTCATGCCGACTCCAAGGCCGGTCGAGTCTCAAGCAACCGCCGCGGCAGCTTCCCGATACTCGGGAGAACCGATTTCCGTCAATTTGAAAGATGTGGATTTGCGCGACTTCTTCCGCCTGATTCACGAGATTAGCGGTTTGAACGTTGTGGTTGACCCGGCCGTGAAGGGAACGCTGACAATCGTTCTCGACGATGTGCCGTGGGATCAGGCGCTCGACATCGTGCTGCACAACAACGACCTCGACAAACAGCTCGACGGCAATGTTCTGCGCATCGCCACCAAGGAAACTCTGAAGAAGGAAGCCGAAGAGACCCGCGACCTTGCCAAGGCGCAGGCGGAAGCGGCGGACGTGGTTACGTCTACCCGCGTGCTGAGCTATGCAAAAGCCGCGGACATGGCCACAACTCTGAAGAAATTCCTGTCGTCGCGCGGCGATATTCTGGCCGACGAGCGCTCGAACACCCTGATCATCCGCGATGTGCCTAGCGTCTTCCCGGTGATCGACAACCTGCTGCGCCAGCTCGACCGCAAGTCACGCCAAGTGGAAATCGAAGCCCGCGTGGTAGCCGCCAACCGGTCGTTCGACCGGGAAATCGGCACGATCCTCGCTTTCTCTGGGTCGTCAGGCCACAGCTCCTTTGGCGGAACCGGCAGCGTCGGTCAGTCGGAAACCACGTTCACGCCCGGCCCTCCCTATCACACTGGGAGCGGCGGGAGCAGCTCAACCAGTGGATCGACGGCGCCGCTGTTGACGAATCTCGGAGCCAGCGTTCCGACGAGCGGCCTTGCGTATCTATTTGCTTCGGGAAACTATGCGCTCGACTACGTGATCAACGCCCTGGAAGAAAAGGGAGTCGGCAAGCTGCTCTCGAAGCCGAAGGTGATCACGCAGAACAACCAGAAGGCGATCGTGAAGCAAGGTACGAAGATTCCGGTGCAGACGATCGTCAACAACACGGTTTCGGTGCAGTTCGTTGACGCCGTGCTGCAGCTCGAGGTCACGCCCCAAATTACGGCTGAGGGCACGATCTACATGGATGTCACCGTGCAGAACGACCAAATCGACCAGTCGATTCCGCGGGTTGAAGGCATCCCCGCCATCGACACCCAATCGGCTCAGACGCGCGTCACCGTGAGCGATGGAGCGACGGTGGTCGTCGGTGGCATCATCGTCTCGACGCAACGAACGGACATTCAGCAGGTTCCGATGCTCGGCAGCGTGCCCATCATCGGCAACCTGTTCAAACACACCACCGTCAGCTCGACGGCTCAAGAATTGCTGTTCTTCTTGACGCCGCGCATCCTGCCGGGCTAACTTGACGCTGTCACAGGGAGAAGTCGTCAGTTAGCAGAGCGGCGAAATCGAGTGCGCGAAGTTTCAGGCCGGAGCCGAGTGGATCGGCTCCGGCTTTGTTTTTCAGAACTGCGCGCGGATGTGGTCCTCGTCACCCACCTGCCCAACATCTTCTATCTCACGGGGTTCAGCGGCAGCGCCGGCTTGCTGCTTGTCGAGCCGCAAAAGGGCCTTCTTCTAATCGACAGCCGCTACACGTTCCAGGCGCGAGAGGAAGTGTCCGGCGTGCGCGTCGAAACCGTGAAACATGGGCTGCTTCGCGGTGCCGGAGAGGTAATTTCGAAGGTTTCGCGCCGGGGCCGCGTTTCCGTGGCCTATTCGCCGGCGCAACTCACTATCGCGCAGAAGCAAGCACTCGACGCCGCTACCGGCGGCAGGACGCGTTGGGTACCCGCTGGCGGCCTGGTGGAGAAGCTCCGCGCCGTAAAGGACGCGGACGAGCTCAGCCGGATGCGGCAGGCCGCTGACGCCATCAGCAAGACGTTCTGCGACGTTGTCCCCATGATCCGGCCCGGGGTCACCGAGCTTGAGCTTGCCGCCGAGATCGAGTACCGGATGAAGCGCCTCGGAGCGACGGGTCCGTCGTTTGAGACCATCGTCGCTTCGGGCGCGCGATCGGCATGGGCGCATGCGAGGCCCACCGCCAAGCCACTCAGGAAAAACGAGTTGGTCGTCTTAGACCAGGGTGCTATACTCCGCGCTTATTGCAGCGACATGACTCGAACCGTCTTCCTGGGGCGGTTCTCCGAGAAGGTGCGGCGAATGTATCGCGCCGTCCTCGAAGCTCAGGGAGCCGCGAAGAACGCCATTCGATCGGGTGTAGCGGCAGAAGCTCCGGACACGGCGGCTCGACGCGTCCTGAAGAAGTACGGCTTGAATCGTTTTTTCACGCATAGCACGGGTCACGGCCTTGGTCTCGAAGTGCACGAGACTCCGCGGCTCGGCAAAGGCGAGCGGACCACGCTGGAAGAGGGCATGGTCGTGACGGTTGAGCCGGGTGTTTACCTCGAAGGCTTCGGCGGTATTCGAATCGAGGACGATGTCGTTGTAACATCAACGGGTGCGCAGGATTTGACCTCTGCTCCCAGGGAACTTCTCGAACTATAGATGCCCAAGAGCTCGAAAACCCAGTCCGACTCTGAGACACGAACCGCCGGCGTGGACCTGCACGAAGTGGAACGCGTGCTCGAAT
The DNA here is from genome assembly GCA_963737205.1 of uncultured Acidobacteriota bacterium. Taxonomy (GTDB): domain Bacteria; phylum Acidobacteriota; class Terriglobia; order Acidiferrales; family UBA7541; genus Palsa-295. Next base: position 1,287,226 of record CAVTRV010000003.1, on the reverse strand, counting down.
TCATGCAGAAGCACGGCCTCGAGGAGTTCGAGTACGAGTATCGCGGCCTCCGCATCCGGCTGAAGAAGCCGTCGGTGGTGGCGCAAGGTTCCTTCCGCGCCGTACCCAGCTCCGAGATTGTGATTGCTGCGGCGTCGGCTGCGGGGTCGTCGGGGGCCGGAACCGGTGGGACCGGCGCTAAAGAGGCTTCTCCCGAATCCGGGCACTCCGACGACTTGCATGTGGTGAAATCGCCGATCGTGGGGACTTTCTACGCCTCGGCAAGCCCGGGAGCGGCGCCATTCGTCACTCCGGGCGCGCGCGTGGAAACCGGGCAGGTGCTGTGCATCATTGAAGCCATGAAGCTGATGAACGAAATCGAATCCGATGTGGCGGGCGAGGTGGTACGGGTTTTCGTCGAGAACGGGCAGCCGGTGGAATACGGCGAGCCCCTATTTGGCATTCACCCGCACCGCAAGAAGTAGACGTTCCCAGTGATCGTTTTTCAGGCGAACCTTTTCAAGTGACATTTTTCGAGTGAAATGTTCCGAAAAATCCTGATCGCCAATCGCGGCGAAATCGCGCTTCGGATCCTGAGCGCTTGCAGGGAACTGGGCGTACAAACGGTCGCGGTCTACTCGGAAGCGGACCGCCACGCCCTGCACGTCCGCTTTGCCGATGAGGCGATTTGCATTGGGCCGCCCCGGTCTTCCGAGAGCTACCTCAACATCCCGCAGGTGATCAGCGCGGCCGAGATTGCGAATGTCGACGCGATTCATCCCGGCTACGGTTTCCTCTCTGAAAATGCGAATTTTGCCGAGGTCTGCGAAGCCTCGCATATAACGTTTATTGGCCCCAAGCCGAACGTCATCCGCATGATGGGAGAGAAGGACCAGGCCCGCCGGGAAATGGCCGCGGCTGGCTTGCCCATCATTCCTGGAAGCGCCGGTGTGGTTCCGGACGAAGAAGCAGCCAAGCAAGTGGCGGCGGAAATCGGGCTGCCGGTGATGATCAAGGCCGCGGAAGGCGGCGGCGGGCGGGGAATGCGGATCGTTCGCAAAAAGAGTGAGCTGATTCCCTTGTTCCAGACGGCTCGCAGCGAGGCAGAACAGGCTTTCGGCTCCGCGAACGTTTACATGGAGAAGCTGATCGAGCGCCCTCGCCACATCGAGTTCCAGGTGATGGGCGATTTGCACGGCAACGTGATGCACCTCGGCGAGCGCGAGTGCTCGCTGCAGCGGCGGCACCAGAAGGTGCTCGAGGAGTCGCCTTCGACGGTTGTCGACCAGGCCACGCGCCAGCGAATCGGCAAGCAAGTAGTGGAAGCTCTGCGCAAGATCGGATACTCGAGCGCCGGCACCGTCGAATTCCTGCGCGACGAGTCAGGAAATCTCTATTTCATCGAGATGAACGCCCGGATTCAGGTGGAGCATCCGGTGACTGAAATGGTCACTGACATCGATCTCGTTAAATCGCAAATTCGGCTCGCGGCGGGGGAGAAGCTGAAAGACGTTGTGGGCGAGGTGGAATTCCGCGGGCATGCCATCGAGTGCCGCATCAACGCCGAGGACCCGGATACGTTCACTCCTTCGGCCGGGCGCATTACGGCCTTTCGCGTTCCCGGCGGTCCGGGAATTCGCGTGGACACCGCGGTATACGCAGACGCAGTCATCCCGCCCTACTACGACTCGCTGATTGCGAAGCTGATCGCTTACGGGCACGACCGCGCCGAAGCGATTGTGCGCATGAACCGAGGGCTCGACGGTTTCGTCGTCGAAGGGATCAAGACGACCATTCCCCTTCATAAGCGCATCCTGGCAGACCCGGATTTCATCGCAGGCAAGTTTGACACCCATTTCCTCGAGCATCGCGCCGCTGTAGAAGCCAGGTAATCGGAGGCAGGGAATTGTTTCCTGCGCTGTACGCCATCCTCGACCCTGCTTTAATCAAAGACCCGTTGGCTGAATTCGCTGCGCAATTGTCGGAAGCGGGCGTCGAACTCATGCAGCTCCGCCACAAGCGAGCGACCCCGCGCCAGATTTACACGGAATCGCGAGCGCTGGTGGAGCGATTCGCTGGATCGGGCATTCGTTTGATTGTCAACGACCGGCCGGATATCGCCGCGATGATTGGAGCCGGCGGCGTCCACGTGGGCCAGGAGGACTTGCCGGTGGAAGCCGCGCGGGCAATCTGCGGCGGCGACTGCTGGGTGGGCATTTCGACACACAATCTCGCGCAATTGCGCGAAGCGAATCAAACTTCGGCAGACTATATAGCGGTGGGGCCCATCTTCCCGACCGCTGCAAAAGAAAATCCTGATCCCGTCGTTGGCATCGACTTCTTGCGTTTGGCGCGGCAGGAAACGCGAAAACCTCTTGTGGCGATTGGCGGAATCACTATAGAGTCTGCCGCGGAAGTGTTTCGAGCGGGGGGGGATTCCGTCGCTGTGATTCGAGATCTTCTCGAAGCGCCGAGTCCCAGTCGGCGAGCACGCGAGTACCTGGCGATAGCAGAGCGGTCGCGTTCCGGGCGGGCTTAAAACCAAACAATGGCGCAGCAAGCGCAAACATTGGCGGGCGTCACCGGCGAAGGAGCCGATCTCGTCAAAGGCCTTGGCCTTTTCGACGCGGTCATGATCGTCATGGGGTCGATGATCGGCTCGGCAATTTTCATCGTTTCGGGCGATATATCCCATCAGGTGCAGAGCCCGGGATTGCTGCTGGTGGTCTGGATCGTCGCGGGCATCATGACGATCATCTGCGCGCTCAGCTATGGCGAACTGGCGGCGATGATGCCGCATGCGGGCGGCCAGTACGTTTTCCTGCGCGATTCCCTGGGGCCTATTTGGGGCTTCCTTTACGGCTGGACGATGCTGCTGGTCATCCAGACCGCCACGATCGCAGCCGTGGCAATTGCGTTCGCGAAGTTCACCGCCGTGCTGGTTCCGTTCTTTTCCGCCTCGGACTGGATTTGGAAGATTGGGACCTTCGGGCCCTGGCAGCTCTGGTTTGGGTCGCTCGGACCGTACAGCGTGGGCTTGAATCGCCAGAACTTTCTGGCGATCGCTTCGATTGTGCTTCTCACGTGGTTGAACACGCGCGGCCTTCGCGTGGTCAAGATCGTGCAGAATGTTTTCACCGTCGCGAAGACCGCCGCTCTTGCGGGGCTGGTCCTGCTGGGCGTGTTCTTTTCCACGGCCGTCGCTCGCTCGGCGAATTTCACGAATTTCTGGCGCAACGCCTCGCTCGGCACCGTGCATCCCTATCCACCCGATCAGCCCAGGTGGCTCATCGGCACGATTACGCTGGTGGGCGTGGCAATGGTGGGCTCTCTCTTCGCCGCGGACGCGTGGAACAACGTGACATTCACGGCTGCCGAGGTGAAGAATCCGAGCCGCAATCTGCCGCTGGCGCTGGCCCTCGGAACGGGCCTCGTGATTCTGCTCTACATCATGGTGAACATCGGCTACCTGCGCATTCTGCCGATGGCAGGCGACCCAAACGGCGCGACTCCCCTGGCGCGCGGAATCGAGTTCGCCGCGGACGGCCGTGTGGCCACAGCCGCCGTACAAGCGGTGATTGGACCCGCGGGCGCCATTGTGATGGCGATCGCCATTATGATTTCGGGTTTCGGCTGCAATAACGGGCTGATTCTTTCCGGTGCGCGCATTTACTACGCGATGGCCAAGGACAAGCTTTTCTTCCAATCGGCCGGAAACGTGAACCGCTATCACGCTCCGAGCGCGGCGCTGATTGTGCAGTGCGTTTGGGCGTCAGTGCTGTGTCTTTCGGGAACGTACAGCCAGTTGCTGGACTTTCTCATCTTTGCCGTGGTGATCTTTTATATCCTCACGCTCAGCGGGCTGTTTTTGCTTCGCTGGAAGCGCCCTGACATTCCGCGGCCCTACCGTGCGTTCGGCTATCCGGTTTTGCCGGCGCTCTACATCGTCATGGCGGTGTTCATCGAATTTGAATTGCTCCGGTACAAGCCGCAGTACACTTGGCCGGGCCTCATCATCGTTTTGCTTGGGATTCCGGTGTATGCCATCTGGCGAGTTCGCGCGAAAGCGCTTCCGGCTGGTTGAGACGCAAGTGGAAGACGCCGGGTTCCTAACCGGCCAAAATCGAAACGGGAGGGCATGAATGGCAAACCCGCTTTTTGCCACCAAGCCGTTGAACGTAATCATGGAGGAAGCCAAGGAGACGGGGGAGCACTCCCTGCGTCGAGCTCTTGGGCCTGTCAACCTCATCACGCTCGGCATCGGCGCGATCATCGGAGCCGGAATTTTTGTCCTGACGGGCCAGGCTGCCGCGCAGAGCGCTGGGCCCGCGATCGTCGTCTCGTTCATTTTGTCCGGCATCATCTGCACGTTCGCCGGTTTGTGCTACGCCGAGTTTGCCTCGCTGATTCCGATTGCGGGCTCGGCTTACACCTACGGTTACGCCACCCTGGGAGAGCTGATTGCCTGGATCATCGGCTGGGACTTGATCCTCGAATACGCCTTCGGCGCCGCGACGGTCGCCTCAGGCTGGAGCGGTTATTTCGTCAGCTTCCTGGAAGACCGCGGCATCTTCATCAACCCCAAGTGGATCACGACGCCGGGAACAGATATGGTCTTCTACAAAGGCCACTGGGCGGCGCTTGACACGCTCAAGATGTCTCTTGGCACTGCGGGTGTGGACCCGGCATCGTTGCCGCACGCAACCGGAGTGTTCAATGTGGTGGCGTTTCTCGCGATTGCCCTCGTCACTTGTGTGCTTGTCTTTGGCATCAAGGAATCGGCGAATTTCAACTCGGCGATCGTGATCGTGAAGGTCGCGATCGTTCTGGTGTTCATCGGAATTGCCGGGCTGTTCGTGATTCGCCACCCGAGTCTGGCGAGCGCCAACTGGCATCCGTTCATTCCTCCCAATACCGGCCAGTTCGGATTCTTCGGATGGTCGGGAGTCGCGCGAGGAGCAGCGGTAATCTTTTTCGCGTATATCGGGTTCGATGCTGTTTCGACGGCTGCCCAGGAAGCCAAGAATCCCCAGAAAGACATGCCTATCGGAATCATCGGCTCCCTCGTGATATGCACGTTCCTCTACATTCTGGTTTCTGGCCTTCTGACTGCGGTGGTTCCGTACACGGATCTGAACGTTGCCGCCCCGGTGGCAATCGGAATCGATGCGACCGGAGTTCGGTGGGGCAGCTTCCTGGTGAAGTTGGGTGCGATTGCGGGCCTGGCGAGCGTCATGCTCGTGATGCTGCTGGGCCAATCCCGAGTGTTTTACTCGATGTCTCGCGACGGGCTCTTGCCGAAGTGGGCCGGGGCCATTCATCCCCGCTTTCGCACACCCTGGATTACGTCGATCGTCGTGGGAGTCTGCGTCGCCATTTTTGCGTCCACGATTCCAATCGGCGATCTCGCCGTGCTCGTCAACATCGGCACGTTGCTGGCATTCGTAATCGTCTGCGCGGGAGTGTGGATTCTGCGTCGCAAGAGGCCAGACCTGCCGCGGCCGTTCAAGACACCCTTGGTTCCCCTGGTGCCGATTTTGGGAATTGTCACCGCGCTGGCGGCGATGGCGAGTCTTCCTGCCAAGACCTGGTACCGGTTGCTGATTTGGCTGGCCATCGGACTCCTGGTCTATGTTTTCTACGGACGGTCGCATAGCAAAGTCAGGAACGCATCCAAACAGCCTGCTTCCGTGAAATAATCTAAGGCTCCGCCGGATTGTCGTAGGATGGCGGAGAGCCGAAGCTGCGCGTGTGCTTCGGGATGCGGCTGCGGATTGTCCATGAACCGAGTATCTTCTCGACGCTTTGCAGTGGTCTTGCGGCGCCTCTCGCCGTTGGATTTTGTCGCGCTCGCGATTGTCGTTCTATACGTGGTTCTTCGCGTGGCCCGCGCATTCGGGCGCGTGCTTCCGTTTACGTCCTTTCTGGGTTTCCTCGCTTTCGTTGCGGTGCTCTACTTTGCCGTCCGCTTGATGCCGTGGGTGCGCACGAAGCTTCTGTGGCGCCTGCGCAGTCGCTTGGTGGTTGCATATGTTTTCATCGCGGTCGTTCCGGTCGTCCTTCTTCTGGCAATGGTGGTTGCAGCGGCATATTTGCTTCATCTCCAGTTCGGTGCCCACCTGTTGAGCGATCATTTGGACGATCGCATCAGCACGATTGCGACGGAAACCGATTCGATTTCCGACGCGATTGAAATGGCAGTTTCCAAGGGCGCTTCGGTGGACGACTCGCTGCTTGCGCGCCCGGGAGTGGCAGATCTCATTTCCGCCACCCGGGGTTCCGACGTTGACCTGCGCGTCTTCCTGAACCGTGGAAAGACGTTGGTAGGGAATGGGCGGCGTCGTTTTTCCGGACTCGTGGAATTTCAAGGGAAGCTGTGGCTCGCGACGGCGGAGAGCAGACCTACGAGCAGCGGCACGTTTGTCGTCTTTGCGGGCGAACCGGTGACGGCCGCGGTTCTCGATAAACTTGGCTCACAGCTTGGACCCATTCAGTTGATTCTGCTTGAGCCGTCCGCACAGAGGCCGGCTTCGGGCATCTCGCTCGAAATCAACGGCCGATCGTACGTGCCCGGCGAGGAAGTCAGCAGCAATCGCACGCTCGAGTCGCCGGCGCATTGGTTCGACATTCGCGTGAACGGCGCTTCCACGCTCGAGGCCGAACGCGCCGAGCCCGTCCCTGACGCATCGCGGGCTCCCGTCCTCGCTTCGTTCTCGCTGCGGCCGATGACGGTGGACCGGCAGCTTTTCACGTCCACGGGCGCCGTCGGACCGCTTCTGATCAACCTTCTCGTCCTCGCGGCCATCATCTTCCTTATTTTTGAAATTGCCGCATTGGCCACGGGCGTCGTCTTGACGCGGACCATCACGAACGCCATCGACGATCTCTATCAAGCCACGCTCCACGTCCGGCGAGGCGATTTCAGCTATCGCGTTCGCGTTCATAAGCGCGATCAGCTTGGCGCGCTCGGAGACTCGTTCAACGAAATGACAAGTTCGGTTTCCGAGCTGATCGCCGAGCAGCGCCAGCGCCAGAAGCTCGAGAACGAAATCACGATTGCCCGCGAAGTGCAGGAGCAGCTCTTCCCGCACTCGTTGCCGTCAATGGCAGGCTTGCAGGTGGGCGCCACTTGCCGCCCGGCGCGTACGGTGAGCGGCGACTACTACGACTTCATCAGCCTGAGTCCGACGCGCATGGGCATCGCCATTGCCGACATCAGCGGAAAGGGAATTTTCGCGGCGCTGCTGATGGCCAGCCTTCAGGCCGCGCTTCGCAGCATGGCGTCCCTGAACGGGCACGGAGGCACGGCGACTCTCGTCGAGCGGCTGAACAGTCACCTTTTCAAGAACACGTCGGACGACCGCTACGCGACATTCTTCTACGCCGTCTACGACACGGAATCGCGCATGCTCACGTACACGAACGCAGGGCATCTGGCTCCGTTCTTCGTCAACGACGCCGGCGTCCAGCAGCTCGACGAAGGCGGCACCGTCGTCGGGCTTTTCGAGGATCCGCCTTACACGCAGGGCAGTTTGAAAGTCGCGCCGGGAAGCGTCCTGGTGGCCTTCAGCGACGGCCTGACCGAAGCCGAAAACGTCTATGGCGAAGAATTTGGAATGCAGCGGCTGAAGGAAGAGGTCATGCGCCAGCGTAACGCCTCCCCGCAGCGTCTGGCTGAAAATCTGATTGCGGCCACCGAGCAGTGGGCGGGAACGCCCGAGCAGGCCGACGACATTACCGTCGTCGTCGCCAAGATGGGCTGAGCCCATCCGAATTTGCGATCACGCTGGTACACTGGCGCCCCGTGAACACTCCCTACGATCGGATTGCGGGCCAGAGTGTGGAGCGCCTCGCCGCGCTGAGCGATGGAATATTCGGCGTCGCCATGACGCTGCTGGTTCTCGATCTGCGCCTGCCTCTGAAAGAGGCTGTCCACAGCGAGCACGACCTGTGGCGAGGGCTAGTGGCAATTTCTCCCCAGCTTCTGATGTGCCTGATGAGTTTCATGACCCTCGGCATCTTCTGGGTGGGGCAGCAAACGCAGCTCAACTTTCTCGAACGCTCCGACCATCATCTCACGTGGATTAACATCGCGTTCCTATTTGCGGTGATGATCATGCCGTTTTCGACGAAACTTCTAGCCGAGTTCATTTCTTACCGAACGGCTCTCCTCACCTATTGGGGCAACATCGTTTTCTTGGGAGGCATTCTCTACGGAAGCTGGGGATACGCGACGCGGACAAAGCTTCTAAAGGCTGACACGCCTGCCGAAGCCTCCGCAGCGATTTGCCGCCGCATCGTCATCGCTCAAGCGCTGTATGCGTTCGGCGCTCTGCTCTGCGTCTTCAGCACCCACTTGAGCATCGGCTTTATTATCCTAGCGCAGCTCAACTACACCATCGCACCGGGGCGGTTAACGCGCCCTCGCGAAAGTGGCCACGCGCGTCATTCCTGAGTTTGCGGGAATTCCTCAATGCTAGGCTAGGGCATCGGCGGCGATTTCATTATACTGGCGTGTCGTTTTGAGGCAGGTTGGGTCGTGTCGCTTCGCGAACGGGCAGTGCTAATTACGGGTGGGAGCCGGGGCATCGGGAAGGGAATTGCCTTCGGCTTGGCGCGCGAAGGTGCGCGTATCGCTATTTCCTATCGCGCGAACAAAACCGCGGCGCAGAACACGTTGCGGCAATTGCAATCGCTGGGAGCGGACTGCCTGTGCGTCGAGGCCGACGCGACGAACCCTGAGCTCGTCGATTCGCTCGTCAGTCACGTGATCGATCGCTTCGGCCGCCTCGACGTCCTGGTGAACAACGTGGGCGAGTTCAATTGGAAGCCGGTGATCGAGACCTCGATCAGCGAGTGGGAAGCGATTCTGCGGTCGAACCTGATGAGCGTCTTCTATGCGAGCAAAGCCGTCTTGCCCGCGATGCGGCGGCAGCGTTGGGGACGCATCATCAACCTCGGCGCGGTCGGCGCGGAACGCGCGTTCGGCCAGGCCACGATTTCAGCGTACGCCGCTGCGAAGGCGGCGGTCGTCGCGTTTTCGCGCTCGCTCGCCGTCGAGGAAGCGAAGCACGGGATCACCGTCAACGTCATCAACCCATCGAACATCGACGAAAAAGATCTCACCGTCGACGAAGCGCGTCGCATGCGCGATTCGCGCTTTCCCATCGGCCGGCCGCCGTCGGCCGAAGACGTTTCCGCCGCCGTCAAATTCTTCGCGTCCGAATCCGCCGACTACATCACCGGCCAAGTCCTAAACGTCAGCGGCGGCTGGATGCTGTAAGTCAAATACGATAACGTTCCGCTCGAAAGGATCACTTCATGAGGCCGTTCCCGCGTTACCTTCTCCGCGCGCTTTTTCTGCTGGCCATCTCCATGTTCGCCGTCGCTCAAGACAAACCGCAGCCGCAACCATTCCAGGTCTCCGCGGACAAGCTCGCGGCCTTCGTCGGCCAGTATCAGTACGACGATGATCCCGACGTCATTCGCTCCCTGTCTCTCGACGGCTCCCACCTGTTCACGGAATCGCGCCGCGCCCCTCGCATCGAGCTCATCCCGCAATCCGAAGACACCTTTGCACCTCCCAACCTCCCCGTAACTTTTAAGTTCATCCGCTCCGCGGAAGGAAATATTGTCGGCTTCATGCGCACAGATCCGGACGGCACCAGCCACGCCCACAAGATCAGCGACCAGCCTCTCGTGTTCCATAAGGTGGAGTACATGCGCCAGCTAGCTATGATACCCGTGCGCGACGGCGTCAAACTTCACGCCGTCATTTTGCGTCCCAAGGATTACACCGCGCCGCTTCCGATCCTCATGGAGCGCACGCCCTACGGCGTCGACGGCAACACGCCGGTCTCCATTAACTCCCAGCAGCCCGAGCTTGCCGCCAGCCGCTACATCTTCGTCTTCGAGGACATTCGCGGGCGCTACAAATCCGAAGGCACCTTCGTCATGAGCCGCCCCATGGCCGATCATCGCGATCCGACGCTCGTCGACGAGAGCACCGACACCTACGACACCGTTGCGTGGCTGGTCAAAAACGTTCCCAATAACAACGGCCGCGTCGGCGTTTTCGGCGTCTCCTATCCGGGATTTCTCGCCATGGCCGCCGGCATCGACCCGCATCCCGCCGTAAAAGCCATCTCACCCCAGGCCCCCATGATCGACGTCTGGATGGGCGACGATTTCTTTCACAATGGCGCTTTCCGCGAAACCTACGGCTACGACTACGTACTCGGAATGGAAAGTTCCAAGGAAAACGCCTTCTCGAAGCTCGATCAGGACGCGTACGATTTCTTTCTGCACTCCGGTTCCTTCGAAGGTGCAGCCAAACGCGATGGCGTGGACAAGCTCCCTACCTGCGTGGCCTTTCTCCAGCATCCTGCCTACGACGATTTCTGGCGCGCCCGCGGCGTCGAATGGCACCTCAATCAGGTCACCGTCCCCACTCTTTTCGTCGGCGGCTTCTGGGACCAGGAAGACATGTTCGGCCCGCAGGAATCCTACGCAAAGCTTGAGCCTCACGACGCCCACCAGGAAAACTTCCTGGTTATTGGACCTTGGAACCATGGCCAGTGGGGCGGCACAACGCGCCATCTCGGCGACATCCAATTTGGCGAACCCACCACGGACGAGTTTCGAGAGCGCTACGAGGCGCCGTTCTTCGCTTACTACCTCAAAGATGAAGCTGGATTCAGTCTGAAGGACACCGCCGCCTTCGAAAGTGGCAGCGACCGCTGGCGCGAATACACTCACTGGCCGCCGCCGGAGAGCAAGTCAGAGAATGCCTACCTGTCCCCAGACGGTTCGCTCGTTCTCTCTTCCTCGGAGCCGAAACAGTCCTCACAGGGAAAATCGGGCGCCGCGAACTATCGCGAATACGTCTCCGACCCTTCGGATCCCGTGCCGTACCGTCATCGCCCGATTCAGGCCACCTATGCGGAAGGATCGAAGTGGTACACCTGGATGGTGGAAGATCAGCGCTTCGTGTCGGACCGCCCCGACGTCGCCACTTGGACCACGCCGCCCCTGGATCGCGATGTCACCGTGGCCGGCGATGTGATCGCGGACCTCTTCGCGTCCACGTCCGGCACAGATTCCGACTGGGTGGTGAAGCTTATCGACGAATATCCCCCGGCTGCTGTTTCCGCCACGAGCGCTGCGGTGCCGCCCGCTTTAACGCCCGTGTCAACAACCGCTCAGCCTGACATGGCAGGTTATCAGCTCATCATCAACGCGGAGATTTTTCGCGGCCGGTACCGCAAGAGCTTCGAACACGCTGAAGCCATCCCTGCTAACGAACCCCTCGAATATCGCTTCAGCCTTCACGCTGCCGATCATACATTTCTGAAGGGCCATCGCATCAAGGTTCAGGTTCAAAGCACCTGGTTCCCACTCTACGACCGCAATCCGCAGAAATTTCTGCCAAACATCATGACCGCGTCTCCCGGCGATTTTTCCAAAGCCACCCAGCGCATCTATCCCGCGTCTCACCTCATCCTGCCGCTCGCCCCTTGATGGCTCGCCGAGTTTCGACACACCAACCCCGGTGGCTTCATGGATTGCGTCACCCGAACGGGCTTTCGTCGGCGCTTCGCCCGTAGATGACCGGAACGGGAACGTCGAGCAGCCGCAGGTACACCGAAAGCTGACCCCGGTGGTGGTACCAGTGATTCAGCATGATCGACCTCAGGATGCTCACGCGCGGCTTGCTGAAGATCTGCTGCCCCTTGGCCACGAGGCGCCAGTCGCCCTTTGCGGTTTTTTCCGTCATGCCGTTGAGGAAATCTTCGGCACTGCGAACGCTCTGCTCGAAAGTGGAGAGAATCTCCTCGCGGCTGGCCGGCATTGGCGGTTCAAAGTTTGCCGTAGCGACGTCAAACTCGTCGAGTTGAGCAATTCTTGCGACGGAGCCGGGAACGTTCGCGATGTGAATGGCCAACTGTCCCAGCGCCATCGATTTTCGATGCGGCCGCCAGGATAGTTTATCGCCAGGAACTCTTTCTAGCACCCGTCGGGTGATGGCCGCCTCTTCGCGAAATTCGCCCATCATCGGTTCCAGCATTTGAATCATGATCGTTCTCCTTCACCAATCACGAATCACGAATCACCACTCACCAATCACTAAATCACCACTCACTTCTTCTCATGTTCCGAACAGCAGGACGCGTCGGCTTTCGCGGGCGGTACGTAACCCTGCGTCGTGTCGACGCTGTATCCATCTTCGTATTTATCGTGGTGCCGCACCCACGCCATCGTGAACGCCAGCCCATCTTCGTCCCGACCCTTTGGGGTGTGGTCCAGAAAATTGTAGGTGCCTACCAGCATGTCGAGCCCGCGCGCGTAGCTGGAATAGGTGTGGAAGATTTCGCCTGCCTCATTCTTGTAGAAAACGCTGAGGCCAGGGCCTTCTTCGGACGGAAACTCGGTCATGTCATAGTTGTAATAGACCTTGCCGTTCGCTTGTTCTTCCTTCGTAAACGAAACGTGATAGTCGAAGTTGAAATCGTTCCCGAACGAAGACACCCACTTGAACTTCCATCCCATCCTCTTCTTGAACGCTTCAATCTCCGGCAGCGTCGCGCGCGAAATCGCCATCAATGTGGTGTCGCGATGCGCCAGATGTATCGTCGCGCCGTCGAAGTGATCCGCCAGGTACGAACAGCTCTTGCAGCCCTCTTTCCACCCCGGGCCCAGCATGAAGTGATACACAACCAACTGGCTGCGTCCACCGAACAGGTCCGCAAGCTTTTCCTTGCCGTTGGGTCCGTCGAAAACGTACTGCTTCTCCACCTTTTCCCACGGCATCTCGCGACGCTGCCGGCTCAATTCATCGCGAAGGCGCGTGAACTCCTTCTCTTTTTTCAGCAGCTCTTTTCGCGCAGCCACCCATTCAGCTTGTGGAACCACTTTCGAGATTTCTTTCTTGCTTGTCGCTGTAGCCATCACCGTTTCTCCTTTGCGTTGCGTTCTCCGTGCGTTGCACCTTCGAATTCTTCTTGGAACGAAACATTTTCGCGCCGAGCGCGCCGATTCCGCCGGTTGTCACCACGCTGCCAATGATCCAAGCCGCACCGGCCATGCACGCAGGGCACATTTTCTCTTCTCCTTACCTGTTCCTCGTCGAACCGACTGCCAGTTACCGTCGCAACCGACTCCTGAAACCTGTCACCCGAAACCTACTTCTTTTCCGCTCGCGCCAGAATGCGGCTGTTAATGTACGTCCAGCCTCTTCCCATCCCCAGCTTCTGCTCATCGGGAATCATCCCGAACGCCTTGTGATGGAACTTGATTACCGTTCCGCCGTCCTCCTCGCTCAATCGATACTGTAGGTTCGAGCTCACCGCAAACGACATGAACAGCGGTCCCACGATCTCGAGCAGCGTGGGCCGCTTGATCGCCTGTACGTGTCCCCACAAATGCCCGTTGTCCTTGCCGAGGTCGCGGTACCAACGTCCGCCGGGCCACGGTTCGATCTTCATTGCCAGCGAATTGCCCTCCGGCGTCTCGTTGTAAGGCCCGAGTTGTTCGAGTAACGCCGCGAATGTCGCATCCAGCGACGCCCGCACATGGATTTCCTGTGTGATGTTCACATTCATATTTTCAAGACTCATTGCCGTGGAAGCCATGATTCCTCCTTATTTGTTTCGATCGGGATTGTCCTGCTTGGTTGCGCCTTCCGCACGTTCTTTGACGCGATTCAGTTGGTGCGACCAGAAGCGCTCGAAAGTCTTCGTCCAGTCATAGACCGGCCGGATTGCCTCTGCGTTGGTCCGATAGAGCATATGCCGTCCCTCTCGCCGCACTCGGACGAGCCCCACGTCCCGCAGCACTCGCAGATGTTTGGATACCGACGGTTGCTCGAGTCGCAGGGTCAGCACGATGTCGCCCACGGGTCGTTCGCCGGTCGCGAGGTAGTTCAGGATCTCGCGCCGGCGAGGCTCGGCCACCGCGTTGAAAGCGTCCGACGTTGTAGCGGCTCGTGCCATGGGTCAACAATACATTCCCATATAGGCATATGTCAAGTCCTTTTTTTTGCCGCACTCGATCTCGCGGCTCTACTTCGTCTAACTCCTTTGCTACCCATCTCATAAATGCCTCAGCAAGATCCTTTAGTCGCGGGCCGCCCTCATCGCGAGGTGTCCTTTTGCCGTCGCCGCTCGCTCTCCTTTTTGATTTCGGTCAAATCCGCAGCCGGTCGTATCTCATTCGGCCCTAACTTCATGCCTGGATGCTGCGAGATAAGCTGAATGGCATGATTCAGGTCTCGCGCCTCCAGGATGAGAAGGCCGGCGAGCTGTTCCTTGGTTTCCGCATAGGGGCCGTCGGTCGTCGCGACTTTGCCGTTCTTCCAGTACAGGGTCACGGCGGTCTCCGGAGGCTGAAGAGGTACTTCGGCGGCAACATGGCCGTTGGCGCGGAGACGCTCGTTATACTCAAAGCATTCGTCGAACGTTGCGTGTCGCTCGTCCTCGGTCATTCCTTCGAATTTTCCTGGCTCCATGTATCCCAAGCAGATGTATTTCATTGTTCTTCTCCTCTTGGTCTTTCTGGTAGGAACCAGCAGCGCACCTGTAGCAGGTTTTTCTGTCACTGTTTCAAGTAACGAAGCGCAACGGATCCTGATTTAAAAACCTTTGACTCGACAAGTTTTATTTGTAATCTCTCCGGCAGGTTGACGCCGTCCAACAGCCGTCTCCCTTCGCCCACAACGATTGGTCCAACGACAAAACGATATTCATCAATAAGACCAAGCGCTATAAGTTGTGAAGGGATGTCCACACCACCGACCAAAATATTTTTGCCTTGTTCTTGCTTTAATTTAAGCATTTCGTCGTGAAGGTTCGTACGAACAATTCTCGTATTTCTGTCTTCAGCGGTGCCTAATGATCGTGAAAAAACAATTTTGTTGATGGAGTCAAATGTTTTGGCAAAATCGTTCGATGCGGGCGTCATGGACTGGTTTTTTGCGACTTCAGGCCAGAAAGGAACCATCAACTGATAGGTCTTGCGCCCAAAAACGAGCAGGTCAACGTCTTGCATCAGGTGCGTAAAATATCTATGTGTTTCTTCATCAGCCATTTGTTTGGTGTGATCGCAGCAGCCATCCAGGGTAGTGTTGATTGCGAAGATTAGCTTTCTCATTTGGTTACGCCGCTCCCCCCTTTACGTCACGACTGAGTTCCTTCGAGTCCAATCGGATTTTGTTTGATTTACAGGTGTCCGCGCCGGTCGGTCGCTTACGTTGGTAGCCCAAACGTACGCACCTCGACCGGCGCGACAGGCAATCACCGCCTTTACTGCTGGCCTGGCTTATTGCCGAATTTGGCGGCCTGCTGCTCCTCGAGCTCCGAGAGCTTATCCTGCACGGGGGGAGCGAAGTCGCTCATATCGAAGAACCGGCGGACTTCGATCGTTACCTCATCGTCTCCGGGGATGCGCGAGGCCCATTCGAGCGCCTCTTCGCGCGACTTCACATCAATTATCCAGTAGCCGCCGACCACCTCCTTCGCTTCGGTAAACGGGCCGTCGGTGACTGTCGATTTTCCGTTTTTGAAGGTGACGCGCGCGCTCATGGTCGCGGGCGGCGTCAGACCGTCGAGCCCTTGCAGCACGCCGGCTGCGGCGAGTTCCTCGTTGTATTTCCTCATCTCCTCAATGTTCGTGAGGTCGGGTACATAGCCGGGCTTTGCGGTTAAGTAGTCTTTCGAAAACGCGATCATCATGAAACGCATGGTGTTCTCCTTGAGTGTTGAGCGGACGCCGTATCAGGGCCGCTACTGGAGGGCCGATTGCGGCTTTCATCATATTGTCGAACGGCCGCACCTGAATTCGACAAGTCGTCGAGGTTTTCATTTCAGCTGCCGAATCCGCTCTTGCAGGAATTGGCGCTCGGGCTCCTGCTGGGTCAGGGCCAGAGCTTTCTCATAAGACCACCGAGCCCCAGCCGTCCTGCCGAGCCTGCGGCACATATCGGCGCGGGCGGAATGCGCCAGGTAATAATCGGCCAATTCGCCGTGTTCCAACACCGCGTCGATATGCGCCAGGCCGGCCTCTGGACCATCGCGCATTGCAATTGCCACGGCCCGATTTAGCTGCACAACGGGCGAAGGCTGAACCCGTACCAATTGGTCGTACAGCGCAACAATCTGCCGCCAGTCGGTGGCAGCGACCGATTCCGCCTCCGCATGAACGGCCGCAATCGCCGCCTGCAGTGTGTAGGAGCCGAAGCGGCGGGACTTCAGGGCTTTCTCCAGCAATGCCACTCCCTCCGCGATCTGCTGCCGGTTCCAAAAGGAGCGATCCTGGTTCTCCAGCAAAATCAGCTCTCCGGTCGGCGATGTTCTCGCGGCGCGACGCGATTCTTGCAGCAACATCAGGGCAAGCAGCCCAATCACTTCCGGCTCCGGCTGGAGTTCGGTCAGCAGCCGGCCGAGACGAATCGCCTCGCTGGTTAGCTCGGCCCGCGTTACTTCCGCTCCGGCCGCGGCAGAATAGCCCTCGTTAAAGACGAGATAGATGACCTGAAGCACCGCGTCCAGGCGCTCCGGTAATTCCTGCGGCGACGGCACCTCGTACCGAATCGGTGTCTCTCGAATCTTTGCCTTGGCGCGTACAATGCGCTGCGCCAGCGCAGGCGGAGTGACGAGGAAGGCCTTTGCTATCTCCTCGGTGGTCAGCCCGCACACCTCACGCAAGGTGAGCGCAACGTGCGCTTCCGGCGCGAGAGATGGGTGACAGCAGGTGAAAATCAGGCGCAGCCGATCATCCTCGAGGCAGTCCTCTTCGTTGGACCCTTTCGCCGAACTCGATTGCGCCTCGAGATATCGCACAAGCTCGTCTTGAGACGCATCAAATCTTGCCCGGCGACGCAGAGTATCAATGGCTTTGAATCGGGCCGTCGAAATCAACCATGGTCGCGGGTTGCCGGGTACTCCACTCCTCGGCCATAGGCTCAGCGCAGCCGCAAAGGCTTCGTGCATCGCCTCCTCGGCAAGGTCAAAATCGCCGAGCAAGCGGATCAGAGTTGCCAGGATTCGTCCCGAATCCACGCGATAAAGGGAGTCTAGCAATTCGCGTATCTGCTCGCCGGGACGCTCGGACATGGAACGCTCGGACATGGCGACGACCTTAGCAAACGAGCTACCCCGAATCAATTTGGCAAACGACGGATCGATGCAAATGAGATCGTTGTAGCATCATCGAAGTTCGTTACATCAGTACCCTTTGAAATTGGCCCTCGATTTATGCCAATGTGAGCTGGCAGTTTGTGAGACGGTGGTGTTTGGAGGTCGCGTGTCTCAAGGCACGCCGATTGTGCTCGCCCCATGAAAATTCTAACGGCTGCCGAAATGAGAGAGGTCGACCGCCTCACCACCGAGCGCTACGGCATCCCCAGCCTGACGCTGATGGAGAACGCCGGACGCAGCGTGGCTGAGTTTATCGGGAGGCGGTTTCCTCATCTCGAGCGCCGGAATATCGTTGTGCTCTGTGGCAAAGGAAATAATGGCGGCGATGGCTTCGTCGCGGCGCGGCACCTGCGCGAAAAAGGCGCCACGGTTTCCGCCTATCTATTCGCCGATCCCAGCGACGTGAAAGGCGACGCGGCGGTGAACCTCGATCGCTGGCGGCAGGTCGCCGGCGAACTGCACGTAGTCCGTAGCGCCGAAGAATGTCAGCGATCGAAGCAGGCGCTTGGCTCCGCAGATGTCATCGTCGACGCGCTGCTGGGAACCGGCGTGCGCGGCAAGGTCGAGGGCCTGCTAGCCGAAGTCATCGGCGACGTGAACCGGCATAATCCCCTTCAGACCGTCATCGCAGTAGATATCCCGTCGGGCCTATCAGCGGATACCGGCGAGTTCGCACCAGTCTGCATCGAAGCCGATCGTACGGTGACGTTCACCGCGCCCAAGGTGGGAATGGTTCTGCGCGAAGGGCCGCGGCAGGTTGGCGAGATTGCCGTTCGGGAGATCGGATCGCCGGCAGAGCTTGTCGAGCAAGTCGGCAAAGGCCGGTTGCGATGGTCGGAGCCGCGGGAGTTCGTGCAGTTTGCATCGCGGCGCCAGGCAGAAGGCAACAAAGGTGACTACGGGCACGCGCTGATTGTGGCAGGCGCGGTGGGCAAGACGGGCGCTGCGGTACTCGCTTCGTGGGCCGCGCTGCGCGTTGGCGCGGGCCTGGTCACCGTAGCGATACCCGAACCCGCGCTGCCGGTGGTCGCGAGCCACACCCCGGAAGTGATGACGGAACCGTTGCCCGCAACAGACGCGGGAACAATTTCATTGCGCAGCCTCGAAAACGGCCGCTTCGACGCAATCGCAAAAGGGAAGCGCGCGCTCGGTATTGGCCCAGGATTATCCACCAACAACGAAACGCAGGAATTCATTCGCGCGGTCGTCGGCAAACGAGCGGCGGCAATGGTCCTCGATGCCGATGGTCTCAACGCCTTCGCGGGCCGAGCGGCAGAGTTGAAGAAACCCGACGGAATGCTGGCGCTGACGCCGCATCCCGGCGAAATGGCGCGTTTGCTCGGCTGCGAGATAAAAGACGTGCAGGCGCGAAGGGTCGAACTCGCGCTGAAATCGGCAGCCGATTGGAACGCCATCGTGATCCTCAAAGGCCATCAAACGGTCGTCGCGCCCCCGAGCGGCGAGGCCTACATCAATTCCACAGGTAATCCAGGGATGGGCACGGGCGGAACGGGCGACGTTCTCACGGGCATGCTCGCGGGCTTGACGGCGCAATTTGGCGTCAACGATTGGGCGCGCTTGCTGGCTTTCGGCGTCTACCTTCACGGTCTCGCGGGCGACATCGCCTATGCCGACCACTACGAAGCGCCGCTCATGGCCTCGGACCTGATTCGTGCGATTCCGCGAGCCTACCATCACTTCTATTTTGAGTCTGGCCGTGGCTAGCCGCGAACTCGTCACGCATTCAACGGAAGAAACAATCGAGCGCGGCCGCGAAATCGGCGCCGGAGTGAAGCCGCCGATTTTGATTCTGCTTTCGGGCGAACTCGGGGCGGGGAAGACCACGCTGACAAAGGGGATCGTCAGCGGCCTCGGCGCGGCGCGCGAAGACGAAGTCACCAGCCCCACGTTCACGCTTGTCCACAAATACGAGGGGCGCGCCCGCGTCTATCACGTGGACCTATATCGCGTGGGAGATTTTCACGATCTCGAAACTCTCGGCCTCGAAGACGTTTTTTCCGAGAATGCCGTCGTAATCGTGGAATGGCCCGACCGCCTGGCATTTCGCACTGATTGGCCCGTACTCAAAATCAAGCTCGAGCACGTCGCCGAAGACGAGCGCAAAATCTCGATCGAAGACGCGGCTACGTCGCCGCCTGCCCCAGAGCCATGATGTGGAATCCCGAATCGACGAAGATGACGTTGCCCGTCACGCCGCGGCCGAGATCGCTGCCGAGAAAAACCGCGACGTCCGCCACTTCCGCAATGTCCGTGTTGCGGCGCAACGGCGCGTGCTGCGCGACGAAATCCAGCACCTTGGAAAAGTCCTTGATGCCGCGCGCGGAAATCGTCTTGATGGGCCCAGCGGAAATCGCGTTCACGCGAATCTTGCTGGCGCCCAGTTCGCTCGCGAGATATTTCACTTCCGCTTCGAGCGCCGCCTTGGCAACGCCCATCACATTGTAATTCGTCACGACCCGCGTCGAGCCCAGGTAGGTCAGCGTCATAATCGATCCGCCGCCGGTCATCAGCGGCGCGAGCGCCTTGGTCACCGCCACCAATGAATACGCGCTCACGTCCAGCGCCAGCTTGAATCCGTCGCGCGAGGTGTTGACGAACGGCTGGCCCAAATCGTCGCGATTCGCGAACGCGAGGCAATGCACCATGACGTCGAGTTTGCGTCCCGAAGCCTTCAGCGACTCGGCGAGCTGATCGATATCGGACTGCTGCTGCACGTCGCAAGGAAACAGCCCCGCGCAGCCGAGTGGCTTCCCGAGTTCCTCCACCGTCGGTTTGGCGCGCTCGTTTTGGTATGTCAAGAGAAGCGTTGCGCCTTCGCGAGCGAACGCCTGCGCGATCGCATAGGCGATGCTCCACTGATTCCACACTCCCAGGACAATTGCCGTCTTGCCTTCCATAAGTTTAGGCATGGCTCGCCATTCTACCGGAAATTTGGTCCAACTTTGTAGGGGCGACGCCGCTCGACGCCCTCGACACGGCGGATTGCAGCAATCGCCCAACGGGCGTTAACCCTTTCGCGCCGGTCCATTGCGCCTCTCGTTGGGCGTCAGTACAGTGAAAGTTCGTCGTTCGCAGGCCTGGGGAATGTCGGAAATCCGCATTGCGCCGTCGTCTGCCCATCCGGCTCGGATGAAGCTTGAGCCTTACTCCGCCGAAATCAGGATGGAGAAGCTGACGCTCGGAGTCGACAACATCCACTACGACGTCTACCTGAGCCCCAAATTCCTCGAACTCAGCCGCAAATACCTTCAGGAACTCGTTCGGCAAACGATCAACCTCCCGCTGGCGTACGGCAAAGATCGCAAGCAGCCCACCGGTTCGCCCGAACACGCCGCCTTCCGCCGCGTGCTCACCGAAGTTCTGCAGGAATCGCTCACCCGCGCGAAATTTCAGCAGTCGATCGAAACAGACATCCTGCACCAACTGGCGTTGCTCAAGTACATCAGCCAGGAAGTGAGCAACGAGTTCGCGAGCATCCTGGTGGAGTGCAAGGATTGGATTCGTGGGCGCGGCGAGCTGTTCGAACATAGCGAGCAAGCGCACGTGGTGCGCTCGAAAATTTCCGAAGCGCAGGCCGGGCGAAAGAACGTGATTCGCCAGGTGGGCGACACGATCTGCCGCATCTGGCGCGAAGTGGAAGACGGCACAATCGCGAAATCGCGGCGCGCGCTTTTCGGCGACGAATTCCGCGATACCTACGACCTCTTGCAGAACCGGTTCCTTTTCGTCGACGCCGGGAACGACGACCACATGTTCCTCGAGCACTACGTCCTGCTCGGGAACTTCATGAACGACCCGGACCGCTTCGACGTGTTCGACGCGCTGCTGCTCGATTTTGTGCGCGAGTTCGTGCTCGCCGACGACAACGCGGAGGATTTGAGCAAAGCGCGCAAGGCGCACGAGCGTTTGCTCGAGCAGGCGCGTTCGTTGCGTTCCGAGCTCGCGCGGCTCGAGCAGGAAATGGAAGAGGTGGCCGGGCGCGTTGGTCCCAACGAGGACGCTTTCCCCTGGCTCTTCCGGCGCAAGAGCGGCGGTCAGACGGAAGCCCCGAGTGAGTTGGGCGAGCTGCAGCGCAAGTTTTCGTCGCTCGAAGTGAATCTCGAACAACTCGCACCGCAAATCGACGCCGCCAAGCAGCGCATGGATTTCCTTGCCTCTGAATACCAGAGCCGGCTGGGCGACTACCTGAACCAGCCTCAGAACGCGCGGCGCCTTTTCGATTCGCAGGCGCCGTCGGGAGACGGCGAAGCCAGGCCCGAAACTCGCGCGCAACTTCTCGAGGAATGGATGCACCGTCTCGAAGAGTGCGACCTGCTGTTTCACGTGCTTGCCGGCTACGAGTTGAAGAAAATCCAAGCAGACTACTGCCCGCCAGTTCACTTGCAGCAACTTAAGAAGGCGCTGGTGAATCGCGACGAAACGAAGCGCGTGGAGCAGATTCTGGAACAATTTCCCGCGCGCAAGATTTCGATCAAGAGGCTCGACGAATCGTCGCGAGCGATTCGGCGGCGCTCCCACGAAGAGAGTTTGGTCGCGTGCCTGCAATTTTCGGAAGACTTTATGCGTTTTCGGCGCGACCGGCGAAACTACCAGCACGTGGCCGCGTGGATGGAGCGAATCAACCTGGTGCGGTCGGAACGCTCGCGGGAATTGTCGCGCGCGAATAAGAGCCTGTACGAATTCCTGCATCCCGATGAAGGGCGCCCGGCCGAGGACCCGATCATCAATCACACGGTGATCAAGGCCGACGTGCGCGGCTCGACGGGAATCACGAAGGATCTGCTGGCGCGAGGCATGAACCCGGCTTCGCATTTCAGCATGACGCTGCACGAGCCGGTGAAGCGCATGCTCGAGCGCTACGGCGCCGCGACCGTCTTTATCGAAGGCGACGCGATCATCCTGGCAATCTACGAAAACGAATCCACGCGCGCGACGCGCCGGGCCGTGGCCCGCGCATGCGTTCTCGCGCGCGAAATTCTCGCGGTGACGCAGGCCTATAACACTCGCGCAAAAACCGGCGATCTTCCCCCGCTCGAACTCGGGGTGGGCGTGGCGTTTCAGGATTCCGCGCCGTCGCTTTGGATGGACGGCGAATCGAAGATCATGATTTCGCGGGCGCTGAACCTTTCCGACCGCCTGTCGAGCTGCTCGAAGATGGCGAAGCGGCTTTTTCAAGAGAATCCGGCGCCATTCAACGTGTACCTTTTGCAGACGCTGATGGAGGATGCCGAGGCGGACGAAGGCGAAGAGCTCCTGATTCGCTACAATTTGAACGGAATCGAGCTGAACGAAGAAGGATTTCAGAAATTGAGCGCCGAAATTTCGCTTGCGCCGATGGGCGGCAATTTTCCCATGCCGTGGGGCAAGGAGCGCGTGCAACTCTTTTTCGGGGAAGTTCCCCTGGGCGAATCGATTGAGCCGATCGTGATTCGCAAAGGATTCGTCCGCCAGATCCTCGCCGGCGGAAAGATCGGCGCGCAGGGCAACCGCCCGTATTACGAAGTGTGCACCGACGCAAAGCTGCTCGAACTCGCGCGCAAGAAGTGCGCCACGCCCAAGCCCAAGAACTGATCGCAATTGGCGTGGGACGGAGGGAAGAGCGGCCGCGCGGGTGGTTTGCGACCCGCCCCTACGGGAGAACCGGAAAACAGCAGATCCCTCGTCGGCTGAAAGGCGCCTCGCTCGGGATGACAGGCACGGAGAAGCCGCCCGTGAATCGTGGCCGTACCCTCTGCTGCTATAATCCTGCCTCGGCGTTTCTGCGAAATCGGAGGCGAAAGGGGTCCGGTGATCCTCGTGGCCTTCAAAGCCATTGATCCGGCTCTTCGCGAGTCGGGTGGTGGGTTCGACTCCCACACGCTTCCGCCATTTGTTCGATGGAGAGGAGGTAAAGGAGGTAGAGGAAGTAGAGCAATAACTGGGCGGTATTTTAGTGGTCGGGTGGCACCCGTCCATTGTCGCGTTTTCAGAATTGAAAATTGACATGTCTGAAATTTGGGCGATTAGGGCGCGTTGGCGTCGTTTGTTTTCAGAGAGTTGGGTCATGTTCTAATTCTTGTATTGGGCGATTAGAAAAACAGTGACTAGTGGCTAGTGGCCCGCCAGAAAGAGGCGCGGCAGGCGAGTGGCGAGAAACAGATTCGGGCGGCGACGATGGGGTTTTCGGCGCCATCTTCTCGTAGTCGTCCATTGTGATTTGGTAGACGACATTTGGCGGTTTTCTGGGGCGGACTCCGTCGTCGTTGATTTTGGCGTAGGCGGCGACGGCGCTGATGAGAGTGCCGACGGTGATTCGCATCGCCACCGTTTCTGATTGTTCGAGGACGGGCTCGAGGACGTATTGAATGGTTCGGCGGCGCTGATCGTAGAGGCCGATGGCGCGGGCGTGGCGGCAAACCGAGGAGTGGTCGGGGAGGCCGTGGGCTTCGGCGATTGCGGCTGAGCTTTTCCAGCGTAGGAATTCTTGTTCGATCTCGTCGCGGTGGGGATGCTTGCAGACGCGGCACTTGCGCTTGTGGCGGCCGAAATCGGGCCGAGGGTCAGATTCCCGAGGGTGTTGCATTTTGGGGCCTCGGTCGCGTTGGGTGATGGGCCGAGCGCCTGGATTCGCCTTGAGGAGGGGCTGGGTGGCCTCAAGGGCCGTCTTCGTCATGTGTGGTCCTCTTTTCCTGGGCTTCTAGAAAAACCCGACTCACGCTAACACAATTCGCTCGCCATTTTCTATTGTGGGAACTACTGATATTGGTAAACAGAAGAAACGGCGGGGGCTGCGTTCTTCGAGCCTGTGGAAATCGCGAACTGTGCGATTAGTGGGCGATTAGAAATTCCGGATGGGACCGCGGTGAGGCCTGGCTGGTGCTGTCCGCAACGGCGTTCGAGAGAGTTCGTCAGAGCAAAGTCAAAACCCGCGCACGAACGACTGAGTCAATCGTCCCTCCGGGACTCATTTTCTTTTTTTCTTGCTCCCGTTCCCGGCATTCCGCTTCGCTCTTCTATATGTCAGGGTTTGAATCATCAAACCCTGAAACCCGGCCGGGCTAAGTACAATCGCGCCTCCGGCGCTTGGGCAAGCAGAGAAGCGCTGACGCTGAAGGCCGCATAGCCGGCCTGCGACTCGAATTGCCTGCCGCCGAATCGAACGACTGAGTCCATCGTCCCTCCGGGACTCATTTTCTTTTTTTTCTTGCTCGCGTTCTTGGCCTTCCGCTTCGCTCTTCTATATGTCAGGGTTTGAATCATCAAACCCTGAAACCCTGGCCGGGCTAAGTACAATCGCGCCTCCGGCGCTTGGGCAAGGAGAGAAGCACTGACGCAGAAGGCGCGTAGCCGGCCTGCCACTCGAATTGCCCGCCGCCGAATCGAACGACTGAGTCAATCGTCCCTCGGGGACTCATTTTCTTTTTTTCTCGTTCCCGTTCACGGCATTCCGCTTCGCTGCATGCCGGGCTAAGTACAATCGCGCCTCCGGCGCTTTGCGGATGCGGAGCCGGAGAGGCTTTTGGGTTTTCCGCAAGGCATGCGTCGCCGGGAGAGGTTGGGGGATGAGATCTCCAGGGCTAAGCCCGATTGATTGGGGCGGCCTTCCTTCGCGTGGTCTGAAGAGGCTGCGTGAGAATTGCGAAATCCGTCCCTCAGCGGCTAAAGCCGTCCTGATTTTGAGCCAGTTACGGCACGGCTGAAGCCGTGCCCTGACGAAAACCGGGGTTCTCACACAGACTCTAAAGACCATACTCCCCCGACTAAAGTCGGGGGCTTCCACTCGGAGGCAGTGTCGCGCGCGCCACGGCGGGTGGGCCCTACGGCGGTCACGAACGCAGAAAGTCGAAAGCACCGCCCGGCGCTAAAGCGCATTGTCAAAGTGGAGGCTTTTTTCAGGAGCGCTGAAGCGCTCCTCCCCCGCGTAAATGCGGGGGCTCCCACCGTTTGCAAGAAAACGGGTCCGGCTTCGTGCGCAAGTCTCCATGAGAGATCAGGTTCGACCGGCGGAAGCCTTGCGAGCGATCAGCGCGAATCCTTTAGCGTGCGCGTCCCTTTCGAGGGCGTTCAGTTCTGCTTGTGCCGCAGCCGTGTTGCCCGATTTCCTCTCCAATTCGGCTATCGCCAGGCGGCAATCAAATTCCATTTCGACATAACCGTGGGCTCGCGCCTGTTTCAGCGTTTCGTCTAACTTCGAGTGTGCAGTTTGCGCACTGCCTGACGCCACCAACGTGCGTGCGGATGCCAGATCAAATTGAAGGCGCGCCAGGAAATTCTGGCTCTTTGCCGAAAGTGGCGCCGCGTGTTCCACTTCCAGCTTTGCGTCGGCTGCTTTGCCTTGCGAGAGAAGCGCCTGGATCAGGACAATCGACGCTGTCAGTTCATCGTCGGCCTGTTGTTCCTGTTGGAATTGTGCGATCGACGCACGCAGCGATCTTTCGGCATCGGAAGCGTGGTCCTCTTCGATCGAGACCTTGGCTAAGCTGACCTGATTTTCCGCTTCCGCTTGCTTCTCGCCCGTCTGGGCCCGCAAAGCCAGCGACTCCTCATAGGCTTTCCTGGCGCCGGCAAGATCGCCGCGATTCATGCGAACATCGCCAAGTCCGGAGTCCACGTAGGCAAGTGAACTCTTGTCCCCAACCTCGTTCGCCGTTGCCCTGGCTTGCTGATACGCGGTTTCGGCATGGTCCAGGTTTCCCTGGAGCCTCGATAGATCCCCCAGGTCGTTGAGCACCAGCGCTAATCCGTCTGTGTCTTCCGCGGCCCGATAATTTGGGATCGACTCCTCGAACATTTTTTCCGCTTCACGCAGCCGCCCTTCCTGGAGGAAAGCGTCTCCGATGTTACTCGAAGTTGCGGCGAGCCCTTCTGCTTCTCCGACTCGGCGGAACTCCTTGGCCGCCTCGCGCCACATGGATTCCGCCTTGTGAAGATCGCCTCGCCGGTAATAGAAGACAGCCATGTCGTTGAGCGTTCTTGCTTCATTATTCTGGTCGCCTTCCGCGGCATAGCTTTCTCTGGCTTTTTCGCAATCGGTGACGTTTTGTTCCACGGACACGCCGAGCGCGGAGTCCTGCTGACACAGGATTCCGTAGGCGCGTGCCACGATAAAAGGAGAACCAAGAGCGGTACCTTTGGCCAATGCCCGCTTTGCTTCCGATTGTCCAGCAACGATGTTTTGAGTGATCAGTGCGGACGCTTCCAGTAGATCGATACGCGGATCGTCTCCCGCTGGCGCTGGAAGCTGACGCAGTGTTTTCAGCGTGAGCAGCGCGTCAGTCGGCTTGACGTGGTACTGTGCACCGGCCAGGTGCAGCCCATATCTAAGACTGTCCGGACGAAGTTGAAAGAGCGTCCGATACGCTTCCACGGCCCGAGGCCAGTCCTCGATGGTCCCCCGATAAGAGCCCTCGATGAGCAATCGTTCTTCTTGTGGAAGTGTTCCGGAAAGTTCCAACGCACGCATGGCTTCTGCTTCGGCTTTTTTTCTGTAACCCAGATGCCACCACGCGTCGGACAGCGCGGAATGGGCAAGAGGATATTTGGCATCCTCGGCGACTGCCTTAACCAGCAGATCGCGCGCGCCGATGAAATCGAAATCCCAGAGTTTGGCTTTTCCTTCTGAGTAGTATCGAATCGCATTTTGATTGGAGGGCAGCGAAGCCTCGATCACATTCGCATCGGCCGGCGGGAGCGCGCCCATGCCGAGGCGTTCGCGCAGGTCAGACCCCGCGCGAGTGGCCAGTTCAAACAGATCGTTCTTGCTCCCGGTTACGGCATCTTCCGAGATCGTCTCCCCATTGATCGTGTCCTGCAGCCGAATATCCAGGCGAATGCGGTCCCCGGTGTTTCCTGGCATGGTGGTGTACGTTCCAACCACGACGACATCCGCGCCCGGATTTTTCCGCAATTGCTCCAGAGTGGATTTCCCGAGTGTTTCCCCATTTCCAAGCGGGAGTTCACGCTTGGCACGCGCTACGTCCTCATCGGATACAACGCGCACGTCCCCTCCCGCTGCCAATTCCGTGCTGACCATTTCTGAAAAGGCTTGCGACAACCAATCGTCCTCCTTGCGGCCGGGCAGGTTGCGAAAACCGAGAACGGCTACGGATCTCCGTATCCGCGGAGCGATGAGCGAACTTTTTGCCTCGGCAGTGGATGTGGGTTGCCTGCGAAGAGTACGGAACCAAAAGGCGCCAACAAGCAAAATCGCGACGCCGCAAATTATTAGTGCCCGTTTGATATCAATGGGTTTGATATCAATGGGAGGGGATTTGACGTGAGCGGTGGAAATCGCCGGGACGGACTCAGGGGAAACAGGCAGTGGAACCGGTGCGTTAACCACTGCCGGCTCTTCGAGAACGCGCTCGATCGGCGCGACGAAGCGGTACCCTTTGCGCGGGACGGTTTCGATGAACCTGGGATTGTCGGAGTCATCGCCGAGTGCGTCGCGGAGCTTGCCGACGGCAACGCTGAGAGACGCGTCGAACTCAACAAAGGTATTGCCGGGCCAAAGGCGCTCGCGGACATCCTCCTTGGTGACAATCCCGCCGGATTTTTCGAGCAATAGGCAGAGGAGACGAAAGGGCTGGTCCTGCAGCTTGACCCGCACCCCCTTTTTCAGCAGTTCGCCTGTATCGGCGTTCGCTGTGAAGACCCCAAAACGGTAGACCACAGATTTTCCAGTCGGAGAGGTCATCGGCTCCGTCGCAGTTTCGGGGGTTCGCGGAGCTTACCACAGACAACAGTCGGGCGACACAGTTTAGACGCGTCCCTAACTCCATTTTAACAAAAGGCTTAGCTGTTTCGAGAGAGTTTGGGGTGAGTTGCTTTGACACCCTGGGCGGAGTACTTCATCTTGGCGCGGTCGAGCAATGGAAGACGCTCTTCTTAAGGTTTTTCACAATCGAGAAGGTCAACACCTATGCGTTTAGCAAAAACGATTTTCGTAGTACTGGCCGTGCTGCTTGTTCTGGCGGGTTCTGCCTTTGCGGACTCGACGTCCTACACCGGCACGCTGGCGAATTCGACTGATAGCTATTCGCTGGTCTTCAATGTCGGAGGGACGTCGAATGAAAACGTCACGATCCAGACGTGGGGATTTGGCGGCGGGGTGAACGCCGCGGGGCAGACGATTGCGGCCGGCGGATTTGATCCATTTGTCGGGATATTCAGCGGCACGGGGAGCGCCGCCACCATCTTGACCGACGGACTGGGCGACCCCTACGGCACGTCCGACGCGCTATCGAACTACGCCGGTTTCACCGGCTGTCCTCCCGCGGGAACAGTGGACATCGGCGGCAGCGTTTGTGGTGACGTCACCATGCAGCTTTCCCTGATGCCCGGCTCTTACACGCTGGTGCTCAGCGACGCCCTGTACGTACCAAACGCGGTATACGACAACGGCACGCTCGGCGAAGGCTTCAGCGATTTCACGGGCGGCGCGTTTCAAACCTGTAATACCGATTCCAGCGGCGCCACCACTTGCGCGGACGACACGGCCAACTGGGCGTTCGATCTGACGACCAGCGGCGGCACGACCGAGCCTAGTCCCGAGCCGGGATCGCTGCTGCTGCTCACGGCCGGATTGTGTGCCGTCGAACTTTGGCGCCGGTGGCGCAACCGTGTGGCGAGCCAGGTGGGCAATTGACTTCCGCGGTGAAGCGCGGCGCAACTAAATTCTGATCGCAAGAATAAGGAGCAGACATGAAGAACTTGGCGAAACGAATGGTGACGGTGATCGGCGGCGTCGCGATTGCGGCATTTCTGTTGACGCTGGCAGCGCCGAAAGCAGTTCACGCTATTGTCAGTGCTCTGGTGACCGTAGCGAATACAACGGCGAACCCCGTACCAGTGGACGATGCGAAGGGTAACTACATCACTCTTTCGTTTAACCCAGACGCCCAAACGTTCAACGAAGTCTTGCCGGACGGGACAGTCGTAAGCAATTATTCAGTCCCAAGCGGCGAAAAATTCGTGATCACCGACGTAAGCTGGGTAACTACGTGTGCCGATCTCAGCCTCGTCGGCCTTTCTTGCTATAAGTCTGCTGGAGATTCAGTGTTTGTCGAACTAAACACACAGAGTAATCCCTCCTATTTGTCCGTAGCCTATTACGGCGGCGGTAATATTCTGGCCGCGGGGAAGAGTGACAGCTTCAAGAGCGGGTTAGTTGTATCGCAACTTCCCACGCCAATGTTTTACCCTGGACCCGTCGGGAATGGTGAGACTTTCCTCTCCTTCACGTTGCGCGGCTACCTGGTCCCTTCGTCGGCGTCTGCCGAGTGAAAACCGGCCAGTAGCACCCTATCGAATTCACGAAACGCAGAATCCATAGAGCACAAGCCGAGAGGATGACATGACGCGAAAACTGAACTTGAAGATGTTTGGAGGTTTATTTGTATTGCTGCTGGCTGGCACGAACGTCCACGCTCAGGCCTACCTGACCCAGAGCGTCGATACGACCTCTCTCAACAACGCCGTCTACACCACGTTGAATGGGAACGCTGGGCCATTCCCCTTCAGCAATCTTGGGGTGGAAGCCTCGGACTCGCTCGGCTTGCAGGTGGCCGCCTCCACCAGTGGCGCCACGACTTTTGTTTTTCCCACTTATACTCCCGGCCAGACCCTCGCCGTCAATTCAACCCTCAACTATGCGTACAACCCCACGTGGTCTGGCGGCTCCGTCGGCAGTAACGCCGGCCTCAGCGCAAGCGCGAGCTTTAATTACAACATCGGGCCGTTCAGCGGTTCCAGTTCCATCCTTGATACTGTCCTGAACACTGCTGCCAATGGCAACATCGCGGGAGGCGCCACTCTAACAGGCGGCAGCGCCAACGGCACGGCCACAGGACCGTCATACAATTTTGGCCTCTCGGAAAGCGCAATCCTCGCCTCGGCGTCAGTAGGCGTAAATGTGGGAGTAAACCTACAGACGGCGATCACTTACACGCCCACAGTTCAATACGGCTACTACACTTGGGTCAATACCACCGGTGGGTATTCGCCATCCGATGTTGTCACGTTCAACGGAGTTTCCAGCGGACCGCTGACCTACAATTTCAATAGCGGGCTTGCGGCAGAAGCCGGTTCCTCCACTTTCTTCGTGAATTTTGCGCCTGCCGTGCAGGTGGATCTCGCCGTCACTCCCACTTCCACCGTCCAATTACCTATTTCCGGTTATCTCGACGTTTCGGCCTTCGGGGACACCTTGGCTGATGAAACACTGCCGCTGGGGACGATCTCTGCCTATACCGCGAATTACGACACGTGGGACGATGACATGGGTTTCACCGGCAAGTATTACAGCCTTGAGTTAACGGAAAGCAAAGACTGTGGAATTCGCAATGAAGGCTTTGATTGCCCCACCATATTCACCGTTGACGGTGCTGGCCCCGTACTTGGAACGAAAGTAAATCTTCCAGGTGGCGGATCCTCGAGCGATCTCACTGGCGGCGGAGGCACCGGCTCGTGGGACTCAAACTACTCCAATGCTCCCTTGGTCCCTGGCGTATGCGATCCCTCTACCGGTGCGTGTTACTCGTCCAACGATCCGAATCTTCCGATCGGACCGGGAACTGTGACTACCACCGATACCCCGGCCACGCCTGAGCCATCCACCGTTCCACTTCTCGTTATCGGTCTACTCGCGATCTCACTTTGCGCCTTCAAGAAAAGATTTGCTGGGCACCCGGATCTCGCCCGCGTGCCGCAACTGCCATAGGCCGGTAGCACCCTATGAAATTCACGAAACGGAGGATCCAATCATGAAGCTCGCAAAGCAAGGTATGACCCTTTTCGGAACGATACTGTTGGTCGCAATGGTCGCTACTCTTCTCGCCCCCAAAGCCGTCCACGCTGTCGTAAGCGCCCTCGTCACCGTTGCCAATACCAGTAGCAACCCTGTTCCTGTTCAACAGGCCATACCCGGCCAGCCGTTCTTTGCCACGATAGTACCGCCTCCTGGTGGCCTTCTGGCTCCTGGTGGTGAGCAGTCGGTGGGACCCGGCGCCTCCGGAAGATTGGCAGTCACCAATATCACCATTACCAATCTTTCCACGAGCAGCGGCACCCAGGAAGTCAACGTTTTCGCGACGGCCGTCTCGCCGGGCAGTACAACTTGCGGCCAAGTTACTGGCGGCGCCGGAGACATCGTGAAGCTGATGGTGCCGCAGGGCCAAACCTTAACCGTGTCCTACCCCACACCGCTGGTACTCACGCCCATCAACGGAGTGTCCTGCCTCACGGCGGAAGCCAACGTCGTCGATTCGACGATCCAGGTGTACGTCACGGGTTTCGTCCAATAACCAAAGAGAGCGGCACTCTCAATGTCAAAGGCAAGAGCCGGGCGAAGGGTGCGCCGCCCTCCCGGCCTTATGGGAGACGACGAGGGCCCTGGCGTCAATGGAGGAGGTGGATCTTCGTACGCGAGAGTTGGCGTGGCGCCGTTGCCATTCTTGCCGGCACAGTTCGTATCGCTCTTCCTTCCTCGAAGTGCGCGACGTGAGCGGCTCGCTACTTATCTAAGCGGACTTTTGCCGGTATATGTGGTAAACGAGTATCGAATCCCGGAGGCCCGCATCAGCAAAGTGATTGGCGGGTTCCATCTCGCCGAGGCGTTCACCATGACCACCGATTCGCGGCAACCCCAAAGTTCCGCCTTCCGCCTGAACATGAGCGAGTTCTGGTCCGGCGACCTCGGCCTCACTCTCGTAACCCTGTCCGTGACTATTCTCGCCTTCGTGATAAGCCCTCTGCGCGAAGCCGGCCTTTCCGCAAGAGTCTTCTTCGACCTCATCGTCTTGGCGCTCATGATTTACGCAGCCATCGCCGCGAACTCGACTCGCATCTTCAAAGCTTGCTTGATCGTCACCGTCTCTGCGACGTCGGTGGTATTGGCGGCCGGCCGCTTGCATCCGACGCCGTTTCTTCATCTGTCCGGCAGCGCGTTTGTCACAATCACGCTGCTTCTTTACTTCCGAATCGTCTTGCTGGTGATGTTTCGAGCAGGGCCGGTTACCTGGAGCCGCATTCAGGGTGGCGTTTGCGCCTATCTTCTTCTGGGGATGGCCTGGGCGTCTGCGTTCCAATTCCTCGAACAGCTTCGTCCCGGCTCCTTGCGGTTCGTTTCCGCGGCCACGGATTTGGACCAACTCACCTCAAAAATTACGTATTTTAGTTTTGCCACGCTGACGACCATGGGCAGCGACATCATCCCGGTGTCTCCGTTCGCGCGTTCCCTCACCACTGCGGAGGCCGTCGTGGGTCAGCTGTTTCCAGCGATCCTCATCGGCGCCCTCGTAGGGATGGCTATGCAATCCCGCCACAATTCCTGACGCCGCGCATTAGCACCTACTAACGAATTTTCACTGACTCGTATTCACATAATCCTTATTGACGCGGAATGCCAACAGTGATAGTTTGCGCGCTTCAGAAGTGCAGGAGGGTGCAAATGACCGTGCGCAACCGAATGAAACAAGCGCTTGCCGTGCTGCTCCCCACCGGTGTTCTAGGAATTTCCGCGCTACTGGCTACCGTGCAGGCGGAAGCTGCGTCGGTAAGTCGGAAGGATGAGGCGCCCATAGCGAGCGTCGCCGAGCGCCTCAGCGAGATTCGCGCCGGGGTTTCTGAAGTTGAGTTTAAGGAACCGCAGGGTTCTGTCGCTGACGCCGCGCTGCTGGGAGAATGGCCGAACTGGCATGTCGGCTGGGGAAATGGCGGCTGGGGGTGGCGCAATGGCGGCTGGAGAAATGGCGGCTGGGGAAACGGCTGGCACAATGGCGGCTGGCACAACGGTGGCTGGCACAACTGGCACAATTTCTGGCATAACTGGTAACTTCGGTGGCTGCGCTGGGGCGAGACATGGCCACATCCTGCGATGTGGCGCCGTTGATCCACACCGTCGTGCTGCAGCCGACGCCTTTCTGTAACATCAACTGCCGGTACTGCTATCTGCCTGGGCGGGATGAAAAGACCGTCATGCCTTTGCAGACGGTTATTACAATATTTGAGAAAATCTTCGCGGCAGGCTGGTCCAGCTCTCACCTGACAGTCATCTGGCATGCGGGTGAGCCGCTCGTACTGCCGACCTCTTATTATCAAGCCGCTTTCGAAGCCATTGAAGCGCTGCGACCTTCCGGAATCGAATTGCGACATTCCATTCAAACCAATGGAATGCTGATTGACCAGGACTGGTGCGACTTCATCAAGAAATGGCAAATCGGCGTGGGGGTCAGCATTGATGGGCCGCGCCACCTGCACGATGCCAACCGGGTGACGCGCGCCGGCAAAGGAACGTTTGACCGCACCATAGCCGGGATTCGGCTGCTGCGCCGCGAAAATGTTACCTTCCATGTCATCACCGTGCTTTCGGAAAAAAGCATGTGTGCCCCCGATGAGCTGCTGGATTTCTACGTTTCCGAAGGGATCGATGACGTCTGCTTCAATGTGGAGGAGTCCGAGGGAACCTATGTCTCCGGCCTGCTTTCCAGCAGCAATCCGGCAAACAGCTTCCGCTATTTTCTGGATCGCTTCTGGACTTTGTCGCGGAAGGGCTCGCGGATTCAATTCATTCGTGAGATCGACGGGATGATCCCGCGAATTTTCCGGCCGGAACAGAGCTGTGCGGAGAATGCACAGGTCGAGCCGTTTGGCATGGTGAATATAGACTGTCATGGCAACGTCTCCAGCTTCTCTCCGGAACTACTGGGTTACAAGAACGCCAAGTACAACGATTTTATTGTCGGCAATATTCTGTCCGAGTCTCTGGAAGATATGCTGCGCAGCCCGGCGATGCAGGCGATGACGCGCGATATCACCGCGGGCGTCGAAATGTGCCGGAAGGAATGCGATTACTTTTCAGTGTGCGGCGGCGGCGCGCCCGTAA
Organism: uncultured Acidobacteriota bacterium; assembly: GCA_963737205.1. Classification (GTDB taxonomy): domain Bacteria; phylum Acidobacteriota; class Terriglobia; order Acidiferrales; family UBA7541; genus Palsa-295. The sequence goes on along the minus strand of CAVTRV010000003.1, from coordinate 1,253,173 downwards.
ACAAGCTCGCGGAGAACGGCAGTTTTGCGAGCAGCCGCACGGCGTTCTGCACCCTGGTACAGATGGTGCCGACTGATTTAATCCTGCAGGCGCTGGATCGCCTGGAGGGAGGCATGCACGCCGCGATGGCGCGCGGAGCGCATCTCTCAGCGGTGGCCGCCGCAGACAAGTTTCAAGGCGCGCATTGATGCCGTCGCAGACGCCTGTGAAGGCCTGAAGAGATTCGGATCAGATACTCCGGATGTAGCAATACACCCGATTCAGCGAGGTTCGCGATGAAAAAATGGATAACTGCCGCAGCGGTATTTAGCCTATGTTTCTTTGGTACTTCGGCGTTTGCGCAGACCAGTTCCACTGCGCCGAACAAAACTCAAGCGCCGCCAACGGCTCAGAGTGGGGCGCCTCCGGAAGAATCGGGCGAACCGGAGCAACCGGGACCAGAGGAGCCGAAACTCGCGCCGGTGCTTTGGGTAATGAGCGTCGAGGCAATGAGCAGCACACATGGTCCGCAGCTCGACGTCATAAGGGTGCGGGGAATAACCAGCACCGACGGTTGGGAGGATGCCGAATTAGTTCCGCTTACTAAGGGAACTCCGCCGGATGGATTTTTGGATCTGGCATTCGTCGCAAAGGCTCCCACGGATTCGACGTCGCCATCGAAGAGCCCAGTCATCGAAGCTGTCTTCACGCTCGAGCCTGGCCATCCGTTCAAGGGTGTGCGAGTCCACGGGGCGACCAATCGGGTTACGTTGAAGGCGATACCGGGCTATGCCGAAGCGCCGCCTCCCCCGGGCGATTGTACGGACTGCGTTGGCAAGTACTTCGTGGCGAAAGGCGAAGCCGCGCCTGCCGGAGTGAGGTCCGGCGATGTGATTCACGAGGAAAGTCTGCCGAGCATGTTGCACGTGGTGAAACCTTCGGGAGGAATTGGCAAGCTTGATTCTGATCCGAATCGTCTGACGCTGGTGATCGGAGATGATGGCCGAATCGTCATTGCGGTGTGGGATTAGAACGGGCGACGAGGCAGAACAACATGAGCGTAAAAACGGTAATAGTTAGTGGCTTGCTGCTTGGCGCGGTGCTGGCGGGGCCGATATTCGGCGCGCAAGATGCCCAGGCGCCGGTGGTGAACATCGATCCGAACCGGCACGGGAACCTTGCTGCGGCGCAGGGCGATATCGTGGATGCGTACCAGCGAATCGATATGGCCCAGAGCGCCAACAACGATCAACTGGGTGGTCACGCGCAAAAGGCGAAGGATTTCTTGGCGCAGGCGGACGTGGAGCTTCGCTTGGCGGCAGACTTTGTCAATGCTGCGGAGGACCAGCAGGAGCCATCAGAGCCGGGGCCGGACAACGCTTCAGGAAACTGGACGATATACGCACAGAACATCGACCAGCCCGGCGGTTCCACAAAGTTCGTACAAATCCAACAATTTGGCACGCAGCTTTCCGGACATTTCAAGGGCCCGCATCAGTCTGGCGATATTAATGGCTTTGTGAATGTTCATCACATCGAATTCAGCACCCATACTCACGACGTGCTCACGTTCCGCGGCAAGATCGATGGAAATACGATGTCGGGACTCTATGGATCGCACGGCCAGCACGCTCCGTGGAACGCCGTGCGCTCGGATTAATTTACTTCACGCCTGCCCACAGCTTAGGCCCGCCGCGGTCCCGGCGGGTCGGCCACTTTTGCCTTTGACAATTGCACTTGGATCTTCGGGCGCCGCGTCGACGTAGAGAGAGGAGTTCCGCCAAAGCACCTGGGAAAATCGCTCGGAGCCTTACTCCGCGTTCTTCCACTTCATCTGATAAATCTGAGTCACGCTGGTATCGCTCATCGTTGCGATATTGCCTTCTGGCGTGATGGATACGAAATCCTGCGTTCCATCCACGAATGCGTTCAACCCCGTGAACTTCGTGAATAATTCCCACTTCCCGTCTGGCAGCGTCAGCCGGTAGATTCCGGTTTGCTCGCCGCTTGCCGCTTCCGACGGCCCTTGCATCAAGTAAAGTGACTTCGAATCCGGCGCCCACACAAAAAATCCCCATTCGTGTTCAAAAACCTTCCACTGTTTCCATTGCTTTGTCTTCACGGAATAAATCGCCAGGCTCTTCGGTGGATTCTGAATTCCTGCCAAGTACTGCCCGTCGGGCGACCACGACGGCGCATAGTAGCCATCGGATCCCGGCATGGTCGACACCTTTCTTGTCTCCAGATCCAGAATACGGATGCGGAAGTGTCCCGCGATTGGGTAATCGTTGAAGTAGATGGACTTCCCGTCCGGAGACCAGCTCGGTAGCACCTCCATGAAACCCTCCGACGTCAGCTTTTCCGGCGCGCCACTATCGACGCTGACGCGATAAAGCTCTTGCCAGTCGGTATACGCGATCCATTTGCTGTCCGGCGACCACGTGGGCATCTGCGCATAAGTGTTTGTGAGTTGCAACTTCTCGCTGCCGTCGATCTTGCACCGCCACAAATAACCTCTGGGATAATCCGTGTATACCATCCATTTTCGGTCCGGTGAGACCACAAGCTGCGACGCGGGTAGTCCTTCCTGATACGGCAAAAACCGTTTTTCCTTTTCGTCGTAGAAATGCATCGATCCCTGCGCCATGCGCCCCACGACGAACATTCCGTCGCCATCCCGGCTCGGCGCCATTCCGATCACTCCGGGTTGGCCCGGCGTCAACCGCACCGCGTACGGCTTGTTCCAGAACTCGTACCACCGGGGCGTTAAATACTCGTAAAGATCAAACGATCCATTCCTGAACGAGGAAAAAACAAAATGCTTCCCGCCCGGCGCCCAGGTCCCGCCGAAGGTGTTGGAGTCCTCTGGCCAATGTCGAGGGAGAGGAAGTAGATGTGGATTGCCGCCGTCCACGTTCAGCTCCCAAATCCTCGTAAGATCGTCCTCCAGGCTGCTTCTCGACACCGATACGCGAATTTTCTTGGAGTCGGGCGAAAACGCGGGATTGCCCGGCACCATATGGTGGGTGTTCCAAATTTCCTTTGGGTTTTGTCCATCGCTGTCACACACATAGACCGATTCCTTTTCATTGAACGCAATCAGCTTCCCGTCTGGCGAATAACTTGCGCCGCGCGCCGTGACACTTCCCAATCGCTTCGCCGCGCCCCCCAGCACGGGCATGGTCCATATCGTTCCCCGCTGCGTTTCGTCGTTCAGATCGCTCTTCAGCAGCAAAAACTCGGAGCCATCCGGCGAAATATCCAGGATGCTCATGGTCCCGATCTCGGCGCGCAGAGGCGCAGTGGCTCCCCCTTTTACGGACATTTCCACGGGGGTACGTTCGCTGACGAAATAAATGCGCGATCCGTCTGTGAAGATTGGGGGGCTCTTGGTTTCGCTCGAAAAGGTCAGCTGCTCCATCGGCAGTGGCGCGGAATCGGCGGGCGCACCGCGGCCCACCAGCGCAACCCACAAGGCGGCGCAGGCCACCGCCGCGGCCCCAATCCAGATCCACTTCCTCCACTTCTTTTGCTTGGGCGGCTCTGCATGCAATCCGCTCTGCGATCGTTCCGTCTCCTTCTTCATCAGCCGGCGCAAGTCCACCATCAATTCATGCGCCGTCTGATAACGGTCTTCCCGATCCTTCTCCAGAGTCTTCACCACGATTCGCTGGAGTTCTTCGGGTACGTCGGGATTCAACTCGCGAATGGGTTTCGGCTCTTTGTGCAGAATCTCCCCGATGATCGTTACGGAAGATTCTCCGGGGAACGCTCGCTTTCCGGTGGCCATTTCATAGAGCACAATCCCAAACGAAAAAATGTCGCTCCGCGCGTCGATCTCCTTGTCTTGCGCCTGTTCCGGAGACATGTACGCCACGGTTCCGACAATGGCGCCGCGCCCCGTGATGGGAGTTGAAACCGTCGGCGCCTCGCCGATTGGCGTGTTTTCCAGCATCACGCGTTTCGCCAGGCCGAAGTCGGCGAGCTTCACTTCACCGCGGCTGGTAATAAAAATGTTGGATGGCTTGATATCCCGGTGGACGATCCCGTTCTTGTGCGCAATCTCGAGCGCTGCGGCGATCTGCATCGCATAGTCCAGCAACGTCTCTAGCGGCAGCGGACGCGATCCGACCTTCTGCTTCAGCGTCTCTCCTTCGAGCAACTCCATGGCGATGAACGTCTCGCCATCCTGCTCGCCGATGTCATAGACGGTGCAGATGTTGTGGTGATTCAGCGCTGAAGCCGCCTGCGCCTCGCGCTGAAAACGCGCTTGCGCATGGGCATCCTGCTGTCCTTCAGGTGGGAGAAACTTGAGGGCCACGAAACGTCCCAGCCGAGTGTCCTCGGCCTTATACACCACCCCATTTCCTCCAGCGCCAAGCTTCTCGACAATGCGGTATCGCGATGTCGTTGCCCGGCTGCTGGGTGGTGTCCGCGGGTCCTCCATTCTCGGCGTATAGTAGGGGCGTCTATCCATGCAAGTCAATCGAGAGGGTCACCCGATTGATTGGGGCGGGCTCCTTTCGCATGGCCCAAAGAGGCAGCGGAAAGAGTCAAAAGCATTGCCTCAGGGGTTAAAACCCCTGATGAAAAAGGGAGCGTTAATGTCGGAGCTGAAGCTCCGACCCCCTAAAAACCGACTTTTCCGCAAACCGTAGAGACCATGCTCCGCGGCATAAATGCGGGGCTCCCACCATTTGCGAGAAAACGGGACACGTACCGCTGGTTTGGGTACAATCTCGGGCGCAAGCTCGAATTCCTGAGAGGGAATCGCATGTCGAGTTCGCCCGAACAGCGCCAGGCTTCCGGTTCCAACGCGGTTCCTCTGAAGGAAATCTCCATACTCTGGATCACGGCGGGTCTCGGTTGCGATGGAGACACCATCGCGATGACCGCGGCGACGCAGCCCAGCCTGGAAGACATTCTGCTCGGAGCAATCCCCTGGATTCCCAAAGTTCATTTCCACAATCCGTTTCTGAGCTACGACAACGGCGAAGAGTTCATGCGGCATTTCCATCGAGCGGCGGAAGGCAAGCTCGAGCCGTTCATTTTGGTGATCGAGGGATCGATTCCGAACGAGAAGAACAAGAGCGAAGGTTATTGGGCGACGTTTGGCACCGATCAAGTCACGGGCCAGCCGATCCTGACGTGCGATTGGATCGATCGGCTGGCGCCAAAGGCGTGGGCCGTGGTTGCGGCGGGAACGTGCGCGACTTACGGCGGCATCCACGCGATGGAGGGAAATCCTACGGGCGCCATGGGACTCGCGGATTATCTGGGATGGGAATGGAAGTCGCTTGCGGGCATTCCGATCGTGTGCGTGCCCGGATGTCCGGTGCAACCGGACAACTTCATGGAGACTCTTCTATATCTACTCACTATGGCGGCTGGACGAGCGCCGATGATCCCGCTCGACGACGCGCTGCGGCCGACGTGGCTCTTCGGGCAGACGGTGCACGAGGGATGCGATCGCGGCGGGTATTACGAGCAGGCGGAGTTTGCGGAAGAATATGGCGCGATCCAGTGCATCGTGAAACTGGGTTGCTGGGGCCCGGTGGTTCAGTGCAATGTGGGGAAGCGCGGCTGGATGGGCGGCATCGGCGGTTGCCCGAACATCGGCGGAATTTGCATCGGATGCACGATGCCGGGCTTTCCGGACAAGTTCATGCCGTTCATGAACCAGCCGCCCGGGTCGCTGCTATCGTCAAGCGCGGTGATGACGTACGGCCGCGCGATTCATGCGTTGCGGCGGTTCACGCAGGCGTCGCTGAATAAGGAGCCGGCCTGGAGGCATCGTCCGAAGTAGTGAACGCGCGGCGCGGGCAACGCGATTGCGAATAGCAGAATCATTTCTTGGGGAGTTTTGCCCGTAGCGCAAGAGGCTAGAGATGGCGCTGGATTTTCTGACACAACTGAATGGCGGAAGCGACGTCGCGCAGACGGCTACAGCGGAGAGCGCGGCCCGCGATGTGTTGGAGGCGGAAAGAGCGCTTCAGGAACTCGCTGACGTCTTCCTGCAACAGCAGTCGCTGATTTCCAGCGTGAACCTCGATTTCGCCCCGACGGCAGATTCAACGCAAGCTTCTGAAGCTCCTTTGTTGAACCTGGAAGCGAAATACCGCGCTCTCGTCGAGCAGATCCCCGCCGTGGTGTTTATGGCCTACCTTGATAAGGGAATCGGCGAAGCGTACGTAAGCCCGCAGATCGAGACGGCGCTGGGATTTTCTCAGAGCGAGTGGCTGGAAGATCCGGTGCGGTGGTATCAGCAAATTCACCCCGACGACAAGACGCGCTGGAGCGAGGAAGCCGCGGAGATGTTCCTCTCGGGCAAACCGCTGCGGTCGGCGTACCGCGTGTTGGCGCGCGACGGAAGAGTGCTCTGGTTCCAGTGCGAAGCCAAGATGATCCGGCGGGAGGATGGCCGGCCGTGGTTCATTCACGGCGTCGGAGTGGATGTCACCGAACTGAAGCAGGCGGAAGGAGCCTTGCACCAGGAGCGCAACCTGCTGTCGGCGATTCTGGATACGGTGGGAGCACTGGTGGTGGTGCTCGACCGGGAAGGGCGAATCGTTCGTTTTAATCGAGCGTGCGAGCAATTGACGGGCTACGCGTTCGGCGAGGTGCAGGGCAAGCCGATCTGGGAGCTGTTCCTGGCGCGAGAGGAGGTAGGGCAGTTCGAGAAGATGTTCCATCAGCTTTCTGACAACGCGTCACGCACCGAGTATGAGAGTTGCTGGGTGACGCGCGATGGGAACGCGCGGACGATCGCGTGGTCGGCCGCGGCGCTGCCCGGGGTGAAGCAAACGCCGAAGTACATCATTGCTTCGGGCATCGATGTTACGGACCAGAAGCGCGCGCAGGCGAAGTTCCGAGGGCTGCTGGAGGCGGCGCCCGACGCGGTGGTGGTGATCAATCAGAAAGGGAAGATTGTGCTGGTGAACGCGCAGGTGGAGAAGCTGTTCGGCTACCCGCGACAGGAGCTGCTCGGAGAGGGAATCGAGAAACTGGTTCCCGAACGGCTGCGCGGTAAGCATGCAGGTCATCGGAGAAATTTCTTCGCGGAGCCGCGCGTGCGGCCCATGGGCGCGGGACTGGAACTGTATGGCTTGCACAAGGACGGCCGAGAATTTCCGGTGGAGATCAGCCTGAGTCCGCTCGAGACGGAAGAGGGCGTGCTGGTTTCGAGCGCGATCCGCGACATCAGCGAGCGAAAGCGGCTGGAGCAAACGATCGTCAAGATCAGCGAACGCGAGCAGCGCAGAATCGGGCAGGACTTGCACGACGGGCTGGGCCAGCATCTGACCGGCATCGCATTTATGAGCAAGGCGCTGGAGCAGAAACTGTGCGACGAGGGATTGCCGGAGGCGGCAGAAGCGCAAAAGATCGTGAAGTTGGTGAATGAGGCGATCAACAAGACGCGGGAACTTTCTCGCGGGCTGCTTCCGGTGGTGTCGCAGGACCATGGCCTGATGACGGCGCTAAGACAGTGGGCTGCCGAGGTGGAGGATTTATTTCATATTTCCTGCCCGTTCCTTTGCGAAGAGCCGGTGCTGATTTCGGACGTGAACAAAGCGACTCACCTTTACCACATCGCTCAAGAAGCCGTGAACAATGCGATCAAGCACGGACGTTGCGACCGCATCGCGATTTCCCTGTGGGAGCAGAATGGCGAAGGCACTTTGCTGGTGGCGGATAATGGTTGCGGAATCCAGGAAGCTCCCGCGAATCATACGGGTATGGGGCTGAACATCATGGGTTACCGCGCCAGGATGATCGGCGGGTCGCTCGAAGTGCGTCCGAACCCCGGCGGCGGCACGGCGGTGGCTTGCGTCTTTCCCGTGAGTGCCTGAAAGTGATAAGAGTTTAGCGGTTGCGTTTGCGAACTCGAAAGGCTCTGTCGAGATCCCAGGTCCAGCGGTCTGCAGAACGAAAAGCAGATCCCTCACCCCACAAAATGCGTGGGGATTCGGGATGACAAGCGGTGCGGGACCGCTTCATGGCCCTGGATGTCAAACAGAGCCAACTCGAAGCGTTAGGAGAGGACGATGGCGATGGCGACCAAAGCAAACGTCAAGACGCAATCGGGCGAAGCCAAGGTGTTTCTTGTCGACGATCATCCCATCGTCCGGCAGGGCTTGGCGCTGCTGATTGGCCGCGAAGCGGATCTCGTAGTGTGCGGAGAAGCCGACGGAGGCTTCGGAGTGCTGCAAACGATTTTTGAGCTGCAGCCGGACATCGTGATTCTGGATATTTCGCTGAATGGTCCCGACGGGCTCGACATTCTGAAAACGATCCGCATGCGCGAGCCAAGCTTGCCCGTGCTGGTTCTTTCGATGCACGACGAGCTGACGTACGCGGAGCGCGCTCTTCGTGCCGGCGCCAACGGCTACATTATGAAACAGGAAGCCACCGAGAAGGTGCTGATCGCCATTCGCCGCATCCTGAAAGGCGAAGTATATCTGAGCGACCGGCTCACGAACAGAATGCTGCAGCATTTCGTGCGAGGCCCGGTCGCCACGCCGGACTCACCGCTCGCGAATCTGAGCGATCGCGAGCTGGAGGTTTTTCGCCTGATCGGCGACGGGCACGCCACGCGCCAGATTGCCGACGAGCTGCATATCAGCGTGAAGACGGTGGAATCGTACCAGGCGCACATCAAAGAGAAACTCGCTCTACGCAGCGCCCGGGAGCTGGTCCAGCACGCCATCAAATGGTCGGTGAGCGAGAAGCGGTAACCAACCCTCAAGTTCTCCTCCCATTTCTTCCTTCCACACCCCTTCCACGTTACGTACGCAATTCCCCGTAAGGGAAACACCTATGCAGATCATGGAAGCCCCGATAACGAAAACGGCAAGGCCCTGCTTGAGATGAGTCTCTGGCCGGTATATTCCTTCCTTTGTTGCGCTTGGGATTCGCCGGGTTCCAATCCTCGAAGTGGCAGTGCGCAGTGAGCGGTACTGGAGTCGTGTGCAGTAACCGCTAGCCGAAAGGAGATCCATCTCATGGCGGCAGAAGCTGTTCCTTACGGGCGATCCACTCAGAAGCCTTCCCCTGTCTCCGATATTCACATCGTCTGGATGACGTCCGGACTCGGGTGCGACGGAGATTCCGTCTCCATTACCGCAGCCACGCAACCCAGCATCGAGGACGTAATCCTCGGCGCAATTCCGGGACTTCCGAAGGTTCATCTGCACAATCCGGTTCTCGCCTACGAGATCGGCGATGACTTCCTGAAGTTTTGGTACCAAGCCGCGGAAGGGAAGCTGAATCCCTTCGTGCTGGTGGTCGAGGGTTCGATCCCGAACGAGAAGATCAAGAAGGAAGGGTATTGGGCCGCGCTTGGAACTGACACGAAAACGGGCCAGCCGATACCGACGAATGACTGGATCGACCGCCTGGCGCCGAAGGCTCTCGCGGTGGTGGCGCTGCGGCACCTGCGCCACATACGGCGGAATACATGCGATGTCAGGCAATCCAACCGGCGCGATGGGCCTGGCCGATTATCTAGGTTGGGAATGGCGATCGGTGGCGGGCTTGCCCATCGTCAACGTTCCCGGCTGCCCTGTGCAGCCCGATAACTTCATGGAGACGCTGCTTTACCTCCTCTATCAGGTGGCCGGATTGGCACCGATGATTCCTCTCGACGACCAACTGCGCCCGACGTGGCTGTTTGGTCAAACGGTGCACGAAGGCTGCGACCGCGCGGGTTATTACGAGCAGGGCGACTTCGCCGAGGTGTACGGCTCCCCGAAATGCATCGTGAAGCTGGGATGCTGGGGGCCGGTAGTGAATTGCAACGTGCCGAAGCGCGGGTGGATGGCGGGTTTGGGAGGCTGCCCCAACGTCGGCGGAATCTGCATCGGCTGCACGATGCCGGGCTTTCCCGACAAGTTCATGCCGTTCATGGACGCGCCGCCGGGGTCGCACGTCTCGGCTGGCAGCATCGGCGTGTATGGGCGGGCGATCCGCGCGCTGCGTTCGATCACGAATAACACGGTCAACAAGGAACCGAAGTGGCGCCACCCAGGTACCGAACTGACCACGGGCTACCACCCGCGAGCTTCTAAGTAAGAGGAGGAGACATGAGCACAATTACTGGAACGATCAAGGATTCTCCGTCGAAGTCAAAAAATCTCGTGGACATGAACTGGGACCCGATCACCAGGATCGTCGGCAGCCTGGGAATTTTCACCAAGATCGACTTTGACAACCGGCAGGTGGCGGAGTGTCACAGCACTTCGTCGATCTTCCGGGGCTACAGCATCTTCATGAAGGGGAAGGATCCGCGCGACGCGCACTTCATCACGAGCCGGATTTGCGGAATCTGCGGCGACAATCATGCGACATGCGCCACCTACGCCCAGAACATGGCGTTTGGCATCCGGCCACCGGCCATGGCGGAGTGGATCGTCAACCTGGGAGAAGCCGCCGAGTACATGTTCGACCACAATATCTTCCAGGACAATCTGGTGGGCGTGGACTTCTGCGAGCAGATGGTGAAGGAGACGAACCCTGGCGTACTGGCCAAGGCCGAAAAAACGGCGTCGCCGCACGCGAACCTTCACGGGTTCCGCACGATCGCAGATATCATGCGCGCGCTGAATCCGTTCACGGGCTCCTTCTATCGTGAAGCCCTGCAGGTGAGCCGCATGACGCGCGAGATGTTCTGCCTGATGGAAGGGCGCCACGTGCATCCTTCGACGCTGTACCCCGGCGGCGTCGGCACGGTGCCGACGATTCAGCTCTTCACCGATTATCTGGTTCGCCTGATGAAGTACGTCGAGTTCATGAAGAAAGTGGTGCCGCTGCACGACGATTTGTTCGACTTCTTCTACGAGGCATTGCCGGGCTACGAGAAAGTGGGCCAGCGACGCATTCTGCTTGGCTGTTGGGGCTCATTTAACAATCCCGCCGTTTGCGACTACACGTACAAGAACATGTCGCAGTGGGGAAGCGCGATGTACGTCACGCCCGGCGTGGTGGTGGACGGCAAGCTGGTCACGCACGACCTGGTGGACATCAATCTGAACATCCGGATACTGCTGGGCAGTTCCTATTATGACGACTGGAAGAATGCCGAGACGTTCGTCAAGACCGACCCGCTCGGCAATCCGGTGGATCAGCGCCATCCGTGGAATCAAAGCACGTTCCCCAAGCCGCAGAAACGCGACTTCGGCGGGAAGTACACGTGGGTCATGTCGCCGCGTTGGCTCGACAAGCGGACGGGCGATCATCTTGCGCTCGATACCGGCGGCGGCCCCATCGCGCGGTTCTGGGCGACGGCTCTAGCGGGTATCGTGGACATCGGCTACATCAAGTCGACGGGCCACAGCGTGAAGATTTATCTCCCGAAGACGACGTCGCTTCCCGAAGTGGAATTCGAGTGGAAGATTCCGAAGTGGAGCAACGCCATCGAACGCGACCGAGCCCGAACGTACTTCCAGGCGTATGCGGCGGCGGCGGCGCTGTATTTCGTGGAGCAGGCGCTGGCGGAACTGCACGCGGGCCGAACGAAAACCTGGACCGACTTCAAGGTTCCGGAAGCGGCCATCGGTTGCGGATTCCACGAAGCGGTGCGCGGCGTGCTTGTCGCATCACGTGGTGATTCGCGACGGCAAAATCGCCAACTATCACCCGTATCCGCCGACGCCGTGGAACGCGAATCCGCGCGACAGTTACGGAACGCCGGGTCCCTACGAAGATGCCGTCCAGAACACTCCGATCTTCGAGGAAAACGGTCCGGACAAGTTCAAGGGAATCGATATCATGCGCGCGGTGCGCAGCTTTGATCCTTGCCTGCCGTGCGGCGTGCATATGTACCTGGGCAATGGAAAGGTATTGGAGACGCATCACTCGCCGATGTTTGGCCTTCAACCCTGAGGGGCGAGGAGCGAAGTACGCCGGAGGGGCGAGCCGGCGAGGAGGGAAGACGGCGCTACGGTCTTCTCGCGGGTGTGTCGCATCAGGGAAGGCTCCGGGATGTCTGATCAAAAAGAGATTCAGCGACGGATCGAGTCGATTGAAGGCTTGGTCCGTGAAATCGAGAAGGTGTCTGACCCCGCTGTTCGCAGCCTGTCGAAGCAGCTCGTCCAGTCGCTGATGGACCTCCACGGCGCAGGGCTCGAACGGATGCTGGAGATCGTCCACGGGAGCGGCGAAGCGGGACAGAGCATCGTCGACGAGCTGGGCCGCGACGATTTGGTGCGGAGCCTGCTGCTGCTCTATGGCCTTCACCCGTTGGATCTTCAGACGCGGATCGTTGAGGCCCTCGAAAAGACGCGTCCGTATCTGAAGTTCGCACGGCGGCAACGTTCAACTTGTTCGCGTGAGCGATTCCGGCGCCGTCACCCTGCGGCTCGAGGGAAGCTGTCATAGCTGCCCTTCCTCGGCGGTGACGTTGCAGTCCACGGTGGAGCAGGCAATCTACGAGGCCGCTCCGGATGTCACCGCGATCATCGTCGAAGGTGCGATTCAGGAAGCCGCTTCACCCGCCACATTCGTTCCACTAGCAAACCTGCAAGGAAATGGACACGGCAACGGTTCGCACGCGGAAGCCGCCGGCACGGACAAAACCGATTGGGAAGATGTTTTCGGGCTGGACGCTATTCCGCCCGGTACTCTGCGAAAGCAGGACGTGGGAGGCCAGCCGGTACTCTTCTGCAAACTCAATGAGGAGTTTTACGCTTACGGAGTGACTTGCCCGGGCTGCGGGCAGCCGCTGGAAGGCGGCCGGCTGGAAAATGCGATTCTCGCCTGTCCGATTTGCATGCAGCGGTACGACCTAGTGCACGCCGGTCGAGGAATCGATCTTTCGACGCTTCATCTCGAGCCCGTGCCCCTGCTGAAGGAAAACGGGCACGCCAAGGTTGCCGTCATTTCCCGGGTTCAGCGGAGCGCGAGATAACCGTGTCTTCGTCCGACACTTTTCAGAAAGCCGGTCCGATGGCGGGCTTGCGGCAGTTCGTCCGGCAGCGCAAGCCGATTGAGCGCTGCGAAATGTGCGGACGCGAACTGGCCGCCGAGCATCAGCATCTGATCGAGCCTGAGAAGCGGAAGCTGGTGTGCGCCTGCGACGCGTGCTCCGTGCTGTTCACCACTCAGGCCGGGACAAAGCTTCGCAGAGTCCCGCGGCGCGTGCGTTTTCTCGCGGATTTCAGGATGTCGGACAGCCAGTGGAACAGCCTGATGATTCCCATCGAGATGGCGTTCTTTTTCAACAGCTCACCGCACGGCCGAGTGGTGGCGTTTTATCCGAGCCCGGCGGGCGCGACCGAATCGCTGCTTGCGCTCGAAACCTGGAACGACGTGGTGAACGACAATCCGATCTTGGCGGAAATGACGCCCGACGTGGAAGCGCTGCTCGTCAACCGCGTGGGCGCCGCTCGCGGCGTTCCGGCCGCAGTATTACATCGCTCCCATCGACGAATGCTACAAGCTGGTGGGCCTGATTCGAATGACATTGGCACGGACTTTCCGGCGGCACGGAGATGTGGCGCGAGATTGCCAGCTATTTTGCGGCGCTCAAGGAAAAGGCGGGCGTTGCCGAGGGAGATGGCAAGTGCCTGACCTGAATTTCAAAATCGAAGGCGCCGAAGCGGTGCCGTATGCCGCCGCGCCGCTACTTGCATTCAAGCTGCGCATCGAGAATACGCTCGCCGAGCAGACCATCCACACGGTGGTGCTCCGAGCGCAGATTCAGATCGACGTGACGCGCCGCCATTACAGCCCTCAAGAGCAGGAGAAGCTGACGGATCTTTTTGGCGACCCCGACCGCTGGAGCCAGACGCTGCGCAACATGCTGTGGACGCACGCGAGCGTGGTGGTTCCCGAATTCGAGGGGGCAGCGACCATCGATCTGCCGGTGCCGTGCACCTTTGACTTCAACGTGGCGGCGACGAAATACTTTCACGGCCTGAAAGACGGCGACCTGCCGCTGATTTTCCTCTTCAGTGGAACCGTCTTCTATCAGGATCAACACCGCACTTTGCAGGTGGCCCCGATTTCCTGGGATAAGGAAGCCAAGTTCAGGCTGCCGGTGAGCGTGTGGCGCGAGCTGGTGGAAAGCTACTATCCGAACAGCGCGTGGCTGAGCTTGCGCAAGGATGTTTTCGACCGGCTCTATCAGTACAAAATGCGCTACGGAATTCCCACCTGGGAACAGACGGTCGAGCGATTGCTTACATCCGTGGAGGAAACGGCCCAATCATGAACTCCGCGCTGATTGAGAGCATCGCGAACGCCGTCCTCTACGAAGGGTACATGCTGTATCCCTATCGACCGTCGGCGGTGAAGAACCGCCAGCGATGGAATTTCGGCGTGGTTTATCCGAGGAGCTACTCCGAAATGCAGAAGGGAACCGATGCATGGTTCATGCAGACGCAGTGTCTGCTGCATGGCACGGCTGCCGCGGCCGTCGATGTAAGAGTGCGGTTCCTGCAAGCCGTGTCGCGCAAAATGGGCAAGCCGGCAGCGCGCGTCACCGCAGAAACACCTGAGCCGGAAGTGGAAATCGTGGAAACGCTCGAGATTGGAAACAAGACTTTCCAATCGTGGCAGGAAGCGATCGAGCGCGACATCGTTCTTCCACGCGCCAGGCTGGCGGACTTGCTCGCTGGCGCTCTAAGCCTGGTTTTTGCCTTCCCTGGCGCCCGCGAGATGGAACCCGTGCGAGACGAGAGCGGTGCGATTGTCGCGTTCATCGTGCGAACGCGCGAAGGCATCCGCGGCAGCGTGAAGCTCAGCGCGGAGAAGTGTGGCGCCGACCTGTTCAAGCTGACGGTGGTGATTTCGAATCTGACGCCTCTCGACGATCCTTCCTTTCTGCCTCGCGAGGAAGTGCTTTTGAAGTCGCTTCTTTCTGCCCACACGATCCTTGGCGCTGCGGGCGGCGAATTCGTCTCGCTCATCGATCCACCTTCGGACCTTCGGGGAATCGCTTCGGAATGCAAGAACGTGGGGACTTGGCCTGTGCTGGTCGGCGAGGGCGACTGTAAAGACGCGATGCTTTCCTCGCCCATCATCCTCTACGACTACCCGCAAATCGCGCCCGAAAGTCCGGGCGATCTGTTCGACGGCACCGAAATCGACGAGATTCTCGCGCTGCGGATACTCACGTTGAGCGACGACGAAAAGCGCGAAATACGGCAGACGGACGAGCGAGCGCGCGAAGTGCTGGAGCGCACCGAGACGTATGCCGGCGGAACACTTCCTGAAACTCCATGGGGTTTTGCGAGGGATGAAGCCCGCCGCCGATTTTGGCGGAGTCGGCGGCGAGCCTCCAGGCGAGGGAGAACGATGAACGAGTGGGAATGGCATCTGCTCGAAGACAAGCCTTCGCTTGAGAGCGTCACCATCGCGGGCGTTCAGGTGAAGCCCGGCGACCGCGTTCGCCTGCGGCCCAGAAAAGGCGGCGACGTGCTGGATATTGCGCTCGCCGGCAAGATCGCCACGGTGGAATCGATCGAGCAGGACTATGAGGGACAGCTCCACATCTCGGTGGTGGTCGACGACGATCCCGGCCGCGACATTGGATTGATGCGCCAGCCCGGCCACCGTTTCTTTTTTAGCGCTGTGGAAGTGGAGCCGATCGGGCAAGACCCTGCGCTTGCGGAAGGCGCGAAGAAGACTCCCACGATTCTGATCGCCGGAATCGGCAATATTTTTCTTGGGCGACGACGCGTTCGGAGTGGAAGTCGTCAGGCGTTTGGGTGGCCGCGAATTCCCGGACGGTGTCCGAGTCATCGACTTCGGGATTCGCGGCTTCGATCTCACGTACGCGCTGATTGACGGCGCCGACGTGATCATCTTGGTGGACGCGTGTCCTCGGGGAGGCGCCGCCGGCGACTTATATGTGGTGGAACCGGACTTGGCTTCGCTTGATGCTGGCGAAGCGCCGCAAGCCGCCGTCGATGCGCACAGTATGAACCCGATGAACGTGATTCGCGCCGCGAAGGCGATGGGCGGACCGCTGAGGAAAATACTTTTGCTCGGCTGCGAGCCCGAAACGTTTGGTCCCGAAGAGGGCCACATGGGCTTGAGCGAGCCCGTTGCTTCCGCGGTGGAGCGTGCGATTCCGCTTCTGGAATCGGTGGTGAGGCGAGTTTTGGAAGGTGAATGGCCGCTGGAGAAAAATGAATCGTGATTCACGAAAAGGAGCTTCCATGGACTCTCAATTGACGCAAGAGCAAAACGGACTTTCGACCGACAAAGAGACGCTTTTCCTGCTCGGAGGAGCGGCGCTGATCGTATTCGGTGCGGGGCTCATTCTGTCGAATCCGGTGGTCCGGAAATACATGGGACAGTTGGGCGTCGGCAATATGGCGAAGGACTTGATGCCCGACATCGACCGCTATCTGAAACTGCGATCGATGTAGAGCGCTGGGCGCCGCGTCCCAGTTTTTGGAGAATGGAGAGCTATGGCGGCAAGTGCGTCCGCGCAAGGACAAGCGATGCCCGATCTTCTTCGCTATAGCATGGATGCCAGAGCCAGCCGGTTTACCGTGCAGGCTTTCGCCGGCGGCATCGGAGCGATCATGGCTCACAATCCCAAGTTCGCGATTCGCGAATTTGAGGGGGAAGCCGCGTTCGCGCCCGATTCGCTGGCGGATGCCACGTTGCGCGTCACGGTGAAGCCAGCGTCGCTCGATCTCCTCGACGATTTGAGCGCAAAAGATCGCGCCGATATCCTGCGCGTAACATTCGAGGAAGTTCTGGAGACGGATCGGTTCCCGGAGATCGTTTACGAAAGCACGCAGGTGGCGCCGACGAACATCGCCCCCAATCTTTACCGCGTGGTTGTCAGCGGCAATCTCACGCTGCACGGCGACACAAACCCGCAGAGCATCACGGCCCAGGTGACAGTTGCGGGCGACACGCTGCGAGCGAACGGCGAATTCACGTTGAAACAGACGGCCTACGGGATTCAACTGGTGTCGGTAGCCGGCGGCGTAATCAAGGTAAAAGACGACCTGAAATTTACGTTCGATATCGTGGCCCGAAAGCAAGCGTGAGCCGATGAGTTTCGACGACGAGAGTGCGGAGAATTCGAGCGGAGGATGTCACATGTGTTTGGCCATACCGGGGAAAATCATCGAAATCTCGCCCGAGAATGTGAATTCCGCGCTTGTTGACGTGGTCGGCGTGCGGCGCCACGTCGATCTGGGCCTTCTCGAAGACGACAAGCCCAAGCCGGGTGATTGGGTCCTGATCCACGTCGGCTTACGCGATGAGCAAGATCAGCGAACAGGACGCCTCGGAGCAGATGCGCACGCTGGAAATGCTTGGCGAGAGCGAAGCCGCGATGCAGGAAGTCCGTGGCTATGGATTAGAGGACGACTGAGACGAAGCCGCTGACTTGACCAGTGCCGGTTGTAGCGGCGAATCGCCAGCCTGAAGAGGCTCGCTAGATGAAATACGTAGACGAATTTCGAAGCCCCGAACTGATCAACAAGACTGCCGAGGAAATCCGCCGCCTCGCCGATCCGAAGCGGCACTACCGCCTGATGGAAGTTTGCGGCGGCCACACGCACGCGATCTACCGCTTCGGGCTTGAAGGACATCCTTCCCGCCAATCATCGAACTGATTCACGGCCCCGGCTGCCCGGTGTGCGTTCTCCCGATGGGCCGCATCGACGACGGCTTGTCGATCGCCGCAAAGCCCGACGTGATCTTCGCCGCGTTCGGCGACATGATGCGCGTTCCCGGCACGCATGGCAGCCCGCTGGAACACAAAGCGCGCGGCATGGACGTGCGCATCGTGTATTCGCCGTCGGACGCCATCAAGCTCGCGAAGGCGAATCCCGAAAAGCATGTGATGTTCTTCGCCATCGGATTCGAGACCACGGCGCCGTCCACGGCGCTTACGCTGCAGCGCGCGCGAAAGGAAGGGCTCCACAACTTCTCCGTGTTTCTGCAATCACGTCACGATCATTCCCGCCATTCGCGCGATTCTGGATTCGCCGGACATGCGCCTCGACGGGTTCATCGGCCCGGGCCATGTTTCGACCGTGATTGGCTGCCGTCCGTACGAGTGGATCGCGAAAAACGAAAAAAAGCCGATCGTGGTGTCCGGCTTCGAGCCTCTCGACCTGCTGCAATCGATCGTCATGCTTCTGCGGCAGCTCCGCGCCGGCGAAGCAAAAGTTGAAAACCAGTACAAGCGCGTCGTCCCGTGGGAAGGGAATCGCGCCGCGCTTCGCGCGATGGCTGATGTCTTTGAGCTGCGGCCCTACTTCGAATGGCGCGGCCTCGGATTTATTTCTCAATCCGCGCTGCGCCTTCGCGAGGAGTATGCGGAATGGGACGCGGAGCGCCGGTTCGACGTTCCGGGCATTCGAGTGACCGATCCCAAGGCCGCGCAATGCGGAGAAGTGCTGAAGGGAGTGCTCAAGCCTGCGCAGTGCAAATTGTTTGGCAATGAATGCACGCCGGAACATCCGGTTGGTGCCTTGATGGTTTCTTCGGAAGGATCATGCGCCGCATATTACAACTACGAACACCGGAAAGCCGCTCTGGTGACGAGCTCTCAGCGCGCCGGCTTGACCAGCGAAGCGCTCGGCCGGCCGTCGCTCCGCCGAAGATTCGCTTTCGCGAGCCTCAAATCGAGATGGCTCACGGCGCCGGCGGAAAAGCCAGCCGCCGCCTGATCGAGGGTCTCTTCGCGCCGCTGCTTTATGGCGCGTCCACCGAGCCGCTCGGCGACGCGGCCCACGTGAATTTCAACGGCGCGCGCCTGGCGATCACCACCGACAGCTTCGTCGTCAAGCCGCTCCGCTTTCCGGGCGGCTCGATCGGCGAGCTGGCCGTAAACGGCACCGTGAACGACCTGGCAGTTTCCGGCGCGAAAGCGGAAGTCCTCGTGGTGACGTTCGTTCTCGAAGCCGGTCTGCCGACGGAAATTCTGCAAGCCGAAATTGAGGCCATGGCCGCGGCCGCCCAGCGAAGCAGGCGTGCGAATTGCCGGCGGCGACACGAAAGTCGTCGAGCACGGCAAAGCCGATTCCATGTACATCTCGACGACGGGCATCGGCGCGCCGATTCCGGGAATCGAAATCAGTCCCGCATCGGTTCGGCCCGGCGACAAGGTTCTGATCTCCGGTCCCATCGGCGACCACGGCATCACGATTCTGCTTGCGCGCGGCGAACTCGATCTCGAAGCTGATCTTTGTTCGGACACGCGCTCCGTCTTGCCGTTTGTCGAAGCCATCGCCGCGCGTTGCTGGCGCCGTCGATTCGCTGGATGCGCGATCCCACGCGCGGCGGCGTGGCCACGTCGCTGAACGAACTTGCGCGCGACTGCGGGCTCGGCGTGCGTCCTTCACGAAGACGCCATTCCGGTGCGCGACGCGGTGCGCGGCGCGTGCGAACTTGCTCGGCCTCGACCCGCTGCACATCGCGAACGAAGGGCAATTCCTTGCCGTCGTCGCCGCCGAGGCGCGCGGACGCCGCTTTGCGAGGCGCTTCGCGAGATTCCGGGCGGCGAAGAAGCGCGCATCATCGGCGAGATTCAGGAACAGCCCGCCGGCGCGGTCCTGGTGACCACGCAGTACGGCGGCACTCGAATCGTAGACATGCTCGTGGGCGATCCTTTGCCGCGAATCTGCTGAGATCGAAGCTATGGCCACTCAATGCGCGCTCGCGGCACAAATTGAACAGCGCCTGCTGGCGCGCAACCAGATTTTCGAGTCTTTCTTTGCGCGCGAAGCCAACCGGCTCGCCGAAGCCTGCCGCGAAATGTCCGATCGCTTCCTGCGCGGCGGCCGCCTGCTCGCCTTCGGCCGCGGCCCGTACGCCACCGACGCTCAGCACGTCTCGGTGGAGTTCGTTCATCCCGTGATTGTCGGCAAGCGCGCGCTGCCCGCGCTCGATCTTTCGATTCTCTTCCGTCCGTGGCTCGAGGCCATCGTGAGCGCGGACGACATCGTCATGGGATTCGGGCCGCCGGAAGGTGATCCCGAAGTGTGGGCGGCTCTCGAATTCGGCGCGCTCGCGTGGCGCGATGACCTTCGCGCTTCCCGGCCTTGAAGGCTCCTACGCGGTGGGCCCGCACACGTCCGACCCATTCATGCATCAGGAACTGATCGAAATCCTCTATCACACGCTCTGGGAGACGGTGCACGTCTTCTTCGAACATCGCGAACTGGGCCACGACGTCGGGCAAGCGGGCTTTCTGTACCCTTTTCTCGGACAGGAAAAGCAGGGAACCGCGGACGCGATGAGCGAAGTTGCGAACTCGATTCGGATGAAAGTGGCCGACGACGCGAAGTTGCGCGAACAGGTGGCGCGCGAGGAATCGGAACAGATCGGCAACGCCGCGTGCAGCCATCTTCGACCGCGTTCGGCGCGGCGGAAAACTGATCATCTTCGGCAATGGCGGTTCGGCGACCGACGCGAACGATTGGGCGATCGATTGCGTGTCGCCGCCCGCCGGCTATCATCCGGTTCCTGCCGTCTCGCTTTCGCTCGAGCCCGCCAACATCAGCGCCATCGCCAACGACGTGGGCACGGATGTCATTTTCCTGCGCCAATTGATCGCGCAGGCGCGCCCGGCCGACGTCGCCGTCGGGATCTCCACGAGTGGCGGCTCGCGCAACATCATCATGGCTCTCGAAGAGGCTCGCAAACGCAACATGCTCACCGTCGCGTTGCTCGGCTACGATGGCGGCGAAATCCTGCGGCGCGGCCTGGCCGATTTCCCCATCGTGGTTCATTCGCGACTACATTCCGCGCATTCAGGAAGTGCAGGCCTCGGTCTATCACGTGATTCGCGAAACCCTGGAGGTTCTGGCTCGTGGCTAAGCTCGAACTCTTCGGCTCCGCGGGATGCCCGCACACGCAGGAAATGCGCGAATGGCTCGAATGGCGCGGCGCCGAATTCGTCGAGTACGACGTGGAAGCGGACCGCGACGCCCGCGAGCGCATGCGCGCTCTCTCGGGTGGACAGCGCACCGTTCCCGTGCTGGTCGAAGACGGCAAAGTGGTTCAAATCGGCTGGCAGGGCCGGGGCTGCGTCGTGAGCGGAGAATAGCGGCAAAATGAGCGCCTGCTCGATCAAAGTTCGCGGCATCGTGCAGGGCGTGGGTTTTCGCCCGTTCGTGTTTCGCCTGGCGCGCGCGAATACGCTGGCCGGCTGGGTGTTGAACGGCGAAGAAGGCGTGGAAATCTTTCTCGAAGGCGCCGAGCGGAAGTCTCGAAGCATTCGTCGAAGAATTGAAAGCCGCGCCTCCGCCCGCCGCGCAGATCGCGGAAATCGAAGTTCGAACCTCCGAGCCTGTCGGCCTCAACGACTTCACGATTCGCGAGAGCCGCCGCCAGGATCGCCCCACCACGCGCATCTCGCCCGACTTGCCCGTCTGCGACGATTGCCTCGCAGGAACTTTTCGATCCGGCCGACGAACGCTATCGCTATCCGTACATCAACTGCACGAATTGCGGCCCGCGCTACAGCGTCACTCTGCAGCCTGCCCTACGACCGCCCGAACACGACGATGCAGCGGCTGGCCGCTGGACGAATTCTGCGCGCACCAATATCGACGATCCGGGAATCGCCGCTTCCACGCGCAGCCCGTCGCTTGCCCGTCCTGCGGTCCCGGCTACTACTTCCAGACTGGCGGCGAAATCGCGCGCGGAAGCGAGTCCAGCATCCGCAGAGCCGCGAGCTTCTCGAGTCCGGCAAAATCGTCGCGGTGAAAGGGCTCGGAGGCTACCATCTCGCCTGTGACGCGACGAAATGCGGCCGCGATCCAGGCTCTGCGCGAACGCAAATACCGCAAGGAAAAGCCGTTCGCGCTGATGGCGCGAAATCTCGACGCGGCGCGCGAGATTGTCGAGCTATCGCCCGATGCCGAAGCGCTCCTCACGTCCGTCGCGCGCCCCATCGTCATCGCGCCGCGCAAAGATCGATTTCCCCGGAGTCGCGCCCGGCAGCAACGAACTCGGCGTGATGCTGCCTTACACGCCGCTGCACCATCTGCTCTTCGACGCCGGCGCGCCCGAAATTCTGGTGATGACCAGCGCGAACCGCTCGAGCGAGCCGATCGCCTACGAAGACTCCGACGCCCTCGACCGGCTGGCTCGCTATCGCCGACGCGTTCCTGATTGGCGAGCGCCCGATCGCCCGGCGCGTGGACGATTCGGTGGCGCGCGCCGGAGTTTTCGGGCCCGCGATTCTGCGCCGTTCGCGCGGCTATGCGCCCGGCGCCGTCACGACGATCCCGACTCGAGCGCCCGATTCTTGCGCTCGGCGCCGATCTGAAAAACACGATCACTCTGGTCGTCGACGGCCAGGCATTCGTCAGCCAGCACATCGGCGACCTGAGCGACTATCAGTCCCTTCGCGCATTTCAGGAGACCATCGACGATCTTGTGTCCATGTACGAAGTCGATTGGAGCGATCTGCTGGTCGTCGCACGATCGCCATCCGCAATACGTCTCGACAGCACACGCGCGAAGGCGTCGTCGCATCCGAACGAGGAAGCGTCCAGCATCACCGCGCGCACATCGCTTCCGTTCTTGCCGAGCGCCGCGAATGGGACAAGCGCGTCGTCGGCGTGAGTTTCGACGGCACGGGCTACGGCGACGATGGCACGATCTGGGGCGGCGAAATCTTCGTTGGCAGCGTCAAGGATGGCTTTGACCGCGTCGCTCATCTGCGCCGCGCCGTCCTGCCCGGCGGCGATGCCGCCGCGCAATATCCGGTGCAGGCAGCGGCTGGCTTTCTGGCTCAAGTGGACGACCTGCCCGACCTGACGTCGCCTCCATTTTCTTTTCCCGAGCGCTACGAGGACGCGCGGAGCTCATGCGCAAAGGGAGTTCGCACCTTCACGACCACTTCGATGGGCAGGCTCTTCGACGCAGCCGCGGCGCTGCTCGGCTTCACGCGCGAAGTGAGCTTCGAAGGCCAAGCCGCCATGTGGCTCGAGCAACTCGCGCGCAGCGCGACGACAACGCTGACGCCTACGCTTTTCCGTTCGATGGCAGCGAACTCGATTTCCGCCCGCTGCTGCAAAGCGTGGCTCTGGACCGTGCGCGCGGTCGCCGGACCTCGCAGAAATCGCCCGCGCCTTTCAGCGCGGCGTCGCTCGGGGCCTTGCCGACGCAATCACGGCGCTCTGCGCAGCCAACGAAATCGACACCGCCGTTCTTTCAGGCGGCGTCTTCCAGAACGAGCTGCTTCTCGAAGATCTGCACTTCGCTATCTGAAGTCTGCGTCCCGTGGCGATCTGGACGAATCACGAGGTTCCACCAAACGATGGGGGCATCAGCCTGGGCCAGGCCGCGCTCGCCGCGTTCGGCCGGTTCGATCCGACCGCGAGGCCAGTCATGCATGAGCTTTCCATCGCGATGAGCATCGTCGAAATGGCCGAAGAAGAATCGCAGCGCCGCGGCGGCCTTCACATCACGGCCGTGCATCTGCGGCTTGGGCTTCTTGCAGGCGTTGTGAAAGATGCTCTGCTTTCGTCCTACGAGATGGCCTGCGAGGATACGTCCTCTGAAGGGTTCGCAGCTTGTGGTCGAAGAAGTTCCCGGCGTCGTCTATTGTCCCGCGTGCGATGCGCGACGGCCCGTTCGGTCGTCCGGAGTGGTTTTGCTGCTCCGAATGCGGGGCGATTGCCTCGGAAATTGTGCAGGGCAAGGAACTGGAAGTGGTTTCGCTGGAGGTCGAGCAATGAGTCCCGGAACGCGCATCATCGAAGTTCGCCAGAACGTGCTGAAGCAGAACGACCTCGTCGCGCGCGCGCTGCGCCAGCGCTTTCAGGACGCCGGCGTGTTCGTCGTCAGCATGGTTTCGAGCCCGGGTTCCGGGAAGACCACGCTGCTCGAGAAAACGCTCACGCTGCTCCAACCTCAGTACCGAGTTGCGGCGCTGGTCGGCGATCTCGCCACGGAAAATGACGCCGTCCGCCTGGCGCGCAGCCAGGCGCCGGTGAAGCAGATCACCACCGGCACGCTGTGCCATCTCGAAGCCGCGATGGTTCAGAACGCGCTGGAAGGCTGGAATCTCGACGATCTCGATTTTCTCTTCATCGAAAACGTCGGCAACCTCGTTTGCCCGTCTTCCTACGATCTTGGCGAAGATCTCCGGCTCGTGCTGATGTCCGTGACCGAAGGCGAGGACAAGCCGCTGAAGTATCCGACGATCTTCAACAGCGCGGACGTCGCCGTCATCACGAAGATGGATCTCGCCGTCGCGGTCGAATTTGACGGCGGCAGCTGCCATCCGCAGCATCGAGTCGGTCCGCCCCGGCATGACGATTCTGAGCGTGTCCGCGAAATCCGGCGCGGGAATGGATGAGTACCTCGAATTCTTTCGCGCGCGGCGCGCCGCCTCGCGGCCTGCAGTTGCGGCTCAAACGAGCGCGGCTCGTCCAGCTTAGCCGCGATATTTCGCACACAACTCCGCAGGTTCTCCGCGCGCCTCAACTGAGGGGTTATTTGTGAGCCACGGCGCCGGCCATGTGGCCGAGTGCTTAAGCTGCCTTAGCAACCAGGCTGCGCGCGGCCAGCGAGACCATCAGCCTGGAGATTCCGCTAAATAGCATGCTGATCCCCACAAGCGTGCCGATCACCCACTCGGTGCTCGAAGGCCATGTTCTCCAGATCAGCACGGCAAGGATCAGGGTGACGATCGCGTCGAATAACAGCCAGCCCCAGCCGGCCATCGGGCGCATCCCGAAGGCCAAGATGAGCTCCAAGACTCCTTCGGCAAACAGGTAGATAGCGATTGCGAGCGTGAGCGTGGCCAAGCCGGCCACGGGTTGGCGCAGCAGGTAGACGCCGATGCAGATATAGACGATGCCTACCAGCAGCTCCCACAAAACTCCGCCCGTCGTGCGCAAATGCCAGGCGAACACCAGATGGATTGCACCACTGAAAACCAGCACCCAACCCACGAATACGCTTATGGCGATTCCCGCCAACTGAGGGGCCGCGATGGCCACCAAACCAGCCACAATCAGCAGGACGCTGAGCCCAATTGACCACCCCACGGACTTTTTCACGATTGTGCCCACAGATGTAGCGCTCATGACGTCTTCCTCCTTAAAACTCCTTAAAGGCGAAAGTCCCGATTTGGAACTTCGGCAAGGGGCATCCTACGCCTTTCCTTCTCCTGGATACAAGAAAAGGGATACAAGAACTTGGCCACCGGAGCAGGCCTCAGCAAGGAGTGCTGACAAGGCGGCGATCGGCTCGCGCCGACAGTGGGCCTTTTCTGTCCCTTGGGACAGTTTCCAACAGTGTCGAGGCGCGGTAACCTGAACCAATCCGGAACATGACCCTGATCTCAACTAGCCGCAGGAACATCCCGACGATCGTGGCGTTCGCCGCGCTGATTTGCATTGCAAGCTGCGCTGGGGGCTCGTACAGCTCTGGTGGCGGCGGAGGCAACGGTGGTGGCGGCGGGGGCGCGTCGGTTCCTGCAGTCCCGACGGGTTTGGCGGCGACTGCCGGGAACGCCCAGGTGAGCTTGGCGTGGACCGCGAGCACTGGCGCAACTAGCTACTACGTAAAACGCGCCACGGTCAGTGGCGGGCCATACACGCAGGTTGCTGCACCGACGACAAACAGCTACGTCGATACAGGCCTGACGAACGGGACGAAATACTACTACGTGGTTTCGGCCTACAATTCAGCGGGCGAGAGTGCGAATTCGAGCGAAGTGAACGCGACGCCGATCGCGCCTGTAACCGTTCCGGCGACTCCAACTGGTTTGGCGGCGACTGCGGGGAACGCTCAAGTGAGCTTGATGTGGAACGCGAGCGCGGGAGCGACCAGCTATCACGTGAAGCGTTCGGCGACGACCGGCGGACCGTATACGCAGGTGGGCGCGCCTACCGCTGCGAATTACATCGACACTGGATTGACCAACGGAACGATCTATTACTACGTTGTGTCCGCGCTCAACAGCGCGGGCGAAAGCGCGAATTCAACCGAGGTCAATGCAACTCCTTCGAGCGGAGTTCAGGCGGCGATTCAGGTGATGGTGGATGCGCTGAGCGATCGTCACGCGATCAGTCCTTATGTATATGGAGTGAACTTTCCCTCGGACACCGGTTACATTACCGATAGCGGGACGACGCTGGTCCGATGGGGCGGCGACGCGAGCACTCGCTACAACTGGAAGAATTTCGACACGAACGCGGCAAACGACTATTACTACATCAACCGGCCGATGGGGAGCGCTCCTCTGTATAGCGATTCCACGCAGTTCATCCCGAACGTGGCTGCGGCGGGCGGGAGCCCCCTGATGACGATCGGCATGCTGCCGTGGGCCGCAAAGGACGCGACGAGCTACAGCTTCTCGGTGGCAAAGTACGGAGCGCAGTGCGCCACCGACCCCTACAATTCCGACGCCGGAAACGGAGTGAAGACGGACTGCTCGACAGACGTCACCGGAAACGATCCAAACGATGCGGATATTCCGCTGCTCGACGGGCCTCCGGCTGGAGGCGATCCGGCCGGCAGCGTTTACCGCGATCAGTGGGTGACTGCGCTCGCGGCGGCTTTCGGCAACACCACTCCGCACTTCTACGACATGGACAACGAAATCGACATTTGGGGCGGCACTCATCGCGACGTGCATCCGAATCCGACCGCGTACAACGAGATGCGCGACACGTTTATCACCGAGGCGCGCGGCGTGAAGACGTGGGACCCGCAGGCGATTCGCTTCGGACCTGTAAGTTGCTGCTGGTGGTTCTATTGGAACGGCGCCAACGGGAACGACAAAAATGCGCATGGCGGCGTGGATCTTCTGCCGTGGTGGGTGAATGAAGTTTACTGGTCGGATGAGATAGCGGGTACCCGGTCGGTGGACGTTCTCGACATTCACGCGTACCCAGATGCGCCCGACAATCTTTCGAGCATGACCCTGGCGCAAAAGCAAGCCGCGGCGTTGCGAATTTTCCGCGATTACTGGGATCCCACCTACGTAAGCGAGTCGAGCACGATCAATCAGCCCTGGACGACGCAAATCCAGCCGCTGAAGACGATTCCGTTTCGCATACCCCGCATTCGCGCCATGCTGAACATGATTTATCCTGGCACGCCGTTGAGCATGACGGAATGGAACGCGGCGTTCGCTGGCGAGTCTGATTTTTCTACGGCGCTCGCCGATGCGGATGCGTGGGGCATCCTAGGGCGCGAGCGCATCACCTACGCGACGCGATGGACGGCCACCGATTCGACGAATCCCGCGTATCAGACGCTGAAGCTCTACCGGAATTATGACGGGGCGCACAGCACGTTTGGCAGCACGTCAATTTCCGCTACGCACAACGCCGATCCAAACCTGTTCAGCGTGTATGCGGCGCTTTCGCCGACGGGAACCGCGATGACGCTTCTGGTGGTGAACAAGGACCCGGCAAACCCGGCGCAGGTTGGGTTCACGTTGAGCAATTTCACGCCGAGTACGTTCAAGGCTTACACGCTGTCGCAGGCTGCGCCGACTTCGATCGTCGCCGGTGCGAGCCAGGCCTGGAATGCCACGCAGACGTTTGCAGCGTACACGGCGACGCTTTTGGTGATTAGCGGGACGCTGCCAAAGACTCCCGCGGCGGAATGGGATTTGAATCCTGACGCGATTCAGGCGGCGCAAAGTGCGAGCGTGACGCTCGCGCCGAAAATTATTTCCGGCGCAAGTACGGTGACGCTGCAGTCGGTACAATTTGACTCCGGCTATGGGGCTGGCGGCACGATCGCGATCGGTACGTCCGTGGTGACGACGACCGTTCCCGGCGGAATCACGATCACGGCCGGGACCACGCCGGGCTTCTACCACTTCACGGTGACGGCGCAAGACGGCTCCGGCGTGACGCAGAAACAAGGCGGCTGGCTGATCGTCGGCAATCCGGCGGCCACACTGACGAAGACGGGAGACAATCAGACGGGCGGCACTGGCACCGCGCTGACGCTCAGCGTGACGCTCAATCCGGGTTCGTCGGGCGGCACGAATTCCGGCGCCAGCATTCTCTTCACCACCGATGCAGGCAACCTCAGTGGGGCTTCGCAGCAAATCGTAGTTACGAATGGCTCGGGGGTCGCCACCGTTACGCTGACTCTTCCCGCAAGCAGCGGCACCGCGCATGTGACGGCCGAAGGGCCGTACGGCCTCGGACATCCTGTGGCGACGTTCACCGAAACAGCTCAATAGATTGCAAAAGGCAAAATCGCCGGCGAGACGCCGGCGCTACAAAAAACGCGGCCGTTTTTCTGAATGGGCCGAATTATCGTTGCAGCTTCGTGCCGCATGCTTCGCCGTTTCGCCATTCGCGCGATTTCGTCGATCGCGATGGCTGTCAGCAGCATCAGGACGGGATCGATCGGCAGGCGGTAGCGAGGCTGAACGATCGTCAAGTAGTACGCCCACGGAAACACGACCGGGAAAACGCCGAGCGGAAACCAGTATTCACTGCGACGTCGAATCAGCACGACCAAACCCCACAGTGTCCCGATCGCAACGAGGATATTGAAGAGAAGCACGAACCGGAACCACCACGAGCGCGTGCGAAGAAAATCTCTGACGGGGTTGGGCGTTCCACCGGACCACATCGCGAGGAACCGGTGCCCGATGAGGTGCGCCTCGCGCGTCGGATGACCAAGCATGTAATCAATCGCGTCGTCTTTCTTCTCCTGCATGTAGGCGATTTCGCCCATGTCGATGTATTTGGCGCGCTCGTCGGCGTCATGAATCGGGTGGTGCGTGCCGAGCCAGCGGTCCTGGGCGTCGGGATTGTTGCCTACCCACAACTGCAGGCCCAGGATCGAACGCAGCGGCACGAAGGTGTGGAACACTTCGTAGTTGCGCACGGTCCAGGGAAGGCAGCACAGCGCCGCCATGACGCCCGCGAGCAACGGCTTCGCCAGCCAGGGGATGCCTTGCTTGTGCCTCCGATAGGCGAGCCAGCCGAGCAACAGCGGCAGCAGGGAAGCCAGCGTCGCGCTGGTCATCAGGGTGAGGCCCCACAGGAGCCCGTAGCCAATCCACGCAATGACGCGTCGAGATTCGGGGAGCTGGAGCGTTGCCCAGACGATGGTGGCGACGAGCAGCGCTGCAATCGATGCGTCCCACATGCTTTCGGTGGGAATCTGAAACGCATTTGGGAAGACGGCCCACAGCCAGGCGGCCGTGGCGCCGACTCCAGCGCCTGCCACTCGTTTTCCTGCGTAGAAGATTGGAACGCACGCGAACGCCGTTGCAAGGATGTTTAAGAGAGCGGCGGCCGTGAACGCCTGAAACGTGTACTCGCCGAAGACTCGAAAAATCCCGGCGAGCAGGCACGGGTAAACCGGCGTCATCCAGGCCGTCGGGCCCGTGTCCACGTGAAATGGCGAACCGAATCCGTGGCCTGTGGCAATCGAGTGCGCGATGTTTCCTGACTCGAAGAGAAAAGGGATGGTGGCGAGCGCCTGCTTGGGATTGTTGTGCTGGTAGCTCCAGAAGAATGCCAGGCGCACGGCTAGCGCAACGATGACAATCGGAGTCAGCGAAGTTACGGCGGATTGAAGTTTCGATTTCATTTCCGCAAGTGTGACACAGCTTCCGCGGCTGGAAGTACTAGTGGCCAGCTGCTGAAAGAGTCAAAACCTGGCTTCAGGGGCTGAAGCCCCGAAGAGCGCGGGTTCTTACGGCGGGGTTGAAACCCCGCCCTTCCAAAGCGAGGATTCTCCGCGCGCCCCTACAGTCCGTCGTGCAGAGCTGCTTTTGCTGCCAAATGGCCGCAGAGGCCGTGAACGCCGCCTCCCGGGGGTGTCGACGCGGAACATATATAGAGGCCCTTCGACGGCGTGCGATAGAGCCGCCATGTCGGCCGCAGGAAGAATTGACTTAGCAGCGCAGCGCCGCCGTTGATGTCGCCACCTACCAGATTGGGATTGTGCGACTCGAGGCTGGCGCAGAGCATCACGCTCCGCTTCCGAATCAGTTGGCGAAAGCCGGGCGCAAACCTTTCCACTTGCGATTCGATGCGGTCGGTCATGTCGAACGTCGAGCCGTTGGGAACGTGGCAGTAGGCCCAGGCGATGTGTTTGCCGGCGGGCGCGCGCGTGGGATCGAAAAGCGTCGGCTGCGCGAGCAGAACGAACGGCCGCTGCGCGTGCTCGCCGTGCCAGGGAGCGCGCTCGGACTCGGCGATTTCCTCAAGCGTGCCGCCAATGTGAACCGTGCCGGCGCGGCCGCACTCTTTCGCCGCCCACGGAATGGGCGCATCGAGGGCCCAATCCATTTTGCAGACGCCCGGACCGTAGCGGTAGCGCTGGAGCTTTCGTTGGAAGCCGTGTGGCAGATGCTTGTTTGCGATCTCGAGAAGCTGCTTCGGCGTGACATCGCAGAGAAGGGTTCGCGCCGCGGGGAGATCGTCAAGCGATTGGACGGATTGTCCCGTGACGATTTCTCCGCCGAGCGATTGAAAATAGGATGCCAGCGCGTTCGCGATGCTTTGCGAGCCGCCGCGAGCGAAAGGCCAGCCCGCCACGTGAGCCGTGATTCCAAACACAAATCCGAAAGCGGCGCTGGGCACGCGTTCGAGCGGCAGCATCGAGTGTGCGGCATGTCCGGCGAAGAGAGCTTGCGCCCTTTCGCCACGAAAGAGGCTTCGCGCGACGCTCGATGCGGAACGCATTCCACGCAGTCCGAAGAGCGCCGCGATTAGGGGATGGCGGGGGAATCTCAATGGCCCGAGAAGGAATGGCTCCAGCTTCGGCCATTCGGAAACGAATCCGCCGAAAATTCGCGTGTATGCGCCGGCATCCTCGCCGAGATTTCGCGCGGTTTCCTCCACCGAGCGCTCGACCACAATGGCGGAGCCGTCGTCCAGCGGATGCGCGATCGGGGCGCTGGGCTGAACCCATTCGAGGCCGTGCTTGTCCAGCGGTAGCGTGCGAAAAAAGGGAGACACGACTCCCATCGGATGAACGGCGGAGCAGACATCATGAACGAAGCCGGCCAGCGTGAGCTCTTCGGAACGAGTGGCGCCACCAATGGTCTGCTGCCCCTCGACGAGCAGCACCGAGCGGCCAGCCTGGGCCATCGTGATCGCAGCGGACAGGCCGTTCGGGCCAGCGCCAACCACAATCGCGTCGTAGTTGCTGTTCAACGTTGGCAAGAAGAAGCTCCGGCGGAATCATACCGTCTGAGGGGGTCAACGCAAAAATGATTGCGAAGAGGCGGCTTCGCGGGAGGCTACGACGCGGTGACGGCTTCCGGTTGAACGGTGAGAGCCGGATCGTTCGAGTGCAGGAACCACTTCTCGATGACGACGCGGCGCGAGAACCACGGCGTCGCGAGGAGAAGGCGGCCAACCGAACTCATGAGCCGTGGCGGAAGTTTGCTGCCGATTTGAGACGACCACTCCTGCTGATTCCCGAATCGCTCCGCCAAACGATCACCGTAGAGCGAGAGTCGATCGGCGGCGTATTTCCCCTTTGCTTCAGCAAGTACCTGCGCGGCGAGCAATCCTGACTCAATCGCGGGGCGAATTCCCTCGCCGCTTTGCGCATAAGCCATCCCGGCCGCGTCGCCGATCAGGAGGACACCGTCGCCGACCACTTTGCGTTGCGCCCTGCCGTAAAGCAGATAGGCGTGCCCCAGGAGTTTCGACGGCAGGTCGAACGCGACTTTCCGCGTTCGTCGCAGAAAGTCGACGAATCCGGCGACATGAGCGCCGACCTTGTGCTGGTCGAGACGCCCCAGCCCGACGTTGAGATAATTTCCTTTGCGAAAACACCAGCCGTAGCCGCGGAGGTCGCGGCAAAAATAAAGCTCGGGAATCTCGCCGCGAATCGAGCAGTTCTTTTGCTGCGACGGCGTCATTTCGAATTCGATTTCCTGCGCGGCCACTACCACCGCATCCCTCATTCCCGGATTCATATGGCGCGCGACGGGACAGAAATGCCCACCCGCTCCGACGAGCACGCTGGCGCGGATATGCCCGTTGATGAGCCACGAGGCGCCATTTCGTTCGATTGTGCGCACGGATTCGCCTTCAAATAGCCGCGCGCCCGAACGCCGAAGCAAGTAATCGTCAAACTCGACGCGCCGAATCCCATAGCTAACCGGGCGAGCGTAGTCCGTTTCGGTTTCGCGGTTGCCGATGCAACTTGTTCTGAAGCCGGTAATGGGCTGAAGGGTGCGAGCGCGGGAATAATCCAGGATATCCAGTTCGAGTGCGTCGATAACCTGAGGAGTGATCCAGCCGCCGCAGACTTTATCGCGCGGAAAGGTGCTCTTATCGAGAATCGCGGCATCGAGGCCCGCGCAAGAAAGCGCCCACGCGCATGCGGAGCCGGCGGGGCCGCCGCCCACGATCAGGGCGTCGCATGCATCCATTTCAATCCTTTTTCGCGGGAACGCTGGTTGTCGTAGAGATGGTTTCTGGTGGAGGGAATCGACTTGCACTCGGACCCGGCAAATACCATTTGAAAAAGCTGCATCGAACCGGCCCGGAACCCCGCTATCGAGCCCGCGAGATATAGCCGCCATTGCCGGACGAATTCCCGGCCGAACATTTCCTCGACGCGATCGGCGGATTGTTCGAACCGGGCGAGCCAATGTTCGAGCGTCCACGCGTAGTGCATGCGCAGGTTTTCGACGTCGAGGACGGAAAGGTTGAGCGGCTCCATCAGACCCACTGCTTCGCGAAGAGTAGGCGGATAGCCGCCCGGGAAGATGCGCTTGCGAATCCAGGCGTTGAGCTGCTGCGGTTGATTTCTGCCTATGAAGTGGAGCAGCCCGCGCGATGATTTCTTCATCGAGCGCCCGATGACGCGCGCCATCTCATCGTGGTGCGCCTTCCCAACGTGTTCCAGCATTCCCACCGATACGAACGCGTCGTATTGTCCCGAAATGTTGCGGTAGTCGTCCTGAACAAATTCCACGCGGTCACCCAAACCGGCCAGCTTGATTTGCTGGCGCGCAAAAGCGACCTGTTCCGACGAGATATTGAACGCCTTCACGCTGACGCCGTAGTGCTGCGCCATGTACAGGGCGAGCGCGCCCCAACCGCAACCCGCTTCGACCACCGTCTCGCCGGGTCGCAGTTGAAGTTTGCGGCAGACATAGTCCATTTTCGCGAGCTGAGCTTCTTCCAGCGACATCGACTCGTTGGCAAAATACGCGCACGTGTAGACCAGGCGAGAATCGAGCCAGAGCTTATAGAAGTCGACATTCAGATCGTAGTGCCGGTGAATATTCTGGCGCGAACCGTGGAGGGTATTCTGCTGCGTCCATTGGAGCCACCGCGACGCCAATTTTGAGTAGCGCGTGTCTCTGCGTTTCTGCGGAATCGCTCGAAAGGCGGCTTCGACGAGCGCCGGCAGATCGCCTTCCACTTCGATCCGGCCCTCTGCGTAGGCTTCGCCGAACTCAATTTCCAGATTGAGGATCAACCGGGCGAGGGTGCTAGCGTCGCGGATCAAAACGGTTGCGACGGGCGCATCGCCCGTATAGCCGGCTTCTCCATCCGTCGCAAGCTGCAGGCGGATCCGCGCCGGCGCAACGCGATCGCCCAGCTTTTGAAGCAGCCACTTCTGGATCGGCCGGAACTCGAGAGGGTGATCCATAGTCCATCCCAAGATGCTATGGCCCAGATTGTACAACCACTCGGCGGTCAAACGAAAGAACGGCCGGTCGGACAAACCAGATGCCCGACCGGCCGCTCTCCCACTCGGAGGACAATACCAGGAAACTCGCCAAGAAACTCGCCAGGAAACTACCGAAACGAACTGGATTGCCCACTCATTCCTGAAGTACCCGACACCGCATGCAACATCTCATGAGCCAGCTTCAAGTGCTCCTGGAGGGTGGGAAGGGCCTTCTGCGCGAAGCCTTTGATATTTTCATCTCGACCAGTGGATGCTTCCGTCTCGAATTCGGAGATGTCCTTTTCGTGGTCTCGAACCATCAACCGGGCGTAGGCGCGATCGAACGCTGGGCCGTTCAGCTTTGAAAGTTGGTCATACGCGGCCTGGTCGCTCTTTGTCAGATCGCCGGGAAGTGAGAGCTTTTCACGGGCTGCGATGCTGTTCAACTCATTGTCCGCCGCATTGTGGTCATTCACCATGCGCTTTCCGAAGTCCTTAACGGTTATGCTCCGGCCTTTCTCGTTCGCCAGTTCACCCATCTTTACTTCGGCCATGCCGCCTTCGGCGGCGTTTCTTGCAAAGCGGGTGTCGGAAATCGGTGCAGCTTGGGAATTTGCGCTAACCGAGGCCGGTTCCTGAGCATCGCTCTGGAATGATCCGAGCAAGGCGACGGTGGTGCCTGCGCCCAATACCAATCCGACCACTCCCGCTACGCAACCCAACACTTTGGTGCTGATCATGGCTTTCGCTCCTCTTGGCGAAGGTAAGGCGGAGTTCAATGATCGGCAATCAGGTGATGGCTGTAAGGAAAAGCCTCCCGTGCCCCTAGGGGTTGCGAGCCACTCAGGTTTGTCCGCACCGCTTCGTTCGGAAAATTCGAAGAAACGCCTTTGGTACCTCCCTACGTCTAAGAACTAATGAAATGGAGGACTATTGTGTGCGCGCATAGCCGCGGGGGGCGGTCGGGGCGGTTTGGCTGCTTGCTTCTCTTGAGAGGGACAGCAGCCCTCTTTCTGACCGCTGGATGGTTGGCTATCACCGGAAGTCAGTCTCGTGCAGCAGGGCAGGCTCAGGCTGCGCCGGCTCAGGCTGCCAGCGCGAAACAACTCGGCACGATCAAGGCCATATCCGGCAGCGTAATTACGCTGACCACGGACGCAGGCGCTAGCGTAACTATCCAGGTTGACGACGGGACGCGCATGGTTCGCACTGCACCGGGTAAAACCGACCTGAAAGGCGCAACCATAATCCATGTCCAGGATTTACAGGTAGGCGACAGGATACTCGTGCGCGGCAACGCATCCGTTGACGGCAAGACGATTGCCGCCACAGCCGTGATTGCCATGAAGCAATCTGATCTTGCCGCCAAGCAGGAACAGGAGCGTCAGGACTGGCAGAAGCGCGGCATCGGAGGCTTGGTAAGTGCGGTTGATCCGTCGAACGGCACCATCACGATCACCACCGGAGCGGGGAGCACAAAGAAATCGGTGGTGATTCACACCACTGCCGCCACCGCTTTCCGGCGCTATGCCCCCGACTCGGTGAAATTCGACGACGCCAAGGCGAGCGCGCTCGACCAAGTGAAGCCCGGCGACCAGCTTCGAGCCCGCGGCAATAAGAACGCGGACGGCACAGAGTTTGCCGCCGAGGAGGTTGTCTCCGGTCTGTTCCGCAATATTGCGGGCACAATCGAGTCACTGGATGCCGCGGCGAACACGGTGACAGTGAAAGACTTGCTATCGAAGAAGAGCATCGTCGTGAGAATTACGTCCGATTCGCAGGTTCGCAAGCTTCCTCTGCAAATGGCGCAAATGATTGCGATGCGGCTGAAAGGCGGCCCGAACGGAGGCGCTCCGAACGGCGCTGGCGCCGCACCACAGCCCGCTTCGGCGAATGGCGCTTCGCCCGGGGGCCAGTCGCGTCCCGGCGGTATGGGAGGAAGTCGTCCCGGTGGCTCACCCGATTTTCAGCAGATACTAAGCCGCATGCCCCCCGCGGGTCTTTCGGACTTGCAAAAGGGTGACGCGGTGATGATTGTGTCCACCGAGGGGAGCGACTCGGGCGCGGTGACGGCTATCACTCTCCTCGCTGGCGTTGAGCCCATTCTACAAGCGTCCCCCGGTGGACAGATGATGACCCTCTCGCCGTGGAGTCTGGGTGGCGGCGGTGGCGGCGACGATACGAGTGGCGGCGCGCCGCAGTGAGCGTTCATCAAGTCGTTATACCATTTCATCTTTAGGAGAATCGAATTTGACATCCCCGGCTTTACCGAAACTCAGTCGCGCCGCACTTATTTTCATGTGTATGTTCCTTTGCTTGTTCGTGTTCGCATCCGGCTCGTCCGCGCAGACCGGCACGGCAATTCTTCGAGGGCAGGTGAAGGATCCGTCCGGAGCATCCGTGGCGGACGTTACGATTCTGGTGACGACTCCGAGCGGCGAAACGTTGACCGCCACGCCGAGCCACGACGGCCTCTACATCGTGAAGGGATTGGTGGCTGGTAAGTACAAGGTTCAGGCCATCGCGAAGGGCTTTGCGCCGTATGAGAAGGACGACGTCGCGATTTCGGACGGCCAGGTTCAAACTCTGGATATTTCGCTGACGATCGAAGTTCAGCAGCAGAAGGTTACGGTCACCGATCAGGCGGCGACAGTAGACGTCGCGCCTGAAAATAACGCGGGCGCCGTTGTGATTTCAGGAAAGGAACTCGACGCTCTTTCAGACGACCCCGACGAGTTGCAGAACGACCTGACGGCACTTGCCGGACCCTCCGCCGGGCCCAATGGCGGCCAGATGTACATCGACGGGTTCACGGCCGGGCAGCTTCCGCCGAAGTCTTCGATTCGCGAAATCCGAATCAATCAGAACCCGTTTTCGTCGGAGTACGACAAGCTCGGCTACGGCCGCATTGAAATCTTCACGAAGCCCGGCACGGATAATTGGCACGGCGATGCCGAACTGCAGGGAAATGATTCCTCGCTCAACACGGGCGATCCGTTTATCGGAACGGCCGAAGAGCCCGGCTACTATTCGACGATGGTTTTCGGCAATATCGGGGGCCCGCTGAGCAAGAAGGCCTCATTTTTCTTCGGCGGCCAGCGCCGAGACATCAACGACGTATCGGTGGTCGACGCCACGACTCTCGATTCGAATTTCGATGTCGTGCCGTTCAGCGAAGCCGTCCCGAGCAATCGAACACGCACGAATCTCGGCCCCCGCCTTGACTACCAGGTCAGCAAGAACAATACGCTGACGGTTCGTTACCAGTTTTGGCGCGACAACGAGCAGGACCAGGGAGTGGGGGGCTTCACGCTCCCGTCGCAATCCTTCAATTCACTGGAGACGGAACACACCCTGCAGGTGAGCGACACGCAGATATTCGGCGCAAACATCGTCAACGAAACGCACTTCCAATACGAGCGTGATATCAGCAACGACACGCCGCAAAGCACACTGCCCACCATCAACGTCCAGGGCTACTTTAACGGGGGCGGAAACAGCTCCGGAATCTTGACCGATACGCAGAACCATTACGAATTCCAAAACTACACTTCCATCGTTCACGGGAAGCATATGTTGAAGTTTGGCGGGCGGCTGCGTGAGATGACCGACAACAGCGGCTCCGCGTCTCAGTTCAACGGGAGCTACACATTCAACACAATCACCGCATATCAGATCGCGGAGCAAGCCCTGGCTGCCGGTGATACGGAGGCGGAAGCCGTCGCGGCCAGCGGAGGGGCAACGCAGTTCGCAATCACGCTTCCCGTTACCGGCGCCGCCGTTCCCGTGAATTACGTTTCGCTATTTGACGCAGGACTTTACGTCCAAGACGACTGGCGCGTGCGCCCGAACATCACCTTGAGCGGCGGCCTGCGTTTCGAGACGCAAAACAACATCCACGATCACGATGATTGGGCGCCGCGTGTTGCGGTGGCGTGGGGCCTGGCTCGCGGGAAGAATCCGGCGAAGACCGTCATTCGCGCCGGCTGGGGCATATTCTACGACCGGTTCAGTGACAATCTGATCCTGCAGGCCGAACGGCTGGATGGTCTTGTTCTCAATTCATACTTTTTGCAGCAGACACCGACCGCGAACATTCCATTTTTGCCGCCCACGGTGCCGACTGCCGCCCAGCTTTCCGGCGCCGCGTCCATTCCTACCATCTACCGAATCTCGCCGAATCTGCACGCGCCGCAGACGATGCAGACGGCCATCAGCGTTGAGCGCCAGATCAATAAGGTGACGAATCTCTCCGTTACGTACATGTATTCGCGGGGCGTCCACCAGTTGTTTACGAACAACATCAACACGCCCGAACCCGGAACCTACCCGGCCAATCCCGTTTATCCCAACGGCGTCGCCGAAAACATTTATCAATACGAGTCCGAGGGGATTTTCAAACAGAATCAGTTGATCGTGAATATGAACGTCCGAGCCGGCGCGAAGCTCACCCTGTTTGGCTACTACACGCTCAACTATGCGAACAGCGATACCGGCGGAGCGAACTCGTTCCCGTCGAACCCGTATAACGTGCTCGAAGACTACGGCCGCGCGTCCTTTGATACGCGCAACCGCTTGTTCGTGGGCGGAACGATTGGCCTTCCGCACGCCTTCCGGCTGAGCCCGTTCATGATCGCAAGCTCAGGTTCGCCCTATAACGTCGTGCTGAGCCAGGATTTCATCGGTTCCACGGTCTTCAATCAGCGCCCGGCGCTGGCCACGAATCCGGTGAACCCGGCGTACGTTGTGGACACGCCGCTGGGGAACTTCGACACGAACGTCACGGATTTGGGGCAAGGCGAGTCGATTATTCCGATTAATGGTTTTACCGGGCCGCCACACTTCAGCCTGAATTTGCGGCTGAGTAAGGCATTTGGATTCGGCAAGGTTCCCGAGGGGCCTGCCGGAAGTGGAGGCGGAGGCGGCGGCCACGACCACGGCGGGGGCCGCGGCCCTGGCGGACCGTTTGGCGGTGGAGGGGGAATGGGAATGGGGGGTGGCGGAACAAATCACCGCTACAATTTGACGTTCAGCGTCAACGCCCGGAACATCACGAACTACTTGAATGAAGGGCAGCCCAGCGGATTGCTCAACGTGCCCGATCCAAGTTCGATGCAACCGTATGAACTCTCTCCGTTTTTTGGAAGATCGAATAGCCTGGCGACCGGGCCTTTTTCATCGAACGGTGCGAGCCGTCTGTTCTATTTGCAAGTAGGCTTCACCTTCTGAGCGCGGCTCCAATGGGAGCGGGAACATGGCTCGCAAGAAGAAACCTCGATTTCGGATCGAAAGGGAAGTGCGCAGGCGCGCGCGGCTGGGAATTGGGCCGCCTCCTGCTGAGCGGATTATCTCCGACAAGCGCAGCAGACCGCCCAAGCACAAGAAGCAGCTGGTGGAAGACGAAATCTAATTTCCGATCGAGTGGGACATCGTCCACCCGATAAGAGGCCCGCACGGGGCCTAATTCTTCGACCCTCAACCAGGCTTGTAATCCGGAATCACTTCTCCAGGTTTGAACAGAGGCGTTGCGGGCTTGCCGGTGGCGCGCGCCGCCGCCGCGGCGATGTCTTCCAGGTCAGGTTTTGAAAAGCCCACCGCGCTCACTTGAATCTTGCCATCCGGCGCGATCAGAAACACAGTCGGCACGTTGGTCAGACCGTACTGGTTCGAAGCAGGGTAGCCGGAGTCGTCGATCAGCACGGGAAACTTGAGTCCGAATTCGTTCATGAACTCGCGCGTATCTCTCGCTTCATTCTGGGAGACGCCGAGGAGCGTAAACCCCTGGCCTCCGTACATCTCGTGCAACCGCTCGAGAAACGGAGCTGTGAATTGGCACGTCGGGCAGTTAACTTTGAAGAATGCGGCGAGCACCGGGCCCTTCTTCAACTGCTCCGCCAGCGTGGTGCTCTTGCCAGCGGAATCCTTCAATGAAATCGCCGGAGCCGGTGTTCCCGGCGTTAAGGCAGCCATCCGTTTTCCTCCGAATAGTTGTTGAACAGACCGTTTCAGGCTCATCTTATTCAGTCTACCCTACAAAATTAGATGTGCCGGCGCAGACGGGGATTCCAGCGGCGCAAGACTCAACACCAATGCTGCAAAGGGCACGAAAAGCAGTTCTCGGCGGACCCCTCGGCTTAATCAGTGGATATTGCGCGTCTTCTTGCTGACGTAATCCATCAGGAGGTACTGCCCGAGCGTGTAAGGGGTCGTGAAGTAGGCTTTGCCGCGGCAAAGCTCGGTGATCTTCTGCACGAAATGGACCAGGCTGTAGTCACTCGACAGCATGAAGGTGTTGATCAGAATTCCAGCGCGCTTGCACTTTGCCACTTCCTCGAGCGTCTGAGTGACCACCAAGGGATCAAGCCCGTAGGCGTTCTTGTAAATCCGGCCGTCTTCCAGAGTCAGCGCGGAAGGCTTGCCGTCCGTGATCATCACGATCTGCCGCATGTCCTTCTTCTGCCGCGAAAGAATTCGCTGCGCGAGCCGCAAGCCCTTCGCGCGTGTTCGTGTAGTACGGCCCCACTTGGACGCGCGCTAACTTTCCGATGCGGGATTTCCTCCGCGCTGTCGTGAAACAGCACGCAGTGCAGGGAATCGCCCGGATACTGCGTGCGAATCAGGTGCGAAAGAGCGAGCGCGACGCGCTTCGCGGGCGTGAACCGGTCCTCGCCGTACAGAATCATGCTGTGGCTGCAATCGAGCATCAGCACCGTCGCGCACGAGCTTTGATACTCGCACTGGTGGACCATCAAGTCCGGATAATCGAGTTCGATGGGAATTCCCGCGCCGTTGCGCTGCACTGCGTTGAACAGCGTCCCGCTGATGTCCATGTTCAGCGTGTCGCCGAATTCGTACTGCTTCGAAACGCCGCCTGACTCGACGCCGGTGGCGAGGTCGCGCGTGTCGTGCCGCCCGAAGCTGCTCTTCCCGAGCGATGCGAGCAGGTCTTTCAGGGTCTTGAAGCCGAGGAAATCCAGCGCTTTGTCGGTGATTTCGAATCGCGCTTCCATTTTGGGCTGGTCGCGTCCGATCTGGCCGCCGGGAGTCTCCGAAGGCGGAGGGCTAACGCGTGCCGACTGCTGCTGCGTGATGTAGCCTTCCTCTTCCATCCGCTGGATGAGCTGCTCGATCAAGTCGCGCAGTTCCTGATTTTGCGAAATATCCGGATTCTGCATGAGCTGCTGCATCATCTCGGGCGGGATCAGGTCGCCTTCCTGAAGGGCCCGAAGAATCGCCTCGCGCAGAGCTTCCATGTACTGCTCGCGCGAGCGCTCCATATCGAGCTCGTACACTCCGTACTGCGATTCGAACCCGCTTTGCAGGAAGAAATCGGACAGCTTGCTCATCAAGTCCTGCATGTCGACGTCGTCCGCGGCATCGGGAGCGTATTTGGAATAGCGAATATATTTCATAGCGTTCTAGTTGAATTGCCGTTTCGGCAGCCTGCCCGAAGGCTCACGCGGATCGCGCGGCTCCGAAGGCTTGCGAGCTTCGGCGTAGTATCCGCGCTCTTCGCTGCGGCTGATTCTCTTGTGGGCCCACAATCCCTCGAGCACAAACTCGGCCGCGCTCGTTTGCACCGCCGAATCATCCTTCGAGCTCACGCCGAGAGCTTCCAGATGGTCAAACAATCCCTGGATCTTCTTCAGTTGGCCCAGAAGCTCGCTGCTCGACGCATTCGCCGGAACCTTCAATTCGCCGCCCATCTCGAACCATTGCACGATCGGCTGAAAATTCGCGTTCACGAAATATCGGCTGAACGTCTTGCCCACAGCCGCGCGAATCAACTCGCGAGCGATGTTTTCGGCGCCGCGCACTTCGCCTTCGTATTCGAGCTCGAACTTTCCGGTCATCGCCGGAATCGCGGAATAGACGTCGGACACGCGAGCGACCACGGCGGAATCGCGGCTCCGCACGGCGCGCTGTTCCGCGCTGCTTAGAACGTTCTCGATCGTGCTGATCGGCAGCCGCTGGCTTACTCCCGAGCGCCGATCGATTCTCTTATCGTCGCGCGCCTGAAAGGCCACTTCCTCCACAACCTCGCGGATGTAGTCCGGTACCACCACACGCCGACGGTTGTCACGGCTCGTCCACGATTCCTGCGCCGTGATCGACATTCCCTCGGCAATGGTCGCTGGGTAATGCGTCCGAATCTCCGAGCCGATGCGGTCCTTGAGCGGCGTGACGATTTTTCCGCGTGCCGTGTAATCTTCCGGATTCGCGGTGAACACGAGGAGTACGTCCAGGGCCATGCGGACCGGGTAGCCTTTAATCTGGATGTCGCCTTCCTGCATGATGTTGAAGAGGCCCACCTGAATTTTCCCGGCCAGGTCGGGCAATTCGTTGATGGCGAAGATGCCGCGGTTGGCGCGCGGGAGAAGGCCGTAGTGAATCGTCAACTCATCGGAAAGATTTTTTCCCGCGCGCGCGGCCTTGATCGGATCGACGTCGCCGATCATGTCCGCGATGGTTACGTCCGGTGTCGCGAGCTTTTCCACGTAGCGATGTTCGCGCGCGATCCAGCCGATCGGCGTATCGTCGCCTTCCGCGGCGAGGCGCTCGCGGCAGGGGCGGCAGAGCGGTTGGTAGGGATTGTCGTGGATCTCGCATCCCGCAATGACGGGAATCTGC
Organism: uncultured Acidobacteriota bacterium; assembly: GCA_963737205.1. GTDB lineage: Bacteria > Acidobacteriota > Terriglobia > Acidiferrales > UBA7541 > Palsa-295. The sequence continues at coordinate 1,210,987 of CAVTRV010000003.1, read as the reverse complement.
GGGTCCATGAATCCGACGAGGCCGCGAAGGATGCGCGATTTCGCCTGTCCGCGCAGCCCGAGCAAAATGAAATGATGCCGCGAAAGAATCGCGTTGACGATCTGCGGGATCACCGTGTCGTCGTAGCCGTGCACGCCGGCGAAAATCTGTTCGCCCTTCTCCATCTTGCAGAGCAGGTTCTCGCGCAGCTCCTGGCGCACCGTGCGTTGCGCGATTCGCTCCTCCGGCCACTGGCTTCGCCGAAGCTCTCCCAGATTCTTAGGCAATGCACTCATAGGATCACCGTTTCTCTATGAAAAATCCCGCGACCGCGTGCTTCTGGAATGTTCGAACACGCTCATTATAGTGGAAGCTCGCACATGAAGCTAATTTGAAAGACAAATGAGAAGATGCGGCTAAATCGAAAGTCGTTGGCTCAAGGCGTGGAAAGCTGGCCTCAGGGTTAAAACCCCAGAATGTCCGGGCCCATTTCGGCACGACTACCCTTCCGATGTCAGGGTAAAAAGTCGTGCCCCGACGCAAACCTTTTAGGGCGAGCTCTAGTGGATGCCGTGCCCGTTGCCACCCGACCGCTGCCTGGAAATCTGCCGTTGCGCGAGCTTGGGGAGGAGCGCCTTGGTGTATTTGAGCAAGAAGGCGCGCCGGTCGGTTTCGTTGCGCATTTCTAGCAGCCCCTGGCGCTGTTGCAAGTCGAGCGGAAGGCGCGCTCCGAGCCTGTACGCGAGCGGCGTGGGATCGCGCTTCTCGCATCCGTGAAGGGGATGCCCAAACAGCAATAGATGGCAGTGCTGGAACGTTTCGGTCAGCTCTGCTTCTTCCTGCGGGTCCTGCGGCGTCACGTCTTCCGGCAGATAGTCGACTACGGCTTCGTAATATTCCTTTTCATGCAGCATCTCGACAATCCGAAAGGCGGCGCGCCCTTCGGTGAGAATGTCCAGGCGCCCATCGTCGTACTTCTTGATCGTGCGCGTGATCTCAGCGGTGCAGCCAATCGTGGCGACCGAGCGGTTCTGGGCGAACACCATGCCGAATTCGATCCCTTCGTCGAGGCAGCGGCCGACCATGGCCTTGTAGCGCGGCTCGAAAATGTGAAGCGGCAGAGGCATGCTCGGGAACAGGACAACGTCAAGTGGGAAGAGCGGAATGCGAGCGGGTTTCATGATCGTAAGCCGCGCACTGGGCCTGCTTCAGCGCAGTGAGTTGAGTGCCGATTGCATTTCGTCGCGGGCATGCATATCACCCGCCTTTTGCGCCACGATGATTCCGTCCGACAACAATTTCCGCGCCTCGTCCACCTGGCCGAGCCGCGTGAGAAGCTGCGCGAATTGGAAGTAGCCAGCCACATAGTCGGGGTGGCCTTCGAGCAGTGCGCGGAAATGAGTGGTGGCAGCTGGATTGTCGCCTTCTTTGGCGCATTCAAGCGCCAGCCCGTACCGAGCGAAAGGATCACCGGGCTTTCCGGCGACGAATTGCTCGAGCATTTCGCGGCGTGACTTCTGGGTTTGGGCCATGGCTCGGAAACACGTATTATAGCGGGCCGGGGTACGCGCGCCAAGAGCGCGCATGAAACTGCCGGAGAACGGGGCGTTCGAGCGCGAATGTCGAAGACCTCAAAACCTCGCAGCACTGAGCCGACAGCCGACGCCCGGCCGGCGAGCGGGCCGAGCCCCGCGGGGAAGCCTGTGAGCGCGTCGCGCTCGGAGATGGTGGAAGCGGTGCTGCCGAACGACGCCAATCCGCTCGGCAACATGCTCGGCGGGCGCGTGATGCACCTGATTGACATCGCCGGCGCGCTCGCGGCCCATCGCCATTCGAATAGCCACGTCGTGACGGCGTCGGTGGACTACCTCGATTTCCGGTTTCCGATTCGCGTCGGCGAGTTCATCGTCTTGAAGTCCAGCGTGAACCGTGTGTTCCACACTTCGATGGAAGTGGGAGTGAAAGTTTTCTCCGAGAACATTCTTACCGGCGAGCGGAAACACACCAGCAGCGCGTTTGTCACCTACGTTGCGATTGATTTGAAGGGCGAACCACATAACGCGCCGCCGTTGATTTTGGAGACGGACGACGATCGCCGGCGATATCGCGAGGCTGGCGAGCGTCGCCGCGTTCGGCTCGCGATGCGCCACAAACGGCCGCTCACGGAAGAGTGATCGCGCCGCGTGTTTGTCTTGAATCATCGTGGGAGAAATGCTTAGAGTGGACCGACATTCACTTCGTGGAGGGATCATGACCAAGCTTTATGCTGGTGCGTTGTCGTTCTTATTGCTGGCAGCTTTGCCGTTGCCTGCGCAAGCCCCTGGGCTGTCGGATGTCTACGCGCAAATCCGCGCGGAAGAAACTAACAACTCGAAAATCATGTGGATCATCCACGAGATTGCCGACGTGTATGGACCGCGCGTGACGGGCACGCCGAACCTGAAGGCAGCCGACGATTGGGCCGTGAAGACGATGACTTCGTGGGGGTTGGTGAACGCTCATCTGGAGCCCTGGACCTTTCAGCCGCCAAGCGCCGCCGTGCCGGTGCCCGGCTGGGAGAACATGGAGCTGACAGCTGTTGCGGTTACGCCCTTTCACGGGCAGCTAAGTGTTGAGCCTCTCGCGTGGACGCCGAGCACGAACGGCATGGTCACCGCTCAAGTCGTGATGATCCAGCCGCCCGGAATGACGCCGCCCGCGGGAGGTTTTGCCATGTTCGGAGCGCCCGCGGCAGCGCCGGCGGCCGCACCGAATGCCACTCCACCGCCAATGCCCGCGCCAGCTGCGGCATCTCCAGCGAAACAACCCACGCAGGCAGAGTTGGATGCTTACCTGACTTCGATCAGGGACAAAGTGCGCGGAGCCATCGTGCTCGTGGGCAAGCATGTGCAAGTGCCGGAGAATTTTAATCCGGCGCCGCTTCGACGTCCTGACGACGAATGGAAAACGCGATTCGACCCCAAGAATCCGCGCAGCGGATTCAATTTCCCTCAGCCGCCGGCCTTGCCGGAAGGCCAGCTTTCCCGGCAGGAGGTCAACCGCGTGGTGGACCAATTCCTGGTCGACAACGGAGCGCTCGTTCGAATCAACGACGCCGGCCGCGACCACGGCGTGATCGTCGCGCAGCAGAACGCTACGTATGACTGGTCGCGAGCGGTGCCTACGCTCGTGATGCGCAACGAGGACTACGGCCGCATCTCTCGATTCATTGCCGACGGGACTCCTGTGACGCTGCGAGTGAACATCCAGAACAAGGAATATCCCGAGGGCACCACGGCTTACAACGCGGTGGGCGAAATTCCCGGCAGCGACAAGAAAGACGAGGTCGTGATGCTGGGCGGCCACTACGATTCCTGGCACGACGCCACCGGCGCCACCGACAACGGGATCGGTTCCTCGATGATGCTCGAGGCGATTCGCATCCTCGCGACTCTGCACGTGAAGCCGCGGAGAACGATTCGGGTAGCCTTGTGGACCGGCGAGGAAGAAGGTTTGCTGGGTTCGCTTGCCTATGTGCAGCAGCACTTCGGTAGCTTCGAAAATCCGAAGCCGGAATTTGCCAAGCTGGACGCGTACTTCAACATCGATTCCGGCACGGGCAAACCGCGCGGCGCCGGCGTGTTTGGGCCTCCTGCCGCTGCCGACATGATTCGCGACGCGCTCATGCCTTTCCAGGATTGGGGATTCACGGGCGCCATCGCCAGCGACAGCCGCAGGACCGGCGGCACGGACAGCACGTCGTTCAACAATGCCGGGCTGCCCGGCATCGGCCTGGCGCAGGACCCGTTCGATTATGGCTCGTTCACGCACCACACGAATCTCGACACGTACGAGCGAATTTACGAGGAGGACGTGCGCGAGGGTGCTGTGGAAATTGCGGCGGCCGTCTATGCCGTGGCCATGGCGGACCAAATGGTTCCGCGCTTCGCCGCAGACAAGATGCCGAAGCCGGCGCCTGAGCCTGGACCCGGCGCGGAAGCCAAGCCCGCTTACCACGTGCCGAGCGCAGCAGGGAACAAGTAGACCCGCGAACTGCTAGCTGGGATTTTTCAGGTACGCGCTCGCGGATTCAGCGGTGCGGAAGCCTTGCTCGACGCATTTCCCGATGGCGGGCCCATCGAGGTAGTTGCCCGCAAGGAAGAGGCCGGGAAGCGCTCGCTGGGCATCGCGGGCGGCCTCGATAATGTACCCGTGACCGAGATTGTATTGGGGCAGCGCCTTCGCGTATTTCCAAACGGCCTGCGCAACCGGCGGTCCTTCGATTCCCAGAATATGGGCGGTATCGCCGCCGACGATTGTGGCGATGTCGGATTCGGATTTTTCGATGATTTCCAAGTCCGTTGCGCCACCGATAAAGCTGGTCAGCAGGGCGAAGCCTTCCGGCGCGCGTCCCGGAAAGAGCGAGGAATTCCAGACCGTGCCTAGGGTGCGGATTTTCTCGCTGCGCGGCACCAGAAAACCAAAGCCATCGAGCGGCAGCCCGATTTGTTGAACGTGATATCCCGCGGCGACCACAGCCACCGGCGCGTACGCGATCCCAGACAGAGCCTGCGACATTGAGGCAGACATCGCCTTCACCAGACGCGAGGCCGTGTAGGCGGGCGTCGCAATTACGACGGCAGACGCAGAGATCGTTTCGACGCCGTTTCGAGTGAATCGCACCTCATACTCGTGATCGCTGGCTGCGGCCCGGCCGATGTCGTTGACCTGAGCGCCTTCACGGAACGCCTCGCCCAAATCTTGGCGTAGCGCCTGCATCAAGGTGGCGAGGCCGTTTCGGAACGAGCATAGCGGAGGCGGTCCCTTGCGGTCGCCTTTAGCCGGGCGAGACTTCACGGCGCCGCGGACCACGCTTCCGTATTGCCGCTCCCATTCTTCGAGGGTGGGAAACGCGGCCCGCAGGCTCAACTTCTCCGGGTCGCCCGCGTAAACGCCCGAAACAAAGGGAGCGACGAGATATTCGAGAATTTCGTGGCCAAACTTCCGGCGAACGAAATCCGCCACCGACTCTTCTTTGCTCGGAGGGGCCGTGCGGCGAAACGGTTCGGAAGCGATCTTCCACCGCGATTTCGGATTCAGCAGAGACGACGCCAGCAACCCTTGCGGCGACATGGGAATTTCCCTCAAGTGGCCGCCTCGCAGAATATAGCGAGGCGCGCGCGGATCGGCTTGCTGCAGCTCGCCTTGGATTCCCAGCTCGCGAATCAAATTCAGAAGGGGATCAGTGCCCTGAAAGCTTTGCGGGCCGGATTCGAAAAGGAAACCGTCCTTTTTGACGGTGTCTATGAGGCCGCCGGCGCGTTCCTCAGCTTCGAGGAGGGTGACTTCAATTCCGAGCTGCTTCAGCCGGTAGGCGCATGCCAGTCCGGAGATTCCTGCGCCAATTACGATCGCTTGATTGGGTTGCGCCATTCGGGATTCGTCACAGCGTCTTCGAAAAGAGAGGCTTTTTGTCCATTTGCTGGTCGTGGAGATAGCGGTCAAAAGGCATCGCGATGTTGCGGATGAAGATGCGCCCAAGTTGCGTCACGCGAATCTCGCCCGGCGAAAGGATAACCAGGCCGTCGGCGCGCGGTTCTTCGAGGCGCTCGAGTTCCGGCGCGAAATATTCATCGAAGGTAATTCCGAATTCCTGCTCGACTTCGCGCTTCGGAATCACCGTGTGGCATAGAAGACGCCCGATAACGGCGCGGCGAAGCCGATCGTCGGGCGAGAGGCGGTAACCTCGCATGGTTGCGATTCCGCGTTCGGCCACGCTACTTTCGTATGCCGGGACTTCGCGCCGGTTCTGGGCGTACGCGTCGCCGATCGAGCTGATTGCGCTCACGCCCATTCCGTAGAGGTCCGCGCCAGCCTTGGTCGTGTAGCCCTGAAAATTGCGGTGCAGAGTGCGATTCTGCTGCGCGACGCCAAGCTCGTCGCCAGGCCGCGCGAAGTGGTCCATGCCGATGTAAAGATATCCCGCATCCAAAAATCCCTCGAGGCCGGCGCGAAAAATTCGAAATTTCTCCATGCCTTCCGGCAAGTGAACCGCAAACGAGCCCTGCTGCTTCTTCAGCCACGGCACGTGCGCATAGCTGAACATCGCCACGCGGTCGGGCGAGAGCGTGAGCGTCTGCGCGATGGTCGCCCGAAAACTTTCCGCGGTTTGATGCGGCAGCCCGTAGATCAGGTCGACATTCAGGCTCTCGAAGCCTAACTCGCGCGCCGCGAGAATCAAATCACGCGTCATTTCGTACGGCTGAACGCGGTGAATCGTTTCTTGCACGCGCGGCTCGAAATCCTGAATCCCCATGCTGAGGCGGTTGAACCCGAGGCCTCGAAGCGTTTCCAGATGCTCGCGGCTGGTGACGCGAGGATCGATTTCGATTCCGATCTCCGCATCGGGAGCGAACGAGAAGCGCTCGCGCGCGTAGCCGAAGAGATCGTCCATTTGTTCGGGAGTAAGGTACGTCGGCGTGCCGCCGCCCCAGTGGAACTGAATCACGGACCGCCGCTTGGAAACCTTTCGGCTGACGTGATCGATTTCGCGTTTCAGCGCATCGAGGTACGGAATCGCCACATTCTTGTCCTTCTGAATCGAGACGTTGCACGCGCAGAACAGGCACAGGCTCTCGCAGAAGGGAATGTGCATGTAGAGCGAAACGGGGGTGCCGCGGTCGTCGGCGGACGCGAAGGATTGCTCGAGGTCATCGGGACCGAAATCATCCTTCCAAACGGGCGCTGTTGGGTAACTCGTGTAGCGCGGGCCCGGCCGATTGTATTTTTCGAGGAACGCGTCCGAGATCTGCCCAATATCGATCCGGCCGACATCAACCTTTTCAAACGAGTTTGAGCTGCCGCTTTTCATCGCTAGTTCGTCTTTTCCACTGGCCGCGCGGGCCGGCAACGGCGCAGTTTGCCCTGCTTCGACAAACGCTTTCGCGTTTTCCACCGGCGTGCCCGGCAAAATTCCGTGGCCGAGATTCAGGATATGCCCGATGCCACCCGTCTTCTCGACGGCTTCGCGGGCCGCGCGGCGAGCGTCCTGACCCGAGCCCAACAAAATCGACGGGTCAACGTTGCCTTGCAGCGCCACGCCGTCACCCAATTCGCGGCGAGCCTGCGCCAGGTCCGTTTTCCAATCCACGCTCAGCACATCCGCTCCCGTGGCAGCCATAGCCGCCAGGTGCTTCGCCGAGCCCTTCGCGAAGAGAATCCTGGGAACGCCACTCGCCGCCAATGATTCGAAGATCGTTTGCGTGGCCGGCTTTTCGAATTCCTCGTATTCGTTGGCGCTCAATTCACTCGCCCACGTGTCGAAAAGTTGCACCACGGAGGCGCCCGCGGCAATTTGCGATTTTAGATACGCGCCCGTAGCTTTCGCAATCCGATCGAGCAGCGTCCGCACAAGCTTCGGCTCTGCCGAAAGCATTCGCTTCGCGATTGAAATGTCGCCACGCGTTTGCCCTTCGATCATATAGCAGGCAAGCGTCCAAGGCGCCGCGGCGAAGCCGATAACGGGTACTTCCGGGCCGGCGGCGCGGCAAATCGCCCGAATGGCATCGCCGACAAACCGCGTTTCGCGATCAGGGTCAAACTCCCGCAGTTTTTCGACGGCTGCCAGGTCCCTGATCGGGTTCGACAGGATTGGACCAGAATCCGGCACGTCGAGCGGCAAGCCCATGGCCTCAGCGACCACCAGAATGTCGGAGAAGACGATAATCGCGTCCACGCCGAGCACGCGGAATGGCTGGAGCGACACTTCGGCGGCCAAGTCAGGCGTCTTGCAGATTTCAAGGAAAGAATGCTTCGCCCGGACGGCCTGATATTCGGGCAGATACCGCCCGGCCTGGCGCATGATCCAAACGGGAACCCGGTCGACTGGCTCGCAGCGACACGCGCGAAGGAACAGTTCTTTGGGGTTTTCGTGGCCCACGGGCATAGAGCGCCAAGTTCTTCGTAATCATAGCAGACGGGAGAGTGAGCCGCACATTTCCCGTTGCGGCGGAGGAATGCTGCGGTCCTGCTTCTATTAGGCTGTATAATTCGACATTAACGGGGAGAAAGCCCTATGGGCCATGAACTTGCCTACCTGAGCCTCGCACTCTACGCCGCCAGCTTTCTGTGCTACGCGCGGATTCTGTACGCTCCCGAGCTCTGGCTTGGCCGGTTTGCTACACTCCTGCTTGCTGGCGGAATCGTGGCCCAGTACTTTGCTCTGCTGGAGCGCTCGCACTGGACTCACACGGTTCCGTACGATGACCTGTACGGCTCCATGTCATTGTTCGCTTGGCTCCTGGGCGTTACCTACCTGGGGCTGGAGCTTTTCCACCGCCAGCGGTCCGTAGGCGCCTTCGTGACGCTGGTTCTCGTCGCGTGGACGGTTCTGATCACCTTAATCGTGCCCCAAGCGCCGTCGGCCACTCCGCCTGCTCGGGGGCTCCTGTTCGCTCTCCATGTGACGCTAAACACGTGGGCCTATGCGGCTTTTGCGCTGTCGTTTGTTATCAGCGTAATTTACCTCGTCCAGGATTGGGTGCTGCGCTCGCGCAAGATGAGCGTCGCCTTCTGGCGGTTCCCGGCGCTGGATGTGCTCGACCGCATGGCTCGCAGCAGCGTTTACGTTGGACTCGCGGCCTTGAGCATGGGCGTCGTGATGGGCCTGATCTGGGAGCATCGCCTGAGCGGGTCATATTCCTGGGCCGACCCGAAGGTAGTTGTCACACTCGCGATTCTGGCTGTTTACGCTGCTTATCTCAGGTTGTCGCGCAGCACGAATTGGCGGGGCGCTCGCGCGTCTGTCCTGTGCGCCGCGAATTTCCTGATCGTGCTGTTCAGCTACACGTTCGTGAATCTCTATCTGACGAGGTTTCACCGCTACTTGTAATCTAATGGCGACTTCTTCCACCACGCCGCGCACGCACTCACCGCGAATTCAGGTCGCGTTGATCGGCTGCAACCACAGGACAGCGCCTGTCGAGTTCCGCGAACGCGTAGCGTTCACGCCTGAGCAGGCTCTGCACGCTGCTGACGAGCTGCGCCGCCAGGGAATCCTCGAAGAAGCGGTCGTCCTCTCCACATGCAACCGCAGCGAATTGTACGGCGTCACTTCGGAGGTTGAGTCCAAGGACATAACCGACGCGATGGAAGTCTTCCTCACCTCGTTCCATCGAATCCCGCGCGGCGAACTCAACGGCCGGCTTTACCGTTGTATGGGTCCCGAGGCGGTTCGCCATCTCTTCCGCGTCGCCGCGGGACTCGATTCCATGCTGCTCGGCGAAGCGGAAATTCTCGGCCAGCTAAAAAACGCTTACGGGCAGGCGCTCGACCACGGCGCCACCGGGCCGGTCCTGAACAAGGTATTTCAGAGCGCCCTCGAAGTGGGGAAGCGCGTTCGTTCCGAAACCGAAGTTGCTGCGCGGCCCATGTCGGTGGCGTTTGCGGGCGTGAAACTCGCGGAACGCGTGTTCGGTAATTTGAAAGGGCGCACGGCGCTGGTCCTCGGCGCGGGCACAGTGGCCGAGCAGGTGGTCGAACATCTCCGCAACCGCGGAATCGGCAGTGTGCGCGTGGTGAATCGCTCTTACGAGCGCGCTCAGGATTTGGCGCAGCGCGTGAGTGGAGAAGCAGTGCCCTGGGATTCCCTGGATCGCGTGCTGAGTGCGCCGGACATTTTAGTCACGTCTGTGAGCGGTTCTGGCCCGGTCTTGAGTCGCGAAGCGCTTGACGCGGCGCTCGCGGCGCGCGGCGGAAAGCCCGTCTTTGTGGTCGACCTCGGCGTTCCGCGGAATGTCGCGCCAGAGGCCGCAGGCCTTTACAACCTGTATCTCTACAACATCGACGACCTGGGCGAAATTGTCGAGCAGAATAAAAAAGCGCGCGAGGCGGAAATTCCTCGCGCGGAAGCCATCGTTAGCGAGCACATCGCGAAATTCGAATCGTGGCGCGCGGCGCTAGAGGCCGGCTCGATCGTGGACGACTTGCGCGGACGCCTGCACCAGCATCGCGAAATGCTTCTGCGGGAAAAGCTGGCGGAAATGCCAGATGTTTCGCCGGAAGAGCGCGCGCGAATCGCTCACATCACCGAGGAATTGATCGAGCGTGTTCTCGACCAGCCTGCGAAGCGCCTGAGCCACGGCGGCGCCATGCGTGGCCGGCTCGGCGCGATCGAAGCTCTCCGCCATTTGTTCGGGCTCGACGAGGAAAAAGGCGGCTTCGAGGCGAAAGAACAGGCGGCCCGCGAAGAGGACGAAAGGAAGTGAAGCCTCTGCGGATCGGAACGCGCGGCAGCGCGCTCGCTCTTTGGCAAGCGAATCACGTCAGCACTCGGCTGGCCGAATTGCACGGCGTCCAGGCGGAGTTGGTGCGCATCCGCACCTCGGGCGACCATTTTCAGGCGGGCTCGGTCGCGTTGGTTGGGACGAAGGGAGTGTTCATCAAGGAGCTCGAAGACGCGCTCCTCGCCCGAACGATCGATCTCGCCGTTCACAGCATGAAGGACGTTCCCACCGAAATCCCCAGCGGCCTCGCGTTTCCGGCAATCACAAAACGCGAAGATCCGCGCGATTGCCTTGTCTCGCGTTCTGGCTTGCGGCTAAGCGATCTCCCGGCCGGTGCGGGCGTCGGCACGAGCAGCCTTCGCCGCCAGGCGCAGCTTCGCCATTACCGCCCCGATTTGCAGATGCTGGATTTGCGCGGCAACGTCGACACGCGCTTGCGAAAGGTGGCGGCAGGCGAATTCGACGCAATCGTCCTTGCTTTGGCTGGCGTAAAGCGGCTCGGCGCGAGTGACAAAGTGACGGAAATACTCCCGACGGAAATGATGCTGCCGGCGGTGGGACAGGGCGCGCTTGGAATCGAAACACGGTCCGACGATCGCGAGACGAGGGATCTCGTAGTCTCGCTGGATGATGCCGAAACCCGCGCGTGCGTCACCGCGGAGCGCGCTCTTATGCGCGAACTCGAAGGCGGCTGCCAGGTGCCGCTCGGCGCGCTGGCACGCCGGGAACGCGATGAGCTGTTCCTCGAAGCCTGCGTGTTTTCGCCCGATGGAAAAGACTTCGTTCGCCGCGAACTCCGCGGTTCATCGGATGACGCCGCGCCACTCGGGAAGCGTTTGGGCCAAATTCTGATCGGCGCGGGCGCAGACAGGATTCTGCGTCTGGTGGGCAGGCCCGCATGAAGGTTGCCGAGCGTCCATTGGCCGGGAAACGAATTGTGATCACTCGTTCTCCCGAGCAATCCGGCGTTCTCCTGCGTGAGTTGGAGGGAAGCGGCGCAACGGTAATTCTTTTGCCGTGCGTCGAGTTTCGGCTTCCGAGTAACACCAGTGCGCTGGATTCAGCGCTGGCTCGGCTAAGCCAATTTGACTGGGTGGTTTTCACGAGTCCAAACGGCGTGCGTTTCTTTTGCCAGCGCCTCCGCGAATTGGGGCGCGAAGCGAGCGAACTTTCGACGCCGTTGCCGCTGGTTGCCGCGATTGGTGTGGCAACGGCCAGCGCCGCGACGAAAGAAGGGCTCGCGGTTGAGTTTGCGCTGGCGGACGTTCGCAGTGGGCGTGAGTTCGCTGAGCGCTTTTCCTCGTCGGCGATCCACGGCAAGAAAATCCTGCTGCCGCAAAGCGACCTTGCCGACGGACACATCGCGGAAGGATTGAAGGAATCAGGAGCGGCTCGTCACCGAAGTTGTGGCGTACAGGACGTGTATGCCAGAATCCCTCGACGGCCACGAACTGGAGCAGGTGAAGCGCGATGGCGCGGACGTTTTCGTGTTTGCAAGTCCTTCGGCCTTTCGAAATTTCGCCAAGACGGTGGGACCGGAGGAACTCAAGCGCTTTGCCGATCGTTCCGCCTTCGCAGCAATCGGGCCCACCACCGCCGAGGCAATCCGAGGTGCAGGCGTGCAGGTAAAGATTGAAGCAGCGAAGCCCAGTTCATCGGAAATCGTTCAGGCCATCGTCGAATACTTCGCCGCAAAACCTTCCGAGGCGGTTCGTCGATGACGTTTCCCGTTCATCGCCCGCGCCGGTTGCGCCGTACGGAGGCCCTGCGAGGGCTCGTGCGCGAGACTCGGCTCACGACGAGCGGTCTCGTCTATCCGATGTTCGCGTGTCCGGGCACCAAGGTTCGCAATGAAGTCAGCTCGATGCCGGGCGTTTTTCAGCAGTCGGCGGATCAAATCGTCGAGGAGTGCCGCGAGGTGGCGGACCTCGGCATTCCGGGCGTGATTCTTTTCGGTTTGCCCAGCCACAAGGATGAAACCGGTTCGGAAGCAGCTTCAGCCGATGGCGCCGTGCAGCGTTCGATCGAAGCGATTCGGAAGACGAAACTCAATCTCATCGTCATCACCGACGTTTGCCTCTGCGAGTACACGAGTCACGGACATTGCGGCGTAATCAAAGACGGTGAAGTGGTCAACGATCCCACGCTCGCGATCCTGGCGAACGCAGCGCTCTCTCACGCGCAGGCAGGAGCCGACATCGTCGCACCGTCCGACATGATGGACGGCCGCGTGGCAGCGATTCGCGGCAAACTGGATGAGCACGGGTTCCAGGACGTCGCGATCCTTTCTTACGCGGCGAAATATTGTTCTGCCTTTTACGGCCCGTTCCGCGAAGCGGCTCAATCGGCGCCGCAGTTCGGCGATCGCCGCAGCTATCAGATGGATCCCGCGAACGCCCGTGAAGCGTTGCGAGAAGTGGCGCTCGACCTCGAGGAAGGCGCGGACATGATTATGGTGAAGCCCGCGCTGCCATATCTCGACGTGATTCAGCGAGTGCGCGAGCGCTTCGACGTGCCGATCGCGGCGTACAACGTGAGCGGGGAGTTCTCGATGGTGAAGGCCGCGGCGAAGAATGGCTGGATCGACGAGAAGCGCGTCGTCCTCGAGATTCTCACGGGCATTCAGCGCGCCGGCGCGGACATGATTCTCACGTATCACGCCAAGGACGTCGCCCGGTGGCTTAAGGCTTGTTGATCGGCGACCCTCGGATTGTTTTCGTCTAGAGACAGAATGGCGTCGGGCACAACACGAAGCCAAGGTGACGCGAAAGCGCCGCACCCGCGTCCTCGCTCGGTCGAAATCTTTGATCGCGCTCAGAAAATCCTCGTCGGTGGTGTGGACAGTCCCGTTCGCGCGTTTCGCGCCGTGGGTGGCACTCCGCTCATCATCGATCGCGGCCAAGGCGCACATCTGTGGGACGTCGACGGCCGCGAATACATCGACTTCGTTTGCTCCTGGGGCGCGCTGATTTTAGGGCATGCGCATCCGGACGTCGTCTCGGCAGTCGCCGATCAAGCTTCGCGCGGCACGAGCTACGGCATGACCTCGCCGCTCGAGGTTGATCTCGCGGAACAGATCGCTCGCGCGCTGCCCTCGCTTGAGCGCATCCGGTTCGTCAGTTCGGGCACGGAAGCGACGATGTCGGCAATCCGCGCCGCGCGCGGGTTCACGAAACGCGACCTGATTTTGAAATTCGAGGGCGGCTATCACGGCCACTCCGACAGCTTTCTGGTTGAGGCCGGTTCAGGCCTCGCGACGCTGGGTATTTCCTCGTCGGCGGGCGTTCCGGACGCGTTCGCGAAGCTCACTTTGAACGCGCCGTACAACGACCTTGCTACCGTCGAAACCATTTTTCGCAAGCACGCGGGGAAAATCGCGGCGGTGATTGTCGAGCCGGTCGCGGCGAACATGGGAGTCGTGGCGCCTTTGGCTGGATTCCTTCAGGAGCTTCGCGAGATTACCCGCCGCGAGGGCGCGCTACTGATTTTCGACGAAGTGATCACCGGGTTCCGCATGGCTTACGGCGGCGCCCAGAATCTGTACGAGATTGAGCCCGACCTCACCACCCTGGGAAAGATTATTGGCGGCGGACTGCCGGTGGCAGCCTATGGCGGCCGCCGGGACGTCATGGAGATGGTCGCGCCGTTGGGGCCTGTGTATCAGGCGGGAACGCTTTCGGGGAATCCGCTCGCGATGCGCGCGGGCCTTGCTACTCTGCCGAAACTCGCGGCTCCCGGCTTCTATGATTCGCTCAACGAGAAATCACAGCGGCTGGCCGACGGTCTGCGCTCAGCGCTAAGCGAGGCCAAAGTTCCTGGCCGCGTGAACGTCGCCGGTTCTTTGCTCACCCTGTTCTTTACCGCCGATCCGGTGCGCGATTACGCGGACGTGAAAAAGTCGAATACGGCGCGGTTTGCCGCGTTCTTCCGCGAGATGCTCGAACGCGGAATTTTTCTTCCACCCTCGCAATTCGAAGCCCTGTTCGTGTCCGCCGTTCACACCGATGCCGACATCGATCACGCCATCGCTGCGGTCCGCGAAAGTCTAAGCGCCATATCGGCGTCATGAATCGTCGCAACCCGAATTAAGGCACCGTCCGCGCCACTTCGGTAGAGCTAGAAAGGATTAAAAGTTACTTTGCCGGCTCCGCCGCCACTGGATTGGCTGCCAATATTGACGGTGAGTGGCTTTGTGTGGCTGAGCTTCTTGGCCTTCTTTAGTTTCTTTGCCGGTTTCTTAGTTGCCATTTTAGTTCTCCTCGTGAGCGCCCGTCGGAGCGGTCGCATCGATAATATGCACCCGGGATTCCAAACTCGCAACTCACAATTCGTGACCCTATCTCCTTTCGTTTCAGCGCGTCCCACCTAGGCCGGGTCCTTCGCAATCTCAAGCCTCTGTTGACATATTCAACTCAGTGTTGATTTTTTCACTTTTGCCTAGGGGAGGCATGATTCATACACCAGACTCGACGCGCGCGGAAAGTTCGGAGCGTAGAGCTCGCATCGTCCTCTTTCGCGGCCATCGACCTTGCCACGAGATGTCGTCACTGTGCCCACTGGCTGGTTGCAAATGACCGCCAACGCGCATAGGCTATCGCGGTCCTGGGGGCGGGATAATTCACGAAGGAGATTGTTTATGAAGACTGCCCGAGGCTCGTTGTTTTTGCTTGTGCTGCTCGCGAGCGCAATGCTCGCATCTTCCGTAAGGGCCCAGGATGGCGCACCGAAGAAGCAGCGCACTCCAAGTGAAGCCATGCTCGCCAATTGGAATGACGTTGGCAACCGGCTGATCGCGATGGCACAGGACTGGCCCGAAGACAAGTACACGTACCGGCCGAACGCCGACGTCCGAACCTTCCAGCAGGTTCTGTTGCACATCGCTGGCTCGAACTACGACATGCTGAACCACGCCACTGGGACCAAGGCAGGTGACGGGCGCAATGATCCCGCTGTGGCCGATTACAAAACCAAAGAGCAAACG
This sequence comes from uncultured Acidobacteriota bacterium, assembly GCA_963737205.1. GTDB lineage: Bacteria > Acidobacteriota > Terriglobia > Acidiferrales > UBA7541 > Palsa-295. The sequence goes on along the minus strand of CAVTRV010000003.1, from coordinate 1,195,765 downwards.
GTAGCCTTCCTGAAGAAATCGATTACAGACGGCGCCGCGGAAATCCAGAAGGAAGGCGACGCAGGCGTGGTGAAGAACCTGTACTACTGGGTGGGATATGACGAGCACATGGGCGAGCACTATGGTCTGCTCGTCGCCTACTACCGCAACAACGGCGTGGTTCCGCCGGAGTCGCGTCCGAAGAAATAAGTGTGTGGAAACTGACCAACCGAACTAAGTGCCACGACTCACCAAACTCGCTGCCATGTTCTTGTCAGGCTCCGCTGCGATGACGTTCATCGTCGCAGGGGCGGGAGCGCAAGACCGCTCGCAAGGGCGGTCGATGGTAATCAGCCAGGGCGGGATTGTCGCCGCAGAAAGTCCTTTGGCCGCACAGGCCGGCGCCACAATCCTCGCTCATGGCGGCAACGCGATTGACGCGGCCGTGGCCACGAATGCCGCCATGGGCGTGGTCGAGCCCATGATGAACGGCATTGGCGGCGACCTTTTCGCAATCGTGTACGACGCGAAAACCGGAAAAATCTACGGCTTGAACGCGAGCGGCTGGGCGCCCGCGAAACTCTCCATCGAATTCCTCAAGAGCAAGGGCATCGGCGAGATGCCGCAAGTGGGAATTCATTCGGTCACAGTGCCGGGCGCGGTGGATGGCTGGTCGAAGCTGCTTTCACGTTTCGGCAAGAAGCAATTTCCCGAGCTCCTCGCGCCGGCCATTCACTACGCTCGCGAAGGGTTCCCCGTTCCCGAATGGGACGCCGCCTATTGGGCCACCGAAGAGGCGTTCTTGAAACAGGACAAGAATCTGGCGGCGACATTCTTGATCGATGGTCGTGCGCCGCGTGTGGGCGACGTCTTCCGCAATCCCGACCTGGCTCATTCGCTCGAGCTCATCGCTTCGGGCGGACGCGATGCATTCTACAAGGGCGAGGCTGCCGCGCGGATCGTCGCCTTCTCCTCGAAGGTCGGCGGCACAATGACCGTGGAAGATTTGGCGACCTATTCCAGCGAATGGGTTGAGCCGATTTCGACCACGTATCACGGCTGGACCGTGTACGAGATTCCGCCGAACGGGCAGGGAATTGCCGCGCTGATGATGCTCAATATCATGGAATCGTTTCCGCTGGCGCAGTTCGGGCACAATTCCGCGGACGCACTACACGCGATGATCGAAGCGAAAAAGCTCGCGTATGCCGACATGCACCGCTACGTCGCCGATCCGAAATTCAGCCGCGTGCCCGTGGAAGGCATGCTCGCGAAGGATTACGCGGCCGAGCGCGCGAAGCTGATCGACATGTCGAAGGCGAATTGCGACGTTTCGCCGGGCGAGCCCGCGTTCCCGACGGCCGGCGACACGACATATCTCACGGTCGTCGACCGTGACGGCAACATGGTCTCTCTGATTCAGAGCAACTACTCCGGCTTTGGCTCCAGGCTGGTGGCCGATGGGACGGGTTTTGCGCTGCAGAATCGCGGCGGCCTTTTCAGCCTTGATCCGTCGTCGCCGAACGCACTCGCGGGACACAAACGTCCGCTGCACACGATCATCCCTGCGTTTATGACTCGCGGTGACGAACGAATCGCTTTCGGTATCATGGGTGGCTTCAATCAAGCTCAGGCGCACGCGCAGTTCGTGTCCAACGTCGTCGATTTTGGGATGAATATTCAGGACTCGCTCGAGTCCGCGCGCTTTACGAAGCCCACGTTCGCGGGATGCGATGTCGAGATGGAAGACCGCATCCCGGCTGCGGTGCGCGACGCGCTCTCGGAACGCGGGCACAAGATTGAAGTTCGCGGAAACTACTCCGCGAATATGGGCGGCGGCCAGGCCGTTCGGCGCGATTTCACGAAAGGCGTTAACTACGGAGCCTCCGATCCCCGAAAAGACGGCGCCGCCGTCCCCGAGCCCCCACCGTTGAAGTAGAAGAGACTCCGGACCCCGCTGTTTTCGCATAGCCCGCTATTCAGTAGCCTCGGCGCTACGGATGCTGGTGGTTTTCGAGGCGAAATGTTCCCAGAAGGTTACCTAAGTCCAGCAAAATCTGGCCTTTAGTACGAACGTACCATTGTGACACGCTGGCCCCGACCCTACCATAAAGTACAGCGCGGGCGATCCTTGGCCGTTCGTCGTCTGCTCAAAACCTGGGGCAAAAGTCCGAAAAATGTCGAGTCGAACTTCTACGCTTCGTCCCAAGCGCAAGGCCACAGGTCGCTCTTCCGGGGACGCAAAACTCCCATCCGAGGCAGATGATTCCGCTCGTTCTGACGCGTCTGGTCCGGGCAGCATCGCGGCCCATGCCGCCTATCTGCAAGCGCTTTCGGAAAACAATCCGCTCGGCATCGTGGTTCTCGACGTAAACGGCACCGTCCAGATGTGCAATCCCGCCTTTGAATGTCTTTTCGGGTATCAAATGTCGGAAATTGCGGGTGTGAAGCTCGATTCCGTGCTGGCTCCGCCAGACCGGGCGACGGAGGCTGCGGAATTCACAGCCCGCACGGCCGCAGAAGTCACTCGCGCCACCACGCAGCGCCGCCGGCGGGACGGTGTTCTGTTGGACGTCCACATTATCGGGGTGCCCCTGGCGGTAAGCGGAAAGCGATTTGGCAGTTTCGCGATGTATGAGGATATCAGCGAACGCCGCCGCGTGGAGCAAGCCCGGCGTCAGGCGGAAGAGAAGTTTCGAAGTCTCTTCGAAAACGCGGTGGAGGGAATTTTTCAGACCACCGTCGACGGCCGCTATCTGAGCGTGAATCCGGCGCTTTCCAGAATGTGCGGCTACTCGTCGCCCGAGGAAATGATGGCCCAGGTGCGAGACGTGGGCCGGATGGTCTACGCCGATCCGCAGTGCCGGGCCGAGTTCAAGCGTTTGATCGAGGAACGCGGCGTCATCGAAGGCTTCGAGTACCAGATTCGCCGAAAGGATGGCGCCAAGATCTGGATTTCGGAGAACGCGCACGCCGTTCGCGACGCCGGGGGCAGGATCGTCAGCTACGAGGGAACGGTGGAAGACATTTCCGAGCGAAAGCGCTCCGAACTCGAGAGGCAGGTCACCACCGAGATCATCCACAGCGTCAACGTTACCGACAATCTGGACGATTTGCTGAAGATGATTCACAGCGCGCTGAGGAACGTCTTGTACGCCGAGAATTGCTTCGTTGCGCTGTATGAGCCTTCCACGTCGATGTTTCACTTTCCGTTTTTCGTGGACCGGTATGACGTTGCGCCCGCGCCGCAGAAAGTGGGCCGGAGTTGCACGGCGCACGTCTATCACACCGGCCGCGCGATGCTGATTCCGCAGTCTGTGTTCGACAAACTGGTCGAGGACGGCGACGTCGAACTCGTCGGTACGCCTTCACCTTCGTGGCTCGGAGTTCCGCTGAGGACTCCGGCGGCGACGATTGGCGTTCTCGTCGTCCAGCATTACGAGGACGCGAATGCCTTTACGGAACGCGACCTCGAGTTCTTGACCTCGGTGGGCGGCCAGATCGCGCTTGCCATAGACCGCAAGCGCGCGGACGCGCGCGTGCGTGAGAGCGAGGCGCGCTTGCGCGTCCTCGTCGAACAATTGCCGGCGGTGCTCTGGACCGTGGACAAGGATCTCCGGTTTACTTCGTGCGTGGGAGCGGGACTGACCCGGCTCGGCCTGAAGCCAAACGAAGTCAACGGCATGTCGCTTTTCGAATATTTCGAGACGGCGGACCAAACCTTCCTTCCCGTTGCGGCTCACCGCCGCGCCGTGGCGGGAGAGCCCGTCACGTTCCACATCGAGTGGAAGGGTGGTTCTTACGCGTGCCACGCGGAGCCCCTGAGGGACGCCGAAGGCCACGTGCACGGCGCGATTTGCATGTCGCTCGACGTTACGGACCGCAAGCAGCTCGAAGAGCAGCTGCGCCAAGCACAGAAAATGGAAGCGGTAGGGCGGCTGGCGGGCGGAATCGCGCATGACTTCAATAACTTGCTCATGGTGATTCAGGGTTATGCGGACCTGCTTTTGGATCGTTTGCCCCAAGGCGATGCGTTGCGGCGAAACGCCGAGCAGATTCAAATGGCCGGCCAGCGCGCCACGGCGCTAACCCGACAACTGCTCGCGTTCAGCCGGAAGCAAATGCTCGCGCCGAAGATATTGAACGTTCACAGCGTCGTCTCCGACATGGAGACGATTCTGCGGCGTTTGATCGGCGAAGACATTCAACTCGAAACTTCGTCCCCGGCGGACCTGTGGCTTGTGAAAGCCGATCGCAGCCAGATCGAACAGGTAATCATGAACCTCGCCGTGAACGCGCGCGACGCCATGCCCCAGGGCGGAATGCTCACCATCGAGACCGCCAACGTGGAACTCGATTCCTCGTTTACCCACCACTCCGTGGTTCTCGCGCCGGGCATGTATGTGATGCTCGCGGTTACGGACAACGGTTGCGGCATGGACTCAAAAACCCAGGCGCACATCTTCGAGCCATTTTTCACGACGAAGGAAAAAGGGAAGGGCACCGGGCTCGGCCTGGCCACAGTGTACGGAATCGTGAAGCAGAGCGGCGGATACGTGTGGGTCTACAGCGAACCCGGCCGCGGTACCAGTTTCAAAATCTACTTGCCGCGGATCGAGGAAGAAGCCTATCAGGCCGCCAAGGAACGCCGCCCGGAGTCGAAAGCGATACTACGAGGTTCCGAGACCGTCCTGCTGGTGGAAGACGAAGATGGAGTCCGCCAACTCGCGCGCGAGTATCTGGAAGCGAGCGGCTACACGGTGATGGAGGCCGCGAACGGCCGCAAGGCGCTCGAAATGGCCCAGATGAATGCGGGTCCGATCCACTTGCTGATGACCGACGTCGTGATGCCAGGCGTCAGTGGGCGCGAACTGGCCGAGCGCATTGAAAAACTGCGTCCGGGAATCAAGGTGCTCTTCATGTCGGGCTACACCGATCAAGCCGTCGTGCATCACGGGATTCTCGAGAATGACGCCGTACTCCTGCAAAAGCCGTTCACACTCGCGACGCTGGCCGAAAAACTGCGCGAGATTCTTGCAGTGGAAGTCGCGCAGTAGCTGCTACCTTCCTTTGCCTCACTGTTTTCGTTGGGTCACCTGCGAACTGTTCCATTTGTGAACAACTGCGCATTGCGAACACCTTTTCCGCAAAATTCCGTCACTCGCGCGCGGGATTTGGGCCTCTAACTCGAGCGCAAGCTGCTGCCCCGTTGGTACTTGCGACGTCTCTGCCCCACGGCAGCAGACGCACCCCTGGTTGGCGGGTCGAGTGCACGTTCCATTGTCGAGGCGCAGGTCAGGCGCTTGGAACCAAAGCAGTAGGCCCCGGGGGAACACATGAAAAGGACCACGCAAATACACACCGTAAGCAGCGATTCAGTCACCGAAGAATTCATCGGAGAGCGCCGCCTTTGGACGGCAGTGATCGTAAATGCGATTGAGGAGTGGAAGGACGGCACCCTGCGAGCACGCCGCACCGCGCAGACTTTTTTGTTCGAAAGCGATAACGATTTCAATTGCGTTTGCGACGGCGCCGGACTTGATCCCGGCAGTTTGCGTTCGAAACTGCTGAAGGTTGGGCACCGCGTCGAGATGCGAGGGCCGTTGACGCATCCGATCGCCGCGTAGTCCCAAGGCATCACATCGAAACCACACGCCCGTCAAGAATTGGCCGCTTGGCTGGTTCGATTGACGTAGAATTCATCCGAACGCGAGCGTTGCTCGTCGAATGCCCCCTTCCTCCAACGGCGGCGTGTCTCCGGAAAGGCAGTTGCTCGTCTGCTGCGCGCGCACGAGCGTGGCTCCTCATGTCGCGCAGAAGATTCGCCACCTGCTTGCGGAACCGCTCGACTGGAATTTCGTTCTCGCCGAGGCTCACGAACATTCGATTTTCCCGCTTCTAGAGCGCCAGCTTCGGAACGTAGCTCCCGATTTAATTCCAGTGGCCGCCGCGGAACGCCTCAAGAGTGAAACACGCGCGAATGCCGTCCGCTGCCTGGCGTTTTCCGCTGAATTGATTCGCATCCTGGACGCGCTCGATTCGCGCGGCATTCCCGCGATTCCATACAAAGGTTCGGTAATCGCCGCTCAGGCTTACGGCGATATCACCCTGCGCGAATTCGAGGACTTGGATATTGTTCTGCGCCAGCGTGATCTCGAAAGCGCGCATGACGCGATCCAGGCCCTGGGCTACCAGCCGAGATTCCCGTGGATTCACACGCGCAGCGTGCAGGCAAGCCTGATTCCCGGGGAGTACAACTACTCGAGCGCCGAGCGGCGCACGATGCTCGAGCTTCACACCGAGCTCACCTTAAGGCATTTTCCCGCGAAGCCCGACCTCGATGATTTTCTTCGGCGTACGGTGAAGGTCGACGTGGGCGGACACGCAGTTCGCACATTCTCGCCCGAGGATGCGTTGGTGGTGCTGTGCGTTCACGGAGCGAAGGATTTTTGGCAGAAGCTGATTTGGGTCGTCGATATTGCCGAGCTCGTTCGAGAGTATCCGGCGCTCGACTGGAATCAAGTGGCGCAGCGAGCCGGTGAGCTGCGCGCCCAGCGGATGCTGTATTTCGGCCTCGCCCTTGCCAGGGATTTGCTCGATGCCAAGCTGCCTCCGGAAATGGTGGCGCGTGTCGAGGCCGACTCAGCCGTGGCGCCCCTTGTTGCTGACGTGAAGCAGAATCTGCTCGGCCGGAACTCCCGGCCGTTCAGCGCGGGCGCCCGATTCAATCTTCGGCGTCGTATGGTGCCCGGACTGGCCGCCGGCTGGCGCTATTCCTTGCGGTTGGCGTTGGCTCCAGCGGAAGAGGACTGGTTGACGCTGCGTTTGCCGCGCGCGTTGACTCCGCTCTACATTGTGCTGCGCCCCTTGCGGTTACTTCGTAAGTACGGCTGGGCCGAGCGGCAAGCTTAGTCACTCCTTGAGTTCTCCGCTTCCCTCACTCGCAGAATGAGCTAATGGCTTTCACGGCACAGCACCCGAATCGCGCGTGGAAAGGCGCCACCTCTCTCGCTAGCATCAAGTTTCACTATGTGGCGAATTCTTTAGAGGCAGCCGGGGCCCATGAACGCGATAAGCAGCGTTTCCACGATAGACATTCACTCTCCAGCTGGCATAACGAGACCTGCGCAGACAATTTCCGAAAAAGTCAGGACGTGCGGTTCGGCCTGCTTTCACGTTTTCGATTCGAATATGTTCCCGTGGATTCGGCGCGGCGACCTCGCTTTCGTGCGGCGGTTCGACTTCCGGAACTTGTCGGAAGGCAACGTCATTCTGGTCGAGCGAGAAGGCCGGCTGCGCTTGACGACGGTGATTGCAGCCGATGCGAATCGCGGCGCGGCCAGCGAGAGTCCTTTCGTCGTCACCCAGGGCGGTTTTTCAGAAGGGGACGGACCCGAAGTCTCCGAGGATCAGTTTGTTGGCAAAGTCATTCGAATTCACCGCCGTCGCAGGCACATCGACCTCGAGTCAGCCAGCCGCCTGATCCTTGGCCGGCTGCTGGCCCGGGCAGCCCCACTGGTAGACCTTGTCCTTGCTCCGCTGCGGTTCTTTACGCGGCCCTCGCTAGCTCGACGCTGACCTCGAAGTTCTTGCCCATTTCACTGCCGGCGAGAAGCGAGCCTCTGATTCAACGAGCTGCGGGAACAAAACCATACTTCTTGAAAATCGTGGAGGCTTTCGGCCCGAGCAGAAATTCTTCAAACGCTTTGGCGGCGGCTACATTCTTGGAGCCCGCGATAATTGCCACCGGATAAACAACCGGCGAATGCGAGTCTTCCGGCGCCGTGGTGATCACTGACACGCGCGATGAGGTGCGGGCATCGGTGAGGTACACGATTCCAGCGTCGGCATTCCCCGTTTCGACGTAAGTGAGCACCTGGCGGACGTCTTTCGCCAGAACGAATTTCGGCTTGAGTTTGTCGTAGAGGCCGAAATGAGTGAGCACTTCCTGCGCATATTTTCCGGCGGGAACCGTTTGCGGATCCCCGATCGCGATCACCTTTACTTCCGGGCGAACCAGGTCTTGAAACCCGGCAATGCTCGCTCGTCCCTCCGGCGCGATCAGCACGATGCTGCCTTTTACGAGGTCCTTCCTCGTGTCAGCAAGGATCAGCGCGTGCGATGCCAGCGAATCCATCTGATTGGAGGACGCGGAAATGAACAGGTCCACGGGCGCGCCTTGTTCGATTTGCCTTTGCAGCGTTCCCGACGCGCCCAGATTGAAATGAATCGCGACTCCCGGATTTTCAGTGCGATACAGGCCGCTGATTTCGTCGAGGACGTCCTTGAGGCTGATCGCCGCCGAAACGGTGACTTCATCTCCCGCGGCGCGGAGCCGCGGGGCCGCTTGGCCCATCGCGCCGCAAAACACCACCGCCAGAGCCAAGAAATGCAGAGCAATTCGTTTGAATGCGCGATCCATCGCTTGATTCCTTTGCACGAAAGATCCTTTAGCCGCCTATCCCGCCGCGCAAACGATTAGAAGGCGAAACGAACACCGATTGTCGGAGCAACGTTGGTCGGGTAGTTATAGGGGACGCCGGGGCCATGAGGAATGGCGATGGCCAGACCGCCGCTCACGACGGAATACGCAACTCCCACAAAACCGTCGAGACGCTTGGTGAAGTGCTGGTCCAGATAGAGCGACACCTCGTTGAGGGTGCCTGCGCAGGAGCTGCGGAAACCGGCTGTGGCCGAGCAGGTCGCCGGAACACGGAAGTCGTTCTGCCGCTGTTGATACCAGGCCCAAGTGATGTCGGTTTTGCTGCGGTAGGTGTACTTCACTCCCGTCCACCAGATGTTCACCAACTTTTCAGAATCAAGATTGGTGTCTTCCACCCCGCTCATGATATAGCCGCCCTGGTCCGAGGCGCCAACGCCCAACGGGTTCGACGGGTTGTTCTGCCAGATGTATTCGTAGCCGGCAAAAAACTTGAACGGGTCCCGAACGTACTTGGCGGTGAGCATGATTGCGTTGTTGTCGGTCACGATGCCGTATACGGTGTCGTTCGGGTCGATCAGATTGGCCCCGGTGATGTATATCGTGTTGATGCTGTCGGTGGTCGACTGGAGCTGCGCCCGCGGGGACTGACTCTGAGGCCCCTGCAGGGGATTCAATACGCTGATCGCCTGGTTGTAATGTTGGAAGACCATGTCGGTGGAGAACTTGCCGAAGGCTCCGCCGAGGTCGAATCCATAGGCGTTGTTATGCGCCTCTTCCGGCGTACAGGTGGCGCCAGTCCAGCCTGCGACGGCCGAGTAGCAGCCGGCAGAACCATTCGCGAATTTATACATCGCGCCGAAATGGACCGGGCCATAGGCGATACGATACTTCAGGGCGTCGTCCCAACGGCTGTCATCGGTGTCGCCGCCGCCGGACATCGTGCCGTTATACCCGATGTAGGAAAAGGCATAGCTGCCGCCGGCCGGATCGTACTGGAGCATGGCATCGGTGCCGAGAGAGCGCTGACGACCGAAGGTCAGCGTGCCGAAATGCGTGGACGATATACCCCCATAGAATTCGTCATTGAAGGGTTGGCCCGCGCGCGCGCCGTCGATGGCCATCGAATAGCTGGCCCTGGGAAGTCCGTTGTTGACGGTGTTGGTGGCTGGCGCGTTGGCGAGCAGGCCCGACTGCGGATTGATGCCAGTGGAAGCGTTGAACACAATGGACCAGCCAGGCAGAAACTCTTCCTTGCCCCTGATGCCCAGACCCGTCTGCTGCAAATTGTTCGGCGCGATCAGGAATCGAGATTGATAGCCGTTTCGGTTTACCAGAGATTCGCCTTCATAGTTATAGCCGTTTACCGGTAGGCCGTGGCTCACCCAGCCAACGCCGACGTCATACGCACCGTACAGCGTGACGCCGTGCCAAGTTAGCGTGCAATCGGTGGTGGCGAACTCGTGGCCGCTCGTGCAGGGGTCGGGGGCCTTCTGCTGCATTTTAACGTCGACCTTGGCGTCCTGGCCAACCGCCAGACTGAGTCCCGGGCGCGTTTCCTCGGCGAACCCTTGTTTGGCTGCTCGAATCTCGAAGGGCCCCTGAGGCAGGCCGGACACCTGAAAGTGGCCCCGGCGATCGGTTACGATCGTGCGCGTTGCGCCTGTTTCGACGTTCTTGATTGTCACCACGGAATCGCGAAGGCCTGCGCCGGTTTGGTCCCTCACCACGCCGGAGAGGCTCGCTCCCGTTTCGGCCCAAGCGCTGGGCGTGGCACATGCAAGCAAGAGCAAAAGGATCGAGGCAAGACGGCGAATGGTCACTTGTTCCTCCTGAGAGGGCGGGCAGCGAATATAGGTGACATAAATCGATATGTCAAACCGACTATATACGATTGGGGGGTGGGCACGATCAGAGACGTGCGCCTACAAACGGAGGATCATCACTTCCGTGGATTTGATCAGGGCGGCCACTGTTTGGCCTTTTTGAAGGCGCATTTCGCGAACCGCGTCGGCGGTAATGATTGAAGTGATGTGCTGTCCGCCGATGGAGACGGTCACTTGCGCCATTAGGCCGCTGACTTTGATTTCCGTCACGCGCCCCACCAGCTGATTTCGCCCGCTCACACGGCGGAAGTTCGTGCGGCGCTCAGCGGGCTGCTTGCCTTCCGACGCGCGGTAGAGAAATTTGTCGATTTCCTTCTCCGGAACGCGATGATGCCCTCCGGCGGTTTGAATCGTGCGGATCTTTCGCTTGTAAATCCACTGCTTGAGGGCAGGATAGCTTACGCCGAGTACTTGCGCGGCTTCGCGTGGCGTGAATAGCTTTTCGTTCTTGGCCATTTTATTGGACAGAAGCGCGACTTTGTCATTTTCGGCGCGGATTGTAAAGCGGTTGCCCGGGCCGCGCAAAAGTCTGCCCGCGCCGCGCGGCTCCTGCGGTAGAATCTAGCCTTGGATGTGCCGCATGTTTGCGGCTCGAACCGTCTCGACGAAACGCAACTGGCTGCACCCATCCTATAGGGCTGGCATCCAACGCTAATAGTTGCAGATTTGACCTTATTAACCGGAGGTAAGCCATGAGCCTGTCCGCGAAGACCACTGCTCCCCCGCAGGAAGACGCTTCATCCCCGAATCCGTTGAAACTATTGCAGACTTGCGGGCAGTCCGTTTGGCTCGACTACATCCGCCGCAGCTTGATTACGACGGGGGAACTTGCCCGCTTGATTCGCGAGGATGGCTTGCGCGGACTCACGTCGAATCCCACGATCTTTGAGAAGGCAATCTCTGGAAGCGCTGATTACGCAGCCGCGCTCGAAGATCTCAGAAAGCAAAACCTGAGCTCGGCCGCGATCTACGAGCGCCTCGCCGTGAAGGATATTCAGGACGCGGCCGACGCCTTCCGGCCGGTCTATGACGCCACGAAGCGCCGCGACGGATACGTCAGCCTGGAAGTGTCGCCCTACCTCGCGAACAAAACGCAGGAAACGCTCGACGAAGCGCGCCGTCTGTGGAAATTAGTCGGCCGCGAGAACTTGATGGTGAAGGTGCCCGGCACGCCTGCGGGAATTCCCGCGTTCCGGCAGCTCATCAGCGAAGGAATCAACATCAACGTGACGCTGCTGTTCGCGCAGGAAGTGTACGAGCAGGTGGCTGAGGCTTATATCGCCGGCCTCGAAGAGCTGGCAAAGCGCGGCGGCGACGTCAGCCGCATCGGCAGTGTCGCGAGCTTCTTCATCAGCCGCATTGATACGCTGGCGGACTCGCAAATCGCCGCCCGCATCAAGACCGCCAAAACTCCGGAAGAGCAGGCGACGCTGCGAGGCCTGCAAGGCAAAGTCGCCATCGCCAACGGCAAGCTGACGTATCAGAAATATGAGGAAATCTTCAGCGGGCCGCGCTGGCAAGCGCTGGCGAATCGCGGCGCACAGACGCAACGGGTGCTTTGGGCCAGTACGAGCACGAAGAATCCCGCATATTCCGACGTGTACTACGTCGAGGAACTTATCGGGCCCGATACCGTCGACACGATTCCGCCGGCCACCTACGACGCGTTTCGCAATCACGGCCACGTGCGGCAAAGCCTCCAGGACAAAGTCGCCGACGCCAAAGCTACGATGGAGAGTTTGGCGCGAGTCGGGATTTCAATGAAAGCTATAACGGATCAGCTGACGGCGGAGGGCGTCAAGTCGTTCGCGGATTCTTTTGACCAGCTTCTCGCAGCAGTGGGCAAGCGATCGGCGAAGAATGTTGCGCCGCCGACCGCGAACCTGACCTACAAATTGCCCGATGACTTGGCAAAAGCGGTTCAATCCACAATCGAGGACTGGAAGCAGAACAACAAAGTGCAGCGCCTGTGGGCCGGCGACGCTTCGTTGTGGACGAACACGGATGAGGGCAAGTGGCTCGGCTGGCTATCGATCACGGAAGATCAAATCGCGCATCGCGACCAGTTCGCAAAGATCGCCGAAGAGATTCGCGCTGGCTTCACGCACCTGGTTCTACTGGGCATGGGTGGCTCGAGCCTGTGCGTCGAGGTTTTGGAGAAGACTTTCGGCAGCATTCAGGGCTTCCCCAAGGTTTTGGTGCTCGATTCGACGGACCCGGCGCAGATTCGCGCCATCGACAGCCAGATCGACATCGCGAAGACTCTTTTTATCGTATCGAGCAAGTCCGGAAGCACGCTCGAGCCCAACATCTTCAAGCAATATTTCTTCGAGCGTGTGACGCAGGCGGTAGGCGCGTCGAACGCCGGAAAGCAGTTCATCGCCATCACGGATCCGGGATCGCAAATGCAGAAAGTGGCCGAGGCCGATCATTTTCGGCACGTTTTCTTCGGTCTTCCGAGCATCGGAGGACGCTATTCCGCTCTCTCCGATTTCGGGATGGTTCCCGGCGCCATTCAGGGAGTGGACATTCCGAAATTGCTCGATCGCGCGGAGGAAATGGTTCACGCATGCGCGTCGGTAGTGCCGGCCGACGCAAATCCCGGCGCGATCCTCGGCGCGATTCTTGGCACAGGCCAAAAATTGGGGCGCGATAAGGTGACTATTTTTGCGTCGCCCGGAATCAGCGACCTCGGCGCATGGCTCGAGCAGCTCCTCGCGGAATCGACGGGCAAGGAAGGGAAGGGGCTGATCCCAGTCGATCGCGAAACGATTGGTTCGCCTGACGTCTACGGCAAAGATCGCGTTTTCGCCTACCTGCGGCTCGAAACCGCACCAGATTCGAAGCAGGATGCAGCGGTGGCCGCGCTCGAACAAGCAGGCCATCCGGTGGTGCGAATTGCGGTGCCCGACGTCTACGAACTCGGCCAGGAATTCTTCTGCTGGGAGTTCGCGACAGCCGTGGCGGGCTCCGTGATCGGCATCAATGCGTTCAACCAGCCCGACGTGGAAGCCGCCAAAATCGAGACACGCAAGCTGACCGATCAGTATGAGAAAGCGGGTTCGCTCCCGTCACAGTCGCCGTTTTTCGAGGACAAGGACGTGAAGCTGTTCTCCGACGAGCGCAATGCAGCAGACTTGAAAAAAGCGGCCGGAGGCGACGCCACGCTCGCAGGCTACATTCGAGCGCATCTCAATCGCCTGGGTGCGGGAGATTACTTTGCAATACTCGCTTACATCCAGATGAACGAGCCGCACGAGAAACAGCTTCAGTCGATTCGGCTGGCGGTGCGCGACAAAAAACGCGTCGCCACGTGCCTCGGTTTCGGGCCTCGGTTCCAGCATTCCACCGGCCAAGCCTATAAAGGCGGTCCGAACACCGGTGTGTTTCTGCAGATCACGTGCGATGATGCCGCCGACCTGCCGGTTCCCGGGCAGAAGTACACGTTTGGCGTTGTGAAAGCGGCGCAGGCGCGCGGCGATTTCCAAGTCCTCGCCGACCGCGGGCGGCGCGCTTTGAGGATTCATCTTGGCAAGGACGTCGCCGCGGGGCTCGCGAAAATCGAGCAGGCGGTTCGTCAGGCGCTATCCTAAACTTCACGTCGTTGCTGCACAAGTCTGCGGCGGCTTCTATCCGCACATGCTAGAGGAGTAGGAATGAGTTCCAACGATTCCGAACGCGTGACGCAAGAAAAGCTCGGACTGCCCGGCGATCCCTTCGCGATGGTCATATTCGGAGCCGGCGGCGACCTCACCAAGCGCAAATTGATGCCGGCTCTTTACAATCTCTATCAGGGGAAGCTGCTGCCCGACGACTTCGCGATCATTGGGATTTCGATTGAGTCCTACTCCGACGAAGAGTTTCGCCAGTACATGACGAAGGATATTGCGCAGTACTCTGAGGAAAGCGTCGATTTGTCGTTGTGGGAGGCGTTCGTCAAGCATCTCTATTACCTCCGCGGCGATTTCAACGATCCCGAGCTGTTCAAACAACTCGGCGAGACGCTTGTCCGCTTGGAAAAAGAGGCAGGCACGGCGGGCAACGTGCTCTTTTATCTCGCCACCGCGCCGTCCTTCTTCCCGGTCGTCGTAAACCACCTTGGTGCTGCGGGGCTGGCGAAGCAGCACAACGGGCATTGGCGCCGCGTCGTGATCGAAAAGCCATTCGGCCACGATCTCGCCTCGGCCGTCGACCTGAATCACCAGCTTCTCCAAGTCTTGGAGGAAAAGCAGATCTACCGGATCGATCACTATCTCGGCAAAGAGACGGTCCAGAACATTCTGGCCTTTCGCTTCGCCAACGGAATCATTGAACCCGTGTGGAACCGGCGCTACGTGGACCACGTTCAGGTGACCGTCGCCGAAGAGCTCGGCGTCGAGATGCGGGGGTCATATTACGAGTCTGCGGGCGCCTTGCGCGACATGGTTCCCAACCACATCTTCCAGTTGATCACGCTCACGGCGATGGAGCCGCCTATCTCGTTCGACGCGGACTCCGTGCACGACGAGCAGACGAAGGTCCTGCGCGCGATTCAAATCCTCAGTCCCGAACGCGTGCTCGACCAGGCTGTGCGCGGCCAATACGACGCGGGAACCATTAACGGCAAGCACGTTCCGGCGTATCGCTCCGAACCGAACGTCTCGCCGGAGTCAACTACGCCCACCTTCGTGGCCCTGGCGTTGCACATCGACAACTGGCGCTGGGCGGGAGTGCCGTTTTATCTTCGAACGGGAAAGCGGATGCAAAAGCGCGTGACGCAGGTTGTGATTCGCTACCGGCGCCCGCCCTTCGTCCTGTTCCGTAAAACTTCTGTCGATAAGCTCGCTCCCAACGAGTTCATTCTGAATATTCAGCCGAACGAAGGCATTTGCTTGAGTTTCGAGGCGAAGGTTCCCGGGCCGGTGGTCCGCCTGGGCGCCGTGAACATGGATTTTCAATATTCCGACTATTTCGGCACAAAGCCTTCCACGGGCTACGAAACGCTGCTTTACGATTGCATGATGGGCGATCCCACTCTCTTCCAGCGCGCCGATATGGTGGAAGGCGCTTGGACGGTGGTGCAGCCGATTCTCGATGTGTGGAAGGCTTTGCCACCGCGCGATTTTCCGAACTATCCCGCAGGCAGTTGGGGACCGCCCCAAGCGGATGAGCTTTTGCGGCGCGACGGCCACGAATGGCGCGACCTTACCTGTTTTCCCGACCATCCCCCGCGGCCAGCGGGCCCGCCGAAAGATCAAGCTTCTGCTCCGGCCAAGCCCTAGTCCCCTATCTTTCGTTCGATAATCGCGGGTCTCGCAAGCCCTATGATTTGAATATCTTCGCTTTTACTGCGGCTGAGCCTCGGTGCCAGCGAGGCCTTCTGCCCGCCTCGCAAGTCCTATCGGATGCATCGAAATTGGTGATTGTACATAACTGCGGGGCCTGGGTTACTTATCTAAGATGCGCCAATCTGCCCGGTGCGCCGACGTTGACCATGACGCTTGCGGAGTTGGCTTCGTCGCTCGCCTCGGAGCACCCCCCTCGCGTGAAGTTATCGACCGGTCTCTCACGGCGCTAGCTCGTCTTGCGCATCGCGGCGGCGTGGACGCGGACGGATTAAGCGGCGACGGCGCTGGCTTGCTGCTCCCCATTCCCAAACAGTTTTTCGCGGGTTCCGCGCGGCCTCATGGAGTCGATCTGCCGCCGGACTTCGGGCTTGGCATGGCCTTTGTTACGAACGGCCGCGAGACCGAGGCGCGCGCCGCTGTGGAGAAGTGCGCGCGCGAGGCCGGGCTCCAGTGTCTGGGCTGGCGCAGCGTTCCCACGCAGCCTTCCATTCTTGGACCTCGCGCTGCATCCACCCTCCCTCTGATTCGCCAGTGTTTTTTTGCTCCCTCCGATCCAGCATCCGATTTCGAGCGCGCGCTCTTCCTGCTGCGCAAGCGCATCGAAGCGGAAAATTCGCACGACATCTATTTTTGTTCGCTTTCGTCGCGGACGGTGGTTTACAAAGGTCTCCTCGCTCCTCTCCAGCTTCGCGAGTTTTATCCCGACATCGATTGTCCCGACTTCCGGGCGTCCTTCGCCGTTTTTCACCAGCGCTATTCCACTAACACGCGGCCTACCTGGATGCTGGCGCAGCCTTTTCGATTCGTCGCGCACAATGGCGAGATCAATACGATCGGCGCGAACCGCCGGTGGATGCGCGCGCGCGAGCAACGCATTCGAGATGAGTTCGCGGTGGAGAATTGGTTCCACGCTCTGGAAGAGGGCGTGAGCGACTCGGCGAGCTTTGATAATGCTCTTGAGGTTCTGTTGCAGCGCGGCTACAGCGTTGCCGCCGCCATGCTGCGGCTTGTGCCGCCCGCTGGGGAATCCGAGAAGCGCGTCGACGCGGCATTGCGAAGATTCCTGCAAGTCAGTGCGTGCGAGCAGGAACCCTGGGACGGCCCTGCTGCGCTGGTGTTCAGCGACGGCAATTTCGTCGGCGCGAAGCTCGACCGCAACGGTTTGCGGCCTTTGCGTTACACGCTGACGAAGAACGGCCTGCTTGTTCTGGGATCGGAAGTTGGCCTGGCTGACTTTGCGGGCGAGCAAATCGCCGAGAGACAGCGGCTCGGCCCCGGCGAAATGCTCCTGGCGGACGCGTCTACCGGAGCCATTTACCGTGGAAACGAAATCAGCGCGCTGCTGAAGTTCCATTCCAGTGCGGTGGCCGCGGTCGACGTTCCCCGCGCGAAACCGTCGAAGCGAAATTCCGCGGTTGCGAATCCTACGCCGGACCCCAAGCGCGTTGCCGCAGCGCTGGGCTGGAGCGAAGACCAGTTTCGATTGTTGTTCCAGCCGCTCGGCATCGAGGGCAAGGAAGCTATTTGGAGCATGGGCGACGATGCTCCGCCGGCGTTCATCTCGTCCGGACGCAGACCCCTCTGGGATTACTGCAAGCAGCGTTTCGCGCAGGTCACGAATCCGCCGATCGACCCGCTCCGCGAGGCGCACGTAATGTCTCTGAACGTGTATCTCGGCGGGAATGCGGTGCTGGATTCGCCCGTTCTCGACGCCGGGAGAATGCGGCAACTGGAAGCAAAGCTCAAGGATGCTTGTCGCATCGATTTCACGTTCGAGGCCGCCGGTGGAGTGAGCGCCGCCATCGGGGCGCTCGATCGTGTGCGCGCCGAAGCTGCCGCAGCCGGGGCAGGGAAGCCCGCTGTTGTGTTGTTGACCGACTGCGGAGTCGGCCCGAACCGTGCTGCATTGCCTGCTCTGCTCGCTTGCGCCGCCGTTTGGAAGGAACTTGTTCGTGCTGGCGCGTGCGACGTGGCGCTCTTGATCGAAAGCGGGCAGGTGATCGAGACGCATCACATCGCGCTGCTGATCGCCGTTGGCGCGAGCGCCGTATTTCCTTATCTGGCGATGGATCTGTCGGAGGGCCTAAAACCGGGCGGAGCGGAACGATATCGACTCGCCGTCGAAACCGGATTCCGGAAAGTTCTCGCCCGAATGGGAATTTCCACGGTGGCAAGCTATCGCAATAGCCACCTCTTCGAGACGATCGGGCTGGACCCGGAGTTCCATTCGCAATTTTTCGAGGACGCTTCCGCTGTGCTGGAAGGAAAGACCCTCGCCGGGATCATGGCGGACGCGCTCTCCTATCATGCAAGCGCGTATGCGCCCGGCACCCCGGAGCTGCAGGACGCCGGCCTGTATCGCTTCCGGCAGACGGGCGAGCGCCATTCGAATTCGCCCGAACTCGTTCGGCGAATGCATCGCTATATCAAGTCGCCGACGCCCGAAGGTTACCGCTCGTTTGCCGAGCTGGTGGACACGCGTGAGCCAGTGGCGATACGCGACTTGCTCGACACCATTGAAGGAACCGCTGTCCCGCTGGACGAAGTTCAGCCGGACACGGAAATCGTGACGCATTTTTCGGCGCAGGCAATGTCGCTCGGCGCGTTGAGTCCGGAGGCGCACCGCACGATCGCGATTGCGATGAACCGTTTGGGCGCGCGCAGCAATACCGGGGAGGGCGGGGAGGACCCGGATATATATCGCCTCGAGCCCGAGGCCAACAACCGCGTGAAACAGGTTGCATCCGCGCGGTTCGGCGTCACTGCTGAGTATCTCGTCCGGGCCGACGAGCTCGAAATCAAGATGGCGCAGGGCTCGAAGCCTGGCGAAGGCGGCCAGCTTCCCGCGGCCAAAGTGAATTCGTATATCGCGCGGCTTCGCCACGCGGTTGCGGGCATGTCCTTGATTTCGCCGCCGCCGCACCACGACAT
Organism: uncultured Acidobacteriota bacterium; assembly: GCA_963737205.1. Lineage (GTDB taxonomy): Bacteria > Acidobacteriota > Terriglobia > Acidiferrales > UBA7541 > Palsa-295. The sequence goes on along the minus strand of CAVTRV010000003.1, from coordinate 1,177,202 downwards.
TTACAGCATTGAGGACCTCGCTCAGTTGATCTATGACTTGCGCGCCGTGAATCCATCGGCGCGAATCGGCGTGAAACTGGTCTCAGGCGCGGGAGTGGGAATCATCGCCGCGGGTGTGGCCAAGGCCGGCGCCGACGTCATCACGATTGCAGGGTTCGATGGCGGCACGGGAGCGTCGCCGCTTACCTCGATCAAGAACACGGGTCTGCCGTGGGAAGTGGGACTTCGCGAGGCGCACAATGCCCTCACGCTCACCGGCTTCCGGCGCCGCGTGCGTCTGCGCGTCGACGGCGGATTCAAGTCCGGACGCGACGTTATCATTGCAGCTCTGCTCGGAGCCGACGAATTCGGTTTCGGCACGGCGGCGCTGCTTGCGGTGGGCTGCGTGATGGCGCGCCAATGTCACTTAAACACCTGTCCCGCGGGAATCGCCACGCAGGATGAAACCATGCGCACGCGATTCGTCGGCCGGCCGGAAATGGTGATGGCTTATTTCCGTGGCGTTGCAGGCGAAGTGCGCGAAAGGCTCGCTGCGCTCGGCGCGCGCTCGCTCGATGAAATCGTGGGTTCGGTGGGGAAACTTCGTCCCAAGAACGCCACCGTGGGCCGCGCTTTCAGCTCTTTGCTCGAAGCCGTGCCTGCGCCTCAGACGAATGCGTCCGAGGCTTCGCGAGATGCCGTGGGCGTTCACGGAGAGTTGATTCGCAGCGTGGGACAATTGCAATCTTCCCCCGCGCATCCCACGGTGCTTTCGATTGCCAATTCAGACCGGACAGTCGGCGCTCACCTGAGCGGCCAGATTCTGCGCCGCACCAGCTTCGAGGGGTTGCGCGATGAAGTGATCGATTGCGAGTTTCGCGGGGTTGCGGGACAGAGTTTCGGCGCGTTCCTGATTTCGGGTCTGCGCTTCCGTCTTCGCGGCGAAGCCAACGACTACGTCGGCAAGAGCCTGAGCGGCGGAACGATTGCGATAGGCGCCGGAGCGGAGGCATCCCGGCGAGGAGATGTGCTCGCGGGGAACACCGTGCTCTACGGCGCCACCAGTGGCGAGCTCTACATCGCCGGACGCGCGGGCGAGCGCTTTGCCGTTCGCAATAGCGGCGCGCTGGCAGTGGTCGAGGGCGTCGGTCAGCACGGTTGCGAGTACATGACCTCCGGCGTCGTCATCATTCTCGGGCCTGCGGGACACAATCTCGGCTCCGGCATGACCGGCGGCCTCGTCTATGCGCTGCGCAGCTCGCTCTCCGGCGGAAACTACAACCGCGAGTTCGTCCGCTGCGAAGCGGTTGACGACAAGAGCCAGGACTGGCTTGTCGACGAGCAGGAGGAAGTTTGGCTGCGCCGCGTCCTATCCGAGCACGTTCGGCTCACCGGCAGCCCTCGCGCTCAACGCCTTCTCAAAGCCGACGCGCAGTTGCCGCTGGTCCGCCTCGAGCCGGTGCATCTGCCATGTACGATCGCCCAAACGTGGGCGCCCATTCTGTCCCGCCTCGAGCAGCAGGAAATCAGCGACGCGCGCCGGCCCAGTTCGCCTTCCGCTTCGGCTCTCGACCAGCTGCCTGATACCGTCGGCACTGCCGTTCGAGCCCAAGCTCACGAATCGCATTCCATCGCGAAGCCTGCTTGTTGAATGTTCCCCGGCGATCTGACTTTGCTCACGTGAGTGCGTTCGCACGAACCCTCGTTCCTTTTGCTATAATCCTTTCACAAAGGACAGGGTTTCAGGCGCCGGTACTCTAACCCTGAGGGTGAAATGGACTTCGACCACCTAATCACTTTCGTTGAAATTGCCAAGCAAGGCAGCTTCTCTCGCGCCGGGCAGAAATTATTCCGCTCGCAACCTGCCGTCAGCGCCCAAATTCGCCAGCTAGAACAGGAATACGGCCAGAAACTTTTCGACCGCGTCGGGAAGTCCGTCCAGCTGACCGCGGCCGGCGATGTGCTCCTCGAATATGCCGGCAAGCTTCTCACCCTTCGCAACGAATCTCTGCGCGCTGTCGCCGACCAGGCCAGCACGCCGCGCGGCACCCTCGCCGTGGGCGCCAACGAAGCCACTTGCCTCTACGTTCTGCCCGATATTTTCGCGCAGTACAACCAGCACTACCCGCACGTCCAGATCAGCATCTACAGGAATTTCAGCCACAAGGTGATCGAGAAGATCGAAGACGGAACGGTTGACGTGGGCATCGTCACCCTGCCCGTCAAGTCGCCCAGCCTTCGCGTACACTCGATTTTTCGCGATCGAATCATGCTGATGACGAGTCTCACGAATCCTCTCGCGAAACACAAAACCGTAACCACCGCCGAGATTGCCGAGCAGCCCCAGATTTACCCGAAGACCGGCTTCATGCGCCAGGTCCTCGACAAGCAGTTCCGGCCCTACCGCTCGCGCTTGCATATCTCCATGGAGTTGCCGAGCGTCGGAATGATCAAACGCTTTGTCGTGGCCGGTCTCGGAGTTTCTTTGATCAGTGAAAGCTTCGTGCGCGATGAAATTCGCGCCGGCAAAGCGAAGTTGATTCCCGTGTCCGACATGGATGTGTGGCGCGAACTCGGCCTGGTCTATCGCCGCGACCGCACGCTGCCGCGTTCCGCCTCCGCGTTTGTGGCCATGATTCGCCAGGGCCTTGATACCCTTCCAGACGGCCCCGTTCCCCACAAGAAGTAAGGGTTCGCCGCCAGTAGTCAGGTTGCCATTCAGTATTCACGCTTCGTTCATCGTTTGTTCACAATTCGCCGATAGTGTGCCTCGGCATCTCGCTTTCCAAGGGGATTACTATGGCCGAAACCACTGCATCTCCAGTTGGGACACTCACGCCCCCACCGACGCTGATACAAGAAAAAATGAAGAAATCGCCGGGGAAGCTCGGCAAGCTGGCGTTCGGCCTGATTCTCGTTGGCGGTCTTGTCTACATCGCGACGCGCCTGCTCTCCGATATTTCCGGGGTGCACGTGACTTCTGCGTGGCCGTACGTCCTCTTGGTCTTGGCCTTACTCACGGCCCTTGGATTCGAGTTCGTAAACGGATTTCACGATACGGCCAACGCCGTGGCCACCGTCATCTACACGCACTCGCTCGAGCCGCATGTCGCGGTGGTGTGGTCGGGTTTTTGCAACCTCGTTGGCGTGCTTCTTTCGTCCGGCGCGGTCGCATTCACGATCGTTTCGCTGCTGCCTGTCGAGTTGATTCTTCAGGTGAGCAAGGGCGCCGGTTTCGCGATGGTGTTCGCGTTGCTGGTGTCCGCAATCATCTGGAACCTGGCTACGTGGTCGCTCGGCCTTCCCGCCTCGAGCTCGCACACCCTGATCGGTTCGATCATCGGAGTGGGCCTGGCCAATCAGCTCATGTCGTTGAAGACCAATACGAGCGGCGTCGATTGGGCCCAGGCGGGAACCGTCTTTCGCTCCCTTCTGATATCTCCGCTGGTGGGCTTCGTGTTCGCTGGACTCCTGCTGATGCTGATGAAGGTGGTGATCCGCGACCCGCGCCTCTATCGCGCGCCTGAAGGCACGGACCCGCCGCCATTCTGGATTCGTTGCTTGCTGATTCTCACTTGCACGGGCGTCAGCTTCGGCCACGGCTCAAACGACGGACAAAAGGGCATGGGATTGATCATGCTCATCCTGATCGGCACGGTACCCACGGCTTACGCCCTGAATCACGCCGTCGGAATCAACCAGGTGCAGGATTTCGCGGCCGTCTCCGAGCAGGCGATCACCGCCGTGAATCATTATGTCGACCCGTCGGCGATCGTGGGCGACACGCGCGACGAAGTGACGGATTACATCCGCACGAAACAGTTCACGCCAAATACGATGCTTGCGATGCGGCAGCTCATCGGCGATATCGAGCACGAAACCGTGCTCTACAAGGCCTTGGCCAGTGTTCCGCCGGACCAGCAGGCCAACGTCCGCAACGACATGTACGTAATCAGCGAAGCGTTGCGCCTGATGCAAAAGTCCGGCAAGCCCGTGCTTTCGGCCGCCGATACCGCCGCGCTGAAGAACTACAAGTCCCACCTCGACCTGGCAACGAAATTCATTCCGTCCTGGGTGAAGGTGGCCGTCGCGCTCGCGCTGGGCCTCGGGACAATGGTGGGATGGAAGCGAATCGTGGTTACGGTCGGCGAGAAGATCGGGAAAGCGCACCTCACGTACGGTCAGGGCGCTGCGGCGGAACTCGTCACGGCGGCCACCATTCTGGCGGCGGACAGGTATGGCTTACCCGTCAGTACCACGCATGTGCTCTCATCGGGCATAGGCGGCACGATGGCCGCGAACCACAGCGGCTTGCAATGGTCCACGGTTCGCAATATCGCGCTTGCCTGGGTGCTCACTCTGCCGTCAGCCGCGTTGCTGGCGGGCTGCCTCTTCTGGCTGTTCCGGCGGTGGTCATAGTGCTCTCGAGTCCCCAACGCATTTCCGACGTGCTCGAGGCGCTAACCCTGGGATTTCTGTTGCTCCTTGTGGAGCGCCTCGAAAAGGCTGTTCGCGGCTCGAAACTCCTCCTCAAGCTCTTTGCTTGAAAGGTTCGTTCGCAGGTGGTCGATGGCTTGCGCGAGCCGTTCGAGGGCGTGCGTGATGTTCTCGCGGTTGGTGAGGAAAATGTCGCGCCATACTTCGTAGGGACTTCCCGCCAACCGCAGCATGTCCTGCAAACCTTTGCCCGCCAGACTCAGCGGCAGTCCCGTCTCGTCGGTTTCATCCTGCACGACGCGCGCCAGCGCGAGAGCCACGAGTTGGGGCATGTGCGAAACGATGCTGACCGCCCAATCGTGCGTCTCGGCGTCGCACCAGACAGGCCTTGCGCCAATTCGGCGGACAAGCTCGGCAAAACTGCGCACCCGCGGGTCCGCTTCTGTCTCCGAGCCAGACTCCGAACCGATCAGAGCGTACGTTGCACCGGCGAATATCTCAGCGCGGGCGTTCTCGATTCCGGACTTTTCCTTCCCGGCCATGGGATGACCGCCGAGGAACCGCGCACCGCTCTGGAAATGCATCTTGGCAACGCGGCAGACCATGGTCTTCGTGCTGCACGCGTCAGCGGTAAGGGATTGGCTGCTGGCAGCAGCCGAGATTGCCGGCAACGCTTCGATGGTCGCGCCGATCGGCAGCGCCACGTAGATGAGATCGGCTCCGCGAACCGCATCCTTGATTGTCGCCGCGACTTCTTGCACGGTGCCGCGCGCGACGGCGCGTGCCACAATTTCGCTATGGTCGAAGCCTACGACGGAAATTGCGGGGAACTGTTTCCGCAGCGCGAGGCCGAACGATCCGCCAATCAACCCCGTCCCGATGATTGCCACTCTACGAAACGGGATTTCGTTCGACATGGCTCAGAGTGCGCCGGTGCCCGCGAAAGCATTCACGAAGAACCGCGCAGCCTTCATTTGCTTCCTCGCGCTGCGTTCGAAGTTTCGGGCTTCAACCAAGACATCTGCGCCCGCAGCTCCTCGCCCACTTTCTCGATGGGATGATTCTTATCGCGCTCGAGCAGCCTCGAATACTCCGGCCGCCCGGCCTGATTTTCGAGTATCCATTCCTTCGCGAACTTCCCGGATTGGATTTCCTCCAGAATCTTTTGCATGCTCTCGCGCACGTGCGCGTCGATTACCCGAGGCCCGCGCGTGATGTCGCCATATTTCGCGGTCTCGCTGATGAACTGGTGCATCTTCGCGATGCCGCCTTCGTAGATCAGGTCCACGATCAGCTTCAGCTCGTGCAGGCATTCGAAGTACGCCGCCTCGGGCTGATAACCGGCCTTCACCAGAGTTTCCCATCCGGCCTGAATCAGTTCGCGCGCGCCGCCGCACAGTACTGCCTGCTCGCCGAACAAATCGGTCTCGGTTTCTTCCGCGAACGTGGTTTGAATCACGCCTGCCCGCGTGCCGCCGATCGCGCCCGCGTAGGCCAGCGTGCGGTCGAATGCATGTCCGGACGAGTCCTGATGCACGGCCACCAAACACGGCACGCCGCGGCCGGCTTCGTATTGACGCCGAACCAGATTGCCCGGCCCCTTCGGCGCAACCATGGTCACGTCAACGTTCTTCGGCGGCGTAATCTGGCCATAGTGAATATTGAACCCGTGCGAAAAGAGGATCATCGCGCCATCCTTCAAATTCGGCGCGACGTCGTTTCGATAGAGAGGCGGCTGCGCCATATCGGGCGCGAGCATCACGATCACATCAGCGCCTTTCGCTGCGTCCGACGGCGTCGCCGGCGTCCAGCCGTCCTGCTCCGCCTGCTTCCACGAAGGTCCGCCGCGCCGCAATCCCACCACTACATTCAGATGGCTGTCGCGAAGGTTCAGCCCGTGCGCGCGGCCCTGGCTGCCGTATCCGAGCACCGCAATGCGCTTGCCTTCCAGCGCTCGCGGGTTTGCGTCGTCTTCCCAGAACATTTTCGCCATGTTGTCATCTCCCTTTCAAAACTCAAATCGTCGGAATCTAAGCCGTAGCGCTCGTGATCGCGCCTTCCGAAGCCGATGAAACCAGCCTCGCGTATTTTGCCATCACCCCGGTCGTGTACCGTGGCTTCGGCGGCTTCCACTCTTTGCGGCGCGGTTCCAGATCGGTCTCGACGTCAAGCCGCCGCGTGCGAACGTCGAGCCTGATAATATCTCCGTCGCGCAAAAACGCGATGGGACCTCCGCGCGCCGCTTCCGGCGACACATGTCCCACCATGAGGCCGTGCGTGGCGCCGCTGAATCGTCCGTCGGTAATCAGGGCGATAGATTCGCCCAAACCCTGACCCACCAGCGCTCCGGTTACGCCGAGCATTTCCCGCATCCCGGGGCCGCCCTTGGGCCCTTCGTAACGAATCACCACAACATCTCCCGGTTGGATCCGGCGATTTTGCACCGCCTCGAACGCTTCTTCCTCCGAGTCGAAAACCCGCGCCGGCCCGATGTGCTTCAGCCGCTCGTGCCCCGCCAGTTTCACGACGCACCCTTCCGGAGCAAGCGTCCCGCGCAGGATCGCAAGTCCGCCTTCCTTCTTGATCGGATTCAAGAGAGTGCGCACCACTTCCTGGCCCGGTGTTTCGCTGGCCCCTCGAAGTTCCTCGAATAGGCTTTGCCCCGAAGCCGTAATGCCGTCCTGGAGCAGGTCCGCTTCGAGCAAACGCTTCCCAAGCAGGCGCATGCCGCCGGCGCGAAACATGTCCGGCGCAGTGAAGCGGCCTCCGGGTTTCAGATCGGCCAGCAGCGGAGTCTTCGCGGAGATGGTATCGAATTCATCCAGCTTCAGCGGCACCTCGGCATCGCGCGCAATCGCCAGCAGATGCAGCACGGCGTTCGTCGACCCTCCCGTCGCCGCCACCGACACGATCGCATTTTGCAGCGATGCCGGTGTGATGATTTGCCTCGGACGAATATCTTCCTTCAGCAGCTTCATCACCGTCTTGCCGCAATCGAACGCGGCCTTGCCCTTGCGCGGATCGGTAGCCGGGATTTCATTGGCGCCCATGGGCGAAATCCCCAGAAAAGTGATGGCCCCCGCCATCGTGTTCGCTGTGAACTGTCCGCCGCAAGCGCCCGCGCCCGGGCACGCCCTGTCTTCGAGTTCGCCGAGATCCTTTACACTCATCGTGCCGGCCGCGCACGCACCCACGGCCTCGAAAACGTCTTGAATCGTCACTTCTTTCCCGCGAAAATTGCCCGCCAATATCGAGCCGCCGTAAAGTGCCAGCCCCGGAATGTTCAGCCGCGCCAGCGCCATCACCACGCCGGGAATGGTTTTGTCGCAGCCGCATATGGCCACCACCGCGTCAAAGGCATGCGCGCGCACGAACAGCTCAATCGAGTCTGCGATCACTTCGCGCGACACGAGCGAAGCCTTCATGCCTTCGGTGCCCATCGTGATTCCGTCCGAGATCGTGATCGTGTCGAATTCGATTGGCGTGCCGCCTGCCGCGCGAATGCCTTCCTTCACTCTTTCTGCCAGAGTTCGAAGGTGAAAATTGCAGGGAGTCACTTCCGTCCAAGTGTTGGCCACAGCGACCAGCGGACGTGCCAGATCGGCGTCTGTGAGGCCCGTGGCCTTCAGCATGGCCCGCGCCGGCGCTCGTGAGATCCCTTTTTTGATTGCGTCGCTCTGCATGTTCAATCGGCCCCTATACCTTACTTGGTGTCCGCAAACTAAAATGCCCCGGCACCTGGGTCCAGGTGCGGGGCGCATGTCCAGTCTCGACCTGGACGGGTGGCCCCGGCACGATAAGTTCTACTACAGGGCGGCTAATAAGTCGCGCCGAAGCAAACTCCCTGCACCTAGTAAGCAGGACCGGCGAGAATAAGTCAAATTTCTATTTCTTGCAAAAGTCATAAATCCCGCTTATGTGATTTTCGCCTTGACCCGTTTCAGCCCCTTCCGTATAGTGTCGCTTCGACTTCGGAATTTCCGCGAATCGAGGCGGAAAACGGACCGCGCCATGGATCTGTCCTATAGCAAATTCGCCTTTACGTACCGCTACTCCTTTACGGAGCAGCGGGCGGGCGAAACGCGCGCGGTGAAACCGAAGAGCTAAAAGCCGCACAAAGTTTCGAAGAACCGGCCGCGACCCTCCAGCGAGGAACGCGGCCTTTTTTTTACTTTCGGCACGACGATCGGCGATAGGATCAACGACGCGGAGGCACCGATGAAGATCGACGATTGGCGAAGGAAAATTGACGCAATTGACACCGCGATGCTTCACCTGCTGAACCTCCGCACGGAGCTGGCCCTCGAAGTGGGCCGGCTCAAGGGCGAGGCCGGCCTCGTCCTCCGTGTGCCGGAGCGCGAGCGCGAAATCCTCAACCGGATGAAAGGTCTGAATCCAGGTCCGCTCGACGGCAGAGCCATCGGGAAAATCTACCAGGTGATTTTGGGCGAGTCGATCCGCACGCAAGTGCTCAACGGTTACGGAGTCGCCAGGCGCACCAAAGGCGGCAGCCGGCGCGCCTCCAAGCGCCGCAAGCTGGCAGCCGTATGAACGTCGAGCCCAACGCGCGCGTGGCTTTTCAGGGTGAACGCGGAGCGTTCAGCGAACAAGCCATCGTCGAACTTCTCGGCGAACAGGTTCAGCTTGTCCCGCGCCCCACTTTCGAAGCCATGTTCGCGGCCATCCGCGACGGCGTCGCCGACTACGCGCTCGCGCCGATCGAAAACAGCCTCGCCGGCTCCGTGCATCGCTCCTTCGATCTGCTGGTTGAGAGCCGCCTGACGATCGTCGCGGAAGTGATTATTCCCATCGCGCACAATTTAATCGCGTGTCCTAGCGCATCGTTCGATGAAATCGCCGTCGTTGAATCGCATCCTGTGGCCCTCGCGCAGTGCGAAAAGTTTTTCGCCGCCCATCCGCGCGTCAAACGCGCCGTCGCCGAAGACACCGCCGGAAGCGTTCGCGAAGTGATTCGTTCAGGCGATCCCACCCGCGCCGCCATCGCCGGGAAGCGAGCCGCTGAAATTTACGGCGGCGCCATTCTGCGCGAGCACCTGGAAGACAACGACGAGAACTACACGCGCTTTCTCCTGCTCTCGCCTTCCGCCGCCGCTCCGGCCGATGCCGATAAACTTTCTCTCGTCTTCGAACTCGATCACCGCCCGGGCGCGCTCTACCACGCGCTCGCGCCATTCGCGAACCGCGGCGTCAACCTCATGAAGATCGAGAGCCGCCCGGTTCATGGCTCGCCGTGGCAATACCGCTTCTATCTCGACCTGCAAGCTTCCACGCACGACGCGGCCACGCAGTCGGCGCTGGCCGAGCTGGAAGCGCTGGTGGTCGGGTTACGCATTCTTGGTTCGTATAAGTCCGCGCGAATTTCAGTCGCGAAAAAATCACAGTAATAGCGAGGACGGGGAAATGATCGTCAACATGTTTGGCAACGCAACCGAAGAGCAAGTGAACCACGTGGTGGCGCGCATTAAAGAGTGCGGCTTCCACGCACACTTGATCCGCGGCGAGGAGCGCATCGTGATCGGCGTCGTCGGCGACAGCAACAAGCACCGCAGCGAACTCGAAGCCCTGCAGGCCGCGCCCGGCGTGGAAGAAATCGTGAAGATTTCGCATCCCTTCAAGCTGGCCGCGCGAAGCTGCCGCCCGGAAGGCTCGGTGATCGCGCTCGGCAACGGCGTCGCCATTGGCGGCACGGAAGTGATTGTCGCGGCCGGACCCTGCGCCGTCGAGTCGCGCGAACAGATCACCAGCGTCGCGAAGCGTGTCGCAGACGCTGGCGCGAAATTGTTGCGCGGCGGGGCATTCAAGCCGCGGTCGTCGCCGTACAGCTTTCAGGGTCTCGGCGAGGAAGGCCTGAAGCTCATGCGCGCGGCCGCGGACGCAAGCGGCCTCCTCGTCATCAGCGAAGTGATGGATCCCTCGCAAGTGGAAGTGATGCTGCCCTACGTCGACGTCATGCAGGTGGGCGCGCGCAACATGCAGAACTATCATCTCCTGCGCGCCCTAGGCGAAATCGACCGCCCCGTCCTCCTCAAGCGCGGCATGTCCGCCACGATCGAGGAGCTGCTGCTCAGCGCGGAATACATCATGTCCGGCGGCAACTACAAAGTGATTCTCTGCGAGCGCGGCATCCGCACGTTCGAAACCTACACGCGCAACACGCTCGATATCGCCGCCATTCCCGTCATCAAGCAGCTCTCGCACCTGCCGATTGTGGCCGACCCGTCGCACGGCACCGGGCGGCGCGACAAAGTAGCGCCCATGGCTCGAGCCTGCGTCGCCGCCGGCGCCGACGGCCTCCTGATCGAAGTTCATCCCGACCCCGAGCGCGCACTTTCCGACGGCGCTCAGTCCCTCTATCCCGACCAATTCGCGCAACTCATGGCCGAAAGCCGCGTGATCGCCACCGCCGTCGGCCGCACCATCGCCTGACCCCATCGCGCTGGCTAGCATTTCTCCGTAGGGGCACGGCATGCCGTGCCCGCTGCGCCGTGCCATGAAAAAGCTTCGGCGCCATCGGCGGAGCCTTCGTCTTCGAGACTCGGTGTACGCGGCCTCGCTCAAGTGAGGGGCGGGTCTTAGACGGGACGACGATTCGAGTGGCGATTCTGCTGTTGCCCTCCCGGATTTTCGCCGTGACCTCTGTGTTTCAGCTTCTAGCGCATCATCCGCGGCCCTCGGGACGCCGGCTACTGCTTGTCGTACACCGCCACGACGCTCGTCTTCATTCCCATCGAATCCGTTCCGCTGATGGTGACGGTGCGGGTCTTGCCGTCCGCCGAGACGACGATGCGTCCGCTCTCGGTAACCTTGCCGCCCTTCTTTTGGGTCAGCTCCAGCGTGTGCGCGTTGACCATCTTGTACGACCGCGTGTCCGCATTCGTTCACCGCTCACGGGATAATCCTTGCCGTCGAACTTGCCCGTCCACTCGCTATGCGTAGCGGTTGCCCTTGTCGTCGACGCCGTCCACGGTGGCCTTGATGCTGTCGCCCATGGCTTCGTACATGACGCTATTATTTTTCCCGGCTCCTGCGCTGATCTTCGATTTCGCCTCGTTCAATTTCCACGTGCCCATAAACATGCTGTCGGCGGCGAAGCACACTGCGACGGCAGCGAACAGCATCGCCACAGTCAACAAAATCGTCCTCTTCTTCATAGTTTCTCCTGTAATGAATTGGGTTACCGGGGGTGGGTCCGAAACCACGCCATCATACACCCGTTTCGCCTCCCGCGCGCGGCTTAACCACGTTCACCCCCTTGTCATCCCGAATCCCCGCGGCGTTTCTGGGTTTGCACTTGTAAACCCTGAGCTCAAGAAAGCGGGGTGAGGGATCTGCTTTTCGTTTTTGTAGGCCGCTCCACCTAGGATCTCAACAGAGGCATTTCAGAATTTGAAATCGCTCAGACGCTTCCTCCAGGCTTCATTCCCGGACGCCCGCGCAAGTAGGGAATCGCCCGCTCCAAAGCTGTTTCGCCGTATCGCGCCCAGCGCGGAATCGGACGCGGCGTCAGCGCCAGCATATTGGATACGTGACATAACGACGGATGCAAATCCGCCACCAGCTTCACCAGCGCCGTCAGCGGCACCGCCAGCAGCAAGCCCATCACACCCCACAACCATCCCCAGAAAAGAATCCCCACCGTCGCCGCCACCGGCCCGATACTCACGCGGTTGGCAATAAATTTCGGAATCAGCAGATTCGCCGACACGATATGCAGGCAGAGGATCGTAAGAACGATGATGATGTATGGCCCCGGCGTGCTGAACTGCAGCATCGCCGCCGCAATCGGAAGCGCGAGCGAGAGGACCAGTCCCAGGAACGGCAGCAGATTCAACAGCCCGCTGACGATTCCGAGAGGTAAAGCGCCTTTTATGCCAATTCCGTACAACATCAGCGTCGGTCGCTACGGCCATCACGGAGCCGACGACGAGGTTTCCGGTTACGAACCCGCGAATCGCCTGGTTCAGGTTCTTGATGAATCGAGCCGCGTCTGCATTCGAGTGAAGAGGGCATTCATGCGGATGGTCATTTGCTCCTTGGTGCAGAGCATGAAAAACGTCAGAAATGGAACCACGCCCGCGATAATCAGCACTCCCCACACGGATCCCGCGCCGCGCACCAGATAAGCAGGCCAGCTGGGCGATTCCTCCACACGAACCTCGGGGACTTTCTTCGTGGGGTGCTCGTTGTTCGTCAGGCTTCCGGCGCTTTGCTGAACTTCCTGGATCTTCCGGCTGATGGGCTCCATGGCCTGCTGAATCTTCGAGGTGTAAACGGGAATGTCTTCCGAAAAGAGGATCGCTTTTCCGTAGAGCTTGTAACCCGCCAGCCCGATCAGGCTCATGCCTGCGAGCACAATGGCCGCCGCGGCCACGCTGCGCGGCAGATGCAGCTTCTCCAGTTTCACTACGACGGGGTCAAACAGGATGGCCAGAAATCCCGCCAGGATCACCGTGATGCAAATCGAGCTCGCGTAGTACGCGAACACCGTCAGCACGCCCGCCACCAATACGAAGAGCAGAGTCGCGATGGTGCGAAGCAGCTTATCGGATGATGAGGTCGCGGTCGGCGGCGCCATTTCCACCACGCGCGCCTCGCTTTCCTCGCCAACCGCGCTCTTATTCGTCACCGGATCAGTCATAAGGTTGTCGGCGCACAGATGTACCCTCCGCCAGACCAGCATCATAAGAAAGACGAGGATCGATATCTGTTCACTCCGACACATGTTCGCCTTTTGCTTGTTTTCATCCCGAGCGCCGTAGGTGCGACACAAACCGTCTAAAGAAAAGGCCGCGAAAATCCGCGGCCCTCGAAACCTAGGAATCGGCCGGCTACTGCTTGTCGTACACCGCCACGACGTTGTCTTCATGCCCATCGATTCCGTCCCGTTGATGGTGACGGTGCGGGTCTTGCCGTCGGCCGAGACGACGATGCGTCCCGACTCGGTGACCTTGCCGCCCTTCTTTTGGGTCATTCCTGCGTGTGCGCGTTGATCATCTTGTACGACCGCGTGTCCGCATTCGCTTCACCGCTCACGGGGTAATCTTTGCCGTCGAACTTGCCCGTCCACTCGCTATGCGTGGCGTTGCCCTTGCCGTCGACGCCGTCCACGGTAGCCTTGATGCTGTCGCCCGCAGCTTCGTACACGACGTTACTATTCTTCCCGGCTCCTGCGCCGATCTTGGATTTAGCCTCGTTCAGCTTCCACGTGCCGATAAACGGGCTGTCGGCGGCGAAGCACACTGCCGCGCCAGCAAGCAGCGTCGCCACAGTCAACAAAATCGTCCTCTTCTTCATAAAATCTCCTGTAATGGATTTGGGTTCCCGGGGTGGGTCCGAAACCGCCGCATCATACACCGCTTCGCCTCCCGCGCGCCACCGCACCGGCTATTGGCCCGTCACCGCACCCACGATTCGCTGCACCATGCCGTCCATCGCCGAACTCTGGCACCAGCGCCAGACCACGACGATATCGTGGTCCGGGTCGATCCAGATGGTATTCGCGCCGTTGCCGATGGCGGCGAAACTGGACGCCGGACCGCTGGGCCACTGTTTCTGCTTCGTGTTCAGCCACCAGAGATAGCCATAATCCGGACCGTGCTCGCCGGGCGTAACCGCGTCCTTCAGCCATTGCTCGGAAACGATCTGGCGATTCTTCCATTTGCCGTGGTTGAGGATCAGAAGTCCAAAGCGCGCGAGATCCTCGGAATTGATCCACAAGCCGCCGCCCCAGCGCGTGCCGCCCGTGACGGATTCGATCTCGCGGCCGTTGATATCCACCTTCGAGTTGTCATAACCCGTCCATCGCCAGTTCTGCGAAGCGCCGATCGGGTCCATGATGTTCTCTTTCAGCACCTCGGGAAGCGGCTTGCCGAATAGACGCAGCAGCGACAGAGAAAACCGGTTGATACGGACGTCGTTGTATTCCTAGTACGAGCCCGGTTCCTCGATGGCGCGCGGTTTCATCTCGCCCGCGCCAAACTCCTCGGGCCCGATAAAATTGGCGTTCTTGCCCCACATCGAGCCTTCCCATTCGCTCGTCTGCTGCAAGTGGTTCTTCCAGGTGATCTTGGAGTTGTGAGGCGAATCGTAGCCGCCATCGTGAATATACTTCGCCACCGGATCGTTGACGTCTGCGATCAAACCCTGCGCCACCGCCAGACTGCAAACGGTGGACAGAAAACTCTTGGCCACGCTGTAGACCGGATCGTTGGCTTTCGTGTCGCCAAACTCCGCCACGATATAACCGTGGCGAAGAATGATGCCGTTGGTGGCGGCGCGTTGCTTCGGCACCGGCCCGAGCGGCGTGCCGAACGTGCGCACCTGATCCTTCTCGAAATCCCACGTGCTTCCGTGGGCCTGCGCGTATTCGACGGCCTGCCCAAGCTTGCCGGCGTCCATGCCGAGTTCAGCCGGCGATTTCTTTTGCCAATCTCCGGGAGGCGGATAGTAGCCGGCGGTTTGCGGCGCGGCCAGCCACGGCGCAAAAGCAGCCGCCAGCAGCGGAACAGCAAAAAACGAAAGACGCATCGTCAGCGATCGAATCATAGCCGCCTAGTCTCTCATGCCTTCCGCCATAGCGCCGTAGGCGCGGCACAAGTTAGCCCAGTCCGTAAGGGCTGGGAACGGGAATTCATAAAGCCCCGAGCGCCGTAGGTGCGACACATGCCCCGCTCTGAAATTTCCAAGTTCAAATTTGAAATCGGTGAAGCTGGGAAGCGAAAGGCTGTGCGACCCCTCCCGTTGAGTGTCTAAGAAGTCATTACCCAGGTCAGGAAACATTAGAGACATCTAATGACAGAGCCATAAGATTAGTAAGTATCCTGTCTGTGTAGTTGCTGTTCGAGTATCCCCACCATCCCGACTGGCGCCCAGGGCAGGCCTTCGGGGACGCGACGTTCACGTTCGCCCAGCACTCTCGCACCGGACTCGCGCCGTTGTCAGGTGGCGAGGCCAAGGCCGATGGAAAGGGTGGATACCATGAATCTTCTGCGAAAAGCTTTGCTGCTCCTCGTTGTGTTCCCGTTGCTTCCGTTCTTGAGCGCAAAGGCCCAGGAGAGAGCGCAGGTGGGATACAAGCTTCCCGTGACGGCGTTTGGTTCTTTTGTCGAGCGCCCCGTCAATAATCTTCGTGGGCAAGCGAATCAAGCAGTCGCTCCGAGCACGCCCCCTCGCACGTCAGAGTGGCGTGATCCCCAGGTATCGCACAATTCCGAAATCGAAGCCGTCCCGCCGCATCTGGGTAAATCGTTCTGGTTTCCCTGGGTGGCTGCGGTGGGTCTCTCGATAGCATCCACGGAACTCACCGTTCACTGCGAGACTACCGCCGGATGCACCCAGCCAAATCCAATGTGGGGAACAAGTCCGTCGCGCCTCAAGTTGTATGGCATCAAAGGCGGTGCCGACGCCGTGGGCTTCTACTTTTCCAGAAGACTCAAGCTCGACAAACACGGAGAACGGTCGGGCTGGAAATATATCGCTTACGGGTTCTTGTGCTGGCACGCGGCAGAGACCGGTTGGAGCGCCGAAGCACTTGCCGCTCGCGGTTCCGGCGCCAACACCGGCGCCGTGTTGTGATCCGCGGCATACCGATGAGATACCTACGCCCCACTAATGAAGAGGCGAAAGGAAAAAGCATCAAGGAGGGAATGCCGGGTTCTGCGCGGTCGATGTTGGTGAGGCGTCTGGTCAGTTCGTCTCCGTGCACCTCGCACGCCCGCTCGCGGGGGGCGAATTTGGTCCCTGTGCCGCTGGAGTCGCCACTTGGGCGAATCCCGAAGAGCCAGATAGCAGGGCGGTGCCGCAAATCAGAGAGGCCCGAAGAAAAGGTTTCATGGCAGTCCCCCCCGTGCCCGGGATTCCGAAAGGGTAGCTCAACCAAACGATTGCGGTCCACTTCTCCCGCAATCCTAACCGGAATTTCCATTTTGAGCCTGGAGCGGTTGCGAGGCGCCTACGCGGCTTTCCTCCGTTTGGAGGCCATTTGTTGAGCCATCGAGAAAAGGAGCTGCGTGTCCCGACCATCCATTCGACCCAGAAGCCTGCGAAACCGACTGAGAACACGGGCATCCCTGCCTGAATGCCCCCAACCTGTGTCGTTCTTGGCCCTGCGCTTTGGGAGAGCAGGGGCTTTCGGAGGCTCCTCGCCATCGTAGAAGAGTTGGTAGAGCGGGACTTCGAGTGCCCGGGCGAACTTCTCGATGGTCTCGATGGCCGGGACGGTATGGCCGTTCTCGACACGAGATATATAGCAGCGGAACAGACCGGTGCGTTTCTCGATGTCTCCTTGCGATAACTTCTTTTCTTCTCGGAAAGCACGCAAGCGATCACCGATTATCATGTTTGACTCCGGCACTGCGGAGGAATTGGGAGGATTCTAGCTCACTTCGGCAAGACTCTCGGGTTTTTACTTCCCTCGGGGATCCATAGCTAGAACATTAGGCGCAACTGGAATTCGATGACGCGGCCGGCGAGGCCACCCGGTGTCCGGCCGAACGAAAAGGTATTTGACAGGTCGTCGTTGGACGCGAAATTCGGAATGGGCACGAGGTTAAGAGTGTTAAAAGCATTGAAAAAGTTTGTTCGGAATTGCAAGGCGCCTTCATGCAAGAAGGGAAAGCCGAAGTCTTTTGCCGCGCTTAGGTCGACCTGCTTGAAACTAGGACCCGGGAAGGAATTGCGGCCAATGGGACGCTCGCCGCGCGGAAACGCAGTTGTAAAGCATTCGTCTATTCCTGCGGCGCAGTCGGTCAAAAGGGTTGGGAAATTCGGGTCGTTGGGCGCGGTGCCAGCGCGGGCGTTCGTCGTCGGGCAAACACCATTGATGAAGGCCGAATTCCCTGGATCGGAAATACACGTCCCGGCGTAGGAGGTGGGACGATCAGGACGATAGCCGTCCCCAACCGGATTGTTGTTGGTTGGACCGTAGGAAACAGGTGTCCACGGGAATCCCGTGTGGTAAGTGAAAACGCCACTAACGCTCCAGCCGCCAAGGGTCATGCCGAATATGTCGTGACGACCACGGAAAATGGGAAGGTCCCACACACCGTCAATGACAAAATAATTCGTCGCGTTGTAATCAGATGGACCGTAGTCGAAAGCCTGGTTGGAGGGATAGTCTTGTTGCGGACCGATTTCGAAAGAGGAAGTATCAAGCGATTTGCTCCACGTGTAGCTTCCGCTTACGAGAAACCCGTGCGCGAAGTGGTGGTTCACGCGCAGGAGTAAGGCGTTGTAGTTTGCATTCACGTCGGCCAGTGGGAAAAAGATACGCCCGCCCACGCCCAAGGCCGCGTCGCCGGTCAGATGTGGCGCTGCACAGGTGGGATTGGCGGGTCCGCACGGCTGTCCGTTGCTGCCAACGTTTTGCACGAAGTCGAGAACATCGTCGAAAGTGTCGCCAGGGTTCAAACGATTCAAATCAACTGAGCGAATCAGTTTGTGGCTGCTACTGCCGGCATACCCGAGCTGGAGAGTCGTATCGCGCACGAACTCCCATTGAGCGCCGAGTGAATAGGTGTACACATAGGCATTGGGGAGACTCGGCGACGAGCCCCAGATGGTAATCGGAAGATCGCTTGCGCAGGCCGCGCCGTTACAAAGGCCACCGGTGACCGGATCCACTCCGTAGGCGAGCAGTGGATTCGCTGGGTAGCTGAAAGGCGAGTTGCTGGTGCCGAGCACGTAGTCGATTCCAACCGAGGCGGGAGTTGTGCCCGGCCCGGCGCAGCAGGCGCTCAGTTGGGCGGCGAAGGGTGTGTTGAACCGGACGGGATCGAGGATGTTGTCGTAGATCCGGTTGTAATTGATGCCGAATCCGCCGCGCACCACAACCTTGCTGTTGAAGCGATTGGGACTCCAGGCAAATCCGAGCCTCGGGCCGAAGTTGTGGAAATCGCCGTTATACAATTTTTGGCCAGCCACAACCTTCCCGTCGGTGATGCCGTCGGCACCCGGTACGTAGTTGCTGATGAGATTGTTCGTCTCGGTCAAAGGGCTGAAATATTCCCACCGCAACCCCAGATTCAGAGTGAGATTCGGTCGCAGTTTCCAGTCGTCTTGAATAAAAAGGGCATAATCGCTCGTGCGGAAGTGGCGAGCGCCTTGTGGCAGGCTACCTGTACGAGGATCAACGGTGATTGATTCAAATTGAGGGGCGTCATTTGCCCAGTCTAGAAACGAAGAAAACTGGTAGAGAGGACGCGCGCCACCTTCCTCATTGTTGTTATTCTGGTTTTTCCCAATATCTCCGCCGAACTTCAGGGAATGCAATCCGAAGGTTTTCAAGAAAGTTTCCCGCAGGTCGTAAGTGTTCTGTGCAAAAATTCCCGGCGTGGTCCCTCCTTGTGTCGCTCCCGCATTAATGCAGCAACCAGGGACACCATTGGGGGCGCCGACCGTACTATTGAAGTCGAAAACATTGTAGTAGGGGATGCCGAAATTCGTACTTGCAGAAGACGTGACCTGATTGTACGACCAGCGCGTAACATTAAAGCGGAGGTCATTCATCATCGTCGAGCTAATGGTGCGGTCCCAGCCGACAGTCATGACCCAGTTCAAGGGCGTCAGAGTTAGATCGTCAATAGGGCGGTCGCCACCCTCGAAATCGTCCCGGTCCGAGAAATACGTGCTGTAGAAGAACTGATTGCTTCCGCGCGTATAGTCCACGCGACCGTTGTACTGATTCGCGGAACTCGTAAACGGATTCAGTAGGTCGGCGCTCTCAAACTCCGGGATGCCCGCCGGTCCACACCCTGTGCCTGCGGGTTGCGCAACCCCACCTACGACACAGGCAGAATTGTCGTAATAGCCGCCGAGAGGAATGGCCGGATCGAACGAGCAGCAATCGGACGTCGTGTTGGGAAGGACTGAGACGATGCGGGGGGCGATTCCGGGGGTGCTGAAGACCTTCGCCGCCAGACTGTTTGGATTGTTGGTTATGACGTACTGCCGGAACTCGGGAGTCTCGACGATTTTGTTCGTGTCAAATGCCGGGTTGTTCTGGCGAACGCCTTCGTAGGAAAAAAAGAAGAAGAGTGAGTTGTGCTTGATCGGGCCGCCGATGCTGCCTCCGAACTGTCTGTATTTGTTGTCCACTCGACCAAATCCAGTGGCTGGATCCGGGCTGCCGAACGGGCCGACATAGTCGTTAAACGCGTTCAGGCCTGCGTTGTCGAACTTTACCAGCGCGCTCCCGTGAAAATCATTCGTGCCGTTCTTGGAGATAACTTTAACCTGCGCGCCGGAGTTGCGGCCATCCTGCGCGGAATAGGTGCTCGACAACACCTCGATCTCCTTGACAGATTCTTCGTTAGGGGTGACTACCGCTGCCCCACCCCAGCCCAAGCTGTTGGCGCTTACGCCGTCAATCTGGTAGTTGTTTGCAGAAACGCGCTGGCCGTCGGAAACAATCTGGACCTGGTTTTCGATCTGAAAGATCGTACTGTTGGATCCGCCAGGACCTTGCTGCAACGGAAGGTTTTGAGCATTCCCGTTAGACGCGCGGGCATCGTCGCCGAACACGCCTGGAGTGAGACGAAGCAGTTCGTACGGATCGCGTCCGAAAGACGGGATGTTCGCTAGCTGTTGGGCTGTGATGGTACCTGAAATATTCGCATCTTCGGTCTGAAGATTGGGTAGGTTCGCTCCATTCACGGTCAACGTCTCGGACACCTGTCCGATTTCAAGTTTCACATCGAGACCTCGCACTTGCTCCGCGAGGACACTGACATCGCGAGTTTCGCTCGTCTTGAAACCTGCCGCCTCGACTCTCACCGTGTAGTTTCCGGGTGGCAGCGCCTCCACACGATAAAGTCCTCCCGCGGTAGCCACGGTATCGCGGCTTATGCCAGTATCTTGATTGGTCACCGTCACTTTCACACCGGCGATCGACGCGCCTGACGCGTCGGTGACGGTTCCCTGAATGCCGGCGTTGTACTGCGCGCTTGCGGTAGCCGCAAAGACGACAAGGAAGAAAATGAACCAGACCATGCGGACGAGCCAATTGCTAGGATTCATGTCGCGATCCTCATCGTGGAGGGCAGTTTCTCAAAACTACTGGCCCAGACGCCGCGCTCCCTCGCACCTTTCTATTTTTTTCCTTGTTTCACGGACTCAACTCTTGCGAGCGTAAGCCGCTACGAGTCGAGAGTGCCGGATTCTCACACGGCACGAAACGCCGACGGTACTGTCAGTTTTGACAGTCCAAGCGGTAACCGGACAACCGGGGTCGCCCTTAGGGGCGCGGAGGTCGCAAATCGCAGCGCAAAAGCCGCAAAGAATGAACCGCATCGTAAATCGCGATTGCCTCATCCCTATAGGTGGGCTGGTAGTGCATTTGTTGCAGGCGTGAAAAAAGGACGTTTTCTGCGGCAGATATCTTCGTCAACAATTTTTCCTGATCGGTTTCGTGCAAAGCTTCTTGGTAAGCTTCTTGCCATTCCGCTAATCTTGGCCTAACCATAAGGTCCTCGATCAGGGTCGCGAAGCAGCTTTTCTGGCGTCGCGGAAACGGTCCGCTCAAGTGATGCTTCGGCCACTTCGCTGGCCCGTTGAAGCTGACTCCGTTTTGCTCGGATGACCATCCATTCAATTTCCGTCCGACGGGAGGAATCGTGACGATCCCGAATACCTCTTGCCTCAGGACCTGCGCGTCGCCGTTACCTTGTTCGGGCACGGTCACTACGAGGCAACAACAGCCTTGGGTTGAGCGGCAAGCTGTCGCGATATCGCGATAGTCACCATCCTCGAAGTATTGGTCGCAAAAGATGAGACCAATGCTTTCGCTTTGGATTAACTTTCGACATTGACTAACACGCGAAGCACAGATTGGGTCAAGCCCGAGGCTAACCAGTATAGTTGCAATGCTCCGCCGAAGCTCCAGGTCAGAGCAAGCAACGAGGATGTTCCACGTTATGTAGCTCATCGGCGAATGCTCCCCGTCGAAGTTTCTGCGTCCACGGTAAGGAGACTGGTCGGAGAAACATAGCTGTTCGGTCCATGCCAATTTCTTCGCAACCCTGCCATTAACGCTTCAGAGCCAAACCGCTGAGAGCAAGACCACGCCGCCCTTAGCCTTCTGGCAGAAGTTGTCGAGGTCTTCACGCGTGGCCTCCGGGAGTGCGCATTTGAAAGCCGAAGGTGACACCGAGGATACTGTCAATAGTAACAGGCCAAAATCTCAAGGATCGGCGCATGCGCCTGATGAACCCGACTACACAGGCCGTTGCTTCTGACTCCTACTCGACATTCCCCGCACCCGCAGCTCCCGCCGCCTAGTACTTCTAGTTCTTTACAAACTATATGACTTTATGGTAACCTGCAGCCGATATGTCAGACAAAAGCGTCGCCTGTACTTACAGGCGCCCGTAAAAAGGAGACCGGAGTCAAAGGAGGAACAAGGCCTTATGAGATTTGGACAGAGAGCTCCTGCAGGAAACAGGAGTCACTTCCTCGGTTGGGCTTTCTCCTCGCGGCCTGCGCGACTCCGGCTCTTCCTTGCCTCCCGTCCCGGCTCGACGAAGCTTCACACGAAGGCGGGTTCGCCTCACTTTCTCCCCCCTGCCGAGAATCTAATCCCGGCACCGGGATTAGAAATGGCCGCAAATGACTGAAAACATTCACCCGGGACCCAGTCTAATCTACCGAAGGGTAGGGTGGGTGATTTCGCCCAAGCGAAAGAACAGCGAATACTTTGCCGATCCGTCGAGGATCGGCAGCCCGAGCGCGCGGCGCGAGCCGAGGGGGGCTCTCCGTACCTCTTTGCTTCCACGCCTCGTGTCCTTTGATTGCTTGGCGCGTCGCCGACCGCTACGATAACAAGATGTCCCGTAACGCAATCCGCTCGACGCTCCTCGCACTTGCTTCGATTCTCCTGGTCACTTCGGGATGCTCGAGGATTGATTCGCCGGTGCGGGCGTCGAGTGCGGCGCCGTCGGTGGAGTTTGTGGACGCTTGGGGCGCGAAGGGCGGCGCTCCCGGGCAGCTGGACGATCCCGTGGGGATTGCCACCGACACGCAGGGGAACGTCTACGTGACGGACGCGGGAAGCGAGTACATCCACAAATTCGATCCGAAGGGCACGCCGCTGCTTTCGTTCCAGGAAGACCCGCTGAAGCATCCGCAATCGATTGCGGTCGACTGGGAGGGCGCGATCTATGTGACCGATCCGGCGCGCGCGAGCGTCTTCATATTTCTGCCGGATGACGAGAAAGAACGTCATCACGAGTTGCGGTTGAAGGAGCGGGGCAGCGAGGAAAATTCGCTCAGCATCGCGGTGGACGACGAGGGCGTGATCTACGTGCTGGACGCGAAAGCGGGGAAGGTTTTTGTGTACTCGCCGCGGCTGCGACTGGAGAGGTCGTGGGCGCCGGCGGGTTCGTCGGGCGCGGGGAGACATTGGGATGCGCTCGAACTTGGGGGCGACCGGAACCTCTACTTAGCGGATTTGTCGACGAATCATCTGCTGCGATTTTCCGCCGAGGGGCAATTGCTGGCGGAGGTTGCGCCGAGCGCCGATGCCAACGCTAATGCGGGTGCGAGCGGTCAGACAAGTGCGACTACAAACGCGAGCAGCCAGTCGAGCGTCACGACAAAGATCAGTGACGAGTTCGCTGTGTCGCACGATTACATTTTCATGATGGATTCGAATGGCACGACGCTGCACGTTTGGAGCGTCGATGGGAAGCCGAAGTTGGATGTGGATCTGGGGCTGGAGCTTGGGCCGGGATATCACGCGGCGCCGCCGATCGCGCTGAGTCCGCGGCACGAGCTTTTCGTCCTCGACGCGCCGAAAGCGCGGGTCCTGCGGTATCGCGTCAATTTGTAGAAGCGCGAAATTCGAAAAGCGAAATTCGAAAAGCGAAATTCGAAAAGCAGATCCCTCACCCCGCGGAAGGCGCGGGGATTCGGGATGACAGAGTGATGGATGGAGCGCAGCGGTTATGTCGGAGCTGAAGCTCCGACCCCCTAAACTGCCCGGAAAATTCAAATGACATTGCTGCTGAGAGAGGCGGACGTGAGAATGATTCTCACGATGCCGTTGGCGATCGAGGCCGTCGAGGAAGGGTTTCGGCATCTGGCCGACAAATCGGCCGAGATGCATCCGCGCGAGCGCCTGCACATTCCGGGACAAAGCTACTTGCATTACATGGCTGCGGGCGATTCCGCCGGCGGTTACATGGGACTGAAGATTTACACCAGTTCGCGGCAGGGGCTGCGGTTCCTGGTGCCGTTGTTCGACACGCGGTCGGGCGATCTGCTGGCGCTGATCGAGGCGGATTTTCTGGGGCAGATGCGCACGGGAGCGGCGAGCGGCGTGGCGACGAAGTTTCTGGCGAATGCGGACGCGCGTACTGTGGCGATGATTGGCACAGGTTCTCAGGCGCGGACGCAACTGGAGGCGATTGCGGCGGTACGGAAGATTGAGCGCGTGCGCGCGTTCGGCCGGGATGCGCAGAGGCGCGAACAGTTCGCCGAGGAGATGGCGGCGCGGTTGGGCATTACGGTGCGCGCGGTGGCGTCGGCTGAGGAGGCGGTGCGCGGGGCCGATATCGTGGTGACCTCGACGACTGCCAGCGAGCCGGTGGTGTTCGGAGCGTGGTTGAAGCCGGGCGCGCACATCAACGCGATTGGCGCGAACTTCCCGGAGAAGCGCGAGCTCGACGACGAGGCCGTGCGGCGCGCGGGCGCGATCGTGGTGGATTCGCTCGTGCAATCGAAGCTGGAATCCGGCGATTTGATTCGGGCGTTCGGCGCAGACGCTGCGCGGTGGGCGAGCGTGCGGGAGCTGGCGGGAATCGTCGCGGGAAAAGTCGCGGGACGCACAAAGGCCGACGAGATCACGCTGTTCAAGTCGAATGGGATCGCGATCGAGGATGTTGTGGTGGCGGGGCGCGTCTACGAACTAGCGCGCACGCGGGCGATTGGGACGGAAGTGCCGATGTGGCAGGGAGACGGGCGTTTGGCGAAGGGAAGGAATGTTTAGGGATTTCTTCAGGGGCTGAAGCCCCATTCCATTTTTTGGGACTTCATTTCGGGTGGCCTGAAGGCCACCCTCCCCGGACTGAAGGTCCGGGGCTGACACAAAGCGGAGTTTCCAACCCCCTAAACTGCCCTTGCGAGACGGCGTTTAGGTGTGGGCGCGGCGGAGGCGTTTTGCGAGGGCTTCGTGGAGTCGCGTCCGCGTGTCTGCGGGAAGCGGTGCGGGTTCCGAGTTGCAGTAGAATTCGATCGTCTTTTTCGTGGTGTTGACGATGATGCGGCACTTCTTGCACTTGAGCAGGTGCTCTTCGATCGATAACCGGAGCGTCGCGTCGAGCTCCTTATCCAAGTAATGTTCCAGCTCGATGACGAGCGTCTTGCAATTCACTGGTTTTCACCCCGTCGAAAGTATCGGTTAAGTTTCTGGCGCAATTTCAGCCTTGCGCGTAGCAGCCGCGATTTCACGGCCGGCACCGACAACCCGAGCGCCTCCGCCGTTTCTTCCGTCGACAATTCTTCGATGTCGCGTAACTGAAAAACGATTCGGAATGATGGATCGAGGTCGGAAATCACACCTTCGAGAATGCCGCCGAGTTCACGCTGCTCGTAGCGGTCCTCGGGGGAAGGGCCCCAGTCTTCCACGTCGCGGGGGATGCTTTCCTCGCCGGTGTCGATGTCTTCGTCGAGCGAGACTTGATTCGGGCGGCGCTTGCGGAGCTTCATCAAAGCCTGGTTCACGGCAATGCGAACCAGCCAGGTGTAGAAGCGCGAATTGCCCTGAAATTCCTGCAGGTGCTCGAAGGCCTTGAGGAACGCCTCCTGCATGGAGTCTTCGGCATCTTCGCGGTTTTGGGTGATGTTCTGGGTCAGGCGGAAGATTTTGCGCTCGTAGCGGCCGACGAGCGTTTCGAAAGCGGAGATGTCGCCGGCCTTCGCGGCGGCCACCAAAGCGGGCTCGTCCTCCTTGACCACCTGGGAGGGGAGCGTGTGCTGGCGTATGGGATCGACTTTGGGAGAACTCATTATCAGTTTTGTCCTCACAAAGGGTAGCACAAGTCGAGGCTCGGCACGTTATCCGGACGCGATTTATGGCGATTCTCTCGGCAGCGCGCACGGCGCCCTTTTGGAGGGTTGGTAGCAGCGACGGCGACGGAGTGCGATGGTAACGGGCGAGTGCGACGATGGCCTTGACATCACGGGAAGCACGCCAGTATGCTGTTTTTGTCGAACGAACGTTCGACTCAAACAATTAGCGTCTGCATGAAAAAACCCACGTCATCGCCGCGCGTCTCCCGTCAAAAGCTGCAAGTCATTCTTCGTCATGCCGCACAGGTGTTTTCCGAGAAGGGATACGAGGGCGCGTCGATTCGCGACATCAGCCGCTCGAGCGGCGTGTCACTGGCGGGCATGTACTACTACGTGGAGAGCAAGCAGAAGCTGCTCTACCTGATTCAGCTGTGTACGTTCAAGACGGTGCTGGAACGGCTCGAGAAGCGGCTTTCGGGAACGGCAGATCCGCTCGAACGCCTGCGCATTCTGATTCGCAATCACCTGGATTACTTCCTGCGCCATCCGGTGGAGATGAAGGTTCTGTCGCACGAAGACGACGCCTTGGAAGGCGACTATCGCAAGGAAGTGCTGGAGCTGAAACGGCGCTACTATGACATCGCGCTCGGCATTTTCGAGGAGCTGCGCCGGGCGGGACTGGCGCGGCGCCTGAATTCGCGCGTCGCGGTGCTGACGTTGTTTGGGATGATGAATTGGATCTATACATGGCACCGGCCGCGGCTCGATCCGGGCGCGGACGCCATGGCGGAAGCGATTGCCGGAATGTTTTTGCACGGGGTGATGAACGGCGCGAAGGTGCTGCGGCCCAAGCCGACGCGAATGGCTCGGAGTGGCAGCGTCTCGGCCACGGCACGCGCTGCGGTCTGATTTGGGTTTTTCCGATTTTGGCGGTTTCTTGACGGGGAGGAAATGATGGCAACGATGCAGGCGGTGGAGCAGAAGCAGTTGATCAACTACGCGGTGGATGCGGGCGTCGGGACGATCGAAATGTCGGACCCACCGGCGAATACTTACACCTACGAGATGATGCAGCAACTCGACGCGGCAATCCTTCAGGCGCGGATGGACGATAATGTGCACGTCATCCTGCTGCGGGGCGCCGGGGAGAAATTCTTCTCGGCCGGCGCGAGCATCCCGATGCTTGCGAAGGTGGATCCTCAATTCAAATATTATTTTTGCCTGCACGCCAACGAGACGCTGTGCCGGTTGGAACAAACGCCGAAACTGGTGATCGCCGCGCTCAACGGTCACACGGTGGGCGGCGGCCTTGAAATCGCGCTGGCCTGCGACATCCGTATCGCCAAGAAGGAAGGCGGGAAAATCGGGTTGCCCGAGGTGAATCTGGGCGTTCTGCCTGGAACGGGCGGGACGCAGCGGCTTTCGCGCGTGGTTGGGCGCGCGCGCGCCATTGAACTGATGGCCACGGGGCGCACGTTCAGCTTTGAGGAGGCGCTCGAGATGGGCCTGATCCACTACATTTACGAGCGGGAGAGCTTTTGGGATGAAGTGACGGCGTACGCGCGGCAGTTCTGTCCGCCGAACAAGGCGTCGCGCGCGGTAGGGCGCATCAAGCGCGCGGTGGTGACGGGCTCCGAGGTCGGGTTCGGCGAAGCGCTGGGCCTAGAACGCGAGTTGCAGCAAATGCTTTTCACCAGCGAGGACGCGAAAGAAGGATTGAAGGCGTACGTGGAAAAGCGGCAGCCGGAATTCAAGGGGAAGTAGCGGTTTTGATGAGGCACTCGAAAGCTCAAATCTAAAGGACTCAATGCGCACATTACCCGACTATCTCCGCAAGGGAATGAGAATGATTTTGGTAGGTGCAAATCCGGGTGACCGCTCGGCGCGAGTGGGCCACTACTATGCGGGACGGACGAACCAGTTCTGGCCGGCGATGTACGAGTCGGGAGTGATTCCAGAACCGCTTGGCTATGAGGACGACCGGCGAATCCTGGAGTTTGGAATCGGGATGACCGACCTTGTGAAGCGGCCGACGCGCGGCATCGAGGAAATCGAACGGCAGGAGTTCGCGGAAGGGCGCGTGCTGCTGGCGCGGAAGCTGGAAGAGTTCCGCCCGAAGGTGGTCGCGTTCAACGGAAAAACGGTGTACGAGAAATTTTCCGGGCGGCCGTGCAAGTTCGGTTTGCAGAAGGAAACATTGTATGGCGCGTACGTGTTTGTTCTGCCGTCGACGAGCGGACAGAACGCGGGAACGAGCCGCGGCGTGAAGATGCGGTATTTCAAGAAGCTGGCGGCGCTTTTGAAAAGCATCAAGGATAAGGATTAGGACGGAGCCAATATGGGAGTCACTCAGCAGCAGGCAACGGGTCCGGTGGTGTTGGAAGAACGTTCGGGCGCGGTCATGACGCTTCGATTAAATCGGCCACAAAAGCTGAACGCGTTGAATCCGGAAATGGGGCAAGCGCTTGTCCACGCCATGCTGCACGCCTCAGAAGACAAAGAGGTCCGCGCGGTGGTGGTGACCGGGGCGGGAAGGGCGTTTTGCGCCGGAGGCGACCTCGAGCTTCTGCGCGACGTCCGCAAGCGAAAGGCATCGCGGGAACTCGAGGGCCTTCTGGTGGCAGGCAAAGAACTTTGCCTGGCGATTGCCACGATGACGAAGCCGGTGATTGCGGCGGTGAACGGCCCGGCGGCAGGCGGAGGAATGAACATCGCTCTGGCGTGCGATATGCGAATTGCGTCGGACCAGGCGAAGTTCGCAGAATCTTTCGCGAACGTCGGCCTGTATCCGGATTTTGGCGGCACGTACTTTCTGCCGCGAATCGTGGGATTGGCGCTGGCGGCGGAGTTGTTCTACACGGCGGAAACGCTGACGGCGGAGGACGCGCTCCGGCTTGGAATCGTCAACCGCGTCTTCCCGGCGGATCAATTCGAGGGGGAAGTTCGCAAGCTGGCGGAAAGCCTCGCGGCTGGGCCACCGATTGCCCTGCGCGACGCGAAGCGAACGATTCTTGCCGACGACAGGAAGACTTTGGAAGACAAGCTCAACCAGGAGATTCGGCTTCAGATTCATTGTTTTGAATCGGAAGACTGCCTGGAGGGACTGAACGCGTTTTTCGAGAAGCGGAAGCCGAATTTCCGCGGCGTTTAGCGGGGCCCAAGAGCGAAAAGAGAAGAGAAAAGCTGAACACAGAGAACACGGAGAAAATCCGGAGGCCACGGAGAGGCTGTGCTGACTAAGAAAATTTGTGAACGAAACGACATGGTTGGCTTCAGGGGCTAAAGCCCATTGCGTTCGTGGCTTGACGGCGGGGCTGAAGCCCCGCCCTTCCAAGTAGCTATTGTGAGGAGGCTTCAGGAGAAGGAGCAATCGGATGGCTGCAGCGCGAATCGGCACTTTTGACGACTGGGTGGACCTGTTTCGAGTGTGGCGGAATGATATCGGCGTGAATTATGCCGAGATCGAGAACTACCATTTCGAAGCCAAGTTTGGTCCCACGAGATCGAACGAGATCGAATTCGGAGCCTTCAAGGGGCGCCCGAAATGGCGCCGCGTGCTTGACATTCCCGACCAGCGAATTCGTGACGGCCTGCTCAACTTGATCGTGTACCAGGGCGACACGGAATTCGCTTCGGTGGAACAGCAGCGGCGGCTTTTCGAGCACTCGCCGAGCGAGCACGACCGGCAATCGCTATGCAGGGTGGTGACGGAAGAAATGCGGCACGGCTGGCAGATGTGCCATCTTTTGATCAACCACTTCGGATACGGCGGCAAAGTGGAAGCTCAAAAGATGCTCGAACGGCGGGCCTTCGAGTCGAAGCGCCTCCTCGGCGCTTTCAATCAGATCGTCGACAACTGGCTGGACTTCTTTACCTACACTGATTTTGTGGACCGTGACGGCAAGTTCCAGCTCACGATGCTGAGCTATTCGGGTTTTGAGCCGCTCGCGCAGTCGATGAATCCGATGTTGCGCGAGGAGTCTTTCCATCTGGGAACGGGGCACGACGGCCTGAAACGAATCGTGAAGGCGGGAGTGGTCCCGATGAACGTCGTGCAGAAGTACGTGAACAAGTGGATTCCCGTGAGCTACGACCTGTTCGGCGTCGACTCGTCCAGCTCAGCACACTGGTTCTACGTGTGGGGACTGAAGGGCCGCTACGACGAAGCTCAGACGCAGGAAGCGGCAGACCTCGGCCACATGAACGAGCACAACCGCCATCTCTACTACCTGGAGTGCGAGAAGCTGATCGAGCAAATCAACAGGCACGTGCCGGCGGGTCAGACTAAGCTGTACGTACCATCGCTGAAATTCAACCGGCACATCGGCGAGTTTGCGGACCAACCCTACGGCGTGACGGGGGAATTGATGTCGCCCGAAGCATTTGCGGAGCATTGCAAGGAAATGCTGCCGCAACCCGAGGACATCAAACTGGTGAGCGAAATCCAGGATATGGAACCGAAATGGGTGGCGCCGAAAGGGAACATGGAGTGACGTGACCGTCCGCCCTCAAAACCGCTCCGAAACCGAACTGGCCGGCCACGGCTATTCGCCGAGCGAGTTGATGATTGCCGCCGCTTCGCGCGAGATCGGCGACGGAGAGCTCGTCTTCGTCGGGATGCGGCTTCCGATGCTCGCGTTTCTGGTTGCGCGACGCACGCACGCGCCCAGCGCTGTGGGGCTTTTCGAGAATGGAGTCGTGCGAGAGACGCCGTCGGCAGAGCTTTTGTACACGATGGGCGATCCGCCCAATCTTCGCGGAGCCACGCAGTGCGCGCAGATGATTGACGTCATGGGATTCCTGCAACAGGGGCGGGTGCAAGTGGGATTCCTGGGCGCCGCGGAAATCGACCGCTTCGGCAACCTGAACACGACCTGGGGACACCGCGATCGCGAAGCGCAACGATTACCCGGCTCGGGAGGGGCATGCGACATCGCGTGCCTGGCGCGCCGTACGGTGGTTCTTCTGGTGCATGACCGAAGCCGCCTTTGCGAGCGCGTGAGCCACATTACTTCGCCGGGCTACGGCTCAGGCAATGGCTGGCGCCGCGTGCAAGGGCTGCCGGCAGATTCCGGACCTTCGGCGATCATCACCACTCTGGGCGTTCTCCGCTTTGGGCCGGACGGCGAAGCGTATCTCGCTTCCGTGCATCCCGGAATTAGCGTGGAAGAAGTGCTCGCGAACACGGGTTGGACGCTGCGGGTGGCCGACGACCTGCTCGAAACGATTCCGCCGAGCGAGGAAGAGCTGGCGGTGATGCGCGAACTCGATGCCAATCATTTCTGGACACGGTGAGATGAAGACCGAATCCAAACTGATGACCATGCGCGACGCAATCGCGCGTCACGTGCCGTCGGGTTCGATGGTGCTGCTCGGCGCGCAGCTGGAGCAAATGATTCCTTTCGCGGCGGGCCACGAACTGATTCGTCAGGGGCGGCGCGATCTGACTCTGGTGGGCCCGATCTCGGACATCTTATTCGATCAGATGATCGGCGCGGGTTGCGTCTCCCGAGTGATGGCGGCGTGGGTGGGAAATGTTTCGGCGGGAGTGGGGTATTGTTTCCGCCGGGCCGTCGAGCACAACATTCCACGACGAATCGAAGTGGTGGACTATTCGAACCTCACGCTCGCTTTAGCGCTGCACGCGGGCGCGATGGGCGTGCCGTTCATGCCGACGTATTCGACGCTTGGCAGCGACCTGCTGAAGAAGAACGGCAACCTGCGCGAGTTTTCGTCGCCAGTGAGCGAAGAGAAGCTCATCGCCGTGCGAGCGCTGCGTCCCGACGTGGCGATCGTCCACGTGCAGCGCACCGACGCGCAGGGAAATGCGCATATTTGGGGAAGCCTGGGCGTCGCCGTCGATGGCTTGCGCGCGGCGAGGAAGGTGATCGTTATCGCGGAAGAGATCGTCGATGCGAGCGTGATTTCTTCCGACCCGAATCGCACGCTCGTTCCGGGATTCCTGGTTGCGGCGGTGGTGCACGAGCCGTGGGGCGCGCATCCGTCGCCCGTTCAAGGCTGCTACGGGCGGGACCACAAGTTCTTTTCGCAATATCACGAGGAGACGCGGAGCTTGGAAGGCTTCGAAAATTGGCTGACGCACTGGGTGGCGCGGCCTGCCGGGCGGCCGGAGTACATGAGCCATCTCGGCACGAGCCGGGCCGAAGCGCTCGGAATTAAGGAGCATGCGCTGAGTGCCGCGGCGGATTTCGGGTACTGATGGCCGAAGATCTCTACGCAAATATGGAAATCGCACCGCGCGAAGTGAAAGAAATGGCGGATCGTGGCGCCGAATTTCTGTTTGTGGACGTGCGCGAACCCTGGGAATACGAAACTTCGCGCATCGAAGGATCGATGCTGATTCCGCTCGGCGAGATTCCCGCAAATCTGGCCCGCTTCGAGCGAGCGGAGGAAGTGATTCTCTTTTGCCACCATGGCATGCGCAGCATGGACGCCGCCGCATGGCTTCGCTCGCAGGGAGTGGAAGGCGCGCGTTCGATGGCCGGTGGAATCGACCGGTGGACCACTGAAGTGGATGAGCGAGTGCCGCGATACTGAGGAGGCGATTCGATGCCGACGACGAAACGCAAGGCGCCGCGAAAAAGGACTGGCAGTACCCGGACGAAGCGCGCAGGCGCAAAGGTCCGGTTCCTGCATAAGCCAAATTGCACGACTTGCCGCAAGGCGCGAAGCTTCATGGAACGGCACGGATTTCAGCTTTATTTTCGCGATCTCGCGAAGGACAAGCTGAGCGCCGCTGAACTCGAAAAGCTGATCGGACCGCGCGACTACACGCAATTCCTGAATCCGCGAAACGAGTTGTTCCGGCGGAAGCATATGAAAGACGATCCTCCGTCGCGCTCCGTGGCGATTCGGATGATGGCGAAAGAACCGAACTTGATTCGGCGCCCTGTGATCGTCGGTGGCGGGCGGGTCGTCATTGGGTTCGACCGGAACGGAATGGCGAAGCTGTAAGCGTCGCGCTAATGAAAAAACAAGCCATTCGCCTGCGTGTTAACGGAAACGATGTCGAGGTTGGCGTCGCGCCGGCGCGGCTTTTGCTGGACGTGTTGCGCGAAGACCTGGGCCTGACCGGAACGAAGCGCGGTTGCGACGATTCGAGCTGCGGTTGCTGCGCGGTGCTGATCGACGGCGTGCCGATGCTTTCGTGCGCAGCGCTGGCCGCGAGCTATGAAGGCTGCGAAATCACGACGATTGAGGGTTTGGGCGCGGCCAGCGCCCTCGATCCGGTGCAGGAAGGATTTGTACAGTGCGCGGGCGCGCAGTGCGGGTTTTGCACGCCGGGCTTCATGATTACGACGGTGGCGCTGCTGAAGCGGAATCCGAACCCGTCGCTCGACGAGATTCGGGAAGCGCTTTCGAGCAACCTGTGCCGCTGCACAGGCTACATGCAAATCTACGAGTCAGTGAAATTTGCCATCGAGAAGCATCAGCGGGAATCCGAACATGCGGCCGGCATCCCCGCCGGCGCGAGACGCTGATTTCGTGAGCGGCGATTCATGAGCGGCACAAATACACAATTGAGCACGGTGGGCAAGCGCATGGTGATGACCGATGCGCACACGAAAATTGTGGGCCTCGGGAAATATGCGGACGACCTGACCGTGCCGGGAATGCTGATCGCGCGGATTCTGCATTCGCCGCACGCGCATGCGCGGATTCTTTCGATCGACGCGTCACGGGCCCTGGCGTTGCCGGGCGTGGAGGCGGTTGCCACGGGAAAAGATGCGCCTATTCCCTACGGCATTCTGCCCATCGGGCATGACGAATGCGTGTTCGCGGTGGATAAGGCGCGCTATATCGGAGACAACGTCGCGGCGGTGGCTGCCACGTCGGCCGAAATCGCCGAGAAGGCGCTCGATCTGATTCGCGTCGAGTACGAACTGCTGCCGGCGTTTTTCGATCCGGAAGAATCGATGAAGGCCGAATCGAATTGGATTCACGAGTCGCGCCCCAACAATATCGAGAAAGAGTATCACCACGTTTTCGGTGATCCCGAGTCTGGCTTTCGCGAGGCGGATTTCGTCGCGGAGCAGCGGTACTTTGCCGGCGAAGTGAATCACGCGGCGATGGAGCCGCACGCGACTCTGGCGATCTGGGAGCCGAACGAGCACATGACGGTGTATTCGTCGACGCAGGTGCCGTATTACCTCCATCGCACGATTTCGGAAGTGTGCGAGATGCCGATGAACCAGATTCGCGTGATCAAGCCTCTGATCGGCAGCGGATTCGGCGGCAAAAGCGAAGTGATTCCGCTGGAGATCGCCGCTTCGGTTCTCGCGAAGAAGACGAAAAAGCCGGTGAAGATCACGTATACGCGCGAAGAAGTGTTTTACGCGCATCGCGGCCGGCCGCGAACGATTGTGGATTTGAAGATGAGTATCACGCGCGAAGGAAAGATCGCGGCGGTGGACGCGCGCGTCGTGCAGGACGGCGGAGCTTATTGCGGGTTCGGTCCGGTGACCGTGCTTTATTCTGGCGCGCTGCTGGGGGCGATTTACGATGTTCCGGCCGTGCGCTACGACGGATATCGCGTGCTTACAAACAAGCCCGCTTGCGGCGCGATGCGCGGGCACGGCACGGTGAACGTGCGGTTCGCGTTCGAGTCGATGCTGGACCAGTTGGCCTGCCAGGCGAACCTCGATCCCGCGGACGTGCGCCGCAAGAATCTGTTGAAGGCGCCGTGCATCACCGTGAATGGTTTGCGCGTGACGAGCTACGGCTTGCCTGAGTGCATCGAGAAGGTCGTGGCAAGGTCGGGCTGGAACGCGAAGCGCGGCAAGCTGCCGTACGGCAAGGGAATTGGAATCGCGTGCAGCCACTACGTGAGCGGCGCTGCGAATCCGATCATTCGGTCGAACATGCCCCACACGACCGTGAACATCAAGATCGACCGCGACGCGGTTGTTACGGTGTATTCCGGAGCGTCGGACATCGGGCAAGGCTCGGACACGATGCAGGTGCAGATCATTGCCGAAGTTCTTGGCGTGCGGCCGGCGCGCGTGAAGTTGATCTCGGCGGATACGGAATTGACGCCCATTGATCTGGGCAGCTATTCGAGCCGCGTGACGTTCATGGCGGGCAACGCGTGCATTGACGCGGCGAAGAAGATGCGCGAGCAGATTTTCGCGGCTGCGGCCGAGAAGTTCGGGTGCGCGCCCGACGAACTGGAATGCGTGGATGAGGTCATCCGAAAGAAGAACTCAATGGGGCAGGGAATCAGCTTCGAAGAAGGCGTCGCGCTGGCGATCGATCGTCACGGCGCGCTTTCTTCGCAGGGCACATACTCGCCGCCGGAAGAAGCGCGAGGCGGCAAATTCAAAGGCGCGGGCGTGGGGCCGTCGCCGTCGTACAGCTACAGCGCGCAAGTGGCGGAAGTCACCGTTGATCCGGAGACGGGACACGTTTGCGTGGATAAGATTGTGGCCGCGCACGATTGCGGGAAGGCGCTGAATCCGATGGCCGTCGAAGGGCAGGTGATCGGTTCGGTGTACATGGGATTCGGTCAGGCGATGCAGGAAGAAATGATTTGGCACGGCGGACGGCTGATGAATCCGTCGCTGCTCGAGTATCGCATTCCGACGACGCTCGAAAATCCCGAAATCGAGTGCATCATCGTCGAAAGCCACGACCCGGAAGGGCCGTTTGGCGCGAAAGAAGCTGGCGAAGGTTCGCTGGCTGCCACGATTCCCGCGATTGCGAACGCGATCTTCGACGCGGTGGGCGTGCGCATTGCCACGGTGCCGTTTTCGCCGGAAGTGGTTTTGGATGCGATCAAGAAGAAACAGAAGCTGACGGGAAGCAACGGACGACGCGGCGACGAGAAATTCTCCGGCGGCAACGGCTCCTCGGGCGGAACGGCATGATCAGCGAATCGGCTCGAGTCGCGCGGCCTGAGACGATTGGGGAAGCGGTGCGGCTTCTGGCGGATCATGGTCCGGAGGCGATGGTCATCGCGGGTGGAACCGACGTGGTTCCAAACTTGCAGATGCGTCTCTTCGCCCCGCGAGTGCTCGTGGATCTGAAGCCGCTGCGAATGCTGTCGGGCGTCGAGTTCTCTGAACGCGAAGGCTTGCGGATTGGCGCGCTTACCACGCTCACGGAATTGCTGGGAGCGGCGGTGGTGCGCGAGAAATTTCCCGTGCTGGCGAGCGCCGTGGCGACAATCGCCGGGCCGCTGCAGCGCAATATGGGGACGCTCGGAGGCAATCTGTGCCTGGAAACGCGCTGCCGCTGGTATAACCAATCGCATCTGTGGAGGACGGCGCTCGGCGGGTGTCTGAAGAAAGATGGGCCGCTCTGCCACGTCGCGCCCGGGGGGCAATTCTGCTGGGCGGCTTGGTCGGGCGATTCAGCGCCGGCGCTGCTGACGCTCGACGCGGAGATCGAAATCGCGGGAGCGTCGGGCACGCGGCGCATCCCCTTGAGCGAGTTCTACAAAAACGACGGCATGGATCGCATCGCTCTTCGCCAGGGTGAGATTCTCACGGCAGTTCACGTTTCGGCGCGGATGGCGGGGCGGCACGGCGTGTATCACAAGCTGCGCGTCCGAGGCTCGATTGACTATCCGCTCGCAGGAGTGGCCGTGACGATGGATGTGGACGCGGGCGGAATATGCCGCGACGCGCGAGTGGCTCTCACCGCCGTCAACCCAGCGCCCGTGCTTGTTCGCCAGGCGAACGAATGGCTTAGCGGCCAGAAGCCGAGCGCGGAATTGATGGAGCGCGTGGCGCACGCGGCGATTCACACCGGCAAACCGCTGACGACGTCCGCGTCGACGCCCGTCTACCGCCGGGACATGGTGAGACTCTTCACGCGACGCGCGCTGGAAGAAACGTGGTTCGCGCACAGCGGCTCACCGCAGTGACGGGCCAGAGTGGCATCTTGATTCCGCGAGGTTCCTGAGCCGATGCCGATTATCGATATTCACATCCACATCCAGCCGCTCGAGAAGTTCGACCCGCACGCGCTGGAACTGGTCAAGCGCGGACGCCGCGACTACGACGAGGTGGTGAAGTATTCCGAGAGTCCGAAGGAGTTTCTGAAGTTTCTGGATGCTGCTGATATCGAACGCGCCGGTCTGATCAACTACGTGAGTCCAGATGTGATCGGGTTCATGCCGGACGTGAATGATTGGATCGCTCGGTATTGTTCGGCGGAGCCGCGCAGGCTGCTGGCGTTCGGTTCCGTGCACCCCAAGTATGTTCCTGACGCGGGCGCCGAAGTGGAGCGCCTGAAGAAAATAGGCATACGCGGGCTGAAAGTGCATCCTTCGCATCAACTGTTCGCGCCCAACGAATATCGCACTGGCTTTGGGCCGCTGCGCGCGATGTACGAGCGGGCCCAGGCTCTTGGGCTTCCAGTGATGATTCACACGGGCACGTCGATCTTTCCGGGGGCGCGCAATCTGTACGCGCAACCGATGCTGGCAGACGACGTAGGCGTGGATTTTCCCGATCTTGTGGTGATTCTGGCGCACGGCGGGCGGCCGCTCTGGATGGAGGAGGCTTTTTTTCTCGTGCGGCGCCACAAGAACATGTACATGGATATTTCCGGCATTCCTCCGCAAAAGCTGATGCAACATTTCCCGCGGATCGAAGAAATCGCGGGCAAAGTTTTGTGGGGAACGGACTGGCCCGGACCGGGCGTTCCAGGCGTTCGCGGGAACATCGAGAAATTCCGCGCGCTGCCGATTTCACCCGCGGCCCAGCAGCAGATTCTGTACGACAACGCAGCACGGCTTTTCCCGGTTACAGCATAGCATCGAGGAGTTTCATGGAGATTCGGACGATCGGAGTGGTTGGCGCGGGCACGATGGGCCGCGGAATCGCGTATGCCGCGTTGTTTGGCGGCTATCGCACGGTGCTCGAGGATGTGTCGCCGGACATGCTCGAACAGGGCACGGCCTGCATCAAGCAAACGCTCGAAGAAGCAGTCGCCCGAGGAAAACTGACCGCGGAGCAGCGCGATAAAGCCATCGCAAATCTCTCAACTGCTGGCTCCGTGGAAGCCGTGTGCCGCGAAGCGGACTTGCTGATTGAGGCGGTTCCAGAAGAAATGGAACTGAAGCTCGAGATTTTCACGATCTTCGACAAGTTCGCGAAGCCCAACGCAATCCTCGCGAGCAATACGTCGTCGCTATCGGTGACGGAGATGGCCGCGATCACGTTTCGCGCCGAACATTGCATCGGCATGCATTTCTTCAATCCCGTCCCGAAGATGAAGCTGCTCGAAATCGTGCGCGCTTTGGAAACGTCGGAAGAAACCGTCGAGATTTGCGTAGAAGCGGGACGCCGAATGGGAAAGGAAGTTGTGGTAGTGCGCGAGTCGCCGGGATTTGTCACAAGCCGCATCAACGCCATGATCGGGAACGAAGCGTTTTACATGTTGCAGGAAGGGATCGCGAGCGCGGCGGATATCGACAAGGCGCTGAAGCTCGGCCTGAATCATCCCATGGGACCGTTCGAGCTCGCGGACCTGGTGGGACTGGACGTGAGGCTGAGTATTCTGGAATACCTTCATAAGACGCTGGGCGAAAAGTATCGGCCGTGCCCGTTGCTCGCGCAATATGTGAAGGCCGGCCGGTTAGGGCGGAAGTCTGGCCGCGGAGTATACGAATATGACGCGGCCAGCGACAAGAAAGCGTCGGCGAATGGTTAAGAAGGCGCCACGCGGCTCCCCCATCGCTTCGCGAGTCATCATCACGCAGGGCGACCTGACGGAAATGGACACGGACGCGATCGTCAACGCAGCCAACAACGATCTTCAGCATGGCGGCGGCGTGGCGGGAGCGATTCGCCGGAAGGGCGGCGACATCATCCAACAGGAGAGCAACGAGATCGGCAGCATTCCGGTCGGAGGCGCCGCGATCACTTCGGGCGGCGCGTTGAAGGCGCGTTACGTGATTCACGCGGCGAGCATACAACTGGGCGGGCAAACGACGGCACACGCGCTGCGAAGTTCGACGGCGCATTCGTTACGGATCGCTGCGGGAAAGGACCTGAAAACAATCGCGTTTCCCGCCGTGGGCACTGGCATCGCGGGCTTTCCGATGGAGGAATGCGCCGAAATCATGTTGCGCGAGGTGGCGGACCATTTGAAACGCGGAAGCCGGCTCGAGAAAGTGTACTTCGTGCTTTTTGACGACGCCGCGCAGAAAACGTTCGCAAAGGTTTGGCGGCGACTCAAGAAGGAAAGCGACCATGGCGAACGAAGCCGCCGATAAGCTCACGCACAAGGTGCGCCAGGAGCTGGCTCGATACGAGCATCCGCTCTTTGAGTTTGAGGCGCGTCCGGCCGGCGAGAATGTGGAAGTGCAGATTCGGTTCAAGCCCGCCGAGCCCGAAGTTCACGTCTATGTGCTTCAGCTCCGCCCGCGTGAGATCGAGCAGTCGCAATTTCCGTGGTCCTTTCAGAAGCAGCTCTACGACTGCTTGCACGACTACGTAATCGAGATGTTCACGTGCAATCCGCAGCGGCAGGATTGATGCGAACGCGCGCCGAGCCTACTCCACTTGCCACGCTGCTCGCGGAAGAGATTCGCATGCGCGGCCTGATGACGTTCGCGGATTACATGGAAGCCTGCCTTTATCATCCGGAGTATGGGTACTACTCGAAATCGGAGCAGCGTCCGTGGCGCGACTACGTCACAAGCGTGGACGTGAGCCCACTTTTCGGCCGGCTCCTCGCGCGACAGTTTCACGAAATGTGGAGCGAGATGGGCAAGCCGGCCCGCTTCTGGCTGGTGGAAGCAGCCGCCGGGACGGGCGTCCTGGCGAGGAACATTCTTGATTTCGCCGCTGAATGGTTCCCCGCGTTCTATTCGGCTCTGACATACGTCGCGGTGGAACGATCGGAAGCGCGAAGATCCACGCACGCCGGTTTGCTCGAATCTCATTTCACGCCGGGCCGGCTTGAGTCCAGCGCCGATCTGCCGAACGAGATTGCGGCGGGGTGCATTTTCTCGAATGAGCTTCTGGATGCGTTCCCCGTGCACCGCGTCCTGCGGCAGAACGGCGAGCTAAGAGAAATCTACGTTGCCTTCGATGAAGAGCGCGGTCTCCACGAAAAACT
The DNA here is from genome assembly GCA_963737205.1 of uncultured Acidobacteriota bacterium. GTDB lineage: Bacteria > Acidobacteriota > Terriglobia > Acidiferrales > UBA7541 > Palsa-295. The sequence continues at coordinate 1,137,668 of CAVTRV010000003.1, read as the reverse complement.
CGGTCCACTATCTTCGCCACGAATCGCCGAGTATTTCGCGGAACAGGGAATCGCGTTGCGCGAGGAGCAGCAAGCGGAAGCGAACCTGAAGGCTTGCGATTGGATCGAAGAAGCGGGGAAGAGGCTGGAACGTGGATTCGTTTTGACCATCGACTATGGCCATCCAGCAGCGGAGCTCTACGATGAGCGCCACATGCGCGGAACTCTACTGGCGTACCAACGGCACCGCGCGAACGAAGATTACTTTCGCGCTCCCGGCGAACAAGACCTGACGACGCTGGTAAACTTCACCGCGCTGGAACTGTGGGGCAAACGATGTGGATTGATCCGAACGGGATTCACGTCGCAGACGAATTTCCTGCTTTCCCTGGCGCGCCATTCGAACTGTGCCGATTTGGAGCCGGCAGGCCTGAGCGACACGGAACAGGCGCGCATGCGTCTTCTTTTCAAGACGCTGATTCATCCGGAGGGAATGGGCGAAACTTTTCAGGTGTTCGCGCAGCACAAAGGAATCGAGTCGCCGCGATTGGCGGGTTTCGAGCAGCTCTGAAGCCGGAAATTAATTCAATAACTGCGGGTCGGGATTGCGCTTCTTCAGGACAGGCCTGTCAGATTTGGTATCGTCAGGCTGAGTGGGCGGTTTCGTTGCCGCGTCGGCATTCTGCGTCGGAGATGCAACCGCAGTTTGGTCGCCGTTGTAGGCCTTTTGCAAATAGCGGCCGGCTTCGGACTGCGCACCGGCGGTGTCGTCGTTTGTGTGTTGCGCAAGGCTGTATTCGTTGACGGCGCGCTCGCGCTGGCCCAGCAAATCGTAAATCTTGCCGATATATATGTGACTCCAGACGGCGACCCACCGGGGATCGAGGTCTCCGCCCAAAGCGGCGCGGAACGAATTGGCTCCGGCCTGATAATTCTTCTGGTAGAACATCGCCTCGCCCATGCGGAAGTCCGCGAGCGAATTGTTCGGGGCGAGATCCAGCGCTTTCTGATATTCCTGAATTGCTTCGTAATACTTGCCCTGGCCGGCAAATCCTTCGCCACGCGCAACGGCAGCGCGGACGCGCAGCCTGGGGCTGGACTTCAGGAGGACATTGTTCGGGTCGATCGTGATTCCGTTGGGTTTGGGGCGGCCGAAGGTTTCGATCACGAAAGAGGACGTGGTGCCATTCACCAGAATCTTCTTGAACTCGGGATTGCCCTCGGTGTCGATCTTCACGTCCACCGGCATGCGGAACGTGTCGAGCTCCTGGTGAATCTTGCCGACGACCTTGAAGCCCTTTGGCGTCCGGTAGGTGATGTACTCCATCTTGAATTCGGGGACGCCGGTCGAGTTTAGCCACTGCGAGAAGAAGGCGACCAGATTCAACGGAGGATCGCCCGGTTTCGTGGGAGGCGCTTTCCTTGCGGCGAGCTTTTCGAACTCGTCGATCGTGGCGGTTTTTCCCTCGCGGTCTTTGTAAAACTCTTTCAGCAAGGCGGTGAAATTGTCGTCGCCAATCTCGGCACGGAGCATGTGAAACACCATCGCGCCCTTATCGTCCACGACGGATTGATACTGTTCCGAGTAAGCGGGTATGCGGCGCGCCTGCGCGATGGGAGTCTCGGCCTCATACATCAGCGCGCCAACGGCGAAATCTTCGAGCGCGCGATGCAGCCCCGCGACGCCGTCTGCTTGTTCCGAATACATGGCTGCGGCGTAGTGCGAGAGCCCGTCGGTAAGCCAGACGTCGGACGGCGTCGCCGGCAAGACGCGGTCACCCCACCATTGGCCGGCCACGAGTTGCGAAAGCAATTCCTCGTTCGGCTTCGCCGGCCACATGTGTTCGCTGACCAGGAGCAATCCCGGAGCGGAGAAACCGTCAAGCGAGCCGTCGGGCATCTGCGCGATCGTCAAATTCGGCTGGCTCTCGAGAGCGCCGAAGCCGTCGGTGAAGTAGCTCAAAATATGAGCGACAGAATCCGCATAGGCGGTGGCGGTGGAGGCTTGAGCGGGCGAGGTGTAAACCGAAAACTGATAGCCCTCGGTTTGAACGGGCGAAAGTTGCAGAGGGCCGGCGACGAACGTCCCCACCGGCGCGGGCCTGTCGGACTTGAAAACGTACTCAGATTGGCCAGGACCCTTGCCGAGTCCCGGCATGCTCTTCGGACTTTGCGCCGCGCCCGTTCCCACCACGACGAAAGATTCAGGCACGATGATTCTGAAAGTTCCGGTATAGCGATTGGAAGGGAAGTCGGTCAGCGGAAACCAACGCGCCGGAAGCAGCAAGTATGCCGACGTTTTGTCGATCGAGCCGAAGCGCACCCCTCTGGTCGGGCTGTCTTCTTCGTTCGAGATCGGGCCGTTGTACTCAAATGTGACGGAAACCTGTTTGCCGGGCGTGGCAGTCTCGGGAAGTCCGACGGTCAGATATACCGGATCGTTGTTCTCGCGCTGAAAGCTCAGTTCCTGGCCGCTCGCGCTCTTGACGGCAGTAATGTGGAGGTCGGGATGCAATTCGACGAGCAGCGTTCGGCCCACTTCTTTGGCCGCGAAGTCCACTTTCACCAAGGCTGTGAGCGTTTGGCTTTCGGGCTGGAGCTGCACCTGGACGTCGTAATTCGTAGCGCGAAAAGGGAAGGCCCGGGGTGCCTGAGCGGCTGCCGAAGCTGCTCCCGCCAGGAAGAGAACGAATGGCCCGATCAATCTACTTAATCGACTCAATCGACGTGTGCTGGACAAACTACAGCCTCTTTGCGCGGACGGGATTCCTAAGCCAATTCCTAAGCCAATATGATACCGAATCGGCCCGCGCAGTTGCCCGAAGAAACAGCTTACAACATGCCCGCGAAAATGTCCGCCGCGCGTTCTATGGCGCCCCCCGGACCGAGTTTGGTGCGGACTTCCGCGAGGCCCGATTTCGCCTGCTCGCGGGCGGAGGTGGACTCGAGGAGCCGCCGCACTTCGCGCTCCACCGATTCTGGGGTGAAATTGTCCTGCACCAGTTCTGGCGCCACTTCTCTGCCGGCAATCAAATTCACCATGCCGATGAAAGGCGTCCGCAGCATGCGGCGAAGGACGAAGGCGGTCGTGGGCGCGACGCGGTAGACGACTACCATCGGCGTTCCCAGCAGCGCCGCCTCGATTGTGGCCGTCCCGCTGGCCACCACCGCGCAGTCGGCGGCGGCCAACGCGTCATACGTGGAGCCTTCGATGCGCTTGAGGGGTAGGTTGGGCGTCGCGTACGTCGACCAGAATTGGGCGTCGAGACCCGGCGCGGCAGCCAAGACAAACTGGACTCCGCCCGGCGCATTCGTTTGCTGCGCCAGCCTTTCGCAGGCTGCGAGAATCGTGGGGAAGTTTTGGGCGATTTCGTTCCGCCGGCTGCCGGGCAGCAGCGTCACGATCGGGCGATTCGGGTCTAGTCCGTTCTGCGCCGAGAATTCCAGACGGGTCCGGGTGGGGTGCACGACGTCGACCAGCGGGTGCCCCACAAAATCGACGGGCACGCCCGCGTCACGGTAGATTTTCTCCTCGAAGGGAAAGATCACCACCATGCGCTTCACCAAGCGCTTGACCACGCGCACGCGTCCCGGCCGCCAAGCCCATATTTGCGGGCCAATGAAGTAGCCCACCGGAATGCCGCTCTGCTTGAGGCGCCGCGCAACTCCCAAATGCGTACCGGGCGAGTCGACGAGGATCGCTAGCGCCGCGTGCCGGCGTTTTGCCTCGGATGCGAGGCGGCGCTGCACGCCGATGACTGTAGGAATCTTGTGAAGCACCTCGGCGATTCCCACGACCGCGACATCGTGATAGTCGGCTATTACCTCGACGCCTGCGTCAGCCATTCGCCTGCCGCCCATGCCGAAAATCTGCGCGCCCGTTCGGCTTTTCAAGGCGGCGGCAAGGCGCGCGGCATACATGTCGCTCGAAGCTTCTCCGGCGGAAAGCAGAATCGTGGGCGGATTCATCTCAGCGCCTCGTCGAGATGAGTGTAGCCGGTAGATGGGAGAGCAAGGCCGAAGTTGAAAATCCGCGGACGCGCGATTGCGGCCGCATCAGTCATCGGCAGACAAGGGGCGCGAGAATCCGGAGGCGCCGCCCGGAACCGGCAACGCGAATTCCTGTTCTTTGTACTGGAGCTGGTAAAGACGATAGTAGATTCCGCGAAGCGCGAGAAGTTCCTGATGCGAGCCCTGCTCGCGCAGGCGGCCCTTGTGGAACACGAGGATGCGATGCGCGTGCTGAATCGTGCTAAGCCGGTGCGCGATGACGACGGCAGTGCGTCCCTCGAGCAAACGGTCGAGCGCCGCGCGAATCAAGAGCTCGGTCTTTGTGTCCACGCTGGAAGTGGCTTCATCGAGAATCAAGAACTGCGGGTTGTGCGCGAGGGCGCGAGCAAAGCTGACGAGTTGGCGCTGGCCGACCGAAAGCGTCGAGCCGCGCTCCGTGACCGGCGTCTCGATTCCCTGGGGCAAATCTTCGAGGAACGGACCGAGACCCACTTCGCGCAACGCTTGCTCGGCGTCCGCCCGGCTGATTTTCTCCGTGCCGAGCTTCACGTTCGATTCGAGCGTGCCCGTGAAAAGGAAGGGATCTTGCAGCACGATCCCGAAGAGCCGGCGCAATTCCTGAAGGCCCATCTCCCGGATGTCGACGCCGTCCAGCAGAATCTGGCCGCGCTGAATCTCGTAGAAGCGCAGGAGAAGCTGAATGATCGTGGTCTTGCCTGCGCCTGTGTGGCCCACGATCGCGAGGGTTTGGCCCGGCTCGACGCTGAAAGAAACATCGCGCAGCACCCAATCTTCGTCGCGCGGGTTGGCCCCACCGAGATACGCGAACCAGACATTGCGAAATTCGATGTTTCCCTGCGGAGCGGGGAGGGACTTGACGTGGGCGGTCAGCGTGCCCGTCGTCTGGGGTTCGTCCAGGAGCTTGAAGATGCGCTCGGATGCCGCCATGGCGCTTTGCAGGATGTTGAATTTTTCGCTTAGGTCCTGGATCGGGCGGAAAAACCGTTGCGCGTACATCATGAAGGCGATCAAAACGCCGATCTCAATTCCTCCGCCAATCACGCGCAGGCCGCCCATCCAGTAGAGAAGGGCGATGCCTCCCCAACTTAGGAATTCGACCGCGGGGAAAAAGAATGAGAAGGCGTCAATCGCGTCTTTGTACGCCTCCATGTGTACGCGGTTTAATTCCGCGAACTGCTTGCGCGATTTCTGTTCGCGATTGAACAGTTGCACGATGGCCATGCCGCTGATGTGTTCCTGAAGGAAGGCGTTGATGCGCGCGATGGCCGTGCGAACGCCGCGGTTGGCGTTGCGCACTTTATTTCTGAAGAAGTAGGTGAGAATAATCATGAAAGGCAGCGGCGAAAAGGTGACCAGCGCAAGGGTGCGGTGCCACTTGAAGAGCATCACCGCCATGGCGATCAAGAGGACGAAATCGTTCAACATCGCGACAACGCCCGAGGCGAAGAGATCGTTCAGGGCGTCCACGTCGGTGGTGACGCGGGTGACGAGCCTCCCGACAGGGCTGCGGTCGAAAAAGCCCAGGGGCAAGCGCTGAAGATGTTCGAAGATTTCCTTGCGCAGGTCGTACATGGTTTGCTGCCCCACCCACTGCATGATACGCACCTGCGCGTATTGAAATCCGAAACTGGCGAGTAGTGAGGCCGTGAACGCCGCCACCACCCAGAGTATTCCTTTCAACGCGACGGAACGGGCGATAGAGTTCTCGAATCCCGGGACGATATACTTGTCGATGCCGTAGCCGAAGAGACGGGGTCCGACCAGCTCCATGGCGGTGACGCCCAGGGTGATCGAGACCGCCGCGACCACGTGCCAGCGATAAGCGCGCAAATACCGCATCAAACGCCGCGTGAGCTGCGAGTCGTAGAGCTTGCCTAATTTCTCTTCTTCGCGGAAATCGCTCATTCGCGTGCGAGCTCTTCTTCAAGAAGTTGCTTTTGATAAAGATCTGCGTAATAGCCGTTCAGCGCGACTAGTTCGTCGTGCGTACCGCGCTCGATGATGCGGCCGTCGCGCAACACGACGATTTGGTCGGCGCTCTTCACCGTGGACACGCGATGCGCCACCAACACGGTGGTGCGCTGCCGCATCACTTCGCGGAGCCGATTCAGAATCCGTTCTTCGGTGTCAGTGTCCACGCTGGAGAGCGCGTCATCTAGAATCAGGATTTTTGGCTGTCGCAGCACGGCTCGCGCGATGGAGGTCCGCTGCTTCTGTCCGCCGGAAAGCGTGATCCCGCGCTCGCCCACCATCGTGTCGAAGCGCTGCGGGAAGGCCTCGATTTCGCCCGAGATGCTGGCGATTTCGGCCGCTTCGTATATGTGTTCTTCCTGCGCGTCGCTCACGCCAAACGAAATATTCTCGCGAAGAGTTTCGCTGAACAGGAAGGTGTCCTGCGGCACGTAGCCAATCGAGCCGCGGAGTTCAGCCAGCGGATACTCGCGAATCGAATGGCCGTCGATAAAGAGGGTATCGGGCGGAGCCTCCCACAGCCGCGCGATGAGCGCTGCGAGCGTTGACTTGCCGCTTCCGGTGGGGCCGACGACGGCCAGCGTCGTGCCGGCCGGGACGTGTAAGTTGATGTCGTGCAGAACCGGCTTGCCTTGAGCGCCGTTTCCGGCGGTGGGGTAAGTGAATGTGAGGTCGCGAAACTCGATGTCGCCGCGGATCCCGGCGGGAACGCCAGCGGTCCGCACCTGGACAGATTCGTCCTCGGCAGCGTCGTCGTCGGAAGGCGACTGCCTGGCCGCATGAGAGTCGCTGATTCCCGGCTCAGCGTTCAGAATGTAGTTCAGCCGGCCCATCGAAGCAGCGCCGCGCTGAAAAATGTTAGTCACCCAACCGATCGCAATCATAGGAAAAGTCAACTGAATGAGGAACGTGTAAAACGCCGTGAACGTCCCGAGGGATATGCGGTGGTCAACGATTTGCATCCCGCCGACTCCGAGCAGGATCACAACGGTCATGCCGATCAGCGCCGATAAAGCCGGGAAGAACAAACTCCAGGTGGAAATCAGCTGGATGTTTTGGTCGACATAGTCGCGATTCGCGTGGTCGAACTTCTCAATTTCGGGCTTTTCCTGTGTGTAAGCGCGAATCACGCGAATCCCGGTGAGATTCTCTTGCGCGCGAGTGGAAAGCACCCCGAGAGCGGCCTGGATCTGCTCTGATAACCGGTGAATGGTTTCGCCGAAGTAACGAACGGCGATTATGACGAAAGGAGCGGGTATCAGGGAGAGTAGGGTAAGCCTTGGAGAAAGCCTGATCATGAAAAATATTGCGAGCACCGTCGTGGCAATGGTCGTGGCGCTGTACATGATGCCGGGCCCCAGGACCATGCGAACGGCGTTCAAGTCGTTTGTGGCGCGCGACATCAGGTCGCCGGTGCGATTTCGCACATAGAATTCGGGGTCGAGCCGCAAGAGCCGCGCGAGCAGGTCATTGCGCAGGTCGTACTCAATCTCCCGCGAAATGCCAATCAATATCCAGCGTGTCCAAAACGAGAAGAATCCCTTGATGAGCATCGCCACAACCAAAATCGCGCAATAGATTCCCAACGCATGGCGGCTGAAAGGCGCGTAGAACCCGAACAGAGGATGAAGCAGCGCGCGTGGAGTTCCCGCTAGAGTGGAGAGCGGCTCGTGCGCGCCTCGGAGCAAGTCCGTGATCGTGCCAATGATCAACTGCGGCAATGCGCCGACAAGTCCCATCAGCACCAGGGCCAACAGGCCCAGCGCTGTCATGGCTTTGTAGCGCATTACGTAAGGGACGAGCGGCTTGAGGCTCTCCCATCCGCTCGGCTTGCGCTTTGCTTGCACCGCGGGCGCGATGGCTGGTTGAGCGACAGCGCTCACATGTGCACCTGTGATTGGGGAGTCTCGAGCGCTGGCAGCTCGCCGAGGAAATGGTCGTAATTCCGATCGAGCGATTGGTAGCGTTTTACTTCCGGGTTCCAGCGAATGCCGAGCGTCTGCACGTACCCGCCCGTAGGCTTTTCAAGAGGCGTGAAGTACAGCACCAAGCCCTTGTCCTCGTGTTGCTCGAATTGCAGGCGCCAGGAGCCCACGCCCGCCAGCGGAGTTCCGCCGAGGTAACCGTTCGTATTCTTCAGATGCTCATCGCAGCGCAAGATTTCCTTCCACTGGCCGCCATCGTTCTCGATGATGGCAGCTCGCGAGAGGAGGATTCCAGGGACCATTCCCTGCGGAGTTACGTTGAGGCGGTTCACAATCAGCGCCTGGGTGTGGCCGTTTTTTGCCAAGTCTCCGAAGACTAGAACCTCGACGCCGGAGCCAAGATCGCTCTCAGCGGCTGCTTGAATGTCGGGGGGAATCTGAGGTGCGGCGGGGGCAGGGGCGGCCTGCGTCTTCTCCGAAGATGACGTTGAGCTACTACACGACGCGAGCAGGACCGTTAGCGACGCCAAGGCCAGAACTCCGGCAAATTTTCTCATGAGCTCCATGGGATGCCTAATGGCGTCCGTGTGATTCGAATTTCAGTCGTGCAGCCGGAATTTTATCGTCAAAACGTGCCACAAGAAAGAACTCTCGAACCCCAATTTCGTTACGCAAAATCGACACGCTGCCGCTACCGGGTCGCCAGGATTTCATCGAGACGCGCCTCGAAGTTTTCCTCGCCTTCCGACCACAGCCGGAGGTGCTCGACGGCGACCGCTTTCTCAATGCGGCGCACCCAATCGAGCAGCCTGCGAACGTTTTCGCGAGTTTTTTCGTGATACCTCTGCAAATTCTCCGGCCAGGCCATCGCTTCGAGAAACCGCGCTTCCTCAGGGCTCTCCGCAACGGCTTTCACGCCCGGACGAATGCCGAGCAGCCCGGCATGCCCGGTGAAGAAATGCTCGAAACCCAGCTTCACTTCGATGTGACCATTTTCGCGCCAGAACGCGTCATCGTAGTCTTCTCCGTGGCAATCGATTTCGAGGGGCTGGGGTTCGACGATCCACTTGGCAGCGCCAGCATCGAACGTCCCGAGGTCCCAGTGCGTTTCCACTTCGTAGGCACAATCGCTGTTTAGGTGGTCGCGCGCGATTTCGATGATGCCCGCGGGATCGAGAGGAACAGACCGTAAGTCCTGTTCGAGAATCGGCGACTCGGAGGCGTCGATGGCGCGAATCACGAGATAGCTGAATCCGGGCTTGGCAACGGAGAACGGAACCGTTCCGAGGAAGGCGGCGAATTGCGGGAGCAAATTTTCCTCGTCAAATTGTTTGCACCAAATGCTCAGATAGGCCTGGTTCGACATGACCAGCATTATAACGGTTGGCGCGAAGAGCTGGAAATCGGCGCGCGACCCTGCCGGCGGCCGGCCGCCGAGTGGAAAGTCGCGAATTGCCATGTGCGCTGGGAATTACTTCGCGGGAGGTTCGTCGTCTTCTTCGTCGGACTCGAAATCACTGGAAAGGCCGACGAGGCGCTCCTTCAGCGTGTCGCCCATGCCGGCGAGGACGTCTTTGCACGTTTCGCGGAGGCGCTTCTCGGCAGCTTTTGCGATCGTGTCGAGGACTGCCTGCGAATGCTGGCCCAGAGTAGTGGCGGACGCGAGGAGCCACGAATTCGACGCATTTTCGAGGCGCGTTTTGTACTGTTCGATCGATTCGTCGGTGGATTTCTGGAGCTGTTCCATCCACTCGCGCTGCTGCGCGAGGCGGTTGGATTCCCAGGTTTCGACCAGCGGGATTAGTTGCGACTGCAAATATGTTTTGGCTTGCTCGACGCCTTGCTGAATTTTGTCGTCGATCTTGGTCTGAAATTCAGCCAGGGAACCATCGCGGTTGAATTCCATGTCGGAGCGCGCTTTTTCGAGGGCCTGGCGCGACGCCTGGTCGAAGCGGCGAAGCGATTCGTCGGTGGTCCGGCGAACGCGGTCGGTGAAGGTGGCGTTTGCGATTTCGGCGCTTTCGTCGAGCTTGTTGCGCTCGCGTTCGAGCACTTCCTTCGCGGTCTCTTCGATCTGCACCTGGCTGTGCTCGAGGTACGTGCGGCGATAGTGATCGAGTTCGGAAGCCACGAGGCTGGAAATTTCGGCGGCGCGGTCCCGCAGGCTGGCCGTGGATTGCTCGACGGCCTTCTCGAGCGAGCCCTGCATCGTCGTGTGAGCTTTTTTCTGGTACCACTCGGAGGCCTTCAGCAGAGCCTCGTACGTGGCGTGCTGCATTTCGGTGCTCTTGTGTTCGAGGTCTTCCGCGACCTTCGAGAGAGACTCGCGGCAGGTCTGCTCGAACTCGGCCGGATATTTTGCGGTTTCCTCTTTCAGGCGCGCGAGCGATTCCTGAATCGCAGTTTCGGAGGCCTGTTCGACCTGCTGCTGGACGGCGCCTTGAAGCTGGCTGGCCTGCTCCGCAGCCTGTCGAACCTGGTCCTGAATCGTGTCCTGGAGGCGCGCGACCTGGTCGGCCGCGTCTTTCACCTGAGCCTGCACGGAGGCTTGCAAATCCGCCGTTTGCTGGCGGACGCCCGCGAGGTCCGCAGCGACGGTGCGCGCTTCGTCCAGCTTCGAGGAGATTTTCTGCTCGAGGTCGCTTGAAACCCGCTCCACAACTTTTTGCGCCGACCGGTCGAGAATCGGTTCGATCTGCAGAGCGCGATCGGCGATGACCTGGTCGGCCTTCCGCCCGATTTCCTGATATTGCTGGGCCAGAACTTCGTCGAGCTTCTGCCGCGTTTGTTCGAGCGCGGAGCGCGCGGCATCCTGAAGCTCCGCTTTGGTGACTTCTGTGCGGACGCGCTCCTCGGCCAGGCTGGCGCCGAGCGTCGAGATTGTGGACTCCGCGCCCACGATGGCCTCATCGAGCGACGCGCGCAAACTGGTGCTTCGCGCCGCGATGTCCTGCTCGACTTGGCTGAGTGCGGCTTGCGAGACCTCGCTGAGTTGGTCGCTGATTTTTTGCGAGGCGCCTTTCAGCGCGGATTCGAATTGTTCCTGCCACTGGCGATTCGCCGCCGCTGCGTCGGCCTGCGACTGTTCGACCGCCTGATTGCGGACGCCCTGCGCAGTGTCCTCGAGGTCCCTCTTCCACTGGTCGAGGTGTTTCTGTGCGGCTTCGGGCGAGGAAAGAATTTGAAGCGAAGGTGTGGCCGCTTCGCGCTCCGAAATGGCTTTTTCCACCGCTTCCTGGACGGCGTCTTTCAGGCTGAGCGCGGCGGTTTGCTGCGCCGCTTGCTGCGCGGCCTGCTCAGCCGCGCCGCTGACGGCTTCCTGCACGGCCTGGCGAACTTTGGCGTCGAGCTGCTCGGCGCCAGACTGGGTCGCCTTGCGGGCTTCGTCGACGATAGAAGCGGTGCGATCGGCGGCTTGCTGGACGACTTTTCTGACGGTCGCTTCGGAGACCCGGTCCATCGAGACTTTGATGGCTTTTTCGACCGCATCGTGGAGCTGGATGTCAAGCTGCTGGCGAACGACGGTCATCTCATCGTTGATCGCGGTTTGCGCTTCGTTGCGCAGCGACTTATCGAGAACTTCCTTCGCGTCCGCAACCATTCGGGCCATGTGGCGCGCCAGGGCTGCTTGCGATTCCTCGCTGGGCGCAGGGCTGGGCACGACGTGAATTTTGCTTTGGCTCGGTTGGGTTGGTGGCGCTGGCGCGGCAGGAGGAGGCGGCGCTGCTTGCTTCGCTGGCGGCTGCGCGGGCGCGGCTGGCGCGGGAGGTCGCGTCGGCGCCGCTGGCGCTTTTGCGGCCGGAGGCTGCGCTGCGATCGGTGGCTTGACTGCAGCAGTTGTCTCAACCGGTTTCGGTGCGATTACCGGTTCGGGCGAATAGTTCACGGGAGGAGGAGCGGGTCTGGCGGCTGGCGGTGGGGCGGTGGTGACGATGGGCTCTTCGCTCGGAAGCGGGAACCAATCGTCGGGCGGAAAAGCGATACCCCAGACGTTGCCGGCAATTTCGAATTCGAGTCCGATTTGAAACAGTTCGCGAACGGTGCGTGGGCGCTGTACCCACACGACCCGGCCCGGAGTGGTTTTCGGCGGAGCGCCGGGCTCGAGCTGCGGGATTTCGAGATTCACAATCGAATTCTTCGGAACGTAGTGTTTCGATTGGTACTTGCAGCCGTGGCAGTTGACCATCACGGTGGTGGTGCGTTCCTTGAAGGGCTGGCCGAGCGCGTCCACACCCGTCACCACGATGGGCACGGCTTGCACGATGCGCGTGCTGCGGCGCTTCTGATTGCCGAGATCGCTGGATGCGAGGGGCTCGGTCACACACTCCTCCGGTGGCAAACTCTAAGCCTAGCATTGCGTTCCGACCGCGTCGATAGAACGGAGGTTCTTGTGCGAAAGGGTAACGGACGAAGTGAGGCAGGGGAGGCAGAGGAAGCAGAGGAGCCGCCTCGCAAGGCACTACGGCGAGCAGGGGTGGGGGAAACTTTAAAGCAAGGCGAACACAAGGAGAAACTAAACGGCGGGTCGCTATTCCGAGCGGAGGGCTTCGATTGGGTTGATGCGGGAGGCGCGGCGGGCGGGGGCGCACGCGGCCACGAGGCCTGCCGTCGCGACGAGCACGACGGCTGCGGCGAAGGGCGCGGCGTCGTTTGCGGTGAGATTCGGCAGGCGGCTGGCGAGGATTCTAGCGGTGGCAATTGCGACCGGAACGCCTACGGCGATGCCTGCGGCCAGCAGGGCGAAGGCTTCCTTCAGAACGGAGAGGAAAATCCGGTGCGCATCGGCGCCGAGAGCGAGGCGGACGCCAAACTCGCGAATGCGTCGGCTTACGGCGTAACTTAGCAGGCCGTAGAGGCCAATCAATGCGAGGAAACCAGCGACGATCCCGAAGAACGTGGAGAGCGAAGCCAGGAGGCGTTCTTCGGCGAGGTTGACGTCGATGGCGCGCGAAAGGGTTTCGGCTCCGCGGTCAAACTCGCGGCCCAGCGAGCGGATTTGCGCATCCACGGAAGGAACGATGGCGAGAGGATTTCCTTCGGCGCGGACTTCCAAGTATCCCCACTCGAGAATGTTCGCGTCCTGCTTTTCCGCGATTTGGAAGATTGGGAGAAAGACGATCAAGGGCTCGCGGTTATGCAGATCCCCGAACCTTGTGTCATGCGCGACGCCGACTACTTGAAGATTCTGGCGCGAAGCATGGTCGCCGACGGAAATGGCGCGGCCGAGCGCGTCGCGCGCGGGAAACAGGCGATCGGCGAGAGACTGGCCGATGATGATGACGCGCTGGGAGGTCGGCGTGTCGGATGGCGAGAACTCGCGGCCACGAATGATTGAAGCGCCGAGCGTTTTGAAGAAACCGGGTGAAATAAAATAGAGATTCGCTTTGAGCGAAGAGCTGGACTTTCCCGACGAAGGCGCAAAGACAATTTCGGACCAGCGATTGAGCTGCACCGGGGAGGAATCGGAAAGGGACGCGGAGGCAACGCCAGGAATCGCGGAGACGCGGGCCCAGAGGTCGCGCTTATACGCGTTGATGTCGATATCGCCGTAGCCGCCGGGTTTCGGAGTGAGGCCGAACAGAGCTACGTGCTGGGGCTCAAAGCCGAGGCTCGCCGTTGCGAGCCTGTGGGCGGTGCGAATCAAGAGGCCCGCGCCCACGAGCAACACCACGGCGAGGCCGACTTGCACGGCTACCAGAGAGCGGCGAAGCCAGCCGCCGCGGCCTCCGACGATGGTGCGAGAGCTGCCGCGAAGAGATGCGCTTTCCTGGATGGTGAGCCAACCGGGCGCCAAGCCGAACAGAACGGTGGCGAGAAAGGCCACGGCGATCGTGAACGCGAGAATGCGGGCGTCGGGGCGAAGCGAAATCGTCAGTTTTACCGGGCTGTTCCACATCAGGCTGAGCAAAAGCGGGCCGGACCACTGCGCTAGCGCGAGGCCGGCAGCGGCAGAAGCCGCAGCGAGCAGAAGGCTTTCCGTCAGAAGCTGGCGCATGATGCGGCTGCGCATCGCACCGAGCGCGAGGCGGACGCCGATTTCGCCGGAGCGCGCGGAGGCGCGCGCGAGGAGTAGTGTGGCGACGTTGAGGCACGCGAGGAGCAAAAGCGTGGCCGCGGCGGCCATAAGAATTTGCACCGATTCCGAAAAATCGCGGCGGAGGAAAGATTGGCCGCGCGAGCCGGGAGCGAGTTGAACGCGGCGCGAGAGATCATCGGCGGCGTCTTTCGGCGACGATCCCGGCGGCTCGGTGTCGCGCAGAATCGAGGGCCACAGGACCTGCAATTGCGCGTCGGCTCGCTGGAGCGAGACTCCGTCGCGCAGGCGAGCCGTGGCCAGAAGCGGCATCGACTGGAGATCGGACTCGAATAACTGGAACGGAGCGGACTCGACGGGGATGGTGGCGTCGGCAGAAACATCGACTTGCGGACTGGAGAAATTTGCGGGCGTGACGCCCACGATCGAGAACGGCTGACCTTCGACGCGAATCACCTGACCGAGAATTTGCGCGTCGCCGCCGAAGCGTTCCTGCCAGCATTCGAAACTGATAACGGCGACGGCTGACGGTCCGCCTGATGGAGCCGTTGAATCGGACGGCAGCAGTGTGCGGCCGAGAACTGGGCGCACGGGATAGGTGGAATAGAAGTCGCCAGTGACGTACTGGACGGCGCGAAGCGACGGAGTGCCGTTGACCTCGATGTTCTCCATGGGCAGGAGCCAGCCCGAAATCGAGGAGAAGACGGATTGGCGGGCGCGGAGCTGGTTCAATTGCGCATAGGTGACTGCGCGCGGGTTATTTTGGGATGTGGTTTCGTTGATTTCCACGAGACGCGACGGCTGCGGCACAGCGAGTTGCCGCAGAGTGATCGCATCGAGCAACGTGAAGATTGCGGTGTTCGCGCCGATCGCGACGCCGAGCGAGAGAATGATGATGATGGCGAACAGGGGATTCTTCGCGAGCTGCCGGAGGGCGAAACGAAGGTCGCGGGCGAAGTCGTCAATGAACGCCATGAGGCGGTAACTACGTTCCCACCTTTGGAGCGTTTTCCCGGGCGCCGAAGATGGCGTCTTTGATTTCTTTGGCGATCCAGATGGGGCCTACGAGGAAATAGATGACGCCCTGGAAGAAGGCGGGTTTGTTGCCTTCGATGCGATGGCCGGCGAAGAGGAGAATCCATCCGGCGATGAATAACGCCAGGCCGATGCGCCACCACGTGAAAATCGAGAGAACGATTCCCGCCAGGATGATCGGGATGCCGATGCCGTGCATCACCTTGTTCCAGGGATTGGTGTGCTCGTGATCGTATTGCGCCATGTATTTTTCGAATGAGGGCATTGTGCCTCCTGGATGGGCTTTATATACGCCGTCCGAGGAGAGGAAGCAAGGAGGCAGGAGGCAAGGAGGCAGGAGCGACAAGGGCCGTGAAAACCTTGGAACTACAGATGATCCCGAAGCTTCGGGACAGATAAACACAGATGAAGCAGAAGGCGTACGACAAGGCCGAACCCGAGTCCGGGGCTAACACAAACCGAGTCTTGAGAGGCGGCAGGCGGGGGATTAAATTAACGTGGGTGAAACACGGGTGTAACGTAGCAGCAATTTGGTTTGCTAGGATGGCGCAGCTACTTTTTCCGCTACTGGAACGCTGGCACAAAGGAAACCAACATGCTGCCTCCTAAACTGATTATGGTCCCGATCGATTTTAGCGAACATTCGCACGGCGCGCTGGATGTGGCGTCGGAAATGGCTTCGCGGCTGGGCGCGGAGTTGCTGCTGGTCTATGTGGTACCGGCCATACCGGACCTGCCCGACAGCGTGTCGATGTTCAAAGAGGGGGAGTATGACAAGAGCGTGGACGACGCGGGCGCGAAGCAACTGACCGAGCTGGCTGCCACGCTGGCGCCCAAGATAAAGGTGCGGACGGAAGTGGGGATCGCGAATGACGTCGGCATGGAACTGGTACGAATCGCCGAGCAGGACCATGTGGATCTCGTAGTTATAGCCACGCACGGAATGACCGGCTGGCGCGAGATCAGGTTCGGCTCGGTGGCCAAGAAAGTGGTGGAACAGGCGGATTGCCCCGTCCTGGTGCTGCGCGCCAAAGCGGCAAAGGATGCGGAGAGCAAAGACAAGACAGCTTCCTCGGCTGCCTCGCGTTAGGCCGAAAAGCAGATCCCTTCCCGCAGAATCATCCGGGACGCAAACAACGCGCACCCGCGCGAAAGGCGCGGGGATTCGCGATGACAACGTGGTGATGAGGCGCATTCCCGTGCACGGCGTCAAGAGAGCTAGCCTGTAGTTATTTTCCTCAAAAGTTCACTTGCAGGGCGTGCCATCGTCTCGTGGTGTGAGTTGCGAGGGTGGAACTCGATAAGGGAATCGCATTTCGATGATTCGGAAGCGGCATGATTTAATGCGGTGATGTTCAAGTCGAATGCCAAACCGAGGGACCTGATCCCACAACTCGACGCCTTAGCCGCCACGGCCACGTCCACCGAGGGGCTGATGACGGAGATGGTGTCGCTGCTGCACAAAAGCCTGCTGAAGTACAACTGGGTGGGTTTTTACATGATGAAGAAGGAAGCGAAGGAAACGGTGCTGATTCTCGGGCCGTTCAAGGGCTCGATGACGCCGCACACGCGCATACCGTTGCACCAGGGGATTTGCGGGGCGGCAGCGTCCACCGGCAAAACGGTGGTGGTGGATGATGTGAGCACCGATTCGCGTTATCTTGCGTGCTCGGTGGAAACGAAATCGGAAATCGTGGTGCCAGTGTTCGTGCGCGGGGAAGTGGTGGGTGAGCTCGACATCGATAGCCACTTTCTTGCTGCGTTTGCGGCCTCGGAGGATCGCGAGCTGTGCGAGCATGCCGCGACGGTCTTGGGCCGGTGGATGGAGATTCACTCGTAGTCCGGCGGCGACGACTATCGAGATTTGGCGTCAGGAAGAGTTTTGAAACGCCGTCCTGACATTTGGGCGGAAAAGATAAAAGAGCAGCGCGCCGGCGATTGCAACGCCGGCCGCGCCTCGAACGAAGTGGCCCTCCAAAGCGCTGATGCCGTCCCCGACAAGCTGAATTGCGATAACAGCCACCGCGAGGCGCCAACCCCATGCGCGGCGCTTGAACCAACCGATTCCAGCGATCAATAGAGCTGCGCTGAGCGCCAAGAATGGAATCCCGATTAGCCGACCAAAGGCCCGGAGTGTCTTGTAGGCGTCCGGGTTGAGGACCCACGCGCGATCGAGGCGTGTGCCTGGCCAGAGCAGCGTCGTTCCCGCGAAAGCGGCCATTGCGGCGCCGAAGAACAGGAAAATTCCGACGGCTGTGATTCCGCGAGACTGAGGTCGCGCGACGGCGTCAGCTTGCGACGGAGCAGTGCGCGGGCGTTGACCATCAATCATGTTGGCTTGGACTGGGTCTGAGTTTGGGTCTGAGCCTGGATTTGGGCGATGATGCGCTCGAGATAAATTTTCTCGTTTTTCACGTCTTCGATTTGCTGCGGGCCGGAAGTTTCGCGCTCGATGGTGATCGCGCCGGTGTAGCCGAAATTGTGGAGCTTCGTGAGCACTTGCACGAAGTCGACGCGGCCGGTACCGATCAAGACTTCCTCGCCGAGTTGCATCGGATCCGTCGGGAACTTTCCATCCTTGGCGTGGACACTTTTCACGTGCGGGCCGATGATGTCCGCCGCGTCGACCGGATTCGCTTTTCCGTACAAAATCAGATTCGCGGTGTCGAAACCGATGCCGAGATTCGGCTGGTTCACATCCTTTAGCGCGCGCGAGAGCGTGGTGGGAGTTTCCTGGCCGGTCTCCATCAGGAAATCCTGGCCGTTGGTGGCGCAGTATTGCGCGACTTCGCGAATTGCGAGGACCGCTTCGTCGTAAAGTGGATCGCGCGGATTTTCGGGGATGAAGCCGCAATGCGTTTGCACGCGTGGGATGCCGAGCATTTTCGCGAAGTCAGAGGTTTGCTTCAGCGCGTCGATGCGGGCGGCGCGAGTCTCGCGAGGCACGAGGCCGATGGTCGAGGGCCCGTCGAGGAAGTCCCACACGAGGCGGCCGGGACCGACAACTTCAGCGCTGGTGGCGACGACGCTGTACTTCTGGAGCAGGCCGTTCAATTCCTGGGCGAGCAGGGGAGTGAAGTGTCCGATGTAGCCGTCGAGCGAGAGGAAACAGTTCGAGAGTCCCAAATCTTTTACGCGTGAGATGGCGGTTTCCGCGCCGCTCGCCGGCTGAATCATCAGGCCGACGGCCATCGGCTTCAGGGCGCTCAGCGCGTCGGCCGAATGCGATGACGCTGCGCCCGCGGACGAGGGCAAATTCGCGCCGAAAGCTTTCGTGGGAAGGATCGTTGCGCCTATTGCAGCGCCCAGGAATTCTCTTCTGCGCATGGGGACCTCCGGGCTGCGTGGGTTTCGACGGGAAGACTAACAGAGACGCAGTGACTCGGCCAGTGCGCGTCCGGCGCGGCGGATTCCCCCTGGAGGGCCGTGAAACCTTGGAACCACAGATGAACGCTAAAGCGATTTGAAATTGGAAATTTCAGATGTGAAATTGAGTCAAAAGCAAAAGCTTTTACCGCCGAGACGCGGAGAACGCTGAGAAAATCTGAAACGCAGAGAAAAGCTGAAACACAGAGGACACGGAGAACGGCTTGAGGACACACAGAAAAGAAAAGCAGATCCTCACCCCCATCGTTTTGGGTCAGGGTTTGCCCGCCGCGGCCGGCAGGCACCCCGAAGCCTCGGGGCAAACCCTGAAACTCGAGTCCGGGGGCTGACTGTCACGCACTCAATCGTCCCTCCGGGACTCGTTCTTGTTTTGTAGCTTGGTTCCCCGGCATTCCGCTTCGCTGCATGCCGGGCTAAGTACAATCGCCGCTCCGCGGCTTTGCCCGAAGAAAGTTACGGCAGGGCTGAAGCCCGATCCGGGGTGAGGGGGCTTCTTCCGCGCGGCCTGAAGGTCCGGGGCTGACACAAGACCCTAGTTGCCACACAAACTCTGAAGCCCCGTTAAAGCACCCGCTCCCCTGAAGACCAAGCGTTTTTCCCCACGCTGAAACTACGGAGTTCACCTGATGGTGGGCGACCGGGCGTTGCTGTAAGATGCGAGCGGAATTTGCCTTAGCCCCGGATTATGGGCCGAAGATGGAGCGCGCCGTGCGCAGGACTATCGTGAACAAGGTGTTGGTTTGGTTCGCAGTCGGCGCCCTCGTTGGCGTGAGTTTGCTCTTAATTCTGGTGTACGGCGTCGGTCCTGGATTGCGCGCCGAAGCTCGGCGACGCACCGAAAGCTATTTCAGGACTCACTTCAAAAGCAGCGTGCAATTTGGTGATTTCCAAGTGTCCGTATTTCCTCGAGTGCACGTTACGGTCAACGATGTTGTGCTGCGCCACGAAGCACGAACCGACGTGCCTCCGCTGATCCAGGTGAAGCGCGTCACATTCGATGCGGGTTTTTTCAGCGTACTTCGACGGAAACCGATCGTGAGCAGCGTTCACCTGGACGGATTGCGGATTGAGGTCCCGCCGCACGAGCCGGGCCAAAAACCAGTCCTGCGCGGCACGGACGAGGATTTGGCGGAAAAGTATCCGGTTACGATCCAGAACGTGTGGGCGGATGACGCGGTGCTGGAGATCTTGCCGCGCGATCCGAACAAGACGCCTCGCCAATTTCTGCTGCATCACCTTGAACTGCACGAGGTGGTACTGGATCGTCCCGCGAAGTTCCGCGCGATCCTGACGAACCCCGTTCCGAAGGGAGAAATCGATTCGAGCGGCATGTTCGGTCCCTGGGATGCGGAAGATCCGAGAGAGACCGCGGTGGACGGCACTTACACGTTCGAGAATGCCGATCTGGGAACCATCAAGGGATTGAGCGGGATTCTTTCTTCGACGGGAACATTCAAGGGGCCGCTGGATTACCTCACCGTCGAAGGAGCGACAAATACGCCGGACTTCAGTCTTCGCACCAGCCATCATCCGCTGCTGCTGCACACAGATTTTTCCGCGATCGTCGACGGCACGAATGGCAACACGATCCTGAATAACGTTGCGGCGCGATTTTTGCAGTCGACTCTGGACGTGAAGGGCGAGGTGGTAGACAAAACGCCCATGAAGGGCCGGACAATCCTGCTCGACGCCGTGACGAGTCACGCGCGAGTGGAGGACCTGCTGAAGCTCGCGGTGGACTCGAAAGAACCGCTGATGACGGGGGACGCCAAACTTCGAACGCATATCGAGATTGGGGAGGGCGACCAGGACTTAATCGAGCGGATGACGCTGAGCGGGATGTTTGAAATGGGCGATACTCGTTTCACGAGCCCTGCGACGACGCAGAGAATCGAGACGCTGAGCATGAAGGCTCAGGGCAAGCCGGAGGAGCAGCCGGACGGCGATCCGGTGTCGGAGTTGAAAGGAAGATTCGATGTCCGAAAGGGAGTCGTCACGTTTACGCAGTTGAGCTTCGGCGTTACCGGCGCATCGATCGCCCTGAAAGGCTCGTACAACCTCGATAGCCAGGAACTGGATTTCTACGGCAAGCTGCGGCTGCAGGCGAAGTTGTCGCAGACGACGACGGGCATGAAATCGTTTTTCCTGAAAGCTGTGGATCCGTTTTTCAGGGGTAAGGACGGCGGCACCGAACTGCCCATCAAGATTACGGGGACGAAGGACAAGCCCGCTTTCGGGCTGGATTTGCACGATAAGTCGAATCGGGAGTAACAACCGCCGGGAAATCAATTAGCAGGCGCCTACAGGTCGCGGCGGCCTTCCAAAAAAGCGAAAAGCAGATCCCTCACCCCGCAAAAGGCGCGGGGATTCGGGATGACAACGCGGTGGGAAGCGTCGAAGCCCGGGATGACAACGCGGCGGGGAAATGGCGTCGACGGCCAGGGCAAAGCCAGCGATTTGCTACAGGTCGCGGCGGCCTTCCATGGCTTTCATCATGGTGACTTCGTCGGCGTATTCGAGGTCGGAGCCGACCGGGATGCCCATTGCGATGCGCGATACGCGAACGCCGAGCGGCTTGATGAGCTTCGAGAGATACACCGCGGTGGCTTCGCCTTCGGCAGTGGGACTTGTGGCGACGATGAGTTCTTCGGTGGTTCCCGCCTTCAGACGTTCGATGAGGCTTTTGATTTTCAACTGATCCGGCCCAACGCCTTGCAGCGGCGACAGCGCGCCGCCGAGAACATGGTAGAGACCGTTGAACTGGCGCGTTTTCTCCACGGCCTGGATGTTGGTTGCGTCCTCGACAACGCAGATCAGCCGCTTGTCCCGCGTGGAGCTTCTGCAGAAGAGGCACGGGTCCTCGTCGGTGATGTTGTTGCAGATCGAGCATTCGCGGATTTTTTCCTTGGCGTCGCGAATCGCGTCGGAGAGAGCGAAGGCTTGGTCGCGGTCCGCGCGAAGAAGATAGAAGGCGAGGCGCTGGGCGGTTTTTTGCCCGATGCCGGGCAAGTGCTTTAGCTCGTCGATCAGACGTGTTATGGATGGCGCGAAATCAGGCATGGGGTCTCGTTGTTCGTGAGGCGGTATTTTGAATGAAAACGAAAAAGCGCATGCGTCGCGCCTACGGCGCTGGGCTAGCTGGTGTCGTTCCGCCCGCGTTCGAGTAACTTGTGTCGCGTCTGCGGCGCTTAGCACGTGTATCTGTGTCGCGCACTGCGGCCAAAAGCAGATCCCTCACCCCAAAAAATGCGCGGGGACTCGGGATGACAGATTCACGAGAATGAATTTGGATGATACCGAAAACCATGCGGCTCAGAAGAGACCGGGAATCTTCATGCCCATAACGCCGGGCAAACCGCCGGTGACGTCTTTCACTTGTTTGGAAAGCTCTTCGTCAACGCGGCGCGCGGCTTCGTTCACCGCGGCGAGAATGAGTTCCTGCAGCATTTCCTGGTCCTTGCCCTTGAAGATGTCCGGCTCGACGCGCACTTCGAGTAGCTGCTTCTGGCCGTTCATCTTTACGGACACCATGCCGCCGCCGGCACTCGCCTCGACCACAATTCCGTCGATCTGCTTTTCGAGCTTTTCCTGCACCGACCGGAACTGCGACAGCATTTGTTGAAGCGCTTTTACTTCCATCAGCTATTCCTCGCCCGGGCGTTTGACCTTTGAAATCTGGCCGCCGAATCTTTCCAGCATCGCCCTAACGATAGGATCTTCCTCGAATCGAGCGCGCAATTCAGAACCGAGATTCGCAGGCGCTCGACCTGCCTCCAGTTTAACACAGACGCGCAGCGGCTGGCCTACCACTTGGTTCAAGACTGTGCGCAATCGCTCCATCGGATCGCGCGCCTGCAACATTTCGGCGAGCGCGCGGCTCTCCGTAGGAAAAAACAGATGAAGTTCGCCGCCTTCGATTTCCCAGCGCGTGGCGTGCTCCACCATCGACCACAAAAATTTCTGCCCCTGCAGCGCATTCTTGATGGCTTCCACTTGCGCGGATGCGAGCCCGTTGGCCGGATCTTCCGCGGCGCGCGCGACGATTCGAGGAGGAGATGCGGGAATTGGCGTGGGCGTTGCCGTTCGCGCCGGCGCGAGATTCGATTCCGGCGTTCCGGTGCGCGAAGGCGGCGCGGGCGTTTGAGCCGGCGCCGGAGACGAGATTGGATTTGATCGGGCCGGCGCAGCAGCGCTGGACCTCGCATCGGAGCCTGCGGCTGCGGACATAGAGCGCGGCGGAGTTCCGGAAGCATCGGGAGCCGGCCGCGAAGCCGAAGTGCGTCCGCCACCATGCAAGTCCGAGAGAACTGCTTCGAGCGGGGCCAGGCGTTGCGCGTTCACGAGCTTCAGCAGCGCCAATTCAAGATGCAGACGCGGATCGGGGTTGCGCCGCAGTTCGTCTTCCGCGGCGAGCAGAATATTGAAAAATCGCGTCAGGTCTTCCTCGCCGAATTTTGCGGCCTGTTCGGCGAGGCGGGGCCGTTCGTCAGGCGGAGCCGCCACCAAATCGGAATCGGCGCCGCAGACGCGGGCGACCAGCAAATTGCGAAAGTGGCGAATCGCTTCACGGCAGAAATGCCGGAGATTCTGGCCGTCGCCGATCAGGCGATGGACCAGGCCCAGGGCGCGCTCGGCGGATTGAGCCTCGATCGCTTCGACGAGCTCGTCGAGCACGCTTTCCGCCACGACGCCGAGGAGTTCGCGGACCTGCGCATCGGTGATGTCGTCGCCGGAATAGGCGATGGCTTGTTCGAGAAGCGAGAGTCCGTCGCGCAAGCTGCCTTCCGCGGCGCGCGCGAGAACGGCCACGGCTCCGGAATCGATCTTCAGGTTTTCAGCTTTTGTGATGCGTTCGATTTCGCTGGCGATTTCCTTGAAGGTGAGCGAGCGGAATTGGAAAAGTTGCGCGCGCGACTTGATCGTTTCGACGAGATCTTCGGAGCGCGTGGTGGCGAGAATGAAAATCACGCGTTCGGGCGGCTCTTCGAGAGTTTTCAGCAGCGCGTTCGAGGCTTCGTCGGTTAGTTGATGCGCTTCGTCGAGGATGACGACTTTGTAGCGGCTGGCGGCGGGCGCATAGCGCACCATCTCGCGAAGCTCGCGAATCTGGTCGATGCCGCGGTTCGAGGCTGCGTCGATTTCAAGGACGTCGAGCGAAGTCCCGGCGGAAATTTCGCGGCAGGAATCGCAGGTGTTGTCGGGGTCCGCGGTGGAACCCTTCGCGCAATTCAGCGCTTTGGCGAGAATGCGCGCGGTGGTGGTCTTGCCGACGCCGCGAACGCCCGAGAAAATGTATGCGTGCGCGACGCGGTTCGATTGGATGGCATTCGCCAGCGTTCGGGTGACGTGCGCCTGCCCGACGATTTCCTTGAATGTTTGCGGGCGATATTTTCGGGCGATGACTTTATAGGTCAAGGACGTGACTCGTGAGTGGTGATTTGTGATCCCGAAGCTTCGGGAGTGATTGGTGAAACCTCTCGCTTCATCGAAGTCTCAGCGCTCGCCGCATTCTTCTTCAGCCTCAGGCATCCTCACGCATAGGGTATGGAACTTCGGGTACTCCGCGGCACACGAAGCTGACCCGTTACCGTTGCTCCCTTCCGGGCCTGGCGGGGTTCACGGGGAATCGTTGCACAGAGCCCGAAGTTCCACCGATGGCGGCAGCGCAAAAAAGTTTCTTCTTGCGCGACCGCTTCGCGAGTCTAGCACAGGTGGTGACTGGTGATTAGTGAGTAGTGGGCCGCGGCGTGGCCCGCGACCCGTGACTCGTGAGCGACGATTCGTGACTGGTGATTGGTGACTAGTGAGTGGTGACCCGCGATCCGCGACCCGCGAGCAGCAAATTCTGAATGCTCCATTTGAAATGTGCGTGCGGTTGGCACCTTCGGCACAGTGCTTGGGCTGCTTCGGGCGCCGCGTCGGCGTGCGGTTAAACTAAAAGAGAGAATTATGGAGGCCAGTATGCCGGGCAAGTTAGCTTGTTGGGTGGTTCTTGGCGCGACGTGTGCGTGCGGCTCCGCGTGGGCGCAGCAGAGGCCGCAGCCAGTGGCTGGTTCCGGGGGGACGCCTGCACGGATCAAGTGCCAGAACGAGCCGTACGTGACCATAACGTCTGACGCGGAGCAGGCTTTGCCGCTGCGACTGGTGGCGACGGCGGCGTGCAACGAGAGTGTGATCGCGCTCTCCGATACTCAGGGCTATACCGTGAAGGTTCAAACCGCGAACGGGAAGATCGGATACGTCACGCGGTATGAGATCGTCGTCGACACTTCCGTGAGGGAAGCCAGCCCAGCGCAGTCTGCTTCGGCCGGCACGAATTCAAATCAAATGCAGGGCCAACAGGCCAGGCCGCCGGCCGAGCCGGCTCCCGCGCCGGATGAGAAGGGCTCCAAGCCGCGCGTCTACATAACCGACACGGAAACGTGGGCGGAAATCGGAGGATTCGGTAATCCGAGCAGCTCGTTTGTGGGGGGCGGCGGATACGTCCCCGGGTACAACCCGGACATGGTGAGCATCTACCAGGATTTCACGTCCGATTGCGCCGTGGTGGCCGTGACTCAGGAAAAATCGAAGGCGGATTTCGCGGTCCTGTTCGACCGAGGAACCAGCAAGAAAGGTTTCACGGGCTTCGGAGGCCTGGTGAAGGTGAACAAGGTCACGGTGGTGACGAGGAGTGGAGAAACACTTGTCTCGCAGGCATTACATTCGGAGGATGCCACCGTGAAGCTTGCTTGCGACGCGATAGGGCAAAGGCTGGCCGCGGGTGCGCCCGGGCAAGTGGGGAAAGCGGTTCAGTAGATGAACGCTAAAGCGATTTGAAATTGGAAATTTCAGATTTGAAATTGAGTCAAAGGCAAAAGCTTTTACCGCCGAGACGCGGAGAACGCTGAGAAAATCCGAAACACGGAGAAAAGCTGAAACACAGAGGGCACGGAGAACGGCTTGAGGACACAGAGAAAAGAAAAGCAGGTCCCTCACCCCGCAAAAAGCGCAGGGATTCGGGATGACAACGTCGTGTGGTACCGCGTCCCCATCAGTGAAGGTGAACCTCAAGCCCGTTTTGGCTGCGGCTGAAGCCGCAGCTATCCCAGCGGCTAAAGCCCGTCTTCCTTGAGGCGGACCTTTCGCATGGCCTTAAAAGGCCATGCTCCCCGGACTGAAGGTCCGAGGCTGACACGACGACCTTCGACAGTAAACTCACGCCCTGACACAAACCTTCCAGTTATTTTATGGGGATTTACTGGTGCTAGAGGAGATGCTTCATTAGGACGGGAAGGCCGAGGATGAAGACGGCGCCGTGGACGACGTACACGAACACGGCAATGAGGCCGAGGGGCAGGATCGCCACCAGCAAGCGCTCGCGGCCGTCGCTCCAGGTGTTCAGCAGGATTCTGAGGGCGCGCGTTTCGATCCACATTGCAATGGGCGCGTAGATGGCCACAGGCCACGCTGTTGCGGGTCCCATGGGACCGAATCGAGCCAGCGCCAAGACAGGGAAAATCAGCGCGACCGGCAAAAGCGTGAGGCCAGCGGCCCGCAAGAGGTTGCGCTTGATCTGCATGCTCCCAACGTAGCACTCACCGGAGCGCAGCGGAGCCGAGCAGTGGGGGCCGAAACTCGTAATCGCTAATGACCGTTTGGATACACGCCGGCCTCTGACTCAAGGGGTCTCAGGGGCAACGGTTCGGCGACTGTCATTGGTCCTCTCAGTCCGCTGCCCGGAGCGGGGTTGCCGTTAGGAAAGAGGAGTTGAAATTGCCTGCAACGAAACCAACGGAAAGAGTATCTTAGGTCCGGGTGCATCCTCCGCACCTTACCGCGCGCCAGCGGGAAGCCCCACGAAACGGGGACGCCCGGAGGTCGCGCGCGGGTTCGTCCTGACGCTTCCATCCGGCATTTAAATCGAACACAAATTAACTAAACCCTGGACGTCTTCTTCGGTTCAGGGCAGGCCCTTCAGCCGCCTGCGGCGGGCTCAGGACAAGGAGAAAATTCATGAAGCGTTTGTTCGCGATCAGTTGCCTGGCATCAGCGGTATTTCTGCTCACATCGGCGGCACACGCGCAGACCACGGACGCGATTCCGGGGACGCAAATCCGCCTCACACTTCTCAATGGGCTCAGCACGAGCGTGGCGCATGACGGCGATCCGTTCACGGCTGTGGTGGCCGAGCCCGTTTTCGCCGGAAACCAGCTCGTACTGCCTGCGGGCGCCAAGATTCACGGCACCATTCGCACCGTAGACCGTCCGAAATGGTTCTCCATGATCCGCGGCGGGGCCTCGATGAATTTGAATTTCAATTCCGTCGAAGTGGAGAGCCGGATTTTTCCCGCGCGGATGAGTATTTTGGGGATTTACAACGGATCCACCGAAGCGGGGAAGCGCCGGAAAGACGTGAAGACGGTGGAAGGGGTTGTGGTGGAGGAAAAGCACGACATCAAGAGCGACGTCACAGATGTGGCGATCGGCGGGAGCGGCGGCTCGCTGGTGGGGCTCATTTTCAGCCACGTGATTCGCGGCAGCGTGATCGGACTCGTTGGCGGCGGCGCTTACGTGGTTGCGAGAAAAGGCAAGGACGTGGAGCTTCCCGCGCAGACAGGAATGATCGTGCGGCTTGATTCGACGGTTTCGCTGCCCGGATCGCTGGTGCACGACGCGTCATATACGTCGGGCGGGCACTGATTCAGGGCTCGGAGCAAGTGGTGGGAAGCAGCGCGCGGCGCGCTCGGCCCAGCCGCGCGCCGTCGGGCTGGTGCGGCAAAAGTTACGACTTCGCGTTTGGCTACTTTATAACGTCCGCAAACTCCGCCAGCCAGGCTTCGCTCGATTGGAGTTTCCAAACGCCGACAGCCCATCCTCTCTTTTCTTGCGCCACGTGCGCGACCCGAAAAAGCAGCGTGGGGCGATGGCTCTCGGACTTGTTTCGGGGCTTCAACAGACGAATCGCGACGACGGTACCTTTCTCCACCGGATTGCGCAGATGAAATCGGCAGCCGCAGAAGCTGGCATCGACCGTGAATGTCCCCTCGGTAAAGAACCTTCCGGCGTGATCGAAGCCCGAAACCTCGATCGAAAACTCAAAGGGATAGCGAGGCTCCGAGCGGCTCTCTACGATGGCTGCGGGCCGAGTCGGTGGAGTCCTAGCGTTCTGCGATCCCGGTGTCAACATCAGGCGGTAGGAGCATCCGCAGGGCCAGTTGTGGACGCCGGCTGCGGCTCGAAACAAGAGGCTTGCGGGCGAAATTAGGGGAAGCGAGTGTTGCACGATGAAACTGTGTGCGCGAGCGAAACGGGGGTCAGGAACGGGCGCGAGAAACGGGCGCGTCAGCCGGCGCTTTTCGCGGCGGCGGCCGCTGGCTTGTTGGTGCGCTTGAGGAAGCGGTAAAGGCTGGTGCGGCCGATGCCGAGGACCTGCGCGGCGCGGACGCGGTTGCCGTTGCACATTTCGAGGACGCGCTGAATGTGGATGCGGCGGATCTCGTCGAGGGGCAGCGGGCGCCAGTTTTCCTCGAGATTGGTGATGCGGCGATGGGGCTTCTGGAGGTGGGTGGGCAGGTCGCTGACGTCGATGAAGTCGGCGTTGGCCGTGATGGCGGCGCTTGAAATCACGTTCTCAAGCTCGCGAACGTTGCCCGGCCAGTCGTGCTGCAGGAGGACGATCTGAGCGCGGCGCGACAGACCCTGAAAGGATTTGCCGTACGTCTGGCCGTATTTTTTCAGGAAATGCTGGACGAGAACTGGAATGTCTTCCGGACGCTCGGAGAGGCCGGGAACGCGGATTTCGATGCTGCTGAGGCGGTAGAAGAGATCCTCGCGGAACCTGCCGGCGAGAACTTCCGCGCGCAGGTCGCGATTCGTGGCAGCGATCAGTCGCACTTCGATCTTCTTCACCTCGGGCGAGCCGACGCGCTGGATTTCGCGGTTTTGAATCACGCGAAGGAGCTTGGCCTGCATCTGCAGCGATGTATCGCCGATTTCGTCGAGAAATACGGTGCCATTGTTGGCGTACTCGAAAAGACCGGGACGCGTATCGGTGGCGCCGGTAAACGAGCCGCGCACGTGGCCGAACAACTGGCTTTCGAGAAGAGTGTCGACCAAGGCCGAGCAGTTGCAGACGGCGAAGCGTTCCTGCACGACCGGACTTAGCTGGTGCAGTGCGCGCGCGATGAGTTCCTTGCCCGAGCCGGTGGGGCCTGTGATCAGGACGTTCGTATAGTGGCGCGCGACTTTCTTCGCCAGCTCGAATACCTCGAGCATCGCGGGGCTCTTGCCGACGATCCCGTGAAATTGTAGGTTCTGGAACAATTTTTCTTCAAGGCCGCGAATTTCGCTGCGCTGCGAGAAAAGTTCGGCGAGCTCGTCGAGAGTGCGCTCGAGCCTGGGAAAATCGATGGGCTTGCAGATGTAGTCGTAGGCGCCGCGCTTGATGGCGTCGATCGCGGAATCCACCGAGTAGTAGCCGGTCATCAGAATGACGTACATTCCCGGGTCGAACTGAAGGGTTTTCTCGAGAAACGCAAGCCCGTCCATCCCAGGCATCTTGAAATCGGCCAGAACCACGCGGCAACCGCCGAGGCGAATCTTTTGCAGGGCCTCTTGCGGATTCGTGGTTCCCACGGCAGGGAAGCCGCCCTTCTCCAATCGAGCGACGGTGAGTTCCACGTGGTCGGCGTCGTCGTCAAGGACGCATATTGATAGGTTCCTGCGTGTCGCGCTGACAACCGCTTTTTCGGTCATAGTAGCCATACAGGTACATTCTCAGGCAAGGCAGATGCCAGAAGGCTCGAACGGTATCGGAATGCAACGCGTAGCGACGCCTTTTGCACAACGCGTGGATAAGTGCTCTGAATTCTTCATCAGTTCCTTGTCGGTGCTGTTGTGAAGCAATGTGGAAAGAGCAGTTTCAACGGGGAGCGTTCCGAAATACTTCGATGAGACCGTGATCCTCGTTCCGAGATGGTACTCCCGGTTTCGAACTGGCACCGGGAAAAACCACTGGCGCACATCTTCAGTGGGGCAAGCGATGTAACGCTGATTGGTTCCGCGCGACAGTGTCGCTCGGCGCTTAGGCTACTCTGACGGCGTCCACCAACCTCTCGGGGCTTTGTTTGTAAAGCGGGCGAGGGCGCAACTGGGCTAAATGAACTGGCGAGTGACCTTCCGGGTTGCGCGGGCCAATGCGCTGCGCCTGATAAGCAACCGGGAAGTTGTTGCCATTCGTAACGGGCTGAAGAAGCCGCACAAACACGACGGAACCCTCGCGAAGAACAGAGCGGAGATGGATTTCCTTCTTTTCGTCTCGTCCCCAATCCAACATGGTTTTCTCGACGAAGAAGCTTTCGGAAGCGTCCCAGCCAGACACCTCGACGCGATAGCTGTTGGACTGATCGGCCGTGAATTCCATTCAGGTTGCCCCCCGCGCCATAGAGGGATGCAGAAGGCATGCCAAAAAGGATACCTGTCAGCGGCTCAAACAGAAGGACTTGGCCCTCGCCAGTGCGGGGACAAACGCACGCGGTTGTTCCTTGGTATGACCATTGTGCGGTTTTGAACCAATTTCGCGGCGCCCCAAAACCATAGAAAATCGGAGTGTGAATCAGCCCCAATTTGAACCGGGATAGAGGACAGCCAGGGAAATGCGGAAGATGTAACCGAACATCCTGCCGTATACCACCCACGCCAGAAGCAGGCCGATCATCCCAAAGCCCTGATTGTGGGTCCAATCCAGAAAACGGAGAGCCGTCCCTTCGCTCATCAAAAGAGTGACTCCCGTGTTGCCGTCGAGAGGAGGCACCGGCAGAAGGTTAAACGTTCCCAGAACGAGATTGAGGAGGAAGAGAACGCTGAGGAACGTCGCGGCAAAGGCCGCGAATCCGGGGACGGCCGCTTCCGTGACATGCGTGAAGGTTGCCGACTCAGGCCTCTGAAAATAGTGGAGGGCAATTCCGACGCGGATAGCAACCGCCGCAATCAGCACCAGGGAAAAATTCGCGCCAGGGCCGGCCAGAGCCATCCATGCGGCCCGCCGGGGAAATCGCCGCTGCCAATCCGGATCGTACGGAGCGTTGGCCCACCCGATCATCCAGCCCCCGTAGAGGTACGAAAGTATCGGAACCACCACCATGCCGAACGGCGCGCGGCGAATGTGGGGAATCGGATTCAGGCTTACCTGTCCGCCGTGGAATGCCGTGGGATCGCCGAGGAGTTTCGCGACCAGCGCGTGCGCTCCTTCGTGGCACGTCGTCGAGAACAGAAAAACGATGTACCAGATGATGCCGAGAACGAGGGTTTGCGAGAATTGCGAGTCCATAGCGCCGCTTAGACTAGTTCCGATGGAGCGATGGGAGCAAACGGAAAATTCTTCGCGTTAGCGTGCTGCTCCGGGGAGGCCCGGTCCTATAACGGGAAATTAACTTGACACGATGGTTTGGTGGGACTAGTCTCCGCGTCAATGCGCTTTGCAGGGGGCATGTTGCAGGTGCCCGTTCTGGGGTGAGGGATTGGGGAGGGGTTAATGTCCGCCAAACCGAAACTTTCACTGGTGAAGCGAGCGAATTCGGAAAGCGAATTTGAGACGCTGCTTCGCCGAACTTTCGAATATCAGAAGCTGCGTGGACCTCAAGTGGTCAAGAAAATCAAGCCAACGCGGCTGCCGTTTTCGGCGGCGTGACGCCTGCGGAATCCTTGCCCGGCCCAGTGGCGGTATTGTGGAAATTCCAGCCGAATGTCCCGCGGAGTAGGCGATAGTGCGCCTGGCAAGAAGGCTTGTGCCTCCCCTCGTAATCATGTTGTTCGTCGTCGCGATCGCATTGTGGTCGGTGAGGAAGCCGTGGTTCTGGGCATTCCAGATTTCTGGCTACGAGCGGGGCGATCGCGCGAATCCGCCGAAGCAAGGCGTGATCGTTTTCACCGGCAGCTCCAGCATCCGCTTCTGGCAGACGCTTGCGTATGACATGCAGCCGCTCGACGTGGTCAATCGGGGCTTCGGCGGCTCCACAATCGCGCAGGTGAATCACTACGCGTCGCGAATCGTGCTGCCTTATCGTCCGCGCGCCGTGGTGCTCTACGCGGGAGACAACGATCTTTCCTGGCCGTGGTCGAAAACGCCGGAGACGGTTTTCGGGGACTTCAAGCGTTTCGTGGAAATCATTCACTCCCCTTTGCCGGACACCTGGATCTACTACGTTTCGATCAAGCCGACGCTGTTGAGAGCGGCCGACTGGCCGAAAATGCAGGAAACCAACCGAATGATAGCGGAGTTCTGCCGCACGCAAGACCGCGTGCAGTTCATCGACGTTTCGGCTGCGATGCTCGACTCGAACGGCAAACCGCGTCCGGAACTATTCCGCTGGGGTGGCCTGCATATGAATGCGCAGGGCTACGCGATATGGACCTCCATGATCAAGCCCGTGCTCGCGAGTCGTTTTGGGACACCGTTTGGGAACCCGCTTGGGACACCGCCGAACTGAGTTTGTGCCAATGCCGATTGGCTTTGCGAAGATTGGCTCCGGGGCCTGGACTCGAACCAGGATAACCAGCTCCAAAGGCTGGCGTGCTACCAATTGCACTACCCCGGAGTAGATCCACTGAGGCCCTAAAATTTTAGTTGATTACTCTTCGAGACGCCACGCATTCCTGACATGGCTGGCAAACTTGACTCCCGCAAAGCGGACGCTTACGATGCCGCGTCTGTTACGGCTTGGGCAATCTGGCCGTCGGAGGGGAAAGCCGATGAAAAAGCTTCATGCGGTGGCAGCTATGGTGTTGCTCACCGCGAGCGTCTTCTTTCTGCTAGGGACTCGAAGCGACGCGGCAATACCCGGCGGCGCCGGGCGGAGCGAAGGCAACTCGTTGGCGAAAGCAACGGCCCTGAAAGCGCTCGGCGACTCCGAGGACAATCTCGCTCAACTCGAAAAAATCCACGAGGACACCGTGCAGCTCTTCGACAAGCTCTCCTCGCTCTCTTCTGAGCTCGCAAGGAAAGCAGGCGCGGTAGGGAAGATCGCCAGCCAAAACAACGGGAAGAACGGCGCGCAGAGCAGCGGGACGAGCAGCGGGAGCAGTTCGCAGGATCTGATGCAAGCAACCCAGCAGATGCAGGAAACTCAAATGAGCTTCAACCTGCAGTACTTGCAACTTCAGGAGCAAATGCAAAATGACAACCGGCAGTTCACGGCGGTCAGCAACATCCTGAAGACGAAACACGATACAGTGAAGAACACGATCTCGAATATAAAGTAACGGCGCAGGCGACTCGTCTGAGAGGAGCCAAGCATTCTTCCCCGTTGCGGCTCCCCGCCACCGATCGGGTAAACGGTTCGCCGGGAGGCGGTGATGCTCCCGGCAATCTGATTGCGCGGGGGCACGGGGAGCCGTGAGTGTGCTAACCTGCGGCGTGCATACTGTATACATCGGACTATAGTGCGTCGCTGTCTTCCAAATTTCGCATTTTCCAAATCTGAGGGGGCGAGCATGCGTGTCACGCTTCGGCAATTCGCGAATTTCTTCACCTTACTATTGGTGGTTTCGGTGTGCGCAGCGCCCGGGTTGGCGCAGCGCCGGTCTCAGCAGCAGCAGGATGAGGACACATTTCACTTCCGGTTCGTGGGTCCCAGCATAGGAAACAGGGTCGCGTCCATTGCCGGCGTTCCCGGAGACCCGTCGACGTATTACGCGGGCGCTGCTTCCGGCGGCATCTGGAAAACCACCGACGGCGGGAATCGCTGGTCCCCCATTTTCGACAAGGAACCGGTGCAGGCGATTGGAGCGCTGGCTGTGGCTCCGTCCGACACCAGCGTGGTTTGGGCCGGCACGGGCGAAGCGTGGGCAATTCGCGATGTGGACGTGATGGGAAACGGCGTTTACAAGTCCACGGACGCGGGAAAAACCTGGACGCACTCCGGACTCGATGAAACGGGCCGCATCGGGCGCATCATCGTAAACCCAACGAATCCTGACATCGTTTTTGTCTGCGCGCTCGGCCGCTTGACCGGCCCGCAGCAGGAGCGCGGAGTTTATCGCACCACAGACGGCGGGCAGCACTGGGACCGCGTTCTTTTCGCGGACGAGAATACGGGATGCTCGGGCCTCACGATGGACGCGCACAATCCGCGCACTCTGTTTGCTGGCATGTGGCAGGCGGAAATGCACACGTATGCCGAGTTGAGCGGCGGTCCGGGAAGCGGCGTCTACGTGACACACGATGGCGGCACGAAATGGACGCGCATCGAGGACCACGGCATGCCGAAGCCGCCGGTGGGCAAGATCGACGTTGCGATCGCGCCGACGAATCCGAATCGAGTGTTCGCGCTGATTCAAACGAAAGATCAAGGCTCGCTGTGGCGGTCCGACGATGGCGGCGAGAAGTGGACGGCGGTGAACTACGCGCGCGCGCTGATCGGCCGCGCAGGCTACTACATTCGCATCGCCGTCTCCACCGGAAACGACAACGAAGTCTACATTTCGAACAGCGACTTCCATGAATCGCTCGACGCGGGCGAGACGTTCCGTTCGGTGCCGTGGGGCGGAGACAATCACGATATTTGGGTGGACCCGTTGAATCCGGACCGCATCGTCGTGACTGATGACGGCGGAGTGAACATCAGCACGGTGCACGGGCGCGGGTTCAACCGCGTGCAACTGCCCGTCGGACAGATGTATCACGTGGCCGTCGACAATCAGGTGCCGTATTACTTCTACTCGAACATGCAGGACGACGGGAACATGCGCGGGCCGAGCACTTCGTTCGGCGGTTTCGGATTCGGGCGGTTCGCGGAAGTTGGTTGGGACCACGCGATGGGTGGCTGCGAGTCGGGCTTCACGCTGCCCGACTTAACGAATCCGGACATCGTTTGGGCCACGTGTTACGGTGACGAAGTGACGCGCTGGGACGCGAAGACCAAGCACGCGCGCTCCGTGAGCCCGTGGTATCACACCATCGATTCGCCGCCGGACAAGACGAAGTATCGCTGCCACTGGACGCCGCCGATGGCCATCGACCCGTTCGACCACAACACGGTGTATTACGGCTGCCAGGTGATCTTCAAAACGTCAAACGAAGGGCAGAGCTGGAGCGTGATTAGTCCCGATCTTTCGACGAATGATCCGAGCCGGATCATTTCGTCGGGCGGATTGGTTGGCGACAACCTGGGCCAGTTCTACGGCGAAGTGGTTTTCGCGATTGCGCCTTCGCAGATTCAGAAAGGCCTGATCTGGGCGGGCACGAACGACGGGCAAGTGTGGAACACGAAAGATGGCGGCGATCATTGGACGAACGTAACGAAGAATATGTCGGGAATGCCCGCATGGGGCACGGTGACGAGCATCGAGCCTTCGCATTTCGACGCCGGCACGGCCTACGTCAGCATGGATTTCCACCTGATGGACAACCGCGATCCGTACATCTACAAAACGACGGACTCCGGCGCGACGTGGAAGCAAATTGGCGGCGGGCTGCCCAAGCATCCGCTCGCGTACATTCGCATCATCGCCGAAGACCCGAACTGCAAAGGCCTGCTTTTTGCGGGCACCGGGAACGGCCTGTACTACTCGCTCGACGATGGCGGTCACTGGACTCCGTTTGAGGCCGGCTTGCCGCATGCGCCGGTTTCGTGGGCGGTGGTGCAAAAACAATTCCACGATTTGGTGGTTTCCACATACGGCCGCGGGATTTTCATTCTCGACGACATCTCTCCGTTGGAGCAGATGGCCACGAGCAACTCCGATGCCGCCGTCCGGTTATTCGAGCCTCGCGCGAGCTACCGATTCACGCGCTTTGGCGGCGCGCCCATTACCTATTCGCTGAAAACGGCGCCGAAAGAGAAGGACAAGAAAATCAAGATCGAAATCCTCGACCAGCAGGGCACAGTGATCAGGAAACTGGATGGACCTGCGAAGGAAGGTTGGAACCGCGCCGAATGGGATATGCACTACGACGCGCCGCGATTGATCGCTCTTCGCACCGCGTCGGCGGACAATCCACACATTTGGGAGGAGCGGCGGTTTCGCGGGGCCGAGTCGCGGCCGGTGACT
This sequence comes from uncultured Acidobacteriota bacterium, assembly GCA_963737205.1. Lineage (GTDB taxonomy): Bacteria > Acidobacteriota > Terriglobia > Acidiferrales > UBA7541 > Palsa-295. The sequence continues at coordinate 1,102,274 of CAVTRV010000003.1, read as the reverse complement.
CACTGGGGAATCGAGGAGGCGGAGGTGGGTCCGATGGCCGCGCCCGGGAAATATACGGTTCGGCTTACTGCGGACGGTCAGACCTTTACGCAGCCGCTTACGTTGCTGAAGGACCCGCGCACGTCCGGCTCGGACGCCGATATCGAGGCAACCGTCAAAACTCAAGTCCGCATCCGCGACGACATCAATTCCGCGTCCGACATGGTGAATCAGATCGAATGGACGCGGAAGCAGCTGATCGACGTCGAGCTGATGCTCAAATCGCAAAGCGACGAGAAGAAGAAAGCCAACGCGGACCTTCTGAAATCCGTTCAGGATATGGGCAAGAAGCTTCAAGACGTCGAGTTCAAGCTGGTGTCGCCTTCGGAGGTCAACAGCGACGACAAGTATTACGTCGAGCCGTACAAGGTGTACCTGAATCTGATCTGGCTGAACGCAGAGGTGGGCACCGGCGGAGGCGACGTTGCCGGGGGCGCGGACTTTGCTCCCACGGATTCAGCTATGACGGTCCTCGACATGATTGAGAAGGACCTGGCGTCCGCGAAATCAGATTACGGCAACCTGTTTGATAAGGAACTTCCGGCGTTCAATCGCTCGCTCGCGGAACACGGGATCACGCCGGCGGTCACAACGCAATCCCCGGGCGCCGGTTCCCAATAAGAGAGACTCGCCGCCGGGGCGCTGAGATAACGAGAGAAACGGGAAGCAGGGCGCGACGGCGGCCAAGGCGGGAGCTATTTCTGCCGGCCTGGTTTTTTTGGCTGCGATTCCGCGCGGCGCTGCTCGAGTATTTCCTTCAGGGCGCGGCCCGCAGTCTGAACGTGCTGCTCGAGCAATTCGCAGGCGGCTTTGACGTCTCGCTTGCGGCAAAGCTCCAGAAGCATTCGGTGTTCTTTTTTGGCGCGCTCGAAGCTTCGCGTCAGGTAGAGCTGTAGGCGGGTGTAGCGGTCGCCGTTGTTGTTGATCCGGCGGATGATCGACATGAAGTGAGGGCGATTCGCGCGCGAATACAGCATCGCGTGGAATTGGGAATTCAGCAGTCCCCACGAACCGACGTCCCCTTCCTTCCACAGCGCCTTTTCGTAGGTCTCGAGGATCTCCTCGGCCTGCTTCAAATCCGATTCGGTGAGGTGAGGAATCGAGAGCGCCAGCACGTGGCATTCGAGCACGGCCCGCATTTCGAAGAGTTCTTCGATTTCTTCGGAGGAAAGGGAAGAGACCACTGCGCCGCGATGCGCAACGATCTTGATGAGTCCTTCGGCTTCCAGCTGGCGGAGAGCTTCGCGAACCGGGATGCGGCTCACCTCCAGGTCCTTCGCAATCGCGTCCTGTCGCAATTGCTCGCCTTCCTGAATGTCGCCGCGGATGATCATCTCGCGGAGCCGGTCGGCAACGGCGAAGTAAGAGAGGTCCGCGGAATCCCCTCGCTGCCGGACGCACGGCTCGTAACGCGTGATTTGTGTTCGGAAGTCACAATTATCGCATGAGGGCACGGAATGCGGGGCCAGCCCTCATTCTAAGTCAGTGGGGAAAATAACATATCTGATAACTTTCATCACCAAGTTTTCAAAATAGACTAGGAGTAAACGTTGTCCTCACTCTGAACTTCCCCAGATGTCACCCACCGTGAAACCGGCTTGAAAGGGGTCGTCGGCGTCCAGCACATATTGGCCGAATCCCGTGATCCATGCGCGTCCGGCAATCGTTGGAACTACGGCCGGCCGGGTGCCCACGCGCGTCTCTGCAACGAGGCGTCCTGTGAAGGTGGTTCCGAGGATTCCCTCGTGCACAAAATCCTGATGCAGCGGAAGGCGGCCCTTGGCGTGGAGCGCCGCCATCTTGGCGGAAGTGCCCGTGCCGCAGGGCGAGCGGTCGAGCGCTCCGGTCCACGAGGATGGCCGGTTCCAGTCGAGTTTACCCGTCGATACAATCACGGTGTTTCTGCGGTCCACTCCTGGGTTGCTTGACGGCGCGGAAAGCTGCGCGATCGTGACTCCCGATATTGCCGGATTTTCGGGGTGAGAGACGGGAAGCTGTTCCTGCGCGGCGGCTTTGATCATCTCGCCCACGCGTACGATGTCGCGCGCTTCATCGGGCATCAGCCGCAATCCCAGCTGCTCGGCGTCGGCGATCACGTAGAACATCCCTCCGTACGCGACGTCCACTTTCACGGTACCCAGCTGCCGCACCTCGATGGGCGCGTCGAGGTGCACCGCAAACGACGGCACATTTTGGAATGTGACGCGGATGACCTTCCCATTTTCGATTTCAGCTTCGGCCTCCACAAGTCCGGCCGGCGTATCGAGTTTCAGCTTCATGATCCGGCCGCGAATGGGGATCATGCCGGTCTCGATCAGCACCGTCACGACGCAGATCGTGTTCGTCCCGGACATCGGGGGATATTCCGTTTGTTCCATGATCACGAAACCCGCGTCGGCTTCGGGATGAGTGGGAGGGAGAATGAGATTGCAGTTCGAAGCCGGATAGCCGCGGGGCTCGCGCAACATCAATTTCCGCAAATCGTCGGCGTGAGTTTCGAGATACACCTTCTTCTCGAACATGGTCTTGCCCGGCACGTCGAGCACGCCGCCGGTGATCACGCGGCCAGGCTCGCCGCAGGCGTGGGCGTCAACGGCCGAAATCATGCGGGCGAATTGCAAAGGACCTCCTCGGATTTGTTTCGATTCCGCGAGCGATCATAACATTTGGGCTGGCAACTGGCGGCGAAGATGGAGTGAAACGAACATGGTGTTCTTGTTGCGATTAGCCTTTTCTTCGCCTCTCTTGCTGAGATGTGGCCCGCGAAGAGGCGGCCGCTACAACCGCCTTGTGCTGGACGCAAGGAGGCAAAAGCAACGTTGGAGGTTTCAGGCATTTGCGGGTCCGATGTTGTCGGCGTCGGGCAGAGCGGCTACGGCAACGGCTGGGAATGCAGGGCCGGTGAGGATGCGGAGGGTTCGGGGAGCTTCGAGCCAGTTGCCTTCGTGATCCAAGTGGGCATAGACGCGAACGGCCCGGGTGACGGGATCAAAGTCAGAAGGAGGGGAATCGTCGATGGTTTCGAGGAAGCTTTCGAGGACGCGTCCGATATGACTCCTGCGCGCCTGAAAGAGGCCGGTGGCGTGGGCGTGGCGGTAGATGGCGGTACGGTCTGGCAGGTCGTAATCTTTGGCGATTTTCTGGGGGCTGCGCCAGCGGATGAACTCGCCTTCGATGGCGTCGCGATCGGGATGCGAGCAAATGGAACAGCGGCGCGAGTGCCGGGAGAAATCGGGGACGTGGAACGGTTTCGAGGACGCGGCCGGGGCCAGGGGAGCAAGTGGGTGGCTAGGCGCGTTCTCGGGGGTGGATTCGACGTCGACTGTGGACTCACCTTCGGGGGTGAGGCTGGCATGTGGCTGGTCGGGTTCGGCGGCTGGAGGGGACGGGGCGCGGCTGGCGGCGAGTTCGGCCTGGCGCGAGGCGCGTAGAGCATTTTTGGCGGCCTCTTCTGCGGCGACCATGGCTTCGTATTCATCGTGGTACATCATTTCCTGCTGGCCGGGAGCGACTTCCACGAGGCGCATGGGAAAGCTTCTGACGCGGCGGGTGCGATGAGGTGCTCCGGGCACAGGTTCGATTTTGATGAAATCTCTATAGTCCATTATTTTTGTTCCTCGTTTACGTCGTACGGCCTCCTTCTCGAGTTCGTGCGTATACACCCCGACTTACGGCGCCGGAAGGCGCACACGATTCGATTATTAAGGATAATTGGAAGGTGCCATTGTATCATGAATTATATGTGAAAGCAAGGATTATTTGCGTTGGAGCGGTGCGTGGGTACGAGGTTTTAGCCTACTGTTATGAAATGTGCTTCCGGTTCAAGCGCCGCAAAAACCTCCAGCTTTTCCGGGATACGATGCTAAAGCTCATCGACTCGCCAAACATCGAACATAAGCAACTCACTGCCAAGGTGCAGAACGCAGTCTAATCACAGTTGTGTACTGGTGTAATAGCTTTCCTGCCCGGTTTGTCCGGGAGATTTGTGGCCCAAGTGCACGACAGGAAATCACTTTTGGCTCCGTTATCGTTTTTCCATATCGCGCGGGACAGGAAATATAGTCGCCACGTTCCTTTCTTAAGACCCTTGATAGATTCCGACGTAAGAGGTTCGCTGTATCCTGTATTCCATAACTCCCTACCACTAATAATTGTCGAACCCTTCCCGCTAATCTCGCCAGTTGCATATTCTTGATCGGTGGCCGTTCGGAAGGCGCTTCGCATTTCTGCGTCGAGGTTGGGATGCGTAGGTGGCGCCAGTACAACCCTTGGTTGCACAGATAAATACGCTGCTTCTACAGGTTTACTACCTCGATTAAAGTAGTGAACGTCCAATCGAATAGGAGAGCCCAATGTCATTTTGAAACTTTCGTTTGAGCCGCAGAAGACGTCGGTCCTCTCTGGCTGTAGATACCCGTCATCCGGTTTGTGTTCCAGTATTGGTGAGGCATGATCCTCTGGTGCTAGTGGTTGAGGCCGGAGCTTCCAAGTACCGTAAGCTATCAAAATTGGCGCGCAGCCAAAAAATGCGACGACTCCCACAACCTTCGATGTGTGGTGCGAGATGCGTATGGGGTTTTCCCACTCCTCGTCAAGCTGTCCATCTGGACGATATAAGCCGGACGTACGTTTTACTGGTTGAGATGTGATGTTTTCACGAGCAATCTGCCTGTGCAGCAAAACACCTGTCCTGATTAGGTGAAATAGCGCGATGGCGCACATCGCCCAAATGAACGGGAAAAGGACATCAACGCTGTTGGTTCGCCATGCTGCTACGGAGAGATGCCCCTTGGCTCCGGCATATATGAATGCGGCAAAGATGAATACCCCGTCGATAATTCGTTCCCACACGGCTTTCCAAAGCTCCGCAACGAACATTCGCAAAAATGTAGCTATCAATGGTGGGGGCGCCGAAGCCGGCATGCGCCGGACTGTACCATGTTTCTGGTATCAAGTAGATAATCCTGATCGGATTTGAGGGCCAGCCAGAGGAGTTTTAGGGCGTTTTCGGTTGACGGGCACCATCGAACCAATGATGTAACCACGGAAACCGATTGCACCGATCGGGTGTTCTGAACCAATGCTGGCCGCCTTGCCGATCTTGATATATGTGGAAATTCGAGCAAGTCTGCATCGGGATGGGCGGGAAGATCGGAACATAAGTTATCGCTATTGCGAAGTCCACGGTGTCGGCAACAGCGTTGGGCGGAGCGGCGATTATTTTTTCCGTTGTGAATGTATATCCATCTCCAGGAGCCAGTGTTCCGGCATGGGCGGTTTCAGCGAAATTTATGCCAAATGCATAGTCTTCCGGCCCAATGACCGTGGCATTGGGATAGATGCCGACCATCACGCCAGTGATTGGCTGTATGGGCTTTTCCATAGGTTTGATTTTCAACATTCTTGGGGCAAGCTCCCAGTCAACATCAAATACAGGGAGAAGGCCATCATTTGTTATGGTCATTTGGTAGGAAAATAAATCAGATGCGTTCATTTGGATGGGTTCCGATACGGTTAAGTGAGGAAAACATGAGAGTATTGAGGCCGTAATTCCAACAATTGTTGCGAAGCCTCCGAGAAGTTGTCTCTTTATTTTGGGTTTGTGGATATCCTTTTGTTGTGTCTGCACTGGTGTCCTTTTTTGCGTTGGTTCTGCTGTCTCTAATACGTTAGATAGTTGAGCGTTCCGTCGCGCCGCCCTTCGTTGTCGACTGTTTGCCATTAAGGTAATCGATTGCGGAGTTTAATCGAAAACTCCATCCGAGAGTTAATTGTGTACTTGAGATAGGTTCGTCGTCAGTCTTTGGTTAGCTGGGGCGGGCGGAGCGGGCGAGCAGGAAATAGATGGGGACGCCGAGGATGACAATCGCGAGGCCCGGCCAGGTGGTTGCCGGGCGGTAAGTGAACAGCATCACGAGAATCGCGGCGGCGCCGACGATGTAAAGGGCGGGCACGACGGGGTAACCGAACGCGCGATAGGGCCGCTCGGCATCCGGCCTCTTGATGCGCAAGCGGAAGACTCCAGCGATTGTGAGAATGTAGAAGATCAGCGCCGCGGAAATGATGTACTCGAGCAGGTTGCTGTACAGATTGCCGTACGTTTTCGTCGCGGTATCGTAGGTGCGCGGCAAAACCAGAAACGCTGCCCACAAGCCCTGGATCAGGAGCGACACCGCCGGAACGCGCGCTTTGTTCAGTTGGCCCACCGCGCGAAAGAATAATCCGTCGCGCGACATCGCGTAGTAAGTCCGCGCGCCTGCCAGAGTGAGCGCGTTTACGCACCCCACCGTCGAGACCATGATGGCCGCAGCCATCATTCCTGCGCCCAGCGTGGGGAAGATGGTTTGCAGCACCGCCGTGGCGACGCGGTCGGACGGCGCGTGCTGAATGGCTGAGAGCGGCAGCGTGACCAGGTACGCGACGTTGGCCAGCATGTAAAGCACGATCACGGTGCTCGTACCGATCGCGAGCGACAGCGGGAGCGTGCGCCGGGGATCCTTCACCTCACCCGCTGTGAAAGTGATGTCGTGCCAGGAATCCGCGGAAAATAGCGAACCCGTCTGTGCCACGCAAATCGCGACGAACAGGCCGAAGGCAGTCGTGGCGTCAAGCCCGGCAGCTAAAGGACTCACGCCGCGCGCGGCCCAGGCGTGGCTGAAATTGTCGCGAACCGCGGCCGCGTTCCAGCCGAGCGTGAGCCCGAGGACGATCAGGGCCAGCAGCGCCGCGGTCTTCGCCACCGTGAAGACGTTTTGAACAATTTTCCCGTATTCCAAACCGCGGCTGTTCGTCCAAGTCAAAATCGCGATCAGCGCTATGGCCACGAGTTGGGCGGTCGATAGCGAAAACGCATAGCCACTGGAAATATGAACTGGCGCAATCAGATAGTGACTTTCGGAGATCCAGGGAAAGAGGACGCCGGAAAATCGCGCAAACGCGATCGCAACGGCCGCGATGGTGCCGGTCTGAATCACCGTGCAGAGAGTCCAGCCGTAAAGAAATCCCCACAGCGGCGAAAAGGCCTCGCGCAAGTAAATGTACATTCCGCCGGCGCGAGGCATCATTGCGGCGAGTTCTCCATAGGAGAGTGCTCCCGCGATGGTCAGCGCGCCCGCAAATCCCCACGCCACCAGCAGCCATCCCGCGCTGCCGATTTCCCGGGCCATTTCCGCGGACACAATGAAAATCCCCGACCCGATCATGACGCCCACGACAACCATGATGGAGTCGAACAGGCCAAGGCCTCGAGCGAACGAAGGAGCCTCGGAAGCGGGTGACGGCCCCGGCGAATCCGCTTGGGTGGAAGGGTTCATCGATTCCTAGACTGTTTTCGGCGAAGCAACGAACGGAAGCGTAACATTAATGAGACGCCGGAGCAAAACGGAGCGGCGCGGTGTTCGTTGAGATTCCGGAGTAAACGTTTTCTGGTAGAATGCCTTGCGATTTGGCGACACGCTTTCCTCCGAGAGATGCACGCTACCATGGGGCGATGAATGGCTAACGACAAGAAGAAGATGACGATGGGCCTGGTGGTGGGGAACCGCGGTTTCTTCCCAGGGCATTTGGCGGAGGTTGGCCGGAAAGAAATCATCCAGACGCTGCACCAGTGCGGCATGGACGTAGTCGCGCTCGAGCCCCATCAAAGCAAATATGGCGCAGTGGAAACTCACGAAGAGGCGAGGCGCTGCGCCGATTTGTTTCGCGCGAGTGGCGATAAGATCGACGGAATCATCGTAACGCTTCCGAATTTCGGCGACGAGCGAGCCATCGCCGACACGATCCGTCTGGCGAATCTTCGAGTTCCCGTGCTGGTACAGGCGACGCCCGACACTCCTTCGAAGATGACCATCAGCCACCGGCGCGACAGTTTTTGCGGCAAGATGTCGGCCTGCAACAACCTGCGTCAATACGGCATTCCTTATTCACTCACTACTTTGCACACCGTTGGCCCGGCCACGGAGGAATTCAGGCAGGATCTTTTGTCGTTTGCGGCCACGTGCCGCGTGGTGAAGGGCCTGAAGAATCTTCGCATCGGCGCTCTGGGCGCGCGTCCCACGGCTTTCAACACCGTGCGCTACAGTGAAAAGATATTGGAATCGCAGGGAATTTCCGTCGAGACGCTGGATCTTTCGGAAGTGCTCGGCCGGATCAGCCGCATGAAGGATGACGATCCCGCCGCGCAGGCCAAGCTCCAGGCCATTCACAAATACGTGACCACCGCCGACGTTCCCGCACCGGCGCTCCTGAAAATGGCCAAGCTGGGCGCCGTGATCGATCAATGGATGAAGCAGACCGAGGTCTCGATCAGCGCCATCCAGTGCTGGACGTCGCTGGAAGAAAACTTCGGCGTCGTGCCGTGCACGGTGATGAGCATGATGAGCGACGATCTGATGTCGAGCGCGTGCGAAGTGGATATTTGCGGCGTTCTGGGCATGCATGCGTTGCGCCTCGCGTCGGAAACGCCGAGCGCGCTGCTCGATTGGAACAACAACTACGGCAACGATCCCAACAAGGCCGTCTGCTTTCACTGCAGCAACCTGCCGAAACATTTCTTCAAGAACGTGAAAATGGATTTTCAGGAGATTATTGCCGGAACCGTTGGCAAGGAAAACACGTTTGGCACGTGCGTCGGACAGGTGAAGGCGGGCGCGATGACGTACGTGCGATTCTCCACCGACGATACGGCCGGGCATATGCGCGGATACGTGGGCAGCGGCACTTTCACGGACGATCCTCTGGAAACCTTTGGCGGGGCGGGAGTGGTGGAGATTCCGCGGATGCAGAAGCTGCTTCACTACATCTGCGAAAACGGCTTCGAGCATCACGTGGCCGCGAATTTCTCGACGGTGGCGCCCGCCGTGCACGAAGCCGCGGTGCGCTATCTCGGTTGGAACATGTACTGGCACGATCACGAAGCCTGCTAGCGCGGAGCGCATTCCCCGATGGCCGTTTTGTAATCTCCGCACCCTTCGTTCTTGGCGTCCTTCGTTTCCGCCGAGCATCTATTACAATATGTCCATGCCAAATGGTTCTCTTGCTCAAGTGGAGTGCAGTGCGCTGCTGTTCGATATGGACGGAGTGCTGATCGACTCGACGCCCGCCGTCGAGCGAGTGTGGCGGCAGTGGGCCATCCATCACGGGTTCGAGCCCGTGGAAGTGGTTCGCGCGGCGCACGGAAGGCCAAGCATCACCACGATTCGAGAATATCTACCGAACGCCGATCATCTCGCGGAGAACCGCGAAGTGGAGCGCTGCGAGATCGAAGACATCCACGACATCGAGGCGCTTCCGGGAGCGATGGAGCTGCTTAGCGCCGTCCCGCGCGAGCGCTGGGCGATTGTCACGTCTTGCACGCGGCCGCTCGCGGAGGTGCGCTTGCGCGCGGCTGGCCTGCCGCGGCCAATTACATTGATCACGTCAAGCGATGTGAAGAACGGCAAGCCGGCGCCGGAGCCCTATATCAAGGCTGCTCAAGTGCTCGGCTTTGCCCCGAGTGATTGCGTCGTCGTCGAGGATGCGCCCGCGGGCGTTCGCGCGGGCAAGAGTGCCGGGGCAAAGGTGATCGGGATTTCCACCATTGCCGACGACGTGGAACTTCGCGAGAGTGGAGCAGATTGGGTCGTAGAGAGTTGCGCGGCGATTGCGCTCGCAACTCCCGCCTTACGAAATGGGAAATTGTCGATGAGCCTCAGGCTGCTGGAATCGCCGGCCGCTGCGGAACTAAGCCGAAACAGTTAGCACGCGCACGGAGTGAGCCGGGTAATGGGTGAACCTTCGTTCGAAGCCGCTTGTCTCAAGCCTTCTTGCGACGGAACGAATCCTTCAGCGCCGGATACAGACCTCGATATGCGGCGTACTGGCGGTTCATCATGGCCACGCGGCTCGGGCCCGGCGCGATTCGTGCTGCAACGCGAACGGTCGCCTCGCAGGCGCTGTCGACCGAGGGCCACACTCCCATACCCACGCCCGCGAGCAACGCGGCTCCATAGGCTGCGCCCTCTTCCGCCGCGAGTACTTCGACGGGCATGCCGTAGATATCGGCTTGAATCTGGCGCCACAGTGGCGAGCGCGCTCCGCCGCCGCCCACGCGCATCGATTCCACCGGCAATCGTAGCTCCTCGAAAATCGTGAGCGTGTCGCGAAGGCTGAACGCCACGCCTTCCAGAATCGCGCGGACCACGTGCCCTCGCGTGTGCTGTGCGGTCAAGCCAACCAGCGCGCCGCGCGCGTCCGGATCGAGATGCGGCGTGCGTTCGCCCATCAGGTACGGCAGCCAGAGAAGGCCGTCCGCGCCGGCGTTCGTCTTCGCCGCCTCGGCCGTGAGCTGATCGTACGACGGGCGCTGCATTCCGTCGCCCGGCGCGAGAATCTCATCGCGGAACCAGCGCAGCGAATATCCGGCGGCCTGCGTCACTCCCATCACGTGCCAGCGCCCCGGCACCGCGTGGCAAAAAGTATGGATGCGGCCCTTTGGGTCGAGAGTCGGAGTGCTGGTAGCCGCGAACACGACGCCCGAAGTTCCGATTGTCGCGCTCACCGCTCCGGGGCGGACGATGCCGATGCCCACCGCGCCCGCGGCCTGATCTCCGGCTCCGGCGACGACGGGAGTTCCTTCGCGCAAACCCGTCGCGCGGGTTCCTTCTGGCGACACGCGTCCGCTGACTTCAGGCGACTCGAGCACCTTCGGCAGAATCTCCGGCCGCACGTTGGATGCTTCCATCATCTCCACGGACCAGCGCCGATGGACCACGTCGAAGAGAAGCGTGCCGGACGCGTCCGCCACGTCGATTGCGCGAGCGCCCGTCAACCGGAAGCGAACGTAGTCTTTCGGAAGCAGGACAGTGCGGACGCGAGACCAGATCTGCGGTTCGTGCTGCTGTACCCACCAGATTTTTGTGAGAGTGAAATTCGTCAGCGCCGGGTTTGCTGTAAGTTCGATCAGGCGCTGCGCGCCGACTTTGGCGGTAATCGCGCGGCCCTGCTCTTCGCTGCGCTGATCGCACCAGATGATTGCTGGGCGCAGGACTTTGCCGGCTTCGTCGAGCAGCACCATGCCGTGCATTTGGCCGCTGAGTCCGATGCCCGAAATTTCGTCGACGTGTGTGCCGGTGCTTTCGAGGCAGTCTTTTACAGCCGAGGCCGCGGCGCGCCACCAGTCGTCGGGATGCTGCTCGGCCCAGCCGATTTGCGGCGCGGAGATGGGAGCATGCTCGCTCGTCGCGGAGCCGATTACGCGGCCCGCCTCGTCGAGCAGCACGGCGCGCGTTCCGCCAGTGCCCACATCAATTCCCAGGAGTCTCGTCGTCATGGGGCAGGAATTATCTCACTGAAGCAAAACAATCAATGGGATTTTTGGCTGAGCGACGGACGCTTGCGAGATTCCATCGGTCCGGCGACGAAACGGCGCTCGACCGCCGGATGAGCTTCGGGAACGCATGAACGCGCCGGTTTGCCGCTGCGCGTCCAATTTGCTAGGCTTCTAACGCTTCCACATGCGGAGAGGTGTCCGAGCGGTTTAAGGAGCACGCTTGGAAAGCGTGTGTTGGGGAAACTCAACCGTGGGTTCGAATCCCACCCTCTCCGCCATCGCATAGCTCACCCAACATCTCTGCAAGATTCACGAATCGGCGACCCGTGCGCCCGCTAGATGACCTCGCGCGTTCGCCTGAATATTCTTTCCTCAACCGCTGAAGCGAGCATTCGCGAGTTCCAGTTATTTAAATACCGGGAGAGGGCACCAGCGACGCGTGCAATTGCACGCGTCACGATTATTGCGGGATTTGCGCACTGGCCTGGCGGACAGGTGAACGATACGATGATGCCCCTGGACCTGTGCCCAAGCTGATGCTTGGCGGCGCAACCGACTTGCGCTAGTCTACCGACACTCTTAACCCTTGGGAGGAGTGTCCAATGACGCAACAAGCGCCAGTCCAGACAATGTTGTTTTGTTCGCAGTGCGGACGGCCGTTTGCGCAGTCGGATTTAGTCCAGATCGCGGGGAGATTGGTATGCGGCGATTGCAAACCGGCGTTCCTGAGCCGCGTCGTGGCGGGAGGCCCGAGCGCGGCGGGGGCTTCTCGATGGCACTATGGTGGATTTTGGATCCGGTTTTGCGGAGTGATTCTTGATGGGATTCTGTTGCAGTTGGTCAGAATGCCCATGTCGTTGCTCATTTTAGGGGCGATGGAAAGTCCTTTTCAATCGTTTCAAGCCCGCATGGCACCGATGGCTTTGACAGGAGCGATGCTGACGCTGACGCTTGTTTCCATGCTGGTGGCCTTTCTTTATGAAGTGATTATGATTCGTTATTACGGTGCGACGGTGGGGAAGATGGCCATCGGAGTGAAAGTGATCCGAACGGACGGAAGCGATGTGAGCTGGGGAGTTTCGATCGGGCGGTATTTCATGAAAATCGTCAGTGGTATGATCCTGGCGATCGGCTACATCATGGCTGGTTTTGATGACGAGAAGCGTGCGCTGCATGACAGGGTGTGCGACACGCGAGTCGTGTACAAACGGAGCCTGTAGTGAGTGTGAACATTAACTTGTTCACTGTTTCCCCGAGCAGCCCGGTGGCGGCGCCGCTGCGGAGTCCGCCGGGAACTGTTCCGTGCCCGAGCTGCGGCGGAGATGTTGCGCCCGGTGAAACGGACGCGGGATGGCAGAGCTGTCCGTACTGCGAGAAGCGCCTGCAGATTCGCGCGTGGCCTGTCGTACGGAACAGCGCAAATGCCGCGGCGGCGATGCCGGACCAAGCGACCTGCTTCTTTCACCCCGACAAAGCGTTTCAGGCTTGCTGCCAACGATGCGGACGGTTTGTGTGCGCGTTGTGCGATTTGCAGTTGGGAGCGGAGCACGTTTGCCCCACATGCTTCGAGCGCGGGCGCGTGGATACGGGGCTGAATGGCGGCAAGGCGGAGTGGCGCCATCGCGATGTGCTTTATGATTCGATCGCGGTGACGATCGGATGGGGCTGGATTTTGGTGTGGCCGACGCTGGTGGTTGCACTTCCGACCGCGATTATTTTGCACGCAAAGTACCGGAAGGCTCCGCGCTCGTATTTAATTCCGCGCCGGGGGTGGCGGTTCTGGTGGGCGTACGTCGGGTTGGCATGGCTCCCGCTGCTGATCGGCGCGTCGATCTACGTGCGGTGGCTGGCAAGGAGGCACTAAGTGAAGAGCGCGTTCCGCAAAATTTCGCGCGTGGCCACGCCAGTCGGTGCAACGAAGTGGTATTTGAGCGAGGATTGTTTGCTTGCCGCGAAACGCGTGATGTACTCGGTGGAGTACCGGCGGTTTTATCTGCGCGACCTGGAATACATTGTCGTGTGGCCGCAAGCGTTGTGGTTGTTGCGTCCGCTTATCCCGGGTCTGCTGCTGGTTGTCGTGGGCGGCCTGTTCTGGAATCTCGTGAACTTCACGAGCGGCGCGATTTTTGGCGGCGCAGGTTTGGCGTGGATCGCGTTGGAACTCGCGCTGGGACCAACCGCGCACGCGAGCATTCGCACCACTGGGCTCACCGTTGACATCCCGATCGTGAAACGATGGCGACGTGCGCGCAAGGTGCTCGCGAAGATTGACGCGGCGGTTCGCGTTACTCGCGGTGGCGCGATGGCACAAGCAACTGTTCCCGCCGTTGAAACGCAGCCAGCGCAACCCGCCACGCAAACAAGTTCCGAAGCCTCTCGCGCTGCCACGCCTGTCGTGGACCTGACATAGACGAATGGCTCCTACCGTGCCAGCTTCGCCCTCCGGCAAGCCCGCTGCAACAAGTTTGCGCCATGCGCGCTGTTTGTTCCATCCATTGCGCGAAGCTGCGGCGCTATGTCCGCATTGCGGCGGAACGTTCTGCCGCGAATGTGTGACGGACGAAGAAGGCAAACTTGCCTGCCCGCCTTGTCTGCGCCGGATGACGCGTCCTCCCGCACCGAAGGCGTCGTTCACGCTCCGTTTTCGCCAAGCCGTCGCCGGACTTACTGCGCTCGCATGTTTGGTGGCTCTCCTGTTTGCGTTGTTACGCTGGCGAGCGAACAGGCCGGAATTGCATCTGAATTTCGGCGGCGCCGACCATGAACCAGCAGTCGAGCAGACCGATGAGTGAAGCTGCATCAGCGGTATCTGCAGTCCGGCCTGCGGGTATGGCGCCCGTGCACTCGCGTGCAGACCGGCTGAGTCCGCTCGAAGCAATGGAGCGCGGATTCGTACTCTTCCGGTCGACATTTGCGCGCGAGGCGTGGCGCTACTACGCCGGAACCGCGCCGCTGGTCCTTTTGTTCATTCCGCTGTGGGTACTTGACGGCCAGATTCGCGTATCGGATGGCGCGTTGTTGCTGCAAGCCGTGCTAGTAACTCTGGCATATCTGCTGCGCGTGCGGATGGTCGCCGGCTATATGCAACACGTTCGCGAGCGAGCGTTTGGCGTGCGGATATCGAAGCCTGCCGGCGCAATGGCGCGAGTGGCAACCTTGGGACGCTTGGTGGCATGGAAAATCACTCTAAGCGCTGCCGCTTTGCTGACGCTACCAACTGTCGCTGGGGCTCCCTGGTTCTACAGTGGGTGCCAATTCGCAAGTCTCGAGGTCCGGGCGGATGCCACCGAGCGGCAATCGTTCGTGGGGTGCCTCGCCATTGGGAGCCAATGGTACGGCCGTAGCTTGCTGCTTTTCCTGATGTTGTTCCCGCTGTGGGCTGCCGTGTGGCTGAATGGAGCGATTCTGGCAATCATGGTGCCGCAGCTCCTGCACTCCGTCTTTGGGGTGAACACGCTTCTCTCGACAGAGATGGGAATCTATTCGCTGGTTCAAAGTTCCGCGTTCTGGCTTTCGTTGTTCGCGGGCGCGTGGCTGGCAGTGGATCCCATCGTGAAATGCACTTATGTGGTTGTGTACCAGTATTTGCGGTCGCGACGAGAAGGAGACGACCTGCGCGGATTACTGGCGAGCCTGCCGCGTGGACAGCAGAAGAAAGCGGAAATGGTTGCCGCAACGGGACCGGGGCGCAGCGTTAGGATAGGCGCAGCAGTGGGGCTGCTGGTAATTTTCATGGGCGTTTCGCCGCCCGCAACCGCGTTGGCAGCAGGAAACCAAAGCAGCGCTCCAACCCCCACCGATTCCGCCCAACAGGAACGCGTTCAGAAGTTGCGCCAGGCTCTCGATCGCGAGTCACAGCGTGAGATCTATCGCTGGCACGATGCAGAGCACCCGAGCCCGCCGACGTGGTTTGACAAGCTCCTCACCAAAATCGGAGATGCCATCAAGCGCGGCTGGAAAGCTTTGACGGACTTCATCCGCAAACTGTGGCCGCGCGGCCTTGATTTTTCGCCCGGAACGGAAAAGAGCCACTGGCAGATGAAGGATCTCCGATTGTGGCTGGCGTTGATAGCGGCGGTAACCATCGCTGCGGGAGCCGTGCTCTTCTGGTTGCGGCGGCGGCGCGAAGCGGCACAGCTTTCCATCCCCATCACAGCGGACTCACTACCGGACCTGAGCACAGCCATCGCGGATGAACATTCCGAGGACGAATGGTTCGCCCTTGCGGCTCGGCTGGAAGGCGAAGGTGAATTGCGTTTGGCGTTGCGCGCGGCTTATTTGGGACTGCTGGCTGGACTGGCACAGCGCGAGTGGCTGACGATTCGCCGCGATCGCACCAATCGCGAGTATCTCGATGAGTTCACTCGCCGTTGGAGGCGGCGCCCGCAAGCGGCTGTTGAGATGCGAGCGAGAATCCCCGAAAAATTGCGCGGCAGCCTGCGGGTATTCGATTGCGTTTGGTATGGGTCTGCAGCGGTGACGCCGGCGACGGTCGCCGCATACCGCCAGGATCAGCGGGAGCTGCTCAACAATGTCTGATGATCGCGCGGGCGAAGGCATGGCGCTCAACTGGAGAGGACCGCTGCTGGCTGCTGGGATTTTCGCGGCTCTATTCGCGGTGTTGCTGCTGATGGCGCATCAGAATGAGTCCAACACCAGCGATATGGGATCCAGTTTGCGCCAGGACCCGTACGGCACGAGTTTGCTTTTCGATTCCTATGCTCGCGCCGGGTATCGAGTGAAGCGGAGTCAGGATCAGATGTCGCTGGCGGATGAGGATGCCACTCGCGTAACGGCGTTTTTTATCGGTGGCTATAACTACGGCGACGTGGAAACGCGAGACGATAAGCTCATTATGGGTGGGAAATTCCATGGCTTGTTGGAAGACTTTCTCAAGCGCGGCGGCCGCGTGGTACTGATTCAACACGATCCTGGTGTCAGGTCCGCACCAACTTCTGGATCATCTTCTGAGTCAGGGGACAACCAGAACTCCCGCGGTCTGAACCGGCAAAAAGAGACAAGCTGGGGAATTGAGAGCGAATACGTCTCGCAAGCAGGCGAACGAGAAAGTCCTGGTTGGGCGATTCCCAGCTCCGGCGCAATGCCCTCGGGAAGCGAAACGATGTACCTCGCCGGTAATAATCCGTGGCTCAAAACAGATGCGAACTGGACTGACCTCTATTCGGGACCTGTGGATTCCATTAACGGGGCACAGGCTAACGCGAAGTCTGAGAGCTCCCCGGCGAAATACGTTTACATGGCGGAGCGAAAAGTAGGCGCGGGAGAACTGATCGCCGCGAGCCAGGAATCATTCGTGCTGAATGAGGCGATTAAAACGCATCCGAGCCCGGTGCTGCTCGATTTTCTGGCGGGCGGACGCCCGGTAATTTGGGTGGATGAGACGGTGCACGGACTGCGTCAAGAACAGGGTGTGCTCTGGTTAGTGCAGCGGAACCGCCTGCAACCAGCGCTGCTTCTTTTCTGGGCGACATTGCTCGTTCTGCTGTGGACCATGAGCGGCGATTTGGTGCGGCACCCGGCGCGGGATTGGGGCGCGGAGGTGGTTCGCAATGGGGAAGCGGCCGGCGTGGCGGGGCGACGCTTGCTTCAGCGGAGCCTCCCGACGGAGCAAGTTGCGGCGGAATGCTGGGATCAGTTCCGGCGTCGCTCACCGCAAGACGCGAAGGCAATTTCCACCGATCCGCATTGGGGCCCGCGGCTACGCGCCGCGCTCGCGCAGCCGCCTTTAGCGGGCTACCAGGAATTATCGAAGTTGATCGCGGAGCGCCGCGCGTCCGCAAAGGGCCTGGCTCGCGTAGCAGATACCGACCGCCAAGATCGCGATACAGGCTCCGCTTTGCCGAAGACGACTCCGGAGGAGGCATAAATCGCATGAGCGAGAACCCCATATTGGATTCCGATCAACAGCCGCAGGCGCTGAGCGTGGAAACGCAAGCGAAGGCGGCAATCGCGACCGTGGGTAGCGGCGCGCGACGCTTGAGAGAGGCGGTGGGCCGCGTAATTGTGGGCCAGACCGAGGCAATCGATCTCGCCCTGGTGACGCTGCTGGCGGGCGGACACGCGCTGATCGAGGGCGTTCCAGGCGTAGGAAAAACGCTCCTCGTCAAGGCGCTGGCGCGCGCGGTGGCCGGCGAGTTTCAGCGCATTCAGTTCACGCCAGACCTGATGCCTGCCGATATCACTGGAACGAGCGTTTTCGACCTGAAGACGCAGGAATTCCGGCTGGTACGCGGGCCGATTTTCACGAACTTCTTATTGGCCGACGAAATCAATCGCGCGCCCGCGAAAACGCAGGCAGCCTTGCTCGAGGCGATGCAGGAGCGGCAGGTGACGATCGATCGTTCGACGTGCCCGTTATCGCCTGTCTTCGTCGTTTTCGCGACGCAAAACCCGATCGAGCATCAAGGTACCTATCCGCTTCCAGAGGCCCAGAAGGACCGCTTCCTCGTAAAAATTCGCATGCCGTATCCAGCCGCCGAAGATGAAAACGATCTTGCGCGGCTCGTCGCGAAAGGTGAAGCGCCGGAGCGCCGGTTGGCGGAGGAGCTGCGCGAGCCGATTTTGCGGCCGGGCGAACTCGAACAGTTGCGCGCCGTGACGGCGAATGTGCGCGTTAGCGAAGCGGTGAGCGGCTACATCGTCAATTTGGTTCGACAGACGCGGCAACACGCGGCGGTATGGATTGGCGCCGGTCCCCGCGCCACGCTCGCGCTGCTGATGGCATCGCGGGCTCTCGCGGTGCTCGAGGAACGAGATTTCGTGCTGCCCGAGGATGTGAAGAGCCTTGCTGTCTCCGTGCTGGAGCATCGCATGCTGTTGCGGCCGGAATTCGAGATGGAAGGCGTCGAACTGCGCGAGGTGATCAATGCCGTGCTGGAGGCCGTCGAAGTGCCGCGATGAGCGGCGGGGGCAAAGCACGCGAGACACCTGATCGCGGAGGGGCGAGCGCATTCATGGTTGCTATCGTTCGAGAGACAGAACCGACGGCTGGGACAGTAAGACGCAGTCTGCAAATACAGCACAAATCTGCGCAGCGAATCGCGATGCACCTTTCGCGAACGCTATTCACTCCAGCGGCGGAACTTGTGTGGCTACTGGGGGTGCTCGGCGTCGCGGCAAGCATTGCTCCCTGGGTCGCGCATGGATGGCTGTGGTTTGGCCTGATTTCAGTCGCGATGGCGCTGCTGGCGACTTATGACGTGTTCGCGCTCTGGCTCGGGCGAAACGAACTCGCGCCAGTCCTGCTCGCAACCGAAAAAGGGCTTCGCGGAACAGAAGGGCAGACCATCCAGATTCCTCTTGCGCTCGCGGGCTCCGGTCGGCGCCGAGTCCGCAGCGAAGTTCATGTTGCAGTCATGGCGTCAACGCGAGAGAGCCAAACCGCGATACGGGTGAACGCCGGTCCTCAACGGCTGAAGCTTGCGGAGCCTGACCACGCCGCGGCGGGATCAGGCACAGGAAACACTGCACCGGTTCAGCTCTGGTCCTGGAAGCCGGAGATCAGCTTGCTACGACGCGGGCTGTGGCCGGGCCCGCGTATAGGAATTGAGCGGCGCTCGCGGTTGGGGTTTTGGTGCATGCGTCAGTGGTTCGATTCACCATCAACGGTTCGGATCGACGCGGACTTGCGGCCGGGACGGCGGGCAATCCTTCGAAGTCCTGTCTATCGGGCGCTCGTGGCCGCGCGCGAAACGCCGTGGGCCGGCCAGGGGCGCGATTTCGAGCGGTTGCGCGACTATCAGCCGGGCGACAACTTCTCGGAGATCGCGTGGAAATCCACTGCGCGACGCGGCAAGCCGGTAACCCGGCTCTTCCAATGGGAGCAGAAGCAGGAAGTGTATTTCGTGGTAGACCAATCGCGGGCGTCCGCGCAGGCCCTCGATCCCGTCTCGGAATCAGAAACTGACATCCCACGTGGACGCGCGCCACGGCGCCTGCTGGATCTCGCCGTCGAGACGGCGCTGGTGGGCGCCACCGTCGCACTCGAACTGGGCGACGATTTCGGGCTGGTAACCTATGCGGAGGAGCCGAAAGCCTGGCTCCGCGCGGGAGGCGGCCAATTCCAATTCCATCAATTCCGGGATCGGCTGCTTAACCTGGAACCGTTGCCGACAACCGCGGATTACGAGGCGCTCTTCAGCAACATTCGTTTACGCTTGCGGAGGCGCGCTTACCTGGTGCTGCTGGCGGACTTGGCAGAGCGGTCGATTTCGGATTCCACGCGCCGCGGCATCGCGCTGCTGCGTTCTTCCCATGTTGTTTTGATGACGAGCGTTCTACCCGCGCACGCGCGCCCCGCATTCTTGCCCGGCGAAGAGCCTCGCACGGAGCAGGGCGTCTACGCAGCGCTGGCGGGAGAAAAGGAAAACCAGCGACTGGGGGCCTTGGCGCGTCAACTTCGCCAGATGGGCGCGGAGCTGCGGTTTGTCTCGCAAGAGAAGTTTTTGCGAACGGCCGTGGAAGGTTATCTCGACAGCAAACGGGAGCAACGCGTGTGATTCTGGACCTCGAACGATTTCAGGCGCAGGGGCGTCTGCGCTGGAATAATCTCGAATCTCTGCTCGCTCTGCTGGAGGGCCGGCCCGATCGCCGGATGAAACCTGCCGAGGCCGAGCTGCTCCAAGACCTTTACGGCCAAACCGCCGCCGATCTAAATCGCGTGACGCATGGCGCATTGGCCCCCGAGCTAAGGCGATATCTAGAGCGGTTGGTGGCGCGAGCTTATGCGGAGCTTTACTATTCCCGGCCGACGCGCTCCGAACTCTGGCAACCGCGCCGGTGGCTTCGGATTTTCACGGCGTTTCCGGAAGCGTTCCGGCGCCAGTCGCGCTTTTTTGCGCTGGCCGTGGCGGTCACGCTCTTGGGGGCCGCACTAGGAGGCTTGGCGGTGCGCTACGATTCCGCGGCGGTGGACGTCCTGCTGCCCGCTGATTATTTGCGCAATCCGCGTCTGCGTGTGGGCCAAGAGGAGAAAGGGCAGGCCCACCACCTGGACTCCACGCAGGTAGAGGCGGCGTTCTCCGCCCAGCTCATCACGCACAATATTGAGGTGTCGCTGCTCGCGGCCGGGCTGGGCGTAACGTTCGGCATCGGGACGGCGCTGCTGCTGTTTGAAAATGGCCTGCTGCTCGGCGCGGTTGCGGTTCGTTACACACAGCAGGGATTTGGTCTGTTCGTAAGCGCATGGCTGTTGCCTCATGGCGCATTCGAGATTCCATCGATACTGATTGCGGGGCAGGCGGGGTTCTATCTTGCGCGGTTGCTGCTGCGCCGCCGCGAAGACCGCAATATGCGCCAATCCATACGTGAATGGCTATTGCTGATCGCGGGGCTCGCGCTGATGTTGGTTTGGGCCGGGCTGATGGAAGCGTTTTTTTCACAGCACCACCAGCCCGTTCTGCCGTACGGATTCAAGCTTGCAGTGGGCGCGGCGGAACTGGTCCTGCTCACGCTCTATCTGCTGCTGATGGGTCGAAGAGAAACCGCCCCAGAAACACGTGAAGCCGTTCCCGCGGAGACCCGGTGAAGCCGGCGCAGCCAACCCGGTTGCCGACCACGGCCGAACTGACCGTTGCGACGCCGGAAGGCGTGCTTTTTCGATTGCCGCTGGCTGGGCCCGCGCCGCGGCTTTACGCCATGCTGCTCGATATCGCCATCGTATTAGCAGCAGTGAACGGGTTGGGCTACCTGGTTTTCTGGATTTCCGCGAAGGCGCCAGGTTTCGGAGCCATGACAATCACGCTTGCGGAGTTCGCCATAGGGTTCGCCTATGGCGCGTTGTTGGAGGGTTTTTGGAACGGGCAGACAATTGGAAAGCGCCTGTTCCACTTGCGTGTGATTGACGAGTCCGGGCTTCCACTGCGCATCGAACAGGCATGGGTCCGAAACTTGATGCGCGTAATTGATGCTCTGCCGCTGGCGTATCTGGTGGGAGGAATTTCGGTGTTGAGCAGCCCGATCATGCAGCGGTTCGGCGATCGAGTGGCCGGAACCCTCGTTGTCCGCGAAACGCCGCTGGCCCCGCCGGCGGACGCAGCATGGAACCGCCAGAAATACAATTCCTTCACGGAATATCCGGCGGTGGCCATGTGTCTGCGCCGGGCGGCAACGCCGGAATTAGCGGGACTCATTCAGGAAGCACTGCGCCGCCGCAACGAGCTGGCTCCTTACGCTCGCCGGGAGATATATCGCGAAGCGGCGGCATACCTGCAGGATGAAATCGCCACATTCCCCGACGAGTTGGTTGAGATGCTCAGCGACGAGCAGTATCTAATCAATGCGGCTGGCGTGTTGTTTGGCGACCAGCGGGTGTTTCATCTGCAAAGATGAGAGTGGGTTGCTTGGGCCGCACTGCGACTGCATCCGGAAACCCTTTGACGCCAGCCTGAATCGAATATATGAGTTTAAGTGTCCGCGCTCGCAGACTGGATGCTGAGATACGTGCGTGAAGAACGAACTTCCGGAACTTAACCCGAGGGAGGTTTTATGGATCGCTCGGACGTAACTCGAAGGGAATTTCTCGAAGTCGCCGCTGCGACGAGCCTGCTTGCAAGCTTTTCTCCTTTCGTCACGGCAGAGACGAGGAGCGGAATCCCTTATCGGGCGCTGGGCCGAACGGGTGAAAAAGTCTCGGCGATTGGTATTGGCGGCTATCACCTCGGCAAGCAATCCGATGAACAGGAGAGCATCCGAATCGTTCGTACCGCGCTCGACAGCGGAATCAATTTCCTCGACAACTGCTGGGACTACAACGGGGGTGTGAGCGAAATTCGCATGGGCAAGGCCCTTCAGGACGGCTATCGCCAAAAAGCATTCCTGATGACCAAGATCGACGGTCGCGACAAAAAGACTGCCGCGCAGCAGCTCGACGAATCGCTCCAGCGGCTGCAAACCGACCACCTGGACGTTCTGCAATTCCACGAAGTGATTCGCGTGAACGACCCTGAACGAATTTTCGCGCCCGGTGGAGGCATGGAAGCCGTCGTCGAAGCACAAAAAGCGGGCAAGGTGCGCTTCATCGGTTTCACGGGCCACAAGAGTCCCGACATTCACCTGAAGATGCTCGAGACCGCCGCGGCACACCACTTCCGCTTCGACACGGTCCAGATGCCGCTGAATGTGATGGACGCGCACTTCAACAGTTTTCAGCAGAAAGTGTTGCCCGTCTTGGTCAAGGAGGAAATCGGCGTTCTGGGAATGAAGCCGATCGGTGACGGGATGATCTTCAGGAGTAAGACCGTACCGCCGGTGGACTGCCTGCGCTACGCACTCAACCTCCCGACGAGCGTCGTCATCACCGGCTGCGATTCACTTCCGATTTTGCAGCAGGCGCTCGACGTCGTGAGGAACTTCAAGCCGCTGAGTCAAACGGAAGTCGCCGCGCTGCTCCAGAAAAGCGCGCAAGCCGCGCAGGACGGCCAGTTCGAAGGGTACAAAACCACCCACAACTTCGACGGCACCTACATGAACCCGCAATGGCTCGGCTAGCGCATCGCGCCCAATAGAAGTTCGACCCGCGGAGGGCATATGAGGAAGCTCACAACGAAGCAAAAGCGAGACATCCGAGCCATCGCCGCAAAAAAAGGCGGGGACATTGATTTCTCGGACGCTCCGCAGGTTGTCGATTGGAGCAGAACCGAAATCGGCAAGTTCTACCGGCCAACGAAAAAGCCCGTAAGTAAGGGATGAGCTCCGACGGGAGTGCGCTCAGCGCGCTGCCGCTGTCACCGTTTTGTGCACCGACCGCGCGCTTTCAATCTGCTCCAGGCCCTCGACCAAGTCCTGCACCAGGTCTTCCGAGTTCTCGCACCCGGGCGAAAGCCGCAGCAGCGTGTCAGACAGTCCCAGTTCAGCGCGCGCTTCCGCCGGAATCGACGCATGCGTCATCGTCGCCGGATGACAGATGAGCGCCTTCACTCCTCCCAGGCTTTCGCCCAACGTGAAGTACTGGCGCGAGGACGCGAAGGAAACCACTTCATCGATCGTCCCGTCCAGCTCGAACGAAACCATCCCGCCGAAGCCGGTCATTTGCTTCCGCGCGATGTCGTGCCCCGGATGATCCGGCAGTCCCGGGAAATAAACGCGGCGCACGATGGAATGACCCTTCAGCGCATCGGCGATCGCGGCCGCATTCTCCGCGTGCCGCTCCATCCGCAATTCAAGCGTCTTCAGCCCGCGCAACGTGAGCCAGCAATCGAAAGGCGACGGCACCGCGCCCGTGGCGTTCTGCAGAAACTTGATCGGCTCGAAAACCACCGGATCCTTCGCCAGCGCCGCGCCCTGAATCGTGTCCGAGTGGCCCGCCAGATACTTCGTCACGCTGTGCACGACGATATCCGCGCCAAGCTCGAACGGCTGCTGGAAGTACGGCGTCGCAAACGTGTTATCCACCACCACCAGCGCCCCGCGATCGTGCGCCAACTGAGAAATCGCGGTAATGTCGCTAATCAGCAATCGCGGATTCGTGGGGCTCTCGATCCAGACAAGCCGCGTCCGCGAAGTGATCGCCGCTTCCAGAGCCGCTTGGTTGGTCGTGTCGATCTGGTGCACCACGACGCCGATCGGCTGGTAAACCTTATTCAGGATGCGATACGTGCCGCCGTAGACGTCGAGCGGGATCACGATTTCATCACCCGGGCGCAGATATGCTTGCAGCACCGCATTCTCCGCCGCCAGGCCCGACGAGAACAGCGCGGCATTATTCACGCCCTCGAGCTCAGCCAGCACGCCTTCCAGCCGCTGCCGGGTGGGATTGTTCGTGCGCGAGTAGGAAAAGCCTCTGTCGTGCCCCGGCGAGTCCTGCTCGTACGTCGAGGTTTGAAAAATCGGAGCGATCAGCGACCCGGTCTCCGGTTCCGACGGCTGTCCCGCGTGAATCGTCTTGGTGGCGAACTTCATCTTCGTGCTCCTTTCGTGCGCTTGCTCATCTCGTCTTCAATCCGGCCCCGTGTTGGTAGCGGTACGAAATCCTTGATTCGAATTTCAAATCACCACGCCTCCTAAGGCGCAACGGCCAGACTCGAAACCGAGTCCGCCCACGTTGTCCCGGGAACCGTGCCGGCAATCCGGCTCACATGTTTTTTTTCGTCCAGGCTTCTCACCACAAGCGGCAGGTCGTAGCGTGCCGCGGCTTCGATTGCTTTCTTCTGGACGAGATCGCATCCCTCCTCGGCCAGTTCCAGCGCATGTTCGAATGTGAGGAAGGGAATCGGCAGAGCGTTCGAATCGCGGTGCGGATCGCTCGTGAAGTAGCCGGGAACGTCTTTGATTAGTTCGCACCGCGTGGCGCCAAGACCCGCGGCCAGAAGTACGGCCGTCAGATCCGACCCACCGCGTCCGAGCGAAACCACCGAGTGCAATCCGTTCGTCGCGAAGAATCCAGGTACCACCGCGACGTTGTGGTTTTCGAGGATAGCGTTAAGGCGTTCGGAATCGAGGCGCACACTGCCTGCAGAAGTGCTTGAACCGTTTCCCGGCACTACCAGTCCCGCTTCGTGGATGTTCAACCCGGTGGCGTGGACGCCGAGAGCCTGCAAATGGAGAGTAAGCAGCGCCACCGACCGCAGCTCTCCGGTGGACCATAGCAAATCGAGTGCGGCACTCTTGGGCGAGGGGACGATCTTCGCGGCGAGTTCTTCTAGCGCGTCGGTTGTCCCTTCCTGAGCCGATACCACGACAACCAACCGCTCTTCCGGAGATGTTCGGTAGCGACTACAAACAAACGCGGCTGCCCGCCGATACGCGCGGGCGCTGGTCAAGATCGAGCCGCCTATTTTGATGACTGCGACGCTCCCGCTCGCGAGGGGAATTTCCGAAACAACTTCTGACATCTGACTCCTCCCAAAAGTGTGCAAATGCGCTTCGGCGCCGCGTCAGCCAGCGGAAGCTGCGAGTGAAAATCAGCCCACGCTGGCGCTCAACGCGCCGCAATAGACGAACGCACAATGCGCAACCAAGCGTTGCACGCCGTCTGTGTTTCAGTTTGGGAGTTGAATCTTCAATAACCGGGGTTCCGGTCAGTTGAGGATCTTATCTCTCCCCACTGGGCAGGAGTTAGCACCTTGGCACTTGCACCAGGTTGCTGTGGCGTCTCAGGGCCTGTCCCCTCGGCCACTCTGGATAAGCGCTGCCGTTTCCGGCAACAGCAAAAGCTTAGCAAAGCCGCACCCGAAGTCAAGAAAAGAAATGTGAACTCACGAAATAAGCTCCCTGGGCGGGCGCGCGGAGAGGCAAAAACCCGGCACGCCTCCCATCGCATAGGCCATTTCGACTCAGGCTGGCTGTCCGAGCCGGGTGGTAATTTCCTAGTACTCTCCCCGAGGAAATCAGTGGACAGCGGGAGCCGTCCTCGGTCAAATTAGACTACGCAGGGCGTGGACTCTGAGGGGGCCTAGGCGATGAAACGTTTTGCATTTTTGTTCGCAATAGTCTTGCTATGCGGTTTCAACGCGATTGCTCAACAGAATTCGCACAACTCTCCGCTCTTTGTGTCACCTTTCGGCGAAGCCGAGTCTCAGCCGGCATCAAACTCTTCGGTCGCTCCGTCGCTCGGGTTCACTTCTTCGCTCAACGCTAGTCCCGACTTCGAACCCAGCCCCGCCAGCCCCTTGGCTGCTCCGGAGCCTGCCGAGCCTCCGCAAGTCGTGTACGGCGTCAAGCCAAACTATGATTTTCAGGTGTACTTGGGCTACACGTTTATCCGTTTTTTCCAAGTGCCGGGCACCCAGGTCAATCTGAACGGCTTCAATTACTCGGTCGTCTACTATCCGGACCGTTTCAACGGTAAGTTGGCTGCCGACGGCGAGTTCGTAGCCACCTTCGGTTCCCAATACGACGAGAAAGCGCGTTTCCTTCTCGGAATGGGTGGCGCCCGGTTTCGATGGTCCCTGCCGCGCAACTTGGAGTTCTGGGGGCACGCCCTCGCAGGCGGGACGCACTACGTCCCTCAAACCCCGTATGGAAACCAAGGTGCTTTCGCTTATGAGCTGGGTGGAGGAGTTGACATCAATTCGCGGAATTCACGCTTTTCGTATCGCATCAGTGGCGACGCGGTCGGTACGCGCTACTTCAACACCTATCAGTTCAGCCCCAAAGTTTCGGTCGGCGTCGTCTACAAGTTTTAGCTCAACTCCTCGGTCTTTCGCGGCCAGTCGCGAGTTGTCGCGGCTTTCGCTCGTCCTCACCCCGCCGCTGCGGCCTGTCTCGTAGTTTCGTCGCGCCTCTGAACGAAACCTCCCGGTCGATTCCTCGAAGCGTTTCCCTTGCTCGCCAATGTCTAGGACCGAGATGACAATCACAGACGAGCGTGATACCGTGATTCCGAAAACGGCGGAAGATCCGTGCGGCTGGTTTCTTGCAAGATTTGTCCCCCGGGGCGTGTGAAAGAGTCGAACTAGTATTCTCTGCGAGGATCCCTTATGTCTGACAATCAAATGTTCGAGCAAAAGAGCGTGTTACTTATTCGTGTGCCGGTCTCAGAAGACGGATACGCTTCGATTTATTTCTCGAGCGCGGACGGCCGCTTGATGACCGAACGCGAGTGGTGGAATTTGAAGCAAGTGGTCGAACTGGCGAGTAAGGCTTTCGTGAAGCCCGAAGCGCGCGCGCAATCTGCCTCTGCTGGTGGATGACTCGCGGACGACCCGCGGATGATGGTCCCGATTCGAAGCTGGTTCTGCCGGGTCGCGACGCCCGTTGTGTCCCGGCAATCCAGGATCGCAAGTCGGTGGCTCGAAACCCGAACCACCGGCCCGCGGAAGTCACGCAAGGAATCAGCGGACTACGAGCAAACCCTTCGGCGCGACATGATTGCCAACCCGACAAGCCCGATGGCTAGCAACGCGACGCCGCTAGGTTCCGGCGTCGGTGGTATCGGATTCTGATTGAACGTGGTGTTGCACGTTTCACCCGGAGGCAATGCCACTCCGGCAGGCTCGCAAGGATCGGTCGGGTTGTTGAACATCGGACCCGGATCCGTAGGTGGCGGAGGGTTACCCGTGGTTCCGGGACCGTTGGGGACGTTAATGTTGCACCCTATGATTGTGATGCCGCACCCGTCCGGTCCCATGTCATTCGGAACGCCGCCACTTGGGTTGCTGACGGGATTGCCACCGCCGCCCGGAACGGTGTAGGTCGGCCCAAAGCACGCGGCGAGGAATTGGCAGTTCTCCGCCTCATACACCAGCGGGACGCTGTAAAAATTGCCGGCGTAGAAATTAGGATCGAAATCGAAGGCTCCGCCAGTGGTGTACGAATATAGGTTGCCCAGTGGCCATGTCTCCGATCCCGAGACTCCGAGGACGTCATAGCTCGCCGTGATGCTCGCCGGAACGGCCACTTCCGCGGTGTTGTCGACCGGCATATTCACTTCTACCACCGGCAGGAAGTTGTAATAGAACGTTTCGCCGCTCGTCAGGCCGAGGCTCGCCGGAGGAGCTGTAAACGTGTTCGCGATGGTGCCGCCAGCGCCAGGAACAAATGTGAAGTGGTCGGAACTCGAGTACGTTTGTGTCGTGCTTTCCCAAACGAGATCGCCGTACGTCACGATGGGAGTTGCGATAACAGTCTGCGAGGTCTGCGCGGAAACGTCGAAACTCGCGGAAACGCTCGCTACTGTGACGCAAACGATAAAGCACGCTTGCGCTTGCGCGGACAGTGTCAAGCCGCCGGATGCGCCGGTGGTCGTCTGAGAAAGCGACGAGATCCCGATGCCGTTGTTAAGACCGGTGTTTAGATTTGCCGTACCGAGGCCCACGACGGGCGTCGTCACGTTCAAAAGATTGTCCGTGCCGCTGCCGAATGGTCCCAGGTTATAGACGAGATTGGCGTTCAGATTACTCGATGCCGTCGGGGATGCGCTAATGGAGGATTTCGTAAAGCCAGGGTTATAATCAAGATCCAGGATGGTGCTGCCGGGCGTGAAGCTTTCACCCGACATCACGCTGCCAGAGGGCAGATTGAAAGCCGTCTGGCCGCCGGTCTGCACATTCAGCGTCCCGGGTGATACGCTTGAAGATGCCGTGACGCCCAATGCGCTCCAAGGCCACGGGCCGAAGTTCTGGCCGGCACTCCCGTAAACTGCAGTTTCAGAGGCACTTGTCCCGACGTCAACCGTCTGGGCTTGAGTAGCCACCGCGAAGACCAGCAGGCAAACGCCCACCAGAATGCTTTGCAGAATCCTGTTCATAAATACCCCCGGGCAAGTCACGTCTAGAACCCTTGACACCCACACCCGCTCGATCTGATCGATACTTCGGCGGACCAATATCGTATATGGCGCGTGTAGTAGGCAATTCCAATTCCCACTTTGGCTGGCTGTTAAGTCCTTTCTATTGAATGCGCTCATGGAACGTCGACACTGATAATCTGCAAACTTTTGCACTGAATATCCGAAACTGTACCTTTCGTTCGTGGGTCACAAACTACGCGCTCGGACGTTGCTGCTTTGATGGTCAAGTGGTATGCTCCGCAGCCATTCACGGCTTGGCGCATTGCCCGCCAGCCGTAAATCCGATCGAAAGGCGGCCTATGAGCGAAAACCAGCGCGGAATTGGCGTTGTGCAGATTGTCTGGATTCTGGCAGGCCTGCTGGTAGCGGCGGCTGCCGTGTACCACGTGGTGACCCACTATCGAGAAACGAGAGTGGTCTTCACGACGCCATACCAGGCCATCCTGCTGGTCAACGGGTCCGTTTACTTCGGCCATTTGCAGGATTACGGGAGTCCGCATCCGATCCTCACCGACGTTTATTACATCGTGAGTCAGCCGAATCCAGAGACGAAGCAGACCAACAACATCCTCGTGAAGCGCGGCAAAGAGCTGCATGCGCCGGATCGCATGTATCTCACTCCAAATCAAATTTTATTCGTCGAGCCAGTGGGCACAAATTCGAAAGTGGCTGAGCTGATTCAGCAGGCCCAAAAGTCGCAGTAGGTCGCGGGTGGCGGCCTGAGCTACTCCACGGATACGTTGGTTGCTTGTCGCGCGATGGCGCGCCAGCCGCCGTCCTCGAAGTAATAAATGTTCGTATACCGCCGATTGATGGTTTTCCCTGAATTTGGCACGTTCCCCTTCGGCACGACGATTTCATAGCCCATCGTCACCGCGCAGTTCCGGCGAACGATCGTCGCTTCGCGATGCCGCTCGAATGACGAATACTGCAGGCCGGTTTGCTGCTTGATGTGATGAAGCACATCGGCGAGCCGTACCACCTCGTTGTTCGGCGCGTTCACGGTCAGGTCCGCAGCCCAAAGACGGGTCTGTCCCGCTACGTCTCCCTTGAGAATGCCAACCGGTTCTTCGTCATCAATCGCCTCTACGGTTTTGCGAATCTCTGCTTCTTCATCCGCGGTTAGACTCATCACTGAACCTCCCGCCGCAAAACTGAATTATTGCTGCGCGGCCCATGCGAGCCCGTCCGGCTCTGTCCCCGGCTCGACGCGACCAACCACTTCCATCGTCTTCAAATCGATGACGGCGACGTAATTGTCCGGGCTGCACGCCACGTAGACGCGCGCGCCGTCAGGCTGCATCAGAATCCCGGCAGCGCCGTGTCCCAGCTTGATTCGCTTCACTTCCTTCCGCGAGTTCACATCAAACACCGCCAAGTCCGCGCCGCCCAATGACGAAACGAACGCCAATTTGCCGTCGAGCGTGAACTTCAGCCGATTCGCGCCCTTCACATTTGCGTCGAGCGCCTGCGTCACCGTCCGGTGCGCGACATCGATAATCGAAATCGTGCCGTCTCCCGCGTTCGCCACCCATAGTTCCTTGCCATCGGGAGTAACGTCGAATCCTTCGGAACCTCGCCCCACCGCCACCGCCGTTTCGTTCCAATCAGTCGCCGGACCCCGCGCCGCATTCGGCGGCGGCCCGCCTCCGCCCGGCGTGCCTGGGGGTGGTCCACCTGGCCCGCCCGGAGGCGGTCCGCCAGCCGGCCGCGTCGTCTTCTCGATGATGCTCACCGTCGCCGACGCGACATTCGAAGTGAAAATCCGCGCGAGGTCCTTCGACACTTCTACCATATGCGTTCGGTTCTGCCCCGTGCCCAGAATCCAATCCACTTTTCCGCTCGCCGGATCGTACGTCCCGATCACTTTGTTGGTCTCAGCCGTGAAATAAAGCTTCCCGCCGGCAAACGTCAGCCCATGCGGCCCGTGCAGTACGCCGAGGTCGATCGGCGCCAGCGCCTTCTGCGCCACCAAATCGATCACCGAAATCGTGTTGTACGCCCCACCGCCATAATTCGAAACGTACGCCAGCTTCCCGTCAGGCGACGCGATCACCTCGTGCGGATCGGGGCCGCACGGCACCTTCGCCACCACCTTCAGCGTCGCCGGATCGACAATCGCCAGCGTGCTGTCGCGCTTCGCCAGCGCCAGCAGCGAATTCGAAGGCGTACTCTGCGCCAAAGCGGTCCCCGCAGCGAAACAAGCCAGCAGCGTAACCAAAAGCATTCTCCGATTCATCATCCCCCCCACGCGCAACTGCGCCGCAAATGGCACTAGACTCCGAACCTTACCCAAAGTCAACCCGCACAAACGTCGCCAGCCCGCGCGCACGAGTTTCTGCGTAGGGGCACGGCATGCCGTGCCCGCGTCGGAGTCGCGCCTCCCGCTCATTGGACGTCCAATACTCACATCGCGCCGCTCTCCTTGCCTTGCGCTTCACCGATGGGCTAAGAAGGCTTATCATGAATGTACGAGGCCCGCATGACTGCTGACACTCGCACATCTCCGGCGCCGCTCGCAGGCGTTGTGCCCACACGCGTCGAATCCGACAGCATGGGCAAGATTGAAGTCCCCGCTGACCGCTACTACGGCGCGCAGACCGCGCGTTCGCTGATTCATTTCAATATCGGCCGCGATGTGATGCCGCCCGAACTGATTCGCGCGTTCGGCATCCTCAAGAAGGCAGCGGCGCTGGTCAATAAGGATCTCGGCAAGCTCTCGCCCGAAAAAGCCAATCTGATCGTCCAGGCCGCCGACGAAGTAATCAGCGGCAAACTCGACGCGCATTTTCCGCTCCACATCTGGCAGACCGGCAGCGGCACCCAAACCAACATGAACGCCAACGAAGTGATTTCGAATCGCGCCATCGAAATCGCGGGCGGCGTGATGGGCAGCAAAAAGCCGATTCACCCGAACGACGACGTGAACATGTCGCAATCGTCGAACGACACGTTTCCCACGGCCATGTCCATCGCAGCGGCGACGCGCGTACAGGAAGTGCTGATTCCGGCCGTCGAGCGTCTCCGCGACGCGATCAACGCCAAGGCCCGCGAATTCTCGAGCGTCGTAAAAATCGGCCGCACCCATTTGATGGACGCCACGCCGCTCACCGTCGGCCAGGAAATGTCCGGCTGGTCGAGCATGCTCGACCGCGACATCGACCACCTGAAAGCCTCGCTCCCGGGCCTCTACGATCTCGCCATCGGCGGCACGGCGGTCGGCACCGGCCTGAACGCGCCTGCGGATTTCGGCGAGCGCGCCGCGCAGAAAATCTCGGAACTGACGGGCCTGCCGTTCACGTCGCATCCGAACAAATTTGCCGCGCTCTCCGCGCATGACGAAATCGTCTTCGCCAGCGGCGCGCTGAAAACTCTGGCTGCGTCGCTGATGAAGATCGCGAACGACATTCGCTTGCTCGCTTCCGGCCCGCGCGCCGGCTTCGGCGAACTGATTCTGCCGGAAAACGAGCCGGGTTCGTCGATCATGCCCGGCAAAGTGAATCCCACGCAGTCCGAGGCGATGACTATGGTCGCCGTGCAGGTGATGGGCAACGACGCCGCAGTCGGCTTCGCGGGCTCGCAGGGCCAGCTCGAGCTCAACGTCTTCAAGCCGGTCATCATTTTCAATTTTCTGAATTCGGTGCGCCTGCTTGCCGACGCCTCCCGCTCGTTCACCGACCATTGCGTGAACGGCATGGAACTGAATTTCCAGCGCATCGAGCAGAACGTGAAGAACTCGCTCATGCTCGTCACCGCGCTAAGCCCGAAAATCGGCTACGACAAAGCCGCCGAAATCGCGCACCTGGCCCACCACGAGCACTTGAGCCTCCGCGAAGCCGCCCTCAAGCTCGGCTACCTAACCGCCAAAGAATTCGACGACCTCGTCCGCCCCGAAAACATGACCCACCCGTGAGTCGTGAATCGTGAGTGCACGCGCATTTGACATCCACGTGATGGGTCCCAGAGGCATTTTTACAGTCGAGTTCGCCAAGTACAGCGGAGCCTTTCTCTTCTTCTGGACATTTTTTGCGCTCGGCGTGACCGGGATGTTCTCCTTCATCCTCTCAGTACAGGGACTGTGGAGACTGCGCCGGCCCGATCGTGGAAGAATCCGAACCATGCGGGAGGCGATGGACCTTCCGGGATTGGACCACCCACAAGTACACGAAATCCCATGACAGATTGGCAAATGCGAACAAAGCGTCCGCTCCGCGGACCGGTGCGCGAGGAAGCGGGGCCGCCGCTCAAAAACTACATCACGCCCGCCGGGTTGGAGCGGCTGAAAGACGAGCATCGCTTCCTGTTGAGTCGCGAGCGACCCGCGGTGGTAGAGGTCGTAGCATGGGCTGCGGCTAACGGGGACCGCAGTGAAAACGCCGACTATCTCTACGGCAAGCGACGGTTAGGCCAGATCGACTCGCGGATTCGCTTTCTCACGAAACGCATTGACGCTGCCGTGGTGGTCGATCCCGCTGCTCCGCGACTGGGATCAACCGCTACGCGCGTCTTCTTCGGCGCAACCGTGACCTACGAGGACGCCGCCGGCCTCGAACACGTCGTCTCGATCGTCGGCGTCGACGAGGTGGACCTCGACCGCGGCTACATCAGCTGGCGCTCGCCTCTCGCCAATGCGCTGATGAAGGCGAGCCCCGGCGACTGCGTGGACCTGCGCGCGCCAGCGAAAACGGAGCATCTCAAGATCATCGATATCGAGTACGCGCCGATCCCGATGGATCCTTTCCGCGAACCGCTAGGGGCTCAGTCGACGCCCAAGGTCAAAGGTTCCTAGGCCAAGGCGCGCTCGCGGTCGAGTGACATCAAAGGTCAGGGTCGCCCGCCCTTGCAAGGGGGAGAAGGATTACACGTCGTATAATCTCTTGCGCGCGACTGGAGAGCAGAGCATATGAACGTACAAGAACAAATCAAGAAGTATATTGCCAGCCAACCCGAGCCAAAACGCAGTGACATGCGAGAGTTGCATCGGCTCACACTTCAAGCGTCACCGGAATGCAAGTTATGGTTCTTCGATGGTAAGGACAGCGAAAATCATACTGTTTCCAACCCGACGATAGGATATGGATGTCACACAATAAAATATGCCAATGGAAAAAGTAGAGAGTCTTTTCAGATTGGTGTGAGCGGAAACAAAACCGGAATCTCTGT
Source organism: uncultured Acidobacteriota bacterium (assembly GCA_963737205.1). Classification (GTDB taxonomy): domain Bacteria; phylum Acidobacteriota; class Terriglobia; order Acidiferrales; family UBA7541; genus Palsa-295. The sequence continues at coordinate 1,068,516 of CAVTRV010000003.1, read as the reverse complement.
CTATATTCTTGGTCTCAAAGATAAGAAGTACTTAGCCAAAACGTATGGGAAAAACCTAGGCAAGGCGAGCGTGACCGGATATTGCATTCGGTTTAAAGCTCTAAACGATGTAAACATCGATACGCTTGAAGCGGCAATACGATATGGGCTTGCAGCTCAGAATGCGGACGGTGACGCGCTTCGTCGGTGAGACTTGGGAATGGTGGCAATCCCGTGATGCGCGCCAAAGGGCGCTCCACCCGCCCCTCTCTGGGATGGCCTCCCGAGCCTTCGGGACCCCGATTGGTGCGCATTGAAATGCGCCCAACAGGATCGCGGGCAGGTGCCAAGTGCCAAGCGTGGCACCCCTCAAAAGCCAACCAAAGGCCACGACCGAAAAGCTGGCGCACCCGCCCGGGTCTTCGCGGCCGAAGGCCGCTTTGGGAGTGCGGTAGCTCTTGCCCTGAGCGAAGTCGAAGGGTGCTACCGCTTTCTCTTCGGGCCAAGCTTGCTTGGCCCGGCGGTCGCTATCGCCGAAGCCTGCCGCGTGCCTCTCACGCCCCCGAAGCAAGCTTCGGGGAAGAGAAAGCGGAAGCAAGCTTCCGCACTCCCAAAAAGAGCCCCGCCTCCAGTCGTTTGAGGTAAAATCCGCCGCCAGCCGTCCATGCACGACTGGCCGCACAGTCCGATCCACCTCCTCGATTCTTCTGGCGCATACATCGTCACCGCCGCAACTTATCGGAAAGTTCCCATCTTTCGCTCGCGCGACCGCCTTGACTGCGTGCTCAACCACTTCCGCGCGATCGCGATGAAATACCGCATCGCTATTCAAGCGTGGGCCGTGTTCCCGAACCATTATCATTTCGTCGGTATGCTGGACGATTCGAGCAAGCTCCGCGCGTTCGTTCAACACTTCCATTCGGTAACCGCAAGAGAGGTGAACCGGCTCGACAACGCTCCCTCACGAAGGGTGTGGTTTCAGTATTGGGAATCGCATCTCACGTTTGAACGCTCTTACTTCGCTCGGCTTCGGTACGTTCACGAAAACCCAGTCCGCCACGGAGTTGCTCGCCTCGCGTCAAACTACCCGTGGTGCTCCGCCGCCTGGTTCGAACGCAAAGCGGAACCCTCGTTCCGCAAGACAATTTCAAGATTTCCGTGCGACAAGCTAGACGTCCCCGATAACTTCGAGGTGAAAAGCACTGATTTCCGAGAAGGCTAGTTACTCCGAGGCTATCCCTGCCTCGAATCCCGAACATTCGGGATGCCGTCCCCGTTCCAGGAGGGCCGGTTCCTCTTCGCGGCCGCAGGCCGCTTTGGGAGTGCGGTAGCTTGCTACCGCTTTCTTTTCGCCGAAGCTTGCTTCGGCGTGCCTGCGCATCCGTTCCGCATCATACTCCTTCCCAAAGAAACTTCGACGTTAACTACCGCAATGGTATCATCCGGTTTGGCGCACCTTACCTAGAATTATGACCACCCTGGGCAAATTCGGAGCTCTCGGAGTGTTGCTAACGTTACCCCTGCCGTTGGTTGGCCAGGAGAAGGCCGCCGTTGTGAAGTTGGTGGTAAAGCATGATGGCAAGGAAGAGCCCACCCCTGATCATGTCACGCTGAGTATTGACAAGCATTCGGTCCAGATACCTGTTCGAGCTGGCCGGTTCGAGGTTCCGCCAGAATTCGTCAGCGCACCGAAGGTGACGTTTGCAGTCGACGTCGAAGGCGACCACATCCTTGTCCCCAATCTTTCCGGCACCCTGTTTACGGCGGAGGACTGGGCACTTCTCTTGGCCGAGCGGCGCTATGATGAAGACTACCGATCGGCCGTTCCGAGAGGAGCCGTTATTCGCCGATCGTGCATCCTTGTGTTCGAATCCCCGGACATGGACCCCGGCAGAGTTGTGTTCTATTCGGCCTGCCGAACGAAGCAACGGTGAACGCTCCGCGATTTGCGAAACACTCGAGAGCCTTACTCTTGGCGATAGTACTCGCAGTGTGCGCCGCCGCTCACGCAGCCGCACAAACTACCGGCGGGTGTCGGGGCCTTTCGGTTCCTGCTCTTGCCTTGGGTTTTGAGGGGTGCCGGACCCTTTGCGCAGTCCCGATCCCGAGACTTCGGGATTCGGGAGCAAAGGGTCCGCTCTTCGATTCGACGGACGCAAGACGTTTCTACCGGATGCGCGGGAGCACTACGAAGCGTGGGGCGGATTTGGGAATGGAGTCAGCGCGTGCGGCGCGCGGAGGCCTTCGCCGTGTGAATCAAGGTGCGTAGCGCGGCGTTGACGGAGCGCTCGTCGGGGAAATACTCAGCGACGTCGGGCGATAGGAGGACGAGATTCGTGCCTGCTCGATAGCGCGCGGCGTATTTGCCTCGGACGCCGCCCTTCAGCGTGGATTGGTCGTAGCTTCGGCGTAGTTCGTCCTTCGGCTTTGGCTTGTCAGTCTTTTTCTTCATATCGTTTTCGCTCGGGCTGTGTCGTCTCGCGGGCGCTGATAATCCTTATGCCGTCGTCGCGGTCGGTATGCGCCACGATCAAGAGCCGCTTAGCCGTCGACATTCCAATTGTGATAAACCGCTGTTCCGACGCGGAATGATCCGGGTCAGGATACGTTAGAGCCAAAGGATCGCCAAAAACGGTGGCGGCTTCCTCGAACGAAACCCGATGCTTCCGGCGATTTCGCCTCGCCTTGGCCGGATCCCATTCAAAATTCACACAGTCATTTTACGCTGCGGCCCCTCGGCCGAGCAACCACTCCTCACGTGCTGCGGACTATCGGCCAATGCATCGTGCGTGGCGCGAGAGGGGAATGGCGCGTGGCGGAGGCCTCGGTTCTTGTTTTTGGGTTCAGGTTTTGAGCCGCGTCGGCGACCACAAGACGCCCGAAGGCGACTACGTAGTGGACGCCAAGAAAGACAAAAGCCAGTTTCATCGCGCGCTCCACGTTTCCTATCCCAACGCCGCCGACCGCGCGCGTGCCCGCAAGCTCGGCGTGAGTCCCGGTGGCGACATCGAAATTCACGGCCTGGCCGATAAGTACGGCTGGGTCGGCAGCGCCCACCGGAAAGTCGATTGGACCGACGGCTGCATCGCCGTCACCAACGAAGAAATCGGCGAAATATTCGCCATGGTTCCCGTCGGCGCCCGCATCGAAATCAAGCCCTGAGCGTCCCCGTCTTTCTCCGTGCTCTCTGGTTTTTCTCTGTGTCCTCTGTGGTAAGGATTTTGCCTTCCTCTCAAATCTGAAATTTCCAATTTGACGTTATTTGAAAACATCAAACCGCTTTAAGCCCTTGTCTGTGTTGATCCGTGTTCATCTGTGGTTCCAAGGTTTCGTCTTTCTCTGAAATGTGAAATGAAGCTATCTCATATACGGTGCCGGAAGGGCCGGGCTTCAGCCCCGCCGTCAAGCCCGCAATGAGAAAGGGCTTTAGCCCCTGAAGCCAAGCTGTTCGACCCAACCGAGCATTTATGAGATAGGCTCATTTCAAATCTGAAATCGCTCTTTACCGCGAAACTCCTTGACATTTAGTAACTTATGTGGTATATAGATTATGAGGTACTAGGAAGGCAACGGTTCATGACCGAGGAGCAAGACCCCACACGATCCTCAGCCCACGCTTTCCCGGAGCGTGGGCGGCAGGCCAGCCAAAATTCGCAATTTTCTAATCGCCCAATACAAGAATTAGAAGCCCCATTAAGTCATAGAAAACAAACGACCGCGACTCTCTCTAATCGCCCAAATTTCAGACATGTCAACTTGACGCGAGTGAGCCCTGGCCCCTTCTCGAGGTCCCGGCCGGGGAGCGCGGCGTTACGGGGATGTTTGCGACGGGGCGACCTTCGGCCCGGCGCTGGTGTAGCCGAAGTGCAGGAGCCACGCGCTGGCGACGTTTTCGCCATTCACTTTGGGCGGCGTGAATTTCCAATCGCGCGCGGCGTGCAGGGACAGATTCGCGAAATATCGGCTCGGCCCGGGAGCATCGAGTTCGGCAGCGGTCACGTTGCCCGACGGATCCACATTCACCTTCACGTTGACCCTGACTGTGCCGCTGATCGTGCCGCTCGCTTTCTGCGGCACGTCGGGCAGAACCTGCTGAAGCACTTCGCCTCGAACCAATTCACCCGCGGGCGGCTGCGCAATCGGCTCGGCTGGAAGCGCGGGCGGTGGAGCGCTCGCAGTACTTGGCTTTGGCGCTGGAGTTTCCTTTGCAACCGGCTCGCTTACGGGCGCGGGCTTGGTTTCTGCAATCGGCTCCGGCTGCGAAGCCGGTTTAGGTTGCGCAACGGGTTGCGTAACAATGATGTGCGGCGGCTCCGCGCGCAGCTGCTTGGCTTGCGCGACGGAAGTTTGCGGCGCCGCAGGCTGCTGGCGGAAGAATCTTGGTGCGGCAATGATCGCAAACAGCGTGACTCCAAAGGCGATGGCGCCGATGACGTAGCGATGAGCTATGGGAGTTTTTTCTTCAAATTTTTCTTTGGTGGCGACAGCTTCAACTGGAGCAGTCTGAGTCCGAGCGGCCTGGACAGGAACTTTTGGCGCCGGCGCTTTTTCCGCCGGAGCAGCTTGAACGGCAGGAGTCGCTATCGGAGCCGTGCGAACTGGAGCCGCGATCGGCGTTCGCGGAATCGGGGTTCGCGGAAGATGATCGGCGAGATCGGGCGCCGTCCAGCGATTTTTCGGTTCGCGGCGGAGGCAGTGACGCGCGATGTCCTCAAAAGCCTCCGGCAGCGCCTCGGGCAAAGACGGTTCCTTGCGCTCGGCCGGATTCCACGCGAGCGGCTCCTGCGTGAGAACCTCGACGAGCGTCACGCCCAGCGACCACACATCGCCTGCGGGGGCCGCACCGTTGCGCGCGCCTTCCGGCGGATCGTAAACGCCGGGCGCACTTTGCGATTCGATCGAATCGGCAAGCCGGCAGATGCCATCACTCGAAAGTTTCAGCTCTTCGCCCACGGCCACGATATTCGAAGGCTTGATGTGGCCGTGCACGAACCCGCGGCTGTGCATATAGGAGAGCGCGTCGAGAACGGGCGCGAGCATGTCGCGAGCTTCGTCGGGTGTGAGCGGGCGTTCGGGAATGATCTGCGCGAGATTTTCGTCGGCAAGCTCCATCACGACGTAGAGCATCGCGGAGCTTTCTACTTCGCAGCGCCCCATATCGAAGATGCGGACCAGATGAGGATGCGAGAGGTTGGCGGCCAGGCGCCAGCGCGAAAGCTGAAGTTCAGCGTTTCCAGCGCGTACTCGGACCAGCTTGATCGCCGCTTTTTGCGGGCGCAAGTTGCCGTATTCGGTAAGGAAAACGGCCCCGCGATCGGAGCCGCCCAAATACTGGCGAAGATGATATTTCCCGTCGACTATTTGGCCTTGGAGAAAGCTCTGGGTTTGCGTGGTCATCGTTTCCCGCTGCCGCGGGACAGGTTGCGCTGGCGCATTCGCCGGACTTTTTTACCTGGGCTGGGTGTGACTCTCGCGAGCGGCAATCTCCGTAGCTCAGGACTGCCTCAGGACTGCCTCAGGACCGCCGCGGAAAAAGCCGAGGAACTATATTCGTCCGATTGCGCGGAAAAGGCAAAGGGTGGCTTGCCCAAAATGGCACTGTACCAGAGAAGGGGCGAGGGGTGAGCCGCCTTCGCCGAAGGCTTCGGCGCGCCGGGGGGCGAGGGGCCACGCGAGAGAGTTACCTTGAGACTCGACGCGTGATTCTTTGGGAACACTTCGCCAATGTGCGCAATTTCGTGTAGCTCCGGAGATATACCATTTGAACCTAATTGGCGTGCTTCAGCTCACGCTTTGTGCGCCAGTGATTTTGGGCATCCCGGGTGAAACCTTTCACACATGCGGCGTCCGAGCCGACTCTCGGACCAGGAGGAAAGCTTATGAGGCATTGGTTTTTCAGCTCTGGTTGCAATGGCGATACTCGTTCTCGCATTGACGTTCCCGGCGGGCGCTCCAGCAGCTCCGCCGCGCATAACGCACAGCCTGCTGCTGCGGCACCGGCGCCTCACGCGAATGCAGCCCCGACTCCCGAGCCGCATCCGGAGATTCGAGCGGCGATCGAATCGTTGCGGCACGCGCGGGAGCACCTGAATATGGCGGCGCATGATTTCGGCGGTCATCGAGTGGAAGCGATCAAGTCAATCGACGAATCGATCCGTCAGCTTCAGATTTGTCTGCAGTACGACAAGTAGGAGCGGCCAAGCGTTTACTGAAATCGGGTACTGGAAACGTTTAATGAAATGAGGCAGCGTCCTGGCATTCCGCGGGGCGCTGCTTTTGTTTTTGAGCGTTCGGGCTACTGATTCGCTGCGGGGGCTGGCGGCGGGGGAGTGCCGGCCAGGACTTCCTTCACGACTTTCGCAGCTAGCTTCTTGCTCACGGGACAGGAAGTGTCGTTGATGCGGCATTCGGCCAGCGTGAGAGTGCAGCCGCAATCGCAACTCTCGGAATTCAACCGCTTCAACGCGCTCTTCTTCTGATCTTCATTCATACCCTTGAAATCGACGCCCGGGAGTTCCGTCGCCAGCGAAGCGTTCTTCAAGAAAATCTGGCCCGTATCCTGGAAGGTTTGCACCGTGGCGTTCACCGGAAGGCCCAGGAGCGCGCGCACTTCGGCCTCGTAGACATCTTCCGAATACAAGCCCACGTGCTTTTGCACGACGCGGCCCTCGGGATTGATGACGAACGAAGTGGGCAGCGCCAGGGACGCCGCCGTATTCACGGACCATCTCGCGGCTCCACATCACGATCGGATAGTTGATGCCCATGTGCTTCGCAAACGCCCGCACTTCTTCGGGCGGGCCGTCGTCCATCGATATGCCGATGACCTGCAGTCGATCTTTGTAGCGATTCGCCAGATCGACCATCTCGGGGATTTCCTCGCGGCATGGCGGGCACCACGTGGCCCAGAAATTCAGGAGCACCACTTTGCCGTGCCAGTCCGCAGTGGAAATCGGAACGCCGTCGATGTCGGAGACTAGAAAAGGCGGCGCCGGAATCGGGTTGCTCGCAAAGAGAATGACGCGATCTTGATCTTGAGCCGTTTTGCCGGATTTCGCAGCGCTGGCCGAAACCGCAGAGTTGCCGGGCAGGGAAGCGGAAGCAGAAACGACGCGCTGCGAGCGGGTAGCGGCGATGCCGATTACGATGCCTGTGAGTCCGATTCCAGCCGCCAGCAAAATCGCGATGAAGTACTTGGTCATTCGCGTTCGATGAGTCCTTGATGAAGACTCATTATGAAGCAGACTCGCGTTCCGCACAATCGGCGGAGTTCGAATAGGTGAGGAGGTGGCAATAGGTAAATCGATAGATGTGGGAGGTCGAACTTTGAGAACAGGGAGCGGGTGCCAAGCCGGGACGATGGTTCCCGATTTGAACTTGCCTAAGGCGCAGAGTATCTGAGAGCGAACGTGCAAGTGATTGAAATCACGGCGGAACTGAGGATGACCGCGAGTGCGGCGAATGGGCCGTTGCTTGCTTTATGGACGGCGTGGGTCGCGTTTCATCACGATCCGCATCTTCGGTGACGGGGGAGGAAGGGGCCCTGTCACGAGAGGATTCGGGTCGTTCCCACCTGCCTCTGAGAGGGAAGCTAGGATGGATGACCCCAGGTCCGGTCACGCCTAGGCCGGGCCACGAAACGCGACCTTTGGGGGCTCTTGATCCCAAGCAAGAGCCCCCTTCTTTCTTTTTGGTCACTCCTGAAAACTCCGCGAGCGCACTTATCGGGAATGTCCGCGCGCTAGGGCTTTACTGCGATGCCTTGGATCTCGAATCGCGCGCCAAGCAGCAGCGGACCGGAGCCGATAAAGGCTCGCGCGGGGAATGGCTCGTTTTCCTTGAAGTATTTGCGGTAGACCGCGTTGAATCTTTCGAAGAGCGAGATATCCGAGCAGAAGACTTGCACGAAGACGAGATGTTGGAACGTGAGTTCCGCCTTTGCGAGCGTGCCTCGCAGAGCTTCCAACATGAGTTCGGCTTCGCGCTCTGCGGTTTCGGGAACGCGTTTCGTTGCGGGATCGATTCCGAGATGTCCAGAAAGATAGAAGGTGTTGCCAACGAGAACTCCGCTGCTGAAGGGCAGCGGACCGAGGCCGGACGGCGGAGGAAAGTACAACCGTTCATTCAGTGAGTTCATTTTCGCGTCCTCGATTTTAGTTTGGGGATTTTGCGCCTAGGCTTGAACGCCGGCAGGTTTGTTTTCGCTTTGCGGCTGCTCTGGGGCGATGCGCCGCACCACCGGGATTCGCGCTTCGCGCAAAACGTGTTCGATCACCGAATTCTGGAGGCGCGAGGCGTCGTAGTCCAGGTGGAGTCGATTTGTCTTTTCGTCGAAGCGGAAGGTCTGCAGCCCGTACGTGTTTACAAGTCTGCCGAGCTCTCGGAATTGTTCGGGCTTGAGAGCGTGTTGTATCTCGTATGTAGCGGTCATGTATGTCATGGCCGAAAGTATAGCAGCAGAATTGAACGCGCGATGGGTGGTCTCCATTGATCCCGCAACGTCTCGCACGCCATTTTGGCTACCCCTGATCCAGGTTGACGTGGCGAAGGCGAAGGGCGTTGGTGATTACGGAGACCGAGCTGAACGTCATTGCCGCAGCGGCGATGATGGGGCTGAGAAGCAAGCCGAAAAACGGGTACAAAATTCCAGCCGCGATCGGCACTCCCAGCGCGTTGTAGACGAAGGCGAAAAATAGATTCTGACGGATGTTGCGCATGGTCGCGCGGCTCAGCGTGCGGGCTCGGGCCACTCCGCGCAAATCGCCGTGCAGAAGTGTGATTCCCGCGCTTTCGATGGCGACGTCTGTTCCCGTTCCCATGGCGATGCCGACGTTGGCTTGCGCCAGCGCGGGTGCGTCATTCACGCCGTCGCCTGCCATTGCGACGACATGCCCTTCGGCTTGCAGATGCTTGACGCTTTCGCTTTTTTTCTCCGGCAGCACTTCGGCTTCGAAGCGTTCGATGCCGAGCTTGCGCGCCACGGCTTCGGCTGTGGCGCGGCTGTCTCCCGTGAGCATGACGATTTTGAGCCCCTGGCGATGCAAGCGCTCGATTGCTTCGGGCGTCGTTGATTTCACCGGATCGGCCACGCCAATCAGACCCGCGGCTTTGCCGTCCACGCCGACGAACACGACGGTCTGACCCTCCGATTCGAGGGACTGGGCGCGCGGGTCGAGGTCACCCAGCGGGATTCCGAGATCCGCGAAGAGCGCGCGATTGCCCAGCGCGGCGCTGCGACCTTCGACGGTGCCCGTGATGCCTTTGCCGGTGAGGTAGTGAAAGTTGGCGACGTCACTCGGCGGCAGATTTCGCTCCGCAGCGGCCGCGAGAATTGCGGATGCGAGCGGATGCTCGCTCGACCGTTCGAGCGTCGCCGCGATGCGCAGCACCGTGGCTTCGTCGAAATCGGGCGACGTGACTATGGAGGTGACCCGCGGGCGGCCTTCCGTGAGCGTTCCCGTTTTGTCGAGAACGAGCGTATCCACCTTCTCGAGGATTTCCAGGGCCTCCGCATTCTTGAACAGCACGCCGGCCTGAGCGCCGCGTCCGGTGCCGACCATGATTGCCATCGGCGTCGCGAGTCCCAGAGCGCACGGACAAGCGATGATGAGCACCGCGACTGCATTCAGCAGCGCATGCGCCATTCTCGGTTCCGGCCCGAAGATCGCCCAGAGAACGAACGTGAGAATCGCAGCGAACACAACCGCGGGCACGAAGAAGGCGGACACGCGGTCGGCGAGCTTCTGCACGGGCGCGCGGCTGCGCTGGGCTTCGCTGACCATGCGGACGATTTGCGCCAGCAGCGTGTCGCTGCCCACGCGCTCGGCGCGCATCACGAACGTTCCGATGCCGTTCACGGTGCCACCCACGACCTGGCTGCTCGTGGATTTTTCGACGGGAATCGGCTCGCCTGTCACCAGAGACTCGTCCACGGAACTCGTGCCTTCGATTACGACGCCATCAACCGGGATTTTTTCGCCGGGCCGCACGCGAAGCTTGTCGCCGACCTCGATGTGCTCGAGCGGAACGTCAATCTCCGTGCCATCGGCGCGAACCAGGCGCGCGGTGCGCGGTGACAGCTTGAGCAGCGAGCGAATCGCGCTCGAGGTGCGGCTGCGGGCGCGAAGCTCGAGCATCTGGCCGAGCAAGACGAGAGTGGTGATCGCGGCTGCGGTTTCGAAGTAGACGGGCACTTCGCCGTTCATGCCGCGGAACGACGCCGGAAAGATTCCGGGGAAAACGACGGCGATGACGCTGTAGACGTATGCGGTTCCGGTGCCCAGCGCGATCAGCGTGAACATGTTCGGGCTGCGATTCTTGATCGAGGCCCAGCCGCGCTCGAAGAAGGGCCAGCCGCACCATAGAACGACGGGCGTCGCCAGCAACAGCTCGATCCAGCCAATCGCGCGCGCGGAAAGCCAGTGTTGGAGTGGCTGGCCAGGAATCAGATCTGACATGCCGAGAATCAGAACGGGGACGGTAAGCGCGAGACTGATCCAGAAGCGGTGCGTCATCGACGCCAGCTCGGGATTTTCCTCGTCGGCGACGGGCGTGCGCGGCTCAAGCGCCATTCCGCAGATGGGGCACGATCCCGGTCCCGGGCGAACGATTTGCGGGTGCATCGGGCAGGTGTACTCGACGGGCGCGACTGGGTGCGAGTGTGCTGCGGCGGTGCCGATTTGGACTACCGGGCCGTGTGTGTGCGCTGCCGCGGCAGGTTCGGCGGCGAGATACTTCTCTGGGTCCGCGCGGAATTTTGCCGCACAGCCCGGCGAGCAGAAGTAGTACATCTTGCCAGCGTGTTCAACGCTGGCTCGCGCGCTCGACGGCTCGACCGTCATTCCGCAGACTGGGTCTCGTTCCATCAATTCCTCTGGCGAAGATCGAAATCGGAAATTAGATTCTGTCGAACTGCCAAGGGCTTCATACCGCTGAAATTGACGTGTCTGAAATTTGGGCGATTAGACGAAGTCGCCGCCGTTTGTTTTCTGTGAGTTAGAGTGGATTCTAATTCTTGTATTGGGCGATTAGAAATTTCGGAATAAAGGCAGGGGCGCGAGAAAATACGAGTGTCGATGATGGCAGGCATTGGTCCGTTCATACACTACCCTCCTTTCGGTAAGGCACATTCTACCCGACGGTGTGTGCGAGCACACATCCAGCGGGGCGCTCGAAATACGGGCGCACACAAAACGATTATTCTGATTTGTTAGTGTAGGCCATGTATATCATAGTAAACATCGAAAGTCAAGGCCCAGTACGCGATGAAATTGAAAAACCAAGCCTAAATCTCTTCGAAATCCGGCACTGCTTCAAAACAACGTAACAGCGTTTCATCTCGGGCTGCGGCTGAAGCGGCAGCCTATCCCAGGGGCTGAAGCCCGATCGGGTGCGAGGGGCTTGTTTCGCGTGGCCTGACCCTTCCTGCGTCAGGGCAAGAGGCCACGCTCCCCGGACTGAAGGTCCGGGGCTGACACAAAACCGGCCAGTGAGGGCGAATGCTGAACCCAGTCGGCGCAGCGAAAGGCGCAGGCCGGAGTGCGCCACGCTACGGCCGCAGCTATTTTTGCCTTAGAAGCGAATCGAAGTATTGCGACATCTCCGGGCTGGTCCAGTCCTGGCCGCCGACGATCTTGCGGTCGATGTGGCCGGAGCGGTCGATGATGTACGTGTCGGGGAACATCGTGGTGCCGTAATCGGCGGGGACCCTGCGCGAAGCGTCGCGCGAGGTGGGAAAGCTCACGTTGTAAGTCTTCAGGAAATTGTCATATGCGGATTGGTCGTCATCGACGCTGATGCCGAGGACGGTGCCGCCGAGGGGCGCGATCTGCTGCTGCAATTGATTCAGCGACGCCGTTTCGTCGACGCATGGCGGGCACCATGTGGCCCAGAAATTCAGCACGACGACGCGGCCGCGCAGGTCGGAAAGATGCGCCGGTTTGCCGTCGAGCGTGAAGGCGAAATCTTCCGCGGCCTTGCCGTGGAGGCTCGGTTCGCCCTGGCGATAGTCGGGATGAGCAAATACCGCCATTAGGCCCGCGACGAAGATGAGCGCGAGGCCCGTTTTCAGTTTCCGTTTTAATCCGGTGTCCAAGCACCTATAATAAAGGCATCGACAGAGCGATGCCAGCATTACCGCGTGTCGCGAGCGGGCGTGTCGCACCTACGGCGCTCGGGTTTTTGGGGCGCCGGTACCCAGCGCTCACGCGCTGGGCTAACAACTTTTCTGACGCGCCTACGGCGCTCGGTTTCCTCAAACCGGCGGCGTAACTCGATTCGATAATGATAGCCAAGCAGCGGGATAAAGGCCCACGTGAGCTGATGGTGTCCGCAATCATCCCTGCACGCAATGAAGAAGCGTCGATTGGCCGCGCCGTTGAATCGGTTGCGGCGCAGCCCGAAATCGGCGAAGTGATCGTCGTGAACGACCAATCGACGGACCGCACGGGCGAAATTTTGGCCGAGCTGGCGCTGCGGACGCCGAAGCTCCGCGTCCTTGCGACCGACACGCTGCCGGCCGGTTGGACGGGGAAGAACTACGCGGTATCGATAGGAGCTGCGGCCGCGACCGGCGATTGGCTGCTTTTCACTGACGCGGATACGTATCACTTGCCGGGCTCGATGCGCCGCGCGCTTGCGGATGCGGTTGAACATGACGCTGCGCTGGTCTCTTATTCGCCCGAGCAGGACATGGAGACGTTCTGGGAGCGCGCGCTGATTCCGCGTGTGTACTGGATGCTGTCACGGCGCTACTCGTTCGCGAATGTGAACAATTCCGCGATGCCCGATGCCGCCGCGAATGGTCAGTTTCTGATGATTCAGCGCGATGCATACGCGGCGATCGGCGGACACGCAGCCGTTGCGAACCAGGTGCTCGAAGACGTGGCCCTAGCGCGCAACCTCAAGCAAGCCGGCCTTGGTCTCTATTTTGCGAGCGGCCGCGGAATCGTCCGCACTCGCATGTATCGTTCGTTTGGCGCGATGTGGGAAGGATGGACGAAGAACCTCTATCCTTTGATTGGGAGCTCCGTGTTTGCGCTGGTGGGAGAACTCAGCGGCTGGGTAGCACTGGCCGGATTGATTTTGATCCTCTCGCTGAAGACGGTGAACCCCGTTGGCTGGATGATCGTGGGTGCGTGTGCGGCGGCGCTTGTGACTCGATTCGGTGAATACGTGCTGTTTCTGCGACGGAATCTTTTGCCGATTTCGCTGATCCAATATTACGTGGCGGGAGTGTGCCTTTATAGTGCGGCACTGATTGCGTCGTGGTGGAAGAACACGCGCGGTGAAGTGGTTTGGAAGGGAAGGACGTACCCAGCTAAAGCGTCATGATTCGAATCACACGCAAAGTGGAATTTTCGGCGGCGCACTTTTACCACAATCCGAGTTTCTCGGCGGAAGAGAATCGGCGCGTCTTCGGGAAGTGCAATAACCCGCATGGACACGGGCACAATTACGTGCTGGAAGTGACGGTGGCGGGCGAGCCCGATCCGGAAACGGGCATGGTGCTCGACTTGAAAGAGCTGAAGGACATTCTGCAACGTGAGATAGTCGAGCGGATGGACCATCGTCACCTGAATTACGAAGTGCCGGAGCTGGCGGGCAAGATTCCCACGTGCGAGAACATCGCGGCGGTGATTTGGCAGCTTCTGGAGCCCAGGATCAAGCAGGGGAAGCTCGACCGGGTGCGGTTGTACGAGTCGCCGGATTTGTTTGCGGATTGCGCGGCGGATGGCGCTGCTTCGAATGGCCAGGGCGCGACAGGAGGCCGCGCGTGAAGGTTTCGCTTTCGCGGCGGTACCGGTTTGCGGCGTCGCATCGGCTGCACAATGCGAAATTCACGGCGGAGGAAAATCGGCGGCTCTACGGCAAGTGCAATAGTCCGTATGGGCACGGGCATAACTACGTGGTCGAGGTGACGTTGACCGGGCCGGTGGATGCGGCGACGGGAATGATCGCGAATCTTGGGGAGTTGGATCCGTTTGTCGAGCGGGAAGTGGTGGACGCGTTCGATCATAAATATTTGAATGAAGAGGTGGCGGAATTTCAGGCGCGGGTGCCGACCACCGAGAACGTGGCGCGAGAGATCTTCAGGCGGTTGAAGCCTTTTCCGGCGGCGCGGCTCGAGCGCGTGCAGATTGAGGAGACTAGCAAGAACAGTTTTGAATTCTGTGGCGATGGTGTGTAGGGACGGAAACCTGAAGGCAAGAAAAATCCACCGCTGAGACGCAGAGGACGCAGAGAAAGACAGAAAGCAAAAGCGGAACACAGAGGACACTGAGAAAATCAAGAGGACACAGAGAAAATCCACCGCTGAGACGCAGAGGACGCAGAGACGGAAAGCAAAAAGAGAAAGACAGGGGGCACGGAGAAGTAGCCGAGAAAATGGCGGCATCGAAAACGCGGCTTCAGGGGCTAAAGCCCTATTCATTCGGAGCTTGACGGCGGGGCTGAAGCCCCGCCCTTCCAGACGCAGGGACGAGGAAAGACTCGGGGGAAGGAATGGGAAAAATTGTGAGTGAAGCGGCAGAGATCACCATCACTGAAAAGGCCGGCTCGGAGAGCATCGCGGACCTCGTTCGCAAGATCCTGATTCAGCTCGGCGAAGACCCGAACCGCGAAGGCCTGCGGCGCACGCCGGAGCGATTCGAGAAGGCGCTGCGGTTTCTGACCAAGGGGTACCTGCAGGACCATGACAAGATTTTGAACGGCGCCATGTTCAGCGTCTGCTACGACCAGATGGTCCTGGTGAAGGATATCGAGGTCTACAGCATGTGCGAGCATCACCTGCTGCCTTTCTTCGGGAAGTGCCACGTGGCGTACATTCCGGACAAGAAGGTGGTGGGGCTGAGCAAGATCGCGCGCCTGGTGAACATGTACGCGCGGCGGCTGCAGATTCAGGAACGGCTGACGAGCCAGATCGCGAAGGCCATTCAGGAAAAGCTGACTCCGCAGGGCGTGGGAGTCATTATCGAAGCGAGGCATCTCTGCATGGTGATGCGCGGCGTGGAGAAGCAGAATTCCATCGCAACAACGAGCGCGATGTTGGGCGCCTTCCGCGAGAATAAGCAGACGCGGGACGAGTTTCTCTCGCTGATTCGAGGCGGGAAGAGTTAATTTGGCGGTTGCTGCCGGTCAGGGTGCTTTTGCAGGCCAGAGGCAAAGTAAAAAAGCAAAAGCGAAACACAGAGGACACAGAGAAAATCCACCGCAGAGACCCGCCAGCAAGAGGCGCGGCAAGCGCAGAGGACGCAGAGAAAGGCAGAGAGCAAGACAGAGAGCAAGAGGGAAACACGGAGGACCCGCCCAACAAAATGGCGGGCAAGCACTGAGAAAACCCAGAGGGCACAGAGAAAATCCACCGCTGAGGCTCGCCAACAAGAGGCGCGGCAAGCGCGGAGAACTCTGGAAGCCCCCGGCCTCAGGGATTTCCCCAAGGCGGCCTACAGGAATTCCCTTTGCGGCTTCGCCGCACTGTGCTAGCATTTTCAACGGCTAGAGAGAAAAAAAAGAGAGTGGAGTAGGGTACGGCGTTTCACGGGGGAGGGGGCAAGTTGATGGAAGCGAAAATGGAAGTAATCGAGCAGTTCCGCGTACATCCGAAAGACACGGGATCACCGGAAGTGCAGATTGCGCTGTTAAGCGAACGAATCAGCTACCTCACCACTCACCTGAAAGCCCACGCAAAGGATCATGCTTCGCGACGCGGATTGATCATGATGGTCAATAAGCGCCGCCGGCTGCTGGACTATCTGAATCGCCGCGACCCGGATCGGTATCGCGAGATTGTGGAACGACTCAGCTTGCGCAAGTAGCGCGGGTATCCTGAGCGGCGATGCAGGCCGCAGTTTTCCTTCCGCACAAACGACAGATGTTCAGGCGATATGCGGACCGGCAGAGCCCGGCTGCGTGAGATTTCGTTTTGCAGCGTCTCCCGCTTTTCTCCCCTTCGATTCTCTTTCTCTTTCTTCGCCGATTTTCTCGAGAGTTTTCTCTCGTATCTGACAAGGTGTACCCGGTGAACCGGGACAAAGGAAACAATGATGTTTGAAAAAGTGAGTATTAATTTAGGTGGCCGCGAGCTGACGTTGGAAACGGGCAAGATGGCACGCCAGGCGCATGGCTCGGTGGTGGTTCGCTACGGCGACACGGTGGTGCTGGCCACGGCCTGCATGGATAACAAGGCCACCGAGAAGGATTTTCTTCCGCTGACGGTGGACTACCGCGAATACACGTATTCCGCGGGAAAGATTCCCGGCGGGTTTTTCAAGCGCGAAGGGCGTCCTTCGGAGCGCGAGATTTTGACTTCGCGGCTGATCGACCGGCCGCTGCGGCCGCTGTTCCCGGAAGGCTGGTCGACGGAAACGCAGATCGTCGCCATGGTGCTTTCGGCGGACAGCGAGAATGACCCTGACGTGATCGGTGTGACGGCGGCGGCCACGGCGCTGTATATCTCGAAGATTCCGTTCACGCGGCCGATCGCGTGCGTTCGCGTGGGACTGATCGACGGCAAGCTGACCGTGAATCCGACGGTGGCCGAGCAGAAGACGAGCCTGCTGAATATCGTGGTCGCGGGCTCGGACGAGGCCATCGTGATGGTGGAATCGGGCGCGCTGGAAGTTTCCGAAGAGACCGTCGTGGACGCGCTGGAGTTCGGTCACGCCGAAATCCGGAAGATCGTGGCGGTGATTCGCGATTTGTACGCCCGCGTGCATCCGGAGAAGGTCGCTGCAACCCCGCCGGCTTTCGATGAGGCTGTATACAACGAATATGGCGAAGACCTACGGAGACCGCCTGCGCGACGCTCTCGACACGAAGAAGCATCCGAAGTCGGAGAGCTACGGATTGGTGGACGCTATCCTGAAGGAGATTCTCGCCGCGATTCCCGAAGAAGACGAAGACAAGCGGAAGCTGGCTCGCCGCGCGTTCGAGCGGTTGCGCGAACGGATTTTCCGCGACGACATGCTGCTGCGGCACCGGCGTCCGGATGGGCGCGCGTTCGACGAGATTCGTCAGATCACGTGCGAAGTGGGCGTGCTGCCGCGAGTGCACGGTTCGGCGCTCTTTACTCGAGGCGAAACGCAAGCGCTGGCCACGGCCACGCTCGGCACGAAGGAAGACATGCAGCGCCTCGATTTGCTGTTCGAGGAAGAGGCGTTCAAGCGCTTCATGCTGCACTACAACTTCCCGCCGTTCTCGGTGGGCGAAGTGAAGTTCCTGCGCGGTCCCGGCAGGCGCGAAATCGGGCACGGGGCGCTCGCCGAAAGATCGCTGTCGAGCCTGCTTCCGCCCGAAGCGGACTTCCCGTACGCCATGCGCGTGGTTTCCGACATTCTGGAATCGAATGGTTCTTCGTCGATGGCCAGCGTGTGCGGCGGATCGCTTGCGTTGATGGACGCGGGCGTGCCGCTCAAGGCTCCTTGCGGCGGAATCGCGATGGGCCTGGTGATGGAAGGCGATAAGTACGCAATCCTCACCGACATCGCCGGCGCCGAGGATCACTACGGCGACATGGACTTCAAAGTGGCCGGAACGCGGCAGGGAATTACGGCGCTGCAGATGGACATCAAGGTGGAGGGCGTCAGCGTGAAGATGATGCGCGAGGCCCTCGCGCAGGCACGCAAAGCGCGCATCGAGATTCTCGACATCATGGACCGCACGCTGGGTACCGGACGATCCGAGATTTCCACGTACGCGCCGCACCTTTACATGCTCAGCATCCCCACTGACAAGATTCGCGACCTGATCGGGCCGGGCGGCAAGAAAATCCGGTCGATCATCGAAGCCACCGGCGTGAAGATCGACGTGATGGACGACGGCAAGGTTCACGTCTTCGCGAACAACGGCACTGCGGCGGAGGAAGCGTTGAAGATGATTCGCGACGTGACCGCCACCGCCGAGATCGGCAAAACGTATCTCGGCAAAGTCGTGCGCATCGCGGAGTTTGGCGCGTTCGTCGAGATTTTCCCGGGCACGGACGGCTTGCTGCACATCAGCGAAATCGCCGAACAGCGCATTCGCGCGGTGCGCGACGAGCTGAAGGAAGGCGATCAGATACTCGTGAAGGTTCTGGCGATCGAGGGCAACAAGATTCGTCTGAGCCGCAAAGCGGTGCTGCGCGACCAGCGCGACAAACAACCGCCGCAACAGCCACCTCAGCCGCCGCAACAAAAGCAGGAGGCCGCGGGCTGAATCTCACGTCCGCGATTTCACTCAGTTCTCGTTAAAGGGGGGAGGCTTTGCCTCCCTCTTTTTTCGCCCGCTCATTTTCTCAGTGATGCGCCGCGGTTCGTTCTGAATGAAGTTAAGGCAGAGTCACGCTGGCTGTGAATAAGTCGTAAGTGCCGCGATTGAAAGCAATCACTGGCGACCCATCGGGCGTAATGCCGAACAGGGCGCACCGAGCTACGCCGGATTTCAAGATTTTGGAGAACTCCGATACCGGCTCGACGCGCTCGATCCGGATGTTATAACGCCAAACCTCCTCATCCTTGCCGAGGAGATCCTGAAAATAGAGGTACCGGCTATCGGGCGACCAAACGCTGATTCCCAGCGCTTTGCCGCTCGCGATCACGCGCCACTGCCTTCGGGCGACATCCCAAAGCTTCAACTGGGTCTGATCGTCCTGAGTGGCTGCAATGAATCGCCCGTCGTAGGACCAACGCGACATCGCCAAATTCTCCGATCCCGGCACTGTTTCGGTCTGGCGGGTGGCAAAGTCCACAATCTGCAGTTCCTGGCCATCGGAATCCTTCGGACCAAGCGAGCGGGCAAGAACGATTTTCCGTCCGTCGCTCGACCAATCCGCGTCGCGCACTTCCGTTTGGCTTTTCAGGAGTGGTTGCGGTTCTCCACCCAGCGTCGATATCAAGTAGCTTGTAATCACACGGTTCGCCGCTGTTCCGCCAAACAAGATCCACTTCCCGTCGGGAGACCATCGTGGAAAAGAGACACTCTCCCCATGTCCGGTCAGTTCGACGCGCTCGGTTCCATCAACGCGGCTCCGGTAAAGACCTCCATGCGTGGGGTCGACGTAAGCGATCCAGTTTCCGTCGCGCGAAAAGTTCACATGCATCATGCGTGAGTTCGGCCCAAGATTGGAGAATTGCCCTGTCGCCGGATCCAAACGCTCGAGGTCCTCCCGCCAGGTTCCGTTGTAGAAGAAAATGTGCCGGCCGTCTCGACTCGGCGTGCCGCCCCAGGGTGTGTCGGGACCAGACGTCAACTGAAATGGGCCTCGCGTACTCCGGCGCCACCAGGATTCTTTTTCGCGCAGGGCCCAGAGATTTGACAGCCCGCCGCGAGACGAGGTGAAAATGAAATAACGACCGTCGGGAGTCCATGAACCGCAGCATTCAGACGCGGGGTGGCTCCAGTTCGGGAGCAACTCGTGAAGATTCCTTCCATCACTCGAGATCTCCCAAATCTTGTACCCTTCACTGCTGAGAGTCGGCGTGAGCGTGAATCGAAGCGTTTGCCCGTCCGGGGACCACGCGAGCCACGACGGCCCCCCTGGCAATGCCGCAAGTAGGTGGGCGTTCGACCCGTTCGCATCCATCATCCACAGGTCCAAGCCTTTGAGACACGCAATCTGCTTCCCGTCCGGTGAAAAAACAGCGCCATCCGCAATCACATCGCCCAAGCGCATGGGTGCGCCCCCTTGAGTGGGAATTGTCCAGAGGTGGGTAGGCTCGCCGCGCGTCTCAAAAGTTCCGATCAAAAGTTGGGAAAAATCGGGTGAAACATCCAGCGCCAGTGCGCTGGTCGCGCCGTTTCGACGCGCTGTCCCTCGCCTCCGCTGACTGCGGTTTCCATCAGATTCCAGTGGTCGCCATCACGCTCCATGTAATAAAGCCGGGCCTCGTCCGAGACCAGCCTCACGGGAGTGTCGATGCGGGCGGTGGTGGTGAGATGATCGATACGCGTCACCTGCGGCGGCGGGAGCGGCGTGTACCACCAAAGGAGCAATGCGGCCAGAGCGATGGCCACGCCGGACGCCGAGCGAATTTGCCAGCGGACGCGGTCACTTGCCCGCCTTCGCCGGATTGCGGGTGCAGCTCCCGACGTCGCAGGGACGGGGAAAGCCGCCGTGCCCAGGGGTGCAGTGCCCGGATGGGGAACAGTTTCATCCGTTGCGGCAGGCATCGAAGCCGGAAGATTCGTTTGCGCGGTTGCTGTGCCGTTGCCGCCGTTGCGGATTTTGACGTCGGCGATGAAGCGGTAACCGCGACGCGGCACCGTCGCTATGTAACGCGGCTTTTCGGGGTCGTCGCAGAGCGCTTCGCGCAGCTTGCGCACGGCCGTGTGCAGTCCGTCCTCGAAATCCACAAACGTGTTGCCGGGCCAGAGGCGTTTCTGGAGCTCCTCGCGAGATACGACTTCTCCTGGTTTTTCGGCGAGAATCCCTAGCAGACGAAGGGGTAAATCCTGGATCTTGACGCGGGTATCGCCCTTGCGAAGCTCTCCCGCGCGGAGGTCTACCTCGTAAGGGCCGAAAGCAAATGGGGGCGGGTTCCCCTTTGACGGGTCCATGTGACCTGGCCTGAGCTTGAGGACGTGAGCGGAATCGTAGCACGCGCTCCTCCGACCGGCAAGCCTGAACGCACATTGCCAGTAACTGACGCTTTCTGAGCAGTTTAGCGGTCCGGAGAGAATTCGGAGATAGTCCGGGGCCGGTCCCTTGACGTTGGCCAGCTATCGGAGGATTGTGCTCGCATCGTCCCGCTAGAGTTTCAGGGTCTGAAGTTGCGACCTGAGTCCGAAGTGTGCAGGTGCCATGGACCTCATCGGAATTGGCGTCATACGAATCGGTCTTTGTGGCTGACGCGAGACTCGAATTGAAACGGGGGAATCGTCGAAGCGAGGCGATCTCAGCGCTGTGTTGCAGGTGGGAACTGAGGCAAGGAGGATGGGACGATGCGAATAAATTGGATTGCACTACTGGCAGGGTTGGTTGTGGCAGTGGCGTTGAGTTCGACAACGACAAGGGCACAGCAATGTCCCAAACCGGCGACTCCGCCGCCAATCTGCAATTTTGACAAGAGCTTCTGCACCGCGACGCTACAAACCTGCAGTGGTCCCGCGGCCGACTGGTCAAGCAGCAACACGAGCTCGGACGACGTGATCACCAGTACGGTGACGCAGACCGTGGGCAAAACAACCGTGGTCGGCTTCGATTCTTCCTCTTTCACGTTCATCAACCTCAACGACACGGTCCAGGACACATACGATCTTTACGCTTGGCCGTCCACGTTTGAAGTCGCTAAGACGGGCACATTCAATCTCCAGGGCGGCTCCCTTACGGCCGGGTTTGAGGTGGTCAATGGCGTCATGAATCAGAGCGGGGACACGACGAATACGCTCGTCAGCTATGGAGCAGGGCCGAATGGTCAAGGAGCGGTCTTCCATCTTCATTGCAGCGGCACGGACAACACGAGCTGCGGGTCAGTGGTCTCTTCGGAAGATGCCGTCGGGTCTTTGTTGGTTTCCGGAAGCGGAGCCCAATACAATTTGAGCGGCGGCACCATCGCGGCCCCGATTCTTCAACTGGATTCTGGCGGAACATTCAATCAAACGGGCGGGACAGTGACGATTCTGCCCAATCTCTCCGAGGATGCAGACCAGCCCACCGGCACTCTAAACAGCGCTCTATATGTGGGTGTGACCGGGGCGGGCACCTATAACCTATCGAGCGGTACGCTGCAGGCAGGGGGCTATTACACCAATTCGTCTGGCACCCAGCTTCAAGCAACCGGCAACGAGTACATCGGTTACAGCGCGGGCAGCAGCGGGGTGCTGAACCAATCGGGAGGAACCAACCAACTGGGGCAGTACACCAATCCGTCGAGCCCTTACGGAGGCTCCGTGGGCGGGAATCTTTACGTCGGATACCTGGGAAGCGGGACATACAACCTCTCGGGCGGGACAATGGCAAACGTCCTGGGGACGACTGAGTATGTGGGATACGGCGCTGGTAGCGTGGGAACGTTCAATCAAACCGGCGGTACAAATGGCATGAATATCGGAACGCTGCAGTCTCCTGCCGCCACGATCTCAGAACTATACGTCGGCGACATGGGCCAGGGTAGCTATACGCTTGGCGTTTCGGGTGGCTCGGCTATCACACCCGCGCTAACCGCAAACTACGAATATATCGGATCGACCGGATATAACGGCGCAAGTCAACTCATTGCTGGCACCGGAAACTTCACTCAGAATTCGGGCGTGAATTTGGTCGCTGTCGGACTGATTGTGGGCAACCAGGGTAATTCCGCGAGCGTGAACTTCGGCCTATTAAATCCCCAGGGCACTTACACACTGAATGGAGGCGTTCTGTCCGCGGGCGAAGAAATCATAGGCGATCAGTCGGTCGGCTATTTCGTCCAAAACGGTGGAACCAACAGCACGCAGTCGCTTCTTATTGGTTTTGGGAACACTCAATCCTCTCCCATTGGCGTCTACGAACTCGCGGGCGGCACGCTCACCAACTGCTGTAGCGCCGAAGAGATCGGGGTGGGCGCAGGCACGACCGGTCTTTTCAGCCAGTCCGGCGGCGTGAACCAAACTCTCGAGATCGTGCTCGGAATTTCAGGCAGCGGCACATACTCTCTATCCGGCGGGACTCTGGATGTCGGTACACTGACCGTCGGCGAGAACGGGACTGGGCTTTTCAACCAGACAGGCGGCACGGTCAATATGCAGTTCACGCTGCAAGGCAATACGGGTGCCGGCTCCCTGAATGTGGGAGAGAACGGCAATGGGACTTATAACCTCGGCTGCTCCACCTGCGCCGGCCCGGCCGCTTTGAACTCCGCAATCGAAAATATCGGATTGACCATTGGCACGAGTTTCGTCGGAACTTTCAACCAGTATGCCGGCACGACAAATACGATCGCTCCCAATGGGAGTCTCAACGTCGCCGAAGACGGCCAGGGAGTTTATAACCTCTACGGAGGCACGCTGACCGCTACTTACGAGAATGTCGGCCAAGGCGGCGGGACGGGCACCTTCAATCAATCCGGCGGCACAAATAATGTCGCGTCAACTTCTGGTATGCCGGAAACCGGCACACTGACGGTCGGCGCAACTGGCACAGGCATCTACAATCTCTCCGGCGCGAGCACTGGCCTGAGCGCAACCGCTCTCAACGCCGCGACTGAAAACGTCGGCTACAGCACTGGCACCGGAACGTTCAATCAATCGGGCGGGGTCAACAACGTCACCGGGACGCTCACGGTCGGCGGCGGTAACGTCAGCACGAGTTCGGGGTTCTACAACTTGAGCGGCGGCACGCTGAATGCAACCAACGAAATTATTGGCAATAATTTCACGACGGCCAACGCGTTCGCACAAACTTTCCTGCAAACGGGCGGTACGAACAGCGTGTCGGGAACGCTGACCATCGGCGCCACTTCCGGCTCCCAGAGCGCCCCGGGCGCCTACGCCTTTGAAAACGGGAGCCTCACCGCAGGCAACATCACGGTGGGCTCGGCAGGTGGTTTTGCCATCAACCCCGGGGCCGGAGGAGCTGGGGCCAGTGTTAGCCTGACCGTCGGAGGAACGTTCACGAACAACGGCTTGGTGGACGTTTTCGGCACCACGGTTAATTTCGGCCCTAATTTCGTGAATAACGGCACGTTGAATACAGATCCGAGCGTGATTAGCATGGGCAACTTCACGATTGGCGCAAAGGGCGTACTGGAGACGGTTGCCGGCGACGGCTTCAACGTTGCCGGGAATTTCACCAACAATTTCAATGTTGCCAACACGGCCCTCGCGGCTCTGTGGAACGTGTCCTCGGCAACTCTCGATTTCACCGGCGCGGGCGTGCATGACGTCTTTCTTGCCAGCACTTTGAGCGGAAGCAGTTTCGCGTGGGGAACTCTCGATTTGGGCGCCGGCGGCAGCCTCGACTTCCTCGCCGGCTCCGACAGCCTCTACGTGGATTCCCTGGACTTGAGCGGCGGCCTCGGCGCCCTTGCGGACATCTGTGGCGGCTCCGTTTTCTACGACGAAAATGATTCGGCCAATAGCGGACTCCTGGCCGGCGGCAGCCAGGGCACCTACACGAATTCGTGCGGAGGATCATTAATTCCGTTCCTGGGCGACACCATTGGTTCGTCTGGCGGCGGTACGGGAGGCACGGGCGGCACGGGCGGGACAGGCGGTTCGTCATCAACTCCAGAGCCCCCAACATGGCTGCTGCTGCTGGGTGGTTTGGCCTGTCTCTCGATGCGAAGGTGGATTCGAAAAT
Source organism: uncultured Acidobacteriota bacterium (assembly GCA_963737205.1). Lineage (GTDB taxonomy): Bacteria > Acidobacteriota > Terriglobia > Acidiferrales > UBA7541 > Palsa-295. Next base: position 1,044,284 of record CAVTRV010000003.1, on the reverse strand, counting down.
TCCAGTGGCACAGGGCCGCCGCGTAGGCGTTCCCGAGGGATCGGGAAGTGGATTGCGAGGACGAACGAAAATGAACAAGAAAAATCAGCGTGGCATAGCTGTTGTTGGTATCGCGTGGTGGGTTGTGGGAACGCTGGTGGCGGCCGCGGCGCTTACTTATCTGCTCGGGCAATATCGTGTGCATGCCAGCGACGAACTACAGTTCACGACGCCCTATCAGTTCGTCGTGTTCACCAACAACGTTTCATACTTCGGCAAGCTCGAAGGTTTTGGGGGCCCCCACCCCGTTCTGCGCGATGTCTATTACATCGTGACGAAGATTGATCCGCAAACGAAGCAGCCCAACAACATTTTGGTGAAGCGGGGCAAGGAATCGCACGAGCCGGACCGCATGTACATCAACCCGACTCAGATATTAATCGTCGAGCCGGTCAACCCGGAGTCTAAGGTCGCACAGCTCATCCAGGAATTACACTCGCAAAAATAATCGCGAAGCTGACGTAACAACCAGCTAACGCAATGACCGAGAACGGCGGAGAAGGCTGAAGCGAAGGGAGGCGATAATTCGCCTCCCTTTTTTTGCCGTGGGGTCACTTTTCGCATCTAGCGAGTGGCGCATCTCCATAGGTAAAGACACTTCGCCGCGCGAACTTTCGTAACCGCGGGATCCACAAGACAAAACGAATAGTCAGTAACTGTTATGTGGTTGTGTGAATAGGAAACGCTCGGGAGCGATCGGTCTGTCGCCGCGGCCGCGCCACCGTTAGAACTCCCCTCTGCGGTTGTGCATGGGGCTACCTCCACGAGGCGGAACGTATACTTCAGCTCGACCGACAGTGATGACTCATCGCAAGTCCGGCACTCGAATTGGGATTGCTTGGCACTAAGCAACGCAGCTTCTGCCAATAATGGTGGACCACTCACAACGACCGCTGACTTAACTGTCCCATCCCGGTTCAGCACCACGGTCAACACCAACTCACCTCCGATGTGTGCAACCCGCGCGATTTGGGGGTACAAAGGGGCGTCGAATTTCACGAGCAGGGCTTCGCCTTGCGGCGGACTGGCGGTATCGCTGGGCGCGGGCAAAACGCCAAATCCAAGCGTCAGGAAAATCGCGACCGCGGAAACACGGGCGACCAGGGCGATGGCGTTCATATGCACAATTTAGACCAAAGCGTCTTCTCTGTCGCGCATTCTGTTCTGGGCTGGCGAAAACGAGGGTCCACAGCTAGTTATTCGTCGCGGCCGGTGTGGCGTTCGATGCGGGCGCCGACCTTGATGAGTTTTTCTTCGATGCGTTCGTAGCCGCGATCGATGTGGTAGACGCGGTCGATCCAGGTGGTGTTGTCGGCGACGAGGGCCGCGAGCACGAGGCCCGCGCTGGCGCGCAAATCGGACGCGGTGACGGGCGCGCCGCTGAGCGGGGTCGGCCCAGTGACGACGGCGAGGTTGCCGTCGATCGCGATATTCGCGCCCATGCGCAGCATCTCGACCGCGTGCAGGTAGCGATTCTCGAAAATGGTCTCGCGAACGCGCGAGACGCCGTTCGCCTGCGTGGCCAGCGCCATGAACTGCGCCTGCATATCCGTGGGGAAGCCGGGATATTCCTCGGTGGTAACATCAGCGGCGGTCAATTTCTTTCCCGCACGAACGCGCAGCGCGCGCGGCCCTTCGTTGCGAATCTCGACGCCGCATTCCCTGAGTTTCGCGATAATCGCGCCGAGATGGTTTGGCTCGCAGCAGGTGAGAACCAAATCGCCGCCCGTGATGGCGCCGGCAACGAGAAAAGTACCGGCTTCAATGCGGTCGGGAATCACGGCGTGCGTGGCGCCGTGAAGTTTGTCGACGCCCTGGACGCGAATCGTGGAAGTGCCCGCGCCTTCGATTTGCGCGCCCATCTTGATAAGCAATTCAGCTAGATCCGTTATTTCCGGTTCCAGCGCCGAGTTTTCGAGAATCGTTTCGCCTTCGGCCAGCACCGCCGCAGTGAGAATGTTTTCGGTTCCAGTGACCGTAATTTTCGGAAAGCGGAACGTGGTGCCGCGAAGGCGTTTCGCGCGCGCTTCCACGTAGCCGTGATCGACGGAAACTTGCGCGCCGAGTTTTTCGAGGGCTTGGATGTGCAGGTCGATGGGGCGCGTGCCAATCGCGCAGCCTCCCGGCAGAGAAACGCGCGCGTAGCCGAACCGCGCGACCAGCGGGCCCAGCGTCAGGACGGACGCGCGCATCGTTTTGACGAGTTCGTAAGGCGCCTCGGCGTGAGAAGGCGTCACCGTTTCGGCTTGAATCGTAAACTGGCTTGGCGGCAGGTCCGGGCTCTCCACGCGGCAGCGCATGTGCGCCAGGAGCTTCGCCATCGTGATGATGTCGCGCACCTTGGGAATATTCTGCAGGCGCACAACGTCAGCGGTGAGCAGCGCCGCAGCCATCGCGGGCAACGCCGCGTTTTTCGCGCCGCTGATTTGCACCGCGCCTTCCAGCGGCCTGCCGCCTTGGATTTTGAATCGGTCCATCTAGTTCTCTCCGGACTATTTTTTGCGGCGCCGGGAATCCGCGCCTCGCGGACGTGCCGCGTCCAGTGCCTGGCGCACGTTGCCGCCTGATTTCCGCAGCAGTTGGCGCGCCTGAGCCGCGGTCGATCCCGTCTTCAACATCACCAGCGCGAGCGGCAAATTGTGTCGCGTTTGCCGCAGAGCGTGTGCCGCGATAGACGCGCTTACTCCCGCCGTTTCCTCGAGAATCCATGCGCTGCGGCCGCGCAGCTTTTCGTTTGTTGCGATTACACAGATCATTTGATTCCCGTAGACTCTTCCGAGTCGCACCATCGATGCGGTAGAGAGCATGTTGAGCACCAATTTCTGCGCGGTGCCCGCTTTCAAGCGCGTTGAGCCTGCAATGGCTTCCGGGCCCGTCTTCGGGACGATCGCGATCTGCACCTGGCGCGCAAGCGGCGAATCGGGATTCGACGTCAACCCGATCGTCGCGGAGCCGCTCCTGCGCGCGAATCTCAGTCCGCCAAGCACGTAGGGCGTGGTTCCGCTGGCTGCGATCCCGACCACCACATCCCGCCGCGTGAGCTTCGCTTTCGCCAGGTCGTGCCCGCCGTTCGACGCAGAGTCTTCGGCGCCCTCCACCGCGTGCAGCATCGCTCGTTTCCCGCCGGCGATGATGGCCTGCACCATGCGCGGTGGCGTTCCAAACGTTGGCGGAATTTCGGCGGCATCGAGAACGGCGAGGCGTCCGCTGGTTCCCGCGCCGAGGTAAAAAAGCCTTCCGCCTTTGCGAAACGCCTGCACGATTGCGTCGACCGCGCGCGCGATTTTCGGTAGCTCGCGGCGAACAGCGGAGGCCACGTGCGCGTCCTCCCGGTTCAGGACTCGCAAAATCTCAAGCGTCGATTTCTGGTCGAGCCCCTGCGACCGGTGGTTCCGCTGCTCGGTTTTGAGGTGTCTCAAATCTGCCCCGGCGCAAAACTCAATTATAGCGGGTTGGGCGGGAAGGATTTCGCGAGAGCGCCGTTTCCGGCAATGGTTGTGCCGAGGAAGTTATCGCTTAGTTCGCATGCGAGGCGGCGGGGAACCGGGCCCGCAAACCCTTGGGAACCACAGATGAACAGTGTGATTTCAGATCGCAAATGGCTTTGTTGAGATCCTAGGTCAAGCGGCCTCCAAAAGCGAAAAGCAGATCCCTCACCCCGCGCAAACCGCGGGGATTCGGGATGACAAAGTGGTGAGAAACGGCGCGTAGATCAGGGAAGTCAACAGAGCCATCGCAAATTTCAAATTTGAAATGAACCGATCTCATAAATGCTCGGCTGGATCGAATAGCTTGGCTTCAGGGGCTAAAGCCCTTTCTTATTGCAGGTCTGACCCTTCGACTGCGCTCCCTTCGGCTGCGCTCAGGGCAGGCGGCGGGGCTGAAGCCCCGCCCTTCCGGGCACCATTTATGAGATAGCTTCATGGAAGACAAAGGCGGCGCGGGTCAGTTCGTTGGGGCGGGCGCTAGGCCGAGAGCCTGAAAGACGGCGTCGTGGAGGGCGGGGCGCACCTGGCGGATTTTCTCGTTGGCGCGCGTGGGATTCACGCGGTTTGTGAGCAGCACCACGAAGAGGTGGCGTTCCGGGTCGATCCAGATCGACGTGCCCGTGAAACCGGTGTGGCCGAAGCTTCCTGGTGAGAAATCGTGCCCCGCGGAAGATGGCTGCGTCACCACGTCCCATCCGAGCGCGCGCGCCGAATTGCCGATACTTTCCCGCGTCGTGAACTGCTGAATCGTCTCGCGATTCAGCAGGCGGCGATAACCGTAGATTCCGCCGTTGAGCATCATCTGCGCAAACGCGGCGATATCGCCCGCCGTCGAGAAAAGGCCGGCGTGACCGGCGACGCCGCCCATTGCCCAGGAGTTTTCGTCATGCACCTCGCCGACGATCAGGCGCTTGCGATAGTCCGCGTCGAACTCCGTCGGCGCGATGCGCGTGCGCAGGCCCTTCGGGGGATTAAACATCGAATCCTTCATGCCCAACGGGTCGAAAATATTCTCTTTGGCGAAGTCGTCGAGCGACTTGCCCGTCAGGCGTTGCACGATTTCGCCAAGCATGATGAAACCGAGATCGGAATACTCCACCTGCGTTCCAGGCTCGTGCACGAGCGGCTCGGCCAGCACGCGCGCGATAATGGCATCGTAGCCCTTCGTGTCCTTGAAGAATTGGCGGACGCCCGGCAGGCCGGAATCGTGCAGCATCAGATTTCGGATGGTGATCCGCGCGCGCCACGCGGGATTCGGGTCGGATTTCGCGGCCGCCGCAAACTCCGGCAGGTAGCGCGAGACAGGAGCATCCAGGTCGAGGCGCTTCTGCTGCACGAGCATCATCAAGGATGTCGTGGTGACGACGACCTTCGTCACCGAAGCCATGTCATAAATCGTGTTCGGCGTCACGGCGGGAGACTTCGCGTCGCGCGTGAGCTTGCCGAAGGGATGCACAGCGAGCTGATCGTTCCATCCGACGGCGACCACGCCGCCGGGGAATGCGTCGTCCGCGACCGCGCGGTCGAGCAGGTCGTAGGCGGGCTTCAGGCGGTCGGTCATCGACGGCGGCGCAGGCTGCAGCGTCATCGGATTTGCCGCCAGGCTCAGGCCGTCGCCGCGTTTGACCGTGCCCGGTACCGTCACCGGAATTTTCCCTGCGAAGGGAACTTGGCCGAACAGCGCGCGCGCTGCCGCTTTTTGCGCGACGTCGTTCGTGCTGAATTCGCTGATCCAGGTGTCAACGTTGGGAAATCGTTCGATCAGGTACGGGCTGCCGAGGGCCACGACGGCTGTGGGCTTTCCAGTTGCGAGGAGCTGATTCACTAGATCGCGCTCGTCGTCCGGCAGGCCGACGTTTCCTTTGCGGTCAGCGACGCGCACAAACAGCGCCGCGATTGCCACGTCGTACCAGTCCGGCGGAGGCAGCTTCAACTGGCTGACGCCGAAATATTGCGTGTCCGCCCGCAGCGCTCGTAGCGAATCCACGCGCCAGCGAATTTCAGGCTCGAGAGTTTCGCCGGGATAAGGATCGGGATCAGCCGACAGGGAAACCAGAAGCACACGCAAGGGCCGCGCGGAGTCGAAGGGAACCACATTTTGCGAATTCCGCAGCAGCGTGACGCCGCGATCGGCGATGGATTGCGCCTCGGAATCGTAACTGGGCAGCGCCAGTTTTTCGTTGATGCGCGGAACATCGACGAAGCGGTTCTTGTCGAGTCCCAGGCGCGCTTTTGCTGCAAGAATGCGGCGAACCGATTCGTCGATTCGCGCCTCGGAAATGCGGCCGGACGCGACGGCATCTTCGAGGCCCTTCATCGCCGCGTCGGGCACGGGAGGCATGAGCAGCACGTCCGCGCCCGCCTCGACGGAACGCGCAGCGGCTTCGCCCGGCGGATAGAGCGACGTCACTCCGCCCATGTCCATTGCGTCGGTGATGATCAGGCCGCGGAATTTCAGTTCGTCGCGAAGCAAGCCGGTGAGAATGTTTTTCGAGAGCGTCGCAGGCATATTCGCGTCAGGTTCGAATGCGGGAACCGCGAGGTGGCCCGGCATGATCGAGCTTACGCCCGCCGCAATGGCCGCGCGGAACGGAACCAGTTCCACGCTTTCGAGTTCGGCGCGATCGCCGGGAACGGTCGCGAGCGAGAGATGGGAATCGACGCTGACGTCTCCGTGGCCGGGAAAATGTTTGGCCGTGGCAAGCGCGCCGTTTTCTTCCACGCCCCGAACAAAATTGGAAACGTACTCCGCCACAGTCTTTGGATCTTCGCCGTACGACCGGATGTTGATGATCGGGTTGTCGGGATTATTGTTGATGTCAGCGACGGGCGCGAAGATCCAGTGGACGCCGGCAGCGCGCGCCTCGCGCGCCGTGAGTTTGCCGGCCGCGTAGGCGAGACGCGGATCGCCCGTGGCTCCAATGGCCATGGCGGCGGGCAGATTCGTGGCTTCGTCGATGCGCTGTCCGGCGCCCGACTCGAAGTCGGCGCCAATCAGCAACGGCAGTTTCGCGTGGCGCTGAAACTCGTTCGTGATCACGGCCGTCGGGTAGACTTGAGCGCGCTCGATTCCCAGGGGCCCTCGAATTGTGCCGAGAATCACGCCGCCCACGTGATTGTCGTCCACCTGATGCAGCATTTCCTTGTAGTCAGCGCTTTCGGTGGAATGGAACACGCCGAAGTAGTACACCATGATCATTTGGCCGAGCTTTTCGCGCAGAGTCATTTTCTTCAGCATCTGCTCGACCCAGGGCGAACTGGCGGCGGCCGGCCGGGACTTGGTGGGGGGAGTTTTCTGCGCGCGGGTAGTCAAGTTTGTGCGAACGGTTGTGCCAACGGTCATGAGAAGGATGCATGCCACAGCGAATCGCCCGAAATTACGCATCGAACAGCTTCCGGGCTTCAGTGTTGACGCCAGCATCCCACGGCTGTATATAGCACACGCCTCGATGCCATACAATCGAACGTCATCGCGCGTGTTTCGTTTCTGCTTCCTCCTTGTTGTCGTCCCGCTTGTACTTTTCGTGTACACGCTGGATGCAACGAAGACTTCTCCGCGCGTGTCCTGGTCACCTGGGGCCGGCGATTCTACTCGCAATTCTGCGCAGCACACGATGACGGGAATCGACGTCCTCGAAGCGCAGAATTTTGCGGCGTTGCAGGGAAAGCGAGTGGGATTGATCACGAATCACACGGGCGTCGATTCAGCGGGGCGACGCACCATCGACGTTCTCGCGCACGCTCCGGGCGTGAAGTTGGTCGCGTTGTTCAGCCCTGAACACGGAATCGCCGGGCGGATGGACGAGACCGTGGCGAATTCGTCGGACCAGGCCACCGGCCTCCCGATTTACAGCTTGTATGGCGAGACGCGTCGCCCGACGGCTGCGATGTTCGCGAATCTCGACGCGCTGGTCTACGACATTCAGGATGCGGGCGTGCGGTTCTACACGTACGTGACAACGATGGGCTATTGCATGGAGCAGGCCGCGAAGCAGCATATCGCGTTCTTTGTGCTCGACCGCCCGGACATTCTCGGCGGGGAAGTGATCGAAGGGCCGATGCTCGACGCCGACAAGACTTCGTTCGTCGCATATTTCCCGATGCCTGTGCGCTTTGCGATGACGTTGGGTGAGCTGGCGCAGATGTTCAACGCGGAAAACAAGATCGGCGCGGACCTGCACGTGATCGCGATGCAGAATTGGCGCCGCAGCGAGACGTACGACCAGACGGGTCTTGCGTGGATTGCGCCGTCGCCGAATTTGCGGACGCTGCGCGCCGCGTTTTTGTATCCGGGCATAGAAATTCTACAGGCTGGGGGAGTGTCCGTCGGACGAGGAACGGACACGCCTTTCGAGCTTCTTGGCGCGCCGTGGATTCACGCAGACGAGTTGGCGGCTGAACTCATGCGCCGGCAAGTCCCGGGCTTGAGCGTTGCGCCGACGACGTTCACTCCAAACGCCGCCGTCTACAAAGGCGAACGGTGCGAAGGCGTTTCGTTGACCGTGACTGATCGCCGATCGTTTCGCTCGATGCTGACGGGGCTCGAAATCATCGCGGCGCTGCACAAGCTCTATCCGCAGAAGTTCGACATCGCGAAGACGATCGAATTGCTGGGATCGCAATCGACGATCGAGCGGCTCGAACGCGGCGACGATCCGCGCCGGATCGTGCAGGATTGGTCGGCGGACCTCGATAGGTTTCGCGCGATGCGGCAGAAGTACTTCTTCTACCCTTGATGGCTAGACAGTGCTCGGCTGAAGTCAGCCCTTCCACTTTGGAGGCTTTATGGCGGGCGTTGCGCGTCCGAAAGCATGGCTTGCGTGGAGCAGCGGCAAAGACAGCGCGTGGGCGCTGCACACCATTCGGCAGCGCGGCGAATTTGAAGTTGTCGCGCTGCTGACGACGATCAATCGCACGCATCAGCGCGTGGCGATGCACGCGGTGCGCGCGGCGCTCGTCGAGATGCAAGCCGCGGCGGCGGGACTGCCGCTTTTGAAAGTCCTGATTCCGTCGCCCTGCCCAAACGAAGTCTACGAACAGGCGATGAGCGAGGCGATGGCTCGCGCTCGCGCCGAAGGCGTGTGGCACGTCGCTTTCGGCGATCTGTTCCTCGAAGACATTCGCGCCTATCGCGAAAAGCATCTCGCGGCGTGCGGCATGACTCCGGTATTTCCCGTTTGGGGCAAGAATACGCGGCGCCTTGCCGCAGAGATGCTCGCTGCCGGCCTTTCCGCGTTTCTGACGTGCGTCGATCCGCGCAAACTCGATCGCACATTTGCGGGAAGGCGATTCGATGCGCATCTGCTTCGCGATCTTCCGTCGAGCGTCGATCCGTGCGGCGAGAATGGCGAGTTCCACACGTTCGCGAATGCGGGCCCGATGTTCGAGCGCGAAATTCCCGGTCGAGGCGCGCGAAATCGTCGAGCGCGACGGTTTCGTTTTCGCCGACCTTTTGCCGCGGGCTGCGGCGGCCGGAAGAGCTTAGAATAGGGCGGAGCGACTCCCGTGCGAATCTGTTCGCTATTGCCATCGGCAACGGAAATTCTGTTTGCGCTCGGCCTCGGCGATTCCGTCGCGGGCGTGACGCACGAATGCGACTTTCCGCCGGAGGCGGCGAAGAAGCCTCCGCTGATTCGTCCGCGCGTCGATCCGCACGCGATGCCCGCAGAGCTCGATCGCCAAGTGATGGAAATCGTCGCGCGCGGCGAAAGCATCTACGCGGTCGACGCTGAATTGCTCGGCGCGATTTCGCCGGACCTGATCGTGACGCAGGACCTGTGCCACGTGTGCGCCGCCTCGCCCGACGATCTTGCCAGCGCCCTCACGCGGCTTCCCAAGCAGCCGCGCGTGTTGTCGCTCACGCCGCATTCACTTGCCGATGTTTGGGACGATATTCGCCGCGTGGGCGAAGCCACGGGCCGGCGTCGCGAAGCGCAGGCGCTTGCGATCACGCTCGAGCAGCGCGTGGCCGCGATCGAAATGAAGGCTGCGCAGGCGGGCACGCGGCCGCGTGTCCTTTGCCTCGAATGGCTCGACCCGTTCTATGTGGGCGGACACTGGGTGCCGGAGATGGTCGCCAAGGCCGGCGGCGAAGACGTGCTGGGCCGCGCGGGCGAGCCGTCGTTTCGCGTGACGTCCGAGCAGATCGCGGAATCGCGCGCCGAGGTGATCGTCGTGATGCCGTGCGGCTACAACCTGCAACGCGTCGTGGCGGAATCCAGTATCGAGCGCCTGCCCGAAAGCTGGGGACGCTTGCCCGCGGTGCGCGACAGGCGAGTGTTCGCGGTGGATGCGAACAGCTATTTCTCCCGCCCCGGTCCGCGTCTCGCGGACGGCGTCGCGATTCTCGCCGAGATTCTGCACATGGGCGGTCTCGCCATGACCGTTCCCCCGCACGCGTTCGCCAAGCTGTAGCGTCCGCGTTTCAGGCTGCGGTTGTCTCCCCGTTACCCTGCCGAACGTCCGGGAAAAAGTACTATTGACCATGTTCGATGAATATAGGATTCCTATATTCATGAGGAAGAAGCAAGTCAGGTCCAAGATTTCGCGGGGCAGCGCCGAGTTGGCGATCCTGTCTCTGCTGTCCAAGCAGCCGCTGTACGGCTTCGAGATCTCGAAGCGAATCGAAGAAGAATCAGGTGGCGCGCTGCGTTTCAATCTCGCGTCGCTGTACCCCATGCTGTACGAGCTTGAAAAACGCGCCTGGATCAAGGGGAAATGGGAGGCGAACCGCGCCGGCCGCGACCGCCGCTACTATTGCCTCACACCGGCGGGACGCAAGCAGCTCGCGCCATTGCGCCGCGAGTGGCGTTCTTTTTTTCAAGCGCTCGACCGTCTCGCGGAGAGTGTCCCATGCCTGATTGGGGAAAGTTAGTAGCGGAAAAGCTCGACGCAACGGATCTTCCGCCGCAGCAGAGGCAGGAGATCGCCGCAGAGCTGGCGAGCCATTTGGAGGAAGCCTTCGAGGAGCAAAGAGCGCGCGGCGCAACCGAATCCGAAGCGGTCGGGCAAGCGCTGAGCGAAGTGTTCGACTGGAATGAACTCGCTCGGAGAATTCGTCGCGCGAAGCGCGAGGAGGGAATCATGAACGATCGAACAAGGCGCCTGTGGTTGCCGGGACTCGCGAGCTTCCTGGCCGCTGTGGTTGTCGAGGCGACGTTGGCAAAGTGGAGCTATCAGCCTCGCATGCTGTTTCGCTCACACGTAACGCAAATCATGTACGGTTTGTGGCTGGTCGCGCAGCTTTTCTGCGGTGCCATCGGAGCGTATCTTTCGCGCCGCGCGGGTGGTCCGCGATCGACGCGTCTGGGAGCCGCGCTCTTCACGCCGGCCATACTGCTGAGCGCGATCCTGTCGATCGTTGGGGTGAGCGTAATCGCGCGCGCCACGGGCCTTTGGCGTCAGGACTCCGGTTCGGTTCATTTGCTGGTGCTCTTCCGAGATATCGCTATCGGCGTACTGATCCCGAGCGTGGCCATGGTAATTGGCGCGCTGCCTTTCTTGTCAGATCGAAGGCAAGTCGCACCCGAAACCATCGGTGTGGCTTAGTCGGCGGCCGAGGCGGATTCAGAGGCGACGCGGTCGCGCCAGTAGCGATAGAAAATGAGACCGGCAAGGATCAGCGCGAAGCCGATCGTCGAGCGGATGGGCCGCGCGTACCACAAAGTTATCGTCAGCGCGATCGCGCCCGCGACGAAGATTCCCGGCACGATTGGATACCCCCACGTGCGATAGGGACGCGGCAGATTTGGCTCTGTCGTCCGCATCCGCATCATGGCCACCACCGCCAAGCCGTAAAAAATCCACGTGGCAAAAACGAAGAGGGAAGTGAGGTCTTCGAACGTGCCGCTGAGAGCCATCACGCTCGCCAGGCAGCATTGAAAGATCAGCGCGTTGCCGGGCGTGCGAAACTTCGGATGAATGGCCGCGGCGAAGCGAAAGAAAATCCCGTCGCGCGCCATCGCGTAATCCACGCGCGCGCCGCTTAGGGTGGAGGAGTTGAGCGTGCCCAGCGCCGAAATCACCATGGCGAGCGTGATCCACAGCGCCGCGCGATGTCCCGCGAAGCTCGCAAACACATCGGACGCGACGTGTTGCGACGTCGCGACGGCGGCAAACGGGAGCGCGTAGAAGCAAACGGCGCTGAACAGCATGAAAATCACCGCGACGAATGCGACGCCGCCCACTAGCGCACGCGGGATGTTGCGCTCTGGCCGTTGCACTTCGGAGCCGACTAGATTCAGGTCCTCCCATCCGTCATAAGCCCACAGCGCCGCAGCCAGCGCCGCGAAAAATCCGGTGAAGCCGCTCCACCCGAACGAACTCGGCCAGAGCGGATGAAAATTCGCGGCGCCGCCGTGCGCCTTCAAAAACCCGACCACAATAATCGCCACTACCGCCGCAATCTTCAGGAACGTAAGCGCCACCTGAACCTGCCCGCCCAGGCGCACGCCAAGATAGTTCACGAAAGTCATCACTACGAGTGCGGCGACAGCGAGCGGCTGCGCCCACGTGAACACGAATTGCCCTTCGTGCCCGGATAGAAATGGCAGATGAAAGTGGAATGTATAGAGCGGCGCGGCGACAACCGGCATGAAGAAGCCCCAGAATCGCAGCAAGCCCGCCGCGATCGAAGCCATCGAAGCCGGGCGGCCCACGATGGAGTGCATCCAGCCGAAAAGAAATCCCCAAACGGGACCGAAGGCGCGGCGCAAGTAAGCGTACTCGCCGCCGGCTTCGGGAATTGCGGCGCCAAGCTCCGCGTAACTCAGCGCGCCAAACATCGAGAGGAAGCCGCCCGCGATCCATGCCGCGAAAACAATCGCGATGGAGCCGCCTTCCGCCGCCATCTCGCTCGGCTTCAGGAAAATTCCCGTGCCGATCATCGTCCCGACGACGATCGCCCCGGCAGCCCAGCCGCCCAGGCCGCGCACCAGGCCGATCACTTCCCTCGGTTTTGCGGACGACGCGATGGCGACCCCCTCTGTTTATGGTGCTGTTACGCGATCTCGCGCGAACAAGCTGGCAAGCGAGCCCACGGCGAACGTGACCACCGTACCGAAAACGACGTACCAAGTCCACGCGAGCGGAACGCGAAATACCTTAACGCCGATTATCGTGCAAAGGCCCGCCGCAAATCCGATGAGTGCTCCAGTTTCATTCGCGCGCCGGTTCCACGTGCCCAGAAGAAAAACGCCGAGCGTCGCGCCATACGTGATCGAAGCGATCGTGAGTCCCGCCACCAGCACTGGTCCCCAGTGAATCAGTCCCAGCGCGCCGAGCACGACTCCCCAAACCAGTGTAAGTTTCCGCGAGCGCCCCAGCGCCTCGAGGCCCGAGTCGCCCCTGCGAGCGCCGCCGAGGTCCATCATGCTCGACGAAGCGAGCGAGTTCAATGAGCCGCTGGCGTTCGACATCGCAATTGCAAAGATGGAGGCAAGCACGAGTCCCGAGAGGCCCGACGGCATTTCGCGCACGATGAATTCGGGGAAGATCTTGTCGGGGTCGCCGGTGGGAAGCGGAGACGCCATGTTTCGGATGTAAACGAACAGCATGACGCCAATCACCAGAAACAGCGCGAATTGCACAAAGACGATCACGCCGCTCGCGAGCAACGCCTTTTTGCTGTCGCGCTCGTTGCGCGCGGAAAGCAGCCGCTGAACCATGGTTTGATCGGTGCCGTGGCTCGCCATCGTCAAAAACGTGCCCCCGATCAGACCGGCCCAGAACGTGTATTGCTGCGTGAGGTTCAGCGAAAAATCGAAGATCGAAAGTTTGTTGCCTGCCGCGGCAGCCGCTTGCGTCACGCCGGGCCAACCGCCGGGAATTTTGTGCAGAAGCAGGAAGAACGCCACGATCGAACCCGTCAGGTAGAGCACGAACTGGATCACGTCGGTCCAGATCACGGCGCGCATTCCGCCTTCGAACGTGTAGAAAATCGTGAGCACGGCAACAATGAAAATCGAAATGCGCTCTCCGGTTCCAAACGCGACGCTGACCACTTTTCCGATTGCCGAAATGCGAACGCCTTCCGCCAGCGCTCGCGTGCCCAGAAAAACCACCGCTGCGGCCGACTTCATGCGCGCGCCAAATCGCCTTTCCAATAGCTGGTAAGCCGTGTAGAATTCGCCCTGGAAATACTGCGGGATCAAGACCACGCAAAGGATGACGCGGGCGACCAGGTAACCCAGCACGATTTGCAAGAACCCAAGATTTCCAGCGTACGCAATGCCGGGCGTACCGATGATGGTGAGGGTCGAAGTCTCAGTAGCGACAATCGAACAGGCGATTGCCCACCAGGGGGCGCTGCGTCCCCCCAGGAAGTAATCGCGCAGGTCCTTCTGTCCGCGGCGGAAGCGTGCGCCGAAGAGCGTGATTCCCGCGAGATACAGGACGAGAATGACGAAGTCGATTCGGCTGATTTGCATGGCGCCGTTCGCGCAGGCGGCGCGATGCTAACCGCACGGTCTGAAAACTGTCAAGCAGGGTGAGAGACGAATGCCTGAAAACGGTGCCGGCCCGGAAGCTGGGTACTTTCTCGGTTTTGACGGTGGAGGGACAAAGACCGACTGCATTCTAGCCGGCGCGGACGGCCGCATATTGGCGCGAGCCACCGCAGGCCCTTCGAATCCCTTGCGCGGCGGATACACGCGCGCATGGTTCTCGCTGAGCGAAGCGGCGGACATTCTGCTTGCGCGCTTCAAGATCACTGCCAATCACATTCGCGGTATTTGCGCCGGCTTGGGCGGCGCTGGGCGCCCGGCAGTGGCTCAGAGAGTGCGAATGTTCTTCGAGCGCGGTTTTCCCAACGCGGAAGTGGATGTGACCACCGATCTCGAAATTGCCCTGGAAGCGGCGTTTGGCTCCGCGGAGGGGATGGTCCTGATCGCGGGAACTGGTTCCGCGGCTTTCGGACGTGACGCCAGCGGACGAACCGCTCGCGCGGGCGGACGCGGACCGTGGATCAGCGACGAAGGCAGCGCCTTCGATATCGGGCGCAACGCAGTTCGCGCCGTGCTGCTTGCGGAAGAGAATCGCGGACCGTCAACGGCTTTGCGCGAGCGCCTTTTCCCATCCTTGCAGGCGCGCGGCTGGGATTCGGTGCTCGATCAGGTGACGAAAGATCCCGACAACGTCTTCCCGAAGGTTTTTCCGCTCGTTGCAGAGCTGGCGGATCAAGGTGATGTGGTTTCGCGCGAAATTCTATCTGTCGCCGCAGCGTCGCTTGCCAAGCTGGCGCTATGCGTCGCCGACCAACTGGGAGGACGCGACCGCGAGGGGCGGATTGCGAAGCTCGGCGGCGTGCACGGACGCTCCAAATATTTCGACGCTGCCGTGAACGACGAACTGGCAAGAGTGCTGCCGCGCTTCCAGCTTGTCGAGCTCTCGATGAGTCCCGCGGAAGCGGCGGTGGGAATCGCGGTTCGCGTCTCTCGCGCGAACGGAAATGCCGCGTCGATGCGCTGATGGTCAATGATGGCTGACGAACGGCCCGGCACACTCTCTCGTGAGGACGCCGGCAGAAATCTTGAGCGCGCGCGTTCCGCCTCACGTGAGGAACTGAAGTCCCTGTTGCACGAAGCGGACGAATCCATGCTGCTCGCGCTTCTCCAGAATCCGAACGTCGACGAGCCTCACGTAACGCAACTCCTCGAACGGCTCGATCTGTCCGCGAATGTTGTTGCCGCGATCGCTGAGCAGGGGAAATGGACGGCCAGCGAAGGCGTCAGGCTGCGGCTTGCGAGGCATCCGCGCACGCCGAAGCGCTTCGCGCTTGCGATGGTGCGTCAGCTTTACGTCTTCGATCTAGTTCGCCTCAGCTTGCTTCCTTCCGCGCCCGCGGATATTCGTCGCGTCGCGGAGGAGGTGATTCTGACGCGCGTGCCGCATCTCCCCGTCGGGGAAAAACTGACGCTGGCGCGGCGCGGCCCGTCGCGCGTTGTGGGCGCGCTGCTGGCGGAAGGCCATCCCCAAGCGACCAAGCTGGCGCTGAGCAACGCGTTCTTGACCGAGAGCCAGATCCTGAAAGTGCTCGCAAAACCGGACGTGCCCGCGCGAGTGGTGGCCGCGATCGCGCAGCACGCGAAATGGTCGTCGCAGTACAATGTGCGCGTGGCGCTGCTGCGGAATCCGCTGACGCCCGTTCCTTGCGTGCTCGCGTTTTTGCCGAATCTCACGCTGCGCGATTTGCAGGATGTTGCGAAGATCGAGGGGCTCGCGCCTCACTCGCGCAAGTACATTCAGCGCGAGCTGGCGCGCCGTGTAGGACGGGAAGAGGAGCAGTAGAGGGCTTTAGAGTCTGTGTGAGGCAACTCGGGTTCGTGTCAGCCCCGGACCTTCAGTCCGGAGAGGGTGGCCTTTTAAGGCCACCCGAAGGAAGCCCCACAATAATTTAAGGGGCTTTAGCCCCTGAAGCCAAGCTGTTCGATCCAACCGAGCATTAATGAGATAGGCTCGCGTAAGCCATGCCGAAGAAACCCGCTCAAACGCGGCTGATCATTATTCTTGGGGGGATCTTCTTCTTTGGCGTGATGATCTACATCACGTACCAGCAGATGCGGCACGAGTACGAAGTTTGCCTCACGTTCAACGGCGGCACGCACTGCGCGACGGCCCGAGGCGCCACTCCGGAAGAAGCCATCCACAGCGCGCACGACATCGACTGCGGGATGCTGGCGAACGGCCGCGACGAAAATATAGTTTGCGGCGGCACTCAGCCCACAAGCGTCCGCGAAGTGAAATAGCGGCAGCCGTTTTCCCGTCGAGCGGTGTCTAACCAAGAGAGGAAGTTTGCGCGTGCAAACGCGGCCGGCGGGTAGTGGGTCAGCTTCCATATGTGGAGACAAGATGCGATACGAAGTCAGGCAGCAAGACGGAAAGTGGGTTGTTTGGGATACGGTGGTGGACGACTGCGCGATGAAATCCGTCGTAGGCGCGGTAGACGGTTTGAGAAGCATTATGGCCGGCAACAACACGCGTTATACGCTGAATGGAGGCGTCCTGGTGCCTATCCCGAGCTCGGCAACCTTTGAGACCAAACCAGCAACGTTCTGGACGCAGGAAGAAGCTCAACAGTGGGCTGATACTCGGAATGAGATTGACCAATCGGGTCCTGTTTGACCGTCCGCCGACTTTGTTGCCTAGACCGAAATGGCACCCGATTCGATCCTGTCTCCCAAAGACTCACAAACTGACCCACTACCGGCCGCGCGCGCGAATTGACATGACGAATTGACGTGACGAATTGACACGAATTGACACTTCGCTTCGCGCTGCATAGCATCTTCTGTTTCGGAGTGGATGCACGGATGACACGTTGCCTGAATTGCGGCGCCGACCGCGAACGAGACATCTGCGAGTTCTGCGGGCTGAATTCTAAGGATGCGGAATTTGAGTTGCGGCGCAAGCTGCTGAACCGGACGGCCTTTTTTCTGCTTGGGGCGATTGGGTTTGTCGCAGCGGCCGAACGCTATCCGGCCCTCGAGCTCGACGGGATTCTCATTTTCATTGGCGTGATGTTTTTCCTTACGCTGGGCGTCGCCGTCTGGGTGGAGCGGCTGGCGCTGCGCCACGCGGAGGTGGAAGCGGTGAAACGCGTTTACTACGGCCTGATTCCGATTCCGTGGCTGCTCGCGATTCTGCTGCTCGCGAACGGCGCGCTCGATGGCTCGAAGCCGCACGTGGAAGAAGCGCGCATCGTCAGCAAATTTGCGATGACCGGTCCCGTCCCCACGCGCCGGCTCGTCGTAACCTCCTGGCGCGACGGGCACCTTGTCGAACGCGTTCCCGTGGATCGCAGCGATTACGAGCGCTTCAGCTCGGGCGACGTTGTGAACGTGAAGGTCGAAGACGGCCTGGTGGGAATCCCGTGGGTTGCGGGCGTGTCGCTGCGCTGATATTTTCATGCAGCGCGCTGGGGGACTGATCCGACTTGCGATTGCCCGAATCGTGGACTGACCGGCTGCCGTTTCTCGAATCCCTCGAAGAGCCGTGGGCGCCCGTTCCCAGAATCGCGCTGGTGGCATGGCTCGTCTTCTTTAGCTTGTTCCTTTACCAACTCGCACGCGGCACAGGCTTGCTGTTGCTGATGGACGGCGTGTTCGTCCCGATTCACGAGGGCGGGCATCTTCTGTTCCGGTTCTTCGGCCAATTTGTGATGGTGGCGGGCGGAACGTTCCTGCAACTGTTCGTGCCGATCGCTCTTGCTACATATTTTTTCTTTCAGCGCCAGACGCAGGGCGTTGCGTTCTGCATGTTTTTCTTCTTCGAGCAATTCCTGCCGATCGCGACGTACATGGCTGACGCGCGCGCGCAGGATTTGCCTCTGCTGACGGTGGGCGACGCCGAATACGTAATCCACGACTGGAACTATCTTTTCTCGAGGCTCGGTGTGCTCGAGCACGACATCCAAATTGCAGATACCGTTCGGTTCATCGGCTGGCTGGGCATGATTGGCGTGATGCTGTGGCTATTGTGGCGCGGGCTCAACGACGTCAAGGCGAAAACTCCCCCGCCAGCGTAGCTAGACTGCCGTCTGCTCGCTAGTAGATGCCGCGCCGCAAGTCCGGCATATGCGGCAACTGTATTTCGATGCCGCGGCCGTAATCGCCAAGAGTCAGCTTGATGGATTCCGCGGGGCCCACATCGCGCACCACCCACTCGTTGCTGGGAACCACGCGGGAAGGCTGCGCCAAGTCGTCACTTTCCCAATCCTCGCCTTGCGCGTGCAAATCGGTGAGTAAAACGGAATAGACGAGCTTCGCTTTAATATCAAGCACCAGGTAACGATGCCCGAGGAGTATCAGGACCAGGTTCGATTCCTTCTTTTTGTCGGGCTGGTAGACGTTGAACGCAAGCGGCGTCTTGCCGTCGAGCTTTAGCTGCGCCACGGGCACCGACTTCCAGCGAATCTTCTCGGTCTCGCTGCCTTGTGCGGCCGCGGTCGGCAGCGACGGAAAAAACAGGCATGCCACCAAGACGGCAGCGCCTATCGAAAGTAGAGAGCTTCGCGCCATCTTTCCGTTTCAGGTCTCCTCGGTTCCATCTGTTTCGTTTAGTAGATTGACGATTCCCGCTTCCGGCCGGTGTAGTCGATGTAGACGATCTTGAGTTCCGTGTAGAAATCGAGCGCGCTGCGGCCCACTTCCTTCGGACCGACGCTGGTGCCCTTCGTCCCACCGAACGGCACGTGCGCTTCGCCGCCCACCGTGGGCGAATTCACGTGCGTCATTCCCGTTTCGATTTTGTCGATGAACTCGAAAATCTTGTTCGAGTCCGTGGTGTAGATGGCGCTGGTGAGCCCGAAGCGGACGGAATTCGCCGCCTCCAGCGCTTCGTCAAAATTCTTCACGCGAATCACGCTCAGCACGGGCCCGAAAATTTCGTCCTGCGCGATGGCGCTGTCGGCGCGGACGTGATCGAACACAGTGGGCGAAACAAACCAGCCCTTGTCATACTTCGGTCCGGTCAGCCGCTCGCCGCCGCACTTCAGCTCCGCTTCCTTCTTGCCGATTTCGATGTAGCGCAGCACCGTGTTCATTTGCGATTCGTCTACTGACGGGCCCATTTCGACGCCCGGCTCCAGGCCGTCGCCAACCGCGAATTTCTTCGCGCGCTCAACGAGCATCGCCACCCACTCGTCGGCGACTTTTTCTTCGATGATCACGCGGCTCGTGGCCGTGCAGCGCTGCCCGGTGGACGCGAACGCCCCGAACAGCGCCGACTCCATCGCCAATTGCAAATCCGCGTCGGCGAGAATCACGATGGGGTTCTTGCCGCCCATTTCGCACTGGCACTTCTTCATCCCGAGCGCGCCCGTGGCGTAAAGCTGGCTGCCCACTTCGTTCGATCCGGTGAACGAGAGGCCATGGACGTGCGGATTCTGCACCAGTTCGTCGCCGGTGTCTTTGCCCGAGCCCATCACCAGGTTCAGCACTCCGGGCGGCAATCCCGCTTGCTCGAAGATTTCTACCACGCGCATTGCCGCGAGCGGCGTAAGCGTCGCGGGCTTGAACACCACGGTGTTCCCGCAAACCAGCGCCGGCGCGATCTTCCACACCGGAATCGCCACAGGAAAATTCCACGGCGTGATGATGCCAACCACTCCCAGCGGCTGCCGAATTGTGTACGAGAAGTTCTTCGGCAATTCGCTCGGCAAAGTCTCGCCCGTTAGGCGACGCGCCTCGCCCGCCATGAACTCGGTGATATTGATCGCGCGCTGCACTTCGCCGAGCGAATCCTTCAGCGCTTTGCCTTCCTCCCGGGTCAGTAGCCGCGCCAGTTCTTCTTTCTGCTTCTGCATGATGCGCACGGCTTTGAAAAGTATGTTGCCGCGCGCTGGAGCAGGTGTGTCGCGCCATGCAGGGAAGGCCGCCTTCGCCGCGACGATCGCTTCCTTCGTCTCCTGCCGCGTCGAAAGCGGAATGCGCGCGACGATATCGCCGGTATTCGCCGGATTCCGGCGCTCAACAATCTTCGTCGACTTCGAGTCCACCCACTGCCCGTTCACGTAATTTCTGCAAATTGTGGTCGTTTCCGTTGCTATCGCCATTGGCGTTCAACCCCTTGGAAACCACAGATGAACACAGATAAACACAGATAAGGCAAAATCAAATACTGATCACGCCAGCACGACGGGCTAGAGAAAGGGTAAGGCCCGAGTCCGATAATTGGGGTCTTTCGGCTATGCCCGCACCTCGCTGAAAGTTTTGTCGAGGAGGCGGATGCCCTCGTCGACGTCGGCTTTGCTGATATTCATCGGCGGAGCCATGCGGATGACGTTGCCGAGCAGGCCGCCTTTGCCAATCAGCAGGCCATTCCGCCGCGCGCCTTCGAGCACCTGCGTCGTCTCGGCGGGCGCGGGTTCCTTCGTCGTGCGATCCTTCACCAGTTCGAGCGCCTGCATCATGCCCATGCCGCGGACTTCGCCGATCAGCGGATACTTTTCCTGCAGCTCCTCGAGCTTTTTGCGGAAGTAGCCGCCCACCACGTAAGTATTCTCGCGCAGATTTTCTTCCTCGATCACTTCGATCACGGCGCGCGCCGCCACCGACGTAACCGGATTGCCGCCAAAAGTGGAAATCGTGAGTCCCTGGAACTTGTCCGCCAGCTCCGCCGTCGTAATCGTCAACCCGATCGGCACGCCATTGCCCATACTCTTGGCCGACGTGATCACGTCCGGCGTGACTTCCCATTGCTCGATGCCGAACCATTTTTTGCCGGTGCGGCCCCATCCGGTCTGCACCTCGTCGGAAATGAACAGGCCGCCATAATTTTTCACGATGCGATAGACAATCTTGAAGTATTCCGTCGGTGGAGTGATGAATCCGCCGACGCCCTGAATCGGCTCGGCGATGAACGCGGCGATCGAGCCGCTCGTGGTGGTCTGAATCGTGCTCTCGACGTCGTTGGCGCACGCCACGCCGCAGTCGGGATATTTCAGATGCAGCGGGCAGCGGTAGCAGTACGGGTTCACCGCGTGCGACATTCCCACGCTGATCACTCCGCTCTTGCGCCACGGCGCCTGCGCCGTCACGCTCTTCGCCAGTGCCGAGCTGCCCGCATACGCGTGCCGCAGCGACACCACGTCGTAACTCGACCCCACCATCCGCGCCAGCAGGATCGCCGCCTCGTTTGCTTCCGTGCCGGAACTGGTGAAAAAGCTCTTCTGCAATTTGCCGGGCGTGATTTGCGCCAGCTTCTCGGCCAAAAGCACCATGTGCTCGTTGGGGAAAAGCGTCGAAGTGTGCTGCAGCTTATCCACCTGCGACTTGATTTTCGACGTGACCTTCGGATTGCAGTGCCCCACGCCGATCGTCACGATCCCGCCGAAGAAGTCGAGGTACTTGTTGCCTTCGATGTCCCACAGGTATTGCATCGAAGCGTGGTCCGCCACCAGCGGCTTCTGGTAGTAGTTCGTCACCGCCGGCCAGATGAATTCCTTGTGCTTGCGAACGATCTCTTCGCTTCGAGTCTCAGTAAGCTTGGGGGTCGTGGTCATCGAAAATTCCTTTGCGGCGGCCGAGGCGCCGAGTGCCGAGGTGCCCGACGTGAATGCGCAGCGCGAGCGCCGAATATTGCGAGAAGTCTACGAGACATGGAGGCAGCGAAGCAAGGATACCCGCAGCGTTGAGGGACGAGCCGCCTTCACGGTAACTCTACATCCAGGGCGTAGACGCGCACGCCGCTGTGCTTCAAGACGAGGGTGAGTGAACCGTCTGGCGCAAAGCCGCCGAAAGCACATCGCAGGACGCTGGTGCCTAGAAGAGGTTGCAAGTCGCGGAATAGTTCCGACTTGAAATCGCCAGCGTGCAAACGGTAAATCGGTTCACCTGGATCGAGAATCTTCTGAACGTATAGGTATTTGGAGTCTGGCGACCACGTCAACCCGGAAAGCGCCGTGCCCGTCGCGATTGGGGCCCACTTCTCCGCGCGACGATCGAACAGCAGGATCGCGCGGTCATCAGCTGTCTTTGCCGTGAAATACCGCCCGTCCGGGGACCAGAGCGGAGAAGTAAAACCCTCGGACCCGGGAACCTTGGTGGCCTGGTGCGTCTTCCAGTCCACAATATAAATCCCACGAGGTGCGCTGGGATTGGGCGGGGGATCCACGTTCAGTGCGAGCGCGATCCGTTCGCCGTCCGGCGACCATGTCGGCAGACTCTGCTCCCCTTCTTGCGCGAAGATCTCTTGAAGCGGGCCACCCGCGGCGCTCACGACGTATGCTCGAACCGGCTTGCCACGGAGGCTCGCCTCAAACGCGATTTTGGCGTCGTCAGGAGACCATTGCGGCCAGGAAGTGAACAGCGGAGCGCCCACAAGCTGAACGCGCTCGGACCCATCTTCCTTGCTGCGCCAAAGCGTGGAATCGGGAGGGACAAAAGCCATCCAAGCGCCATCCCTTGAGAACGAAGCACCGAGCGCTTTGGCCGGTAATACTCCGGGCTTCAGGCGTCCCGAAGCAAGGTCGTAGCGCACCATTTCGAACCCCTCACTTCGGCCGTACGCGAAAATTCGAGCGCCGTTTCGAGTGAGCAGGCTTCCCCAAAGCGGGGACGCCGTCGGGGTGAGTTGAACGGGGCGCGGAGCTTTCCAATGGAGAAATTCGCGCCTTTCGCGGATCGCCCATAGGTTGGGGAATCCATTGCGGGACGACGTAAAGACAAGGTACTTGCCGTCCGGCGTCCATTCGCTGCAACACTCGGAGGGAGGATCGCTCCAACCCGGGAAACGGATATGCGCATGGCTTCCGTTGGCGGAGGCTTCCCAGAGAGTCTGAGCATCCGACTGGGGATCCTCCACGGTGTAGGTGAAACGGTCACCGTCCGGGGACCAGTGCATCCATCCCGGGTCGCCCGAGGTGTGAATCAAGATGCGATCTCCGGTGCCGTCGCGCCGAACAACGCGGATGTCGTGGTCCAGGGAGTAGACGATTTCCCGGCCGTTCAGGGACCACGAGGCGTCATGGGCGAGTACGTCGCCGACGCGAACCGGGCTGCCCCCCTGCACAGGCCAAATCCATAGGGGCATCTTCCGGCGTTCGTGACTCCCGAAATCGCCGATTAGAAGCTCCGTGTTGTCCGGCGAGGCGTCAAAGATACGCGTGTATTGAAATGGACCCTGAACCGCGTGTGCTTCACCGCCCGCCGTGGACGTTTGCGCGAGGCTAATGCTGTCGCCCGAACGCTCCAGAAAATACACTCGAGCGCCATCCGTCACCAGGTGCGCGAAAGCATCCACACGATCCGAGATGTCGCTCTGAACGAAGGAAGTGACCCTCGGGGCAGGCGCGGCAGAAAAAAAGCCATAACCGGCCACTCCCGCAACAACCAGGCAAACACCTAGCGCCAGGTACAATAACCCAAGCGAGCTCTGTGGCGCAGCCGCCGGTGTCGCTTCAGTCCCATTGGCGTGGGTGGCGAATTGCGGAAACGCAGCCGCCGAGCCGTCGGCCAGGACCGCCACCGGAGCGATAAAGCGGTAGCCGACACGAGGGAGCGTCTCCACGTAGAGGGGCTTGTCGGCGGATTCGCCCAGGGCGCCGCGTAGCTTTTTGATGGCGCTGTTGAGCCCGTCCTCGAATTCCACAAAGGTATCGTCGGTCCAGAGGTGGCGGCGAATCTCATCGCGAGTTATCACCTCGCCGGGCCGCTGGAGCAGGGTGAGCAACACTTGGACGGGCTGTCCGCCTAGCTTGATGCGAATGCCGTGTTTGCGAATTTCGCCCGTGCGCAGGTTCGTCTCAAAGGGTCCGAAACGAACGATCCTCTCGGAATCGACAGGACCATCAGCCATAGCACGTGGATCTTTCCGCGGGAATGAGAAACCTACCACGACGCCTGTCGTTTTAGCAACGTAAGAATCGGTCAGACAAAACCTCAAGGGCCATCCTTTCTTAGACTTGGCTGGTCAGCCATTTTCCGGCGAAAAGTCAGACGTTGTCCATTGCAGTCTTCACCGGACTCTGAGACTTTGCGTGGCACTGAGGAAGAGCGATCGATCGTCGTTCCCCAAGGAGAGAGTATGTCAACCAGCCACGATTGCGCGGCGTCCCGTTTTCCTACAACTGTCGTTCGAGTCCTTTCGACTTGCCTCTTTGCGTTCTTTGCCCTACTGACTCTTGCGGCTCCAGCAGCAAAGGCCGACACCATGTTACTCGGTGCCACGGGCAGCAACGGAGACGCTTGGGACGCGCAGCCACTTCCCCCCAACAACACCGGACCAGGCTATGAGTTCGCGGTGGAGTTCACGTTGAATAGCGCACAAGCCGTTACAACAGTTAGCGCCAATCTCTTTGGAGACCTCACAAACGAGTTCACGATGGAGCTGATCCAGGGCTCCTTGGATACGGGATCCATGGAGGCGTCCAACACTTTCGCCATCAACTCAAATGCTTCGAGAGACTTCGACCTCCAGGTCAATGCCACACTCGCAGCGGGAACGTACTTCCTCGTCGTGGCCCAAGCCCCGTTTGACGAAGATAACGTCGGATGGGTGGTGTCGAGCGAGCTGCCGGCAGGCACTGTGGGAACGGTGACCGATGGAGAATGGCAACGTTCTTTGGGTTCGGGTGGGACGTGGCAATTCCAAGATTTTTTTACGGGTGATTTCGCAGTCGACGGGCCAGGATCATCCACGACAGGCGGTGGCACCGGCAGCAACGTCACACCAGAGCCCAGCTCTCTGCCGCTGGCGCTGCTCGGAATTTGCGCGTTGGGATTTTTGGTTGCGAAGCGCAAAGTCGCACCTATCGGCAGCGCAAGCTAACGCAAACTTTTTCAGCGCTTACGCCTAAAGAGAGGCGGCATCGAGGAGGCATCATGAAGACAGTGACTAGCAGAGCTTATATTCCCGCACTGGCTTTACTGGCGCTTGCGTGTTTGCCGGCGGCCACCCGCGCCGATACATTCACTCTCGATGGCGCCCCGATTGATTCTCTTTCGTTTGGCACGATCCTGACGCTTTCTGGTACGACAATCAAGACGTTTACCGTTGAGATGGCCTCGACGGACGCTGCGACGTATCTTACCGACGTCAGGATGGGAACCAAGATTGACCTTCTCACCCTAGATGAATTCATCACCGTTGACGGGACAACCACCGAAAACGTGCTCGAATTCGATGACGACATCGCCCTAAAGGATACTTCCATGGCCGGCAGCGACATCAGCGACGTGACCTTCTCCTACGAAAAACTCACAATTACGGAAGACGTCGGCAGCAGCGGCGGCGGCAACGGCAAGGGCGGCGGCAACGGGAATGGGGTACCCGAGCCCTCAAGCGCGGTCTTGCTGGCGTCCGGCTTGCTCGGCCTGATCGGTGTCGGGTGCAAGAAGCACTCTACTCCTCGCGGCGGTGGGCGTCCTGTCTGCAGCCATCCTTAGGAGAAAGCCCGCTCTGGGCCGGCCAAATCCGATCGAAACGATTCACCGGAGGTTCCACATGAAGAAGACACAGGTTGCTCTCGCGGCACTCGCAGTTATCGTCGTTACTCTCCTCACACCCACCGTTACTTCGGCGGATACGGAGACCTACCTCTACCAAGGGCAAAATGAGCTCAGTCTCTTCTCCGAACCGTGCATGTCGTGCAATATAGTCCTTTCATTCACCGTGGCAAATCCGCTCGCTCCCAGCTCCACTTATACGTGGCGCGAAAACGGCATGTCCTCGGGCAACCAGCTTGACCCCATCCTCGATATGAGCTTTGACAACTTTCTCGGTTTGAACAACGCGATTGATCCGTCCGACATAATCGTGTCGACGGACAAGTCTGGCAACATTGACGGATGGTCGTTCGACATAACCTCGTCTGCCTTCCCTGCGTCATTTGGAACTTGCCAGAGTAGGGTATCTTCTGAGGATCTCGACGAGTCGTTACCGACGTCACCGCTTCTGGAAAATGTCACTTTTTTCAATTGCACGTACATGTATGACAATGGCACAGACAGCGTCGAGTCTGTGTCCGACCCCCTGTATCCGATTATTCTGACTCCGCCTCCGTCTCCGTGGACAGAAAAGACCAACGTAACGGGGAGTATGAATGCCCCCGAACCTTCCTCCCTGATTCTCTTGTCGTCCGGTCTGCTTGGCCTGGTCGGTCTCAGTCGCAAAAAACTTTTCAATCATGGAGGAAAGTGATGAAAACGAAACGAAACAACGCGAAGAAACGGCTGCACAAGGGCAAAAAGATGGAAGCGAAGAAGGCGCTTTTTATGGGGCTCCAGCCTGGGTCTCTCACCGGATCCGCATCCGGACCCAAGCCGTACCTCGACTATTCTCTTGATACGGTCCTTGTGTCATCCGTGCCATCCGTGAAGCACTAACTTGCGACGCGCCCGCCACGGCGGCCACGTGAGTAGGGTGGAAGCCCCGGCATTCATGCCGGGGAAGGAGCGCTTGAGCGCTCCGGGAAAAGAGCCTGAACCCCGATCGTGCGCTTTAGCGCTGGGCCGCAGGCTTTGCTTCCCTTGGGATCGCCAATCTCCCGATTGGCGTCTTTACGTTTGCCGCTCTCGCCCCCCTGGCGCGTCGAAGCCTCCGGCGAAGGCGGCTGGGATCGCCTCCCGAACCTTGCCCGGAGATTTGAACGTAGCGCCGCAAGGTCCTGAGCGCAGTCGAAGGGCGGCCTTCAGCGCGGCACAGTCACCCCTCGCCCTCACTCCTCGCCCTTGGTGCGGGGGCTTCGCAACCGGACCTTGAATTCTTCATCCCGCGGGAGTAACTTCGGTCACGCCCCAGGTAACCCTTTTTACCGCTAGGAGGACACATGGCAACAGCAGCAACCGCGACACTTGAACCGGCAGTTTCCAGTTTCGTTTCACGCAAACACAAGATGCTGATCAACGGCAAATGGGTGGATTCGGCTTCCGGGAAGATGTTCCCCACCTACAATCCGGCGACGGGCGAAGTCCTGGCCCAGGTGGCGGAAGGCGACCGCGAAGACATCAATCGCGCCGTGAAAGCTGCGCGCGCCGCATTTGAAACCGGCCCCTGGTCGAAGATGACGCCGTCCGAACGAGGCCGCGCAATTTGGCGGCTGGCCGATTTGCTCGAGAAGAACCTGGAAGATTTTGCGCAAATCGAGAGCCTCGACAACGGCAAGCCGCTGAAGATCGCGCGCGCCGCGGACGTTCCGCTGGCGGTGGACCTTTTCCGCTACATGGCCGGCTGGGCGACGAAAATCGAAGGCAACACGATTCCGATTTCGATTCCGAAGGCAAAGTTTCTCGCGTATACGGTGCGCGAGCCTGTAGGCGTGGTCGGCCAGATCATCCCCTGGAATTTCCCGCTGCTGATGGCGGCGTGGAAACTCGGTCCTGCGCTGGCGACGGGCTGCACGATCGTCCTGAAGCCTGCGGAGCAGACTCCGCTGACGGCGCTGCGGCTCGGCGAACTGATTCAAGAGGCCGGCATTCCCGACGGCGTCGTGAACATCGTTCCCGGCTACGGCGAAACAGCCGGCGCGGCTCTTGCCGCTCATCCGGATGTCGACAAGATTGCGTTCACTGGCTCGACCGAAGTGGGCAAGCTCATCCTGCAGGCCGCGGCCGGCAACCTGAAGAAAGTCTCGCTCGAACTCGGCGGCAAGTCGCCCAACGTGATTTTCGACGACGCCGATCTGGACGCCGCGATTCCCGGCGCCGCCAGCGCCATCTTCTTCAACCACGGCCAGTGCTGCTGCGCGGGCTCGCGGCTTTACGTGGAAGAGAAGGTGTTCGACAAAGTGGTCGAGGGCGTCGCACAACGCGCCGACAAAATTCGCGTGGGAGCGGGCCTTGAAAGCTCAAGCGACATGGGGCCGCTCGTTTCCGAAGAGCAGATGAATCGCGTCTGCGGCTACCTCGAATCGGGCCTTTCCGAAGGCGCGAAAGCGGTCACCGGCGGCTCGCGGCACGGCGACAAGGGCTACTTCGTGAAGCCGACGGTTCTCGTCAACACGAACGACAAAATGAAAGTGGTGCAGGAAGAAATCTTCGGGCCTGTGGTGACGGCGATTCCGTTCCGCGATGCGGCAGATATCGTGCCGAAGGCGAACGACTCGGTATATGGTCTGGCGGCGGGAGTGTGGTCGCGCGATATCAAGAAAGCGCACACGCTGGCCGCGAAGCTGAAGGCCGGCACCGTGTGGATCAATTGCTACAACGTCTTCGACGCGGCGCTTCCGTTCGGCGGCTACAAACAGTCGGGCTGGGGCCGCGAGATGGGCCACGAGGTGCTGGAGGCCTACACGGAGACGAAGGCGGTCTGCGCCGCGCTGTAGAGTCGGGCGTTGAATAATTCAACGCGCGGTGATTAAGTCAACACTTTGGCCGGTCGATCGTGCCGACGCTTTGCGAGCCCGACATCGTCATCTGCAAGATTCCACGGCGGATGCGTTCCGCGTGGCTTTTCCTTTACATTGGCCAGCCATTTGCAAGTAGAACCTCGAAACTAATCCCCGAACAAGTTGCTCAGCGGGGGATTCGCAAAGAGGAGAGCAGCCATGGCAAAGAGCTTGAAGAAGGCCAAGAAACTCGAAAAGACCCTGCCCCTGAAGAAGAGGTAGTGGAGGATCTAGAGAGGGCAACAGGGATGGCGAAGCGTTTGAAGAAGGCCAAGAAACTCACACCGACCAAGCCGTTGAGAAAGTAGTGGCGGAGAACTTCCAAAGAGGAGAACAACGATGGCAAAGAAATTGAAGAAATCCAAGAAACTCGAAGCGACAAAGCCTCTGGCGAGAAGGTAGTTTCGCCAGTTTGAGGCGCCCAGGCCGCGGAAGCTACTCGACCGTGAAATCGGCTCCGCGCCAGTCTGTGGCTCCCCCAGCCGAATCCTGGGCACGTATCTCCAGCCGATATGCGCCCTTGGGCAGTTCACGGATGGGAATCGTGCGCGCAACGCGAAAGGCTCCACTATCGGGATCTTTGTAAGGGGCTGCGTCAAGAGGAGCGAATTCCGCTTTGACGGTGTGCGTGTCGGCGTCGAGAATTCTCATTTGCACCTTTACGCTTGCGGCCGGCTCCTGCGCCAACGATGGCTCGTACACTTCGAAGTAGGCAAAAAACTGGGTGTCCTTAGCAAAGCTCGCATCGCCGGCAGGGCTGAACTCGATGCCTTTACTCACCAGTGGCTGGTACTGCGGCGCGAAATTTGCCGCGGCAGCTTCCTTGGCCGCAACCGCGGCATCCCGCAATCGCTTACACAGGACCACGGAGCTCAGCGCCAGTCCTTTCCGATCATACGGAGCAATTGTCAGCGGCATTTCTGCGAGGCCGACATCCCACCCATCGCCGAGGACCACTTGGAGCTTGTATTCGCCGGGCGGAAGGTCCATCTGTGTCTGGTAGCGCGTCGGGATCCAGAACGGATCGGAGGTATCTAAAGCCACTTGTATCGAGGCGACGTCCGGCTTAATCACACCTGCCGCACTGCGAAATGTGAGGGCCAGCGTGTCATTTCCGTAGCTGCTGTCGCTCGAACCCATGCTGAAGGTTGATGCTGCGCCGTTGAGCTGTCTTGGTATTCCGCCCGATAGTTCTGAAGTCCCTTTCTCCCAGGCGATAAACTTCGTTCCACCCTGGTCAAAGGTGGGCCAGTACGAGGGATAAAGAAGGTCGCTGAAACGCGCCGCAATACTTCCATCCGTCCTCCGGACGATGCCCATCACCGCAATCCTGGCGTAGAGCGTCCAGTTCGACGTGTCCCACTTGCGATAAAGATCCTTCGATGGGAACTGCACGCTCACGTCCACACGGGATTGGTTTCCGCTCGTATAGAAAGCCCCTGCCTGAAGCGACAACGGTATTTTCCCGCGCTTCTCCGAAGCCAATTTGTGTTCCAGTTCTTTCCCTAGATCGGTTTCGATTAACGGGTCAGTCGGCGTTTGCCCGCTGCAATACTGGTTGCGCGCAAACACGAGTAAATTCGCGCGATCGACTTCGACCTTGATTCGATGGCACCCCGCCGTCGAATTCTTCGGCACGTACGCAAGCATTTGAAATTCGCGGTTGATGACCGGCACCTTCTTGGCCACGCTCAGTTCGCTCAAGCCCCAGATCCCGCGCGGCGTGTCCGAGGATTGCATGTGCCACCCTAGATTGTCTCGCACCAGAGTCCACCAGGCTCCGGGGTCCATTCTCAGAATCTCCTGCTCGGTGCCGTCCTGAAACAAACGGAAGTCCTTGACTGTAAGGCCGTGTACTTCCGTGACGTCACAGTCCGTCGGCAAGTAGGGTTGGGTGGTTGGGATCTTAAAAAATGTGGCTATGTCCGTGCGAGCGCATGGCAACTCCTCTTTGGGAGCTTGAGCCATTCGTGCCGGGTCGTAAACGAATACGGGGACGACAACTAGGTTCGTTTCGACCGTCACTTTTGGTGCAGCGCCCGCTTGGCCGGAATCGGAAGGCGAACGCGTCGCTTGGCCGAAAGCCGCAGAAGTGGCCAGGCAAAACAGGCCCGTCAGAGCCAATAACCGGAGAAGCGACAAATTGCACCTCGCCATTCGCCGCCCATGCAACGCTCCGGCGGGCCGACTCTTCAGCCGTGGGGCCGTCTTCATGAGCGCGATGATATCATCGCGGCACTTTAAAAGGTTCCATGGCGTGGTAGGCTTGCGGCGTCAGCCATGTGGAATGCCCTCCGCTATTACTGGATCATCGCGAAAGGCTACCGATTTTGCCCGTGGAAATCGCCCTACATCCAGTGGCGGTTGGAAACTTTCTTCGGCAAAGATGCCGCGTCGCTCGACGCGCGAAAATTCTTCGCGTTGATTTGGCGCGAGCGCGCCCGGATGGAGCGGTTCCTCGAATGGGTGGCCGCGCGGCGCCGCGCTCAGGGAAGCTAACGGTGGGGCCAGCCGGGTGGAAGAGTGGCGACAGGGGGCAGGTTATGGTACGAAGTATTCTTACGCTCGCGCCTCGCCATCGATCGTGGTTGGTTCTCTCGCGTGCGACGAAGGTCTGCGCCTGCTCTTTTATAATCTGGATACTTCTTGGAGCATTTTGCAGCCGCGGTTTCGCGGCGGATTCGGCGGGGCCCGTGCACGGCCTTTGGGTCTGGAAGACGCCGACGGTGCTGGCGACGCCGGGGGCCGCGGAGGCGTTGCGCGATTTCTGCCAGTCCCAGGGGATCAACGAGGCGTATGTCTCGTTCTCGGGGAAGGGAGATGCGTCCGAAGAGCGAGAGGTCGCTCGCCTTATCGGTCTGCTCCATCGATCGCACATCCGCGTGGAAGCTCTGATATCGAGCACGGAGGCCGACGAGCCGGGAAAGTACCGAGATAAGCTGCTCGACAAAGTTCGCGCGGTTATTCAATTCAACGAGCACGCGCGGGGCGGATTCGACGGGATCCACCTCGACATCGAACCGCAGCAGCGCCCGGAAAACAAAGGCGCTGGCAACCTACGTTTTTTGCCGGGCCTCGTGGATGCATACCGGGCCGTTTTAGCCGCGGCGGAACCGGCGCATCTGATGGTGAACGCGGACATCCAGAACAAACTTCTGAAGGGGGATCTCGGCGAGCGGAGGATGCTGTTGACGTCGTTGCCGCGCTTCACGCTGATGCTCTACGAACTGAGCAGCCCAAGCGATGGAGAAACGGCCGCGCAAAAAGCCGAAAAACTTCGCGACGCGAGCCAGAAGTTTCTGGACATGGCCTACGATGGCTTGAACAGCTTGAACGGGGCGAGTGTGGGAAAGATGGTCATTGGGCTGCGCACGCCCGATTACGAGGACTTGCTTCCGGCGATGCTCAAGTCGCTCGACGACGCGTATGGCGGGAACCCGCATTACCTCGGGTGGGCGCGTCACTCGTACAACGATTACCTGAAGGCGGCGAGGTAAGACACTTTGCAGCCGCACTATGGGCATTCAAACCGGCTGGCGCCGATTGGTATTCCCGCAAGACGGACCTGAATCCACCCTTCAGTCCTTCCGCGTTTTACGGCGAGCCTTACTCGGTTTCTCCTGGTTCAACTGCGTCTGAAGTTTCTTTGGGAGCTTTGCAAACACGAGTTCATGGGCTTGGCGGAGCAGACGCTGCAGCTCGTCACGGGTGAGGGCATCTTCCGACTCGAGTGACACCCAGTGCGCGCGGGCAAGGTACGGCGCGGGAATGATTCCGGGCCGCTCGACGAGATCGGCGAATTCTTCTTCCGTGCATTTGAACCCGAGCCACCGCGGTGCGGGCTCGAGGGGAACGGCCGCGAACATTTTCCCACCAACTTTGAAAACAAGGTCATCTCCCCATTGAACGTGTTCCGTCGTGTGCGGCAGGGAAAGGCAGTATTGCCGGACCCACTCGATGTCCATACGCCAGAGGGTATAGCAGGGGCGCTCTCTGGGTCGAGCGCTCTCTGCCGCGAGGCTCCGACCTCAAACGAAGGGCGCCAAATCCCAGCTCGTCGGCAATATACCCTCATCGTTCAATGTGTAGTACCATTCATAAGAAGGTAATTAATGCCTAATCTAGCTCGAAAGAAAGCGCAATTGATCAACCGCACCAAGAAGATCGTGGGCCAGTTCGAATTGGTTCAACGCGCACTTGAGGAAAATGCGGAACCCACCGAAGTTTTACACCGCTTGTCGGCAGCCCGCAGTTGGGCCAACAGGCTGATGGCCGACTTGCTGGAGGACCACATCCTGAATCAGGTTGCGAGCAATCCGCATCCGTCAGGCAACCCGGAGGAGACCATACTTGAAATCGTCCGGACATATCTGAAGTAAGAGTTCGGCGCTTACTCGTAGCGCAGCGCGACGATGGGATCGACGCGCATGGCTCGCCGAGCGGGAATGTAGCAGGCCGCCATGGCCACGCCGATAAGCAGCGCCGCCGTGATCAAGAAGCTGGGGGCGTCGAACGCGCCGATGCCGTAGAGCAGCGAACCCATGCTCCGTGCGAGCAGCGACGAGAGGCCCAATCCCACCACCACGCCCGCGCAGACCATCGCCAATCCGTTGGCCAGAATCAGACGCACCACATCGCCGGGCTGAGCGCCCAGCGCCATGCGTATGCCAATCTCCTGGGACCGCTGGTTCACCGAGTACGACATCACGCCGTACGTCCCAATCGCGGCAAGCACTAGCGCCAGCACGCCGAAACCGCCGAGCAGTTCCGCTCCCATGCGCGGCGCGGACAGAGAGTCAACCAAAACCTGAGAGACGGTCTGCACATCGAGTAGCGGAACCGACGGCGCGAGCGATTGCACCGTACTGCGGACGCTGGGAAGCGCCTTCGTTGGTTCCCCCTTCGTGCGCACGTAAAGAATCACGGCGGGAGAGTAGTGCTGCTTCAGTGGGAAATAGACAATGGCCTGGGGCGGCTCTCCGAGCGTCTGATACTTGACGGTGTTGACCTCGGCGATCACCGTCACGTCCCACGGCTCGCCGAGAAAGTGCATGTGTTTGCCGACGGGGTCCTCGCCCGGCCACATCTGTTTGGTCATCGCCGTGTTCACGATTCCCACCATCGCGCCTTGCGCGTCGTCATGTTCGCCAAAATCGCGGCCGCGCAGCATCGCAATTCCCGCCGTCTCAAAATACCCCGGCCCCACCGCTATGATGGGAGTGAGTTTGCCGTTTCGAGGGTCGGCGGAATCGACGCCGTCTGTGAAAGTTGTGCGCGCGAGTCCGCCTGAAAACGGTCCAGTGTCGGCGACGCTGGCACCGTCGACCATGGGAAGTTCGCGGAGGCGATCGACCACGTCTTTATAGAGTTGTTCCGTCTGCGGTTGCGCGTAGTGCTCGGCTTCCGGGTTCAAGAACATCACCATCGCGTGCTGCACCTCGAAGCCGGGGTTGATCTGCTGCGCGTTGCTCAGACTGTGAATGAAAAGCCCTGCGCCCACGAGCGCGATCAGCGACAACGCCACCTGAATCATTACCAGCACGCCGCGCAGGCCGTACCAGCGCACGCTTCCCGTTGGCGCGCCCGTGCGATCCTTCAGCGCGGCAATGTGGTCTGACTTGGAAGCTTCCAAGGCAGGAACGAGGCCAAAGAGCATCGTGGCCACCAGCGACAGCGCGAACGTGTAAAACAGAACGCGGCCATCGAGGGACAGGTCGAGACGTCCCGCGAGATCCGGGGGCAAGAGCGACACCAGCACCTTCCGTCCCCAGTAGGCCAACACGATTCCGAGCGCTCCAGCAAGAAGTCCCATCAGCAAGCTTTCGGTGAGTAGTTGCCGAATCAGGCGCAGCCTCGAAGCGCCCAACGCGAGCCGGACCCCGATCTCGCGTTGCCGCTGCGTCGCGCGCGCCAGAAGCAGATTCGCCACGTTGGCGCAAGCGATTAGCAGCACCAATCCGACGATCACCATCATCAGCGAGCCAGCGCGCACGAAAATGCTGCGCAACTGCGGAGGAATATTCGTCTGGTCGATCGGTACCATCATCTCGTTCCTACCGCCGTTGTCCTTCGGGTATTCCTTCTCGAGCTGAATACCGAGCGTGTGGATGGAAGCTCGCGCTTGCGCCAGCGTCACACCGGGCTTCAGCCGGGCGACCATGTTCGTCAACCGGAAGGCGCGCTGGTTGAAGAACTCCTTCGTCTGGCCGTTCAGAGCCTGATCGTGCATCGTCATCGGAATCCAAAAGTTGGGGCTGCCGAGGTTTCCGACGTCGTGAAAGCTGGCGGGCATCACGCCGATGACAGTGTATTCCTGCTGGCCGAGCTGAATTGCGCGCCCCAGGATTTGGGGGTCGTTGCCGAATTGGCGGCTCCACAACGCGTAACTCAACACCACGACAGGGCGTGGGGAAACGCCTTCCTCCTCCGAGAAGCCGCGGCCGAGCACCGGTTGCACGCCCAGAACGTCAAAGAGGTTTGCGTTCACCACCTCGCCGAACAACTGCTGTTCCTTGCCGCTAATCGTGAGATTGAGTCCCGTGAAGATGGCGATGGCGCAGCTCGAGAAAACGTCGTTCTTTTCGCGGTAATCGACAGCATTCAGGTAGGGAGTTGACAGGAACTCCTGGAGCGGGCCGCCGCGGCTCTGCGCGGTGGAGTAGAGGATGACCACGCGCGATGCGTCCTTTATCGGCACCGACTGCAGGAAGATGGCCTTTGTCAGCGTGAAGATCGTGGTGTTCGCGCCGATGCCAAGGGTCAATGAGAGCACGGCTACCGCCGTGAAGCCGGGCGACTTGGCGAGCACCCGGAGGCCGTAGCGCAAATCCTGCATGAAGTTCCCCATCAGAAACCTCCCTCAGGCGCCTGCAGAAATCGCTCTTCTGTCTTACGCTTCGAAACGAGGATTTTCAATCCTGGAAAGTGAATAGGGCGCGTTCATGAATCAGTAGACGCGGAAAAGGGCTATCGGAGAGCGGGGCGCCGCGTCGGCGTCTCTTTTCGCGCGCTCGACAGCCGGGTGGGTGGCTGCCCTATGGTTCGGGCACAGGCAGCCGGAAACGCAATTGCCGCCCCGTCACGAACGATTTCCGGCAGTGGAGGTTCCATGCCATTGGATATCACCACTTTCACCTTGGTGGACCCTCGCGTTGAGCCGGCTCGTCGAGTAGCCCGACCTCAAGTTTCTCGTCGAATTGCCGATGTTTTCGTTGGGAGCTTGTGTCTTGACGATGACATCCACCGCCGCGAAAACCATGCTTCTCGTCCTGGCTCTGCTGCTCTGCGCGGTTTCCGCAACGGCTCAAGCGAACGACCCAAGCAAACTCGCCTGCCCAAACGAAATTCCCGTCGGAGTGAAAGTAGTTAAGCTGCCCCAAGGCGACGTGCACAAAGTGACTGTTTCGGATTTCGCGCTCTTCGCCAGCAAGGACGGCGCCACCTACAATCTCGCTATGCGGATCAAGAATGGCACCGCAGATTGGTGCATCACTTCTTTCACGTTCGCCTACTCGTTTGAAGATGCCCGCGGACAGGAGTGGGTCGCTTACGAGTACCCAGCCGTGAAGCGATTTACGACCAAGCCCCAGCCTGATCCCGCCGCGAAACCCAAGAAGGGTGCGGCTGAAGGCCCGAAGCACAGCGTGGGATTGAGTCCGGGTCAGGACGAAAGCCGCGTCGTCTTCGATGTCTACGATTATATCCAGCCGCGGCCGCTGGAGATTTTCGATGGTTTCCATCTCACGTCCGGCGAAATCAAGTCCTGCCTCGGCTACGCGCTGAGTAAGTCTAAGTAGCAATTTGGAGGATCGGCGGTGCCTCGGCCCGGGCATCGTCCGAACTACCAGGCACCAGACTCTCATTGCGCTTTTGCTACGGGCGTATAATACAGGGAGTTGGTGACGCGCTGTGCAAGACCTGAAAATCCTTCAAAAGACTCCCGAGCTTTATGAGGCTCGCTGGTGGGAACCCGAGCCCGGCGATAAGGCGCACTGTTATCTCTGCCCGCGCCACTGCCATATAGGGGCGGGGCAGGCCGGCTTCTGTTTCATTCGCGTCAACGAGGGCGGCAAGCTCTACAGCCTCGGATACGCGCACCCTGCCGCGTTGCAAGTAGACCCAATCGAGAAAAAGCCGCTCAATCACTTTCTTCCCGGCACACGCATCTTTTCGATGGGCACGGCGGGCTGCAACATGGGCTGCTTCTTCTGCCAGAACTGGGACATTTCGAAATCGCGCTCCGATCAGGTGCATTCAACCTACATGCCTCCTGAAGATGTTGTGCTGCTCGCGATTCGCAACGGCTGCCCATCGATCGCGTTCACCTACAACGAGCCCACTATCTGGGGCGAATACGTTATCGATATCTGTCACGCCGCGAAAGAGCACGGGCTGAACACGGTGATGGTGTCGAACGGCTACATCACCTACGAAGCGTTCCACGACATCTACGATCACGTCGACGCCGCCAACATCGACCTGAAAGCGTTCACCGAGAATTTCTACGGCAAGATCACGCTGACGCACCTGCAGCCGGTTCTCGATATGCTGAAGTGGCTGAAGAACGAAACGAATGTGTGGTTCGAAATCACGAACCTGATTATCCCCACGCTCAACGACGCCGAAGCCGAAACGCGGCAGCTCTCCGAATGGATTCTTGAAAACCTCGGACCGGATGTGCCGCTGCATTTCACGGCGTTCCATCCCGATTTCAAATTGCAGGACAAGCCGCGCACACCGCCGGAAACTCTGCATGTCGCGCGGGCAATCGCGCTGGAAACGGGGCTGCACTACGTCTACGAAGGCAATATCTATAGCGACGGCGCGCACACATCGTGCCCTGCGTGTAAAACGCTGCTCATCTGCCGGTCGTGGCACGACGTCCAGCAAAATCGCCTCAAGAATGGCCGCTGCCCGAATTGCAACCTTGAGATTCCGGGCCGCTGGTCGAATCTGCACGGCAAAATGCAACCCCGAACGGTTCCCAAGGCTAAGTCACTCGCAGCCAACAGCTACAGCGACCTCAACCTCTAGGCCGGGTACTACACACCACTTCAGAGTCTTCCGCAGTTTCGCGAGCATCTAACGAGGGAATTGCAATAGACTGTCGCTCGTGAAAGGCTTGGTACGCCGCGAACGGACCCGAGTTCGCGGCCAATTCAAGTTCAAGCGCACTCGTCCTGATGGCCAGCGAAGCTCACTCTCCCTCCCTCGGGCAAGTCCAAATCAATCCGTGGTTCATTGCCGTCGCGGTGATGCTGGCGACGTTCATGGAGGTGCTCGACACTTCCATCGCCGCGGTGGCGGTCCCATACATCGGCGGCAGCCTTTCGGCGTCGAACGAGCAAGCCACGTGGGTTCTCACGAGTTATCTTGTCGCGAACGCGGTCGTCCTTCCGGCGAGCGGCTGGTTTTCGTTGCGATTCGGCCGCAAGCGGTTCCTGATTGTCTGCATCGTGATTTTTACGCTTGCTTCGTTCATGGTGGGCGCGTCCACGAGCCTGGCGATGATTCTTATCGCGCGCGCGTTGCAGGGAGCGGGCGGCGGCGCGCTTCAACCGGTTTCGCAGGCGATCCTTCTCGAGAGTTTTCCGCCCGAGAAACGCGGCCAGGCGATGGCGGCGTTCGGATTCGGAGTCGTCGTCGCGCCGGTCCTTGGCCCCACGCTGGGCGGATGGATCACGGAGACCTACACGTGGCGCTGGGCCTTCTTCATCAACATTCCCATCGGCATCCTGGCCGTGATTTTGATTTCGCGCCTCATTACCGACCCGCCGTATATTCGCGACGCACATCCGCCGAAACTTGACGCCATTGGTTTAGGTCTTCTGGCCGTGTGGATCGGCACGCTGCAAATCGTTTTGGACAAAGGGCAGGAAGACGATTGGTTCGGCGCGATGTGGATTCGCTGGGCCACCTTTATCGTGATCACGGGGCTGATCGCGTTTTTGTGGCGCGAGTACAAGAGCAAAAGGCCGCTCGTGGACCTGAGCGTATTTCGTAACCGCAATTTCGGGGTCGGCTGCATTCAGATCGCGCTTTTTGGCGCGGTGGTGTACGGAATGATTACGATCCTTCCGCTGTTTTTCCAGACGCTACTCGGCTATACGGCGCTTTCGGCGGGTCTCGCGGTGGCCCCGCGCGGCATCGGGGCCGTGTTTGCGATGCCGCTGGTCGGCATCCTGATGGCGAAAATCGACAGCCGCTATCTAATCATGGTGGGATTCGCCGGGAGTGGGGTTCTGCAACTTATGGTTGGGCCGCGTGACGCTCGACATATCGCCGCGATCGATGCTCTCGCCCGTCCTGGTGAGCGGATTTTTTCTCGGGTTTGTTTTCGTGCCGCTGGCCACGGTGGCCATGGGGACGCTCACCGACCGGCAAATCGGAAACGCGAGCGGCATCTACAATTTGTTTCGGAATTTGGGCGGAAGTATCGGCATCTCGATTGTCAACACGATCGTCGCGCGCCACTCCCAATTGCACCGAAACGAACTGACGCATTCGCTCTCTCTGCAGAATCCGCTCTTTCAGGGCGGGCTTGCGAGACTGCATGGCCTGATGGCTCTTCGTACCGACGCCGTGGATGCTACGCATCGGGCGTTGAAATTGCTCGAAGGCGCACTCGATCAACAGGCAGCGCTGTGGTCGTACGTGGATGACTTTCGCTACCTCGCTCTTGCTTGCTTCGCGACCGTTCCCATCGGCCTTGCGCTGAAGAAAGTGACCGGAAAGCGCGTCGCCGCCGAATAGCTGATTGCCGCGTGTTCAGTTGCGCGGGGGCTGGTCATCTTGACAGATACGCGTTGTG
The DNA here is from genome assembly GCA_963737205.1 of uncultured Acidobacteriota bacterium. Classification (GTDB taxonomy): domain Bacteria; phylum Acidobacteriota; class Terriglobia; order Acidiferrales; family UBA7541; genus Palsa-295. Next base: position 1,005,127 of record CAVTRV010000003.1, on the reverse strand, counting down.
GCATACACCACATTCTCCAATATTGGTGTATACTGTTTGCATGGGCAGAACAAACATCGAAATCGACGATACGCTGATCCGCAAGGCCCGCAAACTGACGCGGCTTAAGACGAAGAGGGAGATTGTCGACAAGGCCCTGGATCTTCTGGTCCGCTCAGAGACTCGAAAAGAGCTCCTCCGGTATTACGGAAGCGGCATCTGGAAAGGCGAACTCAAGACGATTCGAAGGAATCGCGCTTGATTCTGGTGGATAGCTCGGTATGGATCGATTTCTTCAGTTCGTCGCCGGGCGCCGCAGCGAAGGAATTGCGCCGGATGATCGACGGCGCTGAGCCGGTGGCCCTAACTGGAATTGTGCTCACGGAAATTCTTCAGGGTCTTACGCGAGATGTCGAACGGATCGAACGCTACCTCTCGCTTTGGGACATGCTCGAGCCGAACGGATTTTCCACCTACCGCGAGGCAGCGGCAATTTTCCGCCTGGCACGCGCGAAAGGTGTTAGCCTCACGACGATCGATACTCTGATCGCTGCAATTGCCCTCGAACACCGTGCCACGGTTTTCACGCTCGACAAGGACTTCTCGAGGATAGCTCGGATAACGAATCTTCCGTTACATCGGATTCCCGGGAAGTTTGCGTAAGAGCGCGATATGCTTGCGTCGCGCGGAGTCTCGCGAGAGGAACCTCAAATGAATCGGCGTGACTTTTCTCGAACGATCCTCGGCGCGGCAGTCGGCACGTCGGCAGCGCTGCCTGTTCTTGCGCTCGCAAAGCACAAGGAATCGCGGCCAGCCTCCGATCCGCCATTTCCGCTGTCCGTAATGTTGTGGACAGTCTTTCGCGATCTGCCGTTCGAAGAACGTCTGGAGAAAATCGCGGAGGCAGGCTATCACCACGTGGAACTGGTGGGCGAGTTTCGAGACTGGACGCCCGAGGATTTCGCGAAAACGAATCGAAAGAAACGCGAGCTGGGAATCACGTTCGACGCTACCAGCGGCCTAAACCATGGAGTCGCCAATCCGGGCGAACGCGACGCTTTCCTTCGCGATGTCGAATCCTTGCTGGTGACGGCCGAAAGGCTCGAATGCCCGGTGATCATCGCGCTCTCGGGAAACCGCGTCCCGGAGTTATCGCACGATGCGCAGCACCAGAGTTGCGTCGACGGTCTGAAGCGAGCCGCCGAGCTTGCAGAAAAGAAAAACGTTATGGTGCTGCTCGAAAACATCGACCCGGAAGAAAATCCGCGCTACTTCCTGACCTCGGTTGCCGAGGGCTTCGAAATTATCGGGGAGGTGAACCATCCGCGAGTGAAGTTTCTTTATGACTTCTACCACGAGCAAATTTCCGAAGGGAATCTGATTGAAAAGCTCGAGAAGAATATCGACAAGGTCGGAGTCGTGCACATCGCAGACGTGCCGGGACGCCACGAGCCGGGCACCGGCGAAATCAACTACACGAACATTTTCAAGAAGCTCGCCGCCCTCAAATTCAAGGGTTACGCCGCAATGGAATTCCTGCCGACAGGAGATCCCGTCGAAAGCCTTCGAGCGGCGCGCGAGATGGTAGCGTCTGCCACAAGCCAACTTGAAATTCCCGCCGCGATGAAGAAGCCCTAACGAGGAGCGCCATAGTAGCCCGGACCGACGCGCAGGTGGTGGTGCCAGGCGACCGGGAATGCCCACCAGACGAGCGAGCCGAGCACTGCTTGTCCGATCGCGAGCGGAATGATGTTGCGGACGCGGCCAAACATCCACGCCATGGCCGTACCGGCGACGAACGTCAACGGCACTAGCACGGGGTTCGGCCAATGGCACGCCGCGAAAATCGCGCCGGTGAGTGCCGCAGCGGTCCATTCATTTTTCACCAGCGACAGCATGCGATTCTGGACCAGCGAATTGAGCACTACTTGCTGCAGCAGGCAAAAGGCGAAGTAGGTCCACAGGCGATGCCATGAAGCCAGGTTGGGCGGAAGGTGGCGTGAAACGCCGAGCGCGAGTCCCGTGATGGCAAGTCCTGCGGCCATCGCGCCAAAGCAAATCAAGGCCTGCTTCGTCGCGGGCCAAAGATTATCGGCACGCCAGCCGAGCGTCTTTGGGGTGTCGCGATGAATCAGGAAACTGGCGATTAACCAGACCACGAAGACCACCCATGTCCATCGCGCCGTGAATTGCAGCCGCCAGATAAACCATAGGATGAATGCGGGGAGCAGAGTGACGTCAGCAAGCGAGAACCATCGCTCGAGCCGCGATTTCATTGCTCTCGCGCCGCCGCTGCTGCCTTCAACTCGCGGACCAGTTCCATCACGGACCGTTTCAACTCACTCTCGGCTGCTGACGCCTGCCCGAAGTACTCGTTCCAGTTGATATCAGGAAATCCCATTCGAGTTGCGTCAGCCGCAAGTTGCTCGCGGAGCGAATCACCCCGCGCGCTTCCGATGCGGAGGAGCGCTTCGAATACAGTCTGATGGTCCGAACCTTGCCATTGGTGGTTCTGAAGGTCGGAACACACCCTCGCTGACAGTTCTGCCGGAGTGCTGCTCTGGCAGAGAGCGCGCAAGAGGTCGCGCTCGATCAAGATCAGTTGTTGATCGGGTGGCGGATTGGGGAGCCGATTAGAAATGGGTTCGCGCATCTGCGGCAAATCACTTTGCGCATGCCATTCTAACGGTTGGAGAGCAGGGAACAACAGCGGATGCGAAGAGGCACGAACGCGACGGTAAGGGTCTTAGTGATCCGTGAAAGATGAGGACGGACTATGCTGCGTTGCTGACCACCGGCCGGACGAAGTCGATCCGGTCGATTGTGGCAGCGATACCGTAAAGAGGCGTTATTTCTCCGCCGAGAGCCGACACGCGCAGTGCTTTGGCGCTGGCTCGCACGAGCACAGAGGCGCCGTTGTCTCTTTCAGCCGGGAGAGCAAAGGTGAGTTCGACGCCGGTACCGGGCTCCAAGCCAACGCTCGAGTGGAAATAAATGCCCGATCGGGAGATATCGCGGAGCTGGGCCGTGTAGAATTCCGCAGGCCGCTGGCGCGACATGCAGACCTGCAAAGGCAGGTAGACCTCATATCTCCGGGCTTTTCTGCGTTCTCCCATAGCGTCCCCCACCCCGTTAGATGCAATAACGCTTCCAAGTGGGTGCTACACTGATAATAAGAGGCTTAGGCTTGTGGACGCCTGGCTGAAGTGGACCAATATGGGCAAAAAGTTCCGTCGATAGGAAATACCTGCCTAGTTACCAAATGATTGGTTCTGGTACTACAACGTCCTATTACTAGCGAGAAACAGTCTCGTTCCGGGCGCTGTTATGCTCCGCCCCTTTCGATCTCTTTTTCGATGGCTTCGACGGCGTCTGCCGAGATGTCGACGAACTCGACTCCCACCCCTACACCCGACAAACAGTACCGAACCTCCGCGCGGGTGCTGATCACAACGCCCGAGTGCCCGAGGCAAAACTGTACGTTGAGGACGGCGCCTTCGGGAAAATTTCGATTCGTGTTGATGAACATTCCGCGCGCGCTGATGTCCGGCGGCCTCAGCGCGACATCCTCGCTGTGGCCTTCGTACGTCACCGACAAGTCGCGCATACTCGAAATGCGCGGTGTGAGCCGCGCGGCACTCCAGTTCTTCTCATCCTTGGGAATGCTCATTCGAGTCTGGCTCCTTGGCCGACCAGAACTTGGCTGTCCATTTTTTCGAAACTCGCCATCGGTCCTCTTCTCGCCGCAGTAGGGACAGAAAAGGAAAGCCGGCGAGAGTTCGTGCTGGCACGCCGCACATAGTGTCGCGTGGATTTTTTCGAAGGGAACCACGCGCATGACTTCATCGAGTGTCGTTTGCCCCTGCCGCACGCGCTCGAGCGCGTATTCCTGCATCAGCTTCATGCCGTTGTGGCGCGCGAGCGTGCGAATTTCCTCGTTCCGGCCGCCGGAACGGACGGCGGAGCGAATCGCCTCGTCAATCACGAGCATTTCGTAGATTCCGACGCGGCCCTTGTATCCGGTCAAGTCGCAGATGTCACAGCCCGTAGGGACGTGCTGCATCGCGGGCGGGTTTAGCACGCCTGCTTGCAGGAGACGGGAAATGTATTCAGGCGTTGCAGGAATCTCGTCGTGGCACGAGCACAGGCGCCGAACGAGCCTTTGCGCGATGACGCCGGTTACGGAAGTCGCGATCTGAAATCCCGGGATGCCGAGGTCGAGCAAGCGAGTGACTGCCGAAATGCTGTCGTTCGTGTGCAGAGTGGAAAGTACTAAGTGGCCGGTCTGCGCGGCTTTGATCGCGATCTCCGCCGTTTCTTTGTCGCGAATCTCACCCACCATGATGACGTTGGGATCCTGCCGCAAGATCGACCGGAGACAACTGGCGAACGTGAGTCCCGCCTTCGTGTTCACCTGAACCTGATTCAATCCCGGGACTGCGTATTCAACGGGGTCCTCCACGGTGATGATGTTCACGGTCGGCTTGCGCGCCAGGTTCAGCGAAGAATAGAGCGTCGTGCTCTTGCCGGAGCCCGTGGGGCCGGTAACGAGAAGCATTCCCTGTGGCTGGGCGAGAATTTGCGTCAACGCGCCGGCGATCTCCGGCGGGAGGCCCAGATTCGCGAAGCTCTGCAGCGGCGCGTTCGCCTCGAGCAGCCGCATCACGACTTTCTCGCCATACTGCGTCGGCAAAGTGGAAACGCGCAGGTCCACCTTGCGGCCCGTAATTTTCACCATGAAACGGCCATCCTGCGGGGCGCGTCGCTCGGCGATGTCCATATCCGCGAGAATTTTGATGCGCGAGACCACTGAATTCTGCAGCGACCGCGGAATGCGCTGAAAATCGCGCAGCATTCCGTCCACGCGCAGGCGGATCACGGTGTCAGTGGCCTGGGGCTCGATGTGAATGTCGCTCGCCTGCTTCGTGGCCGCTGCAGTTATCGTCGACGCCACCATCCGGACTGCCGGCGTGCTCTTCTGCAAGAGTTCCGCCTGCATCTCTTGCATGGCCTCGATATTTCGCTGCAGGGAACTCGAGGAAATGAACTCCATCCCGGGATCTTCGCTTTCGGGAGCAATCGCATCGGCTACGGCGGCTTCTGCCTCCTCCACCTGGCCGTACCACTTTTCGACGGCGGCTTCGATTTCGGTGCGGAAAGCGAGCCTCGGGATGATGTCCATCCCGGTGGAAAATCTCAGTTCGTCGATGATTTGAAGGTTTTGGGGCTCGGCCATCGCCACGACGAGCTTCGTGCCCTGTGCATGAATGGGAAGAACGCAGCAGCGGCGCGCGATTGGATAGGGAAGGAGCTTCAGGATTTCAGCGTCGATCTCGAGTAGCTCGCAATCGATGTAGGGGACGTGCGTGACTTCGGTAAGGGCGGCGGCCGAGCTCCGTTTTGGCGACGAGTCCTCGCTGGAGCATAAGCTCGCCGAGGTGGATCAGCTTTCCTTGCTGATCCTCGATCACCTTTGTAAGTTCGGCGTGAGAGATATGACCCCGCTCCCGCAGAACTTCCCCAAGTCGTTTCTTCTTCATTGCTGCCAGACTCGCTCCGTCGAATTAGGTCAATCGAAACGTCTTAACAGGCTGTTGGCGAAGGCGGTTCGGCTCAGAGAACCGGGTCGACCAGGACCGAAGAGCCTTCTGCCTCCGTCAAAATTCCTTTGGTAATCATCAATTGAATCAGCCGCACCAGCGACGCGTGATCCGCATTACTCCGAAGCCAGGCAAGATTCGCCTCGAATTTTCGTCCCGGCCGCAGAACTTCATGCGGAGGTGCCGTCTGCCCGGTCAACTCCGCGATCCACAAATCGAGGGCGGCCCTCTGCGCCGGGTCAATTTCGTCGAACGCGATTCCCATTCCCAGGCCGTGCTGCGAGTAGACCACCACGCCCGGCGTCTCAAATACGTTCTTCCCTTTGTGAAGGGCGATGCGCACCCTCGATCCCACGGCGAAAGGGTTTGTGGTGTCGACGAAACATCCGCCCGGGCCCAGGTCGGTGGTGCGCGTTGAGAAACGCGCACCCGATCCCAGCTCGACCACGTCCGCAGACGCCGTGAACATGTGGCGGCCTGCGTTGCGGCGCTCGGCTTCCTTCAGTGCCGTTGTCGGCTCACTTGCCCCTCGGTACGATTCCTTTTTCCAGTTGTCAGCCATGCGGCTTGGTCCTTTTTGGCTCAGGGTTTGCATCCCGAAGCTTCGGGACAAACCCCGAAACCCTGTTCCCGTTCTTTGTTACGGCTTTGAGATCGTCTCTGAGGCCGTTCCCAACCTCTTCTAGTCTCCGCCCCTTCCGAACCTATACAAGCTGAATCCCGTGCCCATTGCTCAAAAGCGAACCCTAAGCTCATCCCCCGACGCGTCTCACGAGGGTTAAAGGAGAAAGCGTACCGCGACCCCACAGTGGCTATTGTTTCGCTCTTCCAGCCGCACAACCACGCCGAGAAACTTTCGGTGGGCTGAGGCTCTGTCGCCGAATGGAAACGTCACAACGAGCCTCATTCCGACGATGTAATGCGGCATACAGGTCACAAAAAATAGCCCATCTTGTGTAAAATCAATCACTTCGCCGACATCTTCGATATCGATGAATCGCGCGTCAAACGGGCGAACATGCAGCGGCAGCGCCAGCTTCAGCCGCTTTCTGCGGCGTGCATCCCTCGGTTCCGCATTCTCCGGCAAGAATGCGGCGATTGCCGTCTCCATCATCGAACTGCTCATCCAAGGCCTCCGAGATACCACTCGATACTGCGAATTTAGAGGAAAGACCTGTTGCGGGACCATAGGCCGAGGGTACCAGTGGGTACGTAACTAACGGATATTTGAGGACTTCCAATGCCGGCGAATCCCCGTTCGGATTTAGTGCGCGCTGGCGTGAAAAGGGGTCTTTCTCTCGCCCGTCGATTCAGGCAAAATAGAGTGACGGATGACGATGCGACCTGCTTCTTCCAGTTGGATTTCGGACTTGTTCCGTGCCTCGGCTCGCGCGGGCTTTCGACGCGCGTACAAACAGGTGCGGCTCGATCCCGAAAAGTACTTCGGCCAGGTTCGGCAAAAGCTTCGTATCCCCGTTTACTCCTGGGGAGACCTGCGCGTTCTGAGTGATGAAGACCTGAGGCCCCACGCTGACCACATCATCAAGTCTTCGGCGAAGGCCGCGGCGTTCGAGGGCGCGGGCCTGGGTCTGGGCGGCCTGGTAACGGTTCTGCCGGATTTCGGCATTCTCGCCGCTATCACCATTCGCATGCTTCAGAGGCTCAGCCTGATATACGGTTTCGACTATTCCACCAGCAATGAGATCGGTTCGCTATGGCTGGCTGCTGCGAGCGCCGCGGGGCTCGACCTGGGAAGGGAATTTGTCGAGAAGCAGGCTGTGGAGCGTCTTGTTCCCAAGATTATCGATCAGGTGGCGATCAAAGCCGGGGCGGAGGTGGCCGAAAAGTGGGCTGCGCGCCTGATCCCGGTTCTAAGCGCGGGGACCGCCGCTGCCTTGAATTATTGGTTCGTCAAATCCTGGGGACGCCGCGCGCAGCGACATTTCATCGCACGCCGTCACGCGCTTCCAATCCGGCCCGACCGTCCTGGTCCATTCCTTCTGCCATCCGCGTCTCCAAGCGCACTTCGATAACTTGCAGGAATCTGAACTTTCGATTTGAAATTTCAAATGGTTTCGTCGATATCCTAAGTCAAGCGGCGAAAAGCGAAAAGCAGATCCCTCACCCCGCGCAAACCGCGGGGATTCGGGATGACAAAGTGGTGAGGAACGGCACATGAACCGGGGAAGTCAAGAGCTGTTTGAAATTTGAAATGAGACTTCGATTAGGAGTGTTCCAGGGCCTGATCCCAATTTCCCAGAGTGGCTGCCGCTTCATGCGTGGTCCAGGCAAAATCCGTTAACGCGGCCTTTGGGTCGGGCGAGGTGCGGACTTCTTCATAGCTCAGCAGGAACTCGCCAATCTTCGTGTCGTAGTAGGCTTTGTCGGGCTTTACGCGCGTTTCGCGGAATCCCGCCGGTTCAGGTGAAGCATAGGCGTAGAACATCGCCTCTTTCACGTCGCCGCCGCCCGGCCACCAGCCGACGCTGGTTAGCTCATGCGAGTATGCATCGCGCGTGACGCGGTCCGCGCCGGGACGCTCCGGCGCGCGCCGTCCCGAGAAGCAGGTGAACGCCAGATCGAAACTCCCCCAGAAGAAATGCACAGGGCTCACTTTGCCGGTGAATCGAGGACGAAATTCCTTCAGCACGCGGTCGGCGCTCGCCAGGATTCGCCAGAACCGGTTCGCATAGTTGGGATCGTAGCGCGCGTGCGTGACGTCGCGCTCGAACCGGATGGGGTTCGGCACCTCCTGCGGCATCGTCCAGATTTTCACCTGAATGCCCAGCGAGTCCAGCGCCTGCATGACCTCGCGATAAAATCCGGCGACGCTTCGCGTGTACATCTGGATGTTCATCGGCCGGCTCCAGCCGGTGACGATGTCGAGCTTGTGCTCGATAAAGTCGAAGTTCATTTCGAAGTTTCCTCGCGCGCTCGGTATCGCGGACGTCGTCAGGCCACGGGCGTTCACATACAACGGCACTTCCCACCAGTGGTTGACGTGCGGGCTCAATCCCAACCGCACCTTTCCCACGATCTGGGTCCACATGTGCAGCGTGTCGCGCGTTTCGTTCCACTCGGCCAGCGGCAAAGCCGGCCAGGCCTGCTCTCGCGTCAATGCTTGTCCCGCAGCCATTTCGTCGCTACTCCGTCGTTTCAGACTTCCATTTCATCCACATAGCACCAGCGCCAGTTTTCGCCGGGCTCAAACGACTGCATGACCGGATGCTTGGTCGCGTGGAAGTGCTTGGTGGCGTGCGTGTTCTTCGAGCTGTCGCAGCATCCCACGTGCCCGCAGATCAGGCACTCTCGCAAGTGTACCCACGTGTCGCCCATCTTCAAGCACTCCTCGCAGCCTTGGGCGCTCGGCGTCACTTTTCGGATTTCCTTCACGTGCGGACACATCGCCACGAAATTGCTCCCTTTTTGCGTGATGCCGCCGCACTCCTTATTGGTCGCTTCGCGTCAACTTTCCGTTTACTACATCGATTGTGAAGCTCGAACCGCCCGCGCCGCTCCACGATTTCAAATCGAATTTCGACTCGGCTCCGGCACCGAGTCTGTAGGCGCTGATGCCTCTTACTGTCAGCGGCTTTCCCGCGGCGCACGCTTCGGGCTCACGCGACAGTTCTAGAAAATACGCCGATCCTTTGCCGGCCACAATCGCTTTGCCGTCCGGCTCCGCCAACACGGCCGTTGCCCCGTCGATCCCGATCGCACGGGCGCGTTTCGCCCAGCCGTCCTGTTCGATGCGCGCCAAGAATGCAACGGTGCGTCCCATCCGCTGCCGCGACGAGAAATGGCTGTCGGTAATGATTCCCCGCATCACCGGTATCGAAAGAAAACCGCGTTCGAGGGTCACTTTAGGATCGAATGGATTCGCAAGCGCCTCCGCGCTCGTCACGGTGTCGTTGCGCGCCGAAAATGCGAACTCTCCCAGCACGGCCAGTCCCGCGCTCGTTCCGCCAATCGGAACGCCGCGAGCGATCGCGTCGTTGATTTCCTTCAGCAGAGGCCCCGGCCACATTTTCACGTAGTTGGATTGGTCGCCACCCGCGATGAAGAGCGCGTGCGCGTTGCGTACGTGCTCGATCGCTTCTGGGAACTTCGCGCCATCAGCCGACGTGATCAGCAACGTCGTGACGGCGTTATTGGGGCACAGTTCGTGAAAGTACGGATTGTATGCGTCACGCCCGCTCGCGCGCAGGACGACGATCTCGCCTCCATGCGAATGCTCGCAGAGAAACTTCGCCGCGTCGTCGACGTCTCCGCCGCCGCCGAGCAGCGCGACTCCAAACGATGGAGCGTGCGGGCTCCCAGGCACCGCCGCGGGCAGCGAAAACAGTTCGATACCCGTCGTCTGCTGCGCGTGAGAGCGAGCTGCCCAAAACAACGCCGCCACACAAAGCAGCGAGGCAATCAAGGTCCCCGAGATTTTCGCTTGTGCCATGTCGCGCGCCGCAGTATACGCTATTCGGAATCCGGCATATATTGGATGGCCGTGAAATCGCCGAACGAAAAGCTACGAATCCGGCGCCTCCGCCGCGCCGAGCTTCCAATCGATACAGTTGCCTTGGCTCGCTACCTTGTGGGCAAAACCGTGGTCCACGATCTCCCGGAAGGGCGCCTGAGCGGCCGAATCGTCGAGACCGAGGCTTACCCCATCGGTGACGCCGCCGGCCACGCGTATCGAGGACACACGCAGGCCAAGAATTCGCTGTTCCTCGAACGCGGCCACGCCTACGTTTATTTCGCCTACGGTTCAGCCTGGATGTTGAACATTTCGAGCGAGCGGCAGGGAATTGGGGGTGGCGTTCTGGTGCGTGCGATTGAGCCGGTCGAAGGGGTCGCCCAGATGGAGAAGAATCGCGGCGTGTCCACGCTGCGGGACCTTACTCGCGGACCGGGCCGGCTGGCGGCCGCGCTGCGCATCGACAAGAGTCTCGATGGCGTCGACCTATGCTCTGCGCAAAGCCCACTCTGGCTCGGGGCAGCGGTGCAACGCGTGGGAACCATCGGTGTGACCACGCGCGTCGGCCTCTCGCGCGAGACGCACCGAAAACTCCGCTTCTTCGAGCGTGGGAACCGTTTCGTCAGCGGCCCGGCGAAACTCCTGCGGGCTTAATCTCGTAAGGGATTCCCTTGAGCTATGTTAACGGGGGATGGAGGGTGGTGCCGAGGGAGGGAATCGCACCATGCGTCTTGAAGTCCCATTCGAGATCGGCATCGCGGCGTGACGGTCCGGTCCTGGCGAAGTACTAGACCGGCATTTGTCCGGTAATCCGGCGGGACTTACGGGGACTTTGCTAGCGAGCAGTTTGTACCGGTTCGCTTGAACCAAGTAACGCGTGTGACGCGACGGCTGCTCGGCTGTTGATATAATCCGAGCATGCTCATGGTCATCTTCGGCGCCGGCGCCTCTTACGATTCTGCTCCTGACTTCCCGCCGCCTCAGCCCCAAGCTGCCCAGCAGAATTTCCCTTCCTCTTCCCCTCCCCCACGAACGAATCGGCGTGAAATCTGGCGTCCTCCCCTCACCCCGCAACTCTTTCTTGATTCCGACGGTGAATTCGGAGGCATCGTCCGAAGTTATCCCAAGGTACTTCCGATTCTCCCTCACCTGCGCCGGCCATCAAGCGGCAGAAGCGTCGAGGAGGAACTCGAGGCCTGGCAAGCGGAGGCCAACGGGGACGCAGAGCGAAAGCGCCAACTGTTTTCCATCCGCTACTACCTCCACGATCTCCTCCTCAAGGTCTCCACCGAATGGCTCGTACAAATAAGCGACGTCACCAACTACGTAATGCTCCTCGACCAGATCCGACACCTTAACACTGGGAACGAGCCCATCGCCCTAGTCACATTCAACTACGACCTCCTGCTCGACCGCGCTCTCCGTTCCTTCAACTTCAAAACGCTTCCCCTCGAACGCTACTTTGAAGCTCACCCAATGTTCAAACTCCTCAAACCCCACGGCTCCGTCGACTGGGCTAGGTTTGTCGACGTCCCTGCAAATACCAGACTTGGCGCCGACCAACTCATCGAGCGGGCCGACAGTATAAAACTGTCTGACGAGTATCTTATCGCCAACGCCAGCGACCCCGTGTCAATCCACAACTTCGGGAGGCCCATAGTTCCGGCAGTTGCTATTCCCGTGCAGACTAAGACCGAGGACACCTTTGAATGGCCGTCGCAACATCGAGCGTATCTCGACGAACTGCTCCCGTCCGTCACAAAGATTCTGATTATCGGCTGGCAGGCCAAAGAGGCGCACTTCCTGAAGTTACTTAGAGAGAAGCTTCCGGCAGGTGGAATCACACAAATCACACACCTGCAGGTAGTCGGGAGGGTCAACGCCGAAGCCGCGGACATTCTAAGACAGTTCGCGGCGGACATCAGTCGGAACGTCAAGAAATTCCATTACGGTCCTACCCAAGGAGGCTTTAGTCACTTTGTCGCAGAAGGATTGGTCGACTTCTTCTTTAGAAACTAAAAATCACAGGTCAAAAAGCACTCATTGTCAGCGCCTGATTGACGCCTTAAACGGAAGTTGATGGCAGGAGGTTCCATTTGAGATCGGGATCGCGGCGTGAATTCGGCGCGTCCAGCAAAAGCACGCTGACTCCGCAATCGCAAGCCTGAATGTCTAGTTCGGCCAGGGCGCGTTTTTCCTTGGGGTTTCCGGCAGCCGATCCAGAGCACGCGATGCTACGCCGGGCGCCAACTCCTCAACCGACTTCAAAGTCCAAACGTGCTTGTTGCCCCTCACCCCGGCGTACTTAAATGTCAGGCGGATTGGACGGTCCGGCGTTTCGTCGTTCTTCCTGACTGCCTCGGCGTTCACATCCAAGGAAATGGTCTGTCCGTCACTGCTTTTCTCGTAGTCATTGCCAAAAGGCTGCACCATGCCTTGCGGATGTGTGGCGTAGCCGTGCTCTCTGAGCAGTTCGGCCAGCTTCCTGCCGCTGAACGGGAGCTCAATTTCTGAAGGCGGGATCATTGGCATCTCTCCACCTTCCCAGACCTGCTCGCGCAGCCACATCGTTTCGAGCAAGGCTTCCTGGGAATCGAACAGTGAGAAGGCGTTCAGATTGTACTGATCGAGTGACTTGAGGATCGCGACCCGCTGCGTCGCCGGGAGATCGAACTTCCACACGTAGTCTTGTCTGCCGCGGCTCCCAAAAAATTCAAAAACCGAATCGTGCGGATGAAAGCGCCAACCGGGACCTTTCTCATCGAAGGCAGCGCAGATCGTGTAATCCGACTGCTGCCGGAAGTGCCTGGCGTGCACACGAGCGTATTTCCCGATCACGCGGATCGCGGGCTCGCCGACAGAGCCCCCCTTCATTCCGTGTGGGCTCTCGCAGTAGACGTAGATCGACCGCCTCCCAGCCTTGCCGATCTCTCGGAACGCAAAAAACGCCGCAACGTTCACCGATGACGTCCAGTCGAGGAGCGGCGACGGGAATCCGTGGTGTCTGAGGTATGCCATGTATGGATAAAAGCTGACGGAGGGAAACCGGCGCAAAGAGAAAAGTTCGCGGTCAGTACGAAACGCCTGCTCCATCGAGAGATCATAATTCGGCACGTCCCACGTCTCTTCGGTGAGGGTTTCTACGGTCGGCTTCACGCGATGAACCGTCAGGCGGTAGTACTCGTCGAAGGACATCTCTTTGTAACCCGCGCGTTCCAGAGTCGTCGTCAGTGGCCAGGACGAATCGCTTTGACCTCGGAAGAGCAGATCAGGCGGTTTGCCTGAGGCATCTTTGGTGAGAATGTCGCGTATTTTCTGAAGTTCGACTGTAAACGCTTCCCAGTTTAGTAGAGGGACGGATTCCATGCCCCTATTTTACATGTCTGGGATTAAATGCGCGTTGTGGAGTTACCCGTTTAGCCAGGCAACGGAGGCAGTATCTACTGGCTACTTCACCGGGAATATACTGGACAGACAGGCTACCGGGAGGCCAGAATGAAGCCGTCCCGCTCGACTCTCAGGAGAAAAGAGTGAAGTTCGATCCGCTTGAGGTGCCGAACTACGGTCTGGAAGAAGCGGTTCGCTATCTCCATATCCCGCACGCTACGTTGCACTATTGGCTGAGACCAAGCATTGGGCTCGTCCAACCCGCGGGCGGTTTCCCCAGGTCGCTCTCCTTCAAGAACCTTGTCGAATGTTTCGTCCTCGAAGGCCTAAGAGAAATTCATGGGGTCAGGTTACCCGCCATCCGCAAAGCAGCAGACTATCTCAAGGATGAGTTCGATTTCACGCACCCCCTCGCCGATTGCGAGCTCAAGACAGATGGTCGATGGATTTTCTTCTGGCACAAGGGTGAATATCTCAACGCGTCTCTACGGGGCCAAGTTGGGATAGGACCGATTCTCGATTCGTACCTGCGACGAATCGAGCGTGACCTTCAAAAGAAAACGTGGGTGCTGTATCCATTCATGCGACTTGAGCAAATGCGTTCTGAGGGTGATAAACCGAAGGTCGTGTCAATCAACACGGAGGTCTGTTGTGGAATGCCGGTCCTGAGCGGAAGCAGGATTACGACGGCGGCCCTGGTGAGCAGGTACCTCGGTGGAGATCAAATTGCAGCGCTAGCGAGAAGCTATGGCAGACCCGAATCGGAAATCGCAGAGGCGATTTCCTGGGAAACGGGCCAAGTGCAAGCCGCTTAAGAACTTCACTCTCTACCTCGATGAGAGTTTCAACTGCCAGGAAGTGAAGTCAGAGCTCACCGAAGCGCACATAAAATTCAAAACCTATTCTGAAAACTTTTCGTGCGGAGCCGGTGACGACAAGATACTCGAACTCGCGGGCAAGCGCGGATGGGCTCTTCTTACCTGCGACAGAAAGAATAGGTTCCGGGAATTGGAGCGGCGGGCAGTACTTCGTTATCGCGTCAGGCAATTTGTTTTTTCTGGAAATCTTGGCGGTCTCGCCGTCGCCAGGCTCCTCGTCAAAATATATCCGCAAATGCGCGATTTTGCTCGCAAGAATGAACGCCCGTTCGTTGCCGTGATCACTGTCAACGGAAACATTGCTCTGCGAATGGACAAGAGTGGCAACCCGCTCGCCCGGCAGGGGGCTAGTCGTCTGTGAAACACTTCTGCCGAAAACATCTGAATTTGCCTCAGGAGAAAACAGTTTCCCGCGACCTAGACTCTTCAACAGCTTACGATTCCTCGTGGAACCAGGGTTTTTGCCTCCGCAGACTAGGACCTCACATTCAGAGTGAGGAAATCCCACGCTGGCCCATAAAACCCACAGTTCCGATGGAGCCATCCGCATTGAATCGCGGAATTCCAGAAATCGAGCAACTTGCGATGTCTTTACTCGCTCCTTCACTCACAACGGCCTGAACGAGGCCGGCGGTGTTAATCAGTCCCGCGCCGAACGCGCCGGAAGCCGGGATCAATATCGAACCGCTTGGTAAGGCCACCGGTCCGCCCGGCCCACCGTTGTCTGGCGTCGGCATTCCCGTATCGCCCTTGGGAGAAGGATTACCGTCACCTCCTCCGTCAGGTTCAAACCCTGCGACCCAGGGCCCGATGACGCCGACCGGAAACCCCCCGTTTCCCCCTCCTCCGTCGCCGTCCGGCGTTGGCATTCCACTTGGAGATGGGGAAGGTCCATCGTCAGGCGTAGGTGTGTCCTCGGCCGTTGGCGAGTCGTCAGACGGGGTTGGGTCGGCGGGGTCTGAGCTAGGCGAATCGGTTGATGGTGCGGATGTATCGTTTGGAGCTGCGGTCGGAGCACTGTCGGATGAGTTTGGCGAATCAGTAAGACTGTTCACCAGATTCCAGGTCGCCTGATCAATGCTATCGGGTTTTCCGCTAGCGTCTGACGTTGGCGCGGAAAGATCATTCGCGATGTCCTCGGCGGAGACATCCGAGTACTGGTCAGGCGAATCAGCTAACACTTGATCGAGACTCCTGCCATCGCTGGCAGGTGCGGTTGGCTCTGAACCCGCTCCGAGTTTGGCTGCCGCGGCGAGCGCTTGGTCAACAGTAATTGCTCCGCTCTGCACTGCCGCGACAAGCCCGTTGACCGCGTCATTGACAGCGCTGGCCGAGTCCTTGCATGCAAACGTACTAATGATGGGACCCAAAGCAGCGCCGACCCCGACCGGAACACCAAACCCGAGTGCCAATCTGCCCAAGCTGGCATCGGTATTTGACCCTGTTGTGTAGGCGCCTCCGCCGGCAACAAGCCCGACGACGACTCCACCGACTTGCACCAGACTATTGACCAAGTCCTTACAGTGATCACGGTCCATTGCCGCATCACCGTCACCTGGCAGATTTAGCGGCACTCCCGATTGGTCTGATCCCAATGTTTGGACTAAATTCGTGAGCGACTGCGAGCGAAACGCATCTGTCCTTAGTGCGGCGTAAAGTCGGCCGGCTGTCTCTGCACGCATCGTAGACAGCACGGAGTGCTCACGATCAAAAAATGTAAGATACCCAGCGCGCGGAATCTCTTCGCTAGATGCCTTATCGAATTCCTTCCAAACGTAGGCCCCTCTCGCGAACAGGGCACGATTGCCAACCGTCTGGGCGTGTATCATGCCCGACAAGAATATTCCCTCTAAGCCATTCAGCCGACGCGCCCCTTCAATATAAGAAAGCAGGACCGCAAACAAGTTGCTGGCAGCTGAGTCTGACACTATCGCGAAATGTGCCAGTCCGGGGATCGTGACCACTTCATGTGCTGAGTATTTACGCGTCAGAGATAGTTCCTGAAGAAATGAGAAGTACTTCCCGGCGGGCAATCCGATGATGGCTCCGTGCCTCATGACTCTTCCCAACCGCCACTCCGCGAATTTAACGGCCCGTCGCTTTCGGGCGGCCACCGTATCCGCTGGAGTGGTTTCCCTTGGCCTGTCCTTGAAATGCGAACTTAGACGTTGGGATAGAGCCGAACTCAAGTCCCTCAACCGAATGGTACGCGTAGCCATGAATGTCCTCCTGGTGGCGTCGTCTTTCTTACTGATAGTGACCAGGAGGGTGCAACCGTTTCATTAAAAGAAACCCTGAATTTAGCTCTTGGCTGGCACCCTTCGATGCAGTCGGGTCTAGTCCACAACAGTCGGTCTGTGACGATCCAGGAACGTTCTAAATAACGCGGCAGAATTCAGGAAACGGCATTTTGCCACGCGCGACGTGCTGATCTGGTGGAAATCTCCAACTGTTCTGCAATCGCCCGCCAGGGAAGCCCTGAATCACGAAGTCGGCCAATCCTCGCGGTGTCCACGATTGTCCGCGGGCGCCCGAGAACCTTCCCCTTCGCGCGCGCGTTGCGCAGCCCAGCGCGGACGCGCTCGGCGATCAGACTGCGTTCTAACTCTGCGACGGCTCCAAGGACCGTAAACACCATGCGACCGGCCGGCGTGGACGTGTCGAGCGACTCGCTGAGGCTGACGAAGCCGATGCCAAGCGCGTTGAAAGTTTCGAGCGCACGGAGCAGGTGAGAGACGGAGCGGGCGAATCGGTCGAACTTCCAGACCAGAACAGCGTCGAACCGGCGCCGGTGGGCATCGGCCATCAGCCTGTCGAGCTCAGGGCGCTTCTCTTTCGTGCCAGAGATCCCGGCGTCAACGTACTCGCTGGCGACCGTCCAGCCGCGGCGTTCACAGTATTCCCGCAGTTCCCGGACCTGCATTTCGGGTGACTGGCCTTGCCCGGTGGTGCTCACCCTCGCGTAGATTGCTGCTCGCATGGTCGGCTCTCCATTTTAGGAATCCTAAAATCTTCAACGACCGTCAGCGCGCCCTTCGTCGCCGCGCCAAGAGCAACATCAATCCCGAGCCCAGAAGAACAAGGGAAGCGGGCTCGGGCGCCGCAGCGGCCGGGTTCGGGCCTGTTCCGCTGTTGTCGTCGAGGCTTGCGAGGAACGTCGCCAGATCAGGCGCGCCGTCCGTTGCACCCAAAGCGCTGCAATTCGACCATCCGTAGCAGGTGAACGTTTCCTCAGTGCAGAAGAAATTCTGAGGGTTTTCGGAACAGACGTATTGGCTCGCGCCACTGCCCGGCGTTGTCGAGTCCGACGTTGTGTTTGAATCGGTCAAGCCTACGTTGTAGTTCGTTCCGAACGCCGCACGCGCAGTCCCGAGCGATGCGACTGCCAAAACGGTCGCGAAGAGCAGAAGCTTTCTCATTGTGAGTCTCCTTTTTTCCGTCAGTTTGCGATTCTAAAAATCCTCAGTGGCCCCGAAGGGCCAGTCGATTCAGTTGTACGTTGCAATTGTGAAGTTGCGTTCCGAGCCGTTGACGAACAACGGTCTCTCCTTACCCCTGTCATGACCGTGCAGTCGCACCGCTGTCCACATACAGAACGACCGCATTGCTTTTTTCGCTACCAGCTCGACTCTGATTGGCGAGCTGGCGTTGCGGACCTTCGGACCACGCGAGACGAGTGCGAAGCCATTGGTGCAATCGCGACGCATGAAATTCCAATAGAGAATCTCTTCACCGTTGCGTTTGATTGCCTCCGGCGGTCCGAACGTTTCGGTGAACACTGCGAATTCGTCAGTGGTCGAACGCCTGACGAAGCGAACACGAGGCTTATCGCCGAGAACGCGCACGAAGGCATCGCGGTCTGTGACGTTGAGTTTTGCTTTTCGAGGCATCGTAGTGTTTCCTCCCGTTTAGCGCTTCTTAGAGCCGCTCGACACGCAACGCTGTTCTGTGCGTTGTGAGGAAGGCGGGCGCGAGGTCCGCATTCTGTGTGAGATTGAGTTTTGTCGTTGCCCAGTCGAAAAACTCGCCTTTCAGCGCGGCCGGCTCGATAAATTTCATTTCCACGTCACGCGCACCGCCTTTGAATCGCTCGGCAGCGATCGCGCAGGTGATCTTCCCGTTGGCGTCAGCGAAATTCCAACACGCCTTGCTGTCGCCGATTTCCGGTGGTCCGAACACTTCGCTTGCGAGACTTACCGAAAACCGGGCCAGTGCAAATACAGGACCGTTCGGGATTTTGACTCCGAGTACACGAGCAAATGCTGGTTGCTTCAATTGTCTTCTCTCCTTCTCGCCACCGTCAGGCAGCGGGAAACTCGTCGAAATCTAGGTTAGGTATGGATGACTTTCACGGTTTCATCAACGTCTGATCGAGAGAGTTTCAGATTGCCAGGTTCGACCGAAGCTCCCATTTTGGTCAGCGCAAATACAAAATCTCGGCACGCCAACCACTGCCCCATCGCGCGATAGGCCTTTTCCCTGATCTTCTTAACGCGCTTCAAGTCGACTTGACTGAGAGACAGCTTCTCGATCCTGGGCCACGGAACCCCACTCCGTTTCATCCGCGTTATGCATATTGCAAGGGCGAATTTTTCGTCCTCTGTTAGCACCAAAGTGGTACGGCAAATTTCCTCAAAGACTGCGACGTCCGGTACTTCGATTGTTTCCCTGTCGAAGTTCGCCATAAGGCTCAACCTTTCTCACTGGACGCGGCTCGACGCCGCGTTTCTGGTCAGTTCAGTACGAAAATTGAGTTCTCCGCTTCCAAAGCTAGCCGATGACCGCTTCCAATCGGGTTGCGAGGGCCTGGATGTTGTACGACAAGGCAGTGATTGCACTCTCGACAACGCTTTGCTGTGAGCATTCAGAACCGACGAATCCCGCTACCTCCGATGCTGCCTTTAGGGCATGAACGATCCGCTTCAGTTCTTCTTTCGTTTTCTTATCCATGTCATTCCCCTCTTTCTCGCCGCCTTCATCAGCCTGCCGCCAGCGAGTTTTGGTTTTGCGGCGGGACGCGGCTCGACGCCGCGTTTCTGGATTCAGTTGACTTCGAGCGAGAAGGTTTCGGACGGTTTCGTGTGCGAGATGACGTTCGAGCAATACGCGTCGCCGTCGAGTCCGAGCCGAGATGCTAAGCGCTTCACAATTTCTTTCCACGCCGGAGAGCGTCGAGTGTTGCGCTTGACTTCGGCAGAACGGGAGCCTTCCTCGATCACCGCACCGGCGCGCAGTCGAGTCAGAAGCGCCGTCTCGATACCGTCAACGTGCCGCTGCAACTTTTCAAGAGCCTTCTGTGCGATGATGAATTCGCCGATTTCGTCCTGAGAGATTCGGTCACCGATCTGAGGGAATTGCAGAACTGCGGATGGTGTTGCTATCGTTGCTGTAGCCATGTCGTTCCTCCTTGAACGATTTGGTTAGGGGCGGTTCCGGTGTTTCAGCACCGAGCCGTCCCGCTTTTCCTAGTGCCGCGGCTTCGGGCCTCGCCGCATCGTTGACTTCACTTTGCGAGCGCGCTCGATATCATCCTCGGTCCAAACACGCCAGTTCGAGTTGGCGACCATCGTCTGCTTTGGCTCTTTCAGGACTCCATCGTAGAGCCAACGCAGCAACGTGTTTTTGCTTACCCCAATCGCCGTGGCAGCCTGGGCCGTTGTGTAGCCGCTCATTTCGGTTATAGGTATACCCGAAATAGTGTGTTGTGTCAACTTCTTTTTTCGTCGGCGTGTGCGCATAAATGTGGGTAGGAGTATACCCGAGTGTGTGATTCTAAAAACGCCCTAGAGAGCGGCCGCCTAGAAGCGTATCATCGTCGGCACGTGAGCAAGGTGTGTAATGGACAGCATCGAGCCCGGCGAATTCGTGCAGATGAACGGCGACCGGGCTAAGACTGCGGGTCTGGTCTACAGGATCGCGTCCGGTAAGGCCCATGTATGGTGGTGCGTCCGCGAAGGGGTCATCGGCAAAGAACACCCGGTTTCTGATCTGAAGCGCGTCGGGAAAGGAACCTTCGTTCCTGATTCGATGATGATGCTCCGCTCCGAGAATTTCCCCAACAAAGCGTTTCGCATCCGACTCAGCTAGACGCCCACAGAAAGACTTTAGTCTATGGCGAACATAAAGCGAAGATGATATGCTCTGCCGATGGCGGTGGGATTCCAAGAGAAGCGTTGGCGCGTGACGCTGTACAAGCGCGCCGTGCAAGCTGACGGTCGGGTCGCCGACGTAGAGATCGAGACCTTCGACGACGTGCGGCCGCGGTATCCGGCCGGCGAAATCGTGGACGCGCGCGGGCGCCTGGCATTTGTCGCTGCGAACGGCAAGGCAGTCTTGAGCGGCGGAGTGGCGTTCGTCGCCAAGGAGCTGTGATAGCGATCGCAGGGCCGGCGACCTGTTCGAATCGGGTTGACCAGAACTTTGAGGCTCTTTGCTGCAAGGGCCTTCTTAACGCGCCGAAGTCAGAGCGAGTATTCCTTAACAGATCGGGCGGCGATGCAGGCGGCGCGCATTCTACAAGTGGCCGGGTGTCTGATAGATGCGCATCATCGTGCCGGTATTGGGGTCAGAGTCTTCAGTCCGCTGATCGCGCTTCCGCGGACGACCAATCTGAACTGCTGTGGCTCGGCTTGTCGTGTTGGGATGGTTGCTTTTCGCCGCCCATTTTCGTCGCTAAGTCGCGGTGGAGCCTCGCTCTTTCACGAAAGACAATCGCAAGCAGATTCCACTGCGCTTTTTCGACGCAATCAAGTCGACTGGCCGCTAACTCCTCATAGTGTTGCGCGGCGTCGTTCAACCACTGAACGTCGCCTTCGATGGTTGACAGTAGTTCGCCGAATAGATCTCCCAAGGTTCACCTCAAGAGTGGCTGGAAGGCGTAACACTAACCGTGGTTCGCTACGAAAAATGTTCAATATTGGGCACTGCCGAAAATAGCGTTTCGGGGTCTCTTTTAAGCTCGGGGCTGCGAGGATTTTGGAGAATCGCAAAGTCAGAACGAATGAGATTCTCAGAAACCCCGTAGTGTTGCGAGCAGATCGCGATGCTGGATGTCTGTTCACATCGGGACACGTTCGTAGCTCCTCAGGCGAGACCCACCCCACTTAGGATGCAACTCCCAAATCTGGCAGCAACGATCTCAGACACTCAATCTTATCGTCGATGTCTTTCCTGATCTGCGATGTCATCGTGGCCTCTGCAAGAAAACGCGTTGCGGAGTCGTACGCTTTCCGAGCATTGGTCGTGTTGAGGCGGGCCATAACGTCGTTGTCGGCGGACGAGGCGAGTCTGCAAAAAGTGAGGGCAAGGTCCAACTCCGTGACGATGAATCTAATTCTCACCGCTTCGTCGGCGTCCCTTAGCCATTCATACTCTCGTGCCGCATCCATCGGACGTTACCTACACTGAGCGGGATTTCTTCCAGTTCAACGGAGGCAGTTCTGAGTTGGTGACGCGGTGCAGATATGCCAGTGCGTGCGCTGCCGCGCGGTCCTTCCCCTCCTCGATATCATCCACGGCCTCGGAAGGGGCGATCCAGTTCTTTGCGTTTACGTTGTAGACGGAAGCCTGCGCTCCAAACGCGCTGTGCTCCGAAAATAACCTCAGATGTTCACCGCCTATTTTGACTTCAGCCCAGACACCTTGATCCAACATCAGAGAACCCCACATATGGCAGCGTGAGTTAATCGTGCAGCACGACGCTCAAGAGAGCGGTGTTGATCTGGAGGGTGCCGTTGTACTTGATGAACCCCAGTTTTCTGAACTTGTTCATGAAGAAATTCACCCGTGAGCGCGTTGTGCCCACCATTTCCGCCAGCATCTCCTGCGAGATTTTGGGCAGCACCATTTGCGGTTTGTCCTGCGTGCCGTAGCGCGCCAGCAGCAACAACGTGCGAGCCAGCCGTTTCTCGCTCGAGTTAAAGAGCTGATCCACCAAATCCTCCTCAACCCGGATGTTCCTCGAAAGCATGTGAGTGATGAACCGGTCGGAAAACGCATGCTCTACGTGAAGGACTCGAACCATCTCCTTCTTTTCAATGATCAGTACAGCGGTAGCGGTAATCGCGGTCGCCGTCCCGATCCGAATCGGCTGGCCGGCGAGGCATCCCTCACCGAAAAAGTCGCCGGGTCCCAAAACCGCCACGACGGCCTCTTTGCCGGTTTCATTGACGACTGAGAGCCTCACGCCGCCCTTTTGAATGTACAAGACATTCTTGGCGGGATCGCCCTGCGAGAAGATCGTTTCCTTTTTCTTGAACTCTGAAACGTTCCTGGACACACCTGCCGAATCAAGAAAACCATGCACGTCGAAAGTGGGATTCTTCGGGGGAGACAGTTTGGTCTTTTTTGCGGTTGCCTGTGGCATACCCATCACGAACTCCCATAAGCGCTTAGCCAAGAGAGTGCGGGCGTTCTCAAAAGCCTCAAGCTCCACGAGTCTATCATTATCGCGCACGGACTGCCAGCTACGTGTCGTAGGGTCCGTGGCAAAAACGCCGGCGGTGCGGCCACCGTAACTGATTGAAGGGTATCGACTCGAAACGCTAGCTTGGAGCAGCGCAGAATCACATGTTTTCGCCCAATGTCCCGAGAAAGCGCGGGAAGGCAATCGAACAAATCGAGGAACTTGTCTCAAAGGGATTTTGGATTCTCCAAAATCTGCGGCCTGGCATTCCGCCCTGGGCTTTACGACTCTACTTCAGCGGCTTGTTTTCGGAGGGCTTAATTCGGCCCATCAAGGCCTAATTCTTTCCGAACAGCGATCTCCACCTCAATATGTCTCTTAAGCCGATCGGTCTGTAGGGTTTTGTAAACTTCTACGTCTGCCTTAATCAGCCGTCCTGTGATATCCAGCACCATCCTTCGATAGTTGTTGAAAGCCTCCTTGGTCTCCTTTCCGCAAACAATGCTTACAAGCAGTCTTGTCACATCGAGAGCGGTTGTCGCTTTTTCCAATCTTTCGAGTTCCTCCGTCTTCTTCTCGATCCACGCCGGCTCATCGCCCTTCGATTGTCCACGTTCCACTTGTAAGATCGAGTCGTAAGAAACCAACGCATCTTCGAGCTCGGATACTCTTGCCACGGCCTCAAACAGCACTTCGCGCTTCAATTCCCATCGCTTCTGGCGATCCCACATATCGCTGGAGATCTTGGCTTCAATCTGCTTCGTCGTAGTGGTCACCGCTTCGACTTGCTCCACGAGCTTGTCGATGTCCTCGTGAGTTGCAAGATTCTCACCCTTCTTTTTCATGTAGGAGCCCGCAAACGAGCCGAAAAATCCACCGATGATGAACAACGCCCCTATAACGTATTCCATCGTCCGCTCCATTCTGAAAGGATCTTGACACCCCGGCGCAAGCCTTTTACTGTGCGGATTCTATACTTAAAAGATAAAGATGAGCTGACAAAGGACTGATGCTTCGTTCGGGAGAAAACTCATAGTGTCCGACGCTGTGGCGGCTATATGGGCTGCGGTAATCGCTGGCTCGTTGGGGTTGGCCGGAGTGTGGCTCGGCTTTTATCTAGGGCGCCGCGCTAGCCGGGAGGACCAGAGCATCGAAAAGCTTTTCACGATCTATCGCGAGACGGAGCGCTTGTGGAATCTTCTTCTCGCGCGCCAAAAGCAACTTATTGATCAGGCGAAGTTCTATCGACTGTGGAACGAAACGACGGAAAACATCATGCAGGCCGTGTTGGGTTCCACTTTGAAGCGGGCAGACAAAAACCGAATTCTGAAGGCCATAAATACAAAGTGGGATGACGCGACGGGGACCGCGACAATAAAATCACTCGCTGATGATTTGTTGGAAACGATCGATCCCGAATATGCTCGCGCTGCGAAGGAGATGCTTCAGGAATCGGGAGTGAAGCCCGAGGATATCGACCCGATCATCCTTCATCGTTGATTCGAACGCTCGAAGTAGAGACCGAGATTGAAGGGAAAAACTTATGGCCCGAGAGACGAAGTTGTTATTCAGCCTGAGCGACATTCGCGCGGTTCGCTTTACCTGCGGTGCTGAAGGGTGCGGGGCAGTCCAATCGTTTGCCGTAAAGTCGTGGAATCTCATGCCGCGTGGCTGTTCTAACGACCAGTCGCACAATTGGATCCAACCAGAGTCGCCGGACGCGAAGATCATTTCGCAGTTCCGGGACGCCCTCCAAGCCCTGATTAAACACAACGGCACGCGGGCTTTTCGGTTGCAGCTCGAATTTGACGCTCCGAGGGATGAGGACCACATTCTGTTTTCAGGGCCGGCGTTCGAGTCGAAGTAGTTCGAGCCTTTCGCGCCTCGACCGCTTGGGTCGATTCTGAAGTTGCTTCATGCGAACGGCGTCTGCCGACTCGCGCCCCAAGTCAACGAAGCTCTCTGCGTATTGTTTGCGAAGCCGTTCGAGGTTGTCCTGACGCTGACAGAGAGCCGAGCAGTACCGTGAATCTCTCCTGGCGCGTCGGCGAATTGCAAACTTAGCGCATCGCGCACATCGGACGATCCTGAACCGTTCGCCGGTTGCGACTAGTCTGGCAACAAGGACCTCGACGAAATCCTCTGGCGTCCTGATGCACGCGACGAGTTCATTTGCCGGCAGGCCAACGGGCGGCAAGTGACATAGAAGCCCCTGAGAAGTCCGGCCCTCGACAATGGCGGCTCGGAGAATGTCCTGCGCTTTCCTCCACCGCGGCTCGAAAATGAGGAACATTCTCTCTTGACGTTTCATACCGGCTGCCTGAGGACCGTAACTAACTGTGATTCCCGCTCCCGTTCCCCACGTGCCCTTGTCCCAAATCGCCGCGTCGCCGGCACTGGTGAGGCACCTCACCGCCCGTGACTCCAGGTCGAGAAGTTGTTTTAGTAGTTTTCTCTTTTCTCGGTCGCTCATTCTAACCCGGGGCCAACCTTCGCCCAGTTTGAGGACCGAAAGAACGAAGCGGAGTTCTGCGTCATTCAGTTTCGTAAGGCGTATTGAGGCATGGTTGCTAACTGACATTTGTATATGCTAATAGCAGAATTACACCCCTTGTAGTGTTTCGTCAAGAGCTGATATTCATAGAGGGTAGTGAGCGCCACCGACGCGCCGCTTTTGTTCCAGTCGAGAGAAGTCGTATAGGCGAGCCATGTCTGAAAACGTGCGAGTCGAATTCGAAGGTAGTGACCGGGTCGAGTATGTAACTCCCGCGAAAGCTCGGCAGATGACGAAGGCAAAGAAAAACAGGCACGGCAAGATCATTCCAGCCGATGCATCCGTGGTGTCGAAATCTCCGTTCACTATTCGCGTTGCGAAGGTCGCCAGGCATCGCTATCCGGCGACAGTGAATTGGAGTTCCAGCAGCGACGGCCACGTAATGATGGGCGCAGGTCTAATGAACTGCGTCGTTCCACTCGCAGAACGCGGTTCGAATGATGGTAAGAAGCGGGCGTATCGGTAGAACGACAATGATGAAAACCAAATTAGAATCGGATCTCCAGCGACGGCGCCATGAGTTGCGCGTTTCTCTTGAAGATATTGCACGTCACTTCAAAAGCGGGGTGTCCCGCGAACGCATTCGTCAGATCGAAGTGGCTTCGCGAATACGACCGGAGACGAGAACCGCCTATCTTGTCGCTCTCAAAGCAGCGCTTCGTCAGCGACGCGCGATTGAAACAGCGGCGCCACGCTTGATCGCCCTGGACTGCGCTTGTTGCTCGCAGCCACCGATTCAAGACCACGGCCGTTCGACGTTCTCTTGATTGAAGACGCGAGCCGCCTTTCACGCAAGCAAGCCGATGTTCTGAACCTCTGCGAGCGGCTGAGTTTCGCTGGCGTGAAGATCCACTTCATTTCGCAGGGAATCGACAGCGGCGACGAGAAGTTCCAGCTTCTTCTGCTCGCGCGCGGGATGATTGACCAACTCTTCCTCGCCGATACGGCGAAACGTGTTCGCCGCGGACTCGAAGGGTTGATTCGTCGAGGGCTGCACACGGGCGGTCGATGTTTCGGCTATCGAAGCCGCAAGGACCCAGATGGCGTGCGGCTCGAAATCTACGAACCCGAGGCCGTGATCGTTCGGAAGATTTTCAACCTATACGCCGACGGATTGTCCTTTAAGGCGATCGCGAAGAAGCTGAACGTGGAAGATGTGGTCTCGCCGCAACCACAAAAAGGACGCCTGTCGCGGTCTTGGTGTACGTCGTCGATTCGCACGATTCTCTACAACGAGCGTTACACAGGGAAAGTGATTTGGTCGCGCAAGCATAAAGTTCGCGATCCGAAAACCGGCCGGCGCGTCTTTCGCGCGAAGGAAGGCGAATCACCGATTTGCGGTGCGGACCAACCCGAGCTGCGAATCGTTCCTGAGAAGCTATGGCGTGCCGTCGAGGAGCGCCGCGAGTTCGTCAAGAGGGTTTACGAAAACGCGGGCCATCGGCCAGGGCTTCTCCGGGCGACTGCGATGCGCGCGCCTTACCTGTTCTCAGGGCTCCTTAAGTGCGGGCTGTGCGGCGCCAATATGCAGCTCATTTCCGGTCGCGGCCGCAATCACCCGAATCAGACCTACGGTTGCCCGCTCAACTTCCACCGCGGCGATTCCGTTTGCCCGAACCGCGTCCGTGTCCGCCGTGACATTCTCGAAGAGAAGCTGCTCGCCGGACTCCAGGACAAAGTTCTCCAGGAAGACGTTGTGAATTACACGCTCGACCGCTTCGAAGAGCAGCTCGAAAAGACACTCGCGAACATCGGGGGAGAGATGGAGCGGATGCAGAAACGCAAAGCCGAGCTCGAAGCCGAGACGGCGCGCCTGGCCGCTGGCCTCGCGAGCGGACTCTACTCCGTGACGGTTATGGCGGAGATTGCCCGGCGCGAACGGGAGATCGCCGAGATCGGTGACCGACTCCTGTCTTCAAAGCCGAGTTCGGTGCGGTCTCGAATCAAGGCGCTGCGCGAGAACGCGCTCGCTCGGATGCGCGAGCTGCGTACGTATCTCTCTGGCGACCCGATGACGGCGCGAACCTGGCTGACAAAACACGTCGAGCGGATCGTGATGAAGCCGGACGGGGAAATCTACATCGCGTCAGGGAATTGGAACCTTCTGGGCGTGGGACACATGGAGTGTGCCGAGGGGCAGAATCGAACTGCCTACGCCGGCCTTTTCAGGGCCGCGCTCTACCGGTGAGCTACCTCGGCACGGGACAATCGACAATTTTACGGAAATCTTGTGGCCGAGCAAAGGGGAATTCGCAGGTTGACCGCTGCGCGCTGGCTGGAATCGGCTACCAACGAGCGTAAGATCCAGGCTAGTCGCCGACAGCTATCTCGTGCTCTCGTCGAACTCGCGCATCCAGTCTTTCTTCTTTAGCACTTCGCGCGGCTTGGAGCCGTCTGGCGGGCCGACAATTCCATCTTTCTCCATCAAGTCAATGAGGCGGGCGGCACGGCCGTACCCGACACGCAGGCGCCGCTGCAAGGTCGACGTGGATGCGCGTCCCATTTCGCATACTACGCGCACGGCATCCTGATAGAGCTCGTCATCAACCTCGTCCGCAACTTCGCCATCGCCACCAGCCCCGCCGGACATTGCGTTCTCGTCCCGCGGCGGCTTCAGCAGTTCCATGTTGTACAGGGCCTTGGCCTGTTCGCGCCAGAAATCGCAGACCGCAACGACTTCGGACTCGTGCACGTAGGGTCCGTGGATGCGATGGAGCCGCGAGGATCCAGCCGGCAAGTACAACATGTCGCCTTTGCCAAGCAGTGACTCCGAGCCATTCGCATCGAGAATCGTTCGCGAGTCCACCTTGCTGGCCACGCGGAACGAAATGCGCGCGGGGAAGTTCGCTTTGATCAGACCGGTGATCACGTCCACCGAAGGACGTTGCGTCGCAAGAATCAGATGAATTCCCACCGCGCGCGCCATTTGCGCCAAGCGGGTGATGGATTCTTCCACGCCGTTCGTGTCTACCATCATCAGGTCAGCCAGCTCGTCAATGACGATCACGATGTAAGGCAGCGGCCGATTTTCCTCGTCCTCGGCGGCATCGAACAGCGACAAAGACTGCCCCTTTTCGAACGTGCGATTGTATTGGTCGATGTTGCGCACGGACCGGCCGGCAAGCAACTTCAACCGGCGCTCCATTTCGCGCGTCGCGTTGCGCAGGACGTGTGACGCAATCTTCGGATCGGTTACGACGGGTGTGAACAAGTGCGGAATATCGGAGTAAAGGCCGAGCTCGAGCTGCTTCGGATCGACCAGCACCAGTTTCAGCTCGTCCGGCGTCGCCTTGAACAGCATTCCCATCAGCAGGGAATTGATGAAGACGCTCTTGCCGGTTCCGGTTGAGCCGGCGATCAGCAGGTGGGGCATCTGCATCAGATCGGCGGTGCGGATTCGGCCGATCAGGTCCTTGCCGAAGGGTAACGTGAGCTTCGATGGCGAATGGTTGAATTCCGGCGACTCGACTACATCGCGCAGGGCAATCGTTTCGCGGTGCGGATTCGGCACTTCGATGCCGACCGTGGATTTGCCGGGGATGCGCTCGATAAGAATCGACTCGGCCTTCAGAGCGAGGCACAGATCTTCGCCAAGTCCAGTGATACGGCTGTACTTGATTCCGGCCTCTGGTTTGAACTCAAACGTTGTGACCACCGGCCCCGGATTGATCTGCGTGATATGTCCGCTGACGTCGAATTCCGCGCATTTCTGCTCGATCGCCCGAGCGTATTCTTTCAGTTCGCCTTCATCCATCTTTTGGCCGCGCTCGGCGGTTTGCAGCAGCGACGGTGAGGGCAATCGGAAGCTGGTCTTTCCCCGCGAGATTTTCGGATCGCCGGCACTTTTCTTGGGAGGCGAAACTTCGGGTTCGTGGAACTTGATTACGGCGGGGGCTCTCTCGGTAGCGTTGCGATTCTCGGCTTCCAATTCCGCTTCGTCTTCTTCCTCGATTTCTTTGGTCGAAACACGCTGCTGTTGCACAGCCGGGCGTCCTGCAATCTTGATTTCCTCCACACGCTTTCGCAGGCGGTCGGATTCGCGCGCTTCGCGCCACGCCTTCACGCGCGCGATCATTTGCCCGATCACTCCTTCGCCAGCCATCGGCTTCCTCATCCACGCGAGCGCCGCGCGGAATGAAAAGCTCGTCGTGAGGAACAATGCCGTGAGCATCATCGCGACTGTAACCAGGTTCGCACCGATGGGATTAAAGACTGCGCGCATCGAGTCGGCCAGCAGCGCTCCAAGAAAACCGCCAGGAGGCAGGGCCCCGCGGACGTCGGGCACGAGCCAGGGCGCCGAAAGGCGCATCAGCGCGAGTTCGGCCGAGACGGATGTGAGCAACATGCTGAACCCAATCGTCTTTGCGACCGGAGCCTCTAGCACCTGACTTCGAAACCATCGCATCGCCACAACGAACATCCCCACTGGAAAGAGGAAAGCCGCAAATCCGCAGAATTGGAAGAAGAGATCAGCCATGTGTGCGCCGAACGGGCCGATCCAGTTTCGCGCTGGACCCGACGCGGGCATCGGCGCTGAGACGTTGAACGAAGCATCGCGCGGCGAGTAGGAAAGCAGGCTTAGCGTGAGCAGAATTGCCAGGCTCAAACCTACAAACCCGATGAGCTCATTGAGGCGTTTGTTTTCGGTCGGCGTCAGAATGCGCACGAAATATTCCTCCACTCCGAAAGCCCCGCTGCGGGCTTCTGGGAGCCGGGTTTCCCCTGAATTCTTGGAAACAGTCTACTCCCAGACTTCGCCAAGCGGAACTCGAAGGCCGGGTGAAACGGGGGAAGGCTCAATCGCGCGGTCATTACAGCGGAGCGGCAACGCCGCCATATACACGAAGCTGTAGAGAGACCCTTTGCGTGGGACGCGCGGGCGCTATCGCGCGGAGCCCAACGGGAGGAACGCGAGAACGAGAATGACTATACCAAACAAGATCCGGTAGTAAATAAAGATCCTGAGCGTGTGTGTTTGTAAATACTGCAACAGAAAGGCAATCACGGCATAACCGACGATCGCGGACACGGCAATGCTGATGGCGATGTGGGAGAGCGGCATGTCGAGCGCGCCGCTTTTCTGCATTTTCAGGAGCTTGGGCAGCTCTTTTGCGGCCGCTCCGGCTATCAAGGGTGTCGATAGCAGGAAGGAAAATCGAGCGGCTGCCTCGCGCGTCATTCCGCGGAACAAGCCGGCCGTGATTGTGATGCCCGAGCGGGAAACGCCCGGGAAAAGCGCCAGCGCCTGCGCCGAGCCGATCGTGAGCGAGTCCCCGAGAGATACCTGTTCGATGGGCCGCTCGAGCCTGGCCACGGACTCCGCGTACCACATCAGGAGAGCAATCAGAATCATCGCGCAGGCAATAGGCACGGGACTCCGCAGGTTTTCTTCAATGCGCTTCTCAAACAGGAAGCCAACCAGGCCGCCGGGAATTGTGCCGGCCACCAGGTACCAGAACATCCGTCGATTGTGGGTCACCATAGGCTCGCTCGCCCGGCGAGGGTAATGAAAACCAAAGCCGCAGAGCACGAGCTGAGTCCAGTCGCGCATGAAATAGAGGAGGACGGCGAGCAACGTCCCTGCGTGGAGCGCCACGTCAAAAGCAAGGCCCGGATCGGTCCAGTGGAAAAATTGCGGAATCAGAATTAGGTGGGCCGAACTGCTGATCGGCAAGAACTCCGTCAAGCCCTGCACGACGGCTAGAACAATTACTTGCCACAGGGGCATCTGCGATGTGCCTTTCCTGCTGTAGGGTGCAATTCTGCTGGAGCTGAGCTACTTTGCTGCCCGAATATTCTTCGTCATTGCGTGGGCATCACGGCGGCCCGGGTAGTAGCCCTTGCGAACGCCGCGAGTACGATATCCATGCTTTTGCCAAAAGGCAACGCCCGCCTGATTGTCGGTTGCGGTTTCCAGGCCTACGCGCACGACTCCATTTGCGGCGAGCCGTTTTTCGATCTCCGCGAGCAAGGCGGTGGCAATCCCGAGGCGCCTGTATTCTTCGAGAACGTCCATGGTGACAATGTAGCCGTCTTTCTCGCGGCGGGCGCTGATGCAAAAACCGGCGACTTTCTTCGGCTTATCGACTTCCGCGACAACGCATTCGGCGCCGGCGAGTCCCAGGTACGCGCGCATATCCGACCGTGAATATGCCGTGTCCGGCGGATAACAGGCCTGATCAATCTTGTATAGGGTTTCGAAGTCAGTTGCGGAGTAAGTCCTGAGTGTGATTTTCACGGCGGCTGACATTCGAGCGTAATCTGGAAACGCAGATCTGTTGTTCTCACACTTCGAGAATCACGGGCAGAATTAAGGGCCGCTTGGCCGTCTGCTTGTTCAGGAAACGCTTCAAGTCGATGCGAATCTTTTCTTTGATCACGCCCCAGTCAGTTTTTTCCTCGGCTGTGGACTGTTCGATCGTTCGGAGAATCACTTCGCGCGCGCGCGTTAGAATTTCCTGCCCATCTTCGTTTGGCAAGAAGCCGCGCGTTACGATTTCCGGCGGCGTTTCGATGCGGCCTGTATGCTTGTCGATCGCGATGATGGGCACCACCACGCCGTCTTCGGCGAGATTCCGCCGGTCGCGAATCACTACGTCTTCGATCTCTTCGAGCGACCCGGAATCGACCATGACCCGTCCAGCAGTGACCGGCTCGCGGCGAAACGCTCCGCCATCCGCGGTGAATTCGATCGGCTGGCCGCTTTCCATCAGGAATATCTGCCCCGAGACCGCGCCAACCTGTTCGGCGAGCGCCGCATGACGGAAGAGCTGCCGGTATTCGCCATGTACCGGCACGAAATACTTCGGCCGGACGAGTTGCAGCAGGATCTTCATTTCTTCCTGGCTCGCATGTCCCGAAACGTGAATCGGGGCCGCGCGGCCGCCTTCGTAGTAGACCAGGACGCGGCGCCGGAATAGGTGATCGATCATGCGGAAAATCGCCTTTTCGTTTCCCGGGATCAGGCGCGCCGACAGAATGACGGTATCGTTCTGGGCGATGCTGAGCAGCCGGTGATTATCCACAGCGATTCGCGATAGAGCGGACATCGGCTCGGCCTGCGTTCCACTGGCAATCACCACAAGCTTCTTTGGATCGAATGAACGGATGTCCTGAGGCCGCACGACGCTGCCGTCCGGAATTCGGAGCTTGCCCAGACCGTGGGCGATCTCGATGTTATTGACCATGCTGCGCCCGACGATGCCGATTTTCCGCCCGACGACGCGCGCGATATCAATCACCTGTTGAATACGGTGAATCGAGCTCGAGAAACACGACACTACTACCTTCTCGGGCGCGGCGCGAAAAAGTTCTTCCAGCCGCACGACAACGGCCCGCTCCGAGGGGGTGAATCCGGGTCTCTCGACGTTGGTGCTGTCGCTGAACAGCGCCAAGACGCCTTCCTGTCCGTAACGTGCGAATGCGTGCAGATCGAACGGCTTGCCGTCGACCGGCGTGGGATCGATCTTGAAGTCTCCGGTATGAATGATCACGCCCACCGGCGTGCGAATCGCGAGCGCCACGCAGTCGATCGTGCTGTGCGTGACGTGAAGGAATTCGATTTGGAAAGGCTCGATGCGGATGATTTGTCCCGGCGCCACCTCGCGCAGCGTCGCGTCGTCGAGCAGTCCGTGTTCCTCGAGCCGCTTGCGGACAAGCGCGAGCGTGAACTGCGTCCCGTATATCGGCACGTTCAGGTCGCGGAGGATGTAAGGGATCGCGCCGATGTGATCCTCATGCGCGTGCGTCAACACAATGGCGCGCACCATGCGCTTGTTTTGTTTCAAGTACGTCGTGTCGGGGATCACGATGTCGACACCGAGCAGTTCCTGCTCGGGGAACATCAGGCCTGCGTCGATCACGATAATGTCGTCCCCGGAGCGAAGCGCGAGCATGTTCATACCGAACTCGCCCAGTCCGCCCAACGGGATTGCCCACAATGAAGATTGGCTCAAGTTTTTCTTCCGGCTTTCTCGGTCAGCTCGGCGCAGCGGGGATTCCCGCGTTGAAAGCCGGCTGAAGGCTGGCTAGCGCTCGTCGTCTCGAAAGTTCCTCGGTGTCATCGTATCACAGCACTCCGTGCGCGCGCGAACCGGGGGACTGGCGGCCAATTTCACCCCCGCTGGTTCCGGCTTCCCCAGTAGAGCCTGGAATCAGTTGTCACCACCCGCAAACAATCGCGCAATCGCAACCAGCAAAACCGCGCCCACCGTCGCCGCAGCGAGGCTCCACCAAAATCCGATGCCGCCAATGCCGAGCCGCGTGAAAATCCATCCGCCGACCACGGCCCCGATCAATCCCAGAACTATGTCCACGATGCATCCGAAGCCTCGTCCTCGGGTCAGATGCCCCGCAAGCCATCCTGCGAGCAAACCAACGATGATCCACGCGATCCAGCCTTCCATCCGAACACCAACGATTACGGTGTCCCCTCCGGGTGCCATGCTTGCGATCATTTCCACCATAAATTCCTCTCCTCCTCAACCGACCAATTCAATCGACAATGGGCCGCCAATCCCTGGAAACTTACGCCTGGCAAAAAATGTACCCGAGGCACTTGTAAACGAGCTTGGCCGCGAGAAAAGCCGACGCATGATCGCCAGGCTGCGGCAGCAGCTCCACAACATCCATCCCCACAATCTTCTTATGATCCGCCACGGCGCGAATCAGCGAGGTGACTTGCTGCCAGTCGAGGCCGCCGGGCTCCGGTGTTCCAGTGGCGGGAACGAGCGAAGGATCGAACCCGTCCAGATCGATCGTAAGATACACGCGCGGGCTCAAATCCCCGAGCACCTTCGCAATCCAGCTTTTCATCGGGGCGCGGACGATGTCCTTGGCCCAATATACTTTGGTGCGCAGGCGAGGAATCGCCTGTGCTTCTTCGGCCGACAACGACCGGATGCCCACCTGCACAGCGGGACAAACCTCGACAACTCGTCGCATCGCGCACGCGTGGCTGGCTGGATTGCCCTGGTATTCGTCGCGCAGGTCCGCGTGAGCGTCGATTTGCAGGACGCTCAGGTCCTTGTATTTCTTCGCGACCGCGGAGACGAGCGGGGGCGTCAGCGAGTGCTCGCCACCCAGCGCAACGGGGAACTTCTCGTCGTCGAGCAGCGCGAGTTCCGCCGTGAAGAGTTCGGTGATCACTTCGTCGAGCGTGCCGTCCATCGTGTCGATCGGAGACAGCGTGTGAATGCCGATTTCCTTGTAGGGCTCGACCTCGAGTTCGTCATCGTAGAGCTCCATGTTGCGGCTCGCTTCGATGATGGCGTCCGGACCATTGCGGGTTCCGTGCTCATACGTCGTCGTGCGCTCGAGCGGCACGGGAAAAATCACCGCGCGCGACGTCTCGTATGTTGAATGTTCGTCCGAAAGTCCGCCGAAATTATGCGGCGGCATAGGCGTGTATCGAGTCATTGTCCGTCCGTGATGTCTCAGATTTTCGAAATTTTGTTTCGCGTTTCGCCCGAATTGTAATATCAATGAGGCGCACGCACGCGTGTTCGCATGCAAGGAAAAGCCGGGCCGACATAATTTACCTGCGAGGAAGCTGAATGGCAAAGAAAAAGGGGGCGACGGGCCGGATTTTGCACGACCCGATCGAAGATCGCCTCATCCCGATCTTTCCGATCGATCTGTCGCAAATTCAAACGATCGACGAGCTCGTTCGCGCCATGGGCCGAACAGCCTTCACGGGACGCCAGATCGGCGACGCTGCCGACGTTCTCGAGGCCATGGCTCGCGACAAGGACTGCTTCGTCGTCATGACTTTGTCTGGCGCGATGACGGTGGGGAAAATGGGTCTCGTTTTTTGCGACCTGGTGGAATCCGGCGTGGTCCGGGCGATTGTTTCCACCGGAGCGCTGATGGCGCACGGCCTGGTGGAAGCCACGGGCCACTCGCACTTCCGCTACAACGCGAAAATGGACGATCGCGAACTCTTCAAGGCGGGCTACAACCGCGTGTACGATTCACTCGAGCCCGAAGTGAATCTCGACGCTGTGGAAGCGGTGATGCAGCAGATTCTGAAGAATTGGGACGCGGACGAGGTCGTCTGCAGCTACAAAATCAATCAGCGTATCGGCGAGTATCTGGCGCGGCACGCGAAAGGGCGCGGAATTCTGAAGTCCGCCGCCGAGTACAAAGTGCCTGTGTTCGTCCCGGCATTCACCGATTCTGAACTCGGCATCGATTTCGCCTTGCACCAGCGCCTGAGGAAAAAAGCGGGACAGACTCCTCTTCGCTTTGATCCCTACGAAGATTTCGAGTTCTACGCGAAGACGATGCTCGCGACGAACCGCATGGGGCTGCTCACAATCGGCGGCGGCGTGCCGCGGAATTGGGCGCAGCAGTTTGGCGTTTATGCGGAGTTGCTGGCGCGTCGCGGGTACGAAAAGCTGCCCCTGAAGCGCTACAACTACGGAGTGCGCATTTGCCCTGAGCCGGTCAACTGGGGAGGGCTCTCCGGCAGCACGTACACCGAAGCTGTTTCGTGGGGGAAGTTCGTGCCGCCGGAAGAGGGAGGGCGTTTCGCCGAAGTTCTCGACGATGCCACTGTGGCGCTGCCGCTTGTTGTCGGCGCCGTTCTTCAGCGCATCGGCTATTACAAGACAGGCAAGCCGGCGCCGAAATAATCGCTGAGTCTCACCTGCCGGAAGGTTGAGTCGTCAGCTTTCAGTCGTCGTCGCTGAGCAGAATCGCGGCCGCGAGAACTGTGGTCCACAGCCCGCGCTTATCCCCGACCGCCGATTGCGTGATGTTCATCGTGCGAACGATCTTGTTCGAAATGCGGTAGACCTCTTTTTTCTCGTCCCACGATAAATCCGGATCGAACTCGACGTTCAAAGTCGTCGCAAGCATCTCCGCCGCGAGCTCTTCGGTGTACTCACCTGCAATTTCTTCGCTCTCGCC
Source organism: uncultured Acidobacteriota bacterium (assembly GCA_963737205.1). Classification (GTDB taxonomy): domain Bacteria; phylum Acidobacteriota; class Terriglobia; order Acidiferrales; family UBA7541; genus Palsa-295. Next base: position 968,943 of record CAVTRV010000003.1, on the reverse strand, counting down.
GAAGGAGTGATGCTCGGAAAGATAGCCGTACATCGATTTGTCGCCGGGAAGTGCGAGTCCCACGCCGGCCGCAATCAACCGGTGCGGCTCGCGCGTCTGATTTTCGCTGATCACAGTGAACGCGACCTGGCCCGGTTTCAGATGTTTCAGGCCTTCGCTGCGGGAGATCAGTTTGCAGTAGGGAGGGAAGATCGACGAAACGCGAACGATATTGCAAGCGGCAATTCCCGCGTTGCGCAACGCCAGCTCGAAGCTTGAAAGGCGCTCGCGGTGTTTTCCGACTCCCTTTGTGAGGAAAATTTTCTTCGCGACGAACGCCATGGATTGTGCCGAGCTGCGGTGCCTCCGTGGATGGAGTGAAAAAGTTTCGCTGCGGAAAACTAACAAGCACGCGCAGCGATGTCAACACCAATTCGCGTCGAGTCACGGTGTTTTAACATTGTCTGTGCGCATCTTGGCATCGGGCGCGCCGATTCTCATCGGCTGTGCTCGTTTGCGTCCGCATCCGCGGCCTTTTCGATGGCGGCGAGCGCTTCGCGCGGCACAATTTTCCAGTTGCCATCGGCCGTCGACGGAATGTTCTTCGTGCGCGAGAGATAGTCGATCATCAGCTCCCGAATCTCCACCGGCGAGCGGTAGACGACGCGCAATCCCTGATATACCGAATATCTGCCGCCGCCCGTATAGCGGTAATTGTTGATTGCGACGCGCAATGGCTGCGCCGGTTCGAGCGGTTTGCCGTGAAACGTCAAATTGCGAATGCGCTGCCCAACGGGTTGCGTCAGGTCGATCACGTACGAAACACCTTCCGCGGAATCGGCGTTGTATCCCGGCAGGCGAATCGACTCGCCTTCGGGGACAGGCCATGCCGAGAAGAAACTCGCGGCATGTTCGAGCGCGTCCTTGAGTTGCGCGCCGGTCATCTGGACGACGTAAAGCGTGTTTTCGTAGACGTAGAGGGCGGCGGCCTGCCGCACCGTCACCGGCCCGGCGGGCATCTTCACGTCCGGGAAGAACATTGTAGCCATGGAAACATCCGCATGCCCGGCGTCGAGCTGCACTTTGTGAATCAAGTCGACGAGCGGGTCGTCCTCATAGCGCGAATGCTGCCCTGTGAGTTCCTTCGCGGAATTCGCGATCGGCGTGTCGAGATATTTCTGCGTGGCTTCCTGATACGGCTTGGCGAGCTTCATGATTTCGGGATCGGCGACGATTTCCCGCGTGACCGCAATCGTTGTCGAGTGCTTCGAGGCGACCAGCCAGCGGCCACTCGCGTCGCGCGACATTTCCACGTCGGCGCGCGCCAGCGACTGGCCCCAGTTCTTCGCTTGCGACATCAAGACGCCGTGCACCATGAGTTCCGGCATCTCGCGATGCGTGTGGCCGTAGAAAATGACGTCGATGCCCGGGACTTGGTCGGCGAGTTCCCACGCGGCATTTTCGTTGTCGATCTGATCGGGCGCGGCGTCGCCATTTTGCGGATCGCGATCGAGCCCTGAATGCATGATGACGACTAGAAGGTCCACTTGCTTCCGGACTTCCGGAATCACGCGCTGCGCGGCCGCGACAATCGGCTGGAATTCGTAGCCTTTGTAGTGTTCGGGAATTTCCCAGCGCGGAATTCCCGGCGTCACGAACCCGACGATTCCGATGCGCACGCCGTCGACGTTCTTGATGATGTAGGAGCCGATGTGCTCGACGCCCTTCGTGTACGTCTGCGCGACGTTCGCGGCGAGCCACGGGAATTGCGATTCGCCTTTCGCTTTCCACATCACTTGCTCGCCAAAATTGAATTCGTGGTTGCCCACAGCCATCGCGTCGTAGTGCAGCGCGTTGAACGCAGCGATTGTGGGATTCGGTTTCGACGTGTCCTTTTCGGCGAAGTAGTACGCGAGCGGCGTGCCTTGAATCGTATCGCCACAATCGAGCAGCAGGGCATGGGGCGCTTCGACGCGAGCCTGTTTTATGAGCGTTGCGATCTTCGCGAGGCCGAGGTCAGCGGGCTTGTCGGTGTAGTAGTCCCACGGCTCGATGTGGCCGTGAATGTCGGTGGTGCTGAGCAGCGTGATCGTGACGTGGCTCGGCGCAGCCGCGTGAGCGCGGATTGCAAGTCGCGCGCCGATTGCGAAAATGACCGCGAGCGCAGCAAGCCAGGAAATAATCCGGCGCCGCGAGCTGGTTCTCATTTTCGGAGATTATGCGTCGGGAGATTCCGGCTGCGGGAATTCCTGCGGGCAGAGAGGAAGAGAAGCGGCTAGCGCGTCGGCAATGGTTTTGAGCTCGCGCAACTGGGGATGAGTGAAGTCGGGGCCGGCCTCGGCGGCGGTGGCGCCTTTGCGCGAGACCTGAATGACTCCAACCACTTTCTTCTCGATCATTACGGGCATGCTCATGATTTTCTGGATGGGTTCGCCGCGGACCAATTCCGGCGGGATCGGCACCGCCTCGAACACGGAAGCGTGCGGGACGACGGAAAAGTGGTTGATGATTTCGGGGCGTTTTTCGCGCACGGTGCGCGCGGCCAGGGAATTCGTGCTCGAGAGCGGAATTTGTCCTACGGTGCGCAGGTTTTCGGGAACGATGAAGCGGAGGAAGCGCTCGTCGGTGGCAAGGCCGAGGATCGCGACCTCGTGGGGCTGCACGGCGAAATTTTTGCCGATCAAGTCGGCCGCGCGCACCACGTCGTCCGACTGGCAGGGCGCGCCTTTGCGAGTGATCTCCTGGCCCAGCTTCCTCAGTTCACCCACGTATTCGCTTGGCATCTGTCGCGATGGATCCCCCGTTCGCGGAGTGTAACACAGGGGCGCGAAGGCAGTGCCGCGAGGCGAGTGACGAGTGGCGAGAAAGGAAGCAGAGGAGCAGAAGAGTATAGAACCCTGAAAATCAAGGGCCTAAGGCTGAGCCACCCGCGAGGTGCTGTCACAGGGAGCCGAGTACCACGATCACGATGATCGCGGCCAGACCAACGATGGCGTCTCGCGTCGGACTGCCGTTACGCCCGGTGACGGCGCGACTGACCAGATCTTGGCAGTTGTCACCTGGCAGCCAGGGAACTCCGAGGGCTACGTCGTTGACGGCGCTCTGCCAGATCCGGCCTGCGTCCGCAGGAGTCCTGGGCCGCGACGTCTCCCTTATCGGGACGTGACCATCGTTGAAGCCTTCCGGCGGAGTCACAACCGCTCGTCCGTGCTGCTTGGAATTGTGCGCAACAACCTGCTGGCCTGCCAGATAGCCGACGATTCCCGCGTGCGGAGAGTACGGCATCAAATCTATAGCCGTACCCTTCGGAAGAAGGTTCCCCGACTTATCGACGATCACCATAGCCACAGTCTGCCACCCGGAACGGCGGCCGTCAACGGGCCGCCGCGCGAAATTCACTCCAACGGAGAATCGCCAGGGCTAAACGAAACCGAAGCAACGTCTTCGGAACAGACATTCACCTGTATTCCGTAGCTACCGAGAACACGAATCACTTTTTCATCCGGCATTGCAGTAGCCCTGTAAATGAAGGCATCCATGCGACCGCTCGGGCTGACTACTGCGGACAGCCGCTTTCCGGTTGGCGTAAGACCAGGAACATGTTCCGCCTTCAGCTCATCCAACAAGCGTTCCCACGCCTCTTTGAGCAATGCTGTCGCACCCAAGATGTCAATGCGATCCGGCCAGATAGTAGCTTGCACAGGTCATTCTCCAATCCCGCCAGGCCGCGCTCGCTTACGGTTTGCGCGATGTGAAATGCACGTGTTTGGGAACGCGTGTTGGCTTTTCGGCTGTAAAGCGAACCGTCTCGCCATCCCGCGTCCTGAATTTAACCGGCGTTGGGATTTTCTTCGTTTCATGTGCATCAAAGTCTTTTACCGGCATCTTGTGCCTCCTTTGTGGAAGAACTACCTGTGTAATTATAGCACCTCCGAAATGCGGATGTCAACCCTCGCACCAGATGTAGCGGTGTCCACGCCTGCGGATACTAGATGATGCTGTTTCGAGTTCCGCCCGGTGCGACATCCTTATGACTGCTGGGGAGGGTGGCCGACCCTTCCGGCGTCACGCGAAGCCTGCGAGCCACTCGCAATCTGAGTAAAGCTGAAAATAGGATATGATTATCAGACCCGGTTATTAACGTAGAGGAGAACAATCGTGCCTGACCTCACGCCGAAGCAAAGACTTCTAATTGTTGCGATGGGTATTCCCTGTTGTGGGAAATCGTCAGTGTTTAGGGAACTCGGCCACATACACGGTCTCAAGGTCTTCGTCGAACCAGAGGAAGAAGAGTGGCCCGACGCCGTTCATTCGCGGAACTTGCACGGACCTTTCACGGCAATTACCTGGTTTAGGGCCGCGCGCGTGCCCGACCTTTTTGCAGCCGACTTACAAAGAAGAAATGCCAACTCCGTGTTGGTGGATTCTTATTACGACAAGCTCTGTTGGTATTATCTCGGGAAACCCGGAATGGAGTGGTTGATCAGTCCCGAAGACCCCTATTTCGACCTGACATTGCGAATGGCCAGCTTGGATCGCAAACAATTGCCTGAGGCTGATGTTGTTGTTCACTTCGAGATCGGGCGTGAAGTGTGGGATGACTTCAGGAATCGGCGAGGACGAGCGTTGGACAACGACCCCAGCTTTGCCTCTAGTTTCTTTACGCAGGAGCACTACAAAGATGCATCGACTAAATACTGCGCGGAGACAGGCGCCAGGTTAGTGCAATACAGACAATCCGTATCCACCCCCCGCAGGGCGGCGGAAGAGCTCTCTGAATTGCTCCACCATGAAGGCGTGCTGCCCACTACAAACCGCCAATGAAGCGCTTCGCAAGTGCATATCGGGAGCAGTTCCTGTCTGGGACCGTTGGGGCCTATGCGCTTTCAACGACCTGCCACGACGAGGAAAGCTAGCTATGCAGGACTTGATGGCTGGATACGATTGCCTTCGCGAGGGCAAGGATCTGTCTGCCGACGTCATCGCAAGTATCCGAACTGTCGCCCTCCAAGCCCACCAACTCGCAGCGCTCGGATTCCGACTCTGTAAGAAGGGCGGACTTACGGGGCCCGAAAAAGACCTCTTGTCATCCATATGCCGCAATGTTCCCGAAGCGGCGGCTTACTTTTCTGAGCTATTCCAAGCCGAGGACATTTCGGAGACGCTGTCACCCACGGCGGCACGCAAAGGCCCTGAATTCGACAGGCAACTGACTCTGTTGAAGCTGTCCTCACGATGCGAACATGTCGGCAGGACCAATTTTCGGGACCTGATCTCCGATTTTCTGAGCGAAAAGTCCTCCGCCGTATTTTTGGCTGTGTGGCTAACGAAGGTGTGCTACGACGGCCTGTCGGATTCCGACGTGGTTTCGCTGACTCAGGCCATGAGAGATTCCGGCTCAATCCACGATTACCGTAATCTTCGCGAACTGGACGGACGCCGTATTATCAGGCGGTATCCTACAGGAGCGCTGTCTGAAAAAATATCTCTCATACTGCCGAGCTTGCTGTGTGCGTTCTGCCGCGATTTCCCGATCGCGTCCCCCTTCCTAGTGGCGCGCTCGTTGGGGTTTACCGGAGGGACATGGGACAAACTCTCGTCGATCCCTGGGTTCACCTTCCCCGAGCAAGGGGATCAAACAATCAACGTAATGAGGAATTGCGGAGTGGCGATGTCAGTGACGCACGGTGATTTCAATCCGGCTGATCGAAAGCTCTATCAGCTCCGGAGCGTAACCGGAACAATCGAGTCGAGGGAATTAATCGTCTCCAGCATCGCGAGCAAGCAGCTGGGTATTCCTGCCAACCGGCTATTACTCGATGTGAGATTCGGACCTGGGAGTTTCATTGGTAGCAAGGAGGAAGCAGAAATCACAGCAGGCCAAATGCTACACATCATGAACGGCGATGGTGTCCCGTGTTTCGCCACTTTTACAGATACACTCCAACCCAATGGTATGGCCGTCGGGAATGCACTTGAAGTTCTCGAGGCACTAGCTGTCATGGGAATCGATCCGGGCGGGATGTGGGACGAACGCGCCCTGCTCGAGCAACGCACGCTTGTGATAAGTTCCTTCGCAAAGTTGATGTCGGCAGAGTTCCCGCCTAAGGATGAATCCTGGTGGCAGCGCGTCGCAACCGATAAGTTCGGAAGCGGCGAGGTGTTTCAGGCATTCCTCCGCCTCTTGAGGGCGCACGGTGTCCCGGACGGAGTCCTCCAGGCTCTTCCCGTTGCGCCCAAGCGTGCGCTCCTTGGGAATACTAAAGAGCTCCCGGTACTGTCTGACCGAACTGGCCGCGTGTGTTCCATCGATCAACGCAGTCTCGGGCACTTCGTCAATTTCCAGTTGGGCGGGGGCGGCAACGAGTACGGCGCATCTTTTGTCCCGACTGCAGGTATCGTGCTCTCGAAGCGGCTCACGGATACTATCGCAGCTGGCGAGCCCCTCTGCCGGATCTATGTGCCCGAAGAATTGGTTCACAGGCATTTGGAATTTGAATCCGAAGTGCGAAGATGCTTCGGCTTCTGTTAGATCTGGCGGGTGCCGACCCTTTGCCTAGGGGTTTGAAGTTGCGGTTGCTCTTCGTTGAAGCAGTTCAAGTTCGGGGTGCCGGATGCGGCGCCCTTTCACATCCAGATTTTCGCCCTTGAATTTCAGGGTGCCCGTCGATACACTCACGCCTGACTCTCCCGTAACCCGCCAGGCCTTCAACTTTCAACTGTCGACTCTCAACTTCCTTTCTGTCTTAGTACTCCCAGAACCATGTAATAGTTACCCTTGACTAAACGTTAGAAGTATGCTACCATTGCCCGTTTTTATGATTCGTACCAGAGACTAGAAGGAGAAGAAGCAGGGACCATAAACCAAACAAAGGACGCAAAATGTCGCCCACTCACCCATTCAGGACTTCACGCAAGTCCCCACTCGACGACAACGGACCTAACTCGGCCGCCCTCCGCCGCAGCCTGGCATCGCTCCAAACAAACGACCGCGGCACTCCTCCCGCTCGTGCATCCGCAGAAATACGGAGGCCATCAGCATCAGTAGAAATACCGAAGCCGCCTAAGCAAAAATACGCAGCGCAAGAGACGCCAGTCACCGAACCTCTTCTCGAAACGCAACCCGAACCGATCCAAACGGCCCAACCGGAAATCCCCCAACCAGAAATCCAAGCGAGGTTCTCTGAACCTGAAGACGAGGAAACAGAAGACATGGACACGGATCTTGAAACCGAACTAACCGACCGCGAGGAAGCGAGGATAGAAGCCGCCGAACTCCGCGCCGCCCAAAGCGCTCCTCGCAGCGACCTCCTCGACGCGAGAAGATTCTCGAAACACTATCCCGCCGACCCCGCCGATCCCGGGCGCCACGAACGCCTCTGCTCCATCTGCCGCCACCCGGACCGCGAAGCCATCGAAGAAGCCTTCCTTCAGTGGCAGCGCGCATGCGACATATTCCGCGAATTCAAGCTCCCCAGCCGGACCAGCGTCTACCGCCATGCCCACGCCGTCGGCCTCTTCGAGCAGCGCGGCCGCGCCTTGCGCCACGTCCTGGAAAACATCATGGAGGAATCCTCAGCCTGCGCGCCTTCCGCCGACAGCATCATCCGCGCCGTCCGCGCCTACAGCTGCCTCGACGACCGCGGCCGCTGGATCGACCCCCCTCGCCGCATAATCATCCAGCGCGAACCGTACCCCGCGCCCTCGCTCCCACCGGGACGCGAAATCACGGTCGAGCCCGAAATAACAGAAACGGAAAACGGAGCCTGAAGCGGACGCCATGCGAACGCCACTCACGAATTTCTATTCGGTACAGCTGAATAATAGAAAGTCGCCTAAATCACTGAAAACAAAGATCGGAGGTGAATCCTAATCGGAACAATCTACACACAATTCGGGCGGGGTGGCTTACCCGGCGAATCACTGCGATTGCGGGGGGATGAGATTTTGTTTTTCTAGTTCGGTGGTCACGAGTTTCGTTAGTTCCTTGATTCTCTTCATCACCGAGCTGCTGTCGAACGTGTTGGTGGTTCCGGTCCAGACGAGTTCGCCGTCTGGTTTCCCTGTCGCATAGACATTGACTTCCACCTGCGCGATTTTTTCGGTCTCCATGTACCCAGGAGAATAGACGACCGGGTACAGCGCGTCGTAGTAGCCGTAAAAGGTGTCGTAGTAGGGAACTGGAATGTAGGTTGCCTGGCCGGGAACGTAGGTGGTTTTAGTGTCGTGCTTGGTGAGGCGCGAAACGACGATCCCATCAAATTTCTGTTTCCGCACAACCCACCTGAGGTCATCCGTCTTAATGGGCGTGGCGTCGGGCCGGGGGAGAAACTCGTAGCTTGGGGAGGCTTGGACGCCGGGACGCGAAATGGCGGCGACCAACTCGTCCTCGAACTCGGCGCGATTCGCTGCTTTGCCGTTTAGGGCGAGGACGAGAATGTTTTTGAAGCCGCCGCCCGTATAGGCTGGGTTCCTCCAGCTTATCGCCAGCTTGGGTGAAGCAGCGAACAATAAGGCTTGGCCGAGTAAGAGAACTCCGACTAAGAGAAGGGGAATGAAGGCTGATTTCTTTTTCAAGTCCATCACGATGCCTGGGGAGTCCGGTCTGGTTCAATTTGTATCACCTTCGAACCACAGATGAACACAGATAAATGGGAAGGCGATTTGAAATTTCAGATAATTTCAGATTTGAAATTGAGTCAAAGACAAGAGCTTTTACCGCAGAGACGCAGAGGGCGCCGAGAAAAACTGAAACGCAGAGAGAAGCTGAAACACAGAGGACACTGAGAACAGCTTGAGGACACAGAGAGAGAAAAGCTCTGTCGCACCTACGGTGCTTGGGATGCTTGCGTGCAAGTTACCCCACGCTCACGCGTGGGGCTAACTTATGTCGCGCCCACGGCGCTTTAGTTCGTCTCGGACCCGACGCACTTCTTGACGCGTTAAGCGCGATTTGCGGGCGTGGATTTAGGGTCTAAAGAGGCTGCTGAAAAAGTCAAAATCACTGCCTCAGGGGTTAAAACCCCTGATGAAAAAGCGAGCCTTAATGTCGGAGCTGAAAGCTCCGACCCCCTAAACTGCGTCGGGGGCGGTGAAGTTGGCGGCGGCTTGGTCGACGGTGGGGAACATTTCGATCAGGGTGTCGACGCGAGTCAGCTTGAGGCTGTGGGCGATTACGGGTTGAACCCCGGCCATGCGGAGGGCGCCGCCGGCGGTTTTGAGCCTGGTGAGGCATTTGACGATGGCGCCGATGGCGGCGCTGTCGGCATAGGTGACGCCGGCCATATCGAAAATAATGCGAGTCTCTTTGGCCGCGATCATCCCTTCCACTTCCTGGACCAGGCGCGCGCATTCCGGGCCGTGGTGGATGCTGCCCTTGATTTCGAGGGAGGCGGTGCCGGGATGCAAAGTTCGTTTTGTGAAATTCAGAATCACTTGGCGGCGCTCCCCTCGCCCTCATATGGAAACTCGCGGATCATGCGCACGCAATCGCCGAGCGCCGTAAACAGCGAAGTTCCCCAGCCGCAGGGTAGAAATGGAGCCGTTTTCTGGTTAACGGTTTTGTCGGCTTCGGCGTAAAAGCGCATGCGTTGGCCCGGAGGCGGCACGGCAAATTCCTTCACGGTGATCGCGAACGTCACGCTGCCGCCGGCGTGCGCTTTCACCATCGAAAAGTGATGCAGGCGCGTTAGCTGCTCAGCGGTGTCTGCGTGGATATATTCCCAATCGGTGTTCACCAATTCCTCGCTGTTCGTGGGGCGTGCGATGCGGATACTAGGCCAGCGACATGGGGCAAGTCAACGGGTGCCACCTTCGCGAAAGGCGCTTCGGCGCGCCAAGGGCAAGGAGCTGCCACGGTGGGTAGGAGCAAGGAAAAAGTCGAGCGAGTACACGGTCTCGAACCAAACCTTGGGAACCACAGATCCCGAAGCCTCGGGACAGATAAACACAGATGAATGCAAAAGCGATTTGAAATTTGAGATTTGAAATTGAGTCAAATGCAAAAAAGCCTTTACCGCAGAGACGCAGAGAACGCTGAGAAAAACTGAAACACAGAGGACACTGAGAAAGGCTTGAGGGCACAGAGAACGCATTGGAGCGAGGAAGAGCGACTGCAAAACCTTGGGAACCACAGATAACCACAGATGAAGAGAGAGGCAGGGTAAGCGGATTCTGCCATTGCTGGGGCGGCTTGCAAAGTTTTCTTCCACTGCTATACTGAGGCGTTCGGGCGCGGAATTTATTTCGTGTTGTGTGACGAGCGTCACTGCGTTACGTGATGCGAATCGGGAAAATATTGGGCGTGCCAGGGCTAAAGCCCAGGTAATTTTGAGGTGCGTTTCGCGGGGCTGAAGCCCCGCGCTTCCACCGGGCCAGAGCGGCAAAGGCGACTTCGAGGCAAGAAAAAGCAGATCCCTCACCCCGCACACTTCGCGGGGATTCGGGATGACAAGCTTGGTAAGGAAGGGTCGTAGTTTTCGGAGTGGGCATGGAGTCCGTAGCGGCCGGGCGTAAGGCGGCCGAATCCAAAACGAGCTACTTTCTCGACAAACTGCAGTCCCTCAGCGGCGTAATTCCCATTGGAGCATTCCTTCTCGAACACTTCTGGTCGAATAGCTACGCGCTGGTGAGCACACAGAAGTACGACGACGTTTCGGTGGAGCTGCAGAGCATCCCGTGGCGGATATTCGTCGAGAGCGCGGTGCTGTGGGCGCCGATATTGTTTCACGGGTTCTATGGGATTTGGATCTGGTGGCGCGGGAAATCGAATGCGATCGGGCATCCGTGGATGGCGAACTGGTTGTATGTGCTGCAGAGGTGGACGGGGATTATCGCGTTCGTTTTTATCGGCTGGCACGTGTATATGGAGCGGTTTCTGGGAGGCGGGCGGACGAATTATCGGGATTTGGCGGAGGCGATGTCGCATCCGTGGTATCTGGCGTTTTATATCGTGGGCGTGACGGCGGCGTCGTTCCATCTGGGGAATGGGCTGTGGAATTTTGCGTGTAAGTGGGGAATTGCGGTCAGCGTGAAGGCGCAGCGGGCGGCGGGTTGGTTTGGGGCGGCGGTGACGGTGGTGATGACGTTTGTGGGGATCATGATCGCGGTGGGGTTTCATTATGGGTGGTTTCCGTTGAGTGGGTATGTCAAGTAGGGGCGAGGGTGAGGGAAGAGCAACTGCAAAACCTTGGGAACCACAGATGAACACAGATAAACACAGATGAAGGCAAAAAGCTCTTACTGCAGAGGCGCAGAGGACGCTGAGAAAAACTGAAACGCAGAGAAAAGCTGAAACACAGAGGGCACTGAGAAAGGCTTGAGGACACAGAGACAGGAAAAAGCAGAAAAGCAGATCCCTCACCCCGCAAAAGGCGCCCTTCGGCAAGCTCAGGGCAAGCGGGGATTCGGGATGACGACTCCTGGCTGGTGACGGTGAAAGCGAAATTAGGGCGATAGATAAATCGTGAGACATCCGAAGATTATTGTCGTGGGGGGCGGGCTGGCGGGCCTTATGGCGACGATTCGCGTGGCCGAATCGGGCGTGCCGGTGGACCTGTTTTCCATTGTGCCGGTGAAGAGGTCGCACTCGGTGTGCGCGCAGGGCGGGATCAACGCGGCGAAAAATTTGAAGGGCGAAGGCGATTCGACGTGGCAGCACTTCGACGACACGATTTATGGCGGAGATTTTCTGGCGAATCAGCCGCTGGTGAAAGGGATGTGCGACGCGGCACCGGCGATCGTCGATCTGCTGGATCGCATGGGAGTGATGTTCAATCGCACGCCGGAGGGATTGCTGGATTTTCGGCGGTTCGGCGGGACGATGTTTCATCGCACGGCGTTTGCCGGCGCGACGACGGGGCAGCAGTTGCTCTACGCGTTGGATGAGCAGGTGCGGCGGTTCGAGGCGGAAGACAAGGTCAAAAAGTTCGAAGGCTGGACGTTTCTTTCCGCGGTGATCGACGAGGGCGGCGTTTCGCGCGGTATTTGCGCGATGAATTTGAAGACGATGGAGATCAAGACGTTTCCTGCCGACGCGGTGATTTACTGCACCGGCGGAAACGGAGCCATTTTTTATTATTCGACGAATTCGGTGGTGTGCACGGGGTCGGCGCAGTCGGCGCTGTTTCAACAAGGTGTTTATTACGCGAACGGCGAGTTCATTCAGGTGCATCCGACGGCGATTCCCGGCGAGGACAAATGCCGGTTGATGAGCGAATCGGCGCGGGGCGAGGGCGGGCGCGTGTGGGTGCCGAAAAAAGCAGGCGACACGCGGCGGGGCAAGGATGTTCCGGAGAACGAACGATTTTATTTTCTCGAGGAGTGGTATCCGAAGTACGGGAATTTGGTTCCGCGCGATGTGGCGACGCGCGCGATTCACAAAGTGGTGTACGAGCTGAAGATGGGATTGCCGGGCGAGCCGGCGGTTTACCTGGATGTGACGCAGCTTCCGGCGGAGGTGCTCGATAGGAAGCTCGAGGGGATTCTGGAAATTTACGAGAAGTTTGTGGGCGTCGATCCGCGGAAAGAGCCGATGAAGGTTTTTCCGGCGATGCATTACACGATGGGCGGCTTGTGGGTGAACAACACGGATCAGGCGACGAATGTTCCCGGGATCTACGCGGCGGGTGAATGCGATTATCAATATCATGGCGCGAACCGGCTGGGGGCGAATTCGCTGGTGTCGTGCATCTACGCGGGGATGCTGGCGGGGCCGGCGTCGGTGAAGTATTCGCGCGGGCTGGAGAGCGGATGCGAGAACACGTCGCCCAGCGTTTTCGAGCGCGAGCGCGTGCGGCAGCAGGACTTGAATGATGCGCTGCTGAATCGGCATCAGGGCAACGAGAATCCGATGACGATTTGGCGCGAGATGGGGCAGTTGATGACCGCGAATGTGACGGTGACGCGTTACAACGGGATATTGGAAAAGACGCTGGGTGAGCTTGATTCGCTGAGCGAGAGGTACAAGCGGATTGATCTGTCGGATCGCACACAATGGGCGAACCAGACTTTGAACTTCGTGCGCGAGCTGGGGAATATGATCGTGCTGGCGAAGGTGATCACGATGGGGGCGCTCGCGAGGAATGAAAGCCGCGGGGCGCACTGGAAGCCGGAGTTTCCGAATCGCGATGACAAGAATTGGTTGAAGACGACGAAGGCGAGTTATCGAAACGGCGAGATCAAGCTGGAGTATGAGCCGGTGGATGTTTCGTTGTTACCGTTGAGGGAGCGAAAATATACGGCGGCGAAGTGAGGGGCGGCATGTTCGAGATCTCAGATTTGAGATTTGAAATTTCAAACGAGAGTCAAAAGCAAGATTCACCGCTGAGGCGCAGAGAACGCGGAGAAAAGCTGAACTGCAGAAAAAGCTGAAACACAGAGGACACAGAGAAAAGATTGAGGGCACAGAGAAAGGCTTGAGGGCACGTAGAGCGCGTCGTTAGCGGGGTCGTGAATCGAGATGGCTGAGCAGAAGCAGACATTTATTGTGAAGATCAAGCGGCAGCAGCGGCCGGATGAGTCTGTGCGGTGGGAGGAGTATGAGCTGCGGTACCGGCCGCACCTGAATGTGATTCAGTGCCTGCGCGACATCGCGGAGAAGCCGTTCACGCGCGAGGGCACGGAATCGACGCCGGTGAGCTACGACGCGAATTGCCTGGAAGAAGTGTGCGGGGCGTGCGCGATGCTGATCAACGGGAAGCCGCGGCAGGCGTGCTCGGCGCTGGTGGATCAACTGGAGCAGCCGATTCGCCTCGAGCCGCTGACGAAGTTTCCGCTGGTGCGCGATCTGCAGGTGGACCGTTCGAAAATGTTCGAGGACCTGAAGCGGACGAAGTGCTGGATTCCGATCGACGGAACGTATGACCTGGGGCCGGGTCCGCGGATGGCTCCGGAGCTGCAGGAAGTGGGTTATCCGCTTTCGCGGTGCATCACCTGCGGAAATTGCCTGGAAATTTGTCCGAAGGTGAACGAGCACTCGCAATTCGTCGGCGCGGCGATCGTCAGCCAGGTGCGGCTGTTCAATTTGCATCCGACCGGAGCGATGCACGCGGGGCCTCGGCTGGAGGCGTTGATGGGGCCGGGCGGGATCGAGGATTGCGACAACGCGCAGAACTGCGTGAAGGTTTGCCCGAAGGGGATTCCGCTTACGGAGTCGCTGGCGGCGGTGAACGGGCAGGTGCTGGTGCATGCGGTGAAGTCGTGGTTCCGGGGGCACTAACGGCACGACAAGACAATTTCAAATTCAAAAACAAGACTTTTACCGCAGAGACGCGGAGTACGCAGAGAAAACCGCCGCGAGAGAACTGCTGGACGAAACCCCAGAGGCTTACCACAGAGGACACAGAGAAGGGCAATTGAGGACACGGAGAAAGACACTTTGCTTTGCCGGTCTCGGCCGCGCGACGGGAAGTTGCGCAATCGGAAACTCTGAATCCACCTTTGGAATTCGGCTAGAATTGTAGGAGAATCTTGCGTTCCTCTGAGGGAAAGAATGAGCCGTAGTCTGCTGCCGGTGATTTGCTGCGCGTTTGCTGCTTTGCTTCCGCTGATGGCGCTGACGTCGTCTGCTCCTGCCGATATTTCACAGAAGGCGCACGATTTGCATTTCCGGTCGATCGTGATTGATACGCATGACGATACGACGCAGAGGCTGCTCGATCCGAAATTCGATTTGGGCGTGCGGCACGCGGATGGAAGCATCGATATTCCGCGAATGCGTGAAGGCGGCCTGGGCGGGATTTTCTTCTCGATATACATTCCCGGGTCGATTACGGGGCCCGAGGCGGTGAAGCGGGCGCTCGACCAGATCGACGCGGTGCGGCAGACCGTGGCGAGGCATCCGAGCGATCTCATGCTGGCGGTTACTGCGGACGACGTGCGGCGCGCGCATCGCGAGGGGAAGATTGCGGCGCTGATGGGCGTCGAGGGCGGCCACATGATCGCGAACGACCTGGGCGTGCTGCGGAGTTATGCCGCGCTGGGCGTGCGCTACATGACGCTGACGCACATGCTGAATACGGACTGGGCCGACTCGTCGACGGACAAGCCCGCGCACAACGGCTTGACCGATTTCGGCAAAGATGTGGTGCGCGAGATGAATCGGCTCGGCGTGATGGTGGATATTTCGCATGTGGCGGACAAGACGTTTTACGACGGGCTGGAAGTGAGCCAGGCGCCGCTGATCGCGTCGCATTCGTCGTGCCGGGCGTTGTGCAACGCGGCGCGGAATATGACCGACGACATGATCAAGGCGCTGGCGGCGAAGGGCGGCGTGATCCAGATCAATTATCACATGGGATTCCTCGACCAGAAATTCCGTGACGTGGAAGCGGCGCATCCGGAAATCGAGAAGGAAATCGAGGCGGAGACGAAGAAGCGGTGCGGCACGGACGAGTCCTGCGAGCTCGTGGAAGGCGACAAAGTGTTGCGCGAGTACGTGGAGAAGGGCAAGCTGCCGCGCGTGGAGTGGACGGAAATCATCGAGCACATCGACCACGCGGTGAAGCTGGTGGGCGCGGATCACGTGGGGCTGGGTTCGGATTTCGACGGCGCGAACATGCCGTTTGGCATGGAAGATGCGACGGATCTGCCGCAGATCACCGAGGCGCTGCTGGCGAAGGGTTATTCGGATGGCGATATTCAGAAAATTCTGGGTGGCAACACGCTGCGAGTGATGGAGGCGGTGGAAGCCACGTCCAAGAGACTACAAGGAGAAAGGCCATGAGAAAATTTCCCTGGCTATGCTTTTTAGTCGTCGCGATGCTGGCGCCCGCGGTGCTGCACGCACAAGCGGCGCCGGCGCAAGGGTCGGCAGCGAAGCCGGCAACGACGACTCATCCAACAGCGACACATGCGACCACCGATCCGGGTTTGCTGAATCCAGCGTTGCTGAAGGCAACGGCGCCGGCAGTCTATGAAGTGACCTTCGTGACGACGAAAGGAAACTTCGTAGTCCAGGTAACGCGCGCGTGGGCTCCGCAAGGCGCGGACCGCTTCTATAATTTGGTGCGGCATCATTTCTATAACGATATGGCGCTCTTCCGCGTGGTTCCGGGGTTCGTCGTACAGTTCGGCCTGGGGCCAAGTCCGGCGGTGAACAAGGCCTGGGAAAACGCGAAGATCAAGGACGATCCAGTCACGCAGAGCAACGCGCCGGGGACGATCACGTTCGCGACGGCCGGGCCGAACACCAGGACCACGCAGGTGTTCATCAACCTTGGAAACGATGGCGCGCTCGATGCCCAAGGATTTGCGCCGTTCGGAACGGTGACTTCCGGGATGGATGTTATCGGGACTTTCTACAGCGGGTATGCCGACAACACCACAAACGATCAGGGAAATATCGCCAGCGGGGGAAAGGCGTATTTGCTGAAGACGTATCCCAAACTTGATGTGATCAAGACGGCGACGGTGACTTCGCCTCTGCCGGCGGCGCCAGTGAAGAAGCCGGCGGCGACTCCGGCGAAGAAGTCGGCGGCTGCGCCGCAGCAGTAGCCGATTTGAAATGAACGGCAAAACCTGGGAACCACAGATGACCACAGATGAATGCAAGAGGATTTGAAATTTCAGATTTGAAATTTGAAATGAGAGTCAAAAGCGAGAGTCAAAATCGAAAGTCAAAGGCGAGAGTCAAAAGCGAAAAACATTTACCGCAGAGACGCGGAGAACGCAGAGAACGGCTGAAGCGCAGAGAACGGCTGAAACACGGAGGCCTGCCCAGCGAGATGGCGGGCAGGTGCTTAGGACGCAGAGAAATCTCGGCAACGTCATACGATCTCAACTTTAGTGTGAGGAGAAGGAATGGCTAGCGATCCTGCTTTGTTGCAACCGGCGAACCTTAATGAGAAGTCGCCGGAGGTTTACGACGTGAAGTTCACGACCGGCAAGGGCGATTTCACCGTGCGGGTGACGCGCGCGTGGGCGCCGATCGGGTCTGACCGCTTCTATAATTTGGTGACGCACGGATACTTCACGGATGCGGCTTTCTTCCGCGTGGTGCCGAACTTCATCGTGCAGTTCGGGTTGAGCGCCGATCCCGCGGTGAATTCAGTGTGGCGCGGCGCGCGCATCAAGGACGATCCGGTGACGCAAAGCAACAAGCCGGGAACACTCACGTTTGCTACAGCGGGCCCGCACACGCGCACCACTCAGCTCTTCATCAATTTCGGCAACAACACGTTCCTCGACGGGCAGGGTTTTTCTCCGTTCGGCCAGGTGACGTCGGGCATGGACGTGGTGCAGAAGCTGCACAGCGGTTATGGCGAGAAGCCCGATCAGGGCGCCATCACGACGCAAGGGAAGGCGTACCTCGATAAGAACTTCCCGAATTTGGATGTCATCAAGTCTGCGACGATCGTTCCTGCGGCGTCGTAGGCGCGGGGGGAAAGAAATGCAGATCCCTCACCCCGAAAAGCAAAATCGGGGTTCGGGATGACAACGTTGGGTGGGGGCCGGGTTCGGAGTTTGTAGTTTTCGAAGCGGGTCGCGGGAAGAAAATGCAGATCCCTCACCCCGCGCAAACCGCGGGGATTCGGGATGACAGAGGCTTATCCGGGTGCGTTAACATTTGAAGCGTTGTCATTCCGAAACGAAGTGAGGAATCTGCATTTTGCTTTTGGTGTTGCCGTGGAACGAAGATACTACGTGTACATCATGTCGAGCCGTTCGCGGAATCTGTATACCGGAGTGACAAACAATCTGATTCGTCGAACGGCTCAGCATAAGTTTGCTACCTTTCCTGGATTCACCGCGAGGTATAGAGTTCATCGGCTCGTGTACGTTGAACCTTTCGCAGACATTCGCAATGCCATTGCCAGGGAGAAGCAGATTAAGGCTTTCCGGCGTGAGAAGAAGATCGCGCTCATCGAGGGATTGAATCCGACCTGGGGCGACCTTGCTGAGCCGTGGTTTCCGAAGCGGCAAACAAGCGCAGAGGAAAAGAAAATGCCGGAAAAGAAAATGCAGATCCCTCACCCCGAAAACCAAAATCGGGGTTCGGGATGACAAGCGGGTGTTTGGTGGCGGGTTCGGGATGACAGGCGCCCAGGGAGAGCCGCTAGCTTGGAAGCGTTGTCATTCCGAACGAAGTGAGGAATCTGCAGTTCGTTTTTGGGGTTCGCCGCGTCTCGCAATATCCCCTCTTGTTTGTCTCGCTTTCGCAAAACTCCTGATTCAGTTCGCGGGGATTACGCGGTACGGATTTTTTCGCGATGAGCTTTACTACATGGCTTGCGGCGAGCATTTGGCTTGGGGATATGTCGACCAGCCGCCGCTGATTGCTTTTGCTGCGTGGTTTGCGCGGCACGTGTTCGGAAATTCCATCATTTCGATTCGGTTGCTGCCGGTGCTGGCGGGCGCGGCGGTCGTGTTCCTGACGGGGGTTCTTGCGCGTGAGCTTGGCGGGGGACGGTTCGCGCAAGTGTTGGCGGCGGCGACGATTTTGCTTGCGCCGGCTTACCTCGCGTTCGACAGCTTTTTTTCGATGAATGCGTTCGAGCCGCTGTTCTGGCTGGTGTGCGCGCTGATTGCGGTGCGAATCGTGAAGGGTGCGTCGCCGAAACTTTGGCTGGCGTTTGGTGCGGTGGCGGGAATTGGGCTCGAAAACAAGCATACAATGGGCGTTTTCGGATTCGCGCTGATCGCGGGACTGCTGCTGACGGGGAATCAATCGATTCTGCGGTCGAAATGGATTTGGCTGGGCGGGCTTTTGGCTCTGGCGCTATTTCTGCCGAATTTGATTTGGGAGGCGCGGCACGGCTGGCCGCAGATTCAAGTGGTCCGGAACGCGCAGGAATACAAAAACGTTCCTGTGGGGCCGGTGCGGTTTGTGGTGGAGCAGATTTTGTTTCTCGGTCCGCTGTCGCTGCCAATTTGGCTGGCGGGAATCGTTTGGTGTTTTGTCGCGCCACCGGCGAAGCGATTTCGGTTCGTCGCGTTGACCTACCTGATCGTGATGGCGATTTTCATGGTGCTGAGCGGCAAGACGTACTACGTGCTTCCGGTGTACCCAATGGTGGTGGCGGCCGGCGGCGTGGCGTGGGGGGGGATGGTTTCGGTTCCGTGGCGCCGCGTGAGGATGGCTGCGATTGCGCTGATGGTGATCGGCGGCATCGTGACGATTCCGTTTGGCGTGCCGGTGCTGCCGGTGGATTTGTTTTTGCGCTACATGCACGCGCTGCCGGGTTTCAACGTGCAGATGGAACGCGACGTCACCGAGGAGCTGCCGCAACTCTACGCGGATATGTTTGGCTGGCGGAATCTTGCGACGACAGTTGCGAGCGTTTATCACGCGCTACCCGCGGACGAGCAAGCGGACTGCGCGATTCTGGCGGGGAATTACGGCGAGGCGGGCGCAATCGATTATTACGGGCCGGCGCTGGGGTTGCCGAAGGCGATTGGCGGGCACAACAGCTATTTCTATTGGGGACCGCGGAACTATTCGGGGGCGTGCGTGATCGTGGTGGGCGAGCGGTCGGATCGGTACAAGAATTTGTTTGGGGAGGCGGCGTTGGTCGCGACGGCGTCGAATCCGAACGGGGTGCCGATGGAGCAGAAGGTGCCGATTTACGTTTGCCGGAAGCCGAGCGCGCCCCTGGCGGAGCTGTGGGTGAATTTCAAGATGATTATCTAGAGACAAAAACCTTCACCGCAGAGACGCAGAGAACGCGGAGAAGGCTCACCACAGAGGACACGGAGAAAGGCTTGAGGACACAGAGAAACCTGAAACCTGAAACCTGAAACCTGAAACCTGAAACCTGAAACCTGTTTAACGCTGGGGGGCGCGGCGAGGGTCGCGGGCGGAGCGTTCTAGGGCGGCGAGGTCGAGGGCGGTGTCGCGGAGCTTGCTGCTGAGCTCGGATTCGGCGTTTCGCGCGATACACAGCAGGACGCACTCGCTGGTGAGGACGGGAATTTTTATGCCGTCGACGTCGTCGCGGAACGGGGCAATTTCCGCGGCCTGCGCTAGAATTTTCTGCAGCTCGCGTGACCGTGGGAGGATTTCTCCCTGCAGTTGAGAATCCTTGAGGCTGCGCCTGTCTTTTTCATCCTTCTGGCGCTGCTGGTCGTAGTGCTCGATCCAGTGGTTCCAGCGCTGGGGACTGATGCTGCAAATCTTCTGCAGAAGGGTCTCGATTTCGTCGCGATTGTCCCAGAATCTCGAAAGACGCTCCCATTCGTAGATGTACATTCCGGCGAGGAGGTCCGCCACTTCGACAAATTGCGCCGCGCGGCTGTGCGCGAGCATGGTGGCGAGGCTTTCCGCGCGGGCTAAGTCCACGGTGAGGCGGTGAGAGGGTTGTGCTTCATGGTCCGATCGCCCGGGTGAGCCTGGCGTTCCATCGCGTGGAGCGCGCGAATCTTTGTCGGATTTGCCGCGGAAGAGTTTCATAGCCTGATGACAGTTTATCAAATTGGTGCATGCGGACTTCGATGAGCGCAGCCGCGTGCGGCCAATTGGTATCAGTCAAAAGACGAAATCTACCGCAGAGACGCGGAGGGCGCAGAGACTCCACCTACGAGCCAAGCGGTTCGGCACAGACAGAGTGCGGCGAACAAACCTAGAGCCCATCTAATAAATGCTCCGCTGGATCGAACGGCTTGGCTTCAGGGGCTAAAGCCCTTTTTACTGCAGGCGTGACGGCGGGGCTGAAGCCCCGCCCTTCCGGGCGCCATTTATGGGACGGCTTCTAGAGGCCGAGGACGTTGATTAGCTCGCGGACGGAGGCTGCGGATTTGTCGAGGGCGGCTTTTTCGTCGGGCGTGAGCTTGATTTCGATGATTTGCTCGATGCCGCGCGCGCCCAGTTTTACCGGGACGCCGACGAAGAGGCCGCTGATTCCGTATTCGCCTTCGAGATAGGCCGCGCAGGGGAGAATTTTCTTTTTGTCTTTGAGGATTGCTTCCACCATTTCGAAGACCGCAGCCGACGGCGCGTAATAGGCCGAGCCTGTTTTCAGCAGGTTGACGATTTCGGCGCCGCCTTTTCGCGTGCGAGTGATGATCGCCTCGAGTTTGTCGTGCGGGATCAGCTCGGGGAGGGGAATTCCCGCGACGGTTGAGTAGCGCGCGAGGGGGACCATGTCGTCGCCGTGGCCGCCGAGGACGAAGGAGTGGACGTTTTCGACGGAGACGCCGAGTTCCGCCGCGACGAATGCGCTCATGCGCGCGGAATCGAGGACGCCTGCCATGCCGATCACGCGATTCTTCGAAAAGCCGCTGATTTTGAAGGCGGCTTGCGCCATTGCGTCGAGCGGATTTGTGACGATGATGAGAATCGCTGCCGGCGAGATTTTCACGACGGCTTCGACGACGCCTTTGACGACGTCGTAGTTCGCTTTGAGCAGATCGTCGCGGCTCATGCCGGGCTTGCGCGGAAAGCCGGCGGTGATGACGATGATGTCGCTGTTGGCGGTGTCGCGGTAATCGCCCGAGGCGGTGGAAATGCCGATAGCGTGCGCGTCGGTGCGCAGAATCGGGGCGGATTCGGCCATGTCGAGAGCTTTACCGGCGGGGACGCCGTCGAGAATGTCGGTGAGCACGACGTCTGCGAGGCCTGCGTCATGAATTCGCTGCGCGGTGGT
This sequence comes from uncultured Acidobacteriota bacterium, assembly GCA_963737205.1. Classification (GTDB taxonomy): domain Bacteria; phylum Acidobacteriota; class Terriglobia; order Acidiferrales; family UBA7541; genus Palsa-295. The sequence continues at coordinate 947,383 of CAVTRV010000003.1, read as the reverse complement.
GGAACCGACGAAGCCGCCGCCGACTACGGTTACTTTCTTGCGCATTCAGGTCTCCTTGGTGGCTTCCATTGTGTGGAGATGTGGACCTCAGGGGCTAAAGCCCCTGAATTTACTATGCCTTTCGGCGCGACTGAAGTCGCGCCCTGACACAAGCCATTTCTGAGCCTCATTTCAGATTTGAAATCAGCCTATCTCATAAATGCTCGGTTGGATCGAACAGCTTGGCTTCAGGGGCTAAAGCCCTTTCCTATTGCAAGCCTGACGGCGTGGCTGAAGCCCCGCCCTTCCGGGCACCATTTATGAAATAGCTTCATTTCAGATTTCAAATTTGAAACACCCACCGCGAGCGACTTCAGTCGGCGGCGACGGCGGATTGCATGTTTTCGATGATGGCCGCCGCAAATTCCGAGGTCTTGAGTTTCTTCGCACCGGGCATCATTCGCTCGAGGTCGTAGGTGACGCGCTTCTGCTGAATCGTGCGCGCGATGCCGTCTTCAATCAGCTTAGAAGCTTCCTTCCATCCGAGAAAATCGAACATCATCGCGCCCGACAGCATCACGGAACTCGGGTTGATCACGTCTTTGTCGGCATATTTTGGGGCGGTGCCGTGCGTGGCTTCGAAGACGCCGAAGCCATCGCCGATATTGGCGCCCGGCGCCATGCCGAGGCCGCCGACCTGCGCCGCGCAAGCGTCGGACAGGTAATCGCCATTCAAATTGGGCGTCGCGAAGACTTGGTACTCGTCGGCGCGCAACAGGATTTGCTGAAAGACGGAATCGGCGATGCGATCGTTGATGAGGATTTTCTTCTTCCACTGGACATTTCCGTGCGTGGCGTAAATCGTGTCGAGCGTGTGCTTTATTTCGGCGTATAGCGCGTTCTTGAACTCTTGCGTCGCTTGTTCGAGGCCGGGCTCGATCATCGCGGCATTCTGTTCGACGGTGAGATTTGGATTTTTGTCTTTGTTATCGATGATCCAGCTCTCGCGCTCGGTGACGACGTGCGGGCGGAATTCCTGCGTGGCGAGTTCGTAGCCCCAGTCGCGGAAAGCGCCTTCGGTGAATTTCTGGATGTTGCCTTTGTGAACGAGAGTGACGACGCCGCGCGCGTTGTCGATTGCGTGCTGAATGGCGCGTCGGACGAGGCGTTTCGTGCCCGTGGGCGAAATCGGCTTGATGCCGACGCCCGAGTCCTCGCGGACGCGCTTCTTGGTGTCCTTAAGCATTTCGTTATTCAGGAAGTCGATGAGTTTTTTCACCTCCGGCGTGCCGGATTTCCACTCGATTCCGGCGTAGACGTCTTCTGTGTTCTCGCGGAAGATGACGACGTTCATGCGTTCCGGATTGCGGACTGGCGAAGGGACGCCTTGGAAATAGCGGACCGGTCGGACGCAGGCGTAGAGGTCGAGAACCTGGCGCAGGGTGACGTTCAGGGAGCGGATGCCGCCGCCGACCGGCGTGGTGAGCGGACCCTTGATGGCGACGCGGAAATCGCGAATGCAGTCGACCGTGTCCTGCGGTAGCCATTCCTTGAACTGGTTGAACGCTTTTTCGCCGGCGAAGACTTCGAGCCAGGCGATCTTTCGCTTCCCGCCGTAGGCTTTCTCGACGGCGGCGTCGAAGACGAGGCGCGAGGCTTTCCAGATGTCGCGTCCGGTGCCGTCACCTTCGATGAAGGGGATGGTCGGCCGGTCGGGGACGCGGAAGGCGCCGCCGGAATAGTCGATGGGCGCGCCGTTCGAAGGCACCGCCACGCCGTTGTACGAACTTTTCATGGCTACCGCTCCGTTTGCAGATGCTTTTGCGGGTGTTCGCTTGGGTCGCGCGTCAAAGCGCGCTTCCAAACTGTTGACGATAACACAATCGGCACCACCGCCGCACCGGCGGAGCTGTTACTAGTCTGAGGTACAGACTTTGCCCTTCGACGCAACTTCGGAGCGTGTCAGCCCAGCGAGGCGAGAAAAAGGAAGGTCCTGGATCTTGGTAATGACTGGCAAATTCGGAACTGTTGCCTGTGGCTTGCTCAGCGGCTGGTCGGGGAACGACTTGTGGGTGTGGCCGCTCTGTTTCTCGGCTCTTCCGTCGTGAATCAGGTAAGTCTCGTCTCGCTCCCAATTTCCCTCGACGTCGGTGATCCTTCGGCGATCTTCCAAGAACTCTCCCTTCGCGCTAAGGGTGTAGTGATCGACCACGAGCCAAATGCGGTCCTCACCTTGCTTGATTGTCGTTCTCGCCTCAGTGGACGCGAGCCGGTCATTAGCGAAATCCAGAATTCCGCCCTGAGATCCCCCTGCCCAGTCGACGTCGTTCCATGCCGATTGATCGGGATACGCGCACCACCCATGGCCGCCGGCGCCGCGGACGAGGAACACTTCGTTTGCCTCAATCTTTTCGGCAGCCTCGGCCTCGGCTAAGAAATCCCAGATCGGGCGGTGAAACTTGCTCTCTGCAAATACGTGAAGCCTGCGAACCCACTCGACCATCGGATTCGGGGGTTTGTCTCCCTCGCAAACTTCGATCTTAAATTCTGAGTTGTTCTGATTGTCGTAGGCAATCGAGTAGCAGGTTGCGTCGACGAATATCGACATCATTCGCGACTCCACGATCGAGCGGTAGTTACCCGAGATGTCAGAGACGTACTGGAGCAGGGCCTTGGAAAAATCGGCGTGTAGTCGCTCGAATTCGTCCGCGGTGAGGTCTTCGCTTTCCCATTTGAGGGGGATGAGTTTGATAGCGTCATCCGGATCGGCTGGCAGCCTGCACGAGCCGTTGAGGTCATCAAGGAAAGCGTAGATATTCTTTTGAGTGATCTGCGGCGTGGCAGTCCGGATCGCGAACTTTTCGCCGTCGGTCTGCAACACGATCGGTATTTCTCTGCCCACCATAATGGTAATCACCTGGCGCTTCCCCTCCTCAATGGGTGGCTTGATGCCGTCAAGGACCGCCTGGTCGTAAGAATAGGGAACTGATGCGCTATCGCTACCGCAGGGCAAGCCAGGATTCGTTTTCGGTCGCGTCTTATGTTGGGCCTGCGCGAGAGCCGGCGAGAAGGCAAAGAAGGTGGCGACGGCCACTATTCGTATGTTCTGATGCAGCATTTTCCTCTAATTGGCAGCGAGTGACGCGGAAATACAGCGTTCGCGCCCGTTCCGTGGATTCGCTGACGATAGCATAAAGTGGATTCGGGCCGCACGTGGCGTTTGCCCTTCGCTGGATCGCCAGTTAGGATGTTGCCGGGCGGGCGTCTTCCGTTCGCGGCAAACTCCATCGATGAACAAGAATATTTTTTTCGTGGCGCTGATTCTGGCGGCCAGCGGTTTGGTTTCGCCTCCGATCGCACTTTTGGGAGGCCTGATTTACGGCCTCGCCCTGGCGCACCCGTATCATGTGGAGAGCAAAAAGCTGGCCACGTTTCTGCTTAAGGCTTCCGTCGTGGCGCTCGGGTTCGGTATGAATCTTCACGAAGTTGTTCAAGCCGGACGCTCCGGTTTCGTCTACACGGCTCTGAGCATCAGCGCGACGCTGGCGCTGGGCCTCGGGCTCGGTTATCTGATTCGTGTCGGCGGGAAATTGTCGTTCCTCATCAGCGCCGGGACTGCGATTTGCGGCGGCAGCGCCATCGCTGCTGTCGGTCCCATCGCCAACGCCAGCGAGGAAGAAATGGCCGTCTCGTTGGGGACTGTTTTCATTCTCAACTCAGTGGCGCTGTTCCTGTTTCCCGTCATCGGCTTGGCGCTTCACATGTCGCAGGCGCAGTTCGGGCTTTGGTCGGCGCTAGCCATCCACGACACCAGCTCGGTGGTTGGCGCCACTGCCCGGTATGGTCCGGAGGCGCTCGCCGTGGGCACCACCATCAAACTCGCGCGCGCTCTCTGGATCGTGCCGCTCTCGGTAGTCACGGCGGTTGCGCTGAAGAGCAAAGCGCGAATTCAGTGGCCGTGGTTTATCCTTTTCTTCTGTCTGGCGGCGTTGGCCAATACGCTGCTGCCCGCTTTCCAGCCGGCTTTCAGTATCCTGAATCATCTCGGCAAAAACGGGCTTACGGTGACGCTGTTCCTGATCGGCACCGGCCTGAACAAAGCGACGCTCAAGCAGGTGGGTGTGCGCCCGCTTCTACAAGGCGTCATTCTGTGGCTGATCGTCGGCGCAAGCACGCTGGCGCTGATTGTCTTCAATTTGATTCATGTTTAGGGAGCGGGCCTTCGCTCTGTATGGAGGTGCATAAGTTCCGGGTGCGAGGCCTTTCCCCACTTCAATTCGTTACGTGCGAGGAGTTGGTGTCGCGACGGTTTGTTCGAGACGCATTTTCGCCCAGAAGTCGGCGGAAGTTAGGACCGGGATGACTTCGAAGTCGACCAGGTCGTTCCAGCGAGTGATCCAGGCGTCCAACAATTCCCGGTTCGATGCTTCCATTATTTGGAAGCAGCGATTGCCCGCGTGATCGACCCAGCTTGCTTGATAGGTGACGCCTTCGGGCAACATGCGACCTTCGCGGTTGAAGCGATCGCCAACGGCTTTCGAATTGCGGGCTTTGAAGGTTTCGATGATCATGAAGAGCATGGGCGAAGTGTATAGACGCGAGTGTTTGGGTGGCAACGGTGAAATTCGGAAAGAGCCCTTCGGCTGCACTTGGGACAGGCCGGCGGGACCGTCGCGACGGACAGGCAGCCCGGTGTTACCCCAAGAGGCTGCGGCTAAAGCCGCAGCCTCTTAAACGGTTTTGTGGCTCAGCGTTTCGCACGGCCTTAAGGCCGTGCTCCCCGGACTAAAGGTCCGGGGCTGACACAAAACCCCGTTTCAAGGGGGGTGAGTTAGTCGCCCTGCCGCGATCGCGTGTGGCCGAGATTGGGAGTCGTAGCTGTGGGTCAGTTGATATAAAATTGCGGCCCCGGGCGTATTGAGCTTGTGTGGAGTGGACTGGGTGCTTGCGTGAGAATTCTGCTGCCAGGCTTCAGGGGTTAAAACCCCTGAAGAGGCAAGCGGGTTACGGCGGGGTTAAAACCCCGCCCTTCCACAAGCTGACAGAACATCGAGGGAGTGGGGCGTCTAAGGAGGCAACATGCTGCGGAAGGTGTTGATCGGAGCGTTGGCGGTGGCGGGTGTCGCGTCGGCTGGGTTCGCTCAGGCTAAGCCGGATTTCAGCGGGACGTGGAAACTGAACGTGGGCAAAAGTGATTTCGGGCCTGTGCCTGGACCTAGCGCTCAGACGGACGTGATCGAGCAGAGCGGCCAGACGCTCAAGATTGGCGTCAACGCCGAGACGGAAATGGGCAAAATGCAGTACACGCAGACGCTGACGACCGACGGCCGCGAAGTGACGATAGCGCCCGACGCGCCCGGCGCTCATCCGAGTCCGGAGGTGACGATGCAGAGCATTTCCGCCGCGTGGAACGGCTCGACGCTCGATGTGAGCCAGAAGCTGACGTACGGGAGCGATCCGGTGACAGGCGTGAGCCATTACACGCTGTCGGCCGACGGCAAGGTGCTGACAATCAGCTCGGACTATCAGAGCGCGATGGGCGAGGCGCAGCGAACGTTCGTTTTCGAGAAGCAGGATGCGTCGGCTGGCGCCGCGACAGCATCGTCTGCTTCGAGTATGAGTAGCGGTTCGTCTTCGGCGGCTTCAAGTTCGATGAGTTCGGGGTCGATGTCAGGCTCGATGAGTGGTTCTTCAGCATCGGCATCGGCCAAGCCGAATCTTAGCGGCACGTGGGTGCTTGATACCTCGAAGAGCGATTTTGGTCAGATGCCTCCTCCCGACAGCCGCACCGACACCATCGATGACCAGGAGCCTTCCATCAAGATCACTGTGAACCAGACGGGCGGGCCGATGGGCGCCACAACTTTCACACTGGATCTGGTAACCGACGGGAAGCAAGTGGCGACCTCAACTGTTTTCGGAAACGAGGCGAAGAGCACAGCGCACTGGGACGGCAATTCTCTGGTGGTCAACACGCAACTCACGATTCAGGGAAACGCAGCCACGCTCGTCAGCAAATACAATCTCAGTGCCGACGGGAACACGCTCTCGGCGATGCGGAGCATTTCCGGGCCGATGGGGGAAGCGCAACAGAAACTCGTCTTCACGAAGAAGTAGGTCGCTCAGGCGACGATACTGAACTGACCGGATCAGCCTCTGCCATACAGAGCATTCCCTATTGACTGTGGGGGGAGACCTGCTGTATCCCTTTCGTCCTATGATTTTTGCTGCAGCGAGCCGGTCCGTAGCGAGAAAAGAAAAGGGATTGTCCGTATATCTGCTCGCCGGACTGCTCTTTCTTTGCCTCGCCTGCCTGGAAATTCCCGAGATGTCGACGCTCACGGATGACGTTTCGAACGATTTCACGATTTTGAGGCACAGTTCGGATTCGGTGGAAGTGATTGCTCGCGCGAAGAAAGTCGAGCAGGTGCGCGAGCAACCCGCAGCCGTTCAGCAGGTTGAATTCGCAGCTCAGCTGGCCGCCCTGCCAGCGACGCGACCCGGTTCGCGCGACCTGCTAGCCCTCCACTCCTTAAGACGAACGTAGCCCTCGCTCTCCATCCAAAGGGAATTCGCCTGCATCGGCGCTTTTTCTGCTTGGCAGAATGAGCTGCGCCGGGCGTAAGCCTGCATCGTGAATTCCAACCGATTTTCCCCGATCCACGCGGCCTCCACTCTTTGAAGGCCCGCGAAACTTTCAATCACTTAACGAGTGAAAAGGGGAGAGCCAAGATGGAAGAGAGAGATCATCTGGAAGCGCAATATTGGTGGGCGTTCAGTTGTTTAGTGTTGGCCGGCCGGCGCGGGCCAGCGGAATTTCATGCCGAACTGATGCGGCGAACCGCTTGCAGTTTTCCCACGGCGGAAGAGGTGGAAGCTGCAGTTGACGAGGCCGTCGGTTACCTCAGCGACGTGCTTAATGCAGGGCTTTACGACGAGGTTCCCAAGAAGCTCTTCACGAGCGGTTGGAAACGGCATCTTCTGGCGCTTGCGACGCTCCCGGAGAACGACAAGGTCAACCGAGGGTCCAAATAGGGTTTTCTCACGCTGGAAGGCCGAGCCCGCTGGCCAGTACGGCGGCGGGCCACGGCTGCTCCTCGAAGAGCGCACAACCTGGGTAAACGCTTACATGTTTTGCGTTATGATACCGGCTCGCGCGCGGGAGCCTGCGTCGGGTGGCGTGTGTTCTTGCGACCGAGGAGGGACGGGACTCGGATGAGCAAAGCAAAAAGAATGTCGCGGCGGCAGTTTGTGGCTTCTGCGATTTCGACGGCCGCTATTTCGGCGGCGCCCTTCGGCCGCGGATTTCTGGCTTCGGCTAGCGAAGCAGGCACCGCAGCGCCCGCGGAGCAATCGCAAGTGCCTCTGACGGATACGCCGCCATGGAAAGACCAGGGCGTGATCAATGTGGCGAAGTCTCCGTACGCCAAGCTGCGAAACGTGCCAGTTCGCGCGGTCACGATCGAAAGCGGGTTCTGGGCCACTCGGCGCGACATTAACGTGACGAAGAGCATTCCCAGCATGCACGATTTGCTGGAAGCGAACGGGCGGATGAACAACTTCCGGCGGCTCACGGGCAAAAGCGACGCCAAGCAAACAGGCCCGGTGTACTCGGACTCAGACGTTTACAAATGGACTGAGGCGGTGGGGTTCGCGCTGCAATCGGGAGACCGGCCGGAGCTGCGCGAAATGACCCAGAAGGTGATCGCCGATGTGGTGGCGGCGCAGCAGCCGAACGGCTACTTGAACACATACTACGTGCAAGATCGCGCGTCGCTGAGCATGACTCCGCAGACGCAGTCGACGGGGCATGAGCTGTACTGCATGGGGCACTTCCTGCAAGGCGCCATCGCGTATTACCGAGCCACCGGCGACCGCACGATACTCGACGCGGGCATCCGCTTCGTCGACAATTTTCTGTTGCCGGATTACGGTCCCGCGCCAAAGAAGCCCATCGTTTCAGGCCACCCGGAAATCGAAATGGCGCTCATCGAGCTGTATCGCATCACGGGCGACAAGAGGCACTCGACCTGGCGGGCTACATCTTGCACGGCGACGAGCGAGCGCCGTTTCCAGAGCAACGGACAATTTATATGTTCTGCGGTACGCCATTCACGGCGCGGACCAAGCTCGAGGGCCACGCGGTGCGCGCGATGTACGCGTGCTGCGGCGCCACCGACTACTACCTCGAGACCGGCGATTCCGCGTATCTAAACACGCTCAACACGCTCTGGAACGACATGACGAGTTCGAAGATGTACGTCACCGGCGGCGTGGGCTCGCGCGCGGCGGGCGAAGCATTTGGCGATGCGTACGAGCTGCCGAATTTCCGGGCGTACGGCGAGAGTTGCGCGGCAATCGGGAACATGATGTGGAATTGGCGCATGCTCGCGGTTACGGGAGACGCGAAGTTCACCGATGTGATCGAGCGCGCACTCTACAACGGGATTAATTCGGGGATGTCGCTCGATGGGGTGCTCTACTGCTATCGCAATCCGCTGGCGTTCGATCCTTCCACCGGCGACAAGATTCGCAATCCCTGGTACGACACGACGTGCTGCCCGCCGAATCTGGAGCGCACGTTCGCCGCGCTGCCCGGATATTTCTACAGCACAAGCAAGGATGGGCTTTACGTGCACTTGTACGACAACTCGGAACTGGATTGGCACCTCGAGAACGGGACGCCGTTGAAGGTGACGCAGAAGACGAATTATCCGTGGGACGGCGACGTGACCGTCACCGTCACGCCGGCGGAGGCTGCGGATTTCACCTTCTACGTGCGCGTTCCGGGATGGTCGAAACGCGCGCAAGTTTCGGTGAATGGCAAGGCCGTGGCTGGCGTCACGCCTGGGGCGTATCTACCGATTCGCCGCCGGTGGGCGCCGGGCGATACGGTGCGTTTGCAACTGGACATGACGCCGCAGGCTCTCGCGGCCAATCCGCACGTGACCGAAGATTCGGGGCGAGTGGCCGTCCTGCGCGGTCCGCTGATTTATTGCATGGAACAGCTCGATCAGCCTGACGGTGTGACGCTGAGCGACGCAGCTATCGACCTGAGGCGGCAAACAGCGGCGGAGTTTCATAGCGAGTTTAAGAGCGATTTGCTCGGCGGAGTGGTGGTGCTCCGCCATCCCGGCGCGGCCTATGAAGGTACGTCGCAGGGCGCGCTGTATGCGCCTTACACCGCGGCGACGCGGAAGGCGCGGGCCGTTCCGTTGACGATGATTCCGTATTACGCCTGGGCAAATCGCGAACCGAGCTTCATGGAAGTGTGGACGCCGCTGCTGCAGGGTTGAGATCGTTTGCGTGCGCGAAGAGCTGCACGAATCCGTTGATCGTCAATCCGTAATCGTCATTGTGGCTGCGGTTCCGGTTTCGGCTTCGTCTCCGGCTTCGGCTGCGGCTCCGGCTTCGGCTTTTCCTTTGGCGGTTCCTTCTTGGCCGGTTGAGGAGGCGGAGCCTTGGGTTTAGCAGGCGTCGCAGGTTGCGCCCGTTTTTCAGCGGGCGGTGGAGTAGCCGACTTGGGCGGCGCCTTTGTGGCCGGTTTCGGCGCTGCCTCCTTCGCGGGCTCGTTATGCGCGGCCGGTTCTGATGGTTGGACGCGCCGCTCAGGAGTCGCTGGGGCGCGTTTTGCCATCGGCGGCGGCGGTGGCGGCGGAGCAGACTTAGCCGCAGGCCGTGTGGACTCAGCTGTTTTCTTCATGGGTTCGGCAGGCTTTGTCGGCTCGGGTGCGTTCGCGCGCGCCGCAGCAGGCCGAGCGGGAATCACCGGAGCGATTGGCTTGCCCTCTGGGATGGGCTTAGCCTCTGCAGAAACCGCCGGACGCCCGTGATTGACCGAGTCGAACTGCTCGTGGTTCTGCGCTGCCGCCCGCTGCTGCTGCAATTGCGTGCTCATCGGAGGAATGCGCTGCTCGCGCGTCGCGGCGATTTCCGTTGGCAGAGGCCGCCGAGTGACACCTCCCGGCCCGTTGTAGCTGACGCGGTTGACCGTGGTGACGTTGATGGTGGTGTTGTTGATGATGACCGTATTCGTGACGGTGCGGTTGTACACGCGGACATCTGTCGCATTCACATTATTCACGGAACGGTTGTAGTTGAAACGATCTCCGTTCCAGTAGCCTCCCTGATAGCCAACGCCGACGTAACCGAAACCATAGTTAATGCCGCCATAGTAGCCAATATGGCGGCCCCAAAAGCCGTAATGGTAGCGATAGTGACCGCCGGTAAATCCCCAATATCCTGGCGTCCATAGGAAGCCCACCTGAGGTGGTCGCGCCCAGGCTCCGGGCACCCAGTAGTAGCCCGCAGGAGCGTAGCTCCAATATCCGGGCGTCCACAGGTAGCCATTGCCGGGACATTCAGGCTGCGAATATTCCGGCAGCGGCGGCGGGGCTTGCTCTGCGTCGAGTTCCGGCTGGCCGTAGCTCGTGTCCTCGGAGTCCGCATCGTAATTGTTATCGTTGTCGTTGCCGGAATTGTTAGCGTCTTGATCCGTTGGCGCCAGATTGGCCGCGGCGGCTGGATCTTGCGATTGATCGGTCGCCGCGGGTTGGGCGGTTTCCTGCGACTGATCGGTCTGCGCCGGTTGTTGGTTGTTGCATCCTCCCGCTCCAAACGCCAGTGCGATGAATCCGGCAGCCAGGATGGCAAGAGAAGATAGTTTGCTCGTCTTACTCATAAAGTTTCATCTCCGAGGTTAGGATGCAAACCGGAATTTCCGGGCTGGCGCCAACTTGTGAAATCGTATGGCTCTCCTGTTCTTGATACAACAAATTTGCAGGCTACGGCCCTTTGACGACGGTATGCGTACGGGTCCTCGAAAACCCTCAGGGGAAATATGTAATCTTGGCGCGTGAATACCGTTACCCGTTCCTGTTGCCTGCCAGTCTCCCTTCTGAATGGCAAAAGGAAAACTAACCGGAACAACGCTATATGACCCGGCTTTGATTGGCTCCGTGCCTTGCGTGCCGCTCCGTTTTGCGAGGAAGCGACGCGGAAATGCGGCCATTCCCCCGCTTGAGCCGGGGTTTGCCTAGCTTTTGTTTATGGGTTCGATAGATTTTGTCTATCGGGGCGATCCCGTTTTCGATTTGACGATTCGATTTCCCGCACGATACCCTTACGCCTCGAATCCCGCATGGCGGGACTTGAAAACCTGTTTTTGAGTTGTGGTGCGCCCCAACTCGAGGAGATGCATGTCTACCGAACTGCGTAATTTTCTTTCCCTTCCTTACGATGAGCTTGAAGAACTGAATCTGCAGTCGAAGCAGCAACGCAAAGACCGCGTCTCCCCGCACAAAATCCAGGAGCATCGGCTGAAGTATCTGACGGACGAAAAGCGCATCAAGGCCGTCACCGTGCTGTTCAGCGACCTTGAAGGCCGGCTACACATGCTGGACTACGACAAGAAATTCCTGGTGAAGAGCTACGACAACCTGACGTTCGACGGCTCGTCCATCCGCGGCTTCACGGCGCAGCGCGAGAGCGACCTTCGCCTCATGATGGATTGGGGCTCGTTCTACTGGGCGCCCGCCGACCTGTTAGGGCCCGGGAAAGTTCTTGTCTTCGGCGAAGTGATCGACAAAGACGGCACGCCGTACGGCGCGGACATTCGCGGGTTGCTGAAGGGCTACGCAAACAAGCTGTATAAGGACGAAGACTACACGCTGAACGCCGCGAACGAAATCGAGGGCTTCTTGTTCAAGGGGCCCGATGCCGAACGCCATTACTACGAAACCGGCAAATTCGAGTACGTCAACACCGGCGGCTACTATCACTCGCTGCCGGGCGATCCGCTGCGCACGTTCATCGACACGTGCGCCGAAGTGCAGCGCGCGATGGGATTCCAGAACGAGAAGGACCATCCGGAAGTGGCGCCTTCGCAATTCGAAATCAATTACGGTTACGGAGAAGTGGTGGGCGCGGCCGATCAGATTCAGCTCTACAAGCTGATCTGCCGGCAGGTGGCGACGAACATGGGTTTGACGGCGTCGTTCTTGCCGAAGCCGGTGGTGGGCGTGAACGGCAGCGGCATGCACACCAACGTTTCGATCAGCAAGGGCGGCAAGAATCTTTTCTGGGATCCCAAGGGCGAGGAAAAACTCAGCAAGTTCGGCTGGGCGTTCGTCGACCGAGTCCTCACGCACGGAAACGACATTTGCCTGGTGATGAATTCGAGCGTGAACGCGTATCGCCGACTCGACCCGCACTTCGAGGCGCCGAACCAGCTGAAGGCTTCGGCTGTGGATCGCGGTTCGATGATCCGCATCCCGATCGGCAACGAGCGGAGCATGCGCGTGGAATTCCGTTCGGTGGCGCCAGATGCGAATCCTTATATGGTGATGTATTGCATCTTCAAGACGGGACTCGAGGGCGAAACCGCGAAGATCAAGAATCTGCGTCAGGCTGAACGGTATTTGCCGGACAACATTTATACGGCGCTCGAGAATTTCCGCAAAGCTCCGTGGATGACGAAGATTCTGGGCGAAGATGTGAAGGGACGCTTCGGGGACCTGAAGCAGGCTTCGGCGGACCGCTGTTCGCGGTTGCTGGGCACGTTCGTCAAGGCGCCCGAAGTGCAGTATCACCACGAGGTGTACAACCAGTTCCTCTGGAACCTGTTCTAGACGCAGCATGACTTTGTCGAGGTCCTAGTTCAAGCGGCCTCCAAAAGCGAAAAGCAGATCCCTCACCCCGCAAAAAGCGCGGGGATTCGGGATGACAAGTTGAGGAACGCCACGTGAACTGAGGAAGTCAACAGAGCCACGACGCGTCTTCGAGTGAGCTTTCTTCCAGCGCCCCGGCTTTCGCGCCGGGGCGTTTTCTTTTTTTGCCTTCCGGCTTTCTTGTGCGAGAGTAACGGTTCATGCCCGATTCAACGAACGCTGCCGTCAGCGGTCGCGTGGTTTTCTCGTATCCGGCTTTCCGAAATTACGAACTGGCCCGTCTGCTGAGCGTGCTGTCGCTCGAAATGCAATCGGTGGCCGTTGGGTGGCAAGTCTACGAGATAACCAAACAGCCGCTCGCGCTGGGCATCACGGGCCTGGCCCAATTCGTTCCGGGCGTTCTCCTATTTCTGGTGTCGGGCCATGCCGCGGATCGCATCGATCGGCGCCGCCTGCTCACTGCGTGCTACGCGGGGTTCGCGATTTGCTCCGCGCTGCTTCTGGCGATCACGTTGCACGGACTGCCGCGTGTTTATCCCATTTACATCGTCCTAGTGCTTGTAGGGGTGGTTCGCTCGTTCAACGGGCCGGTGAGCCGGGCGATTCTGCCTCGGCTGGTGCCGATGGAGGTTTTTCCCAGCGCTGTCGCCTGGCATTCCAGCGTGTTTCAGGCGGCCACCATTCTGGGCCCGGCGTTGGGCGGCCTCATTTACGCGTTCTCTCGAGGACCTTCGGCCGTCTACGCGGGTGCGATGGCTGGCGCGATTGCCGCGGGGCTCGTGACGCTTGGGATCAAGACGGGTCAGACGGCGCCACCGCGGGAGCCAGTCAGTTGGACCACGGTGCTTGCAGGCCTGCGATACATTCGGCGCGAGAAAATAATTCTCGGGTCGATTTCGCTCGATCTTGTGGCTGTGCTGCTTGGGGGCGCGGTGGCTCTCCTTCCGGTGTACGCTCGCGAAATTCTTCACACGGGTCCGTGGGGTCTCGGCATTTTACGAAGCGCGCCTGGCGTTGGGGCGGGCGCGATGGCGATCCTCCTGGCTTACCGGCCGTTGCGGCGGCGCGCCGGCGCCTCGATGCTCTGGTGCGTCGGGGGCTTTGGCTTCGCTACTGTGATCTTCGGCGTTTCGCGAAGCTTCTTGCTGTCGGTGGTGTCGTTGATTCTGGTGGGGGCCACGGACATGGTCAGCGTGGTGATTCGCGGGACGCTGGTGCAGGTGAAGACGCCCGATGAAATGCGTGGCCGGGTCAACGCCGTGGACATGATTTTTATCGGCGCGTCGAATCAGCTAGGCGAATTCGAGTCGGGCGCCACAGCACAATGGCTCGGCGCCGTTCCTGCTGTCATTTTCGGAGGACTGGGCGCCATTGCGGCGACCCTGCTCTGGGCCTGGTGGTTCCCAGAGCTTCGCCGCGCCGACAAGCTCGTGGATTCCGTCGATTAGCAATGACAGAGCCTGCTGCCCGCCAGGGGGTGCAGGTCTTCGACCAATCTATTTGCTTGTCCTAAAGTTTTAGTTGACAAGCCATATGAATCAGGTCTAGTCTCCTATTTGTTTAGGAGACAGAATGGCTCGCCGCAAAAAAGACTCCCCCTCGCTCACTCCTCTCGAACTGCAGATCATGCAGGTGCTTTGGCGCAAAGGTGCAGGTGAGGTCCTGCAGGTGCAGAAGGATCTTCCTTCCGCCACGAATCTCGCTTACACGACGGTGCAGACAATGCTGAATGTATTGGAACGGAAGGGAAAGGTCCGACGGAAGTTAAGGGGCAGGGCATACGAGTACCGTCCCGTTTTGTCGAAGGAGAAAGCCGTAAGACATGCAGTCCGGGACTTGATCGACAAACTCTTTGGAGGGTCTTCAGAAGAGTTGGTGATGAACTTGGTCAAGAGTCGGCAGGTCGATCCAGCTCGCCTGGTTGATCTGACAAAGAAGATTCTGGCCGAAGAGGCGAACGAACATGATGAATAATCTGGTTCGACTCATTGCTTCCTGTTTTTCCAATTCTTTGTGGGAAGTGGCTGCGCTGGGCGGAGCGGGATGGATAGTCAGCCGTCTGTTGAGGGGCCTCGGTCCCAGAATCCAGCATTTGTTCTGGGTAGGTGCATTAGGACTGGCCGTCGTTATTCCGGCGTTACCGCTCCTCCGATTGATTCAGGCCAGCGCGTTTCCCACGGCTGCTCAAAATCATCCCTTCGCGACCTCGGTGTTTGATCCACAGCCCATGAGCAGTGGCTTTGTATTGCCACCGGCTATAGTTCTTGCTCTTTTCTTGTTTTTCCTCGGCGCGCTGGTCTGGTCCGCAGCTAGGTTGACTTGGTCGCTGTATTACACGATCAGTCTTCGTCGGGAGGCCCGCCCCGTCTCGCTTGAACCGGAGGCCGGGGAACTTTGGGAGCATTGCAAGCGAGCATTCTCGGTGAAAGAGGCCCATGTCCTACGCTCGGAAGCGGTTGATGGTCCCGTAACCATCGGGTTCGCACACCCAGCAGTCCTTGTTTCAGACAGATTCATCGAGGAATGCGCGTCGCATGACGTTCTCGCGGCGCTGGCACACGAATGCGCACATATCAAACGCCGAGACTTTCAGAAGAACCTCTTCTACGAGATCGCGTGTTTGCCTATCGCATTTCACCCAGTTACGTGGTTTGTGAAATCGCAAATCGCGCGAACACGGGAACTGATCTGCGATGATATGGCCACGGAAAGACTTATCGACCGGCACTCTTATGCGGAATCCCTTCTTCGGTTCGCCAAGATGATTTCGCTCAGGGCTGGACCCCTAACTTCTAACGCCATCGGGATTTTTGACGCCAACGTACTGGAGGAACGAATCATGACAATGAAAACCGAGAGGAAGCAGTTCGGCCGCGGCTTGAAATGGGGCCTAGGAATAGGGAGTATCGTACTTCTTTTATGTGTAGGTACGGGAATTGGATCGGTAGCTCGACCGATTGAAGCGCGATCTCCGGGTGGCTCTTCGAGTCTAACGTCACGCGCCCCCGCGGATCTGTCCTGCACGTACTACGACGCACAGGGCCGGGGTTCCGACGGAACGTGCGAAACTCACAAAGATGACAAAGCTCATTATTTCTGCGCCGCGAACTTTGACAGGAAGCTGAGCCAGGAACAAGTCGGCTGCCAATGGAAGATTGAGCGGGCGAAATCCCAGAAAGTACAAGGTTCACAGAAGTAGACGCCGACGTAAGCCGACGGCGGTGACTGCATTACCGAAGACGCGGACGACCTGGGCCAGCCCATCTGGCGCTTGACGGCCTCGCTGAATCCGCCGCCGACTAGACCGGCCTAATCCGCTGCGCCGGTGGCCCTCTTGCATCGCATCCATTTGCAGGACAGCGTCCCACCTTGACTCCGCTTTCAAAGCAGCATCTAATCTGCGGCGCGAGGTTGACTCCCCCCGGGGCGGGGAAGCCTCCGGGGAGCGAGAATGTCCAAGGGGATTTTGTGCGCGGCGATCGCCGCGCTGGTGTTCGCCATTCCAGCCGGCACGCAATCGACGAAGCCGTCGGCGCCGTACCTCACGCAGCCGTCCATGTCGCCCGACAATTCCGAGATTGCGTTTGTTTCGGGCGGCGATATTTGGGCGGTGCCGGCGTCAGGAGGCGAAGCGCATTTGCTGGTTTCGCGCGCGGCGAACGAATCGCGGCCGATTTACTCTCCTGACGGGAAACGCCTGGCGTTTGTTTCGACGCGCACCGGCAACGGCGACATCTACGTCCTTACATTCGAGACGGGCGACCTGAAACGCCTCACGTTCGATGATGCCAACGATCGCCTGGACGCGTGGTCGCGCGACGGCAAATGGATTTACTTCTCGACGAGCGGCCACAACATTTCCTACATGAACGACGTTTACCGAGTCAGCCTCGAAGGCGGAACGCCTATGCCTGTCACCGCGGAGACGTACGTGAACGAATATTTTTCTGCGCCGTCGCCCGACGGCAAGACGCTCGCGTTCACGGCCCGCGGCATCGATTCGGAGCAATGGTGGCGCAAGGGCCACAGCCACATCGATGAATCCGAAATATGGCTCATGCATCAGGGTTCGCCCGCTCGGTACGAGCAACTGAGCGAGGGTGGCGACGCGAAGGAAATCTGGCCGATGTGGAGCGCGGACGGCCATGCGGTGTATTACTTCTCCGATCGCGGCGGGGCGCAGAACATCTGGATGCGGCCACTGGGCGGAAAGGCCACGCAGGTAACTTCGTTCAAAGATGGGCGCGTGCTGTGGCCGACGATTTCCTACGACGGCGGCTTCGTTGTTTTCGAGCGCGACTTTGGCATCTGGAAACTCGACACGAAGTCAGGCAAAGCGGCGCCCGTTTCGATTGTGCTCCGTGGCGCACCAAACGGCCCCGCCACCGAGCACATGACTTTTTCGGACAAGATCACCGAATTCGAGCTAGCACCGGACGGCAAAAAAGTGGCGTTCGTGGTTCACGGCGAAGTGTTTGCGGTGTCGGCGAAAGATGGCGGCGACGCGTTTCGGGTCACGCGCACTACAGCAAACGAGTCCGGCGTCACGTGGGCGCCCGACAGCCGCAGGATCGTCTACCTCTCCGATCGCGATGGCGCAACTCATCTCTTCCTGTACGATTTCGGCGCCAGCAAGGAAACGCAGTTAACACGCGGCGGCACCGACGCCTTGCCAGTTTTTTCGCCTGATGGGAAGACGATTGCCTTCTTGCGAGACGGGCGCGAGCTGCGCGCGATCGACGCAGACGGCAAGAACGACCACTTGCTTGCCAAGGGCTATTTCGATCCCCCTCCTATACTCGACGATCGTTCCGTGGTGTGGTCGCCCGACAGCAAGTGGGTGGCGTACCTGAGTTACGGCGATCGCTTGTACCGAAACGCGAGCGTGGTTCCCGCCGGCGGAGGAGAGTCGAAGCCGGTGAGCTTTCTGGCGAACGGAGGAAGCGGGGCGATCTCCTGGAGTTCGGATGGAACCTATCTTTTGTTCGTCACCGGCCAGCGCACTGAGGAAGGGCAAGTGGCTCGCGTTGACCTGGTCCCGCACACGCCGAAGTTCCGCGAAGATGAATTTCGCGATCTATTCAAAGAGGAAGCTCCGAAAACGAAGCCGCCTGCAACTCCGCCCGCGACTTCCTCTGACGAGAAGGCGAAGAGCGATGAGCAGGCCGCGAAGCCTGACGAGAAGGGTGCTCCCGAGAAAAAGCCCGCTCCCAAACCCGTGGTCATCGATTTTGACGGCATCCGCAATCGCATGAGTTTTCTGCGCCTCGGTCTTGATGTAGCCGATCAGACGGTCAGCCCGGACGGCAAGACACTTGTTTTCACCGGCAGAACCGCGGGCCAGGTGAATCTGTATTCGTACTCCCTCGACGAATTGAGCAAGGAGCCGCCTGTCGTGCGCCAAGTCACCTCGACGCCCGGCTCCAAAGCCGCCGCGCAATTCACGCCGGACAACAAGGAAGTGTTCTACCTCGAGGACGGCAAAATCCATTCCGTGACGCTCGAATCGCGTCAAACGAAACCCCTGGCGGTGACAGCGGAAATGGACGTGGACTTCCCGAAGGAAAAGCTCGAAGTGTTCGCGCAAGCTTGGACGATCCTCCGCGACAATTTCTTCGATCCGAATTTCAATGGCGTCAATTGGGAGCAGGTTCGCGCGGAGTACGAGCCGCTGGTGGAGGGTGCGCAGACGCCCGAGGAAATGGGCAGCCTGATGAATCTGATGGTGGGCGAATTGAACGCTTCGCATCTTGGTTTCACGCCAAACACGCGTCCCGCGGAGCACAATACGGGGCGGCTCGGAGTTCGCTGGGACGCGGCGCTCTACGAAAGTTCCGGGCGGCTGCGTATCGCAGACGCGGTCCCTCTCGGGCCCGCTGCCGTTTCGGGGCTGAAAGTGGGCGACGAGATTCTGGCGGTCGACGGTGTTTCAATCGGGCCGCGAGTGAACCTGGATGAGTTGCTCGATCACAAGATCGATCGACGTGTGGTTCTGAAGCTGGCGCGAGACAAAGACAGCGAAGTGATAATCCGGCCTATAGCTTCGGGCGCCGCACGCCAACTGCTCTATCGCCAGTGGGTGGAGCAGCAGCGCGCCTACGTGGAAAAGATCAGCGGCGGAAAATTGGGCTACGTTCACATGGTGAACATGTCGGAGGGTGCGCTGCAGCAGTTGTACATCGACCTCGACGCGCAGAACCAGGGACGCGAAGGAGTCGTGGTGGACGTGCGGAACAATACCGGTGGATTCGTCAACGTGTATGCGATCGATGTTCTCTCTCGCCGCAACTACCTGAATATGACGCCGCGAGGTTTGCCTCAGGCTCCCGCGCCGCCCGCAGCTTGGGCAGCGCGATATCGAGCGTCCGACGATTCTTGTGACGAACCGCCATTCGCTCTCCGACGCGGAAGACTTCAGCGAAGGTTACCGGTCGCTGCATTTGGGAAAGATTGTGGGCGAGCCAACCGCCGGCTGGATCATCTACACGTGGAACACGGAGCTAATCGACGGCTCGGTTCTGCGGTTGCCGCACTCCCGCATCACCACGGCCGAGGGTGAGCCGATGGAAATGCATCCGCGGCCGGTCGACATCCCGGTGACGCGACCCATCGGAGAAGGCCTCGCGGGGCGTGACTCCGAGCTCGACGCCGCCGTTCACGAACTGTTGCAGGAAATCGGCGCGCAGAAGAGCCGTCAATAGTCGCGGTTCAGTTCGCGGGGTGCAGGCATCGAGTGCCGGCTAGACATGTGCTAGCATGCTTTCCGTTCGGCTGCGAATCTCACCCGGAGGAGAATCCCATGCGTTGTTGCAAGACTTTGCTGCTGCCGGTCCTCGCATTTCTGCTTTCCGCCGTAGCCGCAAAGGCCCAAACCATGCAAGCTCCCAAACCCGGCCCTGAAGTAACAAAGATGAGTGTCTTCGTCGGACACTTCACCAACAATGGCGAAGCAAAACCCGGCGTCATGGGGCCAAACGCAACAAAAATCTCATCAATGGAAGATTGCAGATGGACCGCGGGCGGCTTCGCCATCCTCTGCAACGAAACATCGGAAGCTGGCGGAATGAAAAGCACCAACACCTCTTTGATGTACTACGATCCCAGCGACAAGATGTACCACTATCACGACGTCGACAGCACTGGTGATGTTGGCGAGTCCACCGGCACGTTCGACGGGGACACCTGGACTTGGATGGGCAAAGGGTTTATGGGTGGGAAAGTGATGTACACCAAGTTCACCATGAAGAATGTCTCTAGAGACGGTTACGATTGGACGGTGGGCGCAGGCGACAGCGAGTCCTCGATTCAGGAAGAGATGACCGGCAAAGTGACGCGCGCAGCAGCCATGAAGCCGATGGCGCCAAAACCACCTTCGCAATAACGCGCAGCCGCGAAAGTCTAGTCGTAGTATTCCGCGCCGAGGTGGGTGATTAATTCCTCGCCCATCATCCAGCGCAGCGTGTTTTTCAGTTTCATCAACTGAATGAACAGGTCGTGCTCTGGGTAAAGCTCCGGCGCGCACATTGGCGATTTGAAGTAGAAGCTGAGCCACTCCTGAATGCCGCGCATCCCGGCGCGCTTGGCGAGGTCGAAAAACAGCGCGAGGTCCAGAACGATGGGCGCCGCCAGAATCGAATCGCGGCACAGAAAATCCACTTTGATCTGCATCGGGTAGCCGAGCCAGCCGAAAATGTCGATATTGTCCCAGCCTTCCTTGTTGTCGCCGCGCGGCGGGTAATAGTTGATGCGCACCTTGTGGTAGAGCTTGCCGTAGAGCTCGGGATAAAGCTTGGGCTGGAAGATGTATTCGAGGGCGCCGAGCTTCGATTCCTCCTTCGTCTTGAACGAGCCGGGATCGTCGAGCACTTCGCCGTCGCGATTGCCGAGAATGTTCGTCGAGAACCATCCCGTCACGCCGAGCATGCGCGCCTTGAAGCCCGGCGACAGAATCGTCTTCATCAGCGTCTGGCCGGTCTTGAAATCCTTGCCGCCGATGGGAACCTGCTTGGTTTTCGCGAAATCCTCGAGCGCCGGAATGTCCACCGTCAGATTCGGCGCGCCGTTGGCGAAGGGAACTCCCTCGCTAATCGCGGCATAGGCGTAGAGCATCGACGGCGCAATCGCCGGATGGTTGGCCTTCATGGCCTTCTCGAACGAGGCGAGGTCCTTGTGCACGTCCTCCGGTTTCATGAAGACTTCCGTCGACGCGCACCAGACCATCACGAGGCGGTCGCATTTGTTTTTTTTCTTGAAATCGCGAATGTCCTCGCGAATCTGTTCGGCCAAATCGAATTTCGTCTTGCCCTTCTTGACGTTCGGACCTTGCAAATTCTTGACGTAGTTCTGGTCGAACGCGGCCTTCATCGGCTGGATGCCCTTCAGGAATTTCTGCACCTTCTCGAGATCTTTGGACTCGAGAACCCCCGCTTTCCGGGCGGCCTCGTAGGCGTTGTCGGGGTAAATGTCCCAACCGCCAAAAACGAGATCGTCGAGCTTCGCGATCGGAACGAATTCCTTGATTTTCGGCGAACGCGATTCAGTCCGTTTGCCGAGGCGGATCGCACCCATTTGCGTGAGAGAACCCACGGGCACGGCCTCGCCGCGCCGCACCAGTTCCGTCCCCGCCATCACCGTCGTGCTCACCGCGCCCATACCCGGCGTCAGAATGCCGAGTTTTCCCTTGGACGGAGCGATACTCACAGGCCTGCGCATTCGGTTTCCCCCTGATGATCTTCGACGAAACGCGACGCCACTCATGCGGCGCGCTGGATGGAACCAAAACCAAATTATGATGCGGCACGCGCTGGAGTTTTGCAACCATGCAGGGCGGAAGGCAACGTCCTAATTTGGCTTTCTTACCTCGCTGTGGCGCCATTTCTTGATATCACCTTGCGCCAACAAGCGGCCATCTCGGACGAGACTCTCGATGCGTTTGGCAACAAGATTGTATCTAGCATCACCTTCCGGTAGGTCGCTGCCTAGTGTGTCTGCGACTTTGAAAATTACGAGTGCAACTTTCCTCCAAGATGCTTGAGTAATGGAGAGAATAACTTCATCAATTCGGAGCTCGTTCAGAGGACTCATTGTCAGCGTCTTCGCAATGCTCTCACGCTTTGGAGCGCAGTTCTATTGGAGAAGCCGATTTCGAAATCAGGACACTACCAGGACGGGGGGGAGCTACTTCTGGCGCTTCAGTCCTGGAATCGCGCTCGAGACACAGAGGAACGCGAGCAGTGCGACGATGCCGACCATGAGGAAGGTGACCATTTGTTCTCCGTCTGCGACACTAGCAACATGCACGAGCTGTTCCAATCGGGCGGGCCCTGTATTTTGTTGACAGGCAAACACCCTAGCCCCGTGCCCACGCGCCGCGCTTCGAAAACATGCAAATTATTGCCCTTGCGGGCAAACCTTGCCGGAATCCTTTTTCACCGCTGACAATTTTCGGCAGGTTCCTCGGCAGAGGCGAAAATGTGCCCCTAAAACGCTAGAACGCCAGCACAGGCGATTGGATGCCGCCGCGTGGGCCAAAGCTTCGGTTTGTTTTCGCCTCAGAGTTTTTCGAGGTGAATCGAGCCATCGCCCGAGCTGATTTTCAATTGTCCGCCGCCGCCATTCAGTTTCCCTCGAACGGTCGAGTGGGTGAGCGAGCCGGCCACTGTGATGGGAATGTCGAGCGTGATGCTGCCGTCTCCCGTGTGCGCGTCGAGGTCGGCGCTCAAGTCGCTTGGCACGCGAATGTCGATGCGTCCGTCTCCGGAATGCAGCATCCAACCGGCCGCTACTTTCGACCCGCTCATGGCGGATGCGTCGATGTTTCCGTCTCCGGTGTGCAGGTCGAGCGAATCGAACCGGCCGCCCACCGTCACGTTTCCGTCGCCGGTATCCACTTTGAGTGTGCCATCCAGTTTTGACGCGACGATGTGGCCGTCGCCTGAGTGCATGAAGAGGTCGCCCTTCAGGCCGTTCGCGTTGATGTTGCCGTCACCGGTTTCGAGTCGGATGCGGCCCGAAACGGGGTCGGCGGTGACGTTTCCGTCGCCGGTGTGGACGTCCAAATTCAGTTCGCGCGGGACGCGCAGCTCCACTTTCACCGATCCGCCGTGGCTGCCCCAGAATCCCCAGCTAAAATGCGGCATCTTCACGGCGATGTTGACGGTGTCGCCGTTCTGGCTCTCCTCGATGCGCACGTCGTCGGAGCCGATTTTGTAGCGGGAAGTGGTGACGTGCGCGTAGACGTCCTTCTGGTCGGCGGAGGTGATGATCACGTCGCCGTCGTCCGTCTGCACGTGAAGGTCCGCGCGGCCGCTGATCGTGTACGTCTTCGACCAGTCGTCAGCGTGCGCCGCGGGCGCGGACGCGCATGCCGCCACCAGCGTTACCGCCGCAATCAAAATTCCTCGCTTCATCTCGTCTCCTCCGATGTGCCGACCTCGCGTGTCTCTGCGACCACAGCTAAATGTACGAGGGTTCGCGGGAAAATGTTCCGTGCGCGTGGCCTATGCGGTCTTTTTCTTCGCTGCTCTTGCGCCTGAGGCCTGCGGTTTGGGCCTGAGCGCCGCCATCAGCTCATCCAATGGAAGCGCGTTGAGCACGTCCTTCTTCTCGATCCATCCGCGGCGCGCGGTGATGACGCCATACTTCATGAAGTTGAGATGCTTCGTCGCGTGCGAGTCCGTCGAGATCACGATCTTTACGCCGCGCTGTTTCGCCATGCGCAGATGCAAATCCTTCAGGTCCAGGCGGTCGGGATACGCATTGGATTCCATCGCGACGCCATTCTTGGCGGCTGCGTCGAGGATTAGCTCCATATCGTAATCGAACGGTTCCCGGCGCATCACGAGGCGGCCGGTGGGGTGCGCGATGACTTGCGTGTACGGATTTTCGATGGCGGCGAGGATGCGGTCGGTCATCTCTTCGCGGGGCAGATTCATGTAGGAATGCACGGAGGCGACGACCACGTCGAGCTGCGCGAGCACGTCGTCGTCGAGGTCGAGCTTGCCATTCTTGAGGATGTCGACCTCGATTCCGGCGAGCAAACGAATTCCGGGAACGCGCTCCTGCGCGGCGCGAATTTTCTTGATCTGGATGAGGGTGCGCGTCTCGTCCATCCCATTGGCGACGGTGACGGCTTTGGAGTGGTCGGTAAGCGCAATGTATTCGTAGCCCAGCTTTTGGGCGGCTTCGCCCATTTCTTCGATCGAGTTCCTGCCGTCGGAGGCAGTGGTGTGCATCTGCAGGTCGCCGCGCATGTCTTCGAGTCGCAATAGATGCGGAAGCGTGCCGTTTTCCGCGGCCTCGATTTCGCCGGTGTTTTCGCGCAGCTCGGGCTCGATGTAAGCAAGCTTCAGCTTCGAGTAGATCTCCTCCTCGGTCTTGCCGGCGACCACTTTGCCGCCCTTGATCGTCGTGAGGGCGTATTCGTTCAGGGTCCAGCCCATGTCGTTGGCGCGGCCGCGCAGGACGACGTTGTGTTCCTTCGAGCCCGTGAAATAGAGCAGCGCCGCTCCGAAGCTGTTCTTCTGAAGCAGCCGGACGTCCACCTGCATTCCGTTTTCCAGGAGCACGCTCACTTTGTTTTCACCGTGCGCGAGGGTTTCCTCGATCCGAGGATATTTCAGAATATGTTCGGCCACAGCGTCGACGTCTTTTTGCTTGTCCTGGCCGGGACGCATGGTCACTACCAAATCGAGGTCGCCGATGGTTTCGCGTCCGCGGCGGAAGGATCCGGCCGGTGTGATGGACTCGACAGCGTCGCCTGCCTCGCGGATGTAAGCGGACATGCGGTCGGCCTCGTCGGACGCCTGGTCGAGCCGGAAGCGCCCTGTGGACTTCTTGAAGAATTGCGTGGCCTTCAGGATGTTTTGCTCGCTCTTCTCGCCAAAGCCATCCAGGTCGCGCAGCTTTTCCTCGCGCGCCAGTTTCTCGACGTCCGCCACGGTGGCGGCTTTAAATTTCTTCCACAGAATGGCGGTTTTCTTCGGGCCGAGCCCCTGAAGTTGCATCACTTCCAGTAAGGTGGGTGGATATTTCTTCAGCAGTTTTTGGCGCAGCGCGTAGTCGCCGGTCTTCAGAATTTCGCGGATGTGTTCGGCCATGCCTTCGCCGATGCCGGGCAATTCGCGCAGTTTTTTGTCGTCTTTGGCGATGTCTTCGATGCGGTCGGGCAGGCTGTAGAGCAACTCGGCCACTTTTTCGTAGCTGCGGTAGCGGCCGATGATGGCGCCGTCGATTTCGAGCAATTGCGCCGTCTCGCGCAGGATCTTCGCTACTTCCTTGTTTTCCATCGTTCCTCTTAGGTGAGAGCGGTTCCAACTTAACGCGAGCCAGCCGAAGCGTCAACGTCAGGAGAGCCTTCAAGGTTTAAACGTAGCGCCGGGGTCTTCAGCCCGGCAGCTCTTGCTTTTTCTGCCATTGAATCGCCGCGTGTACCAGGGTCAGCGCGCGCGTGAAGACAGAGCCCCCGGAGGGGGCGCAAGACGATAGCCCACGGCGTAAGCCGTGGGACCCTAGTAGCATATGCAGATTTAGCCCGCGTGGCGGGCGACAGAATCATTTCCAGAGAAACTTCTCGCTACGAGGCATGCTCTTGCGCCCGCTACGCGGGCTGAGATTATTTTGCTCGTTGCTTTCCCACGGCTTGCGCCGTGGGCTACCGTATATCACGCGCTTCGCGCGTTTGCGTCAGATGCGGGCAATATTTTTTCGCGAATTCCCGTCGGTCGGCGAATCGTCGCAGGGGCAAGCTGCACAGGTGGTCAGCCCCCGGGAGGGGGCGCAAGACCATAGCCCACGGTGCAAGCCGTGGGACCGAAGGAAGCATATGCAAATTCAGCCCCCGGGAGGGGACGCAAGACCATAGCCCACGGCGCAAGCCGTGGGACCCTAGGCAGCAAATGCGGATTTAGCCCGCGTAGCGGGCGACAGAATCATTTCCAGAGAAACTTCTCGCTACGAGGCGTGCTCTTGCGCCCGCTCCGCGGGCTAAGATTATTTTGCTCGTTGCTTTCCCACGGCTTGCGCCGTGCCCACCCCATCACGCGCAAAGACGGCGCGAGATGGGGACCCCGGTTGTGGGCTACCGTATATCACGCGCTTCGCGCGTTTGCGTCAGACATCGCGCAAGCCGCGCTCGCCCCGCAGCCATTCCGAGCCACTCACCCCTGCGTCCGAATTGTGGCGTTAGCAATGGAACAAACGCTTGCGACCTATGCCTTGATTTGCCGGGGATAGCGCCCGAACATGTGAACAGGGCCTTGGAATGCCGCGCCTATTAATCCAACACGGTGGCGAAAACTCGCGCGTCTTCGAGCTGCTCGGGGACCGGCCGATCTCGATCGGCCGCGCGAAATCGAGCACGATTGTGCTCGACGATACGAGCGTTTCGCGTTTGCACGCGATCCTGAGCGCGAACCTGGACGGCCACTGGCAGATTGTGGACCGCGAAAGCTCGAACGGCGTGAAGGTGAACGGAACGAAGGTGAAGGAAGCCACGCTGCGACCCGACGACGAAATCATGGTGGGCGAATTTCACATTCGATTCGAAGATTCCAAGTCGCGGAAGCTGGTCAGTTACGGAACCACGGAGCTTCCGCCCAAGGTTGTTCAAGTGCTGAAAGAATCGGCCTACGCCGGTTCGGCGATGCCGGTGGAGGCTGTGGCGGCTGGCTCGTTGCCTGAAGGTGCGCGTCGCGCGGGCGCTGCTGGCGGCGCGGGCGCGAATGACGCCGAAAGCCGACTACTGAAGATCCTGGGGCGCGTAAGCAAGGCGCTGGCCGGCCTCGATACGCTGGAGGCCGTGACGCAGCGGAGCCTCGATCTCGTGCTTGATATCGAAGGCGCGGAGCGAGCGTACGCGATGCTGGTGGACGACGCTTCGATGGCGCACGGCGATTTCAGCCGAGGCAACTACAGCTTCGAGCCTGCTTCGATCCGCTACCGCAGCGCGAAACCTGCTGGCACGGAGCGTTTGCCGCAGTTCACAATGTCGCAAAGTATCATTCGCCAAGTGATGCAAGACGGCCTGCCGCTCCTCATCTCCGATGCAAAATCCGATCCGCGCGTTTCCGCGAGCAAGAGCATCGCGATTGCGGGAATCCAGTCGGCAATGTGCGCGCCGCTGGGCATCGGTAAGAAATTGCGCGGGCTGCTGTATGTGGACAATTTGTCGCGGAGAGGAATGTTTACGGTGGATGATCTGAACGCGTTCGCCGTGATTGCCGTCCAAGCCGGGCTGGCCATCAACCGCGTGCGCACGCGGCAGGAAACGCCAGAGCCGGCTCGGCGGTAAATTCGGCGGCCCGGGGCTAAAGCCCCATGATTTTTCGTAGGCCCTTTTTGCACGGCACAAACCGCCGTGCTCCACAGACTGAAGTCCGGGGCTTCCACCCTGAACCCGCGCCAGGAAACCTCGGAACACGAGTCTAAAGGCGTCTTTCGTAATCTCGAATCGTCTTGAATCCCTGAGCTGACAGCCCCGCGACAACGCTATTGAGGTTGGAACGAGTGTTCGCAAAGAAAGTCGTGTACTCATCGCGATCGGCGAAAATGGCAAACGGTTTGGGCTCGGGTATGAATACAAAATCGACCCAGTCGCTCAAAGCTGCTTGGAGGAGTGACGCGACTTCCTCCACATCCTGAGCGGTTAGACAAATACCGCGACTGTAACGTGGCGGGATCGAATGATTCGTCATCAAGTCAATCAGATGCTTAGGTTCAAAGACCGCTTGTTCGATGGTGAGACTGGCTCCCTGAAGCTTTTGGCCCGAGAGAATGATCTTCACGAAGGCCTGCAAGTCATTCAGAGGAGTCAGAAAGGTCTGCTGGAACCTCCAGGCCTTCTTGCGAAACTGCTTCACCGTTCCTGGAGCCTCGGACAGGATCATAGCCTTGGACCGGCGACAGAGATTAACTTCGGTGCGGAATCGTTTCGTGGTGGAATTGAACGTCTACCGGCTGGTACATCACGGGTGAGCGGACGCCCTTTTCCTCGAAGGCGGCGATCTCGTTGGCGTGCACGAGCGTGAGGCCGATGTCGTCGAGGCCTTTCAGCAGGCAATCCCGGCGGAACGGGTCGACGGTGAACGAGTAGCGGAGGCCTTGATCGTCCGTCACGATTTGCTGTTCGAGGTCGACGGTGAGCCTGTAGCCCTCCTTTTTTTCCGTGCGGCGGAAAAGCTCATCCATCTGGTCGTTAGTCAGCGTGACGGGCAGAATGCCGTTCTTGAAGCAGTTGTTGTAGAAGATGTCCGCGTAGCTGGGTGCGAGGATGGCGCGAAAGCCGTAATCGAGGATGGCCCACGGCGCATGCTCGCGGCTGGAGCCGCAGCCGAAATTCGCGCGCGCGAGAACAATGCTCGCGCCTTTGTAGCGCGGATAGTTCAGCACGAAGTCGGGATTTGGCTTTTCGCCCGGCAGGTAGCGCCAATCGTAGAAAAGAACGCGGCCATATCCCTGGCGCGTCTGCAATTTCAGAAATTGCTTCGGGACCATCTGGTCGGTGTCGACGTTAACGCGATCCAGCGCCGCGACGAGTCCTGTGTGCTTGACGAAGGGTTCCATTTTGTCTCTCTCTCCAAAAAAAGAAATGGGCTAGAGCTCTAGACAAAAGGCCAAAGCTGCGACGACGGCCACTAGAAACTCAATCGTCCCTCCGGGACTTTTCCTCTTCATCTATTTCCTTCCCGGCATTCCGCTTCGCTCCATGCCGGGCTAAGTACAATCGCCGCTCCGCGGCTTCAATTCTAATTTTCCAGCTCCTAGATGGATTCCGTCATCTCCATCAGCGTCGTGCATACGGCGCGTACTGACGCAGCAAAGCAGGAGCCTCCGCGGGAGCCGACGCTACAACAGCGGGCGCCGACTACTCCGCGCCGTCCACGTCCCAGGTGCGGATGTCGACGAAGTGGCCTTCGATTGCGGCTGCGGCGGCCATCAACGGGCTCACCAGATGCGTGCGGCTGCCTTTGCCCTGGCGTCCTTCGAAGTTGCGGTTCGACGTGCTGGCCGAGCGCTCGCCCGCCGGAAGGACGTCGTCATTCATGCCGATGCACATGCTGCAACCGGCGTCGCGCCACTCGAATCCGGCGTCGAGGAAAATTTTGTCGAGGCCTTCGTTTTCGGCTTCGACTTTCACGCGGCGCGAGCCCGGAACCACCAGCGCCTGCTTCAGCGATTTCGCGACGTGCTTGCCTGCGACCACTTTCGCGGCGGCGCGCAAGTCTTCGAGGCGCGAATTCGTGCAGGAGCCGATGAAGACGCGGTCAACGAAGATGTCTTGCATCGGCGTGCCCGGCTCGAGCGCCATGTATTCAAGGGCGCGCTCGGCGGCTTGCTGGTCGACCGGATCCTTGAAGGAATGCGGATCCGGCACGCGGCTCGTCACTTGCGTCACCATGCCTGGATTCGTGCCCCACGTGACCATCGGCGCAAGCTCTTCAGCGTGCAGCGTGATCGTTTCGTCGTATTGCGCGCCGGGGTCCGTCGCGAGCGACTTCCAGTAGTCGACGGCGATCTGAAAATCCTTGCCGTGCGGGACGAAGGGGCGGCCTTCCATGTAGGCAAACGTGGTTTCGTCGGGCGCAACCATACCGGCGCGTGCGCCGCCTTCGATGGTCATGTTGCACATGGTCATGCGGCCTTCCATGGAGAGGCCGCGCACGGCTTCGCCCGTGAATTCGGCCACGTGTCCATTGCCGCCTGCGATGCCGATCTTGCCGATGATGGCGAGGATGATGTCTTTGGCGGTGACGCCGTTTTGGCGCTTGCCGCGGACGTCGATCTTCATGGTCTTCGATTTGAATTGCGAAAGGCACTGCGTGGCGAGCACGTGCTCGATTTCGCTGGTGCCGATGCCGAAGGCGAGCGCGCCGAACGCGCCGTGCGTGGACGTGTGGCTGTCGCCGCAAACGATGGTGAATCCCGGCTGCGTGATGCCGAGTTCCGGGCCGATCACGTGCACGATGCCCTGATTGCGGCTGTGCATGTCGAACAAATTCACGCCGAACTCTTTGCAGTTACGCGCGAGCGCTTCGAACTGTCCGGCGGCGTCTGGATCGAGCACGGGCAAAGCGCGATTCTTGGTGGAGACGGAGTGGTCCATCGCCGCGAAAGTCAGCTCGGGCCGGCGCACGGTGCGCCCGGCGGCCTTGATGCCCGCGAATGCCTGCGGCGAAGTGCCTTCGTGGATGAGATGCCGGTCGATGTAGATCAGCGAGGGCTG
Source organism: uncultured Acidobacteriota bacterium (assembly GCA_963737205.1). Lineage (GTDB taxonomy): Bacteria > Acidobacteriota > Terriglobia > Acidiferrales > UBA7541 > Palsa-295. The sequence goes on along the minus strand of CAVTRV010000003.1, from coordinate 917,515 downwards.
GCCGGCCTGCTCGTGGACGAGGTGCGCGTCCCAAATTTTTTCGTAGAGTGTGCGAGGAGTCATGCGCTCGATTTAACGGGGGAGTGTACCCCAGAATTGTCCCGGCGCGGAAACGATGCCCGCGCCATCAACCATTGTAACAAGGCACGGGGCTTGCGCCAATGGCATAGGAATGCGGTCGAAAGACGGACCCTGCGCTCGTGTCGCGACCTGCGGCGAAAGAAAGGCCAGAACGGGAGAAAATCGCAAGAGCAAGGCCGCCGAAGCAAGCTTCGGCGAAGAGAAAGCGGTAGCAAGCTACCGCACTCCAAAGCGGCCTGCGGCCGCGGGGAAAACCAAAATCGAAAGAAAAGCCGCCGGCGAGACGCCCTTCGGTTGAACTCAGGGCAGGCTGGCGCTACAAAAAGCTACAAACCAGCGCAGCGGCTATTCGTGGCGGAGGGCGATCACCGGATCGACCTTCGCTGCGCGCCGCGCGGGGAAATAACTTGCCAGCAGCACGGCAACGGTCAGAAAGGCACCGGCGGCGGCGAGTGTAAGCGGGTCGTAGATTTTCACGCCGTAGAGCATGCCCGTGTGTTCGTGCGGGACGAGGTACAGCGCCGAGCCGAGCAGGCGCCCCACGATGAGCGCTGCGGCAACGCCAATCGACAGGCCCGCGAGTCCGATCGCAAGCGACTGATTGATCGCGTGGCGCAGGATTCCGGCGGGAGTGGCGCCGAGAGCGAGGCGAATGCCGAATTCCTGGGTTCGCTGCTGGACGAAATACGCTACCGCGCCGAAGATTCCTACGAATACGAGAAGCAGGGCAACCGCAGCGAGCGCGCCAACTAGCGAAAGATTGAAGCGCGCGCCTTGCAGCGAATCAGTGACGCGATCGTCCATCGTCTTCATGTCGAAAATGGGTTGATCCTTGTCCAGTGCGTACGCCGCCGCGCGAATAGCGTCGGCCAGCGCTCCACGAGGAACACTCGAAACAACGAGGACGAACGCGGAGGGAACAGGATGCTGGGAAAACGGAACATACAAGGTGTCGAAGGGAACCTCGTTGGCGTCATATTCCTGCGTGTTGTCGGCTACGCCGATGATTTCGACGGGCGGATCCGCGGGAACGCCTCGCCGCTCATCGGGCACGAACGCGAGCACTTTTCCGAACGGGTCTTCGCCGCCGAACAATTCCCGCACAGCGTTGCGATTGATGACGGCCACATGCGGCGACGTGGCAGTGTCCTGGGGATTGAGGCCGCGTCCAGCCAGGACATGGATGTGCAGAGCCTGAAAATAGTTCGGCGTCACAGAGTGAAAAATCACAAACTCGCCGTGGGGATGCACGAGAGGCCGGCCCGCGATGGTGACGTTGGCAAACAAGTTCTCCGAGCCGGTGAGGGGCAGGCCGCTGCCGAGGGTGACGTCGCGGACGCCCGGCAGCGAGCGCAATTGTTCCGTCAAGCCATCGAAGTAACGCTGCATTTGTTCCGGTTTCGCGTAGTTGTCGCCGCGGAGAGACACGCGGAACGTCAGGGCGCCCGGAGCGTCGAATCCGCGCGGGGCCTCCTGGAGGCGCATGAAACTTGCGAGAAAAAGGCCGGCGCCAAAGAGCAGGACGAATCCCAGCGCGACCTCAACGGCGACGAGAGAGCTGCGTGCGTAGCGCTGGCTGCGGCTGGCGGAACGGCCGGGGCGCCTTGACGCAAGCCGTGGTTCAAATCGCCGCGAGAGGACAGAAAGGCCGGCACGAGGCCAGCGAGCAGCGCCGAGAAGATCGAGACGGCCACGGTGAACAGAAGGACGCGGGCGTCCAGATTGACCGAGGTGTGACGCGGCAACGCGTCCTCGGGCACAAAGGCGGCGAACAAGCCGCCGAGCCAAACACCGGCAAGAGCGCCCGCCACGCCGCCAGCCAGCGCGAGGATCAGGCTCTCGACAAGCAGTTGGCGCATGAGCCTGGCGCGTCCAGCGCCGAGGGCCGCACGAACGGCGAATTCCCGCTGCCGCGCCAGTCCCCGTGCGAGCAAGAGGCCGGCGGTGTTCACGCAGGCGATCAGGAGGACCAGCGAGACCGCTCCAGCGAAGAAATAAAGTGGGCGCGCGGCAAAACGCGTCCACGTCTCGCGAAGGTTGGCAACAGCGGCGACGTCTTCGGGCTGAATTCCTTCGGACTTGAGTTCGCGATCCAAAATCGCGGTGAGCTCGTCGCGGGCGCGTTCCGGCGTTACGCCCGGGGCCAGCCTGCCGATGGCGTAGAGGTTGCGGCGGACCGGCCCGGACATGTCGAGCGTGAGGGGAACGAAAACCGAGGGCTCGTCGATATATTCGAGGCGAAGGCGCTGGGCTGCGACGCCCACGACGGTGTAGGCCTCGCCATCGAGAGTGAGCGATTTGCCGAGTATGGCGGGATCAGAGGCGAACCGGTCGCGCCAAAGTGAATTGCTGAGAATGGCGACGTGATCGCTTCCCTGGGTTTCCTCACCGGGAAGGAAGGCGCGACCGAGCGCGGGCGGGATTTCGAGCGTATCGAAGAAATTCGAGGCGACCGGCATGACCAACAGGCGCTCCGACGTCCCGTTGGCGGTGAAATTTCGGGCGCCCGGGTAGTTGTGACCTGCTAGATTCGCGAAAGAGTGAGATTCGTCGCGCCAGGCGCGGAAGCCACGTGCGGAAAGCACATCCCACTGTTTCGGGTTCTCGCGAAGCACCGTATGGACGGCGACGAGGCGTTCGGAATCGGGGAAGGGCAGCGGGCGCCAGAGTTGCGATTCGAGAATGCTGAAGATGGCGGTGTTGGCGCCGATGCCGAGCGCGAGAGTGAGCACGGCGACAATGGTGAAGCCGGGCGATTTGCGCAGGATGCGCACGCCGTAGCGGACGTCCTGCACGAAATCCTGGAGCCAGTTCACTTTGCGCATGTCGCGGCACTCCTCTCGGACTTGGTCGACGCCGCCGAATTCGCGGAGCGCGGCGTTACGAGCCTCGGCTGGCGGCATTCCGGCCGCGATGTTCGCTGCGGTCTGGCGGTCGAGGTGGAAGCGAAGCTCGTCGTCGAGGTCGCGATCGACGACGGTGCGATGGAAGAGGGAACGAAGACGGAGGCGAAGTTGAGTGAGTGGGCGCATCAGCCAATTCCGATCTGCGCGACACTACCGTGGTGACCTACAGGCATACAATCGTCCCTCCGGGACTCGTTCCTCTTTCTATCCGTCGGCTCCCGGCATTCCGCTTCGCTCCATGCCGGGCTAAGTACAATCGCCGCTCCGCGGCTAAAACCGGCTTGACGGCAGCGTACTTTGCTTCCGACATCCGCTGTGCTCCATAGCCGAATCCTCTTGCGCGCCGGCTTCGGCGAAGAGAAAGCGGCAGCCCTGCGACTTCGCTCAGGACGGGCAAGCTCCCGCACTCCCAAAGCGGCCGTTGGGCGCGAAGCAACAGATCTAGGGGGGCTACTCATGTCGCAGGGCCACCAGAGGATCCACGCGCATGGCACGGCGCGTGGGAATGTAGGAGGCGGCCAGGCCGACGAGCGCCAGCAACGCGGCAACGACGCCGAAGGTGAGCGGGTCAGTGGCGCGGACGGCGAAGAGAAGCGTCGAGAGGAAGCGCGCGAGCGCGAGCGATGCAGCAACTCCGACGACGAGGCCGACCAGGATCAGTTTGGCGGATTCGCCCATGATGAGACGCAAGACATCCGAAGGCGTGGCGCCGAGGGTGACTCGGATTCCGATTTCGTGGACGCGGCGCGAGACCGAGTAGGAGATAACGCCAAAAATTCCAGCCGCTGCGAGCACGAGCGCCATGACTCCAAACAGGCCCAGAAGCCAGGTGCGAAACCGCGGCTGGGCCACGGAAGCGCCGATAAGATCGTTCATCGAGACAATGCCGGTGACGGGCAAATCCTTGTCGATCTGATCCACTTCGTGCCGAATCGTGGCGGAAACGGCGCCCGGGCTGAGATTGCTGCGTACCACCACCTCGGCACCCCACAGCGGCGATTGATCGAACGGGACGTACATCATTGGTCCAGGCGCCTGGCTCAGCGAAACATCCCGAACGTCGCCCACCACGCCAACGATTTCGCGCGGGACGCCGGGATTCGGCCGAAAGCTGAAGTTGAGTTGTTTCCCGATGGGATCCTCGTTGGGAAAAAACTGATGCGCAAGCGCTTCGTTGATGATGGTGAGGCGCGGCATCGACGAATTGTCTTGCTGCGTGAACAATCGGCCGCGCAACAGCGGAATTTCCATCACGCGGAAATAGTCCGGGCTCACCGCGACGTAGTCGGCGATTTCGGGAGTTCCTTTCTGCAAAGCCGCATGGCCAACGATCTCGAAGGGAACAGGGGCAGAGCCTTGCGGATTGAGGGGGAGAGGAATGCCGATGGCCGTGTCGCGCATACCGGGCTGGGATTGCAGGCGGCGGAGCAATTCGTCGCCGAACGCAGACCACTGCTCGGGCGCCGAGTATTGGAATCGCGGCAGCTGAATGTCCGCGGTCACGACGTGCGTGGCATCGAAGCCGGGATTCACCGCCGTCAAAGTTGCAAAGCTGCGAACCAAGAGTCCCGCGGCGACCAGAAGAACCATCGCCAGCGCGACCTCAGCGACCGCGAGGAAACTTCGCGCAAAGCGTCGCGTGCCGCCTTCGCCGGATCGGCCCGCATCTTCTTTGAGGCTTGTGTGCAAATTCGAACTGGCGGCAAAAAGCGCGGGCGCGAGCCCAAAGACGAAGCTCGCGACAATGGAAAGCAGCAGCGCGAAGCCCAGCACCGAAGCGTCCACGTGAATCGCGTGGACCTGCGGAATGTTCGCCGGCAGAAACGAAATGAGCGCGTGAGTGGCCCAGTAGGCGACCAAGACGCCGGCTGTTCCGCCGAGCAGTCCGAGTATCGCGCTTTCCGTCAGCAGTTGGCGGACGACGCGCGCACGGCCGGCGCCTAATGTGATGCGCAGAGAGATTTCTCTTGCACGTGAGGTTGCGCGCGCCAAAAGCAAATTGGAGATGTTCGCGCAGGCAATCAGCAACACCAACGCGACGGCTCCGACAAGAACCAAGAGCGCGGTCCTGACGTTACCCACAATTGCCTGCTGGAGCGGCCTGATCCGAATAACCCAGCCAGAATTCTCGGCAGGGAATTTCTTAGCCAGGCGCACGGCGACGGTGTCCAATTCGGCTTGTGTCTGGGAAATCGAAGTGCCCGGCCTCATGCGTCCAACGACGCCAAGGAAGCGCAGGCCCTGCTTCGGAATCCACGCGCCGAACAGAGGATCCTGCGCTAGCGGAATCCACACTTGTATCAAACGAGGTGTGAAGAGGATTCCGGGTTCGGAAGGCATCACACCCACAATGGTGAACGAGCGATGATCGAGGTCTATCGAAGAGCCGATGACATTGGGATCCGAGGCGAATCTGCCGCGCCACTGGTTTTCACTGAGAATGGCCACAGGAGCGGCTCCTTGCTTGCCATCCTCGGCGAGAAATGTGCGGCCAATCAGAGACGTATCTCTCAAAACGCCGAACAGTTCAGGCGTTACGCCGGCGATGTCGATCGCAGCCGGTTCGCCGCGCCCCGTAAGAGTGAGCTCATGGGTGGTGACGCCTGCAAGTTGGGTGAATGCGTGATTTTGAGCGCGAATCTCAGTGAGATTGTCGTAGGAGATTCCCGCCGACGGTATTCCTTCCTGCGGTTTCGCCTCAAAAAGAAATACGAGCTGGCTGGAATCGGGGAAAGGCAATGGTTTTAGCAGGACGGCGTAGACGACGCTGAAGATGGCGGTGTTGGCGCCGATGCCGAGCGCGAGAGTAAGGACGGCGACGATGGTGAAGCCGGGAGATCTGCGGAGGATGCGAAGGCCGTAGCGGAGGTCCTGCGCGAGATCCTGGAGCCAATTTACTTTGCGCATGTCGCTGCACTCCTCTCGGACTTGGTCCACGCCGCCAAATTGGCGTCGTGCGGCGTAGCGGGCTTCGTCGGGCGACATTCCTGCCGCGATATTTGCTGCGATTTGGCGATCGAGGTGGAAGCGGAGTTCGGCGTCGAGGTCTTGATCGACGATCTCGCGGCGGAGGAGCGACCGGAATCGCAACGTCAATTTGCTTAGCGCACGCATCAGAAAAATCCAAAGAGCCGGCGAGACGCCGGCGCTACAACCCTACTCGTAGCGCAGGGCCACGAGCGGGTCGACCCTGGTGGCGCGGCGCGCCGGGATGTAGCACGCGAGCAGCGCCACTGCCGCCAGGAACAATGCGACGGCGGCAAACGTCAACGGGTCGGCCGGCTTCACGCCATAGAGCAGCGTGCCGAGAAATCGCGTAACGCTGAGAGCCGCGCCGATACCGATGGCAGCGCCCGCCACGGTGAGTGCGAGGCCTTGGCCAATCACCAGCCGCAGCACGTCAGCCGAGCGCGCGCCGAGGGCCATGCGAATGCCGATTTCGCGCGTCCGCCGCGACACTTCGTAGGCCAAGAGGCCGTACAGCCCGATGCAGGAAAGCAGCAGTGCCAGCAGGCCGAAGAAGCTCGAGAGGCGCGCCACCAGCCGCTCCGCGAAAAGCTGGCTCTCAATCTGCTGGGATTCGGTGCGAATGCGATTCACAGGCAGATTGCGATCCATCTGGCTCACAATGCTGCGAATCTGCGGGACAAAGCTGGAGGGATTCGGTCGCCGTTCGCAACGAGAAGGTGGCTCCCTGACCGGTGATTGGGGCGTAAATTGTCGGATTGACTTCACGGCGGAGTGAGTTGTATCTGGCATCGCCGGCGACACCGACGATGATCCATCCCGCGCTTGCGGACGGCTCATCCGCAGTCGCGACGTGGTCTCCAAAGCGGATGCCAATTGGATTCACTTTCGGAAAGTATTTTCGGACGAAAGCCTCGTTGGCGATCACCGGAACAGGCGCCAGGCCAGCCATCTGGCTATTGTTCTGTTCCGCCAATCCTTTTGTACCGCTCTTAATGCTGGCGGCCCTGCGTTCGTTCTGCGCATCCTGCGCTTCCGCGTTCTTCGCGGCGGTCAGAAAATCGGTCGAGTTCAACTCACGTCCTAGTCGCAGCGGAATTCCCATGGCGCGGAAGAAATCGGGCCCTACGGTGAGCATGTCCGTCTCCGCTGGTTCGTCCTTGGGCCTGCCAGGGAGATCGAAGCCTTCGGTCCACAGCCCCCCGCTTAGCAACGCCATCGTAGAGTAGCTTACGGAGATGACGCCGGGGACCGTCGCCAGCCGATCCCGCAAATTACGGTTGAACTGATCCACATCGGCGCGCTTGTACCCGGCTGGTGTTGGATCAATGCTGAACGTCAAAATATTTCGCGTATCGAAGCCCGGATCGATGCTTCTCAGGCTTTGCAGGGTGCGCACCAGAAGACCCGCGCCCGCGAGCACGACGACGGTGAGCGCCACCTGCGCGACTACGAGTGCATTCCCAACGCTGAACCAGCGCGCCGCGGGACGTCCGGACGGCAGGTTGCCGGCCGCGTCCTTTAGTGCGGGCGTCAAGTTCACACCCATGCCGCGCAGCGCCGGCGCAAGGCCGAAGAGAATTCCGGTGAAGATCGAGATGCTCGCAGTGAAGAGCAAAACGCGCGTGTCGATCGCTGGACTCAGAGGAGAAGGTCCGTCCTGATTTGCCGCGACAAACGTGGCAATCACCGCAATCGCCCACTTGGCGAAGAAAATCCCGAGCGCTCCGCCTGCGACCGAAAGCAGCAGGCTCTCAGTCAAGAGCTGGCGCACGATTCGTCCGCGCCGCGCGCCTAAGGCAAAACGCACGGCCATCTCCTTTTGTCGCGCCGCCGCCCGTGAAAGCAGCAGTCCCGCGACGTTGGCGCAGGCAATCAGCAGGACGACTCCGACCGCTAGCATCAGCACGTACATAGGGGTTGCCAAGTCGGTTGTGTCGCCGGTGAGGCCTGCCTGGGCAGGAACCAAGGAAACTGCCGGATTGTCTTCAGCCTTCAGCATGGGCGTTGTGGCGTGCACCACGTCGTTGGCGAAAAGCCCACTCACGGCAGCTTGCGCCTGCGCGCGCTGGACTCCTGGTTTCAGGCGTCCGACCAATACCAGCCACCAACTGTTGTGGTTGGCGTCCCGGTTATCCCAGGGGATATCGATTTGGCGCTGTGCCGAAAGTGGCAGCCACATCTGGATCAGGCGGCCAGGCGAGAGGGCGTCAAAACGCGGCTCAGCCACGCCGATGATCGTGAAGGGAACACGGTTGAGGTAAATCGTCTTACCCACGGCTGAAGGGGACCCGGCAAATTGGTCTTTCCAGTAACCGTGGCTCAGGACGGCCACGGGCGACGCCGACGTCGAATCGTCGGCGGAGCTGATGAGGCCGGCCGCTGTCGGGTTTCACTCCGAGGGTTTGGAAATAGCTGCCCGAAACGTACTCGACGCCGTCCACCGTGGTCGCTGTTCCATTTCCAGTTAGGTTGAGTCCGCCACCTCCCGAAAACGCGGTGAGCTCGGAAAAGGCGCTCGTCTGCGACTGAATTTCGTGGAAGAGAGGCTCGGAAAACGAGCAGCCTCCGGCTCCGCCCTTGTGCGTTCCTTCCTGGCAATCTCCATAGGAACTCATACCGAGGTGGCCAGGATTGGAGCGCGCACTCCACTTGAGCAGAACAAGATTCTGCGGATCGCTGACCGGGAGAGCACGCAGAAGGGCGGAATCGACGAGGCTGAAGATCGCCGTGTTGGCGCCGATGCCGAGCGCGAGCGTGAGGACGGCGATAATCGCGAAGCCGGGGCTCTTGGCGAGCACGCGAACGCCGTAGCGGACGTCCTGCACGAAATCCTGGAGCCAATTCACGTTGCGCATGTCGTTGCACTCCTCTCGGATTTGGTCCACGCCGCCGAATTCGCGGAGCGCGGCGTAGCGCGCTTCGTCGGGCGGCATTCCTGCGGCGATGTTCTGCTCGATTTGGCGGTCGATGTGGAGGCGCAATTCGTCGTCGAGTTCGGAATTGACGGCGTCGCGCCGCAACAACGAACGCAATCGCAGACTCAGTTTGCTAAGCCAGCGCACGCGTCAACTCCCGGGGCATTCTGAATGGTGACTTAGGCCCGCCGAAGCAAGCTTCGGCGAAGACAAAGCGGGAGCAAGCTCCCGCACTCCCAAAGCGGCCGTTGGCCGCGGAGACAAAACGGCCTCGCATGCTTCCGATCGTCCACATCAATGCGGTTAGTTGTTTCAAGTCAGAAGCCTCAAGCGACGTTCATTACCAAGCCGATGGCGGCGGACAAGCGCTCCCAATTTGCCTGCTCGGCCTCGAGATACTTCTGTCCGGCTTTTGTGAGCGAATAATATTTCGCTCGGCGATTGTTTTCCGACTCGCCCCATTCGGATTTGATCCAGGCCTGCTGCTCGAGACGGTGCAGAGCAGGGTAGAGCGCGCCCTGATTCACCTGCAGAACGTTTTTCGAAACCTGGCGGATGCGTTGCGCGATGGCCCAGCCGTGCGCGGGTTCGAGCGCGACGGTCTTCAAGATGAGCATATCGAGCGTGCCTTGCACGAGATCGACGGGTTTTGTCATTCGGCGAGTCCCCTTAGTAAGTGACAGGGAGAAAATACGCCTGCTCTTGTCAATAAGCAAGGGGAACATTCAAGAAAGCTGATCGAGACCCTGAAATGGATCAGGGCTTCGGAGGGCTCAATAATCCGCGGCCGCGCAGCCATTCTTCGAGAAGTTTGGGCCACTCGCCGACGGAGGGGTCTGAAAGGTCGAGGCCTACGCCGTGCGGTCCCTTCTCAAAAACGTGAAGCTCTGCGGGAACACCCGCCTTGCGCAGAGCGAGGTAGAAATTGACGCTGTTCTGGACGGGGACCACGTCATCGTCGCTGGTGGCGAATAGAAACGTGGGCGGAGTCTGCGCGGTGACCTGCAATTCATTCGAGAGCATCTGGCGAAGCTGCGCGTCGGGATTTTCGCCCAGCAATGCCTTCACGGATCCTTCGTGAGCGTAGGGCGGCATCATCGAAATGACGGCGTAGGCGAGGATCACAAAATCCGGGCGACTGCTGACCCGGTCGATTGGATCCGCGGCTCGAGGATCGCCGCTATCGAAGTGCGTCGCCGCGGTCGAAGCGAGATGGCCGCCCGCGGAGAATCCGATGATGCCGATGCGATCGGGCGACACGTGGAACTCGGCCGCGCGCGAACGAACGAGGCGAATGGCCCGCTGCGCGTCACTCCACTCGATTGGGTGATGATAGCGCGGGCCGAGCCGGTAGGTGAGAACGAAGGCTGCTACGCCGAGTGCGTTGAACCAGTTCGCTACCTGCCGGCCCTCGTGATTCGAGGCCAGGAACACGTAGGAACCTCCTGGAGCGACAATCACAGCCGTGCCGGACAGGTTCTCGCCCCACGGCGGGAAATATGTGATGGAGGGTTTGTCCGCATCTTCGGCGCCCAGAGCACCGGGAGCACCGTTTTCCCACAGGAGAATCTTTCGGGGCTCCTCGACCGGGGGCCGACCCGTCTGGGGCTGCGTTTGGGGCTGCGTTTGTGCGGCGGCGCTCTTGACGCCGAAGGACACGAACGCAAAAAGCAGCAGGGCACATAGTCGGTTCATCCGCAAACGCTCCGTCTAGAGTCCGATCATTCTTCGACCCATTCTTCGATTTAGACGAGCGGGAGTATAGACCAACTTCGCTTTAGGGCGCCGATCAGTTCCCTGGAACGGGAGAGCTTTTCGGCGAGGTGTTCTTCAGGAGTTGCGTGACTTGTTGCGGCGTTACGTTGGCGGGAACCGGCTGGTAATCGGAGTAGGCTTCCTTTTGTCGCACGGCGATCGTTTTGAAGAAGAGCGCTTTGCCGTCCATGTGGATGTCGAGAAGAGTCACGTCCCAGTGTCCGGACCCGACGTCGCTCTGCTTCACGCAGAATGTGCCTCCCTTGTCGAGGTGACCCAGCATTCCGCCGCCGAATTTCACTTTGCTGGTGAGGTGGGCGTCGATTTGAATCAGCCGCTTCGCACGTGAATCAACAAGCATCGTGCCTTCCATGTGATGGAAGACTTCCGACGCATGGTTTGTGGGACGAAAAGCCGGATTGGGCGTAAACGCGAGCCGCGTGGTGGCGCCGGAGGACCCGTCGTAGCGGAACTGAAACGCGCTGGGGAACATTTTCAGAAGCTTCTGCCCCTGATCCCCATCCTCGTTCCGTTTCCTCTGCTCGTTTCGAATCTCTTGGGGATGATCCAGGGACCTTTGAATGCGGCGATTTTCGTCTTCCAACTGCTGGCCAGCCAGCGGCACGCCATTCACCTCGAGGACGCGATAGACCTGTCCCCATTGCGTCTGCACGACTTCGAGCAGTTCGCGTCTGCCGTCGTGATCGCGAAGCTTGCGATATTTCCAGTGGCTGTGATCGTTGTTCTGCGCGTTGATTTCGTTTTGAACCACGTCGCGGACGAACTGCTGCGCGGATTCCTGGGCGTCTCGGGCTGAGAACGCGGCGTCCGAATAACGAAGCATGCCAACGCAGGGCAAGGCACAGAACATGAACAGGATGCAGGCCGCCGAGAGGGGCGTCCTCGGTAGTAGGTTGAGCAGCAGCCAGTGAATCAGGGAGAGGGGACGCTCAGTCATAAGCCAATATTTACCCGCCGGCTGAACCCGTTCCATACCGTGGGCACTGTAAGTAGTTCGCCGATATCCCCGATGACGGATTCGGCGCCAAGCCTCAGCACCTACCAGGAATAGTGGACCTGGTATTTCACGATTCTCTCGCCGTCCGGCGGAATTTTGACGTCGAAGTGAACGGTCTGGGAGTCGTCTTTCTCGAACGCGTCGGAACGGGAGACGATGTCCCAGTTCGACCAGCGAAAGAGATGCTCGACCACGCGAATCTCCGCGGCTGTGGACTTGCGGTTGCGAACCGTGATCTCGAAGGTTTCGTCGACCGAGCGACCTGAGTTGTCCAGGTGGAATTGCGTGCGGCGGCGCTCGCCCGTGAGATCGAAGGCGTTGCCGGTGTAGAGACGAACCGTTTCGCCCTGCGGAGTGTGGTCGATATCGTTCTCGCCCGTGAATTCGAGCTGGCCGTCTTCGTCGCGCCGATAGAAGCGAACGCGACCCTTGGGGAGGGGTATGCCGAGATGATTGTCCCTGCTGTTTCTGAACTCCTGCATCACCCACACCTTCGAGTTTGACAGCGTACCGAAGCTCTCCTGTTGACGAAGCGATTCCATCTGCCAATTCATGTAGCTCGGGTCCATCTTGAAGCCGTCGTAGACGTACACCGTGTTCGACTGAATGCCTTCAGCGCGGACGAACTCCACCTGCTTGATCTCGCGGTCGTGCAACGTGGTGGGGTGCTCGAGCGTGTAAAGGTGATATTCGTCGAAGGAACGCTCCGTGACTGGTGGAGGAGGTGCGACTGCCTCCTTGTCGACCATGGCCCCGGTGGCTGCGAAAGACAGGGCGTTCTGTGGTTGAGCTTTGTTGACGTCGCCAGCCATCACTTTGATGCGCGCGTTTTTGAAGGTTTGGCCGCTTTCATTGTCGAGTGTGACCCAGCCGACGATCTGAAGCACGTTGCCCTTCGGCGGTGCCACCACGTTGTAGCTGGCGTCCCAGGACATTCCTTCGGTGACGTAGCTGAACTCGGCCGGAAACGCTCCGGGCCTGTCGGTCTCCAGACGCCAGGACAGAGTCGGCTTGAGGATGGTGTCGTCGGCCAGGGCGGGGAACACGGGCTGACCCGGAAGCGAAAACTGGAGCTTGCCGTTGACTTCGATGATGGGCTGGCTGCCGCCGCTTTGCGCGTAGGACTGCTGCGCGAAACGGTAGTCCTGTCCGTAAAACTGATACGCCAGGGCGGAGTGCGGGACGAATCCGCTGCGGATGATCTTGCCCTGAACCATGGCGCCTGGCCCGACCTGAAAGTCGATGGTCTTGCCTTCGTACAGCGAAAGCAAGAGTTCCTGGGTGACGGGATCGTTTCGGTAATTCTGTTCGAGGACCTGCAGGCGGCGGCTTCCGTCGAGCGGGCGCAGAATCACGGAGTCCGGCTCGAGGTGACCTGTAATCTCGCTGACCTCAACATGGTTCGCGCCCTCCTTCAAGTTCAGAGGCAGCGTTTCTCGAATGACCGCAAATTTCTGGTTGTAAATGGTCAGCGCGGGAAAATTGTCCGGCTCATCGGAGCGGGTATTCAAAGCGGCCGTGCCAGCGGCAGAGTGAACGAGTCCCGCGCCTAACGCAACTGTGCACAATAGTCCCAAACCAAATCGTCGTGCCGTTCGCATAGTGCCTCCTCAAGCGATAACCCTGCCGTTGCTGCCAGCGCCCGAGAGAATCAATATGCGGGCGCTACAGTTTCTGCGGCTTAACTTAGAACGCCCGGGGCACGAAATCTTGCACGCCTATTTTGAGTACGCGAGTTGGAGACGAACTCAGTTGCGAGTTAGCTGAGAGAGTTAGTTGAGGTTATTCTTGGCGCAGCGCCACCATCGGATCGACGCGCATAGCGCGCCGCGCCGGGACGTAGCACGCGACCATCGCGACCACTGCAAGCACGACGGCCACCCCCCGCTCGCAAGGGTCGCATCATTTATCCTTGCTCCTCGGGTGAAAGGAAGCGCGCCAGTATCTCGGTGGTCTGCTCCCAGTCGCGCGCCTCCTTTTCGAGCTGCTTCCGGCCGGCGCGCGTGAGCTTGTAATACTTCGCTTTGCGATTGTTGTCGGAGAAGCCCCACTCCGAGGAGACGTAACCTTCCTGGTCGAGCTTGAGCAGGGCGGGGTAGAGCGTGCCGTAATTGACGGCGAGCAAATCGCCGCTGGTTTGCTCGATGCGGCGTGCGATGCCGTAGCCATGCAAGGGCCCCATAGCCTCGAGCGTCTTCAGGACCATCAAGGCCAAAGTCCCCTGCCAGACGTCTTTTTTCTCGCCCATCTTTTCACCTACCCTTCTTACGCACCCGGTCTCCTATTGGTTCCCCATAGTGCGACGCCGGAGGGTTGCACAACGTCCTATGGGAAGCAATAGAAAACAGATGCGCGGCCAGACGCGCCTTGCGAAGTTTCGTCTCATGCAATCGAACGGGGCAGGAAAAGTAACGGCTGCGGATGGCTACGTTACAGACACGGGTGTGTTTCTTGCGCCTGCTGCCGAAGTGAGTTCTTCGATCGCGGGGCACGAAACGGGCGTGGTCAGAACCAGTTCCGAAGGCTGTTTGCCGCTTTGAGCGGACTGCGCGAAAATTTCCATCGCAACGCTGCTGTTGGGCGTAATGACGATCGTCGCGGCCAGCAATCCGCTGCGCACGAAAGCCTGGCCGGTCTTCGGAAGCCCGTCGCAGCCGCAGAAAGGCACGCTGAGCCACTTGTCGCGCACTTCCGCGTCAGCGTGCTGCTGAAATGCTTTGCGCGCGCCCATGGCCATGTCGTCGTTTTGCGCGACGACCATGTCGATCGGCGTCTTCTTCGATGTTGACAGTTTCATCCAGGAGCAGACCGCTTTGTAGGCGCTTTCCTCAGTCCAACTCCCTTTCAGATAGACGAGTTTCACGCTCGCTGGCTTGGCTTGTTCCATTCCGAGGGTTCGCTGCCGCGCAGCGGCTGTGGTGGAAGGCCCTTGGATGTAGAGCGCGGTGCCATCTTTCGGCGCAAAGGCCGCGAGATGCTGAGCCTGGATTCGCCCGGTCTCGAGATGGTTCGCGCTCACGCAGAATACGGGCGCGCGGCTGGTGCGCCGCAATTCGGAGATGTAATCGGCTTCGCGGTTCAGCACCACCCATCCCACGCCTGCCGAAACCGCTGCGCGCGCAACGTGGGGGAAACCGGTGCCGCCGACGGGTTCTACGATGATCGCGTCTGGATGCGAACCGGCCGACTGAATTACGCCCAGGAGTTGCTGGCTCTGGTTGATCGCATCGTTTCCGGCAAAGATGATTTGCGCGGTGCCGCCGAGCCGCTGCGCCATGTTTTCCGCGGCCTTGGCCTGCTCGACTTGATAGTCGTTGTCGGCGGTAATGAGCGAAACCAGAAAGTTGAGCTTCTTCATACGCCTCCGCGCCCGACGGAAGTGCTTCTGTTCTTATAGATTACAGGAAGGAAATGAAGTTACATCGCAAAGTCGAGGGTCTGTGCCTATGTGGGACACCGCGCCGGGGCCGTTCCGTGCATTATCTGAGCCGTAATATTTCGCAGAGAGCGTTTTCCCGAATCTCGGGCTATGCGAGTGTCCGCGACCCTATTCCTCGCGAAGCGCCACTGCCGGATCCACGCGCACCGCTCGGCGCGCGGGTAAGTAGCATGCGGCGAGCGCCACCAAAGCGAACAGAACCGCAACGCTTCCGAGGGCCAGTGGGTCCGTAGGGCTGACGCCATACAGCAGGCTGCCAAGGAGGCGTGTTAGTCCCAGCGCGGCTACGAGTCCGATAACCACGCCGGCGAGAGTCAGCGACAGGCCCTCTTTCACTACCATCTTCAGGACGTCGCGGCGCTGCGCCCCCAGCGCCATGCGAATGCCGAATTCCCTGGTTCGCTGGCCGACGAAAAACGAGATGACTCCGTAGATCCCTACGACGCCGAGCACGAAGGCCAGCCCCGCGAAGGCGGCGAACAAATATGTGGCGGACCGCGGCGCTGACATTGCTTCCGATACGAGGCCCGGCATGGTCTTGAGTTCGCTCACCGGCGCCTCGGGATTCAAAGCGAAGGCGATATCGTGGATGGCTTTTCCGATCTGCGATTCGTCGTTCGACGTGCGGACCACCAGCGTCATTTCCGCGGGCATGCTGCCGTCGGAGATGGTGGCCTTCGGGCCATAGGGTACGTAAACGGTCCCGTTGATCCAGGTGGGCGCTTCGTGCTGAAGATCGTAGGCTCGCACGTCGGGCACGACGCCGATAATCGTGTAAAAACTGTTGTCTCCGGAAGCCTGCATGTGCTTGCCAAGAGCGTCCGCGTTCGGGAAGAAACGGTGTGCCGTCTGGGCGCTCACGATGGCCACGAGCGGAGTGCCCGCGCTATCGGCGTTCGAAAATCCTCTGCCGCGAAGAAGCGGGATTCCCATCAATTGGAAATAGTCGGGGGAAATGAAATTTTCCCAAACCAGCGGGTCGGGTTCCCCGGCAGACGGAACATAGCCTTCGAAATCGACCGCGCGCTTGCTCACGCGTCCGCCGAGCGGCAGAGTATTCACCACGGCGGCGTCGCTCACGCCCGGAAGCGCGCGCACCTTATCGACGAGGCTTCGATAGAACGAGTCGCATCTCCCTGTCTCGCTGCAAAAAGACTCGTTGGGCGTGATGCGGGCAGTTACAACGTGATCTGAGTGAAAGCCGGGATTCGCGTGCGACAGTGCCCACAGGCTCCGAATCAGCAAACCCGCGGCGCTCACGAGCAGAACAGCCAGGCCAAGCTCGCCGAGAACGAGGATTTTCCGCATCCGGCTCGCGGAAGCCGACGAGCCGCGGCCGCCGGTCTTGAGAGACTCGCTGGGAGCCGTGCGCGAACTCTGCAGCGCCGGCGCCAGGCCGGACGCAAGTCCCGTGAGAATTGCAAGCGCCGCCGTGAAGATCAGCACACGCCAGTCGATGCCCACCTCGGCCAGTCGAGGCGTGTCCGCTGGAAGGCTCGATTTGATGAACGACAACCCGCTCCAGGCCAGGATCAATCCGAGCGTTCCGCCCACCGACGCTAGCACGGTGCTTTCTGTGATGAGCTGGCGCACGATCCGCGAACGGCTCGCGCCGAGCGCAGCACGAAGCGCGATCTCCTTCGCGCGCGCCGCCGCGCGAGACAGTGTCAGGTTCGCCACGTTCGCGCACGCAATCAGCAGCACCAGAGCGACCGCGCCTAGCAGAATCAGCAGGCGCGATTGAAAGTCGCCGACGATAGCGCCCTGAAGCGGAACCGCTGCAACCGAAGGGTTCCAAGTGGAAGGCATGGGCCACGGAAACATTTTGGAAACGTGCGACTGAAAGAGGCGAAGCTCGGCGCTGGCCTGCTCGATGGTCGCGCCGGGGCGCAGCTTGCCGATGACCGGCATGAAGTCGTCCGCCCAATAGTGGACCTCGTTGCGCGAGTCGATATCGAGAGGAATCCAAACCTCCGTTTGCGGAGAAGGGAAGCGGAAATCCGCCGGCATCACGCCGATGACTTCGCGTTGCACGCCCTCGAGGTCGATCCAGTGCCCGACAATGCTTGGATCGCCGCCGAACTTCTCTTGCCACAGGGCGTGACTCAGGATAACGAAGCTATTCTTTCCGGCGAGATCTTCGCCCGGGCGAAGCGCGCGCCCAATCTGTGCCGGCGCGCCTAGCACCGAAAAAAGCTCCGCCGAGACGACGGTTCCGTTGAGCCGCACGGGATCGCCGACACCCGTCAGATTCAGTTCGTAGCCCTGGTAATACGCGCCGACGTCCATAATGTGGATTTGCTCCCGCATCGCCACAAATGCGCCTTTGGGATACGTGCCATTCACCGAGACGAGGCGCTCGGGCTGCGAGAAGGAGAGAGACCGGAGGAGGACTCCGTTCACGAGGCTGAAGATTGCCGTGTTCGCGCCGATTCCCAGCGCCAGCGTGAGGACCGCGATCGTGGTAAAGCCCGGATTCTTGCGCAGCATTCGAAGGCCGTAGCGCACATCCTGAACGAAAGTCTCAACGACGCGGGCGCTACCGACGTCTTGGCAGTCTTCTTTCACTTGGTCGACGCCGCCGAATTCGAGGCGCGCGCGACGGCGTGCCTCTTCGGGCGGCATTCCCGCCGCGATGTATTCGGACACTTGCTGCTCGAGGTGGAAGCGCAGTTCGGAATCGAGCTGCTTATCGGCTTGAGATTTGTGAAACAGGCGACGATGCCATTTCATAGGCCCACTCCTTTGGCGAGGAGCTATTCCGCGGTACGCAAAATAAGCGCGACTGCGTCTGAGAGCTTTTCCCACGTGCGCATTTCCGATTCGAGCTGCTTCCGGCCTTTGGCCGTGAGCGAATAGAATTTCGCTTCGCGCCCCGTGTCCGTTTCCTTCCAATCAGCTTTCAGCCAGCCGCGATCTTCGAGCCTGTGGAGGGCCGGGTAAAGGGAGCCCTGCTGCACCTGGAAGAAGTCTTTCGAAATTTGCTTGATTCGCTGCGAGATCGCGTAGCCGTGAATCGGCCCGAGCGCCACGATCTTCAGGATCAGCATGTCCAGCGTGCCTTTGAGGAATTCCGAACGGTCTTCGTTCATGCGTCACACCTAGGTAAACGATGCATAGAGGTTCTACATATACAGCGCCGGAGCTTGCGTGTCAACGACAGAAAACGGGGAAAATCACGTCCTCGTGGGCCGGAGGCGCCCTCGGGGGCTGAGTGCGTTCGGGCTCTTGGGAATTCGTGCTGACAACACCGAGGCGTCAGTATGGGGGGGCGGGGAACCGCCCCAAGAACGCGATCTTACTCATGGCTTCGCAAGAAGTGACGCAGGAGCCCCGGTCACTTTTTCTTGCGCTTACCCACCGGGCCCGTTAGGTCCGGCGCGTCTTCTCCCAGCGCCGTGGCGAGATCGATTTGATGGTCTTGTTCGTTAATCAGGATTTCGCGAATCTGCTCCGCCATGGCGTATTCGCCGAGGCGCTCGCATTGGCGAACTCGTTCGCGGTAGTTTCGGATGGTTTCGTTCTCGTTTTCCAGGTCGAAGCGAAGCATCTCCTTCGCATCTTCGGAAGTTTTCACAGGCTTCGGTGTTACGGTGGGCATTTTGCCCAGGTAGTCGATCTGCCGCGAGATAATCAAGGCGTGATCGAGTTCCTGCTTGGCGTGAAGCTGCAATTGATCGGCGATGTTCATGTAGGCCGCGCCCTTTAGGACCTGGGAATACACGACGTAGCCGATGATGGCTTGGTATTCGCGGGAAAGATCTTCGTTCAGAAGTTCCGCAAGACGCTCGCGGGAAATTTCCGGTTCATGCTCGATCATGGTTCCAGCCGACATCGAGTTCCTCCTATGAAGTTGAGCTGCGTTCAGATGATAGAACGATTCCGGGTGCGTGACGAGAGATCCTCCGGACGCACTAACGCCGGTGTATCCCAAAGTTTGATGAACAATGTCCAACGGAAGCTTCATTTTGAGGCCCCGATTTCTGCGGTTCAATGGCCGGCGACGTGTTCGGACGAAATCAGCGCGAAGATTTTTCGCTCCAGGCGAAGATGCGCCTGTTCTTTGCTGTCCCAAGGACCTGAACCAGCCTGACCCCAGCGCTCCAGATTGTGCCCAAAAGCTTACGTGGAGAAATCCTGGTTTCGCCATTGACGCCGCGCCGACACCGGCATAAGGTTTCGCGAAACCCAGCCGCTGAGATTCCGAATTTCAGCGAGAGCAAATCTGTTCGGCAGTTTGTTCTTGTTCCGCGAAGTTAGTTAGCCCAGCCCGTTAGTTGCCCTGACAAATCGCGGCACGGGTGTGTCCGCCTGTGCGGAAGGAGCTACTCGACATTTCAGCTCTGGATCTAAATTCAGGCTAGTGGCTTGACCTTGGCGCCGCACCGCAATCGCGGCGCAACGATGTTCCCCAGGTTAACCGTCCCAGGAGCGATTAACCCCCAAAAACATGAGCCGGGGGTGTGTTCGCTCTCGCGTAACAGAGAAGGAGACTAGATGAAAAGCTCGAAGCTACTTATTCTCGCTGTGGTGTTCGCCGGACTATCGTTCGCAACGGCGCTTCTGGGGCAGGTGACCGCGTCGAACTCGGGAACCGCTCACGATCCGGGAGTGCGGGCGGGGAATGTGAATTCCGGCCAACCGCTCGCGTCACTGAGCGCAGCCGAACTCCAGTATTTCCAGGACGGTTTGTCGCGGTTCCTTCAGGTAGATTCGGTGGTTGGAACTGCGTCGGGCGAACCAGGAATTGGACTCGGTCCGACTTTCAACTCAAACAGTTGCGGAAGCTGCCACTCTCAACCCGCCGTCGGCGGAACCAGCCCCAGCGCGAGCCAGTATCCTAATATTGGCCCGAACCCGCAGTTTGCCGCGGCAAACGACCAGAACGCCACAAACAGCATTCCGTTTTTCATCACGTCGGACGGGCCGGTGCGCGAGGCGCGTTTCCCGTTCGTCATCAACTCCAACAATACGCTGAGCGAGACTCCGGATGGCGGCGTGCATGACCTGTTTACCATCGCTGGCCGGAATGACGCGACCAACACGGTGGGCGTCACGGGCCAACCTCAGACCTGCTCCATTGCCCAGCCCAATTTCCAATTGGCGCAAAACCTGGGCGACATCATTTATCGGATACCCACGCCGGTATTTGGAGCCGGCCTGATTGAGAACATTTCCGAGGCCACGATCCTCGCCAACATGAACTCCAACTCTCAGCTCAAGAAGAACCTCCAAATCACGGGTCATCCCAACCTCAGTGGTAACGACGGAACCATCACGCGGTTCGGATGGAAAGCTCAGAACAAATCGCTGGAGATGTTTGCCGGCGAAGCCTACAACGTGGAAATCGGCGTGACGAACGAGCTGTTTCCGGATGAGCGGGGGAGCGCGCCGGTTTCATGCATGTTTAATGCGACACCCGAAGACGAGACCAACTTCACTCAAACGGGCGATCAGATTCCGAGCGACCTCGTGGCGTTTTCGGACTTCATGAGGTTCCTTGCGCCGCCCGCTCCATCGACGAAAGGCATTCCCGGCAACCCTCCGCTCCAGTCAATTCAGAATGGGCAGGCCCTGTTCAGTCAGGTTCACTGCGACGCGTGCCACACGCCGTCGCTTCAAACGTCTACTTCCTCTTTCTCTGCCGGATTGAACGACCAGACCGCGGCGCTCTACTCCGACCTGCTTGTGCATCACATGGGATCGGGCTTGGCCGACAATATTTCGCAGGGTGCGGCGGGGCCCGATGAGTTCCGGACGGCTCCGTTGTGGGGAATAGGACAGCGGATCTTCTTCCTGCACGATGGCCGCGCGAACCCGACCAACGGCGGCCTCTTGAATGCGATTCAAGCTCATTCGAGCAGCGGGTCAGAGGCAAACCACGTTATCTCAATCTTCAACTCGCTGACAACGCAGCAAAAGCAGGACCTTCTCAACTTCCTGCGGTCGCTCTAGGCCGCAGGGTGGGCCGCCGGCATGTGACGTTCCTGGGACGTTGCATGCCGGCAACCCTCCGAGGGAGAAAAACAGGCGGCAGGAGTGGTTTCGGATTCCAGCTTTGGTCAACCTATCGGGCTAGCGGGCTATCGGGGTGAGGCGAGAGCGGTTTCGGCTTCTGCCACCGTAGCGTAGGTCTCAAACAGCGGGTCGATGCCCGTCAGTTGGAGCACATTCCTGACGCGGTGAGCGAGTCCGACAAGAGCGAGACGCCGGCCCGACTTGTGGCACGAAACGAACGTGCGGACGAGGACGCCCACGGCCACCGAATCAATCGAGGGAACTTCCGTCAAATCGAGGATCAGAAACGGCGCCGTCGCGGCATCGAGGGCTTCGCGAAATGCGGGACCGCTCGCAAACGAGATGGCGCCCGTCGGCACGAGGATGTACACGTCCTCTTTGGAACCGGCGCGTCCTCTTACGTGGAAGGATTCGGTTGACATGGCGCGCATTCTAACGAAACGGGCGAAAGGAAACAACGAAAGCGCGTAGGCTCCAAAGTGCCCACTTCCAGCGACAACCTCGCCTCTGCGCTCCGCACCCAAACCCTTTGCAATTTCGTCGATGTCGATCAGCCGTTTCATTTGTCACTCTTCCCTGAAGTGATTGTGGCGAGGCATTCATTGTCACATGACATGTGGTTGGTAGTAGGAGAACAGTCGCCGAACGTCGATCTTGTCGTCAATTCTTGGCTTCGCGGCTTGTTTGCTGTAACCTTCCTGCGCTCGAACGAGTCTATTCCTCGAATTTCCGAGCAGCCGCAAAACTTAAGGGGGCGATATGCGACGTCTTGCCGTTCTTGCGCTTCTGTCCGTGTGCTGTGTTCTGATCCCAACCGCCGCCGACGATGAGCCTTTGCAAGGCTTCACGCGCGACAGTGCAGCCACCGAGCGCCAGTGGGAAACGAAATTCAAGGCGATACCAAGTCCGCAGAATGAACGCGACTACATGCAGCGGCTGGCAGCGCGTCCGCACAACGTCGGCACAGCCTACGATAAAGAGAACGCCGAATGGATTCTCGCGCAATACAAGCAGTGGGGGTGGGACGCGCACATCGAGAATTTTGAGGTGCTGTTCCCGACGCCGAAGGAGCGCGTCCTCGAAATGGTCGGGCCCACGAAGTTCGTAGCAAAGCTCGAGGAGCCGACGCTGCCCGAAGATCCGACGTCCGGTCAGAAGAGCGAGCAACTGCCGACGTACAACGCGTATTCGATCGATGGCGACGTCACCGCTCCGCTCGTCTTCGCGAACTACGGCCTCCCAGCGGATTACGAAGAGCTCGATCGCCTGGGCGTTTCAGTGAAGGGCGCGATCGTGATTACGCGCTACGGCGGTTCGTGGCGCGGCATCAAGCCGAAGGTTGCGGCCGAACACGGCGCCATCGGCTGCCTGATTTACTCTGACCCGCATGACGACGGCTACTTCGACGGCGATGTGTTCCCGAAAGGGCCCATGCGCCCGCCGGACGGCGTTCAACGCGGCAGCGTAATGGATTTTGCGTCCACTCAATCCGGCGACCCGCTCACTCCGGGAATCGGCGCCACGCACGATGCGAAGCGCCTCCCGATCAAGGACAATCCCGCGTTGACCAAAATTCCGGTTCTTCCGATTTCCTATGGCGACGCGCAACCTCTGCTGGCAGCGCTCACCGGGCCGCTCGCGCCTGTCGCGTGGCGTGGCTCACTTGCGATTCCCTATCACGTCGGACCGGGCGCGGCGAAAGTTCATCTGAAGGTCGCCTTCAATTGGGATATCAAGCCGCTGTATGACGTGATCGCGAAGATTCCCGGCTCGGAGCTGCCCGACCAATGGGTGATTCGCGGAAACCACCACGACGGCTGGGTGAATGGCGCGGAAGATCCAATCTCCGGCCAGGTGGCCGAGATGGAAGAAGGCCGCGCGCTCGCCGAACTCCTGAAGGAAGGTTGGAAGCCGAAGCGCACCATCATCTATTGCGCCTGGGACGGTGAGGAGCCGGGCCTGCTGGGTTCGACTGAATGGGCCGAGCAGCACGACGCCGAGCTGAAGCAGCATGCCGTGGCTTACCTCAACACCGACGGGAACGGGCGAGGTTACTTCGGCGCGGAGGGTTCGCACACGCTGGAGCACTTCATCAATGGCGTTGCGCGCGACATCGACGATCCCGAGAAGAACATCTCCGTGCGGCAGCGCGCGTTCTTCCGCGAAGTCTCTGCAGCGCACAGCGAGGAAGATAAGAAAGAGATCCGCAGTCGCGCGGACATCCGTATCGGGGCGCTCGGCTCGGGGAGTGATTACAGCGCATTCCTGGACCACCTGGGCGTTGCGTCGATCAACATGGGTTACGGCGGCGAGGACCGCGGCGGTATCTACCACTCGATCTACGATGATTTTTACTGGTTCTCGCATTTTTCTGACACGGATTTCGTCTACGGCCGCGCGCTTTCGCAAACTGTGGGCACGGCGGTCATGCGGCTCGCGGACGCCGACTTGCTCCCATTCGAATTCACCGATTTCGCGGACACGATTCACCTTTACCTGAAGCAGATCAAGAAGGATGCGGACACCGCGAGGGAAGAAGCCATCGAGCGAGATAAGAATCTCGACGAGGGCTTGTTCGCCGCCGTGAATGATCCGCGCAATCCAACGGTGGCGCCGCCGCGGGAAGAGGTGCCTCCGCACCTCAATTTTGCGCCGTTCGACAACGCGGCGGACTCCCTGACGCTCGCTGCGCAGCGCTATCAAGATGCGTTGCGAAAGGCCTGGCCGGCGGGCTTACCCCCGGCAACTCTCGCCAGCCTCAATCAGAAATTGATGCAGAGCGAGCGCCGGCTGACGACTCAGGAAGGCATCCTCCGCCGCGGTTGGTACAAGCACATGATTTACGTTCCCGGCGTCTATTCGGGATACGGAGCCAAGACTGTGGCGGGAGTCCGCGAAGCGATCGAGCAGAAGCATTGGGACGAAGCCAACGCGGAGATTGCGCGCGTGTCGGCGGTCCTCAACAACGAAACCGACCTGATCAACTCGGCGGCGCAGGAACTCGAGAGCGTGAAACACTGATCGCGGGTAGCGGCACGCGAAATTCGCACTGTGAAGTCGCGCTCTGACCCCGCGCGGATAGGCCTACGCCGCATTCGCAAAACATAGTAGGCTTTCGCACGCGAAATGAGCTCGACGGCCACTGAACGGCTGCGCGACGACATGGCGAAGGGGCGCTGGCAGGCGATTGCCGACCAGCTCAGGAGCCTCAGCAGCCACGCCGCGGCTGATTTGGTGATGTCGCTGCCGTTCGACCAGCAACAGGCCCTCTTTCGAAAACTTCCCGTTGAGCTGTCGTCCCAGCTGATCGGGAGTTTCCCTTACTTCCACGCGTACGTCCTGCTCCATTCCCGGCCTGTGGATGAAATGCGCGCGATCGTCGATGGCATGACGCAGGGCCAGCGCGACCACTTCCTCGACGAGCTTCCCGAAGAGGCCTGGGCTCACCTGATGCGGGAGCTCGAGACGGGAGCGCGTCTTGAAGCGCCCGGCGCGACGCCCGTGGAAGAAATCCCGGGAGCTCCCGCGCCGCCGGCGGTCGAGCCGATCATTCAGGCGCGCCAAATCGAGAAAAGCTTTCAGCAGCCGGACGGCCGGCAGATTCAAGTGATTGCGCCGCTCGACCTCTCCATCGAGCCGGACTGCATCACGGCGCTGCTAGGCCCGTCGGGGTCGGGGAAATCCACGCTGCTGCGGATTCTTTCAGGGCTCGCAGCGCCGACTGGCGGACAAGTTTTGTGGCACGGCGCGCCGGTCACCGGCTGCGCGCCGAACGTCGCCATCGTGTTTCAGAGCTTTGCGCTCTTCCCGTGGCTGACGGTGCTCGACAACGTCGAGGCGCCGCTGCTCGCTCGCGCCGTGCCGCACTTCGAACGCCATCGCCGCGCTCTGAAGTCGCTCGATTCCGTGGGGCTCAAGGGCTTCGAGAGCGCCTATCCGAAAGAGCTTTCCGGCGGCATGAAGCAACGCGTGGGCTTCGCGCGGGCATTGGCCGTCGAGCCCGAGATTCTCTTCATGGACGAGCCGTTCTCGGCTCTCGATGTGCTCACGGCCGAAAACCTTCGCGGCGAACTGCTGGAGTTGTGGCTGGCGAAGAAGATTCCCACGCGCAGCATCTTCCTGGTCACGCACAACATCGAAGAGGCGGTTTTGCTGGCCGATCGCATCATCGTACTGGGCCGGAATCCTGCCAGAATCCGCGCTGATTTTCGCGTGCCGCTGCCACAGCCGCGCGACCGAAAATCCGCCTCGTTCGTGCTCTACGTCGACTACATCTACAAAGTGATGACGCAGCCCGAGCTTGAGCTCTCGCCTCCCACGGCGAAGCGCGCGACGCCTGCGCTGCAGCCTTTGCCGCATGCCCGTCCCGGCGGCGTGGCGGGCTTGCTGGAACTGCTGATCGACCGCGGCGGCGAAGAGGACATGTATCACGTCGCGGAAAATCTGCGCCTCGAAGTGGACGACCTACTGCCGATTATCGATGCCGCGAGGCTCCTCGGCTTCGCCGAGACTCACGAAGGCGACATCAAGATCACACCGCAGGGAAGGGCATTCGCCGAAGCCGACATTCAGGGGCGCAAGGAGCTGTTTCGCCAGGCGGTGCTCTCTCACGCCACCTTCCTACAGAGCATCGACTCCGCGCTGCATCAAAAATCCGACCACTCGATGCCGCTTGAATTTTTCCGCGACATCCTCGACGAGCATTTCGCCGAGCACGACGTCCAGATGCAACTCGACACAGCGCTGAACTGGGGCCGCTACGCCGAGATTTTTACCTACGATCCTGAAACCGATACGCTCCGCCTCCATACTTCCGCGGTCGCGCACGACCCAACGCAGGCCACCACGCCGAACACCAAGAAGAAGAACAAGAAGAACACAGAGAAGAGCGCCTCTCCCAGCTGATGGCCCATCGATCCGATAAGCCTTCCGCCGCGCCGGTCTGGTACGTTTTGCCCTCGGCCGTGCCTTCCTTCCTTCGTGACGCGCCCATCGTGCTCGCCGCGCTGGCGCTGTTCTACGCGCTGCTGTCGATGACGCATTATTGGCTGGCGCCGGTGAACGCGCACGCCGAAATCAGTCTCTCTCCGAGCGTTCTGCCGCAATATGCGATGTACTCGCTCCTCCGCATTGGCATCGCTTACGGATTGAGCCTGGTCGTCGCGGTTCTTTG
The DNA here is from genome assembly GCA_963737205.1 of uncultured Acidobacteriota bacterium. Lineage (GTDB taxonomy): Bacteria > Acidobacteriota > Terriglobia > Acidiferrales > UBA7541 > Palsa-295. The sequence continues at coordinate 891,240 of CAVTRV010000003.1, read as the reverse complement.
TGGTTACGCCGCCGCCTATAACGCGCGCGTGGAACGCTTCATGATTCCGCTTCTCGATACGTTGCAGTCGATTCCGGTCTTGAGCTTCCTGCCCGGCGTGATGCTGTCGATGGTTGCGCTTTTCCCCACGCGCCAGATCGGTGTCGAGCTTGGTTCGATTCTGCTGATCTTCACGGGCCAGGTATGGAACATGGCGTTCAGTTTCTACTCCTCGATGAAAAGCATTCCTCGCGAAATGCGCGAAGTGGCGGAAGTGTATCGCTGGAGCTGGTGGCAAAGGTTCACGGAAATGGAATTACCGTTCGCTGCGATTGGCCTGGTGTGGAATTCGATGATGTCCGTCGCCGGGGCGTGGTTCTTCCTGATGGCCTGCGAGATGTTCGTTCTCAACGACCACGATTTGCGCCTTCCCGGCCTCGGCTCGTATCTTCAGAGCGCGGCAAACGCGGGAGACACTCGCGCGATTGTCTGGGGACTCGCCGTGATGATCGGCGTGATCGTCCTGATCGATCAACTGGTCTGGCGGCCGGTGATCGCGTGGGCCGAAAAGTTCAAATTCGAGCAAGTGGAAGCCGTCGAGGCGCCGCGTTCACCGATTCTCGAGCTGCTGCGGCGCTCGAAAGTTCTTCCCTTCGTCGCGAGGTATTCCGTTCGTCCGCTGGGCGAGCGCATGAGCTTGCATTTCGCGCAAAAGCGCACCGGCGGTGCGCCCGAAGGCCGACGAAGCGCCACGCGAAAGTGGTTTACATGGATACTTCTTGCCGCAGCCATCGCGGGAATCGCATACGCATTCGTGAGGATGTGCATGCTGCTTTTCGGACTGACACCGTCTGATCTGCGCAGCATCTTCACGGGAGCAGGCGCCACGTTCCTCCGCGTGGAACTCACGCTCGTCCTAGCGGGGCTTTGGACGATTCCGGTGGGTATGTACATCGGCCTGCGGCCAAGGCTTGCGGCCATTGCTCAACCCATCGCGCAGATCGCCGCGTCTGTTCCGGCGACGGCGCTTTTTCCGATCATCCTGCTGGCCTTGATTCGATTTGGCGGCGGCCTGGGCATCGGCTCGATCCTGCTGCTTCTACTGGGGACGCAGTGGTACATCCTCTTCAACGTGATTGCTGGCGCGATGGCGCTGCCGACGGATTTGAAGGAAGTCTGCGACGTATTTCACTTTCGGAATCTCGAAAAATGGCGGGAACTGCTCCTGCCCGGGATTTTCCCCTTCCTAATCACCGGATTCGTGACGGCTTCCGGCGGCGCGTGGAACGCAAGCATCATCGCCGAATATTTTCACTTCAAAGGCCAGACGTATTCGACCGTGGGTCTCGGCGCCGTAATCAGCGCGGCCACCGACGCGGGGAATTTCCGTTTGCTGCTTGCGGCTACTGTGCTGATGGCTGCGATGGTGGTGACGATTAACCGGCTGTTGTGGCGGCGCCTGTACAGTCTCGCGTCGACGAGATTCAAGCTGGAAGCCTGACCGCTAGACCCGCTTTCACTCCAGACACACTGCGAATTTCGCACCAAACGACTTCCGTTTCCGTGCGTCCAATTCTTCGAACGCCAGCCGGAAGGCTTCGTGGGGCCCAGACAGCCCGCGCAGCCCATACAGCCTTTTGGCCGTTGTCACATCCTACTAATGTCCTGTTTTTTGGCCGTAAGAAAGGCCCAAGAGGTATATGCTACAATTTGAATTGGCTCCCGCACCCCTCATCGGGCGACCGTAACAACCAATGGCTGAATTTGTATGCAAAGTCGGCGACGCCTCCGGCCGTATTTTTCAGCAGGTCGAGACGGCACAGTCCGAGGACGAGGCGCGCCAGAGGCTCTCCGAGCGCGGTTACTACGTCTTTTCCATCCGGGATAACTTCGATTTGCTTTCGCAGCTCGGCCGGTCGCGCCGTGACCGGGCAATTCGCCCGCAAGACTTCCTGATTTTCAATCAGCAATTCAATACGCTGGTCAAGGCCGGGCTGCCGATCCTCAAGGCGCTCGATCTCCTGGCCGAGCGCGCGGCGGCGCCGCGACTTCGTCCCATTTTGCGGGATGTTCGCCAGCGCGTCCGCGATGGCGCGCTGCTGTCTGAGGCTCTGGTGGCGCAAGGTTCATTCCCGCCGGTCTACGTCACCGCGATCACGGCCGGCGAGCGCAGCGGAAATTTGACCGGAGTCCTCGACCAATACATCAGTTACCTGCGGGTGAGCACGGGTTTCCGCCGCGAGCTGATCACCGCCCTGATTTACCCGGCGATACTCGTCGTCGCGGTGATTATCGTGCTCTCCTACCTGGTTACCTTCGCGATGCCGCGCTTTGCCGATCTATACAGGGATCTCGGAGTTCCGCTGCCGAGGATCACTCAGATCGTTCTCGATGTCGCGCTACCCCTCCGCAACTATTTCATTGTTTTTGCCGTGCTATTTGCGATTGGAGCGGCGACAATTTTCCTGTGGACTCGAACGGACCGTGGCGCCCTCGTGATCGACCGTATGAAACCGCGGATTCCGATCCTGGGCGACATCTGGCTGAAGTCGCAGATTGCGCAGTTCGTCCGCACGCTTTCCACGCTCCTGGCGGGCGGAACGCCGCTTGTCTCGGGCCTTCAGACGTCCGCGGCGGCGATCGGCAGCAGGCTCATCTCCACGTCCGTTGAGCAGGCCGCCGAGCGCGTGAAGGAAGGCGAATCGCTGCACGCGAGCCTGGCCGAAACCCGGCTGATTCCGGACCTCGCGCTGGAAATGATTGAGGTGGGCGAGGCATCGGGCGCTCTCGCGGCGATGCTCACCAGCGTGGCCGAATTCTATGAAGAAGAAGTAAGCACGCGCTTGCAGCGCACGCTCGTGTGGATTTCGCCCGCAATTTTGGTGGTTCTGGCGCTCGTGATAGGCTTGATTCTTATCGCGCTTTATCTTCCGATGTTTTCCCTTCAGATCGGCTCCGCCGGGGGTGCGTAGGTCCAATGGCAACAGTGGGAAATAACAACCCGAATCCTTTGCCGGTAACGGTCGGCGCGCCGGTGGATGCTGCCGAGCGCGACCAGGCTCGGAAGCTGGCCGAGCGGTACCGGTGTCCGTTTGTCGACTTGCGTGAGCAGCGCATCGACCCCGACCTTTTCCGCAGCATTCCGGCCGAGATGATGTTCCGGTACAACTTCGTGCCGCTCGAATCGCACGACAGCACGCTCGTGGTCGCCATGGCGGACCCCAGCCAGTTGCATCTCACCGATGAATTGGCCCTGCTGCTGGGAAAGCGCCTGCAAATTAAAGTCGCCACCACCTCCCAGATCGGCGACTTGTTGAAACGTACCGAGCAATCGCAGCGCGTTCTCGACCAGGCCACCGAAGGCTTCACGCTTCAAGTGGTGAGCGACGAAGAAGACAGCGAAGAAAACATCACGATGGAAAAGCTCACGCAGCGCGACACGGGCGTGAGCCCGGTCGTGAGGCTCGTGGACACCGTGATTTTCACGGCCCTCGAGCGCCGCGCGAGCGACATCCACATCGAGACACGCAACACCGAAGTGGTGGTGAAGTACCGCATCGACGGCGTTCTGCAATACGCGATGCAGCCCCTCGCCAAAGACTGGCATGCGACGATTCTTTCGCGCATCAAGGTGATGAGCGAACTTGATATCGCGGAGCGCCGCGTTCCGCAGGATGGCCGCTTCCGCGTTCGCTACAAGGGCCGCTTCGTCGATTTTCGCGTTTCGATCATGCCGTCGAGTCACGGTGAAGACGCCGTGCTTCGCGTCCTCGACAAGGAGACGCTGAGCGAAAAATTTCGCAACCTGACGCTGGACGTGGTTGGCTTCGATGCGGACGAAGTGGCGCGGTTCCGCCGGTACATTCACGAACCGTATGGCATGGTGCTCGTGACGGGTCCCACCGGCTCGGGCAAAACGACGACGCTGTACGCCGCGATCAACGAAATCAAGAACGACGAAGACAAGATCATCACCATCGAAGACCCGGTGGAATATCAGGTCCGCGGCATCACGCAGATTCCGGTGAACGAGAAGAAGGGACTCACCTTCGCCCGCGGACTTCGGTCGATCCTGCGGCACGATCCGGACAAGATCATGGTGGGCGAGATCCGCGACCAGGAAACCGCCCAGATCGCCATCAATTCCGCTCTCACCGGCCACCTCGTGTTCACGACGGTGCACGCGAACAACTGCACCGACGTTATCGGGCGCTTCATCAACATGGGCGTCGAGCCGTACAATTTCGTTTCCGCGCTGAATTGCATCATGGCGCAGCGCTTGGTTCGCGTGATCTGCGACAGTTGCAAGAAACAGGTCCACTACACCGATGAAGTGCTGAAAGAATCGGGTCTCGACCCGGCCGAATGGCAAAAGGTGGCGTTCTACGAGGGGCCCGGTTGCCTGGAGTGCTCGGGCAGCGGCTATCGCGGCCGCAGTGCGATCACTGAGTTGCTCGACCTCTCGGACCCAATTCGCGAAATGATTATCGACCGCAGACCGACTTCGGAAATCAAACGCGCCGCGAAAGCCGAAGGCATGACCTTCCTGCGCGAGTCGGGTCTTCGCAAGATTCGCGCCGGCATGACGACGCTCCGCGAAATCAACAAGGTGACATTCCTCGACTAGAAGTTGATTAGAAGTTGATTAGAACTTGATTAGAATGGAATTCGACGTTGTAGGGGCGGGTTTGAAACCCGGCCTGCGACATAACCAGGATGAGTGAGCTTACGGGAGGGATCGTTGTCCAGTTCGGCTAGCCTCGCGACTCAGTTTTACAATCTCAAACCAGTCCGCCGGATGGAGCGCTGGCTGAACGCCATGCCGCATCCGTCGATGGTCGTTGAGATCGCGCCCAACCGCGTCTCGGCTGCACATTGGGGCAAGGCCAAAGGCACTCTCGAGTCGTTCGCCGTCGAACCATTGCCGGCAGGCGCGGTGGTCGCGTCGCCTGTGGAAGCAAATATTCAGCAACCGGAGACCGTAACCTCGGCTCTGCGCCGAGTTTTCAGCCGCGCGCAAAACACTGGCGGATCGGTGGCCCTGCTGATCCCCGATCCCGTGGTTCGTGTCTTCATCCTGGCCTTCGAGTCGCTTCCCAGGCGCGCCGACGATGCGCTTCCGCTGCTCCGCTGGCGATTGAAAAAGAGCGTCCCATTCGACGTGGACGAGACCGTCGTTTCGTGGATGCGCCAGGAAGGCCGCGAACAAAAGCTGGAGATTTTGACGGCGGTGGCGCGTCACCGCATCGTTCGCGAGTACGAGCAAATCGTCGAGACACTGGGGGGCACCGTCGGTGTCGTTCTGAGTTCCACCCTCGCGTCGCTGCCGCTTCTCGAGGACCGGGGAGCGACGCTGTTCGTGCGCTTGTCCGGGAAAACGCTGACGACCGTCATCGTGCGCGGCGGCAATGTCTGCGTCTATCGTTCCTCGGAGTTGCCGGCGGAGGCCGCAACGCTCGATCCCCATGCTATGCTCGACGATATTTTTCCCGCGATCGCCTATTACCAGGATACCTGGGGAGGGACGGTGGACCGCGCACGGCTGTCCGGACTCGGCGCGCGCGACGAATTGTTCCGAAAGGCGCTCGCGCAGGAGTTGGCGGTGCCGGCGGGCGCGCTGGCGGACAGCGCGGAGGCCATGCCGCTTGCGTCAAACGTGAAGGACTTGGTGCGTCAGGACCTGGACGCGCTCGTGGGGTGGATGCTCAACGCGGGCTTCTGAAGTTTTCTAGCGCCGGGCCATAACTTATGAAACTGAGACTCAATTTATCGACTACGCCGCAAGAAAACAGGCGGCCGTTTCTCGCCGCCGCAGGCGTGATTGGAACCCTCGGCATAATTGCGTTCTCGATTCTGGCGCAGGCTTCGTTCCGCCAATGGCGAGCGAACCGCGAAATCCGCGCTGACATCAGCCGGCTGCAAGACCGGATTCGAGCGAGCACCGACGAACAGGCTGATCTGGACCAGTATTTCCACAGCGATCCGGCCCAGAAAACTCTGGAACGCGCGAACTTCCTGAATTCTCTGATCAGCGAACGAAGCTTTCCGTGGACCAAGGTTTTTGCGGATCTCGAGGAGACCCTGCCTGCCGGGGTTCGCGTCGTGAATATTTATCCCAAGCTGGTAAACGGACAGGCGGAAGTGATTCTCACGATTGGCGCGGCGAATGACGAACAGAAAATCCGTTTCCTCGAGGCCATCGAGAAATCGAAGAAATTTTCCGATATTCACGTCACGTCTGAACGCCGCACGGACCAACCGCAGGCCGGCTCGGCCATGCAGGATCGGATCGTTCTCGACCTGAAGGCGGTCTACGCAACCTCATGAGCGCCAAGAGCTCTTCCTGGCACACTACGAAACTCGCGGCCACGATCGCGCTGGCATGCCTGCTGGTTGCGGACATCGCCCTCGGAATATTCCTCTGGCTAGGCTCGCGGCAGCAGCCGGAGGAGTTGAGGGCAGAGCGTGAGCGCCTGACGCTGCAAGCGAAGCTGCGCAAGGCGGAAGTCGACCGCGGAAACGCCATTCGCGCCTCGTTGCCGCAGGTGGGAAAAGATTGCACCAAGTTCTATCAGGACACGTTTCTCGAAAAGGCCGTGGGCTACTCTTCGGTCGAAGCGGACTTGAGCGCCATCGCCGATAAAGCGGGCCTGCACGCGTCCGACACGAATTTCAAGGAAACCGAAGTCAAAGACCGCGGTGTGACGGAGATCGCCATTTCCACCAGCGTCGAGGGCAACTATTCGTCGGTCATCAAGTTTATCAACGGCCTCGAACAGTCGAAGAATTTCTATTTGCTGAATGATTTGCACCTGACGTCCGCCAACGCGGGCATGATCAAGCTGCAACTCGATCTTCGCACCTACTTCAGGACTTGACGATGTCGCGCCGCACACAAATCGCCGTCCTCGTCACTCTCCTGGTGCTACTCGTCGTCGTGTACCTGTGGAATCGAAACGAAGTCCCCGGTTTTCAGGGAGTCTCTCAGGCGGACACGTCCAAATTCACGCCTCTCGACGTGCAGGCGCCGGACCTTCGCTTGGATTTGCTGGCGAAAATCCACGACACCGTTTACACGGGTTCAAACCGCGATATTTTCAACGCTAGCGCGCCTCCGCCATCGAAGGCGCAACCCGGTTCAGCGCCGAAGCCAATGGTCCCCCGCAGGCCGGCCGGTGACCTGTACCCGATAACGCCGCCGCCGCCCCAACCTTTGCCTCCCCCTGTATTGCCCGCGCAGTTCTTCGGCTACGCCGCAAGGCCGGGCAACACCAGGCGAGTCGCTTTCTTCTTGCAGGGTGAGGACGTGGTCGTCGTGGCTGAGGGCGACCCCTTCCTGGGCAACTACCGGTTGGTGCACATCGGCAACGAGTCCGCCGACATCGAGGAAATGTCTTCCGGACGCCATTTCACGGTGCAACTCGAAAAGCCTCCTGACCAGGCGGTGAACCCGTGAACGCTATCGGCGTCAACCACTGCCAACGCGGCCCGAAACACGTCCGCGTCTCGCGAAGCCCAGTGCGCGGCCGCTCGGACGAATCGGGCTACGCGTACTTGATGGCGCTGTTCATGGTTCTGATGGTGATCGTTGGTTCCATCGTGGTTCTCACGAATGCAGCTACACAGGGTCAAAGGCAGCGTGAGAACGAAATGATGTGGCGTGGCAACCAGTATGTCCGCGCCATCAAGCTTTACTATCGCAAGACGGGTCACTACCCCCAGAACCTCGACGACCTCCAGAAGGGGGTTGCCAACGTCCACTTTCTTCGCCAGGCGTATAAAGACCCGATGAACAAGAACGAAGACGGGAAGTGGCGCTTCATTTACACCAACGCGACGGGCCAGATCATCGGCAGCGTCAGGTACGCCACGATGCAGCAGATGGCGTTCCTCGACCTGAACGGCGGAGTTATTCCGGGGGCGGCAACCGACTCCTCGCAGGACAGCAACGTCACTCCCGTCCCACAGCCGGACCAGGGCACGTCGAGTTCGACTGGCGATTGCCCGCCGGCACTCGGCGAGAATGGAGCCGCAAATCCGGCGCCGGGCTCCGGGATCGGCACAACGAGCAGCTTGAACGCCAACCAGTCCCAATCCTCAAGTCCCCAGCCGTCAAGTGCCCAGGCGGTTTGTCCGCCGAATCAGGGTCAGACTTCGAACCCTCAGCAGGGAAGCGGGCTGTTGGGAAGCATGCTAGGTCAAGGGCAGGCGCAGGTAGGTAGCACGCAACTCGGCGCCGGGATGCAAGCGCAGCAACTACAAATTCTCGCGCAGATGAAGCCGACGGGCCCCGTGGACAGCCCGGTCATCGGAGGCTTTCTCGTGGGCGTTGGAGGCGGGACCAAGGAAGACACGAACTCAGTGAAAGTTTACAAGCGTGCCAAGAAATACAAGGATTGGGAGTTCATCTGGAATCCGCTGGAAGCACAGGCGCTGGCACTTCAGCAAGGAATGAACCAAGCCGGAGCCGGAGGTTTGCTTGGTCAGCCAGGCGGACTCGGCTTGCAGCCGGGCGGCCCCGGCTCCACTTCGTCTAGTCCAGGGCAGCCGCCGCCGACGGGCTCGCAGTCCCCGACGCAGCCCCAGCAGCCGCCACAGTAGTTCCCGCCGCAGCCACTCGAGAGTTGTTTTCCGTTCCTGAAACGCCGTTCGAGGGTTTCGAGGCTTTCTGGTTTTTCGCGAGGTTCGTGGTGATTCTTCGCACGTAGCTTTGCGTCTCGCGGAACGGCGGGATGCCGCCGTAGCGTTCCACCATTTCCGGTCCCGCGTTATACGCGGCCAAGGCCAGCGGCAGGTTCCCGCGATACTGCGCGAGCAAATCCTTCAGGTAATGCGTGCCGGCCTCGATGTTTTGCGCCGGATCGAAAATATTCCCGACGGCGTAGCGCGCGGCGGTTTCAGGCAGCAGTTGCATCAGCCCCAGCGCCTGCTTGCGCGAAATGGCGCGTGGGTTGAAGTTCGATTCCGCCGCGATCACTCCCTTGATCAGGTTTTCGTCCACGCCGTGCTTCGCGGCCGCGTCGTGAATCAGCTTGCCGTAGGGGCCGTAGGGGCCGTAGGAGCTTGTGTCTTCGGGAGGCGCCGGAGGCGGATTCGGCGTGAAATTCTCTTCGGGCTCGATCGACGCGATGTCGGTGGCGGCCACGTCCACCGTTCCGCCGGTGATCGTCAGCCGCATGCGGTCGCCTGAGAGTTGGTATCCAGTGATGTGCAGGCGGACGCCCGAGCGCAGCACGGCATAGTCGGCGCGAGCCGCAGGCGCGACCGCCGCGAGTGCCACGACGATGACTGCCAGGACGACTCCGAGAATCGCTTCGCGTCTCATAAAAAGGTTTGTGTCAGGGCTCGACTCAAGAGCCTTTGTTGCAACTCGGTTTTGTGTCAGCCCCGGACCTTCAGTCCGGGGAGCGTGGCCTTCAGGCCACGCGAACGGAGCCTCAAACCGATCGGGCTTCAGCCCCTGGGATAGGCACGACTTTAAGTCGTGCCAAGAGTCTGATCAAATCTCAGGGCTCGAATTCAGGGCATACCTGCGGATGGCCTCCGCCAACCCGTTATCGTCGTTGGATAGAGTAACCGCCCAGCCCCGAGATTTCAATCCCTCTACGCCATTGCCCATCACCACGGGCCTGCCGGCGAATTCGAGCATATCGCGGTCATTCCAATTATCGCCTATTGCCATCACCTCTTCCCGACGGATGCCGCGATGCCGTGCCCAGTCCGCCAGCGCCGCGCCTTTCGATACGCCTCGCCCAAGGACGTCGAGCACGGAAAGATCGCGCGTCAAATATTCGGTGAAAGAAAGCGTGAATTCGTCGGCAAACGGAAGCTGCTCCAGCTTCGCGAGCGCGTCGCGAATCGGCGCACACAGCCCGACGAACATCACCTGAATGGGATCTTCAAGAGCAGGTTTCGGGTGTCGGGTTTCAGGTGTCAGGGGGAAGGCAGGGTGTCGGGTGTCAGGTGTTAGCTCCGCTTTCGCGCCTTGAGCATTTGTCGTTCTGTTGACTTCCGCGCTCCACGCGACGTTGTCATCCCGAATCCCCGCGGTTTGTGCGGGGTGAGGGATCTGCTTTTCGCTCTTCGAGGCCGAAACCTGAAACCCGTCACCTGAAACCTGACTTGCTTCCTGAAACCCGTCACCTGAAACTTGCCCGCCGTGGCGGGCCTGTTTTTCCCCTGACACCTGAAACCCGTCACCTGACACCCGCAAACAATCGGTGAGCGGCGAAACCTGCGCGATGAACTCGCGGCTGCGGCGAAAATACCCGCCGCGAAACGGATCGTCCCAATCGACCTCTTCCATAATCACCTGGTTTTCGCGCGGCCGGTCGAACACCACCGAAGCCCACCGCCGGAATTCCGGCGTCGCCTCCAGGACGCGGCGCGCGGTCGCGGCCGGCAGCAGGGAACGCTGGTGCGTTTCGCCCGCCTTGTTCTTGATCAGCGAGCCGTTGTTGACGATCAGGTGCAGCGGGCATGGCAACGCGTCGGTGACTAGCCGCGCCGAATGGTAGCGCCGCCCCGTCACGATGACGATCTCGATCCCGCGAGCCACCGCCTCCGCGATCGCCCGCAAATTTTCCTCAGGCACCTTCGACTCCGAGTCGAGCAGCGTCCCGTCGAGATCCATCGCGATAAGCTTGATAGCCACGGGAAGATTGTACCGGAAGGAGTGAGTAGTGAGTGGTGAGTAGTGAGTGGTGATTCGTGATTCGTGATTCGTGCAAATCGGAATATGCGTTTCGGTTGCGATTAGAAAATACTTTCTCCTTTGTTTCTGGAGGCTTGTGAGGATTTCCAACCGTAAATTGTTGCGATTAGGAAGGCAGTGGCCGGGTGCCCCAGGCTTTCCCTCTTGGACCTGCGTTTGTCGAACCGTCTGACCGCAAGCTCCAACTCAACCAATCAACCGAGACCGACAACTCCACACGCGGGGTGCCCCACGGTTCGCGCTTTTCCGAACCGTGGGTCTTCCGATCCCTCGGAATCGGCCTTGACCCCGATGCGCCTTTGGCGCTTCCTCAGTTGAGCTCCTTTCTCGCGCTCGCGCGATTCGGGTCCTTGCCTCCGGTGATGTGAGCTTCCTTTGACACGCATTGCGCCTTAGAATGCGAAAAACCACAATGACCGCAGGCATTTGCATCCGACATCACCACGACGGCGACGGCAACCGCCTCGAGAAATCCAATGGCAAGATTTACTGGTACGGCGCCGGAACCGAAATCATCGACGAGTCCGACACAAGCGGCAACTTCACCAACGAGTACGTCTTCTTCGGCGGCAGACGCCGGGTGCCCCAGGCTTCCGTTTTGAATTTGTCGTTGGCGAACCGTCTGATCGCAAGCTCCAGCTCACCCAGTGAACCGAGACCGACAACTCCACACGCGGGGTGCCCCACGGTTCGCGGTCCCGAGGCTTCGGGATCCGAACCGTGGGTCTTTCGGTCCCTCGGAATCGGCCTTGACACCGACACCGGCTTGGTACGGAATCCAAAAGACTGGCCGTGGAGCAGCTATCGCTTCTACATGAAAAAGTGGGACGGTGCTACTATCGATGGATATCGTCGAATAAAGAAAGACCCACCGTTCGAAAACCGCGAACGATGGGGCACCCGCGGGTTGGATTCGTTGGTCTCGGTTACTGGTTGATGTGAGGCTTACGGTGATGCGCGTAACTAACACCAAAAACAGAAAACCTGGGGCACCCGGCGTCTGATGGATTATGAGACGAGTTGCGTCACCGTTCATTAGTATCGTTGCCATCTGCGCTACCACCCTTTGCACTCGCTCTACCTTCGCTGGGCCCCAGGCGGGCAGCGCACCTCCCATTCGCGTGGAGTCGAATCTGGTGGTGGTCCCGGCGACCGTAGAGGACAAGAACCGCATCATGACGGTTTTGCTGCGGGAGCCTAGAACGAGTTGTGAACAGGCTAACGCGGACGCTTTCAAGAAACTGCCACCATCTGAACCGTATCTGCCGAAGGATTGCGGCGGTTATTTGATTCCTGGTTTGACGGCCAAAGACTTCCATGTTTTCGAGGACGGAGTCGAGCAGAAAATCCAGAGCGTGACGATCCAACCGAGTCCGGATGTTTTAGTTCGCGACAATCTCGGCGATCACAAAGAATGGTCCTTTACGCAGCGCGGAAAATGGAGCACAACCGAACTGCCTGATATGTGGAGACACCTCGGTGATGGCTATTTCTATGCCATCGCATACACAGCGCCGGCCGCCGAGACTGGTTGTCACAAAGTCGCGGTTAAGGTTCATCGCCCGCACGCGGCTGTTTTCGCGCGTGACGGCTACTGTCGTACGGGCGATCCCGCGTCCGACGCACTGAACGGCAGTAAGTTCGAGGAAAAGGTCCAGCACGATCTCGCTTCGTCTGCCGAAACCAAAATCAGCGTGTCTCTGCAAGCAACAATCTTTTTCACAAACACCGGTACAGCCCGCGTGGACCTCTCACTTGAGTTCCCTTGGAATCGCCTAAAACATGAATGGGACGACGAGGGGAAGTTTTACGCAACTGTCGGCGTTCTGGGCGTGGTTAACCGGACCGACGGAACCGTCGCCTCGCGCTTCAGCGACCTCGCGTGTTGCTCCTCCGAAGGATCCTATTCCATCATTGGGAACAGGTCCAATTTCATCATAGGGAACACTGATCCGAGCGCCTTCGACGAGGCGGAGCCCGTTTTTGACCCGGCGATCCTCCCGGCCCGTTATGAGACCCAACTCGACCTGCCGGCTGGAGAGTACGATCTCCAGGTTGTGTTGAGTGACGGATCCAAGTACGGTCGCGTGGAAAGACCTCTGACAATCGAGCCGTACGACGGGACCCAAATCGGCCTTAGCTCGATTGCGCTCTGCAAACGAGTCCGCTACGCGAGTGCGGCGGTCCCGGAAGATGCTGCCGCGAATCTTGCTCCGGAGTATGTTCCGCTCTCGAGCAAAGGCCTTGAATTTACGCCAGCGGGAGACGCGACGTTTGGTGGGCAGGATCCTTTTTTTGCGTACTACGAAATCTACGACCCGCTAGTCGTCAGCACGCCAGGGACGACGGTGCAGACTCGCACGAGAATCATCAATGCCACAACGGGTGCGGTCGAATCGGATACCGGTCTGCGAAGCGCGGCAGACTGGATGCAGTCCGGCAAATCGGTGATACCAGTCTCCGAACAAATAGTGGGCGCCAAACTGGCGAGAGGTTCTTACCGCATCGAGACGCAGGCTTCCGATTCGGCAGGAAGGAGCTCGCCCTGGCGCACGGCTACCTTCACTGTCACGTCCTCGCAGGCAAAATCTACGCCTAACGATTCTGCAAGGGCGAGCCGATCACAGCAGACAACAGCGCTTGCAACTGCAACGCAAACGCCTCCGGCTACCGGCAAGGTCAAGACCAACACAGCGGACCTAGGGGTCATCCCGCTGAGGTCACGCGCCGACTTGATTCCCATCCGCGTGGTCGTTCGCGATCACCAAGGACGCCCCGTTTCCAACCTGCGCAAGGAAGACTTCCGCGTGTTCGAGGATCGAAAGCAGCAGGACATCTCCTACTTCTCCGTGGAAACTCCAAACGTGCTTCCGCAGATGCCTCAGCCCCCCGAGTCGGCTGGAGGAAAGACCATCGATCCTGCTGTACAAAAGAAAGAGTCTAGCGAACCGACCGCCAACTCTCTTCCGCCCTCGCATTTCGTCGCCCTGCTGTTCGACGACGTGCATATCGCCGTCGAAGATTTGTCGCGAACAAGAGATGCCGCGATTCGGTTCGTTGACGACTCGCTTGGTCCGACCGACCGGGTCGCTGTCTTTACGATTTCTGGCCAGTCGGAGTTGGATTTCACGGCGAATCGAGAGATCCTGCACTCCGCATTGCTCGGCCTGCGCCAGCGCACTATGGGTGACGCTACCACGCCAGGAACCCGCGAGTGCCCGAGCGTCGACTATTACCAGGCAGATAGGATCGTGAATCGACACGATCAAGAAACGACGAACGTGGCTGTCTATGAAGCCTTGGCTTGTGCTTTTGGAGATGATCCCGCGGCACTCTCCGAAGCCCGCGCCCTGGCGATGTCCGCTGCGCAGCGAGTCAAGGATGCGGGTGAAATGCAAACGAAGGAGTCGTTTCGCCGCCTCGAAGAAGTGGTTCAAAGCATTTCGTCTCAGCCAGGGCAGCGAAGCCTCGTCCTATTCTCCCCTGGATTCATTTGCCCAAGTAACCAGTACGAGCTTGCGGATATCATCGACCGAGCCAACAGGCTGAACATCTTCATCAACACGCTCGACGCGCGCGGACTCTACACCTCCGACCTCGGCGATGCCGCGCTGGCGAAGGTGGACAGTCAGTGCGGGCTGCCGTGCGTCGGAGGTTGGTTAGCCTCTCGGGCCCGAGTTCGCACAGCGGGTCAATCTGCTCAGTCCCAGGTTCTTGACGCACTGGCCGAGGGTACCGGCGGCCTAGACTCACACGACAATGATCTCGCTGGCGCACTTGTTCGCCTCGCCTCGCTGCCGGAGGTGTCGTACCTGATTGCATTCACGCCGCACGATCTGAAGCACGATGGCAAGTTCCACTCTCTAAGGGTAGCCCTGAGTACCGAACAGCGCGTCACCATCCAAGCCCGTCGGGGATTCTACGACCCCAAAGAGAACGTCTCCGCGAAATAAGCGGCAAAGAAACCCGAAGGGGCGAGAGGTGTCGAGAGCGAGATTGCCAGTCGAATCCGTACTAACATCGACACGCAAGAGTGAACAGAGTTTTCCAGAGGCGAAAAAGTCGTGCGAAATTGGAAGGACTGGCCGGGTGCGACACCCTTCCGATTCTGGGTTGTGCCTTGAATTGCTGTCGATTGTGAACCCGCGGGTTCTAGCAGTTATAGAACTACTATCGTAACTTTGTTACTACTCACCAAACGAATTCCATGCTACCATGGCACGTTTTTATGAAGTGCAAAATTGACGGTACGAGCGGGAGGAAGGAGCCGGAGTCGCCTGTACTTACAGGGGCGCATAAAAGGAGAGAATTCTAATAACGAATCCGCGATTAGAAATCGACGCAAATGATTGAAAACATTCACCAGCGACCCATTCTAATAAGCAAAAGGGAGGGGGTATATTTTCGCGAAAGCGAAGCCAAGGCGAACACTCGCTCGTCAACCAGTCGCTCTACTTCTAATCGACACAAATTACGATTAGAAACCTGGCTAACCCAATGAAAACACGCGCGAAGACACTTTCTAATCGCCACCGAAACGCATTTTCGGCCGCGCCCTCAGATTCAAAAGTAAATCGCCAGGGCGCACCCAGGGTTCGCCGCCGATCACCAATTACTACTCACCATTCACTTCTTCTGGTCGAGCAGGGCCTGGTAGACGGTGGCGCGGGCGATCTCCTGCATTACGCCGATGAAAGGGCCGTTGCCCATGCGTTGGACCATGCCGACGAAGACGATGTCGTTCACGGGATCGATCCAGAACCATGTGCCGGCGGCGCCGTCCCACATGAAGGTACCTTTTCCCACGGGACTATCGGCCAAACCCGGATCGACGAACACGCCGAAGTCATAGCCGTAGCCGAATCCGTAGCGCACATTGCCCCAGAATCGCATTCCGACGTCGGTGCCCATGAGTTGCGGCGGCAGATGATTTGCGCTCATCAGCTTCACGGTTTCGGGCCCGAGGATGCGGACGCCGGCGGCGCTGGCGCCCAACTGGCCGCCGTCGAGCAGCATCTGGGCGAAGCGGGAATAATCGCGCGCGGTGGAGACGAGTCCGCCGCCGCCCGAAGGCATCGTCGGCTGCTTCGAGTAGTCGACGCCGAGGAGCGAACCACTGCCGGGTACGAGGGCGCTTTTTTCCTGGTCCCAGCGATAGAGCGCGGCGAAGCGATCGATTTTTTCCGCGGGGACGTAGAATCCCGTGTCGCGCATGCCGAGCGGCTGGAAGATTTTCTCGCGCATGAAATCGGGCAGCGATTTGCCCGAAAGCTTTTCCACGATGTAGCCCTGAATGTCCACGGACACGGAGTAAAGCCAGCGCGTGCCCGGCTGATAGAGCAGCGGAATCGCGGCGAGCTTTTCGATCATGTCCTGCAGCGACGCGGAATGCAGGACGCCTTTTTCACCGTACATTTTGTCGGCCGGCGTGGTCCCGCCGCCGTAGGAAAATCCGGCGGTGTGCGTCATCAATTCGCGCATGGTGGGCGCGTGAACGGGATCTTCCGTCACCATGTTGCCGCTCGCGTCGATTTCCTTGAAGACTTTCAGGTGCGCGAATTCGGGAATGTATTTCGAGATGGGGTCCTCGGGACTCCATTTGCCTTGCTCGTAAAGGATCATCATTGCGGTGCTGGTGACGGGTTTGGTCATCGAGAAGATGCGGAAGATGGTGTCTTTTTCGGTGGGCTTGCCGGTGGCGAGATCGCGTTGGCCGTAGGCTTTGAATTCGGCGATTTTTCCGTGACGCGCCAGCAGCGTCACGCCGCCGGCGAGTTGTTTTTGGTCATCGCCGATTGCATCGCGGATTCGAGGTGCGTGAGGCGCTGGGATGAGAAGCCCACGGATTCCGGCTTCACCTCTGGCAGTTCCGCGGCGCCGCTGGGGTTTTTCGCTGGTGCGGTCGCTGTCTTGGCTGGCGCGGTCTGGGCATTCGCGCGAATCGTCGGACAACACAGCGCGAGGGCCGCGATTGCGGCGAGAAATCCGCTTCCGTTCAGTGGGACAAAGTGCGCTCGGAATTTGCGATTGCGAATCTTGCGGGTCGAGTTTTGCATGGGAGTCTCCTGCGACAGCGTGTCGCGCCCTCCAGGAGCAATGGGCGGGCAAGCCTACGGCGCTTGGGGCTTTATATATCACGAACTTCTTCATGCTAAGGGTTTGCATCCCGAGGCCTCGGGACAAACCCTGAGACCCGGCGCTTACGCGAGAGGCTCGGGCACGGCCCGCCACGGCGGATCTGCGACATGGATTCGGCTGCGCTCACCACGCGTGCCGTGCCCCTACAGAGCGGGCGCCTACGCGCTGGGCACGTCTGGCGCTCCAAAGGCAGCAGCGGGCGGGTCTGAGACCCGCCCCTACTGTGCTGGGGCGAATTTATTGTCCTCAGGGAAGACGAAGGATAGAATGCGCGGCGAGAGGGGAAACCTCAAATTCCAATTCTAGGGAGACGATCATGAAGCACACGAAGAAAATTCTGCTCGTGACGGTCAGCGTGATCGGGTTGAGTGTGATTCTTGGATTGGTGACTTCGCGGCAGGCACGCGCGACGGTGAGCGCGCTGGTCACGGTGGCGAATGGCAGTTCGAATCCGGTGGTGACCAGCAGCCTTGGTTCTCCGTCGAGCGTCTTGGTGTCGCTCACTTGTACCAATACGAGTTCGGCGACCTCCGCAATCTGCACCCAGTGGTCGTTGAACGGTCCTGGTGGAACCGAACAGGCTAACTATTCCGTTCCGTCGGGATACAACCTGGTCATCACCGACATCGAGTGCTCGGGCACTGACGCTCCGGGAACGCTGGAGACGCTCGCTGTGACGGTGAATGACTTTGGCCGCTTCTATGATGTGGTTACGAGCGACAGCATCGGCGTCATCTCGTTTCGCGAGCATCTGACGACGGGCATTGCGTTTTCAACGATGCCGTCGGTGGGCATGAATGGTTCTCCGACCCTCAGAAATTTAACGATTCAAGGTTATCTGACGCCTTCTTCAAATTGACGGGTGCACGCTCGACAGCGGACGGCGAGCGAGGATATGATGCGGCCATGAGACTCTCAGCGAGAAATCGGTTGGTGGGCACGATCACGGAAATCAAGATGGGCGATGTGATGGCGCACATTATCATGCACGTGGGTGAAAACGAGATCGACAGCGTCATCACGCGGCAGAGCGCCGAGGAAATGCACCTGAAAGTGGGCGATACGGTGGCTGCCGTGATTAAATCCACCGAAGTGATGCTCGAGAAGGCTTAACGTGCGTCCGCGCTTGAGCCTCGCGGCCCGCTATTCGTTCCTCTTTATTGCGATGCTCCTCGATTGTGTGGTTCCCGTTGCGCGCGCGCAGACTTCGCCGCCCGCGGCGGCTGCGACGGCTCCTGCCGCAGCGACGACAACACGTGAGACCCGTGTAGTACTGGAAATCAAAGGCGACGTCGCAAAGCCGCTGAGCCTTTCGCTGCACGACTTGCGGGCCATGCCGCGCAAGACGTTGAAGGTGACGAACTCGCACGAAGGGACGGAAGACACGTACGAGGGAGTGCTGCTGTCAGATTTGCTGAAGCAGGCGGGAGTGGCGTCGGGGAAGGACCTGCGAGGCGCGGCGCTGGCGACGTATGTTCTCGCGGAAGCGTCGGACGGGTACCGCGTGATTTTTTCGATCGGCGAGATCGATCCGGACGTTCACGATTCGGAGATTATTGTGGCGGACTCGATCAATGGCGCGGTAGCGATGGGTGCGAACCTGGGGCCGTTGCGGTTGGTGGTACCGCATGACAAGCGGCCGGCGCGGTGGGTGAGGATGTTGCAGTCGGTGACCGTCGTGAAGGTTCCGAAAAGCTGAGCAGGAAAGAGAAAATCAACTGCAAACATGACCACAGAGGACACAGAGAAAAGACGGAGAACACGGAGTAAAGAGAAAAGCAGAAAGCAGAAAGCAGAAAGCAGAAAGCAGAAAGCAGATCCCTCACCCTGCAAAAGGCGCCGGGATTCCCTTCGACTGCGCTCAGGGCAGGCGGGATGACAACGTGGTGGCCAGTCGACGCCGGGTCGATGATGTGAACGAGGCCCGATACCTTCAAGTGGGATGTTCCTCTACGCGTAACTCCGATGGAGTCGATGCGTTAGCAATGGCCGGCGCTGGTGGTGTGCTATGCTCGCGAAATATTTGAGGAGGGTGCGGCGTGACGGAGCGGTTGTACTACCAGGGTTCGTTTGTGCGCGAGTTTGATGCGCAGGTGGTTTCGTGCGAGCCGGAGGGCGATGGCGAGAACGCGCGCTGGCGCGTGATTCTCGACCGAACGGCGTTCTACCCCACGTCCGGAGGGCAGCCGCACGATACGGGGAAGCTTGGCGACGCGAACGTGGTGGAAGTTGTGGACGCTGGTGACGGGAAGGAAGTGGTGCATTACACGTCGTCGCCCGTGAGGCCAGGCCAGGTGCACGGCGAAATTGATTGGGCGCGGCGGATCGACCACATGCAGCAGCACACGGGACAGCATTTGCTGTCGGCGGCGTTCGTCGAGCTGTTCCATTTTCCGACGGTGTCGTTTCATCTGGGGCGCGACGTATCGACGATCGATCTGGACGCGCCGTCGATTGTGCCGAGGCATTTGGAGGAAGCGGAGCGGCGCACGAACGAAATTATTTTCGACGATCGAGTGGTGGTGATTCGCTTCGGCACGGCGCAAGAGCTGGCCGAAACGGGGATTCGCAAGAAAGTGGATCGCGAAGGAGTGCTGCGGGCGATCGAAGTGGAGGGGTTCGACCGGCAGCCGTGCGGCGGGACGCATCTGGAGCGAACGGGGCAGGCGGGAATGCTGCTGCTGCGAAAGCTCGAGAGGCGGCGCGAGTTCTGGAGAGTGGAATTCGTGTGCGGGTTTCGCGCGCTCGCGACGGCTCGGGCTGATTTTGCCACGTTGACGCAGGCTGCCGCGCTTTTGAGCTGCGGGTTACCGGAAGCGCCGAGCGTGATTGGGAAGATGATCGAGGATCGCCGGTCAATTCATGGCACTGCGAAAAGGCTCGAGGAGCGGCTTGCGGAACACGAGGCGCGAGCGCTGGTGGCGCGGAGCGTGACGAATGCGCCCGCTACAGCGGGCGAGCCGGGCGCCGTGCGGGTGGTTTCGGCGGCGATTGATGAGGCTACGCCGGCATACCTTGCGTTGCTCGCGGCGAAGATTACCGCGGAGGCGAATGCGGTGGCTCTGCTAGCGAGCCGGTCGAGCGGGCACGTGGTGTTGGCGCAAACGAAAGGCGGCGCGGCCGATGTGGGAAAACTGCTCCGCGAGACGCTGAAAGAGTTTGGAGGCAAAGGCGGCGGCGCCCGCGATTTCGCGCAGGGAAGCCTCGCGAGCGCGTCGGACGCAGAAGCATTCCTGGCTCGCGCCAAAAACGCGCTCTAATCCACGTCAAAGCAGTTGTTCCTTCCCGATGTGCCCACGCCCGTTTCGCCGATTCGAATCCCTACAATATTTAGGCCCGTCGTTCGTCTACAGGAATGGATACATGAGGCGTCGAGGGTCGCCGCGATGACCGAGCGAGAACGCCAAATCTCCGAAATCGTCGCGGAAGAGCGATCCCGGCTGCGCAATTTCATTCGCCGGCGTGTGCCCGATCCCTCGGATGCCGAGGACATCGTGCAGGAGGTGTTCTACGAGCTAGTGGAAGCGAACCGCCTGCTGATTCCGATCGAGCATGTGACGGGCTGGCTTTTTCGCGTCGCGCGGAATCGCATCATTGATCTCTTCCGCAAGAAGAAGCCGGAGACCTTCAGCGACGCAGCGGTGGAAGGCGAAGGCGGCGAGCTGCTACGGATCGAGGATCTTCTGCCATCGCCCGATGCGGGGCCGGAAGCGCTTTACTTCAGCGGCGTGCTTTTTGACGAGCTGGAACTGGCGCTCGACGAGCTGCCGAAAGAGCAGCGGGACGTGTTCGTTGCGCACGAGTTGGAAGGGCGCAGCTTCAAGGAGATGGCCGCCGAGACGGGCGTGAGCGTGAATACGCTGCTCTCACGCAAACGCTATGCGGTGCTGCATCTGCGCGAGCGGTTGCAGAGTATTTACGACGAATTTACGAACGGATAGGAGCTGAACATGAGAAAGAAATGGATTTTCATCGTTCCCGCGGCGATTTTGGGGATGGCGCTGTTTGCCTTCATCGGCGGCGAATTGGTGATGCACCTGTGGAATTGGCTGGTGCCGACCGTCATCGGCTGGCGCCAGGTCACTTTCTGGCAGGCGTTGGGACTTCTGACGCTGTGCCGGATCCTCTTCGTTGGATTTGGATGGCACGGTCCCAGCCGCTCCCGCTTCCGGGGTCGCATGAGAGACCGTTGCGCAAACATGACGGAGGAAGAGAAGGAAAAATTCCGGCAACGCATGCGCGAACGCTTCGGCTTCGGCCCACGCAGCGACGAGCAACAGGCCACCAAATGATGGAGCGCAACGCAGAGGCTTCGCCGGGTCCCAGAGCCAGGATGACCGGCGCCATTTACTTGCTTTACTTCCTGACGGCGATATTCGCCGAGACCGTCGTAGGCCCGGGCCGGCATGTTGCCTATCTGGGCGTCAACCTCGTGGCATACGCCTTCTACATCACGGTGACGCTGCTTTTCTATTACATGTTCAAGCCGGTGAACAGGAGCCTTTCTTTGCTCGCGGCATTCTTCAGCCTCGCGGGATGCGCCAACGAGCTTCTTCGTCTTTTTCATGTGAATCCCTACAAAATCAACAGCCTGGTATTTTTCGGGCCATTTTGCCTCCTGATCGGCTACCTCATTTTCAGGTCGACCTTCCTGCCTCGAATTCTGGGCGTGTTGATGATGTTGGCGGGTGTGGGTTGGCTGATCTTTCTGTCACCGCTGGCGAGTCATCTGATCCCCTACCTTAAGGTGCTCGGCTTCGTCGCGGAACTATCGCTGTGCCTGTGGCTCCTGGTGAAGGGCGTGAACGTTGAACGATGGAAAGAGCAGTCCAGCGCCGCTATGGTTCGCACATGAAAGCTGCCGTCCATACCAGATAAGGACCGCCGGAGGCCGTCCTTATCAAGTCAAGATCAAGGCTGTTGTGGTTCTCAGAAGTCGAGGCGCAGCGCGAACTGGCCTGTTCGATTGCCGCCGGCGCCCTGAGGCAGCGCCGACTCCAGGATCCCGAAATTGCTCGGGTTACTTATGTTCGTCGCCGGTGGCGCGTAATTCGTGCGATTCAGCACGTTGGTGAAGGAAGCTTCAAAGCGCAAACCAAGGCGCTCCGTGATCTGGAAGTGCTTCGCGAGACCCGCATCCACATCAATCATCCCCGGACCCTGCAGGATGCCCAAACCGCAATTGCCAAACCTGCCCGCACCGGCAGGCGTCGGGGCGAAGGCATCGATGTTGAAGAAATTCTGCGGCGTCTGGTTTGAAGGGATTGGATTTCCGGTGCAATCCGGACGCGCGATTGCTCCTCCCCCGGACCGAACGATCATGTCTGTGTTCGACTGATCGTAGATCGGGCTGATCGTCGGCGTAAGCCACTGTCCAGTCTGAAGGGTTGCGATCGTGCTTACGTTCCAGCCTTCCAGGGCAGCATTGAGAAGGCGCGACTCGGTCTTCTTGAAGGGCAGTTGGTAGATGCCGGTCACCAGCAGCCGCTGGCGCGGCGTCGCTACCACATTGCCGCGATCCGCGCGGAGGTCGAAGCGATTGGCAAGCTCGATTGCGTACGGTTCCTCGCCGCCGAAAGCGACGGGCGCGTCGCTGCCTTGCGCGTCGCTGATATCTTTTGCCCAGGTATATCCCGCTTGAAAAGAAAGGCCGCGAGAGAACCTATGCTCCACTTCCAGTTTCAGCGCCTGATAACTTGCATCGCCTTCGCTCTCTGAGGACATCAAGAGAAGCCAGTTTTGATAGGGCGCTCGGGGATCGACGAACGCGCCGGCAGGGACGTTGTAGGGTGTGGCGCTGGCAGGAATTTGATTCAAGTCAATTGTGAACGGCAGGCGGTATGAGGCCATACCGACGTAGCTAACCCTGGCCACGGTGCTAGGGGTGATTTGCCGCTCGACTGTCAGATTCCATTGCGCCGATTGCGGATCTCGCCAGTTCGGATCGTTGGCCTCCTCGAGGCTGCCTCCGCCATACGTGATCGATGCCGCGGTGGGAGCCGTCTGCGGAAACTGAAATTGTGGCGCGCCATTCGAGATGGAATTCACGTTGGTGATCAAATCCGACGTCGGGTTGCCGGCGTTGTTCCAAGACATGGGACCCAGGGTGGTCATCGTGAAGATGCCGAAACCGGCGCGAATCACCGTCGAGCTGTCTTTGAAGGGCCGGTACGCCACACTGATTCGCGGGTCAAGATTGCGGAGATAGAGCTGCCTCAACCCTTGTGTGACGCCCGCCTGGCTAGCCGTTTCCACATTGCTGCATCCCAGCGACATATTTCTGCCGGGAAGCGAGCAGGCGTTGAAGGACTCGAGAAACCCAGTGTATTGATTCTGAAGGTCGGGATTATTGGCGACGGTCTGTAAAAACTTATCGGGGACGAGGACGCTGTTGGTCGCGGGATCGAAGCTGGCCAAATCGCCGATGGTTTCGTCAAAGGGTGGAAGCAGTTCCCATCGCAAGCCGAAATTCACCGTCAGGTGGCTATTCACCTGCCACGCGTCCTGAGCGTAGACGCCGTACTGGGTGGCGCCCGCGTTGATCTGGGGACAGCTGACGGCGAAGAACGATTGCTGCGGCAGACCCAGCAAGAAGTCGCCGAAAGAGTAGTTCGTGAACAGGTCCGGACTGAACGTGAAGTTGCCGTAGTCGTCGGAGGGCACGAAAAACATGACGCCGCTGTAACTCACTTTGCGAGCGTCGAAACCAAACCGCAGGGTGTGATTGCCGACTGTGCGGGTGAGGTTATCGGTGAACTGCATACTCTTTGAGATTGTGGTGCCAGTCCGATCCTGGCCGATGGACGAGAATGTGCCGTCCGAGAAGGCGAATGTAGGGAAGGCGTCGGCTGTTGGATGTTGGGAGATATTGATGCCTTCGAGACCGAGTTGACTGATCGCAGAACTGCCCTGAATCGGGAAGTTGTCGTTTTCATGGAAGTTCGTAAATCCGAAGCGAAATTCGTTAATCAGATTCGGCCGGATCACGTAGTTGTAGGAAACCAGGAAGCTGCGATTCTGATCCTGGGCCACCTCGTTGGGCAGAAACTGGCCAGCGGGCGCGCCCATCGCGCCCTCGTTGTAAAGCGCATTCTTCCAGCTGTAACGAGCGTAGATTTGCTGCTTCGAAGTGATGGTTCGATCCACTCTCAGGTCCCAGCCATTCGTGCTCGAAGGGATGGGCACCAGAGTCTGATAGTTGTAAGAGGGGCTGGCCACGCCGATGTTCGCGTTTGGCTCGGGATAGTAGTTCAGCAAGGCCTGTGCGACTGGATTCACGCAGTCCTGGGAATTGCCGCAGGCGGCACCGCTCGGAATGGTGTTGTTCGCGTAGGGCTGACCCGTAAAAGGATCCATTAAGGAGCCGCCCTGTTGTTGGGCCACGAGAGCGCTCAGATTGCCGCTCCGTTCCGCTTGCGTTGGAACGAGGAGTTCTTCGGGAGCGGAAGTATGTCTGCGGTTTCCCTCATAGTCGAAGAAGAAGAAAGTCTTGTCCTTGCCGTCGTAGAGTTTCGGAACGGTTACGGGGCCGCCGAGGCTGCCGCCGAAGGTATTGAACTGTTTCGGCGCTTTCTCCGTAAAGTTCAGGACTCGGGCGTCCAGCGCGTCGTTTTGCAGGTACTCGAAGAAGCTGCCGTGAAACAGGTTGGTGCCACTCTTTGTTGTGAACGTGACGTCGCCGATTTGCGCGAATTCAGCATTATTGTTGAATGCGGTGACGGTCATCTCCCGAATCCCCTCGGACGAGGGATAAGCGTCCTGCAGGGCGCCGTTCTTGAGCACGTTGGCGGTCGAGATGCCGTCCACGGAGAAACCGGTCTGGGCTGAGGTGGCGCCAGCGACGGCGATGTTGCCCTGTGTGTCCTTCACCACGTCCGGAGAAACGGCCAGAGCCGCCAAGGGACTGCTTGATACGGCCCGCGAATTCAAAGGCAACTGATTAAGGTCGCTCGTCAACTTGGAATCCGCAAGCGTGGCGTCTTCGGTGTTCACAAGCTCAGCAGCCTCGCTCACTTCCACGACTTGATTCTGAGACGCCAAAGCGAGCTTCACATCCACGCGGAGGTCCTGGCGCGCCGCCAATTCCACTTTGTCGACGATTGCTTTGGCGAATCCGTCCTTGGTTGCCGCCAGGCTGTAGTGACCCGGCTTGAGGTTCTCAAACACGAAGTTTCCGTGATCGTCGCTACTTATCGTGGAATCCGTATTTTCATCGGCGCTATGTAAGGTGACTTGCGCATCCGGAATGAACGAGTTGGTTTGGTCGAGCGTCGTGCCGCGAATCGTGCCAAACGTAGACTGTGCATGAGCGCCGCCAGCCCAAAATCTCATTAGGACGAGCAAGCCGAATACGGCGCAACGTGAAATTTTGCCGCTCAGCACGAGCAAACCACCAAACCGCTTCATAGGACCTCCGTGACACTCGGAAGAAATCTGCTTCCATGACTCTAGGCGGGCGCTAGTAAGGAAGGTGTTAGCAACTCGTAAGGGAATCGTAAGGATTCCATCCAAACAACTGATGGAACCCATCACGTTGCGAAGGCCAAAAGCGAAAAGGGAAAACAGAAAAGAGAAAATGGAGAGCAAAATTCAACTGCAAAACATGACCACAGAGGCACAGAGCAAAACCTGAGGACCCAGAGAAACAACCGAGAATACAGAGTGAGAGCGGCGGACACAGAGGAAGGACCATCGTATCGCCGCGGGCGTCGCACAACCAATGGGCTGGCAACCCCTTCATAAATAGGCTGGTGGCTGGCGGGGGCGTTGAGTTAACCTTTGTGCTTCTGGCTGGAACCAAGGGCATTGATGGAACTTTTCCTCAACATTTTGTGGGTGATGATTGCGCTCGGCGCGTTGGGCGCGTGGCGAATGGGCTGGAATCGCCAGCCGCGGGAGTTTTCGCGCACGCCGCTGCAGGAATGGACCGCGTTCGCGTGCGCGCTGGTGTTTGTATTTTTTGCTGTGTCGTTGAGCGACGATTTGCAGGCCGCAACGATTCTTGCGGATGACTGCGCGAGCGGCCGCCATCATTCGATGGTCTGGAGTTGCGGCCATGGGCCGCATGGCGATGCGACCTCGCCGCCGGCACCGTTCGCGGCAGCAGCACAGCCGGCCGCCAGAATTCCCGAGCCAGTGCAATTTGTCGCGCGAATTGCGCCCGCCGCGGTTGCATTCGTGGGCGGAACCGATCGCAGCTCTGCCGCGGTCCGCGGGCCTCCTATGGTCTGGCTGTAAATTGTCTCGTGGTCATTCCCTTAGTCAATCCTCCGGCGCTTGCTGAGCCCTGAATTGCGGACTGTGTGAAGCGCCGCAATATTTCGTCGTCGCCGATTTGGAGTTGTCTATGAAGTCAGCGGTTCTACTCCTGGGACTCTCGGTTGTGCTTTTGGCGGGAGGGTGTGGTTCGTCCGGAAACGGTGCGGCGCAGGCGCATCCTGACGCGAATCCGGCGGATACGCCGGATACCGAGTACGTTCCGCCCGATGCGAAGGGCGTGCAAACGATGACGGTGAAGTCAGCGCCCATTCCGGAATATCTGGACTTGCCCGCGCACATCGAGGCGGACCCAACGCGCGTGGTGCACGTGTTCGCGCCGGCGGGCGGTCGAATTATCGAGATGAAAGTGCGCCCGTGGGACCGCGTCGAGAAAGGACAGACGCTTGCGATCCTGGAGAGCAGCGATTTGGCGCGGGCCGTCGCCGAATACCACAAGGCGCTGGTCGATAGCCAGGTGAAGCAGAAGGCGCTCACGCGAGCGACGGATTTGTTCGCGCACAACGCGATATCGGAAAAGGACTTGCAGCAAACGCAGGGCGACGCGGACATGGCGCAGGCCGAACTCCAGGCCACGCGCGAACAGGTACAAGTGTTCGGGATGGACCCGGATCACGCGGAGAAGGATTTGCGCGTAACGGCGCCGCGGTCGGGTGTGATTCTGGATGTGGGCGCGGCGTCGGGAGAGTTTTCGAAGTCGCTGGATGCGCCGGCGCCGCTCTGCACGATCGCGGACATCGATACGGTGTGGGCCGTCGGCGATATCTACGAAAAGGATCTCGCGGCGGCGAAATCGGGCCAACCGGCGCGACGTGACGTTGAACGCCTATCCGGACCAGCACTGGCCGGGACGCGTGAGCGTGGTTTCAGATGCGGTGGATCCCACTACGCGCACGCTGCACGCGCGCGTGGTGCTGCAGAATCCGCATTCGCAGATTAAGCCGCAGATGTTCGGGAAGATTCGCATCTTGCGGTCGTCCGCGCCTGGAATCCTCGTGCCGGCCGGCGCCGTTATTCGCGAGGGGAGCGACGCGTACATTTTCGTAGAGAAGAGCAACCATCATTTCGAGCGGCGAAGCGTGAAGCTGGGCCGGAGCGTGGATGGATCGCTGGAAATTGTCTCGGGCTTGAACCCCGGGGATACGATCGTGAGCGAAGGCGCGTTGCTCCTGCGCGCAGCAGGGCAGAGCTGAGCGATGCGGAATGTAGTCCTATCGCTGTTGCGCTACCGGCCGGTGGTGGTCGTGGCGCTGCTTGGGTGGCTCGCCGGCGGGCTGTACATGTTTCTCCGCCTGGACATCGAAGCATATCCGGACCCTTCGCCGCCGCTGGTGGAAGTAATCACGCAAAATCCTTCGTGGTCGGCCGAAGAAATGGAACGGCAGGTCACGGTTCCCATCGAAACAGTGCTCTTCGGAATTCCGCGCCTTGAATACGTGCGCTCGATCTCGATATTCGGGCTGAGCGACGTCAAGCTGTATTTCAGCTACGACAGCGACTACTACTGGGACCGGCAGGAAGTGCTGAACCGGTTGCAGTTGATTTCGTTGCCGTCGAGCTTGAGCCCCCAACTCTCGCCGGAGTCGCCGATCGGCGAGATCTATCGTTACAGGCTTTACGGTCCCGGGTACTCGCTGAACGAGTTGAAAGCAACGCAGGATTGGTTCGTGACGCGCGAAATCAAGCAAGTGACGGGGATCATCGACGTGGCTTCGTTCGGGGGAAGCACGCGGCAATACGTGGCGGAAATCGATCCCCGAAAATTGCTGCAGTACAACGTCACGCTGCCGCAGGTGGTGACGGCGGTGTCGTCGAGCAACGCAAACGTGGGCGGGAACTACCTGACGATGGGCGGCCAGAGCGTCAACGTGCGCGGCCTGGGCCTGTTGCGGTCGGTGGACGAAATGAAGTCGGTGGTCATCACCGAACGAAGCGGCGTGCCCGTTTTCCTGCGCGATGTGGCGGACGTGCACGAGGGCTCTCAGCCGCGGCTCGGACAGGTGGGCGTGAACCACGATGATGATGCGGTGGAGGGCATCGTCTTGCTGCAACGCGGCGAGCAATCCCTGCCGGCGCTTCGGCAGCTTGGACAAAAGCTGAAGGAACTGAACGGCGGGCTGCTGCCGCATGGGATGAAAATCCTCACCCTCTATAACCGCACGGACTTGATTCATTTGACCACGACGACGGTGCGCCACGTGGTGCTGATGGGACTCGTGCTGGTGACCGCGATTCTGATCATCTTTCTGGGCGACGTCCCGATTTCATTGATCGCGGCGTTGACGATCCCTTGCTCGCTGCTGTTCGCTTTTTCGCTGATGGTGTTCACCGGACGCTCGGCGAACCTGATCTCCATCGGCGCCATCGATTTCGGGATTCTGGTGGACGCCTCGGTGATCGTTCTGGAGAACATCTTCCGGCGGCTGCAGGCGGCTTCGGCCGATGCGCCGAAATTCGACATGATCGCGGATGCAACAGCGGAAGCCGTGCGGCCGGTGCTCTTTTCCGTGCTGGTGATCATGGTGGCGCTGATTCCGCTGTTCACGATGCAGGGTGTGCCGGGAAAGATTTTCGCGCCGATGTCGGAGACGTACGGCTTCGCGCTCACCGGAGCGGTGCTGTTCGCGATTTTCTTCGCTCCGGTGCTTACCTCATGGATACGTCCTGAAAAAGTGCGCGCGCATCACACGCGCCTGGTGGACTGGCTGCACAAATGGTACGCGAGAACGCTGATGTGGGCGATGTCGCATCGCAAAACTGTGCTCGGGATCGGGCTTGCTTCGCTGGCGGTAACCCTGGCCCTGGGCTCGCTGGTGGGCGGCGAATTCATGCCGAAGCTCGAGGAAGGGAACCTGTGGGTGCGGGCGACACTTCCGCAAGACGCGTCGTACGAGACGGGCGTCAAAATGGCCCGCGAAATCCGCGAAATTCTGCTGAGCTTTCCGGTGGTCACGCAGGTGGTGTCGCAAACGGGGCGGCCCGACGACGGAACCGACGTGACTACGTTTAACAATGTGGAGTTCATGGTGTCTCTGAAAACGCCGGACCAGTGGCCGCACGGCCTGACGAAAGATGAACTCGTCCAGCAAATGGACGCGCAGCTCGAAAAATATCCCGGCGTCGATTTCAATTTTTCGCAGAATATTCAGGACAACGTCGAGGAAGCAATGTCCGGCGTGAAGGGCGAAAATTCCCTGAAGCTGTTCGGCGACGACATCGACGTCCTGGTGGAAAAAGCGGGAGAGATCCGCGACGTGATGGCCGGGGTGCGCGGGGTGGAGGATCTGGCCGTGTTTCAGGAGACCGGGCAGCCCGAACTCCTGATTTCGATCGATCGCGTGGCCAGCGCGCGCTACGGCCTGATGGCCGCCGACGTGAACGCGGCGGTGGAAGCCGCGATCGGCGGAATGGCGACCACGCAGATTCTGGAAGGCGACCGCCGTTTCGATTTCGTCATTCGTTACCAGCCGGAGTTCCGGAAGACGCCGGAGGAGATTCGAAATATCCTGCTGCCGACGCCGGACGGCAATCATGTTCCCATCGGGCAGGTGGCGGACGTGTCGCTGCACGAAGGCGCGTTCATGATCTACCGCGAAAACGGCCGGAGATATATTCCGGTGAAATTCAGCGTTCGCGGGCGCGATCTGGCAGGGACGATTCAGGAAGTACAGTCGCGCCTGGACCAGAAAGTGCACTTGCCCGAGGGCTATCACCTTGAATGGGCCGGCGAATATGACAGTTTGCGCAAGGAACAGCGCCGGCTGGCCGTGATTCTCCCGATCAGCCTGCTGGTGATTCTGGGACTGCTGTTCATGGCGTTCAATTCGTTCCGGCACGCGCTGCTGGTGTTGACGATCTTGCCGTTCGCGGCGATCGGCGGCGTCCTCTCGCTGCTCGTGACGCACACGCCCTTCAGCATTTCGGCAGCGGTGGGATTCGCATCGGTGGTGGGAGTATGCACGCTCGGCGGGGTGGTTTTTGTTTCCGGCATTCGGCGCAAGGAACTGGTTTCGGAATCGATGCTGGGCGCGATTGAACGAGGCGGTTTGGCCGAGATGCGTCCCGTGCTCATGGCTTGCGCCGCGGCCGGCCTGGGGCTGCTGCCTGCGGCCGTGTCGTCTGGCGTCGGGGTGCAGGCGCAGCAACCGCTCGCGCGCGTGGTGGTGGGAGGGATGATAACGGCGCCGTTTGCGATTTTGTACCTGATTCCCGTGCTGGCGAGCTACTGGCTCTCTTCAAAGGATCAGAGGTTAGCGGCAACCAGCGAGCCCGGGAGTCCCGCTGAGTAGATGCGGAAGCCGTCGTGGCGCGAAAGTAATGTGTTAGAATCTTCGGTACTCCAGCCGCGCACCAACGGGAGCAACCTATGAAGGCCCGCACGAAATTCCTGGTCGGCTCGGCGATTATCGTCCTTACCCTGGTTTCGCTCGCCTACGTCGGGTTCACGCAGAGCAAGACCTACTACCACACGATCGCGGAAGTCTCGACGCTACAAGGTCCTGCGCTTCACCAGCGCATGCGCGTTTCGGGGAACGTCCGGAACGGCACGATCCAACACTATCCTGGTCATCTAGATTTCATCCTCGAAGAAGAGGGGAAGGCGATGCCGGTGCGTTACGAGGGTAGTGCTCCTCTGCCGGACACATTCAAGGACGGGGCGCTGGCCCTGGTGGAAGGCAGGCTGATGCCCGACGGGCAATTCGTCGCTGACCAGGTGCAGGCGAAGTGCGCGTCGAAGTATGAGGCGAACCCGAACGCCGCTCCCGGCGCGAAGCCACCCCAGCCCGGCCCGACCTCCACGCGGAATTCGCCTGATTCTGGCGCTGCTTCCGGAAGCGGGAGCTGAGGCAAGCACATTGGACATTGCAGGCTCCTTTGCGTTACTCCTCGCGTTTATCGTAGCCGTTTACGCTTTCATTGCCGGCATTGCGGGAATCCTGACGCGCCGCAAGCTGCTGACGAAGAGCGCTCAGCACGCGGGCATGGCGGTGTTTTTCCTGATCACGTTTGCCGTCGGGACCCTCGAATACTTTTTCTTCACCGACAATTTCTCGCTGGCCTACGTTGCCGAGCACAGCAATCGCGCGCTGCCGGGGTTTTATAAATTTGCCGCGCTGTGGGCCGGGCAGCAAGGGTCGCTGCTGTGGTGGTCGTGGTTGCTGTCGCTCTACGCGTTCCTCGCGCTGTTCGCCAACCGGAAAAAGCATCCCGAATTGATGCCGTACGTGGGCGTGGTGATCGCGGGCGTGCAGATTTTCTTTCTCACGCTGAACAATTTCGTGGCGAATGCGTTCAACGTTCTCGGCGCGGCGGACGCGACCGGCGTGATGCGCGTGGCGTCTCTGGGGGACGGCCACGGGCTGACGCCGCTGCTTCAATATCCCGAGATGGTGATTCACCCGCCGATGCTGTATCTCGGATATACGGGATTCACGATTCCGTTTGCATTCGCGCTGGCCGCGCTGCTGGGCCGCTATCCGGGTGAGAAGTGGATTCACATCACGCGGCGCTGGACCATGGTGGCGTGGTGCTTCCAGACGGTGGGCATTCTGCTCGGCATGCATTGGGCGTACGCGATGCTTGGGTGGGGCGGCTACTGGGAATGGGATCCGGTGGAGAATGCGTCCTTGCTGCCGTGGATTACGGGCACGGCGTTTCTGCACTCCGTGATGATGCAGGAAAAGCGCGGCATGATGAAAGTGTGGAACGTGTGGCTGGTTTTCACCACGTTCATGCTGTGCATTCTAGGGACGATGCTCACGCGGTCGGGCGCGGTGAATTCGGTGCATGCGTTCGCGCAGTCGTCGATCGGGAGCTGGTTCGTGGGGTTCCTGGCGGTCATTCTCGTCGTTTGCTTGCTGGCTTACTGGAAGAATCACGACTATTTGCGCAGCGACAATCAGCTCGACTCGCTCGTCTCGCGTGAATCGAGCTTCCTGTTCAACAATTTGATTCTTCTCGCGGCGTGCTTCGCGGTCTTGTGGGGCACGCTATTTCCGATACTTTCGGAATGGGTGGTGGGGAGCAAGATCAGCGTCGGCGCGCCGTTTTTTAACAAGGTGAACATTCCCATCGCGATGTTTTTGCTGTTCCTCACCGGCGTGGGGCCGCTGCTGGCGTGGCGCAAGACGTCGGCCGACGCGCTGAAACGGAATTTTGCGTGGCCCTCGGCGGGCGGGCTGCTAGCCGGAATCGTCGCGTTCATCTTCGGCTACCGGGACTTCTATCCGCTGGTTTGCCTGACTCTTTCCGTGTTCGTGGTGCTGACGATTTGTTCGGAGTTCTACCGCGGCGCTCGCGTAGTGGCCGCGCGGGAGGGCACGAACCTCCTCTCGGCCGTCGGCGCGCTGACGATGCGCAATACGCGGCGCTATGGCGGCTACGTGATCCACCTCGGCATCGTGATGATTTTCATCGGCATCGCGGGCAGCGCGTTCAACAAGGATGTGCAGGCAGAACTGAGCGTCGGGCAGAGCATGACCATCGGTCCGTACACGATCCTGTGCCAGAATTTCGACGCGACGGCGAACGACAACTACCAGTCGGCGCGCGCGACGCTGGAGATTTTTCGCGGCGGCAAATCGCAAATGATGCTGTATCCAGAGCGCCGCTTCTTTCCCGCGAGCGGCGAGACGGAAACGATGGTCGCGCTGCGGAGTACGCCGCTGCAGGATTTGTATGTGGTCTATGCAGGACGCAGTCCGGAAAGCGGAAATCCCGTGATTCATGCGTTCCTGAATCCGCTGGTGAAGTGGATCTGGTTTGGCGGGATTGTTGTGGTGCTGGGGACGGGGCTTGCGATGCTGCCGAATCGGCGGACGGCTCCGGTGCTTGCGAGCGTGCCGGAAAAATCATGGGACGGGGCGGTTGTTGCTGGCGCCGCGGCGCCGATGCCAGGTGTTGCCGCAGTTGCGCGGCGGGCGGATGCGCATGATTAGGGCTGTCCACAGTAATAGGGGAGCTGCTTGTAGGGGCACGGCATGCCCCGCCCGTCGCGGCGCGCGTCTCGCGCTTGCTATGTTCGGCGCGGTGCTTCTCCTTTCGCCCGTTGCTATAGCGCTGCAAACGGCCCCGCAAAACGCTCGCGCGAAAAAATTAGGGAATCAGGTCAAGTGCATGTGCGGCGGCTGCAACGACGCGGCTGGCTCATGCTACCACTCGGGTGGCACGTTTTCTGGGCCGTGCCCGATGGCGCTCGATATGCTGAAAAAAGTGGATGCCCACGTGGCGAACAATGACTCCGACAGCGCGACCCTCAACGCTTTCGTTCAGGAATACGGGCCGCTGGTTTTGATCGAGCCTCCCAAGAGCGGATTCAACCTGGCCGCGTGGATCATGCCGATTGCGGTGCCGCTCGTCGCGTTCTTTGCGGTGTGGGAAGTGGTGCGCCGGTGGCGGCATCGCGCGGCGCTGACGCCCGCAGCCGGGCCAGGTGCGCCGGCGGTCCCGCATGATCTGCTCGAGCGGATTCGGCACGAATCTGAAAAGGATAACGCGTGAGCTCTATCGACATCGCCGTCGCGTGCGCGCTGCTTGCTGCGGCTGCGATTGTGTTCATCTTTGGCGTCCAGACCGACGCTTCGGATTCGGCTCCGCATCGCACGAAGCTCGACCAGCTCCTAGAACGCCGCGACGCGATCTACGAGAACTTGCGCGACCTGCGGTTCGAATTTCGCGCGGGCAAGTATTCGGAGAAGGATTACGAGGAGATCAAGCAATCACTCGAAATCGAGGCGGCGCGCGTGCTCGCGGACATGGACCGGCTGACGGGCGGCGCGCCCACTCCCGCCACGCGGCAGGCGGCAGAGAAGGGGCGACGGGCGTGAGGCTTACTTCAAAAGCTGAAACACAGAGGGCACAGAGAAAAGCTGGAGGACACGGAGAGTTGAACTTCGCGATTTCGGATTCCGAGGCGCGCATCTTCAGTCTCTGTGATCTCAAGGTGTTCTCTGTGTCCTCTGTGTTTCGCTTTTTGCGCGCGCGACTAATCCTTGCATCGCTGATTGCGTGTTTCACGGCTACGGTCGCTTTGGCCGGCACCGTTTCCGGCACAGTTCGCAACGGCACCACCGGCAAGGTGGCCGCGGGCATCGACGTCATCCTGATTCAACTGCAAGGCGGAATGCAGCCGGTGGCCAACGGCAAGACCGACTCGCAGGGCCGCTATCATTTCGATAATCCAGGTCTGGGCCAGGCGCCCATGCTGATTCGCGCCGTCTACCGCGGCGTGAACTACCACGAGCCAGTTCCTCCGGGGAAAACCACGGCGGACATTCAAGTGTTTGAGCCCACTGATAAGGCCGGCTCATTTGCGGTGACGGCTCACGCCATTATTCTGCAGCCGAGCGGCTCCGACTTGAGTGTGGGCGAGGTTTACAACATCGAAAACAAAACGCAGCCGCCCATGGCGTACTTCAAGCAAGACGGCTCGTTTGTTTTTTCGCTGCCCGACGGAGCGCAACTGGGCGACGTTTCCGCGATGGGCTCGTCCGGCATGCCGGTGACGCAGGGGACGATCGATAAGGGCAAAAACGAAGAGGCGATCGCGTTCGCGTTTCGTCCGGGCACCAGCGGCGTGCGAATTTCATACAAGCTGCCGTACGCGAGCAATGCCGCGAAGCTCCGCTTCGTCTCGCCGTACCCCGCCGAGCGCGTGGCTTTCTTTGCGCCTCCGGGCGTGCAGGTTTCCGGCGACGGTTTTTCTCCCGCGGGCCAGGATCAGGGGTTCGACGTCTACGTGCGCGACTCGGTGGCCGCGAACACGCCGTTGAGTGTGTTGGTATCGGGAACGGCTCCGGCGCCGGCGCAGGGCCAAGGCGGCGCGACGGGAGGCGACGATTCGCAGAATCCGTCGGTGAATTCGCGGCTCGATCCAAACGGTACGGACGCTCCCACAGCTTCCGCGACCACGCTTCCGGCGCGGCTCGATAGCTTGAAGTGGGTGCTCGTCGGCGGATTCGCTGCGATTTTCGCGCTTGGATTCGTTTATCTCTGGCGACGCCCGCAGATCGTAACCGCGTCGGGTGCCGCAGCAATCGAGGTGCCTTCGCATGCCGCTCAGAACGTTGCTGCTACGGTGGCTGCGCCGTCTGCTGCGTCCCGGCCGGTGACCGTGGAAGAAGTGAATCGTCAGGTGACGGGCAGCCTCGACGAGATGAAGGAAAAGCTGTTCCGGCTCGAGTTGCGGCGGCAGGCAGGCACGATCAGCGAAGGCGAATACGCCCGCGAGCGCCAGCACATCGAGCAACTCCTCCGCGACCTGGTGCGCGGCTGAGCGAGACTTTGGTGCCCGCTACGAGCGGCGCTTCCGCTTCGGCTATGGGCGGTCTTACAGCATCTCCTGTTGTGACGCGTGCGCTCGGTGTGTCCTTCGACCGAGTGGAAAAGCGATTCGGGTCGCTGTGGGCTTTGCGCGGAATCACGCTCGACGTCGCGCCGGGCGAATTCGTCGCGCTGCTGGGGCCGAACGGGGCGGGGAAGTCGACGCTGCTGCGGATTGCGGCGCTGCTGATGAATCCGTCGCGAGGCCGCATGCGGTTTTCGGAGGCCGCGGCGCGGTCCGCGGGCGCCCAAGCCTCCGGCGACAGCACGCCTCCGGAATCGGCGAAGCGGCTAATTGGTTTCGTGGCGCATAGCACGCTGCTATATGACGATTTGACGGCCAAGGAGAACCTCACCTTTTTCGCCCAGCTTTACGATTTGGGCGAAGCGTCTGCGCGCGTCGCTCGTGCGCTCGAATCTTGCGGTCTCGCGTCGCGCGCAGACAGCGTGGTGAAGACTTTTTCCCGGGGCATGCGCCAGCGACTTGCGATTGCCCGCGCGCTGCTGCATGGGCCGCGGCTGCTACTGCTCGACGAGCCTGCCGCGGGGCTCGACCGCCAGGGGCTCGCGTGGCTCGGCGAGACGCTCGCGCGGCTGCGCGAGGAAGGATGCACCGTGATCATGAGCACGCATGCGCGCAACGGGTCGCTCGATCTCGCCACTCGCGCCGTTTCGCTGGCGAATGGCCGCATCGAGCAAGATAGCGGCGTTGGCGGCGATCCGCAGCCGTTGCTCGCACAGCTTCGCTTGGACGCATGAGAGCCGCGCCGAAACGCCGAAGCAAGCTTCGGCGAAGAGAAAGCGGAAGCAAGCTTCCGCACTCCCAAAGGAATTGCTAACTTGACTACTGCGCGCGCTGCCGGACTCATTCTTGCGAAGGAGCTTCGGCTCGAGCTGCGCACGCGCGAACTTCTGAACGCCACCGTGGTGTTCGGGATCGTGGTGGTGGTGCTGTTCAGCTTTGCCTTTGATCCGACGGTGGCCGAGTCACGGCGGTATGGCCCCGGCCTTCTGTGGATCGCGTTTCTGTTTGCGGGCTCGCTGATGCTGCATCCCTCGTTTGCACGAGAGCAATCGAACGACACGCTCGACGCGCTGCGCCTGGCGCCGATTTCGAGTTTCGCGATTCTGCTGGGGAAGATGCTGGCGAATTTCATTTTTCTTTCGGTGGCGGAGATCATTCTCGTTCCCGTTTTCAGCGTGCTCTACAACGTTTCGCTTTCCGGCATCGTGGGCAGGCTGATTCTGGTGCTGGTCCTGGGGACGATCGGGATCGTCGTCACCGGAACAGTGTTTGCGGCGATCGTGGCGCATTCGCGGATGCGCGAGCTGATGCTGCCGCTGCTGCTGCTGCCGATTCTGGCGCCGCTGCTGATTGCGTCCGTGGAGGCGACGGCTTCGCTGTTCGCCGATCCGCCCGTGCTGGACCGCGCGTGGGTGACGTTTCTCGCGGCTTTCGATGTGGTTTTCATGACCGCGTCTTGGCTTCTGTGCGACTTTCTGGTAGAGGAGTGATGAAGTTAGTGATGAGCCCCGCATGAAATTGCGTCTTGCCGCGACCGTCGTCGTCTTCGCGCTGATGTTGTTCGCCGGGTACGCCGCCCTGTTCATCGCGCCCGACGAGCGCACCATGCACGAGATCCAGCGCATCTTTTATTTCCACGTTCCCAGCTGGAGCGCGTCGTTCAGTGCGTTCTTCATCGCGTTTGTCGCGAACATCGCCTATCTGGCGACGCGGCGCCAGCAATGGGACTCGCTCGGCGTTTCCGCGGCGGAAGTGGGCGTTGTGGCGTGCACGCTCGGGTTGATCACGGGGCCGCTGTGGGCCAAGCCCGTGTGGGGCGTTTGGTGGACGTGGGACGCGCGGCTCACCACTACCTTTATTCTGTGGCTGCTCTACATTTCGTATCTGCTGCTGCGAGGCCTTATCGACGAGCCTGGGCGCCGCGCCACTCTTTCGGCGGTCTTCGGGATTTTCGCGTTTCTGGATGTGCCGCTCGTCTACATGTCGAATCGCCTTTGGCGGACGCAGCACCCCGCGCCCGTGATTTTTGGCGGCGAGGGATCGGGGCTCGACCCCACCATGAGCAAAGTTCTCGGCCTATGCATGGCGGCGGTTTTTTGCCTGATGATTCTGGTGCTGGTGGACCGGTATCGCCTGGAGTGTTTGCGGCGGGAACTGGATGAGGTGCGGCAGGAAGTTGAGTCGCGTGAATTGGATTTACGCGGCCGGGAATCGCAAACCGTTTCCGCAAAGGGTCAACTATGAAGAATTTTGAGAATTTGTTTGTGGCTTGGATGTTGGTGTGGGCGATTTTCTTCGTTTACGAAGTTTCCATAGCGCGGCGCATGTCGCGCCTGCGGAAAGAACTGGAGCAGCTGAAGCAGCAGCTGAGGAACGGCTAAGGTTCAGGCCCGAGGCGAAAATCCAGCGAAATTGAAATCTGCGGCATAGTTAGGAAGGTGCTTCCTATCTCCGCGCGCCTAAACTGCCGCAAATTGGCGCAAGAATGCACAACTTGGCAAGAGAAACGATTTTGGCAACGTTTTGGGGCCTTGGCTGGAAGCCGCGGCCTGACTGAGGGCTGAAGGGCTGTCTGAGAACTACGAAATCCGTCTTTGAGCTTAGGCACGGTACGGCTGAAGCCGTGCCTATCCCAGGGGCTGAAGCCCGATCCGGGTGGAGGGGGCTTCTTTCGGGTGGCCTGAAGGCCACCCTCCCCGGACTGAAGGTCCGGGGCTGACACAAAACCCGGTTGTCACACAGGCATCTTTGTCTTCCCGTTAGATAGCGGGTCGGTTTGCGGCGGGTGACACGAGCCTCGAACCACGGAGTTAACTAACCTGGTGAAACCGAGAACTTTTCCGTTATGATATGCCCTTCACCGAGACATCGCCGAGCAACTCGGAGGTTGCATCTGAACTTTGCCGACGCTGTGGCCGATCTCGTTCGAATGTTCACGGACCGCGCACCGCTCGTCCTGTGAACGGTTGTTGGTGGAAAGTTAGAGAGGGACGATGGCATCGACCGCTGGCGACGAATTTCGCGACTTACTCGTTCTCGTGCGGCAGACCGGATTACTGGCGAAACAGCCTGCGTACTACGTCCGAAAGATGCTTCTCAACCTGGTCCTGTTCGTTGGCGCCTTCCTGCTGATCAAATGGTTTCAAAATCCGTGGTTGGAACTTTGCAATGCCGCTTTCCTGGCGTTTGTCTTCACTCAACTGGGTTTCATCGTTCACGACGCGGGTCATCAGGAAATTTTCAACGGGCCGATCGGCAACGAGGTCCTGGGCCTGGTTCATTCGAATCTGCTGCTCGGATTCAGCTACAGTTGGTGGCTCTGGAAGCACAATCACCATCATTGCTCCCCGAACCACGTTACCGCGGATCCCGACGTGGATTTGCTTCCGTTCGCATTTACGAAGGACCAGGTCGCCACAAAGCACGGGCTCGCGCGGCTTTCCGTGAAATACCAGCATTTTTCTTTTTTCCCTTTGTCTTTGCTCGAAGCATTCGTGCTGAAATACGACAGCATTCAATACTTGAGGCGCCACAAGGTGGCGCATCCCGTGATTGAGGTGAGTTTCCTCATCCTGCACGCGTGCTGGTATTTTGGCCTGCTGTATTATCTTCTGGGCTGGCCGCACTTCATTTTCTTCGCCATCGCGCATCAGGCGTTTCTAGGACTGTATTTGACGCTGATATTTGCTCCCAATCATCAGGGCATGCCCTTGTTCGAAGGCAACACGGCGGTGAATTTCCTGCGCGAGCAGGTGCTCACGAGCCGAAACATCAAGTGGATTCCGGGAATCGATTTCTGCACGGGCGGCCTGTCGTGCCAGATCGAACACCACCTGTTTCCCACGATGCCCACCAACAAGCTCCGCAAGGTGCAAGAAGTAGTCAGGTCCTACTGCCGATCCCACGACGTTCCGTACTACGAGACTTCCCTGGTGCAGTCGTACCGCGAGATCTATCAGCAACTGCGAGAGATCAGCCTGCTTGTTGGGAAAGAGGCTGATAGCAACGCAAGCGCGGATTGAAGGAATGTCCGATTGGAAACACGCGCGTTACGATTCCTCAATAACAGCTCACTTGGCCTGAGCGCTATCCAGCCTCAAAAATCGCGCGGCGTTGTTGTACAGGATGTCGCGTTTCTGCTGGGGCGTGAGGTAATCGGCGTTCTGAATGATGCTGATCGAATAGGCCATTAGCTTGGACCAGATCAGTTGGTCGGTTCCAAACATGACGCGGTCCTCGAATCCGGCATCCACCAGCCGCTCGATATAGCGATTCACTTCCTTGATCGGATAGCTCCAGATGAGCCCCGCTACGTCGACGTAAACGTGGGAGTTCGCCTGCAGAAGGGTGAGCATATTGTCGATCATGGGATAGCCGGCGTGCATCACCTGCACACGCAGTTTCGGGTGGCGCGCCAGGAGTTCTTCGAGCAGGAGGGGATTCCCCATCGAGCCACGGAATTTCGGCATGATGACGTTGGCGCGTCCTGAGCCGCCAGTGCCCATATGGATGGCGATGGGAACATCGAGCTCCTCGGCGAGAGCGAAGTAGGCGTCGACGGAGGGATCGCTGGGTGAGATGCCCTCGTATTGGAGGCCAATCTCGCCCATCACCTTGAAGCCGCCGTCGGTGAAGTCTTTTCGCAACTCGTCGAGGGCCACGCGCTGGCCGGGAGCCACCCCGTTTTCGAAGGACGTGCCGGGGATGATGCGAGCGGGTGCGGCGTCTTTCCATTTCTGCACGCTTTTTGGATCGCCGAAGACAACCGCCGTGACGTTGAGGCGCTCCATCTCGGCTAGAACGTCTTTCATGTACTCGCCTGGGGCGGACGGATAGAGGGCGGGGGTGCATTGCTCTTTCACCCAGCCGAACGGCGCTTCTTTCTCTTTGGGATCGGACGCCAGGAACTGCGGGCTGTTCGGGCACATCGGCGCGACGCCGGGAAAGTTCGCATCAATGGCGTGCACGTGAACATCGATCACGGGCGGAGCTTTGGCTTCCGCGTTCTGCGCGAGGCAGACCGCTGACGAGGACGAAAGGAGTAAAGCGCAACACAGAAATCGCGAGATCAGACCGGTGGACATTTCGAGTCTCCTTTTCTGTGCAAACGCGCAACTTCGATTCACATACCGACGGTTGGCCGCGTCGAACTGAAATCGACCCTCGACATCCTGCCAGCATTCAATAGAAATTGGAATGGAGGCGATTAAGCTCATTGCACCGGTTTTTCGAGCTGACCTATCATCATCTTTTTGAATTTGGATTCTTCGGCGCAGCGCGCTAACCTTATGGGGTCCACTGGTGCCGCGATGGCTCGTTCGAAACAAATCGCCGTGATCCTTTTTCAGCTTGGCGGGCCCGACTCCCAGGAAGCCGTCGAGCCGTTCCTCTACAATCTCTTCTGCGACCCCGACATCATCAATTTTCCGGGCGCGTTTCTGGCGCGCAAGACGCTGGCGCGTCTGATTTCGCGCAGCCGCGCGAAAGTGGTTCGCGAGCACTATGCTGAAATTGGCGGAGGCTCGCCGATTCGCCGGCTCACCGAGGAGCAGGGAAGCGCGCTCGAAGCGGCGCTGCAGCCGCACCTATCCGTGCGCGCCATCGTCGCGATGCGCTACTGGCATCCGAGCACGCTGGAGGCGATCAACGCGCTCGAAAGCGAGCCTTTCGACGAATTGGTGCTGCTGCCTCTTTATCCGCATTATTCCTTTGCTACGACGGGCAGCAGCCTGAAGGAGTGGAAGCGCCTGTACAAATCGAAGGCTCCGGCTCACCTGGTGGATCACTTTTTCGATCATCCGGACTACATTGCGGGCATCGTCGAGCGGATCAACAGCGTTCTGCTTGATGTTCCGAACCCCGACCAGGTTCATCTGGTCTTCAGCGCGCACAGCCTGCCGCTTTCGCTGGTCGAGAAGGGCGATCCGTATCCGAACCAGATCGAGACGACCGTGGAGCTGGTGCGGCAGCTTGGCGCATGGACGAATCCGTACGTCCTGTGCTACCAGAGTCGCGTGGGTCCGCAGAAGTGGCTGCAGCCGTCGCTAACGGAGACGATCGACCGGCTTGGCACGCACGGGGCGAAGCGCCTGCTGGTGATTCCGATTTCTTTCGTCACTGAACATATCGAAACGCTGCACGAAATCAATATCGAGGCTCGCGAGCAAGCCGAAAAGGCCGGAATCGCCGATTTTTACGTGATGCCCGCGCTCAATGATTCGCCTCTGTTGATCCGGGCGCTGGCGGACCTGGTGCTGCGCGCGGTGGGCGTGCGTTCCGGCGTGGCCTCGCTGGCGTAGGTGGTGATCCCGAACCTTCGGGAGTGATTAGTGACTAGTGATTGGTGATGCTCCGTAGCCTGCATTGCGTGGAAACACCACTCACTAATCACCGCTCACGCCTCACTTCCTTCTTGACACCAGCACTCCCGCATCATATAAATTCGCTGGTTAGCATTCATAATTTGTTTCGGTCTAATTTGTTTTTATTTTT
The DNA here is from genome assembly GCA_963737205.1 of uncultured Acidobacteriota bacterium. GTDB lineage: Bacteria > Acidobacteriota > Terriglobia > Acidiferrales > UBA7541 > Palsa-295. The sequence continues at coordinate 849,295 of CAVTRV010000003.1, read as the reverse complement.
ATACGACTCGACGCGGTATCGCACCAAGTAAACGGGGTCTATGGCCGAACAACCTGAAGGGAAGGCTGCGGAAGCTGAGTCCGCACCTGCCCCAGACGCGAAAGCGGTAACCAAGGAAATAAATACAAGTCGTCGCCGGATAGTCTGGGCGTGTATCTGGGGCTATCTCGGCGTCAACTTCCTGATGTTCCTCCGTTTTTTCTTCCCGCGCGCCCTGTACGAACCCAATACCATTTTCAATATAGGCTATCCGGCGGATTTCGCCCTGGGTATCGATCAGCGCTTCCTCATGACCAATCGCGTGTGGGTGATTCGCGAGCCGGACCGGATGTTCGTGATTTTCGCGCGCTGCACGCACCTGGGCTGCACGCCGGAGTGGAAAGCCGCTGAAAACAAGTTCAAGTGTCCCTGCCACGGCAGCGGGTACGACAACGAGGGAGTGAATTTCGAGGGCCCGGCGCCGCGGCCGATGGATCGCGCGTTTGTGTCGCTGGATCCGACCGGGAAAATAGTGGTCGACACGAGCCGGCTGTTCGTCGACGACCCGCGCGCGGGGGTGAATCATTTTGGGGACCCGGGGGCGTTTTTGAACGTGTAGCCATTGATTTACCGCTGAGACGCAGAGGGCGGAGAGTAAGAATCACGCAGAGGTTGACAGTTGCCGGAAGAGAACCCGAACAACGAAAAGAAGCCGGGAATAGTCGACAAGGTGCAGGAGTCCGCGGCCGCTCTTCGCAAGACGCTGGAAGAGAAGAGCAAGCAGCAGCTCGAAGAGCTGAAGGAGCCCGAGAAGACTCAGCTCTATCGGTCGATGTTCCGCGTGAAGCACGACGAAGAGCCGCGGAACCGCGCGCTCAGCGTCCTCTCGAACGTTTTCTTCCACCTGCATCCGGCGAAGGTGAACCGCGACGCCACGAAGTACAACTTCACGTGGGGCATGGGCGGCATCACGTTTTACCTGTTCATCGTGCTGACGTTCACGGGCGTGCTGCTGATGTTCTATTACCACCCGTCGAAGGTGCAGGCCTTCCGCGACATTCTGTATCTCGAAAACGACGTACCCTTCGGCAAGCTGCTGCGCAACATGCACCGCTGGGCCGCCCACCTGATGATCATCGCGGTGTGGCTGCACATGTTCCGCGTGTTCATGACCGGCTCGTATAAGCGGCCGCGCGAGTTCAATTGGTGCGTGGGCGTGCTGCTGATGGTGCTGACGCTGCTGCTTTCGTTCACGGGCTACCTGCTGCCGGACGATCAACTGGGATTCTGGGCGGTCACGGTGGGAACGAACATGGCGCGCGCGACGCCGTTGCTGGGGAATGAAGGCCCGTTCGGTTCGCAACTGGGTATGACGCCGTATAACGATGTGCGGTTCGCGCTGCTGGGCGGCTCGATCGTCGACGCCAACGCGCTCTTGCGCGCCTACATCTGGCATTGCATCGCGATTCCGCTGATCGCGGCGATTTTCATGGGTGTCCATTTCTGGCGGGTGAGGAAAGACGGGGGCATCTCCGGCCCAGCCCCGGTGATGCTCGAATCGGAAGTGAAGGAAGAGCGCAGCCCGCGGCCTGTGATTCTGAAGCCGTCGGGAATGGGCTAGCACGATAGCTTTTGTAGCGCCGGCGTCTCGCCGGCGTTTTGGTTGTCGGGGTAACAGACTCATGCCTTGTAGGGGGCACGGCACGCTGTGCCCGTTCTTTGGTATGTGGATGAAGTGGCGCAGCTTCGCTACGCGCCTCCTGAGGGCTACTAGCTAATGGATTGGCACCAAATCTGGGAAATCGCCTCCGCCCCGGACAACGTTCCGATCGTTGCAATGCTCTTTTTTGTCCCTTTTTTCCTGTGGTACGGCCTTAGGCAAGCGGTCGCAAATGACCGCCTGATCGCGATTCTGGAAGGCGACGCGCAAGCGGCGAAAACCAAATACCGCAAGACTCAGGAATGGGATCCGTCGTGGGACCGTGAGGTTCACACCTGGCCGTACCTGATGCGCATGGAACTGTTGGTGGCGATCATCGTCACCGTGCTGCTGATGGTGTGGTCGCTCACGCTCAACGCGCCGCTGGAAGAGCCGTCGAATCCGAACGTCACGATGAACCCCGCGAAGGCGCCGTGGTACTTCCTCGGGTTGCAGGAAATGCTGGTTTATTTCGATCCGTGGATTGCGGGCGTCGTGATGCCCACGCTGATCATCATCGGCCTGATGGTGGTTCCGTACATCGACGCCAACCCGCTGGGGAACGGCTACTACACCTACAAGCAGCGCCGATTTTCGATCTGGACGTTCCTGGTGGGCTTTCTGGGATTGTGGGTGGCGATGATTTTCATCGGCACGTTCATCCGCGGCCCTGGATGGATGTGGTTCTCGCTCGGAGACACATGGGACGCGCAGGCCGTGCAGTACACGGTGAACCGCAACCTGGACCAGGTGTTCCCGTTCTCGTTGCTGCACATCAACGGTTCGATTGTGGCGCACCTGCCCGGCGTGACGGCGTCGTACGCGCCGATTCTGGCGCGGATCATCTTCGGGATATTCCCGCTGGTGGCCTATTTCATCATCGCGGCGGTGCTGGTCCACTGGATCTGCATGCGCACGGAGTTCAGCCGGAAGATTTATAAGCGCATGAGCCTGGTGCAACTCGTCACGATGTACGTGTTTCTCGTGCTGATGCTGGCCCTGCCGATCAAGATTCTGATGCGGCTGCTTTTCAACATTAAATACGTCTGGGTGACGCCATGGTTCAGCATATGACGCCGGGCGCGTGCATGACCGTTAGGGAGGTTGCGGGTGCCTGAAATTCCTCCTGCGCAGGCGGGGCCGAAGCCTGACGATCCGATCACCAGCAGTTCGTTCACGTTTCCGCTGCTCATTGCTTCGCTCCTCTTGGTCCTCACCGTGGCGTGGTCCTTCTACGATGAGGTTTACGGCCTGCGGCCGTGGCGCGCGTACCAAACGCGATTTGCCAGCGCGTATGCCGGATTTCTGCAGAAACAAGAAACCGCGCAGGAGAAGGCTGAATCCGCCGTCTACTCTTCCGCCGAGTACAAGAATCTTCGCGACGCGGCGGACCGGCTGGAGAAAGAGGAAACTCCGAAGGATGAGGAAATAGAGAAGCAGATCACGCTTCTGGACCGCCAGCGCGCCGCGATTCTCGATTCCTACCAGGACGCCCGCGGCTACGTTGGGTCGCTCATCTACGAGCTCGAGGAAGTTCCTGCCAGTGACAAAGCCAAGCGCGCCAAGCGCATGGAGGCGGTCAACAAAGGCAAGACAAAGCCTTACAAAGTGGATTGGCCCGTCTCGGAAAATCAAACCGAGCGGCGCACGCTTTACTACGACGACCTAAACACTATCTTTACCGACATTCTTAACCGGCGCGCCGGGTTGGTGAGCGAACGCGGTGAAATCGACAGGCCCGCGAAAGAAGCTCGCGCGACGCTGGCGACCTACCTGTCTGAAAAACTTCCCGGGCTGAATTCGGCGACGCTGAAGGGGCTCTACCAAACCGCGCGCGACTGGCACGAAACGCTGCTGCAAATCAACGTGAACCCGCCCGGCGCGTCCATCAATTATCTAGGCGGCGCGGGGCTGGTCGATCGCTGCCAGTCCTGCCACATCGGCATGGACCAGGCTCTCGTCCCCATGGGCTTGACGGTGACGAAGGCCGACCTCGGCATGGCCAAGAGCCACGACGCTCCGTACACCAGCCATCCCGATCCCGACCTCTTGCAGATTCACACGCTCGAAAAGTTCGGTTGCTCGCCGTGTCATGGCGGCAATGGACGCGCGCTCGATTCCGTCACGCGCGGCCACGGACGCTACGAGCACTGGCTCTGGCCGCTCTACTATCGCGCGAATTTCGACGCGGGCTGCCAGCAATGCCACGCGGCCGACATGGTCACCGAGCATGCCGACACGCTGAACGAAGGCAAACAACTTTATCGCCAGCGCGGCTGCATCGGCTGCCACCGCTTCCAGGGCTTCGATAATCAGGACGAACTGCTCGTCAGCACACGCCAGCAGATTTTGCAGCTCGCGAACGAGAAATCCGACGACGAACTGGAAATTCCGCGCCTGCAAAAGCTTGGCGACCAGGCGCCCGACAACGACGCGGCGAACAAGCTCTACGCGCAGGCCACGAATCTTACGGTTGAAGTCAGCCGGCTCGACGCCGAAGCAGAAACTCTCGAAGGCCGCAGCCACAACCTGCTGCAGGAAATCAAGAAAGTTGGCCCAGACCTGAAGGAAGTTCGCCAGAAGATTCACAAGGAATGGATTCCGTATTGGCTGGCGAACACGCACACGTTCCGACCGACCACGAAGATGCCGCAGTTCCGGCTGACGACGGAAGAAGTCCAGAGCATCTCCGCTTTCATCTGGCAGCAGGGCATCACCAGCCCCGCGCTCGAGCATCAGCAACCCGGCAATGCCGCGCACGGCAAAGTGCTGCTCGAATCGCGCGGATGCCTGGCATGTCACTCGATTGGCGAAGGCGACGCGCTTGTGGGCGGCACGTTCTCCGCAAACCTGAGCCGCGTCGGGGAAAAAGACAATTACGACTACATCGTGCGCTGGGTGCACAACCCGCGCGAGCGCACGCGTCCCTATTGCCCGTACGAGAAGAAGGATCTCGGGCCCGAGGACTACGCGAAGCACAATTTGCCGTACGTCTTCGACCTCGATCATTCGCGCTGCCCGAACGACGGCCACGAACTCGTCGTGATGCAGCCGACCGTGATGCCGAACCTGCGGCTGACGCCCGAAGACGCGCGCGACGTCGCGTCGTACCTGCTCACGCAAAAACACGCGGATGCGAGCTACCTCTCGGCGGACGTGAGCTTCATGGACGATCCGAACCGCGCCGAAAAGGGCAAGGATCTGGTGCGGCACTACGGTTGCGCGGGATGCCATGAGATCAGCGGGCTCGAAGACGAAGGCCGCATCGGCACGGAGCTGACGAACGAAGGCTCGAAGCCGATCGAGCGCCTCGATTTCGCGCGCTACACCGAAGACGCCAAGCGCGGCATCCTGCCCAATGGCAAGGAATCTCCGCGCGGAGAATGGTACGACGCGAAGGGCTTCTTCGAGCAGAAGCTGACGAATCCGGCGATCTTCGACGATTCCAAATATCACGCGAATCCGTTGGACGCGCTGCGCATGCCGAAGCCGAACCTGTATGGTCCGGGCGACGTGGACGCGCTGGTGACGATGCTGCTCGGCAGCACCGACGCGACTCTGCCGCCTGACTACATGTACAAGCCAGCCGACCGCCGCCGCTTTATTCAGGACGGCTGGTGGATCGTCACTAAGTACAACTGCATCGGCTGTCACCAGATTGATGTTGGGCAAAAATCGATCCTGATGACGCTGCCGTTCTATCAAGGCGAGAACAAAGCGAATTTGCCGCCCGTCCTCACCACCGAGGGGGCGCGCGTGAACCCCGAGTGGCTGCGCCAGTTCCTGGCGAATCCTGCGCAGAGCACCACGGACACGAATCGCAACGGCGTGCGGCAATACCTGCAAGTGCGCATGCCCACGTTCTCGCTGTCGGATGACGAGATTCGCAAGCTCGTGCTGTTCTTCGAGGCGATGTCGTCGCAGCCCGAGCAGTTCATTCCGCCGAAGGTGCAGCCGCTCAGCGACACTGAAAAGGCCATGGCTCGCAGCCTGTTCACCAGTCCCGCGGCGCCTTGCTTGAAATGCCACATGACCGGCAGCCCCGAGCACGACAAGAATGCGACCGCGCCGAATTTCCTGCTGGCGCACGAACGTTTGCAGCCCGCGTGGGTGGGCCGCTGGATCACCGATCCGGCAAAAATTATTCCCGGCACGGCCATGCCGTCAGGCCTGTTCAAGATGCAGGACGGCCACTGGGTGTTTGCCGGGCCGGAGCCAGCGTCGTTGCAGCAATACCACGGCGATCAGGCGGACTTGCTGGTGCGATACATGTTCTCGCTGACTCCGCAGGAGCAGAGCGCGCTCGTGGGCCGCACGCCGGCCGGCGCCAGCACGCCAAAGCCGGGCGGCAAGTAGAGGTTTGGAAGGGCGGGGCTTCAGCCCCGCCGTACCGCGTGCCATTGCGATGGGGCTTTAGCCCCTGAAGCCGGTCCAGCGTCAGAAATGAAGAATGCATCGAAGCCTTTGAGTCCTGTTACTATATCCAGATTCTTGAAGGGAGGAATCGTTCCATATGAAAGATAAGATTTTGCACCTCGCGCTCGCAGCCGTGGTGGCCCTGGCCATTACGGGCTGCGGCGGAAACAAGAGCAGCGAATCATCCGAACAACCGTCCGCCACGACTTCAGGCGGCGCCACCGTTGACGCTTCCACCGCGGGTTCGATTACCGGCACGATTACGCTCGACGGCAAAGCGCCCATGGCGAAACCGATCAACATGAGCGCCGAGCCGTATTGCCAGAAGGCCCACTCGTCGCCCGTAATTCCGCCGGAAGTAGTCACGGGCGATGGCGGCACGCTGGCTAACGTCGTCGTGTACGTGAAGGACGACATGGGCAAGTACACTTTCCCCACGCCCAGCGCGTCCGTGGCGCTCGACCAGTCGGGCTGCATGTACGATCCGCACGTGGTGGCGTTGATGGCCGGGCAGAACCTCGAAGTGAAGAACGACGACCAGACCACGCACAATATTCACCCCATGCCGAAAGACAACCGCGAGTGGAACAAATCGCAGCCGCCCGGCGCTACGCCGATCGACGACAGCTTCGCGCGCGCCGAGCTGGCCATCCCGGTGAAGTGCAACGTTCACCCGTGGATGAAGAGCTACATCTTCGTGTTCAAGAATCCGTATTTCGCGGTGACGAAGAAAGACGGGAAGTTCTCGCTGGATGGTCTGCCGCCCGGCACATATACCGTCGAGGCCTGGCAGGAAAAGTACGGCACGTCGGACCAGACTGTGACCATCGGCCCGAAGGAATCGAAGGCCGTCACGTTCACGTTCAAAGCCGCCGGCGCCACCGGCGACTAACAGGGATGCACTCGCCCCACAACGTAAACGGTTTGTGTCAGGGCACGACTTCAGTCGTGCCGAAAAGAGCACGAAAACTCTGGGGTTTTAACCCCTGAGGGCGACAGGAAGCTCGGGGCTTGCGTCGGGACGCAAACCCCGAGCTTGTCATCCCGAATCCCCGCGATTTGTGCGGGGCGAGGGATCTGCTTTTGGTTTTAGATTTGCGCGCCCCGAGGCGTGCTTGCCGTTTGCTAGCGTGAAGGGAATCACTGTCTCATGTCGGGCAGCTACAATCCCCGCGGCGTACACCGATTCGCGATCGCGACGTCGGCGTGCACCGTGCTCTTGCTGATGGCGGGCGCGCTCGTCACCAGCAACGACGCGGCCGATTCCGTCCCCGATTGGCCGCTCGCGTACGGCAAGATCATCCCTCCGCTGATCGGCGGCATCCGCTACGAATTCGCCCACCGCGTAGTCGCCGGAATCGTTTCGATTCTCACGCTGGCGCTCGCGATCTGGCTCTCGCGCGTCGAGACGCGCCGATGGGTGCGGCGTCTCGGCTGGACCGCCCTCGGCCTCGTGATTGCGCAGGCGCTTCTCGGTGCGTTGCGCGTCCTCAAAGGGCATCCGGCGGTCACCGCCACGTCTCACGCGATTCTGGCCCAGCTATTCCTAATTACCCTCGTCAGCATCGCGCTATTCACGAGTGAGTGGTGGCAGGCGGACGTTCCTTCGCTCGAGGATGCAGGCTCGCCGTCGCTGCGCTCGCTCGCTGCCTGGACTACCGGCGCGATTCTGGGCCAGCTTGCGCTCGGCGCGGCGTTTCGCCACGGAGCCTTTGGGATTTGGCCGCACCTTGTCGGCGCAGGCGTCGTGCTGGTGATGGCGATTTTGACGGGCCGCGCGGCGAGGAAGCGTTTTGCGAACGTGCCGGCGATTCGACGCTCGGTAATCCGGCTACATGCGATGGTTGGCACGCAGATTCTTCTCGGCGGTGGGGCCTACTGGGCCATCTCCGCGTCGCGCGATGCGGTGCAGCCTGGGCTCGCATACGTCATTCTGTCGGTCGCGCACGTCCTCGTCGGCGCTCTCACGCTGGTGGCCAGCGTCCTGCTCACTCTCGTTTGCCGACGCCTGATTCGGCCCGCGGAATCGACCGTGGTTTCACATGCCCACTCAGAAGCCCACGCAGAAACGGGGACGCGATGAGCGCGTCGCGCAGTGCCGTCGTCCCGTCCGCCAACAGGTTGTGGTCGTACGTCGTGCTGACGAAGCCCGATGTCACCTTCCTCGTCGTCATTACCACCGTAGCGGGATTCTACCTCGGCTCGCGCGGGCCTCTCGACTGGTTGCTACTCCTGCATACGCTTTGCGGGACCATGCTCGTCGCCGGCGGCACGGCCGCGCTAAATCAATACGTCGAGCGCGACATGGACGCGATGATGCGCCGAACGGCGTTGCGTCCGCTTCCGACGGGGCAGTTGCAGCCGCGCGAAGTGCTGGTCTTCGGGATCGGCGCGATCGTGATTGGTTTTGTGTGGCTGCTGGCCATGGTGAATTCGCTGGCCGCGCTGATCGCTCTGGCCACGTGCCTGCTTTATCTTGGCGCCTATACACCGCTCAAGAAGCGGACGCCGCTCGCGACAGCCGTGGGCGCGTTTCCCGGCGCGCTTCCGCCGCTCATCGGATGGGCTGCGGCCACGGGATCGGTTTCGCTGGGCGGCTGGATTCTGTTCGCGATTCTGTTTTTCTGGCAATTTCCGCACTTCATGGCGATTGCCTGGATGTATCGCGAAGACTACGCGCGCGCGGGAATCAAGATGCTTCCGGTGGTGGATCCCAAGGGCGATGCGACGTTCGCGCAAGTCATCTGGACGTCCGCGGTGCTCGTTCCCGTCAGCCTGATGCCGTCGCTGGTCGGCATCGCGGGAATTCGCTACTTTTTCGGCGCCCTCGTGCTGGGAATGATTTTGCTGCAGGCGGGGCTGTGGGCCAACCGCACGCGCACGAATGTTCGCGCGAAATGGCTGATGCATGCGACGGTGGCGCACATTCCGCTGCTGCTCGGCTTCATGATCGCCGATAAGCTCGCACGCTGAGGAGGCAGGTTAGGACGATGACCAGGCCGCTCCGGATCGAGATTGTTGTGATTTCCGCGGTCTTCATTCTGCTTAGCGTCTGGGGAATCGTCTCGGATTTCACCAGCGGTCTTCTGATGAGCGGCATCGACGGCATCATGCTGCTTTTCGTCTGCCTGATGACGGCCGGCATCTTCGCGCTGATGCTGCTGGTGGAACTGCAAAAGGCGGGCATCGTGCCGGCGTTCGGTAAGGCCAAGGCTGCGCCGGCCGCGAAGCCTGCAGCCGCGGCTCCTCCGGCCAAGCCTGCCGCTTCGGCGCCGCAGCCCACGCCGCAAACCAAGTAGTCCGCGAAATCCTTTTGCCTCTCTCGTCCATACCCGCGCTCAACGCCATCCTCAACGCCTCTTCGGCTATTTTCCTTATCGTCGGATTGAGTTTCATTCTTCGCGGGAAAATCCTGGCGCACAAAATCTGCATGCTGTGCGCGTTCGTGTGCTCCACGGTTTTTCTCGGGTTCTATCTGTACTTCCATTTCCATGCGGGACTGATTCGGTTCGGGGGGCAGGGCTGGATTCGCCCGGTGTACTTCACCATCCTGATTTCACACACGATCCTGGCGGTCGTGAGCTTGCCGCTGGTCCTGGTGACGCTTACCTTCGCGTTGAGCAGCCGCTTCGCAAAGCACCGGCGCATCGCGCGCTGGACGCTTCCGATTTGGCTTTACGTGTCGATTACCGGAGTGATCGTCTACTGGCTGCTGTACATCGCGTACACACCTATTGGGGCGCCTGTCTGAGGTTGCCTGCGGGGCCGCTGGCATCCGTGGTTGGCCAGCGGTGAGGATGAGATGTGCTTTCTAGCTGCCCGCTAGCTGTGCGGGTGATGGTGCCCGTGATGATGGTGATGGCGCCGATGATGCCCTGCGGCGCTCGCCGAGCCGGCAAATGCCGAAATCGCCACCAACGCCAAAATCAACGCGAATAGCTTGGAACGCCAGGAATTCATAAAAACCCTCTCTGTCTTCCCAAGATGCACTCTATATTACACCGGAGACGGGAAAAAGTTCCGCTGGTCCGTGCCCGGCGCGAACCGGTCAACATCGCTCACAGCGGCTTGTCACCCACGGTTCGCCCCTGTAATCTCTTTGCGTATGGCATCTGGGGCTCAAACTGACGCGAAACCGCGCGCTCCCATGGCGGCGCGCTGGACGTTCGCGATTCTGATCATCGCGTTTCTGTTCGTGCTGATGCCGTTCCTGTTCTGGAACGCCACCTGGTTCGGGCGGCCGCTCACCGACGCGCAGCTCGCCAAGGCGCTGGCCGACCGGTCGCATCCGCGCGAAATTCAGCACGCGCTGACGCAGATCGAATCGCGCATCGAGGCGGGCGACCCGGCGGCTCGCAACTGGTATCCACAGTTGGTTCAGCTCGCCGCGGACCCGATCGACGAAATCCGCGTTACAGACGCATGGGTGATGGGCCAGGACAACAAGTCGCCCGAATTTCACACCGCGCTCGCGCAGCTTCTTGCCGACCGGAATCCCATGGTGCAGCGCAACGCGGCGCTTTCGCTGGTCCGCTTCGGCGACGATTCCGGCCACGCGCAAATCCTGGCGATGCTTCGGCCGTACGCCCTGCCCGCGCCGTTTGCGGGGAAGCTCGAGACGCGGCTGAAACCCGGCGACGTGGTGAATCCGGGCACGCTGCTCGCGCACATCGAGTCCGACGGCCAGGTCAGGGAAGTGCGCGCCAACGTTCCCGGAACGCTCGCGCGGTGGCTGGCGCCGAATGGCTCCAGCGTGGCTGCCGCTCAGCCGGTTGTCGCGCTGACGCCCAGCGAGAGCATGGTCTGGGAGGCGCTTCGCGCGCTGTACTTGGTGGGCCGGGCTGACGATTTGCCCGATGTCGACCGCTTCGTTCGCGGCGCCGATGGCGTATCGCCGCAAATCGCGCAGCAAGCCCGAGCAACAGCGGAAGCGATCCGCTCGCGCTCGGCTTCGTAACGTCTTCAGCGATCGCCGATTAGCAAGAATCCCCGCCCTGAAAATATCGAATCAGTCCTTTCCCTGCTGGCGATTTCTGCTGGAAAGGGCCGCTCATTTAGTAAAGCTCATTGAAAAGCGCTCATAATCGGGAGAGAGTGGCGGATGTGGAAATTCGTCTCGTTCTAGCGTCCGCCGCACACAGGTAAATATGTTGGTTTCGTGATCTATGTAGAGCCGCAAAACACGACCATCTTTTCCGATTGCCATAACGAATGAGAACGGTGATTTGTCGGGATGATCAGTCGTGGCTAGGCAAGACTGAAAGACGGGACCGTATTTTTTTATCCAGTACGGCCTCAGTTCACGGTGTTCATATACAACAGCTGCCTCTACGTCATTTTCTGCATCTGCTAAGGCGGCAGCTTGTTTGAATGAAGTAGCGAGTTCTCCTGCTCCGCCGAGGCCGCTTGCTTTCACAGAAATCGTCAGTAGAGAAATGAAGAGTACGGTGTAGAGCTGTTTCATTGCTTACGCCTCCCTACTGCTGCCCTTCACTGGTCCTTATATTTCACCACGGCTTGGCCATTCACGATTTGTATGTCGCTGATGTCGCCGGGCAGCTTCAGCTTCTCTCGGTTCTCGGGCGACGACATCATTTTCTCGACGGCGGCGTTCAGCGTCGACTGCGGCAGCGGCAGCGATCCCAGTTTTCCCGCCACAGGCTCGAAATGGACGTAGCCGTCCTGCGTGCTCAGGTGCCCGTCGAGTTCGAGCGACAAATCCTTGCCGTGAAAATCGAAAATCACGTAGGCCTTCACGAGGTCGCCGTCCATATCGACCTTCACGTCCTTCACCGTCGATTGCACCTGCTCGAGCGTTGTGGCCTGATCTCCGCTCGCCAGCGCCGCCATGGGATCGCTGGGATTCCCGGCGTTCGGGCTCTGCGCTCCTACGCCTGCTGACGACGTGCCCGGCGGAATCGCCGTCGGTTCTGTCGGCGGCGGCTGCACCGCAAGGTTGTCCTTCAAGTACGAATTGAGTTCAGTGCGGTCGAGTTCCACCTGGCTGGGCTGCCCGGCAGCCTTGGCCTGGTCCGCCGCGGCAAATTTCTGCTCCGCGCGTGCGGATGCCTTGGCATCGTACGGCACGTCCGGCGGAGCCGATTTCCGCAACACGAGCAAGAGCGTCAATATCAGGGCAGCAAGGCTGGACCAGCTTAAGATTCGGTACGCGAGCTTGAATCCGGAAGAATTGGGCATGGATGCTCCAGCATCCAGCTTAGCAACCAGCGGATTCAGGGGTGGGTACGGCCTGCCAGGCGGTGCCTAATCGTCCATCGGGCGAACGTACAGCGAACGCGATGCGAGCCTACCGGGGAGCCTGTGCCACAAAGGGCCCAATGAAGGGAGCGAGCAACCGGGGAAACTAGCCGAGAAAGTGGCGGCTCACCAGGCCAAGCCACTAATCACTCCCGAGGCTTCGGGAGCACCACTCACTAATCACCAATCACCAATCACCAATCACCAATCACCAATCACCAATCACTAATCACCACTCACAGTTTCTCGGCATGCCTTGCGCGAAGCTTCGGAGCTCCCGAGGAGAACCACCCAAGCGCCTGCGCCTGAGAGCGGAATAAACGTCTTGACGAAACTCGGGTCGCGAAGCGCCACCATCGAACCCGCCAAGACGAACGAGACACCCAAAATCAGGGCTGCCGGAGACGGGCCTGCCGCTTCTCCTCTCAACCGAGAACCCAATACGTCAGCGCTGACAATCGCGAGCGCCAGGAGCAACTGGCTGGCCAACACCAACGGCAACGAGTGCGCGAATCGCGCCGCGATCAACGTTGATACGATGATTCCGACGGCAACGAGCAGACTGGGGGTAAGGCTGAGCAAGTATCTTCGTGTCATGGATCTCCTCGGGTCGAGCTAGTGGGGCAATGAGCGCCAGTCACAACCACTAATCACCACTCACTAATCACTAATACGGCATCGCGCCGTACTTAGTTTCAAACTCCGCCAGCGGGACCATGTCGATTGCGTCCCAAGGGCAGCCTTCGAGGAACGCGCCATCGGGACCCTTGCTGGTGCACAATTTGCAGCCGATGCAGAGGATGGGATCGACGACGATGCGGCCAAACGGCGGGTGATCGGCATCCGCCACCCAGAACATGCAGTCGGCGACGGGGCAATAGTCGACGCACGCGGGCGAGCCGGAGCAGCCCGTGCACATCTCGTTGATGACGGCGACGATGTGCGGCTTGCGCTTGCGGCGCTTGGTGTCGCCCCCTGAAATCGGATAGGACTTCACCACTTCGCCGTTCACGAAGCTCGCGATATCAAGCGTGCCTTCAGCCAAAGAGCCCTCCCGGGGTGCGGAAACTCTTACCGTATTTTCTCTGTCCCGCGCATCGAAGTCAATCGCCCATCTTTCTCGTGCTCAGGGTTTGCAAGTACAAACCCTGAAACCCGTCACGATGTCTCTGGGTGATGCGAGCCGCCAAACGCGAAATACGCGATATAGATGTAGCAAAGCGCTGGCAAAAAGAACGCATGGTGGATCCCGATGCGGTCGGCGACCACTCCCTGCAGTTCCGGAATGATCGCTCCGCCGACGATGGCCGCCACCAAAATCCCCGAGCCTTCGCCGGTCAGTGGTCCCAGTCCTTCGATCGACAGCGTGAAAATGCTCGGAAACATGATCGAATTGAACAGGCCCACCGCGATGATGCTCCACACCGCCACGTGGCCAAAGAACAGCATCGACGTGCATACCAGCAGGCACGCCACGATCGCGAAGATGCCCAGCAGCGTCCCGGTGCGAATCTTCTGCAGCAGCGCCGAGCCGATAAACCGTCCCACCATCGCGCCGCCCCAGTAGAAGGAAACGTACCCCGCCGCGGCCTGCAGCGTCAGGTTCCCGATGTTCGGCTGGCTGAAGTAGTTCACCAGAAAGCTTCCGATCGAGACCTCCGCGCCCACGTAGACGAAAATTCCAATCGCTCCCAGCACCAGATGCCGGTGCCGCCACACCGAACCGTGCTTCACGGACGCGCCGCCCGTATGCTCCGCCGACATATCCGGCAGCTTGAACAGCGCCATCACGACGGCGAGCGCGATCAACGTCAGCGCAAAAATCAGGTAGGGCACTTTTACCGACGACGCCTGCTCTATCCGGTACGCGTGCAATTGCGAGTCGGTCATGCCGTCCAATACGCCCGCCGCAAGCGGCGCGCCGCTCAAAATCAGCAGGCCGCCGATTTTGGGCCCAATCGTTGTGCCCAGCGAGTTGAACGCCTGCGCCAGATTCAGGCGGCTTGAGGCCGTCTTCGCTGGACCGAGCACCGCGACGTAAGGATTCGCGGACACTTGCAGAATCGTCATGCCGGCCGCGAGGACGATCAGCGCCGTCAGAAACAGCGGAAACGACGGGACGCTTGCCGCCGGGATGAACAGCAGCGCACCAGCAGCCATCGTGAACAGGCCGGTAACCATTGCTTTCTTGTATCCGACGCGCTCAATCAATTTCCCGGACGGAAACGCAAAGACGAAATAGGCGGAGAAAAAGCTGAACTGAATCAGCATCACCTCCGCGTAGTTCAGCGTGAAGATCGACTTCAGGTGCGGGATCAAAATGTCGTTGAGCACGGTGAGGAAGCCCCACATGAAGAAGAGCGTGGTCACCATGGCCATCGCGGCTCTGTTGGTGGAGGTCGCAGTTCCTACCGTGCCTGGTTCGTTCGAACTAATCGTCACCATCGTTTGCCGATCCTCAATTCTTGTTTGGCGGTCGCCAATCAAAACCTGAAACACAGAGGGCACTGAGAAAAGCGGGAGGGCACGGAGAAGGGGCCATGGCGCTCACGCGAACGCGCCGATCACGGCTTGCGTGAACTCCGCCGTCGAGGCCTTGCCGCCCACATCTCGCGTCAACGTTTTGCCCTCGCGATAAACCTTGTGCAGCGCATTTTCGATGCGCCGCGCCGCCGCTGCCTCATTCAAATAATCGAGCATCATGATCGAGCTCATCAGCAACGCCGTCGGATTCGCGATGCCTTTGCCCGCGATATCCGGCGCCGTGCCATGCACCGCCTCGAAAATCGCTACGCCTTCGCCGATATTCCCGCTCGGCACGACGCCCAGGCCGCCGACCAGCCCCGCCGCGAGGTCGCTCATGATGTCGCCGTACAAATTCGTCAGTAGCAGCATGTCGAACTGATGTGGATCGATCACGATCTGCATGCAAGCATTGTCGATGATCAGCTCTTTATACTCGATGTCGGGATATTCCGCCGCAACTTTGCGAGTGCATGTGAGGAACAGGCCGTCGGACAGCTTCATGATGTTAGCTTTGTGAATCGCGTGTATTTTCTTGCGGCCGTGCTTGCGCGCATATTCGAATGCAAACCGCGCAATCCGCGTCGACGCGCGTTCCGTGATGATTTTCAGGCTCTCCACCACGCCCGGCACCACCGTATGCTCGAGCCCCGCATACAGATCTTCCGTATTCTCGCGAATCAGCACGATGTCCACGTCGGAATAGCGCGCCTGCACGCCTTCCAGGTTCTTCACGGGACGCAGATTCGCGTACAGATCGAGCGTCTGTCGCAGCGCCACGTTGATGCTGGGCCGTCCGCCGCCGACCTCGGTCATCATCGGCCCTTTCAGCGCGACATGATTTTTGCGAATCGATTCCACCACGCCCGATTTCATGAAGTCGATGCCGCGCCGCTCGATTTCGGCGCGCGCGGGAATTTCGTCCCATGTGATGGCCACTCCCGCCGCATCGAGAATTTGTTTTACCGCGTGAGAAACTTCAGGGCCGATTCCGTCGCCAGGAATAAGCGTGATGGTGTGAGGCATCGTCGAGAAAGTATTGTAGCAGAGGCCGTGTCCCGAGGCCTCGGGAGTGGCGAGTGGCGAGAGAAATGCGACAGGAGAGGTAAAGGAGGTAGAGGAGGCAGAGGAGCGAGCCCCACTCAGAATTTGACGTATCCAAGCCGTATCAGGACTTCGGTGAGAATGATAAGAGCCATCATTATCCAGAGCACCGCACTGCGGAAGGAGCTTTCGGGCGTGGGAGTTCTAGGTGTTCTCGCTCCTTTTCGGATCCGAAGATTCAGAAAGATAGCTAGGTTTAGCACCACTATGAAACCGACGCATGTCAGGACGAACATCCGCAGGGGTGTTTGTCGCGGGACCAAATAGACCGCCGCAAAGCAGCCAGCAAGTGCACCGACATTTATGATGAGAAGTTTCTTCCAGAGGCGCATTCTAGGCTCGTGACGCACGCCATTGTAGGGCAGTCCCGGAGGGTTGGCAAAGGAAGCAGTGCCCCCGCGACCAAGCGAAGTTCGCCGCAGCCCGATTGCGATTGACACTACAGGACAAGCGGGCTAGGCTCTCACCCGCAGGGAAGCTCAAAACGTAATTTCCGGTCTGGGTTTCTTCCGGTCGTTCTGGGTTGGTCTCACCGTAATCGGTTCCTGAGGTTTTCGGCCCAAGAGTAAATCGCCCTAAAGTAAATCGAAAGCGAGGAAAAGTATGTTCAAGAGGATTTGCATCGTGTTGTGGTTCGTGTGCGCGCTTGCGTTGGGGATCGCCCTGCAGGCGACTCCAGCACAGGCGCAGGACCAGACCTATTACACCTACGTTTCAGAATGGAATGTCCCACGCGGCCAGTGGGCGGCATTCGAGAAGGAACGCGATCAGACCAACGCGACTTTGCAGCGCCTTGTCGCGGACGGCACCATCATCGCCTGGGGCAGCGATGTCGCCTACGTGCACACCGAAGACGGCTACTCGCATGAGGACTTCTTCACGTCCACCAGTAGAGCGGGCATCCTGAAAGCGCTCGAAAGCCTCCGACCATCCGCCACTGGCGGCGTGTACACTTCCGTGACCAAGCATAGGGACTTCTTCATGCACACGCTGGTCCACGGCGGGAAGACCTCGTCTGGAGCCACCGGATACCTCCGCGTCGCGATGTATCAGGCCAGGCCGGGCGAGGGTGATGCGTTTGTCGACCACATGAAGAAATACATCCTCCCCATGGTCGACGCGGGAGTGGCCGACGGCAGCATCCTGATGTACAACCTCGACAGCGAGGACATTCACTCCGACACGCCGGGCGCGTACTTCCTCGCGATCCTCTACTCGAGCGGCGACGCAATGGATAAGTTCTTCGCCCGCTTGGCCGCTAATGGGAAAGACAATCCCGCGGTCGGCGAGGTGATCTCGAATCTCACAGTCGCGGAGGCGCACCGCGACACCTTCGCCAAAGTCACAGCCTACCAACACAAGTAGCCGCACGCACCTGCTCCGGAGAGGGCCTTCGCCCTCCCCAGAGCGCCTCGGCCCCGATTTTTTCCCGTAGGGGCACGGCATGCCGTGCCCGGCCTTCGCACGTCCGCCCTCATCCCGCTGTCATCCCGACAGAGGCGCTTTTCAGCCGACGAGGGATCTGCTTTTTCTACGGTAGTGTTCTGAGTGCAGTCGGAAGGCGCTGAAACCTGAAACCCGAAACCTGAAACCCGAAACCTGAAACCCGAAACCCGAAACCTGAAACCCGAAACCTGAAACCTGAAACCTGAAACCTGAAACCTGTTGAATTTTACTTCGCCGCTTCCAGGATCCGCTGCACCGCGTAGTCCAATCCTTTCGCGGTGCTGACGGCTGTCCGGTCGGCCAGAGTGAGAGAATACTGCCGCACCTCAGCGAATCCGACGCCATGCCAGACAGGAAGGATCACGTTTTTTCCGTTCAGTTCGCGGGTGGCCAAGGCGTCCAGTTCCTGTTGAGGCCACTTTTTCTCGAGGAAGTAGGAGCTGAGAATCACAATTCCTTGCTTTGAGCACGCTAAACCGCGGTCGATGCATTGAGGCAGACTCTCGCCGGGTCGCAACGAAAAGCCGTGGTAGCAGACGGATACGCCCCCCGCGGTCAGGGCTTCGGCCAGCGTTTGAGCGATTGTGTCCTTGTCTTCGCGCGCGTGAGCGATAAAAAAATCCCAGCGCTGTGGGTCGTGGGCGATCTCGATTTCCTTCATTTTTTCGGGCGGCAAGGAATTCTGGCGGAACTCTTCTACATGCGGCTGATTTTGATGTAGCGAACCAAGTCGGGAAGCATGGTGACGGCTGCAACTACCAACAGGACGGCCACTAACCCAATTGCGATGTATCCAAGATACATACGCGCCTCCTCTGATCTTTCGCTGCGATTGTATCGAGCTGCGGCGAAAAAGGCATCCACTAAGACCCCTATTTGTCCTCGGAATTGTCCCTTATACAGACCGAGAACCCTGGAACCACAGATCCCCAAGCTTCGGGACCAATGAACACTAGTTCTGACTATTCCGCCCCCCATCTCCGGGAAAGGTGTTCCTTTCTGCACAGAAAGCCTCCTTCGTGAGGACTAACATTCACCTCGGATCGTTAGCTTTCGATCCCACGTTAGGAGAAAAAATGACCGCCGAAAAAGCCGAGAAGTGCGCGCACCCCATTTGTTCCTGCATGACCACGTCGGGCAAGTATTGCAGTACCCAATGCGAAGCCATGGAGAAGACGCCAGACATCGATTGTCTGTGCGAACACCCCGGATGCAAGGGCAAAACGAGCTGAGCGTCGCTCCATCATCAGGCAAAAGGCCACCAAGCATTCA
The DNA here is from genome assembly GCA_963737205.1 of uncultured Acidobacteriota bacterium. Taxonomy (GTDB): domain Bacteria; phylum Acidobacteriota; class Terriglobia; order Acidiferrales; family UBA7541; genus Palsa-295. The sequence goes on along the minus strand of CAVTRV010000003.1, from coordinate 830,598 downwards.
ACGTCGAATTGAAAAAGGGAGAAACATGAAGAAGCTCAGACTGTCAGTAGCCATTCTAACGCTGTTCGCCGCCGGGACACTGGCTGCGTGCTCTGGGACGGCCGCGTCACCCGACGTTTCCGACAGCATTCGCCGATCGCTCGATCAGGCCGGCCTCAAAGACGTTTCGGTGAGCCAGGATCGCGACAAGGGCATCGTCACCCTCGGGGGAAAAGTCACCAGTGACAGCGACAAGTCAACTGCCGAATCCCTCGCAAAGGTGCTGGCGGGCTCCCAGGTTGTGGCCGATCAGATTGCCGTGATTCCGGTAGGCGCGGCGAAAGATGCCAAGGCCGTGAACTCGGACCTGGACGATGGGATCGAAAAGAACCTGGACGCTGCTTTGATCCAGAACCACATGCACGACGCCGTGAAATACGACGTGAAGAGCGGCGTAGTCACGCTAACGGGAGAAGTGAATTCGGAAAACAAGCGCACGCGAGCCGAGGCGGTGGCGACGGGAGTGCCCAACGTGCAGCAAGTGGTGAACGATCTGCAAGTCAAGGATCAGAAAGCCAGTTCCTCGCAGTAGAGAGCAAGTCGAGTTCACGCGGCGAAAATGCCGCGGTTGATTCGAGAGGAGGTGCTATGTCTTTCGGAATTTACGCGGCTGGGTTCGCCATCGTGATTGCCGGCCTGGTTTACGCGGCGTATCTGGTTCACATGCCCGCGCACTGGATCGCGGTGGGCGCCGTCGTTCTCTTAGGACTGGGAATTCTTACAGGCGTGAAGGCAACGCGCCAGAAGGATCCCGCGGGGTAACTTGCACGCCGGCGGCAGGGACGGTCCGATAAAACGGATCGGCCAGGAAGCCGCCGGTAGGAGCCGACGATGACCTCGATTTTCTTCGTAGCAGTCCAAATGCTGGCTGCGTTGGCAATTTTCGTCGCGGGATTCGCGGCACTCTTCGCGGTCCTGATTGCGTGTATTGCCCTCGGCTGGGTTCTGTACTGGTCCGTGACCGGCTTGCGCGAGCGATTGCGCTTTCCGGGCGCCAAGACCGTGTGGCTGAGGCGTCTGAGATGGAGCGGTTTCTTCCGTGTCGCCCGCAGTCGACATTAGCCGAGCGCGTCCGTGTCAGCCACTACAGCAAACCCTTTAGCCCGAAATCATGGTTTACGCGGATGGTCGCTTCCTCTAGCGCAGTCTACTCTTCGAGAGGCTTCGGGAGCCGAATCACGGCTGGAAGTCGATTCTAAAGAGGAGATGCCATGTCCTTCGGAATTTACGCGGCTGGCTTCGCTATCGTGATCGCCGGCCTGATTTACGCGGCGTATCTGGTTCACATGCCCGCGCACTGGATCGCGGCTGGTGCTGTCGTTCTATTAGGGCTCGGAATTGTGACAGGTGTAAAGGCGACGCGTCAGAAGGATCCTGCGGCTTAGCCTCTTGTGGCCGAAGGCCACTTTGGGAGTTCGGCAGCTTGCTGCCGCTTTCTCTTCGGGCCAAGTTTGCTTGCCCCGTCCCTGTACCGCGCGGGGGGTTGGGAACGAGTTCTCCGCCCAGTTACAGCAACCTCTGAGCGCGAGTAATGGTTTGCACCGATGTTCGCGGCGTTCGTCGCGGTCTAGTCTCTGGCAGGCCTCGGGGCCGGAATCGCGGCCGAGAGTCGAGTCCAAAGAGGAGGCAATCATGCTGGCTGCCATCGCGACGGTGCTTCTGGTGCTCTGGTTGCTCGGATTTTTGGCTTTTCACGTGACGTTCGCTGCGATCCATCTCCTGCTGTTGATTGCGGTGATTCTGCTGGTGATGCATTTTGTCACAGGGCGTGGTGCTAGCGTATAGGGAGTAGACGATGACTTCTCCTTCAATTCTGTTTGTGGCAGTCCAAATGGTTGCTGCGTTTATAATTTTCGTCGCGGGATTCGCAGCGCTCTTCGCCATCCTGATGGTGTGCCTTGCGGCGGGCTGGATTTTGTACTGGTGCGTAATCGGCTTGCGGGAGCGCATGCGCTTTCCAGGCGCCAAGCACGCGTGGATGAATCATTGGAAGCGGCGGTTGTTTCTGGCCGGCCTGTAGCGCGGCTGAGGCGTCTGGGTAGTTACTATAAGCTTGCCTGCAGCCGGAGTTGGGCGCTATGACCGGCGGCGCAGGGCACTCGCGATCCCGACAGTTCGGGATGAGGCACAGCCCCCAAACAGCCCGAGTCCCCACCCGTTACCCCTTCTGCTAATCGGTACACTTTGCAAACGGAAATCGCCCTAAGTCCATGAAAACAAGCCGCCTACCAATTTGCAATCGGTAATTTCCTGCGAGTTCGGCACGGCCCCGCCTCGAACCTGGCCTCCCTCCTTGCCTCCGTTCTCAGGGCTGGACGCCGCCATAAACGGGAATCGCGCCGCGCGCAGCGTTCTTGTAAACGACGCCGCTCTTCATCACGAATATGACGCGCCGAACGGCGGTGATGTCTTTCAGTGGGTCGCCATCGAGCGCGATGATGTCCGCGTGCAATCCCGGAGCGAGCGAACCGATCTGGTCCGCCAGGCCCATGGCTTCCGCCCCCAGCGAATTGGCGGAGACCATCGCGGCCATCGGGTCTACCCCGCCATCGCGAACACGGTCGACAAATTCTTCCGCGTTGCGCCCGTGCGCGCCCGCTACGGCGTCCGTGCCGAAAACGATTTTCAGCCCCGGCGTTCTCACCGCGTGCTGCATGAACTCGTGCTCCATCGGCAGAATCTTCTCCATCGCCGCGAAGCCTTCCACCGTGTAGCCCGGCGTCCCGATGTACTGATCCTTGTGCTGCAAGTAGTTCTCGATCACAAGCCCAGCCTGCGGATCAAGATACGTCCCCTTCGCGGCCATCAATTTCAGATCGTCGTCCGTGGCCAGAACGCCGTGCTCGATTTCCGTGCATCCGGCAAGAGTGGCGGCGCGGACCGCGTCTTTGTAAGCGTGGACAAGCGTGCGCAGGCCCTGCTTCTTCGCTTCGTCGCAGGCCGCGTTCAATTGCTCCTGGGAAAGCGTCATTCCTCCGCCCAGCCGGATGGATTGCGACGCGAAAATCTTGATCAGGTCCGCACCTGCTTCCTTTTGCTTCCGGACGAACGCGCGGATTTCGTCCGGCGTGCCGGTCTTGTCGCCCTGCCCGAAGAGCGGCTGGATGGCCGTCAGAATGCGCGGGCCGGGGATCAGGCCCTTCGCGATGGCGTCGCGCAGGGGAACGTCGTTGGGCGCGCCCACGCTTTGGATCGTCGTGAAACCCGCCATCAGCGTCAGCCAGGCATTCGACGCCGCTTGATACGCGTCCTCTTGCGATGTCCCTTCCGTGCCCGCGTTCTTTCCGTCTTTGCCGAAGATCCAGGTGATGTGGTCGTGCGCGTCAATCCAGCCCGGCAATACCGTGAGGCCGCGGAGGTCGTAGTCCACAGGCGCGCCCTTGGAATCAATGGCGACGATCTTCGAGCCTTCCACCACGATGCGCGTGTCGTGCAGCACGCCGCCCTTGCCATCGAGCACTGTGCTTGCGGCAATCACGATGCGTTTGCCCGACGCGGACGTTCCCGACGAAGTTTGCGAAGAAGTTCGTTGCCCTATCGCGCAGACACCAAGAATGCTGAGGATGCTCAAGATGATTTTTGTGTGTCGCATGATTGCTCCTCAAAGACGGTAGGGTTCCACTTCGACGTAGCCGCGATCGCTGGCCGAAATCAGCTCGGCGCGCGGGCCGTCCCACAGAATCAGGACGCGGCCGGCGAGATTCTCGTCGGTGATGAGGTCGACAGCCGCTTGCGCCAGCTCATCGAGCTCAATCAGCTTCGACGGAATCTTCCGCTGCTTGCGCTCTTCGGGCGTGAGCGCGTCCCAGTAAGTCTTCACTTCCGGAACGGCGACCCAATGCGGAACGAGGCAATTCACGCGGATATTGTCCGTATCGCGCAACGCAGAGAGCGTGGTCGTCATGCGCAGGACGCCGATTTTGGCGACATCGTACGGCGTCATATTGGAGTGGCCCGCGCCGTGAGTCAGAGCGGACGTGGAGCCGACATTGAGGATGGCTCCTCCGTGGCGCTTGCGCATCGCGGGCAGCGTATACTGCAAGCCGTAGATTGGCCCGAGCAGATCAATGTGGATCGTGGAGAGCCAGTCTTCAGGCGGCGCACCCGGTCGATAGGGGCCCGAAGCGTTGTTGATCAGGATGTCGAGCCCGCCAAACGTCTTCTCGGCAAACGCGACGAGGGCTTGCACTTCATCTGCGCGCGAAACGTCGCAGCGGCAGAACGCGGCTTTGGCTCCCGCTGCTGTGATCATCCCAACAGTTTGCCGACCCCCGGCTTCGTTGATATCGGACACGACGACTTGGCAGCCTTCGGCGGCGAGCCGCACCGCTTCGGCACGACCCGAGCCTTCGCCGCCCGAGCCCGTAACGATCGCGATTTTGCCTCTGAGTTCCATCGCGGCAGAGAATACCATCAGCGGAGCCTGTTGGATGAGAAGCAGTTTCTGCGCGGGGAAGCGGAGAAGCTAGGGCAGCAGCGGGTCGCTCTTTTCGGCGGAGAGCCGCAAGAGGGCCTCGCGGTTCGTCATGGTTGACTCTATTTGTGCGCCGAGGCAAGCCACTCTTGCAGTGCGGACACGGTGCGAAAGGTCTTGGAGTTGATCTTCCACGGAATGGTCGCCCAGAAGACAGTGGCATTGTTTGCCGCGCGGTCGATACAAATGCGGTCTTCCGCATCTGCCGTCTGCTTCTTCAACCACAAAACGGTTCCGTCTTCCGTCGGCTCAACGTCAACGAAGCCACTCTTGCGGGCGGCGTCTTGAAATGCCTGTAGGTTTTCCATGATGGTTCAAGTCTACGCTCATGGAAAGGGCACCGCTGGTTATGTTTCGAGAGGTTTCGCGCCGGCCACTCTACAAGGCCCGAGCTATTTTGCGTCAGCTTGCAGACCATTACAATTACACCTAGTAAAAGCGCTGGTTGGCTACCAGGGGAGGCGCGGGTGCAAGAGATGAGGGAAGAGGCCGAGATAGCGAGGCTGGACGAGCGCGATGTCGAGAGCGAAAAAGCCCGTGGTGACAGCGAAGGCGAGCAGGAATCGCGCGACGTCGCTCGAGCGCTTTTCGGGAAGGCGCGCGTACGCCCAGAGACAACCGCAAATCAAAGCCAAATTCGCGAACCACGCGGGTACTGCGATGAGGATGTCCGGCCGCTCGATGTGTCCTGTGTGGATCCAAGCCTGAAGCCGCTGTAGGCCGTTGTAGAAGAATGTGTTTACAAAGAGGCTCGTGTAGTCCCAAAAGGCTGCCGCCGAGATTCCGACGAAATAGCCCCATCGACTGCCGCGCAAGCTGAGGACGATTGTCGCTAAGTACATCCACGCCTGAAAGAAGTGAAGCCAACGGATCGAGGAGTCCCAGTAAGCCGACACGGCCAACACAACGATGAAGGCCGAGGCTCCGATGAGGATCAGCCACTCCGGTACTCCCATGGGTCGGGATGCGCTTTCCACACGCGAGAATACGCGGAAACGTGCGGGAAAGTTCCCAGGCGGTGGGAACTGCGCGGTCCGCGACGGAGCTTCCGCTCCTACTTTATGACGGGGATTTCGAACAGGAAGGCCCTTAGCCACAAGAGCAGTCCGGTCAACGAGCTTGCCGGGTATCGTGCTCTTGTTCGGGGCCCAAGCTGCGCCCCTTTTCCTGCGACCGGCGAGGCTTGCGTGAATCTGATATAATGTGTAGGACATGAGGAGGCGCGCGGCGTTGGCTGCCTGGGTTGAGCGCGCCGACTTCTGATACTAAGCGGAGGATCGAGAATGGTTCAACTTAGCCCGGTTGCGGTAACGAAAGTGAAAGAGATTCTTTCGCAGCAGACTCCTGTGCCGGCTGGGCTGCGCGTCGCCGTCGTGGGCGGCGGCTGCTCGGGATTCAGCTATCACATGGCGTTCGAGAATGCGGTGAATGAGACGAGCGACAATGTGTACGAATTCGACGGGCTGAAAGTGCTGATCGACCAGATGAGCGAGATGTACCTTGACGGCGTGTCGATCGACTACATCGAGACGATCGAGGGTTCGGGCTTCAAGTTCAACAACCCCAACGTCAAGAGCACTTGCGGCTGCGGCAGCTCGTTCAGCGTATAAGAGCAGGGCAGAGCCAGCGTCCCGCTGGCACCCTGCGGACTCGGTTTTCAGGCCTCCGAGAGTATCCGGAGGCCTTTTTTTTGTGCCCTGGTTTTGCCTTGATATTCGCCTTTTATTCGCCTATAGTGCCGGCCTCGGTTCAGCGCCAAAATCTCTCTCGGAGGAAATCCAATGTCCCTTAGTGAAGCTCTCTTGCCGGAATACGATCAGGAAATGGCGGGCGCGCGGAAGACGCTCGAACGCGTGCCCGACGACAAACTCGGCTGGAAGCCGCATGCGAAGTCCGGAACCATGGGCTGGCTGGCAGCGCATGTCGCCAACATCCCTGGCTGGACGGTGATTACGATCAATCAGGACGCGCTGGACATGGCGCCGAACGGTGTGCAGATGCAGCCGCCGCCGGAACCTAAGTCGCGCAAGGAATTGCTCGAAGTCTTCGATAAGAACGTGGCCGAGGGCCGCAAGGCGATTGCAGGCGCGTCGGACGCACACCTTCTGAAGACGTGGTCACTCTTGAACAACGGGGCGACGATCGTCGCGATGCCGCGCATCGCGTGCCTGCGGACGTGGGTGATGAATCATCTGATTCACCATCGAGCGCAGCTTGGCGTGTATCTGCGTCTCAATGGCCTGCCTGTTCCTTCGATTTACGGGCCGTCCGCGGACGAAGGCAGCATGTAGGGAAAAGGCAAAAACCTAACACAGAGGACACCGAGAAAAACCCGAGGACACAGAGAAGAGCACTCGTAAGGGATTCTTAGGAGGCGGAGTCGGACTTGCGGCGGCAGTCGGCGCAGATTCCGCCCACTTCCGTGCGGGTGACGGTGATTTCGATGCCAGTGTCGCGCGAGATTTGCTTTTTCAGCTCCTCGTACAGTTCGCTTTCCACCTCGCGGACTTTGCCACAGCGCATGCAGGCCACGTGGATGTGGTCGCGCGGACCGTGGCTTTCGTAGAAGTGGCGGTCGCCGCGCAGGTGGAGCAGATCGAGCTCGTCGATCAGGCCGTGGCGCTTCAGCAGGTCAATCGTGCGATAGACCGTCACGCGAGTGATTTCCGGATCGATTTTCTGCGCGCGGTCGAGAATTTCGCCGGCGTCAAGATGGCGGCGGGCCGTTTCCATAACTTGAAGCAGAACGCGGCGCTGGCGTGTGAGACGAATGCCGCGAGCGGCGAGTTCACGCTGGAGGTGGCCCGGCGGTTCGTGAACGTTGATGCGTTCACCGGAAGAGACGCGATGGACAGGGGTGGCGGTCATGGGTTCCAAAACGGGATTATAGCAGAAGGAGCGAGATGCGATGGTGGGGAAGAGACCGCGGGCTAGGCACTGCAAAAGCCGAAGAGGGAAAACGGAAATTCAAGCGCAAAGGATTACCACAGAGGGCATAGAGAAAAACAGGAGAGCACAGAGAAAGAAAGCATAGACGCCCGGTGACGACATCAGGCGGACGAGGCGACGCGTAGGCGCACTAGTGGCTTTGGAACAGACGCAAGATGTCGCTGTACATCACGAAGGCGAATACGCACAGGAGGAAAACCAAGCCCACCTGAACGAAGCGTTCCTTCGCGGCGACGCTCAGGTCGCGGCGCAGGATCCCCTCGATCGCCAGCATCAATACGTGACCGCCATCGAGAATCGGGATTGGCAGTAGATTGAGAAGTCCCAGGTCGAGGCTGATGTAGGCCATCCACTGAAGAAGCGTCAGGGTTCCGCGCTTCGCGGCCTGCCCCGAAAGCTGGACGATGCCAACCGGGCCAGCCAAGTCGCGTACCGAGAGTCTACCGCGGAACAGGCTCGCGACGATTTCCCCAATGGAGCGCGCGAAGAAAAGGGTCTGAGCGCCCGCGTCTTTTACCGATGTGGTGAAGCCCTCGCGCTCAAAAGTTGTTTCCGCTTTACCTCCCGCGCCGATCACCCAAGCCATCTCACCATCGGTACTCACGGTGCGTCTCTGGGGAGTGATGTCGATGGGGATTTCCTTGCCGTCGCGGCGGACTATGAAGTGGATGGTATGGCCATCCGAATTGCGAATCCCTTCAGGAAGCTGGGGCCACGTCACGATGGGCTTGCCGTTCATAGCGACGACGAGGTCTCCGGGCTTCAAACCTGCTTTTTCGGCCGGGTAACCGGGCTCAACATCGTCGGTAACCGGAGGCCATGCGGGATAACCAACCAAAGACTCGGTCGCGCCAGTCCCCGTGCCATTGGGAGCGGGCACGGTGAGCTGCACGGTTTGGCCGTTGCGCAAGACGGTGAGGGACACGCCGGCAGGTATTACTTTGTCGACCTGATCGTAAACCTTCTTCCACTCGGGCGTCGGTACGCCGTTCACCGCAACAATCTGGTCGCCGGGTTTCACACCGGAAGGATCGGCCGCCTGCGGGACGGCCGCGACAATAGCCGATTGACGAAAATAGGTGGGAGTTTGAGCGCCTTTGAATACGATGATGCCCCAGAATATCGCGAATGTGAGAAGGATGTTCGCGGCGGGCCCAGCTACCGCAATGATGAAGCGCTGCCAGCGTGGCCGGGAGAGAAACTCGTACGGGGCACCGGTGCGCTCTTCCGCGGGATTGTCGCCGGCCATGCGAACATAGCCGCCGAGCGGCAGCGCGCTGATGCGATAGTCGGTGTCGCCGCGCTTGACTCCCCAGATTCGCGGGCCAAAACCGATCGAGAAAACGTCCACGCGCACGCCGCAAGCTTTAGCGGCGACAAAATGTCCCCACTCATGAAGCAAAACCATGACGCCGAGCACGAATGCCCCGGCAATCAGATCGAAGAAGAAACTCGACATTGGCCCTCTGCGATTATTCTACCTTGAATTGTGCTCCGCCTCTACTCGCGACTGGGCGGGAAATTTATCGAAGTTTCCTGGCGTCCCGGCGGCGTCAGGAACGCCGGCTGAAACGCTGAATCTCTTCACGGGCCAGGTCCCGGGCTTCGGCGTCGGCCGCAAAGACGTCGTCTATCTTGTTCATCGGCGTACGCGGCATCCGTTCCAGCACCCGCTCGATCACGGCAGCGATCCCGGGAAACGGTAGCCGGCGCTCGAGGAACGCTGCGACGGCGATTTCATCGGCGGCATTCAAGGCGCAAGGCAACGGGCCGCCTTCGCGGAGCGCCGCCTTGGCCAGGCTGAGACACGGAAACTTGCGCACGGGAACTTCCTCGAAATCGAGCTTGCGTAGCGTGGACCAATCCAGGGCGCACCCATTCGACGGAAGGCGCTCGGGATAGGTTAGCGCGTATTGGATCGGCATGCGCATGTCGGTGGGTCCCAATTGTGCCAAGATGGAACCGTCGACGAACTCGACCATCGAGTGGATCGTCGACTGAGGGTGAATCACCACTTCAATCCGATCGAGGTTCATTCCGAACAGCCAGCGAGCTTCGATGACCTCGAATCCCTTGTTCATCAGAGTGGCAGAGTCGATTGTGATTCGCTGGCCCATCTTCCAATTTGGATGCGCGAGAGCCTGTTTTGGGGTCACTTTCGCGAGGCGCGACACGGGAGTCTTGCGAAAGGGACCGCCCGAGGCAGTGAGTACGAGGCGCTTCACCTCGCGCTGCTCGCCCGCACGAAGGCACTGGTGGATGGCGTTGTGCTCGCTATCCACAGGCAGAAGCGCGACGTTGTGGCGCTTGACCGCGGCCATTACCACTTCGCCGGCTGCGACCAGGACTTCCTTGTTCGCGAGCGCGATGTTCTTGCCTTGCTCGATGGCTTTGTAGGTTGCGGGCAGGCCGACGACTCCGACGGCGGCCGAAAGGACGGTGTCCGCGTCCGGATGCGTGGCGACGAGCTCGATACCTTCGGGGCCGAAGACAATTTGCGGCTGGGCGCCCGTTTTGCGGGTGCCGTGCTGAAGATTCAATGCCGTACGCAAGTCGCGTGCTCCGTTTTCGGAGCTGACAGAAATAAGCCTGGGGCGATGGCGGGCCGCTTGTTCGGCGGCCAGGGCAATGTTCGAGCCAGCAGCGAGCGCGACCACTTCGAAGTGGCCCGGGAGAGAGTCGACTACGCTGAGACATTGGCGGCCGATGGAGCCTGTCGAGCCCAAGATAGCGATACGCTTCATGCAGTGTCGATTCTAACCACAGATCGAGGCTTTAACCAGAAATCCCGAAGATTCACGACCGACAAACGCGGATGGCGAAGGATTGGAGAAGCCTCCGGCCCCCTCGACCCTGGTTCTGTTGCTGGGATGGCAACGCGGAAAACTTTCGGTCCGGCGCGGTGTTAAGTTCATAAAGTGCCGCACAGTGGGGGCGTCAGTGAACGGCGCGTTACTGAGCGGACGAGACCATACTCCCAAGGAGCATTCTAAAGATGAAGCCAATGAGCAGGGTATTGGTGACTGCATTCGCGATATTGCTTGTTCTGGTGGTCGGAGTCAGCGCCGAACCGGCACACGTTCAACATCCGTCCTACCTGCACGCGCTTTCGGATTTGCGATATGCACGTGCGCACCTGCAACGCCCTGATGGCGGTGAACTCCGCGACCAGGAAAGGGACGCCATCGCCGAAATCGACAAGGCCATCGGCGAAATCAAGAGAGCCTCCATCGATGATGGCAAGGATCTGAATGACCATCCGGTGGTTGACGCGCACTTGCCCTGGAGCGGACGCTTGCACAAGGCGCTCGATCTGCTGGACAAGGCGCATCAGGACGTCTCGAAGGAAGAAGATGACCCGGCTGCTCAGGGATTGCAGCAGCGAGCGATCGACCATATCGACAGGGCGCACCATCACCTGGTAGAAGCGATTCGAGTGGTGGAGATGCGGCAGTAAAATTGAACGGATAGTCGGTTCGAGGGCGCTGCAACTTTCAAGTTGCGGCGCCTTTTTTTATTTGGGCTGGCGTAACGATTGATCGCAAGACTCCGAGGCTCGTAGTAGTATTGCCCGATGCGACGAGCCGTTGTGATCGTTATCGCGTTACTCTTTCTTGCAGTTTCAGTGTCCGCACAAAATCAAACGCCGGCTCCTGCCACGACTCCCGCTTTCACTCTGAAACTTGTCGGGCGGAACATTTGGGCGGCGATCGACCTCAATGGTCACGCTGGGTCAAACGCCAGCTTCGTGATTGGCGATGATGGCGTCGCGGTGATCGACACGCTCGAGTATCCGGACGCTGCCAGCGCGCTGCTTGCCGAGATTCGCGAGAAGACGAGCCTGCCGATCAAGTTCGTCATCAACACGCACTATCACGTCGACCACGTCGGGGGAAACCGAGTCTTCGCCGAAGCTGGAGCGACAGTGATGGCGCAGCGGAACGTTCGCGCGTGGATTCACACGGAGAACCTGAAATTCTTCGGCGGCAAAGATGCGAAGGCAGAGCAGAAGGCGATGGTTGAGGGCCTTTACGCGCCCGATGTGGTGTACGACTCGGGTGTCACGTTGTATCTCGGATCGCGGGCGATCAACGTGAAGACGTATCCTGGGCACACGGGCGGCGATTCGGTTGTGTCGGTTTCCGACGACCAGGCCAATGACGTGGTTTTTTGCGGCGATCTCTTCTGGCGGCAATCCCTACCGAACTTGATTGATGCGAATACCAAGCTCTGGATCGAGACTCTGAACTCGCTCACAAATCCTGCTCCGCGGCAGGGCACCGTGTTCGTGCCCGGGCACGGCGATGTGGGCAACGCCACTGACGTGGAGGCCTTCCGCGGCTATCTGAGCGATTTGCGCGCGATGGTGGCGGGCCCCTTGAAGGAAGGGAAGTCCGGCGACGCGCTGGTGGACGCCGTGATGCCGGAGCTAACCGAAAAGTACGGTCAGTGGGGAATCTTCAAGCACTTCTCGAAGCGGAACATTCTGGATGTTGCCGCCGAGATTCGCGGCGACAAAGTGGTGCCGCAGGCCGTAACGACTCCGAACTAGAGCGCTGACACGATCATGATTTGCTGGCCTGAATTGCGTGGAAATATTCGCGCGCGCGTTCGATGTCTTTGAGCACCTGTTCGTGAAGGACCTCGGGACCCGAAAACTTCTTTTCATCGCGCAGCCGTGTAAAAAATAGCACTTCCATTGGCCCGCTGGTGCGGCTCTCGTTGAAATCCAGAAGATGCGATTCGACGGTCGTTCGCGCGCCGTCGAAGGTCGGTCGAACCCCCACGTTGGTGGCCGCACGATAGACCTTGCCGTCGAGCGCGACTTCAGTGGCATAGACGCCCATTTTCGGCAGTAGTTCCTGTTCAGTGGTCAGATTGAGCGTCGGCACGATGAGTTTTCGTCCCTGACCCGTGCCCGGCCGAATCTGGCCCGCAAGCGTGTAAGGACGCCGGAGAAATTTCCGCGCATCTTCCATTCGGCCATCGCGCACAGCTTCACGGACTGCCGTGCTCGATACGGCGACGCCTTCCATCGTGACAGGTGGCACAACGTCGACTTCGAAGCCCCATCGCTTGCCAAGTTCGCGCAATAAGTTCACATCTCCGGCCTGTCGGTGACCAAAACGAAAGCTTCCTCCCACGAGCACAGCTTTTGCTCGCATCGTTTCGACGAGGTAGCGTTGCACGAAATCTTCGGCCGTGACCTGCGCGAGTGCGCGATCGAAGTTCAGGACGAGTGCTGCGTCGATCTTCGCTGCCTCAAAAGCCGCGAGCCGCTGATCAAGAGTCGCCAGCAGTGGGGGCGCTTGTTCGGGACGCAGGACCCTTGCAGGATGAGGGAAGAAGGTGAGAACTGCGGCCATCCAATTCGACTTTTCCGCGCGCTCAACCACGCGGCGCAGAATCTGTTGATGGCCGAGATGGACGCCGTCGAAATTGCCAATCGTCATCGCGGTGGGCGGGCGCTGCTCGCCGAATCGTGCGAGCCATTCTTGAGGAGAATCCACTCGCACGAGCGCCATCAGACGGCCACCTCAAATTTCAAGCCATCGTAAGACAGGCGCACGTGCGCGGGCAACTTGGCGTTCGTCTCCGCGTGGCCAAGGTCGTGGCAGATGTGTGTGAACCAGGCGTGCTTCGGCTTCAGCTCTTCCACGAGCGCGAGGGATTGCTCGACGTTTGAGTGCATGGGATGAGGTGTGTAGCGCAGCGCGTCGAGAATGAAATGATCCAGCCCGCGCAACAAGTTCTTTGAGGGTTCGGGCACGAGGCTGAAATCCGTTAGATAGGCCACGTTGCCGAGGCGATAGCCAAGCACAGGGCTCGGTCCGTGAAGCGCGGGAATCGGAATCACGCGTGCGCCGAAGAGATCGAACGGGCCATCCACTTCGCGGAGCTCGATTTGCGGCAAGGAACTAAAGGTCGGCGAGCCATCGAAGATGTAGGCGAACTGGCGGCGCAGCGTGGCCAGCGTCTCGGACGAAGCATAAATTGGTACGGTGCTTCGCTGCTTCGCGTTGTAAGGCCGCACATCGTCGAGGCCGAGAATGTGGTCGGCGTGCCCGTGCGTGTAAAGCAACGCGTCGAGCCGATCGAGCTTTGCACGCATGGCTTGCGAGCGAAAGTCGGGCGTAGTATCGATCACCACGGAGCGTCCACCGTATTCGAGCAGCACGGACGGGCGCATTCGCTTGTCCATCGGGTCCGTGGATTCACAAACGGCGCAGTGGCAGGCGAGCGTGGGCACGCCCATCGAGGTGCCCGATCCCAAAACTGTCAGCTGCAGAGTGGGCATAGGATTTCAGGAAGGGTTCGCTGAAATCGTGAATTCTTCAATACGCGGGAACCGGCTGGTCCCCCGAAGGTCCGTAAATCGACGGCACTTTGCCGCCCGCCTGCCGGAGGTAAATCGTCAACTGGCCCCGATGATGCACTTGATCCATCACGTTGGCCCAGAGGGCCTCTGGTTGCGGCATCTTCCACTCGCCACGGGCGAGAATCGAGGTGACCGTTCTGCCAAACTCCGCTTCTGGGAGTTGATTCAGCTTCTCGATGGCGTCGTGGTGCGCGCTTTCATACGCCGCCACGATTTCGTCCATCGCTTCCGGAGGCGCCGGACTCGGCGGAACGTTCCGCAAATCGTGCTCGGTCTTGCTAAGAATCGTTTCAATTACGCGTTCGTCGATTACGCATTGCCAGGCAAGGTCGCGAACCGTGCGAGAGCGTTCGTGTGGCTTCACGTCTAGCTGGTCAGCAGGGAAGGACCGGAAGACGTTCACGGTGGTGCGGAATTCACGATCCCAGATTCTCCGAAAGGTCTCTTTCGCGTCCATGTGTTTCGCGCCCGGCGGATTGCCCAGACTCATCCCTTGGCCTTTGCCTTCTTGTTCATTGCCTCGGTGGCCGCTTTGGAGACTTCCATGAACGTCAGCTTCAGGCTGCCGAGCACCTCGACCAGCAAATCCTCGTCGGCGGTGGCGAGATTACCGCGCGTCTTTTCGCGTAGTGCGTCGAGCATGTCGATTATTTCGCGCGCGCCCTCGAGATCGAGGAACGCCTGTCCCGTGCGGGGATCGGCCATTCCGCCCAGCATCGCGGCGGCGTTCCGCGTGAGGAAATCCACGAGCATCTGGAAGTTTCGCGATGGTTCAATGGCGTTCGCATCGGCCTGGTCGGGATTTGCCGGCGATGCAGCCCCTGCAGGTTGCAGGGTCGTGTTCCGAGTCGGCTGCGGCGGAACGGGTGGAGGCGGTGCTTTTTTCGCGGCCTCTTCCTCGCGGTTGTGCTGCTCGACGACCTCCTTGCGCAGCTCGCCCGACTCGGTAAACAATCTTCGGTCTACGACTTTGAATGTTTCTTCCTGCTTGTGTTCTGCCACTGTAACCTCGGATCTAACTTCGGGCGGTCAAACGTGCCCCGGTACGGCTCTTGGGATTATCCGCTGGCGCATCAACCGCGAGATACGAGTTTAGCATCGGCGTTCCAGTAGTCACAAGCTATCGCTGCATCATGAGAAATATTTTGCGTAGCGAGACGATAGGTGTAATCCTCGCCGGGGAGAATACGAGCTATGTGCTTTTCAGCAACAGCAAACTTTGTGGGCAGCGGAGTCCTAGGCGCGGTCGGCGTCGTCACATTGACGAAGGTGAAGCACAGGCGCGAATTGCTTTTCGCTTCGCTGCCCGTGCTATTCGCCATTCATCAGTTCATCGAGGGATTCGTCTGGCTGGGATTGGACGGGATTCTCTCGCCTACCGTAACCCACGATATGGGAGCGGCGTTCATGCTGTACGCGCAGGGGCTGCTCCCTTTCCTGTTACCGCTCAGCGTGCTGCTGTTTGAGCCTAACGGCAAGAGCCGCATGCGCATGCTGCCGTTCCTTGCAGCTCGGCACGGGAACCACGCTTTATATCCTGTGGGCGTTGACGGCGTATCCGTTGCAGGTATACGTCAAGGGAAACAGCATCGTGTACATCAATCAAGCGACGAACAATACGGCGGTCGCGGTGCTGTATGTGATTGCAACCTGCGGGTCGCTGTTCTTTTCCAAAGTCAGGGCCATGGTAATTTTTGGCGCGGCCAACATGGTGATTCTACTGGCGGTAATGGCGTTCAAACGGTACGCGTTCACCTCGCTATGGTGTGCGTACGCTGCGGTGGCGAGTGTGATCATACTCGCCTATTTCTGGAGAAGCAGCGCAGGCCGGCCTCTCCTCTACGCGTAGCCTTTGTGGGGACCCGATCTCGCCTTGTCAATTTTCGCGAGCTACCGTAAATTGTCCCGTCACTCCAGGAGCGAGCGAACCCTCCGTGCGTCCGCGCCACAAAAAAACGGCCAAGGATCGCAAGGCGCCGCGCAAGAAGAGTCCTGTCGGATCGCGGGCCGCCGTTGGCGCTCAGATTCCGGTCACGGCTCGTGACAAACTTGCCGGCGCATGGTTTGCGAAACTTGTTGCGCTGCAGGCGCGCTTGCGCGGGGCGGGTGGATGCCCCTGGGACCGCGAGCAAACGCACCAATCACTCCGCAAGTTTCTGATTGAGGAAACCTACGAAGTGCTCGATGCGATGGACTCGGGCGATCCGCGCAAGTTTTCGTCCGAGCTGGGCGACTTGCTGCTCCAGGTGGTATTCCATTCAATCCTTGCCGAGGAAACTGGCCGCTTCACGATGTCGGATGTCGTCGAGTCCGTTCACACCAAAATGGTGCGCCGACATCCGCACGTTTTCGGCACGGCGAAGGCCAAAACTTCCGCCGACGTTCTGAAGAACTGGGAGCAACTGAAGGCGGCCGAACGGGCGGGCGAGGGGAAGCCTAAAGCGCCGCCGCCTGCCGAATCAGTGCTCGACGGGGTTCCGCGCTCCGTCCCCGCGCTTCTCGAGGCCTACCAACTTACGCGGCGCGCTTCGCATGTTGGCTTCGATTGGGACAGCCTCGGGGGAATCCTCGAGAAGCTCGACGAGGAGAAGCTCGAGCTGCAATCGCTGCTGGCGGAATCGCCTGCAGGACGCAAGAGCTCGCGTGCGGAAGCTCCTGCCGCGCCCGGAGCGCGTCTTGAGGAAGAGATGGGGGACCTCCTTTTCGCCGGCGTCAACATTGCGCGGTTTCTGGGAGTTGATCCGGAGATCGCGCTGAAGAAGGCCAATCGCAAGTTCGAAAAGCGCTTTCGTTGGATGGAGTCTGAGGCGGCGCGCGAAGGCACGCCTTTCGCCGACCTGCCGCGCGCGCGCATGGAAGAATTGTGGAACGAAGCGAAGGTGAAGGCATGAGCTGGGCGCCGGACAATGTCTGCTGACATCGAAATTCGGAGTTGCTCGACGCTTCCCGAGTACAAGGAGTGTGTGCGTCTCGAACAGCTTACTTGGGGTATCGACATCGCGGTGCCGACGGCGATTTTTGTGGTGGCGCGGCACACGGGCGGGCAAATCATTGGCGCATTCAGCGACGGGAAGATGATCGGTTTCACGATGGCGCTCGCGGGTGTGCGGGGCGGCGAGATATTCCTTCACTCGCACATGACGGCCGTTCTTCCCGAATTCCGTGATAAAGGTGTGGGCCGACGCCTAAAGCTCTTCCAGCGCCAGGACGCGCTGAAACGCGGCATTCGGCTGGTGGAGTGGACGTTCGATCCGCTCGAGCTGAAGAATGCACATTTCAACCTTGTCCGGCTGGGCGCGATTGCGCGGCGGTTCATCCCCAATTGCTACGGCGTAACGGAGAGCCCGCTCCACGCCGGCTTGCCGACCGACCGTCTCGTGGCGGAGTGGTGGCTCGATTCCGACCGGGTGAAGAATATCCTTGCGGACAACGTGGTTCCGTCGAAAGATACGGCGGCGCGAATCTCGCTGCCTTCGAATCTTGGGGAAATCAAGGCGAGTGACCGCGAGGCGGGCGTTCGCGTCCAGAGTGCCGCACGAGAGCAATTTGAAAGATACTTTGCCGAGGGTTACGGTGCGACCAGCGTCGAACGGCACGATGCATCGACTGAGTACATTCTCGAGCCGGCGGCGGAGATTGCCGGCCTGAAGTTACCGGAAGCGCACAAGCACTGAGATCTACGAAAAACATTTATGCGTGTGAAAAAACTCACTCTTCGCGAAATTCATCTCGAACTTATCGAACCTTTCCAGACGAGTTTCGATACGGCGAAGCATCGGCGGATTCTGTTGATCGAAGCCGATGTGGATGGTGTGGTTGGCTGGGGCGAATCGACGGCGGGCGAAGATCCATTCTATTCCTACGAAACGGTGGAGACCGCATGGGACATTATCCGGGATTTCATTTGGCCGGTCCTTCGCGGCAGAGAACTGAAATCTGCAGCGGATGTGTGGGGCCTGCTGGCGCGGATTCGCGGGCACAATATGGCGAAGGGCGGAGTGGAAACGGCGATTTGGGACGCGGAAGCAAAGCAGAAGAACGTGCCGCTGGCGAAACTTCTCGGCGGCACGCGCGAGGAAATCCCCGCCGGGGTATCGATCGGCATACAGCCGTCGATTGATGATCTGCTCGCGAAAGTCGAGCGCGAGCTTGCGGCCGGCTACCAGCGCATCAAAATCAAGATCCAGCCAGGCTGGGACGTTGAACCCGCGCGTGCGCTGCGCGAACGGTTTCCGCGGATTCGCCTGATGGTGGACGCGAATTCCGCATACACGCTCGCCGATGCGCCCCTCCTGAAGCAGCTCGACGCTTTTTATCTCATCATGATCGAGCAGCCGCTCGGCTGGGACGACATCTACACGCACGTCGCCTTGCAGCGTCAGCTCGAGACGCCGATTTGCCTCGACGAGTGCATCCATGACGTGGAGCATGCGCGCGCGGCAATCGAACTCGGCGCGTGCAAAATCATCAATATCAAGCTGGGCCGCGTCGGTGGGCATACACCCGCGAGGCAAATGCACGACCTCTGCCAGTCGAAATCGGTGCCGGTGTGGTGCGGAGGCATGCTCGAATCCGGTATCGGGCGCGCGCACAACATTGCGATGTCGTCGCTTCCGAATTTCTCGCTGCCGGGTGACGTTTCCGCGAGCCGGCGATACTGGGAGCAGGACATCATCGAGCCGGAAGTGGAAGTGTCGCGGCAGGGGACGATTCGCGTACCGTCGGCCGCCGGGATCGGATACACGCCTCGCCTCGACCGCATCGAATCCCTCACGAAGCGCCGCGAGGTCCTCGAGTAGCTTGAGCGCAACCTCCGCAGCAGCTCCAACTGACAGTAAGGCACGCCCGAGTTCAACGCTGCTGATGGCTGCGCTCTTGGCCATGCTTGTGATGTGGTCGGTGAACTACGTTGCGGGAAAGACCGCGCTGCTGCACCTCGATCCGATCACGCTGGTGGCGTTTCGCTTCGAAGTGGCTGGCGTGATTATGCTGGCGGTTTATCTCGCGCAGATGCGGCGCATGCCATTGCGTGCGCGCGACCTTTGGACGTTCGCGTACCTCGCGTTCCTGGGCGTGGTCGTGAACCAGGGCCTGTTCACGATCGGGCTGAATTACACGACGTCGTCGCACTCCGCGATCATCGTCGCAATCGATCCGATTCTGATTCTGGTGCTGGCGCGAGCGATGGGCATCGAGCGGTTCACAGCGGGAAAAGTCACCGGCATGGCGCTCGCTTGCGCCGGGATACTCATTCTCGAAATCGAACACGGTTCGCATTCGCCTTTGCTGATGGGCGACCTGATTTCGCTGGGCGGCGCAATCGGTTTTTCGATTTACGCGGTTTTGGCGAAACGTATCACTCAGGAATACGATCCGATCGCCCTCAATACATTCAACTCGGTGGGAGCGGCGATCCTCTTCTTGCCGCTGGCGGTCCGGCAGGGAATTCACCTCGACTGGAAAAGCGTGCCTTGGCAGGGGTGGGCGGGGATGTTCTATATGGCGATATTCAGTTCGGTGCTGGCTTATTTGATTTTCTATTGGGTGCTGCGCTACATGGACCCGTCGCGCGTCGCCGCAATCAATTATCTCCAGCCCATCCTGGTGGTTCTGCTGGCGAGCGCGTTCCTGGGGGAGCATCCCACGCCGCACCTGCTTGGTGGCACGGCGCTTGTCCTTGTGGGCGTGTGGCTGGCTGAGCGAGGCGCCACGTAGTCACCCCTTGCTGCGGCTCCTCGGTGCGCAAGAATGTTCCGTAATACGCTGATAACACAAGTATTTGCCCGCTGTCCCTTTTTTGTACCTTCGTCCAGTTGTTTGTGGCTCCTTGGGTCCGCATACTTCCTTCGTACCAGCCCGGAATTTCAAGCCGTTTCTCTCGATGGATCGCATGCGAAAACGCCTCTCTTTGGTGATCGTGCTGATCGTTGCCTGCGCACAGGCTCGGTGCGGCGGAACTTCGCCCGGCAACGGCGGCACAAACCCGCCTCCGGGGATCGCAGTGTCGATTGCCCCGCTTTCGGCGAACGTTCGGCTGGGTGCCTCGCAGCAATTCACGCCGACCGTTACGGGCACTTCGAACACGTCGGTGAACTGGTTCGTCAACGGCGCGGCCAATGGCAGCACATCCAGCGGCACGATTAGCGGAGCAGGGCTTTACCAGGCGCCCAGTGCAATGCCCAACCCGAATACGGTGACGGTGAAGGCCGTAAGCGCGGCCGATTCCAGCGCGACGTCGTCGATCGTGGTCACGCTCGAGAACCCGGCACCGGTTCTCAGCAGCGTCACGCCGACCACCTTTTCCACTGGCTCGTTTAATCTGACGCTGACCGGCAGCAACTTCGTGAATGGTGCGCAAGTTTCGTTCGGCGGGAATACGATTACGACGACGTTTGTATCGGCCACTCAGCTCACTGCATCCGGCACAGCCTCCGTGGCCGGCACAATTCCCATCACGGTGACCAACCCGAATCCCGGCAGCGCGAGTTCGAGCGTGGTGAATGTGACCGTCACATCGTCCGGCGGCGGGCAAGCGGGCACGTGCGGTGGCATCACGCTAGGACAGGGAGGCAGTCTGAACGGCTTTGTGCCATTCCCGCCGGATAATTTGTGGAACAAGAACATCGCGAGCGCGGCGGTGGATCCGAATTCGACCGCAATTATCAATTACATCGGCGCGACGGATCCGCTGCATCCGGATTTCGGGTCCGGGCTGTACAACGGGTCGAGCATAGGAATTCCGTACGTGGTGGTCGGCACGGGGCAAGCCTTCGTCAACATCACTTTTACCGCGTACGGCAGCGAGAGCGATCCCGGGCCGATGCCTGTGCCCGCGACCGCTCCGATTGAAGGGTATCCCGCTCCTGGAAGCGGCGATCGTCACGTCCTCGTGCTCGATAATAACAACTGCTGGCTGTACGAGCTCTACAGCTCGTACCCGCAGAACGACGGCAGTTGGGATGCAGCCTCCGCCGCCGTGTGGGATTTGACCGCCGACGAACAGCGCCCGCTCACATGGACATCCGCGGACGCCGCGGGTCTAGCGATCTTTCCGGGTTTGGTGCGCTACGACGAAGTGGCCGCGGGCGCGATCAATCACGCGATTCGTTTCACGCTGCAGAATAGTCAGGCGGCGTTTATCCCGCCGGCGTCGCATTGGGCCTCGACAACGTCGAATTCGCTTGCGGCCCCGATGGGCATGCGGATGCGCCTGAAATCCAGCTTCGATATTTCGGGATTCTCGGCGGCGAATCAGGTGATTCTGACGGCGCTGCAGCAATACGGCATGATCATGGCCGACAACGGTTCGAACATGTACATCAGCGGCGCGCCCGACGATCGCTGGGACAACGACGACCTGCACAATCTCACCATGCTGACGGCGTCGGATTTCGAAGTGGTGGACATGAATCCGGTATACACGCAGACGAACCTTCCGCAGGGTTCAGCGCCGGTGATAACGAGCTTCACCGCGAGCCAGTCGACGGTTAGCGCGGGAACGCAGGTGACGCTCAACTGGAACGCGACCGGCGCATCTTATTTCGTCATTTCGCCGCAGATCGGCGCGGTGCGAGGCTCATCGGCGGCGGTGACGCCGACACAGACCACCACGTATACGCTGTACGCGACGAACGAGTTCGGCCGCACCACCGCCACATTCACCGTCACCGTTCAGTAGACGGCTTGGCGAAAGTACGGCGAACGCGACGAGGCGTTTTTGTCGCGATTAACTTTTGAGATGTGCCATGTTTTCATGCACTTCTGGCGTTTTTTGAATTCGGCGTCGTCGCGGTTAGCTTTTTCTTCGCCTCTGCGAGAGCGAACGGGAGTACTAGTCGAAGCTTGGAGCTCGAACGACGCGCGCTACTCGTAGCGCAGGGCCACCATGGGATCGACGCGCATGGCGCGTCGCGCAGGAACGTAGCAGGCGACGACGGAAATCAGTAGCAGCAGCGCCGCCGTCGCGGCGAACGTGAGCGGATCGCTGGCTTTCACTCCGTACAGCATGTCCGCCATGAACCGCGTCAGTCCCAAGGCGACCGCCACGCCAACAATCACACCGGCCAGCGCCAGCCGCGCGCCTTGGCCAAGAACTAGCCGGAGGACGTCGCGGCGCTCCGCCCCGAGCGTCATGCGGATGCCGATTTCGTGGGTTCTCTGCGCCACCCAATACGAAATCACGCCGTAGACGCCGATCATCGCGATGAACAGCGCGAGAGCCCCGAACGCGCTCAGCAGAATGGCCCGGAAGCGCCAGTCGGTGAGCGACGACGAAACAGTTTGCTCCATCGTTTTGACGTCGCCAGGTGGATGTAGCGGATCGAGCTGTATCAGCGCGCGGCGAATCGAGTTCGCAGACACGGCCCCTGCGTTTTCGGAGCGGACTACGAAAGATCCTCCGTCCATGCCAGGCCTTTGCGAGACGGGCAAGTACATCGTCGGCGCCGGTGGCTCGGCAAGCGTAATCTCATGGATGTCGCCGACGATTCCGACGATCTCGCGCGCGCCTGGCTCCGCGTACGTGGGTCCCATCGGCTTGCCAACCCAGACATACTGCCCAATGGCGTCACCGCCGGGCCAATACATACGCGCCATCGTGCGATTCACAATGAGAACGGGCTGAGAATTTTCGTTGTCCGCGTCAGTAAAGGTTCTGCCTCGCTCGATTGGAATGCGCAGCACGTGGAAAAAACCGGAACTGATCACTCGATATTCAGCCCAAGGAGGCGGATCCGACTGATCGAGTTCGGGACGGCTTTGAATGGTGATCAAAAAGTCCGGGCCCATTTGCAACGGGAGGGAATTGGCCATCGCGCCACTCTCGGCGCCTGGAAGCGACTCCAGCCGTTCTACCGCCTGGTTCATAAAGGTTGTGCGCTTCTGTGGCGTGTCGTACTGCTTCCTCGAGACTGAAAACTCAACGCTCACGAGATTTTTCGTGTCGAACCCTGGAGAAACGCGCACCAGTGACGCAAAACTTTCAAGCGCCAACGCCGCGCCAATCAGCAAGACAGCGGAGATGGCAATCTCGCTAACGGCAAGGCCTCGCCGCAAGCGGCCTCGGTGGCCCGATCCCGCTCGGGGACCGGTCTCCTGAAGGGAGGCGCTCAAATCGATGCGCGAAGCTCCTAGGGCTGGCGCCAATCCGAAAACAATGCCGGTCAACAAACTCAAGGCGAGAGCGAAGAGGAGGACAGTCGCGTCAATCTGATACGCGCCTACGTGCGGCATGTCAAAGTCGGCGGGAACTAATTTGAGAACAAGTTGGAACGTGGCGTAACACACCAGGAGGCCAGCCGCACCGCCGAACAACGCCAGCAGAAGATTCTCGGTGAGAAGTTGCCGCACGATTCTGGGACGCCCTGCGCCCATTGCGACGCGAACTGCTATTTCTCGCTGACGGCTTGAGGAGCGCGCAAGGCTGAGATTTGCGACGTTCACACAAGCTATCAGCAGCACAAGCCCAACCGCTCCGAAAAGGAGCAGCGGCGCGGGCCCCGCCCAATCGCCGAGAAATTTACGCAGCGGAACCAAGTGCGCCCGCTCGTCCGGCATAAACATATTCGGAAATTCCGCACGCAACTGGCGCAACGCGGGGGTGAGCATTGTTGCAGCTTGCGCGGGAGGTACTCCTGGCTTAAGGAGGCCGATAGCAAGCTTGTCTCCGTTGCTGGGATCGTGGCTCGCAGCGGGAAGCGGAAAAGGAAACCAAATTTGGGCACCACGAACAGTGGGGATCGGCACATCGAGGCCGCGAGGCAAGATTCCGATAACCGCATATGGCTCGCCGTCAAGCGTGATGCTGCGACCCAAAATGGAGGGATCCGCGGCGAAACGGCTGCGCCAAAGACTGTCGCTCAAAATTACGACATGCTCGCCGCCAGGTCGCCCCTCGTCCGGGCGAAAGTCGCGGCCCAAAGCGGGGCGGACACCAATCGTGGCGAGGAACTCGGTGGACACGAGAGCGCTTGGCATTCGCTCCGGCTCGCCGGCCCCGGTAAAGCTCGCGTCGTCGCGTCCATGGGCGAGTGAGAAGTGCTCGAACATCGCCGCTTCGTGCTGCCAGGCCAGGAAGACTGCCATCGAAATCGAATGGCCGCCAAGCCGGTTGCCGACGCGGTCGACCACGAAGATTCTGTCGGAATGCGGGAAGGGGAGGGGCCGCAGGAAGACGGCGTTCACAATGGAGAAGATGGCGGTGTTTGCCCCGATTCCGAGCGCCAGCGTCAGGATGGTGATCGCCGCGAACCCCGGACTCTTTCGCAGCATCCGCAACGCGTATTTCAGGTCTTGCGCGAGCGTCTCGATAAAGCCGATGCTGTTCATGGTGTAGACCTCCTCGCGAATGCGACGCGGGCTACCGAGCTTGCGGCGGGCCGCATACCGAGCTTCCTCGGGCAGCATTCCGCGCGCGATGTTTTCCGCCGTCTCAATGTCGATGTGTGCTTCGATTTCGCGCGACAGTTCGTCGTCGTTGTCGCGGCGCCGCAAATATCGTCTCCATCGCATGGCTCACTCCGCCGCCGGGCGCAACACGCGGTCAATCGCGCGTACCAACTGCGCCCATCGGCTCGTCTGCGCGGTCAACTGGTTTCGGCCCACCTTGGTGAGGCGGTAGTAGCGCGCCTTGCGGTTGCTCTCCGACGTGCCCCAGAAGGACGAAATCCAGCCACGGGCCTCCAGGCGGTGCAGGGCTGGGTAGAGCGAGCCGTGCTCGACCTGGAGTACGTCTTCGGAGCGTCTTTCAATCGCGTAGGCGATCGTGTGCCCGTGAGATGGGCCGAGAACCAGCGTTTGCAGGATCAGCATGTCGAGGGTGCCCTGAAGCATCTCGCCTTCGAGCGGTGGTGCGCCTCGTTTCGGCATGGGTGGAATCCTACTCCCATAGATGATCTACCGCAAGAGGCGAATTCTCATTTTGTGGACGTCCCGACATTCGCTAGGTTGTTGTTGTTGCTCTCGTCCACCATTTTTGAGCGAACGTCCACGAGATGGGCAGAAGGTCTATGGAAACCCCGGCCGCGCCCTCACGTTCGCGGGCATGCCCGATTTGCCTTACACTCCTTGCTGGCGATCATGATGACCAGCGCTTCCGGAGGTGTGATTCACTGCATCGTGCACCAACTCTGCCCGCGCTGCCGCATCGGGCGGATTTTCCGGTCCTCCATCTTTCGAGGCTTTCCTCCGATGCGCGAGACTTGCCTGGTCTGTGCGTTGAAGTTCGAAAGGGAGGAAGGCTATTTCGTGGGAGCGATGCTGATCGACTACGGGCTGGGGCTGGCTATCACGGCCCCCATCGGCGTCGTGGTCTGGTGGTTGACGCGATGGCCGGTGGATAAGGTCGCGATTGTAGCGTTTCTCATATTTCTGCCGATCATTCCCACGCTCACGCGCTTCGGCCGCGTGCTTTGGATCTACCTCGACCAGACGATTGAGCCGGCGGACGATCAGCCAAATGACGGCTAGGACGGGAAAAACTACTCGCGGCTTGGAGCTAAGCTGCGCCCGCGCTTGCTCGCTTCAATTCCACGACAGGGGTGAACACGTGCCAGAAGTCGCCGTTAGTGCTAATGAACTCGATCCCGACGCGCTTTTTCCCGCGGCCGCCATGCTTGACGTAAACGACGCGGGCTTCCCGCGCTTCGTCGGTAAAGCCGTGGACGAGCAAAAGCTTTTGGCCCCGTTTCACGCGGGGCGCTAGCGGCAATAGGCCGCCGTGGACGTTGACCGCCTTCGTGACCGTCATTTCGCGGAACGGTTGATCTTCCGGCGTGCGACCGTAGACTCGTACTGGAATGGAGAGCGGCAACCGCTTGCAGCGACGTTTTTCGACCATGAACTTCCCCCTGGCATTAGTTGTTGTCTTAGAAAACCTAATCCTGTCCGGCTCCCCAGGCAATAGTACTGTCAAAATTTTCACGATCGAAAATAAACCGAAAATGGATCGAGGATAGGCCTCGGACGAGGCCGTGCGTGCGGGGGCTAGATCACTTTTGCCGATTTCGGGTGCACGCCGGTGGCCGCTCTAGTGGGTGTACCACAGGGAAGAGTTAGTCTCTCGTCGGTGTCCAGCAGGGTCACGATCGAGGGACAGGCCGAAGAATCGCCGGTTGCATGAGTAGCAGCGGTAGGGAACTACCCGCGCGAGGCAGAGCACCCATTCAACGCTTCGCGGACGTGACCTGCGAAATTTGATTCCGTGACACTGTGGGCACTCGTGCCGGCGAGCCAACTCCACTAACTCGGTTGCAGAGCGGCCTTGCAGAGGTTTTCGCACCCATTCCGCCGTGGGGAAAAGCAGCCGCATTCGTTCGAGTGAGAGCCGGCGAGTCGTACGCGCCTCTGGCATCGGGCGAGTTGGCGTCCGAGGCTGAGGCACCGGCTTCATGGGTTGAGCGGCGGCTCTGGGAGCTTCGCTCAAGTTTGTGAGCATCGGCCCCACCGAAATTGACCGCGGCGGCAACGGTGCCGAGGACTTTGGCGTCGACGCGATCCGTCTGGTCACCCGCCCAAGTCGCATCGGCTGCCGCATCCACACCATCAGCGGCGTTGCACGCAACGATTTCCACGCGGACCGTATTGACCGGGCTGCGCTATCTGCAGAACGCATGATATCGGCGGAACTCTGGTGCGAGCGACTCGGCGCAGTATTTTCCATCGCATCTACCCCTTATTATCTTGCGACCGTCCCAGTTCCCAAAACTGTACCGTTTTGAACACTTGCGCCCACCGCGTTCGCGAAGCGCCGACGGAGTTCAAGTACCTCTTTAACGCCAGCAGAAGACTCAACAGGCCGTCGATCATATTGAAACCTCTTACTTCCACTGTCGGCACGCAGACGGAGGCAGGAGGTCGCGCAACTCCAAGTGATTCTTCATATGACGCACCCCCGTGATCGGGAACTAAGAGATGTCAGGCTGCCTGCTTGGCTGATTTGCCGGTGGCCTCGTCGGATCCGAGGGCCCTCGCATAGAACCGCCTGTTGCACGCATCGCACCGGTACGGGCGAAGATGAGCGATGCTCAACAGCCGTTCAAAGCCCCGCCGGCGCGACCGGCGGAGTTCGGCGCTGTGGCAGTACGGGCAGCGTCGCTTTCGGTCTGTCTCAGGAAGTGCCATTAACCCGCCCGCCCCCAAGGCCATGCCCCTATAAACTACGCCTGTCATAGCCCGAATGCCATACCCAACCCCCCTTAGACAGATTAGTTGCGTTGATGTATTCGGCCAGGATTCGCCAGAGTTTAGGCTCCAGCTCAAATATGTGCGCTAGCGGCGCCGGCGTGGCCAAGGCATCGGTATAGAGCGACTGGGAGGGGGTTAAAGATGAAACTAAGGAGTCTTAACGAAGGTTTAGGCTGCTTTGCTCGAGGTTTCTCTTCCGACCAGAGGCGGCGCGATATCTCGCGCGTAGAACCGCGCGTAGCAGTCATCGCACCGGTAAGGACGAATGCGGGCCAGGCGCAGGAGGCGCTCGAGGCTCCGCGTGCGCGATCGGCGCAGTTCGGCGCTATTGCAGTAGGGGCAGCGTCGGGTTCGGTCTGTGTTAGCCATCGTCGTGACTAGCCTCGATTCCGCTTGAAGTCCCATCAGCCTACACCTGACATTAGCGAGGCGCTATTCTTAAAGCGCTCTAATGATTGATACTTTTTGTTTTTGTGCCCAAAAAATTACGGAAGGCGCCTAAGGCCTATATCATGAATGCTCGGTTGGATGGAACAGCTTGGCTGAAGCCCTTCTCTGTATTGAGGGCCTGACGGCGGGGTTAAAACCCCGCCCTTCCGGGCACCGTTTATGAGACAGCTTCTAGCCATGAGTCTCGATCCGCTTCACGAGCGCTTTGGGCGCTACGTTACGCCACGCCGCGGCGAGTGCTTGGCGCACAGTCGTTTTCTTGGCCTTTCTCAGAGTGACCTTTGTGGCTCCGTGACGGCCCCACACGCCGTTGAACGGCACAAACACGTCCGGCTCAGCTTCATACAGCCGGGCCTGGTCCGCTGGCTTCAGCTTCACCATTCCCCAACTGTGGTCCGGGTAGCCCAGCGTGGCAAATATCTTGCCGCCCACGCGAAAATCCGGGTGCCCCATGTGCTCGCGCTCCTCCGCCTCCGGCAACGCAAGCGCCATCCGCCGAAATTCGCTCGCCGTCATCGATTTATCCCCTTGCAGACGATACCACCAGGGCAGTGCACAGTTGCAACGTGCTTCCGCCGCGTGCTACGTTTCGCGTCGCAAACATGAGTGCACCCACGAGTGCTGAGCGCAAGCGCATCGCGATCATTCCCGGCGACGGGATCGGGAAAGAAGTGATCCCTGAAGCCGTAAAGGTGCTGAAGGCAGCGGCGGCCGCAGGCGGGCGCGAGGTTGCGCTCACTGAATTCGACTGGGGCGCGGAGCGCTATCTTCGCGACGGCACCACGCTGCCGGCCGACGCCGTCGAGATGTTTCAGAAGAATTTCGACGCGATCCTGCTGGGCGCGATGGGTGATCCGCGCGTCCCGACGAATCAGCACGCGGCCGACATTCTTCTTGGCCTGCGCTTCAAGCTGGATTTGTACGTGAACGCGCGGCCGTGCGTGCTCTTCGACAAGCGCTACACCCCGCTCAAGGACCGCGGCGAAAAAGATGTGAACTTCATCGTCTTCCGCGAGAACACGGAAGGACTTTACGTCGGCATGGGCGGATTCTTCCGGAAGGGAACCGCCGAGGAAATTGCCATTCAGGAAGACGTGAACACGCGAAAGGGCGTCGAGCGCATCATTCGCTATGCATTCGAATACGCGCGGCAGCGCAAGCTGACCCGCGTTTGCATGAGCGACAAATCAAATGCGCTCACCTTCGGCCACGATTTGTGGCAGCGGGTTTTCAAGCAGGTGCGCGTCGAGTATCCCGAGATCGATGCCAGCCACCAGTATATCGATAACCTGCTGCTGCAAATGGTGCGCGACCCGTCGCAGTTTCAGGTGATCGTCACGTGCAATCTTTTCGGCGATATTGCGAGCGATGTGGGGGCTGGGCTTGCGGGCGGGCTGGGGCTTGCGCCATCGGGGAACATTCATCCCGGGAAGGTTTCGCTCTTCGAGCCGGTGCACGGCTCCGCTCCGAACATTGCCGGGAAAAACATTGCGAACCCGATGGGCGCGATCCTGGCGGCGGGGATGATGTGCGAATATCTCGGCTGGGCGGCGGAGGCGGAGGCGATCGAGGATGCCGTTCGCGCTGCGCTGCGCGAAGAGAAGACGCCTGCCGAACTGGGCGGCACGCTCGGCACACGTGAGATTGGCGAGTTCGTCGCCGACACCGTGGCGCGCGGCAGTATCTGACAACCCAAAGCGAAACACAGAGATCACAGAGAAAGACCGGAGGTCACGGAGACAGTTGAAGTGCTACTTCACGCGCTGACGCGAGTGAGGCGCACCAGCAACGACAAGTGAAAGCAACGCTTTAATTGGGAGGCGATCCGACTCCCGGCCGCGCTTCAATTAAGAGTGATGATTTAACATCGACGTGTCGTACCCACTTGTTTTGAAGTAAGACTTTAATTCTGAGTTTCGCGTTTCAAGCGTAGCTTGAGGAGTCGACACGCCGACCTCGACCCCGACCACCGTTTTCCTCGGGTAGCGATCAACCTTTTTTCACCGCCGGATCCGCTTCATCCGCTCCAGCAGGAATGAGTTTGGTTTCGACCGTGAATTTCTGCTGCGGCTGCAGATTTACTTCCGTGGTGAAATCCTTGTACCCGACCAGCGCGATCTTTATTTCGTGTTTGCCTGGGGCAATCAGCATGGCGCGTCCGAGTCCGCCGAACTCGTGGACGTAACCAACGAACGCTCCGTCAAGAAAGACGGCTGCTCGGTCCGGTTGGACCTTGAGCTTAACTTCAGAGGTCACTTTCGAATACTGGATGCGCGGGTCTTTCTCGAGTTTTATCTGCAGGCTCAACATCTGATCCGGCTGTACGGTGATTTTTTGCGTCGAGTCAAGGTACCCCGATTGACGTACCGTGATTTCGTGGTCGCCGGGCAGCAGCAACACCTTCTTGTCGCCCTTGAGTTCGTTGATGAATCCGATGTACTGCCCGTCCACCCATACGCCCGCTGATTTCTCCACTTTTGTTGCGGGAATGAAATTCACTTGTCCCATCACTTTGTTGTCTGCACGTGCTGGCGCCAGTAGCAGTAGCGCCGCCCCAAACATCAAATACGCGACCAGAGCATTGCGATTCACGGCCGCCCCCTTTTTAGGCTGATGGCAAATAGGCATAAGCTTTGCCTCCATCATTTTCGATTCAGCACGAGGGGGATACGTTACGAATTTTTTCGGCTCTCCGGTGGGGTGGGCGTCTGTCGCGGGAATCTCGTTAGCCATACGCCGACACGCGCGTCTCTGATTTCGTGGCCAGGGCGAGGACTGCTCCAATCGCGAATCCACCTACGTGGGCCCACCATGCGACGCCGCCGGTATGCACGGCGCAGAGCGATCCCAGCCCGCTCAGGAATTGAACTGCGAACCAGAGGCCGATGAAGATCACTGCCGGGATGCGAGCCAGGAAAAAGATAATGAAGAGGGGTACCAGCGTGAGAATTCGCGAGCTGGGGAACAACACGACGTACGCACCGAGCACTCCGGAGATTGCGCCGCTGGCCCCGATGGATGGAATGTTCGAGCCCAGCGAAAAGAGCACTTGTGCGATCCCGGAGCCGAGACCGCAGACAAGATAGAAGAGCAAGTAAGGGAACGCGCCGAAGCGGTCCTCTACGTTGCCGCCGAAAATCCACAGGAACCACATGTTGCCGATGATATGCATCCACCCGCCATGCAGGAACATGCACGTGAACAACGGGATGAACGCCTGCGCGAGGCTGACGTGATGCGCGCCTGCGAGCGCGTACTGAATTCGGAGCGATTTCAGGCCGTACGTCATCACGAGTGCGTCCGCCGCTTTCGGGGGCAACGAAAGCTGGTAGAAGAAGACCAGGAAATTTGCCACGATGAGCAGCAGCGTCATCACGGGAAACGAGCCCCGCGGCGTGAGATCCTTCAGCGGAATCATTTCGCCGGACCGGTGCTGGCCGCGCGCGCGGCCTGGAGCAGTTCTTCGACTTCGTATGCCGGGTCCGACCTGTCTCCTACTCGGCGCAATTCTTGAATCTCCGCGACAGACCGGATGCCGCCGCGTGCTCCGAGCGCTTCGCAGTTGAGCGCTGCGGCAGCGCAACAGAATTCGAGGATGTCTTCTACTGGCCACGATTGAACCAGCCCGTACAGAAATGCTCCGTGGAAGATGTCGCCCGCACCGGTGGTGTCGACTGCATTCACGCGGAAGCCCGGGCAGAGGATGAACCGCGATCCATCCCACACCAGGACGCCGAGCCGGCCGAGTGTCGCTCCCGCTAGCCGGCACTTGAAGTCCGAGAAAATCTTTGGCAGCGACTTGAACAAATCCTTTTCGCCGGTGATGCGTTCGGGGAAATCGTGGGAAGTGATAGGGAAGTCCACGGATTGAAGTAATACTTCAACTCCGGGATAGCGGTTGTCGAAGTCCGCCACGACGGGAATCCCTGCCGCTCGCGCCCATCGCGCCGCTTGCGCGGCAGCCGCGGTATCGTGTCCATCGACGAGCAGCGCCTGCGCGCCCGAAATCCATTCGCGCTTCAGATCGTGCGGTTGCAAAGCTACATCCGGCTCTCGTTTCCACAGGACCGTGCGCTCGCCCGAAGGTTCATGGACCAGAATGAATGCGGTCTGGCTCATGCAATTCGGCGCCGTGATCCAGTGGGCCTCGACGCCCTCCCGGCGCATTTCCTCCACTTGAAAGCGCCCGGCGGAATCGTCGCCGATCTTCCCCACGTAGCGCGCCTGGAGTCCCCAACGCTGGCAGGCGACCATCGCGCTCGCCACTTGGCCGCCTGCTTTCACTTCCGCTGAGGAGACCTCGACTTTGCTGTCGAGAGTAGGGAATCGAGGCAGGCGAATGACGGTGTCCGTCGCGTTGATGCCGACGCCGAGGACGCAAAGGCTTGAATTTGGTTTGGTGCGCAAGGCCTAGAGAATGTAGCCGGGAGAAATGGTTTGCGCAACCCGCGTGTGAAGAGAAAGGAATAGACGCACAGTCTATTTTTTCTCTGCGCGTGCAAATCAATTGCGCGGCGTCATTTGCTGTGGTACAAAAATTTGTTTAGCCGCGTGCGTCTTGCACGGACTGTGTTGCGTTTCGTGTGTTGCTGGCCCAACATGGTTCCTTCGCTCGTCGGCGCGCCGACACGCCGATGCCGCTTCACGAATCCGAGGCTATTGTCCTGCAGAGTTATCCGCTTGGCGAGGCGGACCGGCTGGTGAGTTTTCTTTCGCGCACGATGGGACGCATGCGCGGAGTAGCGTCGGGCGCGCGGAGGACGAAGAGCCGGTTCGGCTCGACGCTCGAGCGGCTCTCGCACATTCGCATCTGGTTCTTCGAGCGTGAAACGCGAGAGCTGGTGCGCATCAGCCAGTGCGAAGTGATCGAGTCGTTCCTCGATGCGTTTCGCGATTACGCTTCGAGCATCGCGCTTTCGCTTTTCAGCGAGATTACGCAGTCTGTGCTGCCGGACAAGGAAGCCTCCGACGCGAATTTTCGGCTGCTGTTGCTGTGCGCGCAGACGGTGAAGCGCACCAGCAAGGCTGAGCCCGCGCTGGCTTACTTCTCGCTTTGGACTGTGAAGCTCGGAGGCTGGCTTCCGCCACTCGATAAGTGTTCGCGTTGTGGGCGCTCGTTGCTGGCACGCGGCGAGAGTGCGCAGCCCGCTTATTTTTCGCCCAGCAGTTCGGCGATCGTGTGCGCTAGCTGCCGACGGCCGGGAATGCGCGTGATTTCTCCGGCGGCGATGGCTGCGGCGCAGCGGATGCTTGCCGAACGGCTCGACCGGCTGAGCGAGGAATCCGTGCCGGGACGAGCTGCTAGGGAAGTCACTGAGGTTATGCTTGACGTGATTGAACATCAGATCGACAGAAAACTCATTTCGCGAGAACTCCTGGAGTCAGCGTGAAAGCTGCGCGCAAGCAAACTCGAACGGCTCGGAGTGAAAGCAAAACTTCAACTTCGCCCAAGCCGCGTGGGTTGACCTTCCAGGATCTTCTGCTGACACTCGAACATTACTGGACGGACCGCGACTGCATTCTTCAGCAGCCGTACGATGTTGAAGTTGGAGCGGGGACGATGCACCCGGAAACTTTCCTGCGGGTGCTCGGGCCCGAACCGTACCGTGTGGTGTACGCGCAACCGAGCCGACGTCCCGCCGATGGACGCTACGGCGAGAATCCCAACCGCCTCTACAAGCACACGCAGCTTCAAGTGATACTTAAGCCGTCGCCTGCCGACATTCAAAGTCTTTATTTAAACAGTCTCACCGCCGTCGGAATCAACTTGAAGGAGCACGACGTTCGTTTCGAGGAAGACAACTGGGAATCGCCGACGCTCGGCGCGTGGGGTATCGGTTGGCAGGTGCTGCTCGACGGGCTTGAGATCACGCAGTTCACCTATTTCCAGCAGTGCGGCGGAATCGACCTCGATCCGATTTCCGTGGAGATCACGTACGGGCTCGACCGCATCGCCGCATACCTTCAGGGCGTCGATAATGTCTTCGACGTGCGCTGGTCGAACACGGTGACGTATCGGCAGGTGCGGCTGGCCGAGGAACAGCAGTTCTCCGCATACAGCTTCGATCACGCTGACGCTGCGAGCACTCGAAAGCAATTCGATCTCAACGAAGCAGAGGCGGCGCGGCTGCTTGCCGCCTACGCGAAGCTCAAGGGCGAGGCGAAACGGCGCTTCCCGATTCTTCAGGCGTACGATCTCTGCCTCAAATGCTCGCACCTTTTCAATTTGCTCGACGCGCGCGGCGCCATTTCCGTTACGGAGCGTGCCGCGATGATCGGACGTGTGCGAAAGCTGGCGACGCAGGTGGCTCGCGCGTGGCTCGAACAGCGAACCACGGCGAAGGAAGAACCGACTGGGGTCGTGGCATGAAATTGGGAGCCGCGAAGTCCCGACAAAAACCGGGTGGTCGTGGTGCGCCCACTGGTTCGAGCGCGGCGAAAACCTTCGGCGATTTCTTGTTTGAGATTGGCTGCGAAGAAATTCCGGCTGGGATCATCGCGAAAGCGGCGAGCGAACTTAAAGTAATACTCGAAAGACATTTCTTGACGAACGGATTGCTCGCGGAGAAAGCGGGCGGCGCTTCCATCGAAACGTTCGGCGCGCCGCGGCGACTCACCGCCATCATTCGCGGCGTTCGGTTGAAGCAGGAAGATGTAACGCGAGAAATCACCGGGCCGCCCAAGTCGATCGCCTACGATAATCTGGGCGAGCCGACGCGAGCGGCGGAGAGTTTTGCTTCGAAGCAGGGAATCCCTCTCTCGAAGCTCACGATCGTGAACACGCCGAAGGGAGAATACGTCGCCGCGGTGCAGGTGATCCTGGGGCGCCCCGCGACGCGGATTCTTTCCGAAGCTCTGCCGCGGGCGATTTCGGAAATTTCCTGGCCGCGCTCGATGTATTGGACGGGCGCGCACGGGCCGCGATTTATCCGACCGGTTCGCTGGATCGTAGCGCTGCTGGATGGCAAGGTGATTCCGTTTTCGTTCGGCGGCGTGCAGTCGGGGAATCGAACGCAGGGGCATCGTTTTCTGGGCAAGCAGAACGTGCCGCTCACGGGGCCGGACGACTACGATCCAAAGTTAAAGAAGAACTTTATCTTGCCGCACCCTGAAGAGCGTCGAAAGAAAATCGACGCGGAGATACGCGGGCTCAGTTCGCGCAGGGGCTTTCATGCGCACGAGGATGCCGGGCTGCTGGAGCTGGTCACATATCTGAACGAATACCCGACGGTGATCGCGGGAGACTTCGATCCTGCGTTTCTTGAACTGCCGGACGAGATCCTGATCACGGTGATGCGCGGCCACCAGAAGTACTTTGCCGTCGAGTCGCGCAACGGGGAACTTGCTCCGCACTTTCTTGCGGTGATCAACCTGGCGCACGATCCGAAGGGCCTGGTGCGGCAGGGACACGAACGCGTGCTGCGAGCGCGTTTTGCGGATGCGCGATTCTTCTGGGAAGCAGACCAGAAAACGAAGCTCGGCGATTATCTGCCCAAGCTCGCGGCGGTCACGTACGAATCGCGTCTCGGCAGCTACAAAGATAAGGTGGAGCGGATGCGGGCGCTCGCACGCTGGCTGGCGGAACAGTGGTTTAGCGCGGGCGTCACCGAAGCGGACGTGGCCGGCTCGGATCGCGCCGCGGAACTCGCCAAATGCGATCTGGTCACGGAGATGGTGCGAGAGTTCACCGAACTACAGGGAATCGTGGGCGGTCTCTACGCGCGAGCGCAGGGCGAACCGGACGAAATCGCGTGGGCGGTTTACGATCAATACAAGCCGCTCGGACTCGACGATCCTATTCCGCGCAATTTGACCGGTTGCGCCGTGGCGCTTGCGGACAAGCTCGATTCGCTGGTAGCGTGTTTTGCGGTGGGCGCCGTGCCCACGGGCTCGAGCGATCCCTTCGCATTGCGGCGGGCTGCCCTGGGCATCGTGAAGATCATTCTGGAGCGGCGGATTCCGATATCGATTTCAGCGGCAGTTTCAGCCGCGGCCCGGGCGCTGAAGGATCACGAGCCGAAGATCGAAGCCTCGGATGCGGTGCAGAAACAGGTTCTTGATTTCCTGCTGGAACGCGCGCGATACATCCTGCGCGAGCGCCGCGGCTTCGCGTATGACGAAATCAACGCAGCCTTCGCGGCGGGGGCGGACGATTTGGTGGACGCGGTGGAGCGCGTGTCGGCGCTGAAGGCCATTCGCAACACGAAAAACTTTCCGCCGCTGGCGGCGGCGTTCAAGCGCATCCGCAACATTCTGGAGAAGTCGGCCGGAACGAAAGACAGGATGCAGACGGGTGTGAGGCAAGAGCTGCTAAAAGACGCAGCCGAGCTGCAGCTCCAGACCGCCGCTCAGCGAATCGGCGAAGAGGCGACGCGCCGGAAGAAAGAGAAGAAGTACCGTCAGGCGCTGGAGAAGATTTCAGAGCTGCGCCCCGCGGTGGATTTCTTCTTCGACAAAGTTCTAGTGATGCATGAGGACGAGAATATTCGCCGAAACCGCATCGCGTTGCTTGGCGGTCTGCTGAAGGAATTTTCGACGATCGCGGATTTTTCGGAACTGGGCGCGGAGGATTCGAGCGGCGGAACGCGGCCGGCTTAGGCGTAATCGCATCGGCTTATTCGATTGAAGTGGTACTTTAGAATTTGTTTTTACAGATCTGAGATACATGAAGTGGCGCTTTTGTTGTCGGAGCGCCGACGAAGCCATCCTGAAGTAGCACATGAACTGAAATCTTAGAGGAGACCGATGAAATACGTTTATTTCTTTGGCGCAGGGAAAGCGGACGGCACGGGCGACATGAAGGAAGTGCTCGGAGGAAAGGGAGCGGGTCTGGCGGAGATGACGCGGATTGGGCTGCCGGTTCCGGCTGGGTTCACGATCACCACCGAGGCTTGCGACCACTATTTCAAGAACGGGAAGAAATACCCCAAGGAGCTTCGAAGCGAAGTCGCCAAGCACCTTGCGCACCTCGAAAAGCTCACCGGCAAGAAACTAGGCGATGCGAAGGATCCACTGCTCGTCAGCGTGCGTTCCGGTTCGGCTCGGTCGATGCCGGGCATGATGGAGACGATTCTGAACCTGGGGCTTAACGACAAATCGGTGGAGGGAATCGCGAAAGCCACGAAGAACGACCGGTTTGCGTACGACGCGTACCGCCGCTTCGTGCAGATGTACTCGAGCGTTGTGATCGGCCTGCCGAAGGAAGACCTTGAAGCCCGGCTGCGCGCGATGAAGAGCCGGCTGGGTGTGAAGGACGACACGCAAGTCACCGCGGCCGGCTGGCACCAGCTTGTGGGCGAATACAAAGCCTACTTCAAACAGAAGACCGGCAAAGATTTCCCCGAGGATCCCGTCGAGCAACTGTGGGGCGCGATTGGCGCTGTGTTCGAGTCGTGGATGGGCGAGAAGGCCGTCACGTACCGCCGCGTCGAAAAAATCTCAGGGCTGCTCGGCACGGCGGTCAACGTGGTGCAGATGGTGTTCGGCAACACCGGCGATAATTCCGGCACGGGTGTTTGCTTCACGCGCGACCCCAGCACCGGCGAGAAGACCTTCTTCGGCGACTTTCTGCTGAATGCGCAGGGAGAAGACGTCGTCGCCGGCATCCGCACGCCGATGCAACTGAGCGAACTGAAAACGCGCATGCCCAAGGTGTATCAGCAGCTCGAGAAAGTGCGGCAGACGCTGGAAAAGCATTACCGGGACATGCAGGACATGGAGTTCACCGTCGAGAACGGCAAACTTTACATGCTGCAAACGCGCACCGGAAAGCGCTCGCCGGGAGCCGCGTTCCAGATGGCCGTCGACATGGCGAACGAGAAGTTGATTTCCAGGGAAGAAGCGCTTGAACGCCTCAAGTCGGAAGATATCGAGCGGCTGTTCTATCCGGTGATCGATCCGAAGCTCCCGCGTGCCGAATTGGCCAGCCGAAAACTCGCGGAGGGAATCAACGCGGTGCCGGGCGCGGCTGTGGGCAAGGCCGTCTTCACCGCGGAAGAAGCGGAGCACTGGGCCGAGCGCGGCGAAAAAGTGATTCTCGTGCGCCGTGAAACCAGCCCCGAGGATGTGGGTGGAATGTACGTCGCGCAGGGAATTCTCACGGCGACGGGCGGCAAGACGAGCCACGCAGCCGTGGTGGCGCGCGGCTGGGGGAAGTGCTGCATCGTTGGCGCGGAGAAAGTTGACATCGATGCGGAAGCCAAGAAGATGAGCTCGAACGGGCACGTGGTGCGCGAGGGCGATTGGATCACACTCGATGGCGGCGACGGCTCGGTTTATTCCGGTGAGATCGAACTTGCCCGGCCGGAGCCGCCGAAAGCCTATGAAACATTGATGAAATGGGCCGACGATGTTCGCAGGCTCCGCGTGCGCACCAACGCAGACACGCCGCAGGACTCTCGCGCCGCTCGTGGGATGGGGGCGCAGGGAATCGGGCTTTGCCGCACCGAGCATATGTTCTTCAAGGATTTCGAGCGTCCCGAAAAGAGCGCGGAGCGCCAACAGGCGATTCAGGAAATGATTCTGGCTGACGACTCGGAGTCGCGGCGCAAGGCCCTTGCGAAGCTGCTTCCGTTCCAGCGGCGCGATTTCATCGGGATCTTCGAGGCTATGAACGGCCTGCCCGTGACGATTCGCCTGGTCGATCCGCCGCTTCACGAGTTTGTTCCGCACGATCCCGCGAAGCAGGCGGAACTTGCGAAGAAAATCGGAATCTCGGCAGAGGCGGTGGCCCGGCGCGTCGAGCAACTGCACGAGGCCAACCCGATGCTCGGGCATCGCGGATGCCGGCTCTCGATCACGTATCCGGAAATTCTCGAGATGCAAGTGCGGGCCATCATCGAAGCGGCCATCGACTGCCAGAAGCGCGGAGTTAAAGTGTTACCTGAGATCATGCATCCGCTCGTGCTCGACAGAAAGGAGTTTCAGATTCTGGAAGAGGCGACACGGCGCGTGGCTGACAAAATTATTTCGGATGCTAAAGTAAAACTTGAATATCTTGTGGGAACGATGATTGAGTTGCCGCGGGCGGCGATACTCGCGGGAGAGATTGCGGAGCTGGCGGAGTTCTTTTCGTTCGGCACGAACGACCTGACGCAGACGACGATGGGGCTTTCGCGCGACGATGCCGGGCGTTTTTTGCCGGAGTACGTTGATGAGCGCAAGGCCGCCATCTTCAAGACGGACCCGTTCCAGACGCTCGACATCGAGGGCGTAGGAATGCTCGTGAAGTGGGCGATCGAGCATGGGCGCAAAACGCGGCCAAAGCTGAAAATCGGAATCTGCGGCGAGCACGGCGGCGATGCCGACAGCGTCAAGTTCTGCCATGAGGTTGGGATGGATTACGTGAGCGCGTCGCCGTTCCGCGTGCCGATCGCGCGGTTGGCCGCGGCGCAGGCCGTGATTGAAGAGAAGAAGCGAAAGAAACACAAGAAATAACGGAGTACAGGAAGGGCCCGAACACCGTGGTACGGCATCGTTTCTACGGGAACGATGCCGCGCCGCCGTACGGAACGCAACGTAGCATCTGCAAGGGGAGGCCGTTATTCAAGTGTTGGAGAGACGGCCACTCATCATTGGAATCTGCGGCGGAACGGGGTCGGGGAAGACCACGATCACGCGGCGGATAATCGATGCTCTTTCGCCGGACAGCGTCACGATCCTCCAGCAGGACAACTACTACAAAGACTACCCGCAACTCTCGTACGAGGAACGCGTCCGGGTGAACTTCGATCATCCGGATTCGATGGACACGCCGCTGCTCGCCGAGCACGTCCGGCGCCTGCGCGAGGGTGAAGCGATCGAGTCCCCCACCTACGACTTTGCCAACTTCCAGCGGCACAAAGAAACCGTGCACATTGAGCCGCGCGCCGCGATCATTATCGAAGGGATTTTGATTTTCGAAAGCAGGGCGCTGCGGAACTTGATGGACATCAAGATCTTCGTCGACACGGATGCGGATTTGCGGTTTATTCGGCGGCTGTTGCGCGACATCGGCGAGCGCGGGCGGACAATGGAAATGGTAGTCGACCAGTACCTGACCACGGTGCGGCCGATGCACAGGGATTTTGTTGAACCGTCGAAGCGCTTTGCCGACGTGATCATTCCGGAGGGCGGGCACAACGAAGTAGGCATCGACCTAGTGATTCAGAAAATCAGATCGCTTGTCCCGCGCGGCTGACTCCGGCTGCACGGTTATGCCGCTGGCACCGTCTTGCGTTCCTCTACGGAGGGCAGTTCCGCTGACAGCAGTCTGAGCACGACTCCGTTCTCTTCTTCGTACACGAGCGTAAGCACGTGTGAGCAGCGTTCGCACAGCCAGAAATGCTTTACTCCATGGGTATTCGCCCCCGAATCTTCAGCGGGCTGATTCGGTCGAAAGCGGAAGAACTTGCCGCCTCCCAGGCAATGAAAC
The DNA here is from genome assembly GCA_963737205.1 of uncultured Acidobacteriota bacterium. Lineage (GTDB taxonomy): Bacteria > Acidobacteriota > Terriglobia > Acidiferrales > UBA7541 > Palsa-295. The sequence goes on along the minus strand of CAVTRV010000003.1, from coordinate 790,713 downwards.
GGGACAGGACACGCGGGGTTCGCGCACTTAGGATGGAGTTGCTGGTATAGGGGAGTGCCTTTCACTAGGGTGCCGCTCGGAAGGCTGTGTTCGCTCGCGTGTGGTCCACCTGATTTCCGCTGCGCTTCCAATTGGGAGATGGTGGCGCGCAACCACGTAGCCGCTGCTCCTTCAATCTCCTGTTGGTCGTTGTAGCGGTAGAGAGAATCGAGGGTCTCGCCCGAGGGCCCGAGGGGAATGTGGCGGCACGCAGCCTTTTCCTCGCGGCGTTCGTCCGGAATCCAGTGCATCAACACGCAATCGCTGCACGGGCCCGGATTCTCTTTGCAATCGTAGTTCATGCAAGTGGGTGAATCCTCGAAAATGAACTGGGGCCTCCACGGCTCGCGTGGCGAACGCCCATACCCACCTTTTTCCACGAATTCCAGCTCGAACTTCAGGACATCCAGGAGATCCCGCTCGTCTTTGTGCATGGTCTCCTCCTTTGCATCTCGAGCATCGGCGTTCATCGAAAGTACTTCTGTGACGGCCATCACACGACGATGTGGCTCCTATCACTTGCCCGTCGAAAGATCCGAGTCAGACTTACGCTTCAAAACGAAGCGATCGGAAGGCGGGATATGATCAGCTCTTTCAGAATTGTTCCGCGCGGCGGAAAGAGTAAGATATCGCCGGACCCAATTATGCGTGCCCCCTATGGCCTGGAAATAATCGAGAACTGCGTCACCTGCCCGCACCACGAGGATCGGCTCTTTTGCAATCTTCCGCCGGCAGCGCTGCAACGCCTTTCAGCCATCACCTCGGCGTCTTCGTATCCCAAAGGGGCAACCCTGTTTGTGGAAGGGCAGGTGGGGCGGGGTGTTTTCATCTTGTGCAACGGACGCGTGAAGCTCTCAACATCTTCGGTGGATGGCAGAACGCTAATTGTGAGGATTGCCGAGCCGGGAGAAGTCCTGGGATTGCCCGCGACTGTTACGGGCAAGCCTTACGAGCTTACAGCGGACGTGATCGAGCCCACGCAGGCAAATTTTGTGTCGCGCACCGATTTTCTAAACTTTCTGCGCGACCACGGCGAAGTTTCCCTGCGAGTAGCCCAGCAAATGGGTGAAACATACCACGCGGCCGTCGCTGAAATGCGGTCCATTGGTCTGTCTCATTCGGCGAGAGAAAAGCTGGCGCGGTTTCTTCTCGAATGGTGCAGCAGCCATGGAAGCGGGAAAGGCGAAATTCGCGCAAAATTGACGCTGACCCACGAGGAAATTGCGCAAATGATCGGGGCGTCCCGCGAGACCGTGACCAGACTCTTTAGTGACTTCAAGAAAAAAGAACTGTTGCAGATAAAAGGCTCAACTCTTATATTGCGAGACAAGGCCGGGCTCCAGCATCTGGCCGACGATCCAGGCAACGATTGAGTCCGAGTAGCACCCCCCTCCAAAAGTGACGGTTCCCCCTTCCGGTGTGACGTTCGTCACCAAGCTGAGTGACGTCCGTCACGATGTTCCACCGGCACCTGAGGTAGCATCCGTGCGATTTTAGCGGGCGTTTGGGAAGGGGAACGATTCAGTCCAAGAATAATTGTCCCGGTGATCATGAACGTTGCTCGCTCTGAAAGTGTGCAGGATTGAACAGTTTCGGTATAGCGAACCACTTTAGGATGCTGCGTTTGCGACTGTTAGTGAGAACCGCTGAGCGAAGCCTTTTGGCAGCAGGAGGGGGAACTCCGTGCCGCATTCGACAGTCTCAAAGTTAGTGGGACTGCTGCTGGGGTTGATTCTCGTTTCGGCGTCCGTCCTCGCCGGCTCAAGCCACGGGACGCCCCCAACCCCTCGCCCGCAAGCTTCAGCGGCGCAAGACAAAACGCCGGCCGCGAAGCCGGCGGCGGCCAACCCAGCAGCGGCGTCCAAACCGGCCTCGACGGCCGCATCCGATTACGCCGGCGCGGAAGCGTGCAAGACTTGTCACGCGGACATTTACACCGGGTGGGAGAAGAGCCCCCACTGGAAGCAGACCTACCAGAAAGGCGGCATCGCGAAGCACGGTTGCGAGGATTGTCACGGTGCTGCCGCCTCGCACGTCGCCGACCCTACCGATACATCGAAACTCTTCCTTTTTGAGAAAGCCTCACCCAAGGAAATCAACGCTCGATGCTTGACGTGCCATGCCAGCGGCACCGAACACCTGCACGCTATCGATTCGTTGCACTCGAGGAACGACGTAGCTTGCACTTCTTGCCACTCGCCGCACCACGGCAAGGACGCGGATTTCCTGCTGATCAAAGCGCAGCCGCAGCTTTGCTACGGGTGTCACCTACAACAGAAATCACAATTCGACATGCCCTTCCATCACCGCGTGAACGAAGGCTTGGTCCAGTGCACCGATTGCCACAACCCGCATGGAACGGAGCGGCCGCATCAGGTGCGAACGTCCGCGGCGCAGGATGTGGCCTGCTACACATGCCACGCGAATAAGCAGGGTCCGTTCGTGTACGAGCACGAGCCGATCAAGACCGAAGGCTGCGAATCCTGCCACACGCCGCACGGAGGGCCGAACGCGCACATGCTGAAAGTGAGTAACGTCAACATTCTTTGCCTCGAGTGCCACACGGCTTCCAGTTTCAGCGGAGCCCCGGGCACTCCGTCGTTCCACAACCAATCCGTGTTTTTCCAGGCGTGCACGGTTTGCCACTCTCAGATTCACGGGTCGAATTTTGATCCCACGTTTTTCAAATGAGGTCCGCCATGAGCCTCTCTTCACGACGAGCGAGCTGGGGTAAGAGGTCATGAAGAATCGATTCCGGATTCATTGGCTCGGCCTCTTGATTTTGCTTCTGGGAGCTTCTCCCGTTTGCCGTGCACAGGGTGGCGCCGGCGACACAAAGGGAGTGGACTCGGGTGATTACAATATTCAGCAGAGCGTCGAGCTCGGCTACCGGTGGACCGGAATCAACGGGAACCTGGATAACTACGACACGTTCATCAATCTCGGCTCCGGTTTCCGGCTTTTCGACTACACGGTGGACGTCAGATCCCTCGACCACCAGGGGGTTTTCTTCGATCAGTTGAACTTCAGCAACTTTGGCTACGGCGGCGACCCCAACGACGTCTCCCGGCTGCGCATCAGCAAAAACAAGTTGTACGACTTCAGCGCGCTCTTCCGGCGCGACAAATATTTTTGGGATTACAATCTGCTCGCCAACCCCTTGAACTTCGCGTCTTCCACGCCGGAAGTACCGATCACGAACTCGCCGCACGCCATGGATCTGGCGCACCGCATGGGTGACTACAATCTGACACTGCTTCCTCAATCGCGGGTTCGATTCCGGCTGGGCTATTCGCATGACCGCGAAGAAGGTCCGGGTTTCTTCACCACCGATTCCGGCACGGTGCCCGATTTCAACGAGGCATACAGCAACACTGTGAACGCCTATCGGGCGGGCGTCGACTTCCGCATTCTGCCCCGGACGACGATTTCGTTCGACGAATTGCTCACCTACTACAAGCAAGACGACATTGTCACCGACCAGAATTTTCCGTACCAGCTTGCCAACGGGACGCCGGTGGATCTCGGGATGATATGGAGCACGAACACCGGCGCAGAGCCTTTGCCCTGCTCGACGATTGCGCCCAATGCTCCCTTTACGCCCCCGAACACGGTCGCACCCACGTGCAACGGCTTTCTTTCGTATAGCCAGGTCGGTCGGCCGCGTAACTTCATGCCTACCGAGCGTTTCAGCTTCCAGTCGACATACTTCAAGAACCTTGCGATGTCGGGTGAGGTTGGATACAGCAGCAGCGACAACACGATCCCGGATTTCCTCGAGCAGGAAAATGGGTGGACGGTGCGGAACTCGTCGCGAGGCGAGACAACCTCGGGCCCGGCGGAAGCGAAACGCGTCTCGGTGAACGCGAACTGGTCGGGCGCGTATGCCGTAACCGACAAGCTTCGGATATTGGACGAATTCCGCTACGACAATTGGCGAATACCGGGAGAGTGGGCGACGGCAGAGACGAGTCTTTTCGGCACACTCCCGCCGGCGCCAGGCGATGCGGGTATGCTGCTGCCCATCGGCGTATTCAGCGCAGGGAACTGCCCCGCTACCTCAGCGCCGGCCTACACCGGGCCGAATTGCCCCGTGCACGCCGCTGGTTCGGCAGCCGACGTGACCAACCAGATCGCCCAGCAGTTTTTGGGTCAGAATCTGAGGAGCAACACGCTCGAGTTTGAGTACGAGTTCAGTCGTCGCTTCGTCGCTCACCTCGGATATCTCTATACTGCTCGCACCATCGCCGACATGAGCGATGTGTTCGATACCGGCGACATCTATTATCCGGGTGGCGGGACCAATCCTAACGCGGGGGCTGCGAATTACTATTTCGCGGCTCGCGGCAATTGCGTCATTGTGCCACCGGCCACGACGCTGCCCGCCGGTTGCACTTTGAACGCGGATGGGTCCATTACCTTTGGTTCGCTAACCAACCCAATTCCGGAGGCGGCTAACGACCCGTCTCGGAACATTACCGACATCCATGAAAACGCGCTGGTGGCTGGATTCACCTACCGGCCTCTGGACGTACTGCGAATCACGAGCAACTTCGAATTCGGCTACAACGACGCCTCTTTTACACGGACTAGCCCACGTCAGGTGCAGGTCTACAAGGTGCATGCCGCCTACACGCCGCGGCCATGGCTGAGCCTGGATGGCGCCATCGATATTCACGAGAACCGAGACAATGTCTATCAGGTGAACGATATCGAGCACGGCCGCACATACAGCTTCGTCACGATGGTCATGCCGAGTCCGAAGCTGACATTCGATATCGGCTACAGCTACAACGACATCTATTCGCAAGCGGATGTCTGCTTTGCCTATTCCACAGTCCCGGCCACCGCGCCTCCCTTTGGCGCGTGCCCGATCGCGGGCTCTCCGGTTCCGCTTGGCGCTTTGGCTTTTTACAGCAGCAAGGAACACTTCGCCCACGCGGAGATAATGTGGAAACCTATCCCGCGCGTTATGGCGGCCGTGGGATACGCCGGAACGTTTGTCGGCGGCAGCACGCTAATCATCAACCCGCTCCAGCCCAGCGGGTCGCTGGCGTTCAATTACCAGAAGCCGTATGCATCGGTTCAGTTTGATCTGTACAAGGGCCTGAGCTACAAGACCGCCTGGAATTACTACGGCTACAACGGCAAGGCTCCGTTCAACGTTGCCGGGCTTGCGCCGATTGGGTCGGAGGATTTCAACGGCAGCACGGCAACGTTTTCGTTCCTTTATGCCTTCTGAAAAGCGGTTGAGCGGCAAGTTTGTAGGATGGAATAAAACTGCGAGCAGTTTTCTTTGGAGGAGACACTATGACGAATCTTTTTGTACGAATCAGTAGGTCGCTGTTGTTCGTTGCTGTAGCCCTTTTTCTTCTTGCCGCAACCGCGCGCGCGCAAGGTGATGCCGGAGCTTTGTTCAAAGCGAAGTGCGCAGCGTGCCACGGCCCGGACGGCAGCGGAAACGTCCCCATGGGCAAACAATTAGGCGTGAAGGACCTGGAGTCTGACGACGTGCAGAAGCAAACGGACGCGCAATTGAACGCCAGCATAACGGATGGCGTGGGGAAGAAAATGCCGGCGTACAAAGGCAAGCTGACCGACGCTCAAATCACGCAGCTCGTAGGCTACATTCGCGGTCTGGCAAAAAAGAAGTAGCACGAACCTGTCTCAGCGCGGAGTCTCTGCCGCCTCCACTCGGGAGGAAGCAGAAAGAGGCCCTGTGATTGCGATCCTCATTTGTCAAATTGTGCTCGGCATTGGACTGGCCTCCGTCTTCTTGATTCGCCCCTCCGTTACAACAGGTGTGGCCGGGAAGATCGTAGCCTTCATTGGGTTGTGCGTTCTTCCGGCTCTGTGCATCGCAGGAGGGATGAACACACACGTGCAGCGCTCCGAACAGACGCGATTCTGCATTTCGTGCCATGTGATGATTCCCTATGGCCAGAGCCTCTACGTGGATGACCCCGCGCACATTCCGGCTCAACACTTTCAGAACCACCGCGTGCCGGCGGACAGGGCCTGCTATTCGTGCCACGCGGACTACACGATCTACGGCCCGCTGAACGACAAGCTGCAGGGCCTGAAGCGGATTTACATGCAGTATGTGACTACCCCGCCGGATCCGGCGGCGATCCGGATAGCCGGCGGATTCAAGAACGCTCAGTGCCTGCACTGTCATCTCGGCGCGCGAAATTTCGAAGAGAATGCGATTCACGCTGCAATGATGGATTCGCTCAAATCGGGTCAGACGTCCTGCCTGACCAGCGGCTGCCACGATACCGCACACGATGTGGCGAATCTGAGCCACGAGAAATTCTGGAAGCCTGTCCAATGAAACTGAGCGCGATTGGAATCCGGCGCCTTCTGCAAATCTCCAGCTCGCTGGTGATCGTGGGACTGCTCCTGGAGATTGTGAGTCTCCTGTGGTTTCATCCCCTGTCGTTCGTCTTGTTCGCTTTCGTAGCTGCAACCTTGATTGGCCTGGGGATCCTGGTCTACTTGGTCTCGCTGATCTTCGTCATTGCCCCGTCGGCCGAGAAGCGGGGATGAAGTAGCGCATGACGTTCGATTTCAACACCCCGAGTTTCGCGTCGGGTACGGCTTTTACAACGACTTCCTACAGGTCCTCCGCAGTTTTAATGAAGTGGGCATGACCCAGGATTAGGCTCGCGTCTTCAGCGATCTCCAGCCGGACGGTCAAAAATTCCATGTTTATCCCTCATTCGGTAAAAAGTTCCCACAAATGGAATTCGCGAATCTTGGCGGATCGCCGTTTTTTGTCAAAATGCCATTATCGGCGGCGATTCTGAACGGTGGAAGTGCCGGCAGTATTTGGAAATTCACGTGCTCTACTAAATCGTGTCATGGGGCTGTCGCATCTAAGGTATTGCGTGACGATGTGACGTTGATCGGATCGCTTTAATGTTCATAAAGACCATGCAGCAGGCGAAACGGTGGACAAAAATCCTCTTTGGCTTCACCCTGCTCGCCTTAGGCGTGGTTATGATCGTTACACCTGGGCCTGGTTGGCTCACGATTCTCCTAGGCCTCGGAATTCTTGCCGCCGAATTCGTCTGGGCGCGAACGTTGCTTGACAGGCTCAAGGAGCAGGGTATACGGCTTCGCGACGCCGTGTTCGTTCGCCAGCCGGCTGATCGAGCCTAGTTTCGCCCCTCGCTTCCCTGGATTTTCTCGCTTCCGAACGCTTTCCAAGTGTGGTTTCATGCCTTCGAGCACCGTGCGCGTTGGTGCGGCGACCTCACAATACCCGAGAAAGCTCGGTGGCGGTTGAAGCACCTTCTCTTACGCCCTCGAGACGGAGGCATTCGTGCCCAACGACCCTAGGAATCAGCCCAGAAATCGATGGTCCGGGAAATGGGCCCTCATCACTGGCGCCAGCGCTGGAATCGGCTGGGAGCTTGCCGAACAGTTGGCAGCTGTCGGTGCCCATCTGGTTCTCACGGCTCGGCGAACCGATCGGCTCCAGAAGCTGGCGGCCGACCTTTCCGCCAAGCACGGTGTTAGCGTCGAAGTCTTTACTGCCGACCTGACGCGCGCTGACGCGCCCGGCGAAATCTACGCCTTCACTAGCCGAAAGAACCTCGAGATCGAGCTGCTCGTCAACAACGCCGGTTTTGGCGCGTTCGGCTACAACCACGAAATCCCTGAGGAGCGCCTGTTGGAGATGGTCCAGGTGAACTGTTCGGCGGTGGTTCATCTGACGCGCCTGTACGTTCCGGCGATGGTCGATCGGCGGCATGGCGACGTCCTGATCGTTGCGTCGACGGCTGCTTTCCAGGCCGTGCCATTCAATTCTGTGTATGCTGCGACGAAAGCCTTCGACCTGCTTTTCGCTGAAGGCATTTCGGAAGAGCTTCGCCCCCTCGGGGTGAATGTCTGCGCTCTCTGTCCGGGACCGACGACCACCGAATTTCAGCAGGTGGCTCAGCAGCCAGACCGCACCTTCAAGGTGGCCGAAACCGCCGAGAAGGTTGCGCGGGTGGGCCTCGAAGGTCTGGCGAAAGGGAAGAGCTACGTCATTTCCGGCGCCATGAACCGCCTGATGATGGAATCCGAGCGCCTGGCGCCGCGCCGCTTCGTCGCAAAGATGGCCGCGAAGATGATGCGCCCCGAAGGAAGCTAAACGGGAGTATTCGGTACTTACGTTCCCGCCATCGCGAGCGCGTGGCTGCCGCCGCTGTGCTAACATCCCCATTTGTCCGTATGACGTTCATTCAGTGTGGAAATCGACGTTGGGGTGTCCGGATCGGATTTGCTGGCTTGGTAGGCTTGGCCTTCCTCATTTTGGCTCCGTTTTGCTCCTTCGCTAGCCCTCAAACTTCACAGGTGCCGGAAAGCTCGTCCTCTACGCAGATTTCGTTGCAACTGATCCTCGTGAATTCGCAGGGCGAGGCCCAAGAAATCCTTGGCTGGCTGAAGAACGGCGAGGATTTTGGCAAATTGGCCAAAGAAAAATCGATTGATCCCACCGCAGACGCCGGCGGCTTGATGGGAAAAGTCACCCTCACCAATTTGCGAGCCGAGTTGCGAGACGCCTTGACCGGCCTGCAACCGGGCGAAGTAACCGGCATCATCAAGATCCCCGCAGGATATTTGATTCTGAAAGTGGTCAAGCCGGACGACGGTCCGAACCCCTCCGCTACCGGCAGCTCCTCCGGCGGTGACAGGACGATGAGCTTCGCTTCGAGTCGCGCCGTGGGCCGCCAGACACCAATTACGTCGGGCGTGCCATTTGTCGACCCCGCATTTTTTGCCTTGGAGAAGCCACCCGGCTGGGATCACAACCTGGCTACGATTTGCCAGCTCCATCAGTCGGCAATTCCGCTGACGCAGGAGCGCATTACCGCGATGCTGAAGCCCGAAAACGTCTCGAATTACACCCCGAACGATTTGTTGGGAGTTCATTACGCCTTGGCGCTTATGGAGTCCTATCAGGGTCACATGAGCGAAGCCATCAACCATTGGGAGGCGGCGTACCAGATAGCATTGGCCGACGTGCCCGAGAGTGTGCCGTTGATGGAGGAAGTTCTCGGAGATGCTTACTTCCATAAAGCCGAGATGGAAAACGACGTGTACCGCAAGCCCGGCCTGAGATGCATTTTCCCTCCGCGCCCGGGCAGCGTCTATCCGAAATACGAGAAGACGCAGGACGTCGCGAAGGCCATGCAGTTTTTCGTGAAATGCCTTGATTGGAAGGCCGACGATCTCCAGGTGAAATGGATGTTGAACCTGGCATATATGGCGCTGGGGGAATACCCGCAGGGAGTGCCGGCCAAATACCTGATGACGGAACTCGCCACAGAAGCTCCGGGGGAAAGCATCGGCCGCTTCGTGGATGTGGCTCCCGAAGCGGGACTCGATGTTTTTCAGGTATCCGGCGGCGTGATCGTGGAAGATTTTGAAAACAACGGGCTGTTCGACGTGGTTACGTCGGGCTACGACGTCTGCGGACGCCTGCGCTATTTTCACAACAACGGCGACGGCACCTTTTCCGATCGCAGTGTCGCCTCCGGCTTGGCAAACATTCCTGGCCGCCGCCAACCTGATTCAGGCCGATTACAACAACGATGGTTGCATCGACATCCTTGCGCTGCGTGGCGGCTGGCAGGTGCCCATGCCCCTGACGCTTCTTCGCAACAACTGCGATGGCACGTTCACCGACGTAACCCAGCAATCGGGCCTGGGCGATCGCCTGTTTGCCACACAGACCGCAGCGTGGGCCGACATCGACAACGATGGCTGGCTCGACATCTTCATTGGAGACGAACAGGGACCCAGCCAGCTCTATCGCAACAAGGGCGACGGAACCTTCGAGAATATCTCGGCGAAGGCGGGCATCGACCGCACGAGCTTCACCAAAGGCGTCGTTGCCGAAGATTATGATAACGACGGCTACCCCGATTTCTTCGTCTCCAACCTCCGCGGCGATGACTTTCTCTACCACAACAATCACGACGGCACTTTCACCGACGTGGCCGCAAAGGCGGGAGTTCAGCAGGCGTGGCTCAGCTTTGGCACATGGTTCTTCGACTATGACAACGACGGCTGGCCTGACATCTTTGAGGCCACCGATGAACCATCGGTCGACGAAACCCTGCGCACCTACCTGGGCCTTAGCCACAAGGTTGGCACCCTGAAGCTCTACAAGAATATGCGGAATGGGACCTTCGCCGATGTCACCGCCCAGGTCGGCCTGGACAAGGTTCTGATGCCGATGGGCGCAAATTATGGCGACGTCGACAACGACGGCTTTCTGGACTTCTACCTGGGCACGGGGAATCCGGAATATGGCGCTTTGGTTCCCAACGTCCTGATGCGCAACAAGAACGGGAAGAGCTTCGCGGATATTACGGTTTCTTCGGGGACCGGGGAACTTCACAAGACGCACGCTATTGTCTTTGCGGACCTGGAAAATAATGGGAATGAGGACATCGTCGCTTTGGTGGGCGGATCCGCGCCGTCCGATGCCCACGCACTTCGCGTGTTCCGGAATCCCGGGCACGATAATAATCACTGGATTGCGGTCAAGCTCGTGGGCGTGAAGACCAACCGGCCTGCCGTTGGGGCGCGAATCACGGTTACGACCAAGGACCACGACGGCAGCGCGCATTCGTTTTACCGCACCGTGAATAGCAGCGGGTCCTGGGGCGCGGCTCCGTTCGAGCAACATGTCGGATTGGGACCGGCTTCTGAAATCACCAATCTCGAAATCTGGTGGCCGACGAGCAATACCCGGCAGGAATTCAAGCATGTGGGCATGAACCAATACATCCAAATCAAGGAATTCTCCCGCGAGTACACGAAGCTGAAGCGCAAGACGTACCGAATCGGAGGCTCGCAGCCTTCGAGTGCGTCCTCGACGAAAGCCACTCCCGCGAGTGCAGAGGGAGGCTCGAAGTGACGAACCCGCGAGGAGCAGTGAGAACTTGGATTGCCGCCGCGGCCTGTACGCTTCTGTTTTCGAGCGCAGCTTTGGCCGATACGGCGCAGCGGCACGCCGCCTTCGGACTCGTGCTCAAAATCGAAGGCGGCCACAACCTGGTTGTGTCGTGCAGCGAGATACCAGGCTTCATGGACGCCATGGTGATGCACCTGGATGTTCCGGACGCGAAGCAGCTCGAAGACATTCAGCCCGGCGCGATGATCGACTTCACGCTGGTCGTCGGCGATGGCTCGTCCTACGCGGAGAATATCCGGATCCATCACTTCCACAGTGCCGACCAACGGCAGTTGGAAGTTCAAACCCTGCAAATAATGGCCGGCGCCGACGCGAAATCCAATGCGTCCATGTTGTCAGTGGGTCAAAAGGTGCCGGACTTTACGCTGATCGATCAGCACAATCGTCCCGTCACGTTCTCTGGCTTCTCGGGGAAAGTGGTCGCCATCTCTTTCATGTACACGCGATGTTCTTTTCCAGAGTTTTGTCTGCGCATGTCCAACAACCTTGGCCTTGTCGGGAAGCGATTCTCCGACCGGCTCGACAAGGATCTGGTGCTCCTAACGGTTACATTCGATCCAACGAATGACAGTCCCGATGTTCTCGCAAAGTACGCTCAGACGTGGAAGGCGAGCGCGAGGGGATGGTACTTTCTCACGGGCCCTCCCGAGGATGTGAAGCGAGTGTGCTTGATGTTCGGCATGAATTTCTGGCCCGACATGGGAATGATTGCTCATGCCATGCACACGGCCGTCATCGACCGGAGCGGATTGGTGGTGGCCAACCTCGAAGGCAACGAATTCACCGCCGACCAATTGGGCAACCTGCTCGAAACGGTAATGGACCGCAACCCCTGAAGGTCGTCTGCCCAGTTTAACGCCCTCGACCTCGGTGCGGTCGCCCGAGCCACGGGGATGGCGCTGCAGGCTCTGTTCTCACCAGATCGGCAAGGAAACGCCAGAGTGTTTCAGACCATCTAAGCACCAGACTTGCTTACCTGGGCAAAGGTTGGCTGTCAGAGCTTGGCGGCTTTGGAAGGAATGCTATAATTGCCATTCCGCATCTCTGGGCCGGCTTAAAGGAGCACGAGGATGGGCATACAGTTTCAAGAGGTACTGAGCTGGGCAAGGCGCCGTAAGGTCTTTGCGTCTCTCCTCGTAACCCTAACACTGGCAATCGGCATTATCATCGGCACCGTCATTTCCGGCCGCGCGCTCGCAACTCACGAACAGACGGCACCCAGCGGCGCGGCCCTCCTGGCGATTCCGGACCCTATCACGTTGTCGAACGGATTTTCCGGCATCTCGAAGAGGCTCGGGCCGGCCGTCGTGAATATCTCGACAACACAGGTGATTGAAAAACCAAAGGCCAGCGGGAAGAGCAACAAGCGTTACAACGATCCGTTTCAGGATTTCTTCGACCGCTTTTTCGATTCGCCCGACAATGGCCCTGATGCCGAACGCAGTCTGGGTTCTGGCGTGGTGGTCGACAAGAAGGGCTTCATCCTGACCAACGACCACGTGATCGACCAGGCCACGAAAATTCAGGTCGAGTTGGATGGCGACCCGACGCACTACAGCGCAAAGGTGATCGGCACGGATAAGGATACGGATCTCGCGGTGATCAAGATCGAAACCGATCATGAACTCACTGTGGCGAAGCTCGGAAATTCGGACGGCGTGCAGGTGGGCGACTGGGTTCTGGCATTCGGCAGTCCGTTCGGCCTGAACTCGACTGTCACAGCCGGCATCGTGAGCGCGAAGGATCGTTCGACGGTGGGCAAGCAATTCCAGCGATTCATCCAAACGGACGCCGCCATCAATCCAGGGAACTCAGGCGGCCCGCTGGTCAACATGGCCGGGGAAGTGATCGGGATCAACACCGCAATTTATACGGGCAGCCGCGGCTTCGAAGGTGTGGGGTTCGCACTCCCGTCAACTACGGCCATCACCGTTTACAATCAGCTTGTGACGGGCGGGAAAGTTATTCGCGGGTCGATCGGCGTCACCTTCCAGGAAGCCAACAGCAATAACCCGGTGCTGATGAAGGAACTCGGCGCGCCTTATGGAATTGTCGTAGAGGATGTTGCGCCCGGGAGCCCGGCCGACAAAGTGGGAATCAAGCCGGGTGACGTCATCACTCACATAAATGGGCAGGCCGTCCACAACGGCGCCGACCTCGTGAACCCGATTGCGGACACTCCGATCGGCCAATCGGTGAAGGTTCAGTACGTCCGCGATAAGCAGTCAAAGGATGCCACTCTCACCGTCGCTGATCGTTCGAAGATTTTCCCGCAGACCGCTGAGAATTCCGACGAGCAGCCCGGGGAAAGCGAAGAGCCCGGCCAATTCGGTCTCCATGTCGAGGACCTCACTCCCGATCTCGCGCGCAAGCTCGGCATGGCGAAGCTGACCGGAGTGGTAGTGACGGAAGTTGATCCGGCAAGCTTCGCGGAGGATCTCGGCTTCACACGCGGAGACGTGATCACCGAAGTGAATCATGTTTCTGTCACTGCCATGGCCGACTACCGTCGCGAAGTGGCGAAGCTGCATCCCGGGCAGGACGTGCTCTTTAAGGTAGCGCGACGATCGGATAGCGACCGCATCTTGACGACGTTCCTTGCGGGCGCGGTGCCGGCCGTAACCGCGCAGTAGTCGGCGCTCGGACTGGCGCGGATAGTTGTGGGTTGGGCCGAGGCAGCCCGCCGAACTTTTATCGTTCTGGGCTGCGACCCGTATCCCATTCGCACCGGTTGGTTCCTGAATGCTTGAGTGTCCCCGGGAAAAGCTCATAATTAATAAATCCGCCTGGCATCGAATCTTCCGGGGCGTGCGTCGAAATTAAGGAAAGACAATGAAGTGGTTGGCCATCATCGCGGCGGTCGCACTCGGGTGCGTTTCTGCATCCGTCGCACAAGGGTCTGCGCGAGGGCCACAGGCCAGTTCCTCTGGAGCCACGTCACCGGCAGCATCGCCCAGCACGACGGCGAAGCCTTCCGCGAAGAAGAAGCGCCACTACGTCCGGCGCGAGCCGAAGCAAAAGGCTCCGACGCCCGAGCGTATTTCGGAGATTCAGTCCGCGCTCGCGCGCAACGGGTACTACCAGGGTGAGCCGAACGGGAAGTGGGACTCGAACACGACCGGTGCGATGCAGAAGTTCCAGTCGGACCACGGCCTCGACGCGACCGGCAAACTTGATGCGTTGAGTCTGCAGAAGCTCGGCCTCGGCTCAGACATCGCAGGCGTCTCGGCTCCGCGGCCGGTCACGCCTGCGTCCTCATCTGCAACTCCGAGTCAGACGAATCCCCCGTCCGCTAAGCCCCAACAAGCCAAAGTCCAATAGCTTTTGCGTGTTCCTCCCTCGCGTTTTGCGGAAGAGCGCACGGGCCTGTAAGGACGAGTCGAGCGACTGGCCTTACTGGGTTTTCTGCGCGGCGGCAGTTTCTTGCTGCTCGTCTTCAGCTTTTGCCCAACTGGAATTGGGGTTGTATTCCTTCATGCTTGTGGCGAGGACATCGGTCTTCTTGCCGAGATCCTTCTGATAGGCCACTCCGTCGGCGCCGACGATGAACGTCATCACGCCAGACGACCTGTATTCCGCAGGATAAGCCACGAAAGCGAAGCCGTCTGTCATTTTGCCGTTTACGATGTAACTCTTCGCACCGCCCGCCGCACCTTCGCCCTGACGCGTCAAGATGCGGTAATAGTAACCGCGATAGGGGGCAGGAGTGCCGTCTCCGCTCTTGGGAGCGGCCTCGGCAGAAGCCCACGCCACCAGCGGTCCGACGGGACTCTGGGCCTCCGCACCGGAAGCCTTCCAATAGAGGCCGTTATGCTGCCCTTCGTCACTGAAGATTTTCTGGGCATACTCGTTCTTCTGTGCGGAATAGTATTCCTTTTGAGCCGCCACGAGTTCCTGGCAAACGCGAATGGCGGACATTTCGTTCCGGCCCACGCGCCTATACAAAATCTCTTTCTTCCCCGCCTCGGTGTCGAAATACCACGAGTTGCCGCCGTTCACGAGCGGTATGGGCGTGGGCCAATTATCCGCGCCGATGTACAGGGCCACGGTTCCATCCGGCTCTTTAACCAGACGGTGCATTTCCTGGTATTTCTGCACGAAATTGGCGCGGCTCTCGGCATCCTCGGCCGCGTCTCCTGATGAGACGATCGTCCTGCCGTTTGGCCCGAGGATATCGAGCATGGCTTTTTCGTCGTTATTCTGGGCGGCCGTGACGAGCGCGTTGCTGGCGTCTTCCGCCGACGCAAACGTTTTCTGGCCGCGTTGCTGGGCGAGAGAACGACTGGGAAAGAATCCGGTCAAAAGGATGGCGACCGCGATCAGTTCAGCGAGACTGGCCCAACGAGAAGTGTCGAAGTTCAGCTTTGTTCGCCGCATATGGCTTTCTCTCCATTTCTAGATTTCACGAAACACCGGGCCGGATGAAGAAATGTCGCTTAATGGGGCCTGCCACCGCCGCCGCCCCGAGATCCTCCGCCGCCACGCGCCCCTCCGCCACCGAAGCTGGCGCTTCCGCGCGCCGAATAGCTCCGCGTCTCCCCGCCATGGTCGTAATTGCTGAAAGCGCCCGACCGGGTGCCGCTTTGACCACGAGGAGGAGCGAACCCTCGAGCAGCCTTGTTGTTACCCTCGAAGGGTCTTGTCGTCCCTCCCGGTCGGTTGTAAACTCCGCCGCCGCGGTAGCCGTTGGAGCCGCGCTGCACGTTCCTTGCAACGCCCCGTTCGCCTCCGCCTCGGTAGTAATTGCCCCGGTTGTAAAACGTGTTGCTCCGGGAGTAGTACCTGTTGTGGTTGTAGATTGCGTAATGGTTGTGCCAGTCAAATCCCCAATTGCCCCAGCCCCATCCAAAACCTCCGTAGAATCCGATCCCGAAACCGACTCCGAACGACAGGTACGGTCCGCCGAACCAGATTCCGGGGTACGGGTACCACCCTGGCCACGCCGCGACCGGATATCCGTAAACCAGCCATGGATCATATGCAGGAACGTAAACGACATCAGGGCTGGCGGGCTGAATCTGGATCGTCGAGCCGTCGTTTTGCACCGTTTGCTGCGGCGTGCTCTTGAGGTTTCCGGCTTCCTGCGCTTTCTGGCGCATGAACTGCACCGCATCCATCACTTCCTGTTGCTGGTTGTAATAGGCATCGCCGAGCGATGACGTCCAGGAGAGGTTCTTGTCCATGTTTCCAAGGACGGATGGAAATGCGGCAAGCGCCTTGACGCTCGGGTCCCACGGTTGCTGGTCGACAGCTTGAGCCAAAGCGTCGCCCTTCAAGTCAGGATGCGCTTGCACCCATCGGTCCGCTTCGACCACTTGGTCGGGGAACGTAGCCGCTGCCAGAACCTGCGCCACTAGGGAATCCGGATAGAGCGCAATCGGCGCCACTAATTGTTGCAACTGCTCGGGAGTCTGTTGCGTGTACGGGGGCGCCTGCGCGGCCGGTGCTTGGTCTTGGGCGGGCGGCGCGGTGGCTTGCGCATCTTGGTCAGCCGACAGGCCCAGGGGGCAAGTGGCGAACAACAGAGCCAACGACAAAACGGAAACCAGAATCTGTTTGCCTAATTGAGGCATTGCGAACCCTGCGGTTCGTTCGAAAATGTTCATGTTCTAGAACCTCCTCAGCACCTTCACTGCATGGCTCTCTAGCATATTGGATGAGCGAAACGTCATTCCAGTTTCATCGTAATACCCGCAATTAGGTGCAAATCCCGGCGCTCGTCTGCCGCCCAAAGAGGCTAGCAAGCGCATCTGCGAGTCAACTGTACAAAAGTGGACAGTTTCATGAAGACTGTGGCGGGAGGGCACGGTTCCGTGTCGTTGACGCGCGCGGTGCGCGCTTGTTACTCTGAACCTTGGCGTTCTGCCGCATCATCTAACTAGCCTAACGAACAGCGACAATTGCACGGAATCGCCGGGAGGATTACGCATGGCCACGTCCTACGCGCTGAAGACTTACAAGAACTACATCAATGGCGAATGGGTGGAGTCTCGCGCATCGGGAACGATCGAAGACCGTAACCCTGCGAATACAAGCGAACTGATCGGCATTTTTCCGTCGTCGTCCGAAGAGGATGTGAAGGCCGCTGTCGAGGCCGCCCGCGAGGCCTACAAGGGCTGGCGGCTGACTCCGGCGCCGAAGCGCGCCGAGATTCTGTTTCGCGCCGCGAAGATTCTGATCGAGCGCAAAGAAGACTTCGCCCGCGACATGACGCGTGAAATGGGGAAAGTGCTCGACGAGACGCGCGGCGACGTTCAAGAAGCAATCGATATGACTTTCTTCATGGCCGGTGAAGGACGCCGACTGTACGGCCACACCACGCCATCCGAGCTTCCCAACAAGTTTGCGATGTCGGTGCGTTCGCCGATTGGGGTTTCGGGTCTGATCACGCCGTGGAATTTCCCGATGGCAATTCCGTCGTGGAAGATCATGCCCGCGCTCGTTTGCGGAAACACCGTCGTGATCAAGCCTGCCGAAGACACTCCGCTTTCGACGCACAACCTTATCGAGGTTCTGGAAGAGGCGGGCCTGCCGCGCGGCGTGGTGAACGTGGTGTTCGGCAAGGGGACGGTCGTCGGGAAGGCGATTCTGCAGAGTTCGGACGTGAATCTGGTGAGTTTCACGGGATCGACGGAAGTTGGCCGGATCGTCAGCGAAGCTTGCGCGCCGACATTCAAGAAGTGCCATCTCGAGATGGGCGGCAAGAACATCATCGTGGTGATGGACGACGCGAATCTGGATCTTGCCGTCGACGGCGCGATCTGGGGCGGTTTCGGCACTACGGGTCAGCGCTGCACGGCCGCGAGCCGCATTGCCGTGCACAAAAAGGTCTACGCACAGTTCGTGGAGAAATTCGTCGCGCGGGCGGAGGCGCTGAAAGTGGGCGACGGCCTGGATCCTGCTACGGATATGGGTCCGTGCATCAACGAGCAGCAGCTCAATACGGTCATGAAATACGTGGAAATCGGCAAGGATGAAGGCGCGAAGCTCGCGACGGGCGGCCATCGGTTGACAGAGGGAAATTATGCGGGCGGGTGGTTCCACGAACCGACGGTGTTCGTCGATTGCGATCCGAAGATGCGGATTTGTCAGGAAGAAATCTTCGGCCCCGTGGTTTCGGTGATTCCGTTCGAGACGTTTGAAGAAGGGCTGGCGGTGGCGAACGGAGTGAACTACGGCCTGTCGGCGTCGATCTACACGCGCAACGTGAATGATGCGTTCCGTGCGGAAAGGGACCTCGAAACCGGGATCGTTTACGTCAACGCGCCGACGATCGGAGCGGAAACACATCTGCCGTTCGGCGGACTCAAGAATACGGGCAACGGTCATCGCGAATCGGGCGACGCCGCGCTCGACTTCTATTCCGAGTGGAAGACGCTCTACATCGATTATTCCGACCGCCTGCAGCGCGCGCAGATCGACAACGCCTAAGACTAGCCGCAGCACATCGTGACCTCCGCAATCACGGGCCACCGTCACGGGTCACCCGCCGGAGCACCTGTCCGTTGGGTCAGGTTCCGAAGTGAGCAAACCTTCCCTACATCGCCGTTGCCGCGCGTGAGTCGCGCGCCTAGAGTGAATGTCATCTGTAGCGAAGACCCCTTTCGATCGAATGAGGAGGAACCATGTGGAATAAGCAGTCCGATGCGCCCGCACCGCCGACCTCTCAGTGGCAGCCGCCGCAGGCGGCGCCCGCCCCGACTTCCGCCGGTATCCGTACAAGCCCGAGCGTGAGCAGCCCGGCCGCCCGCAGCCTTTCGTGCCTGGGCGCGAGCCTCGAAATCAAGGGCAAGATTTCCGGCGACGAAGATTTGCAAATCGATGGCAAGGTGGAAGGCTCGGTTGCTCTGAACGGGCAGCGGCTCACCGTGGGACGCACCGGCAAATTGAACTCGGAAGTGTGGGCCCGCGAATTAGTCGTTTACGGCACACTGACGGGAAACATTCACGCCAGCGATCGCGTCGAGATCAAGAAAGACGGTTCGGTGACGGGCGATATCACCACGGCGCGAATCAGCGTCGAAGATGGCGCCTACTTCAAGGGCCGCATCGAGATCGAGCGCACGAAGCAGTCGTCGATTTCCGACGCCAGCGCGGAACCGGTGTTGGCCGGCGTCTCGAACTAAAGTCGCCCGGTTGGCCGGGGCAATTTCTCCATTGCAAGAAGGGCGGGCTGCGCGCAAGCGGAGCCCGCCCTTTGTGTTTGCGGACGACGGGCGGTTTGAAGACCGCTCCTACGGGTCCCTTGGGCGAGGCGAGCTCGAGTGCTCACCATGTGTCGCCGCCTTTTGCAGGCGGCCACGCGCCGAGAGCGCGGCGCAGATCGACGATCTGTCCGATGTGATAGCTGTTGTGCGCGATGAGCTGGAAAATCATCGCGCCGACGGTGGACGCGTTTCTCTCATGGCTCGTGTGCGTGGCGGGAGCTTGCTTCATCCAGGCCGAAGCATCCGATCGGCAAACCAATTCGAGTTCGTGCAATAGCTCGCGAAACGTATCGATTATTTCCTTCCAGTCGGCCTCTCGAACGTCTTCCGACGACGGCCAACTGTGGGCGGCGTGAACCGGATAAGGGTCGGGAGTCCCGCGCATGCGCTTCATGTCGTATTCCATCCAGTAGTTGAGGTGAGAGACAAGCTCGCAGATCGAGTGCTCGAAGCCTACGGGCTTCCGGCACGCCACCTCCGCGCGCAGATCCTCGATGCAGCCGACTGGATCCGCGTGCGCACCCCGGCCTTCGACCAGTTCAAGAGCGACGCGCTCCATCTGGGCCTTCCAATCGTTTTCCGAGGTTTGCTCGTTCGGCATTTTGTCGGGCTGCCCGGTCATTTTTGGCGGGTCAACCGAATTGTTTTGCCGGTGGCGGCGGATTCGCGCGCGGCGTCGAGAATTTCGGTGACGATCACGTTCGTCTCGAGCGACGTTGGGCCTTCGATCTTTTTCCCGTCGAGGACGACAGCTCGGAGATAAGAAATGGGATCGTTGTCGGGCGCGGGGAGGGGAGTGGCCGCGATTTGTTGCTCCTGATGGTCTCCCTGGCGGCGGACGAGAACGTTGTCGCGCTCGACAGTTTTGACGTATCCGGTCTGACCGTAGACCTGAATGTCTTTTACGCCGAATGGCCAATCCCACGAGGCCTGGATGATGGCTTGCGCTTTCGGGTACGTGAGGACGATTGTCGCTTCGTCATCGACATGGGGATACAAGTCGGGTTTGATTTGTTGCGTCACGGCTGTGACGGTGAGCGGGCGCTGATTGTCCATCAGCCAGGTCATGACGTCAGCGCCGTAGCAGCCAAAATCGAAGAGCGCGCCGCCGCCGTCAAGCTTCGGATCGGTGAGCCAGGAAAGGAACTCTGGGCCGACGTTTATCTCCTTGGGTCCCTGGTGGCCGTCGCGCGCTACGAACTTGCGCATATCGCCGATGGCGTGCTGGTGGAGCAGGTCGTACGCGGCGCGATTACTCGCGTACCAGGTTGTTTCGTAATTCACCATGACTTTGATGGGAGCTTCGCGGGCGGCTTTTTCGATGGCGTGAGCGTCGGCGACGGTGGTGGCGAGCGGCTTTTCCATCATCACGTCGATTTTGTGGCGGGCGCAGATTTCGACGACGCGGCGATGGTCGAACGTGGTGGTGTAGGCGAGAACCACTTGCGGATGAGTTTTGGCGAGCATGTCGTCGAGGTCGGCATAGAACAAAGTTTTGTCGAGTTTGTATTGATCGGCCACGCGCGAGGCGAAGGTTTGGTTAGGTTCGGCGATACCGACAATCTGAATGCCGGGATTGTGCTGGTAATTCTGCAGGAAGCCAAAGATGTGGCCGTGAGCCAGGCCGGCTATGGCGACACGTAGGGGAGCCGATTGGGCATGGGCTCCTGGCGAGGCGAGGAGCAGAACCAGGAAGAGCAAGGGGCGAAAGTAGGGAGAAGCGAAAGTGGCAGTTTTGTCGCGGTTAGAAAACGTGATGTCGTTTGTTGGCAGCGGCTTGCAGCGATTTTTGAATGTGGGGTTGTCGCGATTAGAAAATTGGTGGCGCATTTCGGATTTTCTCCTGTCCGGCAGAAACCGGGTGCTTTCGGACAGGGAAGAATCTACCGCAGAGACGCAGAGTTCGCAGAGAAATTTGAGTGGCGCGACGGGTCTCGTTCGCTGACCGTTTGTAGTACGCGACAGCGACGACCTTCCTTTCTGCGCTTGTTTTTCGCGAGCGCTAAAACGAGTCACGGTAGCACGGAAAGAGATTTTGCGAAATTCCCAAAACTACGTAGTGCGTATAGAACTGGTGCGCAGGGGCAGTGGCGAGTTTCCGATTATGCGGCTTTTCGAGCACATAGCAGCCCATTTATATGACCTGCCAATTGATATTGATTTTAGATATTATTAGTCAGCTTAGCTCTGCCGTGCGACGCACCTTAAAATAGATTGCTTTCGCGATGTGCCTTGCAATTTCGTTGGCGGCCGTCCGCTAAGGCGGCGGAGTTGAGGGAAACAAAGCCATGTACAAGCACACGATTCGACTTGCAGCAGTTGCGATTTTCGTGTTTGGGCTGACTGCCCCGGCAGTTTGGGCCCAAAACACGGTGCAAACCATTGCTGGCGGCGGACCGAACAATCTCCCCGCCTTGAAGTCGAGCCTCGGTACTCCCGCCAGTATCGCTCTGGATAGCGCTGGTAACGTCTACCTCAGCGATCTCTACTCCGAGCGAGTGTTGAGTGTGTCTGTCACGGGGAACGTGACCGTAGTTGCCGGCGATGGGGCGCGCGGAGGCATTGCCGGTGGAGGCAATGCCGGCGATGGCGGGCCAGCCACCAAGGCCGGCTTTGAGTATCCCAGCGGTGTCGCGGTAGACAGTGCCGGGAACATCTTCATCGCGGATAAAACCCTTTGCACGATTCGCAAGGTGTCTGCACAGACGGGAAACATCTCGACGGTGGCGGGCAGCATCGGCAATTGTGGATACTCCGGCGATGGCGGGCCAGCCACCAGCGCCGCGCTGAATAATCCCTCTGGCGTCGCTGTGGATGGATCCGGGAACGTCGTCATCGCGGATTCCAACAATTGTCTGATTCGGGGCATTTCCGCCGCTACCGGCATCATCTCCGCGCTCGCTGGAACGCCGCCAGATGTAACTGGAGCGTTACACTGCGGGACTTCTGGGGACGGTGGCTTGGCTACCAGCGCCAAGGTTGGATTCGCTAACTCCTTGGCGGTGGATGGCTCAGGGAATCTTTTCATCGCAGATCCTTCCTTTTGCATAGTTCGCGAAATTTCCTCTTCCACTGGAATCATTTCTGCCGTGGCGGGTACCGGCGGCAGTTGTGGATATTCCGGAGATGGTGGTCCGGCCACCAGCTCCCAGCTCAACCAGCCCGACGGCGTGGCCGTGGAAAGCTCCGGGGACGTCTTCATCGCGGACACTACAAACTGCGTGATCCGCAAGGTCTCTTTCTCGAACGGCCAGATTTCCACTGTGGCTGGGGACTTCAGCCTCGGATGTGGATACTCCGGTGATGGAACTTCGGCCACCAGCGCCCAGCTCAACCAGCCTTACGGCGTAGCCGTAGACATCTCAGGGGACATCTTGATCGCGGATTACAAGAACGCTGTGATCCGCGAAATTTCCGCCCCTACCGGCGACATCTCCACGTTCGCTGGCGTGGCCGTGCCTGATCAGTACCACAAAGGCCAAATGATCGGCTTGCCCGGGTACAGCGGCGATGGCTACGTTGCCACGGATGGGGACATCGGCTTTCTGAACGCCACTCCTTATGCCGCAGGTGTGGCTATCGACCGTTCTGGAAACGTGTTCATTGCGGATACGGTCAACAACGCCGTTCGCGAAGTCTCCGCCTCCACGGGAATGATCACGACTGTGGCCGGAGACGGCCTCATCGGCTACACCGGCGATGGCGGCCCAGCCACAAGCGCCGAACTCTTCTATCCGAGGGACGTGGCCGTGGACGGCTCCGGAAACATCTTCATCATGGATACTGGCAATTGCACGGTTCGTAAGATTACGGCCTCCACCGGTGTGATCTCCACCGTGGCCGGGACGCCTCCAGACAGCGCCGGCAATTACTACTGCGGATATTCGGGAGATGGCGGGCTGGCCACGAGCGCCCAGCTTTATCCCGTCGACCTGCTGATACCGGCAGGAGGCGTGGCCGTGGATCCCACCGGCAACATTTTCATCGCCGACACCGGGAATGGGGTGATCCGCGAAGTTTCCGCCTCCACGGGAATTATCACGACTGTCGCGGGCACCGGCGGACTCAGTTATGTCGGCTTCTCCGGCGATGGTGGCCCTGCGACAAGCGCCGTGATGGATGCCCCCTACGGCGTAGCAGTGGATGCGTCCGATAACATCTTCATCGCAGACAGCTACAACTCCGTCATCCGCGAGGTAGTCGCGGCCAATGGCAACATCTATACGGTCGCAGGCGACGGGTATCCGGGTGTCGGCATTTCAGGCGACGGCGGCCCCCCTGGGGCAGCGAACCTCGGCGTTATCTTCGGAATGTTCCTCGACCCTGCGGGGAATCTCTTCATCCCCGACCCCCACAATTGTGTGATTCGCATGGTCTCCGGGTCCACAGGAATCATCTCTACCGTGGCAGGGGCGGGCAACAGCGGCGGCGATTACTATTGCGGATATTCGGGGGACGGCGGGCCTGCGTTGAAAGCTATTTTTGATAACCCGGGGACCGCCGCGGCAGACGCTTCCGGAAACGTTGTTGTCTGGGACGACATTCGGATCCGTAGGGTGGCGGCCTTGGCGCAAGGGCCTGGAGCCGCCGCTGTTCCTTTCCCAAACCCCTTGGCATTCCCCACCCAGCCTGTGAATATCACGTCCAACCCGCTTGCCATAATGCTCAGCAATCGAGGTTCTGTAGCAACCAACGTCTCCACCTTGACCTTCTCCGGGCCGAATGCGTCTGACTTTTCAGAAACCGACAATTGCGCCGGCACTTCCTTATCGGCGGGTGGCGGTACGTGCACGATCAACGTCAAGTTCACACCTTCCATAGCGAATACGGAAAGCGGGCTGCTTAAAATTACCGACACTGCGGGGACTCAAACCGTTGACTTGAGCGGCGCTGGGGTGGCCGGCACGCCAGAGTTCTCGCCCTCCGTGACGACAATTTCGTTCGGTAATCAGCAGGAAGCCGTAATGAGTTCACCGAGGGGCATGACAGTGACAAACAATGGCAACCTCGGCCTGACGATCAGCGCTGTGTCGGTCAACGGGGCGAACGCTAGCGATTTCGCAATCGGTGGCACTAGTTGCGGAACTACCGTGCCGGTTAATAGCACGTGCCTGGTAAGCGTGACGTTCACGCCCAGCACTACCGCTGCGGAAAGTGCGTCGTTGGAATTCGCCGATAATGCGGCAGGCACCCCTCAATCTGTGGCGCTCACGGGTACCGGGACAAGTTTTTCTATCGGTCTTGCGCCTGGTGGCTCGGCTACGGCGACTGTGACGGCAGGAAGTCCGGCCAACTACAATCTGCAGGCAACAGCGATCAGCGGGTTCAAAGGAACGGTCGCGCTAAGCTGCGCGGGCGCGCCGCCCGATTCGACTTGCGTCCCTTCCCAAGCTTCGGTTGCCCCGAATGGAAGTACTGTCGCGTCTTTTTCTGTACAAGTAACCACGACGGCGTCTTCTATTGTTCCTCCGGGCGTCGGCCGACAGTGGCGTCCATTCGATAGTTTGCGTATTTTGCCGATGGTTCTTGTGTTGGCTCTTGCGTCAGCGCTACTTGCTTTCGCTTTTCGCTTCCGAGGGGCCGCGGCGCGGCGGCGACGTGCTTACGTCTTTACCGTCCCACTTGGCTTCCTGCTCGCCATTATGCTGAGCAGCTGTGGGGGCGGTGGCGGCGGCTCGACAGGTCCTCCTCCGCCGTCGGGCGGCACGCCCGCCGGCAACTACGCCCTGACGATCACCGGCACCTCGAACGGTGTCAGCTATTCGCAGATTTTGACGTTGAACGTGAATTGATGCGCGCGGAAATCTAACCAACGGAGTCAGGCCAACTCCTGATCACTGCGGTTGCTGGAAACTGATCCACCACATCCGCGGACGGGCGCGTTGACTTAGCGCGCTGGCGTGGCCTAAGATTCGGCGCGAACTGCTCAAACTCACGTGATGATTGGCGAAACCGTTTCCCACTACCGAGTGGTTGAGAAGCTGGGCGGCGGGGGAATGGGCCTGGTGTACAAGGCCGAGGACCCCAAGCTGCGGCGCTTCGTGGCGCTGAAGTTTCTGCCGGAGCAGATGGAACGCGACCGGGTGACGCTGGAGCGTTTCGAACGCGAAGCGCAAGCGGCCTCCGCACTCGATCACCCGAATATCTGCACAATCTACGAAATTGGCGAACACGCGAGCCAGCCGTTCATCGCGATGCAATTCCTGGACGGCGACACGCTGAAACACCTGATCTCGGCTGGACCCTCCAAGACGGATGAACTCCAGGAACTCGCGATTCAGATTGCAAGCGCCCTCGAAGCTACGCACGCGAAAAGCATCATTCACCTCGACATCAAGCCGGCGAACATCAAGATCATTGATTGCTTCATCGCTACGTTCTGCCTTCGTTTCGGCCATTCGTTGTTGCACCGCGATCATGATTTCGATACGTTCGAACGTGCGCTGGGATTACCGGTGATCCACGTTTAAGTTGCCTGGGCGGCGCCACCGGGTTCCGTTGACTTACCGCGCGGCGTGACGCGTGGTACGCGGCATTTGATGTGAAGCCCGGAGACAAGCTCTATCTAGCTCCCGCTGACCGCGTGCGTATCTGGTGAGCCAATGGATGCTCAGACTCCTAACTCACCAGGGTTCGCCAGCTGGACAATGCGATTGGCGGCACGGAAGGCGCGCGCAGCAGCCGCCGCTACCAGTGATGCCGTGACCTAGCGGTGGTCTCCCTGATAGCCCTGACCGCGTAGGGGTCGTCCCGGGCGCTCCTCGGTGATGGTGCCATCCCAAATTACCGGGTGGCCGTTCACAAACACGTACTTCACGCCCACCGAGTAATGCATCGGATCCTGGAACGTGGCGACGTCCTTGATCGCATGCGGATCAAATACCGTCACATCCGCGAACATGCCCGGCCTAAGAATGCCGCGGTCCATCAGCCCTACGCGGCTCGCCGCAAGCGAGGTCATCTTGCGTACCGCCTCCTCCAACCGCATGGTTTGCTCTTCGCGCACGTACATCCCCAGCACGCGCGGAAACGTCCCAAACGCCCGCGGATGCGCTCGCGATTTGCTCAGTGGACCGTCTTCGGCATGTTCTTCGGAGTCTGAACCGAACGTCACGATCGGGCTGGAGACCGCGGCGCGCACATCTGCTTCATCCATGATCGATATCACCTGTCCCGTGTGGCCGTGATCCTCGATCGCAATGTCCATCGCCGCATCCTTGGGATCCTTGCCCATCTGCTTTCCGATCTCTTCCAACGTCATGCCCTCGTACTTCTCCAGCGCGGGATTCATGATTCCCACGAGCATGATGCCCGCCCCGCCACCCGACCCCCGCCATTCGTTCTCCCAGGTGAGGCTGGGCTCGTCCATTTCTTTCTTGATGCGCTCGCGCGTGGCGGGGTCCTTCAGGCGGGCGATCATCTGTTCCGTCCCGCCTTCCGAAACCCAGGGTGGAAACGAGGCAATCAGCCCGTTGCTCGCGCGCGTGTACGGATAGACGCTCGCCGCAACGTCGATCCCCCGTGCGCGCGCCGCCTGGATGCGGCGCAAAACTTCGGGCATCTTGCCAAAGTTCTCGTGATACGCCGTTTTCAGGTGCCAGATTGTTGTGGAAATCTTCGCGCGCTCCGAAATGGCAAACACTTCATCCAACGACGTGAAAATCGCGTCCGTCTCGGACCGTTGGTGCGTGAAGTAGACGCCGCCGTACTGCCGCGCGACCTTCGCCAGCTCCACAATTTCCTCCGTGGAGGCGAACGTGTCCGGCACGTATTCCAGCGCCGTGCTGACGCCGAACGCCCCGTCCTTCATCGCGTCGCGAACCAGCCCGCGCATCTGCTCGAGCTCCGCCGCGGATGCCTGCCGGTTCACCGATCCCATTACGTAGTTGCGCACGCCGCCCGCGCCGACAAACGTCCCGAGGTTTATCGTCGACTTGGTTCGGGCGAAGTGCTGGAAATACTCGCCCAGCGTCGCCCAATCGACGGTCACGCCGAATTCGCGCGCTGCGTCTTCATTCGCGTAAAAGTCCGCCTGCTTCCTTAAGCGGTCATTCAGCGGAGCGATGGACGTTCCTTCGCCGGTGATTTCCGTCGTCACACCTTGTGTGATCTTGCTGGCCGCGCGATTGTCGACCAGCAGATTGAATTCCGACTGCCCCTGCACATCAATGAAGCCCGGCGCAATCACCAGCCCTTTCAGATCCACACGTTTTTTGGCAGACGCCCCGCTCAAGTCGCCGATCGCGGCAATCCGGTCGCCGCTAATCCCCACGTCGCCCGCAACCCATGGCGCGCCGGTGCCGTCGACGATGTGCGCATCCGACAAAATAAAATCAAATTCCGCGTGCTGCGCCGGAGCATGCCCTGCAAGCAGCAAGGCAGCGAACAAACCCGCGAGCAGCGAAACGCCAAGTTTCCATTTCAAGGTGCACCTCGAGAAATACGGATGAGGATAATACACCGCCCACGCGGCGGCCACAGGCTTTGGTTTTCGAGGAGGAGGAAGAAGAAGAGAGGTGAGAATACCAGCGACGTGGCGCTGATCAGCAATTTTCGGTAGTGTGCTCCGCGCCGTCTTCAGGGAAGGTCAAGCTCTAACGCGAAGATGTCCGAGTTCCTGTGAATGAGCGAGGCGAGAGGAGAGCCGTCGGGGGTCAGGCCGGTCATGCTATAGCTGAGGACGTCGGCGCGGAGTATCTGCCGCGAAGAAGCAATCTGCTCGACTTTGTGGTCGCTGACACGAACGCGGAAAATGGGCTGTTCTTCGCCGGCATAGAGGTGCTGGTAGTAGACGTAGCGGCCATCTGTGGACCAGCGCATTCCCCAGCCGTACGGAGTGCCATCCGCTAGTTCCAACCACTGCTGCCGCGCGAAATCAAAGAGCATGAGCTTGTGATCTTTTTTGTCGGCGGCTGCAGCATACTTTCCGTCGGGCGACCACTGCGCGGTTTCAAAGCCGTCCGACCCAGGAATCATTCGGGTCTGGCGAGTGCTCAGATCCAGCAGGTAGATCGACGGCGCAAGGTCTCTCGACGCCGATTTGGCCCAACGCGTAAAAAGAAGCGACTTTCCATCGGGAGACCAGTTTGGTTGGCCAGCAAGAACGTCGTCAGGGAGCAAGGCTTCGGGCTTGCCGCCCTCCGACGAGATCGCGTACAAGGTTTGATCAGCTTGGAAAGCGATCTTCTTGCCGTCCGGAGACCAGGTGGAGTGCAAGGCATGAATCGGGGGAAAGGTAAGTTGGAGGGCTTGCGTGCCGTCGGAACGGCTACGCCACAGGCTTTGGTCCGCATCGTTTCTGTAGGCGACCCATTGGCCATCCCGGGAGAAACTCAAAAGGCGTGCGGGGATGCCGCCAAGGTACGGTACAAAAGTCTTTCGGACGGAGTCGTAGCGAACCAGCTCGCGCCTTTCCTGATAATCGACAAAGAGAATTTTCGTGCCGTCGATGCTGAATCTTGGCTGGCCGATGTTTCGAGGGCTGCTATACAACTGCACCGGAACGCCGCGGCTTTTGTGGAACCATCCCGTGTCCTCTCTGATAGCCCAGAGACTGTGCACGGCATCATGCTGGGAACGAAAGACAAAAAACCTGCCGTCGGGTGTCCAGTCTCCGCAAGATTCGCCGTCGTCATACCTGGAGTGGCGAGGTTTCCAACCCAGATTCAGCGGGTGAGGGTTGCTGCCATCAGAAGCAATTTCCCAGAGGGAACGCGTCGCAGTGATGTCCCTGACGGTGAAACTCAAACGGCGGCCATCGGGTGACCAACGAGGGTATTCAATGACCCCGGGCGCGGAGAACACTTTGCGAGCCTGTTGGCCGTCGTCGCGCACCATGAGGAGATCGCTTTCCCGGTCATAAGCGATGGTTTGACCGTCGGGCGACCACGCCGCCTCCCCGGCGGTGGCATCGCCGAGTCGCCGTCCCGAGCCTCCGCCAGTGGGTACCACCCAAAGAGGGCTGAAAGAAGCACTGACATCGAGCACCTGGGTCCCAACTAGCAGTCTGGACCGGCTGCGGTCAATGTCGAGCAGAGCTATTCCGTTAAGTGAAGTGGAAATCAGGGCAGGTTCGCCGCCTTGTTCGCCGACTTCGGCTAGCCCCCGGGCGCCGCCAATCCTTTCCGTGAAGTAGAGCCGAGAACCATCTGTGAGCACGGGACCGAACGGCTCCGCGCGGCCGAACTGGGTAAGTTGAACGGAACGCAAAACCTTGGGCATAGGCTGAGGAGCAAGGAAAGCCCGAACCGCGAGCGCTCCCGTTACGACCCCTGTCAAAACGAGGAGCAGAATTAGCCCCCAGCGCCTCTTTGCCGCAGCAGGCTTCGGCAATGCTTCGGGTTGCGGAGCCGGCGAGAGTTCTGTTTCCTTCTGTGCTTCCTTCTCTGTTTCGGACTCCCACGTAATGCTGGTGACGGCGTGCAACACCATGTCGTCGGGTTGAGGCACGAACCGCGCCTTCTCGGTGAGCCTGTACCCCCGACCTGGAATGGTGATGATGAAGCGGCGTCCGCCGTCCGCATCACCCAAGGCCTTGCGAAGCACGAAAATGTTCTGGGTGAGGTTGGACTCTTCGACGAATGTGTCCGCCCAAACGGCGTTGAGAAGATCGTTTTTCAGGACCACCTTCTCGCTGTTGCGCACCAGGACTAGAAGGGTGTCGAACGCCTTCGGCTGGAGGGGAATCGGCTGATCATCCCGAAGAAGAACACGCTGGGAAGGGTCCAGTCGGAAAGGCCCGAACTCGTATAACCCCTTACCGTCGTTGGTCATAAACGGCATTGAGAAATCCTGAGAATTTCCTGAGGACTTTCTAAAGACTCCCAAGGGCCGACTAGAGGAGTATGCGCCCTGCGACCAGGGTGACCCCTCAACCGGGCCCAATAGATGCCGCAATTTACCATGAAACGCGCAGCTTGTCTGCTATCCGCAGGCCCTTCGAAAATGAGGTCGCGCGGGCATGTTCGCTATTTGTACGCCGCCACTGCATTGCTGACGATGGGCGTTCGAATCCGACCGAAAATAAGGAAGCCAAACCAATGCTGAGAAAAAATGCGCTACCGATGATTCTCATGATTCTGCTGACGGCGATTTGTGCATCAAGACCGGCATTCGCGGACACGACCACGTCGTACGTCGGCACGCTGGCGACTTCGGAGTCGACGTTCGAGACCACGCTGACGCTGACGTCGGCGGAGAACGTCACGCTGCAGACGTATGGCTTTGGCGGAGGAACGAACGGCAATGGAACCGTTATAGCCCCCGGCGGGACTGACCCCTTCCTGGCCATCTTCTCGGGAACCGGAAGCGGCGCAACGATTCTGACGGACGGCATGGGGAATGCGTTCGGCACGTCGCTGGTCCTGGGGAATTATTCCAGCTTTGTGGGTTGCCCTCCGGCGAATGCGGTGTCGGACTTTGGGGATACGACGTGCGGCGACATCACGATGACGCTCGCCTCGCTAGCGGCTGGAACCTACACGATCGTACTCAGCGACGGCCAGTACATCGCGAACGCGGTTTTCGACAATGGAACGCTTGGGGAAGGCTTTAGCGATTTGACCGGCGGCGTTTTCTGCAACGCGGAGGACTTCGACACCGGCACGCCTTGTCCCAACATTTCGGGGGCATACGCGCTGGACGTCACCACGCCCGGCAGCACTGGTACCGGTCCTGGTGGCGGCTCGCCAACACCGGAGCCAAACACGTTTCTTCTGCTCGCGATGGGATTGTTGAGTGCCGGAGTTGGCCGCAGGCTTCGCGGCAAAGTGCGCCGGGATTAGACGCGCGCGGAATTTCGAACGTCGCAGTACGAGATCCGTTCCCAATCATCAATCGTGGGCGGAGAACGCCGTGGTACGTGTGCGCCGCGGCGTCGGCGGGCATTCGCGGTGGATTTAGAGAAGAGAAGAGGAGAAACGAAATGCGATTCACCAAACGGTTGTTCATAGCAGTGATCGGGTCGGCGCTGGCGGCGACGCTGTTGATGGTATCGGCGCCGAAGACGGTTCACGCAGTGGTGGCGGCGCTGGTTCGCGACGTGGATAACCCCGGTCGGGCGACGATTGTGCCTCTGACTTGCACAGCCAAACCCACCAGCGGCGGCGGGTCCGGTTGCGTCCTCACTTCTTCGGGATCCGAGTACACCGTTCCGGCGGGGCAGCGCCTGGTGATCGAACAGGTCTCAGCAGCGTGCCAAACGCCGCCAACACAGGTTGTAAATGATCTAGTTCTTATGCTCACGGAGCAAGCCGTGAGCACGGACGCGCCGTTGGTCTTGACGGCGCAAGGTACCGAAGGAGGGCTTATCTTGGGCGGCCCTTACGTAGTGTTCGCGTCGAATCAGTCGGTCCACTACTACGCGGACCCCAGCACAACGCTCGCGATGGCTGCACAAACCACCGATGGCAGCGGCAACACGCAGTGTAGATTCGCGGTAAACGGCTACTTGATCAGCTATCCGTGAGCGCCAGAGTGGGCTTGAGTACAGGCGAGCACCAAATTTCACAACAATTTCACACCAAAGGGAGAAACACGATGCGATTTGCGAAGCGGATGTTGATGGGCGTCGGCGCAGTGGCACTGACGGCAATGCTTCTGAATGTGGCTGCGCCGAGGGCAGTTCATGCCCTGGTAGCAACGCTGGTGCAGGTGACGAATACGACGGCGAATCCAGTGCCCGTGGTGGACTTGTCCAAGTCTGCAGCACAGAACATCGAGTTGGTTTGCATCAATACGTCGCCCTACCCTTGCTTCCTGGTTCCACCAACGGGGACGATCGATTTGACGCCACCGACTGCGTGGACGGTGCCTGCCGGAGTGAATTTCGTAATCACGGACGTCGAGATAAACACGGAAGTGGAGCCGGACGGAGTGACGGGGACCTCCTTCGGCATTTTGTGGACGCCGCCCGGTAGTTCGCAGCAGAGAGGGGACGGCTGGTCGGTAGGCCTCGGCCCGACGACGGAGTTCACATTTCCGAGCGGGATTGTGGTCGCATCCGGGTCGACGATCACAGGACAGATCGGAAAGGACGTGGTCATCGGAACCGTGCGTGGGTATCTGGCTCCGTACTGAGTTCCATTGTCTGGCTCGCTGAAGTAACGGGGCTTTGGCTGACGCAGAGTGAATTCGAATATGAGAAGGAGATAGCCATGAAAGTCATCAGAAAAGCAGTTTCAGCCCTCGGCGGTATCGTTCTCGCAGCGCTCTTGATCGCGGCGCTCGCACCCAAAGCCACTCACGGCATCGTCGCCGCTCTCGTGCAAGTCACGAACACGACCGCGAATCCGGCTTCAACCTTGGACGCCGACCACGCGACTCGCATCCCCTATGCCAGCACGCAGTATCCTTTCTGCGGCGGAGATGGGCTTACGAATTGCCAGGTCAGTAGTTTCACGCCTGCGCCGGCTGGGTATCGCCTGGTGGTTGAAAACGTTAGCGTCGCGGCCCCCCTTACCTCTGGCGCTGCGAATTTGCCCTACGGGTTTGTGTTCAATCAGACCTCCGGCGCCGTGTTTGCCGTCAACGGCGTAATAGCGGAAGACCACACTGCGGTGATCGGCCAATCGGTTCACGCTTATTTTGACCCGGCGGATTTATCTCCCGAGGTCATCATCTTCGGCAGCTTCGGAGGAGGAGCCTCCACCATCACTCTGAACGGCTACCTAATCAATTGCTCCGTCACGCCCTGCCCTGCGATTCAGCACTAGAGGCAAAAGAAAGAATCGAAGAAGCGAAGCCATGAAAGCCGATTCCGATTCACCGGAAAGGTCGCCGGAACCTCAAAAGGAATTTGCGGCTCCCGCTCCGGTCGACGATTGGACTTCCGCCCAAGTCGCAGTTGAAAAGCAGTTTGAAGCATTGCTGGCAGCGACCTTGCGGGCTTTGCAAGCGATGCCGTGGGGCCAGCGTGATTGCGGAGCTGGAGAAACGAGTTAACCGCCGACTAATCGCTAAAGGAGATGGCCGTGAAACCAATACGGAAAATTCTGGCGCTGACCTTAAGTATCCTGGGGATGAGCTTGATTGTGGGATTGGTGACGTCTCATCAGGTGCGGGCGGCGGTGAGTGCGCTGGTCACGGTGACCAACGACGTGGCCAATCCCATCCCGACGTCGGTGACGAATTCCTACCTGAATCCCATTGTCGTCAACTTTCCGACGCACCTGGGGGTGGCGCCGAGTAAATTCGTATCGCTGAATTGTGCGGCGTTTAGCACCAGCACGTACACAATCGTCCTCGGCGGCCCAGGCAGTTCTTCCGTCCAGATCCAACACTTGGTTCAACAGTGCTCGGATTGGTTCCTTAACAATGTCGGCGGCGCCGGACAAGACGGCTATTCGGTTCCGTCCGGCTACGACCTCATCATCACCGACATCGAAGTTGCTTCATCTTCGTTAGGGGGCAACGGAGTCCAGCTGAACGTAACCACGGGTCCCGGAAGCGGGCAATCCACCGTCTTGCAAGATGCCGGGACATACGACAGCTATGGGGCGGCCGTATTTCGCGAGCATATGACCACGGGCTTCTCGTGCACGGCGCTTCCAGGTGTGACTCTGAACGTATCCGGGCTCCAAGGTCCTCCGCAGGGCCTCCCGCCCACCGTCGACATCCAGGGCTACATCGTGCCAATCAGCTGAACGAAATCGAGGTGGCCTGCTCGCCGATTCCAAGGAAGGCGGAGAATGGATTCCGCCAAAAGGAGGACCAAGATGCAATTTGCGAAGCGGATGTTGATGGTAGCGGGCGCCGTGGCGCTCGCGGCAATACTGGGAATGGCGATTGCCCCGAAAGCGGCGCATGGGCTTGTTGCCGCGCTTGTGCAGGTAACGAATACGACGGCAAATCCCATTCCTGCGGTCTTGCCGACCCACTTGGGTACCTCGGCGAGCGACTTGGTTACCATCGAGTGCTTTGCGCCTAGCGCGCCTCTGTGCAAACCGGCGTCGTTCTTCACGGTGAGCCCGGACGGCACGGTAGGACCTACGTTCGCTATCCCAAGTGGCCAAGCGCTGGTTATCACGGACGTCCAATGGGCGATATCAGGAGGCACTCAGGGTGATACTGCCACTCTGGTACTTGGAACGCAGTTAGGCGCGACAATTATCGGCCCAGCAAGAATCCCGACTTTGATTGTGCCGTTTTTTTACTCCGGGGCCGCCGCACCCGATTCCAATGGGTATGCGGCTCGTACGGACCAGATCCTCGGTGGAGTTATGACGACAGTGGTACCCACAGCTGAGGCAGGAAATGGAACATACGGAATCATCGGCTTGGTGATCATCCACGGATACCTCACTGCTGCATCCTAGTCGATGCGAGAGGAGGCGGGTTCGGCGTTGGCGTCCGAGCGGGCGTCCGATTTTGAGTCGGCGCGAGATTCGTCGACGGCGCGGAGCGTGAGCCAGTCGGTGCGGACCGTGTCCCACTCTTGAATCAGGAAGCCGTAGGATTCGAGGAACTCGCGGATGCGCGGCCGCGACCATCCGGCGATGTTCTCGAGAATGGGCGCGAGCACGACGATGGCGCTGTTGCCGAGCACGGTGCGGCTGGCGACGTGCGCCACCTGCTTGGTTTCGGAGACGGCGATGGTGAAGCCGTCGCGCGCGTTGACATGGAGCATCACGTTGATGTCGGAGCTGCCGTCGCCGGCGTAAACGATGTGGTCGGGGCCGATCTGCAAACTGGCCTGTAGCTCGTCGATCACCGCGACTTTTCCGTAGCCGGCGGTGGCGCGGATGATGGTTTCGATCTCGCCCGAGCTTTTGTATTGGAACTGCGTTCCGTAGATGCGTTCCGGCGGGACGATGCCCTCGAGCGCCGACTGAATCACTTCGACGGGCGCCGCAGAGACAATCGAAAAATCGAAGTGATAGCCTTCGATGCCGTGGTCGAGAATCTCGTAGAGCAGGCCGATGTTTTCCTTCAGGCGAATCTTCTTGCCCGTTTCGTAGAGATGCTCGCGGCGGACGCGGCTGCGAAACTCGGGATCGTGCAGCAACAAGTAGGCGAGTTCCGCCCCTTGCTGGACCAGGTTGATCTTGGCCATGCCCGTTGCGCGGCGCTTGAATTCTTCCGTGGGGATGCCAATGATCTCGCTCAGGACGTAGCCGGAGTCGTTGAACGTGAGCGTCTGGTCGAAATCGCTGGCGAACAGGTAATGCTTTAACGGCTTTTCAGTCATGCGTTTCCGTTCCCTCTGTCTTAGAT
Source organism: uncultured Acidobacteriota bacterium (assembly GCA_963737205.1). Classification (GTDB taxonomy): domain Bacteria; phylum Acidobacteriota; class Terriglobia; order Acidiferrales; family UBA7541; genus Palsa-295. The sequence goes on along the minus strand of CAVTRV010000003.1, from coordinate 755,277 downwards.
TCCGCTGCCTTAATGATAGGCGAAAATCAGTGTGTAGTTGCACCAGTAGCGAGTCCTTTTATTAGATGTGTTCAGCTTGGCATGGGACGCAGCCCGGGCGGGCGTCAAAGTTCCAATGCGTTTCATTCGAGAAACCGATGCGGGGCGAGCGGGTTTCGCGTACCGAAGCGGGAACGGGCGTCTGGGCCTAGATTTGAGGACTGGAGACTAGAACCCCCGGGGAGAAAAGCAAAAGCAAAACCGAAACACAGAGGACACAGAGAAAACCCGGAGGGCACGGAGAACTCGCGCCGACGAACTTCCTTGTCGGCCAGGCCTCAACTACGGACTACGCGAATCGGCGCTAGATCGTGGTTGAGGTTGTCGTGGCGCCGGTCTGGGCTGGTGCTGGCGCTGACGGCACGGGCTGCGGCTTCAGGGTGAAGCGGACGCCGCGCTTTGCGTTTTCGTCCACGGTGCGCTGGAAATCGAGTTGGTTCATTTCGATTGCGCTCTCGCCGCCGTAGCTGATGCGGTAGTGGAGCTTGCCGTTCGCGAGCCAGTAATCCGTCGCCGGGAACGTGGTGCCGTCCTTCAGATAGAGCAGAACGGTGGGAGCGGACTCGGCGACGTTGCCGGTGTCTGGTCCGAGGTCGGGGGTAACGTCTGCACCGATATTCGAACCAGTGTCCGCGCCGGGATTCGAGTACATTTGCGGAGCGATGTCGGACTGTGGGGCGGCGTAGCTCTGAGACTGATCCGGGGTTGCGCCTGAATTGTCATCCCCAGGGCCGTATGGCGGCGGATAGGTGACCGGACCTGACGGCTGGTCGAGTGGATAAGAGTCGTAGTATCCGGGATAGCCCCACGCGCCGTACCAGTAGGGGTTGTACCACGGGCTGTACCACCACGGGCCGCCCCATCCGAATCCAACACCCCATCCAAAGCCCCAGCCAAAACCGAGTCCCCAGCCAAAGCCGCAGCAACCCCAGCCTCCGCGCCAACCGTATCCGCCGTATCCACCGCGGTAGCCATATCCGCCGCCGTAGCCCAACCCAGGCCGGAACGCGGAGTTTGCACCGAATCGACTGCTAGCTCCGCCGAATGCCGCCGAATTGCCGAGACTCAAGTGGCTGAAGCGCGAAGTGGAGCCCGCTGTGTTGCCGAGGGAAGTGCTGCCAAAGCGAGAACTGGTGAGGGTCGAATTGCCGAAAGCGGAGCTGCGACCGGCGAAGTTTGACGCTGCTCGGGACGGCGATATGGCCGAGTTCATCGCACGGGCCGAACTCATCGCCGTGCTGCGCGAAGCCGAAAGGCTGCTCGATGGCGCCATGGCCGAAGAGCGGCTCGAAGCGGTGGCACTTCCGCGCGCTGCGGATGTTCCGCCGAAGCTGCGGTATCCGACTGGACCTGTTCTTGACGCGGCTACGCTGCCTCGCGCTGCTGCTGCACCGCCTGTCGCGCCGCCAAAGCCGTGCCATTGCCCGTCTGCGATCGCCGACCTGCCAAAGTGGACGTTGGACGGCGGCGCTGCGCCGGGCCGACCAGCGAAGCCGCGCGAAGCGTTGTAACCCTGCCGGCCATACGCACCGCCGCCGAATCCGGGTCTTGCATAGGCGCGTGTCGAGGGGCGAGCCGCAGAGCCGCCACGGTAACCGCCTCCGCTAGGACGCGCTGACGCGGACGGCGCGTGGCCTCCGCCGAAGCCGCCTCCGCCCATGTGGCCGCCACCACCGCCTCCTCCGTGGAAGCCGCCGCCACCGCCGCCGTGACCGCCGCCCCCACGTTGGGCAAACGTGGGCGCAGGAGCGCACGCGAGCGCGGCTGCAGCAAAGATTGAAAATAAGGCTTTCAGGCAGGTGGATCGGCTCATATCTGTACCCTCCGCCGACAATTACCACCGGGGCTCGCTGTGGCGCAGAACCTTCGGTGTCTCATCCTAATACGTTTGACTCGCTATGGACAGGGTTGGTTGCACAAAACCGGCGACTATGGCCCCAGGGGCTAACCGGCGCTGTTCCCTGTCTTGGCACACGAGTCCACGCTTTATTGAACACGGCGGCCAAGAATTAGTTGCGCGCTAATTTCGATGGGCCGCGCCGGACGAAAAGGGCCAGCATCCAACACAGTGGCCAAGAATTTGCGCCGTGCTATCCTGCAGGAGTGCGGTGAGCCCGCTTCGCGTTCTCTGCATCGTTCTGTCGAGGATCCATCCGAGTGCGAACCCAAATCGCGATCTTTGTCGCCATCGTGCAGTCGATCCTTCTCTTTGGCCACTTCGCAATTTACGAGGCATGGATTGAGCTGTGGGGCGCGCCTGAGCCGCGGACGGGCTTTTGGTTGCGGATCGTTCTGGGAATTCTGTCGGTGAGCTTTGTTACCGCGTCGCTGGTTAGCTTTCGCTACTCGAATGCGGCGGTGCGCGTGTTTTATCGTGTGGCGGCAGGCTGGCTTGGTTTCATGGGCTTCTTGTTTTTCGCGAGCGGCCTGTGCTGGATCGTTTACGGCGTGGCGTGGCTGGTTGGGTGGCGGGGCGAAGGGCGTGCGATTGTCGCGGCGCTTTTCGGCGCTGCGATTCTTACCGGCGTGTACGGCATTGTGAACGCGGCGCGGACACGCGTGAAGCGCGTTCCTGTGAAGCTCGGGAATTTGCCCGAGTCGTGGCGCGGGCGCACGGCGGTGCTGGTGACCGACACGCACCTGGGGCAGGTGCGGAGCTTCGGATTCTCGCGCAAGATCGTCGCGATGGTGGCGCGATTGCGACCCGACGTGGTTTTTATGGCGGGCGATTTGTATGACGGCGTTGAAGTGGATCTGGTCGGGCTAGCCAAGCCGTGGTCGGAGTTATCTACGCCCCTGGGCGTTTTCTTTGTGGCAGGGAATCACGAGGAATTTTCGAATCGCGCGAAGTATCTGGATGCTGTGGCCAGCGCCGGTGTGCGCGTTCTGAACAACGAAAAGGCGATTGTGGACGGGATGCAAATCGTCGGCGTGCCCTATCACGCGACGGTGAACTCGGAGACCTTCTCGTCCGCGCTGGAGAAAGCCGACATCGACCGCAGCCGCGCCAGTATTTTGTTGAGCCACGCTCCGCACCGCCTGGAAATTCCAGAGCGCGCGGGGATTTCGCTGCAGCTCTCAGGTCACACGCATCATGGGCAGATGATTCCGTTCACGTGGATCGTGGACCGAATTTTCGGGCCGTTCGCCTACGGGCTGCACCGCTTCGGCAACATGATGGTTTATACGTCGTGCGGCGCGGGCACATGGGGACCGCCGATGCGCGTGGGGCCGGATCCCGAAATTGTGCTGCTGCGCTTCGAGTAGGCGGCGGCTTATTTTTGCTTCTTTGCTGTAGGCAGCAGGCCGAAGACGTCCACTTCGTTTTTGGTCCCGATGTATACGCGGCCGTTCGCGACTGTGGGAATCGTGAAGCGGAGCGTCCGCCCGGCCCAATCGCGATCGTTGTTTTGGGCGTTGTTGTAGAGTTCGTGCGCGACATTGGCTGCTTCGAACGCGTGGAGAATCGCTCGCCGATCGGGAGCCTCGAAGCCCTTCGTTTCGATGACCCAGACGATGCCGTCCTTGGTTCCGTTCGCGGAGATAGTAGGAGTTGCGCCGGGATCGGCGAACGGGACGGTACCCTGTGCGGCGAGCGAAAGCTTCCCATCTTGCAGGCTGAAGTCGCGCAAGACGTCGTGACTCACGAGATAGTAGATGTGACCATTCCAGTACGCGGCGGCGCCGAAGATCATGTCTTTTGTTGGGATCGTTTGTATGGCGTGACTATTGTCTCCTGAATGGAATCCTCCCATGTGGTCGCGGTCGATGACGTAAATCGTCGCGCCCTTGCCTCCCACGACCAGAAGATGCGGATGCGGCCCCGGTTGATCCGGCAGCAGGACGGGACCGCCGGAGCCAAGATCGTTGTCCGCCGCGTTCAGCTTGTCCTGGTCGAACGGAGTGAAATAGTCGGCCACGGTCAAACCGGACGGCGTCAGCGCCAGCTTCAGCACGCTGTCACCGTAATCGCGGCCGCCTTTCGATGCCGCGTCGAAAGTGCCGTTTCCGGTGGCGGCGAAAACATTGCCGCTGGAGTCGGCGGCTGGACCTGCGTCGCCGGCCCAGATTCCGCCTTCGTTTGAGTCGGGCGACGTGTTGAAGACGCCCACTTGCTGCAGCGTGCGCGCGTCGTACGCGATCATCCAGCCATGGTACGGCCCGACATCGCACGAAGAGGCCCAGGAGAGGTAGACCGTGCCATGCGAAAGCAGCAGCGCGGCGCGGGGATTTTCGCGGACGGGATCGAAATCGACCGGATTCGACACGAGTCCGAGTGTCTTGTGCGGCGCCGACGCCTGGATGGTTACCGGGCTGCCGGGGCGCTCGGCTCCGGAGGTCACGTCGAGGGCGTGCAGCTTTTGAAAAAACGCGCCGTGCTCGCTCGTGCGCGCGAGAACGTAGATTGTTCCAGCGGCGGCGTCGATGACGGGCGTCGACGTGATTCCGATCGTCGGCACGATGAACGGGCAGGCGACTTCCTGCGGCGTGAGTGGTTCGATCGCCTTGCCAGGATCGTAGAAACGCGCGTGCCAGAGCGGCTGCGATGGTGCGTCGGCGTCGAACGCATACACGCTGTCGTACTCAGTGGCTACGAACAGGACGTTGTGCGTCCCTTTGCCTGGTATCGCAACGTGCGGAAGATACAGCGGCTGGGCGTAGACGTCGCCGTCCACGTGGAGCGCGAACAGTTTTCCGAATTGGTTTGAGTTGACGTTGCGCGGCGTAAGAATGGTTTCGTGCAAGTCCGCGCCCGTTCGCGCGTTGTCATACTGCGACGTTGTAACTTGTGCGCGCGTCGCGAGCGGCATGCACGCGAAGAGCAGGGAAACGCAAAGTGCGCAACGGAGCCGACACGCGAGTTTTCGGGGAACACGACGGGCCTCGTTCATCTGCACCCCTCCAGCGATATAGACACCGCGCAAGGAATTTTGTTAGCGGACTGTCCGCGCCCGATTCCAGGTTGCCGGGGGAGGGTAGATCAGCTTTCAACATTTTTGGGTTGAACGCCCATTGCCAACACAACAGATCTCGCAAGGCTGCGGATGATGCTATCGCTAAGAGTCCGGAGAGGAGTGCGAGGCGCTTGCAAGGCGTCTTTCCTGATCGTTGATATGTTCTCGGCTTGCAGTTCGCCAATTTCGCTGAGGCCGGTCTGTCCCGGCTGTAGCCTGACGTGTGTGGGCATGTCAGTTAGCGTCGTCGAGAATGGAACCGCCAAGACCGTGGTCGCGCGTGGATGGGAATTCCTGGCATCAATCGAGACGATGACGACCGGCCGTGCGCCTCGTCCGGTGGGTCGCCAGGATATCGCACAAACCATATCTCTCCGCGTCGCGGAGTTGGCGGAACGGAGCGGCTTACACTCATTAGCGTTTTACGCGGGCCAACCGAGGCCGATCACTCTCGATCTCGTTCGCAGCGAGTGCCGATTGCCCGAATCGCCCCCATGCGGCGTCTTCGCGGACATCCCCATCTGACAGGGAATCGTAGTAAGCGCTGACCCTGGCATTTAGCTGGTCCACCTCATGGGCACCTTTCAAGTTAGCAAGAATGCTTTCCAGCAGAGCGCTGACTGAAGGCGCTTTTACCTGGTCGCGAAAGCTCCTAAGGAACTTGACAGAATCTCTAGACAGCGAGACGGTGACTCGTTCCTTCTTAGCGTTTCTCGTGTGAGCCATTTATGACGCTCCGTATGATCTACTTCATACGATCCATACTATCAGGAGGGGTACCACTTGTCGAGTCTTGTCGTGCCTTTGAGAAGCGGGTCCGCGCTAGAGATGCGCGTCGGCAACCGATCCGGAAATTGTGGTGCTGCGGTTCGAATGCAAGACGCCTGTCCGACTGTTCCCTGCAAGGAGGCCGTACACATCCTGGCACTCAATTCGACTTTGGGGGGCTCCCTGGGCGGCGCACGTCCAGGACGTAGAGCATCTGGTCTTCGGTCAACGCCAGGAGCTTCTGACCGTCGTCTGAGAAGTGCGCATAGACGATGGCACCGGCGAGGTTGTAGTTGTGCAATTGCCCTGCGGTTTTCAAATCATAGGTCGTCAGTCGACCCATCTGTGTGCTCAGGCACAATGTGGAAGTCGCCGCGTTGAGCGTGGGCCGCCAGCCGAAAAGCTTCAGAACTTCCTGTCCTGAAGAGAGGGAAAACGCAAATACGCGTTGACCGTCTTTTGCGAGTACGAGCCAATCGCCTTCGGAAAATGCTGAATCGAACTCCTCTGGGGGCGAGTCAATCTGTGCGAGAACGCCGCCCAGGGATTTTCCCGTTCGCGGATCCAGTACCTCGAAATAGGAATCCTTGTTCGCCTGCTTGTCGTGCTTGAAAGCCTCCATTGCAGCTGGATTGTCCTTCATGGCTCGACGGCCGCCGGGAGACGCAGCCTTCCACCCGAGAACGAACCGGTCTCCTTGTGGATCGGAAAAAGGGACAGCGGGGTCAGATTCGAAACCTCGCTTCCATAGCTCGCCACCCGACCGCGTGTCCAAGGCACGTAACGAAAATCCGGACATGTGAAGAGATGCTAGCGAAGATGCCTGACTTGCGAGAAAAGCCGGCAGGAATAACTCTGGGCCCGCGTTCATCGAGTGTTGGAATAACACCGCTGCGGACGGAAAATACTCAATGTGCGCCGTGGAAAGGCCTTGTTTATTGTCGGGTCGCGCTCGTGACCACGTTCTGCCGGCTTCGCGAGACGAAAAGCTGAAGGTCTGTAGCTCGAAATCGCGCGAGGCACGATTGTCAACCCACAGGTAACACGACGAGTCATCACAACAGCCTCCTACGATATTTTCGAACGCGCTGATCCGCTTGCCATCCGCTGTGTGGTAAACGGCTCCTTCGCCACCGGTGCTGAGCGCCAACGAACTCATATCGGGTGAAACCGCGGCGACCTGCAGCATGGGAAGCAGGCCCGCCGTCGCGCGAACCGTCTGAGGCAGTGAGTTGTCCAAATGCGATAACACGAGGTTTCCGTCGGAGGTAAACGCGGCGATGTCGCGACCGTAGACGTCAGCGGCGGGGTCAGACAGTTTGACTACCGACTTTCCCGCCTGAAGATCAAATATCCCGGAATCTGAGGCGTCCGCGCTGGTGTATACGAGATACCCAGCGGCACTCGTGTCTCGGGCCTGGCCGGACAGCCCGATCGTCTTGAGCATTTTGCCGTCGGGGAAACTCATTAGTACGGAGTCATCGGGCTTCTGCGGATCCAGGATTGCCACCTGATCGGTTCCCGAAAAATGCAAGGTCGTGGCGCGTCGATGCCGCAACGAACCAGGCAGATTGAATTTCCGGCCATTCGTCGCGTCGAAGGCAACTAATTCTCCGGCGAACCCCGGAGCGATCAAGTATCGGCCGTCCGGCGAGAATACGAGCGCACCCGTGGAAGGATTTCGGTCAAAGACGAATCCGGGCGAGTTTGTGACAACATAGCCGAAGGGTTCCGAAAATGCCGACCCGCTGGGAAGCCGGTGTAATGAGAACAAACCCCTAGGAACGTTGAAAAGCTGGGAGGAGACCAGTTCCTGCCCGTCTGGAAGGCGCAGCAGGTGAAGCTTGAACGTGTCGTCAAAGCAGCCCACCCCATTTCCCATCGGCGACAGAACCGCGGCCTGGCAAACCTTCAAGGAAGAACTCAGCGGTTTTAGGTCGGCTTTGCCATTTTTGTTCACGCTGACGATTGCAACGTCCAGGCTCGTGGTTGAGATAACCACGTTCTGAGAATCGGCCGTGAATACTGCAGGGAGCACTCGCGCGGCGGGTATGTAAAATTTCTCCTCGAGTGGCTCGCGACTGAAGACACGGATTCCGGAGTCATCCTGAAGCAGAATGAATTTGCCGTCGGGACTGAACCGCACCCGGCGGTTGCCACTGCGTAACGGGGGATCGAGCCGCTGTCGGCTCAGGACGATGCGATTATCGTCGCGATGCTGGACCGCGGGCCGGGCGTCCTGCGCGTTTTGCCGCCCGGCAAAACACAGTAAGGGCAGAAAAACGGCCAGGGCTGCCAAACGGGCCACTTGGCTGCTGGTGTATTCTCTCACGCCGCACCGCTGAGGTTGCGCGGGCGAGTTTACACCTTCAGGCCGATTAGGCGCATGAGTTCGATGGCGTTGCTTTTGGCGACGACGCCTTCGCGCAGAGTGTAGTCGAAGCGCATCTGGCCGTCCTCGACGTAATCCTGAAAATGGAAGTTGCGAATCACGTTGCCCACCACCGCTGTGACCGCCGTCAGCGCCAGATCGTGGGTGGTGACGATGCCGATCGAGCCGTGATCAATCAGCGCGCGGAGCAATCCTTCGGCGCCGATTCGGCGGTCCTTCGAATTCGTGCCTTCGAGCAATTCATCGAAGATGAACAGCAGCGGTTTGCTGCCGCCCATCAGTTCGAAGACCTGGCGGATGTGCAGAATCTCGGTGTAGAAATTCGAGCGGCCTTCCTGAAGTGAATCCGTGCTGCGAATGCGCGTCCCCAGCGCGACCGGCGAGAGTCGCAAGGATTGTGCGCGCACGGGCGCTCCGGCGTTCGCGAGGACCGTATTGATTCCCACCGTCCGGAGCAGCGTGCTCTTGCCGGACATGTTCGAACCGCTGATGAGCATCACTCGCGTGTGGCCGTCGAGCGAGACGCTGTTGCGGACGCACTTCGCCGCTGGGATCAGAGGATGGCCAAGCTCTCGGCCCTCGAAAACCGGAGTCTGCGTGGCGTCGTGGGGCGGGTGGGTCTCAGACCCGCCCCTACTGTCCTCGGAGAATTCTGGGAACGGGTCGGCGGGATGCTCGAACGAATAGGTGGCGAGCGAGAGCAGGGCCTCGATTTCGCCCACGGTGTCGAGCCAGGCGCGGACTTTCGAGCCCCAGCGTATGCGCCACGTGTCTGCCGCGAACGCGACCTGCAGCGAATACAGGACGGGAAGCTCGATGATACGCACGATCATTCCCTCGCGAGCGTCCATCCAGAAAACGATGCGCGCGAAATCGCGAATCGCGCGCGAGGCTTGACGGTCGCCGGACGTAAGTGCCGCCGTTTCCTTCTGCAAGCGCGGCGACGCGAACTGCTCCCGCTCGATGCGCTCGAGAATCTGCGAAAACAGCGTGAGGCCTTCGGCGTTGCAATGGAGGGTGTCCATGACCGCTTCGGTGGGGCGCCGCCACTTCGAATAGAAGCCCAGTTCGACCGCCAGAACGAGGATCAGCGGCCAGATTCTTCCGCCGGCGAACCAATAGATTAAGGCAGTGAAGGCGGCGACGGCGAGGACGGCGAAAATGATGCGCAGTCCGGTGGAGGCCGGGAGCGGTTTGCCTTCTGCCCAGGCGATCAGTGAAGCGGCGTCGAGCCGGGCGCGCAAATCTTCGCCGGTGACGGCGATGTCTTCGCGGAGGTCGAGGCGATTGCGCAATTCGGCGACGAGTTTCTGGCGCTCGATGATTTCGTTTGTGGCGGAGGCGGCGCACAGCCAACCCGCGAGGCGCTCTTCGCCCATTGGGAGCCGCGCGGTGGAGAGAAGTTCGAAGAGGCAGCCGCGGCCGAAGAGATCGAGGTCCTCGGCGTAGACGTGCTTCGGATCACGGAAGCGTTCGCCGGTCGAGCCGGTGCCGGCCCAGTTGTCGTCGATGCGAGCGATGCCGCGGCGATAGAGGGCGACGACGGTTTGCGCATGATCGCGCGCCTGCAAAATGCGCTCGTGAACGAAGATCAGCACGCTGAACAGACTGACAGGCGCGAGAATCCAGTAGGGCGAGAGAACCTTATAGAGCGCAAGCAGTCCCACCACGATTCCGAGAACGATTGTCAGCAGCTTGAGATTGCCGCAGCGGATGTGGAGGCGCTCTTTGGCGGCGGCAATTTTCAGGTGCTGTTCGAGGCGCTTCGAGTATTCGGCGCGAGGATCAGGGGCAAGTTCGGGCACGGGCGTCTCCGCCATTCGGAAACAGTTTACTCCGGAGAGTCCCAGGGTATTGGCTTAGATTTCGCACGCGAGCGAACCCAAACCCGCTCAGGCCGACGGCGGCCGTCGCGCGCCTCCCGAAATGGTTCGGAAGTAAGCGCAGTCAGCGGAGACGACGCACTCTTCGCACCGCGGACGGCTGGTCTTGCAGGTTTCCTGGCCGTGCTGCTTGAGGAGCAAATAGGCGCGGAGAAGGGGAGCGTGCTCCGGCTGCAGCTCGGTGCGAATTGATTCTTGCACGGACTTGTAGGATGCGGCGTAATTCTTTTTTTCATCGCCGAAGCCGAGGCGCGTGGGAACATGGACGCAATTTGAGGGCACAGCGGCGATGGGCGCGGCGCCGGAAAACAGGATGATCTTGTCGGCACCGGGGTCGCCGATGGTGGGGAACTGCTTCAGGACTTTGCGAACTTCGGGCAGCGGCTTCTTCATCGCGGCGCGAAGATTGCCGCCGAAAACGTGTTTGACGAGGCCCGCAACTTCCTTCAGGCGTTGCGCGCGCACTTCCGGAACGATTCCGCCGAGACGCATGATCGCCGCGAGCTTTGATTCCGGCGCGCCCAGCAGCTCATCCGGCTTTATTCCTACCTCCTTCTCGAGCGGCTCGAAACCCTTTATGCAGGCAGCGTCGCTCGCCGGATAGCCGCACTGCGCGTACACGAGCATTTCGTATGGGTCAGTGGGATGCGGAGGCTTCGGCTTGCCGTAGCGCCTCTCGAGCGCGTCGAGGATTTTCGCGAGCCGTGATTTCGTTGGCGGCATGGCTGCACAAACCTTACTGCGGCGGGACGATTTCGGCACGCGTCATCGATTGACTCCGCCGGTTACAGCTTTCCCCAGAAGGCAAACGTCACCGCGCCGACCAGAAACAGGCACGAGACAGCGTGGTTCCACTTCATGCGTTCGCCGAAATACACCCATGCGAAAACGACAAACACGCAAAGCGTAATCACTTCCTGGATCACTTTCAGTTGAAACGCGGTGAACGTGCCGTAGCCGACGCGGTTTGCGGGGACTTGAAAGCAGTACTCGGCGAAAGCGATCAGCCAGCTCACGACGATTGCCAGAAAAAGCGGAGCTTGGCGATATTTCAAGTGGCCGTACCAGGCGATCGTCATGAAAATGTTCGAGCAGATAAGAAGCAGGATGGTGGTCATGGCGCCGAATCGTACCACGAGTCTGACACGGTGGCGGCGAGCGGCTATTCGTGGATGCGGAGGCTCAACTGAAGGCGTGTGGCGCCATCAATTACTAGGTGGAGGCTGGTCGGCGAACCGCTTCGTGATACGAGCCTCCATGAGGCGGAACACCTTTTGGATATCGGCGAACGTCGTTGTCGGGTCGTTGTTGTAGCCCATCAAGCGATGCTGGTAGTTGTTATGGTTCGGAGCGATTTCATCGATAACAAATCGCGCTTCCTGCATGGCTGCGCCACGACGTTCAAAGTTACCGGTCACTTCATTGGTGGCTTTTTCCAACGCGCAATAGAGGCTGAAAGTCTTGGCGTCCGCCGGGCAGACGCGGTCATCGGCTCGATTCCATTTCGCCGGCGAATCGAGGATCTTGCGCGCCCGCTTCACAATTTGGAGATCTGCTTTGGTTACGGGCGGCCGCACTTCGGAGTCATCGGGCGTCGCAGCTGCTTGGCCGGCTGTGCCTTGCGCTGGCAGGCAAACAGGGAACATCAGTGCAGCGAGGAGAATCAGGGACCGCATATTCATCTTCCTCATCGTTCTTGAGCAGGCTAGTCGATGCCGTGGATGCGGAGGTTGACGAGCTGGTCGATGCTCAGATTTTGCATGCCGTGCGATTTCAGGCCGGAAATCCATTCCGGGGTGACGCCATGAATTCGCATGGCGATCAGTTGCTCGGGTTCGGGATGCTTGTAGCCGAGTCCCTGGAGCTGCTGAATGAAATCGGGCGAGACGCCGTGAATGCGAAAGGCGATGAGCTGTTCGATCTCGATGTGGTCGTAGCCGACGCCTCGCAACTGGCTGATCCATTCGGGCGACGCGCCGTGGATGCGCATGGCGATCAGGGAATCCGGGTCCGGGTTGTAGCCCGACTTTCGCAGCTCGCTCACCATCTCGGGCGAGACACCGTGAATGCGAAAAGCGACCAGCTTGTCGCCGTCGGTTTCGGGCAAGCCCGCCGCGCGCATTCCGGTGATGAATTCCGGCGAAACTCCGTGGATCCGGAAGGCAATCAGCTTGTCGCTGTCGGTTTCGCCTAGACCAGCCGCGCGCATGCCGGCGACGAATTCCGGCGAGACTCCGTGGATGCGGAAGGCGATGAGTTTGTCCGCGTCGACTTCTTTCACTCCCGCGGCATGTATTCCGTGAATGAATTCGGGCGTGACGCCATGAATCTTGAAGGCGATCAGCTTATCCGTGTCGAGGCCTTCGAGGTGCTCGTTCTTCATCTGCTTGGCGAAGTCGAGGCTCACGTCCATCACGGCCATGCTGAACTGCTTTTCGGAGTCGATGTCGCCGAAGCCGAGCGAATCCATTTCGCGGCGGTAGTTCGAATCGGCGGAAAAGTGGAACAGGCCGGCGCCTTCGCCGTTTTCGAGGAAGCCTTCGCAATCGAATTTTCCGGCGTCACGCGTGATAGTGAAGTGGACGTCCTGCTTGCCCGGCTTCGAAACGTCGAGGCCTTGAAACGCGGTGAGCGGCCAATCGGATTCGTGCTGCGAGTGGTAGCCCTCGCGGGAAATGATCAGTCCGAACTCAACTTTGCCGGGCTCGTCGCTGCGGGCGATCGTCCAGTTGCCGGTCTGAGGGTCCGAAGCGTGCCCAGAGCGCACGGCGACGATGGCGCATGTGATCACCAGAATGATTCCGAATGCTTCACGCAATTTCATGGACTGCCTCCTCCCGCTGTCGAAGCGTTACCTCAGGGGTTAAAACCCCTGATAAAAAAGCTAGCCTCAATGTCGGAGCTGAAGCTCCGACCCCCTAAAAAGCGACGCTTTCCGCAGCCTAAAGTCCGGGGCTGACACAAAACCGTCCACCTAAAAGACCCCGGCGTGCTTGAGCTCGATCAACTTCTGGAGATCGAGATTCTGGAAGCCGTGCTTGCGCGCGTCTTCGATGAATTCCGGCGTGATTCCCTGGACCTTCGCGCTGATTACGTCGTCGACCGTCAGCTTCTTGAATCCCGCGGCCTGCAATCCCTTGATGTAATCCGCAGTCACGCCTTGGACGCGCATGCCGATGATCTGGTCGCCCTTCGGATCGAGCCCGGTGGCGCGAATATCGCGAACGTATTCGGGCGTCACTCCTTGCACACGCATGCCGATCAGCTGGTCGGTGTCAGTCTTGAGTCCGAGGTCATGCATCTCGTTCACATACTGCGGAGTTACGCCTTGGACTTTCATTCCGATGGCGCTATCGGCGTTCACTTCCAGGCCAGCGGCGCGCATTTCCTTGATGTACTCCGGCGTGACGCCTTGCACTCTCATTCCGATCAATTCGTCGGCCTTCGAGTCGATTCCGAGCTGGTGCATCTGCTCGACGTATTCTGGTGTGACTCCCTGGACCTTCATGCCGATCACTGTGTCGGGGGTGACGGTGACGCCCGCGGCTCGCATTGCCTTGATGTAGTCCGTAGTCACGCCCTGCACTTTCATGCCGATGAGCTCATCCGCGTTTGGCTCCACTCCAAACTGGCGCATCTCGCGCACGTAGTCCGGCGTGATGCCTTGCACCTTCATGCCGATGAGTTTATCCGCATCGATGCTCACTCCGGCGTCGTGCATGCCGCGAATGTATTCCGGCGTGACGCCTTGGACGCGCAGCCCGATCAACTCGTCGACGTCGGGCTTGAGGCCGAGGTCGTGGAGCGCCTTCACGTATTCCGGCGTGACGCCCTGAACCTTGAGGCCGATCAACTGATCCGCGGTGAGATTGTCAAACCCCGCAGCCTTCATCGCCTCGATGTAAGAGGTTTTCGGAGCCGGGGTTTGAGTGGCGGGCGATTGATCCTGCTCAGGCGACATTACCGAGGCGACTGCCGTAACGAGCGAGTGGACCATCGTCTGCGCGCTTGCGTGGACCATGCCTCGCGCGGTGGATGCCGCCGCCTCGGCGTTCGCGTGAACCATCTCCCGCGCAGTCGCTGCCGCCGCTCGGGACGCTGTGGCCACGGACGATGCCGCGGATGTTGCGTCCTGTTGCGAACTCGAGTTGACCGGCTGGTTAAAGTTGTAAGCGTGCGCCGGCAGTGCGGAAGCGAATGCGGTGTGCGCGACGCCGACAAACGCGTTTGCGGCGAGCACCGCGCCGGCCAGACAAACGAAGCTCGCGGCTATTCCAGCGCTGCGAACTCCGTTGCGGTTGCGTCCAACGCCCATCAAACGGGCAACACGCGCCGCGAGAGGTCCGCGATTCACGGCCATCGCGAGGGCGGGAGCCGCGCGCCACTCGGCCATGAGCGCGAGGGCGCGCGCGTATTCCACCGCGTCGCTGCAAACGGAAATCGCGGCGTCGTCGCAGCAATTCTCGCGTTCGGCGCGGATTCGCTTGCTCACCCACCAAACGGCGGGGTGGTAGAAGAGGAGCGTTTCGACCACGATCTGGAACAGGTTGAGGAAATTATCCAGCCGCCGGATATGCGCGAGCTCGTGCGCAATCACCGCTTGCAATTGCTCGTCGGAAAGGCCGGTGAGCGCCGTGAGCGGCAGCAACACCGCAGGACGGAACCAGCCGATTACGGCCGGTGCGTCGAGCAGGCTCGACTCGCAGTATCGAATGGCGCGCGCGAGGCCCAATTGCTGCTGCACCGCCGCGCAGAGTTCGTGCAATTTCGCGCTGACCGGCTTGGCATCCTTGCGGCGCATCCGTTCGATTAGCAGTACGCCGCCGGCCGTCCGCAGACTCAAAATAATCACGCCCGCGAACCAAAGTTCTACGAACCAGAGCAGGGCATCGGCGCGCACCGGTGAATCGGGAGCGGCCATTGCGCCTGCGGGCGCGGAAACTGCGGAGCGTTGCGCGAGAATATGCGGCAACGCCAAGAGTGAGATCGGCTGCGCCAGGGAATTGTTTGCGTCGGCGCGGCCCGCCCAGAGGATGCCAAAGGTGACCACGGGCGCTGCGAGCATCAACACGAGCGCGCCGACCGCTAGCGCGTAGCGCGCCGCGGCGCTGTGGCACATCGCCATCGCTGCGGAGAGCAACGCCGCAAGGGCCAATCCCTGCCAGAGGAAGTGCACGAGCGCCCAGCCCAGCGTGCGCATCACGTCAGGAGAAACCCAGCTTGCGAAGTGTGTCATCGCTGTTTCCTTTCGTGCTCATCCAGCATCTCTCGCAGTTCTTCGATTTCCCGTTTCGACGTGTGCCGGCCGGCGAGCGCGTGAACCATCAGGTCGCGCGCCGAGCCTTCGAAGACGCGCTGCAGCACGTCGCCGGCAATTTGCCGCTTGGTCTTCTCCGCAGGCTCGCAGGCTTCGTAAACGTGCGCGCGCTGTTCTTCATTGCGGCGGACGAGGCCCTTTTCGGTCATGATTTGCAGGAATTTCAGGACGCTGGTGTAGCCGACCGTCTTTTTCTCGCTCAAAGTTTCATAGACATCGCGGACGGTGGAGGGCCCGCGCGTCCAGAGGACGCGCAGGATTTCGAGCTCCGAGGCCGTCGGCTTTTGAAGAGCTGAATTCGCTGAATTCGTCATGGGCGGCACCTTACTACGAAGCCTTTCGTATTGTCAACGAAAATCTTCGTACTTCTTGGACGCGGGGACGCCGACGGGGTTAGCAGCCCTGCGGATGGCTAAACTAAATGGATTGGGGCATGGCGGATGGACCGCAGTGGTATCATCCCGTTTTGAGGTGCATCAAGTATGAATCTCTTGCGACTCCTTCTTGTTCCGCAACTCGCGATGCCGTTCGCTCTTGGCCAAGCTGTAGGTAATAGTAACGCTCCTACGTTGATTGGAAATGGTGAGTGTGTGACTGCCGCTCACCATTTTTCAGATGTGCCTCGTGACACCCGTAAATGGCAGCGTGGAGAGCCGGTCATCGTCAACGCAGAGGTTAACCCAAACGTTAAGGATGGTACGGCGGTTGCCACTTTTGACAGCCAGGGCAACTATTTTCCGAAAAGCGCGGAGAAGAACTCCGGAATCTATATTAAGAGGCCCGATACAAAGGGCAGCTTCTGGCTCTTGGATCAGTGGCCACAACGAACGGATTCCAATGGAAATGCAATCCGAGAAGCTATGCCCCCTCACCCGCGGTCAATATCGCCCAACGGCGCGTACCCATGCGACAACTCCAGTGCCTACTATGTGATCATAGTTCCAGTTCCGTAGTGAGGTAACGAATATGAGTCTCTTGCGACTGCTTTTTCTTCTGCAATTCACCACACCATTCGCTCTTGGCCAAGCCGGAGCTGATGGTAACCCCGCTGGTCTGCTTAACCAACCCGAGGCAGTCGTCCGAATCCTCTACACGGTGGTGGTACAGCTTCACCCGCTGGGAAGCCCCGGTGGGCCGGCTATAAAGATTTTCGCGCCCCTCCTCAGCAAGGCACTGCTTCACAGAATCGATATCAACGTCGCCTGTCAAGACGATTGGGCTCGTCAGAATCAAGACCCAAACTCGAAGCCACCGTTTCTTGAGTTCGGGCTCTTCTCGGGTGACGACGAGGAAGCGGAGCCAACGGCCTTCCACATCGAGAAAGTGGAAACCGAGAAGGATGGTTCCATTCGCGTGTACGTAAAACTCACTCGCGACGACTCGGACGAGAGCCCATGGAGTTGGAACGTCGCAGCCATTCTAGTGCGGGAGGATGGTCACCTTTTTGTGGATGACGTGATCTGGTTTTATGATCGACCGCGAGGTCTTGAAGTACGACTGTCGGAGTATCTAGCCGATGGATGCGACGGTCCTCATTGGGTTGGGTTCAAAAAACCGCAAGGTGACCAAAAGCAGCAAAGGTAAACGAGGCCTGACTAGGTAACCTTTCTCAGTCGAGCTTGTACCTCGCGACTGCGCGACTCGGGCTGCTGCTTGCCTCCTGCCTCCGTGCTTCCTTGCCTCCGCTGGTGGTCACTCGTGACGCAGGGCGATCATCGGGTCGGCTCGCATGGCGCGGCGGGCGGGGACGTAGCAGGCCAGCAGAACGATGGCGCTCAGGAGCAATCCTGCGGCCGCGTACGTGACGGGATCGGTGGCGCTTACGCCGAGCAACAGATGTGCGACCGCGCCGGATAAAGCGCGAGTGGCCACGAAGCCGAGCAACGCGCCACACGCCGCGAGCGTGATTCCGTGGCGCAACACGAGGCGCAAGATGTCCGTTGGTTCCGCGCCGAGCGCCATGCGCACTCCGAACTCGCGAGTGCGCTGAGCCAGCGAAAAGGAAACGACGCCGTAGACTCCGATTACGGCGAGAACGAATCCGACTCCTCCCATGACCGCCGCCAACGCCGCCGCGAGGCGGAACGTGAAGAATCCGAAGGCGCCGTCGAGCGCCTGCTGCATGGTCTCGAGATCAAGAATCGGCAAGCCCGGCGCGAGGGCGCCGATTTCCTGCTTGATCGCGCCGGCGAGAGATTCGGGAGCGGCGAACGTCCGCACCAGTAGGGTCCGCCTGGCTGCAAAAGCCTGCGTCAGCGGCAAGTAAAGGCAGGGCTGCGGATCTTCGACGATCGTCAGATATTTCGCGTTTGCCGCGACGCCCACAACCTGGATCAACGGCCCGGACTGCGACTCGCTGAATTGCTTTCCGATGGGGTCTTCGTGCGGCCAGAACTGCCGCGCCATCGTTTGGTTGACGATGGCGACCGGGGTTGCGCTTTCGTCGTCAGAAAGCCTGAAGTCGCGCCCGAGCAAGAGGGGAATCCTCAGCGTTTCGAAATAGGACGGATCGACGCTATTGCACATAACATTTGGTGGGCTTTGTCCCGGGGGGATTGGGTGACCTTGGACGTAGACATCGGACTTGCAGGGGAAGCCAGCCATAGGTGGGTTCGAAGTCAGACTGGCGGATTCGACGCCGGGAAGCGCGGCAACGCGCATCTCGAGTTGGCGATAGAAATCGATCGTGCGCGTGCGGTCGTAGGCCGAGTGGCTGGGATCGAGCGTGGCTTCGAGGACGTGGCCGGCGTCGAAGCCGAGGCTGGTGTTGTGCGCCTCGCGGAGGCTTCGGACCAGAAGCGCGGCAACGATCAAAAGGGTCATTGATCCGGCAATCTGCGCGACGACGAGGAGGTTGCGCCCTCGCAGCACGTTGGAGAACGGGTCTGCGTCCGATTGCCGGTGGGCGAGCACGGCATTCACATCCGTGCGGGACACGCGAAATGCCGGGAACAGGCTAACAGCGACTCCTGCGAGCAGGGCCGACGCGAGCGCGTACGCGAAGATGCGCCAATCGAACGTCGTGTCGAGTTGCAGCGGAAAATTGTGGAGATGGATCGAGCCGATGAGACGGTTGGCCAACAGCCCAACGGCCGCGCCGGCCAGTCCGCCGAGAAGCGCGAGCAAGCTGCTTTCCGTGACCATCTGCCGAATCAGGCGGCCGCGGCCCGCTCCGAGGGCGGAGCGAACGCCCATTTCGCGCTGACGCGAGAGGCTCCGCGTGAGAAGAAGATTCTCGACGTTGATGCACGCAAGCAGAAAAACAAACGCGGCGAGACCGAGAAAGATTGCGCCTGCGGTGACAAAGAAGTTGTTCGCGTAGGGTATGGGGCGCGCAAATCGTTCGGGAATGACGCGAAACGCGATCGTGCCGTCGGTGGCGGGATACTGATGGGCCAGGCGAGTGGCGATGACGTCGATGGCGCTCTGCGCTTGCGGGATGCTAACGCCATCTCGGAGCCTGCCGAAAACGAGGAGGCGCGGCAGATCGCGATTCGTCCAGAAGCGATTCGATTGCTCGAGTTCGAGCGCGCTCATCGGCAGGTAAGCGTCCATCTGGAAGGCGGCGAACATGCCGTGGAAGTCTTTCGGAGCGACGCCGACGATGGTGGCGGAGTGCCCGTTGATGAGCACTTGCTTCCCAATGACGGGCGCGCCGCCAAAACGGTTTTGCCAGTACGCGTAGCCAAGAACGACTACTGGTTGCGTCCCCGAACGCTCCGCTTCCTCAAGAAGAATCAGCCGGCCGGCGGCGGCCTTGAGCCCCAGCGCGGTGAATGAATTAGACGAAACGTAGCTGATGGCGAGCGTGTCCGCCCGGTCGTCCACGCTCAACTCGACTTGTCCGAGGACGTTCGCGAAAACGTCGACCACCGGACTCGCTTGCTGCCGGACATCGGCGAATTCGGGATAGGAAAAGCCGCGGGCGCCGATGGGGAATCCTTTTTCTTCGACCGGGATCGCGGTGATTTGCGCGGCGTCATGCACCGGCAGAGGGCGAAGCAGAAACCCATTCACGATGGTGAACATAGCGGTGTTGACGCCGATGCCGAGTGACAGCGTGACGATAGCGACCACCGTGAATCCGGGATTGCGGCGCAGCATGCGCGCGCCGTAGCGCACGTCCTGCAGAAGGGAATCGAGCCATGCGCCGGCGCGCGCTTCGCGGACCTGCTCTTTTACCTGTTCGACGCCCCCGAGTTCGATTCGCGCTGCCCGCCGGGCCTCCTCCGGTTTGATTCCTTCACGCATCTTTTCCTCCGCGAGCATTTCGGCGTAGCCGCGCACCTCAGCATCGAGTTCTTCGTCGCGGCGGCGCTTCTGCGTGAGGTTGCGAATGAGGCTTTTGAACTTGGTCAGCATCTCGTCACTCATGGCGCAGGGCGACCATGGGATCCACGCCAGCAGCTCTTCTCGCTGGAAGATACGCCGCTGCCAATGCGGTGCCAGCCAAGATTACGACCGCGCCTACCACAGTTGCCGGATCCGACGGCTTAAGGTCGAACAACATACTCGGGAGCAGGCGTCCGAGAGCCAATGCGATGGGCACTCCCGCCGCAAGGCCAACCAGAATTAGCACGGCGGCCTCGCGCAGGACTAGCCAGAGCACGTTCGCCCGCTTCGCGCCGAGCGCCATTCGCACGGCGATCTCTCCCGTGCGCTGTGCCACGCTGTACGCCATCACGCCGTATAATCCCATTGAGGCGAGCAGCATCGCTAGCAGGCCAAAGGCGCTGCCTAGAGCGGCGGTAAGCCTGTCCTCAATCAGAAATTGGTTTACCCAATCACTGAGTGTGAGAGTCTCTATGGGAACGTGCTTCGCAGCTTCGGCAATCTGCCGTGGTATGACGCTGGCTAGGCCGCCTAAGCCGGCCACGCCTCGCACCTCGAGGTACACCGATCCAGCGTTCTCGAGACTCTGTGCGTAGGGTTCGAACACGATATAGTGCGGGGCTTCACGAAGGGTCTCATACTTCATCGTTTTTACGACGCCGACAATTTCGGCCGGTGCGCCGCCGTCGCCCACCTGAATCTGGTGGCCGACAGCGTTGCCGTACGGGAAAAACTCCCGCGCAAGGGCCTGACTCACGATAACGACCTTTGCTGCTCCTCCGTCATCTCCCGCGCTAAAGTCGCGGCCCGCAAGGAGAGGTGTCCCGAGGGTTTCGAAGAAGTGAGGCGCAATCTCGTTGAGGTAGACATTGCCGACGCTTGCGGGGACGCGGCGTCCGTCAATTAAGAGGCTCGAAGTTGAGAAGAATGTGCCTCCGCCACCCGTCAAGGGCGGATAGGTGGACAAGCTCGCGGACAGCACACCCGGCATAGCGTCGATCCGCTCCAAAAGTTGCTGATATAAGGTCGCCAGGGCCACACCCTTGTAGCCAGCACGCGCGGGATTCATGTGCACCATCAAAACCCCTTCGCGATTGAACCCTGCATCGACCGCCAGAAGCTTTTGCAGGCTATGCGCGAAGAGACCTGCACCCACAAGCAGCGGCAAGCACAGAGCCACCTGCCCGGTGAGGAGTGCTCTACTAACGGTCCGGTGCCTTCCTCCGAGTAAGCTTCCGCCAGCGCACAAAGCAGTTTTGAACTCCGTAGTTGTCGTCCTGAACGCGGGAACTACACCGAACAAGATGGCGGTGAACAAGCCAGCTGCGGCGGTGAATGCTAGCACCCGTCCATCCAAACCTACGTCGAGCGTGACTCTATCGAACCCTCCGACAGAGAGTAGATCCACCAGGCCCCGCGCTCCCCAAACGGCAAACACGAGTCCTGTGGCGCTCCCAAGCGCGGCCAGCAAAACGCTCTCAGTGAACATCTGCCTGGCTATGCGCCACCGACTTGCCCCCAGCGCGAGGCGGACGGCGACCTCCCGCTGTCGGACGGAAACGCGCGCTAAGAGAAGATTGGCGACGTTCGCGCAGGCAATCAGCAATACAAAGCAAGCGATGGCCAAGAGTACGAACAACGGGCGAGAGTACTCCTCGCGCAATTGCGAGAGTCCAGTGCTGGCAGGATCAAGTCGCATCCCGAATTTGTGCGCACCATAAATCCTCTTCGGGTCGACTTCCGTTAGGATTTGAGGCCACAATACGGCGCACTGCGCCGAGGCCTGCTGCTCCGAGACGCCAACCGCCAGGCGCGCCATGAGCCTGATCCACTGTGCATCGACGCGGTTGAGAAAAGGTCGATCCGGGTTCAGGCGTGGTTGCAGGGAAACCGGAACCGCCACTTCGAATGAGCGACCCACTTCAGCGCCGAAGAACCACGACGGGGTGATGCCTACCACCGTCACGGGCAGACCCTCCAGCGTAATGGTCCGCCCAATCACCCTGGAGTCGCCACCGAATCGCTTCTGCCAGGCGCCATACGAGAGAACTGCCACCGGAACAGCTTCCGCGTGGTCATCCCGAGTCACAATTGTGCGACCGATGAGTGCCGGCACGCCCAGCCCGATGAAATAATTTCCGGTGACAAACATTCCCTCCAGTGGCTCGACCTGTCCGCCGAACCCTGCGTTCATCGGTCGATTGGCCCAAGCGAATAGATTGGAGAAGACTCGATTGCTGTCGCGCAAGTGAAGGTATGTGGGGTACGAGAAAAAGTTGAAAGCGTTGCCTTGATAGATTTCCTCGAGCTGCACGAGACGCGTCGGCTCACGAACCGGCAACATCTTCAAGAGCACGGCATTGAGCACGCCGAAGATGGCGGTATTGGCGCCAATGCCGAGCGCCAAGGAAAAGACGGCAGCGAGCGCAAAGACAGGGCTTCGCCGCAGCATGCGGGCGCCGTAGCGCACTTCCTGCAGAAGGGAATCGAGCCACGCGCCGGCGCGCGCTTCGCGGACCTGTTCTTTTACCTGTTCGACGCCGCCGAGTTCGATTCGTGCTGCCCGCCGAGCCTCCTCTGGTTTCATTCCGTCGCGAATCTTCTCCTCCGCGAGCATTTCGGCATAGCCGCGCACCTCGGCGTCGAGTTCTTCATCGCGTTCGCGCTTGCGTACGAGATTCCGAATTAGACTTTTCAGTTTGGCCAACATCGTCGCCCATCCCATCAACGGCCATTCGAGAACGCGTGAATCGATTGGCGTCACAAGTTGGCTTCAGGGGTTGAAACCCCTGAAGCGACGAGCGCGCTACGGCGGGGTTGAAACCCCGCCCTTTCGCCGGGCACTGGCACGCTCATTCATAGCGCAACGCTTCCATCGGATCGATGCGGCTGGCGCGCCATGCGGGGATGCAACTGGCCGCGAGAGCGACGCCAAAGAGCACGGCCACGACTCCGGCCAGGATGAACGGATTGGTGGCGCTGACGCCGAAGAGCAAGCTGCCGAGCAAGCGCGTCACCGCAAACGCGGCGGCCAGGCCAAGGACGGCGCCGATGGCCACGAGGCGCAGTCCTTGCCGCAACACAAGTGCGAGCGCGTCCCGCGGGCGCGCGCCGAGCGCGAGGCGCAGACCGATTTCCTTGGTGCGCACGACGACGCTGCGCGTGAGCAAGCCGTACAGTCCCATCACCGTGAGCAGCAATGCGATGCCAGCGAAGCATCCGGAAAGTCCCATCAGCATTCGCTCGCGGCTCAAGTGCGAGGCGACGAGCTGATCGAACGTGAATACGTTGGGCTGCGCCGCGCCGGGCGCAATTTGCCGCGCGGCTTCGCGAATCGCTCCCGATATCGCGCCCGCGCTCGATCCTCGCGCCACGATGAAGAAGTCGCTGCCGATTTCAGCGTTTCGCGCCAAAGCGTACAGCATGCGCGGCGGCGCCTCGTGCAGCGACCGGAAGCGCGCGTCCGCCGCCACGCCGATTACGCGAAATGTGTCGTCGCTGCCGATTTTCGTCTTCCCGTCGGCGGCCGGGTCTGCGCCGCCGGAATAAACAAACCGCCCGATCGCTTCCTCGCCGGGGAAAAAGTATCCCGCGGCGGACGCGCTCAGGATGCAAACGCGCTCACCGGCCGCGTCTGCGGGCGCAAACGCTCGACCCTCGCGAATCGGCGTTCCAATCGCCGAGAAATAACCGGGCGTTACGTTTTCAACCCACAGGTTCATATCCGAGTGTACGGCCCCGTTCTGCGCCAGCGAAAAATAGTGCGACGCATTCCACCAATCATGGATCGGCGGGATGGACATGGCAGCGGCGGCTTCGATTCCGGGCATGCGCCCGAGGGTTTCGGCGATTTGTCGCGCGTACCGCGTGGACGTAGCCGCATCGGGTCTTGTCGTGCTCAGGTCGATGTCGGCCATCGCCACGCCGTCGGTTCGAAAACCGGAGTCTTGCAACAGCAGATGGAGGAAAGAGCCGCCCAGCAGGGATGCCGCTGCGAGCAGCATCACGCTCACGGCGACCTGCGCGGGCACGATCCAGGCGCCGACGTTCTTCCGCTGCGTTCCCGCTGCTTGCTTGAGGCCCAGAAGCGGAGCAATCCTGCTCGCTCGTACGGCGGGCCAGGTGCCCACCGCCAAAGTGGAAAGAACACTGATCGCAGCCGTGAAGGCGAGAATCGTAACCTGCGGCGTCACGTCGAGCGGAGGAGGCTGGCCAACCGCAGCAAGCATCGACACGAGAAACTTTGCACCTCCCCATCCGAGCACGATTCCGGCTGCGAGCCCGCAGATGGAAAGGAGGCTGATTTCGATCAGCACCTGGCGAAACAATCTTTGTCTCGGCGCGCCCAGCGCGCTGCGCACGGCAAATTCCCTCATTCTGCTGCTGACGCGCGCCAGCACCAGAAGAGACGCGTTCGCGCAACAGAGCAGGAGAAGCAGTCCCACCAGAATCTCGAGCACTATCAGGGGCTGGCTGTACCGAATCTTCAACAACGACAAACCGGAGCGCCCGCTCTCGACCCCAATATGAAAGGGAGCGAAGAATCCGGTTAGGAAGGCGTGCGACGATCCCGCGCCTTCTCGAACCGCAGGTTCTGTAGCTTTAAGGTTGGATTCGGCGGTCTGAAAAGACACGCCGGGTTTCAGTCTTCCCATAACCGTGAGCCAGAAGGCGCCGCCCTGCTGCTCGGTTGAGTAGTCGAAGGCCAGGGGCAGCACAACATCAACGCGCTGCCCGGCAACGAGTCCCTCGAATCCCTCCGGCAACACGCCGACGATCGTCGCGGACTTTCCCTGAACCGCGAGAAGGCGGCCGATGACGTTCGGATTCGCCTGAAAATGTTCCTTCCAGTAGGTGTAGCCAAGGAGAGCCTGGTAGCCGTTCGAGCCGCCGCCGGGCACGTCGTCGGCCTCACTGAAACTTCGCCCGAGAAATGGTTGCAGCTCGAGGACGCGAAATCCGTTCCCGGACAAGAGCGCTCCGCGGACCTTTTGCGTCGCGCCGTTTTCGCTGATGGCGAAATCGATGGAGGTCCAAGCCAGAAGGTCCTGGCTCGTGGTTTCCTGCTTGCGAAGCGATTCGTACAAGGGGCCCGAGAAGCCGATGTCCTGATCCCCGTTGCGAAACGTGTAGCGGACGAGCTGTTGAGGATTCGGCACGGGCAGGCTCTTCAGAATCACGGCGTAGGTGAGTGTAAAAATCGCGGCGTTGGCGCCGATGCCGAGGGCGAGCGTTAGTATCGCAATCGCGGTAAATCCCGGATTCTTGCGCAGCATGCGCGCGCCGTAGCGCAGGTCTTGCAGCAGGGAATCGAGCCAAGCGCCTGTGCGCGCTTCGCGGACTTGTTCTTTCACCTGCTCGACGCCGCCGAGTTCGATCCGCGCCGCCCGCCGGGCCTCATCCGGTTTCATTCCTTCGCGCATTTTGTCCTCCGCGAGAATCTCGGCATAGCCACGCACTTCGGCGTCGATATCTTCATCGCTGCGACGCTGACCGACGAAGTTGCGAATCAGGCTCTTTATGCGCGCCAGAATTGCCATGCTTGCTCCTTAGCCTTCTGCTTCGAGCGCGCGCGCAATCGCGAGTGAAATCTTTCCCCAGCGCTCCGTTTCGGTGTCGAGCTGCCGCCTCCCCGTCTTCGTCAGGCGGTAGTACTTCGCGCGGCGGTTGTTCTCGGATTCACCCCACGATGACGCGAGCCAGCCTTCCTCTTCCATTCGGTGCAGAGCGGGGAAGAGCGAGCCCGGCTTCACCTGGAAGGTGCCGCGCGTGATCTGCTCAATGCGTCGCGAGACTCCAAGTCCGTGCATCTCGCCCGTCGAGAGCGATTTGAGGATCATCATGTCCAGGGTTCCCTGCAAAAGATTCGTTTGGTCGGGGGCCACTTCTCTCTCCTATTGAATGTCTGTATAGACGTTCTGTAGGAGATTAGGTGAGCAGGCCTGCGAATGTCAACAGGAGTCGCCGAGCGGCAGGGCTCCCTTGCGGACCGCGTTGGCCCACTTGCTTTCGAGGTAGCCCGGCGGCAAAATCCGGCCATGGCACACCATCTGACCAGCTCGTACACCAAAGACGCCGTGGATCTATTCCGGTACTACAAGCGGCTCGCCGAACGGGCGATCGAGCAATGCCCCGAGGAAGGGCTATTCTCGACGCTCGACGCCGAGTCAAATTCCATTGCCATCGTCGTGAAACACATGGCCGGGAATATGCGCTCGCGGTGGACGGATTTTCTGACCGCGGATGGCGAGAAGCCGGACCGGAACCGCGACACCGAATTTGAAGAGCCACCGAGTAGCCGGACTGAACTAATCGCGATGTGGGAGCGCGGCTGGAAATCACTGTTCGACGCGCTGGAGCCGCTGACGGATGCGGACCTGACGCGCATCGTGACGATTCGCACGGAGCCGCATTCGGTGATGCAGGCGATCAACCGGCAGGTGGCTCATTATTCTTATCACGTGGGGCAAATCGTTTTCCTGTCGAAGCATTTCACGGCCAACGCGGCGGGAGGCTGGACTTCGCTGACCGTGCCGCGCAACAAGTCGAGGGACTTCAACGCGGACGTTGCGTCGGGACGGAAATCACAGCGATGAGGCGGACTGCTGACTTTCGTTTCTACTTGTGGGGATCGAAGAGGATTTTTACTTCCACGGTGGTAGCGGATGGCCCGGGCGCGAATTTCCATTGAGCCACGGCCTTCTGCGCCTCGGTAGCCAGAATCGGGTTTCCTCCGAGGACGTCCGTCGATTGCACGTTCCCGTCCGCTTTGATGACCACTTTCAAGCGGACCGTCCCGCCAATCTCCATCTTCTTCAGCACGTGCGGGTATTCGGGTTCCACTTGCTTCAGGATCTTGCGGCTCTCCTGCGCGGCCAGTCGGAGGCAGAGGCATAGAACGAGCAGAAAGCTGCCCAGGAGCTTGGGACCCCAGTTATCGCGACATCGCGTTTTCATGCAGCCTTCAAAGCGAGCGAGAGGTGTGGCGTTGAACGGACGAACGCTGGTCCGCTCCCCAGTGTCAGATGGAGTGGCAAGCCTTTAGCCAATCGGAGGCTCTGCTACGGCGAGGAGGCGGAGAAGGTACTTAGGGTGGGGTCGCGCTAAGCCATTGAGGCGGCGGTACCTACGAGATGTCGTTGCAATCAGTGTCGGAACTAGCTAGGAGATGCGTCGCGCCTGGGCGGCCAGTCTCAACTCGGTGTATCAGCTTGAGAATATTCTGCCCGGCACGCGAACGCGTGAGACTCGCCGGGCCGAGGCCAGAAGGCCTTACGCCGCCCAAGTCGTCTTGCAAACATCGCCGGCGATGTGACACCATATAGGATGTCTATGCTGTGGAGAGTCGTCATGGACACTTCGGTGGTCGTTGCGGCGTTGCGCACGCGCACCGGAGCAGGGAACGCGGTTCTTCGGTTGGTCGCAACCGGTGAACTGGTGCTCCAAGCGACGCCTCCGCTCTTCTTGGAATACGAAGATGTTTTGAAAAGGCCCGAGCACCGTCTGATTCATCGGCTAGACACGGAGGCAATCGACGAGTTTCTGGCAGAGCTTGCGGCTTTGATCGAGCCTGTGGAGGTTCGTTTTCAGTGGCGGCCTCAGCTTCGCGACCCGAAGGACGAGATGGTTCTCGAAGCCGCGATCAACGGTCACGCGAACGCTCTGGTAACATATAACATTGCGGATTTCGCTGCGGCTGGCGATCGATTCAGCATTCCCGTGATCCGCCCAGCCGATCTGCTGAGAAAGGTGAAGCGATGAGCAAGTCGAGCTATCCGTTGAAACTACCCACGTCCACGAAGAAAGCCGCGCAGCGGCTCGCGAAGGAGGACGGAGTCTCCCTGAACCAGTGGATCGCGGTGGCCGTGGCGGAAAAAATTGGCGTGGTTGAGACCGCCGCCGACTTTTTCAAAAAGCGAGCGGCTGGGGCAACGGGAAAAGGGCTGGCCAAATTTTTCCGGAGCGCGCCCAAAGTGGGTCCTGAGCCAGAGGACGCCATCGAGAAGGGATAGTTCCGCACAAGGACCACCGAAGTTGACGCTTTGCTCCGCACCGACTAAACTTTTACTACCACTCATATGGGCCCTACAGTTCTGCAGCAGAAGCGGCACCAGCAGATCCTGACGGACGTGGTGCGTGAGTACATTGAGACCGGCGAGCCGGTGTCTTCGCGCAGCATTGCGCGCCGTCAAGCGGAGCCGCTGAGTCCGGCGACGGTTCGCAACGTGATGGCGGATCTGGAGGACGAGGGACTTCTGTATCAGCCGCACACTTCGGCGGGCCGCGTTCCCACCGCCGCCGCCTACCGATTTTTTGTCGAGCAGGTGGCGGGGCAGGCCACCGCCAGCCCCGAAGATCGCCAATGGATTCGGCGTGAGCTCGAGTCGGCGCAGACACCTGAAGCGGTGATGGAGCGCGCCAGCCGTGTTCTATCCGCCGTCTCGCGCGGCCTGGGGATTTTCATTTCGCCGCCGCTCGCTCGCAGCGTCGTCGAGCACATGCGCTTTCTTTTGCTGCCCGATAATCGCGTTGTGGTGGTTCTGATCATCGCGGGTGGGCTGACGCGCGACAAAGTGATCCGCCCCGAGAGAGCGTTCCGCCAGGAAGACCTGGATCGCATCGCGGAGCATTTGAATCGGCACTACGTCGGCTGGACTCTGGAGGCGATGCGCGCCGATCTCCGCGCCCAGGTGGAGCGTGACCGCGAGCAATATGGCGCGCTCGCGGGTGACGCGCTGGTTCTGTGCGATCCCTCGGTTCTCGGCGATGGCGACGACCGGAAAATCTACGTTGAGGGCACGGCGCGAATCGCGTCGTTTCCGGAGTTCACCAACCAGGAGCAAGTTCGCGAGTTGCTGCAGGCCATCGAAGAGAAGGACCGGCTGATTGCGCTGCTCAGCGGGTGCATTGAAGCGCCCGAGCCAGTCCACGTCGAGATTGGCATTGACCAGATGTCGAGCGCGGGGAAACATCTTGCGCTGGTTTCGTCCTCGTACTCATCCAAGGATCAGGTGCAGGGGACGCTTGGCATTCTCGCGCCGATGCGCATGCACTACGAGCGAGTGATTACGGCCGTGGCTTTCATGGCCCAATTCTTTTCCGAGAACGATCAAGGGAGTTAATTCCGTGTCTCCGCACAATCACGAGCACCGCAAGAAGGGAAATGACCCGGAGGAACGGCCCGCGTCCGCGCCAAACCGGAGCGAACGATGCCGAATCGGCGGCCGTCGCCGCGGCGCGAGTGGCTGGAGAAGTGGAAGCAGCTTCAGGCGCGCAGGACGTCCAGAAGCTTCTGGCAGAGAAGCAGGAGCTGATGGACACGCTGGTGCGGCGCCAGGCGGATTTCGAGAATTACCGGAAGCGCGTCGAAAGGGAACGTCAAGCGGCCAGTCAGCGCGGCGTCGAATTGATGGTGGAGCAGTTGCTTCCGGTGCTCGACGCTTTCGACAACGCGCTGGCCGGCGAAGGAAGCGCGGCAAACGCGGAATACCGCAAAGGCTTCGAGATCGTTCGCCGGCAGATCTGGGACGTGCTTTCGAAACAGGGTGTGAAGCGCATTGATTCGGTGGGCAAGGAGTTCGATCCGCATTTGCATCACGCCATCGATCGAGTGGAGACGACGGCGCAGGCCGACGGCACGATCGTCGGCGAACTGCAGCCCGGCTACACGTTTCACGATCGCGTGCTGCGGCCGGCGATGGTTCGCGTGGCGGCCGAGCCGGTTTCGAAGTCGGCGCGCGAGAATTAACGAAGCAAGGGACCTGGACGAATGTCATCGACCCAGTTGGACTACTACGAAATTCTCGGCGTCGAGCGCGACGCTTCGGGCGACCAGATCAAGTCCGCCTATCGCAAACTCGCGCTGAAGCATCACCCGGACCGCAATCCCGAAAACAAGCACGAAGCCGAGGAGAAATTTCGCGACGCGACTGAGGCGTATAGCGTCCTCTCCGATCCGCAGAAGCGCCAGGTGTACGACCGTTACGGACACGCCGGCCTCGGCAATCGCGGCTTCGAGACCAATTTCAACGAGTCGATCTTCGCGGACTTCCAGGATATTCTCGGCGATCTTTTCGGCATGGACGATGTGTTCGGCGGCGGCGGCGCTGGGCGTCGCCGCGGGCGCGGTGCGCGCGGCCAGCGCGGCGCGGACCTTCGCTACGATTTGTCGCTGACATTCGAAGAAGCGGCCGCGGGCGTGAAATCGAGAATCCGCATCTCGCGCCACGAGGTCTGCGAGAGTTGCAAGGGAACCGGCGCGAAGCCGGGCACCGGAATGTCGACGTGCGAGACGTGCCGCGGCCGCGGCCAGCTGGCGTACCAACAAGGATTCTTCTCGATTACGCGAACGTGTCCGGCCTGCCAGGGCGCGGGCCAGGTGATTCGGGACGCGTGCGAGACATGCCGCGGCCAGGGCCGCATCGAACGCGAACGCACCATCGAAGTTCCCGTGCCGGCGGGCGTCGAAACGGGAACGCGGCTGCGCATGGCGGGCCACGGCGAGCCGGGAACGAACGGCGGTCCTGCGGGCGATCTGTATATTTTCCTCGATGTGAAGGAACATCCGTTCTTCGAGCGGCGCGGCGCTGATTTGTACTGCTCGATTCCGGTGAGTTTTCCGCAGGCCAGCCTCGGCGCGAAATTGAAAATCCCCACTCTGAACGGCGAGGACGACCTCGAAATTCCCGAAGGCACGCAGTCGGGCCAGATTTTCCGCAAAAAAGGGAAGGGCCTGCCCGACCCGCACGGCGGCCGCGGCGATCTCTATATGAATATTCGCGTCGTGGTTCCGTCGAAGCTCACGCGCGAACAGCGCCGCACCCTCGAACAACTCGGCGAAACCATGAAAGTGGAGAACAAGCCCGCCGAACGCAGCTCCAGCTTCTTCGACAAAGTCAAAGACATTTTCGGGTAGGACGCCCCTCGATCCTCCAACCTCGCTTACAATCTCCCCATGCGCCGCCGCTTCTTCGTTGACAGCTTCGAGTCCGGCGTCGCTACGCTTCGCGGCGATACCGCCGAGCATCTTGGCCGCGTCCTGCGCGCCGAACCGGGCCAGCTCTACGAGCTGAGCGACGGCAACACGGTCTGGCTTGCGCGCATCGAGCGGGTGGTGCGGTCGAAAAGCGGCAAATCGCAAATTGATTTCGCGCTGGTCGAAAACATTCCCAGCCGCGAGGCTGGTCCCAATCTTCACCTGCTCCTCTCGATCGTAAAGTTCGATCGGTTCGAGTGGTGCCTCGAAAAAGCCACCGAGCTCGGCGTCACTGAGATTACTCCGCTCGCAGCCGCACGAACCGACAAGCCGCTTCTCGCCGCTGCCGCCAGGCGTCACGCGCGCTGGGAGAAGATTCTGCTCGAATCCGCGCAGCAATCGCGCCGCCTGCGCGTGCCCTCAATCGGAACCGCCCTTCGACCGGCCGACGCTTTCGCTCAATCCGGCGCCGAGCTTAAACTCCTCCTCTCGGAGCGTCGCGAAGCTCGGCCGCTGCGCGACGCGCTGGCGTCAGGCCTCGGCGAGACTCATGCGGCCGTTCTTGCTATCGGCCCGGAAGGCGGTTGGACTGATGCCGAAGTCGCAGCCGCGCGAAGTTCCGGCTTCGTCGAGGCCTCGCTAGGCGAAAACATCCTCCGCACCGAAACTGCGGTCATTGCCGCCCTCGCAATCTTGCAATTCACATTGAGCGACCAAAAAGTCAGTCCGGAGCATCATAGTCAAGCGGGCTGAAGAACGGACTGGCAGTAGTCTTTGCGCCGATTCGAGTCCCGTGATATAAGTATGAGGAGCGAAGGAATGTTGGACACCCCTCAACCTGGCCTGACAAACCAGTCAGACAACACTCCTCTTCCTCAATTGCGCCGCGAACTTCGCAGTTGGACGCGCGATCTTGCCGTTGCGCTCGGTCTTGCTCTCGTCATCATCATCTTTCTGTACCAACCCGTGAAAGTGGAAGGCACGAGCATGGCGCCGCTCCTTTCAGATCAGGAGCGCATCTTCATCAACAAGTTTGTCTACCGCTTCGAGCCGATCGAACGCGGTGACGTGGTCGTTTTCTGGTATCCGCTCGACCGTTCGAAATCGTTCATCAAGCGCGTGGTGGGGCTGCCGGGCGAGATGGTGGAGATTCGCTCCGGGCGGCTGTACGTCAACGGCGTCGAGCTGGCCGAGCCGTACGTGCCCGCGAGTTATCTGGATGCGTCTAAATATCCGGCGATGATCATTCCGCCGGACGAATATTTCGTGATGGGCGATCACCGCGACAGCTCGAATGATTCTCGCGTGTTCGGTCCCGTGCCTCGCCCGTTCATATACGGGAAGGCGGTTTTCGCATATTGGCCGGTGGACCATTTCGGATCGCTGACGTCGACGTCAACGGTCAACGCGGCGTCCAAATGACGGATTTTGGAGGACACACTGACGGAGTTCCCCGAAGGTCGCGCGGTTCTCGCGCTCGAGGACGGACGAGTCTTTAACGGACGCGCGGCGGGCGCTCGCACCCGCCGTGGCGGCGAAGTTGTTTTCAATACCAGCCTTACTGGTTACCAGGAAGTTTTCACCGATCCGAGTTATGCCGGCCAGATTGTCTGCCTGACGTATCCCCACATCGGCAACGTCGGCGCCAATATCGACGATCAGGAATCCGCAAAGCCGTACATTGAAGCGCTTGTGGTGCGCGATTTCTCGCCGATTTCGTCGAACTGGCGGTCCACCGAATCGGCTCAGCAATATCTCGAACGTTGGGGCGTACCGGTCATTTGGGACATCGATACGCGCGCGCTGGTTCGCCACCTGCGGCAGGTGGGCGCGCTGCGTGGGATTGTGGCGACCGACGGCACTCCCGCTGAGCAGCTTGTGGCCGAAGCTCGCGCGCTGCCGACAATGGCCGGCCAGGAGCTGGCCAGCCGCGTCACATCGCCGAAGGTCTACGCGTGGTCGCAAGGCTCGATTGATCTTGCGGCTCCTATCGCCGCGGCTGCTGTCGCGAGCGCCAACGCCGGCAAGAGGGTCTCAAGCCCTGAGGGCCGTTTAGGGGGTCGGAGCTTTAGCTCCGACAAATCGGCGCCGAAAGCAGGGAGCTTCCGCGAAGTCTGCGTCCCGGTCGAAGTTGGACCGGGAAGCCCCTGAAGCTGATCAACGCCACCGCGTCGTCGCCTACGATTTCGGCATCAAGCAAAATATCCTGCGGTTGCTGGTCGACCACGGCTGCGAAGTCACCGTCGTCCCCGCGCAAACCAGCGCCGAAGATGTTCTCGCGCTGAAGCCGCACGGCGTCTTCCTCTCGAACGGTCCGGGCGATCCCGAGCCAGTCGGTTACGCGATCGAGAATATTCGGAAATTGCTGGGCCGCGTTCCGATTTTCGGCATCTGCCTCGGCCACCAACTTTGCGGCCTCGCTCTCGGCGGCCGCACGTTCAAATTGAAGTTCGGCCATCACGGCTCGAACCATCCGGTGAAGAACCTGCTCACGCAGAAAGTGGAGATCACGGCGCAGAATCACGGATTCTGCGTCGATCCGGATTCGCTTCCATCAAGCGATGTTGAAATCACTCACGTGAACCTGAACGACCACACGAACGAAGGCATGCGCCACCGCTCGCTGCCGCTCTTCAGCGTGCAATATCACCCGGAAGCGTCGCCCGGCCCGCACGACGCCCGCTACCTTTTCGACGATTTCATCGCCATGATGCGCGAGGATGCTCGATGACCGCTGCGGCGCAAAACGGAAGGGCGGGGTTTCAACCCCGCCGTAATCGACACGAGAAAGGTGGGGCTTTAGCCCCTGAAGCCAAGTGACTCGGCCGAAGCATCGCACTCAACCCGGCGCCACGTACTTCATCACTACGAACACGTGGCAGAGAAGAGCACTCTTTCAAAATCCTAATACTGCATCCATTGTTGAGGCCGCGATCTTCCGCTACAGGGACGCGGGCCATTACAGTGTTCACCGTTATGTGGTGATGCGCGACCATATCCATGTGATCCTCACGCCGGCCCAGTCGACGAGCCTTGAGAAGGCCGTCCAACTAGTCAAAGGTGGTTCTTCACACGAAATCGGGAGCCGCTTTCCCGTGTGGCACCCCGGTTTTACCGAGCATCAGATTCGCGACCGGAACGATTTTGATTTGCACGTGAGATACATCGACGACAATCCGGTGAAAGCAGGCCTCGCAGCAACGCCGGCCGAATATCCGCACGGAGCGGCAACGGGGAAATTCGCGCTCGATCCCTGGCCGTTGGCTTCAGGGGCTAAAGCCCCGTTGGAGACTGCGACAGTTTCGGCGGGGTTGAAGCCCCGCCCTTCCAAAGACTCCGGTAACGACACGATTCGTCGTAGCGGGACAAAAGAGTTCAATGCCGAAGCGCACTGACATCAAGAAAATTCTGATCATCGGCTCTGGGCCGATCGTCATCGGGCAGGCGTGCGAGTTCGACTACTCGGGCACGCAAGCATGCAAGGCGCTGCGCGCCGAGGGCTACGAGGTCACGCTCGTCAACTCGAATCCGGCGACGATCATGACCGACCCGGAAATCGCGGACCGCACGTACGTCGAGCCGCTTTCGAAGGAATATCTTGAGGCGATCATCGCCGTGGAAAGGCCCGACGCGCTGCTGCCCACCGTCGGCGGACAGACGGGCCTGAATCTCGCGGTCGAGCTGGCCGAGGCAGGCATCCTCGACAAATACAACGTAAAATTAATCGGAGCGTCGCTGCGCGCCATCAAGATTGCCGAAGATCGCCTGCTCTTCAAGGCCGCGTGCCGCAAAATCGGCCTCGAAGTTCCCGCGTCCGAAGTCGTCAACGACGTTCCCGAAGCCGTCGCGCTCGCCGACGAGATGGGCTACCCCATCGTGATTCGCCCGTCGTTCACTCTTGGCGGGACGGGCGGCTCGATCGCCTACAACCACGAAGAATTCGTCGACGCCATCGCGCGCGCCCTGGACGCCAGCCCCGTCCATCAGGCGCTGATCGAAGAATCCGTGCTCGGCTGGAAGGAATACGAACTCGAAGTGATGCGCGATTTTCGCGACAACTTCGTGGTCATCTGCTCGATCGAGAATTTCGACCCGATGGGCATCCACACGGGCGATTCGATCACCGTCGCGCCCGCGCAAACCCTTACCGACAAGGAATACCAGCGCATGCGCGACGCGGCGGCTGCGATCATTCGCGAGGTGGGCGTCGAAACCGGCGGCTCGAACATTCAATTCGCCATCGACCCCGAAACCGGCCGCATGGTGGTAATCGAAATGAATCCGCGCGTATCGCGCAGTTCCGCGCTAGCGAGCAAGGCCACCGGCTTCCCGATCGCGAAAATCGCAGCGAAGCTCGCGCTGGGCATGACGCTCGACGAAATTCCGAACGACATCACGCGCAAAACCCCGTCGAGCTTCGAGCCGACCATCGACTACGTTGTCGCAAAGATTCCGAAATGGCAGTTTGAGAAATTCCCGGGCAGCGATACCACGCTGACCACGCAGATGAAATCCGTTGGCGAAGTGATGGCTATCGGACGCACGTTCCAGGAAGCGCTGTGCAAGGGGATTCGTTCCCTGGAGCCGCACACGGCGTGGCGTCCTCCGGCGGAAGTCACCACCGCGCTGCTGCGCGAGAAGCTCCACGTGCCCGGCCCGGACCGCATCCACTGGCTCTTTGAAGCGCTCGAGCGCGGCATGAGCCAGGAAGAAGTGTGCGAGCTCACGAAAATCGATCCATGGTTCATTCGGCAGCTTGGAGACATGGTCGCGCTCGACCGCCGCATCGCGAAGACTCCTCTTAGCGAGACTTCGCGCGAACTGCTGCTCGAAGGTAAGCGCTCGGGCGCGAGCGACGAAGAGCTGGCAAAGCTGTGGAACGTCACCGCCGCCGAAGTTCGCGCACGCCGCCACGAACTCGGCGTGCGCCCCGTCTTCAAGCGCGTGGACACCTGCGCCGCCGAATTCGAATCGTTTACGCCATACCTCTACTCGACCTACGAGGACGAAGACGAATCCGAGGCCGTCGATCGACCGAAGGTGGTGATCCTCGGCAGCGGACCGAGCCGCATCGGCCAGGGAATCGAGTTCGATTATTGCTGCTGCCACGCGGCGTTGGCGCTGAAGGAAGACGGCTACGAAACGGTCATGATCAACTGTAATCCGGAGACGGTTTCAACGGATTACGACACCTCGGACCGCTTGTATTTCGAGCCGCTCACTCTCGAGGATGTTCTCGCGATTCTGGACCGCGAGAAGCCGCAGGGCGTAATCGTCCAGTTCGGGGGCCAAACGCCGCTGAACCTTGCCCTCGAACTCAAGCGCAACGGCGCGCAAATCATCGGCACGGCGCCCGAATCGATTGATCTTGCCGAGGATCGCCGCCGCTTTGGCGAATTGCTCGAGCATCTGAAGATTCCACAGCCGCGCAATGCCACCGCGCTCGCGCCAGACGACGCCGTGCGCGCCGCCGCGGAAATCGGGCTGCCGGTCCTCGTTCGCCCGAGCTACGTTCTCGGCGGGCGCGCCATGGTGATCGCGTACGACCTGAAAACTGTGAATGAATACGTCGCGCAGGCCGCGCAGATGGGCAGCGTCTCCGACCCCAAGCGCCCCATCCTGATCGACAAATTCCTGGAAGACGCAACGGAAGTTGACGTCGATGCGCTGG
This sequence comes from uncultured Acidobacteriota bacterium, assembly GCA_963737205.1. Classification (GTDB taxonomy): domain Bacteria; phylum Acidobacteriota; class Terriglobia; order Acidiferrales; family UBA7541; genus Palsa-295. Next base: position 718,945 of record CAVTRV010000003.1, on the reverse strand, counting down.
CCGACGGCGAAGACGTGGTCATCGCCGGCATCATGGAGCACATCGAGGAAGCCGGCATCCACTCCGGCGACTCGTCGTGCGTGCTTCCGTCCGTCACGCTGAAGCCGGCCGTGCTCGAACGCATTCGCGATTACACGTCGCGTCTCGCTCGCGCCCTGCATGTGGTGGGGCTGATGAACGTGCAATACGCGATTCAGCGCGACACCGTTTACGTTCTGGAAGTGAATCCGCGCGCCTCGCGCACGGTTCCGTACGTCAGCAAGGCTACGGGCGTGCCGCTCGCGAAAGTTGCCGCGCGCTTGATGACCGGCCGCAAGCTGCGCGAGCTGAATCTTCCGGTGGTACAAACGAACGGCGTGAAGGAACTTTCGGTGCGCGACTTTTACGCCGTGAAATCGCCCGTGTTTCCGTTCAACAAGTTCCGCGGCGTCGACACGATTCTGGGTCCGGAGATGCGCTCGACGGGCGAAGTAATGGGAATTTCGTCAACGTTCGGCGTCGCCTTCGCGAAGGCACAGCTCGCGGCGGGTCAGCGGCTGCCGCTCGAGGGCACCGTGTTTATGAGCGTGAATGATCGCGACAAGCGCCATGCGGCGCCGCTCGTTCGCGAGCTGATGTCGGCCGGATTGAAAGTCATCGCCACGCGAGGAACGGCGGCCGCGCTGCAAGAAGCGGGAATCGAAGTGGAATCGGTGTACAAAGTGAACGAAGGCCGTCCGAACATCGTCGACCTGATCAAAACGCAGAAAGTGGATCTCGTGATTAACACACCGCTGGGCCGCGAGTCCTTCTACGACGAAAAATCCATCCGCCGCGCGGCAATCCGCTACAACGTTCCATGCATCACCACGCTCTCCGCAGCAAACGCCGCCGCGCGAGGTATTCGCGCGATGCAAGGCCATGCCGTCGAAGTTGCCGCGCTGCAAGATCTCCACCGTCGCAAATCCGCCGCAGCCGCCCCGGCCCCCGCCGACTACAAGTGATCGGTCCTAACTAGCATTTCGGCTGGCCTTGTTTTCTCCGCGTCCTCCGCGCCTCTGCGGTGGCTTTTTGCCTTTGATGTTCCGTTGTAGAATCGCAGTATGCAACTCCACGGCATTTTCGCCCCACTGACGACGCCGTTCGCGGCCGACGGCAGCCTCGCCCTCACGCGCCTGCGCGAAAATATCGCGCGCTACAACCGCACGCGCCTCGCCGGCTACGTGATGAATGGCTCGACCGGCGAATCCGTTCTGCTGCTTTGGGACGAAGTCTATCGAGTTTGGGAGGCCGCGAAAGAAGCCGCCGCGCCCGGCAAGATTCTGATCGCCGGCACCGGCGCAGAATCGACGGCGGAGACGATCGCGCACACGAGCCGCGCCGCCGCGCTCGGCTTCGACGCAGCCCTCGTTCGCACGCCAAGCTTCTACAAACCGGCGATCAACGACGATCTGCTGGCCGAGCATTACGTTCGCGTGGCAGACGCCGCGCGCATTCCGGTGCTGATCTATTCGGTTCCCGTATTCACGCACGTCACCGTCGAAGCCTCGCTGATTGCGCGCGTGGGCGCGCACCCGAACATCGTGGGAATCAAGGACAGTTCCGGCAGCGTGGAGGGGATCGCGAAAATCATCGCCGCCGCGCCAAAGAGTTTTCAGGCGCTCGTCGGGTCGGCCGCGACGCTGTACGATTCGCTTGCAACGCGGGGCCGTGGGCGCCGTGATCGCGATATCGAACGCCTTCCCGGAGATTTGCGTCGAGATTTGGGAGGCTCACCGCGCCGGCGATTCCGCGCGCGCGCATGCGCTGCAGGAAAAGCTGATGCTGCCGTCGAAAATGCTGGGTCCGCAATACGGCATCGCCGGAATCAAATACGCGATGGACCGGCTCGGCTACTTCGGCGGCTTGCCGCGCCCGCCCCTTCTGCCCCGTGAACGAGAAAGGGCAGCGCGAAATCGACGCTATGCTGGCCGCAATAGTTCCCGAATCGGTCGCCCGCCCGTAGCGCGGCGTCGCGTTAACTCCTGCGCCGTTTGGACTGGGTTTTTCCGTGTACTCATGGTCTTTCTCCGTGACCTCTGTGTTCCGCTTTTGCCTTTTGCAGTAGTTTCCAGCCAGGCCGATGTCTGGCCGTGAATCCGGCAGGGCGGCGTCCTCATCTAACCTCTATAGCCGAGGGAGCATCCCGTGCGTCCAATGACCGTAGATTTTGAGGCTGTTTTGCAGGCAGCGCCGCGTTCAGCGGCTCTGCCTTGTTGCTGGCACTCCGGGCCGCGTGTATCATGATTTCTTCGATGGAGTCGCACTGCCTTCCGTTCCGCGAAATCCCCCACACGACCAAGCTCTTTTCCACGTTTCTTGAGGATTTCAGCCGCGTTTCCCGCTACTACGCGCATCCGCCCACCGATCAGGGCATCCTCGCGGCCGCAAGCGAGGTCAAATTCGATCCAGAAACGCGCCAAGAAGTCGTGGCAGTGCTTCGTGAGCAGAACCGCCTCTTGGGCGCCGGACGCAACCTCGATCGCCTGGCGGCGGGTGCCGTCGCAATCGTGACTGGCCAGCAAGTGGGCCTGTTCTCCGGTCCGATCTACAGCTTCTTCAAAGCGCTGTGCGCCGTTCGCTTCGCGGAAGAAATCACCAGTCGGGGAATCGATGCAGTTCCGGTCTTCTGGCTGGCCACTGAGGACCACGATCTTGCCGAAGTGAATCACACCTTCTGGAACACGCGTGCGGGCCTCGCGCGTTACGAACTGCCTCCGAGGGAAGAAACGCTGAATCGCCGCGTGGGTGAGATTGCGTTCGGCGAAGCCATCGAGTCCGATTCTCAACCAAGCCACAGAGACTCTCGAAGGTTCCTATGCCGCCGAAGTGGCTCGCTTCCTGCGCGAATCGTACGCGCCTTCGGAAACGTATGGGTCGGCTTACGCCAAACTGATGGCGCGTCTGCTGGCGGGGCGGGGAATCATTTTCATTGACCCGCTTGACGCGCGCTTGCACCGCGTCGCGGCCCCTGTGTACCGGCGCGCTCTGGATGAAGCCGACTCCCTCCGCGATGCGCTCGAAGCTCGCTCGAAAGAACTCGAGCGCAGCGGCTTTCACGCTCAAGTGAAAGTCGCGCCCAGTTCGACGCTCCTGTTCTACAACGTGAACGGCCAGCGGCAACCGCTCCGCAGCCGCAACGGCAAATTCTTCGCCGGCGATGCGGAGTTCACGCTGGACCAGCTTCGCGCTGCCACCGAAGCAGATGCCATGGCGTTCAGCCCCAGCGTTTTGCTGCGCCCCATCGTGCAGGACACGCTGCTCCCCACGGCAGCGTATATTGGCGGCCCGTCGGAGGTCGCCTACATGGCGCAGGCGCAGGTGGTCTACGAGAAGATTCTCGGCCGCATGCCTGCGATTCTTCCCCGGGCGAGCTTCACGCTCGTCGAACCGTCGATCGCGCGGCTGCTCTCGAAGTACGCACTCGATTTTCACGACGTCCTGCTCGGGCCTCAGCACGTCCGCGCAAAGATGGAGCAGAAGGCGCTGCCGGATGCACTCGCGAGCCGCTTTGACGCGGACGAGAGGCAGTTGCGCGCAATGTTGAGATCGTATGCGGAGCCGATCGAGAAGCTCGACAAGAGCTTGCTGGGCACCCTCGATGCGATCGAAGAGAAAATCCTCTACGTGTTTCTGAAGCTGAAGGAGAAGGTGGGGCGCGCGGAGAATTTCCGCACCGGGTTGCTCGACGAGCACCAGCGCATGCTTTTCGATTCGCTCTATCCCAACCGCGAGCTGCAGGAGCGCAGCTTGTGCGGCCTGCCGTTCATCGCCGCCTACGGCCTCGAACTTTTCGATAAGCTGGCGCGCCTCTCGGCGATTCCGTCGGCCGGTGAGGCCGGCTCGTGTAGCCACCAGCACCAGATCCTCTTCCTCTGAACCGTCGTTTGGGGGATGGTCTCTCAGTGTCCTCCGGCAGTTCTCTGTGTTTCGCTTTTCGCCGTTGCCTCAATGTCGAACCTGCGCAAGCGTGTTAGAATGTTTTGTTTTCAACGCAATTATTCTCAGCCTATGGAGGCCTCGTCATGAAAATCACACCCGGAAAACAGAAGGGGATGGAAGCTGTGTCCGATTCGCGCGGCGTGATCGCCGCGGCCGCGATGGACCAGCGCGGCTCGCTCAAGAGCGCCATCGCCAAGGACAAAGGCATCGACAAAAAGGACGTCACTACGAAGATGCTCGAGGAATTCAAGACAGCCGTCACGAAGGTGCTCACGCCGCACGCGAGCGCCATTCTGCTGGATCCCGAATATGGTCTTCCCGCCGCCACTGTTCGCGCCAAGAATGCCGGCCTGCTCCTCGCCTACGAGAACAGCGGTTACGACAACACGAAACCCGGCCGCTTGCCCGATCTTCTCGACATTTGGTCCGTGCGGCGGCTCGTTGCCGCCGGAGCGGATTGCATCAAGATTTTGTTGTACTACACCCCCTTCGATTCGCGCGAGATCAACGAAATCAAGCACGCCTGGGTGGAGCGCATCGGCGGAGAATGTACCGCCTCCGACGTTCCGTTTTTCCTCGAATTCGTCGGCTACGAGGAAAACGGCGACGAGAAGGGAATTGCCTACGCTCGCAAGAAGCCCGACATCGTCGCGCAAAGCATGCAGGAATTCTCGAAGCCGCAATACGGCGTGGACGTCCTGAAAGTGGAAGTCCCCGTGAACATGGCGTTCGTCGCCGGGACGAAAAGCTTCAAGGGCGAGTCCGCCTACACGCGCGACGAGGCGAAAGAGCATTTCCGCCGCGCCGCCGCGATGGCGAAAAAGCCGTTCATCTATCTTTCAGCGGGCGTGGACAACGATGTGTTCCTCGAGACTCTCGAGCTGGCAGGCGAATCGGGCGTGAATTTCTCGGGCGTCCTGTGCGGGCGCGCCACTTGGAAGGAAGGCATCCCGGTCTACGCCAAGCAGGGAGTGAAGGCTCTCGAAGACTGGCTCAGCGACACAGGCGTGAAGAACATCGAGAACGTGAACGCGCGCCTGAAAGCCGCCAAGCCCTGGTTCGCCTTCTACGGCGCCAAGTCGCCCGCCGCCCTCGTCGCCGACTAGTTCGGCGGCATCCTACGGAAGCTGATTCGGAAAGGGCGAGGTTTTCTCAGCGCTCTCTGCGCCTCTGCGGTGAGGTTTCTGGTCTGTCCTCATCGCAGCCCGAGGATTTCAAACGCTGTGGCCAACCACACAATCAAGCTCCGCACGTCGCGCCGCACGGAACTGAAGAACGTCACCAGCGAAGTGGAAAAACTGGTGCGCGATTCCGGCTGCAAGAGCGGCGTGTGCCATCTTTACGTCCCGCACACCACGGCCGGCGTGCTCATCAACGAAGGCTACGACCCCGACGTTGCCCGCGACATGGAAGGCGCCTTCGACCGCCTCGTGCCCGACAGCCCGCAGTTCAAGCACGCGGAAGGCAACTCCGACTCCCACATCAAAACGGCGCTCGTCGGCTCATCCCAGACCGTGTGGATCGAAAACGGCCGCCTGGCCCTCGGCCGCTGGCAGCAAATCTTCTTCGCGGAATTCGACGGCCCGCGTACCCGCGAGCTCCACGTCAAAATCCTCCCGGACCAAGCGTAGCCTTTCTCTGTGTCCTCAAAGCTTTTCTCGGTGCCCTCTGTGGTAAAGCATCTGACGCAGCTCTGTTGCTTCGATGCCCGCCGCTTTGTACACTCTTTCGGCCCCAAATTGGAGACTGCATGTCCCTTCTCGTGGTTGGTTCTGTCGCGTTCGACGCAATCGAAACACCGTTCGGCAAAGTGGACCGCACGCTGGGCGGCGCAGCCAGCTACTTCGCGCTCGCGGCCAGCCATTTCGCGCCGGTGCGCGTTGTGGCCATCGTTGGCGAGGATTTCACCGACAAGGACCGCGCCACGTTCTGCGGCCGGAAGATCGACCTTGCGGGTCTCGAGCAGGTTGCCGGCAAATCCTTCTTCTGGGCCGGCCGCTACAGCAAGAACATGAACGAACGCACCACGCTTGCCACCGAGCTGAACGTCTTTGCGAACTTCCGCCCCACGCTGCCGGATTCCTATTGCGACTCGTCGTTCATTTTTCTCGGCAATATTGATCCCGACGCTCCAGCGCTCCGTCCTCACACAGATGCGCTGCAAACCCCAGGTCGTCGGCCTCGACACGATGAACTACTGGATCGAGCGCACTCCGGCCGAGCTGCGCGACACGCTGAAGCACACGCACATCTTGATGATCAACGACGATGAGGTGCGCCAGCTCACCGGCGATCACAATCTCTTCCGCGCCGCCAAGCAAGTGTTCAAGATGGGCCCGCGGACGCTTGTCATCAAACGCGGCGAACACGGCGCGCTCATCATTCACAACAAGTTCATGTTTTCGGTGCCCGCGTTCCCGCTCGAAGAGGTTCACGACCCCACTGGCGCGGGTGACAGTTTCGCAGGGGGCTTCATGGGTTATCTCGCCAGCGTTGGCCGCGTCAACGAGCAAACGTTGCGCAGGGCGATGGTTTACGGCTCGGTTCTCGGCAGCTTCACCGTCGAGCGTTTCGGCGTCGAGCGCCTCGCGCGCCTGAAGCGCAGCGAAATCACCGCCCGCGCCCGCCTCTTCTCGAAGCTCACCTCGTTCAAGCTGTAGGGTGGATGTTCTGGCGTTCTAACCGCAACGCAACGCGCGCGGAGCGGTCAAGCCAACCTTAAAACCACGTGCTCGCTTTGTACCGCCGGTACTCGTCTCCAAACGCCTCCTCGAGCACGCGTTCTTCGTTCTTGATGCGCGGAATTTGATACGTGTAAAGCAGCAGGAACACTCCAAGCCAGGTCCAATTTCCCAGCGCAATGAACAGTCCTACGTAACCAATTCCCCCGAACAAATAGACGGGATTCCGTATCTTCGAATACAGGCCCGTCGTGACGAGTTTCTTCGCCTGCGCCGTCACCGCAAACGAGGACCCAAGTTGAATCCGCGCCAGTGCCCACAGCGCAATTCCCGCCGTCGCGATCGCCATCCCGATGAAGAACCGGGCGCCGTAGTCGTGCCGCGAAATCACGATCGCGATGAAGACGGTAAAGCCGACGGCATCGACGTAGCGAAGAATGTTATTCATGGCTTCACGCGTCTCTTGTTTTGTAGCGCCAGCTTTGGCCCGTCAAGCCGGCGGCTCCAAAATTTACATCAATTGACCCTCTCCACGGCGGTAGAATCTTAGCGGGTACAAAGCCCCCAGCAGACCGCCGCAAAAGGAGACCGCCATGTACGTCATAACGGGTGCAACTGGAAACACCGGCAGCGTCGTCGCCAAAACACTTCTCGCGAAAGGCCAAACGGTCCGCGCCATCGGGCGCAGTGCCGACCGCCTGAAGGATCTCTCGCAGCGCGGCGCAGAGCCTTTCGTTTGTGATCTCACCGACCACGACGCTTTGACGAAAGCCTTCACCGGCGCGCGGGCCGTCTACGCCATGATTCCTCCGAATATGGCGTCCGTCGACTATCGCGCGGACCAGGACCGAACCATCGATTCGATTGCGGCCGCGATCGAGAAGGCGGGAGTCAAGCATGCCGTCTGCCTCAGCAGTTTCGGCGCGGACAAGCCTGACAAGACCGGCCCCGTCGTGGGCCTTCACTACCTTGAGCAGCGGCTCAACAAGATTCCGAGCCTAAACGCTCTGTTTTTCCGCGCCGGGTACTTCATGGAAAACACCCTCGGGCAGATTGGCATCATCAAGCAGATGGGCGTGGCCGCCGGGCCGCTGCGTGGGGACCTGAAGCTCCCCATGATCGCGACCCACGACATCGGCGCCGCTGCCGCCGAAGATTTACTGAAGCTTGATTTTCACGGCCATCAAACGCGAGAACTCCAGGGCCAGCGCGACCTGACGATGGCGGAAGCCGCCGCAATCATCGGAGACCAGCTCGCAAAGCCTGATTTGCAGTACGTCCAGGCGCCCAACGATCAGATACGCGCCGCCATGATTGGCATCGGAATTTCGTCGAGTATGGCCGACCTGATTCTGGAAATGGCCGCGGGACTGAACTCCGGCCACATGGCCGCGCTCGAAGTTCGCAGCGCGCGAAACACCACGCCCACATCCTTCGAAACTTTCGTCAAAGAGGAGTTCGTTCCTCTCTATTACGGCAAATCCGCTGCCGCGTAGGAGCTTGCGGGAAAGCGCAGTTTAGGGGGTCGGAGCTTCAGCTCCGACATCAACGAGCCCTTTCATCGGGGTTTTAACCCCTGAAGTGCAGTTTTGACGTTTCCGCAATCTCATGAAGCGCGACTCCGTCACAACAGTGGGCGTCTTTCCGCTCCTTATCGCGACGTTTTCGCGGTCCTCGTAGTAGAATCCGCGAACGCAAGGTAGGGAGGCGCCATGCCGCACGACCTGAACGCTTACATCGTTGGCCGGCTACTCCTGGCATTCGTGCTGGGCGGGGCCGTGGGCCTCGAACGCGAGTTGCGCCACAAGCCCGCTGGCCTGCGCACGAACATGCTGATTTGCTTCGGCTCGGCGCTCTTCACGATCATCTCGTACGCGATGGCGAGCAACGTGGGCGGAGACCACACGCGTATCGCCGCGCAAATTATTCCTGGAATTGGCTTCATCGGGGCGGGCGTCGTGATTCGCGACCGCGGCTCCGTCATGGGCATCACCAGCGCCGCCACAATTTTCGTAATGGCGAGCATCGGCATGGCCGTCGGCGCCGACCTGATATTCACTTCCATTTTCGCGACGCTGCTCCTCCTCGTCGCGCTCACATTCCTCGGCATGCTCGAGGACCGCCTCGGCTGGCATATGCGCCTCGTCAGTTTTCGGGCAGGTTTGTCGCCGGGTGGCACCGTCGAGAGCGTCCATCAGTTGGTTCAAAACGCGGGCGTCGAACCCCGCCACTGGCAGGTGCGCAAGACGGACGCCGGCACGGTGGTTGATTTCAAGGCCGAAGTCACCACCCCCCAGGAGCGCGAGCTCCTGGCCAAACTTGGTGCCGCGCACACCCAGTGCGAAGTCCGCACGATCAGGGACTAAGTCCAATGATTCCGCGGACCTTCGGCAACCATTTCCCGCACTCTCGAATCCGAGTTGACGTGCCGCGCGCCGGGATGCTATCAATTTCTCTTCGTTTCTAGGGGCGCTGATTAGGACTGCTCCTTCGTTCCGCTTTCCCGGCTGCTGGGGTGGCGAGCGGCTTCGGGATCCAATGCTGCTTACAGGAGGAAGGGATTGATGCGTTTGCGGTGGGCCGCGCCCACAGCTTTGTGTGCTGCGCTCCTGGCATTTTCGGGCTGCGGTGGCACTACGCTGAATCCCACGCCCACCATTACCGCGGTCTATCCGGACACTCTTCCGGCCTCAGGAGCGAATTGCAGCACCCTCCCCAAGTTCGTCATAAACTTGCAGGGCACGAATTTCCTTACCAACTCGGTGGCTTACTGGAATGCCTCAACCCGCCCGACCCTTTACAACGAGGACACGCAACAACTCGCCGTTACGCTACAGGCTTGCGACATCGCCGCGCCGGGCGTCGCGTACGTCACCGTTTCGAATCCGCCTCCCGGTGGCGGCCTCACCATCAACGGGGCCACTTTCCAGATCACGCAGCCGGCGAATCCCGTGCCGCAGATCATGTCTCTGTCGCCGGCCAGCACGCCCGCGGGCACTCTTCCGCCGGGTGGAATCTTGACCATCAACGGTCCGCCTGCGGCGCCGCCCTCGATTTCGCCCGCGTTTGTCGCAACGTCGGTGGCAGCCTTTAACGGCAGCGCCCGCAACACCACATTCGTAAGCGCCACGGAACTCCAGGTGCAGATGCTCGCTTCGGACGTGGCCGCTGCGACAACGATCAATGTCACCGTGTCCACTCCTACGCCCGGCGGCGGCGTTGCGAACGCGCAGTTCACCGTCACCGATCCACCGAACGCGGCCAATTTCCCGCAGGTTATTTCCGTGAACGCGCTCGGCGGCGCGGCGAACGGCGCAAGCTCGTCGCCCGCCATGAGCGCCGACGGCCGCTACGTCGCGTTCTATTCCGAGGCGAAGAATCTCGTAGCCTCCGGCGCCTCCGGCAACATTTTCGTGCGCGACACCTGCGTCGGCGCCGCAAACTGCGCGCCGCACACGATTGCCGTCGACCTCGCGCCCGATGGCTCCGCCCCCAACGCAGTGGGAAACTGGAGGGTTTCGATTAGCGCCGATGGCCGCTACATCGCTTTCAGTTCGAGCGCGACGAACTTGCTAGACCCGACTGCCGAACCGCCGAACTCCGATGACCTCAAGTCAAACGTCTTTGTGCACGATATGTGTCTCGGGTCGGCTGCCGCTCCCGGCTGCTCGCCTCGCACGACTCAGGTTTCGCTCGGCCTGGGTAGTGAACCGCCAAATGATGCCAGTGCTGGCCCTTCACTGAGTTCGGACGGGCGTTTCGTCGCGTTTCAGTCCTACGCGACGAATCTAGTGGTTGGTCTCGCCGATAGGCAGGGCCGCGTGTTTGTCACCGATTTGTGTACAGGTCTTGCTGCAAATGATTGCCAGCGCGAGACGTCCTTGGTTTCGCCTGAAGACGTAACCACCTCGGACTTTGTGCAGCAAGATGTTTCTATCTCGGCGAGTGGAAGATATGTCGTCTTCACGGCACTACCGCATGGCAATCGGATACAGGCTCAAATCGATCTGCGCGACACGTGCTTGGGTAAGGACGCACCTCAAGGGTGCTTGCCTTCGACTACGACTGTGTCGGTGGACGGGAAAGGCAGTGATGGGGAAGCATCCAGTTTCATCCCTTCGGTTAGTGCTGACGGCCGTTTCGTTGTCTTTGACACTGTGGCGTCGAACCTCGCGCCGGACGTTGTGGACGTAAACGGCAGGTCGGGTCGACAGGTCGTCGTTCGGGACACTTGCCTTGGGTCGGCGACGCCGAAAACGTGTGTGCCCTCTACTTCCGCAATTCCCCTCGATCCGGTTTTTTCCGACAGGACCCACCAAAGCTTTGTTCCTTCAATCTCGCCTTCAGGCCGCTTTATCAGCTTCGGCGCCACGCTAAGCGTTCCCGCCGATCCGAGTCAACACCTGCTGGTGCGCGATACCTGTTTCGGAGTTCAAGCCTCCGGCTGCGTCCCATACACCGCGGTCGTTTCTGCCAGCCCTCGGGGAGAACTGGGGAACGACACGACCCTTCCTCAAATGGCAATAAGCGCGGACGGCCAGCATCATCGCTTTCGCTTCCGACGCCACGAATCTGGGGGCTCCCACAAGCGGCCTCGGCGATGTTTTCCTCATGCTGATGCCCTCGACAAAGCCCTGATTGCCACCGACGTTTACTCTCAACTCTCAACTCTCGACTGTAAACTTGTGTTCGCCGCAAAGAGTTCTTATTCTCAACTTGCCCGATGCCCGCCCCTCTCAAGCCTCCCGCCTTGCGTCCTGGTGACGCCGTCCGCATTCTTTCGCTGGCGAGTCCCGTCGACGAGTCGCGAGTCGATGCAGGCTGCAAGGAGCTCGCGCGCCTGGGCTATGTTCCAAAACTTGATCGCGAACAAGTCCTCGCACGCGACAGTTTTTTCGCCGGCAGCGCGGCCGATCGAGGTAAGGCGCTCGCGAAAGCCCTTGCCGAACCGGAAACGCGCGCAATCGTCTGCGCGCGCGGCGGCTACGGCTCGAACTATTTGATCGAAGGATTGCAGCCGCCGCCCGACACCGCAAAAATTCTGCTCGGCTACAGCGACGTCACGTCCCTTCAGGTTTTTCTCTGGCAGAAATTCGGCTGGGTAACGTTCTACGGCCCGATGGTCGCCTCCGGCTTCGACCGCGGCGCAAACGCGCCGAAAGGATACGACAGCGATTCGTTGCTCCACGCGCTCGCTGAAACAAGAACGGGCTGGTCGCTCGACTTGCGAGCCGAACCCCTGACGCCCGGCAATGCCGAGGGAATTCTGGTAGGCGGCTGTCTCACGCTGGTCGAAACTACCATCGGCACGCCGTGGGAACTCGACACGCGTGACGCGATTCTGATTCTCGAGGATTGCAACATAAAACCATACCAACTCGATCGTGCGCTGATGCATCTGAAACACGCCGGCAAACTTCGAGATGTCCGCGGCATCGTCCTGGGAGATTTTCCCGGTTGCGGCGCGCCGGACGGCGGCGAAACGGTGAAAGGCGTCGCCAGCCGTATTCTCGAGCCGCTAAAGATTCCGATAGCATTTGGCGCGCCCATCGGCCACACGGATCGCCCGATGCTGACGCTGCCGCTAGGCATCCGCGCGCGCTTGAGTGGCACGCGTCTCGATATCCTCGAGCCCGCTGTAATGTAGCGCCGGCATCTTGCCGGCGTTTTTGACTCTGTTTTTCGATTGGATTTGGTATCGGATGAGTTTTTGCCAAACACTGAGATGACATCAACCCTTAATCAACCATCCGCCGGCCATATCCATCTCCTCGGCATCGCCGGAGCGGCCATGGCCCCGGTGGCAGGCATGCTCAAGGAGCGCGGCTTCCACGTCACCGGCTCCGACACGGGCGTCTACCCGCCCGCCTCGACGCTACTCGATTCGCTCGGCATTCCCTGGAACGAAGGTTACCGCGAAGATAATCTGAAGCCTGCGCCCGACCTCGCCGTCATCGGCAACGCGATCTCGCGCGGCAATCCTGAGCTCGAATACATCCTCGACCAAAAAATCGCCTACTGCTCGATGCCGCAAATCCTCGAGCGCTATTTCATTCCGGGCCACACATCGATTGTCGTCGCCGGCACGCACGGCAAAACCACCACCACCGCGATGCTCGCCTGGATATTTCGAGTCGCGGGGCGCCGCCGGATTTTCTGGTTGGCGGCGTGATTCCCAATTTCAACGATCGCAGCTACGGCCTAGGCGGCGGCGAAGAATTCATCGTCGAAGGCGACGAATATGACACCGCCTTCTTCGACAAAGCGCCCAAGTTCCTCCATTACCATCCCGACGAACTGATTCTCACATCTCTGGAATTTGACCACGCCGATATCTACTCCGACCTCGAATCCATCGCGCTGCAGTTCCGCCGCCTCGTCAATCTTGTGCCGCGCCGCGGACGCATTCTCATCTGGGGCGAATCGCCCGAGTTGAAGGAAGTCGCGTCGAAAGCATTTTGCCCGGTCGAAAGCTTCGGCCTCACTGCGGAATGCGATTGGTGCGCGGGCGACATTCTCTGGCACGACTCGGCCACGGAATTTCGCGTCGCCTATCGCGGCAGGGAAGTGACGCGTATCCGCATGCCGCTGGTGGGGAAGCACAACGTGCTCGACGCGCTTGCCGCCGTGGCGCTCGCTTACGGCCTGGGCGTCGAATGCGAAGCCATCGAACGCGCTCTGGCCACGTTTCAAAGCGTTCGCCGCCGTATGGAAACCAAGGGCGAAGCGAAAGGCGTTCTCGTCGTCGAAGATTTCGCGCACCATCCCACGGCGATTCGTCTCACGATCGAGGCCGCGCGCACGCGTTGGCCCGGCCGCCGAATTTGGGCCGCCATCGAGCCGCGCTCCAACACCATGCGCCGCAAATTCTTTCAGGATATTCTGCCGGACGCGCTCTCCGGCGCCGATGGCGTCGTCATCGGACCGGTGAATCGTCCGCAACTGCTTTCCGACGACGATCGCTTCTCGCCGCAGGCCGTCGTCGAAACTCTCCGCAAACGCGGTCGCATCGCGCAAGCCTTCGATTCCTTCGCCGAAATTCCCGACTACCTCGCCACTCACGCACGCCCGGGCGACCTCGTGCTGGTCATGTCCAACGGCAGCTTCGACGGCCTCTGCCCCAAGCTCCTCGAAAAGCTGAAAGCTCTCGGAGTCCCGAGATGAATTTCGTCGGACTCCACCCTGGTTTTGTGTCAGCCCCGGACCTTCAGTCCGGGGAGGGTGGCCTTGAGGCCACCCGAAAGGAGCCCCACCAGAAAATAAGAGGGGCTTTAGCCCCTGGGGCTATCCGAATTGGCCCATTCGCGTTCGTCGCAATTCTTCTCCTCGCCGCTGGACCCGCCTCCGCCAAGATCTCCTACACGATTTCCTTCGCGTCCGCCGGGCAGCATCGCTTCCACGTAACGATGGCCGTATCCCCCGCAGCGAACCAACCCGACGTCACCGTCGCGCTTCCGGCGTGGAACGCCCTCTACCAGATCCGCGACTTCGCCTACCGCATCGTGGACCTTCGCGCGAGCCATGCGGCGAAAGGGTCGGCTCAGCTGGGAATGTCCGCCCTCGATAAAGACACCTGGCGTGTTTCAATCCCAACCACCGGCTCGCCAGCCATGCCGGGCAGCGCCGTCATCGACTACGCGATCCAATGGGACGACCCCGGCCCGTTCAGTTCGCAGCTCAACGACCATCACGCCTTCATGAACCTCGCGGAAATCCTGATGTACGTCCCCGACCGCCGCTCCGAAGACGTGGAAGTTCAATTCGAGAATGTTCCCGCCAACTGGAAAATCATTTCCGAACTTCCCGCCGGGCCGGACGCGAACTCCTTCGTCGCCCCGAGCTACGACGCCTTGGTCGACGCGCCCGTCGAAGCAGGCACCTTCGACGAATTCGACTTCGACAACGCCGGCGCCCATTTCCGCGTTGTGGTCGACGCGAAGGATTGGAACCAGGCGCGTCTCGAAAACGATCTTCGCCGCATCACGACCTACGAACTTCAGCTCATGGGCGGACCGCCGTTCAAGGAGTACACGTTTTTCTTTCACATCGGCCCGTCCTCTCAGGTCGGAGGCGGCGGCATGGAGCACGCGAACTCCACCGCCATCTCGGCCGGCTCGGTAGACGCAGCCGTCGACGTTGCCGCGCACGAGTTCTTTCACGCCTGGAACGTGAAGCGCATTCGCCCGCAAACGCTCGAGCCCGTCGACTACACGAAGGAACAGTACACGCGCGCGCTGTGGTTTGCCGAAGGCGTGACGAACACCTACAGCGCTTACACGCTCGAACGCTCGGGAATATGGTCGAAGGATCAATTCCTGGGTGATCTCGAGCAGCAGATCACCGAGCTCGAGTCCCGTCCCGCGCACAAGTGGCAGAGCGTGGAAGAATCGAGCCTCGATGCGTGGCTCGAGAAGTACGACGTCTACAATCTTCCCAGCCGCAGCATTTCGTATTACAACAAGGGCCAGATTGTCGGGGTCATGCTCGACCTCGCGATTCGCGACACGACCGACAATCACAAATCGCTCGACGACGTGATGCGACGCATGAACGACGAATACGCCAAGCAGGGCAAGTTCTATAACGATAGCGAAGGCATTCGCGCCGTCGTCGAAGAGGTTTCCGGCAAGAGCTTTGAAGACTTTTTTCGCCGCTACGTCGCCGGAGTGGACGAAATTCCCTACAACACCTTCCTCGTCGCAGCGGGCCTCGAGCTCAAGGGCGACACCGCAAAAGCCGCCGATCTCGGGTTCGCGCCGGGCCGCGCCGCGGGCGGAGGCGCTCCCGTACTGGAAGTCGACGAAGGCAGCGCGGCCGATTCCGCCGGCCTCCGCGCCGGAGACGTTATCCTGCAGCTCAACGGCCAAGAGCCCCCGCGAGGCCGCCGCGGATTTCTCCGCGACCTCCATCCCGGCGACACCGTGAATCTTCGCGTGAACCGTGATGGCCAGGGAATCGACATCTCGTTCGTCCTGGGCGTGCGCGACCAGGCTCACTATTCCATCGTCGAGATGCCGCACCCCACCGACAAGCAGCGCCGCATCCGCGAAGGCCTCCTCCGCGGCACCACAAACTGATGCGAACGGAAAACTTTCGACGGCCGGGAGCATGGCCCACGACGGACCTGCCGCCAACTTGTCATCCCGAATCCCCGTGGTTTGTACGGGGTGAGGGATCTGCTCTTGCCTTTGGAGGCCCCCGCCGCTCATGCCGGTTCTGTGTCAGCTGCGAACTCGGGTTCAGACCTGTCCTGTGCCTTTTTCTTCATCTGTGTTTATCTGTGTTCATCTGTGGTTCCAAGGTTTCACAGCCTTTGTCACTCAACTCTGAACTCTCAACTCTCAACTCGCCTCTCCAATGATTCGCGCCCTGCTCCTCTTCGTCTACGTCGCCCTCGCGCTCATCCTCATTCTCCCCTGGCTGATTCTTTGGAGCCTCATCACCGGCAGCTCCGAAGCGATGTACAGCTTTGCGATGAAGGCTGTGCGCCTGGGAGTGAGACTCGTGGGAATCCGCGTTCATATGGAGGGAATCGAGAACATTCCGCCGGGCGTCTGCATCTTCGCGGCGAACCACATCTCGACGATCGACCCGCTGGCGTTTATCCCCGCAATCCCGCGCCGCGTCGCGATCCTCGTCAAGAAAGAACTGTTTCGCATCCCATTTCTCGGGACGGCGATGCGCCTCGCAGATTTCGTCGCGGTCGATCGCGAAGACAGGGAATCCGCAGCCGGCAGCGTCGATCGCGCCGTCGAGCGCCTGAAGCAAGGGTTGTCGTTCGCCGTCTATCCCGAAGGCACGCGCAGCCGCGACGGCCGCTTGCGCCCCTTCAAGCAGGGGACGTTCCGGATGGCGATTGAGGCCGGCGTGCCGGTCGTGCCCGTGTCAATCGCGGGCGCGCAGAAGGTGATGCCCAAGGGCGCGCGCGCAATCCGCAGCGGCGACGTCACCGTCCGCTTCGGCCTGCCAGTCAACGCCGCCGAATACACGCTTGATCGCCGCGCCGATCTGCTAGCCCGAGTCCAGGAAGCAGTCGCCGCCGGCCTCCCCGACGACCAGCAGCCCATGCACCTCCAGCCAAACGACCCAGCCACGCGTTGAACCGATTTCTGGAAATTAGCTCCGGCCTGTTCCGCTCGAAATAAAAACCATATTAGGATACTGGACGATGCTGAGCATCAAGTGCACGTTCGACGAAGAGCTTGGGCCCTGTGGAATGGATCCCCTGGGCCGGCTGGTGATTTCCGATGGCCATTCCGAGATTGTAATAGATGAAACCTACCTAGACACCTGGCTGGCGGGTCTTATTGGCGCCCTGGATACGCTGAGATCCAGCGATCACGTGAGCGTGCAAGCCGAGGAACCCAAACCCATTGAAATCGTTGTGGCGGAGCCATCTCGACATCTCATAATTTCCTATGATCAACAAAGGGTCGTCGCGAGTGGCCTCAAGGAATTGGAGTTCGCCCTGAGGGTAGCCGTGACTCTCTTTTTAGAGTCTCTCAGGGATGATCCGGAGGCCTCGCAAAACCGCGACATCGACCCAATTCGCCGATTTCACACTACCACCCACAATTAACGATGGGCGCTTCAGCTTCGCGGTACTCACCACCTTGTCATCCCGAATCCCCGCGCCGTTTGCGGGGTGAGGGATCTGCTTTTCGCTTTTCGAGGCCGCTCGACGCAGGATCTCAACAGAGTCATCTGGTTTCCTAAATAGTCCGCGAAGTGTCCGGGCCGCCGCTCTCAGATTTTCTCCCGCGCAAAGTCGCCACTTCGGCGCGCAGTTCGCGCAACTCTCGTTGTAACTCCGGCAGGCGATTGAACACCGCCACCGATTTGCGCCAAGCCAGATTGTCCATCGCGGGATAACCGGAATAAATCGCGCCCGGGGGCACATCCGTCGGGACGCCGCTTTGCGCTGTCAGAATCGCGCCGTCGCCAATCGTCAAATGACCCGCCGCGCCTACTTGTCCCGCCAACATGCACTTGTTTCCCACGCGTGTCGTGCCCGCCAACCCCACTTGCCCGCACAATAACGAGTCTTCGCCCACTTTGCACGCATGCCCCACCTGCACCAGGTTATCGATTTTCGTGCCGCGGCCGATATGCGTTTCGCCGATGGTGGCGCGGTCGATCGCCGAGTGCGCCTGAATTTCGACATCGTCTTCAATAATCGTGATTCCGGCCTGCCGCATCTTGCACCAGCGTCCGCTCGCTTCGCGCGCGAAACCGAAGCCGTCGCTGCCGACCACGACTCCGTTCTGCAACAGGACGCGATTGCCGATGCGGCAGCCCTCACGCACGCAGGCGTGCGAATGCGCGAAGAAATCGTCGCCGATGCGCGCGCCGCGATAAATCGTCACAAAGCTGTGCAGCACCGCGTTGGGGCCAATCTCCACATCCTCATCGACGAAGCAGTACGGCCCCACGTGCGCCCCCGCGCCAATTTTCGCCGTGCTGGCCACCACCGCGGTCGGATGGACGCCAGGCGCATACGCCTGCGCGGGATGAAACAGCTCGATGGCGCGGGCGAAATCGAGATACGGATTCACCGACCGCAACGCTGCCATCGGGACAGTCGGCTCATCGCGCGACACGAGAATCGCGGACGCGCGCGTGGTCGCAAGCGCGGGGCGATACTTGCGGTTGACGAGGAACGTCAGCTCGCCCGCTTGCGCCTCCTCGATTCCCGCCACGCCCGAAATCTCCAGCGCAGCGTCGCCCTGCACTTCGCAGCCCAGCTTCCTCGCGATCTCTCCCAGCTTCATGGTTGCTCTCCTCGCTTCCACTGCCGAGCCACTGTACAAGAGAAGAGGGAAAACGGAAAAGAGAAGACGACCCGGGGTGATATTATCCGCCCATCGCCCCGCAGGAAGGCCGTTGCCTGTTGGTACGATATATGTTACCATCGTCACTGCCGATCGAGATTCGTGAATATTTGGACCATGCGGGCCGCAATCCGTTCCACGAGTGGTTTGAGGCGTTGAACTCGGAGGCCGCCCAGAAAGTCACGGTCGCGCTCTACCGCGTCGCACTGGGAAATTTCTCGAACGTTAGGGGCGTTGGATCCGGCGTCTTTGAATGCAAGATACACTTCGGTCCAGGTTACCGCGCTTATTTTGGAAAAGATGGTGAGCGGATCGTGATCGTTCTGGGCGGCGGAACGAAAAAGACCCAGCAAAGCGACATTGCGCTGGCAATTCGAAGATGGGACGACTACAAGCGCCGAAAAAAGCAAGGGAAGGGACAGGCGTAAAGTGGCATTAACGCGAAATTTCAGAGACACAGTTCAAGCGCGCGCCAGTCGCGATTCCGTTTTCCGAAAAGGCCTTCTAACCGAGGCAATCGAGAGTCTTCTTTCGGGCGATTTGGCCCTCGGGAAGGAACTTCTTCGCGATTACATCAACGCGACCGTCGGCTTCGGCCGGGTAGCCGCGCATACAAAGCTTCACGTCAAAACGCTTCACCAGATGCTTGGCCCCAAAGGGAATCCCACCGCCAGGAACCTCTTCCAGGTTGTCGCCTGCCTCCAGGACGCTGAAGGCACGCGCCTGGAGGTGCGCGCCGCTACGAGCGGTTCACGCCGGCGGAAGCTGTCATCTCCGCAACGAACAAAGCGCGCCGCTTTGGGACTGCGGTAGCTTGCTACGGCTTCTCTCCGTCGAAGCGAGCTTCGACGAGTCCGAACGGAGGAAGATATGAGCTAGCGCTCTTCCTGGCCCTCAAGCAGCGCTTCGCGGAGATTGCCTTTGACAACCGCCACCAAGTCGCGGCTAAGGCGGGAGAGCGGCTCGTACGTGGTTACAATCTCAAGTCTCGTGATGCCTTGCGAATCCGGTCTGGTGTCCGGCCACGCCTTTGACGCCAGCCGAACTTGAACGCCGATGTAGCCTCTCCGAACATCGATTGGATAGACAGCAATGGCCAAGTGCTCTTGCTTCAGATTATCTCTGCTGCCGAAACCGCTCGCGATTTCTTGGCGTTTGAGCTCGGACGGAGGAAATGCCAGGATTCCCGAGGCGAACTTCTCAATTCCGTCGATATCGAAGTAGGCGCTGCTTTCACCTGCAAATCCACCGGCTTCGGCCCGGGCGAACAGTTCTCCGGTTCCGTCGCCATCGTTGGCGAATCGAAGTTGAAGGTAGCTCCGAGGCATTGTCGTCCCTCAACAATACCGCGTCGTCCGCACTACTCGCCGAAGAGTTTCGATTGCGCCGGCATTTCACCGCGCGTGCGCGCGTCGCCGGGCTGGCGGGGCGCGCGCCGAGCGATGCCAACCACGCCTAGCACCTTCATCTCCGTGAGCGCGGAGCTCGGCACGAACATGCGCAGCGTGTTGCCGTGCAGATCGGGCGGCGTGAGCTGCACGCCCGAATTGAGCAGGTCGAGCAAATCGTTCGAGACGATGCCTTCCATCACGTCATCGTCGCGGAAACGCAGCCGCACCCAAAGGCCGTCGAGCTTTGGCCGACTGAGGAACGTCTTGCGCTCGAGTTCGAAATCCGCATCGAATTCGCGAACGAAATAGACCGACTTCACATCGTCGGCAGGAATCGACCGGTGCTCGCCGTCCGGCGTCAGCAGGTCGATGGCTTCCTCGTGCCCCAGCGCGTTCGGATTCACGTACCCCTTGATTGCCGTCTGGTCGAGCAGCAGCACCACCACTTTTTTCTGCGACGAGGCTGAGGCGCGGTTCTTCACGGGGTGTAACACCAAGGATGTTACCGCGCCAGTCAGCGCAGGTGAACCGATTCGTTCCGCCGTGGTGACGATGCGTCACGTCTGGAGAGAAACGGGAGGGGCCGAACACATTTACCGCAGAGGCGCAGGGGACGCCGAGAAAGCCGAAGCAAAAAGCTGAAACACAGAGGACTCAGAGAACGGCCAGGAGGGCACAGAGAACCCGGGTCAGCCCAACTGTGCAACGGAAATCGAGGAGCACGAAAACCGTCTGGTACTCCCATTACCTTATAGTACTGGGCCTTGACATTTCGATAACTATATGGTAACCTGCGGCTGGATACTGAGACATGAGCGACAAACGCCACGACACGCGGAACTCGCCGCACACCACCCTTGGTCGCCGTGGCCACCCTCGCCCTCGCCCCTCGCTTTACTTTCGCCCCCTGCCGAGAATCTAATAACGGTACCGGGATTAGAAATCGACGCAAATGATTGAAAACATTCACCAGCGACCAGCTCTAATCTACCATAGGGTAGGGTGGATGTTTTCGCCCAGACGAAAGCAAGGCGAACACTCTGAGCATCAGGCGTCTAATCGCAACAATTTACGATTAGAAACCGCTGTAACTCTCACAGAACAAAGGGGCAAACATTTTCTAATCGCAACAGAAACGGGATTTCCGACGACGCTGCTCCTTCCGTTTCCCAAACGCACCAAAGAGCTTCCATACGGCCAAAAAGCGGGTAGACTTCGGGGTTCGTCAGGTATGTCAAGAGCGTGGGGCCACTTATGCTAAACAGAATCACCCGAGCTGCTATGGCGCTGATGTTGGCGACGGTTGCGGCGTCGGCTTCGAAGGCGCAAGCGAGCCCGCAAGACTCGGTTCCGGGCTGGCAAGACGTGACGGCGCGAGCACAGGCTGCGCTGGCGACGATCCGCGGGACGTTGCAAGTGCCCGGCTTGGGAAAGCCGGTGCGCGTGCAGCGCGACCACTGGGGCGTGGCGCACATTTATGCGGAAAATCAGCACGACCTCTTCTTCGCGCAAGGCTTCGTAGTGGCGCAGGACCGATTATTTCAGATGGAACTCTGGAAGCGCTCGGGACAAGGGCGCCTGGCGGAAATCCTGGGACCCTCGGCGGTCCAGCGCGACATCAACGCGCGGCTCCTGCAGTATCGCGGCGACTGGGACGCGGAATACGCGAGCTACTCTTCGGATACGAAGGAGATTCTGGAAGCGTTTACCAGCGGCATCAACGCCTACATCGCCGAAATTCAGAAATCGGATTGGAGCGGATTGCCGGTGGAATTCCAGATCGCGGGTTTTCATCCGGAACCATGGAATCCGGAAGACTGCGTGAACCGCATGGCGGCATTCTCCGTGACCGGCAACGCGAGAAGCGAGCTTGAGCACGCAGAAGCTGTGAACCTGCTAGGCGCAAAGAAGGCCTCCGAACTTTTCAATCTGGATCCGCAAGTCGACCTTGATCCCGTTGCGGGCTTGGATCTTTCGGGCCTGACCCAAGATTTACTGCGCAATCTCGTTGGGAGCGATACGCGGATCGAGTTTGCAGGAACGCCTCGCGAAGGGAGCAATGACTGGACGATTTCCGGTGCATCGACTGCGACGGGAAAGCCGCTCCTTGCGAACGACCCGCATCGCGTGATCGCGGAACCATCGCTGCGCTACGTCGTGCATTTGGTGGCGCCCGGTTGGAACGTGATCGGCGCGGGTGAACCGGGCCTTCCCGGAGTGGCCGACGGCCACAATGAGAACATCGCCTGGGGCTTCACGATCTTTGGGCTCGATCAGCAAGACCTCTACATCGAGGAGATCAACCCGCGGAATCCAGACGAGTATCGCACCGACAAGGGCTGGGAGCCTTTTGAGTCGCGCAGGGAAACGATTGAGGTTCGAGGCGGCGGCTCGGCCGTCGTCGAGTTGAAATGGACGCGCCACGGGCCGGTCCTCTGGTCGGACGGGAAACGGGCGCTAGCATTGCGCTGGGTGGGCGCGGAGCCGGGAACCGCAGGATATCTTGGCTCTCTGGCGCTCGACCGCGCACAAAACTGGAAGGAATTCGAAAGTGCGATGGCGCGCTGGAAGGTGCCGTCAGAAAACATCGTTTACGCCGACCGCAGCGGCAATATTGGCGAGCACTCGACGGGTCTTGCGCCGATACGGAAGAATTGGACCGGGCTGCTGCCGGTGCCGGGCACAGGCGGCTACGAATGGGACGGGTTTGTACCGAACTCGGATCTGCCCCATTTCTTCAACCCCGAGGCCGGCTTTGTGGCCACCGCGAATCACAAGATGATCCCGGATGGATATCCCGTACGCCGTGGGGTACGAATGGGCGACTCCCGAGCGCTATCTGCGAATCAGGGATTTGATTCAACAGGCGCAGAAGAGCGGGCACAAGTTAAGCGTCGCGGACATGGAAGCCTTACAGAGTGACGTTCTTTCGCTTCCGGCGCGCGATTTGCAGGGCCTTTTGCGGCACGCAGCGGGGGACAAGCCGTCGGCGGCGGCGAAGATGCTGCTGGATTGGAATTGCGTGGTGACCGCGGATTCGGCGGCGGCCGCGCTATATGAGTTTTGGGCGAGGGAACTGGTGGCAGAGGTATCGCGGCGGGCGGTGCCTGAGGCCGCGCGACAAGTTGTCGGGTCGATGGAGCTGCCCGCAGTTGTGCAGGTGCTGTCGCATCCTGCCGCTCCGGCCTTTAGTTGGGACGCGGGTCCGAGCCGGGACAAGGTGCTGCTGAACGCGCTGCGCGTCGCTCAATCGAAACTGGAGACGGCGCAGGCGACCGACATGAGGAAAGCGTCGTGGGGAAAGTCGCACACCGTGCGCTTTCGGCATCCGTTAGACGACGTGAGCCCGGACGAGGCGTTTTTTGACCGCGGGCCGATGGCGCGCCCCGGGGATGGCTACACAGTGAATGCCACGTACTCGGATTCGTCTTTTGAGCAGGAATCGGGCGCCAGTTATAGGGAGATTTTCGACCTGAGCGACTGGGACAATTCGGTTGGCGTCAACGTGCCGGGCCAGAGTGGCCAGCCGGGGAGCGCGCACTACGACGACTTGCTGCCTCTGTGGCTCGCGGGCGGGTACTTTCCTCTGAGCTACTCGCGGACGGCCGTCGATAAGCAAACGGTGGATGTGCTGGAGCTCAAACCGTGAGCTGCTGGGCCGTAATCGCTGGGTCTTGACTTTCAGGCGGTCTGGGAGCCTAATTTCCATATGGTGAACACAAGCGTCAAGCCGGATCCTCGCAGAAATTCAGCGTGGACTTCTTCGCAGGTCGGCACCGGACCCTATCCGGCGCTGCGGTTGCTGGGCAAGCTGATTTCGGACGGCTTCCGCGCGCTGCGCACCCGCTTCGGTTCGCGTTAGTTCGCTATGCCCTCCATTTTTCGGAATTCTCGACAAAAATCGAGGCCTTAGCCGCTGATATATTGCTAAGGCAAGCAGAGTTATGTTATTCTCTGTGCCGGGAGTTTCGTTAACTTGTTGGTGTATAAGGGTTTAGGATCGGAGCTGGCGCGGATTGACCGTCAAGGGACAGATCCTAAAGTCGGCCTCCCTAATAGCCTTTTTCACCGCTATCAGCCGGATTTGCGGATACTTACGAGATCAACGGATCACCCTTCTCCTCGGGACGTCACCCGCCGCCGACGCGTTCATTCTAGCCTTCCGGATTCCCAACCTCATTCGCCGAATGACGGGCGGAGGAGCGCTTTCGGCGTCGTTTATACCCGTGTTTACAGGGTACTTACGGGAAAGACCTCGGCAGGACGCGATGGCGTTGGCTCGGAAGATGTTCTGGGACATCGCCGTGGTGATGGCGGTGGTCGGGGCGCTGGGGTGCGTCTTCTCGAAGCAGGTGGTTTACGTCTTCACGCTGTTCGGCGGCGGACAGGTGCACTGGGAGTTGGCCGTTCTGCTCAACCGGATTATCTTCCCGTGCGTGTTTTTCATCGGACTTTCGGCGCTGGCGATGGCGGTGCTGAACAGCTTCGGAGTGTTCGGTCTTCCGGCGGCGACTTCCATATTCTTCAACCTGGTGGTGATCGCATTCTCGTTTGGCATCCTGTACCGGCCGATCCTGCGTTGGGTGCCCGCGAACTTCCGCACACCGGCAGTGGCTCTTGCGGTGGGAGTGCTGATCGGCACCGCGATGCAGGTGGTGATTCAGATTCCGGCGCTCGCGCGGCGGGGAATGCGGTTCGCGCCCGCGATATCGTGGAGCGATCCGGGCGTGCGCAAGGTGGGAAGGCTGCTGGGCCCGGCGTTTTTCGGGATGGGCGTTTACCAAATCAATTTTTTTGTGGACACGATTTTCGCGACGTCGTCGCGGATGCCCGCGGGAAGCATCACGTCGTTGTACGTGGCGGACCGGGTTATGGAACTGGTGCTGGGGAGTTACGCGATCGCAATGTCGACGGCGCTGCTGCCGATGATGTCGCAGCAAGCTGCGGCAGGGAAATTCGACGAAATGAAGCGCACGTTCGGATTTTCGCTGCGAATCGTGTCGTTCATAACGATTCCCGCGGCGGTGGGCCTGATTCTTTTGCGGCGGCCGATCGTTCAGGTGCTGTTCCAGCATGGGCGGTTTGTGGCCGAGTCTACGTCGCTGACGGCGCACGCGCTGCTGTTCTATTCGCTGGGATTGCCGGCGTATGCGGCGATCAAGCTGATCACGCCGATGTACTATTCGACGCACGACACGATGACTCCCGCGCGGGTGGGATTTTACGCCTTGGGGATAAACGTGGTCCTGAATGCGGCGTTCCTGTTTTTCCTGTTTCGGTATCTCTCGAACGGCACGCCGGCGCTCGCGAGCTCGCTGGCGGCGTACTTCAATTTCATCCTGCTGTTCGTGATTTTCCGCAAGCGGTATGGGTCGCTGGGCGCGACACAGATCGCGACGTCGGTGGGCAAGATGGTGGCGTGCGCGGCGGCCATGGCCGCGGTGTGCTTCGCGGCGCTGCGCTATTCGAATTTCGACGCGATTCAGCACGTATTGACGCAGGCCGGGATGCTGGCGGCGATGATTGCGGTGTCGGTGGGCGCGTATTTCGCGCTGGCCTGGGCGCTTCGCTGCGAGGAGTTGCCGGAGTTCTTGCTCCTGCTGCGGCGCGCCGAGCCGGCGGTGGTTGCGCCGGAGGCGATCGAGCCTTGAAGGTGAGATTTAGATCATGAAGAGCGGGACGCCCGAGCACTGGCGAGATGAGGGGAAGATTGACGGACTCACGCGGACTCTGGAGCCGCGAGTTCCCAACGAATTGCTGCGACGGCCCAGGCCGGGCACGGAACCGAAAGGGAACCGAAGAGAATTGGGACGGAGCAAGATATCTTCTCCGCCAGGCGCCGCGGGTGAGGCGCCCGCCAGTACTACTCCGGTAAGCAAGACTGTGGACCCGCTGGTGAGCACGTTCACTCACTATCTTCGCGTCGAGAAGGGTTTATCGAACAATACGATGCTGGCTTACAAGCAGGACATGCAGCGGTTCGCCGGGTTCATGAATGAGCAGCAGGTAGCTCTGAAAGATGTTACCCGCAGCGACGTGGTGGATTTCCTGTGCGCACTTTACCAGGGGGGATTGAACGGACGATCGGTGGCGCGTTACCAGGCAACGATTCGAAACTTCTACCGGTTCTGCGTTACCGAAGGCGTGATCAAGGAAGATCCCGTGGCGACGATTGATTCACCCAAGATACGCCCCGGGTTGCCCCATTTCTTGAGTGTGGCAGATGTGGAGCGCCTGCTGGCCCAGCCGGACGGGTCCACTCCCATCGGGTTGCGCGACAAGGCCATGATCGAAGTGTTGTACTCCACTGGATTGCGCGTTTCGGAACTCTGCAGCCTGCGCGTGGCCGACATTCAAATGAATTCCGGGAGCCTGCGTTGCATCGGGAAGGGGAATAAGGAGCGCGTGGTGCCAGTAGGGCGCAAGGCGCTTGGAATCGTTCAACAATACCTGAATGAGTCGCGCCCGAAAATGCTGCGTCAGGGCGCTTCGCCGTATTTGTTCCTGAACAAGTTTGGCGGCAAGATCGGCCGAATCCAGGTGTGGCAATTGCTGAGAAATTATGGGGAGAAGGCCGGCTTGCGGGAGCCCTTAAGCCCGCACATGCTGCGCCACAGTTTTGCGACGCATTTGCTCGATGGCGGCGCCGATCTTCGTTCGGTGCAGATCATGCTCGGCCATTCGGACATAACAACGACCCAGATCTACACGCACGTCGTCGAGGAACGGTTGAAACAGGTCTACAAGGCGCATCACCCGCGCGCCTGAAGGATTCGCGGGGCATCTCGAGGAGGATTGAAACCTCATGCCCGATTACATGTTTTTGCTGGAAAGCCGGCTCTCTCCGGAGCAGCGGGCCGTATTGGAGCGCGCGCAGGAATTGTCGCGCACGCAGGATGTGAATATCTATCTGACGGGCGGCGCCGTCCGCGATCTGATTTCGGGCCAGCCGATTCGCGATCTCGATTTTACGATCGAGGGCAATCCGGCGCGGATGGTGGCGGAGCTCGAAAAAGGCGGCGCGCGCGTCACGTTCGACAGCGAGCGGCTGCGCCACTACGAAATGATTTTTGCGGGCGACGTGGACGGTTCGATTTCCGCCGCGCGCGACGATTTTTACGAGCGGCCGGGAACGAAACCCGAGTATCGCTTCTCGAGCATCATGGAAGACCTGCGGCGCCGCGATTTCTCGATCAATGCCATCGCGATTTCGCTCAACACGCAGTCGCGCGGGCTGCTGCTCGATCCCACGAACGGGCTGGCCGACCTGGAAAAACAGGAAGTGCGCGCGCTTTCGATTCACGCCTTTACAAACCAGCCGATCCGGCTGATGCGCATTCTGCGCTACACGGCTCGCATGGGTTTCAAGATGGAACCTCGCACGCAGGAATGGTTTGAACTCGCGATGGAGCGGGGCCTGCAAGAGAATCTGGATGGCGCGGCGGTGGGAAACGAGATACGGAGCGTGGCGCGGGAGGACACTCCCGTGGCCGCCCTGAAACAATGGGAATCGCACGGACTGCTCGGCGCGGTGCATCCTCAGCTTCAGAAGCGCAAGCCGGACTATGAAAGCCTGAACAAGCTCGCCAAGGTTCGGTCCAACCTCTACGGCGCAGGACTGCGGCCGCGGCTTCAGGTGTCTGTCATGTACTACATCCTCGGGCGGCTGAAGTCGCGCGAGGCGGCCGCGGCGATGCGTAATATGGAATTTCGGCCCGCCGAAGTGGATGCGATTGCAGAGCTGGTCCCGGAAGCGCAAAAAGTGGTGAAGATTCTGAAGGGCCGCAAGACGAATGCGCCCAAGGATGCGTATTTTTACCTGGCGTCGCTTCCAGCAGCGATGCTGGCGTTCATTGAAGTGGAGCTGCCAAACGCGAAGGCGCTTTCGAAGATTCGCGCCTACTTACAGAAGTGGCGTCCCATGCGGCAGGCGCTGCCTGCTGGCGAGCTCGACGCGCTCGGTGTTCCGCGGGGAGCGAAGTTCGACAAGATCATCGAGGACCTTTTCGAGATGCAGCTTCGCGGGCGCGGACGCGATCCGGAACAGCGCACGAAGATCCTTCGGCAGCTTGCCGGCATCAAGGACGAGCCGAAGAAGATCGAGAAGGAAAAGAAGAAACCTAAAGGGGAAAAAGAGGTTGCAGGAAAGTCGGCTGCGAAGCCCATTGAAGGAAAACCGCAGGAAAAAGAGAAGGCCGCCGCGGCGGCCCAGCCGAGCAGTCCCGGTCAGACGAAAACCGCAGCTCCGGCTGCGCCGGCCGCTCCGCCGAAGGGCGGAAGCACGCATGACAGGATCACTCGCAATGCGGCTAAGAAGCACGCCGCAGCCGTGGCTGCAGCCAAATCCAAGCCGCGCCAGGCGAAGAAGTCGCACCGGTAGCAGCAGGGGGCAAGAAGGCGCACCTCAGGTTCGCGTTGGGCTGCGGCTGAAGCCCATTTAATTTCTTGCGGACTCTTTCGGGCGGCCTACAGAGTCTGTGAGAGAGCTACGAAATCCGTCCCTCAGCGGCTAAAGCCGTCCTGATTTTGAGCCAGTGACGGCACGGCGGAAGCCGTGCGCTGACGGAAACCGGGATTCGCACACAGACTCTAGAGACCACCCTCCCGGACTGAAGGTCCGGGGCTGACACAAAACCCGAGCTGCCAAACAAGGCTCCTCGGTCGCCCCGGATTGTGAAGTCCGGCTGACACAGGAACCCAGCCGACACGACAGTCCGCCCGATGCGCTATTTAAAGCGGAAGATCAGGCCCACGTTCGCTTGACCTTGTTGCGCGTGGCTAGCGACGGTCACAATCTCCGGGCCAAAATAAGTGTCCACGACTTCATCTTGAGAGGTGGTGCGTGAGGGTGACCAGCGCGCTTCGACGCGCAACCCCACGTGCTTGGCGAAGAAATATTTTGCGCCCAGGCCGAGGTTGTAAGAAAAACGGTTCGTAAAGGGAAGATTGTCGCCCGCCCTGAAATTCGTGAAGCCGAGTCCGCCGACCACGTACGGCACTAGCTTCTTCTCGGGATCGCGAATGGCAAAATTGACTCCCCACTGGTACATGTCGATGTCCGCGCTGGTCAAGAACTCTTTTGTGCCAGTCTGGATGACATGTGTGTCTATGTCAGTCGGCTGGTGGTTGTACATGAACTCCAGCTGGAAATTCGGGATACTCTGAAAGAGAGTGTAATCAGCCATGATCCCGTAGTTCCAACTGCTTTTTATCGTGAGGTAATCTACGTCTTCCGAGTTGACGTCGATTACGCCGCCGAAGCGGGAGCCGCCGAACGGAGTTACTTCGAATTCGTTTTGGGCCCGAGCGGTGGAAACGCCCAGGGTTGAGAATATGACGACAAGGAAAAGGATTCTACGCCAGGCCATTGCTTTCTCCTCAAGAAGTGGTTTCACGCCCATCCCACCGTGCAACTGATGAGACAGAACCCCACACTTGAGATGCATCCGAGGCCGAAACGGTTAAATGGAATTTCCTGCAGTTTCTTCGTAGGAAACGTCGAGTAACGAAACGTAACCACGTTGGTTCCTGCCGAGTCGGGCTTGGAACCCCGGCCCTCGATGTTTCTGGTAGAATGGTTCGCGCATGGCGGATTCGAACTTCGTACATCTGCACCTCCACACGGACTACTCTCTTCTCGACGGCGCTTGCGAAATTGGGGAACTGACCACCGAAGCAGCGCGCCGAGGGATGCCCGCCGTTGCCGTCACCGATCACGGCAATCTTTTCGCCGCCGCGAACTTTTATCACGAGGCGATCAAGCACGGGGTAAAGCCGATTATCGGGTGCGAAGTGTATGTAGCGCCCGACAATCACAAGAACCGCGGCAGCGACGCGGAACGTTCGAACCACCTCGTCTTGCTCTGCGAGAACGAAGAGGGCTACCGCAACTTGATCCAGCTGGTTTCCACTGGGTTCCTCGAGGGCTTTTACTACAAGCCGCGGATCGATCACGAGCTTCTGTCAAAACACAGCAAGGGACTGATTGCGCTTTCGGCATGCTTGCGCGGCGAGGTGTCGGACGCGTTGATGGCGGAGAAATACGACCAGGCGCGCACGAACGCCTACCGTCTTCGCGACATTTTCGGCAAAGGCAATTTCTTTCTCGAGGTGCAGGATCAGGGGCTGGAAATCGAGACGCGGATCAACCGGGATCTGGTGAAACTTTCGCGCGAAACGGGAATTCCGCTTGTGGCGACAAATGACACGCACTATCTGACACGAGCCGATTCGCACGCCCAGGAAGTGCTGCTGTGCATTCAAACGGGCAAGACAATGTCGGACGGGCAGCGGATGAAGTTTGCGACCGACCAGTTTTATTTCAAGACGGCCGCAGAGATGGCGCAGGTGTTCGGGGAATTGCCGGATGCGCTTTCGCGAACGGTGGCCATCGCGGAGCGCTGCAACCTGAAAATCCAGCGCGTCAGCGATCCGTTTCCGGAGTTCAAGGTTCCCGAGGGCTACACGACCGATTCGTACTTCGAGAGGGTCGTGCGCGAAGGATTTGCGGCGCGCGTTATGCAGCTCGAGCGCCTGGCAAAAGAAAATCGTCTGCGGCATCCACTTTCGGAATACGAGAGCCGGCTCTCTTTCGAAATCGAGATGATCAAGCAGATGCGGTTCGCGGGCTATTTCCTGATCGTCTGGGATTTCATTCATTATGCGCGAGCCCAAGGCGTTCCAGTGGGTCCGGGGCGAGGTTCGGCGGCGGGAAGCCTGGTGAGCTATTCGCTGCGAATCACGGACGTCGATCCGCTGCAATACGATCTTCTGTTTGAACGTTTCCTGAACCCCGAGCGCATTTCGATGCCCGATATCGATATCGACTTCTGCATGCGGCGGCGCGGCGAAGTGATCGATTACGTGCGGCAGAAGTATGGCGAGAAGAACGTCGCGCAAATCATCACGTTTGGCACGATGGCGGCAAAGGCCGTGCTGAAAGATGCGGGCCGCGCGATGGATATGCCGTATGGGGAAGTGGACAAGATCGCGAAACTCGTTCCGAACCAGCTCAATATCGATCTGGAGTCCGCGCTGAAGCAGTCGCCTCAACTCGAGGCGCTGCGGCAGTCAGACCAAGGCGTGAAGGATCTGGTGGAAGTGGCGCTGCGCCTGGAGGGCCTCGCGCGGCATGCGTCGACGCACGCTGCGGGCGTCGTTATCTCTCCTCGGCCGCTCACCGAAATCGTTCCGTTGTACAAGTCGAACAAGGATGAAATCACCACGCAGTACGACATGAATGCGCTCGAGCGCATCGGCCTGCTGAAGATGGATTTCCTTGGGCTGACGACGCTGACGGTGCTGACCGATGCCGAACGCATGATCAAGCAGAATCGCGGCATCGATATCGACCTGTCCACTCTGGCGCTCGACGATGCGGCTACGTATGCGCTGTTCGCGCGAGGCGATACGACCGGCATCTTCCAATTTGAGTCGCACGGCATGCGCGACATTTTGAAGCAGTACCAGCCGACGCGGCTCGAGGATTTGACCGCGCTGAACGCGCTGTACCGTCCGGGGCCGATTCAGGGGGGAATGATTCCCGATTTCATCGCGCGGAAACACGGCAAGAAGAAAGTTCGCTACGATTTGCCCGAGCTTTCCGAAATACTCTCCGAAACCTGGGGCGTGATTCTCTATCAAGAGCAGGTGATGCAGATCGCGAACCGGCTGGCGGGTTTCTCCCTGGGTGACGCGGATATTCTGCGACGCGCGATGGGGAAAAAGAAGCCGGAGGAAATGGCCGCGCAGCGCGAGAAGTTTCTGGCAGGATGCACGGCGCGCAAAATTCCGAAGGAAAAGGCCGAGCGCATCTTCGATCTGATGGAGGAATTTGCCGGCTACGGCTTCAATAAGTCGCACTCGTGCGCGTATGCCTTGCTGGCGTATCAGACGGCGTGGCTCAAGACGCACTATCCCGTCGAATTTATGGCGGCCATGATGAGCGCTGAAACGGGCAACACGGACAAGGTGGTGAAATACATCAACGAGGCGCGAGGCATGGGCATCACCGTTCTGCCGCCCGATGTGAATTCGAGCGACGTGGATTTCACTCCCGTTGGGGACCAGATTCGATTCGGCCTGCGCGCGATCAAGAATGTGGGCGAGAACACGGTGAAGGGAATCCTGCAGGCGCGTGAGGCGCTCGGCGGATTCACGAGCTTCTTCCAGTTTTGCGAATCCGTCGATCCGCGCCTTCTGAATAAGCGCGTGCTGGAAAGCCTGGTTCGCGCGGGCGCGCTGGATGGACTGCGAGCGAATCGCGCGCAGATGATTGCGGCCATCGACGGAGCGATGGACCGCTCGCAAAGATTGCAGCGCGCGCGTGAGATCGGCCAGCATGGCTTGTTTGGCGGAATGGCGGCCGCAGCCACTGCTCCGGCGCTCGAGCCGGAAGCCCTTCCGGAAGTGCCGGAATGGCCCGAGCACGAGCTTCTTGCGGCGGAGTATTCGGTTCTTGGATTTTATGTCTCGGGGCATCCCCTGGATAAGCATGCCGGGCGATTGCAGGATTTCAAAGCGGTGGAGCTTTCGACGATTGAAGGCCGGCGCAACGGGGAAGAGTTGACTGTGGCGGGGATCATTGTCCAGTCGCGTCCGATGCGATCGCGCAGAGGCGCGCGGTGGGCGATTCTGACGCTTCAAGACCGCACGGGAGTGATTGAGGCGCTGGTTTTTCCCGAGGCTTTTCAAAAAATCGAACCGATCCTGAAGGCGGCGACGCCGCTGCTGGTGAAGGCGCGAGTGGCCGTGGAGGACGTGGGCACTCGGCTGATCGTTTCCGACGTGCGCGTGTTGGACCAGGTGGCGGATCGCCCGCCGAGCCTGCTGCGAGTTCGCGTGAATCGCGGGGCCATTGACGCAGGGGTCCTGGATCGCCTGGGCGAGCTTTTCGCGAGCCGGCCCGGCCGGTGCCGCGTTGCGTTCGAACTGATCCATGAAGACGGAAGCGAGGCTACGATTGATTTCTCGAGCGCGGTTCGTGCGGACGGCGACCTGGTCGAGCGAGTGCGGGAAATCTGCGGAGCCGATTCCGTTGCGGTGGTGCAATGAACGGTAAGCGCCGGAAGGCGGCGCGCGAACGCCTCCGCAGGATGCGCGAGAAGGCCAAAGAACGCGCGGAGAAAGAGGCTGCGCGAGCGTTACCGAAGCGCAAGACGAACGGCGGAGGGGTTGTGGTTGCTCCTGCTCCAGAGGCTCCGACGGCTTCGGCCGAGAAACGAACGTCGCATCACAAGGAGTCCCCAGGTGAGCCGCAACTTCGTACGCAGCGCGTGACCGCAGACGCCAACCCCCGCGATGTCGAACGGCAGCGCCAGCGCCAAATTGATGCGCTGGAGCGAGACGTCTTCGAGCTGAGCCGGCTCACCAATCCAACAGACGCGACGGCGGAAGACATCGAGCGCATCCGGCGCGAAGTGGACGAATTGCGCCGCGAGTTCTATGCGCACCTGGGTGCGTGGCAGAGGTTGCTGCTTGCGCGCCATCCGCAGCGGCCGTACACGGAAGACTACATCCGGCTGCTCTTCGAGAATTTCAGCGAGATTCACGGCGACCGCGGGTATTCGGACGATCCTGCGTTGATCACCGGGATGGCGTGGTTTCACGGCAAGCCCGTGATGATCGTTGGAAGCCAGAAGGGGCGCGATACGAAGCAGCGGCTCGCGCGCAATTTCGCCCAGGCCAAGCCCGAGGGTTATCGCAAAGCGCTTCGCGCCATGCATCTGGCGGCGAAATTCCGGCGGCCGATCCTGGTGTTTGTCGATACGCCGGGAGCGTATCCGGGCGTCGACGCGGAGGAACGTGGTCAGGCCGAAGCCATCGCGCACAATCTGCGCGAGATGTCGCGTCTGCCGGTGCCCATCATTGTCACGATTACCGGCGAAGGCGGCTCGGGCGGCGCGCTGGCCGTGGCCGTGGGCGATCGGATCCTGATGCTGGAAAATTCGATCTATTCGGTGATATCGCCAGAGGGCTGCGCGTCGATCATGTGGCGCGATGCGAGCAAAGCCGAAATTGCCGCCGAAGCGCTCAAGATCACGGCGCCCGATCTTTTGCAGCTGAAACTGGTGGACGAAATCGTTCCCGAGCCGGAGGGTGGCGCACATTACGACCACCAGGGCGCGGCCAAGCTGCTTGAACCATTTCTGGCGCGGGCGCTCGACGAACTCGCGAAACTTACGCCTCAGCAATTGGTCGATCAACGCTACGAAAAATTCCGGCGAATGGGGCAATTCTTCGCTTAAGCCGGAGCGTTCGCACCCTACGAACTGCCAAAGCTGAAACACAGATCCCGAAGCGTCGGGACACAGAGAAAACCTGGAGGGCACGGAGGGGCTTTCTGAGTCGGCGGAGCTTTCTCCGGCGGAAGCCGTGTTCTTCGCTTTCAAGGAAACTTACCGGCTGCTTGATGCGTATCCTCAAGTAGGGAATAGCGGCGAAGGACCGCGGGAGGGAACTATGTTCTGCGATAGCTGCGGTTGCCAACTGAATGAGAACGCTCAATTCTGCAATGCGTGCGGCAAACCGCTGGCCGCGGTGCCGATGGCGCGGCGAGTGTCTGGGTTGGGCGACGGGCGCGTCAATCGCCACCTGAAGACGGTAGCTTCCCTGTGGATGGTCTACGGGATCTTGCGGTTCATGGAGATGGTGTGGATTTTCGTGATCGGGCGCGCATTTCTTCCGCCGCTTATTCGGGACATTACCGCCAGCATCGACGGATTCCCGTCGGGTTTTCCACTGGACCGACTGATTTCCGGAGGGCTTACCTTTGCCGGTTTCTGGGTGGGAATGTTCGCGGTTATCGAAGTGGTCACCGCATGGGGGTTGTTCGAGCGGCGGCAGTGGGCGCGAGTGCTGGCGCTGGTGCTTGGGTTTCTCGCGCTGCTGCGCTTTCCGTTTGGGACCGGGCTGGCAATTTACACTCTTTGGGTCCTGCTTCCTGGCACTTCGGGGCAAGAGTACGATCAACTCGCCAGCGCGCGCGGTGCTCTGACGTCGAGCCCCGCGGTGCGCTGACGCATTGTTATTGATTCCTCTCTGGCTTGATATCCAGGAGCATCCCTGGCCCATTCGAACCCGTCTGCACCTGCGGCACCTGCCCATTCCACTTGGCGATCCAGCGATCCGTCACCGCCAGTTTCTGCCATTCAATAATATTCGGGCTGATGGAGGCGGCGCGCACCCGATTCGATTCCGCTTCCCCGTTGGCCACCGCAACCTGGGCTTTCGCCTGACCCTCTGCCGCCGCCACCAGCTTCGCCGCGTCCGCTTGTGACTGCACGAGTTCATTTTGCTTTTGCACAGCGATTTGCTGCGCCTGCACCTTGGCGTTGATGGCGTCAATCACGGACTGAGGGGGCCGCGGCGAACCGATGAAGCCAAATTGATCGATCACGACGCCAATGTCAGCCACCTGTTTCTGCAAATCCAGCCGCGAATTCTGTTCCAGCTCCGATTTCTTTTCGCCCATGATTTCCTGCACCGTATATTGCGACCCGGTCCGGTTGATGGCGTCGCGCGCCACGTTTCGCAGAAATCCATGCGTGAACTGGGCGATGTCGTCGTTTCGAAATTTTACATAGAACGCGGGAACCTTGCTTGCATCCAGATGGTAGGAAACCGAAAGATCGCCGTACACGGTGAGGCCGTCTTTCGTGTTAAACGACATTTCTTCGTTGTTCACCGATCCCTCGTTCGGATCCTTCGTCCATTTTGCGGT
Organism: uncultured Acidobacteriota bacterium; assembly: GCA_963737205.1. Taxonomy (GTDB): domain Bacteria; phylum Acidobacteriota; class Terriglobia; order Acidiferrales; family UBA7541; genus Palsa-295. The sequence goes on along the minus strand of CAVTRV010000003.1, from coordinate 683,361 downwards.
CTGCACCGAGGTTGGATATTCCACGATTGTGGATGAAAGGAAATTATAGAAAACCCAGCCCGTGCGGATCGGCAGATCTTCAACGCCACGTTGCGACCCCGCGAGGTCCACTTTGATCCCCACGCGGCCCGGCCCAATCCGCGTCGCGCAACCTACAAAAAACAGCACGAGGAACAGGGGAATTGCCAGCAATCCATACCTGCGCATCATCTTTTCTCTCCTATCGATTCAGTTGGTTGTGTGGCGTTGTTTTGTGGTGCCAGATCCATCTCATCGCGGCCGGAAAAAGCACCAGCACCACGAGGATCAGCCCCACGCCACCCGCTACTTTCAAATCGCTCGGCTGATTGAGCAGATTCATTCCTTGCGTGACCAGGTAAACTGCTCCACAAATCACCAGGAACAGAGCCGCGTACACAAATCCTTCTCTCATCGCCTTTTAGCCTCGATCGCATTCTGAAGCATGTTGAGCATACTCTACACGAAGGGGTAAGTTGTCCATGCGGAAACTTCAGCAGGGATAGGATAGGATCTCGACGCAGGGATTGTCACTAGCTATCGAATGGGTGGCCCGACGACTGCAATCATGCCGTTTGTCACCTTAGCCGTCGTGCGATAATCCAACACGACGCATGGCGAGGTGCTCTCATGACGACTGCTGATTCCCGTACTGTGATTCCTCGAAATCTTGGGATGCTTTGGCTGCTGTACGGAGTGTTGCGCGTGGTGGCAGCTGCGTTTCTGGTTGTCTACAGCTCCACCGCGACGCTGATGGCAGGCGCCTTGATGACGCGCGTGCCCAACCCTTTCGCGATGATGTCGGAGTTTCACATCTTCTACTTGATTCTGATTGCGTATTGCATTGTCTGCGCGATCTTGAGCTTTTTTGCGGCGGGGGCGCTGGTTTCCGGGCAGGCCTCGGCGCGACGGATCGCGGTTATCGCGGCGTTTGTTTGCCTGCCGGAACTTCCGCTTGGAGTGATTCTCGGTGTGTATACGCTGCTGGTCTTGGGGCCCCGGCCTGCGGCAGCGACGTAAACCAAAAGACTTACCGCCGAGACGCAGAGGACGCAGAGAAAACCGCCTTCCTTGTCCCACCCAGTCAGAGGTGTTCGCTCTTCTTCTGCCATTAGTCATTGAACACGCGGGGCGTTTCTTCCGTTGCCGGGCTGCATGCGCTGCTTTAGCTTCGATGTATGGGGGCAAGCCGAATGGCAGAGGCCGAGGAACAGTTGTTGGGGGATATTTTTAGGCCGTACGAGAAGCTCGTCGAAATCATCATCCTGGGAAAGACGTTTCTGGTACCGGAGAAGAATTCGCTTCTACGCGCTTTCCAATTCATCAGCCCGGAAACCATTCCGTATGGCCGCTTTTGTTGGAATCAGGAATGCCAGTATTGCAAGGTGACGTGCCAGCTGGCCGACGATGACCAAGCGCGTCCAATCCTGAGCTGCAAATTCCTTGTTTCCGAGGGCATGAATATCGTGGAGATGGCGCCGGAACTTGTCGGATGCCTTCGAAGCAAGCTCGGGCAGTAATCGCCTTGCAGGCCGCAGAGGCCGCGTCCCGAATCAAGACTCGATCCGAATCAGTGTGCCCGCGAACCATCTCGCAAGGTGCAAGGCTCGTTTGCGCGTCAGTGCTGTGGGGCGGCGACAGCCTGGGCAAAGGTGATGAAGTGGCCGCCAGGGTCCTGGACGGCGAATTCGCGCATGCCATAAGGGGCCGTGCGCTCCGGCATCACCTGCTTCAGGTCTTTCATCGCGGCGATCACGGCATCGAGATTGTCGACCTCCACGTACAAATAAGTGGGGCCTTTTCTGGACATGGCGGCCATTGATGGTGGCGCGTCCTTCTCAACGCTGGCATACGTTTGATACATAACTTCCGTACTGCCTTTTTGGAAAGCCACGAAGGCGAGCTTGCTTCCGTCAGGGACTGCCATCGTTTTCGTGAATCCGAGACGATCCACCCAGAAGGGGATCTCAGGCTCGACTTCATTCACCAGCAACACGGGAGTGATTCTTGTGACGTTCATCGGTTTCTTCTCCTCGGAATGATTGGCTTGCACGACCGACAAGCCCAAAAACAGAAACAGGGGCAGGGCGGCGGATTTGAGCGCTGGCATGTTCGAGTGTCTCCTTTTTATCCTTGCGGAGCGCAGTAGTCTCATTTAGACTAGTGTGCAGTATAGGCAGGATTTCTTTCCTGTCAAGGAGAAAAGGATGCCAAAGCAGGAACCGCAGTTGAGCGAATTGATCTCCGTGGGACCGGCCATGTTGCGCGATTTCGAGCTCCTGGGAATTCGCAGCGTGGCGCAGCTCGCGAAGCAGAATCCGCAACGGATGTACGAGAAGCTGGGGCGAGTGGCCGAGCAGCACCAGGACATCTGCGTACTGGATGTGTTCCGGGCGGCGGTGGCGCAGGCACGGAATCCGAGGTTGCCCGCCGACCAGTGTGCTTGGTGGTATTGGAGCAGGAAGAGGAAGGAAGAAAGCAGAAAGGCACAGAGATAGCGAAGTGAAAACTCGCGCAAAGGTAAAAAGAGAAGGCCCCGCAGAGACTCCGAACTCGCGGAGGCACGCCGAGAAATCGGGAAGGCCGGTGAGCGCGCGCCGGAAGGCGTCTCTGACGACGCCCGATTTGGTGCTCCTGAGCTTGCTGGCGGAACGGCCGATGCACGGATATCAGGCGAATCTTGAGTTGGAAAGGCGCGAGATCAGGGACTGGGTGGGCATTTCGCGTCCTCAGGTCTACTATTCATTGGATAAACTTGCTGTTGCGGGGCTGATTTCCAGTCTCGCATCAAGCGGGCCTGCCGCCGGGCCGGAACGTAGCACCTTCGAGACAACGGCAAGAGGGCAGGCAGCACTGGCCGATGCGTTAGAACGCAAAGAATGGACAACGCAGCGCGAGCGGCCGCCGTTTCTGACCTGGATGGCTCTCTCCTGGCTGGCGCGGCCCGGCGTCTTCCAAAAGCAGATTCGCCTGCGTAGGGAATTCCTCGAGCGGGAACTCGCGCGAGAAAAGGAAGTGCTTCGTTCGATTCTCGAAGAAGTGGGTCATCCCTATCACGAGGCCCTATGGATGGTGACCTTCACGATCGAGCAGTTCAACTTGGAGCTGCGCTGGCTGAAAAAGCTGGAGCGCGAACGGCCGCGGCGCGCGGCGGCGCGTCACGCGGACTATGTGAAAGAGTGATTCCAAGTCTTGCCATCCCTTCCCGAGCCGTGCCATGCTTTTCGTTGTTCCTTGAGTCCTGAGGGCGGTTCCGAGGGAAGGGTATGCCTGTTTGTGAAGGTTGCGGGACGCGCACGGACGACGCTCACGTCCAACGGCGCGCCCGGCGGCTCGAGCTGGCTGCAAAATATCGTCCGGCGTCGGTTCGAGTGCTGTTTCTCGACGGGGCGCCGCCGGCTCGTCCTGAAGATTATTTCTATGCAGCCACGGCCGACAGGTCGATTCGTTCGTTGTCCGCTCGGATGTATTTCGACGAGCTCATGAAGTGCATGGGCACGGGTCTTCCGCCGAACCCGGACGAGGAATCGGCGCTCGCGGAGTTTCAGCGGCGGAATTTCTTTCTTGCCTACGCCATCGAGTGTCCCTTCGAAGAACAGGCCGATCCACAAGGCGCGCTTCGCCGGTTCGCGCCCAACGCGATGAAACGCGCTCAAAGCGACTACGCGCCGTCTTATGTGGTTCCGCTCTCTTCTTCGACGGCGGACCTGATTCGGCTGTTTGGTCTGATCGGATGGGGAGATCGGCTCATCCTGAATAGCGGCGGCCCGTTCGTTGACCCGTATCTGGGCGACCCGACGAAGCAAGCCACTTTCGCGACGGGATACGGAGAGCGGATCAAGAAGCTGCTGGCGGGACTACCGTGACATGGAGAGGAAGGGAATAGGCATCATGCCGGTTTGCGATAGTTGCGGCGCTACGGTTGACGACGCGCACATCCGCCAGCGGATCGAGCGCCTCGAACTTGCCACGCGCTTTCGGCCCATTCACATTCATCTGCTGCTGATCGACGCTGCGCCTCCTGCTCGCCCCGAGGATTTCTTCTATCGCGCATCCGGGCACGGGGGAGTGCGCTCGGTGGCTGCGCGAATGTACTTCAGTGAACTCGGGAAGTTGGCCGGAGCTGAGCCGGGATCCGAAACGCCGGATGAGGCAACGCTGGCAGAGTTTCAGCGCCGCGGAATTTTTCTAGCCTATGCGTTCGACTGCCCGGTCAACAACCACGACGACTCGTTCAACCGGTTGACCGCCGAGGTCCGCCGCCTGGCACCCACTGTCGTGCTGCGCGTGCAAACTTCGTACAAGCCAAAGTATGTCGCACTCATTTCTCAACCAACGCAGGAATTGATCCAGCCTCTACGGGAGGCAAAGTGGGCCGATCGCCTTGTTCTCGACGATGGCGCCCCGTTCGTCGATCCTTTCCTAGGCGACCCGCAAAACCAGGCCGAATTCGGGACGTCGCTGGGCGACCGTTTGGGAGCCGCCGTTTCGCATTTGGCCTAAAGAGGCTGCGGAAAAGACAAAAGCTGCGCTTCAGGGCTTGAAACCCCGGATAGAAAAGGCAGCGGTTACGCCGGAGCTAAAGCTCCGGCCTCCTAACTGCTCGATTTTTCCGCAAACTGTAAAGCGCGTAGTGCCGTCTGCGTGACGAAATTCTCCGGAAGGGAATTGGCCGCGCTTGGACGCTCTGCTAGAATCTAGATGCCTGCTCTGTTGTGTCGCGCGCGGTCTGTGACTGGGCGGGTAACGCGATGAGTGTCGCGTCGGTTTCCGCAAGAGTGGGCGGCTAGCTCAGTTGGGAGAGCATCGCGTTCGCAACGCGGGGGTCGGGGGTTCGAATCCCCTGCCGTCCACCAATCCTGCCTGGAAGAATTCACGTCACATGCGCGGGGAAAGCTGTCGGCTCGGCCCGCGGAGGAACGCGCGCTGCGATGTTCAGGCGTCGCAGGGGTTCGTCAGCGAGTGATCTCGAGTTCGGGATCGGCGGGGATGGCTGGCTCCTCGGCTGCGCTGGGCTTCGACTGGATTTTGACGTTTGCGGAGGGAACGGTGGATTGCTCCTCGAGCAAGTCGGCGATCTGGAGGCGCAGGTTGCCGGGGTTCGTGGCGTAGGAAAGTGCCGTTTCTGAATCGATGATGTCGTTGCGAAGGAGTTTCTCGATTTCGTCGTCGAAACACTGCATTCCTTCGGTGGATCCGTCGCGCATCGCGTCCACCAGGGACTTTCCCTCGGACTCGCCGTGATGGACGTACTCCCTGGTGCGGAGCGTGGACTTGAGAATCTCAAAGGCGGCGACTCTTCCGGCTCCGTCGCGGCGCGGCATCAGACGCTGGGAAATGATGTAGCCGAATGACTTGGCAAATCGCGCGCGCATGAGGTGCTGGTCGCTCATGGGGAAAACACCGACGATGCGTTCGACGGTTTTGGCAGCGTCGATGGTGTGCAGAGTGGAGAACACGAGATGGCCGGTTTCGGCGGCTTCGAGGGCGGTCTCGATGGTCTGCTTGTCGCGCATTTCGCCGACCAAGATCACCTTGGGGGACTGGCGCAAGGCCGCGCGCAGGGCGAGCGGAAAACTTGGCGTGTCGGAATACAGCTCCCGCTGATGGATCGTGGCTTTCTTGTGCGCGTGGATGAACTCGATCGGGTCCTCGATGGTGATGATGTGGCAGGCCTTTTCCTCGTTGATCTTGTTAACGAACGCCGCCAGGGTGGAAGATTTTCCGCTGCCTGTCGGTCCCGTGACGAGCACGATCCCTTGCTTGAGCTGCGTGGCTTCCGCAAGCTGCGGCGGAAGATTGAGTTTCTGAAAATCGGGGACGGCGCTGGGAATCACGCGCATGACGATGGCGCAGCTGCCGCGCTGCGTGAAAATGTTCACGCGAAAGCGCGAAACCTTCGGCAGGCTGTGGGAAATATCGCAAGAGCCTTCCTCTTTCAGCTTGGCCAGGGCCTGCGCATTGTGGCCGATCAAGTCGGCAGCCATGCGCGCGGTGTCTTCGGCGGTGAGGACGTTCACGTTGGTGATGCGGAGCTGCACGAGCTGGCCGTTCGATTCCACTTGAGGCGCGCGGCCGGGGGAGAAAATGAGGTCGCTCGTTCCTTTGGAGGCGCGAAGCATCGCGCCGATGATGCTGGCCGTAGGAACGGCGATGATGCTGGAGGCAACGGCGAGGCTCTTGTCGGTTGAATCGAGCAACTGAGTGTTGGGTGCGTCCATTGTTTGTCCTTCCATAAATTGCTACGAAGCTCTTGATCCCACGGAAACTGGGGGTTCGTGCTCGGAAGCGGCAACTTCATCCGCCATCACCGGCAATTCGACGAGGAACGTGGCGCCGCCTTCCAGACGATTCCAGCAGGAAATGCGACCTGCGTGTTCCTGCACGATTCCATAGCAGATACTGAGGCCGAGGCCGGTGCCTTTACCGACAGGCTTTGTCGTAAAGAAGGGATCGAACACTTGCTGGGGAGACCTGATTCCCGGGCCGGAGTCGGAAAACTCGATGAGCACATTCTGGAGATCGTGGCTGGTGCGAATCGTGATTTTCCCGCTGCCAACTTCCTCGATTGCGTCCACCGCGTTGCTGATCAGGTTGAAGCAGACTTGCAATAACTGGTTTGCGTCGCCGCGGACAGCAGGCAGGCCGGAATCGGCGAGAATTTCGATCGCGATCTTCTTGCCGCGCAAATCCATGTTGCTCAGATGGAGAGCGGTTTCGATGACCTGATTCAGGTTGAGCAGCTCCTTCTCGGACGGCACGCGCCGAGCAAAACTGAGAAGGCTCGTCACGAGGGTCTTGATGCGTCGCGCGAGGGTGCGAATCTTGTCGGCAACGACGCGCTGGCGATCGCCCAGGGCCGGGTCGTCCACCAGCAGGTCGGAGTAGCCCAGAATGCCGGTGAGCGGATTATTGATCTCGTGGGCCGCGCCGGCGGCAAGCTGGCCGATCGACATCAGTTTCTCGTTTTGAATCATCTGCGACTGGAAATGCTGCAGGTCGCGGAAAGCCTCGCGAGACGCGGCGAGAAGCCGGAGGCGGTCGTGGTCAATGAGCCGCTGGCGAATGAAGAGCAGGCCGGCGATGAGCACGAGCGTTAGTTGCGTCAGCCCGATCCGAAACGTTCGAATACTGTCCGAATTCTTGCTGAGCCATAGACTCCAGATCGCCATCAGCGGCACGGAGAAAACTGCGACCATTACAAATCGAGAGGGCCAACGTGATTCGTTCTCGGTTCGCACGGGTGTCTCTTCCTGCTTGGGCTTCAGCCGGAAACCGACGATCCCGGCGGTTCCGAACCAAACAAAAGAAGCGATCAGCGGGAGATCAGTGGGTCCGCCGGTGTAGTAGTGCTGGACGTCGATCGCGCGGTTCGTGATGTAGGAGCCGGCCGCGTAGAGCAGGGCTGCGCTGAACAGGTGCGCGTAAATCTCGCGCCACGCGCCCCGCGATTTTGCTAGCAGAGTGGCGAATCCCAACACGAGCAGTAGGTTCTCGGCGGCGGCAAGATTGTCATAACTCGCGCCGTAGGCGACGAGGTCGGGAGCGACGTACTGCCAGGGAATGACGGCGTAAGTGTAGAGGAAGACCCACCACACGAGTAGTAACGAGAAGTCGAGGTATCCGATATGGGCGCCAAGATCGTCGCGCTGGTCGTGCGGCTTTAGAGCGAGGGCTGCGATCATCGGCACGGGATGGAGGAAAATGATGACGTCGCCCACAAAGGGATTGGGGACTTCCTGACGCAGCACAACTTCGAAGTAGGTCCAGATCAGTTGACCAAGGAACCAGGAAGCGCAGCCCGCCGCCAGCAATAGCCAAAAGGCGCGTATTCGCCGGTTCTGCGAAGTCACGTTGAGTAGCAGGGCCACGGAAGCGAACAGCGCTACGAGGCACATGCCGATATCGCCGAACGCGGTCAGACGCGGCCCGTGCTTAACTGTAAGGGATGCTATGGCATACGTGCCGAACAGGAGAATCCAGCCGAAGGCAAGGGCCCACGAAGTGGCGGGAAGCCTTCGCAAGGCGCTTAGGCGCAGAGCGACTAGGGTGTTGGACCGTTCCATGGCGCTGACGGACAACGGTGCAATGCCTAGGGTACGATTAGTCTTCGCCTAGTGGGTGAGTGATTGCAGTTGGCGTGCTTTGCTGAGCAACACGAACCGCCAGCGATAAAAGCAGCGTCTACTACCACATTGCCATTATCGGGGAGTATTGCCTTGAGTGGCCTGACGTTCGGCCACGATTTTGCGCGCGGTCTGATAGAGTGCGCGGGCCTGCGGAATCATCTCCTCGGCTTTATCGAGCTGGACGTCATTCTGGAGCTCGACCTTGAAACCTTCGTTCAAGCCGAAGACTGACGTAAACACCTCGCGCTTGATCTCCCATTTAAGCCAAGGAAGATCGCCCTGAATGTCGGCGCTGGTGTACTTGATGTGCTGCTGGTCGAGGTACTTGCGAAGCTGGGCGATCACCGCCTCGTCCACAACGAAATCTTTTGTGACCTCGGGCTTGGTGGACAGATAATAGCGGTCGAAATCGCCCACGCTTTGCGGGAAGGGATAGAAGACGCCTCGCGCCATCAGGAGCTGTTCGAAATCGTCCAACTTAGGCGCGGCAACGATAATGTCGGGAGTGATGCCGCCCCCGCCGAACACCTGACGGCCCGTGTCGGTCAGCTTCACTACGGGGTTCTTGGGTGGCTGCGGATTGTAGTGGTAATCGTACAGCGAGACATTGCTGTAGTCACGCTGGATCAAGCGGCCGCTTGGCGTGTAGTAGCGGGCGGTGGTGAGCAGCATCGCCGTATCTTCGCTCAGCGGGATTTGCGTCTGGACGAGCCCCTTGCCAAAGCTCGTCTCACCCACGATGAGTCCGCGGTCGTGATCCTGGATCGCTCCAGAAACAATCTCCGAGGCGGACGCGGTTTGCGAGTTCACGAGAACGATCAGCGGAACGTCGATGCCTTGGTTACCGTGAACCGCATAATAGGAATGCGGGGGAGACTGGCGGCCGTGGTGCGACACCACGAGTTCACCCTTGTCGAGGAAAATGTCGCTCATTCCGACCGCCTGGCTCAGCAGGCCGCCGCCATTATTGCGGAGGTCGATAATCAGGCCGTCGAGCTTGGGATAGTCCAGTTGGCTCAGAGCCTCCTCGAGATCACTGTCGGTGGTTTCGTTGAAGGTGTTCACCCGCACGTAGCCGATACCCGGCTTGATCATCGTGGAGTATTCCACACCGGGGCGGGGGATTTCATCGCGAACGACGGTGACTTCGATTGGCTGGGCCCAGCCTTCGCGGCCGAGTGAGATATGAACCGTCGTGCCGCGCGCGCCCCTGAGCATGTCCGCAACTTCCGTGGTGGTGAGGCCGTCGCACTTCTTGTCGTCGACTTTCAGAATGATGTCGCCCGGCCGAATCCCGGCCTTGAACGCAGGTGTGCCGACGAACGGCGCCACCACGACCGTTTGGTTCTCACGCTGCGCCACCGTCATTCCGACGCCGTAATACTTGCCTTGCTGTTCTTCGCGGAAGGTGGCGTATTGCCGCGGATCGAAAAAGTTCGAGTGAGGGTCCAGCACGCGAAGCATGCCTGGGATCGCCCCATCGTAAATCGCTTTGTCCACATCGATGGGATCGGCGTAGTTGCGCTCGACGACGGAAAGGACGTTCGAGAAGTTCTTGACGGAATCCTGGAGATCGCCGGTGCCGGCCGCCGTGGCCTTTACGGTGGGGCCAAAGAATCCGCCGAGAATCGCGGAAGCTACTAGTACTACCACCAGCAGCACTACCCCACGTCCAGATGTTTCGGATCGTTCCATGCGGCCTCTTTTTGGCTTCAAGTTCGCCAGTGCGAACTGTTCTGAAGCCCGGTTTTTGCCCGGAAGGGCCAGTATAGCATACAAACTTTCGGCGGTTTGACACGCCTGCGGCCCTCTTCTATGATGCAAAAATGGCACTTCGGGATACCGCGTAAGGGCCGCCACATGCTCAGCATCCCTCATCTGATCATAATTTTCGTGGTGGCGCTGGTTGTGTTCGGCCCCGAAAAGCTTCCTGAATTGGCTCGCACCCTGGGGAAAGTGATGGGCGAGTTCAGGCGCGCCACGGGCGATTTGCGTTCGACTTTTGAAGATCATATGAGGGATCTCGAGCGCGAGGCCGACCAGCGGCGCATCGGCGGCGCTCCGAAGGCTGCGCCTCCGACGACGAGCGCCGTTACGACTGCACCCAGCACGGAGCAGCCGACGGGCACCGTTCCGACGAGCGCACCTAACTCAACGGAGCGAACAGAGCCAGTTATAGATTCGGCGGATATCCGTTCAGGCGATTCCCAGCCAGCCAGCCCTGATTCGACCGCTTCCTATCCAGCCGTCAAGACGCACGAGATAGACTCCAATTCCGAGACGGTGAGCGATGGCGGCAAGTTCCCAGCCTGACCCCGCGCTTCCGCCCGCGGATGAGGGTGACGCTGCTGGGCGGATGTCGTTTTTCGACCATTTGGTGGAGCTTCGCAAGCGCCTGATTACGTCCGTGGCCGCAATCGGCGTTGGGATGGTAATCGGCTTCCTCGTCGCCAACCATGCCATCACTTTCATCGTCCAGCCGATCCTCACGGCCCTGCGCGCGCACCACTTGGAAGACCGGCTCTACTATCCGAGTCCTGCAACACCGATCAGCCTCTACATCAGCCTGAGCCTTTACATAGGAATCGTGATTGGGATGCCGGTAGTGCTGTACCAAATTTGGCTTTTCGTGGCGCCGGGGCTTTACAAGCACGAGAGGCGAGCGGTAATGGGCTTCGTCGTCTCGTCCATGTTTCTTTTCCTGTGCGGGATCGCGTTCGGCTACTACGTGATGCTGCCGCAAGTGCTGAACTTCCTGATCGGGTTCGCGACGGACCTGCCGCTGAAACCGCTCATCGCCATCAACGAATATTTTGATTTCATCCTGGTGGTTCTTGTGGGACTGGGCGTGATCTTCGAATTGCCGGTGCTGATTTTCATATTGTCGTTGTTCGGGATTGTGACGCCGAAGTTTCTGCTGAGGAATTTCCGGTACGCGATGCTGATCATCACGATTGTCGCCGCGATCGTCACACCTACGCCGGACGCCACGACCATGCTGATTTTCATGGCGCCGATGGTGGCGCTTTACTTTGTGGGTGTGTTCGTTTCCTATATGGTGCTGCGGAACAAGCGCGCCAAGGCTTTGGCCGCCGGGGAGGCACACTAACGTGAAGATGCCGCGAAATTTATTGTGGGCGGGAGCTGCGGCTTTCGCCGCTCTGGTTGTGGTCGCGTGCGGGCAAGGAAACGGGAACTCAACCGCGGCTGCCAGCGCGACGGCTTCTGCCGCGTCCGCGGCGAGTTCGTCGCAAGCCGCTTCCACGCAGCCAATGATCGCGCCTGAAGATCAGGCTCCGCCGGCTTCACAGGCAGGCGGCTTCGACGGGCAAAAGGCTTACGACTTCACGGCGAAGCTAGTGAGCTTTGGTCCACGCCCGCCTGCATCGGACGCAATTCATCGCACGCAGGATTACATCATCAGCACGCTCAAAGGTTTTGGCTGCGCCGTTGATGCGGACGATTTTCATTCGCCGACGCCAGTGGGTGACCTCGCGATGAAAAACATCATCGCGAAAGTTCCCGGCTCGGGGCAGGGGATCATTTTGCTGCTGACGCACTACGACACGGTGCGGCTGGATAATTTTGTGGGGGCGGACGACGGGGGCTCGTCCAGCGGATTGTTGCTCGAGATGGCGCGAGTGCTCTGCGGGGCGAAGGAGAAGCAGCCCAATTCCGTGTGGATTGCGTTTCTGGACGGCGAAGAAGATCAGATGAATTTTGCCTCCGCGGAACAGGCGAAAACAACCTGGAATGACCCGGACACAACCTACGGAAGCCGCGAACTTGCCGCGAAGATGGCGGTTTCGGGCGAACTGAAACGCGTCCGGGCGGTGATTCTTGCGGACATGGTGGGCCAGAAAAATTTGCGCGTTCAGCCCGAAGCGAATTCAACGAAATGGCTGGCGGACCTAGTCTGGAAGACCGCGGACCGCTTGGGCGAGAAGGATGTATTCGTTTCGAAGGAAGTGAGCGCGGTCACCGACGATCATGGGCCCTTTTTGAAGCGAGGCGTTCCTTCCGTCGATATCATCGAGGCGGACTGGCTGACGAACTATTCTTACTGGCACACAACCGAAGACACGATGGACAAGATGAGCCCGAAGAGTTTGGCCATTGTTGGCCACGTGATTCTCGTTAGCATTTCGGAGCTGCAGCAGAAATTCCGCTAGGTTCCCTTGGTGGTTCAGCCGCGTTTCTTCAAAGGTCGGAACGAAAAAAAGCATCGACGACAAGTGTGATTTTGTAGCGATTGATTTCCTTAGGTCCCTGATTCAGGGGCGCTTAGCGGAAGTTCTATTCACACTCTGTAGCGATTGATTTTTGGCGGTTTATGACGTGATTCGGTACGGCGGTACTATCACAGAAACAGTACCCTGTTTCGTTGACACGCTCGCCCATCAGCGGGTTGCTCCCTTCCGATAGAGAAGACCTTGGGAACCACAGACGAACACAGATAAACACAGATAAACAGAGATGAGGCGAAAAGCTCTTACCGCAGAGACGCAGAGGGCGCTGAGAAAAACTGAACCCAGAGAAAGCTGAACCCAGAGGCATGTGCTACATTCTCTTTCCGGGCCATGGCAATCGTTCGCGTACGAAGTTCTGCGGGGTCCTACGACGTTCATTGCGCGCGTGGTGCGCTCGCGATGACGCGCTCGCTAATTAAGCGCCTGGGCGATTCGACGGGCACGTTCGTGCTGTCCTCGTCGCGAGTCTGGCGGATCTGGGGACGGGACGTTGCACGAGCGCTCGGGATTTCTCTGCGGCGCGCGATTCTCTTCGACGACAGCGAGGAAGCGAAGCGCCTCGCGACGGTGGAAGCTATCGCCCGAACGCTGTCGCGCGCCGGTGCGGATCGCCATTGCGTTCTGGTGGCGGTAGGAGGCGGCGTGGTGGGCGATGTGGCGGGATTCGCGGCAGCGACGTATCTGCGCGGCGTGCGAATCGTGCACGTACCGACCACGCTGGTGGCGCAAGTGGACAGCTCGATCGGCGGCAAGACTGGCGTGGATTTGCCCGAGGGCAAGAATCTGGTGGGAGCGTTCCATCCGCCGAAGCTGGTGATCGCGGACCCGGACATGCTTCGGACGCTGCCGCACCGGGAATACCGGTCGGGGCTCTACGAAGTCGTCAAGTACGGAGTTATCGCCGATGCCAAGCTCTTCCACTTTCTCGAGGCGCACATGAACCGCGTGCTGCGACGCGATCCCGGCGCGCTCGACTGGATTATTCCGCGATGTATCGACATCAAGGCGCGAGTTGTAAATAAAGATGAACGCGAAACGGGCTTGCGCAAGATATTGAACTTTGGTCACACGATGGGGCACGCGCTCGAGGCCGCGACGCATTACCGGCGGTTTTTGCACGGAGAAGCGATTGCGTGGGGGATGATGGCCGCGACGCTTCTCGGCGTCGCGACGAACCGAACGCGCGAGGCCGACGCGACGCGAATTTTCCGGCTGATCGCGAGCGTGGGGCCGCTGCCCGCGCTCGCCGGCATTCGCGCTTCTCAATTGCGCCGCATCATGGCAGGGGACAAGAAGGCGCGCGGTGGACGCGTTCTTTGGGTGTTGGCCGACGCGATTGGCAGAACAAAGTGGGACGTAGAAGTTCCGTGGCCCGTTGTTTCAAGGGCGTTCGCGGAATTGCCGCGAATCGCCGCACAAGTGCAGAATTGACCTTCCTAGCGAATGGCCACCGACAAAAAGATTGAGAAGGTTTCCGGTACGCGGCCGGAAGGCGTTCGCGACGAGCGCGAGGCCGCCGAGCAGGTTCAGAAAATGTTCGCGCGGATTGCACCGCGTTACGATTTTCTGAACCACCTGCTGTCATTTTCACTCGATCGTGTTTGGCGGCGACGCACGGCTGAACGCTTCAAGCACATTTTCGAGCGACCGGAGGCGCGCGTCCTCGATCTGTGCTGCGGGACCGGCGACTTGGCCTTTGCGCTTGGCCGCGAGCGTGGCGAGACGGCGGCGCCGATCTTCGGCGCTGATTTTGTCGAGGGGATGCTGGTGCGGGCCCGTGGCAAAGCGGCGAGCGCTGGCGGCAGCGCCGTTTTCGTCGCAGCGGACGCCCTGAATCTCCCGTTTCGCGATGCTAGCTTCGAGTTGGTCACTTCGGCGTTTGGGTTCCGTAACCTTGCGAACTACGAGCGCGGCTTGCGGGAAATTGCGCGCGTGCTGAAAACGGGCGGGGAAGTGGGCATCCTGGAGTTTTCGGAGCCGGGGAGCGGGGCTTTGGCGGGTGTCTTTCGATTCTATTTTCGGCAGGTTCTTCCGCGAGTCGGCGGGGCTATTTCCGGCAGCGGGGAGGCGTATTCTTACTTGCCTGCATCTGTGGCGAAATTCCCATCGCCTCCGGAATTGGCGCAGTTGATGGCTGCGTGCGGATTCGGCGATGCGCGCTTTGAGTCGTGGAATTTCGGCAGCGTTGTACTGCATCGCGGGACGAGGAAAAGCTAGCACAAACAGAAACTCACCGCAGAGACGCAGAGGCCGCTGAGGAAGCAAAAACCCCCGAGAAGGCAAAACCTTTACCACAGAGATCACGGAGACAAACCGGAGGGCACGGAGGCCACGCCTCTACTAGCCAGCCGCGCTCGTCGTTGGGATCGGAGTTGCCGCAGCGTTCGTACTGAACTCCCGAATCGACGCTAGTTTTCCAGGCCGAGGTTGCGGATTTTGTGCAGGAGAGTCTTGTAGGAGACGCCGAGTTTTTCGGCCGCGCGGGTCTTGTTCCACTTTGATTCGCGAAGGGCGTTCTGGATTTTGAATCGCTCGACGTGCGTGACGGCGCGATTGGACACTTCGTCGAGCGCTCCCTCCCAAACGAATTCTTCCTCGAGCATCCCACCAGGCAATTCCGCGGCGGAGGGCTTCGGAGTGGGGAGCTGCAAAGTTGCTGCGTCGATTCTTGGGCCGTTGACAAGAATGGCGGCGCGCTCGATCGAGTTTTGCAATTCCCGAACGTTACCGGGCCAGGAGTACGTGCGAAGACGGGCGCGTGCATCTTCCGTGAGTTCGAGTGCGGGCTTGCGAAACTCGCGCTTGAATCTTTCGAGGAAGTGCTCGGCGAGAAGCAGAACATCGTCGCCGCGGTCGCGGAGCGGTGGAATCGTGATGGGGACCGCGGAAATCCGGAAATAGAGATCCTCGCGGAAGGATTTCTCGGCCACGGCCGCGCGCAAGTCCTTGTTGGTGGCCGTAAGGATGCGCACGTTCACGTCGATTTGCTGTGTGCCGCCGACGCGTTCGAATCTCTTCTCCTCGAGAACGCGAAGGAGCTTGCTCTGGATCGCGAGCGGCAGTTCGCCAATTTCATCAAGGAACAGGGTCCCGCGGTGCGCCAATTCGAGCTTGCCCATTTTTCGCGCGCCCGCTCCCGTGTACGCGCCACGCTCGTGCCCGAAGAGTTCGTTTTCGACGAGGCCTTCCGGAATCGCAGCGCAATTCAGCGCCACGAACGGCGCCGCGGCGCGCGGGCTCAGATGATGAACCGCGCGAGCAAAGAGTTCCTTGCCCGTGCCGCTTTCGCCGAGAAGCAATACAGTGGAATCTGTGGCGGCGACGCGCTGGGTTATCTGGCTCGCATCCTTCATCGCGGGATGTTCGCCGACGATGCGCGGGAAACCATAGCGCGCGGCGTATTCTTCGCGAAGGAGTAGGTTCTCGCGCAGCAGTTCTTGCTGGTTGGCGGCGCGCTCAAGCAGCAGCTTCAGGTGATCGAGATCCACAGGCTTCTGAATGAAATCGAAGGCGCCGTCCTTCATCGCGGTGACCGCTTCTTCAACGGAGCCATACGCAGTCATGAGAATGACGGGAAGAGTGGCCTCCACGCGGCGCGCTTCGCGCAGCACGTCGATGCCGGAGCTGCCGGGAAGTTTCAGGTCGGAGAGGATGAGAAGGTAGCGGCGGCTGCGAATTTTGTCGATCGCGGAATTTCCGTCGGGGGCTTCTTCCACCGTGTAGCCGGCGCGCTCGAGGGCCTTGCGCAGCATGGCCCGTAGTTCGGCTTTATCCTCGACGAGAAGAACAGGCTCCATGGCAGCGTTTTCTAGCGCGCCCAGCCGGGACTGCCGCCCGCTTTGTGAAGCTCATCCTCTGCGTCGGCAATCGCTTGTTTGTCTGCTTCAACTTGTTTCTTTTTGTTGTCGATGTCGGCAAGCTTTTTCGTATAGGCGGCGCCGAACGGCTGCTGGCTCATGGCGTCGGTTACGGCCTTATTCGGGTCGCCGCCGTAGTACTGCACCTCCGCGACGCCAATCTCGCGCTGCATCACGTCGAGTTCGGACTGGTCCTGATCGAGCTTGTGGCGGAGCTTGGCGAATCTGTCGCGCCAGAATTTCTCGCCGTTGGCGTCGGGCGCGGCGCGCGGGCTGGGCTTCGCCGGGCTGTGCCGTTCCGGATTCTTTGTCCTCGCCGATCGTTGAAATGCCGCCGCCGGTAGGAATATTGTCGTTCGTGAACACCTTGGCGGGCTTCGGCGTTTCCTTCTTTTGCTCGCGCGCTTTCCGGGCGGCTTCCGCGAGAGAATCGTGCTGGGGAGCCGCAGATTGCGGCGGATTTTGATTCTGTGATGATGCAGACGTAGATTGTGCCTGCTGGCTCTGGCTTTGTTGTGATCCGCTTTGCTGCTGATCCTGCTGCGACCACGCAGCCGCCGGAAGCACGAGCAACGCTGCCGCGGAAAACCAAAGCATTCGACGCATAAGCGGCCTCCTTGGAGGGCCTGGGGAACACCTTAGTTTAGATGCGGACGGCTTGCGAGGGAAAGACGGAGGGTGAAGGCTCCTGCCGCAAAGGTAACCACAGGAGAAACTCGGCGCCGCCGCCAGCGCGATTGCGGGCCTCGATGCTGCCGCCGTGTTGCAAGGCGACCTTTTGCACCACGGCCAAGCCGAGACCGGTGCCGTCGGATTTTGTGGTGTAGAAGGGAAGGAAAATCTTCGGGAGATCCTGCTGGGGAACGCCGGGCCCATTGTCCGAGACGCAGATGCGTTGCCATTTTCGGCCACCAAGATCCTCGATGGTGCCTGAGATGGTGACGCGTGGCTCGGCGCCCGCATCGCGAGCCGCTTCCGCGCCATTTCGCGTCAGATTCAGCAGCGCCTGGCGAATCAGGGCTTCGTCGCCCGGCAGCTCCTGGAATGAACCTTCGCACTTCACTTCGCACAGCGGAATCGCCTCGTGCAGTTCCTCGGCCACGCGTTCGACCAGCGCCTGCATCGGAATCGTCTCGTAGGAGATTTCGAGGGGCCTGGCGAAGCGCAAGAACTCGGTGACGACGTGTGCGAGGGCGCGAGTCTGATCGAGAATCTTTTCCGCCGATTCGCGGATTTCGCCCGGCTTGGCTTCGCTTCGAATCATCTGGGCGTAGCCGGAGATGGTGGCGAGGGAGTTCTTGAATTCGTGCGCGATGCCGGCGGACATTTCGCCCAGCGCTGCGAGATTTTCCTTCCAGCGGATTTGCCTCTGGAGCGCGGTCAGCTCGGTGAGGTCGCTCATCAGGCAAAGCGCGCCGCTCACTTTCATGTCGAGGCCCGTCGATAGGGTTTCGCCGCTGCTGCGAGTGAAGTTTCTAACCGCGCGGTAAATCGGGGAGATGGTGACGCCGATATGCCGCACCTCGCCGAAAGGCGTCGTGTGCTCCACCTCGCCGCGTTGGAACGTCTGGCCTTCGCGCAGGCAGGCCGTGAGCATGCGCGCCAGGTCGGAATCGGCGCCGAGGATTTCCTTGTACGAGCGGTAGCGCACCGGGCTGGTTCCGAGTGCCGCTTCCGCGGCAGGATTGGTGGAGCTGATCGCGCCGGTGGCATTGACGAGTAGCAGACCGGTGGGCATGTTGCGCGTGACTTCTTCGGTGAGCCGTTCAGATTCCTGCGCGCGCTCCTGGGCCAGCAAGTGCAGCCGAGCGAGTTCCTTTTCCTGCGCGCGCAGTTTTTCGATCACGCCCTGCATCGATGCAGCCATGAAGGCGGACGGGTTCTCCATGTCGGGTCCGGGAGTTGACCACTCGGCGCGCGACGTCGCGCGTTGACCGCGAAGAAACTTTCGAATCACGATGGCGAAGCCGATCACGGCGACCAGAAGAATTACGAGAAATGCGACGACGTAAAACAGGTTTGCCGGTGAGAGCGCGGGGGAAGTCGAAGTGAACGGCGACGTCATTGCAGAACCTCGTTCGGCATCATCGTACCGTGAGCAGGGGCGCCGCAAGCAGCGGGACGGTTAGGAGCGATTGGTACCAGTTGACCACGGGCGTGCCGAAAAAAACCACCAGCAGCGCCGCCATCCCCAGGAAGCTCCCGAATGGCAACTCGTAGTTTGATTCCTTGCGACGGGCCAGAATGAACGCGAGTCCCAGAAGGCTGCCGAGAAGCGAGCCGGCAAGAATCGTCAGGAGGGTTCGCTTCGCACCGAGAAACGCGCCGGCCATCAGCATCATCTTCACGTCGCCCAGGCCCATTCCTTCGCGTCCGCGCAATCGAAAGTACGCCTCGGACACGAGCCAAAGCAAGCTGCTGCCCACCGCGGCGCCGAGGAGCGCGTCTGCAAACGACAACACCGGTGCAGGAGGCGGGAACGCGAAAATATGGTTGGCGAGCCAGAGCGCGGTCCCGTCGGTGGGTTGCGTGAAGAAACTGATCCCCAACCCGATCCCGAATCCCGTGTAGTTAACCACGTCCGGCAGGACGCGTTCGCGCAGATCGGTGAACACGAGAACGATCATCAGCGCAGAGAACGCGGCCCACTTCGCTGCTTCGGGTGTGAGTCCAAATGCGCGGTAGCACGCGAAAAAGAGAATTCCGGTGAGCAGCTCCACGATTGGGTACATCGGCGAGATTTTCGTTTTGCACTTGCGGCATTTCCCGCGGAGCAGCAAGTAGCTGACGACGGGGATGTTGTCGTACGGCCGGATCGCGGTTCCGCACTTCGGGCACGCGGATGCGGGCATGACGATCGACTTGCGCTCTGGGATCCGCACGATGCAGACGTTGAGGAAACTGCCAATGATCAGACCGAAGAGGAAAACGAAAATGCCGATAAGTGTTGCGGAGGCCACCAGTTGAATTTGCCACATCCGCCGCGGCCTCTCAAGCCACCTCATGCTCACCGTGCCCGACTTCTAACGCACTCGCGAAGCGGCGTGGGGTAAAATGCCGCGCGTGGCTGTTCCCATGAACAAGACGACGAATTCGAAGAAGCGCGCCGCCATCGGCATCCGAGCACATTCGGGGTGGGCGGCAGTTGTGGCGGTGGTGGGCGATTCGGGCGAAGTGCGGGTTGTCGATCGGCAGCGCATCGTGGTGGTGGATTCTGACGGGCCGCGCGCCAAACAGCCGTATCACTTCGCGGAGAATCTTCCCCTTGGTGAGGCCCAGAGCCATCTCGACCGCTGCGAGGGGACTGCTATTCGCCTAGCCACGGCGGGGTTGCGGAGTGTCGTGGAGACGCTTCGCAATTCGCAACATGAGGTGATCGGCTGCGGCATTTTGCAGGCGTCGGGCCGTCCGCTGCCGGCGCTGGCCGCGACGCTCGCCTCTCACGCGCTGATCCACACGGCCGAGGGCGAGTTCTTTCGCAACGCGTTCGCCCGCGCTTGTGGCGAAATAGGCGTGCCTGTATCCAAGATTCGCGAGCGGGAGCTTTTCGACATCGCGGCTGGGGAATTGCACATTCCGGCGGCCAGGCTCAAATCAAAGCTGGCGAGTCTCGGCCGCGAACTCGGTCCGCCCTGGACCCAGGACCAGAAAAACGCAGCGCTGGCCGCGTGGCTGCTTCTCGGTGGCAAGCCGAAGCCTCGGCGCTGAACGCCGGAGCCAGCCGGGCGCGGTTATCCGAGAGGCGGAGCGCGATAGCCTATTAAGCAACCTGCCCGGTGAACCCAGTTGTGCGTTTCGCCCCATTCGGTCACACTAACTTCCCCTTCGATAGAGCTGGCTTTTCGCAGACACACTCCTCTCAACAGTTTCGAACTTTCAGTGCTCACTGGGCTTGATGTCCGGAGTGTCGATGTCCGACCGCAACGCCGCGAGAACTTGGCTCAATCGAATCGCTCTAATGTTTCCGTGGGCCATTCTCGGTCTCGCGAGCTGCTCTAACCCTCCTCACCCTACCGAGATATCTATAAATCCCTCTTTTGTTGTCGTCATCGCGGACTCAACTACGACGTTTACCGCAGTCCTCACAAGTGGCTTGCCCCAAAGCGGTTCGTTGACTTGGTCGGTAGCTCCTGCAAGCGGGGGAACGATTACCAGCCGAGGCGTCTACACAGCCTCGGGAACGGCTGGACACTACACCGTTGTCGCCACCTGGACCCCGACCAACGGCGGAGCGAGCGCGATTTCCAGCGATTTGGCCTCGGTCGAGGTGCTTCGCGTGCCGCAACAAGACTCGGAGCTTAACTCCGATATGGTGCAGGCTTCGGGCGCAATCCAAGCGTACGGAACGATTCAGAACGCTGCAATCGTAGGTCAACCTTTCCCCTCTGTGATTTCAATGGACCCCAACGGTGATGTCCAGGTTCGCAGCGGTTTCGCCCCTCCGGTAGCGTGCAGGGGATCCAGCACCGTTTGCGATTAACGAGGCGTGTGGATGACGCCTTGAAGAAAGAACTGAAGATGCGTAATGCGATTCGCGTTCTGGCGCTGATTGTTTTTCTTGGCCACGCCGGCGAACTCTGTGCCCAGGTGGCGGATCCGGCGCCAAGTCCGGTGCTGGCGTATGAAGGCCGCTTGGTTGAGTCCAACACGCTCGTAACGGGCGTACGGCCCTTCGCGTTTTCGATTATCGACTCCAGCGGAAACGTGCTGTGGAACTCGGGCCCACTGACATTGACCGTGACCAGCGGACTCTATGGCGTGGTCCTCGGCGCCGCTGGTATGCCGGCCATCCCCGCTTCGCTGACGCTTCGGGCCAACCTTCACCTTCGTGTGAATGCTGACGGGGTTCAGCTCTCGCCTGACGTTCCGCTGGTGCCGGCCCTCCAGGCCAGCACGGCGTGGAGCGTTATCGGCCCATTCTTGGGCGACATCAGCGGCACGCAGGAAACGATCTCGGTAGATAAGCTGAAGGGTACGTCGATTGATCTAACTGCGGCGCCCTCGGCTGGTGAGGTGCTGACCTTCAACGGTACGAGCTGGATTGCCGCCAATCCATCCGGCGGGGCGGGATCTCAAGGTCCCGCTGGACCTCAAGGACCACAGGGCCCTCCGGGAGCGCAAGGAACGCAAGGCCCAGGCGGGCCGACGGGAGTCCCGGGCCCAATCGGGCCGCAAGGCCCGTCCGGTGTTTCAGGTCCGCCGGGACCCGCAGGCGTTAGCGGCCTGAGCGTTCTCAGTGGTGCAAGTAATCCCACGGCCGCAGCGGGCGTGAACGGCGATTTCTACATCGATACGGCCACCAACAACATCTTCGGCCCGAAGAGCGCGGGTGCCTGGCCTGCCGGTGTTTCCCTGATCGGCGCAACTGGACCTCAAGGCTCGGCCGGAGCGGCAGGCGCAAACGGAGGGGTCGGTTTACAAGGGCCGCAAGGCCCACAAGGTCCTGTAGGTGCAGGCGGGCCGCAAGGAATACAAGGGCCAGCCGGGCCCATGGGATTGGCGGGAATGAACGGCGCGAACGGAACCAACGGCACAAACGGCGCGGCGGGCGCCAGTCCTTTCACGCTTGACGGTTCGAACGCGGTGTTCACAACTGGATCCGTGGGGATCGGCGTCGATCCACCAAGCACCACGGCCGTTCTGGACGTCGCGAGCACAACCCAAGGATTGCTCGCGCCTCGGATGACGACAGCTCAGCGCGTGGCCATCGCAACTCCCGCGAATGGATTGATCGTGTACGACACGCAACTGGCGTCGCTCGAGGTCTACGACGCCATAGGAACGGTTTGGAACCAACTGGCTGACACAGGAACGACCGGCTCAGTGACTAGTGTGACCGCGAGCAGTCCGCTCAGTGTGTCGAACGGCACCACCACCCCCGCGATCACGCTCGGCACAGTGACCGTGC
Source organism: uncultured Acidobacteriota bacterium (assembly GCA_963737205.1). GTDB lineage: Bacteria > Acidobacteriota > Terriglobia > Acidiferrales > UBA7541 > Palsa-295. The sequence continues at coordinate 661,199 of CAVTRV010000003.1, read as the reverse complement.
CAAACGGCGGCACCGGCGCGACAGCTCTTACCGGGTATTTGTTGGGTGCGGGCACGGGTGCGGTTACCGCTGCTACCACCATTCCCGGCACCGCAATTTCCGGCAACGTAGCGGGCAATGCCGCCAACGTCACAGGCACAGTAGCGGTGGCAAACGGTGGGACCGGTGGGGCGACGGCGACAGCGGCCATCACAAATTTGCTGCCAAGCCAAACCGGGAACAGCGGCGAGGTTCTCACCACGAACGGCACGGCGGCCTCCTGGGGCGCGGCCTCAACCGGCACAGTGACCAGCGTGACCGGAACGTCGCCGATCGCGGTGGCCACGGGCACGACGACTCCGGCCATCACGCTGAGCACGGTGCCGGTGGCAAGCGGCGGCACGGGCGCGACGACACTGACCGGTTACTTGCTCGGCGCAGGCACGAGCGCGGTCACCGCTTCCGCTACTATTCCTGGGACCGCAATTTCCGGCAACGTCGCCGGCAACGCGGCCAACGTCACGGGCACAGTTGCGGTTGCCAACGGCGGCACCGGCGCGGCCACGGCGACCGCGGCCCTCACGAACTTGCTTCCGAGCCAAACGGGTAACGCCGGCGAGGTGCTGGCGACAAACGGCGCAAGTACTGGCTGGTCGCCAGTGGGAACCGGCACGGTCACCAGCGTGACTGGAACCTCCCCAATCGTTGTTGCTACCGGCACCAGCACTCCTGCTATCACGCTCGCGACGGTGCCCGTCGCAAGCGGCGGGACCGGCGCGACGACCCTTGCACAAGGTCAGGTTCTCTTCGGCACCGGCGTAACCGCTGTCTCAAGCAGTTCCGCTTTATTCTGGGACAGCACTAATCTGCGCCTTGGAATTGGCACCTCGTCGCCATCTTACCCGTTGCATGTCACAACCAGCGTGTCAGCAAACGTCGGGGCGTATGGATATCTGAACGGCAGCGGCGCTACAGGCACGGGCACCGGCACTAACAATATTTCCGTCGTTGGAAGCGGGCGTATCGTAGCGCAGGAATTCGATGCGAATTCCGATGCGCGCATCAAGAGTGTGATCGGCGCCAGCGACACCGCCTCCGATCTGCAGACGTTGGAAAGATTGAAAATCACGGATTACCGCTACGTCGATGTGGTGGAAAAAGGAAACCAGCCGAAAAAGGGCGTGATTGCCCAGGAAGTGGAAGAGGTGTATCCCGACGCCGTACGCACGCTGAGCGATTTCATCCCCAGCGTGTACGTGATGGCAGACGACGTCCGATATGACGGCGCCACCCACGAATTGACCGTCACGGTGCCCAAGGCGCACGGCTTTGGTGCTGGCGACATCGTGCGAATTATTACCGAGGCTGGCAGTGCGGAAAAATCGGTGGCCGCAGTGCTCGGCGACCACACATTCGTGCTCTCCGGTGTGGAGAAGGCTCCCAGCCAAGTCTTCGTCTTCGGCAAAAAGGTGGACGACTTCCGCGTCGTCGACTACGACCAGCTCTTCAACATGAACATCGGCGCCACGCAGCAGTTGGCCATCGAGAACCAAACCCTGGCGAAAGAGAACGCGGCTCTGAAGGCGGAAAATGAAGCCATGGAGGCGCGTCTGGCCGCCCTGGAACGAGCAATCGAGAGCCTCCGAAAGCGGAACTAAGAAGCCGCCTTTCCATCAGGGCTTGGACCAGGGCCGCTTTACAAACTCTCGCCGCTTCAACGCGATGTTTTTTCCACTCGGCTGGGGATATAATCCGCCCGACTCGCCCACTGTGCTCCGGGAGACTTCATGAGAAAAATCGCTGTTCCACTGGCGCGCCTGATTGTTTGCTGTGCTTTTCTTCTGTCGTTTGGCATGCGAGTCGCCGCGCAGGAGGCGCCGGCTGCGAAGAGCAGCGATGCCTCTCCGGCATACAAGAATCCCAATCTGCCTATCGAGAAGCGCGTGGACGATCTGGTTTCGCGCATGACCATCGAAGAAGAGGCGTCGCAGATGGGATACACATCGAAGCCGATCCCGCGGCTCGGCATTCCTTACTACAACTGGTGGAGCGAAGGCCTTCACGGTTTCGGCAGGGCGGGGCAGGCGACTGTGTTCCCGCAAGCCATCGGCGCAGCCGCCACTTGGGACGAGGCCTTGATCGAGCAGACCGCCGAAGTGATCTCGACCGAAGGCCGCGCGAAATATGAAGAAGCCGTGGCTACGAACTACGTAGGCGCAAATCGCGGTCTCACGATCTGGTCACCGAATATCAATATATTTCGCGATCCTCGCTGGGGACGCGGCCAGGAAACATACGGCGAGGATCCGTTCCTCACGGGACGGCTGGGCACGGCGTTCGTCAAGGGCCTGCAAGGCAACGATCCGCATTATCTGAGGGCGGTGTCGACGCCGAAACATTTTGCGGTGCACAGCGGCGCGGAGATGCTGCGCCACGTCGCCAATGTGGACGTTTCGCCCCACGATCTGGAGGATACCTACCTGCCGGCGTTTCGCGAGACTGTCGTCGAAGGGAAGGCTGATTCGGTGATGTGCGCGTACAGCGCCGTCGATGGCAAGCCCGCCTGCGCGTCTGACCTGCTGCTTCAGGATCACTTGCGAGACGCGTGGCATTTCCAGGGTTACGTCGTCTCGGATTGCGGCGCAGTCGCCGATATTTGGGACAACCATCACTACGCGCCGGACAATGTTCACGCCATTGCTCTCGCGATCAAGACGGGCACCGACCTTTCGTGCGGCGACGAATACAAAGATGTACCGCAGGCTGTGCAGCAGGGACTGCTGAGCAAGGCGGATGTGGACCGTGCGGTAAAGCGGCTGTTCACCGCGCGATTTAGGCTGGGAATGTTTGACCCGCCCGATCGCGTGCCGTACGCAAAGACGCCGCTCACCGTGATCGATTCGCCGAAGAATCGCGCGCTTGCGCTGCGGTCAGCGCGCGAATCGATTGTGTTGTTGAAGAACGACAAGGAAATTCTGCCGCTGGGGTCCGGGGTCAAAACGATCGCCGTGATTGGGCCAGAGGCCGACTTGGTGGAATCGCTGGAAGGGAATTACAACGGCACGCCAACCGATCCCGTCACGCCGCTGCTTGGAATCGAGCGCAAATTCGGGAAGCAAGGAACGATCGTGTACGCGCAGGGATCGAAGCTCGTCGATGAGATGCCTGTGCCGGTCCCGGCTACGGCTTTTCGGCCGGCCCGCGCGGGCGCGGATGCATCCTTGCCCGGCGGGTTGACCGGAGAATATTTTAGCAATGCAAATTTCGAGGGTGCGCCAGCTTTGACGCGAACGGACGAGGCGATCCATTTCGACTGGTCTGGTCTCGATCCAATTCCAGGGCTTAAGAACGGCAAGTTCTCGGTGCGATGGACCGGCACGTTCACTCCGCCGGCGCCGGGTGACTACAGACTCGGCATCGATATTCCCGGCTGCTATCCGTGCAAAGATTCCGACGACTTCCGCTTGTACCTGGACGGCAAACTCCTCGTTGAGCGGCCCACCACGCCGCAATTGATGATTTCGATTCGCTTTGCAGACACGCGCGCGCACGACATTCGCCTGGAATACGCGCACACCCGCGGCGATACGAACCGCAATCTTTCGTTCGGCGGCGACGTGGCCGGCATCACGTTGCTGTGGGACGCGCCTGCCGACGCTCAGCGCAAGGAAGCCGTCGCCGCCGCCGAGAAAGCTGACGTCGTGGTGGCCTGCGTCGGCATCTCGCCCAACCTGGAGCGTGAAGAACACGAATGGATGCGTCTGGCGATGAGCATTCCGGGATTCTATGGGGGGGATCGCACGGACGTTGCTTTGCCGCAGCCGCAGCGGGAGTTGCTGCGGGCGCTTAATGCGACAGGGAGGCCGGTGATCGTCGTACTGCTGAGCGGCAGCGCTGTCGCAGTCGATCCCGGCCAAGCGAGCGCGATTCTTGCGGCTTGGTATCCCGGCGAAGAGGGCGGCACGGCCATCGCAGAGACGCTCGCGGGCGACAACAATCCGGCGGGACGTTTGCCGGTGACCTTTTACAAATCCGTGGCCGATCTACCGCCGTTTGACGACTATTCGATGCGCAACCGCACCTATCGATACTTCACGGGCCAGCCGTTGTTTCCGTTTGGCTTCGGGCTGAGCTATTCGCAATTCGCGTACAGCGGCCTGGAACTGTCGTCCGCCCAGTTGAATGCCGGGTCGAGCCTCGACCTCGACGCGAATGTGCAAAATACCGGCCAGCGCGATGGCGACGAAGTGGCGGAGGTATACATTACGTTTCCGAAATCGGACCTAGCGCCGATCCACGCGCTCCGCGGCTTTTCGCGGGTACACGTGGCCGCCGGCGGGACTCGGCATCTCCACTTTTCACTGATGCCGCGCGACCTGAGTGAAGTGAACGAAGCGGGTGAGCACGTCATCCTGCCTGGCGAATACACAATTTCGATTGGCGGCGGGCAGCCCGGTTCCGGCTTGCCGACGGTGGAAGCTCACTTGATGGTGACCGGCAGCAAGACTTTGCCAAAGTAAGCACGACGAATGGCACGGTTGTTCCCCATTGCGGCAGACGGTAAACTCTCGGCCGCAAGCTCGCCGCCATGCGCTGGCTCGAACAGAAAATTCGCCGCTACGAGCACATGCGCTGGGCGCAGGAGCCCAACCGCCGCGTCTTGCCATTCGCTTGGGGACTTGAGTACATCGGCGGCAGCGCCTCGGAGGCGGACCCGCGCGGGTTTCTCGATCGCTTCGTCGACGAAACAATCGCCCACAGTGATGAATGGTATGCATCAACGCCAGCGAATGACTACTCGCTCGACGGCAACGTTCTAACGTTCACGAGCCAAATTGCGTCTCCATGGCCTGAGAACAACCGCGTCTACGGTCAAGTGTTTCGCGCGCGTCAAACCGGGCCGGCGGTGGTTGTCCTCGCGCAGTGGAACGCGCGATGGGAGGAGCAGCAGGACGTTTGCCGCTGGCTGAATCGGCTCGGCATCACGGCGGTGAAGATGAGCCTGCCGTATCACGACCGGCGCGCAATTCCGGACCATCCGCGCGGCGATTATCTCGTTTCCGCGAACATCGGACTGACGCTTCAGGCAAATCGGCAGGCCGTTCTCGACGTACGGCGCACTTTGCGGTGGCTTGAACTCCAGGGCTATGACCGGCTCGGGATCGTCGGCACGAGCATTGGCTCTTCGATTGCGTTCGTTACGATCTGCCACGAGCCGGCGCTGCGCGCGGGCGCGTTCCTGCATGTGGCGACGTACTGCGGAGACGTGGTGGCAAATGGCATCACGACGTTGAACGTGTGGGAGTCTCTGCAGACGAAAGTGTCACACGAGGACATCAGGCGCTACTGGTCGCCCATCAGCCCGTTCCCGTATATCCCGAAACTCGAGGGTACCGGGAAGAAAATCCTGGCGATCAGTGGACGCTACGATCCGACCTTCTGGCCAGAATTCACGAACGCGTTTCTGCGGGAAACGCGTCGCGACGGGTTGCAGATCGAGACTCTTTCGCTTCCGTGCGGGCACTACTCGTTGGGTGCGGCGCCGTTCAAGTACGTGGTGGGACTCCGGCTTGGGATGTTTTTGTTTCAGTCTTTGGCTTAGAAACGAAGGTAAAGTTCAAAAGCGTTACCACAGAGGACACTGAGAAAACCTTGGACACAGAGAAAACCCGAAGATACACCGCAGAGACCCGCGCAACCAGATGGCGGGCAGGCGCAGAGAACGCCGAGAAGATCGAAAGCTACTCCTTAGAGAAGCTTGTTGAAACTTTCGTTCGCGATCGCTTGAGCCACGGCTTCTATGTCTGGCGAGAGGGAGCGGTCGGAGTCGACGGTCTTCGATAGCGAGCGGACGATATCGTAGGCCTTTCGCGCTTCGATTCCGGTTCGCAGCGGAGCGAGCAAATCGATTCCCTGGCACGCGGCGAGGAGCTCGATCGCCAGGATATTTCGCAGGTTCGCGAGCATCGGCTGCAGGCGGCGTGCCGCGCCCATGCCCATCGAGACGTAGTCTTCCTGGTTGGCCGATGTCGGAATGGAATCCACCGAGTGCGGGGCCGCGAGCGCCTTCATTTCGCTCGCGAGCGCGGCCGCCGCTACCTGCAAAATCATGAACCCGGAATTGAGTCCGGCCTCGCGCACGAGAAACGCGGGCAACACGCTGCTTTGAGGATTGGTCATCTGCTCGATGCGGCGTTCGGAAATTCCGCCGAGCGTCGCCAGCGCAACGGCCAGTTGGTCTGCCGCCATTGCGAGTGGCTGTCCGTGAAAATTTCCGCCGCTCAGCACTTCTCCGGAGCCTGCGCCGGAATCTCCTCCCGGATCGGCGAACACTAGCGGATTATCCGTGGCGCTGTTTATCTCGATCGCGACGGTGGCTCGAACCTGCGCGAGCGCGTCACGCGCGGCGCCGTGTACCTGGGGCGCGCAACGAAGGCTGTACGGGTCCTGCACGCGCGGGTCCTTTTCAGCCGAGCGATGGGATTCGCGAATTTGGCTTCCGCGGTTGAGCCGCTCGAGATTCCGCGCCGTTACCGCGTGACCGTGGTGCGGCCGAACGTTGGCGATTCGCGCGTCGAAAGCCGCGGGACTACCTCGCAGCGCGTCGAGTGAGAGCGCGGTGGCAACGTCGGCCGTATTGACGGCGGTTTCCGCTTCGCGCAATGCCAGGGCTAGCAAGGCAAGCATCGCCTGCGTCCCGTTTAGCAGCGCAAGGCCTTCCTTGGCCTCGAGAGCGAACGGCGCGATTCCAGCGCTTCGCATGGCTTCGTCGCCTGAAATCTTGCGGCCCTGGTAGATGGCATAGCCTTCGCCGATCGCGACCTGCGCGAGATGCGCGAGGGGAGCCAGGTCTCCCGAGGCGCCCACCGAACCCTGTGAAGGAATCAACGGATGCGCGCCGCGATTGAGCATCGCGCAGAGAGTTTCAGCCACTACCGGCCGCACGCCCGAGAAGCCTTTCGCGATTGCGTTCGCGCGCAGCACGAGCATGGCGCGCGTTTCGGCCTCGCTCAGCGGCGCGCCCACACCGCAGGCGTGACTCCGAACCAGGTTCACCTGTAGCTGACGAATCTGCTCGCGCGAGATTCGCACCGACGCCATTTTGCCGAAACCCGTGTTCACGCCGTAGACGGCCGTGTTCGAATCGATCAGCCGCTCGATTACTGCTCGGGAAGCGTTCATTCGCTCACGCGCGCCTGCGGAAAGTTCCACTTCGGCGCGCTCGAACACCGCAGCGTAGAGTTGCTCGAGCGTCAGATGCTCGCCGTCAATTTGAAATTTCATTCGCGGGTTCTCACGGTATGTGTGCCGCCTCGGACGCGGCTGCGTCGGAAAGGTCATCGCCGGAGGGGAAATACTTCCTGTATTTATCCGGCAACGCTTTCGGGCGGCCAGTGCGATCGCAGATGACGTGCAGCGTCTCGCCGGTCGCGATCAATTCGCCGGACACCGCGTTCAGGATTTCGTAGCCAAATCTCACTGTCCGGCGCTGAGATTCGGTCACGCGCGTGCGGACCGTGAGCTGGTCGTCGAATCGCGCCGGGCGCTTGTAGCGGCACGAGGCTTCGGCCACAACGATGAAGCTGTCGTCCTCGATTTCCATTTGCTTGTACTCGAATCCGAGCTGGCGGCAAAGCTCGACGCGGCCCACTTCGAACCACGTGAAGTAATTTCCATAATAGACCACGCCCATCTGGTCGGTTTCCGCGTAGCGCACGCGGACGGTTGTCTCGGCGTAAGGGGTCATCGGGAGGCCTAGTGTCCTGTCCATTTGGGCGCGCGCTTTTCAAGAAACGCGGAAAGCCCTTCGCGGAAATCGTGTGTCGAGCGAATATCGGCGTTCTCGTGAACCGCGTGCTCGATTTCCATGCGAAGCGCATCCTCATCCTTCTTCAGAAGCAAACGCTTTGTTCGCAGAATGCTCGTGGGGCTCGACGCGAGCAGGGACGCCGCGAGTTCACGGGCACGGTCGCCAAGCTTTTCTGCGGGAACGATTTCGGTAACCAGTCCGAGACGGTGCGCCTCGGCCGCGTCGATGATTCTGCCGCTGAGCAGGAGGTCGCGCGCGGTTTTCTCGCCCACCTGGCGTCGCAAAAACACCGAAACCAGCGCCGGAATAAAGCCGATCTTCACTTCGGTGTACCCGAACTTCGCTTCGGGAGCCGCGAGCGTGAAGTCCGCGAGCGTGGCAATTCCGCATCCGCCCGCAAGCGCCGCACCGTTTACAGCCGATATCATCGGTTTCGGGAAACTGTAGATGCGGTAGAACATGTTTGCCAGGCGCCGCGAGTCTTCGATGTGCTGCTGCGGCGACTGTCCGGCAATCGCGCGCAGGCCATCCAAATCCATTCCCGCACAGAAGGCTTTGCCCGCGCCCGTGATGATGACCACGCGAGCGGGACCCTCGTCTGCGTCGCAGAGCGCTGCGACGAGATCGTCGATCATCTGCGCCGAAATCGCGTTGCGCTTGTCCGGGCGATTCAGCGTGATGGTCGCCACTTGGTCCGCAATTTCGTATCTGAGCGTTTCGTAGCTCATTCTGTTCGCGTTTCTCTCAGCGTCGTCTGCGTCTCGGCGACAAAGGTTTTAGCGATCTCAATTGGGCTTCGCGGCTTCCGCATCATGCGCGTACTGCTCGCGGAGTTCGTGAGTCATCGCGCAGGCGACCGCCAGAGATTTCGTGTCGATGCCAGTCGAAACGCCGCGTGCCGCCAAAGTGGTCAGCACAGCTTCGGTGGGAATATTACCCACAAGCGAGTCGCCCGCAAACGGGCATCCGCCCAGGCCGGTGAGAGCGCCATCAAAGCGGCGGCAACCCGCCTCGTACGCTGCGAGAACTTTTTCGGCGGCGCTTTCCGGCCGGCTGTGCAAGTGAACGCCGATCTCGACGCCGGCCACGCAGTTCTTGACGGTCCCGTACAAATACGCGACGTCTTCCGGCGACGCGGTGCCGACGGTATCCGCGAGGGAAACCGTTCGGACGCCGACATCCTTCAGCCAAACGAGCGTTTCCTCGACGATTTCGGCGCCCCACGGCTCATCGTACGGATTCCCGAACGCCATCGAAATGTAAATCACGAGCTTGCGTCCGGCAGCTTTTGTGTCGCGCTGCAACTTCTCCACTAGCTCGCGCGATTCCGCGCGCGACATATTCGCATTTGCGCGCCGAAAGTAGGCGGAAATGGAGTACGGGTAGCCGATCGTGGTTACGCCGGGCGCCGCGAGCGCGCGTTCGAGCCCTTGCGCATTCACGACGATGCCGATGATTTCTGGTGCCTGGCCAGACGGCAATCTTGCTTTGCTCAATTCCTTCATCACCGCTTCGCTGTCAGCCATTTGCGGCACATGCTTCGGCGAAACAAAACTGACGGCATCGATATGCGCGAATCCCAGCGACACGAGGCGCGACAAATATTGCGCCTTTTCCTCGGTCGGAATGATTTGTCGCAGACCCTGCCAAGCGTCGCGTGGGCACTCTACAATAGTTACTTCGCTCAAGCAGACCCTTTCCACAGTTGAGAGTTCAGAGTTGAGAGTTGAGAGTAGACCCGCTCTTGCTCTGAGACGCGACTTTCGTTCGGAGGCTGTTGAGCATCCGAGCCACCTCGGTTAGCTCTTTCAAATGGGCGTCCGTTTCTTTCGCCGGCGAATAGCCGAGATCCCTGGACACCATCAAGAGATACTCCGTCTCCGCGAGAGACCCTTCGGCCATGCTCAAGAAGCGCGCATACTCCTGTCGGCTAATGCGTTTCGACCCCTCCGCGATGTTTGTAGGCACAGACAACGCCGCGCGGCGAAGCTGCGAAGTGAGGCCGTAACGTTCTTCACTCGGGAAGCGCGCTGTCGCGCGATAGAGCCCGAGCACAAGGGCATGACTTCGCTGCCAAACGCGCAACTCAGTGAAGCGTTGCATGCGGTTCTACTCTCAACTCTGAACTCTTAACTCTCAACTCCCTCACGTCTGCAGCACTCCCGTCCTAAACTCGGCTACAACCGGATTCAAAGCTGCGGATTCGAGCGCTTCGATCAGCGCTTCGCGCGTGTGTGCGGGGTCGATGATGGCGTCCACCCAGAGGCGTGCGGCGGCGTAGCGCGGGTCGGTCTGATGTTCGTAGGTGGCGCGCGTCGATTCGTACAGCTCTTTCCGCTCTGCGTCGCTCAACTTCTTGCCTTCGCGTTCGAGCTGCTTGATCTTGATTTCGACTAGCGTCCCAGCCGCGGAATCGCCGCTCATGACGGCATAGCGGGCTGTGGGCCACGCGAAAATGAAACGCGGATCGTACGCCTTGCCACACATGGCATAGTGTCCGGCGCCGAAGCTGCCGCCACAAATCACCGCAATCTTCGGCACGACGCTGTTAGCCACCGCATTCACCATCTTTGCTCCGGCGCGAATGATGCCGCTCCATTCCGCCTCTTTGCCGACCATGAAGCCGTTCACATCGTGCAGGAAAATCAGGGGCACCAGATTCTGGTTGCAGTCGAGAATGAAGCGCGCCGCCTTATCCGCCGATTCGGTATAGATGACGCCGCCGAATTCGATGCGCTTGTCGCCGGTTCCGGGCGCCGCGACGGTGACGTTTTTCTTCTGATTCGCGACGATGCCCACAGCCCAGCCGCCTATCCGTGCGTAGCCGCACAGGAGCGTTTGCCCGTACTCGGCGCGATACTCCTCGAATTGGCTGGCGTCGACGATGCGCGCGATGATTTCGCGCATGTCGTACTGCTTCGATGGCTCGGAGGAAAAGAGTCCGTATATTTCCTCGGCGGGATAAGCTGGCGCGCGCGCAGGTTTGTGGTCGAACGGGGCCGCTGGCCGATGCCCAATTTTGTCGACGAGCGCACGGATGCGGCTGATGCACGCCGGATCGTCGGGTTCGCGAAAATCGATCGTTCCGCTGATCTGCGCATGCATCTTCGCGCCGCCCAGATCTTCGGCGGACGTCTTCTGTCCGATCGCGGCTTGCACCAGTGCGGGACCGGCGAGGAAAAGGCCGCTGCCCTCGGTCATCAGAATGTGGTCGCACATCACCGGCAAATAGGCTCCGCCGGCGACGCACATTCCCATGATCGCCGTGATTTGCGGAATGCCCATCGCGCTCATTACGGCGTTGTTGCGGAAGACACGGCCAAAATCATCGGTGTCGGGAAAGACGTCTTCCTGCAGCGGGAGAAAAACGCCGGCGGAATCGACGAGATAAATTGTCGGGATGCGATTTTCGATGGCGATATTCTGCGCGCGAATCACCTTCTTCGCGGTCATCGGGAAGAACGCGCCTGCCTTTACGGTGGCGTCGTTCGCGATGATCATCACGCGCCGGTGGGAAACTTGCGCGAGGCCCGTGACCGTTCCCGCGGCGGGAGCGCCTCCCCATTCTTGGTACATTTCGTGCGCGGCGTAGAGGCCCAGTTCGAAAAAGTCCGTTTTCGGGTCGATCAGCTTGGCGATGCGTTCGCGGGCGGTCAGGCGGCCCTTCTTGTGCTGCGACTCGATTGCTTTCGCGCCGCCGCCCTGGCGGATTTGTTCCTCTTGGTTCTTGATTTCGGTGAGCCGGTCGATCATCCGCCGGCTGTTTTTCTCGAAGGCGGGCGACTTCGGATCCGCCTGCGTTTCGATGACTGTTCCGCTCACCCGGCTCCTTTCCGCTACTGGCGCCCGCGGCCACGACTGCTGCCGTGCCATCCGCGCAAACGCGAATTGTACCACCTGCTCTAGCAGTGGCTCTAGCATCGGGGGCTCGGTCGTCGGCGATTCGTTTTGACTTGCGCGCGGGCTGCGTTAGAATGCGGCTGGTCCCGCAGCTGCTGCGGGACTAATCCTTCTCCCGGAGGCGCCTATGCGCTGCATTTCGCAAGCGAAGGACGGGTCTGCCTCCACGCTTCTGTTGTAGTCGCTTCGGCGTCTCGTTCTTCCATTGGCCTTTATCTCTACTATCTGCTGCGGCGTCGAATTGTCGCGGCATTGATGCATCTTTGCATCCGCCCGTATGGGCGCTGAACTCACGGAGAAGATTGAAATGAAATTCATCGATTTGAATCTCGTACGACGCCTCGAAATGGCCTCAGCCAAATCCGGGAGGGCCTGTGCCGAAGGCGCGCAAAGACTCCATCCCGATCTCGGGGCCGCCGCCGAAGACATTGCTGGCGGCATCGCCGTATACGCGGGCATCGATTCGCCGGTAACGCAGGCGCTCGGCGTTGGTCTTGACGGGCCCGTCGATGACGCCGAACTTGACCGCCTCGAAAACTTCTTCCGTTCGCGGGGCGCCGCCACTGCTATCGAACTCTGCCCGTTCGCGGGTATTCCTCTATACGAGGCCCTCGCAAAGCGCGAATACCGCCTTGTGGAAGTTTCCAACGTTCTATTCCGCGACCTAACCGCTGCCGACGATTTTCCGCCGCCCCCGCCCGGCGTGACGGTCCGTCCCGCGCTGCCGGAGGACGAAAAACTCTTCACGCAGACCGTGGCGCAAGGATTTGCCGAGCTCAGCCCAATTACGCCGGCGCTCCTCGACGTCATGGACGGCTTCTTTCACAGTGAAGGCAATCATCCCTTCCTGGCCTTCGTTGATGGCGCGGTTGCCGGGGGAGCGTCCGCGTTCGCCTTCGACGGCGTTGTCGGCATGTTCGGCGCGAGCACTCTGCCGGAGTTTCGCGGACGCGGCGTCCAGGGGGCATTGCTCGCCGCGCGACTTCGCTGGGGCGCACAAAACGGTTGCGAACTGGCGAAGGGAATCACGCTCCCAGGCAGCGCGTCGCACCGCAACCACGAACGCTTCGGCTTCCGCGTCGCGTACACACGCACGAAGCTGGTGCGGCAGTAACGAAGCGAGGTATTGCGTCGGTGATGGGCGCTGTAGTAGATATCCGTATCAAGAATACTTACGAACTCTGTGAATTCTCTTGCTGCAGGCGGCTTCGGGCCGCCGGCACGGCGCGAAAGCTGGTTCGACAAGAATTGGAAGTGGTTTGTTCCCACGCTTGCTGGTGCTCTGCTCGTATGCCTCGCTGCTTTCGTGTTTGGCATGCTCTCCCTTGTGGGGTCGATGTTTCGGAGTTCGTATCCCTACAAAGTGGCGCTTGACCGGGCGAACGCGTCCGCGGAAGTGGCAGATCGGATCGGGAAGCCGCTAACCGTCGGCTGGCTCATGAGTGGGTCGATCAACTACAGAGGCTCGGAAGGAGACGCAGCGTTCAGTATTCCAATTGCCGGGCCCAAGGCCAAAGGGACGATCGTGGTAGAGGCGAAGAAGCGCGCGAATCGCTGGACGTTTCAAACTCTCGAGGTTGACATTGACGGTGGGGGCCGTGCGATTCCGCTGACAGAGCCGGGTCCGGCAGAACACCCCGATTCAAGCGACGATTCCACCTGACAATCGCGCCGCCATCGGAAGCAAGTTGGTTCCATCGGGTATCTTCCGGACTAATCCCCATTCCAGCGCTTCGTGCGCGCTGACCTTGCGGCCGGTTGTGAGCATTTCGAGAGCGCGGGCGCGGCCGATGAGCCGCGTGAGGCGCTGCGTTCCGCCCCAGCCGGTGAGGATGCCGAGCGCGCCGCCGGGATGGGCGAACACGGCCTCAGGCGACGCGATTCGTGTGTGACCTGCGAGCGCCAGGTCGAGTCCGCCGCCCATGCAGTAGCCGCGAATAGCAGAGACGACTGGTTTCGGTGATTTCTCGATGGCACGGAAGACTCGCTGGCCTTCGCGCGAGAAATCGAAGGCCTCAGCTGGCGACAGGCCCGCCAGTTCATTCACGTCGGCGCCCACCGCAAATGCTTTCTCGCTACCAGTGATCACGCATCCCACAAATTCCGGCGTTGAGGCGAGCCTCTCGATTTGCGACCCAAGCTCGGCAAGCAAGGTGCGTGTGAGACGAGGAGGCCCGTCGTCACTGTCGAGGGTAAGAAAGAGAATGCCATCATGCGGCGCGGCGAGCAGGCGGGTGCTCACCGCTGGTTCAGGCACCGTGCGACGTGGCGGGAACTCGCTGGCGGATGAAATCGACGATGGCTTGGGTGGGCGTGCCGGGCAGAAAAACCTCCGCGATGCCGGATTTCTTCAGCGCGGGAATGTCTGCCTCGGGAATGATGCCGCCGATCAGGACCGTCACGTCCGTCATGTTCTTTTCGCGGAGCAGGTCCATGAGGCGCGGGCATATGGTGTTGTGCGCGCCGGAAAGAATGGAAAGTCCAATGACGTCCACGTCTTCTTGCGTTGCCGCGGACGCAATCATTTCGGGAGTCTGGCGCAGGCCCGTGTAAATCACTTCCATGCCGGCGTCGCGCAGGGCGCGCGCGATAATCTTTGCGCCGCGGTCGTGGCCGTCTAGGCCCGGCTTGGCAATCAGTACGCGGATTTTCTTCTCTGGCATCGAATCGGACGCCTGTGTATGACGAGCTTTGCCCAGGCATCTTGCGACAGCGAATTTACCACAGAGCGCACAGAGAACTACCAGAGAGCACGGAGAAAAACTGGAGTACCGGACGGCTACTTAAGACTGGCAAGAAAACTGTCAAGAGCCGAGTTGAACTGGTCGGGATTATCGACAAACAGCGCGTGGCCGGCGCCTTCGAATACTTCGAGCTTCGAGCCGGGAATCTGCTTCTGCATATCGACGATGCGGTCGAAGTCGAAGCCTTTCGCGGCGCAAACGAGGGTGGGTTTGTCGATCTTAGGCAATATCGGGCGATAGTCCGCGGCGAAGCGGCCGACGAGCAGCGCCGCGGCCGACGCCGTCGGAACGCCGAGCGATGCCTGAATCACTCGCTGAATGTATTCTTCCGGCTGCGACTTATGAAACTGGATCTTTCGCACGAAGTAGTCGGCGGTCTTCGTGCGATCTTCGAGAAGGCCTTTCAGCAGGGAGAAGTCCTGTTCGGCTTCACCGGGCGCGAAACCGCCGGCGAGTTCGTCGACGAAAACCAGGCCGGCAACGCCATGCGTGCCAAACTGCTCCACGTAAGACAGAGTCTCAACCACCGCCATCGACCAGCCAACGATCACCACGGGTGCGAGGTGCAATTGGTCGACGACAGCCTTGATGTCGCGCGCCATCTGGGCGGGATAAAGCCCATCGGGCGTTTGCGAGGACTCGCCCTGGCAGCGCGGGTCGATCGCGACGACGCGATAGTTCGCGGCGAAGTGATCGATCTGCTGCTGCCAGATCCACGCAGGCATGGTCCAGCCGGGAATGAACAGGATCGACGGCGCCTGCGCGCCGCCCGTGGTATTCGCGGGGCCACCCTCGATGTAGTGAATCTTCACGCCGTCAGTCGCAGTGACGAATCCGCTCTTGCTCATGCTCGCTCCTGCCGATAGCGCGACGTCGGAAAGCGCTGTCAACATCACGACAATGATTGGCGCGACACGCGTCACTCTGCTTCCGATTATCATTGCAAGTGGGCTCCTCGAGGCTCCTCGACTATCGCTTGCCGCTTTTCTCCGTGTACTCCAGTTTCTCTCTGTGTCCTCTGTGTTTCAGCATTTAAGCATGAACCTCTAGAGGACGTATCGCCGAATTCCATCCTTCAGAATCGCTACGTTGAAGTTTATAAGCAGACCAAGTTTGCAGCCAGAAAGCCTGACGTAAGTAAGGACGATCGCCTCGTGTACTGGAGCGATTGATTCGATAGCCTTAAGCTCCACGATCACCCTATCGCCCACGAGAAAGTCCAATCTGTAACCGCACTCGAGTTTGACGTCCTTATAGACGACGGGAAGTGGCTTTTGTCTCTTGAACGGGGCCGTACGCAAGACGAATTCTCGAGCAAGGCATTCTTCGTAGGCAGATTCTAGAAGTCCCGGGCCGAGCGTCTTATGAACCTCGATTGCGGCTCCGATGATGGCGGACGTGAGTGCGTTATCAACCATGGTTAAGGCACTGGAATTTACCACAGAGGACACTGAGAAAAACCGGAGGGCACAGAGAAACTCGGAGAGAGCAAGCACAGAGTGCTAGGTGATGGCGACTTCTTCGTAGACGCCGAAGACGGTGCGCATGGCTTCGCAAATTTCGCCCAGGGTCGCGTAGACTTTCACGGCCTCGTACAGGTAGGGCATCAGATTTTCGTTGCCGGCCGCGGCCTTGCGCAGAGCGGCCAGACGGCGCTCGACTTCCTCATTCGAGCGCTCCGCGCGCAATTTGCGCAGGCGCTCCGTCTGCCCGTGCGCGACGGTCTCGTCGATCTGCAGAATATCGATTGGCTTTTCCGCAGTGACGTAATCATTCACGCCGACGATGATCTTTTCCTTGCGGTCCACGGCCATCTGATACCGGTACGACGCCTCGGCAATCTCGCGCTGCGGATAGGAGCGTTCGATGGCCGCCACCATGCCGCCGAGCGCGTCGATCTTCTCGATGTAATCCCAGGCGCCGCGCTCCACTTCATCGGTGAGCGCTTCGACAAAATAGGAACCACCGAGTGGGTCCGCCGTATTCGTAACGCCGCTTTCGTGCGCGATGATTTGCTGCGTGCGAAGCGCAATCGTCGCGGCGAATTCGGTGGGCAGCGCCCAGGCTTCATCGAGGGAATTGGTGTGCAGCGATTGCGTGCCACCCATGACTGCGGCCAGCGCTTGTAACGCCGTGCGCACCACGTTGTTGTAGGGTTGCTGCGCCGTCAGTGAGCAGCCCGCCGTCTGCGTGTGGAAGCGCAACGCCCATGACCGCGCATTCTTCGCGCCGAAGCGGTCGCGCATCGTCTTGTACCAGATGCGCCGCGCGGCGCGGTACTTCGCGATCTCCTCGAAGAAATCGCTGTGCGCGTTGAAGAAAAACGATAGCCGTGGCACGAATTCGTCCACGTCGAGCCCCCGTCGAATGCCCCAATCCACGTACTCGATTCCGTCGCGCAGCGTGAAGGCCAGCTCCTGAATCGCAGTCGAGCCCGCCTCGCGGATGTGATAGCCGCTGATCGAAATCGGATTGAACTTCGGCGTATGCTTCACGCCGAATTCGAAGGTATCGATCACCAGCCGCATCGAGGGCTCGGGCGGATAGATATATTCCTTCTGCGCGATGTATTCCTTCAGGATGTCGTTTTGAAGCGTACCGGAGATTTTCTTCCAGTCGGCGCCCTGCTTCTCGGCGACGGCGAGGTACATCGCCCAGATTGGCGCGGCGGGCGAATTGATGGTCATCGATGTGGTGACGTCGGCCAGCGGAATCTTGTCGAAGAGCACTTCCATATCAGCCAGCGAACTAATCGCCACGCCGCACTTGCCCACTTCGCCTTCCGAAAGCGGATGATCGGAGTCGTATCCCATTAAAGTGGGCAGATCGAAGGCGACCGAGAGTCCGTTCTGGCCTTGAGAAAGCAGGTAGCGGAACCGGCGATTCGTATCCTCGGCGGCGCCGAAGCCGGCAAATTGCCGCATGGTCCACAAGCGGCCGCGGTACATCGTCGAATGAATGCCGCGCGTGTAAGGAGGCTGGCCCGGATAGCCGAGATCGCGATCGGGATTCCAATTCGCGAGGTCGGCCTCGGTGTAGAGCCGTCGAATGGGGTAGCTCGAGACGGTTGTGAATTCCGTCGCGCGCTCGGGAGATTTCTCGAGAGTCGGCCGCAGCGTCTTTTCCTCCCACTCGCGCTCGGCAGCGGAAGGTTTTCTTTCGACGGGAGAGGAGGACGCGGACTGAGCGTTCGATTCCTTGGTGGTCTTTTGAGTCATCGGGAGGACTCCTCGACCGATTCGCGCAGCCTCGTGCGACGTGCTCCTTCATTCTATGGCAAGGGGAGTGGGGCGGCAAGAAAAGGGGTGTGCCGGGGCGGCTTAAGAGCCGCCCTCGGACTATTTTCGACCCGGCTGTTCTACTTCTTGCCCGGAGCCCAGGGATTCGAGCGCGCAGGCGGTTCATCGGCGTCGAGAGAGCCGGGGATATTCGGTACGCCCAAGACCTTGCCGCGCATCGCGTCGGCCATCTCGATGCGGTTGACCTCGAGAGTTCGGCCCATCGACTGGTTGAACGCCACCTCGGCTACCAACAGATTGATTTTGGCGAGGAGTAAGTTGGCTTGCGCCGTCGTGAGGTCGCGGGAACGCAGCACCACCTGGTAGCTTGTGGATGATCCAAGCTGATATTTCTTCTGCTCGGAGTCAAGGGTTCGTTGCGCCAGGTCCTGCGCTTTTTCCGTTGCAACCACCTGCGCGCGGTATTGCGTCAGAGCGATCAAGGCGTTCCGGACATTTACGAACACCTGGTTTTCCAGTTCCTGGTACTGAATCTTTGCTTGCCGCGCGGCCAGGGTTGCCTGAGCGTTGTCTGCCTGCGCCGAGCGGTTTCGCACGGGCAGAGTCAGGGTGAGTCCACCTTCATAGGTGGGGAAGTCATTCGCGAACACCGAACTGACCGCGTTGCCCAGGCCGCCCGCTTTGATGGCAGTGGGATAAACGGGGCTGCCCACGTAAGCCAGCACTCCTGGCGGGGGGTTACCCACGGTGAGCGGATTGCCATTTATATCGACGAGGGGGGCAGAAGGGTCTGATATGTAGCCCGTCGGGATAGTGGATGTGTTCACGGTGGCATTGCCGCCGACGCCAGTCGTGCTGTATTGTCCGAAGGCGGTGAGCGAGGGCAATAGAGAGTTCTTGGTCGCCCGCACTTCAATGTCGTCGTTTTTCAGCGTGTACTCGAATTGCTTGATGTCGGGCCGTTTCTGCAACGCTTCCTTCACCGCGTCCTGAATCGCAATATTCTCGACAACATCTGGGGTCGAAAGAGGCTGAGTGGGAACGATTTCCACTCCGTTCAATGAAGGATCGAGCGGATTCTTGGTGATGTCGTTCAGGAGCTTCGTTTCCTGCTGGAGCTTCGTCGTCTCGGCCTGGACAAGCGCCTGTTCATCGGACGCCAGTTCGGACTGCGCCGTCAGCACGTCGAGCGGCGCCATGGTCCCGATCTCCAGTTGCTTCTTATTGTCCTCGTAGAGCTTGCGAGAGACGCCGACGGCCTGTTGCTCCACCTTTACGAAATCGCGGTCATAGACGAGCAGCCAGTAATCATCTTCCACTTGGGAAATATCGTTGATTACGGCGAGCTTGAACTGCTGCTCGTTAGCCCTCAGCGTGTTCTTTGCCTCGATGATGTATCGCGTGTTTGCAAGCAACCCGAAGCCCTTCAACAGCGGCTGCGACACGGTGACGGTGAGAGTGGATTGTACGAAGGGGTTAAAGATATTGCCTGGTGATTCGGATGAGATTCGGCTGTTGTTGAAGCTCACCGACAGCGCGGTGCCTTCGTGAAAGCCCTGGCTGTAAGACAGGTTGTAGAAACCCGTGTTCGACACCAATCGGGCCAGACTGGTGGTGCCAGTTCCCGACGTAAACGGATTCACCACCGGGTTCGCCGAGCTCTCCCATCCAACCTGCGTTTGTATAATCGGGTCAAATCCCGATGCCGGCCCGGAACCGAGTAGAAGGGGCGCGTTCGACACTCCCTCCAGCACGCCGCCAGCTTCCGTCCTCAGCAGGCTGACCTCACCGAACCACGGCAGGTAGCGCTGCACGCGTATGTCGAGATTGTTCTCGAGCGCGAGTGCAATCGCATCGTCGAGGCTCAGCATCAATTTGCCGTCTTGGATCAGCTGGTTGAGGCGCGGCGTGTTCGTCAATTCCGGCGCTGCTACCTTAATCGGCGTGTAGGGAGCGAAGATGTTCGGGAAAAACGGCTTGCCCTTCGAATAGTCAGGGCCCAGGTTTAGCCTCTTCGCGGTTACCGGTGCAGGGGGCGGCGCGGACTGCTGATCCTGCGGTTGGCTTTGAGTTTGACTCTGCGATTGCGCCTGCGACTGCTGCGCCTGTGCGAATACCGGCGAGACGACCAGCGAGGCCACCGTCCAGAGAACCACCGCCGCATGCCTTAAACTTCGACTCATCGTGTTTTTCCTCTCCCCAGAAAGAATCTCGTCACAAACTTGTGTGCGAACATTCCCTAAGACTCACTATGCAAACCCTTAGTTAGTACAAACGCGCGGGAGCATCAATTTGTTTCAGTAAGCCAACTGCGGTGCAACACAGCGGCCATGCGTATTCGATTGAAAGTAGACGGTTAAGGTCTAATTTGGAAACCTTTGCTGTTCGATATCGGGCAGTACCGTGCGTATCCGAACAGGCGGAAACGAAGTGTAGCACCCGCGCTAGACCGGCGACAATCTAGATGGCAACTTGTAGTTACCGGTGAAACGAGCGATTGGAGGCGTGGACCGCCGAAAGCGGGTCCATCGGTCACGGATGCACCGCCAGATCGGTCCCGGCCAACCCGACCCGGGACCGTCGGGTGGAAGCAGATCCCACATGGGAAAAGCGCTTCTTGAGTTCGAGAAAGGGCGTTTCGAAATATCGATAGCTAAGAGACGCAGCCGCCACGGCCAAGCCCACACTGAACGGGAAAACGAAAAGTGGGTGTTTCAATCCGATTGCACCCAGCCCTACCAAGACCGCGTGAATGGACAGCGAATTGAGTAGGTACATCCCGTAGCTAAGAACGCCGATATAGCGGATCGGCCGTAACGTGAGGATCGGCGCGAGGCCGTTGTCCTCTCGAACCACGCAGGCTCCCACCAGCGCAACCGTGGCCACCGAAGCTGTCAAAACGGGAGGATGGACGGGATAGAGGCAGATCGCCAGAGCGGCGAGGGCGGCCGGAGCCGACCATTTGTGGCCCAGGATGATAGACAGCCAACGAAAGCCGCGTTCCGAGTTGAGGGCCTGAGCCAACAGCACGCCCAGACAGATGGGAATCGCGATAGTGAGTATAATCCTGGCCGCGAGCGAGCCGTGCGGCAGGATGCGATCCGTCCAGCCGGAGCCAACGGCGAGCCGCGCAGCGAGTACACCGACGATGAATGCCGAGGACCAAATTCCTCGAAAGAAGCGGAGCACGAGCGGCCAGAACGCGTAGAACTGCTCTTCGGTCGCCAGGGTCCAGGCTAGGTTGAAAGGACCCGTGGGCCAATTCGGCGTCATGCACCAGGTATAGGTGTAAGTAAGGAAGCCCGGCAGATAGTGGAAGAACGTGCGAACGCGCACGGGGTCCCGCTCGAAGAACAGCATGATCACCACGTAGATGGCGACAACCACGTAATAGAGCGGCCAGATGCGAAGCGAGCGGCGAACATAGAAGTCTCGAATCGAGATAGTGCCGGACCGCTGGCGTTCCCGCAGCAGGAGCGTTGTGATCAAGAATCCGCTGATGGCAAAGAAGATGCTTACCCCCCACTCTCCTTGTCGGAGCACGGGAATCGCAGTCAGTCTCGAATAATACGGGGTGCTCCACCACGAGTGGAACCAGATCACTCCAATGATGCTCAGGGCCCTGAGGCCATCGAGTGAGCCGAAAAAGCGTACCTCGCGAAATCGATTGTAAGGCGTCATCAGCACCTGGCAGAGTTTTTCTAGCCGACCCGAGCCCCGTGAATGTGGGGGTAACAGCCGCGAATTTTACCATCTCGTTTCGATAGCAGTCCAAGAACCTTCCAGGCTGGTCAGCCGCAATGAAAGCGGTCAGAAGCCAGTTTGCTCAGCCTCCGTTGATTGACACTTGTCATTCCGCCGCTCTACTATCATTGGAGTAGGCTTGGGTCCCGCATGCGATTCAACTCCTCTTCCAACCAACGGCATCGGCCACGATTGTTTCCGCCTGAATCCAGCGTTTTTGGCGTTGCCGCCTTGCTCACTCTCGCGTTTTTCGTCGCGTGCGGCCTGCTGGGTGCGGCGTGGGGGGCACAAAATCCGGAACAACTGACGGCGCAAGGCTATGTCAACGACTTCGCGAACGTGCTGAGCCAGTCGGCCCGCGATCAGCTCACCGCCCTTTGCACCGAAGTCGACCAGAAGGCCGCGGCCCAGATCGCGGTCGTCACGGTGAAATCGCTCAATGGCGCGGAGGCTTCGGATTACGCATTCAGTTTGGCAACACATTGGGGAGTTGGACCGAAGCAGAAGGATCGCGGCGTCCTGATCTTGTTTGCGATCGATGACCACAAGTATTGGACAGAAGTCGGTTACGGACTTGAGGGCATCCTTCCCGATGGGAAGGTCGGTAGCTTTGGCCGCGAAGCCGTGCCTCTACTGAGAGCGAACAACTACGACGGTGCCGTGATGTTGGTAACGCGGCGTATCGCCGACGTGATTGCCGCCGATCGTGGCGTCACTCTTTCTGGTTCGACTCCCGCGCCCCCTGAGGAAACGACTCCAACTAGCGGCTTCGATCCAGGGGTAGGCGCGCTCATCGTGCTCGGTGTAATCCTTCTGGTCATTTTCGCGGTTGCGAAGAGCAGCGGTTTCGGCGGGGGTTCGCGTTCGGGACGCTCCGGCGGAAGTGGCTGGTGGGTGGGCCCGATGTTGGCTAGCGGTTGGGGCAGAGGTGGGTTCGGCGGCAGCAGCTGGGGTGGTGGAGGGGGCGGCGGAGGCGGAGGATTTGGCGGGGGCTCATTCGGCGGCGGTGGCGCGGGCGGAAGCTGGTAATCGCGTCGAGCTTATGGCGTAGACTCGCACGGGGCGCAAACAGCGGGGAAGGCTGGCGATGGAAGACCAACTCAGCGAACTAGTCCGACGGCTCAAGACCGCGGCGGGCAATAACCTCAAGGCCGTGGTGCTGTACGGCTCGGGCGTGACGAACGAATTTTCCGCCAAGCATTCCGATCTGAACGTCCTGTGCGTCGTCGATCGCGCCGGATCGCAAGAGCTCGAGCGGCTTCATCCCGCCGCTGAGTGGTGGATGCGGCGCGGCAATCCGGCGCCGCTCGTCTTCACGTTTGATGAACTGCAGCGCTCGGCAGATGTTTTTGCCATCGAGCTTGTCGACATGAAGCTGCGCCACCGCATGCTGTACGGCGATGATTTCTTCGAGCAGTTCGAAGTCCCGTTGCGCCTGCACGCGCTTCAGCTCGAGCGCGAACTGCGCACGAACTGGCTCAGGTTGCGCGAAGCGATTCTGGCCGCGCCCGAAAAAAGAAAGGCGCACCTGGCGATCATGATGTCGTCGGTGTCGACGTTCTGCGCGCTGTTTCGGCACGCGTTGTGGGCGTTGGGTAGCCCGATGCCGGCCACCAAGCTTGAAGGCGTGGACGGAATCGCATCGCTCACCGGCGGCAATCCGTCGGCGTTTCACGCGATTCTCGAGTTGCGGGAAGGGAAGCGCAAGCCGCGCCAGATCGACGTCGAAGAGACGCTGCACGCGTACCTCGAGCTCGTCGAGGTGGTGACGAACGAGGTGGATCACCGCTTGGACGCGCTATAGCTTGGAAAATTGCTTGGGAGGTTCCCGATGAAGATTGTTGGTGCAGTCGTTGCGGCCGTGGTTGTAATCGCGTTGGTGCTGCTGGTGGTCGTTGGCGGGTCATACGTCAGCAGCAAGAATCAGATGGTGGCGCTGAACGAGACCGTGAAGTCGAACTGGTCTGAGGTCGATGTGAATTTGCAGCGCCGGTCCGACCTGATCCCGAACCTCGTCGCGACGGTGCAAGGCTACGCCACCCACGAGCAAACCGTGTTCGACGACATCGCCAAAGCTCGCTCGTCGCTGCTCGGCGCACAGACGCCCCAGGACAAAATCGCCGCCAACGGCCAGCTCGACGGTGCTCTCGGCCGCTTGCTGCTTATCGTCGAGAACTACCCGAAGCTGCAAGCGAACGAGGGTTTTCTGAAGTTGCAGGACGAGCTTGCCGGCACGGAGAATCGGATTGCTGTGTCACGCAAGCGTTACAACGATTCGCTGCAAGCCTATAACACCTACATCGCACAATTCCCGAACAGCATCTTCGCAGGCTGGGCCGGCTTCAAGCGCAACGACGCGTACTTTGAGGCGTCCGAGGCATCGCGAGCGGTCCCGAAAGTCACGTTCCCAGCAGCGAACCCAGCCCCGGCGCCGAGTCACTGACGAGCAAAGGCTCAGCGGTCCGCAAAGCGAAGGTTAGCTGACGGCTTTCTTATGGAACTGTCGAAGACCGACTACAAGCAGCAAGACATCGAAGCACGTCAAAGCCACCAAAATAACCGGAAGTGACAGGTGCGGGAACTGGGGCACCAGCGTGGCGCGCAGCCCTTCGCTCGCTTAGGCGAGCGGGTTGATCAGGACCAGCGTCTGCAGGATGGGGAATTTGCTCAGAGCGCTCCAGGGATAATACGTGCACCCGAAAAATATCATGGGAGTCAGGACCATGCTGAACATCAAGCCGATGTGCTGCTGATCCACACTGCAACCGAGCGCAAGCCCGCCGCACGCTGAGAAGCCCGCAACCAGCAGCGTAACGCAGACGAAGGCGAGCGGATTCGCCAGGTGCAATTCCAGCCCGGGACGAAGGATGAGCCACCCCAGAGGAATCACCACCAAGCCAGCCACGATCGCTTGAACCAGACCGGCCACCACCTTTTCCACCGCAACCCAGGAAATGTCGATGGGGGCCAGCAGCCGGTCTTCAATTTCGCGAGTGAACTGGAACTCGCCGATCAGGGGCATAGCCACGGCCCAAATCCCGGTGAACACCATGCTGATGGCCATGATTCCAGGAAGCAGCAGGCTCTTGTAGACCGCGGGAAGATAGCCGCTGCCCACCATTACGCGGCCGAAAATGAAAACGAACAACAGCGGCTGCAAGAATGTCTGGAAGAGCAGCGGAACCAGATTCCGCCGGGCCACATGAGCGTCGCGAGCCAGTAGCGCGAAGAACGCTTTCCAATTCATTCGCGCAAGCTCCTTCCAGTGTGATGGAGAAAGAGATTTTCGAGGCTGGGCTCGGAAATGTGCACGTCCGATACCTCAACCCCGAACGTCGCCGCGGTGTTCACAATCTCCGCAATCAGGGAACCACCCCGGCCGGCATAGAGGTCGGCTCCACTGTCCGCCGAAGCGCGCACTTCTGTAACGCCAGACAGTGTGGCAAGGCGCTCGAGCAAGGGCGCAGAGTGATGCGCAAATCGCAGGCGCAGCAAAAATCCGCCGGGGACCGACGCTTTCAGCTCGCGCGGCGTGCCCGACGCAATAATCCGCCCGTGATCGATGATCGCGAGCTGCCGGCACAAAGTATCGGCCTCCTCCATGTTGTGCGTGGTGAGCAAGATGGTGCGGCCTTTCTCGTTGTACTCCCGGATGATCTCCCATAGCAGCAGACGGGTTTGTGGATCCAGACCCGCACTCGGCTCGTCGAGGAACAGCACCTGCGGGTCATGCATCATGGCGCGCGCGATCGACATTCGCTGCATCATTCCGCCGGAAAACCCGCGCACGAGCTGGTCGGCACGATCCGTCAGCTTGAAGCGATCGAGCAGAGCGCTCGCGCGCTCGTTGCGCTCGTGCGAACTCAGGCCGAAGTATGCTCCGTGGAAAAGCAGAATCTCGCGCGCGGTAAGAGAGAAATCCAGGTTAGGGCGCTGTGCCACCACTCCGATCTGCCGCTTGGCAGCCGTTTGATCGCGCCAGACATCATGCCCGCCAACCCATGCGGTGCCGCTTGTCGGGCGAACGCGCGTCGTCAGAATGCCTACCGCGGTGGACTTTCCGGCCCCATTGGGTCCGAGGAGGCCGAAAATTTGCCCGGGCGCAACTTCGAGGCTAATCCCGTCGAGCGCCACGATCTGGGGCTTGGGTTCCTTGCTCCGCTTGGCGCCGCCGGGCGCGGCACCGCCTCGACCCGCCGCAGCCGGTGGCGCCGAACTATAAATCTTGCGCAGATCGGTCGTTCGAATCGCCGAATCCATAGCAGAGGTCCCTCTATAGAGAACGTCTTGGCGCGCCAAATGTTACGAAATCCCAAAAATTCCTAGCCGAGGAGTATACATATCACACCGGCGGAACCGTAAGCCTTGACTCTCGATGTTTGGCACTGCGTAGTCGACGCTTTCCGCCCTCGCTCCTCACCCTCGCCCCTCACCCTCGCCCCTCGTCCCTGACTTCATTACAGTTCCGTGAATCCTCACGCGCTCCGCTTGACCCGTTCGGTTTCGCGCGCTACGCTCCTTTCAGGAGTGTTTCTCGCAGGCCGCGAGTTTCGGCCGCCACACTGAATGAAACAGACTGTTCGCATCGCCGGCGGAGTGAGCGAGTTTTTTGGCACCCTCGACGAAAACCTGAAGCTCTTCGAATCGGCCCTGCAGGTCACCACGCACCTTAGGGACCGCGACGACCTCGAAATCGAGGGCGAACCCGCGCAAGTGGAGCGCGCCGCGAAGATCGTCGGCGAGTACAACCAGCGCATCCGCGAAGGCCGCGTACCCGACAGCCAGGAAGTGAAGGCCTTGCTCCGCGTCGCCACCGAACAACATCCCTCGAAACTGCGCGGCGCATTTTCGCCCACGCGCACGCACCCGCTGGGCAAAAAGAGTGTTGTCCCCAAGAGCGCGAACCAGCATCGCTACGTCGAAGCGCTCGAGACATACGACATGGTTTTCGCCATTGGCCCAGGCGGCACGGGAAAAACGTATCTCGCGGTCGCCATGGCCGTTTCGGCGCTGCTCTCGAAGCAGGTGAACCGCATCATCCTCGCGCGTCCGGCGGTCGAGGCTGGCGAGCGGCTGGGATTCCTCCCGGGCACTCTGCAGGAAAAGGTGGATCCGTACATGCGTCCGCTTTACGACGCGCTGCACGACCTGCTCGAAGCGGACAAACTGGAAGGCTTGCTTGAAAAAGACATCATCGAAGTGGCTCCCCTCGCCTTCATGCGCGGCCGCACACTGAACGATTCCTTCGTCATCCTCGACGAAGCGCAAAACACCACCAGCGAGCAAATGAAGATGTTTCTTACGCGTCTCGGGTTCAACTCGAAAGCGGTCATCACCGGCGATATCACGCAGATTGATCTTCCAAACGACCGGCGTTCAGGGCTGGTGGAAGCGATCGACGTGGTGGGGAACATCGAGGGGATCGCGTTCATCTATTTCGACGAGCGCGACGTCGTGCGTCACAGCCTGGTCCAGCGAATCATCAAGGCGTACGACGAGCGTCCCGGCCCGCACTCAGGCTCGAATCGCTCCTCAACCGGCAAGAAGTAAGTTAGCGTTTCCGCATGATCCTGAATCGTCAGCGCAGCGTTCGTGTTCCGATTGCCGAGCTCGAACGCTTTCTCGCCCGCGCCCGGCGCAAACTTGGGCTTTCCGCAGACGCGCTGACGGTCTGTCTTGTCACCCCGTCGGCGATAGCCCGATGGAATCACGCCTATCGTGGCAAAAGCCGCCCAACGGATGTATTGTCATTCCCAATAAATGCGCGCCAGCCAAAGAAGCGCGATCATAATCGTCGTCCGCGGGGAGCAAACAAGGGTGTCTCCTCTGCCTCCTATCTCGGCGACATCGCCATCGCTCCCTCCATCGCGCGCGCGAACGCTCGCCGCTTTGCGCGCACCTTTGACGACGAGATGCGTATTCTCATTCTCCACGGGATTCTCCACCTGATGGGCTACGACCACGAAGCTGATAGCGGACAAATGGACCGCCGCGAACAGCGCCTTCGCGCCGAGTTAGGGCTGGCCTAACCCATGAATTTGAAAATGTTCCTCTACTCGATAGGCGTACTCGTCCTGACGGCGGGCCTTCCGATTTTCGCTTACCTCGATCGCGTCTATCGCGAACTGAACGGCATCACCACGGGCCGCATTCATGAACACCTTCAAATGTTCGAAGCGCAAATCGAGCCGCGCTTCAGAATGGATCGGCGCCGCCTCGCTGAGTCGTTCAACTTGATCGCGCGTCTTTGGCTCGTTCTTGTCGCGGCGTTTACGGCTCGCGGCGTGATCTTCTTCGCGCCGAACACGTGGCAGGCCGCCGCGGAGATGGTGGTTTTTCTTGGCGCGGAAGTCATCATCCTGATGCAGTTCGTTCCGGCGCTGCTCCTTGCCGGCGTGCGCGGAAACTGGGTTTCGCCATTCGTACCGGCCTTGCGCGCGCTGCTGTGGATTGTCTACCCGATCGAGTCCGTGCTCGATGCGCTCACATCGGTGGTGCACTTGTCCGAGGAAGAGCAACCAGCGCCAACGGAGGAGCAATCGATCGAGGCGTTTGTGGATGCGGCCCAGGAAGAGGGAATCATCGAGCAGGACGAGGCGCGCTTGATCGAGCAAGTGGTGGAATTCGGCGAAAAGCACGTTCGCGACGTGATGACGCCGCGCCCGGATGTCGTCGCGATTCAAGCCGACGCAACGCTCGAGGAGTTTCGCGATCTCGTCGTCGAAACGAAGTTCTCCCGGCTGCCGGTGTATGACAAATCGCTCGACGATGTTCTCGGAATCGTGATCGTGCGCGACATGCTCGAGGTATCCGAACGCGAAGCCGCCCACCGGTCGGTTCGCGAGCTAATGAGGCCTGCGCTGTTCGTTCCCGAAACGAAATTCGGTTCCGACCTGCTGAAGGAAATGCAGCACAAGAGCCAGCAAATGGCCGTCGTTATCGACGAGTACGGCACGATGGCAGGCATCGTCACGATTGAGGATCTGGTGGAAGAAATCGTCGGCGAAATCGGGGAAGAGGATCGGCGGCCGGCTCCGGACGTTCTCCGCGAGGCTGGCGGCTCAATGGTGATGCGCGGCAGCGTGCCGATCGACAAAGTGAGCGAGCTATTCGGCACCACGATCGAATCCGCTTCGCAGCATGCCAACGCAACTACGATCGCCGGCCTGCTCAACGGCATTGCCGGGCATGTGCCGCGCACCGGCGAGGTGCTCGAATACGACGGCCTGCGCTTCGAAGTTCTCGAAGCAAATCAACGCAAAGTCCTCCGCGTCCGCGCCCGCCGCGTCGCTGCCAGTGCTGCTTCTAGCGTGTCCTGAGAGGCTCGGGCGCTCGCAACCACATGCTTGAATCCGATTCCGATTTGTGCAAGGGTAGGGGCAGTAAGCGCGGATAATCGACATTCCTACGGGGAAGTTCCATGCACAGCCGTCATGGCATGAACCTCGGGGTCCTGTTTTTCTTGATGGTCCTTCCTTGCGCCGCCCAATTGGATGACCGCGATCACATGATTGTCGGCACGGTCCGCGATAGCACGTCGCATGAACCAGTAGCCGGGGTCCGTATTCGGCTGGTAGTTGGTGAAGACAAGCTCGCCTCGACACCCACGACGTCCAGTCCGGACGGGCAATTCCGCGTTGGCTGTCGCAAAGGCGATTTCAACATTCTGGCCGAAAAATTCGGCTACGTGCCTGGAAAGCTGAGAGTGTCGGTCGGGCCCGAACAGGAGACCGACGTTCAGATGGATCTCGTGCGTCAACCCGCGGAGCGACCGGCTGCCACGGGGCAGGGCGAGGCCGTCTCCGCGCACCAACTCACTGTGCCGGCCAACGCTCGCGAGTCGTTCGAAAATGGGCTCACGCTGATGAACTCAAAGAAGGACTATGCCGGGGCCGTCAGCCAGTTTGAATCCGCGGTTCGCGCCTATCCCTCATACTACGAAGCGTACGCGGAGATGGGCATCACGGATTACTATCGTGGTGATGTCCCCGCGGCCGAAGCGGCGTTGCGAAAATCGATTGACCTTAGCTCCGGGAAATATTCCTACGCGATAGTCGATCTTGCCGAAGTTTTCAACAATACCGGGCGTTTTGCCGAGGCTGAACCTGTCGCCCGTCAGGCGATTGCGGTGGACGATTCTTCCTGGCGCGGCTATTTCGAACTTGCACGCGCTCAATTCGGTTTGAAGCGTCCTGCCGACGCGGAACAAAGCGCCGCGAAGGCTCGCGATCTGAAGCCTGACTACCCGTTGGTTTACCTCACGCTCACCAATATTCACCTCGCGCTGCGCAATTACGCCTCAGTCTTGCAGGATATCGACGCTTACCTTAAGCTCGTTCCCGACAGCCCGACAAGCGACCAGGTCCGCAAGACGCGCGCGCAAGTTGCCCGCGCACTTGAAAAGACGCCGGTGCAATCCGCCGCCGTTCCTCGCTAGTCGTCAGCGTCGCGGTGAGCTGGATACGGGCCGTGACGGGCAACCGTTCGCTCAAAGTCTGCATTTATTTGCAGTATGTGCAGCGATTGCTGTCGGCATGTCGTTTCGTCTCAGCAGGGCGAGTTTGGTGAACAACGTGCGCTATTTTTGGCCGGGCACGTCTAACTTGGAGCGGCCAATGAGGGTTGGCCTTGGGAAATTGACCCTCCAGGAGAGAACAATGAACCGGAGAAACAAGGGTTTTTCTCTAATCGAGTTGTTGATCGTCGTGGCCATCATTTTGATCATCGCGGCCATCGCCATCCCGAACCTGCTTCGTTCGCGCATGGCGGCCAACGAAGCGTCCGCAGTGGGCTCGATTCGTACCATCAACACCGCGCAAGTGACGTACAACTCCACCTACAACAATGGTTTCGCGAACACGCTGCCCATGCTAGGCGGCGCGAACGGCGCTGCGGCCACCTGCAACAACGCCGAGATCGTCGACCCGGTGCTGTCTGCTGCCAACCCGTCGATCAAGGCCGGTTACAACTTGCAGCTCGGTCCTGGGACGGTTGCGGTTCCGGCCGCGCCCGCAGGTTGCGCCAACGCGGGCTTTGTCGACGGCTATACGATTATCGCGTGGCCCGTGAACGTCGGCACCACCGGACAACGCAGCTTCTGCTCAGACGCCTCGGGCGTCATTCAGTCGCTTCCGAGCGGAATTAAGCCGGCGCCGGCGCCTCCGTCATGCCCAGCCGGGATGAGCTCGCTCAGCCAGTAATTTTGGCTTTTCAAGAGGGGAGGCTTTGCGGCCTCCCCTCTTCGCTTTTGTCCGCGGCACGCCTTCGTGTCAGCCCCGGACCTTCAGTCCGGGGAGGGTGGCCTTGAGGCCACCCGAAAGAAGCGCACAAAAAATAAAATGGGCTTTAGCCCTCGGGAGAAAATCCGTCCTTGGCGCGCCAGAAGCCTTGGCGAAGGCGGCCCCTTGGCGCGCCGAAGCCTTGGCGAAGGCGGCTCACGCGATGGAAAGTTCAGTTGCCTTTATTTGAGCCGTGCCGGCTATGAATTCTCTGACCTTGTCCTGAATCTCGTCTCGCACGCGGCGGAAAACTTCCGTTTTCTGCTCGGGCAATCCAGCGGCGGTGTTTGGGTCGGCGATACTCCAGTGGAGAAGGTGGAGCGTAAACGGAAATATTGGGCTTTTTTCCTTGGCCGTATCGCAGATCGCGATTACGTAGCCGAAACTTTTCTTCACTGATTGCGCCACGCTCTTCGGCTTCTGGCCGGAGATGTCGATACCCGCTTCCTTCATCACTTCGCCGGCCAGCGGATTTAAGGCGCTGGGCTCGGTGCCCGCGCTCGCGACATCAAAACGGTCACCCGTCAGATTGCGCAAGAAGCCCTCGGCGATCAGGCTGCGAGTAGCGTTGCCGGTCGAGAGGAATAGAACGCTTGGCTTATGAAATGTCATTTCGCTCCGCTTCGTCGAGTCATTCGAGTCGACGTTATCAAAGTTAGTCGGATTAGGGTTATTAGGTTGGCCTGTTTCACCGTTGATGCTAGAGGTTGGCGCCAGGGAACACTGTCCCGTTTTGCACACGGGGGGAGTGGTTGGGGCCTGGCGAAAGTGCGGCGAATCGGAAGTGGTGTTTTTGTCGCGATTAGAAAATCTCTTCTCCTTTCGTTTCATGCGATTGCGGCGATTTTTGAATGCGGGGTTGTCTCGATTAGATTTTTCTTCGCCTCTTGATCGGTGAGAGTCTTCGCCGGGCTTTCGCTTTTGCGAGAATATACCCCCCTCCCTTTTGCTTATTAGAACTGGTCGTTGGTGAATGTTTTCAATCATTTGCGTCGATTTCTAATCGCGGTTTCGTTATTAGAAACTGTGATTTGTGACTCGTGACTCGTGATTCGTGACCCGTGGAAAGGATCGGAGTCGCGCAGGGCGCGAGGAGAAAGCCCGACTGAGGAAGCGCCCCCTGTTTTCTGTAGGAGATCTCTGTCCAGATCTCAATCGGGCTACTCCTTATATGCGCGCCTGTAAGTACAGGCGATCTCCCCCTTTGACTCTGCCTGTCGCTTTTGTCTGACATATCGGCTGCAGGTTACCATAAAGTCATATAGTTTGTCAAGAACTAGGAGTACTAGACGGCGGGAGTTTCTGGGTGCGGGAAATTCGAGGAGGAGTCAGGAGCAGTGACGAGTGACTAGTGGCGAGTGACCCGTGCCCCAAAATCCCGAAGTCTCGGGATCGGGACAGGTCCGGAAAGCTCGGGAGCAACGGCCCGCACCATTCAAAGACCGAACGGGTGCGGCATCCCAAAAATCAAGGGCTTAGGCTTCTATTGCTTGCCCTTGGCGCGATCGCTCGATGAGCCGCGCGGTTATATCGGCTCGCTCGCGGTACGCAGCGCCCAAGAGCCGCCATTCCAAGCCTTCCGGCTCATCGGACGAAAAGTAAGCGGCAGCGCGCTCGCAGTGGAGCGCAGCTTGCTGCCACCATCTCCTATCTTCTTCGAGCCATTTGAGAATGCCCTCATCGGAGGAGTCCATCACGTTCACCCAGGGCCCCCGTGCCGCGGCTGGATTGCTCTGGTTCACTCCGTTGCTTGCCACGGTGCCTCCCTCTCAAGGGCTGGTTTAAAGGGGTGATTTTAGGAATGACGGTTCCACGTGACTGTTCACTTCTGCACACTTTCATAATTTCAAGTTCTGGCCTTCTTACGAGGTATGCCCCGTCGAAGCGGATGGGCGAGATGGAATTCGCGGCGAATTCCTCATGGTCTTCGCGAACGATGGATATTGTCGAATAAAATGGCGTGAAAACACCCACCGTTCGAAAACCACGAACGATGGGGCACCCACGGGTTGGATTCGTTGATCTCGGTTGCTGGTTGGTGTGAGCCTTACGGTGATGCGCGTCGCCAACACCGAAACCAGAAAAAAGGATGGGGCACCCGGCGAGTGGCGAGTGACCCGTGCCCCAAAATCCCGAAGTCTCGGGACAGGTCCCGAAGTCTCGGGATCGGGACAGGTCCCGAAGAATCGGGAGCGACGGCGGTCCCGACCCTTCGGGATGAACACACTTTCCATTTGTACTTTCCGAAGGCCACGCACGTGAACTGCCAGGCCCAGCTTGCTCTTGATCCACGCATGGCAAATTCCACAACTCTTCCGCGCCGACGATAGTTCGCCCGCGCTTCTTCGGTTTCCATCTTCTGCCGAAGGCTTGAACGCGCGTTCTCCTCCAAACTAATCCCCCCCCCTTTGGTTTCCCCGCAACATTCCGGTTTGCGCTACAAGCCGACAGTCGCTGATTTTCGCCTCTTACAGATAGGTGACACCCCCCTCTTCTTGTTGTTGTGACGTCCTGGGCCGCAGCAGCTTGCCCTCGCACACAGGTAGCGATTCGTCTCCGCTGAAAACGAAAGCACTCCGAGGCAGCCGGTGCGGAGCGGTCCTTCCCGTGTCTCGTCTTCTCGAGGCATACTCCCAAGAAACTATCTTTCGTTCGCCATCTCTCCATGCCGCTCGCGTGGTAACCCGCGTCGCCACCATTCTCCGGCTTTCGTGCACCGTTCTTCGATGCGTTCCACTGCGACCAACTACCCTGTCGTTGGCTTCCTGTGTTACCGTTACGCCCACGATCAACCCGTGTGCCGCATCCGCGGAAATCTGCGCGTCGTAGCCAAGCGCCAATCCGCCATCCACTTCATCTCTTCGCGCTTCCGGCTCGGTGATGCTGATGCGCCCCTTTCCCGGCTTCTTTTCCCGCAACTTTTCCAGCTCTCCAAGGGCTTTTCCCAAGCGCTCCTGCCGTTCCCGCTGCGCTCTGGCGCGCGCTTGCTTCACTCTCGGGGTGCCTTCGTCGTTCCGCGGGTCGCCCATCTCCGCCACCCGCCGCCGCGCACGATCCCAATGTTCCCGAATGCTGCTCTCCCACTGATAACTTCGAGGGCTCGCCGTTGCGCGAATCTTCGTCCCATCCTGCATCACTTGGTCTAGCGTGATCAGCCCCTCCTTGCTGAGCAAAGGGTGCGCCTTCGATTTTCTCCGTCCAGTGGGTTGGCCACCCGCTCAACACCGAAACGGGAAAAAACATGGGGCACCCAGCGACTCTTAGGTGATGCAGCCCCTAAATGGTACCCAGATACAAGGTCTCGGCGGCGGAACAATTTTATCTAGTTGTTGCTGTTGTTGCGGAGGAACGGGGGACGGTGGGGGCACAGGGACAGGAATGGGTCCCAAGTTTGCTATCTGTGGCGTGACGTAGACTAAAGGATGATCCACAACCTGTTGGACTGTCTGGACGGCGGTGTCTTTGATTTGCGCACCGAGATTATCAACGGCCGCCTGTACCTGCTGTGCAGCATCCCCCGCTCCAATCATGGACAACATCCGCATGGTAATGCCCGAACCCGCAATGATAGACGGTGTGAATACCACCAGCGGATTTTCCATCTCAGCACCGTGAATGAACGAATTGCAATCGGTCTTGCCACTATCAGTCACTACGTCTACCGCCGTAACAACGACCTTCGCTACGGGATTAACTGCAGACGCTCCTTCGGCGTAAACAAAGAAAGTCTGAGCGGCATTGTTACAGACTTGATTTACAGCACTGAGGTCATGCAGCCGAACTGTCTTGACCTCCACTTTCTTGTTCGGGCTATTAGTCACAGGGGTAACTACAGTTACGCGGGGGTCGGCTGGATACAACTTGTTGTGACGAGCATTTGCGCAGGTCTGCCACACAGCCGAAACTTCGTTCACACCATCAGCATCCAACTTGGCTAACTGGTCCTGATCCTGAAATAGAGCCGCAACGTCCTGACATTTTTTATACCTCATAACAAGTCTTTGCGCTCTCAGGGTCGCGGTCTTCTTGGTAGTGGTGGTTGACGGTTTGCCAGTTTTGCTAGGTGTGGGCGCGGGCGTCTGGCATAAAGAGGAGGGGCCGTAGATTGTCAGGACGACCACCAAGAAGCATGCAGAGAAGAAGGACTTATTAGCGACCATTTTGCACCTCCGACGAGCCGTCCGATCCGGTCAGCGTGACGAAGCCAGCAGCCTTGTCTATGTGCGTCACGGTGTGAACCGGGACCGATCTCGTAAACGTCTTGGTTTGAGTTGTCATACTCTCAAGTGCCGCTATTGGCCCCCGCGTCTAATTCACGATGACCGGAACGCTAACTGTGGTGGCCCATGTATGCTCGCAGGGTTTTCCCGTATCGAAGCAGGTCGCCGTCACCTTAAGCGTTATGGTGTATGTGCCAGCCTGCGTGTAACCGCCGGGCAACGTAATGATTCCCCACTCCCTTGGCAGAGATTGAATGTCGCCAACCTGCCAATCTGCAGTACCAATATTAAAATTCGGATTATCCGGTGCTCTGGGGTCCGGTGATATTGCGCCCTGCGCATTCTTGAAGCCTTGTCCTTGACAGATTTCCGACGCATCGTAACGTAGCGTAACGTCCGTTCCGACCGTTGTGGATATGCTCGTCGGTGTGGCAATCATGTGCTGGCGCAAAATTGGGTCGTATCCGCAGTCGCAACCCGGTGTTCCATGGGTCGGGCGTTTCGCATAGTTAGTGGTCTGCTCGATGGGAAAGCCGACGTGAGTGTACGTGGGGACTCCACGGCCCGCCGGAACTCGCTTGAGTTTTTGTGTCTCCCTGTCGATCATCCAAGAGTATTTTTCTGTGGAACTCTGCGGATGCGACTCTGCAACGAGCCACATAGATACTGCCGCGAGAATCAAAGCGGATGAAAGGAGGAGTTTCATGGGCGTGAGTGTGCAACGTATCGTTATCAATAGTCAAGTAAATAAACAGCTCGGCGGTTTTGGCCGCGAGGCTGCCCGGCGGGTGGCCGACCCTTTCTCTCGGATCGAAGTGGCATTTGCCTTCGGTCGAAAGCAGTTGGAGTTCGGGGTGCCCGTCCTTTGCGGTTTGTGCAAAAGGTGCGTCTTGGATGTTCTCCGTCCGATGGGTTGGCCATCCGCCTCGGCGACCCGCCGGGGATGACTGACCCCGCGCGGGTAGGGGCGCGTCGCCCATTCAGAATTGAGTTCGGGTCGAGCTTCAATTATAGTGGTCGCCCATGGCCGAGCGAAATCCAGAGATCAGCGGATCCGCGATCGTGCTCATTGGCTCATTCAACCCGAAGATCTTTCAACCGGAGTGGTTCGCTCGGCAGGAACTGTTGTCGCAGCAAGAAGCGGAGTCGGCAGAGATCAAGATTATAGCGCCTCAGATCTGCCATTTCGAAACGGAGCGTTTTATCGTACAGGTTATGGAGGAGCGGTTCAACGTAGTCTCGAAGCCAAATACCAGTTCAGCGCCGCTTGGCGACTTCGTACGTGGCACCTTCTTCATTTTGGAGCACACGCCGGTTAATGCGATGGGGCTCAACTATCAGATGCACTTCGCGATGGGATCGGAGGAGAACTGGCACCGAATCGGCGACAGACTTGCCCCAAAGGATGGTTGGAAGGAGGTCCTCGAGGGGAGGCCCGGCTTATTGTCCTTGACCATACGGACGCAGTGGGAGAAGCCGCCGGGTACGCTATTCCATGTTAAGGTCGAACCTTCCGTCCTGGTCAAATACGGTGTCTACTTTGAGACCAACGAGCACTACGCGGGCCCTGAAGTTGAGCCGCTGAAGGGATTGATGGAGATATTGGGTCAGCGTTGGGAGGAATCTCAGAACTATGCCTCAAGAGTCATCGATCACATTTTCGCCTGGGCAGAGGCGAGTAAGTAGCAGCCCTTCGGTCGCCACGCTGCCGGTTGCTTCTGACAGCCCTGTCTACGACTTTCGGGCAGTGCCCGCGCTCGGCGCCAAGCAGGACTCGCGTCCAGTGGCGTCCAGCGGTTCTCTGTCGTTCGTTTCGCTAAGCAGTCCCGGTTCGATTGAGAGTGCGGATGCCCAGGCGCCCAGCTCCGCTATGCTGCCGCCCCGCCTGAACGTGGCCGTTCCCGGACGAGCCCCAAGGCTGAAAACTCGCCAGCTTTGGGAGGGTACCGTAACGGAAATCCGCGACGGAGGCTTCGTTGCAATCCTAAGTGACAAATCAAACCCAAACAACCCTGACGAGCAGGCGGTCTTTGAAGCGGGGGAGATCTCTCCCGAGGATCAGGGCTTGGTTCGTCCCGGTGCTTCCTTTTACTGGGTCATTGGCAATGAAAGCACGGTAGCCGGGCAGGTCAAGAACGTGTCGATCGTCCAATTCCGTCGGGTACCAGCGTGGACACCGCGCAAGCTCGCACAGGCCGCTGATCACGCTCGTCGCGTCAGAGAGCTACTCAGGAAAGAAGAGTGAGTCTAGCAGTTCCCCCTGGTATCGACGAATTCGAGGTCTCCGTTATCGGTCCCGGACGCGGAGAATGTGTTCTTCTCCACCTTGGCGACAACGAATGGTGCATCGTTGATTCGTGCATAGCGCGTGGGCATTCGGAATCAGTTGCGATTGACTATCTTAACGGCTTCAGAAATGGCGCTTTGGAGAGGGTCAGGCTAATTGTTGCGACCCACTGGCACGATGACCACATTCGCGGTCTCGCGTCCGTCCTGAGGCGTGTGCCGGATGCTTCCTTCTTCTGCTCTGCAGCCTTGCAGCAGGAGATTTTTTTCGATCTCGTCGGAACCGTTGCGAGCGGAGTCCAAGGGCGAACGGGGGTCGACGAATTTGCTTCAATCCTCAACCTAATTGGCCAAACCGTTGAACGCCGGATTGCCACACCTAAGTGGGCGATCGAAAATCGGAAGTTGCTGGACCTTTCCGAGGGTGACCGTCGTTTCCCTGCTGCCATAACGGCATTAAGCCCGTCTGACACTACCTTTGCGCTTGCTTACGCCGAGATTGCACAGCTATTGCCGAAGCCCGGCGAGATCCAACGCCGGATCACGAATCTTTCTCCTAACCACACCTCCGTCGTGCTGTGGGTAGAAGCGGGCCCCGTCCGGGCGCTCCTTGGAGCGGATCTCTTGCATTCAGATCGTGCTGGGGAAGGCTGGGCGGCCGTAATCCAATCTCACGGGGAGCGCGGCAAGGCGGCGCTTTTCAAAGTACCTCACCATGGCTCCGTTAATGCTGACTCCCCACAAGTATGGGTACGAATGCTGGCCGAGAATCCCATTGCAGTGATTACACCGTTTAGTGGTGGCGTGCGTTTGCCGAGGGACTCCGACCTTCGTCGGCTTGCTCGTCGCACCACGAATCTATATTGCACCGCAAAGGGAATGGGGCAAGCGCCCAGGCGCGATGCTGTGGTTGAAAAAACGATGAGGCGCCAGGTGAGCGACCGGCGCGTCGTTGAAGGTCCGCCTGGCCACGTCCGCGCTCGCTGGTCGTTGCGGAGCGGAGCGCCGGGTCTCGTGGAAGTTTTTAACGGTGCCTATTGCGTTTCTCGAGATCTCCTCGCCGCGTCGTAGTCGTTTGGAGGCGCTCCCCGTGAACCTCGCGTGGTGCCAAAGCGCTTAATCAGAACGGGAATTTTCTGCGGAACCCGGGGTTAGCGCAGCCTTTCGCTTGAGGCTTCAGGCTTGGCGGTTGGGGATCACGTCAGGAGACTAGGCGGCTATGAGCCGATCGCCGAAGATGCCGCTTTCGTTTTTTGCTCTTCGGCTGCTGGTGCCCGCTCTTGCGGGTTCTGATATACGGTAAGGGGAGAGGGGTACTTTGAGAGCGAAAGAGACTCCGTCCAACACGAGCTTCCACATGACTCCCGACGAGTTTCGGCGGCGCGGGAGGGAAGTGGTCGACTGGATTGCCGACTACTACGAGCGAGTGGAATCGCTGCCGGTGCTGTCGCGCGCGAAGCCGGGCGAAATCCGTGCTTCGCTGCCGGAAAGCGCGCCGCAGGACGGCGAGCCGTTCGACGAAATGCTGCAAGATGTGGAGAAGCTGATCATGCCGGGGATCACGCACTGGCAATCGCCAAATTTCTTCGCCTACTTCCCGTCGAACAATTCCTTCCCGTCGATTCTCGGCGATCTTCTTTCGTCCGGACTCGGCGTGCAGGGGATGCTGTGGGCCACCAGTCCCGCGTGCACGGAGCTGGAAACGCACGTTCTGGATTGGCTGGTGGAAATGCTGGGCCTGCCCGAAAAATTCTCGTCGCGCGGCGCCGGCGGAGGCGTGATTCAGGACACTGCGTCGAGTTCGTCGTTGTGCGCGATGCTGGCAGCGCGAGAGCGCGCCACGAATTACGTTTCGAACGAACGCGGTTGCGACGGCCGCCTGGTGGTCTACGCCTCTTCGCAGGCGCATTCCTCGGTCCAGAAAGCCGCGACGATCGCGGGGATCGGCCGCGCGAACGTGCGGCACGTCGATATGGACGAACGATTCGCGATGCGTCCCGATGCGCTCGCGGCGCAGATTGACCTCGACCGCAAAGCGGGCCTCGTACCTTTTTTTGTGTGCGCCTCCGTGGGCACCACTTCGTCGAACGCCATCGATCCGGTGCGCGCGATCGGAGAGATTTGCCGCGCGCAGGGCATCTGGCTGCATATTGACGCTGCGATGTCCGGGACGGCGGCGCTTTGCCCCGAGTTCCGGTGGATTTATGACGGCGTAGAGCTGGCCGACAGCTACTGCTTCAATCCGCACAAATGGATGTTCACGAATTTCGACTGCGACTGCTTCTATGTGGCCGACCGCGCGGCGCTGATCAAGACGCTGAGCGTCCTGCCCGAGTATCTGCGCAACAAGGCCACCGAATCGGGCGCGGTATTCGATTATCGCGACTGGCACATTCCGCTGGGGCGGCGTTTTCGCGCGCTGAAATTGTGGTTCGTGATTCGTCATTATGGCGTGAACGGATTGCGGCACCACGTCAGGCGGCACGTCGAGCTGGCGCAGCAGTTTGCCGCGTGGGTGAAAGCAGATGGGAATTTCGAGCTGGCCGCGCCTGCGCCGCTGAACCTGGTTTGCTTTCGGCATCGCGGCGGCGACGCCGTGAATCAGGCGATCATGGACCGGCTCAACCAGAGTGGCGACCTTTACCTCACGCACACGCGGTTGAATGAGCGGCTGACGCTGCGGATGTCGATCGGGCAAACACAGACGGAACTGCGGCATGTGGAGCGCGCATGGTCGCGGATCAAGGAAGAAGCTGCGGCTTGCACATCGCCGAAAGGCGCGAGCGAATCGGTTACCGCGAGGAGCGGTTCGCCGAACGATTCGCCTAGTGCGGCGAGCCACTGAGTTGAGGCTGCGACGTTTGGCAAGTTAGCCGGGCGGCTATTCGCGGTGGAAGACGCGCGTCTTCACGTCGGGCCAAAACTCGTCGTAAGCATTGCTCGCCATCCGGCCCGCAAAGCCCCACCCTATGCGATATAGAGCGTGTTCGGTGTCCGCTTCGCTCTTTGGCCGCCAGGCATTCGAGAGGAAATTACTCTCCGAGATTCCGGCGTAGCGGGCGTAGGCGAGCTGAAAAGTTCCGTCGCGGCGCTTGGCAAGAAATGTTTGCGTCACGACGCTGCGAAGGCGGCGGCCGAACGTTTCGTTGGGCACCCTGAAATAGCGAGGGTCTTCTCCCCATAGACTGCCGAGGCCGGCCTCCGTCGCGTTGCTAAGAGACACTCCCGCCTCTCGGACGGCAAAGCGCTTGCCGAAACCTTCCCATGTTCCCCCGTATTCCGGCGGCACGTCTCGCGCGGTGCCGAATCCCGCCGTGAACGCCCCCGCCAGCAGGTGAGCTGGGCCGAGGGTTTCGTCGAAGAACCAGTGGAAGCGCTGATGGTTTGTGATCGGCTCGTAGGGGGCGTCTTCGAACTGAGGTCCGGTAGCGGAGGCTGGCTGGGGCGGTGGTGCCGTGGCTGGTTGCGAAGCATCCGCGCTTGAGGATTGGGCTCGGGCAGAGAAGGCGGCGAAAAACAAGAGAATCGCGAGAATCAGAACGGAATGACGTGTCGAATGACGTGCCGAATGACGTGTGGGGGACGCGGAACTCGCGGCCAAATCGTTGACGTTGCGGCAGCGGCCAGCTGGGTGCATCGGCGACATAATGGCTGCAGACTCGACTAAAAAACACTTAGCGTTGAGGGTGAGATGTGGCAGGAGTTTTACGCAAAAATGTTTGTAAACATTTGGCCGGCGGCGCTCGTTATATGGGTGAACGAGATAAGCGGAACTAAGGAGAAACGCATGGACAGCCGCGTGAAGAGGATGCTTCGGATTCTGTTTCTTACGACGCTTGCGGTGTTTGCCGCGCAGTTCGCGGGGGCGCGGACCGCCGCCAAGCGCTCAAAGAGTGATAGCCCCGAACTCGCCCAAGCAGCCGAAGCTCCTCAAAAGCCACAGAGGCAAGCCGCGGCGGCAAAGCCTCAAGCTCAGGTGGTGCCGGACGAAGTCGGCAACGACGAACAAACGCTGCCCGATCCGGAATTGCGAAGGCAGATGGACGACGTTCGCCGCCAGTTCGAGAACGAGGCGCTCAACCGAATGCGCTACGGGAGATCCAGCAACTTCGACCGTGTGATGGATCAAGTAGGTCCGTTCTTTGTATTTTTTGGCGTCACCGGGGCGCTGCTGTGGATACTTCGCACCATTCTCGACAATCGACGCTGGTACAAAATGGTGAAGGTGCAGACCGAGACGCACGCGAAGTTGCTCGATCGTTTCGGTTCGAGCCAGGAGATGCTGGCTTATATGGACTCGGAGGCCGGCAAGAACTTCCTGGAGTCGCCGATTTTCGAGGGGCAGCGGCAACAGGTGTCCGCGCTGCCGTTCGGGCGGATTCTGTGGTCGGTTCAAATCGGAATTGTGGCGGCGTTTCTGGGCGCCGGGATGTTGTACCTGCGCGGAAAAGTTGTCCCTGACGCGGACATGGGTCTCACGATATTCGGCACGCTCATCTTCACGCTGGGCATTGGCTTCCTCGTGTCGGGCGGAGTATCGTATGCACTGGCAAAATACTTCGGTCTGCTCGAGCGTCCGGAGAGCGTACTCACACGGCCTGGGCACAATGCGTGACGCCTGGAGCCATGATTGCGCCGCAAAGACGCTCGCGGAACAAAGCTCATGCTGAAAGAATTCACACTATCGGAAGCACAGCAGTTCGGGCGCGCTATCGGCGCGGTCGATGCGGCCTTCCAGATGGATGAGCAGAGCTTCCGAACGTTCTACGACCGCACGGCGCGCCCACTGTGGTCGTATCTGTACCGCACATCGGGCAACGCGGCGCTGGCTGACGACCTGATGCAGGAGAGTTATTTCCGTTTTCTCAGGGTGCGCTTTCCGGAAATGAACCAGGACTACATGAAGAACTACTTGTTTCGGATCGCGACGAACCTGATGCGCGATCACTGGCGGCACAACAAGGTTGAGCCAGCCGCGATGACGGCGCCGGATGAGGTTCAGCAGCCAAGAGCCGCCGCTGGCGGGCACGATGAGCAAACTTCTTTTCAAATGCGCTCGGATGTGATGAACGTGATGCAACGCTTGAAACCGCGCGAGAGGGAATTGCTTTGGCTCGCGTATGTGGAAGGCTCCAGTCACAGGGAGATCGCCGAAACGATCGGACTCAAGGAGCAGAGCATTCGGTCGTTGCTGTTTCGAGCGCGCAATAAGCTTGCCACTTTGATGCGGCGTCGCGGCCTGGGCGCGGGTCCGGCGTGAGAGTGAATCCATGAAACCGTTTGAGTGCGAAAAGGAATCGTTGGTCATCGAAGCCGTGCGGTCTGGCTCGTGGGAGGCGGATTTGCGCGAGCACGCAGCCCACTGCGAGTCGTGCTCCGATGCCGCGCTCGCTGCGCGCGTCCTGAACGAAATGAGAGCCGTCGATCTGGCGGAGGCTCGGATTCCGGATGCCGGCCTGATGTGGTGGAAGGCGCAGTTAACGGCGAAACGGACTGCTGCCGAGCGCGCTACTCAGCCGATCAGCTTCGTTGAGCGATTCGCTTACGTTTGCGGCATCTTCTGCTTCATCGGTGTGTGCGTATGGCAATGGGACGCGATTCGCGCGTGGTTCGCGCCGATTAAATCCGGATTGCGCGGCGCTCGTTCGGGGGCGTCTGCTTGGCATTTTGATCCTCATACGGTGCAAAGTGCGATCGCAAGCTGGGCCGAGAAAGCCGGCTCGCTTCAGAAATCCAGCTTGACGATCGTGCTCAGCGTCGGTGTCCTCTTGATCTTCGTTGCGTTCGCTGCCTATTTCACGCGATCCGAAGAATAACGTCCCGCCCGCTCGGCTTGGCGTACAATTCTTACGTCATGCCTTTCAAGTCTGGATTTGTCGCCATTGTGGGGCGGCCGAATGCGGGTAAGTCGACGCTGGTGAACACGCTCGTCGGCCGCAAGGTGTCGATCGTTTCGCCGAAGCCGCAGACCACGCGCAACCGCATTCAGGGCATCGTGAATCGCGAGGACGCGCAAATCGTTGTGGTGGATACGCCTGGTATTCACAAGCCCAACTCCGCGCTCAATCGCGCGATGATGGACGAGCTTCAGCACGCGCTCGAGGGTGTGGATATTCTCTCGCTGATTGTCGACGCATCGGTGGAATTTGGCGCCGGCGACAGGTTTTCCCTGGAGTGGGTGAAACGATTACACGGACCGGTGTTCCTGTTGTTGAACAAAGTGGATCGAGTGAAGAAGCCCGCGCTGCTGCCGCTGATCGACCGCTACCGGAACGCCTTCGACTTCGCCGAGATTTTCCCTATTTCCGCTATCACAGGCGAAGGCTGTTTCGATCTCGCAAAGGCGTGGATTGAACGTCTCCCGGAGGCTCCCCCGTACTTTCCAACCGACCAATTCACGGATCAGCCCGAGCGTTTTCTCGCCGCCGAAATCATCCGCGAAAAGGCGATTCTGGCGACGCGCGAAGAGGTGCCGCACGCCATCGCGGTGTTGATCGACAATTTCGATGAGACGGACAAGCTCATACGCATCCGCGCCACGATTTACGTCGAGAAGGAAGGGCAGAAGGGAATCCTGGTGGGCAAGCAGGGCGCCACGATAAAGAACATCGGCACGCAGGCCCGGAAGGAACTTGAAGATATTCTCGGCGTGAAGGTATTTCTGGAGACTCTTGTCCAGGTGCAACCGCGCTGGCGCGAAAACCCTTCCCTGGTCCGCCAGTTCGACTGGCGCTACCAGCTTGAAAAGCTAAGTGAGCGGCAGGAAGCGGAGACGAGCGACCTCTAGTCGTTGCGCGCGCCGCTATGCCTTCGACGGCGCGATCCCAAGCGAACGCATTTTCCGGTACAGGTGGCTGCGCTCGAGACCGAGTGCGTGCGCGGCCTTCGTCATGTTCCAACGATTTTCCTCGAGCTTTCGCAGCACGAATTCGCGCTCGTAAGCCGAACGCGCTTCGTGGAGGCTTTCGTACGGCTTCTGCGGGCTCTTCGAGGCGCCGCGAAAGATTTCGGGCGGCAGATGATGCGGTTCGATGCGCGGCGATGGGCACATGATTACCAGCCGCTCCACCAGATTCTTCAGCTCGCGAACGTTTCCCGGCCACGGATAACCAAGCAGGACGTCGATCGCGGTAGCGCTGAATTCCTTCGGTTTCTTTCCATAAGCTTCGCAGAACTCTCCGAGAAAATGCGCCGCCAGGATCGGGATGTCTTCCGTGCGCTGGCGCAGCGCCGGAACGTAGAAGGGGATTACGTTTAAGCGATAAAACAAATCCTCGCGGAACATGTTGCGCCCAATTTCCTCGTCGAGTTTCTTGTTGGTCGCTGCGATCACGCGGACGTCGACGGTAACGGGCTGATTTGATCCGAGCGGCTCGACGCGCTGTTCCTCCAGAACGCGAAGCACTTTGGACTGCGTTTTCAGGCTCATGTCGCCGACTTCATCCAAAAACAGCGTGCCGCCGTCGGCCTTTTGAAATTTGCCTTCTTTGTCTTCGCTGGCGCCCGTGAAGCTGCCTTTGCGATGCCCGAACATCTCAGACTCGATCAGCTCTTCGGGGATCGCCGCGCAGTTCACC
Organism: uncultured Acidobacteriota bacterium; assembly: GCA_963737205.1. Classification (GTDB taxonomy): domain Bacteria; phylum Acidobacteriota; class Terriglobia; order Acidiferrales; family UBA7541; genus Palsa-295. The sequence goes on along the minus strand of CAVTRV010000003.1, from coordinate 616,422 downwards.
TCGACGAACGGCATTGTGTTTCGCGAACTGCTTCCATGCAGCGCCCGCGCCACGAGTTCTTTACCGGTGCCGCTTTCGCCGTAAATCAGGACGCGACCGTTCGTCGGTGCAGTAAGCGCAATCTGCTGCCGCAGAGCCTTCATCGGGATACTGGAGCCAAGGATTTGATGACGCTCCTCGAGTTGCGCACGCAGATGCAGGTTTTCCGTTTCGAGACGCAAATATTCCAGAGCGTTGCGAAGGACGAGCGTGACCTTCTCGATCGAAAGCGGCTTCTCGATGAAGTCGAAAGCGCCCAGCTTCGTGGCGCGCACGGCGGTTTCGATGTTTCCGTGGCCCGAGATCATCACGACCATGGGCGCTTCGTCCTGCGACTGAAGGCGCTCGAGCACTTCGAGGCCGTCGAGCTTCGGCAGCCACACGTCCATCAAAATCAGGTCGAAGCGGCGGAGTTCGGTGAGAGCGAGGCATTCCTCGCCGGAGGCGGCGACCTGCGCGTCGTAACCTTCGTCGCGCAAGAGTGCGCTAAGGGATTCGCGAATCCCGGCTTCGTCGTCGACGATGAGTATGGAAGCTGCCATTTCTCCCGTGCACTTCTGAGGGCGCGCGCTATGCCGCCGGAGTCCCCGCCTGTTGCGTCGCGGCGACTTCGACGGCCGGGAAACGAATCAGGAATTTCGAACCCGTCGGCACATTGTCCTCGACGCGAATACTCCCGTTATGTTCGGCGACGATCCGGCTGGCAATCGCGAGGCCGAGTCCGGTGCCGCGGTCCTTCGTCGAGAAGTGCGGCAGAAACAGACGCTCTTTATCCTGGGGCGATATGCCGTGGCCACTGTCGGAGATTTCGATCACGACGGCGTCGTCGTCGCTCTCGGCTCGCGTGGCCACCGTCAACTCTCGAATCGCCGAGCCTTCCATCGCTTCAGCGGCGTTATCGATCAAGTTCGCGACGACGCGGCGGAGCAGCTCAGGGTCGGCCTTGACCGAGGGCAGGGAAGACGCGAGAGTCGCGCGGACCGAGATTCCTTCGAGGCGTCCCCTAAAAAGATCGAGCGCGCTCGATACGATCGCGTTCAAATCTGTAGCGGCCAAGCGCGCGGAAGGGAACCGCGCGAACTGCGAGAATGCGTCGACGAGGGATTCCAGAGTCTGCACCTCTCGACCGATCAACGAAGCGCATTCTGCAGCCAGCTTCTCGAAATCCGTCCGCGTGGCGCCGGGATTCGCAGCCGAAGCTCGGTCGAGATGTCGCAGCAGGCGTTCGGCCGAAAGCTGAATTGGCGTGAGCGGATTCTTGATCTCATGTGCGATTCGCTGAGCCACTTCCTGCCACGCGGCGGCTTTCTGCGCGCGAAGCAAGTCCGTCAAATCATCGATCACGATAATGAACCCGGGGTTCGACCGCCGCGGACCCAGCGAGGTGACGGTAACCGCTGCGCGAACCAGGCGGCCGCCGGTGGCGACCTCAATCTCGCGCGACGCGGCGCCCATGCGCAACGACCGCCGCATCAGGTGCAGCACGGCGCGTGCCGCTTCGTCTCCGAGGAGCTCGGAGAGAGTCCGCGAGTTGCGAGCGTGGTCGCCCAGAATTGCCGCGAGCGCGGAATTCACTCGAGCGATGTTGCCGGAAGAATCGAGAGAGATGACGCCCGTGGGAATGTTCTCGAGAATGGCTTCCATCAATTTACGCCGGCCTTCTCGTTCTTCCACCGCTTGTTCGAGGCTCTGAGTGAACTCGTTGATTTGGCGGCGCCCCTCGCCAAGCTGCTCGGTCATGCGGTTGAACGAACGGACGAGAGTGCCGAGTTCGTCTTGGGCCTGAACATCGATGCGGTGGTCGAAGTTTCCGAGCGAAATCTCGCGCGTGGCTTCGGCCAAGGCCTGAATCGGAACGGTGACCTGCTTGGAGAGGAACAGCGCGACCCAGGTTGTGGTGAACAGCAGGAGCAGCGTGATGAGAAGGAGCGCGAGAATGATTTCGCGTTTGTAGGCGTGCATGTGCTTCTTCTGCTGCGCGTAAATCTCCATCTGCGCCTCGATTTGCTCGTAGCTATCGAGGAAATCCGCGGGGAGATGACGCGCCGCGTAGAGTGTGCCGCCCTCGAACGGAGCGTGTCCGGCAATGTAAAGCTGGTCGCCTGCCTGCCAAACTTCGGCGCCGCTTTGAATCGTTCGTATCATCTTCGGCGTGATTGAGGTCGGCCCGATTGAGGTTGGCGCGACTGGCACGGGAGTGGCGCCGGCAGCCTGATGCGGTGCTGGCGGGTTAGCAGTATGAGTGCTGGTAAAATCCACTCCGCCTGTTACTTTGCCGCTTGCGTCGACAACCCACGTAGCGTCAACGGCACGACTCAGCGCCAGAAGATTGTCTTCATGCGCGGGGTGCGAAGCAGCTTCGGCGGCAAAATTATTCAGGCGGCTTAGCTCGGCCTTCCGAAAATTCGTAACCAGGATTTGGCTTTGCTCGTTGGCGATTTCGAGCGGCCGAGGGAACCACAGCGCAAGGGTCCGGTTCACGAGCGAATAGCTGAAGAAAAACAAGAATACGACCGGCAACAGCGAAACTCCCATTGCTCCCGCAACCATTTTCGCCTTGAAGCGCGAACCCATCTGGTTGCTGCGCCGCTCGGCCCAAAGGCGCAGGAGATTTCGTGCAAGGATGAGCGTGAAGACGAGCAGCGCCGCCGCGATGAACGTCGATAGCGCGAAGAAAATCAGAAACGCGTTGTCCTGTTCGGGATGCAGAGGGATCTTTAGCGAGCCGAGAGTGAACACCGCAGCGGCCAGCATGGCCACAACGAGTCCGCCAATTGTGAGCCACAGCTGGCGTTTCCACTGGGACTGTTGTTGGCGGGCGCTCACCGGCCCTCCTCGAGGTATCGGCCGAGCGGGCATTCGTCGCACTTCGGTTGCTGAGGGCGGCACCACGTTTTGCCTACGTTCACGATCAGTGCATGGAATTCATTGAAAAGCTCGACGTTGCCGGGAAAGCGGCGCTCGAAAATCCAGCGCATGTCGTCATATTTGGCCTTGTGGTCGACCCACCCGTGTCTTTCGAGCAGGCGCTTCGTGTAGGCGTCGACGACGAACACTTCGTGGCTGCCGGCGTAGAGGAGGATCGAATCCGCCGTCTCAGGCCCGATTCCCCAGATGTCCAGCAGCTTTTCGCGCAGCGCGATGGTGGGCGTCGCGAACATTCTTCTCAGCGAGCCGCTGTATTCGGCCTGCAAAAACGCGCAGAACGCCTTCAGCTTGCGAGCTTTCTGGCGGAAATAGCCGGATGACCGAATCAGGCGCTGGAGTCTCCGAAGATTCACCCGGCGAATAGCTGCGGGAGAGAGCAATCGAGCGTCGCGAAGGTTCGAAATCGCGATTTCCACATTCGTCCAGGAAGTGTTCTGCACCAGAAGGGCGCCCACAATGATCTCGAAGGGCGACTTACCCGGCCACCAATGCTGGGGTCCGAGCGCGGTGAAGAGCGAGTTATAGTATTCATCCAGCGCGGGTTGTGCGTCGCGGGGCTGGTTATGGACAGGGTGACTCTGAACGACGGGCAAGCTAGCGAGGGCAATTTGCGGGGAACTCATCGAAAAGCCACGATAGCTGGGCCAAACGAGCAAGTCAAGCTAAGTGTGGCGTGTTCGCCACACTAGTGTGGCAATCTTGAGCACACGGTTTTGGGGTGCTTGGCGCCGCCGGACAGGGCGAGCTCAACGATGGGAGCTCTCGAAATCGCGCATGAAGCCGACGAGGGCTTCCACCGCCTCAATTGTTACCGCGTTGTAGAGCGAAACACGCGTGCCACCCACCGATCGATGCCCGGCGATGCCGACGATGCCCGCGGCGGCCGCCTCTTCGGCAAAGCGCTTCTCGACGGCCTCGTCGCCCTTGGCCACGCGGAATACGACGTTCATTTTCGATCGCGAGGTCTTTTCGACCGGGCACGCGTAAAAATCGGTGGCGTCGATCGCGTCGTACAGGAGCTTCGCCTTTGCGTCATTGCGCTTCTCGATTGCGGCGATGCCGCCCTCTTGATCGATCCACTCGAGCACCAGCCCGCACACGTACACAGCGAAGGTAGGCGGCGTGTGGAACAGCGACCTCTCCTTGATTTCAGAGCGGTATTGCAGCAGCGACGGCAGGTTCTTGTCCGCGCGCTCAGCCAGGTCGCGCCGCACGATGACGATTGTCACGCCGGCCGGGCCGAGGTTCTTCTGCGCGCCGGCGAAGATCAACCCGAATCGGCGCACGTCGATCGCACGCGAGGCAATGTCCGAGGACATGTCCGCCGCGATGGGCACGTCGCCGGCCTCAGGAATCGAGTGCCACTGCGTGCCCTCGATCGTATTGTTCGTGCACAGATAGACGTAAGAAGCGTCCGGCGAAAACTTGATCTCGTGCGCGCGCGGAACGCGGGTGAATTTCTGGGCTTCGCTGGAGCCTGCCAGCCGGAAAGGCGTGCCTTTCTTCAGCTCGGCGATGGCTTTCGCGGTCCACATTCCCGTGTGCAGCACGTCGACGGGCTTACCTGGCAGACACAGATTCATGGGCACCATCGAGAATTGCAGGCTGCCTCCGCCTTGAAGAAAGAGCACGGCGTAATCATCCGGAATCGCCATCAGCCGCCGCAGGTCGCGTTCGGCTCGCTCGAGAATCTCTTCGAACTCAGGCGACCGGTGGCTCATCTCCATCACGGACATGCCGGTGCCGCGATAGTCGAGCAGCTCCTCGCGGACGCGCTCGAGAACGGGAAGCGGAAGGCCGCCCGGTCCCGCATTGAAGTTGAAGACGCGATTGGCTTGTTTTGCAGATGCCGTCGGATTCACGCCGAGATTCCTCGCAAACTAAGGGTTAGTTGCCGCAGGCTGGAGTGCTTCGGCCTTGCAGCTTTTCAGGGTACCAGAACACGCCTGCGTAGCGAAATGCGGCCATGAACGAGCCATGGCGTGGCGCGCGTCTGGCCGCGGCTCCTTGACCTCATCTCGCGCAACCATTAGACTGAATTAGTCACATTTGAAGCGGAGAGCGAAACGGAATGCTTCTGTCGCGCGATTACGTCGGCTACATGGCGAAGGAAATCGTCAAAAGGCTGGCGGCTGCCAAGATGATCGAGACCAAGAGCGCGGAGAACCTGACGACGCAGGTTCGCCAGGTGATGGCGGAAGAAATCACGATCGAGGACCGGCTGAACGAGGAGGTTCGCGAAATCCTTGCCAAGTACTCGGACGAGATGAAGCGGACGGGAGTTTCTTACCAGGAGATGTTCAAGAAAGTGAAAGGCCAGCTCGCGAGGGAAAGGAAATTGATCCTCCGCTGATATGCGCCTGAGCCGCGAAAAAACGGTGCGACTCTCTCATCGAATCATCGATTTCCTCGTATCGAATCCGCAAGTGGATTTCGTCGAAGACCGCGATACCATTCGCCAGGAAATCGTCACCATCATCACGGCGCTGCTGAAAGTGGAAGAGCAGGTGGACACGGAAGTGCGCGCGAAGATCGGCTCGCAGAAAAAAGAAATTCTGGAAGGCAGCGAGGAGTGGGACATCCTCTATCGCAAGTATTACTCCGAAGGACTGAAGCGTCTCGGCGTTGTCGAAGTTCACGCCCACCAATAATTTAATTTCTGCGGCCCTGTGGGATCTACTCGGTAATGACTCTGTCTGCCCACTCCACCAGCGAAACAAAGATGGTCGGATTGCCGAACTTCGCTCCCCACTGATCCAGGTCGGACTGGGCCACGCTGCGGGCTCGAGAGCAGGCTCCGCACGCGTAAATCTGAACGTGCCTGGCGACGACTTTGTCCATCGTTTCGCCGAGCGGCGGCCATCCTACCGGCACGACAGCCGCAGCCTCTGATTTCCTCATCAGCCCCACCGCTTCGCCGAGCAGGAAAATCTGAACGTCGTGTCCCGCCTCCGATAGCGCCAGACCATGAAGAAAAGGGAATGCCGCCTTTGTGGGATCGTCGGATCCCCAGGCGCTTTTCATCATGATTTCTAGAGTTTCGTGGGTGGTCTGGCCGGACGCACCGCCTGCCAGCAGCAATGGCAGGGCAGCCAGCTGCGAAAGAAAGCGTCGCCGCGCCATGACTTAGAATTGTTGCGGTGGCGGCGGCGGCTGCTGTTGCGGCTGCTGATCGGGCTGGTTCGGATCGGGCCGCTTTTTCAGGGTTGGACGATCGCTATCGGGATCGCTGCTGGTGTTCGTCGGATCGCTTGACGTGTCGCCGCCCTTGTTCTGATCGGTGCGCTTGCGGAGGCTCGGCTTATTCGGATTCTTGTTGAGTTTTTGACCCGATTCGATCATCTGCAAACGAGCCTTGACGCTGTCGAATTCCGACGTTGAAACGATGTACTCGTCGCGCGCCGGGAGAATCGTCGCAATCTCCTTCTGAATCGATTCGACGCGGTCGGGCGTGGGCGGATGGTCGGAGAAAATCTTCGGAATCGTTCCCGGCTGCTTCTTCTCGATGGCTTCCACTTTTTCGAAGAAGCTCACGAACGCGTTGGGGTCATAGCCGGCTTTGTACATGTACTGCAAGCCCAGGAAATCAGCCTGGCGCTCTTCATCGCGCGTGAACTTGAGGAACGTGAGCGGGATCATGAAGTTCATGCCCTGATAGATGGCGTAACCGGCCCACGTGTAGGGGATGAAAATCATCGCGGGAATCATTGCGAGTTGCGCGATCTCGCCTTTGGTGGCTTGCTTGGTGCCGTGGCGCGCGCAAACGTGCGCAATTTCATGCGCCATGACGCCGGCCAACTCCGCTTCTTCGTCGGCGTGGAGGATCAAGCCGCTGTTCACGTAGAAGAAGCCGCCGGGGAGCGCAAACGCGTTGACCACATCCGAATCGATCACTTTGATCGTGAAGGGCACGCGCGCGTCCGAGTTACGCACCAGGTTCTGCCCGACGCGGTTCACATATTCAACCACCACGGGATCATCGATAAATTTTGCCGAGCGGTCCACTTGCTGCGCCAGCTGCTTGCCGAGCGCAATTTCGTGCTCGAGGGAATAGAAGTCGAGGCCCTTGCCGACGTCGCGATTGCCGATGGCGTTGACGTCATTCTGGCTGCCCGCCTTCACGTTAGGCTGGTCCTGCTGCGGGAGAGGCGGCTGCGCCCCAGTCTGCGCCGGGGCAGTCTGCGGCTGAGTGGTTGGTTGCGTCCCCGTTTGTGGAGACTGTGCCGGAGTTTGCGTTTGCCCGCTCCCAGACGGTTGGCCCGACTGCTGAGTTTGACCCAGAGCCAAACCAGGCATCGTAAGAAGCGAGAAGGCTACCAGCGTGGCTAACCACTGCGTCGCGTACGGCGATTTCCTCATGAAGACCTCCCGAGGACCTGGCCCGGAGTATACACCCGCGGACGACGCCCCGTGTTGTTTTCTTGGATGGCAGTGTGGAGAAAAGAGTTTTCCGCGGCTCGTGACGCCTGGTCCGCGATCCGCGACCGGTGACCCGCGACCCGCGACGCGTGAACTGCTCGAGCGAAGCCTTCCTGCGGGCGAAGGTGCGGCAAACGGAAAAGGGCGATTTTGTATCGATTAGAAGATCGCTTCGGTGAGTATGTACTTGACACAGAAAAGTCTTAGCGTACATTTCTCTCATGAAGTTCTTCTGGAAATGGCGGGTTATCTTTCTCGTTCTGATCTTTCTGGGATTGCTGTTTCTAAGACTCATGGGAGTCCCGCGATGAAACTCATAGACGTAACCCGCCAATTCAAGACCGACGATGATTGCCTCGATTATCTGGAAGCGATGCGCTGGCCCAAAGGCGTGTGCTGCATCGCGTGCGGCTCGCTGAAAGTCTCCCGAATCACCCGGGAAACGAAGTCCAAGAACAAGCGGACGCGGGTTTACCAGTGCTTAGAACCTCTGTGCAAGCACCAATTCAGCCCGACAGCGGGCACGATATTCCATGACAGCCATTTGCCCTTGGTGAAGTGGTTTATCGCGCTTGCGCTGATCTGCGAGGCTAAGCAAGGTCTTAGCGCGTGCCAGATGCAGCGGCACCTGGGAGTAAATTACCGTACAGCGTGGCACCTGTGCCATCGAATCCGCGAGGCAATGTCTCAGGACGATCTAGTGCTTGGCGGTGAGGCCGTGGAAGCCGACGAAACCTATGTTGCGCTTGGCCTGGTGGAGCGTGGCGGAAAACTGAAGCTCATTCCCGTGGGCGACAGCAAGACCCGGATAATCAAGCCGCACTTGGAAAAGCATATTGCTGAGAACGTAGGCACCATCTACACCGATGGTCACCCGATATACGTGTTCGCGTTGAAGGACAAGTTCCCCGGAAAGCACGCGAGTATCGACCACAACAAGACCTATGGAATCGGCGAGGTTCACGCCAACACGATTGAGAATGCGTTCTCGCTTTTCAAGCGCGGCTTGTACGGCTCGTTTCACCGCGTTTCGCGCAAGCATCTCGCTCGCTATTGCGATGAGTTTTCGTATCGGTTCAATCGCCGGAATGAGCAGTCCAAGTTGTTCGCAGACACCACGAAGAACCTGCTAAACGGGGAGCGGTTGCCCTACCAAAAGCTCACGGCTTCGCCAGTATCGGAGTCTTAGGGCCACGTTTTCCCTTGGTCTTTAATGGGGTTGTATCGATTAGATTTTTCTTCGCCTCTTTGAAGAGGGGATTGGCCACAGAGTCACAGAGCCCACAGAGACGAGGGGCGGGAAGTCGCGTTCGCTCGAAGACCTTCGGCGCTCCACGATTTTGCGCCGACATTAGATAGCGCCGACCCCTATATCCTGTCCCGAAGTGTCTGATCTCGGAGTCTCGGGATCGAAACCGCGTCCCGAGGCGTCGGGACGGACACCCGGAAATTCAAACCGAAACGTAGTCCCAGACGAACTGAGGCCCGGCCCGCTTGAAATCCTCTGTTGTCACGGTGACAGAAGCGGTTATACTTGGCTCAACTCCGCCAGTTTGAGCCTGTTTCGAGGCAAGCGACACTATGCGTCCTTTGCGTATCCTTATTGCAGATGATCACGAAGGCGTGAGGCGCGGCATTCGTTCCCTTCTGTCGTCAGGGAGCAATTGGGTGGTTTGTGGCGAAGCCGCAGATGGGTCCGAAGCCGTCGAAGAAGCGAAGTCGCTTCAGCCGGACGTGGTGCTCATGGACATTTCCATGCCTCGCATGAACGGGCTTGACGCAACGCGAATCATCCAACGGGAAGTTCCCTCGTCGGTGATTGTAATTGTGAGTCAGAACGATCCCGGAATAGGGCGTCGCCAAGCGAGCGAAGCAGAGGCTGCGGCTTATATCGCGAAGAGTGATCTATCACGAGAGTTGCTTCCGATGCTTGACCGACTCGTCGCGCGTCGAAACGCGGAGCCTCCCTCGAATGCAGGCGATGCCGCGAAGGAGCTTCCCACATTGCAAGAGGGCAATGCGATCCCCACTTCTGCTCGTAATGGCACGGTCGCGGTGGAATCAATCCTCTGCACGGAGGAGTTGCGTCGCCGCCCATCCCGTGCGCCCGATCACGAAAAGGAAAATCGCGCTCTGGTAGCACTGGGCCAAGCGCTCGCCGACTCGCCGCGTACCATCCTTCAGACTTTGGCCGACACAATTCTAGAGGTCTGCGAGGCCGGCTCCGCCGGCATTAGCCTGCTGAGGACAGAGGGTAAGGAAAAGAGGTTCTACTGGCCAGCGATCGCCGGAAGCTGGAAGGCCCATATCGGCGGAGGCACGCCACGTGATTTCGGCCCCTGTGGAGACGTGCTCGATCGCAATATGCCGTTGCTGTTTAGTCATGTCGAACGGCGTTACACGTACTTTCAACCGGTTACACCTGTCGTTGAAGAGGCCCTCCTGATACCGTTTTACGTCGAGGGCAAAGCTGTCGGGACGATCTGGGCAGTGGCCCACGATGAGCGTCGCAAGTTTGACGCCGAAGATGAACGGATCATGATTTCCCTGGGGACATTCGCGTCTTCGGCCTATCAAATTCTGGTGTCGCTGGATGCACTCAAATTTCAGGTGGCCGAGCGTGAAAAAGCCGAAGCATCCCTCCGTTTGGCGCACCAGGTGGCTTGCGTTGGCACGTTTGAGTGGAATATGAAAACGGGCGTGAACCGATGGTCGCGAGAGCTAGAAACGATGTACGGCTTGCCAGTGGGGGGATTCGCGGGTACACAATCCGCCTGGGAACAATTAGTGCACCACGAAGACCGAGATGCGGCAGTGGCTGCCGTCCAGAGAGCTATGAAGGAGGGTGCATTCGAGGGGGAGTGGCGCGTTGTCTGGCCCGATGGCTCGATCCACTGGCTGATGGGCAGAGCCTTCGTTTTCAGAGATCAAGGGGGCGAACCTGAACGTTTGATCGGCGTCAACATTGATGTTACCGAGCGGAAAAGGGCGGAATCGGCACTGCGGGAAAGCGAGCGCCGCTTGCGCGAAATGATTGACGCGCTGCCGGCCGCGGTTTACACGACAGACGCCGAAGGACGCCTCACACACTTCAATCCCGCCGCGATCGAATTATCTGGCCGTACGCCGCAACTGGGCACTGACCGTTGGTGCGTGAGCTGGAAACTGTTCCGGCCGGATGGTACGCCACTGCCACACTCTGAGTGTCCGATGGCCGTCGCACTCAAGGAAGGGCGCGTCGAGGACGGAGTGGAAGTGATCGCTGAGCGACCCGACGGCGCCCGCATATGGTTCACGCCCTATCCGAGGCCTTTGCGCAATGACGAGGGCAAGATCGTCGGCGGCATTAACATGTTGCTCGATATTACGCAGCGGAAGCATGCGGAGGAGCGGGAGCGGCAACTGGCCACGGAGGCCCTGGCGGCCACAGCAAAATTCAGGGCGGTGTTCGAACAAACCACGGTCTTCGCCGGGATCATGACTCTTGACGGGATAGTTATCGATGCGAACCAATTGTGCCTGGAGGTTTGCGGTTATCGCGCAGAAGACATTGTGGGACGACTTTTTTGGGAGACCGGCTGGTGGCAACGTTCCCCAGAGGCGCGAGTGAAAATCCGGGCCGCGACCAGCCAGGCGGCGCATGGCACTCCCTACCGGGAGGTACTTACATACCACTGGGCGGACGGCACCGAGCGATTGGTTGATTTCATGCTGCACCCTATTCGTGACGAGCAAAACCAGATCATTTTCCTTCACCCGACGGGTGTGGACATCACCGATCGCAAGCGTGTTGAGGACAACTACCGTGCGCTGGCGGAAACGCTGGAGGAACAAGTCCTCGCGAGAACACAAGAATTGCAACATCGGAACCGGGAAACACTTGAACAGTCGAAGCAAGTGAGGGAATTGTCGCATCGACTCTTACAACTGCAGGACGAGGAGAGACGGCGGATTGCCCGTGAGTTGCACGACAGCGCCGGGCAAGTGCTGACCACGCTTGGGATGAACCTTGCGGGAATCGTCCAAAAGGCGAGAGAAAGCGCTCCCCAACTGGTTAACGGCGCCGAAGAAGCAGAGCAACTGGTTCGAGAATTGAGCCAGGAGATACGAACGACCTCGTACCTCTTGCATCCGCCGCTGTTGGATGAAAGCGGGCTGCCCGAGGCGCTCTCCTGGTATATTCGCGGACTGCATGAGCGCGGCGGCCTGAATGTCACGATCGCCATTCCTGAAGACTTCGGAAGACTCTCCGATGATATGGAGCTGGTCCTATTCCGCATCGTGCAGGAGTGTTTGACGAACGTACATCGACACTCCGGAAGCAAGGTTGCGACGATTCGAATTGCGCGCGGTGGCGAGGCCGTCACCTTGCAGGTTCAGGATGAAGGTACCGGCATACCCGCCGAAAAGCTTGCTCAACTTCAATCACAGGGCGGGGGGGTGGGCATTCGGGGAATGCGCGAACGCGTCCTGCAGGCTGGGGGCGAAATGAGCATTGAGTCTGGGGAGAGCGGCACAACAATCTCGATTGCCCTTCCATTGCCGAAAATGGCCGAGGCGAATCCTTCCGAACATATTCCGATCACCCGGTCCGCTGGAATTTGATCGACACTAAGCGCGATCAGTGACCAATGCGAATTCTCATCGCGGATGATGATGAACGAGTTCGACGCGGCGTCAGAGCGCTTTTAGCAGCTGGGACGGATTACGAAGTCTGCGCTGAGGCCGTGGATGGGACCGATGCGCTGCGGAAAGCGCGAGAACTGCTTCCCGATCTCATCCTTCTGGATATAAGCATGCCGGGCCTGAGCGGGTTGGAAACAGCGCGTCTACTCCGGCAGGAGTTGCCCCAAGTCAAGATCATAGTCATGAGCCAACATGATCCGGTCCAGATGTTGCCAAGCGCGGTTCAAGCAGGCGCTAACGCTTGCGTGGACAAGACTCGCCTCGCCGCAGATTTGTGGCCGACCATCGCGAGTGTGCGAGGAGCCGGGGAAGCATGACCGAGTGTAAACGCAGGTTAGAAGTCTGCATTCGGGATTTGAAATTTGGGATGGCTCTGTTGAGATCCTAGTTCAGGCGGCCTCCAAAAGCGAAAAGCAGATCCCTCACCCCGCACAAACCGCGGGGATTCGGGATGACAAAGTGGTGGGGAACGGCGCGTGGAGCGGGGATGTCAACAGAGCCATTTGAAATTCCAAAGTGGATTCGCCCACCTGCACATTCGCTGCGATCAGCGTAAAGAGGCGTCCCCTACAAAACCCTAAGGCACCCTTGGTGGCGGAAGAGAGATGCGTCGTCGCTACGTTCCTCGGCGAAACCAAGGCAAGCAAGGATGGGGCGCGCTGAAGGAAGCTTCAACGAAGAAAAGCCGAAGCTTGCTTCCGCACTCCCAAAACAGCGGGTCGCGGGCCGTTCGCCGATCCATTTGGACTCACGCGGGTGAGCACGACCGTTGAGAGCTAGTGGACAGAGTCTTCGGCGAAGGCCAAAGAGTGCGGCGTTAGAAGTGGCTGAAGAGTCCGATCAGAATGATGAAGGGAATCGGCACGCCGAGCAAGAGAAGCAAAATGGAACGCATCGAGTGATCTCCTTAACTTGAATCACGAACTTCGATCACGAACTTCAATCACGAACCTCAATCACGAACCTCAATCACGGATCAGGCCTGTCAGACTCTGGCCGCTTGGCTGCTTCGGGAAACGCTCTTCAGACTACTAAGACGGCGTCGCGCTGCCTGCCTCCAATAGTCGCGGCGAAGCTGGCGCAGAACGCGCCGACCAAGAGGGCCAGGAACGTCCAGTACATGGAATGCGCGACGGCTTTGCGAGCGGCATCGGCGGCTTGCCGTGCTTGTGCGAAAGTATCGTCGACGCGTTTTTCGGCGTCGGGTTCGCTGACGCCAGTGCGAGCGGCAACGGTTTGAGCCAAGTACGAGCGGTCCGCCGGCGGAAGATTCCCTTCGCGAATGCCATTGGCAAAGATCAGAGCGACTTCGGCGCGCAAGCCGCTCGTGTCTTGTTCGGCGCTGGGAGAAGCGGAGCGGAAGAGGGTATCGACAAAGTAGGCGTTCGGACCCATCGTCTCGCGCGACTGGGATGCGGGGACGTTAGCGTTTGCGGCGGCGCGAGCGGCTCCGCCGATCATCGAGCTGGCCGCAGATGCCAGGAAGGCAGCCGTGATGACCAGGCCAACGGCCCAGACGAGAAAGCCGTGCGCCGTATCGCGGAAGTAGACTTCGTGCGTGTGGACGTTGACCCACTTCGTGCGCAGGCGGCCTGCCAGATAGCCGCCCACCGACGCGGAGACCAGCTCCATGAAGATAAACCAGATGATGGCGCCAGTGCCGACTGCGGAGCCGGATGCGCCAGAGTTTGCCCACGGTGACACGGAGGAAAGGCCGATGCCGGTGCCGAGCGCAAGCAGGATCAGGGACAGCGCCGCGGCAACGAATGCGCCAGCAATTACGGCGGCCCAAGACACGCCGGACTTATTGGAATCGTTCGGGAGAGCTTCGTCGCGGAATATGGGTTCGCGAGAGTCAAATGCGCGTGCTGCTTGAGCCATGTAGACCATCCTTCCGATCGGTTTCGCGAGAGTTGTGTTTGTCAGAGTTAGTGTTGCGTGCTGTGGTCAGGAACTGTGACGGGCAGTATGGTAGCGGTGGACTATGCACGCAACCATAGGGGCAAGGCTGTAGAGCGCGCGGGAAGGTGCCTTAGAACGTGAGGTCGACGATGCGCCGAGCGCCGTCATGAGAGCAGGTTGACGGCGCTTGGAGGGAGAAAGATCGTCCGCTAAACGACTGGGGGAGGCGCGAAGCGTGTCCGACGGAGCAAGAGGAAGAGGAGGGCGGCGGCGAGCAAGGCCCAGGTGGAGGGCTCGGGAGTTGTGCCGATTGGGCCGGTGCCAGTGAGCAGGATGTCGTAATTTACCAGATCGATGTTGGGGTTGGTGAACACGTCGTTATCCCAGTCGTTGATGGGGTCTGGGCCACCCATAGTGGGATCGGGACCGGTTACGTCGGTGGAAAGGATCTCCGAGAAAATTTCCCCGCCGACGCTGAGAGGATCATTCGCCGAGCGGGTGATCGCCAGGTAGTAGACGCCGTCGGTGGTGGGACCGACGCCGGCCGGGCGCGAGGAAGAACAGGGATTGCTTCCGTCGGCTGAAGGCAGGCAAGACAGAACGTTGATGGCGCTGAGGTCGTCGTTTCCGTAGACTCCGAAACCGAGGGAATCGAAGAGGAAGAGTTCGGTGTCGGGGATGCCGAAGGGGCCAGCCGGGATCGTGATCGCGGAAAAATCAGCAGCGTCGGTGATGTCGATCGCGAACATGTTGACTCCGAGTTGGTCCGGGATGCTGCCGACAATTTCCGAGAGATTGACGACGGTGGTGAGGTCCTCGGCGGAGCCCGGCAGGGAGCCCGCGCCGCTCGCGGTAATGGTAGTCGCGTGAGCGGGCGCAGCGCAGATCAAAACGAGCAAAACAACAGCCGGCAGAAGAAGTTTTCGAAACATGACGGTGGCCTCCAAAAAAGTTGCGCGATTTTAGACGCACGCAGAGTGCCGCGCAAGATTTTTCTGAATGTTTCTGAATATATTCTTGACTTGCATATCTCACGTTGAGATAAGTGACGAACATTTTCGGAGGTGAGTGGTGAAGCGAGCCTTGTGTGCCATTTTTTGTCTGTTCGTGTGCGCCCAAATCGCGGAAGCGCAAACGAAATCGCACGTGAGCGCGCCGGCCAATGCACTTTCGAACGCGTACACAGGCCCGATTTCGAAATTGGCCAACTCAGGGACGCCGGGGAAGGTACTACACGGCCCAGTACAAGTCGGGATCAAGCTGCAGGATCCGCCACTGGTGGTCGAGGTGGGAGTGAATGCCAAGCAGAACGGCATCGCGATGACGGCCGCTCAGCAGGTGGCGTACCTGGCGCAGCTCGCACAAAAACAAAACGCGGTGATAGCGCAAGTGAAGGCTTTGGGCGGTGTCGAACTCGGACGCGTGAGCAAAGGACACAACGCGCTGATCGTTTCGGTGGATGCGAGTCATCTTGCGGAGATTCAGGGCATCGAAGGAGTGATCGCCGTGCGTCCTGTGGCGGATTATCCGCTCGCCGCGGCTGCCCCTGACCTGCCGACGACGAACGCGTATATCGGGGCGACAGCGGTACAGAACAGCGGGGTGACGGGAGCCGGCATTCGAGTGGCGATGCTGGATACAGGCATCGACTATACGCATTACAACTTGGGCGGCTCAGGGAATGTGGCGGACTACGCCGCAGCGACTGCGGTTGCGGGCGGGACGCCACCGCCAAGCCTTTTTCCGACGGCTAAAGTCGTCGGAGGTTACGATTTCACGGGAGAAGTGTGGCCCAGTGGACCGCTGGCGCCTGATGCAAATCCGATTGATATCAACGGTCACGGGACTATGACAGCGGACATCATGGGCGGCCACAGTTTGGATGGCCTGCATAGCGGAACGGCACCGGGGACTCAACTGTATGCGGTGAAGGTATGCACGTCGATGACCGCTGCGGCGACGTGCAGCGGCGTGGCGGTTCTGGAAGGAATAGATTTCGCGCTCGATCCGAATAATACCGGCACACTGAACGACGCAGTGGACATTATCAGCATATCGATCGGTGACTCCTTCGGGATGCGAGAAAGCGACATAGGAGAAGCGCTGACGGACGTGGTGAACTTCGGAATCGTAAGCGTGAGTTCCGCAGGGAATGACGGCGACATTCCGTACGTCGTCGCGGGACCCGGAGCGACGCCGGAAGTGATTTCTGTGGCCGGGACGAGCAGCGTGGTCTCGTACGGCATCCCGCTGGTGATCAATGCGCCGCCGATCATCGCCGGTACGTACTCGAACACAGCGATGCTGGATTTTGCTCCGGTGAATACGCCTGTCACTGCGAATGTGGCATACGTCGGGCGGGGTTGCCCGGCTGGGACGATCAGCGGCCAGAGTCAGGGTGACACCTACCTTGCGAATCCGAACGGAATGATCGCGCTGATCGATCGCGGGACCTGCGCCGTAAGCCTGAAGATCGACGAGGCGGCGAGGGCCGGGGCGGTTGGCGTACTCATCGGGCTCGTTGCGCCGGGCGATGCCGTCAGCTTCAGCAACGGCGGCGGCTCGGATTTCGTTCCGACGCTGGTAATCATTCAATCGAACAGCAACCTCATCAAGAACGCTCTGAACAGTGGGGCGGTGAACGCGACGATCAGCCCGAACAACGCGATCTCGCTTGCGACGAATGTCGCGAGCTATTCGTCGCGAGGCCCGAACTACAGTTACAACATGCTGAAGCCCGACATGAGCGCGCCCGGGACCATCGAGGCGGCCCAGGTGGGCACGGGGAACGGCCAGATCACCGAGTCGGGAACGTCGTTCTCTTGTCCGTTGACGGGCGGAGTGGCGGCGCTGCTGCTTTCGAAGAATCGCACGCTCGGGCCGCTTGATGTGAAGGCGATTCTGATGGAGACGACGGAGACGAACGTGTTCGAGAACTCCGCGACCGAGCCGGGAGTGCTGGCACCGCTGAGCCGCGCGGGCTCCGGAGAAGTGCGCGCGGACCGCGCGGTGGCGGCAACGACGTCCGTTTGGGACGCCAGCGACCCGTTGGCAGTGAGTCTTTCGTTTGGAACTTACAGGCTCAACGCCAACCAGAGCTTCAAGAAGAAAGTGGTGGTAAGGAACTACAGTTCGACGGCGCGCACGTATTCAATCACGAACACCTACCGCGACGCTCCCAACACGACGGGCGCGACGATCACGGCGCCGCCGAGCATCTCCGTTCCCGCCAACAGCGGGGCGAGCTTTACGTTAACCCTGACGGTGAACGCGGTGTCGCTTCCGGTGTGGACATTGAACGGAGGCACCTCAGGCGGCGAGGGCGAGCTTCTCAATTCGGTGGAGTACGCGGGCTATTTGAGTTTCACGAGCGGGACGGAGAGCGTACACATTCCGTGGCACATCCTGCCGCACAAGGCGGCCACCGTTCAACCGACGAGCACGTCCGTCGTGTTGGGAGGCAACCCGGCAAACTTGACGTTGACGAACACGGGCGGGGCTGTGGGTGGATTGGTGGACGTGTTCTCTCTTACTGGAACAGGCACGCAATTTCCGGCCTCGGTGCTGCCGGCGCCGGGTTCGGACTATGCAGTGATCAATCTGCAAGCAGTGGGAGTGCGGTTGATATGCATCGTGAACGATTGCAGCGTCCTGGGCGCGCAGTTTGGGATCACAACTTTCGGGCAAAGGTCGCACCCCGACGTCCCGGCCGAGTTCGATGTGGAGATTGACGTGAATGGAGACGGAACACCTGACCTGGACGTTTTCAACGCGGACATCGGCTTTGAGACGACGGGATTCTTCAGCGGGCAGAATGGCGTTTTCGTGGCGGACCTCGCGGCAGACACGGTGAGTGGCCCGTACTTTTACACCGTCGCGGATCTGGATTCGGCGAATGTCATACTCACGGTGCCACTGAGCGCCCTGCAGACCGCTTCGGGTCTTCAATTGACCTACTCGACGCCATTTATTTTCGACGTCTTGGCGTTCGATAACTACTTCACCGGGAACCTGACGGATTCTATCGGGCCGATGTACTACGAACTCGACATGCCGCAGGCATACACGGCCGGCGATGAAATCACCGTGCCGCCCAACACTCCGACGGCAATCACAATCATTCCGAATAACGCCAGCAACGTCTACTTCTCGGGGCCATACAACGGAAACTCGGTGTCGCAAACGGGTCTCTTGCTGATGTATACGGACGGCAAGCTCAACCGGGAGACGGACTCGGTCAGCGTGAGCCCGTTTTAGGGTCTGTATCGCGAGTTGACCCAATCGGTTTCGAGTCGCGGTGGCCGAACCAAGGTCTGCATAACGACACAATATTGTTCCGTTTTTTCTTGCAAACTGCGCAACTGCTCCGGGGTTGCCTGAGGCGCATCAATGTCGAATCGGAGCCGGATTGCGTCGAAGCCAACCGAGACATCCGTTGCAATACCGAGCGTGCCTCGAAGATCCAAATCTCCTTCGACGGTCACCTCGATACGTTCCGCCTGTATTCCCATGGCTGCGGCCACCATCTGGCAGGTAAGTTGTGCGCAGGCCGACAAAGCGCCGAGCAGCAGATCGCCGGAACAAGCGGCGGTACCGGTGCCTCCTGCCCCGGCGTGAGCTTCGGCATTATAGATGGCACGTCCGATCGCGACCGAGCAGGCGATGGGGGTCTCGGTTTGTCTACCCTTGGCCTTAAGAGTGATCCGCGAGGCGGCGGGATTATTCCGGTATTGTTCCTTCAACGGCTTCTGAACAGACTTAAGATCCACGGCGGCCTCCGATCACGGGCGCAGCAATACGCTATTGTAGCAAGCGTCCGGGCTTGCTAGCATTCTAGTGCCTGAGGCGCTACCACATGCCGAAGTTCGTGATTGAGCGGGAGATACCAGGAGCAGGGAGTCTATCGGACGCGCAACTACAGGAGATTTCCCGAAAGTCCGTGGCGGTTCTCAAAGGAATGGGTCCTGAGATTCAGTGGCTGCAAAGCTACGTCACGGGCGACAAAGTGTACTGCGTGTATCTCGCGCCCGACGAGGCCACCATTCGCGAACACGCGAAACGGGGCGGCTTCCCAGCGAATCGCATATCCGCTGTTCGCCGGCTCATCGACCCCAGTACGGCGGAGTAGTCTTGGGGCCGAGCCTTTCAGCAGAATCAATCTGCGATTGGGCTCGAGGCCGAAGCGGGGCGAAGCAAGTCTTCAATAGCTTTTTCGATTGGCATCACCCAACCCTCCAGCCACGCATTTCTGCCGGTTTCGATGGGCAAGGCGCGCCGAGCTGCGTCGAGACTCCGTTCCAACTTGGCTTGTTCCGCTGGGACAAGAGGCGCGCCAATGCTTTGGCGAAGGGCGGCGGCGGCGCCTGCCAGGCGCAACGAGCGCTCCGAATGCGACTGCGCGGCGGTAGAGCAGGCGAAGGATTCCAATAGCCGGGCAATCCCTCGCTTATGTTCCAGCTCGCGGAAAATTCCGAGGCTCTCGCGGTAAAGCGAATCGGCCGCACGGTAATCCTGTTGCTCGCTGGCGAGGTTCCCCAAGTCGGCGAGCGATCTGCCAACGCCCCACCTATCGTCGATTTGCCGGAAAGTGGCCAGGCTCTGTTCGTAAAGAGCGCGCGCGGCAGCGGAGTCGCCTTGTTCGCGTGCTACATCACCTTGATGATTCAGTGCCCAGGCATATCCCGCTCGGTCGCCGAGCTCGCGAAAAATCGACAGGCATTCCTGGTAAAGGACGCTGGCGTATGAAAAGTCGCCCTGTAGCTTCACGACGTTAGCAAGATTGCTGAGAGCACGGGCGACAGCCAGCGAATCATGCCGATCTCTCCACAGAGCCAGGCTTTCTTCGAAAAGGACGCGCGAAGCCGGCAAGTCTCCGCGGTCGCGGGTATTTACGGCGAGGGCGTTCAATGCGACCGCGATACTCTGTCTGTCGCCCAACTTCCGGCCGATGTCTAAACTCTCCTTCATAAGAGTGTCGGAAGAAACGAAGTCGCCTTGCTCTCCGGCGAGGACTCCGGCAGCGAAAAGGGCGCGCTGGCGCGCATTGCTCGGCGCCGACGCACCTTCCAGTTTGAGAAGCTTTCCAAGGCGATCCCGTCCTTCGCTGAGGTGTTCGCGCATTTCCCAGAAGCGAAAAAGAGCCGCTCCGAGGCGAAGACCCCATTCGGCGTTGCCGGTTTCTGTGAGCCAGTCAAGAGCCGCGCGAAAATTGTCGTGTTCTCTTTCAAACCGATCCAGCCATCCGGTCTGGTTGGCGCCAGAATCCTCGGCAGCCCCTTCCTCCGCTAGCACGAGACAGTAAGCGGCATGGGCCCGCCGCGCGAGTGACTGTTCGCCGCACGCCTCCATTTTGACAAAAGCATATTCACGAATGGTTTCGAGCATCGCAAAACGCGGCTCGCCGTCGGGTTGTTCGGTCTGGCGAACCAGGCTCTTATCCACCATCGAAGACATGCCATCGAGCACATCCAGGCCGAGATCCTGCTTGGCGTCGCAGACGGCTTCCACGCCTTCCAGGGTGCATCCGCCCCAGAAAACCGACAGCCGCCTGAAAAGCTTTTGCTCAGGCTCGGTGAGAAGGTCGTAACTCCAGTCGATTGCTTGGCGAAGAGTTTGCTGCCGCGCCGGCAAGTCACGCGCACCGCCGGTCAATAGCTGGAGGCGGCTCGCTAGTCTCGAGCGCATGGCAGAAACGGAAAGCAGCTTGACTCGCGCGGCCGCAAGTTCGATGGCGAGAGGCAGGCCATCCAGACGCGCGCAAATTTCCGCCACAATGGGAGCGTTCTCCTCGGTGAGCTCGAAATCAGGTTTCACCGCTGCCGCGCGTTGCACGAAGAGCGAGATCGCCGAATACCTTGAGAATTCGCTTGGCGAAGCCGCCGATTTAGCATCCGGCAGCGCGAGTGGCGGGACCGGAAACTCTTGTTCGTTGTAAAGATGCAGCGCCGCACGACTGGTGGCCAGAACTTTTAGGCTGGGCGCGAGGGCCAGAAGGTCCGCGAGTAGAGGGGCGGCTTCCACGAGGTGTTCAAAATTGTCGATCAGAAGCAGCGTCGGCGAGCCTGAGGAATTGTGGAAATACTCCTTTAAGGCGTCGATTGGGGCCTGGCCGCTGGTCTCGCGAAGGCCGAGTGTCTGGGCGATAGCGAGAATGATCAGGCCAGGATCGGAGACCGCAGCGAGTGGGACGAAATACACGCCAGAAGCGAATTCGCCGGCCAGACCCCGAGCCGCCTCGATCGCCAGACGCGATTTGCCGATTCCGCCCGGACCGGTGACCGTAACCAGGCGCACATCCGGTCGGAGCAGGAGTTGTTTGACGCCGGCAAGTTCTGCGTCGCGTCCGACAAACGCCGTAGTGGGAACGGGCAAATTAGTCGGACGAGTATCCTGGCGATTCGAGCGAAGGTCCGAGAGGCGGTCACGGATGGCGGTCAGATCCCGAAGTAAATCGCGCGTCGAGAAATAGCGTTTCTCAGGCTCTTTCGCCAGGCAGCGTTCGATCACCCAGCAGAGTGGCGGAGGAACTTGAGGGTTCAGCGAGCCGATTGGTTTGGGCTCTTCGTTGAGGATGGCCGAGAAAGTGAGCGCCAGCGTCGGCCTTCGAAAGGCGTGCTGTCCGGTGACCAATTCGTAGAGTACGAGACCGAAGGAGAACTGGTCGGAGCGAAAGTCGAGTGGCCGCCCGCTGGCCTGCTCTGGGGACATATAGCGGGGGGTGCCCGAGATTGCACCGGAGTCACTTTTGATCGCCGCGGTGTCGCTAGTGTCGGACAGTTCTTCGTCGTCCAGCAGAAGTTTAGCCAAGCCGAAATCGAGAATCTTCACCGCGTCGGGGGAGACGATGACGTTTTCCGGTTTTAAGTCTCTGTGGACAATGCCCAGTTCGTGGGCTTTGGCGAGGCCTTCGCCAATCTGGACCGCGATGGAAATAACGTCGCGCATCGCGGGGATGCCGCCGGCAAGCAGTTGACGCAGAGTCTGTCCTTCGACGAACTCCAATACCAAAAAGTCAGTGCCTTCATGGTGTCCGATGTCGTGGAGGGTGCAGATATTGGGGTGCGAGAGCCTGGACACAGTGCGCGCTTCCTGTTCGAGCCGCTGGCGAAGCTCGACATTCTGGGAAAGGCGTTCGGGCAAGACCTTGATGGCGACAATGCGCCCGAGGCGGCTGTCGCGAGCGCGATACACTTCGCCCATCCCGCCTTCACCGAGCGGCGATTGAATTTCGTATGGACCAAGTTTCGTGCCGGAAGCGAGAGCCATTCGTGCGCGCGATTATACTCCTACGCATCATTTTGAGCCGGATTCGGCCATTCGTCGAGTCGGTCCGATTTGGGCTGGTTTTGAGGCCGCGGCGTCGCCGGGTATGTGGGTTCTCTCGATAGCGGCAAAGGACGTTCTCGTGATTCCAGAAGGCGGGGATCGGTGGACGATTGCGCGCGCGGACGAAGTTGTTGCAATTGTTGGCGGGAATCCACGATTATCTCCCCGATTGATCGCAGGCATGCGGCGGGAGAATCCTCTCGTACGATTGCGTGCTGCGGACGCTGCGAGAAACTGTCGGGGAAGAATCGCGAGCTACGAGGAGAAGAAATGAACTATTCCGGAAAGCGCATCCTGGCAGGCCTGACCATTTGCATTGCACTCCTTGCCTGCGCTGCTACCGCGCAGGACGTTGCCAAGCTGCCTTACATGAATCCCAGCCTTACGGCGGAGGAGCGTGCCGCGGACCTGGTGCATCGCATGACGCTGGAGGAGAAGGCCACGCAGCTCGTGAATCAGGCTCGCGCAATTCCGCGCCTGAATGTGCCAGCCTACGATTGGTGGAGCGAGTCGCTACACGGCGTCGCTGTAGACGGCACGACGGAATATCCCGAGCCCATCGGCCTTGCGGCGACGTTCGATGCGCCAAGCATTCACGAGATGGCGACCGCGATCGGCACTGAAGCGCGCGTTGTGAATGCACAGGCCGTGCGCGCCGGCGGGTCGACTATCTTTCACGGCCTTGATTTCTGGGCCCCCAACGTCAACATTTTCCGCGACCCGCGGTGGGGGCGGGGCCAGGAAACCTACGGCGAGGACCCGTACCTGACCGGACGCATGGCGGTGGCTTTTGTCACCGGGATGCAGGGAACCGATCCGCACTACTACCGCGTCATCTCGACACCGAAGCACTTCGCCGTGCACAGCGGACCCGAGCCTACGCGGCACTTCGCCGACGTTGACGTGAGCAAGCACGACGAGGAAGACACCTATCTGCCCGCGTTCCGCGCTGCCGTTGTGGAAGGCCATGCGGGTTCGGTGATGTGCGCATACAACGCGATCAACGGTGAGCCTGGGTGCGCCAACCAGTTCCTGCTGCAGCACACGCTGCGTGGCGCGTGGCAGTTCCAGGGCTACGTGGTGTCTGATTGCGGCGCGGTCCGCGATATTTTCGATGGTCACCGTTATCGGCCTACGCAGCCGCAGGCGTCGGCCATCTCACTGGGACGCGGGATGGACAACGAGTGCGCCGACTTCTTCACCAAAGTTACGGACGACCACGATTACAAGCCATATATCGAGGCCGTGCAGCAGGGTTATCTTTCGGAGAGCGCTATCGACACTGCGCTGATTCGCCTGTTCGCCGCGCGTATCCGCCTGGGCATGTTCGATCCGCCGTCCATGGTGCCATATACGAAAATCAACGAGAGCGAACTCGACAGCGCCACACATCGCGAACTCGCCCGCCGCCTGGCGGATGAATCCATGGTACTGCTGAAGAATGACGGCGTGCTGCCGCTCAAGAATTCGGTGAAGCGCATTGCCATTGTTGGCCCGCTTGCGGATCAAACCGAGGTTCTGCTGGGAAATTACAACGGCATTCCGACTCATACCGTGAGCGTGTTGGAAGGGATGAAAGCAGAATTTCCCAACGCGGAGATCAGCTACGTTCCCGGCACGCAGTTCCTTTCCAGCGAAGGGAATCCTGTACCCGCTTCCGCGCTCACCACGCCCGACGGCAAAGCCGGCATCTTAGCCAACTACGGTTCAGCTGCAAGCATGGGCCAAAAACCCAATCCCATCGTTTCGCGGGTGGAACCAACGGTGGACATCAACGAGAGCAATGTCCCCGGGCAGGCAAAAGAAAGTCACGGCCTATCCGTCGAGTGGACGGGCTTTCTGACTGCCCCCGAAACGGGCGATTACCTGCTTGGCATCAGGGCCGGCGGCTTCGCTCGTGTTTCACTGGGCGATAAAGAGATCGTGCTGATTTATGGTGGCGGTTCGAATCGCACCGAGGGCCGCTTCGGCCGAGTTCATCTCGAAAAAGGACAGCCAGCCAAGCTGGATGTGAGCTATGGCTATGGACCGGGCGGCAAACCCGCAGCACGGCTTCTATGGGCTCCCATAAACAATGCGGCTGATCCGGCCGCCGTTGCAGCCGCGAGAAATGCCGATGTCATTATTGCCGTCGCCGGCATAACCAGCCGTCTCGAAGGGGAAGAGATGCCGGTCGACCAAGCCGGCTTCCTCGGCGGAGACCGCACCAACCTGCAGATGCCCGAACCGGAAGAGACTCTGATGCAAGCGGTGGCGGCGACCGGCAAGCCCCTGGTTGTGGTGCTCATGAACGGCAGCGCTCTGGCCGCGAACTGGGAGAAAGAGCACGCCAACGCCATCGTCGAAGCGTGGTACTCCGGCGAGGAAGGCGGAGCCGCTATTGCCGAAACGCTTAGCGGGAAGAACAATCCCGCCGGACGTCTGCCCGTCACCTTCTATAAGGATGTTCACCAGCTGCCGAACTTCGAGGACTACGCGATGAAAGGCCGTACGTATCGCTATTTCGGAGGCGAGCCGCTCTGGCCGTTCGGATATGGCCTGAGCTACACAACATTCAGGTACAGCGATCTCACGCTGCCGAACGCGCCAATCAGTGGCGCCGATCCGCTCGTTGCCTCCGTGACTGTGACGAATACGGGGAAGATCGCGGGCGACGAAGTCGTACAGCTCTATCTGAAGTTCCCTGATGTTCCGGGCGCGCCCATTCGCGCGCTTCGCGGATTCCAGCGCGTTCATCTTGAGCCAGGCGCCAGCCAGGTAGTTGCGTTTCAACTGAAGAGCCGCGACCTGAGCATGGTCACCGAAGCCGGAGACATCATCGTCGCCCAAGGCAAGTACACCGTGTCGGTGGGCGGCGGCCAGCCTGGAAGCGGCGCCGCGTCAGTGAGCGGAAACTTCGAAGTGAACGGCCAGATTATGCTGCCGGAATAATTCACGCGCTGGATTCACTCCTCCGCCCTTCGCGCGGCGGGTTTTTCCTCGTCTTGGCCGCGGGCGTCGCTGCGGTATCATCCCGCTATTGGGTCCTCTCGATGTCCAGAAAAAACATACTTGCGCTTCTCGAAGGCGGGGACCGGCGGACGATTGGGCGAGCGGACGAAGTGGCCGCGCTGGTCGCCAAGAATCCGCGATTGTTTCCTCGATTGATGGAAGGCTTGTGGAGTGAGAATGCGCTGGTGCGGATGCGGGCTGCGGACGCTGCGGAGAAGGTGACGCGGGGGAATCAGGAGCTGCTGAGGCCGTTCAAGAGCGAGCTGCTCGGTTTGATGGCTGGGGTCACGCAGCAAGAAGTGCGGTGGCATCTGGCGGCGATGGTTCCACGGCTGGCGCTGAACGCGAAGGAACGGGAACTTGCGATGTCGTTCTTGAACGGCTATCTCTCGGATCGGAGTTCCATCGTTCGGACGTTTGCGCTGCAGGGATTGGCGGAGTTGGCGGAGGGCGATCCGAGTATTCGGTCCGGGGTGATCGAGGTTTTGCGTGAGGCTACGCGGACGGGTACGGCGGCGATGAAGGCGCGGGGGCGGAAGTTGCTGGGGCGGCTGGAAAAGGCAAATGCGAAAAGCTAACCACAGAGGTCACTGAGAAAAACATAGAGGACACGGAGAAAAACCCCGCTGAAGCAAGCTTCAGCGAAGAGAAAGCGGTAGCAAGCTACCGCACTCCCAAAGCGGCCTTCGGCCGCGAAGAGAGGGCGGGCTCGTCTGACACCGGCGGTGAGCGGTGAGCGATTTGGGGCAGGAAGCTGATTCGCAGCGCTGCTACTTGCAACACGGCGACTAGCAAAACGAGGGCTGTGGCCGGCAATGGGGGGACGGCGCTTCCCATGCGAACAGCCGTGACAATTCCTACGATCGAGGCGAGGCCGACGATCAGAGTCATTGCGATTTCGGTCGGCGAGAAAGTTCCGGAGATGATGCGCGCCCAACCGAGCAGGAAGAGCCATATTGTGGTCATGAGGAACAGCCAGAGGACGAAGCAGGGTAGCGCGGCCCATTTGGTCCAGGCGGAGCGGCGAATGCCGAGGACGATGGCGATCCAGAGCGGGGACGTTTGGACGATGTGGCGAAGGATGCCGTGAGATACGGCCCCGACGACGAGCAAGGCGGCGATCATGGCAAGGCAGCAGAGCGTCAAAATGCGGAAGCGGTTTTCCACGCATCACCTCACGGGATCGGCACGGCGACTGGAACTCATCCTGAGAAACGATTGAACCCACGGTTCTGTTCCCTCACGAACGCCTTGATGAGGGGCGGAAGAGAGATTCCTCGTCGCTTCGCTCCTCGGGATGACAAGGCTGAATGTCGTGGAGGCCGGGGCACGGGGCGTAGCTTAGGCGAAGCAGAGGCGCGGGCGGTTATTGACGCTTCTCGGGATTGTGTCTAGAGTCGTAGAGTGCCCGCGAAAAAGGTCCAGGTCGGCCAGGTGTGGAAGAAGGATGGCAGCGGCGAAAACTTTCTGGTTACGAAGGTTTACACCGAGGCCCTTGCGACTTTTGCCGTCTTGCGTAAGGCTGGCGCCGAAAGCGAACCTGCCGTGCGAGTGAAGGTTTCGCATTCAGGGCCAGCGGTTTCCCTTCCGGGTTTTTCCTACACGCAACATTCCGACGAATTCTAGCGAAAGCAGTCGAGGCACCGAAGAAAAAGCAGATCCCTCGAACTGCCTCCCGCGCCCACGCTTCGCGTGGGGAAAACCAAAATCGCGCGTGACTTCGCTCGGGATAACAATGCTCAGGGCAGGCGGGGTGACAACGTTAGAGAGGAGTGTGCGAGAAGCCGGGCACGGCATGCCGTGCCCCTGCAGAAGACATCGTTTTCGGTCAGTCGGTGGCGGTGGTGCCGGGCTTTAGGAGTAGGACGACGATGCGGCCGTCGGAGTGGAATTCGCCTCCTGTGGCGGTTTTGGCGGTGGTGAGGGCGTTGGGCGGGGTGATGTGGTTGCGGCGCGCGACGAGGCCGGTCTCCGAGAGCGTAGAGTTTACGTATTCGCGCTCGCCGTCGATGGCGGGATCGATTTTGTGGGTGACGCCGTTGTTGCGCTGGTCGCGCTCGAAGCCGATGTCGTGCGTGGCGGCGATGCACCAGACGGGGCGGCCCTCGACTTCATAGGGCGATTTCCAGACGCGCAGGTGATTGCGCGACATCGCGACGCGCACGGGCTCGGCGTGAGCGAAGCCGTAGTCTTGCGCGCGGCCGAACAGGAAGAGGGTGCTCATCGGCATCGTGAGGTAGTCTTTTTTCGAGAGTGTGGCGAGGGCGCCTTCGAGCACGGTGTCTTGCACGGACTTGTCCACTTGCACCCAGCCGGCGGTGGTGAACACGTTGACGACTTGTTCTCGCGTTCCGACGATGAGGATGTTGACCATGTCGCCGGGATTGCCTTGGGGGTCGTTGACGCGACGCGGGATTTTGGCGAGCAGGTCAGCGGTGATGGCGGGAATCGGTGCGTCGGCAGGACCGCCGACGAGCGCCGCGGCTGCGTCAGTCGAGCCGGGATTGAGGACTTCGATCTTTACGTGGAAACTTCCGGTGGCGGCGCCGGCGTCTTTGACGCTCTCGTTGATTCCCAGGAATAGGCGGCCGGCGACCGGCGCGGTGTAGTCGTTGCTCGCGCCGAGGAGGAAGGGCTGCGCGGCGTCGTCGGAGCCGAGGCGGCCGATCAGGGCGCCGTGGCCGCCGTTGGGTACGGCGTACTCATGAAGCAAGTCTTTCCAGCCGCGCGAGAGGCCGTCGGGGCCGAAGATTTGCGGCGTTTGCGATTTCTTGGAGTCGGCCGGCGGATAGGTGATTTGACCGGTCGCCGTGATGCTGATTTTTTCGCCTGCGCGGAGGTCGATATCGGTGTCGAGCCACTGATTCTTGGCGTCGATGTCGAATTCATACGATTGTGCCGGGGGTTCCGCTGTTAGCGTCCAGTCGAATCGGGCTTCAGCGTTCGGGTTTTCGCCCACGTCGACGACTTGGCAGATCCAGTCAACCATTTTGTAGTCCGCACACTTCAGCTTGGTACAGTGGCCGAGGCACTCGACGGCTTCCGTCATCCACGTGCGGAACCGAGCGTCTATGTCGGATTGCGTGGGCTTGGACCCGCTTTGCGCCCGTGCTGATGTGATGAGGAGAACCGTACCGATAACGGCGTATGCCGCGACCTTCATGATGCGACGAACTTCGTCGCACTTCATATCGACCTCACGGGCATTTTGACGACGTCGTCGACCTCGATGATTTCCTTGACGACGAATCCTTCGGCGTATTTTACGCCGATCATGCGGCCGTAGTAGCGGGCGGTGAAATTCATGCGGTCTTCGAGCTCGTCGAGTGGGAGGAAGACTTTTTTCGATTGGGGAGTGCCTTTGGGCGGGCGGAACTGCGATTCGTAGGAGAGGATGGCGCGGCGGCGGCGGTCGTACTGCTCGGTGATGTCGACGGCGAAGGTGGGCGTGACGTTGGAGTAGGCTGCGGCGTAGATGATTTTGAAGGGGCGAAACGCTTCGCCGGCCAGCGGATAGTTTTTCAGGCCCGCGATGAAGCAGGCCTCGTAGCCGAGCTTTGAGGCCGTGTAGTGGTCGGGATGGCGGCCTTCCCAGTAGGGAAGGACGACGGTGCGGGGCTGGAGCTCGCGAATATATTCGGCGATGGCGATTTTGTAGTCGTCGCGGACACTGAGGTGAGCGTCGGGCATGCCGGCATTGAGGCGAACTTTCGCACCGAGAATTTTGGCGGCGCGGGCGGCTTCGCGGGCGCGAATTTCCGGCGTGCCGCGCGTGCCGGTCTCGCCCTCCGTCAAGTCGAGGATGCCGGTGCGATAGCCGGCGTCCGCCATTTTCAGAAGGGTGCCGCCGCAGGTGAGTTCGACGTCGTCGGGATGCGGGGCGATTGCGAGTAGGTCGAGTGTCATGGGGATTCAAAGCTGGCACAAGAGGCCTGCTCGTTTCAAGGGGGTACGTAGAACGGGTAGGGTGTGGGAAGGGATTTCAGAGTTGAAATTGAGTCAGAAACAGGGCCACGAAGGCCGCCGAAGCAAGCTTCGGCGAAGAGAAAGCGCAAGCAAGCTTGCGCACTCCCAAAGCAGCCTGCGGCTGCGAAAGAACATAGGCTTGAGGCGATTTGAAATTTCACATTTCAAAGTGAGGCGAAGCACGGAGAGGCGTTCCTTGCGTTAGCGAATCATGGTGGATGCGGTGCAGCAAGCACCGGGGCTAGGATGTGCCCCAAATGTCGCCTAGGATGCGCTGGAAGTTGGCGCCGAGAACCTTTTCGATGACCGAGGAGGGCTGGCCGCGCCTGGCTAGTTCGGCGGCGATGACTTCCATGTGGTCGGGGCCGTTGAGGTCGGGCACGTAGGGGTAGCGGTCTTCGCCCGGCGCGCCGATCCCAAGGGCTTTGCGATGGGCGATGTCTTTGTCGAAATCGTCTTTCTGCTTCTGCGTGAGAACGACCTTTTCGATCGAGCCATCCGAGCCGATGCCGACGTGATCGGAGCCGCAGACGTTGATGGCATGCAAGAGGTGAGCGAGGACGTGTTCGCGCGTTGGCACGGTGGGGGAGGCAACGAGGTAGGGCATGAGGTAGACGCCGAAGTAGCCGCCGCGGTCGGCGAGAGATTTGAGAATTTCGTCGGGCTTGTTGCGCGGGTGAGCGTAAACGGCGGCGCAGCCCGAGTGCGTGATGAGGACGGGCTTGGCGGACGCGGCGATTCCTTCGGAGGTGGTGCGGTAGCCGCTGTGGCTGAGATCCACGGCGACGCCGAGATCGTTCATTTTTTTCACGGCTGCCATGCCGGCGGAAGACAAGCCCGCGTTGCCGGGTTCGAGGCAGCCGTCTCCGAACAGGCCGCGCTTGTTGTAGGTGAGCTGCATGATGCGGACGCCGAAGTTGCGAAAGATGTCGATGCGGTCGGGATTTTCCTCGAAAAAACTGGCTTCCTGAAAGCCGGGGAGGATGCCGATTTTGGCGTCGCTTTTGGCTTCGGCGATCTGGGAGTGGTGGCGAACGATGGTGAGGAGATCGGGGTGCGCGTCGACGAGAGCTTGGAGTGAACTCAGCCGCTCGACGGTGTCTTCGAAGGTTCGCTCCGAGATGGTCCAGTTCACCGCGGTGATGCCGGAAGCGCGAACGGCGGAGATGGTTTCGGCGGTGGGTTTCGGGTCGTTGAACACGGCGCAGAGAGTGTCGATTACGATGGCGTTTTTGTAGAGCTGGGCGATGTCGGTGGGGATGTCGTCGTGGGCGCGCGTGAGGAGATGCGGGGCAAGTAGTGCGGCGGAGAAGAACTTCAGACCGGAGAGCTGGAAGTCGCGGCGATTCATGAGCATTGGGAAGCCTCTTTAGGCTATCTGACTCGGTTGACATCCTAGACGTTCAAAAGCGAAAGGGGAAAACAGAAAATGGAAAAGCGGAACACAGAGGACACGGAGAAAGTCCGGAGGGCACGGAGAAGCTGCCGTGACGAGAAAACCCAGCTTCGAGCGCTAGTGGACGAAGCGGCGGAAGAAGCTGTCGCGGTTCCATTCGGGGCGGTGATCGGCGTTGGCTACGCGTAGCGCTAGTTTTTCGAGGATGGCGTTGAATTGCGCGGCGGCGGCCATGTCGACGGGCTGGCTGAGGTCGTCCGAGGGCGCGTGATAGCGGTCGGCGTACCAGGCCTTGAAGATTTTTTCCTCAGGCGTGCCGGGAATGTAGCCGAACTTGAAGGCGAGAGAGGGAACTCCCTTTTTTATGAAGCTGTACTGGTCGCTGCGGATGAAACGATTGTGCTCCGGTTCCTTGTCGGCCTGGACTATTACGCCTGCCTTCTCGCAAACCGCGCGAATGTCGTCACCCAGCGTGGATTCGCCGAGGCCCTGGACTTCGAGATATTTGAGCGGGAAGAGCGGGAGGTACATGTCCATATTGATGTCGGCGACGATGGGGCCGGAGACGGTGGGATGCGCGGCGAAATATTGGGAGCCGAGTTCACCCTTTTCTTCGCCTGTGACGGAGAGGAAAAGAATCGAGCCCTTCGGCTTTGCTCCGGAATCTTTCAGGGCGCGGGCGATTTCGATCAGGGAGGCGTCGCCCGAGGCGTCGTCCATCGCGCCGTTGTAGATTTTGTCGCCGTTGACGGGCTCGCCGATTCCGAGATGGTCGAGGTGGGCGCTGACGACGACGTATTCGTTCTTGAGGTGCGAATCGCTGCCGGGGAGAACGCCGATGACATTTTCGGATTTCGCTTCCGAGCGAGTCATGCCGAGATGAGAGCGGACTTTCACGGCGAGAGGGAAGCGGGGCAGGGGTTTATCGGCGTTGAGGGCAGCGAGGACTTCGTCAAACGTGTGGCCGCTGCCGGCGAAGAGCATCTCGGCGTGCTTCGGGTTGAACGTGATGCTGACCTGGAGCGCGGGCGCGACATCGGAGCCGGGGTCGCGCAACTCCATTCTTGGCTGAAAGCGCGATGCGGCAACGCGCGACCAGGGAACCTCGAGGCTCTTGGGATTCGGGATCGAGATCGTGCCGATCACGCCGGCTTTTGCGAGTGCTTTTCGGCGCTGTTCGCCGGACTGGAAGTGAGCTTTGATGGGGCCAGACATTTCGGCGGGACCGCCGGTGACATAGACTACGATTTTGCCCTTTACGTCCAGGCCTGCCAGATCGTCGTAATTCAATTCCGGAACTGTGAGGCCGTAGCCGACGAACACGGCATCCGCTTCGACGCTTTCTGCGGCGTGCGAGTTGACGCTGAGAATGGCGTCTTCGCCGAGATTCACCATTTGCACGTTTCCGTCGCGAAGCAAATCGAGGGAGCAGCGAGTTTCGTCGATGCGCACGACGTCGAAATCCATGGGTTGGCGGTAACCGTCGACGCCGGCCGGCTGCAAGCCTGCGGCGCGGAATTGGTCGGCCATGTAGTTGGCGGCTTTCTCGAAACCGGGGCTGCCGGTGTCGCGGCCTTCGAGGGAGTCGTCGGCGAGATATTGGATGTGAGACCACCAGCGTTTGCCGAGGGCGTTCCAGTCGGGGGTTTGGGCGAAGACGGCGCCAGTTGTGATAGCGAGGGCGAGGCATGCAAGCAGCGAGTTTACGGGTCTCACGTGCGAAGCCTCCGATTTGTGAGTCGAAATGTGCGATGAAATCCGCGGGCATTCTAACGCGCACCGCCGCCGGGGCTAAAGCCCCATTTTATTTTTTGTGGGGCTTCTTTCGGGTGGCCTAAAGGCCACCCTCCCCGGACTGAAGATCCGGGGCTGACACGAAACCGAGCCGGCCGGCGCTTCGGGCACTCGGCACGGAGAGAGGAACAAAGCGCGCGCGATGGTGTTAAGGTGTGGTCGAAGGCGGAGGTGGTTATGGCGGATAAGCCGCTGGAGGGGCAGGTTGCGCTGGTGACGGGGGCTGCGAAGCGCATCGGGCGGAGCATTGCGCTGAGGCTTGCGGCGGACGGCGCGGACGTGGTGATCAACTATATGACTTCGCAGACGGAGGCGGAGGAGCTGGTGCGGGAGATCGAGGGGATGGGGCGGCGGGCGCTGGCCGTCGAGGGAGATGTGGCGCAACGCAAGGACGTAGAGAACATTTTCGCGACGATCGAAGTGAAATTCCAGCGGCTGGATATCCTGGTGAACAACGCGGGGATGTTTTTTGCCGCGACGTTCGAGGAGCTGACCGAAGAGCAGTGGGACCACATCCTGAATACGAATCTGAAATCGCAATTCCTGTGCGCGCAGGCCGCGGCGCCCATGATGAAGCGGCGGGGGCACGGACACATCATCAATATATCGTCGCTGGGCGGGCTGCTGGCGTGGCCCTTGTACACGCACTACTGTGTGTCGAAGGCGGGAGTGATCATGTTGACGCGATGCCTGGCGCGCGCGCTGGGGCCGGAGATTCTGGTGAACAGCGTTGCGCCGGGGACGATTCAATTTCCGGGTGAAGCTCCGGATGAGGATTACATCCAGCGCGTGCCGTTGCACCGCGTGGGGAGGGGCGATGATATTGCGGAAGCGGTGGCGTATTTCGCGACGTCGGACTTCGTGACGGGGCAGATTCTGGCCGTGGATGGCGGGCGCACGCTGGTGTGACGGAACAAAGCGAAAAGGGAAAAGAGAAAAAGGCCATGTTGAGATCCTAGGTCAAGCGGCGTCCAAAAGCGAAAAGCAGATCCCTCACCCCGTCTTTCTTAAGCTCAGGGTTTACAAGTGCAAACCCTGAAACCCGCCGCGGGGATTCGGGATGACAACGCGATGATGAACGGCGCGTGGACCAGGGAAGTCAACAGGCCCAAGAGAAAAGGGGAAAACTGCCGAGCGGGCTGGTTCCTAGTTTCCCGGCGTTGCCGCGGCAGGCGTTACGGTGGGAGTCGCCGGAGTCACAGCCTTCAAATCGTTCACTTCCTTGGTTACCTTCGCCCATTCTTTTTTGTTTTTCTTCGTAGCTTGCGGGGCGTTCGGGTCGGCGTAGAAATTCAAGATCACGTCGCGAATCTCCGGCGTCACACTTGCAAAGTGATCTTGCGCGAGGCGATCCAGGAGGTCGGCGTAGGTCTTGTCGGCCAACGGGTACTGACCCGGTGCGGTGATGCTTCCGACGTCGAAATTGTCGTTTTCAAGAGCGACGTGGCCGGAATCCTTCTGCTGCTGAACTAGCTTCTCGTAGTCTTCGACGGTCGCGTTGAAACTGGCCATGAAGAGCTTTTCGGTGGCCGGAGTGGGCGTCTTGAACGACAGGGCGCGGAAAGGGCCGATCTTCGGAATGAATCGAATTAGGAGTGCCAGAAAGCGCGTGCCGAATCCCGGCTGCCGGTGGGGTTCGTTCCAGTTCTTTTTGTAACTCGAGCGCGAGAGATGATAGAGGAATTGTTTGCGGGTGATACCGGGAATCTCTTTCTGAATTTCATCCTTGTTGGTCTGCCACGCGACTTTGGTCATGCTAGGAATCACCGCGCTGATGCTCCAGCGGTAAGTACCGACCGCAAGATCGTAATCCGCAAAAATGGAATCGAGCTTGAGGCTATAGGTTTCCTCGAACGCTTTCTCGAGCAGTGGCTTGGCGACCTGGAATCCGATGTGGTCGCGGTAGTCGTCGGGAGCGTAGCGGCCACGCGCGATCTGAATCACATCGAAGCCGAATTCGGTTTTCAGGTGCGCGGCGGGATTTTCGTCGTAGGTGACGACGTCGCCGTATTTTTTCTTCAGTTTGGGGTAGAGCATGGGGACGGACAAGTTGACGGCCATGCGATGGCCGTTGTTATCTGCGGCGTAATGCGCCATGGCGCCGAGAGCGAAAGCGTAATCGTTAATGTCCTGTGAATCGCGGAGCAGCGCTTCGATGAAATCGCCGGTGCGGATGTAGTGGAGAAGGTCGCTGAAGAGTTTGCTGCCGAAAGGGTAGTAGCCCATATCCTGAATCACGCAGCCGCCGTAAGCGTAGGCGTGAGCCGTCTTGAGTTCGTCGGGCGTGGCGTTGGGGAATCGTTGCAGGAGGGCAGGTTTGATGGCCACGTCCCAAGCGGAGTCGACGATGGCTTCGTGGGAAAGCACGGCGTAGCCACTGCAATTGGTTGCAGTAACGAATAGGAGGGTCAAAGTTGCGACGAGGACTCTGGGCCGATAGGTTGCGGAAGTTATCTCTGCCTCCGGAGGGGCGGGACCAACGCCAGTATATCAAAACGGCCCAGCCCTGCGGTGCGGACTCATAACCCTCGTAGTGCGTGAACGATTCGGTTGAGAGGCGAATCAACCTGCAAACCGTAACGCTTTGCTCATCGCGACGGGCCGCTAATCTGGACACCGGCCGCCCAATGAGTACCCTCAGAACGGGCGAGTCACGGCTTCCCACAGCTTGGTGCTTGAGCAACGTCGATCTTCAAGAGGAGGCAAGATGAGAGAAACCCGTGCGGCAATTGTGTGTCTGCTGGCGTGCGCGGCTGCATTTATGGCGAGGCCCGCCAAGGCAGGTTCGACTGCGGTCCCTGCGGCGGCGCAAGCCCAGTGCGCTGCTTTCGGTCCGGCCAAAGGCGAAGGGAAATTTACAGGGCAAATTTCAAGCGTACCCAATGGCAGCGCGATGGAAGTCACTTCCGGCAACCAGAGCCTCCAGGTCCACTACAACAACTCGGTGGAAGTGTGCGAGGCGGGCCGGCCTGCTTCGGCGAACGCCTTGGCGCGCGGCGCGAACGTGGTGATTTACGGACCCATGGCGCGCAACGGAAACAGCTTGGAAATGACCGCCACAAAAATCCTGATCACAGGATTGCCGCAGGTGGGCATGCGGAGTAATGAGCCGATCAACGCGTCGAACGCGGCGACGCCAGGGGGAGCCCGGCCGATAAACAACTCGAACGTCGCAATGACAAACAACTCGCAAGGATCCGGCACGACCGCACGAGACGATTGGAATAGTGCCGTGGCGGGCGGACAGGCAACGGGCGGCAGCCCGCAGGGAAATCAAAGCTCGTCAAATGCAACGCGAATTGCGTGCAGCGGATTGCAATTCACTGTCGGTTCGTCACGATCGGCATCCGGCATGGCGGCGGGAAAAACTTCGGTCAGTGGAGTGACCTGCAAAATGGCCGTGGATCAGTTGGCCTTGCAGCTGATGCAGGATGCCATGACGGCCCGGCGTCTACAGACCTTGACATTGAGCTGCCAGAATGAATTGGAACTGTCGCTGACGGATGCAGAGGTCTCGCAGGTGGAGTTCACTTGGGACAATGCCGCCGAGATCGCGGAGGTGACCTTTGTCGCGCAGAGAGTTGAAGTGGTGCATCCGGGCAGCGGCACGAAGGTGGGCATCACCGGAACATCCACTCGAGAGTGACCAGTTGGCGGGGAGGATGTCGGCCAAGTGCGCGAGGCCGAGGTCTACCAAATTGTGGTAGTGCGTGATGATGTCTTCCTCAGGCTTCTGTGGCTGACCGAAAAGGTTGGCGGCGATGGCGGCCTTAAACTCCGGCGAGTCTTCGGTAGCATGCATTGCTTCGATTTGCTGCGGCAACGCGGCTAGCTTTTCCTGCAGGCTGCTTAATTCGGCGAACGCGTCTTGCGGATGGTAGCCGATGCGGTCGGCAGTCTGCATGGCGTCGATCAGTTCGTCGGGAGACCAGCCGTTTGGCCAGGTGGCATTCAAGATGTCGTAGGCTTCGCGGAGGCGCGTCATTTTGCCGGGGAAATCTTCGAGCAAGGCGCGTTGGGGCGCGAGCGCAGGCTTGATCTTCACGGAGATTGTAACGGGGCTCGCGGTGCCGATGGTGCGAGTGCGAACGATTGTCGTGAGGGTGCCGGCGTCATAGCTCCAGCCGGGCGCGGTTTCGGTGCGTGAGGCGGCCGCGCCGTTGACGGTGACCGACGCCGGCGGCCACGTTCCGCGCAGGCGCACCTCGTAGGCACGCGACGCGTGCATCCCGTTGTAACGCCCCTCGACTGGAGAAATCGTCACCGTCAGAGCCGTTCCGTTTGCCGCGGCCGACGCGCGAATGTTGGTCCAGGCAGCCTCGCTGCGCTTGTAGCCGGTAGTGTTGCCGGCATCTTCGTAGAGGCGATAGGTGGACGCCTGTCCATCTTCCGGCGGAAATACGGTGAGGATGAGCGGGTCCACCGGTTTCTCGCCGGTGTAACGCATCTGGGGTTGCATGGGGATGATGCTGCCAGCTTTCACGTAGACGGGAATTTGTCGAATCGAAAAAGTGCGTTCCGTTGACGCCGGACCTTTCAGGCGCGCGCCCGTATCCCACTCGATCCAGTTTCCTTCAGGCAGCCACACCGAGCGCTTCACGAGCTGAGAATCTTTTCCCGTGGGCTGAGAGATCGGCGCGACGAGGACGTTGTCGCCGAACATGTATTCGTCCTTGGCGTCGTACGCTTCGGGAGCCTCGGGCGAGTCGTAGTACAACGGATGCAGGAAAGCGACGCCGGTGTCGTAGGTGCGGCGCGCCTCTGTGTAGATGTAGGGCTGCAAGGTGTAGCGGAGCACGAAGGCGTCGCGCATGAGGTCGGAGTAAGGCTGGGGATAAGCCCAAATGCGACGCTCGGAATCAGGATTTTTGGTTGTGTGAGTGCGGAGGATGGGGCTGAAGATTCCGAACTGAATCCAGCGCAGATAAAGTTCGGGCTCGATGGGGCCGGGCATATGGCCGCCGATGTCATGGCTCCAATAGGCGTAGCCGACGTTCGCTGCAGTGGAGGTGAAATACGGCTGAAACGCGAGGGAATCCCAGACGGAGATCGTGTCGCCTGAGAATCCGATCTGATAACGGTGATTTCCCAACCCGCCCCAGCGATGGAAGAGGAGCGGCCGCTTGCCTTCGCGCTCCTGATCGGTGAAGTGAACGTAGTTGAGCCACCAGGTGGGATTCACGTTTTCGAGTTTCGTGTGCTGCTCCTGCTGCCAATCGAGCCAGAAGAAGTCGATGCCCTGGTGTTCGAGGGGGTGATGCAGGATGTTCATGTAGTTGGTGGCGAATTTCTTGTTGGTGATGTCGAAGGGAACGTACTGCTTTTTGGCGGGGTCGATGCCCATCGCTTTGGCCATTTCCGGGTAGTGAGTTTCCCAGGGTTGGACTCCGGAGGCGGGGTGCATATTGACCGTGGCCTTCAGACCTTGCTGATGAACGTAATCGAGAAATGCCGGGGGATCGGGGAACAGAACTTTGTTCCAGGAGTAGCCCGTCCAGCCGAGGCTGTGGCCCGAGGCGTCGGTCTTTCTGTCCCACCAGCGGGTACCGAAAGTGGGGTGCCAGTCCATGTCGATGACGAGGACGTCGAGCGGAACCTGATGAGACTGAAATTGCTGGATGAGCTGTTCGAACTCCTGGTCGGTGTAGGACCAGTAGCGCGACCACCACGCGCCGAACGCGAAGCGCGGCGGCAGCGGGATTTTACCGGCGACGCGGGTGAAATCGTAGAGCGCAGCGCGATAGTCGTGGCCGTAGCCGAAGAAATACCAGTCCTGGCGGTCACCGGGCGGACGCTCGATCACCCAGGGCCACGGGCTCTTTTCTCCCTGCGCGAACGAAAAATCGGCGGAATCGAAGAGGGGACGCGTCGAGTCGTCAACGAGCGTCCAACCGTCGCGCGAGACGAGGCCGGGCTCGAGCTTGGTGTTCGAGCCGCGGACGCCATCGAGGGTGCGCGCGGTGCCGAGCAGGTTGCCGGTGTCCTCGACGCCGGGATTCCAGACGACGTCTTTGCCATTTAGCTGGAATGTGATGGTTAAATTTTCGGGCGCGAACTTGCTGCCCGTTCCGTAGTCCCTGTATTTCAGGGTGAGCGCGCTGGTTTGAATGGTGAGGATGCTGGCTCCGCCCATGGAGGCGCTTTCTTGCGTGAATTGGGGGACTGGCAGCCGGCGATTCAAGAAGACGAGCGAGGCGTGATCTTCGAACTTGGCGTCGGCGGCCCACTCCATGCGAATGAGCTGAGGCAGTTAGAATTGTGAAGCGCGCATGGCCGACGGTGACGACGGCGCGCGGGTCGGCTACGGGATCGTATCGGCCGTCGGAATCGGTCGGAGCCGCGGCGCGGACGGCGAGCGGCGTCGCCATCGTTGCCAGGAACGCCAGCAGGCACGCTGCGAAAACGGCAGGGCCTAGACTCTTCACGCTCGGCATCGTGTCACCTGTTCCCGTGTTTCCCAAAGGCGGAGAATCTTAGTATCAGTTCGTGCAGCTTCGCAAATGAGTTTGAGGTGCCATGCGGGCGTGGGCTGAAAGCGCCCCTGCATCTCTCCATCCGTTTTGGAGCGCCGAAGCAAGCTTCGGCGAAGAGAAAGCGGTAGCAAGCTACCGCACTCCCAAAGCGGCCTTCGGCCGCAAGGGCAGACTAACGCTAAAGCGCCTCAAAAGGGGATGGTTGTGGGTGGGGTGAGCGTTTGTTAAGCTAAACGAACAGCAACGACCGCGGAGAGGTGACTGAGCGGTTGAAAGTACTCGCCTCGAAAGCGAGCATACCGGAAACGGTATCGTGGGTTCGAACCCCACCCTCTCCGCCATTTCTTGGTACTCAGTTACAAAAGCCTGTCAATTCTGACAGTTCAGGAGAACCGTCGGGGCGTTTATCCTCCGAGTTCAGACTCCTGCTCCACCTGAATTGGAATGAGACGTTGAGCAATGGGATTTACACGCCTGGATCTATTTTAGCGAAGGGGCGTTTCCACTTCTTTTCCACGACAACCCGGACTTCGTCGGATACGTAACGGAAGATTATTAGCAGCTCGTGTCCACAGATCGGTCTCGGAAAGCGCAAAAAGACAATGTGTGCTGTTTTGAGCAGATTTCTTCCCTGGCGGCTCCGCAAAATGGAGGGGGAGCCTAACCCTCTATGCGCGCTTTGCGATTCAATGGTTCGCGGCAAGATCAGTCCGGCAGTAGGCAGTTCAATTGGGTGATCGCTTTTTTCATGCTGTTGTTTCATGTTGGGGCAGTTGCTGCGCTCTTCTTCTTTACCTGGAAAGCGCTATTTGTTGCGATCTTCTTGTACTGGGTGGCGGGAAGTCTCGGAATCGGGATGGGCTATCACCGGCTGCTCACCCATCGCGGCTACAAAACGCCCAAATGGGTGGAGTACTTCCTCACGGTTTGCGCTGTGACTGCCATGGAAGGAGGGCCGCTCCTGTGGGTGGCAACGCACCGCATCCATCATCAATTCGCGGATAAGGAAGGCGATCCGCACTCTCCGCGCGACGGCAAGTGGTGGTCGCACGCGGGTTGGGTTTTAATCGGCAATGCTCAGCGCCAAGACGCTTCGACGCTCGAGCGCTACGTTCCTGACTTAGTCCACGACAAGTTTCACGTCTGGATCACGGAGTTCCAGTTTGTGCCCATGGTTATCCTCGGACTCGTGTTGTTCGCTATCGGCGGACTTCCGTTCGTCCTGTGGGGCATTTTTTTGCGCACCGTCGTGGGACTTCATGCAACTTTGTTGGTTAACTCGGCCACGCACATTTGGGGATCGCGACGCTTTGAGACCCGGGATCTATCAACCAACAGTTGGTGGGTGGCACTGCTGACTTTCGGTGAAGGCTGGCACAACAACCACCACGCTTACCCCGTCTCGGCCCGGCACGGTCTCGAGTGGTATGAAATCGACTTCAACTGGTACACCATCTGGATTCTGAGGCATCTCGGCTTTGCGTCTCACATCCATGAAGCCCAGCTGCCGGCTCGCAAGTACGCCAACGAGTCCGTCGCTCGACCATCGAGGGGCGGATTAGCCTATCCAACATCCCACAGCAGTATCCAGAAACGTGAGTCGTTTTCCGAAGGAGCTGGCGCGGGGGAGTTCACCCCGCCAGGCAGCGTTAGCGTGATCTGACTCCCTGCGTAAGGGAGTACTCTGACTGAAGCACAGCTTTCCGGGTCCGACGGGGAGTGGCTGCGATCCGCGGAGGCAATCGATTTTGGTCCATTTAGTCCAAGAGGCTCGCACTACCGGTGGCGAGGTCGTAATAGCCGGCCACAACCTTTAGCTTTCTGTCTTTCACCAGAGCCGCGATCACGGTAGAGGCTTCTCGCAGGAGAGCAGCCTGGATCTTGGCGTTTTCCTTTGTAGCCGCTTCGAGATCGTGCCCGGCCCGGTCTACCGCGGGTTGAATATGAGGATAGAGAGCGCTGATCTGCCCGGGTACTTCCTTTGCCTGAATCGTTGCCTTCACGGCTCCGCAACCTGCGTGCCCCATGACGAGAATCACCTTTGTCCCTAACACTGCCGCGCCATACTCAAGGCTGGCAATGATCTCTGGGGTGACCACGTTGCCGGCGACGCGCGTCACAAAGATGTGTCCGATGCTTTGATCGAAAACCATCTCGACAGGAACACGGGAATCGGCGCAGGATAGGACAGCCGCGAACGGTTCCTGCTTTTCAATGGTATTTTGTTTCAAGATCGCCAGGTCTTGCTCGTGCGCGGTGAGGCGGCCCGAGGTGAAGCGTCGATTGCCGTCCAGGAGTTCCTGGAGGGCCGCATCGGGGCTGAGGTTACTCTGTGCGAGGACCTGACGTGGTGTGGCGACCTCAATGCCCGCTGCTGTCACAAAGCCCACCAGCGTCGCTCCGGCGGTCGTTTGCAGAAAGCGCCGCCGCGAGGATTCATTCTCTGAAACGGGGGTTCCCACGTTTCGATTTGTGTTTTCGCGCGTCAAGTTTTCAGGCACGGTTCCGTGATCCCCCCGTTTCGTTCTACTTTGCCGCAGGGACCCACACGTTGTCGGCAGCTCCGAGATCGACGTTCGCCAGTTCGGTGGAGATACTCACGCGCTGGAGCCCGTCGTTCTTCTGCGGCACCGCCTGAAACACCAGGTAGTACTGGTTGTTGAGTATCTTTTGCAAGCGGTCCAGGTAGGGCTTGAAACTGACGGCATTTTGAGTTCCCAGCGCGAAGTATTCGCCGCCGGTCTCGTCGGCGATTTTGCCGATACCCGACTGACCAAGCTGCGCTTCCCAAATGTTCCGGCCGAGTCGACCGACGCCCGTGGCATAAATAGAGTGAACGATAACGCCGTAGCGCTGACTAACTGTGCTTGCTGTATCCGCATCGGGGCTAATCATGGGCATCGTGTAGCGCGCTGGTCCCAAGGCTCCACGGGAAGAGGACTTCCCACGGAACCGGTCGATTCCGTCGCTGATCATCAGAACCTCGCGTCGGACTTTCTGTTGCGGCCAGCCTTTCACCAAGCTGATGAGGGACAAATACGGACTGTCCATGGACGACAGAGTGCCCCGAGGTAGACGTACGGCTTTGGCCGCGAGGTCATGGTCGGTAGTGAAATTTTGAACGATCTGGATGGTTGCATTAGACATGTAGGCCACACCGACCTGGGTTGACGCCGGCTGAGCATTGATGAAATCCCGGAGGTCGTTGAGGTTGTTCCCAATGCCGGTGTTACACGTGTCGTCAATCAGAATAAACAACTGGAGCGCGGCGTTATCTCCTTGAGCCGGGATCAAGCTAGTCACCTTAAGGGGGTTCTTCCCTTGTTTAACCGTCACGCTATCAGGGCGTAGGACGGGGGTATCGTCACCGCTGTCGGTAACTGTTTGGTCCGTGATGACCATGTGAACCTGAGTCGTGCCTGGGGCGGCGTTCTCTTGGGGCTGCACAATCCGTGCATTCAACGCCAAGAGGCAAAGTGCACCGGTGAAGCCCAGTATAAGCTTGTGACTTGTCATGGGTGTTCTCCTACCAGGACGCTTATACCAGTAGCGAGGGGAATGCGCAATCGAAACCGCGTCCCCGACCACAGTCCCCCAGTGTCGAAGGAGCTCCAGATCTGGTCGGCAGTTCTTTGTTTTCCGTTTGAGGCATTCCATGCAGAGACGCAAAACGTCAAGCTTTGATTGAAGACTTTCTTCGGTCGTTGTCTTTGTCTTTCGGACGACGCAGCCAAAATCGGGCAGGTGAGGATGAGGTTACGTTGTGGAAGCGAGGACCGGAAGTCTGGGTAGCGGCATAGGCACGCTCGACGACCCTCTTGCCTCGGCCGCGCGTTTGCGCCGGCCGCGCCGGATTCGCTGCGTCAACAATTCGCGCAAACGCAGGCGTGCCTTGTGCAGTTGCGACTTTGAATTCCCGATCGAGCACCCCAGAATTTCTGCAATCTCGTTGTGCGCGTACCCCTGCATATCATGGAGGACGAACATCGCTCTGTAGCCATCGGGCAGTTCCTGGACCGCGCGATCGAGCATCACGCGGTCAAGCGTGCCCAGAACACGCGGATCGGGCTCCCCAATCTCAAATCGTAAAGTGGTCGTTTCCTCGTCGATCGCGACGGGATCGTCAAGCGAAGTCTCCGGGTGCCGCTTCTTGCGAAACCGCATCAGCACAATGTTCACAGTCAGGCGGTGCAGCCACGTCGAGAAGCTCGACTCGCCCCGAAAGGTGTTGATCTTACGGAAGACCTGGAGGAACGCATCTTGCGTCAGGTCCTGCGCCTCAGTGGGATTGCCAGCCATGCGCGCGCACAGCGCATAAACCCGACGACAGTGCGTTTGATACAGGAACTCGAAGGCATGGCTGTCACCCGCCTGAGCCAGCCGGATCGCCTCCGCCTCCGTTAGCGTGCTCGGGGACTGCGCATTCACCGCCGCGTTTGCTAGGTTTGCGCTTATATCCATGTATCGCGAGATCCAATGGCCAAGCCTGTAAATTTCTTCATGCAATCGGTGTTGTTGCAGAAGAAGGGCCAAACTTTTCCGCCGGGACATTTGTGACCGTAAGTCTGATAACGACTGTGTGTTAGGCAGGTGTCTGCGAGAATCTGATCTTTACTCTCATGTGAAAATTCCGGTGGATTTCACGCTCAGGTGGTGGTTCTCAACCACTCCGCCTGACTCGCCGCCCCGCTAGAGCCTCGTTTTCTGACTGCAAAATGTGGGATCGAAAGCGCCGAAGTCGAGTTTATTTGGATTCGAGCACTTCGCGATGGTTCGAGTTCTGGAGTTTCGAGGCTTTTTCGGGCTCAGCCAGCTAGCGAAAGTCAATGATGCCCGCTATCTACCGGATTACTCGACGGTTTTGGCGACTGCCGCTCGAAGTAAAACGCAATGCCTAGGGCTAGAATCAAGGCGGCGATCCCAACCAAGGTCAATGCCGATACAGCGTTCGGCTCTTCTATAATGACCTTACGCGCCATAGCGATCAGCGCAACTTCGAGAACAACCCGCACATGAATGACGTCTTTCTTGAGGTATGCCTTCAGCGTTTCCAGCAGCTCCACTCCGATCAGAACCAGCAGGAAGTAGCCAAAAACCTCAAGCAGGCCCTGCACACGAATCATAAACCGAGGCGGTTCCCAAATTTCTTCACCGATCAGCACGCCCAAATGAACAGTGGAAAGAATCACGACGAGCGCGAGCATGCCGGCGAGCGCCATGACGGTGAACTTCTGGACTTTCGTGATCAGCGCTTCCAAAACGAGCTCCTTCAGGCTAACTGTGGGTCGGCCAGTGCAAGCGCTTGGCGGTAGAGTTAGGTGCCACGTCTCAATTGAGTCCCAAGAACCCCACAACAAGGCCACGGGAAGCAATGCTCGGAACCGGCACTTCGCAATCCGTCCCTGCGCTGCGACTGGAAGGATGCACTCGGCTCGTACGCTATGTCAATTGGGCTCAGCCAGGATCAGATCGCAGCCGTCCAGGCAGGGCAGGCGGCGATTCGTACACTACGTGTCAGTCCATCTCGAAGGTGA
The DNA here is from genome assembly GCA_963737205.1 of uncultured Acidobacteriota bacterium. Taxonomy (GTDB): domain Bacteria; phylum Acidobacteriota; class Terriglobia; order Acidiferrales; family UBA7541; genus Palsa-295. The sequence continues at coordinate 571,969 of CAVTRV010000003.1, read as the reverse complement.
CGTACATCAGCTTTCCGTCGCGCTCGATCTGCAAGACGCCCGGGGAACCCGACGGAAGGCCCTGCAATGCGTCGCGGAGAGCGGCGAGTGTCTCGATCTTCTTTCCGTTCAGCGCGTGAATCACGTCTCCTGGCTGCAAGTCCGTTTGCACCTCGAGAAGGTTCGCGGCCATGGCGGCGACAATCACACCCGACGGGAAGCGCAAGTCCGGAAGCTTCGCGGCGAGTTTGTCGGTAATCTCAACTCCAAAAATGCCGAGCCTTGGCACGAGGGACTTCGTCGGATCGGTGAGGTCGAGCGATTCATCCACCTCATTGCGTTGCTGGACGACCGGAATGTGAAGGCTGACGCGCTGCGTCCCGCGCAGGATTTCCGCATCTATGACGGCATCGGCGGGGCGCGTAGAAATAATCATGGCCGCAAGCGGAACGCTTCCAATCGAGCGGGCGTCGAGGCTGAGGACGATGTCGCCAACCTGGAGCCCCGCTTTGTCCGCGGGGCCGCTCGGCTCAACATCGGAGACGATCACGCCCTCCTGCCGAATGAGATTGAGGCCCACGGCGAGATCGGGAGTGATGTCTTGCATATCCGCGCCGATCAAGCTGCGATGCGTGTGTCCAAACTGCCGAAGCTGGCCGTAGACGAAACGCACCACATTGCTGGGAATCGCGAATCCGAGCCCCTGGCTGCCGCCGGACTCGGTCAAAATGAAGGTGTTGATTCCGACGATCTCGCCGTCCGTGTTGACGAGCGGGCCGCCGCTGTTGCCAGGATTGATCGGAGCGTCCGTCTGAATGTAGATGGCCGGAACGCTGGGATTTGCTTGGCGTGCTACGGCGCTCACGACTCCCATGGTGACGGAGTTCTCGAGGCCCTCGGGGTTCCCGAAAGCGAGGACGATCTCGCCTTTCTTCAACTTGGCGTAGTCGGCAAAGGCGAGGGCGGGCAGCTTTTTCGCGTCCACTTTGAGGAGCGCGATGTCGGTTGTCTCGGCGACGCCCACGACCTTTGCGTCCAGTGGCGGAATCCGCTCGGAGAGACCGAGGGTTGCGCGAACTTGCGATTCGCCGGTGGCAGCCGGCGTCAACAGGACGCGGATTCGCTGCGCGCCCTTCACGACGTGCGCATTGGTGATGATGTAGCCGTCAGGGTCGACGATCACGCCAGAGCCCAGAGCGCGCTGCCGGCCAATGATGGCCGCTTCGCCGCTCGACTTTTCGCCTCCGAGGGTGCCGAATCCGGCCACTTGAACTTGAACCACGGCGGGCGAGACGCGGGAGCTCAGTTCGTCCAGGGAATCGCTGAATTGGGATAGCAGGCTGGCGCGCTTCGACTCGGGCGTCGTCTGCGCCGGGGTGCTGCGAGGACACCAGAGGCACGCAAGGAGGACGGCGCAGAATGCGCTGCCCACAGCGGTCCCTCGAGACTTGGTCTGAACGGGCCGTTGCATCGTCGTCCTCCTCGGATCGCCGGAACAGGATATTCACATAGTTGGACGAAATTCGGGGCCTTGCGGATTCGAGTGTAACGGGTGTCGCCTGCGGGAACAAAGGAGGATTCGAGTTCGGCTGGAGCATTCCCGACCGGTGGGGCATCCCGAGTAACTCAATCGCGGAATGCATGAATGAAGCGAACACATCCTCGGAACTTTGCATCATACTTTGGGGAATAGGCATAAGAGGCGGCAGGCTCGGCCACAGTGGGGAGGGTGTTTGTTCAAATCGGGCTTCGGAACGGTTTTGGCAATCGTTCTTTCGTCTCTGTTCTTGGCGTGGAGTACGGGTGCGCAAACGCCCGGGTCGACGTCGCCTGCGCTGCAAAGCCCGCCTCAGATCGAACCACAGTTGGGGCAACAACCGGGGCAGCAATCCATTCAAGTATCTTCGGGAAACATCAGTGGAACAGTGGTTGATCCCAGCGGAGCCGCCGTCGCTGGAGCCCTGGTGACGCTAACACTTCAAGGCCAATCCGGAAGCCAGCAGATGACATCCAGCGAGAGTGGGCAATTTTTCTTTGCCAACATCGCGCCCGGGCCCTTCCGACTGACGATTGCGGCGACGGGGTTCAAAACGCAAGCGTACTCGGGAACTCTGCACGCCGGAGAGAACCTCGCTGTGCCGCAGGTCGCGCTGGCTCTTGCTACCGAAACCACTCAGGTGCGGGTGGGACCTCAAATTGCAGAAGAGCAGGTGAAGGAGGAAGAGAAGCAGCGCGTGTTCGGAGTGATTCCGAATTTCTATGTGAGCTACATCCCCAATCCAGTTCCGCTATCGCCGAAGCAAAAGTTCGAGCTGGCCTGGAGGACGTCGATAGATCCCGTTACGTTTGTATTGACTGGAGGCATTGCGGGAATTCAGCAGGCGTACAATGATTTCAGCGGGTACGGGCAAGGCGCACAAGGGTATGGAAAGCGCTACGGCGCCAACTACGCTGATGTGGTGATTGGCACGTTTGTGGGAAGCGCGATATTGCCGTCGGTTTTGAAGCAAGATCCGCGGTATTTCTACAAGGGAACTGGCAGCGTGCGGTCGCGGGCGCTGTATGCGATCGCGCAGGCCGTCATCTGCAAAGGCGACAACGGACACTGGCAGCCGAATTACTCAGGTATTCTCGGAAGCCTCGCAGCTGGCGGTATCTCAAACCTCTACTATCCCGCGTCCGATCGCAACGGAGCGGCGCTAACGTTTGAAAACGCCGCAATCGGGATTGGCGAAGGGGCCGCCGCTAATCTCTTTCAGGAGTTTGTGATCCGGAAGTTGACGCCGAGCGTTACGAAACATCCTCCGGCCACACCGTAGACCCTCACCGAAGCGCTCAACGGCGCGCCGAGAAAAATTCCTTCAACAGCGTGGCTGCTTCATCACGCGCGATTCCCGAAGTGACTTCGACCTTGTGATTGAGCTGCGGATGGTCGAGCACCGACAAACAAGATGAAACGGCGCCGCTCTTGGGATCGTCCGCGCCATATACGAGACGCGCAATGCGGGCCTGAATCATCGCTCCGGCGCACATTGCGCATGGCTCGATGGTGACGTACAGGGTTGCGTCGAGCAGGCGGTAGTTGGCGACGGCTGCGGCGGCTTCGCGAAGCGCGACGATTTCGGCATGGGCGGTGGGATCGCAGTCTGCAATCGTACGGTTCCCGGCGCGGGCTATGACTCGTCCGTCGAGCACCACGACGGCGCCGACGGGCACTTCGCCGCGTTCGGCCGCGCCGCGGGCCTCATCGAGGGCCGCTTGCATGAAGTGATGATCGCCGGTATCGTTTGGTGACATTTCGAAAAATCCTTGCTGCGGCTCAGGATAGCACGCCCGAAGTCGAGGTAAACTGCCCGGCTGCGATGCCTACAGCGATCACGCGAGTTGGACTTATTTCCGATACGCATGGCTTGCTGCGCGACGAGGCGCTGCGGGCGCTGGAAGGTTCCGAGCTGATTATTCATGCGGGAGACGTCGGGCGACCGGAAATACTGGACGCGCTGAGGGCGCTGGCACCGGTGGTTGCCGTTCGAGGGAACGTCGATACGCAGCCGTGGGCCGAGGAATTGCCGGTCACGGCTCTGGCGGAAGCCGGTGGCGCGACGATTTACGTTCTCCACAATCTTGCGGAACTGGACTTGGACCCGGTTGCCGCTGGATTTCAGATCGTGGTGAGTGGGCACTCGCACAAGCCGGCAAACACGACGCGGGGTGGCGTGCTGTACCTTAATCCTGGCAGCGCCGGGCCGCGAAGATTCAGTCTGCCGATAACGGTGGCGCGACTCGATCTGCGAGCAAGTCCGTGGGAGTTCAAGCTAATTCACCTGCTTCCGGGATAGCACCAGCCCAGCTATCTTGACTTTGCTCCGAAGGGAAGTCACACTTACCGCTGATGAACCAAACCCTGCGCCGCGTCTTCATGGTGGACCTGCTGAAGGGGATGTGGCTCACCTTCCGTTATCAGGCTCCCAAAAACATTTACACAGAGCAGTATCCGCAAGAGCGGCCGATGGTGGCGGAGCGTTATCGGGGCGCGCCGCGGCTGAACATCAATCCGGAAACCGGCGAGTCGCTGTGTATTTCCTGCAATCTGTGCGCGCTGGCGTGCCCGGAGAATTTGATTGTGGTGGGGTGGCTGCGCGATGACGCCACGCGCCGCAAAGTGCTGACCACGTTCACGTATGACACCTCGCGCTGCATGTTCTGCGGTCTTTGCGAGGACGCCTGCCCGACTGATTGCCTGGAACTCACGCAGGATTTCGAAATGGCAAGCTACAGCCGCGAGGGTGCGATTTGGGATCGTCACCGCCTGGAAGTGGGCCCCACGCCGACGCACTACACGCGTTAGTCTTGCGCTCGCAATCGCCATCAGGACAAAATTCCCGCCTTCTGCCTTCACCAGTTCGCGTGACTTCGGGTAAAATGACACACTCGTTTTCTTACATTCGCGTTTACAAGGGAGAGAATGCAACTTCGCAAAGACCCCATCACGCGTAGTTGGGTAGTCGCCGGCCATCCAGAGCGCGAAAAGGTTCGGCCCGACCCGTGTCCGCTGTGTCCCGAGAACCGGCTTGAAACGCGCGAGCTGCTCGCGCTGCCGCGGGAGAGCCCATGGCAGGTTCGCGTGTACCCCCATCTTCGCCCGCTGTATCGCATCGAAGGCGACCCCGGGCGCATCGCGGAAGGGATTTACGATCGGATGGAGTCGATCGGCGCGCACGAGATTGTAGTCGAGACGCGCCACCACTCGCTCACGCTGGCGCAGATGACCGACGAGGAGATCGAGCGGGTACTGGAAGCCTACGCGCTGCGCATCGCGGATTTGAAACGCGACGCGCGGTTCAAGTACGTTACGGTGTTCAAGAATCAGGGAGATCAGTCCGGCGAAGAATGGCCGCACTCGCACGCGCAAATCACCGCGACCACGTTTGTTCCGCGCCGGATCCTGTATGAGCTGCGGTCGGCACGGGAGTGGTATCGCGAACGCGAGCGCTGCGTCTTCTGCGACATCCTGCGCCAGGAAATCAGGCAGGCGAAACGAATCGTCGACAACGTGGGCGATTACTATTCATTTTGTCCCTATGCCTCGCGAGTGCCGTATGAGGTCTGGCTGATTCCGCGGACCCACAACCATCAGTTTGAGGCGCCGCTTCCGGGAGAAAATCGCCGCCACCTGGCGACGGTTTTGGGACGCACTTTGCGGCGTCTGACGCAGCTAACGGGGAACTACCACATGGTGGTGCACACCGCCCCGAACAACCTGCAAACCAAGGGCGAGTTGAGCGAATACTGGCGCACGATCGCGGGCGACTACCATTGGCATATCGAAATCCTTCCCATCGTCGAGCAGCGCAGCAAGTCCTACAGCATCAAGGAAATCTATTTCAACGGGACGCTGCCCGAAGAAGCCGCCGAACGGCTGCGCCAGCTCGATCCAGGGAAATGACGCTGGTCCCCGCGAGCTACCACAAGCCGGCGAACCCGGAGCGAGGCGGTATCATCTTCCGCTTCCTTCTCCTTCTCGTTTTCCTGGCTCTGCTTTTCGTTCTGTACCTGGCCCGCCAGCCACTGCTGCGATTCGCCGGCGGGTTGCTGGTAGTGGACGATGCGCCGCGCGCCTCCGATGCCATTGTGGTCTTGGGCGACGATAACTATGACGGAGACCGCGCCTCTCGCGCCGCGGAGCTTCTGAAAGCGGGATGGGCACCGCACGTCGTCGCGAGCGGAAGGTATTTGCGCCCGTACGCGAGCATCGCGGAGCTGGAAAGGCGTGATCTGATGGACCGCGGGGTTCCGGCCACCGCGATCATCCCCTATGCGCATCGCGCCACGGACACCCGCGAGGAGTGCGCGGCGATTGGACAGCTCACCGGGGCCCGCGCGTGGAAGCGCATCCTGCTGGTCACGTCGAGCTACCACACCCGGCGGGCTGACTACATCTGCTCCCGCCTTCTTCCGCCGGGAATCGAATTGCACGTGCTGGCTGCGGCCGACTCGGAGTACAGTCCCGACGACTGGTGGCGCCACCGCAAAGGGATAAAGATATTCCTCCATGAGGCGGTAGGTCTGGTGGAGGCATCCTGGGAGCTCCGCCACAATTCCGTTCAAACCACGACCGGCGACGGCGCCCGGGATCGCTGAGGCCTCGAATGCGGGGCGGCGCGCGTTCCCCTGAGGTGCCAGGCGCACCCCGCAGGTCGGGTGTCCCATCGGCAAACACTGGGCGAACACGTCGCGGTTTACACTCTGCCTGTCCTGTACTATAGTTCACGGCAATCAGGACGCCTGCCAGCCCGGCGCAGGATTCCTCCTGAACTTCTTCTTGGGAGGCAACTGTTATGTGGCGTAAACCTAATGAGGCCAAGCCGTCTTCATCGGCCTCGAATACGCCCGCGCCGGCTCCGGTAAAATTGCAGGAGACGCCGCGGGAAGTAGCCGTGCAATCGTCAGCAGTGAATGCGACACCTGTAGTTGCAGTCGCTCCTCCTCCGGCGCCCGCCGCGACCGTGGTGGCGCCGGCGGCACCAGCCTCTTCCGCGAATGGAGGCCCATCAACGATCAGCGCCGGCCTGAAGATTCGAGGCGAAATCACGGGCACGTCCGATCTCATAATCGATGGCGACACGCAGGGCAAGATACGACTGACGAACGGCTGCGTGACGGTTGGTCCGAACGGCCACGTGACCGCCGACATCGACGCGCGCGACATTGTGGTCAACGGAACTGTGCAGGGCAATTTGAAAGCGAGCGAGAGCGTTCGGCTGGGACCGAACAGCCATGTAGAAGGCAGCGTGCTCACGCCGCGCATCGGAATTGACGATGGCGCGCGGCTTCGCGGCAACGTGGAAATGACTCGACCCGGTGAAACGGCCTCTGCAGCGGCCGAGCCCGCAAAAGTTCCGGCTGCGGTTCGCGTGGCCGCGGCAAGTTCTCGAGAGGAATAGTTCGCGCCAATGAACTGGACTGCAAAAGGGCGTGCCGCAACGACGTCGGCCGTGGCCGCCGCCCGAGCAAAGCCCGGACCCGTTGCGTCCGTCGCTCCGAATGCCAACGTTCGCACGTCGAACGGGCTGAAGGAATTCCTGTGGCTGATCAGCGACATCGAGCGAGCCCGCGTTCTTGATCTCGGCCCGGTGTGGCAATCAACGATCAATTTCTTCATCGAGCGCGGCTACCGAATCTCGACCGAGGATCTGCTGCGGTCCTGGAAGGATTTTCTTACCACCGAAGAGGAACGCCTCCGCAGCGCGCCGGTGGGCGAAAGCGGCGAACGGATTTCGCAGACCGCGCTCGCGGATAAGTTCCTCGAGACCGCGCTACAGTATCAAGAGGACAGCTACCACGGTATTCTGGCGTGGGACCTGTTTGACTATCTCGATGGGGAGCTTTTGCCGCGCGTGATGCAGCGGCTCTACAAAATGCTATGTGCCGGGGGCTCGGTGCTGGCTCAGTTCCACAGCCGCGCGCCGGAGAGGTTCCATCGCTACCGCCTGGTAGACAAGCAGACCGTCGAGCTTTTGCCGGCGCCGACGATCGCCGTGCACGCTCGCGTTTTTCAGAATCGCGAAATCCTGGACATCTTCGGCGAGTTTCGCACTTCGAAGACGTTCGTGGGCCGCGACCAGGTCCGCGAAGGGCTTTTCCTCAAGTAGCGATCCCATGTCACTCCGAGGTCTTAGCGTTTCCTAATAATTTTCCGCTTGCATTGCGGCGGGCGCGGACGTAAAAGGAAGTCAGAAGTAAACTAGACCACCGGAGGGAGCATGAATCCACCGGGCCTAGATTCTTGAAAGCCGTTTACACACCGCTCTTGCGGTGCGGTACCGCTAGCACGTTTTACGTGCTGCGGCCTACGGTAAGTGCAAAACGGGGAGCTGCCAGGCTCCCCGTTTCGCTTTTCAAGGACGTGGCGGTGCCTCAATAATCGTACAAGTGCTCGATCGTGACGGGGTCGCGGGCCAGCGCGTTTAACACGCTACTCAGAGATGAAACGTCGCATCCGACGACGAATCGGGCCTGTTCGGCGTGCGTCAGGACGGGAGTGGAGAAGAGGACATGTGCGTCGGAACCGTCATAGCGCCACGCTGGAGGCGCGAGGACGGAGAGAGTGATCTGTGAATTGCCGGCGATCTCGACGAAGGTTTCGTTGCGCCGCGCAAGTTCCGAAGCGATGCCAGTGAACTCCTGGTAGCGGGGAATATCCACCACGAACGCCTTCGGGCCCACCTGCTTTACCTTCTTCACGCGAGGCAACTGCTGAAAAATGGACTCGTCCGCGTTGTCGATCCAGGCGTACGTGTCGACGGGCTCGTATCCGTAGCCGAGATGCGTGGCCTTCTCGATCAGCCAGCAATAGAAAGCTTCGACGGCGTAATCGACGGTGAGGAAAGCCTTGCGTTCCCACTTCCGTAACGGATGAGGTCCCCACAGGGAAGTCTGGTTCCAGAGGCCTTTCACGTGGTGGGCGAAATGGAACTCGTAAAACGGCCGAATGTGGACGAAATTGGCGTATTCGCGCGCCACTTGATACGCATATTGGTCTTCCCCGACCGGCTGGTGGTGGCTCGTCCATTCACTCAATCTGCCGATGGAGTTCTCATAGATGCCCTTCAGGATGTACTCCGCCGAAAAGCTAGTGCCAATGACAACGAGCATCACTTGTTCGCCGGCGTTGAACGGATACTTCCCGCGCGTCAGGCGAGAGATGCACGAGTAACTGCTCCAGTACTGACGTACGGCGCGGAAATAGGGGAATCCACTTGGCAGATGCGATTGCTGAAAGTCCGCCTTTTCCTGGTAGCTCCAGACGATGTACCACTCGGGGTAACTGAGATAAGTGTCGTCCTCCGGGCGGGAATAATCCTTAATATCGGAGGTTGCGGCTTTTCGTTCGGCGGGCTGCGCGACGGGCGGATGTATCTGCCCCTGGAGATCGCAGTGCCAGCCCCAGGCGGCTTCCACGGCAATTGCGAGCAGGAACAGAACGAAGAAGGCTAGGAGACGCTTGACGCAACGACGCAGCCAGCCGCGCTTCAAGGGGTGTACGCCTTCGGCTTATCCACGCGAAGCGCGATCCAATAGGCGGCGATGAAGATCAGGATGTGCGGCAGGTTGACGAGGACATTGGTGGTGAGGCTCAAACTGTGCAGATGCCCGAAGAAGTATGTGAAAACGTCGATCGTGTACCATATTCCCAAGAGCCAAAAGCAGATGCGCGCGACGTTCGCGGAGGTAAGCGCGCCGATCAGCATCAGCGTGCCTGCGCCCAAGTGGCCGAGGTCAATCAGCTTGCTCATGTGAAATAGGCCGAACATGAGGCCGTTGCTGTCCATGACACCCGGAACGTAGTCGAGCAGGTACACGCCGAGGAAAAGCGCGGCAAAGCCAAACGCACACTTTTGAATCGAGCTGAAATGTCTTGGCATGGTGGCCGGTCGCGGGTAATGTGCAACAGCAGAGCCAGCCGCACAAGAGAATTGTTTTTGATCGGTGGCGAGAGTTGCTAGGAGCGAGATTTGCGCCGCAAGAGGCAGTGGCTGTTCTCAGTGGTTCTGGTAGTCGCAGCCTTTCTCGGCGCGAAGAAGATATTCGATTACTCGGCGGCTCCCGACAAGCCGAAAGAAAGCGACTTCACCTTCCCGGCGAACCCCGATCAGGAAAAGCCGACCGTTCAAGTGCTGGATGCCGTTCCTTCGGGGATCACCTTCGAGCAGCGCGGCGGTTTCATCGACGACGCCAGCCACCTGAACAAAACGGCGATCTATGGCGTCGTCAAGATCTCGAGTGAAGACGATATTCGCAACGCCCTCGCGTTTGCCCGGCAGAAGAATCTGAAAGTCACGTGCGCGGGCCAACAGCACACCATGGGCGGGCAGACGTTCACGCATGGCGGGGTCGTGCTTGACCTGAGAGACTTCAATCGCATCTCGCTCGACAAGCCGCACAAGACGGTGAACGTCCAGAGCGGCGTTCGCTGGTGGCAGCTCCAGCAGTTTCTCGACAAGGAAGGCCTTGCCGTGAAGGCCATGCAGTCGATCAACATTTTCAGTGTGGGCGGCACGCTCAGCGTGAATGCGCATGGAATTGATCCCGAGCCCGGGCCCGTGGCGCCAACCGTGCGTTCGCTTCGCGTGATGCTCAGCGACGGAAGCGTGGTGACGGCAAGCCCCAGCGAGAACGTGGAGTTTTTTCGCCATGTATTAGGCGGCTACGGGCTGTTCGGCGTGATTCTCGACGCGGAACTCGATATCGTCGACAACGAGATGTATCGGCGAGAAACGCTCTATGTGGATTACACGGACTATCCGAAATATTACAAGGCGAATATCGAAACGAACGGCCAGGCCGGCCTCGTCTTTGGGAGGCTGTCGGTTGCTCCGCAGTCGTTCTTGAGGGAAACGGCGGTTCACCTTTATACGAAGACGCAATTCGACGGTTCGCTTCCGCCGCTGACTCCGGAGAAGCACGATACGTTCAATCGATTCGTGATCAATTTCTCGAAAACGGGGGCTCTGGGGAGATGGTTCCGATGGACGCTTGAGAAATATGCGGAGCCGCATCTTCACGCCTGCGTGACGCGGAACGAGGCAATGAGCGGCAAGGGAGAATGCCTCGTCTCGCGCAACGAAGAGATGTATGACAACATGGCGTATCTCGAAAACAGGCTGCGCGACACGGATATCCTGCAGGAGTACTTCGTTCCTTACGATCGCATGCCTGAATTCGTGGACGGCTTGAGGGACGTGGTGCGCAGCAACGGAGCGAATCTGATCAACGTAACGATCCGCACCGTCCATAAGGATGATGTGACGGCTCTTCCGTATGCGAAAGAAAATATGTTCGGGTTTGTGCTTTACTTCAACGTGAAGTTCAATGAAAAAGACAACGAGATACTCCGGAAGACGACCATTGATTTGATCGACGTGGCGCAAAAAGCCGGCGGGACGTATTACCTGCCATATCAGCTTTTCTATTCACCTGACCAACTGCGCAAAGCGTATCCGGAGATCGGTGATTTCTTCGCGACGAAGCGCAAATACGATCCCACCGGCCTCTTCACGAACAAGTTCTACGAGAAGTACGGCGACTAGAACCTATCTCATAAGTGCTCGGCTGAATCGAGTGGCTAGGCTTCAGGGGCTAAAGCCCATTCTTATTGCGGGCCCCGACGGCGGGGCTGAAGCCCCGCCCTTCCGGACACCATTTATGAGATAGCTTCCGGCCCCGCTGGGTCAGCGTATTTTCCAAGCATTCACCGCCCGATTTGCTTCCTCGGAAGCTACGCTGTCGGTTCCTTTTGGTTTATTATGTGCGGTCTTCGGGCGACCAGTCTGGGACCAAGCGAACGGCGAAACCGAAGCAACGAGGAGAACGCGTCGATGAAGGTCGAAAAACGGCGGAGTTTCGGACTTGGTCGTCGTGTGAGGCGAACGAGGGTTGAGCAGTGGTTGCTGCTGACTTTGGCCGGTTTGCTGTGTCTGGCCGCGAGCATGCGAGGACAAGCACAGAGCGGCGCTTCGCCGGCGAGTGCGGCGACCGCTGCTCAGACTCAGGATTCCGTGCCCGTCGAGCCCAACTATGAGCTCGCGGCACGGTTCATGCCTGACAAGGTGGGAAAACTCATATTCGATGTTTCGGTGACGCCGCACTGGTTCGAGACGTCGGATCGGTTCTGGTACAGCTATCAAACGACGGACGGCACGCGCTACTGGATCGTCGACCCGCTGAAGAAATCGAAGGTGCCGCTGTGGGACAACGCGAAAGTGGCGGCAGCGCTCTCGACGCTGACGAATTTCCCCTACGACGCGCAGCACCTGGCGGTGAAGCATCTGAGGCTCGTCGATAAAGACACGAAAATGCGGTTTGAGATCGAGATTCGCAAGAACGCGGTCGTCCCGAATGAGCCCAAGCCGGAGAAGAGCCAGGAAGACGTCAGCGGACAAGGGAATCAGACCCAAATGCAGCAAACCGGGCAGCAAGGCCAGCAGACCCAGCAGGGAGAGCAGGGCCAGCAAAAGGAAAAAGAGGACACCAAGAAAGACGAGGGCGAGAAAGAGGACCAGAAGGCTGACGAAGGCAAAAGTGAGAAACCGCCCGATACGCGCACTTTATACTTCGAGTACGATTTGGCGACGAGCACGGTAAAGCGGCTCGACAATTTCGACGCACCTCCAAAGCGGCCGAAGTGGGCCGTGATTTCTCCCGACGGGAAAACGATTGTATTCGCGCGCGGCTTCAATCTCTACATGATGGACGCCGATAATTACGCGAAGGCCGCGAAGAAGCCGGGCGATGCCACCGTGGTGGAAACGCAACTGACCACCGACGGCGTCGACAAATTCAGCTACGCGCGCAATTTGCTTCCCGAACAAGAAGAGGCGGTGAAGAAAGAAGACAAGGGCGACACGAACAAAACCGGCATTCGAGTTCCCCCGGTGACGATTCATTGGTCGAAGGACTCAAAGAACTTTGCCCTCGTACGGTCCGATGATCGCAAAGTAGCTGACCTTTGGGTGATCCATTCGCTTGCCAGCCCGCGCCCGACGCTGGAAACCTACAAGTACGACATGCCCGGCGACGACAACGTGAGCTTGCCCGAGTTGCAGATTTTCGACATCGCATCGAAACAGCACGTTATCGTCCAGACGAAGGACTTTCCCGGCCAGAATGTGGCGATTTCCGATGCGCAGCAGCTCGAACGCGACCGCGAGGACATGCGCCTACAGATGGAGGGTCAAGAAGGCCCTGGAATGTTTTTTGAGCCGATGCATCGGTGGCTGTCGGACACTTCCGACAAGCTGTACTTCACCACGATGAGCCGCGACTTCCGACGCGTCGATGTCTCGGTGGCCGACAGCACCACCGGGGCGCCAAAAACCCTGATTCAAGAACGCTCCAACGTGTGGCTCGATGTGCGTCCGCTGCGGCTGGCTGGAGACGATCTTATCTGGTGGTCGGAACGCGACGGCTGGGCGCACTACTATCTCTACGGCGCCGACGGGAAGCTGAAGAACCAAGTCACGTCGGGCGAATACATGGCGGATCAGGTGATCTCGGTGGACGAAAAGGCGCGCGTGCTGTATTTCACCGCGAATGGCCATGAGTCCGGGGAAGATCCGTACTACACTCATCTGTATCGCGTGGGTTTGGATGGGACAGGGTTGAAACTGCTTACGCCGGGAAACTTTTCGCACACGGCGAGCGCGCCAGACTCGGGGAAATTCTTTGTCGATACTTACTCGCGCGTTGATACGGCTCCGAAATCCGTTCTGCTCGACACGCAAGGCGCGCAACTTGCCGAACTCGAAACTACCGATGTAAAGCGAGCCCTCGAAGCCGGCTACAAGTATCCCGAGACGTTTCGAGTGAAAGCCGACGACGGCATCACGGACCTCTACGGAGAGATGTACAAGCCGTTCGACTTCGATCCGGCGCGCAAGTATCCGCTGATCGAGTATGTGTATCCGGGACCGCAAACGGAATCCGTGAACAAAACGTTCACGCCGAAAAGCCCTAACATTCCGCTCGCGCAGCTCGGGTTCATCGTGATCGAAGTGGGGAATCGCGGAGGAAGCCCGCAGCGCGACAAGTGGTACGACAGTTTCGGGTACGGGAATCTGCGGGACTACGGTCTGGCCGACAAGAAAGCGGCGGCAGAGCAACTGGCGGCGCTGCATCCGTACATCGATATCAGCCGCGTGGGAATTTGGGGCCATTCCGGAGGTGGTTTTATGTCCACGGCCGCAATTTTGCAGTACCCCGATTTCTTCAAGGCGGCGTGGTCCGAATCCGGCAATCACGACAACAACGTCTACAACTCTCACTGGAGCGAGAAATACCACGGCGTGCGCGAAGAAACTCAAAAGGATGGCACCGAGAAATTCATCTACGAAATCGACAAGAATTCAGACCTCGTGAAAAATCTGAAGGGCCACCTGATGCTCACCACGGGCGACATGGACGAGAACGTGAGCATGGTGAACACGATGCATGTCGCCGACGCGCTGATCAAGGCTAACAAGCGTTTCGAGATGCTGGTTTTTCCCGGCGTGCGGCACAGCTACATGCCGATTGCCTCTTACGTGATTGCGCGCCGCGGCGACTTTTTCGCGCATTGGCTGCTGGGCTCGGCCGAGACTCAGGCTGACATCATCGAGCTGCAACGCGAGAAGCAGGCTGTGCCAAGCAAGAAATTTACCGAATGACGGGAGCCGGCGAGAGGCTCATCGCCCGCGAACGTTATCCCGGAAGCGAAATGGAACTGACGCAGCTACAGGCGAGGAGTCTCGAGCGGTTGCAGGCTCTAGGTTTCCAAATCGTGGCGTTCGGCTTGTATCCAAACTACCTTGGTGTGCGAAAAGGAAACTGCGCGGCGCTTCTTGCGCCGGTGATGCCGGAGGGCTTTGTGGTCTACGGGACGCCCACGTGGCTTGTAGGCGACAATTTTGGGGTGCGTGTGAAACGCAGCGACGGCGAGTGGTTCGTATGGAAGAAAGAGCGGGTGGAAGCCACGCCGGAACGCGTTGCCGAACTCGAAAGATTCTCGAGCGAGTTGTCTGACGCTCTGCTGCCGACCATTTGAATTGGTCCCGGCAGGCGGACGACGCGCGATCACTGATTGGCCGTGCCGCCTGAACTGCCCGTTGAATCCAGCACCCGCAAGACGAGCTCAGTGCCGGTGTCCAGCTTGACGTCATTCTTCAGCGATTTAACCATCGAGCCGGTGGCGGCATCGGCGGATTCCGTCAGAGTGAGATCCGGAAGTCCAATCGCGCCGTGGTTGCTCGCGTCCAATACGGGATGCCGCATGGCCTGTGCGTCAGCATCCGGACTAGCCGCTTGCGGCAGTTGCCCAGGCTGGGGGTGCGGAAAACCGCCCTGCCGAGGCGACGAGGCCGATGTGCTGGGACTCTCGCGGCGGAGTGCCACGTCGGGATCATCGTTTTCCTGAACGGCCGGGGGCGGAGCGGGCCTGCCGATGGCTTGTATGGTGAGCGCGAGAGGCAGTTCGCTGCCATCTTTGAGGAGAACGTGGTCAAACACGATTGCGAGCTCCGATGGAGTGATGTCGCGCGAGCGAGGCTGCGCCAGTGTCACATGGCCGATAATCTTGGTGTCGTTGGGAATCAGCACTTTGCCGTGAGACAAGACGGGCAGGGTTACCCTGGCTGCGATGGCTTCGCCCGGCTTGGTTTTCCTCGAGTCAATCGGCTTCGTGAGCTCGGCGCAAATCGTCGAACCGGCAGCAAGATCAGCGCGCGAAGAAGCGCTTGGAGGAGCTGAAGTCGAGGATTGCCCGGCTGCCACATGAGGAAACCCCAGGCTCCAGACCAAGGCCGGGATGACGAGCAATAGCCCAATCGATTTCATGATGTCCGTCCCGCCCAATCCCTTGCCCGAAATTCTACACCCGTGGGCGCAAGGAGTGCCGCGCGGAATTTGGCCTGGCTCAGAACCCGGCGTCGGGTCAGCGGCCGTTTGCATCTAACGGCGCATTCGGCTTAGAGTGAAATCGGAGCGAACACGAACATCCAGTGATGAGCCCTGCAAACAACGATTCGTTTGACGTGATCGGCATCGGCGCCGGCCCAACGGGCTTGGCGTGCGCGATCGAGGCCAAGCGCGAAGGGCTGCGTTCGCTGGTGATCGACAAGGGCTGCCTTTGCAACTCGTTGTATCACTACCCCACCAACATGCTGTTTTTCACGACGCCGGAGCGCATGGAAATCGGCGATCTTCCGATGACGATCGCCGGCGGAAAGCCCACGCGCGTCGAGGCCCTGAAATACTATCGCCGCGCTGTGGAGCACTACGGAGTGGAGACGCGACTTTACGAGCGGGTGGAGCGGGTGGAAGGCCATGACGAGGCGTTTGTGGTGCACACGCGCGAGGAATCGGGCCGACAAAATCAATATCGTGGACGCAAGATCATCATTGCCACCGGCTATTACGATCTGCCTATCAAACTCAATGTCCCTGGAGAGGATTTGCCTCACGTTTCGCACTATTTTACGGATGCGCATCCGTATTGGCACCAGGAGGTGGTGGTCATCGGCGGCAAGAACTCCGCGGCTGAAGCAGCCCTGGATTTGTTCCGCGCGGGCGCTCACGTGACGCTGGTCCATCGCGGCAGCGAAATGGGGAAGAGCCTGAAATACTGGGTCAAGCCCGATATCGAAAATCGTATCCGCGCCGGAGAAGTGCGTGCTCTGTTCAACACTCAGGTCACGCGGTTCGAACCGGGAAAAGTCTTCGTGAAGAACTCGGGCGAGGAGAAAGTGTTGCCAGCCGATCAAGTGTTCGCCATGACCGGTTACCATCCGGATTTCGGATTCCTCGAGCGGCAGGGAATTCGTCTGGATCCGAAGACGCTCAGGCCGGAGGCGAATCCGGAAACCCATGAAACCAACGTGCCTGGGATTTATATCGCGGGCGTGGTGGTTGGCGGCAAAAACACGTCGGAAATCTTCATCGAGAATGGCCGGTTCCACGGCAGGGAAATCATCGCCGCCATAGCCGGAAAAGGCCGCATCAAAGAGCCGCCACCAGTCGCTCCGCCGGGAGAATAGGCGCTGACGGATCTTCCCTTGACTTGTTCCTTTGCGGCTTGCCTTTCCTTCCGAAGCATTCAAATTCCGGAACCAATTTGAGCTCGTCAGCGTATATCGCGCTATGAGACCACTCGAACATCTGCGGCAAGACGTTAGGCATGCGTTTCGCGCGCTGCGGAAAGAACGCAGCTTTGCGCTAACAGCGATCGTAATTCTGGCGCTGGGAATCGGGGCGCAGGCAGCCGTGTTCTCGCTCGTCAACGGAATCCTGCTACGGCCGCTGGCGTATCGCGATCCGGGGCGACTCTACGCCATCCAGGAAGTGGTTCCGCAATTGAGCAATGTCTATCCGGTGCTGCCTGTGAACGGGCGGCATTACTTCGAATGGACGCGGCACTGCAGCTCGTGTGAGGCGATTACGCTGATCAATACGGATGACGCGGGACTGAACCTCGCGGGCACGGGCGAGCCAGAGCGCATCTACGACGAGAAGGTCACCGCGAACTACTTTTCCGTGTTAGGAATTGGCGCGCAGATTGGGCGAACGTTCGAGCCAGAAAACGGGCAGGCAGGACACAACAACGTCGTTGTGCTCAGCGATTCGCTTTGGCGACGGAAGTTCGGGGCCGATCCGTCGGTGCTCGGAAGATCGATCACATTAAACGACACGCCGTACATCGTGATCGGAATCCTTCCTGCGTGGTTTCGCGCGCCGGCTTGGCAGTCGCTGGGAATACCGATGAAAGAAAGAGTCGACATCTTCCGGCCGTGGGTAATCAAGGAGAGCGACTGGGACGCGATGGGAGATTTCGACTTTGGGGCGGTGGTGCGTCTGAGGCGCGGCGCCAGCGCCAGCCAGGCCGGTGCGGAACTGAATGTGATTGAAGCGCAGATCGCATCGACGTTCAAAGGGGAGGACCGCTTCGACTTGCTCGCGCGGCTTTCGCCGTTGCAGGAGAGAATTACGTCGCAAGAGCGCAGCGGGCTGTGGCTGTTGCTGGGTTCCGTGGGGGCTGTGCTGCTGATCGTGTGCGTGAACCTGGGCAACCTGATGCTATCACGAGCGCTTGGCCGCACTCGCGAAACGGCGGTGCGAATCGCGCTGGGAGCGTCGCGCGGGACAATCGTGCGCGGAATTCTTGTCGAGTGTCTCGTGTTGGCGTTCGCGGGAGGTTTGCTCGGCGTTGCGTTGGCCGTGACTCTCGTGCGGCTGTTGGTGTCCATGGCACCGGTCGATCTGCCGCGCCTCTCGGAAGTCCACGTCGACTGGCGCGTGCTGCTGTTTGCGCTGGGGGCTGCCGCGATTTCGGGATTATTCTTCGGCGTGTTTCCGGCGTGGCGGCTGACGCGGGTGGACCCGCAGGACGCGATGCGGTCGGGATCGCGCGGTTCGACCGAATCGGGCGGCAGGATGCGGGTGCGCGAGCTTCTGGTGAGCGTGGAAGTGGCGCTGAGCTGCTTGCTTCTGATTGTCGCGGGACTTCTACTGACGAGTTTTGCGCGTCTGATGGGTGTCGACCGCGGATTCGAGGTGCAGCACATTCTGACGGCGGAAATTGCGCCGTCGCGCCCGCGGTATGACGACGACGCCAAACGGCAGCGGCTGTATCACGATGTCATCGCGAAGCTTCAGACGGAGCCGGGCGTGATGTCGGCAGGAGTGATTTCCGTACTTCCGCTGAACGGTCAATTTTGGGCGGACCTGATTTCCGTGCCCGGCGACACGCGGCCGATTATGGAGCGGCCGATCGCGGGCTTTCGGCCGGTGACTCCGGACTATTTTCGGACGATGGGGATACGGTTGATGGCGGGCCGGGCGATTGCGGAAAGCGATCAGCCGCGCAAAGTTGTGATCGTTTCGCAGCACACGGCTGAAACGGTGTGGCCGGGGCAGGATGCGATCGGGAAACAATTCAGGCGCGGCGACCCGAAGGATCCGCCGTACGAAATCGTGGGAGTGGTGACGGACGTCCGCGCGACGAGTTTGCAGGACGCTCCCGGGCTGATGGTTTACGTTCCGTACTGGGATCGCGCGCCGTGGTCGGCGGCAATTGCCGTCCGAACGGCGGGTGATCCTGTCGCTGCCGCTGGAGCGATACGCGAGGCGGTGTGGTGGGTGGATTCGCAATTGCCAGTTTCGGATATCGAGACGATGGAGCAGATCGAGAGCCGGTCGCTTTCGCAGCGGCGATTCCAGATTACTTTGCTTGCGGTGTTCGCCGGATCGGCGCTGCTGCTGGCGGCGCTGGGGACTTACGGAGTGCTGGCGTTCAGCGTCGCTCGGCGGACGAATGAGATCGGCATTCGGATGGCCCTTGGCGCACAAGCTGTGAACATCCTGTCGATGGTGATGCGGCGGGGAATCGTGCCCGTGGCTTTTGGATTGGTCGCGGGAGTAGTGGGGGCGCTGGCTCTCGGCCGAGTTCTTTCCGGCTTGCTATTCGCGGTGAGCCCGTATGATTGGCGGACGATCCTGGGTGTGGTTGCGCTGACTTTGATCTGCGCGCTGGCGGCGTGCTGGATTCCGGCGCGGCGGGCGACGCGAGTCGATCCTCTTGAGGCGCTGAGGTACGAATGAGCGCGGAATCGTTTTCATTTGACGCGCCGGCAGGCAGTGCCGGTTCTACTCAGATAGAGCGTTCAGCTTCAGGCCTTCTGTGCTCCGGGACGAAAAACGTTGCGAACCAAGTGAACACCATCAGTGCAATCCCTCCGAGAACACCTGCCATAAAAGCGTTGGAGAAGAGTATGTAAATCGTGAAGGGATCAGGGCTGAGATTATTCGACGGAATGCAATAAAGCTGCATTGAAAAGACTCCCCAGGTGTCCACAACCAGACCCACAAGGAAGGCGTGCGTGAACTTTCGGTGAGTAGCGTATCGCGAGACGCATACGGCAGAGATTGTCGCGTAGGCGATCCAGAACCAAGTGGAAAGCGGACCATATCGGTCGATGCGTGAAGCCAAGTCGAGTGCCAGGCCGAGAATCCACAAACTCCGAACGAGGAACCAGTTCAGCGGAAGTTGCTCGCCCAGCTCACCTGTGCGCCACTCGTGGCGGCATGAATGACAACGCCAAGCTGAATATTTCAAGGGAATAGTTACCGTCGGGTCGAGAAAGAGAAGGCCATAAGCTACGCGTTTTACGAGCGGGCGGAAGGACACATCGGCAGACTGGCAATTTGGACAACAAGGCTCGATATATTGCCCAATTCCCTCGACGTCGAATTTCTCCAAGCGTGGCTGGTCGAGTAATTGGGCGGCGTCCGCAGCATCCTGGTCACCGACCCGGAGTTTTACGCCGCGGACAACGTACGAACGAAACCAATTCAGCCGAATGATGTTTTCGTCGAAAAGAAAGCAATCAATTCCTGCGGAGTCCAGGACACTCTGTGCGATAAGGGCGTCGGGAAGATCGCGATACACGCGAATGATTGGCAGGCGCGGCGGAGGCGGAAGGGGCTGCGGCGTCTCCGCGACGATAATTGCCAAGCCGCGGCGGAGAATTTCTGCGCGCAGCACGTCGCGCGCGAGATCCGTTAACGACGAGCCCGCCGCAGCGAGGTTCTCCAGCTCAACATCAGCCTTGGCGGCATATAACTCGGCGAGGCGTTCACGCTCCTGACCGTTGCCCGAGGCGCCCATTAGAAAACTGAAAGCTCGAACGTTTTGAATGTGAGGGATGCGTATACATGCTGAACGAGTATTCTGTCGGGCGTCATGTTTGGCGGGATTCTAGCTGAGAGAGGACGTTCAGGCTAGCACTCGCGAGGAAGGCGCTGAGATACGAGTGAGCCGGCGAGACGCCCTTCGGCTTCGCTCAGGACGAGCCGGCGCTACGAAAAGCGGGCACGGGCCGCCACGGCGGATCTGCGACATGCCGTGCCCCTACGCAGAAAACGGACGCGGCGGCGAAAGTGTCTTGCTATGTCGTGACGGGGTTGGGCTTGTCGGTGTTGATGTTGAGGGCGGCGATGGCTTTGTCGACCACGGTGCGGTCGATTTTGCCGTCGGTGAAAAGCTCGTGCAGGGTCGCGAGGACGACAAAGCGGGAATCGACTTCGAAGAAATCGCGCAGCGCCTCGCGGGAATCGCTGCGGCCGAAACCGTCGGTGCCGAGCGAGGCGAGGCGACGAGGCATCCACTTGCTGACGATGTTCGGCAGCGTCTTCAGGTAGTCGGTGGCGGCGACTAGCACGCCGGGGCGCCGGCGAGGGCTTCGGCGACGTACGGAACGCGCGGCGTTTCGCCGGGATGCAGGCGGTTCCAGCGCTCGGTTTCGATGCCGTCGGAGTAGAGCGCCTTGTAGCTGGTGACGCTCCAGACGTCCGCGGCAACTCCGTAATCCTTCGCCAGAATTTCCTGGGCGCGCAGGACTTCGTTCAAAATCGCGCCGCTGCCAAAAAGCTGCGCGCGCAACGGCGATTCCGGATTGGACGCCGGGCGGTAGCGGTACATGCCCTTGAGGATTCCTTCCTTGGCGCCGGCGGGCATCGGCGGCATGGCGTACGGCTCGTTCATGACGGTGATGTAATAGAAGATGCTTTCACCGTCTTTGTACATGCGGCGGATGCCGTCCTCGATGATGACCGCAATTTCATAGGCGAAAGCGGGATCGTAGGCGCGAAGATTCGGCACGGGCAATGCGAGGACGTGGCTGTTGCCGTCCTGGTGCTGGAGGCCTTCGCCATTCAGCGTGGTGCGGCCCGCGGTGCCGCCGAGCAGGAAGCCGCGCACGCGCATGTCGGCGGCGGCCCAAATGAAATCGGCGATGCGCTGGAATCCGAACATCGAGTAGTAAATGAAGAACGGAATCGTGTTGATGCCGTGAGTGGCATAGGCGGTGCCGGCGGCGATGAAGGAAGCCATCGAGCCCGCTTCGGTGATGCCTTCCTCGAGAATCTGTCCGTTCTGAGCTTCCTTGTAGTAGAGCAGGGTATTGACGTCGACCGGCTCGTAACGCTGTCCAACGCTGGAATAGATTCCCGCCGTGCGGAAGAGCGACTCCATGCCGAAAGTGCGGGCCTCGTCCGGGACGATGGGCACGACCAGTTGGCCGATCTCTGGGTCCTTAAGCATCTTTCGCAGCATGGCGACATAGGCCATGGTGGTGGAAACTTCGCGGCCGTCGCTGCCGGTGAGAAATTCCTTGAAAAGCTCTTCGTAATCGCCGGTTAGAGGCTTGGCTCGAACGCTGCGTTTCGGCACGTAGCCGCCGAGCTCAGCGCGGCGGGCATGGAGATACTGAACTTCTTCACTATCGTCGGACGGCTTGTAGAAAGGGACGTCGGTAATCTGATCGTCGCTGAGAGGGATATCAAAGCGCGTGCGGAATTCGCGCAACTCGTCTTCGTTCAGTTTCTTTTGCTGGTGCGTGACGTTCTTGCCCTCACCCGCTTCGCCAAGCCCGTAGCCCTTGATTGTGCGAGCGAGAATGACGGTGGGCGAGCCCCGATGTTCGACGGCGGCTTTATATGCGGCGTAGACCTTGCGGGGGTCGTGGCCGCCGAGGCGCAGGCGGCGGAGCTGTTCGTCAGAGAGAGGCTTGACCAGTTCCAGGAGCCGGGGGTCGGAGCCGAAGAAGTGCTCGCGGACGTAGGCGCCGGAGGAAACGACGAGTTTCTGATATTCGCCGTCCACGGTCTCGCCCATGCGCTTGACGAGCAGGCCCTCGGTATCGCGCTCGAGGATCGGGTCCCACTCGCTGCCCCACAGAACCTTGATAACGTTCCAACCGGCGCCACGGAAGGCAGACTCGAGCTCCTGGATGATCTGGCCGTTGCCGCGCACGGGTCCGTCAAGGCGCTGGAGGTTGCAGTTGATGACGAAGATCAGGTTGTCGAGCTTCTCGCGCGCGGCCAGCGTGATCGCGCCCAGCGACTCGGGCTCGTCGGTTTCGCCGTCGCCCAAGAACGTCCAGACCTTCGCGTCGGTGACCGGCTTGAGTCCGCGGTTTTCGAGATAACGATTGAATCGCGCCTGATAGATCGACATCAATGGCCCAAGGCCCATCGAGACGGTGGGGAACTCCCAGAAATTCGGCATCAGCCAGGGATGCGGGTAAGAAGAGAGGCCGCCGCCGGGTTTCAGCTCGCGGCGAAAGTTCTCAAGTTGCTGGCTCGAAAGGCGGCCTTCGAGAAACGCGCGAGCATACATGCCGGGAGAAGCGTGGCCCTGAAAGTAAATCGTGTCGCCTTCGAACTCTTCGGTGCGCGCGCGGAAGAAATGGTTGAAGCCAACTTCGTACAGCGTGGCGGCGGAGGCATAGGTGGAGATGTGGCCGCCGATGTTGTGTTCGACTTTGTTCGCGCGAACAACCATGGCCAGCGCGTTCCAGCGCACGAGGCTCTTGATTTTTCGTTCGAGTTCCTGATCGCCGGGAAAGGCGGGCTGAAGGCTGAGCGGAATGGTGTTGGCGTACGGCGTATTCGCAGAGAAGGGAAGGTCGATGCCGACCACTTCCGCGTGGGCGCGCAGGCGTTCGAGAATTTCCATCGCGACGTCGGGCCCGCTTGACTCGAGGACCGAGTCGAGCGACTCAAGCCATTCTTGAATTTCGACGTCTTCCAAGCCTTGCAATGACGTAAGGGTTTTCTTGTCCATAGCCTCGTTGTTTGCCGGTCCCGTGTATCTGAGAGGAACACTCATATTCGATCGTCTCTGACCGTGTTGCTTGATCTGCGCGTGTCCCAGAATGCCGGGCGCGTATGTCTTGCTACGCCCGCGGGACGCGCATCTCTAATGAACGCGACACTCTAGAATACACCTCAACGTCAACTCGCGCACAGCAAAGGCTGGGAAATTTTACGACCCCCGGTGACATTTCGTGGACGCCCTCTCAGGTGGCGCTCAGTCCCTTTCCGATTCGAGGATGGCGGCGAAGAAGCCGTCTGAGGGTTGCTGGCCGGGAATCGTGCGGAAATGGCCTGCGGAGTCGAACAGAGACGCATGATCGACGCTGGGATTGAGATAGGCGGCCAGCGCTTGCCCTGCTTCGCTGGCAGGCACTGAGCGGACATCATGCCCACGGGCCTGCGCGGCTTCGGCGATTACGTCTTCATTTTCTTCCGGCTCGAGCGAGCAGGTGGAGTAGACAAGGCGTCCGCCGGGGGCGAGGGCTGCGAGCGCGGAGGTGAGGATTGCGACTTGGAGGCTATGAAGCTCGGTGAGCTGCTCGGGATTGAGGCGCCAGCGAATTTCCGGGTGACGGGACAGCGTGCCGGTGCCGGAGCAGGGCGCGTCGACCAGGATGCGGTCGAATTTGGCAAGGAAGGGAAGCGGCCGCTGCGCGTCGAGCTCGACAAGCTCGACGGGCGCAATCTCGGAGAGATGCAGGCGCCCGAATTGAGCGCGCATGGCCCGCAGGCGGTGCGCGTGACGGTCCGTGGCGATGACGAGGCCGTTTTCGCCCGCGGCGCGGACCAGCAGCGGCGTTTTTCCGCCTGGCGCGGCGCAGAGGTCGAGGACGCGCTGGCCCGGATGAACTGCAAGAAGCAGCGGCACCGCTTGGGAGGCTTCGTCCTGGATTGAGATCGCGCCTCGTCGAAAAGCCTCCGTGCGGATCGGGCTCCCTCCGCTGACGGCAAAAGCTGTTTTCACAAGCTGGCCCGGTTCGACGCGCAAGCCGGATTTCGCGAGTTCGGTGAGAATGTCGTCGCGATGAGCTGCGTCATGCACGGAGCAAGTGAGACGCGGCGCGCGATTGTTGGCTTCGAGCAGAGCAATCGTGCGCAGCTCTCCGAACTGCGCGAGCCATCGTTCGACCAGCCACGTGGGATGCGAATGCAGGATGGCGATTCGCTCCGTGGGCGAAATATTCGACGGCAGAAACTTCTCGGCCGAGTCTTTCGCCTCGGTGGCGGCGCGGCGAAGCACGGCATTGACGAGAGTGGCCGCGGATGCCTTTCGCGCGCGTTTTACAAGCTCGACAGATTCGTTCACCGCGGCCCGCGCGGGGATGCGCTGGAGGAAGCGAAGCTGATAGAGGCCGAGGCGCAGGGCGACGGTTACCGGAAGATCGAGTTTAGAGATAGGCTTGCCGAGTAGCCGTTCAAGCAGAAAATCGAGGAGGCGACGCCAGCGCAGGACGCCGAGCGCGAGTTCGGTCGAGAGCGCGGCGTCTTCGGGCTTCACGCCTGCGCCGAGTTCGGCGTGGAGCACGTCGCTGGCGTAGGCGCCTTCGGCTTCCACGCGGCGCAGCGCGTCAAACGCGATCGTTCTTGCGGGTGAAATGCTCACGCTCAAATGAAATCATAGTCGCGGTGGAGAGAGATAGCACTTCCGCTTTGGGCCGAAAGGAAATTCGTCTTTATGCGGAAAAAGTCGCAAAATAGGCTCGGATGCCACGGAGCCTGACCGGGAGCGTCTGATTCCAGTAGAGGCGGCCTCACGGTCCGAGTTTCCCGCTGGTGTGGTGTTGCGAGGTCAAGTGAAGAGAACTACATCAGGAGGTAAGTTTATGGCACTGAAACTCAACGAACGGGCATTCAGTCACGCGAAAAAGCTGGTGGAAGAGGGAAAAGTGGTACATGACAACCGTAACGCATGGAGGGCGGATCAGCCTTCGACGTCGGAGGAGAACGAATTCATCGCGGCGCACGGTTTCGGCGAGTACGGCGAGTGGCATTTGGGAATCAATGATGAGGAACCGGAAGAAACGAAGAAGAGGTATGAGTTTCCCTATGGCGACTTTGAGAAAGTGCACCGTTGCGGAGTGCTGGCCGCGGAGAGCCGCGCGGGACAATACAAGCATGCGGACATCGAAGAAGCTGCCGCTCAGTTGCTCGCGATGATCGACCAGGCAAAGCCCAAAGCAGCTGGCGCATAGGCTGCGGCGGAAGCGCCGAAGCCCTTCGACTTCTCAGGACAAGCAAGCTTCGGCGAAGAGAAAGCGGGAGCCCGT
Organism: uncultured Acidobacteriota bacterium; assembly: GCA_963737205.1. Lineage (GTDB taxonomy): Bacteria > Acidobacteriota > Terriglobia > Acidiferrales > UBA7541 > Palsa-295. The sequence goes on along the minus strand of CAVTRV010000003.1, from coordinate 546,539 downwards.
CGGCAGGCTCAGGGTAAAGCAAGCTCCCGCACTCCAAAGCGGCCTGCGGCCGCGAAGAGCTTCACTGCGAAATAGGCGCGCGGCTCCTCGGCATGAATCTAGTTCGAGGCGAGGACGTCGTGGTTGTAATTAATCAGGGCGCGTTTGGGAGGATCCTTCATGCCCTTGAGCGCAACCTTGCCTTCGGCGGTGTGATTACCTTTGACTAGAATGCGGCCCAGCGAAACCGTGCGGCCGTCGGCCAGCTCGAAGTAGACGGGCACGGGCATGACGAAGTTGTCGTCGACCCCTGACTGCTTGAGGCTGTAATTGAAGACGACTTCCCCTGCTGGGTTCTTGTCGAAGGTTCCGACGAAGTCGTAGGTGGGAAGAGCGGTCCCATAGACGTACTCGTTGAAAAACCAGTCCATTTTGCCGTTGCCGCCGGCGTTCATTTCCCGGGTCATATGCTTCTCCAGGGTGGCCTTGAAGTCTTCGGTGGTCGCGGGCCGTCCGGCGTAGGTTTTCACGAAGTCCTGCATGGCCGCTTTGAAATCCTGGTCACCTGTTTGGCCGTTCCACATCATCATGCGAACCATTTGGAGAATATAGGCGCCCTTCGGGTAAATCAGGAAACGGCCGATGTTGAAACCGGCCTTGCTGTTGTCGAGACGGTAGCCCATGGTGAGCGGGCCGACGTCAATCGCGCGGAAACCAAACTGATTTTTCTCGACAATCAATCTGTGCTCGTCGTTCCAGAATTTCTCGTACATCTTAGGGCTCTCTTTTCCGTAGGCGCTTTGCAGAAACAGCGAGGCGGAGAAATCGGCGAAGCCCTCGCTCATCCACTGGTCGCGATAGGAACCGAAGCCGACAAGTTGTCCCCACCATTGGTGCGAGACCTCGTGGGGCGTAACTACATCCCAATAGCCGCCTGCCGCTTCGCCAATACCCAGGAAGTGACGCGCCGTTTCGTCGTAGAACGAGCAAATGGGAAGCCAGACCAAGTCCGGCCAGGATTGACCAAAACCGCAAGCGGTTTGCTGCGTGATTGAAAGGCGCTTGAATGGCAACGGACCGAAGTAGCTGGTGTAGAGCTTGATGGCGAATTGTGCCTCGGAGAGAGGCTGCTTCATCATGCTGACCGTACTTAGGTTGCCCATCGGACCACCCTCGAAACGCCTGTACTCGTCCGGGACCGCCTCGTTTGCGTATGTCGCCACGAGAAAGTCAGGAGCCGTCAGCTTGGCCTCTTCTTCCTTCATTCGGCCAAATTGAAAACCAGCGAGCGGCTGGGCGACATCGCTCTTCCAAACAGACACACTTTTGCCATCCTCTTCTCTCTCGCTGAGCAAGCTGCCGGAGGCAGCCATCTTCATTCCCTTGGGAATGCGGAAGGTCATGTCGAAGGTGGAATAGTCCCCAAGGCTCGCGCCGGAATTGGCCGGATACCAATTTTCTCGAGCAACTGGAAAGTAATTGCCGCTTCCGGTGTTTACCACGGCGTCCTTACCATCGTACGTGGTCGTAACGGTGTACTTTTCGCCGGCCGCAAGCGCCTTCGGAAAAACAACAAAGAGATCAGGGTCGTCGTTCTTATCTTCCTGAATGAATGACAGCGGCTGGCCGTCCGGTCCGACTACATTGTGGACACGCAGCGTCGGGAACAGATCGAAGGGAATGACACGCGAGTCGGTGGAGAGCGGAATCAGTGTGGTCTTGGCCTTTGCGGAAAGGTGCGCACTGCCTTCGATCGTCGTATCCAGATCCTGATCCTCGATATGAATCCGCGAACTCGAAGCCGCGGCTTTTCCCAAGCTCGATTTGGATTCATTGGAAAGCCGGGAGGCGATCCAGATGCCTTCTTTGTTCTCGTCGTAGGTCATCAGGCCGACTTGTTCGTCAGCGATTTCGGGGGCGCCGTTAGGATCGACGATGTAGAGCGTCTTATCGTCGTAGTGATTGCCGTGGACGAACGCCACGAACAAGCCGCCGGGTTCGGGGCGCAGGACATCTTCGAGAATGCGGCCGTCGAGGTTGTGGTGGAGCTTGTGGCGCATCGCGTTCTGGCTGTCATGGAGCAAGCCTTCATCGCAGCCCTCTTGCCCTCGGCCGCCGGACTTCTTCAATTCTTCGTAAGTGGAGTCGGTGAAGCGGAGAACGAGGTGTGTAAAGCTCTCGGCGAATTCGTCCGATTTTGTGAGCAGCTTCAGGCTGCGGCGCTCGTCGGCGGTTGGCGGCTCGAGCGTCATAGTGCCTTCGCCCACGAATACAGCCCCTGTGACTTTGCCCTGGACTGGCGGGACAAAGCAGACTGTGCCGCGCTTCAAGTGAAAGGTCGCCGCATCGCGCTTGAGATCGACCGCTTCGACAGAGATGGACTCGGTGCCGAGCGTGATATTTCGGAGCTGTTGGTAGGTCGGGTCGGAATTGGGGCCTGACGGAGCCGCGACGGCGGGCGCCTGCGCCGGGGTGTTCTGCTGTGCCGCGAAGGAGGTTCCGAAGAGCAGGGTCGCAACGGCAAGCTGGGACAACCGCGCAGAAAATGACATGGAGCCTCCCAAGAGGAGCGCCAGTTATCAGGAAGTATGGTCGATTGTGAGGCAACCGAGACGAAAGTCAAGGGCGGAAACGGATGGATTTTTTGCGCGTTGAGCTAGGAATCAGGGTTGCGACGGACAGCAAACCGCCGAAGCAAGCTTCGGCGAAGAGAAAGCGGCAGCAAGCTGCCGCACTCCCAAAGCGGCCTCCGGCCGCGGAACGCCCCCTAAGTAGCCACCGTTCGACGATCCTGTGATACGACCTGGGAGATTGTCCTCTACGTACCGAAGCGGTCGGTGGGGACGATGCGGGCGCCGCTTGCAAATTCGCGGGCGGTGACGCGCTTGCGGCCTTCGAGTTGCGCGAATTCGATGTGAAGCGCCGTGTTGCCGCCGCACACGACCGTTAATTCTCCGGCGCTGGCAACGATAGCGGCTGGAGGCGCGGGGGGCTGGGTCTGGATTGTAGCGGCCGCGGGCTTGCCCCAGATGTGGCAATTCTTTCCGCGGAAGGTGGTGTAGGCTCCGGGCCAGGGCTGCAAGGCGCGAATGCGATTGTAGATTGCTTGCGCGGGCTGCGACCAATCGATGCGGCCGTCTTCCTTTTTCAAGAGCGGCGCGAGAGTGGCTTGCGAATCGTCCTGCGGTTCGGGCGCGACCTCGCCACGGTCGAGTTTGCGCAGCGTTTCCACGATCAGCGGCGCGCCTGCTTCGGCCAGCCGAGCGGTCAGTTGCGGAGCGGTTTCATCAGCGCCAATCTCAGTTTCGTATTTCAGCAGAATCGGCCCGGTATCGAGGCCTGCGTTTACCTGCATGCTGGTCACGCCGGTGCGCGTTTCGCCGTCGACGATCGCCCAGTTGATGGGCGCCGCCCCGCGATACTTCGGCAGCAAAGAGCCGTGCAGGTTGATCCAGCCGAGGCGGGGAATTTCGAGCAAAGACTCCGAGATGATCTGCCCGTAGGCGATGATGACCACCGCGTCGGGCGCGACGCGCTTGAAAAAGTTCTGGCCGGACTCCGACTTGATCTTCTCAGGCTGGTAGACCGCGATCCCGGCGTCGAGCGCGGCGTCCTTTACTGGCGAGCTGGAGACTTCGTGCCCGCGACCGCGCGGACGGTCCGGCTGCGTGACGACGGCTTCGATCTGAAAATCCGGCTGGGCGATCAGATGATTCAGAGTGGGGAGCGCGAAAGCAGGCGTGCCGCAGAATACGATGCGTAAGGGCACGGTTCGCCTACCAGTTGCCGGCTTTTTTCAGCTTGCGGATCTTGCGCTTGATCAAATCGCGTTTTAGAAGACTGAGATGAACGATGAAGAGGGTCCCCTCGAGATGGTCGATCTCATGGCAGAAGGCGCGGGCAAGCAATCCTTCGCCGCGCATCTCGAATTCGGCTCCGGTAGCGTCTTGGGCGCGGACGGTGACGTACGTGGGGCGTCCTACGTAGCCTCGGAAGCCGGGAACCGAAAGGCAGCCTTCCTCTTCGCGTTGCTCGCCTTCCGAGTGGATGATTTCGGGATTCGCGCAGACGATCTTCGCCTCGGGATTCTTGCCGTTGGTCACGTCGATCACGGCCAGACGCAGGCCGATCCCAATCTGCGGGGCGGCCAAGCCCACGCCCGAGGCCGCGTACATCGATTCAAACATGTCGGCGACGAGGGTCTTAAGCTCGTCGTCGAATTTTTCGACGGGCTTGGCGGGAGTCTCGAGTACTGGATCGCCGAACTTTACGATGGGATGGATCATTTTGCTCCGCGCTTTGCCACTCTCAGGGGTTAAAACCCCTGACCAACAGGTGACCTTGTTTCGCACGGCCTTAAGGCCGTGCTCCCTGGACTGAAGTCCAGGGCTGACACGAAATCCGTGGCCCGCGAAACCACGTCTTTCGCAAATCCTTTCGTTGCTAGTACGCGTCCAATTGCTTCTGGTAGCCGTCGAAATTGCGGCGCGTCTCTTCGAGCGAGTCGCCGCCGAACTTTTCCAGGAACGCGCTCGCCAGCTCAAACGCGACCATCGCCTCGCCCGCGATGCCGCCCGCCGGTACCACGCACACGTCCGAGCGTTCGTATGCCGCCTTCACGGCCTCCTTGGTTTTCAGGTCGGCTGTCAGCAGGGGGCGCCGAAGGGTGGAAATCGGCTTCAAATAGGCGCGGACGACGACGTTCTCGCCATTCGTGATTCCGCCCTCGAGGCCTCCCGCGCGATTCGACAAACGCTCGAATCTCTTACGCGTCGAATCATAGCGAATTTCGTCCTGCACTTCAGAGCCGTAGCTTCCCACGTTTGTCACGCCCGTGCCAATCTCGACGGCTTTCACGGCCTGAATCGACATGACCGCACGGGCGATCTTCGCGTCGAGTTTTTCGTCCCATTGCGCGTGGCTGCCGAGGCCTGGCGGAACGCTGTGCGCAACCACTTCGAAGATCCCGCCAACCGAATCGCCGGCGCGGAGGACATGGTCGACTTCCGCCTTCATTTTCGCTTCGGTGACCGCATCGACGCAACGCAGCGGAGATTCGAGATTGGCGCAGACCGTTTCAATCTCGGCCCAGGTGGCTTCGCGATCGAGGCGCGCGTGGCCGACCGCGATCGTATGGCTCAGCACCGTAATGCCAAACTGTTGCAGCAGCAATTTCGCGAAAGCCCCAGCGGCGACGCGTGCGGCCGTCTCGCGAGCGGAGGCGCGCTCGAGGACGTAGCGAGCATCATGAAAATTGAATTTCTGCGAGCCGGCCAGATCGGCGTGCCCGGGTCGCGGTGCGGTCAGAACGCGCTGCAAATCGTCGGCGCCTTCCGTATCCTCGACAGGAAGAGCCTTCTCCCAATTGGCCCAGTCGCGGTTCTCGATGCGGATGGCGATGGGCGCGCCGATCGTTTTGCCGTGCCGCACCCCGGCAAGGATTTCCGCGTGGTCTTTCTCGATTCGCTGGCGCCCGCCGCGGCCATATCCAAGCTGTCGCCGATGCAAGTCGCGCCCAACGAACTCCAGGTCGATCGGGACGCCCGCGGGCAGGCCCGAAATCCAAGCGACCAGCGCTTGGCCATGAGATTCTCCGGCTGTGACGAAACGGAGCATGTTCAGTCGAGTTCGATAACGCGGAACAAACGCACGATTGTACCGAACGCGACGCGACGCGTAAAGCAGACTCGGTTCGTCGTTCACCACTGCCTGGACGATTCGTTTGCTTGACGCGACCGCAAGCGGACGTTACGCTTGCGAAGACTCGCCTGCGCGGGGGTGCGGGCAACGCCCATGTTCGAGGCTACTGAGACTCCATCGGTGCCGTCCGTGCTTGGGGAAGCGCTCAAACGCCAGCTCTTCGTCTTCCAGGACTACCTGCAACTTTCGGTTGAATCAATTGTAGACATATTCACGCCGCCGCGGTATTGGGCGGACACCATCGAACAGATGGACCTGATGGGTGTGGGTTCGCTTCCGATTGTGGCGATCGCGGCGGTTTTCATCGGCGGCGTGATGGTGCTGAACACGGCGTCGCAGTTCGAGCGGTTCGGCATGACGGCGCTAACGGGCGACATTGTGTCGCTCGCGCTCGTGCGAGAGCTGGGTCCTGCGATTACGGCGCTGCTCGTTGCAGGGCGCAACGCGTCGGGAATTGCTTCGGAACTGGGGTCGATGGTGGTGACGGAGCAGGTGGACGCGATGCGGGCGCTGGGCACCGACCCGATCCGAAAGCTGATGGCGCCGCGCGTGGCTGCGATGGTTTTCGTGCTGCCTTTGCTGGTTGCGGTCGCCGATTTTCTTGGTCTCGTCGGGGGATTCATCGTGTCGTACTTCACGCTGCGCGTTGGGGCGGTGGAGTTCTGGACGCGCGCCGTGGACGCTCTCCAATTCGGCGATCTCGTGATGGGAATGGGGAAGCCGGTGTTCTTCGCGGTGATCATCGCGACCGTGGGTTGTTATCAGGGTTTGCGCGTGAGAGGAGGAACGCAGGGAGTGGGACGCGCGACGACGAGCGCGGTGGTGATCTCTTCGGTGGTGGTCCTTGTGGTGGATTTCTTCCTGACGCGCGTGTTTCTGTTTCTCTTCAATCTGTAGCCAGCGTCCTCGACTTTTCGAAGAAGGCCCACCAAAGGCTCACCGCAGAGACGCAGAGGGCGCGGAGAACGACAGCCCCTACGAGAATCGAACTCGGTAGCATCCCGCCCGCACCCTCCGCCAACGGCTGGGTCCACACGTTAGCTGCTTCAGGCGCCGGATTTGCATCTATAATCTCACCATGAAGCGCCCCGTGCGTCCCCGTGCCGGTGCTGACGATGAATGAAATCGTTCCGGGCGAACCGCTGATTTCATTCAAAGATGTGCACATCGGCTTTGACGAGGGCGAGATACTGCGCGGCATTTCTTTCGACGTCCTGCCCGGCGAAACCAAAGTTCTCTTCGGCGAAAGCGGCTCCGGCAAAACCGTGATCATGAAACTGGCGGCGGGACTCCTGCGCCCGGATCAGGGACGCATCTGGGTGATGGGCCACGACATCGGGCAAATGCAGGAGCGGGAGCTGCTCGACTTCCGGCGGCACCTGGGATTCGTGTTTCAAGAGAGTGCGCTGTTTGACTCGATGACGGTGGCGGACAACGTGGCGTTTCGCCTTCGCGAGGAAAAGGTCGCGGAAAACGAGATCGAATCGCGCGTGCGTCAGGCGCTGCGATTCGTGGAACTTGAGGCCACGGTCGATAAATATCCCGCCGAGCTTTCGGGCGGCATGCGGCGCCGCGTTTCGATCGCGCGCGCCCTCGTGGACAATCCGAAAGTGGTTTTCTACGACTCGCCGACGGGCGGCCTCGATCCCGTGACATCGCAAACGATCATCACGTTGATCATGCGCGGGCGGGATTTGCAGGGTGTTACGTCCTTGCTGGCCACGCAGCGCGTTCAAGACGCCTTCGGACTCGCCAATTTCCTATTCGACAAAGCCAGCAGCCATGTGGTGCCGATAGGCAAGAACGGGAATCGCGGCGAGGCACCGCTGACGAACATCCTCGTCCTGCGAGATGGCCAAGTGTATTTCGACGGCGCAGCCGACTCCGTACTGCATTCATCCGACGAGTATTTGAAGAAGTTCCTGGTTTCCGCGGAATAGATTCGGAACGATCGAGAGCGCACTAGAAGCGCGACTGAGGAGGCAAGGCAATGGCGCAACGCAAACTGACGTGGTCGGAACTGCGAGTGGGGCTGTTCGTTCTTGTTGGCTCTGATCATCGTGGCGGTGGGGATCTTTTACGTCACCGGCGGGCAGGGATTCTGGGTGACAAAGTATCGGTTGATCACCTACCTGCCGGAGGTCGAGAGCCTGCAAACCGGCGCGCCGGTTTCTCTCGACGGCCTGCAAGTAGGGAACGTCGAGTCCATTCACCTAACTCCGCAGCCGCCCGACAAGAGACATAACATCACGGTTGTCATGCGAATCAGTCGCACATATCACGACCAAATTCGCTCCGACTCGACCGCAAGCCTCGTGACCGAGGGCTTGCTCGGCAATCGCTACGTGGACATCACGCGAGGTTCGACGGGGCCGGAGATACCCTCGGGCGGCGTCGTTCAGGGAGGGGAAGTTCCCGAGATTAAGGATGTGGTCGAGCGAGGCTACGACGTAGTGCAGAACCTGAGCGTGCTTTCCAATCAGATCGGCGACATCGTCGCGAAGGTGAGCAAGGGCGAGGGCTCGATCGGGAAGGTGATTAACGACCCTTCGTTGTACAACCACTTAAACGGGAGTGCGGCGAAACTGGAAGCGATGATTACGTCGATTCAAGCAGGGCAACGGAAGCGCGGGCAGGTTGATTGCGTCCGACGAGCTCTACAACAAGGCGAATAGTGCGGTGAGCAAAATCGACGACGTGCTCGGCGCGGTGCGCGACCAGAAGGGGACGTTAGGCAAGCTGGTGTACGATCCTGCCGTGGCCGATGACGTGAAGGGAATCGCGGAAAAGGGCAACGCGCTGCTCGCGGACGTCCGCGCCGGCAAAGGCTCGCTCGGGAAGCTGGCGACTGATGATACGGCGTACAACAATCTGCGCGATGCCTCGGCAAATGTCCGTGACGCTACCGCGAAGCTCAATGCGAACCAGGGAACGCTGGGGAAAATGTTCACCGATCCCGCGCTGTACGACAACATGACCGGACTGACAGGGGATATGCGTCTGCTGATCAGCGATTTCCGGCAGAACCCGAAGAAGTTTTTGCAGATCAAGCTCGGAATTTTCTGAAACAGATTCGCCACAGAGTCACAGAGACAGAAGAAGACGGAAAAGAGAAAAGGGAAAAACGGAAAAAACCACAAACCCCCGAAGCAAAGCCTTGCCGAGGCAGGTTCCGCTGCACGACTGGCTAGCACCAACTGCGTCGCGCAGCGAGAACCTGCACACCCAAGTGCGCCTCGACAAGATTGTTGCGAGCCACTGAGGCTTCGGAGCCATTCGTCGACCCCGATCACTTCTCATGATCGAGAATCAGCTCGACTTCGGCCGTTTTCTTGCGGAGCTCGTTGGCCCGAATGAAACCGGCTTCGCGCTTGCTTCCTCGCGGAGCCAGGACCCACGCTATCTGTTCCATTTCCCACAAGCTTTGGCGCGTTTTGTCGCGATAGCCCGTACACTCGTGCATCGCGAAAGGCACCCCATGTGCGGGTTCATGTGCCGCGCAAAACACCCGCTTCTCGCTTGCGCGGTAGCCCCTCTCGATGTGAGCGTGCGTGCACGTTTCGCACAACGACGGGCCATGGAACGGGGTGCCGTTCTTCACGTTGGCAGTCATGGTTCCACCCTTTCTAAGAGCGCCTCTGAGCGCTCCGGTTGCGCACACCGTCGCCCCGAGCCGAGTGAGTGCGCGGTAGTTGGCTGAGAAAACCACCAAACCGCAAACAAGTGCACGGACCTGGATGTGCGTTTATAGCGAGTTGTTTGGCAAAGAACTGAACAGCAGCGAGATGACTACTGCGCGGGACCGAAGCCCGTTCGGCCACAATCCCGGCGCAGCGTGACTGCCGCCAGCCTTCGCAACGAGTTGTGTGTGTAACTATGGGTCATGCCGAATGTTCTCCAGCGTCTCGCAGTTTATGCAGAGCAGTTGATTCATGCAAGTACAAACGTGCGAACGGCCGAAAAGTTATGTTGAACGGTTGCTCGGCGGGGCTGGAGTGCGATTTTGGCGGCGCGAGCTATTCGGATTGCGAGAACTGGGTGGCGACCTCGCGGATGCGGCGGAGGTCGAGTTTGCCGGTGCCGAGGTGGGGAAGCTCGTCGACGTGGAAGAATTGGTTGGGGCGCGGTGTCCAGAGGTTCGGCAGGCCGGATTCGCCGAGTCTGTCGGTGGTGGCTTTGATTTCGTCGGGCGTGAGCGTGTGCAGCACGACGAGCCGCTCGCCCTTTTTTCCGTCGGGCACGCCCGTGACGACGAATTTCTGTTCCGTGGCGCCGGCGAGTTCGTGCAGCTTTTCCTCGACCTTGATGTGCGGCACCATCTCGCCGCCGATTTTGCTGAAGCGGCTCAGGCGGTCGGTGATGGTGAGGAAGCCGTCTTCGTCTTCCGTGGCAATGTCGCCGGTGACGTACCAGCCGTCCTGCAGAACCTCGGCGGTTTTTTCGGGTCTGCCCAAGTAGCCTTTCATCACGTTTGGACCGCGCACGAGCAGCAGCCCCGGAGTGCCGATGGGTGTCGGTTCACCCGTATCCGGATCGACGATGCGGACGCTGATGCCTGGGAGCGGATGGCCGATGTGGCCGCGCTTCGCGCCCACCTGGCGAAACCCGGGAGCGCGAAAATCGCGCGTGTTGACGGCGACGACGGGCGAACATTCCGTGGCGCCGTAACCTTCGAGCGGGCGGATGCCGAAGCGGTCCTCGAAGGCGACCGCGACGCGCTCGGGAAGTTTTTCGGCGCCGACGACCACGAATTGCAGGCTGCCGAAGTCTTCCGGCGAGCAGCGCCGCATGTACGCCTGCAAGAACGTGGGCGTGGCGAGCAGGAACGTGACGCGATAGTCGCGGACGAGTTCGCTGACGGCCGCGAGATCGAGGGGGCTCGGGTGGTACGCGACGCCGACGCCCAGCACGGCGGGCAGCCACAGCGTCACGGTGAAGCCGAAGGAGTGGAAGAACGGCAGGACGCCGAGGAGGGTGTCCTTGCGGTCGAGCATGAACGTCTGCCCAACCTGCTCGATGTTGGACGCGATGTTGTAGTGCGTCAGCATGACGCCCTTGGGTTCGCCCGTGCTGCCGCTCGAGAAAATCACCGTGGCGAGATCGTCGAGGGTGCGAGTCTTGCCGCCGCTCAGGACGCGCTCGAGCAACCCTCCCGGCAGAAACCAAAGCAGCAGCGCCAGGATTTTTTCGCCGAGACGCGGCGAAGCGGCTGCTTCTTCGAGCAAGATTGTTTTTCCCGGAACCTGCAGCGGAATTTTTTCGAGCAGGAGCTTCGTCGTGATGACGGTTTCGAGTTTGCATTGCGCGGCGCAGGAGGCGAGCGTCTCGTTCGACGACGTGTAGTTCAAATTGACCGGAATCTTTCCGGCAAGCGTGGCGGCGAAATTCACGAGCGCGCCTGGGACGGACGGCGGCAGCAAGATTCCGACCATTTCCTGTCCCGCCCAAGTGGTGCGCAATCGGCGCGCGAGAAGAATCGACGCAAGAAGCGCGCCTCCCCATTTCATGCGCGGGCGGCGCTTGTCGCCCATCGCGAAGCGGAAGGGATGACGATGCGCCGTATTGATCAAGCTGCGATGCAGCGTTCGCAGGCGTTTCTTGTGGTGGCGATACGCCTCGGTGTGCAGGTTCTGCACGGCGTGGCGCACTTCAAACGGCGTGGAGGTAGGCGGCATCGGCTTGCCGAAGCTGACCGTGACCGGGTAGGGAATCGAGCGCGGCAGTTTCCACAGGAAGCGGCCGCGTTCGAAGCTGAAGATGCTGCCCCACACGCCGTCGAGATTCACGGGCACGATGGGAGCGTCGACGCCCTTCATGATGCGTTCCATGCCGCGGCGAAAGGGAAGCAACTGGCCGATGCGCGTGATTTGCCCTTCGGCGAAGATGCAGACGACTTCGCCGGAGCGGATCGCGTTGGTGGCTTCGCGCAGCGATTGCAGCATTTCGCGCGGGCGAAGCTCCGAGGAGATCGGGATCGCGCGAATCATTTTCGCGAACGGCTTGATGTACGGCAGATCGTAGATGCCTTTGAACATCAGGAAGCGGATGGGGCGGTCGGTGGACGCGATCAGCAGCAGGGCGTCGATCAACGACATGTGGTTCGAGACGAAGAGCGCGCCGCCGGTTTCGGGGATGTTGTCGCGGCCTTCGACGCGAATGCGATACAGCGAATGCGTCAGCATCCAGAGAACGAGGCGCAACAGCGAATCGGGCAGCAGATAGATCGAGTAGGCCGTGGCGACGAGCGTGAGGATCGCGCCGTCGAGGAAAATCCCGGCGGGCGTCTGATGAAAGCCGCTCGAGAAAAGCCAATACGCGCCGGCCGCGAGGAAGATGCCCACGAACGAAAGCAGGTTCGCGGCGGCAATCACGCCGCCTTTGTGTTCCGGCGCGGGCCGATGCTGGATCAGGGCGCCCAGGGGAACGGCGAAAAATCCGCCGAAGAACCCGAGCAGCGAAAGATGAATCAGCGGAAGCTGAGGACTGTCTGCCCGGGATGATAAAGCAGGGCGGCAAAGACGGTCATGCCAATGGCGCCGAGCGGAATCAGTCCATATTCGATTTTTCCGCCCGAAAGATAGCCCGCCGCAAAGCTGCCGAGGCCAATTCCAATGCCGACGGCGGCCTGCAAATAGCTGATGTGAGTGTCGTCAACGCGAAGGACGTCGTGGCCGTAGAGAATGATTGTGAACTGCAGCAGAGCGGCAAGGAAAAACAGGTAGGAGTTGCCCAGGACGGCCCATCCGAGAACGCGGTCGGCGCGGATGGTCTTGATCTGCGCGACGAAATCGCCCAGTGGATTCCAGCGAAATTTCTTGGTTGGATCGGCGGCGGGAACTCGCGAAATTCCGAAACTCGTGACGAAGCCGAAGCACGTGAAGCGCGAGAAGCAGAAAACCTGCAATCGCTTCGCGCCCGTGATAGCGCACAGCCAAATACCCGGCGCCCATCGTCCCTGCAATCGAGGCCACGAACGTGCCGAGTTCGATGATGCCGTTGCCCCAGGAAAGCCGTTTTTCCGGCAGAAGCTCGGGCAGCAAACCGTACTTCGAGGGCCCGAACAGGGCGGCCTCCGAGCTGATCAGAAAGACGCCGGCGCACTCCATCGGCAGGTTGTGGAGATAGAGCGCGACGACCGCGAAACCCATTACGGCGAATTCGAGGAGCTTCGTGCCGATCGTGACCGTGCGCTTGCTGTAACGGTCGGCCAGAAAACCGCCCGCCATCGAAAAGAAAATGAAGGGAAGCGCGAATAGCGCGCCGACGAGAGGAACCAGGCGATCGCGCGAGCAGGCGAGAAGTCCATCGCGACGATGATGTAAATGACGAGAAACTTCAGGGCGTTGTCGTTGAACGCGGTCTGAAACTGCGTGACGATCAGGCTCCAGAATCCGCGGCGCCAGTTCCGCGGTTCGATGGGCGCGGGAGGATGTGGAGCCGACGCCGGCGGCGCAGCTGACACTGATGCGTCAGTGGCCATGGCGAAGCCCCGGCTGCGATGGGAAGGGAATCATGATTCGTCGAGCGAAGCTCTCGACCAAGATTCGCTGAGTCTATCGCAGAATCGGCGGTTTGCAGCCGTCGGAGCGCAGGGTGTTGCCTACGATGCGTTGGCTTTTACGATGAACTACGCGATGACGCGCAAAGAGGACTTCTTGGCGCCGTTCGAATGGGGCGCAGTGGTGGCAGGCAGCGGCGATTCGCGCTTGTGGTATTTCGTGGAAACGTAGTCGTCGAGGAGCGCCTGAAATGCGGCGGAGAGTTCGTCGTAGGTGCCTTCGAGTGTGGTGAATTTCTGGCCGTCGATGTAAACGGGGCAGCGCGGCGCCTCGCCCGTTCCGGGCAGGCTGATGCCGATGTTCGCGGCTTTCGATTCGCCGGGGCCGTTGACGATGCAGCCCATCACTGCGAGCTTCAGTTCCTCCACACCTTCGTAATGCGCGCTTCCATTCGGGCATTTGGTCGCGGATGTAGTCCTGAATACTCTCGGCGAGCTCCTGGAACGTCGTGCTGGTGGTGCGGCCGCAGCCGGGGCACGCCGTGACGCTGGGCGCGAACGTCCGCAGGCCGAGCGATTGCAGCAGCTCGCACGCGGCGTAGACTTCCTCGCGGCGGTCGCCGCCGGGGCGCGGCGTGAGGGAAATGCGGATGGTGTCGCCGATGCCTTCGCCGAGCAAAATACCCATCGATGCAGCCGACCAAACGAGGCCTTTCGCGCCCATCCCGGCTTCGGTGAGGCCCAGGTGGAGCGGCTGGTCGGTCTTGCGCGCGAGGTCGCGATAGATTTCGATGAGGTCGCGCGGCCGCGAAACCTTGCACGAGATGATGATTTGGTCTTTGCGCAGGCCGGACTCGAGGGCGAGTTCTGTGGATTCGAGGGCCGATAGCACCATGCACTCGTTGATGATTTCCTCGGAGGTCTTGCCGAGGTCGCGATCCGTGTTTTCCTGCATCTTGCGCATCACGAGCTCTTGATTGAGCGAACCGCCGTTGACGCCGATGCGGACGGGCTTATCGTGGTCGCGAGCGACTTTGCAAATCGTGGAGAACTGCTCGTCGCGACGCTGGCCGGCCCCGACGTTTCCGGGATTGATGCGGTATTTGTCGAGCGCGACGCGCGCAGTCGGGATATTTCGTCAGCAGCACGTGGCCGTTGTAGTGAAAATCGCCGATGATGGGGACGTCGCAGCCGGAATCGAGAAGGCGCTTCTTGATTTCCGCGCACGGCCGCCGCCGCTTCGGGAACGTTTACCGTGATGCGCACCAGCTCCGAACCTGCCTGAGCAAGCTCGAAGCACTGCTGCGTGGTGGAAGCAATGTCGGCCGTGTCGGTGTTGGTCATCGACTGCACGACGACGGGCGCACCGCCGCCCACCTGGATCTTGCCGACCTTCACGCCAACAGTCTTGTGCCGTCGAATGAGTCATGTCGTAACTATTGTACCGAATCGAGGCGGAGAAGTGGTAGCCAACGAGATGTGTGGCTCAGCTGCGCGCGCAACGAAAATTGGAGCGATCAAAACTCAGGACGGCGCGCGGCTGCGGCCGGCTTGCCGCTGCGGGGCGGCGGAATAATCGTAGCCATTTTGCGGATCATGGCCAGGACGAGTTTCTTGTCGTCGTCGGAAAGCGTGGTGGAGTATTTCTTGATTTCGGCGAGAAACCGGATTTCCTCTTCGGAAAGCTCGCCGAGCACTTTGCGGGTCTCGCGGTCCTGCGGCGTGTCGCTGCCGGGGAAAAAGTCCGCGAGGCTGATTTCCATGGCTTCGGCAATCTTGGCGAGCGTTTCGAGGGATGGGACCGTGTGGCCGTTCTCGACGCGCGACAAATAGCAACGGAGGAGGCCCGTGCGACGTTCGATATCTCCCTGCGAGAGGCCTCGATCGCTCCGGTAGGAGCGGATGACCTCGCCAATATTGACCTTGGGTTTCTCTTTGGGCATGGGTGCCTTTTCTTACAACACGCGGGTATCTTACGAATCACTCTGGGCGGGCGCAAGGAGAATTTCGGGAAAATGTTCCTGTGGAGAACGTTTCCGCCGAGCGCTGCGCCAAAGGCGCGGGATTACTTAGGCGACTGACTGAGGCACGGCGTTGGTCTGGAGTCCGCCCGTTCGGCGCTTTCCGGCGCGCTTGTCATCGTAAAGTGCTTCGTCGGCTCGCTTCAGCAGTTCCGGAGCGGTTTCGCCCGGGCGAAAATCGGTCCAGCCCCGCGAGAACCGGCAGTCGATCTTCTCTCGCTCGTATTCAATGCGAAGTCCTTCGAGGCGGGCGAGAACGTGCTTCACTTCGTCGGCGCGACATTCCGGAAGCAGGACCATGAATTCGTCTCCACCGATCCGTACCGCGAGGTCCGAGCCGCGAATCGCGCGTTGCAATCTTTCGGCAAACATTTTCAGCAGGAGATCGCCAGCGGCGTGGCCGAACCGGTCGTTGATGTGTTTCAGATTGTCCAGGTCGATGAGCAATAAAGTGAGGGGACGGTCGTGGCGGACGGCGCGGCTCATCTCTTCGGCTAGGCGCTGCTCCCCGGAGCGGCGATTATAGAGACCGGTCAATTGGTCCAGCGCCGCCAGTTTGAACACTTCCGCCGTCAAGGTTTCCACCTTCGCGAGGGACTGAATCTGATCGGCGATTTGGTTTCGCATCCGAATGATCTGGTACTGCTGGTAGACCAGATACACGGTGAAGAGCAGCACGATCCCCACTAGAGCTCGCACCGCTTGATTCAAATAGAACGAATAGCTCTGTTGTTCTCTGCTCAGGATGGCTGGAAAGGCGAACGACGCGACGGCAACAGTCAGCAAGATTAGAACGAGCACTGTGGATGACCAGAGCCACCATTGGCGCTGGTCCAGCTTCCGGAAGTGATCGCGGAACGCCTCAGATTGAGACGCAACGATTCCTGTGTCTGCCATAGAGAGTCTGCGGATTGCCTCTTTCTTAGATACCGGGAATCACAGCCAAACTCCAGCCGCAAATTCCTCGGGAGTTTCAAGTTGGTTATCCCACGTTTCTTGATGGAACAGATCCGCATGATTTGATTCGGCGTCTTCGCAAGCGGCAGCATCGTGTGTCAAAAAAGGGCAGCTGAGTCCCACCTCCATTGCTTCGTAATAGCCGCAAAGCTAGCCGCTATTGCTCGGCATACCGAGCAAACGTCAGCTCCCCTAGGGCCTCGCATGCCGATTTCACTAGAGTGCAGCACGGCCTTCTGGGGCCCAGTTAGAAAATCAGAGGAGAAACGAATGAGCAAAAGAGCGGTGTGTCTACTAAGCGTCGTTTTGGTCGCACTGGGAGTGTTGGCAGGCGAAACGCACACGATCAACGTAATAAAGACTGTTCCCGCCCACTTTGCGGACGGGGGTGGCCCGACGCCTCCTCCGATTCCGATGAAGTCCCTAACCTCTATCCCCGCGTACGTAGCGGACGGCGGTGGCCCAACGCCTCCCCCGATTCCGATGAAGTCCGTAACCTCTACCCCAACATACGTAGCGGACGGCGGTGGCCCAACGCCACCACCAATCCCCATGAAGGCTTCGGCGAAATCGCTGCCCACATACGTGGCGGATGGGGGCGGCCCGACGCCTCCTCCGATTCCTATGAAGTCTCTAACCTCTGCTCCCACGTACGTAGCGGACGGTGGCGGCCCGACCCCTCCCCCGATACCGATGGGTCACCGCAACGTTTCTTGCTAGCTTGGTAAAGCAAGCGGGGGAGAAAATCCACTTCTCCCCCGGTATCTTGTGTTAGGATTCAGGCGCCAAATCGTAGCGAGGGCCTGAATGCTGACTCTCACCATCTGGTGGGCGACGATTGTCCTTGAGTTGGCGATTCTCCTCCGGGCGTTCAAGACCGGAGCGTTCAGGGAGTTCCCCTTTTTCTGTATCTACCTCGGATGTGTCCTGGTGAGTTCCGCGTCCGGTTACATCGTTTATAGGACGCATCCGGGCCTGTACCAATATTGGTACTGGACGTGGGAATTCGTTTGCGTGATTGCCGGCTACAACGTAGTGTTGGAAATAGTCGAAAGAGGACTGGCTTCGCATGAGGGCGCAAGGAAGATTGTGAGAAATGTGGCGCTTTGGGGTTTCGCCGTAATCGTTGCGTATGTGGCAATTCACTCGATGCTGCTCCGGCACTCGAGCGCGTTGATAAGCTCGGTGGAAGTCGAGAGGGAGCTTCGAACTGCTGAGGCTTTGCTCCTCGCCGCAATTATGGGTGCTATCGTCTACTACCGTATTGCCGTCTCGAGGAGCCTGAAAGGCATCGTCGTTGGGTACGGTTTGTGTGTCGCGACGATTGTAATCACTCACTCGATGCGTTCCTATCTGGGACCGTGGTTTCAGGATTACTTCTCAGCGATTCGATCCTGGTCTTACCTCCTCTCCCTGCTCATTTGGACCTTCGCGCTGTGGTCTTATCAGCCGAGTGCGGTCCCAAAGCGAACGGGGGGTTCCGGGACTGAGTACGATGTGCTTGCGACGACCACGAGAGAAGCCGTGGAATCAGTGCGCGAGCAGCTAGGAAAGGCGGCTCGTCAGTGATTCTGTTAGTTCTGTTCGTCGCACTTGGAACGGGACTCCTCGTCCTGATCTACTTTTTTCTGCAGAGTCCGGAACCCAGGACGGAGGGGGGCGCGCAGGCTCTGGTGGAAGCCCGCCACGCGTTGAGTTCCTTGCAAACTGGGCTTCTTCCGGCGGAGCTGGTGGAACGCGTGTTCGCGAAGGATGACCTGCGTTTTGTCGCGTCTACGGCTGGAGTTAATGTTCAAGAACTCTTCCTCCGCGAGCGAAAGCGACTCGCGCTTTCCTGGGTGGCCCAGGTGCGGAGACAGGTGCTGAGCCTGAAGGACTTCCACTCGGGCCAGTCTCGATTGTACGCGCGCCTCGATGGGAGTACTGAACTTGGTCTTGCTTTGAGTTTTGCGTCTCTGCTGATTCTTTGCCGTGTGCTCCAGGCCACTTTCTATGTTCGCGGACCGTACGCTGCGCCGCGAATGGTTGGATTTGCGATGACGGGCGCGGCGAAGGTATGCACGGTCTTTGAGCGCTCGCTTGCGTTTCTCCCGCGGACTCCGGCCGAAATGTTGCGTCCCGACTCGCCTGGCCCGCACGTCGCGGCATAGAAGGAGACTGAGTGGCTGCTATTTTCAAACGAATGGACGTACAAAGGGCTTCGGAGGATTTGCGCCGGCGGACTCTGGGTGGAATCCCGCGGACGTTGGATCGGTTCATCTATCTGGCGTCAACGAGAGACTACAACACAGGTCTGTATTACCACGACGGGCTGGCATCGCAGTTTCCAACGGATGTGGTTTGCGAGGCGCTGGCGAACTGCCACCGGGAGACGTTCCACGAGCTTATCGCGGCGCCGGTCGAGGAGTTGGTGGGCCAAATGCAAGGGTACATGGCAAGTTCGCAAAGCCGCCCACAGGACTTCGTCGCGGTTTGGAAAGGGCTGGAGCCCTACCGAGTGGCGGTTCCAGTCGAAACGGATCCGTTTTCGGCGGAGTTCCTGTTTTCGAACTTCAAGGTCGCTTTGGCAATCGTGGAGGAGCGTCTGCAGAACTCTCCTCGGTCGATACAAGGCGCATAGCCACAGCCGTCACCTGCCCCACGATTTCCGCCTCGTCCGGATAGGCAAACTGGCGGATGCTGCATGCTGAAAGCGGATGAGGAATCAGCGTGATTTGGGCACCCCGCATTTCGCACCAGGAACAAGCATAGCCATCCCGCAGTTCCAGGAAATAGATCGGGCGGTCGAACTCTGTGCGCCAGTCGGAGGCCGGGCTCCGGGCGGCCCGATTGTCGATCTGCACGAACGACCCGGGACGCAGGAGCGGGTACATCGTGTAGTCCTCCAGTCCGATATAGCCATACTGACAGTGCCGAACGTCGAGCTTCTGAATCAGCGCAACGGGCACTTCACCCCAGACCTCGACCATTCGCGAGATGAGGCTGGTCTTGTCCAGACTGAAGCCCTTGTCGAAGCGTACTGGGAAACTGATCGCCTTTTCCGGGTCAAGAGACTCAAGGGACGCTAGGTGCGTATGTTGCAGGGGGAGCGCGAGTTGATAGCGCGCGCTGGCGTTCAGATCAACCCCGAAAACTTCCAGGAGGTCGGTGAACTTTGTCCGGTAGATCACGCTCAAACTGAATAACTTGTAGATGCTGGGAACCGAGGTTTTGTTTTCGAGCTGCGTGAGCCAGGCATTTGAAATATAGAACTCTTCGTTGCTGCAATCCTGCGCGATGGTGCGACTGAATTCTTCCACTTCCCGGGTCGTGACGCCAAGGCGGTTTCGAAGTTCCCGGAGCTGCTCACCTGGCTTTAGCTGTGATCCCATCATGTTTGAGTGTTCCTTTTAGGAACAATGATTCGACACGCCGAGATTAGTGCTTTTTGGATAATGAATCAACTTTTGTACGGGGACACCTATGGTTCCGGTACTGAGTGGTCCTGTACCCATCCCCGTATTCCGTGTGGTGAACTTCGGTAAGGCCAGGAGATTGTCAGGGGCTGCTTGCAATTAGAAGCAAAGACCCCATTTTTGCCGAAAGCTTCGCGCTATGTTTCGGACTCGTCTGCTGCCCGCTCGCGGCCCAGTTTTCGAAGGGACAGACCTGCGTTTTACGGTGACATCAGCAGTTTTTTGAGCGTGATTCGCAAGGCTCGACGACGAACCGGCGCGTAGCCCTGTTGTTCTGCACGACGCAAGCGTTTGATGAAGCTCAACTGGTACGTTTACCTTGTAATATACTGTCGAAGGACCGAACTGCGAACGGGAGGGTTTTCCTTTTCGCGTCATCTGCTTCTCGGGGGCTGGCATTGAGCGTTTCAGCTGTGGGAAGCTGACTCTAAAGTCGGAGTTGCTTTGTGAGCACTCCGTTTGATTCGACAACGAACGTTGGCCCGCCGTACCGCGAGCAGCGCACGGTGCCGCGCTATGAGTTCATCGCCACCGTAGAGCTGGTTGAGCCGGTAAGCGATATGCGCCTTGTGGGACGAGTCTCCGAGATCAGCCGCAAAGGGTGCTATGTAGACGTCCTCAACACGCTGCCATCGGGGACGAAGATCAGAATCAGCATCACGCGCGACCTGGGAGCCTTCACAACACCGGCGAAAGTCATCTACGTCCAGGAAGGAATGGGAATGGGCATAGCGTTCGTCGATCCACCGGCCGACCAGTTGAAAATTCTCGACACTTGGCTATCGGAGCTCGCGTCCTAGCAGTTCTGGCTTCCCGCAATCACGTCCGAGAAGCGCTTTCTCTCAGTTTCCGGCACGCGTGTTTCGTCATCGAACCCAAATACAGACTTTGTGCTGCCTGAGTTAGAATGATGGTGTTCTCTGGGAGGGAATATTGGGTTTTAGCGCGAGCACAAGGCAACTCGGTGAGATCACGATCGTGGATGTGCGAGGGCGGTTCACTTTGATTGAAGGCGAAGCGGTACACGAGCTGCTGCTCGATCTGTTTCGCGATGGCAGGCGCAGAGTGCTCCTGAACTTTCGCGACGTTTCTTATCTCGACAGCTCCGGGCTGGGGCAGTTGGTTCGCGGGCTCTACACCGCGCGAAAGAACAGCGCCGAACTGAAGGCCGTCGACCTGAGCCCGCGGGCCCAGGAAGTGCTGCGCCTTACGAATCTCCATACGGTGTTTCCCGACTATGCCGACGAGCAGGAGGCAGTCCGCAGTTTTACCCCGACCTACTAGCGCCCGGAAACACAAGGAAACCGCAGCCGCGTCGCAGCGGCTTCCCAGCGGGACCCATCCTTGATGCTGCGCTTTACTTTTGCACGACGCCGCAGGCGATTCGGTTGCCGGAATTTCCGCTGGGGTCCGTCTTATAGTCATCCGCCTTTTCGTGGATGACGATAGACGTGCCACCATCGTGAAACAGTGAATTCGGACCAGAACCCAGCGTGACGCCCTTGGCTAGGATCGTCGTGTGGGCTTGCCCGTCGCTGCCAACTTCGAGATTGGGCATGTCTCCGGCGTGCGGGCCTTCCGGGTTCTCCGTCCCATGTTTCTTCATATCGGGATTCAGGTGACCGCCCGCAGACTTGAAATCGGGCCCCTCGCATTTGCCCACTGCGTGGATATGGATACCGTGAGTTCCCGGGGGTAAGTTTGAGACGTCGACCTTGATCGCAACTCCGGCTTCCGTCTGCGAGAAAGCAGCTGTTCCGATCTTTTCACCTTGCGCGTTGACGATATCGGCGTGAGCCTTCTGCGGCATCATCTGTCCGGACGCAGTGCTCGCGCATACCAGAGCCGCGACAGCAAGAAATGAACGAAGTGACATTGGCGCACTCTCCTCAGTGAGTTGAATTCTACCCACAAGCATGTATAGCTCAGCGGATGGCGCCACGCAAGATGGTTCGATTCGCTCTCCACGATTCGGAGTTTCGTCGGATGCCGCTGGGGGAGGTTCAGTTTTGCAAAGAGGTAACGGCAAGCGCAACCGCAGCGTTAAACTCGAACTTTCCAATTCGCAGGAGGCGAATCGAGCGCCCAAAACTCGGGCGCCGGCCGGTTGAACTCGAACGCCACCTGGGCAAGACCTGCATGCGGCTGTCCAAAATAGGCGACCCTGGCCTCACGTTCGTCCCAGTTCTTGGGGTTCATCACTGTAATTTTCTGCCCCAATGCGACGGGTGTTTCCATCATGACGAGCGCGCCATGAGCGCTGAGCGTCACCGTAAAGGTCTCTTCGCGGAATCCGCGCTTGTCTCCGAATTCACCGCGCACCACGAGCGGCACGTCGAGCAACACTCTTTCACTTCGTCGTTGCGCGGTTTGCGGCACTTCGTCCTCCAGCTCCGTGTGGTTGTTGGACTACTTCGCGGCGGAAACCGTTTCAGTCTTGCTTCTTTGCTTGTTCTGGTACAAGGCTTTGTCTGCTTCGTTCAGCATGTCTTGTGCTTGCGCGCCGTGTTGGTACTGTTTCCAGCCGGACGCGAAACGAATCGCCACCCGTTGGCCGTCGAGGCTCACTTCAGGCGGACTGAGCCGGTTGACGATGGCTTCCGCCTGCACGGAGTCACACTCGGTGAGGAGCATCACGAACTCGTCTCCGCCCAGCCGCGCCGCGAGATCGGCCTCCCGCACCGCCTTGCTCAGGCAGTCCGAAAACGCTTTGAGAACCGTGTCACCCGCGGAGTGACCAAACTGATCGTTGATGCGCTTGAAATCGTTCAGATCAAACATGACGAGAGTCAGCGGATAGCCTTTGCGCTGGGAACGCGAAATCTCCTCTTTCAGACGCTTCTCGGCGTAGCGCCGGTTGAAGAGCCCGGTGAGCGGGTCGATCAGCGCAAGGTCGCGCCAGAGCGCGGAGCTGGATTGGTTCTGCGCCAGTTCGAGCCGGAGCCTATTGATCAAGATTTTCTCGTATGTCAAGTAGACGCCAAACAAGACGATAAGAAAAACGAGTCCGAACACTGACTCGAGGACGTTCTTGTCCTGACTAAAAGCGGGAATCGACAGGGAGGCCACGCCAGCTGTGAGGCACAGTATGATTACCACGGACGTGCCCCACGTCCACCATTCGCGGCGTTGAAGCTTAGCAAGTTTGACTTGATATTCTTCAATGCGGGCCGGCAGGTCACTCTTCGGGCTGGCTTCCGGTTTATTCACAAAGGCAGCCTCTACGCGTCTGCATTGGATTCACTTTCCGTATGTTTCAAACCGACCCACCGGATAGGAAGCTAGACCCTGGATTGATGGTACTACCGTCCCATTGCCTGCGCCTCGCCTAGTGACCAAACTTGTACTAGGGACAGGACCTATGATCGCAGCCTTCATTCTCGTGCTCTCGGTGGCGGCGCTCCTCCAGTTTGGGATAGCGCAATGGCGGTCCATCTGGATCAGCATTGCGGAACAGCCTCTTTCCGCCAGCCTGCAAACAGCCACGGGTATTCCCGCTGACGCGATCGGCGCGGACGATTTCGAGGTGTTCGCCCGGACTTCTGAGCAACTGTGTCCGTCCCCGCGAGAGCGGAACGTCTGGCTAAAGGAAGTAAGGGTCTATTACAAGCTCCTGAAGGCAATGCAAAACCTGTCTTCCGAGAGGCTTCCAGCCTTGGCGCAATGGTCGAAGACGGAATTAGTGACTTGCTCACGTTATGCCGGGGCCGTCCTGGACCAGCGCCTGAACGCCAGCCTGGCCTACTCTTCGGCGTTGCGAAGCGCGAGCGGAGCACACTAGTTTTCCTATGAGGTTTTGGGCTGGAGCGACAGATCAACCAGCCAGTCCGCGATGATCCTTCGGTGCTCTTCGAGCGTGTCGAAAAACGCCACACCCATTCCCAGGTTCGGCTGGACGTACGCCACACGCGCCCAGGTTTGAAACGACTGCCCGTCGCGCACGATACGCAACTGAAGGACTGTGTTCTTCTCCAGAGGATTCATGACGTCGACGTAGCAACCGTTTGCGCTGATTTCGGACGTTTGTCCGTCGAGCCGGATGCGGCCTAGAGGCTCATAAATTTCGACATTTGCGACGAAGGGGTACCGAGGCACAGACCGCCTTTCCGCGTAGCGAGCGCCGGCGTCCAGAGGTTTGCTTGCGTAGTCTTCGCTCAACCTGACCTGCGCTCCCGAACCGAATGCACCGCTCCCAGAAGTGCCAGCCGTGTCCATTGACGCACGCGTTAGGTGTTCGGCGCGGAAAATCTCGTGTTTGCTCGGTGTTGGAAGCAGGGCAAATAGAGTCAATCCGATATCCCTCCTTCGAGAGATCGCCCTTGCTCTCTCAACTCGACGCCGCTGCTGCACAGTTCCATCATCCGCGCGGCCAGATCGAGGATTCGCGTCGAAGCCGCCTGCGGTAGGACCCCGCGGGCGTGAATGTTCGAAATCAGATTTCGGTTCGCGTCGGTATGGGCGGCCTCGGGACGATAAGCCATGTAGGCCGATAGGCTCTCCGCGGTGGCGAGACCCGGGCGTTCGCCGATCAGCAGCACAGCTACCTTAGGGCTGAGAAGTTCGCCGATCTCGTTCAAAATGCCCACCCGGCAATAGCGCACTACAAATGCTTGGCCAACCTTCCAACCGCGCGCGGCGGCGCCTTCCGCAAGGAGGGGCAGCAGCGCAGGAACCTGCGAGGCAATGGCGGGCACGGACAGACCGTCGCCGATCGCGATTTGAAGATCGCAACCCCGCGGGCAGCGCTTCGTGATTTCCTGCCGCGCCGCTTCGCTGAACCGCCGGCCGAGGTCGGGTCGCATCAGGAACTCATCTTTCGAAGTCGCTTGCGTATCGACTGCGAAGAGCCCCCATTCCTTTGCGAAACCTGGGCCGAGTGCTGTTTCGAGAATGAGTTCGGCGCGGAGTGCGTCTCGCGCGGCGGCGTGCGCGGCGCGCAGGTCCATCTGAGTGGCTGTGCGGTACGCCGCGCCTGCGCGGCCAACGAGGATGCGCGCTGGAGTGCGCTCACGAATCTTCCGGATGATTTCGGGCAGGTCGGCGGCGGCAAGAGGCGATTTGGGATCGTCAGCCATTTCAGGCGATCCCTTCGAGCGATGATTCGAGGCCCTGCATCAGTTGACGCCGCGCCGGAGCCTCGAGCAGAGCGGGTTCGCCGTCCCGGTAGATTCCCATCTCCTCGAGCCACGACAGAAATTCGGGCGCGGGCAGCAGCCTGAAGAGCCGTCGGACAGCGAGCGCGTCGTGATAGCTCGTCGATTGATAGTTGAGCATCACGTCGTCGGAGCAGGGAACTCCCATGAAGTAGTTGCATCCGGCGGCCCCGAGAAGAAGGAGAAGATTCTCGACGGAATTCTGGTCGGCTTCCGCGTGATTTGTGTAGCAGACATCGCAGCCCATAGGCAGGCCGAGTAGTTTGCCCATGAAGTGGTCTTCCAGGCCAGCGCGAATGATTTGGCGTTCGTCGTACAAATATTCGGGACCGATGAAACCGACGACGCTGTTCACGAGAAACGGCTCGAAGACGCGGGCGACGCCATAGGCGCGGGCTTCGAGCGTTAGCTGATCGACGCCATGGTGGGCTTCGGCGGAAAGGGCACTGCCTTGTCCGGTTTCGAAATACATCGCGTTCGTCCCTTTCCAGGGGAGATCGCGTTGCCGGTGATGCTCGAGAACCTGTTCGCGACCTTCGCGCAGCATTGCGAGCGTGATACCGAAGCTGCGATTCGCGGCTTCCGTGCCGGCAACCGACTGGAACAGGAGATCCACCAGAGCTCCCCGTTTTAGCGCGGCGAGTTGCGTGGTGATGTGCGAGAGACAGCAGGTCTGCGTTGGGGCGCGGTACGTCTCGACGAGTCGCGCGAGCGCGTTGAGGATGGATGCGACCGTCTCCACGGAATCGGAGGCTGGATTCACGCCGATGACGGCGTCTCCGCAGCCGTAGAGCAGGCCCTCGAATGCCGAGAGCAGAATGCCGCCCACATCGTCGCTGGGGTGGTTCGGCTGGATGCGGATTCCGAGCACGCCGCGTTCGCCCATGGTGTTGCGGCAGCGCGTGACGTTGCGGATTTTGGCTGCGGCGAGGACGAGATCTTTGTTGCTCATGATCTTGGCGACTGCGGCAGCAATCTCGGGAATGATGGCCCATTGAAGTTGCTTGAGGGCGGATTCGGTGGTGGCGTCATCGAGGATGAATTCGCGAAATTCGCCGACCGTCAGGCTCTTGATCTGCTGGAAGCGCTGCTGGTCGAAGGTCTCGAGAATCAGGCGGGTGACGTCGTCGTCTTCGGGAGCGATCAGGGGCTGGCGCACGATTTCGTCGAGGGTCAGATCGGCGAGTTGGCGTTTGGCGGCAATGCGCTCCTGTTCCGAGCGAGCGGCGATTGCGGCAAGCTGGTCGCCGGACTTCTGCTCGTTGGCTTTGGCGAAAAGCTCGCGGAGATCGGAAAAGACGAAACGTTGGGTCATCGGGCGCCCCAGGCGAGGTGGGGTTCGAGTCTGGAAGGTAGCATCAATCTGGCGCAGGCGGCTACCGCGAGATGACGAGGCACGGAGGCAAGGAGGCAGGGAGGCAAGGAAACAAGGAAGCGCCGCCGTGAGTGGCGACTGTCGCGAGGCTTATGGAGCGCCGGAGAACCCAACATAACTATTTTCGGGCCATTTTCTGCCGATTAGAGTGAGTGGCTGCTCCATGTTTTCAATCACCTACGACGATTTCTAATCCCGGCGCCGGGATTAGAATCGGTGTGAGCCAGGTGTTGGTGAAGGGGGGTATTGAGGGTGGCGCCGGATGCGATGGTCATCTCCAAGTTTCCGACTGCAGGATATCATAAGATAACTACAATGTCAAGACCCAGTACTGTACAAATGCGGGCCCCTTCAATGATCGCGGCCAGGGAGTCACGGCCGAAGACGTCTTGCTCCAAATTGTCCATCCAACGGTGCGGAGACTGGGCGCTCGGAGTCTTTTTTCGTCATGTACTATTCGACGTGGAGTTTCGGGTGGGCCTCAGCGAGCAAGAGGCTACCCAGCACGGTTAAACCCGACCATACGATGAATTCCCAGGAAAACTCTTTTCGCTTGATCTCGGCGGAGCGCAAGGCGTCGACAGCCTCAGTGTCAATTTGTTCTTTGGATTTCGCCCCTCTCGTCAATTGAGCTTCCAATTGTTCGGTGGCGTCGCGCGTTGTGGGGAGCCCCTCCCTAAGAAGATCACCGGTGATGTCGCGCGACCGCTGAAACAGAACCTGTTTGGCGTCTTCTTCCCGGGACCATTGAAGCGCCGTCGTTATAACCACGGGCGTCAACGCAATCCAGAGGGCGAGTACGAAATAGGCAAAAAATCTACGAATGCTCACGCGCACTCCCTTTCGTTTTGCATATAGTCCAAACTCTATACGATAGGTGACGGATTTTTTGAATGCAATTCGGGCGGCTTTCCAGAGAGAAGAAGAGCAGCTTAAGGCTGGCAAGAGTGCCGGGTACGTGCCCAGATGAGCACACTGGGTTCGCCGTGGAGCGGGAGTGACGCGGGATTTGGTAGGATTTGTCGCGTCCCGGCTAGGTGGGAAAGCTGGCGCGGTTGGCCCCTTCGGTTTTGTTCACAATCTACAGGTACAAATCCTAAAACCCGCACGGAAGCAGAGAACGAGTGGTTTCTGCCGCTGTAGCGGCGCCGAACCTAACTGGAGGTTCCATGAAAGTACGATGGTGTGTGGCAATTTGCGCGGCAGCCTTGGTGGCGACGTTGAATATCTCGACGGCGTATGCGCAGGAGCAGCACGTAGAGCAGGAACATCACGAGCATCACTGGGACGAGCACCATCCGCAGTTCGACGATCACGAACGGATGGTTGTGCACGATTGGTACGGAACTCATCGGGACCGGCGTATCGTCGGATTCCGTGAGGAAGACCGGCTTCCGGAGGGATGGGAGCCTCGCTTGCAGGTGGGGTTCGTATTCGACGGCGGCTGGCGGGCACGGTGCCACCCTGTTCCAGCGGATTTGCTGGTGGAATTGCCACCGCCTCCGCGGCACTACCACTATTACGTAATTGGCGGCCGCGTCGTGCTGGTGGACCCGGGTTGGCGCGTGGCTGATGTGCTGAGCGTAAGCGTCTAACTCGCAAGCCGCGAAAGCAAAGTTCCTCGCGCCCGGAATCAGCGCAGCCGGTACTACGGTACGCCACAAGCGAAGATACGGGGTTCGCCGTACGGCTCCCGTCACGGGACTTTCGGTAGGATTTTTCCTGCCATGGCTTTAGCTGCATGGCAGCGCGTAAATCTTATTGGAGGATTCTTATGAAAGCACCATGGTGGGCAGCAATTTGCGTTGCGGCGCTGATCGCGGCGTTTAGTTGCTCGGCGGCCCATGCAAAAGTTGGGCTCGCGACACAGGAACAGCACGAGCATCACTGGGACAAGGACCATCCGCAATTCGACGATCACGAACGCACGGTGGTACACGACTGGTGGGGAACTCATCGCGATCGGAATGTGGTTGGGTTTCGCGTAGAAGACCGGCTGCCTGCGGCGTGGGAGTCGCAGCTGCGGGTTGGGTTTGTGTTCGACAATGATTGGCGAAGACGGGCGCACCCGGTGCCGGCTGACTTGCTGGTCGAGTTGCCGCCTCCCCCGCCGCACTATCGGTACTACGTGATTGGCGGGCACGTTGTGCTCGTAGACGGGAACTGGCGCGTGGCGGACGTTCTCAGCGTGGACTTCTAACGGGCCGCGTCAAGTTTAGACCGGAAACTTTCGATCGCGGAATCGGGGTTCAGCAAAGATTGCTGAGCCCCGATTTTCTTTGGTAGCTTGGAGTTTTTGCTTTTGGAATCTCGGCAGACCGTTTCCCGGCGAAAAAAAGAAACAGCAGATCCCTCGTCGGGCCAAAATCGGGCCCTCTGTCCCTTCGACTGCGCTCAGGGCAGGCGGGATGACACGCGTTCCGTGCGGTGGGAAGGTTGGTGCTGGTGGAGGGAATCGAACCCACACGGCCTTGCGGCCACCGGATTTTGAGTCCGGCGCGTCTGCCAGTTCCGCCACACCAGCTTCGAGGTAGCTTATCACGAAAAACTTTACCGCAGAGGCGCAGAGGGCGCTGAGAAAGGCTAAGGCGGGCGGACCCGCCCCTATGAAGGCGACGTCGATATCGGTATCTCAGTGTGAAGCTTGCCAGGACTAACCCAAAATCGCCGGCGAGACGCTGATTGGATAAAGGCGTCGGCTCCTTCGAGCGAGTAGACTTGGCGGTGTTAGACGACCAAGGCTCGGAGGGAAGGAGCCGAGCGATGATGATTATAGGATGTGATTTTCACACGCGCCAGCAGCAGATTGCGATGTTGGATAGCGAAACCGGAGAGGTGGTCGAGCGGCGGCTTGCGCACGAGAATGGGGAGGTGCAGAAGTTTTACCAGTCGTTGGCGAAGCCGGTTCGCGTGGGAATCGAAGCGACGGGTTACACGCAGTGGTTCGAGCAGATGTTGGCGAAACTGGGGCATGAGCTGTGGGTGGGAGATGCGGCCGCGATTCGCGCTTCGGTGGTGCGGAGGCAGAAGACCGACAAGCGAGATGCGGCACATATCCTGGACTTGCTGGTGGGGCTGATTTCGGTTTGGATTTTTTCTTCATTTAATTGGATCGAGCGTTTATTTATGTCCGGCGCGTCTGACAGTTCCGCTTATCACGAAAAACTTTACCGCAGAGACGCGGAGGGCGCAGAGAAAGACGAAAACATGTGTTGCGCCTACGGCGCTTCGTCAGGCGCCCGAAATTGAGGGCGAAACCGCCAGGGCTAAAGCCCATTTTTATTTTAGTGGGCTTCTTTCGGGTGGCCTGAAGGCCACCCTCCCCCGACTAAAGTCGGGGGCTGACACAAAAGCTTCGACCCAGGGGAAGCGTTCATCGGGAGGGTTCGCGGCTGCTCTGGCGGCGCGAGGCTGCGGCGATGGCGCGCGGGTCGAGGACGTGCCGCGCGATTTCCGAAGCGGTGATGCCGAGTTGGCTCCAGAGGCGGCGCTTCAGGCTTTGATAATCCTGCGAACCGCTGAAGACGTCGCGAATCAGGTCGCGGAACGCGGGCGAATAGTTGAGCAGCTGGACCATGCGCGTGGTGATGGCGCTGCCGAGAAAAGTTCCGCGGAATACCTTGCGCGCGATATTGGCCGCGAATTCCAGGTCGCAGGAAAAAGCGGCGCGGAGGCGCTCGGGGTATGTGTGCGGCTGATGTTCGATCAGCGCCTCTGCCAGCAGATCGCCCGAGCGCAGCGCGTAGTAAAGCCCCTCGCCGGTAATCGGGTCGACGCAGGCGGCGGCGTCTCCCGCCATTCCCCAATTTCTTCCCACGATGCGGCGGCCACGGATGGTTTGCGCCTGAGGCGACGGCAGCACGTGGCTGTAGAAACGCGCGCCGTCCATCGGGATTTTCTCTTCCTCGACGAAGTCAGAAAGGTGGCGGCGGAGTTCCTGGCTGGAAGTTTGTCCCATGCGGCCGCAAATGCCGACGGAAAGATGGTCGGCGCGAGGGAAGGACCAAAGGTAGCCTTCGAATTGCTTGAGGAACTTTATCTTGATGATGTCTTCCTCGGTGGGAACGAAATAGCCGAGGGTCATTTCGAGGTCGGGCGCGCCGAGAGGCGTGGTTTCGGGAAGAAGTTGATTGCGAGCTCCGGCGGCCAGGACGACGAAATCGGAAGCGTGCTCTTCGCTACCAGTGGCGGGAGAAGCGGAGGTGGTCAAGCGAACGCGTTCGCCATTCGTGTCGACGGAAGTGACGCGAGAACACACGGCGGTGCATCCCGCGGCCACGGCGCGGTCGAGCAGAAGGCCGTTGAGGACCTTGCGAGCGTAAATCACGATCGGTTGGCTCATCTCGAAGCGCGCGCGATGGCCGTGGCTGGAGATCAATTCGGCCGTGTGGACGAGCTTCTTCGGATGCGGCGCGTCGAGAAGGAAGGGATACGCTTCGATGGCTTTGTGGGTGAGGCCGCCGCCGCAGGGTTTCTCCCACGCGAGGCGTTCGTCATAAATCGTGACCTGAAAACCGGCGCTGGCGAGACGTTCGCCGCAGAGCGCACCGGCTGGTCCTCCTCCGACGATGGCGATTTCTTTCATTTCGAGGTCAAGTGAGCGGGGATACCGCCGCTATCAACCAAGCGGCGAGTATAGCATTGAAAAGCGCCGCGGCCGTCCAGGAGCGAGCGCGGCGGCGTGACGATTTGGTACCCAGACTCGCCGGAAACACCCCAGGAACCGCGCAGATGGTTTCTCGGCGCTTCATCGCGCCCTCAATGAGCAATCAATCGCGCGTGGTAGAATCATGGGATTGCTTTCAGCTGCAATGGCGGACTGAGATTGGTCTCTTGGCGGCTGAAGCCGCTTGGGTTTTGCGCCGGTTACGGCACGGCTGAAGCCGTGCCCTGACGAAAGGGGCAGGGAATTGGGCAAGGTCGTCTCGCAAGACGGGATCATACTCCAACGGCGGGAATGGAAAGGCGAGGGGAAGCGCGTCGTGTTCGTGGCGGGCTGCTTCGACCTGCTTCATCCTGGGCACATTCGGTTGCTCGAAGAGGCGCATTCGCGCGGCGACATCATCGTCGTGGGCGTATTGCGCGACCAGGTTGTGGAAACGGACCGGGATCGCTCGTTTCCAGGCGTGAAACGTCCGATTACGCCCGCCGCGGAGCGCGCTGAAGTTCTGGCGGCTCTTGCCGCCGTGGACTACGTGTTTGAAATCGAGGACGATTCGTTCGCGGATTTGCTGCGGCGGTTTGCTCCGGACGCAATTGTTGGTGGCGCCGACGCATCGTTTGCCGGGTCTCCGCTTGTAATCGCCGCGAACGCAGCAGGAATCGAAGTAGTCCGCATCCCACTTGAGCCGGGGCATTCCGCTTCGCGCCTGATCGAACGCATCTCCCAACTTCGTCCCGGCGACATGGGCGCATGATCCTTTCGTCGGTATCCGAGCTTCTCGTACGCGTAGGCCGCAAAGCCGTCCTGGAGGAGGCGTTGGACACTCTGCGCCGCACGGGCGGCGAGGTGCGCGTGGCCGGGCTGACGGATTCGGCGAAGGCTCTGGTGGCGCCGCTGGCGTTTGCGGAGCTGGGGCGCCCGACGATTCTGCTGGTGGATTCGAATCAGCATGCGGAAGCGATTGCGGAGCCGCTGCGATGGTTCTACCGCGCGATCACGGGCAAGCCGGGGCATCGCGTGCTGGTGCTTCCGGCGCATGACGTGCTGCCGTACGAAAGCCGGTCGCCCCACGCGGAAATTTCGGAGGATCGAGCGGTTGCGTTGTGGCGGTTCGCGTCGGGCGAAGCGGATGTGCTGATTGCGCCGGTCGAAACGGCGCTTTCGCGAATGCGCGACCGGGACTTTTATCGCCAGCTTGCGCGGACCATCGAACGCGACCAGGAGATTCCACTCGAGGAGCTTCTGAACTTTCTTGCGAGCGCCGGCTACGACCGGCAGATCACCTGCGAAATGCCAGGGCAATACGCGGTGCGCGGCGGAATCATCGACATTTTTTCGCCGGAAGCGCCGCAGCCGGTTCGCGTGGACCTGCTCGGCGACACGATTGAATCGATTCGCGCGTTCGATCCCAATACGCAGCGCTCGACCAATCCCGTGCAGCGGGCGACATTGATGCCGCTGACGGAATTTCCGCAACGGGCGGAAGTTCTCGAGCGCATGCGCGTGGCTTCGGAAGCGGCGCGCGAGGACGATTCGCCTCCCGTCGGATTCTATCCGGGGTGGGAGTTTCGCGAGATTCTGAGCGAAGAGCGGAAATCGACTTTGTTTGATCTCGCTACCGATCCGCTGGTGATCGAAGACGAGCCTGCGCTGCTCGAGTTGGCTGTCGAGAAATACCGAGCCGAACTGGCGGAGGCGTTCGAAGAGGTCGAGGATCCGCGGGCGGAGCCGCCGCTGCGGTACATCTTCGATGAAGAGGAATGGTCGCTGGCGCGGCAGATGGTTCCGCGGTTGGGATTGGAACATCTGGGAATATCACAATCGGAAGGCCGTGCTGCCGGAGCGCAGGAACGCGTCCTGCGGACGCAGCCGACCACTCGTTATCACGGGAACGTGGCGGCGTTCATGGCCGAAGTGCGCGGGCGCGTAACGGCGGGCGAGAACGTGATGATCTCCGCCGCAAGCACGGGCGAACTGGAACGTTTTGCGGATATCAGCCACGAGTATGAAGTTCCGTACCGGCTGGGCGAGCTGGAAGAAAATGTGACGGTGTCGCGGCTGGCTGAAGAGGAAAGCGGTAGCAGCGCGCCGTCGGTGCTGCTGGTGAAGGCGCCGCTCGGCGAGGGCGTTGTTTTTAACGATGCGAACCTGGTCATCTACGGCAACGCCGACCTTTTTGAGACGCTGCCGCCACCGCAGCGCCCACGATCGCGGCCGAAGACGGCGAGTTTCTTCAGCGATTTCTCCGACCTGAAGCCGGGCGACTACGTGGTGCACATGGACCACGGGATCGGGCAGTTCGACGGCCTGCGCCAGGTGTCGGTGGAAGGCGCTAACGGCGAATTCATGCTGCTGCGTTACGCGGAGGACGCGAAGCTGTATGTTCCGCTGGCGCGGCTGGACCTGGTGCAGAAGTACCAGTCGCTTGGTGACGCGAAGCCCACGCTCGACCGGCTGGGCGCGGGCGTTTGGGAAGCACGAAAGACTCGCGTCCGTAAGTCGGTGGACGACATGGCGGATCAGCTGCTCGCGCTCTATGCCGAGCGGAAAATGACCACCGGGCACACGTTTCCGCCGGATTCGAACTGGCAGCGCGAGTTCGAGGATGCGTTCGAATTCGAGGAGACGCCGGATCAGCAGCGCGCGATCGAGGACGTGAAGCGGGACATGGAATCCTCGCTGCCGATGGACCGGTTGCTGTGCGGCGACGTCGGCTACGGGAAGACCGAAGTGGCAATGCGCGCGGCGTTCAAGGCGCTGGCCGATTCGAAGCAGGTGGCGGTGTTGGCGCCGACGACGGTGCTGGCGTTCCAGCACTACGAGACGTTCCGGCGGCGCTTTGGCGCGTTCCCGATGCGCATTGAAATGCTCAGCCGTTTTCGCAGCGAGAAAGAGCAGAAGAAAACGCTGGAGGAACTCGAGGCGGGGAAAGTGGACGTGGTGATCGGGACGCACCGCATCCTTTCGAAGGATGTGAAGTTTCACGATTTGGGATTGCTTGTGGTGGACGAAGAGCAGCGGTTCGGCGTGGCTCACAAGGAACGGTTGAAGGAGATTCGGAAGAATGTGGACGTGCTGACGATGTCGGCCACGCCCATTCCACGGACGCTGCATATGTCTCTGGTGGGTTTGCGCGACATGAGCTTGATTGAAACACCGCCGAAAGACCGCCTCGCGATTCAAACCACGGTGGCTCCGTTCAGCGAAACGCTGGTGCAGCGGGTGATCGAGGAAGAGATGGCCCGGGAAGGCCAAGTGTTCCTGGTGCACAACCGGGTGGAATCGATTGACTCGCTGGCGGCGATGGTGAAGAAGCTGGTGCCCAAGGCGCGCGTGGTGGTGGGGCACGGGCAGATGCGCGAGGCAGAACTCGAAAAGGTGATGCTGAAGTTCGTTCGCGACGAAGCGGACGTGCTGGTGTCGACGACGATCATCGAGAATGGTCTGGATATCCCGCGCGCCAACACGATCATCATCAACCGCGCGGATCGCATGGGGCTCTCGGAGCTTTACCAGTTGCGGGGACGCGTGGGCCGGTCGAATCAACGGGCGTACGCTTATCTGCTGATTCCTCCCGGAGGCTCTCTCAGCTCGATCGCGCGCCAGCGGCTGGCGGCGCTGAAGGAGTTCAGCGATCTGGGCGCGGGCTTCCGCATCGCGGCGCTGGACCTGGAACTGCGAGGTGCGGGCAATTTGCTGGGGCGCGAGCAGCATGGCCACATCGAAGCCGTCGGTTTCGACATGTACTGCCAGATGATGGAGCGCGCTGTGGCCGAGCGCAAGGGAGAGGCGGTTGCGCCG
Organism: uncultured Acidobacteriota bacterium; assembly: GCA_963737205.1. Taxonomy (GTDB): domain Bacteria; phylum Acidobacteriota; class Terriglobia; order Acidiferrales; family UBA7541; genus Palsa-295. The sequence continues at coordinate 511,937 of CAVTRV010000003.1, read as the reverse complement.
GAGCGGCGGGCTACACTCAACCTTGGGCTCGAAATCCGCATCCCACCTGAGTACATCGAGAGCGAGAACCTGCGGCTGCGGATTTACAAGCGGATCGCGGGGGTCACGTCGGATGCGGAGCGCGTCGAGGTACGGCGGGAACTCGAGGACCGCTTCGGGGCGCCGCCGGCTCCGGTGGAGGCGCTGCTCGATTACGCCGTGCTCAAGGCCATGGCCGAAAAGCTGCTGGTCGCGTCGGCTGACCGGCGAGGGGATCAGGTGGCGCTGAAGTTCTACGACGACACGCCACTGGGACCAGAACGGCTAGTGAAGCTGATTAGAAAGCACCGCGACATGCGCCTGGACCCCACGGGAGTGCTTTGGTTGAACTGGAAGGGGTATCAAGGTGGCGTAATAGCGGCGGTCAGAAACGTATTGCTCCAACTACAATCGTAGGGATAGAATCGCGAGCGAGAGAGCAAATGAAAATTAAAAATCTCAAATGGTTCCATTTTGCATTTGCGGGCGGCATGTGTCTTTTGGTCGCCAACCCATCGTGGGGGCAGGCAAAGGGCACGGTGGTAGAAGAAATCGTGGCCCGCGTAAACAATGAAATCATAACTTTGTCCGACTACGAGAAAGCGCAAGAAGGGCTGCAAGCGGAAGTGACCCAGTCGTGTCAAGGCTGTACGCCGGATAAGATTCAGGAGGAGTACAAGGAGCAGCAGAAGGACCTGCTGCGCGGCCTGATCGACCAGGCTCTCCTCGTCGAGCGCGCCAAAGACATGAACATCACTGTCGACACGGATCTGATCAAGCAGCTGGACGAGATCCGCAAGCAGAATAACCTTCCGACCATGGAAGACCTGCAAAAGGCGGTGGAGTCTTCCGGAATGGCCTGGGAGGATTACAAGACCCAGCAGAAAAACAAGCTGCTTACGCAGGAAGTGGTTCGCCGCGAGGTGTCCGGGCGCATGGACATCGGCCCGGAGGAAGTGCGGCAGTTCTACGAGGCCCACAAGACGGAATTCAACTTGCCCGAGCAGGTGGTGCTCGCCGAAATCTTCCTGAGCACCGCGGGGAGGAGTGGGGAGGAAGTGGACGCGGTCCGGAAGAAGGCCGATGACTTGCACAGTCGCTTGGACAAGGGCCAGGATTTCACTCAGCTCGCGACGCGCTACTCGGAAGGCAGCACCGCGAAGGACGGCGGAAACATCGGCACGTTCCAGCGCGGGCAGCTCGACAAGGCGCTCGAGGATGCGGTCTTCGCGCTGAATAAGGGCCAGGTGACGAGCGTCATCGAGACCAAAACGGGCTTCGAGATTTTCAAGGTGGTGGATCACTTCCAAGCCGGCCTGCAGCCACTGACGAAAGTTCAAGAGCAGATCCAGAACAAGCTCTACATGGATAAGATGGAGCCGGCCATGCGGGACTACCTCGCGGAATTGCGCGAGGAAAGCTATGTGATGGTGAAGCCGGGCTACACCGACTCGGCAGCGATTCCGGGCGCGACCATGATTCAGGAAGTTTCGCCCACGCCGGACGCGGCGGCGAAGAAAAAAGGCAAGAAGAAGCTGGCAGTCCCGAAAGTCAACAGTTAATGAAGTCTCATTTCGTAGCCGATCTCGCCGACGGGCAAGCCGTCGCTTCGCTTTTCCTCGTCTGCGAAAAGGAAGTGCGGACCTCCGCGCGCTCGGGCGCATCGTGGCTTCAACTGGAGCTTCAAGACCGCACGGGCTCGATTTCCGCGAAGATGTGGGAAAACTTCCTGCCGCTGGCGGAGACGTTCGAAGCCGGTGACGTGATTCAGGTGCGCGGGCGCGTGAAGCTCTACAACAACCGGCTGGAAGTGACGCTCGAGCAGATCGTGCCGGTGGCCGAAAACGCCTACGACCTGATCGATTTTCTGCCGCACACGAAGCACGACGTGGAAGCGATGTATGCCGGGCTGCTTTCCGCCGTGGCTGGGATGAAGAATCCGTGGCTGAGGCAGCTCCTTGGGAGCGTGGTGGAAGATCCCGGAATTGCGCCTCGCCTGAAACGCGCCCCCGCCGCGATGACCATGCATCATGCGTTTATGGGAGGCCTGCTCGAGCACATGGTGAGCCTAATCGGCCTGGCGACGGCGATCAGCGCGCATTATCCTGAACTCGACCCGGACGTGCTTCTGGCGGGAGTGGTGCTGCACGACATCGGCAAAATCGACGAGCTTCGTTACGCGCGCGAAATCGACTACACCACCGAAGGGCGCTTGCTCGGACACATCATGCTGGGCGTGGGAATGGTGCGGGACAGGATCAAGGCCATCCCCGGGTTTCCTCCGGCGCTTGCAGTGGTTGTGGAGCACCTGATTCTGAGCCATCATGGCTCGCACGAATTTGGTTCCCCGACATTGCCGCAGACGCGCGAGGCCGTGGCGCTGCATTTTCTGGACGATCTCGATTCGAAAATGGCCGCGATGCGCGCAACCCTGGAATCTCAGTGCGGGCCCGACGGCTGGAGTGCGCGCAATCCTTCGTTGCGCCGCGCGTTGCTGCTTGCGGAGAAGTATCTCGAGGGGCACGGCGCGGCCGGCCAGCAGACGTCGCGCAAGGCTGAAGCCGCAGCAGGCGCCAAGGCGCGGCAGGACGCCGCGGAAGTGGCGCGGAAGATTTGAGTGGTAAGGGACAGCCGAACTGTTATATGTCTCTAGCTACGCCGCTGAAGCTATATGACTGAAATCCATGAGTGAACTGGGCTTTGTTGAGATCCTAGGTCAAGCGACCTCCAAAAGCGAAAAGCAGATCCCTTCCCGCAGAATCATTCGGGACGCAAACAACGCGCACCCCGCTCAAACCGTGGGGATTCGGGATGACAACGTGGTGAGGAACGGTGTGTGGACGGCTGAGGTCAACAGAGGCAGTGAACTTCATGAGTAAAACCGGGGGCGATTCATTGAAAGAGTTTGCGAAGAAGAGTTCCGCGCCCCGGCGCGCTGTTCTGGACCTGGCTCCGCTGGAGCTGGATTGCATGAATATTCTGTGGCCTGTTGGCGAGGGCACGGTTCGCGACATTCGCGACCGCCTGGCGGAACGGCGGCCTCGCGCGTACACCACCATCATGACAATCATGGACCGGCTCGCGCGGAAGGGCATTGTGGAGCGGCGCAAAGTAGGTCGCGCTTATCTTTATCGCCCGAACCTGAGCGCCGAGGATGCTCGTTCGCAGGCCTTGGTGCAGGTTATCGAGAATTTCTTTGGCGGCTCGAAGGAACGCTTGCTCGGGCACCTCAACGGAGTGGCGGCTTCGCCTGCTCCGGCCCCTCGCGCCTTCGCGGCGGCGGCGGCCGCTGCCGGCGCCGGACCTGCTTCGGTTGCTGCTTCTCATGTCGCTTCGCAGACCGGCACAGCCTCTGACGATTCCGAGCCGACCGAGCGGATTGACGATACACTACTGTAGTGAACGCGGAAGAAATCGCGGCTTCAGGGGTTGAAACCCCTGAAGAAAGTAAAAGGGCTCTTTGCGGCGCGGTTAAAACCCCGCCCTTCCGTTTCACCTTCTATGTTTCCAGCTGAATTCAAAATTCGCGACATCGAGGTTCGTCCGGCAACGATCCTGGCGCCCATGGCGGGCGTCACGGACACCGTTTTTCGACGCGTGATTCGCTCACTGGGCGCGTGCGGATTGATCATGACCGAATTCACGAGCGCCGAGGGACTGACGCGGAATTCGGCGCGCACGCTGCGCTATCTCTACTTCGACGAAGACGAACATCCCATCGCCGGGCAGATTTTCGGTGCCGATCCCGCGGTGATGGCGTCTGCGGCGGCTTTGATCGAAGACCTTGGCTTCGATCAGGTGGACATCAACCTCGGGTGTCCGGTAAAGAAAGTGGTGAAGTGCGGAGGGTCCGGGTTGCTGCGCGATTTGCCGCATCTGGAAAAGCTTCTGAGCGCGGTGCGCGCCGCCGTGAAGATTCCACTCACGATCAAGATTCGTTCCGGCTGGGACGAGAAGAATATTGTGGCCGTCGATGTGGCGCGCATGGCGGAGCGGGTGGGCATCGAGGCCATCGCGGTGCATCCGCGCACGCGCATGCAAGGGTATGCGGGCAAAGCCGACTGGGGCGTGATTCGCGCCGTGAAGGAAGCGGTGCGGATCCCGGTGATCGGGAATGGCGACGTGCTGACGCCGCAGGATGCGGTGCGCATGATGAAGGAAACCGGCTGCGACGCGGTGATGATCGGTCGGGCCGCGTCGTCGAATCCATGGATTTTCCGCCAAATCGCCGACTATATCGCCGCCGGCCGTTACGACGAGCCCACCGAGATGGATCGCTACACGCTGCTTGCGGGATATTTCCGTAGCTTGATCGAGGCCGATATGCCGGATGCTATCGGGAAAATGAAGCAGTTCGCGAGCCTGTTCACGCACGGCGTGCGGAATGGCGGGGAACTACGGCAGGCGGTTCATCGTTCGCAGAAGGCGTCGGAAATTCTCGAACGCGTGGATGCGTTCTTTGCTAACACGACGGCTGCTCGGGCCGATTGAAGCCTTCAAAAGTCGAAAAGCAGATCCCTCACCCCGCAAAAAACGCGGGGATTCGGGATGACACGTGGTCAGAGATTGCGTTCCAGGTAAGCAACTCCCCGTCGCCAAGAAAAAAAACCATACTAGTTCTGTGGGGAGCAAACGCCGGGCTATTCGTCGCGGGTTACCAGGAGTTGTTTGTAGGCTTCGCGCTTGGTGAGGCCGCGTTCGCGGGCTGCCTGCTTTAGAGCTGCTTTCTTGTCTACCTGTTTCTCTTGCATTATTTCGTCCACGCGGCGCGCGAGCGGCGGCGCGCTGGCATTCGCTGCATTGCCGTTGTGCTGCGGCTGACCGTCGGGCGTCCCGATCAGGATGGTGATTTCGCCGCGAGGCGGCTTGCTGCGCACGCTCTCGACGAGACCTTCCAGGTGATCGCGCACGAACTCCTCGTAGATCTTCGTCACTTCGCGGGCGATCACGGCGGGCCGGTTGCCGAGTATTTCGAGCGCGTCTTCGAGCGAATCAAGCAAACGGTGCGGCGCTTCGTACATCACCAGAGTTCGCGGCTCTTCCGCGAGGGTGCGAAGGGTTTTGCGGCGGTCGGATTGCTTCGACGGCAAAAAGCCGACGAACAGGAACTGCTCGATGGGCATGCCAGACGCAGCCAGCGCCGTGACGAACGCGGACGCTCCGGGTATGGGCACGACCTTGATTCCGTGGCGGAGGCTCAGGCTGACGAGCCGGTGACCCGGATCGGAAATTGCGGGGGTTCCCGCGTCACTGACGAGCGCGACCTTGGCGCCCTGCTCGAGTTCGATCACCAGTTCCGCGGCGCGCGTGATCTCGTTGTGCTCGTGATAGCTGACGAGCCTTTTCTGGATGTCGAAATGCGAGAGCAGCTTCAGCGTTTGCCGCGTATCCTCGCACGCAATCACGTCGGCTTCCTTCAGGATTCGCAGCGCCCGCATGGAGATGTCTTCCAGGTTGCCGATGGGAGTGGCGACCACGTAGAGGCATCCGGCCACGTCGTCTGTTTTGACCGGGGTTTTGGCGGCGGTCTTGGCAACAGCTTTTGCGGAGGTTTTGGCGATGGTCATGACGTCGGAAAGAAGTCTAGCACAGCGGCTCGCGCGGGTTCGCGGATAGAAGCGCCCGCCGGGCGCAGCGTCATGTTAAAATTTGGAGTTGGCTACGGCTTGGGAGGGCTCTTCTTTGCCGCTATACGAATACAAGTGCGCGAAATGCGGTCATCGCTTCGAGAAAATTGAGAGCTTCTCCGCTCCTGAGGTGAAGAAGTGCCCGAAGTGCGGTAAGAAGGCTGAGCGCCAGGTGTCGCCTTCCGCGCTGCAGTTCAAGGGCTCAGGCTGGTACGTAAACGATTACGGCGGCAAGGGTACGGCACCGACAGCAGGTGACGGTTCGGGTGACGGCGCGGCGAAGCCTGCGGAGAAGGGCGGGGACAAGTCAGGGGAAAAGTCCGCAGAAAAGGCCGGCGAAAAATCGGGTGAATCGAAGTCGGCCGCCGATAAAGGCGATAAGGGCGATAAGGGAACGTCTAAGAAGAAAAAGTAACGGCAGACTAGGGCTTCAGGTCGCGCAAGTATTTCCTGAAGGCATCTCCGAAGTGCGGGTTGCGCAACGCGATCTCGACGGTGGCCTTGAGAAAGCCTAATTTGTCACCGGCGTCGTACGTCTTGCCTTGATAGACGTGGGCGTACAGGCCCTCTTTTTGCGCCAGCATACGCAAACCGTCGGTTAGCTGAATCTCGCCGCCGGCACCCGGCTTCGTGTTTTCGAGATAATCGAAAATCTCAGGCGGAAGCACGTAGCGGCCAGTGACGCCCAGATTCGACGGCGCGTCGGCGGCCTTGGGCTTTTCCACCAGGTCTTTCACGCGCAGCAGGCGGTCGCCTTCCGGGCCGCCCTTGGCCGGATCCGCGCTGATGATGCCGTAGAGGTGCACTTGTTCGCGAGGGACTTCCTCGACGGCAATCGCGCCGATGCCCGTTCTTTCGTAAATTTCTACGAGCGAGCGCGTGGCGGGGACCGGGCCGTCCATGATGACGTCTCCCAGCAATACGGCGAACGGCTCGTCACCTACGAGTTCGCGCGCCGTCAACACAGCATGACCCAGACCCAGCGCTTCACTTTGCCGCGTGTAGCTGAAGTGGAGGCCGCCGCTGATTTCGCGCACCATCTGCGCCTGCGCCGGCCTGCCGTGCTGTTCGAGAAACTGCTCGAGCTCCGGCTGAGAATCGAAGTGGTCTTCGATAGCGTTCTTCCGCCGGCCGGTGACGAAAATGACGCTCTCGATTCCCGAGGCGATGCATTCTTCGACGGCGTACTGGATCAGCGGTTTGTCGACGACGGGCAGCATTTCCTTGGGCATCGCCTTGGTCGCAGGCAGGAATCTGGTGCCAAGTCCCGCCACGGGCAGCACAGCTTTGCGCACTTTCCTCGTTTTCGCCGTCATGGATGTGTCGTCAGCCTCGAAGTGGATTGGAGAGCCGAAACGCGGGCCGGAATGAGCCCGTCAGCGATGCGAGGCGTCGCGGCTCGCAAGGCGGCCTACCGTCCTATGCTACCATACGATTTTTGGAGTCATTGTCGGGCAAGCGGGTCACATTTCTTGCGCGAAGAAGTTTCGTGAGCGAGCAACATTGAGTGAAACGGGCGATCTGATTCTGGGAATCGAGTCGTCGTGCGACGAGACGGCCGCGGCGATTGTCGCAGGTGGACGCCGAATCCTGTCGAGCGTGGTCGCTTCGCAGGTGGACGTTCACCGCAAGTATGGCGGCGTGGTTCCGGAGCTTGCCTCGCGCGAGCATCTGCGCCAGATCGTGCCGGTGGTGCGCGAAGCGGTGGAGCAGGCGGGAGTCGAGTTGCGCGATGTGGACGCGATTGCGGTGACGCGCGGCCCCGGGCTGATTGGGTCGCTGCTGGTGGGCGTCACGTACGGTAAGGTGCTGGCGCTGTCGCTGGGCAAGCCGCTGATTGCCGTGAATCACCTCGAGGGCCACGTCCACGCGGTTCTGCTGGAGGCGCACGCGGCCGGGCGCGTGCCGCAGCTTCCCGCGGTTTGCCTGATTGTTTCCGGGGGCCATACGATTCTGTACCGCGTGGAGTCGAATTCCGCGAACGGCGTGGTCCGATTTTCGTACAGCCGCATTGGCGGAACGCGGGACGACGCTGCCGGCGAAGCCTACGACAAAGTAGCGAAGATGCTGGCGCTTGGTTACCCCGGAGGGCCGGTGATCGATCGCCTGGCGGAACACGGCAACGCGCGCGCGATTCGGTTCGGCGAGCCGAAGATGAAAGGGAACGCGTACGATTTCAGCTTCAGCGGCATCAAGACGGCGGTGCTGTACTACTTGCGGCGCAATCCGCAGCTTCAGCCCGAAATCGACGCGCGGCAGCAGGCGCTGACGCGCGGGGAACGCAGCGCGGATGCGTTGCGGGCGCTCTCGACTCCCGCGACATTGGATCTGATCGCCAGCTTTCAGCGGTCTGTGGTCGACGACCTGATCACGCGCACGCTCGCGGCTGCCGAGCAGCATGCCGCGCGGACCGTGCTGGTTTCGGGCGGCGTTGCGGCGAATTCCGAGCTTCGGCGGTCGTTTGAATCCGAGGCTGCGCGTCGCGGTATCGCGGTTCACTTTCCCAGCCGCGCGCTTTCGACGGACAACGCGGCGATGATTGCTGCGGCGGGATACGCCCGATTTCGGTCCGGCGAAAACGAAGATGCAACGTTGAACGCGGAAGCTAGTTTTCCTTTGGCGTAGACCCTGATTATGAGCGGCGTGAAGATTCAATCGTCCCTACGGGACTTCGTGTCGTTTGTGGTCGTTTTCCCGGCACTCCGCTCCGCTGCGTGCCGGGCTAAGTACAATCGCCGCTCCGCGGCTTTGATTCGAATCAAACCCTGAAACCCGAGTCCGAGGCGACACAGAGACGAGTTGGCCTAGGGGGACTCAAGCCCTTTCGGTCTGACCATTGATCCAACGCATTGCTTACATCGGGGGTTCGTAGGAATAGGCGAGGCCGTCGCGGGTGACGGCGTAGGCCTTTGAGCCGTCGATGCTCCAGCGAAGATCGACGACGTTCTCGGCCGGATGCTCGTCGTAGACATCCAGCGCGTCCAAATCCACCAGGAACAAGCGGCCTTTGGCCGAATTCTTCAGCCACGAACTGAAGCAGACGCAGAGCGGCTTGTACGGATGGCAGAGGCAGAGCTCGGCGCCGAAGGGAAGCTGTTCGGAGTCGAGCGTTTCAGGGTTCACGCGATAGGCCTGGCCGGCGGCGCAATAGATCACGCGGCGGCTATCGGGAGTCCACGTCAAATCCGTGATGTGTCCCTGAGCGGGGAACACTTGCTGCTGCTGAAACCCCGGGAGACTGACGAAGGCTATCGAATCGTCCGCCCACTCGCCCTCGATCTCGACGGCGCTGGCGAGCGTCCGCTCGTCGGGGCTGAAAGCGAGGCGGCCGTAACCGGCGAACGTTGCTTCGTCGCAGGGTTCGTCGCCGGCAGCTTGCGGGATTCCTTGCTGGGCAACCCACTCGGGCGGACCAATTTTTTTCAGCGCCGGGCCGGACAGAACCATCGCATTCGTTCCCGCGGTCCACAGTTCGAGCGAGCCCTTCTTTCCCGAACCGGCCAGGGCGAAGTACCTCCCCATGCCGGACCAGTTGATGGAGCGAGGAAACGCCGAGAATTCAGAGAACGCGCCTAGAAACATTTTGCTGTGGAGATCGAAGAAGTGCAGGGAAGGCTCCCACAGTCCCCAGGCGGCTACCAGAAATTGCGCGCTGGGCGACCACGCGAATGCCGCGCTGGCCGCGAGACGCGAGCCGAACGACATGGCCTCGTTCGGGACCGCCAGCGCCAGGGCAGGCGCGCCGCGCTCGATGTCATATAGGACGATGCGGTGAGGTTCGCCCTTGGTGTGTGGCGCGACCGCGCAGACCTGACCGTTTGACGAAATCGACGCCTGGGGCGCGTGTCCGGTGAATACCTTGGTGGTGAGCCAATTCGAATTGCGCACCAGGTCGCGCAGACCGCGAGCGACGAGCGTGGCCGAACGCACCGCGAGGCCCTGCGGCGGCGCGGGAACGATGTGCTTCGTCGTTGGTTTCTCGGTGATTTCCATCGCCATGTCTATGCCTGGACGCGCTGCTGAAGATTTTCGAGCCTGCGCTTGGCTTGCAGAATCTGTTCGTCAACTTTGGCGACGATTTCTTTCACCACGTCGCGGCCATGCTTTTCGGCCTCGCCCACCCGCATCCTGAGCTGATGAAGGTCGCTGCGCAGCAGCTCCTGGAGTTCGGCTTCGATTTCGGAAAGCCGGCTGCGCGCCTGGCTGATGCGCCGGATCACTCGAATCAGTTCGGGGCCCGGCCCTTCGCCGGTGACGGCTTCGGGGCTGCACTCGTATTCGGTGAGAATCCGTGTGAGCTGCGCTTCGTCGCCGCGCTCGTAGGCCTCATTCGCCTCCGCCATTAGGCCCTGGCGCTTCGTGCGGTCGTCGCGATCGGAGGTGAGGTCCGGGTGAACGCGCCGCGCGACGTCGCGATACAGGCGTTTCAGTTCGGGCGACGCCTGGAAGGGCTTCGGCTCCTGGTCCGCTTTTTCGCCCGCCGAAGATTTTGTGTTGCTGGCGCGAGAGCGCGCATCGCGAGCGGCCTGCTGGGCGCGTTCGCTGGTCGGTTGGGACTTGGCGATCTCTTCGGCGATTTGCGCGTTCAATTCGTCAAACTCGGTATAGCGCATCCCAACGAAATGCAGGTAGCGGCGTTCGAAGGCGCCGAGTTCGGCGCGAAGATTCGCGGCACGCAATTCGCAATCGGCGAGTTCGGTTTCGATCGCGAGCTGCTCCTCGCGTTTGAGGGCGAGCTCCTGCTCCTCGGGCTTAACCGGCTTAATCGTCAGCATTTCTGTCGGTTTGAGAGTCATAGTGGCCGCCCAAGCAGAATGCTGCTCACAGCGCCGCTTCAGGGGTTAAAACCCCTGAAGAAGTCAGGGTCTTACGGCGGGGTTGAAACCCCGCCCTTCCTGTCCCAAGAAGCCGCTACAAAAATTGTAAGGCGTCATAGCGTCCTTGCCGCTGCTTTCGAGAGTTGTGTTTCCAGAAGCGGAAACAGGAAAGAGGAGCCGCCTTCGCGCGAAGCGCTTCGGCGCGCCGAGGCCGCCATTGCGGATTCAAAAACGTGCGGCGCGATCGGAAGCGTTATGCCGCGCCCTGGAGGCGATCCACGAGAGAAAGCTGCCGCGCTAAAGGCCGCGGCGCTACATTTAAACCTTCAGGCGCTCTATTTCGGAGGTGGGAGAGACTGGAGCCAGTTTAGGATGGCGGTTTGCAGGGCGATGCGGTGGTCTGCGTAGCTGTGGTCGGTTTCGAAGTAGGTCTCGGTTAATTGGGTTGAGCCGGCTTTGCGCAGCCTTTCGGCGAACACTTTGTTGTCGGCCACAGTGCCGTCGTGCGACTCGACGACAAGGACTGGGCGAGACTTCAGGAGCGGAGCCCAATCAACGTAATCCCAATGAGCCATGTTTGCTTTCGCTTCGTCGAGAAGGCCTTGCGGAGTAGTGCCGGCAAGCCTGAGGGAAGCGCCGTCGAACAGGTCCTTACGGCGTTCGTTCATGGGCTCCCTCATTTCCGCGCCAATATTCCAGGCAGAGATCATGCAGAGGGCCGTTATATCGGGGTCGTGCGCGGCTGCGTCGACGGCCATGAAACCGCCCATGCTGTGCCCGATGAGCACGATGCGGCGAGGATCCGTGCGAAATTTCTTCGCGTTGCCGGGATCGTGCAGAAATGCGATGGCGGCTTGCGTGTCTTCGATGGAGTTGGAAAACGAGAAGCTGCCCGCGCTGCCCCACGCGCCGCGATAATTCGGGAACAAGACATTCCAGCCGGCGCGGCGAAGCGTGTAGGCGATATCGAGATTCTTTTCGTTTCCGGGAAAACCGTGCAGAAGCAGCACAACCGGATGCGGGCCGCGTCCGGAAGCGATGAAAAAGACGGCGTTCAGGCGCGCCCCGTGGCTGACGATGTCCGGAGCCTCGGTGGCGGCGGGGAAATCTTTGTCCGGTGCGGGATCGGTGGTGATGGCTGCAATTTGTTGGGCGAAGGCGCGGCCCGAAAAGGCGGCGAATAGCAGAAGCAACTGCGAAATGGTCTTTAGCATGCGTGAGAATTTACATCAGGGAAGGGGAAGGCGGCACTGAAAATGTGCGTACCGCAGGGTCGAGCGGCCTTCAAGGGCGAGAAGCAGATCCCTCACCCCGCAAAAAACGCGGGATTCGGGATGACAGAGTGGGGAAGTAAGGGCCAATTTGGAGCTGGACCTCCGTGCGCGGCGCCCGGGCGCGGGTGTCGCGGCGCGGCTTGTCTTAGTAGAATACGGACCGGAAGTCAGTCGCGAAACGGGAGGAAAACCCAATGGCAGAGACCGTGCAGGAATACCGAAAGCGCATCATCGACCATGCTGGCGCGCAAGATCCCATGAAATTACAGGCCGCCGCGCACAAGAAGATCGCGCACCTGGTGAAGGGCGTGCCGGCATCGAAGCTGCGCAAACGACCCGCGCCCGGGAAATGGGCGGTGGCGGAGATTGCGGCGCACTTGGCCGACGTGGAGATCGTGGTGGGTTATCGGATGCGCGTGATTCTGGGCGCCCCGGGACGCCGATTCAGGCGTTCGATCAGGATTCGTGGGTGACGAGCGGGCACTACGAAAAGCGCGACGCGCGGAAAGCAATTGATCAATATCGCGTCTTGCGCGAGGCGAATCTCGCTCTTTTGAAGTCGCTCGCACCCGAGCAGTGGAAGCATTACGGAATGCACGCCGAGAGAGGCGAAGAATCGATTGAGCTGATCGTGCGGATGATCGCGGGTCATGACCTGAACCACATCCAGCAGATCGAGCGCATCCTCAAGCCGAAAAAAGCGTAGAGCTTGTGCAGCGCTTTGGACCGGTTGAGCCCGCACGACTCATCGTCCACGTGGTTATCCGGCGGACGCACATCTCGGCCGACTGGCGGCCAAGCCAACCTATCGTCTAATTGCTAGTGTGGCTGCTCTGATCTCTTTCACAGACAAAGCTGGTTCAGTCGTCGATTGGCTCAACACCAAGTCGCCTAGATCGTTCAACGCCGTCCTTCATGGCTTTGATCGCTTCAGGCGAGTGCCCCTGCCAATCACTAATTTCGCCGCGAACCCGCAGGGGCTGACGGGAGCGGAATGATTTCGTCGGATTACCCCGAAACTTTTTATTCGTCAGATTGGGGTCATCTTCAATCGGGCCAGTCGGCTCCACGATATAAATTCTGCCGCGACCCTCACCGGTGGCCAGCTCCGCTCCCCACGTGGCTGCATCCAAAGTGTGCGTAAAATAGACGTAGGTTGTTATCCTGTCCTTATTGCCGAAGTGGGGACTTGGCCCGGCTGAATCAGGTCTCCTGGTTTTAGGTCAGCCCGAGTGCCGTGGTAAGGAGTCCACTCTGTGACCTCTCCGATGACTCGCAGCGGCTCGCGGGAACGACATGACATCCACGGATGGCCCGGGGACTTCTGGTTCGTTAACTTGGACGCATCCTCAATTTGGCCAACGGGCTCTACGATGAAGACCCTGCCGGGGCCTTCGCCGAGCGCGAGTTCTGCCTCCCAGATAGCTGCATCCGGACTGGAGGTCAGGTAGACATAGGTTGTCGTCCCGTCGCACTTACCCGCGCTGGGCTCGATCAAGTCTCCTGGCTTTAGTTGGGCCCGCGTGCCGTGGTAGTACCGATTCGTCCGCAGATCGTCTGCGGACAGCCTCAACGCGTTGGGCCATTGCGCAGATCACGCCGAAATTCGAGGAGCTCGACCGGCGCGCCGCTATCGAGGATCATCGCCACCGTAACGCCTTCCGAAGGCGAATTAGGGGCAGTGAGGATTTCCTTTCCCTCAATCGCGGCCTGAAGGTCGTCTACTTCAAACGCTACGTGAGGGACTGACTTAATCAAGGCGTGAACTGGGCTATCGGGCTCGAAGCGCATCCATTGAATGCCACAAGGACTCGTCTCAAATGCGGAGACGTACATCCTGAATTTTTGCAGATAATATTCGCCGGGTTGTGGAACGTCGGTCGGGATGCCGATGTGGTGATACCGCCAGCCATTTACAGAAGTGGCCGCAGGTTGCTCGTGCCCCTTCCGCGGCGTATTCGGGCTGTCGGATTTGGGTTCTGAAATGGACATGATCTTTTCCCGGTCAAGATACCACGGCACCCTGCTCGGAGCGATGGCCAAGTCGTTCCTATGTCGATGGTCGGGAAATAACCCAGACTGCAATGACCGGGCTTCCGAGCTAGGCCGCGTGTAGAATGTCGGGTCCATGCGCGTTGCTATCGACACGGGCGGCACATTCACCGACTGTCTCTTTCTCCGCGACGGGCGCATCGAGATTCTGAAGCTTCCCTCGACGCCCAGCAATCCCGCTCGTGCCATCGCGAACGCACTCGAAAAGATATTGGCCGGGGCATCGCCCGCGGATTGCCGCGAGCTTGATTTGCTTTGCGGCACCACCGTGGGAACGAACGCGCTGCTTGAACGCCGAGGCGGCCGCGTGGCGCTGGTCACGACGGCGGGTTTCGAGGACGTGCTGGAGATTGGGCGGCAGGCGCGGCCCAGTCTGTACGATTTCTTTGTCGAGCGGCCTGAGCCTTTAGTGCCGCGCGAGAGGCGTTTCGGCGTGCGCGAGCGTGTCGGAGCGGATGGAAGAGCGGTCGTGCGGCTTTCGCCGGGGGAGGTTGCGCGTGTTGTGCGGCGCGTGCGCGCCTCGAGGGCCGATTCCGTCGCGCTCTGCCTGCTGTTCTCGTTTCTTCGCCCGGAGCACGAACGACTGCTCGCGCGCGAGCTGCGGCGCGCGGGATATGCGGTGTCTGTGTCGCACGAAATCCTACCTGAATTTCGCGAGTTCGAGCGCACTTCCACGACGGTGGTCAACGCGTACCTGGCGCCGGTGATGAGCCGGTATCTCGAGGAGATCGAGCGCGATGCTCGGCGCGCGGTAGTTGCCGGCAGTTTGCTGAAAAAGTCAGAACCATTGCCGCGGGGGTTGAAACCCCCTCCCAAAAAACGAGTCGTAATGTCGGAGCTGAAGCTCCGACCCCCTAAACACCAGCTCTCGTGGCGGGGTTCCGAAAAAGGGGCAGGGAATCGGCAGGGCGTGGCGCGCGTGCGCGTGATGCAATCGAGTGGCGGAATCCTTTCCGCGCGGGTGGCGGCTCGCGAACCTGTGCGAACGGTGCTCTCGGGGCCTGCGGGAGGAGTGCTTGGCGCGGGGCAGGTGGCGCGTGACGCGGGATACGAACGCGTGATCAGCTTCGATATGGGCGGGACGTCTACGGACGTTTCGCTAATCGAAGGCACCCTTCACACGAGCAACGAATCCACTATCGCGGGATTGCCGGTTGCCGTGCCGATGCTCGAGATTCATACGGTGGGCGCGGGCGGCGGGTCGATCGCTCGCTTCGATCGAGCGGGGGCGCTGCGCGTGGGGCCCGAAAGCGCGGGGGCTGATCCTGGCCCGATCTGCTATGGCCGCGGCGAATTACCGACCGTGACGGACGCGCATTTGGTTCTCGGCAGGCTGGGAAGCGAGGGGCTGCTAGGCGGCGATTTCGTATTGGATGAGCCGCGCACGCGCGACTACATGCTGCGAGCGATCCGTCAGCAGCGCGGGATCCGGTCCGTGGAGCAATTTGCGCAGGGGATTCTCGACGTGGTCGAGGCGACGATGGAGAAGGCGATTCGCGTCATCTCGATTGAGCGGGGCCGCGATCCGCGCGACTACACCTTGGTCGCGTTCGGAGGAGCGGGCGGGCTGCATGCGTGCACTCTTGCGGCGAGCCTTTCGATTCCGCGCGTCCTGATTCCCAAGTTCCCGGGGGCGCTTTCGGCGTTGGGAATTCTGCGGGCCGACGTGGTGAAGGATTTATCGCAGACGGTGCTGTTGCCGGTTGCATCCGTGCAGGCTGCGAGGCGAGCGCTTCGCCCGGCGTTTGCGCGGCTTGAGCGCGAGGGGGCGCGCGAGATGCGCGGCGAGGGTTTTGCGGCTGGCCGGGTTCGCACGGAACGCTCTCTCGATATGCGGTACGTGGGCCAGGCTTACGAGTTGATGGTTCCCGAGGGCGGCGATTTCGTGCGCGCGTTTCACCGCGAGCACGAGCTGCGGTATGGGTATTCGGACTCGGCGCGGCCCGTGGAAGTGGTGAATGTGCGCGTGCGCGTGGTTGGGATGACCGCGCCGATCGATTGGCCGCGGCATCGGTTGGGTGCAGCGGATTCGCGCGGGGCGGTTGCTGCGCGGCGGCGGGTTTATTTTGCGGGCAAGCGCTATGAGGCGCCGATCTACGCGCGCGAAAAGCTGCGGGCGGGGAATCGGCTGCGTGGGCCTGCGATTGTTTCCGAGTACAGCGCTACTACGGTGGTGCCGCCTGGTTGGGGTGCTCGCGCCGACACATTTGAGAATCTTGTGCTCAGCAGATGAGCCGAAACAAAACTTAACACAGAGTGCACAGAGAAAAGCGCGAGAACACAGAGAAGATCGCGATGCGCACGCGAGCTTGGCAACAACGGAGACTCTATGGCCGATCGATTTGATCCGACGCGGCTTGAAGTATTCAAGAATTTGTTTCATTCCGTGGCGGAGGAGATGGGCGGCGCGCTGAGGCGTTCGGCGTTCTCGCCGAATATCAAGGAGCGTCGCGATTACTCGTGCGCCGTCTTCGACGCGGCGGGCGAAGTGTTGGCGATGGGCGACCACATGCCGGTGCATCTCGGGTCGATGCCGCGCTCGGTGGAAGCGGCTGTGCGCGCGATCGAGCTTGGCCCGGGCGATATTGCCGTCCTGAACGATCCGTATGCGGGCGGAACGCATCTGCCGGATATCACGATGGTGATGCCGGTGTTCCTGCACCGAGTGCGCGGCCCTGCGTTCTATGTGGCGAATCGCGCGCATCACGCGGATATCGGCGGGGCGCAGGCGGGCTCGATGGGGCTTTCGCGCGAGATTTTCCAGGAAGGTCTGCGGATTCCGCCGGTGAAGATTTTCGTCGCGGGCCTGCCTGCCGACGACGTGCTGAAAGTGCTGCTTGCGAATGTGCGGACACCGCGCGAACGCGAAGGCGACCTGACCGCGCAGATTGCCTCCTGCCGCATCGGCGAACGGCGGCTGGCGGAAATCGTGGAACGATACGGCCGCGCGGAAGTGGCGCGCTACAGCCGCTTTCTGCTCGAGTATTCCGACGCGATGATGCGCTCGGCGCTGCGCGGCATTCCCGACGGCACCTATCGCGGCGTGGATTATCTGGATGACGACGGAATCTCGGCGAAACCGATTCGCATTTCCGTCACGATTCGCGTTCGAGGCGAGCGCGCGGAGGTGGACTTTTCCGGCTCCGACCCTGAATGCGCAGGCAGCGTCAACGCGGTGGCGGCGATCGCGGAATCGGCGGTTTTCTACGTTTTTCGGTGCCTGCTCGACGAACAGGTTCCGGCGACGTCGGGATTGATGCGTCCGATTCGAGTGATCGCGCCGGAGGGGGCGATTGTGAACGCGCGTCCGCCGCGAGCGGTAGCCGGCGGGAACGTCGAGACGGCGCAGCGGATCGTCGATACGCTGCTGCGGGCTCTGGCCCACGCCGTGCCCAGCAGAATTCCGGCGGCAAGTTCCGGCACGATGAACAATTTCACGTTTGGCGGGGCCGACACCCGCCGTGGCCGCGGCCGGGCGCCTTTCGCGTACTACGAGACCATCGCGGGCGGGATGGGCGCGCGTCCTGGCCGCGATGGGATCAGTGGGGTTCATACGCACATGACGAATTCGCTCAACACGCCCACCGAGGTTTTCGAGATCACTTACCCGGTGCGCGTGCGGAGGTACGGGTTGCGGCGCGGCTCAGGGGGGAAAGGGAGATATCGCGGCGGCGACGGGATCGTCCGCGAAGTGGAACTGCTGGTGGACGCGCAAGTAGGGCTGCTGAGCGACCGGCGCGCGATTCCTCCGTATGGTCTTGCGGGCGGCGGCCCTGGCGCGAAAGGGAAGAACGAGCTGATTTCGCGCGGACGCCGAAAGCGCCTCGCATCGAAGTGCGGCTTCTATGCCAAGGCGGGCGACATCGTTCGCATCGAATCTCCCGGTGGCGGAGGCTGGGGTCGGAAGTGAGCTATCGATTGGGCGCTGTCGAGGGAGGACGATTGCGGCCGAGGTAATCAGCGACGATCCATGCGGCTCCTGCTATAGAGAGATTTTCTGCGTTGCCGGCCCAACTAAACAGCTTATGTGGCTCGGCAAGGGCTATGGGGAGCCAGACGAACAATCCGAAGCAAATCAGCATCACGGTTAGCAAGCGAGACGCGAGTAGGGCAAAGCGACCCGAAAGCAGCGCGATAGCCGCGAGCCCCAGCGCAATGGTGGTCGTTACCGCCCAAAACATCTGCCCAGGCGGAATCCATTTGGGAACGAAACTCGCGGTTGCAGAGAGAATAAAGAGTTGTTCGAGCGTGAACGAAACGACGCAGATTCCGAACGATATGTATCCGAACCTGGCTAGTTTTGCCGACCTCTCGGAATCACTTCGGTTAAACCTCGCGTAGACGATCAGCGCTCCGGCAACCTGAGAAAATTGCTCGAAGAAATTGCCCCAACCATCGTACACGAACGGTTGCGCGACGATGCGCGGCACCCACAGCAGCGCAAAAATAAGAAAGACGCCGCCTAGGGCAATCGCGCCACCGCGCGCCGTTTTGGGCCATTGAATCGCCAAGCCGCCCAGGATTTCGATTGCGGCCACGATGCAGGCCAGAATCCCAGGGTGCGGAACGTTCCCCAAAGGCTGGATTTGCTGCCAACCGTTGAAGTCGTGCCATACCAATGTCATGACGCCAAAAAGAATCGCAGCGAATCCGAAGACATGGCGTCCGAGGTCGTTTTTGCTCATCTCAGATGACGGCTTCCCGTTCGTTCTTGCCGGCACAGTTTTGAGGCACGGGGTGGTTTTCCTCAATAGCCAGTTGACGGGAGTCTGATGTAACCACTTGCTGCGCGCCAGCGTTGGTCAACGGCGATTCGACTTCGCGAATGTGCCCGAAAACACCACCGGGCACAACCTTTGCAGATTGTGCCCGGTGTAAAGAGAGAGCAGAAGGGAAATCTATTCGGGTAGCGCCGTCATTTCCGGCATTTGGAGTTTTGCTTTTGCGAGCGCGCGGACGATGTTCACCTCGACAGCCTGCTCGGAGGTGTTTCGTACGGTCGCCAGTTCGCTAACCAGAAGGAACTTCGCGCGCTCCAGCATTTTCTTTTCGCGGAACGAGAGCGGTTTCGTCCGGCTCAGCGCTACGAGGCCTTTCAGGACGGCTGCGACTTCCATCAACGATCCGGTGCGCATCCGATCTGAATTTTCCTTGAAGCGATGTTTCCAATCATGGTGAGAAGCGGAGCGGCCCTTTTCGAGATAGGAAAGAACCTCACCAGCCTGGGTGGATCGGATGACGGCTCGCAAGCCGACGTTTTCCGCGTTGGATTGTGGAACCATGACTTTCAGTCCGCTGGAGACAATACGCAACATGTAGTAGCGTTCGGACCGGCCGTTCAGGTACCCGTAACTTATCTGCTCAATCACTCCTACACCATGGTTCGGATACACCACTTTTTCGCCTAGCTTAAAGTCCATTGGTGAAAGGCCCCTCCCCGAAGAGCATGTTGAAATTTTAGGCACATGCAACGTAAACGTCAAGGGAATCCGGGCGTTTGGCGGGTGGTGGAAGTTTGGGAGAAACGATTGTTTCTCACGGGTTTGGCCCGCCAATTGCCCTATAATCGGGCTCGTGCTCATCCTCGCCTTAGATACTTCTTCGCCTTCCGGCAGCATTGCCATTCTTCGCGATGAAAAAGTCATCGGAGTGGTGTCGACGACCGGCGATGAAACGTACTCTTCGCGCATGTTTCGGCAGCTCGAGTTTTTGCTGGCAGAGTTGAAATTATCGCATGGCGATTTCGATGTTTTCGCTGTGAATTCAGGGCCTGGGTCGTTCACCGGGCTGCGCGTGGGACTTACGGCGGCGAAAGGCTGGGCGGAGGTTTACGCCAAGCCAGCGGCACCGATCAGCGGGCTCGAAGCGGTTGCTGCGCAATCGCGCGCCGGTGCGGTGGTAGTCCCGGTACTCGACGCTCGGCGCGGGCAGGTGTATTTCGGCTTCTACCGGCGTTCGCTAGACCGACTTACTCGGGAGGGGGACGATCGAGTGGCGACGCCTGAGGAGTTTTTGTCGGCGCTGCGGGAACTACCGGAAACGGCGGACATCGCGATCGTAACTCCCGATCCCGATATCGCCGGAAAATTGGCGTCGCATTCTGAGATTGGCGACATTCCCGTGGAGCGGGTTTCGAATGTCCTCGCACCCGTGATCGGCGCACTCGCGCTGGAGCGCGCGCTGCGGGGCGAAACGGTGGATGCGCTTGCGCTCGACGCGAACTACGTTCGCCGCTCGGACGCGGAGCTCCATTGGAAGGGGCCCTGAGCTGGTCGCGGAGCGAAAGATGCCGGGCGTGAAGCCCGGCGCTACACAAACCTCATGCACGTTCGTCAGATGGCAGTTCACGACGTTGAAGCTGTTCTTGCGATTCAGGCTGCTTGTCCTGAAATCGCGCAATGGGGTGTCTGGGATTACGAGAGCGTGGCGCGCGGCGAGACGGCGAGTTGGGTGGCGGAGGATGAGCGCGGAATTGCGGGCTTTCTGGTGGCGCGCCAGCTTGTTGGCGAGACCGAGATCCTGAACTTCGCGGTGCGAGCGGATTCTCGGCGGCGGGGCACGGGGACGGCGTTGCTTGCGCAGGCGATCGAGTGGAGCAAGTCGTTTGGGGCCGAGAGAGTGATTCTGGAAGTGCGAGCGTCGAACGTCGCGGCGATTCGATTCTACGAACGGCACGGCTTCGTCGTCACCGGAAAGCGCCCTCGCTATTACGCGGCGCCGATTGAAGATGCGTTGCTGCTGAATCTGTCGCTATCGAAATCAGCCAAGGATTGATCGACGTTTCGACGGGCCGCCTGGCCTCAGGGGCTAAAGCCCCTGATAAAGGGTGGCGCTTTTGTCGGAGCTAAAGCTCCGACCCCCTAAACGGCCTAGCTAGTCGCGGAAGACGAACTCGAGTTCGGTTCCGGCCACTTCGATTAGGTCGCCCGACGACAGCTTCGCGGGATGGCTGATCTCCTGGCCATTGACGCTGGGAACTTTGTCGGCGCCGCCGATGTAGTAGCTGTTGTCCTCGCGGCGATTGATTTGCGCGGCGACTTTCGGCGCGAACCAGCCCTTCAGCTTCACGGTCGCCATGGTGGATTTCCCGATCACCGTCAGTTTGTCGGTGAGGTTATATTCCTTCTGGTCCGTTTTGCCACGCTTCACGACGAGCGTGGGCACCTTCAAGCGTGTCGGGGCTACCTGAGCGCTTTCGCCGCCGGACGCCACCTTCTGCAAGAATTCGCGGCGTTCTTTCGTATCGAGCATCACGGTTTCGTTGATCTTCGGCGCGGCAGGCCGGGAGGCATTGTGGTCCAGCGAGTACGCGCGCACCTCGACCGACTCCGTGATGACGATCGTATGCTTGCCGATCATCACCGAGTCGCCCGGCTTGAGCGTCACCATCTTCACGCGCTGCCCGTTGACGAACGTGCCGTTCAGGCTGCCGAAATCCTCGAGCATCAGGCGGCCCTCTTCGTTGAAGACGCGCGCGTGATAGTGCGACACGGCGGGATTATCGATCACGATGCCGTTGTCGGGCGAGCGGCCGATGCTAACTTCCTTTTCGCCCATGGCCAGTTCCTGCAGAATCGAATTTTCAAATTTCAGCACGAGTTTTGACATCGCAACTCCTCCGTCAAGATGCTTCTTCGGATCCTTTGAACCACCGCCCGATGCGCGCAATTGCGCCCACCGGCTTCGCCGTGCGCCGAACCAGGATGGCCGTGATGTTGTCGCCGCCGCCCGCCTGATTGGCGAGCTCGACAAGGCGCTCGGCGGCTTCCTCAGCTTGCTCGTCTTCCGACTCGATCAGGGCAGCCGCAATCTGCGCGTTCGAAAGGTCGCGCGTCAGCCCGTCGGAGCAGAGAAGAATCGTGTCGCCCTCGAGGATCAGCTCCTCCTGGACGTCAACGTCCACGATCGGCTCGGCGCCCAGCGCGCGCAGCAGGACGTTCTGCAGCTTGCTGCACTCCGCTTCCTTCGGGGTCATGATGCCGCGGCGAACCTGCTCGGCAACGAAGGAATGATCCTGGGTGAGCAGCTCGAGTTCGCCCGCGCGCAACCGGTACGCGCGGCTATCTCCCACATGCGCCAGGCTCATCCGTTCACCCACAAACCGCACCGCGACAACCGTCGCTCCCATTCCGTCCCATGCGGGATTCTCTCGCGCGGCTTTGCGAACCTCGTCATTCGCGTGCCGAATCGCGCTGGCAAGCCGATTCGCCGCACCGGAGACGCCGGCAATCCGCGCTCCCACGGACGGCAACGATGCATCGGACTCCGCCTCGCGGCAATGCGCGACGATGCTCTCGGTGGCCACACGGCTGGCCACTTCGCCGGACGCCTGGCCTCCCATTCCATCCGAGAGGACGAAGAGATTCAGTTCCGGCGCGAGCCGAAAGCTGTCTTCGTTGTTCTCGCGGACACGTCCCGTGTCGCTGCGCGCTCCAAAGTCCATTTCCCGTTTCGTCTCCCGCCTATAAGAGCCGTGCCTATTACGGCTGCGCGTTAGGGACCAGCTTCGCGCCGGGCAACTTGAATTCGTGCACGTTCAAATATCCCTGCGCTTCGAGCCACTGCGTCACGTCCGATACTCGCTTGGCGTAAACGGGCCCGTAACCACAATCCAGAACGGACCCGTTAGGCCGGTCCGCTGAATCGACGCGACCGGCAGGCCAAAGCCCTTGATCCTCTTTACCACTTTGTCCGCTTTGTCTTCCTCTTGATAGCGGCCAACCCACAAATACGTGGTTTCCTGCGAATCGGTGGAATTCGATTCGCCGAAGGCTTTGTCGGCCCGCTGCTGAACGGAAGCCGGAGGCGCGGTCCCTTCGAGTTCCTGTTGCCGAGCCGATTTCTGTTTCCCGGGTAGCTCAACCGCGGGGAAACTGCCGGTGCTCACTGGTTTCGCGGGTTCGGGCGCGTCCGTGGCGGAAGGCGGTTGCGGAACCGCCGCTACCGTCTTCTTTTCCGCGGGTTTCTTCTCGACCGGTTTGGATTCGGCTGCCTTGGTCTCGACCGGAGCCGGCGTTTCTGGCACGGGACTCGCGAGCGCGAAATCCGGCGGCTTCGGCGTGGGCAGGGAAGGCGGCGCAGGGATTTGCTCGGCAGCTTTTGCTTTCTTCGCCCATTGCCCTCCGCTCAGCAGAGTTAAGACGAGCACGGCACCGAACAGGACCCAGATAACCGGCGAAACACGCGACGATTTCTCTCGCGGCGGGGCCGGCGCAGGCAAATGAACCAGAGTGGGTGTGCCCAGAGGTGGAACCACAAAGGGCGCCAAGCCAGATGACGTTCCCGTCGCGCCATGCCCGCCGAGCTCTTTTTCGAGGTCAGCCACCGACTGGAATCTCTTCGCGGGTTCCTTCTCGAGGCACTTCAGAATCGCGCGTTCGATGGCCACCGGAATCGTTGGCTCCACTTCATGCGGGGGCGGCGGCGTCTCGCGCAACTGTTTCAGCGCCACGGCGACGGGGGTGTCGGCGGTAAAGGCGGGCGTGCCGGTGAACATTTCGTAGAGCATCAACCCGAGCGAATAGATGTCCGTCCGGTAGTCGATGGCTTTGCCGCCGACCTGCTCGGGCGCCATGTAGGCGGGCGTCCCCACCATCGAGCCGGTGAGCCGCGTGCCGGCTTCCATGGAGCGCGCGATCCCGAAATCCATGATCTTCACGTTGCCGTTCGAATCGATCATCACGTTTTCGGGTTTCAGATCGCGGTGAACGATGCCCTGCGCGTGCGCTTCTTTCAACCCGGAGCAAATCTGCAACGCCACGCCAATCGCCTTGCGTACCGGCAGGCCGCCGAAGCGGTTCATGACGGAGCGCAGGCTCTCGCCTTCGACGAACTCCATCGAAGTGTAGGCAAGGCCGCCGATGCGGTTGAAATCGTGGACGCGGCAAACGTTTTTGTGAGTGATTTTTCGCGCGAAGAGCAGCTCGTTCTTGAACCGCTCCATCATGGCCTGATCCGAAGCGATCTCCGGCTTCAAGAGTTTCAGCGCGACCGTTTCGCCTGTCTCCCGATCACGCGCCTTGTACACATTGCCCATGCTGCCGTGGCCTGCCTCCGCGAGAACGTCGTAGCGCTGGCTGAGGGCGGCGAGGCTCATCGAGCTCAAATTGAGACTGGTGGCGGTCAAAGGCGCAGTTTCGTTGACGAGCGCCACGGCATCGGGGACGTCGCTCAGAAGAAGCGTCTCCTGATGCTCGCGATGAGCGCCGGTCCCCCCGCGAGGCGGAGGCGTCGGATTCGAATTTGTAGGGTCGGGCATACTTCGCTCTATTTAACGATAGACGAAAACCCCCGGAACAAGTCCGAATCGGCAGGACCGTGTAGAGAAAGAGTATCTGGTACTTCTTACGTGACACGCTTGATTCTTGCGCCGGAGTGGTAAACTGGCTCTCCCAGCTGCTTTGCTTCGCGGGAACCGGGGCCCCCGAAGCGGTTCGTTCCGAATAGGCGCACTCGATCATTCGTCCGAATCTGTTAAGGCGGCGCAGGCTGTCGCGGGAGCCTCGGCTCGCGGGGTGTCCGCTGGTGGGTCGTGAATCGCGGTGAACGACTGGAGAGCTGATGGCAGACGTCAAGTCTTCGACGACCGGCCCGGCAGGGGACAGCGCTGCAGAGCGCCGGCGCACGCACCGCATCCAAATCACGATGCCTGTGATCGTTCGCGGGAAAAGCGGAAGTCATACGTTCGAAGAGAAGACCCACACGGTGTCGGTAAACGCGAACGGTTGCATGGTCCGGCTGGAAGCGCGAATGGCGCGTGGCCAGCATGTTTCCATCGTCAACCCGAAGACGGTGGAAGAGCTTCCGTGCACCGTGACCTTCATGGGCCAAACGGACGCCGGGAAGACCGAAATCGGGCTGGAGTTCAACGAGCCGTCGCCTCTTTTCTGGCGTATCGCATTTCCCCCGGAAGACTGGGATCCCTCCGAGCGCAAGCGGGCCGGAACGCATCACGCACACAAGGCGCCGAAGGAACCCAAGAGCCACCACTGACCGGTGTCGGGGCCTCCGCATATTTCCACACGCGCGATTTTTGTTCCTCGTACCATTTGCCACCGGCCGCGCATTGTGATAATTGTTACAGCCATGTAAACGCTTGCTCCAACCAGGAGGGAACGAATGC
Organism: uncultured Acidobacteriota bacterium; assembly: GCA_963737205.1. GTDB lineage: Bacteria > Acidobacteriota > Terriglobia > Acidiferrales > UBA7541 > Palsa-295. Next base: position 487,027 of record CAVTRV010000003.1, on the reverse strand, counting down.
CGCTTTCGACGGACGCTATACGGCAGACCCTATTGGCCCACGATCCAGAATTTCGGCGCCTCGCAGAAGAGCACTCCCGCTGTGAAAACCAGCTAGAGCAAATCGTCAAACAGTCCTACCTTAATTCGGAGGACCTGATCCGTGAAACGACTCTCAAGAAAATGAAATTGCGGCTGAAGGACGAAATGGAGTTTATTGTGGCGCGCCATCAGCACGAGATGGTGCACCAGCCCCAAGTAGCGCGCTCGTAAGGTCCGAGCGCACCCCTGCTTCTGTCGTAGAATAGGAGTGTATCTGTCGGGGCGCGTGTTAGAGCGGGTCGCCCCGGCCGCGCAGCGAGACTCGTTTCCTGGCGTCACCTCCGCGCGCTGAATTCAGCGAATCAACACGATTGAATGGTCAAAGAAGCGTACAAATTTGGGCTGCCGCCGATTGTCGCGGGGCTATTGTTCTTGATTCCAGGCTGGAAATGGGCCGCCGGAGTCCTGGTTTTTCTGGGCCTGTTCGTCTTCTATTTCTTTCGCGACCCCGAGCGACAAATTCCGACCGAGCCGGGAGCAGTGGTTTCGCCGGCCGATGGCCGCGTGGTGGAAATCGTCGACGAACCACTGGACGGGAACCCTGGGAAGCGCGTCAGCATTTTCCTGTCGATATGGAACGTCCACATTCAGCGGGCGCCCGTGGCAGGGCGCATCGCAAGCGTCGTCTATCGTCCAGGGCGGTTCTACGCGGCGTTTCGCAAGTCTGCCTCCACAGAGAACGAAATGAACGTGATCTATATGAACGCTCCCGGCGGCACGCTGGTGTTCAAGCAGATCGCCGGAGCCATCGCGCGCCGCGTGCTATGCTGGAAACGTGAGGGAGAGGTAGTGACTCTCGGCGAGCGGGTGGGTATGATACGCTTCGGTTCTCGTGTAGACATCTGGCTTCAGCCGGAAGTCGAAGTGGTGGTCCGGCGCGGCCAGCAAGTCAAAGGCGGCGAGAGCATCCTGGCAAAATGGAATTCAACGACATAGATCCGGTCGGACGCGAAGAATCTCGTCCGAAACGGCCGTTCGGAAACCACCGCCTGCGCCGCGGCATATACATCCTTCCGAGCATTTTCACGGTGGCGAATCTTCTTTGCGGGTACTACGCGATTCTCGCGACGCTCGAGGGTTCGACGACCGACCTCGACAATGCAGCCGCTGCCATCGGCATCGCCATATTGTTCGATTCGCTCGACGGCCGCGTGGCCCGGGCGATGGGCACGAACAGCGAATTCGGCAAGCAGTTTGACTCGCTGGCCGATGTAGTCAGCTTCGGCATGGCCCCGGCCTTGCTTGCGTATGCGTGGGGCGTTCATGCGATGGCGGCCGCGGGTTCTCCGCCCGAACTCCACCTGATTCAACTGGGGTGGCTCATCGGCTTCTTTTTCCTCGGTTGCTGCGCGTGGCGGCTCGCGCGCTTCAATATTCACGGCATGGCGCCGGGCGGCGGCCGGTACTTTGTGGGCATGCCCACACCCGCCGCGGCGGGAATGATTGCTGCTACGGTGCATGCGTTCCGTAACCCGATTTCAGACGTGAAGGTTTCGATTCTTTGGCTCCTGCTGGTTCTCGGGCTGGGCGTGCTGATGTCGAGCACGATCCGGTACTACAGCTTCAAAGACGTTCAGTGGGCTCGCCGCCAGCCGTCGCTCGCGGTGGTTTTGATCGTTTTACTGATTGGATCGGTCGTGCTCTTTTCGCAGATCGTGCTGATGCTCGTTGCCAGCATCTACGTCATCCACGGCGTCGTGCTTCAACTGGTGCGCTACATGCGTCACCGTACCGCTTCTCGGCCGGCTTAGGTCATGCCAGGGTCCCGGAGTCTCTCGCGCGTCGCCATTGTCGGCGCGTCCTCGCTTCGCGGCAAAGAACTCAAGCAGGTTCTCGAAGACCGCAATTTTCCGGCGAGTGATGTCGTGCTGTTCGACGCAAGCGTCATGGCGGGAACCCTCACCGAGGCCGTGGGCGAACCCACTTTTATCCGCGCGCTCGAGACCGACAGTTTCGAAGGCGTGAGGTGTGCCTTCTTCGCCGGCAGCTCCGTCGATGCCGAACAGAATTGGCCTGTCGCCCAGCGCGCCGGCGCTACCGTGATCGATATGACGGGCGCTGTCGCCACGTCGGGTCAAGCGACAACATGGATTCCGTCGCTCGCATCGTCGATTCCGCCGCGCCCCGGCGCGCACGAAAACGCCTCCCTCGCCGAGCCGTACTATTCGCCGCCGTCGCCGGTGATCATCGCGTCAACTCTCGCCGCAGGCCTGCGGCAATTTGGGCCGCAGCGGACTGTATTGATGCTTTTTCCGCCCGTCTCCGAACGCGAAGAAGCGGGAATCGAGGAACTCGAAAGCCAGACGACCAACCTGCTGTCGTTTCGCCCCATCGCGCATCCCGTGTTTGATACGCAAGTGGCCTTCAATCTTCTGTCGGCATACGGCGACGAGAGCAAGCCGCGCCTTGCGGACGTGCGCAGCGCGATTATTCGCGACGTATCGCACTATCTGGCCGGGCGCGCGCCGGTTCCCGCGATTCAGTTGGTGCAAGCGCCGGTGTTTTACGGGTATGCTTTCGCGGCGTTCGCCGAGTTCGCATCGCCCCATCCGCCTGAGCAACTGGAAGCTGCGTTTTCGAATCTGGGAGTGAAGGTCGCGGGACCCGGGGATGCGCCCACGAACATCAGCGTGGCCGGCGAGAGCGACATTCAACTGGCGCGCATCGAGCCGGACCCCAGCCTTCCGGCGGGCGTGTGGCTGTGGGGCGTTGCCGACAACCTGCGCCTGGCCGCCACGAATGCCGTTCGTATTGCGGAGGAGTTGATTGCCAAGCCCACGGGCTGAGTACCGCGGCCGCCGGAGAAGCTTTGCGGCCAAACCGGCCGTCTTCATCCTGGCGCTGTGCGCGCTGATTCCCTCCGCAGGCTGCGGGTATCACGTTGCGGGCCGAACGTCAGCCCTGCCGCCCGATTGGGAAACCATCGCGGTGCCTGCCTTCAAGAACGACACGACTCGCTACCGCATCGAGCAGCGCATGACCGAGGCGGTGATTCGCGAGTTCCTGCAACGCACGAAATACCATATCGTGCAGGATCCGCAATCGGCGGATGCCGTGCTGCACGGCGAAGTGCTCAGCATCGAGACGACGCCGGTACTTTTCAATGCAACGACGGGTGAAGTAACGACGATGCTCGTCACCGTACACACGAAGGTGCAACTCGTCGACAACACGACGCTGAAGACCGTCTACCACATGGACGACATGGTATTTCGCGAGGAGTATCAAATCTCGACGGACGTGCAGAGCTTCTTCGAGGAGCAGGATCCGGCGCTCGAGCGGATGTCGCGCGCTTTCGCCGCGAAGCTGGTATCGAACGTGGTCGCGAATTTCTGACGGACACACATGGCAAGCATCGACAAACTCATCGAACGCCTCGCCCGCGGAAAAACAGTTCCGGCGATCGTTTTGCAGGGCAGCGACGCTTACCTGCTGGACCTATGCCGCAAGAAAATTATCGAGGCCTACGTGCCCGAGAGCGCGCGCGATTGGGCAGTGGCCAGGATCGCCGTTCGCGAGTCGGGCTGGGACGAAGTGGTGCAGCGCGCGCAGACGATGCCAATGCTCGCTTCGCGCCAGGTGATTTTCGTCGAAGGCGTCGAATCGATCGAGAAATTGGGCGACAAGGCGCGCGAGGGAATCGTCGATACCCTCGAGAACTATTTCGCCTCTCCCGCGCCTTTCACCGTGCTCGTCCTGGAGGCGAAGCATCTGGATGGACGGCAGAAATTCACGAAGCTGCTGCAAGAGAAAGCGATTGTCGCCGAAATGGATATCGGCGAGGAATCAGCCGCCGCACTCGCATCGCAAATGGCCAAGGATCTCGGTGTGGCGATCGATGCCGACGCCGCGGGACTTCTCGCGGAAATCCTCAATAACGAGCCCGCCCGAATTCGCGTGGAAATCGAAAAGCTTTCCGCGTTCGTGCTGGGAAGCGGGCGAATCACTGCTGCGGACGTGGAAAAACTGGTGGTCGCCGCGCGCAAGAATACTGTGTGGCAGTTTGCAGACATGATCGCGAGCCGTAAACGCGATGTGGCCCTTGAGTTCCTCGATAATCTTCTCCGCGAAGGCGAGCAGCCCATCGGCCTCGTTGGCGTGATGTCGCGGATGTACCGGCAGCTGATTGAAGCGCGGGAATTGCCGCCAAGCATGAACATGTATCAGGCCGCGGGAATTCTTCGCGTGCCGCCGCAGGCAGCGGACGCCATCTTGCGAACCGCGCGCCGCATTCCGAAGAGGGAATTGCTCGCGGGATTGGTCGCTCTCGCGGAAGCCGATAGCCAGTTGAAATCGTCGAATCCGAATCCTCGAGCATTCATCGAGTTCTTGATCGCCCGCCTCACGTCGCCCATGGTTGCAACGGCCCCGTAGGAACTGATGCCTCGCACCTGTGCGCTGCTGCTGCTCGGAAACTCGCGATTCGCCATTGCGATCTGTTTGCTCGCACTCGCAAGCGTTTCGCTCGCTGCTTTTGGGCAGCATTCTCCGACGGTGAATGTCGCAGAGGGCACGCTCGAAGGCTCGCAATTGAATATTGGTCCGAACTCGGCCGTGTTCACCGGCATCCCGTTTGCGGCGCCGCCGGTGGGCGACCTTCGCTGGAAGCCGCCGCAGCCGCGGGCTCACTGGACCGGCGTTCGGCAGGCAACAACTCTTGCTCCCGCCTGCCTTCAGATGAGGGTTTCCTTCCCGATCAGCGAGGACTGCCTCTATCTGAACGTATGGACTCCGAACCTTGCCGCGAAGCCGAGCCTGCCGGTGATGGTGTGGATTCACGGAGGCGGAAACGAGAACGGCAGGGCGGAGGACACGCCTTTCGAGCGGGTCCTGCCGCAGATGGGAGTCGTTTTCGTCAGCATCCATTACCGGCTCGGGCCATTCGGATTTCTCGCTCATCCCGCGCTGACGGCCGAGTCTCCGCACGATTCTTCCGGAAATTACGGCATCCTCGACCAAATCGCGGCGCTTAAGTGGGTGAACAGGAATATCGCGAATTTCGGCGGCGACCCAAGCCAGGTCACGGTGATCGGGGAATCGGCCGGAGCGGGCGATACATGTTTGCTGATGGCGTCGCCGCTGGCTGGGGGACTATTCGAGCGCGCGATTCTGGAGAGCGGCGACTGCCAGAGCATCGTCAATTCGGATCTGAAGGTGTCGATTTCCTTCAACTCGATTTCCGGCAGCGCGGAGGGCAACGGAGTGAATCTGGCGAAAGGCTTGGGAATTCCGGATGGGCCGGACACTTTGCGGCAGATGCGAAGCGCGGCTGCGGGGAAAGTCCTGGAAGAGTGGGATCGCAACCCTCACGTGCACGTCGCTCCGGACGTTGACGGTTGGGTGATTCCTGAGCAGCCGATCGAGACTTTCGCGCACGGCAAACAGGCCCGGATTCCGGTGATAGTCGGAAGCAATGCCGACGAAGGCACGATGTTCGTCGGGCCGTCCCTCCGGACGGTGGCGCAATACAAGGCCGGGCTTGAGACTGACACAGGGAAATATGCCGCCGAGGAATTCCTCGCGTACCCGGTGGCTTCCGACGCCGAGGTTCACAGCGCTCAAGTGCGGTTGCAGACCGATTACATGGGCTATGGCGCGTATACGTTTGCGCGATCGACGACGCGCGCGGGCCAGCGCGCGTATCTCTACTACTTCACGTATCCTGCGACGGGAAAGCTCGCCCCCCTGGGCGCATTTCACGGTGAAGAGCTGATGGTTCTTAGCGGCAGTTACTGGGAAGGCTGGGCGAGCAGTCCGGACGACACTACGCTGGGCACGATTATGAGGAATTACTGGGTGCAGTTCGCGAAGACGGGCGACCCAAACATTCAGGGCCAACCGCGCTGGGACGCTTTCGATCCCGAAACGAATCAGGCGTTGGAGCTCGGGCACGCTGTCGCGCCGATGAAGGTGCTCCATACCGAAGGATTCGCCGCGCTGGACCACATCATGGCGGAAATCGTGTCCGATGTCGCCGCGGCCGGCGCGAAGGAACCGCCTGGGAAAGCCCTAAAAAAATAAGGCACCCGGCGTTGCAGGGTGCCTCGAAGTCGACCCTGTTTCTTGCTGCTTGACCTAAGCCTTCTTGTTCGCCTTCACGGCATTCAATGCGAGACGCAGCCGCGATTTGTAGCGGTTGGCCGTGTTCTCGTGCAGCGTGCCCCTGCGAATCGCCTTGTCCAGCTCGGAAAATGTGGCGGACGCGAGTTTCTCGGCGCCGGCAACATCTGACGTCGAAAGCGCGGTGCGCATGCGGCGCATTGCCGTGCGCACGCGCGTGCGGTTCATGCGATTGATCGCCGTGCGCCGCTCGGCCTGGCGAATATTCTTGAGTACCGACTTCGTCTTCTTCTTGTGCTTTACGGGCGTGCCCTGAGCCATCTAGTGCTCCTCTTTGTGTAATTGAGAATTATCAAGAGTATCTGACGGTGCGCGTCCGTGTCAATTTTCCCTAAGCCGTGGGCGGTGGTCCATTTGAACCAAGTTGGACCCTCAAGGAATCGGTGGCACTATTAGATAGAGAGAGAGGAAGTCAGAGGAAAGATAACGTGGCCACAAGATTCTCGGTTGGTGATCGGGTTTTCATCTCGCCTGATTTCTATTGGGCAAAAGGGGCCACAGGAACTGTCTCTTCAGCCCCTCGAGAAGTAACTGCGCTCAGCGGCCCCTGGGACGGCGATCTGACCCGGCAGGAACGGAGTGCCCTGGGCGAGGCGACCGTTTATTGGGTGTGGTTCGATGAACCACAGCGGGATGCTGACGGGGATGGTCCCTATCGTGGAGGCACGATTCACGAAAGCGCGTTAGCTCTCATAAGTCGGATTTCAAACTGAGTCACCAAACCATGTTTTCTGCGCACGCCTTTCGGGTGCTAAGCTCGCATCGCGTTAGTTCCGAAACATTCGGCGCGTTCCCGTCGTAGTGATAGTCAGAGAAGCACGCGATGGACGATACTCCCAAGCCACAGCGTTCCAGTTCGATCGCGAGCGCGCTGATATTGATCGCGCTCGGAGTGGTCTTTCTGATGGCGAATGTGCGCCCGGGCATCGACCCGTGGCGCATTATTTTCCATTATTGGCCGCTCATCCTGATTTTCGTCGGCATCGGGAAAATATTCGACAGCTTTATCCTGCGCGACCGCGGCGGCCCCGCCGCCTTGGGCGAGGTTTCCGGAGCATCCATCGCGTTCATAGCGTTGATTGCGATTTTCGGCTTCGCGCTCTGGCGCGGGCACGAGCGCAACGACAGGATGCACGATCAGCACACCGTCGAATTGCTCGGCGCGAAGACAGTCAGTGCCGACGTCCAAATGCCCGCGGGACAGCTCACGCTGACCGGTGGCGACACGCGGTTGCTGGACAGCGATTTCGACTACAACGAAGAAGAAGGGAAGCCGTCCGTCGATTACAACGTCTCCGGCGACCACGGCCAGCTCAACATCACGCAGGAGAAGGAACGCATTCACTTCGGCGGAACGCACAACACGTGGACGCTGCGTTTCGGCGGCGCGGAGCCGCTCGATCTGACCCTCAACATGGGAGCCGGGCAAAGCGATTTGCAGCTCCGCGATTTGAACCTAACTCACCTTGAAGTTCAGGTCGGCGCAGGTCAGATGACGCTTGATCTCGGCGGGCCGCGGAAATCGAATCTCGCAGCCGAAATAAAGGGCGGTGTCGGCTCGGCAACGATTCGCCTGCCGAAAGACGTTGGCGTTCGCGTGCACGCCTCGGGCGGGATCGGCACCGTCAGCACGGACGGCCTCACGCGAGACGGCGACGACTATGTGAACGCCGCCTACGGGAAGACGCCCACGTCGATCAACCTCACCGTCTCGGGCGGAGTAGGTGAGATCGTCATCTCGGAAGAATAGTCGCCCATCCCAGGTAAGGGAAAATCGACAACGTGGACACTCCCGACACGCGCATCTCGCTGCGTCGGGATGATGTGGCCGTTCGTACGCGAATGGATTACAGTTAGCGGCAGACTCTCGCGGTTGCTACCAGGTGCCACATGTCAGGACCAGCCACTACAGTCAGCAACAGCTCGGCGGAGCGCCGGACGATTCCGCCGGCGCTCATTGAAGACGCGCGCAAGCATGTCTACGAAGCGTGCGTGCGCACGCCGCTCGTGCGCTTGAACTACGAATCCGCGCCCGCGGAGATTTATCTCAAGCTCGAAAATCTGCAGCCCATCGGCTCGTTCAAGATTCGCGGCGCATACAACGCGGTCCGCCTGCTTCCCGAGAGCGAGCGCGCGGCTGGCGTCTGGACCGTCAGCGCTGGAAATGCCGCGCAAGGAGTGGCGCTAGCGGCGCGCAAAGCCGGCGTCCCGTGCAGCGTGCTCGTGATGGACACGGCTCCGGAAACCAAACTGTCGGCCATCACGCGCCTGGGCGCGAGCATCGTTAAAGCGTCATTCGATGAATGCTGGCAGGCGCTCTCGGATCGACGCCATCCGTGCATGAACGGCACGATGGTGCATCCGTTCGAGGACGACGAGTTCGTCGCAGGCAATGCGACGTGCGGCCTGGAAATTCTGGAAGATTTGCCGGATGTGGACGCTGTGGTGGCAGCGTTCGGCGGCGGCGGAATTACATGTGGCGTCGCGACAGCGATTCGCGCGGCCAAGCCGGGCGCGAAAGTTTTTGCAGCGGAGCCTGAGAGCGCCTCGCCGCTGGCCTACTCGTTCGAGAAAGGCTCGCCACAGAATTTTCCGAACTGGCAGCGGACCTGGGTGGATGGCTGCGGCGGCAAAAGCGTCTTTCCGCGGATGTGGGCGCTGGCGAATCATCTGCTGGAAGGCTCGATTGTGGTCACGCTCGATGAGATTCGCCGCGCGATGAAACTCGTCGCCGAACGCAATCATGTGATTGCCGAAGGCGCGGGCGCCTGCGCGGTGGCCGCCGCCCTCAGCGGAAAATGCGGCAGCGGAAAAGTGGTCGCGGTGGTCAGCGGCGGCAACATTGACCTGGCCAAATTTAGCGAATTGACTGCAATCTAGCCAGGTAGAGCTGGTGGGCCGCCCCCCTCGATGTCAGATCGAACAGGGGAACCGTTCTCTGAAGATTATTCGTACCTCAGCGCCTCCAGCGGATCAACCCTGGCGGCGCGGTGAACCGGCACCCAGCATGCGAGCAGCGCAACCGCCACGAACAGCGCTCCCACAACGATCAGCGTGGCAGGATCGGCGGGCTGCACCTGAAACAAGAACGACCTAAGCGCACGGGACAAAAGAATCGCCAGTGCAACTCCCGCGAGCACACCGCCGGCAATCAAGCGAAATCCCTCGCCGAAGATTAATTTGCGAATATCATTCTGCCTTGCGCCCAGCGCGCTGCGAATGGCCAGCTCCTTTCTCCGCGAAGCCACCGAGAGTGAAAGCAAACCGTAAATTCCCACCAGCGTGAGGGCGCTTCCCACAAAGGAAAATGCGATTAGCAAGCGCATGGCGAAAGTCCGCGACGCGAGGGAGTCATCCCGAATCTGTCCCAGGGTCTTCACGTTTTCGATAGCAGCTGTTGGATCGATGGCGTGAAGTTCGTGTTCCACCGCCACCACGACGCCGCGTGGATCGGCAGTCGTTCGAACGACTAAATGCTTCGAGAACGCCGCCGCCTGCCACAGAGTCAGATAAACCTCCGGTGACGCCTCTTGTGTGAGGTCGTCGGTGCGGGCATCGGAGACTTCGCCGATAATCTCCGTCCCGGGCTTGTCGCGGCCGTCCATCCAGAACTTGCGGCCGATCGTAGTTTCGTGCGGAAAGTAACGGCGGGCGAAGGCCTGGTTCACGATGGCCACGTTCGGCGCCTTATCATCATCCGTCTGTCGAAATTCCCGCCCGTCAATCAACTCGATGCCCATCAATTTGAAATAGTCGGGCGTAACGGCGCGCAGAGGCAGAGCGGCCTTGTCGCTTTCCTTCAACGCCGGAGGCTGCCCTTCGATTTCCATGGTTGCCGGCCAATTGTTGCCGGTCAACGGAACTCCCCACGCAAAAGCCGCGTACTGCACGCCCGGGAGAGCCGCAACTCGCTCCAAGGCCTGCCGATGAAAGCTGACCCAGGTTGAATGGGCCTGCACATCCGTGACGCTCATGGTCAAAATGCGTCCGGTGTTGTAGCCAGAGGGGGCCTTCGCAATATTCATCATCGTGCGAATCAAAAGTCCCGCGCCTACGAGCAGCGCCAGCGTTAGTGCTGTCTGCACCATCGTGACTGCGCGCAACAGCCGGCGCTCGCCGATTCCGGCTGTCCCTTTAGGTCCAGCACTCTTCAGCACCTCCATCGGGTGCAATCGGAAGGCCCGCAAAGCGGGAAAAGCGCCTGCAAAAACGGAAGCCAGCGCCGCAGCGCCCAGTCCCCATGCCAGCACCGCCCATCCAGCCGTCACGCTATCCAGGCGTGGAATGGCGTGTCCGGCAGTCAGCTTGAACAACCGCACGACACCGAAGGCGAGGCCCGTTCCAAACGCTCCGCCGATCAAAGCCAACAATAGACTCTCGATCGAGACCTGTCGCAAAAGCGCAATGCGTCCCATTCCCAACGCAGTGCGAACTGCGTACTCCTGCTGGCGCTGAAGTCCGCGGACCAGCAGAAGACCCGCCGTGTTTCCGCAAGCGATCAGCAAAACCAAGGCCGCTGCTCCGAGCAAAGGCAACAAAATTCGTCGCCCATCTTGATTCATTTCGTCACTCAGCGACTCGAGCTGCGGTGTGAACCCTTCAAATTGCTTTTCCGTTTGCGCCTCTCGCGCGGCGAGCACGGCTAGTTCCTGTCGACCCTGCTGTTGCGCCGTTCCGTCGCGGAGTCGCGCCACGAGATTCCAATAAGGGTCCTTCTGGTCCTTCGGGTCCGGGGTTGCTGGTACCCAAAAATCCACCGTCGCGTTGACGTCGTAATTCGGCTCCTTCGCAGCCCCTGGCGAAGGCAGAAACCGCACTCCCGGCTGCATTACGCCGATCACCGTAGGCGGCACATCCCACCGGCTAATCCGCACAGTCTGGCCGATAATTTGTGGATCGCCATTAAAGGTGCGCTGCCAAAACTCGTAACCGAGGATGATTACCTTCACCGGGCCTAGCTCGAAATCCGACGGCTCGAAGCCTCGCCCCGCAATAATCTTCAATCCCATCAAGGGCGAATACTCTTTGGTGATCCACATGCCCTGCATCGACCGGCTGCCGTCGTTGCGGACTAGAAAATTGAATGTCCAGTCGTAAGCGGCAATTCCTTGGAAGGATCGCGCCTCCTTCTGCCAGTCCTGCCATTGCTGCGCGGGCCAACCGCGCGGGCTGTCCATTTTTTGGCCGTCTGTTCGAGCGGTCGAGACAAGCATGAGTTGCTGCGGTTGCCGATAGGGCGGCGGCGTCAGAAGCACGCCCTGAATCAGGCTCAGAACCGCCGAGGTGGCTCCAATCCCCAGCGCCAGCGTTAAGATCGCAATGATGCTAAAGCCCGGCTGTTTCAGTAGAATCCGAACTCCGAACCGCAGCTCTCGAAGCATCTCGCCACCTCTTTCCCAGCCGCTGAAGTCTGTCCAAACCCCTACGAAGGAACGCTCCGGGGTCTGGCAATGTTCCCCAATTCTAGCGATTTTGACGAACGAGTTGTAGCGGGGTTATCAGGCAAAGATCGCACACTTGGCGTAACGAGTGAGCGTCGTAGCCGGGGAATTTGACAACGGAGCCGAATCCCTAAAGATGCATTGACAGTTATAGGCTCCGCCTTTACGCTACGCCGGAAGCGCGGGTGGTAAATCCCGCGTTTCTGGCGGCACATGAAACGCGAAGACATTCTCAAGCTCCTCGAAAGCGTTGGCGCGATCCGCCAGGGCCACTTCGAACTCTCGAGCGGCCGCCACAGCGGAACCTACATTCAGTGCGCGCTCGTCCTGGCGCATCCCGTGCACGCGGAGCAATTAGGCCGAGCGCTTGCCGACCGCTTCCGCGATCTTTCCGTCGCCTGCGTGGTATCCCCCGCACTGGGCGGCATCATCATTGGTCACGAAGTGGCGCGCGGACTGGGCGTTCGCGCCCTGTTTGTGGAACGCGACCGTTCCGGCCTCATGGCTCTCCGCCGCGGCTTTGAACTGAATCCAGGCGAACGCGTCCTCGTGGTCGAGGACGTGTGGACCACGGGCGGCTCGACCCGCGAAACGATCGGAGTGGTCGAGCAGGAGGGCGGCCTGGCTGTGGCCGCCGGCGCGCTTATCGACCGCAGCGGCGGGCGCCTCGAATTGAACGTCCCGTCGCGCGCCCTGCTCGAAATGGACGTCCCCAGCTTCGAGCCAGACGAGTGCCCGCTGTGCCGCACCGGCAGCGCCGCCACGCGGCCCGGTTCGCGATTTTCCCGCGCACACAGTTAACTTTCAGGTTCCATCCTCGCCGCCGCGCCCCTGAAATCTGCGAAACTGTTCTTAAGTTCCCGTGTTTTATAGGGTGAGCAGAACAGCGCTATTTCGCTCGACGGAGACCACTATGGGCAAGCCTCGAAGCTTGTCTTTGCCGATTGCTCTCGCATGCGGGCTGTTTCTGGTGAGCCTGATGGGAGCGGCCGCGTTTCGCAAATTCGCTGTTGCCGCGCCTACTGCCGGCACCAAGTCCGCCACGATTGAGGCCGGCGGCCTCACGCGCGCGTATTCCGTTCACGTTCCGCCCGGCTACGACGGCAAGACGCCGATGGCGGTGGTTTTCGTCCTGCACGGCGCCACGCAGAGCACCGAGAGTGCCGAACGAATGTCCGGAATGAGCGAGAAAGCGGACGAAGAGAATTTCCTGGCCGTCTATCCCAGCGGCATCGGGCATGTCCCCACATGGAACGCCGGCGCGTGCTGCGGCTACGCCATGCAGAGCCGCGTGGACGACGTCGGGTTCTTCCGTGACCTGATCGACGAACTCGAGCAGGATTATACGGTCGATCCCAAGCGCATTTTCGCCACGGGTATTTCGAACGGCGCCATGATGTCCTACCGCCTGGCGTGCGAGATGTCCGACGAAATTGCCGCGATCGCGCCGGTGGAAGGCGCGCAGGACCTTACGTGCCGCCCATCGAATCTGGTATCCGTGATCGTGTTTCACGGAACCGCGGATCACCTTGTGCCGTTCGAGGGGGGCTCGACGCCATTTCAAATCGGTTCGAAGCGCTCGGACACGCCGGTCGAGGACACCGTCGCGTTCTGGGTGAAACGAGACGGCTGTGCGAACGGGCCCAACCATGCGGAGACTACCGAAGTGCACACCGACATGTACTCCGGCTGCAAAGACGGCACGGCCGTCGAACTTTACGCCATCCAGGGCGGTCATCACATGTGGCCCGGTCTGCGCATAAGCGGCAACTCGGTTCCGGCCACCGATCTGATCTGGTCGTTCTTCTCGCAGCACCCCAAGCCGTAAATCCGATCGCTCATCGTTGCCGCGTAGTGCGCCAGTCTCCTGTTGCAAGACTGACCGCGCAAGTTGCTGTTCTCGGACACCAGGCCACTGGATCTCATCGCTCAGACGCCGCGTTGCTCGCGGAGTTAGAGCCCTTCGCGTTCCATTATGTTCGCGGTACCATCGGCGAACCCATGAATCAACGGAAAATCAGGTTCGGCACGTTTGTCTGGCTCGTCCTTGTGCTGGTTGCGTGCGGGATTCTGAGGTCGGCGATCGCAACACGTCTGGATGGATTTACCGTCGACGAGGCGTATCACATTGCCGCGGGGGTTTCCTACGTGGAGCATGGAGACTTCCGGATCAATCCCGAGCAACCTCCACTGGTGAAGCTCTGGGTGGGAAGCGTGATTTCGGCGACAGGGTTTCGGATGGATCCGCTGCGCCAATTCAGCGACAAGCTCGGCGAGCGCGCTTTTACGGAACACGCTGTCTTCCGGGAGAACGATCCCGATTCTGTCCAGAGACGAGCGCGAGCGGCGATGTTTGTCCTGAACGGACTGCTGCTCATTTGCCTCGCCTTTGCCGTGGAAAGAGTTTTTGGCGCGAACGTGGCCCTGGCTGCGTTGCTGTTCCTCATCATTGATCCCACCGTAGCGGCTCACTGGCCCGTGGTGTTGATGGATTTGCCGGTGGCGCTCTTGTCCGCAACGGCGATCGTTCTGGCGACGCGTGCGTTCCGGGATTGGCTGTGGCGCGATCTTGCCTTTTGTTCGCTATTTCTCGGGCTGGCCCTTACAGCGAAACACTCTGCTCCGGTTGTGCTACTGACGGTGGCGGCGACCGGTGTGTGCTTGGCTGTGTGGCTGCCCGTCACGAGCGGGGACGATGTCAAATGGCGGAGATTCTTGAAAGTGGCGGCCGTGGTGGCTGGGGCGCTCGCCGTTTTATGGGGATCATATTTTTTCCGGTACGCGGAAACTCCCACCGGCCAGGAAGCATTCAATCGACCACTGGCGGACAAGATCAGAGACGTCGATACGCCGATGTATCACTCGGTCCTCGCGACGATGGCCGCCACTCACGTTGTCCCGCGTGCCTACCTGTGGGGTTTTGCGGACACCATCCGCGCAGGAATGGAGGGGCGGTCGTATCCTCAAGTGATATTTGGCCGCGTTTACGTCCGCAGAGGGCCAAAATATTTTTTCCCCGCGACAATCAGCGTCAAATTGCCAATCGGTCTGACCATCCTGGCGTTGCTCGGCTTGGGCTTGTTTTTTGCCCGGCGGTTGCCCGCGGACCGGAATCTTCCTGCGGGAATCGTGTTGGCGGCCGCAATTTTGTTTCTACTCGTACTGGCTCAAGGCGCAACATATGCGGGCATCCGCCACGCTTTGCCGGTGGTGGTTTTGCTCTCGATCTTTGCGGGACTCTTTGCAGACCGAGCAATCGCGTCGCATTCAAGAGGCCTGATAGCCGTTGCAGCAACCGCCTATCTCCTCGCAATGGTCTCGGCGCTGCCGGTGATGCGCCCGTGGGAATATTTCAACGAGCTTGTGGGCACCAGGAATGCCTACAAATATTTTAGCGACGAAGGTCTGGACGCCGGCCAGCGCACAAAAGAACTCGCAGCTTATTACCGAGCGGTCGTAAAACCCGCCGCCGAAATTCCTTATGTTTATTACTTCTCTTCGTCCGAGGAAGAACTAAAAGCGCGCGACGTGGACTACGTCGGCCGCGACACGAAGCGCGACCTGAAAGCATCGACTCAGCCCGAGGAGTCTGGGACGTTTTTCGCGGGCGTCGGGTCCTTGATCGCAAGTCCTTTCTGGGATTACCCCGCGCTTCGGGCGGCCACGCCGGTTGCGCGATTCGGGAATCTGTTTATCTATCACGGAACCTATTCTCTCCCCGCAAGCCCCGCCGCCTTCTACTACTTCGACGGACTCGAAAAGCTGTATGCTGATAAGCCGGATGTCGCTGCTGCCGAAACGGAGTTTCAGCAGGCCGTAACCATGTACCCCGGCACGTTCTTTGTACACATCGAGCTCGCAAACTTGCTCCTGAAACGCGGCGCACGCGTTGAAGCGTTGCAGGAGTATTCACGGGCTTTGAAGTACGCGCCACCAGATCCACAGCTCCGCAAGCCAATCGAAGCCCAAATCCAGCTATTTAGCGAGCCGGCCCGCGACATTCCTCCGCTGAGGGACCCCTTCCTCGAGTGACTACACCGAGGAAGCCCGGGCTGCGTTGACATTCGTCAAGGAACCGTTCTACAAGAGGGGCGCGGCAGGGCGCACGTACTACGTCAAACCGAAGGAGGCATCGGTTATGAACTTTCTTGAGTGGATTATAGTGGGCATGGTCGCGGGTTGGCTCGCGGGACAGGTGATGAGAGGCGGGGGATATGGCGTTATTGTCGATATCATCCTTGGGTTAGTCGGAGGCGTCGTCGGCGGCTGGGTTTTCGGCATGCTCGGGATTTGGCCGGCCGGTGGAATGATCGGATCGCTGATCGTGGCTTTCGTCGGGGCGGTGATCCTGGTGGGGATTACGCGTCTGATAAAAAGGGCGTAAGCAGAACCACAGAAAAAGCGGCGCGCGTTTCACGATCCAGGACGCACGCAAGAAACATCCGTCTAGGGCAGCTCTACGTCGAGCGCGTAGATTTCCTGCGTGGCGACGTCGCGGAGGAAGAGCGGGGAGTCGTCGGGAGAAAGGCCGTACCACGGGCCGAAGACGCCCTGGGCCATCCGGATGTCTTTATGGTTGTGAATTTCTTCCAGTTTTCGATCCGCGATGCGAATCCTAGAAACTGCGTCGAGATTGTCGGAACTGCGAAGGCGAAAGTACACGTACTGAGAATCGTGAGACCATTCTGGCCAACTAACACTCTCGCCCTTAGTCAATTCCGACGATTTATGAGTCTTCCAATCGAAAAGCATCAACCGCTGGTTGTCGGCGTAAAGTCCTACAATGTACTTGCCGTCAGGCGACACGCGGGGCGACCACAGGTTCTCGGAGCCGGGAATAACGGAGGTCTGATGCGTTTTCAAATCAACAATGTGAAACCCGTTCGTGCGCATCGCTCCCAGCTGGCCGAGCGGCTCCTCTCCAAAAATGATTGAATTGCCGTCCGGCGACCAAGTGGGGTCGGCCTGCACAGTTTCCTGAGACGGAATGGGTTCGGCGCTTCCTCCCTCCGCGGAAATCACATAAGTCTTGAACCGTTCCCCCGGCATGGCGCCCACAAAAGCGATTTGCTTGCCGTCCGGCGACCATCTAGGAAGGCCGGGAATCATGGGAGGGAAAGTAAGCTGCAGGCGGTCGCTGCCGTCAATTTTGCTCCGCCATAAAATGGGCTCTGGATATGTGACGTAAGCAGCCCACTGACCGTCGCGGGAAAATCTGACTTGCTCGGCGGATAATCCTCCCAAGTAGGGAAGGTTCTGTTGGAGTTTCGCGTCGTAGCGAGTAAGCTCGCCGCGAGGCTGCTCACCCACCGCGAAGATCTTTTTGCCGTCCTTGCTGGGCAACGCAGCCCAGTAGTTGAGGGGACCTGTTGTCAAGCGAACCGGCTTGAGGTCGGATTTTCCGAAGAGTCCTTTTTCGTGAACCGCCCAAATGTCGGTACGCCCGCCGCTCGTTGCCTGAAATACGAAGTAATCGCCGCCGGCGGTCCAATCCCCACAGCAATCGAACGAGGGCTGGTTCCAACCCGGGAGAAGAGGGTGGAGATTGGTGCCATCCATCGAAGCTTCCCATAGGGAATTTAACGTCGTGTGTGCGTCGTAGACCGAGAACCGTATTCGATCGCCGTGAGGCGAAATGCGAGGCCACCATCCGCGGCCGGGGACGGTGAGGAGCTTGCGCTCTTCGCTGCCATCGGTTTTCGCCGAATAGAGATCCGACTCGCTGAAATAGAGGATTCCAGTGCCGTCGGGCAACCAAGTCCCGTCCTGAGCAGAGATGTCGCCCACCCGACGAGCCGCCCCGCCTGGCAGAGGAAGAATCCACAAAGGATTCGCATAATCATTATTGTTGCTAGCCCCAACCAGTAATTCTGATCCTTTCGGCGAAACGCCGTTGATGACTGGGTTCTGAACCGTGGTGGAAATAGGGACCGTTTCTCCGCCCGAGACAGAGACTTCTACAATCCCAGTGCCCGCTTCCCAGAAATAGAGTCTCGAGCCATCGCTGACGATGGGAGGAGGAATGTTGTCGGGAGAATAGCTGGATGGTTTCTGCCGGCCATCATTGGTGATCTGGGTAAAACCGACAAGCCTGGGAGGCGCCACCGGACGCATCCACCAAAAGGCGAACGCAGCAGCGGCGGCGACGCCGATGCCAATCGAAATGATCGGCCATCGCCTTCGGACCGCCGGTATCGCGGCCGTGCTTCCGGTTGCCAAGGCCGGGGCTGCCGCGACGCTCGGGCTGGAGCCCGAAACGATTGCGCTACTGTCCGCGGGCCTCGCCGCCGGAATAACAGTCGACGTAGAGGATACGCGGCCTGAATCGGTGTCTCGTTTCAGCCGCTTCAGATCGGTGTGAATGTCCGATGCCGATTGGTAGCGCAGGTCACGATCCTTTTCCAGCGCCTTATTGATGATGTCATCGAGCTTCGCGGGAAGGTCCGGGTTCAGCCGCAGCGGGTCCACGAACGGCCGATTGAGGATTGCGTCGGAGATGACGCCAGAGGTGTCACCGCGGAATGGCAGCGTCCCCGTCGCCATTTCGTATAGCACCGCGCCGAAGGAAAACAGATCAGTCCGCGCATCCAGTTCCTTGCCGCGGATCTGCTCCGGAGACATATAAGCGACCGTTCCCAAAGTGCTGCCCGGGCTCGTCAGTTGATCCGTGTCCACTCCGAGCGTCGCGAGAGTGTCCGGGCCGTGCGACGGTGAGATAACCTTGGCGAGGCCGAAATCGAGAATCTTCGCGTGGCCGCGCTCAGTAACGAAAATATTCGCAGGCTTGATGTCGCGGTGAACCACGCCCTTCGCATGAGCCGCGCCCAACCCATCGGCGATCTCGATTCCCAGCGACAGCACAGTCTCGAGGTCGAGCGGTTTTCCGGCGATCCGATGCTTCAGCGTCACGCCATCGAGATACTCCATGGCGATAAACGACTGATCGTCGTGCTTCCCGATTTCGTAAATCGTGCAAATGTTGGGATGGTTCAAAGCGGAGGCTGCACGCGCCTCGCGACGGAAGCGTTCGAGTGTCTGCGGATCTTGCGCGACGTGGTCAGGCAGAAATTTCAGGGCAACGAAACGGCCAAGATTGGTGTCCTCGGCTTTGTAGACCACGCCCATCCCGCCGCCACCGAGCTTTTCGAGAACGCGATAGTGAGAGACGGTTTGGCCAATCAAGGATTGGGCTTCAGGCATCGGCGCAGATATTAGGTTGGGTACGGAAACAAGTCAACGTGACGGAGCCACGAGCAGGCCGAAACAGACCTCAATTGTTTCGTCTGACCAGTTCTGACTCACGAGGACTAGACAGACTTCCGACAACGGACCAAGCCGTAAATCGAGGGCTAGGCAGAAGCAGCAGCTCCTCCGAGGCGGGCCCGCACGGCTGCCAGGAGAGTATCGAAGTCGTTCGCGCCGTCGTGGCGAACACCGTTGATGAAAAACGTGGGCGTCCCGTTTACGCCGCTGCGCACACCGCTGAGGAAATCTTCCCGGATGCGTTTGGCATGAGCGTGGGTCGTCAGCTCGGTGGTGAAGCGCGGAACATCCAGATGCAGCCGCTTCGCGTAACCGACCAAATCTTCAGGCGCCAGCGCATTCTGATTCTCGTACAACGTGTCATGCATTTCCCAGAACTTGCCTTGCTCTCCGGCTGCTTCGGCGGCCTCCGCAGCACCTTCCGCGAAGGGATGAACTTCCGTCAGCGGGAAATTGCGGAAAACGAAACACAGGTTATCCTCCATGCGGCGCTGGAGTTGCTTGACGACAGGATAAGCCGCGCCGCAGTAAGGGCACTGGTAATCTCCATACTCGATCAGCGTCACAGGCGCGCCCTTTGAACCTTGAATATGGTCGCTCGGCCTTATATCCAACGTGGCGGTGGTATGCGGGGTCTGATGTGTGGTCATGCTGCTGCTCCTTTCTTGGTTTCAAGTTCCTCGAGCGCAGTGAGAACTCCGTCCGCGCCGGGATTTACGCCAACCGGCGAGAGGTAGCTCCAGCGGATGATTCCTTGCTCGTCGATTACGAAGAGCGCTCGCTCCGCCGTTCCGTCGTGTAAACGGTAAGCACTGTAGGCTTTCGCCACCGCGCCCTTCGGTTCAAAATCCGCCAGCAGCGGATAATGGAGCTTCCTGTCTTTCGCGAATGCGATGTGGCACCAGACGCCGTCCACGGAAATGCCGAGCGGTTCAGCATTGAGCTTGCGGAATTCGGGAAGCACCTCGTTGAACAGTGCGACTTCATCGCCGCAGACGGGGCTCCAATCAGCGGGATAGAAGATCAGAATCAAGCGCTTTCCGCGAAAGTCGCTCAACGAGACGGTTTGGTCCGGAGTGGCATGCAACGAAAAGTCGGGCGCGCGAGTTCCTGGCGCGAGGGGCTGGCCGCTGCCTCCAGCGTTGGTAGGACTATCCATAAGAACTCCTTGTCACTGCTAAACGTGCGAATCAACCAAGAAAGTATGCGCGGATTGAATGTTGATATCAACTTTCTGCATCGCGAGCCCCTGGGCTGCTCCTCACGAACGCGATAATCGGAGAGTGGCCGACCACTCCAAGTCGCGGCGTTCCCGCGCTGGCTCTCGCGTGCGATAATCCCCTCGCACCGGATGCGCAACATCAAGCTCACCATCGCCTACGACGGCTCCGGCTTCCACGGCTGGCAATTCCAGCCGGGTGTGCCGACGATTCAGGGCGCGCTCGACGCGGCCGCGCGCAAAATCACGCAGGAAAGGATCATCATTCAGGGCGCCAGCCGCACCGACACTGGCGTCCACGCCCTGGGCCAGGTGGCGCACTTCCGGACGCAATCGGCGCTGACGGCCGATGAATTTCAGCGCGCGCTGAACGCGCTGATTCCGCCGTCGATCCGCGTGGTCGAGGCCGAAGAAATGGGACCCGAATTTCACGCGCGCTGGCTGGCGCAGGCAAAAACGTATCGTTACCGCATCTATCGCGGCCGCGTGCTGCCTCCTTTCGAGTACCGCCGCGCGCTGCATTTTCCCTGGCCGCTCGACGAAGACGCGATGGCTTCTGCCGCGCGCGAGTTCGAAGGCGAGCACGACTTCACTTCATTCGCCGCGTCGTCGGGCTCGGAAGAGGACGATCGCGACCGCCAGATGACGCGCGTGCTGCATTCGTCCGCGATCGTTCGCGAACCGGCCAGCGACGAAATCGTGTACATCGTTCGCGGAAAATCCTTTTTGCGCTACATGGTCCGCAAGATCGTGGGCACGCTGATTGAAGTGGGCAAGGGAAGGCTCGCGCCCGGCGACATTCCGCTGATTTTCGAGTCGCGCGACCGCTCGCGCTCCGGCCCCACGGTTCCACCCGAAGGTCTGTACCTCGTCTCGCTGGAATATCCCGATCCCACGGATTCTCTGGCGTCGGCTTCGCGGCGTCATTCGGAAAGGGCCTAGCGCCCGCGTTTGGCCGCCACGCGTTCTGCAAAATCGTGTAACATTTCGATCATGGCAGTTGGCTCGCAGACCTTCACAGCGGCACCATCTGCGCAGGCGTTCGTCGATTCGATCAATCCCGCGACCGGTGAAGTGACTGCGCGCGTTGACGCGACGCCCATCACCGCGCTGCCGGATATTTTCGAGCGCGCCCGCGCCGCGCAACGGACATGGGCCGATCGCTCCCTTCACGAACGCGGCCGGATGCTTCGGAAGCTGCGCGATGTGATCTTCGAGGCGCGCGAAGAAATCATCGACGTGGTGACTCGCGAATCAGGAAAACCCCGCGTCGAAGCCATTTTCGCCGAACTACTTCTGGCGCTCGACACCGCCGACTTTCTCGCACGCCGCGCGCCGAGCTGGCTGCGGCCGGAGCGAGTGCCGCACCACAATCCGGCGCTGAAAGCCAAATCGGGCTGGCTGGAATTTGAGCCGCACGGAGTTGTGGCGATTATTTCGCCGTGGAACTACCCTTTCTCGATCCCGATGTTGCAAGTGATCGCCGCGGTGGTCGCCGGCAACGCGGTGCTGCTGAAGCCGTCCGAACTCACGCCCGCCACCGGCGCCCTCGTCGGCCAATTGTTCGAGCGCGCGAACTCTCCGGCCAATCTCGTGCAAGTGATTCAGGGCGGCGGCGACGTTGGCGCTGCGCTGGTTGACGCCGCGCCCGACAAAGTGTTCTTCACCGGCAGCGTCGCCACCGGGCGGCGCATCGCCGAAGCCTGCGCCCGGAAACTGATTCCGTCGGTGCTCGAACTTGGCGGCAAAGACGCGATGATCGTTCTCGCCGACGCCGAGCTGGATATTGCTTCCAGTGCGGCGGTTTGGGGCGGCTTTACGAATTGCGGCCAAGCGTGCCTTTCCGTCGAGCGGATCTATGTCGACGAGGCCGCAGCCGAACGCTTCGTCGAACTGTGCGTCGAGAAGACGAAGAAGCTTCGCCTGGGGCCGGCGTCCGATCCGGATGCGGAGATCGGCCCGATGATTCGGCCGCGCCAGCTTGAAAAGGTGGAGGAGCAGTTGCGCGACGCCGTCGCGCGTGGCGCGAAAATCCTCGTTGGCGGGAATCGCCGCCCGGACTTGGGTCCGAATTTCATCGAGCCCGCCGTGGTGACGAACGTCGATCACTCGATGCAACTGATGCGCGATGAAACGTTTGGCCCCGTGATCGCGATTCAGCGTGTCGCGTCGGCGGATGAAGCTGTGACGCTGGCAAATGACTCGCCCTTTGCGCTGAGCGCGAGCGTGTGGACGCGCGACTTGCGGCGCGGCCGGGAAATCGCGGGGCGGCTGCGCGCTGGTTCCGTGATGGTCAACGACGTGGGCAGCTACTATGGCATCTGCGAAGCGCCGCATGGCGGGCGCGGCTTGAGCGGCTGGGGCAGGTCGCATTCGCGGTTTGGACTGCTCGAAATGGTTCAAGTAAAATACGTGGACGTGGACCGGCTGCCGCGGGTGGCGAAATCGTGGTGGTACGGCTACACGGGAGAACTGGCTGCGTCCGCGGGCCGCTTCGTCGAATGGATGTTTGCCCCGCGCTGGCAGCGGCGATTGTCGGCGTTGGTTGGCAAGCAAAGCGCGCGCGGCGTAGTATTCCGTCGCGACCGAATTTGAGGGCGGCGCCGGAGATTGCGCGAGCAAGTGCTTACCACAGATCCCGAAGCTTCGGGACACAGAGAAAAGACTGAGGACACAGAGAAGAAAGCGAATCGAATTGCAGGTTTCTCCGTGCCCTTAGGTTTTTGACTCTGTGCCCTCTGTGTTGAGAATTTGGTTTTGCTTTTCTCAGCATTCTCAGCGTCTCTGCGGTGCAAGGATGTTGGTTTAGAATTTCGGAGGAGCCACAAAATGGCAGACGCAACCGCACCAGAAACTCCAGCCGCCAGTGCAGCACCGGCCGCCGTGGCACCCGTAGTCGAGCCTGCGGCCCCGGAAGCGCCAAAGATAAAACCCAAGAAAGCCACCCAGCGCGCCTGCGACGAGAAAGACGCAAAGGGCAAACTATGCTGCGGCCACTTGAAGCGATGGTACGACTACCCAAAGGAAATCGCAGAGCTTGTCGGCCCCAAGGAAGAAATTTACCGTTGCGAATTCTGCAAAACGCTTTACCGGCCTGATTTCTCGAAGCCGCCGCACAGCTACACAGTGCGCTACTAGATATTGGACGTACCCACGACGCGTCGATTATCGCGTCGTGCGTTTTTCCCTCGCGCCCATGAACAGCGACCTCATCTACGACTGGAACTCCCGCGAAGGCCCTGAAATTCCTCCCGGCCGCCGCGTGATGCTGAACGACGAAACGCTGCGCGACGGTCTGCAAAATCCCTCCGTCCACGATCCTTCCATCGAGGAAAAGATCGAAATTTTGCATTTGATGGAATCGCTGGGCATCGACACGGTGAATATCGGCCTGCCTGGCGCGGGGCATCGCGCGTACGCCTATACGGAAGCGCTCGCGCGCGAAATCGTCACTGCCCGAATGAAAATTCGCCCGAATTGTGCCGCGCGCACGCACAAGAGCGACATCAGGCCCATCATCGAAATCTCCGAGCGCGTGGGCATGCCGATTGCAGCGGCCACATTCATCGGTTCGAGCCCGATTCGGCGGCTGGTGGAAGACTGGACAGTGGAGCATCTGGTGCGCACCACGGAGGACGCGGTTCGCTTTGCCGTGGACGCAGGCCTGCCGGTGATGTACGTCACGGAAGACACCATTCGCACCGACCCATCGACGGTGAAGGCGCTCTATTCGACGGCGATTCGCTCCGGCGCACGCGAAATCGTTCTCTGCGACACGGTTGGCCACGCGACGCCGCGCGGCGCTTTCAACCTGGTGAAATTCGCGATCGAGGAAATCGTGAAGCCCTCCGGCGAGAAAATCCGCATTGACTGGCACGGGCACAATGACCGAGGCCTCGCCGTAGCGAACTCGCTTTCGGCCGTCGCCGCCGGCGCGGACCAAATTCACGCGGCGGCAATTTCGCTCGGCGAACGAGTGGGCAACACGCCGATGGAATTGATGCTTGTGAACCTGCGACTGCTCGGTTTGATCGACCGCGACCTTTCGAACCTGAAGAAATATTCGGAGGCGGTTGCGGCCGCCACTCACACGCCCATTCCGCCCAACTATCCGGTGGTGGGCCGCGACGCGTTCCGCACTGCCACGGGCGTCCACGCGGCCGCGATCGTGAAAGCCTATAAGAAGAACGATTCGGAACTCGCGAATTCGATTTACAGCGGAGTGCCGTCGCATCTTTTCGGGATGGAACAGGTGATTGAGATCGGGCCGCTCAGCGGGAAATCGAATGTCATCTACTGGCTCGAAAAGCGGGGCCTTCCGGTGACCGACGAGCTCGTCGAGCGCATCTTCTCCGCCGCAAAAGAATCGGACCACGTTTTGAAGGAGCCGGAGATCATGGCCCTGGTCGATTCCGTCGTGGGTTTCTGATCCTGTCTGGGCGCGCCGGATTTCTTGTGCGTCATTTCGGCGGATGACTCATCAATGTGTTCTGGCTGGCGACGCACAGCCACGTTCCGCCTTCCTTGAACCAGGAATCCGTGAACCTTCCGCGGCGCGAGATCGGCTTGCCGTTTAGAATGCCTTTTTCACGATACATTCCGGTCACGATCGCAGCGTCGCCGTAAACGTGCACCTTCACGTCTTCGTAGACAAACTGATCCGATTCCGGGCTGGAATCTTTGACGCTCGCCAGGAACTGGTCCTTGTTCATCAAGCTTCCGTCGAATTCGGTGTAGGAAAGCGAGCTCGAGAGAAGCTGGTCCAATGCGTGAGTGTCCTTATGCTCTTCCGCCAGGTTCCAGGCCTTTTCAAGCGATAGAATCAGATCGCCATCGGACTTCACGGCGCTGCTCTCTTGAGCAGACGGCAGCAGAGAAGCGGAGACCAGCGTTACGCAAATAAGAAAAGCAGTTTTCATGGCAGCTCCCAAGGAAAATCAGCGGGCAACGTTACCCGCCAACGTCACCCCCTAACGTGACTACTGATTGCTTTGCTTATCGCATTTTGCATCGAGCGTTTCAAGCGAGATGAGCGTGGGATGTTCGCAGCGGAAAATGGCCCAGCGCCTGATTCTAGCCGGGGCAGACACGGGCGCCTCGGGCGGCTACAATCGGTGCCGTGTGTACGTTCTCGACGACGCCCGCCAGGATTCACAGCATGAACTTCGTGAAAGTGGCGCGCGTCTGCGGTATCTTGCTTGTGATGGCCACTCTTTCAGCGCGAGCGACCGATAACCCGGTGGAGAAAATCGCGCAAGATCCCCGATGCGCTCGCGGCCTCGAGTGGATCGATCGAAACACCTCCTGGGTCACCGATGAGCAGGTCCGACTGACCGAAATCCCGGCGCCGGAATTCGGCGAAGCGCCTCGCGCGGGATACCTGAAGAAACTGTTCGAAGCGTCCGGGCTGAAGGTGAGCACGGACAAAGTCGGCAACGTCATCGGTGAGCGGCCGGGCGCTGACGCCTACAGCGTCATCCTCTTCGCGGCCCATCTGGACACGGTTTTCCCCGCCGGCACTGACGTTCGCGCCAAGCGCAAGGGCGATCGCATCGAAGCGCCCGGAATCTCGGATAACGGCGCGGGCCTGGGCGCGATTGTCGGCCTGGCGCGCGCGCTTTCCGAGTCGCACGTGCGCACGACGAAAACCATCGTTCTTGCCGGTGACGTTGGGGAAGAAGGCGAAGGGAATCTCCGCGGAATTCGCGCGCTCGTCGAGGCTTATGGTTCGCGCCTTGCATCCGTGATTGCCATCGACGGCCCGTCGGTCGAGCACATCACCACACAAGGCATCGCTTCTCGCCGCTTCGAGGTCACCATAACCGGTCCCGGCGGCCACAGTTGGTCAGATTTCGGCGCGCCGAATCCCATCACGGCGCTCGCGCGCGGCATCGTGCAATTCTCGGGGATTCGCGTGCCCGACGACCCGCGCAGTTCCTTCAATTTCGGAGTCATCGAGGGCGGCACGTCGGTGAACTCGATTCCGGGGCGCGCGGTCGTCAAAGTGGACCTGCGGTCGGAGGAAGAATCCGAGCTTGCGCGTCTCGATGCGGCGCTGCGCGACGCCATGCAGTCCGGTGTGCGGCAAGAAACCGCCGCGTCAACCGGCGCTGGCGACCCGCTCGAATTGAATATCCGTTCTCTCGGCGCGCGGCCGGCGGGCAAGCTTCCCGACGATGCGCCGCTTCTCGATGCGATCCGCAACGTCGATCGCTATCTCGGCAATCGTTCGCGCATCGAGCGCAGCTCGACCGACGCGAATATTCCGCTCTCTCTGGGTATTCCGGCGGTGTCTCTCGGAGGCGGCGGGAAGGGCAGCGGCTCCCACACTCTGACGGAGTGGTACGACCCCACCGGCCGCGCGCTCGGGCTGAAGAGGCTCTACCTCACGTCGCTGGCGCTCGCCGGCGTTCAGCCTTAGAAGACTTCGAGCCGCCGTGCCCAACTGCCTCACTTACCCACGACGATGGTCTGCATTTCGCCCGCGAAACTCTGCTTTTGAGTCTCGGCGTAAGTGATTTTCACGCTTCTGCCTTTCATTTCGGAGCACGGGTCCATGTCGCCTAGCGACGAATGCGCGCCCGCGAGAAAGCGGATTTTCGTGTAGTCGCTCGCGTGAAGAACGAGCGCATGGCCGTCGGCCAAGGCTAGAGTCAACTTCATGTCGTTCGCATTGCATGCAACGTCCGAAGCTCTTCCTTCCGCAGTCGCCAGGCCGGCAGGAAGTTTCGCGGTCTCACTCGAGGCGAGGATGCGGAGCGAGCGAATTTCTCCGCTGTTTCGATCCTTTTCGTCCGGATGGTATTGAACCGAGACGACGCGTCCCTTGAGAGACGTGCACGGGTTGAATCCCTGAATCGGGTCGCCCTCCATGGAAATCGCGAACGGGTGCTCAGGGACCGTGCGCAAGTGAACGACGACATCGGCTACCTGAACGTCAAGCTTGAGTCCGCCTTCGCAGCTCACGGCGACCACCGTGCCTTGGTCCTGCTCGAGCCCTTCGTTGGAATCCACTCGCGCCGACGGAAGTCCTCCGCCCGCGGTGGGGGCACCCGCTGTCGCGTGGAAATCCCTCACTTGCTGCAAGTAGCTAAGGAAGCTTTGTGCGTTGGCTCGTTCTTGCGGTTGCCGGGCCCACGCCTGCGCTCGGGACGCAGCGAGCTTCGCCTCGTCGTATTTTTCCATTCGCGCCAGCACCTGCGCGAGCGCAAGTTGATAGTTGGAATTACCCGGCTCGAACGACACCGCCTTCTGCGCAAGGCTCAGCGCCTCCGGCAGATTCTCGTCGTGGGCCGCCATGTAAACGGCCAGCAAGCCGTACGGCGCCGCAAACTGGGGACTGATAGCTATCGCCTGCCGCAGATCGTCTTCGGACTGTGGCCCCTCCGCCATCATCCCGCTGCCTATCGTCGAAAGTTCAGCGCGCAAATATCGCGTGAACGAATTCTTCGGGTCGATCGAGATCGCCTTCGACAGGGATTCAATCGCCTTTTCATGTTGTCCGTCGAAAAACTCCGCGATCCCGAGGTATTCGTGCGCCAGCGCGCAGTTCGGGTCGATCTTGAGCGCTTCTTCGAGAGTATCCTTCGCCTCCTGCGAGCGTCCCCGAATCGCGGCAAACCCGCCCCGGTACGCATCGGCTTCCGCCTCCGAGATCGGGCGGGCTTTCAGATCCGCGTCGCTGACCTTCGGCACCGCGGGAATCCGCATGTAGTAGAACGCCGCTAGGCTTATGTAATTCGTCAGATCGGACTGCAGCTTCTTGAGATCGCCGAAAGCCTCGATCGCAGCCTGGTCCGACGATTTCCCTTCATCCATCAACTTCAGATATTCCAGAAGTTTGGGTCTGTGAGCCATGCGATCGCCGATCATCAGGTAATGCGTGAGCGCCCATGACTCCGCATAGAAAATCGACGTCTTGTTAGCCTCGTTGTAGTAAGGGGAGGATTGGTCGACCTTGAACAGAACGTTCAGCGGAATCAGCGATTGGCTCTTGAGTTCGGCCAGCAAGATGGCGTCGGGCCGGCCCATTCCGACGGATCGCTCGTCGATTTGGGTGTGTCCATAAAACTCCGCGAGTCCTTCCGCGAGCCAAACGGGAAGGTTGGGAAAGTAGGGCATCGTTACCGAGTGATAGTATTCGTGGTAGAACGTCTCGAATGCGTTCTCCGACTGCTCGTCAAGTTGTACCGCCGCAAAATAGATGTTCATGCGGTATATGAACAGGCCGCCGGGATGACTGTGTCCCTTGACCCAATATTCCGGCAACAGCTCCCGCATCGATTGCTCGTCTTTCACCGCCAGAATAGTGATGACGGGGCTCGGGTGGCTGCTCGCGACGGCAAGAGATGTGCGGAAGACCTGGCGGATCTGCTCGAACTGAAGCGCCGCCTTGCGCGCTTGTTTTTCGCCCGCGTCTGAGACCACGACGAAATTGGGGCTGCGGACCTCAACCCAGTTCTCGTGTTTCGCGCCGGAAGAGGGCAGCGCGAGACATAACAGAAGGGCAATCGCCGCTAAGGCCGATGGTCGGACCATGTACTTTGGGGTCAACTTACTATGGCGGAGCCAACTGCGTCAATCGACGCTGCTTGCGACACCGGCGGCGCGCCGCTTACACTCGTCGGTTCATGTGGGCTAAATCGCCGGACAAACGGCCATGACGAACAAACGCCTGCGCGCGGACTTGGCGCTCCTATTTTGCGCCATGATCTGGGGAGCCACCTTTGTCGCCGTAAAGGACGCTCTCGCGGACGCCTCCGTGTTCGCATACATCGCGGTGCGATTCGCGTTGTCTGCGGTCGTGATGGCGTTCGTTTTCTGGCGCTCGTTGCGCGAGTTGAACCTGCGCGCCATTTGGGCAGGCGCGCAAATCGGATTTTTTCTGTTTGGGGGCTACGTCTTTCAGACGACCGGGCTGAATTTCACCACGCCCTCAAAAGCGGCCTTCATCACGGGTTCCAGCGTGGTAATCGTTCCGATTATTGTCGCTGCCTTCGGGAAGCGGCGAATCACTGCGTGGGTTTGGGCTGGCGCGCTCTCTGCGTTTGCGGGGCTTTATTTCCTCACGATTCCCCCTGAGGGCATCGCGGGATTGAATCGCGGCGACCCGATCGTTTTCCTTGGCGCCGTCATGTTCGCGCTGCACGTCATTTTTGTGTCGCGCTACGTGGCGCACCATTCGGTGGGAGCGCTCAGTTTCGTCCAGGTAGCCACCACTGCCGTACTCGCCACCATCTTCATTCCAGTGCTGGCCGGGGCTCACATCGAGCAGCCGCGGTGGGCGTGGACGGGCAGCCTCATCTTCGCTCTTCTCATAACTTCAATCGGCTCCACTGTTATCGGCTTTTCGTTCCAGGTTTGGGCCCAGCAATATACGTCGCCCAGCCACACGGCTATTTTCATCAGCCTCGAGCCCGTCTTCGCGGTCCTGACGTCGTGGCTGCTGGCTCGCGAGCACTTCACCGCCCGCGTCCTGTTCGGTGCGGCCCTGATTCTCACGGGCATCCTTCTCGCGGAGCTAAAGGGTCCCGCTCCCGCCGCGCCCGAATCGCCCGAGCCAGTCGTGCCACCGTCCAAATAGCTCGGGACAGTCCATGCTCAGAAGGGACGTAACGCCAGGGACTACATGCGCCACGTCCCTTACAGCACGGGAGGAAATGCTTCGTCAGTCGTCTTGCCGCACAACTTTGACGCCGTTGGCCGCGCCGCTGATTGTAGTGACTGCCTTGAGCGCAAGATTGCCATCCTCGTCAACGCGGAAGATCGAGAGATGCGAAATCGTCCCCACGCCATCGATTACCGCGATCAAGCCCGCCGCGTGGTCAATATCGGTGGGATCGCCGCCAAACGTAGCGACGACCGCGGCATCCTGCACGATCTTCTGGCCGTACACCGCGTAACGGGAGACGGTCATGCTCGGGGAATTCGAGGAGAACAGGAACGGCCCGTCCAGCGTCAGCCAGCAAGGAGCCATCTGCGTTCCCGAGCTGGTGACGGTGAGGACATCCCCATTGCGAACCAGGCTGATCTCATTGGCATGGGCGATGGTGACGTAGGCATCGTTTCCGCGCGTAATTAATCCGAACGGCGCATTGACGTTCGAAGGTATGTTCATCACCGCCGTGGGAATGCCGGTCACCGCTCCGTCGGCGAGCAGGTTGACCGTTTCAATCACATTGCTTTTTTCCGTGACGATGAGCTGGCCGGGCAGCACGCCCACTTGAGCCGCCGATCCGTCCGCCTTGAGCAGCGGCGCCACTCCATCAGGACTGGGGCTCACATCGTTTCCCCAGATGCAGTGGGACTCGACCGTGGTGGTTCCGAGGATGTACAGATGGTCGCCGCCAAAAGCCACGCTCACCGGGCTGGACGCCGTCCACACCAATTGCTTAAAGTAGAATGCGTTGTCGTCGCGCTCGAACATGGCCACGTTCTTCGATCCGAAGTTCACCACCGCCAGCAGTTTGCCCTTGGTCTCGATGCCGCCGGCGTTGCCGCTGACGCCACCCTGGCCGTGCGTCGAAAGCGTCTGGATCAGATTTTCGTCAGAGTCGTAAACCAGGAGCTGATTCTTGACGCCGTTGGAAGAGGTGACTATCAGAGGATCATGGTCGTCAGCGGCGTGGATGGCAGGAGCTGCGGCAATGAACGCGGCTAGCAAAGCGAACAAACAGAATTTCTTCATCATGTTCTCCTTGGAATATGGGTCAACGGACGCGCCGGAGTGATCTCCCAGGAATCGGCGCGTCAGTCGTCGAACGCCAGTTCGCTAGAGAGCAGCGGAAAGTTACGGTGCCGCGCCACAAAACTATGCCGGGCCGCAGCTTCAGAATATTTGCGGGTGCTGCGTAACTTTTCGGCGCGCTCCGTCGAATACGTCTAACTAGGGCTATCTTGAAACCACTGCCAATCGCATCGCGAGAAGGGGCACCCGCGCTCAGTGGCCATAACTACAATTGGGTGAGTAACTTGGCACCCATGAGCCCTAACACCGACCTGGAAATGCTGATGGTCCGCTATCAGCAGGGTGACTTTGCGGCGGCCACGGCGCTGATTCATCGGCTGAGTCCGCAGCTGCACCGGTTTTTCATCGTCGAATTCTCGAGCCGAGGCCACGCCGACGATCTGCTGCAGGAAACTTGGCTCCGCATTCACAAGGTGCGCCACACCTACCGCGCAGGCGAGCCCGTGCTGCCGTGGCTTTACGCGATTGCCCGGCACATTCGCGTGGACCACTACCGAAAGTCACGCCGCACGGCAGCGCGCGAAGAGCAATTGGACGAACTGCCAGAAGTAGCAGCGGCGCTCCCATCAGCCGCTGGCAAGACCCCTGATCTGGACGCGCTTCTGGCGCCTCTTCCCGTGAGCCAGCGCGAGGTGATCGAAATGTTGAAGATCGCGGGAATGTCGCTCGAGGAGGTGGCGCGCGCCACTTCGTCGAGCGTCGGGTCAGTGAAGCAGAAAGCTCATCGGGCCTACGCGAAATTGAGGGAACGTCTGGAGGAAATGGGGCTGGGTAAGGAGCGTGCGGAGGTGTCTCGTGAATGACAGACACAGAGACAGGGACATGGACAGGGAGATGGACAAAGACAAAGCCATCGATGAAATCCTGAAGCAGGGTGCCGAGGCTCCGAGCGACGTCGATCCGGCGTTGCTCGACCGCGTGGGCAAATCCATCGAGTCGTCTCTGCGTCCGGTTCGTCCTCTGCCGCCGGGGTGGGTTTTGACCTGCGGCCTGTTTCTCACCTGCTTCACCGTCGCCGTCGCGGGCGCAGGCCGCTTGGGCCTCGCAGGTGTTCAGACGATGAACGTCCTCGAACGCGCCATGATCTTTCCCGTGCTCGGCATCCTGATATGGCTGGCAGCCACCGCGTGCGTCAGCAAAATGATCCCCGGGAGCAGGCACCGCGTCGCGCCCGGGGTTCTGCTGGGCGGCACCTGCGTGGCGCTGCTCGCCATTTTTGCGGTCCTTTTCCACGACTACCGCACCGAGAACTTCGTACACCAGGGGATCGCGTGCCTCACCGCAGGCGTGCTCTTCGCGATTCCGGCAGGTATCTTGAGTTGGTTGCTTCTGCGGCGTGGCTTCGCCGTGAATCCGATTGCCGCCGGACTCGTGGCTGGCACGCTCGCGGGGCTGGCCGGCGTGACCATGCTGGAGCTTCACTGCCCGAACTTCGAGGCCCCGCACGTCATGCTCTGGCACACCGCCGTGATACCCGTAAGCGCCGCCGGCGGAGCGTTGCTGGCGCGGGCCGCCGCGTCCGCGGCCGCGCTGCGCCGCTCCCGAACCCGCCACACGTAACCGGACCCAGAAAATATCTCCGTAACCTTTCGGGTCCGCCCCGGTTTACCCTATTGAGACCGCGTGCTGCGGAGAACCTGTTGACGGCTCCTAAACCAGAGGTTGACGAGCGGCTTCTCATCGAAGCGGCGCAGAGGGATCCCACCCGCTTCGCCGACCTCTACGAGTGTAACTTCGAGCGGGTATACGCCTACGTCTGCCGTCGCATCGGCAACCGCGACGAAGCGCAGGACGTGACGTCCGAAGTGTTTCAACAGGCGCTCGCGAACCTCGGGCGGTTTGAATGGCGCGGCACGCCTTTCGTGGCGTGGCTCCTGCGCATCGCGTCCAACGCGATTGCCGATCGCTGGCGCCGATCCTCGCGCGAACAGCAGCCCAGCGAAAGCGATCCCGAGCCGTATCCTGTGGATCCCGTCAACATCGAGGAAGTGGAGCGGCGCGCGCTGCTTTTCCGCCTGGTGGGAACCCTTCCGTCCGACCAGCGCCGCGTGATCGAAATGCGGTTTGCCGAGGAGAAAAGTATTCGCGAAATTGCCGCCGAGCTGAAGCGCACCGAGGGCGCGGTGAAGCAGCTTCAGTTCCGGGGAATTCAGAGTTTGCGGGCGCAACTCGATACGTCACCGGGAAAGAAGTCGGGTGAGGCAAATGGCTGAGCAGAACCACGCCGAACAACTCGATCGTTTCGTGGACGCGGTAATCGCAGGCCCGCGCGCAACCTTGCCTGACGGCGGCGCCGAGCTGGCTTCTCTCGCGCGCATCGCTGCCGATTTGCGCGGTTTGCCCCGTGAAAGTTTCAAGGAACGACTGAAAGCCGATTTGATAAGGAGAACATCGATGGCCAGCAAAGCGGTAGCAACGCCAGAAACCACAACGTCCGTTACTCCCTATTTGTGCGTGAGCGACGCGGCGGCAGCTCTTGAATTCTACAAGAAGGCTTTCGGCGCCGTCGAAACTCTCCGACTGAACGGTCCCGGCCCGAAGATCGGCCACGCCGAGATGCTCATCGGCAGCGCCAGAATCATGCTCTCCGATGAATTCCCGGACTTTGGTGCGCTCAGCCCGCAGAGCGTGGGCGGCTCACCCATCAAGCTGCAGCTCTATGTGCCTGATGTGGACGCTTTTGTCAGCCGCGCGGTTGAGGCCGGCGCGACCATCGTCCGTCCCATCCGAGACGAGTTCTACGGCGACCGCACCGGCCAGATCGCGGACCCGTTCGGCTACACCTGGGTGGTTGGCACACGCAAAGAGGAAGTGTCCGGCGAGGAGATGCAGCGACGCATCGACGCGATGATGAAAGAAAAGCCCGCCGCGAAGCCCACTGTGAATCCCGTTCCGCGCGGCTTCCGCACGCTTCAGCCCTACCTTGTCGCCGAGAACGGCATCGCTCTGCTTGATTTCGTGAAGCAGGTGTTCAGCAGCGAAGAAACGGGCCGTTACATCGGCGAGGTTGGCGGCGTCCACGGCGAAGTGCGCATCGGCGACACGATGTTCATGATCGGCGGCGGAATTCCGGGCCGCGCGTTCGAGGGCAAGCTGAAGCAGAATGCTCTGCACGTGTATGTGCAAGACACCGACGCCGTCTACGCGAAAGCTCTCGCGGCCGGCGCGACATCGCTCGGCGCTCCGCAGGATCACGATTACGGCGAACGCGGCGCCAGCGTGAAGGACGCAGCCGGCAACTTCTGGTATATCGCCACCCACAAGGGCGAAAGCTATACTCCTGAGGGCATGCACAACGTGACCCCCTACCTGCATCCGCTGCGCTCCGAAACCATGATCCGTTTCCTGAAGCAGGCTTTCGGCGCGCAGGAAGTCGCGAAGTATGCCTCGCCCGACGGTGTGGTGCATCACGCTCAGGTTCGCGTCGGCGACTCGGTGGTCGAAATGGGCGATGCAAATGGGCCCTACCAGCCGATGCAGTCGATGTTCTACCTCTACGTTCCCGATACAGACGCGGTCTACCAGCAAGCTCTGGCAGCGGGAGCGAAGATGCTGCAGGAACCCAAGGACCAGCCGTACGGCGACCGCAACGCAGCCGTCACCGACGCCTTCGGCAACACCTGGTACATCGCCACCCACGTCCGCGATGTGCAACCGTAGTGAGTAGTACAGGGAGCTAGGCTTCACTGCTTCACTGCTTGACTGCTTCACTGCGAGACGGTTTCGTGTCAGCCCCGGACCTTTAGTCCGGGGAGCACGGCCTTTAGGCCGTGCGAAAAGCAGCAATCCCAAAACAATCACGGACTTTAGTCCCCGAGCCCCCGCGTTTTTCTCTGTGTCCTCCGAATTTTCTCAGTGTCCTCTGTGGTCAGCTTTTTCTGAAGATTTCGCCTTCTGCAGGAACGCGCCGGTCGATGATAGACTAGCGCGCCACGATGAACTGTTCGCTCTGCAACGCCACATTGCCGCCTGGAGCGACGCGCTGCCCCGCCTGCGGCACCGAATTCATCCTCAGCGGCGACGCGACGGTCACTGAGACCACGCCGCGTGAGCGGCAGCGTCCCGTTTCCGACTCCAGCGGCAAGCGAAATCCGACTTCCATCAGCCAATCGGCCCTGTCTCGCGTCGGCTATGAAGGCCACTACGTCGCCGGAACCACTCTCGCTGAGCGCTACCGCATCGTCGCGCTGCTCGGCAAAGGTGGAATGGGCGAGGTCTATCGCGCCGAGGACCTGCGGCTCACCCAAACGGTAGCACTGAAATTCCTGCCCGAGGCGATGATGCGCGATGACGCGGCGCGCGCCGCGATTCCATCAGGAAGTCCGCCTGGCGCGCGAAATCTCTCATCCCAATATCTGCCGCGTCTTCGATATCGGCGAAGTGGATGGCCGCCTCTTCCTCTCCATGGAATATGTGGACGGCGAAGACCTCTCCTCGCTGCTTCGCCGCATCGGACAGTTGCCGCAGAGCAAAGGGCTCGACATCGCCCGCCAGATGTGCGCGGGCCTCGCCGCCGCGCACGAGCACGGCGTTCTGCACCGCGACCTGAAGCCGGGAAACATCATGCTCGACGGCCGCGGGCGCGTGCGCATCACGGATTTTGGCCTGGCCGCCCTCGGCGAGAACCTGGCCGGCGAAGAACTTCGCGCTGGCACTCCCGCCTACATGGCGCCCGAGCAGCTTGCCGGCACCGAAGTCACGGCCCGCAGCGACATCTATTCGCTCGGCCTTGTCCTTTATGAAATTTTCACTGGCAAGAAAGCCTTCGAAGCCGCCACATTGCCCGAGTTGATGCGCCTGCGCGAGCACAGCACCCCGACCAGCATTTCCGCAATCGTGCGCGATATCGACCCGCTCGTCGAGCGGGTGATTATCCGCTGCCTCGAGAAGGATCCCGCGAAGCGCCCAGCCACGGCTTTGCTCGTCGCCGCCGCGCTGCCCGGAGGCGACCCACTCGCCGCGGCTCTTGCGGCGGGCGAGACGCCTTCGCCCGAAATGGTAGCCGCGTCGGGCGAGAAAGAAGGTCTGCGCCCCGCAATCGCGTGGACGTGCCTTCTGATGGTTTTTCTAGGCATCGTGGCCGCGGCGTTCCTGGCGGACAAAACCACCGTAATTGGCATCGTTCCGCTGCCGAGTTCGACGGACGTTTTGGCGGCCAAGTCGCGCGATATCGCTCGGCAGATTGGGTACGCGGCAGGTCCCGCTCGACACTAGCTACGGACTTGGCAACTGGTCCGACTATGTGGGTTATGTTGAGAAGCACGATCAATCGGTCACCCGCTGGAATAACTTGTCGACGGGCAGCCCGCCGGTCTTGGCGTTCTGGTACCGGGAAAGTCCCCGATACTTGGAAGTGAAGCACTTTCGAGCTTCACGCCGATGGCCGCTCCGGATGAGCCGCCTAACAGATGGTCGGGAGGCTGCCAGATCTATCTCGACACGCTCGGGCGTTTGATCGGGCTTGAGTGCGTGCCTCCGCAGTTCGTCGCTTCCACCGATCCGGCTCCGCCGCCAAACTGGGAGACACTGTTTGCCGCAGCGGGCATGGATCTGAAAGCCTTCCGCCAGGTCACGCCGCAGTGGACCGAACTCGTGGAAGCCGACGCGCGCGCCGCTTGGGAAGGGAACTGGCCGGACCATCCCGACATTCCCCTGCGCATCGAGGCCGGAGCGTTTCGCGGCGTGCCCGTTTATTTCGACACTTGTCGCCGTGGGACAAGCCGAGCCGGATGCAAGAGGAGAAGCCGGAAACGAGGGACACGGTGGGGAACGCCATCCTGATCACGCTCTTCTTGGCGGTTCTGGTTTTCGGAATCGTGCTGGCAACGCGCAATCTGCGCGCCAAGCGCGGCGACCGTGTCGGGCGCGTTTCGCCTCGCTCTCGGCGTATTCGCCGCCGTGTCGCTGACGACTCTGCTTTTGCGCACAACGTGCCCAACCTTCACGAGCTCAGGATCTTTTTCATCGTCGTTGGCTGGGGCCTGATTTACGCGGCTTTGGTGTGGCTCGTTTACATCG
This sequence comes from uncultured Acidobacteriota bacterium, assembly GCA_963737205.1. GTDB lineage: Bacteria > Acidobacteriota > Terriglobia > Acidiferrales > UBA7541 > Palsa-295. The sequence goes on along the minus strand of CAVTRV010000003.1, from coordinate 450,139 downwards.
CGCTCGAGCCGCACGTTCGCCGGCGCTGGCCGCACGCCCTGATTTCCTGGAGCCGCTTGCTCGCAGGCCAGTTCCGCGACCCGCTCGTAGGGCGTGATGTGCTGGTTGGAATCGTTTTGGCGGTCTTCCTCGATGTGATAAACGAAGTCCAGCACCTCGCGCCCCAGTGGATGGGGCGAACCCCCTCGGCGCCGAATCGAGCGATTGATTTGATCCAGTTCAGCGGAACCAGGTTCATCTTCGCGGATTTGATTTTGAACTTTACGCTGTTCGTGTTCATCGCGTTCGCGATCTTCTTTATGTTTTTCCTTCTTCGATTGATCCTTCGGCGAGAGTGGCTGGCGGCGGCCGGCGTCACTCTTTTCTTCGTGCTGCCTTCGGCTTTCGGCCCGCATCCGGTGCTGTATGCGATCGCGCAGGTAATAGCTTTCGGCTTGGGCTTCCTGGCCCTGATTCGCCTGGGGATTCTGCCGCTCATCGTTGGGATGGCTTTGGACAATATCCTGGAGGCGTTCCCGCTCACGGCGCGCCTCTCCGCTTGGTATGCGGAGCCGACGATCATCGTCTTCGCCGTGCTCATCGCCGCCACGATTTTCAGCTTCTACACGTCGCTAAGCGGCAAGCCGATCTTCGGCACCCTGTCTCTCGACAACTGAGGTGGACTCCATCTCTGCTAACGTCTAGTAATCTCGATTCGTCGCGCCTTCCTCCGTGTCCTCGCGTTGCGTCTCTCCGTGCCCTCTGTGTTCATGTTCCGCTTTTGCTTTTGTTCTTTCTGCTCGAAAGAAATCTCGAGTAATACAAAATCCCGGCCACGGATTTTGCATCCCGGATTTTCCGCGAACGAATCCAGGCTTCCGCGTCGCGCAACGTGACGATTTGCTGTGTGATCTTCTCGTCCGCCTCGGGCCGCGCAACGCCTTTCGTCAAGCCCTGGGCCACGAAGATCACCATGTTTTCGCTGACGAATCCGGGGCTGGGAAAAATGTCGAGAATCTTCGTCAACTTTCGCGCCGAGTATCCCGTTTCCTCCTCAAGTTCCCGTTTCGCGCCCTGAGCGAAGTTCTCACCCTCATCCTTCCGCCCCGCTACCAACTCCCACAGATACTGCCTCGCCGCATAGCGATACTGCCGAATCAGCAGGATGCGTCCGTCCGGAAACACCGGAAGCACCACCACCGATCCCGAATGCGTCACGTACTCGCGCGTCGCCTCGACGCCGCTTGGTTCGATTACGCGGTCGCTCCGCACTCCGAACACGCGCCCCTGAAAAACCACATCGCTGCTCAAAACTTGCAGCTGCTTCTTCGCCGATTTCAATTCTCCCTCCGCCACCGCCAGCCGATTGTAACTTAACACCACGTGCAGTTCTCTGCGCCCTCTGCGCCTCTGCGGTGATATCTTCAGTGCGTCGATCCGGAGTTATACTTTCACGGCTCTCTTCGATGCCCATTAACACAGTGATCGTTGACGACGAACGCCCCGCCCGCGACGAGCTCACCTACTTGCTGAAGGCTTTTCCGGAAATCAACATCGTCGCGCAGGGCAAGAACGGCCTCGAAGCCATCTCCTTGATCAAGGAGCACAATCCCGACCTCGTCTTCCTCGACGTTCAGATGCCCGGCCTCGACGGCTTCGGCGTGATCAAGAAACTCGTCGAGCGCAAGCTTCGCATTCCGCAAATCGTTTTCGCTACGGCCTTCGACAACTACGCCATCCAGGCCTTCGACGTGAACGCGGTCGACTACGTGCTGAAGCCGTTCGACAAGGCCCGCATCGCCAAAGCAATCCAGCGCGCCAAGAAGCTCCTTGAATCAAGTACGCCCGCGGTGGAGCGCCTCGAGTCCCTGATGGGCCAACTGGCGTTGCCCGCAGCCAAGACCCCGCAGCCAATCAAGGTCCTGGTGAAATCGCAGGCGAGAATGCTCCTCGTGAGCGCCGAGGACATCATCTACGCCTCGATCCAGGACGGCGCGATCACCATCTTCGCTCGCGACGCGGAAGGCATCTCGAACTACCGCACGATCGAAGAACTCGCGGCGTCGCTCGACGCGGACAACTTCTGGCGCGCGCACCGCTCCTACCTCGTCAACATCAATCACATCAAGGAAGTGGTTCCGTGGTTCAAGTCCAGCTACATGCTCAAGATGAACGACAAGCGCCAGTCGGAAATCCCCGTTTCCCGCGCGCAGACCAAGCGCCTCCGCGAACTCCTCAAGCTGTAAGGAAGCCATCTCATAATGGTGCCCGGAAGGGCGGGGCTTCAGCCCCGCCGTCAAGCCGACAATGAGAAAGGGCTTTAGCCCCTGAAGCCCTCTGTTTCGGTCGTGCTTCTCCATGGTCTGCGCAACTTCAACTTGTGTTAGCATCGCGCTGTTCGTGGGGGCAGGAGAAAATCATGCGCCGTTCGCCGATGGTCGCACTCTTAATCTGTGTGGCCGCAATCTTGAGCGTCAGTCTCGCGTCCGCCCAGACCAAGTCGAGCAAGTCGCCAAAGGTTCTGCCAACTACCGGCACACTCACGGGTGAGGTTCGGGACAAGCACGGAACTCCGCTGGCCGGCAGTAGCGTCACCGCGACCAGCTCCGACGGCAAGCAAACCGAGTCGAGCACGACCGACGCCGGCGGAATCTTCCGCATCGACAGCCTTGCGCCGGGCGAGTACCAAATCAACTTCAGCGCAAAGGGCTTTTTGCCTGCGACCGATAAGACCAAAATCAAGGCAGGCAAGACGACCAAAGTTAACGCCGGTCTGAAGTTCATCACGCCCGACTCCTGAGAGCTGTTCCGCGCCAATCGCGTCCCGTTTTTCTCTGTGCCCTCGCCTTGTTTCTCTCTGTGACCTCTGTGTTTCGCTTTTGCCTTTGCCCAGGCCTTTCTCGCTTGCGCCTTTGCAGCAGCAATCGTTGACGGTACACTGCTCCCGCATGGATTTCTCGCTCACCAGCGATCAGCTCCTGATCCGCGATACCGTCCGCCAGTTCATGGAAACGGAGATGCGCCCGATCCTGCGCGAGTACGACCGCACCGAGAAGTTCCCCGAAGCCGAAGTTCGCCGCCTCGGCGAACTCGGCTGCTGCGGCATGCTGATCCCGGAAGAATTCGGCGGCGCGGCCACCGACACGGTCACCTATGCCCTGATGCTCGAGGAAGTCGCGCGCGTGGACGCCTCCACAGCCGTCACGCTCAGCGTGACAAATTCCGTCGCCGCCGCGCCGATCCTGAAACACGGCACTGACGCGCAAAAGAAGAAGTACTTGCCCCTCCTCGCGCGCGGCGAAATTCTCGGCGCCTTCTGCCTCACCGAACCGCAAGCCGGCTCCGACGCCGCGGGAATCCAGGCGCGCGCCGTCCGCGACGGCGATTCCTACGTTCTGAACGGCACAAAGAGCTGGGTCACGAACGGCGGCTTCTCCGGTGTCTACGTCGTCTTCGCGAAGACCGACCCCGCCGCCGGCGCGCGCGGAATTACGGCGTTTCTCGTTGAGCCGTCGGCCCCGGGCTTTCGCATCAGCCGCTATGAAGACAAGATGGGCCTTCGCCTCTCACGCTCTGCCGAAATTGTTTTCGAGGATTGCCGCGTGCCCGCGCAAAATATTCTCGGCGCGGAAGGGCAGGGCTTGAAGGTCGCGTTCGGCGCGCTCGACGGCGGGCGCGTCGGAATCGCTGGGCAGTCGGTGGGCCTGGCGCAAGGCGCGATGGAGGCGGCCGCGCGCTACGCGAAGCAGCGTCGCGCCTTCGGGCACCCGATCGCCGACTATCAGGCCATTCAATGGATGGTCGCAGACATGGCCACGGAAATCGAAGCCGCTCGCGCCCTCACGCACTACGCCGCATTCCTCCGCGACGTGGAACTCGCTCGCGATGCCGACGAAGCTCGGAAGGGCGGGGAACTCGCACTCGACGCAGCCGCTTCTTTAGGGGGTCGGAGCTTTAACTCCGACATTCAAGCTCCCTCATCGCGGGGGGCTTTAGCCCCTGAAGCTAGCGCCCCCCGCAGCCGCGTGGGCCCGCAGGCCGCCCGCGCCAAACTCTACGCAAGCGAAATGGCCAACCGCGTCTGCTACCGCGCCGTGCAAATTCACGGCAGCGTCGGCTACTCGCGCGAAACCGACGTCGAGCGCTACTACCGCGACGCGCGCGTCCTCACCATTTACGAAGGCACCAGCGAAATGCAGCGCACCGTCATCGCCCGCGACCTCCTCCGTTCTGACGGGTTCTAGTACCAGCCCCGGGCCGTAGTGACTCAAGATGTCGGTTTGATTGCCACCCGCGATGCCAAAGTCTCCAGAACCACCGTGAGTCGTGATAACTACCTACTTAGTTCCAAATTTGGGTAGACTCGCGGAAAATCGTGGGATGAAATGTGCAAACCGCTGGTCGGACGCAACAACGGAGAGGATCCGCCTTCCCGTAAATGACGGATATTATGAGCCTTAGATACCACGGCCGGCGCCTGACAACGGTATCCGAACTGCCTCTGAAAACTAGAAATGGGGTATTGCTGCCGCATTGCGGTTGGAATGTCCTCGCCAAGGCTCGGTAATGCTCCAGTAAACGTTTATGGGTGAGATCGAAGGAGTTAAAATGAAGAAATATCTCTTGGGTATTGCGGCATTAGCCGCGATGGGTTTGGGGGCACAGACCGCGTCCGCCATCCCAGCAACTCAGCAAGTCTGCGGCATACTCACCGGTGGTAGCTCAGACGGTGAGGGCGTGGACAGCGGCTACACTTCGGACCTCGGGGGACAAGCCAACGAGGGCTGCAACGTGTTGATAACCTTCAATTCCAACGGTTCCATCACGACGACCGCTCCCAATGCCAACGGTTTTTACGATGCTGGTGGCGATGACAATGAAGTCGGAATCATCAACAACACCGGGACAGCGATCTCGAGCTTGGCGCTCAGCAACGCCTTCTCCGACATCTTTGGCTTTGACGGAGACGGCCCTTGTGGAACGATTGGTGGTGGGTACACATTTTCTTCACTTGGACCTAATTGTGGTACTCCCACCGATCCGTCTGGTTATGCCCCTCAAGGCGTCACGTTTTCGGGTGTAAACATCGACCAAACGGCGGGCACCGTTAACTTTGCCGGAGGCATCGCTGCTGGCGGCGGCACTGCTTGGTTCGGCCTCGAGGGACCGGTTAGTGACACCCTCGTGGTCGGCACCCCGGGCGTTCCAGAACCTGGATCCCTCATGATGCTATTCAGCGGTCTGGCCGGCTTGGCGTGCATGCGTCGGCGCAAGCTGGTCGCTTAGTTCAACGTTCGCAGTCCGGAAGGTTTGCCCGGTTCCTCGGCCAGCGGGCTTCTCGCCCGCTGGCCAGGACTAGGCTTAGCCACAACGCAATACGTTAGGTGTGGCGTTTTCGCTTTTCGCGTCGCCTCTTTTTAGCCCGTGTGTCTCGGCGAAGCTAATCGCGAACCTGAAACAGATGTCGCATGCCTTCTAACCGGACCTAATCCTCAGGCTTTGCCTGACGGGTCGAAATTCTTGCTGGTGACGACGACCCGGCTCCCGTCGAGCCGGAATTTCACGTCCACCCGCCCCCAGTCGGGCAGCAGTTCGCGTCGCCCTCTTTCCACGCGGCATTGTGATAGCTCAACGCCGCCATATCCAAACCGCCGCCCTTCCATACGCCGCAACCTCCCGGAAGAACCGATCTTACGGCTTTCGTAATCGTTTCAATATCGATTCGAGCCGCGGGTGGAGCGGAACATCTACATTGTGAGCAGTGCAGCCATCAGGTCGATTCCGTCCCATAAGTTTTGAATTCGCAGGTTTTCGTCGAAGCTGTGCTGGTTATCGTCGTGATTGGCGATCGGAATGGTGATAGTGTGCGTGCCCAGGGTTCGCTCGATCGCTTCGAGCGGCACGCTCCCTCCCATGTTGGGGATCTTCACGGCAGGGCCGCGCACGCTCTCCACCGTTCGAATCACCTCCTGTGATATCGGCAGGTCCATGGAGGTCCGCGCGGAGTTGTAACCGCCCGGATGCACCACCACCCACGCCACTTTCGGATGACTCCGGCGCACGTCGGCGCTCGGTTCTTGATCGACCACGAAGAAGCCCTGTTTTCGAATGTGTTGGATCAGCCGCTCCGCCGTTTGCGCAGCATCCATGCCCTTCACGAGCCGCATGTCGATACTCGCTGTAGCAGAGGAGGGAACCACGTTTGACGCCTGCGCGCCCACACGCGCGCTCGCCATGCCCCGGATATTCAGCGACGGCTGCGTTATCAGTTCCGCGAGAGATTTTGGCGCGCCTTCCGTCGAGCCCAGGCAAAACTCATTCATGAGCTGCGCATCGACGCTGGGCGATTCCGCAATCGCGCGCTTTTCCGTGTCGCTCAACGGCTCGATCCCGTCGTAGAAATGGTCCACCAGCACGTGACCGTTCTCGTCCTTCATCGACGTCAGCAGCCGAGCCAGCATCATCGCCGGGTTCGGAGCCCAGTTCCCGTAGTGGCCGCTGTGCAACTCGACGTGCGGTCCATACACCGTGATATCCACCTCGGCAATCCCGCGCGCGCCGAACGCAATCGACTGCCGCCGCGTCTGGCTCACCGGCCCGTCGCATATCAGCCAGACGTCGCCCGAAAACAGCTCCTTGTTCGCGGCCAGAATCTTGGCGAGGTTCACCGAGCCGGCTTCTTCCTCGCCTTCAAAAACAAATTTGACATTCGATTTCGCCTTGAGCCCTGCCGCTCGAATTGCGTCGAGAGCGGCCATCATCGCCACAATCGGCGCCTTGTCGTCGCCCGCCGCCCGCGCATACAGCCTCCATTCCGGATTGAACGGCGTGCCGGCCTCCGGCAGCGGGATCACCTTGCCGCCGTTTTCCACCTGCCCGTCGCGCAGCGTCGGCGCGAAAGGAGGTGTCGCCCATTGCTTCGGATCGAGCGGCTGGCCGTCATAGTGGGCATAGAAAACGATCGTTCGCGTCGCGCCGGGCGTGCGAATCTCGCCGAACACTACCGGATTCGCTCCCGGCACCGAAACCAGCCGCGGCGAGAGCCCGCGCTTTCGCATCATCTCCGCGATCGTCTCCGCGTTTCGCTGGATGTTGGCGCGGTCGCTGGCGACATCCGGAATCGAAAGCAGCGCCACAAATTCGTCCACGATCGCGCGCTCATGCTGCTCGCGCCACTGGCGCGCGGCAATCGCCGCCGGATTGGTTTGAGCAGACGCAACGGCAGGGAAGAGCGCGAGCAGAACCAGAATCGCAAAGCGGTTCACGAAATGCCCTCCAAGATTGGCGGATTATACCTGCGATTTTGGCCAGGGAAGAGATGGAACCTTCTCGCGTCCTCTCGCATCTCACGTTTGGGACAGAAATGCTATCTCGCTCGCGGGCCCGCATCTTGATTTCAAGTTTTTCACGCCGACATAAGGAGGATCGAAAATGATTCAAAACGAAAACGCGGATCACGTCCGGCTAGTTCAGTTGCTGGAAGAAGCAACGCCACTCATGCTTCCGATGTATCCCGACCAGCAAAGGGTATGGCTCGCGGAGAGTCCACTCGCCCAGGAGATTAAGTCGATTCTCGCAAGGCACCCGGAGTATTACGCCGAAGTCCAGGCTGCCGTCGGCGGCGACGTTTTCGCCGAGGCAAAGCAAAAGGCGCAAGGCCAATAGCGCGTCCGCAGGGGGCGGGCCGAAACACGAGCCCGCTCCTCGGCCCGACGCGCCGTCCGCATCCAGGATGGTGTTGCGTGGAGAGGAATCTCCCGACCCACTGGAGCGTTTGTCATCCCGACAGAGGGGCGGTTTTTTGGCCCGACGCCCCGTCCGCGTCCCCGATTCGGTCCGCCGCCAACTCTCGCACCGCTGGCTCCCCCCTGTCTTTATCTGTGTTCACCTGTGTTCATCTGTGGTTCCAAGGTTTGCCTTTTGCTTGCCCTCAATGAAACACTTCTCCCCATTTTCCCTTGTCTCTTTTTCATTTTCTTTGCGATGATTCCTCCTGTGCCAAAACGCAAACGTGTCCTCAGCGGCATGCGGCCGACGGGCCGCCTCCATCTGGGCCACTATTTCGGCGCCCTCTCGAACTGGCTCAAACTTCAGGAAGAATACGACTGCTTCTTCTTCGTCGCGGACTGGCACGCCCTGACCACGCATTACGAGGACACTTCCTCCGTCGCCGAGAGCACGCTGCAAGTCGCGACGGACTGGCTCGCCGTCGGCCTCGACCCGGCGAAATCGACGCTCTTCATCCAATCCAGCATCCTCGAGCACGCCGAGCTGCACGTGCTGCTCTCGATGATCACGCCGCTTTCGTGGCTCGAGCGCGTCCCCACCTACAAAGAGCAAATCGAAAATCTGAAGGACCGCGACCTCGGCACCTACGGCTTCCTCGGCTACCCTTTGCTGCAGTCCGCCGACATCGTCATGTACGGCGAGCCGAAGCAGGATTTGCTCGTGCCCGTCGGCGAAGACCAGGCCCCTCACGTCGAGCTCACCCGCGAAGTGGTCCGCCGCTTCAATGCTCACTTTGGTCTCACGATCGACTCGGCGAAAATGCTCGATCCCAGGAATATCGACGAGGTTGAGGCGCTGCTCTTGCCGCTGTCTGTGAAGTTTGGCTTCATCTGGATCAGCACGCCCACTCCTGACGAAATAAGAAAAGCCATCCCGGAGCTTCGGCGCTACGCGGCGGGAATCGGTGTGGAAAATTTCTTCGACCAGAATCCAAAGGCGAAACCGTTCGTCAAGCAAACGCCCGTGCTTTCCGAGCCCGATTACGTCGCCACCGCCACACCGCGTCTCCCCGGCCTCGACGGCCGCCGCATGGCGAAATCCTACAACAACGCCATCTGGCTCTCCGATCCGCCCGACGACATTCGCACGAAGGTCCGCGGCATGATGACGGACCCGCAGCGCCAGCGCCGCACCGATCCCGGCCGCCCCGAGGTCTGCCCGGTCTTCGCATATCACAAACTCTTCTCATTGCCTGAAACGATCGCCAAAGTGGACGGCGATTGCCGCACCGCGGCCATCGGCTGCGTCGATTGCAAGAAACTGATGGCGGAAAACCTCGTCACCTGGATCGAGCCGATTCAGACACGCCGCAAAGAATTTGAGGCGCATCCGCAGCAAGTTTGGGATATCCTCGACGCCGGTTCGGACCAGGCGCGCAAGGCGGCGAAGCGCACCATGAAGCGCGTCCGCAACGCCATCTTCAAATGGGACGCCGCGCGCAAATAGCGTCGGCCATGGTTAAGGTTTAAATGTAGCGCGCCCTTAAGGGCGGCATCTTGGTTTTGCGTCGTAGGGGCACGGCACTTGTGGGGAGCGTAGCCGAATCCATGCCGTGCCCGCCGTATTTCGCGTTTCGAATTTCGGCACTTTCGGGCTTCAGCGGAGGATAATTCGTAGAATGGCATCACCCTATCGCATCAATTTGCCGGTTTACGAAGGCCCGCTCGACCTCCTGCTCGACCTCATTCGCAAGCAGGAGATGGACATCCACAACATTCCCATCGCCAAAGTCACCGAGCAGTATCTCGATTACCTCCACAAGCTCGAAAAGCTCGATATCGACGTCTCCGCCGACTTCATCTACATGGCCGCGACGCTGATCCACGTCAAATCGAAGATGCTGCTGCCGCCCGACCCGCTCGCCGGCCCCGACCAAATCGAAGACCCGCGCGACGAGCTGGTCCATCGCCTGCTCGAGCACGAAAAATTCAAGAACGCCGCGCAGCTCCTCTACCAGAAGCAGCAGATCGAAGACCACGTCTGGTCGCATCCCGACAAAACTCTGTACGCCGGCGAAGAAGTGGAAGGCGAGCTGATTGTGTCGCTGGTCGACCTCGTCAAAGTGTTTTCGCAAGTCCTCGAGCGGCGCAAGGAAGTCACCAAGTTTTCAGTGCGCCACGATAGCGTCACCATCGCGCAGATGATGGACCGCCTGCGCCTCCGCCTCGTTTCCACCGAGGATCCGATTTCGCTCACCGAATTCTTCGAGGCTTGCGAAACGCGCAATGCGATGATCGTCGCGCTGCTGGCCGTGCTGGAGATGGTTCGCATGCAGGCGGTGATGCTGGTGCAGTCCGACCTGTTCGCCGACATTCGCCTCCGCAAACACAAAATGTTCGACGCCGTCTTCGCCGGCCCCGAAGCCATGTCCGAAATCGAGGAGCAGTACCTGTGACCGCCACTTCCGAGCGCTTGTCATCCCGAGCGAAGTCCCGCGTCTTGCCTTTCGCTCGCGCAGCGAGCGCGCGGGACGCAGAGAGGGATCTGCTTTTGCCTTTTTTCAAATCTGAAATTTCAAATTTGAAATCGTTTCTGCAGTCACGGTGAACCGAATGACATCACAAGAAATGCAGTCCGCACTCGAATCCATCATCTACGCGGCCGACGAGCCCGCCACGCTCGACCAGCTCGCCAAGGCCCTCGGCGGCGAAAAAACCGAAGTCCGCGCCGCGCTCGATCTCCTCGTCGCCTCCTACCAGACCGACGACCGCGGGATCGAAATTCGCAAAGTCGCGGGGGGCTGGAAGTTTTACACCAAGCCGCAGCACCACGACGTCGTGCGCCGCTTCATCAAGAGCCTTCAGCCGCCGATTCGCCTCACGATGCCCGCGCTCGAAACGCTTGCCGTCATCGCCTACAAGCAGCCCGCCACCGTCCCCGAAATCAACGAAATCCGCGGCGTCAACGTCGGCGGCGTCATCAAAACGCTCCTCGAAAAGCGTCTGATCACCACCTGCGGCCGCAAAGAAGTGATCGGTCGCCCAATTCTGTATCGCACCTCGAAGCAGTTCCTGATGCGCTTCGGGCTCTCCGACCTCGACGAGCTCCCCAGCCTCAAGGAGTTCGAGCAGCTAGCCCAAGCCGCGCTAGGCTCCGACGCCGGCATAGCCCCCACGGAGCCAGAGAGTGAAGGTGCATCTGACGCCGCGGCGGAAGCCTCTGATGCATCGGACTCAAACGCGCCATCGTCACCCGAATCCGAGGCCGCGGAAGGTTTAAACGTAGCGCCGGGCTTAAGCCCGGCATCTTCCGACGCGCGCGAACAATCGATCGAATCCGCCACCGCCGATATCTCCGGCGAACAATCCGCCGAAGCCGATTCCGCACGAGCCAAAGGCACCTCCGCCTAAGGTAACTCGCGAAGGTGATGTGCGGATGACGACGACCCAAACTCGGTTCCCTGAATTCCTCACAATGGCAATCGGTGCGGTTGCAATTATCCTCGCGGGCGCCGTTTTCAGGCTGAGCGCCGAGACGCTCGGCGCAAGTGTGATCGTGGTTGGCAGCACCGTCATATTCGTCTGGTTTCGCGATGCCAGACCCAGCCAACAACCCCCGAAGTCCCTTGCCAAACCTCTTGTGGGGGTAGGCGTTCTTTCTACTGTCGCCACGATTGTCGTTCTGATCCGATGTGCGCTGAACGGTTGGCACTGGTGGTGTGCATTGGCGGTGTTCCCGGGATACCTCGCGACGTTCTGTTTCCGTTACATGTGGGCTGCCGGTGAGAGCGAGCGTGCGGCGCAGGCTAAGGAACACGCCAAAGGCACCTCGGCCTGAATCGTCTCCGTGTCCTCCGGGTTTTCTCTGTGCCCTCTGTGTTTCGCTTTTTCGGGGGAGCCGCTCCCATCGCATCTACTTCCGCGTCAACCGGAACTCGATCACCACCCGCTCCTCCCCACCCGCCGCATACCACTACCAGAGGAAACGCAATTCGTCATGCCACGGAGGACCGTTGCCGCCATCGAACTCGAAGCCGGTAACATTGGGCTTTCCCTCTGGAATATACAAACGCACGACGGATTTGGATTCCGCGGCTTCGGGCGGGAGCTTTTGCCACCCGGCGCCAGTCTGAAGATAGGTGACATCGGCACCTTCGGAGGGAACGAAGAACTGAAAAGGCGCATCCAGTTGGCGAGACATGATGAGGACGATTCTTCCGGTATTCGTCAATGCCGACATGCCTAACACTTTGATATGGCCTGTGATGCCAGCGGACCGCAGGCGCTGGACCTCCGGCTCAGTCAGATTTAGAGGTGCACTCGGAACGTCGGGCCCAAAAACGAGTCCGCCACGTCGTGGTGAAACAGGCGTGGCGAAGGATTCCACCGTCAGCGGAGCGGTGCTGGGAGTCCAGAGGGCGAAGATGACCTCGCCGGAGAGACGTACAGCCGGCTTGCCCGATCTGAAAATGGGAACCGCGGGGTTCACGGCGTGGAGGACCAAGAGCGGCACGAAGGGCACCAACAAAGCGACAACTGCCCAATGAATGTGCAATCGCGGCGTCGCGCCTGCTTCGAAGAGTCGCGGCAGAAACAGAGTCCCGTAGACAACCGCGTCGAGGATAACTATCGCCAGGAAGATTAGCGGAACAAAAAGGGGGTACGGCTGCAGGTACCACAAGCGGTAAAAATCATGGAGTCCGGCAAAGACCGCGACCACGGGCGAGGCGATTCCGCCGAGAATGCGGAGCAGGTACAAAGGCGCGCCAATGCGTTGCAACGCCAAGGCGGCCAAGTACAGCAGCGCGCCACACAAAAAATAGACGCGCGTTTCCAACATGGCCCAAACCAGTACCTCGTGTCCGTGCCGACCTAGCGCTGCCAGCGCTCCCAACAGCGCGGCCGGGACCCACACGACGAGGAGGACATATTCCGAGGACGCTTGCACGCCTTGGAGTACCAAACGCCAAGTTGCATTCTGAGAGACTGACGTCATTGTCCGCAAGAATATCAGACCGGATGGCGGACTCATGGCTACCCGCACTGCCGTTGCGTTTAACGTAAACCAGCAGGGCAGGCGCACGGACGCTGGAACCTTGGGGGTTTCGATCTCTCGAAGGCACTCGCGGTCGCGAATTCGCGCCGCAGCCGCACGATCGCCGCCGTATTCACCCTCGGCCCTGCGTTGAATTATTCAACTCTCGTTGACTTTTCCAACGCCCGCACGTGCCGCGCCAGCCGCCGAGCATGGTACCCAGCCAGAATCGAAAGGGCTTAGCTGGCGCTCTGCGATGCCGTCGACATTGGAACGGTTATTGCATATAAGCATGGTGACCGCCCATGGGGGCAATCCTAAGTAAGGAGAAAAAACATGGCCACGACAAAAGGGAAAAGGGGAATCAAGAAGTCGGCGAGAATGAAGAAGGGAAAGAGGTTGCAGGCGGTCAAGCCGCTTACGGAGACGGTCAGTTTGAAGTTCGACAAACCCATCGTCGTGTATACACCGCAGAATTAGGAGTCCTGGGAAAGTTAATGCTGTAGAGATCCACCCAACGCCTAACTAACGGACTTCTGAAAAACTGACCCGCTGCTTCAGGGGGGCGCTCTCGTCGCACGCGTGGGGCGCGTCGCGCGAATCCCTCCGTGTCCTCTGGCTTTTCTCTGTGCTTGCCCGCCATCCTGTCGGGCGGGCCCTCTGTGTTTCGCTTTTGTCTTTTGCTTTCGCGCGATAGGCGACTCCGGTAACATGCACCAGCTATGCGCCCCGAATCCAACGCACCGCCAACCGAAATCCGCGACTCGCTCCTGAAAACCTACGCGATCAACGATGCGATGAACCAACTCATCCTTTCGGACCTCGATCCGCGCGCGTGGCGCGCCGAGCCGCCCGGCAAAAAGGGAAGCGGCCGCACCATCGCCGCCATCTTCGCGCATCTGCACAACAGCCGCCTCGTCTGGCTCCGAAACTCAGCCCCGCATTTGAAATGCCCGAAGCCGCTCGATCCCGACCGCTGCACGATGAAGCAGGCCGCCACGGCGCACAAAAAGAGCGGCGCGCAATGCCTCGCGATGCTTACCGACGCGCTCTCCCCCAGTCCCAAGCGCCGCGTCACGAAATACTCGCGCGGAAGCTGGGCGCCCACGTGGCCCGCCGACGCGACCATGTTCTCGTTCATGTTCGTGCACGAAGCGCATCATCGCGGCCAAATCCTGATGCTCGCACACCAGCTCGGCTATCGCCTTCTCCACACCACTCCCGGCATCTGGAACTGGAACAAACTCTGGAAACAGGCCGGCCTCTCCGGCCACCCGCGCTAAGTCCCCGGGGAACGCCAATCTCCCGATTGGCCGTGTTTGCTTCCTCTGTGCCCTCAAGCCTTTCTCAGTGTCCTCTGTGTTTCAGCTTTTCGATTCGCCGGTTTTCTCATCGCACTCAGCGTCTCTGCGGTGCAAAAGGGGTTCAGGCCAGTCCCCGGGGGGCAGCCGTACTCCGTTCGCGTCCCCGGCCGTTTTCCGTTAAGCTGGTGCGGTACGAACTGCTCCCGCTCCGCCCATAGAAAAGAGCCCATGGAAGAACGCCTGCAAAAAATAATCGCGCGCGCCGGCATCGCGTCGCGCCGCCACGCCGAAGAGATGATCGCCTCCGGCCTCGTCACCGTGAACGGCCACACCATCACGGAGCTAGGCTCGAAGGCCGACCCCGAGCGCGACCACATCAAAGTCGGCGGCAAGTTGATTCGCCCCGAGAAAGCTCGCGTCTACTTAATACTCAACAAGCCGCCGGAAGTAGTCTCGACGATGAGCGATCCCGAAGGCCGGCGCTCCCTGCGCGATCTGCTGCAAGGCGTCACCGAGCGCGTTTTCCCGGTGGGCCGCCTCGAATACCATGCGTACGGCCTCGTCTTCCTCACGAACGATGGCGACCTGGCGAACTCGATTCTCCAATCGCATCATCTCCTGCAGACCTATCAAATCAAGCTGAAGTCGCTGCTCACGTTCGCGGAAATCGAAGAGCTTTCGCGCGCGACGGGCGCCCGCATCTCGCGGCGCGGAGGCCAAAGCGCCCCGTGGTACGAAGTCACCCTCGCGGAGGCGCGGCGCGATGCGCTGCGCGACCGCCTCTTCAGGTCCGGCCATCCCGTCGAAAAAATGAAGCGCATCGCGCTCGCAAATCTCGAACTCGGCTCGCTCCCGCCGGGGCAGCATCGCGAACTCTCGGGTGGTGAGCTCGCCGGCCTGCGACAGGCCATCAAGCGGCAGGGAAGCGCACCCGGCAAGTCACCCGTTGCAAAGCACCCAAAATACCAACCCGCTCCAAAACACCGGCCCGCCCTAAAACAACGAAGCCAAGGCCACTTCCACGATGAACGCAAAGGCGCCGTCAGTAGTGATGGCGATAAGCGCGGAAAGAACAGCAAAAGCAGCAACAGCAGCAGAACCAACCACAGCGGCAAGAGCAGAGACAGCAGAGCCAGCAGAGACACCAGAGATAGCAGACTTAGCGGGGACAGGACCCGAACCAAAGGTCCCAGCCGCACCAAGGGTCCGCGCAGATGACCGGGAAAATCTCCGATTCCGTGCCCGCCTACATCCGCGAACTTCGGCTGGCTCTGCCGCCGACAGGCGCCGCCCCCGACGGCACAATCGCCCCGGAACTCACGCAACTAGGAGCCAACGAAAATCCCCTCGGCCCATCACCGCTCGCTGTAAAAGCGGCGAGCGAGGCTCTCGCGACTTCGAACCGCTACGCGGAGGACGACGGCCCGCAGCTTCGCCGGGAGTTAGCGCGGCGCCACAATCTCTCGATCGACCAAATCATCCTCGGAGCAGGTGCGACGGAATTGATTTACCTCGCTGCGCAACTGCTCCTGCGGCCCGGGGACGCGGGTGTCACTTCCCACGGTTCGTTCCCGCTCTTCTACATCGCGATTCGCTCGACCGGCGCGCGGCTGATCGAAACTCCGCTGCGCGACTATCGCTTTGACCTCGAAGCCATCGCGCAAACTCTTTCCGCAGAAACCAAGCTCGTGTTCCTCGCGAATCCCAACAATCCCACAGGCACGATGTTCACCGCCGATGAATTCGACGCGTTTCTCGCGCGCGTTCCCGATCACGTCCTCATCGTTCTCGACGAAGCCTATTGCGACTACATCGAACGCCCTGACTATTCACGCGCCATCGATATCGTGAAACGCCGCGGCAATCTCATGGTTCTCCGCACGTTTTCGAAAGTGTACGGTCTCGCAGGACTGCGTATCGGCTACGGGCTCGGTCCCGCGGCGTTGCTGGATGAGCTGAACAAAATTCGCGCTCCGTTCAATACGTCCGGCGTGGCGCAAGCGGCGGCGCTGGCGGCGCTGGACGATCGCGAGCATGTTCGCCGCTCCATCGACGCGAACAATGCGGGTTTGGCTCAGATCGCCGGCCGGCTGAAAGAACTCGGCATTCGCTGCGTCCCCTCCGTTGCTAATTTCATTTTGGCGGAATTCGGGTATGATACCCGCCCGCTGGGCGAGGAATTGGCGAAGCGGGGCGTTATTGTCCGCCCGATGCGCGCGCTGGGATTTCCGCAAGCCATCCGCGTCTCGGTGGGCACGCGCGCCGAAAATGAAAAATTCGTGACTGCGCTCGCGGACGTGCACGTTTCATTCGCGGGGCGTAAAACTGAAACCCAAACGACAAAACGATGACGAAAGGGTAGGCGCCAATTTAAATGGAGAGTTCAACAGAAGGTTCCGATTCCAGCCGTCACTTTTCGACCCCTCACGCGGGCGATCCCATCACGCAAATCCTGCGAACCAGCCGCACCATCGCGGTGGTGGGACTTTCCAGCCGAAAGTTCCGCCCAAGCTACGGGGTCTCGGAATATCTGCAGAGCGCCGGCTACCGGATTATCCCTGTGAATCCGCACGAAACCGAAGTTCTTGGAGAAAAGAGCTATGCGCGTCTGGAGGATATTCCGGAGCGCGTGGATCTCGTAAACGTTTTTCGGCGCTCGGAATTTGTGCCGGCAATCGTCGAGTCCGCGATTCGCATCGGCGCGCGCGGCGTGTGGATGCAGGAAGGCGTCATCCATTCCGAAGCAGCAGAGCAGGCTCGGCGGGCTGGACTGTTCGTAATCATGGACTCGTGCATCTTCAAAGAGCACATCAAGCGATTCCGTTTGCCGGCGGATTGAGATGAAGTTAACTCATGAATGGTACCCGGAAGGGCGGGGCTTTAGCCCCGCCGTCAAGCCCGCAATAAGAAAGGGCTTTAGCCCCTGAAGCCAAGCTGTTCGATGCCACCGGGCGTTTATGAGATAGGCCCATCGCAAAGACGGAAATTCAAAGAGAAGACCTTACCGCAGAGACCCGCCTGCAAGCGGCGTAGAGCCGCTGAGAGCGTGGCTCTGTTGACATCCCCATCCAGGCGCCGCGCCTCGACACGTTGTCATCCCGAATCCCCGCGGTTTGTGCGGGGTGAGGGATCTGCTTTTCGTTTTTGAAGGCCGGTTGACGCTGGATCTCAATAGAGCGAGGTCAGCCGCAGAGAAAAACCCCTTCACCGCAGCGGGTAGATTTTGAGGATGCCTTTTCCGGGATCCATCACGATCACGGTGTTTCCGTCGGGCGTGATCTCGAAATCATGAAATTCCAGGCCATGAAGAATCGGCTCGAAGCTGTTGTCGTCGAGTCCCACCCACACAAGGCTGCCCGACTTGTCGATAGGCCCGCGTTTCAGTAGGATGCGCCGATCGTCGTGGCCAAATTCGAATTTGCCGGGCCCGGTCCTCACGCGCACAAACTTTAGCGGGCTGGCCAGGTCTCGCACCTCGATCGTATCGCCGTCGACGAAGTAGCCCACTTTTTTCCCGGAGGCCGACACGGTCAACTGGCCCTGAAAGTTCGGCAACCGTGTAATCTCGTGCACTCCCTCGTGCACCAGGTCGAGCTGCATTAGCGCCGGCCTCCCGGAAATGCTCAGATTCTGCGAGACCGCAAACGCCTGGTTCCGCGCTGCGTCCCACACGACCGAATCGAATGTGTGCCCTTCGAACAGAGTGGAAGACTGGCCGTCGGACACGTTCACGCGCGCGATTTTGTACGGATTGATCCCGATCAGGTAGACCGCCGTTTGCCCGTCGGCAAGCCATGCGCCGTTCGAGGCATTCTCGATAAACCGGGTCTTCGAACCCGCGACTTTTATTTCGTGTCCCTCATCGTCGAGAAGGGCCAGCACCTTTTTGCCGTTCGACGGCATGGCGATCCGCTGCGAATCTTGTTGGGGGTTGCCGGTATCATCGTCGTCGATTTCCTTATCACTGCCTTCGGCCGAAATCATGGTCATGGTCATCGCGATGCGGCGGCCGTCGGGCGCCCACGTGAGGCCGTTGACGATGTAGGTCACCGGCGGCGGTACCGGCATAAACTTGTCGCGCTCGACGATTATCTTGCCCTTGCCGCTCAAATCCGCCACTGACACGTCGTCACGCTGGATGATCATGTGCTTGACACGCTTCATGTGAGGAACCGAGTAGACGATGCGGTCGTTCGGCGAGACGGCGAACACGCTGGTGTCCTCGATGATGGTCGCGCTTGGCCTGTCCTGAGCGCGCAGCACAAGTGGCAGCGCGGCGGCGACAACTATCCCGACGGCGAACAGAGTCACGAAGACCCGTTTGCGATTTGAGATTTGACATGAAGCTGTCTCATAAATGGTGCCGGAAGGGCGGGGCTTCAGCCCCGCCGTAAAGCCCGCAACAAGAAAGGGCTTTAGCCCCTGAAGCCAAGCTGTTCGATTCAACCAAGCATTTATGAGACAGGCTGATTTCAAATTTGAAAGTCCTTCTCAGCGACAATCGGCAGGCCGCATGGAACTCGCCTCACGCCTTCCTCTGTATCTTACGAATTTCCTCAAGCCTTTGCCGGATTCGCGCCTCGAAACCCTGATCCGTCGGGTGGTAATACTCGCGCCCGAGCAAGCTTTCCGGCAGACACGCCATGTCGGTCAGCTTGTCTTCCGTGTCGTGCGCGTACTGATAGCCCTTGCCGTACCCGATATGCTTCATCAATCCGGTTACCGCATTTCTTAGATGCAGTGGAACGGGCTCCGCGATGGTCGACTGCAAATCTTCGTTGACGCTGCCGTACGCTGTGTACAGGGCATTCGATTTCGGCGCGAGCGCGAGGTATACCGCCGCTTGCGCCAGCGCGAGATACCCCTCAGGCGGCCCGATGAAGTCGAATGCCTCTTTCGCGGCAAGCGTGACGGCAAGTGCGTTCGGTTCTGCCAGGCCGATATCCTCGCTCGCCATCCGAACCATCCGCCGCGCGATGTAAAGCGGGTCTTCGCCGGACTCGAGCATCCGCGCCAGCCAATAGAGAGCCGCGTCCGCGTCGGAATTTCGCACAGACTTGTGGAGCGCCGAAATTAGATTGAAGTGCTCCTCGCCGGACTTGTCGTAGGGCAGCAGCTTTTTCTGCAGCACGTCCTCGAGCAACGATTGCGAAAGCACTCGCCGCCCGTCCGTGTCGGGCTCGGTGCCGAGGACGAGCGCTTCGAGCGTGTTATAGGCCGCGCGCGCATCGCCATTCGCCAGCACCGCGATGCGGTCGAGAATGTCCGCGCCGGCCTCAACGTGTTCCTTGCCAAGGCCGCGCTCCGGGTCCTCGATCGCACGCTGAAGCAAACCGACGATCTGGTCCGACGTGAGCGCGCGCAGCACGTACACCTTCATCCGCGAGAGCAGCGGCGCGATCACTTCGAACGACGGATTCTCGGTGGTCGCCCCAATCAGGAGGATGTTGCCGGCCTCGACGTGCGGCAGAAACGCGTCCTGCTGCGCGCGATTGAAGCGGTGCACTTCGTCGACGAACACAATCGTGCGCATCCCGTAGCGCCGCGCCCCTTGCGCCTTCGCCATCACCTCTTTGATTTCTTTGATCCCGGCCATCACCGCGCTGAAGGGAATAAATTCCGAGCGCGTGCGCTTCGCGATGATTCGCGCCAGGGTGGTCTTGCCGCATCCGGGCGGGCCCCAGAAGAGCATCGAACTCAGCTCGTCGCGCTCGATCTGCGTGCGCAGCGGCTTGCCGGGCCCGAGCAGATCTTCCTGCCCGATGAATTCATCCAGGGTCTGCGGACGCATCCGGTCGGCGAGCGGCCGCCCCGCTTTCGGTTCCTCTTCCGGTTCGATCGCTCGAAATAGTCCCAAGTCTTGACCTTAAGAAGATTTTCTTTGCCGCGCCGCTTCGTATAGCACAATCGAAGCCGCGACGGCCGCATTCAAGGACTCGACGGCTTCGCTCATGGGAACGCTGATGTGCGCGTCGGAAGCATGCTCCACCTCGGCCGGCAAGCCGTGGCCTTCGCTGCCAATGAAAATTGCCGATGCCTCGCGTAGATCGGCGATGCCGCGCGGCTTCTGAGTCTTGGAGCTTGCCGAATAGATTCGCACCTGCGCTACACGCAGCTGCGCCAAGAGAATCGGCAAAGCGATGCCTCTCAGCACCGGCAACCGAAGCGCCGAACCCGCCGATGCCCGCACCGATTTGGACGACCACGGATCGGCGGTGCCCCTCGAGGCGATGGCCCCTGTCGCGCCAAACGCCTCAGCCGACCTCAAAATCGTTCCGACGTTTCCCGGATCCTGCACGCCCGCGAGCACCACGACCAACGGAACATCGCCGCTCAAGGCGCCATCGCGCGACGGCGCACCGCGCAGCACATCCTCGAACGTCCACTCGGGCTGACGAAAGAGCGCTGCTACACCCTGCGGCGCTTCAGTCCCCGCCACGCTCGCGAACAGCTTGTCGCTGGCGCGCAGAATCCGCGAGCGGGGAATCCCCGGGTCGCTTTCAGTCGCGGCGAGCAGAATCCGCTCGAGTTCGCGCTCACCTGACTCGCTGACGAGCAGCGCTTCCGCCTCAAGCCCCGCGCACACCGCCTCCTCCACCAGCTTCGGTCCCTCGACGCCAATCGGATCGCCAGCATCTGGCCCGCTCCCGCGCAGCGCCGCGCGAAACGCCTTCAGCCACTTGTTGTCGCGGCTGTAAATAGCGTCGTGAGGACTAGCCTGTTGCGACCCGCCCGTTCTGCCCGCTGCCGGGCCAGTGGGTGCCAGCACTTTGCCCCGTGGCGCGGCGGGAGTCTGCTTCTCCATGTCGCAAGCCTAACACCTGCTGCGATGCAGCGTAAACTCCGCCTTCGGGCCCACCTCGATTGAGGTAGAATTCGGCGCTGCGCCCACACGCAGAGCCTTCGCAAATGGCTCGCGCAAAAACTCACCGGCCGGCTTCAGGGGTTAAACATATGTCGAAGCTTCGCGTCCAAAGCATTGGGATTTCCCTCGATGGCTACGGTGCCGCCCTCAATCAGGATCTCGAAAATCCAATTGGCGTCGGCGGCAAAGCGTTGTTCGAATGGTTCTTCGGCACACGCACCTTTCGAAAGTTGCACGGCCAGGACGGCGGCGCCACCGGCATTGACGACGACTTTGCCGCCCGCGGCTTCCACAACATCGGCGCATGGATCATCGGCCGAAACATGTTTGGGCCCATCCGAGGGCCCTGGCCAGACAACGTTTGGAAGGGATGGTGGGGCGACAATCCGCCGTACCACACTCCCGTTTTCGTGCTCACTCACCACGCACGCGAATCGGTCGACATGGCCGGAGGCACAACCTTCCACTTCGTCACCGACGGCATTCACGCCGCGCTCGAACGAGCCGTTGCCGCCGCGAACGGCCGCGACGTCCGGCTGGGCGGCGGGGTTGCTACCATTCGGCAATACCTTCGCGCCTCACTCATCGACGAGATGCACCTAGCCATGTCGCCGATCCTCCTCGGTTCAGGGGAATCTCTTCTGGAAGGCATCGACGCTCCGAAGCTCGGCTATCAATGCGCCAAACACATCTCCACTCCCAACGTCACGCACTTCGTCATCACAAAACGCCCCTAGATCACGGCATCGAGGCTAAAGAGTCTGTGCGGCAACCCTCTTTTGTGTCAGGCGCCTTTTGCTTCATCTGTGTTTATCTGTCCCGATCCCGAGACTTCGGGATTCGGGATCATCTGTGGTTCCAAGGTTTTGCCGTTCCCTCGCCCCTCACCCTCGCCCTCGACCCTAGCTCTCCTAAGCCCCCGTTCTTGCTGATGTTGCGCCACCGCCGTTGCCTGTGGTATTTTGCCCCATGACCTCGGCGCAGCCCGCCGCGAGTGAACATTTGCCTGTTGAAGTTCTGAAGATTTCATCCGACGCGCCCGAGCGTCACGTGATCAGCTACGCCGCGGACTTCGTCAAGCGCGGCCGTGTGGTCGGAATTCCCACCGATACGTTCTACGCGCTTTGCGCCGATCCATTCAACCTGGCGGCCATCGAGCGCGTCTTCCGGATCAAAGGCCGCGCCGAAACGAAGGCGCTGCCGATTCTGGTCAACTCAATCGAGCAGGCGGTCACTCTGGTGCGCGATGTTCCCGACGCGTTTCTGCTGCTGGCGCACAAGTTTTGGCCGGGAGCGCTGACGCTGGTGGTGGAAGCAACGCATCGCCTGCCGCTCAAGGTTACTGGCAATAGCGGCCGCGTGGCCGTTCGCTGGCCGAACTCGCGCATCTCCACGGCCCTTATTGAAGCCGCCGGCGGCCCCGTGACGGGCACCAGCGCAAATCTTTCGGGATTTCCTTCATGCACGAACGCACAGCAGATCGTCAAGCAGCTCGGCGAACGGTTGCCGCTTGTGCTCGATTCAGGCGACACGGGCGGGGTGCTCGCTTCCACCATCGTTCGCATCGACGGCGACACCTGGACGATTGCCCGCGAAGGCGCGCTCCCCGAATCCGAAATACAGAAAGCCTTCCAGCTCTGAGCGATCGGCGAATTTCATCCCTCTTCTTGTTCTCCTGTGCGCCGTTCTTCTGCGGGCGCCGGCTGCTCGCGGGCGCTTTTCTGAACCAATCGCCAACCTGAGGCACAGTGGCCCCGGATGCCGCAGAAAAAAGGGGCGCTTAGAGCCGCGGAGCGGCGATTGTACTTAGCCCGGCATGGAGCGAAGCGGAATGCCGGGAAAAGAATGGATTAAAGCACAATGAGTCCCGGAGGGACGATTGATTCCTTGTTCTCGCACGGACTCTTTGGCCTCTGAAGCCAATGGTTTTTGATTTTTTCTTGGGCCACGATCGAATTCGATGCTCAAAGTCGGACTCGCAAGCGGAAGTCGGATGGGAAAGACAACGGTGGCGCGTGCCAATGAACCCGTATCCTGCGAGGATCTCAACAGAGCCATCGCAAATTAGAATTCATCGTGCGCTCCTTTGCAGTCCCATGCTCCTGTGCGCCGTTCTTCTGTGGGCGTCGGCCGCTAGCGCCCAAGAAGGCCCGCCGCGTTTCGAGCTTGGTCCCGTTTTTGAATTCACGCACCAGCCCGACGTCGAAGAAGTGGACATTTTTCAGCTCGGCGGGCGGTTCGACTGGAACGTCGGGCGTCATCTCGGCTTCGATGCGGAAGTGACGCATTCTCCGTTCGTCACCGTGAACGGCGGCAACTACAGCGGCGGGCATTTGACCGAGGGCCTCTTCGGCGCAAAATACGGCACGCGCTGGGACCGAATGGGGATGTTCTTCAAGGCTCGGCCCGGGTTCCTTGATTATTCGAGCGCATCCGGCGGTTTCACAGGCACTGCTCCTCAGTCAACGCCCTTGTCCACGCGAATCGTGATTCCAGCGTTGAACCTCGGCGGAAGCATCGAATTCTACTTGTCGCATCACTGGATGATTTCAGCCGATGGCGGCATCACAGTGGGTTGGTATCCTCAGCGCACCGTACCGGCGGGATCTCCCGGCTCGGGTTCGCCTGCGCCAACGGAAACGATTCGGCACAACACCACAAGCTCATTTCAATACTCCACCACAATCTCCTATCGATTCGGCAGGGAAGCTTACACGCCGACGGTCCGGCAAGAGGAAACGAACCCATCCCCGGCGCATTCGTTCTGGGACAAGCAAAACGATTGGCTCTTCGCAGGAGTCGCGGCCGCGCGCGCCCTGGACTTCGCGTCCACTCTCAACAAGCGCCGCCGCGGACTGAACGAAGGCTTTCTCACCGACGGAATCGTCGATAACCATGCCGAATTTGCCGCGATCGAGGCCGGCGGCGTCGCCGCGTCGATTGGCGTCTCGTATCTGTTTCATCGCTACGGCCATCACAGAATCGAGCGAGGCGTATCGTATGTCCACATCGCGGCCACGGTGATAGGTGCGATCACGAACTACGCCACTCACAGCAATTGCCCTCCGCCAGGAAAAGAATCCGGCGGCGTCTGCGAGTACCCAAATCCCTAGCACGCCGCTCGCGACGAATATCGGCCGCGGTTGCGGCTCTGCCCGACGTGATTCGCATCCATCGGTGCTAACCTGTAGTTGCCTTTAGAAGCTATCTCATAAACGCCGCCCGGAAGGGTTGGGCTTCAGGGTTTGTACTTGCAAACCCTGAGCTTAAATCAGTCCGGGGAGGGTGGCCTTTTAAGGCCACCCGAAAGAAGCCCCGCAAAAAAATCAAAGGGGCTTCAGCCCCCGAGAAATGGTTTTAGGGTGGAAGCCTGGGCCTTTAGGCCCGGGGAAAAGTTCGCCATGATGCCGTGGGCTTTAGAGTCTGTGCGAGAACTCCGTTTTTCGTCAGGACACGGCTTTTTACCCTGACAGCGGAAGGGCAGCCGTGGCCGTAACTTTCTTTGGTTCAGAGCCGCGGAGCGGCGATTGTACTTAGCCCGGCATGCAGCGAAGCGGAATGCCGGGGAACCAAGCCACAAAACAAGAACGAGTCCCGGAGGGACGATTGAGTGCGTGACAGTCAGGCCCGGATCTTCTATTCGGGGAGGGTTTTAGGGTGGAAGCCCGGGCCTTTAGGCCCGGGAAAAAGTTGGCCGGGATAGCGGGCTTTAGCCCTGGGAATTCGGGCAGCCGTGTGGCAACTCTGCCGTGTGTCATCCCGAACTCGGGTGCGGGGCTGCGGGGCTGCGGTGCGCCTTTTGCTTCATCTGTGTTTATCTGTCCCGAGGCTTCGGGATCTGTGGTTTCCAAGGTTTTGCTGTTCCCTCGCCCTCACCCCTCGCCCTCAACCCTAGTGCTCACACACGCTCTTTAGCCCTTGAAGCCAAACTGTTCGATCCAACCAAGCATTTATGAGATAGGCTCCTTACTGACGAGCGCCATGACCCTCGGCATCTACATCCAGGTCCCGTTCTGCCAGACGAAGTGCACGTATTGCAATTTTCATACGGGCGTCGTTTCGCGCGACCGCTACGAGCCATACGCCGCAGCCGTGTGCCGTGAAATTCTCGGCGCAGCTGAGCCGGAGAAGGGCAGCCACCGCGTCGATACCGTCTACTTTGGTGGCGGCACGCCGAGTCTTCTCGCGCCAGCTGCGCTTGCCAGGGTTATCGACGCGTTGCGAGTTCGCTTCCACCTCGCCGATCAGCGCGAAATCACCCTCGAAGCCGATCCCGAAACGATCACGGTGGAAAAGGCCGCTGCGTGGCTCGAAGCCGGCTTCAACCGCATCAGCTTGGGCGTCCAGTCGTTTGACGATCGCGAACTTCAGGCCGCGGGCCGCATGCACCGCCGCGCTGACGTCTATCGGGCCAGCGAATTCCTGCGCGCCGCGGGCTTCGCCAACATCAGCATGGATTTGATCGCCGGCCTCCCGCATCAAACGCGCGCGACCTGGGACGATTCCGTCGCGGAACTCCTCCGCGTACGGCCCGAACACGTTTCGATCTACATGCTCGAAATCGACGAAGGCAGCCGCTTGGGCAAGGAATCGCTCGCCGGCGGCAGCCGCTACAGCGCCGGCGCTATCCCCACCGACGACGCGATGGCCGAATTCTATGAATCGGCGTGTGCGCGGCTCGCCGCCGCGGGTTACGAACACTACGAAATTTCGAGCTGGGCGCTGCCGGGCTTCCGTTCGCGCCACAACCTGAAGTACTGGCGGCGCGAGCCGTATCTCGGGCTCGGCGCCGGCGCGCATTCCTTCGACGGCCGCACGCGCTGGGCGAACGTGCACGATTCCGCGCGCTACGTCGCATGCATCGAGCAGGGAGCCAGCCCGCGCGAGCAGATCGAGGCAGTCACCCCCGAGCAGGCTCTCGACGAAGAATTCTTCCTCGGTTTGCGCCAACTCGAAGGCATCGATTTGGCGCGCATCGAATCTACGTATGGGGCGAACGGTCAGCGCGCACGCGTGACGGCCTTGCGTGATCGAATTGCTACCCTTCGCGAGCAAGGCCTGGTCGAACTCGACGGCACCCGCCTCCGCCTGGCGCCGAATCGCCTCACCGTCTCCAATGAAGTCTTCGTCGCCCTGCTCGAATAGAATCCGCCTGCCAGCCCCTGTTTTGTTATCATTGCGTGCTCCGGGAGACGAGCAAATCATGCCCACCGAACCCGTAGTCGATCTTCGCAGCGACACTTTCACCAAGCCCACGCCTCAGATGCGTCGCGCGATGGCCGAGGCCGAAGTGGGCGACGACGTATACGGCGAAGATCCCACGATTAACCGCTTGCAGGAACGCGCCGCCGAAATCTTCCAGCGCGAAGCGGCGCTGTTTGTCCCCAGCGGGTCGATGGGGAACCTCCTCGCCATCCGAACCCACGCCCGCCCTACAAACGAAGTGATTTGCGAGGCGCTTTCCCATGTGAATCTGTATGAGATGGGCTCCATGAGCACCATCGCGGGATGTTTCCCCCGAACCGCGCGCGCCCCGCGCGGAATTCTCACCTGGGAAATGATCGAGCCGCTCATCCGGGAAAAGATCTACTACGATTCGCAAACGGCTCTCGTCTGCCTGGAGAACACCCACAACATGCACGGCGGCGTCGTGTATCCGCAGGAAATTGCGGACGACGTTTGCGACAAGGCCCACGCGGCCGGATTGAAAGTGCATCTCGACGGTGCGCGCATTTTCAATGCGAGCGTAGCGGCCGGGCGCAGCGTTGCCGACACGACCCGCAAATTCGATTCCGTCATGTTCTGTCTCTCGAAGGGTCTCGGCGCGCCCGTCGGATCGATGCTCGTTGGCTCGCGCGACTTCGTTGCCGAAGCGCGCATCGGCCGCAAACTGCTCGGCGGCGGCATGCGCCAGGCGGGCGTCCTCGCGGCCGCCGGTCTCGTGGCCCTCCAGGAAACGCCTAAGATTTTGCACGTCGATCACGAAAACGCGCGCCGCCTTGCGGAAGGCATTGCCCAGATTAAGGGCGTCTCCCTCGATCCGAGGAACGTCATGACCAACATCGTGATCTTCGACGTGAAGACGCTCGGCCTCACCGCGGAGCAGGTTTGCGCCGCACTCGAGATGCGCGGCGTTCTCTGCCAAACGGGAGCGGAGAAGTACGACGTCCGCATGGTCACGCACTACGATGTCGACCGCGCCGGAATCGACCGCGCGCTTGCCATCGCTCAGGAAGTCCTCGGCGCACTAACGCACGCGACCGTGGCCGCTGATGGCGTGCACTGATCCTTATCTTTCTGTGTCACAAAACTTGGGCAGACTGTCGGGCCATATATTCATTGTCCCCTCGTGTGACGGTTTTGATTTTGTTATATGCTTTCGAAAAGTCATTGATGCGGTAACAGGTGTATCGTAATGGGAGGAAGTGAAGGTAAGCATGGATCTGAACGACTTATTTCAGAAGCAGGGTATCAATCCAAAGCACGTTTTGGTGCTGAGGCATGCGCCAGAGGAAGCCCAACTTCGGAAGGTCCTTCCATGGCTCGCCGCTGATAAGCCAGATTTGTTCAACGCATACCAGCAGACTCAAACTGAAAGAGTGGAGAACGCTTTTCAGCGCGTGTCCTACGTCGCCTCGTTCATCGGCCATGGCGGCGGGAAGGCATTATTTGTTGGTCTCTATTTGGTTGGTCAGTCGAGACCTCTAACGCGGGAGAAATTCTGGCGAGTTCCACAATACGTTGAATTGAAGAAGTTTGGACTTGCGGGCCTGACTGACCAGAGTGCCCGGTCATCGATACTATGGTTTGATCTTGAGCTCGTAGAGTCGTTCCACGCGTCATGGAAAGGTAAATTAATCGTTGGCTGGCCCCCGCCTGAGGTTTCATGGTGGCGTCGGGCAGATAAAAACAACTTTCCTATTGTGGCGCTTCTCGAAGACAGCGCGCTAGTTCCAGCAATACCAGAATGGCGCAAGATGGTGCTCACCTGGCAGCAATTATGCATTCTCCCGATCCTCTGGCGATCGGCACTTTCTGAATGGCGGGGAATTTACTACATATTCGACGCCTCGGATGGGAAGGGGTATGTCGGCTCTGCCTACGGTGACACAAATTTGCTCGGCAGGTGGCAAAACTACGCCGCGTCAGGACACGGAGGAAACGCGTTACTTCGCAAACGTGACCCCAAGAACCTTCGGTTCGGTATCCTAGAGAGAGTCTCGCCGGATGAGAAGGCGGCGGATGTAATCCAACTTGAAGGGACATGGAAGGAGCGACTGCACACGCGATCTCCGCAGGGTCTTAACGATAATTAGCGACGGGAACTGAGATTGACTCACTGACTGATTTGCGGTCAATCTAGTAATCAACCTTGGCATGATGAAGATAGTGTCTCGCTTTACATGAGCGATTCTTATAGGTGAGGCCGCTTGGAATTTTCTCTCACTGACGAGCAGCAGCAACTTCGGCGCACGGTTCGCGAATTCGCCGAAGGCGAAATCGCTCCGCATGTGATGGAGTGGGACGAGGTCTCGCACTTTCCGTCCGAAATCATCCCCAAACTCGCCGACATGGGTTTCCTGGGCGTCATTTTCCCCGAAAAATACGGCGGCGCGGGAATGGGCTACGTCGAATACGCGATCATCATCGAAGAGCTGTCGCGCGTGGACGGCTCCATCGGCATCATCGTCGCCGCCCACAATTCACTTTGCACGAACCACATCTACAAGTTCGGCACGGAAGAGCAGAAACAGAAGTACGTGGTTCCGCTAGCCCAGGGCAAGAAACTCGGCTGCTGGTCGCTCACCGAACCCGAAGCGGGCTCCGACGCCGGCGGCACGCGCACCGTTGCCGCCAAGAAAGACGGCGGCTGGCTCATCAACGGCTCGAAAACGTTCACGACGAATGGCCATTACGCGGACGTGTGCGTAGGCATGGCCGTCACCGACGCCAGCAAAAAGAGCCACGGAATTTCCGCGTTCATCATCGAGAAGGGAACTCCCGGCTTCAAGCCGGGCAAGAAAGAAAACAAGCTCGGGCTGCGCGCGAGCGACACCAGCGAAGTGGTGTTCAGCGATTGCCGCGTGCCGGCCGAGAACTTGCTTGGCAAAGAGGGCGAGGGGTTCATCAACAGCCTGCAGATTCTCGACGGCGGCCGCATCTCGATTGCGTCGCTCGGCCTGGGAATGGCCCAGGGCGCTTACGAATGCTCGCTTCGCTACGCGAAACAGCGCAAGCAGTTCGGCAAGCCGATTGCTGAGTTTCAGGCCATCCAATTCAAGCTGGCCGACATGGCCACAGAAATCGAAGCAGCGCGCCTGCTCACCTATCAGGCGGCGTGGCTTGCGGACCGCGCGATCGCTTCGGGCGACGGCACCCCGCGATTCACGCGCGAATCAAGCATGGCCAAGCTCTACGCCGGTGAAGTGGCCGTTCGCGTCGCCAATGAGGCGGTGCAAATTCACGGCGGCTACGGCTTCATAAAAGACTACCCCGCGGAAAAATATTATCGCGACGTCAAACTCTGCACGATCGGCGAAGGCACCAGCGAAATTCAGCGCCTCGTAATCGCCCGCCAACTCCTCGGCAAATGATCTCGAAGCTATCTCAGAAATGGTACCCGGAAGGGCGGGGCTTCAGCCCCGCCGTCAGGCCCGCAATAAAAAAGGGCTTTAGCCCCTGAAGCCAAGCTGTTCGAGCATCTATGAGACAGGCTTCTCCTCAATCCGGTGAGACCAGGATTCTAATCGGTACAAAAATTATTAGAAATGCTTCTAAGTCCAAGCGCCTCAACAAAACGCGAGCTTCTAATCGGTACAATCTGCGGGGGGTAAGTGACAAAAAAGCGAAACATCAAAATCTGTGGTTTAATTTGCCACTCGGATGACCGCCTCTATTGACAACTGGGCCGCGCAGATTCGCGCGGGCGATATTCGCGCAATCTCGCGCGCCGTCTCGGCCATCGAGAACCGCGCGCCAGAGGCCGAGCAGATTCTGCGCGAACTTTTCGCGCATACCGGCCGTGCCTATCGCATCGGCATCACCGGCGCGCCCGGAACCGGGAAGAGCACCCTGGTTGACCGTCTGGCGAGCCACTATCGCGCCGAGCACGAGACCGTCGGCATCATCGCCGTCGATCCTTCGAGCCCGTTCACGGGCGGCGCGATTCTGGGCGACCGCATCCGCATGCAAGGCCACGCCACGGACTCCGGCATTTTCATCCGCTCGATGGCGACACGCGGCTATCTCGGCGGCCTCGCGCAAACGACGGGCGACGTTGCGCTGCTCCTCGACGCCGCGGGAAAAGAAATGATCCTGGTCGAGACGGTGGGCGTCGGCCAGGGCGAGATTGAAATTGTGCGCCTCGCGGACTGCACGATCGTCGTGCTAGTTCCGGGCATGGGCGATGACGTCCAGAGCCTCAAGGCCGGGCTAATGGAGATTGGCGACATTTTCGTCTTGAACAAGTCCGACCGCGAAGGCGCCGACCGCTTCGACCAGCAGCTTCGCGCGATTCTGCAGATTGTTCCCGAGCGCGATGGCTGGAAGCCGCCCGTTGTGCGAACCGTCGCAACCGAAAACAAGGGCGCGAACGAGCTCGCCCGCGAGATCGCGGGTTTCCGCGAGCATTTTGCCAAAGCGCCGGGGCGCAGTTCCCGCGAGCTGGCGTATTGGAAGGAGTGGCTCTTGCGCTTGCTTCAGGCGCGGCTGATGGAGCGTGCGGTGGGCGCGCACTTCACGGAAGCGCAATTCGAGACGCTGGCCGCAGAAGTTGCCGCGCGAAAGAAGGATCCCTACGCCGCCATCAACGAAATCCTCACCGACGCGGGGCTGCCCTGAGCGGGCTCCGCTAAATCCGGTTCTGCAGAGCCAATGACAGAACTAACCGATTTGAGGACGTATCGAACCATTACCATCGGTGTACAAACCAGCGGAGATGACGACCGCACGGGCAGGCACGTCCTCGAACTCCGGAGATTACTGGCGATCTACTGCAAAGGGCCATACAGCGAAGAAATTTCGGAATTTGCCCTCGTGCTGAGAATCGGCGGAAGCATGCAAGAGTTCGACTTTGAGGGTTGCGAGCGGGTCAGACGAAACCGCAAGGACAAGTACGTAACCGTCGATCTTGGGTTCCCGTCTCGCAAATGGAGGGGCGTTACTGACGGCGAGATCCGTAAGTACCTTGCTGAAATCGTTGAAACAGGTCTTCTCTGTTGCTTGCACCGGCTGAAGAAGGACAAAGTTAAGGTAAACGAGGCCGTTTTGATAAGCGATTTCCGTGAAGCAAAGCGATCTTTTCTGGGTGGTGCCTGAAGATCGGAAGCTGGCACAGGAGTTGCCCTCCAATCTCTGTTCGCCCGTGAGGCCATTCCCCGTATAATCGTGCGCTGCCCAAATGAAACTCGGCGACCTCGAATTTCACATCCTGTCTGACGGCCACGTTTACCTCGATGGCGGCGCGATGTTTGGCGTGATTCCGAAACCGCTATGGGAGAAGCAAGCGCCGGCGGATGCGCGCAACCGCATCAAGCTGGCCATGAATTGCCTCCTGGTTTTCGCCGGGCACAAGCGCATCCTGATTGAAACAGGCGCGGGCGACAAATGGAACCCCAAGTTCCGCGACATTTACAATCTCGATGGTCCGCGCCTGCTCGACCAGTTGCTCCACTACGGCCTTCACCCGCAGGACATCGATGTAGTCATCAACACGCACCTGCACTTCGACCATTGCGGCGGCAATACGCGCATCGAGAAGGACAAGGTAGTGGCGACGTTTCCGCATGCCCGCTACATCGTTCAGCGCGGAGAGTTCGAGCACGCACTCAACCCGACCGAGCGCGACCGGGCGAGCTATTTCAACGACAACTATGTCCCTCTGCAGCAGGCCGGGAAGCTTTCACTTCTCGAGGCTGACCGCGCGATCGCTCCCGGAGTGGAGCTGATTCGTGTTCCCGGCCACACCGCGAACATGCAGTGTGTGAAACTCTCCGGCGGCGGCCAGAGCGCCTTTGCGTTTGCGGACTTGGTGCCGACGGCCGCGCACCTCCCGCTGCCGTGGATCATGGGTTACGATCTCTATCCGATGACGACGCTCGAAAACAAGAAGAGGTGGATTCCGGAGGTCTTTCACGAAGGCTGGATCGCCTTATTCAGCCACGATCCCAACGTTCCGGCAGGCTATCTTCGCGAACGCGACGGCAAATGGGAAGTCGAGCCCGTGACCATCGATTGACCCGGCGTGGACTAACAAGACGGAGACACAATGGCGAAGCGGAAAATCGCAAAGTCGAGTTCGACTAAAGACGGCGTCAAAACCGGCATCATCGGCGGCAGCGGCCTCTATACAATGTCTGGCCTGACGGACACGGTCGAAGTGAAGGTCAAAACTCCGTTCGGCGCGCCGTCGGACGCGATCGTCATCGGAACTCTCGAGGGCCGCCGCGTCGCTTTCCTGGCGCGCCATGGCCGCGGACATCGGCTGTCGCCAAGCGAAATCAACTACCGCGCCAACATCTGCGCGCTAAAGATGCTCGGCGTCGAGCGCGTGATTTCGGTCAGCGCTGTCGGCTCGCTGCGCGACGATCTTCCGCCGCTCGATTTTCTTATCCCCGACCAGTTCTTTGACCGCACACGCCTGCGAATCTCGACATTTTTCGGCGACGGCATCGTGGCGCACGTCGGCTTCGACAAGCCCACCTGCACGCACCTCTCGGCGCATCTCGCGGATGCGTGCGACCGCGCGGGCGTGAAGGTGCATCGCGGCGGCACCTACGTCTGCATGGAAGGTCCGCAATTCTCAACGCTGGCCGAATCAAATACGTACCGCCAGCTTCGGTTCGACGTGATCGGCATGACGAACCTCACGGAAGCAAAGCTCGCGCGCGAAGCCGAGCTGTGCTACGCCGCGTTCGCCATGATTACGGACTACGATTGCTGGCATCCGCAACACGACGCGGTCACGCTCGAGGAGATTATCGGCAACCTGGGCAAAAACGCCGAGAACGTGCAGCGCGCCATCCGCGAGGCGGTTCGCGAGATCGGCGACGAGCGCAATTGCAAGTGCGGCAGGGCGCTCGCCCACGCGATCATCACGGATCGAAGTCTGATTCCTGCGGCTACGAAACGCCGGGTCGCGCCCATCATCGGAAAATATATTTCGTGAGTGGTGATTAGTGAATAGTGATTGGTGAGTAGTGACTGTGAGTGCCGCAAAACGCCGAAGCGCCACCCGATCTGAACTTTCAACCTTCGACTCTTAACTTTCGACTGTCTTTCTCACTGCAATCGCGCCAGATCGAGAAAGTCGAAATCGCCCGCCGGCGGAAGAATCACATTCGTTAGCCGCTTCTGATGCACGCAAACATTGTCGACGTACCACAAATTGATGTACGGCTCATCCTCGGCAACGATTTTCTGAATCTGCGACAGAATCGCTTTGCGCTTCTCGCGGTCCATCTCGACGCGCGCCTGATCGAGCAGCGCATCGAGCGCCGGATTCCGGTAGTGGCCGCGATTTGCGCCATTCGGCGGCATCTTCTTCGAGCCGAACACGTACTCGAAAATGTCAGGGTCGTTGTTTCCGCCGATCAATCGCAACGTGTAAAGCTGAAAGCTGCCGTGCGTGATGTCCGAATAGAAAGTGGCAAACTCGAGCGATCGCAAATCGAGCGCCACGCCCACGCGCTTCCATTCGTCGGCAATGGCTTCGGCGAGCAAGCGCGTGGACTGGTCAGTGGAAGTCTTCAGCGTAATGTGAAACCGGACGCCGTCTGGGCCACGGCGAAATCCGGCAGCGTCGAGCAGCGTTTCCGCCTGCGCCGTGTTGTAGTCGTATTGCTTCACCGCGGGTTCGTATGCCCAGTGATTGGCCGGCAACAGGCTGCCCGCCTGAACTGCCATGCCGCGAAGCAAATTCTGAATCAAGGTTGCGCGATTCGTCGCGTAGGCGAGCGCCTGCCGCACTTCGAGGTGAGCGAGAATCGGATCGTCGAAATTGAAGGCAATGTAGGCGAGAGTCGTTCCGGGCTGCTCGTCAATCGCCGTGTTCGGATCGTTTCGGAAGCTCATGACCATGTCGGGCGTCAGCGAGTTGATCGTGACGTCGCCGCTGCCTTTCCGCAGTTCGAGTGCGCGCACAATCGCGTCGGGCACGATGCGAAAGCGCACGCGCGGAATTTCGGGGGCGCCGCCGAAGTAATTCGGATTGCGTTCGAGCACGATTTCCTCGTCCGTCGTCGCGCTCACGAACTGAAACGGCCCGGTGCCAATCGGATGCCGTGCGAGTTCCGCGCCGGAACCCTGCGGGACGATTCCGATCCCAGGCTTCGTCAAGTCCCACAGGAACGACGCGTACGGCTCGCGCAGGTGGAAGACAACGGTGAGATCGTCAGGCGCTTCGATCGACTGTACGATGCGAAACGATCCGGCCTTGGCCGTTTTCACTCCGCCCGACATGATGGAATCGAACGTGAACTTCACGTCCGCCGACGTAAGCGGCCGCCCATCGTGGAATTTCACGTTGGGCCTCAAGTGAAACACGTATGTCGTGGGATTCGGCGTCTCCCATTTCTGCGCCAGGTCGGGGACGACGTTCAGCGTCTGGTCATGAGCGACAAGGCTATCGAAGATCAGCCCGTCCAGGTGCTCGGAAAATGCATCGACGCCGATTCGCGGGTCGAGATTGGTCGGCGCCGCCTCAATCAGGAAGTTTACAGTACCAGGCTCGCCCGGATTCGTGCCGCGCGCGCAGCCGTAGAAGCTGGCCGCGCATGCCACCAGCGCGCAGATCGCTATGCGCAACTTGAGAGTCCGGGCCTGGGTTACCACCGCTCGTGTCCGCTCCCGCCCGTGCGCGCCGGATTTGAAGCGGGAACTATGGCCGTCGCGCGTGCGCCGCGCACGAGCTTCCCCATAACCGCAGGGTGCTTCGCTCCGGTCGCCGAAGGCAGATTGTTCGCTCGTCCGTGGTACGCCTCGTATGCCAAGACTGCGAACGCAAACGCCTCCTTCGCCTCCGGTGGGATTCCGAATACGCTCGCGGGGACGATCTCGACTCCCGGCAGCGCAGCTGCGAGCTGAGCCATCATAAGCGGATTCTTTGCGCCGCCCCCTGCAACGATCAATTCGTCGATTCTAGCTCGCGGGAAAATGAATCGGTGAAACGCGTCCGCGATGGAAAGGGAAGTGAACACCGTCGCGGTTCGCACCATATCGGCAGGTTTGGCGCGGCGCTTTTTTCCCCAGGCGATCAGAGCATCCGCGTAGGCGCCGCCGAACTGCTCGCGGCCCGCGGTTTTGGGCGGCCTCCTTCGCAGATATGGCTCGCTCATCAAACGCGCGAACAAACGCGGAATCGTGTGGCCGCTAAGAGCGATGCGAGCATCGCGATCGAATCTCGCGTGGCCGCGCGTCACGGCCTCCACCATCGCGTCGATGATCATGTTGCCCGGCCCCGTATCGAACGCGAAAACGCCCTCGGCTCGCGCGCCAGCCGGAATCACGGTGACGTTCGCGATTCCGCCGATGTTCAGCGCCACGCGGCCCAGTTTGGCGTCGCGATAGAGCAGGTAATCGACAAACGGAACGAGCGGCGCACCCTGTCCGCCGGCCGCCATGTCCATCGGACGGAAATCCGCGATCGTCGGAACTCCCGTCCGCTCGGCAATCACGCTTGGCTCCCCGATCTGGAGCGTTGAAGCGATAGGCCGCACACCTAGAAACCTGGACGCGGTTCCCTGATGATAAATCGTCTGCCCGTGCGACCCGATCACGTCGATCTTTGAGAGGGGCACGCGCGACCGCTTGCAAGCTTCGGCAGCGGCTCGCGCAAACTCCTCGCCAAGCAGGAAATTCAACTGGCTGATCTCGGCCGCGGTGGTTTGCGCGCCATTCGCGATTCGGAGTATCGCCGTTCGCACGCGCGCGGGAAACGCCGCATGATGATGCGCCTCGAACTTGGCGGAAATGGCCGGCGGCGAGCCGCTGATGCGCGCGAGCGCAACATCGATTCCATCCGCCGACGTTCCCGACATCATTCCAATCACTCGCATCATGCGCGGCTCACTTCAACTGCCGCTGGAGCGCCGACAGCAGATTCAGCGCCTCGATGGGCGTCAATCGATTCAAATCCGCGCCGCGCAGCGCTTCGAGCACCGATTCGTCGATTGCCGTGAAACTCGTCTGTTGCGGCGCTGGAGGCACGGCTCCGGGCGAAAGCTGCTCCGTCAGCTTCTCCTCGCTCTCCTCGTGCCGCCGCAGGATTTCGCGCGCGCGAACGATCACGTCATTCGGCAACCCCGCCAGCCGCGCGACCTCGATGCCATAGCTCTTGTCGGCGCTGCCGGGCTCGACGCGCCGCAGAAAAACGATTTCGCTGCCCGCCTCGCGCACCGAAACGTGGACATTTTTCACGCCCGGCAGCAGTTGTTCGAGCTCGGTCAGCTCGTGATAGTGAGTGGCGAAAAGCGTTCGCGGCCGCGCGCCGCTGTGCAGAGATTCCACCACGGCCCAGGCGATCGACAGGCCGTCGAATGTCGACGTGCCGCGGCCCACTTCATCCAGAAGCACGAGGCTTGCGGCCGTGGCCGTATTCAGGATTGCGGCTACCTCGCTCATCTCGACGAGAAAAGTCGACCGGCCTCGCGCCAGATTGTCCGAAGCGCCGATGCGCGTGAAGATTCGGTCGAGCACCGGAAGCTTGGCCTGCGTCGCGGGGACGAACGATCCCATCTGCGCCAGAATCGAAATCAGCGCAGCCTGCCTCAAGTATGTGGACTTGCCACCCATGTTCGGGCCGGTGATGATCAGCAGGAACTGCGATTCGTCGTCGAGGTACAAATCGTTGGGCACGAAACGCTCACCCCGCTCTTCCACCAGCTTTTCGATCACAGGATGCCGCCCGCCAACAATCATCAGCCTCGCCCGACGACTGGGACCAGCAGCGGCAGGTTCGATCTCTTTCGTGAACTCCGGCCGCGTGTAATTCCTCGCCGCAGCAAGTCGCGCGAAATTCACGAGCACATCGATTTGCGCGATCGCCGCCGCCGCGCGCCGCAAACGCCCGGCTTCGCGCGCAATCGATTCGCGGATTTCCGAATACAGGCGCCGCTCGATCTCGAGCACGCGCTCTTCGGCAGACAGCACCTTGCGCTCGTACTCTTTCAGTTCACCCGACGTGAATCGTTCCGCGTTCACCAGCGTTTGCTTCCGCTCGTAATCCGCGGGAACCAGAGCAAGGTTCGGCTTCGAGACTTCAATGTAGTAGCCGAATATCTGGTTGTAGCGAATCTTGAGCGACGTGATGCCGGTGCGCTTGCGCTCGCGATCCTCCATCGACGCGATGATCTGCCGCCCCTGCTTCATGATGTCGCGCAGCTCATCGAGTTCGGCGTTGAAGCCGCGCCGGATGACGCCGGCGTCGTTTGCCACTGCCGGCGGGTCGTCGGCGATTCCGCGGGCAATCAAGTCGCGCACGTCCGCCATTTCATCGGCACGTTCGCGCAACTCAGCCAACCGCGCAGCCCCGCTCGTCCCCGCTGACGCGTCGTCTTGACCTGCTGCGCCCACCTCCGCAACCAACAGTGACTTCACCGCAGGGATTCTCTCGAGCGATCCTCGCAGCGCGAGCAGATCCCGTGGCGTGGCAATCCCGAGAGTCACGCGGCTCGTCAACCGTTCGAGATCGAGGATTCCTTCCAGTTGCTTGCGGATTTCTTCACGCGCAATGGTGCGCGACTTAAGCTCCGCCACTGCGTCCAGCCGCGATTCGATCTCGGTAAGCGAAATCTCCGGCCGCAGGATCCAGGCGCGCAGCAGGCGAGCACCCATGCCCGCGGCGGTCTCATCGATAGCTCGTAGCAGCGTTGCCGACGCGTCGTCTCCCGCCGCAGGTTCCACCAATTCCAGGTTTCGCGCCGTCACGGCGTCAAGGATCATCGCGTCCTGTTGCTCGTAGTACGCGATTCGGTCGAGATGCTCAAGGCCCGCACCCGCCGGACGAAGCGAGGGAACGGCGACGGTATCCTCAGGCTTGCGCGGGCTAATCGCGGAAGTCTCGCGCAGGTAGTGCACAATCGCGCCCGCCGCCGCGGCGGCCTGCGAGTGACCGTCGAGGCCGAATCCGTCGAGCGCGACGACGCGAAACTGTTCTTCGAGCAACCGCGCGGCATACTGCGGTTCGAAGACCCAGTCATCGACGCGCGTCTCCACTCCTCCGAGCCCATTGAACCCAGGAGCCACAGCTACCGGAAAGAGCGACGTCGGCTGCGGCACCAGAATCTCGCGCGGCCGCAAAATCCCCAGTTCATCGCGCAAGCGCGCCTCGGCCCTTTCGCCCGCAAACTCGGTGGCGCGAAAATCTCCGGTTGAGAGGTCAACATACGCGAGCCCGATCACCGCCTCGGCGGGCGTGCGCACTGATGGGGCCGCTACGACAGAACTGTCGCCAGCCGCGTCGTCGTGGCCCAGAGTTCCGGCCGCCGTCGCCCTGGCTGCCCGCGAAATCCGGACCTGGCCTTTGTGGCCGGCTTCGCGAGCTGTTCCTCGCGCCACAGCCGCAAGGAAATTGTTCTCCTTTGGCTCGACCAGCGAAGCTCCCGTGGCCGTCCCCGGCGTGAGCACGCGAATCACTTCGCGGCGGACGATCTTTTTCCCCGGACCGGGTTCTTCCATCTGCTCGCAGATCGCCACTTTGTGCCCGGCGCGAATGAGCCGCGCGATGTAGTTTTCGGCGGCGTGATAAGGAACGCCGCACATCGGGACGGCCTGGTCCTTCTCTTTGTTGCGCGAGGTAAGAGTGATTTGCAGGAGGCGCGACGCTAGGACGGCGTCGTCGTAGAAAAGCTCGTAGAAGTCACCCAAGCGGAAAAGTAGCAGCGCCGTGGGGTGCTGCTTCTTGGCGGCATGATACTGCCGCATGAGCGGGGTTGTCGGCGTTGTCGACGAAGTCGTCGGCTCGGTCATGTGTGCGGGCCGTGTTCCGGCAGGGAAGCGATTATGCTGGCTCCGCGGGGCTATCGCAACAATTAGTGAAACGTCGCTCCCGTGACGATGGGGGAGTCTCGGTTCGCTATACTGGTTGGGTGACAAGGCTACGGCAGACGCGAAGGAAAACGAACCGCGAGATCGAAGTAAAGTTGCCGGTCGACGACGTGCAGGAGTTGGCGCGCCGGCTGCGCCGGATCGGCGCGACCAATCACGGGCGCGTTCTCGAACAAAACACGCTCTATGACACCCCGGCGTCGGACTTCCGCCTCCGCGGACGTCTCGTCCGCCTGCGAGTGGAAACATCCCCGAGCGGCAAGCGTCGAGCGCTGATGACGTCGAAGGCCCCGGCACCTCCAGAGCATGCTCATGCGGCACGGTCGCGCTACAAGGAACGGCTCGAACGCGAGGTTTTGGTCCGCGACCCGATCCGAGCCGATCGGCTTCTGAGATCGCTCGGCCTGCGCCCGGGTTTTTGCTATGAGAAGTATCGCACCAGCTTCCGTCTCCGAGGGCGCCTGGCGGGGCTGCATCTCGATCTCGACGAAACGCCTGTGGGCGTGTTCCTCGAGCTCGAGGGTCGACCTGCTGCCATCGATCGCGTTGCCCGCCTGCTCGGATTCGCGCCGCGCGACTATATTCGGGGCACATATTGGGATCTGAACGCTGCCGCTTGCCGCCGCAAGGGTCGCAAGCCGGGAAATATGCTCTTCGCGAGAAAAAATCTGCCGAAACGCGCACTCTTCGCTTGACAATCTTTCCGTCTGCTTTTAAGTAGAAGCTGGTCTTCTGTTTCCGAGGCAAATGGAGCTTTCGTCCAATTCGGAGCCTGGTAGTCCGTGCGCAACCCGTAGCCGTCCCGGTGCGGGAAGCGCCCGAGGGGTTTCATCGGCCACAGTTCCCGGCACGAGCCGCGAGGGTGTGGCATGGGTGCCGTTCGGATGCCAGGGTGAGCGTGACAGGGAGGCGAGGCCCGGCCTGACGTAACCGAGGGCATTTGATGTCTGCCCGAGGCCGGAAACGATGCCGGTCCCGGGCTTTTTTTTTGCCGATTGGGTGAAATGGGGTGGTGGGGATAAGCCAGTTCGGTTCGATTTTCGGTAGTTTTGAGGAGTCGCCATGCTTCACGCAACCGAAGTTCTCGGCGCCGAGACGTACGATTCGCTCGGCAATTTCGTTGGCCGGGTGAAAGAGATGTTTATCGTTCCGGCGGAGCAGCCCAACCGCGTCGCTCGGCTGTTGCTCGGGCGAGGGCGGTACCGGCCACTGGTGGCGCGTTACGACCAGATTGGTATAGTCGCGCCGGGCCGCGTCACGCTCACTACGGAAGAATTCGCCCTGGAGCTTTACCAGCCGAACGAGGCGTGGCTCGCGATGCAGAAGGACCTGCTCGACCAGCAGATCATCGATACGCATGGCCGGAAGGTGGTGCGCATCAATGATGTCGATCTCTCCGAGCAGCGGTCGAACGGAAATACCGAGCTCCGCGTCGCCGATGTCGATGTCGGCATCCCCGGCGCGGTGCGGCGCCTGCTGCAGGGTGTCGTTCCGCCGAACGCTATCCGGCGGCTTCAACAGGGACTCCCCGCCAGGAAGATCCGCTGGGAATTCGTGAACCTGATTGAATCCGACCCCCTGCGGCGCGTGAAGCTGCGGATTTCGAGCCAGAAGCTGGCGGCGTTGCATCCGGCCGACCTGGCGGACTTGATGGAGCAATTGTCGCCAGGCGAGCGCCAGTCGATTATCGACTCGCTGGACGAAGAGGTGGCGGCGGAGACGCTGGCAGAGCTCGACAAGCGGTTGCAAACGCAGGTGGTGGAAAAGCTCGATCCCGAGAAGGCAGCGGACATCATCGAGGAAATGAGTCCGGACGCCGCTGCCGACTTGATTGCGAGTCTTCCGCCGGAAACCGGGCAGGAAGTGCTCGACGAAATGGACCACCGCGACGCGAAAGAGGTGGAGGAGCTCTTGCAGTTCGGCGAGAACACCGCGGGCGGAATGATGACTACGGAAATCGTCGTGGTGGGCGAAGACGCGACGCGCGGCGAAGTGGTGGACTACATTCGGTTCCACGAGATTGCGCCCGATCAGCTCGCCAACATCGTACTCATCGACCGCGACGCGACTCTCGCAGGCAATGTGCCGGTTGCCAACCTGTTGCTCTCGGGCAGCGAGCAGCGCATGTCGGAGCTGGCCTTCGAGCCGAAGCTTTCCGTGACGCCGGACACGAAGGAGAAGGACGTTTTCGAGTTGTTCGACAAATACAATTTGCGCAGCTTGACGGTGGTGGACAAGGATAATCGCCCTATCGGAGCCATCACCGTGGATGACGTCGTGAGTCATATGAGGGCCAAACTGTAGCAATTTTCTGTTTTCACATTTCCGATTTCTGATTCTATGACTAGCCGAGACACGGTTACGGACAAGCTCTCGACGCTGAAGACGCGCAGCAAGGACTTCACGCGCCGCAGCCGCACGTTGCGCCGCCGCCTTGCCGTGTTTCTCGCCGTCGTGGGGCCGGGGCTGATCACCTCCAACGTCGACAACGACGCGGGCGGCATCAGCACGTATACCCAGGCGGGCGCCCACTTCGGGTACACGCTGCTGTGGTCGCTGATTCCCATGACCATCGCGCTTTACGTCAGCGAGGAAATGTGCGGGCGCAT
The DNA here is from genome assembly GCA_963737205.1 of uncultured Acidobacteriota bacterium. Lineage (GTDB taxonomy): Bacteria > Acidobacteriota > Terriglobia > Acidiferrales > UBA7541 > Palsa-295. The sequence continues at coordinate 408,578 of CAVTRV010000003.1, read as the reverse complement.
GGGCGTCATCACGGGGAAAGGCCTTTCGGACTTGATCCGCGAGGAATTCGGTTTCCGCTCGACTTTCTTCGTGATGGTCGCGGCCCTCTTCGTCGATCTGTTCAATACGGTGGCCGAATTCTCCGGCGTCGCGGAGGCGTCGCAGGTGATGGGAGTGAGCAAATACATTTCGGTTCCGCTGGCTGCGATTGCGGTGTGGCTGCTGGTGGTTTACGGCACGTACCGGATCGTCGAGAAAATATTCCTGGTGGCCTGCGCGTTTTATCTTTCTTATGTGGCGTCCGCGATTCTGGCGAAGCCCGACTGGCTCTTCGCTGCGCACGAGACCGTCATACCGTCGATCCATATGAATTCGGCCTACCTGGTGATGCTGATCGGGCTCGTGGGAACCACGATCGCTCCGTGGCAGTTCTTTTACTTGCAAGCAGGTTTTGTGGAGAAGCGCATCGGGCCGCGGCAGTACAAGCAGGCGAAATGGGACGTGCTGATCGGCAGCGTCTCGTGCATGGTGATCGTGTTTTTCATCATTGTTTGCTGCGCCGCGACGCTGAACCACTCGGGCCAAACGAACATCTCGAGCGCCGGGCAAGCGGCTCAGGCGTTGGTTCCGCTGGCAGGGAAGTGGGCGGGCTGGCTTTTTGCGTTCGGATTGCTGAACGCGTCGCTGTTCGCGGCGTCGATCCTGCCGCTCTCGACCGCGCACGTCATCTGCGAGGGCCTCGGCTTTGAAGCGGGCCTCGACAACAAGTTCAAGGAAGCGCCGACGTTTTATTCGTTGTACACGGCGCTGATCGTTGTGGGCGCGGGAATCATCCTGATTCCGAAAGCGCCGTTGTGGAAGATCCTGATTTATTCGCAGGTAGGGAACGGAATCTGGCTGCCCATCGTGCTGATTTTCATTTTGCTTTTGGTGAACCGCAAGGATTTGATGGGCGAGCATACCAACACGTTCGGGTTCAACCTGGTGGCTTGGTCGATGAGCATCATCATGATCGTCCTGACCCTGGTTCTGGTGTACACCTCGATTGCCGAGCCTGACTCCGGCGGGGTTTCTGGTTTCCTGCTCCACTTCCACTTCTTGTGAGGACCGCAGTTTGTACCGATTAGGCGGGGCGCCTGGCGTTTGTTTTGAGCGACTTACGTTCAATTCTAATAATTTGGTGTACCGATTAGAATTGGCTGCCCGACCGCGATTAGGATGAATGGACCCTTGGGCCGATGTCCTCACGCAGCTCCTCTCTGGCGGGAAACCCGCCATCGTAGTTCATACCATAAGATTGTTAAGGGATAATTACGCGTTCATTTCACTTTGTAGGTCAAGCGGGCAGGGCTAACAGCTCGGCGGGGCAGGTGAGGCCACGGTTGACGGGAATTTGGCGGGAACCGAGGAGCGCGCTTGACTCGAACGCTTCGGGCGTCTAAGTTAATCACTGATGCGGTTGGCCAAGCCAATTTTTCTGGCGCTCCTCACAGTCGCTCTCGCGGCGTATGCGTTCGATTGCGGCGCAACGACGCCTGAGCAGGCGATGCAGTGCTGTAACTCCATGCCTTGCTCGTCGCACGGTCATCACGGCCAGGATTGCTGCAAGACCATGCAGGCAATGCACGCTCCTTTTGTGCAGGCCTCGGTTGTGCACGGCGTTCGGCACTCGCCCGTAGTGGTCGCGGTAGTAGGAACGTTCGATGAATCGCACCGCCTAGACGCGTCTGCTCGCGCCGTTGTAGAGCATTCCCACGCCCCGCCCATCTTCTACTCTCCGGCTTCCACGCCTCTTCGTATTTAGTCTGTCCTCCAGTCGGCTCCCGGCTTAGCGGATTTGTGTGTTTGGGGGATCGTTGTCATCAGCTGGAGGGGAAAACTGTGAGATTGCGCCTGGTAATCTGTTTTGAGCGAAGGGTGTGCGTGGTCGTGTTGCTCCTCGCGGTTTTTGGCGTGCCGATCGCGAGAGGGCAAGGTTCCGCTCCCGAGACAGCCCCGCCACTGTTTCCCGGTGGTGGACTGATCTCTTACAACTCCGTTTTCACGACACGTGGAGCGATCCCGGAATCAGCGGGGAACATCCCTTCAACGGCCCGTCCCACGTTTTCACACGAAGGCGACTTCAATTTCACTTGGGGGTTCTACCGCAATTTCGATTTGACGATTCTGGTTCCTATAGTCACGAATCACTTTGACGGCGCCGGTGCACCGGCCGTTGGAGGAACAGGGCTTGGCGACGCGATGGTGCTGGTGAAATACCGCTTTTACCGGCGAGACTCACAACGAGGGACTACACAAGCTTCCGTCACATTCGGGCCCAAGATTCCAACGGGCCGAACGAACCTGACCGATGGAACTGGCACGTTGCTTCCCGCGACCTTGCAGCCTGGCTCAGGCTCTACCGATTTCTTTGTAGCCGCGAATTGGACTTATACCGGGCTTTTCAACCTCAGGCGTCTGGTTGCGGACGAGGATTTTCACTCACTCTTGCGTACACAAGGGACACAGGCAACTCGGATCGGCAGTAACTTTGAGTCGCGCTTCTGGCTGTCTTACCGGCCTTATGAATCGAAGAACGTGACCCGTGAATGGTTCATTGGGCCCGTCCTCACCTGGCTGCACTCTCAGGATGATCGCATCGCAGGAGTCACCCAGAGTGGGAGCGGTGGCGACGTGTTGCTGGCTGGAGTCACGACTTACGTGGGTCTGCGTCCCGGAATGCACGTTTGGCTCGGGATGGATTGGGACGCTGTGCATTCCACGGGCGCAATGTTCATGCCGGTCCGGCGTCACATCAGTTTCGGAATCACACAGCAGTTTCGGATGCATCTTTGAAAGGAGGAACGATGAAGAGGAAGAATATCGCGCTACTGGCACTCCTCGGTTTGATGGTTGTGCCAGCGGCGCAAGCGCAAATCAAACATATCGAAATGCGCGTCGAAGGCATGACCTGAAACTTTTGAGCATACGGGGTGAAACAACACCTCGGACGCCAGTCTGGCGTTCAATCAGTAGAAGTCAGTTTGATTGATGGCAAGGTCGATGTGGTCCCGAAAGAGGATGGGCAGATTGACCCCGCTCAGCTTCTGAAAGCGACGTACGACAGTGGTGTGACCGTCGCAGAAATGGATATGACCGCACAGGGGAAGATAGTGAAGGACTCTTCGGGCAATTTCGGTTTGCAGGTTGAACCGAATCGGTCGTTTGTGTTCGCGCCGAACGAATTGTCGAAGGGGCTTGAATCCCTGGCGGATTCCCAGACGCTCGTCACCGTTCGCGGTCAGTTGTACAGGAAGGTCGCAGGGAAAAAGAAAGTGGACCCTTCGGTTCCCTTGAAGCTGCTGGTTCTGGAAGTGCTGAAGAAGGAATAGACCGTGAGAAAACGACTGTTGTTTCTGAGTCTCGCTGCGGTTGGGCTCGTCGGATGCAATCGGCATTCGGCCAGTCCACCTCAGCCAAAACAGACCGTAATCGCCGCAGGTGAGATCGGCTCCCGCTTGCCTGATTTCTCCGTGAAAGATTTGCAGGGACACGAGGTTTCCTCGGCTGATCTGCGAGGGAAAGTGGTGCTCGTTGATTTTTGGGCGACATGGTGCCAACCCTGCAAGAAAGAGATGCCGGGTTACCAGAAACTGGCGGACCATTACGGCGCTCGCGGATTTGCAGTCGTGGGATTCAAATTTGATACCATGACGGATACGGAAGACCCGCTTCTATTTGCAAAGAGAATCGGGGTTCGTTATCCGCTGGCCATCGCATCGGACGACTTGAAGCAGAAATTTGGAGGGGTCGAGGGCTTGCCGACGACCATGCTCTATGACCGGGAAGGAATACTCCGCGAAAAGATCGTAGGGTTTGAATACACGGCTGTCATCGAATCGAAGCTAAAGCCACTTCTCTGAAGAGGTGGATCGCTTCCGCACCTGTTGCTTCAACCCGGCGCCACGTTTTGAGAAGGCATTTCCCACGGTCAGATCGAGGAGCTGCTGGTGGACTTGAGCGAGAATCTCGCGCGATAGGGTCGGGTCCGAGACCGCCCGAGAGAGATTGAGCGCCCCCAGCAGACTGCTGAGGATGAGCAAAGCGCGGCCCCGTTTGTTGGGATTCTTTTCGGACGGCAACAGGCCGGCGGTAACCGCCAAGTTGCGCTTGACGCGGGCGGTGTAAACCGTCTTTGCCGATTTGCTTGCGCGGCTCATATCTCCCAGCAATGCTCCCATAGCACAACCTGCACCAGGATTATCACGGTGATATTCGGTGAGGTAGGTCTGGAGCAGCTGAGCCAGCGTTTCGGCGTGCTCCTCCCAAGCGTCAATATCCTTGAATGCCGTGGCCAGCGCCTCGACCACAAGCTCGTCACGCGATTTGAAGTGCTTATAGAAAGCTCCCACCGTCACGCCAGCCTGTTTCATCACATCGGCCACACCAATACCGTCGAGGCCGAGTTCGCGAAATCTTCTTGCCGCCACTTTCAGAATCCTGGCGTGCGTGCGGTTTTTTGTTTTCCGCGGCATACCGCTTAGTGTACGCCCGAAAAGGTTACGAGGGTATCCAGCGGCCCGCGCACTCACCTCGGGGCGCGTATACAGGAGGAGTATGACCATGCTCCTTACGTTTGACTCCTGGGCGACTTACCGTAGATACATCCTTTTGGTCAGGATAAATAGTCACATTACAAAAACTGCAAAATACTTGCACCCATTGGAGTATGGCCATACTCTAACGCGATGGATGCGCAGCGTCGTCCACAAGCGAGGGAGAAGCAATGAGCAACACAACATCAGAAAAGAATAAAGCAATCGTGCTGGAAGCCTTTCAGACTCTATTCAACAAGCGCGATTACAAGGCTGCGGAGCGCTTTTGGTCACCCAACTACATTCAACACAGCGCCCACATCCCCCCGGGCCGAGATGGTCTGTTCGGGATGATCAAGAACCTGCCGCCAACACTCAAGCACGAGCCGGGAGTCGTGGTTGCCGAGGGAGATTACGTAATCCTCCATGGCCGATTCTCGGGGATTGGTCTCCCCACGAACTGGATTGTCGCGGACGTGGTCCGGTTGAAAGACGGGATCCTGGTCGAGCACTGGGATGTGATTCAAGACGAAGCAACGAAGGAGCAGTCCAAGAGCGGAAACCCGATGTTTGGAGACGCGTTCCCGAAGTAAAGGGACAGTCCCCAGGGAGAATGAAAATGGGAAGCACGTATACGGCAGTGGAGGTGTCAGCACCGAACGTTTTCCGTGTAGTCGAGCGGGCGATTTCCGAGCCTGCGGCTGGTCAGGTGCGCGTTCGCGTCGAGGCGTGCGGAGTCTGCCATTCCGATTCCGGTACTGTGGAAGGTTTGTTTCCCATCAATTGGCCGCGCGTGCCCGGGCATGAAGCGGTCGGGCGGATCGATGCCCTTGGCTCCGGTGTGCAGGGCTGGGCGGTTGGTCAGCGGGTGGGGGTGGGGTTTCTCGGCGGCTCTTGCGGATATTGCGAGTTTTGTCGAAACGGAGATCTCGTGAACTGCCGGAACCAGGAATATACCGGTATTCATCACGACGGCGGATATGCCGAAGTGATGCTCGCAAAAGCGAGCGGACTCATGTCCATTCCTGACAGCATTTCGTCGGCTGATGCGGCACCACTGTTGTGCGCAGGTCTCACGACATTCAACGCGCTGCGAAACGCGCCGGCAAAAGCCGGTGAACTTGTGGCTGTTCTCGGCATCGGCGGTCTCGGCCATCTGGGCGTGCAATACGCGAGGCACATGGGTTTCGAGGTCGCGGCGATTGGCCGCGGTATGGAATCGGCGGAGTTGGCGAAGAAGCTTGGGGCTCACCACTACATCGACAGCGCCGCTAACGATCCCGCTGCGGCTCTCCAGGCGCTCGGCGGCGCCAAGGTCATTCTCATAACGGCTTCCGGGGGCACCGCTGTCGCCACGACATTCAAAGGCTTGCGTCCGGGTGGTGTCTCCATTGATGTCGGCGTCGGGCCCGAGGCGATCGAGATCACCAGCATGGATCTCATATTCGGAGAGCGCAAGGTGGCTGGCTCGCTGACCGGAAACCCGGCAACTGGTGACGCAACGCTTCGTTTCAGTGCACTGAGTGGCGTGTCGGCGATGATCGAGACCGTCCCACTCGAACAAGCAGCTGCAGCCTACGCCAAGATGATGGCCGGGAAAGCGCGCTTTCGCATGGTGCTGGTCACAAACAACGGGGACAAGAAGGTTGGACAAACGAAGTGAAAAATTCGTTTGCGGAGAAAGTCGCTCACGAAACGCGCGAATTAACGAAATTGTGGAGATAACTGACACGGAGAAAGACATAAGGAGATGACCATGTCGTCCGGACCAAAGACAGCGATATTTCAGGCAGCGATGGCCCAACCATCGAGCGAAGAAACCCGGGCCGAAACTTTATTCAACAAACAGAAGGCTCACTTTGATTCTGATGCGACGAAGACTTACGAGTGGAGAATCGACCAACTCGATCGTCTTATTCGCATGCTCAGGGACAACTACAAACGTTTTAGCGATGCCTCGTGCAATGACTTCAAGACCGCAGCCCAGGAGAACGTCTTCGAGGTATCGGCTTCGATTGCAAGCACCGAATTCGTGAAGTCACAGCTCCGGGAATGGATGAAGCCAGTCGAAGCTCCGCTTCCAAAGTTCCTCACCGCGTCGGGGCACAAGGGAATGGTGTATCGAGAGCCGTACGGCGTCACGTTAGTCATTTGTCCATTCAATGGGCCGCTCCTACTTTCGTTGCGTCCTGCGTTAGCTGCGCTTTCGGGGGGCAACCCTTGCATCTTGAAACTCTCCGAAGCGCTGCCGGCGACCGACGACTTGCTTCTGGAATTGATCCCAAAGTATTTCGAGCCTGAGGCTTTTAGCGCTGTCGTTGGCGGGAGGGAAGTGGTTACGAAACTCCTGTCCCTTCCCTTTGATTTCATATTTCTCACCGGAAGCGTGGGTGTGGGAAAAGTAGTGATGCGAGCAGCTGCGGAACATCTCACTCCCGTGCTGCTTGAGTTGGGAGGACAGAATCCCGCGATCGTCGATGCGACAGCAAACATTCCGGATGCCGCCAAGAAAATTGTCTGGGGCGCAATGGCCTGGGGAGGACAGTGGTGCACTTCACCGGGCTACGCTGTCGTTCATGAGTCCATCGCGGAACAGTTCGTGGCCGAATGTAAAAGAGCTGTCGTCGAGCTTTACGGCGCGGACCCCAAGAACAATTCGGACTACTCGCGCCTCATCAGTCCCGCCGCAGTGGAAAGGCTTGCGTCGCTGATCGATCCGAAAAAGGTCGTTTACGGCGGAAAGTCCGACGCTCCGGCCCGTTATCTCGACCCGACCATTCTCTATCCGATTTCATGGTCCGACAAAATCATGCAAGATGAAATCTTCGGACCGCTGTTGCCTATCCTCACTTACTCCGACCTTGGAAAGCTGCTCGCAAAGATCAAGTCGCTCCCCAAACCGCTTGCCGGGTATGTGTTCAGCCGGAATCAGCAGGCGATCGATCGCGTGTTGCAGTCCCTCTCGTTCGGCGGAGGCGCCGTGAATCAGACCAATGTCTTCCTGTTCATTGAATCCATGCCGTACGGAGGAGTGGGAACCTCGGGCATCGGGAACTACTACGGGAGGTATGGCTACGATTCTCTCACGCACGCCAAGTCCGTACTGATATCTCCGCCCGACGTAGATATCGATCACTTGTATCCGCCCTATACCAAAGAAAAGGTGCAGGCGGTGAGTCAATGGTTTGACTACTAGAAGTTGATCTTGCGCAGCAATCCGCAAGCGTCGGGCTCTAGGAAGATCGTCTAAAAGGAAGGCCATGACGAAAAATCGCATCCAACAAGCGCTAGACACTATTTACGTGAAAGTTTTCAACCAAGGCCAAGCCGACCTGTATCCGGGTCTCGTGTCCGGGCCATATATCCAACACAACCCGCTTTTTCCGAATGGGCTTCCTACCATCGTGGGCTACATCAAGAAGGCCGGGCGCATACCCTGCGAGGTCAAACGCGTCGCCATCGATGGTGACCTGGCCTTTGTACACGTGCGTTACTTGAATTGGGGAGGCAAGGAAACCGCCGGTGTCGACATCTTTCGCTTCGACGCCGACGGCAAGATCGTCGAGCACTGGGATGTGCTGCAGCCGGTACCAGCCTCCTCGAACAACCCCAACACGATGTTCTAGGGAACACGTAATCCATGAACTTGTTGCGCGCCCTCTTCACCCGGAACCTCTTGATGTCAGGAGTAGCGATTGTCCGCTACATTCCTCGGGCCTTTCGGGTGAAGCAGGTGGATGGGAATCTCTTCTTCACCGAGGAGAAGCGGCAGGAATATCGGCGTCGTGTAGAGAGTGTGACGCCCGACTTTCCGCGCCAGTGGGGAACCATGGAGGTGGACCAGATGCTTCACCATCTCAACCTAGCGTGCGGAGGCTCGCTGGGCTTCTACGATCTGCCGGACGAGAGTTACCTGACTTCGCGGACGTTGTTTAAGTGGATTCTCGTGGATTGGTTTCCGGAGCAACCAGGCGGCCTGCGGCTTCCAGCGGATTTCAAAATCCGGCATTCGCAGAGATTCGATTTCGCGTGCGAAAAGGCACAACTGCTGAAAATCTTAGAGGCTGACTGGAACGCAAGAACCGCCGATGCCTGGAAGCCGCATCCCATGTTCGGCAAGATGACGCCGAAAGAATGGGGCAAGCTCTTGCAGATTCACGTGGATTATCACCTGAGACAGTTCGCGGCTTAGGGCGTTCGGCATGAAGGTCCTGATTCTCGGAGTAACGGGAGCCGTTGCTTTTTTGCAATGTTGAAGGATCGCGGCTTCTCTGGTGAACGCTTCGAATGGTATATTCGGTGGTGGTTGGGAGCATTTGAGGGTCTTGGTTGTCCGACATCGTGCGCAAATTGTGTTGCCGAACTGAGCTGAGAGATAACCGTCGAGCGTTGCGCGGCGCGTTTCTGTGGATTTCTTTGTTTCTCTTTGGCTTTGCCGGCTGCAGTTCCGCTGAGGCCGCAGGCACCCAGAGTAAACCGGCTACCTCGCTTCGACCGGGCCTCCCTTTTGCAATCGCCGACTTCGACGGAGACCTTCGTCCGGATTTGGCGAGCATACAATCCGGAGCAAACGCCCTCGGTAGTACCGACTATTGGATTCAACTAAAGCTGTCGGCGGCCGGGCGGCAATCGATTCAACTGCTTGCGCCCGCTGGCGGCCTTTCGATCGAGGCGCGCGACGTCAACGGGGACCACGCCATTGACCTGGTCCTCACCACAGCGTGGTTCCGGCAACCCGTAGCGATATTTCTTAATGATGGGCATGGCAGCTTTTCGAGGGCCGAACCGTCTGCATTCCCCGAAGCTTTCAGCGCGCCGGCAGCAAATTGGTTTTCCGGCTCGTGCCTGCTGGCAGAGGCTGTTGGCATTGCACCAGAGTCGGGCGCCGGCATTTGTCCCGAAGAAAAACATTCGCTTCGCCTTCGATCGCCAGCGGGATCGATTCCAGTTTCTAGCGCTGGTTTCCCAGTCAGCGCTTTCTTAAGCTCCGCGCCAGGTCGCGCACCGCCTTCCGACGTTCCTCACCTGTAATCACTCAGCTCATTAGTGGGTCATTGACCGCTAAGGACATGCCCTAGCTTTTTGTCCGTGGGCTTGCTGACCAGCTCGTACATCACTTCAAACTCTGCATCCTCGGAGAGCGCACTGCGCTTTCCTGAGAGCTGATGCCGCAGATCGAACTGAATCTTGAAGTCAGACGCGAGGTCGTCCATGAGACGCACGGGTTACCGAGCACTTTCGATGGTTTTTGTCGCGACATGCTTCCTGGGGGGGTGTGGCCGCGAGAAGGAAAATCTGGCACTCGAAGCGCCGCCACCCGCTACGGTGGAACACGAGCAGGATCTCAGCGTAATCCAGGTTGAACATCCCGAGCAGTTTCCGCTGGCCCTCGCGGTGGAACACGATGCCGCCTCACAATTGGTGGTCACCGGCGCCGTGACTCCCGACATTGCGCGAACGGTGCCGGTAATTTCGCTGGCCTCGGGGCGAGTCGTGGATGTTCGCGCGCGCCTGGGAGACACGGTGCAGAAAGGCCAACTCCTGCTGCGCGTTCGAAGTGACGATGTTTCCGCAGGCTATTCCGATTATCGCAAGGCCGTGGCCGACGAGCTTCTCGCGCGCAAACAGCTCGATCGGGCGAAAGACCTCTACGACCATGGCGCGATCCCAGCGGCAAGCCTTGAAAGCGCTCAGGACGGGGAAGATGACGCGAAGGTCACGCTCGAGACCGCCGCGGAGCATCTTCGTCTGCTTGGCAATGATCCCAGTCATCCGAGTGGAATCGTCGATGTTGTCGCACCGGTCTCGGGCGTAATCACGGACCAGCAAATTGTCACCGCCGGCGGCGTACAAGGGCTTTCCTCTCCGAATCCATTCACGATCTCGGATCTGTCCTATGTGTGGGTCGTCTGTGACGTTTACGAGAACGATCTTCCGAGCGTCCATCTCGGTGAGATAGCCGACATCCGACTGAACGCCTATCCGGAGCAGGTTCTGAAGGGCACGATCAGTAACATCGGCGCGAATCTCGACGCAAGCATTCGCACGGCAAAGGTCCGCATCGAAGTTCGCAATCCGGGATTTATGCGCCCCGGCATGTTTGCGACGGCCACATTCGACGGCTTGAAGAAGGAAGCGCACACAGCCGTTCCGGCGTCCGCCATTCTCCATCTGCACGACCGCGACTGGGTCTACGTCCCGGCGGACGACAACAAGTTTCGCCGGTTGGAAGTTGTAGGTGGAGCGACGCTCCCGAATCAAATGCAGGAAATCGTATCCGGGCTGCAACCGGGTCAGAAGGTGGTAACGAGCGCGCTAGCCCTGCAGAACGCGGTCGACAATGAGTGAAATCCCGAGGGTGCTACTCTCGGCGAGGAACGGCAAATGATCCGCAAGCTGGTAGATTTCGCGCTGGAAAACCGCTTCCTCGTTCTCGCGGCCACCGTCCTGCTGTTTGGATGGGGCGCAATTTCCTTTCATCAACTTCCGGTCGAAGCGTATCCCGACGTCGCGGACAACTACGTCGAGATCATCACGCAGTGGCCGGGAATTTCCGCGGAACAAATCGAACAGCAGGTGACGATTCCGCTGGAAATCGTGATGAACGGCATTCCTCACGTCACGCATTTGCGGTCCTTCTCACTTTTCGGGCTCTCCGACCTGAAGCTGATTTTCGACGACGAAGAGGAGAACGCCTGGGACAGGGAGCGGGTTCTCGAGCGACTTTCGCAAGTTACCTTGCCCCCTGGCGTTGTGCCGCAAATGGGCACCGACTGGAGTCCGGTGGGGCAAATCTACTTCTTCACGCTGCACAGCACGAATCCCCAATACGACGTGATGGAATTGAAATCGATCGAAGACTGGGTGGTCGAGAAGAATTTCAAGGCGGTGCCCGACGTCGTGGATGTGGCCAGCTTCGGCGGTCCCACGCGCGAATACCAGGTTCGCGTCGATCCCAATAAGCTCATCTCCTACGGACTCAGCCTGGCCCAGGTGGAGCAGCAGCTCACGAACAACAACGCGAATGCGGGCGGCAGCTTCATCGAATCCGGACTGCAGCAGGTGAATCTTCAGGAAGTCGGCCTGGTCAAGAACGTGCAGGACATCGAAAACACAGTGCTCATCACCAAGAACGGCACTCCCTTGCACATGAGAGATATTGCCGTCGTCGCGCAGGGTCCGAAGATCCGGCTGGGCCAGTTTGCCCGGGCGATTCATCGCGAAGACGGCAAGAATCATCGATAACGACGATGTGGTTTCGGGCATCGTCCTCTTGCGCAAAGGCGCGAATGCCGACGAAGCCCTCGCGGGAATCCACGCAAAGGTGAAAGAGCTGAATGACCACATTCTGCCTGCCGGCGTAAAGGTGATCCCGTTCATCGACCGCAGTGACCTGGTGCACTACACGACGCATACGGTGCTGCACAACCTGACGGAAGGCATCTTTCTCGTGGTCATCGTCCTCTTTCTGTTTCTCGGGAATGTCCGCGGGGCAATCATCGTGGCGCTGACGGTGCCGTTCTCGCTGCTATTCGCCGCGACGTGCCTCAATTTGAAGGGCATTCCCGCCAACCTGCTGTCTCTCGGCGCGCTGGATTTCGGAATGGTTGTGGATGGCGCGGTGGTGATGGTCGAGAACATCGTCCGCCACCTGAGCCAGCGCCAAAACGGGAATGGCTCCAAGACCACGCTGGAGGTGATCCGCGAGGCCGCGCATGAAGTGCAGCGCCCGGTGTTTTACGCGATCGCCATCATCATCACGGCGTACCTGCCGATCTTCACGCTGCAGCGCGTGGAAGGACGCCTGTTCAAGCCGATGGCTTGGACGGTGGCATTTGCTCTGCTGGGCGCGCTGCTGTTTTCCATGCTGATTGCGCCTGTGCTCGCGAGCTTTCTGCTTTCAGGAACGATGCGCGAGTGGCGCAACCCGGTGATTGATTTTCCTCACGGATCGATATCGCAAGGCAGTTCGGTGGGCGATCGAGCATCGCCGCGTGACGTTGGGAGCTGGCGGCGCTTCGGCCTGTGTCTCGCTTTGTATCTCACGTTCGGCGGAGTGATCGGTTCCGAGTTTCTTCCGCACCTGGACGAGGGCGCGCTTTGGGTGCGCGGCACTCTGGCTCCCAGCACCGGACCCAGCGAAGGTATCCGGGTAGCCAACCAGGCCCGCGTCCTGCTTTGCTCTTTTCCCGAAGTTCCTCAGTGCACCAGCCAAGTGGGCCGCCCAGACGACGGAACGGATACGACCGGCTTTTTCAATACCGAATACTTCGTGGATTTGAAGCCGAAGGAAGAGTGGCGGCCCGTTTTTCACCAGAACAAAGATGAACTGATCGCCGCCATGAATCGAGAACTCGACAAAATCCCCGGTGTGGTCTGGGGCTTTTCGCAGCCCATTGAAGACAACATGGAAGAAGCGGTCAGCGGCGTGAAGGGCGAGCTGGCCACCAAGGTGTATGGCGACGACCTGAAGGTCCTTGAGGAAAAAGCCGATCAAATCGTCGACGTGATGCGCCAAGTCAAAGGGATCGAGGACCTCGGCGTCTTTCGCGCTCTCGGCCAGCCGAACATCAACTTCGAAGTGGACCGCGAGCAAGCCGCGCGTTATCAAATCAACGTCGCGGATGTTCAGGATGCCATCCAAACCGCCGTCGGAGGCAACGCTCTTACGCAAGTGCTGCAGGGCGAGGCGCGATACGACCTGGTGCTGCGCTACCTGCCGCAGTACCGCACAACGAAGGAAGCCATCGAGAATATTCGCTTATTGTCGCCGTCCGGCGAACGCGTCTCTCTCTCTCAGCTCTGCAAGATCGAGGAGCGGGACGGCGGCTCGGAAATCTACCGCGAAGGAAACCAGCGCTACGTCGCGATCAAGTACAGCGTGCGCGGCCGCGATCTTGGCGGCGCGGTCGAGGAAGCGATTCAAAAGGTGAACGCGCAGGTTCAATTGCCGCGCGGCTACCACATCGACTGGGAAGGCGAATACGAAAGTGAAAAGCGCGCCCAAGCGCGGCTGCTGATCATCGTGCCGCTGACGATCCTGGTGATCTTTCTCATTCTCTACACGATGTTTCGTTCGCCGAAATGGGCTGCGCTGATTCTGGTCACTGTTGCGATGGCCAGCGTCGGCGGGCTGCTGGCCCTATTGCTTACCGGAACTCATTTCAGCGTTTCCTCCGGCGTCGGCTTTCTGGCGCTTTTCGGCGTTTCGGTCCAAACGGGCGTCATCATGCTGGAATACATCAATCAGCTTCGCGCCCGAGGACTGTCGATCGAGGATTCCGCGATTGAAGGAGCCGTCCTAAGGCTTCGTCCGATCATGATGACGATGCTGGTGGCGACGCTGGGTTTGCTGCCCGCTGCGGTGTCGCATGCCATTGGCTCCGATTCACAGCGACCCTTCGCGATTGTCATCGTCGGAGGGCTGATGGTGAATTTGGCGATGAGCATTTTCATCCTGCCCACCTTGTATGTTTGGGTGGCGCGAGAGGGGGACAGGCTGCCCGAGCCGGAGGCAGACACCGTATGAGAATCAAGAGTTGGGGGTTAATGTGTTCGTTTGTCCCGTGGGATCGGCTGTCTGACGCTGGGGACTGGATTGTAGTTCTGTTTGGATTCTTGGTATTTATCGTCTGTCTGTCGAGTCTGTTTGCCCTGGGAATGCGCGTGATATTCGCAGCCCGACATAAGTCACCCCGGCATAAACGCCGCAGGCAAGCGAAACAGTCGATCTAGCCGCGGCGCTGCCCAGAGTGCGGGGCACTCGGAAATGATCCGGGTCGTCAGTGCGCCAGTTATGTCGATGACTCGTCAAGGGAGCTTAGTCGACGGTTTGTCGAGCAACTTCGTGAAGTGAAGGTCCTGTACGGTAACCGTCCCAGTCGCCGCTTTCGACAACGGTTTGGTGGCTTCGAGCTTCTTGGATTTGCGCAACCGCTTGGTGGTTTTTTTCTTCGATTTCATGGCTGTTTCCTCCTCGACCGGATCATCTATCAGAAGCGCGAACGGTGGCTTATATGCAAACGGTCCGCCAATGTCAACGGCTTTGGATAAGGCGAGCCATGTCCTTTCGAATCATTTCGATCGGCCAAGGGGCGGTGTCTTCGGTGGCCGGGCGAGGTGTTGAATAAATCACGATGGCGTTGAGTTTTTCACCGGCGGCAGCCGTATCGCGGGGGGCTGTCCACGTTGAGGGCGTAGTTTTCCGGCGACAAGGGCCGTGAAAGCTTGGAACCACAGATGAACACAGATAAACACAGATGAAGCAAAAGACGAAAAGCAGATCCCTCACCCCGCACAAACCGCGGGGATTCGGGATGACAACGCGGTGAGGGTTAAGCGACAAGGGTCGTGAAACCTTGGGAACCACAGATGAACACAGATGAAGCAAAAGGCGCAGGGGAAGGCGAAGATGCCGCGCTGAAGCGCGGCGCTACGTTTAAACCTAAAGGCTCGGTCGCCACGGATGGCAGCACGGTGGGTTCTCGAGTTTTCAACTCCGCTTGGCGTTCACCATGTAGGACGTCACGTCCGCGTGGGAGATGGCGTCTGCTGCGAAAGTGAATGTGCCTTTGTCTTTCACTTCGCGCGCGGCGCGCACGAAGGCTCCGAGGGCGGCGCGGGCGAAAGCTCCGCCTACGCTGATGCGCTTCACTCCGACGGCGGCGAGTTCTTCCACGGAATAGGTGGCGCCTTTCAAGCCCATGAGGACGTTGACAGGCTTCGAGACGGACGCGCAAACGTGGCGGATGGCGTCGAGGCTCGGGAGGCCCGGCGCGTAGACGACGTCGGCGCCAGCTTCGGCGAAAGATTGCAGGCGGCGAATGGTGTCGTCGAGATCGGGGCGATCGTGAAGGAAATTCTCGGCGCGCGCGGTGAGAATGAACTGCGAATCGTGCGCGGCTTTTGCGGCGGCCGCGACGCGTTCGACGGCAAGAGTGAATTCGTAGATGGGATCGCTGGCGTCGCTGAAGGCGTCTTCGATCGAGCCGCCCACCAATCCGGCGGCCGACGCGAGGCGAATGGTTTCCGCGCAGTCTTCCGGCGAGCGGCCGAAGCCGTCTTCGAGGTCGGCGGAGACGGGCAAATGCGTTGCGTCGGCGATGGACTTCGCGTTCGCGAGGATTTCGTCGCGCGTCACGGCAGCAGAGGAATCACGGCGTCCGACCGAGAAGGAGTAGCCGGCGCTGGTGGTCGCCAGGGCTTCGAAACCGAGCGACGTGAGAATTTTCGCTGATCCGGCGTTCCAGGGATTCGGGATCACGAAGGTTCCGGGGCGTTGGTGGAGCGCTCGAAAGGCTTTGTATTTCTGTTCGCG
The DNA here is from genome assembly GCA_963737205.1 of uncultured Acidobacteriota bacterium. Classification (GTDB taxonomy): domain Bacteria; phylum Acidobacteriota; class Terriglobia; order Acidiferrales; family UBA7541; genus Palsa-295. The sequence continues at coordinate 392,707 of CAVTRV010000003.1, read as the reverse complement.
GGTCACGGGGTTGCTCCTTGGGTTGAATTTCTCGGTCGAAGTGGAATCGCTCAATAGCATACACAAATGGGGGCGGGCGAAGAACCTCTGAACAGTTCGCAGAAAAAGTCGCCGATCAGGCTTCAGGGGTTAAAACCCCTGAAGGAGCGAGGCCTTTACGGCGGGGTTGAAACCCCGCCCTTCCGCCGTCTGGGTAACAACCCAGCCCTTCGTACGTCTCGTACGTCGAGGTAACGTAGGCAATGGCACAAACGTTCTTCTGGCAAACTGATCCGCGTTGCGCGGGCTTTTGCCCCCCTGAGAACATGGACAATAAAGAGTATTGGATCTTATACCTGACGAGCCGTCGGTACGTCTCCATGTACATTGGGCTAGCGTGTGTGCTTCTTGCCGTGGTCTCCATACTCGCGGGGAAAACCTTCGAGCCCTATCGCGGTCTGGTGTCCCGTGTCGCGGACCCAAAACGTTTTCGGAGTACTGTTGTCACGTATCTTATTCTTGGCCTTGTCTTCATCGGCCTCTCCTTGGTTGCCTTCTACTTATACGGGTGGAATGCAAACTGAGACACTACCTAGAGAACCCTTGTTGCCCTTCCAAAGCTCACGGTGCTGTGCTACTTTGCCTTGCCGGGCATACCTTGAGCGCAATCCTGCACAATTGTCGGGACAATTTTCTGTGAAGGCCAGCGAGATATTGAAGGATGCGAGCCGCGAAGAAGCGGCGCTGCTCGACACACTCGACTTGAAGCGTTTGCCGAAGCACGTCGCGGTGATCATGGACGGCAACGGCCGCTGGGCCGAGCGGCGCCATCTGCCGCGCGTGGCGGGGCATCGCGCCGGCGTAAAAACCGCGCGCGAAGCGATCGAGACGTGCAGCCGGCTCAAAGTGGAGTACCTGACGCTCTACGCGTTCTCGCTCGAAAACTGGCGCCGGCCGCAAGCCGAAGTGGATTTCCTGATGCGGTTGCTGCGGGAGTATTTGAAGCGCGAGTTGCCCACGATTCACAAAAACAATATTCGTCTGCTGGTGATCGGGCGTGGCGAGCAGCTTCCCGAAGGCGTGCGCAAAGATATTCAGGACGCGATGCGCGTGACGGCGCGGAACACCGGAATGAAACTCGTGGTGGCGCTGAACTACGGCGGACGCGCGGAGTTGGTGGACGCGTTCAACGCGATGCTGGATCATGTGCGGTCGAACGGGCTTTCGGCGTTCAGGGCCGACGAGCAAACCATCTCTGAACATCTTTATACGGCGGGCTTGCCCGATCCCGACCTGCTGATTCGCACGAGCGGGGAAATGCGCGTGAGCAATTTTCTGCTCTGGCAGATCGCGTACGCGGAGATTTATGTGACCGAAACGCTGTGGCCCGATTTTTCGCGCGAGCGGCTGCTCGAGGCGCTGGTGGATTACCAGAAACGCGAGCGGCGTTACGGTGGACTGAGCTCGGGGCGCGGGCGCGGTGGGTCGGGAGCGAAGAGTTCGGCTGCAGGGTCTGAGGGCTAGCGCGGGATGGCCCTTCGCATCGTCACGGGAGTGGTGCTGATCGCCGCCGTAGTTGCGCTGGTGTGGTGGGGACCGGCGTGGCTGCTGGCGGCGGTTGCGGCGCTGATCGTGGTCCTCGCGCTGATCGAATTCTTCGCGCTGGGGGAACGCGTCGGGCTGCGCGCGTTCAAGAAATGGACCATCGCCTGCGCGCTGGGAATATTCTACGCTCAGTACGCTGCCGGAATGGTGGAGACGCGAACGTTCGGCAGCGTTTCGCTGGTGCGCAACCTCGCCGGCGGGGCGCCGTCGATCGAAGCTGTGTTTTTGATTTTTCTTTTCGGCTGCGTGGGGATTGGGCTGGCGACGCGGCGGCCCATTCAGGATGTGCTTCCCGCGATCTCGATTAGTTCTGCCGGGCTGTTGTTCGTGGCGTTGCCGTTCAGCTATCTGGTGCGCATCAACGAAATCGAAGGGCGGGGGCGCGAGCTGATTCTGTTCACGCTGGCGCTGATTTGGGCGGGAGACACGCTGGCGTATTTCGTCGGACGGTTCGTGGGGCGCGTTCCGATGGCGCGCGCGCTGAGCCCGAAGAAGACTTGGGAAGGCGCGATTGCGAATGTTGTGGCATCGCTCGGCGTCTCGCTGGCGGCTTCGCGCTGGATGGATATGGATTTGACGGCGCTGATGCTGATCGCGGCGGGGGCGAATATTGCCGGGCAGATGGGGGACCTCATCGAGTCAGCGTATAAGCGCGGGGCGGCGGTGAAGGATTCCGGGACGATCGTGCCGGGACATGGCGGGGCGCTGGACCGGATTGATAGTTTGATTTTGGCGGCGCCGGTGGTGTGGGTGATGTATGAGTGGTTCGCTACGCGGTAGGAGGCGACAAGAAAAAGCTGTACCGCAGAGGCGCAGAGAACGCGGAGAAATTCGAGAGCCGTAAAGAGTCTAACCACAGAGGACACGGAGAAAAGCTGGAGGGCACAGAGAAGGCTAGAACCACAAGCTGAGTAGCTGTGCGCCCAAGCAAGGCCGCCGAGAAGCGCCGAAGCAAGCTTCGGCGGGGCGAAAGCGGCAGCAAGCTGCCGCACTCCCAAAGCGGCCTTCGGTCGCGAAGACGAAGGGAGGGTCTTAGACCCTCACCTACGCCTGACGAAGTTAATTGCCGCTGAGCACTTCAGGTGGCGGCTAGTTTCCGGGGCCTGGCGGATATGCCGGGAGGTCCGGGGGACGCGGTGGCAGCTTCTTCGGGTTCGCCTCAACTTGCTTCAGGACGATTTCGATGGCTTTTTCGAGTTGCGGATCGTGGCCGGCCATTACCTTGTCGGGCGTGTTGTCCACGACGATGTCGGGTTCGACGCCGTGATTTTCGACGAGCCACTGGCTGTTGAGGCCGTACATCGCGAACTCCGGGCGCGTGACGTAGCCGCCATCCATTAGAGGAATTTCTCCGCGAATGCCGCGAACGCCTCCCCAAGTGCGCATGCCGATGAGCGGGCCCAGCTTGTAGTACTTGAAGTAGTAGCTGAAGATGTCGCCGTCCGAAGCCGCGTATTCATTCGTGACGCACGCCATCGGCCCGTAGAAGACGTTGGGCGGCGTGGTGCCGCCGTTCTCGAAGTTGCGCGCCGCGTCCATTCCAGAGAGCACGCGACGCAGGCGCTCGAAAACGAGCTGGTCGACGAAGCCGCCGCCGTTGTAGCGCACATCGAAGATGATTCCTTGCTTGCGGATCTGCGGGAAATATTGCTTCACGAACTGGTTCAGCCCCTCCGCGCCCATATCCGGCAAGTAGACGTAGCCCACGCGGCCGCCCGTGGCCTGATCCACCTTTTGCCGATTCGTTTGGATCATATCGAGTTCGCGGAGCTTGTATTCGCTGCTGATCGGCTTCACGACTACGTGCCGGGCGCCGTCTATCGAGGGCTTGGAGTTCACGGTGAGCGTGACGTTTTGATCCGTAGTATTCACGAACAGCTCATACGGGTTTTGCGGAGCCTTCAGCGGCCGGCCGTTGACTTCGAGTAAGTAGTCTCCCGTACGTACATTTACGCCTGGCTCCGTAAGTGGAGACCGAAGGGCGGCATCCCAATTTTCCCCCGAATAAATCTTCTTGAATCGGTAGAATCCGGTAGAGGCGTCTACGTCAAAGTCCGCACCCAGATGTCCGTCATTTACCGGATGCAAATTCGGATAGTCTCCGCCTCCTACGTACGTATGTGAGTTCGAAAGCTCGCCGACAAGTTCGCCAAATACGTAGTTGAGATCGTAACGATCCGCAACATACGGCAAAAGTTGTGCGTACTTGTCGCGTTCCTTCGCCCAGTCGACGCCGTTCATCGACGGCTCGAAGAAATAATCGCGCTCCTGGCGGTAGACTTCGTAAAACATCTCTTTCCACTCCGCACGCGGGTCGATTTCAGCTTGCAAGCCTCCGAGTGCCAGCGCGCCGTCTCCGGGCTTGTGCGGGCCTGCGGACGGCGGCGTTGCGTCAATAATGCCGTAGGTGTTCGCGGGGCCGTCGTCGCCACCGCCGCCACCCGGAGCGGAGTAGAGCAGCTTCTTTCCGTCGGCCGAGAGCGCATAGCCGGTGGCACCAGCGATGAGGACGCCGTCCTTGCGCTCCTTCAAGTCGAAGATGTGAAGGGCGAAGCCTTCACCCGCGAGCGGACCGGAAAGGCCGAAGATGGGGGTGGTGAGGTAGAAGACGTACCCTTTGGATGCGTTGAGGCCCGCCATGCTTTCGGCCGGGGTGGGCAAGCTGAAAACGCGGTTCTGGATGCCATCAAGGTCGATTCGAAATGCTTCCTTCTTCTCCTCGGGCTTTTTCTCGTCCGGCTTCTTTTCGTCCGGCTTCTTCTCTTCAGGCTTTTGGGCCTTCTTGGATTCGGCTTTTTCGGGGTTCTTTGTTTTTTCCTCCCCAGGGCTGGGCTTGACCTCTACAATCTCGTCCGGATTGGCCTTCTTGATTTCGACTTCATCGCTCTGCGGGGCAAATGGGGAAGTCGAATCCGCACGCAGCGTGACCGCGTAGACGCGAACTGCCTTGGGGTTGGCAAACTCGAGGTCGTACACGCCCAGCACTTCGTTGAAGTCGCGCCCGGACAGGAAGTAGAGATACTTGCCGTCGGGATCGAAAACCGGATTGAAGCTGCCGGTGAAATCGGTGGTCACGGGCGAGATCTTCTGGTCTGCCAGGGAATAGAGGTAAATCACGGGATTGCCGTTCTCGGCGTTCTTTGCGTAGACGGCCCATTTGCTGTCTGGCGACCAGTTGTAATCCGTCAGATCGGCGTACTTACCCCGGTCGATTTGGACGGGCTTTTTCTCGTCGATGTCGATGTAAAACAGCCGCAGGGATTTGTCGGCGTACAGGAGTTTTTTGCTGTCAGGCGACCAGACCGGCTGGAAGCGGTGCATCGAGCCATCGGACGTTACGCGCACTTCCTTGCCCATACCGTCCTGGGGCGCGAGGTAGATCTCTTCCTCGCCGGTGCGGTCGGAAACGTAGGCCACCCATTTTCCGTCCGGCGACCATGCGACGTCTTCCTCGCGAATGCCGGGCGTTTGCGTGAGGTTGCGAGTGGAACCTTCTTTGGCGGGGACGGTGTAGACGTCGCCGCGGGCGCTGAAGGCGGCGCGCTTGCCGTCGGGCGAAACGTCAAACGTCGTAATCAGCTTGCTCGTACTCACCCAGCGTTTTCTCGCCGCATCAAGGTCGCCCGGCAAATACACGGTTACCTTCTTCGCTTGCTCGCTCGAGAGATCGAAGAGATACAGGAACCCGCCGTTTTCGAACACGATGGAATCCGGGCCCAGGCTTGGCCAGTTGACGTCGAATTCCGTGAAGTGCGTAAGCTGCCGGATCTGCTTCGTCGCCGTGCTGTAGGCAAACAGGTTCATGCGGTGATCGGGGCCCTGGTCCGAATCGAAGTAGATCGTGTCGCCATGCCACATCGGAAACGTGTCTGTGCCCTGATACTCGCTGTCGATTTGCTCGTAATGAGTTGTCTTCAAATCGAAGATCGAGATTTTCTGCGCCATGCCGCCCGTGTACCGCTTCCAGGTGCGGAAGTTCCGGAAGATGCGGTTGAAGGCGATCTGATTGCCGTCCGGCGAGAACGACGTGAGCCCGCCTTTATCGACAGGCAAGCGCGCGGGGAGGCCGCCTTCTGTGGAAACAGTGAACAGTCGGCCGAACCAGTCGTTGAAGGTGTCGCGGCGCGAGAGGAACAGGATGCTTTTGCCGTCGGGCATCCAGTTGATGATTTCGTTTTCCATGCCCATGCGTTCCGGCAGCCCAATGGCGGGAGGCTGAAACGTCAGCTGTTTCGGATCGCCGCCCTCGGCGGGAATTACGTAAACGTTGGGGTTTCCGTCATACTCGCCCGTGAATGCGATGCGCGTGCCATCCGGCGAAAATTTCGGGAAAACCTCGAGGCCGGGATTCGTGGTGATGCGTCTGGCCACGCCGCCGCTGGTGGGCACGAGCCAGAGGTCACCACCATAACTGAAAACGATTTTGTCTTTGTAAACGTCGGGGAAGCGCAACAGGCGCCCTTCCTGCATGGTTTCCTGCTCGCGAGCCACCGTAGCAATCGCCAGCGCCGCAATGAGCACACACAAGACACGCCGAAACACTCTCATCCGTCATCCTCCAAAACGTTCCGTTTGTGTTGACCGGCTGCGGACCTGCGGGCGGCTATTCCTGCTGCGAAGCTATTTTCGCTCTCGACACTGCGTTAGCCGTTGCGGTCACGAGCCCACGACGCCGAAAACCCACCCTTTCGCCCCGGCAGAGTATACAACACCACCTCGAAGCGCAAGACCAACCCGGCTTCAGGCGCGCGCCAGTCGACTTTCGGTTTTCGCAGCGTTGGGCCCTGGTTCAGACACACTCCCCGCCTTCTAGCGGAGCTTAGACGCGGCGGGCCTGTTTTCGTCTCAGGGTTTTCGTCTCAGGAAGATTTTGAGGTATCCTCATCGCGCTCTTTTCAATGCGGGAGGGCGCGATGCAATTGAGTACGCATCTCCAATTCAACGGCCAATGCGAGGCCGCGTTCCGTTTCTACGAAAAGTGCCTCGGCGGCAAGATCACCTTCAAGATGACCTATGGCGAGTCGCCGATGGCTCAACAGGCGCCTCCCGACTGGCAGAAGAAAATCGTCCACGCGAGCTTCGCCCTGGGGGAGCAGACGTTGAGCGGCGCGGATTCATGGGCGGAGCATTATCGCGCACCGCAAGGATTCTCCGTGTCACTCGACATCAAGGCCCCCGCGGAGGCCGACCGCATTTTCAAGTTGCTGGCGGAGAATGCCACGATACAAATGCCCATCCAGGAAACGTTCTGGGCGCAGCGATTCGGAATGCTCGTCGACCAGTTCGGCATCCCGTGGATGATCAATTGCAGCAAGCCCGCCTGAGCGGCGGTCTGTCGTGCTTTTACTTAATTTTCTTGGCAATCACATCGCCTGAAGCGGTTCGGAATATGAAATGCGTCACTCTGCCGCTCTCGTCCTTCACGTAAATCGATTCCCCCAAACCCCCTCTGGCGACGAACGTTGACTCGGAGACTGGCACGTCCGCGGTGTATGCCGTTTCGCCAGGCCACTGTTCCATGAGGTCATCGCCTTCGCGCTTGACCTTAACGATAAAGTTCGGCGTGAGTTGATATTCGCCCGCGTAGGCGTCAAACACACTCGGGTCCACTTTGGCGGCCACGCGCCGGGCATACGGGATGGGAGTTTCCTGGTGCGAGACAACCAGCCAGCGGCCGCCGCGTCGAACCAGAACGTCGATCAGGCGCGCCGAACTGTAGGTTTTCTGACCCGCCCAGTCCTCGTCGTAATTGAGCCGGAAAGTGGCCACTGCCGTGTCGCCATAGGATTGCACCTGAAAGTCCACAGGCGGGTCAGCTCTGTAGATAACACCGGATTGGAGCTCACCGGCGGACTGCTTGACGATGTCTTGCGGCTTCATCACCGCGCCGTTGTCGTCGATGACGATGCAATCGCCCGTGAAATAGCTCAGGTAGGTTTTCGTGTCGCGACGCGCGAGCGAAGCGAGTCGCTGGCGAATGGTTTCCACTATTTCGTCCTCGACCCTTGCCGAGGTCCCCGCCGGGCCGGGCGAGTTGCTTGCCTGGCAGTACGCGAGAGCCGGCAAAAACAAGATTGGGAGCGAGAGGGCGAGGCGGCGTTTCATATGCGTTCTCCCTGAACCGGCCTGATCAACAACTGCGAATTCACGACTTTCCAGCGTGGTCCCCATATTCCCAATCGTAGGGGACACCTGTGTCGCCGAGGATCAACTTGACCAAATCGGCGAAGCCCGCCTCTGAGCGAACATCATTCGACAGGATCACGACGCACCGCTGACTGGCCTCGATGCAGACCATGGTGTTGGCCGTCCCGCCGTCGTGGCCTCCCTTGTAGAAGCCGTGGCCCTGCGGACCGTCGAAGACGACAACGCCCAGGCCCGCGTACAAATCCTTGCGCTGCTCGCTCACTGGCAAGTCGGGGAGGAATGGAGGGAACTGATTGGCCGTGGTGATATGGAGCCCCGGCTTCGTCATCTCCGCGCGTGACGCCGCACTCAGGCCATCGCCGCGCACCAGCCCAGCGACGAATTTCGGGAAGTCGGAAATCGTGGTGTCCATCGAGCCGGCCACGCGCACCTTGCTGCGATGGTCATGCTCCTGCGGCTGGCCCTGATCATTCCAACCGTCAGCGAGATTGGCGGCGAAATCATCGCGCCACACCAGGCTTGTGCGAGTCATGCCGAGGCGGTCGAAATTGGCCTTGGTCAGATCGCCGACGTCGAGCCCCAATCCCTGCGCCTTGCGGCCGTGTTCGATGACGAATTGCAGCAGGATGAAACCTTCCCCCGAGTAGCTGTAGCGCGTGCCGGGTTCGAAATGGATGTGCAGCTTCTGGTCGGGTTCGAGGAACCAGAAGTTGGCGAAGCCGGTGGAATGGGTGAGGCACATACGCGGCGTGATTTTTTCCCAGCGCGGATCGTCGGCCAAGTCCTTGTATGGCCCGTGCTTGTCCGGGAAAACCGGATCGGGGCCATAGCTCGGCAGCGGGCTATCGAGATCGTCCTTGATGGGGGTGTCGAGGTTGAGCTTGCCCTGATCGACCAGTTGCATCACCGTGTACGCAAAGACCGTCTTGGTGAGCGACGCTCCATACATGACAGTGTCCGTGGTCAGGGGATCTCCCTTGGCGTCACGGATTCCGTAGGCGTGGACATAGCCGACCTTGCCGTGATCGATGACGGCAACGGCCATGCCGTTGGCGTGGGTGCGGGACATGATCGTACTCACTTCGGCGTCGATGGTGGCGCCGCTGAGCATCGTTTGCGCGACAGCCGCGGTGCAAAGGCAGAAGGCAGCGAAAAGAACAGCCAAAAGCCGAACCTTTTTTCGAGTCATCACGGAGATAGGCCTTTCCACCCTGAACACTGACTATCATTCCACCAAGGTGTGGCCGCCGCAATCGCTAACCTCGGCCGGCGCAAGGCCGGCGCGTTAGGCGGGACTTGCAGCCGCTCTGCAGGGGAGTGAACTTTAGATCAGTTCAAATGGCTGGCAGGAAGCGGTATCTTGAAATCCGTGAACCCTGGAGATGGCCAATGCGACTCGGAAAACAGGACGCGCGCCGGGTCCCAGGTTCTAGCCCTAGCGAAACAGCTGCTCACTGGTCAGCTCGGCGCAATAGCGGCGTCGCGGAAATTAAGTCCTCTACGACATGAGCTTGAGGGTGAACTTGCGGAAGTTCTTCTAGTCTTCACTGCGATCGACTCTGAAACCGGCGCACTTCCAATCGGCGAAGTGCGGCAGCATTGGAGCCATGAGGCGCTAGAACGCAAGGAGCGTGAGATTACGGAAGCGGAGGCTTATTACCACGATAGAGCAATGCAAGCCGGTTATCGCTTGGTACAGATTCTCGAAGTTCCTTCGTGAAACGGCTGGGGCCGTTTCGCCGCCAGAGGCATTGAAATCGCCGCTCGCGCCCCGTATTCTAGATAGTCCCAATGAAGATTGCCCTCGCGCAGTTCAATCCGACAATCGGCGACTTCGAAGGCAATGCGGCGCGGATCGTCGAGCTGGCCCGCGAAGCAAAGGCCGGCGGCGCGGAACTCGCCCTGTTCTCAGAGCTTTGTCTCTGCGGCTACCCGCCGCAGGATCTGGTGGAGCGCCCGTCTTTCGTCGAACGCAACCTGGAGGCGCTCGCAAGTCTTGCGAAATCGATTCCGCTGGCGTCGCTCGTCGGATACGTGGGAAGGGCCCAGGACAACACGGGCAAACCCGTGGCGAACTGCGCCGCGCTGATCGCGGATGGCCGCATACTTTTCGAACAGCGAAAAATGCTGCTCCCCACCTACGACGTGTTCGATGAGTCGCGCTATTTTCAGCCTGCTCACACGCAGCACGTTTTCCCCCTGAATCTGGCGAAACTCGGCGTAACCATCTGCGAGGACGCCTGGAATGACAAGAATTTCTGGCCGCAGCGGCTGTACGACCGCGATCCCGTGGCCGAACTCGTGGCGAAGGGAAGCGACATCATTCTGAACCTTTCCTCTTCGCCCTACACGCTGGATAAGCGGGAGCTGCGGCGCGACATGCTGCGCGCCATCGCCGTCGAGCAAAAAGTTCCGGTCGTCTACGTGAATCAGGTGGGAGGCAACGACAGCCTCATCTTTGACGGTTCGAGCATCGCTTTCATGCCCGATGGGCGCATCGCCGCACTGGCGAAGTCCTTCGAAGAGGACTTGGTGTTCTTCGATAGCACTTCCGGCGTCGGCGATATTCGCTGCCAGCCGAAGAATGAACTTGAGGCTGCCTACAGGGCTCTCGCGCTCGGGACGCGCGATTACGTTCGCAAGTGCGGGTTCCGCAAAGCGGTCGTTGGCCTGAGCGGCGGCATCGATTCCGCCCTCGTAGCCACAATCGCGACGGACGCCTTGGGGCGCGAAAACGTTCTTGGCGTCAGCATGCCCGGGCCGTATTCGTCGGAAGGCAGCCGCAGGGACGCGCGGCGCCTTGCCGAAAATCTCGGCATCGAGTATCTGGCTCTGCCGATTACGGAGACGTTCGAAAGCTATCGGCGGACGCTCTCGGCGCCGTTCGCGGGGCTGCCCGAGGATGCCACCGAGGAGAATATCCAGGCCCGGATTCGCGGAAATCTCCTGATGGCGCTCTCCAACAAATTCGGCTCGCTGGTGCTCAGCACCGGCAACAAATCCGAGATGGCGGTGGGCTACTGCACACTGTATGGCGACATGGCCGGCGGGCTAGCCGTGATTTCCGACGTGCCCAAGACCATGGTTTATGAGCTGGCGGCGTTCGTGAACCGCGATAGGGAACTGATCCCCCGCGAAACCATCACCAAGCCGCCATCGGCCGAACTTCGTCCCAATCAGACCGACCAGGACACGCTGCCGCCGTACGACGTGCTCGACCGGATCCTCAAGGCATATGTCGAAGACCTGCGCAGCCCCGAGGAAATCGCCGACCTGTGCGGCTACCCGCTCGATCTCGTTCGCTCGGTTGCAAGCCGGGTTGATCGGAACGAGTACAAGCGGAAGCAGGCGCCGCCCGGGTTGAAGGTAACTTCGAAAGCCTTCAGCGTGGGCCGCCGGTTCCCCCTGGCGCAGAAGTTTTGAGCCCTCGAGAGGCACGCATTACGCAACGTTGCTCCGCACCGTCTTTCTCTATTCGCCCATTTGTGGTTTGATATCACGTTTCCGGCAGGCCGACGAATTGAGGAGGGTTCATCCATGCGCCGTTTGTCGCTATTAATCGCAGTCGCGGTTGCAATTGGTCTCGCGTCCAGTCCGGCGTTTGCTCAAGCCCCGGCAGCGCCCGCGTCAGCCCCCGACCAGGCGCAACTCATTCATTCCTCCGAACTTTTCATCCGCAATCTCTTCACCTGGGGCCCGGAGTACAAACTCAAACTGGGTCCGCTGGGCCCTTCTCCGTCTCCGGATTTCTTTCAGCTTCCGATCGAAGTAACGATCAAAGATCAAAGCGATAAGGGCACTTTTTTTGTCAGCAAGGACGGGAAGGCGTTCATTCGGGGCGAAATGTTTGACATGGCTGCCGACCCCTTCGCCGCGAACCGCGCCAAGCTTCACATTGACGGAAATCCCTCGAAGGGCCCCGCCTCCGCTCGCATCACGCTCGTCGAGTTCAGCGACTTTGAGTGCCCCCACTGTCGCGAGGTTCACAAAGTCTTGCAGTCGGTTGAGACGCACTATCCGCAAATACGCGTCGTGTTCAAGGATTTTCCGCTGACTCAGCTTCATCCTTGGGCGGAAACGGCGGCGATCGGAGGCCGCTGCGCTTTTCAGCAGTCGCCGGAGGCATTCTGGAAAGTTCACGATCTTATCTTCGACAACCAGGACGTCATTTCGACGGCGAACGTGTGGGATCAGCTCGCTGCCTTCGCTGGTCAGGCTGGTCTCGACACGGACGTTTTCAAGGCTTGCCTGTCGTCGCCCGAAGCCAAGAAGGCTGTGGAAGCCAATCGCGACGACGGAGCCGCCTTGAACGTCACTAGCACCCCCACGATTTTCATCAACGGCCGCTTGCTGGTGGGTGGCGACCTGCCTACGATCGAGCAGTATCTCGATTTCGAACTCAACCCGAAATGACGTCCTTTTCGGCTGTAATCGCTCTAGGCCCGCGACGACGCCGTCGCCGCGAACGTCACTAGCACTCCCACGATTTTCATCAGCGGCCACTCGGCTTGTGGGTGGTCACCTGCATACGAGCGAGCAGTACCTCGACTTCGAACTCAACCGGAAATTTGCGGCCTTCTTTTCTTGGCCCTAATCGCTCTAACCCTGGCCCCCGCGAGGACGCCATCGCCTTGAACGTCAGTAGCGCCAAGATTTTCCTGGGCGACCACTCGCTCCTGGGCGGCGACCTACCCATGGTCGACCACTGCATCGCTCGAACTCACCCGAAATGACGGCATTTTCGGACGTAATCGCCTTGACCTGGCGTGACGACCACATCGCCTTGAGCGTCACCAGCACTCCCGCGATTCTCGTCAACCCGCTCATCTAGCGGCTGGCGACCTGCCCACCGTCGATCACTATGTGGCTGGAACTCACCCGAAATGACCCTTCTTAGCGTAATCGCCTCGACCTAGCCCTTGCGACGACGGCATCGCGTCGAACGTCAGTGGCTCCCCGGGATTTTCCTCCGCGACCGCTCGCTGCTGCGCGGCGACCTGGCTACGATCGATCAGTACCTCGACTTCGAGCTCAAAGAGAAATGACGGCCTTCTTGGGCGAATTCGCCCTGAACTAGCTCGACCGACGAAGTTACGACTCCCGGGCTCCTCGCTGGTGTTTCGGGCCTGGTCTAGGTCGAGCTCTCGAGACGGCGCCGAGGAGCCCGACCTCTGTAGCCATCGTCCCTGCAACTCCCGCCGCACACTTGCTGTAATCATCGAGAGGCTTGCAGCGCCCGGAGCATAGTCTCTCGGTAGCGCCGGTTGGCTGCGCAGCCGCGTCAAGCAAGCCGCTCGGCTCGATCTTTAATCGTTTGAAATACCACCTCCTCTCCAAGCACGTCGACAGACCGAAAACAAAGATCAAACTTCACACGCCGAGCGACGCGCCTCACCTACCGAATGCATATTTATGTTGGGCCGACGGCTTGGGGCTCTGGGATCGAGAGGGGGCTTGCGGTCAAAGATGGAAAAGGGCCAAGAGCGCAAATTCATTGCCGTTTGGTGGCGCGGAAGTGCTGCGACTTTCCCTTCGAGGCCCACTATTGGCTGTTTGGTGTCACCGGCTCTGGCGGTTCAGCTGGCTGCCAAGGCGAAGTTCTCCGAGGGACACGGACACGACTTGCGACAAGGGCGGACGCCGAAAATGAGCTGCAACGATTGCGCAAATATTGGAATTGCAGCGGCGTATCTCAGGGCAGACGTTCGGTTGCGACGGAGTCGCAACGTTCCTGGCTGCTCTGGCCGCGTCGTGGGCGAGTAACGCAGGCGAAAATGCAAGGAGCAAGTCGGATGATGATTTGGTTGGACGAGCGTCGATCGAATCTCCTTTGTAAGCGGGAGATGGTGTGTCAGTGGCGCGGACAGAACTCACCAGGAAATTTCGGCGGCGACCCTTCAACCGCGAGTCCGCGGCTGATCCGACGCCTTCGGCCCGAAACTTCGACCTGCGGTCATGAGTGCCCGAGATTCGAGAGTGGCGGCGCAGGCGTTGCCGCGACAGAGACTCTTCGCGGTGAGAGCGCTCGCCGTCTTCCTCAGCGGGAGGCAAGAAAAGAGAGGCCTGGAAATCAAGGGTCGAAGGTGCGAGCGGGGGCGATGTCGCTGATTGCGAAGTGTCAGCGCTGCGATATTTCAAGACCCGACGAGCGGTGCGCTCGTCTCCTTGGATCTGAACCCATTCCTTCACGAGCTTATGAATCTCTTGCCGAAGTTCAGCCAGTTTGGTTACACGAGATAACAAATATGACTCAAGCGAACTCTGTGAAGACGCAACTAGATACTCAAGCGGCGGCTGGGTGTCGCCCACGAGTTTGGCCCCCCGTTTTTGTGGTCCCTCGAATGAATGAGAGCGGCGGACCGTAACATATGGTTGACGTGCTTCCATAGTACCCACGTAGCAGTACGGGCAACGAAACAAGACGGACCGAGAAGCGAGGTCCCGGGTCAAGAGGGCTCGAGGCAGTTAGGAGGGATGACACTTATGAACTTTCTTAAAAGACTTTGGCGGGAAGTGCCACAAGGCGGAATGGTTCCGTCCGGATGGCGCATGGCGCGGTACGAGCCTAAGCGCCAAGTCGGAGTGTATACAGCGATGCCCCTGCACTGGGTCGGGCGCATGCTTCGCGAGTTCCGCTATCGAGTGAACGCAGCGGTGACGGCGCCCACGATCGAGGAAGAACAAGTCCAGGAGTTACAGCGCGCCCACCGAGATCGCGAGCGACTTGCCGAGGAGTATTCGAAGGGCTACATGGCCGGGTGGCGTGAGTGCTTCGAGGCTTGCCTGCAGGCCGTGGAAGAAGAACTTACCGACGCGGATGAGCTTTGGAAGATGGGCGCGGCATTGACCGGTTCCGCGACAACGCAGCGCGAGAACTAACTGGCATTCAAGGCGGAAGAGGGAACGCTAAAATGAAATCATCTGAAGTTTTTGAAGTGTGTCATTCGCGGTACCGCGGACTGCGTCACTGGCTCGAGGATGCGACCGGACACGTGCGTGCGCTCGATTTAGAAAAGCCCTCGGAAGGCTACCATTGGCGGCCGGATCGTTCGAGGGCCTGTGAGTATATCGCTGATTTCGAACGGATCGGCCGGCAGACCCTTCGGCGACGGGAATGGAAAGGGCGATTGAGGCTGTTTGAGACTTATTTTATCCGGAACGTCGAATATCGCCAGGCAATTGGGTTGGTCGGAGTTGCTGAAGGAACGTTCGACTACTGGTTCCAGGAAGTGAAGCGGGCCGTGGGTGCGGAGTATTCACGCACGGGGCTGTTTCCGCCGACGCGCTATTTCGGGCAATAGACGTGACGGACGAGCATCGGGCTCAGGTCGGGCGGCGACCAGAGCCGTCAAGAACCGCCTTTCTTGGTCTTTGCGGCAAGGAACTTACGCATCAACGGAATGCCTACGGTAAATGGCAGGACAAGGACGTTCGCAAGGAGCGAGGAACGGCGTTCGATGCGCTCGTGAATCGCGTCAGCTTCGTCTTGCTTCGCGCAGACGACGGCCGTCACGTATTTCAGAAAATTGACGCCGCACTTGTCGCAAGTCCCGCCATGACGCTGTTCGTGCCGGCATGACGGGCATTCGTATCTGAGGGTCGCGTGGCATCGGCGACAGAACCGCGCGATATCGCGGACTTCGCTGCTGCACTTCGGGCACTTCATAGATTGATTCTAGTCGTAGCGTGGCGCTCGGTCGCCCTGGGAACGCACAAGTGCGCTGAGGTCGTTAACACTGGCTCTTCGTACAGGCAAAAACTTGCGAGAAATACGCGAGCGTCAGCCGAGCGGCTTACCAAGAAGATCGGAAGCGCCACAGGATGGAGCCGTTCGGGCTGCTCGATCTTCCACGCGCCCCGTTTCGCCGAGAGGTCGCACCGGGTCTGCGGCTAGGATCCGCCGGACGAGGAGGAGCCGTTTGCAGCTTGGCCTGGGGCAACGGCGCGAGCAGGCGCACGATGTGCCCCAGTCGCTCCTGTTTGTAGGGCTTGGCCATACAAACAACCGCGCCAAGAGAATGCGCACTGGAGTAGTCGCTTGGATATGCTGAGCTGGTGGTGAGCACGACCGGAACCCTCTGCAAACGCGGAGTGCCTTTCACATGCGAGCAGACGGCATACCCGGGCATGCCCTCGCCCTCGATTTCGGCTATTACAAGGGCCGGGGTGAACAGGTTCAAGACATCCAACGCATCGGCCTGATTATTGACGGCAATAACTTCATAGCCCTCGTTCACCAAGTAATCCTTCAATGACTCCCGGATTGCTGGGTCGGCGTCCATCGCTATAACCAGAGGCTTTTTCGGGCCTGGCTGCTCGACCACCGGCGCGCCGAGCGCGCCTTGGTTCAGTTTTCGACCGCCGGCATCAACCAAGTCTTCGCCGATGCCCAACGCGCCAAGTGCAATTGCCACGGCACGGCGACCGTCGGGCAAATCAAATACGCGTGTGACGCGGCCGCATTGCTCTGCATGAATAGCGGTCGGCGCCTTGCTGTAGGGAAAGGTGACCATCACATCCATGCCCTTCACGTACGCCGGCTGGGAGGTGGGAAAGAGAATGCCGACGCGCGAAACGTCGATGGTGGCCGAGATTTCGTCCGGTCCGCCGTCTGTCACGTCAACACCGCGAACACGAACAGGCGCAGAAATCAAAGCGCGGCGGCGGCGACGCCTGTCCTCAGGTGCAGCGGATGCGGGCTGGGTCTCTGTGGGTTCCGCAAATTCGAAAGAAGATGATTCGGCACCAGCGGTCATGTCTGCGGGGAGATTGTCTCCCGGATTGCCGCCGGGTACTGGAAAGATCGCATCGCTCATTCTGAGCCACCCTCGACTGAGTTTCTTGCCCGAAAGAGAAGTTAACAAGAAGGAGCGGTCGTTGCAGTAGAAGGGAAGTTACATTTAAGGGGTACGAAGGCGGCATTGGGAGCTGGTACGACGGTACTAGGAGGTCTCGACAACCACTGAGACCGTCGGCGGGCCGCCGTTTCTTAGAGCTCCGGAGCGATGGTCGCCGCAGCAATTGCGATTCCGCGAGCTCCAACGAGGGCTTGAGGGCTAGAAGCGAATCACGATACCGGCGTATGGCTCCTTCATTTGGGTTCGAGCGTTTGTAAACTGACCCGCCTGGTTGAAATCGGGCGCGATGAAGAGAAGGCCCCGGTATCCGGCTCGCGCTGAAACGTGGCTGAACAGTTTCCAGTCAACTCCGCCGCCATAAAGTAGCGCCGCGCGGTCCTGAGAATACGGACCTCCGACGGAACCGGCAGTTATGGGTGACCAAAAAAGTCCGCCTGTTCCGGCTTGAGCGAAGGGTTTCAAACGCCCGTTGAAATGGGTGCCGAAGGAGTAGACGAAGGCCAGGGTCAGTTCCTGTGCCTTAGCCTGAGTCCACGACGTCACAAGCCCGCTGCCGCCCGAATAGAACTGAGTGTAGCGGGTGCGCGAATAGTTCACTTCCACAGCGCCCCAGCTATTGAAGTGATAGCGGTAATTGGCGAGAAATCCTCCGGAATAGCTCGAGAGATCGGTAACATTCTGGTCGCTTACAGTCGATTGGTAGTTGGCAAAGAAGTCGGCTGAGAACTCCGAATGACCGTTTTGCGCGAGTGCAGGCGTGGAAACCATCGCGAATACAGCGAGAAGTAAAACCAATTTCATGCGCATGATTTTAGAGTTGCTCCCCTCGGTTGCAAGCATATTTTGTAAATAGTTCCGCGGCTGAGAGATCGTTTAATGTTGCCACACCCAAGGCAATCATAGGCATAGAAACTCCTGATTTTGGAAGATTTGTCAGCCGGGCCCGGACGCCAGTCGATCAAAATGCCGACCCGCGAGTTACGATAAGCTTCGATGAAAGTTCGGAGAGCCAGGGTTGCTCTACGCCTTGAGCCAAATGGAAGATGAGGGCGCCCTTTTCTCTCCGGCTAGAAGTATGCTAGGATTTGTTTGCGTTTGATGCTTTCAGGTTCCTTTTCACGCGTGCGATGAGGCTGTCGGGCAACCGCCCGTCGGCCTTTTTTTGTGACGGGGCGAGGCGAACCAAGGCACAAATAGCTTTCCTGGCGGATCCCCAGCTAGTTGGTAAGGTTCGCCGAGTGAATCAATTAGGAGCATCCGAAGTGAGCAGAGAGCAAGGTACAGTCAAGTGGTTCAACGCGGCCAAGGGCTATGGGTTCATCCAGCGCCAGTCGGGCGAGGACGTCTTCGTACACTTCTCGGCGATCCAGTCCGATGGGTATAAGAGCCTCAACGAAGGGCAGGCGGTGGAATTCGAAGTGAAGCAAGGACCGAAAGGCCTGCAGGCCGAGCGTGTAACAGGCCTCTAACCCCGTCTCTACTTAGTGTTTGCGGTGCCCAACCCCGAGGGGCGAATCCGTCGCCCCTTTGGAGTCAGGCTAATCGGTGTCACATCGACTCGGGCGAGTGTACGACGGCCGCGTTTCGTGCTGGTTTGCGTCCGGAGGAGAGAAAATAGTGCAGGTCTTGGAAGAGGGGCAGACGGTCCGACACGAGCAATATGGGATCGGGACCGTAACCGAATCCAATACGGAGCGGACTACAATCGAGTTCGACAATCACGGCATGAAGAAATTCGTCACCTCCCTCTGGGCCGCGGAAGTGATTGGTGGGGCTCCCACCGAACGTCCTGCGCGCCGCCGCGCTCGCCGAAAGGTTGCGAAGAAGCAGGGATTCGCCGGATGAAGTTGCCGCGACCGGCATTGATGCGCCCAGCCTTTACAGTTCAACGAGATTGTGACGCACGGCGAACTTCACAAGTTCGCTGAAGCTCGCGAAGTTCATCTTGTGCATGATATGGTTGCGATGGCTTTCGACGGTGCGAGTGGAAACGCTGAGCGCGTCAGCAACCGCTTTGTTGCTATTGCCCTCCGCCAGCAGTTGAACAACCTCGATTTCCCGCGGCGTTAGCGGCAGGCGGTCATCCCTCGACGGCAACCGCTTCTTTGTCGCTCTGCACGAAGCTCTGCATCATGGAAGCAGCAAGCTGGCTCGTAAAGAATGGCTGCCGGTGTCGGACATGATCGATCGCGGTCATTAGGTCGCTATCCGCGTCGGATTTCAAGACGTAGCCGAGGGCGCCAGCCCGGAAAACTTGACGGGCCAGTTCCTCGGAAAAGTGGATCGTGAGGATTAGAACGTGGGTTTCGGGAAACTCCTCTCGAATGGCCCGGGTTACCTCAAGCCCGTTCATTTCTGGCATCGTCAGATCTAACACGACGAGATCCGGCTTCTCCTTTCGCACTTGCCTCATCGCTTCGAGGCCGGTGGAAGCTTCGCAACACACTTCGATCCCCGGTTGCGAAGCAATAATGGCGCGAAGCCCCCTGCGCACTATCCTGTGGTCGTCGGCGACGAGTATTCGATAAGGCCTGGCTGCGGTCGTATTCATTGGTGGGATCCTCCCTGCGGGCTTTGGGAAAGCGCGAGGCTAACAAAACGCAGGCTTGTGTCTCCGCGCTCGCCGTCGGCACTTTCGGGTTTGACTTCGACAGCGGCCGACCGAGCGCTTGAAAGAGGCAGGATCACGCGGACGGTCACGCCAGAGCCCTGGGCACTATCGATCTCGAAGATGCCATCTAGCTGATGAACGCGCTCTCGCATGGCCGGCAATTCCGACACCGGGGAGGTGATTCGAGCCGGATGACTGAATAGGCTGCATGAGGCCGCAACCTTCGTCCTGTACTTCCGCTCGAACCGCTGCGGAGTCTCGCGCGAGGCGGATTCGGGCTACCTTGCTGCCCGAATAACGGTGGATGTTGGTCAGCGCTTCCTGAATGATCCGGAACAGGGTGATTTCGATCTCCTGGGGCTGACGGCCGAAGTCATCTGACACTTCAACGTCGAGGCGAATTTTGCTGCGTTCGGAGAAGCCCTTCGCGTACCACCGCAGCGCTGAAGCCAAACCAGCCTCATCCAGCATAGGCGGGTGCATCAGGTAGGAAATCGTCCTAACCTCTCGTACGGCTTCGTTGGTGAGATCAACGCAGCTCTGGAGATGGGACCGCGCAGCGGAACTTCTTTTGGGCAGGGCTTCGCGCAGATTCCCCAGCGTCATTTTGAGAGCGGCCAAACTTTGCCCCGCGGATTCATGCAACTCGCGAGCCATTTGGCGGCGTTCTTCATCGCGTGCTCGCATCAGCTCTTGTGAGAGGCGGTGCAACATCTCGCTTTCTCGCACCTCTCGTTCCGCGGTTTTCTGCTCGGTGATGTCGCGTATCATTCCGACGAACCGGAGCGGTGGCTCCCCGTCGCAAGGAACTGGAATGACACGTGTCTGCAGGATCCGGTCAGTGCCGTCAGGGTGCCGGTAGGGCATTTCTTGATCGGCAGCCTGGGAGATAGGGGCTCCGCTCCGACCCGTCCCTGCCCGGAACAGCAGGAATGGACTATTTTCCACAGCAGATCGATAACGGACGATGACTGGCGCTTCGTGACGCCGAGGACGTCGAAGAGATGGCGAGAGAACGTGAGTTCGCCGGTGCGAAGGTCCGTCTCCCAAGTGCCCATTCGCGCGGTTCTCTCCGCGTGAGTCAAAAGAGTCTTGGCCTTTTTCAGCCTCTGTTGGGCCTGGCGCCAACCAGTGACATCACGGGCGAAAATAGAAAAGAGTTTCGGGTCGCTCTGGCGCGTCGAAAGACACCGGATGACCACCGAGAACCATCGCCGACCGCTAAGTAGGTCAATGAGACAACCCAGCTCTTCGGCCTGACTGCCACGGGCGCTCCGGTCGAACGATTCCGCGAAGATCTGATAGGTTTTCTTGCCGAGGATGTCGTGAAGCGACTGTCCGATGAGCATGCTGCAAGTCGGTCTCAGCCGCTCTGAATCGGGGATTCGCACGGTCCGGACGATTCCAGCGGAATCGACGACCAAGCCGAAAACCTCGCTTGCGAGGACGAGGGTCTGGAAGGCCCCGGCAACCGAACTGTTGCCCGGCAAACGTCCATGGAGCGCTGAAGCAAGGCTGCCGCTCGTGGAACGAGCGGAGCGCGGTTCCATCTGGCTTTCGCTTTGCGAGCGCAGGTTTCCGGTTTCGTTTCCCGTTTCGCTGAGTCATGACCGTCGTGTTAACCACGAATCACGCGATGATGCTTACCACCACAACCCCATTTTAAGAGTGGCCACAGTGAACGGATGAGTACATGGCCACGACCCAGGAATGTGGTGCACTCTACTCCCGCATAACTGGACTGTCAAGTACTCCGCGGCTATACGCGCGGCCTCGAAGCTGCGGGTCGCTCGGGTCGATCTCACCGAAACGAGCGGGGCACGCCTAAGGAGTACGTAAAAGAACGGTATTGTGCGTAAGTACTAAACACAGTGAGTGGAGTACGAAGAAACCGTAGTTTTGCGAATTGAAACTGCAATGCGCGGCTATTACGCTGGCGGCGGAGCTGGAAGGGAAGCTCTATTCGGGCCTGTATCTAAATCCTCAGTACGTGGGGTCCCCGGTTTCCAATTCTGGATGATCGGGGACCTTTTTTTTGCCTCGTGCACGCCCTGCAGGCATTGGGCTGCGACTTAAGCCTTTCGGACACGCCAATAGAGGACCGCACCAGCCAAGATGGAGACGAGACTGGCCAGCTGTGCGTTGGTCAATCCCAGGAAGGAGCGCGGGTTGATTCGGATGAACTCAACGACAAACCGCGCAGCGCCCGTCAGAATGAGATATGCAGCAAAAACATATCCTGGCGGGGCTGCATCTCCTGTCGCCGGATCCTTCGCTCCAGCACGCAGTTGCAGTCTTTGCGAGGCAGACGCCAATTGCCTCTTGCCGAGTCGCCACAGAAACCAGGCGATCAGGCAGGAGGCCAAAAGCTCATAGATGGGCGTAGGGTGAACCCGCGCAGTGGTGGGGACAAGCCCGTTGGGAAAGCTGACGCCCCACGGCAGTGACGTAGGAATTCCATAGTCCCCATCCCCGGACAAGAAGCACCCAATACGGCCAATTCCATAGCCGAGCGCTGCCGCGGACGATCCCGCGTCAAGCATCGCAAGCAATGGGATTTTGTTTCGCTTGGCCAGCCACAGGAATGCCGCAACTCCGGCAAGGAGTCCCCCGAACCATGCGAATCCATATTGACTGAAAATCTGACCGAAGGGATCCGAGAGGAGGTCGCGGGGCGTCTCGAGGACGTGGTACAACTTGGCGCCGATGATTCCAGCCAGGGAGGGGATTGCGACAAATGCCTCCGCCAGGCCAGAGTTGTTTTGGGCGATACCACGCCGATGAAGATCCGCTCGAAGAACATAGAACGAAACAAGCATCGCCGTAGCGACCATCAATCCAAAAGTGGGAATCGTTAGTCGCCAAAGGTGAAGGAATGGAATCATACCTCGCCAGTATATCGGAATTGACGGAAGCATCCGAAGGGCGCACGGCTTGTCACTTGCCCGCGAGTTGCCGTTTCCAGTCGCCCATGTTTTGGCTGAAACTGGCCTGAGCTGGTTCACGTCCAATTAGACAGATCGAGAAAGACGGAATTGTTGTACCCTCAATCGTCCCCGGTTGGAGGGCATTAATGAGAACCCCAGCCTGGTTGTGTCAGCGTCAGCTTCTGCTCAGCATTCTTGCCGCTTGTGCCTTGGCCGTTTCACCTGAAATCGCGTTTGGCCAGCGGGGGGGCGGGGGCAGCCACGGGGTCGGGCATGTCGGCGGAGGGGGCGGAGGTCATTCCAGTGGTGGCATTTCTCGCGCCGAAGGTGCGGTTGCTCCGCGACCCAGGCCGACAGTAGTCGGTGGGCGAGGCGCTTCGCCAAGTGGCTCTCCCGAACACGCCGGAAGCGCGATGGCGAGTAGTTCGGAGATAGCACGGCAAGTTTCTGGACATATCGGCTCGAACGCGGCCAGGACTGCCGGCGGCGAGCAGCAGCGTGCGGAAAGTACGCCCCGAAACGTTACCATCGGTTTCCCGCCGCGATCACCGGACGAGCCCCGAGTCTCATTGTCTGCATCCGGCACACGGACAACGTTCACTGGAGAAGGGAATCACTTCTGGGAAGAACAGGCTCGACATGCGCCGACAGTGGCGCATCAGCAGCGCGCCATGGCCCCGGTTCCAGTGCCAACGACGCCCCAGGCACCCTTGGTTCCCAGGGACGACGCGCAACCTGCTTCTGCGACGAAGCAAACGAGCCGAGATCGAACTCGAGCAATGGCAACGCTTTCCATCGGCCGGCCAGGCGTTATTGGGCCGCCCCACATTTGGCCTCCGCGAAAGCGTTCTCCCCGATCGACTTACGGTGCCTTTGGATTCTTCGGGTTTGGATTTGGATATTCCTCCCCGGGCTTGGGGCTTGGAGCCGAGTGCGATTCGTTCTCGCCGGAGCCGTTGGCGCCGGACTGCAACACGCTCGGATACTGGAACGGGTACTCGGACTATGATGTCAACAATGATGCAGGCGTTGACCAGACTGACGCTGCGCAAGACACTGAACAGGCACCGCAAGAGCCTCCGTCCGTATACGTTCCCGCCCCAGAGACTTCGCCGGAGAGAATTGAGAACGAAAAGGCGCTGGTTATGCTCTACATGAAGACCGGCACAGTCTATGCGGTGAAGGACTACTGGATTGCAGACGGCAAGCTGCACTATCGGCCTTCCTACGGTGGCGAAAACACAATCGAGATGGACGATCTTGATCTGCAGCAGACGGTGGGCGTTAACGCGAAAAGCGGCGTCAATTTCACGCTGAGGCCGCAGCCAGAGTGAGATTGAGCGGGACACGCTTCGGCCACAGCAGCTGAATCGCTTGGAGCGACGGCAGTAGCCGGTCGCGAACTGACTCAGCTCAAGATTGATGTAACTCCGCGGTTTATAGAACGTCAAACGAATAGAGATGGCCGCACCCTCGATCGCCAGAGATGGAGGGGTTATGAGGCAGACGCTTTCAAATACTCCGCAGCAGGTCGTAGAAGGGGTAAGTCCCCTGGGCATTTCCAGCTTTTTCGCGAGATTCCTTACATCGAGATTGGCAGATCGCATTGCGTTCTTGATCGTCGTGGGTGCATTGGCAGTCGCCTCGCCGTCCTATGCCTAGCGGGGCGGGGGTGGCTCAAGCGCCTCGTCCGGCGGCGGACATTCTGGTGGCGGCGGTTCGTTTGGCGGTGGAGGTAGTGGCCACCCCGCGAGCGCCGGAAGAAGTGCTTCTGGCAGCGGAAGTCATTCCGGAAGTGGCAACAGGGGCTCAAGTATTTCGACGTCCGCGGGAAAAGCAGATAGCGTTGCTCACCGATCAGGATTCAGTGCGGCTGTCCGCCATTTCTTGGGCCTCTCTTCCACTCCGAAACTGCGAATGACTGAAAGTTCGCGCGTGGCCGGAGGTGCAAGTCCTTCGACCTCATTCACTGGCGACCGAACAGATCAAAGCGGCGTGGCTGCCGCTTTTGGGCGCGTCCATCTCACTGGGACGCCGTCGGCATTTGGCGAGGGCCGTCCATCAGCAATCCCCGAGACCAACGCTCCGCCACGACCGATTCTGCCGCACCCGCGCCATCCGTACTATCCACCGGGATATGGCTGTTACGCCTGCGGATTCGATTTTGGGTTCGGGTTCGGATTGCCGCTATTCTATTTTGGGTACTGGGACTGGAGCCCGCCTTTTTGGCACGGTTCGACGCAATCCATAGCCTCAATGCTGCTCTATATGCAAGACGGGTCGGCCCTTGAGGTCGCGGACTATCGGGTAGACGGCGAAATTCTGAACTACGTGACCGTCGAAGGAACGAAGGGCAGTCTCACCGTGGCAACTTTGGACCTGCGGCGGACGATTGATGCCAACGCGCGGGTAGGATTGAAGTTTACGCTCGATCGGACGCAGCGTGAGAAACCGTTTGAGAGAGTGCCTCAGCAACCCGATCCGGCCAACCAGCCTCAACCGCAGCAGGATCCTGGCAGGGCGGAAATCGAGAAGCAAAAAAGTGGTTGATCCGGCGGGAGTTACCTTGGATTGATTTCCTTACGAAAAAAAGTACTTGCAATTGTTTAAGAGTTAGTGTATAATACGTTTCGTTATCCTGGAATTGTGCCCAGACGAACAGTCAACGGCCCGAATTAAACGCAAGTTTTGGACTGTCAGCCGGGCCGGCCCGAGGCAATACAGACCACCCGCAGTTATCCCTTTCAGTGCTTTCCTAGCTTAACCGCCGCCCGTCCGTAATCGGCAGGGCGCGAATTTCCTTTCGGAGGCAACATGCCGAATTACAACGCGCAAGGCCCGCCTTATTCTGTCTTTCCGGGTGACGTCGCCCTGGCGTTCAACAGCGAAGCGCCCGGCGCCGGCCAAGCCAGCCAGCAATTCGCCTTGCCGAGCTACGCGGGTTTTCCCGAGAACGGGAGAGCGATTCGATGGCAGACCGTGTTCGGGTCGGCGCCTTCTGCCATCAGCGTGGTCCTGCAGACCGCGATGAGCGATTCTGACGCGCAATACACTACGATCGATACTTCCACTGCCACCGCCGGCGAAGCGCGCAGCGTTACGGGCGTGCGCGCGAATTTTGTGCGCGCGAAGGTTAGCTCGATCACCGGCGGCAGCGGAATCACGGTTCAACTCTTGGGCTAACGCGCCACTTCGATCTCCACGCTCGGCGAACCACGTCTGAGCAGTTGCTCTACGCAGAATTCATGGCGCCATGCTTGACTTCTTTCAGGGAAGGAGAGCGCGAGATGCCAGACAATGAAACCGCAGGCTCAAAGTCAGAGAACCAAGACGCTGCGCAAGAGTCAGCGACAACTTCCGCTTCTAGTCCCGAGAGCGGCTCGCATTCAATAGTTCCTGGCGGCGGTCCGCTAGCTCTGGGTGGGCCGTCACCCGAAAGCTCGGCGCGCGAAAGCGATAATTCTACGTCTGCAATCGTCATCTCACCGGGGAACCAGCAACGAGAAGCGACTCCGAGTGGCGCGACCAAGCCCTTTCGCAAGTCCCGACGCAAGCGAGTCCGGCTTGGCGAGGCACTGCGCAAGCGGGGGATTGACGTGCATGCAGTGGCCGGAGGGTATGCCGACGTTTTGGGGGAGTTGCAGAGCAAGCCCAGGGACAGCAGCGAGGGTAAGCTCCTCGTCGACGTCCTCAAACAGTGTGGCAAGATTCTCGAAGAGGAAGACGCGCCAGTGAACCCCGAATCGGACATTCGCTCGGTTCCGGTCGTGGTGCTGCACAACATGATGCGTCCGCAGCGGGGTCCGGGACAAGGTGGGGACAAGAGCGGATCGAAATCCTGAAGTCAGGGCAGGCACGCAGTCCGCGGTGAAGGTTGATCTCGGCTACCGACCGTTCCCAAAGCAGAACGAGTTTCACGGTTGCTCCGCGAAGTACCGACTGTTTGGAGGTGCGGCGGGCCCGGGAAAATCGAAGGCGCTGCTTATGGAGGCGATCGCCCAGGCCCTTGAACATCCTGGGTCCAACACGCTGCTTTTGCGGCGAACCTTTCCCGAGCTCGAACAATCGCTGCTGCTCTACTTCCGCCGGGATATTCCGCGATGGGCATATAAGTCCTATCAGGACTCGAAGCACCTTGTGACGTGGTGGAACGGTTCGACCACTCGTTTTGGGTACTGCCAGAATGAGAACGACGTCTATCAATACCAGGGCGCCGAATTCCTCTTCATCGGGATCGACGAACTGACGCTTTTCACTCTGCGCCAGTGGCAGTTTCTCAGCAGCCGAAACAGGTGCCCGATACCGGGCACGTTTCCGTGCATGGCGGGCGCGACGAATCCCGGAAACATAGGCCACGCCTGGGTAAAATCGCTGTGGATTGACAAGAACCCTGCCGCCGGAATGGAAGACGCGGAGCAATACGATCCGGCCGACTACGATTTCATTCGCGCGTGTGTGACGGACAATCCGATTTATGCCTCGGATGAAAATTATTTGAAGACGCTCCGCGCGTTGCCGTCGAACCTGCGGCGAGCATTCCTCGACGGTGACTGGGACGTCTTTGCAGGGCAGTACTTCGACCGGTTTGACCCATCGTCGAACGTTGCGCGGGCGGAAGAGTTTGAGTGGCAACCGTGGTGGCAGCGCTGGATTTCAGTCGATTGGGGGTTCGAGCATCCCGCGGCTGCGTACTGGCACGCCGCGGTGCCACAGACGACACCGCCCTCGAAGCGTCAAACCGAGGATGGAATGACGCCGACAACGACGGGCGGGACGTTCGGCAAGAAGGTGGTGACCTACCGCGAGTTCGTAACTCACCACATGTCGCCGCGGGAACTGGCTCGGAACATCATCGAGCGCAGCCTTTGCAACACCACAGAACGCGAAAAAATCGACGCGATTTACCTTTCGCCGGACGCCTTTGCCCGACGGACGGACGAAGCCTCAATCGCCGAACAGATGGGTGACGTTTTTGTGGAGGCTGGATTTCCGCGACCTGTGCCCGCAGATAACGATCGCGTGGGTGGGTGGATGTTGATGTACCAGATGCTGGACGCAGGCGAATGGGTGATCGCCGAAAACTGCGTCGAGCTGATTCGGACGTTGCCGACGCTGGTGCGCGACTCCATTCGCGTGGAGGATATCGAGAAAATGGACGGTGACGACACCGCCGATGCGGCGCGCTACGGCTTAAAGTCACGTTACGGAGCGGGACGGGGAGGAGCGAACGGGCCGCCGCTCGAACAACGACTGGCTGAACGCGTAACATCCGCCGACCCAACAATTCGAGCCATCCAAGCGCAGAAAGCCAATCTGGAGGAGTCCAAGAGAGGTCAACCGGTGAGTTTCCTGCGGCGCCGCCCGCGCTGGTGAGATGCAGTCAGGGAGTGTCTGCTCGATTCGCGATGGGAGAACGGAATATGTCGATACGCCAGCTGTGGAATCGCATTGTCGCCACGCGATATACGCGCTTGCTCGAGGCGGAGGTGGGAAGATTGCGCTCGGAAAATCGCGCGTTGCTGAATTCAATTCTGGGAATTGCAGGTATTCCACCGATTGTCGTGGCATCCGAAGGTGCTGAGAATGTGCCGACTCGCGCTCAGAATGCGGACGGCACGGTCTTCGGAGGCAGCGTCTCATCGCTACGCAAAAGTCGTTCCGGCAATGCTCCGGCTCGAGGGATCGCGGTGAATGTGCCGCCGCCCGTGAGGCATCGTTCGTGGCAACAGGTCAATCGCATGCTGGAGTTCGATTCGGTTCGAAAACGCGAACAGGACACGGGCGACCGCTCACAGCCTTCAAGTCAAACTTAACCACTGAGCTCGCGCTCCTTACGTTAGTTTCCGATGGGAGGAAGAATGCCATTCATTCGAGGCCGTTATCACATCAATCCGATTGCGGGCCAAGCGCTCGAAGCTGCGCGCCAGGCCGAGGAAGCTCTTGAAGCGCTCCAGCAGGAGCAACGCAACTCGGACGCGAACGATTCGTCGAAGGACTCAAACGTTGGGAACGAAAAGGGGCCGATCCACCGAGTTGAAATTGAAGCTGCCGAGGTTGTGCCATCGCATTCCGGACACGCGCACCGGGGTTTTGTCGCGCGCGTTCACCGCACGACTTATGCAAGCCCGCAAGATGCGTCCTCCGGCGCGATCTCTGGATTTGGTTCGCCATCGCAGGCGAGCGTGCCGGTCTCACAGAAGCCCGAAACGCACGTGTTCTCCAATCATGGCGACCTGGTCGATTTCCTGCAAAATCAATTCGCCAAGGACTGCGGAGAATAGTGCGATGGCGCGGATTCGGGTAGACGCTACTCTCCCACACTATCGTCGGTCTTGATGGACCGGGGTCCGTAGCTCCGATGGTTTTGCTAGAATGCAGGACCAGAGGAGAAGAGCTTGACGATTTGGGAAACCCCGAGCGGGCGGGCGCGGCGGTGGATACGGCGTAAGGACACAAGCGTTCCTGCGCCGCTGTATGCGCGGCTGGCGATCGTGGCGCTGCTGGTAGCGCTGGCTGCGACGCTTGTTTGGCACGGCTTGCGGATTGTGTTCGAGCGTAGTGGCAATTCCGGAAGCGCGCCAGTGGCTGAGGCAAAGAGTCCTGCCCTGGCGGCGGGAGTGGCTCCGTGGCAAAACGATGCGCTTGCGTCGCTGGAATCTGGAGCCAGGGAAGCACAGGCTGGTAACATCACCGCCGCAGAAGTGGCCGTCGACCGCGCAGCATCGATGATCGAAGTAGCACGAGTGGAGTCTCGGACTACATCATCGGATTTCTTTGACGTCGCGAGCGGATCGCTTGACCGCGTGTTGCAGCCGCACTCCGAGAACGACCGGCTCTTCGAGCACGTCACAACGGCGCGGATCGACCTAGCGCAACTGCGCTCGGCACTCTCGGCGGGCACGTCGGCGCCGGGGTCAAGCGCTCCGGCGACTGCCGGGCGAGGCTCGGCTGCAACCTCGGCCAGCGACGGTCGAGTGGGCGCGTCATCCTCTGCGCACAATGCGTCCGCAATAGGCGCTGGTATCGCGATCGCGTCGCCCAGGGGAGTGGCCTCCAATAGCGTACTCGATCCTTCCGTTCTGGGCGGCGATACGATCGACGCAACTCTCATGCCTGAGACGCTGGAGATTCTGCTGCCACCTGCAACCCGGCTTTTCGTCGATAACGTGCGAGTCCAGAATCTAACGCTCGAGGGGGCGTCTCAAACCCTCGATGGAATTCACTGGAAGAACGTGACATTTGTGGGGACGCGCCTGCGTTATGAAAGCGGCGAACTCGACTTGCAGAATGTCCATTTTTTGCGCTGTACGTTTGGCGTGCCGAGCGATCAGCGGGGAGCTCGGCTGGCAAACGCGATTGCTCTCGGACAATCGTCAATAATAATCGAGTAGGCGCGGTTCCGATTCGGTGAATCGGCTTGAAGTTCCTCGGTGTGGCCTTCCGGTTTTGCCCATTTGGCAATCAAGATAGCGGAGCAAGTGCGTCCCAAGCGAGAGACGAATGCCCATTGAAAAGACTTATGTGACGGCTGATCCAGCAATCGTTCCGGTCGAAGGACCGGCGCAATCAACGAATGTGGTTGTTCCACAAACCGGGGCTCGAGCAGGGGATCGACGACGAGACACGCCCGCGGGCGGTTCGCGCATCCCACCTGCTCGCCCCGTTCCCCTTTCTGGACGGGACGAAGGCACGGGCGCGTACGAACCGAATAACGAACAGCTGCCGGAAAGGCTGCAAGAGGCCCTGCGGCGACTTGTGTATCAGTACTCGTTTGAGTCGGAGTCAACGCGGCGTCAAGAAGTCCGTCGCATCAAGCAGGCGCACCAGTTCTGGCGAGGGCTGCAGTACTTGTGGTGGAACGAACGCGATCAGAATTGGCACCTGCCGTTCGAGCAGAAGCTTATGGACAACGCTTCGCTTGAGGATATGCCGAGATACGAGTTTGTTACGAATATTTACCAAGCGTTCGGGCTATCGCTGATTTCCGTACTGTCCCAGGACGTTCCGCGCGTCCGGTTTTTCCCGACGTCGGCACAGGCGGAGGAAGACGTGGCCGCCGCAAAGGCCGCGACAGAAGTGGGGGCGCTTGTCGAACGAAACAACCGCATCGGCAATTTGATCGTGGAAGAGGCGTTCAATCTTTGGACAGACGGCAAAGTGGGCGCCTATGTGCGGTACGTCGTGGACGGACAGCGCTTTGGATTCCACCCGGAGACGGAGATCGGCGCTAAGGAAGTTAAGGTTGGGAACGATGTGTATATGTGCCCGGAGTGCGATCAAGAGAGCGAAGCAAGCGAAGTGCGCAAACGGGCGGGGAAGCCTCCAGAGAGCGCCCAGGATGGGCCAAGTGAGTATGCTTGCCCGCAATGCGGCGCGCTGCTGACGGAGGAAGACTTCGTCGCGGCGGAGGCAGTTACCGTACCGTCGGCGCAGACGAGATTGCGCGTCCCTAACGGCCAAGAAGTGATGACCATTGTCGGCGGCCTCGAGCTGAAGACTCCACCGTGGGCCGGCGAGATGCACGAGTATCCGTACCTGCAATGGAACATGGAGGTGCACCAGGCACGGCTGCGGGCGGCCTATCCGCACGCGGCGGACAAAATCGGGCCTCCGGTGGCAAGCGGCGGCCAGGAATACGAGAGGCTGGCGCGGCTCGCGCAGTCGCAGGGCGGCCCGCTGACCGAAGGCGGCGACTTCAACATCAACCTGATCACGTTTCAGCGGACGTGGTTGCGGCCGTGGGCATTCTTTGCGCTCGATGACAAGTCGCTGCGAGACGAACTCCTGCAGCTTTTTCCGGACGGCGCCTACGTCGCGTTCGCAGGAGACGCGTACTGCGAATCTCGCAACGAAAACATGGACGATCACTGGCGCGTTCTGCATGCGCTTCCGGGCGACGGCTCCAGCGGCCGCCCTGGACTGGGCGACGTGCTGATCAGCGTTCAGGAGCGCTTCAACACTTTGTCCAACCTCCAGATAGAGACGTACGAATACGGCATTCCGCCCATCTATGCGGACAGTGAAGTTCTCGACTTCGATTCACTCCAGAACCAGACGGCCGAGCCGGGCGCGCATTATCCGGCGCGAGCAAAACCGGGGCAGTCGCTCGCGGCAGGATTCTTTCAACCTGAAGCAGCCGACGTTCCGCCTGATTTGGCAGAGCATGCGGCCGCGCTGATGGGGCCCGTGGCGCAGTTTCTCACGGGCGCTTTTCCGGCCCTATTTGGCGGGGCAATGACGAATAACGACACGGCCGCGGGTTACTCGATGGCACGCGACCAGGCCATGGGCCGAATCGGGCTTGTCTGGCGGCGAATGAAATTCTTTCATGCCGACGTGATGTTGCTGGCGGTGGACTGCTTCCGCAAGAACCGACCACAGGATGTTGAGGTGACGCTGCTGGGGGCGGGTTCGGCATTCGAGTCGAAGTGGATACGCCTTGCTGATTTGAAAGGGAATCTCTTCAGCTATCCGGAGACGGACGAGCAGTATCCGACGTTGTGGTCGCAACAGAGAGCGGTACTGCTGCAGTTGATCGCGAATCCGGACCCACAGATTCAGTCAGTGCTCGCGCACCCCGAGAACATGGCGCTCGTGAAGCGACTCATCGGGCTGGAGGAGCTGGTGATCCCCGACGAAGAGTCACGGACGAAGCAGTATCGGGAGATCGCGCAGCTTGTGGGGGAGACGCCTGTGGTGAAGCGCGACGACGCGAGTGGGGTGGAAATGATGCTGCCGAGTATCGTGCCGGACCAGTTTGCAGACAATCACGCTGTGGAGTTGGACATTTGCATGCGGTGGTTTTCGTCGGATGCGGGCCAAGTGGCAAAGATCGAAGCGCCGGCAGGATATGCGAACGTGCGCGCACATGCCCTGTTTCACCGGGATTATCTGCTGAAGCAGCGGAAGACACAGCAGGGTGCAGAGTAGCCAGTCGTTGCGCTGATCCGATTGGTTGCGAAATTGCTCAGTCCTCCCAGTTGGTGCAAGAAGGGGAATCGATGCCCTGGATCAACGGCAGGTTCTACGCCAGCCCGCTCTACGGCATAGCCCTGGAGCGCGCTCGCAGTATCGATCTCGCTTCTAAGACGCGGGCGACCGATGAGCGAGAGGCGGACGCACACTGGGTAACAATCAATGGACGCCACGTGTTGATTCAGGAGGGCGCCCAAGGTGCAAAATCCTCAAATCCGGGAGGCGCCACACACTCCAAACACCACCAGCGACAGAACCGGGGACCTGGGGATAAAACGGCTCGGATTGTCTTTAACGAAACATCCGGACTCCGGGCAGGAGACAACAACTCTGATGACTTGCACGATGCCCGAGTAGCTATGGCCCACGCGATTCTTAACGCCAGCACTATGCGACGTCCGCCGTCGACCGTATCGGACACCTTGACGCCGTCTGCCGCTCGGGCCATTCTTACCGACCCCGACGCGAAGGCGGCGTGGGCAGACTCGCAGGCTGCTGTTCGGGAGGCCGAAGGGTCAGCCGACGACACAAACGGAGCTATCCATTTTCTCCTCGACAACCCAGGCGCTGGTCGTCCCCCTTGGGCGACTGACGACCGAGAAACAGCAAATTACGGACCGTTCACCAATGCGGCGGGCGGCGGGGACGTCCACCGAGGTGCCGGGGTTACTATCAGAATCTATACCGAGCGGTCGCGATTTTGATGGCCGGGTGGCAAAATTGAGATCACTGTTGTCGGTTATTCTTGCGGCGTGGCTCGCAGTGTCTATGTCAACTGGCGGAAAGAAAAGCGGCCGCCCGGTAACGCAAGAGGAGATCGCTGCCGTCAAGACGGCCATTCTGGACGAAATTTACGACTACAAATTTGAAGGTGCATATATCGACATTTTACCGCTCGAATCCGAGGGCTACCCACTGCACCTGTATATTCGCCCGAATGTGATCGAAGGTTCGGGCCAAGTGATCTATAAGCTGCCGATCGGGGAGGTGGCTAGAGTATTCGAAAGCAAAGGAAAATTCGAAGTACTGATTCGGGAACCTCGTGACAAGTTTCCACCCACATCGAGCAGTACTCTTACCTTATATCTGGATGACTCGATTGTGTGTGCTGCCAAGAAGGACTGGATCAGCGAGACCGTCTACGTAAAGGCTCACCCATCAAAGGATGAAGTTCAAGCGGCGGTCGCGCGCCAACGCAAGAGGAAGGGCACGTCAGAGCATGACGAGGTTGCAAAATCGCACAAATGAACGGCTGATTTCGTGGCCCCGCCCCGCGCAGCAGGTTAGATAGAGCGTTCGATCGCGCTGTTGTAGACACGGGAGCCGTACACGCTTTTCTGTGCCGGCGGCGGCGCCACGAGCCTCACGACGTGCAGAAGCCTTTCCGGCTTGAACGGCTTCGCCATACACACCACAGCACCGAGTTGATGGCTTGCCGAGTAATCGGCGGGCTGCGCCGACCGCGTAAGCAAAATGACAGGTACGTGCTGGAGGCGCTCATTGCGCTTGATGATGAGGCAGAGATCGTGGCCGCTCATGTCCTTGGCCTCGACCTCAGCGAGAAACACGGCAGGTACGGTGGTTTTCAGGACATCGAGAGCAGCCTGCGCAGTGGGTACGATGATAACGGTATAACCGTCCTGCTGCAGAAGAGCGCGCATCGTGTCGGCTGTACGCTGGTCGGACTCGACCGCTAGAACCACCGCTGCCTGTTTTTCCTGAGCGGGAGAGGTCTTTCCGACGCCGGCCATCGCGGGATCTGAATTGGTCTCGGCGGCGGCATCCGTCCTGGTGGCTACGAACTGGACGGCAATGTCGAAAAGTCCTCCGTCACGCTCATTCACACGTACGATTTCGGCGCCCTGAGATTTATTTAGCGCGGACGCCGCGGTTGAGTATGGAAACGTGACGTCCAAGCGCTGACCCTTCCAGTAGCCCGAGCGGGCTGCAACGAAAAGGAGGCCGTCGCGGGAGACGTCGATGCTCTTGCACACTTCTTCAAAGGGTTCAGGCGAGCCGGCGGCGCAAACGTGGACTTGCGCGGAGATCTTGGCGCGTTTACGTCGCCTGCGGTCGACACCGTTGGGTCCGGAAAAACGCGATGTGGATTGGCCGATCTTTGCCTCTTCAGAGGCCACGGCGGTCGTGATCGTGCTCATCTAGCACCTCAGATTTTGCGGGCGCTTGCTACCCCCGGGCTGGCCGACGGCGACTCCCCGCTCTGTAGATAGAATTGCAGACGGGAGAAGAAACGGGGAATAGTACGTTGGTTTCAATTTGAGAAAACTTTTGGGTTGCGGCAGCCAACTCGAGCCGTAAACAAAATACAAGAAAGCTACTTAGCGCTGCGCGCGCGAAGAACACCGAAACAGACTTCATTCCCAGCAGTTCGTCGGAGGAACGTGCATGGCAACAGCAATCGTCACACCGCGCGAAACGGTACCACCAAAAAACGTCCCATCTGGCCGGCGCGCGAGCGAAACATCGTCGAGCACACCTGATCAGGCCGCAGCGGGGCGCAACGCCACGGACGACGAAATTCTGGGTCTGCTCGAAACGCCCGACACCGAGGCCGCGGGCAGGAAGCAGCTGGAGTTCAATTGGGATTTGGAGGATCCGAACGCCGATCAAGCGAAAAAGTCAGAGGGCGAACCAGAGCAAGGACTTCGCTCGAGTCGAGAGAGGGAACTGAACGCGGTATTCGACGCGAATCCTGACCTGCGCCGCGCCTGGGATGAGTCGATCGCGTATCACGAAACGTTTTCGACGCCGCAGGAAGCGCGCACCGCCAAGACACGATTGGTTGACCTCGATCGACTGGACGCACTCTTCTTCTCTCGACGCCCCGAGGATCACAGTGAACTCGCACGCTCCGTCGCCGCACTCGACCCATCGGCATTCAACTCATTGGCGCAAGCGATGGCGCAGTTAGCTTCGGGAGGGTGGACTGAGGGCGGGAACGGGGCCAGCACGGCCGGTTCGCACGGCGTCGTCGCCCAGGTCCCGTCTACGACGGAATCTTCCACCTCGTCGCGGCAATTGCAAACAGACGGTGGTCCTGCAACAAGATTGCCGGCACCACCGTCCGCAGATCCGAACGCCTCGAGAGCGAGTTCATCCGCGTCATCGGACGGCCGCACCCTCACGCCGGCACAAGCGGATTTTTTCCAGAGCGCGAACGCGGCGGCCGTGGAGGAGGTGCTCGGAGCAATTGAAAGCCAGGTCGAGAGGCTATTGCCCGAGGAAATCTCGAAGAGTGCCCGCAACCGGGTCGTCGGAGAAATATACCGTGAGCTCGATACTACGCTGCGTTCGAACAGGCAACTCGCACAGCAAGTACGAGAGGCATTTCGTTCCGGGAGCTTTGACGCGGAGCATCAACGCGCGCTGGTTTCTTTGGTCGCTGGACGCGCGCGGCAGGCTCTGCCCGGTGTTTCCAAGCGCGTGCTCAACGAGTGGACGTCAACCATTGTCGCTGCAAATCAAGACCGCCGGGCCCGACAACGAACGGCTGAGCGCCGCGTCGATATTGCTGGCTCGGGGCGGACGGGCAGCGAAGGATCCCGGCCCACGACGCCACGAGACATCGACTATGCGCGAATGTCTGATGCGGACATCCTGAACCTCTAGCGGCAAAAACCGCGTCAAAGCCTTCCAGTCACATCGTCCGAGGAGGACACCCCGAATTCGTCGCGCTGGTCGAGCGCGACCAAGAGACTTCTAGTGGATTTTCCGATCGGCTTTCGAGTCAATTTTCTATTCGGTTTTCAACTCCAAGGGAGAATTAACAAACATGGCACAAATGCAGAACGCGCAATCCGTTGCGCTACAACTGGAGAAGGTCAGGGACAAACTCCCGCTTCTCTACGAGCGCGACGATATTCTGCTGACGATGATTCAGCAGCGCGGCGACGTCGAACGCGTGAGCTCGCGAAACATGCGGCTTCCACTTCAGATCCGACCGGGAGGCAAAGCAGGGCTTGCGAACATGGACGGCGGCGACCTGGGACGTGGATCGGGAACTGTGTACGACGTGGCCCAGGTCACACCTGTTTTCTTCCGGCATGCCGTGGAAATCACGAAACTCGTCGAGTACGCCAGTAATGCGCCGGAAAAGGCGATTGAGAATGCGGCCAAGCGCGAAGTGAAGAACGCAATGGCACAGTTCCGGTCGTTCCTTGACAAAGTAATGCAGACGAACGGTAACGGCGTACTTGGAACAATCAGCTCAATCACAACCAGCGGCTTACCATCTGGCGTTGCGGCGCAATTCACGATGGCGAAGCCACCCGGGGCGCAGCTCTTTTATTACAACCAGACGGTGCAGGTGTACGATCCAACGCTCACCACCAACCGCGGCTCGGCAAACGTGCTGCTTGTGGATCCATTCAACTCGCTCCTCCAGGTCGACGGCCTTCCGACCGGTACCAGCGTGAACGACGTAATCGTTCACGACGGCCTCACAGGGGCACAGCCGACTTCGCTGTTCGGGATCCTTTATCACCAAACGAACGCGACTACCGGTACTTGGCTTAACCTGAATCGGGCGACATACCCCGTCGAGCTTGCAACTCCTACGGTGAACGGAAACAATTCGGCGCTCACGCCGGGAGCCGTGCGGCTGGCGATCAACAAGGTGAGGAAATCGTTGGGCTCCAATCAAGTGAGCAAGCTCATTGCCTACACCTCGCTTGAGCAGGAGCACCAGTGGGAGCAGTTGGGCGTCACAATTTCGCAGATCATCAAGGAAGGTGCGGGCGGACGAGCGAGCGATCTCGATCTATTGTTCACCGGCGACAAGTCAATGGCTGGTGTTCCAATCAAGTCGAGCATCAACGCAAACTCAACGCGCGTCGACTTCCTCGATCTGTCCCATTGGGGGCGAGCCGTGATGCAAGACATCGACTTTTACGATGTCGGCGGGCAAACCGTGTTTCCGATTTACGGCGCTAGCGGCGGTCTTGCGTCGGCTTATATCTTCTACTTCATCACGGGCTTCCAAGTGTGGAACGACTCACCACGCTCCGGAGCCTACATCAGCAACCTGGCGATCCCGAGCGGCTACTAGTCCGGGCGCGACCCACCATCCCAAACAAACGGGGCGGCTTTCCGGCCGCCCCACCCTCCTCCAAACTTAAATTGAGTCTTGCTTGATCCGGGTCACACGAGAAACGCATGAAACCCCTCCGGAAGTGGAGGAACGGGCAGCTCTTGCCGGAGGCTTCAATCGCTTGGGTGAGCCCAATTTTCGGGTGGTTTGGGGCGGAGCGCGACTCACGTTAATCGGCGGACGCTGGACGGACCGCGACGCTCACGGCAACGTTATCCGGGAGAGAATTGAGTTA
The DNA here is from genome assembly GCA_963737205.1 of uncultured Acidobacteriota bacterium. Classification (GTDB taxonomy): domain Bacteria; phylum Acidobacteriota; class Terriglobia; order Acidiferrales; family UBA7541; genus Palsa-295. Next base: position 355,260 of record CAVTRV010000003.1, on the reverse strand, counting down.
CGAGAAGTCCCGAAGTACTTGCCTGTGGACCGCTGGCACGTCGAGCGGTGGATTCCGCCGGAAGTTTATGGCACCCGCGACGAGTGGTATCGGAGAACGATCGAGGTCGAGGACGGGATTCGGTTGCCCGCGCTGGGTCCATATCCCTCTCGCGGAGAGTACGAGCATTGTTTTACGCTCGAAACGGCGGCGGGCGAGTTTGTTCCTCTGACCGCTGGCGCGTGCGATTGGGTTGTTCGGGCGATTGCATGGGCCCGACGACAAACCCGAGGCGCCGGCCGCGCGGCTATAGCGAAACGCGAGTCTCGTCGCGAGCGTGACTGGGACCGAGCAACATCTGACGTGCTCGACGATGAGTTGTCAGCATTTCAAGGTCGCTCGTTCGTGGCAAACGTCGCCGGAGTCGACATCGCAAGCTTACAGTAGCGCGAACCGTAAGACGGTTTGCGCGACCCAGAATTTCGGACCGACTCGAAGTGCAGTCGGTTCGAGCATTCGAAAGGAAATTCCTTTGAACATGCCTATGATGGAGCGGGGAAACAGGCGCGACATCGTGCTGGACACGCGGGCACCGAGCGACGCCGCAGCAACAGTTTCAGTGGCCTCAATTTCCGATCAAGACTGGTATGTCTCGCGAACGCATGGCGTATATCACATACCTTCGTGTCCGAAGGGCGAGGCATACGCATTGGTGCTGATTACGCAGCGAGGCGACGCGCTCGACCTGGGCGACAACCGGCGATTTCCTTTCATCATCTCGGCGCGGGAGATTGCCGACGACCTGCTGCAAGATTTGCAAGACCACGGAATCTTTGTCTGTGCGGGCGCCAGACCCACGGCCGAGGAACTGGCAGCCGCCGCGGTTCGCCGCGACGCCTTTTATCAACGGTTGGTCTCTGATGGAGACACAATGTGGGCTCGAGGACATTCGTTTCGCGAAATTTCCGACCTGCATCGCCGTGCGGCGATTTCGCTGGGCATCGAGCGCGAATGGGCGTACGTGCCTATTCGAATGGCAGACTGTCCAGCCTGCGGAGAAAAGGTGAAACCGGGAGTGGCGGTGTGCAGGCATTGCGGAGCAATTCTGGATGAGGCCAAGGCCGCCAAGCACGGCCTTGGCGCCGCTCAGACTGCGGGACGAAACTCCGGGTCCGGGATTGACAGATCTTCCCCCTCGGCGGGAAGACACGCGGGAGGTGCCATGCGCGCTGATGCACGCGGCCCATCGGGAGAAACGGCTCAAAAGTAGGGGGGAGCGACTTTTGTTCCGACGGTTTGCTAATCTTGCGCGGCAACTTGTCGGGCAAACCAGGCGATCAGTCGAAAGGGGAACTGAGATGACTCGCAGGCGTCACCGAGCTTGGTTGAAGGTTCTCACTCTGTCGGCACTGATGGCGGCACAAGCGCTAGTGACTGGGCAAGCGCGCGCGCAAGGTTCGCGAAAAGACGACATCGTTCTGAGCCCGTCGGGACATCCCGTTGCTGGCGCGACCATCAGGGTCTGCCAGGCGGGAGCGACCGGAACTCCGTGCAGTCCGCTTGCGACAATTTACACCGACGCCACACTCACGGCGACCTCGGCGAACCCATTTCAAAGCGATGGCATCGGCAACTACTACTTCTACGCGCCGGCTGGCCGCTACGAGTTGCAGATTTCCGGACCGGGGATCACGGGAACGCTGACGTATCCTGATGCGATTCTGCCACCGGACGTCTCTTCGTCCGGCTCCGGCAACAACATTTCGGCTTTTGGTCTGACGTTGGGCGGGAATTTGAGCGTTGCGGGGAATGCCACGATCAGCGGCACGCTGACTACCAGCAATTTCAATCCGGGAAGCTTTTCGCCGAGCTCATTGAACGTCGGAGGGAACGAAACTGTCGCGGGTCCGCGTCCCCGAGTCGACGTTACAGCATACGGTGCCAAAGGTGACGGCACAACCGACGATACAGCTGCAATTCAATCAGCCATCAATGCAGTCTGTGCAGAGGATATTAGCCACAAGTCGACGCTTTTCTTTCCTCCCGGAAACTACCTTGTTTCCCAGCCGCAAACCCCGTCGACCAATCCGGTTTTCACAGGGCTGTGCAGCGGTCTGCTGATTGAAGGCTCAGGCGGAAACTACGACGCGCAATTCGGAGGCGCGCCCATGAGCCGCATCGCTGCAAGTCATGGAGCTAACCCAAACGCAGCAGCCGTCTTCAACGCAAATGGTATTAATGGCGTCTCCTTCAAAAACATTGAAATCGAGGGCTACAACCAAGCGGTATACGTGAGTGGGGCCGCAAATGGCACGGTATTTGACAACGTTTGCCTCGTCATTCCTACTGCGACGGGACTGACAGACAATGTTCCGCTGAAAATCTCGCAAGCGCTCCAGCTGAGTTGGACAGGTGGTTGCATCCAGGCGCCCAACGGCAGTCTTGACGACGTCCTGATCATCGGCGCGGATACGGGCGGAACAGAAGTTGAGCCCTCTGGGTTGATATTCTTTAACGGTTCGGGCGGGAATTTTTGGATAGGGAATGGCGTTCACTACAGCCAGCGGGTGAACACCTGCTGTTCCGGTCCGGGGGATTTTCACTTTTGGAACATACTGATTGAAGATGCAGCGGGCGCGATTTTCCGCGTCACGAACGACTCCGGCAACAGCGGGGCTGCGGCAATGCCCGGGATGCACGATCTGGACTTTCAGAACTTCGAGGTGTCGGATGGTGCCGCGAATCAGCCCTTGATAAATTTCAATTCGAGCGGCTCTCTTCTGACTGGGCTACATATCAAGAACTTCAACGGTGGAAACGGGGGTTACGCCGTTGAGATGCAAGCTGGCACGCTGCAGAACTGCGACGTGATCGGAAGCATGACTCGGGTACTCGACGGCAGCGGCAATCCCGCGGGCGACTGCATCCAGCAGAACAACTCGGGGCTGGACTATGTAGTGAGCACGTCCAACGCCGACCGGTTGCGGACGGATATTTCGTCGAGCAGCACCGTCGATGGTGCTGCGTTTCGAGCCACGGCGGCAGGAAGTTCGTTCGCGTCACTCGGGCTCGATCCGGCCCAGGGCGTGTTGTTCGGCGACGGAGCCAGCTACGGTTACAACGCGCAGCTATATCAAAGTGCGAAGGGAGCGATTGACGTTGGATTTGCCTCGACGCTGCCACCGACCGGAGTGACGGGTGCGGCGACGACTGGCGGCTCTCTGACCGCCGGAACCTACTACTACTTCGTCCGCAGCGATACAAATTCCAGTTGCTCGACTGGCATGTCCGCACCGTCGATCATCTCAAACGGTGTAGCATTGAGCGGCTCAAACGACGCGGTGAGTCTCACCTGGACGGCTCCCTTAGCCGGTGCGGGAACCAGCGCCGGCTATTGCATTTTCCGCTCAACTCAGTCGTTCAACTATAACGGGCAAGCGCAGTATCAATCGGCATTCGTTTCTGGTGCGGCAACGACCAGCTTTACGGATACGGGCGCGGGCTTCGGATGCTGCAGCCTCGTCGCTCCCTATAACGTAATGCAGTCGGTTCATCGTTTCACTCCCACGTCTCTGGGCGTGAACACGACAAGTCCTCAGTTCAATCTGGACGTCAACGGCACTGCAGCGGTGAATTCCCTCAATGGCGTCCAGAAAGCCGAACGGTTTGCGGGATCGGACGCCGCGGCCAAGATCAACGCGTGCCTCACGGCGGCCTCGACGACCTCCGGACTTTGCGACGCACGAGGCCTGACCGGAACCCTCACGGGTTCGTCACATATATCGATTCCAAGCGCCGTGACGCTTTTGTGGGGGCAGGCGCAGCTCACTATCAACGACAGCACCACTAAAGACGCGATCGAATTGCTGGGCGACGGGGCGTCGGTGATCGGCTACCAGGAAACCGGGCTGGGAACCGTACCGCGGCCAGACACAGCAGGGTACATCGCGTGCGGAATCTCCGGCTGCACAACAATCGACAACCCGAACGCTGCGACGCGCAACGTCGACTGGATCCACATTCAGGGAATGTATCTGCAGGCGAATGGGGCAAGCTCAACTGTACTGAATCTGACGAGCGTCGGTCACGCCGACATCGAAAACAATCGATTCGTTATGGGCACCGGCGGCGCGTCGTACGGAATCTATGGCAACACGTCGACTGGAAACCAGGACTCGACGAACTCGCTGATCAAGCACAACGAGTTCGATCCCGAGTCCCAGAATGACACCTGCTTATATCTTGCGGGCGTATTCAACTCGGTCGTCATGGAGCAGAACTCGTGCTATCTGCCGGCTGCGAACACCGGCACGCAAGGGTTCGTCCTCGCAAAAGACTCGAACGGCAATTACCCGAACAACGACGAGTTCTACGGCAACGACTGCGAGTCCTCGTCGACCTCGTTCGGCCAGATTTGCTTCAATATCGTTGGCGCGCAGAGCGTCGTGATCGGTCCGAACAATCGTTGCGAGGAAGTCTACAATTGCTTCCAGTTTCCGGCCGACGGTTCTGCCGTTGGTCTTCACCTGCTTGACCCGTATATCTCGCTCTCCTCGAATACTGTGGTGAAACCGAACGAGCCTGCGGCAGCGATGCTCGCAGTCGACAACAATGGTCACAATTGGCAGCCTTCGATGCACTTCGGAATCAACGATCTGGGTGGGCCGAATCTGCTCGGGAATGCAGGATTCGAAGGCTGGCAGAACTCGACGACTCTTTACTACTGGGGCGGCGTGAGCGGCACGAATATCAATCAGACGGGCAGCGGCATTTACACGCAGGAGACAAGTGCAGGGTCGAATCCCGCAGCCGATTCCTACACGCAGGGCACGTATAACGTCCGCGTAGGTGATGGCGCAACCGCGGGACTCGGCGTAAATTCGGCGTGCATCCAAGTGGACGCGACTTTTGAATATACGCTGATGTTCCGCGTAGCGTCGGCTTCGACGTCAAACAACTTCAGGCCTGGCTTCCGGTTTTACTCTGATCCGAACTGCACGGAAGCGGACAAGATTACGAACATCGCCACGAACGCGCGGGTTTTGACGCCTGCAAACTATGCGGGAGTATCTACGCTGGCCGGCACGGGATCCAACTGGCAGTCCACGAACGCGTCATTGACCTACAACAATGGAATCACGTGCAACTGCAGTGTAACGGGCGCAGATTGGCAGGTGGCGACCGCCAACGCATGGACCGCCTCGCGAGATTACGGCATCACCTTCCGTTTGCCCAACGCGTACGCCAACTCGAGCACCGTCGCGCACTCGATGCGCGTGTTCCTTCTGGAGAACACCGCAGCCTCCAACAACTACGTTTACTTCGACGACGTGGTCATGAGCCAAGGTCCGGTTTCTCCTGATTTCCGAGTGGCAGCGCTGACTGACAGCGGGAGCGGGGGAACGGTCAACGGATACGCGAGTTACAACTTCGCGGGCAACGTGACGCTGCAAGCGAACACCGGCTTCGGAGGGACACTCACGCACAGCAACACGGCGAGCCGGACGTACACTCTCCCCAACGTGTCGGGTCCTGTGATTGTGCAAACCGGCGCCACCCCAACCAACAGTGACTGCGCTCAGTTTTCCGTTTCCAGCGGCACGGTCTCTGTGACGGACGCGGGCTCTCCATGCGCAGGATCCTCAGGGACCTCTTACGTGATGGGATTCGTCTCTGCCGGGCAAGCGCCCAGTAGCAACAATGCGATTGACCTGGCCACGGTATATCTGCCGAACTTGCAGTTTTCCCACATCACGGCAGACGTTTCGACGACGGACTCCAGCACAAGCGATTACTACAGCTGGGGCTTATACAACACCAGCGGCGCGGTGTTGTGTTCCTTCTCAGCAGTGAACCTGACGGCAGGCGGGACGGTCGATAAGAGCTGCAGCCAGGGGACAGTGACCATCTCGGCGGGCGAGTATATCTTCGCATTCACCGGGAACGCGACGGTGGCGAAGATTGCATATAGTGGAACCGCACCACTAACGCTGTCTAGCGCCGTGTCGTCAACGTCAAGCTCCAGCGGGGCGTTGCCCAGCACGATCACCGTGCCCTCGAGCGGCGTCACGTTCAGCGGTTATGGCTTGCCTGCAATCATCCTCCATTAGACGGTTCGAGCCGCTCGGAAACTTCGAACGGCGGATTGTGCTGGGCACGGCGCCAGTTGCACTCAGAGAGAACCCCCGTCATGCACATTCCTGAAACCGCTCACCTATGGGTTCTCTTCGGGATGGGGCACGGACTGCATGTGCTGAAACGATCGAGCCTGTCAGCAAAGTCCGGCCTGTCCGGCACCAAGACGCGGATTGAGTGGGCGAAGACAAATGTCGTGAATCTAATGGTCCGGGCGTTTGTGAACGCCGCCGCGTTCTCGTACTGGATCTCGCATCCCGGTATTGCCACGCATATAGCTGGTTCGTTCGGTGTCCCATTCGATTTAACGCTCGAGCCTGGTCACGCAACGGCAGCCATGTTCGGCCTTTGCGGTGACAGCATGGTGGACTGGGCGGCGGCGAAAGTGCCATTCCTGCAGAAGGAAGTTCCCCCAGTACCGGGCGACGCGCTTTAGGTCCGCGTAAGCAGCGACGCCTGGAACCGAGCAAGCCCAATAAGCAACTACGGGAGGCCTCATGCCTGTCGTACCGACAACCGCATACTCGCAAGCGGAGGACGCGCTCAATCTGGCTCGGGCGCTGATGAACGACACGGCCGGCACGGTGTTCACGGACACTCTGTTGATGCCTCTGCTGAACTCGGCTTACCGCGGCCTGCAGCGGGAGTTGGCGGAAAACGGCGTCAGCGTGCTGATCGAACAACAAGACATCGACCTCGAGCTCGACCCCACGACGGGAGTCACGAACACGGAAATCAGCGACGCATCGAGTCCTCAGCTTCCGTCGGATTGCCTGATGCCGCACATGCTGTGGGAACGCGCGACGCCCAATACGGCCGACGTCTTCGTGCCCATGGAAAAGTTCATGAGCGGCGGCAGCATGCTCAACCTGCAGCCGTCGATGTATCTGCGACTCTGGGAGTGGCGCGAGGACAAGATCAACCTGATCGGTGCAACGCAAGCGATCACCGTCCGCGTTCGATACGAGAAGGTGCTACCCGAGCTGACGCTGGGCACCGATCCGATTCAGATTCGGTCGTCCACGGACCCGCTGGCGTTCGCTACAGCGGCTCTGGCGGCGCGTTCGCGGGGCGCACGAGCGCTCGCACAGGATTTACTTGGGACGGCGCAGATGGCGACCGAAAACCTTATTGAGCGGTACGTTCGACCTGAGCAGACGAAGGGCCGCAGGCGGCGCCCCTACGGCCTCCATCGGCGCGTGATTTACCTGTGAGACGGGAAGGGAAGTGTATTTTCGTCCTGCGGCAGCCGTTCGGAATCAATGCGCGACGACATCGAGGATGATTGTGTTTCCACGACCGGCGTTCTGCGCTGCGCCTCGAATCGTCAAGTTCGTCGCACCGACCGGAGTATTCAGACCCTCCGGGATGCTGGTATGGTGGCACCCGCCGAGGAACACCGTGGCGCACGCAAGCAGCAATACCGCTGAGGCCCATGCGAGATGCTCACTTCGTGGCCCAACTGTTGCCGAGCGATTCGAAAGTCCGTGCCAAAGTATAGGTCCGGCGAGAAATACCAATAGACCCAGGAAGATCCCGACAACCGAGACCCGATTGGAGGGAGGGGAAGCCCTGCCGCCAGGAATAGCAGCGGGCAAAGCGCTACTCGTGGTTCCACCCAAAACACCGTTGAAAGTGGTTGCGAACGTTACCGAAAATGGCGCGGCGGTTCCGGGGGTGACGGTGACTGTCGACGGGTTCGGGGTGCAGGTAGTGAGGGCTGGCATTTGAGAACTTGCGGGGCAAACGATTGTCACCGCGCCTCCGAAGACGCTGTCTGGTGTGACGTTGAAGTTGAATGTGACCGTGCCACCCTGAAATACGGATTGCTCCATCGAGCTGCCGTTCAAGGCAATCTGATAATCGTCTCCCGTGCCTGACAGGGTCGCGGTGGCAGAATCGCCACCGGAGTCTGTCACGGAAAGCGTTGCGGTGCGGGCTCCAGTCGCTGAAGGTGCGAAGTCCACGTTGATCGTACAAGGCAAGCCAGCGCCCAGAGAGGTCCCGCAGTTATTGCTCAGCGCCTGAAAATCGGTATTCGGAATGAACGAGATAGTGAGCCCGCTGAGAGCCGCACTCGTGTTGTTCATCAATGTGAAGGCTTGCGTCGGCGTTGCGCCGCCGGTGGGTTGATCCGGGAAATCGAATGATGAAGGCGTGAGCGTCAGATTGCTAACGGGCTGGCCCATGTCCGTGAACTTCAGCAACCGCAGGGTGCCTTGTTCAGCTACATAGAGATTTCCGCTGGCATCGAAACGCATGTCGCCCGGAAGGTTCAGGCCGCTCGCAGCCACGGTGATCTGCGAAGACTTTGAATCCACACGGAGAATACGGCCTGAGTTCGCGTCCACAACAAAAAGATTCCCCTTACCATCGACGGCGAGAGCGGCGGGACAGACGGCCGTGTTAGCAAGGGAACCCGAACCTTGTTGCGCGCATCGTGATTCTTGTGAGGGGTTCGGCTGAGTGGGAAATCCCGCAACGGCGCGAATCGCGCGCGTTTGCGTGTCGATTTCGAAAATGGCACCTGTGTCCGGCGACCCGACAAAGGCTTTCGCGCCGTCAACCGTAAGCGCAATGCTCGAAGCCGAAACAACGTGCGCGAGAAGTACGAGCCGCGCGTCGGAAGAAGAATCCGTCGCGGCGGGCAGGACATCGATTGCTCCGGCGTGATCGGCGATATAGAGGTTCCCGGCACGATCCAGCGCAAGACCGAGCGGCTCAGAGAGAGTCACCTCTTGCCGAGGAGCCCAACGGCCAGCGACGCTGCGAACGATGCCGGGTTCGCTGGAATCCGAACCTGCGATGCGCCGAATGGTGGAATTGAGGGTGTCGGCGACGAAAATCGTCCCGTCCGATGCAACCGCGATGCCGCTGCGAAGAACCATTGAGTCCAATTTCAGGTCGAACTGCGAGTTGAGCGCGCTTCCGCCATCCCCCAGCGAACCGGCGATTCCGTCTCCTGCTAAGAGCGCGAGGTTCGCGGTGACAGTCGGGTTCGAGGCGGCACTGGCTGGAAGATCGGCGAGACCGGTGAGAGTGAATATCCGGTCGGGCACGTTGGCATTCGTGAGGTAGACGTTGGTTCGCGAGTCCAATGCCACTGCGCGAACGGCGACACCGCTCGCCAAGACTACAGGCTCGCTGCTGTTGGCGCCTGACAGCGCCGAAGATTGGGTTTCACTCTGAGCTCGCGCGTCGTGTTTTGCGCTCGATGCTGCCTCGGAAGTGGAAGATATCTGGGCGATTGCAAGCACTGAGAACATCGACACCATCGCCGCGCAAACTATCAGCAATCGCCGCACTCGGGTCTCCTCATATCGACGCTTTGGATTCACATCAAGGCGTTGGGGTTGCGCGCCGCAGAACTTGAAGGGCAATGATAGCAGTCGCAAGCAACCCGTTTCAAAGCGAATTCGCGCAGCTGCATAGCTGTGTCAGTTATCACCGCGTCTGGGAGGACACATGGCACTCACTTTTACACTCGTAGATACGTGGGAAGATGGCAAGCGGATTCATGTGAGCGGCACAGTCGCTGCTTCTGGAAGTTACACTACGAGCGGCGACACGCTTGATCTCTCACAGAACCCGATCGTTGCGACGACTCAAGCGCCTATCCAGGGTACCGCGTGGATGGACGGGCTTGCAGGGTACGACTACGTCTTCTACCCGGGGACCGCGCTCAACAGCGGGAAAGTGAAGATCTTCCAACAGGGGGCCAGCGCGGGTGCCTTTCCCGAACTCGCTGCGGGGGCATACCCGGGGGCAATCACGGGCGATACGATCACCTTCTATGGGATCTTCAAGAAACTGCAATAGTCCTGGCTAGTGCGCGGCTATCGGCGAGACCTACCGGCCGAACCAGGCCGCGACTCACCCACAGAAGAAACTCCTGCGAGCAACTCATGTCCATTGAATCCTTTTCGCCTTTGCCGCTAAACATGTTCGGTACGTGGGTCACGCTGCTCGACCCCTCGGACGTGCCGCCGGGAATGTCGCCCAGCCTGGGTGACGTTGAGTTCTTTCCGGGTGGCGTGCGGACGCGTCCCGGCCTCGTCGCTCAGTATGGCGTGCTCGGAGGGGCGCCACAGGTCAACGGTCTGAAAACGTACGTGACGACCAATCTCGTCCAACGTTTGCTGACGCTCGATTCGCTGGGCAACCTCTATAAGGAAACGTCGCCTGGCGTCCTCTCGCTGGCAGCGTCCGTTGTAGAGCCAAACATGTTCTTTGCGTCAACGACGCACTTCGGGCGGGAATACATGGCGTTCTCGGACGGGTTGCTGGGGCAGGATTTGCCGCGCCAGTACGACGATTCGAACTTCGACCGTGTCAGCCAAATCGGTCCGGCGGAGGGACCGCAAGTTGCGGATTCAACCGCCGCGGGCAGCATTTCGCCGGGAGTCCACCAGTGCTCCGTGGTGTTTGTCACACGGCAGGGGTATTGGACGGCGCCCTCGCCACCCGTCTCGTGGACAGCGGCCGGAAACTTCAAGGTCAACGTGACGAACATTCCAACCGGGCCGTCGAATGTCGTGCAGAGGCTCCTGACGTTTACGGCTGCGGGCGGCGCGAGTTTCTATCAGGTGCCGGCCACAATGGTAGTGAACGACAACACGACGACTTCGGTCACAGTGGATTTTTCCGACACGATTCTGCTCTCCGGCGTAAGCATGGACTACTTGTTCGGGCAGATCGAATTGCCGGAACAGCTTGGCGTCATCGACTATGTGGAGCGGCTCTTCTGGTGGGGCGAGCGCGCACACATGGACAACTGGCGCAACCCGACGTTCGATGGAGGGTGGGATCCCTCGGGGAACGGAAGGCCTCTAGGCTGGCAACTGGATTCGACATTCGGGGCAGGGGGCAGCCGCGAGGCGAGCGATGTTGTTTGGGGCAACGCCTACCGCATCACGGCGGACGGCGCTACTGCCGTTCGCGGGCTGATCTCGCAGGGCGCCATTACGGACGTCGTGGGAGACCCTCTCTGCGTTAACAACACGGACTATTCCGTGCGCGCGCGAATCAAGCGCAGCCCAAATCTGACTGCCGGGACGCTGCGAATCAATGCGTTCAGCCCAACGCAGGGGCAAATCGGCACCGGCCTCGCGGTGACCGCCGTTCAAACAACCGATTCGTACCAAGAATTCACGGCCGACCTGTTCGGGCCGCAAACATCGCTCCCAGCTGACCTCACCCTCCGCGTCTACGCAGACGGCACGCCCAGCCCCAGTGGGTCCTGGTTCCTGGTGGACAACATCGAGGTATTCGAAACGAACGCGTCACAGAACGCCTCGCTCGTCCGGGCCTCAGGCACCGAAGAGCCGGAAAGCTACGACGGCGTGAGCGGCATTATGAACATCGACCTAAATGACGGTCAGGCGATTCGAGCTGCGTTCACGCTGCGCAACGGGTTGTATTTCGTAAAAGAGCGAAGCATGTACGTGACGGCAACCGACGGCGTGAACGAACCGGCGCTGTGGGCGGTGGAAGAAGTGTCGAACAAAGTTGGGACACCCTCAGCGCATGGTATTGGATTTGGCGAGGAGTGGGTGGTGATCGCGGGTCGCTCGGGATTGTATCTCTTCGACGGCAGCGAGCCGATCAAACTGTCGCAGGAGATTCAGCCCACGTGGGACTCGATCAACTGGCAGGCGGGACAGAGTCTTTGGGTTCAAGCGGACACGCAGAGGAAGCGGATTCTGGTGGGAGTACCGATGGGCAGCGGTACACAGCCAAACCAGATCCTTGTGATGGACTACTCGGAAGGATTTCAGGATCCGTTGTCCGCGATACCGTCGTCGATCGAACGGTCGCGAAAATGGGCATTGTGGACGATCGCCGCGAATTCGTGCGGGTTGATCGAACAGTCCACCGGTATCGCCCAGATTTTCTTTGGGAGTAACAATTCCAGCGGAAAGATCTACGCGCCCATCGAAGGGCAGTACTCCGATGACGGCGCGCCGATCAATTCCTTCTACACGACTGCATATCTGGCGGCGACCGGCCTCAGCGGCCGAAACCTGTTCGGGTATCTCACGGGCTACGTCCAGGGCGCAGGTTCACTCGCACTCTCGGCGTTCTCTCCCGGAGACGTGACGCAGACCCAGCTCGGTTCCTGGACGCTTGCGTCGCCCGTTTCCCACGACATGGAGCAGTTCACGAACGTACTAGCGGAACGCGTCGCCTATCAGTTCGGCACAAACGCGGTGGGATCGTGGTTCTCGTTGACGAAGCTAGTGCCGTGGGCGAAACCCGATCCCTTCGCCATCGTCCGCGGCACGAATTAGGGTGGTTCGACCATGCTGACTGTTCCCCAGATCGAGGCGCTCCGGCGTACGAATCCGCAACTGTATGAGGCGCTGAAGCGTTTGGCGGAGGCCTCACTCGGACCGAATCAGGGCTGGAGCCTGGACAATCAGATTACAGACGGAACGAACTACGCGCGCGTCACTTCCGGTGCGCTCACATCGGGAAAAGTGGATCCGACGAAGTCAGGCGTGCTGATGAAAGGTTCCGTTCCGCCGACGTGGTCGGGCGCGTTTACGTACGTTTCGACGACCTCGAGCATCACCTGGTCGTGGAGCGGGCTCTCGATTTATCGCGCTGACGGCACCACGAACGCCATACCCAACGGGTCGCTCGGAGTCAACGGTCTCAGCGCCGGCACAACGTACTACTTCTACCCTTACTGGGACGACGTAAACGGGGTAATCGCGTGGGTTGGCGGCGGCGCGGGCTCGCCCGCAAATGCGCAAACAGCGAAGACGAATCTGTCGGCCCAGCAACAAGCGCTTCAGGGACGCATCCCGCTGTCGCAAGGGGCGATGATTGCGGCGACCACAACGAGCGGCACGGGCGGCGGCTCAGGCGGGGGAAGCGGAAGCTGTCTTCGCTCGGGCACGATGGTCCTGACCAAGGAGCGCGGCACAGTGCCGCTCGAGAGCTGCAAGATCGGCGAGCACTTGCGATGTCCCCGCGAGGCCGGCGGAGAAACGTGGACCCGCATTTGCCGCCTGGAAGTGCGGGATGCGGACACTTTCATTCGGTTGCATTTTTCGAATGCCGAGTCGCTGGAAGTTACTCCACACCATATTTTCACCCTGGCGGATGGATCGCCCATGCGCGCCGAGCGGCTTTGCATGTCCGATATTCTCGTTGGACGCTTCGGACGCGTGAGCCTGAAGCGAATCGAGACCGTGTTCGAAGCCGGGCAAAAAGTGACGATAAGCTGCGAGCCCGAGCGCCACTTTTTTGCGGGGCGCTTCGCGGCCTCGGTGCTGACGCACAACTATACGTTTAGCTCGTGACCTGCCCGCCATGACTGGCAAACGCTACTACATCACGACGCGCGATGCCTGGCAGCAGCACGCCGGGCGATTTGCCAATTCGCACTGGGTCGAGCTTCGATCGGAATTCGAGCGTCGCCCTGAGGCGGGCACCTTCGCGTCGGCCGGGCCAGAAGTTCATGCGGCGATACTCGTTCTAGTGGAAGGCGACGAGGGCGCACACCTGGCGCTCGAGGATGACCCGGCGTTCGAGGCTCTGCCGCACCCTCTTGGGCAAAACGCGATATCGGATTCCTCGCAAGCCGCGCTCGAGGCGTTGGGGATCGCGCCGGGCGCGACTACTTTTGACGTTGCGGAAGCTGTTGCACGGATACATCCGCTGCTTCGCCACCGCGTTTTCTGAATGGCTCGATCCCATTTCCGATGCTCGTGCGGGAGTACAGAGAGAGCGATCTAGAAGCGTTGCTGCGCATCCATGCGCGACAAGGCTTCGATTATGCGTTCCCGGATATCTCGGATCCGATTTTCCTTTCGAAACTCGTGGTGGAGGATGAATCAGGGCGCGCTGTGATGGCGTCGCTTGCGCGACTCACTTGCGAAATGTATCTGCTTGTCGATCCGGAAGCAGGCAACCCTCGCGAGCGTTACGGACGGTTCCTCGCCTTACACAGTGCGGGCGAACGAGACCTACTCGCGCGCGGCCTGGATGACGCGCACGCCTGGCTTCCGCCACCGATCGCAAGGCGATTCGGGCGGCGTCTCGCGGCGCTTGGATGGATTCGCGATGATGCGTGGACTCCGTACTGCCGCCGGTTGCGAAGAAGCGGCTAGCGGCGGGCAGTTACCGGTCAAATTTCGACGATTGAAGTTCGTTCTTTTGGGGAGGCACTATGTCCCGTGCAGCACAAAGCACAACGCGAGCGCTGACCGATCAGCAACTCGCGCAGCAAAACCAACTGATCTCGCAGGCGAACCAGCAGGGAAGTCAGGACCGTTCGCTGATGATGCCGACGATTCAGAATCTGCTGAATAGTCCGGGATTCACCCCGGCGCAGCAATCCGCGATCACGCAACAGAGCCTTGGCGCAGCGAATACCGCATACGACGCGTTGCGGGAACGCGCTGCGAATCAGGTGGCTGCGACGAACAACACCGCAGGCTACGGCGATCTGCTGGCGCAGCTCGGGCGGCAGCAGGCGCAAACCGATGCCAGCCAGGCGCAACAGAATCAAATCTCGTTCGCGAACCGCCAACAGCAGGACCAGCTTGCCGGTCTCAATGCTCTGGGACAGACGTATGGTATCGACACGAACCTTCTCGGGAAAGCGATGGGCGTTCCCTCAGAGCTGCTCGGCGTGCGACAGCGTGCATCGAGCGGATCATCCACGGCGGGGCTCGGCGGCTTGTTCGGGATTGGCTCGGGGATTGCGTCACTTTTCGGGTAGCCCCACGCGACAGAATTACCTACAATCTCGCACCGTAGCAGAGAGCACATACTGAATAACAAATTGGAACTTCGCCTATCTCTCGTAATCGCTGGAATTGCGGCGGTTCTAGTGGCTCTGCATGTGAGCGACGCCGCTCGCGGGCGGACTTTGGCCGTTTCCATTCCGACTCTTCAAACGACTAGCAAGGAGAGAGTTGTCGGGTTTGAGATTCACATAACATCCGGTCGGATTGCTGAGTTGCCCAAAGTTCCGACCGGATGGGATGTATCCATCGACAACAACGCCTCTTGGAATACCGAAATCAAGGCTTCTTCCACCGTTGGCGCGGCAGCGTTGGACCCGAGGTTCTTTCGAGATTTCCTGATAGTTGAAAAGAATGGATCTTTGAGCGTGCCGTTTGATATCCGCGGCGAGGTTGTTGTGACGGAGGATTTCGCTGCCGAGAGACGAATCAAAATTGAAATGAAGGATTTCTCGGTGAAAGAGATGGGACACAAGTAAGTTAGTCAGAGACGCCAGAGGGCTTTCGCCCCTTGAATAGTGGTCGCCGCGATTCGGAAGTTTCCACCGTGCACACATCACTCGATCCATATTGGCTTTCCTTGATCTTCAGCGGCATTGTTCAGCTCGCACTGTTTTTGCGCTGGCTTTACCGGCGGATTCGAAACGAAGAGATGAACCGCGGGTTTGTGCAAGACATGGCCACGAATCACCTACCGCACATTTACGACCTCCTGATGAAGCTATGCGAGAAGCAGGGAATTGAGGTCGATTCGCAACCGCCGATTCGCTGGGTAGAGCTGAACAACTCTCGCCAACGATAGGGTGATTTGGTTTTCTGGCATTCCGTCACATGCCCGTTTTCATCGCACTCGCTCGCGCCGTAGCGGCAAATCACAAGCTCGATCCAGCGCTTGTGTGTGCCGTCGCCGACCAGGAATCGTCGTGGAATCCGTATGCGATTCGTTATGAGCCGGCCTTTCGCTCCCGTTACGTAGCCCCGCTTGGCCTGCCACCCACCGAAGAGGTTGCGCGGTCGATTTCCTGGGGGCTAATGCAGGTGATGGGACAGGTCGCTCGCGAGCACGGCTTTAGCGGAAAGTTTCTGAGCGCCTTGTGCGAACCCGAGGCAGGCGTGGAAACGGGCTGCGCAGTCCTGGCAGCGAAGATTGAAATTGCCGGTGGCGATATCGCGCGTGCGCTGAATCTTTGGAATGGCGGCGCGAAGCCACTCTACGTTCAAGAAGTCCTGGCTAGACTCGAGAAATACCGCAGCAGTTGACCGAGGGAAAATGCGAAGGATCGCAATAATTTTGGCGTGGGTGTGTCTTTGGACCGCGCCCGCGTTTGGGCAGGGATCGCAGCGGCAGTCGGTGTCCGTGTCGCCGCAGGGAACTCCGATTCCCGGAGCCAACGTATGGGCCTGCCAAGCGGGTTCGACTCCAAATTACTCGGCGGCGCCGCCGTGCACGCTCGCGAACATTTATTCGAACCCATCCCTCGGGGCTGGCTACACCATCACGCAGCCGCTCGTGTCGGACGGCTTGGGCAATTACACGTACTACGCGGCCGCGGGCACATACGTCGAGGTAATCACGGGATCGAATACCACGGGCTACAGCTCGACGATCGTTCTAGCCTGTGCGCCGAATTCGACTGCGTCGGGGTGTGCTGGAGGGGCAGGGACTCCGGCCGGGTCCGACACGCAAGTGCAAATCAACAATCACAGCCAGTTCGGTGCCGTTACCGGGCTTGCTGTGGATAGCAGCACGAGTCCGTCCGTTCTGACGGTGCCTCTCAGCGAATCAGTGAAAGGTCCAAGGCCCCGCGTGGACGCTACGGCGTACGGCGCTGACCCGACTGGCGCCGCCGACTCCACAACCGCGATGACCAACGCCGCGGCGGCCGCGTGCAACGCTGGCTCGACTCTCTACATTCCGCCGGGAACCTACAGTTTGACCCAGCCGCAACTGCCGTCGACGTCTCCTGTGATTTCGATCCCTTGTGCGCACATCCACATCACGGCGCTGGGGGATCAGGGAACGGCGCAGTCTGAGCAAGCGCCACAGGCGAAGCTCATTGTCGCCAACCTGGGATCGAGCCCGAATGCCACCCCCGTCTTCGGGTTCAAATACCCGACGAACAGCGGCGGCATAACGATCGAGAATCTGCAAATCTCGGGGTACAACCAAGCGCTGTCTTTCTATGCGACGCCGATCGTGGCTCTGAACAATGTCTGCGCAACTGCACAGTCCACAAGCCTGACAGACAACGTTCCCCTAAAGGTTACAAACGTCTTATGGTTCCGGATGACCAACGGGTGCCTCAACAGCGGCAGTTCATCGTTGCCAATGGCGCTGTTCACCGGCGAAGCGCCGCTCGGTTCGGAATCGCCGCTTGTGGCCTTTGTCCAGATGGAGCACGTACGCGGATCAGGCGCGAATTTTCAGTACATTCAACGCGTGAATACTTCCGGCACGGGCCCGGGCAACTTCGTGTTCAATGACGTCACACCTGTAGGCAGCACAACGGACTTTCTTACCGTCACCAATACCTCTGGGCACATGGGTCAGACCGCGCTGCCAGTGTTTGGTCCAGTCTCCTTTCTCAATACTTCGCTGCCAGGAGCCAGCGGCGCGGGAGCACTCATCAACTTCAACTCGTCCGGATCGACCCTCGCCGGTGTTCACGTTGAGAACTCGAGCGGCAGCTCAGCGACTACTCCCTTGATTGCGGTCCGAATGACCGCGGGATCTCTCCAGGACTGCGAGGTGCATGGGACAGTCGGCGCGATTGTCGAGGACGGTTCCGGCAACCCGACCGGTTCGTGCAGCCTTGAGACGCAAGGCGGCCTTGACTTTATCGCCGACAGCACGATTGCTTCGAGTTCGCGCTTGCGCAGCGAGGTTACGACCGGCGCGAATCCGACGCCTAACCTGCGCTTCTACTTGAGCCCCAACTCCCGAGCGTCATACGGAATCGATGCAGGCCAGGGTCTTCTGTTCAACGACGGCGGGAGTAATGGGTTCAACGCATCGCTGACTGAAACGACAAAGGGCGCGATCGACGTTCAGTTCGCGAACCTCTTCCCGCCAACGAACGTTTCGGGTAGCGCAACGACGGGCGGCGCGATTCCAGCGGGGACGTACTACCCATTCGTGGCGACCACGAGCAATAACTGCGCAACATTGTCAGCCCCGAGCATCGCAGGCGCGCCTGTGACGGTGGGCGGATCGAACGATGCAGTCACCGTGTCCTGGACAGCGCCTTTGCAGGGAGTTGCGGCCGTCAACGGCTATTGCGTGGCAATTGCATCGAGCACATCGAACGCGAATGCCGGGCTGAGCTACGCCGGGCTGTTCGTAAGCGGTGCCACAACCGCCAGCGCGACAATCACAGCGGTCTTGGGGTCGATGCAGTTTCCGATGGGCAACGCGATGACTTCGACCCATCGGTTCACGCCGACTGGCTTGAACGTGGCCGGAGGGCTCAATTTTTACGCGGATACCGGCGCGGCAAACACTTACGTGGTTACGACATCGCCGGCAATCACATCAATCCCCGTCGGCGCCGTCTTCAACTTTCAAGCGGCGCACGCGAACACGGGCACCTCAACGCTGAACGTCGACGGGATCGGCGCGGTAACAATAAAGAAGAACGGGGGCACAGGCGGAAGCGTAGGAGCAAACCTCGCATCGGGCGACATTACAGCGGGGCAGCTCGTGACGGTGATGTATGACGGGACGAACTTCCAGATGCAAAGCACGCTGGGGAACGCGTCCGGAGGAGGCGGAGGGGGAGCGAACACCGCGCTGTCAAACCTGGCGAGCGTCGCGATCAACGCGTCCCTGCTGCCAGCGGTCGCTGGCGCAGATGATCTCGGGAGCGGAGCTCTTCCGTTTGGCGACCTGTTCCTCGGGGACGCTGCCAACGCAGCCAATGACTTCAACACGACTGCTCTCACGGCCAATCGAACAACAACCGTGCCAGACGCCAACACTGTTCTGCCGCAGCCTCTAACCGCTCAGGCACGGACGGTGATGACTGGGCTCGGATCTGCCACGGGAGCTTTCACCACCTCAGCCTTCGGTCAATGTACAAACGTGCAGACAAGCACGTCGTACGCGATTGCGGCGACGGATTTCGGCTGCATCGTCCAGGGCGCGAACGCGTCGGCGCAGGCGTACACGATCGCGCAAGCCGGAAGCGGGTCGTTCACCAACAATTTCTACTTCGTGCTGTGGAACAACGGGACGTTCGGCCAGGGCAACATCACCCTTACGCCTGCGACTTCGACGATCACCTGCCTGGGCGTGTGCCCGAGCTCGACGAGCCTGGTGCTCGCGCCAGGAGCGCACGCCTACATTTGGAGCCCTGACAACGCAAACTATCTGGCTTTCGTGACGGCGCCGCCGGTGACGGCCGACTACAACGGACGGACGACTGCGATCACGACGACGAATCTCTTGGCGAGCGCGCCGGTGCAGGGCGGCTATACGCTGACGCTGGTGGTGAACTGCGACACGAGCGTTTCCACGGCGATCGCGACGCCGACGTACGCATGGACAGATCCATCCGGGACGACGCACACCATCACGGGGACTGCGGCGGCATGTACGACGTTGGGCGCAGCGTCCTTTGTGGCCGTGACGCAGCCGGTGGCCCTGGAAGCTGGGACGGCGGTGACCTTCGCAGTGGCGATTGCGAATTCGCCGAACTACGACTTCCACGTCAAGATAGAGGGACCGTGGTAAAAAGCATTCACCGCAACCTGGCTCTGGCCGCGCTCACGATTTTTCTCGCTCTGGCGGCGGAGCCCGTCTATTGGGCGGTGCGCGCGGCGTCGAACACCTGCACGACCTGCTACATCGACCACGTGAACGGCAGCGACTCGAACGATGGCACGACCGAGACCACTGGCGGCGGACATGGGCCGTGGAAGCACGCGCCCGGGATGCTCGGCCTGAGTCCCACGGGAACGAGCACGGGTGATGGCTGCACGGCGAACTGCGCCTCACAGGTTCCGGTGGCTGGCGATAAATACATTCTGAAGGGCGGCGTGGTCTGGCCGTATACGACGATGCCGTGGTCATGGGGAAGCGCGTCGGGAACTTCATCGACGCAAACCTACGGCTGCGCGGGAACGGGCTGCATCTACGTGGGGAACGCGGTGGGAGCTGGATTGCCCGCTTGGAACGCGGGCGTCGTGAACTCCGTGGTGATGACGCGCGACCTCGGCGGCTGGAATCCCGCATCACCGCCGACGATTACTCTCTCCGGTGGAGGCGGCTCTGGCGCGGCAGCGACTCCAAACGTGATGCCAGCGGCGCAGAGCGACCCGAACGTTGCCGGGTTCATCTACCACGTCACTCTTACGAGCGGTGGCAGCGGCTACACTTCGGCCCCATCGTGTTCGATCTCTGGCGGTGGCGGAACGGGAACGTGCGCGGCCGACATCGACCGCGCAATCATCGACGATGGGGCGTTGCAGGCCAGTCCTCCCGATTGGCCGTGCGGATTGGCAAGCAACAGTTGGAACCACGGGCCGATTAATTATGGAGCGGGTTCGTACGTCATCTTCAATGGGCTCGAAGTCCGGGATCTGTGGTGCCAAACGAGCGCGAGCCGTGGCCCGATCGACATGCTAGGAGGTATTGGCCCGCATAGCACCGCGTCAAACAATTACGTGCACGGAGAATTTGTGGACTGCGTCACTCCCGCATCCGGCGCGCCCGTCGCGGTCACGAGTCCGTGTCCCACTTCGGGCGCTGGCTATGTGTGGCCGCAGGATAATGGGATCGACCCTTACGGTGCGTACTCGGAAGCCGCAAACAACATCGTGGAGGACGGCGACAGTTTCGTTCTCGGGACATCGACCACCGTCTCGAACAACTATTGCGGCTTGAACGGCGCGTGCATCGCGACCTCATTCGGAATCGAAATGAGCGCAGGCACGGCTGGCCCGAGCAGCGTTCACGGCAACAAAATCTATTCGGGCGCGTGGCTGATCCGACAGCAGGGGAATGCGACCGCGAACCCGTTCCTGGCCTATAACAACGAAGTCTGGTTGGCTCTCTACGCGTACAACCCATCATTTCACGTGAACCGCCGCTACTCTCAGCTTTCGACGGGAACGACTCTCTATTCCTACAACAACATCGACCACAACCATGTCGCCGCGGCATCGAATCAGCAGCAGTGCGCTCCCAGCCAGTCGCTCTATTTTTTCAACGAAGTGATTTGGGCGCAAGGCGGAGGGACGCCTCCATACGGGATCAACACGACCAGCCCGGCAGTGGGCGGGTGCGCGGCCTATTTTTTCAACGACACGATTTACAACGCCCAGTCGAGTCAAGGCTACGTCTGCCTGAACAGCAATTCGACGGCGACGAACGCGACCACAGTCGTGATGCAGAACCTGCACTGCATCACCGGGCCGAGCGTGGTGAATCCGTTCTGGGGCAGCGGCTACACGAACATCACTTACGAAGATTACGCGGGGTCCAGCGTCGCGGCGAACGTACAGGCGGCCAGCGTGGTGCAGGGGATTTCGACGGCGAACGCGCAGGGCTACACCTTGCTGAATCTGTACGCGCCGACGTCGGCGAGCGGCGCCACGGTGCCGTTTGCCACCGGCGGGAACAGCGCGAACTTGAGCGCGCTCTGCAGCGGCTACCTTGTGCCGCTGTGCAGCGACATCAACGGCGTCCCGCGCGGGCCGAACTGGCAGGCGGGGGCCTACGTGTCGCAGAGCCTGCTGCCGCCGGTGTCGTCCCGAACACTCCAGTAGTTCTTAAATCGGAATGAAAGGAGAGTGACATGAGCTTTTTTTCGACAGCATTTCAGGATCTAAAGAGGGCTGCGACGGTCTTTAAGAACTGGATTCTTACGGCCGCGTCTGATGCTCCCAAGGTTGTCGCGGACATACAGAAAGCTGCGCCAACGATCGAGGGCATCACCGCGCTTTTCGCCCCCGGTGCCGAAAAGTTCGAGCAGGTAGCCATCAGTCCCCTGGAGGTTGTTGGCTCCGCTATCGATCAGGCGGGCGCAGCAGCCTCTGCCAACGGAATTAACGTCACACTCGACGCACAATTGATTGCGGAAGCCAAAACGGTGTGGGACGCAATCAAAACCTTCAGTACGAAGTCCAGCTAGAGCCAATCCGCTCTGTTAGGTTGGGGAGTCGCTGTCCCGGATTGAATTTCCGCTCGGTTTCCTTCTCGCTTCGATTATGCGATATCTAATGTACAGTTTGCGGGCGGCGGCCCTTTTGTCAACCAGCGTTTTCTTTCTAGCGCTTGCCCTAGTTGCGTTGCAATTGCGGCAGGATCTTCATGCGAACCAACTCAAGATCTCCTACACCTTCGACAACGTCAATCGACTCATCCGGGAAGCTTCGCAGACCTGCGCGAATCTGCGACACGCTACAGCAGTTCTTGAGACAAATTCGGCCAGTGAAGTTACGGCGATCCTTGAGTCGACAAATCGTACGAATCAAGACCTCGCCGCACTGCACGACCTCATCGAGCACACGGATGTTTCCTTAAACGTTGGGATGGTTCCACGGGCAGAGCAGGCAATTGACCAGCAAAGCAGATCGCTCAGCGATCTTTCCATGGCGGCAAAAGGGTCGTTTGAAAGCCTAGCGCCTGTGCTCCGGGACGCTTCTGACGCGGGCGCCAACCTAGCAAGACTCTCTGAAGATCCGGCACTGCTTGATACGCTGCGAGAGACACAGACAGCCGCAGCCAACGTCGCGCGCACGACCGCTAACCTTGCAGATACAACAGCAGACATTCGAGAAGCGGTTCATCGTCAGACGCGTCCCGCCAATTGGGCGATTCGCGTCGGGGGCTATGCCCTCGACCTAGCCTCAAAGATCGGGAGTTTCGCAGCGGGATTCCTTAAGTAGCGTCGCCGCCGCGCATATGAAGTTTGCCGACCGCGGATCGTCGGGACCGCCAGATGCGCATCTACTTCACACGCAGACGGCGTCTCTGCCACAGCCTCGCGTTCTCGGCAACTGGCCTCCCAACCCCCAGAAAAGCAGGCAATTCTACTTTGCACAAACCGGACATTCTCACTTTGCGGCGACAGGGCCTGAAAAAATGACCTTGACACGGCCGTCGTTCAGGCCTAGATTTGCACCTGCTTGGTATCTCTAATGCATATTATGTTTATATGGACTCTCGGCTGGGGGATCGGGGGGTGGGCGGGGGTGGCCAGGGTTCGAGGAGCTGGTCTTTGCGGTAGATTAGGGCGTTGATGTTGTAGGGGGCCAGGTTTAGGTTGTGACCGTGGGTGATGGCGTCGGTTGGGCAGGCCTCTACGCAGTATCCGCAGAAGATGCAGCGCGAATAATCGATGTTGTAGACTTTGGCGTAGCGGTCGCCTGCCGAGACGCGCTGGGCCTCCGTATTTTCCGCAGCTTCGATGTAGATGCAGTTCGCCGGGCAAGCCGCTGAGCAGAGAAAGCATCCCACACACTTTTCGAGTCCGTTTTCGTCGCGCTGGAGGACGTGGATTCCGCGGTAGCGCGGTTGGACGGTAGCCGCCGTATCCGGGTAGGCCTCGGTGGTCGTCTTGCGGAACATGGTCTTCAGCGTGACGCTGAAGCCCTTGTAGAGGGTGGCGAAGGTTTCGCCGACTTCCTGGATGATCGATGGCATCGGTCGTTTTCACTGTAGCAAACTCAGAATCTCCGCGCAAATTCGCTTACGCGTCGCGACAGTCTGCTCACATCCCATTCCGTCAGCAAAGTTGAGGCAGGGTTGAACGACAGGGGCCGTGAAACCTTGGAACCACAGATTCAAGACAGATAAACAGAAACATGAAGCAAAAGGCGAACTACGAGCCTGAAGCAACTCCAGCTCAGGGTTTGCAGTACAAACCCCGAAACCCGAGTCTGGGGCTGGCACAGACCCGAGTTCCCAGACGGCCGCCCGAATTCCCAGGGCTGAAGCCCCTCAAATTTTTGTGGGGCTTCTTTCGGGTGACCTGACCCTTCCTGCGTCAGGGCAAGGGGCCTGCTCTCGTCGGCTGAAGGCGAAGGTGCCGCGCTAAAGACCGCGGCTCTACGCTTAAACCTAAAGGCTCGGACTTCCTGGGACTGATTTAAGCGGGGTTTGCATCACGAAGCCTCGGGACGGATACACACAGATGAAGCAAGAAGCGCACGACGAGCCTGAACCAATTCAAGTTCAGGGTTTGTCCGCCACGGCGGACAGGCAAGTATAAACCCTGAAACCCGAGTCTGGGGCTCGCACGGAACTGAGTTGGCAGACGGCGCCCGAATTCCCAGGGCTATCCTGGCGAGCTTTCTCCCGGGCCTGAAGCCCCGGGTTTCGCCTTAAAACTCGAGTCCGGGGCCGGCTGCCACGCACTCAATCGTCCCTCCGGGACTCGTTCTCATCTTGTGACTTGGTTCCCCGGCATTCCGCTTCGCACTTCTGGATGTCAGGGTTTGAATCATCAAACCCTGAAACCCGCCGGGCTAAGTACAATTGCCGCTCCGCGGCTCTGCCCGAAGAAAGTTACGGCTGACACAAAACCGGGTTGAAGCTCCGCCGTTCCGGGCACCACTTATGAGGTAGCTTCAAATTCAGTTCCGAGCCTCAGCGCGCGCGGCCGGTGGCGCCGCCAATCTTGTCTAGCGTTTCCTGAGCGCGCGCCTTGTAGGGACTGTTCACGGTGACCGCTTCGGTAAGGACCACGCGCGCTTCCGGCAGGCGCTGCATCTTCGCCAGGGTGAAGCCCAGCCGATAGAGGTTGCGGCCGTAGTAGTAATTGTTCGCTTTGAGCAGGGGCTTGGCCTGCTTGAACGCGTCGACGGCCGCCGGATTACGCCCCTTCACGACGTTCACCTCGCCGATCGCAGAATAGGCGATTCCCTTTTCGAGCGTCACCTGCTGCTGCCACTGATCATCGGTCACGTTGTCGGGCTTCTTCGCTTGCTGCAAAGCGTCGAGAGCCTTTTGCGCGTAGGCGGCGGCTTTATCGAGCTGCCGATTGTTGTCGCTCCAATAGTCCGCCAGAAGAATGAGCATGGAAACGTCATTCGGATCGGCGGTGAGCGCGTTCTGCGCGCTCTCGATCATTTTGGGGATGTTCTGGGCTTGCTGATAGGCGGTGGCGATCTGGTCACGCGCCGCCGCGGTGTACGGCGAGTCGGGAAATGCCGCCACGTAGCGCTGGAAAAGGGCGGCGCGCGCAGCGCCGTCCTGCGTCTTGTACGCAGCCTGGATCATGGAGTACTGCACATAGCCAACGTCGTCCTGCGCGTTTTTTATGGCGGTGTCCTTGGCGTCGGCCCACTGGTCCGCGGGCATTCCTTCCGGCGTGGGTTTGGCCTTGTAGGCGGCGATGATCGCGGACACCTTTTCGCCGACTGCGTAGAGCCGCGCCGTGTCACCCATCTCCGCCGCAGCGCGAGCCATACTGGTAGCCGTTTGGAGACCGTTGGGATCCAGCGCGAGGACTTTTTCTCCGTACTCGAAAACCTTCGCGTAGTTCTTCTGCGCGAGATAGGTTTGGACGTAGAGCTGGTCGGCGAGCAGCTCGAAATCGCCCTTGCCGTAGTTCGTCATGAACTTGTCGATCAGCGCGACTTTTTCCGGGCCGTCGGGCGCTGCGTAGATCTCCGTGAGCGCCTTGTCTTCGTCCGTTCCAGCGGCAACGGGCACTACCTTCCCAATTTGCGCCATCGCCGTCGCGGCAAGGCTGAACCACACGGCTGCTGAAATCAGAATCCGTTTCATACGAACCTCCCCGGGAATTCAGAACCTAGGACAAGCCGCCTCCAAAAGCGAAAAGCAGATCCCTCACCCCGCAAAAACCGCGGGGATTCGGGATGACAAATTGGTGTGCGCCTCTCACGACTGAAGTGAGAGTCGCGTCCCGGTCCAGACGTCAAGAAAGCTCCGGCTATCAGAGCGCCCAATTCAGAGAGATACTTCAAGACCCAAGAGGACTCACCCGGGCGCATCTTAGTCGAACGGATGCGCGGGCGACAATAGTTTCCTCGGGCGCTGGCCTTGCGCCCGGGACCGACTGGCATGGGCGGGCATTGACGATTCCTCCGTTTCGGTGGAGCATCTGTCGCACGAGCAGCTGGCGCGGCAATTCACAGGAGAGAGGTGAGGCATGCTGGCGGCACAGACTTGGGAGAAGCTTGATAGCGAAAAACTGAGCGAAGTGATTTCACGCAACATGGTCAGTGGAGCGGACGGCACTCTGGCGCGCGTTCTGATCGCGCGGGGAGGGATCGTTCCGCGCCATTCGCACCGCAGCGAGCAATACACGATGATCCTTTCCGGCGCGCTGAAATTTGTTTTCGACGACGGTGAACTCATCGTGCGGCCGGGCCAGGTGCTGGTGATACCGGCGCACGTGCCTCATGCGGCTGAAGCGCTGGAAGACACGGTGGACATCGACTTTTTTGCGCCGCGCCGCGAGGATTGGATTACGAAGACGGATGATTATTTGCGGCGCGGGACTCGGACGTGAACGACAGGCTGAAGAGTCTGTGTGAGAGCTAGGGTTGAGCGACAGGGCCGTGAAACCTTGGAACCACAGATGAACACAGATAAACACAGATGAAGCAAAAGGCGCACGACAAGCCTGTACCAATTGAAGCTCAGGGTTTGCAAGTACAAACCCTGAAACCCGTTCAAGCTCAGGGTTTGCCCGCCACGGCGGACAGGCAAGTACAAACCAGTCCGGGGGCTGACACAAAACGGAGTTGGCGCCTTCCTGCATCGCGTGCTCCGTTCAGGCGCGTCGAAGCAAGCTTCGACGAAGAGAAAGCGGGAGCAAGCTCCCGCACTCCCAAAAGAGGCCCGGGGCTTAAAGCCCGATCGATTGAAAGCAGGAGCGAACGTAAAGGAGTCGAATTATGGATCTTGGAATCAAGGGACGCGTGGCCATCGTGGCGGCCGCCAGCAAAGGATTGGGCCGCGCGGTGGCGGATGAGTTTGCCAAGGAAGGATGCGAGGTGGCCATTTGCGCGCGCACGGCCGGCGAAGTGGAGCGCGCCGCCAAGGAAATCGAGGCGGCTTCGGGCCGCGGCGTTTTCTGGCGCGCGATGGACGTCACGAAGGAAGATGCCGTGCGCGGCTTCGTGGCCGACGTGGAAAAGAAGTTCGGTCGCGTGGACATTTGCGTCACGAACGCCGGCGGCCCTCCCGCGAAGAAATTTCTCGACATCACCGTGGAGGAATGGCGGGCGGCCGTGGACCTCACGCTGATGAGCGCCGTCTATTTCGCGCGCGAGGTGCTGCCGCGCATGCAGAAAAATAAATGGGGGCGTCTGCTGACAATCACTTCCGTTTCCGTGAAGCAGCCGATCGATGGCTTGCTGCTCTCGAATTCCCTGCGTGCCGCCGTTACCGGAATGGCCAAGACTCTCGCGAACGAATTCGGCGCGAGCGGCATCACCGTGAACAACGTTTGCCCGGGCTACACGGGCACCGACCGCCTGAACGAATTGGCCACTCGCCAGGCTCAGATGACCGGCAAGCGCCCGGAAGACATCTTTGCGGCGTGGAGCGCGCAAATTCCGATTGGCCGCGTGGCGCGCCCGGACGAATTCGCGGCGATGGTGGCTTTTCTCGCTTCGGAACGCGCCGCCTCCATCAACGGCGCGACGATTCCTATCGATGGCGGCTGGGTGAAAGGGCTGTTGTAGGCTTCTGCCGCTTCTGTCGCTACCGGAAAGGATTCTGTCGCCCGCGTCGCGGGCTTAGGACCCCCCTTGGCCCGTGTTCCCACGGCTTACGCCGTGGGCTATCTTCTGCCGTCCGCTTCGCGGGCTTGAATGGCAGCGCATGCGAGCCCGGGGGGTAAAAAAGGTCGTGTGAGGACAAGGAATCAATCGTCCCTCCGGGACTCGATTCTCATTTTCTTGCAGTGTCCTACCCGGCATTCGGCTACGCCTTTCTGATCTCAGGGTTGAATCATCAAACCCTGAACCCGGCCGGGCTAAGTACAACCGCGCCTCTGGCGCTCACCTTCTGCCGCCCGCTTCGCGGGCTTGAATGGCAGCGCATGCGAGCCCGGGGTAAAAAAGGTCGTGTGAGGACAAGGAATCAATCGTCCCTCCGGGACTCGATTCTCATTTTCTTGCAGTGTCCTACCCGGCATTCCGCTACGCCCTTCTGATCTCAGGGTTTGAATCATCAAACCCTGAACCGGCCGGGCTAAGTACAACCGCGCCTCCGGCGCTCACCTTCTGTCGCCCGCGTCGCGGGCTTAGGATCCCATCTTGGCTAGTGTTCTCACGGCTTACGCCATGGGCTATCTTCTGGCGCCCGCTTCGCGGGCTAAAGCGCATCATTCTGTTCGGGTCGGAGGTGGTTCGACGCGCCAAGAATCCGGTTACAAGATGAGTTCCGCTACAGTGTGCGTTTCACTTCGCGAGGAGGATTCGCAAATCACGGAGATTGTTGCCCGTCGGCCCCGTCACGATGGCATCGCCCAGGCGCGCGAAGAAATTGTAGGCGTCGCTGCGGCGCAGGGAATCCGTGGGGTCGAGGCCGGCTGCGCGCGCGAGCGCCATCGATTCGCCGTCAGCGACAGCGCCTGCGGCGGGACTATTGCCGTCGATTCCATCCGTTCCCGCGCTTAATACCGTGATTCCCTTCCCGGCAATCTTCGGGACGCACGCCAGCACAAACGCCGAATTTCGCCCGCCGACGCCAGTTCCCTGTACCAGGCTGAGCACTTCCCCGTCGGCGAGGACGGCCACCGCTCTTGCTGGATTCGCTTTTTTCTGAGATTCCACCAGCGCGAGGAGATGATCGGCGGCCTTTTCGAGCGGCCAATTGTCGGCCGAAGTGTCGCAGACGCAGGCAAAGCCCTCGGCTTCGCAAGCGTGATGCGCGGCGTGGAGAAGTTCGTGCTCGCCGAGCAGCATGTGGAAACGCGCGCGCGCGAATGCCGGGTCGCCTTCTTTCGGAGTTTCGCGGATCCGGTGGTGTTCGAACACGCTGCGTATCGACGCGGGAAACCTCTGGAGCAAGCCGTAGTTCTTCGCGATCCGCTCGCAATCGGCGATGGTGGTCGGATCGGGCAGCGTGGGCCCCGACGCGAGCGCCGATTCGTGCCCCTGCGGGACGTCGCTGACGGCGTAAGTGACCTTCTTCGACCGCGCAGCGGCCGCGGCGAGACGCCCGCCCTTCGTTGCTGACAGACGCTTGCGCACGATGTTGATTTCTTCGATCGGCGCGCCGCAGGTCACCAGCGCCGCGTTCAACTGCTGAAAATCGGCCAGCGTTACGCTGGGATCGAGCGGCTGTTCCACTAGCGACGAACCGCCCCCGGAAATGAGGAAGAAAATCAGCGTTCGCTCGTCGCAAAGTGAGAGCCGATCCAGAATCGTGCGGCCAGCCTCAAAACTTTGCGCGTTGGGAACAGGATGCCCACCGACGAAGGTGACCCATGCGGGCAAATTCCGGCGCAGGGGAGTGGGGACTACCAGAATCCCGTCAGCGCGATAGTCGGGCGGGAGAATCGCGCTCAGGCCTTCGGCCATCGCGAACGACGCCTTGCCAAAGGCGATGGCGACGATTTCGCGGTAGTCGCGAAGATCAATGAAGTCTTCTGCGGCAGAACCTTCGCCAATGTGAATGCGAGAACCGTCGCGGGGAAGTTTCCGCGCCAGGGCTGCGGGAATGTCGATGGCCGCAAGGGTTCGGCGGAAGATGTGTTGCGCGGCTTGCTTCACGCTTTTTCGAGCGCGGCCGCGCCGGCGCGCGCGACGTCGAGGTCCTGATCTTCGGTTCCAGCGCTGACGCCGATAGCGCCCACCACTTCCCCATCGACGATGAGCGGCACGCCGCCGCGAATGGGCGTTTGCTGCGAAGGACTCGCTGCGACGAGACCCACCGCGAGAGGCAAGTTCACTTGCTCGCCCGCAGGCGGCCCTGTGGGCGCGCGACGCATCGCAGCAGCCTGCGCCTTTACCATCGCAACCGCGATCGAGGAAGGCTTCGCACCGTCCATGCGTTCGAAGACGAGCAAGTGCGCGCCATCATCGACGATGGCGATGTCCATCGGGCAATAAATCTCCGACGCGCGCCGCTGCGCCGCCGCGAGCACGGCACGCGCGCCTTCCAGCGTCAGCTTCGGATGATCGCGGGTGACGAGTGGCATGAGCGCAAGCGCCTCACTTCGCGTTTTCTTGCTTTAACCCTTCGGATTCAAACCGACCGCGTCCGCGTTCAGCGCGTTCGGTGGGCGCTTCCCCTGGAACAGCGCGACAACGTTGTTCGCCGCCATCACCGACATTTTCGTGCGCGTGTCCACGGAGGCGCTGGCGATATGCGGAGTGAGGATCACATCTTTGCGCGGGACAAGCGCGGGATGAACCTTCGGCTCGTGCTCGTAGACATCGAGCGCGGCGCCGGCAATTTTCTTGTTTTCGAGCGCCTCGGCGAGCGCTGCTTCATCCACTACGGGGCCGCGGGAGGTGTTGATGAGGTACGCCGTCGGCTTCATCTTCTCGAGATTTTCTTTCGAGATCAGGTGGCGCGTGTCGGGAAGCAGCGGGACGTGGAGGCTGACGAAGTCGGACTCGCGGAACAATTTGTCGCGATCCACATATTCGGCACGAAGCTGCTCTTCCACATTTACGGGCGCGCGCACGGCGTCGCTATAGAGCACGCGCATGTTGAATCCGTAGGCGCGCCGCGCGACGCCGCGTCCGATGCGACCAAAGCCCAAAATTCCCAGCGTCTTGCCCCAGATGTCCCCGCCGACCAGTTGGTCGAGGTCCCAGCCAGGCCACGTGCCGGAGCGCATCCAGGCATCGCCTTCGAGCAAGCGCCGCGCAATGGCCATCAGCAGCGTCCAGGCAAAGTCGGCGGTCGTGTCGTCCAGAACTCCAGGCGTGTTCGTGGCGACTACCTTGTGGCGCGTGCAGGCATCGACGTCGATGTGGTCGAAGCCGACGGAAACGGTGGCCGCGATGCGCAGTTTCGGCGCGGCTGTGAGGAGTTCCTCATCGACTTTTTCGGTAAGCAGGCAGATCAGCGCGTCTTTGTCCGCCACGCGTGTCAGCAATTCCGCGCGCGAAATGCTCTCCGGCTGCGTCCAGTACTCGACGTCGAATTCGTCGTCGAGCACTTTGCGCGCGGCTGGAAACAGCGGACGCGTGGCAAGAACGTTCGGCTTCGGCAAATCCCACCCCGGGAATGCTCAAAATGTAGGCGTAGCGTGAGTAACACACAGCGCGCAAAGGTGTCAACGCGCGCGAGGAGCGAGCAGACGGCTGAGATTCCGGTCAAATGCGCTGCCGAAGCACTTCGCGTGCTTCTACTGGCTGCGCCGCGCTTGGCCTACGAACCGACGCGGACGTGCGACAGGAAACTGAGAAGCCCAAAAACGTTCAGAAGCCACAGCACCACCGCGATAACCACAACGGCGTTCAAAATCGACTTGATTGTTCCCTGCATCGGTATGAGGTTGACCAGCCAGAGCAGTACGCCCACAACGATCAGAATAATAACAATCGAAAGCAGAGGCATAACGCGTGCACTCCTTTCCCGAACCACGCACGATTCGCTTCGACGAAATCCTACGCAGAAGTCCAGGTTTGTGCCATACATTGAAGGAAGTAGGGGGCCTAAGAGAATCACGTTAGGCTCCATCTCGGTAGGCTCCCGGTCTAACAACCCACGTCCGCTTTTCGACCGGGAAACACCCTTCCCTGCCCTGCAAGGTTTCTCGCTGGAATCGTTCAGACTAGGAGAGGCACAACGCCATGAACAAAGCCCCAGCTCTTGCGATTGCGCTCCTGATCTCCGCTCTCACGGCGGCGGCGCAGCAGTGTCCGCGCGGCCCGATCGATATCCCAGCGCTCACCGAGCAGATCTACGAGGCAAAGGATCCCAACGTGGTTTTCAGGGCCGCTGCGATCGGCGGGCAGGCGCTGGTTCCGGCGTTGCGCCAGATTGCCAAGCCCGGAAAATCGGCAGCGACGGTGGCCGGCGCAGCGCAAGTGAGCCTGGCAAAACTAGGCGACCCACACGCCATGGCCGAACTCGACGACGAGCTAAATGGCCGTGGTGACCCTCCGAAATACGGCTACTTCCCAAGTGTCGTCGATAAGCTGCTTCTCGTCGGGAATGAAAGAGCGATCGCAATCCTCATGAATTATCTTGCCGCGAATCGCGATCGGGCATTGATGGTTTACTCCGTGACGGACGCGCCGGAGTACGATGAGCGGCGCGAAATGATCATTGCTCTCGCCGACATCGTCGTGAACGCCCCTCTCAAAGGCAACGGCGAGTACAAAGGGAACATCGAGGATTGGGTCGATTGGTACACGCGCGACAAAGTAAAGCCCGTTCCGCTTTCGGTCAGCGGCGATTTTCAGGATCCTTACATGCAGTGTCTCGGCCGGAAGGTGGAATGGGGATTTTCGATGGCGATCCTGGATCTTGCCGGAACCGGCGATCAGCGCGTCGCGCCAATCGTCAAGAAGATCGCGGGCATGGGATACCCATACACCGGCTACGTCGGATCGAAGGCGCCCTACATCTGGCTTCTCCACGACTACGTCGAATTGGCGCTGGCTGAATTGGGCGATGCGAAGCAGTTCGAATTCCTCGCGCGCCACGTGAGTCCATACGCCTACGCGCCCGGAATGGTGAAGCTCCAGATCATCGGCGGAAGAAAGGCGGTACAGGCGCTGATCGATTCGGCGAGTTCTATCAATCCTCCCGCATATGGTGCCTATACCGGGCCTCTTCTATCCACGCTGGCGAAAATCGTGGAAAATCCGCCGCTCCCCGCCGACGCGGCTCCTACCCCGGAAAACATTCAGAAGTGGAAGGATTGGTGGGCGAAGAACAAGGACACCGCCCGCTTCGTGAAAATGCCGCCCTTCGAATAGAAAATCCGTCCTCCCCGCCGTTGACGGCTCCCTGGTCCACGATTACAACATCGCGTTGGTTCGATCAGTCGGTCGATGACCCGGATGTACGAAGAGGTTCGTTCTCGGGATGGCGCGTCCCAAGAACGGACAATTCCGCTGGAACATATTTTCGCCGAAGCGCGTATTTAGCTGGCAGTGCGCGATTTACTTCGGTTCGATTTCGGCACGTGACTTGCGTGACAGCCTGTAGCGGTCAAGGGTGTCCGGCGGTAACGGGAAATTCAGGACAATCGGCCCACGAAGGCCCAGCTGCTCAAGACTGAACTCACAAACGGGCTGCTGAAATCCACACAAGAGAGGCGAGTCCATGCGCGACTTAGTGAAAGACCTGCGATACGGGCTGCGAATGCTCGCGAAAACCCCGGGGTTCGCCGTCGTGGCGATTCTGACGCTGGCGATGGGGATTGGCGCGAACGCCGCAATCTTTCAATTGATTGACGCGGTGCGGCTGCGCACGCTGCCGGTGAAGGATCCGAATCGTCTGGCCATCGTGCACATCGACAAGAAGCACTGGGGCCAGGGGAATTTTAACGGCAGCTATTCGGAATTTAGCTTCCCGCTGTGGCAGCAGGTGCAGCAGCGGCAGCAGGTGTTTTCGTCGATCGCCGCGTGGGGTGGCGGAGGAGGCGCGCAGTTCAATCTCGCCAAAGGCGGCGAAGTAGACATGGCGAGCGCAATTTGGGTGAGCGGAGAATTCTTCGAGACGGTGGGCGTACAGCCGATCCTGGGGCGGTTGATTTCCGATGCCGACGATCAGAAAGGATGCGCGGGCGAAGTGAACATCAGCTACGCGTTCTGGCAGCGCCGGTACGGCGGAGACGCGTCGGTGATTGGAAAGCAGATCACGGTAGATGGCCACCCGTTTCCGATTTTGGGTGTGACGCCGCCGAGTTTCTATGGCGTCTCGGTGGGAGACCGATTCGATGTCGCGCTTCCAGTTTGCGCGGAGCCCATCCTTCACGAGGAATTCAGCGGGATCACGGGGGACAGGGCGCGGGAAACCTGGTGGCTTGCGGTATTTGGAAGGCTGAAACCTGGCTGGACGCTGGAGCGCGCGTCGGCACAACTTGGGGTGATCGCTTCGCCTTCGCTGCATGAGACCCTTCCCCCGCAATACGACGCGGAGGGCGTGAAGCATTACTTGGACTACACGTTCCAGGCATGGCCGGCCCAGAATGGTTTTTCGCAGATGCGCAAGGACACGTCAGACCCGCTGTGGCTGATGCTGGGATTATCGGGGCTGGTGCTGCTGATTGCGTGCGCGAATCTGGCGAACCTGATGCTGGCGCGAGCAACCTCGCGAGAACGCGAAATTGCAGTGCGGCTTGCTTTGGGAGCTTCGCGCGGAAGATTGATTCGGCAACTGCTCTCGGAGAGCGCCCTGTTAGCGATTGCGGGAGCGGTGTGCGGAGGACTTCTTGCTGTAGTCCTGAGCCGGCTTCTGGTGGCATTCATCAGCACGGCTGATAATCCTGTTTTTCTAGATATGCCGATGGATTGGCGGGTGCTCGGGTTCGCTGCGGGGCTCGCCGTTCTGACGACGTTTCTGTTTGGGCTTGCGCCAGCGGTGCGAGCGGGAAATGTGCCTGTGGGGGCAGTGCTGAAGGCGGAAGGACGCGGCATGACGGGGGGGCGCAAGAGATTTCGGTTCCAGCGCATTCTGGTGGCTTCGCAAGTGGCGCTGTCGCTGGTGCTGCTGGCTGGGGCATTGCTGTTCGCGCGGAGCCTGCGCAATCTGATGACGCGCGATCCCGGCTTCCAGCAAAACGGAGTGCTTCTTGCGAATATCGATTTCAAGCGCATGAACCTGCCGGTGGAGCGCCAGGATCCATTTACGCAGGACCTGATTGAAAAGATTCGCGCAATTCCCGGGGTGGCCGCGGTCGCCGCGTCGAACCGGTCTCCGGTGAACGGAAACTCCAGCAACGATATGGATCATCGACGACAAAGGGAACCATCCCAACGGTTCCGCGTGGGAGGACTACGTCAGCCCCGGGTATTTTCAAACGATTGAAAATCCGATGCTCGCTGGGCGCGACTTCGATTCAAACGACACGGCCACCTCGCCGCGCGTGGCGATCGTGAATCAGACGTTCGTAAAGCAGTTCTTCAACGGGACGAAGGACTTCCTGGGCAAGCAGTTCCGCGTGTGGGTGCCGCCGGGGCAGCCGCCGCGTTCTTACACGGTGGTGGGCCAGGTGAAGGATTCCGTTTACAACGACATGCACGAGCCGATGCAGGCGGTGATGTATTTCCCGCGTACGCAGCTTGCGCCGCCGTTTGTTTATCCAGGGGCGACGCTGCTCATTCGGTCGAGGGCCGGAATTGCCGGAGTGCTCAATCCCGTCAAGGAGACGATTGCGGGAGAGAGCCCGGAGATTGACCTTCAGTTCAAAGTGCTAAGCACGCAGATTCACGATTCGCTGACGCAAGATGAATTGATCGCAGCGCTGTGCGCATTTTTCGGCGTGCTGGCGGTATTGCTTGCCGCCATTGGGTTGTACGGCGTGATTTCGTACACGGTGGCGCAGCGAACCAACGAGATCGGCATTCGCATGGCCCTCGGAGCGCAGGGCTCCGGGGTGGTGCGGCTGATCTTGGGTGAGGTTGCAATCCTGATCGGCATCGGGATTGTAGTTGGCGCAGGACTGACATTGGCCGGAGGCAAAGCCGCTACTTCCCTGCTTTATGGGCTCGCGGCGCGCGATCCGGCGACGCTGGTGGCCGCGGCCATTCTGCTGGCAGTGATCGGATTTGCGGCGAGCTTCATTCCGGCGCTGAAGGCGACCCGCGTCGACCCGATGGTCGCGCTCAGATACGAGTAATTTCCGAGAATTTGACTAAGGGCAGCGACGGCGGTGCCCTGCCCTGCTGCTACGGGGCGAGGCCTTCCGCGATGAATATGCGGCTTTTCGCTGCGCTCTGCCGGATCGGCTTGATCGCCTGATAGGCCGGCGAGTCGTACCACTCGTGCGCTTTCGCCACGCTGTCGAAAGCGATGATTACGATGTGCCCGTTTGGCGGTTCGCCCTCGAGAGAATCAGTCTTGCCGCCGCGAGTTACATAGTGGTGATTGAAGGGCGCCAGCGTATCCGGCACCTTCTCGCCATACTTCTGCATGGTAGCGAGGTCCGTTACATTCACTTCCGCGATGAAGTACCCGGGCGCCACCTTCGCTTGCTGCGCATGAATCACCGTGGCGCCGGCAACGCCGATCGTGATGCCAGCCAGCACTGCCAGAGCCAGTTTCGGATTCGCTTTCATAGGCTTATTCCCCCTCGGTGTGTTCTTGCAAACAGGCACTATCCCTTACAACGCAAGCCTGGATATTAAAGTTACGCGTCGCGGGGCAAATCCGCCGCACGTCGTCCAAACGCCGCCCTTCGAATAGACGTTTGAACAGAGCCAAGGACACCCGTTCCGATCAGTACTAGTCCTTTAACTAGCGACGCCGTTGCCCTCTTGCGCTCTGTCGCCAACATGCTAACTTCCAATCGAGACACCGGATGGCTCCCAAATGACATTTCGCGAGCGCATCGAATGGATTCTTCGGATGGCGCTGATGGCGTTCATTCTAGCGTCGATTGCGTTCCTGAGCGCGCTCACCGCGATGCGGTTCGCGATTCAGGGCCGCGAAGTGGCCATGCCGGATGTGGTCGGCATGAAAGCGATTTCAGCGCAGCAGATGTTGCAGGGACGCGGCGTGGGTATGCGCGTCGAGGACCGCATCTACAGCGCGCTTCCGGTGGATGCGGTCGTCCGCCAGAGCCCGCCGCCCAACATGCAGGTGAAGATCGGCCAATTCGCGCACGTGGTTCTAAGCCTGGGTCCGCAACGCGCCACGATTCCGAAACTCGAAGAAGCCAGCCTGCGCTCGGCGCGCATTGCGCTCTTGCGCAGCGGCTTGCAGGTGGGCGAAATCTCGAGCGCCTACTTACCCGGGTGGGGCAACGACCAGGTGATTCAGCAGGATCCCGCGCCCGGCGCCACCGACAGCGCAAGCCCTCACGTCGATTTTCTCGTCTCGCTGGGCCAGCGCCCTGTCGCTTACGTCATGCCGCAGCTTGTGGGCACGCAGCTTGGCGACGCCGAAGCGAAGCTCCATTCGGCGGGACTCCGAGTGACCCGATTCACGCTCTCGCCGGTGGCGGGTGCGGCGCACGGCAACGTCCTGTCGCAAACACCTCTGCGCGGCCAGCGCGTCGACGCAAACTCGACCATCGAATTGCAGGTCGCCGAATGAGGAAAGCCCCGTGCTAAAATCTCCGAGGCCTTCATGACCTACGCCAGAATCGAAATCGCGCCTTCCATCCTGGCCTCGAATTTCGCGCGCCTGGGCGACGAAATCAAGAAAGTGGAGGAAGGCGGCGCGGACGTGATCCACGTCGACGTCATGGACGGCCATTTCGTCCCCAACATATCGATCGGTATTCCCGTGGTTGCGTCACTGCGTAAGGCAACCCGCCTGCCCCTCGACGTGCATCTCATGATCGAGCAACCCGAAGAGTACATCGAGGACTTCATTCGAGCCGGCGCCGACCGCGTCCTGGTGCATCAGGAGGCGACGGCCCACTTGGATCGCGCCTTGGAAATGATTCGCGAAAACGGAGCGCAGGCAGGCGCGGTTATCAATCCCGCGACGCCGGTGATCATGTTGTCCGATGTTCTCGACAAGCTCGATACCGTGCTCGTGATGTCGGTGAACCCCGGTTTCGGCGGCCAGAAGTTCATCCCCAATTCTTTCGAGAAAATTCGCCAGCTTAACCAATGGCGCGCGCGATATAATGCAGCCTTCCGGATCGAAGTGGATGGAGGAGTGGATCTCGGGAACGCGGGCGAGCTGGCTCAGGCGGGCGCGAATACTTTCGTTGCGGGAACTTCGATTTTCCACACGCCCGATCCCGCCGCGGCGACGCGGCAAATCCGCAAGCTGGCTACCGAAGCCCTGAGTCAGCGAGTGTGAGGCTCTGAGGACATGGTGATTATGACTGGATATTTCGTGACCGGATGCTCCGCCAATCGAATCATCAAGAATGCGCTCCTGTGTGCGCTACTGGCGGGCCCGCTCTGTTTCACAGCAAAGGGCCAGGCGGTTCAAGCCCAATCTGGTTCGAGCGGCCAGAGCCAGGCGCCCCAGGCCCAGACACCACCGGCCCAGACGCCACCTGCCCCGGCTCCGCCCGCCGCCCCAGCCAAAGCGCAGCCGCAAAAGCAAATCAAAGCGCACGTCGTCAAGGCGGACGAAAAGAAGAAGCCGAACACGCTCGACACCTCGCAATCCGCGGAGCCTGACAAGGTGCTGTACACGCGCGCGATGGCGGACATCAAGCGGGGCCGCTACACCGAAGGCCGCTTGACCCTTCAAACCCTGATTAACACGTATCCTGATAGCGAGTATCTGGCCAAGGCCAAACTCGGTGTCGCGGACTCGTATTACAAGGAAGGCGGCACCTCGAACCTCACGCAGGCCATCGACGAGTACAAGAACTTCATCATCTTCTTCCCGTTCCTCGACGAAGCCGCCTACGCCCAGATGCAGATAGGCATGGGCCATTACCACATGATGGAAAAGTCCGACCGCGATACCACCCAGGCCATCGAAGCCGAGCAGGAATTTCAAGCCTTCCTCTTGAAATACCCGCAGAGCCCGCTTGTTCCGAAAGCCGAACAGTATTTGCGCGACTCGCAGGAAGTGCTCGCGGACGGCGAATACCGGATCGCGCGCTATTATTACGTGAAGGCGGATTATGCGGCTTCTGCCGCGCGCCTGGTGGAAATCACGGAGCGCTACCCGCTCTACAGCCAGAGCGACGAATCACTATGGATGCTGGGCGCCGTCTATGCGCGCGCCAAGCAGGTCTCGCGCAACGAGGACGACAAAAACCACTGGTCGGACCTTGCCGCCAAATGCTACGACCGCATCGTCCAGAATTATCCGCTTTCGCGTTTCGCGCCGCTGGCAAAGTCGCGCCTGGCGACGATGGGCGTGCCCGTTCCTCCGGCCGACCCGAATGCCCTCGCGCGCATGCAACAAGAACAGATGTTTCAGAAGCAACACCATCAGGCCACGGCGGTGCGTTTGCCGCTGGCGATGCTCAAATCCAGCCCGCCCGTCGAGATGGCTGCACACTCCGGTACGCCGAACTTGAATCCGCCGAATGACGCCGTCTCCGCGAAAGACGTCCTGCTGCAGGGCGCCGCCGGCCCGACTTTTGATGTTCAGATGAGGCCCTCCGAAGACCAGGCCCCGCCGACTGATTCAGGGCCACCTGTGGAAGCTGTCTCGTCGTCAAAGAGTGCCTACTCGGGTTCAGGCATTGGCGCCACGATCATCAGCAGCGGAAGCGAATCCAGCGCGCCGCCAGCGGCTTCCCAAGCGCCCCCGAGCACATCGGGCACGTCCGACGCGACTTCGTCCGGGAATGCGCCAGCGACTCCGCCGGCGAATGCCTCGCCGCCTGCCAATCCGCCTGCGAGTGGCACCGCGGTTGAGCCGGCAACTCCAGCCTCGGTTCAGCCCGGAACAACCGCGCCCGATTCGACGACTGCGGTCACGGGAGGCACCGGTCAGACCCCGGCTCCCGCAAATGGCCAAGCGGCTGCTCCGGCTCCAGGTCAAACGCCAGGTCAGCCAGCCGCCGCGGAAAATGGTCAGGCGCCAGCCAAGGGCGAAAAGGCCGATACCAGCACCGAATCCACCAGCAAGAAGAAAAAAGGGATCAAGAAGATTATCCCCTGGTAGCGGGTCTCCGTGTAGATCCCCTCGAAGATAAGGGCTGAGCTTGGGTTCTCCTGTTTACCCCCTGCTAACATCTCAGGCACTCCTGTCCTTTCTGTTTGTTGACGCCCCCCTCCGGGGGTGCTGCAATAGGTGAAGTAATAGGGGCCAGCCCGTCGCCGTGTGGGCGCTCCGCCTCTCAGGGTCTGTATCCCGAAGCACCGGGGCAAGCTCCGAGCGCAAAAGGGGAAATCAGTGCCGCGAATTCTCGTCGCCGACGACAACACGAACATCCAGAAAATGGTCGCGCTCGCATTCGAAGATCGCGGCGTCGACGTCGTCTCGGTAGGAAATGGCGAAGCGGCTGTTCGCCGCATTCCCGACCTGAACCCCGACCTGGTGCTCGCGGATGTTTTCATGCCCGTGCGCAACGGCTACGAAGTTTGCGAGTTCGTTAAGAAGGACGAACGCTTTTCCCACGTCCCCGTGATTTTGTTGGTGGGCGCTTTCGAT
This sequence comes from uncultured Acidobacteriota bacterium, assembly GCA_963737205.1. GTDB lineage: Bacteria > Acidobacteriota > Terriglobia > Acidiferrales > UBA7541 > Palsa-295. The sequence continues at coordinate 315,243 of CAVTRV010000003.1, read as the reverse complement.
CCCCTCGATGAAAAAGAAGCGCGACGAGTGGGCGCCGACGGAGTGCTGAAGAAACCTTTCGTCCCGCCCGATCCCCTGATCGCGATGGTGATGTCCGCGCTCGAGAAGAACCCAAGGGTCGCCGCCGAAATGGCGAAAGCGAAAGAGGCCGCCGCCGCGCCGCCACCCGAACCGCTCGCTCCCGCGCTGGAAGCGCCGGCGCACATGGAACCAAAGCCTCTGCCCGAGTTCCCCGAGCCGACTCCGGAAGAAGCCGCGCAAATTTATGGATTCGGCAAAGGCGTGCGCGCCACCGATGATGAAGAGACTCCCGCGGAGGAACGCAAAGCCCCGAAGCCTGTCTCGAAAAAACGCCAGCCGGAAGTGGAAGACGACGAAGACGACGCCGCATCCTTGACCGCGCACGATTGGCGCCGCGGCGCGAACAAATTCGAAGTTCCCGACGAGCCGGGCGGCAAACTCGCTTTCTCTTCGGACGAGGATTTCAACCCGGTCACCTTCCCTTCTGAACGCGACGTCCCGCCGAGGCACGTTCGCGTCCCGGGAGAGGAAGAAGCTCTCGAGCAGACTTCGCAGAAGTCTCAGAGCGTCGAAGATCCGGCCCCTGTTCAGACAACCGTTCAGGTCCCCGTTCAGGCCTTCGTCGAGACAACCGTTCAGGCCATCGCCAAGATCGAACTGCCGGCTCCGCCCGCGAAGCAGGAGCCCGAGCCTGTCATCGCAAGTCAAAGCTCAGCGGCGCAGGAAATCACCGCGCCCGAAGTTGCGCAGGAAGAAGTTGCGGAGGAAAAGGTTGCGGAACCAGAGCCCGTTCCCGCTGCCACGTCTGAGAAAGCTTCTGAGAAAAAACGCGGCGGCTGGATGGATATGATGACGTCGCCTTCCGAATATTCCGAGGGCGGCTGGCTCACCAGCATCTTCAAGAGCCGCTCCGAGAGCAAATCAGCTCATAAGGAAGAGAGCGTCGCGCCAGCGGCGCCCGTAGCCGAGCCGCCGGCAGAACCAATCCTCGCCGCGAGCGCGCAAGAAATTGTGCCCACGAGCGAAACGTACGACGAACAGAAAACAGAGCAGCATGTCGCGGCTGGAAGCGCGGCCATCGAAGAGCCGCTTCCTGCAGAGCACGAGAATGTGCCGCAGCCCGAATCCTGGTTCGCTCCGCCGCCACCGCCAGTTCTTCGCGAGGCGTCGGAGTCGAGACTTCTTCCCGTCGTGAGCTCCACGTCGAGCTTCGACGACAATTTTATCGCTTCTCCGCCGGATGTCAGCGGCGCGCAAAAAGATCCTGAGTTGGAAGAGCCAGCGGCTGCAAGAACGATGCCCGAGCCGCTGCTGGTGAACGATCGCGAAGAGCCGAGCGAGCCGTCGCGATTCAGCCGAACGTCCGAGCAGCCTTCCCCGCTGCATTCGTTCTTCGCCCCGAACTCCGGCGATCCGTCAGTCAGCGAGGCTTTGCCCGAAGAGGATCCCACCGAACAGGATCCGGCGATGCACGATGAATTTGACTCATCGGTTTTTGCCACGCCCGAAGTTGTGCTCCCTCCCTTGCCCGAAGCGAGCGAGCGCATTCCCACGGCTCCGCCGCCCAATCGCGAAGCCCTCGCCGACATTCCGTTCCTGATGCCGCCTCCGCCATCGCCCTTCGAGCACATGGGTGACAATCATCGCGCGACAGATTCTGCTTCGACTGACGAGGTCGTCGCCAGAGTCCTGGAAAAGCTCGGACCGCAACTTCATCAGTTGCTCTCGCAAAGCGTGAAGCCGCTGGTGGAAAACCTCCTGCAGCAGGAACTCGAGAAAAAGGGCAAGTAAGCGCCGCCTTTTCCTCAGGCGCCTTGCCTCAGGAATCGCCACATCACCTTTGTCCGCCGTAGCGGCGACTGCCAGGGTAGTGTCTCAGTTTGACGGCTAGGAGAAATCGTTTCCTCCGAGCGTCCTAAATTCATGTATTGGAAGACCGTCGCCCTCAACGGTGTTACACTATTTTGAGAGGTTCTTTCACGTGAATACGCCGGCCCTCATCGCGACGGGCGCCACCGTTCTCATCGTACTGGCCGCAATAATCTTTCGCCTGCTGTTTGGAGCTTCACAAGTAGCCGCGCTTGCCGGGCTCGGTCGGTTGCCACAATTGCCAAAAAGCTGGCGACGTTTTCTTTTCGACGAACACGACGACAAGTCCAATTGATTAGCCGGAATTGGGCTTCGCATTAGCAGACCACGTTTTTCCTGGAGATGCTGTAACGTTGGGGTAAGGGAATCTTCTTATGGGCATTTTCGTACTGGCTGTCTTAACGGCTCTTCTGGCCCTGAGTCTACTCGCGTGTCGGCTCATGCCGTTTGAAATCGGCTCCCGGATTGTCCCGAAGAGATTGGCACGTTTCTTCTACGGCGAACCCCTCTCCAAGAACTAAAGAGCAGCCGATAACCCACATTCAAACTGAAACACTACCACTGCCGGGGATTTCTTGACCCCGAAGCCCGCGTCGTCGTTTAATCTGCGGGACACATCTCGTGAAATCTCTCATCCACAACATTGCCAGGGCTTTGTTCCACGCAGGCGGATTGGGATTGCTGACGCTGGGCGCGTTCGATTCGTCGCCCCTCATAGTGCCGTTCGGCAATGATTTGCTCGTGCTGGCCCTGTGCGCGCGCTATCACGACCGCGTGCTTTATTACGTCCTGATGGCTACGGCGGGATCGCTGATCGGCGTCTTTGCCACAGATTGGATTGGCCGAAAGAGCGAGGGCGGGCTGAAGAAGGTCGTCGCTGGCAAGAATCTGAAATACATTCGGAAGCTTGTGGAAAAGCGGGCGGCGTTGACCCTTGTAATCGTGTCGATCCTACCGCCGCCCTTCCCTTTTACGCCGTTTGTGGCGGCTGCAGCGGCTTTCCGGTATCCACGCGCTAAAATCCTGGGCTTCGTCGGCGTCGGAAGATTCGTGCGCTTTTCGATCGAGGGCGCGCTCGCCATTCACTACGGCCGGTGGATCATCCGGCAGGCTCGAGCGCCGTTCTTCGAGCACATCATGCTCGCCCTCATCGTGATTTCCATCCTGGGCAGCGCGCTCTCCGTCTATCGCTGGAGGTCGAACCACTCCAGAGTTCCCGCTTAACTAGACGATGCGAACCCTGGGGTGACGAGAAGACGGGCGCGTTTGCCTGCTTCGAGGCGCTGGGGTAAACTCCAAGCCCGATGACGGACACCGCCGCTACGATTGGCCGCACCATCTCCCATTACAACGTCCTCGAAAAACTGGGCGGCGGAGGAATGGGCGTCGTCTACAAAGCCCGAGACACGCGCCTTGGCCGGAACGTCGCGCTCAAATTCCTGCCGGACGATATTTCCGCGGACCCGCAGGCCATTGAACGATTCCGCCGCGAAGCGCGCGCCGCATCCGCTCTGAATCACCCGAATATCTGCACGATTTACGACATCGGCGAATTCGAGGGGCGGCCGTTTATCGCCATGGAGCTGCTCGAAGGCCAAACGCTGAAGCACCGGATCACCGGAAAGGCCGTCGAAATATCCGCACTGCTCGAGATCGGCATTCAGATCGCCAACGGCCTGGACGCCGCGCACGCGAAAGGAATCGTCCACCGCGACATCAAGCCGGCCAACATCTTCCTGGTCGAACGCGGGCAGGCAAAAATTCTCGATTTCGGCCTCGCGAAGCAGACTTCCTCGGTGCGGCAGGCCGCCGAATCCGTAGCCCCTGCGTCCATGCACACGCAAACGCATCTGCTGCATGACGACCAACTCACCAGCCCCGGCAGCTCGATGGGCACCGTCGCGTACATGTCGCCAGAACAGGCGCGCGGCGAATACCTGGACGCGCGTTCAGACTTGTTTTCGCTCGGCGTCGTGCTCTACGAAATGGCTACTGGCTCCGTACCGTTTTCGGGCGCAACGTCGGCCGTAATTTTCGATGGAATCCTGCATTCCGCTCCCACGCCTGTGATGGAGCTGAACCCGCGCGCGCCCCTGGCCCTCGAGCAAATCCTCAATAAGACGATCGAGAAGGACCCGGACCTCCGCTGCCAGACGGCCGCCGAACTTCGCGCCGATTTGAAACGCCTGAAGCGCGACATCGAGTCCGCCCGCCAGCCCACCGCCGAAAAGACGGCCCCAGGTTCCGGGGCGCACGCGACTCCCGCAGCCAAGCAAAAATCGGTGGCGGTGCTCTACTTCGAAAACCAGAGTGGCGCGAAAGAGGACGAATACTTTCGTGACGGGATTACCGAAGACATCGTGACGGAGATTTCGAAGATCGCGCAGCTCCAAATCTTTCCGCGCTCGGAGATGCTCGCGTTCCGCGACAAGCCGGTGACGGCGCAACAGGTGGGCCAGCAGCTCGGAGCGTCCTACATACTCGAAGGCTCCATTCGCCGATCGGGCAGCCGCGTGCGCATTACGGCGCAGCTTGTGGAAGCCTCGACGAGGCACTCCGTCTGGGCCGAGCGCTACGACCGGCAACTCGAAGACGTATTCGCCATCCAGGAGGAAATCGCCCGAAGCATCGCCCAGGCCCTGCGCATCACGCTGACGCCGCAGGAAGAAAAAATCATCGCGAGCAAGCCTACCGAGAATCCGCAGGCCTACGATTTCTATCTCCGCGGCCGAAACTACACGCGGCGCGAGAATATGGAGTACGGTCTGCAAATGTTCGAGCAGGCCATCGAACTCGATCACAATTTTGCCCTGGCACACGGCGGGATCGCCAATCTGTGCGGGCTCATCTTTGAGGTTCGCGAGCAGAACCCGAAATGGATCGAAAGAGGGCTTGCCGCCTGCGACCGGGCTACGGCGCTCGCACCGGATTTGCCGGAGGTGCTGGTGGCCCGCGCCCGCCTCTGTTACGCTCAGAAAAAATACGAGGAAGCCGCGCTGCTGGCATGGCGTGCCATCGAGCGCAAGACCGATTGCGATGGAGCCTGGAACATCCTCGGCCGCGCGTATTTCGCCTCCGGACGTTATGAGGAGGCTGTGAACCTTGTGGAGCGGGCCCTTGAATTCAATGGCGACGACTACAACACTTATATCCCCTATTATCAAGCGCAGATCCGGATGGGACGCATCAAGGAAGCCGAGCAACTTCAGGCGCGTTTCCTTAAGGTCCTTCGCCAGCAGTTGGAGCTTGTGCCGGAAGACGTGCGCGCCCGAATCTTGCTGGCTTCGAACCTCGCCCATTGCCTGGATGACGCGGACGAGAGCATCCGCCACCTGCAAACCGCCGTCGCTTTGCGCCCTGGCGATCCCAACATTCTCTACAACGCAGCGTGTACCTACGGCGTCCTCGGTAAGAAGGCGGAGGCGCTTGATACGTTCAAGAAAGCAACAGCTGCCGGCTACGGGAACCTGAACTGGGCGGCGAAGGACTCCGATCTCGATTGCCTGCACGACGACCCTGAATTCCAGAAACTGGTGGGCCTCAGCAAAAAATCCGCGTCTTAGGAATTAAGACAACGTATTTGTAACGAGCATTGCATCGAAAGGAGCCATCAATGAACGCCGTACAAGTGGAACAGAAGAGCTATGAGATGCCCCCGCGCGACGGGATCAGCATCGCATATTTTCTCACCGTCGCCGACCTCGAGCGATCGGCTCGCTACTACGAAAAGGTCTTCGGCGCTCGCATTCTGACCATGGGTGACGGCAACGCGCCTCCATACCTCCAGCTTGCGAATATCTGGATGATTCTGAACGTTGGAGGCGGCCCGACCACGGACAAGCCGACGGTAACGCTCAGCGTTCCCGACCCGAATCACATCAACAGCTTTATGAATTTCCGCGTCGCGGATATTCAAGCGTGCTACGAGTTATGGAAAAGTCGAGGAGCCGAGTTCATCACGCCGCCGATCCCCAAGTACGGCGAGATTCGCTGCTACATCCGCGATCCCGACGGTTACATTATCGAGGTCGGACAAAGCACCTCCCTCACGTACGGATAGCGCTTGGCGCGGATAGGATGCCGGCTCTGCGCCGAATATCCGACCGATACTTTGGTACGTAGATGCGTTCGTCTAACGAATTCGTCGTCGCGCTTCTGCCAAGCCTTGCCTTGAACAGTCGCTCGCTCTGACATCGAGAGGAGTAACAGATGGCTGGCACGAATGGACTGAAAGAGACCACTCTTGGCGTGAACGTTTTTACTGCCCCGGGAAAGGCTATGGTCGGCGAGCGGCCAAAGCCCTTCGGCGAAGCGTTCGGCTTTGACCCGATGACGTCGACTTTAATCTTCGGCGAGTACGACGCGGTGCTGGTAGACGCGATGACGACGGTGGCTGAGGCCGAGGCTCTGGCGGATTGGATTGCTCTGCACAACCGCAACTTGGAGACCATCTATATAACGCACGCCCATTTCGACCACTTCTACGGTCTGAGCATTCTGCTCGACCGTTTCCCGGGCGCTCGGGCGATAGCAACGCCCAAGACGGTGGACGCCATGCAGACGTCTTTCTCTCCCACAGTGGAGCGGTTGGCGCGCCGGCTCTTTCCTGGGCAAATAGCCACCAAGTTGGTTCCACCCTCGCCCTATGAGCGCGACACGCTCACTCTCGAGGGCCACGAATTGCGCATCATCGAGCAGGGCCGCACCGATTGTCCCGATTCGACGTCTCTCTACGTTCCATCGATCGGCCTGATCGTGGCTGGCGACGTTGTGTACAACCAATGCCGCATGTACGTCGGCGACACCACCCCCGAGAGCCGAAAGAATTGGATCGCGGCGCTAGACCGGTTAGCAGCGCTGAACCCGGCGATTGTTGTCGCCGGTCACAAGAAGACTGGCGCGCCCGACTCTCCCTCGACGATCCAAGACACCAAGCGTTACCTGCAGGACTTCGATCGGCTGCAGAAAACCGCGACGTCCGACCAGCAGCTGTTCGATCAGATGACGGAGCTGTACCCGCATTGGGTAGCCAATCAATCGTGGTTGATGTTCGGATTCCCGCAGCCATAATGGTCGGCGAGCTGCCAAAGCCCTTCGGCGAGGCGCTCGGCTTTAGAAGCTAAGAACTCGGGTAACAGATTCGATTTCAGAGAGGAGAACAAAATGACAACAAAAGGAAAAGTCTTAGTGCTAGTCTCGAGCGGTCGTGGCCTGCCCTTGAAAGATGGCAAGGTTTATACCGGCGCTGGTTACTATCTCAACGAGCTTACGGTTCCGGTTCGCGCCCTGATGAAGGAGGGCTACGAAATCACTTTCGCCAACCCCAAAGGCAACGCGCCCCAAGTGGATGTGCATTCAGAGGTCGCCGATTTCTTCGGCGGGGACGCGGCCAAGCTTCAGGACTATATGATATTCCGCGACGGCCTGACTGGGCTCAGAGATCCAACCCGCATCGCGGATGTCATCGCATCAGGCCTGGATCGATATGACGCTGTTTTCGTCCCCGGCGGCCATGGCCCGATGATCGATCTTCTCGATGACCCCAATGCCGGCATAGTGATGAGACACTTTCACGAAACATCCAAGCCTACGGCTGTGCTCTGCCATGGCCCGATTTCACTTCTCTCAGCTCTTCCGAATTCGACGGAGGTGGTCGCAGCGCTGGCAGCGGGCGATGCCGCTGGAGCGCGGGCAAAGGCTCAAGGATGGATTTATTCCGGATACAAGATGACCATCTTTTCGACGGCGGAAGAGCAGCAGCGGGAGCCGCTTGAGATTGGTGGTAAGGTTCTCTTCTACCCGGACTTCGCCTTGAGTACGGCGGGCGGTGACGTAAGTGTGGCCGCTCCATGGACGAGCTACGTCCTTCAAGATCGCGAGTTGATCTCAGGTCAGAACCCGTTCTCGGACGAAGCGGTTCTGAAACTTCTTCTACCGGCACTCAACAAAAAAAGAAGTGGGGCGGCTGGCGCAGCCTCCGTTTGATCGAGTCTTCGCTAGTAACGCAGCCATAACCTACATCAACCGCCGATGCGGATGTTTCCTCGCGCATTGATGGAGGATTGTCCTCACCAGTTGAAAAAATTGGAAAGGCGTCGTCAGGAAGATGTCCGCCTGGCCGGAAACCTATTTCGGCTTGGACCAGTGAAAAACGAGGCCTGCGCCTACAAGCAGATTGTTTTGGTGGCCGTTGACTTGATTCGCAAAACGCGTCACGTAGTAATCGATCTGAACGAGCCGCACCGAGAAGTGGGAATTCACTGGAATATCCACGGCTCCGCCCAGGCGGCTCGCAAACTCGTATGTTCCGTCGCCAACGCCGGCCGAGCCGCCGCCCGCATGCGCCGCTCCCAGCAGCAGTTTGGCAAAGACCTGCGGTTTATGAGGGCCCTCCAGCCAGGGTTGCGGAAGCTGGTAGCGTACTCCCGCCATATACGATGTCAGCGTTAAAGAGCTGCTGGTAGACGGGTCGCCGCTCGAGTTGTCGACGCTGATTTCCGTCACCGCGGACCAGGGACCGCGAAAGTTCCACGACCCCGAAACGCCGGCACCATACAGATTGAAGCAACCACACTGTCCCGGCCCGGCATTGACTCGCACATAATGGAAAGTCGCTGCAGCGTCGCCGCTATATGAATCATAAGCCGCCGAGGCCTGCGCCATGGCCGCCGAGGCTCCCGCGAGGGTCAGTATGGTTGCCAGCAGAATCGATCGCATCCGCATCTCCTCAAGCGCCTCGCATCAATTCGACGGCACCGAAACCGTTGCCACGATGTTGCTGATCACCGATTGCTCGTACGATCCGCCCGTGGAAGAGGTGATATAGAGATAAGCCACCGGCGGGACGGTTACGCTTCCGGTGAATATCTGCACACCGTCCATGGTCACGGTCATCTGTCCCTGCAGGATCGAGATGGTGTAGTCATGCGAAATTGACATGCCGCCTGCCGCCAGCGTGGGAATCGTCGTGTCGACGTTCCACCAGGGATTCTCGAACTGCGCCGCTTTGCCGCTTCCTACGCCTGCATACGGCACCGGGTATTCGCCGGCGTTGTGATAGTCGTCAAAGCCGAACACAGTGCCGGGAATGCCTTTCGCGCCCAAGCCCATCCCCGGGGCGCCCAAGCTGGTGAGCGTCGCTCCGAGGGATGGATCGCCAAGGGTCATCGTGAAACCGTCAGCCGGAGAAGCGCTGGGATTGCTAAGAGTCATGGTGAAGCTGATCTGGATATCATCGGTAGAAATCAGGTTCGGCCACACAATCGCGCCGTCCTGGTTATTTGTCGCCGATGTTATTTGGAAGCTGCAACCCACCTCGGGCATCGCGGTGCCTATATTTGACCAACTGCTATCGCAGGCTGGAATTCCCGACAAAGCGCCGACGAAAAGTCCCGCCGAGCTGCTGGTGAGGGACGCGGTGACCCCATTGCTCACGACCACGTAGAAGACAGACCCGTTGTCCGTGGTCGCCGTTGGATCGGTCGTGTAGGACGCACTCGTAGCTCCCGCGATGGCCGTAAACGTGGAACTGCCGGGAGGGGCTTCGTACCACTGGTAGGTCAAAGGTAGAGCGGAAGTCGCGGTCACCTGGTACGTCGCGGTGGCTCCCACATCCACATATTGAGTCACCGGCTGCTGCGTGATCAGGATCCCGCTGCCAACCGCGAGCGTCGCAGGCTGCGAGACGGCTTGCCCGTAGGCGTTGGTTACGATCACGTAGTAGGAGTCCTGGTCATTCGCGACCGTCGTAGCCGTGCTTGGCAACGTGTAGGTGGCCGAGGTGGCCCCCGAGACTGCCGTGCCCGTCGTCTGTCCCGCCGGAATCACGTACCACTGGTAAGCCAGTGCCGGCGTGCCCGTCGCGACCACGGTAAATGACGGCGTGCTTCCTGGCGCGACGCTCTGACCGGCCGGCTGAGTAATGATGATCGGCGAGGCGTTGCCCGCGGTCACCGTTAGCGTTGCTGAAGTGCTGTTGATCGCCGTACCGCAGGAGTCTGTAACCGTCGCGTAGTATTGCGCGCCGTCATAGGTCAGGTCCACGGGCGGCGTCGTATAGCTGCTGGACGTCGCGCCTGCGATCGCCACCCCCGTGCTGCCGCCCGACGGAATCTGGTACCACTGATACGTAAATGGGCCCAGACCCTGAGCCGCCACCGAGAAAAACGCAGTTTCTGTCGGGTGGATCGAAAGGCTTGTCGGATTCGAGGTAATGGATGATCCCACCGCCACAACTGCGACACTCGAAGTCTGGCTTGACACGCCATTGGTGACGGTAACGGTGTAATTTCCGGCATTCGCCGAGGCCGCTGCGCCGACGGTATAGGTGGAGCTGGTGGCTCCCGGAATCGGTGTGCCATTCAGGTACCACTGATAGCTTGTCGCGTACGAAGCCACCACTGTCAGCGTCAGGACGCCGCTCGTGCAAACGTGCTGGCTCGCGGGCTGAGTCATGATCACCGGAGCGCTGATGGTGATCGTCGTCGATACCGATACGGAAGGCTCGTCGGTGCTTGTGGCCGTAATCGTATAAGTGCCGGCAACCGTGGGCGCCGTCCACACATTGCCGCTGAAGCTTCCACTGCTCGCGGACCATGTGAGGCCATTCGTCGCGCCCCCGCTGGCCGTAGCGGTGAACGTAATTTGGCCCGGGCCGACCGTCTGGTTCGCCGGCGCGATCGGGGTGATGGTCACCATAGCTGGGGTGACTACGCATGTAGTGGAGACCACGTTCCCGTAAGCGTCCGTCACGGTCAACGTGTACGTCTTGGTCGAGGTCAAAAGTGGCGTCGGATACGAGCCGCCGCTTACCGCCGACGCCGTAATATCGGAACTCCCCACCCCCATCGAACCGATCACGCCCGTTCCGCCCGAAAACGTGGGGAACAAATTCACGGACGTGTTGTAGGGAGGCGTTGCATTGCTGGGAACGATGCTCTTGGCCACGGGAGGAATAGTCGTTACGGTGAGCGTGGCCCCCATGCTGGTCACCGTGCCCGCTAAATTCGTGACGGTGACAGTGAACACCGACCCGCTGTTCGCCAGCACCGTGGGTGGCGTCGTATAAGTGCTGGAAGTAGCTCCGCTGATCGCGACCCCGTTGTCGTACCACTGGAAAGCCAAGGGGCCCGTGCCGGTCGCGGTCACGCTGAACGTTGCGGTCTGCCCCACCGTCACCGACTGGTTTGCCGGCTGCGAGACGACGGCTGGAAGCACTGGCTTATAGCCTTCAAAACCCGCGTTGCACCCCGACATGGTCACGAGACACAGGGCTACACTCAGCCCGGCGAGGACCAGAATGGCGCGATGGTGGGGCATCCAACGGTCGTGGGACAGACGTCGCATAATTAAAAACTCCCAAGCTAACTATATCGACGTGAGTGGGGTTCCGCGTGAACCGATGGCAACCGCTGTGCCCAGTTGACCGATAGCCTTTTCGAACCTTCTGAGGCCCCTATTTGGGCGTGAATTGGACCTAATTTGGCCCTGATTTGGATCCCTGACTTGATGAGGATTTGGCCTTGAGCCTTTAGGCGGGCTCCAATTCTTCTGGGTACATTTCGTTACGTTCGACGGCTTGCACCTATCGGGATGGTTCCACTCGAATCAATTCGGGGCTACGGCGGCTGTTGTGCGGCGATCGGATACCTTAAAGCCTTCGGGAAGCCCGAAGAGCTGCGAGGCTGGTTCGGCGAGATCTAGACTCGTGACGGTGAACGTCTGCTTGCCAGACTGGAAATCCGAACGCTTCGAGAGCAGGTCGATTCCCAGCTGCGGGGCATTCCAGTACTCCCGGGAGACAGTCACTTTTTCATCGTTTCCGAAAACGCCGGGATTGTAGACCACGCTTTCCCGCGTTCCCACAGTGTCCACGCCGGCAATGAATTCGTGGCCGAGGTCCTCGCGAGTGGCATATCCCCGGTCATCCGGCAAGGGGCCCGTCGGCGGCCCGTCCACTTTATAGACCGTGGAAGTCGTCTCGGAATGAGTGGTCAGCGCGCAGATGTGCGGACCATCAAAAAAGCAGTTGTAGAGCGTGTGGTTACTCGGGTCCCCGATTTGAATGGTGGTCATGTGCGATTTCACCCTGCCGTTTTTCGGAACCAGTATCCAACGCTCCTGGTAGATGCGGCCCAAGCTATCCCGTGCGATGCGGCGCTCGTTAACCAGCGTAATCGTGCCACCGCCTTCGAGACTCCGCACCCACTCGGTCTGCAGCGTCAGGGTGAACGGCGCATTCGCCATCGGTGGAACGGCGATGCTCTCCAGCATTACTCGCGTTCCCCCATCCTGCACGCGAACCTGCTTGTCGAGAGGCTGCGACTCTGTCTGCGCATGCACTCCCATAGGGACCAACACCGCGGAGAGAAAAACGAAGGTAGCCGCACGCATGATTGCCTCCTGCGTAGCAGGCATATTCTGCCAAATTGTGCGGACGAGAGGGTAGCTAAATCTCTCAGCTAACTGGCCGATTAGCTCGTCGCCGTAAGTAACAACCTCGTTGCCGATTTCGCGCGTCACGACGATTCCCTCCCTCGAAACGCGGAACGGCTGGCTTTGCATCCGCCCGGCGTCGAAGGTAGAATACGCTCCGATTGGAACTACGAAGCCGCACAAATAGCGCATTCCCTTCATCCACACCGGCGCCGCGGACTTTAGATACTGCACTTGGAGGAATCATCTTGAAAAATAGAACTTTGAGTGGCCTCGCGAGTTTCCTCGTCCTCTTCACCTTGACGATCTCCGGTTTCGCTCCGGCATACGCTCAGTCGGATTCCGCTCCGAAACCGAAGCTGCCCGTGGCCGCTTCATCGAGCACGAAAATTGCTATCCCCGACATCGCTTACACCAAGTTTGTACTCGCCAACGGCCTCACCGTGATCGTTCACGAAGACCACAAAGCGCCGATCGTCGCTGTGAACACCTGGTACCACGTGGGATCTAAAAATGAGAAACCGGGAAAGACCGGTTTCGCCCACCTGTTTGAGCACCTGATGTTCAGCGGCAGCGACAACTTCAATTACACCTACATCAACGCCATGGATCGCATCGGCGCCACAAACCTGAACGGCACCACAAATAACGACCGCACGAACTACTTCGAAAACGTGCCCACTTCCATGCTCGACTACGTGCTGTTCGCCGAAAGCGACCGCATGGGTCACCTGCTCGGCGTGCTGGACCAGAAAAAACTCGACCTCCAGCGCGGCGTGGTGCAAAACGAAAAGCGCCAAGGCGAAAACCAGCCCTATGGCGTAGCCCAGCAACTCCTGGCGGAGAACACGTATCCGGTCGGCCATCCTTATTCCTGGACGGTCATCGGTTCGATGAAGGACCTCGACGCCGCTTCCATGAGCGACGTGCAGGAGTGGTTCAAAACGTATTACGGGCCCAACAACGTCACGGTCGTCATAGCCGGCGATATCACACCCGAAGTAGCGCGCCAAAAAGTGGAGAAGTATTACGGCGAAATCCCGCCCACGCCGCCCATCGTCAAGCCGGAAGTATGGGTGGCCAAGCGCACCGGCACGCATCGTGACCGCGTGCAGGATCGCGTTCCCCAGGCTCGTCTCTATCGCGTATGGAATGTGCCTCAGGCATATTCACCTGAAGAAGCGCAACTCGACCTGGTTGCGCGGGTTCTCGGCCAAGGCAAAACATCGCGGCTCTACAAGCGCCTCGTTTACAAGGATCAGATCGCTACCAGCGCCACGGCGAACGATGTTAACAACGAGATCGCCGGTCAGTTCTATCTCATCCTCACCGCCAAGCCGGGCGTCGACCTGAAAACTGCGGAAATGGCCGCGGATGAGGAATTACAAAAGTTCCTGAAGAACGGGCCTACCGAAGCCGAGTTGCAGCTTGCCAGGACGCAAATCTTCGGAGAGTACGTGCGGGGCATGCAGAGCATCGGCGGTTTCGGCGGCAAAAGCGACGTCCTCGCCCGCTGCCAGACCTTCACCGGGGATCCCGGGTGTTACAAGGACTACCTCAAACGCATCCAGGCAGCGACGCCCGCGTCGGTGAAGAAAGCCGCGAACGACTGGCTCACCGACGGAGATTACGTCTTGGAAGTGCAGCCATACCCCACGACGCTGAAAACGACGGCCCCGCTCGACCGCTCCAAACCGCCCGCGCTCGGCTCGGCCATGTCGCTCAACCTTTCTCCCATGCAGAAAGCCACGCTCTCGAATGGTCTGAAGGTCGTCGTGGCGGAACGCCACTCCGCGCCGGTGGTGAACTTCTCGCTCTTGGTGAACAGCGGCTACTCCTCCGACCCCGCGGACGCGCGCGGCACGTGCAGCTTCGCTCAGCGCATGCTCGAAGAAGGCACCGCGAAACGCGATTCCCTTCAAATCGGCGAAGAGCTTGAATCTCTGAGCGCCGAATTCTCTGCCGGCGCCAATCTGGATTACGCCACCGTCGATCTCAACGCGCTGAAGGTCAATATGGACAAGTCCCTCGACATTTATGCCGACCTAATTCTCCATCCCGCCTTCCCCCAGAAGGAATTCGATCGCCTGCAGAAAGACCGCCTGGCGTCGATTCAGCGCGAGAAGGTCACGCCCAACTCGATGGCCATGCGCGTCCTGCCCTCTCTGCTCTACGGCCAAGGGCACCCGTATTCGGGGTCGCTCGCCGGCACTGGCACTGACTCCAGCGTCAGCAAGATGACCCGCGAGGATCTCGTCAAGTTCCACGACACCTGGTTTAAGCCTAACAACGCTACGCTGCTCATCGTTGGCGATACCAGCCTCGCGGAGATTACGCCCAAGCTCGAAAGTCTCTTCGGTTCGTGGAAGCGCGGTGACGTGGCCGACAGGACCATCCCGCAGGTTCCCGAACCGGAGAAGGACGTGGTCTATCTTATTGACCGCCCCGGCTCGGGGCAGAGTTTGATTTACGCCGCGCAACTCGCGCCGCCCTCGAGCGACCCTGACGCCCTGCCGCTGGGTCTGGTGAATGCCATCTTCGGAGGCAGCTTCAGTTCCCGCATCAACATGAATATCCGCGAGGACAAGCACTGGTCTTACGGCGTGCGCTCCACCCTGACTCCAGCCCGAGGCGAGCGTCCCTTCTACAGTGCTTCGCCCGTGCAGACGGACAAAACCAAAGAGTCCATGGGGGAATTGGTGAAGGAGTACGACAACATCGTGGGCGCCAAACCGATTTCGGATGTCGAGCTCAAGGACGAGGAATCCAACGCGACGCTCGATCTCCCAGGCACCTTCGAGACCGTGCAGCAGCTTTCCGGCGCCTACAGCAGAATCCTGGAGTACGGCCTGCCGGACGACTACTACAACACCTACACGCAAAAAGTGCTGGCCGTCACGCCGGACGCCGCAAACGAAATCGCCAAAAAGTACATTCAGCCCAGCCACCTCATCTGGCTGGTGGTCGGCGACATGAGCAAGGTGGAAGCCGGCATCCGCGAGCTGAACATCGGCGAAGTCCACAAGATTGACGCCGACGGCAACCCAGTCCACTAAAGGCCGTTTTCTTGGCGCGTTATTTGCTAACGTCGGTGAAGCGCACGGCGTCGCTCTTTCTGGAGCCGCGCGCCATGGCGATGAATTTCCCGTCGGGCGAATAGCGAAAGTCCCAAAACATGCCGGAAGTGAAGTGAGTCAACTGCTTTTCCGGAGCGCCGGCAATAGGCTGCTTGATCCAAATATTGGGCACGCCGGTTCGGATATCCACGAAGGCAACGGCCCGCTCGCCTGGGATCCAGCGCGCGAGGCGAACACCTTGATCAAACGTCTCGGCAAGCTCAAGATCGGATTTCGCTTGGACGCCGCCTTCTATATTCACGGCTACGATCTTTCCGTTCTCGCCGGAAGATTGAAATGCTATGTGCTGGCCATCGACAGAAACCATGGGTCCAGCTAGAGCAGTCCGAGCGGAAACTTGCACCGGTGCGCCGCCAGAGATTGGTATTTTGAAGATGTAGGACGACCGGTTGGGGACCTGTCCTAGGTAGAACACCCATTCGCCCTCCGCATCGCACGCGGGTACTTGCTCGCCAGACCCATTGGTAAGCTCGGTGGAGACTCCGCTTCGGAGATCGAGTTTCCAGAGATGTGACGCGCCACCCGAATCGGACGCAAAAACTATCGAATGGCCGCGGTCACAGACAGTGGGCCGGTCGTGATAGCGACGGTCAAACGTAAGCTGCCGCTCATCCCCTCCATCAGCATCGGCAATGAAAAGGTCCCAGTTCTCAGAGTGGTTGGCCGTGTAGGCGATTCGGTCGTCGGGAGTCCACGTAATTCCACGCGACCCGTCCTGCCTGCCTGAAGAGATTTGTTTTGCGTTGTCAGGAGCGTTGGCCGATCCCACCCAGATGTCGCTGGCAACGTCAAGCTGCACGGAGGCGATCGTCCGGCCGTCCGCAGAGACCGAAATCGAGTTATAGTCGTTCAGGTCGTTCGACACGCGTCGCACTCTGCCGCCCGGATAGCTGACGATCCAGATCTGGCTGGTCACTCCGGTCTTTTGCAACCCGGCGAGTAGATATCCACTGCCATCCGGGAGCCAGGCGAAATCACTTACAGAACGCCAGGATCGACCGGGCATGGGTCTTTGCGCACCTGTCGCAACATCGATCTGTACAAGCTTCTGATTTTGTCCGTCAGGCTGAGGATCGACGATCAACGCGGCAATGTTCCGGCCATCCGGCGACCATTCAACAGCTTGATAAGCACGCACGTAATTACCCATCCAAGAAATGATCCCGGAAACTTTCCGTGTAGCGAGCTCCTTCACCTCGCTCCCATCCGCATTCGCAATCATAAGGCGGCCTTCGCCCGATGGGACATCGAAGGTTGCATAGGCGATCTGGCGACCATCCGGCGAAAAGGACACGCCTGTATCCGCAGGATCGAGCAGGCGGCGCGGCGTACCGCCCAAAATGGGAACTTGGTACACCTTGCCCTCGAGATCATTCGTGGCGCCCGACAAGTAATCCAGAAAGCTCCCGTCGGGGGTGAACGTGAGGCCCCCAATTCCATCTATTCCCGGAGGAACGATCTGAACCGCACTCGCGGTCGCCATTTGGCGCATCCAGAGGCTAAAGCGCCCATGGGCTTTCGAAACATAGGCGACGTATCGCCCATCAGGTGACACGCTGACCGACATCACGTCGCCGCTCGACGTCAGGCTGGAGATTTCCGAATTTTCGAAAGCCGTCTTCGCCATGCCCGAGCGGAAAAACCCTCGCCAGTAGAGCCAGCCACCCGTAGCAAGCAAAACAAGCAAGAGAACCACAACCGGAATAATCAGCTTTCGCGCCACCGAGGATCGCTGTTCGGAAACTGCGCCCGCGCCAACGGCAGACGTGCGACCCGTTTCGGTGGCTGCTACCGCAGCCGTGGCGTCTGAACCACCTGTTAACGCGGCGTGGTGCGCGGAGCCGGAATCACGTTTCATGCGCTCGAGGTCGGCCCGCATTTCCGCGGCGCTCTGGCATCGCAGCTTGGGATCTTTTTCCAGAGCTTTGTTGATCAGTTCTTCCAGCTTCGCCGGAACCTCCGGATTCAGCCGCACAGGAGCGACGGGCGCGCGGTTCAAAATCGCTTCCGCAATCACTCCCGACGTGTCCCCGCGAAACGGGAGAGCGCCCGTCGCCATCTCGTAGAGCACTACACCAAATGAAAATAGATCGCTGCGCGCATCC
The DNA here is from genome assembly GCA_963737205.1 of uncultured Acidobacteriota bacterium. Taxonomy (GTDB): domain Bacteria; phylum Acidobacteriota; class Terriglobia; order Acidiferrales; family UBA7541; genus Palsa-295. Next base: position 297,677 of record CAVTRV010000003.1, on the reverse strand, counting down.
AGCTCTTTTCCGCGCACTTGCTCGGGTGACATATACGCCACCGTACCAACTGCCGTGCCGGGGCTGGTGAGCAGTTCCTCGTTGGCAGCCGTCGGCATCGCAGAAACACCTGCGCCCGTCGCCACAGGGGTTTGCTTGGCAAGCCCAAAGTCGAGAATCTTGGCGTGGCCACGCTTGGTGATAAAAATGTTGGCCGGCTTGATGTCGCGGTGAACCACGCCCTCGGCGTGGGCCGCGTCGAGCCCGTCCGCCACCTGAATTCCCAAATCAAGGGTAGCTTCCACTTCCATCGGCCGGCCACCGATGCGGTGCTTCAGCGTCGTGCCGTCCAAATACTCCATCGCGATGAAAGCTCGGCCATTTTCCTCCCCAATTTCGTACACAGTGCAGATGTTCGGGTGATTTAGCGCCGAGGCTGCCTGCGCTTCCCGTCGGAATCGTTCCAGCGCTTGCGGGTCGCGCGCAACCTCATCCGGCAGGAACTTCAGCGCCACGAACCGTCGCAGGCTCGTGTCCTCGGCTTTGTAAACCACGCCCATGCCGCCGCCACCGATCTTCTCCACGATTCGGTAGTGCGAGATTGTCTGGCCGATTAGAGACGAGGAGTCCGCCATTTCGCGCCAATCTTAGGTTGCGCAAGAAACCAAGTCAACGAAGACAGACCGCGTACGCGCAGCCTTCGAGCAAGATCAGAATTACGGTCACGCGGTCATGCAGATCAATGCCGAGATTGACACTTTCGGCCTGGTGCGGCCTCGATGGCCCCCCAAAGCCTCGGTTACTTCACCGGCGAAGTCGTCCTGGGACCATCAAGACGTCGTCAAATTGCCGGCGTTTATCAGGTGCCGGGCAAACAATCTTGTGACTCGTAGCATCGGTATTCTATAGGACTGAAAACGGAAAGGCAGTTTCGCGAACCGACAGCCGTAGAGCGAGTACCAAACGATGAGAATTCCTAGTTTGATTTTGTTGCTCGTTCTTCTGTTCAGTTGCAAAGTTCCCGCGACTTCTAGACCTTCGGCAAACTCAGAATCCGTCAAGGACGGGTCGGACTCGGTGGGAATAAAGCAGAAAGCCGCCGAGAGTAGGTTGCTTGAATGTCAACGAGTCGCATGGGGAAGATTCGTTGAACAATTGAAAATGAAAGGCGACCCAATGCCGGGGAGGCCGAATCTCTATACGCCCCGAGTACCCGGTGCGTTCGACGGACCAGGTAGGCAACACAGACGAGAGGACGACGCATGCATAATGGCCTATCGAGACGAGTTAACCAGGATAGGCTCGTTAGTCGTTTCACCTGAAACTGACCCACTTCCCCACCCGGGCCCACATTGACGCCCCGCGCGCGGCCCGCTTATATTTAATAGTTCAGCTCTGCACCAAATTCCCGAACGTAAGGGACCGAATGCCCAGAGAGATATCCAAGGAAATACCCAAGGCCTACGAGCCGCAGGAGATTGAGCAGCGCTGGGCGAAATCCTGGTTTGACACCAATCTTTTCCGCGCCGAAAACTCCGCCGACGGCCCTCGCTTCTCGATTGCCCTGCCGCCGCCCAACGTCACCGGCTCGATCCACATCGGCCACATGCTCGAACACACGCAGATCGACATGATCGTGCGCTGGCACCGCATGCGCGGCGACCGCACGCTCTGGCTGCCCGGAATGGACCACGCCGGAATCGGCACGCAGTTTGTCGTCGAGCGCATGCTCGCGAAAGAAGGAATCAAGCGCCAGGAGCTGGGCCGCGAAGAATTCGAGCGCCGCGTTTGGAAGTGGAAAGACGAAAGCGGCGGCATGATCAAGCAGCAGATGATTCGCCTCGGCGCTTCCTGCGATTGGACGCGCGAGCGCTTCACGCTGGAGCCCGCGCTCTATCGAGCCGTTCTGCACGCGTTCCTGCGCATGTATAACGAAGGCCTGATTTATCGCGGCCGGTACATGGTCAATTGGTGCCCGCGCTGCCAGACGGCGATCAGCGACCTCGAAGTGGTGCACCACGAGCGAGTCGGCGAAATCTGGAACATTCGCTATCCCGTCGTCGGCACGAAGGAATTCCTGGTCGTCGCCACCACGCGCCCCGAAACGATGCTGGGCGACACCGCGGTCGCCGTCCATCCCGACGACGAGCGCTATCAGCGTTACGTCGGCAAGAAAGTCTTGCTGCCGCTGATGAACCGCGAAATCCCGGTCATTGCTGACTCCTACGTCGATCGCGAATTCGGCACCGGCGTCGTCAAAATCACGCCCGCGCATGACCCGAACGACTTCGAAGTGGGCAAGCGCCATAACCTGCCCGAAATCGACGTGATGACCGACGACGGCCACATGAACGAAGCCGCCGGAAAATACGCGGGCCTCGAACGCTTCGCCGCGCGCGGCCGCATCGTCGCTGACCTCACGGAGCTCGGCCTGATCGAATCCGTCAAGCAGCACACGCACGCCGTCGGCACTTGCGATCGCTGCAAAGCCATCGTCGAGCCGCGCATTTCCACGCAGTGGTTCATGAAGATGACGCCGCTGGCCGAGCCCGCGAAACAAGTGGTCCGCGACGGCCTGATCGAAGTCGTTCCCGATAATCAGCGCACGATTCTGCTGAACTGGCTCGACAACATTCGCGATTGGTGCATTTCGCGGCAGCTCTGGTGGGGCCATCGCATTCCCATCTGGCATTGCGCCGATTGCAAGGAAATGGTCCCGGCGCTCGACGACGCAGTCGAGGTCGTCGACGGCCATGCCCGAGCGGCCAGTGTTCCCACGATCTGCCCGAAGTGCGGCGAATCGAAACTGGTCCAGGATCCCGATGTTCTCGACACGTGGTTTAGCTCAGCCCTGTGGCCGTTTTCGACGCTCGGCTGGCCCGACGAAACGGATGACCTGCACCAGTTTTATCCGACCAGCCTGCTCATCAGCGGCTACGACATCCTGTTCTTCTGGGACGCCCGCATGATCATGATGGGTCTGCACCTGATGGCGGACCCGCACCTGCTGTACGGCGACGTCGGGCAGTGGATTCCCTTCAAGCGGCTCTACCTGCATTCGCTGGTGCGCACGGCCGAAGGCGCCAAGATGTCGAAGGCCAAAGGCACCGGCGTCGATCCCCTGCTCTTGACCGAGCAGTACGGCACGGACGCGCTGCGCTACATGCTCGCCAGCATGGCCGCGCCCGGCACCGACATCATCATGAGCGAGGACCGCATCCTCGGCGCGCGCGCCTTCGCCAATAAAATCTGGAACGCCGCGCGATTCCTGTTCGTGAATCTCGAAAAAATCGAGGCCCAGGGCATTACGCTCGACGAACTCGCCGCGCCCAATGTCCGCGATCACGCGCCGTATCGCGTCGGCGCGAGCAGTCTCGCTCGCCGACCGCTGGATGTTCGCGCGGCTCTCATCGGTCGCGGCGCAAGTGGACGACGCGCTCGAGAATTTCCGTTTCCACGAAGCTTGCCAGACGATCTACCACTTCTTCTGGGGCGATTTCTGCGACTGGTACATCGAGTGGGTGAAGCCGCAGCTAGCAGACCAGAACCCTGAAATTGCGCTGGCTGCGTGGCGCAATATTTTCGCTGTCTTCGAAGCCGCTCTGCGCCTGCTGCATCCGGTCATGCCCTTCATCACTGAGGAGCTCTGGCATCGCCTGCCGCAATACCCGCACGCGCGGTCGATCGCCCTCGAAGCTTATCCCAAGCCGAACTACCACTGGGCCGATTCGCGCGCCGAACAAGAAATGGCGCTGCTGCAGGAAATCATCACCGCTTCGCGCAACGTCCGCGCCGAGATGAAGGTCGATCCGAAGCGCAAGGTCGCTGCCCAGTTCTCAAGCGACGACGCGAATGTCCGCAGCCTCGTAGAAGGCAATCTCGATTCGCTGACGCGTCTCGCAAATCTCTCGAGTCTCGAAGTCTCCTCCGGGCATCTCGACGCTGCCGGCGCGGCGATCCGCTCCACGGCGCAATTCGACCTGCGCATCCCCTACGGCGAAGCCATCGACAAACCGGCCGAAACCGCGCGCCTCAGGAAGGAAATCGAGCGCCTCGAAAAAGACATCGAATCGAAGCAAAAACGCCTCGCCGACGACACCTTCCGCAGCAAAGCTCCCCCGGACATCGTCCGCGCCATGGAAACCACTCTGGCCGAGCGCACCGCCGAACTTCAAAAGCTCCGCGACCGCCTCTCGCAGCTCGAGTAAACCGTACTCTCGCGCAAGACGCGGATTTTCGCGCCGAAATGTGCACATTTGTGCGCGCGACGATAGGAAGCTGCTTCCTAACTTTACAGCGGAAGTTTTTCGCCCGCCCTTCGCCCCACAAGCGCACTATTACCCACCGCCCAGCGTCACCGCTTGTAGCCTCGCCACCGGTCAAGTATGCTTCGCTTCTTGCGATGGCGAAGAAGCCCACCACTACCCTGCCCGGCGCTACCGACCGCCGCATCGACGCGCTGTTGACGCTCCTCGCCGAGAACACGACCATCGTCATCAGCGGCGCGAAAATCGCCAAAGAAATCGGCGTCTCTCGCCAAGTCGTCTGGAGCTGGATCCAAAAGCTGCGCGAGCTCGGCGTCCGCGTGAAAGGCCACCCGCATACCGGCTATCACATCGAGCGCACGCCCGATATTCTTCTCCCGCAGCTCTTGAGCCATCGTCTCTACGGCACGCCCTTCGCGCGCCGCATCTTCCACTTCTTCAAAACCGATTCGACGAACACGGTCGCGATCCACCTCGGCGAGCAGGGCGAGCCCCACGGCACGCTCGTCATTGCCGAGGAGCAGACGGCCGGGCGCGGGCGCGCCGGTCGCTCGTGGATCGCGGAGAAATCGGCTGGCATCACGTGCTCGATTCTGCTGCGGCCTCAGATTCCCCCGGCCTACGCTCCCCTGTTGACGCTGGTTGCCGGCCTCGCCGCCCGCGACGCCGCTGCGGAAGAACTCACCGGAATACCCGATATTCGCTGGCCAAACGACCTTCTCATCGGCGGCAAGAAATTCTGCGGCATCTTGACCGAGATGCACGCCGAGCCCGACCGCATCCACTACGCGGTGATCGGCATCGGCATGAACGTGAACCAGACGAAAATGCCCGCCGATCTCACGGACATTGCCACCTCGCTGCGCATCGAGACCGGCAAAACTCATTCGCGCCTCGAGCTGCTGATTCGGTTGCTGCGCTACCTCGACCGCTACTACAATCAATTCCTCGCCGAAGGCGCCGCGCCGATTCTGCGGCGCTTCTCGGAAGTCTCGAGCTATTTCGAGGGCAAGCGCGTGCAAATCACCACCAGCGCGAAACGTTCACGGGCACCACGGCCGGCCTCGAACCCAGTGGCGTTCTTCGCGTGGCTCGCGACGATGGACGCGGAGTCGAGGCTGTGCTTTCGGGAGACGTGGGAGAAATCGCCTGATGCTTTTGACGCTCGACGTCGGCAACACCAACACCGTGCTGGGAGTTTTTCGCGATACGGATTTGATCGCGCACTGGCGCCTCACCACCGCCCGCGACCAAACCGTCGACGAATATGGCATCCTCACGCGCAATCTTTTCACCCTCGCCGACCTCGAACCGGGCGAAATCAGCGGCGTGATCATCAGCTCGGTCGTGCCTCCGCTCAACTGGACCCTGGCCGAGATGTCGCGCAATTACTTTCGGCAAAAGCCGCTGTTTGTCGAACCCGGCGTGAAAACCGGTATGGCGGTCCTTGTCGATAATCCGCTGGAAGTAGGCGCGGACCGCATCGTCAACGGCGTCGCAGCGTTTCAGCAATATGGCGGGCCGGTGATCGTGGTCGATTTCGGCACCGCCATTACTTTCGACGTGATTTCCGCGCGCGGCGAATATCTGGGCGGCGCGATCGCGCCCGGCCTGGGCATCTCCTCCGAGGCGCTCTTCGCTCGCGCCGCCAGGCTGCCGCGCGTCGAGATCAAAGACCCCGGCAAAGTGATCGGAACGAACACCGCCGCGCACATGCAGGCTGGCCTGTTTTACGGCACGGTCGATATGGTCGACGGCATGCTCTCGCGCATCAAGGCGGAACTGGGCGTTCCGGCTAAAGTGATTGCCACCGGCGGACAGGCGGGGTTGATCGCGCGCGGCTCAAAGCACATCGAGCACACCGACGAATTCCTCACGCTGCACGGCCTTCGCATCGTGTGGGAACGGAATCAAGCCGAGAAAAGCAGCACGCAAAAGAAAGCATCGCCGGCAACTCGACGAGCCGGATAGCCTGCTCGAACGCGCGTTCTTCCAGACGCGGCGCGCTGCGCCATCCTCATGGAATCCTTCAACTACTTCAACTATTTCACCGAAATCGAGGACTACTTCTGGCGCAAACGCGGCGCGCACTTGCTCGTCTCCCCTCTCGATTGGGCCATCGTCGAAACCTGGCAGAAAGCCGGGATTCCGCTCGAAGCGGTCCTGAAAGGAATCGATCGCGCATTCGAGAGTTGGAGCCGTTCGCGGCGCGCCGCCGGAGGCCGCCAGTTGAAGAGCCTGGCGTATTGCGTCGACGCCGTGCTCGATGCTGCCAGCGAAGCGCAGGAAGCCGCGGCGGGCACTGGACCCGAGCTCAAGTCAACGAAAGCCGCCGCCGAACCATTTTCTCGCGACGAACTGCGCAAATACTTCGCAGGGAAACTCAGGGCAGCTTCGATGCGCCGCGGAAAAGCAGCAAACCCCGCATGCGTCGCTCGCGTCGCGCCTGGAAGAAACCGCCAAGCGGCTTGAAGAAATATCGCCTTTGCTCGATTCCCCCGGGCCGCTTGATCTCGAGGACCTAGAGCGCCGCCTCACTGTGCTCGAAGAGAAACTCGCCGCGGCGCTCTCCGCCGATGCCGACGAGCAGGAACTTCTCGCCGTTCGCCGAGAAATGGATCGCTCCCTCGCGCCCTATCGGCGTAAAATGTCGGCCGAGCAACTGGCGCAGCTTGAGCGGCAGTACACGCAAAAGCGCATGTTCGAGTTTTTCGGTGTGCCACGGCTCAGCCTGTTCTATCTAACTTAGTCGCGAGGCAAGCATGCCGGCGCTTGAGACAGTTCTAAAGCGTTTTGAAGTTCCGGATGAAGTGCGCACCTTCGAAAAAGGAAAGTTCGAACTCGTCCACATCGGAGGCATGACCATCGGCCGCGCCACGTACCAGCCTGGCTGGAAGTGGTCGGTTCACGTCGGACCCAGCGTGGGCGCGTCGCGCTGCAACGTCGAGCATGTTGGGCTGGTGCTTTCCGGCTGCGCCACCGCTGCCATGGAGGACGGCACAATCCACGAACTCCGCGCCGGCACGCTCTTTTCTATTCCGCCTGGGCCTCCGGGTCACGATAGTTGGGTGGTGGGCGACGCGCCGTACGTCTCGCTGCATTTTCTCGGTGCCGACCACTACGCGAAGAAGTAGTCGTTGCACTGAAACTGGCAATTCGGCGCTAGGTTGTCTGTCTGACTAAAATGCGGAATCGTTCCCCATTCATCGCCGCCCGCAAGCCGCGTTCCGCTGACCCGCCTCGCGCGCTCTCTGGCAAAATCGACGTCACCATCGAAAAACTCGTCTATGGCGGCGAAGGCTTGGCCCACCACGAAGGCTCCACGGTATTCGTCCCGTTTGTGTTGCCGAGCGAACGCGTTACCGCCGAGCCGGTGGAACAAAAGAAAAAGTTCATCCGGGCGCGGTTGAAACAGATCCTCGAACCTTCTCCTCATCGCACTGCGCCGCTTTGCCCCTATTTCACCACGTGCGGCGGATGCGATTACCAGCACATTCCTTACGACGCGCAGCTCGCTTACAAAGTGGAAATCCTGCGCGAGACGCTGCGGCGCCTCGGAAAGATCGACTGGCTGGGCGAAATCAAGACGCACGCCGCAGAACCCTGGCGCTATCGCAATCGTGCCCAGTGGAAGGTTCGGCCGCTCGGTTCGAACGCGAGCGATGCTGCCGACTCCGACGACACCGCTCTCGGAATCGGTTACTTTCGCGCGAACTCGACTTCGCTCTGCGCGGTAGACGATTGCCCGATTCTCTCGCCTGTACTGCTGAAGACGCTTTTGTCTCTGCGCACCGCCCTCGCGGCAGGCGCTCTTCCGGTGCAACTCCGCGAAATCGAAGCGTTCACTCCCGAAGATGCCGCCGGAAACGACGCGCGAGTGCTTCTCACCGCGACATTCGCGGGCTTCCCTTCCTGCGCCGCCGAACACGCCGCAAAGTTTCGCGAGATCGTGCCCGAACTCGAGAGCCTGCTGTTTCATGACCCGGGCCGCGATCGAATGGAATTGTTCGGCCCGGGATTCATCGAGTGCGCGGTGGGCGATCATAAATATCGCGTCGGCCACTTTTCGTTCTTTCAGGTGAACCGCTTCCTCACCGAGGAACTCGCGCGCGAGGTCACAGAAGTTGAGACCGGCGGCGAACTCGCTTTGGACCTATTCGCTGGAGTCGGCCTCTTCGCGGTTCCTCTTGCAAAGCGCTTCAAGCGCGTCGTCGCGGTCGAGTCAAACCCCGCGGCTGTTCGCGACCTTGAAACCAACGCGCGTGGCTCGATTGAGATCCGCACAGCGGAGGTCGAGCAGTTTCTGCAAAAATTCAAGGGCACGCCTGACCTCGTCGTGCTCGATCCCCCGCGCGCCGGACTGGCGCCCGGTGCGGCGCAGCGCCTCGCGAAAATCGCCCCGCGGCGAATCACGTATGTTTCGTGCGAGCCGCCGACGCTGGCTCGCGACCTCATCGTTCTGCGCGAGGCCGGCTACGAAATCTCCCACGTCCATCTATTCGATCTTTTCCCGCAAACATTTCACATGGAAACAATTGTCCGCCTGCTTCGAAGCCGATGAAACTACCAGCTCTGTGGATTGCTGCGGCCTTCGGCGCCGGCATCCTGCTCGCCGGGCGCATCGCGCCATCGCCGAACCTGTGGTTGGGCGTCGCCTTCGCCGCGATTGCGTTCGGCGGCCTGCTGATCTGGCGCACGCGCGTGACCGAAGCCTGGAGCGTCGCGCTCGTCGCGTGGGTTGCGCTCGGCGGATTTGGCGCGACCCTCGAACGCATCGCTGTGCCGGCGAATCACGTCACGCGCCTGCTTGCCGCAGGTCAAATTGACACTGCCGAGCCGCTGCGCTGGCAAGGCCGATTGCGCGAGGATCCGCTCCGGCTTCCCTGGGGCCAGCGCTTCGAAATCGATCTCGAAAATGTCGAAATTGCAGGTGCGATCCTTCCTGTCACCGGCGGCCTGCGCGCCAATTTTTACTCCGGCCCTCGCACTGCGCCTCCTCCGGAGGGCCTTCGCGCCGGCGACCGCGTGGAGGCTCTTCTCCGTGCGCGGCCGCCGCGCAATTTCCTCGATCCGGGCGCGGCCGATGTTCGCGGTTACCTGGCCCGCCAGAAAATCGACGTCATCGGCTCGCTCCGCAGCGGAGAATTGCTCCGCCTGGTCGACCGCCCGCGTCCAACATTCCAGCAGCGCCTCGCGCGCATTCGCGGCGATTTGCTGGCGCGCCTCGATTCGCTTTTTGCGTCGTCTCCCGAACGCGCAGCGACGCTTCGCGCCATGCTCCTGGGCGACCGCAGCTTCGTCGATTCGAACGTCGTCGCCGCGTTTCAGAAGACCGCCGCGTACCACGTCCTGGTGGTCGCGGGCCTGCACACCGGAGCGCTCGTCGTGTTCGTCTTTTGGTTTTGCCGCCGGCTGCGTCTGCCGATTGGGGCCGCAAGTTTCGTCACCATCGCCGCTCTTGCCGCCTACGTCGGCGTCGTCGAGGACCGTCCGCCCATCTTCCGCGCCGCGCTGATGGCCGCGTTCTACCTCCTCGCCAGGCCGCTCTTCCGCCGCATCGACCTGCTCAACACGGTTTCGCTCGCGGCCCTCACGCTCTTGATCTGGAGGCCGTCCTCGCTCGTCGATTCCAGCTTCCAGCTTTCGTTCCTGGCCGCCGGCGTGGTCGCTGGCCTCGCCCTTCCCTGGATCGACCGCACCACGTCGCCCTTTCGCGCAGGTCTTGCGCATCTGGGCGACGTGACCCGCGACGTGTCGCATCCCCCTCGCGTCGCCCAATTCCGCATCGAGACGCGCGCATCGGCGCAGTGGCTGGCGGCGCGATTACCTCAGAAGCTTAGAAAGCACGCTGGCGGCGCAATCACATTCCCGCTTCGTGTCGGGCTGCGGCTCTGGGATGTAGTGCTGTTGTCGACGTTCATGCAGTGGGGAATGATGCCGGTTCTCGCGCAGGCCTTTCACCGCGTCACTTTGCTGGGCCCGTTGAGCAACATCCCAGCCGTGCTTCTGACGGGACTCATCGTCCCCCTCGGTTTCCTCACGCTCGCCGCGACGTTCGTGTGGGCGCGGCTTGCGGCGGTTCTTGCGGCAGCGTTGAACGCTTGCGCCGGAATGCTGCTCGCTTCTGTGGAATGGTTCAGCCACTGGCCAAGAGTTTCGTATCGCATACCCGGACCGCCCATGTGGCTCTTGCTCTCATTTTTCGCTGCGTTGATCTGCCTCTCGCCATTTTCACGAGCGGAGGCTCGTCGACGTTCGGGCCGCGTTGCGAGACGCCAGCTTGCCCCCGTCGTTCGCGTTCCCGAATGGATCGCGGCGGCCGCTCTCGCTGCGCTCACGTTGCTGGTCGCCACTTATCCATTCGCGCCCAACCTCGTGCCGGGCAAGCTCGAACTCACGGTTCTCGACGTCGGCCAGGGCGATTCCCTCTTCGCCGCTTTTCCCGACGGGCGCACCATGCTGATTGACGGCGGCGGACTATCCGGCTCGGAATGGGTCGGCGGCTATCGTTCCGGCCCCGATGTGGGCGAGGAAGTGGTTTCGCCATATTTGTGGTCGCGCGGCATTAAGAAACTTGACGTTGTGGCGCTGAGTCACGGCGACCACGATCACATCGACGGCCTTTACGACGTACTCGACAACTTTCGCGTCAAGCAATTGTGGATCGGCCGCGACGACAATCGCCGCGCAGCGCAAAGCCTGCTCGCCGAGGCGCGCGCGCACGGAATTGCAATCGTCCACGAAACGCGCGGCGTGGATTTCGATTGGGGAGGCGCCGAGGGCCAGGTCTTGTGGCCACAGGACGCCACGGCAAGCGAGAAAGCGTCGAACGACGATTCGATGGTGATGCGGTTGGGGGACGGCGCAGTTCACTTTCTGCTCACCGGTGACATCGAGCGAAACGCCGAATCCGGCATCGTCGACGAAAACGTTCCGCTCGCGGCCGACTTCCTTAAAGTGCCGCATCATGGCAGCAAAACATCTTCCACCGATGCATTCCTAGCCGCGGTCGCGCCTCGAGTGGCTGTCGCTTCTGTGGGTGAAAGCAATCCGTTCGGACATCCGGCTGAACCGGTGGTGGAGCGTTACGAGCAGGCAGGAGTGCGGTTCCTTCGCACGGACCGTGACGGCGCGGTGACAGCGTTGACGAACGGCCATGACCTCACCGTAAGCACGTTTGCCGAGTCGCATCCGAACTGAGGCTATTCGCCTGCGTTTGCGGCGGAGGCACCGTCGGTGCGGTAGGACTCGATGATACGGCGCGCTTCGTCGGCCCGTGATTCGAGCACGTAAACCTCCGTGCCGAGCGTGCCTTCGGGCGGCTCGTTCATCGGGAAAGGGTCGGCTGCAACCGGATCCGGCGAAAGGATGCCGTTGCTCTGGAGCAGCCCTCGAATCACCATCGCTTCCGCCTGGCTCTGCGCGGTGTACGCCACCACGACGCGTTCGTCTTCATTGTGTGTCGTCATGCCTGGATTGTACCTGAAGCCCGTGAAAACTTCGCGTCACGGGCTTCGAGTACTATTGCACGCCTCACTGCGGCCGTTCATACTGATTGGGCAACATCCACGGGCCCAATCATGGAAACCATTCAAGCGGGTGCTCCTGCGCCCACTCAGGAACAAATCGACGAAGAAAGCCGGCGCATTCGCCGCTTGCGGATTCTCGTCCACCTCACGCTCGATACGATTGCCGGAGGCGATTTGTCCGCCGAAGAGGCCGCGGGAATGGTTGCCGCCACGCGCCGCGTCGCGCTCCAGATGTTTCCCGGCAAAGAACGCGCCTTCGATTTGATCTACAGGCCGCAGTTTCAGCGCGTCATGCACGCCATCTATCGCTTGCAGTAGGCGTTTGCGGTAGGCGTTTCCGGTAGGCCGCGCGAATTCAGCCTCAAACTAGCTCAATACCCCGTCCGCGCGCGAAGCCACATCCTCACCCACATGATTGCCAGTCCCACCGCCGTACCGATTAGAGCTTTATATTCGCGGTTCTGCAAATATTGAGCCATCGAAAAGTTCCCGTTCGGCTCAGGCGCGGAATTTGTAGGTGCGACCGGCCCCTTCGGCGCGCGCGGAAAGAAGAGCGGCACGCGAGAGGCGTACTCAGCGAAGGCTGCTCCGAAACGCGCGCGCAGATCCTCTTCTTCGTTGCGCATCACCGCATAATAGAAAATCGCAAAATAAGCGGACACCAGTACTCCCGCAATCCAGGAATGCCCGGCGACGACGAATCCCGCCGCAAGGAGGGCGCTTCCGAGATACAGCGGATTCCGCGTGCACGCGTAGGGACCCGTCACCGCCAGTTCCCGGTCTTTCCGCAGATGACCCGATGCAATTCCGCGGACAAGCAACCCGAAAGCCGCAAGGACGCCGCCGTACACAATCGAGTGCGGAGTCGATTTGGCCAGCAGCCAGTACACCACCGCCACCGGGTACCCCACGCGCACCCGCCAGCGCATCCAGAATTTGCGCTGGCTCACGAACGCGGTCCCAGCCGCTGCTCGATTGCCGCAAGCACCTGATCCACTGTTATCGACAACATCGCCGGCGAATAGGACGCTTCGCGGCGATAGGTCGTTACCGAAGCGTGCGGATTTCGCACCACCACGTCGTCCGAAGAATACGGGCCGTTGCGCGAAGGGTCGGTCGGTCCGTACAACCCAATCACCGGCGCGCCCAGCGCCGACGCAAGATGCAGCGGCCCTGTGTCGGCCGAGACCACAAATTTGGCCGCTCGCAGCAGAGCCATCAACGGTCCGAGCCCCAGCGGGGTCGCGGCTGGCCTCGGATTGCCGGCTGCGGAGATAACCTCTCGGGCCAAATTCTCCTCCCCCGGCCCGAAGCTGATCACTCCCCGCCAGCCGAAGCGATCCACGATTTTGCGGTGCAATTCGCCGTACCGCTCTGCGGGCCAGCACTTCGAAATCCAGCCGCCGCCAGGATTCAGCACGAAGAAATCTTTCACACCCTGTGCCGAAAGTTCTCGTGCGACGCGATCCTCGTCTTCCGGATCGACTGTGAGCGGAAATCGCGGTTTTGCCGCGCGCGCTCCGGCGCATTCCGCCAGAGTGAGATTGTGGTCCACTTTATGCGGACCGTGCGGATTCAGCCGATCCGTATAAAGCGCCGCTGCGAGCCCTTCGCGCGCGTAGCTGCTTTTGAAGCCGATGCGGCGGCGCGCTCCCGACGCGAACGCGAGCAGCGCGGATTTATAGAGAGCTTGAAAATCGATGGCGCAGGTGTAATCCGCGGAGCGGAGCTGTCTCACCGCCATAGCAAGCCCGCCGCGACTCCCTCGATTCACGGCGACGCCATTGGTGAGGTCAGGATTTCCGTTGAGCAATCGAGCCCACTTCGCTTCGACCACCCAGTCGATGCGCGCGTCTGGAAAGGTGTCGCGCAAGGCCCCGGCCGCCGGAAGCGCGTGGATGATGTCTCCGAGTGAGCCGAGCCGGACGAGCAGAAAGCGCGGCTCACCCATGGGTATCGCGGCGAACGCGCGCGAGGATGTCGCGCGTGGAATGATCTTTTGGGTCGCCGCAGATTGCGATTCGAATCCCGAGCGAATTGGCGAGTTCGCGCTCCGGCACCGAGTCCACCGAGTAGTCCGTGCCCTTGGCATGCACATCGGGACGGTATTCGCGGAGGAGCGGATTCACGTTCAGCTCGTCGAAAATCACCACGTAATCCACAGCCGCCAGCGCCGCCACCACGGCCGCGCGACCCCGCTCCGTCATAATCGGCCGGCCTTCGCCCTTGTACGCCCGCGTGCTCGAATCGGAATTGATCCCGACCACCAGAATGTCGCCCTCGGCGCGCGACGCCTGCAAGTAGCGCACGTGACCGACGTGCAGCAAGTCGAAAACGCCATTCGCGAAGACAATCTTTTGGTCATCCTGGCGATGCTCTTCGAGGACATTGCGCAATCCCTGCCGCGACAGAATTTTATCGCGAGTGTCCATTTAGCGTTGTGCCGTAGCTTCCCGGCGCAAGGCGGCCTCAAGCTCCGCTCGCGTCACCGTCGCCGTTCGTCGCTTCATCACCACGATTCCGCCTGCATAGTTCGCCAGGTGGGCCGCCTCAAGATACGTTGCGCCCGCAGCCAGCGCCAGCGTGAACACGGCAATCACTGTGTCGCCCGCGCCTGTAACGTCCACAGGAGTGTCAGACCCGTAGATCGGAATATGCTTCGGCGCATGTGGAACGCCACCGCCGCGATCCGAGTTGCCCTCGAACAACGCAAGCCCGTCCTTCCCCCGTGTCACAATCAACGCTTCCAGTCCCAGATCGCGCAAAGCCCGCTCGCCAAGTTCCTGAAATTTTCCGGCGTCCGTCCCTACGCGTGCGTGATAGGCCGCTTCGAGCTCAGGTTCGTTGGGCGTAGCCGCACTGACGCCCGCATCACGATACTCGAGCAGCCGGTACCGCGAATCGAGCGTCAGCCGCTTCGCCTTCAGCTTGCGAACCAGCAAGGGAGTCGCCACGCCCATTCCGTAGTCGGATACGAGCACCGCGTCCGCCCGGCGCGCCATGCGTTGCGCCTTGCGCTCGACGGCGTCTGCGATCTTCTCGGGCAGGTTTCCCGCGCCCTCGCGATCGACGCGCAACACCTGCTGCTCGGTGGTGTGCGTCCAACCGGCCAGATAGCGCGTCTTGGTCGTGGTCACCCACTCGCGCGCGCGGACGATGCCGCTCACATCCACTCGTTTGCGGCGAAAGAACTCGAGCAGCTTCTGCCCGCCTTCGTCGTCGCCCAGCACTCCCACAGGCAGCACGCGAGCGCCCAGTTCGGCGATGTTGTTCACCGCATTCGCCGCGCCGCCCGGATACGCTTCGCTGCGGAGATGCCGCAGGATCAGCACGGGAGCTTCGCGCGACACCCGTGAAATTTCCCCGGACACGAATTCGTCGAGCACGAAGTCGCCCACGACGCAAATCGTTTGCCGGGGAAACGCGCCCACAATGTCGAGCAGGCGCGTCAGATCAACGCTCGCGTCGCCGGCCCGCGCGCCGTGTGCAGACCGCTTGGCGCGCGACTCCGTCCGTTTTTTGGAGGATGGCTTCAAAGGGTAGAGTGGGCGCGATTCCAGGAAGTTCCTCAGTGACGCCCAGCCGCACGGTATCACAGCAGCGCAGAACGCGGCAATGCACTGCATCGACAGCGATGGCGTGCCCAGGAGATTTGATGCGGCTCTGTTGATAGCCTGGGCCCAGACGCGATCCCGCACCGCTTGTCATCCCGAATCCCCACGATTTGTGTGGGGTGAGGAATCTGCTTTTCCTTTTTTTTTTGCGATTGCTTCGCCAGGAATGGCTCTGGGTCCTATCACCCGCGTGGTAATCCGCGGCCCGACAGAACCCCGTCGCCAAAACCACAGACTCTGAGCGCGCTAGCTACTTCTGCGGATGCTCGGGCTTTTTTTCCTTGGGTGGCGGCGGATTCTTGGCCTCTTTGGCTGGATGTGCCGGAGGCTTCGACGATGGATGCGCGCCGTTCGCACCGTTCCCTTGACCCGAGTTGGTGCTGTTCGTCTTAACGGTACTCGTATTGTTCGTCTTAGCCGTACTCGTCGTGTTGCTCGTCCCGTGACTGCCATTGGTAGACCTAGCCGGCGGATGGAACGACGCCCTCGCTGCTACCACGCCGTGTCCCGTGAACTCCCCGGGGCGCGCAGTGGCTGCCACTGCCGGCTGGCCGTGATTCTCGGAATACCGGAGCGAGGTGTTCGTGCTCGCGGCATGTTCGTGCTGCGTTTGCTCGGCCGTTGGCGGAACGTGGTGCTCGTTGGCCGCAGCCGTTTCCGCCGCTGTTGGCTGGGCCTGCACGCCGCCCGCGCCACCATTGAAGGCGACGTGGTTATTCACGACCGTCGTGTTGACCACCGTCCGGTCGACGTAAGTCGTGTGTATTACGGTCGTGTCGACGTGCATCACGGCTGTGTTGTACGCGAAGACGCCGCCATTCCAACGTCCGCCGACGAAACCCACACCGCCGTAACCAAACCCGTAGTTAATTCCGCCATAGAACCCGATATGCGGGCCCCAGTATCCGCCATGCCACAAATACGCGCCGCCGCCCCACCCCCAGTACCCGGGTGTCCAGAGCATCCCCACAGGCGCTATCACCCAGGTGCCAGGCACCCAGTAGTAGCCAGCGTCGCCATAAGCCCAATAGCCAGGCGTCCAAAGATAGCCGGCGCCCGGGCAAATGGGCTGCGCATAAACCGGCAGTATCGGCGGACCGATATGCACGGATATGCCCACTGCAATCTGCGCCGAAGACGCAGTCGGCAGCGCCAACATCAGAGCCGCAACCAACAACATATAGATAATGTGGGTCTTACGCATGAACACCCCCTCAGGGCAATGAGCCTTCCCAAGCATAACTCCACTATATAAACCCTTCACCCGTATGAAAGTTGCGTTGTCGTCTACAGGTAAACCCAGGCCGGAAACCGTAGTAACATCCGATGCGATGTGGCGTAATCCTTTGCGCCGTTATTTTCCTGGGCGGCTTTGGATGGCCCGAAGGCGGCAAACCCATCCCCGCTCTGCCGAGTCAATTCGAGATCGGGCGACATACTTTCTTCGACTTCGGGCCGCCGACTGATTTCTACGAGTTGTTCTTGGTTCGGTCTGGCGTGACCGGCACCCACATTGACAGAATCACCCTCACTCCAGCCACGGATGAATGCTTCGTCCCGGCAAAGCTCGAAACTGCGAGCGCTTCGCTGAGCGGCTCCGTTGAATCGCTTTTGGGGGGAACGAACCCCTGCGCGATTCCAGAAAAAGCCCTTCATCGCGAATTGAAACGATGCAAACACTGTTTGGTATTCAGCGGTGCCGACGTAGTGATGCAGGTTCAGTGCGGAAATCAGACCCGACTTATCCGCTCGGACATCCTAGACAGAGATATGTTCGACCCGGGCGCGAAGACTCCCGAGCACACTTCATGGACGATGCAGTTATTGGAACGCTTGGACCAAGCCGTCGGGAACAGAGTCATCGACAAGCCCATGCTTTCGCTGTCTGACGAAGAGGAACCGACCGCGCCTAGTCCAGCGGATCGCGCGATCCTACAAGACCTGAGTGAAGGCAAATACGACTTGTTGTTTCGAGGCAGCCCCGACAAACCGTCCGACTTGTATCGCGCTTCCCAGAAGCATCCAGCCGTTCCCACCGTACAGCTCTTAAGCAGCGTGCCGTTCCAGCCAGAGGCGTTGGGCCTGCCACAATATCCAGCGATTGCGAAAGTAGCTCACATCCAGGGCCCTGTCTCGGTCGAGGCCGACGTCGACGCGAACGGAGCAGTGACCAATCTCACTCTGGATGGTCCCAAACTCTCCTTCGATCCGTTACCAATGTAGCGAAAGACTGGAGATTCCCCAAAGACGCACACGGTCAGCACATCCACTTAACGATTCGATTCGATCTGAATTGCCCGAAACCCACCCAGTAGCTTCCCAGCGAGTCCCTATCGCGCGGAGCCGGAGCGAGACTCAGACTTCCCCATGATCGCCCGCCAGAATTCGCTCCCGTTGTCGATTTGCATCGATATCGAGCAATAGCGCACCTCGAACGAACTCCAACTCGCACCTCCGAGATTGAGGATGTCCTTCTCGGTGCAAATCACACCATCGGCACCCGCGGCGCGGGCCTCGCTTTCGATCTCAGCTGCGTCCTGCGCCGTAAAACGATGATGATCGGGAAAAAATCTGTGGCCTACGACCTCGAATCCCCACTGGCGCAAATCGCTCACAAACGCGCCCGGGTTCCCGATGCCGCAGAACGCGAACAGCCTCTTCGAGCGCGCATCCGCGTCTTCTTCGCCGGGGAATTCGCCGCGCCAGACTCGCACCGCGTCCAATCGGGGCCGCGCGTAGAAGATCGGCGCATCCGAATCGCGACGAACCGCCGCCTCGATCGCCGGCGACCTCTCACTGCGCGTGATCACCACAATATCGGCGCGCGCAAGGGCGCCGCGCGGCTCGCGCAGGCGCCCGGCAGGCAGCAGTTTCCCGCCACCAAACGGATTCGTTGCGTCGATTAGAACGATGTCCACGTCGCGCGCCAGTTGCAGATGCTGAAAGCCGTCATCGAGAACGAACCAGTTCACCCCCTGCTTCGCCACGCGCTGCCCGTTCGCGAACCTGTCAGCCCCCACGCCAAACGCAACCTGCTCGCCCAGCCGCGCCTTGAGCAATCGAACTTCATCGCTCGTCGATTCTCCGTCAGCCGAAGTCGGGCTCGCGCCCGGCGACGTCCCAGCAACAGACTCGCCTTTATATCCGCGCGTGAGAATTCCCACTCGCTTCCCTTCCGCGAGCAATCGCTGCGCGATCCAAAGCACCATCGGCGTCTTCGCAGTGCCGCCTACCGTGAGGTTTCCCACGCTGATCACGACGCCGTCGAGCCGCCGCTGCCGCAGAATTCCTGTTTGGTACGCGCGCGCGCGAAGATGCGCGGCGCCGCCATATACGAGCGAAAGTGGCCACAGGAACGGCGCACCTAGCCTCACGCCGGACGCCCTTCCGCTGCGAGCACCGCGACGATCCGGTCCAGGCACCGCACCGTGGCGCCGCGATTCCGCTCGGAAAGTTCCCGAGCCGCTTTGCCCATGCGATCGCGTAGCGCCGGATCCTCGATCAACTGCACCCACACTTTCCCCAGCTGCGATCCGCCATCCACCTGCACTCCCGCGCGCGCTGCCAGAAATTGGTCCGCCATGTCGCGGAAATTCTCCATCGATCTGCCAAACACAGGCGGCCGCGAAAACCACGCCGGCTCGAGTATGTTGTGCCCGCCCGCCGCAACCAGCGACCCTCCTACGAACACCGCATCCGCCAGCGAATAAAGCCCCGCAAGTTCGCCAATCGAATCGAGCACGAGAACGTCCGCATTCTCGTCGAGCGCCGCACCCGCACCGCTCGTCTCGATCTTGCTCCTCCGGACCGCGTGCCACCCGCCTGCTTCCACAATCTCCGCAGCCGCGGCGAAACGATCCGGTTTGCGCGGCGCCAGCACGAGCAACGCGCGCCGCCACTTTCGCTGAACGACGTCGTACGCCGCCAGCACCGCCTGTTCCTCCTCCGCTACCACGCTCCCCGCGACGAGCACCGGCCACCGTTCCTGATGGCGCGTTTGCGCGCCCAGCCAGGCGCCAAACGGACTCACGGCAGGCGCCGCGACGTCATATTTGAGATTGCCCGTCACTTCGACGCGCTCCTCCAGCGCGCCCATTTCGCGCAACCGTTCGGCGTCGATGGGCGTCTGCGCCAGAAACATGTCGGCATCCCGCAGCACACGGTCGTAGAATTCGCCGACGAGAAATTCCCAGCGTTTGTAACGCGCGAAGGAGCGCTCGGAGATTCGCGCGTTCGCAAACACGACGGGAACGCCCAGACGTTTGGCCTCCCGCAGAAAATTAGGCCAAATCTCCGTTTCCATGATGACCACCATCGCCGGCTGCATCCCGCGCAGCGCTCGCCGCACCGGAATCACCCAATCGAGCGGGAAATAGAAGACTGCGTCGGCACATCGCAAGCGTTCGCGCGCGAGTTGCTGGCCCGTTTCGGTCGTCGTCGAAACGTACACCAAACGTTCCGGCTCTCGCCGCTTCAGTCCCTCCACCAGCGGTTTTGCGGCCAACACTTCTCCCACCGAAACCGCATGAATCCAAATCGCGCCAGTCTTTGATCCGACCCGTGCGTCAGTTTTCGCCGCTGCGTTGGTTCGGGCCGTAATCTCCGGCGGCAAACCGCCGAACCGCTCCCGCAATGCGCGCGAATCCTGGCCGCGCCGCCACCCACGCAGCGCGTAGTACGGCGCAAGCACGAGCATGCTCAAAGCTGTGAGAACGCGATAGAAGAAATACATGCGAAGGGAGTGCGCGTGGGCCCAAAATGCCTGCAGCCGCGCGAACAGTCGTATTATAGTGGCACGGGCGTAAAACGCACACGCAACTTACTTGATAACTGAGGCATCGGAGAGATAAGTGTGACTCGCATTCTCCCGTTTTCGGCCGCTCTCCTGTTCGCGTGTGCAATCACGTTCGCGCAGTCGAACACGAATCCCGCCGCAGCACCATCGAGCACGCCAGCCGCACACTCGCTGCCGAAAGACCACCACGACGGTCTGACCATCTCGGTGGACCCTTACACCGATTCCGAACGCGCCAAGGACAAATTCGGCAAGTCCGCGAATCCCGTAACCGTGGGAATTTTGCCCGTCGAAGTATTTCTCACCAACGAATTGCCTCACCCGCTGCGAATCAACATGGCAACAGTCGAGCTCGAAGTGCAGCTCGAGAGCGGCAAGCAAGATCTCGATTGGCTTCCCGTACGCCAAGTCGCCACGTTGATCATTCATCCCGGCGGGAATCCGTCGTCTCCCTCCGCGCGGCGTTTTCCGATTGGAATTCCGCTGCCCGGCAAGGACAAGAAAGTTGATAGCGTCGCGGCCGACCTCGGTCCCTTTGCGCTCGATGCCAGCCTTGTGCCGCCCCTCGGCAAACTCCACGGCTTCTTGTTCTTCAACATGAACCGCAACTTCGAGGCTGCCTCCGAATCCAGCCTGTACGTCCCCGACATCATCGTCCTGCCCGACAAAACTCCGTTGATGTTCTTCGAAGTTCCGCTCACCACCAGCACGGCCGCCCCGCAACCCTGAAGCGCCTCCCGCCTTTCGCCTCCGCGCCGACCGGCAGCATCCTAATTTCGAAAACGCGTTCTCCGATGGAACAGAGCTCCAAAGCGTGAGAGCATTCTGAAGGCGTTGACAATGAGTCCTTTGAGCGACCTCCAAATTGATGAAGTCATTCTCTCCGTTACCGAAGCGTCTTGGAGGAAAGTTGCACTTGTGATTTTCAAAGTCGCAAACAAAGTGGGCAGCGACCTACCGGAAGGTGACGCTCGATACGATCTTGTCGACAAACGTATCGAGTTTCTCGTCCGAGGTGGCCGATTCTTGGCGCAAGGCGATATCACGAAATGGTGGCACAGCGAGGTAAGAAGGCCAAATTAGGACGCTACCCTCAGTCCACATTCCTTGACGCAAACCCCGATTCCTGCTACAAAATAATTTAGTTTTGTACCTTAGTTTTCTCGCGCTTGAGCCGGCAAGGCGATCCCCCAACGACGTCATGACGATTCTCGAAGGAGAAATCCGCCCTTCAGAAGCTCGCGTGCGGGGACGCGACGCAAGCTGGATCTGCTTCAACGGAGGATTTTGATGCGCACCGGGACCACGGAAGGCCGCTCGCTGCTCGGCCGATTGGCACGAACGTTCGCGGGCGGCTCCGCTCTCGCGTTGCTTTCCGCGGCCGCGCTCCGCGCTCAAGAGCCTGGCGCAGCAGCTCCCAGTCCCGCAGGCGAAGCCAACCTCAAGCTTCCCGACCTTTCGCAGGTAAACTTCCTCGGCATCGATGGCCACACGCTGCTTCTTTTCGGAATCGGTTTCTGCGTCCTCGGCCTCATTTTCGGACTCATCATCTACACGCGCCTGAAAAACCTGCCCGTGCACCGCGCGATGCGCGAAATTTCCGAATTGATTTGGGAGACCTGCAAAACCTATCTCATCACGCAAGGCAAGTTTCTGTTCCTGTTGTGGATCTTCATCGCCGCCATCATTCTGCTGTACTTCGGCGTGCTGCTGCACTATCCGGCCACGACGGTGGCGATCATCCTTGCGTTCAGCGTGCTGGGCATCGTGGGCAGCTATGGCGTGGCGTGGTTTGGCATTCGCGTCAATACGTTCGCAAATTCGCGCACCGCATTTGCCAGCCTTCGCGGCAAACCGTATCCGATCTTCCATATTCCGCTCGAAGCGGGCATGAGCATCGGCATGATGCTGATCAGCGTCGAACTGCTCATGATGCTTTTCATTCTGCTCTTCGTGCCGGGCTCCTATGCCGGCCCCTGCTTCATCGGCTTCGCCATCGGCGAGTCGCTGGGCGCCGCGGCGTTGCGCATCGCGGGCGGCATCTTCACGAAAATCGCCGACATCGGCTCCGACCTCATGAAAATCGTCTTCAAGATCAAGGAAGACGACGCGCGCAATCCCGGCGTCATCGCCGACTGCACGGGCGACAACGCGGGCGATTCCGTTGGCCCCAGCGCGGACGGCTTCGAAACTTACGGAGTCACGGGCGTCGCGCTGATCACCTTCATTCTGCTTGGCGTGAAAGATCCCACCGTGCAGGTGCAACTGCTTGTCTGGATTTTCGTGATGCGCATCGCCATGCTCGTCGCCGCGGCCGCCGCGTACTTCCTCAACGGCGCGATCGCCAAAGCGAAATACTCGAACGCCGACGAAATGAACTACGAGGCGCCGCTCACGTCGCTCGTCTGGATCACGTCGTTCGTTTCCATCGCGATGACGTACGTGATCTCTTACTTCATCATTCCGCAGCTGGGCGACGACTCCACGCAGTGGTGGAAGCTTGCGACGATCATCTCCTGCGGCACGCTCGCGGGCGCGATCATTCCCGAACTCGTCAAAGTCTTCACGTCGGTGGAATCGCGGCACGTCCGCGAGGTGGTCGCCTCCGCGCAGGAAGGTGGCGCATCGCTGGGCATCCTCTCCGGCTTCGTCGCGGGAAATTTTTCGGCCTACTATCTCGGCCTCGCGATGGTGATCCTGATGACCGTCGGCTACCTCGTCAGCACGCTCGGCCTTTCCAACTTGATGATTGCCGCGCCGGTGTTCGCGTTCGGCCTTGTAGCGTTCGGCTTCCTCGGGATGGGTCCTGTAACGATCGCCGTCGATTCCTACGGGCCCGTCACAGACAACGCGCAATCCGTTTACGAGCTCTCGCTCATCGAGCAAGTTCCGAACGTCCAGCAGGAAATCAAGAAGGACTACGGCTTCGAGCCGCGCTTCGATCTCGCCAAGGATTTGCTCGAGGCGGCCGACGGCGCCGGCAACACCTTCAAGGCCACGGCCAAGCCGGTGCTGATCGGCACGGCCGTCGTCGGCGCCACCACCATGATTTTCTCCATCATCATGGCTCTTACCGACGGCGTCACTCACAATCTCGACAAGCTCTCACTGCTCTACGCGCCATTCTTCCTCGGCCTCGTCACGGGCGGCGCGATGATCTATTGGTTCACGGGCGCATCGACGCAGGCCGTCACCACGGGCGCGCATCGCGCGGTCGAATTCATTAAGGCGCACATCAAACTCGACAGCGCCGCCAAAGCTTCCGTGGCGGACAGCAAGAAAGTGGTCGAGATCTGCACGCAGTACGCGCAAAAAGGAATGCTGAATATTTTCATCGCCGTGTTTTTCGCGACGCTCGCTTTCTCGTTCATCGAGCCGTTCTTCTTCATCGGCTACCTGATCTCGATCGCGCTCTTCGGCCTCTACCAGGCGATGTTCATGGCAGACGCCGGCGCGGCGTGGGACAACGCCAAGAAAATCGTCGAAGTCGAGATGAAGCAAAAAGGCACGCCGCTGCACGATGCCACCGTTATCGGCGATACGGTTGGCGACCCATTCAAGGACACTTCCTCCGTCGCGCTCAATCCCGTGATCAAGTTCACCACGCTCTTCGGCCTGCTCGCCGTCGAACTCGCCGTCGAACTCACGGTCAAGAACCCGGTCCTGACGCGCTCGCTCGCAGGCATCTTCTTCCTCATCTCGTTCTTCTTCGTCTACCGTTCCTTCTACGGCATGCGCATCAAGCAGTCCGAGTAGGTACTGCGCGGAACCGGGCAGCTGGGTTCCGATTACTTCGGATTGTGGGGGCGGAACATCATGTCAAACCACGGTTGCCATGTCTTGCCGCCGTCGGTCGAGGTAACCGCAGTCTCGCGAACGCCTCCGCTCGCGGGCTTCCAAGTGCCGCGAACCGATCTCTCTTTTCCGTCCGCCGCGCGATCCGCACCCGCGAGAACCATTTCACCACCCTCGAATTTGCCTTCGATCACAAGCAGTCGGCCTCGATTGGTCACCCAGGTCTGATGCCAGACTCCTCTCGACGCGTCGTAAATGCTGAAGCTCTCGCCCTTCGAACCGTTCGTGCCCTGATAGTCCTCGAGTAGGACGCACTCACCGAGAATGGGATCCACTCGATTGTGCGCGACCTTGACCGTGGGGTTGTCGACGTCGAACGCATCCCAATCCCCGATCCAGAAATCAAACTGCCGGTATTCGGCCGACGCGCACGAAGCCGATTGCGCCGGATCGACCGATGGAACGCCATCACGCGTCGCAGCATCCGCGCCCGCGAAGAGAAAAACGGCGCACGCAAATCCTGCTTTCAGCCATTGAGCGAGCGGATGCATTTCGAGGCTCCTTTGCAGTGGTTTCTTGCGATGGGACTAAAGCTCAACGTGCTGTAGCCCGCGAAAAACGAGGGCAGGGCGCGGGAAACCTTCCCTGCCCTCGTCCACTCGCGGATTAGGGTACAACACCTTTGACCGCTAGTACTTTCCTCGAGCGGTCACTGCGGTCTCACCGGAACGACAAAGCGGCCCCTGCCGGCGCGCTGCTTCATCTGCTCCTTAACATCATCCGGAATGGTGACTTTCCTCGAATTGCCGCCGGCCTGGACGTCGTCATCATCTCGATCATCCGTCGGAATCAGCAACACAGCGTGCAGCACGGAGGTGACCACGCCGTCGGAAACGACGTTGGCTTGAGCCGCGATCTCCCCGCGATCGTTGATGCCGCCCGTGGAGGATAGATAGAAATTCGCGCTAGCCCCGCCTATAAGCGTGTTGAGGTCCGTGATGCGGCCGTTCTGGTAGATGAACGCGCGCGGGTTGTCGAAGCTCGTGTCGAGGTACGACACACCCACCACCTGGCCTTCATCGTTGACGTCGGTGGCTTCGCTCATGGCGTCGTCAGGAGGAAGCGCGTGAAGGTTAATCAGTCCGCCTTCTTTCGACCAAAGGAAAGCCTGAAATTCAAAGTTGAGCTGGCCGTCAACCACGTCGTTGGGCCCGTTGAGGAATCCAACGACGACTCCGCGATTATTGATGGCGGTAGGAGTATTCCAGCCGTGCCCTCCGAAGCTGCCAAGGTCAATCGGCGTGCCGTTCTGCCAGAGCACCGCGTGGATGGCGCTGTAGGCCCCGATCGCGACGTCGCATTGGCCGGAGATGCCGACGACCTGTCCCAAATCATTGATTGCCGTCGCAGCGGAGTCGGGATCGCCAGGATACGGAGGAAGCTGCCGTGCCTCCCACTTCCCCTTGCTGTTCCGTTCCCAAACGACTGCCTCAAACTGCAGAACTTGCGTCAGACCTCCGCCGCTCTGGCAAGTCGGATCGTGAACCCCGTTCTCCGCCCAGCCCACGATCTCGCCAAGGTCGTTGTCGCCCGCGCCGATGGAGTTGTTGCCGCCCAGTCCTGGGAGCTGCGTCATCTGGCCGAACTGCCAAGCGAACGCGACACAGGAATTGCCGCTCGAGAAACCGAACGCCGGGCAAGAAAATGTCTCGTTCAGAGGATCGGGCGTGCCGTTCTCCGATATGCCGGAGATCAGCCCGAAATTATTCTTCACCGGCCAGCCAATGTTGCTGCTTGGACCGCCAAGGGTGCCCAGGGGAATCTGCTGTCCGTATAGCCAAAGCGTAGCGAGCTGAATTGCGTTTCCCGTCTCGTTGGAGCTGCCCATTACCCAACCCAAATTGTTTATGGTGTTGCCGCTGCTCACCGTCCCGCCAAGCGTGCCGAGGTCAATCACTCGGTAATGGCTCGGCCCTTGCAACGCCGGCCCTTGCGCGCTGAGTCGAGGCGTGATCGGCTGCGCTGCCAACAAAGCGACCGCGGTTATGCATCCCAAGACTCTCAGTCTGATTGCGGATTTCATGGTGCCTCCTATTGATCTGTCCTCAAACCCGAAGTACCGAGCGGCCGGCCCGCGCGTCCCGATCAAGGTAGGTTTTTTTGCGCCGCAACGTTGGACGTTAACGGACATCGCTAGCGATGAAGGTGGACGTTAGCGGACGTCGCTCCCCCAAACGGATGTCTCCGATGCCCAAGGCGAAACGGGAGGTTAGAGCGCGGTCCGAAAACGTCCAATTTGGCGGCGCAAGATCGACTATCCTAGGCCGGTGACGGATACGAATCTCGATTGGAGGGTATGCTCGCGAGCGAGGCTCTCGCGCGATCCTCGCTTCGACGGCAAGTTCTTCATTGGCGTGCGCGGCAGCCGAGTGTATTGCCGTTCGATCTGCCCCGCGCCTACCGCGAAAGAGAAGAATTGCCGGTACTTTCCGACGGCCGCGGCCGCCGCGGAAGCGGGGTTTCGTCCCTGTCTTCGTTGCCGGCCGGAATCTTCACCCGGAACGCCAGCTTGGCTGGGAACGTCGAACACGGTCTCGCGGGCTTTGCGGCTGATTAGTGAAAGTGGCCTCGGTGAGGGCGGAGTTGAGGATTTGGCCGAACGTCTCGGCGTCGGATCGCGCCATCTTCGTCGCTTGTTTCTCAAGCACCTCGGCGCGACGCCAAGCGCCGTGGCTCGCACGCGCCGCCTGCACTTCGCGAAAAAGCTGATCGACGAAACGAATCTGCCGATGAGCCACGTTGCCCTTGCTTCCGGTTTCGGCTGCGTGCGCCGCTTCAATGCCGACGTCCACAAGACATACCATCGAACGCCGACCCAAATTCGGCGCATCATGCGCCAGAAGACGACTCTCCCCGAGAATGAGTACTTGTTCCGACTTCGTTTTCGCCCGCCTTACGACTGGAAAGGCGTCCTGGCATTTCTGGCGGCACGCGCCACACCAGGCGTCGAAGTGGTGGAAGCAGGCACGTACCGCCGTTCGATTTCCTTGAACGGCAGCCACGGTTGTTTCGAGGCCTCCTTGGACGAAGCACACCACGCGCTCGTCGTGCGCGTTCAGTTCGGCGATCCGCGCTCGCTTTTTTTCATTATCGAAAGAATACGCGCGATGTTTGATCTCAACGCAGATTGGGCGGCGATCGCGCCAAGCTTGAAGACGGATGCCGTGTTGGCTCGGCTGGTCGAAGCTCGTCCAGGCTTGCGCGTGCCGGGCTGCTGGAACGGGTTCGAACTCGCGACGCGAGCGATTCTAGGCCAGCAGACCACCGTCAAAGGCGCAACCGCTCTTGCGGGCAGGCTCGTGGAAACTTTCGGGCAGCCGTTCTCCGCGGCGGATGGCGTGACCCGTATCTTTCCATCGGCCGAGATTCTCGCCGGCGCCAGGATTGCCGGCATCGGCATGCCCAAGGCGCGAGCCGAGACCGTTCGCGCTCTCGCCCGCGCAACTTCCGAAGGGCGTATCACCTTTGACAAAGTGGTGGACTCCGACGCCCTCCTGAACCAGTTATGTGAAATCCCCGGAATTGGGAAATGGACCGCACAATACGTCGCCATGCGCGCGCTGGGAGAGCCCGACGCGTTTCCGCCGGGCGACGTGGGTCTTATGCATGCCCTCGGTGTGCCAAACTTTCACGAGCTCGATCGGCGCGCGGAAGCTTGGCGGCCTTGGCGCGCCTACGCGGCAATGTATCTCTGGAGTGCTGGAACCGCGACCCGTCATCGCGCGACAAAGCTGGTCACTGCCACAACGACAAAGGCCGCGGTCAAGAAACATGTTTCTCGCCGCGCTGCGTTGGGAGCCGCGTAACGCACTCAACCGCCGCTTACGCGTTGTATACCCAGCGCTAATCGATGGCGGGCCTGTCGCATGAGTTGACAAAGTCAAGTAAATGGTTGACTCTATGCGTATGCCACATCGTCGGCGACCCTCCGCGGATTTCACCAACGACATCGCGACATTCCGCCGCTTCAACCGCATGTACACCCGCTACATCGGCACCCTGAACGAGGGGCTGCTCAACAGTAAGTACAGTTTGGCGGAGGCCCGCATTCTCTACGAGCTTGCAACTCGCCTCACACCAACGGCGAAAGCCATCTCGGAAGAGCTGGGGATGGACCCCGGGTATTTGAGCCGGCTGCTGGCGAAGCTCCAGCGCGCCGGCTTGTTGAAGCGAAAAGCTTCTCGACGGGACGGCCGCTCTGCCGAAATCATTCTCACGCCGCGGGGCAAATCGGCATTCCGTAACCTGAATTCTCGATCCCAGCGGCAAGCTTCGACCATTCTTGAAAGCCTGGTGCCCTCCGCGCGCGCGCAGCTCATCGGCTGCATGCAAACTATGGGGGGAGCGCTCGCAAAACCTGACCGAAACCGCCCGCCATACATCCTGCGCCCCCATCGCGTAGGTGACATGGGCTGGGTCATCCATCGGGAAAGTCTCGGTTACGCGCAGGAGTACGGATGGGACGAAACTTTCGAAGCTCTCGTTGCGCGCATTACCGCCGACTTCATCTCCAATTTCGATTCGAGCCGGGAGCGCTGCTGGATCGCCGAGGTGGATGGCCAGAATGTCGGGCACATCTTCCTGGTCAAACATCGGGACCAACCGCGCACGGCGAAGCTCCGTCTCCTCTTCGTCGAGCCCAGCGCCCGAGGCATGGGCCTTGGCGATGCCTTAGTGAAGGAGTGCATCGCGTTCGCGCGAACGGCGGGCTACCGGAAAATCATCTTGTGGACGCAGAGCTGTCTTGCCGCCGCGCATCGAATCTACAAAAAGGCTGGCTTCCGACTTGTGAAAAAAGACCGTCACCACAGCTTCGGCAAGGACCTAGTCGGTGAGGTCTGGCAATTGAAATTGATCTGAGAAGGCTTTCTTCAGGGTTTCGACGAATGGAGCGGCGGCATTACTCGGCGGTAGCCAGTCCCTTCTCAACCACTGCAGGTCGACGTTGGGGGGGAACGACGAGTGAGGTCACGTACCTATTGCGTTCTCATCCAGCAAACCCAGTTCGAGACGTCCGAAGTTTTGCCCTGCTGCTTTACATAACTCCCAACGGGTGAGTTCCAATCGATCCGCTCGCCATCGCGCAAAGAGTCGACGTTCGGGATGCCGTTGCACAAGCTTTTCACCGGGCATGTGGTTGAGAATTCGTGGATCCCATACGATTTGGTCTCGGGATGGTAATCTCGGCAGGATATAAATCTCGTATGCACGACGTGAGGGTCGGTACGACTCGCGAATCGTTCTCTCATCGATTTGATTTTGGCGGCCATCGTTTGCAACTGCTGAGGAGCTTCCGCCGCGTCTCTCCATGGGTGCACCGTAGGACCGTTGATAACGACGCCCTGGTCCGTGATCGCGTACGTTCTATCTTTGAAGTACCACCAGGGAGCTTCCGTGCAACGCAAGTTCGCGTCGAGCATGCAGATCATGTAACTGTAGCCGCGCCTTAATTTCCCGCAGTCCGCGAGTATCTGAAACGTAAGCTCGCCGGTACTCTCAATCAGATACCGGCCCGTTCCGCTATACATGCATGGCCCGCCCGCATCGCCGTTGGGAAAGTGTATGACGTAGCTGTCGCCCGTAGACTTGCCGGCAATCACCGAGGCGACGAAACTTGGTTCTGGCTGCGTGACTTCAATCGTCATGGGCCGGCCCGTTTTGTCTATGGCTGCAACCGGTGAGATTACAGGCGTGAAGATTCCATCACCGCGACTTGGCTGCGATTGCGCTGGCAGCGCATGCAATGAAAATCCCATCGAAATTGCCACGCATAAAATCGCAGCGAGATAGAAAACGTTCCTCATGGTAGCGCGCCTCAGAAGTGATTTTGGGGGCCAGATCGCAAGGCTATGTCTTGACGATGCCCAGGAACTGCCGCGGGTCGTTGGCGAAGCCAGGGAACACAGCTTTCAAATCCCGGTCGCCGAGGTGCTTCGAGATGATTTCGCCCAGGACGCTGCGATAGTCCGTCGTGACGGCCAGATCGCGGCCCTCGTAGAGCTGGCCCTGGCTCATGCCCGGCCAGCGCGAATACACTCTGCCGCCCTTGATATCACCGCCAGTGACGAACATGCAGTTCGCGTGGCCGTGGTCCGTGCCGCGATTGCCGTTTTCGTGTGCGGTGCGGCCAAATTCCGACATGCTGACGAACACGACGTCGCCCATGCGGTCGCCCATATCCTGATGAAACGCCGCGATTCCCTGCCCCAAATCGCGCAACAAATTCGCGAGCTGGCCCTGCACGCCGCCTTCGTTCACGTGATGGTCCCAGCCGCCGCTATCGAGGAACGCCACTTCCAGTCCAATGTCCGCCTTAAACAACTCCGCAATTTCCATCAAGCTCTGGCCGAAGCGGCCTTTCGGATATTGCGCGCCATTGTCCGGCTGATAGGTGTCGGGATTGATCTGCTTGAGCTGGTCGATGGCCTCGAAAGTCTCGTGGCCCACGCCGCGCATCGCCTGGTCCACCGTCTGCGCGTACATGGCTTCGAATCCGCCTTCGGTGGCCTGCTGCGGGCCGTACATCTTGAACTGCTTCAGGTCCGGAATAGCAACGGCGGGCGCAGTTCCCTGCAGCGTCCGCGGCAAGTACGGCCCGAAAGCAACTGCGCGGAACGGCGAAGGTTTCTCTTCCGGCATCGACTGAACCGCGCGATTCAACCAGCCGTCGTCGGTGGCTTTCACGCCTGGCGTGCCCGACTCCATGAAATCCTGCGCGTCAAAGTGCGAGCGCGACGGGTCAGGCGACCCCACCGCCTGCACGATGGCAAGTTGGCCGTTCTTAAACAGCGGCAGCAACGGCTGAAGGCTCGGATGCAACCCGAAGAAGCCGTCCAAGTCGATGGCAGCTTCGGCGCCGCCACGGTTCGGCTGCGGAATCGCGATCGTGGGCCGCAGCGCGTAGTAATTCGGTTCCGCGAACGGCACCACCACATTCAATCCGTCCATCGCGCCGCGCTGGAACAGCACCACCATCTTCTTCTTGTTTGGCGAAGCCGTGGCCGCCACAGCGCGCTGGAGAAACGAGGGCAGCGACGCCATACCCAGCATCGCGATGCCGCCACTCTTGATGAAATATCGCCGAGAAATATTCATGTTCGTTTCTCCATCCCAGCCACGACCGAAATCCGTAGGGGCACGGCATGTCTCAGATCCGCCGTGGCGGGCCGTGCCCGGCTTTGCTACGAAAACCTACCGCCGCTGAAACTCCGGTGCGCCCAGCACCAGCCCAGCCACCAATCCTTCGTTCACCTGCTTGACCGGATCGTCGAGGCTGGCCTGCAAAATCTGCGGATCGTTCAGACGCCCTTCGAGAGTCGTCTTGGTTTCAGGCGCGATCTGGCTGTCGAGAAACACGTCGAGAGCGCGATCGAGCGCCGCATTCGGGTCGGTCGCGGCAGCGTCGCCAAACATCGTCTTCAGGCTGATTTCCGAGCCGCCCATATGGTCGCTTGCGAACGCGAGCGCAAAATTCAGCCGGTTCAGCAGCGCTCCGGAGTTCACCCACGTTTCCGACTTGTCGGAGTATCCCGTCGGCGGTTGGCACTGAAACAACGGCTCGCCCATGCGGCCGACCCACTGAACGAGCGGCAGCGAAACTTCCACGTCGGCGTTCAACGCGCGCGCCGTGCTGGCTACCAGCTCGAACGGCGTCTTCACTTTCGCCCGATACGCTTCCTTCGACCAGAATTCGCTCGAATAAATCATCGTCTTCATCACCGCGCGGATGTCGCCGCCGCTCGACTGGAAATTCGCGGCCATGCGGTCTACCAGCGCTTGCGGGGGATTATCGGAAACGAAATGGCGCGCCAGCTCCCTCGAAATAAACTCCCCGGTGTGCGGATCATTCGCCAGCATCTTCAGCGCTTCTTCGCCGTCCTTCATTCCGCCGTAGTCAAACGTGCGGCCCATCACCACTTTCTTGCCCTGCGCGTGGATGCGCTCATCAAAGAAGAATTCGGGATCCTTGCGCGGCTCGTGCACCGTCCAGCCCGTCAGGCATCGCGCCATCTGGATTACGTCGTCCTGCGTGTATCCGGCATCGACGCCCAGCGTGTGCAGCTCCATCACCTCGCGTCCATAGTTCTCGTTCAAGCCGCGATCCTGCTTCTTCGGAGACTGCTGCGCCTGCGCACCGGGAAAAGCCGGAGGCGGCCCCGGCGGCATCTCGCCGAACATTCCGTAGTAACGCCGGCGCCGCATCGCCATTTCCTGCTGCATCCGCTGAAACGCGATCGGGTCGGCGCTCAGCCAGTTGTCGAGGTAGAAAAGCATCGCGGGGCTTTTCGCCGTCGCGATCAGCAAATCCTGAAACTTGCCCATGGTGTGCGGCCGGATCGTGTCGCGCACGTACGCCGTCAGCAGCCACCGGTCCGCGCCCTTGTTCTCGAAAACGTTGAAGTGGTTGAACCAGAAATCTTCCATCACGGCGTCGAGCTGGCGCTCGCTGTAGATCGCGCGATCGAGCTTCGCCATCGAGAGCTCGGCCGATGATTCGGCCGGGACCCTGCAATTTCGCGAGCTGGACGTTGGCCTTGTCGAAATTATCGTTGCCGGTCGGGAGCATCTGCGCGACCGAGTCCTGCCGCTTCTGCTCCATTTGCTGCTGGTACTCTTCCTTGGTGACGCCTTCCTTTTTCGCGGCTTGCTGCGGCGGAGGAAATTCGTCGAGCAGCTTCTTCGACGACATCGTCAGCGTCGGGTACCGTTCGAGGCGTTGGTCGAGCGCCGCATCGTCAATTGATTTCGGGTCGAGCTGGCGGTCGATCCATTTCGCGAGGCCCATCTGGCGAATCTGCTCGACGTCGCTCGGCCGCGGGCCGTAGGCCAGGCGGTTCAACGCGTGGACGATGGCTTCGTCCTGCGTCAGTTCCGTGATCGGCAGGCTGCCTTTGAATTTCTTATCGAGAACGATCTTGGCCGGAGGATTCTTCTTCGAGTCGTCGCCCGCGCTGGCGCGAGGAACCGCGGCCACGAACAGCGATGCGAGCAACACCGAGACGGTGATGCCCAAAAACGCCCCACCAGTCGCATCAAGTCGCCTGCGCGAACCTGTCACCTGGCTACGTGCCAGCTTGCGCCTTCGCCCAAAGCAGCGGCGCTCGGATGCAATTGTGCCCTTCATGGCTCCAGTCCAGTTTAACCCCGTGGCAGCCAGAAAGTTGCGAGGGACGCGTACGAGTCAACCTATTTGCCGCCGGAGGCATGTCCAAACCATTGCGCCAATTGGGCTCCCATCACCAGGCCCCCGGCTCCGAGCGCGAGGACGCTGTATGTTTGATGGAGGTCGAACTCGCCCACACGACAAACGAGCAGATAGCCGATCGCCAGATTGAACGTCCCCCAAAGCACGTTGACCACGGGCGAAGACTCTCCCTTCCCTGGCGGGGAGGCAAACGGCGACGGGAATCGGCGTCCTGACACGCCGTTCGTGAAGTGCGGAACGGCATTCACGAGAAAAGCGCCTCCGAAGAAGTAAGCGACGTACACGTACCACTGCATGATTCCTCCTTTGCTACAAGGCTGGGCACAACGCCAGAGCGACGGCGGGATGGTAGCACGCAGTTCGAGATCGGCTGAGAACTCTCCTGGGTTCGGGGTTTGGGGTTTGGCTTTATCTGTGTTTATCTGTCCCGATCCCGAGACTTCGGGACTCGGGATCATCTGTGGTTAAAAGTCTTTACGCCTTCAATCGCAGCAGCAAAGCCTTCAGCCGCTGCTCATTTTCCGGCGATATTTTCGTGATCTCGACGCCCATTCCATTGTCAGCCACGCTTCGCACCGTGAACTCCGCCTCAAACGCGGTCACCGGATCCACGAGCTTCAGCTTCAGCACGGTCCCGAAGGGCTGCGCCTTGCTCGTCCGAATGAACATGCCGCCCAGCCCAATCACCGTCACCGCGCCCTCGAGCTTGGGCCCCCCGGTGGAAGCGACGCGCATGATGTGCCCGGAAGGCACAAGAATGCGCTGGTGACGTCGCAAATCGGGCTTGTGCATGTTTTTCCCAGAACTATCGCGCGGCGCGGAAGCCGTCGAGCGTCCAAGAGTCTTGCGTTTCGTCATGACGCAGCACGTAGAAATTGCCGTCGTCGGCGCGGACGCGAAAGTAGCTTGCTTCGGGGGAGTACCACCGGCCGTCCAAGTCGTGGACCTCAAACTGCCGCCCACGCAGGACGAAACGGAGCGGCCGTTCGTCGGGGCGATACCCCGCGTAGCATTCGACGCGCATCTCGCTCATCGCGCCTCCGCGGAGGTGGAAGGGTCCACCGCAGGAAAAATCCAAATACCAGCCAAGTCTACCCAGCTTTGAATCGGCCGACAAGCGGCGCTTTCTGCCGCCAGTTCCCTATCGGCCACGCGCGATGATCTGATGCGCCAGAATCGACTTCTCCGCGTGCCGCGCCTCGTCGGCCTCGGCGTTGTATGCGGCGCCCAGCAGGACGATCATCGCGGTCAAGTACATCCACAAAAGAAGCCCAATCGCTGCCGCAAGTCCGCCGTAGACCACGTTATAAGGCACGCGCCGCACGTAGTACCCGAAAATAATATCCGCCGCCCACCACATCACTGTGGCGACAGCCGCTCCCGGAAGAACTTCCCAGATGCCTGGGTGGCCAGGTCTTCCGATCCGATAGACCGCTACAAGCACCGCCATCGCCAGCGCAAACACCGCCGCTACGTAGACAACGAAAAAGGTCCGGTGTACCAAATCGTGCGACGCCCCCGTGTACTCGATGAGCCAGGCCCGAAACGGTTTGCCGAAAACGGTGAGCGCAGTCACAGCCAGTATCGGCACAATCGTCAGGCACAGCAGGCCCAGCGCGCGCAACTGCCGCCGCCAGTAGCGCAACGGAATCGGATCTCCCTCGATCACTCGAAAACCTTCGATGAATCCCATCATTACTTGCGAGCCGGCAATCAGCGTCCCTCCAAGGCCGAGGTAAATCCAGCGCATGGGGTGCAAACCGCGGCGCAGAAAATAATCAGTAACCACGTCGATGCTGCCGGGCGGCAGGATCACGCTCAAACGGGCGGGAATCTCTTTCATGGCATCTTGAAAAATGGAAGTCCCGCTCAACAAGCCCACGGCCAAAAGCAGCAATGGGAAAAATGCGAGGAACATGTTGAACGCGATCGCCTGCCCGAGCGTCACGCAGTCGGGGAAAATCCTCCCGAAACCGCGCAGCAGATTTCTGGTCATGTTCGACATGTTTCGTTGGCCTGCTATTGGACGCGCGGTTCAGGCTCCCGGTGACACTGTCTTGGTGCGTGCACCCGAGAACGCGCGGATTATACACACACCCCCCTCAAACACCACGCTTCAGACTTAGTCGCTCGGAAGAGCAGGCCTCAGAGCCTGTGCAGTAATTGGAAAGCTTTGTGTGGCGTCGGCCCTAGGTGGCTGCAGCCTACCAGTAAGACGCCGACCACCCATGCTTGTCATCCCGAATCCCCGCGTTTTGTGCGGGGTGAGGGATCTGCTTTTGCTTTTCGCCTTACGCTTTTCTCTTTTCTCTTTTCCCTCTTCCCTTTTCTCTATTCCCTTTTCTCTATTCTCTTTTCCGCCTCTATCCCGCCAGCCTCCGCACCCAAATATGCTGCGTGGCTGGCTTGCCGAGGTGGACGCGCCCCGGACGATGCCCCGCGACGGAAATGGCCGTGGTCTCGTCGTACTCGCGCTGATACAGACGCAGGCGCGCCCCAGGACGCAGCCGCAAATTTTCGAGAAACTTCAGGAACTGCGGATCCTTCTCGTAAACACGCAGCACTTCGTACGAATGCCCCACTTCTGCATCCGACAATCGCACGGCTCCGAATTTCCGCCGCAGTCGCGACAACCCGCCGAACAGCGGCACGCCGTGCGGACATCGGCTATCGCGCCCAAAGCGTTTCAGCAGAAGATGCGCCACCTCCGTCGAGATTCCGTGCTCGAGCCGTTCCGCCTCTTCATGAGCGTGCGACCATTCGATGCCGATCACTTCCGTAAGCAGTTTTTCCGCCAGGCGATGCCGCAGGACCAAATGCTGCGCGATTCCCTTCCCTTTCGTCGAGAGTTCGATGCGGCCATTGCGCTTCACGTGAAGGTAGCCGCCGCGCGTCATGCGCTTCAGCGCCGCCGTCACAGCCGGAGGCGTCACTCCCAAATCCTCAGCCAGGCGCGCGCTGATGGGGACCTGCTCCTCCTGGACAATCTCCCAGATGGCTTTCAGGTAGTCTTCCTGCGAAACGCTGGTTTTTTCTCGCCTCATCGATTCCCATGCATCTCTGCGTGGACTCTCTCAGCGCTCTCTGCGCCTCTGCGGTAAACGACTTTCTCGGTGTCCTCGTGTTTTTCCTCAGTGCCCTCTGTGATCATGGTTTACCGATTTCCGCACCCAAAACTTTGGTTTCTCCCCCCATTTTGCGCGCGCAGCCGCGTAACCAGCTCCCCAATCCGCGCCTCGATATCATCGCAGATGCGGCGATGCGTTTCCACGCACTCGCCGAACGGGTCCGGCACCGCCCAGTCTTCGAACGCTTGTCCCCGAAACAAATGCTGGCCTGGCATCCCGGACATATTGATGATCAGGTCTGGCGACGCAAGCGCGTGGTTGTGCAGCCCCTTCGAGAATTGCCCGTCCATCGAAATCCCGCGGTCGGTCAGCACCGAACGAGCCGTCGGGTCAATGAACCCCAGCGGATGCACTCCCGCGCTTTCCGGCGCAATCACATCAGACGCGGAGTGCCGCGCAATTGCCTCCGCCATCTGGCTCCGCACGCAGTTCCCGACGCAAACAAACAGCACCTTCACCGGTTCAGGCATGATTTGAGAGGATTGCACAATCAGCGACAGAAATGAATCCCTTCAAGACGGGATATAAATTCAGCGTGAAGGCGATTTGCCGTTCGCCATTTTCAGGAAATGGGCGTGAACCGTCGTGTCGTCCGTCAGCTCCGGATGAAACGTCGCTGCGAGGATGCGCCCTTGCTGTACGAGCACCGGATGGCCCGCGTCCACGGCGAGCAGTTCGACGCCTGCACCTACCGATTCGATCACAGGGGCGCGGATGAACACCATCTCGAGCGGCTCTTTGCGGAGTTTGCTCGCGCCCGCGTGAATATCGCTCGCGAGCTGGCGCCCATAGCCGTTGCGGAGAATCGAAATGTCCAGCAGGTCGAGCGACTTCTGCGACGGGCCGTGAACCTCGTGGGCCAGCAGAATCGCGCCTGCGCATGTGCCGAAGAACGCGCCGCCGTCACGCGCAAATTGCTTCAGCGCATCGAACAGCCCTTCTTCCGTCATCACTTTCAGGTGCGTGGAGCTCTCGCCGCCAGGAAGTATCACGCCGTCGACGCCGGCAAGCTCCTCGGGCCGTCGCACGAACTCATGCGCCACGCCAAGACGCTCGAGCGTCTTGCCATGCGCCTCGTAATCACCCTGTATCGCAACTATTCCGATTTTCATGGGAAGATGGAATTCGTGATTGGTGACTGGTGATTAGTGACTGGTGAAAAGCAAAACCCGTGACTAGTGATTAGTGATTGCTGAAGACCGTGATCAGTGGCTGGTGATTAGCAAATATTGGAAAACCCGTAGCCAATCACGACTCACCATTCACCGATCACCACTCACTAATCACTAATCACCACTCACCAATCACCAGCCGCGTGTCTGCAGCAAATCCTTCTCTTCGAGCTGCCGCACATCGATGCCCTTCATCGCTTCGCCGAGCTCTTCGCTCGCCTCGAGCACGACCTTCGCGTCCCGGAAGTGCGTCGTCGCTTTTACGATGGCGCGCGCGCGTTGCGCCGGATCGCTCGATTTGAAAATCCCCGAGCCCACGAAAACCGCCTCTGCGCCCAGCTGCATCACCAGCGCCGCGTCTGCCGGAGTGGCGATGCCGCCCGCCGAAAAATTCGGCACCGGCAGCTTGCCCTGCTTGGCCACCAACGTGACCATGTCGAGCGGCGCGCCCAGTTCCTTCGATTCGTGCACCAGTTCCGCGTCGCTCAGTGTCGTCAGCCGCTTTATCTGACTCACGATCGCGCGCATGTGCCGCACCGCTTCGACGATATTTCCCGAGCCCGCTTCGCCCTTCGTGCGAATCATCGCCGCGCCTTCGGCGATGCGCCGCAGCGCTTCGCCTAAATTCCGCGCGCCGCAAACGAACGGAATCTTGAAGCCGTGCTTCCAGACGTGGTGTTCTTCGTCGGCAGGAGTCAGCACTTCGCTCTCGTCGATGAAGTCCACTTCGAGCGCTTCCAGCACTTGCGCCTCCGCAAAGTGCCCGATGCGCACCTTGGCCATCACCGGAATCGTGACGACCTCCATAATTTGCCGGATGATGCGCGGAGCGGCCATGCGCGCCACGCCTCCGTCCTTGCGAATGTCCGACGGCACGCGCTCGAGCGCCATCACGGCGCACGCGCCCGCATCTTCCGCAATTTTGGCCTGCTCGGCGGTGGTGACGTCCATGATCACGCCGCCCTTCAGCATTTCCGCCAGACCAACCTTCACCCGCCAGAGACTATTGTTGTTGTTCGTCAAATCCATCTTTTTCCCCTTACGCCCCGAAGGGCGCCGCTACGAATCTTCCATCAGAATTCCTGCCTGCTTGACCCGAGATTTGGACTTTATCTGCGTCTCTGTGCCTCTGCGGTAAGTCTTTCCGTTTCGGCACCCGCTTTCTCCGTGCCCTCTATGTTGTTCTCTGTGACCGCTGTGGTTCGCTTTTCGGTTTCGCTTCTTCTCAATGTCCTCTGCGCCTCTGCGGTGCGCTTTTGAGTCTTGGCCTTTTCTGAAATTTCAAATCTCAAATTTGCGATTCAGCTGCCTTCCCACTTGCCGTTCCTCACGACCTTGTCATCCCGAATCCCCGCGGTTTGTGCGGGGTGAGGGATCTGCTTTTCGTTCTTGGAGGCCGCGACACCTAAGATGTTGTGACGTCGACGAAGCGTCCACGCCCGCGCGCCAAAACGTCGCCCCGCGCGTTTCGAATTTCGCCCACGTGATACAGATTCCGCCCCTTCATATCCACTTCGCGCGCCTCCACCACAATGTCCTGCTCGACGGGTACGGGCCGCAAATATTCGATCGTCAGTTCGGCGGTCACAGCGCGCAGCCCGCGAAAACGGTTCACCTTGCCCATCGCTTCATCCAGCAGTGTAGCAATGATTCCGCCGTGAACGAACCCGGCGCCGCCCGAGTACTCCGGCCCAAGACGAAAGTCGCCGCGAATCCGCCGCGCAGCATCGTCTTGCTCAAACGTAAGCTGCATGCCGCGGTCATTCGCGCCGCCGCAACCGAAGCAAGTATTCGTCGGTTTAGGCTCAAGCTTCATTCTTACGTCTTTCTCTGCGTGCTCTGCGTCTCTGCGGTTAATCTTTGGCTTGCACTTCTGGCGTTCTCGGTGCCCTCTATGTTTTTCTCCGTGTCCTCTGTGTTCCGTTCTTGGGCCTTGGCCTTTTCTGATTTCAAATCTCAAATCTGAGATTGCAGCACCTCACATCAGCGCCACGCGCGCGAGCGACTCATTCCTCGCCCCACGCTGCCGCTTCCGAAATTCAATCTTCAGCAGCTCCGCCAAACTCTGAATTCCCCGCACAATCTGCTTCTCGTCCAGCGCCGCGAAACTCAGCCGCAACGCATTCGGCTGCGGATGCTGGAAGTAGAAAAACCGCCCCGGCACAAAAATCACGCCGCGTTCGCGCAGATGAATCAATAGCTCCGCCGCGTCGACGCCCGTCGGAAGCGTCACCCACACCGAGAGCCCTCCCTCCGGACGACTCCACGCCATTCCCTCCGGCATATGCTTCGCCAGCGCCTCCTCCATCGTTTCCAGCCGGCCGCGGTAAATCTTCTTCATCTTCGCGGTGTAGCGCGCCAGGTACCCTCGCCGCATGAATTCGGCCATCGCCGCCTGCGCGAGCTGGTCCGTGTGCAGGTCGGTGGTCTGCTTCAACAAACGCAGCCGCTCGATCACGCTTTCGGCGCCGATGCACCAGCCCACGCGCAGGCCGGGAAACGCAATCTTCGAAAAGCTGTCGATGTGAATCACGTTGCCCGAGCGGTCCAGCGATTTCAACGACGGCACGGCATTCCCGCGCAGCCGCAGGCGTGAGTAAATTCCGTCCTCGATCACGGGAACCTGATAGTGCGCGGCTATCTCGAGCAATCGCCGCCGCTGCCCCACCGGCAGGCACGTCCCCGTCGGATTATGAAAATCCGGCGTGACGAAAATAAATTTCACGCGGTTTTGCAGCAGAACGGTTTCGAGCGCCTCGATGTCCAGGCCAGCGTGCCCCGTACGCGCCGCATCCGCTTCGACGCCCACCGCCAGCGTCCTCACGCGGGCGCCCGCAAAAATCGCAATCGCCCCCGGATACGCGGGATTTTCCAGCGCCACCGCATCCCCGGGCCGCAGGAACGCCTTGCAAAGCAAGTCGATCGCCTGCTGGCAGCCATCCGTGATCAGGAGCTGCTCGCTTCGGACGCTCAAGCCCTCGTCGCGAAACATTTCCATCAGCCCGCGCTTCAGCGGCTCGTAGCCGTCCGTGGAACCGAGTTGCAGAACGCCCCGGCCGTCGCTGCGAAGCACTGCGTTCGTGCAGCGCCGGAACTCCTCCACCGGAAACGTTTCGCCGCCCGGGCTGGCCTTCGTAAAATTAATCGTTCCCGGCGGCACCACGGGCATCAGGCGGCTCAGGCCCTCATCGCCACGCTCGTCGGCGAAAAGCGCCTCCCAGCGCAACGAGCCGTTGCCGTTCCCATTCGTTCGAGGCGGCGGCGTGAACTGCTTCACCGGCGCCGCGCAAATAAAGGTTCCGCGGCCCACATGCCCCTGAATCAGCCCTTCGGATTCGAGTTCCGCATAGGCATTCGCCACCGTGGTCCGATGCACACCCAGGTGCGATGCCAGTTCGCGGCTCGCGGGAATACGATCGCCTGAACGCAGCTCCCCCGTCGCGACGAGCGCGCGAAGCTGATCGCGTAATTGGACGTACAGCGGAACGTGGCTTTCGGGTTGTAAATGAAGTGGCAGCATTGGCTCGATCCCGTGGGCCAATATACAACCACAATCATACGCGTAAAGAGCCAATTTGTCTTTCGGAGGCGCGCCGCGATCGCCTGCGCGCCTGCACGTAAGTTAACGTGATGGTAGTCTTGTCGCGTGACCAGCCCCACGGATGACGAAAAGCTTCGTCCCTCGTCCTTCTACGCTCGACGCGCGAATGAACTGCTCACCGAGAAGGAAGAGAAGACGAGCCGACTAGGGACCTTCAACGTGGCCCTCGCCTTCCTCGGATTGCTCACCTGCGGCGCTTTGTACTATTCGATTATTTTGAAGGCGCTGCCGCTCTGGGCCCTAGTTCCCATCATTCTGGCTGGCGTCTTTGTTTTGCAGCGCCGCTTAGCGTGCCAGCGGGAATTGATTCGCCTGTGGAATCTTGCTGATTATTACGAGAAGGCAGTAGACCGCCTGAGCCGGAAATGGGAATCGCTCGACCCAGGAGATGGTTTTGCACATCAAAATCACTTCTACTCGACGGACTTGGACCTCTTTGGGCAGGGATCGCTCTATCAATTGTTGTGCTCCGCTCGAACTCAGATGGGCCGCGAGACCCTCGCCAACTGGATGAGGGCTCCCGCGACGGTCGAGGAGATCCGCGTCCGGCAAGCGGCGGTCTCAGAACTTCGTGAGCGCCGCGACTTGCCCGAATCGCTGGCGACTGCTGGCAAAACGCAGACATCAGACTGCCGACCCGAATTGCTAAAGTCATCGGCGGCTACATCCAGTACCCTGTTTCCGGCCTGGAGTCGGCCACTGGCCTTTGTCTTGGCAATTGTAGCGCCGTCTATAAAGGCGTCGGCGTTGTCAAGAGACACGAATCCTTTTGATCGGGGGACCGGTGATTTCTCCGGTCTCTGGTTTTGTCCTTTTCCTCAACAGGAATCTTTTGCATTGCCCGCCCAAGGCTCGCGTGTTCAATCGTTCGGTGGAAACTTTGGTCCCACCATCCATCGATTCGATCTTTCCATCATGATTGCTGTTTCGAACTCCCCAGCTTTCCGGGGAGGCAGGGCGCTCATTCAGCCTCTCGATGGACTCATCTCCATCACGGCGCTACCCGAGCTACCCCGCATGCGAACCAGCTGCGCCATCAGTTCTTCATAATCGGTCTGACTGCGCAGCATCCAGTACAACCTCACGGCCAACCGGCGCGCCACCGCAACCTTGGCGATCTGACTGCCGCGGCGAAACTTCAATCGCTGATACACCCGCCGTAGT
This sequence comes from uncultured Acidobacteriota bacterium, assembly GCA_963737205.1. Taxonomy (GTDB): domain Bacteria; phylum Acidobacteriota; class Terriglobia; order Acidiferrales; family UBA7541; genus Palsa-295. The sequence continues at coordinate 255,370 of CAVTRV010000003.1, read as the reverse complement.
TCCGGATCCAATCTCGCCGCCGTCTGCCCGGCTTCCACCAGCAACCAGCGCGTCGTCGAACTGCCTTGCTTGCTGATCGCTCCGATCCGCATACGCCCGGCCGAAGAGTTCACGCTCGGGTCCAATCCCAGATAGCTCGTGACCTCCCGGCTTCGCGGAAAGCGCTCGACCGTCCCGATCGTCAATACGAACGCCAGCGATGTCACTGGTCCTACGCCCGGATGCGTCATCAGACGAACCGCATCAGCCCGGCCCTTCGCTTGTTGCTCGACCGCGCGATCCAGCTCCGCGATCGGCCCCTCCCACTGGTCGAGAATTTGCAGCAACTCGCGCCGCCGCCGATCGGCCCATGGTCCCAACGGCAACGCTTCCAGTTCCTGACGGCCCGCCTTGCTCCACAACTTCTTCTTCCGGCACAGCCCCTGGCCCATTGCCAACGCATGCAGCTGGTTCATCACCTTCGTCCTCATCTGCACCAGCTTCATGCGATGGAGCACCAACTGCCGCACATCCCGCTCGGCTGGCGTCGGCACCCAGATGCGCGGAAACCGATCCTCCACCAGCAAGTCCAGGATATGTGCCGCATCTCGCTTGTCGGTCTTCTGCCTCCGCACCACCGAAGCGCGAATCGCGGCCGCATCTCCCACCCACAGCTCATGCCCCAGTTTCGCCAACATCTGCTCGAACCACTGCGTGTAACCCGTCGCTTCGATTCCCACGCGAACCGGCTTCGCCAACGACTGGTAAAACTTCTGCACCTCCCCATTCTCGTGCGCAAGCCGCCGCTCGACCACCTCTCCGGTTTCGCTATCCAACATCGCAATCTGCTGCTGGCGCGTGTGAAAATCACATCCTATAATCATCGCTCGGCTCCTTCCCTCCGAGCCTTGGTCGTCTAACACCGCCAAGTCTACTCGCTCGAAGGAGCCGACGCCTTTATCCAATCAGCATTGCCCATTTTGTTTTGGCTGGGCCTGTTAGACCTGCATCACTTACTTGTCAGCGCGGTTGCTTTGCTCGCCATTCAGGGCCTCTTTGCGCAGGCATTTCGAGCTGAAGTCAAACGAGTCTTGGAATCGCTAGGACCGCTTTCAATCGAGTTGCCGATCGTCCATGAGCTCTTCCGTATTGTGGAACGGGAACGGTTCACGTCTCCAAAACTCCGCGCGCTTGCTGACTCACTGGCGCGAGAGGGATCTGTGGCTTCTAGCGACATCCGCCGTCTGCAACGACTGATTCGGCTGCTCAAGCAACGCGACAATGAATATTTCACCTACGTCTCGTTTTGCTTGCTGTGGGGGACGCAATTCGCGATGGCGATCGAAGACTGGCGGGTGCGGCGCGGTGCACAGCTGCAGCGCTGGGTCGCCACGCTCGGAGAATTCGAGGCACTGATTTCGCTTGCAACTTATTCCTTTGAACACCCCGCCGATACGATTCCGGTACTCGTGGAAGACGCTCGCGTGTTGGAGGCCGAAGGACTCGGCCATCCGCTCCTCGACGACACTGGTTGCGTGCGAAACGATGTCCAACTGGGCGATGCCGTACGGTTTCTCATCGTGAGCGGATCAAATATGTCGGGAAAAAGCACATTTCTCCGTGCCATCGGCTTGAACGTGGTTTTGGCGCTGATGGGAGCCCCCGTTCGATGCGCGAGGCTGCGCGTGTCGGTTCTGGCCATCGCTGCCGCTATCCGCATTCAGGATTCGGTGGTTGACGGGCGCTCTCATTTTCTTGCAGAGATGCAGCGATTGCGTGGCATGATTGAGGTTGCGGATCAAGAACCGCTCTTGTTTCTGGCTGACGAGATTATGAGCGGCACAAATTCGCATGACCGACGGATTGCCACTGAATGGGTGGTTCGGGCGTTGATGCTGCGTGGGGCAATCGGAGCGGTTACAACGCATGACCTCGCTCTGACTGAAATTGCGATGAATGGTCTGCCCGGCCGCAACGTCTACTTTGAAGATTCGGGCGAGTCCGGGAACCTGTCTTTCGATTACAAACTGCGTCAAGGGGTGTTGAGCCGATCCAATGCCTTGAATATTGCCCATCTATTGGGGATCGACACTGCTGCCACATCTGGTTAGCCCGAAGGACTTTTTTAGATTGAGGTAATTACTTTCTTCGGACGCCGCTCCGGCGAGGAATCTTGCCGCGCACCAGCTCGATCTCTTTTTCTATCGCGCGAGTGGCTTTGGGCGATAACGCGATGAACTCGACGCCGATGCCTATGCCCGGAATGCAATAGCGCACTTCACCCCGCGCTTGAACTTCCACTCCCGACAGATCCAGGCAGAAGCGCAGGTTGAGGACTGCACCTTCCGGGAATTTCTGGCTTGTGGTGATGAACATACCCCGCGTGCTGACGTCCGGCGGACGAATCGGAACGACGTGCGTGTCGCCTTCGTAGCTGATCGAGATTTCGCGCAAGCTGTGTACGCGCTTGCTCAACCGGACTGTGTCCCAGTTCTCTTTCTTGCGTCCCGGGCTCATCGATTTACCGTCTCCCGCACGACTGGAGAGCGTGGCTTAGTCTTCCGTGGCTTGCGGACGGCGGCTTTTTTCTTTTTCCCACAGTAAGGGCAGAGCAGAAACCCCGCGGAAAGCTCGCGCTGGCATCCCTCGCAGCGTGTGCTGCTGATCTGCGCGAACGGCACAACGCGCTGAACTTCGTCGAGCGTGGTGAGTCCTTCGCGGATGTGCTCAAGTGCGTATTCCTGCATGAGTTTCATACCGTTATGGCGGGCCAGCGCGCGGATTTCCTCGCCGCGCGCATTCTCGCGGATGCAAGACCGTATGGCGTCGTCCAGCACGAGCATTTCATAGATCCCAATGCGACCCTTGAATCCAGTCAGGTCGCACACTTCGCATCCGTTGGCCACATTCAGCGTGGCCGGCGGATCGGTCATTCCGGCCAGCAGAAGCTGCGAGATCATGTCGGGAGTTGTCGCCACGGTCTTGCGGCAAACGCACAACCGGCGAATCAGCCGCTGGGCGACTACCGCGGTCACGGACGACGCCACTTGAAATCCGGGAATGCCCAGATCGACCATGCGCGTCACGGCGGAAATACTGTCGTTGGTGTGCAGAGTGGAAAGCACCAGGTGGCCCGTCTGTGCGGCCTTGATGGCAATTTCCGCCGTTTCCTTGTCGCGGATTTCGCCGATCATGATTACGTTGGGATCCTGCCGCAGTATGGAACGCAGGGAGCTGGCGAAAGTGAGTCCCGCCTTCGTATTTACTTGAACCTGGTTGAGACCGGTGAGTTCGTACTCCACGGGATCCTCGACGGTGATGATGTTCACCGAAGGCCTGCGAATCACGTTCAGCGAAGAATATAAGGTTGTGCTCTTCCCCGAACCCGTCGGCCCCGTCACCAGAATCATCCCCTGCGGATAGAACAGCATTTGCTTCAGTTTTTCCGCCATCCACGGCGGGAATCCCAGCCCCGAGAAAGGCTGCAACGGAGCATTGCCTTCGAGCAGGCGCATCACCACCGTTTCCCCGTACTGCGTCGGCAGTGTGGAGACGCGCAGATCGATCTTGCGCTCCGCGATTTTCACTAGAAACCGGCCGTCCTGCGGCGCGCGGCGTTCGGCGATATCCATGTCCGACAGTATCTTGATCCGCGACGCCACCGAATTCTGCAGCGCCCTCGGGATGCGCCGGTGATCGCGCAGCGTGCCGTCCACGCGGAAGCGAATGGCCGTTTCCGTGGCATGAGGCTCGATATGGATGTCGCTGGCCCCTTTTTCCGCCGCGGCTCGGATCATAGAAGCCACCACCAGCACCGCCGGCGTCGTTCGCGACTTCGCCGCCAGTTCAGACTGCATTTCGCGCATGGCTTCGACGTTGCGTTCCTGCGAGCTTGTGGACACGAACTGAATGGTTGAATCCACGCTGACTTGCGTCTCGGGCTCGGCCACATCGCTGGGGATTTCCGCCGCCAGGAGTCCGTAACCTCGATCGATGGCTTCATTCACTTCCTGGCGGAACGCCAGCCGCGGCAGGATTTCCATTCCCGTCTTGAAGCGAAGCTCGTCGAGGATTCGCAGATTCTGCGGCTCGGCCATCGCCACCAGCAGCTTCGCTCCCTCTTCGCGTATCGCCAAAGCGCTGCAGCGCCTCGCCATCGTAGCGGGTATGAGGCTCAGGATTTCAGGGTGAATTTGAACCGCGGAGCAATCCAGGTATGGAATTTGCGATATCTCCGCCAACGCCGAGGCAAGGTCCACCTTCGAAACCAGGTTGCGCTGCAAGAGCAGCTCTCCCAAATGAACGAGCTTCCCCTGCTGGTCCTGAAGAGCCTTGTTCAGTTCCGCGGCCGAAACGTGGCCGCGCTCTCGGAGGACTTCCCCTAGCCGCTTTCTCTTCATGTATGCTCTTGCGTTCTCTCGCGGTGTTTCTGCCCTGCAGCCAAGAGTTCTCGATTCGAGGACGAGGACAAGAGAGGTAAGTTATTTCTATAGCACGCCGGAAGCCCCGCCCGGCTCTTTTTCAACCAGGTCGTTGCCATTGCAACAATAACGAAGCCAGCCGAGAAGGAGAACCGAAGTGGTTTTCTCTGCGCCCTCTGCGTCTCTGCGGTGACCTTTTGCCGTTGGCCGCAATACCCTGCAGGAAGCCCTCGCCAGCGACACCTCAGAACCAGACAGCCCTCGAAGGCTTCGTCCTCTTCGCCAGCAAAGCCAGCCTCTGTTCGCGATTCATCGGCTCCCACGGAACAAGCTTCTCGGCAAGCACATCCATCCTTCGCAGCAGCGTCAATTCGAGGAAAAGCTCCATCACATCCAAATCCCTGAAAACCAAAGATCCGGCCTCTCTCATCTTGTCGCGAATCTGCTCGAGGTGCTCCGGCATCTCCGTCCAGTGAAGACCCGAGCGATGGTGATGGCACAGGTGGTATCCCTCGTTCATGAAGTTCAGCTCATCTAACAAGGTCACTGTATTCGCAAAATAATCCTCGGGATGTTCCGGATCATAGAATGCGTGCTGGACCCACGCGGTGATCGCCATGATGAAGTTCATGCACAGAAGAGGACCCAGCACATACACAATCCCGATTCTCCAGTCGTAAATAAAAACAGCCGCGAAGAAAACGGAGTATCGCGCCATTCCCCACAGCATTCGCTTTCGGTTCTCGTCATCGCCCCTGGCCCAGAAGTAAAAGTACGGAGTAATCCCCAGCGCCGTCCAAATGTTGTCCGAAAGATACCAAAGGAAATCGAGCCGGCTCGTTCGATCGTACACGCTCGAGCCCTGAGTGTCCTCGGGTCCGCTGTTCTCCCGATGGTGCAGACGGACATGCACCGTGCGATCCAACTCCGGGACGTTCCCATACAAATATCCGAGGAAAAATTCCACATAGCGGCCGAAGACCTTGTCGTATCTCTCCGAGAAGTAGCCCTGGCGCCGGTGCGCTTCCAGATGTTTGGCGCTGAACATCCTCACAAAGCGCTCGAACTTCACACCGTACAGCGAAAGATAGAAAGCGATCACCAGCAGAAGCCGGGGTTTCCCCAAAACAAGTTGGGTCACGAAAATCGGCAGGGCCGTAAGGCTGAGCGAGACCATGATTCGCAACGCGGGCGTGTCTCGCGGATCTCGCAACACCCTTTGCCCGAGCCGCTCGATGAACCGGTCGTAAGCCCCGGAAAGAGATTGATACGCGTCTCGTAAGGGACGAACCTTCCCGAGCAGCTTCGCTACGCCGTAGCATCCCATGGAAAGCACGGCCACCAGCGATACGACGGCCAAGCTTACCAAAGCCACAGGCACTGACAGCCACCGAAACGCGAGCCGCGCTTTCTCTCCGCGGTTCAATGTCCGCCAGCGCGTCCCTGAGCGAGCATCTTTACGCTCTTCGCCCACGTCCGCTTGCGCCAAATTCCCCACCGATTGCGTGTTCGTCGTCATGCCAGTCGTCGTGCGAATTGAGGCGCCTCGCCCAGCGTCCTACGCAAAAGGACTCTACCCTCACGAAGCACAAAATTCCAGCGTCGAACGGTTGCCCTCTTTGCGTTTTCGCACCGTCACCGGTGGATTGCATTCATTTCATTCCTGCTCGTTCAATCCTTCGACCTCGCCCGAGACTCGCGCCGCCTGCGCCAGAAGATAGTTTCGCTCCGGGAGGTTCCCTGTCTTGGCAGCCGCTGCGCGATAGTGCCTGACGGCGCCTTGGCGGTCTCCGGCAAGTTCCAAGAGATGCGCCCGAACAGCATCCAGCCGGTGATGCTCCGCCAGGCGGGCGTCCGCCTCGAGGGCGTCCAGCAGCTCCAAGCCTTTCCTCGGTCCGTGCACCATCGCCGCCGCAATCGCCTGATTCAACCGGACCATGGGGTTGTCCGACATGCGCCCCAGCAGCTCGTACAGCGCCAGAATCTGCGCCCAATCCGTCTCCTCGGCTCGGGCAGCTTCATCGTGAATAGCGGCGATAGCGGCTTGCAATTGATACGGGCCCACCGACCCCTTGGGTAACGTGGCTGACACGAGCGCAACTCCCTCCGCGATCTGTTGTTTGTCCCAGAGCGCGCGGTCTTGCTGCGCGAGAGGGATCAACTCGCCTTCGTCGCTCGACCGCGCCCCGCGGCGAGCATCGGTCAACAGCATGAGCGCGAGCAATCCAGCCACCTCCGTGTCGTCCGCCTGCAGATTGCGCACGATCCGCGTCAAGCGCATCGCCTCATGCGACAGGTCGGCGCGTCGCAAATGTGGCCCGGCGCTGCTTGTGTAGCCCTCATTGAAGATCAGGTACAGCACGTGCAGAACCGCGCGCAGTCGCTCCCTTCGCTCCTCTGTAGTGGGCAACTGGAATGGAATGCCGGAATCCTTAATGCTTTGCTTGGCCCGGCTGATTCGTTGCGCCATGGTCGCTTCAGGCACAAGAAACGCGTGGGCAATCTCCGCTGTGGTCAAGCCACCCACAGCCCGCAGCGTCAGCGCGATCGCCGAAGCCAGAGTCAGCGCCGGATGGCAGCACATGAAGAGGAGGATGAGCGTGTCGTCTTCCTGCGGCGCAATCTGGGCCGCCGGTGCTTCCGGCGCGCGCGCGGCTTCCTCAGCTACCTCCGTCTCACGACGACGCCGCGCAGATTCACTCCGAATCTGGTCGGCCATTTTTCGGAACGCAACCTGCGTCAGCCATGCGCGGGGATTCTCCGGAACGCCATCGCGCGGCCACTGCATCGCCGCGGCAATCGACGCTTCCTGAACGGCGTCCTCGGCCGCCGCGAAGTCGCGAAATCTTCGCACCACGATACCGAGCGCCTGCGGCCTCAGTTCCCGCAACAACTGCTCGATCGTTGCGTCCGTCGCCTCTGCCATCACCCCAGTCCTTCAGTCTCCAACGAAGCTATCTGACTCTACTGACTTCCCCAGCCCACGTGCCGATCCTCACCACCTTGTCATCCCGAATCCCCGCGCTTTTTGCGGGGTGAGGGATCTGCTTTTCGCTTTTGGAGGCCGCTTGACCTCAACAAAGCCAGACAGTTTCATGTCAAATGCCCAAGTCACTGTGACTCGTGAGCACTTGCCGCACCTCGATTGGCATGTTCCCAGGCTCCCCTCCAGGACCAGGCGCCGCCGAAGCCCGCGCCGCAATCTTGTACGCCTGCTCCGGACTCTCCACATCGATGATCCAGTATCCGGCGAGAAACTCTTTGGACTCCGGGAAGACTCCATCCGTAATCGGCGTGCCATCCGCTCCCGCTCGAACCGTCTTCGCCTGCGCCGGCCACCCCAGGCCCTCTGTCGCAACAAACACGCCTTCCTCCTTGAGTTGCTTACTGAAGTCCCGCATGAAAGCGACATTCGCCTCCAGATCCTTTTTCGACCATTTCATATACGAATCAAAATCGACCTTCTTGGCATTCATCATCAGAATGTATTTCATTTTCTTGCTCCTTCTCGACCTCGATTGTCTCGTCGCTCCCTATCCGCTTACGCGCTTCTTGCGGGCGGACGCTTCCTTCGCTCGAAACTTCGCGATGCGTTCGATCAACTTCACGGGGACAGGCTCGGAGAGCGGAAACCGTATTGTTCCCTTGCGGATCTCGTACGGCGCAAGCTCGCCTTTGAACGCGACGACAAGGCGTTCGCCGGCCGGGTACAGCGAGTAATGCTGCTTCCACCCGGCGAAGAAGAGCACGCGTTCGCCATCCAGCGTGTACAGCGGCATTTGGTAGGAAATCAGTTCCTCCGCTTTCGGCAGGGCTCGGCGGATGATGCTGCGCACCTTGTTCAGCACGCCACGAACGTGATCGGGTTGCGCGTCAATGTAGTCGTCAACCGACGTGAAATGAGTCTTCATTTGTGTTCCCTCACGATTTCGCGGCATAGCTCGCGAACTGCCTCACTTCTATCGCCATGTTCGTCGGTACCCCGCCCGGTCCCGGCGCCGCTGAAATCCGGCCCGCGATCTCGTAAGCTCGCTCCGGGCTTTTCACGTCGATAATCCAGTAGCCCAGCAGGAACTCCTTCGATTCGGGGAAGATGCCGTCCGTCACCGGCAGGCCATTCTGTACACCGCGGCCACCTTAGCTTCGTCCGGTCCAGTCAGGCCCTGCGTTGCTACAAACTCCCCGGATTCAGTGAGTTCCTCATTGATGCTGACCAAAACCGCCATGTGCCCATCCATGTCCTTCTTGGACCATGCCTGATACGCACCGACGCCTGCCTTCGACCCGGACATCAGCAAAATGTATTTCATATGTTTTATCTCCTTCTTTTTCGCGCCTGTTTCTGCGCTTTCATAGGCTAGTCGGAGCAAGCCGCCGTTTCTTGACATCCCTTTTCACGAAGATTTTGGCGGAAGGCTCATGATCGGTCGTACTTCGATTCCCATATTGAGCGGGACGCCGGCAGGTCCCGGCGCCGCCGACGCTCGCGCAGCGATGGCATACGCCCGCTGGGGAGTCGCGGCGTCGATGACCCAGTAGCCGGCCAGAAACTCTTTCGACTCCGGGAAAACGCCGTCAGTGATCGGTATGCCGTCTTTTCCAGCCCGCACCAGCTTAGCTTGGTCCGGAAAGGTCAGTCCCTCGGCGGAAACCAACTCACCCGAACTCCTGAGGTCCTTGTTGAGATCTAGCATATACGCGATGTGTGCCTCGATGTCCTGCTTCGTCCAGGCGGTAATTCCCGCGGTTCCTGCTTTCATGGTGTTCATCATCAGCATGTATTTCACGATTCCTGTCCTCGGTTTTTTGGGGTCAGGCCCTGCCCTTTCATAGGCTAGTCGGAGCACGCTGCGGTTTCTCTACATCCGACCACCGCAAATTTCAGCAAAAATTGTGGACGCCATCGTGTCGATTTCCCCCCTCGAGGATCGACTTTCTCACAGAGGTGCGGAGATGACGAGCGATGCATTCGTAGTGGATGTGACCCAGGATTGGGAGATTGCCTGTGACGTGCAGCAGCGTTTCTCGCAAGACCCAGGCCCGACCCCAGGCCTAACCCCCGACCTAACCATTGACATCCCCAGCTACAGCGGCCGCTGCCGTCAGCTACGTGCATTGGGAGGAGATTGCTACCACTTTGTGCCGCTGGCGCAGAATCGTCTCGCGCTAGCCGTCGCGGATGCCTCTGGAAAAGGGCTTGCCGCAGCCCTGATGATCGCCAACGTGCAATCCTCGCTCCGCACCGCGGCTTTCTTCGCGCCCGCCGACGCAGCCGCCGTTGTAGACGCAGTGAATCGCCAGGTTCATTCATCCTCGCTCGACGATCGCTTCGCCACTTTATTCTACGGCGTATTCGACGAAGCCACGCGCACGCTGCGCTACGTCAACGCGGGCCACAATTCTCCGATGGTTATTCGCAAAGACCGGTCGATCACGCAACTCGAACCCAGCGGCCCGCCCGTCGGAATCTTTCCCGACTCTATCTATCACGAAAGCACCGTAGAGCTTGGTCGGGGCGATCTGGTCGTCGCCTACACAGATGGCGTGGTCGAAGCCTTGAGTCCCGAGGGCGAAGAATGGGGAACAAAAGGCCTGCTCGCTGCCGTGGCCAAGAGCGATGCCGAGCAACCCAACGAAATCGTCGAAGCAATCTTCGCGAGCCTCGACGACTTTTCACGAGGCCGCCAGACGGACGATGCCACGGTCGCAGTGGTACGCGTGCGCTGAGCCGCGCCTTCACTCCTGGCGGAGAAGAAAGCGCTGGATCTTGCCTGTCGAAGTTTTCGGAAGCTCCGCCACCACGTGAAATTCTTGCGGGCACTTGAATCCCACCAGCCGCGTATGCAGCCAGCCATGCAACTCGCTGTCGAGGCCGCCCGCGGGCGGACTCAGGCCCCGGCGCAACACTATGAATGCGACCGGCCGAACCAGCCCGTCCGAATCCGCACGCCCCACAACCGCGCATTCAGCCACCGCCGGATGACCCAGCAACGCGTTCTCCACTTCGCTCGGCGACACCCACATGCCCGACACCTTCATCATGTCGTCCGAGCGCCCGCAATAGTGATAGAAACCGTCGGCGTCGCGAAAAAACTTATCGCCGGTATTGAACCACTCGCCTTTCTTGCGCGCGTCACTCCGCTCCCGGCTGTTCCAATATTCCGCGAGCATCCCTCCGCCCGACACCCACAGGTCCCCAATCTCGCCCTCGGGAACCGCGCAGCCCTCCCCGTCCCGAATCGCTGCGTCGCATCCCGGCACCGGAACGCCGCACGATCCCGCTCGTGCCTCGCCCGGGCGGCACGACAAATACATGTGCAGCATCTCCGTGGAACCGATTGCGTCGATAATTTCCAGCCCGAAGCGGTTGCGAAACCTCTCGAAGATTTCGGCCGGAAGCGCTTCCCCCGCCGAAACAGCCAGCCGCACCGACGAAAAGTCCATCGCGCAACCGGCGTCGAATTCGCGTAGCAGCGCAGCATAAAAAGTCGGCACGGAAAAGAAAACGGTAGGGCGGTGCCGCGCGACGAATTCGGCGATGCCGTCGGGCCGCGGGCGATCGGGATAGAGCAGCGTGCCGGCTCCCACCGAAAACGGAAAATACATCCCGTTGCCGAGACCGTACGCGAAGAAAAGTTTCGAAACGGAGAACACGCGATCGTCAGGCCGCAGGCCCAGCACGCCTTGCGCGAACCCCCGCGACGTCGCCAGCATATCCTTATGGCAATGGACCGTCGCTTTCGCCGGCCCGCCCGTGCCCGACGTGTAGAGAAAGAACGCGGGATCGTCGGGCGCAGTCGGTTGTGTCGCGACGCCGCCCGTCGCTTCCGGCAGCCAATCCTCCCAGCGAACGGCCACTCCTTGGCGTGGCAGATCGACGCGCGCCTGCGAACCCACGATTACCGTGCGCTCCAGCCCCGAACGCTCAGTAGCCAACCTGAACGCAGCGTACGTCTCCACATGAACAATCGCGAAACGCGCGCCGGAATCGCGCAGGTAGTGTTGACAGTCGGCCTCGCGCGCCATCGAGTTCACCGGCACTGCGATAGCGCCGATCTTCGCGGCGCCGAAAAACGAAGCGATGAACTCGGCGGAATCGGGAAGAACGATCAGGACGCGGTCCCGAGGCGCGCAACCGGATTCGCGCAACGCTTGCGCCACCCGATTGACTTCGCCTTCGAGCTGCGCGTAGCTCAGCTCGCGCTCACTGCCGAGAATCGCCAGCCTTTGCGGATGCTCGCCCGCGCGGCGAGATACAAACTCGTCAGCAATGTTGAGGAGGGCCGGCGCCGGTTGCGACATGGCCGCGATTCTACTTCAGAAATCAGTGGTTCGGCTCTGCGTCCTCTGCGTCTCTGCGGTGGGCTTTTGCTACTGCGTAGCGGATTTTTCGCCTAGACGCCGCATGCGTTCCTGCAGCTTCTTCCGCAGCGGGCCCGGCGCGTTCGGATTGAACGCCACCAGATACCACAATGGCTGCGTCCGGTCGCGGCTGAGCCGCGTCAGCGTCGGCGCATCGCTGTTCGGATGGCGCGCGATGTTCTCGCGAATTGCCGAGTACGGATGATGCGAAAGGCGGCTCAAAGTTTTCGACGTCACTTTCGGATGCTCGCTGATCAATCGCAGCAGGTAATAATCCTCTTTCGGTGCCTGCCGCGAAAGCTGATCGAGCAGCTCCGGCTTCACTTCGGCGCTCAGCACCGTCCCCACTTTCTCGTCCCAGCCCGCATTGATCTGATTCAACTCCTGCGTGCGCGCATGAATCAACTGCTCGATCACGCGCCGTTCCTGTTCCAGGCGCGGAGCAGGCAGCGCGCTGCGCTCCACCGAGTCAAGCACGCGCAACAGGTGCTGCCGCTCGCCGAAAACGATCTGCGACGTGCGCACTGACTTTCCCTTTGCCGCATTTCTTACAAGGTCAGAACGTCTCATGGCTGTTTCACTCCGAAGAAATCTTGAGGCGCGATGGAGGGTCTGCGGCCTCGGCGCAACCAAGGTGAGCTTCAATGGGCTTGCTCCTTATCGGGACTCACTCTTGCACGCGCCAGCACACTGCCAGGATGAAACGCGGGGACCAACCGAACTGGCGCTCTACCCTCGGACGGTCGGATTATCATGTGCGACTCATGCAGAGTAAAGCAAAGCCCACACGACGGTTTCATAGCACGCAATAGCCGGTCCTAGAACCATCCCCGTCTTCGTCGCTTCGTCGCGATCGCATGGCCCTTTTGTTCCTTCCGCAAGAGCCCGCGCTTGTCATCCCGAACCCCGGTTTTGTCCTTCGGGGTGCGCGTTCTTTGCGTCCCGGACGATTCTGCGGGAAGGGATCTGCTGTTCTGCTTTTCTCCGTGTCCTCCTGGTTTTCTCCGTGTCCTCTGTGGTCAGCCTTTGCCTTTCTTCTCCCCCTTCTCGCCGCCCGCCTGTGACTTGTCATCCCGAACCCCGCTTTTGCCTTTCGGGTGAGGGATCTGCATTTCGCTTTGCCTTTTTGCCTTTGCCTTTGCATCCCTCTTTTTCCTCTTCCCTCCTCTCTTTTCCATCCCCGCCACTGGCCATCCGGCCAGCTAACTCATATATGCCACTGGCTTTGGGTATTACAGAACTATTACAAATCACCGACCCCCGACCTGCTAGTGTCGGGAAAGCGAGAGAAGAAGAAAACGCGAAAGGGCCCCCATGGACCTCGAAGCACTCAACCGAAACGCCAAAGCGAATAACGAAGTGAACTGGATAACCGCCACTTTCATGATCCTGTTTCACATCGGAGCAGTGGCGGCTCTTTTCTTCTTCAGTTGGAAGGCAGTCCTTCTCACCGTCGTTCTCTGGTGGGTTTCCACCAGCCTCGGCATTGGCATTTGCTACCACCGCCTGCTGACGCATCGCGGGTTCAAGACCTCCAAGTGGCTCGAGTACGTGCTCACTGTGTTCGCCACACTTTCGCTCGAAGGTGGCCCGATCTTCTGGGTGGCGACGCATCGCATCCACCACCGCTTCTCCGACCAGGATGGCGACCCGCATTCTCCGCGCGACGGCAAGTGGTGGTCGCACATGGGCTGGATTCTGATGGGTAAGTCGATGCACCACGACACGACCACCCTCGCCCGCTACGTCCCCGACCTCGCCAAGGACAAGTTCCACGTCTGGATCACCAAGTTTCACTACGTTCCCATCGTCACGCTCGGAGTGATCCTGCTCGCCATCGGCGGCATCCCGTTTGTGTTGTGGGGAATTTTCATGCGCACCGTGATCGGCCTGCACTTCACGTGGCTCGTGAACTCGGCAACGCACTCGTGGGGTTCGCGCCGCTTCGTGACGCGCGACGATTCCACCAACAGCCTTTGGGTCGCACTCGTCACCTGGGGCGAAGGCTGGCACAACAACCATCACGCCCAGCCCAGTTCCTCGCGCCACGGCTTGAAGTGGTACGAGATCGACCTCAATTGGTACGCGATCTGGACCATGCAGAAGCTCGGCCTCGTCTGGCAGGTCTACCGCTATAAGCTCTCATCCTACGAATCGGCCGAGGAATCCGCACTCGAAGCAGCCCGCGAATCCGCCCGTCGGATTCCCGTCCCCGCGGACTCGCAAACTGACTTGGTCTCCGCCTAGGCGTCGCAGAGGATTGATGGCGAGTTTTGGTGTTTCCCCGAATTGTGTGCAGATAGTTCCGATTAGGATTCACCTCCGATCTTTCTTTTCAGTGATTTAGGCGGATTTCTATTATCACGCTGTACCGAATAGAAGTTCGTGAGTGGCGTTTGCACGGCATCCGCTTCAGCCTCCCTTTTTCTGTGTCTGTGGTTTCGGACCTTGCAGTCTCCAGTACGAATCATAAAAACGGGCGAGGGTAGCATACTTCTAAAATTTAGTCAATGGTAACTATTACATGGTTCTGGAGGTACTGAGCCCCCCTCTGCACCCTTGAACGCATTCCAGGGTCAAGGGCAAATCCACCGAACGTCGGATACCTTGCCATCCATTGGCGCGAGCCTGCGCCACGGGGGTCGCGTTAGGGGACGAGTTCAGGCGAGGTAACCTGGGCTTGCTTGGCGAGTCGCCGAACTTCCTCCGCTTTGGCCCGAGCGATTGCTTGTCAGTTTTGACAGTTCCATCCGGCGACCGCCGGGGATACTATCAGCAGGAGGGAAAGGACACGTCGCCCTGTTCCTGGACTTAAACCCTCGAGGGAGGAGTTATGAAAAAGGTATGGCCGAGTCTTGGAATGGCTTTGGCGCTGGCGCTGACCGCTTCCGCACAGAGCAAGGAAGCTGATCGCGTCGACAACGCGGGCAAGGTGATGAACGAAATTCTCAACGCTCCCGACTCTATCCCGCAAAGCGTTCTCGATAAAGCTGATTGCGTTGTGATTTTGCCATCCGTCGTGAAGTTTGCCATCGGCATCGGAGGCAGTTACGGGCGCGGGGTGATGACGTGTCGCACCGGCACCACGTTCCATGGCTCATGGAGCGCCCCGGCCATGATGGCTCTCGAAGGTGGCAGCTTTGGATTGCAACTCGGCGGGAATGCCACGGACTTCGTTCTGCTGCTCATGAGTCCACGTTCCGCCACCAGTATTCTCAGCAGCAAGGTGAAACTTGGTGGTGACGCTACGGCTGCCGCCGGCCCGGTTGGGCGCACTGCCTCCGCGGAGACCGATGTCGCTCTCCGCGCCGAAGTTCTTTCCTACTCACGCGCCCGCGGACTCTTCGCCGGCATCTCCCTGACGGGTTCCACTCTTCGCCCGGACAACGGCGCCAACAAAAATCTGTACGGCAAGGACGTTAGCGCAAAATCCATTGTCTTCGAGAATAGTGTGCCAGTTCCAGATTGTGCCAAGGAATTGGTCGCGACACTGCGGAAAGCCTCCCCAGTAAACAAGAGCAACTAATCCGCTACTCCTCCCACTCAGCTAATCCTGCGAAGTGGGATCATCGGACAGACGGTGGGCTAGCGCTGCTCGGCGAGGTCGCGGCAAGAGGATTAAATTTCCTCGTCGGCAGACTATGAACGCTTTCGCCCGTCCGCAAGCTTCTGGACCATAAGGGAGAAGAGACCAACCCGACGTTACTGTGGCTGCGGTTGCGCCGTTTGCTTAGACGGGTCAGGCTTTTGCGGCGCGGGCTTCGGCTGTGGGTTCGGCTTGGGCTGCGGCCTTCCATCAGGCCTCGGCTGTGGCGTAGGGTTCGGTTGCGGTTTTGTATCAGGCCGCGACTGTGGCGTTGGCTTGGGTTGCGGTCTTGCGTCAGGCCTCGGCTGCGGCGTTGGCCTGGGTTGCGGTTTTGTACCCGGATTCGGCTGTGGTGTTGGCTTGGGCTGCGGTCTTGTACCTGGATTCGGCTGTGGCGTGGGGTTCGGTTGCGGCTTTGTATCAGGCCGCTGCGGTGTTGGCCTTGGTTGCGGTTTTGTACCCGGATTCGGCTGTGGTGTTGGCGTTGGACTCGGTCTTGTACCCGGATTCGGATTCGGCTTTGGATTCGGCCTCGGATTTGGATTTGGCCTCGGATTTGGATTCGGTTTTGACGGGGTTGGCTTGGGTCTCGGCCGTGGCGGAGGATTGGTCGGTCCCCAAGGTTTGCTATTCGGCGGCCGGTTGTACGGACGATTCGGCGGACGATAGTTCGGCGGGCGATAGTGCCAATTGCCGCCGTATCCGGGGCGGTTGTTGTAGTACACGCGGCGCGGACGATACCAAGGATTCGGCGGACGATAAGGATTTCCCCATCTTACCCAGACGGAGTGATTGTAATAAGCGCGGCTCGATCCCCAATTCCATCCCCAACCGCCCCAACCCCAGGGCTGGTTGCTCGCGATCAGCACCCCAATCCCGATTCCCGCTCCGAAAGTGATCAGGGATGTGGCGACGACGCCGGGTCTGGGAGCGACGTAAACCACGGTGGGATCGTAAACCGGAACATAAACCACTTGTGGATTTGCCGGCTGGATCACGTAGATCGTCTGACCTGCGGGCTGCTGCACTTCCACTTGATATTGCGTGCTGGTGCGCAATGCGCCCGAGGCATAGGCTTGGGCTCGCAACCGCTGAATCGAAGCGGTGACCGACGCCTGGTCCGCCAAAAATGCGTCGCCGATAGCAGCGTAGTCGTCGATATTCTCCGCCATCATTGTTACCACTTGCGGAAAATTCACCAGCGCTATAAACGCTGGATCGAATCCGTACGCCTGTGCCGCGTCTGTGAGCGCGGTGCCGGTGAGACCGGGATTTTGCTGCAACCAGTTATCGACGTCGAGAACTTCCTGCGGATTTGTGCAGGCAGTCGTGATCTGCGCCAGAAGCGAATCAGGATAGAGGGCGACGGGAGCGAGCAACTGGTCCAGCTCTTCGGCAGTGGGAACAGGAGCGTCCTGGGCGCGGAGCAGTGGTACAAAGTCCTGAGAAAACACAAGGGCGATTAACAGAACAACCGCGGTGAAGCAGCGCTTTCGTAACATGGACTCTCTCCGTCAGGCTGTGAGTACTCCACTGCAACTGGAGCTTGAAGGAGTGCTCTCGCCGTCAAGGGCAACCGTTCAGCGAACGAACGCGTATCATACACTCACTTGAGATCTAGGGTAAGACCAAACATGACGCTGGCAGTATCGCTGAGTAGCCGGCGAACATTATCTCCGCTTCTAACTGTTGGTGCGAACAGTCAGGCGGAAAGCAGGCAGCAAGCGTGCTCCGCGTTGATGTCTGTTCTTGAGGATTCGTAGACTTCAACAAATACGCTATGGCCGAGAGGGGCATAGAAGGTCAGGTATAATGTCGGTGGCGCGAGCGAGAGTGTTTCTAAATGCACTTTGGTCGCGCCGTTCTTCGTTCAGGGAGGAATTCCTTGCAACTGGCCATCCTTTGCCTCCTAGCGTTCGCTGCGTTCCCCTCACCAAGCCAAGCGCAGGCAGCCCCGGTGTTCGAGATCGCGCCGGCAGATAGCTGGATCAAGTTCGACGTGAAAGCGTCCGTGAAAATCGCGGGGAAATTCGACAAGTGGGACGCCACACTAACATTTACATCTCCCGATGAAACGACGGGCGTCTTACAGATCACAATTCAGTCAGCCAGCGTGGATACGGGAAGCGGCATGAAGAACGGCAAGCTGAAGGGCAAAGACTTCTTCGACGCCGAACACAATCCTTTGATCACGTTCAAATCAACGAAGTTTGTGCAGACCGGCCACGACACCTATGAGGTCGATGGCGACTTCACGATACGCGGAGTATCAAACCCTGAGAAGTTGACGCTGATCGTCTCCGGCAAGGGGACGGATTCAGGCGAGATTAAAGGAAAGATGGTCTTCAACCGTAAGGACTACGGGATGAACAAGGGCATTCCGTTCATCTCGATCGCCGACCATGTCGACGTAAGTTTCCACCTCAAGGGAAGGCGCGTCAGCGGACCTCAGCTGCTCGATAAGTAACAGCCAGAGTGACTTCATAATTTTAACGTTTGGCACAGGGGCAAAGCGGGGATCGGGTTTCAGGTGTGGGGTTTTGGGTTCCAAAACATTATTTGTCCTTGGTTTTGTGTCGCGCCTATGGCCAGCCACGGCGACCGATGCTCTATCGCCCGCTTCGCGGGCTTGAAGAACGCGCGAGATTCGAATCCCACGGCTTGCGCCGTGGGCTATCTTCTGTCGCCCCCTTCGGGGGCTGAAAACGTGATCCGCGTCTGGTGAGCTCCGGTCGGGCCTCCGGGGCTCAAAACCTGATTCGCGTCTGGTAAGCCACCCACGGCGAGCAACGCTCTTTCGCCACGCACGGGCGCTGGATTTCCCAGGGCTTGCGTCCGAAATGATTCTGTCGCCCGCTTCGCAGGCTTGAAGAACGCGCGAGAGATTCGAATCCCACGGCTTGCGCCGTGGGCTATCTCCTGTCGCCCCTTTCGGGGGCTCAAAATCTGTGCCCGCGCGCGTATCGCCTCCCGAACGCGCGAAGCGCGTGACAGAAGGTAGCCCACGACGCAAGTCGTGGGGTCTGGATCGTGTTGATGAGCCGAGCCCGCGAAGCGGGCGATAGAATCATTTCCAAAGAAACTTCTCGTCAAAGGGCACGCGGTGCTTTCGCAGGAGCGCCACAAACTCTTCTTCGAACGAGATGCGCCTGTGGTGCCCTTCTTGATTGCGAATGTACTCAAACACGGCGTCTTCATTCGAAGCGCTGACTGTGAACGCCGCATAGCCCGTTTGCCACCCAAAGGCGCGGCGGCGAGGCACCGTCTGGTGAACCCAACGGGACGAGTTTGCTTTCAGCACTCGCATGCATTCCGAAACGGATAACTCAGCTGGAAGATTTAGGAGAAGGTGAACGTGGTCTTCGGTACCGTTGATCAGCCGGGTGGTGGCTCCTAGTTCGCGAAGAATGCCTCCCATATAGGGAAACAGGTTTGATCTGAGCTCGGTATCCATGTAGCGGAGGCGACCCTTGGTGCTGAAGATGGCGTGAATCAACAGGCTGGAAAAGCTGTGAGGCATGCTCTTGGGCTCGCACCGCTCACGCGGTGGCCTACCATATATCACGCGGTTCGTACGTTTGCATCAGGCAGGTGTGATTCTATCGCCCGCTTCGCGGGCTTGAAGAACGCGCGAGAGATTCGAATCCCACGGCTTGCGCCGTGGGCTATCGGCTTGCGCCCCCTTCGGGGGCTAAAAATCTGATTCGCGCCTGGTAAGCTCCGGTCGGGCCTCCGGGGCTCAAAACCCGATTCGCGTCTGGTAAGCCACCCAGGGCGGGCGACGCTCTTTCGCCACGCTTCGCGGGCTTGAAGAACGCGCGGCCGATTCGAGTCCCACGGCTTGGGCCGTGGGCTATCGGCTTGCGCCCCCTTCGGGGGCTAAAAACGTGATTCGCGTCTGGTAGGCTCCGGTCGTGCATACGGGGCGCAAAACCTGATTCGCGCCTGGTAGGTTCCGGTCGGGCCTCCGGGGCTCAAAACCTGATTCGCGTCTGGTAAACCACCCACGCCCAGCAACGCTCTTTCGCCCGCTTCGCGGGCTTGAAGAGCGCGCGAGAGATTCGAATCCCACGGCTTGCGCCGTGGGCTATCGGCTTGCGCCCCCTTCGGGGGCTAATCGGCCGACTATACGCCGCTTGGCTGAAGCGACTCGAAATCGCAAATTCGCGATAGCAACCACCTCGAGGCTAAAATGTGGTGTCTCAAGAGGTTGTTGACATCGAGGGCGGAACGGGAGATGGGTGGTTTTTGGTCGATGCCGGCGTGAGGGCGGTGCCAGTTGTAGAGATGAGTCCAAGGCGCCAGACAGGAAAGACGTTCAGCGGAGTTTTGATAGAGACGAGCGTAGGCCCATTCGCGGATGGCGGTTTGGATGAAGCGCTCGGCTTTGCCGTTGGTGCGCGGAGTGTAGATGCGAGTGCGAATGTGTTTGAGCTGGAGATCGCGGCAGGTCTGAGCGAAGAGGTTGGCGTAAAAGCAGGGGCCGTTATCAGTCATGACGCGGCGCGCAGTGATGCCGAGGCGGGCGAAGTAGGCCACGGCCTGACGGAGGAAATTGCAGGAGGAAGCGGCGGTTTCGTCCGGCAGCATAGCGGTGAAGGCGATGCGAGAGTGGTCGTCGACGGCGACATAGAGAAATTCCCAGCCCGCGCCGCGTGTCTCGTCCTGAGGATTTCCGGTGATGCGATGGCCGGGTTTGGCAATGCGGGCCAGCTTTTTGATGTCGATGTGCAGCAGATCGCCGGGAGCGGGATGTTCGTAGCGAAGGATGGGAACGACCGGCTCCAGGGAGCGAGCGGTGTTCATCTGCAGGCGGGTCAGAATCCGGCTGATAGTGGCGCGGCTCAGGCCCGTGGCCTGAGCGATGCGCACGCCGGTCCAGCGCTCGCGGCGCAGGCATTCCACGCGGGAAGCCAGTTCGGCGGAAGTGGTGCGAGGAGACCGATGCGGACGCGAGGAGCGGTCCTGCAAAGCTGCCCGGCCACCTGCGCGGAATCGCCGGACCCATTTGGCAGCGCTCTGCCGGCTGAGCTTGAACTCGGCTGCAGCCGAGTTCAAGCTCACTTCCCCTGCCAAGACTTTCCTAGCGAGTTGCTCTCGACTGTAAACGGTGAGCCGGGCATGATGGTGGTAGTCCATTCGGTCTCCTGGGTTACTGCTTGTTTTCGCAAACTCAGCTTCCCAGTTCTCGACCGAATGGACAACAACCTATTGAAACTTCACAGCTAAAGCCGGTGCGTGTTGCAGGGTCTCTTTCGCACGGCAGAAGTCGAAACCATACCAAACAGGGATACAATCGCATGAGACTCTTCATGCGGATCACTAGCCGGCGAAAGGCGATGGCGTTTTTCATTGTGCTGGGCGTTTGCCTGGTGGCGCTGGCGATTGCGCTCAACGTCGGGTGGATCATCCTTAATCTGCGGCAAGGAATCATGCTGTTTCTCGGCGTGATCTTCTTCGCCGCGATCATCCTGGGAATGATTCTCAACACCGGGTTCCTGGTGCGCGAACTGCGGCGAAACGAACAGCACGACAGTTTTCTCAACGCCGTAACTCACGAACTGAAAACACCCATCGCCTCGATTCGGCTGTATCTGGAAACGCTGCAACACCGCGACGTGGACGAAGCGCAGCGCCGGCACTTCTACGGGCTCATGCTCGACGACACCGATCGCCTGCTGGGAACCGTCGAGCAAGTGCTGAAGGCCAGCCAGGTCTCGAACAAACCGAAAGTCCGGGTGCGCGCGGAAGTCGACCTCGGCAACCTCGCTCAGGAATCGATGGAACTTGCGCGAACGCGCCACCGTCTGTCGCCGGACGCGCTACGCTACCAGGAATCGGTGAACGGAACGCGGCCACTTGTCATCGGTGATCCTGACGCGCTTCGCACCGCGCTTTCGAATCTGCTCGACAACGCGATCAAATACTCGGGGAACAAAGTGAATGTGACCGTCGAGGTCGGCATGCCCGACGAGAAAAATGTCCGGC
Organism: uncultured Acidobacteriota bacterium; assembly: GCA_963737205.1. Lineage (GTDB taxonomy): Bacteria > Acidobacteriota > Terriglobia > Acidiferrales > UBA7541 > Palsa-295. Next base: position 234,034 of record CAVTRV010000003.1, on the reverse strand, counting down.
TTCGCGTAAGCGATCGCGGCGTGGGAATTCCGGCGGACGAACTCAAGCGCATATTCAAGCGTTTCTATCGCGTGCCCGGACGAACGCAGTCGCAGGTGAAAGGCACGGGGCTGGGACTCTTCATCGTGCGCTCGATCGCCAAAGCTCACGGCGGAAAAGTGTTTGCCGAAAGCGGCGGCGAATCGCGCGGCACCACGATCACCATCGAATTGCCGAGGAGTGCCGCATGAGCCGCGTGCTGGTGGTCGAGGACGAAGCGCATCTCGCGGACGGCCTGCGTTTCAACCTGGAAGCCGAAGGACATTCCGTGGACGTGGTCGGCGAAGGCGAATCGGCGATGCAACGGCTGACGGGCGCGAGCGGAACCGAAGGCAAATTCGATGCGGTGGTGCTCGACGTAATGCTTCCCGGCATGAACGGGTTCGAAGTAGTGTCGGCGCTGCGCAAGGCTCGCAATTATGTTCCGGTGCTGATCCTCACCGCGCGAGGACGGCCGGAGGACGTGCTCGAAGGATTCGGCGCGGGCGCTGACGACTACTTGCCGAAACCTTTTCAGTTGCCGATTTTCCTCGCGCGTCTGCAGGGGCTTCTCCGGCGAAGCGAGTGGCTGCGCAACGGCGAGGAGAAGCAAGCGGGTTCACGCACAGACAAAACGGACGCGCCGGCAAAAGAGCCCGAGGTTTACAAATTCGGCGGCAAGACCATCGATTTCGGCGCTCTCGAATTGCGCACCAAGAAAAACACGATTCAACTCACTCTGATGGAGGCGAAGCTTTTGCGCCATCTGATTCACAACGCCGGGCGCAACGTTTCGCGCAAATCCATTCTCGAGGACGTTTGGGACCTGCGCGAAGATACGGATACGCGGGCGATCGATAATTTCATCGTGCGCTTGAGGCGGTACCTCGAGGAAAACCCCGCGAAGCCGCGGCATTTGCTCACGGTGCGCGGAGTGGGTTACCGCTTCGTTTCCTGAGCGACCCAAACAACCCTAAGAGGACGGAGTCCCATGACCGCATTCGACGATCACCGCGAAGAACTCGAACACTATGAAACGATGATGGGCCCGCATCGGGGAAAGCTCGCGGTGACGCTCGACCTGCTGACGAACGCGCTCGTGCTCGTGGGGCAGCACGGCGTCTATTGCCACAGCAACTGGAATCCGGAGATGCCGGTGATGGACATTCGCATCATCAATAGCGAAATCAAGAAGGCGAAGGAGTTGATTCAGAGCGTGATGGAGGGCCTCCGCGCCGAGCGGGACAAGCCACGACAAAACCTTGGAACCACAGATGAACACAGATGATCCCGAGGCTTCGGGACAGATGAAGAAAATGCAAAATCTGGAATCTGGCGCGCGGGCGGCGAGGCTTAATTGATAAGGTACGAAGGAAATGGGATGTTCATGCCTGATTTGTTCTCATTTCTAAGACCGCCGTATTTTCAATTGATATTTGGGGTCATCTCATTTTCCGCGGCTGTGGTTTGGACATGTACAGGAAAGGCCTGGGCCCGTTTTAATGGTTGGGTCTACCGTGCCGAACAACCGAGCGACTTTTGGTGGACAGTCGCAATGTATTTTCTCATTGGTGTTTTTTTGATTGGATACTTCTTGAATAAGATCCATGCACCTACAAACTGAGTCGATCCCTGCGTTACGTTCGTCCGATTGGCGGTGCCGCCGGAGACTGGGATGATGGGTCACCGAGGATGCTCAGCGGATCGAGCTTGCGTCGCCGAGGATCGGGTATCGCGGCAGAATTGGGATATTTCGCTTCGGGGAAACACGCCGCGAATATCACGCAGAGAATCGCTAGCAGCGCGAGACACAGCCAGCTTCCCTCGGGTCCCACGCTTCCGCCGGTGAGCCACGCGGGCCCCGAAAAACTCGGATTGAAAAGATGGCCCGGCGCGACTAGGCCGCTGTCTGGCACGCCGTAAAAATACGTTTCGCCCCAGTCCCATGCGGCGTGAAAACCGATCGCCATCCAGAGGCTTCCGGTGCGGCGAAGAATCACACAAAAAAGAAATCCGACCGCGCCGGCGTTGAAGGCGCCAAGCCAGTTTTCGCCGGGATTTGTGTGGTGGACGTATCCGAATGCGCAGCACGACAGAATCGCGGCGGGCCAAAACGTAATTCCAGTCGTCGCCGTAAAAAGGGCGTAGCCGCGAAAAAAGAATTCCTCGAGGAAAGCCACCATGAGAAACGCGAGTCCCCAGAGAGCGGCATATTTCGCAGCTTCGGTGCCGTGCAGAGCAAGAGTGCCAAAGTGGAACCCACCCAGAAGCCGCATCGCCGCCAACAGTACGGTGATCGAGGCAAAGCCGATCAGCGCGCCGACACAAAATTTTCCACGGAAAGCTTGATTCGCGGGCAGACCGTAGTCCGCAATCCGCCTGCCTTCGATTCTCGCCATCATCCAGCTGATCGCGAAGACAACGGCGAAGGATATGCCTTCTCCAATGCCGATAGTGACCGCGTCGATCTGAGCCTCCGGCGCCGCTCCGTACGTTCCGTACGTCGCGAGCCATTCGGTGGCGAAGTAAATTGCGCCGATAATTCCCAGGAAGAGCAGCAGCCGCCAGCCCGCGCGAATGCCGTTCGGACCGACGAAGACCTTCGCGACCATCTCTTGGGGCTTTTCCATAGCAGTTGGCTTTGGTTCGGGCGGAAGCGGCGCAGCGGGTTCGGGCTGAGAAGAGGTCGGGTCATCCATCGCGTGAAATACCTCTCTGGGAGTTCCTCTAACGGAGGAACGGGTTCGATTCGCGCTCGGCGCCTATCGTGGTTGTGTCGCCATGCCCCGGATAGACCACGACCTCTTCCGGCAGCACGATCAACTTCTCGCGAATGGAATTGATGATTTGAGGATACGAGCCACCCCAGAGATCGGTTCGGCCGATGCTTCCCTGGAACAGAGTATCACCCGAAATCAGGCGAGCGGTCGCAGGCGCGCCGCCTGGCGCAGAGGTATGAGAGTGCGCGCGCCTATGCGGAGTTCCCTGCTGAAGATTCCCTTCCCCGTCGGCCTGCGATGCGGCGTCCACAACCAAACTGATGCTGCCGGGAGTGTGGCCGGGCGTGTGAAGCACGCGCGCCGCAAATCCGCCCCAGCGCACCGCGTCGCCTTCCTTCACAAAATCCTGGATGCGAGTCGTCTCTGGCGTGGGAACGCCGAGCCAGTCCGCTTGCACGTCGAGGTGACGGTAAAGCTCGAGATCGCTTTCGTGTATCAGCACCGGGGCTCCGGTCGCGCGGTGGAGCGCGGCGAGGCCGCCGACGTGGTCGATGTGCGTGTGCGTGCTGACGATCGCGCGAGCCTTGAGTTCATGCTTGCGGAGAATGGCCAGGATGCGGTCGACGTCGTCGCCGGGATCGATCACGATCGCTTCGCGCGTTTCAGAATCACCCAGGATCGAGCAGTTGCACTGGAGCAAGCCGACGGGAATAATTTCGTGGATGAGTTGGGCCGGCATCGTCGTTCGAGTATAGCAAGGCTGCCACTAGACTGGAGATTGGACCGCTCAGAAAAAGCTGAACACAGAGGGCACTGAGAAAGGCTTGAGGACACGGAGAAGTGCGGAGCTGACTTCAGCGTGCGTATGAATCACGGGCTGCCTGCGCGTCTCAATCCAGCTCTCACTCGCCTCTGATAAGATGAATCCAGGCGCGCACGGCGCCGCCGACTTTCCATGGAAACGCCTCTTATCAACGAACATCGCTCCGCCGGAGCGCAGCTCGCCGAATACGCTACGTGCGTTTTGCCGGAAGTGTTTTCCGATTTTGAATCGGAATGGCGCGCCGCGCGGGAGAGCGTGGCGCTATTCGACACGAACTGGCACGCCGTTACGACGCTCACGGGCCCCGACCGCGTCCGCTATCTGAACGCCATCGTCACAAATAATGTTCAAGCACTCACCGACGGGCATGGGATCCTCGCGCTGCTTTTGAATCCGCAGGGGCGCATTCTGGCCGAGTTCGAAGTCCACGCCTCGAAAGACAAGCTCACTCTTCTGTCCCACGCATCGGTCCGCGAACGCACGAAAGCCACGCTCGACAAATACATCATCATGGACGACGTCGAGATGGAGGACGCCACAGACCGCATGGGAACCATCGCCGTCGAAGGCCCTCGCGCCGCGAGCGTGATTTCGCAAGCGACGGGCGTTGAACTCGAACACCTTCCCGACCTCGCGTCGCGAGAGGTGAAAATCAACTGGGTTTCGTGCCGCCTGATTCGCCGGAGCCACTTCGGAAGCATAGGCGCCGAAATTCTTGCGCACCGAGAACACCTTGGAAGTCTCTGGCGAGCTTTGCACGGCAGCGTTCAGACTCTGGGTGGCGCGTCGATTGGAATGGAGGCGCTGAACGCGCTGCGCCTCGAGGCCGGCGTTCCCTGGTTCCCTCTCGACTTCAACGACAGCGTAATCCCGCACGAGGCGGCGCTCGAAAGCACGCATATCAGCTTTTCGAAAGGCTGCTACACGGGACAAGAAATTGTGGAGCGGGTTCGTTCGCGGGGGCACGTCAACCGGCAGCGCGTGCGGCTGAGTTTTTCCGCGGCAAAAGTGCCGGTGGAAGGAACGAAATTGCTAGCCGGCGGCACGGAAGCGGGATACATCACCAGCGCGGCGTTCTCGCCCGCGGCGGGGACGGCCATCGGCATGGGATATCTGCGACGTGAACACGCTAGTGGCGGCAGCGTGGTTGAATTCGATGGCGGCACCGCGACGGTGCTCTCGTGAGAAACTTCGAGAGGAGTATTCACCGTGAAGAAGTATGCGCTCACAATTTGTCTCACGGCAGTGGCTCTTGGTCTAGCGACCGCTCGCTCCAATTTGCGTTCGGATGCGGCACTTCAGTCGCTTTTTCTGAACCACCGTGCCGACTTCGAGTCGTTAGTGGCTATGTCCGATGAGGACGTTCATCTTACAAGGATTGCTCCGAATTTTACTTGGCTGGATGACAGTGTTGCGTGGCCCAGGAAGAATGTAGGCATTTCGGAACAGCGATGGGATGAATACAGATTATTGTTTCAGCGTACGCATGCCTCGACCGGAGTTATAAAGCGCAGCGATCCGACACGAATAATGTTCCCCATCGTTTCGGGGGGCCTCGTTCCGACCGGTTTCTCTAAGGGGTTAGTTTTTAGCCGAACACCATTGAGCCCAGTCTTGAAATCCCTTGATGAAAAACCTCCAGATCAACTATGGCAAGGAAGCCGCGTTCTGGTCTACAAGCCCATCGACAAGGACTGGTATTTGTACTACGAGCAGTGGTAAAGCATCTCCGATCAGCAATGGCATGGCGACGTCGAGGCGGTTCCTCTGTGGATAGAGATTACAGACCGCAGATGAAAGAGAGGGACTCGCCGACTACTGCAAAATACGATTGCGTAGGCGAGTCCAGGATCGCAGGGCGTGAGAAAAGGAGAACTGCTAGGTTTTGGAGAAGTTGAGGGATCTGCGAAAGCTGCCGCGGTCGGAGTCGATCTTCTTTTGAAGCTGGACAATCGCGTAGAGGAGCGGTTCGAGCCGGGGCGGCCATCCGGAGACGTAGACGTCCACGGGAATCACCTGGTTCACGGACCCACGACCGGCGGAAGCACTGCAGTCAGGCGAGCCGGAGCGCGAGCGAATTGTTGGTCCAGTTGCCGCGCGGCTCTGCTGCGGCGCGCGCAAACATCCATAGCCTCACGCGTTCGGAATCGACTTCCAACAAATCCGCGAAGCGGCGAATTGTGCCGCGCGCGTCTTGCTGCATTCTCGTGCCGCAGTTGAAGAGGTGCTGCGTGGCGTCGTAGGCGGGATCGCCGACGAAGGGCTTCGGATCGATGACGAGCCAGGGTTCGCGTTGCGCGCGAAGCACGTTACCGGCGTGCAGGTCCGTCGCGAGCACGACGTTCTGAGCCGAGTTGTGCGGCAATTCCGCAAAGAGCCGCAAGCCTTCGCGGACGAGTCCGGCATCGGTCCACTGCGCGATCTGCGCGAGCGTCTCTTTGCTCCAATATTCGGTGAGCGCCGATAGGGGACGAAAAGAATGTTGTGCGGACGGCGCGCGCCACATTCGACGGAGCAAACCCGCGATCACAACGTCCTGGTCAGGTTCCGGCAGCGTGCGCAGGGTGGTTCCCGGGTCACAACGTTCGAGCAGCATTGCGTTGAGACCTTCATCCGCCGCGAGTAAGCGTACGGTCGGATTCCCGTCCCAGAAGCGCAATCCTTGAATCTCATGCTCGCCTTCCGTGTGCGGCATTCCGATCTTGAGGGCCGCGGGATCGCCGCCAGGCAGACGTACACCGGTCACATACGAACAGGTTGCATCTTTGCCAATCAAGGAAGACTCGAGAGTCAGCGACCATCTGCGCGCGAGCTCGTTCAGCGCATCGGGGAGACGGTCGAGCCATGCCGCGCGCTCGGGGCTCTCGCGGCAATTCGCTGCCAGATTATCGGAGGTTCGCAGACGCACGGCTCATTGTAGTTGGTCCGCGCGCCGCACGGTCACTCGTTCGTGGTTCAGCAGCCTTTCCGTTTCTGGCCCGCCAGATCAAAGAGGCGCCGCTCGACGTCGCCGAACGGCGTGCCTCCGGGACACCAGCGAACGACTATGTGGTACTTGCCATTGTCGACGCTTTCAAGGATGTATTGCGCGCCATCGAGTTGCATGATGCCTGGCGGCGCCGGCTGCTCGACCGGAAGCTCCCAGAAACGAGCGCGGCTCAGTAAAGCCTGGAACTCAGCCACCTGGTTGGGACTCAGCGTGATTGCGTCGCTGGGGCTGGAGTGAAGATGAGCCGTATCCATCTGCTTGGAGACGATTTCGCCGGCCCCGCCGGCTGGTATTCGCAGGGTTATAGACTGCGGGCCCGTGAAGGAAGCCAACGCGGTGATTCGGTATGTCCGTTCGTTGGCCGGAGTAGGCGGCCAAAGTGGCTTTTCTTCCAGGTAATTCAGTTCGCGCGAAAACCATTGCACGAGGCGGAAGCCACCTAAATTGGTAAAGGTGTTTGGAGGAAAGTAATCTACCAGCAGGGAAACGTCCTCGGTCTCGATGACCTTCAAACACGACATCGCCGTCGGATAGTTTGGAGACGAAGCAGGAAAACCGTTCAATGCCGTTCGGGTCGCGTCAAAACGCTCCTTCGGAATTCCGAGCACTCCCCTGGAAATGCCTATTTCGACCGCGTGCTGTTCGCGGCTGCTAAGGCTCGACATGGAAGACAGGAAACCGTCTGGATCGCGGATCAAAGCCTCTGTGTAAAAGTCTCCAAGATAAGCGACTCGGAATAATGTCGGCAGCACGGTTTTATCGCCTTCCCAATAAGCGTCTACCAGCGTCTGCACATCTTTCTTCATATTCTTGCATTGACGGCTGAGGACGTTATGGCGACTAATGCATGCGTCGACTTGTTTGAGTGTTTTATCCCGCGTCGTGTTGAGATCCTGAGCATGCGAGAGTACGCAAGATGCGCCTGCGAGTACAACGATTAGAGGGTATTTAACGTTCACGGTTTGGATCATAGAGCTTTGATAGAAATTGACGCTCCGCCGCACGTTTCGGTTGTCTGTGGGTCAGTTGATGCGAGCGAGCTGGCAACTGGGAGAAAGGAACAGCTAGGTTTTCGAGAAGTTGAGGGATCTGCGGAAGCTGCCGCGGTCGGCGTCGATCTTCTTTTGGAGCTGGATAATCGCGTAGAGAAGCGCTTCGGGCCGGGGCGGGCATCCTGGAACGTAGACGTCGACAGGAATCACCTGGTTCACGCCCTGCACGACTGCGTAGTTGTTGAAGACGCCGCCGGACGTGGCGCACGCGCCCATCGAAATCACCCACTTGGGCTCTGGCATCTGCTCGTAAAGCTGCTTGATGACCGGCGCCATCTTCTGCGAAACGCGCCCCGCGATGATCATCAAATCCGACTGGCGCGGCGACCCGCGAAACACTTCCGCTCCGAAGCGCGCCACGTCGTAGCGCGACGCCGCCATCGACATCATTTCGATCGCGCAGCAGGCCAACCCGAACGACATCGGCCAAATCGAGCTCCGGCGCGCCCAGTTCACCACTTTGTCGAGCGACGCGAAAAGAATCCCCTCGTCTTTGAGGAAGTTCTCCTCCTCGCCCGGCTTTTCCAGTGTGACGCCTTTCGCGATTTCAACAGCCATCGTAGCTTTCAGCTCCAGAAGCTATTTTCGCACGCAACCTCGTTCGTTTGCAAAGCCCACGTCGCCCGGGTCGTGTCCTAATTTCGATCTCCAGTCCGATGAACGGCTTCTTGACTGGCAATAGACCGAGATAGTACAACTTCAGGCGATTTAGCAGTTCAAGCTCATGATCACCAGCATCCACACTCTGATTTATTCCGACGATGCTCCCGCAACGCGCGCGTTCCTTCGCGACGTCCTCGGCTGGCCCTACATCGAGGATGCCCAGGGCGGAGGAGCGGGTTGGCTGATCTTCAAGAGCGGGCGGAGCGAGATGGGCGTGCACCCGACCCACATCGTCTACGATGGCAAGACGTACGACTCGCCGCGGCACCATCTGATCTCCCTGATGTGCGACGACATCTCAAAGACGGTGGCTGAACTGAAGGGCAAGGGAGCGGAGTTCCACGGCGAAGTTCAGGATCGCGGGTTCGGATTCGTGGTCATGATGGCCGTACCTGGCGCGGACGACATCATGCTTTACGAGCCCAAGCATCCGCCGGCGTATAGCCTTTGACCGATTGAAAGGCACCTACTCACTCCCACATTTCACCCTTCGCAAGGCATCGTTCAAATCAGAACACTACCTGCGACCGCGCTTGCCTAAGGGACTCGGAGGACGATTTTCCCGAATTGCTCGCGGTGTTCGAGGCGCTCGTGCGCTTCGCGCGCTTGCTCGAGCGGCATCACTGTGTCGATCACGGGCTTGAGCAGGCCGCGACGCACCAATTCGAGGACGGAATACAGTTCCGCCTTGCTCCCCATGAACGAGCCTAGAATCGATAGCTGGCGCGTGAAAAGATAGCGGAGGTCGATCTTCCCTTCGTAGCCCGTCGTGGCGCCGCATGTGACCAGCCGGCCGCCGACGGCAAGACTGCGGACGCTGTGCTCCCACGTGGCTTGCCCCACGTGCTCGAACACCACGTCCACTCCGCGGCGGTTCGTGAGCCGCTTTACTTCGGCTGCGATGTCCTGCTTCGAATGCTGAATCACGTCGTGCGCGCCGAGTTCCGTCGCCTTCGCCAGCTTTTCTTCCGAGCCAGCCGTGGCGATCACGCGAGCGCCCGTCACCCTGGCGATTTGAATCGCGGCGCTGCCGACGCCGCTCCCGGCGCCCAGAATCAGCACGTCTTCTGAAGGTTTGAGCTTCGCTCGCGTAATCAGCATGTGCCAGGCCGTCAGAAATACCAGCGGGATCGCTGCCGCTTCTTCGAAGGAAAGACCAGGCGGCATGGGAATCACGTTGACGCTGGGCGACCTGACGTATTCCGCGTAGCCTCCATCGACCATGTAGCCGAACAGGGTGTAGTCGCGGCACATGCTGTCGTTCCCCGCCAGGCAGTGCCGGCAGTGGCCGCAGGAAATTCCGGGAGACAGCAGGACGCGCTCTCCGACTTTGACGTGCGAAACGTTTGCGCCGACCTTTGCCACTTCGCCGGAAATGTCGCTGCCCGGAATGCGCGGCAGCGGAATCTTGACCCCGGGCATTCCGGCACGCACGAACAAATCCAGGTGATTCAACGCGCAGGCGCGGACGCGAACCAGCACGTCGTTCGCACCGTTAGCATGGGGCGCGCCGATCTGCGGCTCCGGAACATCGGTGTAGCGCAGCACTTCCGGGCCGCCGTGCTCGGAAAAGACTACCGCCTTCATTGGCACCTCGATGAGTCCACTGTGAGACTTAGCAGGCGGGTAGTCCGGGAGTCAAGCTTCGAGGAAAGCTTATGCCAAGGCAGAGGCGCACTGTGATTGCGAAGGTGGATTTGTGTGGTGAATGATCAGCGGCACATTGAACTTTTCGCCCACGCCCCTCAGTCTTTCTCACTCTTGTTCCGTCGAACTTCTCCCAACCGGTAAACCCAGATCGCCACTATCAGAATGAGCAGGGCGCCTGCGAGGCTGCAGACATTATCGAACACAGGGACGAGTCTCCACTCGGACGGCTGCACCAGAAAAGGCGCTGCAAACGGCCAGAAAAAAGGCGATAAGGTTTCGGGATAACCGCCGGTTATTTTGCCCATCACGGCAATGAAAATCTCGATCACTACAAGATAAACTACATATCCGGCCAAGAACGCCTTCAGCGCTCGCCCGAGACGCCTCATTGCACTTCACCCTTCATTTGTTAACCGGCCACCATCTTTCGCGCACGCGATCATACTGCAAATTTGGCAAGTCTATTCTTCGCTCTGGAACGGTGGCCAGTGTTGCGCCGACCGGTTGAACCCGCACGCGTAATCGGAGACCAGCCCCACTACCCGCGCTGTACTTCGATTGACACGGGCAGATACGCGCCGCAACCTAACCTCACGAGACTTCGAAGTCCATGGACATTTTCGGAGAAATCGTCTGGATGCGGCAAGCGGGCCGGCGCGGCGGCGCAAACGGCCGCTATTTGTCGGGTAGCCGATTGCTAATGAACTGCGAGACACGCTGCGCGGCGGGAGGATCCATGTTCGCGAGCACCGCAACGGTGTAGCCCGATTGCGGGCAGATATCGAGGTTGCCGTTCATCCCGGGCGCGCCACCGCCGTGGCCGAAACAGCGAACGGCGCCGCGCATTTGCTCGCCGAAACCGTAAGCGTACTTGTCGCCCCCTGGCGTGTCTACTTTGCCGGTGGTGAGAAGTTCGGTGTAGCGGGCGTCGAGCAGCTTGTGGCCTTCGAGTGCGTTGGCGAAGCGAAGCAGATCGCCAACCGTTGAATAGCCGCCGCCTGCGGAGGTTCCGCGATAAGGAAGCGTGTCGGTGTTGGGGTGCCACTGCGGGTTGGCGTTGGCGGCGTTAACATTGGCGCTGGCGCTGGGGCCGGGACCTTCATCTTTCGTATATCCCACGGAGCGCGACTTCATTACCTGATCTTCCGGATCGGACCCCGTCGAAGTCATTCCCGCCGGCTTGTATACGTGGTCGCGCACGTAGTCGTAGTAACTCTGGCCCGAAACCTTTTCGACCACGACGCCGAGCAGCAGAAATCCGTAGTTGCTGTATTCCCAGCGGCTGCCGGGCTCGAACTCCGGCGCGCGCTTTCCGTACAGAGTGACGTAGTCCTGTAGCGTGCGAAGCTCGAGGCGATGCTTGTCAAACTCGGGGCCGAAGAAATCGCCCGTGCCGCCCGTGTGAGTGAGCAGCTGATGAATCGTCACCTTCGTGGCGACGTCCTTGTTTGGGTAGTCCGGCAAGTATTTGCCGAGAGGATCGGTGAGATTGATTTTGCCGGCTTGAACCAACTGGAGCACGGAAACCGCGGTGAACATTTTGTTCATCGAGCCGATTCGAAAGCGCGTGTCGAGCGTGTTCGGAATTTTCTTGTCGCGGTCCGCGAGCCCGTAGGCTTCGGCGAAAACGGGTTTGCCGTCCTTGGCTACGAGGACGGTGCCCGAGAACTTGTCCGCTGCGACATCCTTTTCGAGCTGGGTGCGAAGCGAGGCAAGCGCGTCGGCCTGGCTCATGCGCGGGAGCGGGACATCGTTGGGGCGCGGAATCGCGCGCAGCCCCAATTTTGTAATGGCGTGAGGCTCCTCGGCAGCGACCTCGATTTCAAAGCGGGCGTATTGATCGGAGTCCCGCTCCTTCACAAGCCCCGTGAATCGCGTGGGCGTCGATTCCTCCGCCTTTTTGAACTCGAAGCCGCCGGTCCGCTGGCGAAAGCCCATTTGGTCGTCGACGGTGCCCTGGTGAGTCGGATAGTTCTTATCGAGGAACTGCGAGAGCGCGGTGCGGTCGCCGCTGTTGAAGGCATCAAGCCAGGCGGCGAATTGATGCGCCGCCGGAGTATCCGGGAACTGGGCCGGGGCTTGAGCGAAAACGTGAGCTTGGCCTGCGAGAAGGAGCGCGGCCACGAGTAGGACTACGGCGATCGCCTTAGTTTTCATATGCCCATAGACGCGCGAAGGCCAATTTAGTCTCTCCCAGTGGGGCACTGATAACATGTGGATTTCATCCTTTCTTTCGGTACTCGGCCTCGATTACTTTTCGGAGTTCTGGGCTTTCAACCTGCCTCAATGCCTTCGTCGAGTCAAATTCGCTGCGACGTCGCCAGAATTGCCACCATCGGGGCCTCTGCTGCGCCGTCCAAGCGGCGACTCGCTGCGTAAAGGCATCGACCTCATCCCACAAAACGAGGCTCTGAGGCCCGAGCCACTGTCGAAAGGGACGCGCCCCGAAATCTCGATGACTGGCAACGTTTTGTATGTCTTCGAAAAGCCCAACGGCGATTAGATTTCCAAGTTCCGGTTCAGATTTGCCGAGGAGAGTTTCAACTGTTGCAAATAGGTTCGGGAACTCGTCCGTGATTCCACCCCCGTAACTCTCGACGATGTAATGCGCAAGTTCGCTCATAGCCAAGTACCACGGCAATGAATCCTTTGGTTCCCACTCTTGCAGGAACTCTTGGAACCTGTTCCGAAAACCAGGGACGGTCGCGACAATACTCTCGACATCTTGTCGGCTTAGTGGCATCGCAATGTCAGTTGCAGGATATACCACGGAGTTCGTTCACGGTCCCCATAAAGTCGTCCTAAGGGGAAACTGATCACTACGCGCACTGCACTTCGATTGACACCGGCAGGTGCGCGCCGTAACCTAATCTCAAGAGACTCGACGTCCATGGACATCTTCGAAGAGATCGTGATGATGCGGCGAGCGGGACGGCGTGGCGCGCTCGCGACCATCGTGCACACGAACGGTTCGATCCCGAGCTATGAGAGCTCGCGGATGCTCGTGCGCGACGACGGCTCGATCGCGGGTACGGTGGGCGGCGGCTGCGTCGAAGCGGAAGTGTGGGCCGCGGCGAAAGAAGTGATCGAGACCGAGCAGCCGCGCAAGATGACCTTCAACCTCAATCACGACGCGGCGTACGATGCCGGCTTGATCTGCGGAGGCACGCTCGAGATTTTCGTCGAGCCGATCTTGCCGCAGCCGATGCTGTATCTTTTCGGCGGCGGGCACGTGTCGACGGCCGTCGCGCGCGTGGCGCACCAGGCGGGTTTTGCCATTGGCATCGTCGACGATCGCGAGTCGTTCGCCAACGCGGAGCGCTTCCCGATGGCGTCCGAGGTGCACACCTCGTTCGCGGAAGCGTATGACAAGATCCAGCCGAATTCGTCCAGCTTCCTCGTGATCGTCACGCGAGGCCACAAAGACGATATGCGCGTGCTCGCCTGGGCTGTCGGCACCGAAGCGCGGTACATCGGCATGATCGGCAGCAAGCGCAAAGTGCTGTCGGTTTACAGGGCGCTCGAAAAAGAAGGATTCGCGCCGGAAAAGTTTGACCGCGTGTATGCGCCCGTCGGGCTCGACATCGGCGCGCTCACTCCCGAAGAAATCGCCGTAAGCATCGTTGCCGAACTGATCGCCGTGCGCCGCAACGCGCCCAATCTGCCGCACAAATCCATAAAGCTTTCCGAAGCTGCTCGTCTGCTGAACGATTGACGCCATGCTCGCCGCCGCAATTCTCGCAGCAGGCGAATCCCGGCGGATGGGCTCGCCCAAGGCGCTGGTCCCGCTTCGCGGCGTCACTTTCGTGCAGCATCTTGTGGATGCGACGAGCGTCCCGCGCGTGGGCGTTATACGGGTTGTTCTGGGGGCGGGCGCCGAAGAGATTCGCGCACGGCTCGGCGTCGATCCCGCGACAATCGTGGTGAATAAGGATTGGGAGAAGGGGCAGCTTTCGTCCGTTCACGCCGCGATTCGCAGCTTGCCGCCGGGAACCGAGGGAGTGATTCTGGCCCCGGTGGATCATCCGCTGGTATCCACGAATCTTGTTTTGCGGCTCATCAAGCAGTTCGATTCCACTGACAAGCAAATCGTGCTTCCTACATTCCATGGCCGCCGCGGTCATCCGGTGATTTTCCGCGCTTCGCTCTACGACGAATTGCTGGAGGCGTCGCCGGAAGTTGGCGCGCGCCAAGTGGTTTGGGCGCACGAACAGGAAATCGCCGAAGTTCCCACTGAAGAAGAAGGAGTCGTACTCAACTTGAATGATCCCGAAACCCTGAAAAAGGCGATGGGGGGAGGATCGCCTTAGAGCTCATGAATGATCGGTTGGATCGAACAGCTTGGCTTCAGGGGCTGAAGCCCTTTCTTATTGCAGGCCTGACGGCGGGGCTGAAGCCCCGCCCTTCCGGGCACCGTTTATGAGATGGCTTCTAGAGTTTGCGGCTAGAGTCGCCTGCCTGGGTGAGCTTGCGAAGTAGCGCGGTGACGGCATCGCAGCAGAGTTGCGCCGCATGAAACGTGGCCGGCGGAAGACCGCCGAGCGCATCAGAAATTTGCTGCGGCGTCACGGCGCGCGCTTCGTCGAGCGATTTGCCCGCAAGCAGATCTGTGAGTACTGAACCGGACGCGATCGCCGCCACGCAGCCCTGCGCCTTGAAGCGAGCCTCGTCGATGCGAGCCTCGTCAATGCCCTCCTTGCTGAGGCGCACCGCCAAACGAAGGACGTCTCCGCACACAGGATTTGTAACCTCCACGGTCGCGGCCGCATCCAACAGGTTGCCGGCGTTATGTGGATTGCGAAAGTGGCTCAGAATGGCGTCGGTGTACATCGGCCCCAAGTATAAGTCTTGATGGTCCGCGCGGCAGAATCGTTACAGCGGGCCCGCGCACGTTGGTTTCGACCTTTCGCCTTTTCTTTCAATCTTGTTGACAGAAAGGCGCTTAGGACGTTACTGTAATCGTGCCAAGCCAATCGCCTCTTCCGTCAGGGCGCGGAAGGGTCGACCCCTTAACCTGCCTACAGCAAAAAACTCAGGAGATACTGATGCGACGATTTGGATACCTCTTCCTCCTCCTGGTCACTCTCGCGCTCAGCGCGACGACCGTATTCGCTCAGGATGGAAAGCTGAAAATTAAAGTCACCCCCAAGCAAGCTGACGTTTTCGTAGATGGACAGGCCCAGCGGCAAGGTGTTTATCCGATCGTGTTGGGCGCCGGAAAACATACCGTAGTAGTCGTGAATTATGGCTATAAGATCTTCACGCAAGACGTGAATATCGACGCTGGGAAAACCACCGAGCTCCCTGTGACTCTTGAAGCATACGGCGGCACGGTGAACGGGCCTTTTGGTGACATCGAATTCGTGGGAGGTTCGGAGCGCGCGGCCGTCCTCGCCAATGGTACGACGCCGGGCTTTTTTGTTGGTCATGTGGATGAATTCAACTGGGATTGGATCTGGCACCAGAACCTGCTCCTGCCGGTAGGGACACACCACATCACCATTACCGAAAAGGGGACCACGGTTTGGTCCGGCGACGTTACAGTCGTTGCGGGCAAGAAAGTGGTCGTGGACATCAAGAAGAACACGCAAAAGACTGTCGAGTGGAACCGCGGGACCAAATTGCCAGCGCAGCCGCGCTTCAAGGCCGGCATCGCCACCGCCACCGTCGCAGTCGCCCCGATAACCGTAGGAGCATTCACGGCCTCGCCATCGGACATCAACTGCGGACAGTCGTCGACTATCACCTGGAGTTCCACTGAGACCGTGAACTCGAACATCAACGGCATCGGGCCCGTCGCCACCAGCGGAACGCAATCGGTGAGCCCGCATGCTACGACCACCTATGACTTCACCACCGCCGGCCCTGGCGGAACCGGCAAAGGCACTGCGACGGTCAACGTCAACACGAAAGTGGACGCGAGCATCTCCGTAAATCCGGCTGAGGTCCACTATCGCAAGATCGGCGAGAAGGTCCTGACGCAGGATTCCTCCACGCTGACCTGGCAGACCTCGAACGCGGACAGCGTCTCGATCGACCCGATCGGCAAAGTGGATCCCAGCGGCAGCCAGCCGATTAAGGCTGAACCGAAGGACAGCTCGCAAGTTCCCGATGGCCAGCCGGCTCGCACGATCGATGAGACGAACACCTACACTCTGAACGCGACGAACGTTTGCGGCGGCACTGCAACGCAAACCGCTGCGCTTCACGTCACCGGCACCGTGGAACCGATTCCGGCCGTTACTTTGCAGAGTGTCTTCTATCCGACGGATTATCCGGACAAGACGCATCCGCAGGTCGGGCTCGTGAAGAGCCAGCAGCTTTCGCTGGCGGACCTCGCAGCCGGATTCAAGAAGTATCTCGAATACGATCCGGACGCGAAGCTCTCGGTGGAAGCCTATGCCGATATTCGCGGCGGGAAGGAATTCAACCAGGATCTAAGCGAGCGCCGCGTCGAGCGGATCAAGCAGTATCTGGTCGATCAGGGCATTTCGGCGGATAAGGTTCAGACGGCCGCGTACGGCAAAGACCGTCCGATGCCGAAGGATCAGGTAAAACAGCTTGAAGATTCAAACCCGCAAGCTCCTCCCAAGATGCGTATGCGCAACAAAATGGGAGATTGGTATGCCTATAACCGGCGCGCGGATATCGTGCTACTGCCGTCGGGCAAGAAGTCGGCGCAGTTCTTCCCGCACAGTGCGGACGACTCTGGCCTGATCTGGCAGATCCCGAAACCGCCGCTCAAGAAGGTTGAAGCGGACCAGTAAACTAGTATTTGAAAAGAAAACGCGCCGGGGAGCGAAAGCCCCTCGGCGCGTTTTTGTTTTTGAGTGAAGTGAAACCGCGAGCGGAAACTAAGCGCTGGCCGCTGCGGTCACGGGCTTGTACCCTGTCCCCGCGGCTTTCTTGAGCGCGTCAATTCCCTCGGCTGTGGTCAAGAGTGGCGTGGTCTTCACGGACTTGCAGGCGCCTCCCGCCGCGAACGCAATCGCTGCGGCTGCGACGTTGTCGGGTAATTCGAGCATCGCGACAATGTCGTAATCACCAAACGCAAAATATCCGCTGATTACTTTTCCGCCGAGTTTCTCGACGGCAGGCCGGATCGCGTCTATCCGGTTCTGCGGGTTGTGGATGAGCGCTTGCCAGGCTTCAGGGTTGTAGGCAACTTGGGTCAAAAATAGTGGCATGGAATTCTTCTTTTCATTTCATCGGAAACAGGTGGGCCGATAGCGCGGATGCTCTCAGACTCGGTGTGAAACGTCAAGCGAGGGAACAGGTTGAACTTTCGGCGGGCGTCATGCGTTCTACGACAGCGCTATCCGTATGTTAGTGTTGTGCCCCGCAAATTGGGGCAAGGAGCAGCCACAGATGGAGCCATGGCCCGACTCGCAAAATTCCGCACGCGGCGATTTTCTCGCGCTGGGCATGATCGCGCTCTGCGTCGTGGTGCTGCACATAGCCACGAACGGGAGGTATGGGATACATCGCGACGAATTGCAGGTGCTCGACGACGCGCGCCACATGGATTGGGGCTTCGTGGCTTACCCGCCGGTGACGCCGTTCATCGAGCGCGTGGCGCAGGCGGTGTTCGGCACGTCGCTGATCGGCCTGCGGATGTTTTCGGTGTTGGCGCAGGCCGCCGCTCTGATCATCACGGGATTGATGGCGCGCGAACTCGGAGGCAAGCGGATGGCGCAGGTGGTGGCCGCGCTGGCGGTAGCAGTCTCGCCGCTGCCGCTATTTGAAGGAACCGAATTTCAGTATTCCAGCTTCGACTATCTCTGGTGCGTGCTGATCGCGTACTTCCTGATCCGCTTGCTCAAGTCCGAAGACGCGCGCTGGTGGCTCGGGATTGGCGCCATGATCGGCCTGGGGATGATGACGAAGTACACGATGGGCTTCTTCGTCGCCGGGCTTGTGGGAGGCGTTCTGCTCACGCCGGCGCGGAAGTATTTGAAGAGTCCTTGGCTTTGGGGCGGAGTGGCCCTATCGATTTTGATCTTCCTCCCCAATCTGATCTGGCAGGCTCGGCACGATTTCGTCTCGCTTCACTTCCTGAAGCATATTCACACGCGCGACGTGGGCGAGGGCCGCACCGACGGGTTCGTGCGCGACCAATTCCTGATCAGCTCGAATCTGTTCGTGGCGCCGCTGTGGCTCGCCGGACTCTACTATTTTTTCGCGGCGGCTGACGGCAAACGTTACCGATTACTGAGCTGGCTCTACGTTATCGCGTTCGCGCTCTATTTCTTCGGCAAGGGGCGCGGCTATTACCTGGCGCCCGCCTACCCGATGCTGTTCGCCGGCGGGAGCGTCCTATGGGAACGGTGGATCGCGTCGATGTCCATCGTGTGGTTGCGCGTGGTGCGCGGTGTGACATTCACTCTGCTGGCATGCGGCGGAGTGTTCGCGGCCGCCTTCATCATTCCGTTCAACCCCGTGATTTCGGCCAATAATTTCGCGCTCAGAAACAACGGCGATCTTAGAGAGGAAATCGGCTGGACGGACCTGGTAAAAGCAGTGGCGGACGTGCGTGATTCTTTGTCGCCGGAAGAGCGTGCGCATATGGCGATTCTCACCGGCAATTACGGAGAGACGGGCGCGATCGACCTGTACGGTCCTGCTTACGGGCTGCCGCAGGCGATCAGCGGGACGAACGTCGCGTGGTATCGGGGCTACGGCGATCCGCCGCCGCAGGTTCTGATTGTGATCGGACGGTCGCGCTTTCAGGTGGAGCGCGATTTCCAATCATGCAGACTCGCAGGCCACTACGGGAATCCTTACGGCATCAGGAACGAAGAAACCGAATACCATGGGGAGATTTTCGTGTGTGGGCCGCCGAAGACTTCCTGGCCCGAGTTCTGGAGTGATTTTCAGGGCTACGGCTAGAGCAAATCGCGCCGCCACCGAGTCACATTTCGTATTCAAAGAACGGAGCCGGCCCGACGTAGAATCGAACCGGTATGACCCGCAAGGCCGACAATTCACGTCAACGAATCGTTTCGCTCGCACCAAACGTGACTTCGATTCTGATTGCGCTCGGCGCGCGACGCGAGCTTGTGGGCGTGAGCAAGTGGTGCAAGGACGTCGTGCCCGTCGGGCGACTGCCGCAGGTGCCCCAGGTGGGCGATTGCTGGAAGCTCGATGTGGCCGAGGTCATGCGGCTCCGGCCGACGCTGGTTGTCGGCTCAGTTCCCTTCGCGACGGAAACGGTGGAGAAACTTCTCGCGCAGCCTGTCGCGTTTCTCGCAATCAATCCGCGGTCGCTGGCCGACATAGAAAATGACGTTCGCACGCTCGCTCGCCTGGTGAATCGCGCGGCAGCGGGCGAAAAGCTGATCGCGCGCATGCGGCGCACGTTCGATGAGATCGCGCGCGCCGCGGCAAGACTTTCGCGTCGCCGCAAGCCGCGCGTCTACTGCGAAGCGTGGCCCAATCCGCGAATCAGTTCGCCGCCCTGGGTGGCGGAGATTGTCGCGCTCGCGGGCGGGAAATTCGTCGCGCCGCCAGGAAAGCGTGTCACGGACGACGAGGTTGCGCGCGCGAAGCCGGACGTGATCATTCTCGCTTGGACGGCCACCGGCGATCGCGCGAGTCCAGCGCGCATGGTTGGTAATCCTGCGTTTTGCGATGTACCCGCAGTGAAAAATCGGCGCTTGATCGTGATCCGCGACGAATTGCTAAACACGCCCGGGCCGCCGCTGATGCAAGGCGCTCGCGAACTTTTCCGAGCGATTCATGCGCAGCGCCACGTTCTCATCGGTGGACACAAGAACACAAAAGATTCACCGCTGAGACGCAGAGTCCGCAGAGAAAGGTGCAACTGAGGCAAAGGCATTGCGCGCTTTTGATCGGGCTAAACTGTGGTATAGCCTTGATATAGGCAATGAATCGGTCGCTGTGCGCCGGGAGGGGAGGATCCGATGGGTCAAACAGCAAAACTGTTTCGGAACGGTCGCAGTCAAGCCGTTCGGCTACCGGCGGAGTACCGCTTTGAGGGCTCCGACGTGTACATTCGCCGGGACGAGAAAACCGGCGACGTGATTCTTTCGCAGAGCCCACAATCCTGGGAGGAGTTCTTTCAGTTCTTGGAAGGCATTGAAATTCCAGAAGACTTTCTTGCCGATCGCGGGGACAAGCCGCCACAGAAGCGAAATCGTTCTTGATGCGCAGTCGCTTCCGCTTGAGGGTTGATATCAATGATTATGGTGGTGGCAGGGCTGATCGAGTGCGACGGCAAGGTGCTCGCGTGCCAACGGCGGCGCGGGTCGAAGTTCGAACTTATGTGGGAGTTTCCCGGCGGCAAGACCGAGGCCGGCGAAACGCTCGAACAGGCTCTAGCGCGCGAGTTGCGCGAGGAACTTGGCGTCACGGCGCGCATCGGCCCCGAGATCTACCGCGTGCGGCACAAATATCCGGAGATGAATGACGGGATCGAGCTGGTCTTCTTCGCGGTGAGCGTCAATCCATCGGAGGTGAAGAATCTCGATTTCGAGCAGATCGCCTGGCGCGAGCCCGCTTCCCTTCCAGCTTTGAATTTCCTGCCGGCTGACCGGGAGCTGATCGACAAGCTCGCGAATGGCTCGCTGCGTTTGCCGCGAACCTAGGGCGTCGAGATCCGCAAAAGCCTGCTTATTTCTTTGGCGCGTCGGCGGGCGGGGCTGATGGGACGAAGCGCTTGCGCTCCGTGGGATCCTGAACTTCCGGTGGGAAACTGATTCGCCAGAATTTTGGCGTGGGCTGAAGGAATCCCAGACCGATTTCGGTGCCTTCCCCGTCGCTTCGTCCAATGTAGCTGACGCGAACCTGCGCGGAGTCCTCGGTGGCTGCGTTGGTTATCGTGAACTCCTGATTTCGTATGACGGACGCTTTCATGCGGACCAGGCACCCATTCAGATTCACGACGATCGTCTTCGTGTGTTCTTCGATCAATTTCCCTTTGGCCTGTCCCTTGACGATCACCGGAATCGTGATCTGCACTCGGTGATTCCGTCGTCGCTCAGGGCCAAATTCAACGGAACCAGCCGGTGGAGTTGTGGGCACATCAACCATCAGAACCTCCGAAAGTAATTCGCGCCTGTGGCCTGTCGCGTCAAAGCGGGCGCGTCGCAAACCAAGCGGGAGAGGTTAGCACGAGAGCGCCGTTCCTGCGAAGCCGAATCATGGTGTCGGAGTTGCATCTTTGGCGGAAGCCGCTTTCGTTGACGCCCTCTGCTACGGCTACTATAGTGGCTTTCAGGCGGCGAGCGAGCGCTCGCGCGTCTTCGTTGACTTTCGATGTGGACTCACGACATGGACCCACGACTCCTACGCGAATTGAAGAAACTCCTCGGCGCCGAAGCCGTGCTGCACGAAAAAGAGGACTTGCTGCTGTATGAGTACGACGGCTCGATCGACGTCGCGCGGCCAAATTGCGTCGTTTTCCCCCGAACCACCGAGGAGGTGGTAGGAATCGTGCAGCTTGCGAATCGCTATGAGACGCCCATCGTAGGCCGCGGAGCCGGGACCGGGCTTTCCGGCGGCGCGCTCGCGCGGCACGGCGGAATTCTGATCGTGTTCTCGCGGATGAACCGGATTCTCGCCGTTGATATCGAAAATCACCGCGCGACGGTTCAGCCGGGCGTCGTGAACTCGGATCTGAGCGCGGCCGTGGCTCACGCCGGTCTGCATTTTGCGCCCGATCCTTCGAGCCAGAAGGCGTGCACGATCGGCGGCAACGTCGCGGAAAATTCCGGCGGGCCGCACACGCTGGCGTACGGCGTGACCACGAATCACGTGCTCGCGCTCGAAATCGTGTTGCCTTCCGGCGAGCTGATTTATGTGGGCAGCGCTGCGGTGGATGCTCCGGGATACGACTTGACGGGACTGTTCGTCGGCTCGGAGGGAACGATCGGGCTCGTCACGACAATTACGGTGAAATTGACGCGCTTGCCGGAAGCGGTGAAAACGCTGCTCGCGATTTTCGATTCGGTGGACGACGCCACCGAGACCGTTGCCGACATCACGGCGCGCGGGATCACTCCTGCGGCGTGCGAGATGCTCGACGGGTGGACGCTGCGCGCCATCGAGGCGTACGTCCACGCAGGATTTCCGCTCGACAGCGCGGCCGTGCTGCTGATCGACGTGGATGGGCTACGCGAGGCGGTGGAGTCACAGGCTGAAAATGTGGCTGATGTTTGCCGGTTGCACCACGCCCGCGAAGTGCGCGTCGCGCGCGACGCCACGGAACGCGACCTGCTCTGGAAGGGCCGGAAGAACGCGTTCGGCGCAGTCGGGCGGCTTTCGCCCACTTACTACGTGCAGGATGGCGTAATCCCGCGCACGAAGCTGCCGGTTACGCTGCGACGCATCAACGAAATCGGGAAAAAGTACGGATTCGAAATCGGAAACATTTTTCACGCCGGAGACGGCAATTTGCACCCCATCATTCTCTTCGACGCGCGCGACGAAAAGCAGCTCGAGCGCGCGATAGCCACTTCCGACGAAATCATTCAGTTCTGCATCGAGATGGGCGGCTCGATCACGGGCGAGCACGGCATCGGCATGGAGAAGGATCGATTGATGCCGCTGCTTTTCAGTCCGCCGGAGCTCGAGTTGATGCGGCGCGTCCGCGACGCTTTCAATCCGGACGGCCTGCTGAATCCTGGGAAAGTGATTCCGTCGGCCAAGAGCTGCGGCGAAACCCACGTGCTGCCCGCTGCCGGTCGCTGGTGCGCGCTCCGCATGACCACCGGCGCGAAATTGGCTACGGCGCGGCTCGCAGAGATCGTCGGCGACTCCAATTTCTTTGCCGATCCGGCGCGGCTTGCGGATTATGAAATCGATGGTGTTCGACCGTCCGCAGCGGTTCGCCCGGGCTCGAGCGAAGAGGTAGCAGAAGTCGTGAAGTTTGCCGCGGCCGAGAAACTGGCGGTGATCCCGTCAGGGGCTCGCACGAAACTCGGAATCGGTATTCCCCCTCGAAGCTACGATCTTGCGCTGGACTTGACGCGCCTCGATCGCGTGATTTCGTATGATCCGGGGGATCTTACGCTCAGCGTCGAAGCCGGCATTTCTCTGCGCAAGCTGGCTGGAGTTCTGGCGGAGCGCGGGCAGTTTCTTCCGCTGGCAGTTCCCTTCTTCGGCCGCGCGACGATCGGAGGCACGGTTGCTTCCGGCGTCGATTCGCCTCTGCGTCAATTCTACGGAACCGCGCGAGATTACGTTCTCGGAATGCAATTCGTCACGGGCGAGGGGACGCTGGCCAAGAGTGGCGGCCGCGTGGTGAAAAACGTGACCGGGTACGATATCCACAAGCTGATGATCGGGGCGCTGGGCACGCTCGGCGTAATCACCAAAGTGAATTTCCGCACGTTCCCGTTGCCTGTCGGCAGCCGCGCGTTTGTGGCGAACTTCGAAACGGCCGAACGCGCGTTCGAGATGCGCGCGCGCGTGGCGCAATCTCCGCTGACGCCAATCACGATGGAAGTGCTTAGCCCCGGAATCGCAGATCTGTTCTACTCCGATGCCGGCCGGCACGGACCGAGGCAGGCGGGTTCGCGCCGGGTGTCATCACGAATAAAACTTGGGCATTCAGCGCGGGCTTTGCCGGCACGGAAAAGGTTCTCGAACGTTGCGAAGCAGAGCTTCGCGCAATTGCGGAACAGCGTGGCGCTGTCGGCGTGACGGTTCTTGCCGCCGATCGGATTCCCGGCGCGTTCGGGCGCAAGCGCGAATTCATTCCTATTGCGCTCGCATTCTCGCCGGCCGCGACGATCTTGAAAATAAGCGTACTGCCGTCGCGGCTGAAGGAGATTCTCGTTGAAACTGGCGCAGCGGCCGAAAGCGATTCTCTCCGATGGGCTGCGATGGCGCGCGGCGTCGGCATCGTCTACGCGGCGCTGCTGCCGGAGTCGAAGACCGATTCGTCGCGCGCGCAAGTGGCGCTTGCGGCCGACCGGATTCAGGCCGCGTGCGCGCGCCTCGAAGGCCACGCGACAATTTCCTGGTGCCCCACCGAGTGGAAGCCGTCTTTCAAGATTTGGGGGCTCGAACGCACCGACCTGCCGCAGATGCGGAAGCTGAAAGCCGTTTTCGATCCCAATGGAATTTTGAGCCCGGGCCGATTCGTGGGAGGGCTTTGAACGCATGCCCCCGAGTACCCCGCAGTCCCACGAAGAGGCGCAGCGCGAATTCGCGCTCACTCTCAGCGGCTTCAGCGCGGTAGACAAACCCGAATACGACGGCTACGCCCATTGTGTTCACTGCGGTCTCTGCCTGAATCACTGCCCCACGTACAGACTGTGGGGGCAGGAGGCCGATTCGCCTCGCGGCCGAATCCGGCAAATGGTTCTCGTCGATCAGGGCCGCCTCGAAGTGGGCGAATCCTTCACCACGCACATCGACCGATGCCTCGACTGCCGCGCGTGCGAGACGGTGTGCCCCTCGGGCGTCGAGTATGGAAAGCTCGTCGAGCTGGCGCGCGCGCAGATCGAGCAGAAATACAAGCGCCCATTCGTCTCGCGCGTCGTGCGGAACATCGTCTATCGGCGCCTGCTGCCGTTCCCGAATCGAATCGCGGTGGCGGGCCGGCTAATGAGGCTTTACCAGCGCTCGGGACTCGCGACCGTCGCTCGCGCCACGGGAGTCTTGCGCCTGATGGGATTGCAGGACCGCGAAAAGCTTCTGCCGCAAATTGACTCCGAGTTCTTCTTCGGCGAGCTAGGCAAGACGTTCCCCGCCCATGGCACGCGGCGCGCTCGCGTGGCATTCTTCGCAGGATGCATCGCGCAGGTCACGTTCAGCGATCTGAATCGCGCGACGATTCGCGTCCTTCAGGCGAACGGCTGCGAGGTGGTGGTGCCCGCAGCGCAGGTTTGCTGCGGCGCGCTTGCGGCTCACGCGGGCATTCGCGACGTTGCTCGCGATTTGGCGCACGCGAATTTCGAGGCCTTCCGCGCCGGCGACTTCGACGCCATCGTCACGAACGCCGCGGGTTGCGGCTCGACCCTCAAGGAATATGCGGACCTCTTCCCTTCCGACGAGCCCGCACACGAAAAGGCGCACGCCTTCTCGAGCCGTGTTCGAGACGTGACGGAGTTCCTCGCTGACTTGGGACTCTCGGCTGCGTTGCGCCCGGTGCCGCTTCGCGTGACCTACCAGGATTCCTGCCACTTGCTGCACGGACAGAAGATTCGCGAGGCCCCGCGCAAACTGATTCGCGCTGTTCCCGGCGTCGAACTGGTGGAGATGCCGTTTGCCGACCAATGCTGCGGCTCGGCAGGCGTCTACAACGTGACGCAAACGAAGACGTCGCTCGAATTGCTCGCGCAGAAGATGGAATTCGCGCAGCAGACGAAGGCGCAGGCGATCGTCACCGCGAATCCCGGCTGTATTTTGCAGCTTCACGCCGGAGCCGCGATTCATCGCACAGGCCAGGAAGTTCTCCACGTGGTGGAACTTCTCGACCGCGCCGCCATCACCAATCCTTAAATTTTCAAAAATTATTCCCGTTCATTAAAGAGGGGGACTTGCGGGCGGAGCGTGGTGGGGATTCCGCCCGCAAGCACAGCTATTACAGCAGGGGTGGGACTCTGTCAGCTATTGCTGCTCCGGTGGCGCCGGCGTCGCGCCGCCGCGGAATCGGCCTCCTCCACGAGGGCCGCCTCCCTGGCTTACGGCGTAGTCGGAGGGAACCTTGAACAACGAAGCGTCCGGCTCCGCCCGCTGAATGTTCGTCAACTGAGTAACGGTGTCGCCCATCACCGGGTCGGTTTTCTTCGTCATCACGTAGGTTTGCAGCTCCGACGAATACCAACGCTCGGTGACGATGACGATAGCCTTGGCGTTGCCAATCTGACCCGCTGGAATCGTCCGCGTGATGCGCGTGCCCTGCGCGGCGACGCCATTAATGGTCTGCGTTCCGAGGTCGGTGGTGGTTTCCTCATTCTGGAAACGCTTCCTGAATTGCCGATTGTCCGCGGCTGGCCCGGCGCCTCTCTTACCGCGCATCGGAACCTGATCCGCGGTCTTCTCGTCGGCATGCAGGACGTAATTCACTCCGGCCACCGGATCGCTGATGAACACGGCGTGATGCGGCGTATTCCCCGCATCCGCCATGGGACCGATGCCCGTCAGCGTCATTTCGCGGCGCGTGCGGCCCTGCGTGTCGCGGGCAAACGTGCCGCTGGTGGCCCGCTGAATCTGGTTGCCGTCGGCCAGCGTCTGCGTCGACTGCGTCGAGAACGTCGCACTGAACGGCGCGCCGGTCACCGTCTTTCCGCCGATGCCCGCTTCGAATCCCACGAAGCCGAACTCGTCGAACGCCATCGGCCTGGGGCCCATGTGTCCCGGCCCTGGCCCCTGTGGCGGGGGCGCCCCGGCGTCACCTTGCGCCAGCGCCACACCACTCACAAACAGCACTGCTACTGTCGCGATCAAGCCAATCCGCATCAACCTGCTTCCGATTGTCATCTTCTATATTCCTCCTAAGCCTTTCGTGCCGTGCAAATTTAGGTGCTCGCTACTGCGAGACTCAATCATTCGCTGCCGCTGAAACCAAGCGAATCGCCTGCGGCGTTCCGTCCTCGCTCACGATCAACTCCGCCGGAATCGCATCCGCCCCGACGGCTCCCGACACAGGCAAACCCAAGGAAGCCAGCGCCGAGCGCGGCATCACCACTCGAACCACAGCGCCGCCTTCGAGCGAAGTCGCGTCGTCGGCATAGGGCAAAGAGACAAACGCCGTGCCGTCTTCCGAGCCGGCCAGCTCGTTGAGTTGCGGATCGCTTTCGAGCGCGTACTGTTCGTTCGCGCTCGCAGGCGCGTCCGTCTTGACGATAGGCTGTTTCGTTTCAACGCCAACTTTCGCGCGCGAGATTCCCAGAGCCACGAGCGCCATCGCCGCCACTCCGATCACCGCGAGCTGCCACTTGGCTGCGCGGCTCCTTGTTGGGAAAGTCATGAGAGTTGCGGCATTCCGCGCCGCAGCGTGCCGAGACCGGAATTCACCGAGGAGCGCCGCCTCCATCTGAGGCGACGCGTGCGAATGTTCATCGTGAAGCGAAAGCGTGTGCAAACCGAAATCGAGCGATTCGGATTCGATCAGCAGCAGCGCGCAGTGGCTGCACGCCTCGGCGTGGACCAGCGCAAGCTCTCGCATCGCGAGACCCGAAGTGCCGGGCCGGTCGAGATCGTGCAAAATTTCTGCGAATTGTGCGCAAGTCATAGGTATCGTCTTTTCACTCGTCTTCTCGCTCATTTGACCACCGTCGACGCGCGGCTCACTGGCCGGGGTTCGTGCAATGGTTCGCGCAGCTTCTCGAGCAGCAGCGCCCGGGCGCGGTGCAATCGCGAGCGCACGGTCCCCACCGGACAAGTGAGAGCCGAGGCCGCTTCTTCGTAACTCATCTCTTCGAGCTCGCAGAGCACAACCACCTCGCGGTAATTCTCGGGAAGCGTTGAAATCGCATGTCGCACGCGGCCGACGATTTCGAGCGTCGCGAACTGGTCGCCCGGGTGGCGAAATGCGCCATTTCCATTTCCGTTGCCATTCGCGCTGCCGTTACCGTTGCCGTTCGCCCGGCCGAATCCGCCGCCGTGGTAGCGCCCATCGCCTGACTCGCGATACGGGAAGTCCTCGCTGCCGTCCGCGAGCGCGACGAGGCGCCGATCCTGCTCCCACCGCTTGCGCAGGTGG
This sequence comes from uncultured Acidobacteriota bacterium, assembly GCA_963737205.1. GTDB lineage: Bacteria > Acidobacteriota > Terriglobia > Acidiferrales > UBA7541 > Palsa-295. The sequence goes on along the minus strand of CAVTRV010000003.1, from coordinate 206,442 downwards.
TTTCGAGCAATCCCGAAGAGGAAGCCGCCCACCGTCCCCTTGGCGGGATCGAATCGCGTTGTGTCGCGAATCAGGGTCATGAAAACCTCTTGGGTCACGTCGTCCGCCACGGCCGCGTTTCCGCTCATGTGGAGCGCGAAACGATAGATAGCAGGATGTTTACGACGATAGAGGAGGGTAAAAGCCTCCTCGTCGCCGGCAATCATCCGCTTCAACAGACCGTCGTCTGTCAGTTCCATTTCGTGAGTGCGCTCCGAGCGCATCGCCTTATTCACAGTACATTTAGGACGGCCCGCCGCGGTTCTCGTTACATATTCCGGGGGGTGGGGTGGGAAGTTCCCGAATTTTGGCGAAGGTGCGGAGGGAAGAAGGCACGGAGGAAAGGTTTAAACGCAACGCCGCCGTCTTCAGCACGGCAGCACTACGGTCCTTTGTCGCTTTTCGTGGGAGCCTCGCGTTTATGCGAACTCTGCGGATAACGCCCCGCCGCAAACCTGCGTCGAGCCTTAGGCTGCGAGGGCGCCCACTCCTTGCCTATACCATCCTGGCTGAACGCGTCGCTGATGAATCCGACCGTCTCACGTTATGAATTCCAATCAAGCCGAGCAATCCGAGACCAAGCAGCCCGAGGCTGGATGGCTCTGGCATGGGGGAACCAGTAGGAGTGAAATATGTCTGGCCGCTCGCCGTGGCATAGCTGGCGCCAGCGGTTTCGGAATCAATGAAGAACCCAGCGGACGGATCCATCGACGCAGTACCGAGCACGTTACTGCATCCAGTACACGAAGGCCCTGCGCTAGCATTAAGGGTCAAAAGCCCTTGAACACCTATGCTAGACCCTACACTCGTCATGACGTCGAGTGGTACCGACTGCTTGAGTGTGGAATTGCAAGTAGGATCTGAAGATACAAGCTGTTCGTCGCCTCCATTAACGTTAAAGACGGCACCTCCAGAGACAATGCCGCTTCCCGTGCAAGTGGAGGCGATATCGACATTGAGCGTAAATAACAGTTCTACGGGGCGCCCAAAGCCAAAGTGCTGGAGTCCACCGTAAGCGTGTCAGTCCAAACGCCCACATAAACTGCGTCGCTGCCACCCGGTACGTTAATATCATCAAAAGTGGTTGTTGAGGCGGAAACCGCCCCGGTCAGTGAACCGAGCGCCGCCGTCCCCCCCGCGGTCGCAGTTCCCGAATAGCCCTCAGGAGAGTAGGTCACAGTTGTTGGGTCAATCGTAACGCTGGTCTGTGCCAACATACCTGTATCGAGCGGGGTCTGCGAGTTAACGCCGTTGTAGCCAGTTGAGGGTGTCACACCGACTTCAACGGTGAACCCATCAGCCCAGGCCACACTGCCAAGAGTCAAAAAAATAAGGCCCGTAACGACACACGCAAGGGCCTGTAGATTCTTGTTTAGCGCATGCCTTGCGCTGCTCCGAAATCTGCAACCATTGATCCCTGAAAACATATAGCCTCCATATGCCGATGTTGCAGCACTGTCAGCCAGAAACGCGACGCAAGTCAATCACCCTCCAGCCAATTTCACATCACCGCGGAAGCCAGTGATATCCTTGGACTTACAGGGTCTTGTGTGGACTGGCTTGGTTTCGCTCCGAGGCCCGCCAGTGGTAGAATGCTTGCAATTCAGCCTGGAGAGGTCTCTTGAACTCAGCGGTTCCCGGCCCGCTCCTCCGATTCGCCCAGTTCGAGGTTAACCTCGAAGCAGCCGAGCTGCGCCGAAATGGCTATCACATCCGGCTTCAGCAGAAGCCATTCGAAATTCTCGGAGCATTGCTGGAACGCCCGGGCCGTTTGGTTACCCGCGACGAACTCCACCGGCGACTTTGGCCCGACAATACCTACGTCGATTTCGATCACAACTTGAATAATGCGGTCAACAAGCTGAGAAAGGCCCTTAACGACTCATTGGAGGAACCCAAATTCGTCCAAACCGTGCCGCGACGCGGATACCGATTTGTTGCTCCTGTCGAGAGGATTGCGGCTTCAATCCCTGATGCTCTCAACCATCCGCTCCCTCAAGTCACGGACGTGACTGCGGTCACATCGGATTCGCAGTATGTAACTGCGACGCTGTCCCCGCCTGTGATGGATGATCCGGCTCTCGTTCTCCTTCCCGCTCGTTTGCGCAACGCGTTGGCAATCCGGAATGTTCTGGGCGTGCTGTTCCTATTGGCGCTATTCTGGGTGTCGGCTCGATTCCTATCGCATAGTGCGCTCCCGATTCGTCCGCCAACCCGCTCGGAGACCAGCATCAATTCCTTACTGATAAGAAAAGATGGAGGACTTGATCCTATCGAAGAGGGGTTTATTCTCTTTTCGATCGGCCAGAACAGTAGCGCGGTGATGCGCAGCGTAACGGGCCACGGAATCGATCGGTGGAAGATCACTAGCAACGATCAAGCCTATTATTACCACCCCCTATCGCCAGACGAAACGCGTTTTGCTTTCACCCGTGATTGGAACTTAACCTGCGTGTGCTCAGTAGAACGCGGGCAGGCATCAGCAAACATCGATTTTGGCAAGGGATTGCGGCGTTTTGACATTGAACTGCTGCGAGAAGGTGATAAATCCTTCGTAGCACTTACGAAACAGATCTCGCCTGAGCTTGAGTGGGATCAAAAGATCGAATTCTCTGGCGCGGGCGACGTCGATCATCCACACACTTACGAACTCCGCTATGATCATTTAGCGCAGACGGCGTCCCTCTGGATCGATGGGCGCTTGACAGCTTCCGGTTATCGCGGCCACAGGCAATTCCTCGAAAACCGAGGGCTGTTTTTCGGATCCTATAGCTATTTCCCCCATGAGACCGGAGTTGGAATATTCCGCCGGGAACAATTCGAGGTTCACTGAAGCATATCCACTGGCGGGCGCGGCAGCCCTTCGCCTTCGTGTCAGACCCTCACTTCCGTTAGGGAGCGCTTATTCGACGCGTTTCGCGTGCTGGTCCCGGCCGCCTTGATGCAGGATCAGCTCCGTCGCTCGGCCCGTGCTATCGGCGACAAAAGTGATCTGCGCGTCGACGACTTTGAGAAAGTAGTCGTGCTCCGTTTCGGGGAACACCTCGAACTTCTGCTGCCGCGTCGCCTGCACGAAGAGGTGATCGCCTTCTCGCGTGACCGTCACGACGAAGTCCGGATTCAGTTGATAGCGTCCCACGTAGCCGTCGAACAGCTTCGGATCGACAGCGATCGCCTTATGCTCCTTCGGAGGAGGCGGCATCAGCGCCGGGTTCACCAGACCAGCCACTGTGTGAGCGATCCGCGCGGGACGAGCGTGCCCCGCGTCCAAGTTCGTTAGCACCACCACAGTCAGGCTGTCGTCCACATACCTCGAGATGTCGCACGTGAACCCCTGCCAAGCGCCGCCGTGTTCGATCACCTTATGCCCGTTCAGCGTATTCATTTCCCATGCAAATCCGTAGTTTGCCGGATTCGGCTTGCCATCATTCAGCGGAAACACCGTCCAGATTCGGTCTAGGCTGGATTGCTTCAACAGGCTGGTTCCATACAGAGCTTCGTCCCACTTCGCCAGATCCAGCACATTGAAGTAGAGCGTGCCATCTGCCGTTGAGTTGAAGGTGGGCGATACCCAGTCCTGATTCTGAAGCTTCTCGTCGTGCAATTCGTAACCGGACGACCGGTTTGGAACAATGTCCGCGTCGCTGATCAGCCGCGTTGACGTCATCCCCAGCGGCTTGAAGATCCGTTCCGCCAGGTAATCGGCGTAGAACTTGCCTGTAACTTTGTGGATCATGATTCCCAGCAGCAGGTAGTTCGTATTGCGGTAGTCCCACTTCTCGCCCGCCTGGAACTCAATCGGCAGCGCCTCGGTTTTCTCCAGCAGCTCGTCCTCGGTGTAATCCATCCGCATATAGAAAGGGCCTTTTGGCCCTGTGCGATCATCGCTCTCGTATTCCGCCAGACCCGACGTGTGCGAAAGCAGATTCTTGATGAGGATCGGCTTCCACGTCGCGGGCGCGTTCGGAAAATATTTCACGATGCTGTCATCCAGCCCGACCTTGCCTTCTTCCACCAGCATCATCACCGCTGCGGAAACAAACTGCTTGCCCACCGAACCGGACTGAAAAATGGTCTCCGGTTTCACCGGGACGTTTAGCTCTACATCCGCCAAGCCGTAGCCCTTCGCCAACAATATTTGCCCGCGACGATAGACACCGACGGCAGCTCCGGGAATACGCTGGCGTCCCATTTCGGCCGTCACGCAGCTATCGATGCTCGCTTCCTGCTCCGGCGTCAGATCGGGCGGAGACGAAGTTTTGGTGCCGGCACTCGCCACGCTAAACAGGGTGATAGCGGCCACCAGAAGAACCGGAGCAATCCGGAGCCAACTTTTCCGAGCCACTACCCGAATAAGCCTCATCTTTCCTCCTAAATCAAACGCGAAGTGCGCCAATCATATCGCGACAAGTCCGTCACCCCAACTCATGCCTGCCCGCCATCGTATTTGGCGGGCCTGCCCGCCGTGGGCGCGCCAGAATTCGGTGGGGTTTCCCCTCGCGTCGTCAGGTACAATTCGCCGCGTAGTTCGGGAACCGTAAGATTTTGTGCGAGAGGAGCAAATCAAAATGGACATGACGCGCCGAGAATTCACCCTCGCTCTTGCAGCTGCCGCCAGCCTGCGGCCCTCCTTGTTCGAACCGCTTTCCCCATTGGGAGTTCCCCGCGGCGTCGTTCCCGGCCGAGTCACTTGGGCGCACGATCCGGCAGCGGTCACCTGGGATGGCACAGGTTCGTGGTGGACCGATGCCCACAACGACCAGTCTGTAATTGACCGCATGGTTTCCCGGTCGATTCGCGGTCTTACAAATCAAAAAAGCGACGCCCAGGCATGGAACTCCATCTTTCAATATTTCAATAGCACTCATGGACGCGGCAAAGCCGGATACACTGCCGGGGAGAAGATTGCGATCAAGGCGAACCTGAACAACACAACGGACCATGGCACGATCGAACGCCTGAACTCCTCGCCCCATTTGATCCTTTCGCTCGTCCGACAGTTGACCCGCGCGGGACGTGTGCCGGAATCATCGATCACCGTCTTCGATTCCAGCCGCTTCATCCCCGGCAATCTCTACGACAAGATTCACCATGAATTTCCCGGCGTCGCGTTTGTGGACCATATCGGAGGGGATGGACGCGTAAAGGCCGAGTTCAAACCCAACGCGATTCCTTTCTCGGTTGAAAGCAACAACGCTAAGGGACTCGATACGACGGTGGTTGAGGCCGCCTACTTGATTGATGCGGCCGTATTGAGAGCGCATGTGAGTTCAGGGGTGACGCTTTGCGCGAAGAATCTCTTCGGCGCCACGAGTATCAATCCCGACTGGCACAAGAACGCGCATGACGGTTTCAATCACAACACCGACGGTTCGGCAAGCTACTCCGCGTTCACAGACTATTTGGGTCATAAGGACCTCGGCGAGAAAACCGTCCTGTTTATCATCGACGGGCTCTATGGAAACGACAACGTCGATGGTCCGCCTCATCGCAAGTGGAAGATGCCGCCATTCAACGATGCGTGGCCGAACAGCATTTTTATGTCATTCGACGCCGTGGCGATCGATTCTGTCGGCTTCGATTTTCTCACTTCGGAATGGCCCGACCTTCCGGACATCGCGAATGCCGATAACTACCTGCGCGAATCTGCCCTGGCGAATGACCCGCCTTCGAAGACTTTCTATGATCCTGAACGCGACGGCATCCGATGCCGCAGCCTGGGCGTTCACGAACACTGGAACAACGGAGCAGACAAGAAGTACTCCCGCAATCTCGGAAAACCGCGCGGGATCGAGCTTTTCGAAGTCTGAAGCGCGGTCTCCCTCAATTCATTGCCGGGAGGTATGCTCCGGAGTTCGAGCATTGAAGATGACGACGAGAAGAGAGTTTTTTCGGATCGCCGCCCAAACAGCGACCGCCGGGATGCTGGGAAGCCATCCCTTCACCGCCGCGTTGCAGACCGAAGGATATCGCGCCGCTGCACGTCGCGGACGGCCGCTTTTGGAACTGCAGCAGCGGTTTGTAGATTTGCGTTTCGGTATCTTCCTGCATTTCAACATGGCGACATTTCAGGACCGCGAATGGGGTGATCCCACGTCTCTCCCTGATTTGTTTCGCCCCACCGCTCTCGAGACGGATCAATGGGCCGCAGCGGCGCTATCGGCCAACATGACCTGGGGCTGTTTGACGACCCGGCATCATGATGGCTTCTGCATATGGCCGACAAAAACAGAGGCGGCAAGCGTGGGCCTGACATCGCATTCGACCGACGTCGTTCGCACCTACGTGAGCTCGTTCCGCAAGGCCGGCCTGCGGGTCGGTCTTTACTATTCGATCCTGTCGCTGCGCGACGATATCCGCCATTTCAACGTGACTCCGGCGAAGGTAAAGCTCATCAAGGACCAGCTGACAGAACTGCTCACGGGCTATGGGGAGATCGATATCCTCATCACCGACGGGTGGGATGCTCCGTGGAGCCGCATCACGTATGAAGAGGTGCCGTTCCAGGAGATCTATGAGCATGTCAAGAGCCTGCAGCCCGACTGTCTGCTGTGCGATCTAAACGCTAGCCAGTATCCTGCGGGCGGACTCTACTACTCCGATGTGAAGGCATTTGAGCAGAATGCCGGGCAGAAGGTTCCCGAAGACAGCGACGTGCCGGCCCTTTCTTGTGTGACGCTTACGGACGGTTGGTTCTGGAAACAGCAGGACGCGACCGGACGTCTCAAGGCCGTGACCACCGTGGTGCACGAGTGGCTTGAGCCGCTGAATCAGAGACACTGCAACCTGATTCTGAATGCTCCCCCGAATCGCGAAGGACGCCTCGCACCGAACGTCGTGGATCGACTGGGTGAGATCGGAAAAGTGTGGAAGCACCCGGGTCCGATGTCGAAACTCAGCGAGCACGTTGTGATCACCACGCGGAACCTGGCGACGGGCAAGCCCATTCATGCCAGTTCCTACCCTGATACCGTAGGACCGGACGAAGCGAACGATGGAGACTTCGGATCAAGCTGGCACTTGGATGAGGGGCAGACCTCGGGCTGGTTAGAGGTGGATCTGAGAAAGCAGGAGGCCTTCAACGTTGTCTCGCTTGTGGAGCCCGTCGGCAGATGGGCTGACTACACGCAAAGTCGCATCCGGAGCTATCGGTTTCAACACTGGAACGGCTCGAGATGGATCACCCTGACGGCCGGTGAACTACCCGCACCTACGACAATTTGTCGCATCCCACGCGTCTCATCGCAGAGGGTCCGGCTCTTGTTGGAGAGCAGCAAGGAGATGCCGCGTATTGCCGAAATCGGCGTGTATGACGAACTCGACTAGAATAGAGATCGCTCGTAAAGTAGATCCGTTCTTGGTCTGTCAAAGTTCGTCTCGGTAAAGAGAGAAACGTTCTCACCGTACAGATATTGACTAAGGGGCAGGTGGCGCAGCCTTTGCCGCGACTCCGGTTTAGACTTTGGGATGCCGCGCCCTTGCGGTGTCCCGAGACCTCGGGAGCGACGGTGCGGGTTTTCGGTCCCTATTTTTGGCTTTGAACTTTGGAGACTCGTCCTCGTTCACGGCCGAAGCTGGAATTGCCTCTCTTGCCTTTGAACTCTTCGCGGATCACCCGGCGCAGCGTGGCTTCCAGCGGCTCATGAGTGCGGCGAACGTGCTGTCGCAGCGCATCGTTGATTAGGGACTGATAGTTGCCGCCGCCAGCGCGGTCAACCTGGTGACGGAACCAATTCAGAACATCATCATCCAGCCGGATCGTGATTCGCGTCTTGCTTTTCGGAACCGAAAGGATCGCTCCGCGCTTCGCCTTGCTGAAATCGTATTCACGTTTCATGGCTCTCCCCATATTGCTCGGCTTCACGTAATGTCGCGGTCCTCGCCGAAATCAGCCGCACCCGTTCCCCTCGCCAGCTGTACACCACCACCAGAAGTCTGCCGAGCGCGTCCACTCCGAGCGTGACCCATCTCTCTTCATCTTCGGAGTAAGGATCGCGAATCGTGAGCGCCCGCGCGTCTTCGAGAGTGCTGACCGCGTCCGCGAAGTCGATTCCATGCTTCTTAAGGTTGGCGCGGGCCTTTGCCGGATCCCACTCGCAGTTCACAGTATCAGTATGCACAGATGTACACAGGTGTCAAACGGAAGCCACGCAGAGGCTACGTTGACGCCAAGGGCGTCTTCTGGCCGCCCTTCGACACCCAGCGCGGCGGCGCCGAGTTTGTCCTCTGACGCAGCAGCATGTTCAATTGCGCGGCGTGATGTTGCACGTGACGCATGTTGTAGAGGAGCAGTTCGCCGTTGCTCATCGCGCGATACGCAAAGGGACACGGACTCACCGTCCAGGCTTCCGTCATTCCGGCCATCACGCCGTCCAGTTTTTTGCGGCAGTGCTCGAGGTAGCTGAGCAGTTCGTCTTTTCGGTAGACACGCTCCGGCAGAATGACCTCGTCCTCGAGTTCGCCGCGACCGAACGGCGCTGGCGGACGGAATCCGCTTTCGTCTTCCGGCGAGAGATACATGTCGAGGAAGAAAAGCACGTGAAAGGCCAGGTACCAAAAGGGGCCCCTTCCCTCGCCCGACCACACAGAATCCGGACAGGCGCTGATCGCGTTGGCGAGCATGTCGATCGAGGCATGAAACTGCTGCCGGATCGCAGCTCGCCAAAAGTCAATCGTGCAGCCGTGCGTTTGCTTCCCGATTTCCATTTTCGCTCCCCAGCAAAGCTGCCGCGCTAAAGACCGCGGCGCTACGTTTGAACCTTACACCCGGCGGCGACGGCTCAAGTGTGTTGCGCAGTTCAGACTTGGAAAAGTTCGATCCCGTTCGCTTTTCCTAGATTGCGGGAGTACTTCTTGTCTGTCCCGTTGTTCCAATGTTCGTGAATGCCAAGGCTGCGGCGTCGGATGCCCTCGCGTTCGGGGTCATAGAAGGTCTTCGAAGGCGGGTCATTCGCCAAGGCAGCTTCACGCAGATAGTTATCGGCGTTCGCGATGTCCGGATCATGCCGCCAGGAAGCGCAGAAAGCGGGCGGGCGATTCGCGAATCGTCCCTACAGAGGCGGCTGGGCCTACCAACCCAAGCGGGTCCGCCACTCCGGGCAGGCCCGGAGCCCTTCATGCCTTGCTCGCGACGCACTCGGCGCGCATGCCTTGATTGCGGCAGCCAGCCTCACGGCTTGATAATGGTGCCGGGGAGCACGGATACATCTGGGACGGTGGCGCTGCCCGAGCTCCCGGGGACGCCGCCGATGCCGCTGGAGGTGCCCCAGCTCAAGCTATTGATATCGATCTGACTCGTGTGGGAAGAAGAGGAAGGCTGGACGGTCATGATGGGCGCCAGCAGGCTGGTCTCAACAGCGAGTGGTTTTACCTTTCCGAGTTTCTTGGCAGCGTGCATTTTGCGCGTCTTTTTGGTGCGATTGGATTTCTTGGCTGGCATTGTCTTTCTCCCTTCGTGAAGTTTTCTTTCGGGGCCGTCAGATTCTTATAGGCAAATCGGGGACCAAATGTCTAGAAGAAAAGAATGGGGGCGATGTCCTTTAGAATGTGCGGATCTCGCAGGAGGATTTCATCAGGATTCAGTTTGACCGCCGCAAGACTGTTGAACTAATCCGCAGCTCGTTGAATAATTCAACGTCGGCCCCTGCCGAAGCAGGGGGCGGACTGAAGTCGGGGCTTCCACCTGACTTCCCTGCTTCCTTGCTTCCTTGTCTCCTTGCTTCCCTGCCTCCTTGCTTCCTTGTTATAGTCCCCTTTTGCCAGGCTGCCGCGGCATGCGGCATCTTGCGTTTGCGCACTCTTCGCCTTGGGAGGCCCGATGCTGGAATTTGATCCTCATATGACCGACGAGAAGGCTATTCCGCCGCCTCAGGAGTTCAGCAAACACGCGCACATCAAGTCGCTCGAGGAATACCGCGAAATTTATGCGCGCGCCATCAACAACCCCGAGGAATTCTGGGGCGAGCAGGCGAAGATGCTCGACTGGTTCGAGCCGCCGACGAAGATTCTTGAGTGGAGTCTGCCGCATGCGAAGTGGTTTGTAGGCGGCAAGCTCAATGTTTCGTACAACTGCCTCGATCGTCACCTGGAAAAGAACGGCAACAAGCCCGCGCTGTTCTGGGAGGCGGAAGACGGCGCGACTTTGCAGCTCACGTATGCGGAGCTGCACGCGCGGGTGTGCAAGTTTGCGAATGCGCTGACGAGCCTCGGCGTGAAGGCGGGCGATTGCGTCGCGATCTACATGCCGATGATTCCCGAGTTGCCGATTGCGATGCTGGCGTGCGCGCGAGTGGGTGCGATGCATTCGGTGGTGTTTGGCGGGTTCAGCGCCACGGCGCTGGCCGACCGCATCGCCGACGCGAAGTCGAAGATCCTGATCACCGCGGACGGCGGATTCCGCCGCGGCAAGATCGTTCCGCTGAAGGAAACGGCGGACGCGGCGCTGAAGAATTGCCCGACGATCGAGAAATCGATCGTCGTGCGCCGGACCGGCGAAAAAGTGGGCTGGACCAAAGGCCGCGACCTGTGGTGGCACGAACTCGAAGAGGCAGCTTCGGCCGAATGCCCCGCTCTGCCATTTGATTCCGAGCACCCGCTCTACATTTTGTACACCAGCGGCACGACGGGAAAACCGAAGGGCGTGCTGCACACGTCGGCCGGCTACCTGCTGCAGACCATGTGGAGCACGCGTCTGGTGTTTGATTTGCGCGACGACGATATTTACTGGTGCACGGCGGATATCGGTTGGGTGACGGGCCACAGCTATATCGTCTACGGGCCGCTGGCGAACGGCGCGAGCATCGTGATGTACGAAGGCGCGCCGGACTTTCCGCGGAAAGACCGGTTCTGGGAAATTGTGGACCGCTACAAGGTGTCGATTTTCTATAGCTCGGCGACGGCGGTGCGCGCGTTCATGGCGTGGGGCATGGACTGGATCAATCCGCACAGCCTGAAATCGCTGCGAGTGCTGGGGACGGTGGGCGAGCCCATCAATCCGGCGGCGTGGAAATGGTATTTCGAGGCCATCGGGAAGAACCGGTGCCCGATTGTCGATACGTGGTGGCAGACGGAAACGGGGTCGATTCTGATTTCGCCGCTGCCAGGCGCGACGCCGACGAAACCGGGTTCGGCTACGTTGCCGCTGCCGGGGATCGCGGCGAAAGTGGTGGACATGAAGGGCCAGCCCGTTGAGCCGGGCGTCACGGGCTACCTGACGATTCAGAAGCCGTGGCCGTCGATGCTCCGGACGATTTATGGGGATGACGAACGGTACGTTCGCGACTACTGGAATCGCATTCCCGGCGTCTATTTTGCCGGCGACGCGGCACAGTGCGACAAGGATGGCTACATATGGGTCCTCGGGCGAGTGGATGATGTGATCAAGGTGGCCGGGCACAGGTTGAGCTCGATGGAGATTGAGAGCGCGCTGGTGAGCCATCCGTCGGTGGCAGAAGCAGCCGTGGTGGCGCGGCCGGACGACATCAAGGGCGAGGCGATCATTTGCTTCGTCACGCTGCGGTCGGGGCAAAATCACAGCGGGCAGCTTCGTCTCGCGCTGATGGACCATGTGGCGACGACGATTGGGTCGATCGCGCGGCCCACGGATGTTCGCTTCTGCGATCTGCTACCGAAGACGCGGAGCGGCAAAATCATGCGGCGGCTGCTGCGCGAGCTTGCGCAGAAAGGCGGCGTTACCGGGGATACCACAACGCTCGAGGATATCGCCGTGATCGAGCGGCTGGCGAAGGCGCAAGGCGAGGACGACGAGTGAGGCGCGATTTCGTCTAGTGGACCTGGTCGGCGAGCTTGTCCTCGTCGACTACGGCGACTCCCTGCGGCGGCGAGAAATGAAATTTGTCCTCGGGGATCGGGATGTTTTCCTGCCAATTACCGAAGCGAAATTCAGTTACGAGATTTCCCGGCTCATGAATCAGGACGCGAACCAGATGCGCCTCGGGATCCATCTCGAGCACGACGTCGCGGATCTGCTCGCCCATCGCACCGGTGGCATCGCGCGGCGTGCAGCGCAATACGGAGTCCGCGGGCGATAGCGGTTTCTCGATCGGCTTGGCGCTAGCGGCCGAGGCGTCGAGCACTTCAAGACTGCGGCAGAGCTTGCCGAGGTCGGCCTTCCCTGCCAGCAACGCGATCGGCGTGCGCCAGTCGGAGCTTTCCTTCATCTTGGCGCGGCTCGCGGTATGGTCCGCGGGAACGTAGAACCACACATTCTTGCCGTCTACCAGAAACAGCTTCTGCTCCGGAGATTCGTACTCCCAGCGCATGCGCCCGGGACGCGAGAAATAAACGGTGCCGGATTCGGCCTGGCCTCCGCCCTTGCCGTCGTCGTAGCGCTCGTAGAACGCCGCTCGCAGCGTCGCGGCATGCTGATAGCGCGATTCCAAGGCGTGACGAAGCGCGTTCGCACTGGGCGTCATGGAGGCAGAGAGGGCCGCGGCAATCGCGAAAAAGGAGAAACGCAGCATCGTGATCGAGTCTAGCAGGAAACGGGCAAGGTTCGCTGAACGCGGGAATTACTGCAAAGGCTGGAGCGTCATGCAAACCGCTTCCGTGGGAGGCGTGTTGCCGGTGGGATCGAAGAAGATATTGGCCGGCTCATTGCTGCAGAAGCTTCGGGTTCCTGTCACCTGAACGGTGATGGGAGTGGCAGTCACCAGATAGCCGTAGAAACCAGGGTTGGCGCAGCCATTCGCCTGCGGCGAGAGGCCGTCACCTCCCGTATAGGCGAACGTGTATCCGCTTTGTTGATTGGGCGGCAATGCCAAGCCCTGTTGGATGAGGGTGGAATTATCGCAGTTGGCGGCGGCGACTGAGCCTGGGTTGCCCAGAACTCCGATATTCGGAGGAAAACCGTCCTGGTACGTTGTGTTGTAGACGACCGAGGCCGTGGTGATGGTGCGGATGTTTTCGACGGCGGACGCTTCATTTGCCGCGATGCGCGAGCGAAGCAGGTTTGGAATCGCGATCGCTACGATGATCAGAATGATCGCGACAACGATCAGCAACTCGATGAGAGAAAAGCCCCGGCTGGACGCTGGGCCTCTCTCCTTTGCTCGGGTTGTTTGTCGGTGCCGCATCGGATTGCCCTTTTGATGCTTATTAAACGACCCCTAAAGTAGTGAAGGGGAGGAAGAAGATCTTCCTCCCCTCCGGAAAACAACCAGAACTACTGGCTCAACGGGGTCATACCGGCCGGGCACAGCGGAGGAGCCGGCGCCGGCTTAACACCAGTCGAAAGCGACTGGATGACGCCCGATCCATCCGAGCAGAAGCTGCGCTGTCCGGTGGTTCCTACGTTGACAGGCCAGCCGATGATCGTATAGCCATCGACGAAGCCCGGGTTGGCGCAACCTGCTGGAGCTGCCGCAACTGCAACCGTCCCAGGACCGACCTGGAAGTTATAACCGCTCTTAATCGACGGGTTGGCCGCAGACAGCACTGGGTCGATGATTTCCGCGTTGTTGCAGGTCGCCGCAGCGCCCGCCGCGCCGCCAAGCAAAGGCAGCGTGTTAGCGAAACCATCGTTGTACGTGGAGTTGAACGTCACTTCCGCGGTGTTCACGGTACGAATCGAGCCCACTGCGGAGGCTTCGTTGGCCGCCATACGCGAACGAAGCAGGTTAGGAATTGCGATAGCCGCGATGATCAAAATGATCGCCACGACGATCAGCAATTCGATTAGCGAGAAGCCCTTGTCTCTCTTGCTCATTATTCTCTCCTGGAGGATCGCTCCAAAATCTCTCTCTTTTTGTGTGTACTCCCTGGCGGGGTACACCCCACTAGATGCAACGCGAGTGCCAGGCTGGACGCGGGGTTGACTCACGCGACACGCAGGCCCTTATAGCAAGCGTTTTCAGCAACATACGGGCCTTGTGGTTTCATCTGCCGGCGGCAGTGGCGGCGAAGGCCCGCCGCAACCCCCGGGAAAGTGACAATTTACGGCGCGTCCGGGTGACCACCCAGGGCCACGCGCGTAAATGCAATCTAATCCGTAACGCACTCTAATCTTAGACCAACAGGGAGTCAGACGGCTACTCAGGGGAAACGTCAACGTGCGCAAGGGAGCAACTCGGGTCGCACAGGGCGGCTGTGAGTTACGCCCGTGACAAGACGGAGCCGAGAATGGAGAAGGCGGAGGCGCCAGGCGACCGCCCTTTGAGTACCGAATCAGCCGCAAGAACTACTGGCTGAGCGGGGTCATACCGGCCGGGCACAGCGGAGGAGCCGGTGCCGGCTTAACACCAGTCGAGAGCGACTGGATGACGCCCGATCCATCCGAACAGAAGCTGCGCTGTCCGGTGGTTCCTACGTTGACAGGCCAGCCGATGATCGTATAGCCATCGACGAAGCCCGGGTTGGCGCAACCTGCTGGAGCTGCCGCAACTGCAACCGTCCCAGGACCGACCTGGAAGTTATAACCGCTCTTAATCGACGGGTTGGCCGCAGACAACACTGGGTCCAAAACTTCCGCGTTGTTGCAGGTCGCCGCAGCGCCTGCCGCGCCGCCAAGCAAAGGCAACGTGTTAGCGAAACCATCGTTGTACGTGGAGTTGAACGTCACTTCCGCGGTGTTCACGGTACGAATCGAGCCCACTGCGGACGCTTCGTTGGCCGCCATGCGGGAACGAAGCAGGTTAGGAATTGCGATAGCCGCGATGATCAAAATGATCGCCACGACGATCAACAATTCGATTAGGGAAAAGCCTTGTTGTCGTTTCTTCATTTTATTCTCCTGGTGGAGCACTGAAGGGAGAGTGCAACGCCAGTGCCACGAGGCAGGCGCAAATGGGAAGCCGCTATGTTACTTGTTTTAAGCAATATGCAGACGGGCTGCTTTGACTGTAAAAGAGCGGGGGCTGACGGCGAGCTGGCTGGGAGCACCGGAAAGGAACAGATGTTCGACTACAACGCAGAAAAAAAAGGGAAGGCACAAGAGGCCTCCCCTTCGAATACCGCCGTTCCTTGCCGAACTAGTTGCCCAGCGCGCTCATACCGGCGGCGCATATCGGAGGAGCTGGCGCCGGCTGAACTCCGGTGGGATCGAACACGATGATACCGGACGCATCCGAGCAGAAGCTGCGCTGACCGGTGGTGCCGACGTTTACGGGCCATGCAATGGCCGTATAGCCGTCGATGAAGCCCGGGTTGGCGCAATCTGCTGGAGCTGCCGCAACCACAACCGTTCCGGGACCCAACTGGAAGTTGTATCCGCTCTTGATCGCCGGGTTGGCGGCGGACAGCACTGGGTCGATGATTTCGGAGTTTTGGCAGGTGGCCGCAGCGCCGGCCGCGCCACCGAGTAGCGGCAACGTGTTCGCGTAGCCATCGCCGTAGGTGGAGTCGTACGTTATTTGGGCGGTGTTGATGGTGCGGATCGAGCCGACTGCGGAGGCTTCGTTGGCCGCCATGCGGGAACGAAGCAGGTTGGGAATCGCGATAGCCGCGATGATCAAAATGATCGCTACGACAATCAGCAATTCGATTAGCGAAAAACCCTGGTCTCGCTTGGTCATCTTCTTCTCCTGGTGGGACCGCTTAGAAAATTCCATTTGGCGCCGCTCCCTCGATGAATCAAATTCGATGAATCAGCTTCCCGACAACCGAATGTTAGCGAGGGAGCCGCCCGGCGCCAGTAGCGGAAGAGACTCATTTCGAGGGTACGGCGGTGGTACCGCTTTTTGGTACGAGGGGTTTGGTACTACCTCGGACTGGGAGCGTGTTTCGCGGTCCACAGGAGCTATGTTGATGACAGGGAATAACTTATGGTACTGAATGAGACGTCGCGTGCGTGGGCTGTAGTCGAGATCAGACTTCGTACTTTTTCGCGTAGTGGCGGAAGGACCGATAGGTCATCTTGAGCAGGTCTGCGGCGCGCGTGCGGACTCCGCCCGAACGCTCCAGGGCGGCCAGCAGGTATGACCGCTCAATCTTGCTGATATGGTCTTCGAGGTTCAAGCCTTCGTCGGGCAGCACGATTCCATTGCCATTGTGGGCAGCGTGAGGCACCGCCGCCTGATAATAGTTCCGGATGCGATCCGGCACGGATTCAACCGAGATACGCTGGCAGCTCTCGAGGGCAACCGCGCGCTCGATCGTGTTCTCGAGTTCGCGGACGTTTCCCGGCCAATCGTAGACTTCCAGCCGCCGCATGGCCTCCGGCTCGATTCCGTCCACCTTCTTGCTCATCGACTTGCTGAAGCGCTCGAGAAACTCGCGGGCCAGCAGCGGGATATCTTCGCGGCGCTCGCGGAGCGGTGGAACATGAATGGGAATCACGCTCAAGCGGTAGAACAAATCCTCCCGGAACCGGCCTTCCGCAATTTCCTCTTCGAGGTTCTTGTTTGTGGCGGCGATAACGCGCACATCTACATCCGATTCTTCCGTGCTGCCGATCGGGCGGACCTTCCCTTCCTGCAGAACCCGATAGAGCTTCACCTGCATGGTGACGCTCATATTCCCGATTTCGTCCATGAACAGCGTGCCGCCGTGCGCCGCCTGGAAGAGCCCGCGACGATTTTCGTTCGCTCCGGTGAACGCGCCCTTCATGTATCCGAAAAGCTCGGACTCGAGAAGAGTCTCGGGAAAAGCTCCGCAATTGATGGTGATGAAAGGGTTCTTGCAGCGCGCGCTGTGTTCGTGAATCGCGCGCGCCACCAGTTCCTTTCCGGTGCCGCTTTCGCCGGTGATCAGGACGCGGCTTGTCTGCGGAGCGACGTTCTCGATGAGCTCAAAAATAGCCTTCATCTTCGGGCCGGTTCCGATGATGTGATCGAGCCCCGTAAGGCGGCGAATTTCCCGGCGCAGGTAACCGGCTTCCTTCTTGAGAGCCAGGTTCTCAGCCACTTGCTGAATCGCAGGGCGCAATTCGTCGAGCAGGCGGTCGCCCTTGATGACGTAACGATCGGCGCCGAAATTCACGGCGTCGATGGCCGTGTCGATCGTGGGCACGCCCGTGATCAAAATGAACGTCGTTGCCGGAGACACTTCCTTGCAGTAGCGCAGAAGCTCGACGCCGTCCATGTCGGGCATGCGGATATCGGAAACGACGATGTCGTAGATTTGCGAGGCCAGGCGGCGCATGGCCGATTCACCGTTGGATGCAACGTCAATCTTGTGCCCTTCCTTGCGGAAGCTGATTTCGAGCAATTCGGTGATGGAGCGCTCGTCGTCGACTACCAAGATGTGTGCCATAGCGCCCTAGCCCTTCCCCACGGGACGCAACAATTCCGCATCGGCGGAAATTTGCTGGCGCGCAACCGCTGCGCGAGTGCGCACGGCGCGAGGTAACTCGACGATGAATTCTGCTCCATGGCCCTTTTCGGTCTCCACTCGAATTCGTCCGCGATGGGCCTGCAGAATTTGGTAGACGATGGCCAGGCCCAGGCCCGTCCCCCCGACGAATCCCGATTGAAACGGCTCGAAAATGCGCGCAACCTCGTGCGGATCGAGGCCAATTCCCGTGTCGCGAATCGAAATTTGCACCGAGTCAGCGCTGGCTTCGAGCCGCACCGTGAGAGTGCCGCCGTTGGGCATCGCGCGCAACGCGTTGTTGCAGAGATTCCAGAAGACTTGCTTCAGCGCGTCGCGATCGGCGCGAGCTTTGGCGCCACGAACCATGAAATCCCGCTCGATCTTGTACGCGCCTCGCGCGCGGGCATCATGCTCGAGAAGCACCAGCGTGTCCTCGATCAGGGCTGCGACGTCCACGTCGGAGAACACGTAAGCCTTCTCGCGCGAGTAATCGAGGAAATCGGAAATGATCTGGTTGAGGCGCTGGGACTCGCGGCCGACGATCTGGACGAGTTTTTTGTCGTCGTCCTCGAGCGGCGCCAGGCGGGCCAGTTCCTTCAGCGCTCCAGTCATGGCCGTGAGAGGCTGGCGGATTTCGTGAGCGATGGCAGCCGAGAGCCGCCCCAGAACGGCCATGCGCTCCTTCGTAAAAACTTCCTTCTCGAGGCGTTTCAACTCGGTGAGGTCCTGAAAATTGAAGACGTAGCCGCTCGTTTGATTTTGCGCAGTGCGCAGCGGTGAGATCGATAGTCCCAGAAAGCGCGTTGCGCCGGACGGCGTCTGAAACTCGACCTCTTTCCGCGATGCCGACGGACTGCCGTTCCCATCCGCTTCGATCGGCCAGAATCCCGGAAACGCCTTCTGGACGTTTTCTCCGCGCAGAAACTCAAAGCTCTGGCCCGTGATTTCCGCTCCGGCGCGATTCAGCAGCAGCATGCGGCCGTTGAGGTCCGTGGTGAGCAGGCCGCCACGCATCGATTCAATGATGTTGTGGTTGAAAGCGCGGAGGTCTTTCAGTTCTTCGCTTTTCTCCTCGAGTTCCACGCCCTTCTTGCGAAGGCTCTGCGACAGCAGGCTTCCCAGGTAGGCCACCGACATGAACGCAAAAAGATTGATGCCCAGCCACGATTCCAACGCTCGATCGCTGGGCATCGAAGCCGAGGTGCGCGGGATCAGGCTGTAAAACATGAGTTCGACTACGCAACCAAGCAGCGCGAAGCTGGCCCCCGCAATTGCGAACACGGCGCGACGCGAAAACAGGATCCCGCCCATCAGGATGATGAGCAAATAGAGCGAGACGAAATAGCTGTCCTGCGCACCCGTCGCATACACGACGCCCGTAACGATGAGAATGTCGCCGGCCATCTGCACCGGCGCATGCCAGCCTGCTCTGGGAATCCATCGCTGAAGGATGATGTAGGAGGTGGCCAGCGTGTACCACAGGACGATCAGGGGCAACAACATCTTGACGGGAAGTGGAATGGATGTGAGTTGGCCGACCGCGACAACGCCGAGAAGAAACGTGACGATGAGGAAACGGACACGTCCCAACCACGGGAGCCATTCACTAACGCTGGGCTTCGATACCATGTGGCAGCTTTTTCAATCCTTCGGTCTCCGCCGAACCAACCTGAACGTTTGCGCCGGCCTTCTTGCCGAACGGGCACCGCCAGCAGATGGCTGCCAGGAGGCCGGCCACCGGCTTTTGCAACCCGAATTTTCGCTACTTCGCGCCCGAGAGCTTTCCGATCAGCGAGAACAGCGGCAGGTACATGGAAATAACGACGCCGCCAACGACGATTCCGAGGAACACGATCATGATCGGTTCGAGGGCGGTCAGCAAGTCTTTCACGGCCGCGTCCACTTCGTCCTCGTAGAAATCGGCAATCTTCGAAAGCATGGCGTCCATCGCGCCGGTCTGTTCGCCGACGCCAATCATCTGCGTCACCATGCCCGGGAAGACTTCGGTTTCCTTCAGCGGATCCACCAGAGACCGGCCGGCTTCGACGGCTTTCCGCGTCTCCGAAATCGCCTTTTCCACCACGGCGTTACCGGAAGTGCGGGCTGTGATGTCGAGGCCTTCGAGAATTGGAACGCCGCTCGAAATCAAGGTGCCCAGCGTCCGAGTGAAGCGCGCTACGGCAATCTTGCGCAGCACGAGTCCGAGGATCGGTATCTTCAACAGGACCATGTCGATTGCCATGCGGCCCGCTGGAGTTCCATACCAGAACTTCAATGCGACGATCGTTCCGGCGATCACAACGAGAAGGATCAACCCGTAGATGCTGCCGACGAAATTGCTGAGGACGATCACGACGCGCGTGGGAAGCGGGAGGTCGACGCCCAGTCCGTTGAACAACTCGACGAAAATAGGCACGACTTTCCACAGCAACAGGATGATCACCGCCGCCGCAATGCTCATGACCGCGACCGGGTAGATCATCGCCGACTTCACAGCGCGCTTCAGCTTGACGTTCTTCTCGATGTACATCGAGAGCCGCTGCAAAATCGTGTCGAGAATACCGCCGGTCTCGCCCGCTTCCACCATGTTGTAGTAGAGAGGGTCGAAAACCTTCTCATACTGCTTCATGGAAGCGGAGAGCGTGGCGCCGCCCTCGACCGAAGCCCGCACGCCGTTCAGGATTTTCTGGAATATCTTGTTTTCCTGCTGCCCGGCGAGAATTTCCAGGCACTGAACGAGCGGCAACCCTGCGTCGATCATCACGGAGAATTGGCGGGTGAAAACCGCCAGTTCCTTGGAATCGACGCCACCTCCGAAGGTGGGGATGCTGAACTCCTTCCCCTTCTCGGAAAGCTTGCTGACGTTGATGTTCTCGCGGCGCAGCGAGGAAGCGAGTTCGTTCTTGCTGGCCGCGGTCCGTTCCCCGGAGACGGAGCTACCCGCCTTGTTGGTACCCTTATATGTGTAAACCGGCATTGCTGTATTACCTCCTCTTCTCTACCGCCGAACAGGTGCCCGGCCACCAGCAGGCGGAGAGGTCACCCCACGATTGATCAAATCCTGCAATTCATCCTGGTTGGAAGACCGCGCGAGCGCTGTTTCCAGAGTGATGAATTTCTGGAAATAGGCGTTCGAAAGGCTCTGATTGAACGTCTGCATTCCCGACTGCCCTGTTCCTGTTTGCATGGCCGAATAAATCTGGTGAATTTTGTCTTCGCGGATCAGGTTGCGAATGGCCGCGTTGGGAATCAGGATTTCCATCACCATGGCGCGGCCGCGGCCGTCAATCCGCGGCAGCAGCGCCTGGCAAAGGATGCCTTCGAGCACCATGGAGAGCTGGGCGCGAACTTGCGGCTGCTGGTGCGCTGGAAAAACGTCGACGATACGGTTGATGGTGGAGATCGCCGAGTTCGTGTGCAGAGTGGCAAACGTCAAGTGGCCGGTTTCGGCGATGCGCAGGGCGGACTCGATGGTTTCCAGGTCGCGCATTTCGCCGATCAGCACAACGTCGGGATCTTCTCGAAGGGCGGCTCGCAGCGAGTTCGCAAAGGAGTGCGTGTCCGAGTGAACTTCGCGCTGGTTCACGAGGCACTTCTTATGATTGTGCAGGAACTCGATGGGGTCCTCGATCGTGATCATGTGCTCTTCGCGTTCGTTGTTGATCTTGTCGAGCATCGCGGCGAGCGTCGTCGATTTGCCCGAACCGGTGGGGCCGGTCACCAGCACGAGCCCGCGCGGTTTGTCGCACAGGTTCTTCACGATGGCTGGCAGCCCCAGAGCGTCGAAACTCTTGATTTCCCATGGAATCGTGCGGAAGACCGCTGCCACGGCGCCGCGCTGGTGAAAAATGTTTCCCCGGAAACGCGCCAGACTCTTCAATCCGAACGAGAAGTCGAGCTCGAGGTTCTCTTCCAGGCGGTGCTTCTGGACGTCCGTGAGGACGCTGTACGCCAGCGCCTTCGTGTCGGCCGCCGTCAGAGGAGGCATGTCCAGGGGGCGCAACTTGCCGTGCACGCGGATGCGCGGAGCGCTGTTGGTCGAGAGGTGCAAGTCGCTACCCCCCATTTCGATCATCTTCTTGAGCAATTCGCTTAACGTGATGCCAGCCATCGTTCCCTCTTTCTTCGCTAGAGCACGGTCTCGCGCAAGACTTCTTCCATGGTGGTTTGCCCCAAAGCGACTTTCGTCAAGCCGCTTTTGCGCAAAGTAATCATTCCGCCTTCGAGAGCCTTTTTCTTGAGTTCGAGCGCGGACGCACCGACCAGAATCAGTTCCCGCAATTCGTCATTGATCTCCATCACTTCGTAAAGGCCGACGCGCCCCTTGTAGCCGGTGTTGTTGCACGTAGCGCAGCCGCGTCCGTGCTGCACTTGCACCTTGTTCGCTTCGTCCACGCTGTAGCCAGCATCAATCAGCGCCTGGGGCTGAATTTGCAGCGGTTCTTTGCAGCCGGAGCAAATACGCCGGACCAGCCGCTGCGCGCAAATGAGGTTCACCGACGTGGCCACGAGAAAGGGCTCGATACCCATGTTCATCAAGCGGCTGATGGTGGAGGGCGCGTCGTTCGTGTGCAGCGTCGAAAGCACCAGGTGGCCCGTGAGCGCGGCTTTCACGGCGATTTCCGCCGTCTCGAAGTCTCGAATCTCGCCGACCAGAATGATGTTGGGGTCTTGCCGCAAGAAAGCGCGCAGCGCCGAAGCGAAGTTCAACCCGATCTGCTCCTTCATCTGCACCTGGTTGATTCCGGGAAGTTGGAACTCGACCGGGTCTTCGGCGGTCATGATGTTGGTTTCCGCGGTGTTCAAACGCGCCACTGATGAATAGAGGGTGTTCGTTTTGCCCGAACCCGTGGGGCCCGTGACAAGCACCATTCCGTAGGGCTTCAGGATCTGCCGCTCGAACTTGTTCAGTGACTCCTGCTCGAAACCGAGCTTCGTCATGTCCAGGCGCAGGTTTTCCTTGTCGAGCAACCGCATGACGATCTTTTCGCCGAACAGCGTGGGCACGGTGGAAACGCGGAAGTCGAGTTCCTTCTTTTTCCCGTCGCGGATGTACTTGATCATGATGCGGCCGTCTTGCGGCAGCCGCTTTTCACTGATGTCCAGCTTGGACATGATCTTGATGCGGCTGGTCATCGCGTCTCTCAATTTCATCGGCGGAGCCATCACGTTTTGCAAAATGCCGTCGATGCGGAACCGGACGCGGTACTCCTTCTCGTACGGCTCCACGTGGATGTCGCTGGCGCCCCGCTTTACGGCGTCGGTCAGGATCAGGTTACAGAGCTTGATGATGGGAGCTTCCTCGGCCGCTCTTTCGAGCGTCGCCAGGTCCATCATTTCCGCTTCTTCGCCCGCGAGCTCGAGTGCGGTATCGTCGGCGGTGAGGTCCTTCATCACCTTGTCGAGTTCTTCCACGCTCTCGACTTCACCGTAGAATTTGTGAATCGCCTCGCTGATTGCCGTTTCGGAGGCCACCACCGGCTCGACGTTGAAGCCGGTCATGAACTTGATGTCGTCCATCGCGAAGACGTTCGTGGGGTCGGTCATCGCGATCGTGAGAGTGGAGCCAACACGCGAGAGGGGGACGATCTGGTAGCGAATAGCCGTCTCTTGGGGGACGAGCTTGATTACAGAGGGGTCGACCTCGTAGAACTTCAGGTTGATCGAAGGGACCCCGTACTGGCGCGAGAGCACCGCCGTGATGTCGTCATCGCTGACCAAGCCCAGCTTTACGAGACAGGTACCGAGGCGGCCGCCATTCTTCTTCTGATAGTCGAGCGCCTGCTTCAACTGATCCGCAGAGATCAGGCTGTCCTTAACCAGGATTTCGCCGAGTCGTGAAGACATGCGTATACGCCCGCGGTACTAGAACCCGCTGGAAAGGTCAGCCTAGCATGCCGGTCAGATTGGCGAGTGACACTAAAGGTCAGTCGTGGTGAATCTGCTAACAGCCGATACGCCCCGCCAAAACCTGACCCTGGGTACAGGCTATTTTTTGACACTGTACTAACGTACAGGTAGCTGAAATATAAAGGGTTAGCGAGCATCTAAGCCCTGCAAGAAGGCCCCGATTTTGGCGGAAATTTCGCGTTGAAATGGGGTTAGCGATGGGATTTCGCGAGCGCCAATCGGTGTCCGTTAACGCCCGAGTAATGGCTGCGCGTCAGCCCAAAAAGGTCAGCGTCGGCGTCGAAAAGCTGGCGATATTTGGAAAGATTGACGGCAGGTTGGCAGGTGCCACGCCGAACCATTGGGCGAGGGTCCCGCCGTACTGGTCTACAGACGTAGTAGGAATCCACCGCCCGTTGCTTCCGGCGTCGTTCGGACCTCCGAGAGCAAGCTGCGGGAACTGGCCGTAGACATCCCCGCCAGCAACCGCGCCGCCCATGATGATGTGGTGGCTGCCCCATCCATGATCGGAGCCACCGTTCGAGCCGGGCTGAAACGTGCGGCTGAAATCGGAGAGCGTGAAGGTGGTCACTTGCTGCGGCAGACTCAACTCCACTGTCGCGTTGTAAAAAGCGGTCATAGCGGCGTTGAGCTGAGTCAGCAAGGAATCCTGGATGGGCAGCTGGTTGCCATGAGTATCGAATCCCCCCAGCGAGCAGAAGAATATCTGGCGCTGAAGACCGAGCGCGCTGCGCGCCTGGATAATCTGCGCCACTTGTTGGAGCTGCGCGCCAATGCCGGTGGTGGGAAATTGCGTCTCTAGCGGCGAGAGGCCGCTCAACGCGCCAGCGAGAACAGCGCTTTCCTGTAATGCCTGGCTGGCAATCGCGCTAGAGGATTGAATGAGCGAAATACCGGTGTCGAAAGTAAGGAGCTGCTGAAGAGCCGTCAAGCGCGCGTTGGCCGGAGCGGAGGAGTCAAATCCCGTCAACCCGGGCGTGCTTCCGGGGATTAACGCGTAAGGCTGCGTTTGTGCTCCCGTGGTGAGAATCGCGCCGCCAGCAACAGTTGTAATGGGCGGATAGTGTGCCCCGGCATTCAGAGTTTGCAAATTATCGGCTGTGCGGCCGGCCCATCCGGTGTTTCCGGTGACGTCAAATTGCGCCGTTTGCCACTGTGTCTGCTGGTCCGAGTGAGAAAAAAGATTTATGGGCAGCGTCGGGCCGCCGGCCATGTACTGAGCGCGCGTGACTGGCTGGGCCAGAGTACCCACGTTGGCGAGGAATGCGACTTGGCCTGAATTGAACAGGCCTTGCAGTCCTGTCAGTTCCGGATGCAGGCCGTACGGGACGTTGCCCGTCTTGGCTACGATCGGAAGCAAGGTGTTTTGCGAAATTGCGAGGTTGGAGCGCAGCGTTTGATAGTTCAGATAGCCCGCGGAGTCATTCGGGATAAGCATGTTGTTGCTGTCGTTTCCGCCGAAGAGGAAGATGCAAACCAGAGCGCGATAGTCGGTTGCCGGGTTGGCCGCGAACGCGTGGATGAGATTCAGATGGCCAAACGCGGCCGTGACACCGAACGATGCCGCCGAGCAGCATCCCATGCGAATAAAATCCCTGCGGGAAAAGGCCATCGTTATGCTCCTCGGGCTACTTTTGCCGCGAATCCTAGGGGATTCCCGGTTTGCGAGTAATGCGTCAGTGCGCCACCTGATATTGAGACGAAGTGGCGACCAGATAAATCGCAGTCTTCGCCTGATCCATCGCCTGGTTGCTTCCGGCCGGTACGGCGGCGACCGCAGTCAGAATGCTATTTTGCATGTTCGTCGACATCGTTCCGTGCATCATCAGGGTGTTGAGCGAGCCCAGCATCTGGGCGGGGTTGGAAGCCAGGTTGGCGTAGGGTGAAAAATCGACGGTG
The DNA here is from genome assembly GCA_963737205.1 of uncultured Acidobacteriota bacterium. Classification (GTDB taxonomy): domain Bacteria; phylum Acidobacteriota; class Terriglobia; order Acidiferrales; family UBA7541; genus Palsa-295. Next base: position 181,326 of record CAVTRV010000003.1, on the reverse strand, counting down.
GTGGTGCTGCCAATCGAGCCGAACGCAAGGTTATTCACCCAGTTGAACCGATTGAGCGCGGTAGCTGTGGTTTGAATTTGAAACTCGGGGCCCAGCAGGTTCGTCCCCGGAATCTGAAAACTCGGTGCGTAGAAACTGAAGACGCTTCCGGGCTCGAGGGCCGCCTCTCCCATCGTTCCGCCGTAGTAATCAAGGTTTGCCCCATCGGTGACGCCATTGAACGCACGCAGCAGGCCGGCGATGTAAAGGGTTGGCTCCCGAAGGTGGCCGTCAACCGCAATGGCGGTGGCGGGCGAATCGCCGCGGCGCGCTTCGGGATCTAGAAGGATGGCCGTGACCACGGCGGCCATGTCGCCACGTACGCCGTTGCCGTTGTTCGCGAAGACGCTCGCCACGCGCTGGACGTACGCGGGGCTCGGATTGCTCGTCACCAGGTGCTGGATCAGTTGTTTGGAAACGAAGGGCGGCAAGTTCGGGTGATTAAAAATATTGTCCAGCGCGCCGTCGAGATCCGCCTGAGCCGTCTGCCCGGCCGGCAACAAGCCTCCCTGCGCGGCACCGGCGTACTGAAGTAATTGTTTGGCGGTGACGTCGTGATTGGAATCGACTGCCACCATCGGGCCAATCCAGTACTGCGGGTTGTTCGTTTGCGTCGCCATGCCCGGCTGCGTGGGGTACGTCCATCCCGTGTAGGCCAGCGCAAATTCCTGCACCTGAGCCTGAGAGTAGGTGGCAATTTGATTTCCCGATCCGTCGGTCTGCAGCGAGCCGTCCTGGTTGATGAGTGAAGTCCCCAGCGTGAAGAGCTGCATCAGTTCTCGCGCGTAGTTCTCGTTGGCATGGTCACTGCTCGAGTATGGCTTGTTGTTGTTGACCATGTTCAAGTAGTTGCCCATGGCAGGCGAGAGCGTCACGTCTTCCATAGTCTGGCGGTAATTGGCGAAGGCGTCATTCTGCAGAAGCTGGAGGTACGGTGTGAAAGCTTGCGGCGTACTGATGGTGTTACCGGAGATGGTGAAGATCAGCCCGAGCGCGGAAGCCACGCGCTGACGCAACTGGTCGGGCGCGCCCACGATCTGGACGTAAAAACGCTTTTGAACTTCGCTTAAATCCGTTTCGCTGGCCGCCGGGTTCGGAAAAGGCGTGACGGGCAGCGAATACTGAGCATTCAGGAATCCTTGAAGGCCGAGCTGCTGAACCTGCGCGATGTATGCGGCGTTCGGTCCGAACGATGACTGCTCGAGAAAGCGGTCTGCGATTTCGGGCGCGACAACTGGGTTTGCGGCCACCACGGTCGCGTTGACGGCGCTTGAGGTTGCGGAACCGGGATCCGGATTCTGGACCGTGACGGGCACCGATCCTAACTGTGCGCTGGTAGCCGTTCCGCTGGCGGCTAATTCGCCGTTCGAGGAATACGTTGTGGTTAGGGTGGTGCCGCCAAAACTCACCGTCGCGCCGGGCACGAAGTTGCTTCCCGTGAGAACGATGTAGAACGGGCCGACCGCAAGCGGCGAGTTCAAAACTCCGTTTAGCACGGGGATCGGGTTGAGCAGCGTGACGGTGCTGTTACCCGGCGCTTGAGTGCCGATGGTGAGGGCGGCAGTGATCGTCACGGTATTGGGTGCGGGAAGGATCGGCGGCGCCGTGTAGAGACCCGTCGAATCAATCGTGCCTACCGCGGCGCTTCCTCCGGCGGTGCCGTTTACAGACCAGCTAAAAATCGGGTTCTTGACATGAGGCACGGAGGCGCTGAATTGTTGCGTAGCGCCGGAGCGCACGGGAGCGGCCTGGGGCGAGACGGTGACGACGTCGGGTATCGGAGGAACGCTTCCGGGCGGAAGCAATGCGCAGCTCGAGGCAATGATGCAAAGGGGCAGGATCACTGCCCAGACGAGTAGTCGCCGCTTCTTATCCGAAAGATGCGATTGAAGTGTCACCCACAACCTCCAAAAAGCCCCGCAAAAACCTTCATTGTTACATCGGCCGTCTGCTGAAACGAGTAGCGACACTAACAGCCGCGCTGGAACGATGAAACTGGCCCATGGGACGGATAACGGTCAGGGTCTCGCGTACCGCGAAAACGGGCGAACGTGTGGCCGTTCGGACCCTTTTCGGCAAGTTGGACTTGGGTTGCAGTCGGCGGTGGTTCGCTGTACTCTAAAGTGGTTGCAAATAGGAAGTTGTGAGAAGGGCGGTTAGCTCAGCGGTTAGAGCATCCGGTTTACACCCGGAAGGTCCAGCGTTCAAATCGCTGACCGCCCACCATCCGCTGTTCATTACCGCGGGGACGTAGTTCAGTTGGTTAGAACGCTGCCCTGTCACGGCAGAGGTCGCGAGTTCGAGTCTCGTCGTCCCCGCCATTCTTCTTCGGAGCCACCGGACGTGACACCGGAAACTCCAATCCACAGTTGCTACCGCTTCCCCGGCCGTTGATCCTAGTTTGGAGAAGCGACAAACGGTTCGGAAGGAGAAACAAGTGCAGAAGCGCAAACTTGGAAAAAGCAGTCTGGAAATTTCGGCTTTGGGATTCGGCTGCATGGGAATGAGCTTTTCCTACGGGCCGCCCAAAGATAAGAAGGAGATGACTGAACTTCTCCATGCGGCGGTGGAACGCGGCATCACGTTCTTCGACACCGCCGAAGTCTACGGCCCGTTCACGAACGAAGAACTCGTGGGTGAGGCGCTGGCTCCCTATCGTGGCAAGGTGGTGATCGCCACTAAGTTCGGGTTCGATTTGAGCGGCAGCGATAATCGGCCGGGAGCCGCGGGCCTGAATAGCAGGCCGGAGCATGTCAAACAGGCTGTTGAAGGGTCGCTCAAACGGCTGAAGGTGGATGTCATCGATCTGTTGTATCAGCACCGCGTCGACCCGAACGTGCCCATCGAAGACGTGGCAGGCGCAGTGAAGGAACTGATCCAGGCCGGCAAGGTGAAGCACTTCGGCATGTCCGAGGCGGGCGTAAAGACGATTCGTCGCGCACACGCAGTCCAGCCTGTGACGGCACTGCAGAACGAATACTCGCTGTGGTGGCGGAAGCCGGAAGCGGAAGTACTGCCGACTCTTGAGGAACTCGGAATCGGTTTGGTTGCGTATAGCCCGCTTGGCAAGGGCTTCCTAACGGGCAAGATCGACGAAAACGCGAAATTCGACGGCTCCGATTTCCGCAGCACTCTCCCTCGCTTTGCGCCGGAGGCTCTGAAGGCGAACCAGGCTGTGGTCGATCTGCTCGGCAGGATTGCGAAGCGCAAGAACGCGACTCCCGCTCAGATCGCGCTCGCGTGGTTGCTTGCGCAGAAGCCATGGATCGTTCCGATTCCCGGCACGACCAAGCTAAACCGTCTGGAAGAGAACATCGGAGCGGTGTCGGTCCAACTGACGCCCGAAGACCTGCTGGACATCGATGCCGCCGCGTCGAAAATCACGGTGGAAGGGGCCCGGTATCCGGAACGCCTCGAGAAAATGACCGGCCTGTAAGCGGCATGAGCATGGTGAAAACCGAAGTAGCGCCTGCAAATCGGCATTTCAGGTTCCCGAGTTCTCCGTTCGGCCGCCAGGAAGAGAATTCGCCGGGCCTTCCCTGTTTCATTGCGTCCTCGTAGCCTCTTGTCCCATGTCTTGCATGTGCGATGAGCATGTCAAAGATTGACATGCACCCGCGTTGCAGATAACGTAGACCTTGAAAGGTTCCGAGCGAAGAGGCTAGTCATGGACCAAATGAATGTCTCTATCACCGATGAGCTTGCGGGCTATGTTCGCAAGAAGGTGAAAAGCGGTCGTTATAACAATGCGAGCGAAGTTGTCCGCGATGCGTTGCGCCGCATGGAAGACGAGGACGAGCGCGCGTTGCGGCTGGCCAGGCCCACCGCAAAGGACATCCTGACCGACCTTACCGGGGAACAGCTTGACGGCATCCGTCAGCGTGTGCGCGCTGGCATCGAAAGCATCGAGGTGGGGAAATTCGTCGAGTACGAAGGGCGCGAAGGGCTAAAAAAACTTGCAGACGGAGTGAAGGCGAGGGGACGTAAGCTGCTTGCTCGCCGCGCCACTGAAAAGTAATGCGTTATCGTGTCTCAGAGAATGCGGCGCGCGATCTGGACGAGATATTCGTGTATTGGGCGAATCGGGCGAGCCCGGAGGCAGCAGACCGCGTAATTGACAAGATCACCGAGCGCTTCTGGCTGCTCGGACTGCATCCGGAAGCCGGCAAGCGCGCAGGCGACATCGCTCCGGGTGTGAAGTGCTTTCCCGCGGGAAGGTACTTAATTTATTACCGTAAAACGCGCCGCGGCATAGACATCCTCCACATATTTCACGGCGCCCGGAATCAAGGACGCGCTTTTAAGGCTGCAAGGAAGCACGGATAAACCGGCATTCCGCTGGTTGAAGCAACAAACCACGAGCAAGGAAATACTGGACATGGATATCAAAAGAGCTGGGACGCAACCCTCCGCAAAGGGACCGTCGGATTGGTTCACGGGAACAGTGCGGATCGATCCACTGTTTCAGGCACCCGATCCGGCGCTCGTGCAAGGCGCCAGCGTAAGCTTCGAGCCGGGCGCGCGGACTGCATGGCATACGCATCCGCTCGGTCAGACGCTTATCGTCACGGCTGGCTGCGGTCGGGCGCAACGCGAAGGCGGACCTATTGAGGAGATCCGGCCCGGTGATGTGGTCTGGATTGCGCCCAATGAAAAGCATTGGCATGGGGCCGCTTCGACCACGGCCATGACGCACATCGCCATTCAGGAAAGGAAGGACGGCAGAGTGGTCGACTGGATGGAACAGGTCAGCGACCAGCAGTATCGGGGGGCCGCGTAAGAGACGTCGCAGCGGGCAGGATCTCACCTCTTCGAGAATACGTTTTTAGTTCAACCGCGGACGTTCCCGAAACATCCAACGTGTTGTTCACGGCAAAGGCCGAGGCGCTATGACACCTTTTGAATCTCCGAGCATCTCAAAGCGGGGAGGCATCCAGTGAAGCAATCGCGAGTTTCCAAGGGCCTGGCATTAATACTGCTAGTCATGGCGATCGGCCTATTCTGCGGTCGCGCCGTCACTTCGGCGAGGCGCGCACACACGCAATCGCAAACTTCCACGGGATCCGTTGCGCCACCTCAGCAGCTTAGCCCCGATGGCCAAGCGTCGTTGCGCGCCATCATTCAGGCGGGGAGTCTCCCGGACCTGCGCTGGCCCGATTTCAGCGACTACACAAAGCACGTGCAGAAATCTTACGAGTCGTATGGGTATTCCCTGCCGTGGGTGAAGGGAATGGAGCCGACCGCGCAGGCGCAGCAGGCAATCGCGCTCCTGTTGAAAGCCGACCAAGAGGGATTGTCCCCCGAGGATTACGACGGGCCGCGTTGGTCCGACCGGCTGGCGAAATTGAAACCAACCGCAACCCAGTCGTCAGAAACAGACGCGGTGCAATTCGATGCCGCGCTCACCGTTTGCGTGATGAGATATATCTCGGACCTTCACATCGGCAAGGTGAATCCGAAGCATTTTGATTTTGGTCTCGACGTCGAAGCCAAGAAGTACGACTTGCCCGAATTCCTAAAAGGAAGTGTTGTGGATGCATCGGATGTTGGCGCCGTCCTGGCGCAAGTGGAGCCGCCATATCCTGGCTACAAGCGCACGATCCAGGCTCTGCACACGTATTTGGAGCTTGCGGGAAAAGATGACGGAGAACAGCTGCCGCCCGCAAACAAAACAATTGCTCCCGGCGATTCTTATCCCGGCGTCCCGCGGCTGACCCGATTGCTAACCCTGGTGGGCGACCTCCCGGCCGACGCAAATGTACCGCCCGATGGAACGATTTATCAGGGTGCGCTCGTGGATGCAGTCAAGAATTTTCAGCGCCGACACGGGCGGAACACGGATGGACGAATCGGCGCGCAAACATTGGCCGATTTGAACGTGCCTCTAAGCCGCCGAGTGCGGCAGATGCAGCTGACTCTCGAGCGGTGGCGGTGGCTTCCGCTGGAGTATCAAAAGTCGCCCGTCGTGGCGAACATCCCAGAGTTTCGCCTCCGTGCCTACGACGAGAACTTCAAAATCGGTGTGACGATGAATGTCATTGTGGGCAAAGCCTATGGCCACGGCACCCCGGTTTTCAGTAACACCATGCAGTACGTCGTTTTTCGGCCCTATTGGAACGTTCCCTACTCCATCACAAAATCTGAACTTATTCCGGACCTCACTCGCGATCCCGACTACCTGGCAAAGAAGGGACTTGAGGTTGTGAACAGTCGTCAGGAAGTCGTCACATCGGGAACCGTGACGAGCGACGTCCTGCAGCAGCTTCGGGCGAGCAAACTCTTCATCCGACAACCACCCGGTCCCAAGAACGCCCTCGGACTCGTGAAATTCATCTTTCCGAACGACTTCAACGTGTACATGCACGATTCGCCGGCGCGCGAATTGTTCTCGCAAGCCAGGCGGGATTTCAGCCATGGCTGCATTCGACTCGAAAGGCCCGCCGATCTGGCTGCCTGGGTCCTGCGCGACAATCCGGGCTGGGATGCGGATCGCGTCCGTGCGGCCATGAATGGAACCACAACGCAGCAGGTGAATCTCACCCACCCGATTCCGGTCTTAATCGTCTATGCCACCGTGATTGTGACTGAGGATGGACTCGTTCATTTCTACGACGACATCTACGAGCATGACGCCGCGCTCGACAAGGTTCTTGCGAAGGGTTATCCGTATCCGGGCTAATTGCCGCTGATCAGGCTGGCAGGGCAGCCGAAACACCACTGGCGGACACGCCCGATGTCGACGTGGATGAAGTCAGAACGGGGATAGTAGCCCACGCCGCCGCGGTGAAGGGCGAGAGCCGCTTTGCGCAGCTTGAGCGTGTCGATGCCGGGCATGCGCAGATCGATGGCTTCGGCGTGAGTGTGAAGGCTATTCTTGGCCACTCCCGTGGAATGCTCACGAAGGGATTCGTTGGTGGCAGGAGTGCGGTAGCCGCAAACGATGTCGATTTCGCCGCCGGGACGCCCGACCGACGACGTAAGATCGGAGAGGACATCGTACAAGTGCGGATCGAAATGGCGAACGTCGCCCCTCACGTGGTCGCGCAGGAAATAATCCAGCTTGGCTAGCGCGCTGGCAATGTACTCATCCCCGCGCCGGTACACGATATCAAGCCGCTCACCTGTGTGCGTGTTGTAGAGTTGCAGCACGTGATCCTGGCTTTGGTGCGAGGACACGTCGCCCGGCTTACCACGCGCGACGATTGGCGCCGTCAAGGCCATCAAGGCCAGTACTGCCGCGGCGACCAATAGACTTCGCGAAATCCTTCCGTGCAAGCGCATGTGCTCCATCGAAATTCAATTTTAGCATAAGCGGCTGCACGGGCTTATTTCGTCCGCGCCAGAAGGTCAATGTCCCCGCCGTCTTCGTATTAGTGAGGAATTAGTGGGAACTCGTGGTAAGGGGTGAAGCGGGCTTATCCGGGTACAGGCGATCGAACTCGGGGTCGCCGTGGAGAAGAGCGATGTCCGGATCGCGGCGCGCCCACACAGAATCCTGAAAACCAGCCTCCCAGGCTTTGCGCAGCGCGTCGAGAGCTTCCGCCTTCCTATTCAGACCGCAGTAGACGCAAGCCGCGTTGTAAAGAATCGACGCTTCGTTGGCGCGCAACGTGATCGCCAGGTTGAGTTCGCGCAACGCGTCGGCCACTTGTCCCCATTCGGCGTAGTAGTAGCCCAGCAGAACGCGCGCCCGCGCATCCTCCGGCACGTGTTTCAAGTGGTTCTCGAGCGCAGCGGTGAATCTCTGGCTCATATTGCGCTTGGCTTCATCCTTCCCCATCGAGCCGAGAGAATTAAGGATCGGCACGTAGACGTTGTAATCTTCGCCGCTCGCTTCGATGGCGGATTCCGCCACGTCCACCACTTCCTGATAGCGTCCCGCTGCGAACAACGCGCGGCAAAGCATGTAGTACGCGCCCTCGCAGTCGCGCTTGCGCTCAATCGCCTTCTTCACCATGCGAACAGCTTCGTTGTGCAGTTCCGCCGCGTAGAGCACCCAAGCCTGGCTGACCTGCACTTCGGGCAAATCCCAGCGCAGGGCCACGGCTTTTCCCGAAGCTTCGCGCGCGCGTTCCACCCACAACTGATCGCGGCTGTAGTTGCAGTAAAACATGGCGCAGGCGTTAGCGCAGGCGGCGTAGGCCAAAGCGAAGCTCGGGTCCATGGCCACGGCGTTCTCAAACATCTGCAAAGCGAACTCGAGATCCTGGCGCGTCTGCCGGCGCGCGTAGCGTTTGCCGCGCAGAAACAGATCATAGGCTTGCAAGTTTTCCGTGGGCTTGACGGCCAGGGCCTCAAGCTCCTGCGGCGAAAGCGTCACGCGGAGGGCCTCGGCGATCTTGCGGGCCATTTCGTCCTGTATCTCGAAGACGTCCTTCATCTCGCGGTCGAAACGCTCCGACCATAGGGGGAAATCGGTGCGCGTGTCCACGAGCTGCGCGTTAATCCGCAGCCGGGCTCCGGCGCGACGCAAAGTGCCGGTGAGGACGTAGGCCGCGCCGAGCTGCTGGCCGATTTGAGCTGGAGTAACCTGTTTGTCGCGGTACGCCAGAACCGTGGGACGGGAAAAAGTGTTGAGTCCGCGGATTTTCGAAAGCTCCGTGATCACGTCCTCGGTGATGCCGTCGCGCAGGTATTCGTCTTCCTTGTTGCCGCTCAGATTCTCGAAATATAGAACGGCCACGGATTTTCCCGCCTGCTTCTGGACGGCGGGATCCGAATCGCTCTTTTCTTTCGCGCGCTTCTTACCTGACTCGACGTCGCGCTTGAGCCGGCTGAGGTCCGTTTTCAGCTCGGTGGCGGTCTGGCATCGCAGGCTGCGATCCTTCTCGAGAGTCTTCTCGAGAATACGCACAAAATCGCCGGGAAGGACGGAATTCAGCTCGGCAGCGGGCCGGGCGTCGCGGTTCAGGATGGCGTCGAAAACCACAGCCGAAGTTTCTCCCGGAAAAGGCAGGCTCCCGGTGGACATCTGGTACAGCACCGTGCCAGTGGAGAAAATATCCGTGCGCGCGTCCACGAGCTGACCGCGTGCCTGCTCCGGCGACATGTAGGAAACCGTTCCGACGGCCGTGCCCGGCGATGTGAGTTCGCCACCGACGGCCATCGTGTCCCCTTGCCCTGCCGCAGCTCCCTGCGCGACCCAGACTCCCTGCGCGAGCTCGCCGCGGCTCATCTTCGCCAGGCCAAAGTCGAGAATCTTCACTTGCCCGCGCGCTGTGAGAAAGAGATTTGCCGGCTTGATGTCGCGATGCACGATTCCCTTGGCGTGCGCCGATTCGAGGGCGTCGGCAATCTGAATCGCCAGCGGCAGTAGCTTCTCCATTTCCATCGGCTGCGAGGTCATCGTTTGCGCCAGAGTCTCGCCTTCCAGCAGCTCCATGACGATGAAGTGCCTGAGGTCGTGCTGCTCGATCGAGTGGATGGCGCAAATGTTGGGGTGGTTGAGCGAGGAAGCGGCGCGCGCCTCTCGCTGGAAGCGCTCGAGCAACTGGGTGTCGTTGGCCATTTCAGGGGGCAGAAATTTCAGGGCCACGCGACGGTCGAGGTGCGAATCCTGGGCCTCGTACACCACGCCCATGCCGCCCTCGCCCAACTTGCGAATAATTTTGTAGTGCAGGAGTGATTGACCGATCAGCGGATCTGGGCTCATATGGGCCGGGTGATAGTATGCGGCGCGGAGGCCCGCGTCAAGATGGCCTATTCGCAGCTAAGTATCGCTTCCCCCTATTTTTTTCAATTTAGCTAAACCCTTCGGGCCGGCTCGGGAATCTAAGCGGTCGGTGACTCAGTACCCGCAAGTCAAGGAGGCATTTAGATGCCAACGATTACGACCAAAGACGGCACGAACATTTTTTACAAGGATTGGGGCAAGGGACAGCCTATAGTTTTTTCGCATGGCTGGCCGCTGAGCGCAGACGATTGGGACGGGCAGATGTTGCATTTCGGTCAGCTCGGCTATCGCGTTATTGCGCACGACCGCCGAGGCCATGGCCGCTCCGACCAGACGTCGGAGGGCAACGATATGGACACGTACGCGGACGACCTCGCCGCCCTATTCGAGAAGCTCGACCTGAAGGACGCGCTTTTGGTGGGGCACTCGACCGGCGGCGGTGAAGTCGCTCGCTACCTGGGTCGCCACGGCACGAAGCGCGTCGCCAAGGCTGCGCTCATCAGCGCCATCACACCGCTCATGCTGAAGACGCCTAAGAATCCACTCGGCTCGCCCGTTGAAGTCTTCGACGGCCTCCGGGCGGCGCTCGCGGCCAACCGGCCGCAGTTCTACATCGACATCACACTGCCGTTTTACGGTTACAACCGCCCGGGCGCCAAAATCTCCGAGGGCATCCGGCAGCACTGGTGGCTGCAGGGCATGGTGGGAAGCGTCAAGGCCCACTATGAATGCATTCGAGTTTTCTCGGAGACGGATACCACCGAGGACCTCAAGAAGATAGACATTCCCGTGCTGGTAATACACAGCAAGGACGATCAGATTGTGCCGATTGCCGCCGCGGGTCCAGCGGCCGCGAAACTGCTGAAGCATGCAACGCTCAAGGTCTATGACAACCTTCCGCATGGCATGCCCGCAACCAACCCAGACCTAGTCAACGCCGACCTGCTCGCGTTTTTCAAGGGCACAGCGACTACCGCATCGGCATGACCATCGGCTAGCCCGGCCTTTCTCCTTCTGCGGGAAAGGCCGGGCTCCGAACCTCGGGCATATGATCGAAAATCCGGCTGCTGCTAGAATCTCGTCCAGGAGATGTCCATGAATCGACGGTTTTTCTGCTTTGGAATTGTCTTGTCTGCGATTTTTCTGTTTGTTCCGTTGCGTGGAAGCGCCCAGACCGGAGCGGGCGCGATCCTTTCGCGCAGCGCCGATGTGGAAGGAGCGAAGCTGCACTACCTGACGGCGGGTCATGGCCCGGCGGTCATCCTTCTCCACGGCTACACGCAAACGTCGCGCATGTGGAAGCCGATCATTCCGCTGCTGGCCGAGAAATTCACGGTGATTGCGCCGGACCTTCCGGGAATCGGCGATTCGAGTATCCCGACGGATGGGTTGGACATGAAGAACGCGGCCGTCCGCATCCATGCGCTCGCCAAATCGCTGGGTTTCCAGAAGGCGCGGGTGGTCGGCCACGACATCGGATTGATGGTGGCCTATGCGTACGCGGCACAGTTCCCGTCGGAAGTGGAAAAGCTGGTGCTGATGGATGCGTTCCTTCCGGGCGTGGCTGGATGGGAGGACGTATATAACAATCCGGGCATCTGGCATTTTCGTTTCAACGGTCCTACTCCAGAAGCGTTGGTGCGCGGACGCGAGCGAACTTATTTCGATTATTTCTGGAACGATTTTGCCGCGGACAAGACGCGGTCGCTTCCAGAAGCAGATCGCGCTGCGTACACGGCAGCGTATGCTCGCCCCGGACGCATGCGCGCGGGCTGGGCATACTTCGTTTCGTTCCAGCAGGCAGCCAGGGACTTCGCGCAACTTTCCCAGAACAAGCTGACGTTTCCGGTTCTCGTGATCGGAGGCGAGAAAGCAAACGGAGATGTGCTCGGGCGACAAGCGAAACTAGTGGCGTCAGACGTCACCGTTGTCGTCCTAAAGGACACGGGACACTGGGTGCTGGAGGAGCGTCCGAAAGAGACGACCGACGCGTTGGTGAAGTTTCTGTGACCTTCACGGCCGAGCGAGGAAGAAGTAATTGGACGAGAGACGGAAAGAGAGCCTATGCGGCCCGCTTCACCGGGGCGGCGGTTCTGGCGGCCTTGTTGTCGCTTCTTTTCGCGGGCTCGCCAGCTCGAGGGCAGGCTGCATCAACCGGTGACGCAGGTGTCGCCGTAGGACCGCAATACGACTCGACGCACGTCTACGTTGCCCCCGGCGATTTAGATGCGTTCGTCAACAGCTTCGCTGCCACGTTCGGCGGCCAGCCATCCAAGCGCTTCGTGACAAATATTCTTCCGGTCGTGGGCAGCACCGAGTTTCAATACCTGTGGACTCCGGTCGGCACGCTTTCGGTCTTCGCGTTTCAGACCCCAATTCCCTTCCCATTTGGGCAAGAGCGCACGGGATACCTCGTCACCGACATGGTCCAAGCGATCAAGGACGCTCGCGCGGCCGGAGCAGAAGTCATCGTCGAACCGTTCAAGGATCCCATCGGGATCGACGCCATCGTCCAGTGGCCGGGCGGTGTGAAGATGCAGCTCTATTGGCATTTCACGGCCCCTAAGTATGCGCCGCTTGAAACGATTCCAGAGAACCGGGTCTACATCTCGCGCGATGAAGCCGACAATTTCGTCCATGACTTCGTGCGGTTTTCACGCGGCAAGGTGGTCTCGGATAACAACCACGCCGACGCGGGCGAAATCGGCCGCGTGGGAGAGACGTACCGCCGCATCCGCATAACGTCGAAGTTCGGGAACATGCAGGTCCTGGTGACGGACGGACATCTGCCCTATCCGTTCGGGCACGAGATCATGGGATATGAGGTGAAGGATCTCTCGGCGACGCTGGGAAAAGCCAACACTGCCGGCGTGAAGATCCTCTCGCTTCCCTACACGACCAGCGATCGGACCACAACCATTCTCGAGTTTCCGGGCAGCTACATCACCGAAGTACACAGCCTCGCCGCGCGCTAGCGGGCGGGATCCGCACGCCCTAGCCATCCAATCTCAAAATTACCGCTTTCACTGTATCGACCCTGTAACCACAGCTCGCTACTATTCTAGCTTTCTAGTGGTAGTGGTGTCGCAGAGTTCCCGGGAAGTTGAGCGACGCGGCGAACGTTTTCTTCGGAGTATTCATACTTATCGAGGAGGAATTCATGGCGAGATACGGAAAGGCAGCGGGCAAGAGTGTCAAGAGCGCGATGCACAGGGAAAAGCGAGGAACGTTGCGTTCAGGCAAGGGCGGAAAAGGCGGCCGGGTGACAAGCAGAAAGCAAGCTATAGCGATTGGCTTGTCCGAGGCCCGAAAAAAAGGCGCGAAGGTTCCGCGCAAGAAATGACTTAATGCCGAAAAAAACTTCACGCAAGAGCGGTCTCGCGGATCCGTCGCTTCTCCCTCCGCACGACGGCGACGGCCCAAATACAATTCAGGTCATTATCGAGACCCCCAAAGGGTGCCGCAACAAGTACGCGTTCGATCCGGAACAGAAAATCTTCGAGCTGATGAAGGTTCTGCCGGCCGGGATGGCGTTTCCGTACGACTTCGGTTTTATTCCATCCACGCTGGCCGAGGACGGCGACCCCACCGACGTTCTCGTCTTGATGGATGAACCAGCGTTTCCGGGCTGCCTTTTGAAGTGCCGGCTGGTGGGAATTATCGAAGGCCAGCAGATTAAGAAAAAACAAAAGGATCGAAACGACCGGATCGTCGCCATCGAACAGCAGAATCACAGTTATGCCCACGTCAAACACGTGCGGGACTTGGGCAAGAAGTTCGTCCGGGAGTTGGAGGAATTCTTCGTCAACTATCACAAACTAGTGGGCAAGAAGTATGAAATTCTCGATGTGAAAGGCCCGGGTGAAGCACGGCGTCGCATCAAAGACGGCATGAGAGCGTTTCGTCGTAACCCACGATAACGGTCTGCAGAAGTCGCGCCTGTTCGATAGGGATCTAGCCCGGCCGGAGTCAGGAGAAAAGACGGTGCCGGCGTAGACGCCAGATCAGGATTGACACGGCGAGCCACACGGCAAGCGCAACGAAAAGCGCGAGGGCGCCGTTCCATAGTGGCGCCAATTTCCACACCACAATTGCGAAACCCATCAGTCCGAAGCTTCCCATTGTGGCGCCGCGCGCGTCCAAAGCCGCAGCTTGCCGGCCGCGCATCGTCTCGGGTATTCCGGCTTTTTGTTTCTTTTCTCTCTCATGCTTCTCCACCAGCGTAGCGCTCGCGGGGAAAATCGCCGGAAACGCTAGAAACAATCCCCCGAAGACAGGTCCGTAGCGCTTGGCCAGCACTCCCGTAATCACCGTTATTGTTCCTCCGAACAGGAAACGCACGGCGTACTCATACCACCTGATCTGTCTCAGTGCGGAAAGGTCGAAGGAAACTCGCATCGGCTTATCGCAACAGCAATAACCAAGCTCCGATGGCACAAAACAGCCACACCGCGAGTGCGGAAATCGTTGCGGCGGCTGCGTGCAGCCGGTGCTTCATGATCAGCCAGATCGTCACGGATGCATACACCGCCAGTGCGGCAGCGCCAGCGATCATCGAACGCGCCTCTTGCGCCGCATACAACTTCCCGTCGGCCACGATCGCGAGTCCCAGCGTGGCGAGCGCAACCGAGGGCGCTGCGGCGAACAAGCCGGCAAAACTCTTCGGTTTCAGGACATCGCCGAGGACCGCGAAAAGTGACACGATGAAGCCGCCAACGATAAAACGGAAAATGAATTGCATGCTCGAGAGCTCCCCGGAATCGCACCCCGTCGACTCTGCGCGGAAACGCCTTTATAGCATGAATGTCCTGTCGACGATTTGCTGGGGACAAACTCCCATTCTCGGTTCACGTTGACGTTGCCGTTCCGAAGAGATTAGAATTTTCTTGGTGATGTTAGCCTTGGGGGAAGGAAGGCCCAGCCCATGCGTCGTAGCGCTGTCGCTGCTTTATGTCTTGCCAGTCTGCTCGCGAGCTCAGCTCGCGGACAAAAAACTACCCCGCAGCCAATTCACGTGGCCGCGGGGACCGTTCTAGTATTTCATATCCAGACTCGCCTTCACGCGAGCCGTGGAGACGAGGCGGACACCCTGCCGAAGGGTACAGTTATCCTCGTGAAGCTGCTCGCTCCGATCGACTCGAGCCTGGATCGCGACGGCGCCGAGTTTAGCGGCTACGTTGTGTCTCCAATCACTTCAGGAAACGAAGTCGTGGTCCATGCTCATTCGGAAGTCCGCGGCATTCTTGCATTGCTCCGAAGCCGAGCCCATCCGGAAGGATTCCGCTACGACCTTCTCATTACGAGCCTCACATATCAGGGCAAGTCCTATGATCTGAGTGCTTCGCTGAACTCCTCAGTTTTCGATGGCACCCCTGCTTCGGGAACTCCGAAAGCCGAGAGCCCAGGGGGAAATGCGTCCGCTACGCGCAACTAGCGGCCAACACTTCTCGAGGAAGTTACCCCTGAGCTCTCCCAGCATAACCATCTCTTCCTGCACCTCCGCCCAGACAATCCAAACTAGGGTTTAGGAGTGACGTGAACGCTGACCGCCAGATTCGTCCCGCTCTCGAGGGTCCGGTAGGTGACATCCGCGCTCGAACCGACTGCGAGCGTCCCATCGATCGTCGTGTTCTTGTCGGTGGTGAAAGTCATGGTCGTCGCCGCAGTTTGCTCGAGCTGCTGCCCTTGCTGCGAGCCACTGGCGCTAACCGTTAGAGTGAACGAGTTTGTACCTACAGCAGAAATGTTCCCCGAAACTGACTGGGTTTGCGGCGCGGTCTGCTCGCCTTGCACCGCAGCGCTGTGGGTGACGGGTCGCGCCCAAAACACGGGTATGAGGACCAAACTAGCTAGAGTCGTTACTCCGATTCGAATCGCTTTTCTCATTTTTCTGCAAGCCTCCTTAGTTTTGGGCTGGCGCCGATGACTGTGCAATACGGGAGCCATTCAGACTTGCCGAGCTGTAGATTCTGTATCGCTTTTCGAATATTCAACTTGCGATGACGACAGGTGCCGGCGAGAAATTGCGACTTGAGCACTGGCACTGGCGATTTCTTCACAGTGCATTCAAAATATTCCTACAGAATTCCCCTTAGAGCATCTCGCGCGGCGTTTGTTCGTAGCCTCGTCGATCATCGAATTCGCGTGCCCTCGATTCGCCGGCCCAACGCTCATCGTAAGCGCTTCGGCGTCCGGAATTTGTTCTCCTATGGACGGCTCCAACAACTCCGCGAGTCGCACGGGCGGGAAATGATATAGTTCGGCGTCATCCTGAAGTCGGATGATTCTGCCGATGATTTCAATTTACGATTCGTTCTGCGCTTCGCTGGGACTGCGCCGATCCAGCGAGAAGGAGGGCGCATGTGTATTGTATGCGAGCACATGCTCTATGAGGAGCACCGCAACGCTGAGGCCAGGCCGTTTGATCCTTGCCCTAAATGTAGAAAATTTCCCTCCAACGAGGGCGGGCCTTGCTACCACTGTTTCAGCGTAGGGAACACCATTGACGAATGCCCCGAGTGTTTAGGCAAGCCATGGAGCGAGGAGTTTCTTAGCGCCAAAGCCGAGATCGAAGGTGAGAGTGAAACCAATCCTCCACCGCAGGTCCGGCTACGTTCTGCTTCGCGAACCAGGCGCACTAGTCTTGCAACTCCGCAAAAACGCCGCCGCCGAAAGTGATATATTCCTGCGTCATCCTGAAGTCGGATGATTCCGCCGATGATTTCAATCTACGATTGGTTCGCGAGGACCTCAAATGTCTGACATCACGCGCCGCGATTTGCTTCGCACCGGACTTGCGCTTTCGGCCTCATCGCTCGTCGCGAACTCGGCCCTGGCTCGCGCCAACGCGCTGCTCGAGCGCTATCCCGGCGTCGCATCCGCGGAAGCCGGCGCGGCCGTGTCTCCGCGGGAGCACCTGCTGTTTGATTTTGGTTGGAAATTCTTTCAGGGCAACGGCTGCGATCCCCGCCGGGACCTCGATTTTGGCAAGGACCAGGGGGACTTCGCGAAGTCCGGCGCATTCGAATTCGCCCGCGAGAAATTCGACGACTCGAAGTGGCGCCCGCTCAATCTGCCTCACGATTGGGCCGTCGAGCTGCCCTTCGAGCACGACGAGCTGCTGCAGGGCCACGGCTATAAACCGCTCGGCCGCCGCTATCCCGAGACGAGCGTCGGCTGGTATCGCCGCGTGTTCGAAATTCCCCAGAGCGATCTCGGCCGCCGCGTCTCGCTGGAATTTGACGGCGCGTTCCGCAGCGCGCTTGTCTTCTTGAACGGCTACTTTCTGGGCCGCAACGATAACGGCTACGCGCCTTTCCGTTTCGATCTCACCGACTTTTTGAACTATGGCGCCAAGAACTATCTCGTCGTGCGCTTGGACGCGAGCTTCGGCGACGGCTGGTTTTACGAAGGCGCCGGCATCTATCGCCATGTGTGGCTCACGAAGACCGACGCGCTTCATCTGGGCAAGTGGGAAAGCTACGTTCGCGCGGACGTGAAAGGCGGTGAAGCTGTCCTAAATCTCGGGACAGTGGTGCAGAACCGGGGCAAGGGGGCCGAGAGTTGTCGCGTACGCTGGCAGATTCTCGATGCGGCGGGAAAAACTGTGGCGACCGCCGAATCGACCCCGCAATCCGTTGCTCTGGACTCCGCCGCGACCATCACGTCAACGACGAAGTTCGCGAATCCTGCGCTCTGGTCGTCCGAAACGCCGAACCTCTATTCAGCGATCGTTACCGTGGAATCCGACGGCAAGGCGCGCGACGCCGAGCGCGTGAGTTTCGGAGTCCGCACCCTGCTCTTCGACGCCGACAAAGGTTTCTTCCTGAACGGCAAGTCCGTGAAGGTGAAGGGCACCTGCAATCATCAGGATCACGCCGGTGTGGGCGCTGCCCTGCCCGACCGCTTGCAGTTTTATCGCGTGGCCGTGCTGAAGGAAATGGGCTCGAACGGCGTGCGCACGTCGCACAATATGCCCACTCCCGAATGGGTGGAGGCCTGCGACCGTCTCGGCATGATGATGATGTGCGAGACCCGCATGATGAGTTCCACGCCCGAGGGTATGGCGCAGCTCGAAGTGATGGTGAAACGCTATAGGAATTCTCCTTCGATCATCCTCTGGTCCATGGGCAACGAGGAGTGGGAACTGCAGAATTCCGATCAGGGCAAGCGCGTTATGACGGACATGGTTTCGCTAACGCACGAACTCGATCCTACGCGCTTGTGCACATGCGCGGTCAACGGCTCCTTCGACAAGAGTCTTCCGGGAGCGTTGGACGTCATGGGCTTCAATTACAACCTCAACGCACCCGATGCCTACCACAAGGCGCATCCGAAGCAGCCCTCGATCGGCTCGGAGACGGCGAGCACCGTCTCTACGCGCGGCATCTATTCGACAGACAAGCTGCGCAATTGGGTGAGCGCGTACGACCTGAACCATCCACCATGGGCCGAGCTGGCTGAAGATTGGTGGAAGTTCTACGCTGCGCGAGAGTGGCTCGCGGGCGGCTTTGCGTGGACGGGCTTTGACTACCGCGGAGAGCCCACGCCCTACGGCTGGCCTTCGATCAACTCACAGTTCGGCATCGTGGATATGTGCGGCTTTCCCAAGGACAATTTTTATTATTACAAGGCGTGGTGGGGCCAGGAACCGGTCCTGCATCTATTCCCGCACTGGAATTGGGACCAGCGCGAAGGCGAACCCATCTCGGTTTGGGTCCACTCGAACCTCGACGAAGTGGAGCTGTTTCTGAACGGCCAGAGCCAGGGCAGCCAGAAAGTGCAGCCACTGACTCATCTCGAGTGGAAGGTGAAGTACATGCCCGGCGTGATTGAGGCTCGCGGAAAGAAGGATGGAAAAATCGTCCTCACGGAAAAGCGCGAAACCACCGGCGATCCGAAATCCATCAGGCTTACCGCCGATCGCAGCGAGATCGACGCCAACGGCGAGGACATCGCAGTTCTTCGCGTGGAAGTGCTCGACGAGGCTGGCCGTTCCATCCCAACGGCTGGCAATATGATTAGCTTCAAAGTAACCGGCGACGGCACTTTGATCGGCGTCGGCAACGGCGATCCCAATTGCCAGGAGTCCGACAAGGAGCCGAAACGCAGCCTCTTCAATGGCCTTGCGCAGGTGATCGTGCAAGGCACCAAAACTCCCGGCACGATCACGGTCGAGGCCTACACGGAGGACTGGCCGGGGCCTAAGTTGTCCCCCGCCAAACTCACCCTCACCACGCGAAAGGTGGAACTGCGCCCGTCAGTTGCTTAGCACTTTTCGAGAAGCATCAGGGGCGAGCGGTAAGAACCTTCGCGGGCACGCGCGATAGTTCCTTGAACTCTTCGTCCGTGAGCCGCAGCCCCGCCGCAGCGATATTCTCCTCCAGGTGCTGCACCGACGAAGTCCCTGGAATCGGCAGCATGATCGGCGATCTCTGCAGCAGCCACGCAATCGCGATTTGCCTGAGCGTCGCGTTGTGCGCCTTCGCGATTCTCGCCGGCGCGTCGCCTGCGTCCGTCGTTGTCCTCAGCGGAGCCCACGGAATAAATGCGATGCCATTTTGCTCGCAATAATCCACAACGTAGTCCCATTCCCGGTCGGCGAAGCTGTAGCGGTTCTGCACGGACGCAATCGGCGTGATTCTCCGGGCGCGCTCGATGTGTTCCTGGGTCACATTCGATAAGCCGATCAAGCGAATCAGCCCTTGGTTGCGCAGTTGCGCCAGAGTTTCCACCGACTGCTCGAAAGGTATTACCGGATCCGGAATGTGCAGTTGGTAGAGGTCGATCTGCTTCAGCCGCAGCTTTTTTAAGCTGCCTTCCACCGCTTCCCGCAAATGCTGAGGGCTCGCGTCGTGCGTCCACTGCCCCGGGCCTGGGCGCCTCCAACCGCCCTTCGTCGCCACCACCACCCCCTTTGGATAGGGCGCCAAAGCCTCGGCGATCAGCTCCTCGCTCACATCCGGGCCGTAGGAATCCGCCGTGTCGATGAAATTCACGCCGAGTTCCACCGCGCGGCGCAGAACGCGAACCGCCTCATTGGGGTCCTTCGGCGCGCCCCACACTCCGTCGCCCGTGATGCGCATCGCGCCAAATCCCAGGCGATGCACCGTCAATTCCTTCCCAAGGGTGACGGTGCCGCTCAAACTCGCCGACAGCTCGTGATCTTGCATATTCGATAGCCTCCCCGGTTTTCGATGCGCGTGGCTACGAAAGGTAGCACCTGGCTGGACCTCCCACACGCTCAATTTTCGAGAGGAAAGGCGCGGCCGGCAAGGCGGACGGACCTTCACGGGCGATCCCATAATTTATACAATCCAAGACTCTTAGCGCTTGCGTCCCCCTACCAGTGGGCGGCCCGCCCCGAGCGAAATCCGACCCTTAAGCCGGCACTGGACCAAAGGGAAGGATGAGTGCCAGACATATGCAAACCCTTTCACACCTAGGTCATACGCCAATTTTCGACGCAGCGACACGGCATTGAAAACAAACGACTTAATGGCGTCACAGAAATTCGGAAGTTTGGCGTCACACTTGCAGTATCCCGCGTGGCATAAGTACGGAGGATTTTGACATGCGCACGTGTCGACTATTCATGTGGTTGGTTTTGATGGGACTCGTGGTGGGAATGTCCGGAGCGGTGGCTAAAGCCGACGGCGATCCCTCCGGCAGGTTACAGGGTCCGAACGGCGGCGGCACTCCCGGCGTCGACGACGAGTTTAGCCTGGCACCATTCGGGCAGACCAGCCCGGGCTGCACGTTCGACGGCACGACCGAAGATTGCATTTTGAAGAATCAGAGCAGCAGCAACTGGACTTGGGCCGCGATAACAGCCGGCGCAGCTATTCCCTGCGCTGACATTAGCTTCACCACATCGCTTTTCGAGTGGGTTACTTGCACAAACGATCCGACCACCGGCAATCCGACGATCACAGTGAGTGGCGTTAATTATAGCCCCCAGGAAAATTTCCTGATTAACAACACAGTGCCCGGGCAACTCAATACGTGTGTTCCTCTGGGATCCCCGAATTGCACTATCACCAGTCTTCAAACTACTGATCTTTCGAACCCCAACGTCGCGGGCAACTGTAACCCGGGCGGGTCATACTTTCCCGGCGTGCTGATCGGGTGCGACTTCGAGTTTATTCTCGGGCCCGGCCCGGATGACACCGGCACATGGCCGATGGATACGCCCTTTTCGGTCATTGCTCCTGAACCGTCGACTTTCGGGATGTTGCTAATTGGCCTCGTCGGCTTGCCGTTCGCCATCCGCCGCCGAAAGTCAGTGGTCTCCGCGTAAGAACGTTATCTTGTTAGTTTGTGAGGGTGGAACTCAGGTTCCACCCTTTTTCTTTTTCCCCGTCGGCGGTTCCCTGCTCCCGGTGATGTGCTCGTCTCAGCGCGAATCAATCCGCCACTTGGATGCACTCACCGCTTCGTCTAGCTCGGGTTCTGCGCGTTCCTACTCCCGCCCTCGAAAGGCACCTCTAGGATTGCCCATTCGGCAGGTCAACACGAGGTCTCAAGGTACACCCAGAACTCGTCGTTGGTACCCCTGAGGCTTGTCTTCACGGTCTCAGAGCAGACCAGGGGATGCCAAGGTCGAACCCGTTGGAGCAACTTGGGCCTAGAGGCTTTTGGGGAAATTGCCTATTTCCGTCCGCCGAATTCTTTGGCGAGTTCGGCGAAGTCCGGTCGGTTTTGCAAGCTTCCCAGTTCAGGATCGTTCTTCGCGTCCTTGAACGAGTGGCCCTTCTGCAGCGCTTGTCGGAGCGCCTTCAGGGCGTCATCCGGACGATTGGCGAGCGCGTCGACTTGGGCTTCGTTGTAGATGATGTCGACACTATCCTTATTGATGGCGCGCGCCCGCCCGATGAAGTTCAGGGCCTGGGTGGACTCGCCCTTCTTGGCATAGTACACGGCGAGGGATGCCAGGGCGGCTGCGCTTCGAGGATTTACCTGCAGATCCTGGTAGGCAAGCTTGATCGCCTTATCGTAAGTCTCGTTCGCCTTGTCTTTTTGGCCGGACCAGCGGTAGGCATCCGCCAGGTTTCCCATGTTGGCCTGTTCGTTTGGATTCAACTCCACCGCCTTCGCGAAGTTCGTCACGGCGTCGTCGTATCGCTTCAAATCGAAGTAGGCGTATCCTAGATTCGAATAGGCATCGTCGTTGGCTCCGGTCAGCGCGATTGCCTTCTGAAACTCCGGGATGCTGTCTTCGTACTTCCCCTGCTGCAAGAGCATCAGTCCAGCATTGTTGTAACCGGCAGAATTGTCCGGTTCTATCTCGGTGATTTTATGAAACGCGGCCAGCGCCTTGTCGAGATCGCCGATCTGGGCGTACGCAATCCCGAGCGCGTTGTAGTTCATCCAGAAGTAGGGGTTGATGTCGATGGCTTTCTGGTAGGCGGCGATCGCCTCCGGCACGCGGTTCGTCCCAAGGTACACGGCGCCCAACGTGCGATAACCTTCGTCGGAATTCGGCTCGATCTTCAGGGCGCGCTGCAATTCGGCGATCGCCTCGGCGTTCTTGCCGGTGGCCTGGTATACCTTCCCAAGCGAGAAGTGGACCTCCGCGGCATTGTCATTCAGGCGCTGGGCCTGCTGCGCGGCCGACACGGCGCGCTGAGACCAAAATGCATCCTTCTTCGTGAGGTAAATCGCCAGGCTCGCATCTGCCAAGCCCGAGTAGGCCAGCGCGAAGCTCGGATCCTTCTTAGTCGCCTGCTCGAAGAAGTCCGCCGCGGTCTCGTCATTCTTCACGTCCTGCTGGCCGCGCAGGGCATTTCTGCCGCGCAAATACAGGTCATACGCCGCGACGTTTTCGGTGGGATGCGCGCTCGACAGCGCCGTCTCTTCACTCGTCGGATTCAGATCAAGCGCGGTGACAAGCTGGCTCGAAATCTGGTCCTCAATCGTAAGCACGTCGTTCGCAACTCCCGAAAACGACTGCGTCCACAGTTTCTTGCCGTTCGCCACGTCCTTAAGGTTGACGATAATGGCCATCTTGTCGGGAGTGCCCTGGATTACTCCGTCCACGACGATGTTCACGCCGAGCTTTCGAGCCGTCTTTTCCAACGGGTCTTTGTTTGAGACCGTGGCTACTTCCGAGTCCGACGCCAGATGAAGCTGCTTGAACTGAAAGAGCTTGGTCGTCAGCGCTTCGCCCAAACCGTCGGCCACGAAGCCGAGCGCCTGTTCATCGCCAATAATTCGAAACGGAAGCACGGCCACATACTTGCCGCTCGAAAGCGGCGGCACGCCTGAAAGCGCGGAGGTTCCAGCGCCACCCCCACTGCCGGTCCGGAAGATCAAGTGCCGCACCGGCGGAATCACCAACAACAGCAGCAACAGAGCAACCCCTCCCGCCACCCACCAAGTCCACCGCCGCTGCGCAAACTCCGGGATCTGTATCACCACGGTCTGCGAGCCGGCTCGCGAAACCGCGCTCCCAGACTTCGATCCCCCTTGCAAATCCGCCAGAATCTCATACGCGTTTTGGTAACGAGCTTCGGGCGCTCTTTCGAGACAGTGCAGAATCACGCGAACCAGCCAGTTCGGCAGTTCCGGATTCACCACTTTCGGACTCTTCGGCTTCTCCTGCACGCGCTGGTACATCACCTTCAGGGTGGATTCGCCGGTGAATGGCACGTCGCCCGTCACCATTTCGTAGAGGATCAGCCCGTACGCGTAGAGGTCGCTGCGATGATCGGCGGGTTTGCCTTCCACCTGTTCGGGCGACATATAACGAGGCGTCCCGAGAAACGCGCCCGTCTTGGTCATCGCTACGGCACCTTCCTCGAACGATTTCGCCAGCCCGAAATCGGACACGTATATTTGGTCGTCTTTGCCTACCAGAATGTTTTGCGGTTTCAGGTCACGATGGATGACGCCTTCCGCGTGGGCTGCGGCCAGCGCGTCCGCAAATTGCTTCGCGAAATTCAGCACCCGGTCCAGCGGCATCTTCGGATTTTCCGAAATAATGTGATGAAGGTCCGGGCCCTCCACGTAGGCCATGGAGATAAACCGGACGCCTCCCACGTCGCCCATATCGTGGATCCGGAGGATGTTCTTGTGCGATATCTTGCTGGCGAGCAGCAATTCTTGCTTGAAACGCTTCAGCGCATCCGATTCGCTGAGCGCACCCTGGCGGACCACTTTGATCGCAACCAGCCGGTCCAGGTCTTTGTCATAGGCCTTGTAGACACGCCCCATGCCGCCCTGCCCGAGAAGAGCCTCAATCCGGTATCGCGGACCAAAGTCTTGCCCCAACGTGAGCAGCGCCGCATCCGTCATTATCATTGTTTCGGAGTCGCCCACCGGCATCGGTGTGCCGCAGCGCGAACAGGATTCGGCGTAGTCGGGATTGACGGTGCTACAGTGAGGGCAGTTCATCGCAGAAGCCGCCAGGTCGGCTCGAGCCTGCGTTCGGAGTTCGCGAAATTATCGGGCATCAGCGCAACACCTGCAACTGTTAACTCACAATTCCCCGACTACCCCAGGCGGAATACTCCCCGTAATGGTAGTGACGTTACGACCAGTTTCGTTTCACTTGCCGTCCACGTCCGCCAATTAGGCCGCATAAACCATAGGAGAAAAAACTCCGGAATTCCCCGAGGGTTTACCCGGCACGTTTGACGGCCCCGCGATCGGCGGCTTGGTACCTTTCCCCCAACTCGCCACAATCCCCCAGATACTCGCATTATCCGGCATCCGCCGAAACCAGTGCAATCCGTAAGTCTCTCCGGCGGTCCCTTTGCGCAACATAAACGGCGTTATACACTCGCGCGGGGGTGGCTTGCGCACAGCGATATGAACCCTGCTCCCCTGCACGCCTGGATCGTATTCGGAACCGTCATTACGACGGCCCTTGCGGTTGACCTCCTCGCATTCCACCGAAAGCCGCGCGCCATGAGCCTCAGGCGCGCCCTGGTCGAGAGCGGCTGCTGGATTGCGCTGGCTCTCGCGTTCGATGCCTGGGTCTACTTTTCCATGGGTCCGCGGCCCGGACTCGATTTTCTTACCGCTTACGTGGTGGAGAAATCGCTCAGCCTCGACAACATCTTCGTGTTTCTGATCATTTTTCAAACTTTTCGCGTGCCGCCCCAATCCCAATTCAAGGTTCTGTTTGGCGGCGTGATTGGGGCGTTGCTCCTGCGCGCCATTTTTGTCGTTGCAGGAATCCAGCTGCTCAGTCTCTTTCACTCGCTCACATATGTTATTGGCGGCTTGCTGGTGCTCATCGGACTCCAAATGTTGTTCTCGCGTGAACGCGTGGCGCGGCCTGAACAGAATTGGCTGGTGCGCGCCACGCAGAAGATTTTTCCAGTCGCAGGCCGCTTCGAAGGAAACAAATTCTGGGTCAGAGTGGGCAATCGATGGAGCGCGACGCCGCTGCTTCTGGCGCTCGTCGCCATTGAAGCGATGGACATCGTTTTTGCGGTGGACTCCGTGCCCGCTGTTCTGGCTATCACGCGCGACACGTTCATTGCCTATTCGTCGAACGCCTTCGCGATACTCGGGCTGCGCGCACTGTATTTCGCGGTGGCCGACATATTCCCGCGCTTTCGCTTCCTGCATCAGGGTGTTGCGGCGATTCTGATCTTTGTGGGCCTGAAAATGGCGCTCAGCGAAAAACTGACGGTTTCGACGCCGGTATCGCTCATCGTCATCGCCGGAATTGTTGCCCTCGCGATCGCCGCGTCATTCGCCGCCGGTCCCAGGAATCGCAGCGGGGTCCGCGGTTAGATTTGCACGGCCGCCATCATCCCGAACTCAAAACCAGCAAGCGCGGCTCCGTCATCTCCTCAATCGCGTAACGAAGCCCTTCGCGGCCTATCCCGGATTCCTTGACGCCCCCGTACGGCATGGAGTCGATCCGGAATGCCGACATGTCCCCAGCGATCACACCGCCCACCTCGAGCTCGTCGAACGCCTTGAATAATAGCTTCGCGTCGTTTGTGAACACGCCCGCCTGCAAGCCGTACGGAGAATCATTGACTCGGCGAATCGCTTCCTCAAATTCGTCGTACGGCTCCACGACCACCACCGGCGCGAAAACCTCCTGGCAATTTACCTTCATGTTCGGCCGCGTATCCGTCAGCACGGCGGGTTCGAGAATCGAACCAGTTCGCTTGCCTCCGCACAGCAACTTTGCTCCGTTTGCCGTGGCTTCCTCGATCCACGCGGCAGCGCGGCGCGCCGCATCCTCGCTGATCATCGGCCCGACTTCCGTGGCCTCATCCAGCGGATCGCCCACCTTGAGTTTCTTCACGCCCGCCACTAGCGTCTCCAGGAACTTCGGCTCAACATTCCGCTGGACGAAAATTCGCTGCACAGAAATGCAGCTCTGCCCCGCGTAAGAAAATCCCCCTAGAACGCACTTTCGCGCGGCATCTTCGACGTCCGCGTCCGAGTGCACAATCACGGCGGCATTTCCGCCGAGTTCGAGCACCACCTTCTTCTTCCCGGATTTCGCTTTCAGCGACCATCCCACCGGGCCGCTGCCCGTGAACGAAAGCAGCTTCAGCCGGTCGTCGGCCACCAGCCGCTCCGCGTCGGCATTCGCCAGCGGCAGAACGTTCAGTGCGCCCGGCGTCAATCCCGCCTTCTCCACGATTTCCGCAAGCGTGAACGAACACAGCGGGGTCTGCGGCGCCGGCTTCAGCACGACGCTACATCCCGCGGCGATCGCGGGCGCCACCTTGTGCGCCACGAGGTTCAACGGAAAGTTGAAAGGAGTGATCGCGAGAATCGGCCCGAGCGCGAATCTGCGAACGATGCCCGCTCGTCCGGCAGTGGAAGGCTGCAAGTCGAGCGGCAACCACTCGCCGCCGATGCGCGTGGCTTCCTCGGCCGCCACCGAGAACGTGAGCACGGCCCGGTCCACTTCTGCGCGAGCCGTTCGGACCGGCTTGCCCGCCTCCAGCGCCATGACGCGCGCGAACTCCTCGCGCCGAGTCTGGATGCCGGCGGAAATTTCACGCAGGATTCGCTGGCGTTCGTACGAGGGCGACTTGCGGGTGATTTGGAATGCGCGCTGGGCCGCGACTACCGCAGCCTCGGCATGAGTAGGCGTCGCGCGATGAACTGTTCCGACGACGGAGCCGTCATACGGCGAATGAATATCAACCGGCTCCCCTTCCACCACCCACTTGCCATCGAGAAAAAATCCCCACTCGCGAGCTGGCGTCTTCGTCGCGGTCGCCATTGAGCTTTACCTCTCGTCCAATTCTACGCGCTTCGCGGCACCGCCTCGACACTCGACTCCGCCACCGTCGCAATGGCCGCTTCCAGGATTTCGAGCCCCTCGTCAAATTGCTCGTCCGTTACCACCAGCGGCACGAGCAAGCGCACAACGTTCCCGTAAGTTCCGGCCGACAGCACAATCAGCCCGTGCTGATAACAGTGCCGTATGATCTGTTCGGTTTCCCGTTTCGCAGGCTCGCGGCCTTCGCCCGGACGCACCAGCTCGATCGCGCGCATCGCGCCCAATCCTCGTGCATCGCCTACCAGCGGAAACCGCGACCTCCAATCTCGAGCCCGCGCTTCGAATTTCTCGCCCAGCTTGATCGCCCGCGCGGAAAGATTCTCGCGCTCGATCGTTTCGATTGCGGCCAGAGCTGCCGCGCACGCCACCGGATTGCCGCCGAACGTTCCGCCCAATCCGCCTGCGCCCGGCGCATCCATGATTTCGGCGCGGCCCGTCACCGCCGCCAGCGGGAGCCCGCCCGCAATCGATTTCGCCGAAACCAGCATGTCCGGAATTATCCCGTAGCGCTCGCTCGCAAACATCGCTCCCGTGCGGCCGAATCCCGTTTGTACTTCGTCCGCGATGAACAGGATCTCGTGTTTCCGGCAAATATCCTGAACGAAGCCGAAAAACTCCGGTGGTGGCGCGACGAATCCTCCTTCGCCCAGCACCGGCTCTGCTATCACGGCGGCCACGGCCTCCGCCGCAACAACGCGCTTGAACGTATCCTCGAGGTGCCGAGCGCAGAAAACATCGCACGCGGGATATTTCAGCGAGTACGAACAGCGATAGCAGTAGGCATACGGGATGCGATAAATGTCCGCCGCGAACGGCTCAAAGCCCGCTTTGTAAGGATGCGTCTTGCTCGTCAGCGACATCGTCAGCATCGTGCGGCCGTGAAACGCGTCTTCGAAGCAAATGATTGCCGGCCGCCGCGTGTAGAACCGCGCGATCTTGATCGCGTTCTCGACGGCCTCGGCGCCGCTGTTCACGAGTATCGTTTTCTTCGCGAAAGTGCCGGGAGTAATCGCGTTCAGCTTCTCCGCCACTGCAATATATTTTTCGTACGGCGCCACACTGAAACACGTATGCAGGAACGCGTCCACCTGCTCCCGGATCGCCGCCACCACGCGCGGCGCGCGATGCCCGGCGTTGTTGCATCCGATTCCGCCGGCGAAATCGATAAACCGGTTCCCGTCGACGTCTTCCAATACGGCGCCCTCGGCTCGCGCCGCGAAGATCGGCGTGCCGTGTGCAATGCCTCGAGGTACCGCGGCCTCCCGGCGTTTCATCAACTCCTGTGATTTCGGCCCGGGAACGGAAGTTCGCAGTTGAATGGTCGGCATGTCAGTACCACCCGATTGGCTGTTCGTTCAGATTGATGTAAACCTGCTTCGTCTCGAGATACTCTTCGATCCCCCACGGACCCAGCTCCCGCCCGAATCCGGACTGCTTGTAGCCGCCCCACGGCGCCTCGACGTACGTCGGCTGCATGTGATTCACCCACACGATTCCTGCGCGCAGCGCTTTCACCACGCGAAACGCCTTGAAAATATCGCGTGACCAGACGGCCGCCGCCAGGCCGTACGGCGTTTCGTTCGCGATGCGGATCGCTTCCGCTTCGTTCGCAAACGGAATCACGGCCGCCACGGGACCGAAGATTTCCTCCTGCGCGATACGCGATGAATTATCCACATCGTAGAAAATCGTCGGCTCCACGTAGTAGCCGCGCGACACAGACGCCGGCCGCCCGCCTCCCGCCGCGAGTTTCGCTTCCTTCTTTCCCAGCTCCTGGTACGACCGCACCCGCTCGAATTGCTCCTTGCTCACCAGCGGACCCATCTTCGTTTCGCGCTCCAGCGGCGGCCCCAGGCGAATTGTCTTCGCCTTCGCGGACATTGCATCGACAAACTTCGAATAGATCGGCTTCTCCACCAGAATGCGGCTGCCGGCCGAGCACACTTCACCCTGATTGATGAACACGCCAAAAAGCGCGCCGTCGATCGCTGCCTCAAAATCCGCGTCCGCAAAAAATATGTTCGGTGATTTTCCGCCAAGCTCCAGCGTCACCCGCTTGACCGTATCTGCCGCCATCTTGACGATCGCCTTCCCCACCGCCGCGCTTCCCGTGAACGCAATCTTGCTCACATCCTTATGTTTCACAAGCGGAGCGCCCGCCGCCTCGCCGAAGCCCGTAATGATGTTCACGACGCCCGGCGGCAGCCCCGCATCAGCCAGAAAGCCCGCGAACACAAGCGCCGTCAGCGGCGTCTGCTCAGCCGGCTTCAGCACGCAAGTGCAGCCCGCCGCGATCGCCGGCGCCAGCTTCCACGCGGCCATCAGCAGCGGGTAGTTCCACGGAATGATTTGCCCCGCCACGCCAATTGGCTCGCGCAACGAAAGGCTCAACGCGTTATCCGGCACGGGATTTACGTGGCCCAGAACTTTCGTGGCCATCCCGCCGTAGTATTCGAAGCAGGTCGCGACGTCCGCAATGTCGTATTCCGCTTCCACAATCGGCTTCCCCGAATTGCGCGCTTCGAGTTCGGCCAGGTTCGCGGCCTCCTTTCGCACTCGCTCGGCCAACCGGAAGAGAATCCGGCCGCGTTCTTGCGCCGTCGTTTGCGGCCATGCGCCCGATTCAAACGCCGCTTTCGCCGCGGCCACCGCGCGATTCACGTCTTTCTCGTCGCCTTCGGGAACTTCGGCGATAATTTCTTCCGTCGATGGATCCACCACCGGGAAATACGCACCGCTGAGGCTTTCGACGAACTCTCCGTTGATGTACATCCGATAGCGATCCATCAGGCGTCCCCTCGTGTCGGTGCCGGGCCCGCCAGAACCGCGGCCTGCCGCCCCTTGCGCCGCGCGTAAACATAAAAGAAAAACACCGCGAGTCCGATAAACCCCGCGGTCCCGCCGAACATCCAGGTTTCATATCTCCAAACCGAAGTAATCTGTTTTGCTGGGAAGAACGCCAGCACGGTTCCCAGAATCGTCGTCAGCAGCCCGCTGTACCCCGCCCACAAAAGAACGCGGCGGCTGTAGCGCCCCTTCCCTGCGGCTGGATTCATTGCAATCCGGATCAGCGCCGCGAACATATAGAGGAAAGGAACAAGCTGCAGAACCACCGCCAGCGACAGCAAACTTTGAAACGTCTCCTGCACGCCCGAACGGAGAAAGTTCACCGCCACCAGAATCGCGGACACCGTCGCGTGCACGATCAGAGCAGCATACGGTGTGCCGTAGCGCGGATGAACTTTTCCCAGCCACGAGGGCAAATACGAGTCGAGGCCTGCAACAAACGGAATTCGCGCCGACCCCGCCAGCCACGCGGAACCAATTCCCGCAATCGAGACGCTCAGCATCACCGCAAACGGCGCCACAATCCACGACGCACCCACGCGGGCCGACATGTGGCTCACCGCCTGCACGATTCCCTGCAGCACATTGATGTCGTTCTTGCTGATCGCCACCAGCAGCGTCAGCGTCGTCGCAATATAGAGCAGACCGGAAAGCACTCCGCCCCACGCGACCGCTCCCGGCAGGTTTTTTTCCGGGTCCTTGATTTCATCACCCATCACCGAGGCCAGTTCCAGGCCCACCAGTCCGAAGCAAATCACGCCGAACGCGTTCATCAAGAAACGCGGATCGGCGGGAATGCGGAAGTCCGCCACCGTCACGCTGGTGCCAAATCGAAAACACACAATCACGCCAAGGCCAACCAGCGTGGCCGCGGCGATTGCCGTGCCGATTCCGCCGATGTTGTTGATCCACTTCCCCACACCCAGCCCAACGATGTTCAGCACCACCAGAATCGCGAACAGCCCCAGCGACGCGGCCACGGTGAACCATCGATTGTCGGCCAGCGCCTCGTGACCCGGTCCCAGAGCGAACACCGACACGCCCACGAAATAGAGCATCACGGTGGGAACGTACATCATGTTGTTCGTCCAGTAGCACCAGCCAGAAAGGAAGCCGTGGAAATCGCCGAATTCGCGCTTGGCCCACAAATACACGCCCCCTTCTCCCGGATAGCGATGAGCGAGCTCAATCACGGCAATTCCCTGCGGCCAGAAAAAGAGAACCAGCGCAATCAACCAGAGCCAAACGGTGACGCCTCCGTTCGCCGCGATGCTGGGCACCACGTTGAGATTGAATACGGCGACAACGAAGAGCGCCACCAGGTCCCAGCGCCCTAGTGCCCGCTTCAGGTGTGCGGCGGAATCCTGCGAGGTTTGATTCTCAGCCAGACGAAACTCCAAACTCGATTTCCGGCTAGTGCGCCACGCTCGACGCCACGCGCGGCTCTTTTTGCGCGGCCGCCAGCGCCGGCGCCACTTCCGCAAACGCCTCCAGATGGCGATCGATGTCCGCGTCCGTATGCGCCACGGAAATCGTCCATTGCTCGTCCCACCAATAAGGCTGCGGAATCACGCCGCGATTCGTCATGGCGAACCAGTAGTGCCGCCAGAGATCGCTATCGATCGTCAGCCAATCGCGGTAATTGCGAATCGGTTTCGGGAAAAACATGAGCGCCCCGTTCGCGCCCGCTGCAATCACGTAAGAATCGAGCCCGGTCTTGGACACTTCCTTGTTGTAGCCGTCCACGAGTTTTTTGTTCAGGCGGTTGACGTGCTCGTACGCCGCGGGCGTGAGTACTTCGCGGAACGTCGCAAGCCCCGCGGCCATCGCCACCGGGTTCGTGTTGTACGTGCCGCCATGGAAAACCCGATGATCAGAGATCAGCCCCATCACCGCCCGCGACGCCGCAAAAGCGGCCAACGAGAATCCGCCGCCAATCGACTTTGCCAGGCACACGATGTCTGGTTTCACGCCGAAGTATTCGCAAGCCCCGCCGTATGCCAGCTTCGCGCCCGTCTTCACCTCGTCGAAAATCAGCTGCGCGCCATTCTTCTTCGTGATTTCTCGCAGAGCCTGGTGATAGCCGGGATCGGGCATCAGGATGCCAACGTTCATCATGATCGGCTCGACGATCACCGCGGCAATTTCTCCGGGATATTTCGCGAACAGCCGCTCGACGCCTTCCACGTCGTTGAACTGCGCCACTAGCGTATTTTGCAGAGTCGCCTTCGTGACGCCCTCACCGCCCGGAACCGACGTCGGAAATCGCGGGTCGCCCACCTCGCTCGCTTTCGGCTTCACGGAAACCAGCGCCGAATCGTGCAGGCCGTGATATCCGCCCTCCATCTTGATGATGCGGTCGCGGCCTGTGGCCGCCCGAGCCAGGCGCACCGCATGCATCGTGCTTTCGGTGCCGCTGTTGCTGAACCGAACCATTTCTACCGGAAACCGCTTGCAGATTTCTTCCGCGAGTTCCCACTCCAGATTGTGCGGCATCCCGTACATCGTCCCGGTTCCGAGTTTTTCCTGCACCGCCCGAATCACCGCCGGATGCCGGTGCCCCGCCATCAGGGCGCCGAAGCAAAGATTGAAGTCGATGTACTCGTTGCCGTCGATATCATGAAGGTGGCCGCCCTGGCCGTCGCGCGCGAAAATCGGGTAGGGATCGTAAGCGCGATAATTGCTGGCCACTCCCAGGGGCAACCGTTGGGTGGCGCGTTTGTGAGCCTCGCGCGATTTCGAGGTGCGCTTCTCGTAGGTCGCAATTTCTTTCTGCAGTCCTTCGTGCATTACTTCCTCCATCCTTCATTCATCTGCATCGACCGTGGCTTTGACCACGACGCACACGCTTCAGTCTTCCGCCGCACAACAAAACGAGGGCCTTCGCCGAAGGCCCCTCGCAATCGCGCGCCCGATTCGCCCCCGCCTCTAGAACAAGACCTTCAACGCGAACTGAATCACTCGAGGGCTCTCGCGCGTCTTCAAAATCTGTCCGAAGGTCGAGTCAACGAAATCACCGTCGGGATTCGCGAACTGAGTATGATTCCACGCGTTGTAGAACTCGGCGCGAAACTCGGTGTTCCACCGTTCGTTGATCGGCGTCTTCTTCGAGAATACGAGGTCGGTGTTGCTGAGCGCCGGCCCGCAACACAACGCATGGGGAGTGTTGCCGAAAACCCCGTACGGCGTGGGGCAACCTGCCTCCGTGGCATCACAGAAGTTGCCGGGATTAAACCAGAAATTCCCGTTCGTCTTCGGATCCAGGAATTGTACGGGCGCGGTCGCCGTCGGCGTGTTGGCGCTTTCAAAGAAGCCGTCGCTCGTCTGGAGTTCGGTGTCGTCCAGATCCTGAACTCGGATGGGAAACCCGCTCTGGTACGTGATGATCGCGGATACTCCCCAGCCATCCAGGGCCTTGCCCTTAAAGCCTTCGTACTGGGGCACGGGAATTTCCCATACAGGGCTGAACACAAACCGATTCTTGGCATCCAGAAGCGACAAACCCCGCGTGAAACCGTAATTGAGGGGATTGAGCTCGTTTTCAAAAGATGCCCCCTGGTCGATCGCTTTGCTGAAAGTGTAAGACGCCTGAAACAGCAGCCCGTGCGAATAACTCTTCTCCAGGGAAAGCTGCAAACCGTTGTAGTTCGAATTGGCGATTGTGTCTTCCACGTAAATGCTGCTGAAGACAGGTATTCCA
Source organism: uncultured Acidobacteriota bacterium (assembly GCA_963737205.1). Classification (GTDB taxonomy): domain Bacteria; phylum Acidobacteriota; class Terriglobia; order Acidiferrales; family UBA7541; genus Palsa-295. Next base: position 147,798 of record CAVTRV010000003.1, on the reverse strand, counting down.
TCGGCCGGACATCCAACGCCTGTGGGACTGAGAGGTTGGCATTGCGGCGAAGAGTACTGCCGGAGACCGACAAGGGTAATCGGATTAGCCAAACCAGCAGCCGTGGGTTGGACGCAATTCCCGCCTGCCCCGGCGTTATAGGGCAGATAGAGTCCTGTACAGCTAGTGCGTGGCCCTCCCGGCGGCCCAACGTAAGCCGGGATCGGCGTGCCCGCCGGAACGGTGAACGTGACGTCTGAGCTGTAGGGTGTGCACGTACCGTCCCCGAGTATCTCGTTCAGTTCAATGCACGTTTCCGCATGCCCGTAATTCAAGTCGCGAGACGCAAGCAAGTGGTGCGACTGCGTTCCTACATAAGCCACTCTCACCAGCATATCTTTGGTGAGTTGGCGCTCGATCGTCAGGTTATATTGGTCGGCATACTGAGGCTTCATGTGCGGCTGGAATTCACCGAAGGGCAAGATCGGCCGGAAATTGGACCAATCTACCGGCATATTCGGCGGTTGGCTTATAACGCCCACAAATGGATTCGGAGCAACTCCCCCCGCCTGATACTCAAACGGAAGATTGAGAAGTGTGCTGGAAAGCGCGGTACTCCCGCCAAACGGCGGCTCTGCGCTGAACTGTTCCATGACCAGTTCCTCGATCGGGTTGTAGAAAATTCCATATCCCATACGGATGCTGGACTTGCCCGGGCCGCCCGTCAGCTTCGCCAGCCAGCCCTCGGTCCAACCGGGACTCCATGCGAGCCCGATGCGGGGCGCAAACCCCTTGTAATAGGTCGCCGTCAGGCCGCGCGGCACTCCCGGATCACCCGGGAAGACGAGACCGGTGGGAAACACGGCGTTTGCGGGACCGGTGGGACTGCAGTCCGTGCTGCCATAAGTTGCGATCAAGTTGGCGCTGATGGGATTGTTGGGGTTCAGAACGCACGGGTACTTGTTGCTGACTTGACCCGGCCTGAAGGTTTGCAGCCGGTTTCCGAGGTCATAGTACGGAGTATTCAACTCCCAACGCAGACCGTAATTGAGTGTGAGGTTCGGCTTCAGCTTGAAGCTGTCCTGCGCGAACACATACACGCCTGTATTTCGGTCATTTTCACCTTGCGCCGCGCCTTGGGTGTAGAAGTTCGACGTTCCCAGAAAGTAAGCCGGATAGGCCGGGAAACCCGGGTCGGAACCGATTTGATCGGACACCGGAGCGTTAGTGAAATCGTAGTCGCCGTTGACGTTGTAATAGACGAACTGATTGAATTGTTGGCGCGCTACATCTACGCCGAACTTCATCGTGTGTTTCGAGAGCGTCTTGGTATAACTGTCGCTCACCTGAAACGTGTTCCCCGCTTGCGGCAATTCTCCCTCGAAGTTGTTCCCGATAACGAAGCCGCCATCCGCCGTGATCAATGGGACTCCCATGCGGCCGGGAATATTGGCGGTGATGCCGGCGTACGGCGTGGCGGGATCTGAAAAACAGTGCGCCGGATCGACGTAAGTGCCGCAAGCGTCGTGGACGCTTTGTAGGACATTCGTCGGATGATCTTCGTGCGCTTCCCCTTCCCGAAAGTACGTGAAGCGAAGTTCATTCACCGCGGTGGTCCCGATCGTCCATGTATCGCCGATGTTCACTTGTTGGCCGCGGTTGGTGAAGTTCGCTCCGAAACCGGGAACGTTGGCGCCAGCAGCTTGGAACGTCGAGAAAGCGTCGGTCAGGTTGTCGTCGTCAAAATAATAATAAACAGACAGTTGCTGGGAATTGGTGAGCTTGTGATCGAAGTGAACCGTGAACTGGTCCCCCCGTTCGTGATTGTTGGGAACGGAGCTGTACAGGCCGGTCCCAAGACCAGCGATGTATTGGTTGTAAAGTGCCAGCGCGGTTGGATCCATACATGCCGGCGGAATAAAGTTGTTGGGGAAAATCGTTGAATATGCCTGGGGAGTCCCGCCCGCAGCAAGTGCCAGCGCCGTGGACCCTCCTGGCGTGAGCGCCCCCACGCATCCGGCGCGATTCTGTAGCACGCCCGCATAGTTCGGGTCAGCCACTTGGCCGCTGAACGCCTGAGCCGCGCCAGCCTCGCTAAAATCTCCCGTCGCCTCTGCGGCCGTAGGAAGAAGCACCGAACCCGAGGAAATCCCCTGGACCAGGCGGTTCCCTTCGTAGGACCCGAATAGGAACGTGCTGTCTTTCTTGATAGGACCGCCGAGGGTTCCGCCAAATTGATTCTGCTTGTAATCCGGGTTGATACCAGTGATGTACTCTCGTGTGTTGTACGCGTCGTTGCGGTTGAATTCGTAAAAGTCGCCATGGACATGGTTTGTCCCGGATTTGGTGACGACGTTGACCACCGATCCGGAGTTCCGGCCGTACTCGGCATCGAACGTATTCGTCAACACTCGGAATTCCTCAATCGCATCGGGCGACGGCTGAATCGACGGCCCGTTGATGAAGATGTCGTTCGCGTCGCCTCCGTTCACCATGTAGTTGTTCGACCGGCCACGCCCTCCATTCACAGAAACAACCCCGGGATTATCCGTGCCAAGGAATAGGTCGGCGCCCAATTGCGACTGCACGCCCGGCTGAAGTTGAAGGAGCTGGTATGCGTTCCTGGTATTGAGCGGCAACTCGCGGATCGATTGATCCGTCATGACCCCGCCAAGCTGCGTGCTCGTCGTCTCCACTTGGACGGCGTTCGCCTCCACCGTCACCGTGTCCGTCGAGCCGCCCACTTGCAGCGCAAGCTCCACCACCGTCACGTGCCCGATGCTCACCACCACCGTATTGGCGACAAACTTTTTGAAGCCCTGGACTACCGCCGTCACCGTGTACGTGCCCACGGCCAGCTCCGGGATTTCGAATGAGCCATCCGCCTCCGTGGAAACGGTACGCGTCGTGTCCGTTCCCACCAGGGTCGCCGTTACGCTCGCGGCGGCAACAACTGCGCCGGAAGAATCCTTCACGGTCCCACGAATCTGGCCGGTCTGCCCCCACGCTAGTTTGGGCCCGAGCAATCCCAGGCACACCAAGAGAAACACGCGTCCCCATCGCGTCATTTTCATCGCCGCTCCTTTGGAAAACCTGGCGCCACCCCCGACGCCTCCTCAGTGACTTTTCAGTTGCAGGCCTCGAAACAACCTTACTATAATCCCGGAACCTTACGAAGATGCCCCCTGCGTTGTCAAGGGGAAACTCGTGATGAGAGCCATTCGCAAATCTTCTGCCAAGAATTCGCCGAAGAATTCCCGCGCCCACGGCTTTTTGCGTATCAGCGACGTCGCGCGCATGGTGGGAGTCTCCGCTTCCATCCTCCGCTCCTGGGAAAATCTGGGCCTAGTTTCCCCGGCGCGCACGCGAAGCAGATACCGCCTCTACAGCAACGCCGATGTTCGTTTGCTCAAACGCGCCCAGTTCCTGCACCGCAATCGCCGCATGAACATTCCCGCGGTCGTTCACTTGCTCCGGACCCAGGGTTTGTTGAAACGAACCGCCCAGCGCACCAAAGCTAGTCCGGTGGGCGAACGCTTGCGCAAGCTTCGTCTCGGGCGCGGCTATCCTCTGGCGCGAGTGGCGAAAGCCGCCGGCGTTTCCGTGGGATTCTTGAGCGCTCTCGAGCGGGGCCACATGAGCGCCTCCGTTTCCACGCTTCGCCGCCTCGCCCGCTTCTATCGCATGAATATCCTGTCGCTCTTCGATCCTTCCGAGTCGAATCCCGGGCGCGTGCGTCCCGGCGAACGCAAAGTGCTCGAGGCGGGCCGCGGCGTGCGCATGGAATTGCTTTCTTGGGGAAACACCGTCATGGAGCCGCATCTGTTTCGCGTCGCGCCGTCCGCCGGCAGCGGCGAATCCTATGCTCACGAAGGCGAGGAGTTCCTTTTCATCTTGCAAGGCTGCCTCGAAATCGAACTCGAGGGCGGCGAACGCCACCGTCTCGAGGAAGGCGACAGTTTCTATTTCGAGAGCAGCACGCATCACCGCTGGTCGAATCCAGGCAAGCGGGAGGCTCGCGTAATTTGGGTGAACACCCCGCCCACCTTCTAGCAGTTTGGAAGGGCCGGGTTTCAACCCCGCCGTACGCCGCTCCCGCTCTTGGGGGTTTAGGGGGTCGGAGCTTCAGCTCCGACATTAGGGCTCACGCTAGCCAGGGGTTTTAACCCCTGAGGGACGCAGGTCGAACCGAAGCCATGAACAAAACGCTCGCACTCGCTGGCGCGCTAACTCTTTTGCTCCTCGCCATCTCCGGCTGCGGCGAAAAAACGCCCACCCTCAGCCTTCTCGTCTGGGAAGGCTATGCCGATCCTTCCTACGTGCGCGCCTTCGAGGATGCGCACCACTGCAAAATCAGCGCGTCCTACATGGGTTCGAGCGACGAGCTCGTCGCGAAATTGCGCGGCGGCAGCGCCAGCAATTACGACGTCATCTCGCCCTCGAGCGACGTCGCCACCTCGATCGTATCGTCAGGACTCGCTGCGCCGCTCGACCTCACGAAGATTCCTTCCTACACGCAACTCTCCGAGAAGCTTCGCTCCATGCCGCTTGTCCGCTTGAACAACAACGTCTACGGCGTCCCGTTCACCTGGGGGCCAAATCCGCTGCTGTACGACACAACCGCCTTCCCGAAAGCTCCGGATAGCTGGCAGGTCCTGTGGGACCCGAAACTGAAGGGCAAAATTTCCGCGTGGGACGAGCTCTCCACGATGTACATGGCTGCGCAGCTTCTTGGCTACGACAAGCCCGACCCGAGCCATCTCTACAATCTCAGCGACGCCGAACTCGAGAACGTCAAAAAGAAGCTCCTCGAGCTGAAACCCAACATTCGCAAGTTCTGGAGCAGCGGCGGCGAGCTCACAAACCTTTTCGAGAATCACGAAATCGTCGCGGCCATGGGCTGGCCTCTGATGACCAACCAGCTTCGCAAAGCCAACTTCCCGATCGCAGAAACGATTCCCAAAGAAAACACCACCGGATGGATCGACCACCTGATGATCACCGCCGCAAGCGATCACAAAGAGCTCGCCACTGAATTTCTCGAGTACATGATCGAACCGAAAACGCAAAAAGCCGTCACCGACGTGACCGGCTACGACCCGGCGAATCCGCAGGCCGCGGAGTTCATGACCGACGACCAGAAGAAATCACTGCACCTCGACAATGTGGACGACTATTTCGCTCACATTTATTTCTGGCAGCAGGTGCCGCGCCGCGACAAATACAACGAAATCTGGAACGACGTGAAGGCCGCCCAGTGACCTCTCTCACTCCACAACAGAGAGCTGTCATTCCGAGCGCAGTGGCCGGAGGTTTTGATTTCCGGTCCGCGATTTTCGGACCGGCCGGCCACGCAGAGAGGAATCTGCTGTTCGGCCCTTCAGGTCCCGCCCAAGTAGGACGGCCGATGTGACTACACGCCTCACTCAGGCCGCCGCCAGCGCGAGCCCGCCCGCGCAGGAGCCATTGCTCTCGGTTCGCGCCGTCGAGAAGCGCTTTGGCCGCAGGATGGTTCTGCGCGGAATCTCGCTCGACGTCGCGCCCGGAGAATTCCTCACCATCCTCGGCGAAAGCGGCTCCGGCAAAACCACGCTGCTGCGATTGATTGCCGGGTTCGAACAGCTCGACCGTGGCGAAATCTGGATGGGTACCGAACGCCTCGACCAGCTACCGGCGTATCGCCGCCAGGTGAATACGGTCTTCCAGAGCTATGCGATTTTTCCGCACCTGACCGTATTCGAAAACGTCGCCTACGGCCTTCGCGCCAAAGGTGCACCACAGGACGAAATCCCGTCGCGCGTGAAGCAGGCGCTCGCCATGGTGAAGATGGAGGAATTCGCGCAATCGGCCCCGTCGCGGCTGAGCGGTGGACAGCAACAGCGCGTTGCACTGGCGCGCGCCCTCGTCAACCGCCCTCGCGTACTGCTTCTCGACGAACCGCTTTCCGCGCTCGACGCCAACCTCCGGCGACAAATGCAGATTGAGCTGAAGTCCCTGCAGCGCGAAGTGGGAATCACGTTTCTCTTCGTCACGCACGATCAGGAAGAGGCCATGGCCCTCTCCGATCGCGTCGCTCTGCTTCGCGAAGGCGCGCTCGAGCAGATCGGCTCGCCGCGCGACATCTACGGCCATCCCTTCACCGCGTATGCGGCGCAGTTTATCGGCCAAACGAATCTCCTCCGCGCAGAAGTGCGCGACGGAATCGCACAGGCTGGCGCGATCGTGTGGCGATGCTTCGGCCCTTCGGGCGTCATGACGTTTTCGCTCCGCCCCGAATGCATTCGAGTTGTTCCTCCCCACGCCGTGCAAATGACGCCTGATGTCTCCGTCGCGCGTTTTCGCGGGCGCATTCGCAATCAAACGTTCGGCGGCGCCATGGACATGCTCGAAATCGATTGCGGCGATTCGCAGATCATTCGCGCGCGAATCCCGGATCCCGGCCCCGTCAGAGGCGAAGCTGAATTCGAGTTTGACGCGAAGGACGCTACCCGCGTCCACGAAACCGTTGAGTAGAGTGTCAGCACCCGACTCGGGTTTCAGGGTTTGTACTTGCAAACCCTGAGCCTAAATAAGTCGGGGGAGCACGGCCTTCAGGCTGTGCGAAGGGAACGTTCGAAAAGGACCGGGCTTTAGCCCCGGCGATCCGCCATGTACTCCCGCGCCTACAAAGCGGCCGTCACGATCCCTCCACTCGTATGGGTCGTCACGTTTCTCTTGATTCCCTATGCGACGCTCTTCTGTTACAGCTTCTGGTCCGTCTCCGCGTCGCAAACCATCGTCCACAATTGGAATCTTCAGAACTACGTCAAGCTGGCGCACGACCCGATCTACGTCACAGTCCTGCTGCGCTCGATGACGATCGCGGCCAGCGTGATGTGCTGCGCTCTGCTGCTCGGATACCCGCTCGCCTACTACCTGTCTTTTCACGCGACGAAGCGAAAAGACCTGCTCTACCAGCTCGTGATCATTCCTCTATGGGCCAGCTATCTGGTCCGCGGCTACGCCTGGAAAACCATCCTCGGCACCGACGGCGTCTTGAACGGCCTGCTGCAGTTCCTTCACATCACGCATCGCCCCGTCGAGTTTTTGCTCTACAGCCCGTTCGCCGTCATTCTCACGCTGACGCACATCTACACGCCGTTCGCATTTCTCCCGATCTATGCGTCGCTCGAACACGTTCCTCGCAACCTGATCGAAGCGTCGCACGATCTCGGTGCGTCGCCCTGGGCCACGTTCCGCCGCGTTATTCTGCCGCTCTCTCTCCCCGGCGCGATTGCTGGGACGACGTTCGCCTTTGTCCTCACGTTCGGAGACTTTCTCGCGCCGCTTCTCGTCGGCGGAAACAGCGGCATCATGATTGCCAACATCGTCGCCAGCGATTTCGGCGCCGCCTTCCAGTGGCCCGTGGGCGCCGCAATCTCGCTCTGCATGCTCCTGCTGGTCGTAACAATTCTCTTTTCCACCGAGCGACTCGAAAGAAGGCTGAAGCTTTCATGAGCGGCCAATACCAACCCGAGCGCGCTCCGCTTCTCACCGCGTATGCTGCCCTTATCTACGCATTCCTCTATTTTCCGATCGTCGTTCTCATCGTGTATTCCTTCAACGGCTCCGGCGTCGGCGGCTTCCCTCCTCACGGTTGGACGCTCCACTGGTATCGCGACCTTTTCGGCGACTCCGACCTTTGGGGCTCCGTTCTCAATAGCCTGATCGTGGCCATTTTCGCCGTGCTCATCGCGCTCGGACTCGGATTGCCTGCTGCTCTCGCTCTTGATCGCGCTCAATTCCCCGGCAAAGCACTCTTTCGCCGCCTCGTGTTGCTTCCATTGATTCTGCCCGGCATCATCACCGGACTTTCCCTGCTGATGCTGTTCGCGGGCGTTGGCCTGAGGCTGAGCCTCGTCACAATCACTCTCGGCCACGGAACGGCGCTCACCTCCGTCGCCACCACTGAAATATTTGCGGGCCTCCAGAAACTCGACCGCTCGCAGGAAGAAGCCTCGCTCGACCTCGGCGCGAATTATTTCCGCACGTTCTGGCGCATCACGCTTCCCAACCTCCGCGTCTCCCTGATTGCAGCGGGCCTGCTGATTTTCACGCTCTCGCTCGACGAAATTGCGGTCAGCTTCTTCCTCATCGGCCGCGAGAACACGTTGCCGCTTGAAATATGGTCGCGGCTCCGCCAGGGCATGACGCCGGAAATCAACGCCATCTCCACGCTCATCCTTCTCTTTTCCATCGTCACGATTCTGATTTGGTACCGGCTCCGAACGCGCCCAGCCTCGGAAGAGGAACCCAGTGCCGCGCTTACTTCCACCATCGAGGGAAAAGTCGCATGAGCGAGACTCGCAGAGATTTCCTGAAGTTTGTGCTGGCCGGATCGGTCGCCGCCGGATGCCCTATCGATCTTTCCGCGCTTGCGCCCGCCACACCTCAAGTCGACGGCGAACACTACGACATTTGCCACCAGGTTCGCGACGGAGTTGTCTTCGAACGTCCGCCCGTCTCGAAACGCTACGACGTCGTAATCGTCGGAGGCGGCGTCAGCGGACTCAGCGCCGCCTACTTCCTGCAGCAACACAATTTCCTTCTTCTCGAGAAGGAACCTCACTGGGGCGGCAACGCCTATCTCGAAACGTACGGCGACCAGACATTCGCCACCGGCTCCGCCTTCGACTTCAAGGACTCAGCCAGCGACCAGCTCTCGCGCGAAATCGGCCTGGATCCTCTCCCGATCAATTCGCCTGACCCGACAATCGTCAACGGCAAATGGGTCGCAGACACCTGGCGCACCGGCCTCGACGAGCTTCCCTACTCACCTGCCATTCGCGAGAGTTTCAAGAAATTCCGCAAGGAAATGGTCGCGCTCGACCCCGACAAGGACGCGGAACACCTCGACAGCTTCCCGCTGTCGCAAATTCTGAAAAACTATCCGCCGGAAATCACGCAATGGTGGGACGGGTACGGCCCTTCGAACTGGGGCGCGAAATCAGCCGACACATCCACTCTCGCGGCTGTTATCGATTTGAAAGAAATGGCGGGCGATGAACCGGACGCCCGCGTCACGCTGCCCGGCGGCAATGGCGCTCTTGCGCAGCGACTCACTGAGATTCTGCAGAGGACGTTTGCCGACCACATCCTTGCGGGCGCCACCACCGTCGCCGTCGAGCCGCAAAAAGACGAAACTCACATCACTTACATGCATGACGGGCAGCTTCGCACCGTCGCCGCCAAGTTCGTCATCATGGCCACGCCGAAATTCATCACCGCGCGCCTGGTCTCTGGCCTGCCCGACTCCCAACTCGAAGCCATGTCGTCGATCCGTTACTGCCCTTATCCGGTCATCAACATGATTTTTGACCGCCCCATTTACAACAAGGCCTACGACACGTGGTGCCCCGGAATCAGCTTCTCCGATTTCGTGGTCGCAGACTGGGTGTCGCTCAAGCAGCCACAGTATCGCCAGAAAAACAGCATTCTCACGTTTTACACGCCCCTGCCGATCATCGATCGCGCGAAACTCCTCACAGACGCCGGCTGCCAGAAAATTGCCGCCAGCGTCCTCCGCGATTTCAAGAATCTCCAGCCCGAATTCAACGTCGATCCCATCGAGCTGCATTTCTACCGTCGCGGCCATCCCATGTTTCTCCCAACGCCGGGCACGTTCACGAAAACAATTCCCGCCGCCAGCCGCCAGTTCGATCGCATCTACTTCGCAAACACAGACTCGGTCGGCCCCGTTTCAGACATCGCCGCCGCCGTCGAAATCTCCCATCGCGCCTCCGAACAAATCGAGAAACGCATGGCTACGTAACGCAGGCGAGGTGCCGGCAAAGATCAGGTTTTAGCTCTTCCCTCTCTCCGATGTAAACTCCTGCGGGAGGCAGCACGTCATGAGGCGCCGCGATCTTCTGAAACAACTCGCCGCCACCGCGGGAGGGCTTGTTTGCGGACTGACTCCACTCGTCGCGTCTCCGGCGCGTCAGGAGCAACAAGCCGCGCCTCCCGCCGCATTTCCGATCCGCGGCCTCGTCCAGAAAGACGGAACGCTCTTTCAGCCCGTCCGATTAAGCGTTACGCCGGCCGACGCGGGCTCCACAGCAATCTGCCGCATCGACGGCGCCGAGCGCCTTCGCCAGATCGTCGCTCCTGCGTCGCGCACAATTGACGCACTCGCCCCCGCTGTCGACGCGGAACGCACCGCGAACGTTGAAGTCGCCATCGCCAACCGCACAAACTCGTACTCAGTGACGCTTAAACCCGTGCGCAAGGTGCGCATCTACGTGCTGCCGCATTCTCACAACGACATCGGCTACACCGACCTGCAAGCCGCCGTCGAAGAAAAGCAGATCCGCAATCTTCATCAAGGCATCGACCTCGGCCGCAGGACCGCCGACTACCCAGAAGGCGCCCGCTTCGTCTGGAACATGGAGGGCCTCTGGGCCGTCGACATGTTCATGCGCCGCGCCTCCGGCGACGAAAAGAACGAATTCATCGCTGCCGTGCAAAAAGGCTGGGTCGCGCTCAATGGCATGTACGCGAACGAGCTCACCGGTCTGTGTCGCCCAGAGGAATTATTGCAGCTCTTCCGTTACGCGACGCATCTGGCGAACCAATGCAAAGTACAAATCGATTCCGCGATGATCAGCGACGTGCCCGGCTTCACCTGGGGCACCGCAACGGCGATGTCGCAAGCAGGAATCCGTTATTTCTCCGCCGCGCCGAATTTTTTCGATCGTATCGGCTCCATCATGGAGCAATGGCAGGACAAGCCCTTCTGGTGGCTCTCGCCTTCCGGCAAGGAAAAAATCCTCGTTTGGGTTCCCTGGACCGGCTACGCCATGTCGCACGTCGTGCGCCAGGCCAGCGACCAGTGGGTGAACGACTATCAGGACCGCCTCGACCAGGTCAATTTCCCGTACGACATTTCCTACATTCGCTGGTCCGGCCATGGAGACAATGCCGAGCCCGATCCCCAGATTTGCGAATTTTTCAAAGACTGGAACACGAAGTACGCGTGGCCGAAGTTCGCAATCTCGTCCGCCAGCGCGGCCTTTCGCGCGTTCGAAGAGGCACACGGCGCGCAATTGCCCGAATTTAAAGGCGATCTCACTCCATATTGGGAGGATGGCGCCGCCTCCTCCGCGCGCGAGACCGCAATCAACCGCAACAGTGCCGAACGTCTCGTCCAGGCCGAAGCGCTCTTCGCGATGACCGCTGCAAACGGATACGAGGCTCCATATCCGCCCGCCGCATTCGACGACGCGTGGCGCAACGTGCTTCTCTATTCCGAACACACCTGGGGCGCATGGAACAGCGTCTCCGACTCCGAAAATCCATTCGTGAAAGCGCAATGGGAAACGAAGGCCACGTTTGCAATCAGAGCCTCACGTCAATCGCGCGAACTCCTCGATCGCTCTCTTGGTCCCGCATCCGCGGGGGGCATACTGGAAACAGTGTCGCCGCGGGGCGCCATCGAGATCTACAACACCACGTCATGGCCGCGATCGGAATTAGTTTTGGTTCCAGGTGTCATGTCGCCGCTCGACTGCGTAACCGACGCGAACGGTCGGCCCGTTCCCTCGCAACGCTTGATGCGCGACGAACTCGCAATTCCGGTCGAGCAGTATGACTATTACGAACCTGGCCAACTCGCAATCTTGGCGGCCGATATTCCGCCGTTCGCGTCCGCCCGATTCCAGATTTCGCCGAAGCCGCCACATCCGCCGGCCCGGCCAGTCTCAATTGACGGCACCGTCCTCGACAACGGCATCGTTCGCGCCCGCGTCGACCCTAAGACCGGCGGCATCATCGAATTGCTCCGCCACGGCGACGACCACAATTTCGCAGACACGAGCGGCACAGAGCAAATCAACCAGTTTCTCTACCTCGCGGGCGCCGATCTGGCAGACCTTCAAACCAACGCAACGCCGAAAATCACGGTCGAAGCGAATGGCCCGCTGGTCGCTATCCTGCGAATCGAGTCTCAAGCGCCCGGCTGCAACAGCCTCGTCCGCAGAGTTCGCTTGTGCGTCGGAGCCGATTACCTCGAGCTTACGAACATCGTCGACAAGAAACGCGCCCCGATGAATCCCACGCCAGGCAAAGGCGACTGGGCTCAGCGCGGCGGAAAGGAAAGCGTCCAGTTCGCGTTTCCGTTCAACGTGCCCAACGGTCAGCTCCGCATCGACATCCCGCTCGCCGTCATGCGTCCCGAAATCGATCAGCTCCCCGGCTCGTGCAAGAATTGGCTGCCGGTCGGGCGCTGGGTCGACGTCGCAAATGACCACCTCGGCGTCACGTGGGCCACGCTGGACGCGCCGCTCCTCGAAATTGGCGAAATCAGCGCGCGAATGCTCGGCTCGCAGACGCAGCCCGACATCTGGCGCAAACACATAGAGCCAACGCAGAAATTCTATTCCTGGGTGATGAACAACCACTGGGGCACAAATTATCGCGCGTACCAGGAAGGCGTCGTTGCCTTCCGCTACGCTCTGAGGCCACATACCCTGCACCAAGAAACGGGATACGACCCCGTGGCTGCCGCTCGCTTTGCCACGGCACTCACCCAACCGCTAGTCGCAGCGCACGCCACGACGGACGCGGCCGCCCCACTTCTCCCTCTTGTGCGCGTCGAGCCCGCCGACGTCCTCGTCACCGCGTTGAAGCCCAGCGACGACGGCGAAGCCTGGATCATCCGCCTCTTCGGTGCGTCCGGCGAGAACCGCGAGGCGAGACTTATTTGGCCGCACGCCCAACCGGAGTCCCTGTGGCTGAGCGACCTCAGCGAAAAACCGCTCACCCGCATCAGCGGTGCCGTCCCCGTCCCCGCTTGGAGCCTCGTAACCCTTCGCGCCGTCAAAGCAGTCAAAGACTGACTAAAGTCGAACGACCGCAGCGCGCTGCCGCCGACATGAAGATGCTTCAAGCCGCCCGTTGCACGAACAGCCCCGCGAACGCTTGTCGATGCTGCGAAGCCACTATTCCCCACAGAGCCACGAGAATGGCCGCATAGGGCAGGCCCACGCGATCCATGAACAGGTGAAACAAGAAGATGTTCACGATCACCGGACCCAGAATCACCAGTGCCAGCGGCACGTAGCGGTTCACCAGTAAAAGCGCGCCCCCGGTGAGTTGAAGCGCCGCCACAACGTAAACGTAATGCGACTCTATCAGCGCGCCCAGGAACTGCCCGGCCAAGCCCGCATGCAAAGGGTCCGGCGGAAGAAATCGCACAAAGCGATTCAGTCCAAATACGACGAAGACAAGGCCCATCAGAATTCGCGCGATCAACGCCGCAATTTTCATTCTCTTTTTCTCTCTTCTGTCAGCTCTTCTTCTTCCCGGTCGGCTTCGGCTCCAGCGTCTTCACGTACTCGTAGCTCAACTGAAAATATTTCCGCAATTCCTTCGTCTTCTTCAACAACCCATCCGGCACCGTCACATACTCTTTCATAACGGCGCCATACGCCTCGAACAGCGTCGTCTTGTGCTTCTTGAGAAATTGCACGCGTGCATCCTCGGGCAGCCTCAGTGCCAACGGCCTGCCCGGCAGCAGCAGCGAAAACATATGCCCGTTCAGCGCCGTGTAAGCATTCGCCGCGCCTCTCCGCTCCACCTTTGGATTCGTCGCAATCACCTTGTCGTACAACTCCAACTTATCCGCGGCAATGCCGCTTTTTTTCGCTGTTCGCATCAGCCCGCCTCAATCCAGAAAGTTGCTCGCGCCAAAGTATCATGTTCGGGGGTAGGGATGCGGGGACTCTTCAACAACGACGCGATCGGCCTCCCGCATCTCTGAAGGCAGTTAGTGCTGGGACGAGTCGAGGAGTTCCTTCAGGTACTGCTGCCAGACGGCCGCGTCGGTGTGCGTGCCGTGGCCATGCGTCTTATCGGAAATGGGGATCAGGACGAAACGGCCATTTTTCACTTTCTTGATTTCACGTTCCGCAATCCCTAGCTCCGGCGGATTGATGAAGTCATCGGCGGAGTTGATGAACATGACGGGCACCGTGATTTTGTCGAGCTCCGCCGACGGATCGTAATTTCGCGACGCGCTCACCGCATATAGAAAATCATTCGCATCCAGGCCCCCGGTGTTCCGCTTCACGGTGTCATCGACGTACTTGTCGGCTGCCTCGCGCGTGGGGAGACTTTTCTGCATCACCAGCGGCGCGCTTCCCGCTATGATCAGAAAGTCCGCGGAGATTTGCAGAGCTGCCCGAGGCTCGGTGGTGTAGTCGCCACCCTTCCACTCCGGGTCCTGCCGAATTCCCTGGATCACCATGTCGCGCCAGACGCGGTTTCGCCCGGCGATCTGAACGGGCAGGCACGCGAGCGGCATCAGCGCGTCCACGAAGTCGGGATACGTCTCGCCCCACACCCACGAGTGCATGCATCCCATCGAAGTGCCCAGCACCAGGCGTAGATGATTAACGCCGAGGCCCTTCTCGAGAAGTTCGTGCTGCGCCGCGACCATGTCGTCGTAATCGTATTGGGGAAAGTGCGCGTGCAAACCGTCGCTGGGCTTGCTGGATTTGCCGTGGCCGATGTTGTCGGGAAGAATCACGAAATAGCGGTTCACGTCGAGCGGTTGGCCGGGACCGAACAGCACTCCCGCGAATAAGGGCGAGAGAAGGCTTCGTCCCGAGCCGCCCGTGCCGTGGAGGAGTAGGACCGCATTCGTAGTGCGCCCGTTCGAGTCCTTGGCCGGCTTTCCCAGCGTGTAGTAGTGCATGCGGACTTCAGCCAGAGTCTCGCCCGATTTGAAATGGAAATCGTGAAGGACGAAATCGCCTTCCTGGGGAGGCGCCGCCGCATTCTGTTGCGCGCGCACCGGCACGGCAACCAAGAGCACGCCAGCGACTAAACTACAAGTCAGGATTCGAATCACACGCCGCATGGTGGCACCTCCGGCGAGGAAATTTACCACAGCCGGAGTAAAGATTGGCGAGACAAAGCCGCGTAACAACCGTTAGGCGCGGTTCTCCGAATGCGTGCTTCGACAGCATCGCCTCTTTCCGCCAGAAAGGTGGCCGGCGCGAGAGGCGCGCAAGCGTGGAAGCTACATGAACCGAATGAAAGCTTGGTTAGTCGGATTTCTTGTTTGGCTCGTCTTTCGTCTCGGGTTTTCTGGTCTTCGGGATTTCATAGTCCGGACCCCAATTGATCCCGGGGCGCCCATCGTCATAGGTTCCGGTTTGCATGCCTTGATTCAAATCTTGTTGTTCGTCTACTTCGTCTGCGCGGCGGTCCTCTTCGCGTTGCTCCTCATCCGCTATCACCTCTTCACTTACATTGTGTTCTTCGATTTGCTCGTTCGTAGTCTCCAAGTTGTCGGGATTAGTCTTTGCAGGTTTTGCACCAGTCGTATCGGCCATGTGTGCCTCCTTGAGATCTAGGAAGAATCGCGATCGGCGCGATTATACGACAATTTTGGGGTGTCGAGAAAAGGCCTCTGTTCAAAGCCGACGTCAATCTGTTCGAGCGGGAATTTGTGATTTGAAGGTGAGCTGCGCTAAATGCAAAAAAAAACACCCGGGGAGAGAACCCGGGTGTTTTTGGCACCTCCCGCCAGGGAGTACAGCAAACTCGTTTGCTACTGACCCTTTACTACTGAATTGCGTGCGCGCCCACGTGCATGTTGTGCACGCCGGAGAAGAGATACATACCAGTGCTGGCCGTCTGTGGCAACCACCACATGCGGCGAATGAAATCGTTTTGGCTGCGCTGCATCTTGCGGCCCACCAGGTCGAGCACCAACGGGCACAGTTGCGACACTACGTAAATCGACGGCGAGTGCACGAATGGCCTCATCAGCGGATCGTCTTCCACCGCGCCATGCCCCACCGCGTAGCGCGTTGAATACGCGTCGAACCCCGCAGCGCCATGCTGCAAAATCGAAAGGGCCAGCCACGACCCGCGCGCTGGATAAGTTTCCGCAACCTTGATCTCTTGAGGTTTCCCCGGGTTGATCTCGGGTACCCGCACCGTTGAAATCGAATTATCCCGCGTGTTGTATGCCACCATCGTCAGCACGGGCGCCGAGCTCGACTTGCCGGAAGTTGATTCCTTGGCGAAGGCTGGCTGCTCACCCAGTTTGACGTTCTCGAGATTGGGGTGCTTCTGGACGTTTGTCGTATCGGGTGCCGCAACATCGGCTGTCGCCACCGCGCTGGTATCGGCATCCGCCGTCACGCGTGAATCGGTGGCCGGAAATTGAGCCGGCATGTTGTGAGTCACAACCGACACCTGAAACAGCAGTGCGGCAACAGCAAGTACCATGAAGGGGCCTCCCAAGGCGCGTCCCAGCGACACTTGGGAATAAGCAACACTAGTACCACCCCCTCGCCTTTCGCTAACTATATGAAATAAAGCCTGATAGCACGCTTCTCCGCAGCGGCGAAAGTGCCGTTTTTCGGGCTCTGGCGGCGCCTCTGTGGAAATCATTTTCCGCAATAATGCCCGCTGTTACCTTTCGATACGGCGGTGAAAGCTGTAGAATCGCCCGGCTCTTTAGGGGGCCGGAGCTTCAGCTCCGACATAAAGTCGGCCCCTCCCGTCAGGGGTTTCAACTCCTGAGGAAAGATGTTCGTCAGCCCCAAGGAGGACCACATGCACCGCCACTTTCACCACGCTCTGATTGCTCTGCTTCTCGCATTCGCCGTCGTCGCCGCGTTCCGCACCAAGAGTCTCGCCGCCGACCCGCCCGTCACCTACGTCCGCGCCGGCCAGCTCCTCGACGTGCGCTCCGGCAAGATGCTGCCCGATCGCGTCATCGTGATTCGCGGCGACCGCATCGACCGCGTCGCGCCCGCAAACGAAGTGCAAATCCCCGCGGGCGCCACGGTGATCGATCTCAGCCACGCCACCGTGCTCCCTGGCCTGATCGACGCCCACGAGCACATCTTCCTCACTGGCGAAGACAACGGCCGCTACGACGAGCAGCTCCTGAAGGAGTCGTGGCAGTACCGCACCATCGAAGCCACGGTGAACGCGAAGCGCGACCTCGACGCCGGCTTTACCTCGATGCGCGATCTCGAAACCGAAGGCGCGATGTACAGCGACGTTGACGTGCGCAACGCCATCAATCGCGGCCTGATTCCCGGCCCGCGCCTCGAAGTCGTCACGCGCGCGATTTCTACCACCGGCGGCTACCCGCTCGAAGGTTACTCGCCCGAGGTCTTGGTCCCGTCCGGCGTCCAGATCGTCGATGGACCCGTTGAAGCGCGCAAGGCCGTTCGCGAGCAAATCAAATATGGCGCCGACTGGATCAAAATCTACGGCACGCACAAGCACCGTTTCACCGCTGACGGCAAAATGATCAGCCAGCCTACGCTCACGCTCGAAGAGGTTCGCGCAATCACCGACGAAGCGCATCGCGAAGGCGTCAAGGTGGCGTGTCACGCGTACGGCGGCATCGGCCTGCACACCTGTATCGACGGCGGAGTGGATTCCATCGAGCACGGCATCGACTTGGACGACGCCGCCGTTCACGACATGGTGACGAAGGGAATCTGGTTCGTGCCGACGCTCTACGTCTACGACGGCGATACGCGCAAAGAAGACGAAGCCGCGAGCGGAGGCAAAGTGAGCCGCGCCAGCTTGCACGAGCCTAGCTTCAAGAAGGCGCTCGCCGCCGGCGTCAAGATCGCGTTCGGCACCGACGCGGGCCCGTTCCCGCACGGCACGCAGGCCATCGAATTCGAGTACATGACGCGCTACGGGATGTCACCGCTCGCCGCGATTCAGTCGGCCACAATCCGCGCGGCGGAGCTGATGGATTGGTCGGACCGCGTGGGCGCAATCGAGCCAGGAAAATTCGCGGACATCATCGCCGTAGACTCGAGCCCTCTCGACGATATCAAGCAGCTCGAGCACGTGAAATTCGTGATGAAGGGCGGCGCCATCGACCGCAACGACTACGCCAAGTAGCCGCCGTGTTGGGTGGAAGCCCCGGCATTTATGCCGGGGAAGGAGAGCTGCAGCGCTCCGAGAAGAGCCGGGTTTTGTGTCAGCCCCGGACTTTCAGTCCGGGGAGCATGGCCTTCAGGCCATGCGGAACGCTTCCAACCCTTAGAACATTTCGGGGGCTTTAGCCCCCGGCAAAAGCCCTGCTTTGATTTGTTTCCAATGCGAGTTGGGCTCGCGCTTGACGCTGCGTCGATCCATTGAAACCATCCGACTGAACCTGGCAAAACATTTTCGTTTTATTTGGTAGTATGACGGTCAATGAAACCCGCCAAGCTGCACGAAACCAAGTCAACGATTCGCTTCAGCGCCAGGTTGTTTCGGCCCCAGACAAACGAAAAGACTGGGTCGTGGACTCTAACTCTGCCTAAGAACGCGAGTGCGAAGCTTCCATCACGAGGCAGGACGATGGTCGAGGGAACGATCAATAGCTTCCCTTTTCGAGCCGCTCTCGAACCAGACGGCAAAGGAAGTCACTGGCTTCGGGTTGACAAAACCATGCGCGATGCCGCAGGCGCAGATGCCGTAGCCACGGTAACGGCGGAAATTACTCGGGCCGGAGAAGAACCGGAGATCAGGGTGCCAATGGATCTACGCAAAGCCCTCGCGGCCGCCCCGCTGGCGCGGGCAGGGTGGGAGGACATCACTCCAATGGCGCGCCGCGACTGGATTTTCTCGATAAGTTCAGCCAAGCAACCGGAAACGCGCAGGCGCCGGATCGAGAAAGCCTGCGACATGCTTGCCTGTGGAAAGCGACGCTTATGTTGTTTTCCCGGCATAAAGTGGATTATGAAAGAAAACGCAAAATCATGCGGAATGTGGCTTCGATTGCCGAACTCACAAAACCGTTCTTCGCCGAAATCGACGAGTCCCCGATTAACGCGCCTATCCGAGAAGTCGAGTACCGGGACTGCGAATGTCCGGTAACGCGACTACTCGCCCATTTGGTCGTAGCAGGACGGTCTACGATAGCCCGCGGCGGCCGGTTTTTCCGCTGAGTTTATTTCTTCTTCCTCACGCCATTGGCCGAACAACCAGCCGCGCGGTACAAGTTCGATCGGACATAATCCGTCTCTCGGTCGGCAGATACATCCAGTTTTCCCCATAGCGCAGATCCATTCTTCGTATCCCTCAACCAGACCGCCGCTTCTCCAGAGAATCTTTCGAACACCAGGATCGCATCCGCGTCCTTTGGAGTGGATACCAAAGCGAAACACGGACTACCTTTCTTGTTTTTCGCCGCATCCTGCATATCCTTCTGTATACGTGCCTGAAAGCCGATCCCGACACGCGTGGTTTCTTGAACATAAACATAGAGGTTGGTGATCGTTGGTGGGATGCGGGACTTACCCTTTAGCTCAGCAGCCGTAAGCGGTGCAGGCATCCCTAACGCTGTTTGTTGAAGTGTCGCGTTCCGCGGGTCTGCCGGTGAGCCCTCCACTGTGAAGTCAGCGCTGCGCCAAGCCGTAACGCTTCCCGCCGAATCGGAAGATTGGACGTCAATGCGATACGGCCCTGGATTCAACTTGTCCGTGGCGATTTGCTGCGAGATCGCAACCACCGAATTGCCAGGCTGAATCCAATCTGCGGTGCTTCGCCAGCCGGTATCCGTTTCGAGTTCATGTGTCTGCGTGTTGATGATCCTTGTTCGCACTTGAACTGTTGTGTTCGGTGTGCTCGGCAGCAGCGGGTCGTCAATCTGGTAGTAAACAAAAAAGAGGGGATCAGCCTTGTTGACCCGCGTGTCTCCTGCAGGTGTGAATTCCATGCCCTTGCTGACGAGCGGCGCAAAATCAGCCGACGGCTTCGGGGAAGCGTCCGATTCGGAGAACCACGCCCGATGTTCGGATCGGCTCGGAAGCGGGAGGTTCTGTTTTGGATCGTTAAACTGCTTGCAGATTATCACCGAGCTGATGTCGAGCCCCTGGCCATCATAACTATCCACAGCGAGAGATGTTTCCGCCCGTCCAAAATTGGTCCCGTCGGTGACGATCACCTCAATACGGTAATTGCCAGGCGGCAAGTCCATCTGCGCTTCGTGATGATTAGGGATCAATGCTCTCATAGCCGCATAAAAGCCAGAGGGACCTCCATAGAAACCGGGGTCCATCGATCCGCCGCTCCGCTCGAGGTCGCTGGACCGTGCCGCCAAGGTCCCATCTGCTCCGTACGCCAACGTCAAAATCCCGACCTGGAACCGTTGTCCGTCGATAACCTCGCGAAAGGCTATAGCGTCGTAAGGAAAATCCACGGTGACGTGAACCCGGGACACGTTGGTACCACCGTGCGTGAATCCGGACTGCACTGACACCGGTATCTTGCCGGCCTCACGTGAAGCTCCAAAATCTTCCATCCGCTTGCTCGTCAGTGTTCCCTTTAGGGGATCGGAGGATGGATGGGTAACGTTGCAGTACCCGTTGCGCGAAAGAAGGGTCACGTCCGTCCGGTCCACCGTCACGGTTAGCCCGTGGCAACTGCCTTCTGCCGAAGCGGGGGGAACATAGCTGACGGAATAGAGTTCGCGCGAATATCGAAAGAATCCAGATATCGGTCCGCCGCCCAGAATGGTCCACCTTTGGCCTGAAGCTCCCGACCACTCGGGTTCCTGCACCCCAAAGTTATCGCGAAAATTCCTGCTGAAGTTCCTTTCAGGCGAGACTCGCTCGATCTTCTGCTCGACGCCATCCTGGAACAAGTGAAAATTGCCGACAGTCAGCCCACCCACGAGATTATTGGATTTGTGCTGGTAGTAGACGAGGACTGGGACCACGACCTCCTGCGACTCGACGCGGATCGCCGGTGCACTATCCATCTGCGGCCGAGCGAATGCGGCAGGAGTGTTGAGAAGCGCACCGGAGGATAGAAGAAGAAAAAACGCTCCGGCGGACGCGTTCCTAGAGCTTGAGGCGCCACTCAGTTCCGCATAAGTCATCTTCGTTGGGTGTTGCAAACTGTGCCTTTATGGATATAGACGTACTGAGCCTCTTTGTCGAGTACACCTCCCAAACGAAGCCCAGTTTCTGCGGCCAATCGAGCGATTAACGCCGAAACCGGAGAGTTGGTCTCGTCTACGCAGTTTTCGGTTTTCCGACCTATCGAGAGTTTGCGGCTCTCAACTCATGGCTTGCGCCGCCCGCCCAAATACAACCCGATGACAGGTAGGCTCACACCGAGAACAACGGACCAAAACAACATAAGAATGTAATCCCAACCTTGTGTCGCGCGACGATATTGCGGGGCGAGGCCCAGTGGATCACGAAGCTCCGCGACGGTTATGAGAGCGATGACGAAAACGGCTATGACCGGAACGACAGCAGCCCAAGTTCGTTTGTAAGCAAACACAAGCCCCAGAACTCCGAGACCCGCGCAGACTGTGAACAAGGTCCATGCTGATAGCAGCATGCCTCATCGTTGTCCGCCGTTCGATTTTTCACAAGGAGATTCACCGATGGCGTTTCGCAAAAATAGCAGCCCTACGCCCCTCTTCCTGGCCAACTGGACGTGTAACGCCGTAACCGGAAACTTGCCGCCGAGTTTCCGATCGCGCGACTCGAAGGAGTTGGCACCACTCCATGTTGCCGGTCAGCCTGTAGGCCAAGTTTAAGCGGCCGCATACAAGCCGTGCTGTGACATTCGCTCGATGCCAGCCGCGAAAAGCGGCGTTTCGCGGCGGTTGCGGTCGCCACCGTCATGTTGGCGAGCCTTCGCCGCTTCTCCAAACGAAATGTTGTGCTTGGCGATGAAGTCCATGAATTCCGCCGTTGGATAGTTTTCGCTGACGCGATGCGTTCGCCACGAACCGTCGCTTTAAATGACGCTCACGAGCAGGTACCCCCAGCCGAGGCGTTCAAGTCCGCGGCCTTTCCAGGCCACCTGAACGCCTCGTTGGCTATTCACCCTCCGCACATCACAAGCACAAAAACATTCCCGCTCAGATCGTTAGTCTCTGACGCAACTCGTTGTTCCATGGTCTGTGTACGGATGCTGCCCCGGTGGACATGAAATGGTCGTTGCTTGTCGATCCCTTTCCTTCTCCCGTTCCCGTTCTCTGTCCCGATCCCGATCTCGGTCCTGCTGTGCCGTGTCTTGTGCTGCCGGCGCTGCCGCCGCTGCCGGCGCCACAGGCGCTGCCGCTGGGTTCGCCGAGCACCCGCCAACAAGTAGCCCTAGCAGGAACGCGCTTATAACTAGCGATCTCTTCATTTAGAATCTCCTTCGTGGTGTCGCTCGATGCAAAAAGATGTCACCGCAGACGATTGCACGTAGGTGGGATAGTACCCGCTGCGCTCCGTGGGTTCTGTTCCAATTCGCACAGTTTCCCTCGCTCTCGTCCTTCACCTCTGCTTCACGCTTTCCGGTAAGATGTGAGGCGCACAATCGCTGTCATGAAAAAGGAAGAAAAACTCGAGAAACCGATCACCGAGACGAAGGTGCCACCTGACCCGTGGCAGGAGGCGGTCGGGCGAATCGTGCGTGCCGAGGACTCGGACCCGTTTCAAATACTGGGACCCCACTGGATTGAGCGCGACGGCAAGCGCGTGCTCGCGATTCGCGCGTTCCGGCCAGGGGCTACGGGAGCGACAATTCTCTGGGGGCGTAACGGCGTCGCGCGCGCGTCGCAAATTGACGCCGGCGGCCTTTTCGAAGCCATCGTCCCGTCGGACGTGACGAAGCTGCGCGCCGACGACCCGGTTCCCGCGAACGCCTATCGCATCCAGTTCCGTTTCGCCGACGGCAACACGCTCGAGACGCTCGACCCATACGCCTTCCCTCCCCTGCTCACCGACTACGATTTGTATCTTTCGGGCGAGGGCACGCATTACCAAAAATACGAAAAACTGGGCGCGCACGTGCGCGAGCTTGCGGGCGTTCGCGGCGTGCATTTCGCCGTGTGGGCGCCGAACGCGCAGCGCGTGAGCGTCGTCGGCGACTTCAATCTGTGGGACGGCCGCGCAAATGCAATGCGCACTCGCGGCGCCAGCGGCATCTGGGAAATCTTCATGCCGCACCTCGACGAAGGCGCACTCTACAAATTCGAGATTCTCTCGCGCGTGAATCACCACCTGGGACTGAAATCCGATCCTTACGGCTTCGCGGCGGAGCTGCGGCCGAAGACGGCGTCGGTGGTCTGCAACATCGATATCTATAAATGGAACGACGCCGCATGGCTGGCAGCGCGGGCCTCGCGCGACTGGCTTCACGCGCCGATGTCGACCTACGAAGTGCACGCGGGCTCGTGGCGGCGCAAGCATGACGAAGGCGACCGCTGGCTCACGTACCGCGAGCTGGCGGACGAATTGATTCCCTACGCCAAGCGGCTCGGCTACACGCACATCGAGTTCATGCCGCTGATGGAGCACCCGTTCGACGCCTCCTGGGGATACCAAACGGTGGGCTATTTCGCGGTGACGAGCCGCTACGGCTCCCCTGAGGATTTCATGTACTTTGTCGACCGCGCGCATCAGGAAGGCATCGGCGTGCTGCTCGACTGGACGCCCGCGCATTTCCCGCGCGACGCGCACGGCCTGGCATTTTTCGACGGCACGCACCTTTACGAGCACGCCGATCCGCGCAAAGGCGAGCACCCCGACTGGGGCACGCTCGTATTCAACTACGGCCGCAACGAAGTACAGAATTTTCTGCTGTCGAACGCGCTCTTCTGGATCGACAAGTACCATATCGACGGCCTGCGCGTGGACGCAGTCGCGTCGATGCTCTATCTGGATTATTCGCGGCAGGCAGGCGCGTGGATTCCGAATCGTTTCGGCGGGCGCGAGAACCTGGAGGCCATCGCGCTCATCCGGCACCTGAACGAAGTGCTGCACCAGCAGCATCCCGGCGCGCTGATGATTGCGGAAGAATCCACGTCGTGGCCGGCGGTGTCGCGACCAACGTATATCGGCGGCCTGGGCTTCGACCTGAAGTGGAACATGGGTTGGATGAACGACACGCTGCGCTATTTCGAGCTCGATCCGATTCATCGCCAGTATCACCACAACGAACTCACGTTTTCGATGATTTACGCATTCCACGAGAATTTCGTTCTGCCGCTTTCGCACGACGAAGTGGTTCACGGCAAGCGCGCGCTGCTGGAAAAAATGCCGGGAGACGATTGGCAGAAATTCGCGAACCTGCGCCTGCTGTTCGGCTACATGTACGCGCATCCCGGCAAGAAGCTATTGTTCATGGGAGGCGAACTGGCGCAGCGGCACGAATTTTGGGAAGGCGGCTCGGTGGAATGGTCGCTCGAAGATTCGCCGCCGCATCGCGGCGTTCAGCAACTGATCGCTGATTTGAACCGGCTGCACACCACCGAACGCGCGCTTTACGAAGTGGATTTCGAATGGGCGGGATTCGACTGGATCGATGCAAGCGACTCGGCCGCGAGCGTGCTCTCGTTTTTGCGGCGCGCACGGAATCCGGAGGACGCGATCGTCGTCGTGTGCAACCTGACGCCGGTGACGCGCGAGAGTCATCGCGTGGGCGTGCCGCGGCCCGGCTTCTATCGCGAAATTCTCAACACCGACTCAAGCCACTACGAAGGCAGCGACGTCGGCAACGCGGGCGGCGTTCGCGCCGAACCGATCCCGTGGAACGACCGGCCGTACTCGATCAAGCTGCGCCTGCCGCCGCTCGCGGTGATGTACTTCAAGCCGCAGCTGACTAGCGAGCTTGCGACTGAAGTTCTTGGCTGACGTGCTCGTTCGCTTCCATGACGCGGAGCAAATTCCCGCCGAGGATCTTGCGAATGTCGTCGTCGGAATAGCCTTTGCGCATCAGGGCTTCGGTGATTTGCGGAAGGTGCGAGCAATCCTCCATGCCGTCGGGCATGTTGGCGCCGTCGAAATCCGAGCCGAGGCCGACGTGGTCGGGACCGACAAGTTTCACGGCGTAATCGATGTGCTCGATGATGCGCTCCCAGCTGACGTGGGGGAGCTTCCCTTCCTCGGTTAAGCGGTGCTCGAACGCGATTTCGCCGCGGTTGACGCACTCGGCGTCGCCGCCGCAATCCTTTTCCACCTGCGAAAGCATGGCGACCACGCCGCCTCCGGCGGTGGCCTTGTCGAACGCGTCCTTGTACGCCTGATCGAGGAAACTCTTCTCATAATTGATCTGGATGACGCCGCCCTTCGCGGCGAGGTCTTTGATCATTTGGTCGCTCATGTTGCGCACGTGGTTGCAGAGCGCGCGGCAGGAGGAATGCGAGGCGATCAGCGGGGATTTGCTCACTGCGAGCGCGTCGTAGAACGTCTTGTCGGAGACGTGCGAGATGTCGACCATGATTCCCTGGCGGTTCATTTCGCGGACGATATCTTTGCCGAAATCGGTGAGGCCGTTGTGGGCGGGCTTGTCGGTGGACGAATCGGCCCACTCGTCGTTGTAGAAGTGCGAGAGCGTCATGTAGCGGACGCCGAGGTCGCCGAACACTCGAACCATCCGGATATCGTTGCCGATCATGTGTCCGCCTTCCACGCCCATGAGCACCGCAATCTTGCCCTGATCGTGAGCGCGGCGGACCTCAGCGGCCGTGCGGCAGAAGACGAGATCGTTCGAGTAGCGGAGCACATTTTGGTGGACGGCGTCGATTTGATCGAGAGCTTTTTCGACCGCCGGCGGACCCATGATGTGCCCGTCGATCCAGATGGAGAAGAAGATGGCGTTCATGCCGCCTTCACGCATGCGCGGAATGTCCACGTGGCCGTCGGGATTGCGCTTGCCCAGATCGTAGCTCTTCGAGAAGAAGCGCTGCGTGGTGTCGTCGTGCGTGTCGAGAACAATCGAGGAGAAATGCAGCTTGTGGGCTCGGTCGGCGATGTCGTCGGCCGAAGGCGCCTGGCGGAGGAATGGCGCAGCAAACAGACAAAAGCCGATCGCCGTCAGCATCATCGCACGTCGCATGAAACGTACCCCCTGGGGTTACGGCTAAAGTGCAGGCGGGAACTTACTCTGTGGCCTCGAAAATGGCAAGCATCCGTGCGCCGCTGGCCGGGGCGCCAAAAATTGCTTTGTTTGCAGCCGCGCAAGTGGCAGAATGCGCCTCGAAGTCGGCCTCCTGGCAATCTTTGAGGACTCGGCCCAATGGGCCGAATCCGATTTTGGAGGGAATCACAATGCCAAAAACGAAGAAGAAATTGAAGAAAGGCAAGAAGCTGCCCAAAACCGCGACGTTGTCCATGAAGATCACAACGCGCTAGGTGGCCTCCCCTGATCCACGATCTTCTCGAAGGGCTGTCCGCAAGGACAGCCCTTCTTTCATTTAGAGTCTGCCCTCAGGCCGGCTCCAGTGCGCGCTCCTCCAGGAGGAATTTCAGTGTCCGGCGAAGCGCCTGCACGGGAGACCCCGACTCTCGGCGCTTCGCTCTCCTCAACTCTGCCACCTCGCAGTCCGATCCGCGGCTCACTCTTCCGAGCATTCTCACGATGTCATCGTCGTAGCCCACGGCGATGGACCGGCCGTTCGCGGCGATGATCAGGTCTCCGTTGAATTTCCAGTGCAGTATGGGCGAGATTGGGTTGGCGCGCACCACACTGCTCATCTCGAGTGCCGCGCGGCCACATGGCCGGGGAATCCGGTCGAAACCATAGCCCGTGATCCGCTCCATCCACGAACGCATCAATCGTTCCGTCAATCGCCCCGGCTGACCCTCGGCACGTCGTGCGGTGGAGACCAGCTCCGGCGGCACGCGAGAATTCGAGAACGGGAGAGAGCCAATGGGATCGCGCTCGTCGCCACCGATTTCGCGATACCATTCGGCGATATTCTTCATCAGGGCGAGAAAAACCGAGTATCCGTGATAAAGGCCCAGCGTCAAGGAGCTGACCAGATGCCCGTCGGACTCCGCGACGTGCCAGTAGCTCGACGGCCAGTAGAGAATGTCCCCAGGATCGCCCGCGAGGCAGAGTGATCCCTTCATGTGTTTCGTATAAGGTCCTGGCCCGTATCTCGGAGAACTGCTTTGGAAGGCATCCTTGGGCCACAGCCGAAACCGCTTCCTGCCCTCCACCACGAAACAGAAGACGTCTGCCTCATCGCGATGTAGGCCCAAAGGAGTGCGCCGGTAATTCCCCAAAAACAGGTCCACCTCGGCGCGTGCGGGCACTCCTGTGATTTCATAATGTCCCTGGAGAAACTGGCGAAGGCGATTGTAAAAAGTCCAACCAAGTTCGTCCTGGAATTCATTCACCAGGAAGGCTAGCTCTCCGCCTGGCCCGTCACGTTTTAACCGCGCCTGGTACCCCGTGAGCGAGACGTCCTTTTCACGCGGAAGCCAGCGATCCAAATCCACCACGATCCGCCGCCGCTCGATGTTCAACTCGAAATCGTCCCTCGGCTCACTGAGCCGCTGGCGAACGGCCAGTAGTCCGCGAAAGACGTCGTCGGGAGTGGCAATCGGCATCGGAAAGGGCACCCGGATGACGGTGGGTTTGCGGCCCCAATAGGTCTTGGTGAATTTGCGCCAGAATGACTTGCCGAGCGAGAACGACGGCGTTGCGGCGGCGTCCATTTCCCCGTCCATTTGTCCTCCGGGCGGGCGCCAGCATATCAAATCTGACCACTGCCAGGGAGCGTTCGCGCTCTTCGGGAGCGACCGTAGCTTCTCAGGACCAGCGGTGATAGATTCAGCGCCGTTTCCGCGCCAGTCATGCAGAAAGGAACGGCAAGTTGAGTTCACCAATGCTCGGCGAATTCGTGGGCACGCTCGTGTTGGTGCTATTGGGCGATGGCGTGGTGGCGGGCGTCCTGCTGAAAAGATCGAAGGCGGAAGGCTCCGGCTGGATGGTCATCACCGCAGGATGGGCCTTTGCGGTGATGTGCGGCATCTTCGCGGCCGTGGCGTGCGGGAGCAGGGATGCGCACCTGAATCCGGCGGTCACAATGGGATTCGCGGTCCGCGCAGGAGACTTCTCCCAGCTCGGGCCATATGTTGTCGCCCAGATGCTCGGAGCGTTTGTCGGCGCCGTCCTGGTTTGGATTCACTATCTGCCGCACTGGATTGAGACTCCGGACGCGGGTTTGAAGCTCGCGTGCTTCTGCACCGGCCCCGCAATCCGGAATGCCGCGGCCAACCTGATTAGCGAAATCATCGGCACATTCGTCCTCGTTTTTGTCGTCGGCGCTATTTTCTCGAAGGCTGTGGTCGGCGCAGGACTCGCCTCCGGGCTGGGCCCCTATCTTGTGGCGAGCCTTGTGTGGGGCATCGGTCTTTCGCTCGGCGGCACCACCGGATATGCGATTAATCCTGCCCGTGACCTCGGCCCGCGCGTGGCGCACACCATCCTGCCGATTGCTGGTAAAGGCGGTTCGGATTGGGGCTACGCCGGGATTCCCGTAGTGGGTCCGTTGATCGGCGGAGCGCTCGCGGGCTTGCTCATGCGCGCGTTCCATTTCTAGAGACAAATATTCGAGGCATCAGACCTGTTGCGCGAAGGATCGAAGCGCGGCGTCTTCCGACGAGTGAAGGTCGAAAATCGTATCCAGCCGGGAGAGCGCGAGGATGGCGAACACTCTCTGGCTCACACTAGCCAGCTTCACGTCTCCTCCTGCGCGCCGGACGATCGAATAGGATCGCGCCAGTTCGCCGATGCCGAAGCTGTCGATAAACTCGACTTGCGCGAAATTGAAAATGAACTTCTTCGCGCCATCGCCAACGGAAACGCGCATCAGGTCACGGAGCTTGGTGTGGCCGTCGGTGATGGTGAGCCTTCCCACTGCCTTCACCACGACGACGCGGTCGATTTCGCGCGTGTGCAGCTGAAGTCCCATCGCTTCATCACCCCCGGGCCACGTTCGCGAAAGCATACGCCTGTCTGGAGGCCGCTTTCAATTGGCCGGCAGTCATGCGGCACAAATGCCGAGGTCCCTCGCTGCGACTCGAGAACGCATGCGCCGAAGAAGGATTACCGCGGTCGATTCGCGCGTTGTAAAATGAGTCAAGCGTCGTTCGGGAGGCCATCGTGTATACGAGAGCGCTTACAGTTTCCGCAGTTTTCGTTCTGCTCTTAATGATGGCCAATGGCGCAGGCGCGCAGGCCCCACAGCACGTTGGTACACCGCAAGACCTGCTATCGGATGCCAACATCACCGTGAACGTTTTCGGGCCTGACCACAAGCCGCTCCGACAGCTGGCGTTCGTCACGCTGTATCAAAGAGGCTCGACCATGGCCCTCGGCACGGTTATGACGACCGTTGACGCGGTAGCCGTACTGGCCGGGCAGCCGGGTTACGGCCCATACACCGTTAGCGTCACTTCGAAAGGCTATGAAACCACGAGCGAGGACTTCGAATACAACCAAGCTTCCGGCCGGGTTCACGTTGACGTCACGCTACGGTTGGCTCCGGGTACGGATGCGGCAGCGACGACGGCGCCGCTTCCTCCCAAAGCGCAGGAGCAGGTGAAAAAAGGGCTCGAAGCGATGCAGGCAGGAAAATTCCAAGAGGCGGAAACGGAGTTCCTGGCTGCATACAAAGAGGTGCCGCAAAGCGCCGATGTTTGCTACCTGCTGGGCGCAGCCTATCAGAGAAGCAAGGATTTCCCGGATGCGGAAACGTATCTCGAAAAGGCGATTTCGATTGACCCTGACGATGTGCAAGCGCTTGTGGCGCTTGGGCAATTGAGCGTTCAACAAAAGAACTACCAGGCCGCGATAGCGCCCCTTGAGAAAGCCGCGGCCCTCGATGGGAAGCAGTGGCAGGCTCGCCTGGTGCTTGCCGATGCCTATCTTCACGTGGGGGAATATGAAAAGGCGCGAAAGGAAGCGCAAGAGGCTGTCGAAATGGGAAAAGGCGGTGCCAACCGAGCCGAATTGATCGAGGGAGAGGCTTTGGCCGGATTGGGCCGCCGCGACGACGCCATAAAAGTGCTCGAATCTTTCCTCGATGACCTGCCCTCGGACCCTGCCGCGCCGGCCGTTCGAGCGCTCATCGCGAAACTGCAGAGCAGCGAGCCAGGATCGCCCCGCTAGCCGCCGCGTCCGAAATTCCCAGATCTTCCCCTCCCTTAATTTCCACGGAACATTTACGGAACATTCTTGGGGGTTACTCCGTATTAGCTGGCAGGAAGCCGAGGAGGCTTCCCCCCTTATGAATACGATGAGAACAACGATGCGAAAGCGAGCTCAATTGGCGACGGCCCTGTGTTTGCTGGCGGCCGGAGCGATGGTGGCCGCGGCCCCTGCAATGGCGGCTCCTGCCGGCGAGAAATATCTGCACGTGAAGGTGGAGGATCCCTCGAAAGGCGAGAGCGTGAACGTGAACGTGCCGCTCTCGATGGCCGAAAAGATTCTGCCGGCGATCAATAATCACGATCTGCACGACGGCAAAGTCTCGTTCCATCACGCCGAAATGAACGGCATAGATGTGCGCGCGCTGCTCGACGCCGTCCGCAACGCGGCTGACAACGAGTTCGTCACAGTAAAGGAAAAGGATACGGACGTACGGGTGGCAAAGTTGAACGGCAACATCGTGGTCCACGTGGTGGATAAGGAAAACAAGGAAGAGAAAGTGGACGTCACGGTGCCGCTGAAAATCGTCGACGCCCTGTTTGCAAACGCCAAGAACGATGAACTGGACGTTGCCGCCGCGCTTCGCGCGCTTAGCGATGCGGGCGACATTTTGCTCGTTACGGTGCAGGACGCAAGCCAGAAGGTGCGCGTCTGGGTGGATTCCCGCGACACACAGGATTAGTTGAGAACGTCGCTAGCGACAACTTGAGGTGCCACATGATACTGCTCGGAAAGATCGTACTGGGAATGGCCGGAGCGGGACTCGCGGGAGTGGGTGTTCTCTGCAGCGAAGGAATGGTGCAAGTGAAAGTGATCGAGAAGCAGGCCCAGGGCACTCACATCAACGTGATCGCTCCGGCTCTGCTGGCGCCCATCGCGGTGCACTTCGCTCCGCAGCGCGAGCTGGCCCACGCCGCACGCGAGATTCAGCCGTATATGCCGGCGATTCGCGCGGCGCTGGACGGCTTGCGTGACTCGGAAGACGTCGTGTTCGTGGAGGTGAAGGAACCGGACGAACACGTGACGGTTTCGAAGTCGGGCGGATCGATTGTGGTCGACGTCGACGACCCGGGTGAAACGGTTCACGTCTCGACGCCAATTCGCGCCATCTCGAGCACGATCGAACAGCTCGCCGCTGCCACGTCGAACCAACTCCAGTAGCAACGGAGCACCCTGAGTGGTGGGCGCCGCAAAGCCCCTTGTAGGCGCCCGCCGATTCAGGAATCTTTCGGCGTCCAGTAAGCCTCCAGCCTGATCGACGTCTTCGCAAATCCCGCGCGCTCGAGAATTCCGATTCCGTTCTCTGCCATGGCGGGATGGCCGCAAAGGTAAGCGGTCGTGTCCGCGGAGGTGAGCTGCCACAAGTCCGCGTACTTGCGGATAAGTTCGTCCACGCGGCCCCGTTCCCCCGCCCACGAAGTGTCTTCCCAGGAACGGCTGACCGTCGGCACGTACTTCAGCCACGGCGCCTCCGCGGCGATGGCTTCCAGCTCCTCGCGATAGCCAAATTCCCACGAACGGCTGGCTCCTTGAATCAAGTACAAACGAATGTCCGCCGGGAAACGGTTCTGCTTCCAGTCGGCATACAGCGTGCGGACGTACGAGACGTATGGCGCGACTCCCGTGACGGTGCAAACCAGCAGGTGGTTCCGGTGACCGCTCGGGAGGTCGAGTGTGAACCGGCCCTTGGCGATCTTGCGCAGCGAAAGTTCCGCGCCGATTGGCACGGTGTGAAGCACCTCCGTGAGTTCTCCCTGCGGGACAAGCTCGAGGAAGAACTCCATTTCGTGTTCGTAGGGGGATGACACGATGGTATACGGCCGTTCGATGTGAGTGCCCAGCGCGGGCACGCCGAGCGTGGCAAACTGTCCGGCAACGAACTTGAACTCGCCGCTGGGAGCGACCCGAATGATCCATAGATCGGGCGCGAGGTCGCGGCGGTAGGTAATGCGCGCTTTGTGGAACTTGTCGGGTGCGAGAACCATCGAGAAGCCACCCTTGATAGCGGGAGATTCGGGCGAAGACGGCCCGAAAGTATTCGATGCGGTCAGGCGCGTCCCGGAACGTTCCAAGGAAGCCCATGACCCCGGCGCCGGTCACGCGCAAACGGCCAAGCGCGCTCGGCTCGATTTTGCGAATTACGGCTGAGGCTGTTGTTGTTGCATCATTTTCATGGGGTCAAACGGGACAGGCGTGCCCACAATTTTGTCCTTGGCGTCCGTCACCAGCTTCGTCAGCACCATCGAGTCCGTTTTGCCCTGGTACTTCACGAGTCCGAAGGGAGTCACTTTGTCGGATACCCAGGCGTCGCCCGAGCCGTCTTTCATGCGGTAGTGCTCGCACGTAAAAGTGCCGGCGGGAGTTGTAACGGACTCGCTGCCCACATCGTCCGTGTTGCTGCGAAGGTCCGTGAACTGTGTTGGCTTGCGGGCCTGGGTCATGCTGTCCGGCATCTCCATCGGCGGGCGTCCCGGGAACTGCATGATCACTCTGGAAGTCTGCATCTGGGACGCGTCGAACTGCACGAGCTCCTTGATCACCATGTCGCCGCCCATGCGGGGGTTGCTCATGGTCATTTCCATCCATGCGGCGTCTTTGCCTCCGACGGAATCCTTACCGACGATGGCGAATTCCATCGCGGACTTCATCCCGTTCGCGTTCTGCATCTCATAGGCTGCGCCCGAGCCGACCACCGGATTCCACACGCCACGCAGTTGAGTGGGTCCCCGCATTCCCATTTGCGCGGAGGCGGCGCCGGCAGCGAAGAGGACAAGAAGAACTGAGATCGAAACATAGCTAGACTTCGTCATGCGCACACTCCCAAGGAGAATTTTGACGCGAATTGAATTCCCTGCACCGAAGACGAACTACAGGTCACGTCCTTGCGCATCATACATCTTGGAGAAGTCAAAGCTTACCTTAATCGAGACTCTGCCCGGCGAGCAGGAGAATTCGGCGCCTTTCTCGTCCGCGTCGATGGTCGCCTCGCCTGTCGCGGTGTGCTTTGGGAACGAAATTACGACGGCGAAAAGCGTCTTACCGTCGGAGCCGCGCTGGAACTCGACGTTTGAGGCGTCGATCTTCTGCTTGCCTTTCTTGGTGGTGAGCGTTGACTTTGCCTTTACTCCGGCTTCCTCTGCCACTTGGAAGGCGTCCATTTGCTGACCCGAGATAACCACTATATAAGCGGCCGCCGGTTGGGCGAGTTGCTGTTCGGCGTCCTCTTCCGTTGATTTGCCACTCAGAACCTTACTGCGCAGCACGGCTTCGCGCACAGTTCGTGACGAGCCCCATCGCACGGCAAAAGAAGACTGCGACGTGGAACCGTCCGCGCCCGCGGCCGGCGCACCGCCGCCTCCGGACGGCGACGAGCTCGAACCTCCGCCCATGCCGCCACGACCTCCTCCACTTCCCGCACCCGGGGTACCGGGATTCGACTGAGGAAGACTTGATGGCGCCACTGCACCGCTGCCGGGCCCTGCGTCGGTCATCACTATTTTCGACCAGGGCGAGTTCGACAGCACTTTCTGGACGTCCTTTTCATCCCATTGCTGAAATGGCTTGTCCTTCCATGGGTCGCTGGACGCCCAAGCGAGCAAAGCCATCGCGAGAACCACCAGGCTTCCGATGATTGCTTTTCGCATGTTATCCCCCCTCGTGTTGGGCTCGTATCGGGTGTCAGACTGAAGTGATGCAGACCGAGGGTTTCGAAGTTGCCCATCGGGCTGGCGGAGTATACCCGACTTCTTCCCAAGGTCCTTGCGTGAGCCTACCGAACCGCTTTCTTCGCTGCAATCGGCCTCTCCGGCGAAATCGTGGGACTCTCGACTGCGGGCAAGGAACCAATGATACGTTCGATGCGGTAGACAGGATCGGCGCCCGATTCAAAATGAGTGCGCGTCAGCAACTCCCCGACAAGTCCCACCGCGAGCAACTGAACTCCAAACAGACACAGCATCATCCCCAGAACAAGCAAAGGGCCATGCTCGACAAAAATGGCGGCGTGCCCGAAGATTTTCTCGAAAAATAGTCCTACAAGAATCGCAGCTCCCGCAAAGATTCCGATCAGGCCCGGCGGTCCGAAGAAGTGAAGGGGCCGCGTCATGTAGCGCATCAGGAAACGAATCGTGATGATGTCGAACAGGACGCGCGCGGTGCGCGAAATGCCGTAGTGCGACTTCCCGCCGGGCCGAACAATGTTTCGAATGGGAACTTCCACCACTCGAGCGCCATTCCAGGCGGCCAGCGCCGGAATGAAACGGTGCATCTCGCCGTACAAGCGGACGTCCTTGATGGTTTCGCGCCGATAGACCTTGAACGTGGTTCCGAAATCGTGAATGTCGACGCCCGAGAGCCTCGCCATCATCCAGTTGGCGGCGCGCGAAGGCACGCGGCGCAGGAAAAAATTATCGACGCGTTTCTGCCGCCAGCCACTAACGATGTCGTAGTTCCCCGTCGCGTAGGTTTCGAGCAGCACGGGGATGTCGGCGGGATCGTGCTGCAAGTCTCCGTCCATCGAGATGATGGTGTCGCCAGAAGCGTAGTCGAAGCCGGCGGCCAGGGCCGTCGTCTGTCCATAGTTGCGGCGAAGGCGAAGAACCTTCACACGAGAATCTTCCGCGGCGATTTCGGCCAGCAGCACGGGAGTTGCGTCGGTGCTCTGGTCGTCCACATAGATGAATTCGACTGGCTCGTACCGTCCGGTCATGACCTCGCTGAGCCGCTGATGCAGCTCGCGGACGTTGTCCTGCTCGTCGTGGAACGGCACGACGACGGAATACTTGGGAGGCATCGGCAACTGGTCCCGCATGCGCCTAGTTTAACTCGCGATAGCTGATAAGCCGAACGTCTTGTTTGGCTAAGATGCGTTTCAGTTCCGGGTCGAGCAACGTGTCGAGTTCGGTCTCGCGCTGGGCTTGCAGGCGCGAGCCGGTGCTGGCCAACGCGGCGTCGCAAACTCCGGGATGGAACATGATTTCCGTCCGCCCGTCGGGAAGTGTGTCAATCATGCGACGCAGGACGGTCCGGCTCATTTGACCGGTCATCGCTACACCGAGAAAATGGTCGGGCGATTGCAAATTGTATTCACGGGAAATCGTTTGGAATCTAGGCTCGGCAATCCGAGCCGCCGCTGCGGCCATCAATCGCGTGGAGGCGCCGACGCCTTCGATCCTCGTCGTCGTCCAGGCATCACGCAGCGTTTCGAAAGGGTTCCGAACGCGCAGGATTCCGGTTTCGCGCGCCACGCGAGCGAGCGACTCCATAACAAAAGGATGCGCGTGCGTGTGCTTGTGGGTGTCGAGATGGCTTGGCTCAATGCCAGCGGCGCGAACTTTTTCAATTTGGGCGCGAAGCTCCCGTTCAATTTCCTGCAGCCGTATCAATCCGGCACTCACTCTAGCTACAAATTTGGGCAAACTCGCCGGCAAATTTCCGCTTTCGTCCACTAAAGTTGCCACTTGGTCGCGAGGAGCCACTGCCCGGCCGCCCACGAGCACGAGGTGGCATCCGACGCCGAGTGCGGAATTCGTTCGCGCGCGCGCAACCGCATCGTCGAATGCTTCAGCGTTCGCCATGAGAGTTGCACTAGTGAGTGTTCCATCGCGGTGCGCTCGGATGATTCCTTCGTTGATGCCGGGCGTCAAACCAAAATCATCCGCGTTCAGAATGAGTTCTTTCATCTCACAGGAGTTATGCAGCAGAGGCTGATGATACCACGCGTGCAGTAGTGAAGAGGAACTCGATGACGACGATCACGAACCACTCATCGATTCAAGTCAATTCAAATCAATTTAGGTCAACGCAAGCAATTCGTGAGCCAAGTCTCGTGTCAGCGAAAAGAAGTGTTAACGTTCCGTGACAGTTTTCAACAGGTCTGTTGAAAACCGTGTGGAAAATGCCGCCGCAAGATTCAAAAGTCCTCGCCAACACAGGATTTACTCCAGATTGCACAAGGAATGTGCAATCGAAAGGTGCGGATTTTTTTCCCCGGAGTAATCTTCGAATGTGCAATTCATTTTCGTGAGCGTGGAATGGCAGCGAGCGAGGTCAGTACCAATGCGGAGGATTTTCGAGCTTGATTTCAATCGTATCTTCGTCTTTGTTGACGTCGTACCACTTGCCGTACGTCTTCCAGCCTTTCGCGATCACCTGAATTAATATTTTCCCCTGAGGAATTTCAGGCGCCTTCGCGGAACCATCGTCGTTTGTTTTCAAGTTCAGCTCGGCGAGCTTGTCTTTGCGAAGCGGGCCGCCCGGAATATTGAAGCGGATGTAAACGCTAGCGTTTCCAACGGGCTTGTCGTTCGGATCGGTGATTTCAATCTTCAGCTTGGTCTTCGGGGGATCGGTCTTGTCTTTCTTGTCCGAGTTCGAAGACTTGTCCCCGCCACTCTGAGAGCCCGATTGGCTCGAATCCGACTGGGCGAAGCTTAATCCAGCCACCAAACACGCGACTGCCAGAGCAAAACAAAGCCTGCTCAGGAATCTCAAGGACAACAAGTGATGTAGCCTGCGTTTCATAATGACCCTTTTCACTCTAACTCTTTTACTCCAAACCAGGCCAGTGCCTCAAGCACTTCCGGCTCCCGCCTCGTCCACGCCGGTCCACGATTTGACTGCCAGGACCATCTCCGCTAAGTTCGACGCCGACTTCGGCACAAGGCTCGGTTCACCGAAAGCGTGTTTCCTTTATGCGAGTTATGATGGAACTCGAGTTGCCCGGCGTATCTCAAACGATTTCGAGCGATTTTCGATTCCAGTGCGCCTGCTACGAACTCAGGAGGCAGTGATGGGATTTTCCACCGACGCAATTCACGTAGGACAGGAGCCGGATCCCGCCACCGGCGCCGTGGTTCTGCCCATCTATCAGACGTCCACCTACGTCCTCGACGCGATGGACAAGAGCAAAGGCTACGACTACGCCCGGACGAACCACCCGAACCGAAAAGCGCTGGAGCGCACGGTGGCGAAACTCGAAGGCGGGAAGTCAGCCTACGTGTTCACTTCGGGAATGGCGGCGATCGATTCAGTTTTTCGCCTGATGCGTCCGGGCGATCACACAATTCTTTCGCAAGCCGTCTACGGAGGCGTCTTTCGACTCACCACCAAGCTGCTGGCCGATTTCGGACTCGAGTTCACCTACGTAGACACCGGATGCCTCGAGAAAGTGGAGCAAGCCATCAAGCCGAACACGAAAATGCTCTACGTTGAAACACCGACGAATCCTACAATGATCGTAACCGACCTTGCGGCCATCAGCCGGCTAGCTCACGAACGCAAGTTGACTCTCGTCGTCGATAACACCTTCCTAAGTCCTTATCTTCAGCGGCCCATCGAATTTGGCGCGGACATCGTCGTCCACTCGATGACGAAGTACCTGAACGGCCACAGTGATTGCACGGGAGGCGCGGTGGTTCTGACACGCCCCGAAGACGCCGAGAAGATTTATTTCATTCAACGCTCGGCCGGCGCGGGACTCGCGCCGATGGATTGCTTCCTCACATCGCGGGGACTCAAGACCCTGGCAGTGCGTATGGAAAGACACAATTCGAACGGCCAAACGATCGCCGAATTCCTTGAGGCGCACCCGAAAGTGAAGCGGGTGATCTATCCGGGCCTAGCGTCGCATCCGCAGCACGCTCTGGCGAAACGCCAGCAGCGAGGCTTCGGCGCGATGATTACGTTCGATCTCGGCTCGCTCGAAGCGGCGCGTAACCTTTTGAACCATGTGCGGCTCTGCTCGCTGGCCGAAAGCCTCGGCGGCGTCGAGACTCTGATTTCGCATCCCGCTTCGATGACGCACGCGTCAGTCCCGCCGGACGTCCGCGAGCAAATCGGAATCCTGGACGGCATAGTGCGAATCTCCGTCGGCATCGAAGACGTGGAAGACTTGATCGCCGACCTGGATCAAGCCCTCGCCAAGGTCTAACACCACTCGCAAAAAAGAGGGCTTCAACCTGCGCCACCGCCCGCGACATCAGCAGGTCAGAATAATTTGCCGTTCCTCTTTGCGCTTGAACGTGATATGAAGCGCACTCGTGGGGCGTGCGGTTTGTCGACGTATCTCCTGATCCCGCAAACTTGACTCGGAGGACGAACGTGTTCCTGAAACGTCGCGGAGCAATACTAATCCTGTGCGCCTTCTCGACCCTGGCGCTTTCTCTTCCGTTGTTTGCGCAGTCCGACCAATCGCAAGCCCAGAATTCACCCCAGAATCCGTTTCGACAGTTACACTTCCGGCCGCTCGGGCCGGTCGGCAACCGCGCCGCCTCGATTGTCGGCGAGCCGGGCAATCCGCTGGTGATGTACGTTGGCGCAGCGGCCGGCGGCATTTTCAAGACGGAGGATGGCGGCGTCACGTGGCATCCCGTTTTCGATGACCAGGACGTTGCCGCGGTGGGCGCGCTCGCCCTTTCACCCGTGCAGCGCAACGTCGTCTGGGCGGGCACGGGCGAACCCTGGCTCATCCGGCCGTTCTATCCGCTGGGCGACGGCGTTTACAAATCGACGGACGCGGGAAAGACATGGAAGCACGTCGGCCTCGAGGAAACGGGCCACATCGCGCGCATCGTCGCCGACCCTCACAACACTGACGTAGCCTACGTCTGCGCCGTCGGCCAGGCGTACCGCCCTCAACACGATCGCGGCGTCTTCCGCACCACCGATGGTGGCAAGTCATGGCAGCAGCTTCTTTTCGTGGATGAAAACACCGGATGCTCGGAGCTCTCGCAGGACCCTAGCGATCCGCAGACTCTCTTCGCCGGCATGTGGCAAGTAGACATCAAGACATGGAACCTCAACAGCGGCGGAAAAAGCAGCGGCGTCTACGTGACCCACGATGGCGGCGCGACGTGGAAAAAATTGAGCGGGCACGGATTGCCGGATGCCGACCATCCACTGGGCAAGGTGGCCGTAGCCGTGGCGCCTTCCGATTCCAGCCGCGTGTATGCCCTTATACAGGACGCGACGCCAAGCCTCTATCGCTCAAACGATGGCGGCGCCACGTGGACGCTCGTCAACGAGTCGCACCTGCCGAGCGAGCGCTCGCCCTACTACACGCGCATGGCCGTGGCGCCGGATAATCCCGACCTGCTCTACTTCCCTTCCGTCTCGTGGAGCGTCTCGCGCGATGGCGGCGCAACTCTTGCGGACGATATCGTCCCCGCCGGCGGCGACAACCACGACGTATGGATCGATCCGCTCAATCCGGAACGGATTCTCGACGCCAACGATCAGGGCGCCAACGTCAGCCTGAATCGCGGCAAGACCTACGAGCACATCACGTTGCCCATCGCGCAGGTGTATCACGTCTACACCGACACGCGGATTCCCTACAACGTCTTCGCCAACCGGCAAGACGGCTCGTCCTATTACGGTCCCAGCAACAATCTCGAGATGGGGCTCTTCGGCGGAGAAATTGGAGCGGGCGATTGGAAAGCTTATGGGGGCTGCGAAAGCGGCTTCGGCGTTCCCGATCCCGTCGATCCCGACATCGTTTGGTCCGGCTGCTACAACGGCGGCCTCGATCGCACGAATCTGAAAACAGGACAGTCGCGCAACGTGGAAGTGTGGCCCGATGCGGGTTACGGCTGGACGCCCGCCAACATGAAATATCGCTGGCACTGGACGTTTCCCATCGCGATCTCGCCCTTTGACCACAACAAGGTCTATGTCGGCAGCCAGGTAGTGCACATGACCTCCAACGCCGGCCAAACGTGGAGCGTCATCAGTCCCGATCTCACCACCAACGAAAAAAGCCATCAGCAAAATTCCGGTGGCGTCAGCTCCGATAACTTGATGACGTTCGATGGTTCCGTTCTCTATGCCCTCGCGGAATCACCGAATCAGCAAGGCGTGATCTGGACCGGCAGCAACGACGGCCAGGTGAACATCACGACGGATGGCGGCACGAAGTGGA
The DNA here is from genome assembly GCA_963737205.1 of uncultured Acidobacteriota bacterium. Taxonomy (GTDB): domain Bacteria; phylum Acidobacteriota; class Terriglobia; order Acidiferrales; family UBA7541; genus Palsa-295. Next base: position 107,930 of record CAVTRV010000003.1, on the reverse strand, counting down.
CCAACGTCACGAAAAACATCCCCGGCCTGCCGCCGTGGGGCACAGTAATGAACGTGCAGCCTTCGCATTTCGACGGTAGCGCGGCCTACATCGCCGTGGACCTCGAGCAAGTGGGCGACTATGGCACTTACGTCTACAAAACGCCCAATTTCGGCACGAACTGGAAGCTGATCAGCGGCTCTGTTCCAAAATCTGTGAACGGGAGCGCCAAATGCATCATGGAAGATCCCGTTCGCAAGGGCATGCTCTACCTGGGCACGAACAACGGGTTGTACGTTTCCTGGGACGATGGCGACCACTGGACGCGTCTGCGCAATAACCTGCCGCCCGCGCCGGTGTACTGGATCGAAATCGAGCCGCGCTTCCACGACCTGCTTGTGGGAACGCACGGCCGCGGGATCTACGATCTCGACGACATCACCCCGCTCCGCGATTGGGACAAGGCGCAGTCCGGCGATGCGTATCTCTTCCCGCTGCGGCCGACGTATCGTCTGCGCAACATCCAAACGAGTCGCGCCGCCGAGGAATATCGCGTCCTGGGAGAAAATCCGCCCTACGGCGCGGACATTAATTTCTATCTGGCAAAACCCACCGAGAAATACACCGTCACCATTTCCGATGCGTCGAACAACACGGTTCGCACGCTTACTGGCAAAGGCGAGGCCGGCCTCAATCGCGTCTGGTGGAATCTCACCTTCGATGACGCAACCGCCGTCCATTTGCTGACGCCGCCTCCGGATGCGCTGTGGGTGCCACTGGGCGCGCCACCTAGCTTTGGGCGCACGAATCCAGAGGCCAAGAAGCAGGATTGGCGCCCTCTCGTGATCTGGGGCGTGGGCGAATCGGGAATCGGGATGCGTGTCGCGCCGGGACACTACACCGTGAAACTCACGGTCGGCGATAAGTCGCTGACGCAGCAGCTCGACCTGCTGCACGATCCCGGCTCGCTCGGCAGCGAAGCCGACCTCGAGGCGCAGGTGAAATTCCTGTTGCAAGTTCGCGGCGAACTCAACGACCTGGCGGACATGATCAATCACCTCGAACGCACGCGCCGCCAGGTGGAGAATTTGTCTCACACGCTCGCAGGGCCGAAAGCGGCGGACGCCGCTCAGGCGGCGAAGGATTTCGAGGCCAAGGTGGTCGAGGTCGAAGGGCTGCTGTTTGACGTCCATCTCACGGGCCAGATCGAAGACAGCTTCCGCCATCCGATGATGCTCTACGGCAAGCTGGCCAATCTGGAAGGCGAGCTGAGCGGCGACGGTGCCGACCTGCCTCCCACGGATCAGCAGATCGCGGTGAACAAGGAGCTAGCTGATAAAATCGACCAGGCCCGCGAGAGGGTGGAAGCGATCACAGGCGCCGAAACCGCCTCGTTCAATCAGCGCCTAAAATCCGACGGTTTCACTGCCGCCATCGAACCCTGAGCGTCACGATTGTCGGCAGGATGTCCAAAGAGAACGGGAAGTCCTCCTAAACCGCGCTATCGGTTTCTCAAGGTTGGAAGCGAGGTACTTGTGAAGTCCTGGCGCATTCGATTCGCGACAGTCGTGTTGGGCCTGATGATCGTCGCGGTTGTCGGATGGATTCTGCTCTATCCACCGCCCTCCGACCCTAAGAACATAGAGTACGTCCTATGGAAGGCTCGGCTGTACCCAATGAATTTGGATATGGCGACTGGCACAATGGTAGGTGACCGTAGTCGCGACAAATTGGTGGTCGGCAAAACGGAAGCGGAACTGCGCAGCAGATTTGGGTATCTTTTGCCGCTCGCCGACACGACTGACTACAACAAAATGTGCTACGAAAGCTCAGACTGGAAAGGCAGTAAGGTACTCTTTATCAGGGATAGCCAGTGGATGGTGGTTTTCCATGACGACAAAGCCACAGACTTAGTGCTAATCAAGGGATGCTAATAAGTAGATGGCCTCAAGCGGCGAGTCGGGCTCAGCGAGGGCGCGGCACCGGCGAAACGCTGACGCACTCGGATATCCACTTCAGGTATTCGGGCGAGCCTTCCGCAATTGGCAGCGCGATAATTTCGGGCACGTCGTAGCTGTGCAAACGTTTGACCGCGTCTTGCAGGGCCGCGAACCGCCGGCGTGAGGTCTTGATGACGAGCAAATACTCCTTCGCGGTCTCAACCTTGCCCTTCCAGCGATAAATCGACCGCACCGGCGCCTCCAGAATATTCCCGCAAGCGGCGAGCCGCCTCTCCACGAGCGCGCGAGCAATCCGCCGCGCCTCCTTCGCCGACCCGCATGTCACCAGCACCACAATCTTATCCGTCAATTCTCTGCGCCCTCTGCGCCTCTGCGGTGAACGGTTTCTCCGTGCCCTCGGGTTTTCCTCAGTGTCCTCTGTGTTCAGCTTTTTCTTATGGTTCTCACATCCGGGCACTCGTCCCCTGAGGTCACCGACTTTACTCTTGAGACGCGCCCGTGTGCAATTCTTGCCCTTCGCACGACTTGCGAGCGAATATACAATCGCCTTTATGGCTGCAGCCGCGATCAAATTCGGAACTTCTGGCTGGCGCGGCATCATGGCCGACGACTTCACGTTCTCGGGCGTGCGGCGCGCCGCCGCTGCGATTGCGGGACACGTCCGTGCGCAGAAACAGTCACCAGCGCTGATCGTTGGCTACGACACGCGGTTCTTCTCCCAGGAATTCGCGCTCGCGGCGACCGCAGTTCTGGAATCGCATAAATGCCGGATTCTCTTCTGCAAAGAGCCGACGCCCACCCCCACGATCGCGCACGCCATCATTCACGGCAAGCTCGATGGCGGCGTGAACATCACTGCCAGCCACAATCCCGCGGAATACAACGGCCTGAAATTCTCGGGTCCCGAAGGCGGACCCGCGCTGCCCGAAGTGACGCGCGACATCGAAAAACGCGCCGCGGCGATCAAGGATGAGTCCTGCCGCATCATGAAATTGAAGACGATTTCGAGCGCATCGATCCTCGCTCGCCTTATTTCGAGCAGCTCGCGCCGCATGGTCCGCTTCGACATCATCAAGAAAGCCAAGGGTTCCTTCGTGTGCGACGCCGTACACGGTTGCGGCGCGGGCTGGCTCGATCGCGTTCTCGCCGTTCATGGAATCTCCGCGGAGATGATTCGCGCGAATCGCGACGTCCTCTTCGACGGAACCGGCCCCGATCCTTCGGAAGAGAATCTTGCGCCGCTGAAGAAGCTTGTGCTGGAGAAAAAGGCGCTCGCTGGCCTCGCCACCGATGGCGATGCCGATCGCTTCGGCATTCTCGATCACGACGGCTCGTTCGTCTCGCCGAACCACATCCTCGGCCTGCTCTTCGATTATTTGCTCGAAACGCGCGGGTACAAGCTGGGCGCTTCGCGCAGCGTCGCCACCACGCACTTGCTCGATGCGGTGGCGCGCCTGCATGGCGTGAAAGTGTACGAAACTCCGGTCGGCTTCAAATATGTGGGCCCGCTGCTGCGCGAGGACAAGATCGCGATTGGCGGCGAAGAAAGCGCGGGTCTGACGATTCGCGGCCATCTTCCCGAGAAGGACGGCATCCTCGCGTGCCTGCTCGTCGCCGAAATGATTGCCGCTCGAGGCGCGACGATTGGCCAGCAACTTCGCGATCTCTTCAAGCGCCTGGGCCGCGAATATTGGCCCATCCGCGTGAACCTTCATCCTTCGCCGGACGTTGCAGGCGCGCGTGCCCGAGAAGTTGCGTAGCGACGTGAAGAAGTTTGCGGACCGCCGCATCGCCAAAACGGATCGCACTGACGGGCTGAAACTGATTTTCGACGATGGCGCGTGGGTATTGATGCGTCCATCCGGAACCGAGCCGCTGATTCGAATCTATACCGAAGCGGCCACGCCGGCCGAATCGCAGAGAATCGCCGAGGAGGCGCGCGCGTGGATTACTCACTAGACCGCCAGAAAGCGAGGCGGAAGCCCGATAGCGAGAAGGCCGCGGTCGAGAAGATCGACGCGACCCGCCTGAGTTTCGCCGAGCAGATGGGCAGCTTTCTGCGCCGCAATTTGACCTGGTTCCTCGTCGCCGGACTGACCTTGCTCGTCCTGCAGGATATTTTCGGGACGCACGGCGTGGTGGCGATGCGGCGCTCGCAGGAGCAAGCCGCGGACATTCAGAAGGAAATCGATCATCTCAACGAAGAAAATCAGAAGCTGCAAGACCACGTGCGGGCGCTCAAGAGCGATCCCGCCGAAATCGAGCGCGTGGCGCGCGAAGACATGGGACTCGCGCGGCCCGGCGAGTACATCTTCAAGATTCAGCCCAAGCCCGCTGCACAGCCTGACCAGCCGGCAAAGAAACCTTAGCTTTCTCTCCCAACCCAAGCCTGCGTCGCACCGCAGCAAAAATCTCGGCGCCTCTTCCCTTCGTGCGCGTGCGCGCGATCGATAGCAGCACCATCGCGGTGAAAATGATCGCGAGGCCCAGTGTGGCCATCGGAATCGTTTGCGACTGCTTCTTCACAATCGAAAAGCGCCCGTACACAAATTCGATGTGCACCCAGTAGACGAGCAGCGACGTTTGCCCGAGCTGTATCAGCGGGCTGAACCCCCACTGCCCCGGTCCCCACCGGCACCAGGCATAGGCCAGGAACACGATCATCAGCAGCACGCCGACGCGCGCCATGAAAAAGTTCGGACTCGTGTGCCAGTAGTCGTAGACGGCGTAAAGCCGTGGCCGCGCGTCGAGCCGCATCGACAAGTAGAACAGCCCGAGTCCCGCCAGGCCCGCGAACGCCGTAGCTTTCGCCAGATTCTGAACCGCCCATTCGCTCATCAGCAAAAATCCCGCCGCGAGCCCCACGAATGCGAATGCGGCCCACGGAAAAATCGGGAACAGCCAGGGTCGCGGAGAATCATAAATATGCACGCCATTGATGTAGGACTCAAGAAACCACGGAAGCCATCGCGGCTGCCAGGTAGTCCAGAGCGGCGGGGTAGCCATCGCGATGCCGATGGCCATGATGGCGGCCAAGATCGTGTTCGCAGCTCGCGTGCGCGTCAGCCGGCACGCGATTCCCATCAGCATCATCGAAACGCCAATCGCGTTGAGGATGTCCACGCGGGCCAGATCGGTCCACGGCGACCACGGCTGGCCCATCAGAAATTCCTGCACGCGAAATAAGATTCCGAATCCGAAGATTTCCGCGCCGCGACGGATCGTCGTCAACGCGATTTCGTTCGCCGCAATTCCCTTCGCTCGCATCCGATCCGTCACGAGCGCGAACGAAACTCCCGCCAGGAAGAGAAACAGCGGCGCCGGAAGCGTCCCTCCAAGCTGCGACCACCCGAAGAACGTCGTCTTGCGAGCCGCGCCGCCCAGCCACGAATCGTAGCAATGCGTTTGAAACATTAGCAGGCACGCGAGCCCGCGCATCCAGTCGATGTAGGCAATGCGCTGTTTGGGATCAGGCATGAGTTCGGGCGTGAAGTCGAACGTGCTCAGAATCGCCGAGCGTCCGCGTCAAATCAAGCTTTTCTCTGAAAGCTGTCACTCGATTAGAATCATCTCGCGATGCCGAACGCAAATTCCAGATCGTGGCAAATGAATCTCCCGACGGCGATTGCCGTCTGGGCGATTATTGTCGTAGCCACCGCCGTCGCCGGGGTGCGCCTCGGCTTCGAAGGCCGCCGCTTCGCGGTGGCGCTCGGCGTTGCTGCCGCGCTCTTTGCGTTTGAGTTTTGGCTCGCGGCTCCGGTCGTTCTCGCGCGGGCACGCGACTGGCTCGGCGGGCATGGCCGCGCTCTCGCGCCTATCGTTCCGTTTTTTGGGGTCATCCTCTATTCGTTCGCGGTTACCGGAAGCTGGCAATGGATGCTGGCGGGCGCGGCGTACGCCGTGATCCCGTCGCTGCTCCTCGCCACCAGCGCCGGCAAAGGGCCAGGGACATGGGAGGACTATGCAGCGGCGATTTTCGTCTGGGCCGCCGTTTGGCCCACTCCGCCGTATCGCCTGCTGTACCACATCTTCCCGTATCCGCCGCCGCTGATGCACACGCTCTCGATTCTGATGGCGCTCTCGACCGGTGTCGCCGCCTACATTCTTCTGCGGCGGCTTGACGGCGTTGGGTACGCGTTTGAATGGAAGCGCGGCTTCGGCTGGAATTTCGCGTTTCATTTTGTCGTGCTCGCCGCGATTGCGATCCCTCTCGGCCTCGCAATCCGCTTCCTGACGTTCGCGCCAACGCTCGCACGCGTTCGCTCTCTCCCCGTTGCGGCCATTGGAATTTTGTTCTTCACCGCATGGCCCGAGGAGTTTTTATTTCGCGGAGTCCTGCAGAACTGCTTGTCGCGCACATTCAAGAATCAGTGGGCGGGCCTGATCGTGGCGTCAGTGATTTTCGGGTTTTCGCACATCCTGCATGCGCCCGTGCCGAACTGGAAGTATGTGTTGCTCGCAACGATCGCGGGCCTGTTCTACGGCCGCGTGTGGATGAAGACAGGCTCGCTGCTGCCAGGAACGCTCGTCCACGCGTTCATCGACCTATCTTGGCACATCCTCTTCAAGTGATCCGCGCTAGCGGACCACGCCGGTGAGCGGGCTCGAGGCCGTCGCGTACAGCTTTTTCTCGATGCGGCCCGCGAGAAACGCTTTGCGGCCAGCCTCCACGGCGTGTCCCATCGCCTCCGCCATCAGCACGGAATCCTGCGCGCCGGCAATTGCCGTGTTCATCAGCACGCCGTCTGCGCCAAGCTCCATGGCAATCGCGGCATCGGAAGCTGTGCCCACGCCCGCGTCGACGATCATCGGCACTTCCGTAATTCGCTCGCGCAGAATCCGCAGGTTCGTCAGATTCTGTATTCCCATGCCCGACCCAATCGGCGCACCCAGCGGCATCACCGCTGACGCTCCCGCATCGATCAGCTTGCGCGCCACCACGAGATCGTCATTCGTGTACGGTAGGACGACGAAGCCTTCCTTCACCAGTGTCTTCGTTGCCGCGATAAGCTGCTCCGTATCGGGAAACAGGGTCTGCTCGTCGCCAATCACTTCCAGCTTCACCCATTCCGATAATCCCACTTCGCGTCCCAGCCGCGCCGTGCGAATCGCGTCGTCGGCCGAGTAGCATCCGGCCGTATTCGGCAGGATGAAGAAATTCTTGCGGTCGATGTAGTCGAGCAGCGATTCCTTCGTGCGATCGGTGAGGTTCACGCGCCGCACCGCCACCGTCACCATCTCCGCACCCGACGCCTCGTGCGCCCGCGCCATTTCCTGAAAGCTGCGGTACTTGCCCGTTCCCACAATCAGGCGCGAACCGAACGCGCGCCCCGCGATCACCAGTTGGTCACTCATAAAATGTCTCCGAGTTCATTCTACTCCGCTATGACGAAATGTCCGCTCTGCCTTCCTCAGCGAACTCTGCGCCTCTGCGGTAGAGGTGTTCCCTTGCTTCCTTGCTTCCTTGCTTCCTTGCTTCCTTGCTTCACGCCTGATGCTGCGGGCGCGGCTCCTCCACGTCCGCGTACAGGCGCGCGATCACATCGCCGTAAGTCTGCTCGATGATGCGCCGCTTGAGCTTCAGCGTGTACGTGAGCTGGCCATTGGCAAACGTGAAATCCTGTTCGAGCAGCGCGAACCGCTTCGGTTTCTCGTATTGAGCGAGCGGTGCAGTCAGACGTTCCACCTCGTGCGCGATCAAATCCCGCACCCACGCGTCCGACAGCATTCGCGCTGGCGTCGAGAATTCGCGGCCATTCTTGCGCGCCTCCGCCTCAATCGCGGTGAAATTCGGCACGATTAGCACCGACACGAATTTCCGCTTGTCGCCCACAACGATCGCGTTCGAAATGAATGGCGACGTCTTCAGCAGGTTTTCGATGGGCGCGGGCGCGACAAACTTGCCTGCGGCCGTCTTGAGCAGCTCTTTCTTCCGGTCGGTGATGATGAGGTAGCCGTCGTCGTCGAGCCGCCCGATGTCGCCTGTGCAAAACCATCCATCCGTGAACACCGCGCGCGTCTCCTCGGGCTTCTTGTAGTACCCCTGCATCACGCACGGCCCTTTGATCAGAATCTCGCCATCGTTCGCAATCTTCACCTGGACGTTCGGAATCGGCTTTCCCACGGTTCCCACTCTGTTCGCTGCGGGATTGTTGGTGGAAATCACCGGCGACGTTTCCGTCAAGCCATATCCCTGGTAGACCTCGACTCCCACCGACCAGAAAAATTCCGCCAGCTCGGGGGCCAACGGAGCGCCTCCGGAACTAAATTGCTGCTTCTGCTTCCCCAGGCCAGTGCGAATTTTCGAATAAACGAGCGCGTTCGCAATCGACCAGCGCAGCGTCAGCCCCGCGGATGCTTCCTTCCCGTACGCCCGCCAGGGGACGGCTTCCTGCGCGACGCCCAGCGCCCAATCAAACACTTTTTGCTTCCAGCCGGCTTCGTGGTGGCCTTTATCCAGGATGTTCGCGTAAATCTTCTCGAAAAATCGCGGCACCGCCGCGGCGCGATCGGGATGCACCTCGAGCAGGGCCTGCGGCACATCTTCCATTCGCCCGACGTACGCGATGGAAACGCCGTTGAACAAATATCCGTACGCGGCAATGCGCTCGTAGACGTGCGCCAGCGGAAGAAACGACAGGCCAACCTCCGGCGGACCCATCCGAAGCCCTACAACCCCGTCGACCACATTCGAACTCAGGTTCGAATGATTCAACATCACGCCCTTGGGTTCGCCAGTGGTCCCCGACGTGTAAATGATCGTGACGAGCTGATTCGCGTTTACTTCCGCCGCGCGGCGGCGATATTCCGCCACGTCCGCATCGCCGGCGCCGGCAATCAACCTGTCATAGAGCAGCACGTCGCCGTGCAAATCGTCCAGCGGCGCGGCTGAAATCACGTGCTGCACTGCGGCGAGCTTCGCGCGGGACTCGGCGAGCTTGCGCGCCTGCGCATCGCCTACCGTGATAACGATCTGCGCGCCGGAATCATTCAGGATGTAGATCATGCGGTCGGGCGACTCGTTGAAATAAACGGGCACGTTCACCGCACCCAGGCCTTGAATCGCGAAGTCCGCAACGTGCCATTCGGGGCAGTTCGGCGCGAAGAGCCCCACGCGGTCACCCGCCTTCACGCCCAGTTCGCGCAGCGCCTTCGACAAACCCGCAACCCGCCGCAGCAGCTCGGCCGACGAAATCGCTTCCCATCCGTTCGCCGTGCGATGCATCTGCGCGCGCGGGTTCGCGAACTTGTCGATCGCGTCGAGAAAACATTTGGTGAGAGCGGGATATTCCGTGGTCATAGGTCCTAGCCCGCCAGAGGCGGACGAGCGCAACTCTAGCTTATCGCCACACTCGGGCGCAAATCGCGTAAAGCGGTGAGCAGGAAGGTCAGAGACATGCCCTCGCAAGAATGAAACAGCCAAAGGAGGTGCGGGAGGCGCTCGCGGAAAAGACTAAGCGACTTCGAGAACCGTGAAACCGGCGGATTCGGCCGCGGAGGCAAGGCGGCGGTCGCCGCAGATGAAAGTTCTGCGCGAAGGCCACTGGTCACACCAAACCAATCCCGCCGCGAGCTGAATTGCGTCGGCAGCTCGCAATGAGTATTTCTCGAGCGAATCCCACGCCAGGGAGCGCACCTCGTCGTCAGGCAGGATTTCTCTCCAACCGGCGACTAACGACTGCAGCCGCGAGACAGCGCGCTGCTTATCCACATCGGAGATGTGTTTTTCGCGATATGAGCGGCAAGCAGCGGCGTAGACTTCCACCCGGCTTCCCCACCAGACGACCTGGCTGAATGTTCGAAAATGCGACCGTGCGCTCGCGCTTGTTCTCTCGTTGACGCAAAGGGGAACGAGTGCGCTCGAGTCCCAGAAGGCGGCTGCTTCGCGGATCGACTTCACGGTCACAACCCTTCTTCCCGGTCGGCGAGCAGCGCGCGAGTTACCTTTCTGCCGGTGACGCGCCGCCCGATCGGCATTTTGTCGAATTCGTCGGGATCGAGTTCAATTTCGGGAAGCCGCATCTTGCCGGCCGCTACGAGCTTCAGTTCATGTTCATCGAGGCCTTCCGTTGAAAACGGTACCAGTTTGGCGACAGGAAGGTTACGGTCGCGGATGATCACCGCTTCGCCGTTCTTCACGAATCGAAGGTACTTGCTCAGCTCGTTTTTCAGTTTCGCCACGTTTACACTGCGCATTTCCGAGTTCCCCTCATATGGCTATTATAGCCATGAAGGCTCCGCTTGCAAAGACGAATACCCGCCGCGGGAAAGGAAGAAGCAAGGAGCTAGAACGGACAGCCGCCTGCTCCGCCCCCTCGGCGCGCCGAAGCCTTGGCGAAGGCGGCTCGCTCCTTCCGCTCCTGTTGCGCTAATATGACCGCCGGAGACATCTCATGGCCAAGCTAACCGTCGATTCGAACGCAGGATCTGCGAGCGCGAATCCCAACACTGTCTATCAGCCCATCCATGCGCCGCGCGGGACGGAAATTTCATGCAAAGGCTGGCAGCAGGAAGCTGCCATGCGGATGCTGATGAACAACCTCGATCCTGAGGTTGCCGAAAAGCCTGAGGAATTGATCGTTTACGGCGGACGCGGCAAGGCCGCGCGCAATTGGGATTGCTACCACGCGATCGTCGCGTCGCTCAAGTCGCTTGAGAACGACGAAACGCTGCTCGTGCAATCGGGCAAGCCTGTTGGGATTTTTCGCACGCACGAATACGCGCCGCGCGTCCTGATCGCGAATTCGAATCTCGTCGGCCATTGGAGCGAATGGAAGCATTTCGACGAACTCGATCGCGCCGGCCTGATGATGTACGGCCAAATGACCGCGGGAAGCTGGATTTACATCGGCACGCAGGGAATTTTGCAAGGAACTTACGAGACGTTCGCCGCGGCAGGACGCAAACATTTTGGCGGTGACCTCGCCGGCAAACTGGTCGCCAGCGGCGGAATGGGCGGCATGGGCGGCGCGCAACCGCTGGCCGCCACGCTGAACGGCGCGGCGTTCCTTGGCATCGACGTCGATCCCGAACGCATCAAGCGTCGCGTAAAAACCGGCTATTGCGACGTGATGGTGAACGACCTCGACGAAGCGCTGCGCATCCTGAAAAACGCGGTGCGCAAGCACGAGGCTGTATCGGTGGGCCTGGTGGGCAATTGCGCCGATATTGTGCCGGAACTCGCGCGGCGCGGCGTGGTGCCCGATCTGCTCACCGACCAGACCAGCGCGCACGATCCCATCGGCGGCTATATTCCGCAAGGGCTGGATGTGACGCAGGCGGCCGAACTGCGCAAGCGCGATCCCGACGCTTACCGCAAGCGCTCGCTCGAATCGATCGCGAAACACGTGGAGGGTATGCTCGCGCTGCAGAAATTGGGATCGGTGACGTTCGACTACGGCAACAACATCCGCACGTTCGCCTTCGAGCAAGGCGTGAAGAACGCTTACGATTTTCCGGGCTTCGTGCCGGAATACATTCGTCCGCTGTTTTGCGAAGGCCGCGGACCGTTCCGCTGGGCCGCGCTTTCCGGCGAGGCGTCGGACATTCATCGCACGGACAAGCTGGTGCTGCAGATGTTCCCGCACGATGAGATTTTGTGCCGCTGGATTGGACTCGCGCAGAAGCGCGTTCGCTTTCAGGGATTCCCGGCGCGCATCTGTTGGCTCGGCTATGGGGAGCGCGACCAGTTTGGCCTCGCGCTGAACGACCTGGTGGCGCGCGGAGAATTGAAGGCGCCGATTGTGATTGGCCGCGACCATCTCGATTGCGGCTCAGTAGCGTCGCCGTACCGTGAGACCGAGAAGATGCGCGATGGGTCCGACGCTGTGGCCGACTGGGCGCTGCTCAATGCCCTTCTGAATACGGCAAGTGGTGCGAGTTGGGTGTCGATTCACAATGGTGGCGGAGTCGGCATCGGGTACGCGCAGCATTCGGGGCAGGTGACGGTCGCGGACGGGACGAAGGAAATGGCCGCGCGCATCGAGCGTGTGCTGACGAATGATCCGGGCATTGGCGTCGCGCGTCACGTCGATGCCGGTTATCCCGCAGCCATCGATTTCGCGCGCAAGTCCGGCGTGAAGATTCCAATGATGGAAAAGGGGAAATAGAAAAGAGAAAAAGGAAAACAAACACCTTGGGAACCACGGATGAACACAGATACACGAAGACAGATAAGCGAAACGGAGGAAGCGTGATCGTCATTACGGGAGCTACGGGACATACGGGAAGGCCTGCGGCGGAAGCACTGCTGGCGAAGGGTGAGAAGGTTCGCATCATTGGGCGCGATGCGAAGAAACTCGAATCGCTCGCGCAAAAGGGCGCCGAGGCGTTCGTCGGCAACGTGGAGGATGTCGCGTCCATGACGAAAGCCTTCGACCGCGCTACCGCCGTCTATCTCGTGGTCCCCGAGGATATTTCGCAGCAGGACTTGCGCGCTCATCAGGAACGCGTTTCTGATTCCTACGCCGCGGCGATCGCGAATGCGCACGTGCCTCACGTCGTCGCCCTCAGCAGCATCGGCGCGCAGCACGCGGAAAAAACGGGTCCCATCGTCGGCCTGCACAACATGGAGGAAAAGCTGAACCGCATCGCGGGCCTCAACGTCCTGTACCTGCGCGCAGGCTACTTCATGGAAAATCTTCTCATGAGCATCGCGCCGCTGCGCTCGATGGGCACTCTTCCCGGCGGTCTGGCTGGCGATGCGCGAATGCCGTGCATTGCCACGAAGGACATCGCCGCGTACGCCGCGACGCGTCTCGCCGCGCGCGATTTTGCAGGCGGTTCCATACAAGAGCTCCACGGCCAGCGCGACATCTCGATGAAGGAGGCGGCATCAGTCGTAGGCAAGGCAATCGGGAAGCCGAATCTCGGATACATGCAAGTGCCGTTCATGATGCTCGAACCTGCCCTCGTGCAGATGGGTTTGCCAAAGAAAACCGCGGCGCTTCTGATCGAAATGTGGAAGGGAGCGAATGCTGGACTCATCGCGCCGCTGGAGCAGCGCTCGGCAAAAAACACCACGCCCACGACGATCGAATCGTTCGTCCAGGAAATGTTCGTGCCTGCGTATAACGCGAAGGCCGACGCAGCATGAAGTTTCGAACCTGAAGCGCGCGAAGGCCAATACAGAATTCTCACCACAGAGTTCACAGAGAAAACCGGAGATCACAGAGGAACCAAGACTTTTAGAAGGATGGAGGGGAGATGGCGAAGAAAGCTAGCGCGGCGGAAGCACAGTTGATCATGGAACTTTACGATTTGCGGCGTGAAGCCGAGATGCGAAAGGCGCGGCACTGGTGGATGGCGGACTTCTGGCCTCGCACCGCGGACGATTTTACGAAGGTAGCGTCCGCCTTCGCCACGCAGGAAAACAACTGGCTGCGCCAAGTGGGCGGCTACTGGGGAATGGCGGCGGCATTCGTCCTGCAAGGGGCGCTAAGCGAAGAGTTATTTCTGCGGCCTGCGGTGAGCGGCGAGATGTTTTTGATGTACGGCAAGGTGTATCCGTTCATCAAGGAATTACGCGAAAAGATCGGTGATCCCGAACTGATGCTCGACGTCGAAAAAGTGATCACCCACCCGAAGTGGGGACGCGACCGGCTGAAGTTCATACTCAAGCGGCTGGAGACGTGGCGTCAACGAATGGAGAATAAAGCTTAGGTGGTTCCGTAGAGTTGTTGCTAAGCCATTTCTACCGCGAGCATGATGTCCGTTCGCGCGAAATCAATGCCCTTGCAGAGAAGGGCTCGTAGAGACGTTGGTCATCATTTTGCCGTCGGCAACCACCGACGCGCCGCATGGCACAATCGCCGTGCTCCCCGGACTTAAGGGCTTGCGGAAAAACTCGAGAGACTGGCTTTAGGGGCTGAAGCCCCGGAGAATATAGGCCGCTTAAGGGGGTTGAAACCCCGCCCTCCTGAAAGCCAAGCGTTTTTCCGCAAACTGTGAGTCCTGAGCTTTCCGCCCTCAAACCGTTCTCGATGACTGAAGAGTTATCGCGCGGCGTGGCATTTCGTTTTCCGACGCGCTAGTATCGGTTGCGGCGCGCTCGAAGCGCGACTTCCTCTGCTCGTGCCCGACCTGCTTATCACCGGCTGCTCGGAGCTTCTGACGTTACGCGGACCTGTCCCGCGGCGTGGGCGAGCGCTGCGAGAGTTAGGGATCATTCGCGACGGAGCGCTGCTGGTTCGCGACGATCGGATCGCAGCCGTCGGCACGCGCCGCCGAATTGAGAGTATGCGCGCCGCACGCCGCGCTGAAAGACTCAATCTCGGCGGGCGCGTGGTTCTGCCGGGCTTCGTCGATTCCCACACACATCTGATATTTCCCTCGAGCCGGGCGGCGGAGTACGAACAACGCATCGCCGGCACCACGTACGAGCAAATCGCGCGGTCGGGCGGCGGAATTCGCTCGACGGTGAAGAACCTGCGCCGCGCGTCGGCGCGAACGCTGCAAGATCGTGCGCTCGGGCACCTGCGCGAGTTCGCGGCGAACGGCACAACAACGCTTGAAGCCAAGAGCGGCTACGGCCTCGACTGGAAAAGCGAACTCAAGATCCTGTCGATCCTGAGCGAGCTGCATCAGGAACAGCCGCTCGACATCGCTGCCACGTTTCTGGGAGCCCACGTTGTTCCAAAGGAATTTCAGCGCCGCCCGGACGCTTACGTGGATTTGCTCGCGCGGCGGTGGATTCCGACGGTGGCCACCGCGGGCCTGGCGGAGTTCTGCGACGTTTTCTGCGACCGCGGCGCGTTCACAGTGGAGCAGGCGCGCCGAATTCTTTCCTCCGGCCGCGCGTGCGGACTGGTTCCGCGAATCCATGCCGAGCAGCTTACGCATACAGGCGCGGCGCGCCTCGCGATTGAGTTGCAAGCAGCGAGTGCCGATCATCTCGAGAAGATCGACAGCGCCGACATCCACGCGCTCGCGCTTTCGAACGTGGTGTGCACGATGCTGCCGGGCTGCTGTTTTCACCTGGGCCTGGCGCACTACGCCCCTGCGCGCGAGCTGATTGAAGCTGGCGCCATCGTTGCGCTCGCCACGGACTTCAATCCCGGGACCAGCCCGACGCTGAGCATGCCGATGATTCTGTCCCTGGCTTGCACGCAGATGCGCTTGACCCCCGCCGAAGCGATCACCGCCGCCGCGATCAATCCGGCATATTCCTTGCGCCAACACGACCGAGTGGGCTCGATCGAAGTTGGCAAATACGCTGACCTGGCGGCCTTTGACGTGGCCGACCACCGCGAAATCCCGTATTATTTTGGGGTGAACCTCTGCAGCTTGACCATGAAACGCGGCACGATCATCCACCGCAAGACCGCCTGAATCCGATGAAACGACTCGTTGAGTGCGTTCCGAATTTTTCCGAGGGCCGAGACCTGGCCAAGGTGGACGCCATCGTCGCGGCCATGCGCGAAGTGCCGGGCGTGTTCCTGCTCGACCGCGAAAGCGACGCCGATCACAATCGCAGCGTCATTACTCTCGCGGGCGAACCGGAAGCCGTGGCGGAGGCGGCGCTGCGAGGCGTCGGCAAAGCCGCGGAATTGATCGACCTTACGCGGCATACAGGCGCGCACCCGCGGATGGGCGCAACCGATGTTGTCCCGTTTATTCCCATCGAAGGCGTGGCGATCGAAGATTGCGTCGCGCTGGCGAAAAGAGTGGGGCGCGAAATCTGGGAACGCTACCGGATTCCCGTCTATTTCTACGAGGCCGCGGCGCAACGGCCGGACCGCACCAACCTCGAAAACATTCGCAAAGGACAATTCGAAGGACTGCGCGAAGAAGTGTTGCGCAACCCGGATCGGGCGCCGGACCTGGGCGGACCACCCCTGCATCCGACGGCGGGAGCCACCGTGGTCGGCGCGCGAAAATTCCTGATCGCGTACAACATCAACCTGAACACGCCCGACCTCGAAATCGCGAAGAAAATCGGCAAGAACATTCGTTTCTCGAACGGTGGATTGCGCTACGTGAAGGCGATGGGAGTGGATCTGCGCGCTCGAAACCTCGCGCAAGTGTCCATCAACCTGACCGATTTCGAGCAGACGCCGATTCATCGCGTGTTCGAAATGGTGAAACGCGAAGCGGAACGCTATGGCGTTTCGATTGTGGGGAGCGAGATCGTCGGCTTGATTCCGAAGAAAGCCATCGAAATCACTGCCGATTTCTTCCTGCAGCTCGAAAACTTTTCCGCCGCACAAGTGTTAGAGAATCGTATAGAGGCATCTCTCTCCGGTGTTGCGGCCGAAGGCCCAGGAAAATTTGCCGACCTCGCGCAGCCTTTTCTTGACGCAGTCGCGCAACCTACGGCCACGCCCGGAGGCGGATCAGTGGCGGCGCTTGCAGGAGCTCTCGGAGCCAGTTTGGGCCAGATGGTGGCGGGACTCTCGCGCAAGAAAAAATCACAGGCGGCACACGTCGAACCGCTCACCGAGGCGCTGGCGCAATTTCAGGCGGCTTCGCGCCAACTCGCGGAAGCCATCGATCGCGATGCGGCTTCGTTCGATGCGGTGATGGCTGCTTACAAGCTGCCGCAAGGCACTCCGGAAGAGCAGCATGGCCGAGAAGCCGCGATTCAGCAGGCGCTCGAAGGCGCGGCGAAGGTTCCGCTGGACGTTGCCCGGAAAGCTGCCGATATATTTGATCGGCTGGGACAACTCGAAACGATGTCCAGCCCGTCTATGAAATCAGACATTCGCGTGGGCCGGTTAGTGGCTGCAGCGGCGGTTCACGGCGCGCTGGAGAATGTGGCCATCAATCTGGAATCGATCACGGATGCCACCTTCGCCAGCCGAATGCGCGCCGAGGCTGCTTCCCTGGCGTCGCGAGTTTCAGAGACAGCAGTCAGCGCAGGTCATTAGGGTTCGGACAAACTGAGGGAACAATGACACAGTCATTTTATCGAGGCTTCAAAGTCTTCCTGACGGGCGCGCTTTTGCTCGCCGTTATATTTTCCGCAATTCCATCGCCCAGCGCGGCGGGCTCGCTGAGCCCGGCGATCCTGGGCATGTTTCCCAAGGACGTGGGTGAGTTCGCGTACGCGGACATGAAATCCGCGCGCAAGTACGCGTGGTTCCCGCAACTGCGGGACCAGATCCTCCCGACGCGTTTCCGCCAGTTCGAGCAGTTCCTCGCTTCGGCGGGCGTGGACCCGAACACTCAGGTGGACGAACTTGCCTGGGGCGGAATCACGGTTGCGAAAACGGGAGGCGAGGAAATCGTTGGCGTCGCTCTGGGGTTGTTTGATCCATCGTCGGCCGAGGAGCATTTCAAGCAGCAAAAGCTTCCGTCATACGACGTAAAGGGATATCACCTGTATTCGTTCGGCAGCGGAGTGGCGGCAAACGACATTCTGTTCGTCTTCATCGACTCGAATACGGCCGCATTCGGCCACCGCCCGGCGCTCGAGAAATTGATCGATGTCCGCCTGGGAAATGCCGAAAGCGTACTGCAGAACGCCACGCTGTATCCGCTCATCCACGAGACGAACGGCAACGGACTCATCTGGGCCGTCCTCGATGACAACTACACGCACCTTGCGATGACCCAGCTGCTGCCACAGGCAAGTCAGTTCCCACAAGCCGCCACGATCATCGCCCGAATGAAAGCGATGACGATCACCGTGGATGCCGACAACGGAGTGGATGCGCGTTTCCAGGCCATCTGCAGCTCCCCCGACGACGCAAATCTGCTTTCCGCTGCGTTGCAGGCGGGCGTGATGTATCGCCGTTATCAGGAGGCGCAGACGAATCCGGCACTATCGTCGGCGCTGGATCAGATTCGCGTTACGGGGGCGGGTGATCGCCTCAAGGTGGACCTCCCCATAAGTCAGGACCAGATCCTGGCGCTGATCCACAGCCATATATTTACAGTGCAAATGTAGGAGGCGGAAGGAAATTCATCCTGGGCCCGGAAGGGTCCCCATCGCTTGTCATCCCGAATCCCCGCGGTTTGTGCGGGGTGAGGGATCTGCTTTTCGTTCTTGGAGACCGCTGGACCTAGGATCTCAACAGAGCCATTCGAAATTTGAAACTCAAGAGATCCTGCTAGGCTTTCCGTTCGGACTTTGAGGCGGCACAGTACTTGGTCAAGGTGGTTCGCGACTTCCCCTCGTGCGCGTCGGACTCCACACGATCCACATTGGGCCGTGGCCTGTTCGCGCACGACTCACCCACATGTTCGATGGCAACCTCGACGCGGTCGGGATAATCGGACACCGCAACCTTTATTACGGGATCAGGATTCCCGTTGCGGCCAGCCAGGGAAAATGCCTCTTCGCATGCCTCTGCTGTCGCGTGCGACAGCGCCTGCTGCGCTCCCACAGACATTCCGGCGCGTTCCCCCGCGAACTCGACCACGGCGCCAACCGCAGCCAGCAGTCTGTCGTCGTGGTGCAACACCAGCTCGACGCGTGAGGGGTCATTGCTCATAAGGGATTAGTGCTCATCGGTTTCCGCAAGAGGCACGTCGCAAGCTTCGCGGCAATCGGGGCAATAGTAGAGCCCGTCCACGCCCATGTGGATGTTTTGCTGCGACTGGCAAAAGCAGCAATATTTTTCGCAGGTACACTGGCGTTCCGGCTTGTCGCACTGCGAACACAGGATAATCACTGCGGTTCCCTTCCACCTGAACCGGTTGGCGCTCGGCCACTCGCTGAAACAATAGTAGGACATGCGGCAGTTCGCGACAAGCGGCTTTGCTCGCCGGTTTCTTGACGCTCGAAAACACGCATGCTAGCCTTGTCATCTTGTCAGAAACCTTGAGAAGTTTCCTGTGACCACTCCGGCCACCGCTGAAATTCGGAAGACGGCTCTCAACTCCACGCATCGGCGCATGGGCGCCAAGATGGTCAATTTCGGCGGTTGGGATATGCCGCTGGAGTACTCGGGAATCCTTGCGGAGCACGACGCGGTCCGCAAGCGGGCGGGCCTATTCGACGTCAGCCACATGGGGGAAATCGAAGTCCGCGGTGCGGGCGCGCTCGATTTGGTGCAGTGGGTGACGTGCAACGACGCGGCGAAACTGATCGTCGGGCAGGCGCAGTATTCGGGGCTCATGACCGACCGCGGCACCTTCGTGGACGATCTTCTGGTTCACAAGATTTCCGACACGCATTACCTGCTTTGCGTGAATGCCGGCAATCAGGACGACGATTTTCGCCACATCGTGAGTCACAATCGGTTTGACGCGAAGGCGGAGAACGCCGGCCCGCGATATTCGCAGCTGGCGATTCAGGGGCCGCGAGCAAAAGAGATTCTTCAGCGGCTCACCCCCGCGGCGCTAGACTCCGTTCGCTACTATCACTTCATTTTCGGGAGCGTCAGCGGAGTCGAGTGTCTGATCGCGCGGACTGGCTACACGGGCGAGGACGGATTCGAAATCTACTTTGATCCGCAATTCTCTGAGAAACTATGGGGCGACCTGCTCGGCGCGGGCGAATCGGCCGGAATGATTCCCTGCGGGCTCGGTGCGCGGAACACGCTGCGACTGGAAGCTGGGATGTGCTTGTACGGGCACGAGATTGACGCCGAAACCACGCCGCTCGAAGCCGGCCTCGGCTGGATCTGCAAACTCGGCAAGGGCGCATTTCTCGGCAGCGCCGTTTTGGCGCGGCAAAAGGAAAACGGAATCCCGCGCAAGCTGGTCGGTTTTGAAATGCTCGATAAGCGCATCGGCCGCGACGGTTATCCGGTCTCGATCGGCGGACGCGAAGTGGGGCGTGTGACGAGCGGAGGGCCCTCGCCCTCTCTAAAGAAGAATATCGGGATGGCTTACGTTCCGCCCGCATCGAGCGCACTTGGAACGGAAGTCGATATTAGCATTCGGGGTCAGGCAACGCCGGCGCGGATCATCGCGATGCCGTTCTACAAGAGGTCGCAGGAGCCCGAAAAAACGTAAGGAGCAAGCATGACTTCAGCCAATTATCCGGCCGACTATCGCTATACAAAAGATCACGAGTGGATCAAGGTGGAAGGTTCCGTGGCAACCATCGGCATCACCGACTACGCGCAGCACGAACTCGGCGATGTTGTTTTCGTCGAGTTGCCCAAGCTGGGAGCGCAGATCAAAGCCGCCCAGTCGTTTGGCACGGTGGAATCCGTGAAAGCCGTGAGCGACATTTTCAGCCCTGTGTCCGGCGAAGTGACAGAGACGAATTCGCTGCTTTCCGACTCGCCGGAAAAAGTGAATCAGGACCCGCACGGCGCGGCGTGGCTGATCAAAGTGAAGCTCGCGGATCCCAAGGAAGCGAGTTCGCTGATGGACGCCTCGGCCTACCAGGCATACGTCGCCGAAAAAACTCAGGAACAGTCAGCCTGATGCGCTATCTGCCCAAAAGCCCTTCGGAACGCGGGGAAATGCTCGCAGCCATCGGCGTCGATTCGGTGGAAGAGCTGTTTCAAACCATTCCCGAGAAATTCCGCCTTCGCGAGCCGCTTCCGTTGCCGGGGCCACTCTCAGAAATGGAGATCATTCAGTACTTCAAAGATCGCGCCGCCGAAAATGCTGTGGACTACACGTCCTTCCTGGGCGCCGGCGTCTATCAGCATCTTCGTTCTGTGGTCACCGACGCGATAGTGCAGCGCGGCGAGTTTCTCACTTCCTACACGCCTTACCAGGCGGAGATTTCGCAGGGAACGCTGACCGCGATTTTCGAATTCCAGACGCTGATGTCGCAGCTGACGGGCCAGGAAGTGGCGAACGCGTCGATGTACGATGGCTCCACGGCGCTGACGGAAGCGGTGTTGATGGCCGAGCGAGTCACAGGCCGAAACAAAGTGCTCGTCGCGCGCACCGTTCATCCGGAGTATCGCCAGGTTCTCGCCACATACGCGAAGAACCTTGGCCTCGAAATCGAGGAAATCGGTTACACATCTTCCGGTCAGATCGATCGGAAAGCGCTCACGGATGAGAAACTCGCGAACGCGGCCGCCGTCGTCGTGCAGTCGCCGAATTTCTTCGGGGTGCTCGAAGAGATTGCGGCGCTCGCCGGCGCAGCGCACTCCGGCGGAGCGTTGCTGGTTGCGACGATTGCCGAGGCTGTGTCTCTCGGCATCGTTCGCCCGCCTGCCGAAGCGGACATTGTTGCCATGGAAGGCCAGGCGTTTGGCGTCGCGCCGAGCTATGGCGGACCTTTCGTGGGCGTAATCGCGACGCGCGAAAAGTTTGTGCGGCAAATGCCGGGACGCCTTGCAGGCCAGACCACCGACGGGGCCGGACGCCGCGGCTTCGTGCTTACGCTGGCGACTCGCGAACAGCACATCCGTCGCGAGAAGGCCACATCCAATATTTGTACGAACGAAGCTCTGTTCGCACTGGTGGCGACGGTCCATTTGTGCCTGCTCGGCAAGGAAGGTTTGCGCGAGATGGCTTTGCAAAACGTGGCGAAGGCGGAATTCGCGGTCGCAGAACTCGAGAAGATTCCCGGAGTTCGCCGGGCGTTTTCCGGCCGCGTGTTCAACGAATTCGTGCTGGAATTTCCGCGCTCGGTGAAAATGATCAACGCGGCGTTGCTGCGCGATAAAATTATCGGTCCGCTGGCGGTCGGCACGCATTACCCCGAATTGACCAAGCGCGGCCTTCTCTGTGTCACGGAAACGATGCCGCGTGCAGAAATCGAGCGCCTTGCGACTGCAATCCGCCGAATTTTGGACAGCCCGGTTTAGCGCGTCGATTTAGGCCACCGATTTTAAGGAGCTAGCGAGTCTTGGACTCAAAACTGACAGAAACGGAAGCGCCTCCGGCCACGATCCGCAAAGCGGGCCGGCACGTGAACCAGCACGAAGGGCTGATCTTCGAGAAATCCGCGCCTGGAAAGCGCGGAATGGAGCTTCCGCCTCTCGACGTACCGGCGGTGGATGCCGAGGCCGCCCTTGGCCGCGAATTCTCGCGCGACGCGATTGCGGGCTTCCCCGAAGTGAGCGAGATCGAAGTAATTCGCCATTTCACGCGGCTTTCCA
The DNA here is from genome assembly GCA_963737205.1 of uncultured Acidobacteriota bacterium. Classification (GTDB taxonomy): domain Bacteria; phylum Acidobacteriota; class Terriglobia; order Acidiferrales; family UBA7541; genus Palsa-295. The sequence goes on along the minus strand of CAVTRV010000003.1, from coordinate 86,026 downwards.
CCTGGAACTACGCCATCGATCTGGGAATGTATCCGCTGGGTTCCTGCACGATGAAGTACAACCCGCGCGTGAACGAATACGTGGCGCGCCTGGAAGGCCTGGCTTCGGCGCATCCGATGCAACCTGTCGAGGCTGCGCAGGGCTGCCTGCGAATTCTTCACGACCTGCAGAAATGCCTGCTCGCAATTACGGGGATGGACGCGATAACGCTTCAGCCCGCTGCCGGAGCGCAAGGCGAACTCACCGGCCTTCTGATGATTCGCGCTTACTTGCAGAGCCAGGGCAATCCGCGCAAGAAGGTCCTGATCCCAGACTCGGCGCACGGCACGAATCCGGCCTCGGTGGTTATCGCCGGTTACGAAGTGCAGAACATCCGCTCGAATGACCGAGGGCAAATCGACACGGACCATTTGCGCGAATTCACCACCGATGACGTTGCCGCGCTGATGGTGACGAATCCGAGCACGCTCGGCGTTTTCGAAGAGCGCATCGCGGAAATCGCCGGGATTCTCCACGAACGCGGCGCGCTCCTCTATATGGACGGCGCGAACATGAATGCGCTGGCGGGAGTCACGCGGCCCGGCGATTTCGGGGTCGACGTGATGCACCTCAACTTGCACAAGACGTTCTCGACCCCGCACGGAGGCGGAGGGCCAGGCGCCGGCCCGGTGATGGTGAAGAAAATTCTCGAGCCGTTTCTGCCGATTCCGGTCGTCGTGCGGAAGGAAGATGGCCGCTTCGCGCTCGACCACAATCGACCGAAATCCGTGGGGCGCGTTCGCGCCTACTGCGGGAATTTCGGCGTTCTGCTCCGCGCTCTTGCCTATACCCTCGCGTACGGCCCCGGCATTCGACAGGCGACGGAAGATGCCGTCGTGAACGCAAATTACATCCGGCACCATCTGGAAGACAGCTTCGACCTGCCGTATGATTTGCCTTCACTACACGAAGTGGTTTTCAGCGACGCGCGCCAGAAGAAAAACGGCGTGAACACGATGGACATCGCCAAGCGCCTGATCGACTACGGCTTTCACCCTTACACCACTGCGTTTCCGTTGATCGTGCCGGGCGCGATGATGATCGAGCCCACCGAATCGGAATCGAAGGAGGAATGCGATCTGTTCGTTGACGCGATGAGATCAATCGCACTCGAAGCCGAAACCAACCCGGAGATTGTGAAGACCGCGCCCCATTCCACTCGCGTCGGCCGGCTGGATGAGGTTGCGGCCGCGCGCAAACCCATTCTTCGCTGGAAACCTTAGCCACCGAGATGAATCAAGCAATGACACCCGAACAAGCCGCCTTCCTCGCGAACATATACTTGTCCGCGGTACGCAAGGAGTCGCTGGTTACCAAACGCGTCCTGGCCGCCGTTCCCGCCGACAAATGTAAGTACCGCCCGGCCCCAGATTCCCGCAGCGCGTTCGAGCTGGCCTGGCATATTGCATCGGTGGACGTCTGGTTCCTCGACGGGTTTCTTAAAGGCAGCTTCGAGATGGACGACGATGACAGCATTCCAGCGGATTTCAAGGATTCGGACGACGTGGTCGCGTGGTACGACGAGAATTTTCTGCCGAAACTCGAAGAAGTTGCTCGGCTGGGCCCGGACTTTTGGGCCACGCCGCTGCCCTTCTTCGGAATCTACAATCTTCCCGCCGTCATGTACCTGCAGATCATGCTGTTCCACACCATTCATCACCGAGGCCAGCTCACCGCGTACCTGCGGCCCATGGGCGCCAAAGTGCCAAACGTCTATGGCGGCAGCTTCGACGAACCCATGGAGCTGCCTCCCAATAGCTGACGCCTTCGTTGGCCTGCTTTGAGACTGCCTGACAAGAATTCACCGCAGAGACGCCGAGAGCGCGGAGAACTGCAAAAATCTTACTTACGGATGATTTGAACGACAGAGGGGCGTAAGAAATGAGGAGTGCGCGGCAACGATTGCCGCGCACTCCGAAATTCGAGGGTTATTTGTTGTTCTTGTCGTTCTTGGCTCTTTCGGCCGGAACGTTGCGCTGCGCCGATGCCGGAGCAACCCGCTGATCCGGAGTGGGCTCCGCGATCGCTTTCGTGCTTGACGGAATCGCGAGCGAGCGGCCATCGGAAATGGCTGCGGCTGAAAGCGTGAGCGGTTCGGGAATAGGAGACGCGACGGGCACGAGGGCGCCTTCGGCCTCCTTCATGAACGTCAGGCAGTTCTGCGTGCCGTCCCAGTCGATCGAAATCACGTCGCCGAGGCACACTTGCTCGGTGGCGAGCAGGCTCGCCAGCGGGTACACGACGTGGCGTTCAATCGCGCGCTTCAGATGACGCGCGCCGTATTTCAGGTCCGTGCCTTCGCGCAACAGAAATTCCCGCGCCGCTGTCGTCACGCGGAACAGAAAACGTCCCTTCGCCGTTTCCAGCACGCGCTGCTGCACCATCCCAAGTTCGATTTCCAGAATCTGCTCGAGCTGCTCGCTGCGCAGCGGATGGAACACCACCACTTTATCGATCCGGTTCATGAACTCCGGCGCGAATTTCCGCTTGGCCGCTTCCGACGCCGTCTTCTCCACCTTCTCGTCGAGCCGCGGCTTCGATTCCGGCCTCACCGACGGCGCAAATCCCATGCCGCCCGTCATCAGCTCCGTGATTTCCGTGCCGCCCAGATTCGACGTCATGAAAATCATCGTCTGCGACAGGTCCACGCGACGGTTGTCGCCCAAGGTCAGCGTCGCCTTGTCCAAAATTCCCAACAGCAATTGCCACAGCGCGTCACTCGCTTTTTCGATTTCGTCGAAGAGCAAGAAGGAGATCTTCAGTTTTTCAGTGTGATATTGCGCGAGCGCTTCCTGCGTGATCAGCGGATGCGTCTCGCGGTGCCCCAGATATCCCGGCGGCGAGCCGATCAGCTTCGCAATTTCGTGGGAGTGCTGGAATTCGGCGCAGTCCACTTTAATAACCGCGCGCGGATCGCCGAACAGCACTTCGGCTGTAGCTTCGACGACGCGCGTTTTCCCCGCGCCCGTCGGGCCGAGAAACAGCAAGTTACCCACAGGACGCCCCGGCGAGTTTAAACCCGCGCGGAACACCTGGTACAAATCCACCACCGCCTGCACCGCTTCATCCTGTCCCACAATCTTCCGCCGAAGCCCCGATTCGAAATCGCGCGACTCCACGCTTCGCAGAGTTGGGTCGAGTTGTGCTTGCGCGCCCACGGTGATGCTCCCCCTACCGGAACATTCTTCCGCTTTCGAGGCCGTTCGGTTTCGATCTCTCGAATTGATCCAGCTTGATATCGAGAGTCGATCGAAGCAGCCGTAATTGCGTGACCAGTTCCCGGCTTGAATTGGACCGGTCTGCCAGCACCAGCAATGGCGGCGACAGATCGGCCAGGTCCAGGTTAAGGTTGCGTAACGCGTGCATCAGGTTCTGCACATACGGCGACCGGATGTCGAACAGTTCCACGCGGCTGTTGACTTGCTCCCGCAGCCGCGACCAATCGACATCGAGGAACGGGTGATTCCGCGACACTTTGCGTACTACGTCGTCGGTTATGCGCGGCCGCTCCCCCAACCGCGCCAGGTGAAGTTGCTGCACCTTTCCTTGCCGGCGCACGTTGTGCACCAGGAAGTAGGTGTTTCCTTTGCGCCGAACGAAAGCCACAGCAGCCTCCTTTTCGGGCGGAGCGAGCGTAGTGTATTGTTGGTCCACTACTCCGTCAATGGTACGATGCGGACGTGTGTCGAAGGTTGCATCGAATCGGTTATTACTCGCGACGAGCCCCGGAAGCGGGAATAAGCTCAAGTGGACGCGGACAGGAAAATTCGGCGGCCCAGCGGCAATGGTTCGCTTGCCGTCACCTGTATATATTGGATGCGTGATCGGGGCCTCGCGAACGCCCCGACGGTTCTTGATACAAAGGCGCGCGCCAGTACGTAGTTCCTTGCGGCGTGAGGCGGATCGATCAAGCCACGACCGCGGCGCAAAAAGCGATGCCAAGCAACACTGAGCAGGTGAACACCGAACCCGAAAACGAAGGTCATTAATACCAACAGCTCGAAGTGTGCACCATCGCGAACGGGCAAACAACGTGCCAGCAGCGAACTAAGGGAGCGACCATGCTTAGGCAATTGCTGTCAACTAGTCTGATCGCATTTTTGGCGGCGGCCTCGCAAAGCGGGTCAAGTAAGAACCGGTCCAAACCAAACGCCGAAGTAACTGGCGCTCGGGCTAGCCAATCCGTGGGCATCCAAATCACGATCTTTTCGGGTGAGAACGCGTTACTGGTGCCGTATTGCAGCGAAGGTGAAGGCGACATCGAATCCCTGTGCAACCTGGCGATTCAAATCCAAATCGAAAGTCCTAATGGATGGACACGCATAAAGCCGAGATACCCCAATATCGTGCTGGGCGGGGTTGCCGCAGACAAATGGAAATCGCAGCTTATCCCGGCGGGACAGAGCCACGTTTTCGATTTCGGGTTTACCAAAGACGACTTCGCCGTCCAGCACGGCCAGCGCCTCCGCGTCATCGTGAAGGCCTGGCGCGACGAGCAATCAATGAGAGCGCAGCAGCCACCAATTCAACTGACAACTGCGCCATTCGAGTGCCCATAACTCCAAAAGCAGAACGGGCGCGAGAAGGGGAAAAACGCATGTCGTGGGATCCTGTCTATCGCCTAGTGAAGAAGATTCCTCGCGGGCGCGTTACAACCTACGGCGAACTTGCCAAGAAGCTCCGCCTGCCGGGCGGAGCTCGGGCGGTTGGGTACGCCATGGCCGCCTGCCCGAACGGACGCGGGATACCCTGGCACAGGGTGATCGGCGCAGGCGGAAAGGTTCGTATGCCCGAGCCTCAGGCAAGTTTGCAGCACAGGCTGCTGGGAACCGAAGGCGTGGAATTTGACGGCGTCAAAATCGACATGAAGCGGTTTGGCTGGTCTCCGGCTAAATCGAAGGCGACTCCACATAAGCGCAAGAAGCCGAAGAAGGCCTGATTCGCGCGCGGAGAATGGGGTTCTGGTATAGAGTTATTTCGTCGCACGAGACGAGGAATTCAAGGTGTGAGCGAGCCGGTCATCCAAGTCGAGAACCTGTACAAGAGCTACGGCGCAGTCCAGGCGCTGGGCGGAGTGAGTTTTGCCGTCGAACAGGGCGAAGTGTTCGGATTGCTTGGCCCGAACGGCGCCGGCAAGACGACTACCATTGAAATTCTGGAAGGAATGCGCACGCCGGATGCCGGGCGCGCGCGAGTGTGCGGGCTTGATCCGGAGCGGAGCGGCGAGAAGTTCAAAGAAACGATCGGCGCGGTGCTGCAATCGACTTCCCTTCCCGACAAGATTCGCGTGAAGGAGGCCATCGACCTGTTCGCGAACTTCTATCGCGAGCGCGCCAATACGGATGACCTACTGAAGCGCTTCCAGCTCGACGAGAAGCGCAACGCCTTCTACAGCCAGCTTTCCGGCGGCCAGAAACAGCGGCTCGCCCTGGCGATGGCGCTGGTGAATAATCCTCAGGTGGTTTTTCTCGATGAGCCTACGGCCGGCCTTGACCCGCAGGTGCGCCGCGAAATTTACGACATCATCGAGCAGATGAGGCGGGAGAAGAAGACGGTGCTGCTGACGACGCATTACATTGAAGAGGCGGAACGCCTTTGCGATCGCGTCGCGATTATCGACTCCGGAAAAGTGATCGCGCTCGGAACGCCTCGCGAGCTCAAACAGCGCTCCGCGGGAACCACGCGGATCGAAGTGCGGCTGGCGCGGCCGCTGACCGACGGTTTGCTGCCGAAACTGGATGGCGTAGCCGATTGCCGCGAATTCGACGGGACGTATGTGTTGCACTCGAGCCGCCCGCCGCAAACCATCGTTGCGCTGGTGAAGCAGCTCGAGGCCGAAAACAACGAACTGCAAAGCCTCGAAATGTTTTCACCGTCCCTCGAGGACGTGTTTATCGAACTCACGGGCCGGCGGCTGCGCGAGTGAAGGAGAACAGGCTTTGCGAAATACTTGGACACTGACGAAGGTTCGCTTGCGGCTGGCCATGCGCAACAAGATGTTCCTGTTCTTCAGCCTGGTCATGCCGCTCGGGTTCCTCTTCTTCTTTGCTGCCATCTTCGGCAAAGGAAGCCCCGCCTGGATCGGCTACATTCTTGGCGCGATTCTGACAATGACCGTAATGGGGAGCTTCTGGGGACTCAGCGTTCAGCTTGTGACGTTTCGCGAGCAAGGCATTCTGCGACGGTTTCGCCTCGCTCCTCTCGGCGCGGGCCCCATGCTGGCGTCGAGCATACTTGCAAACTACATCATGCTGATTCCCACAGTCGTGATCGAGATAACAGTGTGCCGGTGGACGTTCCATCTCAAGGACTTCGGCAATGTCTGGCAGCTCTTTCTGTTGATCACTTTCGGCTCGGCGGCCTTCTCTTCGCTGGGGCTTATCGTAGCGAGCGTGACCAATACGATGCAGGAGACGCAAGTCATTAACCAAATCCTTTGGACCGGCTTCCTGTTTCTTTCGGGCGCAACCGTTCCGCTGGCCACTTTCCCTCTGTGGCTACAACGATGCTCGCTATTCATGCCGGCGACATACCTCGCTACGGGTCTGGAATTTGCGGCTACCGGTCTTGCCACCCGAGGGGAAATCATCACTGACATCGTGGCCCTTTCAGTCGGATTCTGGGTCGCGTTCGAAGTTTCCCGCCAGATTTTCCGTTGGGAGCCTGAGGCGAAAGTCCCCGGACGCGCAAAGCTCTGGGTAGTCGCCGCGCTGGTTCCCTTTCTGATTTTTGGAACCTACGAAAATGTCAGGGGCAAGCGATTGGCCCAGGTTCACCAGGATTTTCAGATCCTCAGCGGGCGAATGCCGGCGCCTCACAGTTCCCCCAATCGGTGAGTGGCGAGAACTGTTAACTTTTCATACTTATCGAAGTCCAATCCACACGCTCCGACATCGAATTTTGAAGGAGGAATTTTATGCGAGCTGCCGTCGTAACTGCCGTGAATGGTCCGTGGGAGATTCAGAACGTTCCGGAGCCCAAGCCGGGCCCGAATCAGGTTCTCGTCAAGATGCACGCAAGCGGTGTTTGCTACACCGATGTTCACGAAACGCTCGGGCACATTCCGGGCAGCTTTCCGCGAATTCTAGGCCACGAACCGGTGGGCGAGATTGTCGCGATCGGTGCGGGCGTGCGGACAAGAAAAGTGGGCGATCGCGTTGGCGTCGCCTGGGTGCAGGCGACGTGCGGCCGATGCGAATGGTGCGCGCGCCGACGTGAGAACTTCTGCCCCGAACAGCAAGCCACCGGGATCCAGCTGCAGGGCGGCCACGCCGAACTGATGCCTATGTATGCCGACGCAACAACTCTGCTGCCTGACGGACTCTCGTACGAGCAGGCTGCGCCGATTTTCTGCGCCGGCTACACGGTGTGGAGCGGCCTTCGTTGGGCGAATCCAAAACCGCACGAGCGCGTTGCGGTGCTGGGCATCGGCGGACTCGGGCATCTGGCGGTCCAGTATGCGAAAGCCGCCGGGTTCGACACGATTGCAATCTCTCACTCGCCGGACAAAGACAAAATGATCCGCGAACTTGGCGCGGACGAAATCGTTCGGGACGGCAAGGGGCTCGCCGCTGCAGGAGGCGCGGATATTTTGCTCAGCACATCAAACTCGACCAAGTCGATGATCGACAGTATCCAGGGTATCCGGCCTGATGGCCGTCTGGTCACGATGGGAGTGGATGCCGAACCGCTTGTCCTTTCGCTCGTGGAACTGCTCATGAAGCGAATTCAAGTGATTGGGAGCTCGCAGAACGGCCGCGAATATCTTTACGAAGCGTTGGATTTTGTCGCCAAGGGAAAAGTGAGAGTCATGGCCGAGACGTATCCCCTGGCGGACGCAGCTAAAGCCTATCAACGCGTGGCGGAAGGCAAGCCCCGGTTCCGCGCCGTATTGATGATGTGACGCTCGTCACCTGTTCCGTCGCGGGGCGCGCGCCTGTGTGTTTTCCATCAGAATCAGCGGTTGCATTGAGCCTAAAGCACTTACGCCGTACAATGCCAGGTCCGCGTCCGTCTGCGCGTATCGCAATGTAACGAGCAGGCCTCGGGTTTCGTCCAAATGAAAGATGTAAGTCGAGATGCCCTAGAGGAGAGCTCAAGTCCCACATCACAATGGATACGTCTACCACTACTACAGGACGACCGCCCGCTGCACCTCCGGAACAATCGCCCAAATCGTCTTTTGAGCGCGGCACTAAAAAGCGGCACCACTGGTGGATATGGGTGATCTTGGCCGCGGTGATTCTGGGCGCCGCGTACTGGATGTACCACCAACACGAAGCGGCGCTGCAAGCCGCTCAAGCGAGGGCGGCGCAGGCAAATCGTGCGGTGCCCGTGGCGACCACAACCGTAGCCAAAGGAAACATCGGAGTCTACGAGGAGGGCCTGGGCATCGTGACGCCCCTGGCGACCGTGACCGTGACGAGCCGCGTACAGGGCGAGATCGTTGAAATTCATTACCGTGAAGGACAAATGGTCCGCAAAGGCGCCCCGCTCATCGACATCGACCCGCGCCCATACCAAGCCCAGTTGGATCAAGCGCAAGGCCAGCTAGCGCACGACGAAGCACTCTTGGCACAGTCGCGAATCGACCTGGACCGCTATCAGGCGGCTTTCAGCAGAAATGCGATTGCGCAACAGCAAGTCTACGACCAGGAGCAGTTGGTGAAGCAGTATGAAGGCACCGTGAAGAACGACCAAGGCTTGGTCGACAACGCGAAAGTGAATCTGGTGTATTGCCACATCACGTCGCCGATCACTGGCCGCGTGGGTCTCCGGTTAGTGGACATCGGGAACATGGTGCAAGCAAACAGCACCACTGGGCTCGTGGTGGTAGCGCAACTCCAGCCGATTACAGTGATTTTCAGCATTGCGGAAGATTATTTGCCGCAAATCCAACAGCAATTGCGCCAGGGCCACAAGCTGGTCGTCTATGCGCTCGACCGGACGGACCAAACCCAGATTGCGGCAGGGACGTTGCTAACGATCGACAACCAAATAGACACGACCACCGGTACAGTGAAGTTTCGAGCGATTTTCCCGAACACAGACAGCTCGCTATTCCCCAACCAATTCGTGAACGGGAAGCTGCTCGTAAACACCTTGCAAGGCGTGAATGTGGTGCCGGCGGCTGCGATCCAGCGTAACGCGCAAGGGGCCTTCGTATATGTGGTGAAACCCGACCAAACAGCCTCCATCCAGAACGTGACCGTAGGCACGGCGGACGGAGACACAACGCAGGTGACGGGCGTCGACGCCGGCCAGGTGATCGTGGTGAACGGCTTCGACAAGCTACAAGACGGAATCAAAGTAACCGTGCACAACGGCTCCGGCAAGGGAGCCGGGAGCAGCGGTTCGGGTGCAGTTTCCGGTGCAAATTCCGGTTCGGGCGCTCAGACCTCGAAGAGCGGAGGATCGTCGAAACCTTGAGTCCGTCTCGTCCATTTATTCTGCGGCCGGTCGCGACATCGTTGTTGATGTTCGCGATTCTTCTCGCGGGCATTGTCGCGTTTACACAGTTGCCCGTTTCGGCGCTGCCGGAAGTGGACTATCCCATAATTCAAGTAGTTACTTTCTATCCGGGCGCGAGCCCGGATGTGATGGCATCGGCGGTAACGGCCCCGCTCGAGCGGCAGTTCGGCCAGGTGCCCGGCCTGAATCAGATGACGTCCACGAGCTCGGCCGGAAGCTCAATCATCGTTTTGCAGTTTGCGCTGAACCTGAGCATCGACGTGGCGGAACAAGAGGTGCAAGCGTCGATCAATTCTGCGCAAACTTACCTGCCTTCAGATCTCCCCGTTCCGCCCATCTACAGCAAGACGAATCCGGCCGACACTCCCATTCTCACGCTGGCGCTGACTTCCAGCACGATTCCGCTGACGCAAGTGGAAGATATGGCGGACACGCGTCTCGCTCAGAAGATTTCGCAGCTGCCCGGCGTTGGACTTGTGAGCATCAGCGGCGGTGAAAAACCCGCCGTGCGTATCCAGGTGAACCCGGCGGCGCTTTCGTCTTATGGCATCAACCTCGAAGACGTTCGGACGGCGATTCAACAAACCAGCCTCGACTCGGCAAAAGGCAACTTCGACGGACCGCGGCAGGACTATCAGATCGACGCGAACGATCAGCTTCTGACGAGCGCGGACTTCAAGCCCGTCGTCATTGCCTACAGGAACGGGAATCCCGTCAAACTTTCCGACGTCGCCAATGTGATTGATAGCGCGGAGAATCTGCGCCAGGCCGCCTGGATGAATGGCACTCCGGCAATCATCATGAATATCCAGCGCCAACCGGGCGCAAACATCATTCAAGTGGTTGACCGCATCCAGGCCCTCTTGCCGCTCCTCGAAGCGAATATCCCCACTTCGATCAAGGTGACGCCGCTGACAGACCGCACGGTCACGATTCGCGCCTCTGTGAAAGACGTGGAATTCGAATTGATGCTGACTGTGGCCCTCGTGGTCATGGTCATCTTCCTGTTCCTGCGGAACATATCCGCGACGATTATCCCGAGCGTGGCTGTGCCTCTATCCTTGATTGGCACTTTCGGAGTGATGTACCTCGCGGGCTACAGCCTGAACAATCTCACGCTGATGGCGTTAACGATCTCGACGGGCTTTGTCGTCGACGACGCGATCGTCATGATCGAAAACATCGTCCGGTTTCTTGAAGAAGGCGATCCTCCCCTTCAGGCCGCTCTGAAAGGCTCCGATCAAATCGGGTTCACGATCGTTTCTTTGACCATTTCCCTGATCGCGGTGCTGATCCCGCTGCTCTTCATGGGCGATATCGTGGGGCGCCTGTTCCGCGAGTTCGCGATCACTTTGGCGGTTACCATTCTGGTTTCGGCCGTGGTTTCGCTGACGCTGACGCCGATGATGTGCTCGAAGCTGCTCAGCCACAAGCCAGAAGCGCAACAGAGCAGATTCTATAAGGCCTCCGAGCGGGTATTCGAGGACGTCATTCACTTCTATGCGCGGACTCTGCAGTGGGTCTTGAAGCATCAGACGGGGACTTTGCTCGTCGCGGTGGCCACTCTCGTTCTCACCATCTGGCTTTACATCATCGCTCCCAAGGGCTTTTTCCCAGTGCAAGACACTGGAATTATCCAGGGGATTTCAGAGGCGGCGCCTTCCACTTCTTTTACTGCCATGTCGCAACGGCAGCAGCAGCTCGCCAGCGTCATCCTCAAGGACCCCGCCGTCCAGGACCTCTCCTCTTTCATCGGCGTCGACGGCACCAACACGACTCTCAACAACGGACGGATGCTGATCGATCTGAAGCCCCTCGATCAGCGCAAAATCAACGCGTCCGATGTGATCCGGCGATTGCAACCGGAAGTTGAAAAAGTGGACGGCATCACGCTCTACATGCAACCCGTTCAGGACCTGACGGTGGAGGACCGCGTGAGCCGAACGCAATATCAGTACACGCTCGAAGATCCGGATGCCAATGAGCTGAATCTTTGGACGAATCGGCTCATGCAGAAGCTGAAGGCGATCCCTGAACTTCGAGATGTTGCCACCGATCAGCAGAACGGCGCTCTCTCCGAAGCGCTCTTGATCGATCGTGTGACTGCTTCGCGAATGGGAATCACGCCACAAATGATCGACGAGACGTTGTATGACGCCTTCGGGCAGCGCCAGGTGACCACTCTCTATACGCAGTTGAATCAGTACCACGTCGTCCTTGAAACACTGCCCGATTTTCAAAGCAATCCGAACAAGCTTCACGACATCTACGTGCGATCGGCGGTCGCGGCCAATCCCACCGGCGTGGTCACCGCCAGCTCGAGCGCGGGAACGTCTTCCAGCGGATCGGGAGCGGCGGGCCCTGCCGCGAGCGCCAGCAGCGGCACGATCAATCCCGCGCCTGTGACGTCGTCAACGACTGGAGCCGCCGTGCCGCTCAGCGCAATTGCACACTTCCAGCCGCAAACGGCTCCGTTAACCGTCAACCATCAAGGACAATTCCCGGTCGTTACGATTTCGTTCAACCTGGCGCCGGACGCGTCTCTCGGCGACGCTACCAAAGCCATCGACCAGGCTCAAAAAGCGATCGGTATGCCGCTCAGCATTCAGGCGGCCTTCCAGGGAACCGCGGCTTCGTTTCAGGCATCGCTGGCGAACGAACCGCTGCTCATTCTGGCGGCCATCATTACGGTCTACATCGTGCTCGGTGTTCTGTATGAGAGTTACATCCATCCAATCACCATATTGTCCACGCTGCCGTCGGCAGGCGTCGGCGCGATTCTCGCGCTCATCATTTGCGGCCAGGAACTTAGCGTGGTGGCTCTGATCGGCATCATCCTGCTGATCGGCATCGTGAAGAAGAACGCCATCATGATGATCGACTTCGCCCTGGAAGCCGAGCGGAAAGAGGGCAAGAACAGCGTTGACGCGATCTATCAGGCGTGCCTGCTGCGTTTTCGCCCGATCATGATGACCACAATGGCGGCGCTGCTCGGCGCGCTGCCTCTCGCTTTGGGCTCGGGCATCGGTTCGGAGCTGCGTCGGCCGCTGGGAATATCCATCGTCGGCGGGCTCCTCATCAGCCAGGTACTCACGCTCTACACCACCCCGGTGATCTACATTTTCTTCGACCGTCTCGCCACCAGAATGTCCGGCGCGCGCGCGAGCGACGAAGGTCCCCAACCGGTGCCGGCGGACTAGCCATGAATCTTTCGTCTCCATTCATTCATCGGCCCGTCGCTACCACGCTCCTGACCGCGGCGATCGCGCTGGCCGGAGCCGTCGCATTCAAGCAATTGCCTGTGTCTCCGCTTCCGCAAGTGGATTTCCCCACGATCTCGGTCGGCGCGAGCCTGCCCGGAGCCAGCCCTGAAATTATGGCGTCCTCCGTAGCTACGCCGCTCGAGCGGCAATTCGGCAGGATCGCCAACGTGACGGAAATGACGTCTTCGAGCAACCTCGGGACGACGTCGATCACTTTGCAGTTCGACCTGAACCGCGACATCAACGGCGCGGCGAGAGACGTGCAGGCCGCGATCAACGCCGCTCGAAGCTATCTGCCCGCAAACTTGCCGAGCAACCCGACCTACCGCAAAGTCAATCCGGCCGACTCGCCGATTTTGATCCTGGCACTCACTTCGGATGTGTACGCGAAGGGAAAACTCTACGACGCGGCGTCCACAATCATTGAGCAGAGGCTTTCTCAAATTGAAGGCGTCGGGCAAGTCAGCGTCGGCGGCAGTTCGCTTCCCGGCGTGCGAGTGGAATTGAATCCCACTCAGTTGAACAGCTATGGCCTCGGACTCCAGGACGTCGCGGCGATGCTGAGGAGCCAGAACGCGAATTTGGCGAAGGGCCAAATCAAGGAAGGCGATCACCTCGAGGACATCAGCACAAACGATCAGCTGCTGCAAGCGAGCGATTACCAGAATCTGGTCGTCGGCTATCACAACGGGGCGGCAATCAAGCTCTCCGACATCGCGACTGTCGAGGACTCCGTCGAGAACATCCGGGCCGCGGGCTTCGTGAACGGGAAGCCCGGAATTTTGATCATTGTTTACCGCCAGCCGGGCGCGAACATTATAGACACGGTCGATCGAATTAAAGCGGACCTCCCGTCGCTAAAAGCTTCGATTCCCGCGGCGATGAATCTGGCACTCGCACTGGATCGAACGCAGACGATCCGGGCTTCCGTCAGCGACGTTGAGCGGACTCTCGTGATTTCAGTTTCGTTGGTAGTCATCGTCGTCTTTCTGTTTCTTCGAAATGCTCGCGCGACGCTGATTCCCAGCGTTGCTGTTCCCGTTTCCATCATCGGAACCTTTGGCGCGATGTACCTGCTCGGGTACAGCGTTGATAACTTATCGCTCATGGCTCTCACCATCTCGACGGGATTCGTGGTGGATGACGCGATCGTTGTCATCGAAAACATTTCGCGGTATCTCGAGCAAGGGATGTCTCCGATGAAGGCCGCGCTCGAAGGCGCGAAGGAGATCGGTTTTACGGTGCTCTCGATCAGCCTCTCTCTGGTTGCTGTGTTCATTCCGATCCTGCTGATGGGGGGCATTGTCGGCCGCCTTTTCCGCGAGTTTGCGGTCACGCTCTCGGTGGCGATTCTCGTCTCGTTGCTCGTCTCTCTTACCACCACTCCGATGATGTGTTCGCGTCTCCTCAAGCACGAAAACCCCCAGGGTCACGGCGCTCTGTATCGGGCCAGTGAGCGGTTTTTCAACTGGATGCTCGGCACCTATGACGAGGCGCTCAAGTGGGTGCTCGAACGTCCGGCACTGACCCTCACTGTCCTCATTATCACGATCGCGGTGAACATCTTTCTGCTGATCATCGTGCCGAAGGGCTTCTTCCCACAGCAGGACAATGGCGTTATTTACGGCGGCCTTCAGGGCGCTCAGGACACCTCCTTCCAGGCGATGCAAGTCGCTACGCTGCAAGCCGTCAACATCATCAAAACGGATCCCGCCATTGACAACATCATGGCGTTCACGGGCGGGGGCGGCTCCACGAATGGGGCCTTCGTGTTTTCCGGCTTGAAACCGCTCAACCAGCGAAAGATCAGCGCGAGCGAGGTGATCAATCGCATCCGGCCAAAGCTCGCGTCCATTGTGGGAGCTTCTGTGTTCCTGCAAGCCAGCCAGGATATCCGCATCGGCGGAAGGGGCGGCAACGCGCAGTACCAATACACGATTCAAAGCGACAATATCGACGACCTTGTCAACTGGGGACCCATTCTCCTGCAGAAGATGAGAAAGCTGCCCGGCTTCACCGAAGTGAATAGCGACCAGCAAAACAACGGATTGCAGATGTATCTCAACTACGATCGGGAAACAGCCGCGAGGATGGGACTCAACCCACAAAGCCTGGACACATCTTTGTACGAGGCTTTCGGTCAGGCGCAGGTCTCGACGATGTACACGGCGCTCAACCAATACCACGTGGTCATGGAGGCGGCGCCGCAATTCTGGCAAAGCCCAGAGGGATTGAACGACATCTACATTCGCACGGGTCAGGGCGGAGTGGTTCCGCTGAGCGCGGTGTCCAGCTCTGCGCCGAAGACGGCTGCGCTGGCCGTCAACCATCAGGGCCAGTTCCCTTCCGTGACCGTCTCGTTCAACCTGGCGCCCGGCGTGGCGCTCAGCCAGGCGGCACAGCGAATCAATTCTCTCGAACAAAGCATGGGCATGCCGTCTTCGATCCATGGAATGTTTGCGGGGACTCTGCAGGCGTTCCAGGCGTCGCTTCAAACGGAGCCGATGCTAATCATCACGGCGCTGCTGGCCGTCTATATCGTGCTCGGCATCCTCTACGAAAGCTACATTCACCCGATTACGATTCTTTCCACGATTCCGTCGGCCGGAGTGGGCGCTGTTCTGGCGCTGATGCTATTCGGCGCCGACCTGAACGTCATTGCGATCATCGGCATGATCCTGCTGATTGGAATCGTGAAGAAGAACGCGATCCTGATGATCGACTTCGCTCTCGCTGCCGAGCGAAATGACGGAAAAAGTTCGAAGGAAGCAATTTACCAGGCGTGTTTGCTGCGCTTCCGGCCGATTCTAATGACGACCATGGCGGCCCTGTTCGGGGCTTTGCCGCTTGCGCTGGGCACCGGCGCAGGCTCGGAACTCCGGCGACCGCTGGGCATCACCATCGTTGGTGGGCTGATTTTCAGCCAGATGCTCACTCTGTTCACCACTCCCGTCGTTTATTTGTACATGGACCGTGTCAGTGGCTGGTGGCAGCGGACGCACGGGCGGCAACCGAGCACGGCAGCGCAAGAGGCAGACTGAAATGCTCAAGAGACTCACACAACGCACACGCGCATACGGGACACTCGCAATTCTGGTTTCCGCGGCAGGGACGCTCGCTCTGGGTGGATGCATGGTCGGGCCGAAGTATCACACTCCCACAGCGCAGACTCCCGCGGCCTACAAGGAAATCACACCCGCAAACATGAAGGACGTGGATAACTGGAAAGTTGCGCAGCCAAGCGACACGGAGATGCGCGGCAAGTGGTGGGAAACTTTCAACGATCCCGAGTTGAACAAGCTCGAAGAGCAGGTGGACGCCTCCAACCAAAGCATTGCAGCGTCCTATGCCAGTTTTATGGCCGCTCGGGCGCTGGTGCGGGAAGCCCGCTCACAATTGTTTCCGACGCTCACCACGAACCCGTCGATTACCAAGCAGCGCTCGCCGGCGAATTCAGCGGGCGGGAGCGGTTCAGGAGGATCCGGAGCCGGTTCGCCAACCACATTCGCGGAATACTCGCTTCCTTTCGATGCCACCTGGGTGCCGGATCTGTGGGGAAAGGTTCGCAACACCATTCGCAGCAACGCCTACAACGCGCAATCAAGCGCTGCGGACCTCGAGAATGTCCGCCTGACCATACACTCGGAAGTCGCCTCCGACTATTTTCAGCTCCGCGGGCAAGATGCCTTGAAGGAGTTGCTGGACTCGACCGTCACCGCCTACCGGGAATCGCTCCGGCTGACCCAGGTGCTGTACGAGACGGGGATCGACTCGGACGAAGCCGTCGCGCAAGCACAAACGCAGCTCGAGACCACCGAAGCGCAGGACACGAACATCGGAATCGCGCGCGCGCAATTCGAACACGCTATCGCGGTGCTGGTCGGGCAGCCTGCATCCACGTTCTCGATTGCGGTGGAACCCCTGAAGACGCCTCCGCCGCCGATTCCGATAGGTGTTCCTTCGCAGCTTCTCGAGCGCAGACCCGACATCGCTTCGTCCGAGCGGCTGGTAGCGCAAGCCAACGCGCAAATTGGCATCGCGAAGGCTGCGTACTATCCGACGGTTACGCTGAGCGCGGCAGCGGGACTTGAAAGCTCTTCCTTCACGGATTGGTTCACGTGGCCGAGCAGGTTTTGGTCGATAGGTGCGGCCGCGGCCGAAACGATTTTCGACGCTGGCTTGCGCCGGGCAACGATGCAGCAGTTCGAGGCTCAGTACGATCAGACCGTAGCCAATTACCGGAACACGGTGCTCACCGCATTTCAGCAAGTCGAGGATAATCTCTCGTCGCTCCGAATCCTCTCGCAAGAAATTCACCAGCAGGATAGCGCGGTCAATTCCGCCCAGCGCAACCTCGACATCGCCACGGATCGCTACAAGCTCGGGATCGATCCCTACCTGAACGTGATTACGGCGCAAACGACGCTTCTCACGAACAAGCAAACAGCGGTGACTCTGCGCATCCAGCAGATTAATTCCAGCGTGCAACTTGTCGAAGCCCTTGGTGGAGGCTGGAATCGATCGCAGTTGCCGTCGCCCGCAGATTTGGTCACAGGAACGCCAGCGAGCTCCGGGCCCTCAGCCGCCAAGGCCCCGTCCCAACAGTAATCCGACGGCCTACGGCGCCGGAAATATCGTCATCGGGAGTGTCTGCTGAGTGTGCTTCTTCACGTACCAACAAGGGCTGTAACCGAGGTGCGGGAAGAGCGAATGCAGGCACATTTGCGTCTGGGGATCGCCAAAAACGTATTCGGCCTGGCCGTCCTTGTGCGGGATCACGTACATGGGCTGAATCTTCACGGCCTCAAGCGGATCGCCGGGCGTATTTCTCGAGATTCTATACTTCGCGGATACGTAGTCCCCAGCGTACAAGACAGCCAGCAACACGACGCCTGCGAGCAGCACGGGCCTCGCAATTTTTAGCGCTGGGTTCACAGCTCTCCGTTCCGTTTGTGCTGCCTCATTATATCCGGAACCAAGATTGAACAGTGGCTCGCGTGGGTTGTCGCGCGACAGGCGCGTCCGTCGGTCGCATCCTGCGCGGATTTCCGATTGATGAGTGAGGTCCAGGGCGCGGTCAGAACCGGGACAGGACGGCCTTGCTGTACCCCTGCGGTTCCGCGGGCCAGTAGATTCCTCGCTTCCTCGTTTCTAGACTTGTCGCCTTATGGAATACGGCCACGGTCTATATCCATCCTCCGCTGTCAAGGCGTTGCGTTACACAGGCAATTCTGTACTCAGGAACATTCGTTTCGCTCTTCCTGGTGCGCTCGCTGCTCTACTCGTAATCGCGAACATAACGACGACCACCTGGGCGGGGTCCCGGCCCCCTGCATCGTCCGCGAGTGTCGTGATCACTCCTTCCGAGGCCAGTTTTGGAAATGTGCCGGTCGGCACCAGCAACTCCCAGACCATCCGGATCAAGAACAATGGAAGCGTTGAGATCGAGTTCAACCAATTGGCGGTGTCCGGAGAGGGGTTCACACTTGCGGATGTCCCCTCGGATCTTAGTCTGAGCCCCGCCGGCAGCATCACTGTCGATGTGGTATTCACGCCCCGCTCCGACTCAAAATACTCCGCCTCGGTACCGCTGCTTTGCGCGGGAAAGGCGATTGCCTCAATTCCTCTAAGCGGCACCGGAGTTCCCGCAAACCCCTTGCTGTCGGCGAGTACGTCAAGCATCAACTTCGAAGATGTTTATGTTGGGACCAAGTACTCTTCGCCGGTTACGCTGAAAAATGCCGGGAACTCGAATGTGACAATCTCCGGCGTTACGGTCGGAGGCGTCGGATTCTCGATGAGCGGCATTGCCAGCGGCACGGTTTTGAAGCCGGGGCAGTCGGCGACGCTCGAAGTCAGTTTCGATCCAACACTGGCCGGAACGGCCACGGGAAAGATCTCAATTGCAAGCAATGCCCCCAACTTGCCTATTTCTTTGTCCGGCACCGGGGTCAACTCCACGACCTCTTCCGTCTCGCTGCGCTGGCAGGCCGTCTCAAACATCGCGAATTACTTCGTGTACCGCGCATCCACTTCTGGCGGTCCTTACGCGAGACTGACTCCGTCTGTAATCTCTTCCCTGCAATACGTGGACTCGACGGTGGTTCCGGGTCGGACGTACTACTACGTCGTCACTTCTGTCGATTCAGCTAACGTGGAGAGTTCCTACTCGAATCAGGCCGAAGCGTCCATCCCCGCAGCCCACTGATTCGGTCCACGCCTCGGCTGCCGCCTCTAACCGCGCAGTCCGTGGCCGCCCCAGGCGCTTCGCAACTACTCTACGCTCCCCGGACGCGCTATACTGGGGTGGATTGGGATTTGTCAGAGGTTTGACACTCTCTCCATGTACAAGAAATATTTCGGGCTGCAAGCCAACCCGTTCAATCCCAACCCCGACCCGCGCTTCCTGTTTCTCACGGCAGCGATGAGGGAAGCTCTGGCCGGCTTGGCCTACGGAATCAAGAATCGCAAAGGTTTCCTGCTTCTCACCGGTGAAGTGGGTACCGGAAAGACTACTTTACTCAACCGCCTGCTCGAGTGGCTTCAGGAAGAAAACGTCGCCACCGCGTTCATATTCAATTCGCGGCTCAATGAGAGCGAATTCTTCGATTTCGTCATGGCCGATTTCGGCATTGCCTGCGAATCGCGCGAGAAAAGCCACGTTTTGATGCGCCTGAACCAGTGGCTGATCGACCGCTACCGCGAGCACGGGACCACCGTATTGATCGTGGACGAGGCCCAGAATCTCTCGCCGCAGGTTCTGGAAGAGATCCGCCTGCTCACGAACATGGAAACGACCAGCGAAAAACTTCTGCAGATCGTGCTTTCCGGTCAGCCTGAACTGGAGGAAAAGTTACGGGACCCGCAGTTGCGGCAGTTGCGGCAGCGAATCACCATCCGCTGCAAGACCCTCCCTTTGTCGCGCGAAGAAATGCAAATGTACATCGCCGAGCGATTGCGAATCGGGGGTTGCAACGGCACGCCCGTATTTTCGCTCGAGGCCGTCGACGCCGTGTATCACCATTCGAGCGGCATTCCCCGCATCGCAAACCTGCTGTGCGAGCATTCGCTGATCAACGCGTTCGTGGAACAGATCCGGCCCGTCCCCGCCGCGATTGTGGAGGAAGTGGCTCGCGACTTCGAGTTTCACAAGGCGGACTTGGCGGCAAAAATGGCGTCCACAAACGGCGGCGATCCGGAGGAACTCATGGACGCCGTGATTCGCCACCTTCAGCTTCTTTTGCAGGAAATCGCCAAGAAAAATGCCGCGAAGGCCGGCGTCGGAGCCCCCGATCGCGAACGGACATCCTAAGCGCTTTTCGCGCTATCACGATCGACCCTGCTTCTCTGGCTGCATTTGCAGTGTCCCTGGGGAAGTTCAGGAGGCACGGCCGTGATGCAAACCGCCGTTCACTTAGTCACGCACTACGGCTATGCGGGAATATTTTCGCTCCTGGCGCTCGGTATAGTCGGGTTGCCGGTTCCCGACGAGACCCTGCTGACGTTCGTAGGCTACCTCATTTTTCAGCACCAACTGCACGCCGCTCCGGCATTTGCTTCCGCGTTCCTCGGGGCGGTCTGCGGCATCACGCTGAGTTACGGCCTGGGGCGCAGCTTCGATTCGTACGTGCCTCAGAGCTGGCGCCGCTTCCTGCGCCTAAGTCCGGAACGAATCGAACTGGCGCACGAGTGGTTTCGCCGCGGGGGGCAATGGGTCCTGGTGTTCGGCTATTTTGTTCCGGGCGTCAGGCACCTCACCGCTTACGCGGCGGGCGCATCCGAGCTGGCCTTCCCTACCTTCGCCGGCTTTGCCTATTCAGGAGGCTTGCTCTGGTCGACCACATTCATCGCCTTCGGCTACTTCCTCGGTGAAGGGTGGGACCAAGGCGCGCCTCGATTCGAGCGGACCCTCGGCATCTTCATGACGCTTGCCCTGATCGGCGTCCTGATCTTCCTGCGTCTGCGGAAGAAAAAGGATCGCCCCGCCTGACGAGTCCTCGCGGCTATTTTCGCTTCGTTGCTGCGCCATTCCTTCGGCCAAGCGCCGAATCTGAGGACTGGAGCCGACATCGCCACGGTTCCCACGAATCCCCGACTTTCATGAAAAAATGACGCGCGATACATGAACCGCGTACGAAGATGAAACGATGGTGGGACTCCGATCATCCAATGGTTGGCGTGACGTCAGAGGTTATGCTGCATTCAGATTTCAGGTCGCGAGGTAAACCGTGAATATTAGTCCAATGGCCGGAAAACCGGCTGACCCTTCCATTCTGGTGAACGTCCCGAAGCTGATCACAGCATACTACGAAGTGCAGCCGGATCCGACCGTGCCCGCGCAGCGCGTTGCGTTCGGAACCTCGGGCCACCGCGGATCCGCTTTCGACGCGAGCTTCAACGAGTGGCACATCCTGGCTATCACGCAGGCGATTTGCCAGTACCGCAAACAGCAGAATATCGACGGCCCACTTTTTCTCGGAATGGATACTCACGCGCTGTCCGAGCCGGCCCACGCGAGCGCTCTCGAGGTCCTGGCGGCAAACGACGTCGAAGTGCAGATTGCGGACAACAGCGACTACACGCCGACACCCGTCGTTTCCTATGCGATTCTCGCTTATAACCGCGGACGAAAGACCGGCCTCGCCGACGGCATCGTGATCACGCCCTCTCACAATCCTCCCGAGGACGGCGGCTTCAAGTACGATCCACCGCACGGCGGCCCGGCCGAGTCAGACGTCACCGATTGGATTCAATCCAAGGCAAACGAATTTCTCGAGCGCGGTTTGGCGGGCGTCGAGCGAATCGCCTTCGCGACAGCGCTCCAAGCTCCCACCACGCACAAGTACGACTACCTGCACCCGTATGTCGACGATCTTGCAAGCATCGTCGACCTGGAAGCGGTCCGCGGCTCAAAGCTCAAGCTGGGCGTCGATCCGCTCGGAGGCGCCGGGGTTCACTATTGGCCGGTGATCGCCGAACGCTACGGCCTGAATCTCACGGTCGTGAACAACGCTGTTGATCCCACCTTCCGGTTCATGACGGTCGATTGGGACGGCAGAATCCGCATGGACCCCTCGTCTCCGTACGCGATGCAGCGGCTTATCGCGCTCAAGGATAAATTCGATATCGCGTTCGCTTGCGACACCGATCACGACCGGCACGGGATCGTCACGAAGAGCTCGGGCTTGCTTCCCCCGAATCACTACCTTTCGGTCTGCATTCACTACTTGTTTGGCAATCGGGAGAAGTGGCAGAAGAACGTGGCTGTGGGCAAGACCGTCGTAAGCAGCAGCATGATCGATCGCGTCGCCGCGAAAGCAGCTCGCCGGCTGTACGAGGTGCCCGTCGGCTTCAAGTGGTTCGTCGAAGGGCTGCAGGCAGGGTGGCTGGGTTTCGCCGGCGAGGAGAGTGCTGGCGCGTCATTTCTGCGGCGCGATGCCAGCGTGTGGACCACCGACAAAGACGGAATCATCGCTTGCCTGCTCTCGGCGGAAATCATGGCGCGTCTTGGACGGGACCCCGGCCAGGTCTACACGGACCTCACGCGAGAAATGGGAGATCCACTTTACGAACGCATCGATGCGCCCGCAACGCCGCTGCAAAAATCCATTCTCGGGAAATTGTCGCCCGGCGACGTTCACGTCACCGACGTCGCGGGTGAGAAAATCGAACAAATCCTCACGACAGCGCCGGGAGACGGCAAACCAATCGGCGGCATTAAGGTGACTACCAAGAATGGATGGTTTGCCGCGCGCCCTTCCGGAACCGAAGACATTTACAAAATCTATGCCGAAAGCTTCCTCGGCCAGACGCACCTCCAGCAGATGGAAACAGAAGCTCAAACAATTGTTAACGAGACGCTGGCACGCAGCGCCGGAGCTGCAGCGGGAAGCTAAGCGATTGAGGAGCCTTCATGAGCAATCCTGAATACGGCAATCGTGCGCCCGACGCCGTGAGTTCTGACGTGCTCGTCGAGTTGGCTCTGGACCTGCGCTGGTCCTTCAATCATTCCGCCGACAAGATCTGGGAACGCCTGGACCCCGAACTCTGGGATTTGACTCATAACCCGTGGGTGGTCCTGCAAACCGTTTCGCGGGAAAGACTGCAAAACGTCACTGCTGAACCGGACTTCCAGGCGCTCGTGGCCGACCACAGTCGAGAAAGGAAGGAAGCGGAGGAACCTGACGCATGGTTTCAAAAGACGCATCCTAATCCACCCTTTAAGACGGTCGCATACTTCTCGATGGAGTTCATGTTGAGTGAAGCGCTGCCGATTTATTCGGGTGGACTTGGGAACGTCGCCGGCGACCAGCTCAAGGCAGCCAGCAACTTGGGCGTCCCGGTGTCCGCGGTCGGTTTGCTCTACCAACAGGGATATTTTCGGCAGGAAATCGACGCGCAAGGATGGCAGCAGGCGCTGTATCCATTCAACGACCCGGGGCAACTCCCGATCAGTCCTTTGCGCGAGCCCAACGGTGAATGGCTTCGCTTCTCCATCGATTTCCCCGGCACCAGACTCTGGATTCGCGCCTGGCAGGCGCAAGTGGGCCGGGTGAAGCTGTATCTCCTGGACACAAACGATCCTGCGAACATCCCAGCGCACCGCGCCATCACCAGTGAGCTGTATGGCGGCGGCCCTGACTTGCGCTTGAAGCAGGAAATCGTCCTCGGAATTGGCGGCTGGCGGCTTCTGCGTGCCATCGGCCTCCAACCGGAAGTCTGCCACCTGAACGAGGGCCACGCGGCCTTCGCTGTGCTTGAACGAGCGCGATCCTACATGGCGGACAACAAGAAGCCCTTCGATCTGGCTTTGACGATCACCCGCGCCGGAAACTTGTTTACCACCCACACTCCTGTCGCGGCGGGTTTCGACCAATTTTCTCCCGAACTGATGGAACTGTTCTTCAAGAAGTACGCAGAAGAAGAACTGTCGATTCCCTTCCAGGATCTGCTCGCTCTGGGGCGGCGGGCCCCGAATGATTCGTCGGAGCCGTTAAATATGGCGTATCTGGCATTCCGCGGCAGTGGCGCGGTGAATGGCGTAAGCCAACTGCACGGCCAGGTGAGTCGCCGGATTTTTCAGGTTCTGTTTCCGCGCTGGCCGGAAATGGAAGTCCCGGTGACGCATGTCACGAACGGCGTGCACGCGCCCTCGTGGGATTCCGCTGAATCCGATCGCCTGTGGGAATCTTGCTGCGGGAAAGACCGATGGCGCGGAGACATGGCGGGGATCGAAAAGTGTTTTCGTGCCGTGAGCGACTCCGACCTATGGCAACTGCGCTCCGCTGTGCGTAAGTCTCTGGTCGAATATGTCCGCAAGACGCTCGTTCGACAGTTAGAAGGGCATGGCGCTTCCTCCGAGCTACTCGCTCTGGCTCCGCAGGCGTTCGATGCCGACACGCTGACGTTGGGCTTCGCGCGGCGTTTTGCGACGTACAAGCGTCCTAACCTTCTGCTGCATGATCCGCAGCGCCTCGTGCGAATCCTGACGAACAGAGATCGCCCCGTTCAACTCGTTCTCGCCGGAAAAGCCCATCCCCAGGACGTGGAGGGCCAAAGAATGATTCACGAATGGATCACTTTCGCCAGGAGCCCGGAACTGCGTCTGCGAGTCCTCTTCTTGGCTGACTACGACGTGCTGATGGCGGAAAACCTCGTTCAGGGCGTCGACGTTTGGGTCAACACGCCGCGGCGTCCCTGGGAAGCAAGCGGCACGAGCGGCATGAAGGTGCTCGTCAACGGCGGCCTGAACCTTTCGGAGCTCGATGGTTGGTGGGCGGAAGCGTACTCCCCGGAAGTCGGCTGGGCCATTGGCGACATGCGCGAACACGGCGATGATCCGGCCTGGGACGCCGCCGAGGCTGACGCCCTTTACGCCGTCCTGGAGCAACAAGTGATTCCGGAATTCTACACGCGCAACGAAAAAGGGATTCCGGTCAGCTGGGTTGCCAAGATGCGCGAAAGCATGGCGCGTCTGACTCTCGAGTTCTCCGCAAATCGCGTGGTCCGTCAGTACACGGAAGAACATTACCTGCCGGCTGCGGCGAATTACGCGGCGCGCGCGGCAAATGGCGGCCGGCTCGGAGTTGATCTGCTCAATTGGCAGACGCAGATCTCAAGGTGCTGGCCGACGCTGCGATTCGGTTCCGCTGTGGCGAACCGTCAGGGTGACCAAAATGTTTTCCAGGTTCAAGTCCATTTCGACAATCTCAGTCCCGAAGCAGTGAAGGTGGAACTCTACGCCGAAGGACAGAACGGCGCCGCGCCGGTTCGAGAAGAGATGACGCGAGGTGAGCCCCTGGTGGGTGCCGCGAACGGCTTCACTTATACGGCGCGCATTCCCGCCACGCGGCCTGCCGCCGACTACACGCCTCGCCTGATTCCAGCGCACACAGGAGCATCCGTACCCCTCGAGGCTCCCTTCATCCTCTGGGAGGACTCGCCGAGCTGGCGCCGGTGAGCCTCCACACTTTTCAGGCTTAGCCTAAATCTCTGCCAGGGCGTGGTGAACAAGGTTGATCGCAATCGCGCCTTCGCCCACGGCAGACGCGACTCTCTTTACGCTACCCGAACGAGCATCGCCGACAGCAAACACGCCGGGCAGGCTCGTCTCCAGCATTTGTGGAGAACGGGGAAGCTTCCAAATGGGAGTTCCGTTTGGGGTATCCAGATCGCGCCCGGTGAGAATGAACCCCTTTTCATCGAGCGCAACGCAGCCTTTCAGCCAATCGGTGCGCGGCGACGCTCCTGCCATCACAAACACATGGCGAATGTCGTGGACCGAAGTCTCGCCGCTCGTCTTGTCCTTCCACGTGACGCTCTCCAGATGCGTTTCACCCTCGAGACCGGTGATTTCGGTTTTGAAATGCAGCTCGATGCCGGGATTTTCTTCGATCCGTCGGATCAGGTAGCGCGACATCGTCTCCGACAACCCGCCCGACCGCACGAGCATGTACACCTTGCGCGCGGTTTGCGAGAGGAAAACCGCCGCTTGTCCGGCGGAGTTCCCGCCGCCCACCACGATGACGTCTTCATGCTCGCATAGCTGCGACTCCATGAAGGTCGCGCCGTAGTAGATGCCCCGGCCCTCAAACAGCGCCAGATTGGCGATGCGCGGCTTGTTGTACTGCGCCCCGGTGGCAATCACGATGGCGCGGGCCGCGAGCTTGGTGCCGTTGTCGAGGACAACCTTATACGGACTCCTCGCGCAATCGAGCTTGTCAACGCTGTGCGCCACCATCATCTTGGCGCCAAATTTCTCCGTCTGTGCGATCGCGCGCGCCGCCAGTTCCTGGCCCGAAAGTCCCGTGGGAAACCCCAGGTAATTCTCGATCTTCGAGCTTGATCCGGCCTGTCCGCCTGGCGCCCCAGTTTCAATCACCAGCACATCCAGCCCTTCGGAGGCGGCGTAAACAGCCGCGGCCAGACCGGAGGGCCCCGCGCCAACAATAATCAAATCGCGCAGCTGCGATTCATCCACAGGGCTGTTCAGTCCCAGACAGTCGGCCAATTTCTGGATCGTTGGACTCCGCAACACCCTGCCCGTGTTATTGCAAATGACCACGGGAATTTCCTCCACCTTCACATCAAAGCGGTCGAGAAGTTCCTGCGAAGTGCTGTCCGTATCGAGATCGATGTAGGCGTAAGGATGCTCATTCCGCGTAAGAAATTCTCGCAGGTGCAGCGTCTCGGCCGAATGGCGCGACCCCATCAGGATGACGCTCCCCTGCCCTCGATGGACGAGCGCCAATCGCCGCAGAATGAAGGCCCTCATGAAAATCTCGCTCAGCTCGGCGTCCCTGGCGATCAACGAGCGCAGGCCATCTCCGCTCAGGTCGAGAAACTCGCCCGATTCCGTCACGCGCCCTCGCACCAGGCAGCGTCGTCCGGAGACCATGGTCATCTCGCCGGTGAAATTTCCGGGGCCGTGTTGCGCTACGGGAGACTCGCCGTCAATGCCCGGCAGCACAACCTCCATGGCTCCCGACAGAAGGACGAGGAACGGCACGTTCGTGTCGCCAACTTCGAATACGATTTCGCCCTTCGTCACGGGCCTTACTTTGGCGCCGGGTCGAATACGATTGATTTGAGCCACGGTCAGGATCGGAAACGCCTGGGTGCTAGCATTGAGCGCACTGGGTGCTGGTACAACCGACATTTCTACCTCCTAAAGTCAATTGGCTGTGGTCCCCCTTAGATGATACCCGCAGCCCGAAGGGTTCGAAAGCAGCGCCTCCTTCTGATCATGCCATCTTCTACCATTTTTTGTAACAGGCCCGATGGCGACTCCCGACCCGTGACTCGTGAATTGTGATTGGTGATGGGTGATTCAAACGCAGCGCCGCGGTCTTTAGCGCGGCAGGCTTTCGTTTTCGCCGGACAGCCCCGGAAATTCACGTCAGGGCACGGCTTCAGCCGTGCCGTAACCGCCGCAGGGTCAGATCGGCTTCAGCCGCTGAGGGAAGAATTTCCCCTCGCCCCCTGGCGCGCCGAAGCCCTCGGCGAAGGCGGCTCGCCCCTCGCCCCTCACCGCCGCCACTTCCACAGCGTCGCCTGATTAGATGACGTTGTCCGCCGGGTGCCCCAGGCTCTCCTTCTTGAACTTGTTTTTGGCGAACACTCTGACCGCAAGCTCGAACTCACCCAATGAACCGAGACCGACAACTCCACCCGCGGGAGTGCCCCACGGTTCGCGCTTTTCCAAACCGTGGGTCTTTCGGGCAGTTATCGCCTCTACATGAAAAGCGGGACGGTGCTACTATCGTCGAATAAAGGCAAAGACCCACCGTTCGAAAACCACGAACGATGGGGCACCCACGGGTTGGATTCATCGGTTTCGGTTACTGGTCGATCTGAGCCTTACGGTGACGCTTGTGGCGAACACCAAAATCAAGAAAACTCTGGGGCACCCGGCCTGACGGCAGTGGAGGTAGCACGCCAATAACGACCTGCAATTAGCTCAAACCGGAGAGCTTGACGAATATGCGATCAATTCACAGCTACTTGGAACTGCACAGAGGGCTCCGAACACTCCTCCTGTGGTTTTGCCTTGGAACCGCTTCCATCACGTTGTTCCTTGGAATTGCCATTCACTTTTTCGTCTTCAAGGGGGACGAACAAGGGTTGGTGCTCCTGTCGCTCTGCCTGCTTGCCTTAGTTCTGGATACTCTAGTCACCTGGATACTAAGCACATCTCTTCGGCGAAACTACGGAGTCGTCTTTATCGCAGTTTCGGCCGCAATCCTCGTCGGCGCGCTCCTGTTGTCCGTTGTGGTCTGGCGCGGGCACTGGGCCGAGATGACCAGGGAGATTTTTGGCTTCACCGGTACGACGCACTAACCTACATGCACAATGGGGCTGATTAGCTGACGTTGTCGGCCAGGTGCCCCAGTTTTCCTTCTTGAACTTGAATTTTGGCTAACCGTCTGACCGCAAGCTCCGGCTCAACCAATGAACCGAGACCGACAACTCCACACGTGGGGGTGCCCCACGCTCCGGTTTGTGGAGCGTGGGTCTTCCGACCCTCGGAATCGGCCCGACACCGACGCGCCTTTGGCAGCCTCCTCAGTTGAGCCTCCTCCTCGCGCCGCGCGATTCCCGGGTTCACCTTCAACTGTAAACTGTCAACTTTGAACCGCATCTCTGAACCGCATTCTCCCCAGTACTGGTCCTTGAACATCGACGGGTGGGCCAGCCCCTGGCTCTGTGAGTTATAGAACTACTACCGTAACTTTTCAACTACCCATCCGGCGAATTTCGTGCTACCGTGACCCGTTTTTATGAGCTGCCAAATTAACGGCACGGGCCGAAGGAGGGGCGATGCGATGAGCCGATCGGCGCCGTCACCGAGATCAGGAGAAAGCGGGCGGAGCCCCTTCCTCAGTCGCCTGCCCGCCTGCCCGCCATCTCGTTGGGCGGGCCGTGGCGGAAGCTTCCACCTCGCGCCGGCGCGACTCCCGCCACTCGCTGCTCCCCGCCCCCTGTCTCGCGACCCCTCGGAATCAATCGCTACACTTTGCAAATAGAAATCGTCCTAACTCACTGAAAACAAGCGCCGAAAAAAATTTCAATCGCTACACTTTCACGGTTTTGCAAAGCCGCGCTTCGCGCGAGGGGCCTCCACGAGCCACCAATCCCGATACTTCGGGACGAGTCACTCCCGATCCCGAAACTTCGGGATTCGGGACACAGATTCTCACCGGGATTAGAAATCGACGCAAATGACTGAAAACACTCACCAGCGGCCCATTCTAATCTACGGTGGGGTAGAGGGGGGTGATTTAGCCAGGCGAACGCCTAGCGAACAACTCGGCTCACAAACGAAGCGAGATGAGAACGAGGAAGCCTCGATCGATGGGTGAAGCTCCTATCGGTTTGGTCGCGCTGGGGAACAAACCGCTTGACGCTTTCCTCGCGCGGGATTGATACTGGTTTCCCCTTCAATAATCAGTTTCTCTGGCTGCCGAATCCTCTCCTTCAGCTTATAGGAACCGAACGCCGCGGATATCGTTTTGTGTCATGCGCGGCTTTGTGTCATTCGAGCGGAGCATCCGCCCGCCCAGCGCCGTACGCGCGTCACCGGCCAAGCGTGAAGGCGCCAATCGGGATCCCGAAGGTTCGGGAGGCAATCCCAGGGCAAGGGCGCGCGGGGCGGTTCGGTGCCATGGGACGGTCCCAGATATGAGATGGAGACGACGTTGGAGACGAGAAGCCCCAAAGGCTGCCCTGAAATGGCAAGCGTTTTCACTCGGTTGCCAAGCGGCGTAGCGGCGCATCTTTTGTCTCGCCGCGAACCTGCTGAACTGCGTGATGCGCTGCCATCAGCCGGACTGTCCTTTCAACAGGACGGGCAACACGGGGAGACCAGGCCGATCTTTACGGCCTCCGATGTTCCCGGCGGATGGCACGAGACGCCGCGTAGGCCGGGCATGAAACCAAGATCGAGGCCCGAAGGAAAACGTGGACCCATGAAAATCCTTGTCGCCGATGATGACGATCTCACACTGCGTCTTCTTCACAAAACACTGAAGGAGGCTGGCTACGAAGTCATTGCCGTCTCGGACGGGCACCAGGCTCTGGACGCCCTTTCGAGCAAAGTGGGCCCGCGGCTGGCGCTGTTGGATTGGCTGATGCCGGGGCTTAACGGACTCGAAGTATGCCGCGAGATACGCAGGCACTCCGAATACCCGTACATCTACATGATTCTGCTGACCGCGAGAACGTCGAAACAGGACGTCGTCAAAGGTCTTCAAGCAGGCGCGGACGACTATCTGACCAAGCCCTTCCACCTGGAAGAACTCAAAGCACGGTTGCGCTGCGGGGAACGAATCCTGAACCTCGAAGACAAGGTGACCTACGATGCCCTTCACGATCCCCTCACGCTTCTTCCCAATCGCGCCTTTTTTCTGGAGCGATTGAGCCTGTGCGTCAGCTGGGGAATGCTCCACCCGGAGTATAAGTTTGCGGTGTTATCCGTGGACATGGATCGCTTCAAAATTGTGAACGACAGTCTGGGCAACGCCGCGGGCGACTGGCTTCTGGTGCAAATTGCGGAACGGCTGCTTGGCTCCATCCGGCGGGACGATGCCATGCTGCGGTCGGCGGAAGCCGGGGGAATGGCCGGCCAACCCGATGCCGGCGGCATACTGGCGCGGTTGGGCGGCGACAAATTCACCATCTTGCTCGACGACATCCGGAATGCCAGCGAAGGAATCAGGGTCGCGGAACGAATTCAGCAAAACATCCAAGTGCCGTTTGACCTCAACGATCAGCAGGTGTTCACCACCGCGAGTATCGGCATTGCTTTCAGCGGAAGCGGCTACAGCGCGGCTGTAGACATGCTCGGCGACGCAAATACCGCGATGGCCCGGGCCAAGACGCTCGGCAAGGCGCGCTATGAAATGTGCGATCCCGACATGCACGCCACCGCCGCGGGCCGTTTTCGGTTGGAAACCGATCTTCGCCGGGCTACGGAACGCCAGGAATTCCACATCCACTTTCAGCCTATTGTTTCCTTGCTCGACTTCCGTATCGCTGGGTTCGAAGCCCTCGCGCGCTGGCAGCGGCCGGGATTCGGATTGGTGATGCCGGCGGGATTCATCTCGGCCGCGGAAGACACGGGGCTAATACTCTGGATTGGCAGCTGGATTTTGCAGGAGGCTTGCCGGAGTCTCTGCGTTTGGAACTCCCAATTCCCCTGCACGCCCGCGTTTACGATGGCCGTCAACGTCTCTGCCAAGCAGTTTGCGCAGCCCGATCTGGTCCAGCAGGTGAGCCAAGTGCTGCAGGACACCGGCCTCGCGCCCGGGAATTTGAGGCTGGAACTCACGGAAAGTGTGACCATGCGCGATGAGGAGCACACCACTCGAATTCTCGGCGAACTTCGGAAATTAGGCGTGCGTCTGTGCATCGATGACTTCGGAACAGGATATTCGTCTCTGAGTTACCTGCGCCGGTTTGCTCTGGATATTCTTAAAATCGACCGCTCGTTTGTTTGCGACATGCTGGAAAACAGCGAAAGCCGGGAAATCGTAAAAACCATTTTGAACCTGGGAAGCAACCTGGGCATGAAGGTAATCGCGGAAGGTGTGGAGACCACCGAACAGGTGGCCCAGCTGAGATCGCTCGGTTGTGAATTTGCGCAAGGATACCTCTTCTCCAAGCCCCTTGATTCAGAATCGGTGGCGAAGGCCCTGGTGACATCGGAAGCAAACTATTACACGCTGACGCCGGAGCATTCCAGCAGGTGGTCGCCGGCGGTGAGATGAAGGACGATACGGTGGCCCGTTGGACACGCGCGGGCACACCCTGATTGACCCGGTCTTGGGCTGGTATACACTTGAGATCCCTTTGAATTAAACCGGTACGCGAGGACAGGCTGCCCTCTTTCAGCCCTCGGTCTCGTATCCGGATTAGAAAAACCCCTTTCCAGCTTGGTGCGAGCGTGAAGACGACGTCTGAGTTAAGTCACGGCGATATTGCCGCGAGCAAGAATGCCGAGAAGCATCTCGCGCAGATGGAGGGCCGGTATCGTGGGCTGCTCGAAGCGGCGCCGGACGCCATGGTGGTGGTGAACCAGGCCGGCGAGATCGTCCTGCTGAACGTTCAAGCCGAGAAGCAGTTCGGGTACAGCCGCGATGAACTCGTCGGCCAGAAAGTGACCAACATAATTCCGAAGGGATTCGCGGAGCGGCTCATTGCGGACGGTACGCGAACCGCAGCGGAGGCCCTGGCGCAGCAAATCGGCACAGGAATCGAGCTTATTGCTCAACGCAAGAATCGCAGCGAGTTTCCCATCGAAATCATGCTCAGCCCGCTGGAGAGTGCCGAGGGAATCCTGGTGACCGCCGCGATTCGCGACATCACCGTGCGCAAGGATGCGGAGAAGCATCTGGCGCAGATGGAAGGTCGGTATCGCGGCCTGCTCGAAGCGGCGCCGGACGCCATGGTGGTGGTGAACCAGGGGGGAAAGATCGTCCTGCTCAACGTTCAGGCGGAGAAGCAGTTCGGGTACAGCCGCGACGAACTCATCGGCCAAAAAGTGACCAACATCATTCCGAAGGGATTCGCCGAGCGGCTGATTGCGGACGGCACAAGAACCGCCGCTGAGGCCTTGGCACAGCAGATCGGTACGGGAATCGAACTTATCGCTCAACGCAAGAATCGCAGCGAGTTCCCCATCGAGATCATGCTCAGTCCGCTGGAGAGTGCCGAGGGAACCCTGGTGACTGCCGCGATCCGCGACATCACCGTGCGCAAAGATGCGGAGAAGCATCTGGCGCAAATGGAAGGCCGATATCGCGGGCTGCTGGAGGCAGCTCCGGACGCCATGGTGGTGGTGAACCAGGCCGGCGAGATCGTCCTGCTGAACGTTCAAGCCGAGAAGCAGTTCGGGTACAGCCGCGATGAACTCGTCGGCCAGAAAGTGACCAACATAATTCCGAAGGGATTCGCGGAGCGGCTCATTGCGGACGGTACGCGAACCGCAGCCGAAGCCCTGGCGCAGCAAATCGGCACAGGAATCGAGCTTATTGCTCAACGCAAGAATCGCAGCGAGTTTCCGATCGAGATCATGCTCAGTCCGCTGGAGAGTGCCGAGGGAACCCTGGTGACTGCCGCGATCCGCGACATCACCGTGCGCAAGGATGCGGAGAAGCATCTGGCTCAGATGGAAGGCCGGTATCGCGGGCTGCTCGAAGCGGCGCCGGACGCCATGGTGGTGGTGAACCAGGGGGGAAAGATCGTCCTGCTCAACGTTCAGGCGGAGAAGCAGTTCGGGTACAGCCGCGACGAACTCATCGGCCAAAAAGTGACCAACATCATTCCGAAGGGATTCGCCGAGCGGCTGATTGCGGACGGCACAAGAACCGCCGCTGAGGCCTTGGCACAGCAGATCGGCACGGGAATCGAACTTATCGCTCAACGCAAGAATCGCAGCGAGTTCCCCATCGAGATCATGCTCAGTCCGCTGGAGAGTGCCGAGGGAACGCTGGTGACCGCCGCGATTCGCGACATCACCGTGCGCAAGGATGCGGAGAAGCATCTGGCTCAGATGGAAGGCCGGTATCGCGGGCTGCTCGAAGCGGCGCCGGACGCCATGGTGGTGGTGAACCAGGCCGGCGAGATCGTCTTGCTGAACGTTCAAGCCGAGAAGCAGTTCGGATACAGCCGCGATGAACTCGTCGGCCAGAAAGTAACGAACATCATTCCGGAAGGGTTCGCGGAGCGGCTGGTTTCGGATGCCCTACGTTCCGTTGAAGACGCCCTGGCCCAGCAGATCGGCACCGGAATTGAACTTACAGGGCGGCGCAGGAATCGCAGCGAGTTTCCGATCGAGATCATGCTCAGCCCGCTGGAAAGCGCCGAGGGAATTCTGGTCACCGCAGCGATTCGCGACATTACCACACGCAAGAAGGACGAAGCTCATCTCGTGGACAAGGTCGACGAACTAAAGCGCTCTAATGAGGAGCTGGCTCAATTTGCCTACATCGCTTCTCACGATTTACAGGAACCGTTGCGCATGGTCGCCAGTTACACGCAGCTTCTCTCCCGGCGCTACAGGGGAAAGCTCGACTCCGACGCGGACGAGTTCATTGCCTTTGCCGTGGACGGGGCCAGCCGGATGCAGCGATTGATCCAGGATCTGCTGCTCTACTCGCGCGTGGGCACAAAAGGAGTGGATCTAGTCCCTATCTCGAGCGAAGACGCATTGCAACAGGCGCTCATCAATCTACGCAGCGCTATCGTGGAAAGCAGTGCAGTAGTGACCCACGATCCCCTTCCCGCTGTCCTGGCGGACGAAATGCAATTGATTCAGCTGTTTCAAAACCTCGTTGGCAACGCCATCAAGTACCAAAGCCCTGGGGTCCCCCGTGTGCACATCGCCGCTGCCAGGACCGGCGGTAACAAATGGACGTTTTCGGTGAAAGATAACGGACTCGGAATTGACCCGCAATACTTCGAAAAGATTTTCGGCATGTTCCAGCGGCTTCACAAGCGGGAAGAGTTCGCGGGGACTGGCATCGGATTGGCCATCTGCAAGAAAATTGTCGAGCGGCATGGCGGCGCCATTTCAGTGGAATCCCAACCAGGACAGGGTTCCACGTTTCGCTTTGCCCTATCGGCAAATTCCGAAAACTCGTGAACGGTGATCAGGAGGATCGGTTATGAGCACAAATGTTCTGTTGGTTGAAGACAGCCCTGGTGATGTGCGGCTGACCCAGGAAGCATTTCGCGATGCCAATCCGTCTGTCCAATTGCACGTGGTTGCTGACGGCGTGGAGGCCATGGCATTTCTGAGGCGCGAAGGGGGCCGCGCCAGCTCCCCTCGCCCGGACATTATCCTGTTCGATCTAAACCTCCCGCGGATGGATGGCCGTGAGGTTCTGGCCCACATCAAGGGAGACGCCAGCCTGAAAACGATCCCAACGGTGATACTCACCACCTCCGAGGCGGAGACGGACGTCGCCAAAAGCTATCAACTGCAGGCGAATTGCTACCTCACCAAGCCCGTGCAGTTGGACGTGTTCGAGCACGTGGTGAAGAGCATCAACGATTTTTGGCTCACGACGGTTAAGTTGCCGCAGCAGAGTCAAATCGCGTGACCAGGGAATCGATGGACGCCGGGCGTCGAATTGGCTTCGCCTTGGCGGAAAGTCCCGGGAAATCATGAGATCCGTGGAGAAGAAACTGTGAACACAAATGTTCTCTTGATAGAGGACAGCCCCGGCGATGTCCGGCTGATCCAGGAAACATTTCGCGTGGCCAACCCGTCTGCCCATCTCCACGTGGCTAGCGATGGCGTGGAGGCCATGGCCTTTCTGAGGCGCGAGGGAGCCCACGCTAACGCCCCCCGCCCGGACATTATCTTGTTGGATCTAAACTTGCCCAAGATGGATGGCCGCGAGGTATTGGCCCACATCAAATCGGATTCCGCTCTCAGAACAATCCCGACGGTGGTTCTCACCACTTCCGAGGCGGAGACGGACATCGCGAGAAGCTATGAACTACAAGCGAATTGCTACCTCACTAAACCCGTGCAGCTTGAAGTGTTCGAAAGCGTGGTGAGGAGCATCAACGATTTCTGGCTGACGGCGGTCAAGTTGCCTTCGCAGAGGCAAATCGCGTGAGCCATGAACCGGCTGGCGCCGACGCCCGATTGGCCATCTGCAACACGATGGTCGAACGGGCTGGCGGCAGCATATCGATCGAATCACAGCCAGGGAGTTCTGCGTTTCGCTTTGTCCTGGCAGAAGGAGAAAAGTCTAATGAAAGGTATCGGAGAACAAGGAGTGCCCATGGAAGTTTTGTTGGTCGAAGATAGCCCGGGCGATGTGCGGTTGACTCGGGAAGCCTTTCGCGACGCGAATCCGGCCATCCATTTGCATGTCGTTACCGACGGCGCCGAGGCAATGGCGTTTCTGCTGCACCAGGGGAGCCACGTCCATGCCCCTCGCCCGGAGCTCATCCTGCTGGATCTAAACCTGCCGAAGATGGATGGCCGCGAAGTTCTGGCCCACATCAAGGCGGATGCCAACCTGAAAACGATCCCTACGGTGATCCTGACCACTTCCGATGCGGAAGCAGACATCGTGAAGAGTTACCAACTTCAGGCGAACTGCTATCTGAGCAAGCCTGTGCAGCTCGACGCGTTCGAAGCCCTCGTGAAGAGCATCAACGATTTCTGGCTGACGAAGGCCAAGTTACCGCAGCAGAGGCAAGTTGCGTGAGCAGGAAGACCCTTGAAGTGCTTCTCCTCGTCGAAGATAACCCGGGAGACGCCCGTTTGCTTCGCGAGATGCTCAACGAGGCAGGCGCCTACAAAACTGACGTAACGCACGCCGAGAGCATGAAGGCGGCCGAGAAGCATCTTGCGGAGCGCGTGTTTAACCTTGTTCTGCTCGACCTCGGGCTGCCCGATGCGCAAGGACTGGAAGCGGTGCGCAGAACCCGCGCAGTTGCGCCTCGCGTCCCTTTGGTGGTGCTCACAGGATTAGACGACGAGATACTGGCCGCACGAGCGCTACAGGACGGCGCGCAAGACTACCTGATCAAAGGCCAAATCGAGACCCGTGGGCTTCTGCGCGCTCTCCGCTACGCGATCGAGCGCAAGGCCATGGAAGACGCGTTGTTTGTCATGAAGGAACGCGCTCAGGTGACGCTCAACTGCATCGGCGACGCCGTGGTTTGCACGGATATTGCGGGCAATGTCACCTTCCTAAATCTCTGCGCGGAAAAGATGACCGGCTGGCCGTCGGAAGAAGCGACGGGCCGGCCCATGGCCGAGGTTTTTCAAATTCTGGACGCCACGAGCCGCGAAACAAGTCCGAATCCGATGGAGGAGGCGGTGGAATTAGACAAAACCGTGCACCTGCCATCGAACTGCATCCTCGTCAGACGCGATGGATTGGAAACGCCGATCGAAGACTCGGTTGCCCCCATCCACGACCGCGAAGGAAAAGCTACCGGAGCAGTCATCGTTTTCCGCGACGTCAGCGCGGCCCGCGCCATGGCAGAGCAGATGGCGCATTCGGCCCAGCACGACTTTCTCACCGGCTTGCCCAATCGCATGCTGCTCAA
This sequence comes from uncultured Acidobacteriota bacterium, assembly GCA_963737205.1. Classification (GTDB taxonomy): domain Bacteria; phylum Acidobacteriota; class Terriglobia; order Acidiferrales; family UBA7541; genus Palsa-295. Next base: position 49,175 of record CAVTRV010000003.1, on the reverse strand, counting down.
TGACCGGGTGAACCAGGCCATCGTCTTAGCCCCGCGACACTCGAAAAAAGTGGCCGTGCTGTTTCTGGACTTGGACGGCTTCAAGCACATCAACGATTCCCTGGGACATCCGATCGGCGACAAACTCCTTCAATCCATCTCAAAACGTCTGGTCGCCTGTGTGCGTAACTCGGATACGGTGAGCCGGCAGGGGGGAGACGAATTCGTCGTCCTGCTTTCCGAGGTGGAACAATCGGGAGATGCCGCCCGCTCGGCGGTAAGAATTCTGCAGGCCGTAGCCGAGGCTCATACGATCGACCAGCACGATCTTCACGTCACGGCCAGTATTGGCTTGAGCGTGTTCCCCGACGATGGCCTGGACGCGGAGACGCTCATCAAGAACGCGGATACGGCGATGTACCAGGCCAAGGAAAACGGGCGTCAGAGCTATCAGTTTTTCAAACCCGCCATGAACGTCCGCGCCGTTGAACGCCAATCGATTGAGGAAAATCTCCGGCGCGCCCTGGAACGGCAGGAGTTCTCGCTGCACTACCAGCCGAAGGTCAATCTGAAGACTGGAGAAATTACCGGCGCCGAGGCGTTGATCCGCTGGACGCACCCCACGCGAGGGATGGTGCCTCCGGCGCAGTTTATTCCTGTTGCCGAAGACTGCGGCCTGATTCTGCCGATCGGCCGGTGGGTTCTCTACGAAGCATGCAAGCAAGCCCGGGTCTGGGTGAACGCTGGCCTGCCCCTGGCCACCATGGCCGTGAACATCTCGTCGATGGAGTTCCGCGACGAGGGCTTTCTCGAAGGCGTATTCGCAACGCTCAAGGATACTGGCCTGGCTCCGACATCTCTCGAGCTTGAGCTGACGGAAAGCGTTCTGATGAAGCGCGCCGAGTCCGCGGCATCCGTGCTCAAAACACTCAGAGACAGCGGAGTGCAGGTCGCCGTCGATGATTTCGGCACCGGTTACTCCAGCCTCAGCTACCTCCGAAAGTTTCCGATCGACGCCCTAAAAATCGACCAGTCGTTCGTCCGGCAGATCACCACCGTTCCCGATGATACGACGATTGTGCACGCGATGATCAGCATGGGGCGAAGCCTGAAGCTCAGGGTAGTTGCCGAAGGCGTGGAAACGCGCCAGGAGTTGGAGTTTCTTCAGCTTCACAAGTGTGACGAGGCGCAAGGCTACTATTTCAGCCGCCCGGTGCTTCCCGGGCAATTCGCCACGCTGCTTAAGACCGGAGTCCCTGAGGCGGCCGTTAGCGTTCACCGCTAATCCCTTGCTTGCAAACGGTTCGGCAAAAGCGTGTTCGGCGGGTCAGCATTTATGCGCTCGCCGCTGATCGATTCGAATCAACCCGAGGGTGAAAAAGTTGAGCGATGGAACAGCTTGACAACGTAGCTTACGGTCAACCCGCCGCGGCTTTCGCCGAAAGGCGCAGTTGTCCGCGATTCCCGTTTTCCCCCGCCGTTGAAATCACCGATATTCTGGCGGATACGCGACTCGTGGCGCGGCTCTCCGATATCGGCAGGGACGGCTGTTATATCGATACGATCAATCCGCTTGCCAAGGACGCGGCCGTCACGCTGAAGATCACAAAAGACAATCAATCCTTCAAGACCCACGCAAAAGTCGTTTATTCGAATATTGGGATGGGTATGGGCGTGTTGTTCACCACCGCTGAACCTGAACAACTCCTCGTGCTTGGATCATGGCTGAGCGAACTCAGCGGCGAAAAGACAAGCGAGCAGCAAGCGCCGAGCCTGAGTACGCAACCCAAAGCCGCGAACGCCACGGATCACGAGTTGCGGAAAATCGTTGGTGACCTGGTTGCGTTGCTAAACGGCAAGCGCATCCTGAACGACTCTGAGGGGATGGCCCTGCTGCGAAAGCTCTCCAAATAACTACATGTATGATGATACGCCGAACAGATATTGGTAGGGGCGGTGGGGATCGAAAGGACAAGCTACTAAATAAGGCTTGGGCCCTCTATGCGTTGCAGCTACCCCTGCTCTCCAATTGGAACAAACGGAACAAGCGTCAAGCCCAGCCGTCTCAGGTGTGCCGTGCAGCTGATGCAGAGTCACAACAGCAACTGAGCGTCTGGCTTGGACCCGAACGTTCAACTACGCGCAGACTAGGCGTCATCTGACACTTGCCAGAGTAACCTGTGTTCTCTTAGCGTTGCTAATTGGTAGCAATAAGATCCAGGCACAGACCCTGACAACACCTCCTCTTCTCACGGAGCAAGAAGCGGTGGAGATAGCGCACACTGCAAATCGCGAGACGAAGAAGACTACGCTGGATATTGACCGCGCGGCCCAGTCTATTTTGCAGGCGAAGACCAATTATTTTCCGCAGAGCAGCATCAATGTGATCAGCGGCTATCCCCTGGCTGCCTTCAACTTCACCCTTCCGAAGGGGGAGCTGGGCACCTACCCATCGACGGGCCCGATACCAGGGGACCAATACTTCTATTACTACCAGCCAGAACTTTGCGGAATTGATTTCGGCAACCATCGCGCAGGCCCTGATTCGAAAGGCTGGTTTGGAACCGAATGAGTTCGTTCAGTTGATGGCGGAATTCTGGGGATCACCGGTCTATCGCAATTACGGCACCCTAATAGCGACAGGAATGTACGCGCCACCCGGCGCCACCTTGGCCTTGGGCCTTAAAGACAATCGGCTCCTGTTAAACGTGGCAAGTGAGCTCTCTGTCCCCCTTCCGGTCGCGAGCCTTGTCCGTGACCAGATGCTGGCGGCCATCGCGGCAGGAAGTGCGGAACTCGACTGGTCGAGTCTGACGAACACAGCCCTCCAGAATGCCGGTCTTACGCCCAACGAATATAAGGGCTTATGCTGTTTCCTTGAGCTGGCGCCTCAGTTGCATTTCATCCTGATCAACGGGCATGGCGACGGAAGTTTCCTAGTCGCGGCATCATGACATTACGGTCGCGATGCCGACTTCAGGAAACCAATCGTTCGATTAGAGACTGCGAAGGGCCGTCATAAAGTTCTCGATCTTGCGAGTCGACCAGGTTTTGCCGGATTTGAGGTTGCGCTCAATGCACAATCCGGAGAAGAAGGACAGCACCATCTCTGCAATTTCGGAAGGCGGCATACTGGGCTTTTCCGCCTCGATGTTCATGGCGAGAAGGCGCTGCAATAGCGCTCGATTCTCCATCACCACCCCGTAAGCCTCATCTGGAAGAATAGCGAACTCCCGCATAGAGTTGACGGAAAAACATCCCTGCTGTTCCCCCTTGTTAAGAGGACCATTCTTGAGAAAGTTCTCGACGTTGTTCCAGCCAAGAGGCTCCTTGGTGAGGAGCCCCCTCTTCCCTTGGCGCTCAAGATAGTGCCGAAGGCAAGCTACAAATAGATCTTCCTTGTCGCGAAACTCCGTATAGAGCCCCGACTTATTCACGCCTGTGGCTTGTTCCAGTTCCTGGAGGGTCGTGTCAGCAAACCCGCGCTTCCAGAAGACAGGCATTGCCTTCTCCAACACTTCCCCCCGGCTAAAGTTCTTCGGTCGTCCCATACATCTATCGTCCGATAACGAACTAAATAGTTCAATATATTTTGTATCCTCCCCGGCGTCCCGGCCATCATATAGAACTGAGCGGTTCACAACCGCGTCGGCCCGGAAAGAGGTCGGGCAACTGACCACGGGTGGGTTGTTTCAGGAAACCAAAGGAAGTCTATGTCTAATTTGGCAAACAAAGTGGCACTCCTAACCGGCGGTTCCCGGGGGATTGGCGCAGCGACAGCAAAGCGCCTGGCTGAGGAGGGAGCGAGCGTCGCCATCACATACGCGAAGGACACAGCCGCGGCTTCCGCCGTGGTCAAGGCGATTGAACGCGCTGGAGGAAAGGCTGTCGCGATCCAAGCGGACGCTGTCAAGGCAGAAGCCGTCAAGGGCGCGGTCGAAAAGGCCGTCGAGGCACTCGGTCGATTGGATGTGCTCGTGAACAATGCTGGCACGGCCATTCTGAAGCCGTTCGAGGAGACGACGCTGGAGGAGATGGATCAAGTGCTTAACATTAACGTTTGTGGCGTATTCGTCACGACTCAGGCCGCGTTGAAACACATGAACGATGGCGGTCGAATCATCAACATTGGTTCGTGTGTGGGCGAGCGTGCTCAGGCGCGCGGGCTTGTGCCCTACTCGGCCACGAAGGGGGCCGTAAAGATGTTCACTCAGGCACCCTCCAGAGAGGTCGGGGGCCGGGGTATTACCGTCAACGATGTGCAGCCGGGTCCGACCGATACGGATTTGAATCCAGCCTCCGGTGATCGGGCAGTACGGCAAAAGGCCATCACGGCACTCAACCGCTTCGGGCATGTTGACGAGGTCGCTGCGCTGGTGGCGTTCGTAGCTGGTCCCGACTCGTCGTACATCACCGGCGCGAATCTGACCGTGGACGGCGGAATGAACGCCTGAACCGACAACCGACACTCGCGGGACGTTGAACAGAGCGAGGCCAGGTGGCGGGAGCGTCGCTTGGAAAGCTGACTGTCTGGCCTCAGGTTAGCAGAGGAAGTCTGAGGGAGCGGGGGTTCATGAAAACATTAAGCGCAGACAAGCTGTTCACACCAATTCAAGTCGGACCCATGGAGCTAAAGCACCGCGTGGTGATGGCTCCGCTCACACGCTCAAGGTCCGTTCAGCCGGGGAGTATTCCGGGTGAGCTGATGCTCGAGTACTATTCGCAACGGGCCTCAGAAGGTGGGCTCATAGTTTCTGAAGCGACTTCGATTTCGATTGCGGGCGGCGGATGGTTCGGGGCGCCAGGCTTGTATTCGGACGAGCAGGGTGCGGGGTGGAGGAGAATCACGAACGCAGTCCATAAGAGACTGGGGTACATGTTCTCCCAACTCTGGCACACGGGGCGTGCCTCGCATGTGGATACGACGAACGGCGTAACCCCGGTCAGCTCTTCGGTCAACCCGCAGTATTGGCAGGATCCAACGATAAAAGAGTCTACGCCTCACGGATGGCAGCAGCCCTCGCCACACCGTGCGTTGGACATCCGAGAAATTCCGGGCATTGTCGAGGACTATCGCAAGGCAGCCGAGCGTGCAAAAGTCGCGGGTTTTGATGGCGTTGAACTTCACGCGGGTAACGGCTACCTGCCCGATCAATTTCTGCAGGATGGCATCAATAAGCGAACCGATGTATACGGTGGTTCGATCGAGAATCGATCCCGCTTCTTACTTGAAGTGGTTGACGCAATGGCTTCGGTGTGGGGCGGCGACCGTATCGCGGTGCGCATCGCGCCCAGCGGAACTTGGAATGGGGTGTCGGATAGCAATCCGATCGCGCTGTTTGACTACGTGGCAAAGCAACTGAACCACTTTGGACTCGCTTACTTGCACATCATCGAACCACGTATCAAAGGGAACGTGCTGATCGCCGAGGGGCAAGGGCACATTGCGACCGCGAGGCTGCGAAAGATATTCACGGGAACGATTATTGCGGCCGGGGGGTTTGAACCGGACACGGCCGAGGCTGCTATTCGAGATGGCGATGCGGATTTGATCGCATTCGGACGGTATTTCCTAGCGAATCCCGACTTGCCAAAGCGCATCAGGCTCGGGCTGCCTCTGAATTCTTACGACCGAGCCACCTTTTACACTTTCGACTCTCGCGGGTACACCGACTATCCACTCTATGAAGAGCGATCGGAGTCGCTTGCTTCAACTCTGTAATGGCAAACGAAACGCGACAAGAGGTTTAGCCTGCCGAATGACCAAAAAACTCGAAGGTTCGAAGAGCAAGGCCACAATAGCAGCTGATCCTGAGAACAGATCAAACCACTCGAATCTGATCTTAGGCATATGCTGCATGAGCGTGTTGATCTTCGGCATGGACATCACGATTGTTAACGTTGCCCTGCCAGCTATTCAATACGATCTCCACGCCACCATCGCGGGACTTCAATGGATCCTCGACGCATACGCCCTCGTAATCGCGAGCTTCCTCATGCTCGCTGGCTCCATGTCGGACCGTTACGGGCGGCGGCGTCTTTTTCAGATCGGCCTCGCCCTGTTTACAGTTGCATCCCTGCTGTGCGGTTTGGCGCGTAATATTGACGAGCTTATCGCTTTCCGTGCCCTCCAAGGTCTGGGTGCGTCGATGCTCAATCCGGTAGCTTTGTCCATCATTGCGAATACATTCCAGGAGTCAAAAAACCGGGCACGCGCGGTTGGCGTTTGGGGAGGCGTCTTTGGTGTGGCCCTTGCGCTTGGTCCGCTGCTTGGCGGTGCGTTGACACAGGCCGTCGGCTGGCGCTCTATCTTCTGGATCAACGTCCCGATTGGCTGCGCGGCAGTGGCGTTGGCAGCCTGGTTTGTACCAGAATCGAAAGCGCTGCGAGCACGAGCGTTTGACCCTGCCGGGCAGCTGAGAATTTATCTGGCGGCGATCGGCTGATCCGATCGCTATTGATCAATCTCCTGCTCGGTAGGCAGACGCACTACGCGGTGACTTCAACAACAGACCAGGAATCTCCCACTCTTCAATATCGGTCTCTCGCTTAGTATTCCGCGCCAACTTATTAATGATAGCGGCACAGGCGGTGGGGATTCCGGTGCTATTTGAGCCCAAGGAATTTCCCCGTACGTCTGTAACGAACTGGATTTGTAATAGTTAACCGCATATGCGGAACCCGGCGCTACAATCCCATGTTCCAGTTAGCGTGGACTCGACGGCCTAACGCATTGATAAAAGGAGGGTTTGGTAGGGGCGGTGGGGATCGAAATGACAGGCAAACCAATAAGGCTTGCGCTCTCTATGCGTTGCAGCCACCGCCACTCGCCAATTGAAACAAACGGAACAAGCGTCAAGCCCAGCCGTCTCAGGTGTGCCGTGCAGCTGATGCAGAGTCACAACAGCAACTGAGCGTCTGGCTTGGACCCGAACGTTCAACTACGCGCAGACTAAACAGGCTTGCAGGGGTCGCGCGATTTCGCAGCACCGGTCTTCTGCTACGAAATTCCGGTCAGCCCGTAGTCCTCCCAGAATTAGCGACAGGGCGCGGTGATCACTCCCCACAAGCCGACTTCCCGATACTGATCTGTACGATGCCCATCTGGATTATGTCCGGATCGCCGACTATGCGGGAGTTATCACCCGGCGGCTCGAAGGAGCGCCCTGTCTCCTGCTGGACGAGAACAGCAGCCAGCTCGGGAGAATGACGTCGCCATGACACTTGCACCCGCAGCCACCAAAAATCCCCGCCAATCCAGCTTGAGCCCCATACGAAGTGACTTTCCACATGAAAGCTGAAAGACATTGCCGCGAAACCACAGCCGCTACTAGGAACTGAGAGAATGTCACTAAGGCCGTTGCGAACGTTCCGTATTGTTGCGCAGAAAGCTCACCAGCGCGCTGCAGACTGGATCCGGCTGCTCCTGCTGCAGCCAATGACCGGCGCCATCAAGCAGAGCGTATTCCTGCATTCGCGTGCAAGCGCGAGATCTCATCACATCGACGGCGCCCGGAGTCATGTACACTGCCCAGTCACTTTTTCCACCAAAGAAAGCCGATGGCACATCTATGGTGCGTCCGGCGAAGAGCCGAAACTGGACAATCAATGAGGGGTCGACGAAGACTCGATAAAAGTTCAGGGCACCTTGAAATCCGGTCCGCGCCCACTCGCTTACATAAACGTCGAGCTCCGCTTCTGTGAGCCATGGAGTGGCCCCGATATCGACCGGCGAGGGAGCTAGAGCGGCGACAGTCTCCGCCATCCCCTTGCCTTGATCCATGATGTAGTAACCGGGTATCTGTGCCAGCTCGGCAGCGGAAGCGTTTTTGAGCGGAATTGGCTTATTTCCCTTCCAGTCTGCACTCTTGAGATAAAAATAACCCCACAGAAAATCGTGCAGGCCCTGCGGGGGATGGTGCAGATTATCGTTGGCTTCCCTTGACGCATAGTAGTGCTGGTAAAACTTGCGCGGCGGGTCGAGCGCAGCAAGCTGAGCACGCATATTGTTAGCAGAATCTTCTGCGGCTTCCTCGGCCTGTGATCGATTTGCGCTGTTGAAGGGCAACGCAGGAGGGCCGGTAAAGGGGACACTCATTAATACGACTGAGCGGAATACATCGGGACGGATCAATGCACACCAGGCAGCTATAAAGGATCCGACATCATGGCCGACGACTGCGGCGACGCTACGATAGCCGAACGCCTCGACCAAAGCCAAGGCATCTCGGGCCATCGTCAACAGGCTGAACGCTCCAAGATCAACATCATAGGCATCATCCCAGCCACTGGTGCTGGCCGTACCCACGTTGATCGGGGGCAATGACGTGATAGCCCGCCGCAGCTAAGGGCACCATGATCTTGCGCCAGCAGTAACACAGATCTGGGAATCCATGCAGAAGCACTACGAGCGGTCGATCGGCCTCGTCGAATCCCGCCTCAAGGACATGCATGGAAAGCCCGTTAATGTTGGACACCATGCGGGAGCGGATGCCAGGCGCTAACGTTCCACTGCCATACGGAGGCAGGGTTGCTTGATCAGACTCGCTCGCGTATGAGAGAAACGATTGGGCAGGAAGCGCAGTACACACGGCACTTAGTGCTCCTGCTCGGAGCAAGAATTTGCGCCTTGAGACACCGCTCGACGCAACAGTCCTAATTGGCATGTATCCGGATTTAGGGAGATTCATATATCCTCTTTTTTTTTGACAGCTGCTTACCGTTCCCGGAACATCCACTCCCTGATATAAGGCGAACAATGCAGAACCGAGATGCCGTCTGCCTCACATGTGTTGAGAAAGCGAATGGCTTCGATATCCACGAGATCCACCTCCTCCAGATCCAAAGCTACTTGTAGTCCGGCACGCTCGATCTCAGCCTTCAACTGATCAATGTGTTCAGCTCGAACCTGACCGCTGAGGCGAATCCGCGTTTTGCGTTTATCAGCGATGCGTTCAATTTTCAGCGTCATGGATTTTCTGGGCCCGAATCCCACTCTTGAGAATGCAACGAATGGGCCATTCCCAATTCGCTGAAGGATGCGGCTTAGAATTTCCGCCCGTCCTGAATTTTGAGGAATTCTTGTGTGGAGAGGAAAATGCGCTCGAAAAAACAGCGCATTCAAGTTGGGACCGTGACTCCGAGTGAGCCGAAGCTCTGAAGTCAGGCCGCAGCGTTATTGAGCAACTCTTCAACCTTGAGATCCAAATCTTGAGCGACCTTCAAAGCGTCCGGGTTTCCGTAGGGTGTCAGAAGACTGACCATCGTGTCGTATGACAAGTGCACTCCATCTGACCGCTCATCCACCAAAATCGTAACTGGAGCATAGGTTCCAGCGTCGGAAACACGTTTTGCCATTTCCTTCATTATGAGCGGATTGCCGACCACCAAGCGCACAATCTTCGGTGTCTTGAGCCCGCTCTCCTTGCGTAGAACCGCGCCGTGATCCATTTCTATAAACAACATCAGCCCCGTCCTACCCGGGTCTCGTCGATTGACCACACTTTCCAATTCAGAAAAAGCGGCGGTAGAATGGGACGCTTTCTCGAACTCGGCCAAATCCTGCCGTCCGACTCCTGCTTTTAGTGCGTCCATGACGGCCTCGAATGGCTTGAAAGATATCACGCTGAATCGTTCCATCTCGGACCGTCTTATCGACATTGCATCCTCCTTTTACCAAATCGTTACCTTCGAATTGACTGAGGTACGCTTGCGCGAAGCCACCATTCACAAACAATTCCGTTCCCGTGATATAGCTGGCATCGTCGGATGCGAGAAGCACCCAAGGCCTGGCGAACTCATCCGGCTTTCCAATTCGGCCGAGCGGAACAACGGTCCAAAGCACCCTCAGACGTTGTTGCCCCGCGTCTGAGGAAGCCAGCAGTTCACTCTTGCGAATGCAATGAATGGGCCATTCACACGTTGCTGAAAGGGTGCGACTTAGAATTGCTGCTGGTCCTCAATTTTGAGGAATTACCGTTCGCCGAGGAAAACGCCGGTGGATCAGCAGGTTTCTGCGGCCGAATCAGCTGGCGTGGGGGACTTTGAACCGAAACTTATTGATTCCCAAGCGCTTGATTTTTGCGTCGAGCGTCTGCGCCGGGACTGCCAGTTTGGCTGCCGCGCCCGCTGGCCCTGAGACTCGGCCGTGGCTTTCTGCCAGCGCGGCTTCAATCATTTCCTTTTCCTGGCTGAGCAGCGCGCCACCAAGTGGAACTGTTGGACAAGCGACGTGTGGTGGTTCCTGTTTGAGCCAGGCGTCATCGACAGAAAAAATATCACCGTCGTTCAGGATGACGGCTCGCTCAATTACATTTTGTAGCTCGCGAATGTTGCCCGGCCAGCCGTACGCTTGGAACAGTTTGAGAGTTTTCTTATCGATTGCTCTGAACTTCTTTCCAGTCTTTTTTCCAAAGCGATCAATGAAGTATTCGACAAGCAAGGGAATGTCAGCCGCGCGTTCGCGCAACGAGGGCATCTCAATAGGCACCACATTCAGTCTGTACAGGAGATCTTGGCGAAACTTGCCTTCGGCCACGAGCGCATTTAAATCGCGATGGGTGGCGCCCAGCACTCTGACGTCAACTGGAATTGGCTTGTTACTGCCGACGCGTTCGATTTCACGCTCTTGCAGCACTCGTAACAGTGCGATTTGGATTTCCGTTGGTAAGTCGCCGATTTCATCCAGGAAAAGCGTCCCACCATTCGCCGACTCAAAACGCCCGAGGCGCCGTTGTGTCGCACCTGTGAAAGCGCCCTTCTCGTGGCCGAAGAGCTCGGAAGCGATCAAAGACGGTGGAATTGCGGCGCAATTTACGCCAATGAATGCTTGTTGTGCACGCTTCGATCGTTTGTGAATAGCGCGCGCAATCAACTCCTTTCCCGTACCGGTTTCGCCCAGTATCAGAACTGTGGAGTCGGACGGTGCCACCTTGGCGAGTTGGCGGAGCACTTTGCCCAGCGCTTCCGAGGAGCCCACTAGATCCTCAAACATCGAGTCCCGATCGATTTGCTCTCGCAATGCCAGAATTTCGTTGCGTGTCCTCTCCTCAGCCTGCTTGCGATCCTCAATGTCGATTCCCGCCGCGTACCATCGAATAGGGAGTCCCTGCTCATCCAGCAGCGGGTTATACCGTATGTGGAACCAACGATAATGACCGTCCCTGCGACGGGCACGTTGTTCGTTCTCAAACGGGATGCCGCGCGAAAGCGCCTTCAGGCGCTCTTCTCCCAGCCTCTCGATGTCTTCCGGATGAAAGACGCGCGCTCGAAAGTCCTCTGCCGTCACGTCTTCCGGCGAAAGGCCGGTATATTCGAGCGTAAACCTATTTGCGTGCAGCGCTCTGCCACCCGGGTTCAGGAAGATCACGAGTTGAGCGATAGTATCGACGACCTGCCAAAGTTCAGCTTCCGACTTCTTGATCTTTTCGAATGCCATCGTCAGGGCCGACTGCGATCGCTCGCGCTCGATAGCGATTCCGGCAATGCGGCTCGCGTAATCGATCAACTGAATTTCGTCTGGCCCCGGATGCCGAACTTCGCGGTAGTACATGCAAAAGGTACCCAGCACTTTGCCATCGTGCGACAGGATGGGGGTTGACCACGCAGAGCGCAGCCCACTCTGCAAGACAGCATCTCTAAAACCCTCCCAATTCGGATGAGACAGCATGTCAGCGATGAAAACCGGCTGACGGAGATAAGCAGCAGCACCGCAGGATCCGACATTAGGACCAATACACACTCCATCGGTCGCTGCCCGGTAGGCTTCGCTCACGCTTGCAGCCACGCCATACCGCAGATGCAGTCCGTCCTCGTCAAGCAGGAAAATGGAGCACAACATTCCCACACTGTGAGCTTCGATCAGGCGAGTGACACTCGTCAGAACCTCGTTCAGGGATGCACCGATAAGCATCATCTTCAGCGCATCGAGGACCGCCTCACTAGGCAGAGTTTGCGTAGAGGCAGGCGTTATTCGAAACGCTTGATCCTGGAGCGATGTCGGAGTTCTGACGTCCACCATAAACAAGCCGCCTATCGGCAGATACAAGAATTATTGCACAAACACAAACCGGAAGCTGCCCAATGATCATGCCGGCCGGACCCAAGCTGCTGCACCTATTTTGATGTACCCGACGTCGCCCATGGTTCGCTTTTTCAATTTCACGAATCATCCGTTAGATAAGGGTCGCTATTCCTCGACTCGGAATAGCAGTAAGCCGAACGACCGGATCGAACCCGGGCGGCTCTGTTCCGACCCGACCTACTGTTGCCCGCTGTAAGCAATGAATCTATGCTTGATTTCCAGTCCGGCTCTCTATCTCAACCTCTTCCCCGTAGCTTCGACATTTTCGACGCTTTCACTTTCTACCTCGATATTTCGAGTTCTGTTGTTCCCCTCCTGAGAATTCAGCGACTTACGGCTCCGCAGATTTTGGCGTGCGCCTTGCCTTTGCCACAAGTGGGAAGACGCAATGTTGAAGATCTCGCTGATTGATAGCACCAAGCAGCGTCAGCTGATTGTGGAAGGAGAGCTCATTGCGCCCTGGGCCGCCGAGCTGAGGAATGCGTGTCAACAGGCGAGCGCAGACCATCGTGGCCGCGAACTCGTCATCGAGATGAAACACATAATGAAGATCAGCCCAGAAGGCGAGAACGTAATTCTTGAGTTGAATGCAGAATGCCTGATTCAATCGCGGGAAGCTGTTAATCAATCGGGTTTTCCTCACCAAACAGCAATTCCTCAAAATTCGGAACGAGCAGCAATCCTAAGTCGCTTCTCCTCACGGGATTGAGAATGGCACAGCCGTTGCATTTGTAAGAGTGCACCGCGGAGTCAAGAAAGTGCCTGACGCTGAAGATCGAAAGAAAGGAGTAAAGAAAATGAAATTCAATTTCTTGCAGAAGCAAACCACACGCCGAGAGATGCTGCGAGGTTCGGCCACGCTGGCCGGCAGTGCCTTACTTGCGCATCTTTTTCCCGCGACATTGCTCCGCGCCTCCGCAGCGGGCTACGCGCAGCAAGCGCCGTCGCCGGCCGACTTGCTCGAGGATATGCGCGCCAAGTTCAACGCCGTTCCCATGGAAACGCAAAAGCTTGCTGACAATGTCACTATGTTCGACGGTCCCGGCGGAGCCGTGACAGTACTCAACGGCCCCGACGGCAAATTCGTTGTGGACAGTTTCGTTGCACCCGCCTGGCCCAGGCTCAAAGAAGGTCTCGACGGGCTCGGCAGCGAACCGGTGAAATACGTCATCGACACCCACTGGCACTTTGACCATACCGACAACAACGCTCATCTTCACGCCACAGGGGCCACGGTTCTCGCGCACGAAAACACTAAGAAGCGCATGTCCGAGCCGCACGATCTGCCGGTCTTGTATCGAGCAGCAGACGGCGCGCTCGCTGGCTTGCATTTCGACCCCTCACCCGCCGAGGCCTTGCCGCAGCAGACCTTCGCCGCCAATTACCGGTTGCAAGCCAATGGCGAGACACTTGCGCTCCAACACGTTCCTCCCGCGCATACGGATTCGGATATCTACGTTCATTTTCAAGAGGCCAATGTGATTTCGATGGGAGACTTGTTTTTCAATGGCATGTATCCCTACATCGACCCCGGTACGGGCGGCAGTATCGACGGCATGATCGCCGCAGCCGACAAACTTCTCTCAGTCGCCGACAATCACACCAAGATTGTTGCGGGGCACGGCCCGCTCGGCAACAAAGCGGACCTCACGAAATCCCGTGACATGCTGATTGCTTCTCGCGATCGCGTTCAGAAATTGAAGTCCGCGGGGAAATCCGCCATGGAAGCCGTCGGGGAAAAGCCGTTCGCCGATCTCGACTCCGCCTGGGGCCAAGGCATCATCAACTCCGACCAGTGGGTCCAGATCGTTTATCTGACGCTCTGAGTCTGCGGCTGAGGATTAGTTGCAGGTCACAGCGCCCTGTTTTCGCTACTCGCTGCGGCGAGCCCGCTTGAGCCGTTACCCAGCTTAATTAGCAGGAGAGGAACATGAGTATTTCACGAGTATTTCTCGCACTTTCAGGCATTGCTCTTGGCCTAGCCACTTGCATCGGGATGTCGGGCCAAACGGCAGCAACAACAAAAGGAGAGGCAACGCGCATGAGCATTCAAGAAGTTCACGTCCAACGAGTCAATCTCGTTACCACCGAACCCTTTGATACGGTGGTTGCCCGAATCGACGCTCAGATCGGTCATCCTGACATGGCTGCATTCCGCAAGAGCCTTTCAGCGGCGCAAAACGAAGCCGAAATGGAGGAAGTAGTGAATCGGGTAACTCAACCGAACGGGATTATGGAGTTTACGCGGTTCGACCACGGTGAGGTTCTCCAGAAAGAGAATGGGACCGCCAAGCCAAGAATTCTCCGCATCGTTGCGGGCAATCCGCTGATCATGAAGGATATGGTGAAGCATGTTGTTGACGCTGGCTCGTATGCGCCGGTAACCATCCTCATTGAGGAGCGCCCAGATTGCGTGCGTATCTCGTATGACAGGATGGCCTCCTATCTTGCTCCCTATGGGAACAGCGATGCTCTCAAAGTAGCGCGGGAACTTGACGCAAAGGTCGAAAAGATTCTGACTGCAGCCGCGAAATAACGCTGCGCTCTTTGGGCTTCAAGAAATGCCTACTTAAAGAGGAGTTGGAGATTCGATATGAAACTAATCGTACTTTGCTTGCTAGTCACACTGGTTGCCAACGCTCAGACGGCGAAGCCGGCATATCCCGTGCAGGATGAAATCCGTGCCGTGTTCGTGCGTTTCGTCGCCGCGCAAAATGCCCATGATGTAGACACCGTCGGATCGATGATCTGGGATTCCCCCGACTTCCTTTGGGTTTCGCGGGGTAAGCCGGTCAGAGGATCGCAGCAAGCAATAGATATCTTTCGTTCCTACTACAAAGGAACGTGGCATCTCGAACCAGACATGACTAGATTTAGCGTCACTCCGATTGCAGACGGGGTGGTGCAACTGCTCGTCCCAGTGGTGTTCTCACGTGGTCTTCCAGGTCAGCCGCCTCAAAACGCTGAATATCTGATTAGTCAGACGCTAGTGCGCAATGGTGAGGGATGGCATATCACCACGATCCTGCCCGTTGCTAATACACAGCTGAAGTAAGGAGATTTTATGATCGCGAACTACGTAAAGGCAGTGCTCATATGCTTGTGCGCTCTTGGAATTTCCAACAACTCTGTCGCTCAAACATCTGGTGCGCCGGTAAAGAACATCGTGCTGGTACACGGGGCTTGGGCAGATGGTTCCGGCTGGAAAGGCGTGTACGACATTCTTGTCAAGGATGGCTACAACGTCAGCATCGTCCAAGAGCCGGAGACGTCCTTTAAAGAAGATGTGGCGGCCACGAAGCGCACCCTAGCCCTGCAGGATGGACCATGCATTCTTGTCGGTCATAGCTACGGAGGAGCCGTAATTACGGAAGCGGGCACCGATCCATCGGTTGTCGGCTTGGTGTACGTCGCCGCCCACATGCCGGATTCCGGAGAGAAAGAGTCCGAGGATGGAAAGCGCTTTCCGAGCGACCTCGCCAAATCGGGCGCCATCAAGAAAACACCGGACGGCTTCACATACATCGACCCGGCGCAATTTCATGAATTGTTCGCAGCGGACCTGCCGCGCGACCGGGCCGCATTCATGGCGCGTTCGCAGGTGTTCAACTTTGAAGACAATTTCTCAGCGACGATCACCACGGCTGCATGGAGAACCAAACCGAGCTGGATGGTTGTAGCAGGAAGCGATCGAACTATCAACCCGGACCTTGAACGTTGGTATGCCAAGCGAGCGAACAGCCACGCGGTTGAAGTCACCGGCGCCAGCCACTCAGTCTACGTTTCACATCCCAAGGAAGTTGCAGATGTAATCGAGCGTGCCGCACGTGCGGTGTCGAAGTAGTTTGGACTCCGCAAGGAGCCCGAACACCCGGAGGGAGCTAGTGAAACTTCTCGAGATTCAGTCGTCACCAAGAGGCGAATCTTCCGATTCGATCACTCTCACCAGGTCATTCATCGAGGCGTGCAAGTCCGACAACGACTCGATCATTGTGGATACGTTGAACGTCTGGCATGAACGGCTCCCGGAGTTCGACTACGAGACAATTGGAGCGAAGTACAAAGCGGTGAAGCACGAAACGATGACTGAGGCAGAGTCCAAAGTATGGCGGCGTATTCTTTCGTTGATCCAACGCTTTCAGAACGCCGATCGAATCGTCTTAGGAACTCCAATGTGGAACTTCAGCCTGCCTTACAAGCTCAAACAATTGATTGATCTCGTAGCACAGCGAAACTATCTCTTTACCTACGACGGCAAACAGTACGGCCCTCTCTTGAACGTGGAAAAGGCAATCGTCGTCTATACGCGCGGTTCACGTTACCTTGAGGGTACCCCTATACCGCCCTCATTCGATCACCAAGCACCCTATTTGAACTTTTGGTTGCAGCTTGTGGGTGTTCGAGATCTTCGCAGCGTGATCGTTGACAACACATGGAATCAAGATCGTCAGGAGTCAAAAGTGAGCCTTGCGAAGGGCAAAGCGACTCTGGAACGACTCGTTGATTGGTTTCTTAACTAGTAGCAGAGGTGCAGCAACTTGTTATGGCCCTGATTTGAGGGTCGGAGGAGGGATTGCAGCAGATCCACGAACTTCGTCTCATGCAGTTGCGGGAGGATAACGGGCAATGCGGAGGTAATCCGCAAATCTCCAGGATTAGTACCGATAAACGCATGTGGTGATTGACGATGCCAACTCCAGAATGGCGGCAAGCCGGAAGTTATCCAGAGACGAGGTGGTGCGAAACCAATATGGACTCTGGCGCGACTTTGCGGCTCGTCGAAAAACACATCAGCCGGCACCTCGCGGTGACCGACCAAATTCACTCTCAATCCGGTCCTGAGTTTCAATCCACGCGGTACTCGCGGAGGCGGTAGGGATTCCCGTTCAACTCTGCGTCTTTCAGACTGCGCAAATCATTGAAATCACAAAGCTTCACTGACCCGAAACTTGACCTTGGTCAAAGCGTTTGTTCCGATTGAAGGGTCCTTAACGATATAAGAGATTGAAAACAGGAAACTTTGGTAGGGGCGGTGGGGATCGAAAGGACAGGCAAACCAATAAGGCTTGCGCTCTCTATGCGTTGCAGCCACCGCCACTCGCCAATTGGAACAAACGGAACAAGCGTCAAGCCCAGCCGTCTCAGGTGTGCCCTGCAGCTGATGCAGAGTCACAACAGCAACTGAGCGTCTGGCTTGGACCCGAACGTTTAACTACGCGCAGACTAAACAGGCTTGCAGGGGTCGCGCGATTTCGCAGCAGCGGTCTTCTGCCACGAAATTCCGGTTAGCCCGTAGTCCTCCCAGAATTTGCGACAGGGCGCGGTGATTACTCCCCACAAGCCGACTTCTCGGGAGTAATCGGCCGTCGATGAGCGCTCCGGCGATTTGTCATCAACCGAGAATCTCCTGACGACATGGGCGCTCCTCAGTACCAGCCCCCAGTCACTCCCGAACTTTCCGCATTGACCATAATAGGTTCTCCACAATTTTCTCCTGTACATACAGTACGATTTCAGATACAGTGTGTATATAGGATCTGCAACGAAGTGAAGAGTAGGACGCTGAGAAGGCGATCATACAATGAACATTGCTCTGTGGGTCTTGCAAATTCTGTTTGCCGCGCTCTTCATGCTGCATGCGGTGCTGCATCTGTTCCCGTCTCCCCGATTGAAGGGGATACTCGCCGAGCAGAACATTCCGGTCAAACGGACGATCGCCACGTGGGCGGAGGTCGTGGCATCGCTCGGACTGATCCTTCCGGGCGCGGTCAGCATCGCCACATGGCTCACGCCGCTTGCTGCGCTCGGTCTCGCTGTGGTGATGGTCGGGGCGACAGCGTTCCATATGTCCCGGAAAGAGACTCTCGCCACGGTCGCTGCCGCGTCCCTCGCGTTGATCATGATCTTCCTCGCCTGCAGCCGCACCTTCGTAGTCCCGCTCCACTAGATGACCAATTCCAAGGGGAATCGCTAGAGCAACGATCGGGAGGAGCTAAGGACTCAAATGCCTTTGAGTGGAACAAGACCACGAAAGCGACTCACGCGCGAGGAGAGCAGAGCACAGACTCGTGCCACATTGATCGCCGTAGGGCGCAGGCACTTTCTGCGCTACGGCCTTGGCGGCGCTGTGGCGGAGAAGATCGCCGAGGACGCTGGGTATTCCCGGGGCGCTCTGTATGCCAACTTCGACGGTAAGGAAGAGCTTTTTGTAGCTGTAATCAAGGAGGAACAGGCGCGCCACCTGAATGTCTTTCGCTCTCTGCTGAAGGAAGAGCCTTCAAGCAAGAAGCGGTTGAAAAAAATGCGGGACACCATTGCCGACTTGATGACTGACCATGATTGGATCGTGCTCCGTGCCGAATTCGAGGTCGGCGCTCTTCGAAGCGAACGTATCCGGGAAAGCTTTGTTGAAGTACATCGGCAGCAGCTTCGCGACGGAAGTGAGCTTGTCAGGGACCTCTTGCGGTCTCCTGAAGTCACTTCGAAATTGAAGCCGGATGATTTCATCACGGTTATCACCAATCTCGCTCATGGTCTGGCAGTCACCCAAAGAATCCTTGGCGCAGAACTCTCTCAGAAGAGCACGCGCAACCTCGTTCAATCGTTGTTTGATCATTTGATATCGTCCGCATGAGTAGTTGGCTAGCGCAAGAATGCGTAGGTTGATTTGGAAACATGTCTTTGGCAAAGGACGCTGTCGATTTTGCACCATTCCACCCTCACCACTTACCACTCCCGTATGAAGGACAAAATCGGAAGTAGAGTCTCAGTTGATGAGAACGGGCCGAAGCACGTATCGAAGTCGAGCTGAATTGATCTGTCCTGAAAAACGCGCATGTGGTGATTGACGATGCCAACTCCAGAATGGTCGGCAAGCCGAGACGAGGTGGTGCGAAACCAATATGGACTCTGGCGCGACTTTGCGGCTCGTCGAAAAACACATGAGCCGCCACCTCGCGGTGACCGACCCAATTCACTCTTAGTCCGGTCCTGAGTTTCAATCCACGCGGTACTCGCGGAGGCGGTGGGGATTCCCGTTCAACTCTGCGTCTTTCAGACTGCGCAAATCATTGAAATCACAAGGCTTTGCTGACCCGAAACTTGACCTTGGTCAAAGCGTTTGTTCCGATTGAAGGGTCCTTAACGATATAAGAGATTGAAAACAGGAAACTTTGGTAGGGGCGGTGGGGATCGAAAGGACAAGCTACTAAATAAGGCTTGTGCCCTCAATGCGCTGCAGCCACCGCCGCTCTCCAACTGGAACAAACGGAACAGGCGTCAGGTGCTCTGCCGTCTAAACGAGCCAGGCGCTCCTGCGCCCAAGGCAGGCGGACTACCGAAAACAACCGTTCTGTTTTCAACATTCCTGCTGAAACAAAACAACTTAGCCGTGATCTTAGCATGTGGCTGGCTGTGTACAAATGGGCCGATCTGTATGTTGGGTGGGCACAAAAGTTGGCACAATCGAGATAGCACGCCCGCTAGATGCTTAGTTAATGGGGACGTTGAGGGCGTTAGCACGTTGTGCTTCGAGCCACGCGGCGGTATCTGGTATTGGTGTGATGGGCGCGTGCTCACAGATCCGAAATCGGTCTAGAGTGAGGGAAGATGGGGACAGCTTTCGCAGTCTTGCGTCCTCGTCCATAGTAAACGGCACTGCAACAAACGTCAGAAAGGCACTTCGGTGTTCACTCTGAAAGAAACTCCAGAACAGAGCAGGCTGGGTCTCCATACCTTTCCTCTTCCAATCAGTCCGACCGGTGGCACAATTTCCGAGAGCGACGAACCTCGGTATGAAATTGTCACAGAAGTTTTTGACGACCAATACGTCCCAGCCTGCATCACCACCTGCAGGAGCCGCAGTCTTCAGCTTCCCGCCCAGGTTTGGGATCAATTCAATGACTTTGTCGAGCAGCGTCCCGTAATCTGGAACCGTGTCTGACCGCCAGGGAGCGCCTATCCGCAATCCCTGCCCTCCAAAGATCTTTGTCGCCGCATTCATGACAACTGTTTCAAACTGAATGGACCGTTGATCATTCTGTATCTCCGATGTCGGCAACAGACTTAGACCAAGACAAAAGAGGTAGGTCGTACTCGCTGGATCAGGGTGGCTGAGCTCAAGCTTGAAGCCGTCAGTCTTGAATGGGTACGCCGATCCCAACATTTTTTGTCGATCCGTGAATTCGTCCAGCACATTCTGTGCAATCTCTTCAGCTTCCGCCTTGTCATCGTCTGACAAGGCGCTCTTTAGTTGTTCTTCCAAAGCGCTTAGCGTCGCTGGCTTGTTTGCGGCCCACACTTGCAGTTCCACAATATCCGCGATTTCCCCGACAGGTTTCATTCCGGATTTCTCTTCGCCCGCCTAGCGCGTGTGTTGAGTTTCAGCTTCTCAAATGCGCCGTCAAGATCCGCAATCGCAGCTTTAACTTTAGGATCGTCTTTCACGTCAAAGACCTTCGGGAGACATTCCTCGATAGTGTAAGCCGCACCGCGAAGTTTTTCCGCAATCTGCCCCGAATTGAATTCTGTATAGAGAAGCGCCCCGTCAAGATTCCGTTTAGCTCGAAAGTGTTGCAATGCACTCGGACTTGCCAAAACAGCATCAAATTTCTGCTGGGCGCGACTGTTGACTACTGGCGGCGACTGCTTAGTCCCGATAACCCAATTGATAAGCTCTCCCAATTGTTCAAGATGATCCGCCGGCACAGGTGCGTTCTGAAGCGGACTGGTCTGGAGAGCGAGAAACTCTTGAACCTGTTGGCTCCCTAGCAGCGTATAAAATGTTCCGAAGTACCGCTTCTGATATGCCTCTTCGGGATTGAATCTCCCCGAAGTTTCAGCTTCTTTCAGCGTTAAGTGTGCGACGACCCATCGGCGAAGGGTGGGCAGGGTAGTTCCCAGCCTCTGGGCAAAATTTGAGAGCGTGTCGTCCGAGAAATCCCCATTACACCTCGAGAGAACGAACTTCGCCTTTGCCTCCGGTGCCCATTCTCGGGCGGCAGTGACGTGCTTATATCCCAAGTAAGCATCGAGCTTGTCTTGCTCCCAGCCCAACTGAACGGTCACTCGTCTCAGTGTTTCAGCTATTTCAGGGCCGACCGCGGGGACGCTTGGCTCCTGATTTCCATCGCCAATTCTCTCCCCGTTCAGGAGCTTCATGGCGGCAAGCCTGCGATTACCCTCGACAACGTAAAAGTCGCCTGCGGTTTCTGCGGGCCGAGCAATCAAGGGATCACCATTGATCATGCCCGACGCGGCTAGCGAGTTAAGTACATCGTCCACTCCAATGTCATCCACGAGAAATCGGAAAATCTTCCGCTGATCGCCTCTCAGGTCTGTGGCCATGCGAGGGTTCTCTGGATCGAAGAGGAGGTGTTGAATTTCGACAGTTTGTGACGTGATCGCCATAGAAGAGTCCCAATTCTACACTGGCTCTAAATGCCGAACAGGAAAAACGAACTCAGTGGTGTCCGAAGCAAGAATAATGCGTGCGATTCGCACGCTTGGCAACCGAACTTTTGAAGTAAGGTTGAAAGCACATCTCTCCAGCTATGATCGACCCCATTTCGCCAATCTTATCGACACCAAGACGAAATTACTGCATTTGTTTACAAGCAAACTCTTCTCAGCACAGGCCGTCGCTAAGACAAGGCAAGGGATATCGTAGGCGAACAGAAAGCGAAAGTGCTATAATGCCTCGGCTATTGGTGTGGCGGCCTGCCGCCTGCAGGAGGGAGGGCCGCCCTCGCCACGGATGATGTAGGAGCCCGTGACCTTTATGCAGAGTCGGGAGATTGCGGAGATAACTGAGGAAATGTCCGCAGCCTGAGCTGGGGCGTGATCGAGATTGTTTTTATCACAATTCACCGTTATGGTGAATTGTGGTGAGGTGCTATACTCTCCGGCTAGCGGGCTTGCCAAGTGACCAGAGGCGTAAAACGGAAGCAAAAACCCGAGCCGGTGGAGGGTGCCTCTGTTCGGGCAACTATCAGCTTTCCGTCCGAACTTTACAAGACTCTCGAAGGGATCGCACGCGATAAAAAAGTCTCGTTGGCCTGGGTCGTCCGCGAAGCCGCAGAACAATATATCGCGGACAAATGGCCGCTGTTCAGAAAGAACCCGATGCGCGGAGAGAAATAATGGGCACGGTTGCAAAGATGAGGAAGGCCAGGCTTGAGCTTGTAAACCCGGAGAAACGTGTTGAGGGTTTGCCCGTGCTGCGCACCATCGACCTGTTTTGCGGGGCAGGGGGGATCACGGAAGGGTTCCGCCAGGCGGGATATGAATGCCTCTATGCGAACGACTGCATGCCCGAGGCGATTGAGACATTCAAACACAACCACCGCGAGGCCTGGGCGGACTGCCGCAACATTGAGGATATAAAACCCTCGGAGATCCGTGTAAGGCTTGGCATCAAACAAGGGGATCTCGATGTCCTTGCCGGCGGACCTCCGTGCCAAGGTTTTTCAATCAATGCTCCAGAGCGTTTCCTCACCGACCCCCGCAACAAGCTCTTCAAGGATTATGTGCGGTTTCTCGAAGAGTTCGAGCCCAAGACTTTCGTTTTTGAAAACGTTCCCGGTCTACTGTCTCTGGGCGACGGCAAGGTGCTTGATCGCGTCCTCGCCGAATTCGGCCGCCTGGAGTACCACGTGACGGTGAAGATCCTGTTTGCCGCGCATTACGGCGTCCCGCAAGAGCGATGGCGGCTGATCCTGCTCGGCTCCAGACTCAGTGAGATGCAGCCGCCGGAGCCCACGCACTACGCTGGCGGGCGCGCGAATTTCCGGGGCGGAGGCGGAGTACTCACGTTCCGGCTCACTGATTCGGACAAGCATCGCCTGTTACCGGCAGTCACCGTCCGCGAGGCCATCGGCGACCTGCCGCGTCTGGAAATGGGGGACGGGGCTGAGACAATCGGCTATACGGCCGGAAGAGTCAGCGACTACGCGAGTGCGATGCGCAACCCGGAAGGGGTAACATACAATCACTTCGCAGCCAAGCTCGCAAAACAGAATGCCGCGCGCATGAAATTCGTCAAGCCGGGCGGTTCATGGCGCGACATTCCGCATCATCTGCTGCCCAAGGGCATGCAGCGGGCACGCAAGTCCGATCACACCAAGCGCTACGGTCGGCTGCACAACAACGGACTCGCTAGTACGGTGATGACAAAATGCGATCCGCACTGGGGCACGGTGTTCCTGCCCGATCAGGACCGCTCACTCACGGTGCGGGAGGCGGCGCGCTTTCAATCGTTCCCCGACACTTACAGATTTCTCGGTCCCCGCGTATCGCAATACGAACAGGTCGGCAACGCCGTCCCCGTTCTGATGGCCAAAGCCATGGCGCGGCAAATACGCGCTCACCTTGAAGCGCACGGCGCTGTTCCTGCGGCCTTGCAGGAAGCGGCGCATGGCTAGCAACATCACAGAGCTTTTCGGGTATAGCCCAACGGATCAATCACCGCAGGCGCAAAAAGCGCGGAAATCTCTGGAATGCCCGTTTCTCGGACAGACCTGCACGAAGACTCTGAGCGACGGCACCATCAGCGGTATGTGCACGCTCAAACCCATGACCAGCGGGCCTGTCATCTGCTGCCCAGTCCGCCTTTACGCAAACGATTATCAGGTTCTTAAAGACGTTGCCGTGCAGGCGTTCGGCAGCGGGATTGATCTGATCGCCGGAAACGATGTGGCAGGTTACCGCGCCAGGAATCCCGACAAACCCGCCATCGCCGTATTCGGAAAACGGTGGGGCAAAGAGTTGCGCCTGCCAAGCCGTGCCAAGAAAGCTGGCGGGAAAGTAGGCGCATATTTCGTTGACTGGATTCTCGCGCACATCGATGCCGCCGGGAAGCTGCTGGGATTTGTTGCCATCGAGGTACAGTCCATCGACACCACGGGAAATTACCGGGCGGAGCGCCAGTCTTACTTGAAGGGCGGTTCATTTAAGGGCAACAGCACGGCGGGTCCGAACTGGGAGAACGTCAATAAGCGGATACTCCCGCAGATCATCTACAAGGGCCACGTGTTGCGGCGCGAACCGCTGTGCCAGAAAGGGCTGTTCTTCATCTGCCCGACTCCCGTTTACAACAAGATAGCGGAGCGGCTTGGCGGCAACCTGGCGGAAATTCATCAGCAGGCGGGCTCGGTGACTTTGATGCGGTACGACGTTGGCCCGGCTGTGCCTGACGGCCAGATCCGCGCGCTCGAATTTGGCGGGCAATCGACGACGACCATTGACCAGGTCGCACTCGCCTTTACAGCACCCAGCAACTTGCCGCCCGCAAAAGTCTACGAGCAAGCCATCATTGCGGAGTTGTGAAGCGTGGACCGCAGTGAGAATATGCGCCGTATCCGCAGCAAGGGCATGCGTCCCGAGCTCGCGGTGCGCAGCATGGTTCATAAGATGGGCTACCGGTTCCGGCTCCATCGGCGGGATCTGCCTGGCAAACCTGACCTTGTGTTTGTCGCGCGGCGCAAAGTGATATTTGTTCACGGATGCTTCTGGCATTCTCACCAAGGTTGCAAGGCCGCGCATGTCCCCAAGTCCAACGTCACTTACTGGAAGCCGAAACTTGAGCGCAACCGGGCGCGCGACGCCAAGACTATTGAAGCGCTGAGCGCGACCGGCTGGAAATCGTTGATTGTCTGGGAATGTGAAACTCGGGAGGTCAGTGGCTTGGCGCTGCGCATAAAGACTTTCTTAAGGAAAAAATGAAAACCGTGACAGAACCCTGCTCTCGGAAATCGCAGAATTGTAATGGACCACTTGAATTCATACGCGGATAGCCGGCTGATTGCAGCCTGCATACACTGCGGAGCCGCTACGGAGACGCGTGATCATTGCCCGTCGCGCATCCTGCTGGATGAGCCCTATCCTGAGAACCTGCCTGTCGTCCCTGCGTGTGCGTCGTGCAACGGCGGATTCTCGCTCGATGAGGAATATTTTGCCTGCCTGGTTGAATGCGCACGGACGGGATCGACTGAGGCCGTCCAGCGTCCCAAGATTCGTCGGATTCTCAAGGAGTCTCCGGCGCTTGCTGCCAGACTGCGGAATGCCCGCCAGGCCACGGATGATGGTCAGACCTCATTCTCCACTGAGGGGGAGCGCATCAACACCGTCGCCTTGAAGCTTGCACGGGGACATGCCGCTTTTGAATTGAGCGAGCCCTTAAGGAAAGCACCATCACACATCATGATCTTGCCTCTTGATGTCTTGGTGTCGGAAGCCAGGCGGCATTTTGAGACGCCGCCCGCAGTTTCGGCGTGGCCGGAAGTTGGAAGCCGGGCGATGCAGCGGATGTTTGTGGCCGGGGACACCATATCCGGCCCCGACTGGATCGACGTTCAGAAGGGGCAATATCGATACTTGGCAGTAGCCGAGGGAGCCGTCATGATCCGTTTTGTAGTGGGCGAGTATCTCGCTTGTGAAATTATTTGGAGTGAGGGCGAATTGTGATCGAAAGCTTTCCTCACATTGTAAGGGCAGGGTCAGCTGATGGCGGACACACTCACTCCTGAACAGCGCCGCAGGAGCATGGCGAGCGTAAAGGGGAAGGATACAGGCCCCGAGAAGATTGTACGTTCCCTACTGCACAAACTTGGCTATCGCTTTCGGCTCCATCGCCGAGACTTGCCGGGCAAACCCGACATCGTGTTTCCCTCTCGTCGAAAGGTGGTTTTTGTGCACGGGTGCTTCTGGCACATGCACAAATGTCGCCGTGGAAAGGTCGCGCCCGTGACCAATGCCGAATTTTGGCACACAAAGAGGCATGGTACAGTAAACCGCGACCGCAGAACGCTCCGGACACTCGCTGCGAATGGGTGGGAAGCATACATCGTTTGGGAATGCGCGCTCAAAGACCTGAATGCGCTCCGAAGTCGGCTCGAAGAATTTCTTTCGCCGAGAACCCGAGCAAGAGGGAAGGCTGTTGATGCCGGTAAAGCGTCGCAGGCACGCAAATGAGTAGAAATGCGGCACAACGAAGGGTAGTGCACCGAAATACGCAAAGTGATAATACTGTCGAAACAGGTAAACGCACTATTGACGAAATTTAGGTACCGGCAGCCCTTATGCAAAGAAACAGCCTCGTACTCACGCAATTGAGGGAAGGCGGCGAATACAACGACTTTGTCGGGCAGTATTATCATTTCCCCGACAAATACGTCGGCCAATTTAAGACGCTGCCGATCGAATTCGTCTATTACGAAGGCACGGAGCACGGCGAAGGGGTCTACTTCGGATACGGGAGGATAGTAACCCCGCCCTCAAAGGACAAGCGGGAGCCCGGCTACTCGTTCGCGGAAGTCGTCGATTACAAGCCCTTTCTCGAACCCGTGCCCTTTAAGAACGGTACCGGCAAGAATCGGGAATCCGCTTCGCCTCACTACAACCCGCAGAACGCGGTGCGTAGAATCCCCGCCGAGATCCTCGACGAAATATGTCTCGACGGCAAAATCCGCCTCAATTTCCGGGCGGACGCTCACTTGATCCGGGTCCTGGGCGAACAACTCATCGCCTCCGAAAAAGTCGGCGTGCTTGAGCTTATTAAGAATGCATACGACGCCGGCGCTTCGTATTGCCGCGTTCGTATCGAAAACGTTCCCACGTTACTTGCGTTCGATAAGACGCAGTACCTGTTCCCCGAACTGCCCGGCCCTGTGCTTGTAATCGAGGACGACGGATCGGGCATGACGCGAGACGTTATCGAAAACGGCTGGCTTCGTCCCGCATCCACTATCAAAACCGTGGTCAAGGAAACGATCAAGCAGGAACGCGCGAAAGCGGTCGCGGAAGGTAAATTGGGGTCGTACAACAAATTGATCGCTGAGATAAGAAAAGAACGAGGAGGCCGCATCCCGCTGGGAGAAAAAGGCGTCGGTCGGTTCGCCTCCCATAGGCTCGGACGCCGTTTGCTGCTTAAGACCAAGGTCAAAGAGCTGGACTACGAATATATCCTGGAAGTCGACTGGGATAAGTTCGAGGCCGGTGAAAGCGGAATACGGGATCTAGAGACGGTGGGGGTGAGCCTCTCCCGTCAAGAGCCGTCGCGGGATTACGGAACCAAGGGATCGGGAACCCAGCTGGTCATTTACGGCGGGCGCGAAGGTTTTTCTTGGGACGAGAAAACTATCGAGGATCTGCACCGTTCCATTGTCAGCCTGAACTCGCCCAATCCGTCGCCAAAGAGCATGCGTATCGGGAAAGGCTTCCAGGCATTCCTGGAGTGCCCGCAAATCGGCGTGTTGCCGACCGACAAAACCGCGTCGGCCTTCCCGCCGACTTTCTCCTTCGACGGACTGGTGGACGAATCCGGCCTGCTGGAGTACACGCTGAAATTTCAACCGCCCAAAAACGTGCCGATGCCGGGCGAAGAGTCTTCGGAAAAGAATTTCGATCTGCGAAAGGCGAACATCGCCTACTGGTCTCGGGCCGGAGCGGAAGGACTGCGCGATCCGGAATGCGGAAGCTTCTATCTCCATATCGACGTGTGGTACCGGAAGAACCCTTGGATCGCGAGCACGGGGCCCGACGGAAAGGAGTTTATCGAGTATCTGACCAACTTCGGCGGAATCTCCATCTTCAGGGATGAGATTAATGTCTTCCCCGCCGAGTGGGGAGCCGAGACGGACTGGTTGAGCCTGAGCAAGCGCCATATCAAGCAAGGCTTCAGGATGTCCTACTACAACATGATCGGAAATCTTGAAATCAATCAGGCGACGAACATCGAGCTCATCGACAAGACGAACCGGGAAGGACTTATTGCGAACCGGGCAAGCAAGGACCTGACCCAGATGGTGCATGCCATCGTTTCAACGGTTATCGAAACAAAGTTCATAGCGAAGCGCGACGAATACGATGATCTTACGGGAGATGTGGTCCGCGACCCGAAGGCACTAACGAACTACGCCAAGCAAGGGGCGGCGGTGATGAAGGAGATCAAGGAGCGGTATCCCGTCGACGAAGACCCCTACAAAATCCTCGATCCCCTCGGCAAACGCGGCGAGCGCGAGCAAGGCTTGGTTAATCTATCGAGTTCGCTCAAAAACCTGCAGAAAAGCATCGGACTGATACAGGAAGCTCAGGATCTGTTTACCGAACAGGCCGGCTACGGTATGGCGGTTGCGGTTTCCATACATGAAATCGCCAAGATCGCGGGAAATTTTTACGCCGGAGTCACCCATCTGCTTAAGTCCGACGATCCAGACGTTGAGAGCCTGAACAACCTAAAGGAAGCGTCGGCTTCCTTGCAGTCGGAGTTGAGACGGTTGAGTCCGCTTCGGGCCATCAAAAGCGAATCCGAAACCGAATTTGGAGTCATGAAGGCGATCGGTTTCGCCGTCGAAGTCTTCCGCTCAAGGCTCGAGAAGGCGGGGATAGCGATCGAGGTCAACGGCAAGGAAAATTTCAAGGTGTACGCGCGTTACGGGGCTTTGATCCAGATTTTTTCCAATCTGTTCGACAACAGCTGCTATTGGCTTGGCATGGTGGCGCGCAGCAAGCGACGCATCAAGATTCAGATCGACCCGAAACACCGCACGATTATCGTCGCCGACTCCGGTCCCGGTATCGACGCTGTAATACTGCCGTATCTGTTTCAGCCAGGATACAGCATGCGCGTCCCTCCGAGCGGGCTGGGGCTGTACATCTGCAAATACTACATGCAGAGCATGAAGGGGAATGCCTACGGCACCCTAGAGCGGGAACGGATTGAGGGCCTTACAGGGGCCCAATTTACGCTCGATTTTGGCTCGGTACCTTCCGAACGGCCCGTCGGGGCGAAAAAATAGGCAGATGCGTTATTCCGTTTGTATCATCGATAACGACTTACCCGCCTCGGGCCAAGAAGCGCAGGCGTTGGGAATAACCGACATCGCGCTTCTCAACGCATCAAACCTTCAGCTCCTGATCCAGAGGGAAACGTGGCAGGACCATGTGATTAAGAACCTGACGGCAACCCTGTTGGGACAGAAGGAGGAAGACGGCATTAGTCCCAAATGGGACGTTTTTGGATTCACCCACCCTTCCTTTTACATCAACGCCATTAACGACGGGTTTTTCCGCTCGGATCTCGTTATTTTCGACTGGGAATATCCCGGAGCGCAGAGCGGCACCGCCACAAATTCCGAAAGCATCCTCAAGGAAATTCTCGATAGAACCTTTTGTTTGATTTTCATTTTTTCCAAAGCCGATAAGAAGGATGAAATCGAGACGATTCTGGCGAAGCCGGAATTTCAGGAATACAAGGAACGCCTCCAGTACCTCGACAAGGCGGTCGAAAACGTCGACCAAACGAACACCCTATTGCAACGGGCCGATTCAATGTACGCAAACAACTTTTCGTTCAAGTTTGCCAGTGTCCTGCGACGACGGTCCGTGCAATGCGCGGACCAGATTCTCTCCGACATGGGGAAAGCCTCGCTCAACGACGTGAAAAACCTTCTCGTCGTTGGGGACGGCGGGAAGAAGGACTTCATCGATTTTCTCGCCGAGCGGTTTCGCACGACGATCGCTGGACCGAACGTCTACGATCTCGTCGACGAAATTCCGCAGCCCGCCGCCAACGCTCCGCCAGTAGAAGCCTCGCTAGCCGCAAAGGTATGGTCCTACCGACTCTATTTCCATCAGGAAACGGGCGACGATCTGGTGAGGCGCGGCGACATCGTTCAGGTTAACGACATGTTTTTGCTGGTGATGTCAGCCGATTGCGACCTTGGCTATTTCTGGAAGAAAAATCTCGGAATAATAAACGCAGTAACGCTACACGAGCTGAGTCAAACGAATGCGACTCTCAAGGAATTATTAACTCTCTGCGTAAAGCCGGAAGCGCTCTCGAAGCCTACAATCAGTAGTCTGCTGGGCCAGGTCGGTGAACTGTCCGAGGGGCCTTTCGTACTACCCTTTGTTCCGCGCGACGGGCAATTAAAGAACTTCATCGCGATACCTAAAGATTTGAGTTCTATCAGAATTTCAACTCCCGCCACTTGGGCAACGTTCACGCACAAACAAAAGAAAACGCATCCGATGAAGTACTCATATTGGCCCGACGCAAAGCGAATTTGTACAGTGTCCGAGCCGTTTCTTACGCCCGTCATTCAACACGTTTTGAACACGATGGGCGGCATCGGAGTCCCAGACTATCCGGAGTCCATGAAGGATATTCTGAAGAAAATGCTCGACGATTTCAGCGCCGCGCCCGCGGTTGCCGTCGCGCCCGCTGCGCCGCAGGCACCGCCCGCCGCAGCTCCAGCGGAGCAAGAATCGCCGGTAACGCCCGCGCCGCCGCAGGAACCGGCAGTCGCGCCTGCGGCGGAACAGACGCCGCAGGTACAACCCGCTGCTTCGCAAGAAACGGCGGGCCCCATTACAGGACCAGAAGAACCTCCGGCGGTACAGACATGAACAAATATTTCGCCATAGATCTCTTTTCCGGATGCGGCGGACTGTCGCAAGGACTGCGGAGCGCCGGATTTGAAGTGGTAGCGGCTTTCGACAGCGACGCGGATTCGATCGCCACTTACAAATTGAATCATCCGGACACCAAGGTGTTCGAGGGCGATATCCGCGACGTGGACACCGCGGAAATAATGAAGTTGCTTCGGGGAAAACCTCTCCATTTCTTGGCCGGGTGTCCTCCCTGCCAGGGATTTTCCTCCATGCGCAGGCTCAATAAGAAGCGCTGCAAAAGGGACTCCAGGAACAATCTGGTTTTGGAATACCTGCGTTTCGTCACAGATCTAAAACCTCTGACCATAATGATGGAAAACGTACCGGGTCTGGTGAACTACACCCTGTTCAAGAAAGTTTTCACGGAACTGCAGCGGCTAGGGTACAACCCAAAATTTCAGCCGGTCAAAATTCAGGAATACGGAGTGCCGCAACGGCGGAAGCGACTGGTACTGGTAGGTTCGTTGCTCGGAGATCTCGACATCGCGAAACCCACCGGAGAGACGATCACGGTAAGAGAAGTCATCGGCCATCTGGAGTCGACGCGCAAGACCAAGGACCCCGTTCACCGGATTGTCAAAGTTCACACACCCGAGGTAATGAAACGCATACGGGCTACACCGAAGAACGGCGGGAGCCGTGCGGACGTGCCGGAGTTCGAGCTCGACTGCCACAAGGATAGCAAGGTGGGCTTCAGGGACGTGTACGGGCGGATGCGCTGGGACGCCTACTCGCCTACGATAACCGGAGGGTGCCTCAACCCGTCGAAAGGCAGGTTTCTGCACCCCGAAAAAAACCGCGCGATAAGCGCCAGGGAGGCCGCGTTGTTACAGTCCTTCCCCAGGACCTACAAGTTTCCGGCGGATATTTCCAAAAGCTCAATAGCCCTACTCATTGGCAACGCGCTGCCGCCGAAGTTTAGTCATATCCAGTCGACGAACGTGATGGATCATCTTAAAGAAATCCTCAAAGCCAGACCAAGCCGCGCGCAATCACTTCGAGACCATTCCCAGCTCCGTGGTCTGGCCCGAAGTCGGAAGCCGCGCGATGCAGCGCCTCATTGTCTTCGGCGGCGACGTAACGGATACCGGCTGGATTGACGTTCAGCCTGAGCAGTACCGCTATTTCGTGGTAGCGGAAGGACCGGTGATGGTGCGCTTTGTCGTGAGCGAGTACCTCGCTTGCGAGGTTATTTGGGGCTACGACGATCCGTAGCGTTTATTGGCGAGCCTCTCTCAATGCCGAAATTCGGCATCGCTTCATCTCGGAAAAATCTCATTCTTACCCTATTCGGGGAGTGTCCATCCCTTGACTTCGAAGTGCTCGTTGACGACTTCAGTGAGCGCTTTTTCGAATGTATCCCGCGAGTTAAGAAGCGAGATCAGTTCGCGCGCCTCGCCGTTTTTCCCATAACCGTAAAGGGCAAGCGCGCCACGCAGCACAGCCTTTCGCGAAGACTTCGACCTAACAGCGCCGCCGAAACGGTCCTTCTTTCTTCCGAGCGCGCGCAATATGCCGTCGACGCCGACATCTACGGTATTACTCAGCATCCGGTCGGCATCGAGCGTGGAAGGCTGCGTCAAAACGTCATCGATTGTGTGCAGGCCATGGCCAAGCAAGACAGCCATAACTCGACCGCCTACTTGGTGCACCGTAGTATTGAAGTCGCGACACGAAGCGCCGTCGAGCCGGCAAATTGTGAAATGGTGGCTAATAAAGTCGAAGCCAGTACATTCATTAAGGCTAATGTCGCTCTCGATCATGAATTCGGACGTGAACCGGTTGTTCCAATACCACTCGCCGTCGCGCTCCCGGAGCGGACCCTTACTGGAGGTCGGATCGTATTCCCGGACGTACTTTGATGCGGACAAATCCCGATCGGTCAGGAGAATCCGATACGCATGAGGTCGGTAGCCCGTCATAACTTCCACCCAATAGCAGTGGCGCTTCCGGATCTGTTTGTTCCACGGAAACGCGAACTGCACATTTCCGTAAATTGACCCAGGTCCCCAGGTATTGGCCGACAGCCAGGTCACGCATATTCTGGATTTCCTGAGTCGGCTCTCATCGTAGATAAGTCCTCCTCGCAAATGGCCGTCTTCGAGGATGCGTCGCGCCTTAGGGACATGGACGACGTGGTAGACGGTCTCCAATAGCTGGCCATCGCGCGACGACGGTGCGGATTCTTTGGGAATCCCGATTCTATATGGTGTCCATTCGCTCACTCAGATTCGCCTTCAGATTTAACATGAAATGTCGGGCTTTCATCCAAATTCGTCTCGCCAGTATCGTATCTGCCCGTCTCTACACGCCGTGGTTGTGGGGCCCATGTGAGTGAGCCAATGATCAGAACCCCCCACTCAGCCTGGCAGGCTCTCACCCCTCCTCAGCCTCGACAGCAGCCGTAACCAAGGCAGGCACAAACGGCGTCACATCCTGAATCACCACCAGATTCTTCTTTGGCAGATAATAGTCGCGAACTGTGCGATAAGAATCCCCAAACTTCTGACCGAACTCAGCCTTCAACTTTACGTGACGACTCAACACACTGGAAATGGCCCGCCCGCCGTTGAAAAATTTCTCGACGTGCTCAGTTCCGAGCACATATAAAAACTTTTGTTTAAGGCTCGGATGTTCGGCCATTTCGTAAAAGTCCTTGAAGAGAGCATTTTGCCGAATTGATTCTGGGCCCCCTTGCCATCGGATGAACTTGAATTCAGCGATACGCTGGCTTGTCTCCAGATCAAAAGCCCTGCCAGTGTTTCCGGCGCCCAGTGAGACGTATTCGATGACTTCGCCGGGCCCAAGAATATGGGGCAAACACAGCAGTATTCCCAGGGCATGAACCACAACGTTAATCTGGCCTGCGATCCGTTTCACCAGCCCAGCCGCGCCGAGAATTTCAGCCCTAGCCCCAGAAGTCGTCAAAGCGGCCGCGTAGTTATCGGCACTAACGCCCCGTAACGACCCTTCAATCCGAGCGAGCGTTCGTGTCAAGTCGGTGCCGCCAAAAGCCTGTAATGAACCGACAGCTTCCGAAAGTTCAAGATCCCGCGGAGTGAAATGCTTTGCCATCCGCACTCAATATATCCCGTATGTGGTTCGCGAGAAAGGGCGCGCGCCGTTTCAACCCAACGCTCGTGCCGCCGCCAACGCGGTCCCGTGCAATTCGCCTTCAGACCTACTGCAGCTTCTCCGCTGACCCCACTTGCCCTCTATCCCTGCCGCTCCAAAATCGGCGCGGCCCCGGCTCTAATCCCTGACGCCTCCGGTCGTCTCTAGCACTCTTCGCGCCACGATACTGCGCTGTCACTCATGCGTGCGGCCCGTTCCGACCTGGCCGCACCGATTTCTCCGCTTCTGTTCCTCGTTTCGGGCTCTTGCTCCCTCGCGCCGGTTGAAGGGAGCAAGAAGCTCCCGAAACAGGAGAACAGCTATGAATTCAGTAGAGAGCAAGTCAGCCATCACCGAGTCATATCGCAACACAGTCCTTCAAGGCGATTGCATTCAAGTTATGCGGCGGCTCCGGTCCGCTAGCGTCGATTTCGTGCTCACCGACCCGCCGTACCTGGTCAATTATTCATCGCGCGACGGGCGCACCGTCCCCAACGACGATAACGACGCTTGGCTTAAACCTGCTTTCCGCGAAATCTATCGCGTGCTTCGTTGGAACCGCTTCTGCGTGAGTTTTTATAGCTGGAACAAGGCCGATAAATTCCTTGCCGCATGGCGCGAAGCGGGCTTCCGCACAGCGGGGCATCTGACCTTCATCAAGAAGTACGCCTCGACCGAGCGCTTCCTTCGCTACCAGCACGAGAACGCCTACTTGCTGGTGAAGGGCAATCCAATGAAACCGAGTTGCACGATACCGGACGTTTTAGAGTGGAAATACACAGGCAACAATCTTCACCCGACCCAAAAGCCAGTATCCATCCTGACGCCTTTGGTAGAGTGCTTCTCTGCGCCGGGTAATGTAGTACTCGACCCTTTCTGTGGTTCCGGGTCTACACTCGTAGCGGCGCAGCAGCTAGGTCGGCGGTTTATTGGAATCGAGCTCTGCAAGCGATACTTTGACCTGGCGGAGCACCGGCTCCGCTAGGTCCTCAGCGTTCCTCTCCACCGGCATTCCCTTAAGCCGCGTGTTCTAACAGGAAGCGACGGACAAAATCGTCGCCGAAATCCAGGAACTGGACCGACTTCTGGAAACACCAATCTGCTATGCGGTCTGCTTCCGCACGAACATCCGTATCGAGGATTCCCCACAACTTCCGGCAGACAATTGTGTCGAGCAGAGCGTCAGCGAATTCAAATCGAGTCGAATGGATATCTTCACCTATGGTTATTGAACACGCAGGGCTGCTAGTCGGCCTGTTCGCCCGATCCTCCAATGCCGAATTGACTCTCTTTGCGTCGTAGTGAAATGCGACAGTGTTGCGTATCGGCTGGACGTATCGTCCGAAATCCATATGATCCCTTCCCGATGGCAGGCATTCGCACAAATCCGCAAACGCGGTTTGGGCACGAGGGTCGCATTTCTTCACTAGGGCACACAAAGCCGGGTGGTCTCTCACGCCCTCTACCGCCTTTATTCCTTCTCTTAGGTGCCCACAGCTCATCCTCACAAAATACAGCGCCGCTCCCTGCCGAATATGGTTCAGAGCGTTCGATTCCATTTTCTTGAAGTGACCCATCGAAGAGTTCGCAATCGCAAGGTCGTTGCAGACCATTGCGACTCTTACGACTGTAGACGCACCATCAGCGATTGCGAGTTTCGAGAAGCTAAAGTATTTGCTATGGGTGCGCATCCTTCACTCCACAAGAACAGCGTAGGAACCGCGAGCAACCCTCTCAAATGACTTAGGAGTTAGCTTCACGGCTGTTGCCAGGGACCCTCTGTCAAACCCATCGATTCAGCGGCAACGCGAACCAGCAGGCTGTTGAAATATTCCAGCACCCTATTCGCGTTCATTTTTGTGTGCAAGAATGTCAGAAGCGTATTGATTTCGTCATCGTCGCAGCACGCCGAGCATCTTTCTCGTGCGCCCGCTTAGTTGTCGAGAGGTCGGAACAACTGGATTGTACGCTCAAAATTGAGAAGGGGCGGCGCATCTGAGACTGCGGTCCTGCCTCGTCTGAAGAGTTTACTATGCAACTGATCTGTTGCATCCTCGGCGCGGGCTACTCGCACGTCGCTGGTGCGCCTCTGACAAGAGATCTGTTCGCTGCGCGCGATGTGGCGGTTTCTTCCGAAGCTGCCAGACGCAGGTTCCAGACGGTTTGGAATCATTACGACGCGTGGTTATCTGAAAATCCGTCCCGCAACCCAGAGGAGTACTTGGCAGACCTGCTTAAGCACGACCGGTCGGCAGCCTGGACCGTCAACGAAAGGTATGGCTTAAGCCACAGCGATTTGGAGGCAACTCCCGCGATTGAAACCCAAGGATCGACTTTCTCGTTCCCCGATTCTCCCGTCCCGACGCGCGTCATTCCACCGTTCAAGTGGGCCGTGGAGCTGCTGGGAGCCACCCTAGCGTCCCCGTTGCACGCTGATACAACGGTAACGAATTTCCGCTATGGAGCGCGCGTTATGTTTCCGCTCCACTGCGATTCCCATCTCGCGTTTTGGCGAGAGGTCACAAGGAAAGCAAGCCACGTCGCAGCGATAACTACCAATTACGATATTCTCATCGAACGCGGGCTAAGGCACAGGCCAATGACGCGCGTTTTCGGACCCGGCTGCTACTACGGTGGGATTCCGAAACCACAGCTATTGTGGGGCAACCAACTGCCCTGGGCTTATCAGGGTAACTACATTGAGTTGGAAGGGGCAGTCCCTGTCTACAAGTTACATGGTTCGCTGAATTGGTCCCGCGCGGGGGACGGGCTGAAACTGTTCCAGGACCTCCGTCTCGCATTTCGGGGCGGTGGAGACGCAGCGATTATCCCACCGATTCCCGAGAAAGAAATACCCGCATGGTTACAGCCGGTCTGGAGTAGCGCCGAAGAGGAGCTTGCTAGAGCAGCGCTCTGGATCGTTTGTGGGTATTCATTGCCATCATACGACGTAGCGATTACCGAGGTGCTGCGTAGGACGGCGCTCGCCGGGAATCTGAGGCGCATTTTGGTGCTCGACCCGCACGCCTCGGACATATGCTGCCGGTATTCCACGATTGCTCAGAATGTTCAAGTGATGGCATTGGAAGGGTTGCCCGGAGGCATCAACACATTGCGCGAGCTTTTGTAACTATGCGGGAGGGCGGTAAGTTGCGCCGAAATAAGGAGACAAAACGAGTTAGCAACGCTCTAACCGTTTCCTACATCTACGGATACCAAAGGGGGTGAATCCATGAAAAAGAGCCTCCACTGGTTGACGCTTTTCAGCCTCTTGGTAGTAGTGAGCTGTGCAAGCAAGAAAGACGCGAACGAAAAGAACTTCTCAGAAGCATTGAATTCTTACCTGGCCACGAAGGGCCAGCTTTGCCTCGGCATTCCCTCCGCGTGGCCGGTCGATCTGAATGAAGCCGAGCGCCGAAGCGGTATGGGCACGGCAGCGGAAATGGCCGCTCTTGAAAAGGTCGGCTTGGTGCGCTCTCACGAGGCGGAAACCGAATACATGCCACCGCTCAGCAGTCGCCCCGTTAAGACAAAAGTCCTCCGATACGAACTGACTGACAACGGCAAGACATTCTATCGGGAGAAAGACCGCCTCGGCTTAGCCGGAAACAAACAGGTTCAAGGCGACCTCTGTTACGGACAACAGACGTTGGACAAAATCGTCAACTGGCAGGGGCCGACTGCCGCTGGGGACTCCAAAGAAGCCACAGTCTTCTATACGTACAGGATCGAGAATCTTTCCGACTGGGCAAAGAATCCGACCATTCAAAGAGTTTTTCCCGGAATTGTCTCAACCATTGACGGGGCCGGAAAGACGCAAATGAATCAGGCCCTAACGCTAACCAACCAGGGATGGCAGGCCAAAGCGACCGGCAGTCCGCTTTAGAATCGGTCCCTCTCCCTAGTGTCGCATCTGCTTGCTGAGATTCCGCTCGCTCTCTTCCTTTCTTCGCTACGAAATTGCCGCGTCCCGGCGCGTAGAGCACGCGCCTCCGGTCTCCACTAGCACGCTTCGAGCCACCAAAAACCCGTGTCACTCAGACGTGCGGCTCGTTCCGACCGGGACGCGCCAATCTCTCCGCTTCTGTCTCCTGTTTCGCGTCCTTGCTCCCTCGGTGTGGGTGAAGGGAGCAAGGACTCCCCGAAACAGGAGGAAAGAAAATATGAAAGTCGAACAAGCAAAACAGATCGCAAGCAAGGCCATCGAGCAACTCAGGCAGGCCCTTGCAAGGGGCCACAGTGAGACGCTGACGGAATACCTCGCTGCAATGGCGCGGTTCCATCGCTACAGCTTGCGCAACATTATGCTCATCGCATCCCAGAGGCCAGACGCTACCCACGTCGCCGGATTCCAGACCTGGAAGCAACTCGGGCGTTACGTAAAAAAGGGCGCAAAAGGAATTTTGATTCTCGC
Source organism: uncultured Acidobacteriota bacterium (assembly GCA_963737205.1). Classification (GTDB taxonomy): domain Bacteria; phylum Acidobacteriota; class Terriglobia; order Acidiferrales; family UBA7541; genus Palsa-295. Next base: position 11,136 of record CAVTRV010000003.1, on the reverse strand, counting down.
GCCGGTGCTGCTACGCAAGGACGCCGAGGCATCCGACCGGGAGGAAGGCACCGAAAGACCAGTGCTGCACTTCCGCGCGGCTTACGTGTTCGACGTGGCTGACACCGATGGCAACGCACTGCCCGAACTCGGAAATGCTGAGGGCGATCCATCCGGCCACACGGAACGGCTAAAGGAATTCGTCGCAAGCCGTGGAATCCAACTTGAATACTCGGATGCGATCCATCCGGCGCAGGGCCAGTGCTCACCGGGGAAGATCGTCCTGCTGCCCGGCCAAACTCTCGCCGAGGAATTCGCTACGCTAGCGCACGAAACGGCGCATTCGATTCTCCACCAAAACACCCGGCGCACGGAAACGACCAAGCGCGTCCGTGAGACGGAAGCTGAGGCCGTAGCGTTTGTCGTCTGTGAAGCCATCGGCCTGAAAGCAAAGAACTCCGCCGACTACATCCAACTTTATTCGGGCGATAAGGATACGCTCGCCGAATCCCTAGAGCATATCCAGCGTGCTAGCGCAGAAGTTCTGGCTGCCATCACGCCAAATGATTAGCCCGCCCTTCTTGACGGAGCCTCGCGTAGCGAGGCTCCGTCCTTTTTTCATCCGTCGTCCAAAAACAGCTTGCTTCGGTTCCGCGACTCCTGTTCGCGAAGACTTTGCGGACTGCGACCGGCGGTCTCCAATCTGGAAAGATATTGATTTTGAATGGCGTTGAAAGCATCATGGCGGCGGTTCTTCTTCTCACTCCGAATCATCGAAAGGGCACCATGGAGTATCTGCTTACAGCCCCCTGGTCCGTCAGCCAGCTAATCGACAACTTTTTTGAGGGAAGGATCGCAATACCTGAGATACAACGCGACTTGGTTTGGTCTTCTGATCAAGTCAAATCCTTACTTGATTCCATTTATCAGAGTTATCCCTGCGGCTCTCTCATCCTGTGGGAGCCCCGCGACCGTGACTCGAAACTCATGAGAGAGATAATCCGACCGGAACGGTTGGAATATTACCAGGGCAAGCTTCCACGGTATTTCTTAATTGACGGCCAGCAGAGGATAACTGCGCTCGCGTCGGTAATGCTCAAACCGGGCTTCCTGAAAGAGGTAGAACCTGAAATCGAGAATGACCTCGGCTCCTTGTATGTCAACATCAAGAAATTCCCGAAGGAGATGCAAGCAGCTACTGATGGGGAGCCGTACAAATTCCCTTGGGTATCGGTGAATGACGTATTTACGGGTCGTCTTAAGGAGTCGCAAGAATTTGAAAAGCTCACGTACGAACAAAAGAGAGCGATTGATCGCGACGTGCAGCGCATTCGAGACTACACATTTCCGGTGCAAATAATCCAAGAGCGGAACTACGCCACGGTGGGAAAGATATTCACTCTGGTCAATTCGCAAGGGACGCAGCTGACCGGAGCTGAGATATACGTAGCTAGCATAATCCCGTACTGGAGAGGAATTTCTGCGGAGTTTCGGAGGTACCGGCGAGACTTGCGGGCTGACGGCTATGACCTTGACCTCACATTTTTGATGCGATCAATTACAGTCATCACGTGTGACGTTCCGCAGATCAAGAGACTAGCCGATAGGGTGGCGCGACGAGATCTGACCCAGGCACAGCTGAATCGATTGTGGTCCGAAAGTAAACGAGCAATGAATCGAGTAATCGAGACCTTGCGGGACGAACTGCACTTAGACAAGACAAAGTTCTTCGCATCGAAGAATGCGCTCGTGCCGCTGGTGTATTACGCAGCTAAAGCTCGGGGAAAGCGCCTCGACCGGAAAGCCATGCTGAAATATTTCATCGTTTCGCAATTAGGAGGACACTATAGCGGTGCGGGCGAGACTGTCTTACGGAGGGATCTGCGATATCTTTCAGAACCCGATGTTCGCCCTGCGGAAGGGTTGCGGGACCTGCTCGACGTTGCGGTCAGAGAAGCTAAACAACAGTATCGTGGTCTGAAAATTCGCCACGATCAGATTGGAGGCGTTTCGTCGAAGAACGTTATCCTGCTCTTGATGTACATAGTAATGCGAAAGCGAGGGGCAACTGACTTCGGAATACCTGAGGGCGTGACATTGGATCAGATTTCAACAAAGGATTTGCAGCTGCATCACATTTTTCCGTTTGACTTCATGATGCGGGATGCGAAGGCAAAAGCCTATCAAGAAAGAATGCGGCTTACTGCTTGGGAATACCGCGAACAGGTGAACGATATCGCTAACATTGCATTCATCAGTCAGAAGAAAAATGCCCAGATCGGAAATGTTTCGCCGTGGCAGTATCTCGAAAATGAAACAACGAAACAAATCAGGAAAGCGCATTTCATCCCGGAGAACCGAGACCTCTGGAAACCGGAAAATTTCGGTAAGTTCCTCGATGGGCGGCGGAGGCTGATGGCAAAGGCTATGAATTCCTTGATCAGCGCGTTGAGTTGACCTTGATTTCCTGTAAAACCGTCGCGCGCCTTCCTAGTTTTCGCGGCGGGGTCGCCGACTCAAAGGCCAGGCGAAACTCAACGACACTTACGCTAGTACGAAGGGAGTACGAAAGTACTACAGTTATTAGAACAATTACGTGAATTCGCAACAAACCCCAAGCCACCTGGCCACATCCAATTCAGCAGATTCGCGGCGACAAGAGATGGGTCCCCATGCGCCCGAGGCCAGAAACGAAGGCCGGTCCTCCGTTCTTGTTGAACTCGGTTGACCGCTTCGGCAGGCAAATCGCTCCTGCGGTGTTGTCTGTCTCGATGGAAATTGGCCCGCGCGCCCTCGCGTACGCCCAACACCTGATCGGTGATCCCGCCCTGGCTATGAACTACTTTGAGGAGGCAGCGGCCTCCGTGTCTGCCGCAATCGAGGAGAAGAAGGCTTCTGGCGCACCCGCTGTACGGAATGTCGCAGCATATTTGTTCCGCACATTCATTCGGATGGTCGATGACGCCAAGTACAAAGAGAAAATTCTTGAGGAATCTCTGAAGGAATCCTTTGAAGCGCGGATTCCCTCGACTGAAGAGGCCCAAGCGGAAACCGCCGTTCTTCTGAACGAAGTGATGGAAACCTGTGACAGGGCGTCGCGAGAGGTAGTCGTCCTTCGCCTGGAGGGTTTCACCTGGAAAGAGATCGGGAAACAATTTGACATTTCAAGCCATGCGGCAGAGGCTCGATTTAGCAAAGCTCTTGACCACGCTAGAAAAATGTTCAAAATACGGAGGCGAAAGGGTTGAGGAGGGCGTCACCCTTGCCGTCTGTCAGAAGCAGCTCGAAGGGCCACAAGCGGAAACCATCCGTGGACAAAGCCTTTCTTGAACTTGGTAGGACGCATTTCGCCCACGATTTTCCCAACCCCACCCGCCAGGGATGCCCCCAGGACGATGTATTAAGACTTTTGGCCGAACAACCAACGCAGGTCGAAGACTCAGTTCTGGATCACATCACCTCGTGTTCGCCGTGTTACACGACCTACAGTGGCTTCCTCCATCGGATGAAAGCAAGAAACTCACACCGAAGGTCGCAAACCCGACCCCAAAAACGACCAAGAGCGTAAAAAACCAAAAAATTGCATTTTGTTGGTGAGGTTTTTCCGTTTTTCCCCCTCTGTATAGATGAGGGGAGTTCTCGCCGGTTAACTCCCGCGGACAGGGCGCAACCGATTCCTTCGGTGTTTCGCTCTGTGTCGCGTACGGCCCGCTAGAGGGGACGGACGCGATTGTGGGACAACGCTGTACACGGAGCGCATGCTCCAAATGTGCCTGGACGCGGAAGTCCAGGAACCGGCGCATACAGCCGTCCCATCAATCGCCATCCGCTTTCCTTCCTGCAGCCGCTGCTAGCGCGGACTCCCTCTCAACGGCCCATTTCTGAGACTCGGAAGAGTCAGGGAGAACAAGAACATGAAGCGATTTCTTTGGACACACCTGCGCAGCTCTTGGCTGCGTTCACCTCTGGTCACCCTCGGTTTCGCACTTCTTCTCGCCGCTCCGGCCTTCGCCCAAGGAACTTCCCCGTGGGAAAACGCCGTTAGCGTGCTGCAGCAGGCTTTCACCAGCACCATCGCTCGCGGCCTTTCGCTCGTTGCCATTGTCGTGGCCGGCCTCACCTTCGCCTTCGGTGAAGGCGGCTCGAAGCGTGTACTTGCCGGCGTGCTCTTCGGCGTTGGCATGGCCATCGCCGCAGTGAATTTCCTGTCGTGGCTTTTCCCCGGCAACTGAATCACGCGCGTCCCGAAGGAGAAGCACATGGCGGAAACAAGACGAATAAACAGAGTGCATCGCACGCTATCCCGGCCACTGACGATTCTCGGGGCCGAGCGAAAGCTTTTCTTCTTCGCCATGTGCCTGGGCGCGGCCACCTTCAACCTTCTCAACAGTTTGTTCGGCGGGTTGCTGATATTTTTGTTGCTCTACTTCCTGGCCCGGTGGGCCACCCAGACCGATCCGCAGATTCTGCGATTTCTGCTCACCGCTGCACGACTTCGTGCGCAATACGACCCGATGAAGTTCAGCCCCATTCGAATCCGAAGGGATGACCATGCTCAGACTTAGCCGAATCTTCAAAAATTACAACGAGACCGGCTCTCTCAGTGAGCTGATCAACCTCTACGGCTTTATCGGTCCGCACGTTTTTCTCACCAAGAGCGGGGATGTCGGGGTCATCCTGGAAGTTCGCGGCGTCGATTACGAGTGTCTCGACGACTCTTCGATTGACGGTTTCACGAAGCGGCTCGAATCAGCGTTGAAGCTGTTCGATGAAAACTACCGCGTCTACCAATACCTCTTCAAGCGCAACAACGAGACCATCCCCTACAAGTTCTACGCTAACCCCATCGTAGACACCGCGATCAAGAATCGCATCGCCTACCTGGCGAGCAAGGCCGACACGCTCTTTTCCCTGTCGGTCTATTACGTGGTGCTGTATCAGGGATTTCAGACTTCAGCCAAGCTCGGAAGCGCGCTCGCCGAGTTTCCCAAGAATCCGAAAAAAGCCGTTGCCGATCTGCGGGCACATTTGTCCGGTCAGAAGCAGGTTGTCGTTCTGGGGCAGCACGTCAGCAATGCTCAGGCAGCGCTGCTTCAGAAAGCCCGCAGCTTCATCCTCCAAGTCAGTGACTTCCTCGTTGTTCGGATGCTCGACAAACAAGAAGCCTTCCGCGTTCTCAAGAGAACGCTCAACTTCGATCCCCACAAACTCGAACTCGCCAAACTCAAGTACGACACCTTCCTCGACTACTACCTTCCCGAATCTCCCGTGGAATGCCATCGCGGGCATCTGCGGGTGGACGACTACTACGTCAAGGTTCTGACGCTCAAGGAGCCTTCCGCCCAGAGCTTCCCCCTTATCTTCAAACGACTGCTTGAAGTGGAAGCGAACTATTACGTCGTCACGGAATGGAAAAAGGAAGATTCCGGCAAGATGCGCCGGGTCATTCAGACCAAGCGCCGCCATTTTCACAACACCAAGCGTTCCTTCGTAAGCCAAGTCAACATGAACGACACGGCCCCGCAGGATGTGTTGCTCGACGATTCGAAAGAGAGCCAAGTTCGGGAACTCGGTGAAGGCATCAAGGAGATCGAGCTACACGGGAATTACTTTGGCCAGTTTTCGCTGACCGTCGTGATTTATGACCTGGACATGGCCAAAGTGGACCGGGCATGCGCCGACTTCTATAAAGTTTTCAGCGTCCACGATGCCCAGCTCTATGAAGAAAAATACAACCTTCTGAACGCCTTTCTCGCGGCGGTTCCCGGCAACCACGTTTTCAACTTGCGTTCCCTGTATCTGCTCAACACCAACTATGCGGATTTTTCGTTCCTCTTCACCCTTCACTGTGGCGAGCCTCGCAACCTGCATCTTCGGCAAGAGTATCTCGCGGTGCTTGAGACCAATCACCACACACCATACTTTTTGAATCTCCATTACCGCGATGTGGCACACACCATGATTCTCGGGCGAACGGGTGCCGGGAAATCGTTCCTGTTGAATTTCCTCATCACCAATCTTCAGAAATACGATCCCCACACGTTCATCTTCGATCTAGGCGGCAGCTTTGAAAGCCTGACGCACCTTTTCGGGGGCTCGTATGTCCGCGTTGGCCTGGAATCCGGGGATTTCAAGATCAACCCGTTTTCGCTGCCACCGACGAAGGAAAATCTCGATTTCCTCGCGCTCTTCCTGAAAGTGTTGATTCAGGGACAGAGGACGGGCGAGATCGACCCAGCCACCGAGCGCGATCTCTTCCATCAAGTCGAAAACCTGTATGCGGTGGACCCGGCGCTTCGCACGCTGGGCGTGCTGGCGAACACGCTCGGACACGACATATCGAGCCGCCTCGCCAAATGGACCCGAGGCGGCCAGTTCGGATTCCTCTTCGACAACGCCGAGGATACGATCTCGTTCTCCCGTTTTCAGTGCTTCGACTTCCAGGGCATGAGCCAGTACCCGGAGCTTTTGGAACCGCTGCTCTTCTACATCCTGCATCGCGCCAATGCCGTTATCGCGGACCGTCAAATCTCATCCGTTTTCAAAGCCTTCTTCATCGACGAAGCCTGGGTGTTTTTGAAGAACCCCAGCATTCAACGGTACGTCGTCGAAGCCCTCAAGACCTGGCGTAAGCACAACGCCGCGATGGTCCTCTCGACGCAATCCCTCGACGAACTGAAGCGCTCGGACATCCTCGACGTAATCATCGAAAGTTGCGCCACCAAAATCTTCCTCGCGAACCCTGACATGGACCGCGATCTCTACCGCCGCCAGTTTCACTTGAACGAAAACGAAGTCGAGCTGATTTCGGGCCTCATCCCCAAGCAGCAATTTCTGATTAAGACGCCGGAGTTGGCGAAGGTCGCCAATCTCACCGTGGACGCCAAGAGCTATTGGCTCTATACGAACGACCCTTACGACAACAAGAAAAGGAAAGAAGCATTCGAGACCTACGGCTTCGAACGAGGGCTCGAAGTTCTCGCGGGAGCACAGCCGTGATTGTTCATCGCTCTCTCGAATCGTGGATGGCGGGGAGCGACCCGCTTTACGTATTCCTGCCCCTCGCGCTTGCGGGATTCGCCACCGCAATCATTTTCGGCGTCCAGTGGTCTGTCGTGCTTTTCCCCGTTCGCGGCCAAGGTTCCAAGCAACACGAATCACTCTCAAAAGGAGCAATTCAATGAAACAAATGTTTCACACTCAGTTGCGCAGCTTTTTCTTTGGGGTATTCGCCGTCCTGGCTGTGGGCGCAGCCGTCTTCCACGCCTCGCCCACGCACGCCGCAACGGAAGCAGCGGCGCGCATTGTGAAGTATTCGAAGGAAGACATTGTCCCCGTCCGCGCCAAGCTCCGGTTTTCGACGCTCATCGTTCTACCCGAGGACGAGGAGATTCTCGATTTCACCACCGGCGATAAGGAATTCTGGGTCATCAACGGCGCGCATAACCTCTGCTACGTCCACCCGGCCCAGGCCGGCATTCGCAGCAATTTGAACCTCATCACCGCGAGCGGACACGTGTATTCGTTTCTGCTGACCGAAATCAGCAACCAGCCGAATGCCGAGCCCGATCTGAAAATATTTATCGAACCCAAGGAAGGCTCCGGGATCGCGGTGAGCACCGGGCTGCGCGGATATGTAAGCGCCGGCGAGGCGGAAGCATACAAGAAGGAATTGGAAACGCTCCGCTCCCAGACGGCAGATCAAATCCACGCGGCGCAAGCCCAGTCCGCCGAGCAGCTCAATCTGTTCCGCTCCAGTTATGCAACCAAGCTCCAATTCGACTACCCGCTCGACTCGAAAGCCGGCCGCGAGCCGTTCCTGGTGTCCGCCATCTACCACGACGACTCGTTCACTTACATCAAGTGCGGCGCGCGGGAAAAGCCCGCTCTGTACGAAATCAAGGATGGCAAACCGAACTTGATCTCTTTTCAGTTTGAGAACGGCGTTTACATCGCGCCCAAGATCATCGACACCGGCTACCTCGCCATCGGCAAAAAGAAACTGCCGTTTGCGCGCCGTGTTTCCGCGAACTGAGGAGCCGACGATGAACCAACCGAACCAACCCGCACAAGTTCAGGACAAAGCCCCGAAGCCCCAAGGCCTTCTGCCGAAGAACGTCCAGTCATGGCTTCTCATCGGCCTGGCGTTTCTCATGGTCGCCATCATGTGGCTGACCGGGGGCAAGAAACCGCAAACGCCAGCCAAGGCAGCGTCGCCCGCCACTCTGGTTCAGGCACCTCTCGAAGTTAACGAAACCAAGATTGCCGAAATGCAGAACCGCATCCAGGATTTGCAGCGCCAGCAACTTGTCGCGCAGACCGCTCTTACCCAGCAAACTCGCTTGCTCGGTGCCAGCCCTCAAGATTCGCAGCAATACCAGCAGGAAAGCGCGTCCGGTATCCCAACCGACCAGCGAGCGGAGGACCCTATTCAGGCGGAGCGGAAGAGACGCGCCTACGTGTCGCTGTTCGCTTCGAATGTCGCTCTGACCTACCGCAAAACTCCGCCAACTCCGCCAACCGCGCCAGCGCCTGAGCCCGAAGTAGATCCTGCCGCCCAGAACCTCGTCCCCGTGGGACCCGACTCCCCTCAGGTCGCGCAACTCTTGAAACAGATGCAGCCCAACCCGATTTCTCCCGTCCCAGCCCGCAACGATTTCGCGGAAACAACCAAGGATCGAAAGGAGGAAACCACAAATCCTGCCGCCGTACTGCCTGGCTCCGCCAATGCGGCGGCAGGAAAAACCTACGTACTATTTGAAGGAACCATTCTCGAAACCGTTCTCATCAACCGCCTCGACGGGGGCTTTGCGGGTCCCGTCGAGTGTCTGCTTTCAACCGACGTTTACTCGAACGACCGCCAGCACCTGCTGATTCCGGCGGGCTCAAAGTTATTGGGTGAAACGAAAAAGGTGGACACCTTCGGCCAGACACGTCTGGCCGTCGTTTTCCATCGCGTGCTCATGCCCGACGGGTATTCCATCAGCCTCGATCAATTCAAGGGACTCAACCAAATCGGCGACACCGGTTTGCGGGATCAGGTCAACAACCACTATCTCCGCATCTTCGGAGTGTCGCTGGCGGTTGGCGCTCTCGGAGCCGTCGCCGAGGCCGGAACATCCGGGTCTCTCAACGCATCCAGTTCTGACCTCATGCGCCAGGGATTCGCTGCAAGCACCGCCCAGTCTTCTGCGCAGATCCTCGACAAGTTCCTCAACATCATGCCCACGGTGACCATCCGCGAAGGCCACCGGGTCAAGGTCTATCTCTCGGGCGACCTCGCGTTGCCCGATTACAACAACCACAAAATGCCTTCCGATTTCTGAAGGCAAAAAGGAGAAAAGTCCGTGAAAAGAAAGATTCTGATTTGCTTGCTCGTGTTGGGATTGGGAGTCGGCACCGCGACCGCGCAACTCGGGAGCGGCATCGTCTACGACCCAACCAACTACCAGAACGCGTTGCTGCGCTACTACCAGCTCCAGCAGCACCTCCTTGAACTGCAGAAGAGCTACGCAAAGATCACCGGGCAACTCAATCTCGCTCTACAGATGGCCCAGTTCGTCAAAAACATGCCTGCTCGTTACCGCGCGATATTTTCGCAATGGCGAAATGTGACCTCGCTCAACACCTTCGGGAACACAGTCTCGTGGATTAACGGCATCAACACCGGCGTGCTTCCCAACATCAACACCGGCTACCTGAAGGCCACAACCCCGCTGTCTCAATACGACCCGTACGAACTGTCGGGAATGGACGCCTCGGAACTCGGGCGGGTGCAATCCCAATACGCGTCCGTCCAACTCGTGGACGGCGCAAACATCAATGCGATGGCCACCATCGGTTCGATTCGCGGCACTGCCGACAATATCCAGGCTCAGATTGCAAACCTCGAACAAGATTCATTTTCAGATGACTCAAGTCTCAACACTGAGGTGTCCGTCCTGAACAAGATTAATGCGGCAGGAGTGTTGACTCTCCGTACCGTCCAGGACTCGAACAAACTCCTCGCGTCGCTTCTCGAACAGCAAACCATCCTCGCGAAGCAACAGCGCGACGCCACCACCAACGCCATTAACACTGATATCGGTCGCCAAGCGAGCATGGCCAGCAACATGTCACAGGTGACCGGCACGATCACCGATTCACTTCAAAACTTCCGAATGCCGTAGGCGTGCGCTTAGAGATGCCCGGCGTCGAAGGAGCTGACGGCAATGCAAACCGATTTCCTGCAATACATCTTTCAGGCGATCAACAACTTGCTTACCCAAAACCTCGGCTTCTTCGACGCAATGGGCCAGAATCTTTTCCGCTCGTTCGCCACGATCCTCGTGGCTTGGTTTGGAATCAAGTCCGCTCTCGCCTCCGCCAGCGGCAGGCCTTCCTTCCAGTTCGATCATTTTGCCAGCTTGCTTCTCACCATCAGCTTTGGCTTTGCGATGGTCAATTACTACAGCACGCCCATCCCCGGCGTCGGTGTCAGCTTCCATAACCTCGTCACGAATGAAGCACAGTTTCTCTCGACTCAGATCGATCAGGCGCAACTCCAGACAGTGGTCACGCAGGTTGCCGACTTCGAAACCCGCATGGATTCTCCAGGATGGGGAGACATTCTCGGAACCGCGATCTACGTCATCGTGACCATCCTGCTCGCCGCGGCTCAAGCCATAGCGATTGTGGTCATTGCCTACGGGTTCATTGCCACCGCTGTTTGCGTGCTGGTAGGACCAGTCTTCGTCCCATTTTTTATCGTTCCAAAGATGGAGTGGCTCTTCTGGGGCTGGTTCCGTTGCTTCATCCAATATGCCTTCTACCAGGTCGTCGCCGCAGCCGTGGTGTATGTCATCGGAAACCTCATGCTTGGCGCTCTCCGCCTCCCGCCTGCGGGCACGCTTTCCACCGTGCAGCTCATTGCTTGGTTTCCTGTGCTTTTTATTACGTTTCTCGCTTCGATCTATGTCCTGCTGAAAATCCCATCGCTTACAAATCACATCTTCAGCGGTACGGCTGGAGGCTCATCGGCAGGACTACTGGATGCACCCGCCGCAGTCCTCAACAGGGTGATGTGATGGACCGAGATTCCACATTTCAAGATGCCAAGCGGCTCTACCTCGAACAGTACGGTGATCCCATGGTGACAAATACCTATCTCAAGATTGC
>CAVTRV010000002.1:0-3730372 GCA_963737205.1 uncultured Acidobacteriota bacterium | reverse complement strand
CGAACTTGAAAAACAGCGTTCCGGTGGCCTCGACGATTTTCTGCGTCGGCGTGTACGTTGGCTGATCCATGCCGCATTCATAGCTCGATAGCCGCACCACGCAAGTGACCCACGGGCACCGCGCCGCAAATTTTGCGCCCCACATGATCTCGTTCGTGTTGCTGCTGTAGGACGAGATCCATACGTCGATGATATCGAACGGGCTCTTGATCACCTTGGCGCGCACGTCTGCTTCGAACAACCAGTTCATCAAGTCTTCGTCGTCCGGCAGGTATTGCAGCCACAGAACCGGATAGCCGTGCGTCTGCAATTCGGTCTCGATTTCGTGGCCGATGCCGGTGTCCATGTGATAGGGCCGGGCAAGCACAAGGATGCACGGCTTCTGGTTTTTCGCGCACCATTCGAGAATGTCCCGGCTGTGTTGCCGCGCTTTTGCCGTGAAATTGTCGAGCGCCTGAAATCCCGCCTGGACGGCCCGCCCCGTCTCTTCCACATCCAGATCAAAAATGTCTTTCAGGCCGGTGTAGAGTTGCTCCGTAACCATATGGCGATCGCCGAGGCTGACGAAGGGCGACGCATACACGATCCCATTCTCGGCAAACACGTCCTGCTCCTTCATAAAGCCGGCCTTGATATTTTCCGGACCCGCCATCACTCTCGTGCAGGTGACTGTGTCCACCACATGCCCGTGCAGAATCGACGGCAGCGAGTGGATCATCGGGCTGAGCAGAATGTTGATCTTTTTCTTCTGCCCGAAAATCAATTCGCCGTAATGACCGCTCATGCATTTCACCGGATAGCAGCAATCCACCGTCCCGCGGCCTTTTCCGAATTCGCGCCCCTGTTCTTCGGAGGTGTCCGAACTGAAAATAATATTCTCCGAAGCGATGCCCAGCGCCTTCAGGAAGCCCACCCAAAACTGATGGGTCGTCCAGATATTCAGTACTTTGGGGATTCCGACGCGCACTTGCGAGCGATCTTTAGGTGGAGGCGCGGCGGAACGCTTCTTTGCGAACCATGTCGGCAACATTCGGATAGGCATCTCTGGTCCTCTCCATGTCCGTCTTGATCACTTTCATTTCGCTCAAGTCTTCCACCAGGCCTTTGGGGCACGAATTATTCACGATCACGCGCTCCCAGCCCGTTCCCAGCGGAACCTTGCTCCACTCGCGCCCTTTTCCTCCGTCCAGCTCCACGTCGATGAAACTGCGCTGGCAATTCACGGGACACCAATGGCAAACGGTTTCCACCGAAGTCACCGTCTTGTACGACAGCCGCTCGATGGCGTCGAACCCGCGAAAACTGGTTCGTCCGCCCTTCTCCAGCCATTCCTGCGCGACGAGGGCAGCTCCGATGGCCCCTGCTTCGCCGGAATAGGGATGCACAACGACCTCCGCTTCCGGAATTTTCGAGACAATGAAATCCACCTGCGTTTTCACCACGGCAAGGTTCTTGTGCGTTCCGCCTTGCAGGATGTACTTTCGGCCCACCTGCTTCAGGTTGTTCAAGCCGCCCGCATAGATCCAGACGTTCAGCGGAAGAATGGCGCAAAGGGCGGCAAGAATCTCGTCCGCCTGCCATCCTTTGCGCTGCTGATTCACGATGTCGCTTTGGAGGAAAACGCCGCACCCCATCGACAATTGCGGCATGGCCTCGGCGAGAAACGCGCGGTCCGCCATCTCGTTCATCGGAATATCGAAGCGCTCCGCTACTCCCTGGAGAAATGCTCCGTTTCCGGAAGAACACTGGGAGTTGAGACGAAAATCGGTTACCGCGCCGTTGTTGAGGATCATGATCTTGACGTCGACGCCGCCGACATCGCAGATGCAGTCCGCGTCCGGGAAGAAGTGCAAGCCGGCGCTGGCGTGCGCAATCGTCTCCACCACCGGACAATCGGCTCCCAGGATGCCTTTCAGCAAATCCTTGCCGTAGCCCGTAATCGCGAGGCCCACGATTTCGCCCACGCCGATGGCCTCGCGCACCTGCCGGAACAGCACTTTGGCATCCTCGATGGGATTTCCGCGGCTCAGCGCGTAGCAGGAGTACAGCAGTTCTCTTTCCGGCGACAGGCACACGGCCTTGGCCGTCGTCGATCCAAAATCACAACCCACCAGCACCCGGCCTAGCTTTCCGATCTTGTTTGTTGGTTCTGCTGCGGCCGTGGAATGGTGTCCGTTTCCATTGCCATTGCCGTTTCCATTTGCATGGCCGTTCCCGTTGCTTTTTCCGTTTCCATTCCCGTTTCCGCCGGCGTAGCGCGCCTTGAAAGACGCAAGCTCCTGGGGATCCTTCCAAAGCCCACCCCGGCCAGCCTTTTTCTTCTCTTCGTGCTGACCTTCGTCGATCCACCATTTCAGCTTTTCGATCCCCTGGTAGACGCCCGAGGATTGCGGTTCGCCTCTGCCCACCTCGACGCATCCTTGCGCGGCATAATAAAGGGCATCGTCGGGAACAAGGATCATCGACGCGGGATCTTTGTCCTTTGCAATCTCCACCTTGCGTTCTTTCCACACCTTCATCAGGTGGTGCCGCCAGGCTTCCTGAAGACCGGTGAAGAAAAGGTTAGGACCGCCAAGGAGAAGAATTTCCGGAATCGGCGTGTTGCCCCGAGTCAGCGTCGCCAGGTTCTGGTAAACCACCGCCTCGAACAGCGAGGCGATGATCTCCTCGACGGGCACTCCCGCTTTGAGCAGCGTGTTGGCGTCGGCTTCCGCGAAGATGCCGCACTTGCTGCTCACCTTGTGCAGCGTGTATCCCGTGTAGCGCATTTTCGCGAGTTTTTCGGGCGGGATTTCCAGCTTGCGCGCCGTCTTCTCGATGAACGTACCCGTGCCGCCCGAACACGCCGCCTGCATCAACACTTGCTTGCTCTTGTTGGTGTCGCTGCCGTTGAAGAAAATCGTCTTCATGTCTTCGCCGCCGATTTCGCTCACGAAGCGCACGGCTGGATGAAGTTTTTCGACGGCAGCCGCCACCGCCACCACTTCCTGGATCGTCTTTCCCCCGACAAACGGAGCGATCAGCCCGGAACCCGACCCGGTGAAGAAAATGCGGTCCTGCTGCGGCGTGAGTTTGAACTCGGTTTCGAGGCGGGTAAGAAAATCCAAAACCTTTTCCGCCTGTTTCGTGTTGTGGCGTTCGTAGGCCTGCGCGAGCAGCTGGCCGTCCGGAGAGACAAGAACAAATTTGCAGGTCGTGCTGCCAACGTCGATCCCGCAAGTCTTGCCCGAGCCTGCCGCAACAGCTTCCGAACGGACCGGGGCAGGCCTCGTCGAGACGGTTGCGGAGACAGTGCCTGCCAGCGGCTGAATCTGTACAAATTGCTCAGTGGCCATAAGGGATTAGCCTCTCTTGCTTCTCAGATTTGGCCTGCCACGAATCGCGCGAGTCAGGCCCGAGCCAACCCCCGGTCATTCGCCAAATGCAGCACGTAATTCGCAGCCACTCCCGCGCAGCCGCGATGAGGCACACGGTACGTGGCGCGCCGCAGTTCCGGATGACGCGCTTCGTACTTCCGGATACCCTCCACCGTCAGACCGGTCTTCTTCATCGCGCCTTCGTACTCGGCCTTCGCGCGTTTCTTCGCCTCGGTGAGGATCATCTGGCACCGCGAAAGCGCATGAACCTCCGAGTCGCCCTTCACCTCGATCGGCGCGTAGAGCAAATCGGGATATTTGCCGAGCACGTTTGCCATCGAGCCCACCGACATGGTGTTCGGCATGCACGAATACGGCGAAAGCTCGCACGTCATGTGCGCTTTCTTGTGGTGATAGGTGTGCAGCGCCTTCCCAATCAACATGTGCCCTTCGCCGCCGCGCAACTCGAAGTGATAGAAGGGCGCCGCCAGGCTTCGCAGCTCCTCCTGGTCGGGCAGCTCGTAGGGGAGATTGCCGAGCGCCTTCCGAAACCGGTTGTAGGTGCCGCGATAGATGCGTTCGGCCGCATGCAGCGCCAGTTCCTTCATACGCGGGTGCTTGCTTGCGGCGTTCCGCTGCTCGAGCTTGCGGATCGTCGGATGCAAAAGGTAATGCAGCCACACGGCCACCGGCGGAGGAACCACTTCGCCATCCTCCTGCTCCAGCCAGCGCTTGATGTTGTAGTTGCCTTCGCCTTCGTGCGTCTGCAGCCAGAACTCACCCGTGATTTTCACTTTCGTTTTCACGCGAAGATGATCCACTTCGATCGTTTCCCACTTCTTGCGAACCTCGCGGAGCGCCCGCGTGAAGTAATTGCTCATCAGGTGCCAGGCCAGCGTTCCGAGCTTTTTTCCGTGGTCGGGGCGGTGGCGAAACGCGTCGTACAAATGCTCCACACTTTCCTTGAGCACGCGGTCCGTCTGTCCCGGATTCACCTCGTACGGCCGGGTCATGTATTCCAGGTCCATCAACTGATCCGCGCACAAGATCGCCCAGATCAAGCCGAGACTCATGGGCAGGTTGATCTCCAGGCCGCCACCGTCGGCGGAAGCCTGGTCCAATTCATCCTGAGCGAGAAGAAAGAGGCGAAAATCGCGCAGGCCGAGTCCATCGAGCGCCATGGCATACGATTCGTGATACTGGCCGAACCGGCATGGGCCGCATGCGCCGGCCGTGAGGAAGACAAACTTGTCATTCACTTCCTCTTTGCCCTTCTCGGCCACTTTTTGTTTGAGAAGATTTACCAGACTTCCGGTGGTGAAGATGGTGGGGCAGCAGGCGCCCACGTCGATCAATTCCTTGCCGGCATCCAGATCTTCGCGGGTAATGTTGGGCAGCGGCTCTGCCTTGTAGTTCAAGTTATGGAGGGCGCCCTGGATCAGCCGCTCATGTTTCCAGGTCAGGCCCCCGTAAAGGACCGTTACTTTGTCGCGCTCTTCCCTCTTGAACGGCCGGGGTTTGTACGCTTTGTAGTGTTTGACCGGGTTCGACGAGCCGATGCTAACCAACTGCGGCGTTGCCATGATGTTTCCTCCTCGCTTGAGCCAGCTTTCCTCGAATGTCAGTCTCCCGAGCCCTCAGCATCGAAAGCCAACGGCGATGCCAATACACTTGATTCCGCCCTCCAGTGGCGCGCCAGCGCCGGGTGGCGCAAGCCGTTCCGGCGAATGCACTGGATCACCACGAGAAATAATGCCGCCCCCACCAGTTGAGCCGCGATCGGTACATGAAAAGCAGTGATCAGGTTATAGCGGTCTGCGATTTTCCCGATGATGAGAGGCGCCAGGGCCATCGAGCAGAGATTTACGAAAAGGTTGTAGAAACCTAACGCTGCCGCGTGGCCGTGTGGCGGAACGAGATCGTGAATGGTGGCGGTAAGAGGACCGTGATACCAACTTAGGAAGAACGCACCCAAACCGAAGAGAAGAACAAAAAGCAGTTTGCTTGTGGTACGCAAAGCGAAGAAAATCGCGGGCGCGGCGAGAACGAATCCCACCGGGATGACGGCCGCGCGCCCCCAGCTCCGCACTTTCGCCAAACGGTCCGAAAGGTAAGCGCCGGTAGCGATCCCGCAAGTTCCGCCCACCACAATGGCTAGCGCGATGGCCGTGCCTGCTTGCCGCGCGCTGAAGCCCTTGTAGTCCTGCACCAGCTCCGGACCCCAGGCGACGTACGCGTAACCCGCAAAGCTGCAGAACCATCCGCTCACCATCAGAGCGATGAATGCGGGCACGTGTAAAAGTTCGCGTATCGGCATGTACTCCCGCGAAGACGACACGGGCGTTCCGGGTAAGCGCAAAGCGCTAAGACCCAAAATCACCCCCGGGATGCCAACAACGAAAAAGGCTGGGCGCCAGCCGAATGATTGCACTATCATCCCACCCAATGCAAGGCCCACGGCGCCGCCGATGAACATCCCGATATCGAAAGTTCCTTGAACGCGCGCCCGGATCTCCGCGGGGAAAGAAGCGCTGATCACGGCTGCTCCAGCGGGGTTGTAAGCCGCCTCTCCCACGCCCACCAATCCTCTTGCGGCAAGAAGCGATCGAAATGAACCAGCCAGGCCGCTGAAGAATGTGGCGGCGCTCCAAAAAAGAACCGCCGCGCTGATCACGGCCCGTTTTGAAACTCGGTCCGCCAGCATCCCCAGAGGAAAGCTTGTCAGCGAAAGCACCACCGTGAAAGCCGCTGCCAGATAGCCGAGTTGTGCAAACGAAAGGCCGAAGTCACGACGAATTGCGGGAAACAACGAGAATATGATTTGCCGGTCAACGTAATTCACAAAGTTCACGAGCATCAGAATGAGTATCACTCGCCGCTGTGTGGAGCTGAAATCTCTGAATCTCATCCGGCCTCTCAGAGCCCGCTCGACGCCATCGCAATTCCGCCCGAACTGCCGGGCTCGCCTCGCGACTACTCGTAAGTACGATTTCCGGCGGAAGTTCACAAGCGACAAGGTCTGACAATCTGCGACAAACCCTTATAAAACGGGGGTTTCGCCCTTTGTCGTTTCGGTGCGGGTCTGGCGAGGCGGCTATCTATTCACTCAACAATTCACGCGACAATTCACACAAGGGCGGGGGTTAAGCGGTCTTATCCATCAGAGCTTGAAATCGAGGGCTGCCGCGCAGAGAGTCCAGGTCCGAGTCATTTTTTGCCCAGCGTTTATACCAATAAGCGTGGGTCATGGCCTTATCCAGGCAGTCGATGGCTTCATCGGCTTTCCCTTGCAGGGCATAGACGCAGGCGACGTTGTAGAGAATCCCGCAGTCCTCAGGGTCGATGGCCAGAGCGCGTCGCGCCCAATCCAGGCTTCGCGACCCCTCGCCCAATCGGCAGAGTGCGTTGGCGCCCAAATAGAGAGCGCGCGCGTCATCGGGGTGAAGTTCGAGATGTTTCTCGGCCCGTTGCCAGGCCCGACGGTAAGTCTCGTCCGCGTCCGCCTTGCGACCCATTCCGAAATAGACCATCGCGAGCAACTGCGGCGCCTGGTAATCCTCAGGCTTCACTTCGGAGGCTTGCTGGAACAAACGCGCTGCATCTTCCGGCTTCCCCTGC
The DNA here is from genome assembly GCA_963737205.1 of uncultured Acidobacteriota bacterium. Classification (GTDB taxonomy): domain Bacteria; phylum Acidobacteriota; class Terriglobia; order Acidiferrales; family UBA7541; genus Palsa-295. Next base: position 3,723,398 of record CAVTRV010000002.1, on the reverse strand, counting down.
TGAACGCAAGCTCGCGCATAAAAGTAATATGCCTCGAAGAGCCTCGGGTCCAATCGAATCGCGGTCTGGAATTCAATCTCGGCCTCGTCGTATCGCTTGCTCAAAGAGATCGCGAGTCCCCGTGATACGTGCGCCTCGGCTAACCCCGGGTCAAGGAGCAAAGCCTTCCGGCTGGCGTCGTCCGCTGCCTGCAGATTCGCCTCGTTCGCCTCCCAGTACATATACAAGTACGAATGGCAATCGGCCACGCCCGCATAGGCGCGCGCGTAACCCGGGTCGATATCGATCGCCCGAGTAAACATCTGCCGCGCAAAATCATAGCCTCGGCGCCGAAACTGATAGAAGAATTGCCGCCCGCGCAGGTAATAGTCGTAAGCCTTCACATCGGACGTGGGCGCCTTGGCGATAGCCTCTTTTTCGCTGTCGGTGAGTATCACCTTCAGCGCCGAAGCAATGCTTTGCGCAATTTCATCCTGGATCGCAAACACGTCTGCCATCTCGCGGTCGTAGCGTTCCGCCCACACCGAGTGCCGCGTTCGCGTCTCGACGAGTTGCGCCGTGATTCGCAATCGGTTTCCCGCGCGGCGCAAGCTGCCGCCCAGCACGTAGGCGGCATCGAGCTCCTGACCCACTTGCGGCGCGGTCACCTGTTTGTCTCTGTAGCCAAGCATCTCGGCCCGCGGAAAAACCCGGAGCCTCGTGATTTTGGATAACTCGGTGATGATGTCTTCCGTCATGCCGTCGCGGAAATACTCGTCATCCTTCGCCCCGCTCAAATTCTCAAAGTAAAGCACCGCCACCGATTTTTCCGCCGGCGCCGCTGCTGCCGCCGCAATTCGGCCGGAGCCCGACTCGCGCTTGAACTTCTGCAGGTCCGCGCGCAGCTTTTCCGCCGTCGCGTAGCGCTGCGCCGGAGCCTTTTCCAACAGCTTGTTGAGTATCTTCTCCATGTCTGCGTCGATTTTCGGATTCAGCCGCACCGGCGCCACCGGCGCGCGATTCAAAATCGAGTCGAAGATCACCGCCGACGTACTCCCCGAAAACGGCAGGCGTCCCGTGCCCATCTCGTACAGGACCGCGCCCAGGGAAAACAGATCGCTGCGCGCGTCCACTTCCTCGCCGCGTGCCTGTTCCGGCGACATATACGCCACCGTGCCCATGGCCGTGCCGGGGCTAGTGAGGAACTCAGGAGACCCAATCGCCGTAGCGTCCGAGGAAACCCCTACGGCTTCGCCGATTCGCAGCGACTTGGGCGCCATTTTCGCCAATCCGAAATCGAGCACCTTGGCGCTCCCGCTTTGCATGATGAAGATGTTGGCCGGCTTTATGTCGCGGTGAATAATTCCCTTCGAGTGCGCGGCGGCCAGCGCGTCAGCAATCTGGATGCCGAGGTCGATTATTTCCTCGATCTCCATCGGCCGGCCTTCGATGCGATGCTTCAGCGTCGTGCCCTCGAGATACTCCATCACGATAAACGGGCGCCCCGCGTGCTCATCGATGTCGTAGATCGTGCAGATGTGAGGGTGATTCAACGCCGAGGCCGCTCGCGCCTCGCGCTGGAATCGTTCGAGTGCCTGGCGGTCCTGCGAAGAATCTTCCGGCAGAAACTTCAGCGCGACGCTGCGGCCCAGCCGCGTATCCTCGGCGCGGTACACCACGCCCATGCCGCCACCGCCCAACTTATCGAGAATTCGGTAGTGGGAAATCGTCTGGCCGATCACGAAGGCAAGAATCCTCTGCGGATGTCAACGCGAATGCGAACGAGCATGCTATCTTCCGGCGCGGAACAAGTCAACGAGCGCCCGTAGAGTGTACCGTTAATCCCCCCGATTGCATCGCGGGACGCCCGAAAACTTACCTGTTGCTTTCCCAAAGGAAGTGTGGCATCTTCCTGTTGGAAACCCAAATGGCGGTGCTATGAAACAGAAAACGGACGTACTGCAAGGCACTCTGGCGCTGATGGTCCTCAAGACTCTCGACGTCCTGGGATCGCTGCACGGCTATGGAATCGCGCGCCGCATCGAGCAGATCAGCGGAGATCTCCTGGCCGTGAATCAAGGCACTCTCTACCCCGTGCTGCTGAAGCTCGAGCAGGAAGGCGCCATCGCCTCCGAGTGGGGCGCCTCCGAGAATAATCGCCGGGCGCGCTTCTATCGGCTGACGAAGGAAGGACGCAAGATGTTACAGGTCGAAACCCAGGGTTGGGAACAAACGGCGGCGATTATCGGCCGGTTTTTCGATGCCAAAGCGGAGGATTTGTCATGAAATCTCTGAGGCGGTTCTTCACTCGTCTGTTCAACACCGCATCGAGGCAGTCACAAGACGAACGCTTGCGAGAAGAGATCGAGGAACACATCGCTCTGCAAACCGCCGAGAATCTCCGCGCTGGCTTGTCACCCGTTGAGGCGCGGCGCCAGGCCAAGCTGAAGTTTGGCGGCGTCGAGGCGGTCAAGGAAGACTACCGCGCCGAGCGAGGACTCCAATTCATCGAGAATCTCGTCCGGGATCTGCGCTTCGCTTTCCGCATGCTGCGTAAATCTCCCGGCTTCACCGTTGTTGCCGTTGTGACTCTGGCCGTCGCAATTGGCGCGAACGCCGTGGTTTTTAGCGTCTTGAACGCGCTGATCCTGCACCCACTCCATCTGCCGCAGTCGGAGAGCCTCTACGGAATCCAGCATGGCAACGAGGCTTCCTCCTATCAGTCCTATCCCGACTATCTCGATCTGCGCGATCGCAACCGCAGCTTCGATGGACTCGCAGCTTATGATGCCGCTCAAGTAGGCCTGGACAACGGCGAAAACACCGCCCGCGTCTGGATCGTGCTAGCCAGCGGAAACTACTTCGACGTATTGCGTCTTCAGCCATTTCTTGGCCGTTTCTTCCACGCCTCCGATGAGCACGGCCCGAACAGCGCTCCCTACATAGTTCTCAGCCACGACTATTGGCACACTCATTTTCAGGACGACCGCGGCGTCGTGGGCCGTATCGTTCAAGTGAACAAACATCCCTATACGATCATCGGCGTGGCGCCGCCTCGGTTCAACGGGACTCTGGTGTTCTTCAATCCTGGTTTCTTTGTTCCCCTCGTCAACCAGGAGCAGGTGGAAGGAGTGAACGACCTGAATGCGCGCGGCAAGCGCTGGCTTTTTATGACCATGGGACATCTGAAGCCGGGAATCACTCCGGTACAAGCTGTTGCCGATCTGAACTCGATTGGCTCCTATCTGGAAAAAACCTATCCCAAAGACGATGACCAAAGAACCTTTACCTTGGCTCGTCCCAGTCTTTATGGCGACTATCTTGGCCAGCCGGTGCGCGCTTTCATGACCGGTTTGATGTTGCTGGCAGGCCTGATTCTACTGGCCGCCTGTGCCAACCTCGGCAGCCTCTTTGCCGCACGCGCCTCGGACCGCTCTCGCGAGGTGGCTCTGCGACTCGCGCTTGGAGCGAGCCGCACTCGCATTCTGCGGCAGCTATTCACCGAAGCTTTGCTGCTTTCCCTTATGGGAGGCGCTCTTGGAATATGGGGAAGCGTGGCGCTCTTGCGCAGTATGAGCGCGTGGCAGCCATTTTCCAGATGGCCTATCCAGCTGCCCGTGAACCCGGACGCATATGTTTACGGCGTGGCTCTGCTGTTGACATTAGCCAGCGGATTCCTCTTTGGCGCTGTCCCGGTAAGACAGGTCCTTCACACCGATCCCTATGAGATCGTCAAGTCGGGTTCAATCGCCAGGGTCGGGAGCCGCGTTGCCATCCGTGATGTGGCGCTCGTTTTGCAAATTGCCATTTGCGCCGTGCTCGTGACTTCTTCGCTGGTTGCCGTTCGCGGACTGCTGCGCTCGCTGCACAGCAATTTTGGTTTTCAGCCCCACAACGCCCTATTGGCCGACACAGATCTGAGTATGAGCGGTTACCGCGGCGACAGCGTGCCCGAAATGCAAAAGCGCATGATCGACGCAGTGGAATCGATTCCTGGCGTAACGTCCGTGGGCTTGATTGACTGGGCGCCGTTGGTCAGCGGCGGCGAAAGAGGCGCGCATGTTTTTACCGATATGACCACAGACCTCAGGCCATCGAACGCCGCTGCTGACGCCTTCACGTTCAGCATATCTCCCGAATACTTCCATGCTGCGGGCACCGCCTTGCTCTCTGGAAGGACCTTCACATGGCATGACGACAAAAACGCGCCTCCCGTGGCCGTGATCAACCAGGAGTTTGCCCGCAAGGTCTTTGGCTCCGTTGCCGGCGCTACGGGGCGGTACTTCAAGCAGCCTGATGGAACGCGTATTCAAGTGGTGGGCCTCGTAGAAGACGGAAAATATGACCGCGTCACCGAAGATCCACGGGCGGCGATGTTTCTTCCCATCCTGCAATCACCGTCGACTCAGACATATCTAGCCGTCCGCTCGGACCGTGATCCGGGGCAACTCGCCGCAGCCATCAGAAGCACGGTGCGGGGCCTCGATGCAGGTCTCCCCCTATATATCGGACCGTGGAACAAAGAACTGGACACTGCTTTGTTTGCCTCACGCATGGCGGCAACAGCGCTGGGCGTGATGGGTGCGATGGGGGCGATACTGTCTCTAACGGGCATCTTTGGAATGGCTGCGTACTCCGTGAGTAAGCGGAAGCGGGAGCTGGGAATTCGTATCGCGCTCGGCGCTCAGCGTAAGGAAGTTTTGCAGGCGGCGCTGGGACGCGCATTCAAACTGCTGGCTTTTGGTTCTGCCGCAGGACTGCTGCTCGGAATTTTCGCGAGCCGCGTCCTGGCTTCCATCGTGTATACGGCCACTCCTCGCGATCCGTTCGTGCTGGCTGGCGTTGTTCTGGCGATGTCATTCGTGGGACTGGTCGCTGCGTGGATTCCAGCGCAGCGCGCGCTGTCGCTGGATCCCCTGATGTTGCTGCGGGAAGAGTAATCCGCTTTACTCGAACGCTCGCGGCAGTTGGCGCACCGCCGACTAAGGAATTTCAGCAGGACGCCCGAGTCTGCCCTGCGCGGGCGCGCTCGCCACTACTCCTGACGCGTTTTCCTGGCGCTGCGCCTCAGAACGTGAACCGCAGCGCGAACTGCATGAACCGCGGCGTGGTTAGCGTTGATGTGTACAGGCCGAACGTGCTCGGACCGTCAGCGAGCGACGGTTGCGCGGTGCGCACGTTGTAGCTAACCCCGTTCGTTATGTTGAAGGTTTGCCAGCTGAACTCCAGCCGCTTGCTTTCCCCAAGAGAGAAGTCCTTGATTACACCGGTATCGATGTTGAACAAGCCGGCGCCAATCACGTTGTTGCGGACCCCCGATTCGCCCGGCCAGTCTGGGCGGAAGGCGGCCAAGGCGGCTGAAGGATCAGCGAAGATATCGGGGCCGATGTCGACGCCATCGACGATGGCGTGTTTTGGGTTGGACGCTTTGGGCGGAGGTCCGTTCGGCTCGGCGTCGCCCTCGATGTTCCAGTTGGTCGCCCAAGCGGGACCATTATCCACCGTGATCGGGAAACCTGTCGTGTAGCGGAAGATGCCCGACACTTGCCACCCTCCAATCAATGCATTCAGCAGGCCGCCTGCACTCCCGCCCAGCTTCTGCCCTTTGCCGAACGGCAGACGGTAAACCCAGTTCGAATTGATCTGGTGCTTGGCATTGAAATCGGAGAGCCCACGCAGCGATAGCGGATCGTAGGAATTGATGACGATACCGCCGCCGTTCAGATCGTTACCCGTTCCGCCCGTGCCCTCGTAAGGCCCGATACGCTCTGCAGCCGACTCTTCGTCGAGCGACTTTCCGAACGTGTAGTTGAACTGACCCTGCAGATTCGATCCCCAGTGGACGTTATACGTCACCTGCAACGCGTTGTAGTCTGACGTGCCGATATTGCGCCAGGCGTAAAGCGAGGCGAACTGATCGTGATAAAAGGCGTACGGGCCCAGTTTGCTGTTCGGCGTGTCCAGGCCAGTGGTCACGTTGGGCAAATCCAGAAGGAAGAGAGCAAAAGTCTCGTTGTGCACGAAGCACGTCCACATGTCGTAGATGGCTTGTGTGGCCGAAAGTGCCCCATTGTCGACGTCGGGTGCGCAGTTATAGCTGCCGCCGGCCTCATTGTTGAGCTGGTTCTGGGTCACCGTGCTCCACTGTGGAAAGGTATTCTCGAAGAACGGTATCTTCTGGATCTGAGAGGTTGGCGTACCGGCTTCCGCCGCCACCGAGAGCATCTTGGCGGCCTGGAAATAGGTCATGCCACTCGAAGGATCTGTCAGATTCGTCGGCATCGCCAGATCAACTTGCATGGGTAGTCGCCGGCCGATGCTGCCCACGTAGGAAATCTGGAGCGAAGAGTTCGAACCGATTTGGCGAGAGAGCGAGACGTTGTAGACATGCGCATAAGGAGTCTTCACCGATTGATCCAAACCCCAGTTGATAGCAAAGGCTTGGTTGCTCGGGGTAACCGGAAAAGTTCCGGACGGCGTAGGGCCGAACAGGCAGGACGGGCCGATCAACTCAGGGCAGGGCGCAGGCAGGCAAGCGTTCGTGGGCTGGCCAGATGGCGGCGTCAAGCAAGTGAACCGCGGGGCGACTGACGCATCCGCCACACCTGCGGGATTGCCGAGATCGGTGGAGAGGCCGAAAGAGCCGTGCTGGTCGAAACTGTTGACGATCGGAATGCCGAAATGGTCGTACATGATGCTGTAACCGCCACGGACTGAAAACTGATCCTTACGCCCGAAAACCTTTGACGCCCAGCCGTCGCCCGTATCGGGTGACCAAGCCACGGCCACGCGCGGCGAAAAATCATGGCGGTCCCAGTTCCACAAACCCGGGCCGTTGTTTTTGGGACCGCCTAGGACAAAGGTGATCTCGCCCGCATCGTTCGCCGCCATACCTTCCGACGCAAGTTTGGCGCTATTGTTGAACCAGTCCGCAACGTTCTGATTCGTGCAGCCGCCGCCTGCGGCCTCGACGCAAGGCGCCACCTGCAGCCCGTTCGTCTCGTAGGGCGGGGCCTCGAGAACCCAGCGTAGGCCATAAGTCACGGTCAGCCGGGGCGTGATGCGCCACGCATCCTGGCCGTAGAACTCATAGTCGTTGATGGCGTACCGGCGATTGATGAATTGGCCCTGAGGCAGGGCGTTGCCGCTGCGGTCGAAATTGTAGATGCCGTCGCCCTCGGCGAAGATACCCAACAGCATTTGAGTGGCGCTGTCGTAGCTCGCGGCAAAGCTTGGATCCACAGCCGGATAACCGTTATTGTACGGATTGAGCGGACTAGGATTGGGGTCCGTAGTACCGCCTTCAGACAATCCCGCCGTGTCGAGGTAAACCACGTTGGACTGGACGTCTGAATACGAATCTGCGTCGCTGCTTCGTTTGTTGCGAATCAAAAATACGTCTGTGCCGAACTGCAGAGTGTGATTCCCGCGGGTCCAGTTCAGACTGTCGCTCAACTGGTTCACCGGCACGAAGAAAATCGTCGTGCGAGTGAAGGGAACAAAATCGGTTACATCGTTCAGAAAGACTCCCGGATACTGCGAGGCGCCAGCGGTCTGCCCTCCCTGGCGAATGAAGCCCCAATGAAAATCGTTGATCAGATTCGAGGAAATGATGGAAGTAAGGCCGACGGTGGAACCTTTGCTATCGTCCAGCGCCGTCGAAGTCGGAACCTGACCAGGAAGGTCAAACTGGAGCGTTCCGGGCTGTTTCGTATTCTGTGTCTGTCCGCGCCAAAACAGGGTTTCGGAACCGCTGATATGGTAATCGAGCCGGGCGATGTACGTGTTGAACGACGAATCTGCGTTGGACGAGAACCGATACCCCAGTGTGTTAAGGGAGTCGCCTAGTCCCGCTCCCGCGTTGGCCGCAGGGTATTGGTTAAGAAGGGCCTCCACCGCCGCATTCGGGCCTTTCGGTCCGTTGAGGTACGGGTCCATCCCAGCCAGCTGGGCCGGCCCGAGGGCGTAGTCGCCCGGTGTGACACCGGGCACGCCGTTCACAGTGCCGCCGGGGCAGGTTGTTGTGTCTGGTTGGCCGCTAGCCAGCAGCGGACATAGGTACTCGATCACACCCTGGCGAATTGTCGCGCTCGGCACCGTCCGCAGTACGCTGGTGCCCTGCGCGTCGCGCCGCCCTTCATAATTCAAGAAAAAGAAGAGCCGGTCGTGCTTGACCGGCCCGCCCACGGTCGCGCCGAAGACGTTGCGCAAGAGTTTCGGCGCCTCGTTGGGCACGCCACTGGCTCCCTGGGACGCTTTCAAAAACGGATCGTTGGCGCTGAAAATTGTGTTGCGGTTGTACTCGTATACCGAACCGTGAAAATTGTTCGTGCCGCTCTTGGTTACCAGCGCCACCTGAGCGCCGCTGGAATAACCGGAATCGGCATTCGAATCGGCGGTGGTGACGCGGAATTCCTGCACCGAGTCCGGCGGCACATTGAGGATACTCGTAAACGCGAAGCCGTTATTCTGGTCATTCACTCCCACGTCGTCGAGCGTGACGTTGGATTGGTCGCTCCGCAGGCCGTTCACCGCGCCGCTCCGTGTATCCGTGGTAGCGTCCAGCTCATTGCCGAGGTATGCCACGCCCGGCTGAAGGCTCAGCAACTGAACCACGTTGCGGTCGGCGATGGGCAATTCGGAGATTTGATCTTCCTCAAGTGTGTTGCCGAGCGTTGCGTCCGTCTTATTGATCAGCGGAACGGATTCCCCCTCGATCGTCACCTGCTGCGCCGTTCCCTGCAGTTGAAATCGGATGTTGATGGTCGACGGCGTGTTGACCACGAGGACGACGTCCGTCGCCGAATAAGTGGCGAAGCCCTTCGCCGTCGCCTCCAGCTTGTAGTTGCCCGGGGGCACATCCAGGAATTGGTACAGTCCCTCTCCATTGCTTGTCGTCGTCCGCTGAAAGCCCGTTGCGGTCGCGCTGAGCGTGATCTTCGCTCCGGGAACGGCCGCTCCCGACGGGTCAGAAACACTCCCGTTCAGCCGGCTCGTTGATTGCGCCATCGCCATCGGCGCCAGCAACGCCAACGCCGCCAGGCACCAAATTGCATGCCTGGCTCCCTGCATCCATCGCACGCCGGCGTGCTGCCGCCTACCGTGCTGTTTGCTGCTCGACTGTTCCCCGATCCTCATCATCGACATGGCATTCCCCCAGGCGAGAAGACAAAGCCGAGCCAACGATGCGAGAAGAAATCCACACGCGTTCTCCTCTCATCGCGCCCGTTCGCGCCTTCCCGATTTCCTATGCCTTTTTCCAGGTCAACCCGATCCCAGATCTTTTCCGCCCCCAAGTGGCGGCATTATGCCAAAAGATCAGAGGAACGAGCATCGAAAAAAACTGATGGGCTGAATCCGTATTTTTTGCTGCCGACTAAGTAACTTGAACACCGCGCGCGAACGGACAAAGGCAACGCCACTACCAACCTCTAATTTTCGTGTTCCGTTCCCCGCACCACTTTTTCTCTGTGCCCTCAAGTCTTCTCTCCGTGCCCTCTGTGTTTCAGCCTTTTCTGCCTCGCCTAGCCGCGCAACACCGTCCTTTTATCGTTCTGCCCCAGGCCGCGTCGCCGTTGACCTGCTACCGCTCCACCTGTATCATCCGCGCGTCCCAAACCCAATTTCATCGGAGAGCTCACTATGTTGAAGCTTGCGAGATTCGTTGTTGCGAACTACGCCGTGATGATCGCAGTGTTGTTGCTGCTGGCTGCTCCTTGTTTGTTGCGGGCGCAACAGCCGCCAACCACTCCCGACGTGCTCGGCCAGCTCAAGTATCGGTACATCGGGCCGGAAGGCAACCGCGCCACGTCTGTCGCCGGAGTGCCGGGAAAACCGAACATCTGGTATGTAGGCGCGGCCTCCGGCGGCATCTTCAAGAGCATCGATGGCGGGATCCAATGGAATCCCGTCTTCGACTCGCAGCCGGTGTCATCCATCGGTTCGCTGGCTGTCGCGGCAAGCGATCCCAACATCGTGTGGGCGGGAACCGGCGAATCATTCATCCGCAGCCACATCTCCGTGGGGCAAGGGATTTACAAATCCGTGGACGCAGGCAAGACCTGGTCATTGATGGGATTGGAGAAGGCAGGCCGCATCGGCCGCGTCGATATCGACGCGCGCAATCCGGACGTCGTGCTGGCCTGCGCGTTGGGCCACGCCTACGGGCCGCAGCCAGAGCGCGGCGTCTTCCGCACCGCCGACGGCGGAAAGACCTGGGACAAAGTGCTGTTCGTTGACGAAAACACCGGCTGTTCGGATATGGCCATGGACCCCAACAATTCCCGAATTTTGTACGCCGGAATGTGGCAGATCGAGATTCACACCTGGGGCCGCACGAGCGGCGGGCCGGGCAGCGGCTTGTTCAAGTCGACAGACGGCGGCGTCACCTGGAAGCGCCTCGAGGGTCACGGCCTGCCGCATTCTCCGGTGGGCAGAATTGCCGTGCGCGTGGCCCAGAAGGATTCCAACCGCGTGTACGCGGAGATTGAAACTGGCGACGGCGTTCCGCAGCCGAACAGCCCCGGGCAGCTCGGGCAACTGTGGCGCTCCAACGACGGCGGCGAGAACTGGGAAATGGTCAACTCCGACCGGCAGATTCGCGGACGCACGCACTACTACACGCGCATGGAGATTGCGCCGGACAACGAGGACGAAGCCTTTTTCTTCTCGGCGTCATTCTCGAGGACTCTCGACGGCGGCAAAACTCTCACGAACATGCCCGCAAGCCCCGGCGGAGACAATCACGAGATGTGGATCGATCCCACCAATGGAGATCGCATGGCCGTCGTTAACGACAGCGGCGTGAGTATTTCCGTGAATCGCGGGAACTCCTGGAGCCACGTCAACCTGCCCATCGCCCAGATGTATCACGTCACGGTGGACGACCAGATTCCCTACTTCGTTTATGGCAACCGGCAGGATGGCCCGTCGTGGCGCGGCCCCAGCAACAGCCTGCAGTTCGGCGGCTTTGGGGGCAACAGTATCCCGCGCGGCGCGTGGCACTCGGTCGCCGGAGGCGAGAGCGGCTTCGCTGTGCCCGATCCGGCGGACAACAACATCATCTGGTCCACGGGCACCGGAACGGGCAGCGTCGGCGGCACGGTAACCCGCTTCGACGAGCGCACGCACCAGGACCGCGAAGTGGAAGTGTGGCCCGACTACGTGGCCGGTACGCCGGCGGCGGACGTAAAGTACCGGTTCAACTGGGAATTCCCCATCGCCATTTCTCCCTATGACCACAACAAAATTTACGTCGGCAGCCAGTTTGTGCACGTCACCACCGACGGCGGCAATAGTTGGCAGATCATCAGTCCCGACCTGACGCGCAACGACAAGACCCGCCAGCAGATTTCCGGCGGCCTCACCCCCGACAACATCGGCGTGGAATATGCCGGCGTGATTTTCGCTCTCACCGAGTCGCCGAAAGAGGCGGGCCTGATCTGGGTGGGCACCAACGACGGCAAGGTGCAGGTGACGCGCGACGCCGGGAAAAACTGGAGCGACGTCACGAAAAATCTTCCCAACCTCCCCGAGTTCGGCACGGTGGACAATATCGAAGCCTCGCGCTACGACGCGGGCACCGCCTACCTCACCGTCGACGGCCATCAGGTCAACATTCGCGACCCGTTTGTCTACAAGACCGACGACTACGGAAAAACCTGGACGTTGATCACCAACGGAATTCCGCACAACATGCTCAGCTATGCGCACTGCGTCCGCGAAGATCCCGTTCGCAAGGGACTTCTCTATCTGGGCACGGAGGGCGGCCTGTACGTTTCCTTTGACGACGGGAAGAATTGGCAACCGCTGCAGTCCAATCTGCCGCACGCGCCGGTTTATTGGCTCACCGTTCAGGAAAGGTTCCACGATCTGGCGGTGGCCACTTACGGCCGCGGCTTCTGGATCCTGGACGACATTACCGCGCTCGAGCAGTTCACGCCGGAAGTCGCCGCGGCCAAAACGCATCTCTTCGCGCCGCGCGACGCGTATCGCTTCAAGGAAGTGGCGCAAGCGGCCGCCGTCGACCAGGACCCAACGACCGGGAAAAATCCCCCATACGGCGCGCCCATTAATTTCTTTCTCAAGTCCAACCTGGGAGAGAAGGATGTGGCCAAACTGACCATCACCGACGCCAGCGGCAAAAAAGTGCGCGAGCTCGAATGCCGCGCCCCCAAACCCGGCGCCGCTGAGCCTAAGAAACCCGTCGAGGATGAGGGCTTCCCCGACGTGGAACCGCCGCCTTGCGAAACCAAGCAAGGCATCAACCGCGTGTGGTGGGACCTTCGCACTGAGCGCAGCGACCAAATTCGCCTGAGGACCTCGCCGCTCTACGCGCCGGATGTTTTGCTCGGACCGGAAGGCTGGCGCAAGCCTCCGGCCGTGGGGCGCCTGTCGGTGCTGAGCCTGCCGGGAACCTACACCGTCACGCTCACTGTGGGCGATGAAAAATCCACGCAGAAACTCACCGTGCTGAAGGATCCACATACCAGCGGCTCGGACAGCGACATTCAGGACCAGACGCGCGTGCAAACAGCCCTGTACGACGAGATGAACGCCATGTCGGCCACGGTGAACCAGATCGAGTCGGTCCGCGCGCAGCTCGTTACTCTTGGGAATGAACTGGGCACCGACGACTCCTCGAAACCAGTGCGCAAAGCCGCGGACGACCTCGGCGAGAAACTCGCCACCATAGAGGCAACGCTGCTGCAGCTTAGGCTCACCGGACGCGGGCAAGACGACTGCCGCTGGTCGCCAATGCTGCTGCAGAAGGTCTACTATCTGTTCAACCAGCTCGATGCCGACGCGGATTTTCCGCCCACCACGCAGCAGTCGGCCGTACAGCAGGAGTTGAAGCAGCGGGGCGACAAAGCGGCGCAGGACCTCCAGCAGTTCGTGGCGGCCGACCTGGCGGCGTTCAACGCGATGCTGCGCGAGCACAACATCAGCAACATTTATCTCAAGACGCCCTGACGCTGAGCCACAGCTCTCACCGATTTGCCCGGCACAGCAGCGCAGGCCTGCCTACTATGGCTTGATCGTGCGGGTTCGTTGACTTGCACCCAGACGCAACCTAATATTTGCGTCGAATGACAGAATCCTCGTCTTTGATTGGCCAAAACATCTCGCACTATCGCATCCTCGAGAAACTCGGAGGCGGCGGGATGGGTGTGGTTTACAAAGCACAGGACACGCGCCTCGACCGTTTTGTCGCGCTTAAATTCCTGCCCGAAGACGTTGCCCATGATGCGCAGGCGCTGGAACGTTTCCGCCGTGAAGCCAAGACCGCATCGTCCCTGAATCATTCGAACATCTGCATTATTCACGACATCGGCGAGGAGGGCGGCAGAGCGTTCATCGCCATGGAATTCCTCGAGGGGATGACGCTGAAGCATCTCATCGCGGGCCGCCCAATTGAAACAGAGAGACTGCTTCCCTTGGCAATCGAGATCGCCGATGCCTTGGACGCGGCGCACACCGTAGGTATCGTTCACCGGGACATCAAACCGGCGAATATCTTCGTCACGAATCGCGGGCACGCGAAAATTCTCGATTTTGGGTTGGCGAAGGTGGACGCACAACACCCCTCCGCGAGCCGCATCGCCACCGCGAACACGCAATCGGTGAACGAACATCTCACAAGCCCGGGATCGACCTTGGGCACAGTGTCGTACATGTCGCCCGAGCAGGTGCTGGGCAAACAGCTTGACGCGCGAACCGATTTGTTTTCGTTTGGCATCGTGCTCTACGAGATGGCCACTGCTGCCCTGCCTTTCAAGGGCGAGACTTCAGGTGCGATCTTCGATGAAGTGCTGCATGGAACGCCTACGCCGCCGGAACGATTGAATCCCCAGGTTCCACCCGAACTCGAACGAGTGATCCAAAAGGCGTTGGAAAAGGATCGCGAAGTGCGCTATCAGCACGCTTCGGAGATGCGAGCGGATCTCTCGCGCGCGCGCCGGGACACGGGTTCGGGTTCGTCGCGAAGCACACCCGTCGCCGCGCCCAGGCCAATCCTCCGTAACCCATGGCTGTGGCGCGTCGGCGCGGTAGCGCTTTTGCTGCTGATTGGACTGGCAATCTGGAGATGGCGCGAAACGCGCGAGACGCCGGTGCCCGAAGCCAAGAAGATGGCCGCGGCTCCGGTGACGATCGCCGTTCTGCCTTTTCAGAATTTCGGCGACGACAAGGAAGCGGACTTCCTGCGCATGGCGCTGCCCGACGAAGTTACCACCACGCTAAGCTCGGTGCGAACCCTCTCCATTCGCCCTTTCGCGACCGCCGAGAAATATGCGAAGGGCGATGTCGATTTGCAGCAGGCCGGAAAGGACATGCACGTCGGCCGGATCGTGACGGGGCACTACCAAAAGGTTCGCAACCAACTCCAGCTTACCCTCGAAGCGGTCGATGTGGGAGACGACACCGTTCTATGGCAGCAGACGATGAACGTTCCAGCCGACGATCTTGTGGCCATGCGGGAGCAAGTGACCTCCAACGTGCGGCAAGGCCTGATTCCCGCCCTCGGCGCGACAACGGTAGCCGAAGAGAGCGGAACACGTCCCAAGAACGAAGAGGCCTATGACTTGTACCTGCGCAGCATCCCGCTGCCGCACGAGGGCGATCAAAATCAGGATGCTGTTCGGATGCTCGAGCGATCCGTGGGACTCGACCCGGCGTTCGCCCCAGCCTGGTCCGCCTTGGGAAAACGCTATTACTACGAAGAGGAATATGGCGTAGGAGCGACGGGAACGATGTTGCGCACGGAACCGACATTGCGTCACGCCCTTGCTCTGGATCCGAACCTCGAGGATGCGGCGCAGCAGATTGTCAGCATGGACGCGGATCAAGGCAAGTTGGCGCAGGCTTACCAGGAAGCAAAGGCCATGGTGACAAAGCGCCCGCAGAGCGGCTTTGCTCACTTTACGTTGTCCTACGTGCTGCGATACGCCAGCATGAGCAAGGAAGGCCATGACGAATGCGATTTGGCGCTGCGGCTGGATCCGGGGAATTACCAATTCCGTTCCTGCGCGCCTTTCTTCACGTTCACCGGTCAGTTAGATCATGCCAGGACTTTTTTCAACCTGGACGCAGGCTCCGACTGGTCGAATAATGCAGAGGTGAATGTCTTGCTCCGTGAGGGGAAGACCACGGAAGCGCTGGCGATGCTGCGCCGGCTTCCGGATAGCTCTTTCTTTCACACGCGCGCTTCGGAGGCCTGTTATTCGACGCCACGGCCCGCCGGATTTGAACAACTCATGGAAGAGACCCAAAAGGCGATCTTCGCTTATCGCGACCCGGAACCCAGGTACAACTTCGCGGCTCTGTACAACACGTGCCTCGGGAACAATTTTACGGCAAAGTTAGCCAAGTCCGCGATTGCCGGGGGATATTGTTCGTACGACTACTTGCAGCTGGATCCGCTTCTGGCTGGATTTCGCAAATCGCCGGAATATGCCGCCACACTCGCCCAAGCCAAGCAATGCAGGGACCGGTTCCTGGACGAGCGAAATCACCCTCCAATTCTGAGTACGCACTGATGCGTGGCAGAAAAAGAACGACACGGTTTTCGAGCCGATCTGAGGTGTTTTTGGCGCGTCAAGAATTGGCGCGATGTTCGGGCTAATCGTTCGGAACCAGGTAGCCCTGGATTTCGCCTTCGCCATCTCCGATAGCAGCCAACAAGTCCTCCATCGTCACCCCGGAGCCAACGCGGATACCAGTTGCGTAGTGCTCGTGGGTGTAGGTAGGTGTACCGAGGGTGGTCACCAGGGCCGCGCTCTGCGCAAACAGACCGCCAGTGACGTTGCGTAAGCTATTGAATGCGAATTGTCCCTGCGCCGCACCGCCATTACCCTCCCATTCCCAGTCGGTCACGATGAGCGTGTAACCTGAAGGGATCACGTATGCTGCCGTTGAAGGCAGGGTCCCTTCGGGATCGAGGGCACCGCAATAAGCATTGCCAGTCTCACAAAGCAACGAGACCAACTGGCTCTCGTTCTGGCCTACGTGGGTGGTGGTACCAGGAACGATCTGCACGAGAGCCGCGACCAATGCGTGCGTCTTCTTCGGCGCGACGAACGCCACGATTAACGCAATTATGACTAGAGCTCCCAAAATTCCCAAAATCTCTTTCAATGGACGCATGTGCTTTCTCCTCGTTTTGTGATCCGTGGTTGCTCTGCCAGTCTCGCGAGTGTCTCCAACCCGCTCGGGCTTACTCAGCGAGCGCGGCTCGTCTCCGTCGCGAACAGGCAGCGACCCCGAGGGCGAGAAGTGCTATCCCGAGCAAGAGAATGCTCGAAGGCTCCGGCGCGTTTGTGGAGCCGCCGCCGCTGCTGCTGCTCGGGCCGAGGATGTCCAAACTGACGCTGTTCGCGCCGTAGACCAGGTCGCATGTGTCGCCGGTGGGGCAGTTCCAGCCGAGGAAGTTGACTCCCGCGAAGGCACCGGAGAGCGAGCCGAAATCAAGGAACGTGAAGTCGTCGCCAGCTGTTGGCGTGAAGCCATTTACCGCGAGAAAGTCCACGTAGCCGTCGAGAGTGGCAAGGCCGCTGACATCGAGAAGATTGAGTTCGCCGTCTCCAGCCAAAAAGATGCCCAGGGCCCCGGAGCTTCCCTGAGTGTAATTGCCGTTGATTGTGAGTGTTCCCGCGGTTGCGATTGTGCCATTGCTGGAAAACACGCCCGAGAGTTGGTCTCCTGGGGAAACAAAAGCGTCGGTATTGTTCACATTCCCGTTGATGGAACCCGTACCAATCAAGGAGCCGCCTTGAAACTGAACGGCGGGTACGGAGCTAATTGTGCCATCGACAGTGGTTATCCCGGACGTCTGAACGAAGGAACTGCCCGCAAAATTGTTCAACGTGGAGCCAGTACCGACAGACACAGAGCCACCGCTGTTAGTAAAGGCACCGTAATTGTTGAGAACGGCGGCGTGAGTCTCGGTGAGGCTCGAATCGTTTGTAAGAGTGCCGTAGTTGATGAGAGAGGCGCCGTTGTCGATCGTAATAGAGCCGACCGTAAATGCTGGGGTGTAGGTGCCAGAATTGAGCAGCGTCGCGCCTAGGTTGTTGTAGAAAATAACGCCGGGACTAGAAATAGGGCCAGCGCCGACGACGAGCGAGCTGGAGTTGGTAAAGCTCCCGTTATTGGTCATCGAAGCCGTTGCACCCAATACGGTAATAAACTCAGCGACATCGCCTCCGTTGTTTACGAATGCCCCGGAATTCGTGAACCCGACGCCGCTGGAAGTGTTGAAGGTGCCATCGTTAATCATGGTTCCCGTATTTGTGAGAGAACCCGTGTTTGTGAAAACTCCGCCCACACTGTTCGTCAGCGTCCCGTTGTTGACGAGACTTCCGGTGTTCGTCAGGGCCCCTTCGTTCGTGACCTCCGCGCCCACGAAGTTCGTCAACGTGCCGCCGTTGGTTAAGGTTCCGTTTCCTTCTCCCTCTATGGTTATCGTTGCGACGTTGTTTACGACTCCTCCGACGAAGTTGGTCAAGCCAGCGCTGCCAAAGAAGTTCTCGACGTCAAGTGTGCCGGCGTTCGTCAATATCCCAACATTGTTCAAGACTCCGCTATACAGAATACCCTCATTGTCATTGTCAAAAATTCCGGCGTTGGTCAGAACGGAGTTGCCTGCGAAGTAGCCCGTGTTATCCAGGAGATTTTTATTGATTAGAGTGCCGAAATTCGTGATTGTCGACGTGCCGGTCCCACCATAGTTGTAAATCGAGCCATTATTGGTGATCGTCCCATCATTCAAAATTGTGCTGCCTGGCACGGTGACGCTTCCGTTCGATTGTTCTGTTGGGTTGTTCAAAAAGTTCTCCACGTCGCCACTGAGGCCGACCGTCAGCGTCACGCCAGATTGGACCACGCATGTGGCCGCTCCGACCGTGTACGTACCCGATAGAGTGGCACTGGTCGTCACTGGACACGAGACGGTCTGCGCGGAAGCCACGGTTGAAAGCACGAGCGCGAAAAAGCACCCTCTAGTGGTGCGAATGGCACAGCGACGAAACAAACCTGGTTCGACGGACATTTAACCCCTCCAACGAGCCCGAACGGGCACCACGGCCAGCGCAGATGGCCAGCGCAATTGCTGGCTTATCGGCTTCTGTACCGTCAGGGACGATGACGGAACAACCTGTGGTTCTACGCTCGGGGAAAATGTCACACTAGGCGATGCCGGTCAATTGACGCCGGCTGTTTTTGATGTGAACGTGCAAGCCAAAGAAACCGCGTGACTTGAGTGTTCTCCTGTATACCCGTTCTTGACGCCGCGCGACGATGGTGCTTTAATCACACCATCCCCCGCAGGAAAGATTGGGCAGTATGCCTTCAGCCATTCCTCAATCGGAAACCGTCGTTCGATTCGGCGCGTTCGAGGCGAACCTGGGTACGCGCGAAGTGCGGAAGTATGGGATTCGGATTCGTTTAGGCGGACAAGCCAGCGAAATACTGGCGGCGCTGCTCGAAAAGCCGGGCGAGGTAGTCACTCGAGAGGAACTACAGCGAATACTCTGGGCAGATAACACCTTCGTCGAGTTCGAGAATGGACTCAACATCGCCATCAAGAAATTGCGAAGCGCGTTAGGTGATTCGGCGTCCAAGCCCCTTTACATCGAAACTGTTCCGCGGGTTGGCTATCGCTTCATAGCGCCCATCCAGAAAAACTCCCCAGCCGCCGCCACCGAAGCGGGCTCGGAACAGGTTTCACAGCAAGCGGGAGCACGGATTGCAGTACGGCCCGCAATGGCACGCCATTTCAGGTTGTGGGCGGCCGGAGTTTGCGTTCTGGTGCTCGGTATCGCAGCCTACGGATTTTTGTCCCCCGTGCCTGTTCCGAGAGCGACCAGCTTTGTCCAGCGGCCGATATCTGAGCACTTGGATGGGTTTGCGCGAATCGTGACGGACGGCGTGCGGGTGTACTTTCTGGAACGCGTGGGAGGACGCGACACTCTGGTGCAAACCTCGACGGCCGGCGGTCCGACCAGGGTGGTGGAGGGACCCTTTCCTAGAACGCGCATCTTCGATATTTCTCCCGATCGATCTGAGTTTCTAGTCGGAAATTTTGAAACCACGAGACCGGGTTTGCCGCTCTGGATTTGGCCAGTGCAGGGAGGAAGTCCCATCCGCGTGGGCAGCGTAATTGCGGACGATGCCTCGTGGACGCCGAACGGCCAACAGATTCTCTACACTCGCGGCCATGACATCCGAATCGTGCGGCGCGATGGAACGGATGACCGCCTGTTCCTGCATACCTCGGGGGTGCCGTATTGGATTCGCTTTTCGCCTGACAATCGCGGGGTGATATTCACCGTGAACAATGCGCAATCCGATTCAGCGACGCTGTGGGAGGCCGGGGCGGAGGGAAGCAATCCTCATATTCGATTCCAGGGTTGGAGCAACCCGCCTTCGGAGTGCTGCGGGGAGTGGACACCGGATGGCAAGTACCTGGTCTTCACTTCGGCACATAGCGGCTTCACGAACGTTTGGGCCGTGCGAGAAAAGCCGTTTTTGCTGCATTGGCGCGCTTCCGTCCCGGTGCAACTGACGCCGACCGCGCGTGCGCTAGGAGCCGCCGTGCTAACGCGAAACGGCACGCGAGCGTTCGTTACCGCTTGGAACGAAGCCTACCAATTCCAGCGCTACGACGTGGCCTTGAAGAAGTTCATTCCGGTTGCAACTGCGCCCGACACGTTTGCAATCTTGCCGTCGCCAGACGGTGCTTGGGCGGCCATCATCAAATCCGACTGGTCGCTGTGGCGGACCAAAATGGATGGCAGCGCAGGAGTGCAATTGACGTCTCCTCCGCTGAATGCTACGCAACCTCAGTGGTCTCCGGACGGGACAAAAATTGCGTTCGAAGCTCACAGATTCGGCGAACCAGTGAGAGCCTACGTGGTGAGCGCGGAAGGAGGGCCGATTCAGGAAGTTCTTGCGCTCAAAGGACAGCAAAGCGTGCCGGCGTGGTCGCCAGACGGCTCGAAAATTGCCGTGGCCGTGAACGTGGATCCACCCAGCGATACATCCGGTCAGCGCGGGATATTTATTGTAGATTGGAGCAGCCAACAGGCAGAGAAAATTCCGGGCTCAGAGGGTCTAACGTCGCCTATGTGGTCGCCGGACGGAGAATATTTCACTGCAAAAAGAGCTGACCAGCACGAGCTTTTGCTGTTCGACCGTCAAACGCAAAATTGGAATTCAATTGCGAAGGCGACCGTGGTCTCCGGGCTTACGTGGTCGCGTGATTCCAAATATTTGTACATGCAGAATCTCGCGGAGCAAGGGCAGCCGGTGTTTCGTTTGCGCGCGGGGGATTTCAAGCCCGAGCGCGTAATCAGCTTTGAATCGTTCCTCAAGGAGGGCGTCGAAAGCTGCCCGCTGGAGAGCGGCACCGGAGATGGCTCGCTTATAGTCCGGTTAAGAAGGAGTGGCGGCCAAGTGTACGCGCTCGACCTCAATTTTCCGTGACGCACTCCCAACGAAAAAGCCAGGTTTCCCGTGTAGCCAGCACGGTAAAGGATGGATGCTGCCATCAGAAAGAAGTCTGACCCCGCCGCTACTCATGCCGCAGCGCCGTCGTCGGATCCAACCGCATCGCCCGCCGCGCGGGGACGTAACACGCCACAAATCCCGTGGCGGCAAGCAACACGACCCCTACCACGAACGCGATCACGCCCGTTTGACCATGAAAGACATGGCCAATTCCGCGCGTCAGCAGCCAGCCGACTATCACGCCCGCCGTTAGCCCCGTCCCGATCAGGCGCAATCCCTGACGCAGAATCAGCTTCAGCACGTCCCCCGGCATCGCGCCCAGCGCGATGCGAATGCCCAGTTCGCGTGTCCGCTGAGCAGCGGCATACGACACCACTCCGTAGACGCCCACCACCGCGATGAACAGGCCCAGCAGACCCATGCCTCCAGCCAGGTCCACGCCCAGCCGCAAAATGAACTGGCTTTGCTCTAGTATCTGCTCCCCACTGGCGCTGTTGAAGAGGGGCATGCCCGGAGCGAGGGTGCGGATTTCGTGCTCCACTTCCGCGATCAAGTTTTGCGGAGGCACGGCAGAACGAACTACAATCGCGCGAAGCGACTGAAACTCCTGGCCCAGCGGAAGGTAGAACCAAGGCTGCGGGTCCTCCATGATGTTCTGATACTTTCCATCGGCCACCAGACCGACAACTTCAATGAGTGGACTGGAGTCCTTTTCCGTCCGGAATCGTTTCCCGATGGGATTTTCACCCGGCCAGAGCTGGCGCGCCATCGTTTGATTCACCACCGCGACCAGCGGGGCGTGATCATCGTCAGATTCCGTGAAGTCCCGCCCTTGAAGCAGCGTTATGCGCATATTGGTGAAGTACTCCGGGCTCACCACGTTGTGGAATATGGACGGAGGTTGCTGCCCTGGAGGAATGACGCGGTTCTCGACGTAAATCGCGGTGCTGTACTCGATTCCCAGGAAAGGAAATCCAAACGACAAGCTAACCGATTGCACGCCGGGCATCGCGCCAACGCGGGTCTTCAACTCTCGATAAAATTGCGTAGTGCGCGCGCGATCGTAGCCGATTTCGTGCGCGTCCATCGTGCAGATAACAAGATGTGTGGGATCGAAGCCGAGATAGGCATGCTGCGCCCGGCGCAAAGTCTGGACGAAAAAGCCCGCGGCAATCAGCAGCGCAAGCGAACCCGCCACCTGCGCGATAACCAGGACGTTGCGCAGACGATAACGCTTGGCGCCGCCCGTATCAGTCCGCGAGCCCTCGTGCAGCACCAGATTCAGATCGGCCCGGCCTGCGCGAACGGCCGGCCATATCCCCGCTGCGATTCCGGCCAGAATCGCGCCGCCAAAGGCAGTCAGGAAGACGCGCCAATCGAAACTAAAATTGAGGATGACGAAGTCGGCTCTCTGCCTCGCCCAGGCAGGCAGCGCGAAGACGGCGGCGATGGTCCAACGTGCGACAACCACGCCAGCGACGGCACCCAGGAGCGCGAGCAGCACAGGCTCGACCAGCATCTGACGGATCAACCACCAGCGCGGCGCACCCAGTGACGAACGGATGGCCATCTCCTGCCGCCGGGTTGTCGCGCGCGCCATGAGCATGTTCGCCACATTCATGCACGCGAGCAGCAGAACCATCCCCGAAAGGCCCACGAAGAGCACCGCGATCAAGCGCAAAATGCCACTTTCCGGAACGCCGCTAGGTGCGGAGAGGGCTTCGATTACCAGTCCCTTCTCGTCTTTGGAATATTGGCCGGCGAGGCGCGCCTGGATCACGCGAGCCGCGCCTTGCGCCTGGCCCACGGTGATGCCAGGGTTCAACATGCCGAGCACGGCGAGTTCGCGGTCAGTGCGATTGGTGAACAGGTTTCCGTCCTGGTATGCGCCGGGAGCGGCGGCCTGGTCTTCGGCCACAATGCTGAGCGGGAGATACAGCTGGACGTCAACCAGCGAAGGTAATGCGCCGTGGAATCCTTTGGGTGCGATGCCGATGATCTCGGTGGGTTTTCCATTGACGAGCGCTTCCCGGCCCACCACGCCGGGATCGCCGCCAAGATGCGAGCTCCAGAACGCATAGCTCAGGACCGCTGTGCGAGGCGCGCCGATTTCCTCACCTTCGCCGGGAACGAACAAACGACCCAGCGCCGGCTTGACGCCCAGCCCCGTGAAGAAATTTCCTGTCACATAATTCGACAGCAGCTGCTCCGCCGGATGACCTTCCACGCCGAAGCCGGACATCCTGCCGATGTTTCCGTAAAGGGAGGCGAAAACCTCACCCGACTGCGCCTGGAAATCACGCAACTCCACATAGGAGAGACCTCCCAGGCCGAGCGGGTTCCCTTGCTGCTGAAACCCGACCGCCACGATCCGGGAAGCGTGCGGAACCGGCAGCGGCTGTAGCAACAGGGTATTGGCAATGCTAAAGACCACAGTGGTAGCTGCGATTCCGAGTGCCAGAGTAAGGACGATGATCGCCGAAAGCCCCGGCGTCTTGGCTACCATCCGCCCCGCGTACCGCAAATCCTGCTTGAGATTCGTCATACCGGATCACTCACTATGGCTCGTCCGTAAGGGCTTCGGCGGATTTTCGCGGCCTGCTTCTGGCTCAATTCCAAATCTGAGATCCTTCAATTCTGAGTACGCACTGATCCACTGGGAAGTTTCAGAGGCACACAAAGAAAAGCGCAAGTCCGCGATCAGTTCTACTCTTCGTGCTTGTCTCCTACAACCTGTCGGTGAGGGCTTCGACGCCGGGGAGTTTGTCACCGGCCAAGAATTCGAGCGATGCGCCGCCGCCAACCTCTGAACTATGCGCCCCCACCTGAAGTCTTGCCCAAGTTTAAACGTAGCGCCGCCTGTCCTGAGCGCCGCCGAAGGGCGGTCGCTTGCCCTGAGCGAAGCCGAAGGGTCAGCGCGGCATCTTCTGCTTTCTCTGTGCCCTCAAGTCTTCCCTCAGTGCCCTCTGTGTTTCAGCTTTTTCCGGTTCGCGCAGTCCACGAATTTACTCCTCAATACGCTCACCACTCTTCTTCATGCGTCATTTCCTGGTAGAACTTCAACGCATCGCCCTCGCGCAATTTCTTGCATAGCCGCGCCAGCGTTTCCTGCTCCCGGCCGTCGAGCGGCCGCATCATCGCCTTCACCAGCTTCGCGTGCTTCGGCAGGACGGACCCGATCAGCCTTTTCCCCAGCGTGGTCAACGACAGCATCGCGATCCGCTGCCCTTTCCTCGCGAATCCGCGCCTCGCCTTTCGAGTCTTGCTCGCCCTCGTCGGCGCGGGCTCGAGATAGGTTACCTCTCTCTCCACCAGCCCTCGCTTGCGCAGCCGCTCCACCACCAGCCCGATGGCCTGCGGCGTGTACCCAAAACTCTCCGCAATCTGTTCCCGGTAGAGCGGCCCGCGCCGCAGCAGCACCTCCAGCAGCCGAAACTCCGCCGTCGTCAGCTCAAATAGCTCGAGCTGCCCCGCCATCCGCGCCGGAAGCCGGTCCGACGCCTCCAGCAACCCGATGTACGCCCGGAACGACCGCACCGTCTTCCGCGTCCCCGCCGGCACCCCCTGAACCATGCGCCCCCCGCCCGAAGTCTGGCCTAAGATTTAAACGTAGCGCCGCTGAAAGTCCTGAGCACGGTCGAAGGGCGGCCTTCAGCGCCGCATCTTCCGCCTTCTCCGTGCCCTCAAGTCTTCCCTCAGTGCCCTCTGTGTTTCAGCCTTCCCCGCCTCAAGTCTTGCCTAAGGTTTAAACGTAGCGCCGCGGACTTCAGCGCGGCATCTTCCGCTTTCTCTGTGCCCTCTCCTCTTCCCTCAGTGCCCTCTGTGTTTCAGCTTTCCCCGCAGACAGCGCAAAAATCGCCCAAAACCGTCCCTTATTGCATTTTTCAGGCCGCAACCATAGGAAGCACCTTCCTAACTTTGCCGCAGAAACACCCTACATCCGCAAGAGCCGATTAGAAACCAAAAATTGGCAGTCGGTCGGGTCTGAAAAGCGGAACGTTACTAAGAACGGACCTGCCGGGCCTCAGCGGAGCACTTGTCCGGTTACGGCTGCGGGCTCAACCGATCGGAGGGAGCATAGGTATCCAGGCAGTTAGCGCATGCCTCGTCTATGAAAGCCATTCATGGCAACCAATTTCTGCCAACCGGTCTTGTTCAGGCGAACTCGCTCGCCAGTGGATAGCACCACCCAGCCCTCGGTGCGTCCGTCTCTGTGAATCTCGCGCACATGGTCGATGTTTACGATTGCCGATCGATGTAAGTGAACAAATTTGTTGGGGTTCAGTTTAGCTCCCAGAGCGCGGATGCTCTCCCGTAGCAGATGCTTCTTTCCCCTGACGTGGAGGCAGACATAGTAATCTGCCGCCTCGATCCATTCGATGTCATTCACAAAGACCACCGATGCCGTGTTTCCATTCCTAGTCAGGAACCGCTGCGGATATGGATCGGGTCCCGCGGCTGTCCGCAGGGCTTGGAGCGCAGAAGAAATCTCCTCGCGCGCGGCAAGCGCCCCTTCCAGCCGTATCCTTCGTTTTGCCCGTGCCAGGGCTTCTTCAAACCGCTTTCGTTCGATCGGCTTCACCAGGTAGTCGAGCGCGTGCACTTTAAATGCTTCCACGGCATATTCGTTGTGCGCTGTCACAAACACAGTTATCGGCATATTGGGCAGGCCGATCTCTTCAATCACGCCAAATCCGTCTTTGCCTGGCATTTGGATATCGAGAAACAGCAGATCGGTCTCACTTGTCTTCAGCGCGGCGACAACTTCACTGCCATTGCGGCACTCGGCCACGATTTCGATATCACAATCAGGCGCGAGCAGCCCCTTAAGCCGCTCCCGGGCGAGCGGCTCATCATCGGCGATTACCGTCTTCAGGCTCATCCGAGTGCCCGCTCGTAGGGGATGGTAATCGAGACTTCGAATCCGCCGGATTCCGGTTGAAATGCGCGAAGCTCGTAATCGTTCTGGTAGAAATGGATGAGCCGTTCCCGCGTATTGCTAAGTCCCACCCCAAATCCGGGATGCGACTTTCCGTTGAGTCCTGGCCCGTTGTCCCGCACCTGCAACTGCATGCGAGGGCCAACTCGCTTTGCGGAAGCTTGGATGCAACCATTGTTTTCGCAGCACGCAATGCCGTGGCGGATGGCATTCTCGACAATCGGCTGCAGAAGAAAGCAAGGTACCAGTCCGTCGAGAGCATTCGGATCCAGGCTCAGGTCCACGCGAAGGCGATCGGCAAACCGCACGCGCTCGATCGCGAGATAGCTCTCGACGATTTCCAGCTCTTGTGCGAGCGGGATTTTGGTGGGCGTATTTCTCTTGAGAACCGTCTTAAGGATGATATTCAGGTGCTCCAATGTTTCAAGCGCTTCATCTTGGCGACCCAGTTCCACTAGAGTGGTGACAGCATTTAGAGTATTCAAGAGGAAGTGCGGCTCAAGCTGCATTTGCAGAGCGCGTAAGTGAGCGCTCGAGAGCTGGCGCTGCAATTCCAGAGAGCCTATGGCATCGCGCTGCGCCTTAAGTTGGACATTCACAGCGGCGCAGGCCAGCCACATAAACGCATAGATGAGCAACTCCATGCCGAAGCGAGGAAGACAGAAGAAATTCAGTTCGCCGTATTCAGCTCTGACGGCTTGAGGACCTGTACGGACGATCCAGTGAACGGCCCCTTGCAGGATGCAAAGGTGAAGCAAAACGATTCCAACGGCGACTGGCACTTGAATCCCAAGGGTTGGCAGCGACACCCTTAAAGCAGAAGGCCAGCGAGCACCAGCACGCCACAGCAGATCCACTACCAGAGCCCACCACAACCACAGCGCACAGCCGTAAGCTAATGAAAAACTCCACGAGAGGAAAGAATCGGTCCCAGTTGTCCGTGCTTGGCACTCGATTGCGGTCGCTACGGCGAGGATAGCGGCGATTGTCAGGGGAATGAACCTTGCGCGCGGCAGCAGCTCACCCCAGACCCCTTTGCCGGGGACGATTTCAGCCGTATCCAGCCGAATGTCGCAAGTGGGAATCGACACCCTCCTATCGAAGACCCGTGACATTAATCGTACATCCGAAGCACTGGCTGCCGGACAAATCTTTGATGGTCTTGTCGGCCACCGCCCGCAGCCGCGCAGCCTCCGCATTTGATCCGGTTCGATCAAGTACCTGCGAATAGACTATTACTGCTGCCAAGTAGTTAAGACTCTTGCGACCCAGAGCGTGATCGAGGATGGTAAGGCCCTCCCGCATATCTGTCGCCGCGTCGTTTAAATCACCGGCTTGAGCGTAAGCCTTGCCGCGAAGTATATGTTCCCATCCTGTGAGCCAATGCTCGTCCCCAAGGGTCCGCTGACAAAGTTCGAGGGCGCGCTGAAATTCCCGCACAGCTTCGGATGCGTGACCCTCGGCCAGTGCCAACTTCCCTTTTGTCTCCAGGAAAACTGTAAAGTCGTCGTCCGCCAGGTCCTGGGCTGACTCCATCTCTTCGGACGCCTGCTTAGTGTACCGCTTAGCTTCACGGATCCGCTTTTGAGCCAGGCAGTGTTGGCCTAAGGCCGTAAGAGATCGCATAGCAGCAGCGTGATCACCCATCTGCTGGCGCAGATGAAGTGCCTTCAGCCACATCGCCTCGGCAGCTTCAAACTGTCCAGCGTCGGCATTGAGCCCGCCGTAGCTATTCAGGGCGGCTGCGTAATCGCTTTCGTGATCGGGGTCGTGCTCGAGAAGGCGCAGCGACTGCTCAAACGCCGCTTTGGCCTCGGTGAACTTTCCCGCCTGGTGATATGCAACGCCGAACATAATGTAAGCGCGCCCAAGTTCGATTCCGCTCAACTGATTCGAATCGATGGCTCGCTTGATTGCAATGATGGCCGCGTCAAAGTGGCCGTGTCGTTCCTCTGTGAGACCATCGTACAAAGTCGCGTGCGGATTCCCTTGTGCCAACAGCGGCGAACCCGCCAACAACGTTATGATGAGTAAGGTTTGTGTGCGTCTCATGCGAGGAAGAGTGAACGTGAGGCGAGAAGCAAGCCAGTGAAAATCCGATAACCCCGACATCTGTGCAGGGAACGATGCAGTTTATGCCGTGAAACTGATGGCTTTTTGGCCGGATCGTCAATAGTCGGGAGGGAAGAGAAAACGGTACCAAGCTACCGCACTCCCAAAGCAGAGTATGACCGGCCGGAACTGCCCTTCTCCGTGTGGCTCGTTTTACCTCGAACTGTCCGCCGGAGATGCTTAGGCTGCCAGGAATGCCAATCAAGATCAAAGACCGGTCATTCAAGTTCGGCGCCCGCTTGTGATCTCTATGCGTTTCTGGTAACACTCCAATCTCGTGTCCGTCCTCTTGCTCGGATTCTTGGCGCTCTTCCGCTTCCACCGACGAATAGTCGAAGCCCTAGCTTAGCGCTCGCTCTCGCTGCGATCCAGGACGCCCGAGGAAGTACCGATGAAAAAGAAGCTCCGTACTTGGTTGGCTAGTCTGGGCTCGGCTTTTCCCAGCGCTTTCAGTCCATACTGGCGCGTGCTGCCGCTAGGGCGGATGAAGACGCTTCTGGCAGGGTACTTCTTCGTCGGAGCCGCTGGCGGTTTCGCGGTCGATCTATTGCAGCTCAATGCTTCGCGCGTCGGTGGAGGTTTCTTTTGGCCCGTCTTAATGGGCACGGGAGCGACGGCGCTTAGGGCCGCCGGAATGAAAAGAATTCGTCTTGTCCCTCTCCTATTTGTGCCGTTTGTCTTGACCGCCTGGCTCGGCTACCGGGCCTCGCACGTTTCGCCGCCTCTCCCGGTGCCCGACGCGGTACATCGGCGCGCGCTATTCGATGCGATCGCGATCTTGGTTGGCACCGGTTTCGGGACTCGATTTCTGCTGTACTTCGCCGGTACGGAGGGGCTAGCCAGCGTGCGCATGCAGACCGAACTTTCTTTGGCCCACGGCATTCAGGCGACCCTGGTTCCGACCGTCTGCTTCCGGAACGCGAGGTTCGAGCTATACGGCAAGTCGATCCCTAGCACAGAAATGGGCGGCGATCTGATTGACGTCATCGAGAGCGACGGTGCGTTGGTGGCGTACGTCGCCGATATCTCCGGTCACGGCCTGTCCGCCGGCCAGCTCATGGGGATGTTGAAGACTGCCATGCGAGTCGCCATGCAATTCCGCCAAATGCCGGTGGCAGCGCTCGAGAGTGCGGACCGCGTGCTGCCAGATCTGAAGGAACGTGAAATGTTTGCCACGCTGGCCCTGCTCCGCTTCGATGGTTCGAGTGAAGCCGAATACGCGTTGGCTGGCCATCCCCCGATCCTCCACTATCGGCACGGCAGCAGGGACACTGAGCGTCTCTCGATGGAGCAGTTTCCACTGGGACTGATCCCCGGCGGTTCCTATGCTAGTAAGCGCATCGTCTATTCACCGCGCGATCTCTTCTTGATGGTTACCGACGGTATGACGGAAGTGGCCAATGCCACAGATGAGGAATTCGGCTTGACCCGCCTCCAAGAGCTGCTGACGCAACACGCTACTAAAGCTTTGCCGGAGATTTGGGATCTCATCATGGGCGAGGTCCGACAATATGGTGTGCAGCAGGATGACCAGAGCATGCTCCTGCTGCGCGTGCTGGACCCGGCCATCCCTCTCGCGACCTGAATTCCAAAGGGGCGCAGGAAAGCCGAAGGATCGGAGAGCGCCTTCCCGATGCGGGGTCGTGGGGGTGTCTCTGGGTTTTCAGTTACAGTTCAGAATAATCGTCGGATTGCGAAGCCCAACTAAATGATTCAATTGGATGTGTAGTCGCGTTACCGGAAACTTGGCGGCAATTGTCCGATTACCGCTGCGGGCAGTTGCTCTGTTTTAGCGGCTGGTAACCCTCGCGGATTCGTTGACTTGCTTCGGGTCGCCACCCTAACATGTCGGCACCGTGCCAAAGTCCGATTCGCTTATTGGGCAGACTGTCTCGCACTACCGCGTCCTCGAGAAGATCGGTGGCGGGGGTATGGGTGTGGTTTATAAGGCGGAGGACACCAAGCTCCACCGCTACGTTGCCTTGAAGTTCCTTCCGCACGAGTTCGTGCCAGACTCACAAGCACTGAGCCGCTTTGACCGTGAGGCACAGGCGGCTTCTGCCCTGAACCATCCCAATATTTGCACCATTTATGAAATCGGCGAGCACAACGGCCAGCCCTTCATCGCGATGGAATTCATGGAGGGCACGACGCTGAAGCACCGCATTTCCGGCAAGCCGCTGCCTGTTGAGGAAGTGCTGGAGTTGGGGATTGAGATTGCCGATGCACTCGACGCGGCGCACACCAAAGGAATCGTGCACCGCGACATCAAGCCTACGAACATCTTTGTCACTGACCGCAAACACGCCAAGATTCTGGACTTTGGCCTCGCAAAGCTGGCTCCGGCGGCCGAAGGTGTTGATCTTTCGACGATGCCAACGACCACGACGGAAGAATTGTTGACCAGCCCCGGCACGGCCATGGGCACCAGCGCCTACATGTCGCCGGAGCAGGCACGCGGCGAAGAACTGGACGCGCGCACGGATTTGTTCTCGTTCGGAGCGGTGCTGTACGAAATGGCGACTGGGCGAATAGCATTCGCCGGCACTACCGCGGCGATTATTCATGAGGCGATTCTGAACCGAGCGCCGGTTGCGGCGGCACGAGTGAACCCTGGCATTCCACTAAAGCTCGAAGAAATCGTTAACAGCGCGCTGGAGAAAGACCGGAAGCTGCGCTACCAGCACGCGGCCGATATACGTGCCGAACTGCAACGGTTGAAGCGCGATGCAGATTCAAGCCGAGTTGCGGTCGCAGCCGAGTCCGGAGTAAAGCCAGCGCTGAGAGTCACTCGACGCGGGGCGGTTGGCGCAACAATTCTGGTTATCGCATCGATACTGGGCGGCTGGTTGCTTTTCTCCCGCAGGCCCCATGCTCTCACAGACAAGGACACCATCGTCCTGGCGGATTTCACGAACACGACCGGTGACACGGTGTTTGACGGCACGCTGCGGCAGGGACTTTCCGTACAACTGGAACAATCACCGTTCCTGAGCATCATCGCTGACCAGCGAATGCAGCAGACTCTACAGATGATGGGCCAGCAACCGGATGCGAAGCTCACCGCGAAGACTGCGCGGGAACTCTGCCTGCGGACGAGCAGTGCAGCCGTCCTGTACGGCTCGATCGCGCAGATTGGCACGCAGTACGTTCTGACTCTCAAGGCGGTCAGTTGCGCAAGCGGCGAATCGCTGGCAAGCACGGACACTCAGGCCACCGACAAGAATCATGTCCTCGATGCGCTAGGAAAGGCCGCTTCGGATATGAGGAACAAGCTCGGCGAGTCACTGACCACCGTGCAGAACTTTGATACCCCCCTTGAACAAGCGACTACGCCGTCGCTCGAAGCCTTGCAAGCCTATAGTCTTGGCTACCGAGCTCAGATCGTAAAGGGCGATTGGAGTGCCGCCATCCCCCTGTTCGAGCGGGCTATCAGCTTGGACCCGAGCTTTGCCATGGCCTATGCGCGGCTAGGAACCAGCTACGGGAATTTGGGCGAAAGCGCGCGTGCCGCCGAAAACATGCGCAAGGCCTACGACTTGCGCGAGCGGGTGAGCGAGCGGGAAAAGTTTTACATCACCTCGCACTACGAGCACGTCGTAACTGGAGACCTTGAATCAGCCCGGAAGATCTACGAGTCGTGGGCCCAGACTTACCCGCGCGATTTCATTCCGCCCAACAACCTCGGCGCGATCTACTACGCTCTGGGCGAACAGAGCAAAGCCCTTGCTGCCCGGCGGGACGCCTTTAAACTCGACCCCGGGAGTGCGCTCAGCTACGGGAATCTCGTCAGCGGCTACCTGTTTCTCAACCGCTTGGATGACGCCAAATCGACGGCGCAGGAGGCCTGGGCCCACAACCTCGACTCCCCACGCATTCACTTTCGTCTCTACTTTGTTGATTTCCTGGAGCGTGATGGAGCGGGGATGGAGCGCGAAGCCGCGGCTTTGATGGGCAAGCCGGGATGGGAAGATCAGATCCTCGACGCCGAATCGGATACTGCCGCGTATGCCGGGCAGTTTCTCAAGGCGCGAGAGCTAATGCGGCGCGCGGTCGACTCTGCGCAGCGCGCCGATGAGAAAGAAACAGCGGCAGGATACGAGGCCGAAGGCGCGGTGCTGGAAGTGCTCGTCGGCAACACCCGCCTAGCAAAGCAGCAGGGCCGGACTGCGATCGCGCTCTCAGACGGCAGAGATGTGGAGGCGATGTCGGCGATAGCGCTCGCGCTAGCGGGCGATTCCGAAGAGGTTACGCGCCTTGGCAATAATCTCGCCAAGCGATTGCCGAAAGACACGTGGGTGCAATTCGAATACGTGCCCATGATCCAGGCGGCCACTATCCTCGGCAAGGACCATGACCCCGAAGACGCTGAAAAAGCCATCGAAGCGCTGGGGGCCGCTGCCCCCTACGAGATGGGAACTACGGTCGGAACCTTGAATTTCTCCCTCTATCCCATCTACCTGCGTGCCGAGGCATGCTTGGCGGCGCATGAGGGTGCTGCGGCCGCCGCTGAATTCCAGAAGATCCTCGACCACCCCGGCGTAGTCCAGAACGAATTGATTGGCGCAATCGCCCGTCTCGGTCTGGCGCGAGCCTACGCGATGCAGGGCGATGCCGCGAAAACCCGCGCCGCCTATCAGGATTTTCTGACGCTATGGAAAGATGCCGACCCCGAAATCCCCATCCTGAAAGAAGCAAGGACCGAGTACGCCAAGCTGCAGTAGTCGATTCGAACGTGCACTCCAATACTCTTGTGCCCTGGGTTGGCAACCCAGACGCTATTGTTCCCTACCAATTGGACGTGTCGTCGCGTAATCGGACATTTGCCGTACTAGAACCCGACCGATTACTGCGTCTACATCCCCGCGAACCGATTAGAAACCTAAAATTGGCAGCGGGTCGGATTTGAAGAGCGAGCGTTACTAAGAACGGAACAGCCGGGCCTCGGCAGGGCATTTGTCCGGTTACGGCGTTAATCAGGCATGAGCCCTCAGTGAATGCGACTGAATTCAAGGTTCCCTGTAGATCACAGCGTGGGCGTGCTTCGCTAGGATCGCCGCATCCTCGGCCTTTGTCAGCGTAACGGCCTTCTCTCCTTCGCGAACGGATTCCGCCCGCATGAATTCGTCAAAACCCGGCGCGGAGAAAATAAACACTACGTGGATGGCTTCCTTTCCGGTATTAGCGGCAGAAATCCAGGTGCCGACCGGAATGAACACGGTGGCACCGCCATGCACGTCCCTGGTCTTGTCGCCC
Source organism: uncultured Acidobacteriota bacterium (assembly GCA_963737205.1). Classification (GTDB taxonomy): domain Bacteria; phylum Acidobacteriota; class Terriglobia; order Acidiferrales; family UBA7541; genus Palsa-295. The sequence continues at coordinate 3,690,607 of CAVTRV010000002.1, read as the reverse complement.
AGACTTACTTTCGCTGATCCATTCTGTAGGAAAAGGATTTCGTCCGACCCAGGGTGCCGATGAGCGTCTATTTTTCCTCCGACCGGAATGTCTTCGGTTCCGAAAACCAGATGGGACGAACCGCCATTATGTGGATCAACTTTGAGGATGAAGAGAGAGAGTTTGCTATCGAGACCCTCGATGGGTCTCCACACTCGGCGTTCGCCTTCATCTTTTTCGAGGATGAGCGGCGTTGCGTTAGCCGACTGAGTTTGGGTGGAGGATGGCGCGACGGCTGGGCCACAAACCAAGAGCGCGCAAATGCCAGCGAAGAAACCAATGGGTCTCATGAAGACCTCCTTGTAATCCGAAAGACGCGATTGGGTTCCGAGTGGCGAAATTTATTCCATGTCACAATGGACAGTCAAGGGACCTCGTTCTGCCAGTTAGGAATTCAAAATGAGGCATTTACCGACGGTCAATAGCTCTACAACGGCGGCCTAACTCCTGATAAGTCGCGTAATCGGAAACTTGAGGGCAATTCTCCGGTTACGGCGTTAATCGGGACTTGGGCATCCGACCGACGTCCCAGAACCCCATTTATCTGGAATTGGTATTAGAATCAGCGCCCACGTCGTGCGAGGGGATTGGGTGATGACAACAGTCTGGGATAATAACTCCCCAAGAGCGCCACTAGAGCGAAGTCAATTGGCGCGGGAAGACGATCTTTTGCGGCACACTACAATTTTTCTCACCTCAACAGGTACAAACGCCACCGCCACATTGGCCATGCTGCCACAGGAAAATCGATTTTTTCTAATCACCGCTCAGCACGTAGCACGGATCCTTGCAGAAAAGAAAGAGAGATGGGCTTACCAGAACCCGGAGGGGGTCGTAAGGTATCTAAACCATCCGCCTACAAGAACTGATCTCGGGAACGAGGGATTATATTCACAGGATTTGACCCTGTTCGAGCTTCACGCTGAAGACGCGGCTGAGATGGTTCGCCAGGGATTGCGTTTCTATGATTTGATGACGTCGCAATATTCGGCGGAGGAGGAATATGGACCCGATTATTTCGTTATCGGAGCACCAAAATCTGCGGAAGTCCTTGCTAATCGTGTGTTGAGCTTCGAAATTCGGTGTGCGGGCGTAAATATTTTGCCTGAGGTCGTGATAGACGATGTAACGAGGTTTGTCGAAGTCGAAGCGATTGAAGGGGACTATAGTGGGATGAGCGGAGGCGGATTATGGGAGATTTCATATCCTGCCTCCGGTGGTCATCGAGTTTTTCTCGTGGCAGTTGTTGTTCGAGAGCCCCAAGAGTTGCAGTCAACCGAGGATATTTGCTCGTCTGTTGGCTTGCCCAAGATTCGATGCAGCTCACGAGAATCAATTAGGGAGTTGCTTGCGAGGGCTCGTTCCCTAGGAGCGGACGAACAGAATGTCTAGACCTGGAATTGCAAAGGTCGCACCCACAACTAACGGCCCAACAAGTAGCCGCGTTACCGCACCATGAGGGCAAATTTCCGGTAACCGCGTTAACCAGGAGTTTGCCGGACTGTGGGTAGCCAATCTGGATAACTTCTGGATTGCCGACCAACCGGGAACTGACGGTTGGTAATTTGCCACAAGCGCGTTTTCTAGGAACCGATTCCGGAGGCATTGGTTCCGATGAGCACTCCGTCGGGGCCGAGCATCTCCTGTCTACATGCACGGATGGAGGCAAGACACTCAGCGCAAGTTCAACCGTGCGATCTGCTGAGCATGGTACTATCGCGCTGCCCGCTACATAGAAAAGGATCGTCATGCGGATGCGATTTCCTATCCTTCTTGTCTTGGCCGCGAGTTCCACGATCTACGCTGCAAGAAATTCCGACACAGTTGTCGCCGTGACGGGGGGGAAAGTTCGTGGCACTTTGCTTGTTGCATCCGGCGCGGTGTTTAGGGGTATTCCTTACGCCAAGGCTCCGGTCGGCCTTTTACGTTGGCAAGCGCCAACTCCAGTGGAGCCTTGGACAGGCATACGAGACGCTACGACATTTGGTCCACCATGCGCCCAGAACCCATACTTTATTGACAATGCTAAGGAAACCAGCCGCGAAGATTGCCTCTTCCTTGATGTGTGGACGCCCGCCTGGCCTGCTAACTCCGCCAAACTACCGGTTATGGTGTGGATTCCCGGCGGCGGGAATTTTGCCGGGGCGGCAGGCGAACGCGCTCCCGCAGACAAGCTAATCCGCCGCGGCGTGATCGTGGTGACGTTCAACTACCGGCTTGGGATCTTCGGCTTCTTCTCGCACCCGGAACTGAGCGCCGAGTCTCCTCATCACGTGTCAGGCAATCAGGGCTTTCTCGATCAGATCGCCGCGCTTCGTTGGGTTCACGAAAACATCGCGAACTTCGGTGGCGATCCCGATAACGTGACCATCTTCGGCGAGTCGGCTGGGTCTTTCAACGTGAGCGTGTTGGCCACATCTCCGTTGGCCCGTGGTCTGTTCGGTCGCATCATTGGTGAGAGCGGAGCTGTCGTAGTGGCAGGGGAACCCCTCAATCTTCCCGACGCGGAAAAACGCGATTTGGCACTCGCGGCAACCTGGACCGCGGAAGGCAATCTGTCCTTGAAGAATTTGCGCGCTCTTCCTGCGGACGCTATCCTTGGAAAAGAACCGAATTTTCTGGCTGACCCGCAGCCAAACCTTGGACTTGTCGTCGATGGCTATGTATTTACCGAACGGCCTGAAGACGCCTTTGCCGCCGGACGTCAACAACGCATCGATATGCTACTGGGCAGTCTGGCGCATGAGTGGCGTCCTGGCCTACGCCCGCCGGCGGACCTGAATCAAGCTATCGAAGCAAGTTATCCTTCCGATATCGCAAAGCGAGCACTCACTCTGTACCAGACAAGCGGAACGGATCCTCTTTACGGTACGCCGGCGGAGCAATGGGTTGAAGACGACAGTTTCCGATGCCCTTCGGTGGCGCAGTTAACCTGGCATGCCGTTGCTGGGAACCGAGCCTTTGAGTTCCAGTTCGACCGCTTGCCGCCGGGCTTCGACAAGAGCCAGAATGCGCACCATCAGGAGGTTCAATATCTTTTTGGTCTTGGTCCGGGAAAGTTTGAAGCTTCTGACTATGCCCTCTCCGATGCGATGCAGGAATACTGGACCAACTTCGCAAAAACCGGCGACCCAAACGGTGCAGAGAAGCTGCCGAATTGGCCCCAGTTCGATCCCGCCTCAAAGAGATTCATGGAGCTTACGGATGCCGGCCCCATAGTTCGCAAAGACCTTCGCGGCAAGTTCTGCGAACTGTGGATCGAGGCCGAAAAAGAGTCGCGAAAAGGCCAGTAGTGATGCGCCGCGAGCGGGACTTAAAGTCTGTCCGTGGGATCAGCGGCAAGTTGCATGTCTTCTCTTGAGAGTAGCCCATGCGAACCAGAGTTTACCGATCGATCTGAGTTCGGAATTGGCATGGTAGCCCCGTAATCTCCGTGCTCTTGGCCACGGGTAGTTGGTCCAATGACGGCTTACCCGCGCGGTTAGCAATAGGAAAAGTCGGCATAGCGGAAGTGATCTGCGATTCCGTGCCTACCAGTTGCTCCCGGATGACGGGCTACCCGAAAGTAATGAAGTGGACGGTAAGTCGCGTAATCGGACATTTGCCGTACTAGAACCGACCGATTACTGCGTCTACCGCCCACTTGGTCCTCGTTCGAGCCGGTATTCGAGCAAAGTGAAAGCCGTCCCACTCCCTGCTTAGCCAGAATGTAAGTGTTGCTGGCGTGACGTCATCGAGGACTTTCGAGAGGGCACGCGCAATGAATGAACGGCAACGCCGCAAGCAAGCTCCAATTTTGGTTTGCCCGCTACGGCCTGTCGGTGAGGGCTTCGACGCCGGGGAGTTTGTCGCCCGCGAGGAATTCGAGCGACGCGCCGCCGCCCGTTGAGATGTGCGAGATTTGCGACGCGACGCCCGCCTGCTCGACGGCTGCGACCGAATCTCCGCCGCCAATGACCGTCGTTGAACCGTGCGAAGTTGCCGCGGCTACGGCGCGCGCGATTGCCAGCGTTCCTTCCGCGAACGCCGGCTTCTCGAACATTCCCAGCGGACCGTTCCACACAATCGTGCGCGCGACGGCAATTTCCTTTTCGAAGAGCGCAATTGTCTTGGGGCCGATGTCGAGGCCCATCCAGCCTTCAGGCGTCTGGTCGATGTGGGTGATTTTCGTCACCGTGGAATCGGGCGACTCCGCAAGGACGTGGTCCACCGGAAGAACCAGCCGGAATCGGCGGGACTCCGCTTCGTGCAGCAGGTCGCGAGCGAGGTCGAGTTTGTCGTTTTCCACCAGCGACTTCCCCACCGGCTTGCCCTGCGATTTCAAGAACGTGTAAGCCATCGCGCCGCCGATCAGCATCGCGTCGGCCAGCTTCATCAGGTTCCGCACCACTTCGATTTTGTCCGACACTTTCGCGCCGCCCAGAATCGCCACAAACGGCCGGTCGGGATTCGAGATCGCCTTGCCCAGATACGCGAGTTCCTTTTCCATCAGGAGCCCCGCCGCAGCCTGGCGCACGAACTTCGTGATTCCCACCACCGAAGCGTGAGCACGATGCGCCGAACCAAACGCGTCGCAAACGAAAAGCCCGTCGCAGAGCGCAGCGAGTTGCTTCGAAAACTCCGGGTCGTTTTTTTCTTCCCCGGGATGGTAGCGAACGTTTTCGAGAAGCAGCACGTCGCCATTGCCGAGCGCTTTGCTCTTCGCCTCCGCCTCGGCGCCCACGCAATCGGCCGCAAATTGGACGGGTTTGCCGAGCAATTCCTGCAAGCGCGCCGCTGCGGGTTTGAGGCTGTATTTCGGGTCTGGTTTCCCTTTCGGCCGGCCGAGATGCGACGCCAGCACCACCCGCGCGCCCCCGTCAATCGCCAGCCGCAGCGTGGGAAGCGTCGCGCGGATGCGCGTATCCTCGGAAACTTTTTCCCCATCGAGCGGCACATTGAAATCCACGCGGATAAACACACGCTGCCCGCTCATCTTCAAATCCCGAATCGATAATTTGTTCATTTTTCGTCCAGGCAATTACGTCAGGGCACGGCTTCAGCCGTGCCGTACCTAGCCCAAAATCAGTCCGACTTTAGCCGCCGAGGGTCCGACTTCAAACCCGCCCGGGCCGACGCCGCCGCGCGCCTATCCACCTGAAACCTGATCCCTGACACCTGATCCCTTTTGCTTTTCTCTGTGCCCTCTGTGCCTCTGTGGCCAATCCCGCCTTTACAAGCCCTTCGCGAGCATCTTGATCAAATCCTTGCACCGCGACGAATATCCCCACTCATTGTCGTACCACGAGAGCACCTTGAGGCAATTCGTCCCCACCACGCGCGTGTACCCCGCATCCACAATCGACGATCTCGGATCGCCCCGAAAATCGATCGACACCACTTCGTCTTCCGTGTAACCCAGGATTCCCTTCATCGGGCCGTCGGCGGCGCGTTTGAACGCGGCGTTGACGCTCTCGGCGGTCACCGGCTTCTCGGTGATCACGGTCAAGTCGACCACGCTCACGTTCGGCGTGGGAACGCGCATGGCGTATCCGTCGAGCTTCCCCTTGAGTTCGGGAATCACCAGGTGCAGCGCCTTCGCGGCGCCCGTGGATGTGGGAATCATGGACAGCGCTGCCGCACGCGCGCGACGAAGATCCTTGTGCGGCAAATCGAGCAGCTTCTGATCGTTCGTGTACGAGTGAATCGTCGTCATCGTGCCGACGACGATTCCGAAATTGTCCTGAATCACTTTGGCCACTGGCGCCAGGCAATTCGTGGTGCAAGACGCATTCGAGATCACGTTGTGCTTCGCCTGATCGTACGTCTTGTCGTTCACGCCGAGCACCAGGGTAAGGTCGGGGTCCGTGGCCGGCGCGGAGATGATCACTTTCTTCACCGTGCCGCGAAGATGTTTCTTCGCCTCTGGGCCCGTCGTGAACAGGCCCGTCGATTCGACCACAATCGACGCACCCACCGAAGACCAGTCGATCTCGGCGGGATCCTTCACCTTGAAAACCTTGAAGCTCTTGCCGTCCACCGAAATCGTGTCGGCGGTGTGCGTCACTTCGTTCGGAAGATTGCCGAGAATCGAATCGTGCTTCAGCAAATACGCGAGTGTCTTCGAATCCGTCACGTCGTTTACCGCGACGATTTCGATCGATGGGTCGCCCATCGTCGCGCGGAAGATATTCCGCCCGATACGTCCAAATCCGTTGATGCCAACCTTAACAGCCATGCGTCCCCCCTCAGAGAATGAGTGCCGTTGCAAAACTCATAACAACTATTTTCGGTGAAGATCTTCGGGTCGGCTGGCCGGGCTAAAGCCCGCCGCTACAACGGTAAAACCGGGCGACCGCTGAAGGTTTTACGAGAATTTCTATCGAAAGAAGATGCTAGGGCACGCGGGAAGAAAAGTCAATTCGCGCTGGTTACGCCCGCGTCGTTGAACACTTTCACGCGAACCACTTTGTCGCCGATGAACGTGACGAAGGTGGTTTTCGCGGGCGGATTGCCGTAAATCCAGTCTTCCGTTTCATTGCCGTTGGGGTCGCGTTCGCGCACTTTGCGCTCGGCGCGTCCCAGCGCCGCGATCACCATCTCCTGGTCCATGCCCACCAGCGCGCGGTGATCTTTGATGGCCTGCTGGATCTCGGGCGGCAGCGTATCGATCCAATTCACGGTGGCCGAGTGCTCCTTCGAAAAATCGAGCATCACGGAAAGATCGTGCTTCACGTCATCGGGACTTAGGTCGGGCAGGGCGCGCCCGTAGTCCAGAATCAGCGTCGTGCCGCGGCCCTCGTCGGGATGCACGTCGCCGCCCATGGGCGGCGGATTGGTGCCCATGCCCACCTGTAAGTGGTCGCGGATGTGGAATTTCTTTCGCCCGCCGCCGTTGATCTGCACCGCAATTTCCTTCCCCCGAAACTCGATACTCGTGATCTGGACCGTATCGCCGGGGCCCGCGATCGAACCTTCGCGCCTCACCTCGGCCTCGAGGCCCTTTAGATCGAGCGGCTTGCCGACGGCGATCTTGTAGCCGGACTTTTCGTGCGGAAGCGGCTGAGTGGCTTTCGCGAACTCGCCGTCAACGAAACGGATGATGGTCAGCTTCGACTGCTCGCCCATCTCGCTCGGCTTGCTCTTAGCCTGCTGAACCACCCACACGAACAGGTCCGAAGCGGGGGAATGGCCGAGGGCGCTCAGGTCGAGTCCGTCGGGGACAGGCGAGCGAAAGTGAGAAACGTCCGGTAAATCCGCGCTCATCACGAGCGCGACCGCGAGCAAGAGGGTGGAGCGAAGATACATCGTCGGCCTTGGGGGTCTATTTTAGGGCTTTTGACGGGCGATGCCAATGGCGATTCGCGCGCCGCCTGCCGGCGTCAAGAAGCGGCGCTCGCCGCCGCAGCGTTGGCCGCTTTTCCCTTTTCCTCTTCGATTCGCTGCTGCGCGAGAAAGGGTTCGAAGCAGCGCCGGCAACGTGCCTCGTACATTCCGCCCGCTCCGACGACGATCAACTCATCCGACGCCACCAGGCGTTGCGTATGCACGGCCGGGTTGCCGCAGCGCATGCAGATCGCGAGCAGCTTGGTGATTTCCTCCGCGACGGCCAAAAGGCGCGGCATCGGCTCGAACGGGCGCCCCATAAAGTCGGTATCGAGGCCGGCGACGATCACGCGTTTCCCGAGGTCGGCGAGCTTCGTACACGCATCCACCACCGAGTCGCCCAAAAATTGCGCTTCGTCGATGCCGATCACTTCGGTCCGCGGGGCCACCTTCTCGAGAATATCGTTGCCGGTCTGGACGAGCTCCGAAGCGATCTCGAGGCCTGAGTGCGAGACGATTCCGTTTTTCGCGTAGCGCTGGTCAATCACAGGCTTGAAGATTTGCACGCGCTGCTTGCCAAACTCCGCGCGACGCAACCGCCGGATCAGCTCTTCGCTCTTGCCGGAGAACATCGGTCCGACGACCACTTCGATCCAGCCCATGTTGCCCTTCACGATGTCCACGCGTCATTGCCTCCCGCGCTTAGGCTAGCACAACACGGCGCGGAAATTGAGGCGGCTGTTCGGGCTACAGAAAGAAGAAGCCGAAAGGCCAGCGCCACCCGGGCGTTTCAAAATATGCGTCCAAGGACTTGAACTCCCGACGCTTCCTCTTTCGTGACACAACATCATCCGCCTCGCGGTTGGCGGCGGGATCCAGTTGCCTGAGTGGCGGCGTCAGAAAACGCGGAGGCAGAGCGATGCTAAACGTCATCACCTGCGTCAAATCGTCGCCGTGACAAAAAGTGCAGCGAGTCCTCAAATGAACCTGAATCGGCGGTCCTTCGACGATCACTTGCGGCGACGCGAACGAATAGTCGTTTCCGGAGACAGGAAAGTACGCCGGTGAGTCTTCTGCTTCCGGGGCCAACCCTCCCGACGCCGGGTCGGAGATAAAAAGGCGACGGCTAATTTCGGCCATTTGAACCTTCGCCGCCTTCAAAGAGCCCGCAGCACTCCTTTCGAAGAGCCGGACCTGGACATCCGTCGTGAGGGTTGTCGGAGTCAACCTTCCCTGCGCGTCGACCAACAGGAGTTGCATGATCAGCGCCACTCCATCGAGATCGAGGACGGGATCGCCATTTTCCTCGCGCTGTGCGTTCACAAATTTCTGCAGGTCGCGTGTAGGGTGGGTCGGCTTCAGAAAGACGCGAGCGACACGCCGATCGTTGGCTGCTTCCTCATGCATGCGGCGTGGAAACCACTGTATTTCAATCCAGCCGCTGTCGTTAGCGAAAAGGTCGGGAAGCGATTGACGGCCCATCGCGGCAGAATAGTTGTTGGGTAGAGACCGAATTTCTTCGGGCGTCAGCGCAATTTTCCTAATCAAGTGTCCCAACAAATCGGCGATTACGCGCCTATGCTGTTCGAGTTCGCCCTGATCCGACCCTGTGTATTCGCCGTAGAGTTGGTCGTAGGCAGACCACAGATCGCTCTGCATCAGCGCCCTTGCGACCGGGGAACGAGCCGCGCTCTCACTGACTGCCTCCTGGAGCGCCTTCACGAGCGCCGAGTAAGCCGGTTCGGTCAAAACCCTGCGAGCACCCGTGTCGTTGAAAAAGTTGGGGTACAACGGGTCTATCGCGCGGTCGCCAATTTCGAGCCGTTCGAAAGTACGCGTGCTGACGAGTCGGGTTGAGCCTTTCCGGAACTCCGCGAACGGCGCGCCCTCCGGGTACTCGTTCGAGACGTGCACTTCTATTCGGCGGGTGAATAGATGATAGAAAATGCGATTCCAGGGATCCTCCGGATTCTGGGAATAGATCGGCTGAGGTGCGTCCCCTGTCTTGTCTGAGGTTTTGTCGGAGGGCTTCTCCGAAGTATTGTGCGACGAGGACACTGTAAGAAATGGAAAAGCCACGGCTGTCACAGCCACGCACAGAATCGCGACGCGCCGAATCCCGGATCGCCGGAGGAACACATCAAAGGTGCGTCCAAGGATCATGTCTTCTGTTCCTTACCACCCGATAGACGCGCCGGGACCGCCTAATGTTAACAAACGGGTCGCTTCGCCGCGTAAAGCGCGCGATTGAAGAACGGGGCGAAGGCGTTGATGACGGCGACGCGGAATGCGTCCTGGCGCGTGATCATGTTGCGCGTCAGGACGCCCCAGGCGCCCTGAGCGTCGCGGATCCCGTGGCCTCCGGCGAAAGCGTCCACCGCTTCCGATAGCTCGACGCCTTCGTCAACGACGCGTTTCGCGAGCGGCTCGGGGACGAGCACTGCTCCCGACTGGCCGAACGCGCCGCGTGGGCTACCGTCGGTGACGTAAGCCCAATTCTCGAGAAATACCCAGCGGGCGCCATCCGCGTGAATAACATCGAAGCCGCCTTCGAGGCCGACGAAATATCTCCACGGCTCGTTTTTTTCGCTCGCGACGCGAACCAGGGCTTCGGCGCGATGGCGAGCGCCCTTCATCATTTCTTCGCGCGAAAGTGGCGTGTGGCGAACGCCGCTGGGAACTTCCACCGCGGCGATGTCGAACTGCGCGTTGTCGTTCAGAGCTGGGCCGAAGACTGTGAGCGCCTCCCAGACGGCGTTCAGCTTGGGCCGGCGCGTGCTGCCCACCGCGACGATTATCTTGTCCATGCGGACGGGATTTTATCAGCAGCCGAGCGGCAGGGCATGCGTCAATCTTTCCAGAGCTCGGTTTGTTTCTCGCGAGAGAACCGCGCGGAGAGAAATTTCTTCAGTTCCTCGACGGACGAGAAGATCTGATCCGAACAGCCGAGCATCCAGCCGCTGATTTGCTCGATGGGCTGCGGTGTGACGAGGTAGACCGGAATCCCCTTCCGGTGCGCGAATGTAAGTTCCGCCGAAGTACCCCCGCTCTGCGCGCCCGGTTCGCTGTCCCAATAACAGATGAGGTAGTCCGTCTTGTTTTCGATCAAGTCGAGGTCGAAAGCAATGATCTTGCGAATGACGCGGCGAAACCGGTCGGGGTCGGAAGCCTTCCAGGAACGAAAATGGGCGGATTCTTCGTCGGTCAGATTCTTCTTCTCGTCTTCGGCGGGATCGTACACGCGGTGGCCCAGCGTCTCGCGCAAAAACGGTGCCAGCTTACGGCGCCAGAGACGTCCACCGTCCTTCGCGAATTCGATCGGACCGCAAAGATACGCCAGCATGGGTTGGGGCTGCAACTCTAGCACGCCCCGCGGCGAGCCGCTAGAACCGGGCTGGCATGGATTTTAGTGCTTTTTCTGACTGCGACCGTACAACGCCATCATCTGATCAAGGACGGGCTGAAGCTGCTTCGGGTCTCGGACTAAATTGTAAAACATAAGGCGAAAATCGATGTCGCGGGGGGTGCCGGCGAAGGTGTGGTAGTCGGCTGGCAGCGACGGTCCACCCGACGCGCCGGCCGCAGGAATTGCCGCCGGAAGCTCGAACGCGTACATGCTGCCACCAGCAAGCGGTTCGTGAGGATAGTTCATCAGCCAGAGGCAGTTGTGCCCGTCTTCGATCATGCCGGCGGAAACGATCGCCCATTGACCTGCGTCGGCCGCCGAGGGCTGCTGGCAGTCCCAAAACTGTGCCTCGGGCACGTAGACCCTCGGCTCTGAGAAGCCGTACTCATCGAGGAGCACGTGCTGCACGCCGTGCTGCTGAACGAAACGTTCCGCGTCAGGAAGCGCCTGGTTCCAGTCGAGGTTCGAGTCATTCATCAGCAAGTACCCGGGGCGGCCAAAACTCAGACTGTTGAGAAAAGGAAAGTAATAGGGATATGCGCGCGCCACGGTGACCAGAGACACACACGCGAGCACAACGACAAGTGCGGTTGCAATTCGAGCAGCAGGCCAGCGTGCCTGTCTAAGTTCTTCGAGGACGCGGGGAAGCGGCGCCAGCATCAGGATCATCAGGGTGATGGGCACCGTGAAATGCCGGATGCTGAGGTCCAGCCGGCTGAGCATACAGGCGGTAACAAAGACGAGGAGGAAAACCCAGAGGGCGCGCCAGTGGAACTCCATTCCTTCCGATACCCAGAAATTCCGCGCGAGTTTCCGTTTCGCTGCGACACCGACCACCACAGCAAGGACCAGTAGAGCGAGAAAAGCGAGGGTCGATTTAAGAGCGAACAGGACCGGAAAATAGAACCAGACGCCGTGCGGATACGCGTGGCCGAGGATGAAAGTCGGACGACTGGACATCACGGCAAACAGCACGAGGCCGCGAAGGTAAATCCACGGCGGCATCAGGAGTCGCCGCAAGACCAACGCGGCGAATCCATGGCCGAGCAGTTGCAGCGAATCCGTCGGCTGGTTCCACGACAAGACGAAGTAAACCGCGTAAACGATCAAAGCGGCCAGCAATATGCCCTTCCTCAAATAGCGGCGCCGCACGCGCCTCCATTGGCGGAGTTCGTCGCGGTCCGTGGGCTGACCGGCGACGGGGAGCCAGCGAAAGCTGAGACCGAAAGCGAGAAAACCAAACAGGAGCAGCCCGGAGGAAAATTTCGAGAGCAGCGCGCCGCTGAGCGCCAAAGCGAATCGAAGGAGGGTGTCGCGGTCCGGCGACCGCCACATTTCCGCGAAAGCCCAAATCGTGAGCAGAGAGAAAAGGGCTACAGCGACGTCCGTGAGAACCAGCGGCCCGAACGCCAGAAACGCAGGAGTGCTCACGTAGGCGGCGAGACACAGTAACCCGCCCCATGCATTTCCAAATCTTGAGCCGAAGACATACAGCGCGAGACCCAGCGCCAGCGTCAGCAGCAGCATCGGCATGCGGGCCCAGAACATTGTTGAATACGGGTCGTTCCAGCGCACCGCCACCGAGTTTCCCCAAGACCACTCGCCCAACATCGCCTGAAGCCCTTTTCCGCTGAACTCCCAAGACAGATCCGAGTAGTCGGCAGGCACTCCGCGAACCACCAGGGGTACGGCAGCCAGCACCTTTGCGAGGGGCGGGTGTTCTTCATTCATCCGAAGATCAAGCTTTTGCAGGTAGCTGACTCCGGCTCCGAGATGCGCCGCTTCATCGATCGTGATCGACTCGCGGGACACAGCTCCGCCAGCCAGAACGGCCATCAGGATAAGCAACAATGCAGCTAGAGCGGTTTGCGTTCCAGTTGGCCGATGATCCAGAACCACCATCTGCACCTCTCACTGAGCTATACGTCAATCAGCTATACGGATGCGACGGAACGCGGATATCAGGAGAACGGCAGATGCCGGGGATTTGTTACTTCGGGAGACTGGAGCGGGATAAGGGAATCGAACCCTCGCCTCGACCTTGGCAAGGTCGCGTACTACCACTATACGAATCCCGCCTGGAAGTTCTCTTTATAGCATGCGTGGGCGGACAGCCACAAGAGTAGCGACGCGGCGCAGATTTGGATAAAGTAGCCAGAACGCCGCCCACCGCTCCCACCCCCAAAACGGCCTCAAATTCCGCCCCGTTTTAGTCCACTTCGAGGATGCGAGTCGCTTTTACTACGGGAGATTTTTTCTGACGTTCAGCGAAGTGCTCGGCGCGTTCACGATCGATATAAACTCGCGCGAACCTCTCGCCGTCGTGGTAGTACACGGTCACCTGCCAGTGCCGGTGTTTCCGCCGCCGGTCCCGGTAGAGCCGCGTCGTTCTCTTTCCCTTTTTCTTCTTCACGTTGGATGAGCCCTCGAAAACACGTTGCTTTGATGTAAACGAGATAGCGCACTTTACCCCGGTCGCGCAAGTAGCAATTTATGAGTTAACCCCGACAGTATTACGATGTGCTGGTTTCAGCACTGGTGCTTTGTGAAAACATTATAACTCACCAATGTGGGCAACTTTTCCCATCTCGGCAAAGCGCACGGGCCGAAGAATGAGAACACATCAAGCGTCAAAAAGCTGAGCCTTTGTGCCGGTCCGCGCGTCTAATCTTTACGCCTGAGGATGTGATGGTTAGGTGACCGGAAAGTTTCATAAGACTGGAACTTTTCCGTTTCTCCAGGCGTAATAGAGAGTGAAGGAAGGCAGGGGCGGGAGGGAGTTATGGTGATGGCGCTGGAACGCGAAATGCAGATCGAGGACGTGCGGAATCATCCGGTAGAAACCGTGACGATGCTCCGGAACTTGCTATTCAGCGGAACGCAAGTCACACCCGACCCAAAACGCGCTGACTTCTACGAAATCGAAGACGCGGGCGTGGTTTATTACATCCATATTTCTCCGACGAGTGGGAAAATTCTGCTCCTTGCAACCTGGCCCAGCGAAGCGGCGCTCGCAGCCGTCAGCCACGGGGCCGCGTAACCGCTACACCCCGGACTCGCATCCTCAGGATGCGAGATCCGAAACCTTGAAGTTCAAATCGTCAAATGCGGTTTTCTTGAACTTGTAGATAGCCGGGCCGGCGCTGGTCTGCGCGTAGACGAAGTCGCCGGCCGCGGCTGAAATTCTCACGGTCAGTTTCGATCCGTTCTTCTCGGTCAGCTCCACTTCAATGGCGGGTTTCGCGAGCTTCGCAGCGATGCCGGCCGGCGGGTGATCCAGCACTTCCTCGGCTTTTGCGGAATTGAGCGGGCTGAGGATCCTCCAAGTGGCGGCGGACTTGCCCTTTGCGTCGGGGGGCGAATCGATCGTCCAGTCGAAATCGCTGCCCTGTTTGCGGCTGACCGCCATGGTCGCGTTCGCGTTGTGAATTTCGATGTGACTGATGTCGCTTTCAGTGACGTGGACGAGGTTCTTGTCGCGGAGATCAGCAAAAGTCTCGGAGAGCTTCTTGTACAAATCGTCGCTGATGACGAAAATCGTCGGCCGCGACGCATCCCGAGCCAGATAGCCGCTTCCCTCCTTTTTTCCCACCAGCAGGGTTAGCTTCTGGCCAGCTTCATCCACGGCGCTGAATGTGATGGCCGGATTCGAGAGGCCGTACTTCCCGAGGTTGTCGGAGGTTTCGCTCGTAATCGACGTCATCTTCGTTGTGGCGACGGCCGCCAGAAGCGCGTTCACACTTTCAGCGTCGGCCAGGATGTCGCCACCCGGTTTCGTGAACTTCCACAGCGGTTGGTCTTTCGTGCCTTGCTTGGCCGCTGACAAATCGCCGGAAGGGTTCTTGAGCTCGAGCGAGACAACTTTTCCGTTGTCGATGTGAAGCACGTTGCGGTCGCGGAGCTCATCGAGGGGCTTATCCGCGCTGGTATACAGCGAGAACGGAAGAAGCGAAACGTCTTTTCCTCCGTCGATCTGGCTGTAAACAGAAACACCGGTGAAGTCCTTGTCGCCGAGCAGGACCGTGTGTTTCGCTCCGCTCTTCAATTGAAATTCGAGCGAAACGTGCGGTGGGGCCAAGCCGTAGGCCTTCAGGCGGTCTGGGGCGCCAGGCTCGGTTTGCGAAATTCGGGCGGCCGCGAGGCCTTCGGTGATCCCTCGAACTGCGGACTGGTCGGCGGCGGTGTCGAGTGGCTGCACGATGCTCCATGCCCCATTGTGATACTCGAGCCTTACGGGAGGCTGGTCCGCTTTGTCCGGATGCGACACCGTGAGAGACGTGACGTCTTCTGCCTGCATTGAGAACGCAAGCTTCGAGGTGTCCTCAGAAGGTTTGACTGTCTTGTTGCTGCGCCACTCGAAATAGTAGACCGCGCCGCCCAGGACGAGCGCGCACAGCAGGACCATCAGAGTCGATTTCTTAATCATGACGTTTTGCGTTCGATTCTTGCCGGAATCCGCACCGCCATCCTACCGGCGTTTCCACCAGATGTAGACTCCCGCGAAAATCACCAGGCCCGGCAGGAAGAACAAGTCGAACCAGCGCAGCATGCTCCACTGCGATTCCGTCAGCGTAACGCGCCGATTCGTAGGCGATTTCGGACGGATCGAAATGAGGTTCTCGTCCTGCGCGAGCCAGTCGATCGTGTTGAAGAAGAGGTCGCCATTCTCCTGCGAGCCGATAAATTGGTTCGCTGCGAAATTTGAATTGCCGATGACGACGAGGCGCGCTTCCTTGCCGCCCGAGGCGCGATCCGCGGCCACTCCCAGCGAAAGAGGCCCAGCTGTATCCGTCTTCGGATCGAACTTGACTTCTTTTTGATCGAGATTTGGAATCGTGAAGCTGCGCGCGGATGTTTTCAGCAGCTCCGTATTCAGCGGCTCGGTCTTATTTTTATCGGCGATCGAAACGGTGCGCGCCAGCGGGAAGAACGTCATGCCGCCCTTGAGATTCTTCGTGATGGGGCTGTCACCAAAGTCGATAACCACCGGCGCCGCTGGGCCAGTTCCAAGGTAGCGACCAACGCCGCTAACGTCCACGACAACGTTCGTGCCGACGTTGATGTTCCAGGGTTGATATAGCGAGTCGAGATTTGGATTCTGCTGAGCCTTCGCGCTGATCGGATCTTCCTCGATGAGCGCTTTCCCGCCATCATCCAGGTACTTGCTCACCATCTCGGTTTCCTGAGGGAACAGCGCCTTCGTCGGGCCGGCAATTACCAGGACGTCGCAATCGGAAGGGATGCTGCCGCTCGAGACCAAATTTACCGAATTCGTGTTGAATCCTTCCCTCTTCAGACCCTGATCGACCGCGCTGTAGCCCCCGCCTTCATTATCCGCGAGCGACTTTTCGCCGTGGCCAGTCACAAAGCAGACCATTTTCACTTTGTCGCGAGTGATTTTCATGATCGTGCTCGTGATGTCCTGCTCGGAAGGCTCCCCGCCCATTCCGGGCTCGATGTGCTCTTTCCTCTCCCCGGAGGCCGCGACAATGTCCCCCATGCGCGTTGCGCCGTACTCTTTCGCAATTTCGGGCTTTTCCTGCGGGTCAACGTTCTGGAATTTAATGTGAGGGCTCAGACTCTTGTACTCCGCCATAAGATCGTCCAGGCCCTGGTCTCCCGTCTTGCCGAAGCGAACGATCGTGACGTCTTTCTTCAGCCCCTGCACAATCTTCTTGGTCTGGTCAGAGAGCGTATAGAGCTTCTCGCTGGTCACGTCGAAACGCTTGTGGTGCTCCTGCCCCAGATAGTTCACCACCACGAGGATTGCGACGATGCCGAGAGTCAGAATCGAGGTGTTCGTGCCGAGCTGCGACGACCGCTTCGAGAAGTAGCCGCGAATATTCGGGAATCCTAGAACGATCGAAGCCAGAAGGAGCACTCCGCCGGTGATCAGGAGAATCTCGGTGAGCCGAAGCATCTCTCCCTGGATGGTGTAGCGAATGTAGCTGGCAATCAGCAGGGCTGCGCCGATGCTGAGCGCAATTTCGGCAAACTGCTGGCGCGACCACTTCATCTCGAAAGGTTTTGCGTTGCCGGTGGGCTTGGCCATGTCCTACGCCCTCCGCCAGCGCATCGAATCCACCGAGCGCACAGTGAGAAAAACAAACAGAAATATGAAGCTGGCGTAATAAATCAACCCGGTCGTATCGATCACGCCGCGCGTGAAGTCCTCGTAATGCCGTATGACCGAAAGATAGGTCAGCACCGAAGCAACCGGGCCTGAGGCGTTGCGCCCGAGGTCGAGAACCCAAATCAGAAGGAAGGCCGCAAAGGTAAGCACGGCCGCGATGATCTGGTTTTCCGTGAGGGACGAAATGAAAGTCCCCAGCGCCAGGAGCGAGCCGCCCAGCAGCAGGATTCCTGCGTAAGCTGCAAGCAGCACGCGCATCGGCGGGATGGGCTCGCTGCGAAGATTCATGAATACGAGATAGCTCAGTGTGGGAAGAAGCATGAGGGCAAACAGCGTGAGCGAGGCAAAGAATTTCCCAAGCACGATGTCGATCTCCGTGATGGGCGACGTCATCAGCAATTCCATCGTTCCGCGCTTGCGCTCCTCGGCGTATACGCCCATGGTGAGAATCGGCGTGATGAACAGCACCAGCGTGGAAAGCAGCCCGAAGAATGCGCGCGTCACTTCCGTGGGGACGTCGATATCCTGCGGCATGCCGAAGCGCATGCTCTGCATGTCGGACGACATCGACTGCTGAATCACGGCTTGCAGGAAGAAGTTGAAGAAGAACGCGCTGAGTATCAGGAACAGACCGATAAAAACGTAGGCGATGGGAGACACAAAATAGTGGCCCATCTCCTTGCGATAGATCGCGTAAAAGCCTTGCATCGTTTCGTGTGCTCCTTAGCTTGCCGGCTCTGCGTGGGATGAATCGTCGGTGGTCAGCTCGAGGAAGATGTCCTCCAGGCTCAGGCTGACGCCGCGAAGTTCGTACAGGCCCCAGCCCTTCTCGACGATCCTTGCTGCGATTTGGCTGCGGATGTCTTTACCGGGTGCGGCTTCGATGTTCAGGGTCAAATGACCATCGTTGCGCGCCGCTTCCACCTGCACGCGGCTCGCGCCTGGCACCTGCGCAAGAACTTCGCGGAGCGGTGCTTCGGGCGCCTGAACCTCCAGGCGGATCCGCTGGCCGCCCTTGAGCTGGCTCGTCAGGTTCTGTGGCGTGTCGACGGCCGCGATCTTCCCTTTGTTGATGATGACCACCCGGTCGCACGTCATGCTCACTTCGGGCAGGATGTGGGTGGAAAGCAGGATGGTGTGGGTTCCCGCAAGGCTCTTGATGAGATTCCGCACTTCAATGATCTGCTTCGGATCCAGGCCCACCGTCGGCTCGTCGAGAATGATCACGTCCGGATCGTGCACCAGCGCCTGCGCGATTCCTACGCGCTGCTTGTAACCGCGCGAGAGCCGTTTGATCAGCTCATTCCGCTTGTCGACGAGGTTCGTCTTCACAAGCGCGTCCGTGATCCGCTCCGCTCGCCTCTCGGCTGGCACGTTCTTGATGCGCGCGACGAAATCGAGATAGGTCTCGACAGTCATGTCCGGATACACGGGCGGCGCTTCTGGCAGATATCCGATATGGCGGCGGACGTCGAGCGAATCGGTGGTCACGTCAAACCCGGCGATGCGCGCCGTGCCGGAGGTGGCTGGCATGAACCCGGTAAGGATGCGCATCGTGGTGGTCTTGCCGGCGCCGTTGGGGCCGAGAAAGCCGAGAATCTCGCCCTTGTTGACGGTGAACGAAACATGGTCAACAGCAAGGGTCGAACCATACGCCTTCGTCAAATCTTGCACTTCAATCAATGCTTTCCTCCAAGTTAAGAGGGGACAGCAGGACTTAAGGACTCTGCCGAGCCGAACATTTATACTAGAAACAGGCGTGACTTGAAAAGTGGCGGCTCACGCGGAACACAGAGATGCACAAGTGCGTTCAGATGCAAGAATGTAGTCGAGGCGTTGCCACGGCGCAGAATGAAACGAGATTCAATCCCGCCTTCGGGCCACGATTCCTGGCTAACCATGAGGATTTAGCGATACGCGGCTGGCCATTTGTAGCATCATGTGAGATTGTCGATAGGAACGCTGGAAAGGCGCTCACCCGTGAGTCGAGCCTGGTCGAGACGCGTTCCGGGTTCTGTGCCGAACCGTGCCCGTTCGGAGGCAAAAGTGCCAAGACGGGGCAGGCAACGAGGGCTGTAGTCCGCGCATCCACAATGTCTGCAGGCTGTCCTAATATTCTTTAATCGTTACTGATGTGAGCGTGAGACTGACACCTTCTACGATCGGTTGGGCCGGAGATGTGCGTTGACACTCTCCCGCGGTTTTGTTATTCAACTCACTTTGGGCATCGGTGCCGAGGTTTCGCTTTACTCCTCACTCCGGCCTGGGCGGGTCCAAACAGAAACATCCTAAGGTGACATGAAGAACTTGAATGCTTATGCCCGCATGAAGCGGCCCTCGGCACGACCATACGAATCTTTCCGAGTTTGGAGCTCGCTTAGGCAATTACGCGCCGCCGCGGCGCTGATTTTGGTTTGCCTGGCGGTTGTGCTGCTCGAGAGTTGCAGCAGCTCCGGCGGCGAGCCCATCACGATCGATATAACTCCCGGCAATTCCTCGATAGATCAAGGCCAACCATTGGTTTTTACGGCTACCCTGGGAAACGACCTGTTTAACCAGGGCGTTACGTGGGCGCTGACCGGATCGAATTGCGTCAATAACAGCCCCGGCCTCACCGGGACATGCGGAACTCTTTCCAGTTTGACTTCGAATCCGATGACCTACACAGCCCCGGCCGGGCTGACAACCTCGCTGACCGTTACGCTCACTGCCACTTCCGTCGCGAATTCGACGTCGACGAAAACCGTTACGATTAGTGTGGAACTCCCGCTCACGTTCACGATAACCAACACGCAGTGCGCCGGCAGCGGCACGAGCGCCCAGATCGCGTGCGGCTCGAATGGCCAGCCCTACAGCACGACAATCCCAGTTACCGGAGGCGTGGCTCCCCTGAAATTCACCCTGGCGCCGGGAAGCGGTAGCCTGCCCCCGGGGCTGACGTTGAACCAGTCGGGAACCATTACCGGAACACCGTCAGGTCCTGTTACCGGACAGCCCAATCCCACCGTATTCACGGTCCAGGTTACGGACGACTCGACCCAGCCGGTTTCTCTGACACAGCAATATTCGATCTTCATTGCGCCGGCGCCGACCTTGGTGATCACGGCGGTTTCGCCGCTACAAACCGGCCTGATCAATGATTTGTACGGTACGCTGATCACCACCCAAGGGGGCGTGAAACCGTTCAAATGGAGCTTGCTAAGCGGAGCGCTTCCTCCAGGTCTCGCTTTGAACGCAGGCACGGGTCAGATCACGGGAGTGCCGACAGCGGCAAGCAACAACCCCTATCCGTTCTCGGTGCAAGTTTCCGACTCGACGCTCCCCAATTCGCAGATTCAATCGAAGGCACTGGCGATTTCGATCCAGACGCCGCAGCCGCTTGCGATTTTGCCTGCGTCGCTTCCGAGCGGTACGACGGCGGCTCCGTATTCGACTTTGCTCACTGCCAGCGGCGGAATACCGCCCTACACCTGGCAAATCACCAACGGCCAGCTTCCGTCCGGCCTCACGTTCTTTCCCGCGAACGCCGCGATTTCGGGAACTCCCGTTCTTGTGACAAGTTCCACTTTCACCGTGCAGGTCACCGACTCGGAATTCGTGCCGGTGTCTACCAGCGCAACGTACACCATCACGATCGCTGCCGGAACGAACAGCAACTCGCTGATCAGCGGCTCGTACAGTTTTCTGTTCAACGGATTCGATTCGCAGGGCTCGGTGGCGCTGGTTGGTTCCCTGGTGGCGGACGGCAACGGAAAGTTCACGGGCGGTGGAATCGACAGCAATCGGGTTTCCGGGGCCGTCAACCAGCAGAGCTTGACCGGAACTTACTCGCTCGGCACGGACGGACGCGGCACGATGGAAATCATAGCCACGAATTCCCTGAACGTGAGCCTCACGACGGACTACAACCTGGTGCTAAATTCCAGCGGCAACATCAGTTTCTTCGAGAACAATTCTTCCGCCTCGGACAACGACACACTGCAGACCCACGGCGCGGGAATCATGAAGCCCGCCAACTCAACGAGCTTCAGCGCCGGAGCTTTCAACGGCAACTATGCTTTTCTGTTCCGGGGCTTTGACCTGGCGGGCTCGCCCACCGTGTTGGGAGGCGTGATTCACGCCGACGGCATCGGTAGCATCACGCCTGGGACTGGCGATTACAACGAGGCTGGCACGTTCAGCCCCGGGTTGGGACTATCGGGAGATTTTTCCTTCGACTCCGGCTCACGAGGCGGCGCCAGTTTTACGTTTGACCTCCCTGGAAAGTCTCCCTACACGTTGAGCTACATCTTCCACTTTGTCACCCCGGGTGACATTTTCTTCGTTGCCAGCGATCCTACCGACGCCACTCATCCGCGGCTCAGCGGCGAAATGATCTTGCAGTCCACCACCACCACGTTCAACGCTTCGGCTCTGAGCGGGCCGGGCGTCGCCACCAGCACAGGCCTTAACGGGAGCAATGCCAGCGTGCTGGCGGGACTGTTAACATCCGTCCCGAGCACCACTGCGGGCTGCTCGGCGCAAATAGCGAATTGCGTGACTTTAGCGTACGACGAAAACAACAGCGGGGCGATCGCCAGCCCCTCGCTCACGGGTAACTTCCAAATCAGCGCGAATGGCCGCGTGACCTTTACGAATCTTGGTCCGCAAGGCGGCACGGAGCGAGTCGCCGTTGCGTATCTCACCGGACCGAGCCAGGGATTCACAATCGGCAGCGACGCTGCCGTCAGCAGCGGGCTCCTCGATCAGCAGGAAACCGGAATTGCGTTCGCCGATTCATCCGTGTTGGGTGGGTACACGATCAGCGCGTCCTTCCCTGCTGAAACAGCGGTTAACAACGTAATCGGCCAGGTCACCGCGAGCGGCACGGGCAGCATGGTTGGGGTGCAGACGCTTGATGAATTCACTCCGCCGTTGACGCCGAACCTGGGTCAATCTCTCGTTGCCAGTTATGCCAACATCTCGGCCGCTGGCCGCGGAACCCTGACGACGAATTCCCCCATCGGGTTCCCCACAAATCTCGCTTTCTATATCGTTTCGCCGGGAATCCTACGCGCGATTCCTCTTGATGCCTCCGATAAGCATCCCGAGGTCATCTTCTTTGACCACTAGGCGGGGACGAGCTGTGGCGAGCGTCGCTTTCGTAGCGCTCGCAGTCCTCGCAGGAAGCGCGTACGCGCAACAATCGCTGCCGGCGCCGCCCGGCGCGAAGGTGACGCCGATTAGCCCGCACCCGGGCTTCTTCAGCGAACCTTCGGTGGCCATCAATCCGAAGAATCCCCAGCATATCGCGGCGGCTTTTCAGTCGCCCGCGAAAGTCTCCTATTCGGACGACGCTGGCGCGCACTGGCAACTCGCGGCCGGCACCTCTCCCTCGAACTACAACGTCTCCGGAGACGTTTCCATCACCTACGATATTCGCGGCCACGCGATTCTCTGCTACATCGCTTTCGACAAGCTGGGAACTCCGCAATACTGGGCTCACAACGCCACACGGAACGGCATCTTCGTGCGTCGCTCGCTCGATGGCGGGAAGACGTGGGAGCCAAACGTGGCGGCCGTGGACGAGCAGCCGACGCACCCGGAGATGCCGTTTGAAGACAAGCCGTACATCGTCGCCGACAATAATTCGGCTTCCCCCTTCGCTGGCAATCTTTATGTGGGCTGGACGGAGTTCAGCCTTTCGAAATCCATCATCCTGTTCTCGCGGTCGAACAATGGCGGCGTTACGTGGTCCGCTCCTCACGAGATCAGCACTCACGAAGGTATCCCCCGCGACGACAACGGGGCGGTGGAAGGTTTCGATGCGGTCGCCGGGCCGGATGGGACGCTCTATGCCATCTGGTCCGACGGCGATTCGATCGTGATGGCAACGTCGCGCGACGGCGGTGTCACATTTGGCGTCTCGCGGAAAATCCTCGACACGGCCGCATCGTACTTCAAAGTGGAAGATGTCGAGCGCTCCGACGGCTTCCCGCAAATCGGAATCGATCCGCGCACGGAACAACTCTATGTGACTTGGACCGACTACCGGAACGGAGACGTCGACGTTTTCTGTTCCACGTCGCGCGACCGCGGAAAAACGTGGAGTCCCGCCACGCGCGTCAACAACGACTCGGTGCACAACGGCGCCGACCAGTTCTTCCAGTGGCTTGCGGTGGATCCGGCGAGCGGCTCGGCCTATGTAGTTTTCTACGATCGCCGCGGCGATCCGGCGAATCGGAGCGCGGTCATCGTGCTCGCTCGCTCGACGGATGGCGGCCAGGACCTTCACCAACTATGCGTGGACGGAAACTCCGTTCGATCCCGGCGACCAGTTCATCGGAGACTACTCGGCGATCGCCGCGTTCAACGATCGGGTGTATGGCGCTTGGACTTACAAGGAATCGGCGTCCCAAAGTGACACGCCGAAACGTCTGAAGCCGAGGTCGCCCGCAACGGTAGTCGAACTGGGTATCGCGGATTTTCGCCCCGAAGCGGGCAAACAACCGTAGCCGCGGACTCGCGGCATGCGCATGGCCGGCATAGAACTAGGACTTACCTGCTGATTTGCCTTCCGATTTTTCTTCCGATTCGCCGCCCGACTTGTCGTCCGATTCCTTCTCTTTAAGCTGTAGCGCGGCCGAGTTGATACAGAAGCGCAGTCCCGTCGGCTTGGGGCCATCGTCAAACACGTGGCCCAGATGGGCGTCGCAGCGGCTGCACAGAACCTCGGTGCGGACCATGCCATGCGAGACGTCGCGATTCATTTCCACGTTGTCGGCTGCAATCGGTTGCCAGTAGCTGGGCCATCCTGAGCCCGAGTGATACTTCGCGTCTGAGCTGAAAAGCGGCTGCCCGCAGCAAACGCAAACGTACGTGCCTTCGGTTTCCGTGTCCGCATATTCGCCGCTAAACGGGGGCTCGGTGCCCCCTTCGCGCGTGACGTGATACTGCTCGTCGGTCAACTCAGACTGCCATTCGCGATCGTTCTTTCTTATTTTTTCGCTCATGAGCGTAGATTACACCTAAATTGAATTGTAGTCAGGTCGCCTGCCCCGCTGCCTCAGCGGTCGGCTGAACTTGGCGCTGCGCCCCAACCTCCTCGATATTCTGGCGATATTCTGGGCCAATTCGCCCTTTTTCTCAAGGTTCACGCCTTGTGAACCAAGCAAGCGCGGGCGTATAATCTACTCACTGAGGCAGGAGTTTTGGATGCGGTCCCCCCGTCACCGCATCGGGTATATCCGCGTAACACGAAAATGGGCAACGTGGCGGAATTTTCCTCTCATCAGGACAGGCGCTTCTTCGCGCGCCGCAGCGTGAGGTCGCTCGCCTACATCGACCTCGGCGGCGACAACGGCGGCATCGTCCTGAACATGAGCGAGGGCGGCCTGGCCGTGCACACCGCCGTCACCTTGAGCGGCGTTCGTCTACCCGCAATTCGGTTCCAATTGCCGCAGTCCCCCGACTGGGTTGAGGCGCGCGGGGAAATCGCATGGACCAGCGAAACGAAAATGCTGGCCGGAATCCTGTTCATCGGACTTCCCGACCGAGCGCGCCAGCAAATTCGCGACTGGGTCTTTGCGAGCAGCCGCAGCGAGGACGCGCCTGCGGTCCCGCGCCGAACCGAGGTTGCTCGAATATCACCGCCGTCTGGGACATCCATCGGCCAGCCGCCAACTGGTGAGCCAGTCACTCGGAGTTCGGCCGCTCCAGCTCGGATCTTCACAAGCAGCAGTGAAACCAACCCTGTCCGTCCCACTGCCTCTGTCGTTTCCGTTCGCACGGCGAGTTCCGCTCTGGCAAACACGAAGCCTTCGACGGGAGTGCACCAAGAGCCGGCCAGAGCGCGAGAAGCCGGCCACGAACTGAGTTTGCGCCTCGGCCAGGCAGCGCCGGCGGAATCACGAGCCTCTTGGCTCAGCTGGTCGGGCTTCCTGGTGTTAGTCGCGGCGCTTGCCGCACTTTCTTTTTTTGTGGGTCTGACCGCTGGTCGCACCGCTGGCCACGGCGACATCCGCCGCCTGCTCGCAAAGCTTTCTGGGTCAGCCGCGAGCGCTAACTCGGCTTCGCCTCATCCGCAGAGCAGCTCTGCTGGCGTCACCCAGGATGTTCTGTCTCCTGCCGCGCCACCCGCAATACCCAACGGGCGGGTGACAATCAGCTCTCGGATGTACGTTCCCGTGCCCACTCCCACCCTGTCCGACACGTCGCAAGTGAAACGCCTCCAGGTGGGCGCGCTTGAGCATCGAGTGGAACCTCAATACCCGCCGGACGCTGCCAGGCAGCGCGCGGAGGGAACCGTTCAACTCCATGTGACGATCGCGGCAAACGGTGCCGTGGACAACGTCACGCTGCTGAGCGGGCCACCTGGTCTGGTTCAGTCCGCCACCGACGCCGTTCGGCAGTGGCGCTACAAACCCACCCTGCTTGACGGCAAGCCCGTCGGAATCGAAGCAGACATCGCCATCGTTTTCTGGCTTCCGCCGCCCGCTCAGCCGGGTGACCAACAACCCACGCGATAAGTTCCTCGCCCGCGAAAAAAGCAGCGAAAAACGGTAGACTATCAACACTCCGGAGGACGAATGCTGCGCGTAGGTTTGATTGGCTGGCGAGGGATGGTAGGAAGCGTCCTCATGCAGAGAATGCGTGAGGAAGGCGACTTCGCGCGCCTCGAACCTGTGTTTTTCTCTACCTCCAACGTGGGCGGCGCTGCGCCAAAAGAAGCTGGCGAGGGAGCTTCGTTGAAAGACGCGAAGAGCCTCCGCGAACTCGCGGCGTGTGACGTTCTGATCAGTTGCCAGGGCGGGGAATACACCGCCGAAGTCTACGCACCGCTGCGAGCAAATGGCTGGAAGGGCTATTGGATCGACGCCGCCTCGACCCTGCGAATGAGCGACGACGCAGTGATCGTCCTCGACCCGGTGAACAAGCACCGCATCGAAGAAGGCCTCGAGCGAGGGCTGCGCACGTGCGTAGGCGGCAATTGCACCGTCAGCCTGATGCTGATGGCTGTTGGCGCGCTCTTCAAGAACGGGCTCGTCGAGTGGATGACCACGATGACATATCAGGCCGCGTCTGGTGCGGGATCGGCGAAGATGCTCGAGCTCGTGAAGCAAATGACTTGCCTTACCGATCCTGCCCGGGCCACTCCTTGCGAAAACGCACTGGAAGTGGACCGCATGGTGATTGAAGCGCAGCGCGCCGATTCCCTGCCCAGGGCGGAGTTCGGAGCCCCATTAGCCGGCAGCTTGATTCCGTGGGTAGACAAGGAAATGCCCGGCGGCCAGACCCGCGAGGAATGGAAAGGCATGGCCGAGACCAACAAGATTCTCGGTCTCGAGCCGCGCGTGCCCGTCGACGGAATCTGCGTGCGCGTCGGGACAATGCGTTGTCACGGCCAGGCGCTCTGCATCAAGCTGAAGAAAGACATTTCGATCGATGAAATCGAACAGATTCTCGCGCGCGGCAATCCGTGGGTGCGCGTGATCCCGAATAACCAGGAATCCACGCTGCATTGCCTCACGCCCACCGCCGTTTCGGGTACGCTCAACGTCCCGATCGGGCGCCTCCACAAATTAGCGCTCGGCCCGCAATTCCTCGGCGCGTTCACCGTCGGCGACCAATTGCTGTGGGGCGCAGCCGAACCCCTCCGCCGGATGCTCGGCATCCTCCGCGCTCACCTCGGCGCCTAGCCGCTGAGTCGAGCGGGGAACCGATTGCCGGCACGCGCGCCGATGCTACCGCCGTTGGAAGTTCGGCCTCGCAGTTGTATTCTTCCGTGCATGCGTTCTCCGGACCGGTCACCCACGCCGGGTCTATTCCTGGGTCTGATCATCACGCTCGCCGCCGTCGTGGCGTATTCTGTCTACATCACGTATCAAATCTCCGGCCTTAAAGCGCTCCAAAAAGACATGGCCGACCGCAACCGCAAGGACTCCCTGCAGCTCTTGCGCGTTCAGAACGACTTGAATTCGCTGGGCCTGGCCATGCGGGACATGCTCGACAACGATGAGCCCTATCCCATCACGGCCTGGCGCGCGCAATTCGAGCGAATCCGCTCAGACCTTGACGACGCGCTTCACCGCGAAGCCGAATTGGCCATCGCGCGGAGCACGCCCGAGCAAAGCCAATATCTCGCAACCAACCTCACCCAGTTCTGGGATGCCGTCGATCGCATGTTCGGCCTTGCGCAAAGCGGAAAGGACGCTGAAGCCCGCGAACAAATTCGCGTCACGCTCCAGGCGCGCCAGGCAGCTCTAAGCACGGCGGTGGCGCGGCTGCTCGTTGAGAACAACGAGCGCGATGAACAGGCGAGCGCTCAGGTGGCTCAAATCTACGAAAAGGTGCAGCGGCAGGTTTACCTGTTCCTGACCGCAATCCTGATAACCATTCTGCTCACCAGCCTCTACCTGATTCGCTCGAATCGCCGCCTCTTCGCGCAGCTCGCTTCCCTTTCGAGCCACCGAAGCGAACTCGCGCAAAAGCTGATTGCGACGCAGGAATCCACTCTGCGATATATCTCGCGCGAGCTGCACGACGAGTTCGGCCAAATCCTCACCGCTGTCGGCTCGATGCTGGCGCGTGCCGAAAAACACGCGCCGGAGGGCTCGCCGTTCCGCTCGGAACTGCGCGAGGTGAATGAAATCGCCCAGACCACGCTCGACAACGTGCGCACCCTTTCGCAGGCTCTGCATCCCGTGATGCTCGACGAGATGGGATTCGAAAGCACGGTGGACTGGTATATTCGAACCACGGAAAAGCAGACCGGGATCGACATCGAATACGAGAAGTCCGGCGTCTCTTTCTCGGTAAACGGAAACTCCGGTATTCACATCTACCGCATCTTGCAGGAAGCGATGAACAACGTCGCCCGCCATTCGGGAGCTCGCGAAGCGTGGGTGCGCCTTCACTTCCTGACCGATGGACTGGAGCTCGAGGTGGAAGACCACGGAAAAGGGTTCGCGGCGACGCCGGCCGAGCGCTCGGGGATTGGCCTGGTAGCGATGCGCGAGCGTGCGGAAATCCTCGGCGGCTCGATCGATTTCTCGCAGCCCGCTCAGGGCGGCACTCTCGTTCGCCTCCGCGTGCCCCGAGAAAGGCACGATTCACATGCCGCCTAAGATCTCCGTCTTGCTCGTCGACGACCATCACCTCGTGCGCCGCGGTTTCCGGCGGATGCTCGAAGACGAGCCCGACATCACCGTGGTCGGCGAAGCCAGCGACGGCGACGAAGCCATTCGGCTCGCGCGCCAACTTCACCCGCAAGTGATTCTGATGGATTGCGCGATGCCGGGCACAAGCGGGTTGATTGCAACGAGAAAGATTCTCGAAGACTCGTCGAAAACCGCCATTCTTATGCTCAGCATGCATTCGGAGGATACGCTCGTGCGTCAGGCGCTTGACGCGGGCGCCTCCGGCTACATTTTGAAGAACGCCGTCGATCTCGAACTTGCCGCGGCAGTTCGGAAAGTCGCGGCCGGCGAGAAGGTGCTCGCGCCGCAACTCTCGCGGCCCGCCGCATTGAAGGGCGAACGCCAAGCTGCGCTGACCGCGCGGGAACTCGAAATCCTGCAGCTCATCGTCGATGGCAAATCGAACAAGGAAATCGCGGATCACCTCGACCTGAGCGTCAATACCGTGTCCGTTCACCGCGCGAATATCATGGACGCCCTTGGAATCCACAAGACGGCGGAGCTCGTGGTCTACGCGATCCGCAACGGGCTGGTAAACATTTCGTGACGCGCCGCCTCGTGAATCGGAGGTCCTTTCTCCAGGGATTTGCCGGCGGCTTGCTGACGCTCCCCTCTTTCAGTTCCTTTGGTCCGCTCGCTTCACGCGATATCGTCGCGCAGCAATCTTCGGACCCAGGATTTCGTCTCGTTGAAGTGGCGGCGCAGGCCGGCATTCAGTTTCGCCACAATAGCGGCGCACACGGTGGAAAGCTTCTGCCGGAAACGCTGGGCTCCGGCTGCGCTTTTCTCGATTACGACGGCGACGGCTGGCAGGACGTGCTGTTGATCAATGGCATGAATTGGGGGACGGACTCGCCCGGTTCCAAGCGCGAGCGCACCACGCTGCGCCTCTATCGCAATAATCGCAACGGCACCTTCACGGACGTCACGAAACCGGCTGGCCTCGACGTCGAGATATACGGCATGGGAGTAGCCGCCGCCGATTACAACAACGACGGCTTCCCCGATATTCTCGTAACCTGCATCGGCCAGAATAGGCTGTTCAAGAATACCGGCAAGGGCCATTTTATCGATGTCACGGAGGCGAGCGGGCTCGGCGGCAGGCAGGGTTTCAGCACGTCGGCTTTGTGGTTCGATTTCGATCGAGACGGTTTGCTTGACCTGTTCGTCTGCAACTACGTGAAGTGGTCTCCCGACCGCGACGTGTTTTGCAGCCTCGACGGAAAGCACAAATCCTATTGCACGCCGGAGGCGTATCGCGGCGCGACGTGCTGGCTGTTTCGTAATCGCGGCAACGGCACGTTTGAAGACGTCACCGCGAAAAGTGGCATCTTCGACAGCAGCTCGAAATCCCTCGGCGTCGCGATGTTCGACTACGATCAGGATGGCTGGCCCGATCTCTTCGTCGCCAACGACACGCAGCCGAACAAGCTCTATCGCAATCAGCGCGACGGCACGTTCAAGGATGTTGCCGTCGAGGCAGGCGTCGCTTTCAGCACCGAAGGGAAAGCACGGGCCGGCATGGGCGTCGATACGGTCGATTTTGACGGCTCAGGCTCCGCAGAAATCGCAATCACGAACTTCGATAATGAAATGGTCGGACTTTACAGGCCTCTGGGCAACGGCAACAAGGGCGCGTATCAGGACATCGCCGCGCAGGCGGGAGTGGGATTGCCATCGATGAACACGCTGGGATTTGGCTGCGTCTTCCTCGACGCCAATCTCGACGGCCTGCCGGACCTTGCGGTGGCAAACGGCCACATCGACGAAACCGTCCGCAATATTCGCGGCAACGTCGGCTATGCACAGGCCCCTCAGCTCTTTCTCAACACCGGCCACGACTTGTTCCGGGATGTTGCAGCTGAGATTGGCGGGGATTTCGCTCAGCCAAGGGTCGGCCGCGGATTGTGCTATGGGGATTTCGACCGCGATGGCGACCTCGACCTTCTGATGACCACGAACAACGGCCCCGCTTGCCTTTTCCGTAACGACCAAAGCTCGGGAAACAAGAGCATTCGATTTCGGCTCGTGGGAACCAAGTCCAATCGCGGCGCCATCGGAGCGACCGTGCGAATCTTCGTCAACGGGACGAGCCAGTCTCGCATGGTGAAAACCGGATCCAGTTATCTTTCGCAATCAGAATTGCCGGTCACGTTCGGTCTTGGCAAGCAGAGCGGGATCGAGCGCGTCGTAATCGAGTGGCCCAGCGGCAGGACCGAAGACTATAAGAACTTGGCCGCCGGCCGCGCCTACGAGTGCGTCGAGGCCAAGGGAATCACGCCGCAACTGGGATTCTGAACAGTCCGGCGCGGTAACATCTTTGCACTATGGCTATTCGTTTGTTCGCAGCTACAGTTCAAGGCACAATCGACGCTGAAAGGAGAATAACCATGCGCCGTTTCCAAACCATTTTTTTGCTCGTGCTCGCGTTCTGCATTCCTGCCACTGCGAAGGCCCAATCGGCTGCCTCCAGCAGCTCTCCAGAAGGTAAGGACACCGTTCTCAAAGCCGCCGACATCACGACAAAACTCTTCCCGGAACAGGTGTTTTATCAGGGGAAGACGGCTCCCGCGGAACTCCGCAACACGGGAGGCGTCCATTTCGCCGATGGCACATATTTCCTGGCGGGCCTGGTCGACAATTCGGGCTATTCAACCAGCGTCAGAGAGAAGTATCAGGCCTATTTGCTCGTCGAAGTGCCGGTCGAGGTCGCGGGCCAACTCCTAAAGGCTGGCGCGTACGGTGCGGGGTTCGTCGGCGGAAACTTTGTGATCACGGACCTCGGAGCGCATGACCTGTTCCAGGTCCCGGCCAAGCACGACGCCGACATGAAGCGGCCTGTGCCGTTGCAAGTGACTGCGGACGCCGCCGCCGGAGGCTATCGGCTCTATCGCGGGCGCGACTACGTGGAATTCCGCCGCGCCCAATGACGGATTCCACGCCGGCGAGCGCCGCCGGCGCGTAGTATTTTTGCAGTATTGCGGTGTTTTCCGGATACGTCTACAGTCCGCTCATAACGCACAGCTCAGCAGCGTCGGCACACGCTCTGGGCCCCCAAGCCAGTAAAGTGGCACCCAAACAGAAGGCTCCCAGGCCAGACCACAAAACCTGGCCTGGGAGATGGTATTCCTATCGCGACCGACGTCTTGGCTGCCCCGGCCCCAACCACGGAACTGCGGCGTCAGTTGGGCCTGGGCTCGGCCACCGCCGCAGTCGTCGGCGAAATTATCGGCATCGGAATTTTTCTGACGCCGGCGGGGATGGCCAAGTCCCTCGGCTCTCCCTTTTGGCTTCTCGTCGTCTGGCTTCTGGTGGGAATGATGACCTTGACCGGCGCTCTGTGCTACGGAGAACTCGCCGGCCGCTTTCCCCGCCCCGGCGGTTCCTACATCTACCTGGAGGAAATGTTCGGCCCGCGCGTCGCCTTTCTCTACGGCTGGATGTGCATGCTAGTGCTTGACCCGGGAGTTACGGCGGCCCTGGCCGTCGGCGGAGGCAGCTACGCCGCCTACATCTTTCATTGGAGCCCTGCCGCTACCAAACTCGCCGCCGTCGCCACAATCCTCGTTCTGTGCGCCGCAAACGTGTTCAGCACTCTGCTGGGCGCTGGAGTCCTGCGCTGGATCACAGGACTCAAGCTCGGCGTCCTTGCCTTGCTGATAATCTGGCCCCTGACGTTTCGCTTGGGTTCGTGGTCGAATTTCGCGCCGTTCATCGCACAGCGGCCCGGCGCTCTGCCGCTCTTGCCCGCGCTCGGAGGCGCCATGGTGGCGGCTTTCTACTCATTCGGTGGCTGGTGGGACGTGAGCAAAATCCAGGGTGAAGTCCGCGATCCGGCGCGCATTCTGCCGCGCGCCATGGTCCTGGGAGTGTTGACTGTGACGGCAGTCTTCATCCTGATCAGCGCCGTCTTTCTCTACTTGGTTCCACTCTCCAACGTGACTTCCGGCAAAACCTTCGTTGCCCAGGCGGGAGCAGCGCTTTTCGGCACGGCTGGCGGAATCGTACTCTCGGCAATTGTTGTGGCGTGCGTCCTGGGCAGTCTGGCGGCGCTGATCATTTCCTCGCCCCGCGTCTATTACGCGATGGCTCGAGACGGTTTGTTCTTTCCCGCGATCGCGCGTCCACATCCGAAATTCGGCACGCCTGCGGGCGCGATTGTCATCCTCGGGGTCCTCGCATCCGCGCTCGTTCTCGTGGGGACCTTCGAACAAATCATCGCCTACTTCTTTTTTGTGGCCGTCGTGTTTCTCGGCCTTACGATAGCGGGACTGTTCGTGGCGCGGCATCGCGGCGCGGGAGCCGATTCCGTGTTCATGACGCCGGGGTATCCAGTAACGCCTCTCGTGTTTCTGTCGCTCACCGCGGTGCTCCTGGTTCTGCTGGCGGCTCGCAACCCGCGCGAGGCGCTTGTCGGCAGCATCGTCGTTTTGGCGGGCGTGCCGGTCTACAGCCTATTCCGTCGCAAAATCGCGTAAGCTGAAAGCCCAAGGAGGTTTGCCTCAATGGCCAGCGACAAAGAAAACGAGCGACGCGACCCTGAAAAGTCCGCCGAATCAGCGCCCGAAGTTCCGGCCACAAAGATTCGCGTCACCGAGGATCACGAGGCCACCGGCGACACTGCCGCAGCCTACGATTTCTGGCGCAAGGGTTCCGGGCGGAATCAGGTTCCCGGAATCATCAAGTGCTTCGGCGCGCGACCCGACTTCCTCCGTCAAGTGGTGGAATTTTCGAACACCGTGCATTTCTCGCAGGGCCATCTCACCCGGCGTCACAAGGAGATGCTTGCGAGTTACGTCTCGTTCCTGAATCGGTGTCCGTATTGACTCGACAGCCACGCCTACTTCCTGCGTGTTCAGGGAGCACCCGACCAATGCGTTGCGGCAATTCTCGAAGGCAAGCTCGATGAGGCAGGACTCACACCAGCCGAGCGAGCCCTGCTCGATTACGCCGAGCTGATTACCGAGGCCGCTCCCCAATCTACCTCCTCGGACGTCCAAAAGCTGCGCGATGCGGGCTGGAGTGAAGACCAGATCGCGGAAGCGGTGTACGTGATCGCTCTGTTCGCGTTTTTCAATCGTGTGGCGGACGCTTTTGGCGTGCCCTCGCAGAATTACCTCCTGACCGGACACATGACTCGCTGACGCATACGCGCCAAACTCGCGCGGCAAGGAGATGGAACCTCTCTCACCACGCTGGCGGATTCACATTTCGAGCGCTTTCTTTCTTTACTAGAATATCGATTTTCTATAACATTCACGCCACTTCCGCTGCTGCAGAGCGGCGGACGATCTTCAGGCAGTATCTGTTCTTGGGGAGGCCGGGTGAAGCGATCTTCTTTCTTGCGTATTAGTCTGTTCACGCTTTTCATCGCGCTGACGCCGCGGGCGTCCAGCGGTGACGGCATCCCCAAGGCTGCGTGGAAGCGGCCGATCGGCGAACCTCTCGCAAATCCTGGTACGCGAAAACCGGCTCTTGGCGACGGCATCATCGACGACGGCTTCTGGCAGGGCGCGCCCGTCGGCGGTTTTGGCGCCGGCACATTCTCGCAAACCTATCGCGGCGACTTCGCTCGCTGGCACATCAAAGCCGGCGTCCACAAGTACCAGCCGGTTTACTCGAACAGTTTCGCGATGTTTCAGCAATCGGAAGGCGATCCGCAGGGCACGGCCAAAGTGCTCGTCGCCGGTCACCCGCAAGGCGGCCAACTCAACAGTTGGGGTTGGGATTATCCCGTCGGCGCAGGCGATTACTACGCGCTCTATCCGAAATCCTGGTTCGACTATCACTGGGACAAATTTCCGGCCCACGTTTCCGTCGAGCAGTTTTCCCCTATCCTTCCCGACAATTATCGCGAGTCGAGCTATCCCGTCGCGGTCTACCGCTGGCATGCGGACAATCCCACGAATCGCACTGTAACCGTTTCGGTCCTGCTCTCGTGGACCAACATGGGAGGCTGGTTCCGCACGTTTTCGCGCGATCTCAGAGGTGGCCTCAACAATGAGAATCACAATCGCTTCGAGAGCGCGCCTCTCGGCAACGCCGGCACAATGAAAGGAATCGTTTTCGACCGCACCCGCGTCCCGGGTTCCCGGAACGAATGGGACGGCCAGTTTGCCATCGCCACGATCGAGTCGCCCGGAGTGGAAGTCAGTTATCAGACCACCTTCCAGGCCGACGGAGACGGGCGCCAGGTTTGGGAACCCTTCGCAAAGAGCGGCCGACTTGCAAACAGCAATGAGCAATGGACCAGCACCGATGAGGCGCTCGCGGGCGCAATTGCGGTTCGCTTCACGCTGAAGCCCGGCGAAAGTCGCGTCATCCCGATGGTGATTTCGTGGGATTTCCCCGTCGTCGAATTCGGCGACGGCCGTCAGTGGTATCGCCACTACACGGACTTCTATAGCACCTCGGGAACAAACGCCTGGGCTATCGCGCGAGACGGCCTGCTGCATTCCTCCGCATGGAGCGACGCCATCGATTCCTGGCAGGCGCAATACATCAATGACGAGAGCAAGCCGCTTTGGTACCGCGGCGCGCTCTTCAACGAACTCTACACCGTCGCCGACACGGGCTCTTTCTGGGGCCGTCCCGTAGGCGCCGCCAAGACCACTCCCGCCAGTTTTGCCTTCATGGAGTGCTACGACTATCCCTACTACGGCACGCTCGACGTGCGCTTCTATGGCTCGATGCCCCTCGTCAAATTCTGGCCCGATCTCGATAAGCAGGAATTGCGCCAGTTCGCCGACACGATCCCCGAGTCTATGCCGGAAAAAGGCATTTGGAGTTGGAAGACGCAACAGCAACCAGATGATCCGGCCTTGAAGGTGCGCAAGAAAAAGGGAGCAACGCCGCACGATCTGGGAACGCCAGACTCCGACCCGTTCTACCTGGTGAACCAGTTCGGCTGGCAAGACACGAACGGCTGGAAAGACTTGAACTCGAAATTCGTGCTGATGGTGTACCGCGATTTTGTCCTGACGGGCAGCAAAGATACAGCTTTCTTGCGCTACACATGGCCCGCCGTGAAGGAGTCGATCGAATACCTGCGTCAATACGACCACGGCACGGGCATCCCGGAAAACGACGGCTATCCCGACCAGACGTATGACACCTGGGTGGTCAAGGGAGTCAGCGCCTATTCAGGGGGCTTGTGGCTTGCCGCGTTGCGAGCGGCAGAAGAAATCAGCCGCACTCTGGGCGAACCCGCCACAGCGACGAAGTATCACGATATGTTCTCGAAGGCGCAGCACAGCTACGTTCAGGCCCTCTGGAATGGCGAGTACTTCCGCTACGACACGGTCAGCGAATATAAAGACGCCATCCAGTCCGATCAGCTCGCGGGACAGTGGTACGCCAACATGACGGGCCTTGGGGACCTCGTTCCGCGCGAAATGCGCCTGAAGGCCTTGCACAAAGTTTTCGACTTCAACGTAATGAAATTCGCAAACGGCCAGATGGGCGCGATGAACGGAATGGCGCCCGACGGTTCACTTATTCTCACCAACGAACAGGTGCACGAGGTCTGGACCGGCGTCACGTACGGCCTGGCTGCCACGATGCTCAGCGAAGGAATGAAGGACGAAGGCTACAAAACGGCGGAAGGCATCTATCGCGTGACTTACGAGACGAAGGGCTACTGGTTCCGCACGCCCGAAGCTTGGGACGAAACCGGGAACTACCGCGCGTCGATGTACATGCGCCCCGCCGCCATCTGGGCGATGGAAATGCTCGCGCCCCCAGCCGCGAAGACGCCCGCGAAGGCAGCGAAAGCCGTCGTCGCAAGCAGCGCAGCAAAACCAGCTAAGTAGCCACGCGGCGCGGTATCAGTCGCAGCAGTCCCAGCATCACCACGCACGATGCCGCCGGCACCAGCAATCCGGTTTGCAGACTGCCAAAACGCGTCGAGACGACGCCTACCACCCAGGGCAGCACCGTCCCGCCCAATCCCGCGAGCGCGAACATCAAACTTCCCACTCTGCGCGCGCGTTCCCCAAAGTGCTTGGCCATCCAGGTGATCAGCACCGGATAAATCGCGGCAAATCCCAACCCCGTCAGGCCCACACAAGCCGCCACGCCCCAGAAAGTTGATACCGCGAGCAAACCCGCGCTGCCGACGAGTCCCATGGTGAGGCCAATCGCGACCAACAGCTTTTCCCGTTTGCGAAGAGGAATCACGGGGACGATCGCGCGTCCCGCAAGCAACCCGCCCCAGAAAAACATCGGCGCGAGCGCCCAAAGATTGTTCGGCGACGAGCCCATTCGCTTGGCAAGCGCCGCCGCCCAGCCGCCGACGGAATCCTCCGCGCCCACGTACAAGAAAAACAGCGCGCCCAACACAATCACAGTGACGCTGCCCGTGGATATTTGCGCAGTTTCTGCCGCTTCTTGCGTCGGCGATCGCGGCTCGAGATCGACTGCGCAAAGAATAAAAGCGGCCGCCAGCGCGAGCCCCGCCACAGCGTAGAGAAAAACGGGAATCGCACTCTTAGCATGGGCAATCAGCACAAGCGGCGAGCTCGCAATGGCTCCCAAGCCCCACGTCAAGTTGAGGATGCTGAGCGCCGCCACCCGCCGCGTGCCGGCCACTTCCGCCACCCACAGATTCGAGGCCGGCAGCACCAATCCGAGTCCAAACCCAAGTAGCGAGGTCGCAATCAGTCCTCCAATCTGCCCGCTCGAATTCAGCCCCGCGATTCCCAACGAAATTGCGGCGTACCCTGCAGCCAGCGTCACCTTGTATCCCCACCGGGGAATCAAAGCGCCCAGCGAAACCACGCCAACCATCGAAGTGCCAAATTGACAAACGAAGAACAGCCCCGCCCGCTCGTCGCTGAGCGACCATCGGCCAATCAGGATCGGCAAAATCGGCCCTAGCAGCGTCGTCACAACTCCGGCCACCACGAACGCCCCGAAAATGGCGACGCCAGCCGCCCGCTTCCGCGGAATCTCCTCAGCCTGAACCGGAATCGATCCCATGGACGAGGAGTCTATCAGGTCCTCGTCACGTCTGCGGTTTGCCTTGGCCTTCGGGAGAATCGCGTCGCAGCCGGCGTTTCTCCTCGGGACGTCCCTTCACTCCGGAGAGGATGCTGGTTTCGGCGTGAGCTTTTTCGTGTAGTCGGCTTGCTGTTTGGTTTGAATCGAAACGGAAATGGCCCGCTCCTTTTCCGCTTCCTGCGTGCGGCCTAGTTTCGCGAGGGCCGTGGCGAGTTGGTAGTGAGCTTCCACGTAGTCGGGATCGATCTGAATGGCCTTGCGCAGCGGCACTAATGCTTCCGCCGGCTTGCCTAGTTTGATCTCGGCCTTCCCGAGTCCGAAGAGCGCTTCCTTATAGCTCGGATTTGCGGCGATGGCTGCTTCAAAGAGCGTGAGTGCTGCGGCGGGATTGTCTCGGCGTATCGCGATCTGACCGAGCAGGCAGTTCGAAACGGGGTCCGTGGGAAAGCGCTTCAGTTCCTCGCGAAACTCCGCTTCCGCCTGGTCAACCTCGTCGCCCTTCCAGTAGAGCAATCCAAGTCCCGAGTGGACGCCGGGGAAATCGGGGTTCGCGCGCTCCGCGGCCTGGTATTCCTCAAGAGCCTTCTGGACCTGAAATGTCTTGTCGTACGCGGTTCCCATCATGACGTGGGCCTCGGCCGAATTCGAGTCGATGACCATGATTCGCCCAAAGACGTCGGTGACGGCTTTGTAGTTTGCCGCGCGCAGGTACGCTTGCCCGAGCATGTAGAGCGTCGGTAAATCGGAAGGATTGAGACGGGTGGCGCGTTCCAAATCGCTGGCGGCCTCCGGGTAGCGGTCAAGGCCGAACAAGCTGAGACCAGCAAGATCCGCGGCCTGGAAATCCGAAGGGTCTCGTTTGCCGAGCGCTTCGAAAAGCGGCACCGCCGAGCCGTATTTCTGCAGTTTGAAATAAGCGAGCGCCAGATTGCGAGTCGTCGTTGGATCGCCAGGTTTGATGACTAGAGCGCGACGATAGAAGGGGATCGCGTCGGCGAGCTTGCCCTGCTTGACGAGCGAGATCGCCAGGTTATTCAGAATCTCGATGGAGTTGGCATCGAGAGCAAGAGCTTGACGAAAGGCTCTCTCCGCCTCCTGATTGTCGCCGGACTGAAGCGCGCTGGATCCTTGCGCACGCAACTCCGCTAGTTTGGCGTTCGCGGGCCCTTGCTGACCTGTGCCGCCCTGCCTCGCGGAAGTGGCAGCGGGCAACAAAATCGCAAACGTCAATCCCAACAGAATTCGCTGCGCTGCCTTGTAAGCCGCCACAAACGAAATTCTACACCTTCTCTCGTTCGAGGCCTTGGCCTCCGATGGAAACGCGAGGGAACATTTCGGACGTCGACATCACCGACTATCCTTCAAAGAAAAAGGGCGCTCTCGCGAGCGCCCCTTGAAACCCCTTGTCCTGAAACCTGCAGGCTAGAAGTTAAGTTTCAAGCCGAACTGAATGATGCGTGGATCGTGGCCACCATTCAATTGACCGAAGGTTGAATCCTCCTGGCCGTTATCGAACGAGTTGAATGACTCGTGGTTGAACGCATTGAAGAACTCGGACCGGAACTGCATATTAAATCGCTCCGTGATCTTGATGTTCTTGATTGCCGCGATGTCCCAGTTATTCAGTCCTGGTCCCGTGCAAATCCCGCGGCCGGCGCTACCGAAATGTCCGATGGCGGTAGTGAACGCTCCGGTATTGATGTACTGATCGAAAGTTTTCGGCCCGTTGCAACTCGCACCCGCAGCGATGTCTGGCCGGGGAGCCACCGCGCTGGGATCAATGCCGATGCCGCCGGGATACGTATTCGGCGTACCGGCCGCGTAATCGAACGAGTTGAACGGGTCGGTGAACTGGGTGATAGTGGTCGGAAAGCCGGTTTCGAAGCTCGAAATGCCCGACACTTCCCAACCTCCGAGAATGTGACCGATAATTCCTTGTTGCGAGCTGTAGAACGGAAGATCATACACATAGTTGACCACCAGGACTTGCGCCAGGCTGAAACTGGCCGGACCATAGTCCGCCCCGAAGTTATACGAATCATACGGAGCGTCGCTGCGGTCCGAAGGATTATTCGTCAGCGTTTTGGAGAACGTGTACGCCACACCGAAGCTAAGCCCTCGGCCCACTTGCCGGTTGGCTGATACCTGCAGTGAGTTGTAATTCGAGTGAAACAGTTGTGCGATATCAGAGATCGGACCGTACCCCAGGAACGGACGGAGTGCGTTGACATTTGTTGCGGGATTTGCCACGCGAACGCTCAGCGGCACCTGGTTCAAATCATATATTCCGATCAGGTTCTTCGCGCTATTTCCCACATAAGCGATCTCTACCCGGGTATTGGGCATGATCTGGCGCTGAATGGACGCGCTCCACTGCCGAATGTAGGGCACCTGAAACGCGGGCGTTCCGGTCGCATGCAAGGCGGCAGGCGAGAGCGGAGTCACAAAACCGCCCGCTGCAGGATTATCGAAAATATCAGTCGGAGTAGTCGGACTAGCGTTGGCCGATCCCACGAAGGGCGGATTCGCAAACGAGTTTTGCTCCTCGATGCCGTTCAGCGTGCGGTCATAGTAGACACCGAATCCACCGCGGAGGGCCGTCTTGCCATCGCCAAAAATGTCCCACGCAAAACCGATGCGAGGCGCGAACGTGTTGTACGTGGGATTGACGCGAAGACCGTACGGCGAGCACGTCGGTCCGTAAGGTGACACGGGAGGCTCAAAGTATGCGTTCGGATTGCATGCGTTTTGGGCAACGATGATCCCGTTTGAATAGTTCCCGGGATTCGCAGCCTGCCCTGCAACAAAGTTTCCCGTGACGGGATCGATCAACGGTGCGTTCGCGGGGTTGTAGGCTAACGGCGAGAAGTTATCGAGAATCTGGGCGTCGTCCTCGGGTGAAGCAAAGAAAGCATAGCGAAGCCCGAGATTCACCGTGAAATTGTGCCGAATTTTCCAGTCGTCTTGAACGTACGCTTCGACGTTCGGAAAATGTAGGTCCGGGATGATGTCGCGGCTGGCCTGAGAGAACCCGTTGGCATAACCGAGCAGGAAATTAGCGAACGCGGGATTCCCGTATTGGCTTCCAAAAGTAAAACTGGCATTCGTCGGGTTCACTGCATTTTCTGTCTTCCGCATGGCCTGGAAGTTCATGCCCGTGCGGATCGTGTGGCTGCCATGCGTGATCGAAAGGTTGTCGTAAACGCTTTTATCGATATTGCGCTCAAAGTAGGGCGAAACGGGAATGCCGACACCCTGCACGCCATCAATCCCGATGCCGGGAACGCGGTTGTAGGGATCGGTGAACGGGAATCCGCTTTCATTGATGGCGCTCAGGAACGCGGGGTTGGTAATCGCGCCGGTGATGTTGCTGGTGATCGCTCCCCACGTGTCGCCGAAGGCCACTTCGTTCATCACCGACGGAGAAAGTTCCATCGTCGCGTGGGCCACCAGATTTCGACCCGGAGCGTTCGTTGCTGTGTCGGAAATCCCCGGAAGTCCTCCTCCGGCAAACAATCCCCCGGGCTCCTGGGTAGGAACCTTGTCCTGCATGTAGCGGCCGAAGACTTGGATCTTGCTCGTAATCTTCTGGTCTAATCGCACGATTTCCTGCCGGTAATCGTCCGCGGCGCTGGCGGAAAACGTGTAGTTCTGGGTCAGCGCGTCTGGAATCAGTGCGCTATTGGGCGTGAACTTCGAATAGACGTTCTGAAGGTAAGCCACGGCATTGGCGCTGAAGCACGTCGGATTGATCTGAGTGCCGGTGATGCAACCCGCGGGCGCTGAGGCGGGATTCAGCGTGATGGCGTTTCCGCTCGAATCAACGAGGCCACCGAAGTTTCCTGTCAGCTCCTGAGGGTTCGGAATCGCCAAGACGCTCGTCCCAGGCGTTCGCGTTCTGCGAAATTCCTCGGAAAAAAAGAAGAATGTCTTGCTCTTGTCGGTGTTGTAGTGGTCGGGAACAAAGACCGGGCCGCCGACCGTATACCCAAAGTCGTTGTACCGGAACGGCGGCCTGGGGTTTCCGGCGCCCTTGTTGAAGTATTCATTGGCGTCGAGAACGTTGTTGCGGAAAAATTCATAGGCGTCGCCGTGGAAATCCTTGGTGCCCGATTTCGTGGCGACGTTCACCTGGCCGCCACCGCTGCGTCCGTACTGTGCGTCATACGTGCTTCGCTCGAGTGTAAATTCATCCAGCGCATCGACGCTTGGAACGTTCAACAGCGTCTGGTTCGAGCCGCTGTCGTTGATGTCCGCGCCGTCCACAGTCCAGTTATTGGCCGAAACACGTGCTCCATTCACCGAAACACTGTCTGTGTTCGTGATGCCGAACTGAATCTGGTCTGGAAGGCCTGAAGCCACTCCTGGTTGAAGCGTCACGAGCTGTTCGAAGTTCCGGTTGTTCAACTGGAGCTCGCGAATCTGGTTTCCAGTGATCGTCGTACTTTGCGCGCCCGAAGATGTTTCCACGGGAATCGTCGTTGCCGTCACCGTGACCGTTTCCGATACTTGGCCGACGTCGAGTTTGATGTCGAGCGTGCGCTGCTCTCCGATGTGCAAAATGACGCCGCTCGCAACGTAGGCCTTAAATCCAGTCGCCTTGACGGTCACTATATAGGGACCAAGGGGCAATTCGCTCGCCGCATAATTGCCGTTCGAGCCCGTTTTCACTGTCACGATGTCTGTGTTCGTATCAGTGTTGTGCAGCGTAACAGTGGCACCCGACACCACCGCGCCGCTCGGGTCGGTAACGGTGCCGGTCAGCAGCGCTGTAATATTTTGGCTGAAGCAAACGGACGATACGAAAAGAGCGCACAACAATACGACGAACGACTTCGTTCGATTACCTGGCATAGCGATTCCCCCTTTTGTCCGCACAAGCCAGCCTGAACGCACAGATGCAGGCTCAACGTTCTGCAGATACTGAGCCCCTCACCTGTGGCAGTGGCGAACTCCGCTGCGAAATAGCAGCGATTTCGCTTCACAGGAATCCCCTCAAGAATCCGTGCGAGAGGCTGCTATACCCCTTACCCTCCCTGCTTGGCAATGAGCTATATAGCTGATATTTTTTCTTGTCAAGGGAAAAATGTAATTGTATAAAGACGGCGGTCAAGAAGCACCGGAAACTCTATAGCACGTGTACAGTTTTCTAAACAACGCTCTATAGCAGCTTATGCTTTTTGGAATATGGGGTAACATGCCCCCCGGGCTGTTTCCCCGAGCGGCAGGTCTAACGGCTAGCGCGGAGCACTGATGACCACGAACCGCAATGGACAACCGGCTTATCGCCGGATACAGAACGTGATCCGCAAACGTATCGAATCAGGTAAGTTGCGCCCGGGCGATGTTGTCGATTCCGAGCGCGAACTCGCGAAGATTCACAAGGTCAGCTTGATGACCGCCCGCCACGCGCTCGCGGATCTCGCCCGCGAGGGCGTCGTCGAGCGCAGGCATGGTGCTGGTACGTTCGTGGCGCCGCCGAAGATTCATTTCAATAAGCTAATGAGCTACACCGAGCAGATGGCCAGCCGTGGACTCTCGGTCCGTTCGAAGATTATCCGGATAAGCAGCGTCCACAGCGAAGCCGAAATCGCTGCACGCCTTTCACTCACACCAACAAGCTCCCTTACGGTTGTCGAGCGTGTTCGCCAAGCAGCCGACGAGCCTTTTGCCCTCGAAACCTGCTATCTCTCGGCGGACGAGTTTCCCGATCTAGCGGAAGCTCCGCTCGAACGGGGCTCGTTGTTCGCGACTCTTGAGCGCGATTATGGCGTTACGTTGGCGTATGCCGACGAGGAAATCGATGCCACCGACGCTGACCAGCGAACTGCCGAGCTCCTCTCAATTGCCCGTAATTCCCCGATGCTTCGCATTCGCCAATTGATTTATTCCACCAAGGGGACACCGACGATTTATGTTGTAGGTTTGTACCGCTCCGGGAGGCACACTCTCGTAATTCGCCGATTCCGCTAAAGGAATCCTGCCACGGATATCAGGAAGCGGATTTCAGAAGTTGCGCGCGCGTCAGGCAAAGCGCCGCCGCCCCCACCATCGCCGATTCCGCACCATACTTCGCTCCGACGATCGGAATTTCTCGCCACCGCGGATTGATGGCCCAGGTCTCGAGCCCATCTCGAATCTGTCCCACGTACGACATCATCAACGGGCCGATTCCTCCGCCCAGCACGATCACGTCTGGCTCGAGCAGTTCGATGATGTTTCCGAGCCAGATCGCCACGTGCTCGGCTGCCTCCTTCAAAATCTGCGCCGCGAATTTATCGCCGCGCGCCGCCGCTTTGCTGACGATCTCGCACGTCACCGCCTCGATCTTTCCCTCGGCCAGCTCGAGCGTCGCGGACTTCTTCGCGCCGCCTTCCAGCAGCCGCTGCTGCGCGCGGCGTCCAATCGCGGTTCCCGACGCAAGCGCCTCGATGCATCCGCGTTTCCCGCAACCGCAGAGAGGGCCGCGAAAGTCGATTGTCATGTGACCGCCCTCGCCCGCCGCTCCGGTACGGCCCTCGTAAATCCGGCGGTCAATCACAATCCCTGCGCCAATCCCTGTGCCGAAAGTCGCGTAGAACACATTTCGATATCCCGCGCCCGCTCCCCACACGGCTTCGGCCAGCGCCGCCACGTTCCCGTCGTTTCCGATGCGCGTTCGCAGCCCGTATCGCTTGGCGATTTCGCGCGCGAGAGGAAAATCGCGCCAGCATGGAATGTTCGTGGCGCTCAGCACCGTACCCTTATCCGCATCCACCCAACCCGGCACGCTGATTCCAATCGCATGAGCCGCCCCCGCTCGCTTGTCGCGGAGAAGAAGGTCGATCGCCGCAAGTACCGCGCGCAAACCTTCCTCAGCGGTCCGGCGCGGCACCATGCGAGTTCGCGACCGCGCCAGAACTTCGCCGCTCGAATTTACGAGCCCCGCCGCAACTTTCGTGCCGCCAACGTCCGCACCTAGAAACAGATTGTTCGACGATTCGCGACGA
Organism: uncultured Acidobacteriota bacterium; assembly: GCA_963737205.1. Classification (GTDB taxonomy): domain Bacteria; phylum Acidobacteriota; class Terriglobia; order Acidiferrales; family UBA7541; genus Palsa-295. The sequence goes on along the minus strand of CAVTRV010000002.1, from coordinate 3,646,558 downwards.
GAGGTCATAACGAGACGAAGCCCAGATTATCGAATCACGATGTGCTGCTGGCGGCCGGTTCCCTGCTACGGCTCAACTCGCGCGACATCTGCCAAGCCGACACGATCGCGATGAGCACCAGTATCGCCCCGCTTGTCCGATGTTGCAGCAGCAGCTTCCCGACGCCAAACAGCGCGGCGTACACCATCACGCAACCAAGAACCCAGCACCACAAATTGTGCGCCAAATCGTTCGTTCGCGGCACATCCGGAGCGAGCGCGGCTACGCGCTCCCACCCCGTGATTTGCGGCCGCACCTTGCGATAGAACGAAACCAACACGCTGTCGGGCTCCGGCCGGCGTCAGCCACGTCACCAGAATCCAAGCGAGCGATGTCAGGAGCGTCGTCGTCAGCGTCGCTTTCGCGAACAACACGCTTGCCGATCCCGAAAACAGTTCTGGCCGGCTGAGAACAATTTTCCACAGGTCGTTCGAGTGAATCGCGATCGTCGACAGCAGCGCGACAATCATCGCCGTGATTTCGCTCCAGGCGTTGATGCGCCACCAATACCAGCGCAGCAAGTACACGCTTCCCGTGCCCGCGCCCACTTGCAGCACCACTTGCCATCCCGACCGAATCGACGCGAGCTGCCCCGAAACGTAGCACGTCGCAATCACCAGCAGCACGGTGACCACCTGAGACGCGCGCACGTAATGCCGCTCCGTGGCGTCTCGCCTCACGAAACGGCGATAGAAATCCTCGACGAGATATGAGCTTCCCCAGTTGAGTTGCGTCGCGATCGTCGACATGAACGCCGCCAGAAATCCCGCCAGGATCACGCCGCGCAGCGCGTGCGGCACGTGATCGTTCACCACCATCATGTAACTCGTCTCCGGATGCGCCAGCCCCGGATACAGCACGATTGCCGCCAGCGCCGTCAGAATCCACGGCCACGGCCGCAGCGCGTAGTGCGCGATGTTGAACCACAGCACCGAAAGCAGCCCCTGCCGCTCGTCACGCGCGCTGAAGATGCGTTGCGCGATGTATCCGCCGCCTCCCGGCTCCGCTCCCGGATACCAGAACGCCCACCACTGCACTCCCAGGTACACGCAAAACGTGATCACGGGCAGCGTCCACAACGTTTCCACCGTGAAGCCGCGTGAGAAATCCGGGAAAAGCGCGGTCGGATCCGAACCGCCATTCGTAGCGCGCATGGCGTCAATCTTCGAAAGGATCGAGCCCATCCCGCCCGCAGCCTTCACCGCGTAGTATGCGACGCCGATCACGATCGACATCTTCAACACAAACTGAAATAGGTCGGTCCACAACACGCCCGTAAGTCCGCCCATCGTGACGTAAATTCCAGTGAACGGAATCAGGAAGAAGATGCACACCACCAGCGCCTGCCCGTCAGACCCCAAGAACGTCGGGCCGAAGATGCGGCTCAGGAAATTCGAAAACTCCACAAGCAGCGGCCAGCCCTGCATGGTCGGTCCCATCGTCGTGGAAACAATGCCGATCATCGCCTTGGTGACCCACCCCAGAATCAGGCAGTTCATCAGCAGGCCGAGATAAATAGCGCGAAACCCGCGCAAAAACGCGGCGGGCTTCCCTGCATAACGCATCTCGGCAAACTGCACGTCAGTCATCAAACCGGATCGCCGCCACAAGCGCGCAAACAGGAACACCGTCATCATCCCCGACGGCAGGAATGCCCACCACAGCCAGTTGCCCGCGATTCCTTGCGTATAGACGAGGCCAGCCACGAGCAGCGGTGTATCAGCAGCGAATGTGGTGGCCACCATCGACGTTCCCGCCAGCCACCAGGAAACGTTGCGCCCCGAGACGAAATAGTTCTCCGTGCTCTTTTCAGAGCTTCGGCGGAAATACAGGCCCAGCAGTAATGTGATCGCGAGATAACCCAGGATCGCGGACCAGTCGAGCAGCGTAAAGGTCATGGCGGCTCGAATTTATGGCACACAACTCGCACCGGGGCAACGCGAAATCGACATGCGGCGATAAAAGTGCGTCGACGCGCGAACCGCTATACCTTCACTATGTGCAAACCGTTTGGTCTGCGCCGGGACTTCGTACTATGCTCGCAGCCCCCATGCGTATCGTGAGGACGACATTACGGAGAAGAAAAGTCATGCGAGCGATCCTGATTTTGTTGCTTTTCTCGGTTTGCGGCGCCGGAGCCGCGGCGCAGTCACCGCAATCTCCGCCGCAAAATCAAATTAACGTGATGCCGCTGCCTGCGAAAATTGTGGTTGGGACTGGTTGGCTCATCATCGACCAGTCGTTTTCCGTGACCGTGGAGGGGCTGGAAGACGCGCGCCTTGACCGGGCCGCACAGCGATTGGTGGCAAATCTCTCGCATCAAACGGGCATCCCGATTCCATTTGCTCCCAACAAATCCAAAGCCACCCTCACAGCTCGCAATGAGGAAGCCGTCGTCGACGTCGGTAAAGCGCGCGCTGCCAAATCCGCGCCCGAATTCGGCCAAGACGAAAGCTACACGCTGGACGTGACTTCTTCCGGCGCGACGCTGACTGCGCCCGGCCCGCTGGGCGTTTTGCACGGCTTCGAAACTTTTCTGCAGCTCGTGCAATCCACACCCAATGGATTTGCGGCGCCGGCCGTTCACATCGAGGACAAGCCTCGCTTCCCCTGGCGCGGCCTCATGATCGACGTCAGCCGCCACTTCGTTCCGCTCGACGCCATCAAACACAACATCGACGCCATGGCCGCCGCAAAGCTCAACGTTCTCCACTTGCACCTGTCCGACGACCAGGGGTTCCGCATCGAGAGCAAGGAATTTCCGAAACTGCAGCAGTTGGGCTCCGACGGCCTCTACTTCACGCAAGCTGAGATTCGCGACCTCATCGAATATGCGGCCGACCGCGGCATCCGCGTCGTGCCGGAATTCGACATGCCTGGCCACGCGACCTCGTGGTTCGTCGGCTATCCGGAAATCTCGAGCGGCGCAGGCCCGTATTCGATCGAGCGCAGGTGGGGCGTCTTCGATCCCGCGATGGACCCGACGCGCGAGGAGACTTACAAATTCCTCGACCGATTCATCGGCGAAATGTCCGAACTCTTTCCGGACCGATACTTCCACATCGGCGGCGACGAAGTAAACGGCAAGCAATGGGACGCGAATCCGAAAATCCAGGCGTTCATGCGCGCTCACCAAATCAAGAACAATCAGGAGCTACAGCAATACTTCACGGTGCGCGTCGAGAAAATCGTCGCGAAGCACCACAAATCGATGGTGGGCTGGGACGAGATTCTGAGTCCGGGAATGTCGAAAGATATTGTGATTCAGTCGTGGCGCGGACAAGCTTCGCTCGCCGCTGCCGCCAAGCAAGGTTATCGCGGCTTGCTTTCCAGCGGCTATTACCTGGACCACATGCAGACTGCCGCGGAGCACTACGCTGTCGATCCGATGTCGGGCGATGCCGCGAATCTGGGCGTGGACGAAAAATCGAGGATTTTCGGCGGCGAAGCTTGCATGTGGGCGGAGTTCATCACACCGGACAACGTTGACTCGCGCATCTGGCCTCGCACCGCCGCCATTGCCGAGCGCCTCTGGTCACCCGCGGAAACGCAGGACGTGAATGGAATGTATCGGCGGATGGCGAACCTGAGCTGGCGGCTCGAATGGCTTGGCCTTACGCATAAATCGAACTACGTCGCGATGCTCGGCCGCATGGCCGCGACGGACGACGTAGCGGCGCTCCGCGTGCTGGGCGACGCGGTGCGCCCCGTCGATCTGGGTGATCGCGAGGACACCGCTGAACACGCGGGCGTCGCGCAAACCAGCACGATGCCGCTGAATCGCCTGGTCGATTCCGTGCGGCCCGAAAGCGAAACCGCAAACGACTTCACGCGCGCGGTCGCGGCGCTCGTCGCGAGCAATTTCAAGGATGCAGACACCGAAGCGCAAATCCGCGTGCAGCTCGAGCGCTGGCGCGATAACTCCGCACGACTGCAACCGCTGCTCGACAATTCTGCGCTCCTCAAGGAGCTCGCTCCCCTATCCCAAAGCCTAACATCGCTGGGCGCAGCAGGACTCCAGGCCCTCGATTATCTCGACAAGGGCCAGCACGCACCTGATGCCTGGAAAACGCAAACTCTAGCGACGATCGATCAGGCCGCAAAACCGCAGGCGGATTTATTCATCGCGGTCGCACCCGCCGTGGAAGTCTTGGTGAACGCCAGCGCCGGCTCACTCCCCGCCAAGTGAGACCGCACCTTCATCGTGGCCCGAGCCGCACAATTCCCAGCGGATTCACGCGCGCACCGTCGATCACGAGCGTCCAGTGCAAGTGCGGACCCGTGGCGCGGCCCGTCGCGCCCACTTGTCCGATGACCGCGCCGGCATTCACGTCATCGCCTTCCGCCACGTTAATCGATTTCATGTGCCCGTAGAACGTGTACACGCCGAGCCCGTGATCGATGATCACGGTATTCCCTGAGTAGAAAAGATTATCGGCCAGCATCACGCGGCCGTGTTGCGCAGCGTGAATTGGCGTGCCAGCGGGCGCGGGAATATCCAGGCCCGTATGCGGCGACGACATCGGCTTGCCGTTCAGCACGCGCCGCTTGCCGAAATTGTGTCCCGTGAGCTTGCCGTCGAGAGGCATGCGAAATCGTCCAGCCCACAATCGCTCCGGCGTGACCTGCGCGAAAATTCCGTGTATGCGCTGGCTTTCCTTGTCGGCGCGAGCCTGGTCCCCGGGACTCAGCTCGACGAATCCGGGAGCAACTTTGAGGCTCTCGATGGCAAATTGGCCGGCTTTGACGTCCACCTGCGCGCTGCACGTCAGTTGCGCTCCGCTCGCGAGCTGGCCCGTAACGCTGAGGTCATACTTTCCGGGCGCGCGATCGAGATCGACTCCCAGCAGCGCGTGACGCAAGCCCGCGCCATCCTCCCACAACGGCACTGCGCTCCCAGCCCAAGTCGCCGTTACCTCCCCGACCGGTTCGGCGCTTGCCAGCGTTAGCTCAAGCAATCCGCCCTGCTGCGCCGACGATCCCGTCAGAAGCAGCGTCACGCCATTGCCGCAGTCATGCGCCGCGGGAGCCGCCACCGGCGCCTTCGCAGCCTTGGTATTCGCTGTCTGCGCGCCCATCACCGGTGAGGACAAGATGGCGACGTACATCGCGAGCGTTACGCTAAGAATCATCCGCGAACGATTGTTCCCCATGCCGGTCCCCATGAGAATTCGTGAGCCCCTCAGCGACTATACGACACGAACACGAGAGCGAGCTTCAGCGGATTCTCCGCATGTGTTCCTATCGCGCAAGGTCGGCATCGCTTCCGAGCGGCGGCGGAATGGGCCGCGCCCGAAAAACGATGTAAACTTTTCGAATGACCAGGCGCCCGCCGCAAAAGGCCGTCGAAGAAGTGAAACCGTGCCAGTTCTGCCGGATTGTTGCGGGCGAGGTGACCGCCAACGTCATTTTCGAGGACGCAATCTCAATCGCCTTTCTTGATTATCGGCCGCTCTTCCCTGGGCATTGCCTGCTGGTCACAAAGCAGCACTACCAAACTCTGCTCGATCTTCCGCAGGCGCTCATCGGGCCGCTATTTTCGAACGTGCAGCTCCTCGCGGCCACCGTGCAGCGCGTGATGGAAGCGGACGGCTCATTCGTCGCGATGAACAACATCGTGAGCCAGAGCGTCCCGCACTTTCACGTCCACGTCGTCCCCCGCAAGAAAGGAGACGGCCTGCGAGGTTTTTTCTGGCCGCGGCAGAAAATGACCGCCGAGGACTTGGGATCCGTGCAGAAAGCCCTCGTGGATGCCCTGACAAGCTGATTGCAAATACCTGAAAAGAGGCATTTTAAAGGGGCATAATGACGGTAGCGTCGTCTTAATTCGTAGTTCCCGCACAAGGGCAAGCGATGTACAATTCACGGAGCAATTAGGACTGGGAACTCCCTTAGGACTTTGTGCACTACCATTTTCGAATCATCGCTGCAATTGGGATTCTGCTTTTACTGGTTTCCGCTCCCGCCATCGCCCAGTCATCGCCCCCAATACCGGGGACGAACGCGGCATCCGAGACCACGACCTATTCAGCGGGAGACTCAAAGGTCGCCATCGAGGTTCGCGTCCTGGATCCTCATGGCACCCCGCTCCATCAACAGGCTCTCGTCAGGGTCTATCCGAAGGGAGCAAGCTTGCCAATCAAAACTGCGTTCACCAAGAAGGATTCGCAGGCTCTTTTTTACAAGCTCCCCGCAGATGGTCCCTACGTGATTGAAGTAATTGTCCCGGGGTACCAAACGGAGAAAGGTGATCTGAACTATAAGGATGACAATTCATTCAGGCATTTCGACTTCAAGATGAAGCCGAATCTTGAGGAGCTTGCGGTCAGCGATTTCACTTCGTCTGTGCCGATCCCCAAGAATGCGCAAAAGCATGTGGACAAAGGCCTGGCGGAATTACAATCCGGAAGCCTGAACCGCTCGCAAAAGGAACTAACCGCCGCAAGCCTCGACGCACCCGGCAACTCCGACATCAACTACCTGCTTGGATTGACCTATCTGCGCGACAAGGATCTAAACGACGCCGAGACTTATCTCGCCAAAGCAATCGCCGTCGATCCGAAAAATGTTCCCGCTCTGGTTGCACTCGGGCAACTGCGTTACCAGAAAAGCGACTTCCCAGGCGCCGAGGAAGCTTTGGGAAAAGCCGTCAGCTTGGATCCTAAGCAGTGGCTGGCGCTATGGCTGTTGTCCGATGTTCATTTGCGCGCCGGCAATTTCGAGGAGGCGCGAAAGGAGGCGGAAGACGCGGTCCAATTGGGAATGGGTGCGGCAAACGCGGCGGAGTTCGTTGAGGGAGAGGCGCTCGCGGAACTGGGCCGGAGGGACGATGCCATCAAGATCTTGCAAGCCTTTCTGCGCGACTTGCCCGAAGACCCGAACGCTCCCGCAGCCCGAGCTCTGGCTGGCAAGCTGGAAGTTAATGCGACTGTTCCATCAGACACTGCCACCGCCGGCTCGCCGGCGGCATCCGAACGCTCCTTTCCAGTTATTCAAGTACCCGCCTCGAAGCTCCTTATCCCCAACTGGGAACCACCAGGCGTGGACCAGGAAAAGCCCCCCGTCGCGGATGGCGTCACCTGCCCTGCCGATCAAGTGATTGCAGGCGTTGGCAAACGCGTGGCGGAGCTCGTTGATACCGTCAACCGGATCCAAGCGAAAGAAGATGTGGTCCACCAAGAGCTAAGCACCATGGGTCGCCCGATTACGACGGACAGAAGGAAATTCGAGTACATGATCTCGATTGCTCCGTCTGACTCAGGGCTGCTGGTTATTGACGAAAACCGCGACGATAATTCCGGGGCGAGTCAATTCGCGGGACATTTCTCCATGTTTGGTTTGGCCGATTTGCCCCTCATTTTCCATCCTGACATGCGAGGCGACTTCGAAATGACGTGCGAAGGCCTCGGCAGTTGGCACAACCAGGCGACTTGGCTCGTATACTTCCGTCAGCGGCCCGACCGTCCCGAGCGCCTCCGTTCCTATCAAACCCTGGACGGCTCCTACACGGCGGGATTCAAGGGCCGCGCCTGGATTTCCGCGGATACGTATCAGATCGTGAGGCTCGAGGCGAACTTGATGAAGCCGCTCCCCGAGGTCGGTCTTGGCTCAGAAGAGGACGCGATCGACTACGGCCCCGTCCCCTTCCCCGCGAAGAATGTCGTGCTCTGGCTCCCGGCCGATGCGGACATTTACTTCTACTATCACCACCACCCGTTCCACCGGCACCACACCTTCAGCAATTACTTGCTGTTTTCAGTGAGTGCCTCGCAGAAGATTGGCCAGCCGAAGATCCCGGACCAGCCGGAAAATCCCCAATAGTCAGGACATCGGAGTGAGTTCCCGGACGCGCGAATTGCACAACACAAAGTGACCGCAGAGGAGTTGGGAGTCGCGCAGAACGCCCTCGTGGATGCTTTGACAAAGCGAAAAACAAACATCCTAGGTGGCTCCGCGGCTGGAGTGTGGCCCTTATTTTGTAGTTCCCGCACATGGGCAAGCCGGTATACAATTCCGCCAACAGACTGGGAGCGGAATCCCCAGCAGAGGGCTACGGTGTCCAGCCACCTTCGAATCATCGGCCTAACGGCGACTCTGTTCTTAACGATTTCTGCTCCTGCGGTCGCCCAACGAACTGGCGGGCCGCCGCCCACTCAACAGTCACCGGCGCCAAGTCCAGGCGTGGGAACCACAACAGAAATGTTCGCCTCGGGCTCAGTCGTTGTGCGTGTCCTCGGAGCTCGTTCTGCTCCGCTGAAGCGCCACGCGTTCGTCGCAATCTTCGCAAACGGGTCGGGCGTGCCGCTCCGGACTGAAATGACGGAGGGCAATTCGGAGGTGATTTTCAGTAGCCTGCCAGGATTTGGCCGATACACCGTCGAAGTCAACGCAACCGGTTACCAAACCCAGCGAAAGGATCTGGACTATAACGACGTTCGCGGGTACCTCGAAATCGATGTGACAATGCAACCGAATCCCGAGAGCGTGGCTGGAAGAGCTCCCTCGGCGCAGCCCATCCCGCCCAGAGCGCAGAAACATGAAGACAAAGGTCTGGCGGAGCTGGAAGCGGGAAACTTGACGAATTCCCAAAAGGAACTGCTCGAAGCGTATGCGATTGCCCCAAAAGATGCCGAGATTAATTACCTTCTCGGCTCATTGTATGTGCGGCTAAGAGACCCGCAAAAGGCTGAAACCTATTTCGGCAATTCTGTCTCTGCCGACCCGGAGAACGTGCCTGCTCTCGTTGCGCTCGGGCAAATGCGCCACAACAAGGGGGACTACAAGGGCGCGTCCGACGTGCTTGAGAAGGCTTCCGCGCTGGATGGCAAAGAATGGCTGGCGCGATGGCTCCTTTCCGACATTTATTTGCGAGCCGGCGACTTCAAAAAGGCGCAGCGGGCGGCCGCGGAAGCTGTCGAGATGGGAAAGGGCGCAGCGAATGCCGCCGAGCTTATTGAGGGCGAGGCCCTGGCCGAACTTGGCCAAACGCAAGATGCCGTGAAAGTCCTCCAGGCCTTTTTGCGCGATGTGCCAGGCAGCAAGAGCGTTCCCGCCGCCCAGGAGCTCGTGAACAGGTTGGAACACGAAGCATCCGATGGTTCCGTCAGGACAGATGGGACTCGACCCGCAACCGTGAGCACCGCTCTGCCCAGTGCCGAAACGCCGTCCCCCAAACTGCCGATTGCCGATTGGGAGCCGCCCGGTGTGGACCAGGAGAAGCCACCGGTCGCGGATGGAGTCACCTGCCCGGCCGATCAGGTGATTGGAGGCGTTGGCAAACGCGTGACCGAGTTTGTTGATAGCGTCAACCGCATCCAGGCAAAAGAGGAAGTGGTCCATCAGCAGTTAAGCACCCTGGGAAGCCCGACCGCGACAGACCGCAGGAAATTCGAATACTTGATCTCGATTACTTCGTCGGATTCAGGGCTGTTGATTGTCGACGAAAATCGCGACGGTGATTTGGGACCGAATGAATTCCTGGGACACGTCTCCATGTTCGGTCTGGCGGATCTGCCTCTCATTTTCCATCCGCAGCTGCGAGACGACTTCCAGTTGACGTGTGAAGGCCTCGGCAGTTGGCACAACCAGCCGACGTGGCTCGTCTACTTCCGTCAGCGCCCGGACCGGCCCGAACGCATCCGTTCCTATAGGAATGACGACGGTTCGTACACCGTGGGGTTGAAAGGCCGCGCCTGGATTTCCGCGGATACCTATCAGATCGTGAGGCTCGAGGCGAACTTGATAAAGCCTGTCCCGGAGGTCGGGCTTGGCTCGGAAGAAGACGCGATCGAATACGGTCCCGTTCCCTTCCCCGCGAAGAATGTCGTGCTATGGCTTCCGGCCGATGCGGATATTTACTTCTACTATCACCACCGCCCGTTCCACCGGCATCATACCTTCAGTAACTACTTGCTGTTTTCAGTGAGTGCGTCGCAGAAGATTGGCCAGCCGAAGATCCCGGACGAGCCGGAAAATCCCTAGTAGTCAGGACAACCCTTTCGCCGACAATGACTCGGAGTGAGTTCCCACACTCGCCGATTGCGTCCGCTGTGTGGGAGCCGCACCCGTCGATCGCCGCACCACGAACTCCGGCTCGATCGCAATTTCGGCCACGTACTCACTGCGCTTCTCGATTTGGTCGAGAAGCGTGCTCGCTGCTATTTCTCCCATTCTCTCCAGTGGCTGGCGCACTGTAGTGAGGGCCGGATTCGTGTAGGCAGCGGGCTGAATGTCGTCGAATCCGACCACGGAAACATCACCAGGAACTCGCAGGCCCGCGTCCTGGAACACTCGAATCGCCCCAATCGCCGAGTTATCGTTATACGCGAACAGCGCAGTGAATGGCCGACTGCGCCTGAGCAGTTCCTTCGCGAAGGGATAACTGTATTCAGGCGCGCTGGCCGCGCACCCCTCGGGGTCGTTCAACTCCACCACCAACTCCGGGTGAATCCGGACGCCGAGTTCGCGCGCCACTTCTTCGATGCTTTTCCAGCGCTCCTCGGCGTCCGAGCTGATTACGGGACCCTTCATGAAGGCTATGTCGCGGTGGCCCAGTTCGGCCAAATGCCGAAGCGCGCACAACACCGCCGTTCGATGGTCGATGACAATGTTCGTCACGCCTGGCACGGAACGGTGCCCGGCGACGGCCACCGTGGGCAAGGAGGGCGGCTGAGTGATCGAAGTGTCCACGGTGATCGAGCCCTCCACTCCCCGCTCGAGGAGCAACCGCGAATAACTTTCGAGCAAATCCGCGTCGTGCCGGTGAACCACGGTGAGAAAGAAAAAGTCCTTTGCGCGAAGATATCGTTCGATTCCGCTTATCACGACGGAAGAGTAAGGATCTCCGATTTCGGCGGCAATCACTCCGATTGTATAGGTGCGCTTCACCCGCAGAGCGCGGGCCAGATAATTCGGCTTGTAATTCAGTTCGCGCGCCGCGTCGAAGATTCGGGTCTTCGTACGCTGGGGAACAGAACGGCAGGCAGGCGAGTTATTCAAAACGGCGGAAACGGTGCCGGGGGTGAGCCCCACGTGCCTCGCGACAGCTTTTAACGTCACCGCCGAGGCCTGCTCGCCCTCACCCTGATCTTTCCGCGCTGTCATTTCGGGCCCCCATCCGCGTCCGGATATTTCACGCATTGTACATCGACTTGCTCTTCGCCGCCCTGAAATAAGCTGAGCGGCCCCTCGCGCCGATGTCTGTGTACTAGACGATGACCACAGCCTCGGAGATGCCGCTACAGTTTACTTTGAGAAAGCGACTTTTCCCTGGATTCCGGATCCTTCTATGATCTTGTAAATGAAATCCGCCGCAAGGTTCTTGTAAGTTTCTTTGGCCCCGCTGGGCCAGGCAATCTCCACCGCGTCGACCGTCGCGTGCGCGCCGAGACCAAAGTGAAGCCGAAGATCATTTTGAGAAAGGTAGCTCGACCCGCCGCGGACTTCGTTGAACTGCACGAGGTCGCCCGCCGTCACTGTTACGCGCGCTCCGATCGCGGCTTTGTTGCTCTTCGTTCCGATGAGATGAAAAAGCGCCGCGTGATTGTTTGACGCCGTCCGGTTCATCAGCAGAATCGGTGGCCCGTCCTCGTCCAGAATCACGACGTCGATCTTGCCGTTATTCGCTACGTCACCGAACGCGGCACCTCGCCACGAGGCCGGATATAACTTGTTGAGTCCGGCAGGTTCCGTGATATCGGTGAATGTACGATCGTGATTATTGCGAAGGAGTTGTACGTTCTCCCGGTACGGCGCGGCTCCTTTAATCGCGTCGACTTGCGGAAACACGTGTCCATTGGCGACGAGAATGTCCTGCCAACCAGTGTTTTCCGGATCGAAGAAGGCCGTGCCCCAACCGACGTTTATGTGGGTGCGCTCCTCGATTCCGGCCGGAGCGCTGATGTCGGCAAAACCCTGCGCACCCTGGTTCCAATAGAGCGTGTCGTACTGGAATGTGAAGTTGGAGACAAACAGATCGAGCCGGCCGTCGTGGCTGAAGTCCGCGGCATCCACTCCCATCGATCCCTGCGGCTTGCCGTTGCCGTCCACCGCCGTTCCCGACATCAGGCTGACGTCTTCGAACGTTCCGTCGTAGTTGTTGTGGTAGAGATAATTCGGGCCCGCATCGTTCGCCACGTAGAGGTCCGGCCAGCCGTCGTTGTCGTAGTCAAACCAAATCGGCTGCATGCCATAGGCGCCGGAACTGTTGTACACTCCCGCCTTTTTCGTAACCTCCTCGAACGTGCCGTCGCCGCGATTACGGAAGAGAAGATTGGTTTCTCCCGGAAGCCCCAGGGGCCCGCATTGCACCTTCGCGGACATCAGGGTGCACGAGTCCTGCCTGCTGCCGAATTCAGGAAGGTTGTTGATGTCGAGACGGACGTAGCGCGCGATAAAAAGGTCCACGTTGCCGTCGCGATCGTAGTCGCCCCAGGCCGCTCCCGCTCCAAACCCGCCCGAGCGAAGACCCGCTTTCTCCGTTACGTCCTCGAATTTGCAGTTCCCCAGGTTGCGGTAAAGCACGTTCCCGCCGAAACCCGTCACGTAGAGGTCCTGCAAACCATCGTTGTCGAAGTCCGCCACCGCAACGCCCATCCCCCAGCCTTTTCGCGTGAGCCCGGCGCTCTTGGTAATGTCGGTGAACTTCAGTCCCCCGGCCTGATTCGTGTCCTGATGATACAGCGTCACCATCGGATCGCCGCCCTGGCGGTAACGATCCACTGTCGAGCCGTTCACCGTAACGATGTCGAGTTTCCCGTCGTTGTCGCAATCGATGAAACCCACTCCGCCGCTCATGGACTCGACAATGTACTTCTTCTCGGGCGAGGAAATATGCGGAACGGTGAGACCCGCCTGTTTGGCTACGTCCTCGAACTGGGGCGCCGGCGGCTTCACTTGCGCCGCCTGAATGACGCAACCAGCGATCAGCAGAACGTTCAACGCGAGCCTGCGCACCTAGCTGCCTCCGCGCTTACGCACAGCTTTTGAAGTCCTGATCGCTCCCTTACTTTCGGCCATCGTCTTTTCCCGGCGGGGACAGCTTGATCGTGTTCGTAATTCCCTTCCCCTCCACAATCGTATAAATCGCGTCGCCCGGTACATTTCTCAGCTCTTCTTTCAGTCCGCTGGGCCACTCGATTTCCACTTTCTTCATTGTGCCGTCGGAGCCCAGCCCGAAATGAAGCCTCTGATCGTTCGACGAGAGGTAACTCCCCCCGCCGCGAACTTCGTCAATCTGGGTCATCGTGGAAGTGAAAACGACCATTCGGGCGCCGATCGCCGCGCGGTTGCTCTTCACTCCAATCAGCCGAAACAGAACGCGGTGATTCGCGTTGTGCGTCTGATTGAGGAAAAGTGAAGGCGGCGCGCCCACGTTGTATACCACCACGTCCACGTTTCCATCGTTGTTCACATCGCCAAAAGCCGCGCCCCGGCGCGATTGCAGCGGCCCGTCGTTCAGACCAGCCGCGTCCGCAATCTCCTCGAAAGTGTGGTCGCCCTTGTTGCGGAAGAGTTGCAGCGGTTCGCGATATTTCAGCTCATTGGGAAGCGTCTCCACAGCCTCCGATACGTTTCCATTGGCGATAAAAATATCGGGCCAGCCGTTGTTTTCGAAGTCGACGAACCCGGTCCCCCACCGCACCGGCGAATAACTCACCTTCCCCACTCCCGAAGCCCATGTGACGTCGGAAAATCCCAGCGCCAAATCCCCCTCCTTCAGATCATTGTGCAGCAAACTCACCGGTTGCGAGCCGTACCGCGTGATGATCAGTCCCAAGTGGCCGTCGCGGTAGAAATCGCCAAAATCCGCCGCCATGTTCCCCATCGACCTGCCCTCGGAACTCAACGCAACTCCCAACAACATTCCCATTTCCTCAAACGTGCCATCGCGCTTGTTGTGATAGAGATAATTCTGTCCCACGTCGTTCGCTACGAACAGGTCGGGCCAGCCGTCGTTATCGTAGTCGCCCCACACGACGCCCATTCCGCGCTGCTTCGCAGGATTGCTCACGCCCGCTTTCTGCGAAACGTCCTCAAACGTGCCGTCCCCACGATTGCGAAAGAGAAAATCGCTCTCGCCTTCAGCCTCGGGCACTTCCACGTGAAGCCCTTTGTAGTCGAACGATTTGTCGCCCGGCTGCGGCAAATGGTGAATATCGGAATGAACGTAGCGCGAGGCGAAAAGGTCGAGAAGCCCGTCGCGATCGTAGTCGGCCCAGGCCGCTCCCACGCTGAATCCGCCGCCCTGCACGCCCGCCTTCGTCGTGACATCCTCAAACTTGCAGTTTCCCAGATTGTGGTACAGCACGTTGTGGCCGTAGCCCGTCACGTAAATATCGGGCAGGCCGTCATTGTCGAAATCTCCGATGGCGACGCCCATGCCCCATCCTCGCGCGGTGAGACCGGCAGACTCCGTGATATCCGTAAAATGTAGATCGGAATCCTGGTGGTAGAGCGTGACCATAAAGTCGCGCCCATTCAGGTAACGGTCAATCGTGGAATCCCTCACAGTAAGGATGTCCAGCTTGCCGCGATTGTCGCAATCGAACAGCGCGACGCCTCCGCCCATCATTTCCACCAGGTACCGCTTGTCGGCAGAAGTGTGCGGCGCCGTGGTGAGTCCGGACTCGAAGCCGATGTCGTGAAAACGGATCTGAGCAGGTTGGGGCGTTTGGGCAAAGCCTAGAAGTAAGATGGCACAGAGCGTCCCGATTGCGCGCATGCAGTCCAAATCTTCGTAAGCTCCGTCATTCCGCTCGAAACTATTCCGGCTTGGCCGCGCCTCCGGACTTCGCCGGATCGTTTCTCAGCGCCTCGTACAGTTTCATCTCGCGATCTGCGTCTTCCTTTCGCGAGTCCTGACGATAGGCTTCGGCCAGCTCATGGTGGATGGGACCGCTGTTCGGGCTCAGTTTGGCCGCGGTTTCCAGGTCCACGATTGCCGCCTTCACCTCTCCCCGCTCGAGTTGCAGCTTGCCCAAACTGTAATAGACGTGCGGATTCTGCCAGCCCGTTTTTGCCAGATCGAGCAGCAGCGCCTGAGCCTCATCATTCTCACGTAGCTCGATCAACGTCGACGCAAGGTTGTACTTTGCCACCGCGCTCCCTGGATCCAAATGGACCGCTGCGCGCAATTCTTCGGCCGCGTTCTTGAAGTCCCCATGACCTGCAAGCGCCTCACCTAGCACCTCGTGCGTCGCCGCATCCTCGGGGTCCTTCTTGGCCAGAGCTTGGAGCTCGCCCACGCCCTTGTCGTACTCCCCGGTCTTCACCAGACACACCGCATAAATCGAACCCAGCTGCGGGTCGGCACCCAGTTTCGATTCCATCGGCTGCAAGGTCTCGAGTGCCTCGCTATATCTCTTGAGCTTGAAAAAGCTCGTGCCGAGCGCTGTTCGCGCCCAGGGGTCGTCGGGATGCGCCTGCAACAAGCGCCCGAGCGGCGCCACCGCCTGGTCGAATTGATTCGCCAGAAAGGCGGCCTTGCCCCAGTTGAAATCCAGCCCGTCGAGAGCCGGTTTCCAATCAAACGCCTTCTGGAAATACCCGAGCGCTGTCGCGAAGTCGTTGTCGCCGGCTGCTATCGCTCCCAGGTTGTTGTACGAGTCCGCAACGGCGGGCCCGAGCTGATTTTCGAAAGATTCCACCTGCTTGACCATCGCAGGATCGGCCGGAGCCTCTTTTGCCGCAGCCGCAGGCGCACTTGGTGCCGCGGCCACAGGGGCGTCTGGCGCTGCGGCCTCAGCGTCCTCGCGGGCGCCTGGATCCTTTCCCTGGTTCTGCAGGACGCTCTTCTGCATCAGCTCCTGCGAGATCTGCATTTCGGCCTTGCCTTCGTCCGGCCGCCCCGACTGAAGCAGCAGGCGGGCCAGCAAGTAGTGAGCCCGCTGGACCTGGTAGTGATTGCGCGAAACGTCGGTGGTGAGCGCGATGGCTTTCCGCAGGGCCGCCTCCGCGTCCGACGGCCGATTCAATTCGTTGTAGAGCTGGCCCAGGGAAACATAGGCGTCAGGATTTTTCGGATCGAGCTCCGTCGCCCGAGAGAGATCGGCCTGCGCCTCCGGCAGTTTGTGCTGTTTCAATTCGATGGCGCCGAGCTGGAAGTGGCTGTTGTAATCGTTGGGATTGAGCTCGAGTTCCTTGCGAAATTCCTCCGCCGCCTCGGGATAGATCGCATCGCTGAGCCCCACTAGGTAGGCTGCTCCCAACGAATAGTGTGCGCCGGGATATTTGTCGTTCTTCGCGATCACCTTCTTGAATTCTTCAATCGACTGATTCGGGTAGCCCGCTGCTCCATAGGCGCTCCCGAACTTCATGTGGATTTCCGGCGAATCGCCGAAGGCGGTGAGCATCTCGGAAAAGACCCGCGTGGCGTTGGGCTCGTCCTTCGCTTGCAGGTACGCGGTCGCCAGGCTGTAGCCATTATCGAAGGTTGGCTGGATGACGACCGCCGCTTCGAATTGCTGTGTGGCTGCCACAACATCGCTTAGCTGGGAGAGCGTCCGGGCGAGAACCAGGTGGGCCTTCGCGTTGCCTGATTGGGCGTCTACCGCACCCTGGGCCAGCGATTTCGCCTTCTGCAGGTCACCAGCATGCCGGCAGGCCTCCGCGTAGTCGACGCGTAAGTCCACGTCCGAGGGGGCAAGATTCAGCGCCTCGTCGAACAGCGGCAGCGCCTTTGCAAAATCACCGATGCTTGCGCGCGCGCCCGCGATGCGATGCAGCGCCTCCGCCACGAACAGCCGATACTCCACCGTCGCGCCCTGCAGGTTGCCGGACGCCTGAAAGCTCTGGGCTGCCTCGTAATGTCGCTGTAGGGGGCTCTTAGCGGAGGCCGCCGCCTTCGGCTCTTGGGCCCCGGCCGAAGCGACGGTAAGCAGAGTCAGCGTAACGATCAGGAACAGCCAACCGCAGATCTTAATCCTGGCCGCCTCAGCCCAGGCGACACTGCCTGCGCGACGACAACCCTCGCCCAAAAAAAACGAACCGCCCCGGAGTTTGCGCTCGCGGGGCGGTTCATAAATTTGAGGCCTGGTTTTCTGGTCCTGCATCACAGCCAAGTATAACCCGACTAACTTTGAATCATCCGAAGACTGCCCGATTCGCCCGAGTGCTTTCGGAGGGACATCGAAGATGTCCCTCCGCGCACCTGGAAGTTAGAAGGCGTATTTCAAACCGAACTGCAGGATGCGACCGTACGCCGAAGTGATCGGCGTGAACTTCGTATCGGTTGTGCCCCAATTCGCCGGCGTTACGTTGCCGGCTGGCGGAACGAAGGTATATCCTCCGCCATGGTTCGTCGGATCAAGCGAATACTTGAGGGTCAGGAAGTTCCCGTTTGAGTAGCCCACAAGCGGATGGTTCAGGAAGTTGTTGGCCGTCACACGGAATTCGATCGTGTGCCGCTCGGTGATGTGGAACGTCTTGTAGATAGCCAGGTCGCTGTCGAAGAACGCCGGCATCGAGATGTACGGCAACTGGCTCGGGCCGTTTGCCGTAACTCCGTACGGAGTAAATCCACCGGGAGGCGTTATAAATCCGGTGGCGTTGCAGTCCATCGTAGCTCCGCCGGAACACTTGGGGACCGCCAATTCCAACGGTGCACCCACCGGTGTGGCCGGCATCGCAAACGACGACAGTTTGGCGTACTGGCTCGTAGCCAGACCGCTTGTCGGATTAGAGGTTAGAACCGGCTGGACGTTGATCCCCGCGTCCGTTCCAAAGAACGACCGCTGGCTCAGGTTCGAAGTGGCGGTGTAGGTGTTGCCATCTTCGGCAACGAATTGATAGCTGTAGTTGAGCCCCAGCCCGAAGTTTTCGCTGGACTGAGACTGCATGTCGCCGCCCTTCTGCCACGTGGTCGTCCCTGCGATCGTCCATCCGTTCGCAGCTCCGCCCAGGATCTTATTGTCGCCGTGGTAGGCCTTCCCCAGGTCATACGCGTACGAAGAGTTCCATGCGTACGGCCTGTCGATCGGGAGCACTACGTAGTTCGCCCGCTCGTTGAAGGGATCGATGTTGCCGTTGCCGAAACCGAGCGCCTTCGACCATAGGAAGCTCGTGTTGAATGTGAACTTTCCGGCCTGCTTCGCCCACAAGACCTCGAGAGCGTTGTAGTTGGCATAGGCGGAATGCTGTTCAACGTTAATCGACTGCGTCCCGTACACGTTGACCAAATTCGGATGCGCGCTGGTACCTACGTTCATCGTTCCGTATGGATGGTAGTCGGCCTGCCCATTCAGGCATGGCGCCGTATTAACCGGGGTTACCCCATCCGGGAGCGTACCGCAGACATTCTCGGGATCCTGCGCGATACCCCCGGTCCACGGATCGGGCGCGAAGAACGCACCCAGCGGAGTCTTGTTCTGGTTAATCAGGTCTTCCCCACCGAGGTTGCCGCCGCCGCCCACTTGACCGCCGAAGAAAAGTCCTTCGCTGTCGTTGCCTTCATAAGCGACTTCCAAGTGCGAGTTCCACGGCAGTCGTTGGTCGATCGTCAAATTCCAGTTCGTTGTGTACGGCACGTTGTAGTCTGTAGGATTAAGAATGGTGCCTGGTCCGCTGGAGGGTGCCGCGAAAGCCCCTGCAGGCTTCGGCAACAGTCCGGTCTCGCCGAACAGCACCGTTGTGCTGCCGGGCAGACCGGTCTGAATGCTCTGCTGTGCCAGGGCCAACGGACCGCTGTAGTCGTTGACCTGGTCGCCGAAGAAGTACACACCCCAGCCGCCGCGAACCACGGTCTTGCCTGTTCCAAAGATATCGTACGCAACACCGAAGCGTGGCGAGAAGTGGAAGAGCCGATTTGGCGTGCCGCTGAGCGGTATTCCCGGATCGATGGCGTGCCATTCAACTCCAGGGAAGACCTTTCCCTTCAGCACGTCGCTGATGACGTCCCCGGGAACCCACACTGCGTTGCCGTAGCCGTCGCGGTCATACCAGTGACCGATGTGATCGAACCGGATTCCGTAGTCCAAAGTGAACCGGCGCGTCACCTTCCACGAATCCTGACCGTAGAACGAGAACGTCTTGTACGCCTGGTCGTTCAACGGCAGTGAGCTTTGCTCGTTATAGTTCGAAGCAATGCCCATCATGAAGTTGGCTGTCGGGTTCTGCGTTCCTTGAACCGCGCCCGTAACCGCGTCTGCCAGAGGCGTCGAGATACCGCCAAATGAGAACGCGCCGTTAATCGGGTTGAAGTTCGCTTGGTTGTTCCCGGTCATCTCATAGTAGAAGCCGGTCTTCAACGTGTGATTCTTGTAGACCTTGGTCAGATCGTCAGCGAATGCAGGGTTCTGCTTCTTGATGTAATACGATCCGCCGGTGCCTGAGAACACGTCCCACTGGCTGAAATCGGGAAGTCCGTAGTTGACGCCGTTCCATCCCGGGACCATCGTGGTGGGCAAGGCATTGGTCTTGGCGAATTGGGTGCCGTATCCGGCCGGATAATTGTTGGTGGCGCGGGTAACAGCACTAAAGTCCGACGGAGTCTGTGGACCCCAGTACCAGGTCCAGAAAGCAGTTGCCTGGTTGGTCAGCGAAGGACTAAACACGTGCAGGAAATTGCCCGTGATCGTCTTGGCCTGCTGCGCCTGAGTCAAGCCACCGCCCGGAAACACGACGGAGTCGCCAGGCAGCCACCACATATGGGAATTACCATCAGCTGGCTGCGCGTCACTCGCGTACTGATAGGTTACAAATATCTTGTTGTTCTCGTCGAAATCGTAGTCGCCACGGGCGCGATACAGATAGCCGTTGTGCAGAGCCGGTATGGGCGTGAAGTAGTTGTAGCCCCCGGGGGTCTTTGAAGGATCAGCGTTGGGCGGATCCCATTTCTCGATCATGGCCATCAGCGATACTGCGCCAGGGTCGAGCGGAACAGCAGCCGCGCTCGCGATGGCAGCGCCGCCAGGACCCTTTCCAGTTGTCGGGTCGTAGCAAAAGGTTCCCGCTGCTGCCGTTGCCGTGCTCTGGGCGTTCACGCCTTTGTCTGCCTGGCACAGAGCGTTATTGGCAGCCGTCGGACCGAAGTTCCCGGCCATCATGTCTGTCGTCGGAATGTACGACGTGTCGATAGTCCCGCCACTGGCCAGTTGGTAGAAGTGTTCGTAACCGAACCAGAAGAACAGCTTCTTCTTCATGCCAGGAATCGGACCGCCGAAATTGCCGCCGGGATAATAATAATGATCGCCGGTTTGGACATTGTCCCCTTGCTGGTTAAGCTGCCACGAATCTGAGTTGAATATCGCATTGCGGACGAAGAAATAGCCCTCACCGTGATACTGAGCGCCGCCCGATTTGCTGATGAAGTCGACGACGACGGGACCTTTCGCTCCATCCGCCCCGAACGCTGACGTCTGAACCTTTACTTCCTGCACCATGTCCGGGTTCGGGACGGCGATCGAAGTGCAATCGCAGCCTTCATCAATAATGTTGGTTCCGTCCATCAAGAGCGCCGTGCCGCCTCGATACGGGGCGCCAGAGATCGATACGCCATTGCCTATATTGGACCCTACTGAACCCGATTGCGTGAAGTCCATGCCGCCCTGCGCCGAGCTGGAATTGCCGTTCGGGGTCACCACAGCTCCCGGAAGACTCATCAGCAGTTCGGAGGCGTTCCGCGAGATCATCGGGAGACGGGCGAAATCCTGGGACGTCAGGTCAAAGGAGCGAGCGCCCGAGTCAACCGGGACGATGTCCGTGTGAGCCTCAACAGTGACCGTCTCAGTGGTTTGGCCCACGGCCAGCGTGATGTTGACGTTCCGCTTATCGCTCGCCTGCAACTCGACGCCGGATTGCTGATAGGACTTAAAACCCTTCGATTCCACCCTCACGGTGTAGGTCCCCGGATTCACGCCCGGAAACGCGAAATACCCGGCCGAATCGCTGACCGTGCCGCGTATGTCTTTGCTCGCCTCGTTCATGAGGGACACGCTGGCACCCGGCACAATCGCACCCGAGCTGTCAGAAACTGTACCCGTTATTGTCCCAGTGATTTGCGCGTGGGAAACTGGTGAGAAAAGGAACAGAGCCGCCAAAACTACGAACGCTGTTACAGCGAAACGCACCGCGAGGGACCGATTCACGATCCCCAACGTAAACTCACTCTTCATATCGCCTCCTAGGCCATCGCCCCGCAAAAGCTGTCGCACCGCTATAACGATCAGGAGATAGTCAAAGAAGGGACACAAAACCAGGCTTGGAACCTTCGCATCGGCTTGTGACCCCCCACCCCAAAGAATATCGATTTGGCACTGCGCTGTGTGCTTTCTACCCTCTTTGCCCAATTCGTGTCAAGCACATTTTTATACATTGTATCTAAATTTACGATTGGACCTTCCCTCCCGGAACACCAGTGCTACAATTCCGCCGAATTCTTGGCTCACCGGGCACCCTATGATTTACTCTTGCAAGCCACGCGCTTTTCGAGGCACGGCAATGGCCGGCTGCGCTTTTGCGTTCATTCTGCTGCCTTCCTTCTTCTTGTCCGCTGACGCGGCCAAAGCCCAGGGAGCCATAAGCTCGTCTGTGCAAATTGCGGGCACCGTCCGTGATGAGGCTTCCCGCCAAGGTGTGGCGGGCGCCCGCGTCGATTTGACGTCTCCCGGTGGTTTTGCCGCCCCCAGTGAGTACACCGATACGAACGGACAATTCCACTTTGACCGCATTAAAGACGGCGACTATCAGGTTACGGTTAGGAAACTGGGCTACGAAACCGCTCAACTCAGCATTAGCGTTAGCGGTGGCCATGCATCCAACGTGGACGTCGATCTCCGCGCTGAACGTTCCAATTCCGAGGCCGGTTCAAAGGCCGGTACCGGCCCGGCCGAAACTGTGTCCACGCATGAGCTGAAGGTCCCGGAAAAAGCCCGCGACGAAAGCGCCAAAGGTAAGGATCTGATGGCCAAGAACGACTACGCCGGCGCGATTGCGGAATTCCAGAAAGCGACCGATGATTTCCCCTCCTATTATGAGGCTTACGTGAGAATGGGAGTCGCCCAGTACATGGCAGGCCAAGCTCCAGACGCAATCCGGTCTTTTCAAAAATCGATCGACTTGAGCGGCGGAAAGTACTCGGAGGCATACTTCGACCTCGCGGAAGTGCTCAACGATACAGGCGATTTCTCCGGCGCGCAGGTCGTGGCTCGGCAGCAAATCGAACTGGACCAATCGTGGCAGGGTTACTTCCAACTGTCGCGCGCGCTGCTGGGACTCAAGCAATATCCGGACGCAGAACACGCCGCCAAAAAGTGCCGCGATCTAAACGCTCGGTATCGGCCAGTCTACGAGGTCCTCAAGGACATTCACATCGCGATGCACGACTACCCCGGAGCTGTGGATGATATCGACGCATACCTCAAGCTGGACCCCAACAGTCCAGCAAGCCAGCAAATGCGGGCGACTCGCGAGCAATTGGTGAAGGCGCTCGCGAACACGCCGGCGAAAGCGAGTCCGAAACCACAATGAGTTCACACGGTTCTGCCGGCAACCACCGGCCCCAAATCATGGCGACTCGCGCAACTCGATGGCTCCAGGTCCTGGCCATCGCGGGCGCTCTCGCCATCGCCGCTTCGGCGCGGCAGGCCGCACCCGACTATCGCAACGCGAGCCTCCCGATCGAAAAGAGAGTCGCGGACCTTCTTCCGCGGATGTCGCTCGAAGACAAGGTCGATCAACTCACGGGCGGACAGCGCCACCCCGGAATCCTCGACACCACCGGGAGGTTCACCCCCGATCAGGCCGAAGAAGCATTCGGCAAGCTTTACCAGGAGTTCACCACGGTGGGTGCCTATGATGCGGCCGTCCTTCGCAACGCCGCGCAGCGATTCGCCGTGGAAAAAACGCCCCTCGGTATTCCTCGTATTTTCATGGGTGAAGCTCTCCACGGATACATGTTCAACGGAAGCACGAGTTTTCCTCAGTGTCTGGGTCTTGCGAGCACTTGGGACCCTGACCTTGTCCGCGAGGTCTTCACCGCTGCCGGGGATGAGATGGGTTCTTCCGGAACGAACCAGGCATTTTCCCCCGTTATCGACTTGGCCCGTGACCCGCGCTGGGGCCGCACGGAAGAAACGTATGGCGAGGACCCTTTCCTCGTTTCCCGCATGGGAGTGGCCGCTATCGAAGGCCTGCAGGGCAACAGCTTCCAAATCGATCACCACCACGTGCTCGCCACAGCCAAGCATTTCGTTCACGGCCAGATGGAGGGTGGACGTAACACAGGCC
Organism: uncultured Acidobacteriota bacterium; assembly: GCA_963737205.1. Lineage (GTDB taxonomy): Bacteria > Acidobacteriota > Terriglobia > Acidiferrales > UBA7541 > Palsa-295. The sequence goes on along the minus strand of CAVTRV010000002.1, from coordinate 3,623,296 downwards.
CGTCGAATATTTCTGAGCGCGAGTTGCGCGAATCCTTCTTTGTTCCTTTCGAAGCCGCCGTCAAGGAAGCGCACGTTGGCAGCGTCATGGCCTCCTACAACGAAATCGATGGCATTCCGGACCACATCAATCACTGGCTGTTGGGAACAGTGCTAAGGCAAGAGTGGGGTTTTCAAGGCTACGTCACTTCCGACGGCGGCGCCCTACAAATGCTCTATGAGACCCATCACGTGGCTGCAAACGCGGCCGACGCCGCGCGCGAAGCCATCGCCGCTGGCGTTGAATTCGATTTATCCGACGGCTCGGTCTACCGCACGCTGGTCGATTCGGTGAAGCAGGGCAAAGTGCCGCAGTCGCAGGTCGACGCTGCCGTCTCGGATGTTCTCGCCGCAAAATTCCGCCTGGGTTTATTCGAGAATCCCTATGTCGATCCCGAATACGCTGCGAAAACTACGAACAGCCATGAGCATCAAAAGCTCGCGTTGAAGGCCGCGCAGGAATCCATCGTCCTCTTGAAAAATGATGGCGATCTCTTGCCGCTCAACATCTCAAAGGTGAAGAACATCGCCGTCATCGGACCTAACGCGGCAGACGTCCACTTGGGCGGCTACAGCCGTGAAGCCGGGCACGGCGTTAGCATCCTTGATGGCATCCGCCAACGCGTGGGCAGCGGCGTCAACGTTCTCTATTCCGAAGGCTGCAAGATCACGAACGGCAAGCAGGGCTGGGCCGGCTGGTACGAGAACAACGTCAAAGTCATTGACCCGAGCACCCAAGTGGAATCAATCCGCGCGGCGGCCGAGACGGCCCGAAAAGCGGATGTCGCCATTGTCGTTGTCGGCGAGAACGAAACCACCAACCGCGAGGCCTGGTCCGAGCAACACCTGGGCGACCGCGATTCGCTCGATCTGCTCGGTGCTCAGGACCAGCTCATCAAGGCCGTCTTCGAGACCGGCACTCCCACCATTGTGCTGCTCATCAACGGCCGGCCGCTGTCCATTAATTACGTTGCGCAAAATATCCCTGCAATTCTCGAAGGCTGGTATCTCGGTCAGGAAGGAGGAACGGCTGCCGCCAATGTTCTATTCGGCGACGTAAATCCGGGCGGGAAGCTGCCGGTCACGTTCCCGCGTTCCGTTGGCCAATTGCCCGCTTATTACGATCACAAGCCATCCCGAAATCGCAGTTATGCGTTCGCCGACAGCACTCCGCTCTTTCCTTTCGGCTTCGGCCTCAGCTACACAAAATTCCGCTTCGAAAATCTGCGCGTCGAGCCTGCGAAAATCAGCGCAAGCCAGACCGCCACGGTGCGGGTCGATATCACGAATACGGGCAATCGTCCCGGAGACGAAGTGGCCCAGCTCTACATCCACCAGCGACTTTCCTCCGTCGCGCAGCCGGTCATGGCGCTCAAAGCCTTCCGCCGCGTCACTCTGAAGCCTGGCGAGAAAACCACGGTCGAATTCAAGCTCGCTCCCGACGCTCTGGCGATCATCGACGAGAACATGCGCCGCGTCGTGCAGCCGGGCGCTTTCGACATCATGGTGGGCCAGAGTTCCGCGCAAACCTCCAGCGTGGCGCTCGAAGTCTTGCCGAAGCAGTGAGACCCCAAACCCGCCCTAATTAGATTAATTGATCGATATTGGCTTCCTGGGGGAGACGTCGACGAGCACGATCACCACTCCGTCGATCTTATTGTCTAGCGTGCGATAAGGAAGGACGCGCAGCTGGTAGCGCTTTCCATTTCGATCGGTGACCTCTTTTTCCACGGTCCGCAAACTCGACATCACTTGTGTGGACATCCTCTGAAATTCCGGAATTGCGATCGTGGGGTTGATGTTCAGCAATGGTCGCCCTACGTCGCCGGGGATGAGCCCCAGGATTTTCTGCGCTTCCGGTGTGAACCGGCGGATCGTGAGATCCTTGCCGACCATGATCACCGCAATATCGATGCTCGAGAGCAAATTCGTCAGATCGTTGTTCGCGTGCGAAACTTCCACGTTGCGGCTACGGAGTTCGTCGTTCACTGTGCCTAGCTCTTCGTTCGTGGATTGAAGCTCTTCCTTCGCTGTTTCGAGCTCCTCGTTGGTGCTCTGCAATTCTTCGTTGCTCGATAGAATCTCTTCGTTCGCGGACTGCAGCTCTTCGTTCGTCGCTTCGTGGGTCTCGATCACCGATTGCAGATATTCCTTCGTTGCCGCCAGCTCCTGCTCGAGTTTCCCGATCCGTCCCGCTGCTGCCTCGGATTCTTTAGCGCCAGGGGACGCCTTCTGCCCGGGCTTGCGCTCCGGCTCGATAAAAGCGTCCTCGAACACGACCATGAAGTACTGCCCTTTCAGGCCGCCGACGCTGATCGGAACCACTTCGAGATTCACCAGCCGCGTCGAATCCTGGCCGCTCGACGCACGGCCCTTCGCTTCGCCGCCTCCGTTTGCCTCCCCGTTCTTGACGCGAATGTTGTGTCTCCGCACCAGGGAATTTTCCCTCGCGGCCTTGTCGATGGCGTTCCTCAATTCAACGAGCAGGCCCTCACGCGCCATCTTCAGGATGCTCAAGCTGGCCCGGCCTGCCGCAAGCTTCAGATAGCGGCTCACGTTCCCGCGCGTGTGCAGGATCTCCCGGTCTTCATTGATGACAGCTGCCGCGGGAGCGTAGTGCGTCAGCAGACGGCGATCGAATTCCTTCTGAACCTCGGTGTAATTCCAGGTGGCATCCACCTTCACGGGAATCGCCGCGGCAGCATATTCGCCTTGGTCCGGCTCACGATTCATCGAAAATGCCACGATTTGGCGTGCTCGGCTGGCTTTTTTCGGGAAGATCTTGCAGGCGCGGTCTTCTGTTGCGAACAAATTCGCCGCCGTGCCCAAACCCTCCGAAGTTCCCAGCACCAGGTAGCCTCCCGGCCTCAAGGCATAATGAAAGAGGGAAAGCACCTTGCTCTGCAGAACCGGCTCCAGGTAGATCAGCACGTTCCGGCAGCAGATGACGTCCATCTGCGAGAACGGTGGATCGCGGACCAGGTTGTGCTGCGCGAAAATGCACATATCGCGGATGCTTTTGCTGATCCGGTATCCGCCTTCTACTTCACCTGCTTCACTGAAGAACTTGAGCAGCCGCTCGGGTGAAACATCTCCTCGAATGTTCTCCGGGTAGAGTCCGGCCCGCGCCTTGGCCACGCTGGATTCGCTCACGTCGGTGCCGAAAAACTGTATGGGAATTGGGGAGCCTTTGTCGCCGAGGAATTCCAGCGCTGCGATGGCAACGGAATACGTCTCCTCGCCGGAAGCGCACCCCGGCGTCCAGACTCGAACGGCCGGCTCTCGCCCGTGGCGCTTCAGGATCGATGGAAAAACGCGCTCCTTCAACGCGTCGAACACCGCCGGATTGCGGAAGAAATTGGTCACGTTGATCAGCATGTCCTGGTACAGGGCCTTGATTTCCTTTGGATCGCTGCCCACGCGCTTCACGTATTCTTCAAGCACGTCGATCTTGTGAACCAGCATGCGGCGCTGGATCCGCCGGAGAATCGTGGTCTGGCGGTAGTGCGTGAAATCCACTCCCGTGGCCCTGTTCAGAATCTGGAAAATCGTGCTGAGTCCGCCGTTTCCAGCCTTGACGATTTCGGCGCCTTCGGCACTGTGGGCTCGCGCAACATAAGGATGGCGCGCGATCCGCGCGAGTTCCCGGGCGATTCCACTCACGGGTAGCGTGTAGTCCACGCAGCCCGCCCCAGTCGCGCTTCGCGGCATCCCGTCATATTTGGCCGACTCGTCCTGCGCGAAGGTCACGCCGCCCTGCGCCTGGATTTCCGCCAGCCCCCGGGTTCCGTCCGTTCCCGAGCCCGATAGAATCACTCCGATCGCTCGATTGCCCCGTTCTTCCGCTAGAGAACGCATGAAGCGGTCGATGGACATGTGAATTCCATGCGATTCTTCGCGCGGGGCGAGCTGCAGCGAGCAGCCGGAAATGGACATCGTCGTGTTCGGGGGTATCACGTACACATGGTTCGGCTCCGCCCTCGTGCCGTGCGTCACTTCCTGGACGCGCATCGCGGTTTCCTTCGAGAGAAGTTCGGTGAGAATGCTGGGATGCTTCGGGTCGAGGTGCTGAATCAGGACGAAAGCCATGCCGGTATCCACCGGCAGAAGCCTCAGTAGTTCGGTAAGCGCTTCGATGCCGCCTGCGGAAGCTCCGATCGCGGCAATCAGGAAGTTATCTTTGGCGTTCGCGCCACTCGCGGCATGCGTTTCCGCGACAATGCGGCGTTTCTTCCGCGCGGGCGATTTTGACTTCATCGTTTCCCCAACGGCGCCGTCGCCGATGCCAGAGAATGACTTGTGGTGAGCCGCGCCGAATTTGTCCCCAACCTCCGGGACTTGTCCCGAGGCTTCGGGATTGATTAGGGGTGTAATCCTAGCGCATTACGCCGTGTGGAGCGACCTGTTTCTGTTGTCGTCCCGAAACGCTACCGATTCAGTACATGAATGGAAACCAAGTCGCCCGAGCGGCGCCTCGCTCGCATGGTTCAATTTGGAATCAGGAATTTCGAGCGCAGCCACGCTGGCTTCGGCGCCAGCTGGGATAGAGTATGCCCGCCTTAATGAAGGTTCTGGCCTGACGGTGGGCTAACTCTGGCAGGGGATGCCAGAATGGACCTTGTACGCTTTCGGAGCAGAAATCTTGGTAGATAAAGAGAGAATCCTCCATGGTCGGCCCCATTATACTCAGCAATAATTCTGCGAAAATGCTTGCGCGCCCTCCTTCTGGGCTTCTCGCCTAGGAAGCCTTTCCAGGCAATATTCTGGAGGTGCATGTTCGGATGAAAACGCTCGTAAAGAATCCGGCCGATCCGGCTGCGCCCAAACCTCAGGCTGACGGACATCGCATTGTCCATGTATTGTAGAAAGTGCCACCATAGTGGCGGAATATAAATTGTTTCGCCCGGGTAGAGAATCACATCGTAGGCTCCAACGAACTTTAGGAAAGCCACCCGCTCTCTGTCCGACATGCACTCGATGTTCAGCAAGCTGCTGTTCAAAATTGGAAGTAGTACTGCTGCCTTCTAGGGCCTGATGAGGCAGACATGCTTGCGTCCGAAGACTTGGTGTAATAGGACGTGGCGGTAATCTCCGTCAAAATGGAGGTGTGCGATATTCCCACGCCCCGCGACATACAATTTAGAAATAATCCCGGAATTCGCTCGATCCGCGTCACAACGATAGCCGCACAGAGCAGGTACATCCATAAGCGAAGACACTTGCGGTGGCGTCGGAAGTTCCGCCACGACCATTGGTGATGAGGGGTTTTCTTTCAATAGTTCGAGATACTGTCCCAGCGTGCTCTGTCGCCGCTTCGCTATCAACAGATTGCTTGTCTTTAAGAAGTCTTTGTAATACTCGCTTACGATCTGCACCGGCGTACCGCCCAATCTATCGCGGGCTCGCCCCAGAGTGGAGGCCTGTTCAATCGGCTGGCCTCTGAATAAGCCTCTGATTATCACGGGCCGCCGGCAGGCAATGTACTTCCTTTCGAACAACGAGCGGTCCGGGGAAGAGATTCGCTCGATGTTCTCCAAAATCATCTTGCAACGTCCCTTCTACGAGATGCAGGGGCAAATGCGCATGCTGAAAGGCTCTCAGCGGAAGATCGCGGTGGCGCCCACGCGTATTTCTTCAGGGTCTTACGTTCCTTTAGGATGTGGAACACCATACTGATCCCGAAACCCGCGAGTCTCGGGGTGGTGAGCCGGGCAGGACTTGTCCCGACACTTCGGGACTGCAACCCGCTGATTAAGAGTCACCTGTAAAGCACCATATTAATCCCGAAGCTTGCGAGTCTCGGGATGGTGAGCCGCGCAGGACTTGTCCCGACACTTCGGGACTGCAACCCGCTGATTAAGAGTCACCTGTAAAGCACCATATTAATCCCGAAGCTTGCGAGTCTCGGGATGGTGAGCCGCGCAGGACTTGAACCTGCAACCCGCTGATTAAGAGTCAGCTGCTCTACCAATTGAGCTAGCGGCCCACAGTCCGAAAATTATAACACTAGAATTCAACCGGCAGAATTCGTTCGCCTGCAATCAGTTTTTCGATGAACGTCCGGCTCTTCATCCTCTTGACGAATCGCTCTGCGCGCCGAGCCGCGGAAGCGTCGGAAAACTCCTGCGAGAATACCAACTCCCACGGACCGTGATACCTCGTCCACCGGCTGGGATTGATCGTGCGCTCATTATGCTGCGCCAACCTCGTCGTTAAGTCTGATGTGACGCCGACATAGAAGCGACCAGCCGAGTTCTTTAGGATGTAGAGCACCATATTCATCCCGAAACTTGCCCGTCTCGGGGTGGTGAGCCGGGCAGGACTTGTCCCGACACTTCGGGACTGCAACCCGCTGATTAAGAGTCAGCTGTCCCGACGCCTTCGGGACCAATTGATCCCGACGCTTCGGGAAGCGGCCCACAGTCCGAAAATTATAGCACGGCGGGAAATTCTCATCGCGCGCGCGGATCGTTGCGCAGGGTGGCGGCAATCTCCTTGGCCACGCTGCGCGCCCGAACCAAATCACCCGGGCCGAACGAAATCGCGGCCACGCGCGCGTGCCCTCCGCCGCCATGCTTCTCGCACAGCGACGCCAGATTCACTTCCGCCGACGCTTCCTTCCACGGATTCGTCCCCACCGACACTTTCGCCCGCGTCGGCGACGCGCTCACGCCCACCGAATACAGAGCGTCCGAGTGCAAGAAATACGGAATGAACTTGTTGTACCCCTCGAGATCGAGATCGCTCACGTCGAAATAAATCACGCCGCCGCGCGAGTCCATTCGCTCGCGCAAAATGTCGATCGAACGCCGGTGCCGCTCGAGCAGTGGGCCCAAATGTTTCTTCACGATCGGCAGCTCCACCATTTCGGCCAGCGATCGGTTCGCAAGGTCCGGAATGATCTTGGGGACCAGGTCCGGCTCCGGCGCCGCTTCGATCACCAGCGCGAGTTGCATCGCCGGCTCCCGCAGCCCCACAGCTTCCTCAGGCGACGCGAACTGCGCCCCGTCGATGATGTCGCCCCACTTGATCAGGTCGGCGATCGGTTTCGCGTCGAATCCGAATCTCTCTGCCGCCACCGTCGCAATCAGTTTGGTGCACGACTTGAACCTGGGATCGTAAAACTTCTTCCCCGAATGATCGTTGCGGAAATGTTCCGCGTCTTCGGGCTTCAGGAACGCGCTCTGGTGATGGTCGAACCACCAGGTAAGGTCCGGCGAAGGCGAATACTTGAAATCGACGATGGCGTTCTCGTCGCCGTCGAACACGCCATCCTCGAAAGGCTGCGAGGCCTTGTGCGTCATTCCCGTATACAGGAATTCGGCGCTCGGGTTGATGCGCTCCCGGTAAAACCGCGAGAAGATCGCGGCGGAGGAGGCTCCGTCGAAGCACTTGTCATGAAAGCAGACGCGAACTCGCAACTCAATCTCCCGCCGCGCACACTGCCTTGCGGCTTGTGGCGCAGGAAAATACGCCGCAAACGAAAGCCAATGAGAATGGCTGCTCCCGTTTCAGTTGTCAAGAGGAGCCGCGAGAACGTGTCGCCGCATCTGCGCGTTTAGGTTTGAACGTAGCGCCGCGGTCGCTTGCCCTGAGCGAAGTCGAAGGGTCAGCGCGGCATCTTCGCCTTATAGGGGCCGGGAGGCCCCACGGAGGATGAGCGAATCGCTTTGAGCGCGCGAGAGCGGGAACGGTTGTCCCCGGGGCGCTCTAATCAGGTCAACGCAGCGCGCCAACCAAGTACAAGACTACGGCGATGAGCACGACTGTCCCCACGATACCGAGCCCCCCGCCTGTTCCCCATCTCGAATAGCCGTAATACCCGCCGCCTCCGCCGAACAGCAACAGCAGAATGATGATTAGCAGTAACATCGAAAGTCTCCTTTTAACTTGTCCTTCTGCACTTGTGAGCTTGCTACGGCTCTACACTCGTTCATTGGTGTCTCTGATCGCCATGACAATGCGCCACCCTTCCCGCCAGCGTCTGTTCAATACAGCACGCATTTGAAACGTGTTGGTATCCCGCAATGGAGCACGATCCTGCGCGGTTTGCTAGAGGTGTTGGAGTACAGATACCAGGGATGCTGCGGAGTCAGGGCGCACTTCAGGGCAACATGCCCTTGGGATTGAAATCTGCCTAAAGGCGGCGCTCAAAAGCAGGCGCTAAGGGGTCTTCACAGGAGGCGCGATCGCGAAGCGAAACCCGGGAACGCCAATCTCCCGATTGGCGTTGAGCGAGAACCAGGATTCGACCCGGCCGAAGGCGCCGCTGCAAAAGGAATTCTAAGGGGTCTTCACAGGAGGCGCGGCCGGTTGCTCTTGCGGCGCTGGCGCCGGAGCTGGCGCCTTGTATTCCGTCGCCGGCCTTACTACCGGCCTGTACGTCGTCGGTTTAACTTCTGTCTTCTTCGGCTTCTTTTTCTCTCGGCCTCGTTTGTCTCGATTGCCCATAACTCCCTCCCTGTATTAAGTAACTCCTCGCGCCACCCGAATCATTTTACCTCTGACGCGCGAGCATGCATAACTAAACGCGATAACGGACCAGGGCAAATTTTCTACGGCTTTGCCTTCTCGCTCTTGTCCCCGCTGGCTCTGTTCTCGGCCCAGCGCTGCGTGGCTCTTTTTCTGCCGTCGAGTTGCAGTTGCTTCTCAACGTGCTTCGCTTCCAGATGTTTGTGCATGGGGCCGCTCGAACCTTTCGGCTGCGACTGGCCGATTATTTTCGCGCGTGGCCCCTGACTCTTGTCGGGCTCAAAATGAACCGGGTCCCTCAGGTTCTGCAGTTCCCGGTAATAGTAAAGCGCCGTGGGACGTTTTCCGTTGAATTTCAACCTTTTCAGGAACTCGATTTCATCCCCGGTCGCGCCGCCGCTCATCGAAGAGTTGCGAAGGAACTCCTTGAGTCCCGCCTCTTCCCCGGAAGGCTCCCCGGCTTCCTTCTCCACAAACTCAAATCTCTTGGCGTACGCCGTGGCCAGCCTGCGATTGAGGACGATCTCCATGGCAAAGCTCGCGAGGTCGATATCCCACGATTCGATCAGCGGATCCAGGAAAGACACGCAGTTTTCAACGGACACGTCGAAAACATCCGTGTCCAGGAATTCCAGGATGATCACCCGCATCTGTTCGTAGCTTCGGCCGCTCAACCGGGCCACCAGTTGCAGCCAGTTTTCGCTCTCCAACTCCTCTTTGGCCACTTTCTTCACCACGCCCAAGAGCCTTTGCGTGACCAGGCGTTCAAGTTCCCCGAACGGCTGCTTTTCGAAAATTGACCGTATCTCCTTCTCTTTGCCCGGCGCCACCTTGCGCAGAATCAGCTCCCGCACTTCCTTCAGCAGCGGCGCAGGCGGCTCCGCCAGACTTCTCCTCAACCCATCTTTGCGCTGGTGCTCGGCCAGCTCCGCAAGTCTGCCGGCGGGGAGCTTCAAGAACTTGCCCATCTTGGCGTAAATGTCCGTTCGGTCCGGCGCTGGAGGCAACTTCTTCCGGGTCAGCAGTTGCGAAACGTAGGATTCCGTCACTCCCGCCGCATCGGCCAGATCCTTCTGCTCCAGTCCCAATTCTTCCAGCCGCTGCCGAATTACCAGGCAAACATCCACGAGCGCCTCCGGTGACTTAACCATTAGTATTAAATCCAATGAAATAATCGCAGTTTCAACTTGACACGTCAAGTTAATTAACCTACTGTGGTTAAGCGAACGAGAGATTTATAAGGTAATCAAAACTAAACGCGGTTATCTAAACCGTCCCTTCGCTAAGAAAATCAGGAGTTCCTCATAATGTATGCACGCCGAGTATCCATGCAGTTGAAGCCGAACAGCGTTGCAGAATTCACACAAAAGCTCGAGAGACAGGTCATTCCCCTGCTCCGAAAACAGACCGGGTTCCAGGACGAAATCACGTTTGTCGGTCCCGGCAACACCAGAGCGTTTGGTATCAGTTTGTGGGAAAACAAAGAGAATGCGGACAATTACAACCGCAATTCGTATGCCGAAGTGACGAAGTTGCTGGCGGGAGTCGTTGAAGGAACACCCGAAGTGGAAAGCTACGACGTTTCCAACTCGACCTTCCACAAGATCGCCGCACACGTAACAGCTTAGGCCAAAATTAGTTCTCTGGGTGGGGCGGACAAAATCCGCCCCTCTCGGTATGAGGAGGGCATCATGCAGTTCGCGTTTTGGATCATCGATGGTCTGGCGGCAGGCTGGCTGACGGGAAAAGCAGTGTCCGCTGATGGCCGTGACCTGATGATGGACGCGCTCATGGGTGTCGTGGGCGGGGTAGGAGGCGGATTCCTGATCTACATAGCTGGCCTGCCCGTGCAAGGAAAGACGATTTACACGAATCTGGCTGCGATCCTGGGCGCGGTGGTTCTTACCACTCTGAGCCGAGTCGTTACTCAAAGACGCGCATACGCCTAGCCCGAAGCCGAGAGGGCGCCGCCATTGCGCCTTGGCTTTGGAGGATCGACAAGCATTGAGTCAGTGTTGTTCGAAGGAGATGTTCCGATGAAAACGATACGCCGATCTGCGACTCTTCTCGTTTTGGTTTTGTTCTGCACTCCGCTCCTTTCCGGTCAGAGTCTTTCCTCATACCGGAAGTTCGAGCTCGGGACTAGCCTCGTAACTGTTTCCAAGCAGATCGGCCAAGACCCGCTTCGTGCAGACCTGATCCACCAGAGCCCCGCGCTGATCCAACAGATGACGTATTGGCCGATCGAAACTGCGCCGAATTCCACTCGCGCGGAATCGGTTTCGCAAGTTCGGTTCAGCTTCTACAACGGAGACCTCTACAAGATTTCGGTCACGTACGATCAGCAAGCCACGGAAGGCCTCACCGAAGACGACATGGTGGCAGCCATCTCCGCACGCTACGGCACCGCAACCAGGCTTTACCCCGAGATCGCGCTTCCAGCCACCGACGAATATGCCCCATCTGCGAAGATCATCGCTCGCTGGGAAGACGCAGGAACCTCGGTAAGCCTTTTCCGCACCAATAGCCTCAACACTTTCGGGCTCGCAGTGTACTCAAAGACGGTGGACGCGCAGGCTAACGCCGCGATTATCGAATCGGCGAAACTCGAGAAGCAGGAAGCGCCGCAGAAGGAAATTGACCGGCAAAAGAGCGACGCCGACAAGCTGGAAGCGGCACGACTCAAGAACGTGAAGGCTTTCCGCTTTTAGCCGTGGCACGTAACTCCTACGGCGCGTGGTGGAAGCTCCATGCTTCGGTTCGCGGCAAGCGCTGTTACGCTGGTATTGTAAGGCAGGCGCGCCGATGAGAGCGTTCTTGGCACGGAGACCCGAAATGCAAGATCTGGGCAATCGCAGAATATTACTCGCAAGAATGGACAAAGCTTTTAGCGACTATTCCCAGGAAGCTGAAAAACTCAGCGTCCTCTTGGCCGAGCCCGCGGACGCATCGAGTTGGAGTTCGTATCACAACCTGTTGAAGCAGCGAACCGCCGAAGTCACCGCCTACGAAATGTACCGCGCCATCCGGGATGAGATCTTCACGCTCATCACTCCCCCCGCTGAACAAGACCGGCCTAAATCCAGCGTCAACTAACGGCCTGCGAGAAGCTAACTTGCCCGTAGTGTGCAAGAGATTGCATATTCCCGTGCTGTCGTGCCATCTAAGTGCCATTGTTTGCTCCAAATACGTATGGCCCAGCGGTTGCCTAGACACTCGCAGATAGGGTTGTGTCGTCATGCCTGAAGATATAAGATCCGCGGTGCTTTGTTCCTGCGATTGTGTGATAGGAGGGAGTATGCGGCGCTTCGGCTTGCTTCTGCTTCTCGCTTCGGTTCTCTGCCTTTTCGGTCCTCCGGCTGCACATGCTCAAACCCAGCCGTTCCTGGGTCAGATCTTGATCGTGCCGTACAACTTCGCGCCTCTCGGCTTTGCCGACTGCGACGGCCAGCTACTCTCGATCTCCTCGAATACGGCCCTCTTTTCGCTTCTCGGCACTTACTACGGCGGCGACGGCATACACACCTTCGCCCTGCCTGACCTGCAAGGCCGCGTGCCGATCGGTCAAGGCACTGGGCCTGGCTTGTCGCCTTACGTCGTTGGCGAAAACGGCGGCGAAGAATCCGTGACCTTGCTTTTGTCGCAGATTCCCAGCCACTCGCACGGAGCCATGGGTGCCGCGTCAACCGCCAACACGGGTTCCCCACTGAATGCTTATTGGGCCACGCCGCGCGCCTTGCTCTATAGCGCCGCCGCTCCCAACGTCGCCATGAACCCCTTGGCCCTTGGAACGGCCGGCGGGTTGGCCGGCGTAACGCAACCGCACGAGAATCGGAAGCCATTTCTGGTAATGAGATACGTCATTGCCATGCAAGGGATATTTCCGGCCCGCAGTTGATGACGCCGTTCTAATGTTTTCGAAGCCGGCGGCTTGGAAACGCCGGGAGGTGAGGGAACAATGCGAAGCACCGTAATCCTTGGCTTGTTGGCGCTCTTGATGTTCGCTGTTCCGGTTCACGCACAGCAACCGTTCGTTGGCCAGATCGCTATCGTTGGGTTTAATTTTGCCCCCGTAGGCTGGGCGCTTTGCGATGGTTCCACCATGTCGATCGCCGATAATGAAACGCTGTTTAACCTCATAGGCACAACCTATGGCGGCGATGGCGTAACCACCTTCTCCCTGCCGGATTTGCGCGGCCGAATGGCCATTCACCAGGGCACGAGTTCCCTTGGGACCCCCTACGTCATCGGGCAAGAAGCGGGTGAGGAAGTGGTGACTCTGACTCTCGATCAGATACCAGCTCACACGCACGCCGCCATGGGCAGCAGCTTGCCGGCCAGCACCCTCGGGCCCGGCAGTTCCGGCGGCTCTGAGTGGGCTACCACCACCACTTACTTGTACAGTTCGACGGCATCGAGCCTGGGAGCCATGGAGGCCGGCACGATCGGCGCCACTGGCGGAGGGATGGCGCACGACAACATGCCGCCATACCTGGTGGTGAACTTCATCATCGCGTTGTATGGCATCTATCCGTCGCAAAGCTGACGCGGCGGCCTTTGGTCTTGAACTGGTTCTCCGGATCGATGAATGCAGGGAGGCAAAACATGCGACGTTGTTTGCTTCTGTTGAGCGCGGCAATGATCTTCTTCTTGGCTTCGCCTCGAGCGTCTGCCCAGGCTCAGCCGTACCTTGGCCAGATCAGCATTGTGTCCTTCGGGTTTGCTCCCAAGGGCTGGGCTCTGTGCAATGGCCAGCTGTTGCCCATCAACCAGAACCAGGCCCTGTTTGCGCTCCTCGGCACTACCTATGGTGGCGACGGGATACATACTTTCGCCCTGCCCGACCTGCAAGGCCGCGTGCCACTCGGCCAGGGAAATGGAGCGGGGCTGTCGCCATACGTGATCGGCCAGACGGGCGGCGAGGAAAACGTGACCCTTACCATCGAGCAAATTCCGGCTCACACCCATCAGGTGATGGGTCAATCCAGTCTCGGCACGCTTCCCAATCCGTTCGGTTCTAACGGCATCGGCAACGTATGGGCCACCCAATCGCGCCTCAATGTGTACAGCGCCGCCGCTCCTGACTCTGCCATGGGCGTACAATCGATAACCTCCGCGGGCGGCGGCCAGCCACACGACAATCATTCGCCGTACTTGGTGCTGAATTACATTATTGCGATGGCGGGCGTTTTCCCGACTCGCAATTAGTCGCAACGAAACTGGGGAATTCAATTCCAGGAGACATCAATGGGACCCATGAAGCGGGCAATGCTAATGATGGCAATCGCGAGTTTCACCGCCTTGCCCGCATTCGCCGATGCTACTTTCACCACCAGCTCGTCGTTCACTGCGGCGATCAGCGGAATGACTGCAACTACCGCCAATTTCGACAGTGATCCCGTCGGCAACGTCGCCAACGGCTCCACGGTTGACGGCATTACGTTCAGCTACACGCCCTCTGCGGGCAGCGACAGCCTCGCGATCGTCAGCTCTGCCGATTACTTCGATACGACTTCAGAGCCAAATTACCTGGGCTCCAGCGACCCGGGTACGGCCGCCTTCTTCCCCGGCGACATCGTCAGCATGAGTTTCGCTTCGCCCGTGAACGCGCTCGGGATGTTCATCATCGGTGGCCCCTACAACGATGGTGACTTCACCCTCGCCACTCCTACAGTTTCCGCCTTGAGTTCGAGTGTTCTCGAGGAAACTCTCGGAGATGGCGGACAAGTGATTTTCCTTGGCCTCACGAGCACGGCCGGCTTCAGCAGCGCCACCATCACCCTAAACTCGAGCGCCGGGGAGCTGTGGAACCTCGACGACATCACCACCGCCGCGGGAACTGGCACGGGAACCGGAGGCGGTACTCCGGGGATGCCGGAGCCCGGCACTCTCGCGCTGTTCGCGATCGGTCTTGCCTTCTGCGCGAGGCGCGCTTGGAAAATGCGCGCCCCTCAAGCTGAGCTATTTAGCTGACCATGCCGGCAAGTCATCTCCGGCGAGTCGCGCTACTCGTCCTTCTCGCTGCTGCGTGCTCGGCCCCGATCAGAGCCCAAGTCAGCCCTTTCCCTTCCAACGACTGGGACAGCCTCAACGACGCAGGCGAAAGAGCCTACGAGCGGCGCCAGTACGCCGCCTCGGAGAATTTCTTCAATGCTGCCCTTCAGCAGGCGCAGAGGTTTGGTCCCAACGATCTCCGCGTCGCCACCACGCTGAATGACCTCGGTTTGCTTTACCGCGCTCAGGGTAAATTCAAGGAAGCGGAACCTCTGTATCGCCGCTCCCTGGCAATCCGCGAGAAAAAGCTCGGCCCTTCGGATCCCGCCGTGGCCACCAGCCTCAATAATTTGGCCGGCCTGCTGGCGGCGGAAAACCGCTATGCCGAGGCCGAACAAGCCTATCGCCGCGCCTTGCTGATTCGGGAAAAAGCCCTCGGCGCAAACAATCCGCAAGTCGCCGTCATTCTGAATAATCTGGCCGCGATGTTCAGCGCGCAGGAGAAATTCGAGAAGGCCGAGCCGCTTCTGAAACGCTCGCTCGCCATTCGCGAAAAGTCGCTGGGCCCCGACGACCCGCAAGTCGCAAATGCTTTGAACAACCTCGCCGGCGTTTACGCCTCCGAAGGCAAATACGATCTCGCCGAGCCGCTTTACCTCCGCGCCATCAGCATCGACGAAAAAATTCAGGGTCCAGTGCAGACCGCCCTCACCATGGATTTGAGCAACCTTGGCTCGATGTACTTCCAGCAGGGGAAGTATGACGCCGCCGAGCCGCTCTATCGCCGCGCTCTCGACATTCGCGACAAAACGCTGGGCCCATTGCATCCTCTTACCGGCGTCGCTGCGCAGAACCTCGCCGGCCTCTACAAAGCCCAGGCCAAGTACGACGAAGCCGACGCACTCTACAAACGCGCCCTCCCGATCTTCGAGCAATCCGCCGGGCCAGACAGTCCCGACGTAGGCTCCGTCCTCGACGCTCTCTCCTCCATGTACTCCACCGAAGGCAAGTACGCGGACGCCGAACCAGTCTACGCCCGCCTCATCGAAGTCGAAGAAAAGAATTTCGGGCCGCAGAACCTCATCGTCGCCAATAGCCTCGATGCCTACGCGCAAACGATGACCAAGCTCGGCAAAGATGCCGAAGCCGCCCAGCTCCAGGATCGCGCCAAATCCATCCGCGCCGCCCAACCGAAGAAACCCGCGCCGCCCGCCGCGCACCCCGCAGCCGCCAAGCCCACCCCGCAGAAACCCAACTAGCCCGCACTCCGCGCGACACGATGTGCGGCCGGGGCCACGCCCGCAACCCACATTTTGCTCATTTTCAAATTTCAAATTTCAAATGGCTCTGTTGACTTCCCTGCCCACGCGCCGATCCTCGACACGTTGTCATCCCGAATCCCCACGCATTTTGTGGGGTGAGGGGTCTGCTTTTCGCTCTTGGTTGCCGCCTGCCCACGGTCTCAATAAAGCCGTTGAATTTCTCAACGTATGTTGATTTCTTCAGCATCGTTCCGATGTTTTTCCGGCGTCGCAGACGCACTCTGGGAACGCATTCTCCACAATTCAAAGGATATGAGTGGCGCTATTCCCGCCGCTGGACATTGGGTCCTGATTTGCTTATAAGCATTCAGCGCCCCAGGGGGCGGCCGACAAAAGGAGAAAAACCATGGCATCCAAGAGGAGCAAGAAATCGAAGAAGAGTCTGAAAAAAGCGAAGAGGCTCCCGTCTGTGAAGACGCTTTCAAAAGGGCAAGAAGACTACCTGAAAGTAACATTTAGCGACGTCCTCGTAAATTCGTAGATTCGATAAACTAGATACGGACTGAGGAGGCTCGGCGATTCGGTCGACGGCGTGCCGGAGGCTCACGACTGAGGTCGTCGTCGGGCGAGTCGATCACCTCGAAGTACCGTCGAAGACAGTACCGCGGCTTGAGATGAATGAATAAGATGTTGCGCCGGCGTTTAACGTATCGCCCGGGCTCGCATTTCAGCCATCCTGTAGTCATTTTCGGCAACGCCACGGCGGATCATCTCCTGGCGCGGGGTGCCGCATCCTTTGCGCTTGAAGCTGTGAAAAAACCTTCGGGATGAAAATCGAATCGGACCGATTGCGTGTTTTTGTTGGGATGCTGCGTTTGTTCTTCGAAAGCCTTCTGGTCGTTCACCTTTTCTACTGATCGCTTTCAGGTGGCCGCGGGTGCTGGTTGGAGTCTGTTGAGGCGGATCCAATGCTGCAGGTTGTAGGTGAGGCAGACCCACAGCATTTCCATTTGTACTTTCCGAAGGCCACGCACGTGAAACTGGCGCAGGCCCAGCTTGCTCTTGATCCACGCATGGCAAAATTCCACAACTCTTCCGCGCCGACGATAGTTCGCCCGCGCTTCTTCGGTTTCCATCTTCTGCCGGAAGGCTTGAACGGCGGCGTTCTCCTCCAAACGTAAAATCCCTCGGCCGCGGCTTTGGTTTCCCGGGCAACATTCCGGTTTGCGCATACAAGGCTGACAGTCGCTGATTTTGGCCTCGTACAGATAGGTGACGACCCCCCGCTTCTTGTTGTTGTGACGTCCTTGGGGCCGCAGCAGCTTGCCCTCGGGACACAGGTAGCGATTCGTCTCGGGCTGAAAAACGAAAGCACTCGGAGGCAGCCGGTGGGGAGCGGTCCTTCCCGTGGTCGCGTCTTCTCGAGGCATACTCCCAAGAAAATCTATCTTTCGTTCGGCCATCTCTTCGATGGCCGCTCGCGTGGTGTAACCCGCGTCGGCCACCATTTGTTCCGGCTTTCGGTGCAACCGTTCTTCGATGCGTTCCACTGCGGGAACCAACTGACCCGTGTCGTTGGCTTCCTGTGTTACCGTTACGCCCACGATCAACCCGTGTGCCGCATCCGCGGAAATCTGCGCGTTGTAGCCAAGCGCCAATCCGCCATCGGGCAACTTCATCCTTCGCGCTTCCGGCTCGGTGATGCTGATGCGCCCCTTTCCCGGCTTCTTTTCCCGCAACTTTTCCAGCTCTCCAAGGGCTTTTCCCAAGCGCTCCTGCCGTTCCCGCTGCGCTCTGGCGCGCGCTTGCTTCACTCTCGGGGTGCCTTCGTCGTTCCGCGGGTCGCCCATCTCCGCCACCCGCCGCCGCGCACGATCCCAATGTTCCCGAATGCTGCTCTCCCACTGATAACTTCGAGGGCTCGCCGTTGCGCGAATCTTCGTCCCATCCTGCATCACTTGGTCTAGCGTGATCAGCCCCTCCTTGCTGAGGGCTGCTAATACCTGTGTGAATAGTTCGTCCAACTCTTCTTGCTTCTCCACGCGGAAGTCCGCCAGCGTGTGGTAGTTCACTTCGTCCAGTCCCGTCAACCATTGGAAAGCCGGATCAAACTCGCACCGTCGCGCCAGTTCCCGGGCCGATCCAATCCCCTGGGTGTAGGCATACACCCACAAGCTGATCAGCAGTTGCGGATCGAACGCCGGACGACCGCCTTCTTCCGCACTGCTCTCGATGGCTTGATAAAAGGCACTCAAGTTTAGCCGCCCCACCAATGCCCAAATGGCTCTCGCCAGATGGTCCTCCTCGACGAGCCTCTCCACATCCACCGCTCGCCAACTCATCTGCTTTCGGTTCACCGGACGGATCAACGGCTGCTTGCTTGTCGCATTTTCTTCGCTCATGCGCCGAGCATACCCAGCTTCACTTTGTTTTCAAGCGCTGATTGAGATTATTTCGGAAGGTTTTTTCACAGCTTCGCTTGCAAAGGATGCGTCTTCGATTTTCTTCGCACCAATTCGGTCACTTCGCTTCTACATCGGTGTCCAACACACGAAAACGCCAGAGCGCCGTAGGCGCCACACACTCTAACTTTAGTCGAACCGCCGCAAAGCCGTTGAATTTCTCAACGCATTGTTGATTTTTTCAGCATGGTCCCAAGGCTTTTCGGGGCGCGGCTGCCACATTCCAGGCCTCCATTCTCCACAATTCAAAGGAGATGAGTGGCGGCTTCCCGCCGCTGGACATTGGCTCCTGATTTGCTTATAAGCATTCAGCGCCCCAGGGGGCAACCAACAAAAGGAGAAAAACCATGGCATCCAAGAGGAGCAAGAAATCGAAGAAGAGTTTGAAAAAAGCGAAGAGGCTCCCGTCTGTGAAGACGCTTTCAAAGGGGCAACCAGCAGAGTACCTGAAGTACACGCTCACGGACGTCCTGATATCGTCGTAACGGTGTGCAGGCTCACGACCAAGCTCAACGTCGAGCGAGGCGATCACCTCGAAGGCGTAGTCGAATGCAGCACTGCGGCTCGAAATGAACGAACAATGAACGGATAAGATGTTGCTCCGGCGTTTAACGTATCGCTCGGATTCGCATTTCAGCCGCCCCGCAGTCATTTTCGGCAACGCCTTCGGGGATCACCTCCTCGTGCTTCCAGCTCTTCGAGCATTGGCGGCTCTTTTTCCCGGCCGCCTTTCTTTGATCTGCATGCCGGGAATGCGTCGAAGATTCTTCTCCGACGTTCCGCTGCGCTCGGTGTACGAAGTGGAAATGCAGCCCCGCGGCGGGCACCGACGGTTCGATTCCACCGCGTTAGCAGCAAGAATCGGCAAATGTGACCTCCTCCTCTCTCTCAATCCGTGGACTTCGCCCTCGCTCGACCGCCTGGTGACGCTTCTCTGCCCCGCCTTATCCATCGGCCTCTCGCCCGCCTTCCAGGTCGTTCTCCCCCATCGTCCCCATCAGCACGTCACCGAATTGGCTTTCAGCGTCGCCGCTTACTTGAACCCTTCGCTCCAGCTCGATGACTTCGCATTCCCTCCGCTGCTACCTGCACACGTAGGCCGGCGAATCCGCGAATTCCTCAAAATAGTCGCACCGGGCAAGCGCGTCTTGGCCATCCATAATGAAACCAAACCGGAAAAGACCTGGCCGGTCGAGCGCTTGAGCAAGTTTGTAACTGAATTTCTTGAACGCCATCCCGACTTCGTGATTTTCATTCTCGATTGCTGGAAGCCAAAGATCGAAACCGGAAAATTCAAGCACCGCATCATCCATTCACGCACCCTGCCATTGCCGTACGCGTTCGCCGTGCTGCGCGAAAGCGACCTGTTCCTCGGCGCCGATTCTTCCATGCTTCATGCTGCGGATTTGTTCCGTGTTCCGGGCGTCGGCCTGTTCGCGCCCACCCACCCGGCGCTATGGGGCTTTCGCTTCTCGCC
The DNA here is from genome assembly GCA_963737205.1 of uncultured Acidobacteriota bacterium. Taxonomy (GTDB): domain Bacteria; phylum Acidobacteriota; class Terriglobia; order Acidiferrales; family UBA7541; genus Palsa-295. The sequence continues at coordinate 3,603,591 of CAVTRV010000002.1, read as the reverse complement.
GCATCGGCACATCCGGAACCGTCGCGGCATGAACTACATCCGCGAAACGGCCGTGCTCAGAGCGATCGAATCTCTTCTGAATTAAGTTCTGATTGGAAATCACAGAATCAGGGATGGACAATACCCCGCCGCACCGCGTAAAGCACAAGGCTGGCGGTCTCGTGAATATCAAGCTTCTGCATGAGCCTGGTCCGGTGAGACTCGGCCGTTTTCACACTGATACCCAGCACAGAGGCTACGTCCTTCGTCGATTTTCCCTCCGCGATCAACTGAAGTACCTGCCTCTCTCTCGACGTCAATGGATCCTTGGGCTTCTCTGATTTCGAGCGATACGCTTCCATCACCGCGCTCGAAACACCGGGGCTCAGATAAACCCCTCCGCGCGACACTTGCCGCATCGCATTGATCAGGTCGCTTGCAACCTGACTCTTCAAAACGTATCCCTTCACCCCCGCTTCGAGGGCCTCGGAAAGATATTGTTCTTCATCATGCTGCGTCAAAAGGATGGTCTTGATCTGTGGAGAAGAAAGGCATATTTGTCGCGCGGCCTCGAGACCATTCAAGATGGGCATCGATATGTCCATCACGAGGATCTCCGGCTTCAGCGACTGCGCGTGGCGCAAAGCCTCTTGGCCATCGGAAGCTTCCGCGACAACTTGAAATCCTTCGCGTTCCAGCAGCGACTTTAGACCCTGGCGCACCAAAACGTGATCATCCGCAAGGACAACACGAATCGCCATTCGATTACTCCGACGGCATCGGAACCCGAATCAAGAGTTTTGTGCCGTGCCCGGGAGCCGAGTCGATCGAAAACGTGCCTCCAATCGCGCTCAATCGCTCCCGCATACCGATCAACCCCAACCCTCTTCGTCCCCGTTCGGACTCGACGGCTCGAACATCGAAGCCTGTGCCGTCGTCCTGAATTGAGCAGCACAACGCGGGGCCCATCCGCCGCACTTGAATCGACACTCGGCTGGCCTTGGCATGTTTCATGGCATTGGTGAGGGCTTCCTGCACGAGACGGTAGAGGGCTATCTCAACGGCGCCGGGAAGACGTCCGGCAAACGTCGTCTTAACTTGGATAGGAACATTGGTCCGCTTTGACACTCCCTCTGCAAGGAAGCGAATCGCTGGAATCCAGCCAAGATCGTCCAGCACAGTCGGCCGAAGTTCGTGAGAATACCGTCGCAACTGCGTTTCCACTTGATTTAGCAATTGTTCAATTCCCGCGAGGCTGTCTCGCTGAGCCTTGGGCAAATCTCGCGACACTTCCGCCAGTGCCAGGTGAACAGCCACAAGCAACTGACCCGCCTCATCGTGAACCGCATAGGCGATCCGCTTGATCTCCTCCTCAAGGGTTTCATTCAATTGCCGCAGCGCCTTCACACCGTCGTGAAATCCTCGGTGCGCCATTTCGTAAGGGGACAAGCTCTCTGCCAGGAATTCTCCGCCCGCTCTCAACATATTCGGGTGCCGCTCTTGGTCCTTCGTTTCTTTCACCACCGCCAACAAGGCTTCATGGTGCAGCGACGCGATTTCGATCAAGCTTTTCCCGTCATCGATAGCTCTGCGCCCCAGTTCATATGCCTTTCTCAGCGCTGCTTCGCCACCGCCCTCTGCATATTCACAAAGAGCCGAGCGATACTGATCTTGAAAGGTCCTTTCCGCCTTCTTCTTGGCTTTCGCCGCAATCCTCATGGACGAATTCCAGCCAGGCGCGCAACCAAGACGAGGGCGTCGTCCTTACCGCTGCGATAGCGCTCGAGAATTCTGTCCGCCGCTCGTTGCGGGCTTTCCAACGCAGACAGACTCTCGACGAATTCGCCTCGCACGCCGTCGGTAACAAAAAGCACAGTGTCTCCCCGAGCCACCGGAAGCACAGCAGCTTGAAGCGGGGGTAACTGGGAGCCAACTACGCCCCCTCGCAGGAGCAACGTCTCCTGCACGGTTCCCGTCCTCGCTCCGGCGCGCATCAGCACTCCCTGAATATTTCCTATACCGAGCCACGTCATCATGCCTCGAGCCGCGTCAATGAAAGCCAAGCTCAGAACGACGCCGCGCGTCAATCGAAGTTCGTCGTGGCACCGCTCTACCAGGGAGATGATCGGTTCATCGACATGGGTCTTGAGAACGGAACTTGCCGCTTTTGCCGCGTTGGCCGCCTCCTCTCCGTGACCAATCCCGTCAATCGCGGCGATCAAAACGCCGTCCTGGCTAGGACAAATCAAGTGGTGATCGCCCGACTCAATTTGGCCGGGCAGGACGAATCTGGCCACACCACATTCGACCGGTGCCACCTTCATTGTCTCCATTTCTTCACCGCTACCATGGTCCCTTGGCCCGGTTGCGACGCGATTTCAAATTCGTCCATCAGACGTCGCACTCCTGGCAACCCAAGTCCGAGACTCCCCGAAGTTGAGAAGCCATCGCGTAACGCCTGGCGAATATCAGCGATGCCCGGGCCATCATCGGAAGCGACCACCTGGATACCTTTACGGTTTGATCCGTGTATGGCCCGCAGTGTGATTTCGCCCTTCCGGGCGTAGACCAGAATGTTGCGCGCGAGTTCGGAGACGGCCGTGGCGATAAATGTTGCATCTACTGCGGAAAACCCCAGCTCTGTCGCTAGACCCCGGCCCTTTTGTCGGGCCAGGACAATATCCTGGTCCGAATTGATGGCCACCCGAATGTCCCCAGCCGGCACAGCGGCCTCTTTCAGTCTATGCTCTTGAATTTTTCGATCAAATACGCAAGACCTTCTTCCAGGTCCAGAGCTGTCGCAACGCCTTCGAGCGTCATTCCGAGCTGGACCATCGCGAAAGCAACCTCCGGCTGAATTCCTACTATGACAGTTTCCGCTCCGCGGAGGCGAATCATGTGCGCAATCTCCCGCAGCGTCCGTGACGCAAAGGAGTCCATCACGTCCATCGCCGTCACGTCCACAATAACCCCACGCGAGCGAAACCGGACAACCTGTTGGAGCAGTCCGCGGCGCAGATTTTCAAGGTCTGCGTCCGACAGTGCTGCCTGAAACGTGGCAATCAGCACTTCACCCTGCTTGAGAATTGGAACTTCCACGTGGCCCTTTCTCAGGTTCCCTTAGCGCGCTTCTGCCACCGCCATCACTTTGTATCCCAGCAATCTTTCCGCCTGCTCGATGCCGCCTTGCAGGTCGCCCACCGTATTCATCTTGCCTAGGTCGACGCCGATCGTCACAAGTGTCTGCGCGATCTCCGGCGAAAGGCCAGTGACGATTACCGTGGCTCCAAGAAGTCGCGATGCTTCCACCGTTTGTACCAGGTGATTCGCCACAGTGACGTCCATGGCCGCCACGCCGGTGATATCGATAACCACCACTTTCGCACGGTTCGTGCGAATACCGCGCAACAGTTGTTCGGTCAACTGCCGCGCCCGTTGGGGATCGATTACACCGATGATGGGAAGAATCAGCAGGCGCTCGCGAACCTGAAGCACGGGAGTGGATAGTTCTCGAATGGCTTCCTGTTGCTGCCGGATGACGCGTTCGCGTTCCTGCACGAAGCCGACGGCGACGGTGTTGGCGATGCGATTCGCCGCGGGTTCGTACGCATCCAAAATGCGGTTCAGTTTCTTGAAATCCGTCTGGTACTTCGCAAAGAGAGATCTTGCAAGCACGTCTCGCAGCAGCAGGACGATTCCCACAACTTCGTGTGTTTCGACGCCTCGAGGAATGATGCGTTCGGAAAGATTTCGCGCATAGTTCTGCAAGTCCTCGTAGGTCTCGGTTTCCAGAGCCTCCACGTAACTGTCGTATACGGAAGTCGCTTCCGCGAAAATTTCCTCTTTGGTCATCGCGGTGAGCAATCGGGCCTCGGAAATACGTCCCACCCACTCCTCGCGGAGTTGCGTTCGGTTCTGGCGAAGGTGAGCCACAAGTTCTCGAAGAAGCTCCGATGGCGCTTCGCTCGGCACCAATTCCGAAGCCTGATTGTTTCGTGTTGCTAAATCTTTCGTTGAGTTGTCTCGTTTGGCCATGAATGTGATCTCCTAGGACGGAACCTTCCTGTCACACACCCGATGAATCGCCTGAATGCCCCAGAGAAATACCATGCCCTACCTGACGCCTCAATCAAGTGAACCCCGGTCAAGGCCGTAAGGTGAAGACCTGAGCTGTGTGCTCGGGACACCCGCAGTAGCCAGCGGCACGACGATTTTTCTCATTTCTCGCAAGATCTGAACCCCGTCTAGGGCTCCGGATGAGGGGAATCACCTGCTCCCACTTTCGAGCATTCCCCCGATTTTCGCTGAACTGAACTCATGTGAGGATGGCGTCGATTTAGTTGCATCGAGTGAATGAGTTCCAAACGCTGTCTTGGGGAGGCGATATGCTAGTACGGCGGTCTCATCGGAGCAACGGCAGGCGCGCGGGCAGCCTCACGATATGCCCGCCAAATCCCCCGTCAAATAAGGTGTCAAATACGGTGTCGAACCAAAAGGCTGCCTCCCTCGATGAAGGGAAGGGCCTTTCAGAGAGAGACCTCGAAGGATTGCTCTCCTCTGCTTTGCTGGCTTCGGACAAAGAGCTCGGTAACGTCGTCCGTGAAATAGACGAGATTTCCAGGGCTCTGAAGTTACAGGCTGCGGATCCGGAGGCCCTTCGCGTCGCCGTCCACCCCGCAGTCTGGAGCGCCGTCCGGCATGTGATCGTCGAGCGAGAGCTTCGCTATCTGGCCCTCACCGACGATCTCACCTGTCTCTACAACCGGCGCGGTTTCTTTGCCGCGGCGACGCAACAATTAAAGCTGGCGCGCAGGAACTCGCAATCCTCGTTGTTGTTGTTTTGCGATGTCGACAATCTAAAAAGAATCAACGATTCCTTCGGACACAAAGAGGGAGACCTGGCGCTTGTTCGCACAGCAGACGCTTTGGAAGAGGCATTCCGCGATTCCGACATCCTGGCCCGCCTGTCCGGCGACGAATTCGCAGTGTTGGTGCTGGACGCTTCCATTGAGGATGAAGCGGTGATCTTCAGCCGGTTGGAAAAGGCGCTCAAGAAGTCGAATGCTGGCGAATCTCGTTACGAACTCTCACTGAGTGTCGGCGTGGCCCGGTTTGATCCCCAGAACGCGGTCTCGCTCGGAGAACTCATGGAGCTGGCAGATAAGGACATGTATGAGCAAAAACGGAAGCATGCAAGGTTTGCGTGAGCAACCCATGAACAACCATCCCAGCCCCCTAATAATCATCGCCGCGGAGGGGCCTTGGTTTATGTCATCAGCTTTTATGCCATCAGCTAGACGAATTGAGAAACGATCGGATGGACGGCTTGAGAAAAGAGCCACGGTCAAGGTGCCAGTGCGCATCGTGAGCGTGGAAAACGCTTTCACTGCCGAAACTACCACGACGCTCAACATCAGTCGGCGTGGCGCTCGGATACTCGCCACTCGCCGCTGGCAGCCCGAAGAGGAAGTGGATCTTACTTCCCTGGCAGGCGGATTTCAGCGGCTCGGGCGAGTGATCTACTGTCATCCACTGCCTGACGGGCAGTTTTGCGTGGGCTTGGAATTCGGTGCGGTCATCAAGGACTGGAAGGAAACACCTTGGGCCAGCGTGGCCTGATTAGACGCTGATGCGAGTCGGGAAATTGCTGGCTGACCCAACCAGAAGCTTCTGGCTTTTTGTAATGAATGCGAGGCGCGCGTGGGCCCGCAAGCGAGTTAACACGGAAGGGAGTTAACAATGGACTCCGAATACGACCTTTTCGAGATCGATCCCACCGGCTCTCCGCTTTGGCGGGAAGCCGTCTCCGGCCGCGAGAAGGCGGTCCTCAAGTTGCGAGAATTATCCCGTCAGACACCGAATGAGGTCCGCGTGATTCACTTACCCACCAAAGCGGTGATAGCCATCTTCAATACCGCCTTGCACGCTTCTTAGTCTGGCCGCGCAACAGTGTTGCGGGGCCAGAAGTTGCAGGTGCCTTTGGTTGAAGCGGTGGAAGTTCGGCGTGCCGCACTCTCTCCTGGTGACCCAAGTCGAATCCATTGCGGTTTGTGCAAAGGATCCGTTTTCGCTTTTTCTCGGTTCTCTTCTTGCAATTTTCTTCGCATCGGTTTCGGTCACTTCGGTTCTGAATAGGGCGTGTTTAGACCCTGCCGGGTGCGCCCGACCGCCTCTCGAAAGCCATCAGCCAGAGCTCGACGAGCTACTCGGCTTGGGGACTTGCATTCGCCTACACGCCTCAATTTGTGGCTCTGAAGGTAGCGTAAGGGCAAGCTATCGGCCCCTATGATCGGCGAATACCTCTCGACTGTAACCCCCCTGGATCCATTAGTTATAGAACTACTACCGTAACTTTGTTACTACCCATCCGACGAATTCCGTGCTACCATGGCCCGTTTTTATGGGTTGCGGAATTGACGGTACCAGCCGAAGTGAGGGGGGCCGGGATCGAATCCATGAAAACTAAGACAAGAATCCTAATAACGGAAACGGGATTAAGTCTAGCCACTCGCCACTAGCCACTAGCCACTAGCCACTCGCCACTCGCCACTGTCTTCTACGATTTGCCGAAGATGGATTCGGCCAAGTCCGCAGCCAACGGCACACGGAACTTCTGGCCCTGGTACGCCTTGAGCATCAGCACAATCCAAAGAACGAACGTGACCAGGCTGATGAGCCGAGACAGCAGCAAACCGATCGACGCCGTTCCCAAACCTCCCGCAAGGAAGCTGATGCCGAAAATTATCGCGACCGCAAAGTGGAGAATGCTCAGCGCACCGAATACGACCATGGACTGCTTCGCGTGGAAGCGCACGAAAGAACGCTTATCGATGAGAAAAAAAATCAGTCCCGTGATCCAGAGAAGCGCATAGCAAAGGAGGCCGGCAACGTTTTCCTGCAAGCCCGCGTCCGACACAGCCGATGCCGGCGGGGAGCTAGCGCCGGGTGCAGTCGATCCCGCAGCCGCGCTCGACTGGGGCGCCCCGCAACTTGGGCAAAACCCCGCGTTATCCGCGACAGCGGCTCCGCATTTCGTGCAGTGTGGCATAACGCCTCCCCCGGGAAGAATGGTGACCGTTGGGCGCGAAGCCTAGCAAAACCGGGCAGGGTCAGCAAGCTGAAATGGTCAGATCAACTTGACAGGGGACTTTCGCGGCGATCAGCGAACCTCCACCGCAGAAGCGATTTCAATGCGGTTGCGGCCTTGGCGTTTTGCGTGATACAGCGCGGCGTCCGCGCGCGCGACGAAGCGTTCAAAAGTCGTGTCCTCATCGCGCCGGAATCCGGCGATTCCGAAACTCGCCGTCACGCCCACCTCTTTGCCGCCAAAAGTGAATCTCTGTTTCATCACTTGCTCGCGGATGCGCTCAATCGCCAGCCGCGTCCCGGCCTCATCCGAATAAGTGATCACGATCAGGAACTCGTCGCCTCCGATTCGGCCGCACATGTCGCACTGCCGGACGCTCACCCTCAGAATCTCTGCGAACTTCGCCAGGACAGTGTCCCCCGCCTCGTGGCCGAATGTGTCGTTGATCGGCTTGAATGTATCCAGGTCCGTCATGATCACCCAGAACGGAAAGGAGTGCCGGATCGCTCCCTTCAGTTGCCGGCTCGCCCACTCCTCCACCGCCCGTCGATTCGGCAATCCGGTCAAACCGTCCGTGAGCGCCAACTGTTCGAGGAGCCGGTTCTTTTCCTCGAGCTCGCGGTGGAGAAGGACGATTCTGCGGCCCACTTCCACTCGCGCAAGGAGCTCATCCGCGTGAAACGGCTTGGTGAGGTATTCGTCGGCGCCGGCCTGCAGGCCGCTTACAATCTTGGCTTTTTCAGTAACGCCAGTAAGCAAGATGATATATGTGGACGAGTCGTGGAAATCGGCGCGTATCCGCTGGCAGATTTCGATCCCGGTGAGGTCGGGCATGAGCCAGTCGGTAATCACGAGGCCCGGCCGATGTTCGGCGAAAAGATCAAGCGCCTCGCGGCCGGTCTTGGCAACGATCAGCTTGAACTCATCTGGCGGAAGAGCGTGCTCGAGAAGCTTGCGCGCGACGGGCGAGTCGTCAACCGCTAGAACAGGGAAGGCTTTATCGCGATGGTTCAATTTTCATCTTTCTCGAGATCAACTAAGACCTCGCATGCGGCATTTTCCTGAGCGGGCGAGCGCGGCGCACCCAACAGCGCGAGGCCGCGCAGAATCGGCCGATGTCCACGTCACACCTCAAGCGTAAGTTGAGAAAGTAAACGGTCCCCAGAGTCCAGAAGCTAGAGTCCAACCCCTGGGTTAATGATAGGGCCGGCGTCCCGGCGGTTGGGCTCGATTATTTCGGCTGTGCCTTTTCAAGCACGGAAATTGGAGCCAGCGCTGGAAGCGGAAAGAGGCTCGCGCCGAATGCGAACGGCACTAGAATGGCGTCCCAAGAACGCAAGAATCAGAACGCAAGAATCAGAACGCAGGGGACATGATGCAACCGGCTATTGCTGGCAACGCGCCTCGCCCCGCGCGAGGAATGTTCGACCTCTCATGGGTCCGTGGAGTCACGTCCGCGGAACGTCGAACCCTGTTTGCCGGTGGGCTCGGCTGGATGCTCGACGCATTCGACGTATCCCTGTATTCGCTTGTGCTCGCGCACCTGATGCGCGACTTCGGCATGAGCCCGGCGATCGGTGGCCTTCTGAATTCGCTCACGCTGGTCGCGTCGGCATTCGGCGGATTCCTGTTCGGCCTCCTCGCCGACCGGATCGGACGCACCCGTTCGTTAATGGCGACGATTCTGATTTATTCGGCCGCGAGCGGCGCTTGCGGGCTGTCGCAAACGGTGCTGCAGCTCGGGATTTTCCGGTTCATCCTCGGACTCGGCATGGGAGGCGAATGGACCACAGGCGCGGCCCTCATCGCCGAAACCTGGCGGCCCGAACATCGCGGCAAAGCGCTCGGCCTGATGCAGTCGTTCTTCGCGATCGGCGAAATGATCGCGGCGGGCGTCGTGGGATTCATGCTGCCTCGGTTCGAGTGGCGAACTGTTTTCTTCGTGGGGATTCTGCCTGCGCTTTTGATCTTCTGGATTCAGCGGCACGTTCCCGAGCCGGAAATCTGGAAGGCGAAAGTCCGCGCAGGCGCAACGAGCGTGGGAGGTTCGCTGCGGGTTCTGTGGCGCAAAGACCTGCGGCGCAAGGGAGCGCTCGCGACGGCCATGAACGCCTGCGCCATGTTCGGCTACTGGGGGCTGTTCACGTGGATCCCGGCATATCTCTCGCTGCCTGTCTCACAAGGCGGGCGCGGTCTGAGCCTCGTCAAGACCACTGGATGGCTGATCGTGATGGGTGTGGGTAAATTTCTCGGATACACCTCGTTTGGCTTCGCGGCCGATACCTTCGGCCGGCGCAAGAGCTACGTGACGTATCTTCTCGTTGCAACGGCGCTCGTCCCGATTTACGGATTCGCGAGCAGCCCCGCGTGGTTGCTGTTCCTTGGCCCCTTCGTCGCGTTCTTTGGCACCGGACACTTCTCGGGTTTCGCCGCCATCGTCTCCGAGATTTTCCCCACCGAGATTCGCGCCACGGCCATGGGCGCCAGCTACAACATCGGCCGCGGAACCTCCGCCGCGGCGCCGTTTGTGATCGGCCTGCTGGCGCACTACTTCGGCCTCGGCCCGTCGTTCCTGTTGCTCGCCGGCGCCTTCTTTGCCGCAGGGATGCTGGCCCTCGCGTTGCCGGAGACGAGAGGCAAACAACTGGAATGAGCGATGCTATACTCGACTTCTCTGCGGAAGTGGCGGAATTGGCAGACGCGCCAGCCTTAGGAGCTGGTGGCCGAAAGGCCGTAGGGGTTCGAGTCCCTTCTTCCGCACCAAGAACCCATCGGGCCGTGCCATCCGATATCCCGCAGCGCCCCGACAGCGTCGGCACCGTTGCTTTGGCCTTCTGAGGAAAACTCAGTTGATGGGTTTGTTTCCCGGATCAAGATGCGCGTAAAGGGCAAGAACGACACTGAGCGGCGACACGAAACATCCGGTGAGGCCGTCGCCGGCAAGGATCTGGGAAACTACACAGGATTCGCGCATTCTGGAATCACAGCTCATCTCCACTCCGCCCTGACCGGGTATTCAACCGCGACGTACGACCCCATCGCGTCTTTCCTTCCCAACAGGCTTTTCCAGTGGATACCGCGGGTGGCGAAATACTGGTTTCACAAGAAGCATGCGTTCAGAGATTACACGGCGGACGAGAGAGGGACCGGCATTTATCCCGTTGATGACCGCGTGAAGATCAGCGTAGCGGGCGATTGGGGCACGGGGACGGATGAAGCGAGAATCGTTGCGACGGGAATGGAAAAGTCCGAGCCGGATTTCACGATTCATTTGGGAGATGTGTATTACGTAGGCGACAGTAATGAGGTTCGAGAAAACTTTCTGGGGGAGAAAACGAGCCCCTATGCGCCGGTAAAGTGGCCGATGGGCTCGAGGGGCGGCTTCGCGCTGAATGGCAATCACGAAATGTACGCTGACGGAAACGGCTACTGGAGAATGGTCCTGCCGAGGATGGGATTGAAAGAACGCGGCAGCGACTGGGGAGTGGGACAATGGGCGAGCTTTTTTTGCCTAGAAAACAAGCACTGGCGCATCATCGGACTGGACACTGGCTACAATTCCACTCGTTTTGACTGGGGAAAAGCGCCGGTGTTTCAGCGGAGCAAATGGCTTCGCAAGACGACGTCGTTCAAGCCAGACTGCAAGCTTCCCGATCCTTTGCTCGCTTGGCTAAAATCGACCGTGAATCCGGAGGGAGACAAGCGCGGATTGATTCTGCTGTCGCATCACGGGCCGCACTCCGCGTTTGAGAGTTGGTATCAAATTCCGTCGAAACAATTGGCAAAGCTGATTCACCGACCCGTTATTTGGTTTTGGGGGCACGAGCACAGGCTGGCGATTTATGAGAAGTTCAGCGTCGAGGAGGGCATCGATGCGTACGGGCGATGTATCGGCCATGGCGGCATGCCGGTCGAGCGCGGTGCAGCTCCAGACATCCCGGATTGTAGATGGCTTGCCTGGGACAACCGGCGTTATCCCAGCGACGAGGAAGTGAATGTCGGCTACAACGGGTACGCAAACCTTTCATTGAACGGTCCCGCGCTGCACGTGGCGTACTACGATTTAAATCAAACGCTGGTGATGACCGAAGATTGGCACGTCGATATTGAGTCTGGAGCCCTCGAGGGACCTAACCTGAAGAAAGTGCTGGACGATCCGTCGCTGCATTTCCGGGAAGCCTAAGTAAGGTTTTCGCGTAATCCTAAATTTCCGAACTCGAACGCGAGTTGACGCCTGATACCGGATTCCCTATACTGGAGTTTCACTGCGGCGCACACGGGGCCGCGCTTCCTGCCCTCCTCCTTCTCGATTTGAACAGGCGAAAGGCAGACCGGAACGTGCGGTTGTGTTTCGTCCGCACAAAATTTCTCCATGACAGAAGCTAGTTGCAAACGTGAAATCGAGCTGGAAATTCCAGCCGAAAACGTTCAGAAAGCGACGGAAAAGGTCGCTCGCGATATCGCCCGCGTTGCGCGCATTCCCGGATTTCGTCCGGGCAAGGCGCCCGTGACGCTGATTCGTCGCCGTTTCGCGCAAGACATTGAAGGCGAAGTGGTGCAGTCGCTCGTGCCCGAGTACCTGGAAAAGGCGCTCGACGAGAAAAAGCTGGTCCCGGTCACGCGCCCGGAAGTGGACAAAGTTGAATTCAAGGAAGGCGAGCCGCTGAAATTCCGGGCTGTCTTCGAAGTCCTTCCCGAATTTGAACTTGGCGATTACAAGAATCTCGAAGTGAATGTCGAAGCCGTTGAAGTGGGCGACGCCCAAGTGGACAAGGCCCTCGATGAAATGCGCGACCGTGCTGCCACGTTTGTGCCCGTCGAAGGCCGCGCGGCCAAAGACGGCGACTACGCGCTCATCAAGTTGATGGGCACGCCGGTCGGCGGCGGCGATCCCGTGCAAGCGGACGGCATTCTCTGCCACATCGGAGCCGAGGAGACGCTCGAAAGCTTCACGGAAAACCTTCGCGGCGCGAGCACCGGCGAAACGAAGCGCTTCCGCTCTGAGTATCCGAAGGACTATCCCGACGCCAAGCTCGCCGGTAAAACTTACGACTACGCAATCGAGGTTTTGGGCATCAAAGAGAAGAAGCTCCCAGAACTGAACGACGAATTCGTGAAGGACGCCACGGCAGGCCAGGGTCAAGGTTCGGAACCAAGTGGAATCACCACTCTCGCCGAGCTGCGGCAGAGGATCCGGCAGAATCTGGATGCGGCGAAGGAGCAGCGTGAGTCCGCGCAGGCTCGTGAGAAGATTCTCGAGCTGCTCGTGAAGCGCCACGACTTTCCAGTGCCCGAAGCGCTGATCGAAAATCAGCTCGATGTGCGCCTCGAGCGCGTGGTGCGCTCGCTAGTGGCGCAGGGAGTGGACCCCAGAGCGGTGGACGTCGACTGGGTATCGCTCCGGCGGCGCCAGCACGACCGGGCGGTGGACGACGTGAAGGCTGAACTGCTTCTCGATCGCATCGCCACAGCCGAAAATATTGAAGCCACCGACGAAGACGTCGAAAAAGAGATTGCCGCCGTTGCGGAACGCAGTGGCGAATCCGCAACCGCCTTGCGCGCTCGCTTGACAAAGCAGGGTGCCCTCGATAGGATGAAATCGAAGTTGCGAAGCGACAAAACAATCGAGTGGCTCTACCGCACTGCCCATATCGAGACGACAGCCAAAAGTGAAAAGTAACCTCGACGTGGGCTCCTCAGCGCGCAAAAAAGTTTCCACATGAGACAAACAGACGACGCGAATCCGCGTGCCACAACTCTCGTTCCCATGGTCGTCGAACAGACGAACCGCGGCGAACGCGCTTACGATATCTATTCGCGGCTCCTGAAAGACCACATCATCTTCATCGGAACTCCGATCGACGATCACGTGGCCAATCTAGTCACCGCACAGCTCCTCTTTCTCGAGTCCGAAGATCCCGAGAAGGACATCGCGCTGTACATAAATTCTCCCGGCGGCTCGATTTCCGCCGGAATGGCCATTTACGACACCATGCAATTCGTGCGGCCCGATGTCGTCACCTATTGCATCGGCCAATCGGCATCCGTTGCAGCCGTGCTGCTCGCGGCAGGCACGCCGAAGAAACGGTATGCTCTGCCGAATTCCCGCGTACTCATTCACCAGCCCTGGATGTCCGGCCTCTCAGGCCAGGCCACGGACATCGACATTCATGCCAAGGAAATCATTCGCACGCGCCAGGCCCTGAACAAGCTCCTCGCGGGTCATACGGGCCAGTCGATCGAAAAAATCGAAAAAGACGTCGAACGCGATTTCATCATGACCGCGGAACAGGCGAAAGCGTATGGCATCGTGGATGAAATCATCACGAAGCACCGATAGATTGCTATGCGCGCGGGTTCCAAAAGGTTAGTAATGAAACCGAAGAATCGTTCTCGGGCTCACGCTTTCCGCCTTACAATGGGTGATACGTTCATCGTGGGTGTGGTTCTGTTCGAGGGGGGTCGCCACTGGTGAAGCGGTTTACTCCAGAAGAGCCGTTGCGCTGCTCTTTCTGTCACAAGACGCAGGAGCAGGTGGAGAAGCTCATCAGCTCTCCCTCCGAGTATCCCCGCTCGTACATCTGCAATGAATGCGTGGGCGTTTGCCAGCAGATTCTCGAGGACGAAAAGCGCGAACAGACGACGCCGGCAAATAAGCGATTGCCGCGCCCGCCGGAAATCAAGGCCTTTCTCGACGGCTACGTGATCGGGCAGGAGAAAACGAAGAAGAAGCTGGCGGTGGCGGTCTACAACCACTACAAGCGCATCTTCCTCAATCGGCAGCCCGGCGATGTCGAGTTGACGAAGTCCAACATTCTCCTGATTGGGCCAACCGGCACCGGCAAGACGCTTCTCGCGCAGACTTTGTCGCGCATGCTCGAGGTGCCCTTTGCAATCGTCGACGCGACGACCCTCACCGAAGCGGGCTACGTCGGCGAAGACGTCGAAAATATCATCCTAAAGCTCCTGCAAGCCGCGGATGGCGACGTCCAAAAGGCTCAACAAGGCATCATATATATCGACGAGATCGACAAGATTTCGAAGAAAGACGAAAACCCGTCGATCACGCGCGATGTTTCAGGCGAAGGCGTGCAGCAGGCGCTGCTGAAGATTTTGGAAGGCACTGTCGCCAACGTTCCGCCGCAGGGCGGCCGCAAGCACCCGCACCAGGAATTCACCCCTGTGGACACGACGAACATCCTGTTCGTTTGCGGCGGCGCTTTCGTGGGCCTCGAAAAGATTATCGAGCGCCGCGTGGGGCAGAAGTCGCTCGGGTTCAGCGCCGACGCGCAGCCCACTACGGCCACGCGCCGCAATATCGAGTTGCTCGAGCAGGCGCAGCCTACGGATCTGATTCGCTACGGCCTGATTCCTGAGTTTGTTGGCCGCTTGCCCGTCGTCGGCGTGCTCAGCGACCTGGACAAGAGTGCCCTGGTCCGCATTCTCACGGAACCGAAGAACGCTCTCGTGCGGCAGTACCAGCGGCTCTTCGAATTTGAAAACGTGCGCCTTCGCTTCACGGACGATGCGCTCGAAACGGTGGCGGAACTCGCGCTGCAGCGCAAGGTGGGCGCGCGCGGCCTGCGCATGATTCTCGAGGATCTAATGCTCGAAATGATGTACCACCTGCCGGCGCAGCGAAAGCTTCGCGACTTCGTCGTGACCGGAGACATGGTCAAAGGACGCGAAATCAACTGGAGCCTGCTTGAGAAAGCCGGATAAGGACCCGGCCAAGGACCTCGATGTTTAACAGGGAAAAAATGGATATAAAACGCGTTCCGATGATGCCGGTGCGGGAAATGGTGATTTTCCCCGAAATGATGCACCCCTTCATCGTGGGGCGCGAAGCGTCGGTGCGCGCGCTGGAAGAAGCGCTGGCGGGCGACAAGAAGATTTTTCTCGTCACCCAGCACGACGCCTCGGTGGACGACCCGAAACCGGAAGAAATCTATCAGGTCGGCACCCTCGCGAATATCGTTCAGAGCGTGAAGCTCCCGGACGGCAATATCAAAGTTCTCGTTGAAGGCTCCGAGCGCGCCAAGATCGTCCAGGTCACCAGCGAAGAAGGCTTCTTCCGCGCCGCGATTCGCGTCGTCCCCGTCAAAGCCGAGCCCGGCCCGCAGCTTCAGCAGGCCCAGGAGCGCGTCACCAACCTCTTCGAGCAGTACGTCAAGCTCTCGCAGAGCCTGAACTACGACACGATGATCGCCGCCGTCCGCGTCGAGGACGCCAGCAAACTGGCCGACGCCATCGCCGCGAACCTCCAGATTCCCGTCGAGGAAAAACAGGAACTCCTTGAAATTTTCGATCCCCTCGAGCGCCTCACGCGAATCGGCGACATCCTCGAAACGGAAATCGAAAAGCTCAATGTCGACCGCTCCATCAACACGCGCGTGAAGCGCCAGATGGAACGCGCCCAAAAAGAGTATTACCTCAACGAGAAGATGAAGGCGATTCAGAAGGAGCTCGGGCGCGGCGAAGCGAACGAAATCGAGCAGCTCAAGAAGAAGATCGAAACCTCCGGCATGCCCGAAGGCCCGCAGGAAAAGGCCATGCAGGAGCTGAAGCGGCTGGAAATGATGCCGCCGATGTCGGCCGAGTCCACCGTTTCGCGCAACTATCTCGATTGGCTGCTGGCTGTGCCGTGGAAGAAGCGCTCCAAGGAAATCCGCGATATCAAGAAGGCCGAGGTCATCCTCACGGAAGATCACTACGGCCTCGAGAAAATCAAGGAGCGCATCCTCGAATATCTCGCCGTCCGCCAGCTCGTCAAGAATCCGAAAGGCTCGATTCTCTGCTTCCTCGGGCCTCCGGGCGTCGGCAAAACGTCGCTCGCGATGTCCATTGGCCGCGCCACCGGGCGCAAGTTCGTCCGCGTCTCGCTTGGCGGCGTTCGCGACGAAGCGGAAATTCGCGGCCATCGCCGCACCTACATCGGCGCCCTGCCCGGCCAGATCATCCAGATGATGCGCAAGGCCGGCACGGTGAACCCCGTCTTTGTGCTCGACGAAGTGGACAAGATGTCGATGGATTTCCGCGGCGATCCCTCCGCGGCGCTGATGGAAGTGCTCGACCCCGAGCTGAACCATTCCTTCACCGATCATTATCTCGACGTCGAATACGATCTTTCAAAGGTGATGTTCGTCTGCACCGCGAACGTGCTGCATACGATTCCGCAACCCTTGCAGGACCGCATGGAAGTGCTGCGCATTCCCGGTTACACGGAACAGGAAAAGCATCAAATCGCGCAGCGCTTTCTGGTTCCCAAGCAGTTCGAGGCCACGGGTCTGGCCAAGGACAACCTGAAATTCTCCGGCGACTCGCTTACCCATATCATTCGCCACTACACGCATGAAGCCGGCGTTCGCAACCTCGATCGCGAAATCGCGAACATTTGCCGCAAAGTGGCGCGCAAGGTTGTCGCCGAGGGCAAGAAATTCACCGCCGAGATCACGCTGGCGAACCTGAACGAATACCTTGGCATCGTCAAGTTCCGCGATTTCCTGGCCGAGAAGAAGAATGAAATCGGCCTCACCACAGGCCTCGCCTGGACGGAAGTGGGCGGCGAGGTGCTCTCCACCGAAGCCACCCTCATGCAGGGCAAGGGCCGCTTGACGCTCACCGGCAAGCTCGGCGATGTGATGCAGGAATCGGCGCAAGCCGGCATGAGCTACGTGCGTTCGCGCAGCCACCTGTTCAGCCTGCCGAAGGATTTTTACCGCCATCTCGATATTCACGTGCACGTGCCTGAGGGCGCCATCCCGAAGGACGGCCCGTCGGCGGGAATCACGATCTGCACCTCCATCGTCAGTGCCCTCACGCGCATCCCGGTTCGCTGCGACATCGCGATGACCGGCGAGATCACCTTGCGCGGCAAGGTTCTGCCGATCGGCGGCGTAAAGGAAAAGCTGCTCGCTGCGCACCGCCTGGGATTGCACACGGTGCTTCTCCCGAAGGATAACGAGAAGGACCTGGCGGATATCCCGCCGGAAATCCAGGCGCAGATGACCATTCATTTCGTTGAATCGATGGACGAAGTCCTGCAATTCGCGCTGGAGAAGCCGCTGCCGGTTCCCGGTCACCCGCCGGTGGAAGTCGACCCAAAGTTCGGCGCGGACGTCGCGCAGGACAACGAATTGACCAATTGAAACTGTACAATTGAACCCTTCGGTCCTCTCATGCCGCTCCGCTGGCTCGACCCGCGACCGAGGATTCTCATTTTCTGTACCGTCCCGTTTTTAGGCTGGACAGAGTAGGCTGGTTCGAAGACGTACCCGCCCGCGGTCCATTTCAAAAATCACATCTTGCTTAACAACTTAGGCTTGAGAAGGAAAGAAACTCGATGAGCATTAGCCTTGCAGAACTGAAAGATAAGAACATCACCGACCTGGCGAAGATCGCCAAGGAGCTGAACATTCCCGGCTCGTCCGGCATGCGCAAACAGGAGCTGATTTTCCAGATCCTTCGCGCGCAGACCGAGAAGAATGGATTGATCTTCTCCGAGGGCGTCCTCGAATGCCTGCCTGACGGCTTCGGCTTCCTCCGCGCGCCGGAGTACAACTATCTCCCCGGTCCCGACGATATCTACGTCTCGCCGTCGCAGATTCGCAAATTCGACCTGCGCACGGGCGACACCGTTTCCGGCCAGGTGCGTCCGCCGAAAGATGGCGAGCGCTACTTCGCCCTGATCAAAGTGGAAGCGGTCAATTTCGAAGATCCGGAAGTCGCGCGCAACAAGATTTTCTTCGACAACCTGACGCCCCTCTACCCCCAGGAGCGCATCCGCCTGGAAACCACCAAGGAAAACTTGACCGGCCGCGTGCTCGACATGCTCTGCCCCATCGGCAAGGGTCAGCGCGGCTTGATCGTCGCGCCGCCCCGCACCGGCAAGACCATGATGCTGCAGTCGATCGCCAATTCCGTCACGGCGAACCAGCCCGAAATCGCGTTGATCGTATTGTTGATCGACGAGCGCCCGGAAGAAGTCACAGACATGCAGCGTACCGTGAAGGGCGAAGTCATCAGCTCGACGTTCGATGAGCCGCCACAACGCCACATTCAAGTGGCGGAAATGGTCCTTGAGAAGGCCAAGCGCCTCGTCGAGCACAAGCGCGACGTCGTGATCCTGCTCGACTCGCTCACCCGTCTCGGCCGCGCCTACAACGCCGTCACGCCGCCTTCGGGCAAAGTGCTCTCCGGTGGTATCGACGCCAACGCCTTGCAGCGGCCGCGCCGCTTCTTCGCCGCCGCTCGAAATATCGAAGAAGGCGGCTCGCTCACCATCATCGCCACGGCGCTGATCGACACCGGCAGCCGCATGGACGACGTCATCTTCGAGGAGTTCAAGGGCACCGGCAACATGGAAATCAACCTCGACCGCAGGCTCGTCGATAAGCGCGTGTTCCCCACGATTGATATCAATCGCTCCGGAACCCGCAAGGACGAACTCCTGCTGCCCGCCGACGAACTCAACCGCATCTGGGTGCTGCGCAAGGTCCTCAGCCCCCTGTCGACCGTCGAAGCGATGGAACTTCTGCTGGGCCGCCTCTCGAAGAATAAGACCAACGCGGAATTCCTCGCGTCCATGTCCAGCCCGGCGTAATCTGCGGTCTGCACGCTGCCTTTTTCTTCCCCGGGGAAGCCGGCTGAGCGTGGCCTAACTTGATTGGGCCGGGCCGCCGAACAGAAAAGAAGGAGCTTGGGATCCTTGGAAAGGTTTCTCGCTCGTCAGCCGATTTTTAACTGGAGGCGGGTTGTCTACGGCTACGAGCTGCTGTTCCGCTCCGGCCTAGACAACTTCTTCAGCCATATCGACGGGGACACCACCTCGGCCTCGACCGCCGACACCATGATTTTGTTTGGAATCGAGCGGCTGACGGAAGGCAAGCGCGCATTCCTCAATTGCACCCGCGAGTTTCTGGTCCGCGATTACGCCATGCTATTGCCGAAAGACCGCGTGGTCATCGAAGTTCTCGAAAGCGTGAAACTCGACGAAGAGTTGATCGCCGCCTGCCGCCGCCTGAAGGCCCAGGGATATCTTCTCGCGCTCGACGATTTCAAGGATTCGCCGGAATGGGAACCGCTGATTTCCGTCGCTGACTTCATCAAGGTGGATCTCCTGGCGACGCCCGCGGAGGAACAAGCACGACTGGCTAAGAAATTCGCTTCGGATAAACTTCGCCTCATCGCGGAAAAGGTGGAAACCCACGAAGACTTCAAGCGCACTCTCGATTTGGGTTATTCCTATTTCCAGGGGTATTTTTTCAGCCGCCCAGAGATTCTGCGGCGCCACGATATTCCGCCGAACAAGCTCAACTACCTGCGCTTGCTGCAAGCCGCGAATCAGGCGGACATGGACATCCAGAATGTTGCCGAGCGAGTAAAAGCGGAAGCGTCCATCAGCTACCGGTTGCTGCGCTACCTGAATTCGTCGGCGTTTTTCCTGGCCTCCGAAGTGCACTCGATTCCGCACGCGCTTTCGCTTCTCGGTGAGCGCGGTATTCGCCGCTGGGTCTCGCTGGTCGCCGTGGCCTGCATGGCCGACGACAAGCCGCAGGAACTCGTGATGCTCCCGTTGATTCGAGCCCGCTTCTGCGAGCTTCTCGCGCCCCGCGCGGGGCTCGCCAGCGTGTCGAATGACTTGTTTCTGCTCGGGCTTCTTTCCGCCATCGACGCGATCCTCGACATGACGATGGCGGACATTCTCAACGAACTCAAGATCCGCGGTGACATTCGCGACGCGCTGTTGGGGACGAAAAACGGGCTCCGCGATGTCTTCGACGTTGCGCTCCTTTACGAAATGGCCCGCTGGGAAGAGCTCGACGCGGCCGCCGAACACGTGCACATCCAATCAGACGACGTTCCCGAGCAATTCATGGAAGCGGTCGATTGGTCCAAGCGCATCCTCACCGACGATTCCTCAGACAAATAGAAGTCCGGTCTGCCGCTAGCCATCCGATCAGCGCAACGTCTCGCTGCCCTCCAGGTTTTCTCCGTGACCTCTGGCTTTTCTCTGTGTCCTCTGTGTTAAGCTTTTCTCCGTTTTCGCTCTTCTCTTTTCCCTTTTCACTTTCTATTTTCCACCTCCGCCAGCGGCCTTGCCGTTCGCCAGCATCACCACCAGCCGCGCCACCTCTTCCGGCTCCATCGCGGTGCTGTCCACCACCACGGCATCCGCCGCGCGCACCAGCGGCGACGACGCGCGCTCCTGATCGCGCCGGTCGCGCTCGCGAATTTCTTCCAGCGTCCGCGCCAGGTCGATCGCATCGCCCTTCTGCTGATGCTCGCGCCAGCGGCGCTCGGCACGCACTTCCGGCGACGCCGTCAGGAAAATCTTCAGCTCCGCATCGGGAAACACCACGCTGCCAATGTCGCGCCCTTCCATCACGATGCCGCCCTGCTCGCCCGCGCGCCGCTGCTCGGCCACCAGCACGTGCCGCACTCCCGGGATCACGGCGATTTTCGACGCCGCCTGCGCCACCTCCGGCGTGCGAATCGCATCGGTCACATCCTCGCCATCCAGAAACACTTGCTGCTTCCCGTCTTGCGCGCGCAAATCGATCCGCGTGTCGCGCGCGAGCGCCTCGAGCGGCTCAGCATGCGCCGGATCGATCGCGGTTCCGCGCCGCACCGCCTTCAACGCCACCGCGCGATACATCGCGCCCGTATCGATATACACGTAGCCAAGCATCTCCGCCACGCGCCGCGCCAGCGTGCTCTTGCCCGAGCCCACCGGCCCATCAATCGCAATGATCAGTTTTCGCAAGTTTGGATCGCGGCCGAAGGCCGCTTTGGGAGTGCGGTAGCTCTCGCCCTGAGCGAAGTCGAAGGGTGCTACCGCTTTCTCTTCGCTGAAGCTTGCTTCAGCGCAACGAAGCCATCTCGCGTTAGTTCAAATCCGTTTGAACGCCCGCTCGATTTCGCGCACCGAGTACCGCAGCACCACCGGCCGCCCGTGCGGGCAGCTCATCGGATATTCCGTCTTCGCGAGCTCGCTAAGCAGCCATTCCATTTTCGTGTGGTCGAGCGGCGTATTCACCTTGATCGCCGCATGGCACGCCGTCGACGCCGCGATCTTCGATTGCAGCGAATCAATCGAAATCGCCTGATTCTCGCGCGCGATTCCATCGAGAATCTCGAACAGCAGCTTTTCCGCGTCGGCGCTCGAAATTCCCGCCGGCGCCGCCTGAATAGCTACCGTGCGCGCACCCATCAGCTCTGCTTCGAACCCATTTGCGCGCAGCTCGTCCGCGATTTGCTCGAACGTCACCAGTTGCCGCGGATTCAGCTCCACGATCAGCGGCGCCAGCATTCGCTGCCCTCCGAGCGCCCCTTCGCGCCGCGCGCGCAAGTGCTGCTCGAAGAGGATCCGCTCGTGCGCCACGTGCTGATCGACAATCCACAGCCCTTCGCCGTTCACCGCGACGATGAAGCTGCTGCTCACCTGCCCGAGCGGCTTCAAGTCGAGAATCTCGTCCGCCCCCGGCAACACAGCAGGCGCAGATCCAGCAGACTCGCTGACGGCGGCCGCGCTGCCAGCATCCTGCGCCGCAAATGGAAAGTTCGTCGCGCCATCCGACCCAAATTGCAGACGCTGCGGCAAAGGCTGTTCGGGCGCGCCAGAAAGCTCAAACGCTTCTGCCACGCCTGGGCTGGCGCCGAGCGCCATGGGAATTTCCGCGTGCGGCGGACCCGGAAACGCGCTCGTGTCCGCAAGCGGCGCATAACCGCGCATGCTTCCCGCACCCATCCCCGTGGTGCCCGCCGTAGTCGACGCGCCCGAGAAATCGCGTGCCTCCCCTGAAACGGCGCCGGCCGCCGCAGCACGCGCCGCCGGAAAGCCCGGAATCGGCCGCGCCGTCGAAAGCGCCATCCGCAGCGCGTCGCGCGTGAAATCGTGAACGAATTGCGGATGCCGGAAGCGCACCTCGATTTTCGCGGGATGCACGTTGACGTCCACTTCCTGGTACGGCAGATCGAGGAACAGCAGGACCACCGGAAACACTCCCGGCGGCGTGATATTTCGATACGCATCGCCGATCGCGTGCAGCAGCAAACGGTCGCGCACCAGCCGCCGATTCACGAACACATAAATCCCGTTCCGATTCGAGCGCTGCACTTCCGGACGCGAAGCGAAACCTGTCACGCGCAGCGTCGCGGCCTGCTCGTCGGCTTCAAGCTGCGGCTCCGTAATCGCCGACCGCACGGGCGCTTCCTGCTGCGGAATCTCCATCAGCTCGTCGAGCGCTTGCCGCCCGAAAATCTGGTATACGCGGTCGCCGAGCTTTTCCACCGGCGCGCAATTCAGGATTTCCTGCGTCGGCGTTTTCAGCAGAAACTGGCATTCGGGATGCGCCAGCGCGTAGTGCGTCACCAGTGACGCGATATGCCCCAGCTCGGTCGTCTCGGATTTCAGAAACTTCCGCCGTGCCGGCACGCAATAAAAAATGTCGCCGACGCTGATCGACGTCCCGACGGGCACTCCCGCCAACTTTACGCCGAGGAGCTTCCCGCCCGCGAATTCCACGCGCGTTCCCTGCTCTTCCTCCGCTGTGCGCGTTTCCAGCACCAGCCGCGAAATCGACGCAATCGAGGGCAGCGCCTCGCCGCGAAATCCCAGCGTGGCGATCGACAGCAGATCGTCGGCCGTTCGCAGCTTCGACGTCGCGTGCCGCTCGAACGCCAGCAGCGCGTCGTCGTGGTTCATCCCGGAGCCGTCGTCGATCACGCGGATCAGCCGCTTGCCACCCGATTCGGCTTCGATGCGAATCGACCGCGCGCCCGCATCCACCGCGTTCTCAAGCAGCTCCTTCACCACCGACGCAGGCCGCTCGACAACCTCGCCCGCCGCAATCTTGTTCGCCACATTCTCCGCAAGTATCCGTATCCGGCTCATGCATCACGCTCTTCGGGAGTTTCATGCTTCACCTCCGCTTTACGATCTCCGTGCCGCGCTGAAGGGCTAAGGCTTTCGGGACTGAGGTTTTCAGGAGGCCGGGGCTTCAGCCCCGGCGTTTGCGGCGTTATAGCCAGGGCTTTAGCCCCTGAAGTAACCTGCAGATACCGGAGAGGCACTGGATCCAGAGCGATGCGGCCGCTCGCGGAAGAATAAGGCCATTCCTCCGGTTTTGAAACCAGCTTGGCCCGGACCGGATTCATCCAGACGTATTCGACCTTCGAGCTCCAGTCATCCACGTCACGAATCGTCCAATCGTGAAACCCTTCCTGCCAGATTTCCATTTTTTGGCCGCGCGCCTTGTGAATCGCGTACGAGCTACCTCCCTTAATCAACTGCACGCATTTTTCCAAGCTTGTATTTGCGGAAGGCGTCAGCATCACGTGCAGATGATCCGGCATAACAACGAACTCGTGAAGCAAAAACGCTTTCCGCTCGCGATGGTTCACGATCGTTTGGACCACGATCTCAGCGATCTCAGGCACTTGAAAGACGTGCCGGCCCTGCCAGCACTTTGTTGTGGCAAAGTAAGAGCTACCCGGAGCAGTCCGATGTCTCGGTGTCGACATTAGAAGCTTCCTTCGGGGGCTAGAAGCCCCTCCACCCGTCCGCCTTTGTGCCGGGGCTGAAGCCCCGGCCTCCTGAAATCCGTCGCCTGCCGCAACTTCGCTCCTTGGGAGGCCGGGACTTCAGTCCCGGCGTTTGCCCTGGCACTAAACTCGGGCTTTAGTCCCTGAAGCTATGTTTTTGCCTCGCTGATTCGAATACCCAATTCATTCAGCTGATCTTCACCGACGCTCGACGGCGAATCCGCCATCAAATCTTGCGCCGCCGTCGTCTTCGGGAACGCGATCACCTCCCGCAGCGATTTTTCGCCCGCGAGCAACATGGCGATGCGATCGACGCCGAGCGCGATTCCACCATGCGGCGGCGTCCCGTACGTCAGCGCATCCAAGAAAAATCCGAACCGCTGCCGCGCCTGCTCGTCCGTCAGCCCGAGCGCCTTGAACATTTTCGCCTGAATATCCTGCCGGTGAATTCGTATGCTGCCGGAGCCAAGCTCGTAGCCATTCAGCACCAGGTCGTAGCCCTTCGACCGGCACTCCCACGGCGCGGTTTCGAGCTTGTCTATATCTTCCTCGAAAATTCCCGTGAACGGATGCTGCGCGCTCACCCACTGCTTCTCGTTCTCGCTCCATTCGAACAGCGCGAAGCCCGTGATCCACGCGAATTCCCATTTGCTGCGATCGATCAGATTCAATTTGTTCCCGAGATACAGCCGCACGTGCCCAGCCACCGTGAGCGAAGTATCCGAATGTTGAATTTGATCTTTCGCGGTAACGGCCACCACCAGATCGCCCGCCTTCGCGCCGACAGCCTCGCACAATTTCTTCAGCGCATCCGCGCCGAGCGTTTTTTCGAGCGGCGACGAAATTCCTTCCGGCGTCACCTTCACCGTGTAGACGCCTTTCGCGCCCGAAGCCTTCGCGGCCTCCGCTAACTCGTCGAGCTGCTTGCGCGACCATCCCGCCGCGCCTGGTGCAACCAGCGCCTGCACGTTGCCTTCGAAATGAAACGTCTCGCGCGCCGCTTCGAAGAACTGCGTCACGTTGTGCAGCTCCATCCCGAACCGCAGGTCGGGCTTGTCCGACCCATAGCGACGCAGCACATCCTTGTAATCCAGCCGCCGAAATGGCCCCTTCGCCTCGACGCCCGCGACCGTGCACGCGCGCTCCATCACGCGTTCGATCACGCCGAAAATCGCGTCCTGCGTGGGAAACGACATCTCCAGGTCTACCTGCGTGAACTCCGGTTGGCGGTCCGCGCGCAAATCTTCGTCGCGAAAACATTTGACGATCTGGAAATAGCGGTCCATGCCCGAAATCATCAGGATTTGCTTGAAGATCTGCGGCGATTGCGGCAGCGCGTAAAACTGCCCGTGATGGACGCGGCTTGGCACCAGGTAGTCGCGCGCGCCCTCGGGCGTCGACCGCGTCAGCATCGGCGTTTCAATTTCGAAAAAACCAAGATCGTCGAGCGTCTTGCGAATTTCGAGCACGATGCGATGCCGCAGCTCGATATTTGCGTGCAGCTTCGGCCGCCGCAAATCGAGATACCGGTAGCGCAGCCGCGTCTCCTCGCTCGCGGTCACTTCGCCTTCGATTTGAAACGGCGGCGTCTTCGAGTTGTTCAGGATGTGCAGACGCGTCGCCACCACTTCCACTTCGCCGGTGGCGATTTCCGGATTCGCCTTCTGCCTCCGCACGACGCGGCCTTCCACCGCGACTACGAACTCCGACCTCAACTCTTCCGCCTTCGCGTGCGCCTCCGGATGCTGTTCCTGGTTGAACACGATTTGGGCAATCCCCGCACGGTCGCGCAAATCGATGAAGATCAGCTGGCCCAGGTCGCGCCGCCGCTGCACCCACCCCATCAGCACGACGTCCCTGTCGGCATCCGCCGCACGCAACGCCCCGCAGTACGATGTCCGCTTCAAGTTCCCGAGTGTGTCAAGCAATCCGACGACCTCGCCTTCATTTGGAACTACAGCAGCTCTCGTCCTGAGCGAACCACGCTCGCGGCCGAAGGCCGCCTTGGGAGTGCGGTAGCTTGCTACCGCTTTCTCTTCGCCGAAGCTTGCTTCGGCGGCTTTTCACGACCCCTGTCGCTATAGCTTTGAATCAAAGGAGCTGTTTAGGGGGTCGGACCTTCAGGTCCGACATAACGGCCAGCTGTGAGATGAGGGGCTTTAGCCCCTGAGGATAGCCGTCCCCCAAAACAACCGCCACTAGCCACTTCTTTTCTCCGACTCCAAGTACTCCAGCAGCTCGGGCTCATTGAACTTCTTTTGCTCGCCGTCAGACAAACGCTTCAAACTGTAACTCCCCGACGCGACCTCATCCTCGCCGATGATCAACGCATAGCGCGCGCCAAGCTTGTCCGCCAGGCCTAGCGACTTCTTGAATTTCATTTCCTCGGGCGGCAGCTCGACGCTCACGCCGGACTCGCGAAGCTTTCTCGCGATACTGACGGCCGTAGGATACGACTTCAGCCCCATCCACGCGACAAACACGGCCAGTCCCGGCAACAGAGGGAGGTTTTTGCTCTCCTGAATCGACAAAATCGCGCGGTCACTTCCAATCGCGAACCCAATGCCCTTCGTCGGCGGCCCGCCGAGCAGCTCCACCAGCCCGTCATAACGCCCGCCGCCGCACACCGCGTTCTGCGAACCGAGCCCCGCCGCCGTGACTTCGAACGTGGTGCGCGTGTAGTAGTCGAGCCCGCGCACCAGCCGCCAATTTTCTTCATACGCCACGCCGCGCAGCTTCAACTCTTCTTTCAGCTTCGCGAAATGCTCGCGGCACTCGGCACACAGATGATCCGAAATGCGCGGCAGCTTCTCGATGATCGTCTGCTCTTCCGGCAATTTCGAATCGAGAACGCGCAGCGGATTCGTCTCGATACGGCGCTGCGAGTCAGCGCCGAGGCTGTCTTTCACTTTGCGCAATTCCTCGCGCAGCAGTTCGACATATTGCGGCCGGCAATTCTTGTCGCCGATCGAATTGATGTACAGCGTCGTCGCGATCCAGCCCCACGCGCCGAAAAAACACGACCAGCATCTCGATCAACTCAGCGTCAATCGCCGGCGCGTCCGACTGCCCCAGCACCTCCGCGCCAATCTGATAGAACTGCCGGTACCGCCCCTTCTGCGGCCGCTCCCGCCGAAACATCGGCCCCATGTAGTACAGCTTCACATCGCCGGGCAGCGTGTTCATCCCATGCTCGATGTACGCCCGCACCACGCTAGCCGTCGCCTCAGGGCGAAGGGCCAGCGTTTCCCCGAACCTGAATTTCGGGAGCAGCCTGCGTATGTTCAGGAGCGAGGCCTTGAACTTGGCGATTCCCATGCCAACCGCGACTATGGGGGAGTCAACAGTCTCCTGCTCTAGTCTTACTTGCTGGAAGATATCCTGATTCTCGGCCGAGTTGGGCATTTCACCTTGCTGTATCGCACTCACCACATGGCGCACTAGAAAGTCGATTTCGGCACGCAGCAAACCCACAGCCTCGGCGTCGTCATGAGCGGGATCCTGCGACAAGATGTGGTTCCGGATCCAGTTTAGGTGAGCCAAGCCGTCAGTAAAGCTGTACATTTCCTTGCCGATGATGTCGGTATCGCCGCCAACGGAGCGGGCGAAGAGCTCAGTCTCCTCGAAAATTGGCGTGCGAATGTCGCGGTACCCGTACCGCTCGAAAGTGTCGCGCGCGGCCTGCTCGAACCAATTCCACAGCGCCGAATCCGGCGGCAGAATGTCCCGCGTCCCCTTGATCGCCCGAAATTGTTTCTTCTCCGCCAACCTACCTCCGCCCTAGCGACCGCTTTTCACGAGTCACTCCCGAAGCTTCGGGATCACGAGTCACGTCTTCTCGCCACTACTCACCAATCACCACTCACGAATCACTCTCCTGCTTGTAAGTCTGCGCGTACTCCACATACCGCTGCGCATAGCCGTCGATCACTTCCTGATCTTCCGCGCTCAGCGCCCGCCGGAATTTCCCGGGATGGCCCATGAACAGGCTGCCCCCCGGCACCTCCGTGCGTTCCGGGACGAGCGTGCCCGCGGCGATGATGCTTCCCGCGCCGATTTTCGCTCCATTCAAAATGATGCTGCCCATGCCGATCAGGCAGTGCGACTCGATCGTGCACCCATGCAAAACGACGCCGTGTCCGATCGTCACGTTGTCGCCCAAAATCAGCGGATACTCGTCGCGCATCACGTGCAGCACCGACCCGTCCTGCACATTCGTCCGCGCGCCGATGCGAATAAAATGCACATCGCCGCGCACGACAACGCACGGCCACACGCTCGAGTCCTCGCCGATCGTCACGTTCCCGATCACCACTGCCGCGGGATCGATGTACGCGCTCGCGGCAATTTGCGGTTTTCGCCCGCGGTAGTTGCGAATCAAGTTGGCACTCCTCCGCTACGAAAGCGTCCGAGCACAGAGATTTTCACGCCGCACCAGGCAAGCAATCGAAACTAACACACGCTCCCTGGGCTGACAAGGCAGGTAAGTCCTGATAGAAGGAGCGCGCGCCGCGGCGCGCCTGTCCGCGTCGTATGAAGCTGTATACGTTAGAACTGTTGCTGGGCCGATTTGGCGGCTTCGAGGGTGATGCGCTGCCTTTGGCGATAAGCCAGGTTAGCCATGTGGCAGGCCACCGCCGAGCTGTACCCCTTCTCCACTGGCGCATTCGGCGTCTTGCGGCTGCGAACACAGTCGATCCAGTTGGCCATGTGGTTTCGGTCGGGGCTGTTGCCGGTAAGCGGTGCGCCGCTCGGCCGATTCACCTTCTCGGGATAGTAGCGAAGCGTTTCGTCCGACTTGCCGCTCACCATGTCGGTCGAACCCGCGACGTGCTCGATCGTCCCATCGCTACCGAGCAGGCGCTCGCCAAGCCCGTAGCGGCTGTTGCTGAACGTGGATTGCCACGTCACCACAGTGTCGCCCGGAAAATCCAGCGTCACCGAAATCGTGTCGGGCACCTCGCGGCCATCCTTTTCGGAGAAAATGCCGCCCGACATGTACGCCGCCGTCGGCAGACCGAGATCGAGCGCGCTCATGATCCACGCAATCTGGTGAACCATGTTTTCGGTGATGTTCCCGCCCGAAAATTCCCAGTACAGCCGCCAGTTGATAAGCCGGAACGGATCGAATTCGCGCTGGCGCCGCCCGTTGAGAAACGCCTGCCAGTTGACGTTCGCCGCCGTGCAGTCCGCCGGCACTGGCCGCACCCACTGCCCCTCGCCATGCGGCGTGTTGCGGCTCATCCAGGAATCCACGCTCGTCACTTTGCCGACGATTCCGCCCTTAATCCATTTCCGCGCATCGGCAAGTTGACCGGAGCTTTCGTGCTGCAGCCCAATCTGCACGACGCGATCCGATTTCTTTGCGGCCGCGAGACATTCGCCGGCCTCGGGAATCGACCACGCCAGCGTCTTCTCCGAATACAAATCCTTGCCCGCGGCGAGCGCATCCAAAAAATGGCGCGCGTGAATGTGCAGCGGACTCGCGACGATCACCGCGTCGATATCCGTTCTTTCCAGCAGCCGGCGGTGATCGTCGAGGCCCTGAATTCCCGGCGCAATATGCTTCGCCTCGTCCCAACGCCGCGTGTAAACATCCGCAATCGCCACCACTTCCACATTCGGCACCGCGATGATCTGTCGCAGCAAATCCTGCCCGCGCGCGCCGACGCCGATCATCCCCACGCGCACCCGGTCGTTCGCGCCAAGAATGCGCGACGTGGGCCCCGCCAGAACCGCCGCCGTTCCCAGCGCGGCCTGCTTGATGAAATCGCGCCTCGTGCCGCCACTCACATTCGATTGCGTCATGTTGTCTCCTGCATCTGCAACGCCCCGGCATTTTGCAACGCTGCTTTCATTCCCGCCCAACTCTGCCGCGTCGATTCCTCCGGCGTTCCGGCGCCGCGCCAGTGTGTCTCCAAGCTCACGGCGTAGTGATACCCATCGCGCAAGAGAGCGCGAAACTGGCCGGTCCAATCGATGAATCCTCGGCCCACAGCAGCCCATTCGTAGCCGCCGTCCGGCTTCTTCACGGCATCTTTGCAATGGCAATGCCCGATGCGATTTTTCGGTAGCAGATTATAACCGTCCGGATACGGAATTTCGCCGCGCTCGGCAGCGTTTCCCGGGTCCCAATTCAACATGAAATTAGCAGACGGAACGCCTCCGAGCACCTTCGCCGCTTCCGCGCCCGTGCCCGTGTTGCAGGAAGCTTCGTTTTCGAGCAGGAGAATCACGCCCTTTTTGCCGGCCTTTTCCGCGGCGTCCTGCAATTTCTGATTCATTGCCGCGCGGAACGGTGCCAGATCATCCAGCCTCCAGAAATCGAAGCAGCGCACGCGGTCGGCGCCGAACGTTTTCGCCAGAGCGATCGACCGGTCGAGCACTTCATCCTGCTGATCGAACGTGAAATCCGCGCCGAACTGCGCCCCCTTGGGGCTGAACTTCGATTTCGGCGCGCCCGGCCAATCCACCTTGAAGAGCGGACTCGCGATATCCGTCACGCGCAGTTGGTATTGCGCCAGTATCCGCTGCGCGTCCGCTATTTCTTTCGCGTCCAGGTTGACGATATTCTTGTTCCACATCCCGCGTAGCTCGATCCACTCCATCCCGAACTCGCGTGCCGCCACTTCGCAGGCGCGCCCGAAATCCTGGCTGATTTCGTCGTTGATCACGCTGATGTGAAAGGGTGATTTCATCGTGCTGCTCGGGCGACGAAGTTCTGGCGCCCCGAGCATTTCCCGGGGGAAAGACGATGCTGCCGCGGCTGCCACTCCGCCTATCCCCGCCAGGAACTCGCGACGCGAAACGCTCGAACCCATGCGCGCTTCTCCCTTCGGTCAACCAGGAAATGCGGCCTTTCGCTGGCTTATCTGTGTGAAGTTACCACGTTCCGGCAGGAGGAGAGGAGCAATGCTTTGCGGGCCACCTTGCGAATCGCCTTGCGGCGTATTCTGTCGTGTCAGGGCATCAGCGCCGAGAAATAATTGTAGGAATTGCTTTCGCCAATCACCATCCAGCCGTCGCCGACGAACTTAGTTTCCATCTGGAAATACCTCACGGAACGGCCATCCGGAGGCGGGCTTCCGTCGACCGTGATCTCCACTCGAACCAATTTCACTGGCTTACCCATCGTGCCTCGGGCAGAGATCGACTTAAACTCCACATCGTGTTGAACCACGGGCTGCACAGGCTCGCCCACCGGCTGGCCTTCGCGCGCCTCGTTCAGTATCCGGGTTACATCCTTCGGGCCGAGCCCCGAATACTCCTTCTGCAGCTCCAGGCGCAGCGCGTCGCGCATCGGCTCGTCCACCGACACGACGTGCAGGTACATCTTGATTCCGAAAAAACCGGCCAGCGCCACGAGTGCGAGAACGGCGTGCCAGCCGCGAAATTGGTAGTTGTATTCGGCCACTCTCTGTTCGGCCATTTCCAGCCCCCAAGCAGCAGAACCCTCGTTCCGATAGTGTCTATTGTCCCGCATAAGAGGCGGACTCCGTCGCTACGGCGAAATCGAAGCGCGGAAAAAGTCAACACGGAGTCCTGACGAGAATGACTGAGTGACGGCACAATTTGGCAACTCGCAGACGGAAGGGCAGGCTTCAGAATCTGTGAGGCGACTCCGCTTTGTGTCAGCCCCGGACCTTCAGTCCGGGGAGGGTGGCCTTCAGGCCACCCGAAACGAGCCCGCAAAAAATCAAAAGGGGGCTTAAGTGTCTATGGGGAAAATCGTCTTTTCGTCAGGGCTCAGAGCCGCGGAGCGGCGATTGTACTTAGCCCGGCATGGAGCGAAGCGGAATGCCGGGAGCACGTGAAGACAAAGAAAGCGAGTCCCGGAGGGACGATTGAGGGTGTGACAGTCAGCCCCGGACTCGGGTTTCAGCGTTTGTACTTACAAACCCTGAGCTTGAATTGGTTCAGGCTTGTCGTGGGCCTTTTGCTTCATCTGTGTTTATCTGTGTTTATCTGTGTTCATCTGTGGTTCCAAGGTTTCACGGCCCTTGTCGCTCAACCCTAGTTCTCACACAGACTCTTTATCTCCTGAGGGGCGGTCTCATGATCGACCTACAGAATCTGCACCACCGGCGATGTAGCCGCCGAATTCACAGTCTTGACGCGGTCGGCAACGGCGCGAGCAATCGCGTAAATGCTTTTCCCGCCCGGCGCATCTTCGCCAAACGACGCAACAGGTTTGCCGGTGTCGCCGCCAATCCGGATTTGCGGGTCGATTTCGATTTCGCCCAGGAACGGCACGCCAAACATGCGCGCCATCACCTGGCCTTCGCCGTGGCCGAAAACGTCGATGCGCCCGTTGCAGTGCGGGCACGAAAAGTAGCTCATGTTCTCGACCACGCCGAGAATCTCCACGCTCACCTGGCGAAACATCTCGACGGCTTTGCGCACGTCCGCAAGCGACACGATCGAAGGAGTTGTCACCACCACCGCGCCGGTGATCGCCGCGGTCTGAATCAGTGTCAATTGGACGTCCCCCGTCCCCGGCGGCAAATCGACGATCAGGTAATCGAGTTCGCCCCAGCGCACGCTGTGCAAGAACTGCTGGATCACGCTGTGCAGCATCGGGCCGCGCCAAATCAGGGGCTTGTCGCCCGGATTCAGCAGGCCCATCGAGATCATTTTCACGCCGTAGGCTTCCACGGGGATGATCGTGCGCTCGTCCACGGCGCGCGGCTGCTCGGTGGTGCCCAGCATCACCGGCACGTTCGGGCCGTAGACGTCCGCGTCGAGCAGCCCCACCGACGCGCCCAGATTCTTCAGCGCGATCGCGAGGTTCACCGCCACCGTCGTCTTGCCCACTCCGCCTTTGCCGCTCGCAACTGTGATCAGATTCTTGACGCCTGCAATCGGCGCCTTCGTGATTCCGGGTCCCGGTGGCATTGAGTTCCTTTCGAAGTAGACGCGACAACCCTTGCTTGACGGAAGACGGCCTCTCAATGATAGACCGCGCTACACACAGCGGCAAGCGTCGCTCAGGGCGGAACTTCGCTACGGCTCGAAAAGCGTCGGGGTCTCCGACGTTTCTCGTTCCTTCGTGGGGAGGCGCAACGCCTTTCGGATTTTGATGATATCGGGACGCACATCACCCGGCAGTTTGCCCGGGGCCGTGCGTTCAAACTCGTTCAAAAGCGCTTCAACCATTTCTCTTCCGTCGGGATCCTTCACAGCCTGCATTGGTGTGAGGCCGCCGAGTGCCGGGATCTTCTTGCGAACCCAGGTTGCCATTTCATCGTCGATCGCCTGCTGAAGCTTTTTGCGAATTTCCGGATTTGTTGCGGCGAATTCCTCCCGTTCCTTTTTCAACAAGTCGTCTTCGCTCGCTCGATCATCGCCCCAGGGATTCGACGCGGTGCCCCGCTGCATCGACGCATATGATTCTGTCTCGGTGCCCTTATGAACCGCTGCGGCGCCGAGCCTCTTCTCAATTTCGGCTCGAAGCCTGGACGCGCGTTTTTCGGAATTAGCTCCGGCTGTCAGCTGGCATCCCTCGATTTGAATGCTTCCGAGAATCGTGTTTTCCCACGTCTGCATTTTGCGGTTGCCGCGCTTCAGCCAATCAAAGCAAATCTTGCGTAGCCGTCCCTCGCCATCTCGCTCTCCCAGAGCCAGTAACTCCTCCTTGGAAACGCCTACAGCGAGGGACGCGAGAGCCTCGAAGGTCCGTTCGGGCGACTCGATTTCAAATGTCATTTTGTGGAGCACCAAAGGTTCGCCGTCTGTGTTCTGGACTTGTATGGGCGCAGTCAAATAATCTCGGATGAAGAAATATGTGTCGCGAATGTCTTCTTCACGCCGGATCAAATCTGCTGCACGGAGAGGCCGGCCCTGCCTTGAAATTCGCCGTCGTAGGTCCCTGCGCAGGGAAATGATGTCCGGCTTCATGCGCGGCGGAATCAAAAGAGGAGCCGCGAAATTCATGGTCACGATGTCCCCAACGTGACACAACTGCGTCACGAAAATATCGTGGACTTGCGACATCATCGAAGCCGTTTGCTCGGGGACATCGGCCTCTTCCGAGGTCAAGATATCGCGAAGCCGGAACCCGACTCCCGGCTGGCTCGCGACTACTTCGTAAAAACTCCAGGGTTGCCGCCAGAACTCCGCCGCCAGCAACCGCTCCATTTCGCTGAGGTGGTTTCCATTTTCTTTCAAAAACTCTCCCAGCACGGTCCCCGGCGCCGCAGCTTTGCGGCGCGGCGCATCACCGTCGCGCCAGCGAGTGAAAAACCATGCAGCGAAGATGCCGATATCTTCTTCCTGGGCGTCAAACGGCTCGTCCTCTTGGAGGCTGAACTCTCGCCATGCTTCCTCCACCGAATCAGCGAATTTGCGCCAGCCATATTTCGAGAGTCGTGCCTGCAATTGGTCCTTCGCCGCGCTCACATGTGCGCGGACACCCTCAAGAGGATCGACAGGTCCGTTCAAGCAGCAATGCTTGTATTTCTTGCCGCTACCACAGTGGCACGGATCGTTTCGCCCCGGTTCCATCGTTTTCCTCGCGCAATCCAGTTAAGGCACCATAAACCGCGAACGGTACGGAACGCAAGAGCGTCTGCGCACTCAGACAGCCTATCGTGTGATGTCGCCCGGCGTTTTGCCGCTCGAGAATTGGCGATTGCAACGTACTTTGCACGAAAACGCGCGAGCGGATACAATAGAAGTTGATGTTTTGCAGGAATTATCCCGCACGCGGGCCTGTGAGCTGCGAGCTAACGACCTTCGAAACCAAGACCCATGCCATTTGATATCGAAAAATCTATCGACTGGATAGTTTCGCGCTTCATCGGGACGAAGCACGAGCGCGACATCAAGAAAATCGCGCCGTACATCGTCCAGATCAACGAGCTCGAGCCGGCCATGCAGAAGCTCGCTGACGCCGAGATTGGCGAGCGCACCATCGCGCTGCGCGCCGAAGTGCAAGCCCGCCTCGAAGGCCTCACCCGTAACGATCCCGACTACAAGCAGCAACTCCAGGACGCGCTTGAACCTTCGCTCGTTCCGGCGTTCGCCCTGGTCCGCGAGGCAGGCCGCCGAACCCTCGGCATGCGCCACTTCGACGTGCAGCTCGTCGGCGGCATCGTCCTGCATCAGGGCAAAATCGCGGAAATGAAAACGGGCGAAGGAAAAACGCTCGTCGCCACGCTCCCTGCCTACCTGAACGCGCTCGCCGGCCAGGGCGTCCACATCGTCACTGTGAACGATTACCTCGCCCGCCGCGACGCCGAGTGGATGGGCCCGATATACAAGATCCTGGGCATGAGTGTCGGCGTGATTGTCCACGATCTCGACGACGCGCAGCGCCGCGCCGCCTACGGCGCCGACATCACCTTCGGCACCAACAACGAGTTCGGATTCGACTACCTCCGCGACAACATGAAGTACGACCTGAAAGATTGCGTCCAGCGTGGCCACCAGTTCGGAATTGTCGACGAAGTGGACTCCATCCTGATCGACGAGGCGCGCACCCCGCTGATCATTTCCGGTCCGGCCGAGGAATCCACCGACAAGTATTACCGCGTCGACAAAATCATCCCCAAGCTCATCCAGGAAATCGATTACACCCTCGACGAAAAGCAGCGCACCGCCACGCTCACCGAAGAAGGCGTCTCGAAGTGCGAGCGGTTGCTCAATCTCGGCAATCTCTTCGACCCCGCCAACATGGACATCATTCACCACGTGTATCAGGGATTGCGCGCGCACACGCTCTTCCAGCGCGACGTCGATTACGTCGTGAAAGAGGGCGAAGTGGTGATCGTCGACGAATTCACGGGACGCCAGATGCCGGGCCGGCGCTGGTCCGACGGTTTGCATCAGGCGGTGGA
Organism: uncultured Acidobacteriota bacterium; assembly: GCA_963737205.1. Taxonomy (GTDB): domain Bacteria; phylum Acidobacteriota; class Terriglobia; order Acidiferrales; family UBA7541; genus Palsa-295. Next base: position 3,568,143 of record CAVTRV010000002.1, on the reverse strand, counting down.
AGCGAAGGAGGGCGTAAAAATCGAGCGCGAGAACCAGACCCTCGCCACCATTACCTTCCAGAATTATTTCCGCATGTACAAGAAACTTTCCGGCATGACCGGAACCGCGGAAACCGAAGCGCCTGAGTTCCACAAAATCTACAATCTCGAAGTCGTCGCCATCCCCACGAACAAGACGCTGATCCGCATCGAGAATCCCGACGTCGTTTACCGCACCGAAGCCGAAAAGTTCGAAGCCGCGGTGAACGGGATAATTCAGGAAGACGGCACGCGCGCGGGCGGCATACGTCAGTACTTCGAGAGCGGCCAGCCTGTTCTCGTGGGCAGCATCTCCATCGAAAAATCGGAAAAAATCGCGGAGCTGCTCAAGAAATCAGGCATTCCTCACCAGGTGTTGAACGCCAAGCAGCACGAGCGCGAAGCGAAAGTGATTTCGCAAGCAGGACGCAAGGGCGCCGTCACCGTTTCCACCAACATGGCCGGCCGCGGAACCGACATTCTGCTCGGCGGCAACCCGGAAGCGATGACGCGCGAACACGCCCTCAAGAACAAGCTCGCGATGCCCTACGCCCCGGCAGGAGCTGTGATCGGCGCGGCAGCCGCTGCAGGCGCAGCCGCAACCGAAACTCCCGCCCAGGCCGACGCCAACCCAGCCGGCGGAAATGGCGCCGCACCAGCTGTGAACACCGCGATGGTCCTCTTCCAGCAGGAAGGCAAGATCTTCCAGGTGCCCCTGGAACAGTGGAAGCCGATTTACGACGAATTCGCCGAACAGTGCCGCGCCGAACACGACGCCGTCGTCGCCATGGGCGGCTTGCACATTCTCGGCACCGAACGCCACGAGGCGCGCCGCATCGACAATCAGCTTCGCGGACGCGCCGGCCGCCAGGGCGATCCCGGCTCCTCGCGCTTTTTCCTCTCGCTCGAAGACGATCTGCTGCGCATCTTCGGCGGCGAGCGCATCAAGGCTTTGATGTATCGTCTGGGCATGACCGAAGGCGTTCCGATCGAATCGGGCCTCATCAGTAAACGCATCGAGAACGCGCAAAAAGCCGTCGAAGCGCAGAACTTCGAAGCCCGCAAGCACCTCCTCGAGTACGACGACGTCATGAACAAGCAGCGCGAGACGATCTACTCCCTGCGCCGCTCGTTCCTCGAAGGCGCCGACCAAAAGCCGTTCGTCCTCGATAAGGCCGAGATGATCGCCGACGAGCTCGTCGCCATTTACTGCCCGCGTGAGCAACATCCCGACCAGTGGAACACCACCCAGTTCGCCAACGAAATCTTGAATCAATTTGGAATCGACTTAAAGACGGCAGGAATCGACCTCGCGAACACCAATCACGACGAACTTGCGGAAAAGCTCGTCGAAAAAGTCGTCGCGCGCTACGACGAAAAAGAGCAGCTTTTCGGCGTCCAGACGCAGCGCTGGCTCGAACGCCGCATCCTGCTTGATATCGTCGATTCGCAGTGGAAGGATCACCTCCTCACACTCGACCATTTGAAGGAAGGCATCGGCCTTCGCGGATATGGACAAAAGGATCCGCTCGTCGAGTTCAAGAAGGAAGCGTTCACCCTTTTCGAAGAGATGATGGACCGCATCGACACCGAAGCGGTTCGGTTCCTCTTCCTCATGCAGCCGGCCAAACCCGAAGCCGAAGCAAAGCAAATCGAGCAGCGCCAGCGCCGCCAGCAGCAGAATCTTCAGTTCCAGACTGGTCCCGCGCAAGCAGAGCCTCCCAAACCAGTCCGCGCCGCCGCGAAAGTCGGCCGAAACGACCCTTGCCCCTGCGGCTCCGGCAAAAAATACAAAAAGTGCCACGGCACCGCCGCCTGAGCAAGAGCGCGCAGTTTAGGGGGTCGGAGCTTTAGCTCCGACATAAACGCCTCCCGTTTCCTCAGGGGTTTTAACCCCTGATGAACGAGCAGCCCGCAGTTTTGGGGAGGAGCTTTAGTCCACCCTGAGCTTCGAAGGGCTCCGACATAAAGAGTCCCGGAGGGACGATTGTACTTAGCCCGGCATGGAGCGAAGCGGAATGCCGGGAATGATTGGTTAGAGGGGCAAAAAGTCCCGGAGGGACGATTGATCGCTCGTCACCCCTCCAGCCCTGCCGAAACGCCCCCCCAAATTCAACCTCCGAGGCTAGACCCTACGCGCTTTTCAGAAACACTTTTCGGCCCCAAATCCGTCGAACTTTTCAGACCAGCCTTGCGTACCATACTCAGACTGTGCAACTTCTAACCGGAGGTCGAAAGATGAGGATTCCCGTGCGTGCTTTTCCAGCGCTTTTCGCTGTCACATTGATGTTCGCTTTCGCAACGCGTCCCGCCATTGCGGACACCGAAGGCCATTTTGACCGGACGCTTACCGTGAGCGGGCCGGTGGACATGGACCTCGAGACCGGCTCCGGCAACATCGTCGTTCCCGCCGGAGGCTCGGGCAAAGTTGAAATCCACGGCAAGATTCATGCCGGCTGGCACGTCAGCGGCGACGTCGAGCAGCGCGTGCACGACCTCGAAACGAATCCGCCGATCGAGCAGAACGGCAACACGATTCGCATCGGTCACATTGAGGATCACGAACGCACACGAAATATCTCAATCAGCTATGAAGTGATCGTTCCGGCGGAAACGAAGCTCCATTCCTCATCCGGCTCCGGAAACGTGCAAGTGGACGGCGTCGCTGGGCCCGCGGAAGCCACCAGCGGCTCCGGCAACGTCAGCCTGAACAACATCGGCGGCGAAGTTCATGCGCGCTCCGGCTCGGGCGACATTGACCTGAATTCCGTGCATGGCGCGGCGCGCGTCAGCACCGGCAGCGGCACTGTTCACGCCATGGGCATCGCAGGAAGCTTCACAGGGTCAAGTGGCAGCGGCGACGTGCGGCTCGAACAAACAGCTCCGGGCGACGTGGACGTTAGCAGCGGCTCGGGCACGATCGAAATCAAGGGAGCCAAAGGCGCGGTGAAGGCGCAAACCGGCAGCGGCAATATCGTCGCGCAGGGAGACCCCACGGGCGAGTGGAAGCTGCACACAGGCTCAGGAAGCGTCGAGGTGGAGTTCCCCGCTCAAGCCGCGTACGACCTTGTCGCGCACACCAGCTCCGGCAGCATTCAAACGAAGAATGAAATGACGGTGCAAGGAACGATCAACCCGCACGAGTTGCACGGAAAGGTGCACGGCGGCGGCGCCCTCGTCGACCTCAGCACCAGTTCCGGCTCGATTCAGATCCGCTGACACGTGCTCGAGCAGCGCGAGAAGTTCTCGGCGCCCTCTGCGTCTCTGCGGTGGACTTTCGGCGTCGCGCACACCGATAACTCTCTCGCACCACCTCCCTCGCCGGGCGAGCACTGTTGTGCTAGTCTCGTCCCCACTGCCTCGAGCGACGAACGCTCGAAGGCGCTCTGGGGTGTGTAATGAACGCGTCTCTTTCGGTCCCTTGCAGACGGGAGTCGTGTCCCAAGACGATTCCGAGGGCCCTCGCCAGCGAGCAGCTCTGTCTCGACCATTTCCTCGACGAGGCGTTCGTTCGCACCAACGAGGCCCTTCAAGGCTGCCGCGCTGGCCGCCCGGTGAATCCTAAAGGCCTCGAATGGCTTCTCGCTGACGCGCTCGCGGTCGTGAAAAACCTCGAAGAAGGCGCCGGCGAACCGAATCCGGAGCAGCGCGATCGCATGCTCGAACTCCTTCTCATTCTCGCGAACCTCCACGAGTACGTCGCGCATCATTCCGTCCGCGTCGAACGCTTCGCCTGAGCCCCCGCGGGGCCACCGCCCTATCATTGAGGCGAAAGCGTAAACAGCTTCCCCACTCCCGTCTTGCATTTCGTTTCCAGCAGATTCAATCTGGTATCTCCCCTTCCGGAAAGCCCAGCATGCCGGACGAAAAAAAACTCGACCGTTTCAAGCCGCAGCAGCCGACGATACCCGGCGTGCCGGCTGAGAAAGTTGCGCCGAAACCTGTTCCGCCCGAGCACCTTTCTCCGGAGCCTGCCAAAGCATCGCCTCGCAGCCCTTCCCTGTGGGTTAGTCTCGGCGTCGGCGCCCTGATCGTCATCGTCGTTGGTATCGCCTGGTGGGCGCACAGCTCATCTGCCAAGCAAGCTCCGCAACCCGTCGTCGAAGCTGCTGCTGATCCCACGCCCGAGCCCGTTGCCAAACCCGTGGAACGCGTGCCCATCGGTCCCGGCGAAATCGCCACCACTGACGAACTCTCCAAGCCGTGGTCCTCCAAGCGATTCATCTTCCGCGACCCCGTCACTTCGCAGCAAGCCCCGGCCATCGCCGTGCGCCTGCCGGGGGGAACTCTGTGGGGAGTTTCGCTACGCGAGCCCTACGGGACCTGCGAACTCGACTACGTCACCGATCTCGAAAAGCTGCGCACGCAATACCAGTTTCGCGCCAGCCATCCCATGATCGTCGATCCGTGCACTCACACCGTCTTTGATCTTATGCGCTACGGCTCCGGCCCGAACGGTCTCGTGCGCGGCGAAATCGCCGCCGGCACCGCCGTGCGTCCCCCGATCGGAATCGAAATCAGCACGCACGGCAACCACATCGTCGCAGTTCAAATGGAATAGTCTCTGGCGGGACGTGAAAGACCGCGGGTTGTGTTTCGACTTCACCGCAAGCCGCATCTCACTAACTTGTCATCCCGAATCCCCGCGGTTTGTGCGGGGTCAGGGATCTGCTTTTCTCTTTTCTCTTTTCTCTTTCAGGTCCCGACTTCCTGCGCCGAGCAGCGCTCCACTTCTTTCCCCATCCTCCCCGCCAGCACCATCGCCACCATCTTCTGATCCGCCAGCCACGACCACAGCGGATGACCAAACGTCGCGGGCCGGTTATGCTCGACGAAGAAATGTGAAAACCACGCCAGCGCATACGGCACGGCCAGCGCGGCCAGAAGCAGCCACGGCTTGGCCAGAACGATGGCCGCCACCAGAACAGCCCAACCGGTGAGCGTTCCCACGGAATGAAACACTCGCGTCAGCGGCTGGCTGTGCGCCACAACGTAGACCGGCCAGAATTCCTCGAAGCTGCGCGGCTCTCTCATCACGTCGATTAGCTCCGTTGACATCCTACTCCAGGTGCGGCCCTCACTACGTTGTCATCCCGAATCCCCGCGGTTTTCGCGGGGTGAGGGATCTGCTTTTCGCTTTTCGCTTTTCGCTTTTCGCCTCTAATCCACTCCTCTCCTCACGCAATCGCGAACAAAAAGAAAACGCCGCTGTCCCCCATTAGGGGAACAGCGGCGCCTGCAGGTATAAGGATGATTAGTCAGTGAGCTGTTCCACCGACCGGGCCACCATCACCGGTTGATTCGTCGCCGAATCCACCAGGATGAATCCCACCACGCGGATCGGGATCGGATTCGCTCCCGTCAGCGCGGAGAGGCCAGCCAGATTGATGAAGTTGGTGTCGTTGGTCGTCAGCACCGTCAGCGGCTGCGGCAGCAGAACGCCCGCGGTCCAGTCGTCGTTCAACGAGAACGTCCCGGCGTTGCCGGACTGCACCATTGTGCTGCCCGGGACCCACGTGCCGGCCTGCCCCTGCCGCCGCAAAACCACGCGGTGAGGAGTGAGCGTGTCGACGCCGTTGGTAGTTGTCAATTTTCCGCCGATGTCCACGCGTTGTCCCGGTGCCAGTAGCGTGTTGCTGAAGAGCAGCGCCGTAATCGGATTCTTGATGTTGGCGATCCGATATTGCTCGGTGCCGTTCAGCGTTAGCGCTTCGATTTGCCCTGGCATCAATCCCGTGATGTCGGGAACCTCATAACGAACGTAGATGTCAGCTGTCGTAGCCGGCGCCGGCGAAGACGGATTCACATACGTCAGCAAGCCGCCCAGCACGAAGCCGTCGTTGGATACCACTTCCACTTCGGATGCATCGATTCCCTTCGTCACCGGATCGAGCTGTCCCGAAATTTCGAGGATGGTATTACTGGTGAACGAACTCGCCGGAATAGCCGGATCGTCCCAGATCGTGCTGTCGCTGGTCTGAACCGTCCATTGGCGGCCGTGCGGTCCCTGAACCGTGAACGAATTCGCGCCCGCCGATCCGACGAAACCGGCGTGGAAATCGTCGATCGAAACGTTCGAGTCGCCCGCCGCCAGCAGGTTCATATAAAACGTCGGATTCACCTGGCCCGTGAAGTTCCCGTTCATATCCGTCAGAATCGACTTGCGAAGGTCAAACTCCATGCGGAGTCCTACCAAGTCGTTGTCATTCAGCACGAACGGCTGCGGAAACGTCACCTTTACCGTGGAAGTCGTCAGCGTCCCGGCCATCGTGTTCACGATGGGAGGGCTGACGCTGGTATCGAGATAACCGATCGAGGGGTTCGAGAGCGTCACCGTGGCGTAGTAGTAGGTCGCGTTCGACGGCACGGTGTTCAGATCCATCAGTTGATGTAAGCCGCTCAGCCGGGCAAAATCGATCACCTGTGGAGTGTCTGGCATCACTGAAATATCGTTGGTACCGTTGTTGATCGTTACGCCTGTCACCGTCATTTCAAACGAAACAACGCTCGGCAAAGGCGCGTCCGTCCCCACTGTGAACACGCTTGCCTGGTGCACTGCCGGCGCTGGGTCCATTGCATTGTTCCCACCACCGCAACTCGATAGCGAAAGAATTGCGAAAATTGCCAAAAACACACCCGTAGCCTTTGAGTTCCGCATTGCAAACTCTCCTTGTTAGTCCGTTGGAGTTAAAATCCCCGTTAGCCGAAAAACCACTATTCCGGCCGCTGCAAATGAAACACAACCCCCGCGAAAAAGTTGCGCGCGTTCTCTTTGTGTCAGCCCCGGACTCGGGTTGCAGGGTCTGTCTCGACGCCGACCGCCGAATCTCCTCACAAGCGCCGGAGGCGCGACACACCTAGCAATTGGTTTTGTGTCAGCCCCGGACCTTTAGTCCGGGGAGCACGGCCTTCAGGCCGTGCGAAATCGCGTCCCGCAAGAATACGGGGCTTTAGCCCCTGGGTAAGGCTGCGGCTTCAGCCGCAGCCCAAGAATCCTTCGCCAATTCTTCACCCGCGACACAAATTGCCGCACAGACTTTCCCGAAGACAGCGTTTAGCTTCACTTTTGCATCGTAGTGGAGTGACACAAAACTCAGGGGGAGTGATGCGTTCGAGATTGATTGCTTCGGTCGCGGTTTTCGCGATCGCGTTCGCCGCCGGTTGCGCCAGGAAAGTCGACGACGCTGCCGTCATCACAAACATCAAAGCTCAAATGTTTTCCGATGCGCAGCTCACCGGCGCGCACCTCCAGCTGACGTCGTCGAACGGCCAAGTCACCCTGAGCGGTACGGTGCCCAGCGACGCGGCTCGCCTCGACGCCTACAAAATCACCGCGCAGACTCCCGGCGTGACAAAAGTAATCGATCAAATGACGGTAGAAATGGCGCTTCAAGCCCCGCCGCAAGAATCCGCTTCCGCCAATCCGCCCGCGCCTCCGGTCACTCCCCCAAAGCAGGAAAATCGCCACAAGGATCGACCGAAGAGAGACTCTCCGCAGCCTACGGTGCTCGCAGGACCGATGGTGGAGACTCCCACGCCGGACCAAGTGGCCCCGCCGCCCCAAATCCCAGACGCAACAGCCGCCATTGCTCCTGCCATCCCAGTTCCAAGTCCAACTCTCCCGCCTCCGCCGCCGAAGGAAGTTGTAGTTCCAGCCAACTCCACAATGACCATCCGCATGATTGACGGCGTCGATTCTTCCGTAAACAAAGCGGGAGAGATTTTTCACGCCTCGCTCGATTCCCCAATCCTCGTCGACAACGACGTTGCTGTACCGGCGGGCGCCGACGTTTACGTTCGCCTCGCCAATGCCAGCTCCGCCGGACACATGGCGGGTAAAAGCGAGCTTAGGCTCGAACTCGTGAAACTCGAATTTCAAGGGCAATCCTATCCGCTTGTCAGCGGCACATACTCGCTCGCCGGCAGTTCGCGCGGCAAAGACACCGCAAAGAAAGTTGGCACAGGAGCAGTCCTCGGAACGCTCATCGGAGCAATCGCTGGCGGTGGCAAAGGCGCGGCGATTGGAGCGGCCGCTGGCGCAGGAGCGGGCGGCGTCTACCAGGCCTCCACCAGCGGCAAACAAGTAAAAGTCCCCTCGGAAACCAAACTCGATTTCCAGCTCGAACAACCGGTCACTGTCACCGTAATGCCACCGAACCCTCCTGGCAACTAGCGCCGCCAAGTACGGCAGCCTCTCCGTGCCCTCCGCCTTTTCTCTGCATGTTCTGGGTCTTCTCTGTGTCCTCTGGATTTTCTCTGTGCCCTCTGTGGTTCCGCTTTTCTCTTTTCCTTTTTCTTTGTTTTTTCAAATTTCAAATTTCAAATTGTTTTTTCTCTCTTCTCTTTTCTCTTTTCCCTTTTCTCTTTGGCCTTGCCTTCCCTCCTCCCGCAGGCCTACCATGCGCCGCGGAGGGTCTGCATGAAACCAATGTGGCCGAGGCATCGAGCCCTAATTCTAGTGGCAGCCGTATTCCTACTCGCGATTCCGCCTCTTGCCGCCCAAACCTACGAAGTCACCTTCGAGCACAACGTCCAGGCGAAAATGCGCGACGGCGTTACGTTGCGCGCCGACGTTTATCGCCCCAAAACCGACGGCAAGTTTCCCGTCCTCCTCCAGCGCACTCCCTACGACAAAACCAACGCGACCTCCTTTGGCTGGCGAGCCGCCGCGCGAGGCTACGTCGTCATCGTTCAGGATGTCCGCGGCCGTTTCGCCTCCGAAGGCGATTGGTACACCTTCAAGAACGAATCGAACGACGGCTACGACACCGTCGAGTGGGCTGCGGCGCTTCCCTACTCCAACGGCAAAGTCGGCATGTTCGGCGGCTCCTACGTCGGCGCAACGCAATTTCTGGCCGCCATCGCTCACCCGCCGCACCTCGCGGGCATCGCTCCCACTGTCACCGCCTCCAATTATCACGATGGCTGGACGTATCAGGGTGGCGCCTTCGAACAATGGTTCAACGAATCCTGGACGACAGGCCTCACGCAAAACACGCTGTATCGCATTGCGGACGCGAAGAGCAACGCGCTCGACTGGAAAAGCACCCTCCCGCTGACCGATTATCCGTTGCTCTCGCTGCCCGACCCAAAATCGCTCGCGCCATATTTTCAGGATTGGCTCGCGCATCCGAATTACGACGATTATTGGAAACAAATCTCGATTGAAGATCACTATTCGCAAATTCAAGTGCCGGTGTTTACCATCGCCGCCTGGTACGACATTTTTCTCGGCGGCTCGCTCCGCAACTACACACTATTGAAAACCCAGGCAGGAAGCGATGCTGCGCGCCACGGCCAGCGCCTCCTGATTGAGATCGGAGGCCACTCCGGCGGCCCCAACCAGCAGAAAATTGGCGACGTTGATTTCGGCCCCGGCGCGCCCCATGACACCGATGCGCTCATGCTCGATTGGTATGACGCCCTATTCAAAGGTGAAAGCAACGCCTTCGCTTCGGGCAAGCCGGTTCGCATTTTTGTCATGGGCAAAAACGTTTGGCGAGACGAGGACGATTGGTCCCTCGCCCGCGCCCATTCCACGCATTATTTCCTGCACTCCGGTGGTGCTGCAAACTCCGCTTCAGGCGACGGCTCGCTCGACACCGCAACTCCCAGCACCGACGGGAAGGACACTTACCTTTACGACCCGGCTAATCCCGTACCGACCATCGGCGGTCCGCTCTGCTGCGACGCGACGCATCTCCCGCCTGGCCCCAAAGATCAGCGCCCCGTCGAGGAACGCAAGGACGTGTTGATCTATTCCACTCCCGCATTCACGCAGGATATGGAAGTTACCGGACCCGTCACCCTCGATCTCTACGCCAGCACGTCGGCGGTCGACACCGACTTCACGGCGAAGCTTGTCGACGTCTGGCCCAACGGCTTTGCCCAGAATCTCACCGAAGGAATCCTCCGCCTACGCTATCGCAATTCCCAGGAAACGCCCGAGCCCGCGAAACCCGGCGAGGTTTATCACCTGAAAGTCGATCTCTGGGCCACGAGCAACGTCTTCTTGGCCGGCCACAAGTTGCACCTCGAAGTCTCCAGCAGCAATTTCCCCCGCTTCGATCGCAACCTGAACACCGGCGAAGAGCAGAGCCACGCCACGCGAATGACCACCGCAACAAACACCATCTACCACGATCGCCAATATCCCAGCGCCTTGATCCTCCCTGTCGTCCCGCAATGAAAAGGTCTTTCTCCGTGACCTCTCTGTGTCTTTCTCTGTGTCTTCTCTGTGACCTCTTCCTGCCCTTCTCCGTGTCCTCTGTGTTCCGCTTTTGACGTATCGCCTTCGCCGAATCTTCACGCCCGGATCGCCCTCTTTGCCCTTGCAGCCCCACCGCCACTTGTTTAGCATTACTCACCGCGGCCACGAATGATCGGCGAAACCATCTCCCACTACAAAATTATCGAACCGCTTGGCAGCGGCGGCATGGGCCAGGTCTTTCGAGCCGAAGACACGCGCCTCGGCCGGCACGTTGCGTTGAAATTCCTCTCGCCGGAGCTTACCCGCGACCCGTCGGCCCTCGAGCGATTCCAGCGTGAAGCGCGCGCCGCCTCCTCGCTGAATCACCCCGGCATTTGCACCATCTACGACGTCGGCGAAGTCTCGCTTGAAGCCGGCGGACCGCATGGCGGCCGCCCTTTCCTGGTCATGGAGCTGCTCGAAGGCCAGACGCTGCGCGAGCGCATCGCGGGCCGCGCGATGGCCAACGATTCCCTGCTCGAATTCGCCGTGCAAATTTCCGACGCGCTCGACGCCGCCCATTCGCGCGGCATCGTGCATCGCGACATCAAGCCCGCCAACATTTTCATCACCGCGCGCGGCCAGGCAAAAATTCTCGACTTCGGCCTCGCGAAGCAATCCGCTCCGAAACGAATTGCCGAAACGATCGGCGCCGGCACCACCTCCACGCCGACCACCGACAATCTCATGCTCACGAGCCCCGGCTCGGCCCTCGGCACGATCGGCTACATGTCACCCGAACAGGCCCGCGGCGAAGAGCTCGACGCTCGCACCGACCTCTTCAGTCTCGGCGCCGTCTTCTACGAGATGGCCACCGGCCAGTCCGCATTCAGCGGAGGCACGTCCGCGGTCATCTTTGACGCCATTCTGAATCGCAATCCCGTTGCCCCCTCGATTCTGAATCCCAATGTTCCGCCGAAGCTCGAAGAAATCATTGGCAAGGCGCTCGAGAAGGATCGCGACCTGCGCTACCAGACCGCCGCCGAACTTCGCGCCGACTTGAAGCGCTTGAAGCGCGACATCGATTCCTCTCGATCCAGTTCCAGCAGTTCGTGGCCCAGCGCGCAAGGCAGCGCGGCAAAATCCGCCGCTGCGCCGCCATCGAGCGGCGCTACCACTCCGGCATCCGGGATGGCCGCACCCTCCGCCATCGAGGGCCAGCCCGCCCTAAACGTCCTCGAGCGAGTCAAAACCGCCGCGCAGTACGCAGACGCTGCAGACAATCGTCGTTCGCCCGCAAAATTCTGGATGAAAGTTGCGGGCGCCGTCTTTATAGTCGCCGCAGTCATCGCGCTCGTTCTGCACGAGCGCAACGTCCTCCGCCACCAGCAATCCTCCTTCGCGCAAATGACGATCTCCCCCATCACCTCCACCGGCAACATCCATTCCACCACCGTCTCCGCCGACGGCAAGTGGATGGCTTACGTGCAAGACGACCACGGCGGCCACGGCATCTGGGTCCGCCAGTTGGCCACAGGAAGCGCCGCTCAAGTTCTGCCAGGATCGCCCGGCGAAATTATCGGACTCGTCTTTGCCGCCGACGGCAATTATCTCTACTTCGCAAAGCGCGATCCTGTGCCGGGCGTCAACACCCTCTACCAGGTTCCTTCGCTCGGCGGCGCGCCCCGCGTGATCCATGTGGACGTCGGCAGTCCCATCAGCTTCGCTCCCGACAACAAGCGCTTCGTCTTCGTCCGCTACAACTCCAAATTGCGCCAGTCTCAGCTCATCATCGCCACACTCGACGCACCCGACGAACGCATCCTCGCTTCGATCGGAGATCCCGGCTTTTTCAACTACGAAGGTCCAGCATGGTCCTCGGACGGCCAGCGAATCGCCATCGCCAAATCCCCTCACGGGATCTTCACCAAATACCAGCTCGAAACCATCGCCGTCGACACCGGCGCCGAAACCCGCCTCGGCACTCGTGATTGGAGTGACCCGCTCCAGATCGCATGGCTCCCTGACGGCTCCGCGGTCTTTTTTGCGGCCAAAGGTGACGTCGGAGGAATCAACGCTCAGATCTGGCAATTGACCTATCCCGACGGCGAAGCCCGCCGCGTAACCAACGACCTCAACTTCTACGACGGCGCCAGCATCACCGCGGACGGCTCCGCCCTCGCCGCTGTACAACTCTCATTCGCAGGCACTCTGTGGATAGCCAATCTCGGCAGCGCTGCATCCTTTTCGCCGCCCCGCCAAATCACCTCCGGCTTCGGCCGCGCCGACGGCTTGACCGGCGTCACTTGGGCTGCGCCCGACCAGATTATCTACGGCTACTACACCTCCGGCGCCGTTCGCCTCGCCAGTGTCTCCGCCGACGGCGCCAAATCGCATGACATCGAATCGAGCGCCGGCTCCGGCCTTTGGGTTTCGGTGTGCGGTGACACCCAGCACATCATCTTCACTCTCGGTCGTGAAGACGGCTTTTCCATCTGGCGCTCCGATCTCGACGGCGGCAACCTCAAGCAACTCACCTCCGGCCCGCGCGACGAGATGCCCGCGTGCTCGCCGGACGGAAAAACCGTCTATTTCCTCGACGGCACGAAAGAACACTGGCCGCTGATGAAAGTCAGCACAGACGGCGGCACGCCCGCTCAAGCCAGCAACGTCCTCGACCTCGCGAATCCGGTCTTTTCGCCCGACGGGACTTCGCTCGCAATGTCTTATGTCCCCGATTTCACTCAACCTCCGAAACTCGCGATCGTCGCCGTCGATACCGGCGAGATTCGCACCGTGTATCCTTTTCCCAAGGACGTCGTTCTCGCCGGCGACGGCGGCGAAAAACTCGCCTGGACCAAAGATGGCCGCGCGGTTCTCTGCCTGGTCAGCAGCGAAGAATCAAACAGCCTCTGGGCGCAACCGATTACGCCCGTCGGGCAAAATCCGTTGCCCGCCAAGCAAGTCATGTCGCTCGGCTCCGACCACACCTGGTCCTATTCCCTCTCGCCTGACGGCAAGCAAATCGTGTATTCTCGCGGCCGCGTAATTCAGGACGCAGTCCTGATCTCGCACTTTCACTAGCGCGACCGCGAGCCAGTGCAGCCACGCGCCACTTTTCCGTAGGGGCACGGCATGCCGTGCCCGCTTCTGCGGCGATTGGGCTTTTCATCAGCCCTTGCTTTCGCCAATCGAACGCAGAGTTGTCATCCCGAATCCCCGCGGTTTCTGCGGGGTGAGGGATCTGCATTTTTCTTTTCGTAGGGGCGGCTCTCAGACCCGCCCGTCTCTTAGGAGCGCAAAATGAAACTTTCTCGCCGCGACCTCTTCAAAACCGCCTCCATCGCATCTGCAGGCCTCGTCGCAAACGGCCTCACCACCGCCGCGAACGCGCAGGAACGTCCGTCTCCCCTTCCGCCGGCCTTCGACGCTCTCAAGCCGCTCGGCGACCGCGTCAAGCCCATCCGCGTCGACGAATTTCAGGCTCGCATCGCGCACGCGCAGCAACTGATGAACGACGCCTCGCCGAAATTCGACGCCATCTACATCACGCCGGGAACTACGCTCCGCTACTACACGGGAATTCGCTGGGGCTCCAGCGAACGCATCGTCGCGCTGCTCATCGCGCGCTCGGGGGACCCACTGCTAATCTCCCCCGGATTTGAGGAAGCGCGCCTCCGCGAACAACTTCGCTGGCCGATCGAGATCCGCGTCTGGCAGGAGGACGAAAGTCCCTACGCGCTGGCCGCGGGCTGGCTCGGCGAACGCGGCATCCGTACCGGCAAAATCGGCGTCGAGGAAACCACCAAGTTCGTTTTCTCCGACGGTCTGCGCAAGGTCGCGCCAGGCTTCGAGTACGCGAGCGGCGATCCCATCACCGTCGGCTGCCGCAATCCAAAGACCGAGCACGAAATCGAACTGATGCGCCTCGCGTGCCAGGCCACTTTCGACGTTTACAAAGCTACGTTCGCTTCCCTGCGCGAGGGCATGAAGCAGAGCGAAGTTTCCGAAATGGTCGCGCGTGGTTATCGCCGCATGGGACTCATAGGCGACGCCTTCGTCCTCTTCGGCCCCGCCGCCGCGTTTCCCCACGGCACTCACGATGACCGCGAGCTGCACGAAGGCGACGGCGTGCTCATCGACGACGGCACCACCGTCGAAGGCTACCAGTCCGACGTCACGCGCACCGGCGTTTTCGGCAAGCCCAGCGACAAACTTCAGCGCGCCTTCGAAATCGTCCGCAAGGCGCAGGACGCAGCGCTCGCCGCCGCCGTCGCCGGCCACGAATGCGGCTCCGTCGACGACGCCGCGCGCAAAGTCATCGTCGACGCCGGATTCGGCCCGGGCTACAAATATTTCACGCACCGCCTCGGCCACGGCATCGGCCTCGACGGCCACGAATCGCCCTACCTCGTCCGCGGCAACCGCATCATTCTCAAGCCGCGCATGACTTTCTCGAACGAGCCCGGCATCTACGTTCCCGGCGACTACGGCCTCCGCTGCGAAGACGACATGGTCGTCAGCGAATCCGGCGAAGCCAAGCTCCTAACCCCCGGCTTCCAGCCCTCACTCGAAATCCCCATCGCGTGAAACCAGTTGAGAGTTCAGAGTTGAAAGCTCTCGGTTCTCTCAGCGGCCTCTGCGCCTCTGCGGTAAAAGTTTCTAGCTTTTCGGTTTTCTCTGTGCCCTCCACTTTTTCTCAGTGCCCTCTGTGGTAAAGGTTTTCCTGCTTTGCGAAGCGGAATGCCGGGAGAGAAAATCGGTTAACGGCAAGAGTCCCGGAGGGACGATTGAACAGTGCCCTTCAGCCGTTGGCTTAAGAATCGAATCGGGCACGCTTTCAGCCCGCGAAGCGCGAAAGGAGTTAGCCCACCGCGTAGTCGCACTCGACGCGAATTCGGTCGCCGGTCGCGTGGCGGCAAGCCCGCAAAGCGGGCGAAAGAAGTTAGCCCACCGCGTAAGCGGTGGGAGCGAGTATCCAAACCGAGATCCAGCCCGCGAAGCGGGCGAAAGAAGTTAGCCCACCGCGTAAGCGGTGGGAACGGGTATCCAGAACCGAGATCCAGCCCGCAAAGCGGGCGACAGAATCCTTTCGCCAGGGCAAGGGCCCCTGCCGTGCCGAATCGCCTCCACACAATTTGCCTGGGGGGGCCAGCAGGGCGGGGCTTTGGCCCCTGAAGCAGGTTGGGGGGATTCGGTCTTGGTTTTCTCTGTGCCCTCCAGCTTTTCTCAGTGTCCTCTGTGGTAGGGTTTTTCTGCTTCAGCCTTTCTCTGTGTCTCTGTGACTCTGTGGCCAATCCCTGTTCTTCTCTCGCAAAATTCCACAATCTGCCGCTCGGCCCAGAACCGCCCCTCCCCCCGCTCCCGCGAGATAAACGCGCAGTGCCCGCCATGCTCCGTCGCCACAAACGTGATATTCGGGTTCCCCCGCAGCGCAGCATCCCCAAATGTCTCGAACGGCACAAACGGATCATCCTTCGCCGTCAGAATCAGAGTCGGCCTTCGGATCGCCCCCACCAACTGCAGTGCGCTCGACCGCGCATAGTAATCATCCGCGCTCGCGAAACCGCAGAACGGCGCCGTGATCACATCGTCCCATTCGCGCACGGTTCGAATCCCGCGCATGCCATCGATCGGGTAGCGCTCCGGAAACAGCTGCGCCTTGTACCGCATGTGGCGCTTGAGCCCCGTCACGAAGTGGCGTTCGTAGATGAAATTTTGCGGCTCCGCCAACGCGTCCGCGCACGCTGCCAGGTCGAACGCCGGCGCCACCGCAACGAATCCTCGAATCTCCGGCGGCGCGGCATCGCCGAATTCTCCCGCCATCTTCAGCACCAGGTTTCCACCCATCGAAAATCCCGCGGCAAAAAGATCTGGCAGGCCGTCGGTGGCAATCAATTCCAGCAAAACGGCGCGGATATCGCCGCTCAAGCCCGAGTGGTAGAGCGTCGGCGTCAGCTCTTCCGTGCCGCCGCAATTCCGCTGGTTCAGCCGCACCACGTTGAACCCAGCCGCATACGCCTTCTCCGCAGTGCCCAGCATGTAGCCCGATTCGCTGGAACCTTCCAGCCCGTGCAGCAGCACCAGCGTCGCATGCGCGCGCGGCTCCCGCTGCCAGTGACATTCCCCCCGCACACGCGACCCAGGTTCCACCTCGAACAGCCGCGCGACCCCGGCCGGCAACCGCGGAAACCGCCGCCGCCAAAAACTCGCCGCAATCGTCATCAAATGCCCATTGCGCAGCCACCGCGGCGGCACGAAGTCATCCTTGGTAACGAAGTCGTCTTTCAAAGCAGCGTCATCTTTCGGCACGCATCTATCGTAGGGAGTCGCGCGCCATTCCGCAATCATTCGCAGCGGGCGGCAGTTCGGTTTTGTGTCAGCCCCGGACCTTTAGTCCGGGGAGGGTGGCCTTCAGGCCACCCGAAAGAAGCCCCCTCAAAAATGGGCTTCAGCCCCTGGGATAGGCTGCGGCTTCAGCCGTAGCCCGGAGTTGAGATTTCGCGTTTGTAGCGGCGGGCTTCAGCCCGGCAAACCGATCGGAAGCGCGGGAGAATCTAGCCGAAGAAAAGTTTTTATAGTACTGGGTCTTGACAATACAGTAACTCTATGATATCCTGCAGTCGGAGGCTTGGGAAATGACCGGCAAAGCAGGCGCTACTCTCGACGCTTCGGGACCCATGCCGACACTTCGGGACCTGTCCCGATACTTCGGGATCAATCGCTACACTTTGCAAATAGAAATCCCGCTAAGTCGATGAAAACAAGCCAGGAAAAAAATTTCAATCGCTACACTTTCACGGTTCTGCGAACCCGCCCCATCGCTTGCCAGCCATCAGTCTGGTGGGCCCCTACCACCTTCGCCGTACTTTCTCCCCCGACCCGATCCCGAAGCTTCGGGACTAATAACGAGACCGCGATTAGAAATCGACGCAAATGAATGAAAACATTCACCAGCGACCCATTCTAATAAGCAAAAGGGAGGGGGGTATACTTTCGCAAAAGCGAAAACGGGGCGAACACTTCCCAGGTCCAGGGCTTGCTCCTCGCCACTCGCTTGCCGCGCCATCTTCCGGCGGGCCACTAGCCACTCACCACTGTTCTCCTAATCGCAACAATTTACGATTAGAAAACCGGCTAATCCCATGAAAACAAAACCCAAAAACATTTCTAATCGTCACAGAAACGGTGTTTCCGGATCTTCCGCCCGACCAGGCAAAGCACCCGCCTTGATTTCGCGCGGCGTTGCTTCTAAAATCGTTGGATTACGCATGAGGGTTTTTAGCCACAAAAGGATTCGTGCTGCTGCCCAGCGAAGCTTGCTGGGCTTTGATGTTTTTAGGGCTCATCGCAGCCCCAGGAGAAATGATGATTGATGGATCGATACCCGAGGCGCTGACGTTTGACGACGTGCTGCTGCTGCCGGGCAAATCTTCGATACTCCCGACGCAAACGGACACGCGCACGTGCCTTTCGCGCAAAATTTCGCTGAACATTCCGATCGTCGCGGCGGCGATGGACACGGTGACGGACTCGCGGCTGGCCATCGCCATCGCGCGACAGGGCGGCCTGGGATTCATTCACCGCAATATGAGTATCGAGCGGCAGGCGGAAGAAGTGGACCGGGTGAAACGGTCGGAAAGCGGCATGATCGTCGACCCGGTGACGATTGCGCCGGAACTTTCGGTGCGCCAGGCCCTGGAAATCATGAACAAGTACAAGGTCTCGGGCCTGCCAGTGACCCGCGGGCAGCGCCTGGTGGGCATCCTGACGAACCGCGACCTGCGGTTCGAGCGGAACCTCGACCAGCCGGTGAGCGCCATCATGACGAAGGACAATCTGGTGACGGTGCCCGTGGGGACGACGCTCGACGAAGCAGAAAAAATCCTGCAGCAACATCGCATCGAAAAACTTCTCGTGGTGGACAAGGACTTCAACCTGAAGGGCCTGATCACCGTAAAAGACATCCAGAAGAAAATCGAATTCCCCAGCGCGGCCAAGGACGAGCAAGGCCGGCTGCGCGTGGGCGCGGCCATCGGCGCCACCGGCGATTTCATGGAGCGCGCGCAGGAGCTGGCACACGAAAAAGTGGATGTGCTGGCGATCGACACCGCGCACGGCCACACAACGCGCGTGATGGAAGCAATCCGCGAAGTGAAGCGCAGGCTGCCGGAATTTCAGCTGCTCGCGGGAAACGTGGCCACCGCGGAAGGCGCGCACGACTTGATTTCGCTCGGGATCGACGGCCTCAAGGTGGGCATCGGGCCGGGCTCGATCTGCACGACGCGCGTGGTGACGGGCGCCGGCGTGCCGCAGATTACGGCGATTATGGAATGCGCGCGCGCCGCGAAGGGCAGCGGCGTGCCGTTGATTGCCGACGGCGGAATCAAATTTTCGGGCGACATCACGAAAGCGATGGCCGCCGGCGCCGCCTGCGTGATGATCGGCGGACTCTTTGCGGGCACGGAAGAATCGCCCGGCGAAACGATTCTGTATCAGGGGCGCACGTTCAAATCGTATCGGGGGATGGGATCGCTGGGCGCGATGGAAGCGGGCTCGGCCGACCGCTACGCGCAGGAAGGCGCGGAGCGCGGCAAGAGCGTGCCCGAGGGAATCGAAGGCCAGGTGCCCTACAAAGGACCGCTGGCGGGGCTGGTGGATCAGCTGGTGGGCGGGCTGCGCAGCGGCATGGGATACGTGGGCGTCGAGAACCTTACCGAGCTGCAGGAACGCGGCAAGTTCATTCGCATTTCGTCGGCGGGGCTGCGCGAAAGCCACGTTCACGACGTGATCATCACGCGCGAGGCGCCGAACTACCGGCTGGAGTAAGTCAAAAGCTCACCAGATCAAAAGCTCACCACAGATCCCGAAGCTTCGGGACACAGAGAAGACCCTGAGACCACAGAGAAACCCGTTGAAATGAATTCGCGGAAGGAGTGGTTGAGGAGATGGTGGCCGGCTGTGGTATGGGCCATTGCGATCTCCCTGTTTTCGACCGGGGCGTTCACTTCGGAACATACCAGCCGCATCATCATGCCCGTCCTGCGCTGGATGTTTCCCAACAAGCCGATGCAGACGCTGCTGCTGATGCACCATTACATCCGGAAGTGCGCGCACTTCGCGGAATATTTCATCCTGAGTCTTTTACTCTTGCGAGGAATTCGCGGCGAGAATCGCGGCACGCGGCTGGCGTGGGCCTTGATGGCGATTGCGCTGGTGGCGTGCTACGCGGCGCTGGATGAATTTCATCAGTCGTTCGTGCCAGGGCGCACGGCGGCGGTGGGGGACGTGATGATCGATACGACGGGCGGGATCGCAGCGCAGGCAATTGCGGCGCTGGTGACGCTGTGGGGACACATTCGAGCGGAGCGGCGGGAGAAAGAAGCGGAGACGCGCCCGTGAAAAAGAAAAAGCCCGCCCCGGAAAGTCGGGACGGGCTTGTCAGTTAGCTTCGGAATCGAAAACTACTTTGCGGCTACGGCTTCCTTTTCTTCTTCGGGGACCGGCTCCTCAGCGTGCTTCTTCGGCTTCTTTTCTTTCTTCTTCAGCTCAGAGCCGAGGAATTCGATGATGGCAAGCTCGGCGCCGTCGCCGATCCGCCAGCCGGTTCGAATGATTCGCGTGTAGCCACCGGAACGATCCGCGAATCGCGGAGCGAGATCGCTGAAGAGTTTCTTGGTGGCGCCGGTGGTCATGAGGAACGCCGCCGCCTGCCGCCGCGCATGAAGCGAATCGCGCTTGCCGAGCGTGATCATGCGCTCAGCCAGCGGACGCGTCGCCTTGGCGCGAAGCAGCGTGGTGTGAATGCGTTCCTTCTCGATGAGGTTGGTGACGAGGTTGCGCAACGTGGCGCGGCGATGCGCTGGTTGGCGACCTAGTTTGGAGCCGGATATTAGGTGTCTCATGTTTGCGTTCCTGGCCCAGCCGATTGCGCGGCGGGACTACAGAGTGGTCGCGTCTCCTTCGGCGGGCGGAGGAGCCGTCTGGCTGGGGAGCGGCGGCCAGATGATGCGGCCGTGCTCGTCGAACTTCATGCCGAGGCTCAAGCCCATTTTCTGGAGAATGTCCTTGATCTCGTTCAGGGACTTGCGGCCGAAATTTTTGGTCTTGAGCATTTCGGATTCGGTCTTCTGCACGAGTTCGCGAAGGTTCTGAATGTTGGCATTCTTCAGGCAATTGTAGGAGCGTACGGAAAGCTCGAGCTCTTCCACCGAACGGTCGAGATATTCGAGGCGCGGATCGGCGTAATTCTCGATCACTTCCTCGGGGAGGTCAGGCGTCTCTTCGAAGTTGATGAAGATGCTCATGTGGTCCTTCATCAGCTTCGCGGCAAGACCGATCGCATCCTGCGGAGTGATCGCCGCGTTCGTCCAGACCTCGAGGGTGAGCTTTTCGTAGTCGGTCATCTGACCGAGACGCGCGGCTTCCACCGCGTAATTGACCTTACGCACCGGCGAGTGGATGGAATCGATCGGGATGTAGCCGATCGGGAGATCCTCGTCGAAGTTGCGGTCGGCCGCAACGTAGCCGCGGCCGTTTTTCACGCGCAGCTCGAGTTCGAGTTTTCCGCCTTCGCTGACCGTGGCGATGTAAACGTTCTTGTCGAGCACGGCGATGTCGGCGTCTTCTTCGATCTTGGCCGAAGTCACCGGCCCCGGCACATCGACAGTCAAAGTGATGGTCTTCGGCTGGTCCGTGTTCAGCTTCAGCGGGACCTGCTTGAGATTGAGAATGATGTCGGTGGCGTCTTCGACGACGCCGGGAATCGGCGAAAATTCGTGCAACACACCCTCGATTTTCACGGCGGTAATCGCCGCGCCTTCGATCGAGCTCAGGAGAGCGCGCCGCAGCGAGTTCCCCACAGTGGTTCCCCAGCCGCGCTCGAAAGGTTGCGCGGAAAATCGCCCGAACTTATCGGTGAGCGTTTCGGGTTCTGCCGCCAGACGCTTTGGTTTCTGAAAGCCCTTCCACATCTTTGCCCTTCCTTCTGGCCCACCCTCGGGCAGGCCACAACTTCTTTGCGTAAATCGGAGACTCCGCTAACTACTTCGAGTAAAGCTCGACGATGAGTTGCTCGTTCATCGGCGGCGTCTGCACGTCTTCGCGACGCGGCATGGCCACCACGCGCGCCTTGAAGTTTTCGCGGTCGATGTCGAGCCACGGCGCCACGCCCTGGCTCTGCGCGAGGTTTCGCGCTTCCAGGATCATGGCGTTCTGATGCATCTTTTCCTTCAGCGAGATTTCGTCGCCGACCTGCACCAGGTAGCTGGGGATATTGACCTTTTGTCCCTTCACGCGCACGTGCCCGTGCAGCACAAGCTGCCGCGCCTGCGCGCGCGAGCCGCCCAGCCCCATGCGATGGACCACGTTGTCGAGACGGCGCTCGAGCATCACCATCAGGTTCGAGCCGGTGGGGCCCTTGGTGCGCACGGCTTTCTCGAAGTAGTTGCGGAACTGCCGTTCGAGCAGGCCGTATGTGCGCTTTACTTTTTGTTTCTCGCGCAACTGGACGCCGTAACCGACCATCTTCGCGCGCCGCGCCTGGCCATGCTGGCCTGGCACGAAGTTCCGCTTTTCAATGGCGCATTTTTCCGTAAAACACCGGAGGCCCTTCAGGTAGAGTTTCATCCCTTCCCGACGGCACAGCCGGCAAACCGCTTCACGATGTCTTGCCAAGTGATGCTCTCCTTTGCTGCAACTTCCAAGCGGGCACGGCATGCCGTGCCCCTACGAAAAATCGCTCGACTACACGCGGCGGCGCTTTGGCGGACGGCAGCCGTTGTGCGGCACGGGCGTGACGTCCTTGATCGCGTTGATGTGCAGCCCCGCCGACGCAAGCGCGCGAACTGCGGATTCACGGCCAGCTCCCGGTCCCTTGACGCGCACTTCCACGGATTTCATTCCGTACTGGTCGCGCGCCACTCCCGCGGCATTCATCGCGGCCTGCTGCGCGGCGTAGGGCGTGCCCTTGCGCGAACCCTTGAAGCCCACCGAGCCGGCCGATGCCCAACTGACGGTGCGGCCGTCCGGGTCGGTCAGCGTGATGATCGTGTTGTTGAACGTCGCCTGGATGCACACGCGGCCGTGCGGCACCACGCGCTTCTCCCGCTTCTTGCGAAATTCCTTCTTGCGCTTCGACGTTTTCGCCGCTGCTCCCGGAGCTGCAGCTGCGTCTTGAGGTTCTTTTGCCATTGTTCGCTTGTCGCCCTTTCCACGAGCGGGCACGGCATGCCGTGCCCCTACAAATCCACAAACCTACTTGCGGGCCATGGTTTTCTTCTTTGCTGCCACGGCGCCCTTGCGCGGGCCCTTGCGGGTGCGCGCGTTGGTGTGCGTTCGCTGGCCGCGCACCGGAAGGTTCCGGCGATGGCGCAACCCGCGATAGCACTGAATTTCGATCAGCCGCCGGATGTTCATCTGCATTTCCTTGCGGAGATCGCCTTCGATGCCCCCCTCCGATTCGATAGCGGCGCGCAAGCGCGTCACCTCATCCTCGGTGAGGTCCTTGATTTTCTTGGTGGGGTCCACCTTGGCCTTTTCGGCCAGCGAGCGGGCGCGCGTTTGCCCGATGCCGTAAATGGCGGTCAGGCCAACCCACAGCCGCTTGTTTGGCGGAAGATCCACACCTGCGATACGAGCCATGCTTGTCTCCCTTTTGTCCTGCCGAAACCTATCCCTGGCGCTGGCGGTGCTTCGGGTTCGCGCAAATCACGCGAACCACGCCGCGCCGATGAACGATCTTGCACTTCATGCAAATTTTCTTGACCGATGCCCGAACCTTCATTTCGACTCCATTCCTTCTTTCGAACCGGGCGGGTCTAAGACCCGCCCCTACGAATCTTGCTGTCGTGTCGCGCGACGCCTACTTATAGCGGTAGACGATCCGGCCGCGCGTGAGATCGTACGGCGAAAGCTCCACCGCGACGCGATCTCCGGGAAGAATGCGAATGAAGTTTTTGCGCATCTTTCCCGAAATGTGGGCCAGCACCTGATGCTTGTTTTCGAGCTCGACGCGAAACATCGCGTTCGGCAGCGGCTCAATTACAGTGGCCATCACTTCGATGGCGTCTTCTTTGCCGCTTTCGCCCGGCTTCTTCTTGTCTGGTTCCGGCCTTCGAGATGCCATGAGCTCCTATCGAATCCTCTGCGTATTTACCATACGGGCCCGGTGGCTTCTTTCGGACGCGTCAAAATCCACGGCCCGTTCGAAGTGACCGCCACCGTATGCTCGAAATGCGCCGAATCGCTTCCGTCGGTGGTTACGGCAGTCCAATCGTCTTCCAGGACTCGCACGCCCGGGCCGCCTCGATTCACCATCGGCTCGATCGCCAGGACCATGCCTTCCTGCAACCGCGCGCCCTGACCAGCGAAGCCATAGTTCGGAAGTTGCGGCTCCTCGTGCATCTGCGTGCCAATTCCGTGCCCTACAAACTCGCGGACCACCGAGTAACCGTTCTTTTCCACCCACTGCTGCACAGCCGAAGAAACATCGCCGAGCCGGTTGCCAGGCCGAACCTTATCGATCGCCTGCTCGAGCGATTCTCGCGTTACGCGCAACAGCTTTTCCCGCTCGGGTGAGATCTTTCCCACAGGAACCGTCAGCGCCGCATCGGCGAAATAACCGTTCAACTCGACTCCGAAGTCCATCGAGAGGATATCGCCCTCTTTCACGCGGCGGCTGGACGACGGAATCCCGTGCACCACTTCCTGGTTGATCGAGGTGCACACCGACCCGGGATATCCCCGGTAACCCTTGAACGCCGGTCGCGCCCGATGTTCCTTCGTGAACCCCTCGGCAAACTCGTCGAGTTCCTTGGTCGAAACGCCGGGCCGAACCATCGAGCGCATTTTCTCCAGCGCTCCCCAGACGATCAAACCTGCCCGGTGCATCTTCTCGAGTTCCGCCGGCGATTTACAGATGACCATCTCGCCCTTGCGCGCGCTCCAGAATTCCAGCCAGAGCGCGGTTCACTTGGTCCATGCTTTGCGACGCGTCCACAACCTCAAGGACGCCCTGGCGCCGGTAATACTCCGCCAGTGGCTTCGTCTGGCGCTCGTAGGCCCGGAACCGTTCCTTCACCACCTCGGGCCGGTCGTCGCTGCGCTGAATCAACTTCCCGCCATCCCGGTCGCAAATTCCTGCCACCTTCGGCGGCGCAACGTAGACGTTGTATATCTCGCCGCCCACGCTGCACGTCCAGCGGCCTGCCAGCCGACGGAGGAGGGTTTCCTCATCCACGTGGAAATCCACCACCAGCGGCTTTCCGAATCCCAAACGCTCCAAAACCGCTTCAAGCCCTTCCGCCTGCGGCAACGTGCGCGGAAAACCGTCGAAAACACAACCGCCGTCGCAATCCCGCACCGCCAGCCGTTCCTCGACCATGGCCATGACCAGGCCGTCCGGCACCAGGTCGCCGTGGTCCATCACCGGCTTCGCGAGCCGGCCAAGCTCTGTACCGCGAGCGATGGCGTCGCGCAGCATGTCGCCCGTGGAAAGATGCGGCACGTGATACGCCTGAGCGATGCGCTTTGCCTGGGTGCCTTTTCCCGCGCCCGGAGGCCCGAGAAAAATCAATGCCCGCTTCAGAGCCATCGTTTTTAGCTCAGGGCTAGCCGCGACGACTGCGCACTCGGCCCTTTCGAACAAAGCCATCGTAATTGCGCATCACAAGCTGCGCTTCGAGCTGCTGCACCGTATCCATAGCGACGCCGACGACGATCAGCAGCGACGTTCCGCCAAAATAGAACGAGAAGCCGAGGCCATCGAGCACGGGACGCCACATGTGCACGTCAAACCAGTTGCCGACCGCTCCCGGCAAGTGCTGCAAATGAATGCCAGAGATCATCCACTCGGGCAGCAAGCAGACAATCGCCAAATAGACTCCGCCAACGAACGTCAAGCGCGTCAGAATCTTGTTGATGTACTCGGACGTATTTCGTCCGGGCCGAATTCCGGGAACGAACCCGCCGTACTTCCGCATGTTGTCGGCGAGCTCGGTGGGATTGAAAATGATCCCCACATAAAAGAACGCAAAAAAGATAATCAGCGTGACGTACAGGAGCGTATACAACGGCTCGCCCCACTTGATGGCGTCGGCAAACTTCGTGAACACGTGCGACTTGCTCTGCGCAATCAGCGCCAGCGTTTGCGGGAACGTGAGCAGCGAACTCGCGAATATCGGCGGAATCACGCCGCCGGAATTTACGCGCAAGGGCAAATAGGTCATCTGGCCGCCCATCACGCGGCGGCCCATCACGCGCTTCGCGTACTGAACCGGGATACGCCGCTGCCCGCCTTCGACAAAGACAATGAAGGCGATTACGGCCACCATCAGGACCAGGATCAGGAGCAGCACAATGGGAGTGAACGACCCCCACGGCTTATTGTTGACCTTGTCCCAGAGATCCTTCACCGCGTTCGGAAGGCCGACGACAATCCCTGCAAATATGATGAGGGACATGCCATTTCCGATTCCGCGGTCGCTGATCTGCTCCCCCAGCCACATAATGAACGCCGACCCGGTGGTGAGGGTCAGCATGGTCATCAGGATGAACCGCGGCCCCGGGTGATAGACCAGCGACTGGCCGATAAGTCCTTGTTTCTCAAGCGTCAACGCAATCGTGAACGACTGGAAAGAGCTCAGAATGATGGTTAAGTAGCGCGTATACTGCGTGATCTTGCGGCGCCCGAGTTCGCCTTCCTTTTGCAGCCGCTCGAGGTACGGCCATACCACGACGAGTAACTGAAGAATGATGGACGCCGTAATGTACGGCATGATGCCGAGCGCAAAAATCGTCAGCCGGCGAAGGTTGTTGCCGCTGAACAGGTTGAAAATACCGAGCGCCGTGCCCTGATATTGCTCGAACAGATGCTGCAGGAGATCGGTGTTGATGCCCGGAGTGGGAATGAAAGCGCCGAGGCGATACACCGCCAGCAAGGCCAGCGTGAACAGAACTCTGTTCCGCAGGTCCGGCATGCTGAAGATGTTGCGAAACGCCTCGACCAGTTTCCTCATTGCAAAACTTCGGCCTTTCCTCCGGCGCGGGTAATCTTTTCCTGCGCCGATTTACTAAACGCGTGCGCCTGCACCGTGAGAGCGACCTTCAACTCGCCGTCGCCAAGGATCTTGATGCCGCTGCGAATAGCGCGAACGATGCCGAGCCCGGTCAAAGACTCCGGGGTAACGGTGTCGCCGGCGGCGAAAACGTTGAGGCTTTCGACGTTGACGACGGCAAACTCCTTCGGAAACGGGCTGTTAAACCCGCGCTTCGGCAGCCGACGGTGCAAGGGCATCTGGCCGCCTTCGAATCCAGCGCGGCGCGAATAGCCACGCCGGGACTGCTGGCCCTTGTTTCCGGCGCCGGCCGTCTTGCCCATTTTCGAGCCCATGCCGCGGCCCACGCGGACTTTGCGGTGCCGCGAACCTCGCGGCGGCTTCAAATTCGAGAGTGTCGGTTTGGTAGCCATCATTTAGTCCTGAACCTTGTCCCGCACTTCGTCCTGAACTTCCACCAAGTGATGAACCTTCGCGATCATTCCGCGAATCGACGGCGTGTCGGGCCGCTCGACTATCTGCTGCATGCGGCGGAACCCGAGGCCGCGAATCGTCTGCCGCATGTCCTTCGGGCAGCCGATGAAGCTGCGAATCCATTTGATCTTCAACGTGCCTGACTTCTTCTTTGCTGTCGCCATATTTTCCGTGACTTCAGGGGCTAAAGCCCCGCCCTTCCTAAACTATTTAGGATACGGCTGTTTCTTCCGCGGCGCCTTTGCCGCGGCCTTCGGCTACCTTCGCCGCGTCCTTCAAATGCAACAGCGCGTCGAAAGTGGCCTTGACCACGTTGTGCGGGTTCGACGTACCAATCGATTTCGTGAGCACGTTCTGGATTCCCGCAACCTCCATCACCGCCCGCACCGGACCGCCGGCAATCACTCCGGTTCCTTCAGGGGCAGGCTTGAGCAACACGTGTCCCGACCCGTAGTAGCCGATCACCTGATGTGGAATCGTCGTGCCCTTCAGGTTCAGCTTGACCATGTTCTTCTTGGCCTGCTCGATGGCCTTGCGGATGGCCATGGGAACTTCGCGCGCCTTGCCCATGCCGAATCCAGCGTGCCCGCCCTGGTCTCCCACGACGACGAGCGCCGAGAAACTCAGGTTCTTGCCGCCCTTGACGACCTTGGTGACGCGGTTGATCGAAACCACCTGATCCTTCAAGTTGGCTTGATTCGCGTCAATCGGCCGGCGAATCGAAAGCGTATCTTTGAGCTCTTGTTTCGGCATAATTTTTCAGAACTTCAGGCCCGCCTCCCGGGCCGCTTCGGCGAGCGCCTGCACGCGGCCGTGATATTGATAGCCGCCGCGGTCGAACACCACGTTTTCGATTCCCTTGGCGCGCGCGCGCTCCGCGATGAGCTTGCCCACGATCTTGGAAGCGGCGATATTGCCGCCGCCCTTGATCTGGTCGCGCACGTCCTTGTCGAGCGAGCTGGCGGAGACGAGGGTCAATCCCTTTTCGTCGTCGATCACCTGCGCGCGCATGTGTCTGCTCGAGCGGTTGACGCAAAGACGCGGACGCTCCGGAGTGCCCGCGAGCTTCTTGCGCATGCGCACATGAACCCGCCGGCGGTGCATTTCGCGAGATAATTTTCGAACTGAAACTGCCACGTTCGCTCTCCTCTTCTTCCGGCCGCGCTAGGCAGCCGTTTTGGCGCCGGCTTTTCCAGCTTTCTTCTTGAGCCGCTCGCCGGTGATGCGAATGCCTTTCTGCTTGTACGGGTCGGGCGAACGCAGCCTGCGAAGATTGGCGGCGATCTGGCCGACTTGATTTTTGTCCGCGCCGGTGACCGTCATGTGCGTCTGCTTCTCGACGGTGATCTGGATTCCCTCTGGAATCGGGAACTCGATCGGGTGCGAATAGCCCAGCGCCAGCACGACGTTCTTGCCCTTCACTTCCGCGCGATAGCCGACGCCCACGATGTCGAGGTCCCTCTTGAACCCCGTCGTGACGCCTGTGACGGCGTTGGCAACGAGAGCGCGCGCGAGCCCATGGAGCGCCCGCTTGTCTTCCGACTCGCGCTTCGCCACCAGGGTTCCGTCCTTCTGCTCGAACTGAATCCCGCGCGGCACGACGACGCTCATCTTGCCCTTGGGGCCCTGGACTTCGACCGAGCCGTCTTTAAGCTGCACTTTCACGCCCGACGGTACCGGAATCACTTTGTTTCCAATTCGCGACATGGCTCTAGGATTCCCTCTCTACCAAACTTCGCATAGAAGTTCGCCGCCCACGGCTTCTTTGCGGGCGTTGCTGCCGGTCATCAATCCGCGCGGCGTGGAAAGAATCGAAATCCCCAAACCGCCGACGACAGGCCGGATATCGAACTTGCCCACGTAGCGGCGCGAGCCCGGCTTCGAAATGCGTTTCAAATCGGTGATCACGCTGCGCCGGTCGGAGGTGTAACGCAGGAAGATACGCAGCGTCTTCTTGCCCTTTTCCTCGACCACTTTGAAATTCGCGAGATAGCCTTCGTCCTTCAGGATGCGGGCGATCTCGATCTTCATTTTCGAAGACGGCAGATCGAGGCGCGCGTGCTTGGCGCGCGTCGCGTTCCGGATCCGAGTCAACAAGTCAGCGATGGGATCGGTTGTCATTCCTATTCCTTCTTTCGCGTGCTACCAGCTAGCCTTTACCACGCCGGGGATTTCTCCCGTGAGCGCGTGGCCGCGGAAACAGATACGGCACATTTCGAACTTGCGAATAAAGCCGCGCGGGCGCCCGCAAATCCGGCAGCGATTCCGCACACGAGTCTTGAACTTCGGCTTGCGCCGCATTTTTGCAAACTGACTGTCTCGAGCCATGCCCTATACTTCTCCTTACGCCCCGCTCTGGGTTCGAAACGGCACACCGAGCAGCTTTAGCAGCTCGCGGCCTTCTTCGTCCGTGCGGGCCGTCGTCGTAATCGTGATGTTCATGCCCTTGATCTTGTCCACACGCGTGTAATCGATTTCCGGGAACACAAGCTGGTCCTTGATGCCCAGCGTGTAATTGCCGCGGCCGTCAAACGAGTTTGGCGGCAAGCCTTTGAAGTCGCGCACGCGCGGCAGAACGATGGCGGCCAGGCGATCGAGGAATTCGTACATCCGCTCGCCGCGCAGCGTGACCATGCAGCCAATGGGCATGCCCTTGCGAATCTTGAAATTCGCAATCGACTTCTTCGCGCGGGTGATGACGGGCTTCTGTCCAGCGATTTGGCCGAGTTCCTGCGACGCCGTATCGAGCAGCTTCACGTTCTGGCTCGCTTCGCCCATGCCGATGTTCAGCGTCACCTTCGCGACGCGCGGCACAGCCATCGTGTTCTTGTAGCCGAAACGCTTGGTCAGCGCCGGTACAGCCTCTTTGCGATACCTTTCATGCAAACGGGTAATCATCTTTTTGAGTCGCCTTCGCGTTAATTCTCAAACGTCGTATTGCAGCGGCGGCACGTGCGGACTTTGTTGCCGTCGGGCAGCGTGGTGTGTCCCACGCGCGCATGCTTGCCGCATCCGGGACAAATCAGCATCACACTGGATACGTGAACGGGCCCTTCCTTTTCAAGGATGCCGCCCTTCACATTTTTCGAAGGGTTCGGGCGTGTGTGCCGCTTGATGATGTTCGCGTGCTCCACCGTCACCGTATGCTTCAGCGGATTCACGGAAAGCACTTTGCCCGTCCTGCCCTTCGACCGCCCGGCGATCACTTTCACGTTGTCGCCGTGACGGATGCCGAGATGCACTTTTTTTGGTTTTTCGTGGTTCATCGCTACCACACTTCCGGAGCCAGCGAGATGATCTTCGTGAATTTCTTCTCTCGCAGCTCGCGCGCCACCGGCCCGAAAACACGCGTTCCGATGGGCTCGTTGGCGTCGTTGATCAGCACGGCGGCGTTGTCGTCGAAACGAATGTAGGTTCCGTCGCGGCGCCGATGCTCTTTTCTGGTGCGTACTACCACTGCTTTCACCACTTTGCCCTTCTTCACCTGGCCGTCGGGCGTGGCTTCCTTGACTGCTGCTGTGATCACGTCGCCCAACCCGGCGACCAATCCTGCGTCTCCGCCAATCGGGAGAATGCAGGTGATTTGGCGGGCGCCCGAATTATCGGCCACCGTCAGCCATGTCCGCATCTGAACCATTGCCGTGCTCCCTTATCCCGCTTGCGCTCAGGCTACTCGCGTCGAGCGCTGGATGACTTCTTTCAACCGCCACCGCTTCAGCTTCGATAGCGGACGCGTGGAAGCGATCCGAACCAGGTCGCCCACGCGCGCTTCGCCCGTTTCGTCGTGTGCGTAATACTTCTTCCCGGAGCGCACAACCCGGTGGTAGAGCGGATGCTGCGTGGCGCGCCGGACCTTCACGACAATGGTCTTCTGCATTTTCGCACTGGTCACAACGCCCACCAATTCCTGCCTTGCTCCGCGTTCTTTGGTTTCCGCTTGAGCCGCTGCTGTTTCGTTCGCCATTACGCCTTCCTCAATTCCGCTTCGCGCAGCAGGGTTTTCACGCGCGCCAAGTCCCGCTTCACCTCGCGGAGTTTCTTCAGTCCCTCGGACTGGCCCGTCGACAACTGAAAACGCAGACGGAAAATTTGTTCGGCGAGATCACGCTCCTGAATCTCAAGCTCGTTCGGGTTCATTTCGCGAAATTTCTCCATGCTCTGTGCCATCAGAGTTCCTCCGCGCGCGAGACGAACTTCGTCCGGATGGGCAGCTTGTTGGCCGCCAGCCCCATCGCTTCCTTGGCCGACGCCAGATCGACGCCCGACATCTCGAACATGATGCGGCCCGGTTTCACCACGGCCACCCAATGTTCCGGCGGCCCTTTGCCCTTGCCCATGCGAGTTTCAGCCGGCTTTTTCGTGAACGGCTTATCCGGAAAAATGCGAATCCAGAGTTTTCCGCCGCGCTTGATGAAGCGCGTGATCGCCACGCGCGACGCTTCGATTTGCCGGTCGGTGATCCACGCGGGCTCGAGCGCCTTCAATCCATATTCGCCAAACGCCAGCGAACCGCCGCGCCACGCCTTTCCGGTGCGCCGGCCGCGCTGTTGTTTCCGATACTTCACCTTCTTCGGCATTAACATAATTGTTGGCTTTTCCTTACGCTTCCGCGCCTGGTCCGGGCTTGCCGCGTTGCGGGATTTTCTCGCCCTGATAGACCCAGCACTTCACGCCAATCAAGCCGTAGGTGGTTTGAGCCTCGGCCGTGCCGTAGTCGATGTCCGCGCGCAGCGTTTGCAGCGGCAACCGCCCCTGCAGATACCATTCCTTGCGCGCGATTTCCGCCCCGTTCAGCCGGCCCGCCACGCGCACTTTGATTCCCTTGCAACCGAACCGCAGCGCCGAATCCACCGCCTTACGCATCGCCCGGCGAAACGCCACGCGCTTTTCAAGCTGCAGCGCAATCGATTCCGCCACAAGCTGCGCGGCCAGTTCCGGCCGGTGCACTTCCTGAATATCGATATGCACTTCCCGGTTCGTGCGCTTCTGGACTTCGTTCTTGAGCTTGTCGATTTCCGAGCCCTTGCGGCCGATGATGATTCCGGGGCGCGCCGTATAAATTCTCACGACGAGCTTGTTGGCGGCGCGCTCGACATCGATCGCGTCGACTCCGGCCGACTTCAGCCGCTCCTTGAGTTGCTTGCGCAGCGCAACGTCCTCGTGCAAAAGATCGGCGTAGTCTTTCTTCGCGAACCAGCGCGACTTCCAAGGCTTGTTGTAGCCCAGCCGAAAGCCGTACGGATGTGTTTTCTGCCCCAAACTGGCCTCCTACTTCTTTTTCTTCTGAACTTTTTGCGCTTGCTGCGCGCGTTTCTCGAGTGCTTTGCGAGCCTTCCGCACCGCGCCCTTCACGCCCTTCGAAGCTTCGGCTTCCGCCGCTGCGGCGGCGGCGCGCGTCTGGGCGGCGCGCGTGTGCTCGGCCACCTGGACGACGATGTGGCTCGTCCGCTTCTGGTACCGGAAACCCCGGCCCATTGGCGCCGGACGCATGCGCTTCCAGCGCGGCCCTTCGTTGACGAAGCATTGCGTCACGAACAGCGCGTCCACGTCGAGCGATGTCCCGGAGTCTTCCGCCTTGCGCTCCGCATTCGCGATGGCGCTTCGCAGCGTCTTCTCCACCTCGCGCGCTACGCGCTTCTTCGTGAAGCGGAGCGTCTGCAAAGCGTCTTCCGCGCGGTGCCCGCGTATCAAGTCGATCACGAGCCGCGCCTTCTGCGGCGATACGCGAATGAACCGCGCCTTTGCGACGCCTTCGATCTGAGCCGGATTCACTGTTGCCGTTGCCATGGTCTATTTCCTATGCCTTTGGTCCCGGAGCCGAGCCACCGCCCGCCGCCGGTGCTGCGCCGCCAGCCGGAGCCGCCGCTGCCGCCGCCTTCTCGAGCGCAGCCTTCACGGCGTGGCCCTTGAACGTGCGCGTCGGAGCGAATTCGCCCAGCTTGTGTCCCACCATCTGCTCGGTGATGTACACCGGGATGAACTTCCTCCCGTTGTGCACCGCGATGGTGTGACCCACCATCTCCGGAAGAATCGTCGAACGGCGCGACCACGTCTTTATGACCTTCTTTTCGTTCCGCGTGTTCAGCGCTTCCACTTTCACGCGCAAGTGGCCGTCGATGAACGGCCCTTTCTTTAGCGATCGCGGCATTTGGTTCCTATTCCTCCACCCGTCGCAATTTCACCCATTGCGCGCGGCGAAGCTTTCGAAATCCGCGCACCGGGCCCGGCACTCTGTGCGAAACCGGGCAAAACGGGCAAACAAAACGTGTTCCCTGTGCATGCGGCGCTTTCTCAACCGTTACTGCCCAACCCGCCCGGCACAACCGAAACAAAACCTGGGGTGGGGGCGTGAGCTTTGAAACTGTTTTCACCACCGGCTTTGCTCCACGGCGCGGAACTGCTTTCCGCGGCCGCGCGCTCCGCCGGGAGGCACGTCGAGACGTTCTGGTGGCTGTCATAGAGCTCTCAATTCCCCGCCGCGCCGGGTTCATATTTTTTGGTGCTCCAAGTTAGGCTCAGGATTTGACTCCCGAACCTTGCTACGTTACGGCTTGCGCCGTTCCACGATCATCCGGTCGCTGGGACGCTTCTTTCGCGTCTTTGCGCCCAGAGTTGGAAAACCCCAGGGAGTTTGCGGGTGGTTCCCCTTCACGCGGCCTTCACCGCCGCCGTGCGGGTGATCCACCGGGTTCATCGCCACGCCGCGCACCGTCGGACGCCTTCCGTGCCAGCGCGTTCGGCCCGCTTTCCCATATGTAACGTTCTCGTGATCCAGATTCCCGAGCTGGCCAATCGTGGCCATGCAATCCACGCTGAACTTCCTGACTTCTCCCGACGGCAACTTCACCAGAGCGACCTCGCCTTCCTTGCTCAGAAGCTGCGCCGCTCCGCCCGCCGCGCGAACCACTTGCCCGCCCTTGCCGGGAAAGAGCTCGAGGTTGTGGACCATCGTGCCGGGCGGAATGTTCCGGAACTTCAGCGCGTTCCCCGGAAGAATATCGGCGCCTTCGCCGTTCTGCACCGTCATGCCCACTTCGAGGCCGACCGGCTGAAGGATGTAGCGCTTCTCGCCGTCCGCGTAATGCAGCAGCGCGATTCGCGACGAGCGGTTCGGATCGTATTCGATCGACGCCACCTTCGCCGGAATACCCGTTTTGTCGCGGCGAAAATCGATCGAGCGATATTTCTTCGCATGACCTCCGCCACGGTGCCAAATCGTGATTTCGCCCTGGGCGTTGCGCCCGCCCGTCCGCTTCTTCGATTCGACGAGCGACTTTTCCGGCGTTTCCTTCGTGATCTCGCTCTTGTCGAGCATCGTGAGGAACCGCCGCGACGGTGTGTACGGTTTGAATGTTTTCAGTGCCATCGTTGCCTCTTACCTTTGCGGGAGCGCCACCGTTCCCCCCAACCAAAATCAAACCTACAAATTCTCCGCGTACTCAATCATCTTTTCGCCGGGCGCCAGCCTGACATAGGCCTTCTTCCAATCGCTTCGGAACCCTTCCGAGCGTCCCCTGCGGCGAAGCTTCCCGTGATAAATCGCGGTGCGCACATGGTCGACCTTCACTTTGAATACGCGCTGCACGGCTTCCTTGATTTCCGTCTTCGTGGCATCGTGCAAAACTTCGAATACCACGGTGTGCTGCGTCTCTTTCACGCCGAGACCTTTCTCGGTAATGATCGGCCGCCGAATCACCTCATAGAGCCTGGTCGCCATCGCTTATCCCTTCTTGGCCTTGGGCTTGGCCTTCGGCTTCTCTTTCTTTGCCGCGGTCTTCGCGGCCGGCTTTTTCGCGGCCTTTTTCTCGGCCTTATGCGCAGCCGCTTTCGCCGGCGCTTTCGCTTCGCTTTTCTCCGCTTTCGCCGCGGCCGCGGGAGCCGGCTGAATCTGAACTGGAACTTCCGGCTTCGTCGCAGAGAGCGCCCGGCTAAGTTTCGCCGCGGCTTCGCGCGAAAGCATCAGGTGGTCGTGCCGCAGCAAATCGTAGGCTTCGAGGCCCATTGCCGGAAGCAGCGAGACGCCGTCCAGGTTGCGGCTGGCGCGTTCGAGATTCAGATTCACGCCGCTTTCGACGAGCAGAAGCGTTCGCGATTCGGCATCAATGTTGTCGAGCGCCTCGCGGAACGACTTCGTCTTGTGCGTTTCGAGCTTCCAAGCATCGACGATCGTCAGCTTTTCTTCCGCCAGCTTCGCGGAAAGTGCCGACCGCAGCGCGCCCAGAATCATTTTCTTCGGCAGCGCATAGTCGTAGCTGCGAGGCGTGGGGCCATGAACCGTGCCGCCGTGGCGCCAGAGCGGCGACCGAATCGAGCCGACCCGCGCCCGCCCGGTTCCTTTCTGTTTCCAGAGCTTCTTTCCCGAGCCGCTGACTTCGCTCTTGTCCTTGGTCTTGTGCGTTCCCGCGCGTTCGCCCGCCAGGTGATGCCGCACAGCCTCGTGAAGCAGGTGCGGATTCACCTTCACGGCAAAAACGTCGTCGGCCAGTTCGATCTGGCCCACTTTCTTTCCTTCCAGATTTTTCACATCCACAACAGGCATCGTCGTCTCTCTTATTAATTTAGGTGCCGGGCGGCTATAATTTCGCCTTGGCCCTGCGAATGAAAATGTAGCAACCTGCCGGACCCGCCACCGCGCCGCGCACGAGCAGCAGATTTTCGTCCGTATCGATTTTCACGACGCGCAAATTCTTGGAAGTCTTGCGCTCGTTTCCCATGTGTCCCGGCATATGCTGGCCGGGCCAAACGCGCGACGGAAACGAACTCGCGCCAATGCCGCCCGGCGCGCGATGAAACATCGAGCCGTGCGACGCATCGCCGCCGCGAAAGTGCCAGCGCTTCACGCCGCCCTGAAATCCCTTGCCCTTGCTGATACCGGTAACGTCGACGAACTCGCCGATCTTGAAGGCGTCCACCAGGACGCGATCCCCGGCCTTCGTCTCGTCCTTCGAATCGCCGATGCGAATTTCCTTCATGTAGCGCACGGGCGCGACGCCGGCTTTCTTGAAGTGCCCGGTCAAAGCCTTGGTGACGCGCTGCGGCTTGATGAATTCCACGAGGCCAAGCTGCACGGCGTCGTAGCCGTCTTTGTCTTTCGTTCGGCGCTGCACCACCACGCACGGGCCCGCCTGCAACACGGTGCATGGCACCGCGGTGCCGTCTTCGGCGAAGACTTGCGTCATCCCCAGCTTGATTCCGAGTATGCCGTTGACTCCCATTTCTCTCGCTCGCTCCAAACCCTCAGGTCTAAAGACCCGAGCTACATAAACCGCAGGCCGCTACTTGGTCGTGTGTTCCCGGCCGAAGGCCTTGATTTCGACGTCCACGCCCGGCGGCAGATCGAGCTTCATCAGCGCGTCCACTGTATCCGGCGTAGGCTCGAGAATGTCGATAAGCCGCTTGTGCGTGCGCATCTCGAATTGCTCGCGCGATTTTTTGTCGACGTGCGGCGAACGCAACACCGTCCAGCGATTGATGACGGTGGGCAGTGGAATCGGCCCGGCTACGTCCGCTCCGGTGCGCTTCGCGGTGTCGACAATCTCTTTCGTCGATTGATCGAGAATGCGGTGATCGTACGCTTTCAAACGAATCCGAATTTTTTCTCCGTTGGGCATGGTTTACTCGATGATCTCGGCGACGGCGCCGGCTCCGACTGTGTGGCCGCCTTCGCGAATCGCGAACCGCAGCCCTTTCTCCAGCGCCACCGGCGTGATCAATGTGATCTCCGCCGATACGTTGTCTCCCGGCATCACCATCTCCACTCCCGTCGGCAGCTTCACGTCTCCCGTTACGTCCGTCGTACGGAAATAAAACTGCGGCCGGTATCCCGTGAAGAACGGCGTGTGCCGCCCGCCTTCTTCCTTCGTCAACACGTACGCTTCCGCCTTGAACTTCGTGTGCGGCGTGATCGAGCCAGGCTTGGAGAGCACTTGCCCGCGCTCCACTTCATCCTTCTCCGTGCCGCGCAACAGCAAGCCCACGTTGTCGCCCGCAATCCCTTCGTCCAAGAGCTTGCGGAACATCTCGACGCCCGTCACCGTCTTCTTCATCGTCGGACGGAAGCCCACAATCTCGATTTCCTCGCCGACCTTCACTTTGCCGCGCTCGATTCTTCCCGTCACCACCGTGCCGCGGCCCGAGATCGAGAAAATATCTTCAATCGGCATCGCGAACGGCTTATCCACATCCCGCTGCGGCAGCGGTATGTGCTTGTCCACCGCTTCCATCAATTCCAATATCGACTTCTCCCACTTCGCGTCGCCTTCCAGCGCCTTCAGCGCCGAGCCGCGAATCACCGGAATCGTGTCGCCCGGAAACTGGTACGTCTTCAGCAACTCGCGTACTTCCAGTTCCACCAGCTCGAGCAGCTCGGGATCGTCCACCATGTCGCATTTGTTCAGGAACACCACGATCGCCGGAACGCCTACCTGCCGCGCCAGCAAAATGTGTTCGCGCGTCTGCGGCATCGGTCCGTCCGTCGCCGCCACCACCAGAATCGCGCCGTCCATCTGCGCCGCGCCCGTGATCATGTTCTTCACGTAGTCGGCGTGACCCGGGCAATCGATGTGCGCGTAATGACGGTTCGGCGTCTCATACTCCACGTGCGACACCGCGATCGTGATTCCGCGCTCCCGCTCTTCCGGCGCGTTGTCGATCGAATCGAACGCCCGGAACTGCACCTTCGGGTTGCCCTTCGCCAGCACCTTCGTGATCGCCGCGGTCAACGTCGTCTTGCCGTGGTCGATGTGACCAATCGTCCCCACGTTCACGTGCGGCTTACTTCGCTCGAATTTCTCCTTCGCCATGTCTTTTCGGCTCCTCTACTTCCGCCTGCTGTGCTCAGTCCGTGGACTGAGGTTTCGAAATCAAGATCTGACTGTCTTGCCGGTGGCTTTCCCGATGACTTCTTCGGACACGTTCGCCGGCGTCTGCTGATAGTGTGAAAAATGCATCGTGAAACTGCCGCGCCCCTGAGTCCTGCTGCGAATGTCGGTGGCATAGCCGAACATCGCGGCCAGCGGCACCTGCACATTGATGATTTCGCTCCCCGCGCGCGATTCGCGACCTTGCATCAGGCCGCGCCGCGAATTCAGGTCCGCGATTACCGGTCCCATATATTCCTCGGGAACCACCACCTCGACGCGCATGATCGGCTCGAGCAATTTCGGACTGGCGCGGCGGCATGCTTCCTTGAACGCCATGGAGCCCGCAATCTTGAACGCCATCTCCGAGCTGTCCACTTCGTGATAGCTGCCGTCGATGACGACCACGGCCATGTCGACCATTTCGTAGCCCGCGAGAACGCCGTTTTCCATCGCTTCGCTGACGCCGTCTTCGATCGGCGGAATGTATTCCTTGGGAATCGCGCCGCCGATGATTTTGTCGATGAAGAGGAGGCGATGCTCCTTGTCGAAGCGCCACTTCCCGCCTTTTCCCGCTATCTTTTTTGCAAGTTCGTCGAGCTCGTCGGTGGACAACTCACGCATGTCTTCGTGCGACGCGTTGGGCAGCGGCTGCACCGTCAGTTTCACGTGGCCGTACTGGCCGCGCCCGCCCGACTGCTTGATGTGCCGGTGATCGGCTTCCGCAGCTTTCGTGATCGTTTCGCGATAGGCCACCTGGGGGCGCCCAACGTTAGCTTGCACGTTG
Source organism: uncultured Acidobacteriota bacterium (assembly GCA_963737205.1). Classification (GTDB taxonomy): domain Bacteria; phylum Acidobacteriota; class Terriglobia; order Acidiferrales; family UBA7541; genus Palsa-295. Next base: position 3,529,761 of record CAVTRV010000002.1, on the reverse strand, counting down.
AACTCGCGCATCATGCGGTCGACAATAATTTCGAGGTGGAGTTCGCCCATTCCCGAAATCAGCGTCTGGCCCGTATCCACGTCCGTGTGCACGCGGAACGTAGGATCTTCCTGCGCGAGCTTCCCAAGCGCCGTGGCCATCTTTTCCTGGTCGGCGTTGGTTTTAGGCTCGATCGCCACGGAAATAACGGGCATGGGAAATTCGATGGACTCGAGAACGATGGGCTTGTCTTCGCTGCACAACGTGTCGCCGGTCGTAACGTTCTTCAGGCCGACGCACGCCGCAATGTCGCCCGCTTCAATCGACTCGATTTCTTCGCGCTTGTTCGCGTGCATGCGCAGCAAGCGGCCAATGCGCTCGCGCGTTTTTCGCGACGAGTTATAAACAAAGTTCCCGGTTTTCAGCACGCCGGAATAGACGCGGACGAACGTCAAATGACCGACGTAGGGATCGGTCATGATCTTGAATGCAAGAGCCGCAAAAGGCTGATCGTCGGAGGCGCGCCGAAGTTCCGGTTCCGAACCGTCCGTGGTGGTTCCTTCCACAGGCGGCACATCCATCGGCGAAGGAAGATAATCCACGACGGCGTCGAGCAGCGGCTGAATCCCCTTGTTCTTGAAGGCCGATCCCGCCACCACCGGCACCAGCTTCAGCGCGATCGTGGAACGGCGAATCGAAGCGCGCAATTCGGCCGGCTCGAGTTTGTGCTGTTCGAGATATTTCGCGAGGATGGCGTCGTCGTGCTCGGCGATATATTCCACCACTTTTTCGCGATGCTCTTTGTAAAATTCCGGGCTGAGCGCGGACGCCTTCACGGCGATTTCGAGATCCGGCCGAGACTTCAAATAGGCCTCGTCCCACAACTTTTCGAGCGGCAGGATTTCGTATTCGGCGCCGAGCGTCTCGTCTTTCCAGATGATCGCCCGCTCCTCGATGAAATCGATGATGCCCATGAAATTGTCTTCTCTGCCGATCGGATACTGGACGGGAACGGGGTGGGCTGAAAGCCTCTGGCGCATCGAGCGGATGGAGTGATCGAAATCGGCGCCGATGCGGTCCATCTTGTTGATAAACGCAATGCGCGGGACGCGATATTTGTCCGCCTGGCGCCATACCGCTTCGGATTGCGGCTGGACGCCGGCCACGGCATCGAACACCGCCACCGCGCCATCCAGAACTCGCAGCGACCGCTCCACTTCTACGGTGAAGTCGACGTGGCCCGGCGTGTCAATGATATTAATGCGGTTCATCTTGTCGAATCGCTTCCACGAAGCTGTGGTGGCCGCTGACGTAATCGTGATCCCGCGCTCGCGCTCCTGCTCCATCCAGTCCATCGTGGCGGTGCCTTCGTGGACTTCGCCGATCTTATAAGTCACACCCGTATAGAACAGGATGCGCTCGGTGACGGTGGTCTTACCGGCATCGATATGCGCCATGATCCCGATGTTGCGGGTCTGATCGAGTTGTACTTGTCGTGCCATTTTCTAAATTTCGAGTCGCTTTACCAGCGATAATGCGCGAAAGCCTTGTTGGCCTCCGCCATCCGGTGCACGTCTTCCTTCTTTTTCACTGCGCCGCCGCGGCCGTTCGCTGCGTCCAGAATTTCTTCGGCAAGCTTGTCCGTCATCGACTTTCCGCCGCGCGTCCGGGCATACAGCACGAGCCAGTGAATCGCCAGCGATTGCTTCCGGAACTGGTTCACTTCCACCGGAACCTGGTAGTTCGCGCCGCCCACGCGTCGCGTCTTCACTTCGAGCACCGGCTTGCAATTCTCGACGGCCTTCTTGAAGAGCTTGAATGCGTCGTCGTTCGCCTTCTTCGCCACCTGGTCCATCGCCTTGTAAAAAATCGCCTGGGCGGTGGCGCGCTTGCCGTCGTACATCATGCTGGAAATAAACTTCTGCACGAGATCGCTGCTATAAACCGGATCTCCCGGAATCTTTCGGCGAAGAACCCATCCTTTTCGAGGCATCGATTCAGCTCCTACTTCTGTGCGGCTTTTGGCCGCTTGGCGCCGTACTTCGAGCGTCCTTGCTTGCGATTCTCAACGCCAGCCGCGTCCAGCGTTCCGCGAATGACGTGATAGCGAACTCCCGGCAAATCCTTCACGCGGCCGCCGCGCACGAGCACGATCGAGTGCTCCTGGAGGTTGTGGCCGATGCCGGGAATGTACGTGGTCACTTCATGGCTGTTCGTTAAACGCGCGCGCGCCACTTTGCGCAGCGCCGAATTCGGCTTCTTGGGCGTCTGCGTATACACGCGAACGCACACGCCGCGCTTTTCCGGGCATCCTTCCAGAGCCGGCGACTTCGTCTTCGTCCGGATTTGTTCCCGGCCGTATCGCACTAATTGTGCAAACGTCGGCACGCTTACCCCCTGAATTTCATAAAAAGCTTCGAAAACTTAGTGTTGTTGTCGCCCGCGCAAGGGCACTCAACCCGCGCAGAATTCAGCGGGTGAATGAACAGAAAAGGTCGCCAAAACCTAAGGAGTTACCCAGGTACTCCGCGACGACGCTTCACCCCGAGGAGTGAACTGCATCTTCTTACTGCGGAGAGGCTCACACGGCTTTGCGGGGCTGGCGCCCCATTTCGGCCGCTCTTCCGTGTCCCGTTCCGTCGTTCTCTGTTCCGGGGCTGGAAGACTTCCCTTTCACCACCAGGCCCGAAGGCCTCAAGACAACCGCGTAAGTATAGGTAAAACAACAAATCGTGTCAACTCGATTCATTGTGGAAAATTGAACCCACCTCGGGACGCCATCGGATAGCGAGCTTCCTACTTCGACCGTCAGTTAATCCAGCGGGCTCGGAACTGTTGGATGCTCAACTCCTCTGGAGGATACAAACTGCCATTCGATCGTTCTTGAGAGGATGCGAATCGGCTCGCGCCCCGGTTGGACTATCGCTATCTCATAGACAGCACACGCTTTACATCAACGCAAAGCTCGGCTAACTGCTCCACTACAGTCGCAGGAGCTGGCAAGCCAGCTTATAGGAGCAAACCCAGTGCTTGCCACTTGGTCAACCTCGAGGCGACTTGTGCTTTCGCCGCCCACGAAACCCGCCTACACTGACGCCTGAAAATTTCCACAGGGAGCATGCGTGTTTCGTTGCGGCACGATCGTCTCATGGCTCGTTTTCGAGCTAGTCCTGGCGGTACATCCGGCGCAGAACGCCCCGGCTCCCACTTCCGCGGCACAGCACAAGTCTCCCGACTATTCCGGAGAGACATATGTCGTTGAGTGGTTCCGCACCGTTGTGCGGTTCGAAAATGATGGCACGAGCGAACGAATTCGCTCCGCTCGAATCCGAGTGCAAAGGGACGCCGCGGCTCAACAGTTCAGCGAACTCATTTTCCCGTACAACGCCAACGAGCAGGTGGACGTTCGGTCGGTCACGGTGCACAAGGCGGACGGCACGACCGTAGTCGCGCCGCCGGATGCCGTCAAGGACGCGCCGGCCAAATCGAACGCCGATGCACCGGCGTACGCTGACTACAAAGAAAAGCATGTAACCGTGGGGTCGCTGGTTCCCGGCGACACCCTGGAATACGAAGTAGTAACGCGCCTCACCACTCCCTTCGCTCCCGGCGAATTTTGGCTTCAGCACAATTTCGCGCGCGATGCCATCGTTCTGGACGAACGTCTCGAATTGAATCTACCGCAAGGCCGCGCGTTTTCGCTGAAAGCTCCCGGATATTCGGTGCTGTCCGGAAAAGCTACGCCAGTGGGCCAGCCCAACAAAGATTTCCTCTTCTCGAAAGCCGACGAGAACGGCCGTACTCTTCTGCGGTGGAAGCATTCGAATCTCACGCGGCAGGCCGAAGACGATCAGCAACGCGCGCTGGAGGAGCAAAAGAAGCCGCCCGACGTGCAGCTCACCACTTTCGCGAGTTGGGAAAGCGTGGCGCGCTGGTACGCGCATCTTGAGCGCGATCGTATCCAGCCAAACGCGGAAATCGCTGCGAAGACGGCGGAGCTCATCCAGGGACGCCCCACCAACATCGATAAAGTCCAGGCCCTGTACGATTTCGTCTCGCAGAAAATTCGCTACGTGAATCTTTCATTCGGCCTGGACTTTTTTCAGCCCGAGCCAGCAGCCGAGATCCTCAAGAACCAATACGCTGATTCGCAGGATAAGCACACCCTGCTTGCCGCCATGCTCGCGGCGGCGGGAATCCATGCGGATGCGGCCCTAATTCCGTCCGCCCGCAAGCTTGACGTCGCGTTGCCTTCGCCGGCGCAATTCGACCGCGTCATCACAGCCGTCCCGGACGGCGGAACGCTGATCTGGCTCGACTCGACCTCGGACGTCGCACCCTTCCGCTTCCTGGCGCCGTCGCTGCGCGGCAAATCCGCATTGCTCATCGCAGCTGACGGCAGCGGCAAAATCGTCAAAACGCCCGCCGATCCGCCTTTTCCCTCCACGCAGCGCGTGGAAATCGACTGTGCTGTGAGCGAACTCGGTAAGCTGAGCGGCACAATTCATTATTCGCTTCGTGGCGACACCGAATTTGTGCTGCGCACTGCGTTTCACCGAGCGCCCGAAGCCCAATGGAATCAGCTTGCTGAAACGATTCTGACTCTGGACGGTCTTCACGGCGACGTTATCCACGTGACGACGAGCAATCCCACGGATACACGAGAGCCTTTCAAACTGGACATCGAATTCTCCCAGTCGAATTTTCTCGACTGGTCGGCGAAGAAAACGAGAGTGATGCTGCCGCTGCTTACGATTGGCATGCCCGATCCGCCGTCGAATGCGAAGCAACCGATCGAGTTGGGAAGTCCGCTCGACGTGACCACGCGTCTGACGCTCAAGCTCCCGCCACACTTCACAGCGCAGGCGCCCATCGGAGTTGCCGTTGCGCGCGATTACGCGGAATTCAAGTCGAGCTACCGAATCGAAAATGGCGCCCTCATCGCCGACCGCTCGGTGAATTTCAAAATGCGCGAGCTTCCCGCAGAGCGCTCCGGCGACTACCTCACGTTCACGAGCACAGTCGAGGCCGATGAGCGTCAAGCCCTAACAATTGAGAACGAACTCGCAGGCCCGCCGGAAATTCCCGCCACCGCCAAAGCCGACGAACTCTTCGACGCCGGAACCGCCGCATTGAAGGCAGGCAATCTTCGAGCCGCGATTCCGCTTCTCGAGCGCGTCACCGAACTCGACCCTAAACACCAGCACGCGTGGAATGACCTTGGCCTCGCCTACATCCGAATCGGGAAATTCGACGCAGCGATCGCGAGCTTTCGGAAGCAGCTCGAGGCGAATCCGTCCGACGAACACGCGAACGAATACCTGGGTCTGGCTCTCGAGCAGCAAAAGCGCAACGACGAGGCCGCGGCAGCCTTCCGCAAACAGATCGCGCTGAATCCGCTCGACCCGGTAGCGCACGCGGCGCTGGGAACGATTCTTCTCGAAGACCATGAGGACGCAGGGGCCGTGCTGGAACTTGAAAAGGCCACGATCCTCACGCCCGAGAGCGCGGAACTGGAAGTAAGCCTTGGCCGCGCCTACCTGAACACGGGCGCAATCGAGAAGGCTCTCGATGCGTTCAAGAAAGGCGTCACCCTCTCGCCGACTCCGGTGGTGTGGAACAACGTTGCTTACAATTTGGCGGACCGCGGCGTCGATCTTGATAACGCGCAGAAGTATGCCGAATCAGCCGTGAAAGCTACGGAGGAAAGCCTGAAGAACGTGAACCTGTCCCACGTGACGCAGAACGATTTTGCGCAAGTGTCGAATCTCGCCGCGTACTGGGACACGCTCGGCTGGGTGTATTTCCATCGCGGCGATCTTCAGGCGGCGGAAAAATATGTTCGAGCTGCATGGCTGCTGAGCGAAGACGGCGCGTCCGGCGACCATTTGGCACAGATTTACGAGAAGCTGGGACGCAAAGGTCGTGCTATCCACGCGTACGCGCTGGCGATGGCCGCGCCGCACACTCTGCCTGAGACGCGAGCGAGACTAATCTTGCTGTTGGGTGGCAACGCCCAACTGGATGAGCTCGTCGCCAAGGCGCGCGATGAACTCGCAGAAACGCGAACGGTTTCTCTGAAGAATCTCTCGCAAGAAGACGCCTCAGCCGATTTTCTGCTTCTCGTCTCTTCAAAAGGCGTCGAAGCGGTGAGGTTCGTTAACGGAAGCGAATCTCTGCGGCCTCTTGCGGATCGTCTGCGAGCGATGCACTACGACACGGCGTTTCCAGATGCCTCAGCTGCAACACTGGTGCGGCGGGGGACGCTCTCGTGTTCCGCCGCCACAGGCGACTGCAAATTCACGTTCATTCTTCCGGGAGATGCGCGCGCCGCGAATTGACCGCGACTTCAGCGCTGCAAAATCAGAGGCTCGCGCTCATGAGGCGGCCAAGCTGCCCGCGGACACGAAGCTTGTCCGCGCGGTCTTTGAAATAGCGCGCGTTGATTTGATCGGCTCCGAGGTCCTCGATCGACTGAAAACCCATGCTTCTGAGTTGAGATGCGAGAGCGCCCGGCTCAAAGAAGAGTTGAAAAGGCTCACCGGCAGCGGCCACGCGACTCGCCAACCGGTCGAAAGCGAGACGTCCGAGAAAGCTGAGCGAAGAGCGCGGCACCGCGTAATCGAAAACCACGCCGCTTCCTTTCGGCATTGACGCGACGAATGCGAGGGTTGCCGTCATGGCTTCGCGCGTCAGATACGGCGTGACGCCCAGCCACGAAAAGAACGTCACGGCGTCGCGATTGAAATTCGCTCGCTCGAGTCCGTCGGACAGCGATTGCCGCTCGAAATCGACCGGCGCAAAGGTTACCGAAGGGGGAATCAAGATTCCGCCGGCGGCGAGGCGCTGGAGCTTCCACGCCTGCGTGGCGGGATGATCCACTTCAAAGACGCGCAGAGCCGATTCCGCATACGGATTTCGATAGGCGAACGTGTCGAGACCGGCGCCGAGAATCACGTACTGGCTGGCGCCGCGGCCGATGGCACGCGCCAATTCGTCTTCCGCGTAGCGGCTGCGCACAACCATGAACGCGCGAAAATAACGCGCAATGGGAATATCCAGCTTCCTGCGTTCCGATTCCAATTGCGCCGCGGCTTCGGGACCAAGAATGGGCAAGGCGATGGGATCGTCAAGCACTCGCGGCGAATCGAGAATTTGGTGAGCGGCGCGCCGCATGGCGACGCGTTGCGCGGTGGTGCTGGGACGGGCGTCTCTCATCAATCAAGTCATGAAACAACAGAAGCGGCGGGGAGATCGCGAGGCTGGTGGAGCGGGAACGCGGATCGTCACTTGATTTCGAGGACTTCTTTTTCTTTCAGCGCCGAAAGGTCTTCGATCTTTTTCGTTTCCGAGTGTGTGAGTTTCTCGAGCTCGTCGAGCGACCGCTTCTTATCGTCCTCGCTGATTTTCTTTTCCTTCTCGAGTTTTTCGACGGCTTCCTTGATGTCGCGGCGAATGTTCCGGACGGCGGTGCGATGATTTTCGAGGGCCTTGTGAACGCAGCTTCACCAAGTCTTTGCGGCGCTCTTCGGTCAAGGGCGGAATCGGAACCCGGACGACTTTGCCGTCATTCGTCGGATTCAGTCCGAGATCGGACGTGCGGATGGCTTTGTCGATCAGCGCCACGGCTCCCGGATCCCAAGGCGAAATCACGATCATCTGCGGATCGGGAACGTTCAGCGAGCCCAGCTGATTGAGCGGCATGGGCGTCCCGTGGTAGTCGACGCGTACGTGGTCGAGAATCGCCGTATTCGCGCGGCCGGTTCGAATGCCGGCCAGCTCGCGGCGAAAATCGTCCACCGCTTTTTCCATTCGAATTTTTGCTTGCGCGAGAGCGTCCTTGGTCGTGTTCATCGGAAAATTCGCCTCCGCGGGGTTTCAAGAATAAAACGTCACGCCGTAACCACCGAGCCCACTCGCTCGCCCGTCACAACGCGTTTGAGGTTTCCCGGCACGTTCATGTTGAAGATGACGATGGGCATCTTGTTGTCCATGCAGAGCGAGATCGCGGTGGAATCCATCACCAAAAGCCCTTTTTGCAGCACGTCCAGGTACGTGATGCGTTCAAAGAATTTCGCGTTCGGCACTTTCTCCGGATCGGCGTCGTAGATGCCGTCGACGCGCGTGGCTTTCAGAATCACCTGCGCCTTGATTTCCATCGCGCGCAACGCGGCGGCCGTGTCGGTGGAGAAGTAAGGGTTGCCGGTGCCGGCCGCGAAAATCACCACGCGGTCTTTCTCCAGATGGCGCGTCGCGCGGCGGCGAATGAAAGGCTCCGCCACCTCATGCATCTCGATCGCGCTCATCAAGCGCGTGTGGCATCCCACTTTTTCGAGCGCGTCCTGCAGCGCCAGGCCGTTGATCACCGTGGCCAGCATGCCCATGTAATCGCCGGTGGCGCGATCGATCGAGAGCTGCTTCTGCCGCGTTCCGCGAAAGATATTGCCGCCGCCCACCATGATCGCCACTTGCACGCCGAGGCCGTTGATTTCGTTCACTTCCTTGGCGATGCCTTGGATTGTTTCGGCGTGAATGCCGGATTCCTGAGGACCCGAAAGAGATTCGCCGGAGAGTTTCAGAACTATGCGCTTATAAACGGCCGCGCCGTGCGGCGCACCCGTTTGTGTAGCTGGAGTCGTCATTTCGTGTGGTTAGGCCTCGTACCCCGGCGGGCATTCTAGCAGAGATTCCGCGAGGCACGCAGCCTACACGGCCGGCACGGGTGTATCGGGCTCTTCCGCGGTAGCAGCCGGCGACTGGAAGGCGGCGTCCGTTTCTCCCACCTTGAAGCGTGAAAAACGGCGAATGGTGATGTTTTCGCCGAGCTTCGCGATCGCCTGATCAACCAGCTCCTTCACCGTGGTGCCTTCGTCCTTGATGAAGTGCTGCTCGTAGAGGCAGTTCTCTTCGTAGAACTTTTCCATCTTGCCGTTCACGATTTTCTCGATGACGGGGTCCGGCTTGCCGGTGGCCTTGGCCTGCTCGCGAGCGATTTCCCGTTCGCGGTCGAGCACTTCCTGCGTCACTTCCTCTCGCCGCAGAAAACGCGGATCGAGCGCCGCGATGTGCATGGCGACGTCGTGGCAGAGCCGCTGAAAATCGGCCGTCCGCGCGACGAAATCGCTCTCGCAGTTCACTTCCACGAGCACGCCGATTTTCCCGCCCGCGTGAATATACGAGCTGACGAGCCCTTCCGATGTCGTCCGCTGCGCCTTCTTCGCGGCCGCCGCTTGACCCTTTTTGCGCAGAACGTTGATGGCCTGCTCGACGTCGCCCTTCGCTTCGAGCAACGCGTCGCGACAAGCCGTGAAACCCGCACCGGTGCGGTCGCGCAATTCCTTCACTTGCTGCGCAGATACGTTTGGCTTTCCCTCTGTTGCCATGGAAATGTCAATTCCTTTGATGGATTCTTAAGATGAACGCCGAATCGGCGGGATGATTTTTACCGGGAACCTTCGGTCTCGTTCGCTACCGGCGCAGCGGCAGCCTCTTCAGCCGCGGGTTCGCCTTCCACGAAGTCGCCTTCCTGCTTCTCGTAGACCTCATAGGCGCTCGTATCGACGTATTCCACCTGGTCCTCGCCCGCACCGCCCTCGGCTGCCTTCTGATCCGCGATCTGCGATTGCTCGAAGCTTTGCCGGCCCGCCAGGACCGCATCCGAAATCTTCGACGTAAACAATCGAATCGCGCGCAACGCGTCGTCGTTCCCGGGAATGACCCAATCGACGAGGTTGGGATCGCAGTTCGTGTCCACGATCGCCACCACCGGAATCCCCATGCGGCGCGCTTCCCGCACCGCGATGACCTCCGCGTTCGGGTCGATCACGAACATCACGTCCGGCAGCGTCGCCATGTTCTCGACACCAGAAAAATTCTGCTGCAGGTGCTTCAGCTCGCGCTCGAGCCGCGCCGCTTCCTTCTTGGGAAGCGCGGCCATGCGGCCGTCTTCCACCATTGCCTTGAGCAGCTTCAGCCGCTTGATGGACTTTTGCAGCGTCACCCAGTTCGTCAGCGTGCCGCCGAGCCAGCGGTGATTCACGTAGAACATCGCGCAGCGCTGCGCTTCTTCCGCAATCGCTTCCTGCGCCTGGCGCTTGGTGCCGAGGAAAAGAACACTCTTGCCCTGGCTCGCCTGCTCCGAGACATAGCGCGCTGCTTCGCGGAACATCTTCAATGTTTTTTGCAGATCAATTATGTGGATGCCATTCCGCTCCCCGAAAATGTACTCCTTCATCTTCGGGTTCCAACGCCGCGTCTGGTGACCGAAGTGAACTCCGGCCTCCAGCAATTCTTTCATCGTAATTTCGACTCCCAATGTATCTCCTTTCGTTAAAGGGACGCTTCAAATCCCGTCTTCGGGGCCAGCCCAAAGTTGGGACCAGCATCCTTTTTTGCCGGTTTCTTACCGGCCATGAATTTGCCCGGCTTCCCCCGAAGCCCAACCGAAGAGACGCCGGGGATTACAACCTCTCCACCAACTAGCGCTTGCTGTACTGGAATCGACGGCGAGCGCCTTTTTGCCCGTACTTCTTGCGTTCCTTCATGCGCGGATCGCGCGTGAGGAATCCGTTCGTTCGCAAAGCCGGGCGCAGCTCCGGATTGAGCTTGGCGAGCGCGCGCGAGAGCCCCATGCGAATCGCTCCGGCCTGCCCGCCCACTCCGCCGCCCTTCACTTGCGCTCGCACATCCAGCTGATCGAGCGTCTGCGTAAACTTCAGCGGCTCGACCGCCGCGGTGTGCCACGCAACGTTGCGAAAATATTCGTCCACCGGACGCTTGTTCACGGTAAAACGCGCCGGCCCCATCTTGATGTACACGCGCGCCACGGCCTCGCGGCGCCGGCCGGTGCCGTAGAACTGCTTTCCCGCATCCATCGAACTTGGCGCTGAACTCAACGTTCCTCCTGTTTGCGCGCACCAAAAGACGACGGGGCGCGTGGGCCCCTGCGGATTTCTCCACTTGGGCGCAAAATCTCGAAATCTCTCACCGAAATCTCTGTAACGAGGCTACAGCGCGAGCGGCTGAGGCTTTTGTCCGGCGTGGCGGGCGAGCGCTTCACTTCCGGCATAAACACGCAGCTTCTTTGCGCGACGTGCGCGAAGTTTGTTCTTCGGTAGCATCCCAAGCACCGCTTCGCGCACTACCTCTTCGGGGCGGCGTTGCATCAACACCCGAATGGGAATTTCCTTCAGCCCACCCGGATAACCGCTATGGTGACGGTAAATCTTTTGGTCGATCTTGTTGCCCGTCAGCTTGACCTTCTCGCAGTTGACCACGATCACGTGGTCGCCGCAGTCCATATTCGCCGTAAACGCCGGCTTGTCCTTGCCCATCAGCAGGCGCGCGATACGCGTCGCCAGCCGCCCGAGCACTTGCCCGTTCGCATCCAGCACGAACCAATTCTTCCCTTCGGCCAGCTCTTCGGCCTCTCGGCCCTTTGGAACATACGTCCGCATCTGCCTGGTCACACCTTTCCGTCTAAAGACAAACGCCAAGTTTAGGGTATCGACAGCTTTCTGTCAACGACGGCGTGGAGGGTGATCAGTCAGGCTTCGCCACGGCACGCAGCGGGATGAGTGTGCCGCCTGGATTCGGATTCTCCCGGGGTTCCGGACGCGGAGCATCAACTCGACGCAGGTCCTGGCGGCACACGCTGAGATTTGGAACGGTGGGAACGCTCGCAGTGCCTTCGGGCACCTTGATGATCATTTTCGTGTCGGTGACTGGCGGAACGTAAATGAGGATATGAGCGCATCCAGCGAACCTTTCCGGGGAACGCGCCTCGAGTTGCTGTTTCAGTTGAGCTATTGCCTTGTCTTTCGAGAGCTGATCAGCCAGATCGGCGCGATTCCCATTGCCTGCCCCGTCGCCTACGTTGCCGCTTTCAGATTGCGGTTGGGGCTGGAACGCCGGGAATGCGGACGAGAGCGACAGGTTACGCGAAACCGCTTCCGGCAATTGGTTCTTGGGCGAATTCGACTGAGCTGCAGCGGGAGATGAAAACCAGATTGACAAAGACCAGCCACAGAGAGCAGTAATAATCGCGGTTCGCATGTTCCCTCCCGATTGGCGGGAAGCTTAACACATAGAGAGGCTAAGTGGCGTGAACACGAATGCGCTGCACCGGACCCTCACGGATGCGCAGGGCGTTTCTCAAAGGACAGAAAAGAGATTCTTGAGCGGAGCGCTGATTCTCTTGGTGTTCTTTGCTACCGCTCTAGTTGCCACCGCCCAAGAGCGAGAGATTTTTTCGCACCCACCTACGTCTTTCAGCGCTGAAGATGATCGCTTCCCAAACGAGGCGCAGTTGGTCGATTGCGTCCGACAGTCGCTCGCAGCTGACGGACATGTGGTCATTGCTCTGAAACACGAGGGCCTCACAGCCGCTCAGCTGCCCGACGAGTGGTTTACGGCGTTCACGCAAGACCTCGGCGGGCAGGGCGGAAGATATTGGGTCGTGATGGGAGCGCGGCACATGCGGGGCGCGAACGTCAACCCATTTTGGATTTTTCGACAAACCGGAGGTTCATGCGACCTGCTACTGGCGGCGCCTGCCCATGATGTTGAGATCCTCAGAACCCAAACAAACGGGGCACCGGACCTGCAGATCGCGGCCGAAACAGCAGCGTATTACTTCACGGTTGTTTACGAATTTGACGGAAAGCAATATCAAGTGGCGAAGCGCGGGTCAGCACCGATCGGCGAAGAAGTACCTGTGGACTTGTCAGGCTTTAAGGCAAGAAAAGAGGTCGCCGCAGGTTCTGCAGAAGATCCCACCGCAATTCTCAACGAAGCACGCGGTTGGCTTTGGACACAATGGAGACGGCGAGAACCCTCTTATCTAAGACTCAAGCTTGTGTCTAAAGAAGGCGACGAAACAACAACGAAGTATTTCATTCGGAAAACTGGAGACAATCTCGACGTACTGATTCAGACGCATCGGGTCCTTGTAAACCGCAACCCACGCTCAGGTGCGCCACATAGTGTCGTTGAAGACAGAATTCTCATCGCGCCCAAGATCGAACGCCGGTGGGCACTCACAGGAAATCCAGATCGGCAGGCGAAAGTGCCGGATAATCAACAGATAGCTCCCGACATGTACGAACTCTATTTCGATGGTGACTCAGGATCAGGATTCGGAGTAGAGGTCCTCTGACTGCCATCAAATTGACGAAAATCCTCCGAAAAGAGGAGAACTCGATGAACACGGAAGCGATGCGCAAGGTACTGGCAGATACCCAAGCTGGCAAACTGAAATTTCCGGACGTTGTGCGCATGCTCCTGGAAGAAGGCGTGGAGTCATATTTCGTCGATTTCATTCGACGCGAGGATCGGTTCTATACGACGAGTGGGGAGACTCACGTCGAGAAGATGTCGCTTCCAGCGGGCAAAGTCGCCGAAGATTTCTCGCAGCCAGGGATCGTCGCCGCGATCCGCGGCGCTCAGGCCGACCAAATTCGCTATCCGGAGTTTGTCAGGCAGTCGCTGGCTGCCGGAGTCGCCGGCTACTGGGCCTTCCTAACCGGCAAGAAGGTTATCTACTTCGGACGCAAAGGCGAGTTTCACGTCGAGGAGTTCCCCCGGCCGAAGCCGTAGGATCGGCGTAAGCTTCGAGCCCAAAAAAACTGCGGGCCGCACCCGGCTCAACTGCCGCCAAGGATGAGGCCCGCACACCCGTCGTTGATCGCCGCTAATCGCGCGGCCTTCGATGCGAGAAGATCGAATCGCCAACTAGTCGGCTGAGGTCGAAGCCGTGCTGCGCGAACGTCCGTGCGACATTTTGTCGTCGCTGTCGGCCGCGTCGCCCGTCTTATCGATCTCGATCGAACCCTTGAAGTACGCCCCGTCTTCAATCATGATCCGCGCGGTGGTCAAATCGCCCACCACGGAGCCGTCCTTCTTGATTTCGATGCGGTCGCGCGCCCGCAGATTACCCTTCACGTTGCCGTAGACGATCACTTCGCGCGCGATGATGTCGGCCGTCACGCGAGCGCTGGCGCCTACCGTCAGCTTGCGATCCTCAAGCTGAACGAGACCCTCTACGCTGCCGTCGATTTGCAAATCCTCGTTGCCCGTGATCTCGCCCTTGATGTGCAGGCTGGCGCCGAGCCGTGCCGTAGTGCCGCTCGTCGTCGTTGGATACGTCGAATCCAAAGGTGCCATGGTTTTAGCCTCCCCTGAAAAGGATGATGCGGTCGTTACCGTCGGTCTAGGTTGCTGCGGGAGCGGCGTCCTTGCGGGAGCCTCCGGCTTCTTGTCTCCCCACATTTACCCTCCTTGGGCCCTAAATGCCGTCGACTCCAAATCCGTCGAAACATGCGATTGAATACTGAGGACCGGGGCTAACAATCTAGTCCCCGACGATACTCCTGCCAATTCCAAATTGAAACAATTGTGCTGTAGAGGTAATGGCGAAGGTTTGGTCGAAGCTTGGGCTGTAGCTTTGGATGGGCATGGGCAGCGGTCGGCCTCGTCCTAACCACCAATCACTAACCACTCCCGAAGCTTCGGGATCACCAATCACTTCTTCTAGTACTTGCGCAGAACGCCCACAACGCGCCCCTGAATCCGCACGTCGTTCGCCGGCACGACAATCGGCGACATCTGCGAATTCGCCGGCTGGAGGCGGATCTTCCCGCCTGTCTCGCGATAGAATCTCTTCACGGTGGCCTCGTCTTCACCGACCAGAGCCACGACAATCTCGCCCGAATTCGCCACTTGCGTTTGCTCGACGACGATGAAATCGCCATCGATAATGTGGTCGTCGCGCATGGACTCGCCCTTCACCTGCAGCACGAACGTGTTCTGCCCGCGCGCAAAGTCGGCCAGCGAAATCGTCTCGTTCTCTTCCACGGCTTCCAGGGGACGCCCGGCGGCAATCCTTCCCGATAGCGGCAGCTCGACCACATGGCGGTCGAGGATTTCCTCGCGCACGGGCTTGGGGAGCTGCGTCACCTCAATCGACCGGCTCTGGTTGTAACCGCGCCGGATGAAGCCCTTTTTCTCGAGCGTCGAGAGATGCTTGTGCACCGTGGCGAGCGACGTGAGTTTCATCGAGCGCGCAATCTCCTCGAAGCTCGGCGAGTAGCCGTTCTTGTTGATAAAGCTCACGAGGTAGTTCAGGACTTCTTTCTGCCGTTTTGTCAGCGCCATCTTTCCCCCGTCGCGAAGTTAACTTTGCAATCTTTTTCGGGCTTGCCGGCATCCGCACCGATCTCGTCTGGTCCAGCGTGCCAAAATGTAGGCGAATCAAAAGCGAAAGTCAATAGTACTCTGGGACAGCCTGTCCTTGCGGAGCGACGCTCTCGCGGTTAGCCTCGGGACGAATATTATCTCCTATCTGGCGGTGCTGGCGCTCGCGCGAATCTTCGAATCACACTTAGTTTTCTTCCCCAACGCGCCCAACCGGCTTGACGGCGATTGGCATCCCCAAGGCTTGCCAATCGAAGACGTTTGGCTGCGAACGTCAGACGGAGTCACGCTCCACGCCTGGTGGATTCGCGCGGAGAACGCGAATTTCACGTTTCTCGCGTTTCACGGGAACGCCGGAAACATCGCCGATCGCGCAGATGTGTACAGATTCCTTCACGATACGCCCGCGAACGTTTTGGCGGTTGAATACCGCGGCTACGGGCGTAGCCAGGGAAGTCCCAGCGAGGCTGGTCTCTATCGCGACTCCGATGCCGCGTACGAATATCTCGTTCAGACGAAGCGAATCGCTCCCGGGACGATCATTTCGTTCGGGCAGTCGCTCGGGTCGGCCGTTGCTGCGCACCTGGCTGCGAATGCTGAAGTAGGTGGCGTCATCCTCGAAGCCCCGTTCCCTTCTCTGCGCGCCATGGCACGGAGGGTCTTTTGGTTTCTGCCGGGAATTGAGCTGACCGTCCTCACCCAGTTCCAAACAAGCAAGTACATCGCCCGAGTCAATTCGCCAGTCCTGGTGGTGCACTGCACGCAGGATCCCATCATCCCGCCTGAACTCGAGGAGCGGGTCTACGACGCCGCGAACGCCCCGAAATTCATCCTACGAGTCAATGATCGCTGCCATGAAGAAGCATCCCTGATGGCGCCCGCCCGCTACCGTGAGGCTTTACGGCCGTTTCTAGCTGCTGTTGACGCTGCTGCGAAACACGATTGAGTGCGCGGATTTACCAGGCTCCTTCCATGTCCAAATTGGCCGCGTCCAAATTGGGCCTTTGCGGCGGCGTATCGTTCGCGGAGAATTTGCGGCAGTTCGCGAGTGACGCCGATGCTGAGCATCATTTCCGCCGAGACAGATGAGGGGGTCGAGCAGGCTTCCGTGCTATTTCGCGAGTATGCGGCGTCGCTCGGCGTCGATCTGTCGTTCCAGAATTTCGAGCAGGAGCTTGCGTCGCTTCCCGGCGATTATGCGCCGCCCGACGGCCGGCTGTTTCTCGCCGTGCTCGACGACGCTCCCGCAGGCACGCAAGGCAGTCCCTCCTCTACCTCCTCAACTTCACCTCACGTTGCCGGCTGCATCGCGCTGCGCAAAATCGATGCCGAAACTTGCGAGATGAAGCGGCTGTACGTCCGACCGCAATTTCGCGGGCACGGCGCCGGCCGAGCGCTCGCGGACGCCGTCATCGCGGCGGCGCGCGAAATCGGTTATCGCCGGATGCGGCTCGATACGCTGCCCCAGATGACCGAGGCGCAGGCGCTCTATCGTGGTCTTGGATTCCGCGAAATTCCGCCCTATCGGCACAATCCGGTTGTGGGCTCGCGGTATTTTGAACTCGAGCTTTGAGTGCTTCAAGGGCTGAAGCCCCTTGATTTTTTGCGTGGCGTCTTTCGCGCGGCCTTAAGGCCCTGCTCCCCTGACTAAAGTCGGGGGCTCCCACGAAAGCGAGACCCAGGGGCGAACCCGCCATTCAGGATCCCGAAGGTTCGGGAGGCGATCCCAGGAAAACCGTTTCCCCGGTGATGGCGTCACGCTTTGCGGTTATCCTCGTCACCGAAAAGCTGCATCTAACTGACGTGGCGTGGCATATGGCGGCAAATCTTGTATGAAACGACATGAGCGCATCCCGAATTCGATTCTCCTGTCTCGGCCGCTGTGCTACGCTTTTACAGGCCGGGATTACCCGCCAGTCCAAATCCGAGGGAAAGGGTCCAGCGTCCCCGCGCTTCTTCTCGTCTTTTGCGGAAGTGGGGCTTTGAAACAATGTCTACAACGATCGTAGAAACTCCGCGCAAACGTGAAGTGATCGATAAGGCGGTAATTCGCTTCTGCGGCGACTCCGGCGACGGCATGCAGATCACCGGAAGCCAGTTCACGAACACCGTGGCTCTGTACGGCAACGACTTAGCGACGTTCCCGGACTATCCGGCCGAAATCCGCGCCCCCGCGGGCACGCTTCCCGGCGTCAGCGGATTCCAGGTACATTTTTCGTCGAACAACGTTTATACGCCCGGCGACGCGGTGGACGCGCTGATCGCGATGAATCCCGCGGCGCTGAAGATGAACCTGCCGGACCTGCGCAAGAACGGGATCCTGATCGTCAATCTGGACGATTTCAAGGAAACTGATCTCCGCAAAGCGCAGATCACGCAGAATCCTCTCGAAGATCATTCGCTCGATGGATATCGCCTCTTTGCCGTCGAGCTGACGCGTCTTACGCGCGCGGCCCTGAAAGAACTCGGGCTCGACGCAAAGACCGTGGACCGCTGCAAGAACTTCTTCGCGCTCGGCATGTGCTACTGGCTTTACAACCGGCCGATGGATTCCACCGTTCGCTGGCTCGAGGACAAGTTCAAGAGCAAGCCGCAGCTCGTTGCGGCGAACAAGCTGGCGCTGCAGGGCGGTTACAGCTATTGCGAGGCGACAGAAGCTTTTCAGATCAGCTACGAAATTCCGCCGGCGAAACTTGAGCCGGGCCTCTATCGCAATATCAGCGGAAATACGGCGCTCGCTCTGGGCTTCGTGGCCGCTTCGCAGAAAGCGGGCATTCCGCTCTTCCTCGGCTCCTATCCGATCACCCCGGCGTCGGACATTCTTCACGAACTCTCGATGTATAAAGATTTCGGCGTGATCACGTTCCAGGCCGAAGACGAAATTGCCGCAATCACGTCCGCAATCGGTGCGGCGTACGCGGGCGCTCTCGGAATCACGACGACGTCCGGCCCCGGAATGGCCCTGAAGACGGAAGCGCTCGGCCTCGCGGTCGCGGTCGAGTTGCCGCTCGTGGTTTGCGATATTCAGCGCGGCGGACCGTCCACCGGCCTTCCGACAAAGACCGAGCAGGCCGACCTGCTGCAGGCTCTGTTCGGCCGCAACTCCGAAGCTCCGATTCCGGTGCTCGCGCCTTCGAGTCCTGGCGACTGTTTCTGGATTGCGCTCGAAGCCAGCCGGATCGCCGTCCAGCACATGCTGCCTGTGATCATTCTTTCCGACGGCTACCTGGCGAACGGCGCCGAGCCGTGGAAAATTCCAACGTCTGCCGAGCTGCCGGAGTTCAAGGTGAAGTTCGAGACGAATCCGGTTGATTTCCACCCCTATCGCCGCAATCCCGAAACGCTCGCGCGGCCGTGGGCCATCCCCGGCACACCGGGCCTGGAGCATCGCATCGGCGGCATCGAGAAGCAGGACGTTACCGGCAACATCAACTACGAACCGCTCAACCACGAGCACATGGTCCGGTTGCGCGCGGAAAAAGTGGAGCTGATCGCGAACGACATTCCGGAAGCCGTGGTCGAAGGCGATCAGTCGGGCGACTTGCTGATTGTCGCGTGGGGCTCCACGCGCGGTCCCATCACTGCCGCTGTGAATGAGCAGCGCGCCAACGGAAAGCGTATTGGCCACGTGCACCTGCGTTACTTGAATCCGTTTCCTCGGAATCTTGGCGACATCTTAAAGCGGTTCAAACAAATCCTCGTGCCCGAGATGAATATGGGCCAGCTCCTGATGGTGCTGCGAGCGAAATATCTGGTGGACGCGCAGGGATACAACAAGATTCAGGGCAAGCCGTTCAAGGAAACTGAAATCGAACAGAAGATCGAGGAGATGCTGGACTAGCGTTTTATCGGCGTTTACTTGGGGAGAACTGAAAATGACCTCGGCCACGTTGCCGGTTTACACCAGAAAAGATTTCCAGACCGACCAGGAAGTTCGCTGGTGTCCGGGTTGCGGCGACTACGCGATTCTTTCGGCGGTGCAGGCTGTTTTCGCGGACCTCGGCATCCCGCGCGAGAAATTCGTGTTCATTTCGGGGATTGGCTGCTCCAGCCGGTTCCCGTATTACATGAACACTTTCGGATTCCACACGATTCACGGCCGCGCACCCGCCATTGCTACGGGCGTCAAGATTACGAGGCCCGACCTGGATGTTTGGGTGGCCACAGGCGACGGTGACTCGCTTTCCATCGGCGGCAACCACACGATCCACATGCTGCGCCGCAACGTGGGCCTTAAGGTGCTGCTGTTCAACAATAAGATTTACGGCCTGACGAAGGGGCAGTATTCACCCACGTCCGAAGTCGGCAAGAAAACGAAATCGACGCCTTATGGCACCACCGACCGCCCGTTCAATCCGATTTCGCTGGCGATTGGCTCGGAAGCCACGTTCGTCGCGCGCTCCGTGGACGTCTTCCAGCAGCACTTGAAGGACACTTTGAAGAAAGCGGCCGCGCACAAGGGTTCTGCGTACGTCGAGATTCTCCAGAATTGCAACATCTTCAACGACGGCGCGTGGACGGACGTCACGGAAAAAGACGCGCGCAGCGAGAACATCGTTCAGCTTGAGCACGGCAAGCCGTTGATCTTCGGCAAGAATCGCGACAAGGGCATTCGCCTGAATGGCTTCGACCTCGAAGTGGTCCAGCTCGGCAACGGCGTCACCGAGAAAGATCTTCTCGTGCACGACGAAAAGCATCCGCGCGCCGCGTATGCGTTCTTGCTCGCGCACATGGAATCGCGCCCCGGCTTTCCCACTCCCATCGGCGTTCTGCGCGCGTGGGATCATGTTCCGGCCTATGAAACGCTGATCAACGATCAGATTGCGCAGGTGCAAGCGAAGCGCGGCAAAGGCGACCTCGACAAGCTGCTCCAGGCGGGAGACACCTGGGAAGTGCGCGCGTAGTTCGCTCATCTTTTCAGTAAGCTTCGTCAATAGGCTTCGCAAGAAAAGCGGCGTCCCAATGAATCGGGGCGCCGTTTTTGTTTTTCCCGCGCCCGCCGAGTGATAGAGTCTGCGTTCGCGCTAACATCGCGCGAATGTCATCCCGAATCCCCGCGTCGTGTGCGGGGTGAGGGATCTGCATCTCGGTTATTCGGAGGCGCAAAGAATGCCCGTCGATGGGAGTTCCAGGCGCGGATTTCTCCACCTTGCAGGAGCCGGCCTAGCGGCCACGGGCATTGGCATTCCAGGCCACGCTGGCGCGCGGCAAGAAATTGCGAGCACGCACTCCGGGGATTTCAACGTGCGCTCGTTTGGCGCAGCGGGCGACGGCCAACGGCTCGACACAAACGCGGTGAATAAAGCGATCGAGGCTGCTGCGGCAAGCGGCGGCACAGTTTATTTTCCCGCCGGCAGCTATCTCTGCCATTCGATTCATCTCAAGGGCAAGATCGCACTGTATCTCGATCGCGGGGCCACGATTGTTGCGGCGGATTCTGCCGCGCCGGGCTCCGGCGGCCCGGGCTACGACGCAGCCGAGCCGAACGCCTGGGACCAATATCAGGATTTCGGGCACAGCCATTTTCACAACAGCCTGATCTGGGGCGAAGACCTCGAAAATATTTCGATTCTCGGGCCTGGCTTGATCTGGGGCAAAGGACTCAGCCGGGGCTGGGGCGCGGGCCCCACAGCCGAAAACCCCGGCGTCGGCAACAAAACGATCAGCCTGAAGAATTGCCGCAACGTCACGCTGCGCGATTTCTCGATTCTTCACGGCGGGCATTTCGGCATCCTCGCCACCGGCGTCGACAACCTCACGATCGACAATTTGCTCATCGACACGAACCGCGACGGCATGGACGTCGACTGCTGCCGGAATGTGCGAATTTCGAACTGCAGCGTGAATTCTCCTTGGGACGACGCTATTTGCCCCAAGAGTTCGTTCGCGCTCGGCTACGCCCGCGCGACTGAGAACGTTACCATCACGAATTGCTATCTCTCCGGCGATTATCAGGAAGGGACGCTCATTGACGGAACCTGGAAGCGCTTCGATCCCGAGTCCAAAGTGCCTCGCACCGGGCGCATCAAGTTCGGCACCGAATCGAATGGCGGATTCAAGAACATTGCTATTTCAAACTGCGTCTTCGAGGCGTGCCAGGGCCTGGCGCTCGAAACCGTCGACGGCGGCCTTCTCGAAGACGTAACGATCACCAATATCACCATGCGCGAGATCGCCAGCGCGCCGATACTCCTGCGCCTCGGCAGCCGCATGCGCGGGCCGAAGGACACGCCCGTCGGACAACTGCGGCGAATCTCAATCAGCAATATCGTTTGCTCGAATTCCGCTTCGCGTTTTGGGTCGATCATCAGCGGCATCCCAGACCACCCGATCGAAGACCTGCGCCTGAGCAACATCTACATCCAGCATCGTGGAGGCGGCACGCAGGCGGACGCCGGAATCTCAGTCGCCGAGAAAGAGAATGCGTACCCCGAGCCGGATATGTTCGGCGCGATGCCCGCGCATGGGTTTTACATCCGCCACGTGAAGGGCCTGGAGATGAGCCACATCGAAATCGAACCAATGGCGCCGGACGCGCGTCCCGCATTCACGCTCGAAAACGTGCAGTCCGCGGACCTGCTGCGCATTCGCGCGCATCAACCCTCGGGTGTTCCCACCTTCGCGCTGAAATCGGTCGAGGATTTCAATCTGTACCTGAGCAGACCTCTGCCCGATACGCATTTCGATCGAGTCGAAGAGAAAAAACTCTAGAGGGATTAGCGAGCGGGTTGGACCGATGGACTCGGGCTGACCACTTTCGCCAGCGCCTGTTGAGTGGCCGACTCCGGCATCTGCGCCAGCGCGCGGTCGCGCAAGGCCGCAAATTCATCCCAATCGCGCTTCGCAACGGGATCGGACGGCGGCAGCGGCAGCCGCTCGAAATTCAGGAACTCGCCGCGCCGCTGAATCCTGAAGTCGAGGTGGGGCCCCGTCGCGAGCCCCGTCATTCCGACAAGCCCGATCCGCTCGCCTTGCTCTACATGCTCGCCGTTGCGAACGAGAATCCGCGAGAGGTGCATGTAGTACGTGGTGTAGCCGTTCGAGTGCTGGATCTCGATCAGGTTGCCCGAGCCGCCCTTCAGCCCCGCGAAAATCACGCGGCCGTCGCCGATGGTTTGCACGGGCGTGCCGGTCGGCGCCCCGTAGTCGATTCCCAGATGCGGCCGGTACTCTTTCAGAATCGGATGAAACCTGTGCGTGCTGAAGTGCGACGTAATCGGCGCCGCAAACTTGAGCGGCGAATGCAGAAACGCCTTCTTCATCGACTTGCCGTCGGGCGTGTAGTACGCAGGATGCCCCGCAGGATCGTGAAATAGCACCGCGCGATACGCGCGCCCCGAATTATTGTATTCCGCCGCCAGAATTCGCCCGTACGAGGCAGGCTCGCCATTGGTCAGGATTTTCTTCTCGACCACAACACGGAACGTGTCGCCCGGCCGCGGGTCGGTGTAGAAGTCCAAATCCCATCCGAAAATATCCGCGAGCCGCATGGCCAGCTCGGGCTTTTCTCCCGCGTCGATCACGGCCTCAAAAAGCGAGCCGTGAATTTCACCCGCAACGCCGGCAACCTGCGTTTCCGAAGGAATCGTCTCAATCGCGGAATGGAAATCGCCCGCCTGAGGCGAAATCATCAGGACGCGATCGGCGTCGATTCGATAACGCACCGCGCGCAACTCCCCGAGGACTGACCGGCCGACAGCGACCTGATTCCCCGCGCGGAGATGCCGCAGATTGAAAACCGACTGAGCGGAAGCGATGACCCGAGCCGACGTCAGCGGATCAATGCCGAATTGCTGCAAGAGTATGTTGAATGGAAGCCTCGGCGGAATCGCGCGCTGCGTGAACAAAATCACTTGCTGCTGAATTCGCTGCGTTTCCGCGCGGGCGAAGGCAACTTCCCCGTCGAACTGCCGCTCCGCCGCAAAACGAACGCGATATGACGCGCTGACGCACACGGCCCCCGCAACCACCAATAGCGCCCAGAAAACGATCTTGGTCTTCGTCATTCCCGAACCGCTTCTCCCTGAGAGGGTGACAGAATATCCCAGCGCTGCAAGGAAGAAGAAGTGAAAATATAGCGGCTGAATCACGCGAGTTACTATGTTTCGGATTTCGGGTCAGATGTTATCCTTCACCCCATGATTGAAGCGCACGTTGATTCGCGTCAATTCGCTGCCAAGCCGTTCGTCCTGCTGCTGTTTCTTGTGTTTTCCTGTGGACCCGCTCTCGCGCAACAACCAATCGCGATTCATGTGGATGCGGCGAGTCCCGTCGGCCAGCTCAATCCCATCTGGTCGTATTTCGGCTATGACGAGCCGAATTATACGTACGCGCCGCGCGGACGCGAGCTGATTTCCGAACTCGTCGCGCTCAGCCCCGTCCCGATCTACATCCGCACGCACAATTTGCTTACGACGGGCGATGGTACTCCCGCGCTGAAATGGGGATCCACCAACGCGTACACGGAAGACTCTTCCGGCAAGCCCGTCTACGATTGGAAGATCATCGACCGAATTCTCGACACGTACGTTCACTCCGGCGCGAAGCCCTTCGTCGAAATCGGATTCATGCCGGAGGCGCTTTCTGTGAAGGCGGAGCCTTACCAGCACACATGGCCGAAGGGTCCGCTCGATACGGGTTGGTCATATCCGCCCAAAGACTACGCAAAGTGGGCCGAACTGGTCCGCCAACTCGTTCTGCACTGCGTGGAGCGATACGGCAACTCCGAAGTGGCATCGTGGTATTTCGAAGTCTGGAACGAACCGAACATCTTCTACTGGCACGGAACGCCCGAAGAGTACGACAAGCTCTACGATTTCTCGGCCGACGCCGTGAAGCGCGCGATGCCCGCGGCCCGGATCGGCGGGCCGGCTACAACGGGACCGGCATCGCCGAAGGCCGCCGCGTTTCTTCAGCAGTTTCTAGAACACTGCGCACGCGGAACGAATTTCGCCACGGGCAAGACCGGCGCGCCGCTCGACTTCATCAGCTTCCACGCAAAGGGCTCGCCGAAGCTGGTCGATGGCCATGTGCAGATGGGACTGTCGACAAACTTGAAGGACGTCGACCGCGGATTCCAGATCGTCACGTCGTTTCCGCAGTTCTCGAAGCTGCCGATCGTCCTTAGCGAGTCGGATCCGGAAGGCTGCGGCGCGTGCGCTTCGCGAGACCATCCGCAGAACGCGTACCGCAACGGAACCCTTTACCCCGCGTACACTGCCGCGGCGATGAGCGGAATCCTCGAGCTCGCGCGGCAACATGGCGTCAACCTCGCCGGCATGCTCACCTGGGCCTTCGAATTCGAGGATCAGCCTTATTTCCAGGGCTTCCGCACTCTGGCAACAAACGGAATCGACAAGCCGGAGTTGAACTTCTTTCGCATGGCGGGCCTGATGACCGGCCAACAACTGAAGACCGAGAGTGACGGCGCCACACCTCTCGCGACGATTCTCGATTCCGGCGTGCGCGGCAAACCCGACGTCGACGCCATTGCAGCCCGCGCGGACCGTTCCATCACGGTCATGGTGTGGAACTACCACGACGATGACATCGCGCAGCCCGACGCGCAGGTCGCGCTGAACCTCGCAGGACTTCCCGCGTCAGAGCGATGCGTGCTTCTTCGCCACTATCGCATCGACCACGAGCACAGCAACGCGTACGCCGCCTGGCTCGCGATGGGTTCGCCGCAGAACCCCACGCCGGAGCAGTACGCCCAGCTCAAAGCTGCAGGCCAATTGCAAATGCTCGAATCGCCGCGCTGGATTGAAAATCACGCTGGAAGCGCCGAAATCGATTTCACCCTTCCGGGCCAATCCATTTCGCTGCTGGAAATAAGCTGGTAGGATTCCGGAGAGATCGTTAGTGCGAGACGCCGGCTGCTAGCGTGGAATATTGCGACTTCCGATTGGCATCGGCATCCACGAAATAATTCTGCTGGTAGAGTCCGCGATAGATGCGCCCGGCGATTTCCGAAGCATGCGGTCCGCTGGTGATGCGCCCGCCGCCGTGCAGCAAAACCACAATCACGATTTTCGGGTGCGCGCGGTCGGCATAGGACACGAACCATCCGAGCCTGCCGCCAACACTTTCGTCGTTGCAAGTCCCGGTCTTGCCGAGCGCCTGCTCGCCGTAAGGATCGTAGCTGCGCTTGGCGGTTCCGTAGAGCACCGCAGCCAGCATGCCATCCTGAAGATCCGGAAGCAGATTTGCGATATCGAGCTGCTGGCGAACGCGCGGCACGAAATTCTGTTTCTCGTCGGCGGTGCGCGGATACTGCAGGTAGTACATCGTCCCGCCGTTGGCAAACGCTGAAATCAACGAGGCGAGTTGAAACGGCGTGATGCGAATTCCTTCGCCGAAGCTCGACATCCTCGCAACGCCGCCGAAAAGCGGTGCCTTCACCGGAAGCGAACCAGGCTGCTCCTCCGGAATGTTGTAGCCGACGCGCTCGCCGAGTCCTATGAGGCTCGCGTACTTGTGCACGGTGTCGAATCCGAGCCGCGAGCCCACCTCTTCGAAATACTTGTTGTTCGAGTGCGCCATGGCCTCGGTGAGGTCCATGTAGCGGCGGCGGCCCACTTTGATCATCGTGTCGCGGGTGATCGCACCTTCCTGCAACCCGGCCATCGCAATCACGGGCTTGATCGTCGAGCACGGCTCGAAGCCCGCGCCGAAAGCCATCTTCTGATCGACGATGGTCAGAATTCGGCCATTCGCAGGATCAACCGCAAGCACGGAGCCTTTCTCATGCCCCAGCGCCGCGATCGCAAGTTCGCGAATCAGCGGCTCGTCGTACTCGACTGAATCGTCCTTGGCGGGATCGAAGCTGCTTACCACATGCCGCGAGCGGTATGCCCGGTGCGCCGGCGCCGCGCCGAACGCGACTGCGCCGCACAGAACGAGACATAGAAGCGCTATGGCGTTTATGAAAGCTGGGCTTTGTTTCATTTGTGAGTCTGTTGGCCCTTAGAGCGGGATTTCCCCGATCGCCGAACCTTTGCCGAACCTTTAGTGTAAGTAACTGCTGCACCTTCGCGCAATCAGAAATGCAGTCTCATTTTCCAGGCTGGCAAAGGAATGCGCAACTGTCCCGACGGACAGTTCAGGACGGGGCTCCAGCGCACGCGCTTACACCGCAACGGCGTGCGGAAAACCGGGCTCCGCCATTACTTCAGCGGCCTGCGCGAGGTGCCGCTCGCAGTGGGCGGAAATCAAAAGTAGCCACTGGTAGCAGTCGAGTTCGCCGAAGAACGGATGCGGGAAGGTGTGCCGCCGCAGTTCGGCGTGCGTGGCGCCTGCAAATTCAATGGACCGCCGACGGACCGCCTCGAACTCCAATGGCAGTTGGTCTTCCGGCCATTGGCCCTTCGGCATCAGGACCTCCGGGCCTTTGAGGCGATCGACGCGAGTCGCGACTCTACTAACGAGGAAGTCATCCTTGAAGGCGCTTTTTGGAGCATTCGGAGCTTGCTGTACCGTTTTCTCGATCGAACCGAGGACCCGGCCTTCGACAATGATGATGTGCTCGAGAACTTCGGCTACGGACCAGCGGTCCGGCGCGGGCTTGTATTGCAGTTGTTCACGCGAAAGGCTGCGCGCTGTGTGCAGGTAGCTTTCGCGAGTCTTTTCGAGGTACTTCGTCGCGTGCTCGCGTTCGGCAGGCGTCATCGTTTCCTCGTCCCGGCTGGCAAAAAATCACGGCGCCGCCGCGCGGTTCGAAGCAGTCTGCCGCGTCTGAATATCTTGATTGGAAACCTAGCGCCCGACGCGGCCCTTCGCAGCAGCCGCTGCCATCGAGACCGTCTTCGGCGACTCCGCTGCGGCCGGCTTGGTCTCTTCCTCGCGGCCAATCGTCGGCAGACCCATCGCCTTTCGCAGTTCGTGCTCGATTTTGTCGCGGATGTCGGCGTTTTCCTTCAGGAAAAGCCGCGCATTCTCGCGGCCCTGACCGAGGCGCTCGCCCTTGTATGATAGCCACGTGCCTGACTTTTCGAGGACGCCTTTCGTCACGCCCAGGTCGAGCAAGTCGCCTTCGCGCGAAACGCCTTCGCCGTAAATGATGTCGAATTCCGCCTCGCGGAACGGTGCGGCCACCTTGTTCTTCACCACCTTGGCCCGCGTGCGTGACCCAACCACGCGATCGCCTTCCTTGATCGATTGTATGCGCCGGATGTCGATGCGAATGGACGAATAGAATTTCAGCGCGCGGCCGCCGGTGGTGGTCTCGGGATTGCCGAACATCACGCCGATCTTTTCGCGAATCTGGTTGATGAAAATCAGGCAGGTCTTCGATTTCGAAACGATTCCCGTCAGCTTGCGAAGCGCCTGCGACATCAGCCGCGCCTGCAAACCCATTTGCGGGTCGCCCATGTCGCCTTCGAGTTCGGCCTTCGGCACCAGGGCCGCCACCGAATCCACTACCACGATGTCCACCGCATTCGAACGGATCAGCTCCTGCGCGATTTCCAGCGCCTGCTCGCCGTTATCCGGCTGCGACACCAGCAGGTTATCCACGTCCACGCCAAGCTTGCGGGCATACACTGGGTCGAGCGCGTGCTCCGCATCGATGAACGCGGCCTGCCCTCCCATTTTTTGCGCTTCCGCGATCACGTGAAGCGTCAGCGTCGTCTTGCCACCCGATTCCGGCCCGTAGACTTCAATCACGCGGCCGCGCGGAAAACCTCCCACGCCGAGTGCCGCATCAATCGAGATTGAGCCGGTGGGAATCACGCTCACGGGAACCAGCACGTCCCGGTTCCCCAGGCGCATGATCGAGCCCTTGCCGTAAGCCTTTTCGATTTGAGAGATTGCCAGGTCCAGATTTTTTGTTTTTTCGTCGGTCATTGGAGCCACCTCGAGAGGGCTGTATTCTATTTCGTTTAGTTCCCGCCGCAGCGGGCGGCCCGCATTCTACCAGAGTGCGCCAGGCCGTATCCCCGCATTTCTGGTGGGGCATAATAGCACGGGGCGAACAAAAAGCAAAAGGCATTTTTGAGCCTTTTTCGGCTATCGGGATACAATGCGTTCGGGAGAAGTTCGTTGACGAGAACCGCTTACCGCCTTCCTCTTGCGGCTCTGACCATTCTTGCGCTGTGGCCCCTTGCCGCCGCTTCCGTCGCGCAGGCTCAGAAGGACACGAAGCCGGAAGATGCGCGCGTGCCCGCAGCGATTCACTACGTCCGCACGCTCGGCCCGTTCCCGATCGACGCACGCAATTTCACCGTGAAGCTCAGCGTGAATTGCTACAAGGAATCGGCGCACACGGGCATGTGCAACGAGGACGACCAGGAAGCCGTGAAATCCATGAAGATCGAGGACGAGGCGGGCAAGACGCGTTTCAGCCAGTCTTTTCCAATTGGCTTCATGCACCAGCTCGAACGCCACGTGGTCGATGCCACGCTGCTGGAGGGCGAGGGCCACCAGGCCCTCGAAATCGTGTACACGAAATTGCCGTCGCATGCGAATGCCGGAGTGACCATCCAACTTTTCGGCCTCCGCGACGGAACTCTGCAAGCTCTGGATGAGGACCCGCTAGAGTTCTACGGCCAGCTTGGCGAATTGCCGGCGGGTGAATCGAAGAACTCGAAGAAGCTGCTCGCCGGCGACACGCTGCCAATCTACGTACTGACGAGCTACTTCTACATCGCGTCTCCCGTTCACGTGAACTGGAAAGACTTTCGCCTGGAGCAGCGGGAGTCCGGCGAATTTGACGTCGTGCACCAACGACCGTACGAAAGGAAGCCGGAGGTCCTGGCCGACGGTTTCGTCCACCTGTATCCGTCGCCGGATACGACCACAGCTCCGACCGGAGTGGACGTCACGCCCCAATCACACGTTCAAATCTTGAAGGCGAAGTTCCGCAAAGGGCCGCCCGAAGAACACGACCGCCCAAGCGACATGTGGCTCCAGATTTCAGTCGACGGCAAAACGGGATGGATCCTGGGCCTCGATGACTACACAGCAATCGGACTCAGCGCCGCGCAGTGAGCGATGGATGCGAGGTGCAGGTTCCAAGTTCACACATCCGGATGCGCTACTAACCACTCAGGAGTAACAACGTAAACTGTTCCTCTGGACTGGCCCTGCCCTCGACGTCGGACCGTTCTCAGACCACGGGACTCTACGCGCTTCGCGAACTTTCCTTCCGACCCAGCCGAAAGGCCCTCCACATACTGACCAGGCTTGATTCGGTCCGCCAGATCCATCAGCCCACCTTCGAACATTTTCTTGTTATAGGCCCGTGTTGCGCGTTCTGGGGGAAATCCGTCCTTTATCTCGGGAAGGTATTGGCTGACCCTTGAGCTCATAAGGCTCTCCCTCGTCTAAGGTTTAACAGTCACCATCACGACGCCGTGGCTCAGCACCGTAGCCTTGAAGCTGCCCGTGAATTTTCCGAGATCCTTGCCGGCCCACAGGTCGCGCACAGACGCGGAAAAGTGATCGGGATATCCGAGGTCTTCCCACGCGACCGATATTTCGGCGTCGCTTGCGCCGCGATTGAAAAGCACCACGGCGCGCGTTCCGCCCTTCAACTCCTTGGCCCACACTTCTGAATCGCCGTCCTTCCGAACGCGCCGCCCTTCCATTCCCAGAGGGTCCTGATTCACGGCAATCACTTCGCGATTCGTCAGAATGGCTTTGATCTCCGGCGTCATGTTCGCCAGGTCGTTTCCGGCAATCAAAGGCGCGGCCAGCACGCACCACAAACTGAAATGCGACCGGTACTCGGTGGTGGTCATGCCGCCGTTGCCGACTTCGAGCATGTCGGGATCATTCCAGTGTCCCGGCCCGGCAAACGATTCGAGCCCTACCTGTTGATCCAGGATGTCCAGGACGCCGTTCGAGCAGCAACTGCCGTCGGGCCATTTATTGTGTCCCGCCCAGTGATCTTGAATGTCATCCGTGGTGCGCCACAAATTTCCGCCTACCGTTGCGCCCCACAGCCACGGCTTGTGCGAACCCCACTCGCACAGGCTGAAGACGATCGGCCGCCCCGTAGCCTTGAGCGCGTCGGCCATGGTCGTGTAAGAAGCCTGCGCGTCCTGGGTTCCCGTGCTGCACCAATCGTATTTGAGATAATCCACGCCCCACGACGCGTACATGATCGCGTCCTGATATTCGTGTCCGCGGCTCCCAGGACGCCCAGCGCACGTTTTCGTTCCCGCGTCCGAATAAATCCCGAACTTCAATCCCTTCGAATGAACGTAATCGGCCAGCGCCTTGATGCCCGACGGAAACTTTTTTGCGTCCACCACGATATTTCCGGCGGCGTCGCGGCTCACCTGCCAGCAGTCGTCGACGACCATGTACTGGTAGCCCGCGTCCTTCATGCCGCTGCTCACCATCGCATCCGCCGCGGACTTCACAAGGTCTTCGCTCACGTTGCACGCGAACTTGTTCCAACTGTTCCATCCCATCGGCGGCGTCTGCGCCAGGCCGTTGTCGGCAGCATCAGCGCGAATCGCAAGCGGAGCGCTCGCGCACAAGAGCAGCAAGATCGAACCAAGTGCGAGACACAACTTTGTCGTGTAGTTCATTTGCGTCAGATCCTTTCCGGTGTGCTTGACGGCAGGAGCTTACTACAATCAACGGGTGGCGTTCATCTCTGGATGCGTTCAGTTCAGCGGGCGGCGCCAGATTTGTTTCGACTGCACCAATCGCGTGCACGCGATCCAGTTACCGTCGGGAGAAACCTTGGGATGCAGAAGATTGCCAGAATCGCGGCTCAGCAACTGCGGCGCGCCTCCGATGTGCGAGATGTCGAACAACTGCATCCGCCCGTCCGCAAGCGCGCTATATACGATCGATTTGCCGTCCGGCATCCAATCGAGGCCGTCGTGCGTCGTGCCTTTGTAATCCAGCAGCTTTTCCGCTTGCGAGCCGTCCAGGTGCATGGTCCAGAGCGCGCGATCCTCGCCGCCGCGATCGTCTTCGACGGCGATTTCCTGCCCGCTCGGCGACCACGCCGCCCACGCGGGGCTCCGAATTTCGCTCGGCAGCGACAGCTTCTCCACCTTCACCGCGCGGCCGGTGTCCGCCTGCAGCGTGATCACAAAGAGCTTGCCGATGTCGGGCTGCCCATTGCGGTCCCACGAGCGGAAAATCAGCTTCGTTCCGTCTGGCGACCAATATGCCGGCCCGGTTTCCCAGCCGAAATCCGTCAGCCGCATTTCCGGAGCATGAACGTCATCCGCCCGCCGCAAGTAAATATCATCCGTGCTGTCGCCCGCTCCGTATTCGGGGACGGGACTTCGCGAACGGTGTGAATGAAACGCGATCCATTTCCCGTCCGGCGACCACGCCGGCGGAAAGTCCTCGCCATACCCAGAGACAATAATGGAAGGCTGCGAAGCAATATTGCCCTGCTCGTCGATTCCAACAACCGCATCGTCCCAATTGAGCGCCCAGTCCGCGAGCCGCATTCCGCCGAAGAAGTAGCTGATTCGCTTGCTATCCGGACTCCACATCGGCAGTTGCCCGCCAATTACGATTTCCTTCGCGTCGCCGCCCACCGCAGGCAGCAGCGCAATCGACGCGTGGTAAACCGTGCGCGTCCAATACAGATTGTTTCCTACAATTGTGGGCGCGTTGTTGTCCTCGCCCGGAGTGTCCACCACTCGCCGCCGCGTGCCGGTGGCCGGATCGAGTTCGTAAATTTTCAGCCAGCGGTCCGCGTCCGGCTGTTGACGCGCTTCGTTGTCCGCCGCGCCGTCGCTCGCAAGCGATAGGTATATCTTCCGTCCATCCGGCGAAATCGCGAGCGACTCGCCCTGTGGGTTTGCGTCGAGATGGTTCGCAATCGCTTTCGCGGCGCCGGTATTCACGTTGATCCGTACGAGCGATGACTGGCCGTTTGGCTCAAACAAGAGATCGTAGAAGGTATCGCCGTCGGGCGAAAATCCCATGCCGATCACTCGTCCGGAAACGCCGTAGCCTCGCACTCGTCCATCGAGATTGATGAATACTTCCTGATCGGAGGCGCCGAGGCGGAAATAGGCCACTTCCCTTTCGTCCTTGCCGCAAACGGGTAACGCGTCCGCGGGCAAAGACGATAGCAGCACGTCGTCGTTGTGCGGCAGAAACCACCCGTCTTCCGCGATGCGCTCACCCATAAGAGCGATGCCGTGCAGGCCGCAAAATGCGGCATTGTCCACGCGGTTCAGGTCGGACATCAAAGTGAAGCGATCGTCCTTGCCGGTTTTCAACGAATAAAGCTGCAGGGCGGGCAACGATCCGGTCCGATTCACGAGCAACCACCGGCCGTCGGGCGAAATTCTGACGCGCTCCAGCGGCCCCTCCCACCATTGGTTGTTCGGCAACTCCAAAACGAGGGTGTCTTTCGTGTCCGTCGGGGGTTTGGCGGACGCATCTTGTGCCTGCGGCGCTTGTGCGGCGGGCGTATCCGCCGTCGCGGAACTCTGCGCCCAAGCCAGCGGCAAAATGGTCAGCGCGAGAATGGCAGCGCCGATGATGGCCCATGGCTTCGCCGAGAGAGAAAGTCTGTCATTGCGAGGAACGCCGCGACGAGGAATCTCTCTTCTCTTCGTTTGGGAAAACAATTCCCACCCCAAGAACCCCATACGGAAGATTTTACCGGGAAACTTCAGGCGTATTTGTAGAAGCCGCGGCCCGATTTCCTTCCAAGCCACCCCGCCGCGACATACTTTCTCAGCAGAGGACACGCGCGATATTTCGAATCGCCGAAGCCTTTGAAGAGGACGTCGAGAATATCCACGCAAACATCGAGACCGATGAAATCAGCCAGTTCGAGAGGCCCCATGGGATGATTCATCCCCGTTTTCATGACCGCGTCCACCGCCTCGGGGGTCGCCACGCCTTCCATCACGCAGAAGGCGGCTTCGTTGATCATCGGCATCAGCACGCGATTCGATACAAAGCCCGGCGCATCGTTCACGGCCACCGGTTTCTTCTCGAGCTTTTCGCACAGCGTCATCGTCGTCGCGAACGTGTCATCGCTGGTCGCCAGCCCGCGAATCACTTCCACCAGCGCCATCACCGGCACCGGATTCATGAAGTGCATCCCGATGAACCGCTCCGGCCGGCTCGTCTGCGCTGCAAGTTGGGTGATCGAGATCGACGACGTATTGCTCGCCAGAATCGCGCCCGGCCGCAGCACCGCGTCCGCTTCCTTCAGCACGCGTACCTTCAGATCGAGCTGTTCCGGTACCGCCTCGACGACGAAATCAGCGGCAGCCAGCTTCGCCGCGTCGGTGGTCGCGTCAATCCGCGCGAGAATGGCGGGTTTGTCCGCTTCGCTGATTCGCCCCTTCTTCACTTCGCGCTCAAGATTTTTGCCGATCGTTTCCATCCCGCGATCGAGAAACCGTTTCTCGACGTCGCGCAGAATCACCTTGTACCCCGCGCGCGCGAACACGTGCGCGATTCCGTTCCCCATCGTCCCCGCACCTAGCACTCCCACCGTCTTGATGGTATCCGCAGACATAACGGCGCTCATGATAGCGAACCAGGGAAAGCAAAGGAAGAAGAGGAAGTCGACCGGGTGTCGTCAGCGACCGGGACGCTCTGGAGGCGGGCCAAGATAGATGTGCCTCCATTCGTGTTCGTTAGTGGGCAACCAATCCAAGCGCTGGCCACGTGCCTCTCCCGGCTCGCGAGAAAACATGTAAATTGCTCGGCGAGACTTATCGGCACCGGCAGGATCTCCTTCATTGTTCGGCCCGAACTTAGTCGCGACCTGAAAACGATCAAAAACCTGGATGCTGAGAGTATCCGCTTCTGCATTTTCCTGCGCCAGCTCGCAGACGAGCGCGATCATCCTGGAGCGGGTGATTTCTCGGCGGACCACGCTCACGTAAAGATGAATGTAGACAGGCTCCTCTTTCGGAAATCTATTCGCGACGCGGTAGTCGGGGAGCCGCTGGTTCGCATACGCAGCACAAGTGTCGCGCTCGGTATCATCTATTGGCGTTGTTCCCTGCTGCCGCACGTTTGCAAGGTTCTTCGCCCCAGTGAACCAAGTCGATAGAATGATTAGCAGATAAATTTCGCTATACACTTTGTCACCTTCGAGCTTTAGACTCGCTCGACCGCCAGCGCGACCGCATTGCCTCCGCCGAGGCATAGCGCCGCGATACCGCGCTTCAGCCCGCGCCGCTGCAATTCGTACAGCAACGTCACCAGCACGCGCGCGCCCGACGCCCCGATCGGATGCCCGAGCGCCACCGCGCCGCCGTTCACGTTCACCTTCTCGGGATTCAGCTTCAACTCGCGCGTCACGGCAATCGCCGCCACTGCAAACGCCTCATTCAATTCGTATAGGTCGACGTCCTTGTCGCGGTCCCATCCTGTTTTCGCCAGCAGCTTCTCGACGGCCTCCACCGGCGCCATCATCACCCATTTCGGCTCGACGCCACTCACCGCCTGCGCGACGATTCGCGCCATCGGCTTCTTGCCCAGGCGCGCGGCGTTCGCTTCGCTCGTCACAATCACCGCGGCTGCGCCGTCGTTCGTTCCGGGCGCGTTCCCGGCCGTCACGGTGCCATCCTTCTTGAACGCGGGCTTTAGCTTCGCCAGCGCCTCCATCGACGTATCTTCGCGCGGCGATTCGTCTGTCTTGATCACCACGGGCTCGCCCTTCTTTTGCGGAATTTCCACCGGCACGATTTGTTCGCCGAAGAAACACGACTTGATCGCGCGCAACGCCTTCTGGTGGCTCACCACCGCAAACTGATCCTGCTCCTGCCGCGAAATTCCGTACTTTTCGGCAACCAGTTCCGCCGTCTGCCCCATGTGATAATTTTCGTACGCGTCCCACAAGCCATCCACGATCATTGAATCGTAGATTTCCTGGTTGCCCAGCCGGAAGCCCGTTCGCGCACCCTTCAGCAAATACGGGCAATTCGACATCGACTCCATCCCACCCGCCACCACCATTTCCGATTCGCCCAGCGTCACCGCCTGCGCCGCCAGCGCCGCCGCCTTCAGTCCCGACCCGCAAACTTTGTTGATAGTCATCGCCGCCACTCGCGGGTCGAGCCCGCCCCGCAACGCCGCCTGCCGCGCCGGATTCTGCCCCAGTCCCGCCTGCACGACGTTGCCCAGAATCGCTTCGTCCACCAGCTTCGGGTCAATTCCCGCGCGCCGCACAACCTCGGCCACCACTTTCGCGCCAAGCTCCGTGGCCGATAGCGGCGAAAGCCCCCCCATAAATTTCCCAATCGGCGTCCGCACCGCGCTCAATATGACGGGCTGCTGCATGGATTTCCTCCGAGGCAAACGAACTACTGGAAACCTCAGTATAGGCGCGCCCGTGGAAGCCGGTCAATTCGCCCTACCCAAGCAAAAGCCCTGCTGCGTCCCGCTTGCGCTAGTATTGCGGTCTGGCCGACCGACCATGGACCTGATCTATCGCGCTGTCCTTCTCTGTGTCTTGGTGCTCGCAGGAGCACTGCTACTCTCCCCGTACGAATCCTTTCTCGAAGGGACGATCGCCATAATCATTGTCACGGCCGTGGCGGTGGGCTTTCTGATGTTTCCGCGCAAGGACGTGTTCTACGTTCGCACCACCGTTAAATCCATCGTCGCGAGCGGACCCATCGCAGAACATGACTACGTGGCTGTGAAGGTCGAGCTTGCGAGGCTTTGGCTGCTGTTCCTACCAGCGTTCTTAGCCGTCGCTTTCTTGGTGGTTCCTGCCGCCCAGGGAGTCCTGTGGAGATTCAGTTTGGTGAATTGGGTCGTTGAGACAGGGTATGGCTTCATTGCGGTTCAGCTGTGGCACGTGCCCGCCCTGATCGTTCTTGTCATGCTTCCAGCTTGGATTACCGAAAGGTGGGTATTGAGAGATGCGGCCGCGTGTAGCGCGAGGTCATTTTCCATCTATGGCCGGCGAGTCTCCTTCGGAGGGCAGGTCTCGTTTGGCCGAGTCTCGTACTCCTTCATGGGAGAACACGGCGAGTACTTCGGCGGCGACGACTTGTACTTTGGCCTCGTTCACCCGCGCGAACTGAAAACGATCGTCTTCTACAATGAGCGAAAACCCGAATGGAACAAGATCGCCATGGGTCTCCTGTTCCACCGGTTGATCATTCTGGGCCGCGGCGTAACCGATCTGGACGAGCAGACTGTAGCCGCACAGACGGCCTTGGCCGAAACGACGTCGTAAATCGCATGAGCGCGCCGGCGTTCGCCGCCGTGATAACCTCGCTGCATGATGTTTACCAAGCGCCTTCGCGAAGGAGTTCGCCGCGGCGAAATCACTTGCAGCGTCCGAATCTGGACGCGTCCCCACGTCAAAGTAGGCGGGCGATACCCCATGGGAGAAGGTTCGATCGAGGTGGATTCGATCGAGCCGGTCGGCTTCCCCGACATCACGCCCGAGCTCGCGCGCGAGTCGGGATTTCTTGGCGTCCTGGATCTCCTCAAGGTGGCGAAGCACGGTAAAGGCGAGAATATCTACCTGATTCGGTTCCACTACGTGCGGCCTCGCGCCAAGCGAGGCCGGCGCCGCTAGCCTCCTCGCGCCCGCTGAACTGTTCCAAGTCACGTCGCCCTTCGCTTTTCTCTTTTCCCTTTTCGTTTTTCTCTGTGTCTCTGTGCCTCTGTGGCAAATGTAATTGACCTCTGTGATAGGCTTTCAGCCCGCGAGGAGGTGTCACCGTGTACGACATGAAGAACCTGAGCAAGCTCAAGACAATTGAGGCCAACGCTCCGGACGCCATGAAAGCATTCTGGGCGTTCGACAAGGCCGCGATGGCCGCGGGCGCCATCCCGGTGAAATACAAAGAGCTGATGGCGCTCGCCGTCGCTTTCACCACTCAGTGCCCGTATTGCATCGAGATTCACGCGAAAAAGGCGCGGGAGGCCGGTTGTTCCGACCAGGAAATATCCGAAGTCGTCGCGATCTCGGCGGCTCTCCGTGCTGGCGCCGCCATCACGCACGGCACCCACGCCTTCGTGGACCGCTGAACCCCTCGCTAGTCCCTGGGAGGCCTTGCCGGAGCGTGCCTGACCTTGACACCCCAGCTTCGCTTGGCATATCGTTCTGGCGAAGATCGAGGCGGAACCGAAGACCCTCGATGCGGGGAGACAACCCATGAAAGCTGCAAAGCGCGTAAGGGGAAAAAAGGCGGGCAAGCGCCTGAAGAAGAGCAAGAAGATGGAAGCAACCAAGCCCCTCAGCGGCGACGCCTATCGGCTGGTCACTGGCGTCACGCAGTCGGTTTCGACGATCCAGCCGCTCATTGGCGATCAGTACCGAATCGTTTAGCCAGAAGTTCCGCTCCGCATAACCGCACAGTGGTAGTGTCTCTCGATGGCCCTTCAGAGCAGGTCTGCTCGAGGGCGCTTGGCTTTTGCCCGTCCAGTGAAACCTACTTTTCGATCACGAAGTCACCGAGAACGAGGCAATCCATCTCGCTCTTGCAAAACGTGCTATAGGCATTCTCCGGCGTGTTGACGATCGGCTCGCCTTTCAGGTTGAACGACGTGTTCATTACCACCGGAACCCCTGTCGCCTGCCCGAACCTTTCAATCAGCCCGTAGTACCGCGAACTCTGCTCCCGGAACACCGTCTGGAGTCGCCCTGTGCCATCCACGTGGGTTATCGCCGGCAACGCAGCCTGCTGCTCTCTTCTAACCGGCACCACGTACAGCATAAAGCGCGCGGGAAAGTGCTGTTGGGCGTTCGGCAGTTCGAAGTAGGTCTCGGCGCATTCCGCGAGTACCGAAGGAGCAAACGGCCTAAACGGTTCGCGGAACTTGATCTTGGTGTTCACGATGTCTTTCATCCCCGGATTCCGCGCGTCCGCCAGGATGCTCCGATTCCCCAGGGCGCGAGGTCCCCACTCGAAGCGTCCCTGAAACCAGCCCACAACCTTCCCTTTCACCAGGCGCTCAACAACCCCGTCAAGCAGCGTGTCCTCATTTTCGATCGCCCGATGTGGCACATTGTTCTTTGCGAGAAATGACCCAATCTCGGCGGGAGAATAGCCCTGCCCCCAGAACGCATGATTCATCTGGAACGTGCGCGGCTTTCCCAAGACCGCGTTATACGCCCACAACGCAGCTCCCAAGGCTCCTCCGTCATCGCCCGCGGCCGGCTGAATATACAGCTCCTCAAAAGGAGTCTCCCGCAGAATGCGGCCGTTCGCCACGCTGTTCAGCGCCACGCCGCCAGCCATGCACAACCTCTTGAGTCCGGTTTCGCGGTGGACCTGCTGCGCCATGCCAAGCAACAGTTCTTCCGTCACCCTCTGAATGCTGCAGGCGATATCCGCGTAGTGCTGGTTCAGACGAGAAAGCTGCTCGAAGTCGGCGGGCGGGAAACCAAAATATTTCGGGAAGCCGGTGGCCTCGGTGAAGAAAAGCATGTCTCGCGGGCGCGGCTCGCCCAGAAGAGGGATGATGCTCTGATTGAACATGCCTTCCAGCGAGTAGTGATAGCAGAAGTAGTCCATATCTAGGGAAAGCGAGCCATCGTCGTTCTGGTCGACGAGTTCCCACACCTCCTCAACGTAGCGGGGCTCTCCATAAGCCGCCATGCCCATCACTTTGTACTCGCCTTCGCCTATTTCGAAGCCCAGAAAGCTAGTGAACGCGCTGTAAAGCAGTCCAAGCGAATGGGGAAACTTCATTTGCCGCGCTAGTCGAATGTCGTTGCGTCGCCCGACGCCGTACGTGGCGGTCACCCACTCGCCTACCCCGTCCACCGTCAGGATCGCGGCCTCATCGAAGGGCGAGCAGAGGAAGGCGCTGGCCGCATGCGACACGTGATGCTCGCAAAATAGAATCTTGTCTTTGCGGACTCCAAGCTCCGTTGCCAGCGTCCTTGACACCCACAGCTTGTCCACCATCCAGGTGCTCGCCGCCTCGCGGAACAATTTCCAGGAATGTGGATAGGTTTCGAGGACGCTCGCGAGGATTCGGTTGAGTTTGCGGTACGGCTTTTCGTAGAAGACCACGTAATCCAGCTCCGAGCCGCGAATGCCGGCGGTTTCGAGGCAGAATCGGATCGCATTCCTGGGAAAACCGAAGTCGTGCTTGACGCGCGAGAAGCGTTCTTCTTGAGCGGCTGCAATCAATTGGCCGTCGCGCAGCAAAGCCGCCGCTGCATCGTGGTAGTAACAAGACACTCCGAGAATGTCCATCCGTTACCGCTTTCGGGCCGACGGGATGTCGAAGACTTCGTCGGGACGGTCCAGCCATTCAGCGGGAGGGTTCTTGATGCGTAAGCGGTCTGTAAACAAGCGGGCAAAGTATCCGAACGGAAGCGCGAAAACAAAATAAAGAATCGCCAGCAGCCCTCGTTCTAGAAACGCGCCAATTCTTCGAGCCAGATGCTGACCCTTCACTTCGCTCCTTCCTTGGCATCGGTGAGCGAGATAGAGCCTCGCGCCCCGTTTGGTTTCGCATGGTAACTCAGAGCCATCAGGTCGTACAGCGTGTATCTCGGGCCCGGCGATCTTAGTCCCGCCTCGGCGAGACAGTTGGGGCGATCGCACAAAACCTGCTTGTAATCGCAACACGCTGGGCGATTAGAACGTCCGTAACCCGCAGCACAAATTAGGCTTGCAAGCCCGCTCGCGAAACGCGATTTGCATCGCATGATATAATAGGTTTCGAGATCAACAGAATGAGCGGCCGACCGAACCCGACGCGAAGCGCCAGCCCAACCGACCGAGGACCGTGTGGCGGGCCCCGCCCGTAGCCTCGCTCTCCAGAGCCTCCTGAAGCCCTTTCCGCAAGTTTCTAATCGCCAAATACAAGAATTAGAATCCACTCTAACCCGCTGGAAACAAACAACGGCGACCCTTCCTAATCGCCCAAATTTCAGACGTGCCCTCTCCGCAAACATCTTCGCCTTACATTCGCCCCTCCAAAACTCTGCTACAATGCTCGTTCGCGTCGCTTCCATGGCGTCCTCATCCAAATCGCCGGAATCCGCAGGCCAGGGCTTCCCGCTCAACCCCGAGCAGCGCGCCGCCGTTGAGCACGGCGAAGGCCCCCTCCTCGTCGTCGCCGGCGCTGGCACCGGCAAGACGCGCGTCATCACCGAGCGCATCCGCCATCTTCTCGAATCCGACCCGAACCTGGCAGGCGAAAACATTCTCGCCCTGACGTTCACCGACAAAGCCGCCAACGAAATGAAATATCGCGTGGTGAAGTCGATTGGCGAGCGCGCCGAAAACGTCTGGCTCAGCACCTTTCACAAATTCTGCCTCGAGAAAATCCTTCGCGCCGCCAATGCCGAGATTCAGCCGCTCGAAGATCTCGACCATAAGATCCTCCTTCGGCGGAACATCGGCCGCCTCGAATTGAAGCATTTCAAGCGCCTCCAGGAACCCAGCGAATTCCTCCACGACTTCGTCACTTTTTTCTCCCGCTGCCAGGACGAGCTCGTCACGCCCGAGCATTACCGGCGCTACGTCGAGGGCCGCCGCCGCGAATTCGAGGAGCGGAAGCATTTGCTCGAGCCGGACGCGCGCGACATTGAGCGCGAAGAAGTGGAAAAGCAGGAAGAGCTCGCGCGTGCCTTCTGCGTCAGCGAACAGCTTCTGCGCGAGCGAAGTCTCACCACATTCGGCGCTCAACTTGCCGATGCTGTCGAGCTCCTGCGGACCGATGCCGCGCTCCTCGCGCAAATTCGCGGTCAGTATCGCTACATCCTCGTCGACGAATTTCAGGACACGAACGTCGCGCAACTGGAGCTGCTTTGGCTTCTGGCCGGCGACCGTCGCAACATCATGGCCGTCGGCGACCACAACCAGGCTATCTACCGCTTCCGCGGGGCATCGTATGGAAGTTTCACGATTTTCCTGGAGCGTTTCTGCGGCGTGCGCTCTCCGAAGCTTGGCTCTGGAGCGCCGAAATTTGTGGTCAGGCTCTCGCAGAACTATCGCTCCACGCAGCGCATCCTCAACGTGGCCGACGCCGTCATCCGCAACAACGAGCAGTCGCCGCTGCTGCCCGAAAACAAACTCACAACGGAGAATCGCGAGGGAGAGAAAATCCGCGTCGTCGAATTCGGCGGCCCTCACGAGGAAGCGCACTGGGTGGCCTCCGAAATCGACCGCCTGCACGAGGCCGGAGCGCGCTGGAGCAGCATGGCCGTGCTGTACCGCATGCATGCGCACCGCAGTCCGCTGATGGGCGCGCTGCAGCGGCGCGGCATTCCATTCGTCATCCGGAGATTGTCGATTCTGTCGAGCACACTGGTTCGCGACCTCCTCGCATGGCTTCGCCTGATCGGCCAGCCCGCCGACAACGTCGCCTGCGCCCGCGTTCTGGCCGCGCCGCACTGGGGTTTGGAGCCGCGCGACCTGGTGCGGCTCGCGGAACGCGCCGACAAAAATCACCGGCGTCCGCTCTCCGAAGAAATTGAATCGGCGCAAAACGAACCAGCTTTCGCGCGGCTGAAGGACCTCGTCGCGCTAGTGCATCGGCTGCGCAAAAGCTCCTACCACAAGAACACCAGCGAATTGCTCGATGAACTCATTGCCGCTCTCCAGATTGCGCCTTTGCCTTCCGAAGCCGATCGCTACTACCTCGACCGGTTCGCCACCTTCGTCCGCGAATGGGAACGGAAACGGCTTTCAGGGGCTGTCGTGAATCTTCGGGACGCGGATGCTGGGCATGAGGAAGTTTCGGGATCTTCATCCCGCCATAGGAAAAGCTCTGGGGCTCAGAGGGCGTTCGGGTTTGCGTCAAGCGAATGCGGGACCAGTTCCGAGCAGCAGGAACCGAAACGCCTCCGCGATTTTCTCGAGCATCTCTACTACTTCAACGAGGCGCGCGGCGAAATCACCCTGGAAGATCAGCCGTCGGACGACGCCGTCGAGTTGATGACGGTGCACTCCGCGAAAGGTCTCGAGTTTCCGCACGTCTTCGTCCTGCGCCTTTCGAAGCAGGACTTCCCCTGTTACGCGAGAAAGCTGGTCTTCGAATTTCCTCCCGAGCTGATGAAAGAGGAAAAGCCGGAAGGCGATTTTCACATTCAGGAAGAACGCCGCCTTTTCTACGTCGCGCTCACGCGCGCGCGTCAGCGCCTCACTTTGTCCACGGTAATCAACAAGCGCAAGAAGCAGTCGCAATTTCTGGAAGATTTCCTGGAGGACGCCAAGGTAAAGACGCTCGATGCGCAGCAACTCTCGCCGAAAGTCGTCGTGCCGCCCGCCGAAGAAGCAGCTGGACCGGTTCCCGATTCGGCTGACCCGTCATACTTGTTCAGCGGCCTGCACGAAGACACTCTCGCGTATTCCCGCGTGGCCCTGTGGGCGAAGGCGTTTCATCCGCCGAGGCCCGAACCCCTGCAATTGAGCCCGTCCGCGATCGCCGCCTATGCGCACTGCCCTATGAAATATATGTTCCAGTATCTCTGGAACATTCGCGGCGGCCCGCACGCGCAGGCAACGTTCGGCAGCGTGATGCACACGACCATCAAGGAATTCGTTGCCCTGATGCGCGACGGCCGGAAGGTTTCCTTCGACGATGTAATCACAATCTACAATCGCGAATGGTCTGCTGCCGGATTCCCGGACGCATACCATGAAGAGGAATATCGCAATGCCGGACGCGAGCAACTCGAAGCGTTCTATCGCAGCTACACGGCCGCTCCCCCAGAAGTCGTCCACCAGGAAAAAAGATTCGAGCTTCCGCTCGAGCACGGAGTTGTCGTCACCGGCCGGATCGATCAGGTGAATCGTATCGGGAAAAACGAATTCGAGATCGTCGACTACAAAACCGGCAGGCCGAAGGAGCCGAAAAAAGCGGCGGACGATATTCAGCTCGGCATCTACGCGCTCGCAGCGCGTGAAGTGCTGGAGATGGAGCCGTCGCGTTTGGTGTTCTACAACCTGATGACGAACGAGGCGGTGGCGACCACGCGCGACGCAAAAGCGCTCGCCGCGACGAAACAACAAATCAGCGAAGTGGCCGATTCGATCCGGGCGCGGGACTTCGCGGCGAAGCCCGGCTACGGCTGCGCGAGCTGCGACTACAAGCCCCTCTGCCCCGCGCACGAACAATTGATTTCGATTCGGCCTTCGATGAAAACGGCAGGCGGACTCGCTTGAATTGCCGGCGGAATTCTTATCGCAAAAAAAAAACGAGGCGCCTTTTGGGACGCCCCGTTTTCCTGAAAGCCTGACTCAAACCTCAATCGGCTTCGCGCATGAACTACGGTGAAGCTTCTCCCGCGAGAAAATCGCGAACCAAATTTCGAAACGCGCTTTACTCGCTTCGTCCATCTATAAATGTGACGGCGAATGAAGTCAAGAAGAAAAACTTTTGCGGCGATTGCTTTCGCGAAACTTTTTCCTGCCGTATTTCAGCGCGCTACGCCGAGCGCGCTTTGGTAGTAGCCCTCGCGCGCGGAAACGTCCAGGCCCGGGCGCCGCACGCGAACTTCGATCGTGTGGTAGTCCTGCGTCTTATCGGCGCCGCGCGGCGAGAACGTCAGCGTGTACTGATTGCGCGCCTCTTCCGTCACTTCCGAATACAGCCGCTCGAGATCCTCTTGCTTCCCCGCAAAGAACGTGTCGCCGCCCGTCTTCACGGCATACTTGTCGGCCTGTCCGAGTCCGTGCTGGATAAGCCCCTTGCCGGGGATCGAGTGCGTTACGGAAATCGAGTACACCGAAACGTCCGCGACGAGAAGCGACCGCAGGGTTTCATCGTAGGTGTGCTGATTGTGGTGCGAATTGCTTCCGTCGGAGACGAGGAAAATAATCTTGCGCCGGTCTCGGCCTCGGCTCTTCAGCATCTGGCCCGCGACGAAAATCGCGTCATCGAGCGCCGTATTGTTCGCCGGGCGCGCGGAGCCGTGAACCGGCACTCCCTGCCCGTTGGGCAGCGGCTGTCCGTTGATGATGGGGCCCGCCGTGGTTGGGTCAGCCGTGATGACCGTCGAATGAGAGCCGATTTCAAGCCGCTTGAGCTTGGTGAACAGGTCGTCGTTGTTCGACGAAAAATCCGCCACGGTGTCCTGATTCTCGTCGTAGGTCACCACCGCCACTTCGTCAAGTGGCCCAAATCCCGCCGATATCGATACCAGGCTCTTTTGCACCTGGTCGGCT
Organism: uncultured Acidobacteriota bacterium; assembly: GCA_963737205.1. Lineage (GTDB taxonomy): Bacteria > Acidobacteriota > Terriglobia > Acidiferrales > UBA7541 > Palsa-295. The sequence goes on along the minus strand of CAVTRV010000002.1, from coordinate 3,485,536 downwards.
TGCTTCGTCGCGAGGTTGTTGTCGATAAGTATTACGGCGGAGAGGGGAAACGGATTGGAGTCGAACAGAATAATCTGCTGCTCCACGCCGTCCTCGAAAACGCGAAATTCATTCTGCTCGAGATCGGCCACAAGCTGACCCCGGCCATCCTTCACCGTTACAGGGACGATGACGAGTTCCGTCCGCGATACGATCCGCGTGCGCGTGTCTGTCTGGGCGGGCGCCGCGGGCTTCTGTTGCGCTGGCCCACCCGGAGTGGCATGCTCAGGACTCGAGGACTGTGCGCCCGCAGGAATGACCAAAAGCAGGAGCGCTCCTAGTGCAAGGAAGATTCGCGTCATGATGACCTTTGACTGCCTCTCGGCGCGTGCTTTTCAGCGGCCACGTTTCGCCTTGTTCGGCGGAACATCCACAGCGCCGTCCCGCGCATCGTATCTCTCGGAACCGACTCCCAGGAGAATTATACAATGCGATTGACCCCCGTTGCGGCAAGCATGCTTATTTTGGGCCTCGCAGGCTATGCCGCGCTGACCGCGATCACGCCTCGAGCGTCCGCGGCCCCGCAATCGACGGCGGGCCCTATGCGCCCCCCGGGAAGCGCCCCTCCATCGCAGGACGCGAAGCCCCCGCAGGACCAACCACCGCCGCAGTCGTCGCAAACTCTAAAAGTTCAGACCAATCTCGTCAACGTTTTCCTCACCGTGCGCGACAAGCACAACGGCATCATTTCCGACCTGGGCAAAGACGATTTCAAGGTCTTGGAAGATGGCCAGGAACAGAAAGTTGCCTACTTCGCCAAAGAGTCGGACATGCCGATCACCCTCGGAATCCTGATCGACACCAGCGGCAGCATGCAGAATATCCTGGACGCCGAACAGGACACAGCGTCGCGTTTCGTGCATCAGATCATGCGCAAGAAAGACGAAGCGATGATCATCAGCTTCGACTTCGACATAAACCTCCTGGCTGATTTCACCGAGGATCCGTCCGTTCTGGAACGAGCCATTCGCCGCACGCAGATCAACGCGGTCTCGAGCGGCGGCGTGGTGACGCCGAGCACCGTTCCCACCGGAAGCAATGGCGGCACGGACCTGTATGACGCCGTTTATCTTGCGTGCCACGATCAGTTCGGCAGCGAAGCCGGCCGCAAAGCGATCATCCTCCTTACTGACGCGGAGGATACGGGCAGCAAAGTGACCCTGCAGCAGTCGATCGAAGCGGCGCAGCGGTCCGACGCCGTGATACACGTCCTCCGCCTTTCCGACGAGCCGTTCTACATGAGTCTAGGCATGGGTTACAGCGGCGCAGCTGTGGCGCGAAAAATGGCGGAAGATACCGGAGGACGCGAGGTGGAAGTTCGCGGCCAGAAGTCGCTCGAAAAAGCCTTCGACGAGATTTCCGAAGAGCTGCGCTCTCAGTACGTGATCGGCTACTACCCCACGAACGACAAGCACGACGGTACGTTCCGCAAGATCAAGGTCGACGTCAATCGCCCTGACGTGCGCGTGCTCGCCCGCAAGGGCTACTACGCGCCCCGATAAAATCAGATAACATCGGATAAGAACCGGCCTCCGGCCTTTCGCCACTTTCGCTCCGTGGCCTGCCTCCAACTTTTGGCTCGCTGAAATTCGACCCACTCGGAATCCCCGTTGACATATTTTTCGTTCGCGCTTGACGCGGTAGCCTGGGCGATGTATCTCCGTTACTCCAACCCGAGTGTCCAATTCGGAGTCCAACTCAGATTACGAGAGGTGAGCGAATGGAACGCAACCGCATTACACGGCGCGACTGGCTGGTTGGAACCGGGATGTCTCTTGCCACGCTGGCCGCAAATCCAAAGGCGGCGATGCGCGGCGGCGTCCAACCGCAGAACCCAGAGCCGCAAGAATCCGACGCTGTCAAAGCCGACCGAGCGCGGCGAATGCAGTGGTGGCATGAAGCGCGGTTCGGAATGTTCATTCACTTCGGCCTGTACAGCGTGCTCGGGCGCCACGAATGGGCGATGGAAGATGAAGGCATTCCCGTGCACGAATACGAGCAGCTCGCGAAGCAGTTCAATCCCACTCCGAATGCGGCGCGCGCGTGGGCCAAGCTCGCAAAGCAAGCCGGCCAGAAGTACATGGTCATGACCAGCAAGCACCACGAAGGCTTCTGCAACTTCGATACGAAGCTGACGAACTACTGCGCTGCAAAGCAAGCGGCGGGGCGGGACCTGCTCCGCGAATACGTGGAAGCGGCGCGCGCGGAAGGCTTGCGATTCGGTTTCTACTACTCTCTGATGGATTGGCACCATCCGGATGGGGCGCGCTGCGCGACCGACGAAGACGCGCGGAAACGGTTCGTTGAGTACACGCACGGGCTCGTGCGCGAGATCATGACGAACTACGGCAAGGTGGACGTGCTGTGGTACGACGTCGACTGGCCGCTCGACGCGAAGGGATGGGAGTCCGAGCGCATGAACAAGATGGTGTTCGAGCTGCAGCCGGACATCATCGTCAACAATCGCAACGGAATTCCCGGCGACTTCTCCACTCCCGAGCAGGAGATTGTGGCCGCCAAGAGCGGACGCGCGTGGGAAAGCTGCATGACCATGAACGACAGTTGGGGATTCCAGCGCGCGGACGACAACTGGAAAAGCCCCAAGACGGTGGTGCGCAACTTAATCGAGTGTTCTCACGGCGGGGGAAATTACCTGCTGAACATCGGCCCGCGACCCGACGGCTCTATCCCCGATGACTCGGTGCGGATCATGACCGACGTGGGGAAATGGATGTCGCGGAATTCGGAGACGATCTACGCGGCGGATGTTTGCCAGGTGAGCAGCTCGAACTTCGCGGGATTCACGCGCAAGGGGAATACGCTGTACATGCACGTCTATTTCTGGCCTGGCGACACGGTGGCTCTAGGAGGGCTCACTACCGGCGTCAAATCGGCGCGGCTCTTCGCCACGAACCAGCCGGTGCGATTCGAGCAGGAGCGCTTTCGCGTGCGATTCATGGGTCTGCCGAAGGAAGCGCCGGATCAGCTCGTGACTACCATCGCGATCGAGTGCGAATCGGAACCGATGCAGGACACGCTAGCGATTCGCAAGAATCGGCCTCGCTTCGGCGTGGGAATATAGAGCCCGAGCCTGCTGGTTCTTCGTTTCGATTCGTCTTCGTAGGCTTCTATTACTTGGTGGAGGGAGTCGAAGAAGCCGGGGCGGTGGCGTAGTAGCCCTTTTTGGTGCGAACGATCAGGCCTTTGTGGCCGGCATCGACTTCAATTTTTCGATATTGCCCGTTCGAAAGCGGATTCGTGGGCGAATACGCAATGAAGTACTGGCTGCGCAATTCTGTTCCGATATCGACGAATGATTGCGCGAGATCATCCACCTTGTAAGGGAAAAAGGTCCGGCCGCCACTGGCGTCGGTGAACTGCTGAAGGATTTTGTCGCCGGGATCGTAATGATACTTGGTCGGCCTGTCGGGGTTGTCGATGGAAATCCAATCCGTGTTCGTACTGATGGCGTAAATCGCCACTTCGGCGCGCATCGCGGCCTCCAGCGCTTCGCTGAGTGCGTGATCGCTCAGATTGTCGTCACCATCGCTGATCACAACGAGGACGCGGCGAACTTCCACATTCTGTCCCGTCGGAGAGGGCGGATTGATGAGTTTTTCCGACGCCCTGTAAATCGCGTCGTTCAGCGCCGTTCCCCCGCCGGCACGCTGCTTGCGAATCGCGTTGGTAAGCTCCGAAACGTCACCGGTGAAATCCTGAATCACTTCCGGCTCGTTATCGAACGTCATCAGGAACGCCTGGTCTTTGTTGCGGCGAAGGACGCTGCTTAGGAAATCGATCGCGGCATCCTGCTCGAACTCGAGCCGCGGGCGAATGCTGTTTGACGTGTCGAGCAGAAGGCCGATGCGGAGCGGCAGGTCCGTGTCGCGCCCGAAGAATCGAATCTCCTGCGGCGCCCCATCCTCCATTACCTTGAAATCGCTTTCCTCCAGATCGGTGATGAAGTTGTGATGCCGGTCCATCACAGTGGCCACCAGGTGGACGAGGCCGGTGGTCGATACGATTTTCGGAGGCTCTTTTTGCTGCGCGGGCGAACTGGGATTCTGCTGGGGCTGGTTTTGCTGGGGCTGGCCGGGCGGAGGCGGCGGCGTGATTTGCTGCGCGCGCGCGCTCGTCCACGGAATCGCCAGAAACACGGCGAAAGCGAAAACCATACGCGCGAGCTTCACAACGTCAATTATAGGAACTCCTTTAACGCAGCGTCAACGGCAGCCGAAGCCGTTCCGGTTGCGCGCCCTACGTCTCGCAGATAACTCTGAAGCTCCGGTGGCAACGGCGCGCGAAACGCGACGTGCTTGCCAGTAGTAGGATGCACAAAACCCACCCGGGCGGCATGAAGAAAATTTCTTTCCAGCGCCGGCAACACTACGCTGCCAACGCGCTCCTCGCGCGGCGCGCCGTACAGCGTGTCGGCCACGACAGGGCATCCGAGAGTCGAGAAATGCACGCGAATCTGATGGGTCCGCCCCGTGTGCAGGTTCGCCTCCACGAAAGTGAACCCGCCGAGGCGCAGGCGAACGCGCCAGTCGGTGCGCGCTTCGCGGCCCTCGCGGCGCCGCGCCGTCATTCGAGAGCGGTTGCGCAGGTCGCGCGAGATGGGCATATCGATTCGCCCTGCTTCGCCCTTCACTTTGCCGTGCAGCAGCGCGACGTAGATTTTCTCGACTTCGCGATCCCGAAATTCCTCCACCAGCTTTTTGTGCGCCGCATCCGTGCGCGCGATCACGAGCGCGCCCGATGTCCCCTTGTCGAGGCGATGGACGATTCCCGGCCGCAAAGGTCCGCCAACTGTGGAAAGTCCATCAACGGCGCCAAAGCGGTGCAGCAGTGCCGCCACCATCGTCCCCGCTTCAGCGCCCGCTCCGGGATGAACCACCATGTTCGCGGGCTTGTTGATCACCGCGATGTCTTCGTCTTCGTAGAGCACCTCGAGAGGGATCGCTTCGGGCTCGACGCCCGGCGGAAGCGTCGCCGGAATCTCAACAGCCACCATCTCGTCCAGCTCGACGCGATAGGACGGCTTAAGCGCCGCCCCATCGACGCGCACGCGACCCTCATCCATCAGTCCCTGAATGCGGGTGCGGCTCAAGTCAGGGAGCTGCGCTGCCAGAAAACGGTCCAGGCGCATGCCGGCATGTTCGGCGGCAACGGTGAACTCGAGTTGCTCGGCGACGATTTTCACCGATTCCCCTCGTACACGGTGCTGTTCTTATTGCGATTAGAAAGACCGGAGAGATTCACGAATCCACCGTAGCAACATCGCTGGGGGATTTCAATGATCGAGTCCCGCAAGGGAATTTCCCAAGCCATTGATTCTATGTGTGGGACGAATGTGGCACCACAACAGCCTCGGCAGTTGAGGGCAGGCTCGGAACCAGCCAGCGAAACAATAGGGTTGCGGCTATCGCACCACAGGTTTGGGCGACGATGAATCCGGGCACATCCGCCGGCCTTATGCCTGCAAATGTGTCACTCAGCGCCCGGGCGACGGTCACCGCCGGGTTAGCAAATGATGTCGAGGACGTAAACCAGTAGGCGGCCGTGATGTACGCTCCGACAGCAAAAGGAACCATTTCAGAGCGCAAACGGGAACAACCCCAAATCACGCAGAGCAGGCCGAACGTCGCGACAAATTCGCTGAACATCTGCGCGGCGCCGGCGCGGGCATGGTGCGAAAGAGAAACGAGAGGGAGACGAAACATGACGTGCGCCACGATGACGCCACCAACCGCACCCAGAAATTGAGCCAACGCGTACCCACCCGCATCGGACCAGGCAATGCCACCTTCCATCGCGTCCACAAGGGTCACAGCAGGATTGAAATGGGCACCGGAAATCGGTCCGAAAGTCAGAATCAGGAAGACGAGCGCAGCGCCTGTCGCGATCGTGTTCGCCAGAAGAGCAATCGCGACATTTCCGCCTGCCAGCCGTTCGCCCATAATCCCCGAGCCGACGACGGCAGCAACGAGGAACGCAGTTCCTAGAAATTCTGCAGTTAAGCGGCGCGAGAGCGGGTTTTTCATTGCTGGCCGATGCGATCGACTTCCTTCTTGATCGCTAGCTGCTCGAGACTGGCGAGAGGCAGACACAGGAATAGGCCGATTCGGCGATTGAGAACCACAAATGCATCGCGAAACGCACGCTCGATCTCCTCGGGAGTTCCGGCGACCGCCGCCGGGTCAGGGACACCCCAGTGTGCAGTGATCGGTTGACCGGGCCATATCGGGCACACTTCCTTCGCGGCGTCGTCACAAACGGTGAAAACAAAATTCATCTTTGGCGCGCCGGGCTTTGCAAATTCGTCCCAGCTCTTGCTGCGGGCGCCATCGGCAGGCATCGCGGCAAGCTGCAACTGTTTCAGCGCCTCCGGCCGCACCTTTCCCGTGGGAAGGCTTCCTGCACTAAAGGCTGTGAAGTTTGGCTTGCCTTTCCAATTTAGAATTGACTCGGCCATGATCGAGCGGGCTGAATTGCCGGTGCAGAGAAAGAGAACGTTGAAGTGATCCCGCATGCCTCAGTCCTTTCTGCAGCAGACGCTTCCCTGCGCCAGTCTTCTCGCATCGCTCGCTAGCTCGGGCACGTCACGGAAGCACTCCTTCAAGCATTTGATCAGACTTTGATGGAATGAAGATGTGGCGGGCGCCAGTTTGTAATAGCTCCAAAGGCGATCTCTTCTCTTCACAACGAGCCCCGCCCGGCGGAGATATGCCAAGTGCCGGGAGGCGGTGGGTTGCGGGACCCGTGTGACGCTGACGATGTCGCACACGCAGAGTTCGCCATTCAAAAGCAGGTGAAGAATTCTCAGCCGCGTGGGGTCGGAGAACCCTTTGAACATCAGATTGACATCTTGCTTGCCCATAATCTATATTCGTCTAAGCGAATATAGTCTAAACGCGTTTCGAGTTCAAGAGGAGTCACAAATGGGCGAGCAAAACATCACGGAAGCTGTCAAACAAAAGTATGGAGAGGCGGCAGGCCAGGTTCTTCGTGGCGGCGCGGCGTCTTGCGGCAGTTCGCCTTCGTCGGCTTGCTGTGGGGGCGATCCGATTACCGGCAACTTGTACGAGTCAGGCCAAACCGCCGACATTCCGGAGAAGGCTGTACTGGCTTCACTCGGCTGCGGGAATCCGACGGCGTTGGCGCAGTTACAGCCGGGCGAAATCGTCCTCGATCTGGGTTCGGGCGGTGGGATCGACGTTTTGCTGTCGGCAAAGCGCGTGAGTCCCGGCGGTAAGGCTTATGGCCTCGACATGACAGATGAGATGCTGGCGCTTGCGCGAGAGAACCAGCAAAAAGCCGGGATCCAGAATGTGGAATTCCTCAAAGGCGAAATCGAAAACATACCGCTGCCGGAAAGCTCAGTCGATGTGGTGATTTCGAATTGCGTCATCAATCTGTCCGCGGACAAAGACAAAGTACTCAGAGAAGCCTTCCGTGTGCTTCGGCCCGGCGGAAGGTTTACCGTGTCTGACGTCGTGGTGAGGGGTGAAGTGCCCGCCGACATCAGACGAAACTTGGAACTGTGGGTCGGTTGCGTGGCTGGCGCTCTCGAGGCGTCGGAATATGAAAGGAAGCTGCAAACGGCAGGGTTCGAGATGGTTTCGATTGAACCCACTCGCGTGTACAAGCTGGAAGACGCGCGACAGTTCCTCGGAGGTCAAGGCGTCGACGTCGATTCCATTGCGGCTGAAGTGGACGGCAAGTTCTTCAGTGCGTTCATTCGGGCGAAGAAACCGATTTCGATTTAGGCGCGAGACGAATCTTCGTCGGTCGGTGAAGTGGCCCTAGCGGTGGGCCGGAACAGGAGCCGGCTGGATTGGCGAGGCGCCGCGGAGGCCGCGGTACCACAGGAATGAGCCGATGAGGATCAGCGCAACGCTCACCAGTTGCATCAGCGACACCGAGTTGTGGAACAGCATCGTGCGGCCCGGATCGCCTCGGAAGAATTCGATGGTGCCTCGCTCCGCGCCGTAGAGCAGGAAATAAGTGCCGAGCAGTTGCCCTTTGAAGCGCTGGCGGCCGCCGAGCCAAACAAGAATCAGAAAATTCAGGAATTCAGCGCCAGATTCGTAGAGCTGCGTCGGATGCAGGTGAACGTCCAGCGGAGTGCCCGCGATTTGCGCCGCCGTGGGATTCGTGAACGTGACACCCCATGGAACTGCCGTTGGCTTGCCGTAGCAGCAGCCTGCGGCGAAGCATCCCAGGCGTCCGATGGCGTGCCCGAGCGGCAGCGCGGCAGCAGATGTATCCATCACAGAGAGCAGCGGCATTTTCTGGAAGTGGGCGTAGAGAACAATCGTCAAGATGGCGCCCACGACACCGCCATAGAAAGTCCCACCGGATTGGAACGTCGCGACGCTCAAGATCTCGCGCGGATGGGCCATGTAATAGTTCCAATCGCTGAAAACCAGCCAAACTTTCGCGAGAAGCAGCGCAATCAAGATCGCGTAGATGCCCATGTTCCACGTTTTTTCCGGGTCCAGGCCCGCGCGCGGAGCCTGGCGGCGCATGTACAGCAAACCGAGAACCACGCCCGTCGCGACAAGGACGCCGTAGGTGTAAACGGTGATGGAGCCGAAGTGGAAGAGGATGGGATGCATTGAGTCGCGTGCGGCCGCTAGGCGCGTTCCTGGCTTGGGTGCCGCCAGTCGCGGAAGAGCTCGAGAACGACGAGCGCAGCGCCCAGAACGATCGCGGAGTCGGCCAGGTTGAACGTGTACCAGTGATGTTCGCCGACGTGAAAATCGATGAAGTCGGTGACGCTGCGGCGCAGCACGCGGTCGAGAACATTGCCCGCCGCCCCGCCCAGAATCAGCGCGAGGCCCCATTGGCCTAGCGCGCCCCCCGCGCGATCCGTTGCGAGCAGCCACACAAGCAGCATAATCACCGCCACCGAGAAAAGAATCAGCACCGGACCCATCCAGGGCGCCGTGGAATCGGCACCGAGCCCGAACGCAACACCCGCATTGCTGGTGCGCACCAGGTTTACGAGTCCCGGGATGATCTCGTGGCGCGCACCAATGGTGATCGACTTCTCGACGACGTACTTGCTCACCTGGTCAGCCACGAGGGCGCCCAGCGCGATGAACGCCAGCGAATACCAGCCGTTGCGGGAAGAGGAGTCAGCGATCAAGATTTAGCGCCTCCCGCGAGTATACCGCCGTCGCGTTCGATTTCCTCCAGCGCGGCGACGCAGCGTTCGCAAAAAGTGGGATAATCCGCGTTCTCGCCCACGTGAATCGAGTAGTTCCAGCAACGCTCGCACTTTTTCCCGTGGGCCCGCTCGGCGCGAACCTCCAATCCTTCGATTCCCGCGGACGCCGCGCCGTTGCCAGTGCCGGTCTCGAGTTCAACCTGAGAGACGATGAACAGCGCGGGCAGGTACGCGCGATATTTCTGCAGCAGCGCCGCCAGCTCTCCCGGCGCCACAAGCGTTACGCGCGCTTCGAGATTGGCCGAAATGGTCTTCGCGGCTCGAAGGGGCTCCAGTGCTTTCAGCACTTCTTCCCGAACAGCCAGCAGGCGGTCCCAGTTTTTCGCACGATCAGGATCCAGCGCTTGCTCGAATTCCCCGGCGGACGGGAACAACGCCATGTGGACGCTCTCGGGCTCTCCGGTAACGTGCGGGAGAAACTTCCAAACTTCCTCGGACGTGAAGACGAGAGTGGGCGCGATGAGCCGCAAGAGGGCGCTCGCAATGCGATACGCCGCCGTCTGCGCCGAGCGGCGGCCCCGATTATTCGGCGCGAACGTATAGAGGCGGTCCTTCAGCACGTCGAAATAGAACGCGCTCAAATCGACGCTGCAAAAATCGTGCAGCCGGTGATAGACGCGATGGAAATCGAAATTGTCGTACCACTCGCGGCACTCGCGAATCGCGGCGCCGGTGCGGCGCAGCATCCACGCGTCCATTTCCCACAGCTCGGAATCGGGAAGGGAATCGCGCGCGGGATCGAAATCGAAAAGATTCGAGAGCGCGAAGCGAAACGTGTTGCGAATCTTGCGGTAGGCTTCGGCGAGCTGTTGCATCATCGGCTCGGACAACCGAACGTCGGTGGTGTAGTCCTGCGACGCCACCCAAACGCGCAGCAAATCGGCGCCCCACTTCGCGACGATTTGGTTGGGCTCCATTACGTTGCCGAGCGACTTCGACATCGGCTGGCCCTTTTCGTCGAGCGTCCAACCGTGCGTGACGACCTCGCGGTAGGGCGCGTGGCACTTGACGCCCATCGCCACAAGCAGCGAGCTGTGGAACCAGCCGCGATACTGGTCTGGTCCTTCCATGTACACGTCGGCCGGCCACGTCCCGTCCTTCTCGCTCAGCACGCTGAGATTCGTTGAGCCGGAATCGAACCACACGTCGAGCACGTCTTTTTCCTTCTTCCACCTCGACGCACCGCACGAGCATTTGGTGTCCGGAGGAAGCAATTCCTCCGCCGAATGGGTGTACCAGGCGTCCGCGCCTTCGCGCTCGAAAAACGGCAGGACGTGGCGCAGCGCGTGAAAATCCTTCAGCTGCTTGCCGCACGCCTCGCAGTAGAAAACGATCAGCGGAACGCCCCAGAACCGCTGGCGCGAAATGCACCAGTCGGGACGCTCGGCCACCATGTCGTGGATGCGGGCCTCGCCCCATTCGGGCTTCCATTTCACTTTGGCGATTTCGGCGAGCGACTTCTTGCGCAAATCGTCGTGGTCGAGCTCGATGAACCACTGCTCGGTGGCGCGGAAGATCACCGGGTTGTGGCAGCGCCAACAATGCGGGTAGCTGTGCGCCAGCTTGCGTTCGCCCACCAGCATGCCCCGCTGCTTGAGCAGCTCGATGACGATCGGATTCGCTTCGAAGACGGTCTTGCCCTTGTATTCGGGCAGCCCTTCGATGAAGCGGCCATCGTCGTCTTGCGGAGCGTAGGCTTCGATTCCGTATTTCTGGCCGGTGTGAAAGTCCTCAGCCCCATGGCCGGGCGCCGTGTGGACCACTCCGCTGCCCTGATCGAGCGTGACGTACTCGGCGAGAACGCCGGGCACCGTGAGGTCGAGAAACGGATGCTGGAACTTCGCGCCTTCGAATTCCCGACCATTCCAGCCGCCGGTGACGCCACGGATTTCGAGGCCAAGTTCGGAGGCAAGAGCCTCGACGCGCTCCTTTGCGAGCAGGAGTTTGCCGGCAGACGTGTCCGCGACCACGTATTCGAATTCGGGATGAAACGCGAGCGCGCGATTGGCAGGCAGCGTCCAGGGAGTCGTGGTCCATATCAGGGCGCTAACGTCGGCGCCGAGTTTGGCGGCGTTCGCACCTTCAACCACCGGGAATTTCACCCAGACCGACGGGCTCACGTGGTCTTCGTATTCGACCTCGGCTTCGGCGAGCGCCGTACGGTCGTATATGCACCAGTAGACAGGTTTCAGGCCGCGATAGACGTAGCCCTTTTCCAGGAAGTCGATGAACGCCCCCGCGGTGCAAGCCTCCATGCTCGGGTCCATCGTGAGGTAAGGCTTGTCCCACTGGCCGAAGACGCCGAGGCGCCGGAAATCGCGCTTGTGCGCTTCCACGTAGCGCGCAGCATACTCGCGGCACCGGCGGCGAAATTCAGCGGCGGAGACTTTCGTCGTCTTGCCGCCGAGTTCCTTTTCCACTTTCGTCTCGATGGGGAGCCCGTGGCAATCCCAGCCCGGGATATATGGCGAACGAAACCCGGCCATGGTCTTCGATTTGACGATCATGTCCTTCACGATCTTGTTGAGGCCCGTTCCAAGGTGAATTTCGCCCGTCGGATACGGCGGGCCGTCATGCAGGACGAAGAGCGGCGCTCCGGCGCGCGAATCGAGGATGCGGTAATAGAGCCGCGTCTCTTCCCAGGCGGCTAATTGCACGGGCTCGCGCTCGGGCAACTTCGCTTTCATAGGAAAATCGGTTCGCGGCAGGTTCAGCGTACTCTTCAGGTCCAGGGTCTTCGCCATCGCGGGGAGCCGAGTCTAAATGCCCCTTTCTAGTGTGTCCATTTCGGGAAACCTGAAAATTGATTCGCGCATCGTATGTTACAATGAATCAGAGAGCATGTCAGCCGTGTGCGGCGGATACATCCTTTTCGAAGGCCGCGCTTCTAAGCTTATGTGCACTCGACCCAAGGTAGCTAGGTAACACTCATGGGCGACTTCAGTTCAAGGCTGGATCAAGCGGGGCGTTCTGGTACAGAGCCCACATTGCGGCTCGGCAAGGTTCGCCTCACTGGCCAGGACTCCGTCTTAAAGAGTCTGTTTTCAAATCTCAGGGATTTTCTCGTTGAGCGGCCGGTAAAGGTTCGTCCCGGGCAGGAGACGGCGTTTGACATGCCGGACTTCGGCGCCGGCTTGGGCGAAAATCTGAGGGAGCTTCTGCGCGCGGCCCCGAAGGGCCGGGTGAATTCGGACCTACTGGTCGACTGGAAACAAAGCGGCTTCTTGCAGAACGTGCGTGACGCGCTGTTCCCGAAGAAATTGCCTCCGCTTCAAGTCACCAGTAAGCCGGTGGCTGTAAAGGACATCTGGACCAAAGATGCGCAGTTCACGCGGGTCCAGGCCCTTTCGGTTACGATTCACGTCGCAATTCTCGTGCTGATCATCGTGCCGCTGCTGCCCGAAATCATGTCGCCGGCTATCACCAAGGCGAACTCGAGCGTCGAGATCACCACTCTTTCCCCATACCTGCCCAAGCTCGCGCCTGGAGTGAAGAAGGCTGGCGGAGGTGGCGGTGGCGGCGAGCACAATCCGGTTCCGGCAAGCAAGGGCAAGGCGCCGAAATTCGACTTGGCGCAGATGGCTGCCCCCTCCGTGCATCCGCCGGCGGCTCCGAAGTTTGCGGTCCGGCCAACCCTGGCGGGACCTCCGCAATTGAATGTGCCAAGCCCCAACATGAACAATTGGGGCGACCCGCTTGCCAAAGTGCTCACCGATTCGAATGGGCCTGGTAGCGGCGCCGGCATTGGTTCTGGCAGCGGTGGCGGCATCGGCAGCGGCACCGGCGGCGGCCTTGGACCAGGGTCGGGTGGCGGCACCGGCGGCGGCGTATATAACGCTGGCACCGGCGGCTATGGCTATCCCGCCTGCTTGTATTGCCCGCAGGCACAGTACTCAGACGAGGCGGTGAAAGCGAAGTATCAAGGCACGGTTTCTCTGATCGCAGTTATCACGGCCGACGGACGCGCCACCGACATTCACGTGGTAAAGGGCGTCGGGCTCGGGCTGGACGACAAAGCGATCGAGGCGGTTCGCGCGTGGCGTTTTAAGCCCGCGCTCGGCCCGGACGGCAAGCCCGCGCCTGTGCGGCAAATCATCGAAGTTACCTTCCACCTGTACTAAACGTCTCGGCGTCTCTTCAAGCTGGGCTGCTCTCTTCACCCGCGCATTGGTGACAGTTCCGCAACAAACGGGGATATCAACGTCCAAAAAGCGGCTCTAGATCACGTCTCCCGTGTACAACTCGAAGAATCAGAACATCCTCGACATCAACACAGTAGACGACGACATAGTCGCCAACGGAAAGTGTTCGAGAGCCCGGACCGAAGTCTTCGTCGCGCGCGACCGAGGTGTGGGAAGGCTGCAAGAAGGAAAAAGCGATCTGTGATGGAGTCGATCAGGCGGTTGGCGATTTCCACGCTGCCGCTTTCTTTCGCCACATAAAGCCAAATTTCGAGCAGATCAGTCTCGGCACGTCGCGAGACCCGATGCGTCATCAGCGAGGCGCTGCAAGTTCGGCGATAAGGCGAGCCCGCCCGCGCTCCTTTACTTCCGCAGCGAGCTCACGCATCGATTGTTGCGTGATGGTGCGGCCTTCCCCGCGCGCAAGGGAAGCTTTGGCCTCATTAAGTGTTAGCAAGAACTCCGCCCGTCCCCGCTCGCGTTCTTCCCAAAGGGCGAGGGCTTCTTGCACCGCGTCCTCTTCTCGTTGAAGCCGGCCGCTTTCAATCGCTTGGCGGACAAATGCCTTCTGGTCCGGAGTGAGTTCTATTTTCATTGCCTCCAGAGTACGGGAAAAACCACCCATGAGGCAAGTCGAACGAACTTGCGCTCCCGCCCCGCGGTTGCGCGAGGCTGTTAATCATCACAACGCAGGAAGATTGAGCGGCTGTTTTAGCCAATTTCGTTCTGTTACGATGAGCGGCATGAAAAGCATCGCCCGAGTGATTTTCGCCGCTGGCCTCGCCGTTTGCATGGTCGCGCCGCTGGCTGCCGCGCAAAGCGGTTCCATCGAATTTGTCGTACGGGCGACGCCGTCGGGCGGTCTCGAAGAGCCGGTGCGCGGTTTTCCGCTCTATCTGCTCAGCAAGAGCTTCGAACAAATCAGCAAGGAAGTGGATGCGATGCATCCTCCGCCGGACATGAACGCATTCATTGACAGTCTCGACGGCTCCAAGGAGTTGAAGGCGTGGATGAAGAAGAACCACTGGGTCCAGCTCACTGGCGAGGATTTCCTCAACAAGCTCACGGCCACGGATATCATGGGCGTTCCTGAATTTTATGGTGCATACATTCAACGGAGCGCGGGCTCCTCGGCGCTCGATTTCCCCAAGGCCAAATTCAAGCCGGCCGACAAAACGAAAGACCCGGCGAAATATGAGAAATTGGTTCAGGACTACCGACAGACCGTTCAGCATTACATCGAGGCGAATCCGCAGAGCAAAGACGGAATGGACCTAGAGCTGGCCGACAAGGACGCCAGCGCGAAATGGCAAACGCTTGTTACGAAACGCAATCCCGAAATTCATCGCGAGGTTCTGGAGCTAGCGGAGTCGACCTATCTGGTAGCGCGGACGGAAACGAACCTGCAAGGACAAGGTTCCCTGGCCGGCATTCCGCCCGGCAACTACTGGCTCACGACGCTGGACGTTACGGCAGATGTGGGTGACGTACGCGCACGTTGGGACGTGCCCGTCGCAGTGCGGCCGGGAAAGCCCGTCCAGGTGATACTTTCGAATGTGAATGCCGTGCAGCCTTCACACACTTCGCCTTAGTGTTCACGACCTCCTCGACATGCCTGAGAAAGATCTCGCTTCTCTGATTCGCGAGTTGGCCGATGCGGATTCTTCCGTTCGAGAACGCGCCGCCGCGGAACTTTTTCGCCTCGGGTCCGAACGGATCGAGCCCATCATGAGGACGTGGCTTCAGGATCGCGGGCTCGCGAAATTCTTTGCGTTTGGGGCCCGAGTGCCCGGAATCACCGTGGGCGTTGCGGTTGAGCCACTCCGTTTCGACCAGATTCGCGCCGCCAATGGATCGCCGCCGCTCGCCGATGTGCCCGCCGAGCAGGACGCCAAGGAATTCGAGCTCGAATTCAGAAACCGCACCCGGCTGGACATCCTCACGAGCCGGGAACCCGCGGGCTCCGGCGCTATCGCACGGTATCTGCAAAAGTCCGGCGAGGGCATTCAGCAGGTGGAGCTCTACGTGAAAGATGTCGACCAGGCGACCGAGATTCTGCACGCTCGGTTCGGCGTCCAGGCGGTTTATCCGGCCACGCGCCGGGGCGCGAATGGGACGCGCGTAAATTTCTTCCTGGTGGCTGCGCCTGCGGCTGGGAAGGTTCTGATTGAGCTCGTGGAAATTCCGAAAGCTATGGAAAAGCCGGCCTAGTCGCTCGCCGAAGCATTCGAAAAAATCATTCGCCGCTTTGTTCGATCAGCTTGGCCACCAGTGCAGTCCAACCGGTCTGGTGGCTTGCGCCCAAACCTGCGCCTGTTTCGCCATGGAAATACTCGTAGAACAGGATCAGGTCGCGCCAGTACGGATCGTTCTGGAAGAGCGAGGTGTCGCCGTAGACGGGGCGCCGACCGTCGCGCCGCAGGAAAATGTGGGAAAGGCGGCGCGATAAATCGCTGGCCGCGCTCCACAGAGTTTCCCGTCGGCCCGAGCCGGTGGGAAACTCCACCTTGAAACTGTCGCCGTAATAGTAGTGAATTCTCTGAATCGATTCGACCAGCAGAAAATTCAGCGGAAACCACACCGGCCCGCGCCAGTTCGAATTCCCTCCAAAAAGGTCGCTCGTCGACTCGCCGGGCTCATAGCCCACCGAATATACCTGGCCATCCACGTGGAGCATGAACGGACGGTCGCCATGATACTTCGAAAGCGAACGGATCCCGTGCGGCGAAAGGAATTCGCTTTCGTCAAACACGTATCGATAGACGCGCTCGAGCTTCGGCCGGTTCGCAATCGTAAGAAGATAGCGCGGCCCCTGATCGGACTCCTGGCTCATGTCCAGGTGCTCCGCCACTCCCTTCTGATGATCGAGGAACCATTGCGCCCTGCGCCGAAACTGCTTCAGGTCTTTCAGGTCGTCGGGTTCGAACGTCGCCACGGCAAAGAGCGGGATCAACCCGACTGCGGATCGCACCCGGATCGGAACGGCCGAAGACTCTCCCAAGTGCAAAACGTCGTAGTAGAATCCGTCTTCTTCATTCCACAATCCGATTCCCTCGCCGCCCATGTTGTTCATCGCCTTCGAAATGTAGACGAAGTGTTCGAAGAACTTGCTGGCCACATCTTCGTACGCGGGATCCATGTGCGCCAATTCCACGGCAATCGAAAGCATGTCGAGGCAATACATCGCCATCCAGCTGGTGCCGTCCGACTGCGCGATGAACTGACCCGGCCCAAGCGGTTTCGAGCGGTCGAAAACTCCTACGTTATCGAGGCCGAGAAAACCGCCCTGGAAGACGTTGTTGCCTTCAGGGTCCTTGCGATTCACCCACCACGTAAAATTCAGCAGCAGTTTGTGGAAGACACGCTGGAGAAATTTGTAGTCCGCCTGGCCTGAGACGCGAGCGCAAATCTTATAAACGCGCCAGGCCGCCCACGCGTGCACCGGCGGATTCACGTCGGAGAAGTTCCACTCGTAGGCCGGAAGCTGCCCGTTGGGCTGCATGTACCATTCGCGAAGAAACAAGATGAGTTGCGCCTTCGCGTAATCCGGGTCGATTAGCGCCATCGCGACGCAATGAAATGCCAGGTCCCACGAGGCATACCAGGGGTATTCCCACTTGTCGGGCATGGAAATCACGTCGGAGTTGTAAAGATGCAGCCAATCGTGATTCCGCCCCTGCCACCGCCGCGAATCGGGCTTCGGCTCCGTGGGGTCGCCCTCCAGCCAGCGGCGAACCTCATAGTGATAGCTTTGCTTGTTCCACAGAAGCCCCGCGAACGCCTGGCGCTGGACGAGTTTCGCGTCCTCGCTGGCGCCTGGAAAATTTCTCGCGGCATAGAATTCGTCGGTTTCTTTTTGGCGCTCCAAAAACACTTCGTCGAATGCAGCTGAGCCGAAGGTCTGCGGCGCGCCCTCGCGCGTTTCGGCGGGATTGCGGTCCGTCAGACGCAAACGAACGGTCCAGGCCTTGCCGGACGGAATCTCCGAGGCAAAATGCGCGCCTGCTTTCGTTCCTGTCATCGCCGGGTTCACCACGCCCTGGTCGCGATTCACGACGTGCCGATGAAACGCATCCTTCACGTAAGGCGTGCGGCTCGGCTGCTGGAAGAGCCGCTCTGCATTCGTTTCATTTTCGGTGAAAAGCAATTCGGGCGAACCTTCCACGGCCAGCCACCGCTTGCCGTAGTGATACTCGGATAGTTCGACAAACGACATTCCGGGCGGAGCATCGATTCGCCGCAGCGTCGGCTTCTCATACGGATCGCCCCAATCCCAGCGGTTGCGGCACCAGAGCGTCGGCAACAGGTGCAGGCGAGCCGCCTCGGGCCCGCGATTCCAGGCCGTGATGCGAATCAGGATGTCTTCGGAAGTCGCCTTCGCGTACTCCACGAAAACGTCGAAATAGCGATTCCCGGCGAAAACGCCCGTGTCGATGAGTTCATATTCGGGCTCCAAGCGCGTGCGTTTCGCGTTCTCGGCCACCAACGTGTCGTACGGAAATGCCGCGTGGGGATACTTGTAGAGATACTTCAGGTAGGAATTGCTCGGAATTGCTTCGAGATAGTAGTAATACTCCTTCACATCCTCGCCGTGATTCCCTTCCCGATTTGACAGCCCAAACAGGCGCTCTTTCAAAATCGGGTCTCTTTCGTTCCAGAGCGCCAGCGCAAAGCAAACATGCTGATGGCGGTCGCAGATTCCCGCGATTCCGTCTTCGCCCCAGCGGTAGGCGCGCGAACGCGCGTGGTCGTGCGGAATATAATCCCAGGCATCGCCGTTGGGGCTGTAGTCCTCGCGAACGGTGCCCCACTGACGCTCCGAAAGGTATGGGCCCCAGCGCTTCCAATGGACTTTGCGCTCGACGCTGGCCTGCAGTCTTTGGTCTTCTGCGTTCACGTTGACGGTTGTTTGAAGCTCGGGATTCCAGGCGGCGTCTGACTTCTCGCTCGCTCTATCGAAACCATTTCACTGTATCCGGTACGGCGGCAAATTGGCAAGATACGGTGTAGTGATCGGTTTCCGGGAATCACACCAGGCGGATTGTGCTGCTGCGGAACGGCCTGGATTACCTAGCCCCTCGTCTTCTTGGCCCTGGGGTGTTCAGCGCAAACGTGGGCGGCAAACTCCTTATCGCGCTGCCGTATGTAGTTCTGCTTCATTTCATCGAGTGAGTTGCCGGTGGGCGATCCCGAAGGATTGAACACCCACGCGCATTCGGAGCAACCCCATTTCCCGAAAGGCGGTTCGGCGATCCATACTAGTTTGCGGCGCATGGCCTCCCTCGCACACCCCAGGATTTTGTGCGGTTGTGCGCTTCCAAAAGACGGCGTGGCCTTACTTTTCAAGTGCAACTGCGGCGACAGAGCACCTCGTTCGTCCCCCTGCGCAAAGTTCTGCACAGGTCGCCCCTTTTCGAACCCAAGTCAAAACCGAACTGAATGCGATAAGGTCCCGGAGATTACCGATAGCAAAGGACTTCTGTCTGTAGGGTATCCAACGCTGGAGAAGGTACTATCTCAATCCGAGGTCATCTTCGAACTGCCGAATGACGCAGTAGCATTCGCACGCCGTTTTTTCGAGCTTCCTGCGGTTCACGATCTTCACTGCACCTCGCACGTAGTCGATCATTCCTTTTTTTTGCAGTACCGACGCGGTCACGCTCACGGTGGACCGGTCGGTGCCCATCATGGTCGCAATGAAATCGTGGGTGATCGGAAGCAATCCGGAATCCACCCTGTCCTGAGTCATCAGCAACCACCGCGAGAGACGCTGCTCTATATCGTGCAGCCGATTGCACGCCGCCGTCTGTGCGACTTGCATTCCTTGAAGCCCCGTATGCCTGTTCAGCAGCACCTGTAACTGCGGGGCCGACCGCAGAATGCGTTCTAGCGCGCTCCCCGTCACTCGGAAGCCGTCTCCGGCGATCTGGATTATTTCGCGCACGGGACTTCTGTTTAGACCCACTGCTAATCCTGCGCCAACGTAGCCCTCCTTACCCACTACGCCCACTTCCACGGTCCGGCCATCCTTGGTCACGACGACTTGAGAAACCATTCCCCGGTTCGGGAAATATGCGAACTCGATATTCTGGGTCGGCTCGTGAAGACTGAGGTGACTCGGCAGGTCGATATACATCAAGTCGGAACGCATCAGCTCGTATTCATTGTCCGGCGTTGCCAAAAGTACTTTGTTCTGTACTTGCTTTCCGTCGATGTTGGTGCGTTCGGCGGTCTGTGCAACTCGAAAGTTTTTTCCAGCCATCTCGATCCTTAATCGCGCCAGTGTGCCTTGCATTCATTGGTGGAACTGCGTGGGCTCTGCCATGGAACTCAACTCGTTGCCCTGCTGAGAGCTGCACCCCTAGTGCCCGCGAAAGCGGCCAAGAAAGAACAGGATCAGAATAATCAGGATGACGGCGCTCACGCCGATGGGGTAATAGCCCCAGTTCTTGCTGTGTGGCCAGATGGGAAGACTCCCCACAAGCGCCACGATAACAACCACCGCAAGAGCAAATAAGAGCGTCATGTCTTAGCGCCTTCTTTGACTTTTGCTGCGCGCTCTTTCTCGATTTCTACGTGAGCGGATTCGGCGACCCGGGGCTCTGCCATCTCTACCTTCACGCTGGCGAGCACCGCTCGGTATGACTGCTTCTTATCTCTGTTCTTAAGCATGCGCGGATGATGTCACACGAGCGGGAGCAATACAGTCCCATTCCGCACACTTCCGGAATCGGTCCCGACCAAGCCGGTTTGTGAGTGGCGCAAAGGCGGCGCGATTCTGTATTCTCGACGGGTGGCTGACGGTTCGACCGCGGAGACAAACTCATTTCCGACGAAGTGGTAGCAAGAACCTCCCCACAAACCGAATCAGACTCCGCGCCTCCGTCATGGCGCGCGCCTCTTCTCTTCGTTGCGCTTGCGGCTACGGCAGTGGTCACGCCGATGTTCTTTCTGGGCAACGCTTCCGGCCATGATTTCCAGTTTCACCTGGCATCGTGGCTGGACGTCGCCAGCCAATGGCGCCAGGGGATTCTCTACCCGCGTTGGGCCGTGTGGGCAAACTGGGGCTATGGTGAGCCGCGCTTCGTTTTTTATCCGCCGGCATCCTGGACGCTGGGCGCAGCCCTCGGTTCGATCGTCGGTTGGCAGGCCGCGCCGGGCGCATACATCTGGCTCACGCTGGTAGCTGGCGGGATGACGATGTGGAGGCTCGCGCGCGAGTGGCTTTCGCCGCGCGAGGCGATCGCAGCGGCCGTTTTCTTCGCCGTGAATCCGTACAATCTTTTGGTCGTCTATTACCGCAGCGATTTTGCGGAGCTGCTTGCCGAAGCCCTGTTTCCCCTGTTGATCCTGGGCGCCCTGCGCGTCACGCGCAACGGCTGGCGCGGCGTGCCCTTTCTTGGCTTGGTTTTGGCCGCCATCTGGCTGTCCAACGCCCCCGCCGCGGTGATCGCAACGTATTCGCTCGCGCTGCTGCTGGTCGTGGGCGCCACCTTCGAGCGCAACACCCGTCCTTTGGTAGCTGGAACGACGGCAATAGCAATGGGCTTTGGGCTCGCCGCTTTCTACATTCTGCCTGCAGCATTCGAACAACGCTGGGTGCAAATCGCGCAGGTGGTGTCGCAGAATCTGCGCCCCGAGCACAATTTCATCTTCGCCCACGGTGGCGACCCTGAGTTCATCCTTTTCAATTGGAAGGTTTCCGCTCTCGCGCTCGGAATGATGTTGATTACGGGCATTCTTGCGGTGTTCGTGGCGCGGCGCCGGCGCGAGTTCCCCGCTTTGTGGTGGATCCTTCTCGCGGTCGCGGCCGTCTCGACGTTCCTGATGTTTCCGCCGAGTGAGATTTCCTGGCGCTTCCTGCCGAAATTGCAATTCGTCCAGTTTCCCTGGCGATGGCTGGACGCGCTCAGCGTCGCGTTCGCATTTTTTGCCGCGGCCGCGCTCGGCCGTTCCCGAAAACAGTGGATGGCGTGGCTTGCGATTCTTGCCGTGCTGGCCGCTACTGCCACCGCCATTGCGAGCGATGCGTGGTGGGACAGCGCCGACGCGCCGACGCTCGCAGATTGGATTCATTCCGGGCTCGGGTACGAAGGGACGGATGAATACGCGCCGAGTGGTTGCGACCGCTATCAGTTGCCCGGGGTCACCCCGGATTCAGAGGACCCGCCTTCGCAGCCAATTCCGCAATTCTCGAAGGTGGATCCGGATTCCGATGAAATTGTTCCCGCCACCGGAATGCGCGTGCACATCGAGCGCTGGACGCCTGGGCAGCGAGCCTTCTCCACGGAGAGCGCGGCCCCCGTGGACCTGGCGCTGCGCCTGGTGAACTATCCGGCCTGGGAGGCGCGCATCGACGGTCAGCAAGCCGCCATCGGCTCGCGCCCGCAGACCGCGCAGGTGGTTCTCGCAATCCCCGCCGGCGCGCACAAGATTGATTTGTCGTTTCGCCGCACGCCGGACCGCACCGCCGGCGGCGCCATCTCCGTCCTCTCGGCGCTTCTGCTGATCGCTTTCACCCGCATTCGCCCCCGCGAACCAAACTGAGCTCGCGTTCGCACACCTAAACGGCTCCGTTGCCCCTCACCTCATTGGGTGCTAAAGGATATTCCTTAGGTGCATCCTCCGGCTCAGGAGGGCCTTAAATACGAGAAATCGTGTATTGGACCCGGTATGGCCCCAGCGTAATGTCGAGTCGTAATGCAACAGATCCTTAGAGCGGATCTCAACCAAGGAGGATGCAATGCTACGTTGGGCGCTAGGTTTTTTCATTATTGCACTGATCGCGGCGTTGTTCGGCTTTGGGGGAATCGCGGTCGCGGCAGCAGGAATCGCGAAGATTCTGTTCTTCATCTTCCTGGTTTTCTTTTTGGTTGCACTCTTGGGCGGCCTCGTGCGACGCACGTGAGGCAACATCAGACTTAGGACTTCATACACTCATACGGAGGAATGGATCCACGGTCGGTCCATTCCTCCCTTTTTTCTCCGAAATGGCGGCAGGAAAGCGTGAGGAAATAGCGAAATGAAAACAACATTTTTCCTCGTTGTAACGCTCTCGTTCGCGCTCGCTCTGACGCCGCTTGTAACGCCGGCGGCTCGGCAGCCGCTGGTCAGCCATCCTTACACTCGATTCATGACGTCTCAGGCCGCCCTCTCCGCCGTCCAGACACAGGATATTTCCCAGCAAACACAAACCGCGCAGCCTAACGCTGAACCGGAGGAGCCGAACTCGGGTCGGCGGCTTCCGCTGACGGAAGGCCCGCTCCCGCTGTTTGCCATTTTGGGATTTTTCTCAATTGGTGGGATGGTCGTTCTTCACAAAATCTCGCGCATACTCTTTTGAGCTTAGCCCTTTCCCCGATGGTGGCCCGCGCTAGTCCGCGCCCGAGTTCTCTAGGAGTGATTCGAGTTTCTGCCTCGACTTCCAGAAGTTGGCCCACAAATCGCCCACAGCTTCCACGCGCTTTCGAATCGTCTTGACGTTCCACTTTTCCGGCTCCAGATCGCTCCGCAGATCGCTCAGGCGGACTGGCGTTGATACCGGCGCGTGCGGGAACGCTCTCACCGAATAGGCGCACGCCAGCGACTGCCCGCGCGAGTTCTGATGCGCGTCCACGTAGATCGAGCCGCGCGCGCGCTTCCTCACCGTCCGCTCCGAAGTGAGCACGCCGGGGTTCTTCTTGCTCACTATGGAAGACACCGCCTGCACGAACAGCCGCGCTTGCTCAAACGTGTACCGCGGTTCGATGGGAATGAAAATGTGAAAGCCCGTCGCGCCCGATGTCTTGGCGAAAGCGGTAATCTTCAGCTTCTCGAGCGCTTCCAGAAACAGCTTGCCGAACTTGACCGCCGTCGAGAACGGCGTGCCTTCGGTGGGATCGAGATCGAAGAAAATATAATCCGGATGGTCCTGATCGTTGTACCGGCTCGACCACGGGTTGTGATCGATGCATCCCAGATTCGCCAGATACACCAGCGTCGCCCGGTCGTTCGCAATAATGTAACGCACGGTTCGGCCGCGATCCTCGGACACAATCGAAACCGTCTTCACCCAGTCGGGAGTATCCTTGCCCGCGTCCTTCTGGAAGAACGATTCTCCCTCGATGCCATTCGGATAACGCCGCAGGACGAGCGGCCGGTCCTTGAGAAACGGAAGGATCATCGGCGCAGCCCAGAAATAGTGGGCGAGCAAATCGCGCTTCTTGAACCCATCCTGCGGGAAGTAGACCTTGTTCAGGTTCGTCAAATGGAGGCGGCGCCCATCCACGTCGATGAAGATGCTTTCAGACGCGCCATTCTCCAGCTCTGCCTGAATTCGTTTGTCGGTATTCAAAGCATCCGAAGCCGCTGAGCGCGGCGGCGGATCGGAAGAGCCTGACTCAGAACCGGCGCCCTTCTTCCCTGCGGCTTTTTCCTTCGCCCATCCCTTCGCACTTTCCTTCGCACTCCCCTTTTTCGCGGCTGGCGTTTTCATTTGCTCCTCAAAGGTGCACTCTTTCGGGTCGCGATCTTCCTGCAACCCGAGAAATCTCGGCGCGCGCAGATGGCGGCCATCCGTCCAGTCCGTGAATCGCACGCGCGCAACGAGTTCGGGCTTCACCCAATACGATTGCTCTCGCGTGGAAGGCTCGACGGCAAAGGGACACTCGCTCTCCCGCAGGTTTTGCAGTTGCGGCCACAGCTTCTGCTGGAATTCGGCCGAGAATCCGATCCCTACGTTGCCGATGTACTCGAGTTTGTCTCCTTCGTAAAGCCCGACGAGCAGCGCGCCGAAATATTCGCGCGTGCCGCGAGGATCGGTCCACCCGCCCACCACCGCGTCGATGTCTTGATCCAGCTTGATTTTGAGCCAAGCCGAAGTTCGGCCCGCGGGATACGGGGACGAAATCTTCTTCGCGACGATGCCCTCCAGGTGCTTTTCCACCGCCACTTCAAAGAGCTCTTTGCCCTTTTCGAGCACGTGGTCCGAATAGCGAACCCTTGCATCCGGCCGAAGAACTTCCTGAAGCAAAGCTTTTCGCTCGATCAGCGGCACGCCTCGAAGATCGTAGCCATCCAGATACAGAAGATCGAACACGTAATAAACGATGGGAACCTGTTGTAAAAGCTGCGCCGACGGTTTCTGCACCGAAAAGCGCATCTGCAGCTTCTCAAAATCGCTTCGCCCTTCGCTGTCGAGCGCCACCACTTCCCCGTCCAGCCACGCTTCGTCGGCGTCGACGTTCGCCGCTAGCTGCGACAGCTCCGGATATTCCCGGGTGACGTCCCGGTCGGAGCGCGACCACAGCTGCACCTTGCCGTCTCGCACCGCCGCCAGCGTTCGTCCGCCATCCCATTTGATCTCGAAGAGCCAGTCCGCGCCGGAAAAGGGAGCGTCGGCGAGACTCGCCAGCGCCACGCGAATATTTTGCGGCATGGGAGCCTTGCGCGCACCCGCCGGCATTTTGCGCTTCTTGTGTTTCTTCGCCGGAGATGGAGTAGCTTCCTCAGCGTTCGTTTTCTCAGGGAGGACCACTCGCGGCGCCGCATTTCTCGCGCTGCCCACCGCCGCCGAGTCCGCGTGCTTGATTAGCAGCCATTCCCTACCCGACTCACTTCTTCGCAACTTCACGAGCACGAAACTTCCGTGCAATTTCTGGCCGTGCAGGATGAATTTCAATTCGCCGCGGCGAAGCTGCTCGCTCGCCGAAGCCTGACCTTCCATTTCGTACGTGCCTTCGTCCCAAATTCTTACTTCGCCCGCACCGTAGTTTCCCGCCGGGATCGTGCCGTGAAAACTCCCGTACTCGAGCGGATGATCTTCAGTCTGCACCGCGAGTCGCTTGTCGGCAGGATTAAGCGACGGGCCTTTCGGAACGGCCCATGATTTCAGAACCCCGTCGATCTCGAGACGAAAATCGTAGTGCAGCCGCCGTGCGTGATGTTCCTGAACGACAAACCGGTTCCCGCCGCGAGCGCGTTCTTTTCCGCGCGGTTCGGAAGTTTCCTCAAATTTTCGCTTTCGCCGGTATTCGCCGAGCGGCACCATGGCCGCATTATAAACTCCGCCGAAGCCCGCGAGAGAACCTTAAACGCGCGTACAGCATCTAATTTCGGACGCTAAGGAAAGGTACGGATAGGTTGCATATCCCGGCCGGACTAGCTTTGGACGCTCGATGAAACGGAATCCCGAGCCGGCGAATCAAAACTGAGGTGAACGAAACATGGCAACTCTTACGATAGCTACGACAAAGACTCGCAGCAAACAGCACGAGAACGTGGAAAAGCTTCTGAAAAGCAAGAGAGACGAGCTGCGCCGCAAACTGAATAGCCGCTTCGGCGACGTCACTGTTGACCGCGAGCCGGATGACGAAGGCGCGCTGGCGACGAGCAACTTTGCGAAAGATTTGGCCATCGCCACGCTCGAACGCGAGCGCCGGGAATTGGCCGAAGTCGAAGCGGCGCTCGCACGCATCAAGGCCGGCGAGTACGGTGTCTGCGAGACATGCGACAATCCCATCCGCGAGGTTCGCCTTCAGGCTTTGCCGTGGGCGCGGCTCTGCATTCGTTGCGCCGACCGCGGCCCGGAGCTCGCTCTCGCCGGGGATTGAACTTCAGCCGCTGCGGCGCGGCCCGATGAACGCTTGAAACGCCTCCGCGATGCGGCTGGCAAGATCTGCGGGAGACTTCTTCGGCAGCAGTTCGTGCCCCGCGCCCTCCGCTTCCATTAGCCCGTTCCGCGCCGGAATCAGCTCCAGCGCAGCCTTCATTTCCGCGATGGAACCGAATGGGTCGCGCGTGCCGTGAACGAAGAATGCGGGCTTCGTGATTTTCGGGAAGTGCGCCGTGCGAAGCTGCTCCGGTTTTCGCGGAGGGTGAAGCGGGTAGGAAAGCAGCAGCAGACCCTCCGCCGCCTGCGGCTCCTCGGAAATCAGAATCGTCGATTGGCGCCCGCCATACGAATGTCCGCCGAGGAAAACGCAGCCACTCACTTTCGTCTGCAGAACCGCTAGCGCCCGCCGCAGACCGTCGCGGTCTCCCTTTGCGCCGCCTGGGAAAGGCGGCCCGTGCGGACGCGCTTGCCGAAACGGCAGATCGAACCGCAACACGGTGAACCCGGATGTGACGAAAGCATCCGCCATGAGTAGCAGCAGTTCTGACCGGCAGTTCGAACCCGCGCCGTGCGTGAGAAGGAGTCCGTCGCCATTGGCTCGCGATGGCAAGTGCAAAAAACCGCGAACTCCAGGCTCGCCCTTGAGATCAGTGAAAGCAGTAGACATGCTTAGGCAGGTCTTCGGAAAAACAAAAATAGAGAAGTTGATAGTCAGGCGTCGCGTTTCTGGGCCAGATCGTCTCGATACGCTTCTTTGCCTGCTCGGACGGCGCCGCGAATCCTGCCTTTGGCATCGTTCACCGATTCTTCCACCTGCGACTTAACGTCATCCACCGTGTCGGTGACAAAATCCCTACTGCGTCGGGCGCTTTTGGCTATCAGCTGGCGCGTTTCTTCGCCGGACTTCGGCGCCAACAAGAAGCTCAACGCGACGCCCACGCCCAAACCTACGGCAAACGCGCCAATCGCACTCGAAGTGTCATTTCGTGCCATGCTTTCTCCTCTGCGACCGGAATTCCCTAACGCCAACGTGTCTAGGCTACTCCTGGTAAGTGTTATCGGCAATCCCCGGAGGCGTGTACAGCCCCGCGCGGGCTATTTGCACTCGGCAAGCTGGAAGCCATTTCAAAAATGGCTGACTGGAAGGGCGGGGCTTCAAAGTCCGAGTGACAACCCGGTTTGTGTCAGCCCCGGACTCGAGTTCAGGTTCGTCGTGCGCTTTTTGCTTCATCTGTGTTTATCTGTGTTCATCTGTGGTCCCAAGGTTTTGCGGCCCGTGTCCCTCAACCCCAGTTCTCACACAGACTCTACAGCCCCTGAAACCACTATGTTGGATCGCGCTTAAGCGTTTCTAAGGTACTTCTACTTAGCATCTGCCGCTTGCTTCGGCTCGATTTCAAACACCGTGCAACTGCCCGCTCGTTTACCGGCCACGCCGAAAACCGATTCTACATATTGGACGCCCGCGTCGCGCTCCGGCGAATCGAACACGACGACGGCTCCCAAGTTAAGACTCCGAATCGTTGCCACCGCACTCTGCCTGTCCGAGGCTTCGTCCACCGGAACCTTCAATATTCCCTCGAGCGCCAGCATCGAGCGCAGAACCGGAAGATTCCAGAATTCGTCCCAAATGTGTTCCGGCGTGTACGACAAATATCCGTCGACCAGCGCGTACTGCCCTCGATCCGTCGCCTGCATCCACATGCTCTTCATGCAGTACGGCGCAACCACGAGGGGAAACGTGAGAACGGTCCCGCCGCGAACGTTGGCGGGCAGAATACAACTCTGCGCTGAGGGGGTATCGCCAGCCGCGGCAGGATCGACAATCGACGACCTCGGAAACGGCACGGTCAGATAGTCGAGCAGCACCAAGACAGCCACCAGCGATACCAATGCGTATTGCTGCCCCCCGTCCCTGAAATTCTCGATCAGGAACGCAACCCCCAGCGAGCTGAGAATCGCGGCGCACAAAGCCACGAGGACGTGAAACCGCGCAGGCGCCGAAATAAACTCCGCAAACCGAATGCGGTAGAGCAGCGCCGCGGGCCCGGCAACACCGAGCGAGTTGCCGAGCGCTCGTATTTGTGGCCCCAGCGAAAGCAGGTAGAAAAGAAAGCCAAGGATGCAAGCCCGAAGCACCCACTTTTTGTGTTCCTTCCTTCCCTTCCAGGCTCCCAGAGCAGCGAGCGCGAGAACCACTGGACCGATATATACGGTCCCCTCGAATCCCGCTAAGAACAGCTTGGAATTCCATCCTCGAGCGAAGCGGCCGAGCAGAATATGATTCCAGCTCGGAATCAGAAAACCGAGCGCGTCAGCCGAAAACTGCTCGAAGTGCCCGATTCCTCGCGAAACCGGCATCCCGGCGGGATCGCGCAAGAGCATCCTCAGCAGCGGTGCGAAACCGACGAGGAAAGTAATCGCCGCAGCAGAAAAAGCCTTCCACGCTCGCTTGAGCGGTGCGACTCCTTCCCACGCAATTTCAATCGTCACCATGAAGAAGCCAAACAGCACGCACAGAACGGTGTAGTTGTAGTGGGCAAACGCGGTGAGTAGCAGCGCAAGGCCAAGTCCGACTCCGAGTTTCCACGAAGGGTTCTGCTGCCGCAGCACGGCATCAAGCGCCAGCACGAACAGTGGAATCGGAAACGCGGTCACCAGGCTCAGATGCCCCAGAGCCTGCGCCAATAGAAACGGACTGAATCCGAAAATCACGCCGCCGATCAAAGCCGCGGTCTCGTTGCGGCAAATCCTGAGGCAAAGCAAACGCGCAAAGAACGCAGCCAGCGCCAACTGCAGAATCAGCGACAAGTTGTAAGCGAGCGCCGGACCCGCCACAAGACTCACGGGCAGCGCCAACGTCCCGGCCAGCGGGTCCGTCGTGCTCCACGCCAGGTTCACTCGGTTCGGGTAGTAGATTAGGTGGGTGTAAAAGGGATTCTCCGCGTGCGAAACCGCGTGCGCGAAGTGCCACAGAAACCAAGCGTGCTGATAATTGTCCCCGGCGTATCCTAGCAGCACCGAACGCGGCGAGAGCGATCCCGGCAGCGTGAAAATCACGCCGAGCAGAATGCAAATCAAAAACGCGATCAGATGATTGCGCACCGAACGAGCTGAGTCAGCGCGTCGACCCGTAGCTGGCTCCGAAGCGTCGAGACTTCCCTGCTCTTGCCTAGCCTGCTCTTGCCTGGAAATCGAGGAACTCACGGCCAGATTATAGCGTTCGCCTCATTCGAGCGGCGTTTTTCATAGCGCCCGGGTCGCCCGCCAGTCGAGTCTGCGCGCACCTCGGTTTTGTGTCAGCCCCGGGCCTTTAGTCCGGGGAGCATGGCCTTCAGGCCATGCGAAAGGCCAGCCCTCGCCAGCCCCGGGCTTTAGCCCCTGGGATAGGCTGTGGCTTTCAGCCGCAGCCCGATATGAGCAAAAGAGTTCAATGAAAATCATGCGAAGTAGTTTCAGCCCGCGAGATCGATAAGGGCCGAACGCGTTCCGCTTTCACCGAAACCACACCTTCCTGATTTTGCAGCTTGCCTTCGATGAACAGGAATGGGTGCTTCACCACCACCAAGTGATCTTCCTCAAAAAGTTGCGGAGTGATGATCGCGTTGGCAATCCCAGTTTCGTCTTCGAGGCTCAGAAAAACGAAGCCCTTCGCGGTTCCCGGACGCTGCCTCGCAATCACGGCTCCTCCCACTCGCACGCTCGCTCCGTCGGGAAGATCCCGCAGTTCAATCGCGGAGCAAATGCCTCGCCGCTTCATTTCTCCGCGATGGTAGGCCATCGGATGAGGCCCCACTGTCATTCCCGTGCCTCGAAAATCAGCCACGAGCCTTTCCTCCGAATTCATCTGCAACAAAGGCGAACGAAAATCAGCAGCTGAGCTGGGACTATCCCCCCATTGCACATTCGATTGCGGGGAGAGAGTTTCCGCCTCAAACAGCGGTCCCGCTCGTCGCGCGGCGCGCTCCACCTGCCACAACGCATCCCGCCGGTGAATCCCGTGCTTTTTCCCCGCGATGAAATTCAGAGCTCCCACCTCGGCAAGTACGGCCAATTCGGACTTTTGAATCGCCAAAACGCGAAGCTTCAAATCTTCGATCGAAGCGAAGGGCCGCATCCCGCGTTGACCCACAATCTCCCGCGCGATTTCTTCGCGCAAGCCTTTCACGTAACGCATGCCCAAGCGCACGGCCAAGCCCTCTTTGTATCTTTCGAGCTTGCACAGCCACTCCGAACAGGTCACATCGATCGGCCTGATTTTCAGCCCGTGCCGCTGCGCGTCCTGAACGAGCGTGGCCGCCCGGTAGAATCCCATCGGCTGGTTGTTCAGCATCGCCGCGGTAAAAGCCGCCAGGTAATGGCACTTCAGGTAAGCGCTCGCATACGCGAGCAACGCGAAACTCGCGGCATGCGATTCGGGAAATCCATAAAGTGCGAACGACGTGATCGATTGCACGATTTTCTCTTGCGTCTCCGGCTCGATTCCCGTTTTCTCCATGCCCGCGCGCAGTTTTTTCTCGATGTCCTTCATTCGCCGTTCGGAACGCTTGAACCCGAATGCGCGGCGCAATTCCTCCGCTTCCCCTCCCGTGAAACCTGCGGCAATCATGGCGATACGCAGCAACTGCTCCTGAAAAAGCGGCACTCCCAGCGTGCGCTTCAGCACGGGCTCAAGCGAAGGATGCAAACATTCCGGAGCCTCGCGTCCCTGGCGGCGCTTCAAATACGGATGCACCATCTTCCCGACGATCGGTCCCGGCCGGATGATTCCCACTTGCACCACAATGTCGTAAAAACACGCGGGCTGCATGCGCGGCAGAAACGCCATTTGCGCGCGGCTCTCAATCTGAAACATGCCCACGGTATCCGCTTTTTTCAGCGTCTCGTAAACTGTCGGATCGTTCGCGGGCAAGTCCGCGAGATTCACTTCTTCCCCGTAATCCTCGCGAATAATTTGAATTGAATCTTCCAGCACGGCCATCATGCCCAACCCGAGCAGGTCTACTTTCACCATGCCCATGTCGGCACAATCTTCCTTGTCCCATTGCACCACGACGCGCCCCGGCATCGTCGCCGGCTCGAGCGGCACAATCGAATCCAGTTGTCCCTGGCACACGACCATTCCTCCAGAATGCTGCCCCAAATGCCGCGGCAAATCCTGCACCAGCAGGCACAGCTCGAAGAATTTCCGAATCTGATGGTTCTGAAGATCGAGGCCGGCGTCGCGAAACTGGCGCTCGAGTGTGTCGTTGGCATCCCGATATTCCCACGCACCCACGAGGCTCGCCAGCCGGTCCAGAATGTCCGGCTGAAATGAAAGCGCCTTGCCGATTTCACGCGCCGCCGAACGCCCCCGATACGTGATGACGTTCGCCGTCATGGCCGCACCCAATTTTCCGTAGCGCTCATACACATATTGAATCGCGCGCTCGCGCTGGTCGCCGCTGGGCAGATCAATATCAATGTCGGGCCATTCGCCGCGCTCCTCGGAAAGAAACCGCTCGAAAAGCAGTTCCATTCGCACCGGATCCACCGCCGTAATCCCCAGTGCGTAGCACACCGCGCTATTCGCTGCCGAACCGCGCCCTTGCACCAAAATGTTCTGCTCCCGGCAAAAACGCACAATGTCCCAGACGATCAGGAAATAGCCGGCCAGCTCGAGCTTTTCGATCAGGGCCAGCTCTCGTTCGATCTGCAGCCTCGCTCGTTCGTTTTCGAGCCCGTAGTGCGCCACCATGCCTTCGTGTGTGCGCCGCCGCAGAAAACTTATTCCCGTCTCCCCCTCCGGCGCCGGATATTTCGGAAACTTGTATCCCAAATCGTTCAGCGTGAATTTCAAACGCGAGGAAAGCTCCTGCGTGTTGGCCACCGCTTCCGGCAGATCCGAAAACAACCGCGCCATCTCCGCGGGGGACTTCAAATAGCGCTCGGAATTGTGGGCGAGAAGTCGTCCCGCGGTGGCCAGAGTTTGATGGTTTCGAATACAAGTGAAGACGTCCAGCACTTCCCTCCGCTGCGGCTGCGCGTAAGAAACGCCGTTCGTCGCCAGCAGAGGCAAACGCAATTGCCTCGCTATTTCAATCCCCGCCTGGTTGCGCGCCTCTTCTTTGCGGTAAAAGTGCCGCTGCAATTCCACGTAAACATTTTGCCGCCCGAAAATCTCGCAAAGCTGCCGAACGCATTCCGTCGCGCCCACAATTCCCTTTTTCGCCAGCGCATGCGCCAGAGGACCTTCATCTCCTCCCGTGAGGCAAATCAGGCCTTCCGCTTTTTCGGCAATCTCTTCCCGGGAAACATGCCCTTCCCCTTTTTTCGTCCGCAGCTTCATCTGCGTGATCAACCGGCAAAGATTCTGGTACCCCGCGCGCGATTCGACGAGCAGCGGATACCGCCAGCCTTCCTCCGACGTCACTTCTGCGCCGATATGAGCTTGCACTCCGATTTTCGTTGCCGCCAAGTGGAATCGCGGCGCGCCGTACACGCCGTCGCGGTCCAGCAAAGCCATCGCGGGCATCTGGTGCTCCGCGCACACGCCTGCCAACTCTTCCGGTATCGATGCGCCTTCGAGAAAACTGAAGGCAGAGCGCGCATGAAGTTCTATGTACGTCAATCGTACATTCCTCGCACAAACCACCCCTGACGGATCGAGTCGTAAAAAATGCGGTACAGGCCACCCTGGGAGGTTCGCCGCTCGCTTGCATTCGGAATCCGCTCCCATTGCGGCAGCTCGGCGGTATCCACTCGCGCTTCGAGCGCAGACCCAAAACGAATCTCCAAATCCCACTCGTCATTTTGCCACGCGTCTTCCCGCCACCAATCTCCGGAACTTCGCCACGGCCCCGACGCCGCCACCACCTCGCCGCGCATCCCTCGAAAACCAACGCGCACGGGGCATCCTTCGAGCAACTCCACGCTCGCAGGCAGCGCCGGCCGAAAAATTCGAAACCCACTTTTAGGGGGTCGGAGCTTTAGCTCCGACATAAGACTCGCCTTCTCATCAGGGGTTTTAACCCCTGATGCGTCGAATCCGACTTCTCTTGCAATTCGCCGAGTCATGCGTCGAATTTCGGGCGCGCCGCCCGTAGCGACGAATCGGCGCATTCGAAATTCGTCCGGCCGATGTGTGTCCATGATTTCCGGCGAACCGATATGGGCATCCCCCACCAGATTCGCCAGCCGCGCCACGGTCAACTCCAACTTTTCCGGATCGGGAACACTCGGAAGATACAGCTCGCCCTGTGAAACACGCGACCGCGCCGCATCCGCAGCAAGCACAATTTTTAGAATCGGCGCAGAAGGAGGCCCCGATTGCAAATGCAAGCGCAGCAAATTCAAAAGCATTTTCGAATCCCGCATCGGCACCGGCAGAGTCAAAACCCTCTCATAGATTTTCGACGCCGATTTCTGTCGATCACGGGTTTCAGGGTTTGTACTTACAAACCCTGACATGAAAAATGCCGGGTCCAAATCGAATCGCACTCGAATCGCACACGCAGCCAGCGAACGCGCCACCAGCCGCGCGCACAATTGATCCAGCAATCGCCCCAGTAGAAAAGACAGCGGTTCGAGTTCCTCCACCGCATCTTCCAGCTCCATTTCCTCTTCGAAATGAATCTCCGGCTCGGCCAGCACGAGGGACCGCACAGATTCCCCGCGCGCCAATTCATGCAGGCGCACCCCTTCCTGCCCCAGACGTTCCGAGAGTTGCAGCATCGGCAATGCCGCCAGCGCCGCGCAGGTGTATATGCCCCAGCGGTCAAAAGTTTCGGAAATCTCCGCCGAAGGAAAAAGAACATCCACCGGCAAGCGTCCCAGCCACGTCGATTCCTCGCCGGCAGGAATTACGGTAATCCCCGAAAAGCCGCGCGCCGCAAGAACAGCCGCATCGATTTTGGAGGCGACGGCCACATGCGCTGCCAGACCCAGACCTCGCGCACGCTCCCTCACTTGCCTGGCAATGTCTTCTTCAGCGCCGAACAAGGAATTTAGCCCGGCAAGGTCGATCACAATCGCGTCCGGCGCAGCATCTTCCATTCGCGGCGAAACCGACCAGCCCAGGTCAAGCAAAGCCGCATGCGCGGCCTTCTCCTGCGTTCGCGATCGATGACGAATTTCGATGCCGCAAAATTGCTCCACTTGCGACTTCGTCATTCCCAATGCGATTCCGGCTTTTGCGGCGGCTTCGTTCGCTGCCACCACGCTCCACAACGGCGCAGCGCCCTCGATCAGCGCAAGCGCGCGATCGCGCAAAGCGGCGTCCCGCCGCTCGACCGCCTGCACCATAAAGTTGGGAACGAAAATAGAAGCAAAAGCCATAGCAATTCACGCTCGCAGTTCCTCTCTGTGACCTCTCTTCGTTTTCTCTGTGCCCTCTGTGTTCCGTTTTTGTATTTCGTCTTTTCCCGCGTCTCGCTTTAGGTCTTGCTTCCATCTGTGTTTATCTGTGTTTATCTGTGGATTAAGGTTTTCCTCTGTGCTCTCTGCGACTCTGTGGCAAATCCGCTTTGCATTCGCATCACCTCCGCCCGAATCGCCGCTCCATCGAACAAACACGCATACGGATGACGAAAAAACTTCTCCACGCGATCCCCATTCGAACTCGTCTTGCACCACTCCGCGGCCCGCTCCCCCATCCGCAGCACCAACGACGCGCACGTCTTCGCATTCGACTCCTGCTCGAGCACCATAAAAATCGTCGGCGTATCCTCGACCGCGCGCCGAAAACGAAACCACGCATTTAACGGAACGTACCGCACCGTCTCCGGAGGGATATCGCCCAAATCCAGCGCGACCATCCCGAAACCTCCGCCCTGCAGCAGCAGATCCGTGGCACGAAGCGCCTGATCGATATTCCGGCAGCGCACCCACAGCAACCGTTTCAGTTCCACGCCCGCCAACTCCGCCGAGTGCGGATCGAACGCATCCCGGCCATCGATCAGCGCACACGCTTCCGCATTCGCCGTCCTCGAAGCCAACGCCGCCACCAGCAAACTCGTTCGCCCGGAACACGGCGGCCCGCAAATTTCCGTCAGTCCACCGCGAGGCAAGCCTCCGGCCAAAGAATCGATTTCGGGAATCCCCGCGGAAACCGTCTCCACAATCTTCCGGTCACGGTAATTGAACGGCGCGGAAACGCGTGAAGCGAGAGCCGCTTCCACTTGAGCGCGCAACGCAGCGAGATTTCGGGCCATGGCGGATCGACCGAGGCAAGAAGAAGGAAGGGGACGAGTTTCGCTTTTTCTTCGCCTACGCCAAAATTTTGCCCGAACCCCCGCCCATTGTCAAGCCATTGGAATTGCGGCCGGGAGCCGCTTTGGGAGTGCGGTAGCTTGCTACCGCTTTCTCTTCGCCGAAGCTTGCTTCGGCGCTTCGTCTACGTGCGCCCCAGTGACCATCTCCCTCGAACCCGGCAAAATCCACGGAGCATCCAAATGACATGGCCAAACGGCGCTCTCCATCTGATTCTGGCAATTTTCTGATCCCGCTGAACGGCAGCCTCGAAGAACTGCGACAAGCCGCCAAAAATTGCAAGAATTGCGACCTCTGGAAATTCGCCACGCAAACCGTTTTCGGCGAAGGCTCGCCCAAAGCAAAAATCATGCTGGTCGGCGAGCAACCGGGAAATCAGGAAGACCTGGAGGGCAAACCTTTTGTCGGACCTGCCGGCAAATTGCTGGACACTGCTCTCGCCGAAGCCGGCATCGACCGAAAAAAAGTCTACGTTACGAACGCGGTCAAGCACTTCAAATGGGAACCGCGTGGAAAACGGCGCATCCACAAAAAACCGAACGTCGCCGAAATCACCGCGTGTCGTCCCTGGCTCGACGCGGAAATCGCCGCGCTCAAGCCCAGGGTGATCGTCTGCCTCGGCGCCACCGCTGCGCAAGCCCTGCTCGGTCGCGATTTTCGCGTCACGCAGCATCGCGGCGAGTCCCTCAAATCGCCGCTCGCGCCCTACGTGATGGCCACCGTACATCCCTCCTCGATCCTGCGCGCCCCCGACGAACAAACCCGCCGCGACGAAATGAAGCGCTTCATCGCAGATCTTCGCAAGATTCCGCCGATTGGTTGATTCTCGCGGCTTCGCACGACCTCGAAAAGTACAGAGCGGCCCGCTGGGTGGGGGATGAGGGCGAGGGATTAGGCGCGTTGATGTGAGACCGAGGCCGGATGCCCTGGGCCGACTGGTGCTCAAACGGGAGGCAATGCCGGACTTTTCCGCCGCGCTGCTACAAGCCCGCCAGTCACGCCGCCGACTACCTTAAGCCCGTGCGCGATTCGATAGAGCAGCGGCTGCGGCTGCCCCCACGCCAGGGCCAGATAGAACAGCGCCGCGACGACACCGACGATCGCTCCATGCAGCACAAAGCGCGACTCCACGCGCCTGCAAACCCACAAAGCAAAAACGAACGGCATCACGGCCGACGCGATCACAATCGACACGAGGAATGCTCGCTCTCCAAATAGAGCGCGCGCCGGAAACACAATGGCGAAGACCGTCAACTCCGCCAGCACTCCCCCGATCGCAGCCCGGATCCAATGTATCCCCGTGGAATTCACGATAGCCCCGCATCCTAGCACGAGTTTGTCGCACTTGGATTCGTTCCAAGCTGGCGAGTCGCACAGCCTTGAGCTCTCGGTGTTGGAGACGATGTGCATCACTCACTTCCTCAGTCGAGCTTCCCCCTCGCGGCGGGCCGATTCCCGCTGTTCCTTGCCTCCCTGCCCCTCCTTGCTTCCTTGCCTCCCTTGCCCCACGTCCCTCGCCCCTCACCCCCCCACCCTCACCCTAGTCCCCGCTCCTGAAACCTCCCACCCAACTCCGCCGTCAAAGCCACTGCAAACGGGGGAGTGTCTCCTTTCAGCAATTCAAATTCGAGGGGCGGAGGGAATAGTGCGTAAACTTTGGATCCTGTCGGCGGTGTTGTTTGCGATTTCGATTGTGGTGCCTGTGGCTGGGCTAGCTCAGGGACATGGAAAAAACCAGAAGGCGCCAGAGTCGGCGGCTCCCGACACGATGCGCGACGGAAGCAGCGACGCGCCAAGCGCGTCGGACCTGAACGCGATCTTCAGAATCAAGGATGAAGGATTCAACCGCTCGCAGGTGATGGACATCATGAGCTACCTCACCGACGTCTACGGGCCGCGGCTGACGAACTCACCGAACGTGAAGGAAGCAGCGAAGTGGACGATGGACAAGCTCAACGAGTGGCAAATTGCGAATGTCCACGAGGAATCGTGGGGCCCGTTTGGCCGAGGCTGGTCCAACGAACGATTCTCGGCGCAGATGATTGCCCCGCGCCCCTTCGAGCTGATCGCCTATCCCAAGGCGTGGACGCCGGGACTTGGCAGCAGCCCGGTGATCGCTGACGCGGTGTTGGTACCGATGACCACCGAAGAAGAATTCGCGAAGGCCCAGACCGATTTCAAAGGTCAGCTCAAGGGCAAATTCGTCCTCACGGCCAAGCCGCAAGACATCACGCCGCACTACGAAGCGGATGCCCATCGCTACACGGACGCGGAGCTGGCGGAAATGGCGGGCGATGAAATTCCGGCGGCACGCGCACAAGATCGGTTTGCGCAGTTCCGCGCGATGCGCGAGCTGCAAGTCAAAGTGCAGAAATTCCTGCTCGATGAAGGCGTCGCCGCGTGGATCGAGACCTCGCCTCACGATGACGGCACGGTGATCGCTCAATCGGGTGGCTCGCGGGATCCCAAGGATCCGCCGTCGCTGCCGCGCATCGTCCTCGCCAGCGAGCACTACGGCCGGCTGTATCGCCTGCTGCAAAAGAAAATTCCTGTCACCCTCCAGATCGACGACGAAAACAAGTTCTACGACGACGACCTGAACTCCTTCAACATCATCGGCGAAATTCCCGGCACCGACAAAGCTGATCAGGTGGTGATGATCGGCGGGCACTTCGATTCGTGGCACCCGGCAACGGGCGCGACGGACAACGGCGCGGGCTCCGGCGTCATGCTCGAAGCGATTCGCATTCTGAAAGCCACGGGCGTGAAGATGCGCCGCACGGTCCGCATCGGCCTGTGGACCGGCGAGGAAGAAGGCCTGCTCGGCTCGTACGCGTACGTCAAGGAACACTTCGGCGATCCGACGACGATGGATCTCAAACCTGAGCAGGCGAAACTCGACGCCTACTACAACGTCGACAACGGCACCGGCAAAATTCGCGGAATTTATCTCGAGCACAACGAAGCGGTGGCGCCGCTCTTCGCGGAGTGGATGAAGCCGTTCAGTAATCTGGGAATGACCACGTTAAGCATTCGCCACACCGGCGGCACGGATCATCTTTCTTTCGATCACGTCGGAATACCGGGATTTCAGTTCATTCAAGATCCGATCGATTACGACACGCGCACGCACCACACCAACATGGACCTGTACGAGCGAATTCAAGAGCCGGACATGAAGCAGATGGCGGTGATCGTGGCGTCGTTCGTGTATCTCACCGCCAACCGCGAGGAAATGGTTCCGCGCAAGCCGCTGCCGAAACCTCAGCCGCGGCCGCAATTCTAAGCGCCTGGACAAGAGACATGTGACGGAAGAACTCGGCGTCGCGGTCGGGCTCGGCGAAGCCCTATGGGACTTGCTGCCGCAGGGCAAGCAACTCGGCGGCGCGCCCGCAAATTTCGCGTACATGACGGCGCTCCTCGGCCACCGCGGAGTGGTGGCGAGCGGTGCGGGCCGCGACGCGCTCGGCGACGAACTGCGGCAGAGGCTCGGCGAGCTTGGGCTGGACGCGTCGCTTCTTCAACTCGATCCGGCGCATGCGACCGGAACGGTGAAGGTGCACGTCGACGCCGATGGCCAGCCGACGTACGAGATCACCGAAGGCGTTGCGTGGGATTTTCTCAAGTGGACACCAAGCTGGGGGCAACTCGCCGCAGCGGCCGGCGCGATCTGCTTTGGCTCGCTCGCGCAGCGTTCGCCGCAATCGCGCGCCACGATTCGGCAGTTTCTCGCCGCCGCTTCGAAAACAACCCTGCGCATATTCGACGTCAACCTGCGACAGCAATTCTTTTCGGAGGACGTGCTGTCCGAATCGCTGCGATTGGCGAACGTCGCCAAGTTGAACGATCAGGAATTGCCCGTGGTGATGCGCGAACTTCGGTTGCCGTTCGACGGCGAGGAATCTTCCGCGGAGCGGCTGCGGCGGACTTTCGGTCTGAAGCTGGTGTGCGTCACGCGCGGGAACAAGGGAAGCCTGCTGGTGAGCGAAAGCGACCGCGACGAACATCCAGGCTTCCCGGTGCGCGTCGCCGATTCCGTGGGAGCCGGCGATGCCTTCGCGGCCGCGCTTGCCCATCATTTGCTCAAGGGCTCCTCGCTGCGAACCACGAACGAAGCGGCCAATCGCATGGGCGCGTGGGTGGCGAGCCAATCCGGAGCCACTCCTCCACCAGACTCGGCCTTGCTGAAACTGGTTCTGTCGCCGGAGCCTGCCTGAGCTTACGGACCGCGATAGATTTGAAAGGGTGCCCAGTAAAATGGCTTCTTGTAAATCGAATCGGAATGAACGAGCGCAAGTTTCGCATCGCGCAAAGCGGTTTCCGGCGACGCGCCTTTGCTGAGGCCGGCGTAGAGACGGTTCATTAGCTGCGGCGTGGAATTGTCATCGACCTCCCACAGCGCCGAGATTACTTCGTGCGCCCCGGCGCGCAGGAACGCCCACGTGAGGCCGACGAGTCCTTCCCCTGAATAGGTGCGCTCGCCTGCGCCGTGACACGCGGAGATCGTCACGAGCTCCGCGCGCAAAGGCTGCTTGATAATGTCGCGCGCGTACAGTTTGTAGGAGTCGCCCTGTTTGGTCAGGATTACCGCCGAATCGAGCGGGCTTATGAGACTCGCCGTCCCATGCGCGACAAAGTGAATGAATGAGAATTGATCCGGGTGGCTGTCCAAGTATGCGTCCGGTGTCGCAGAGGCATTCGAATAAACCGTGCTGTTCGCGCTCGGAAAATAGCTCTCCACCTGCTTCATTTCCGATTCGGCCTGCGGCAGTTTCGGGAAGTCGTCGCTCGCCGGAATTGGATCTCCCACCAGCAAAAGTTTTCCTGGCCCCGCGGACTTGGCGGTTGCCGACGCGCCGAGAAGCACGAGGGAGTTTGCGTTCGAAACGACTGCATCGTCGATCCAGTAGTGCAGGTCGGGAGTCGGGACAAGCAGCGCTTCGAAATTCAATCCGTACAGGCTGCCGTCCGGAATCACGATTACGCGCGAGCCCTTGGCCAGTTTTCCGATCGCCGGCGCGACAAGCAATTGAAACAGCTTTTGCCCCGCGACGTTCCGCGTTTCAAGCACATCGCGCGGCCCGGTGAGAGCTTGCCGGTAGGACGCGACGAGTGAATCAATTTCGGCCGCGGGCGGCAATGAGATCAAGCGAACTTTGGCTGCGTCAATCACCCAAACGTAAGAATGTTTCGCCCCGAGCCAGTAGGAAAGAATCGTGCTGTTCAGTGTTCTCGCGGTTCGAGTCGGTTGAAACCCGCGAATCGGAAGAGACAGCGCAGCCGAACTGAACCCCAATCCATCGGCAAGCGTGCGGGCGCGGCTCAGCTCCGCCACTTGCAAACCCTCGTCCATCTTGCCTTCGCCAGCCAGAAAATCGATGTAGTCGCCATAAACGGCAATCGCGCTCGAAAGAAACGAGAGTCGAAACTCCTCCGTTTTCACCGAGGAGCGCGCAGTTTCCACCGTCGCGATCGAGCGCCGAAACTCCCTGTCGGCATTCGCCAAGTCGCCATGGGCTGCGTAAGCGTCTGCGAGCTGCGCCTCTGCTACCCACCGAAGGGACGTCTCCCCCACCGGATCTTGAATCACCTTCCGAAAAATCTCCTGCGCCCGCGCGAAGTGGCCCTTGCCTGCTTCAATTCGCCCGGCGACAACCAATGAATCGGGCTGCCCAGACTTATCGGGACCTGCAGCCTCCAAATCCGACGCTTCTGTATTGTATTTTTCAGCGAGGCCGGACTGCCCGCGTTCCAACGCAATTTCCGAGAGGTTGTTGAGACATTGTGTGATCGTCTCTTTATCGCCTGCGCGCCTGGCAAGATCGAGGGCCCTCTGGAGGGTAGCTTCTGCCGATTCGTAGTCATGTTCTTCGTAATAGACGCTTCCGATGTTGCTGAGCCAATAGATTCTGTCTCCCGGGAGCCCGGTTTGCGAAGAAGCCTCCTCAGCCTGCTTGTAGTAGACGAGAGAATTCTCGAAATCTCCCAGCTTGAAATAGCTCCAGCCAATGTTGCCGAGTATCTTGGCCTCCGAGCTTCTTGCGCCAAGCGAACGGGAGGCTTCGAGGGCCGCGCGGTTCCAGTCGACAGACTCGTCGTAGTGCTCTTGTTTCGTCGCAACCAGGCCCAGATCGCCCAGCGCGGCGGCCTCAAGGAAAGGAAGTTTCTGCTCGCGAGCAATCGCAAGACCCCGGCGAAAGTCCCATTCGGCTTCCTGGTATTTCTCTTCGTGAACTTCCAGGCCCCCGCGGGACGTCGCGACGTCGCCGAGAAGTTCAGGAGCGTAGGCGCTGGCCAACTGTTGGGCTTCGGAAAAGTATTTCTCGGCGCTCGCGTATTGCTGCGAATAATCGCAGGCAAGTCCCTGGACCATTCTTCGCCGCGCAGCAACTTCCGTGTTTGCGAGTGCCGGCGGCAAATCTTCATTGAGGAGGGCCAGTGCCTCCTCGTTTGACCCACGGGAGACGAGAATCTGCGCTTTCAGCACTCGGAAACGCCAAGCCCACTCGGCGTTCTTCTTCGAGTACTTGCGATAGGCCTGATCCGCTTCGTTAAGCGCGGGATCCAACTCGCCGTGCCGGGCCTTCTGCTGAGCATCGGCGTAGACGGCTTCAGGCGGAGGAGCGGGATGACACCCGCCCGCGAGAAGAGCGATCGTAGAAGTGAAACAAAGCGCGCGAAGTGCGCGGCCTAGGGCGGAGGTGGAATCGTTTTGCCGTTGGCTTGGGCTTGTCCCGCCGTGCCCGTTCCGCCACCCGGTGACCCCAACTCGAACCGGAGCATCGTCAGAATGCGGTGAGAATTTTCGGCCACAACTTCGGCGACAAAAACCTTTCCAAATTCCGGGACCGTGAACACATGCCCCTCTTGCGTCACTCCGGGGCAGCTGACTTCCATGTCTTTGACGAGCGAGCAAAGAACGATCCCACATTCGCCGGGACTCTTCTGGACCTGACCCGTATGGTAAGGGTCCAGCGCCATTTTGCGAAATCTCTTGTTCGAATCCAGCTCTTTCCGCAGCTTTTCAAACGTGTCGATACGCTGAAAGAGTTCGGTGTCGAATTCAACGTTTACGCGGCATCCGGCAATTCGTAAATTCTCGAAATAGCTGCCCAAAACGGTGATGTGTGGCTCGCGCTCGTCCACAGGATGGCTCGAGGCGATCCGCGCGACCACGCGATCGGCCGTAACAACGTTCCAAAAGTCGAGTTCCTCGATGACGACGGAAACCATCGTCGTGTGGCTTTTGTCGTGATCGTTGAAGCTCCCGGACACCTGCGTCGACGCAGACTTGAACGAAACAACTTCCTTCAACCGGAAATCCGTCACGCGCACGGAACCGTACCCGCCGATCGTCGGCAGCGACATTCCGGCCTGCACGTCGATTGTGTGATGAAACGGGCGGACGATCTGGCTGCTCAAGGCGTGGCCCTGAGCGCTGTAGTAATACGTCCTGCGTGGCTCCATCGGCATCACCTTTCCGCTCGCTGATTAGTTCGAGAATTTCAGCGTGAACGGATACCGCGCAACTTCGGCGGCGGCGTTCCCTTGGGATGGGTCATATCCTCGCACAACGAGGACGTATTTCCCAGGCGTCAATCGGGCGGGCGGGATCACCAGCGGCACGGTTTGCTTTGCTTCGTCCGACGAGACGGCGACCGACAATTCGGCGACGCCCGAATCGGACTGGACTTCAATCGTATAAGACGAAAACTGCGGCGATGGAGGAATATCCACGTAGAACCCAAATTCCTGGCCGCGCGGAACGGCTAACTCCGGCGTCGTCCCGCCGCGAGAGTTTGCGCCGAGCAGCGAGAACAGTCGCACGGCCTGCGCGGAATTCGAACGCTCGACTTCCGATCGCATCTGCGGAATCGTGCGAACGTTCTGGTACACGACAACCATCAAAAGCAGCGCCATC
Organism: uncultured Acidobacteriota bacterium; assembly: GCA_963737205.1. Lineage (GTDB taxonomy): Bacteria > Acidobacteriota > Terriglobia > Acidiferrales > UBA7541 > Palsa-295. Next base: position 3,442,319 of record CAVTRV010000002.1, on the reverse strand, counting down.
GCGGGAAGCGCAAAAGCCGGCCGCAGGAACCATGCCCAACGCGCCGTCCCTCCTTTGGCATCCGCGGCGGCCGGAGCGGCAGAAACGCCTTCGGAGCCAAGAACATCCCTCGCGCTATCAATAAAGATGGCGCCCGCCTGTACCTCTTGGGCACACTCAGCGCAGCCGAAGAAGTGGTCCTCGTATTCTTCGCAGGCGACCGGGGTCATTTCGCCCAGCAAATACCGCTCGGCGGCCTTGCTGCGAACCGCCTCAGAATGATCCATATATCTCATCCTCCCTATAGTGACCTGGGAGTCCGAATCGTTTCGTCGCCACCCCTAACATTCGACGTGTGTTCGCCCGGCCACGGCGCCCCCTTCGTAGGCAGCTCGAAAGCTTTGCTTGGCCCGGTGCAGTAGAACGCGCAGATAATCGCGGTCCACACCAAACTCCTGGCAAATCTCGTCTTTCTCCTTCTCCTCTATAAAGATAGCCTTCAGCAGGCGCCGGTCCTTTTCGGGCAATCGAGCCAGGACCTGTCGGACCTGCTCGCACGTCTGCTTGGTTACCAAGGCCCCTTCCAGGTCAATCGTAGTGTCGGTCGGCTCGGCCATTCCTTCGTCGCTCAACTCCGCGCGGCCCGAACTTCGATAAAACTCCTGTAAAACATTGTTGCAAACAGAGTTAACGAAGCCTCCTAATCGCTCCGCGCTCCGGACGCCCCCTTCGGCCCGAACAACCTTAAACACGCGCACAAACGTCTCCTGGCGAATGTCGTCGATCGCACTCGCGGAGCGTACTCGGGAACGCAGCTTGATCAGGATTAGCTTGGTAAAGTAAGCAACGAAGTGCTGCTCCGTCTGGAAGTCACGCTCACGGAGCCGCTGCAGGTAGGAGTCATCGAAGGAGTAGAATTCCACGCTGCCTCACGCGCTTAGCGCGAGTATAGCGTCGCTCCCTGTTGCAGCGCAATCGAACGATTATTCGTACCGCAGAGCGATCATAGGATCGACGCGCATGGCTCTCCGCGCAGGGATATAACACGCCGCGAGGGCCACAATCATCAACAGCATCGCGACGCCGGCAAAGGTAACCGGGTCATGCGCACTGACGCCGAAGAGCTGGTTCGCCATCAGGCGCGTCAGCCCCAGCGCCGCGCCGGTGCCGATCGCGACGCCGATCAGCGCCATCCTTGCTCCGTGCCCGACTACCAGCCGCAGCACGTCGCTGGGTTGCGCGCCCAGGGCCATACGCACTCCGATCTCGTGAGTGCGCTGCCCCACCAGATACGAGATCACGCCGTAGATTCCCACGCATGCGAGCACCAGGGCCAGTGCGGCGAAGGCGCCGAGAAGAATCATCGAGAGTCTCCGCGCAGCAAACGAATTGGAGACCACTTCGTCCATCGTTTGAACGTTGTAGACTACCTCGCGAGGATCGATTTCCGCCACGGCCCGGCGAACGGCGTCCATGACTCCAGTGGGATCGCCCTCGGTGCGCAGCACCACGGCGACAGCATCTGCGGCGAGCGGCATCAGTTTCTCGGGAAGTTGCATGAACGGATAATCGAATTGCGCTTCGATGGCTGATTTCGCATCGGCGTCGAGCCCCCACTGCTTTACGTGCCCGACCACGCCAACGATTTCAGCTTGCACGTCGAACCCCGCGATATGGATGCGTTTGCCGATGGGATTTTCCTGCGGGAAATAGGTGCGCGCGAAAACGTCGTCGATGTCCACCACCACCGGCGCGTGTTCGTCGTCCTGCGGTGTAATGAAGCGGCCTCGCTCGAGCGTGACTCCCATGGCTTGCCGGAAGCCGGCTTCGACGAGATAAAACATCGCTTGGGGCATCTCCTGGAGGTTGGCAGGCTTTGGCTGGCCCTCAATCCAGAAAGGCAAAGAGGAGTTATGGATCATCGGACGGGAGCCCAACGTGACGGAGACGGCTTGGACGCCGGGAACGCTGTGCATTTTGTCGTCGAAGTAGCGCAAACGGTCGCGCGTTTCGGCGGAACCGGTTGTAGGGGCGGCCGGCAGGGACAAACTAAAGGTGATGGCGTGGCTCGGATTGAAGCCGGGATTGACGCGCCAAAGCGCCGCGAGACTCCGAACCATCAGTCCCGCCCCGACGAGCAAAACCAAAGCCAAGGCCACCTCGACAGCGACGAAGACTCCTTGGAGCCGGTGGCGAGCGCTGCTTGAGCCGCGGCCGCTCTCCCTGAGTATCTCCTCCAAATTCACGCGAGATGTTTTCAGCGCGGGAGCGAGGCCAAAAACGATTCCCGCAAGCAGTGACAGCGCCATCGCGAAGATCAGGACGCGCGAGTCGAGAGAGACTTCGTTGGCCCGCGGCAAAGTGCCAGGCAAGGTGCCGAGCACCGCTTTGGTGCCCAAAAACGCGAGTAAGAGTCCCAGTGCTCCGCCCAAGCCTGCGAGCACGACGCTCTCTGTGAGAAGCTGCCGAATGACGCGCCCCTGGCTCGCGCCCAGCGCCGCGCGAATGGCAAACTCGCGCGACCGGCCCATCGCGCGCGCGAGAAGAAGATTGGCAACATTCGCGCACGCAATCAGCAGCAGGAAACCAACCGCTGCGAGAAGCACAATCAGCAGGGGCTGCACATTTCCAACGATGTCTTCCTTCATGGAAACGAGTGTGATGCCTACAGCCTTGTCGGCCTCCGGATACGCTACCGCCAGATTTTGTGCAATGCCGTCCATATCGGCTTTGGCCCGCGAGAGCGTTACGCCCGGCTTCAGACGCCCAATCCCGTGCGCGCTCACGTCAACGCGGCGATCCCGAAAAGATGGATCATTCCATTGGCCGATCGGGGTGTATACATCCCGGTCCTGACCATAGAAAGTGAAGCTGGCCGGAATCACGCCCACGATTCTGTAGGACGTGCCATTCAGGGTGAGCGATTTCCCCGTGATTTCGAGCGACGCACCGAATTTCTGCCTCCAGAATCCACCGCCCAGAACCACCACCGGCGCGGCCCCCACTTGATCGTCATCGGCGCGAAAAGTGCGGCCAAGAACCGGTGTTACTCCGAGCGTCGAAAAAAAGTCCGCGGAAATCATGTAGCCGCGGACCCGCTCCGCCACTTCACCAGTGCCGATGAGGTTGTAATCCTGGTTGCGGTACATGGTCATGGATGAAAAAGTTTGCGTTTGGCGCTGCCAATCCAGGAAGTTCATGTAGTTGATCGGGGCGTGCTCGTACCCCGGCGTCTTTCCATAGATCGCGACGAGCTGGACGGAATGTGGGTAAGCCAGCGGCGTGAGCAGGACTCCGTTGACAACGGAAAATAGCGCCGTATTCGCGCCGATGCCGAGCGCCAGCGTCAAAATCGCAATCGCCGTAAATCCCGGCGACCTCCCCAGCATCCGGAGCCCGTAGCGCAAGTCCTGAAGTAGAGCCTCCATACTGCCTCCCGCCTTTCAGCCCCGGCAAACTGGACCAATCCTAACGCAATGAATATATGTCCCGCTAGCTCATGTGGCGGGACTACTGCACATCCTCTTTCGTAGTAGCGGCCATCTCAAAGCCATTGAATAATGCTTGCTGCCAAGATTCGCTACCGGCCACTGGAGCCTGCTGCCTAATGTTCTACCGCACAGACGATTTACGTATAAAACGCACCGAGGTAGTGGTCCCGCCTAATGTCCTCGAAAAGGAGTTCCCTGAAACCGACGCTGCTTCCTCGACGATTTACCAGTCGCGCAACCAGATTTTGGAGATTCTCAGCGGCAGGGATCGCCGGCTCCTCGTGGTTACAGGGCCTTGCTCGATTCACGACCCGAAGGCCGCGCGCGAATATGCCGGGCTTCTCAAAAGCGCTATCGCCGAGCTTTCCCGCGACCTGCACATCGTCATGCGCGTCTACTTTGAAAAGCCGCGCACTACCGTTGGCTGGAAAGGCCTGCTGAACGATCCCTATCTCGATCAGTCGTTCAAAATCAACGATGGATTGCGTCTGGCCCGACATCTCCTGCTTGACCTCGCCGAGATGGGAGTTCCCGCCGGAACCGAATTCCTGGACATGATCACGCCGCAGTACGTTGCGGGTCTGGTGAGCTGGGGCGCGATCGGAGCTCGAACCACCGAGAGCCAGGTTCACCGCCAGCTGGTTTCCGGGCTCTCGTGTCCCGTGGGTTTCAAGAATGCCACTTCCGGAGACACGCAGGTCGCCGTTGAAGCCGTTCTGTCGGCGGCACAGCCGCACACGTTTCTGGGCCACACGAAGCAGGGGCAATCGGCCATATTTGTGACCACCGGCAATGCCGATTGCCACGTGATCTTGCGCGGCGGCAGGAAGACGGTGAATTACACGGCCGAATCGGTCGGCCAAGTGTGCCAGCAATTAGAGGGTGCAGGTCTTGCTCCGCGCGTGATGATCGATTGCAGCCACGCGAACAGCAACAAGGATTACACGAAGCAGCCGGCGGTTTGCCGCGATGTCGCGCGCCAAATCGAAAACGGAAGGAGGCAGATTTTCGGCGTGATGCTCGAAAGCAATCTCGTAGCCGGCGCACAGAAATTCACTGCAGGACGCCCCTTGGTCTACGGACAAAGCATCACCGACGCCTGCATGGGATGGGACGAAACCCTCATATTACTTCGGGAGCTTGCAGTAGCGGTTCGTTCCGGCAGACGAGTCGGATGACGGGTATGAGTCCGAAGAATTTTCCACATTTCCTAAATTTCCACAGCCAAAAACGTTTCGGGTGTGGTTGACTCCTTTTTCGCTCAGAGTTACAAGGGTGGTGTCGGAAGCTTTCGAATCATCTGAGTCTTGGGCAGCGCGGCAAGCGAAAGTTTGACGAGTTACGCAGGGCACGGAAGGATAGAACGGCTTCGGAAAAGTTCGATCGGCACGGCAACGCGACGACGCCGCAGATCTGGTCCAGCGGTTGGCGACGCGCTCCCGTTAAGCTCACGCTTGACGCGGCAGCGCGACGAAAACCGCAGTGGCCGCGCAAGGCTTGTCGCAGTCAGCTTCTTCCGGGTAAAACCGGGCAGAACGCTCGGCGGCTGTTTCCTTTCGAAACTGAAGGAAAGGGGCGAGCAATCGCCCCTTTTCTTTTTCAGCCCAGCCCAATCCCGCATCGCTTTTCCCGGCGAATTACCTTCGGCCAGCCTTAGCCGCCCCCCCTGCCGGTTTCCAGTTTGAAACGATTTGCCACCCAACTGCACTATCCCTTGTGTCGGCTGTTGCGCTGGACGCTGATAGCATCCCCGAGCCCCACGCTTCGCGTTCAGCAGGCTTCCCGACCCCGAGGCGCATCCCGGCCCCCCGAGTCGCCCGAATCCCCCGATTCGAACGACACCCGGGATGCGCCCATTCCAGTAAGCACTAGATGGGGCGAGCAGGAGGCACCGAGGCATGCGTCAACAAACGCATTACGAACCACTCGACGAAGACGTAGCGACGTTCGAGGATCTTCTCCGCGGCGTATCCCAGTGGAGAGCTGGAACCAAGTCAAAGGGCACACGCGGTTTCGATATGCCGACACTCAATGCGCGCGCCGTGGAGTTCATCGCGAAGCCCGGCAAAAACGCTGACCTTCGCAACTGTATCGGGACATCGGTGTTGAACTTCCTGGAAAGGCAGCCCGGCTTCAAAGGGTCGTTCGTGCTGACGCCCCATCGGGAGCCGCGTTTGGTGCTCGTTTTCAGTTTCTGGGAGACGGAAATGGACTCCCGAGAGAATCAGTGGGAATGCGCGAACGAGATTCAGCGCGCGGTGGCGCCTCTCGTCGATTCCTTCTCGCGAGTTCGCACGTACCGGGCCACATTTCCGGAGGTGCCTGAGACAACAACACAGCCGGTGGATCTTCAGCCCTGCTGAATGCCGCTAATCAATCAGCCACATCAGCCAAGGGCGCAAGACACCGCGGAGGCACAGATCAGGGACCAAATGCGTATGACAGAAAGTTCAATTCGGCCAAGTGAAGAAAAAGGGGCAGCAACGCAGACGAAAATAAAGCCGATTCGTTGCGGCGTGGAGCATTGCGGATTGCCGGCCGTAGCGTCCTTGACCGCCGGCTCTGAGAGTCAAACTCGAGCGCGATTCTTCTGTCTTCCTCACTTCATCGAGCACTGTTACGAGGCGCTCAGGCGTTGCAACCCGTCGCAATTTCCGCATCCCGACTCCGCCGCTTTCGAATCGGAGAACCGCTTCCTCGAAGAATGTGCCGAGCAGGCTGCCGTATTGGTCTGCCCCCTTCGTGGATTCGATAATCTCGATCGCGCTCGCCTGTTCGATATTTTCCTGTGGGCGACCGAGCTGCGCACGAAGCGCGCGGTCTTCGCGCCGAGCCCCGCGGAAGAATCGCAAGCTAGCCGCAGCGCGTCGGCCGGCGGCGCGTCTTCGAGCTGAACTGGGACAACGTGCTTTTTATTTGCGTTTTCCCTCGAAACGGCAGAACCTACCGCCAGCGATGGCCCTCGAAAGAAGATTGGCGCGATCTGTTTTCACGTGGCCGACCTTAGTTATCTTCTGCGCGGCGGCTGTTATTTGCGCGTCCGCAACGAACCACCAGGACAATCCAAAAGGGACTCCCTACCAGAACTACAAGGGAACTCAGTATCAGGACACGCGTTACCAAGGCGGCGCGCAAAAGATTCCGGGACGCGTGGAATGCGCCTACTACGACCTCGGGGGCGAAGGAGTGGCGTATCACGATTCCGACGCCAAGAACCACGGCAGCGGAGAGCTCAATCACGCGGACGGAACATACCTGAATCAGTTCCGCATGGATGAGGGCGTCGACATCTCCTACACGAAATTTCACGACCAGATCGACAACAATCCGTTCAACCTCGTTCAGCCTCCGGAAAATCAGCTCTACGTGGGATGGACCGAGCCGGGGGAGTGGTTCAATATCACGGTTCAGGTGGCGCGCGCCGGCGTTTACGCCGCCGATCTTCTGTACACGTCAAATCGCGGTGGAACCATCTCGCTGGACGTGAATGGAAAGGACGCGAGCGGTCCGCTAACGATCGTTTCTACCTCCAACGCCGCCGATCCGATCGCCTGGCGCCAGTGGCATCACTGGAACGTCGCGCGAAACATCGTGCGCCTGCGGCTTCCGGAGGGGAAAAACGTTCTCACCGTTCACATTCTCACCGAAGGGAACATGAATCTCGCGTATTTCGATTTCAAGAAGGCCCGCTGAAGAAAAGCGTGAACGGAATTTGAAATGGTGAGGAACCGCGTGCGGCCTAGCTGCGCTTCCAGGCGACGAATGCCGCTCCCATCAGAGGGCAATCTTCGTTGAGCACTACCGTGATCGGAATCTTCGCGAGGTAATCTTCCAGCTTTTCCTTGTTTCTCGCCGCAGCCGCAAATCGCCCTTCTTTCAGCTTCGGCAGAATCTTTACGGCGATTCCTCCGGCGACATAGATTCCGCCGCGAGCGAGTGCTCGAAGCGCGAAATTCCCCGCTTCGGAACCATAAATCTCGATCCACAGATTTACGGTGGCAACGCACACGGGGCACTCCCCCGTCAGCGCCCGCCGCGTGATTTCCGGCGCGGGATCCGTGGTGGTATCGAAACCGACGTGTTTGTCATACGGGCTCAGAAACTCGTGGATGTTCTGAAATCCGCGGCCTGAAAGAATCTGTTCCGAACTCACAAAGTCATTGCGCTTTTTCAGGAATTTCCAGAGGTCGGCCTGCTGATCCGTGCTCGGGGAAAAATCCGCGTGGCCCCCTTCGGTGGCGATCGGCACGTGCTGCTCCCCGTCCCAGTAGAGAATTCCCTCGCCAAGCCCCGTGCCCGCCGCGATCACCACCTGCGTCGCCTGCGGTTCAGGGACGCCAGGATACAGAACTTCAAGGTCGCTCGGTTCCATCACGCCAATGCCGTAGCTGGCGGCTTCCAGATCGTTCACCAATCGAACGTATTTCAGGCCCAGAAACGCGGCCATCTCCTCGCCATCGATCACCCAGGGCAAATTCGTCGCTCGAACCGTATTGTTCACCACCGGACCCGCGATTCCAAAGGACGCGGCCGTCACCTTCGCTCCGTTTTGGGCCAAAAAATCTGCGGCGATGTCCTTCAGGCCGGGGTACTCGTGGCTGGTGTAGCGCTTGCGGGCAACGCGGACCAATTTACCCTGCTGCACGTCAAAAAGACCAAGGTTCGACTTGGTGCCGCCCAGGTCGCCCGCGAGAATCATCGAATCCTCCGAAGTCGAGTGAACGTCACAGCGGGCGCCAGAGCTGTCCGTCGGAGGCCAGCAGGTCTTCCGCGGCGCGTGGACCATCGCTTCCGGCCGGATAATTCGGAAAGGGCGGCGGCGAAGCCTTTTGCCACGCCTCCAGAATCGGGTCGACCAGCTGCCACGCCGCCTCGACGCTGTCGGCGCGATCGAACAACGTTGCGTCACCGCGGATACAGTCGTTGAGCAGCGTCGCGTACGCATCTCGATTGGCGGTGCCGAACGCTTTTCTGTACTCGAAATCCATAGTCACCGGCCGGACATCCATTTGCGACCCCGGAGCCTTCGCACCGAACGAAAGAGAAATACCTTCATTGGGCTGAATATTCAGGACCAGCGAATTCGGCTGCGAGCCCTCGTCGCCGAATATTCGGTGCGGGGCTTTCTTGAATCGGATGGCAATTTCCGTGGTCGAACGCCGTAACCGCTTTCCGGTACGCAAATAAAACGGAACGCCGTTCCATCGCCAGTTATCCACGTGCAACTTCAGTGCCGCGTACGTTTCCGTTGACGAATCGGGTTTCACGCCCGGCTCCTGGCGGTAGCCGGGAACTGCGTTGTCGTCGATCTTTCCGGGACCGTACTGCCCGCGTACCACGTTTTTCCAGACCGACTCGTCGTTAAGCGGCCGGATCGACTGCAGCACCTTGATCTTCTCGTTCCGCACCGACGTGGCGTCGAACCTCGCGGGCGCTTCCATCGCCACTAGCGACGTGAGTTGCATCATGTGGCTCTGAACCATGTCGCGCAGCGCTCCGGCTGATTCGTAGAATGCGGCTCGGCTTTCAACGCCCAGAGATTCGGCGGCGGTAATCTGCACGTGGTGGATGTAATTGCGATTCCAAAGCGGCTCGAAAATTCCGTTGCCGAAACGGAATACCAGCAGGTTCTGCACCGTTTGTTTGCCGAGATAGTGATCGATGCGGTAGACCTGTGACTCGTCAAACACCTGCAGCACCTTCGCGTTCAGCTCACGGCACGATTCGAGATCGTGGCCGAACGGTTTTTCGACGATTATCCGCGTCCACGATTTACCGGTCTTTGGCTTGGCGAGATCCGCTTTCCCGATCTGTTCGATCACTCGCTCGTACACGTCGGGAGGCGTCGCACAATAGAACAACCGGTTGCCACCGAGGTTGGCGTCGCGATCCAATTCATCCAGGCGTTGACCCAGACTCCGGAATGCGTCCAGATCATCATAGCTCCCGGGGAAATACAGGAGCTGCTGCGTGAAATCGTTGAGCGAGTAGCCCGTTGCGGACGGCGCGTTGTCTTTCGGAATAAACTCGGTGGCGTGCTCGCGGAAATCATCGTCGCTCATTTTCGTGCGCGCGAAACCTAGCAAACGAAATCGCGGCGCAAGGCAAGCATGCCGCGCAAGATCGAACAGCGCGGGCAGCAGTTTTCTGCGTGCCAAATCGCCGGAAGCGCCGAACATCACGATGACGCACGGATCGGAAGGGACTTCGCAGAAATACGCATCGGTCCGAGATGCTTCGACGGGTTCAGTGATGCTGGTATTCATGTAAATCTCCGGAGTTCAGCGCCCTGCGGGGCCGATGCGGATCTGCCGTTCGGACGGACTCGCGCGTCCCATGAGAGCCTATCATAACTATACTGATGCTGGCTCCGCCGCCCCGGGTTCGAGGGTCGTGCCCCGACGCGAACAACCGCATGGAATAAACGGCCGGGGCCAAGTTCTGATTCGGGGAAAGGCCTCGCCGTCCTTCCTTCCCAGGCACTCTGTGCTATAAAATTCTTGTGACGCTAACTTGCACACTCTGAGCCTGGTACCGCGCAGCCTAATCTTCCTCGCCTTTTTCTCTGCGGCTACATCCGCATTCGCGCAGGGCGGCCCGCCGTATTACACCAATGATCCGGGCACTCCGGGCCCCTTCAACTGGGAAATCAATATCGGCTATATGCCCTTCTTCTACAGCAATCAGTCCGTCTCTCACGTCCCTGACCTCGACATCAATTTCGGCATTGGCGATCGCATTCAGCTCACATACGAAAGTGCCTGGTTGCGCGTCCAGAATCCCGGTTCCGTAACTAAATTTGGCCTCAACCAATCCAATCCCGGCGTCAAGTGGCGTTTCTACGACGCCGGGGAATCCGGCCTCTCCATCTCGGTTTTTCCTCAGCTCTTCCTCAACAACCCAGACGACGCCGTCCGCCGTGGCATTACGCCTCCGAACGACAGCTTCCTCTTGCCCGTCGAATTCTCGAAGAAATTCGGCCCCGTCGATGTGGATTACGAAATCGGCTATCAGTTTGTCCGCAAAGGACCGGACGGCTGGCTCACCGGTCTCGTCGTCGGCCACGAGTTCACTTCAAAATTTGAATTGGACGCGGAACTCTATTTCCAGGGCACGTTCCATCCCTCCAACGTCCAGACCACCTTCGACTTCGGTGCTCGCTACAAGATCCACAGCCCGGTGATCCTGCTCCTCATGGCCGGACGCAGCCTCGAACCGACAAGCAGCAATCAGTCCTATTTCGTCGGTTATTTCGGTATTCAGCTCCTGCTTCCCCCGAAGTCCTACCCATCCGATTGATTTGCCGCAGACGCTTGGAGGAAGCGCGTTGGAACCAGCCGGCTAGGCGGGCTTCATGTCCTTGCCGCTGATCTGGAGGTCGAATCCGTTGGGATCCTTGATGTGAAAACTGTTCTCGGTGTCGGGCTGAGGGTTAAGCCCGCGACGCTGCAGTTCAGCACCCACGGCGTCCTTGTCCCAGTTCGCGATGGTGTACGCAATATGATCCACCCGCGGCGGCGTGCTGCCTTGAGGCGCGTTGCGGGGAATCACGAACGTATTGGTATCGCCGATGACCAGGTTGCACTGCGTGCCTTTGTCCCCAACGACTTTCATTCCCAGCAGATCCGCATAGAAGTCGCGCGTCTTCGCGTAGTCGTTCACCTGGTACGAAATGTGGTTCACCGCGACCGCCCTGAACCCCTTCGAGTTTTCTCCGGATGCCGGTGCAACGCTCGCCGCGGCCGCTGCAACCACGGAAAGGCTCTTGATCAGTTGGCGCCGACTCATCTTCCCACGATCAAAATCATCCAGCAGTTTGGCAATCATGTTCTCCATCGTCATCCTCCACTAAAGAAGTTCAGGCTTATGGTTGTACGTTGGTCACGCCCTCTTCGCCGGCCTTAGGGAAATGCTTCTCGTACCACGCAATGGATCGGTCCATGGCGTCGATCTGATGTTTCACCTCAGAGAGGCCGTGCCCTTCGCGCGGATAGCGAAGGAAAACCGTTTCGACGCCGACGTCCTTCAGCGCAACAAAAAGCTGCTCCGCTTCGGCGATGGGAACGTCGTTGTCGTTCTCGCCATGGATGATGAGCGTTGGCGTATGCGCCCCGGCGATATGCTTTATTGCCGAGCGTTCCCACGCGACATCCATCAAATTTCCCTGATGCAGGAATTGGCCAAACTCCATTTCCTCATACTGGTTGTAGTAGGTCATGTAGTTGTAGCTGACGAGATTCGAGATGCCTGCCGTGGGAATGGCCGCCTTGAACTCGTTGGTCTGCGTGATGAGCCAATCCGTGAGCTGGCCGCCGTAGCTGACTCCCTCGATGCCCATGCGCTCGCGGTCAATCCACAAATAGCGCCGCACCGCCGCGCTGACTCCGTAAAGAACATCCTGGCCCTCGTTGCCGTTCTGGTCGCCGAAAACGGCGTCGGCAAACTTCTGGCCGTACCCCGTCGAGCCGCGAAAGTTCACATTCAGCACAGCGTAACCGTGCGCGGCGTACACCTGTTGCTTGAAGTTGAAGGCTGGACCATTTTGTCCGTGCGGGCCGCCATGAATCACTACGATAAGGGGATGTTTCGATGTGGCCGTCATGCCGATCGGTTTCGTGAGAAAGGCTTCCACATCGAAACGATTGTCGTTGCTGACGAACGTAAAGGATTCCACTTCGGCGATGGGCTTCCCCGCGAGAACTTCCTTGTTGAGGTCCGTGAGCTTGCGTGCCGCGGCCGCGCCGGATTTGTAATAAAGCTGCGCGCCATCACTCGGCGAAGTGAAGGTATAAGCAATCGCTCCGTTCTTTCCGGCTGACACGCTGCCAACGCTGCCGGCCTCCTTGACCACGTATTCGGGCTGCCCGCCAGCGATGGGCAGGCGCACCAGGTGATTGCTGCCGCGTTCCTGCACGGTGAAGTAGACCGCGGTGCTGTCGGGCGCCCACTGCGGCGCGCTCTGGCGGGCGTCAATGACGTTGCCGATTTCGCGACGATTGCTGCCGTCGGCGTTCATGAGCCAAACGTGCGTGTCTTCCATCGTGGTTTCGCGATCCGTCAGGCCGCGGTGCGTGCCGCGATACACGATGGATTTGCCGTCCGGTGACCACTGCGGATCGTATTCGCAGTACTCGGTGGCGGTGAGGCGGTGAATGCTATTGTTGGCAAGCTCCAGTGTGAAGAGATCGTAGTTGAAGAACTCGTCCTGATTGGTCTCATGATTGGATGCGAAGAGAATCTGCTTCCCGTCAGGCGACCAGTCGATGGAATGCTCGTCGTAGTCGCCCTGCGTCACCTGCCGCACCTGCTTTGTCGCAACGTCCACAATGAAAATGTGAAGGCGCTGATTGTCGTTGAAGCGCGTGAGTCCTTCGCCTGCGTCGGGCTTGTAGAGATAGCGCGTGATGACCATGGGATCGCCGCTGGCCTCCGCGGCTCCTTCGCCCGGTCTGGAAGATACGAAAGCAATCTGTTTCCCGTCCGGCGACCATGCCACCCCCTTGGCCGTTCCCGGCAGCGGCGAATTGGTGCCGGCGAGCGGCGCGAGAAATGTCGTTTCGCTGCCATCGGGACGCACGATCAGCAGGCCATGCTTGTCTCCATCCGCTCCGCGAAACGCGAGCCACTTGCCATCGGCGGACCAGAGCGCACCGCCGGCGGGCTTGTCGCCGCCGATCCGAACGCTCTTTTCCGTGCTCAGATCCATCACCCAGAGCTGGCCGTAAGGCCGGCCGAGATGATCGCGCATCGTGATGGTGTAGGCGATATAGTGGCCGTCGGGCGAGAGCGCAACGCTGTCGACGGCGCGCAGACGAGAAAGATCGCTGCTCGAAAGCCCTTCTGCGTTGGCTGGCGTCGCGTTGACAACAGCTAGCGCCGCGCAGAGGAAAACGGAAACGCAGAACAGATTGGTGTTCGAAGAATGACGCATGAAATCCTCCCAAATCCTGGTTCGTGCCGAACGAGCGGCGCAATACTAGGCTGGCAACCGGGGTCCGGTCAACGTGTCGTACCCCCAAGAAGTTCCTGAGCTTGTCGGCGATGTTTTAGAGTTCCGCGTTTGACGCGAGTGGACGCAAAGCCTACACTCTGCCCCTTCATATCGCCCTTCATATCGAAGGAACTGATTCGCAAAGGAGAATTCATGACAGCGGAATTGCAAGACAAAGTTGCGCTCGTGACCGGTGGGACGTCGGGTATTGGGCGCGATGCCGCCGTGTTGTTCGCGAAATCGGGAGCGAAAGTAGTGGTCGCCGGCCGCCGTGAAGCGGAAGGAAAGGAAACCGTCGAGATGATCCGCGCGGCCGGTGGTGATGGCCTGTTTGTGAAAACCGACGTGTCGAAAGCCGCCGAAGTCGAGGCGCTCGTCCGGAAAACGGTGGAAAAGTTTGGCCGCTTGGACGTCGCGTTCAATAACGCCGGGATCGAAGGTAACTGGGTGCCCATCACCGGGCAATCCGAAGAAGACTGGGATCGCACCATCGACATCAATCTCAAGGGCGTCTGGCTGTGCCTGAAGTACGAAATTCGGCAGATGCTGAAACAGGGCGGTGGCGGAGCAATCGTCAACATGGCGTCGGTGGCGGGCCTGATCGGTTCCGCTGGCGCCGCCACGTACGCCGCGAGCAAGCACGGCGTAATGGGACTGACGAAAGCCGCCGCGCTCGAAACCGCCCGAAGCGGCATCCGCGTAAACGTCGTCTGCCCCGCAGTGATCGAAACAGCCATGTCCGAGCGTCTTTTTGGCGAACCCGAGGCGAACAAGTTCGCTCTGGGCCTCCATCCCATCGGCCGTTTTGGAACGCCGTCAGAAATCTCCGAAGCCGTCCTGTGGATGTGCTCGGACCGCGCATCCTTCATGACCGGCCAATCCATCGTTCTCGATGGCGGCTTCCTGGCGGGGCCCAACTCTCCCGCCTAGCCGCGCCTCCCGAACGTAGCTCCGCTAAGTTCGATTGGCGGAAGCTGCCGTTGCGTCGTGACGTCACGCTCATGGAACGGCTTAGCTCGGGAGCCGCAGCATAGTAACTTTTCCACCGAATTGACAAACCGATATTTAGATATCGGGACCTGACCCCCTTGCGAAATTCCTGCGCTTGTGGAATTCATGTCGCTTGCAGTATCTTAAATTGACTTCTCTCTCAATGAACATCGGCAAGCGCATCCGCAAACTCCGCGAAGAAAAGGGCCTCACGCAGACGGAAGTCGCGAAACGGACGGGCTTGTTGCCTTCGTACGTTTCACGAATCGAAGGCAATCGCACAAATCCAGAGATCCCGATGCTCGAGAGGATCGCTGCGGCGCTCGGCCTGCGGGTGTATCAATTCTTCTTCGACGGCGATGGGCAACCGACGGAACTGCCCTTATTCAAGCGCATGAAGCAGCGCCAAAGGGACACCGAGTGGGCGGAACTGCAAGAGTTCGGAACACTCCTCGCGCGCATGAGTGATCGCAACCGCGCAATGCTCTTCGGAGCGGCTCAGCACCTGGCGAAGCGCACCGCCCGGTCGCGCCGAGCCCAGTCTGGAAGCAAGAATCGCTGAACTTCACGACGGCGGGACCTTCGACGCACTCAGCCTTGCAAGCGGCAAAATTCCACAAGACACTTCTGCACTTGTGTGGAATTTCGCTGGCCATTGAAGTATCTTGGATTCGACCTTTCACGGAGGAATTCATGGCCGACGACAAATGTTCCGACGCTCACCAGCACGCAACCGCTCCGCCTCCGCCCGCGGGGCAAAACGTGCGCATGGTGAAATGCGTGAAGTTCGGCAAGGAAATGCCCGGCCTCGACCGCATCCCGTGGAAGGGTGAACTCGGAAAGCGCGTCTACGAAAGCGTCTCCAAGGAAGCCTGGAAGATGTGGATCGAGCACTCAAAAATGGTAATGAACGAATTTCGCTTGAACCCGCTCGACCCCGGCTCGCAAAAAATCATGGAAGAGCAGATGGAGCAATTCTTCTTCGGCGAAGGCGCCAAGCTCCCCGAAGGCTACGTCGCTCCCAAAACGAAAGGGTAGCGGCGGCTCTACGAAAACATCGGTTCTCCAAGTCCCCTCCGATGAACTCCGCTCTCCGTGATGAACTCCTCGCAATGGAAGCCGAAGACAAACGCGTGCGCGCCGAACTCCTCGAGGAAGGCACTCTCGGCGACGGCTACAATCCCCGCATGCGCCAGGTCCATGAACGAAATGCCACGCGCCTGAAAGCAATTATCGCCGCAAACGGCTGGCCCGGCCGCTCGCTTGTGGGTCAGGACGGGTCACATGCTGCGTGGCGCGTTGTCCAACATGCGATTGGCGATCCGTCGTTCCAGCGCAGTTGCCTTGCGGCCATCGAAAAATCGGTCGCCGACGGTGAAGCGCCGCTGGCTCAATTCGCATTCCTGCTGGATCGCGTTCGCTATTTCGAAGGCAGGCCTCAGATTTACGGCACGCAGTTCGACTGGAATGAAAACGGCGAGATGAATCCGTGGCAGATCGAAGATCTCGAACATGTGGACGAGCGCCGCAGCCGCGCTGGCTTGAATACCATTGCGGAACGCACCCGCGAGATTCGCGAGCAAGCCGCGCGCGAAGGCGACACCGGGAAAGATCGCGAAGAACACAAACGGAAATACGAGGCTTGGCTGCGCGAAACCGGCTGGCGCAAGTAGGACGCGCCAACGACTGCCTAGGCTCTGACTTGACCGGTCACAGGATGTTCCACCGGCAAGCGCGGTGAAAACTTGAACCGCATCTTCGCGTAGGCCGCGCGCAAAGACGCCTCAACCTCTGCCGGCGATTTTCCGCGCCCGAAAATAAATCCGAGATAGCTCGCCCCATCCGGCCACGCGGCCACGTAATCCCGCAATCGCGCCGTAATCCGAATTTCATCTACGCCGGAGACTTTTTCTGCTTCGCCCACTCCCTCAACGCCTTCGAAAATTCCGCTACGCGGTACCGGAATCATCATCACGCCCGACGCGTCGTCTTCGCGCTCAACTTCGCCACCGCCAAGCCCCAGCGCGTGCCGCACCAGCAATTCCTCTAGCGAGATTCGCTCCGCCCCGAACCGCAGCGCCCCCGAACAAAGTCCGCCAATCGGCCGCGGCGCGATTTCGAGCACCCAGGGCCCTTCTTCGTTCACACGAAACTCCGCGTGAACGGGCCCGGTGACCAGCCCCAGGGCCGCAACGCTCCGTGCCGCACATTCTTCGAGCTCCTGCTGCGCCTTCGACGGCAGCCGCGACGGCGTCACGTAAATCGTCTCCTCGAAATACGGGCCTTCGAGCGGGTCCGGCTTGTCGAAGATGGCCAGCACGCGCAAGCGCCCATCGTCGAGCAGCCCTTCGATCGCGACTTCCCTTCCCGGCACATAGGCTTCCGCCAGCAATTCATCGACCCCACGCTCCCGCAACACTCGGATTTCAGGCGACGCTAGCAGTGCGCGGATTCTCGCCACCGCGTTCTCAAATTCCGCCACGTCATTCGCGCGAATCACGCCTTGGCTCGCAGCAAGCACCGTCGGCTTGACCACGCACGGAAACTTCACATGCGGGAGGATGCTCGAGACTTCGTCCGAAATTCCAAATGAAACGAAATTTGGTACGCGAACGCCGGCCTTTGCAAGCACCTGCCGCTGCCGCGCCTTGTTGCGGCAATTCTCAACTGCTTCAGGCGAATTGGCGCGAATGCCGAACGTCTGGGCCGCATACGCAGCTGTGGCAGTGGGCCGATCGCCCAATGCAAGAATCGCTTGTGGCGGATTGCCGCTCATCTCGCGCGCAATTTCTTCGGCCGCCTCGCGCGGCGCCTCAAAGTGCAGCGCAAGCGCATGATCTCCCCACGGGTCGTCAAGTTGGTGGCACCGGTCGGTCCCGAACACGACTTCGACTCCCAGTCTCTCCGCCGCTTCCGCAAACCCGCGCGTCTGATACCCTAGCTTGCTCGCGAGTATTAGGATGCGTTTCTTCGCCGTGGGATTGCTCTCGCTCAAGTTCGGATTTCCTCCGCCGTTGCAAATCTCAGATCTGAAATCAAGCTATCCCACTCGGTTTTGTTTTCTCCGTGTCCTCGTGCCGTTCTCAGTGGCCTCTGTGTTTCAGCTTTGCTGGTCAGCCTCTTGGCGGAACTGATCTCATAAAGGCTTCGACGCCCGCCTGCCGTGAAATCCGTCATTGCCACATCCCCACTGGCGACCACTAATCACAAATCACCAATCACCACTCACATCTCCCTCACACAAACGTATCCGCTTGCTTCAACTTCTTTCTCGCTTCCGCGATGGGGGCCAACTGGTCCCCGGTCGGCTCCGCTCAACAGTACCAAGGCTCATTCAAGTGCGGGATCGTCGCGCGAGACGGCATCACCGGCATCTCGCGTTGCGAGGCGCGTCTGACCTCGCCTTCGTTCAGTGCATCGTAAGCCGCTTCTTCGATCCGCTCGAAGATTCGCGCACGCGGCAGGCCCACTTTCTCGCTCGCGTGCACGATTTGCTGCAACCGCTCGCACAACGCATCCACCCGAGAATCCGCGTGCTTCCAGGGGTACACTAACGCAGCGTCGTCAAACGGCGGCACGATTTCGCGCACTTCCGCCAACTCGAGCAGCCGCGACCCCGCCGGAATCAGCAGCCGAATCGCAAATTGAATCGGCGCGACATTCTCGATTAATTTCTGCTCGCGGACGATCTCCAGCAGTTCGCAATAACTCGCCAGCGTCGTCCACGGCGTAAACGTGACAAACGTCGGCGTGAGCGTGAGCCCGATTTCGCGAAACATCTCAATCACGCGCAGAAAATCGGCGCGTGTGTGATTTTTCGCAAGCCTTTCGAGCACCGCGTCGTCCACCGATTCGACCGCGCTCGTCACAAACAGGCACCCCGTATCGCGCAGCTTCGGCAAGCAATCGCCGTGTTTCAAGAGATGCTCAACTTTGATCGTCACGTCGTACGTCAGCCGTGGAAATTCGCGATGCAGCTCTTCGACAAGAGGAATCGCATGGCCGATCCCATTAAAGAAGTCCGGATCGCCGAAGGTGATGTGCTGCGCGCCGGCCTCCACCTGCTGGCAGATATCCGTCAACACCACGTCGCGCTCCACAATTCGAAACGTGCCGTTGTAAACCGGAACGATGGGGCAATGCCGGCAGAGATGCTTGCAGCCGCGGCTAGCCTCTGTGTATCCGACGGTCCGCGATTCGCCTCCCGGCATCACCAGCATCGCGTATTTTGCGAGCGGCACGAGCCCGCGCCGGTCCGGCACGCGGAATTTCTGGCGCGCCAGCGAAATTGTCGAAGTCTGTGAAGCGGCAAGGTTCCTCGTCAGCGCCGCCAGCCCTTCCTCGAATTCTCCGCCGAGAATCGCATCGACGCCCAACCCGCGCAGATAATTCTCGTTCACCGGCGCGTACAAACCGTAGAAACAAATTTGCGCCCACGGATTCATCTCACGCACCGCCGGCAACAGCGCCACGGCCAGCCGCGTAGCGGTGTGCATCGGCACGTAGAACGCGACCACATCGGCCGCGCGCACCGCCTCCTCGGCCAACGGCTCGCGCGACAAATCGAGACACGTCACCCGAGCGCCCAGTTCGCGCAGCCATGCCGCCGGCGACGCCAGCCCAAATGGCTGCCTCCCCAGTTCATACGTCGAAATCAGAACTACGTTCATGTCTCGGTCGCTTCCAGCAAGCCCAGTGTAAACTTGTGTGAAAATGAAATTATGTCATGCGCAAGCCGCATTATGATGGAATCTTGAAGTACAGGAGAACGTTCAGCGCGTGAATCACGACGGCGGCCGTCCCAACAAAGTTCGCGCGGTCATTCTCGACTACGGCGCGGTCCTCTGCCACGAGCCGCTGCCGCACGAAATCGAGTTCATGGCCGGCGTCTTCCGCATGAGCCCGGCCAAATTTCTCGCGCTTTGGTCTGCCCATCGCGGAGCGTACGACCGCGGCGATCTTTCCACTCCAGAATATTGGGCCACCCTGTCGCGCGAGTCCGGCGTTGACCTCACACCCGAGCTCATTGATAAGCTCAGCCATACCGACAAGGAGATGTGGAGCCGCGTCAACACGGAAATGATCCAGTGGCTCTCCACTCTGCGCCCTGCGGGTTACCAGACGGCGCTGCTATCGAACATGCAGTTCGACATGATCGCGCACATGCGCGCGAATTTTCCGTGGCTCAGCCACTTCGATCACCAGATTTTCTCCGCCGAAGTTCGCATGATCAAGCCAGACGCTGCCATTTATCGCCATTGCCTCGAGAGCCTGGGCGTCCAACCTCACGAAGCAATCTTCGTCGACGATCGCGAAGAGAACGTCGCCACGGCTCGGTCGCTAGGCATCGCCTCATTTCGCTTCCGGTCTGTGACAGAACTCAGGCGCGACCTCGAGTCCGCCGGCTTTCGTCACCTCCCATAACTCAATCCCCGGCGATTGAACCTGCCGGCATGAGGCGTGCACCTCGACTTGCGCCGTAGGCCTGCCCGCCGTGGTGGGCGCGGCATACGCTAGCTCCAGGCTTTTAGCGCCCCGGAAGACCGAACACGGCATCGCCTCCCGGATATTTGCTCTTCGCGCGAAGTCCCTTGTACTCCCTGGCTGGTATACTAAGATTGTCGTTGCCGCTTCGCTAGCGTGAGCATAGGAGCATTTTCCGCGCATGAGCACAGCCCCGAAAAATTCATTCTCCACGCGCTCAACGCTGCGCGTGGGCAACGACTCCTTCGCGATCTACCGCCTCGACGCGCTCGAGCGCGCGGGCGTCGGCAAAGTTTCCCGCCTGCCGTTTTCGCTGAAGGTTCTGCTCGAAAACCTGCTGCGCCACGAAGACGATCGCTTCGTCCACGCGAACGACATTCGAGCGCTCGCCACGTGGGACCCCTCGAACGCAGCCGGCGCATCGGAGCAGGAAATTTCGTTTATGCCGGCGCGCGTTCTGCTCCAAGATTTCACCGGCGTTCCCGCCGTCGTTGACCTGGCTGCAATGCGCGACGCCATGCGCAATCTTGGCGGCGACCCCACTAAAATCAACCCGCTGCTTCCGGCCGAGCTCGTGATCGACCACTCCGTGCAAGTGGACAAATTCGGCGCCGCGAACGTTTTCGCGTTCAACGCCGAACTCGAAATGCAGCGCAACATCGAGCGCTACGCGTTCCTTCGCTGGGGCCAGAAAAGCTTCCGGAATTTCAAGGTTGTCCCGCCCGACACCGGCATTTGTCACCAGGTGAATCTGGAATATCTCGCGCGCGTCGTCTTCGGCCAGAAGCAGAACGGCGAAATGGTCGCATTCCCCGACTCGCTGGTCGGCACGGACTCGCACACAACGATGGTCAACGGTCTCGGAGTATTCGGCTGGGGCGTTGGCGGAATCGAAGCGGAAGCGGCCATGCTCGGCCAGCCGCTTTCGATGCTGATTCCGGCGGTGGTCGGATTCAAGCTGCACGGCCGCCTCGCCGAAGGCGCCACCGCCACCGATCTCGTCCTCACCGTCACGCAAATCCTGCGCAAGAAAGGCGTCGTCGGAAAATTCGTCGAGTTTTACGGCACGGGACTTTCCAGCCTCACGCTTCCCGACCGCGCCACGCTCGCCAACATGGCGCCGGAATACGGCGCGACGATGGGCTTCTTCCCGGTCGATGCGGAAACACTCGCGTACCTGCGCTTCACCGCGCGCGGCGAAGATCAAGTACGCCTCGTCGAAGCCTACACAAAAGAGCAGGGACTGTTCCGCACCGACCAGACTCCCGATCCCATTTTCTCCGACCGCCTCGAACTCGATCTCGCGACCGTCGTCCCCACGATGGCGGGACCGAAGCGCCCGCAGGACAGCGTTCCGCTCACGCAGGCGAAATCCGCGTTTGAGAAATCGCTCGAAGGGCAGCCTGCCAAGCACGTCACCGTGCAGAACAACGGCGACTGCTTCGAACTAAGCGACGGCTCCGTCGTAATCGCCGCGATCACCAGCTGCACCAACACGTCGAATCCTTCGCTGATGCTCGGCGCAGGCTTGCTCGCGAAGAAAGCCGTCGAGCGCGGGCTCACCACCCAGCCGTGGGTGAAGACGAGTTTCGCGCCGGGCTCAAAAGTCGTCACCGACTACATCGAGAAAGCCGGCCTGTGGCCCTACCTCGAATCGCTGCGTTTTCACCTCGTCGGATACGGTTGCACCACCTGCATCGGCAACAGCGGACCTCTGTCTGAGCCGATCAGCAAAGCCATCAAAGAAAACAGCCTCCTCGCCGTGTCCGTTCTCAGCGGGAACCGCAATTTCGAGGGCCGCATCAATCCGCTTTGCCGTGCGAATTATCTGTCGTCGCCGCCGCTGGTGGTGGCCTACGCGCTCGCAGGACGCATGGACATCGACATCGTCAATGAGCCGCTGGGCAAGAACAAGGCCGGCGAATCCGTTTATCTACGCGACATCTGGCCCACGCCCGCGGAAGTCGAGACCACGATGCGCAGCTCCGTTTCGAGCGACATGTTCCGCAAGGAGTATGCCGACGTCTTCACGGGCGATGATCGCTGGCGCGCGCTCCCGATTCCGGAAGGCGATCTCTACGCGTGGGACGCGAAATCGACCTACATCAAGAATCCGCCGTATTTCGAACAAATGCCCCTCACGCCCCGCGCGCTTTCCGACTTGCACGGCCTGCGCGCGCTGGCGCTGCTTGGCGATAGCGTCACCACCGACCACATTTCTCCCGCGGGCTCGATTCCGCCCGACTCGCCCGCCGGAAAATATCTGATCGCAAACGGCGTTCCGCCCAAGGATTTCAATTCCTATGGCGCACGCCGCGGCAACCACGAAGTGATGATGCGCGGCACGTTCGCGAACATCCGCTTGCGCAACCAGCTCGCGCCCGGCACGGAAGGCGGCTGGACGATTTATCAGCCGAGTGGGGAAAAAATGACAATCTACGACGCGGCCATGAAATATCGCGACGCGAATGTCCCGCTGATCGTCATCGCCGGAAAAGAGTATGGTTCCGGCTCGTCGCGCGACTGGGCCGCAAAGGGCACGATCCTACTCGGAGTCCGCGCCGTCCTGGCCGAAAGCTTCGAGCGCATCCATCGCAGCAACCTCGTTGGAATGGGTGTGCTGCCGCTCGAATTTCTCCCGGGGGAGACTCCGAAATCGCTCGGCCTGAGCGGCCTCGAGGTTTTCGACATCGAAGGCCTGGCCCAGAATTTCGAGCCGCGCAAGAAAATGAAGATTCGCGCCCGCAGCATGAACGGCCCCGCAAACGGTGAAGAAAAGAATTTCACCGCCATCGCGCGCGTCGACACGCCGTTCGAAGTTGCCTACTACCAGCACGGCGGCATCCTGCACTACGTTCTCCGCCAAATGCTCGGCTAGAGAGACCTTTCTTTCTGCTGCCCACCGGCCGTTCGCTCTAGTTTCGAATACCTCGCAGGTTACTTAACCCAAATTGTCCTTGACGCTCGCCTCTCGGCTCGTCAATATTTGCCTACACCGATAAGCTCCGTTCTAAGATCCGTCGCGTCCAACAGGGGTCGGGCGCGACCGGTGGTGAGCCTCCGGAGTTCGCGACTTGATATGCGAACTCCCGGGACTCGGAATTCCTGGCAGAGGCGCCATGCAGCCCAAGCCCATGGTTTTTCGCAGGGTTCTGCTTGTACTCGCGTGCCTTGCCTTCTTCGCGCTTTCAGCCGGAGCTCAGCAGATCCCATCTCAGCAGAGCGCAGTCCCGCCTCGCATCACGCAGCCGGTAGATGAAACCAATCGCATCACTCTCAAGGGCAACACGCATCCGCTGGCGCGCCCGGAATTTGATCTCGGCCCGGTGCCCGCGAACCTTCCGCTCAACCGCATGCTGCTCGTCCTCAGTCGTGGCTCGGAACAAGAGGCCGCGCTCGAAGCGTTGCTCGACCAGCAGCAGGACAAATCTTCTCCGAACTACCACAACTGGCTCACGCCCGAGCAATTCGGCCAGCAGTTTGGCCCCGCCGATCAGGATGTGCAGGCGGTGACGTCGTGGCTCGAAACGCACGGTTTCGCAGTGAGCCGCGTATCGAAAGGCCGCGTCGTCATCGAATTTTCGGGCACCGCCTCGCAGTTACAGGAAGCGCTTCACACCGAAATTCACAAGTACGCGGTAAGCGGCCAAGAGCACTGGGCCAACGCAAGCGACCCCCAGATTCCGGCAGCGCTAGCGCCAGTCGTCGCCGGCGTCGCATCGCTCAATGGCTTCCCACGCCACCCCATGATTCATGTCGATGGCACGTTTTCAAGATCCAAGGCCACCGGAGAGATCAAGCCGGTGAAACCCTTGCTCACAATCGCTAACGGAGGTTGCGGCGTGAGCGGCAATTGTTATGGCCTCGGCCCATTCGACTTCGCAAGCATCTACAACGTCGCCCCGCTCTGGACTGCGACCACGCCGATTGATGGAACGGGTCAAACGATCGCCATCGTGGGAGAGACCGACATTAACCCGCAGGACGTTGCGTCTTTCAGAACGTTCTTCGGTATGCCCGCACCGACCCTGAACGTCATTTACGATGGTCCTGATCCGGGCATCCTGCCTGGCGAGGAAACTGAGGCTGACCTGGACGTCGAGTGGTCCGGCGCGGTGGCCAAGGGCGCGACTATCGACTTCGTGGTTTCACAATCGACGGAGACTACTCACGGAATCGACCTCTCGGCTGAATACATCATCGACAACAATCTCGCTCCCGTGATGAGTGAGAGTTACGGCGAATGCGAGCTCGGCATAGGCGTTTCGGGAAATCAGTTTTTCAATCAACTCTGGCAGCAGGCAGCCACTCAGGGAATTACTGTCTTTATTTCGGCGGGTGACAATGGCTCGGCCGGTTGCGACGACTTTGACGCGACCACGCGGCCCGCGCCTGCGGAATATGGCCTGCAAGTGAGCGGCTATGCTTCTACACCCTACAACGTGGCGGTTGGCGGCACCGATTTCAACGATGCTCTGAATACAGGTTTGTATTGGAACTCCGGCAACACGCCGACAACGCAGCAGTCTGCGAAAAGTTACATTCCCGAAGACGCTTGGAACAACACCTGTACCAATGGAATATTCGCAAGCCTCGGCTACACCACTAACGCCGAGACTAACTGCAACAATTCCCAGCTCGTGAACTTCGTTTCCACGATTGGTGGCTCGGGCGGGAAAAGCGCCTGCACCAGCTCCTCGGGACAACAGCCGGCGACCTGCTCGGGCGGATACTCGAAGCCGTCGTGGCAAACAGGTACCGGCGTGCCGAGTGACGGCAAGCGCGACATTCCAGACGTGTCATTATTCGCGGCCGGGGCCGGTTCGCCCGCTGGTGCCGGTTATATCGTCTGCGAGGCGGACGCAACTAGCGGAAGCTCTTGCGACCCGACGAACCCAAATACGGAGTTTCTCCTGGTCGGAGGAACCTCCGCAGCGTCGCCGTCGTTTGCGGGAATCATGGCGCTCGTCAATCAGAAGACAGCTTCGCATCAGGGCAATGCGAACTATGTCTTCTACAAGATTCCCGCCCAAGCCGGCACAAGCTGCGCCTCAGCACAAAATCCAGCCTCGTCGTGCATCTTTTACGACGTACCGGCGGGCTCGACGAACGCTATGCCGTGTGCCGCCGGCAGCGATTCCGCATGTGTGGTAAAGACCTCTGCCGACAAGTTTGGTGTGCTGTCTGGCTACAGCACGAACGCCGGCTACGACCTGGCGACGGGCCTTGGCTCCGTCAATGTTAGCAATCTCGTGAACCAGTGGAGCACCTTCGCAGGCCAGTTCAAAGGGACCAATGCGACGCTTACCCTGACGCCTCCTGCCACGCCCACGCACGGCCAACCATGGACCGTCGCCGCCAGCGTAAGCCCGCAAGCAGGCAGCGGAATTCCAACAGGCACCATTAGCTTGATCGCGGACACAGGCTCCGGCCCAAGTGGGCAAGTCGCGCTTCCTCAGGTCTTTCAACTGAGCAATGGTTCCCTCCCTGCCGGCACCACAACGACTTTTCTGCCTGGAGGTACGAGTTACAAGGTCACGGCGCACTACTCGGGAGATGGCACTTTTGCGGGCAGTGATTCGAACGCGGTCACGGTTACGGTCAATCCGGAGGCCAGCAAGACCCTGCTTGGAATCGTCACTTTCAGTCCAACCACGGGACAAGTCATCAGCTCGAACGCGACGACATTTGTTTACGGATCTCCGTATGTCTTGCGCGCAGATGTTACGAACGCCTCGAGCGCAGTTTGCTTCAACTCAAGCACCCAGGTTCTGGGCTATGCTTGTCCAACCGGAAGCGTAACCATCACGGACAACGGAGCGGCCCTGGGGCCAGGGGCGCTCGCGCTCAACAGCCAGGCGAACGCGGAATATCAAGCGATACAACTTACGGGCGGCGCGCACACCCTCGCAGCTAGTTATGGGGGCGACGCCAGCTACACCGCTAGCTCCACGACCGACGCGGTCACGGTCACGCCAGCGCTCACGATCACCGAACTCGACTACAACCCACAGAACCCACCAATCTTGATCGGCACACCCATCAATATTCAGGCTCTCGTGCAATCAAACAGTTCTGGTATTGCGCCGACAGGCACCTTTACGTTTTACGACGGAACTACACCGCTGCCCACTACGGTGTCAACAAGCGGTGTTCCAGGTTCCTCAAGTGGGAAAGCAACCCTGTACGGAAACGGTCAAATCACGCTTCAACCACCTTCGGGATCTCACGCGCTCAGCGTGAGTTACAGCGGCGATTCCAACTATGCCGCCTCGACCTCGCCACAGGTAACCGTCGACGCAATTTATCCTACGACGATAACAGTCACCCCTACACCCAGTAGCGTTCTGTATGGAACTGGGGCGAGCGTCACGGTCACCGCGACAATCGATACCAATGCCTTAGCGTCAAGCGCTTCCAAACCGACTGGCACAGTTGCGTTCAGCCTGGCGACTGGCAACGGAACTATTGGGCCAGCGACCACTACAGTGGTACAGGACTCGAATGGGCATTGGATGATAGAAGCTACCGCCTCCGTGACGCCGCAGCTTGGGGTCAACGTGGAAGCAAACTATGCGGGCGACTCGAATTACGCAGGAGCCAACGCCACAACGTACATCACCGTGACGGCGCCTGATTTCTCGATTTCCGCTGCCCCTTCGTCGCTCGTTGTGACCGCGGGACAAACTGGAACCTTTGTGCTCACTGTCACGCCCGCAACAAACTCCGCTAGCACCGTGACGCTTGGGTGCGAGATGGGCGTGTCACCCGGTATACCTGGCTCGACCTGCACGATAGCACCTTCGTCCGTCAACTTGACCAATGGCGCACCAGTGAGCGCGATGGTATCACTTGCGATCACAGGCCCTTCAAACAAACTAACTGCATGGGCGATCCCAAATCGCCCGCGGCTCACTGGTCCGCCTGATATCCGGAGAGGTCTATGGGCAACCAGCGTACTGGCGGGCCTCGCTTCGTTGCTCTTGCTCAGTTTTCCTCGGACCAGACGCCATTTCCGGACAGGGCTGGGATTTGGGGCTATCTGTCTGATAGGGTTTGCCATCGGCTGCGGCGGAGGGTCGAGCGACAATATTAGCGGCGGCGGTGGTGGACAAAATAACACCGTACCTACGATCACCACCATCTCAACCTCGAGCACCAAAGTGCCCGTGGCCTCGGGCCTCACGTTCAACGCTGCCGTCAGTCCATCGACAGCAACGGGAGTCGTAAGCTTCGTCTCCAGCTCATGCGAATGGGGTCCCGGCCCGATAAGCCTTGTCAATGGCGCAGCCCAATCTCAGTTTGTGGGAGGATTCGTGGGCACGTGCGGTTTCTCTGTGGGGTACGGCGGCGATGCTACCCACCGAGCATCACAGAGCGGGATCCTCGATGTTGTTTTTACGGGAAACACTCAGCTCTTCATCGGTGGTGCGACAGGGCCAACAGGTCACTCGATCAACGTGAATGTCACAGTCCAGTAATATCATCACATTAAGAACCCGGTCGGCGGCGCGAAAATTTCGCCACGCAGGAATTTCCTGATCAAACTCGATCAGGCCGAACTATTTTGCTGATTCAAAAAAAAGCCTCGTATACTCGACAAATGCCTCGCATTCTCAGATGGACGGCTATCGGCCTCGTCGCGATTCTCGCGATCGCCTTCGGCGTCGGCTGCTATTTCATGGGGGGCCCGCGGGACGTCTACGGCTTCCTGCGCTACGCGCTGCCGCAATGGCATCGCGGCGATCTCAAAGTCGGTGACGCCGCGCCCGACGCGCGTCTCCTCGCGCTCGATGGCCAATCGAGTTTCCGCCTGCACGACCGCATCGGCGGCCGCCCGCTCGTTCTCATCTTCGGCAGCTACACTTGACCTCCGTTCCGCCGCCAGATCGGTGATCTGGTGAAGATGTACGACGACTACAAAGACCGCGCCGATTTCCTGGCCGTTTACATTCGCGAAGCGCATCCGCTCGACGAGTGGCAGATGAAAAAGAACGTCGAGGAAAACATCTGCTACCCACAGCCCACCACCCTCACACAGCGCATCGCCATCGCCAACGACTTCACGCAGCGCTTCCATTTTCCGCTGCCGCTCGGCATCGATCCGATGACCGACTTCGCTGATCATCTCTACGCAGGGTGGCCCGAGCGCCTTTACGTCATCGACGAGTCAGGAAAAATCGTTTACCGCGGTGGCCTCGGCCCCTTCAATTATCATCCCAATGAAGTGCGCGCATGGCTCGAGAGGCGCTTCCCCGATGTTCGCACCGAACCTCACGCCGCCGACTAAGTCGAAGGGTCAGGCTGCCCGAAAGAAGCCAACAAAAATATCACGGGCTTTAAGCCCCGGGGAATTTGCCCCGCTTTCTTCGGCTCAGAGCCGCGGAGCGGCGATTGTACTTAGCCCGGCATGGAGCGAAGCGGAATGCCGGGAGCACCTAGACACAAGGAAAAGGAGTCCCGGAGGGACGATTGAGTGTGTGACCTTATCTGTGTTTATCTGTCCCGAGGCTTCGGGATCTGTGGTTCCAAGGTTTCACGGCCCTGTCGACCCCGCCCGGCAACAAATCCCCGCCTGGCACCGTATAAATAGTCATGCTGGCTTCACTGATCCCATCCATCCCCACCGGTTCTGAACTCACAGCTATCCTCGTCGTCGTGTGTTTCTCGGCAGGCCTGAACGTGTATGCGACGGTCGGGATGCTGGGAATCCTGGCGCACGCGGGCGCGCTGACGCTTCCTCCCGCGCTTCACCCCGTCGAGAACTGGTACGTTATCGCCGTCTGCGCCGCGTTGTTCCTCGTCGAATTCGTCGGCGACAAAATTCCCGTCTTCGATTTACTCTGGAACGCGCTGCACACTTTCGTGCGCATTCCCGTCGCCGCGCTGCTGGCCTACGGCGCCACCACACAATTGCCGCCATGGGAGCAATTGCTCGCCACGTTCCTCGGCGCGCTGATCGCTTTCGCGGCGCACGGCGGAAAGATCGCGGCGCGCGCCGCGGTAACGCACTCACCCGAGCCCATCTCAAACATCGCGCTGAGCCTCGGCGAAGACGCCGCCGTGGTGTTCCTCACGTGGTTCGCCACGCTGCATCCGTACGCATCAGCCGCAATCGTATTCGTTGCGCTAATTTTCATTGTTTTTATGATTCGCGTCGTCGTCCGCGCGATGCGCAATCTCTTCGGCGACGCCGGCCGCGCAGTCCATCCCCGGCCCGCATCCTGAGACTAGGGACCTTGTTGACATCCTGTAGCTCCACGCGACCTCCACCACGTTGTCATCCCGAATCCCCGCGGTTTGTGCGGGGTGAGGGATCTGCTTTTCGTTCTTGCAAGCAATTTCCCCAAGATTACAAGAGGGCAGACTATTGCTTCTTTTTCTTCAGCAGACCCCCCAGGAGCCCGGATGTCGCTTTCGCTGCATTCACCGGAGTTCCCGCCGCCCCCTTCGCCATACCTCCGAAGTCCGGCATGAATATCGGCGCCGACGTCGTGCCTGTAATCTTAAACGGGATTCCGTTCTTCGAGTCGCCGCCAGCGAAGGTCGAAAGGGTCGACGTCATTACGCCCGTCGCGCTGCCTGAGCTGCCCAACTTCGCCGACATTTTGCAATTGAGCTTGCCCGTGGGATCGACGTTGGCATCGCCCGTAATCGTTCCGATCGCCGGCACCACCACAACCAAATTCTGCACGTGCGTGCCGTCCGCGTCGACGCGCAAGCTCCCACTGAGCGTCTGAATGGCTGTGTCTGACCCACCGCTTCCGCCTCCGATGCCCGTAAACTGCCCCAGCGCTCCCAGTTTCGACTTCAAATCAAATCCCGCAAGTTTCGCATTCGACAAGTTCACCGGGCCGGCGATAACACTTTTATCCACCGGGCCGCTGATCGCGAGCATTGTATCCAGCGTCCCCGACTGCAGCGACGCGCCTGACGGCAACATCACTCCAAGGGCGGGCAGCATGCCTTCGAGATCGGCCACCGGCATCCCTTTGCCTTCGAGCTTCAGTTGCACCGTAGCCGTCGCACCAGCCAGGTCGTACGTGCCAGTGAGAGTCTCCAGCGCCTTGCCGATATGAACGTTTCCCTCGCTCAGCGTTCCTGTTTCGCGTTTCAAATCGTAATTCGTCGTGTAGTCCACGTTCACCGGCACGGTGGCCGGAGCCGCATGCGCGGCGAGCTTGATCTTGCTGGCCTTCAGCGTGCCTTTCGACGTCATCTCCTTCCCGTCGGAATTCAATTTCCCTCTGAAATCGACGATTCCGCCCAGCCCCGAAGCCGGGTCAATAAAGCCTGTTGACGCCAGGTCCACGTTTTCGACGTCGATCGTCGCATCAAGCGGACTCAGCGCCGCATCGCTCGCGTCGATCGGACCAGCCTTGCCGCTCAACTTCACGCTTCCGCCGCCGGGCGTCTTCGCCGTCAGCTCAAACGGAAATTGCGTCGCATACGAAAGGTCCGAAGCCTCGAGGTCCACATTCTCATAGCGCTTCGCTTTTCCCGGGGATGGATCGCCCACCACGATCGTCCCATTCGAAATCCTCAGCTTCGCCATGGAAAGTTTCGTCTCGCTGGCAGATGGACTCTTTGCTGCCGTCGATTTCGAAGAGTTCGCCCCAAGGCTCGAGAAATTCCATTTCCCGCCCCCCGACCGCAGCAGCGTCACTTGCGGATCTGTGATCGTGAACGACTCCACCTCGAGCCTCCGCGAAAAAATCAGCGGCAGCAGCGCGACCCCCACCTTAAACTCTTTCGCGCTCAGGAACGGAGATTGGCTGAACGCGGGATCGTCGGCGATGGAAACGTTGTCCACGGTGACGCCGCCCGCCAGAATCGAAAGGCTGATGTTCCCGATTTCCACCTTCCTCCCCAGCGCGTTCGTAAGATCGGTCTCCAGCGTCGGCTTGAACTTATTCGCATCGATGAACATCGGCAGCGCCAACGCGACAACGATTAGCAGGACGACAATACACCCAGCGACAATTAGAACTTTCCTTCCCATGTGAACCTCCGAAGATTGCGTTCAGTGCGGGGCCGTCACCAGCGGTTCCAGCGGCTCCATCATACTCGCGATTGGCCTAGTGTCAGCCCCGGACTCGGGTTTTCAGGGTTTGTACTTGCAAACCCTGAGCTTGAATTGGTTCAGGCCTGTTGTGCGCCTTTTGCTTCATCTGTGTTTATCTGTGTTCATCTGTGGTTCCAAGGTTTCACGGCCCTTGTCGCTCGACCTTAGTTCTCACACAGACTCTTTAGCCCTGGGACTCTGATACCAAAATCAATGAGGCTCGTCGAGATGCAGCACATTGAGCACGCGATGATGCGACTTCCATAAAGCTTCCAGCACCGCAGGAATATCGGCACCCGCCAGTCGCATAACGCACGCCGGCGTATCCCCTTCCACCGACGTGAACAGGCTGAGTACCCGAACCGCATGGCCTGCCGTAAGATCTGCCACCAAGGCAAACGCATCCTCGTCCTTGGCAATCGCAAAGGTAATGCGCGCTCCGCCCTCTGGCGACGAGAAAAGCGCCACAAACGCTCGAAAGATATCCGACTCCGTAATGATCCCAAGAAGTTTTCCCTCACGCACCACCCGCAGTGCGCCAATTTTTCGATCTCGCATCAACAGCGCCGCTTCTTCAATCGGCGTCTCGGGCATCACCGTCAGCAGATCGCTTTTCATAATCTCCCGGGTCGCCATGTGGTCCTGCGGAGTTTTCCGCACCAGCACCGCAAAAGGATTTACGTCGGACGGGAACGCATGGAGGATGTCGCCTGCCGACACGATGCCAAGCAGTCGCGGCCCGCCTGCGTGAGATTCCGCCACCAACAAACGCCGGATGCGATACCGTGCCATCAAAGCCGCAGCCTCGGCAATCGGCGCGTCAGGACCAATGGTAATCAGATCCCGCGTCATCCACATGCTTACGATCATTCGCTGTACGCCCTTACGAGTTGAAGCCGACTCGCCGCTATCTTAATCGCAAAGCCGTCCGTTTGGTCCCCGTATGTGAACCCCCGGCTTGCCGCGGCCTTTCACTGCTCTTGCCCCGCAAAACTGGAGACACACTGTTTACAAGTTGTTGACCATGGCGTGGTGATTTCCCGCGAAGCTCGCTGCTACTGTGCGCGAGTTCTATCTCGCACGGTTTGCGTGCCCAAGGAGAAAGTTCATGAGATTCCGGGTTAGGTTTTGCGCCAAGATGATGCTAGTAGTTGCAGTACTCCTCGCGACAGCCACGTGGTCGCGGGCGAATGAAGCCGCCACAGCCACATTCACCGTCACCACCGTTTCGCCAGGCCTGTACCAGTACGACCTAACCCTCGACAACACGGGAACAACCACGATCGGCACTTTCTGGTTCTCCTGGATACCTGGGGCTGGTTTTATGCCGACAGGCCCCTCCGGCGTCGTCTCACCTGCCGGTTGGTCCGACATTCTTACCAATAGTGGCGGCGCGATTCAGTGGACCAACAGCACGCCGCTGTCGCCGGGCTCTTCCCTGAGCGGCTTCGAGTTCGACAGCACGCTCACGTTGGCGCAACTGGAGGCCCCATCCACCGGTCACCCAAGCGATCCCGTCGATACATTCTTCACGTACTCGGGCGCGCCCTTCAGTGATGCGGGCTTCCAAGGCGTGGCCTCTCCCGCAACCGCGAACACTCCTGAGCCGACAACGTTCGTGCTCTTGGCGGGCGCCCTCGGCTTGCTAGCATTCGCTCGCCGCTTCCGCGGCCAAACTCACACCGCAATCTAAGTTCACACTCTGCCCGAAGGGCCGGCCCGTCTTTGTCGCCGACCCTTCCGGCACGTATTCCGTAACTCCGTAGCTCCTCAGCCGCACTCAAGCTGTCTTCCTCAGCGCCCTCCGAGCCTCTGCGGTAAATCTTTGCCTTGTCTTTGTCTGTCCTTGTCTGTCTTGGTCTGTTTTTATCTGTGTTTATCTGTGTTCATCCGTGGTTAAAAGGTGTTTCCAAGCGGACGCACACAAATCCCCACAGAATTCCGCCGGTACTTGAATCGAGGGAAGCCCTATTCCGGAAGGGAGAGCGGCCCGCGGGAGCGGGCCGCCCTGTAACGACTAGAGGCTTGTGACGTTGGCTGCCTGCAGGCCCTTGGGACCGCGGGTTACTTCGAATTCAACAGCTTGGCCTTCGTTCAAAGACTTGTAGCCGTCCGCCTGAATCGCGGAGAAGTGGACGAAAACATCTTCGCCCGACTCCCGCTGGATGAACCCATAACCCTTGCTGGCATTAAACCATTTCACTGTTCCTTGTTCTTTCACTTCTTTTGCTCTCTTTTATATGAGCTATTTGTTGCTCTCCGACCGCCTCCAGCCGTACAACAAAAAGGGGCCGCAAGCGCGTGCTCGCAGCCCCTTCCTTCGAATCTAAAGGTGTTACAAGAGCGACAAACGCGAAAAAATAATAGCATCACCAAACTTTCCGTCCAAGCACATTTTCCGCACGCGCTCACGCAGTTGCAACGCACCTCTCACATGCGACACCACAGGTGTACCAATCGCAGTTAACTCGATAGCAGCGCCGATTCGACGGTTTTTAGGGGGTCGGAGCTTCAGTTTATCCTGAGCTTCGAAAGGCTCCGAGATCTGTCTCAGCGCCCTCGGCGTCTCTGCGGTAAAATGTATGCTACGGAGACTCTTCATCTGTGTTTATCTGTGTTTATCTGTGTTTATCTGTGTTTATCTGTGTTTATCTGTGTTCATCTGTGGTTAAAGGGTTTTGCCAAACGGATGCACCCGAAGCCCCGAAGAATACCGACGGTATTCGAATCGAGGCAAGCCGGAGCGCTCTAGTCCCCAACGCAACGAGGCGCGCATGAGCCTGATCACCAATATCCTCTTCCCAGTCGACTTCTCGCCGTCCTCCATTGCCATGGCCCCGTACGTAAAGAGGGGGGCCATTCTGTTTGGCGCCAAGGTTTCACTAATTCATGTCTTCGACCCTGCCAGCTACAACGGCTTCGAACTCTTTCTGCGGCAAACGAAGGACATCGCCGAGGACCATCACGAAATCGCCCGCCGCAGGCTCGATTCGTTCCTCGAAGACCAGTTCCCCGCGTCAGAAAACGCCAAAATCGTAGTGGCAGGCGACGCGGCCACACAAATCGCTCAGGCGGCCAAGCGCAACTTCGATCTGATCATGATGCCGACGCATGCTGGTACTTTTCGGCGAATGCTTCTTGGCTCGACCACAGCCAAGGTCCTCAACGATGCGGATTGCGCCGTGTTGACGACTAGGCATGCCGAAAACGTTGCTCCGCGCCCTCTCGAGCATCGCGAATGGCTGTGCACCATCGACTTGAGCCCGGACTCGGAAAGAGTCCTCCACTTTGCCAATCAGGCGGCTGCGGAAGCCCGCGCCAAGCTCTACATCATTCACGCGATCCAGGGCGGAGATCCTGACTTGCCCGCTCAGCCGAACCTCGAAGCGCAGATCCGACCGGTCGAAAAAGAGGAGGCTCGCGAACGCATCGCCGCACTGCAGAAGAAGCTCGGATCCAGCGCTCCAGTCAACATCGTGGTCGGCTCGGTCAAGGCGGCACTAGTCGAGGCTGCCAAGCGATACGATGCGGACGTCCTCATAATCGGAAGAGGCGCCCAATCCGGCGCCCGCGGCCGCCTCCGAGACCTCACCTACGCCATCGTCCGCGACTCCCCATTCCCCGTCCTCAGCGTCTGACTCCAACGCCGGCCGCTGCCGATCGCGCTGCCTACGGTGTCGTCCGCCCGTCGTACCGTCATTTCTCAGTCACGCGGTACCGTCGTTGCGGGAATTTAGACCTCAAAAATGCAGCTTTCGATCTGGGCGGCTATTCTGTCGGTGGCGCGAGGCGCGAAGCCGCGCTTGCCGGCACCAACGCAAAGACGCAAGGTTGATCGGGGGCAGCGCAGGCAAGAGTGCTCAGGCGTGGCAACTTTTTCAGAGTCGTGTCGGGGAAGGATTGAGGCATGGTAGCAGCGCGGACCGCGTCATTCAGTGCCGCCAGCGGATCGTCAGAGCTCGTCGCTGCAATTTCTACCACTCTTGAATTCGCATCAATCATGACGGTGTACTGCGCTATCCCTTGCGCGGCGCCGGGATTCGGTATATTCACTGTTCGCCACGACGATTTTTTCTTGCGGGACTGCGACAATCGATCGTCCACCTCCGAATCGCTTCCCAGAAGGTCTGAAAGCCTCTTGCGCGTTTCTTTGGCGTCATCGTTCGAGGGCCGGTCCGCCGGAACTGTGACCAATGCTGCCAAGTAAGTTTCGACCGCATCGTTCTTTCGGCCCTGAGTTTCGTAGATCCGACCGAGATGCAGACCGATAGCCAGATCGTCGGTGATTTGCCACGCAGAGTGGACATACTTTTCGGCAGCGTCCATTTTGCCTTGCTGAAACTTAACCCAGCCCATCGTGTCCCAGTATTGGCCCACCTGAACAACCAGCCCCCAGGTACGTGATTGCACATTCGATAACGAAGAATCGTTGAGTTCCTTCTCAACTACTTCGATGGAACGGAGCGACCAGCTTTCCGCAACATCCAAAGACGAACTGTGCACGGAGAGCGTGTATGCCGCGTTGTTCAGCATGCCTTCACTGTCGTCCAGTTTAAGAGCGACACGAAAAGCCTCCAGCGCGCGGGCATCCTGCCTCGTTCCCAGATACGCCCTGCCAAGTGCGAACTGCGCAGCGACATATTTGGGGAACTGGACAGTGGATCGCTCGAGCACAGGAACGGCCGATTCGGGCCGATCAAGTGCGAGATAAGCTATGCCCAGCCGGTAGAGAGCATCGCCATCCGTCGGCGCAACGGCGATGTGTTTCTCCATTAAGTCCACATCTTCCTGATATTTTCCTTCGGTATAGAGAGCCCAGGCGATGTTCAGATAGGCGAGATGGTTGTCGGGAGCGAGCTCCAAATACTTGCGAAATGCGGCTTCCGCGTCAGGATATTGACGCGCATACATGTGGGCCCGGCCCAATTCCCTCCAAGCATCAGGGTATTCCGGGTCTGTTTTCACGGCGGAGCTAAACGCCTCGATGGCGCTGGCCCAATTCTTGCGCTTCGATTCTTCCTGACCCCGCTTGTAGAGGTCGAGTGCTTCGGACGGGGGATCGTGCGCCGAATTAGAGTCGCCGGAAACCGTCACCGGCTTTGTCATGACAGAAATACGAGGAGCAGAAGCTGCATTGCTATCGTGCGCGGGTTTGGAGTCACCGGAAACCATCACCGGCTTTGTTGCAGCAGGAATGGCCTTGGGAATGGTTTCGGAAATCTTTTCGGCGAAAGCCGCGTAGTCTTTTGACTCGCTCGAAGGAAGCGTCGCGACGCGCAAGTCCAGCGATTTGGATCCGTGGAAAACATTGTCTTTCCAGGAATCAAGCGATGCGTATTCGGCGAAGTCTCTTGAGATCCGGAATTCTTTGGGGGGCGGCACGTCGGACCCCACTAAACTAGCAAAGGCGAGTTCGACGTCCAGGGAATAGGACTTTGGGCCCTTAAGATCGATTGGCAACGACTCGACTTTTTCAGTGGGAACAGGCTTCGATTCGGCTTTCGGCAGCAGATTAAGCACTTGCAACTGGGCGAGCGGAATAGTGGTGAGTGCGGCCGTCAGTTGTTCGCGCGTCGAGTCTTTCGGATTCAGATACATCAATTTGCCGAAAACGTGGAATTGGGCTTTTACTGGTTGCGAAATGTCCGAGGCGTTGATGACTTTAAAATCCGTATACTCCACCGAGCTATAGAGAAACTTATTCGTTCTTGCGAGCACGCTATCAGCTGACTTGGCAAGCTGGTCCTGAGAAAGGTGATCATTGAGCAAACGGATGAGAACTTCCAGATCGCCCCGCGTCTGGAGTTCAACCGTGGCATCCAAAGTTCCTTCGGCATCAACTGTTCCCTTCACGCCAACCCGATATTCGACGGTCAACGGAAGTTCCTGCGGTGTCTTGCGCAGTTCCTTCGAAGGCGTTGCTGAAACGACAAGGGATTCCCTGCCCCGCAGTTGGGGCAGCAAATAGCCAAAAGGTCCGGCGCCTAAGGTCGTATCGAGCCATACATCCTTGTTCCCGACATGCAAAAGCCCGAATACGTGATCGAATTGCAACGGATTCGGCACGTCGGAATCAACGTCCGCTACCGCATTCGCCAGCACAGGCTGGCCGTGCAGCCCTTCCGCTTCCAGCATGGCCTCGAGAAGAGTTGTCTTGTCTTTGCAATCACCATATCTGTTTGCCAGAACATTGGCTGCGGGATGGGGCTGATAGCGGCCGACGCCGAAAGACAAACTCACGTAGCGAATATTTTGCGATACCCAATAATAGAGAGCTTGGGCTTTCGCTTCGTCGCTTTCGAGGCCGCGCGTGATTTCATCGGCCTTTGCGCGAATTTCAGGCGTCGGGGTGCGCTTGTCGCCTTCGAGCCGCGAATACCAATCGGCTACATCGGCCCAACTCTGGAAGGTGGAGAAGATTACGCGGGGAGGCGGGGGAGGGCGGTCGCCTTGGAGTAACTTGATTACATCGAAGTTAAAAGCCTTGAAGAAGTCGATGGGCGGCGGAGTCTTTAAATTCGAGGTCGCCCAGTGGTAAAGGCGCCGGTCACCTTCGACGGAGATGGAAGGCTCGATACCTTCGGGGCCTTTGATTTTCAGAGTTCGGTTGCTGGGCACGTTCAAATCAAGCTGCTCGTCGAGGGCTATGACTCTGCTCTCAAAATTCCAAATTTGCCAGAACTGGCCAGGCAGGAGAGGTTTTGCGATCGTCACGACGTCGTATTCGACAGCATCGCCCACGGATACGCCCGGAACGGTCACGTGTTTCTGGCGCGCGTCTGTATACATGGGTGCTTCTCGGGTTACAGGGGCACTCAAGTCCTGCACAGCATCTGGGCCGGCTGTCACGACACTTCCATCCGGCTTGATCACTCGAACGCTTTGTATCTCTACCTGCTCGTCGGTAGCCGTGTACTGGAAGACAAGTTGGCCGGCAAGCGCGAGAGCTGCCGGGGTTTGCACGCGTATTCGGGCGCGGGTTTCACGCCTGCCGGACCCGTCATTTTCATAACTCATCGAACAGTGTACGTATTCAAGGACCGCGGGTTCCTGTGAGAACTCTGGCTTGGATTTGGATTCGGATGGGGTGATCGCGGAAGGCGGTGCCGAGTTTTGAGCTGACAACCGGAAAGGAGCGACCAGGACTAGAATCAGAACCGCGATAAGCCGCTGAGGGTAGGCTAAAGTGTGATGCACGGTACCGAAGAATAACGTAAAGCTCACTCGAATGATACACGGTGCCTTAGAGAATGCCCAGCTTCCGTGAAACCAATTCCGTTCCCTAAGCCCTGCTCGCCTCTCTTTGCCTGATTAGCTAATCGGAGATTCCTTCGAACGAAACGCCTCGCCCATCCTTGGCGCTAACCGATCCGCGGGAATCCTCTCATCTGGACAACGACTGACGAATTTCGCGCCTGTGTATTTCCTTGCTTCCGTGCCTCCTGCCTCCTTGCCTCTTCCTAGAAAGTATAGGTGCCTCTCCCTATCCTCGTGTCTCTGTGCCTCTGTGTCTCTGTGGCCAATCCCCCGGCCGCAGTGGCGGCTAATCGCCCACGGCCGCTATTCTTCTCGTAACGCGACCATCGGATCCACTCGCGTCGCCCGCCACGCCGGAATGACGGTGGCGGCAAACGCTACCGCCGCCAACAGCGCTGGCACTGTCGCGAAGGTGAGCGCATCTGTGGTACTCACCCCGAATAGCAAGCTGTTCATAATGCGAGTCAACACGAGTGCGCCCGCAAGGCCCACTGCGATTCCAATCCCCGTCAACTGCATTCCCTGCCGCATCACTAGCCCGATGATATTTCCGGGCTGTGCGCCCAATGTCACGAGCACGCCGATATCGTGAGTGCTCTGCGTCACCAAATGTGACATTACGCCGTAGAGTCCCACTGCCGCCAGCAACAGTGCGAACACCGCAAACGCACCTAGCATCGTGCTCGCAAAGCGCTGGCGTGCCAGTGAATCATGCAGCCGTTCCTGCATGGTCCGGATTTCGTAAACCACCACGTCAGGATCCACCGCATGGATTTGGCTTACCACCGCGGCAGATAGTCCTGCCGGTTCCGATGAGGTGCGCACTGCCAGAAACATTCTCTGTCCGGGAAACTGTTGCTGCGGGAAGTAGGTCGCGATCTTGCCATCCGTCTCCAGACCATATTGTTTCACTACCCCCACCACACCCACAATCGTGATCGGCTTCTTGGGGTCGCGGAACCACAGGTGTTTTCCGATGGGATCGCTGTTCGGCCAGAAGCGCTGTGCGAATTTCTCGTCGATAATCACCACTTGCGGCTTGTCCGCATCATCGTCTTCGCTGAAAAATCGGCCTTTGCGCAGGGGAATCTCCATCGTCCGAAAATAATCCGTGCTTGCGACGCGAATATCCACCTGTAATTCCTGCCCTGGCGGCGGTACATAACCTTCCACGTTGATTTGTCCCCAACCCACCTCGCCCGTCAGCGGCAGCGCCGACACCAGGCCTTCCGACAACACGCCCGGGAGGTGGGTGACGCGGCTTTCGACTTCCTCGTAGAAATTCACGATCGGTTTATCGTTCTTGTCGTCCTGATACTTTCGGCTCGCTGGGGCCACTTCCATTGTCAGTACGTGATCGGTGGTGAACCCCGGCGGCACGTTTTGCAATCGCACGAAGCTGCGAATCAGCAGCCCCGCTCCGATCAGGAGCATCAGGGAGAGAGTCAGCTCGGAAACGATCAGCAATCCCCGTAAACTGTGTCGACGTAAGTGCAAACCACCGTCGCTCTGACCGCTGCGCCCACCGGCCTTCAGCGAGCTGTTCAGATCCACTTTGATAGCGCGCGATACCGGCGCCACGCCAAACAAAATTCCAGTGGCCAGCGAGACGCAAAACGTAAACGCCAGCACCGCGCCGTTGATGCTGACCTCGTCCAGTCGCGGGATATTCCCCGGATTCATCGTCCGCACCGCAGAAAGGCTCAGTTGAGCCACTGCAAAACCGGCAGCGCCGCCAAGCAGTCCCAGCAGAATGCTCTCGGTGAACAATTGTCTTGCCAGCCGCTGCCAACCGGCGCCCAAAGCCGTACGTATTGCTAATTCTTTTTCGCGTCCCGCGGCCCGCGTGAGCAGCAGGTTGGCAACATTGGCGCAGGCGATTAGCAGCACCAGTCCCACCGATCCGAGCAGCACCAGCAGCGTCCGGCGAACGTCCCCAACTACCTGCTCCTGCAAACCCACCACATGCATGCCGAAGCTGGCGTCGCGCTTGTCCTTCTCGCGGATGCGGCTCGCTATCACCTCGATATCCGCCTGCGCCTGTTTCACGGACACTCCCGGCTTCAGCCGCACCACAATGTTGTAGTTTTCGTCGCCCCTGTTCTTCTCCGCATCCGCTCCCAGCGGCAACGGCGCGAAGATATCGATCTTGTCCATGGGAGTTTCTGACGGCATCACTTCGGCGCTAAGCATGAAATCCCGCTGCAGTACGCCCGCTACGATGAACGGGTTACCGTTGAGCACGATCGTTTTCCCCACGATCCCTGGGTCCGAATTGAACAAGCGTTTCCACACTCGCTCGCTGAGAATCGCTACGTCGGCTTTGCCAGGCTTGTCGTCCTCCGGCAGCAACAGACGGCCTAGCAGAGGTTTTGCGCCGAGCATTTCCAACAGCCTCGATTGCGTCCGCATTCCAAAGACCTGCTCCGGCTGTTCCCGGCCCGTCAATACGAAAGTCCGGCTCTGCGCCAAAGCCATCTCTTCGAAAGAGTGGTTCTCGTTCTGGACATCCATGTATTCGCCCGGCGAGGACCAATCGCGGAAGATTCCAAGCGCCGGAGAATGTAGCCACACGGCAGCCAGCCGCTCGGAATGCGGATAGGGAAGCGGACGAAGCAGCAGAGCGTCTACAGCGCTGAAAATGGCCGCGTTCGCGCCGATTCCAATCGCCAACGAGGCGACAATCACCGCCGTCAGCAGGGTGTTCTTGCGAAGCATTCGCCACGCATACTGAAGGTCTTGGTACAAGGTGTGCATCATCCACCCCTTCCCGTCTCGAATGAATGATTGTATGGCCAGCATGGCCCCCGCGATAACAAGGATTTTCTCTGGCGTTCAGCCCCCATCGCTTCCGCCCCTCCTGCCTCTTTGCCTCGTCCTGTGAATTATAGAACTATCAACGTAACTTTGAACCTGCCATTCCAGCCAGACCTGTGCTACCGTTGCCTGTTTTTATGTTTAACGAAATTGATCGACGACGCCAGAGGCAACCATCCTTCACCCTGACGCTGCGAGCGATCCTCGCCATTTCTAATCGCCAAATACCAAAATTAGAAGGTGGCCTAACCCACTCAAAACAAACGATCGCCCTTCGTTCTAATCGCCCAAATTTCAGAAGCCTCTTTTTCAACGGCGCGTTATCTCCGGCTCATTCGGTTTTTTCTCGCCACTCGCCACTAGTCACTCGCCACTGCCCTTGCAATCGGTACACTTTGCAAACGGAAATCGCCGTAACTCACTCAAAACACACGCCAGACATCTGGTTCAATCGGTACACTTTCAGCGCCTTCAGAGGAAACAATTCGCAGGCCTGCGCCTCGCGATTCGCGGCGGCCGTGGCCACCTGCGATCACCAGTCACCAATCACTAGTCACCAATCACTGCCCGTGGGATTCAAAGCGAGGAGACACGCCTTAATCGGAAGCGGCCGAAAACGGCAATTTCTCCGGCCGATGGCCGGGCCAATCCCGGAGATCGGAGTTTTGGCGCGCCACGAATTCGTTGCGCGTATCGCGGTCCAAAATTCGCTGCGTCTTCGCCTTCAATTGCGCAAACACCGTCCGAGCGTCCGCCGCCGCGTCGACCACCTCGAAATTATATTCAGCGCTCAGCCTGTCGAATTCCGCCAGCAGCGCAGTCTGGTAGCTGCAGAAACTGTCGTACATGTTCTGCCCGGGATAGAGGTCCATTCCCGATTCCCAGTAGTCGAAGCCGCGCGAGAAAACCACCCTAGGCAGCAGCTCGTCGATGCCAACGCGCATATAGAAAACGGCATCCGGCTTCAGCGCGACGCTGAAGATGTTGCGAATCCAAGCGCCATCCATCCCGCGAACGATCGCGCGAGCCATCAGCGAATAAATATACCGGTCTGTGAGGACGATGAATCCGGCGCGCAACGCCGGAACGATTTCATTCTCGAGCCGGTCAACGAAATCGGTGGCATAAAACAGGCTCTGCGTAACGCGCCCGAGGTTGTTTCCTTCCTTGGCGCGGCGGATTCCTTCGCCTGCCAGCGGCGAGCGCGTCATGCCCGTGTCGAGCACCGCGTGGCCCAGCTCTTCGAGCCACGGCTTCAGGAGATTGATTTGCGTGGTGCGGCCCGCTCCGTCGGTCCCTTCGATAACGATCAGTTTGCCCGCCATGTCGGAAAGCTTCATTTCGGGCAACAATTTTCCATACGTCTGTCTCATGGCCGTACCCTCAGGTCTTTCGCGTCTTCCAGATGGGCGCGCACAAGGTGCCGCACGTGAGCCTGTTGCGTTTCCACCGGTTGCGTGGCGTCGATCACCGTGAGCCCGAATTCCGGGATCATCTTTTCGTATTCCTGAATAATGCGTCCCTGAAACAACCGGAAGCTTTCCTCAGGATCGTCGCTCAACTCCAAATCCATCCCGGCTTCATAATATTTGAAGCCGTCGCGCGCTCCCACGAGGCGAGAGATGGCGGTCTCGAGCGGCACCCGAAAATAGAACGCGATGGTGGGCCTCGCCGCGAAACCGTAGAGGCTGCGGACCCATTCGCGGTCCATGCCTCGCGCCACGTCGCGCGCGAACGCCGTGTAGACGTAGCGGTCGCAAAGAACGATGGCGCCCGCTTTCAGTAGCGGTAGGATGCTCCGGTCGGTGCGGTCGGCAAAATCCGTCGCGTGTATCAGCGAGAACGTCGCCGGCGTCAGCAATTTCTTCTTCTTGCCGTGCTTCGTCGTGTCTTTGACGAGGGGCGACGAGTTCCACTCGCTGAACACCACCCCGTAGCCTTTCGCCTCGAGCCACTTGTGAAGCAGGCTCAACTGCGTCGATTTGCCCGAGCCGTCGATCCCTTCGACGATGAACAGCCGGCCGGGAAACTCGTGATTGCTCCGTTGCCGCAAAGAACCGGAAGCGGCCTGAAGAGGGAGAAAAACCTCAAACGGGCCAATTCGAACCCCTGGATTGATGTCCATCGACCTCTTTCTTTGGAGACGTATGCGTTCACCACGCCCAACTGCATCTCGACTGGGCTTGGCGACCTCGTAAGATCCTTTAGTTTGTTCGACTTTGCAGCACCAATTTGGGAATTTGTATCGAACTGTAAACCCTTTAGTACTAGAACCATGCGAGATTTCCACAGGTGCGGGCTATTCGGGATGGACACCTCCCTTGCGCCGGTATATCATCCAGCTTCTTCAATTAATCCTGGTCCAGCCGAACGAGGTCTTAATGAGTCAAGAAGCGAAGCTTCAACACTACCGTGGAGTCCTTTGCGGATACTGCCGGCAGCCAATTCCGTTGCCGGGCATCGTCGATCGCTTGGCCGCGCGCGAGAACGATCCAGCGTCGCACGACCGGGGCGCGCATGCATTCAATCTGCGTTGCCGAGCATGCGAGCGGGAGAAGCCCTATCGCCGCAGCGATATTTCCGAGTTCGAAGGCACGCCTCGGCCGCGTTTCTCGCGCGCCGCAACGCCGGGACCCATCCACCAGCGTCACAAGGTCGCGCGAGCCGCAAACGGCTAAGCGAGGCGCGACTGAATTCCGACTTGCCTGATTCCGCCGTGCCGCC
Source organism: uncultured Acidobacteriota bacterium (assembly GCA_963737205.1). Classification (GTDB taxonomy): domain Bacteria; phylum Acidobacteriota; class Terriglobia; order Acidiferrales; family UBA7541; genus Palsa-295. The sequence goes on along the minus strand of CAVTRV010000002.1, from coordinate 3,398,521 downwards.
ACAAGGTGCGGCGGGCCCGCCGTTGCGGTCGGATGAATCTGCGCTTTCGGTCGCTGCCCGCTTCCTGCGCGACCACCGCGCAAAACTCCTTGCCTTCTCCGCAATCGTTCTGATTCCCTGTTTCTGGCACCGCGAAATCGAAGCGGCCGACCTGGGAAGCCACCTCTACAACGCGTGGCTTGCGCAGTTGATCGTGCGCGGACAAATCCACGGACTGTGGATCGATCACCGCTGGAACAACGTGCTCTTCGACTATCTTCTCAGTGGATTTGGCTCGCTCTTCGGATTGCGCGCGGCTGAGAGGATCGCGGTATCGCTTTCAGTTCTGATTTTCTTCTGGGGGATTTTTGCTCTGGTGTGTGCCGCAGCGCGCCGAGCGTCGTGGTACCTGCTGCCGTGCATCGCGGCCTTTGCCTACGGCTGGACGTTCGAGATGGGCTTTTTCAACTACTATCTTGCCCTCGGATTGTCGTTCTTCGGCCTGGCGATTTTCTGGCGCGGCAAGAGATGGGAGCGGCTAATCCCGCTCGCGCTTGCCCCGCTCGTGGTCCTCGCGCACCCGCTGGGGCTCTTCTGGCTTGCCGGCGCCTGCGCCTACGTGGGTGTCGCCGAACGGATTCCACCCCGTTATCATCTGTTTCTTTTCATGGCCGCGGGTGTCGCGATTTTTGGACTGCACCAATACTTGTGGCGCCACTATGTGGTGGAGGCTCACGAGGATTCCTTCTACTGGTTTAACGGCGCGGACCAATTGGTGCTGTTTGGGCAGCGATATGGGATCATCGAGCGGGCGTTCCTGATTTTTCTACTTGCTGCGATTGGTCTGGACACGTTCCGCCGGCATCGCGAGCGGCGATTTTGGGCCGCCTACTTCATTCCGCTGCAACTCTACGCAATCGTCGGCGTGGGGGTAGTGCTCCTTCCCCGAGGCATTCGCGTTCCGGAGCACATCGGTGCTATTGCATTGCTTACCGAACGCCTGACTTCCGTCTCGGCCGCGCTCCTGTGTTGCATACTGGGCGCGTTGCGGCCGAGCAAGTGGCACTTGGCGGCGTCTCTGGCGATTGCGGCTGTGTTCTTTTCGTTCTTGTATCAGGACACCGGCGTCATCAACAGAATGGAAGCGCAAGTGGTGAAGCTCGTTCACACTCTGCCGGCGAATCAGCGCGTGATGGGAACGATCCTGCCCGCGCCGGATTCACGCGTCCCCGTGCAACATATTCTCGACCGCGCGTGCATCGGCTACTGCTTCAGCTACGGAAACTATGAGCCGGGCACAGCCATGTTTCGCGTGCGCGCGATGCCGGGCAATCCTTACGTGCTCAGCAACTACGAGCTGGCCGTGGACATGGAAGACGGAGACTACGTTGTCCGGCCTGAGGATTTGCCTATGTATCAAGTCTATCAATGCACGGAAAGCGGAACGGATTTGTGCATTCATCCACTCGAAGCCGATGAAGAAAACGACGACCTAGGCGTTCACGCGGACCAATAGCCATGCGCGCGATTCAAGGAAGCAGGCCGAAGACGATGACGCCCGTGGGCGTGCCGACGTACACCTTGCCGTTGGCGATCATCGGCGTGACGAACTTGTTGTCGCTGAACTGGTCGCGCGAGCCTGCTTGATTGCTGTTGTAAAGTTCAGTTGCGAGATTTGTCGCATCGTAGGCGTGGAGCACGCCCGTTCCGCCATTTTCGACGGCCCAAACGATTCCCTCTGAGCTTCCGTTCGCCGAGACGCTGGGCGTGGCGCCGGGATATCCATAGTTCGCGGCGCTCACCGACGCAGGCGTGGTAGCCAGCATCGCGTTCGTGATCGGAAACGCCTTCAGGGAATCGCTCACGCCTCCGTAGTATACGGTTCCGTTGAAATACGCGGGCACCGACCACACTCCGCCCCCAACTGCGCCGCCGAGTTCCTGATAAATCGCGCTGTCATTGTTGGGATTGAACTTCCCCATCGAATCGCGATTCACCACGTAGATGTTCGAATCCTTCCCCGCGCCGACCGCCAGATGCACCGTGTTACCCGCAGCGTTCTTAAGGTCCGGCAACACGAGAGCTCCGCCCGAACCAAGATCCTCATCGGCATCGGATTCGCTCACCGTGTTGTACATCGTGAAATAATCGGCCACGCTCAATGACCCGCCTGCGGTGGAAAGCTTTATGAACGCGTTGCCATAGTCGCCGTTCACTGGAAAACCGCTGGTGTTGAGGGTCGGGTCGAACGTTCCGTTTGCCGCCAGAAAGTAGATGAAGTTCGAGGAGTCCGCCGCGAGTCCCGCGCCCGCCATCCAGACCGAGCCCTCCGACCCGTTCGGCGTGATATCAATCACACTCACTTGCTGCAGCGTCGATTCGCTGTATCCCATCACCCAACCGGTGTACGAGCCGCCGTCACAATGCGATGTCCAGCCCATGTAAATCACACCGTTGAGCAGCAGCAAACCGGCGCGTTCGGCGTATTGTCCAGGATCGAACGTCACGTTGCCGCCGTGGTTCGGATACATAGCCTGGATCGTGGTTGGGCTGCCGGCCTGTTCCGTGCCCGTCGTGATGTCCAGCGCGTGCAAGCGCTGGTGGTAATTTCCGCCAGCGTCCTTCGACATGGCCGCGACAAAAATCGTTCCATGCGCGCCTGACTTTAGATCTATCACGGGCGTGGCAGTGATGCCGATTTCCGGCGTTATCTGGCCGCAACCGTGGTCGTCGCTCGTCGTCTCGTTCGCACCGAGCACAGAAGCCTGCCACAGTTGCGCGAACGTATCGGCATCGAACGCATATACCAGATCGTGCTCTGTTACGACGAAAACCACATTGTGGACAGCTCCCGCGATCGTTAGGCTCGGAGCGTACAAAGGCTCCGCATCGACTTTGCCTTGCACGGTGAGAAATCCGATCTTCCCGAACGCTGCGGACTTGACGTTGCTCGTGGTCAGAATCGTTTCGCTAAGGTTCTGGCCGGTGCGCCCCACGTCGTTGTGGTAGGTCAGAACGCTTACGTTAGGGTTTCCGCCGCCGCCGCCGCCGCCGCCGCCGCCGCCACTACTCACGGTCAGAGTCACGGAATTGCTGGGCACGGACCCGACCGAATTGCTGACGATCACTTGAAACGTCGCGCCGTTGTCACCAGACATGGTCGCGGGAGTTGTATATGTGGCGGAAGTGGCCCCGCTCACGCTCGTACCATTTTTCTGCCACTGGTAACTGAGGGGAGAGGTGCCGGTCGCGGTTACGGAAAAGGTCGCCGTCTGTCCGACAGAGACTGTTTGGCTTGTCGGCTGTTGGGTGATGGCCGGCGCCCTCGGCACTGGCGGCACCGTCGAGTTGGGGGCGGTAAGCGCGCAGCCACTCTCGAAGACGGCGAGCCCGATAAGCAACACGAGGACTACCAGGCTTGCTCGAACTCCGGCGTTGCGCACAAAACGACTTGGGTTCCAAAGATGTCCCAACATGGCCCTGGCCCCACCTGCTCTTGACAGGTTACGCCGGGTCAAAAGGGGCTTTCCTGAAGAAATTACCCAAAGTGCTAATTCCGTTAGCCGAAAATAAAACGAATACCATTCCTGTGAGTATGACCATAAGGGCGAGAGAATGTCGAATTAAGGCCTATTTAAGGACGTAGCGAAGGCCGTCCGCGAAGTCGCAACGTCACATTGTTTCGGCAGTTGTAGGCTCGTCCTGCCGCACGCGAACCGCGGCTGGTTTGCGCCTGTCCGTAAACCATGACCACAATCTCCACGCAAGTAAAATCCCCACAATGACAGCATACTCCAGCGGCTTCCGCACGTCGGACTTCACCAGCCAATAGTAGTGAATCACGCCTGCGATGGCGCTGAGATAAATTGCGCGGTGAAGCAGTTGCCAGCGCTTGCCGCCCAGGCGTCGAATCCATCCGGCCGTCGAGGTGATCGCAAGTGGAATCATCAGCACGAACCCGGTAAACCCGACCGTGATAAATGGCCGCTTGCCAATGTCGTCGAGTATGTCGTGCCAGTTGAAAGAGCGATCGACGCCGAGCCAAGTGGAAAAGTGCAGGCACGCGTAAAAAAACGCGAACAGTCCCATCATGCGGCGAAACCGGATGAGTTGCGGCAAATGCAGAATCCTGCGAAGAGGCGTGATCGCGAGGGTTATCACCAGGAACCGCAGAATCCAGTCGCCGGTGGCGTGCTCGACGAATTCCACCGGATTCAGGCCCAAGTCATTGTGGAATCCGCGCCAAAGAAGGATTCCGAACGGCACCAGGCACAGGCCGAAAACCACCACCTTCGTCCACGTGCTCGTGAGAATGGAATTCAGGAATTTTCGGACCATCGTCGCTGGTTTCGTTCAGTAGTATTTCTTCAAATCCATGCCGTTGTACAGGCTCGCCACCTGGTCCGCGTAACCGTTGAACATCTGAGTGGGAATCCGCGCCGCGAAGAACCCTCCGCCCAGCCGGCGCTCCGTCTTCTGGCTCCAGCGCGGGTGATCGACGTTCGGGTTCACATTCGAGTAAAACCCGTACTCGTGCGCGTTCTGAAGACTCCACGTCGTGGGTGGCTGGTCTTTCACGAATCTGATCTTCACGATCGACTTGATGCTCTTGAATCCATACTTCCAGGGGATGACCATGCGCACCGGGGCGCCATCTTGATTCGGCAGCGTCTCGCCATACATTCCAACGCACAGCAGCGCAAGCGGGTTCATCGCTTCATCCAGCCGTAGACCTTCCACGTACGGCAACTCGATTCCGGCCGATCCTCCCAGCGGCATCTGTTTCGGATCGTAGTAGCTCTGGAAAGCGACAAATTTTGCGCTGGGCTTCGGCTGCACCAGATTCACAATCGTGCTGAGCGAATATCCGATCCACGGCACAACGATCGACCATCCCTCGACGCAGCGGTGGCGGTAGATTCGCTCCTCGAGCGGCGCGAGTTTCATGATCTCGTCCATCGTGAATTTGCGGGGCTTCTGCACCTCTCCCTCGACGGACACGGTCCACGGCGTCGTCACGAAATTCCCGGCGTTCTGCGCGGGATCGCTCTTGCTCGTGCCGAACTCGTAGTAATTGTTGTAGTGCGTGACGTCCTTCTCCGCGGTCACCGCTTCGGTCGTGCTGCCGGGCCACTTCACGAAGTTGTTGATTTTCTGCGGTACCGATCCTGTGGCCGGCCCGGCGAACACTCTGGGCAACTTCTTGTACGCGGCCACTGCCGCTGAAGTCGCCAGCAAGCCCAGCAGAAAATTGCGCCGCCCCATGTAGAGAACCTTTGGGGTAACGTCTTTGTAAGTCAGATCTGGAGCCTTCTTGACCAGCACCGCTAACCTCCACACCTCACGATAACGCTCACTTCACACAATTATAATACGCATCTTCTGAGAGATTGGATGTCCCCAGCTCCACAAAGGTTCGGTTCCACAACGGCAGGGGCGGCCGCCCGCGCGCCTGAGGTCGGCGGAAACGAGCTACTTGCTCTGCAATTCGCTTAGAAGCGAGTCGCGCACTCGCTGCTGCCGTTCCACCGCAAGCTTCGCGCCGCCAGACGTCAGATAGAAGACGTCGATCGCCATCTGCCCTTCGGTTTCGATGATCGCGATTTCGATGTTGCACTCTTCGTGCGAGAACGCCGAGCTGATGCGATGTAGAAGCCCCGGCTGGTCCTGCGCGATCACTTCGACGAGCGTGCTCTGCGCCGAGCACTCGTCGTCGATCAGGACTCGCGGCTCGACTTTTACCTTCGGTGGCACGTTCTTTTCCGATCGCAGGCGGTCGCGCAGCATGCGCTCAAGGTCGGCTTTCCCCGTCAGGACGTCGTGAATGCTCGCCTTGAATTGCTCCCACTCGGGCAGATTCAGCTCCAGAGTGCGGAACCGGTCAGTGAAGTAGAACGTGTCCACTACGGTTCCAGCCTGATTCGAAAATGCGGCGGCCTTGACGATGTTCATTCCCCACGCGGCCAGCACTCCCGCCATCGTTGCGAACAGGAAGGGCCTGTCGTGCGTAACCAGAGTCAGCTCGTACGAATGCCGCCCGCGCGACAGCGCGATTTGCACGGAATCTCCGCTGAGATGTCCGGCCATCTCCATATGTCCGATGATTTCGCTTGCGGCGTGCGTCCTCAGATAGCGCCGCGGCAAACCCTCGAGAAAACCCTCGAGCCTTTGCCCCGCAGCCGGCGCGAGTGTGCGGAGATGGGTCATCACCTCGTCGTCCAGGCTCACATGGAACCGGTCGTCCACCGTGCGCGTCAGGTAATTCGCAGTGCCAATGTAGAGCTGCCAGATGTTTTCCGCCTTCCACGGCGTCAGGGCCTCGGGGTTCACCGCTTTGATATCTGCGTACGTGAACAGGCAGAGCATCTTCAAGCGCTCCGGCGTTTCCACTCTCTCGGCAAACTGGCGCACGGTTTCCGGATCGAAGATATCACGCCGCAGCGCGCCGCTCATTTCCAGATGGCGAGCGATCAGGAAAAGGACTGTTTCGCGATCCACAGCGTCGAGGTCGAGCCGTTCGAGGCACTTCTCGGCGATTTCGACGCTGGCCTGCACGTGATTGCGGGTCTTGGCAGCCTTGCCCGTGTCGTGCAACAGCAAAGACAGATAGAGCAGGTCCGGCTGCTCCACTTCCTCGAGCAGCTCGGCATAGCGTTGATCCCATTTGGATTGCGATTGCCGCAACAAATGCAAATTCTCGATCGCGACGAAAGTGTGCTCATCCACGGTGAACCGGTGTGAATAGTCGCGCACCACGAGCGCATCGATTCCGGCGATCTCCGGCATGAGAAGCGTGAGCAATCGAAGCGAGTGCATTTCGCGGAGTGCTTCTCCCGCATGCGACGCCAGCAGAATCTCCTGCAGGTAATGCCACATCTCAACGCCCTCGGGCGGGTTGGCGGCCGTAAACGACAATGCCTCCTCGATTTGGCGCTCGGCCGTAGAGCTGATCTTCAACCCATGCCGCGCCATGAACCGAAAGGCTCGCAACACTAGTTCCGGTTCTCGCAGGGCTTCCGGGTCCTGAAAAAACAAAAGACCGTCGACGACGGAGAACTCCGCGTTTGAAAGCCCCGAACGCAGATGCTGAAACTGGCGGTAGAGCGAAGGCCGCGTAGACGGAGCCTCCTCCATCAAGCGCGTGCAAGCGCGATGCACCGCCCGCGCGTGCGCGAAATAGATCCTCATCCAATCGGACGGGCTCAGTAAATCCCTTCCGGACGCGCCGATCTTCAGGGCGGCAGCTTCGTCCTGCGCTTCCCACGTGAGCGCGTTGTCGTCGCGTGCGTGGCGAAAGTGCAGAAAGCATCGCGCCGACATCAGAAATCCCAGAGCGGAATCAAATTGCTTCTGGATCGAGCCAGGCCGGCCCCTGCCGTTATCAGGCCAGCCGCGACCTTCTTCCATTTGCGCGATCAGTTCGAGCCAGCAGACCAGGTTGTAGTCGCGCAGGCCGCCAGGCCCCTCCTTTACGTTGGGCTCGAGATGAAACACGGTGCCGCCAAACTTCGAGTACCGCGCGCGGGCGAGCTCCGCGAGCCGTTGAACCATCAGCCGCGACTCTTGCTGGACGAGCTTCGGAATTACATCATCGTGCAGCCGCCGAAACACGTCGAGATCGCCCGCCAAATAACGGCAGTCGAGCAGTGAAATCGCGAATTCGAGATTGTTGGGGTCAAACTTGCCGCACTCCGCGAGCGTTCGCGTCGCAGGACTCAACTTAAGCCGCAAGTCCCAAATCTCCTGCGAGAATTGCTGGATGGGGTCCTTAAGTTGCTTCTCGGTGTCGCCATTCGCATGGAGGAAAAGCAAGTCGATATCGGAATAGGGGAAAAGCCAGCGCCGGCCAAAGCCGCCGAGCGCAACAAGGGCAAAATTGCGCGGACCCTCCAAATCAGGCGAAATCAGTTCCTTCCACAGCTGCCGCGCAATCGATTCCACCAGCGCTGTGCGCGCCAGCAGCGCTTCGCGTCCATTGGAGGTGGCGCGAAACTTCTCGCGAATCCGCGCGGACTCCGCCGCATAGAGATCGCGCAGCTCACGGCCTAGTGAGGCGTTCATCGGCCTGCCGGATGGATTGAATTTTCCAACTCCGGTTTGGACGCACTCCGGAGCGGCCAACACAAGGGGACTGCGTCAGAGGGCGCTATCGCCCCGTTCGTCATTGCGAATGCGGATGGCATCCGCGACCTTGCTGAGGAAAATCTTGCCGTCTCCAATTTTTCCCGTGCGAGCGGCGGACTTGATCGCATCCACGGCCCTCTCGACCATGTCATCCGTGACCACCATTTCGATCTTGATTTTCGGAATCAGGTCCACGGTGTACTCGCGGCCGCGGTAGACCTCTGTATGGCCTTTCTGGCGGCCATGACCGCGCGCTTCGAGCACCGTCATTCCCTCGACGCCAATTTCGTGCAGCGCATCCTTCACCGCATCGAGCTTCGACGTTTGAATCACAGCCTCAACTTTAGTCATCTCGTTCCGCCTCGAATCACTTGTCCGCCATCTTAAACGATTCGCGCCCAAATAGCGCGGCCAGCCAGAAGCGTCAGCGGACCACAAAAACTGAAAACCAGATAGTCTATCCTCAACGCCCGCCACATAATAATCTATCTTCGCGATTGCCAGCATCAGGAATTGTGATGTCTACTGCGGATTCGCATTTTGCGACGCCGGCTGTATCGCCTTCAAAAGCCAACCTTTTCCAGCGTTCCATATTGTTCGCTTTTCAAATCGCAACTTTTTACCCGTACCCGGGTTTCATTTCCCATAAGGCCTTCACAGAGAATCGGAGGCTGACCCAGCAAGAGGATTTAATCGGAATCTGAAAGGGAGACAGCCATGAATAAAAGAGGACTCATCTTAAGTGCAGCGGCCCTGATAGCTCTGTGCGTACCGCCGGTGCATGCGCAATCGACCACAACATCGAGTGCGCCAGCGACCACGCCCGCGACGACTCCGGACAAACCGGAAACGATCGCGCAACGCAAGGACAACCAGCAAGATCGCATCGCGCAGGGAATTCAGAGCGGTCAGCTGACCCCGGGCGAAACTAAGAACCTGGAAACCAAGGAAGCAGGCCTAAACAAGGAAGAGCACACGATGCGCTCGGACGACGACGGTCACCTGACTGCCGCAGACCGCGCCAAGCTCAACAATCAGCAGAACAAACTCTCCAACAATATTTACGACGACAAGCACAATGCCGCGCAGGATCACCCCGGCAACAGTGAAGTGGGCCAGCGGCAGGAAAATCAGCAGGACCGCATCGCTCAGGGCGTCAAGAGTGGTCAGCTCACCGCGGGCGAAACGGCCAAGCTCGAGAATCAACAACAGGGTATCAACAAGGAAGTCGGCGGTATGCGTCAGGCCAATGGCGGCAAATTGACCAACGCGGACAAGAAGGCAGTGAACCAGCAACAGAACCAGGCGTCAAAGAACATCTACAACAAAAAGCACAACGCACGCACTCGCCAGTAAGACCTTTCCTTCGGGCGTGCGGGAGCCCCGGCAGCGCGGATGCCGGGGCTCTCATTTTTTGGGGACGCCTGATCTTTCTAACGGTGGGCCGAACTCCACAATATTCAAGAAGCGTAGCCGCGCGGATGGCGCACTTTCCATTCCCACGCGGACCGGACGATCGTTTCGAGATCCGAGACGGCGGTCCACCCGAGAACGGCCTGCGCCTTCGTTGCATCCGCAACCAGTCTCGCAGGATCCCCCGCGCGCGGCGGTTCGATTCGCGTACGAATCGGACGCCCGGTCACTCGGCGAGCGGACTCGATCACTTCAAGTACTGAGTGACCTCGGCCGGTGCCAAGATTCAGAAACTCCGAGGCTCCGCCGCGGCGCAGATGATCGAGCGCGCGAATATGCGCATCGGCCAGATCCGCCACGTGAACGTAGTCGCGAACCGGGGTGCCATCCGGCGTGGGATAGTTGATCCCGAAGATCGCGATCTCGGCACCAGGATCCGCGGCGGCGGCGAGAACGTTCGGAATCAAGTGCGCTTCGGGTTCGTGGTGCTCGCCACAACGTTCTGTCGCGCCCGCCGCGTTGAAATACCGCAGCGAAACGAATTTCACACCATACGCATGATCGTAGCTTGCGAGCAGGCGTTCCATAAACAGCTTCGTCCAGCCGTACGGATTCTCTGGCCACTGTGGGTCGCGCTCTTCGATCGGTACACGCTTCGGCTCGCCATAGGTCGCCGCAGACGAAGAGAACACGATGCGCAGGATCCCGGCCTGCACAAGTGAGCCCATAAACGCGATTCCCTGCTCCACGTTGTTCTCGAAATACATCGCCGGATCTTTCACAGACTCGCCGACGTACGTAAGCGCGGCAAAGTGAATGCACGAATCGATCTTGTGCTCCTTCCCGATTCGAGCAATCAGCCCCCGATCGCCTACCTTGCCTTGATAAAACGGAACGGCTGGGTCGAGCGATTCCCGATGCCCGCGATGCAAATCATCCAATACAACGACCGGCTCGCCTCTCTTCTGGAGGAGTTCCACCGTCACGCTGCCGATGTACCCGCTGCCGCCCGTCACCAGAATCGCCATGTCTTCCCTTCTCGACGAAACGCTTGCGAATCCGAATCTGACGCAACTACCCGTCCGAGGCCGCTCGCAATTTCTCCGCGGCCTGCTCCGGCGTTAAATCACGCTGAGGGCTCCCAAGCAGCTCAAATCCGACCATGAATTTCCGCACCGTTGCCGACCGCAGAAGCGGCGGGTAATAATGCGCGTGCAGGTGCCACTCCGGATGCGGCGATTTGTCAGTTGGGCTCTGATGGAAACCCATCGAATAGGGAAACGGTACATTAAACAGGCTGTCGTATCGCACCGTGAGCTGCTTCAGCACGTCCGCGAGCCCGTCCCGCTCTTCGCCGGATAAATCCGCAAGCGAACCCGCGTGCCTTCGGGCAATCACGAGCGTCTCAAACGGCCAGACCGCCCAGAACGGAACCACGGCCAGAAAATGCTCGTTGCTGCAGACAATTCGAACTCCGGCTTTTTCTTCCTGGCCCAAATAGTCGCACAGCAAGCAGCGCTTCTCCGCGCGCTGGTACGCTAGAAAGCCCTCTTGTTCCTTCGCCGGCTCATCGGGCAAGCTCGACGTCGCCCACATCTGGCAGTGCGGATGCGGATTGCTACAGCCCATCATTGCGCCGCGATTTTCAAAGATCTGCACGTGGTTGATGTTCGCCATCGCCCCGAGTTCCGCGGATTGCTGCGCCCACACGTCCACAATCCCGCGAATCGCGTGCGTCTCCATTTGCGATAGCGTCAGATCATGGCGCGGCGAAAAGCACACCACGCGGCAGACTCCTGATTCGCTGCGCGCGACGAGCAGTCCGTCCTCCATAGCCACATCGGGAGTGTCGGGCCGCACTGCCGGGAAATCATTGTCGAAAACCAGATAGTCTTTGTAGTTCGGATTCTTCGCGCCGCTCGCTCGCGTGTTTCCCGGACACATATAGCAGGTCGGATCGTATACTACCGTCTTCTCAACGTCCGCCCGTTCCACCTGTCCTTGCCAGGGCCGGTCCGTGCGATGCGGAGACACCAGCACCCATTCGCGCGTCAGTGGATTGAGTCTCCTGTGGGCGTGCTCGGCGAGATTAAGAGGAGGCATCTTGTTCTTGAACGTGAGCTATTCTGCTTGTTGAACGCCGTCCGCGGCGTCGCAGACGTAAATATCGGGCTTGAGTCCGGTGCGCCGTTCGTATCCGGTTGAAATTCGGCGCTGAAACTCGGCCACGGCCTCTGAGTTTACCAGATTGATCGTACATCCTCCGAAGCCGGCTCCCGTCATGCGCGCGCCGTGCACACCTTCTGCTTCACTCGCAAGTTCAACGAGCAAATCTAACTCCGCGCAACTGACTTCGTAGTCATAGCGCAGACTGCGGTGCGATTCGGCCATCAAGCTGCGCAAATCATCGAGGCGATTGTGCTCGAGCGCGTCTGCGGCCAGTATCACGCGCGCGTCTTCCGAGACTACGTGGCGGCAGCGTTTGTACACATTTCCGGGAAGACTTACCTGGCAGCTCTCGAGTTCGTCCATCGTGACGTCGCGCAACGCGCGCACGCCCGGGAATCGTTCGGCAATAATGCGAACACCTTCCTCGCACTCCGCACGCCGGGTGTTGTATGCGCTTGCGGCCAGCTCGCGCTTCACCATGCTGTTGCAGATCACCAATCGGACGCCGGCAGGCAACGGCACCGTGCGGGATTCAAGCGAACGGCAATCCAGAAGGAGCGCGCGATCCTTGACGCAGCGCGCCGAAGCGAGCTGGTCCATGATTCCGCACCGAGTGCCGACGAAATCGTTTTCGGCTTTCTGGCAGCACAATGCGAGCTCGATGCCGCCGATTGCGATTCCTGAATTCGCGAGAAGCGCAAATCCGGCGGCAACTTCGAGCGCCGCCGAGGAACTCACTCCCGCGCCGATCGGAACGTCGCCCCGAATCAGGAGATTCGCGCCCCTGAGCTGGTAGCCGCGTCGCTCGAGAACAAGCGCCACGCCAAAAACATAGCTGCTCCACTCACGGCTTGCCGCTCGGGGTCCTGCATCAAGGTCGAATTCGGCTGACTGGCCGAAATTCTCAGACCGCAAATGAATTCGCCGGTCACTCCGGGGAGCGATTGCGATCCACGCAAAAAGGTCAATCGCCGCAGGAAAAACAAAACCGTCATTGTAGTCGGTATGCTCGCCGATGAGGTTGACGCGCCCCGGCGCGCGATAGACCGCCGCTTCGTCTCCGTAGACCTCGCGAAACTTCGATCGCAATTCTTCACTGCGCGCCATTCAACCTCGCAAACCGCCAATTCCAGGCCCCGAACACAGATCACACTCCCCACGCTCATTTGAAACCAAATCGCAACTTCAGCATTGCGTGAGGACGGCACCTGTCCTACAAATGCGTGTGCAGAGGAGCCATAGTATATGAGAAGAAATCGAATTGTGATCCTACTTGTGGCGTATTTGCTCGGGTTCCTTTTTAGCGCCGCCGGAGCACACGCACAGGGCTCCGGCATCGCCATTTTTTACGAGGACGGCTTTCCGGCCGCTGATTCGGCCCCACCGTCGCGGGCCGACCTTGCCGGACTCGTGGTCGGCGCGCGCTTCACCCCTGCCGACCAACTCCACAATATTCTGTCTGACGCTTCCACGCGGCTGCTGGTGCTGCCTTTTGGTTCCGCTTATCCCGAATCAGCGTGGCCGGATATTTATGCTTTCCTGCAGCGCGGCGGAAATTTGCTCGTGCTGGGAGGCAGGCCGTTCACTCGGGCGGCCTACCGCGACGCCGTTGGCTGGCACCTCCGCGCCTACAGCGTTCGCGATTCGCGCGAATTGCTGATCGATCAGTATCAGGAAACACCGGGTTCCGACGGGCTCGACTTCCGCGCGAATCCAAACGTCGTGCTTCGCCTGCCGCGATTTCAATGGCAGCGCGCGTTCAGCCCCATCATTCATTTGACGTCGTCCGACATCTACAACCGCGATGGATCAGCAGGCACGCTCGACGCTCGGATCGATCCGCTCGTTTGGGGGTCCAAGAACGACCGCCGCATGTCGGCGCCCGCGATTCAAATTGACCACGTCCGAAATCGGTTCGCCGGAGGGCGCTGGATTTTCCTGAATGCCGAGTTGGCCTCCGATTTTTACGCCGGCGCAGCAGCCAAGCAGATGCTTCCCGCGCTCGTATTCGCCGCGTTGCGCGGAGCCGAGGAATTCATCGTGGGGCCGACGCTCCCTCTCTACGCGCAGGGCGAGCCCATCGAACTCAACGTGAGTTGGATCTCCCCTGTGCAGGCTCAAGCCGATCTGACCGCGCTCATCACAATTTCGCCCGATCAGGCGCCCGCCCAAAAGGCGACGCAGACCGTAAAGTTGCCGCTCGCTCAGCCGGTGCTATTCCCCGCACCCAGAGGTCGCGGACTCTACTCGATCTCCGCGGAACTCCTTGAGGGCAGCGCGATTCGTGCAACATATCGATCCGGCTTTTGGATTCGCGATTTGGACTATCTGCGCTCGGGCCCGCATCTCGGCGTGAATCCCAACTATTTCGAGCTCGACGGTCATCCCCTCGCGGTCGTTGGCACAACGTACATGGCGAGCGACGTCCAGCGACTTTTCTTTGAGTATCCCAACGTTTCCGTCTGGGACGCCGACCTCGCGCAAATCAGCTCCGCCGGACTAAACATGATCCGCACCGGCTGGTGGACCGGTTGGGATAAATTCTGCGACGAAGAAGGCCGCCCGAACGAGCGTACACTGCGTACCCTCGAGGCATTTCTGATGACGGCTCGCCGCCACGGCCTGCCGGTCCAATTCGAGTTTTTTGCGTTTCTGCCGGACGTTCTCGGAGGCGTGAACGCGTACCTCGATCCTCAAGCAATTCGCCGGCAGACAAATCTGGTGTCGTCCGTCGTCGCCCGTTTCCACGATGTACCGTTTCTCGCGTGGGATTTGATCAATGAGCCGAGCTTTTCCCACCACGCGTGGCAAATGCGCGCGAACGGAGACTCCTTCGAACTAGCGGAATGGAATCGCTGGCTATCGGCGCGCTATCCCGATCGCTCTGCTCTGGCGGACGCGTGGAATCTTCCTTCGCTTGCGCCTGATCAAACGCTTCCCGTTCCCGAGGAGCTCGAGTTTCAATCGCGCGGCATGTATTCCGGGCAGAATTCGCTGAAGCTTTACGATTTCTTCGAATTCGCGCAAGTGGAATTCGCGAATTGGGTTAAGGGTCTGCGCGACGCGATTCACGCGACCGGCTCGCAACAACTCATCACCGTCGGGCAGGATGAGGGCGGCTTCGACGACCGCCTCTCGCCCGCATTTTTCGGCGCGCAAGTGGATTTCACGACGAACCACTCCTGGTGGAACAACGACGCCCTGCTGTGGGACTCGCTCGTTGCTAAACAACCGGGACAGCCGATGCTAATCCAGGAAACCGGATTGCAGCGTGAATTGGCGCTCGATCAGATCGCGCGCCGCACTCCGGAAAACGACGCCGCCCTGCTGGAACGCAAGATCGCGCTCTCGTTCGTCGAAGGATCGGGCGCGATTCAGTGGCTCTGGAACACGAATGATTTCATGACTTCCGAAAACGAGGTGCCCATCGGAGTGCTGCGCCCAGACGCCACCGAGAAACCCGAGGCCACCGTGATGCGCGATTTCGCTCGATTCGCCCACGACGCGAGCGAAAACCTCCGCAATCCGCAGTCTGCGCCCGTTGCCATTATCACTTCGCAAGCTGCTCAGTTTTCGGCGATTCGCGAGTTGCAAATCACCGCGCAGCGAAACGCGGCGAGGGCCGCAGCCTACGACGCAAGCACACCGGTGTATATAATCGCCGAAAATCAGATTGCGAAGTTAGGCGCGCCGAAGCTCGCGATTCTGCCTTCACCCCAAGCTTTGGAGGAATCTACCTGGCAGGCGTTGCTCGCATATGTGAAAGCGGGCGGAAACCTTCTTGTAACGGGTCCCGTCGAACGCGATCCGCATTGGCACCGCGTTGACCGCGCAGCCTCCATTGGCTTGGACGCGCAACTCGAACCCCTTACAAGCCACAATACGGAAATGCGCGTGAAGGATCAGACCATCCAGATCTCATTCGACTCCAACGCGCAGAGCTGGCTCGAAGCTTTGCATTTCAAAGACGGCCAGCAGATGAAAGAGATTCCCTATGGCACCGGCCGCATCTTCTGGGCGCCGTATCCCGTGGAATTAGCTGAAGGAGCAGAGCCCGCAGCCGCGCTTTACTCTACTGTATTTGGCGAAATTGGACTTCAACCGCCGTTTGAATTGAAATCACCGCGAGTGCGCGGCGTGCTGATCTATCCAACGATTCTGCAGGATTCCGTGCTGTACGTGATGGTCTCGGAAACAGATGAAGACGCAGACGTGGATCTGAGCGACAAGACAAGCGGAGCCGAACTGAAACTCCACCTGCCTGCGCAACACGCTGCGATGGCGGTAATTCGGAAATCCGATGGCGCGATCACAGCCAAGTACGGCTTCTGAACGCGTTCCCCGCGCCAGCTACATCTGCTTGTGCGGATAGTCGACGCGTACCGAAACAATCTCGGACGGATGCACCGGTACTGTCACCAGATCGCCATTCACGGGCAGCGCCGAGCCCTCAGGCTGCTCCATCAGATTCGTCAAGCTAGCAGACGTAGCGCCGGCAGGCACCTTAATGTGCACTTCTCCCGTCGTCCCGGCCCACTCGTAAAACCGGAAAATGACGCCGTCGTTATCCTCGGCCTTCTTCATCGCCGTCAGAACCACATTCGGATTGCTCACGGTGACAAAGGATTGTTCCGGCGGCCGGGCACCGTCATGCGCTTCGAGCTGCATCGCCTGCAATCCGTAATTGAAGTCGTACCCGTGGCGCACCGTCATTGCCTGCTTCCAATCGCCGCCGTGCGGATACAGCGAATAGCGGAAGTGATGGTGTCCGCGATCCGCGTTCGGATCGGGCCACGTGGGCGAGCGCAACAACGAGATTCGCAGCACGTTCCCCTTCGCGTCGTAGCCGTATTTCGATTCGTTGATCAGGCTGAAGCCGTGCTTTCCGTCGCCCAGATCGGCCCATCTCATAGCGGGAACTTCGAATTTCGCCTGCTCCACCTTGTTGTTGCGGGTAGTAGGCCTTTCGATCGAGCCATACGGGATTTCGAACGTCGCCTCGCCGCTCGAGGCGGCCAGCGGAAACGCCGCTTTCAACAGAATGTGCGTCTCGTGCCAATCGATGTCGTTGACCACATCCACGCGGTCGAGTCCCGCGTACAGCGTGATGTCCTGCACGAATTTCGAGCTCTGCCACGTCCGCGTCACGCGGATTGACGCACGCAGCGGACCTTTGTCCGTGAGCTGCACTGAATCTGTCTTGTCGATGTTGGTGAACACGTCTTCGAAGTTCGAGTCAATGTTCCACGCGTCGTAATCCTTCGGCGCGTCTTTGAAACCAGTGAGTTGATTACCGCAACCGCCGGAGGCGATCGATTCGAAGCTCGACTTCTTGTCGTACAGGCTCGTGATGCAGCCAGTCTGCGGATCGACGGTCACGCGGAGGAATTCGTTTTCGAGCGTTAGCCCTGTGGCCTTCAAGTCAGTGGGGATTTCGCGCTTCTCTGGCACGACGTGCAAAATCTCATAGCCCATCGACGGCACATCCTTCGCTTCGACGAGCAACTCGTAACTGTTCGTCGCTGCGTCACTCGAAAGGACCTGTATCGGCAACGCCCTCCCCTTCGCGTCAAGCACAGCGATTCCGCCCTTCGCAGGTTCGGGCATTTGCACATTCACTTCCACCAGGTCGGTCCGCTCCCATGCCAGCGGATTCCACACCATTACTGGCACGCCCGCAGCCGCGTTCGTCTTGATCTCGCTCGCGATTCTGTGAAACGCGCGCATACTCGCATTCGTCGATATCCACCGCACGTCGTCGTAGTCGTGCTGTGCGTCCCGATAGATCACGGCGATGCCAGATCCGGCGGCAAGATCATGGAATTGATTGAACAGCACCTTTTTCCACGCCTCCGTAAACCTCTCGCCCGGATAGGAGGCGCCGTCCACCCACGCCAGCGACGAAATCTTCTCCGCGTTCAGCATCTGCTCTTCGGCTTCGCGCATATTGCGCTTGTGGTTCGATTGCGTGGTGAAAACGCCGCGGTGATATTCGAAGTACAACTCGTCGTTCCAAACGGGCAAGCTGATCTTGCCCGCCGCCGGATCCTGCAGCTTGGTGTTTCCCGTCGCGAGCGTTTTGTAATTCCAAACCGGCGAGTGTTCCGTGTCCAGCTTGCCTTCGATATCTGAGAAGAATCCTTGCGCCCCTCCCCATGTTGTCGGCAGAAACACCATCGCGGGGTTCGACCAGTGCAATCCAGAATCGAGCATGCTGCGCGTAGGGCCGCCGCCATGGTCGCCGATACCATAAAGGTGCATCATCTCGGTAACGCCTGGATTCAGTTCGCGCGACCTCGCCACATCTCCCGAGATTTTCACCGGTTCAATCTCATTTACGTAGTCATGAGGAAAATACGTCAGCACGCGGCTGCCATCCGGCGACTGCCACCAGAAAAGTTTCATCGGCAGCTGAGTGGTGTCGTTCCACGCCATCTTCTGCGTCACGAAATAATCGATCCCAGACTTTTTGTAAACTTGCGGCAATTGCCAGTTGTATCCAAAGGAGTCAGGATTCCAGCCGATACGCACATCGACGCCGAACTTGTCTTTAAAATACCGCTTGCCCACGAGCACCTGACGCACAAGCGATTCGCCGTCCGGCATATTCAAATCCGGCTCGACCCACATTCCGCCGACCATCTCCCAGCGGCCCTGTTTCACTCGGTCTTGGATCTGCTTATGCTCATCTGGATACTTGTCCGCAATCCATGCGCTATAAGCCGCCGCCGATTGGGTGTACGTGTACTGCGGATATTCGTCCATAAGCTGCAATGCCGTGCCAAACGTGCGCCGCACCACGTCCACCGTCTCCGTCGACGGCCACAGCCACGCCGCGTCGATGTGGGAATTCCCCGTCAGGTGAACCTCCGTTCCCTGCAATTGAGGCTTCATCTGCTCGAGCGCGTTCTGCGCCTTCCGCAAGGACGCGTCGAAAGCCTGCTGATTCGCTTGCTTCAGCGCATTCAGGTCCACGCTTTCGGCGGCGGCATCGAATTGCTGCTTCACCGCGGGCGAATTCGCCCACTGGCCGCGCGTCAGGATGGCCACCGACTCGATTTCCTGCAGCAGGTCCGACGGGTTCGGCCGGGCCGCGGAAAAATCAATCTTCAAATTGGCGCCAGCAAAGTTCTTCTGGTCCACCGTGTGCAAGAGCTTCACGGCTACGAGGGCCTTGTCTCCCGGCTTCGCATCGTCAAACAGAACGATTGGTTCGAGGTCGTCGCCCATCGCGACCCGCCGCCCGTTGAAATAGATGATCTGCGGCATCGGCCCATTCGCATCAGCCTGAAACTGGAACCAAATCCTCGCACCCGTCAGATCGTAGCCGTTAAGATTCCGAGGGACCTCGATGACTCGCCGATACCACACCGCATCGGTCGGAGCTGTCGAGTTTGGACGAACCAGCATCCAACTGGAATCATCAAGGCCAACGGTCTCGCCGTGGGGCACGTCGCCCGCATGGAATCTCCACTCGTCGGCCGGGAGATTCGGCAGACTATGGAGCGCACGCACCACGTCTTCCACTCCGAGCACACCAGCAGGTTTACGCTTCAAGATCGTGGGCGTCCTTTGGTTATCTCGTGTAAACGCGCCGTCAATAGTGGTTCCGTCCGACGAAAGCTTCCCTTCGTAAGAAAATGGTCCGAGGGCAAATTTCAGGATGGAGTTCTCGAACGAGATGGAATTGACCGCGTTGTCGAAGTCGAAGTCATCCGGCAAATCAATGACGCCTCTCAGCGTTCCTCCCGAAGACGAAATACGCACAACTATGCGCCGCACGGTTCCGGAATCCTTCACGGAGCCTTGCCAATCACCTTCGACGCTCTGCGCGTGCACCTGCACGGCTAGTAACAAGCTGGCGACGAAACAGAGCAATGCCAACGCGGTTTTCATTTTCATTTCCTCACCCCGGCGAACCCTTACGAAATTTGTGTTCCGTCCGATTCACGCGGCCTGGTTCTTCGCCACGCCGCGCGGAACCGAGCGCAGTTGACGCCAGATTATAAGGCAACTCGCGATTCTTTGGGTGGACTGAACGCGTTATTTCGCCGCGCGAACACTTACCAATCGTGATTCGCTTCAGGTATAGTGCTTCCGAACCAAACCTGCAAACGCATGCGAGACGGCCTCTTTTTCGTCACAATAACATTAGATTCGACCCGTCCTGGGCGTTTTGCGGCGGCGCATAGTCACGCGCCCCACGGCGGCTTGTGATGCCGTCTTCGTACACCATCGGCGTCGATCTTGGCGGCACAAACCTTCGCATTGCAGCGTATTCACAAGAGTCCGGCGTCCGCGACCAGATTGTGCTTCCCACCCGGCTCGCTGCCGGACGAGAAGCGGTCGTGGAGGATATGTGCGGCGCAATTCGACAATTGCTCGATAAGAATTCGTGCTCGTCCCTGGTGGGCATTGGAGTCGGTTCGCCTGGGCCGATCGAACTTCCGGAAGGACGCCTTCGTCACCTTCCAAACCTTCCCGGCTGGGATGGATTCGAGCTGCGCGCAGCGATCGAGCGGACCCTCGGCATGCCCGTCATTTTGGAGAACGATGCCAACTTGGCCGCACTCGCCGAGTGCCTGCTTGGCAAAGGAAAAGCAATCGGCACCGACTCCCTCTGCATGTTGACTCTCGGCACGGGCGTCGGCAATGGAATCATCCTGCATGGCAGAGTGTGGCATGGCATGAACGGCATGGCTGGCGAAGCAGGCCATGCAACGATTTGGCCCGATGGTCACGTTTGCGGCTGCGGCAGCAACGGCTGCCTCGAACAATATGCTTCAGCCACCGCGGTGCGCCGCATGGCCGACGAAGCGATCGACAGGGGAAACGCGCCGGGTTTGCTCGCATTGAAAACGATAGACGCCGAGTTCACTTCCCGTGATCTTGCGGATCTGGCGCGCGCTGGCGATGCCGACGCAAAGCAGATTTTCGAGATGGCTGGCCGTTCCTTAGGTATCGGGCTCGCGGCGCTTGTCAACACGCTCAATCTTCCGCTTTACGTCGTTGGAGGAGGCGTTGCGCAGGCGTGGGACCTCTTCGCGCCAAAATTGTTCGAGGAGCTGCAATACCGGAGCTACGTGTACAGGCTGACGGACGGCGAAATCGATGAGTACGGTCACCGCTCCGCGAAGACATACATCGAACACGCCGAATTAGGCGCCGAGTCCGGAATCCTCGGCGCATGCTTGCTGCCGTTCACGGTGCCGCAAGACAATTCGAAGCTTCCCTCTTCATCGTCGGAGGTCAAATGAAACTAAACGCGAATTTGCTCAAGGCCACCATCGTAGGCGCCTTGGGAGGCTTGCTATTCGGCTTCGACACCGCCGTCATCTCGGGCACCACGCATTCGCTCACGGTTGTCTACGGACTTACGCCGAAGACGCTCGGACTCACTGTGTCGATCGCCCTGTGGGGCACCGTGATCGGAGCGATGTCCGCGGGCGTCGTCGGCCAGCGATTCGGTGGCCGCGAAACTCTTCGAATCCTCGCCGTTCTATATGTAATTTCTGCGCTGGGGTGCGCGTTTGCGGTGAGTTGGCCGATGCTCGTCATCTCGCGATTCATTGGAGGACTCGCCATCGGCGGATCTTCCGTTCTCGGCCCCGTCTACATCGCCGAAGTGGCGCCTGCGCAGTGGCGCGGCCGCCTGGTGGGCATGTTTCAGATCAACATCGTGATTGGAATCCTTCTCGCTTACTTCTCAAACTATTGGATCGCTAGAATTGTCTCCGGGCCGAGCGATTGGCGCTGGATGTTTGGTATTGCCAGCCTGCCTGCGGTGCTGTTCTTGATTTTGCTGTTCGGGATTCCTCAGAGTCCGCGCTGGCTTGCGACGCAAGGCCGCGTGGACGAAGCGCGCACCGTACTTCAATCGATTGGTTCGGCCGATCCAGATGGCGAACTGCGCGACATCATCGAGTCAATTCACCTCGAACGCGCGCAGACTTCCGAGCCGCTCTTTTCGTGGAAGTATCGCTTTCCCATCTTTCTCGCCATCACCATCGGCATGTTCAATCAACTCGCGGGCATCAATGCCATTCTGTACTACCTCAACGACATCTTTTCCTACGCCGGATTCAGCCGAGTTTCGGGTGATCTTCAAGCGGTCGCCGTGGGAGGAATGAACCTGATTGCGACTTTCCTTGGCATGTCGCTGATCGACAAGCTCGGGCGAAAAACGCTTCTGCTGATTGGATCGGCTGGCATGGTCGCGTGCCTCTCAGGCGTAGCCGCCGTGTTTCTCACGAACAGCCATCAAAGAGACCTTCTATGGCTGCTGATTGCCTATATCGGCTTCTTCGCAGTCTCGCAGGGCGCGGTGATCTGGGTGTACATCGGCGAGGTTTTTCCGAATCGCGTGCGAGCCAAGGGGCAAAGTCTTGGCAGTTCGGCTCACTGGGTGATGAACGCCGCGATTTCCTTCACGTTTCCGCTGCTCGCCGCCCGCTCTCACGGCTACCCCTTCGTTTTCTTCGCGGCCATGACCGCCCTGCAGTTCGTCGTCGTGTTGCTCTTCTATCCTGAAACGAAAGGAGTCACGCTCGAGCAAATGCAGCACAAACTCGGCATCGAGTAGAGGCTCACACCCTCGCCTCACTCGTAGCGAAGAGCCACCATCGGATCCACTCGCATCGCTCCCCGAGCTGGAATGTAGCAAGCGGCTACGGCCACCGCTGTCAGCAACAGCGGTACAGTCACGAACGTAGCCGGGTCTGCCGAGCTGACGCCGTACAGCTGGCTTGCCAGGAATCGCGTCAACCCGAACGCGCCAGCAATGCCAATTGCCACGCCAACCACCGTGAGCCGCAAACCTTCGCCGATGACGAGCCGGAGCACGTCTCCCGAACTCGCACCCAACGCCATGCGTATGCCGATCTCGTGCGTCCTCTGGCTCGCCGAATACGAAATCACGCCGTAGATTCCAATCGACGCCAGGATCAGCGCGAGCCCGGCGAACACTCCCAGCAGGATCATGCTGGCTCGTTGCAGCACCGTCGTTTCCGAGGCAAGCTGATCCATCGTCTCAACGAACGACATCGGCTGTTCTTTGTCGACCTCCCAAACTGCGCGCTGCACAGCCTTGGCGACACTCAGCGGATCGCCTGCCGTGCGAATTGCGAACCCGAGCAGCGGCGTCGGCGCCTGCGCGAACGGAACATACACCTCTGACGTAACCTCGGAATTCACGCCCATTTGGTGCACCATGCCAAGTTGACGCACGTCGCCGACCACGCCCACTACTTGCCGCGGTTTGTCGAAGCCTTGAATCGTCACTTGTTTTCCGATTGGATCATCGTTCGGCCACAGCGCGCGCGCCAAACCCACACTCAGAATCGCCACGTTCGCGTTCGATGTGTCGTCCTGATCGCTGAACTCGCGGCCCTTTAGCAACCGAATGCCTGCGGCTCGGAAGTAGTCGGTCGAAACCGAGCTCCACACGGGCCTCGGATTTTTGACGGCCGGATCCGCTGGCCGCCCCGAGACAGCCACTTCGCGCGTTCCCCACCATCCACTGAGCGGCAAGAAAGTCACCGTGCCAGCCGCCTCCACTTCCGGCAACGACTGAATCCGGCTCAGCACTTCGTCGCTGAACGCACGTTGCTGCGAATCTTTCTGGTACTTGTACGTAGGTAAGAGGATGCGCAACGTGAGTAAGTGGTCCGCGCGAAACCCGAGATCGGCTTGGACGAGATGCAAAAAGCTCTTTGTCATCAAGCTGGCGGCTGTCAGCAAAAGTAAAGACAGCGCCACCTCCGAAACCATAAGAATGTTACGCAGCCGACGTCCGTGCGCACCCGACGTTCCACTGCGGCCATGTTCTTTCAGCGAGTCGCCCGGCATGGTGCGGCAAGCTTGCAAAGCGGGCGCAAGTCCAAAGACGATTCCGGTGATTAAAGAGGCCAACAGCGCAAATCCCAGCACCCACCGATCGATTGGAATGGCTTCTACTCGCGGGATGCTGAGATTAGAAACTGTTGTCGGGAACATTGCTACCAGCGCGCCCATTCCCCTGTATGCAATTGCCAATCCGAGTGCGCCTCCGACAAGAGAAAGCAGGAGGCTTTCCGTGAGGAACTGGCGAATCATTCTGGATCGACTTGCTCCCAGCGCGACGCGCACCGCAATTTCTCTCTGCCGCACCACGGCGCGCGACAGCAAAAGGTTCGCCACGTTGGCACATGCGATCAACAGCACCAATCCCACGGAGCATAGCAGCACCAACAACGCCGGCCGTACGTCCCCTGAGACGAGCTGCCGGAGCGTGATCAGATTCACGTCGTAATCCTTGTTCGTATTCGGATATTCGCTGCGAAGGCGGGAGGCGATCGTTTTCATTTCGGCCTGGGCTCGATCGATCGTCACGCCCGGTTTGAGCCGCGCCATCACTCGAAGCCAGCGAATTCCCCGATCTTTCGCATACTTCGGAGTGATGGTGAGGGGCGTCCACAGCTCTATGCTTTCCGGATACTGGAAGCTCGCGGGCATGACGCCGATCACGGTGTACGCGTTTCCATCGAGGGTAATGCTGCGTCCTATGACAGTTTCATCTCCGCCGAACTGCGTCTTCCAAAGGCGATAGCTGAGAACCGCCACGCGATTCTTGCCGGGCTGATCTTCGTCTCGAGCGAACGTTCGCCCAAGAATTGGCGACACTCCCAGCAGATCGAAGAAATCGGGCGAGAAATCGTATGCGATGACGGCGGCAGGTTCGCCGGCCCCGGTGAGTGTATACATCTCATCGGTGGACGCGCCCATGCTTTCGAAGACACTGTTCTGCGACTTCCAGTCGGCGTAGTCAAGCGACGACACCAAATCGAGATCATAACCTCGAGCTTTGTTCTCTCCCCATATGGTAACCAGGCGGTCCGCCTGCTTATACGGCATTGGTTGCAGCAGGACGGTGTTGACCACGCCAAAGATCGCGGTGTTCGCGCCGATTCCCAGGGCCAGAGTCACTAGGACGACGGCAGTCAATCCAGCATTCTTTCTCATGGTGCGAACAGCGAATCGAATGTCTTGCCAGACTGTGTCAACCTGCGTCTCCCAGCCCGCGGCTCGCACCTCCTCTTTCACGGCTTCGGTGCTTCCAATCTCGATACGCGCGGCCCGCAACGCGTCTTCGCGGCTCATGCCCGCCTTGATTTTCTCGGCCACGTCGGCGTCAAGGTATTCGCGCAGTTCCGCGTCAAGTTCCGCATCCGCTTCCGGCCTGCGAAACAATCCTCGCAGTCCCGCTGTGAGATTTCGAATAACATTTCGGACAAGTGTCATGGATCGCCGCCTCTCTTTCGTGCCTAGCTCCGCGCCTCCAGAATTCGTGCGATTGCTGCAATCTGGCGGCTCCACTCCTTAGTTTCGCTGTTCAGCTTTTTTCTTCCGTCATCGGTGAGCACGTAATATTTCGCCCGGCGGTTGTTCTCTGTGGCTCTCCACTGGCTATCGATCAAGCCCGAGCGCTCGAGCCTCCGAAACGCCGGAAAGAGTGACCCTGGGTTCACCTGAAACACTCCGCGGCTGATCTGCTCGATGCGCTGCGCGATCCCGTACCCGTGTAGAGGCTCGAGCGCGAGTGTCTTCAAAATCAACATATCGAGAGTGCCTTGAACGAGCGCGGTTGATTTATCCGCCATGAAATATGCCTCCTCTAGTTAAACAAGAGTAAGACTACCTGATTACTCTAGACTGTCAAGAGGAGAAAAGGAAAGCAGGCAGAATGAAGAAAATCGGCCTACTTCAGCACTCTCCACAAGCTGCTGTAATTATCGGTCCAGACCTGAAGCGGCTGTGACGGGGTGAGAATCTGCCCGGCCTTCTCGATTTCAGATTGACCCAGGAATCCGCTCGGATTGCCCACCAGTATCCAGGAGCTCGAGTACACGCCCTTGCTTGCGGTCACTTCGTGGTTGACCACCACCGCTTCCTTCCGGAGCCACTCAGCCGCCGCTGCCACCACTGGCTGCAGATTGAGATATTGATTCGAAACGTGGACCGCCACGACGCCATCCGGTTTAAGGTGCCCGAAATAAAGCTCGAACACCTCGCGCGTCAGCAGATGCACCGGTATCGAATCGCCCGAGAAGGCGTCCACGACCAGAACGTCAAATCCTTGCGGCGGCTCCCGTTCGAGTGACAACCGCGCGTCTCCCAGAACGATGGTGGTTTTTGCTTCCGAGTCGCGGAGAAACGTGAATTCCTGGTTCGCGACCTTCACAACAAGAGGATTGATTTCGTAGAACGTGTAGTCGTCGCCGGCCCGCCCGTACGCTGCCACCGTACCGATTCCCAGGCCGATAGCGCCAACGTGCAGCGAGCGTTGCTTCCCGGCCGCCTGCAAAGCGACCCCTACGCCGGAGCTCCTCCCGTAATAAGTAGTTGGCTGCCGCCTGCGTGCCTCGCCAAGATATTGCAGCCCGTGGTCGATTGTGCCGTTCATCAGCTTGCGGTATCGCGGATCTTCATCGAGCCGCTGCGCCGTATTCCCTTGAACGAGCACCACGTTCGGTTCCACCTCGTCGAGCACACGCAACACGCCATAGAAATTCCGCACCATCAGGCGAGTGTCGGCCTTTTGCTCACGCGCGATCATGAACAGGCTCACCAACACGACCGTGACGAGCCCGGCCACCACCAGTCCCGCGCCCCGCCTTCCGCCGAAGACGCCGCCCTTCGGATCACGGTATTGCACGACCAACACAAGAACTGCGCACAATCCCATGGCAACTTCGAGTTCGTAGTATCCGGAAAAGATCTGTGGCGCAACCAACGACACGAACACCGCGCCTATCGCCCCGCCCAGCGAAATCATCAGGTAAAACGAGGTGAGATGTCCGGCATGCGGCTTCAATCGCGCAAGCTCCCCGTGGCAGAACATGCAGCAAACGAAAAGCCCGGCGCAATAGAGCAGAATGAGGACCTTCCACGGGAGTCCCGCGAACGACGGCTCCAGCGCGTACGTCATCGCCCCAAGCGCGATTCCCAGCATCCGCAGAAACCACTCGCGCCGGTACCATCCGTGCGCATCGAAGCAAAGAATAAAGCTCAGCAAATACAAGCTGAGCGGCAAGATCCACAAAAACGGAACCGACGCAATGTTCTGCGAAATGTGATTCGTCACGGAGAGCAGCAGCGCCGACCCGCACGCCGCGAGCGCAACCCATACCGCTTGCAGCTTCCAACCGGGCCGGGATTCGCTCGGCATCCTCTGCGTCTCAGTGGTGCGTTCAGTGCGGCCCTGGCCGCGAAGAAACAATGCGATCGCGCCGCACAACAGGGCAACAGCTCCGTACGCGACTTCCCATGCGAACGCCTGGTGTGAGTTGGAGAAAAACGGCTCAACAAGCACCGGATAACTCACCAGCGCAAGCATCGAACCCGCATTCGAGAGTGCGTAGAAGCGATACGGTGACGCGCCGGCGCGCGACTCCGCGTACCAGGCTTGCAGCAACGGGCTCGCGGTCGAGAGCAGGAAGTAAGGCAGGCCGACGGTGACGCACAGGAGTAGCAGGATGCGGATTGCCGGATGCTCAGGACCCGCAGGCTTCCAGCTATCGCGAGGCAGGATGCGCACCGCGAGGATGCTGGCGACGAGCAGCGCGGCATGCATCGAGCGTTGCGTTCGCGAAGGAAGCGCGCGTGTCAGAAGATGAGCGTAGAGATAGCCGAGCAACAACACGACCTGGAAGAACAGCAGGCAGACCATCCAGACCGATGCCGAGCCCCCGAACCACGGAAGGATGATCTTGGCGATTAGAGGCTCGACTTGGAATAGAAGAAATGCGCTAGCGAAGATCGCGAATCCGAAAGCGAGTCTCTGCGCCGGCAGAGCTGGCGGGGCCAGCACCCTTGAATCGCCTTGGCTAACGTGCGGCGGCTGAGTCTGCGGCTGGCTCAAGGTCACACGCGTACTGTGCCACATCCTGAGCCGTACCCAAAACCAAGGTACGGAAGCCTAGCCAAGCAACCAGGCTGGGCTGAGCCTTAGAACAGGAATTTCAGCCCCGCTTGCACCAACCGCGGCGCGGCAGCGCTCACTACGCATCCGAAGCCGGAGTCACAGGCACCGGTCGTGGGATCCAGTTGTTGCGAAATCGAAATGTCCCCTTGAACCGACGCAGGCCCGTAGAACTGGGCGTGGTTGAACGTGTTGAAGCTTTCCAGTCGGAATTGAAGCGCCGTGGACTCCGTAATCCGAGTGGTCTTCAGAAGCGCGATGTCGTAGTTGTTGATTCCCGGCCCGTAAAAGAACCGCCGGCCCGAGTTGCCCAATTGACCCAAAGGAGGCGTGCTGAAAAGCGACGTATTGAAGTATTGCCTCCCGTTCCGCGGATTGCTGTTCATATCGAGCGGCCCGGGCGTATAGTTCAGCAAATCCACTCCATAGGGATTCACGCCATCGGGCTGTGTTCCCAAGAGAGACGTGTCTCCGTCGTTGTAGAACGTCACCGGGAAACCTGTGCTGAACCGCGTAATTCCGGAGATCACCCATCCCTGCGTCGCTCGATTCTCCGCGTGGAACCATCGGCCAAACGGGATTTCAGAGTGATAGCTCACGACGAAGTTATTGCGGATATCGAACGAAGACGGAGCATAGGTGGCTCGGTAATTGAAGGGATCTAGCTGCTCCGAGAGGCTCGATGATAGATCGAACGAATGAGACAGAGTGTATCCCGCGAGAAACTCCCCATACTTGCCCGTATGGCGCACCGTCAGCTCAAAGGCGTTGAAGTTTGAGTTCCCAATCGTACTGATCCAATCGACGCTGCCAAAATTTGTGCCGAAGGGTCCGCGTACACTCTGCCCTGAAGGCGTGAGAAGACCGGTTTCGCTAAATGGGCCGCAACCTGGCGTTTCCAAGCAATAGGCCGGATTCGAAGGATTGGCTTCCAGCAAAACAATCAAATGGTGCGCCTCGCTCCCCACGTAGCTCACCGATACCAGCGTGTCGCTCCCGAACTGACGATCGATCGTTAGATTGTACTGTTCGGAGTACGGGCTTACGCCGTTGTGGTTGTAGGCAGGAAGACCGCTGATGGGCAGAAACGGGGCCCAGTTGACCGAGTTATCCGGATTGCTCGCGGTCACGCCGAAAGGTGGGTAGTTTAACGGAAACCGCTGACCGTTATTGAATCCGTTGGCTGCGGTGACAAAGGGATCGGTGAAGAGCGGCGACTGTGGGCTCTCGTACGTGCTCCCGTACGGCGCGTCGCCGGCCATGACTCCGGACGTCGCGCCCTCAATCGCGGTGAAGAAGCGCCCCGCTCCCAAACGAATGCTGGTCTGACCAGGTCGACCAAAGATTTTCCCCAGCAGGCCGTCATGCTCTCCAGGTGAATATGCCAACCCAAGCCGCGGCGAGAAATTGTCCCAGCGCGAGGGTGCCAGCGAACGCGCTACACCGGGATCTGTCGGAAATACGAGGCCGGTTGGAGCCCCCGGATACACCACCGATTGTTGGCCCGGAACGAGTGTCTGAATCTGATTGTATTTCTCATACCACGGCATGATCACGTCCCACCGCAAGCCGTAATTCAGAGTTAGCCGCGGCGTTACGCGCCAGCTATCCTCAGCGTAGAGCGCGCCGTATCGGTTGCGCATGAAGAACGGCCGCGCGTCTCCCTGAATGTAGCGGCTGGAAATTCCCAGCAGGAAGTCGGCGAAATCAATGCCCGTCTCGGTGCCGAAGAAGAAGAAGCCGCCGTTGGACTGAACGTCGGCGACGGCGTTCACTTCGTTGAAAAGCATCTCGCCACCGACGCGCAGTGTGTGCGACCCGATGACGCGTGAGAAGTTGTCGGTCAACTCGAAGTTGTTATCCGTTTGGTTCAGACCCGTCAGGTCAACACCGAGAACATAGTTGTTGAAGACCATGTTCTCGATTCCCTGAATGGCCGGCCGTTGAGGCAGAATCGTCGGGTTCCCTGCCGAATCGACGAAGCCCTGCGAGGCTAACGTCGGCCCTACTCCCCCCACGGGCGAACCCAGATTGTTTCCGTCGCGCATGAACGAATAGTGCAACTCGTTGACCGTCTTCGGTCCGAACGTCTTCGTGTCGCCCAAAGTCAGCAGTTGCGCCCGACCCAGGTTCAAGGCGCTAAATCCTGGTACGTTAGCCCCGCCCTGTTGAGTGGGATATGGATTGTTCAGGACGTAGTCGTCGACAAAGTAGTAGGCCGAAATCAGTCCGACCCGGGTGTCTGCGTCGATCCGCATTGCGCCCTTGTCGTCGCGAAGTGACTCAGCCGCCGAAGAGGTCTGAAACGAGAATGGGCCCGCGTTGGGCCCGGGGATGTACTGCAACAAGTTCCTAGCAGGTGCCGACCAGGCGCTCTGCGGAACTGTCGCGTTCGGCAAGACGCACTGCACGGAACTGTTGCACCCCGGCGTGTAGTAGACCTCACCCGGGTTGACCGGGTAACCCAGCTGTTGACTCAAGATGCCTGCCCAGTAAGGTCCACTCACCGTCGTTGGCACTACATTCCCATTTACGTCCGTCGTCACGAAAGCGGAGGCTTGGTCGCTGAAGTTTCCCATTCGATCTTGCGCCGATGGGACCTGGATGATCGGGCTATCAACACCTTCATTAAGCCGCGTGCCCTGGTAGTCCGCAAAGAAGAAAATCTTTCGTCGAACTACCGGTCCGCCAACTGTTCCGCCAAACTGGTTCTGCTGGAAAACGCCCCGGCTGCTCGAAAAGAAATTGCGAGCGTCAAGATCGGTGTTGCGCAAGAACTCGAAGGCATCCCCGTGGAACTGGTTCGTGCCGGACTTGGTTACCACGTCGATCTGACCGCCGCCGTAGTTTCCGTATTGCGCGTCGAAATTCGCAGTCAAGATGCGGAATTCCGCGATTGAATCAAGGTTCGGAATAATCGCAGCGCCCATCATGAAGCGCTCGTTAGCGTCCGCACTGTCTACGCGGAAGCCGTTCGCATATTCGCGCTGCCCATTGATCGCGAGAGTTCCCGGGTTCAGATCTCCGGCGGTCGAAAACGTGCTAGCTCCGGCCGCCTCGATCGACGAACCGGTAATCGAAGTAACGGGAGCTACACCCGGCTGGAGCGCCAAAAGATCCGTATAGCTGCGGCCCGTCAACGGCACCGCAGTCGTACTGCTCCCGGAGATTGCCTGGCCGAGCTGCGTGTCGGCCGTTTCGGCATGAACGGCTGTGTCGTTGACGACGACAGTCTCCGACCGGCCGCCCACCTCCAGCCGCGCGTCAATGATCAGCGCGCTGTTGGCGTCCATCCTTACTCCCGTGCGGCGGTACGGCTTGAAACCTTTCGCTTCGAACTGGATCTCATAGCTACCTACGGATAGCTTCGGCAGAGAATAGCCGCCCTTCGAATCCGTGGTTGTCGCGAGCTTGAAGCCGGTGTCGGTCTGGATCGCCGTCACCACTGCGCCGGCCACTACGCCACCCGCCGCGTCCGTCACCGTCCCTGAGATGCTGCCACCGATATCGGCTCGCACCGCGCTCGCACAAAATCCCAGCGCGAGAAAACACACGATCACGTAAACGCTGGTTCTTCGGAAAGTCAACAAAACTTGGCCCACTTAGATTCTCCTGCCTCAGGTTACAGCGAGTAGTGTTTCAAGTCCTTACCCATCGAATCGCCCAACGCAGATTGCATCTACTTCCGTGCCTGAGCCGCCTGCGGCGCGCTCGCAATATCCAACGGTGCCGGCTTGTAGGTCCAGGCGACACCCATGTCCCGTGCCGAACGTGTTCTCATACCAAGGATGTTTTGGCTCGAAAACATATTCGTCGCTTTCACTTTGAGCTTCGTGTCGGGAGATGGTGCGACGAGCGCTTCGGCCATCAGACGCAAGAACTGCGCTGGATTCAGATCCAGGCTATCTATCTTTACCCTGATGGGAATAACGTTGTTCGGGACTGCAGTCCATGTATCGTCATGGAGCTTGGTCACTAGTCCGGCCGAAATCTGGCCTACGGACGCCACGGTGACTTCGCCGAGGACAGGGGTCAGGTCCACCGCCACTTCCAGGGGTCCATGAACCTGAGCCACGCGGACAGTTTGGGGCAGCTTGCCGGTGTGGCTCTGCTCCGCTAGGGCATCCGCCATCACCTGAAATGTTTCAGCTAGCGACAGATAGTGGTCCTGCACGTTCAAGTACTTGGGAGGGGTCGGGGAATCGCCCCACTTTTTCACCAGTTGGTCGACTGCCGAGCGGAGGGCGTTCACGGACAAATCGTAACCCCAAGCCGGGGGCGTCATTCCTTTCAAACCCGTGCTGGAAACAAAGTAGCTTCTGTGATGGTCCGGAAGAAAGTCATCGATCAGCCACGCAATTAGTTCATCCTCCCTGGCAAAAGCCGCATCTACAGCACTTTTGCCAACCAGGGCTTCCGCCGGCAACTGGGGATGATCCGGATGCGCATAGGCGTAACGCGTAGGAGGATAAACGAAATCGCCTGTGAAGGCCTTCGTCAAGTAATTGCGCTCACTGCCGAGCTCTATATGAATCACGCGGACATGGCTGCGGTTCAGCATTCTGATAACATAACTGAACGCGGCTGGTCCATTGCTCGCCCCGAAAAGCTCATTGTCGACGCCGACGGATTCCGAGGTGCGCAGGACACCGTCTTGCCAGAACAAGTCTGGAGGCGCCAGGGGATTGGCGCTCCAGTTCTCACTGAACGCTACTGTCCATTCGCGGTACATGGCGCTGTGGAGCGGGTTCTCATCCGGAAGCCCAAACATAATGGCACCAGTATTGTAGCGGGATATCTGATGCACAGCTTCCGAGTCACTGCCTACGTCCGGCATACTTCTGGGCAGAGCCGGGACGCTTAGGCCGATACCGGTAATGCAAGCCGCGTCGCCGAAAACCTCTTGCATCTTCTTCAGGCCCCCCGTCTTGCCCGGCTCTAAGGCTCCGGTTATCGGATCGCGCGCCTCAGTCAACAATTTCTCGGCCGCCGTGGTCCGGGCCAGCCACCGGCCATCGGGTGTATTTTCCTTGAATTCGACCAAGGGACGCGTGCTATACGTCGGCTCGTCGGTTCCGTCGTAGCCGACCTCGATCACGCCGCGGCGCGCGAAATCTTTCACCAGATCGACGATATGAGTCTGCGAGTTGCGGTCCGCGAGCGCCTGACTCACCGCGCCCGAGAACAGAATCGTGGCAGTAATCCCCCTTTCAGGATGCGCTTGGTGATATCGATCCAGCATGGCCAAAATGCGGTGCAGCCGGTCCTCAGTGATATCGATATTCACTTGGTCCGTGATTCTGGCCATCAGGTACAGTTGCACCGGCATGCGAGGGCCGGCCATCTCATCGTCCTCATTATCGCTGACCTGGGCCCGCACGCCAGACGGCACTAGTAAGATGGCGATCCCCAAGGCAAAAACAAACTTCCACAATCTGGTCCGTTTCATTCCCTAGCTCCAGCCGAACTCTTCCTACACCTCCCCCAATTAATCATGTGAGCCGCGATAGCCCACAAGCCGACGAGGGGAAACCGGCTGAACACGAAAAATCCCGGCTGCACAGAACATCAAGCAGCTCGGGATTCTCGTGTGCCTGACGGCTGAAAAGCCGTGCCGGCTCACATCACTCACGGAATTGTTATGGTCGCCTGGTTGGACTGGCAAACGGTGGTACCGTTGCTCTGCGGCTGGACAACGTAATAATAGGTGTCACCGTTGACCAAGCCGGTTCTGTCCGAATAGGCAGGGGTAGTAGTATTCCCAATCAGCGCATAAGGCCCTCCGCTTGTCGTAGCGCGAAGGACATTATAGCTTGATACGTTGGCTTCGGCAGTCCAGGTCAGATCCGCACGGGCCGGAGTCCGGCCTCCTGCAGTGCCTTGTCCGTCGAGGTCACTCACGCAGGAAACGAACACGGTCTTGTTCAGCATGATGACCGACCATGCCGTCTCGAAATACTCTTGGTCCCCGTCATAGTCCTCATTGAACCAGTATCCGGTCGGATTCTGGCGGGACACCAGAGTCTGCGCGACTCCGTCGCACGGGTCACCATTGGCGGCCTGGGCGTTATACCAGTCGATGGGGTTCGTGCCCCCCGGCTCGTCTTCCACGAAGGTGATCGGCGTGAAAACGCCGCCAGGGCTGTGTAACAGCATGGCCTTGGTAAAGGAGAACATTCCGTACGTATAGGCTCTTGGTGCATAGTATGCGCCCGAGGTCGGATTGTTGCAGAAGTTGTCATGGTAGAAAGTCTCTGCCATATTCCACCGCTGGTCTGTTGCCCCAGACGCAGTCCTGCCCACGTTGTCCATCGTGAGCTGAACCAATCCCGATGGGGAATCGGCAAAGGGGCCCCAAGGATAATAGTCGATTTCGTCATATCCATAAGCGCCCTTCGCCGTCCCTGCCGGAGTGCCCCCCGCCCAACCGTAACAGCAACTACCAGCCCAATCCTGGCTCCACGTCATCCACACTTGGTTCGTGTCCCGGATAATCGGCGCGACGGAAAGGTTGAAGCCGGCAGCTCGATTTGCACCTATCAACCCAATCGCGTCCCATTGCGAGGGTGAATTGTCGTTGTACTCGTACCCGCCGTAGCCCGACAAAGTGTTGGCGCAATAATATTGCCAAGCGCCCCCGTTATCCGCCCCGCTGCTGCTCGCACTGTCTCCGGAATTCTCGCAGTACCCGATGGTGTCCACGATGTCCTGCACGATATTCTTGTACGTTAGACCTTGGATCCCAACGGTTCCGGCGATCGGGTTTTTGAGGGAGCCACTACACGGCGCTGTAGGGCATGCGGTGTATCCTGTCAACGCCGTGCCCGTTGGGTTCTGCGTGGCGACAAGGGCATCGACGAGCATTCCATCCTCGTAGCCGAAATCGTCGTAGCCGTCGTTCCACTGGAAAATCATTTGCCCATTGCTGTTGCCGTCAAAGCCGACGGAGCAGGGAGCACTCGTGCACGATGTTGCCCCGGGGTTCTCATTTTTCAAGGTCGCTGTCCCCGAACACGACTGTGTGGCCGTCATATAGCCGGTGGGGAGTGTGCCGTCGCTGCATCGCGTGGCGCTGTAGGCCGGGTTGTAAGTCACTGACCTATTCTGGACCGGGTAAGCTATCAGGAAGTAGAAGGTTCGCTGTATGGCGCGCTGCACGTCGTCCGTGTACGGATCAACTGAAGGACCGGTCTCCAAATGGCCACTAACCAGGAACGCCTGCGCATTGGTGGCGTCAATGCCCGCGGCATTCAAACACGCATAGCTTCCCGTGCACGAACCGGCTCCCGTGTCACCGTCCCAGCCACCCCACGGCGTGCCTGTTCCAAAAACGGTATCCGTGTTCCGCCACATCGATGTGTGGAGAAACCACAAGCCGTTGTCGATCGCGATATTCACCCTTGCTTGGAGGTTGTTGGCTTGAAGAGCGATCGGGTAATTCCCCGTGTACACCGCAGGATTAGTGGTGTCGGTTACCGTCACCACGGCTGTCCACGTCGTCACGCCCGCCGTTCCGCTACTATAGATGTGGGTCGCCGAAATATTGTATGGATTCGTTATGGCGGCGGGCGTCGTAGCCGCAGACCCGTCGCCGAAGTTCCACGAATATGTGAATGCGTCCGTGGAGCCGCCCAAGTCTACTGTGGCACCCAAGATCAGATTGACCCCCAGGATGGCCGTATGGGGCGTTGCGAGACTGTTGGGATTAAACGGCACCGGTTTTACGGTCACGGAACCGAACGTCGGCAGGCAAGCCAAAAAGGCGACAGCTGACAGTTGCATCCAGAATTTGAGGTACCGATTCATTGAAGATCACCCCTCTCTTTGTCTTTCAAGAACTCAAATGTGTTGGTGTGAAACTGCCACTATCAATCGGCCTAGGACTTGGCAAAACGCGATCGTATACGCCCGCCGAAAGTCGCGACCACGCCCGCCCCAAGCAAAATCAAAGTCGACGGCTCGGGCATACCCGGTGGCGGCGGTGGCGGGCCTGAGCCTGCCGGCTGGATCACGATGCCACCGGTCAGGAAGACATCCGTTTCCGACGTATTGTTGGGATCAACAGGATGGACGTCCTCCAGGCTGAACCCGCCAGGGTTGGTCGTGGACTGATCGATGGTGATGACGGCTTCTTGCCCGGCCGTCAGGCTAAAGTTGAAGCCCAACGCCGTGGCGACGTCTCCATTGCAGGGCGCCGTCGCGCAGTTGTCGAGGTAGTTCGTGTTTCCCCCCGGAAGATTGTTCGTGTTATCGAGCGAGTTGGGTAGAACTTGAGTGCCATTCCAGAATTGGATGCCACCCACACTAGGATTCACCTGGGCGATTTCCCACGACGTTCCAGCGGGCGCTGACCCGTTTACGACCCCGTATTCATTAAAAAACGGAACCGAGCCTTCCTCGTCAAAGTAAAAGTTCACGAAGTAGGAACCAGCCGACCCAGGGTTGAACGTGTAAGTCAGCGTTCCTAGACCAGTACCGGCCAAATCGCCCGACGTAAAGGTGCTGAAACCGCTGGCGTTCATTCCCGGCAACGTCGTCGGGTCCGTCTGCCCTAGGTTGTTGTAGTCGTAGGCCGTTCCATTGATGTTCACTCCAAAATCCTGGAGAGCAGTATCGTGTGCCTGCGCCTGCGGAGTCCAAGCACTGAGTACTAGCATTGCTGCACACGCCATCAGAAATCGCTTCATATCCATTCCTCCATCTCTTAGTCTCCAGGCACGCACGTCGGGAGCGTCATCATGGCACGGACACTCCCCCGCAAGCTAAAGTCGAGCGCAGCCTGTATGTCACCCTTCTGGCAATGTCATTGGCAATTTTGCGACCATTCCTCGAATGTCTGTAACTCATTGAAACTCAACAGACCGCCTGCGAGCCGGCGGAAAAAGTGTGCAATCCCTTTGCATACATTCGGAAGTCTGTGGTCACTCTACTCCGCCCATTCATAAGGTGTTAGCAATGGTCAGTCGTCAGAAGTTGAGCCTCAGCGCCACCTGAATTTGCCTCGCCGCGTTCGCCGAGAAGATCTCGCCAAACGTCGTGCCGGTCGGGATCGCCTGGTTCATCGCTGATGGCGGCACGGGGCCTGGTACGAGCGATTGAGGCAGCTGGAAGTTCACGCGATTGAATAGGTTGAAAGCTTCGGCTTCCGCCGTCAGCCGTAACCGCTCGGTTAGCGCGAAATGCCTGACCAACGACAAATCGAAGCTGGCAAGCCCAGGACCGCGAAGACTATTGCGGCCGGCATCCCCGAACGTGCCGTAGGGAGCTATGGCGAAGGCGTTCGTATTGAACCAGCAAGTCGGCGTTCGGACTGGCGCGCCATTCGGGCAGGTTCCCGAGTTCGGGTCGCCCACCAGATTCGGCCGGTCCGAACCAGTTTCCTGCCCCGGTGCCGTGTTGCCCGTGTTGCTGTTATCGAAGCCTAGGGTGGGGGTGAATGGCTGGCCGGACTGCGCCGTAGTTATGCCATGGAATTCTGTGTTGCGAGTCCAGCGATTCTGGTTCGGCAACTGTACTACATACGTAACCACCAGCCGCTGCCTCATGTCGAAGCTCGAATTCCCCCGCTCCGCGTTCAGATCGTAGCTATTCTGCGGGAAGTTCGGGTCCGCAATAGTGTCGGAAAACGCCGACTGGTCATCAATCGAATGCGACCACGTATACGCCGCCCACAGAGACATGTGGGAACCCAACGGCCGATTGAATGTAGCCTGAAGGGAGTTGTAGTCTGAATTGGCCCTCGTATTGATAAAGTAGATGCCGCTGTAATCGGGGTAAGGCCTCGCTTGCTGTACCGTACCAGGCGGCGGGGGCAACGGCGGCTGGTTCAAGTCATACGTCTCGATTAAGTGTGTCCCTTTGGCCCCGGCATAACCCAGGCTGAAAGTCCCGAGCGAGCCGATCGGCCGTGCCACGGTTAAGTTCCATTGCTGAACGTAAGGCGTTATGACATTGGGGCTCACGACGGCCAATTGCGGCGGGATCGCGAAACCGGCCTCGAACGGATTCTGCAACGTAGTTCCGAAGTACCCCAGGAGATCGAATTCCGGCGGATTGAAGAACATCGCGGAGTTCACTTCGAACATGCTGCTGTCGTAATACACCCCGTACCCGGCCCTCACCACGAAAGACCGGCCGACGTTCCACGCCACGCCAATCCGCGGCCCGAAATTGTCGCGGTCGGGCTGGGTCCCGGAGCGCGAGACTCCGTTCGCGCCCACCTGAACCAGTTGCCCTGTCTGCAAGTCGAGCGTGTACATCTGGTTGTCTGGACTCACGGGCGGCCTGAAGTACTCGTATCGCATTCCAAGGTTCAGCGTGAGATTGCGCGAGATTCTCCAGTCATCCTGAAAGTAAGCTGCGTAGGCCTGCGACCGCATATTGATCGAAACCGCGCTTTGCGACTGAAGCGCGAATGACACATCTCCCAGCAGCAGATCGGCGATTCCCGCACCGCATATCACACCCGTGGCCGGACCGCACTCGCTCGCGGGCCCTTGTCCCGTAGCGCCGCCCGAAAAAGAAAGAGACCCCCGCGTGAAGAGGCTCAGCGCTCCGTTCAATTGCAACTCGCGCACCTCGCCGCCAATTCTGAACAGATGCGAACCGTGGTCGATCGCCAGTTGGTCGCCGACCTGGTAGGTGTTCGTGTGCCTGTAAATCGGATATGTCGTATTGTCGCCCGCACCAGAAAGCCCCTGCACTGTGATCGACGGATAACCGAATCCCGACGCCGGCACATTCAGCCAAGGCACGTCCCAAAGCTGCCCCACGTTGACGTTGTAGTTCTGCGGAAGGATATCCCGCGAGAACCTGTCGTATGCAAAACTCACCGTGTTTACGATGCGTGACGAAAACACTCGCCTGTATTGCAGCATCACATTCTGAATGTCGTCTTTGACGTAGTCTCCAAAGCCAGGCGCTACGTTCGCCGAAGCCAGACCATTCGAGCTGCCGCCCCACGGCTCGAGCAAATCCACGGTCGTGAAGCTGTATCGCGCAGTCAAGTCATCCGAGGCGCTCAATCGATGGTCGATTCGATAGGTCCCAAAGCCGTCGTTCTCCCGCTGCACCGGGCTGCTGTCGAAGATTGAAGAATTGCTCGGCGCCGGAAACATCTGCAGAACGCTTTTTGCTACGGAGGAGATATCGCCGGAGGGGATGATATTGCCTTGGAAAGGCTGGCCAGTCAGAGGGTTATAAATCTGGACGGCGGTCAGGTTCTGCGGGTTGGGATTCGGAGGAGGGTTGCACAGGCCGTTTGCGTTGAACCCCGTCTGGCACAGTCCCGCGAGATTCCCGCTTTCTTCA
The DNA here is from genome assembly GCA_963737205.1 of uncultured Acidobacteriota bacterium. Lineage (GTDB taxonomy): Bacteria > Acidobacteriota > Terriglobia > Acidiferrales > UBA7541 > Palsa-295. The sequence goes on along the minus strand of CAVTRV010000002.1, from coordinate 3,359,568 downwards.
TCTTGGGTTGGAACCGTCGATTCCTGGCTCAACCCCTCGCGGTCGCGGAACCAATCCGTGCTCGCAAAAAAGAACGTGTTGTTGTGGACCACAGGGCCGCCCACGCTGAACCCAAACTGATTTCGCACGAGCTTCGCCGGTGTCGGCGTCTCGTCGAAATAGTTGCGTGCGTCGAGCACGCGATTGCGCAAATAGTCGTAGGCCGATCCGTGAAAGTCGTTCGTTCCCTGTCGCGTGATGACGTTCACTTGCCCGGCAGAGTTGCGGCCGTATTCGGCGTCGTAGCTGTTCGTTGCGACCTTGAACTCCTGAATGCTCTCGATGGGCGGCTCAACGCCGTAACGGTTCACGTACGGATCGTTGTTGTCCACGCCATCTAATAGAAAATCGTTCGCTTCTTCGCGGCCGCCGCCCGCGTTCATCGAGAACGCGCCAAAGCTGGAGAGCTCCGAATTTTGCACCGGCGGCGCGACGCCTGGCGCAAGCAGCGCCAACTCGAGAAAATTTCGCTTATTCAGCGGCACCGAGTCGATCTGCTGCTGCTCGATCACCGTTCCCACTTCTGACGTCTGGGGCTGTGACTCCGGAGACAGAACCGTTACCTCGACAGTTTTCTTCTGCCCGGCGATCGGAAGGTGGAAGTCAGTCCTCGTCTGCGTGTTCACCAGGACTCGAATGTCGGATTGCGTGATTTCCCCGAAGCCGGGAGACGATGCCGCGACGGAATACACCCCTGGCGATAGCTCCGCGACGCTATAGGCGCCCGCCGAATCGGTAGTGGTTTTTCGAACCACGGCGCGGTTTGCGTCCGCAACCGTCACGTTGGCGTTCGTTATCAGCGCGCCGCTGGGGTCGTAGACGTAGCCCAAAATCGAGCCGCTCGAAACCTGGGCGAGCACGGGCAAAGGCTGGGCAATCGAAAAAAGAAGCGCAACGACAAGAATGCCAAAGGCGCTTACTGGCAGAAACGAAAAGGTCCCATAGAACGTTGCCGTCGGGGAAACTTCCCTCCGGCACAAGAAAAATCGGGCCGCATGACGCACTCGGTACAAGGTCACTCCTCCTCAACAACTCGAGCTCCGACACACCTATTTTGGCAAGAAGTGGCAATCCTAATGCCAGCAGAGCTCGCACTAAAACGCTGAAACAGATGAACTTAGGTAGCAGCTCACAGTCGAGAGGGCGAAACTGCTTCTCAAATCGTGCAAATGGCTTCCGCTTTCCAGACGCTGCCGTCTATCTGGATGGCGCGTCCGGAATCAGGGCATCCCGGTCGCGGCCGGAACTCGACGGGCTCCCGGCAGTGGCCCACAAGCCATTCGAAGCCCAAGCTCGCACGCCTGCTGCATCCGGCGCGTCGCCATTTCACCGTCCTGAATCCCGCCAGCGCCGCGCTGGTACAGCCGAGCCACTTGAAAGCAACTCGCTGCGTTGCCGCCGTTGCAGCCCTTGTCGAAATTCTCGATCGCCCTCACGGGATCCGCCGCGGTTCCCTGTCCGACCAAGTAGCTCTCGCCTAGACGCCCGCACCCTCGCCACCATCCAAGATCGCAAGACTTCTGGAACAGGATGAACGCTTGCGTTCCATCTTGCTGGACACTCTGGCCACTGCTGTACAGCGTGCCCAGGAGGAAGCAGCTCGCGCCGTCGCCGCCGTCGCACGCATTGCGGAACACTTCCTTGCCGTCACCCTGCGCGAACTGGATCAGACTTCCGCAACCTAGCGGCAGTCCCAGGTCGCAGGCGCGGCCGAATGCGTCGCCAGCTTCAACCGCATTCCTCGGGACGAGGCGACCTTCATCCGTCACCAGTCCCAACACGAAACACGCTTTCCCTGAACCATCCTGGCAATCGACGTTCAGCATGTTTGCCCACGTCTTGCATGCTTTCCACTTGTTTTGTTCACAAGCCGCTTGCCAGAACTCAACCCTGCCGCCCGGAAAATCCCTGCCTTTCGCGAGGAATCCGGTGCCCGTTATCACCACAAACACCGACGCCCACACTCCCATGGCCACGAAATTGGTTGCGCGCGGGCTTAGCTTCCATGTCGCACCCCACGACCGGAATTTGGCCTCCACTGCTTCACTAAAGCGATCCAGCCACCTCACGCATAAATTCAATATCGGCACGCACAACAGCTTGTCGTAGAACTGCGGCGCGCCAAACCAACCGAGAGCCCCGTACGCGGCGAATGCTCCAACGCCGTACAGGGCGCCGAAAATGACCTTCCCAAGATTCTTTCGCGGCGAGGTCGCTGGATCCGTCACCAGCAAAAGCGTGCCTAGAAAAACCGCCACGGGAATGCTGGAATCAACGAAGTGATACACGCCGGTGATGTGCGTGTACACCAGATTCAGCACAACTAGCGCAACGCCGGCAGCCAGCGTTACCACGGTTACGCCAAACAGAAACTGCACGACTAGACCAAGCAGAAACAGCTCGAGGTAGATGTGCGGAGGCCTGTGGAAGCTCGTAGCGATTTCGATGCCCCAGGTTAGCTTTGTATTCTCCGTCGCGAGCAGGATCACGGAGAAGATAAAAAGCGACAGGGCCGAGGGATTGAAGACGTGCGTCATCCGGCCGTCGCGCTTCCACTTGATGAATTCCTTGCCCAGCACCCCCACCGCTATCAGGACAAACTGCAGGTAGAACCAATCATCGTGGAACCACAAGAAAAGGTTCGTGCTCAGGACGATGGGAAATGGTCCGAAGCCCAGCACCCACTTGTCGCGCCGGTACCAGCACACCAGCATGTCCAGCGCGTAAGCAAAAAATATCTGCCCGATGATGAGCGGTATGTCGTGGTACACCTCGCGCCAATACCAGCCCCAATAGGCGTAAACGCAGGTGTGCATCATCAGCTGGACGTAATGCACCTTCCGAGGCGTTATATCGTAGGTAAGCTTGCGTCCCCTGCGAGCCACCTCCGTGCGCAACACCAGAAGAAGAACTAGCAGAACTCCGGCCGTTCCGCGGAAGGACATCGCGAGGCGCGGGCTGTCGTTTATGCGCGGCAGGAACGACCAGAAAACCATCGCCAGAATGAAAGAGAACGCGAGCCATAGAGGTGAAAGCCGGTTGAGGTGCTCGTTTTCAGGCGTCGTTATTGACGCAGACGGTTTGACAGACTGCGAGCGCTGGAGGGTCTTGCTCGGAGTTTCCGAGCCGTTCGTCATTCCCGACTTGGACTTTCTTGACATCGTTAGTTTCGCCAAGAACCCGGACGTAGGTCGCTGGTCGGGCCGGCATTCTACTTCTGCCGGGACTCCGTCGCTACCTTCAACTGCGCAGTCCTCCCCGCCTGCTCACCAGAGAAGCAAATATAAGACCACCGGGTTGCGCTGAATCTAAAGGAGTTACCTCGCTACGTCACCTGTCTGTTCCTACCTGTTGCATACCATTGGCCTAGCGTTTTCCCCTGGCTCCCCGGGCAGAGACTTCAAGCTTGCGCGAATCACTTAACGCCGGTCTGCGGATTTGCCCGCTTCCGCACGCGCCTCGCGCACAATCGCCACGAACTTTCGCGCATTATCCGTGATCACTTCCGCATTCCCCGACTTCAACGCGTCCGCTTGCACCAGCTCGCCGCCCACTCCCAGCGCCGCCGCGCCGGCACGAATGAAATCCGCCGCCGTCGAAAGATTTACTCCGCCCGTGGGCACCAACGGAATCTGCGGCAGTGGACCTCGCAACGCCTGAATGTATTTCGGTCCTCCAACGGAGCCGCACGGAAACACCTTCACGAAATCCGAGCCGGCCTTCCATGCCGTGATCACTTCGTTCGGCGTGAGCCCAGCGGCCATCATCAGCTTGCCTTCCCTGTGCACGAGTTCGAGTGTCTCGCGATCGAATCCGGGGCTCACAAGGAATTGCGCGCCCGCATCAAGGCACCGCCGCGCCGCTTCGGCGTCGAGGACGGTTCCCGCACCGATTAACAATTCGCTGCCGGCGCTCTGCGCGAGTTGCCCGATCACTTCCACCGCGCCTGGAACCGTCATCGTGACTTCGACAATCGGTATTCCCCCGGCGGACACTGCTTCCGCCGCCATCAACGCCTGTTTCGCCGACGCGGCACGCACCACGGGCACAATTCCGATTTCCATCACGCGCTGCTTGATTTCCTCTCTGGTCATCTCCGTGCCGGCACGGCAGCACCTTCACCGCGCGATTCGAGCGCCGGCTCCTTTCATCGCCTGCACCACTTCCTTCAGCGTCGCCATCGACGTATCGCCCGGAGTCGTCATCGCCAGAGCTCCGTGCGCCGCGCCGCATTCCACCGCCCACTGCGGTCCTTGCCCCGTAAGAAAGCCGTAGATCAACCCAGACGCGAACGAGTCGCCGCCACCGACGCGGTCAAGAATCTCGAGGTTTTCACGCTGTTTCGCTTCATAGAACGCGCCGTCGCAATAACAAATCGCTCCCCAGTCATTGCGCGTGGCCGTTTTGGCGTTTCGCAGCGTTGTCGCGATCACCGAAAACGGAAACTCCTTCACCACCGCTTCGATCATCTTCTTGAACGCGCTCACATCCAACTCGCTCAGGTGTTCGTCGGCACCCGCCACCTCGAATCCGAGCGCCGCCGAAAAATCCTCTTCGTTGCCCAGCATCACGTCCACCAGAGGAGCAAGCTTCCGATTTACCTCTTGCGCCTGCTTTTTTCCGCCGATTCCCTTCCACAACGACTCTCGATAGTTGAGGTCGTATGAAACGATCGCACCATGCCGCCGCGCCGCTTCCATCGCTTCACGCGCCATTTCCGGCGTCGACGGAGAGAGCGCGCAGAAAATTCCCCCCGTGTGAAACCACCGCGCGCCCTGCTTGCCGAAAATTTCGTCCCAGTCGATCTCGCCCGGCTTCAGTTGCGAGACAGCCGTGTGCCCGCGGTCCGAACAGCCCAGCGCCGCTCGCACTCCGAAGCCACGTTCAACAAAATTCAAACCGTTGCGTGCTGCGCGGCCAACTCCATCGTCCGCCACCCATCGCACCCACGATTGATCCACTCCGCCCTGATAGATTAGATCCTGCACCAGCCGGCCGACGGGATTATCCACCAGCGCCGTGACGTGCGCCGTATCCAGACCAAAGCAGCGCTTCAGCCCGCGCGCAACGTTGTATTCGCCGCCACCTTCGCACACTTCGAACGAACGCGTGGTCCAGATGCGCTTCTCGCCAGGATCGAAGCGCAGCATCACCTCGCCCAGGCTCACCAGGTCCCACCGGCATCCGTCTTTCGGCCTGATCCTCAGCGTCACTCGCGCACCTCCGCTTCGCCCCGGCCCTCTCCTGGATAAGCTCCGGCCTCGGGCAGAGCGTACTTTCCCATATTTTCGGCCAGCAAATCTCGGTTTTTCAGCTGCTAGGGAACGGGCTCGAACGCGAAAGGCCAGATTCTCCTCGTCCTGCCGCCCGGACCAGTGGTCAGTATGACGCTTACGTAACAACTGGCCATTGACCTCCTGAGCTTCACAAGCGGCGGGAGGCTAAAATTCGAGTATGAAGATCAAACTGTGGTGGATCATTGTACTCATAAGCATCATTACGGTCGTGGGCTACGTCATCCCCAGACTGAAATACTGGTTCCCCTCGTCCGGACCCAGCGCCTCGGAGCCCGCCCGGACCGAACAAGCTACTCCTGACGCCACGGTTAACGCGATGTTCCAGATGACGGACCAGGGAGAACCCAGCGAGGGCAATCCCAAAGAAGCCCTCGACGACCGGCTAGACGATATGCACTTGGCCACGGGAAAAGAAATGACTTCCGATGAGAAGAAGTTCGCTGGCCTCTTCTTGGAACAACAGCGCAGCGCCGCAATTTATCATTACTTGAGGGCGAATCTGGCGAAGTCGGCCACGATTACGGGAGATAGCCCAACCGGCGATACTGCCGTGGTCAGCGTGGCTTTACAGACGTTCCCGGATCACGGATCGGACTGGCAAACTTCGAACTACACCGTCGAATTGAAAAAACGTGGCCCCAACTGGTACGTGGATGAATTGAAGTCTCCGGGGATGCCTAACGGGGTCTTCGCAACCTTTAGGCAGCGATTGAGCTCCATGCCCTAGGACGTCCACAGGACGTGCCGAACCGCCACCATCCGACACCGATCGACGAAACACCCTGACCGGTTCAAGCTACCAACATAGCTCAACCCGTCACCAAAATCCCGCCAGGCCGTCGTTCACCGGCAGGCCCCATTCCGATGACTCTCAGCGCAATGTCAAAAGCGCCGTGGCAGTCTTGCACCAGTTATCACCCTCCGCAGTCGCGAAGGCATCCACGAATTTAAGGACCTTATCCTCATATCCCTTCAACTTCTTATACAGGTCATAGTTCGACTTGATCAGCTTTCCGGTTGGAGTGGCGAGCAATTCATTGAGCGCCTGGCTGACAAAACCGATGTCCACCTTCAGCTTGGGAAGCACGCTGTTGAAGGTATCCACGTAAACCTGCGCCGCCGCCTTACCCATCTCCTGGAAGCCCTGAATGATCATGTCGTTGCCCAGGTTGTACAAAGCGAACGCGCCGTCCGTGGCGTTGCCGCCAATCAGATCAAGGGCCACGTCTTGCAGTTGGAAGCCCGGATTGATCAGGCAGAATATGCATTTCGCTGCTGTAATGCCGAAGGTGATCAAATTCTGGTTGTAGGTGGCTTCGATATCTACGTCGATGTCGATACTGATTGAGATCGAGATCATATCGAACTGTTCGCCGTTCGGATCGTGGTTGTTCACCGGATCGGCGCCGGCATACAGATACCTGTGCAAGCTGATCGGATCCGTCAAATCGCCGAGGTATGGATCCACCGTAAGGAAACGGCCCGTTGCCGCGTTCAGGTAGCGAGCGCGCAGGTAATAGAAATGTAGATCGGGATCGAGTTCCTCTCCCACATAGAGGTAGTTGTTCGGCGTCGCGCCCGTCGAGTGGAGCAGGTTGCCGAAAGCGTCGTAGTCATACGTGTCTGTCACGGTGCCCGATGCGTTGGTCAACGCGCGCACCGAGCCTTGCCCGTCGTACACGTAGTAGCTGGTCAGAGTGGTGCTCGAGCTGTCGATAAAGGCTATCTGGCTGACGCGCTCGAGACCGTACACATAGTTGTCGGTGTTGCCGTTCGAAGACGTCGCCCTTATCACCTGGACATAACCCGTCGGATTCTGGTCGTCCACAAGGAACGTCGTCATGACGCCGCCCACCGTCTTGGAGAAGCGGTTGCCGTCTCCGTCGTAAACCACCGTTACGCCCGCACTGCTCTGCGTCAGATGGTTCTGGAAGTCATACGTGTAGGTCACGCCGCCTGATGCGGTGGTATCGCCGTTGGCATCGTACGTATCCGTGCTCAGTCGATCGTCGGAGTTGTAGGTGAACGTGCCCGCAGTCACGCCAGCAAGCGTCGATACGGTCTGCGTTCGGTTCCCTACCGCGTCATAAGTATAAGTCACCGCGCCGTTCGGACCCGCCGTTGCACCAGTAACCGTCTCAGCCAGCAGCTTGTAGATGCTGTCGTAGGTGTACACCGCCTTGCGGCCGCTCAACTCGGTCACGCTCGTGTGGTGGCCCGCCGGTTCCAGTATGTAGGCGTAGCTGGCCAGCGCCCCCGACTTGTTAACCGCGACGTTCGTAAGCCGGTTCAACTCATCGTAAGTGTAGTTGTGCGAAACGCCGTTGGGATATGTAACCGTCAAAAGGTTCCCAGCGGCGTCGTACCCGTACGAAGTCGACCCCGTCGCCGGCCCGGACGCAGTTTCCAGCCGCTCGTCCGCGTCGTAGGTGTAAGCCGCGCTCGCCGAGCCGCCCACTTCGATGGAGAGCAGATTCCCAAACGCGTCATGAGTGTACGTCAGCGTGCCCGCTGGCGCCGCCTTCGTCGTCAGCCGGTCGAGTTGGTCATACGTATACGTCGTTGAGCCGGAAACGTCGCTCATGGACGCGCGTTTCCCCGTACCCGTGTAGGTAAACTTGACGGTCGGTGCCCCGAAGCTCGCATCGGGAACCTCGGTCAGGGTCCGGTTCAGTGCGTCGTACGTGTAGTTGGTCGTCTTCCCATTGAAGTCGATATGGGTAAGCTGGTTGCCCGCGGCGTCATACGTGAACGTCTCGGTCTGTCCCGCCGGCAGCTCTCTGCTGATGACGTGGCCTATCTTGTCGTACGCGAAGGTCGTAACGTTACCTTTCGCATCCGTCTGCGAAATTCGCTCGCCGATTTCGTCATACGCGTACTTGGTCACATTGCTCAGCGCATCGGTCACCTGCGTCGGCCGGGCGATCGGGTCGTACGCGACTTGAGTCACGTGTCCCGCTTGATCCGTCTTGCTGATGATTCGGCCGAGTGCGTCGTAGCCGGTAACGGACGTAGTAGCATCCGGATAGGTCGTCTTCGTCAGCCGGTTGACGCCGTCAAACGCATACGTCGTCAGGTGCCCGTTTGCATCCGTCAACGACGTTCGATTCCCGTTCGAGTCATAACCATAAGTCGTCGTGTGGAGCAGTGCATCCTCCACCTGCGTGTTTCTGCCCGCGGCATCATAAGTGTACTGCGTGATATTCCCGAGCTGGTCGGTGTCGGAAATCTTTTCACTCGCCTTGTCGTACGCCGACGAGGTCACCGACGAGTCCGGATACTGCGTATGGATGAGTCGGTAGATCGGATCATAGGTGTAGGTCGTTTGGCGGCTCTCCTGATCCGTGCTGGCAATCGTATTCCCCAGCGCGTCGTACGTAGTCGTCACCGTCGTTGAGTCGGGATATGTAGTCACGGTGAGGCGCTGGTCGAGGTCGTATTGATAGCTGGTCGTGCGGCCCAGCTGGTCGATATCGGCGCTCTTTAGGCCGTCCGAGTTGTACTGCGTCTGCGTGGTCGAGCCGTCCGGATAGGTGGTCTCGATCAGGTTATTGTTCGCATCGTACGTATAGGTTGTCACCAGCGTCTGCGGCGAGCCAGACACCGTGCGGGTCTGCGTCTGCGAAACCTTGTTCCCGTTGGCGTCGTATGCGTAAGTCGTGACATTTCCCAGCGGATCGGTCTGTTGCGTCAAGTCGCCAAAAGAGTCGTACGCGTAAGTCGTAACCTTCCCCAGCGGATCCGTGAATTGCGACGGAAGCCCCTGTGCGTTGTACGCATAAGTCCTCACGGCGCCGCTTCCATCCGTGATGGTCAGAACGTTCCCGTGGGAGTCGTATGTATTGGTCGTTACGTTCCCGTTGGCATCGGTGATCGTGGTTATTTCATTCATCGTGTTGTACGTGTACTTTATTTCGTGGCCAAGCGGGTCCGTTTGGGACAGCTTTTCCTTGTTGGTGTCGTATGTGTACGTCGTGGTGTTGCCCAGAGGGTTTGTCAGCGTCAACTGGTTGTCGTTTGCGTCGAAAGTGGACTGCGTCACGTCTCCCAGCGCGTCCGTCTTTTCGAGCACGTTTCCGTCGCCGTCGTAGTTGTACGTCGTCGAGTTTCCCAGAGCGTCCGTGTACGTCTCTGTGTTCGTCACCGTACTGTTCGTGAAGTTGATCACGTTTCCGAACGCGTCGATCTGCTGCGTCAGTCGTCCGGAATCGTCATAAACGTTCCGGATCGGCTGCGCACCGCTCGGGTCCTTATACGAGATCAGGTCGTGCGCTCCGTCATATGTGAACGTCGAGGCGTTGCTCGCCGCGTCCGTGTACGTCACGAGATCGCCCGCGGCGTCGTAGGTGTAGTTGCGGACTTTCCCATTCAGATCAGTGATTGAAGTGATGCGGCTTTGTCCATCCCGCACGAAGCTCACGGATCTTCCGTTCGATGACGTGATCCCGCTCGCACTGAACGTCAGCGTATTGCCGTTCGGGTCCGCGATGCTCTGCAAGCCAAATGAAATGCTCACCTGCAGCACCTGGCCGTTCGGCAGCGTCATCGTCCAGCCGTCGTCATCGCCTTCCGTGCCGAATGCTTCGCCAGTGCCACTATCCACCAGTTGAACTGCACCGGGGACATCTCCAATGACAAACAGCCCTTCCGAGTTAGGCTGCTGTAGCGTGGCACCCGATGGCGTTGATCCGATCGGAGTAAATATAAGGTTCGTAGTTTCGGGAGGGACAAGCTCTGCGCACGGAGTACCGCCGCCTACGTCCGCTGACACCGAGAACTGGTAGACCGTGCCATCTTGCAGAGTAACGCTCACAACGTAGTTCTGCCCGGGCACCAAGCAATATGTGGTAAAAAATCCACCACCGGACGTTATCTGCCAGTTGTTGCCGATGATGTCGCTCGTCTGTACCTGCGTGGTGTGGTACGCCAGCGTCCACCCGAATCCGAAGTCCCCGCTCGCCTTAATTCGGCTGTCATATTTGCGGATCACTTGAACCGGGATCCCAGCCACTGGCATATTCAGGTCGATGAACGAGAGCGTGAAATTACCTACCTTCGCATTTCTGGTGATCACGACGTGCACCACCGCGATCGTTGTCTGGCCAGATTGATCCGTGCCGGCGAGCTGTATCGTGGCGATTCCGTTCAACAGCACCGTCGGATCCAGACTGCCGGTCACCGTCGATGTCGTCCCCGTTGCGAGGGTGGTGAAGATGGTCGAACCGCTTGATTCGTAAGACAACGTCCAGGAGGCAAGATTCGGGCTTGTCACCGTCCCGGTCACGCTGGTCACGGTCGTAACTTCGCTGCCCTCCGTGGGATTGGTGATCGTGACCACGGGCGGCGCGCCGGTAATCGGACCCTCCACCAAGAAGCCGCCACTTGACAGCGTCGCCATCTGCATCCCTGTCTGCGCCATAATCGGAGAACGCAATCCGACAACAGCCGCCGCATTGATCGTGATCGAAGCCGCAGCCGACGTTGCGCTCGTAACCGTCACCGAGTTCACTACTATGCCGGCTCCGAAGCTGGCCGTCGTTGTGCCGTTCACGAAATTCGTGAAGCTCCCTGTAATCGCCACCGTCAGCGTCTGTCCGGGCGATCCCACGGACGGCGAAATAGAAGCTATGGCCGGTGCACCATTCACGAAGAAGCCATTCACCAGCGACTCTTGTTCGCTGCCCGTCTGCACAAAGACGATTCGTCCGCCCAGTGCCGCAGCCGCGGCCACGCTAATCTGCGCCGTCGCCGTCGTCGAGCTCGTCACCGTCACCAGGCCTAGGCCGCCCGTCGAACCGGTCCCTACCGCCACTCCAGGACCAAAGTTGGCCTTCGTCGTTCCGTTCACGAAGTGCGTGTTCCCGCCCGTGATCGTTACCGTCACAACGTTCGACGGCAAAGCCGCGTTCGGCGAAACTGACACCACCGTCGGCGAGCCTCCGCCACTTGATATCAGCAGGTTCACTGCGGAGCCTACTGCCACACTCGTCCCCGCCATTGGGCTCTCACTAATCACGTCTCCGGACGGAACCGTGCCGCTCGGCGCCGTCGTCACTGTTCCTACCACCAAACCTGCGCCTGTGATTGCCGTCGTCGCTGCTGCCTGTGTGTCGCCCACAACGTTCGGTACCGTCACCAGCGCCGGCCCGGTTGACACCACGATGTTCACTGCTGACCCTGCCGCCACACTCGTCCCTGCTACTGGGCTCTCGCTGATCACGTCTCCCGTGGGCACCGTGCCGCTCGACGCCGTCGTCACTGTTCCCAGCACCAATCCCGCGCCTGTGATCGCCGTCGTCGCTGCCGCCTGCGTATCACCCACCACGTTTGGCACACTTACTTTCGCCGGGCCTGTTGACACGACGATGTTCACTGCCGAACCTGCCGCCACACTCGTCCCCGACACCGGACTCTGACTGATCACATCTCCCGACGGAACCGTGCTGCTCGACGCTGTCGTCACCGTTCCCAGCACCAATCCCGCGCCTGTGATCGCCGTCGTCGCCGCTGCCTGCGTGTCTCCCACAACGTTCGGCACGCTTACCTTTGCCGGTCCAGTCGACACGACGATGTTCACCGCCGAACCTGCCGCCACACTCGTCCCCGACACCGGACTCTGGTTGATCACGTCTCCCGATGGAACCGTGCTGCTCGACGCTGTCGTCACCGTTCCCAGCACCAATCCTGCGCCTGTGATTGCCGTCGTCGCCGCTGCCTGCGTGTCTCCCACTACATTCGGCACAGTCACTGGCGCTGGCCCTGTCGACACCACCAAGTTCACGGCCGAACCCACGTTGACACTCGTCCCCGCTACTGGGCTTTCACTAATCACGTCCCCCGTGGCCACCGTGCTGCTCGACGCTGTCGTCACCGTTCCCAGCACCAATCCTGCGCCTGTGATCGCCGTCGTCGCCGCCGCCTGCGTGTCTCCCACCACGTTCGGCACGCTTACCTTCGCTGGGCCTGTCGACACCACGATGTTCACTGCCGAGCCTGCCGCCACACTCGTCCCCGACACCGGACTCTGACTGATCACATCTCCCGACGGCACCGTGCTGCTCGACGCGCTCGTCACCGTTCCCAACACCAAGCCTGCCCCTGTGATCGCCGTCGTCGCTGCCGCCTGCGTATCGCCCACTACGTTCGGCACTGTCACCGGTGCCGGGCCTGTCGACACCACAATGTTCACCGCTGAACCTGCCGCCACACTCGTCCCCGCTGTCGGGCTCTGGCTGATCACGTCTCCCGAAGGCACCGTGCTGCTCGCTGCCGTCGTCACTGTTCCCAGCACCAATCCCGCACCTGTAATCGCCGTCGTCGCCGCCGCTTGCGTGTCGCCGACAACATTCGGCACCGTCACCGGCGCCGGGCCTGTCGACACCACCAAGTTCACGGCGGAGCCCACGTTGACACTCGTCCCCGCTACTGGGCTTTCACTGATCACGTCCCCCGCTGCCACCGTGCCGCTCGCTGCAGTCGTCACTGTTCCTACCACCAAACCCACGCCTGTGATTGCCGTCGTCGCCGCCGCCTGTGTGTCACCCACTACATTCGGCACGCTTACTTTTGCTGGGCCTGTCGACACCACGATGTTCACTGCCGAGCCTGCCGCCACAGTCGTCCCCGACACCGGACTCTGGCTGATCACGTCTCCCGACGGCACCGTGCTGCTCGCTGCCGTCGTTACCGTCCCCAACACCAATCCCGCGCCTGTAATCGCCGTCGTCGCCGCTGCCTGCGTATCACCCACTACGTTCGGCACTGTCACCGGCGCTGGGCCTGTCGACACCACAATGTTCACCGCCGAACCTGCCGCCACGCTCGTCCCTGCTGTCGGGCTCTGGCTGATCACACGTCCCGACGGAACTGTGCTGCTCGATGCCGTCGTCACTGCCCCCAACACCAATCCCGCGCCTGTAATCGCCGTCGTCGCCGCTGCCTGCGTATCACCCACCACGTTCGGCACGCTCACTGGCGCCGGTCCACTCGACACCACGATGTTCACCGCCGACCCTGCCGCCACACTGGTCCCCGACACCGGACTCTGACTAATCACACTCCCAGCCGGCACCGTGCTGCTCGATGCCGTCGTCACCGTTCCTACCACCAACCCCGCACCCGTGATCGACGTCGTCGCCGCCGCTTGCGTCAATCCCACCACGTTCGGCACGCTCACTGGCGCCGGTCCACTCGATATCACCAAGTTCACTGCGGAACCTACGTTCACGCTTGTCCCTGCTGTCGGGCTCTGACTAATCACGCTGCCTGACGGCACCGTGCTGCTGGCGGCCGTCGTCACTGTTCCTACCACTAACCCCGCGCCTGTGATCGACGTCGTTGCCGCCGCCTGCGTCAGCCCCACCACGTTCGGCACGCTCACCTTGGCAGGTCCACTCGATATCACCAGGTTCACCGCGGAACCCGCAGCTACACTCGTCCCTGCCACCGGGCTTTGGCTGATCACATCTCCTGACGGCACCGTGCTGCTCGCTGCCGTCGTCACGGCGCCTACCACCAAGCCTGCGCCTGTGATCGCCGTCGTCGCCGCTACCTGCGTAACTCCTACGACGTTCGGCACCAACGCCGTAATCGCGAAACCCCCTGTCAGTGACGCGATCTCAGCTCCTGTTTGAACGCTGACATTCTGGGCGCCGGGCTTCGCACCGGCGGCAATCACCAGTTGCGCTGTCGCGCTCGTCGCGCTGTTGACCGTAACCGGCCCCAGGGCCCCAGCTGCCGCGCCGCCTACGGAAATCGAAGGACCAAAACTCGCCGTCGTGGCTCCCTGGAAGAAATTCGAGAATAGTCCGGTAATAGTCACGCTCAGAGTCTGTCCCGCTTTTCCGGACGAAGGAGAGAGCGACACAATCGACGCGGGCGGATTGATCGTCAGGGTTGAGCTATTCGTGCTGGCAAACGCCGAACCTTGCTCCGCTGATCCCGATACGGACACTAGATACGCGGTGGGAGAGGCCACTTCGTTTGCTGTGGAAACTTGAAAAGTCACTTTGCGCGTGGACCCAAAAACCGTCGTGACCGACTGCACCACCGCGGTCATCGCCGGCCCTGAACTTGCCGGAGTCAGGGCCACGGTCACATCCGCCGGACCGATCGTCCCCGCCGGAAACCCGGTGCCCGTCACGCTCACAAACGTGACTCCCGGCTCTGCCGCGCCCGGCGTCGCCGCCGCTGTCAACGTGACCGCAACAGGGCTGGCAGCTTGCACGGTCGTCATTCCGTGCACAATGATCTCAGCGCCGCCCGAGAAGATCAGGCTGAGGAGGAGTACGAGCGCAAATCGGAAAGCTTCCACAATGTAGGCACGCGAACGGGATCTCATGGGCGGAGTAGCTCCTCAGTGTTGGGGGATCGCTTGGCTGACTCCAACTCCGTGCGGAGAAAATCAGCCGCGCGTCCCGTCGAGCTTATCTAAGAGGCCGTAGGAACTTCAGGAATGGCTCGGCTGCCCCACGCGCTTGCGCACCACTACGCAAGTAATCGCCGTCAGAAACAGCAGCCAGACAGGCGGTTCGGGTACAGGGGGCGTCACGAGTGAACCATTCACGCTTATGATTGCGTAATCCACGTCCGCCTGCAGACTTGGGCCCGAAGACGGCAGCAGCGCAACCGACACGAGATCCGAATCAGCCTGGAAAGTAGTCCCGTCACTAAGACCAAAAATGGTCTGGCTTAGGGTCGCTGCAAAATCTGCTTCAGAGTATGAATCCGAGGCCAAGACAGCCAGCTGAGACGATCCCGGCGTTTGATCGCCGAGCGAATTTGGGGTCGCGGTGGACGAGGTTGTGTCGAAAACCGTCAGCGTCGCGCCAAGGAAAGTGAGGTCTGGGACAACCGGAAAATCCGTAGGGAGCGAGTTCGACCCCGTGAAGTTGTACAGCGTGAAAGCGTCGGTCGCGCCGGGATTGAGAGTATCAAACGAAACCACTCCCAAGTTGATTGTCTCGTCGGCCTTCGCAGCCGAACCACCTAGGACTACTAGTCCGACAACCAGCAGACCTCGCAGCGTAGCGCGATACCCTCGCGAGCGCGCGAACTCCCGAAACCAACTCAGCGGCACCAAGTCGTACACCGGGTCACCTCCGCCAAGCGCCGATTGCATCGCCTGGCATCTAACTGTTTTCCTCAAGCTGTCACAAAAATCTAACGAACGCTGTCATGGGCCGAGGTGCAACGATGTCTCGTCATCGGCCGAAAGCATTCAGCGTACAAAACGGCAGGGACTGGGCTAGCGTCGAGGCTCCCCACGAGCCAGACACCCCCCCCCGCCTCGCAGCAAGCAATTCCACTTCCATTTATTCTCGGCTGATATCAAGTAAGTTAGAACGGATACGCGCGATATCTGGCTCAGTCGCTTTGCTTCTTATGTGCAAGAGATTGCACCTTAACACGATTGGCACGCTCCACGCCTCGGTGCCAAAGCGCACTCAGATTGGCGGAGCTTCTCTCGCGCGCCGAACAGCCTGAGGAGTACCGGGTCGGCGAAAATATGAGCTAATTTGTCATCCGCCGCAAGTAAGCGACAAAAGAATGGCGCGCCCGAGAGGATTTGAACCTCCAACCCCTAGCTCCGGAGGCTAGTGCTCTATCCAATTGAGCTACGGGCGCATTCCGAATTGCGTGTGGTTGGAGGATTGTATTACGTTTTCTTCTATTCGGCCATCCAGCGGAGCTTCTCTCACATAATTCAATCCGCAACGCAGGAATCGCTGACCCGTCCCTAGCCGGCCACGCGGACTGACGCCGCACCCAGAATCCGCAAGCTCTTGTGTCCCTGGACGAACACTACTACGCGAAGGTTTTCTTTCTTCCAGTTCGATTTGAACTTCACTTCGGGATTTGCCTCAAACGGAGCTGACTCCTTACCACCCGCTACGGTGCCGATCTTGTGGAACGACCGCAGAATCGCCGCGTGCTGCAAATTTTTGCCCGCGTTTTCTCCGGCTTTCACATCGCCCACCAGACCGTCTTCCGTGATGGCCATCCAGATATCCGCATCTTCCTTCGATTCCGTCTCCGGGAGCTTCGCCACTTTCACTTCAAAATGTTGCGCGTCCCCCTGAGCCGACGCGTCCGGCGTGATCGTGATTTCTGCCTTCGCGCGCTGTGCCGCTTCGTGAATCGCCACTCCTGCGTCGCGGATGCTGCTGCCCACAAATTCGCGCTGCCCATCGACGATCATCTGCGGCGTGTACGCGCCTTGCCCCTTGAGTTTCGAAACATACGCCTGCTGGCGCAAAGTCCATTCCGGAGACGAGTACGGATCGAACCAGCCGTCCTGATTCCAGTAGTCCACGTGCTCTTCGAGGGCGATCACCTCGGCATCGCGAATCGGCTGCTCAGTTTCCACCTTCTTCAGCAGCGCGTCCGCCGGTGGACAGCTCGAACAACCCTCCGAAGTGAACAGCTCCACCACCACAGGCTTTCGATCGGCCGGAGCTGTTCCCCCTTGTGCCATCCCGGCGCGTGGCGAACTTGCTTCAGGTATCGCAACCAGAAGCGCCACGAAAAGTAACAGCAGCAACGCGCTCTTCATTTCCTTATCTCCCCCGTTCGCATTCGAGTTCTTCCAAATTCTCATTCGGCGCCGAAGCCATCCGTCCCGAACCATAGCGGCGTTAGAAAATGCAGGTTCTTCTTGTAGGTGCGTGAGACATTGAACTCCTTTCCCCCTTTGATGCGCAGAACGTATTCGCCGCTGCTCCAGGGTTGCAGCTCTTCCACAAAGGAAGCGTTGATTAGCACCGAGCGATGAATGCGGACGAATCCATAGGGCCGGAGTTTCTCGGCAATACTGGACATCGGCTCGCGAAGTAGGTCGGAACCCGACATCCTGTGCAGCAAAACGTAATTGCCTTGAGCCTCCACCGTAACCACATCAGCGGGGTTAATAAATAGAATCCTCCCTTTGGCCTTGATCGCGATCCGCGACGCCTTTGCCAGCAGCCCTTCGATCTGAGGCAGAAGATCCAGCATATGCGATAGAGCTTTTTCATCCATCAGGATGTTCTTCCTTTGTGAGGGCGCCCGCCAGGAACAAAGCAGCACCGCCCAGGGCCGAATGAATTGCCAGGTAGTTCAGACCATTCGCGATGTCCGAAGGCTTCGCGATCACCAGCGGCAGATAAACAAGGAACATCAGGAAGACCACCCAGATCCCGAGCGAGCCCGCGGCCAACCGCGCGAGCCGCTTTGTCATAAGGCCCAAGCCGCAAGCGATCAGAACCGCCCCGCTCAAATAAGCCCAGAATGCGTGGCCTGGAATCCACGAGGCCATGGTCAGCATCAGCGTCGGGTCGTCTTGCGGAATGCCCGGGGCAGCCTGGGGATACATAAACTGCTCGACGCCGAACACCACCGCGGTTATCGCCATCACAAAGCGCGCGGCGGTTATGATCTTGTGCGTGCCGTGCGTTCGCCATTGTTCCGTTTGAGAAGCGGCAAACGCGCAGGCCCCACTACTCAACGCCAAATCCCTCAGAAGAAGCGTGTATCGAGCTCTGTCATGCGGCTTCGCCCAGCAGTTAGGCACGTGAATCAGCAGTACGAAGAGAAAAATCATGAAGCCTAGCAACGCCGCGGCAAGGGCCGCCTGCTTGTTGGTCACCAGGCTCAGAGCCCCAGCAGTCAGGGCCACTCCCACGAAATAAGCCCAAAACAGATGCCACGGAATCCACGACGGCACGATGCTGGCCACAAATTTCGCTGAAGTGAAATGGTCCGCGCCGAAAATCGCCATAGCAATCGCAAAGAGCAAAGGACCAAACTGTACGACCTTATCCAGCGGGTGCGTTTGGTCTGCTTCGCTCTTGATCGCCCCAGGCAGTCCAATACCTAAAATGGCCAAGCCGAAGAAGTAGGGCCAGAACACAACCGCCGGAATCCAAAACAACATTAGAGCCACTGAGGACTTGTAGTGACTCGAACCTCGAAGACCCAGGTCAACCATATTGCTTTCGAGAATTAACACTCTTGCGCCGCCGGTCTCTTCAATCTCCTCCATAAAGTGGTCGGCCACAATATCCACTTGAGCCAACATCCCTATTACCACTATGATTCGTTGGATGAAGAAAACCGCGGGCGGTTTTTCACCCCTGATTCGTGTCGATCGGAACGCGCGCAAACCGTTGTATGAGCAGGTTTACGACGCATTTCGCGCGGCCATCGTCGCCCGCTACCTGCGCCCCGGCGAACGCATCCCGTCCACTCGATCTCTCGCTTCCGAACTCCGCCTCTCCCGCATCCCGGTCCTCAACGCGTATTCGCAGCTTCTGGCGGAGGGCTATTTCGAGAGCCGCGTGGGTGCTGGAACATTCGTCACCAGTTCCCTGCCGGACCAGCTAACTCCGTCCGAAGATTACAATCGTGGGTCAGCTCGGCTCCGCCGAACCCCTCGAGCGATCGCGCGCCGCTCCTCGCTGCTTCCTCCGTACGAACGGCCTGCTTGGGTGCGCGGCCACGGAGCGTTCAGCGTCAGTCAGCCGGCCGTGGATGCTTTTCCGTTTCACGTCTGGTCGAACCTCATCGCCCGCTATTGGAGAAATCTCCATCTGAGCGCACTTCAGTACGGCGACCCAATGGGCTACCGCGAATTGCGCGAAGCGATCGCCGGCTACCTCAGAGCGTCGCGCGGCGTTAGGTGCGAATGGCAGCAAGTCATGATTGTCAGCGGCTCACAGCAGGCGCTCGACGTATCTGCGCGCGTCCTTCTGGACGTCGGAAGCCCCGTGTGGGTGGAGGAACCGGGCTATTGGTTAGCGCGACATGTTTTCCTGTCTGCGGGTTGTCGTCTCGTGCCTGTTCCTGTTGATGACGATGGCTTGGACGTCGCTGTTGGTGTCGAACGATGCCGCAAGGCCCGCGCCGCTTACGTTGCGCCGTCTCATCAGTTTCCGCTCGGCGCCACGATGAGCGCTTCTCGTCGATTTCAATTGCTCGACTGGGCTCAAAGCTCGGGATCTTGGATCGTTGAGGACGACTACGACAGCGAGTACCGCTACGACAGCAAACCCATCGCCTCCTTGCAAGGTCTGGATCGTTCGTCCCGCGTAATCTACATCGGCACGTTCAGCAAGGTCCTGTTTCCGTCCATGAGGGTCGGCTATATCGTCATCCCTTCCGACCTCGTCGATCACTTTGGCGCGATTCGCCACGCGATGGACCTGAGCCCCCCTCACCTACATCAAGCAGTGCTCGCAACCTTCATTAATGAAGGCCATTTCTCACGTCACATCCGCAGAATGCGGCTCACCTACCGCGAGCGCCGAGAGGTCCTTGTCACCAGCATCAGAAAAGAACTCGATTCATTCTTGCAAGTGCACGGCGCCGAGGCCGGCCTGCACCTCGCTGTAACGCTGCCAAAAGGCCACCGAGACCGCACTATATCTGCTCGGGCCGCACTCCAGAATCTGTGGCTCTGGCCTCTCTCTCCTTCTTATCTCGGCAAGAACGCTCGCCAGGGGTTTATCCTGGGTTTCGGCGGCACCACGGCAAAGGAAATCCCCCAAGCCGTGCGCAGGCTGCGCTCGATCCTCATGCCAGAGCGAACCCGATAAGAAATGACGAAGCGACGACAGTCCCCGGCCTTCGCTGTTGTAGCGCCGTCTATAAAGGCGTCGGCGTTGTCAAGAGACACGAATCCTTTTGATCGGGGGACCGGTGATTTCTCCGGTCTCTGGTTTTGTCCTTTTCCTCAACAGGAATCTTTTGCATTGCCCGCCCAAGGCTCGCGTGTTCAATCGTTCGGTGGAAACTTTGGTCCCACCATCCATCGATTCGATCTTTCCATCATGATTGCTGTTTCGAACTCCCCAGCTTTCCGGGGAGGCAGGGCGCTCATTCAGCCTCTCGATGGACTCATCTCCATCACGGCGCTACCCGAGCTACCCCGCATGCGAACCAGCTGCGCCATCAGTTCTTCATAATCGGTCTGACTGCGCAGCATCCAGTACAACCTCACGGCCAACCGGCGCGCCACCGCAACCTTGGCGATCTGACTGCCGCGGCGAAACTTCAATCGCTGATACACCCGCCGTAGTTCCGGATCCAATCTCGCCGCCGTCTGCCCGGCTTCCACCAGCAACCAGCGCGTCGTCGAACTGCCTTGCTTGCTGATCGCCCCGATCCGCATACGCCCGGCCGAAGAGTTCACGCTCGGGTCCAATCCCAGATAGCTCGTGACCTCCCGGCTTCGCGGAAAGCGCTCGACCGTCCCGATCGTCAATACGAACGCCAGCGATGTCACTGGTCCTACGCCCGGATGCGTCATCAGACGAACCGCATCAGCCCGGCCCTTCGCTTGTTGCTCGACCGCGCGATCCAGCTCCGCGATCGGCCCCTCCCACTGGTCGAGAATTTGCAGCAACTCGCGCCGCCGCCGATCGGCCCATGGTCCCAACGGCAACGCTTCCAGTTCCTGACGGCCCGCCTTGCTCCACAACTTCTTCTTCCGGCACAGCCCCTGGCCCATTGCCAACGCATGCAGCTGGTTCATCACCTTCGTCCTCATCTGCACCAGCTTCATGCGATGGAGCACCAACTGCCGCACATCCCGCTCGGCTGGCGTCGGCACCCAGATGCGCGGAAACCGATCCTCCACCAGCAAGTCCAGGATATGTGCCGCATCTCGCTTGTCGGTCTTCTGCCTCCGCACCACCGAAGCGCGAATCGCGGCCGCATCTCCCACCCACAGCTCATGCCCCAGTTTCGCCAACATCTGCTCGAACCACTGCGTGTAACCCGTCGCTTCGATTCCCACGCGAACCGGCTTCGCCAACGACTGGTAAAACTTCTGCACCTCCCCATTCTCGTGCGCAAGCCGCCGCTCGACCACCTCTCCGGTTTCGCTATCCAACATCGCAATCTGCTGCTGGCGCGTGTGAAAATCACATCCTATAATCATCATCGCTCGGCTCCTTCCCTCCGAGCCTTGGTCGTCTAACACCGCCAAGTCTACTCGCTCGAAGGAGCCGACGCCTTTATCCAATCAGCGTCTCGCCGGCTCTTTTTCCCCCGCCTTTTTGCGACGCCGCAAGCGGGGTGTTTGGGAGTGCGCAAGCTTGCCTGTCCTGAGCGAAGCCGAAGGGCTTGCGCTTTCTCTTCGCCGAAGCTTGCTTCGGCGCCTTTCGCGGCACCGCCTGGCCGCTATTTCAAATCTCAAATGGCTCTGTTGACTTCCCCGATCCACGCGCCGTTCTCACCACCTTGTCATCCCGAATCCCCGCGATTTATGCGGGGTGAGGGATCTGCTTTTCGCTTTTGGAGGCCGCTTGACCTAGGATGTCGACAAAGTCATCTCAAATCTGAAATGAATTAGCCCCACCGTCAAGCCGCGCGTCAGCCCAGGACTCGGGTTCAGGCATGTCGTGCGCCTTTTGCTTTATCTGTGTTTATCTGTGTTCATCTGTGGTTCCAAGGTTTTACGGCCCTTTAGGCTCTACCGAAACACACGAACCGCATCGCTCATTCCCTTTTCATAAGCAGCGATGAGCTTGTCCCACGTGGCGTTCGCAGCCGAGTCGATCTGTCTACGCGCCGGATCGGCAGCGAACCACGCCAGTGACTCGCGGATCCCTTCGGCAAACGTTTTGGTCGCTCGGTAGTCCGGCACGAAATGTTTGATCTTGCTGTTGTCGAAGACGACGCTCACCGCCTTGTCGCCGAGCAATCTGCCGCGCTGCTCGGGCATGCACGCGATAATGAAATCTGAAGGGATGTGCACGATCTTCGGCTCGACGCCCGCGGCAGCACCCACGATTTGATATAACTGATCCCAGCTCATCATTTCGTCGGTGGTGATGTGAAAGGCCTGTCCCACCGCTTCCGGATGCCCGAGCAAACCTACGAATCCCTTCGCGAAATCGCTGCTGTGCGTGATCACCCAAAGAGAACAGCCGTCTCCCGGCACGATCACTCCTTGCCCTCGCAGCATGCGGTCCACAATCGTATACGGCTTTTCCGAGCTGTTGATCACCAGCGGAATCCAGGTTTCATCAAAGGTCAGTGATGGGCGAACGATCGTGACAGGGAAACCCTCTTCCCGATAGGCCCTCATCAACCGCTCTTCGCACGCGATTTTGTCGCGCGAATACTGCCAGTACGGATTGCTGAGCGGCGTCGATTCCGTGATGGGATAGTGCGCTACCGGCTTCTGGTAAGCGCTGGCCGAACTAATGAAAACGTACTGGCGGGTACGGCCGCGAAAAAGTTCCAGATCACGATCGATATCGGCCGGCGTGTACGCGATCCAATCTACCACTACATCCCAAGATCCACCGCCCAACGCGCCGGCGGATGCGGGTTTGTCGTGAATATCCGCCGTAATGGTCTTAACGTCGGCCGGAATCCGCGCGTCGCGCCGGCCTCGCCTCAGAAGAGTAAGGTCGATCCCGCGTTCGGCTGCCAATCTCGTACAGGCAGTGCTAATTACTCCAGTTCCGCCAACGAACAGAACCTTCATGTCGACTTTTATAGCAGCATCCGAGCCGCGTTTCCCCGCAATTTTGCGATGCGCGGGCCGCGGCCTTCCGCAATCATTCACTCCAGCGCAAACGAGCCGCGCCCGGGTGGTATAATCGCGCTCCGCTTATCTTATGATTGAGTCCTTCGCGAAGTGGACTGAAAACGCCGGCTCGCACGCCGCCCGCATTGCGGTAATTTTTCTCATTGCACTGATCCTCATCCGCATTCTCAAAGCCATCACGAATCGCCTGATTCAGCTTGCCAAGTCGCAATCACGCGTGGCGATCCTGCGCGAGCAGCAAACTCGCACGATGGCCGGCATCCTTTATAGCGCTGGCGTGGTCGTGATCCTCGGCGCCGCGGTTCTCACCGTGCTTCCCGAGCTTGGCTTCAACGTAACGCCAATTGCCGCCGTCGCCGCCGTGGCAAGCTTGGCGCTGGGTTTCGGCGCTCAGAGCCTCGTGAAAGACTTGATCAACGGCGTTTTTATTGTCTCTGAGGATCAGTTCGTCGTGGGCGATCTGATCCAGGCGAATGGCGAAACGGGCCGCGTCGAATACCTCACGCTGCGGCGCACGGTTCTTCGCAACGTCGCCGGCAGCGTCGTGACGATTCCAAACGGCCTCATCGGACAAGTCGCCAACCTCAGTCGCGATTGGTCGCAAACCTTTATCGACGTCACTATCCCAGGCGACGAGATGGTTAGCCGCGCCTTGGCCACACTCGAGAAGGTCGCCGGCGATTTTCGCAACGATGCGGATTGGTCCGTTGCGCTCGTCGATGGCCCGCGCATTCTCGGCGTCGAATCACTTTCTCTCGACGGCACCGTCCTGCGGCTCCAGGCTCGCACCGTTCTCAATCGCAAGGACGAAGTGGCCCGCGAGCTTCGCCGCCGCATCAAGATTGCTTTCGAACAGTCGCGCATTCCGCTCACTCAATCTCACAAAGTTCAACTGAATCCTGACGCTTCGCTCTCATCTACAACAAATTCACCCTAGCCAAAACAATGGAGGAACCATGGGAGAAGTAACGCACGAGCAGGTCAACCTGCTGTTGAAGCTGTACGACACCCGCCGCGAGCCGCGCCTGCGGGAAGCACGCGAGTGGTTCTCGACGAATTTCCACCCGAAGACCACCGACGATGTGGTGCGCCTCTGTCCCCCTGGCAGCCGCGAAAGCGCCTACATGCGCATGGTGCTGAGCTACTGGGAAATGGTGGCCAGCATTGAGAGCCGCGGTCTAATCGACGAAGATTTCTTCTTCGAGAATACCGGCGAACAATGGATGGTGTTTGAACAGGTGAAGCCGATCCTTGGCGCGTGGCGAGCCATGTTTGGCAACCCGCAGTTTCTCAGTCGCCTCGAAGAGCAATGCAAGCGTCTCGAAGCTTGGCGCGAAAAGCGTAATCCAGGCTCCGTTGAAGCCACTCGAAAGATGATCGCTCAAATGCGCCAGGCAATGGAGGCGCAAAAGGCGCAAACCGCCAGCGACTAGCATTCGGTCGGGAATTCCAGCCGGGGCTGCGCGACAATTTGGCTTTGTGTAAGCCCCGGACTCGGGTTCAGGCTTGTCAGTGCCTTTTGCTTCATCTGTGTTCATCTGTGGTTCCAAGGGGTTTCTCTTCTCGCTGGCCCGCTTGCCGTTCCGCACAATCTCAATCTGGTTTTCTCTGTGGCCTCCGGCTTTTCTCTGTGAACTCTGTGTTTCTCTTTTCTCTTTTCTACTCTCGTTTCTCTCTGTGGTCTCTGTGCCTCTGTGGCAACATTTGACTTTCATCTGAAATTTCAAATTTCAAATTTGGAAATCAGATTCTCTCAGTTGACACGCCCACTCCCCACCCGAATAATCCCCCCATGCCGAAGCCCGAAACCGTTCGCCGCATCAAGACCTACTCGGCCTCGAGCGGCTACGTCTACCAATACCAATTCCAGGACGTCCACCCCTCGACGAACGCTGCCGCGCCGGGCAACGAATACATCTACTACGTCTCCGCCGACCGCAAAACCATGTTCCCCATCCGCATCCTCCTTCGCCGCGATGCCCTCGACCGCTGGAGCGAGCAGAACGGCCGCACGCTTACCGGCACCGAAGAATACGCGCTCGCGAAGATGCGCCTCTTTCAAGCTCTGGACGATGTCGACGATTTCGCCGTGGCGCGCCCGAACCTCACAGTCGACGACTCCAACGTAGAAGAATTGCTCACGCGCCTCGACCTATAGAGTCAAAACCATCGAGTCCTCGCACAAAACCAGTGAACCAAAAGCTCATCACCGGCGTCTGGCTGAATGGGACCGAAATGGATGCTCTGGCGGCCAGCCTCGCGGGCAGCGCGGTGAGCCCAGACGCCTCGCTCGAACGCGAATTCGAGCAGCGCCTGGCCGACTGCCCCACGCTCGCGTATCGCGTCGCGCTCGGCGTCCTGCGGAACCCGACTGACGCCGAAGATGTCGCGCAGGAATCGATGATCCGCGCGTATCGCAATTTTCACCGCCTGCGCGACCGCGAAAGCTTTCGTGCCTGGCTGGTCCGCACAGCCTGGCGCCTTTCGCTCGACCGCATTCGCTCGGCAGGCCGGCGCGAACGCCGCGAGCGCGACGCCATGCGCGATCAACCCGCGGCTGCCGTTGAAAATGTCGCTGCGACGCGCGAGTTCGAGCGTCACGTCGCCGCGGCGCTCGACGCGCTTCCCGAAAAATTGAGGATCGTGATGTTGCTCGCGGCCATCGAAGGTTACAACACGCGCGAAGTGGCGAAGCTTCTTGCTCTGCCCGAAGGCACCGTGAAGTCGCGCCTCCACGCCGCCCGCAAGCAATTAGCCGAATCTCTTGGCCCAGTCTTGAAGAGCTCCGAGCCGCGGAGCGGCGATTGTACTTAGCCCGGCCGGGTTTCAGGGTTTGATGATTCGAACCCTGACATCCAGAAGAGCGAAGCGGAATGCCGGGAAAGCAAGGTAGAAGAAGAACGAGTCCCGGAGGGACGATTGAGTCTTTCGACGTAGCCATGAACCCCTGCGAAAAATACGCCGATTGGATCACAGACGCCGCAACAGGCGGCTTAGCCCCCAGCCGCGAGCCCGAACTCCTCGCGCACGCCGCGGGTTGCGACGCCTGCCGCGAAGCCTACGACCACGCACGCGAACTTGCAGCCTTCGTCAACCGCGGCGTTGAATCCCTCGTCTCCGGCGAACCATCCGCGCATTTCAATACTCGCCTGCGCGCACGCATCGCAGCGGAACGCATTCCCGCGCGCCCAAACTGGCCCGCATGGGCGCCAATCGCAGCCGGCGTATTCGCTCTCGCTGCCTTGCTCCTGATTCTCGTTCTCAGAACGCAGCGCACGATCGCGCCGTCCATCGCCAACAACAGCCAGCCGGCTTCCGTTTCATTGCAGCCTCCCAATCCACCCGGCACAGCGCAAAATCCTCCCGTGCAAGCGGCGCGCCGTCGCATTCCTGCGAACCACCTCAAATCGGCGCCTCAACCTGAAATCATTGTTCCCCCCGGCCAGCTCGTTGCCATAATGCAATTCGCCGCAGCGGTTCGCTCGGGACACATCGATGGCGACGAACTCCTCGCCGCCGAAGAGCAGACCAACGCGCCGCTCGAAATCAAGCCGCTCGAGATTGTCCCCCTCGTGCCGCCGCAACCCGACGTTGCCCCCGACGCAACCGAAGATTCCGGCCGTCCCTGAACCAAACCCCCGCGAGCGGCGTCTCTTGTGCATGCACCCACACTCAACCCCAACGGAAGGACGTGACTCATGAAATCGGTCCGCATCCTACTCGCTGTTCTTGCGGCGCTTATCGCCTTTCCTTCGGCCCACGCTCAAGACACCGAAACGGCTGAAACAAAGGTCAAGAAACTCGATCACGTAGAAGTCAAGGACAAGAACGGCCAGGACGTATCTGCCACACTCGGGGAGAAACTCGCCCAAGTTCCATTGAAGATCCAAATCGTGATCACCGAATTTGACGGCACGCAAAAGATCAGCAGTCTTCCCTATACTCTCCACACGGTTGCCACGGGCTATCAGAATCACCGCGGTCGCGACACCCTGCGCTTCGGCGTCCGCGTTCCCATCGCCACTGACTCGAGCGGCAAGATCAGCTACGAGGACGTCGGGACGAACATCGATTGCAGCGCCACCATGCTAAGCGACGCCCAATACAGTATGGAATTCATCGTCGACCGCTCCTCGATCGTGAGCCCGTCGACAGGCAAGGAGATCGATTGGAAGGCGGGGCAGGTCAATGTGGGCACGCCACCGATGCTCCGTCAGTTCAGGGACCAGTTTGTCGTCGTGATGCGCGACGGCCAAACCACGGAAGGCGTCTCGGCCGCCGATCCCGCAACCGGACACCTCCTCAAGGTCGAAGTCACCCTAACCGTCGTGAAGTAGCCGCCGGTCAACTCAAACTGGGGCGCGCCAATCGCCAGCGCCCCAATGTTTCTCCGTGGACTCCGGCCTTTCTCTGTGCCCTCTGTGTTTCAGCCTTTGAATTTCCGCCGCCAGCTCATCCGTTACCCTCCACCACAATCGCCCGGAGCGCCGACTCCAACTCCGCATACCGAAACTTGAATCCCGCCGCGATTAATTTTCCCGGCTGCACCCGCTGGCTCGCCAGCAAAAGCGCGTCCGCCACTTCTCCCAGCGCAAGACGCAACATGAACGCCGGCGCCGGAAAAAGTGCCGGCCGCCGCACCGCGCTCGCCAACCCGCGCGTGAAATCCACATTCCGCACCGGATTCGGCGCCACCACGTTCACCGGCCCCGCGAACCGCTGATCCGCCAGCGTCGCGCCAATCGCGCCCACCACATCCTCCATCGCCACCCACGACATCCACTGCCGCCCGCTTCCCAGCCTGCCGCCCAACCGAAATTTGAACGGCGTCACCATCTTTGGCAGCGCCCCACCGCGCATCGAAAGAATCACGCCGAACCGCAGCAGCACCGTCCGTATCCCAAACGATTGCGCCCGCGTCGATTCCGCTTCCCAGTCGCGCGTCAGTTGCGACAGAAAATCGCTGCCGTTCGCGCTCGCCTCGGTCAACACTTCATCACCCCGGTTTCCGTAATATCCGGTCGCAGACGCCGCCAGAAAAACGCGCGGCTTCCGCTCGAGCTTCGCCATCGCGTCCACCAGCACTCGCGTCGGACCCAGCCGGCTGCTCCGAAGGATTCGCTTGCGTTCCGTCGTCCATCGCCCGTCGGCAATACTCGCGCCGCATAAATGAAGGATCGCATCCGCTCCCTCCATCGCGGCAAGATCCATGGTCGCCGCCGACGGGTCCCAAGACACATCTCCGGCGCCAGCCGCTCGCCCCGGACGCACGAAATGAGCCACCGTGTGCTCCTCCGCGCGCAAACCCATCGTCGCCGCCGTTCCCACCAGCCCCGACGCGCCCGTAATCAGAATCTTCATCGCATTCGCCTCGCCTGCCCTCTCCGCTCAGCTTTCTCTGTGCCCTCCGGCTTTTCTCAGTGTCCCGATCCCGAGGCTTCGGGATTCGGGATCTGTGGTCAGCTTTTGCCTTCGTCGTTCGATTTTCCTCTGTGCCCTCTTTCTTTTCTCAGTGACCTCTGTGGTAATCCGTTGCTGTTGCTGTTGCCTTTGCCTTTCAGTGTTTTTCAGCGTCCTCTGCGCCTGCCCGCCATCTTGTTGGGCGGGCCCCTGCGGTAAAAGTACTTGCCTTGCTTCTCAGCACTTCAGCCTAAGCCGCGCCCTCAAGCCGGTCAAGGAATCACCCATTTCAACCCGTTCAACGCATCCATCTCCGCCGAATGAGTTAGAATCGCATTCTTTGATGCCTCGTCCCCTCCACCGATATTTGGCGCGCGTCATTCCCGCCGTCCTTTTGCTGGCCGCATTCTTCCCCGCAGCGACCGCGTCCCGAAACCAGAATTCCCCGGCGATTCGTGGTTTTCTCCCCGCCCGCGTGCAGGCGCAGCGCGACCTCGAACAGAAATTCCAGGCCATCCCCAATCCCGCGCGAGCCGAAGCGAATCTCCGCCATCTCACCAGCGAGCCGCACATGGCCGGCACCGAAGCCAGCCACCGCGTCGCTGAATGGCTGCGCGACCAATACCGCAGCTTCGGCTTCGAAGCCGACATCGTCACCTACAGCGCCTGGATTCCTCTGCCCCGCGAAGTCACCCTCGATCTGATTGCGCCGGAGAAGAAATCACTCGCGACGCGCGAGCAGCCCTTCGAAGGCGACAAAGATTCCTCCGATCCACGCGCGGTCGTCGGCTTCAATTCCTATTCGCCTTCTGCCGACGTCACCGCGCCCGTCGTCTACGTCAATTACGGCACGGAAGAGGACTACGCCGCTCTCGACTCCCTCGGAATCAGCGTCGCCGGCAAGATCGCGCTCGTTCGCTACGGCCAAGCCTATCGCGGTATCAAGTCAAAGCTCGCGGAAGAACACAAAGCGGCAGGCCTGCTCATCTACTCCGATCCACAGGACGACGGCTACGCTGTCGGCGATCCGTATCCGCGCGGGCCGTGGCGGCCATCGACCGGAATCCAGCGAGGCTCGGTCCTCTACACTCAAATTTATCCGGGCGACCCGCTAACGCCCGGCGTGGCGGCTACGAAAGAAGCCGCTCGCATTGCCCCCAGCGACGCCGCCAGCCTTCCGCGCATCCCCACGCTTCCCATCAACGCGCAGGACGCCTCGATCGTCCTTGCCAACCTCGGTGGCGAGCACGTTCCGCCAGGATGGCAGGGCGGCTTGCCGTTCACATACCACATCGGTCCCGGCGACGCGCGGCTCCACATGAAGCTCGTCATGGATTATCAGCAGCGCCCCATCTCCGACGTCGTCGCCAAACTCCACGGCACGAGTGACAACGAGTGGGTCATCCTCGGCAACCATCACGACGCGTGGGTCTTCGGCGCTGCCGATCCTGGCAGCGGCACCGCCGCGATGCTCGAGGCCGCGCGCTCGCTGGGCGAGCTGGCGCGCTCCGGCTGGAAACCTCGCCGCACGATCGTGATTTGTCACTGGGACGGTGAAGAACCGGGCCTCATCGGTTCAACGGAATGGGTCGAGGCGAATCAAGCGGAGCTTCAGGAAAAAGCAGTCGCCTACATCAATACCGATGTCGGAGTCACCGGCGTCAACTTCGGCGCGTCTGCCACGCCTTCACTCAGCGAGCTCGTTCGCGACGTCACCCGCGATATCACGGATCCGAATTCGGGCCACACGATTTACGATCGGTGGCGCGAACACCTCACGCGTCCGCGCAGCGATCAGGAACCATCGGGCTCGGCGGGCGGTGTTGACGCTCCGGGAACAGTTCCGCTGGGCGCGCTGGGCGCTGGTTCGGACTTCTGCCCTTTCTTCGATCACGCCGGAATCCCCTCCATCGACGTCAGTTTTGCGGGCGACTACGGCGTCTACCACTCAATCTATGACGATTTCTACTGGATGAAACATTTTGGCGACCCGTCGTTCGCATACGACGTTGCGCTGGCGCGCATTCTCGGGACGATTGCTCTGCGGCTCGACGAAGCGGACATCCTGCCGTTCGATTACGTCGAGTACGCTGCCGAGATCACACGAGCGAGCGACGACCTCTTCGCCCGCGCCACACTCGCCGGATTAAAGCCAGAGGGATCGCCAGTGGGATCGCCAGTGCGATCGAATGTCGTCTCCGACGCTTCCGACCAATTCGCCGCCTCAGCCACGCGAGCGGCACAGGCTCTGCGCTCCATCGCGCCGGGAACGCTGGCGCCCGACGCGCAGGACAAAATGAATCGCGCCCTCGTAAGCGTCGAACAAGCGCTCCTGGCGCCTCAAGGTCTCGCCGGACGCCCCTGGTACAAGCACACGATCTTCGCCCCCGGCAGCTATTCCGGCTATGCCGCGGAAATCATGCCCGGCGTCAGCGAATCCCTCGACCGCGGCGACGCCGCCCTCCTCCGCCAGGAATCCGAGTCGCTAGCCTCAGCCCTACGCCGCGCCTCCGCCCGCCTGGACGAATTCACCCGCCTAGCCTCCGCGGTCGCCCCCACCTCCTCCGCCACCCACGCGCGCGCCGGAGTTACGCCCGTTGGAACCGCACCGTCGCCTTGACGCGTTTCAGGGCTCTTCTCTGTGTCCTCAGGCTTTTTCTCCGTGTCCTCTGTGTTGAGCCGTTTCTGAGCTTCATCTGTGTTCATCAGTGTTCATCTGTGGTTTCCAAGGTTTTGCCTTTGCCTTCCATTTCAAATTTCAAATCTGAAATTTCAAATCTGCTTTTTCCCAGTACTAGTTCTTGACATTCTCAATTTACTATGTTATGAATATCCATCACTTAAAATCAGAATAATTAATTGTGTGCGCTCCGCACTCAGGGGCTCGCGCAAAGGTGTGCCTGGATCCCGAGGGGTTCGGGACCAATAAGGGGACCGGGATTAGAAATCGATCTAAGTGACTAAAAACATGAACCAGCGACCCATTCTAATCTACGGTAGGGTAGAGGGGGGTATATCGCCCCGGCGAAAATGCGGCGAATACTCCAAGCGTGCTTTTTCTCGCCACTCGTCACTCCCGAGGCTTCGGGACACTCGCCACTGCCTCCGAGGAGGCGAACAAAAATCTAATCGAGACAACCCCACATTCAAAAATCTCCGCAATCCCATGAAAACAAAACAGAAGACATTTTCTAATCGATACAAAAACACCACTTCCGCTTTCGCTTTTCTTCGCCCCACTCGATTTCAACCACCGGGGTTACAATGTGACGCTGAAACGCGACATCCCGAACGAGGTGCCACTTTGATTCCACCTTCCCCCAAACAAGTCATCAGACCGGCCATTCATTCCATCTGCCTCATTCTCGGAATGGCGTTTTTCCCCCTCGCCCTCGCTTCCGGCCAAAACCAAACCACCATCGCCAACCAGCCCGCCTCCGAAGGCCGCCCTATCACATCGGCCGGCTCGCTGATCCTCGACGCCACCACCGGCCTTCCCGCCGTGGGCTCTCTCCCGGTAACCTTTATCCGCACGCCCGACCATTCCGCGAAAGACGGCGCCGGCCGCTTCCTCATCGCGGTCAACAGCGGCTACGGAATCCAGTTCAGCTCATCCACGAACGAAGGCCAGCAATCTCTCAGCGTCATCGATCTCGCCGCCCAGCCCGCTCCCAAAGTGTTCCAGAACGTTTACTTCCCATCTCCGCAGAGCGCGAATATCGGCGCGGTCTTCGCGCCTCAAGCCGCTCCGGACGGTTCCTACACACTCTACGTCTCCGGCGGCTACGAAAACAAAATCTGGATTTTCCGCTTCTATCCCAAATCGCGCGAACCGATTTCGCCCCCGTCCCCGGGCCCCGACACGAAAGTAACCGCACCCTTCATCTCGGTTGCGGGCCTGTCTTCGCAAGCGGGCTCGCCGCGATATCAGAATGGCGTAGAGCCCGTCTATCCCAGCGGCGTGGCCATCAGCCCCGATGGCAACACGCTCTTCGTCGCCAACAATCTCGGCGACAGTCTCGGCATCATCCAAAATCTTCGTTTCGAGCGCCGCCTCGTCCGCATCGATCTCAGCGATGGCCACGTCGGCCATTTCGTCTATCCTTACGGAGTCGTCGCGTTCGCTCCCGCAGGAGATCAGGAAACCCAAAAAGTCTACGTCTCCTGCTGGGCCACAGCTTCCGTCGCCGTAAAAGACTTGTCGCATCCCGACGCGCCCGTCACCTTCATCCCCGTCGGCCGCCATCCCACCGAAATGATTCTGAACCCGGCGCGCACCCGCCTCTACGTCGCCAATTCCAACGCCGACAGCGTCTCCGTCATCGACACGGCGCGCGACCACGTTGTCGAAACCATCAGCGTCCGCCTCGCCGAGAAAGCGCTTCCGGGCAGCTCGCCCGAAAATATCGCGCTCAGCCCCGATGGTTCCACCCTGTACGTTGCGAACGCGCACAGCAACGCAGTCGCCGTCGTCGCGTTGTCTCCTGCCGCGATGGGGGCGGCCGACCACGCGAAAAAGCGTCCGGAGAAAAAGGACGCGGACGATGCAGACAAGGACACTGACAAGAAGGAAAAGGGCAAGAGGGATGACGATGACCGCGAAGCCTCCGATCGCAGCACCGTGCGCGGCTTCATTCCCACCGGGCAATATCCCTCCGCGATCGCTGTCGCGAACGGAAACATCATCGTGGGCAACGGCAAAGGCACCGGCTTTGAGAATTCTTCGCTCGTCGTCGACAACTCCGGCCGCGTCCCGAATGCGCCGAACGATCGTTTCCCCGCTGGCCGCGGCGGACACAAAGGAGCAGGCGGTGAATACGATGTCGCCCTCATCGCCGGAAACTACTCCCTAATCCCGGAGCCCGACGCCCACGCGCTCGCCGACGACACAAATCAAGTGCTGCGCAACGACGGCCTAATCGGCTCGTCGGACATCCGTCTCTTTTCTGGAAAGTCGCCCATTCACCACATCATTTACATCATTCGCGAAAACCGCACCTACGATCAGGTTTTCGGCGATGTCACACAGGCGGGCAACGGTCAGCCCGCCGACGGCGATCCATCGCTCGCGATTTTTGGCAACGGCGCAGGCGCGCAGCAGCCTTCGGGTCCGCCGCAAGCCATCACGCCCAACGCGCATGCGCTCGCCCAGCGTTTTGGCTTGCTCGATCGCTTCTTCGTCAATTCCGAAGCCAGCCCCGATGGCCACAACTGGGCGAACGCCGCGTTCTCCACCGACTACGTCGACAAGGTTTTCCGCTGGAACTATTCTGGCCGCGGCCGCACATACGACTTCGAAGGCACAAACCGCGAGCCCGATATCGAGCCGCGCAAAGGCGAGCCGCCGATCATCCCGATCCCCGCCACGCCGGACGAAATCGCTTCGTACATCAAACGCTTCGTGCCCTACGTCAACGGAGCGCGCGATGTGGGCGAGCCGGATACGCTCTATCTCTGGGACGACGCCGCCCGCGCCGGACTCACCTATCGCAATTTCGGCGAGTTCATGGGTACGATTTCGCACGCCGAGGTCGATGCCTTCAACGCTAACCGCGACCGCGACTACCCCGACATCTCCGACACCGCGATCATATTCCCCTCGAAAAAAGCTCTCGAAAATCACGCGAGCACGAAATACCGCGCCTTCGACCTTTACACTCCCGATTCCATGACGGTGGACTCCTATCACGCTGCGAAAACAGCAGGCGGCGCCAGCGACCCACTTGTTTCTCCCTGGAACTCGGATGCTCCTTTTCACGGCTATTCGCGCATGGCCGTCTTTCTTTCTGAATTTCGCGGCTACGTCGACGCCCTCAACAAAGGTCAGGGCGAGACGCTTCCGGCGCTCTCAATCATGCACCTCCCCAACGACCACACGAATGGCATGCGCCCGCGCATGCCCACGCCGCAGTTCTACGTCAGTGACAACGACTACGCGCTCGGCCTGCTCGTGCAGGAAGTCTCGTCCAGCCCCTACTGGAAGGACACCGCGATTTTCGTCCTCGAGGATGACGCCCAGGACGGCGCCGATCACGTCGACGCGCATCGCTCGCCGGCTCTCGTCATCAGCGCCTATAACCGCCCCGGCGCCCTCGTCCACCAGTATCACAACACCGTCAGCCTGATTCGCACGATCGAGTTGCTCATCGGTCTTCCGCCCATGAACCAGCTCGATGCTTCTGCCGCACCCATCGATATCTTCCAGTCCGAGCCAGACCTGCGTCCCTACAAAGCGATCGTTCCCGATGTGGCGCTTGGTAACCTGCTCGTTCGGCCTTCCGCGGACCGCGAAACCGCGCGATGGATTCGCGAGAGCCAGCGTCAGGACTTCACGTCCGAAGATCTGGCGGACCCGCAACTGCTGAATCGCATCATCTGGTTCTCCGTTCGCGGTAGTAACAAGACGTATCCCACCGTCGCTCGCATGTCGGCGTTCGATGTGATGCGCACCATCAGCGACGAAGAGTCCGCCGAGCAACTCGACATCAATCGCCTAATGAAGACTTTCCTCGCGCGCCGCTCTCCCAAGTCCCGCGAATCTTCTGCAGATCGAGACTAGTCATGAAATTTCGACATTCCGGACCTGAGAGCTAGAATGGCGCCGATGCGTATTCGCGTTCTTTTCTTCGGACAGCTCAAGGATATCGTCGGCGTCGCCGAGGACGATGCCGATCTCTCCGATGGCGCCCGCGTCGAAGACCTTTTCGAACGCTACGGCCGCCGCTTTCCGAAACTCGCGGAATTTCGCCCGTCAATCGCCGCATCCATCAATCAGGAATATGCCGAGTGGCGTGCGCCGCTCGCAGCCGGCGACGAAGTCGCTTTCCTCCCTCCCGTCAGCGGCGGCCAGCAGAGCGTCATCGCCGAAGATATCTTCCAGCTTGTTCGCGACCCAATCGACGCCCGCGCTATCGTCGAGAGTTTAAAATCCCCGGAAGACGGCGCCCTCGTCGTCTTCGACGGCTTCGTTCGCAACAATTTCAAGGGCCAGCTCACGCTTTACCTCGAATATGAAGCCTACGAGTCCATGGCCCTCGCAAAAATGCGTGAGATCGGCGCCCATGTCCGCGCGAACTTCCCCATTCATCGCTGTGCGATGGTTCACCGTCTGGGCCGCATCGAAATCGGCGAAACCAGCGTCTTGATAGCCGTCAGCTCCGCGCATCGCGCCGCCGCCTTTGACGCCTGCCGTTACGCCATCGACGCCCTCAAACGCGCCGTCCCCATCTGGAAGAAGGAATTTTTCGCCGGTGGCGCCGTCTGGACCGACGGCCAGACACCTTCTCAGCAAGCCATTTCCGCTCCCGATTCATCTATATCCTAGATGACAAAACCCAGCGTAGCCCTGCGAATCGTGCTTGCGGGGACGCTCGTTTCGATTGCTGCAGTTGCCGCCTCTCTTCTCGCGCAAGACCAGCGCCATCCGGGCGCAATTCAGGTCCAAACAAACCTCGTGGACATACTCGCGAGCGTCATCGATTCGCACGGCCAACCCATCGCCGGCCTCACCAAGGACCAATTTGAACTCTCGGAAGAAGGAGCGCCGCAAACCATCGAGCGCTTCGAAGCCGAGACGAATCGCCCGCTCGATCTCGCGCTGATGGTCGACGCCAGTGCCAGCACATTCAAAGACCTCAAGTTCGAGAGCGATGCCGCCGCGCACTTCATCCAGCAGGTCGTTCGTCCTGGCGATCGTCTGGCGGTCTTCGAATTCGACGAGGATGTCACCGAGCTTTCCGAGTTCTCCCAAGACATCCCGAAGCTTCAGGCAGCAGTTCGCCGCATCATTCCCGGCGCAGGCACATCGATCTACGACGCGGTCGTCCTCGGTTCGAACGCGCTCCGCCGTCGCGCGCCGGGTCGGCGCCGCGCCATTGTCCTTGTCACCGATGCCGGCGAAACTACGAGTGTGGCAAAGTTTGAGGAC
This sequence comes from uncultured Acidobacteriota bacterium, assembly GCA_963737205.1. Classification (GTDB taxonomy): domain Bacteria; phylum Acidobacteriota; class Terriglobia; order Acidiferrales; family UBA7541; genus Palsa-295. The sequence goes on along the minus strand of CAVTRV010000002.1, from coordinate 3,323,366 downwards.
GCCCGCCGCGCCGCCATCGCCTCGGAAGCCCTTCTGTACTCCATCGTCATCCGCACCCTGAAAACCGAGAACCTGCGCAACACGGCCGGCGAACACGCTCTCATCACCATCACAGACACCACCGGCGGAGCGATGTTCATTCTCGAAGACCTGAATCAGCTCGATTCGATGTTTGACCAGATCAACCGGGAGCTTCGCACCCAGTATTTGATAGGCTATTATCCCAACCCAGTGCCGCCGCCCGGAAGCTATCGGCGCGTCGATGTAAAAGTTAAGACCGGCGACACGGTCCGCTTCCGAAAGGGCTACTTCACCGCGAGATGACAATAAGGAAAAGGCCACGCCTTTTCGCTGGCGGGGTCACCAAATCGATTCTCGAAATCGCGTCGAGTGCTTTTGTAGCGGCGGCCTTTGAGGCCGGCAACTTTTTGGATCCATGAATAATTTCCTCGAAATCGCCGTCGATGCCGCCCGCGAAGCGGGGTCGAATCTGCGCATCGAATTCGACCGCCCCAAGAAGATCTCCTACAAAGGCGACGTCGACATCGTCACCGAATCCGACAAACGCTCCGAGGCAATCATCGTCTCGAAACTTCGCAGCCACTTTCCGCAACACGCCATCGTCGCCGAAGAGGGCGGCCGCGGTGCCGCGGAGAGCGCGAAATATTGCTGGCATGTTGATCCGCTCGACGGCACCACGAACTTTGCGCACTCGTACCCGTGCTTCGCAGTTTCCATAGGCCTCGTCGAAGATGGCGAACCGGTCGTCGCCGTAGTGCTAAATCCGGTCACGAACGAGCTCTTCACCGCCATGCGCGGCGAAGGGGCTTATCTCGATCACAAACGCATCCACGTTTCGCCGATTGAGAAATTGGCCACGAGCCTGGTCTCCACCGGCTTCCCCACTCACCAGCGCGATAGCAATCGAAACATCTACTACTACTGGGAATTTACTCTGCGGTCGCACGGTGTTCGCCGCGACGGTTCCGCTGCGCTCGACTTGTGCTCCGTCGCCTGCGGGCGTTTCGACGGCTTCTGGGAATTCGGTCTGCATTCGTGGGACACCGCAGCGGGCATGCTCATCGTGCGGGAAGCGGGCGGCATGGTCACCGATCTCGCCGGCCTCCCCTATCACCCCGGCGGCCCCACCATCCTCGCCACGAACGGCCACATTCACAGTGAGATGCAGGACGTCGCAGCCCACATCGCCGAACGCGCCGCCTCCGCGCCGCTCTAGGCTTTCTCCTCTACCTCCTTCACTTCCCTTAACTCCTTCCGCTGTGCTAGCTTGCTCGCGACTCTCTCATGCGCGCCGTCGACATCATCCGCAAGAAGCGCGATGCCGCGGAGCTTACCCGCGAAGAAATTGATTTCCTCATTCGCGGGGCAACCGACAATTCAGTCCCTGACTATCAGCTGGCCGCTTTCCTGATGGCTGTCGTGTGGCGGGGCATGACCACCGCGGAGCTCGCCTTTCTCACTGAAGCGATGCTGCATTCCGGCGAAGTCCTCGACCTCGCTCGCCGGCGCGGCTCGAAAGTCGACAAGCATTCCACGGGTGGCGTGGGCGACAAAACTTCTCTCGTGGTCGCTCCGGTGGTTGCGGCTGCGAATATCGACTTGCCCCTCGGACAAAAACCGATCTTCGTCCCCATGATCAGCGGGCGTGGACTTGGTCACACGGGCGGCACGCTCGACAAGCTCGAATCCATCCCCGGCTTCAACGTAAATTTATCGCTCGCCGCCTTCCGCACCGTGCTCGAAAAATACGGCTGCGCGCTGATTGGGCAGACTCCCGAAATCGCGCCCGCCGACAAAAAGCTCTACGCCCTCCGCGACGTCACCGCCACGGTCGAAAGCCCGTACCTGATCTGCGCGTCAATCATGAGCAAGAAAATGGCGGAGGGAATTGACGCTCTCGTCCTCGACGTCAAAACCGGTGACGGCGCATTCATGAAACAACAATCCGACGCCGAATATCTCGCACAGCTCATGGTCGAAACGGGAACGCGCATGGGCAAGAAGGTCGTCGCGCTGATCACGGACATGGACCAACCGCTGGGCCGCAAGATCGGCAATGCGCTCGAAGTAGATGAATGCCTCGACGTGCTGCACGGTGCGGGTCCGCCCGATCTTCGTGAGCTCTGCGCCGAACTTTCGGCCTGGATGTTCGTTCTCGCCGGCCGCTCGGCAAACGTCGCCGAAGGCCGTGCTCTCGCATCGGAAATGATTGCAACCGGCCGCGCTCGTGATACATTCCGCGAGATCATTCGCGCGCAAGGGGGCAATCCGGCGGTGGTCGATGATCCAAGCCTGCTGCCGCGCGCGAACAACCTGGCGAAGGTGAAGTCGCCGCGGGCCGGATTCGTCACCGCGATTCGCAGCGAGCAAGTCGGGGCCGCGAGCATGGTCCTCGGCGGCGGCCGCGAGAAGAAAGAGGACTCGGTCGATCCGGCCGTGGGCTTGGTGCTCGAAAAAAAGGTTGGCGACCCGGTCGAAGCGGGCGCCACTCTTTGCGCCGTACACTACAATTCGGACGCGCGCCTCGCGAATGCGATGGAACTGTTGTCAGCCAGCTTCGAAATCGGCGACGCGCCGCCGCAACCCGCGCCGCTCATACGAAAAATAATCGGCGCCACGTAGAGGGCAGTTTTGGTTTCGTAGCGCCGGCGTCTCGCCGGCTCTTTGGTTTTTTCCGGATTTCTGCCGTGGGGCGCTGCCGACTGGCGCCCGCCCTTGCTTGGCGAGGAGCCAACACCGAATGCACCGCCTAACAGGCATCCTGGGCATGCTCACCATGATGGGCCTGGCGTTCGTTTTTTCCACGAACCGCCGCGCCATCCGCTACAAAACCGTTGCCTGGGGCTTGGGCCTGCAAATCGTGTTTGCCTTCATCGTCTTGCGCTGGGATGCAGGCCGCGACGCGTTCCAATGGTTGGGCAACAAGGTCAACTGGTTCCTCAGCTTCGCTTCTTACGGCGCCACATTCGTTTTCGGCCCTCTGGGCCAGAACATAAAACCCTGGGGCGTTGTGTTCGCGTTTCAGGTTCTTCCGACGATCATCTTCATCGCCGCGGTCTTCGCGCTTCTCTATTACCTCGGAATTATGCAGGTCGTCATCCGCGGCGCCGCCATCGTGATGACGAAACTCATGGGCACGAGCGGCGCTGAATCGCTCAACGTCGCCGCCAGTATTTTCATGGGCCAAACCGAAGCTCCGCTCACCATCCGCCCCTATCTGCCCGACGTCACTCAATCCGAGCTCATGACTATCATGACCAGCGGCATGGCCCACGTTTCAGGCGGCATCATGGCCGCGTACATCGCCTATGGCATCGAAGCAAAACATTTGCTCGCCGCCGTCATCATGACTGCGCCTGGCACGATCCTGCTTTCGAAGATGCTCGTCCCTGAAACCGAGAAGCCCCTTACTGCTGGCAAAGTCGAAATGGCAAAAATGGAACGCGACACGAACGCCCTCGCAGCCATCGCGCGGGGAACGACCGACGGTCTCAATCTCGCTATCAACGTCGCGGCAATGCTGATTTCCTTCATCGCTCTCATCTATCTGGTGGACGGCATCTTCGGTGCCATTCATGGTCACATCATGTGGTTCCCTTCAAGCCTCGAGCAGGTCTTCGGCTGGATCCTTTCGCCGATTGCCTGGGTAATCGGCATTCCGTGGAAGGACGCGCCCACTGTTGGCAATCTCCTCGGCCTTCGCATGGTGACGAACGAGCTAATCGCGTTCCAGCGCCTCGGCCCGATGGCTGCCGCGAACACGATCGATCCGCGCTCCTTCACGATCGCCACCTTCGCGCTTTGCGGCTTCGCCAACCTCAGCTCCATCGGCATTCAAATCGGCGGCATCGGCGCCTTGGCGCCCAATCGCAAATCCGATCTCGCCCGCCTCGGCATCCGCGCCATGCTCGCAGGCACGATGGCCAATCTCATGTCTGCGTCCATCGTCGGAATCATGCTGAAATGACGCCGACGCGTTCGAAATCCTCCGGCCGCGATTCCGAATTCTCCCGCGCCAATCACGCCGCGAAATTCATCCTCTCGAAGACGAAACTCCGCCCGAAAATCGCTCTCGTCCTTGGCTCCGGCCTCGGCGCGTTTGCCGACGAACTGACGAACGCGACCCGCATTCCCTACGAGAAAATCCCCGGCTTCCCTTCTTCGACGGCAATCGGCCACGCGGGCCGGCTTGTCATCGGAAACGCAAACGGCATTGCCGTTGCCGCGATGCAGGGCCGCGTGCATTTCTACGAAGGCTACTCCTCGCAGGAAGTCACGTTTCCGATGCGCGTCTTCGGCCGTCTCGGAATTCGAGCCGCGATTCTCACCAACGCTGCCGGAGGCATCAATCTCGCATTCAACCAGGGCGCGCTCGTCGTCATTCGCGACCACATCAATTTGCAAGGCACGAATCCGCTGATCGGCCCGAACGACGAGCGGTTTGGCCCGCGCTTTCCCGACATGACCGAGGCCTATGCGAAGCCCTATCGCGAAGTCACGCTCGCCGAAGCGAAGCGCTTGGGCATCGAAGTTCACGAAGGCGTCTACGCCGCGCTGTCGGGCCCCAGCTATGAAACTCCCGCCGAGATTCGCTATCTGCGGACCACTGGCGCGGACCTCGTCGGCATGTCCACCGTTCCTGAAGTGATCGTCGCGCGCCACATGGGAATTCGCGTCCTCGGAATTTCCTGCGTCACCAACATGGCCGCCGGCATTCTCGACCGCCCGCTCGTCCACTCCGAAGTCCTCGCCACCACCGACCGGGTCAAAGGCCAATTCATCGCCCTCCTCCGCTCCGTCATCCCTCGCATCGCCTCCGGCGTCGCGTAGCGAAGCGCGTACGTCGCAGCTGAGTCGGTCAATTTTCTCCGCGGCCTGTGCGCTTGCCCGCCATCTTGCTGGGCGGGGCTCTGCGGTGAATCTTCTTCTCAATCAACCACGACGTCGAATCGAAGAACCAAAGTGAGACGCCAAGGGGTTTCGATTTTCTCCTCCACCTCCTCTACTTCCTCTGCTTCCTTTACTTCGCTACAATGCCCTCACCTATGGCCGATCACGACGCACTCATCGCCGCGGCCAAGCAAGCCCGCGAAAACGCGCACGCGCCCTTCTCTAACTTTCGGGTTGGCGCCGCGGTGCGCGCGAAGTCAGGTCGCATCTACGCGGGCTGCAACGTCGAAAACGCGAGCTATGGCCTCACGTGCTGCGCCGAGCGCGTCGCCATCTTCAAGGCCATCTCCGAAGGCGAGCGCGGCTTCGACGCTATTGCCGTCGTTACCGACACAAACACGCTAACGCCACCCTGCGGCGCCTGCCGCCAGATCATCTGGGAGTTTTGCGGAGATGTACCCGTGATCCTTGCGAATTTGAAAGGCAAAGTCGAAGAGGAGAGCTCGGCAAAATTACTGCCGCGCGCCTTCGACTCGTCGTTTCTGTGAGAGATAAACCCTGGAAACCACAGATGAACACAGATAAGATCAAGAACCAAAACCTCTCATTCAGAAGTCATCTGTTTTGTCCTTCCTTGGTTTTTCATCTGTGTTTATCTGTGTTCATCTGTGGTTTCACGGTTTTCCCCGCCTCGGCAAAAGAGAAAGCCGATATTCTCGTCACCGGCGGCACCATCGTCACAATGGACGCCCAGAAGCGGGTCATCGAAGACGGCGCCGTTGCCGTTCGAGGCGATTCGATCATTGCGGTGGGTTCGCGGGCCGAAATCGAAGCGCAATTCGACGCCGCAAAAATCGTCGACGCGCGCGGCACCCTCATTCTCCCCGGCCTGATCAACGGCCACGCGCACGCCGCGATGAGCCTGTTCCGCGGAATCGCCGACGACCTCGCGCTCGACGACTGGCTCCAGAAATACATTTTCCCCGCCGAAGCTCGCAACGTAACCGAGGATTTCGTCACCTGGGGAACGCGCCTCGGCGTGCTCGAAATGTTGCGCGGCGGCATCACCAGCTACGCCGACATGTATTACTTTGAAGACGCCGTCGCGCGCGCCACCAAAGAAGCGGGTATGCGCGGCGTGCTGGGCGAAACGATCATCGATTTCCCCGCGCCGGATAACAAGACCGTGGCCAAGGCTTTTCAATACACGCAGGAATATCTTCAGCCACTGGAAGGGCGACCCGCTCATCACGCCCGCCGTCGGTCCGCACTCGATCTATACCTGCTCCGAGAAAACTCTGCAGGATTCGGCCGCGCTCGCTCGCCGCAATGGCGCACCGATCTTGATTCACATCGCCGAGGCGCCGTTCGAACTCCAGCAAAGCCGCGAAAAGCATGGCGCGACGCCCGTCGCCTACCTCGAGCGCATCGGCCTGCTCGGGCCGGACGTGGTGGGCGCGCACTGCGTCTGGGTCAACGCCGCGGACATCGCCGCGCTCGCGCACTTTGGCGTCGGCTGCATCAACAATCCTTCGAGCAACATGAAGACGGCCGCCGGCGTGATGCCGGTCGTCGAGATGCTTGCCGCCGGCGAGCCGATAGGCCTCGCCACCGACGGCGCCGCCAGCAACAACAGCCAGGACCTCTTCGAAGAAATGGATCTCGCCGCGAAGTTGCAAAAGATCACGCGCATGGATCCTCGCGCGCTTCCTGCCGAGCAGGTGGTGGAAATGGCGACGATCGGCGGAGCCCGCGCTCTTCATCTCGATAAGCAAATCGGCTCGCTCGAAACCGGCAAGAAAGCCGATTTCATCCTGATCGATACGGGCGCGCCCCACGCCGTGCCGATGTACAACGTCTATTCGGAGCTGGTATATGCCCTGAAGGCTTCGGACGTCCGCACCGTGGTGATCGCGGGCAAGCTTGTGATGGAGGATCGCAGGATGCTCACGCTGAACGAATCCGAAATCCTCGCGAAGGCCCAGGAATACAAAAAGAAAATCACCGCTTCGCTTGTCGGCACTTCCGCAAAGTAAAGCCGCCTCTCTTTTTCTGGGATCGTTGCGTGAGACTTGCGGGAGGAATGCGTTATTCCGAAAGCCCCTGTTTGCGCTTCCGGTGCAGCTTCTGCGCCATCGATCGCAGCGTCTCCGGAACATTCTTGTTCGTTGTCAGCTTCACCAGATCGGTCGCATTCAGCCGCGGAAAAAGGTGCAACGAAACATCAAGCGGCGTCTTCGGATTCATCACCAGATTCCTCGCCACCGTATAATTCTTGATAAAGACTCTGCTCAACGAGATCGTCCGCAGCACTTCCACCGACAAGTTGGACATTGCCGCAAACATCTCCACTTCCGTGTCAGTCAGCCGCGGAGATTGCATCACGCATTTCTGCACCAGCTTGTTCGGATCGCGAATCAGCAGCGTCCGCTCTTCGCGCCCGCCTTTCAATGCCAGGGTGATCCTCTGAACCACGGTCATGTACGCCAGCTTCTGAAACAGGGTCTTGCGCTTCACTGGGTCAGGCTCAACTTCCTCGGCCACTTCTTCCAGCTCCTTCATGGACATCGCGCCTTTTTGCATCTCGTCGAGCATGTCGCGCTGCGCGGGCGTCGCGTTCGTGGACCTGCATACGGAGAGAACCAGTTCCGGATCGCGCGTCAGCCATTCCAGGTTGTCGAGGAGCACTTGAATGCCGTCGCTCGTCAGATGCGGCGCCACCCGCGCCACGAGCGACGTTGGGCACACCGGATTCTTGGCGAGCGCGTCAGCTATTCCGGGCTTGTCTCCGAGATTGTCAGCGCAGTAGACGAACAGGCGGGGGTCGGCATCGGGACGCGATAGAGCCGTGATGAAGGACGCCAAGGGTTGCGTCAGCGCTACATTCATGGCTCGATCCGCAACAGCCGCATCGGAATCCGTTGCCAGTACCGCCAGCAACTCGGCTCGGTCTTCCGGCGCAAGCGACGCGCCACCCGTGCAAATCGCTAATTTCTGTTCCGCCCGAACGTGACCGGAACGGATCGCTTCGCGTAATTCGACGCTAATGGGCTCCTCCAGCGGAGGACTTCACGTCCTTCGCTGTCAGTGTAACGCGCCCTGGCTGTCCGGCGGAGCCCATCGCGGCAGCGGGTTGTCCATTCAGTTCAAGCCTCACGGAACCCGCATCGCTCCCGGAAATCTCGAAAATATCTCGCGCGCTGAACTGCTTTATCTCGTCGGCTTTGATGGCGCCTTCAAAGACGAGTTTTCCGTCGGCGATCACGCGAACTTCGGCGGGTTTGTTCGCCGTGACGCTCAGTGTGAGAGGACTGGCGGAAGCTGCCGGGTTCGCGAGGGCAGTCGAAACGGCTGCGGCATTCGAAGACCGCGCGTGCAATCGTGCCTTGATCTTTGAGGCAGCGAACCACCCGCCCGCAATCAGCGCGGCTGCCACCAAAAGGATCACCGCCAACAGCATCGCGATCGGCCGCCAATCGCGCGGCATTTCGCTCCGTGCGTACGACCCCGCGTGCGACGCGCCGTTGCCGTTCGTCTCCAGCGAATACTCGGCCACCATGCTGTCGTCATCCAGGCCCAGATACCTCGATGCCGATCGGATGAAACCCCGATTGAACGCACCTCCGGGAAGCTGGTTCCACTGCCCGCTTTCGATTGCCTCCAGGAATTTGGTGCTGATGCGCGTGGCCGAAGAAACTTCCTCCAAGGAAACGCCGCGCATCTCTCGTTCGCGTTTTAAGTGTTCGCCAAAAGGTGAAGTCGATGCCATCCGCTGGAACCCACAACCAATGAAAAATATAGGCGCGGGTCCTACCCGTGTCAATGAATGTCGAGCAATATCAACTACCGGCCGCCAGCCCTCCGGGGGCCCGGATTGCCAGGCTTGCGGTATTGGCCTTTCGGCAATCGGTCCGCGAAGCACCGTTGCAGTGCACAAAAGTCGTTCACTATAATGACAACGTTGACTCCCGACACCAGAGACGCGAAGCCTGGCGCCGCCGAACGGCAGGTGCGAAGGACTCCCTCCCAGCCCTTCGACGGCGTAGAGCGCCGCCACGCTCCGGGTGTGGTTCCTGACGTGCCCGAAAGCAACGAAGTCACCGTTTTCCACGAGCTTGGCAAGGCTCTTACTTCTTCGCTCCAGCTCGACCAGGTCCTCCGAACCATCATGGAGAAGATCAACGAAGTCCTGCGGCCGGACACTTGGTCTCTTCTGCTGATGGACATCGATAAGAACGAGCTCTACTTCCAGATCGCCACCGGCAAAGGGGCGGACGCGCTGAAGGATGTCCGTATCAAGGTTGGTCAGGGACTGGCCGGCTGGGTGGCCGAGACGGGTGAAGTGGTCGTGGTTCCCGACACGACCAAGGATTCCCGTTTCTTCGCCCAGGTGGACGAACGCACCAAGATGGAGACGCGCTCGATCGTCGCGGTTCCCGTTCGTTTCCGCGATCAGTGCCTGGGCGTCATCGAATTGATTAATTGCTTCGGCGAAAATGGGTTCAGCGCGCGCGATCTGGCGCTTCTCGAGGCCCTGGCCGATTACGCCGCCATTGCCATCGAGAATGCCCGGCACGTCCAGCGGATTCACGAGCTGACGATTACGGACGATTGCACCACGCTCTACAACGCGCGTCATTTGAATTTCATGCTCGACACCGAAATCTACCGCTCGCATCGCTACGCGTTCGAGTTTTCGCTCATTTTCATCGACCTCGATCACTTCAAGAACATCAACGACACCTACGGCCACTTGATGGGCTCGAAGCTGCTCGGCGAAATCGGCCAGGCCATTAAAGACAAGTGCCGGCTGATCGACCTCGCGTTTCGGTATGGCGGCGACGAATTCGTTGTCCTGCTGCCGCAAACGTCGAAGGAAAATGCCCTCGGTGTCGCGCGGCGCCTGCATAAGCTGATTCGCGAAACGGTTTGGCTGAAGGACACCGGCATCAACGTGAATATCACGGCGAGCGTCGGCGTCGCCGCGTACCCCACGGATTCGCGAACGAAAGCCGAGCTGCTGCATCTGGCCGACGAGGCCATGTACCTGGTCAAACAGACGTCGCGCGACAGCGTCGCGGCCGCCAGCATGGGCGTTCTCCCCACGACAGCTTCTACCACCTGATCTCCGTTCTGCCTCTGCGAGCGACTGCTCTTTCGCGTGGCGAAAATAAGGCAAACCGGAACAGGTGTTTTTGTCTCGATTAGAAAATGTCTTCTCCTTTGTTTCCTTTGGATTGCGGCGATTTTTGAATGTGGGGTTGTCTCGATTAGATTTTTGTTCGCCCCCTCCGGACCAGGATTGGCCACAGAGGCACAGAGGTAAGTAAGCCGGGAGCCTCCTTCGCGCAATGCGCTTCGGCGCGCCGGACGTCGATGTGGTTAATCGCGGCTGCAAAATGCCCCCTCTACCCTACCGTAGATTAGAATGGGTCGCTGGTTCATGTTTTCAGTCACTTAGGTTGATTTCTAATCCCGGTCTAATCCCGGTGACCCATTGATCCGACGGGTTCGGGTTGGCCATCCCGAAGCCTCGGGATCACAGAGACACACCTCCTCATGTGCGCCCGTAAGTACGGACGACTTTATGCGCGTCCGTAAGTACGGACGACCAGCGCGGCCCGAATCGCGTCCGGGCACACAATTCATTATTCTTATTTTAAGGAATGCCCCTTTATAGCATAGTAACTGGCGATTTTCAAGACCCAGTACTGCCCAAAATGCGGAGATCAAAGAGATGTTGAATGGGAGATGTTGAATGGACAGATTGATCTGCTCGAGCCCCGCCGCGCGAAGGGGTGCTCCGCCCGCCAGTTCTAGCTTTCATGCAAGGCGATGATTGGGTCCACCATCATCGCGCGACGAGCGGGAATGTAAGTCGCCAGAAAGGCGGCAACCAGCAAAATCAGCGGGACCGTGACGAAGACGATCACATCAATCGGATGAACGCCATACAGAAGACCTGCAATCATCCGTGCTGAGATTGCAGAAAGGATCAATCCAATCGCAATTCCAGTACCGGCGAGCAATAGCCCTTTGCCGAGAATGAGTTTGAGAATATCAGGCGGCTGGGCTCCCAAGGCGACTCGGATTCCAATCTCACGAGACCTCTGCCCTACCATGTAAGCCAGCAATCCATAGATGCCAATGGAGGATAAAAGCATCGCGACGCCGGCGAACACTCCAACCAATTCCGCCGAGAATCGGCGCGGAGCAATAGAAACATCCATCACATCGGTCATGGAGCGGATATTGAATACGGGCAGGGTAGGATCCACAGACTGTATCTCACTCCGAATCTGCGATTCGAGGAGTGACGCGGATAGAGGCGTCCTTGCCACCACGCTCATGGACCGCCCTGGTTGCTGATAGATAGGTCTGAATATGTGGGGGACACCGTCTGTATCGAGTCCGTCTTGCTTCATATCCTTGACGATTCCGACCACGGTTACCCAAGGAAGGCCCGGATTTCCCCCCAACCGCAAGCGCCTGCCGACAGGATCAATGCCCGACCAATAGCGTCGCGCCGTCGTCTCATCGATAATGGCTACCTCCTGCTTTCCACTTTCATCGCTTTCAAGGAAAAAACGTCCACGAATCAATGGGGATTGCATCAGCATGAAATAATCGGGGCTCACTCGAATTACTTCCGCTGTTAACCCCTGCGATGAATCGGCCGCGCGGTCCTCAATCACCAGTGCGGCGGTTATCGTTGGACGTGCGCCTGGCAAATCCGACGTCATGGCAGCCCGATCAATTCCTGGAATCGTGGCCACACGCCGAGTGACGTCCCTGATAAAAGATGTCCTTTTTGACAAGTCTGCATACACATCCGTCTTGGGATCGTTCGGGTTCGCTAGCCAGAAGCTTGCAGTAACTAACCTCGAAGGATTAAAACCCGGATTCTCCTGAAGCAATCCCAAGAAAGTCCGCAGGAGCAAGCCGGCTCCAACCATCAACACAACAGCAAGCGCCAATTCAGACACAATCAGCAGACTCCTCAACCGGAATGTCTTAGCGCTGGAACCGGAGCCTTGAGCACCTTCCCGAATTGCGGCAGTCATATCGGCTTTCATTGCCTGAAAAGCTGGAGCGAACCCAAATATGATTCCGGTGAAGATGGAAATCAGAAGAGCAAAAAGCAGCACCGTCCGGTCGACACCCACTTCAGCAAGCCGGGGAACTGAAGCGGGAACAAAGTGAATGATGAAACTCAAGGTCAATTTCGCTGCGAGCACGCCTGCTACACCCGAGATAAAGGAGAGCACGAGCGCCTCCGTCAGCATCTGGCGCACCATGCGAAAACGGCCAGCCCCAAGCGCCATCCGAAGTGCCATTTCTCTCTGTCTTCCTGAAGCGCGAGCCAGTAGAAGGTTTGCGATATTCACGGATGCGATTAGCACGACCAGGATTACCGCGGCCATTAATACCAGCAGTTGGGGACGCACATTGCCTACGAGCGAGTCCTGCAAAGGTTGGATCTCGATGGACCATTTGGCCTCAGAAGGATAATCATTCGGGAAGTCAGTTCGGAGTTCGCTGGCCATTGCGGTTAGCCTCGACTGAGCCTGCGCAACGCTGATTCCCGGTTTCAGGCGTCCGATTGCCCCGGGCAGCACCCTCACGTTTCGCGCGGGTTTCGGCCAAGGATCCGCACTGAACCCGGTCGTGACCCACACTTCCACATCCCTCGCGATCGTTTTTCCGGGGTGGCGAAATCCGGCAGGAAGGACTCCCACAATCGTGTACGGATCGTTGTCCAGCTGTAGATGTTTTCCGAGAATATTCGGGTCGGCGCCGTAAGAGCGGCGCCACAAGCCATCGCTAATCACAACTGCTTCGGCAAAACCCAGCGCAAAGTCCTGAGAGTCAAATAGCCTCCCGATTTGCGGCGGTGTGCCGAGCATGGAAAAGTAGTCGGGGCTCACGCCGAGCAATTCAAGACGTTCCGGTTGTTGTCTGGCGCCGGTCAAGTTGGTGCTGCTGGGGAAGACAACGCTTACTTCGTCGAAGACACCGGCTGTTGACTTCAGATCCTCGAACTCGGGGACAGAGAAGCGGATATCACGCAACCCTATCCCAGGATTGTTGAAAGTGATCTTCACCAAACGACCGGGGTCATGGTACGGCAGGGAACGCAATAGCACCGCATTTACGATGCTGAAAATCGACGCGTTTGCGCCAATCCCCAAAGCCAGCGTAAGGATGATCACGATCGTAAAGCCTGGACTCTTTCGCATGATACGAAAAGCGTATCGGATGTCGTTGACTAGTGTCTCCATAACGTCGCCCCCTAACTTAACTCGAGTTTTCCGTTTAAACCTTTGCGCTCGGTCATCGCCCCCCTGAGTAGCTAAGGTTGAATCGCAATATTCAGAGTCCGAAGCCTGTGCCCTCAACTCTCGCGCAAGGCGACGATCGGGTTCACTTTCGTCGCGCGGCGTGCTGGGAGGTAGCTAGCCAGCGCAGCCACTGCAAGTAAAACCAGAGGCACGATCAGAAACACAGCCGGATCATGGGGGCGCACCCCGTAGAGCAAACTTGCCATCATGGACGCAGTGGATGCAGAAACAACCAATCCAGCAATGATGCCCACGCCAGCAAGCGCGACCCCCTTGTGTAAGAACATTCTCAGAATGTCGTCCCGCTGCGCGCCGAGCGCCATGCGGATACCGATCTCGCGCGATCTTTGGCCGACCATGTAGGCCAGCAAGCCATAAATGCCGATGGAGGCCAGAAGCACCGCCAGTCCAGCAAATCCGCCCACCAGATCGGCAGAAAAACGGCGTGAAGCCAGTGACCGATCAAGGATGTTGTTCATCGAAGAAACATTAAATACCGGCAAGCCGGGATCAATGCTCTGGATTTCATGCCGAATCTGTGGTTCGAGCAGGGCCGCGGGCAGAGACGTCCGCAACACCACGCTCAGTTTCTTGCTGGAATCCTGATAGGTCGAAACATAGATGTGGGGAACGCCATTGATGTCGAGACCGTCGCTCTTGATGTCCTTAACAATACCCACGATCGTCGTCCACGGCTTGGTAGGGTCTCGTCCGAACCGCACTCGGCGGCCCAGCGGATTGCGGGTTGGCCAATACTTATGAGCGGTGCTTTCATCAATGATGGCCACCAGCGCTTTGCCGTCTTCATCGCCCTCGGTGAATGAGCGGCCGCGTAGGAGCGTCGACTGCAACACCTTAAAGTAATCGGGGCTTATCCGAATTCTCTCGGCCTGCAGCCCCTGCGAGGACTCGACCGGTCTATCTTCAATCGCGAAGCCTTCATTCGCTAAGCCACCGACCGCATTGGGGTTGGTATTGGTGGTCGGTAGAGCTGAGGTGATTGCGGCGAGTTCCACTCCCGGAATTGCCTTCACGCGCCGCAGCAACTCACGATCAAAGTTGGCTCTGGGAAGATTATGGAGATATGGATCCGCCTCTGGTTCGTTGGGATTCGGAAGCTGGATGTTTGCCGTGACAACTTGAGTTGGATTAAAGCCTGGATTTTCCTGCAACAGATCCCGCAGCGTACGCAGCAGCAAGCCGGCTCCCACCATCAGTATGACGGCGAACGCCAGTTCAGAGACGATTAGAACATCCCGCAATCGGCCCGTCTTAGTGCTGTAGCCGGACCCTCGGCCGCCTTCACGAATGGCCAAGGAGAGAGCGCCTTTTGCGGAATGAAGCGCTGGAGCAAGTCCAAACACCAGGCCGGTGAGAATGGAAATCAGAAGAGCGAACGCCAGTACCACCCAGTCGATTCGTACTTCGTTGAGCCGGGGAACGTTCGATGGCATAAAGCGCAGGATGAAACCCAAAGTACCCACTGCGGTTACGATTCCCGCGGCGCCCCCGATGAGCGACAGCAGCATGGACTCGGTCAGCATCTGGCGCACCAAGCGGCCGCGGCTCGCCCCCAGCGCTAACCGCACCGCCATCTCTTGTTGTCGCCCCGAAGCGCGAGCCAACAGGAGATTGGCAATGTTCAACGATACGATGAAAACGATCAGGATTACCGCACCCAGCAACACCAGCAGCATGGGCCGCACATTGCCCACCAAAGTTTCTTGCAACGGTTGAATCTCAATTGTCCATTGCGCCTGCGGCGGGTAATCGGTGGGAAAGTCGTGGCGTAATTGGGCAGCCATGGCAGTGAGCCGCGCCTGAGCTTGCTCCCGTGTCACGCCAGGCTTAAGTCGTCCGATTCCATTTACTAAAATCCGGGTACCACGCATTGGCGGGGGAAACGGATCTGCGCTGAATCCGCCGGCGCCAAACACTTCCGCGTCACCGGAAGTCGTCGGTCCAGGATGGCGAAATCCGCGTGGCAGAACCCCAATAATTGTAAGGGGATCATTGTCGATCCGGATGCTGCGGCCGAGAACATTCGGATCGGCACCATAGGCACGGCGCCACAGGCCATCGCTGATCACGGCCTCTGGAGCGAAACCAGGCGTGAAGTCCTGCGGGCCATACAACCGTCCAATTTGCGGGATCACACCCAGCATGGAAAAGTAGCTGAAACTGGTATTGACCCCCTCGACGCGCTCGGGCTGTTTGGTGCCCGTCAAATTCTCGCTACCCTCAAAGATCGGGCTCACGTCTTCAAATACACCCGCTCGCGTCTGCAGGTCATCCAGTTCGGGTTTGGAAAACCTGACGTCCCGCAATCCTACGCCGGGCTCGTTAAAGAAGATTCTTACCAAACGATCGGGATCGCGGTAGGGCAGAGAACGCAGCAACACGGCATTTACGATGCTGAAAATCGACGCGTTTGCGCCAATCCCCAATGCTAGCGTAAGAATGATTACGATCGTAAAGCCCGGACTCTTTCGCATGATACGAAAGGCGTATCGGATGTCGTTGACTAGTGTCTCCATAAACTCACTCCCCCAACTTAACTCGCGTTTCCCGTTTAAACCTTTGCGCCTATACAATTGAACGCATTCGTGTCACATTATTAAGGCATTTAGCTTAATGTCAAATACCAATTTGGCCCGGAGAGAAGATGAAAGCAGATCGTATGTTTCGGGCACTGGCCAACAAGAACAGGATCGAAATATTGTTCTGGCTACAGAATCCCAGGCAGCATTTTCCTCCGCAGGTCGCCGGGGACCTTGTCCGGGACGGAGTCTGCGGCTGTTTGATTGCCAAAAAACTTCGCGTCAGCCATCCAACTGCAAGTGAACACTTGAAAATCCTGTCGCAGGCAGGCCTGATTCGAGGAAAGCGGATTAAGCAGTGGACCTTTTATAAACGCGATGAGAGTACGATTCGGAAAATAAAGAAAACGGTATTTTCCAATGTTTAGAATGTATCGCGCGTGAAGAAAGAAGGGTACCTTTGCCGCGTTTGATGCTGTCCCTCGCCAACACTCCATCGGCTTTTAGAATCAATAGAATGGCTCATTGAAACCCACACAGTCTTTGCGATAGCACAACCCAGCGGAAGCTTGCTTCGGTGTGACTGGCGTGTTAGTCTGCGCACGAAATTTTCGGACGGGAAAACTGGGGCGTCCGCGGCGCGACGTCGCGGCTGGGTGAGAACGAATGTCCTACGAAGCGCTGGGAATGATCGAGACGAAGGGATTGATTGGCTCGATCGAAGCTGCGGACGCGATGGTGAAAGCCGCGAACGTGATCCTGATCGGCAAGGAATACATCGGCGCGGGGTTCGTCACCGTGATGGTCCGCGGCGACGTGGGCGCCGTTAAAGCCGCCACGGATGCGGGAGCAGCCGCGGCCCGCCGCGTAGGGGAGCTTGTCGCCGTCCACGTGATCCCGCGCCCGCATGAACTTGTGGACAAGATTCTGCCCGGCGGCGGGCAGCCGCCAGCGCCGAAGAAGTAGCTGCGGCTCCGTTAAAGCTCTAAAAGTGAAAAGCAGATCCCTCACCCCGCAGAAAACGCGGGGATTCGGGATGACAAGCGTGGCCGACAGGGCCGAGTAACTTCCAAGTTCGCGTACGCCGCGTCCAACCGAAAACCAAAAGCCAAAGAGCCGGCGGGACGCCGGCGCTACAAGAGAGCGGGTACGATTCTTTGACTCTCCTTGACCGCGACCTGATTTCGATCCAGGAAGCCCGCCAGGCTCTCGCGCGGGCCGCCGAAGCCCAAAAGAAGTTCGCCGCATTTTCCCAAAACGAAGTTGACGCCGTCGTCGAGGCCTGCGCCGAAGCGGCCACAGCCGCCGGCGAACAGCTCGCGCGCACGGCCGTGGAAGAAACCGGCTACGGCAACGTCCCCGACAAGATCATAAAAAATCGGCTCGCGTCGGTGGACGTCCCGCGCGCGATTCGCGGCATGAAAACGGTGGGGATTCTGCGCGAGGATCGAGAAAAGGGAATCATCGAGATCGCCGAACCGGTGGGCGTGGTCGCCGCCGTGATTCCCTCGACGAATCCCACCTCTACCACGATCTACAAGACGCTCATTTCGCTGAAGGCGCGGAACGCGGTGATCCTGAGCCCACACCCCACCGCGATGCGCTGCATCTGCGAAACGGCGGGCGTCCTCGAACGCGCCGCTCTGAAGATGGGCGCGCCCGAGGGCCTCATTATTTGTCTTGCGCACCCCACGATGCAGGGAACGCAAGAGCTGATGAAGAGCCGCGAGACCGGCGTGATTCTCGCGACGGGCGGGACGGGTCTGGTGCGCGCGGCATACAGTTCCGGACGCCCAGCGTTTGGCGTCGGGCCGGGCAATGTTCCCTCGTTGATCGAGCGCACGGCCAACGTTCGGAAGGCGGTGGCCGACATTTTCGCGGGAAAGACTTTCGACTACGGCACGATCTGCTCGTCCGAGCAGTCCATCGTGGCCGACGAATCGGTGCGCGAGCAGGTGCTCGATGAATGCCTCCAGCAGAGCGGTTATTTTCTAGCGCCCGAGGAAATCCGCCGCCTCGGCGAAGTGGTCTTTCCCGGCGGCTCGACAACCCCCAGCCCGAAAATCGTCGGACGCGCCGCCACGGTGATCGCGGAAATGGCCGGGCTCAAAGTTCCTGCGTCGACGCGCGTGCTGATCGCGAAACTCGACGGCGTCGGCCGCGAGGTTCCGCTCTCCGGCGAAAAACTCTCGCCGATTCTGGCGTTCTATTCCGCGGCGAATCTCGCGGCCGGAATCGAGATTTGCACGAAGCTCTTGCAGTACGGCGGCCTGGGCCACACCGCGTCGATTCACTCGCAGAACGAAGCAGCGGTGAAACAATTCGGGCTCGCGATTCCGGCGTTCCGCATCGTGGTCAATACATCCGCCGTGCACGGCTCGATCGGATACTCCACGAATCTTTTTCCCGCGATGACGCTCGGCTGCGGTTCGCACGGAGGCAACATCACGTCGGACAATATCGGCCCGCAACACCTGATGAACATCAAGCGAGTGGCGTGGGAATCGCGGCCGGTGGAGCATCGGACCATCCCGGCTGACCAGCGGCTTTCGGGCAGCTCCTTAGGGATTCGGAGCTCAGGCTCCGACGTCAAGACGCCTATCAAGGATATTAAGGAAGTGGCTTCAGCCCCTGAGACATCCGCGGTTGCGAGCGGAACGGACGCAGCGCCTACGAGCGCGGCTGTCGTTCCCGACCGCCAAACAATCGCGCGCATTGTGGAACAGGTTTTCGCCGCACGCGGCATTTCTCGCGGCGGCACGCCGAAGCCCGACAATCCTGCGTCTTCGCCCGCGCCGCTCGAAGCTGCAGCGGCGGTGGCACCCGCTTCGGCTTCGGCTTCGGCTCCCAATCCCCCGCCTGCAAAAGCCGAAGAGCCGCGGCCGCCAGTTCCTGCTTCAAGTGGCGTCCCCCCGGCCCCGCCAAGAATCGAAGTGGCGGAATTCGTGTGCGAAGACGACGCTCGCGCGGCGCTCGAGCACAACGAAAAAATCTTCCTCGGCCCAAAGACGATCGTCACGCCTTCCGCCCGCGATTTCGGCAACTCCAATGACCTCTTCGTTGTCACGGACATCATCCCCACGCCGACGCGAAAGCGCCGCAACTAACTGGGAAACTGTCAGGAAGCTGTCTCATAAATGCTCGGTTGGATCGAACAGCTTGGCTTCAGGGGCTAAAGCCCCTGAAATTTTTGTGGGGCTTCTCTTTCGGGTGGCCTTAAAAGGCCACCCTCCCCGGACTGAAGGTCCGGGGCTGACACAAAACCCGAGTTGCCACACACACCATATAGTCCTTTCGTAGTGCGGGCCTGGCGGCGGGGCTGCCCTTCCTACGAAAGTTGTACGCTGCAAACCACTTCCCTATACTCAGCTTCTAAGTACATTAGGGAGACATCGTGCGGAATCGGGAGGCAGCGCGTTACGCTCGCTGGTCGGCGGTTGCGGCCGGCGCAATCGCGTTGCTCGTGGTGGGAATTTATGCCGAGCGCGCGATCAGCGCGGCGCGCCGCCGGCACGCGGCTCCCACCATCGTTCCATCTGCCGTTCAACAGGAAACGCAAACCTTCTCGTACAAGCGGGTGGAAAAAGACCGCACGATTTTCACGATTCGCGCCTCGCACACCACGCAATTCAAGGAAGGAACTCCGGCGCTGCTCGAGGACGTTTGGATCACCGTCTACGGCCGCGAAGGAAACCGCAACGACAACATTCACACGCGCGAATGCAGCTACGACCAGAAGACCGGCGGTATCCAGTGTAAAGGCGAGTTGACGATCGACATTCAGGATGCCGTCACACCGTCAAACGCCACTCGGGCGAACGCCGCGGCACCGAACGCCGCGCCTCCGAAACCGATGCAGGTGAAAACGAGCAACCTCACCTTCGACGGGCAAACAGGGGAAGCCTCGACTCCCGCCCCAGTGGATTTTTCGTTTCCGCAGGGGCATGGCCGCGGCGTGGGAGTGATCTACAGCACGCAAACGGCCGCGATTCATGTGGAGCACGCCGTCGAATTTGAAATGACGCCCACGGATCACAGCGACGAACTGCCCATCAAAGTGACCGGCAGCAGCCTTGAAGTTCGCCGCGACAATCGGACCCTCACCCTTGCCGGTCCCGCCATTGTGCGGCAAGGCGACCGCGAACTTTCGGCCGAGAAAATCATCGTCGAGCTCGACGAAAACTTCCACGCGCGCCATGCTATCGCCGAAGGCCATCCCGCCGTTCGCGGCTCGCGCGACATCGACAGCGGCGGGGGAAGCTTCACCGTCGCGGCCGACAAGTTCGAGGGCTATCTTGGCCCGGAGGGATGGGTCGAACGCATTACCGCTGACGGTGGCGTGACTGGCACGCGGAAGAGTCCCGCGGGAACGGATCATTTCTCAAGCGGCCACGTCGAATTCGCGCTCGAACCGCGGCACAATATTCTCCGCGAAATGACGGCCACCGGCGGCGTTACCGCGCAATCGCAACAAGGCGCCGTTTCGCAAGTTCTGAACACCGCCGCGTTGCGGGTGAAATTCGCGCCCGGCGGCCAGCCCGACCAGCAGCGGATCGACTCCGCCGAGACCCTGGCACCGGCCACGATCGAATCAAAAAATGGCGCGGACACGACCGAGCTCCGCGCGCCGAAGTTCAGCACGCAATTCACCCCAAACGGCCGCCTCGACAGGCTGTTCGGCTCGGGCGGCGTGGAAGTGCGCAGCCAGAATGGAAACTCGCCCCCGCAAGTCAGCACGGCGCAGACCCTGAACGCAGCGTTCTCCGCGGATGGCCAGTGGACCACGGTGGAAGAGAGCGGCAACGTTCACTTCCAGCAGGCCGACCGGCAGGCGACCGCCGCTCACGCCAAAATCGATCGCGCGGCGGATCAAATTGCGCTCAGCGGCTCGCCCGTCCTCTCGGATGCGATGAGCCGCACTATCGCTCGCACGGTGACGATCGGCCAGAAGTCCGGCCTGATCGACGCCCAAGGCGGCGTCATTTCTACTTACATGCCCTCCGCGCAAGGCGAGTCCGTGAACCTGGGTTCGGGCCCCGCTCACGTCAAAGCCGATGCGCTCTCGGGCTCTACGTCCTCGGGACATGTCGTGTATTCGGGGCATGCGCGGCTCTGGCAGGGCGAGTCCGTCCTCGAGGCTGACCAGATCACCGTGTGGCGCGACGAAAAGAAAATGCAGGCGACCGGAAACGTCGTAGCCGTCTTCCCGCAGACTTCGGGTCCATCGCTGAAGCCAGTTTCGCAGTCGTCCGGCAGCAAGTCGGGCAGCGCGTCCGGGCCAACATTGTGGCAGGTCCGCGCGCCCTCCCTGACATATTGGAACGACCAAAATAAAGCGCGGCTTGAAGGCGGCGTCCTGGCAACTTCGCAGCAGGGCTCGCTCGAATCCCCCACTTTGGACGTGTTTCTGGGGCCGGCGATGAATCCGCCGCCCTCGAATGCCTCCTCCGGACAGCGGCCAGCCGAGCGGGCAGGGACCGCCGGCACGGGGCAACTGAGCCGCATTTTGGCTCAGGGGGGTGCGGTGGTCCGGCAAGGGGACCGCCGAGGCATGGCCGACCAGGCCGAGTACACGTCGACCGACCAAAAATTCGTTCTTTCTGGCGGCAAGCCCACTCTTACCGATGGTTCTGGCAACACAACTGCTGGGCGCTCGTTGACCTTCTTTGTTGCGAGTGATACGATTTTGATTGATTCGCAAGCAGGTTCGCGCACTCTTACCAGGCACCGGGTTGAGAAATGAACCGGCATGTTGAAATTCCAAGCGGCCGATCTTAGGAAGTCGTATCGTGGCCGTAAAGTTGTGGACGACGTCAGCTTGGAGATTCGACAGGGCGAAGTGGTTGGGCTGCTTGGGCCGAACGGCGCAGGAAAGACCACGACCTTCTACATCCTGGTCGGCCTCGCGCGTCCGGACTACGGGCGTGTTTTGCTGGACGGCGAGGACATAACCGACCTCCCGATGTATCTGCGGGCCCGCAGCGGCATAAGCTACCTTCCCCAAGAGCCTTCGGTGTTTCGGAAACTTACGGTAGAAGAGAATCTGCTGGCGGTGTTGGAGACTTTGCCCCTCACTCCGGAGCAGAGGCGCGACCGGGTGGAGGAGTTGCTGGCACAGATGGGTCTCGAAGGAGTGCGGAGTAGCCAGGCGTACGTTCTGTCGGGTGGCGAGCGGCGAAGGCTGGAAATTGCGCGGTCATTGGTGCTCTCGCCCTCGTTCGTGCTGCTCGACGAGCCGTTCTCCGGCATCGATCCGCTGACGGTGGTGGACATCCAGAAGATCATCGCGGACTTGAGCGCGGCGGGCATCGGCGTCCTGGTGACCGATCACAATGTTCGCGAAACGCTGGCCGTCACGAACCGCGCTTACATCATCACCGAAGGAAAGATATTGTTTGCCGGCACACCCGCGGCATTATCGACCAACGCCGAAGTGCGCCGGATTTATTTGGGAGAAAGCTTTCGGTTGCACTGAGTCTTATGAACTGGCTTCAGCCTAAACTCCATCTCCGCGTAGCCCAGAAGCAGATTCTGACGCCGGGCCTCGTGCAGATGGTGAGCGTGCTGGCCCTGAATCGTCTCGAGCTCCGCGAGATGATCAATCAGGAGATTATGGCGAATCCAGTCCTCGAAGAGCTCCCCGAAGAAGGCGTCGTCGCCGAAAGCTATACCGACGAGGCGTTCCTCAAGAAGGAAACCGAAAAAGTTCCTGAGACTGAAGCCGCCAATCCGTTCGACGAATTCGATTTCGGCTCGTTCTTCACGCAGTATCTCGATACAGGCGCCGAACGCGCCGCCGGCAGCGAGCACGAAGAAATCGAGAGGCCTTCTTTCGACAAATTCCTCTCTTCGCCGGCCAGCCTGGCCGATCATCTCACGTGGCAGCTTAGCGTCAGCATCTGCACGGAAACAGTCCGCAAAATAGCCGAAGCCATCATCGGCAACCTCGACGAAAACGGCTACCTCATGGCAACCCTCGACGAAATCGCGCAATCCGCGGAATATTCAATGGAAGACGTGGAGGAAGCGCTCGCCATGGTGCACGAATTCGACCCGCCGGGCATCGGCGCTCGCGACCTGCAGGAATGCCTTTTGATGCAACTCAAGGTCGTTGATCCGCAGAACACGCTGGCGCAGCAGATCATCAGCGAACACCTGAAGCTCTTGCAGAACAATCAGCTCAAGGAAGTGGCGCGCGCGCTGAATCGTCCCGTCGAGCTGGTTAAACGCGCCGTGGACGTGATCAAGCACCTCGATCCCAAACCCGGGCTGCGCTACAACAAGATCGAGCCGCGCCTGGTGGAGCCCGACGTCCAGTTCCGCAAAGTCGAGGGCGAATGGCAGGTTTTCATGAATGAAGACGACTTGCCGCAGCTTCGTTTGAATCCCACATACCGCCGCCTGCTGGCCCGCGACGCCGCGGATCGCGACGTTCGCAATTATGTGAAAGAGCGCTTCACCGCAGCCATTCAGCTCATGAAAAATATCGAACAGCGCAAGCACACGATTCTGCGTGTTTGCCAGTCGATCCTCCGCCGCCAGGGGGACTACCTCGACTACGGTCCCGATCATTTGAAGCCGATGATGATCAAGGAAGTCGCCGAGGAAGTGGGCGTTCATCCCTCCACGGTGAGCCGCGCAGTAGCCAACAAATACGTGCACACGCCGCAAGGCGTGCTCGAGCTCCGAAGCTTCTTCTCGGAATCGGTGAATGGACCGCAGGGCGCCGACATGTCGCTGCTTTCGCTGAAGCGCCGCGTGAAACAGATGATCGAGGAAGAAGACAGTTCGCACCCGCTGACCGACGAACAGATCACGAAGAAACTCAGCGACGAAGGCATCCACGTCACTCGCCGCACCGTCGCCAAATACCGGGAAGACCTGCGCATCCCAAGCACTCACCGCCGGCGCGTGAAGGGTTAGCGCCTCACACCGTGGCCCGCCGCCCTCCAAAGAAACGCGACCCTCGCCAGCTCGTCATCCTCACCGGTCTCTCAGGTTCCGGCAAAGGCTCGGTCCTGAACACCTTCGAGGATCTGGGCTTCTATTGCGTCGATAATCTTCCGGTCGCGCTAATTCCCGTTTTCAGCGAGCTTTACGACGAAGGTCGCGGCGAGATCGAACGAGCCGCGCTTCTGGTCGACGCCCGCGAAGGCGAGCAGATCGAAAAGCTGCCGGTTTTCTACCGCGAGCTTGCCAGCAATCACCAGGCCACGCTCGTATTCATCGAAGCCAGCGATGAAGCGCTGATGCGCCGCTTCAGCGAAACTCGCCGCCCGCATCCTCTCGGACAAGGGCTCTCGGTGGCCGAGGGCATTCACGAAGAGCGCCGCCGCATGGCGCCGATTCGCCGCCTCGCCGACGTGATCATCGACACCACGAAATTCAACGTCCACGAGCTGCGTCAATTCATCATCGATCGCTTTCAGAAACCCGGCCAGCGCCCGTTGCTCGTTTCGGTGGTCAGCTTTGGCTTTCGGTATGGCACTCCGGCGGATGCCGATCTGGTTTTCGACGTGCGCTTTCTTCCGAATCCGCATTTCGTTCCGAAACTTCGGGCGCTCACGGGCAAAGACCGGCGCGTCGCCCGCTACATTCGTTCGTTCCCGCAGACGGGCCAATTCCTGAAACGGATTGAAAGCCTCCTTCGCTTCTTGATTCCGCACTACATCAGCGAAGGAAAGAGCTATTTGACCGTGGCGTTCGGGTGCACGGGCGGAAGGCATCGTTCCGTGGCTCTGGCCGAAGTGGTGCGCGGCGATTTGCAGAAAAAAGGATTCGCAACCAAGGTCGTCCATCGCGACCTCGATAAGTCGGCCGCCTGACCATGCTAACTCCTCCCCGCAAGACCGAACGCGAAGAGCTTGCGCGCCTGCTGGGCTACGTGCGCCCCTACACCGCACTCATCGTGCTCGGCACCTTGTTGATGGCGGTGATGGGCGCGATCGAAGGCTTGACGGCTTTTGCCATCAGACCGGCGCTCGACGTCATCCTGAATCCGGCCTCGCAGGTGCAGAAACTCGCGTTGTTTACGATCCCCCTCACGAATCATATCGTCTACCTGAACTCGTTCGTGCCCCCGCGCGTCCGTCACGTGTGGTCGGTGTTTGCGCTCGCACTGGTTTTTTTGTTCGTAGTAAAGGCAGCCGCCGAGTTTTTCGGCGTCACGCTCATTCAGTACGCGGGCCTTTCGAGCGTCACGGACCTCCGCAACCGCGCCTACAGTAAAGTGGTTCAGCAGCCGGTGGGGTTTTTCGAGCACAATCCCGTCGGGCGCGTCATGTCCGCCGTGGTCACGGACATCGAGCAGATGCGCTCCGCGTTTTCCGAATACTTCGCCGACTTCTTCCGCCAAATTTTCAACCTCATCTGTTTCGTTCTTGTTCTGCTTTGCGTCGATTGGCGCATGGCCATTGGGTCCGCCGTCATCATCCCCCTGGTCGTCTGGCCCGTAGGCAAGCTCGGCCGCAAGATTCGCCGCTCGTCGGAGAAGAGCCGTTCGCGCCTAGCGGACATCAGCCAAATCCTGCAGGAAACGATTAGCGGAAACCGCGTGGTGAAGGCGTTCGGCATGGAAGGCTTCGAGATCCGCAAATTCCGCGAAGCGGCTCGAAACCTGTTGCGCGAAAACATGCGCTGGATCAGGGCGTTTGCGATTTCGTCCCCGCTGATGGACATCCTGGGGGCCGTTGTCATCTCGGGCGTTCTCTTTTTTGCCCGCGACGAAATCAAGCTTGGCCGCATGACCGTCGGCTCATTTGGCGTATTTATATTCGCTCTTTTCAAAGCGTACGAGCCCCTCAAACGCCTCGGCACCATCTACCAGCTCTTCTTGCAAGCGGCCGGCACTTCCGCGCAGGTCTTCGCGTTCATTGACATGCCGGAAGAAGTGCTTGAAACTCCCGGTGCGAAGGCCCTGCCGCGCTTTTCAGGCGCAATCGAATTTGAAGACGCCAGCTTCTCCTATGACGGCGGCCCGCTCATCCTGAAGGGCATCGATCTGAAAGTGCGGGCCGGGACGGTAGTAGCCATCGTGGGCTCGAGTGGCGCGGGCAAGACGACGCTCGTGAATCTGCTGCCGCGCTTTTACGCGGCCAGTTCGGGGTCGGTTCGCATCGAGGGCTTCAACGTGCGCGACGTCACCCTGCGCTCGCTGCGGGAACAAATGGCGATCGTGACGCAGGAAACGATCCTGTTCAATGATACGATCTGGAACAATTTGTGCTATGGCCGGCCGAACATGCCTGAGGAAAAAGTGATCGCCGCGGCGAAAGCGGCGCTCGCGCACGACTTCATCACCCAGTTGCCGCACGGCTATCAAACGGTGATTGGCGACCGCGGCCAGCGCCTTTCCGGCGGCCAGCGCCAGCGGCTCGCCATCGCGCGCGCTCTGCTGAAGGATGCGCCCATCCTCATCCTCGACGAAGCCACTTCCGAGCTCGATTCCGAATCCGAGTCGCTTGTGCAAAGCGCCCTCAACAACCTGATGACGGGCCGCACCGTGTTCGTGATCGCGCACCGCCTGTCGACGATTCGTCGCGCCGACGTCATCGCGGTACTCGACAACGGCTCCATTTCCGAGCGCGGCACCCACGAAGACCTGCTGGCTCGCGGCGGCGTTTACGCGCGTCTGTACGAAATACAATTTCGCGATGCCGAACCGGTTTCGCGCACGGTGAGTTCCTGATTATGTCCGGCACCGGTTCGCAACCCGCGTCCGCGCCGCCGTCGAAGGCTCGCGCGGCCGGCCTTAAATCCATGACCGGCTATGCGCAGGCTCGCGCCGTCGAGAATGGCTGGAGCCTTCGCGTTTCGATTCGCAGCGTCAATCATCGCTTCCTCGACCTGCACTTGCGGGTTCCGGAAGGGTTCGAGCCGGTCGAGCCCGGCATTCGGCAGATCATCCGGGAACGCGTGCGGCGCGGCCATCTCGACGTCACTATTCGCTACGAAGTCGAAGGTCCGTCGGCCGTCGGCGTGAACCACGAAGTCGCTGCTGCCTATCTGAAAGCGGCGAATTCCCTTCGCGCGCAATTCGCGCTTGCATCGGAACCGGACGTCGCCGCGATCCTTCGCTTGCCTGGCGTGATCGGTCCGCCGGCGGCGTCGCTCGAGGAAGAGATGGCCAAACTCGAGGGCGTCGTATCGCGCTGCCTCGCCGAGGCCCTCGACAAACTCGACCGCATGCGTGAAGGCGAGGCAAATCATTTGCGGGAGGAAATGTCCGAGCGCTTGCGAAAGATCGCCGCCCTCGCTTCCGCGATCGCGGTGCTTGCCGAGCGCGCGCGTCCGGCGTTTGCTCGCCGCCTGGAAATGCGGTTGAAGGAGCTTCTCGGCGAAGCACAGCTCGACCCCGCGCGTTTGGCGCAGGAAGCAGCTCTGGCCACCGAGCGCAGCGATGTTTCCGAGGAACTCGCTCGCCTCGGCAGCCACGTGCAGCAGTACGAAACATTGATTTCTGGCGGAACCGACGTCGGCAAGAAACTCGACTTCCTTTTGCAGGAAATGCAGCGCGAAACGAACACGCTGCTCTCGAAAACGCCGGGCAACGAAGACGAGGGCCTCGAAATCACACGCGGCGCTCTGGAAATAAAATCCGAAATCGAGAAGCTTCGCGAACAGGTACAGAATATCGAATGAGCTCACCGGAGCCTCTCGTTCTCATTGTTTCCGGCCCGTCGGGTTCCGGGAAGTCGACGCTCGTTAAGAAAATTCTGCAGCTTCCCGGCACGATGCTGTCTGTTTCGTGCACCACGCGCCCTCCCCGCAAGACGGAGAGCGACGGCAAGTGGTACAATTTCGTGTCAGAAGCCGAATTCCAGCAGATGGTGGAACGGGGCGAATTCCTCGAATACGCACAGGTCTTCGGAAAGAATTGGTACGGGACGCCGGCCAAGTGGCTGGACGAGGCGCGGGCGCAACAAAAAGATCTCGTTCTTGAAATCGACGTCCAGGGCGCTCTTCAGGTGAAGCAGAAACTACCTGGAGCAATCGCCGTTTTCGTTGTGCCGCCTTCGAGCGCGGACCTCGAGCGCCGCATTCGCGCTCGAGGCCAGGATTCGGAAGACGAAATTCGCCGGCGTCTCGAACGCGCGCGGCAGGAGATGTTGAACTACAGCAGTTATGATTTCGCGGTCATCAACGACGACCTCGAGCGCGCCGGGCGGGAAGTGCAGGCGATTGCGCTCGGGTCCCGTTGCCGTGTGGCACGGAACGAGGATAGAATTCGCCAGATCTTGAAGTCCTTTGGAGGCTGAATTTCTCATGGCTGTTTCTAGAGAGGCACCGGAAAGCCAGTTTGCTTACGTGGTAGTGGTGTCGCGCCGCGCGCGCCAGTTGATGATCGGCGGCAGAGCCATGGTGGACAACCCGAGATCGCGCAAGACCACCCGCATCGCCGAGGAAGAGTTGCTAAAAGGCCTCCTCGAATACCAAACGCCCGAGCTCCCAGAGACGGCCGAAGAGAAGGAAGCCAAGCGCCGCAAATGATGCGCGCGAAGTCACTCCCATGAAAATCGCGCTCGGCGTAACGGGTGGTGTGGCAGCCTACAAAGCCGCTGAGCTCGTTCGCCGCCTGCAGCAGGAAAAGCTCGACGTGCAGGTGATCATGACGCGCGCCGCGCAGGAATTCATCACTCCCCTCACATTCGCCGCGCTGACCGGAAAGAAAGTGATCACCGAAATGTTCGGCGCGGACGACTCATCGCCTGCCAACGTCGAAAGCGCCATCGAGCACATCGCCGTCGCGCAGCGCATCGACCTTCTCCTGGTGGCGCCCGCCACGGCCGATATGCTGGGAAAATTCGCGCACGGAATCGCCGATGATTTTCTTTCGACGCTCTATCTCGCGACGAAAGCTCCCGTCATGGTCGCGCCCGCGATGAACGTCAACATGTGGGAACATCCGGCGACGCAAGAGAATCTTGCCGCGCTGCGCGCTCGCGGCGTTCACGTCGTTGATCCCGACGAAGGCTATCTCGCCTGCGGCATGACCGGCGCCGGCCGCCTGGCCGCAACGGAAACGATCGCCCGCAAAGTTTGCGACGTTCTCGGCCTTCGCGCCGATTTCGCCGGTCAGACGGTTCTTATCACCGCCGGCCCCACGTGCGAGGACCTGGATCCCGTGCGCTACATCACGAATCGTTCGTCCGGCAAGATGGGCTACGCGCTGGCCGAGGCCGCTATTCGCCGCGGCGCGCACGTGATTCTGGTGAGCGGGCCCACCGAGCTTGATGCGCCCGAAGGCGCGGACTGGGTTCCGGTGCGCACCACGGAAGAAATGCGCTGCGCCGTTCACGAACGCGCCGCCGAAGCAAACATCGTCGTGATGGCCGCGGCTGTGGCCGACTATCGCGCCGCCGCGACCTCCGCGACAAAGATCAAGCGCGGCAGCGAACATCTCACGCTCGAACTCGAACCGACGCCCGACATTCTCGCCGAGCTCTCGCGCGACAAAGGCAATCGCCTCGTCATCGGCTTTGCCGCTGAAACCGACCACCTCGCTGCAAACGCTCGCGCCAAGCTGGCGCGCAAAGCCGCCGACATGATCGTCGCAAACGATGTGACGCAGGAAGGCGCCGGCTTCGACACAGATACCAATATCGTCACACTGTTCCTCCGCGACGGCCGTGAAATCGCGCTGCCCAAACTCAGCAAGCTCGAAGTAGCGCACCGCATCCTTG
Source organism: uncultured Acidobacteriota bacterium (assembly GCA_963737205.1). Classification (GTDB taxonomy): domain Bacteria; phylum Acidobacteriota; class Terriglobia; order Acidiferrales; family UBA7541; genus Palsa-295. Next base: position 3,293,891 of record CAVTRV010000002.1, on the reverse strand, counting down.
ACGCCGCAATCGACCTTCAACGTACTCGCTAAGGCGCTCATCAGCAGAAAACAATTTCTTCACGTGCTAAAGCCCTTTTAGTTTTGCGGGGCTTCTTTTGCACGGCCTAAAGGCCGTGCTCCCCGGACTGAAGGTCCGGGGTTGACACAAAACCGGGGTGCCACGGATTCCAGATCCGGTTCTGGCCTTGTGATTTCGCGCGGGCTCCGCGATAATCCCAAACCGAATGACCGAAAACACGCGCGCCGACCTCGAGTCTTGGTTTCGCTACGCGGATGAACTCGGCCTCGGCCCCTACTATCGGGACCGCGCCGCATCAAAATCGTTTCCGTCGTCGTTTCCATCGGGGCAGGCCGCCGCACCGGCGCTTTCCGCTCCCGCGGCATCCCCAGCCGCATCTCCGCAATTCTCGGCAGCCGCGCCGCGCCGTGCGCCGTCATCTTCGTTGCCGGCAGCGGCGCCGGCCAAGATGATGCCGGTCATCCAAGGCCCGGCCGGCCCGTCGCTTTTCGAGGAGCGCATCGAAAACGACTCGCTCGAGCGCATCCGAGCCGATATCGGCGATTGCACGCGCTGCAGGCTGCACAAAGCGCGCACCAACATCGTCTTCGGCGTCGGCAATCCCAAGGCGGAACTCGTGTTCGTCGGCGAAGGCCCCGGCCATGACGAGGATATTCAGGGCGAACCTTTCGTCGGCCGCGCCGGCAAACTTCTGACTCAAATGATCGAGGCCATGGGCCTCGCGCGCGGCGACGTTTACATCTGCAACGTCGTCAAATGCCGCCCACCGGAAAACCGACTTCCCGAAAAGGACGAAATCTCCACCTGCTTGCCGTTTCTCGCGCGACAGCTTGCGGTGATCAATCCGAAAGTGGTTTGCTGCCTCGGCGCCTGCTCCGCGCAAACGCTGCTCGAAACCAACCAGGGCATCTCGCGCTTTCGCGGCGAGTGGTTCGATTATCGCGGATCAAAACTTATCGCTACGTACCACCCCGCGTATTTGCTGCGCAACCCGGCCGCCAAAGGCGAAGTCTGGAAAGACCTACAAAAGGTGATGTCCTTCCTCGGTCTCCAGCCGAAGCCGCGCCATTAACTCCGCGGTGGCACACCAATCACCAACCGCTAATCACCAATCACGATAATGGGAATCCTCCTCGGACTCACCGGCGCCATCTCCTGGGGCATCGCGGACTTTGCCGCGCGATTCGCGGCGCGGCGCATCGGCGCTTACCGCACGCTCTTCTTCATGCAGTGCATCGGGTTTCTCGTGCTCACCGCCTATCTCGAATCGTCGGGCGGAATTTCCCGCGGAGTCGCGCCCGGCTGGCAGCCGTGGGCACTGGCCGCATTCGCCGGAGTACTCAACACAATCTCGTCGCTCTCGCTCTACTATGCGTTTCAAATCGGCGTGATGAGTGTGGTCGCGCCTATTTCATCCGCGTATCCCGCGCTTACGGTGATGTTGTCAGTGCTTAGCGGCGAGCGCATTCGACCGCTCCGCGGCGCCGGACTCGCGGTCACCCTCATCGGAGTGGTTCTGGCTGCCACCAGTTTTGCGCCGGAGTCAAAGAGCGAATCTTCCGCCGGCGGCGCTTCGTCGCGCGCGCACCTGACGAAAGGCGTGGGCTGGGCGATCCTTTCGGCCATCGGATTCGGCGTTCTCTTTTGGTTTCTCGGATTCCACGTTGTGCCGGTCGCGGGCAGCGCGTTCTCTGTTTGGATGATTCGTCTTTCCACGTTCTCGACGCTCGCCCTCTTCGCCGCCCCCGCTCGCCAAACGCTTCGGCCGCCTCTTGGCAACATCTGGTGGCTCCTCATCGCCATCGGCGTGATGGACACGATCGCGTTCGTTGCCAACAACGCCGCCCTTCACTTCGGGCAGGTCGCGGTGGTCAGCGTCCTCGCCTCGCTCTACGGCGCCGTGACGGTGATCCTGTCGTGGATTTTCCTTCGAGAACGCCTCGACCGCACCCAATGGCTCGGCATCGTTCTCATCTTCACGGGGATCGTCCTTGTCAGCCTCTGAAATACCAGGAGCGACCAAGAAAGAGGATGCCGCAGCCTCAATTCCCCTGCTTTTCCGCGGCGCTTTTGTTAGCATCAGGCCTTCCAATCGTGAGGTGAACCGATGCGACGAATAGCTACGTTCTCTGCAGCTCTGATTGCTGTGAGTTTGCTCGCGGCAGTTGCCCTCGTAGGTCTTGCCCACAGCGCGTCGCGCGCAAGCGCAAACGCAAACGCCGCGTCGAGCGATCAGTTTGGCAAGGTGGATTTCCCCACGTCCTGCTCGGCGCAAGCCCAGCCCGCCATCGAGAAAGGCGTGGCGCAGTTGCACTCGTTCCAATATCAGCAGTCGGAGGCCACTTTCACCGAAGCCTCGCAGACCGATTCGCAGTGCGCCATCGCGCACTGGGGCCGCGCCATGTCGCTCTACCATCAATTGTGGGATTTTCCAGACGCGGACACTCTGGCGAAAGGCCGCGGGTACGTCGCAGAGGCTCAGAAGCTCGCTCCGAAAACGGCTCGCGAGGCCGACTACGTCGCGGCCGCCGCGGCGTTCTATCAGGACAATTCGAAGCTGAGCCACACCGCGCGCGTCGAAGCCTATGTGGCCGCCATGGAAAAGCTGCACCAGGATTTTCCCACGGATACGGAAGGCTCAGCGTTCTACGCGCTCGCGCTCGTCAACCTTGCGTATGACGAAGACGGTCTCGTCAATCGCAAGAAAGCCATCGCGATTCTCGATCCGCTCTTCGAGCAGTATCCCGAGAATCCGGGCGTCGCTCACTATCTGATCCACGCCACCGATACGCCGGAGCTCGCGCCGCAAGGACTGGCCGCCGCGCGCCAGTACGCGCAAATAGCGCCCGATTCATCGCACGCGATTCACATGCCAACTCATATCTTCACGCGCCTTGGCTTGTGGCAGGAGTCCATCGATTCGAACGTCGCCGCCTCGGCAGCCGCCGCGAAAGCCACGGAAGCGCACCAAGCGGATGCCGAATATCAGTTGCACGCCATGGATTTCCTCAACTACGCCTATCTTCAAAGCGGTCAAGAGGCGAAGGCTCGGCAGGTTGTGGCGGATATCAAGAATGTGCCAGGCGCCAGCGCCGATGATATGGCCGAGCACGAAAGCTGGTTCTCCGCGCGCACCGCTCTCGAGTCGCGCCACTGGAAGGAAGCCGCCGCACTGACTCCTGAGGACGTGAAAGGCGAGCCTCAGGACTCGACCTATTTTGCGCGTGCCGTTGGCTCCGCGCGCAGTGGCGACGTACAGGGCGCTCGAGCTGCGATCAAAAAACTGAACGAAGCGATTTCCATGCAACGCAACCATGCCAAGCACATGGGATATGGAAGTTCTTCGGGTGAATCGGTCGTGCAACAGGAGGCGCAAGCCTGGCTGACATTCGCGGAGGGGAAATCGGAACAGGCCGTGAAGATTCTCCGCGCGGCGGCCGATCGCGAAGATGCCTCAGGCGTCGATTCCCTGTCGATGCCCGCGCGCGAAATGCTGGCCGACCTGCTTCTCGAACTTAAGAGGCCGTCCGAGTCGCTCGAAGCCTACCGAATCGCGCTGAAGGAATCGCCGAATCGTTTCGACGCGCTTTGGGGGGCCGCGCAAGCCGCTCAATCCGCGGGCGATGCCGGCGCAGCCAAGAGTTACTACGCGAAGCTCGTTGAGGTCAGCGGCCCTGGCGCGGACCGACCCGAGCTTCAGGAAGCTCGCGGCTACCTCGCCTCAAAGTAGGAAAGAGAAGGAAAAAGCCGGTCCGCCAAGACGCCGAAAGGGCTCTGTTGAGATCCCGGGCGAACCGCCTCGAAAAGCGAAAAGCAGATCCCTCACCCCGCACAAACCGCGGGGATTCGGGATGACAAAGTGGTGAGGAACGGGGCGTGGAGCGGGAACGTCAACGGAGCCACGCCGAAGCAAGGTTCTGCGAAGAGAAAGCGGTAGCACCCTTCGACTTCGCTCAGGGCGAGAGCTACCGCACTCCCAAAAAAATCCCTCGCTGGAAATTAGCGAATCGGTGGGGCGATTAGTCCGGCGCCTTCATGAGCTTGCCCTTGCCGTCCTGCACGAAGCTGATCTGCGCCTTCGCTCGTTCCGCATTGCGATTTTGTTGCGCAGCCTCCACTATCGACTTCGGTTTGGCTGCCAGATCGGCCACGCCCTGCACTACCGCTTTGTCGAAGGTCATGAACGTCGAGGGCACGAACTCGAAACTCGACCCGCTCGTGATGGAAACTCCGAAGCGCGTTGCCGGCAAAGGAGTGATCTGCGGAAACACGACCGGCGCCACGGAGCTGGCGTTCGAGGTGTTGATTGAACCACCGCTGTAAGAAGAAGAGCTGCCGCCCACCGTACCCAACTGCGCGTGCGCAGGCAAGCTGAACAGCAAGATTAATGCCCCAAGTCCGACGAGAAGTTTCATCTGTCCCCCTTCCGTACGGGACTACCGCGTAATAGCAACGCAATCCCGCTGCCACGGGCGGCCAAAAGCCGATCCCTTTATTTTTCTGTGACTTACGCAGAGCACCGTGCGTGCGGTGGGGGACCCAATGCGAAAACCACCGGTCCGTTTGTGAAAGGAAATTCAACTCCTTGAACCGTCTCATTTTGAACAACTTGCAAAACCGCGCTTTACACCTTCCAGTTGCCGTGCTAGCTTGTTTTCCCGTACCGCCGATCCGTCAGCGCCAGGCGGCAGGGCCATTGACTATTGACCCGCCACAGTTTTTGTCTCTGTCTTCTTCCCTGAAAATTCAGACAGCACCTTCTTCTCGATTTGACATGCAAGAAACACCATGCAAACGGCATGGACAAAACTATGACGCGAGGTCTGGGTGCTAAAACTACGTAAAGTGGAATTGTTGGGCTTCAAGTCCTTCTGCGAGAAGACGCCGATCACCTTCAGCGGCAGCGGGATAACCTGCATCGTCGGCCCCAACGGGTGCGGCAAGTCCAACGTAGTGGACGCGATCTCCTGGGTGCTGGGCGAACAGAGCCACAAGATGCTCCGCGCCGAGCGTATGTCCGATTGCATTTTCAACGGCACGGCCAAGCGTCCGCCACTGGGTCTTGCCGAAGTGACGCTCACGCTCACCGATCCCGAACTCGCCGATGCGGTGGCGAAGGTGCTTGACGGGCCTCAGGCTGTCGAGACCAGCGACGAAGGCATGAGCGCCAACCCAACGGTCGACTTGTCCGCCGCGGCCTTGGCGGAGACGCCGAGCGAACCGGGTGCAGAAGATCCCGCTGTCTTAGGCGACACCTCCGAGAAGAAAAAACCGTGGAAGAAGCGCGGCGCCGAAAAGCCGGCAATCACTCTGAAGCCCGGAGAAGTTGTCGTCGCTCGCCGCCTTTACCGTTCCGGCCAGAGCGAATACCTCATCAACGGCCGCGTCGCTCGCCTCCGTGACATCCAGGAAATCTTCATGGGCATGGGGCTCGGTCCGGATAGCTACGCCATCATCGAGCAGGGACGCATCGGCCAGATCCTGAACTCGAAGCCGATGGACCGGCGCGCCATCATCGAGGAAGCCGCGGGCATCACCATGTACAAAACGAAGCGGCGGCTCGCCGAAGCGAAGCTCGAAGCCTCAAAGCTCAATCTCTCCCGCGTCAACGACATTCTCGTCGAAGTCGAAAAGCAGCTCGCGTCGCTGAAGCGCCAGGCTTCGAAAGCCCGCCGCTACGCCGAGCTGCGCGAACAGATGCGCGGCCTGCTGCGCGTGGTTCTCGCGAGCAAAGCGCAACACCTCGACATCGAGGCCGCGCGCCTGGAGAATCTGCTTCGCGACATGGACGCCGCGGAAGAGCGCGAATCGCGCTCCGTGCACGAGATGGAGTCTGAGCAGGAACGGCTCAGCGCGCGAACCTACGAGCTCGACGCCGCGCTTCGCCAGACGCAGAACCTGCTTGGCCAGACCGCCCTCGATCTCGATCGCGCCGAAAATCGCATCACCTTCAATCGCGAACAGGCCGCTCAGTTCGATTCGCGCGCCTTGCGGCTTTCCATTGAAATCGAACAGGCCGAACGCCAGGCCACCGACCTCTCCGCGCGAATCACCGTGCAGCGCGACGCGGCGAGCGCTCTTCGTGGGCAGGCGACGGCTCTCGAAATGGCCTTGCGCCAGTCCAGCGAAGAATCGGCCTCGAGCGTCGCCGAGCAGCAGCAGCTTGAGGCGCGCATCGAACAGCTCCGCCAGATTGCGGGACGCCTCGTCGAGGAATCCGCCCGCGAACAGGCCGAATCGCAGCAAGCCGAGGAAGCGGCTGCGCATCACGCCGCCACCGAGCAGGACCGTGCCGCTGCGATCCGCGGCATCGAAAGCGAATTCTCGGCGCTCGCGCAGCGCGTGGATACCGCTGATTTCGTTTTTCAGGCTGCCGAACTCCGTTCGCAAGACCTGGACGCAGCCGTTCGCGATGCACAGGCGCGCCTCGTCGAGTCCCGCCGCGCGCAGCAGCAAACGTCCCAGCAGCTCGAGCAAACGCGCCAGTCGCTTTCCGCGGAGCGCGCGCGCCACGCCTCGATCGAGAAAATTCTCAGCGACCGCGCCTACACGGCCGACGCCGTCCAGAAACTCTTCAACGCCGGCGATTCGGGAGCGCGCGGATTCCGAGCCGTTGGGTTGCTCGCCGACTTTGCCGAAGTGCAGGAAGAATACGAAGGCGCCGTGGAACAATTCTTGCGCGATGAGCTCCAGTACGTCGTCGTCGAATCGTTCGATCAGGCGCGCACGGGCATCGCGCTACTGCGCGACGAGATGGGCGGCCGCGCCACGTTCTTCATCGACTCCGCGCCCGGCCTGGACGCGGACAAAGCTGAAACTGGCGGCTCCATGCCCGGCGATTTCATCGCGCGGCTCGACCGCATCGTGGAATTTCGCGACCCGCTCGGTCCCGCCACCAAATACTTCCTCAGGAAGCTGAGGACTGCCTACATCGTTGCGACACCGGAAGTGGCCGAGCGGATGGCCTACGACAATCCGCACAGCTATTTCCTGACGCTCGACGGAACCTGTTACCACGGCCGCACGGTCTCCGGCGGACGGAAGGGCGAAGCGGGCCCGCTCGCGCTGAAACGCGAACTCCGCCACCACGAAACGGAAGCCGTGCGGCTCGACCGCATCGCCGAGGAGCAGCAGTCCGAGCTGACACGCCTCGAGTCGGAAATCGTGGCCGCCGAACAGCACGTCGCCTCCGCCATCGCGCACCATTTGGAAGCAGAGAAGGCGCTCGTCACTGCCACGCACCAGCGCGAACAGGCGCGCAGCGAACTCCAGCGCGTCGAGACGACTCTTGCCGGCGAGCGCGAAGAAATCGCTCGCCTCCACTCCGCCGCCGAATCGGCTCGCCAGCGCGCCGTTCAGGCGCGACAGGAACATGAAGAGGCCACTCGTTCACGTGCCGCGGCCGAGTCGGAAGCTGCGGAAGCCACGGAAAGGCTCACAACGCTCCGCCGGGACTTTCAGCTTCTGCAGGAGCGGGTGATCGCGCGCCGCGAAGAGCTCGCCACCATTTCCGAACGCCTTGCGAGCGCCGAATCGATCGAGCAGCGCCTGGCGGGCGAAATCGCCCAGGCGAACGAACGAGTTTCTTCGCTCCAGCAACAGCACGCGGCGCTGCTTCAGGAAAAAGCGGAACTCGAAGCCTCCTGCGAGCTGCTCGCGCAACAGGCGGAGTCGCTCCGCGTGGAAAAAGCGCGCCTCGAAGAGCAGCAAGCGGCGCTCGAAAAGGAATGGGAAGACGCGCGGTCCCGCGCCGGCCATCTGGATGAATCGCTTCGCGGCAAGCGGCAATCGCTCGAGGAACTTCGCAACTTGCGCAGCCAGCGCCAGATCGAAAAAGCACGCAACGACGCCGACCGCGATTACCTCCGCCAAACGTGCGTCGCCGAGCTGAACGCGCATCCCGAAGACTTGATGGCGCAGTCCTCGCAATTGCTCGTCGGCGAAGAGCTCGTCGCCGCCGAAACGAATTACAACGAAATGAAGGCGCGGGTGGAAGCGATGGGCCCGGTGAACATGATGGCGCTCGATGAGTTTCAGGAATGCGAGCAGCGCGAACAATTCCTCCGCCGAGAGCGCGATGACCTGGTTCAATCGATCCAGAACACGCAACTCACCATCACGGAGCTCGACCAGGTTTCGCGCCAGAAATTCGAAGAAGCTTTCAACTTCATCAACACGCACTTCGCGATTGCGTTCCAGTCGCTATTCGGCGGCGGACACGGCGAAATGCGCCTCAGCGAGCCCGACAGCTCCGGCGACGCCGGCATCGACATCGTCGCGCAGCCGCCGGGCAAGCGCCTGCAGAACATTCTGCTGCTCTCGGGAGGCGAAAAGGCTCTTACGGCTCTCGCGCTGCTCATTGCCGTTTTCAAATATCAGCCGAGCCCATTCTGCATCCTCGACGAAGTGGACGCGCCCCTCGACGAAGCGAACGTCGGCCGCTTCAACAAAATGCTTGCCGATATGTGCGGTCAGACGCAATTTATCGTCGTCACGCACAATCGCAAGACGATGGAAATGGGTTCCGTCATGTACGGCGTCACCATGCAGGAGCCGGGCGTCTCGAAATTGGTGTCGGTGAAGTGGGAAGAAGCCGCCGCCGCGACCGAACAGAAGGCCGCCACCGCCGCCTGACACGCTGAACCGCTGAAAAGTTCAACAGCCGTTCCTCAAATTACCCTTTCTTCCCGATTGACATCATTCTTCGCTGCGCTAGAATACCCGCCTCCCAGTAATCGAGGACACCGACTCCGTGGCTTCTCCACAAATGAACACCGTCATTGCGCAAACGAATTTTCCCGGGCTGAACCTTCGCGCCAGAGGCAAGGTGCGCGATATCTACGAGCTTGGCGACCGGCTGCTGATCGTGGCCACCGACCGCCTCTCGGCCTTCGACGTCGTTCTCCCCACGCCGATTCCGGACAAGGGCCGCGTCCTGACGCAGCTTTCGCTTTTCTGGTTCGAGAAGCTCGCGGACGTCGTCCCCAATCACGTAATCTCGGCGAGCAATTTCGCGGGTGAGCTCGCTCCCTTCGCGGAGCAGCTCGAGGGCCGCGCCATGCTCGTGCGCCGCACGGATCCTGTGCCCATCGAGTGCGTGGTGCGCGGCTATATTTCCGGCTCTGGCTGGAAGGAGTATCAGAAATTGGGCGCGGTCTGCGGCATCCATCTGCCGGCCAACCTGCGTGAATCGGACAAGCTCCCCGAACCGATTTTCACGCCGTCAACCAAGGCCACCACCGGCCACGATGAAAACATTTCGTTCGACGAGACGGTCGCGCGCGTCGGCCTTCCCCTCGCCGAGAAGCTGCGCGACGTAAGCCTCACGATCTACCGCAAGGCTTCGGAACACGCCGCGGCCCGCGGCATCATCATCGCCGACACGAAATTCGAATTCGGCCTGCTCAATAGCGAACTCATCTGGATCGACGAAGCGCTCACGCCAGACTCTTCGCGTTTCTGGCCCGCCGACCAGTACGCAGCCGGCAAAGCGCAGCCTTCCTTCGACAAGCAATACGTTCGCGATTATCTCGAACGCATCGGCTGGAACAAACAGCCCCCGGGCCCGGCTCTCCCAGCTGACGTGGTAGCCGGCACGCGCGACAAATATCGGGAAGCCTATCGAAGCGTCACCGGCCATTCACTCGATTAGATTCAGCGCGCCGCTTTCATCGCAGCACAAGCGGCTTTGCGGAGCGTGTCATCGTGAAAGATCAACTCGAAACTTTGGTGGGATGGATGGTCGAGCGCGGAATCCTTCTCGAGGAAGCCGTCACCGAGTTCGAGAAAAAATTCATCAAGCGCGTCCTCGATCGCTCCAACGGCAATCAGTCTCGCGCCGCCAAAGTCCTCGGCATCCACCGCAACACGCTTAGCCGCAAAGTCGACGTATACAAACTCGACCACCGCGGCCGACGCTGACCTCTTCGGAAGCTGTCTAAATTTAAGTTAATGGGAGCCGCTATGAACATCGTTTCTATACGCCCGGCTAAATCACGACTAATCTCGCGCCCGTGTCGCGTCGCCATGGCGTTCCTGGCCTTCACTGCCATCCTCGCCCCCACTTTTTCCCCCACCGCCGCCGCTCCTCAAACCTCGACTCTCGTAACTCTCGCCAAAATCCGCGAAGCCTGGGTTCAAGACCTTCGCACCAAGCAGCTCGAACCCATTCTGAAGTTCTATGCCCCGGACGCCGCCTTCCTGCAACCCAGCGGCGAACGCCTCACTGGCTCCGCCGCTCTCCGCACACTTTTCCAAAACATAATGGCCGCTTTCAACAGCGACCTCGTCCTCCACAGCCAGAACCTCGAGACATCCGGCGATCTCGCCTATGACAGCGGCGACTTCCAGGAAAGCCTCACCACCATCGCCACCGGCGCCAAAATTAGCTCCAAAGGCAGCTATATACTCATCTTCAAACGCCAGCCAAACGGCGCGTGGCTAATCGTTCAGCAGGTTTTCACGGGTACCCCCCCGGCTGGCACATAACCCGCCAATCAGCAATTTCGTCGACGGCGGCGTCTCCGTGATCGCGCCGAATACTTGGCTTTCGCTGCTAAACTACTCGCCCGTGTCCCCTCGTTATTGCGAAGTCGCGCTTCCTGTTCCGCTGCGGTCGACGTTTACCTATGCCGTCCCAGCCTCGCTGAACGGCGAACCGATCGTCGGCCGCCGCGTGGTGGTTCCATTTCGCAATCGTGCCGTGGTCGGCATCGCGGTGGCCGAATCGAATCGGCCGCCGGAAAGCGCGCCGAACGCTCGCGTCAACGTTCACATCAGGGAAATTGCCGAGCTGATGGACCCGCGCGCGGCGCTCCCGCCGAAACTCATCGAGCTGGGTGAATGGATCAGCCGCTACTATCTCGCGCCGATTGGTGAGGCGTTTCGCGCGATGCTGCCGCCCGAAATCGAACTGCGGCACGACCGCGAATACTCGCTGACGAGCGCCGGCGAGGCTTACCTCTCGCAGTTTCTCTCCGGCATCGAAGGCGCCACAGCTCAGGCAGACGAGATTGCGCTTCTGCGCGAATTCTCTGCCATCGGCAAAGCCGTGCCTTCGGCGCGGGCCCGCCGCTGGCCCGGAGGCGAAGCCGCTGTCGAAAGGCTCGTTCGGCGTGGTTTGCTCGCCGCTCGCGATGTCGTCCACCATCGAAAATTGCGCATGCAGCGAATCGTCGCCTGGAATGCGGAGGCGCCTCAAGTTTCTCCAGAGACGCAGCAGCCGCGTGCCGAGTCAGACCCAGGCTCTCCCCGAGACCCAGTAGAAGATCGCATCCGCGAAATCCTCACCGCCACAAGCGGCCCGCTTCCTCTCGCGCATCTCATCGAGAAAGCAAAAGTCTCGCGCGCCGCAATTCAGCGCCTCGAAAAAGCCGGCCGCCTTATCACCTGGAAAGAACCCATCACACCGGACGAAGATCCCTGGGATTCCGATTTCACTCCTCCCGCGAACGTCCTGAATTCGGAGCAGAACCAGGCGCTCGCCGAGATCTGGCGTTGGCTCGTGGCGGGGAAATTCGCGGCGGGACTCCTTCATGGCGTCACGGGCAGCGGCAAAACGGAAGTTTATCTGGGCGCGATTGAAGCGGCCCTCTCGCGCGGCAAGTCAGCGATCGTGCTGGTCCCGGAAATCGCGCTCACGCTTTGGCTCGGCCGCCTGGTCCGCGCCCGCTTCGGCGCCACAGTCGCTGTGCTTCACAGCGGCCTTCCGGATATCGAACGCGCGCGCGAATGGTGGCGCGTCCGCAACGGAGACGCGCGCGTCGTGGTCGGCACGCGTTCCGCCGTTTTCGCCCCCCTCGAAAATCTCGGCCTCATCATCGTCGACGAAGAGCAGGAATCCGCCTACAAGCAGGAGGAAACGCCGCGATACAACGGCCGCGACGTGGCCGTCTACCGCGCGCGGATCGAGGGCGCGGTGGCGCTGCTTGGCTCAGCCACGCCTTCGCTCGAGACCTACCATAACGCCCGCGCCGGAAAGTATCACTTGCTCGAACTCACGCAACGGGTCGCCAACCGGCCCCTGGCCGAAGTTCGCGTGATCGATCTTCGCGAGGATTTTCGCCGCCAGCACAAAGCCACGCCCGTCTCCGAATCGTTGCGAGCCGCCGTCGCGCTGCGCCTCGAGGAAAAAACGCAGGCCATGATCCTGATCAATCGCCGCGGCTATTCGTGGTCGATGTTGTGCCGAAGCTGCGGCGCCGTGGTGCAATGCGAGAATTGCAGCATCGCGCTGACGTATCACAAGAGCCGCCAGCGCCTCGAATGCCACTACTGCGGCTATTCGATTCGTCCGCCGAAGCAATGCCCGAAGTGCCAGGCCGAATACATGTACTTCGTCGGCGACGGCGCCGAGCGCGTGGAAGAATATCTCCGCGAGCAATTTCCGCAGGCCCGCATCGCGCGCCTCGACCGCGACACGGTCCGCACAAAACGAGAGTATCAGCAAATTCTCGGTGCGTTCGCGAACGGCGAGATTGACGTCCTGGTGGGCACTCAGATGGTCGCAAAGGGCCACGACTTCCAGCGCGTCACCCTTGTCGGAGTGGTTGCCGCCGACCTCGCGCTGGGCCGTCCCGATTTCCGCGCCGCCGAACGCACCTTTCAGCTTCTCACGCAGGTTGCGGGCCGTGCGGGCCGCGGGGAACTTGCCGGAGAAGTCCTCGTCGAAACCTACTACCCCGAACACTACGCCATTCAGTGCGCGGCGCATCAGGACTACGCGTCCTTCTACGAGAAGGAAGCGCACTTTCGCCGCATGCTGCACTATCCGCCCTTCACCGCGCTCGCCAACGTGCTGATCCGCGACCGCAAAATCGAAAACGCGATTCGCTGGTCGCGCGCCCTCGCCGGATATTTCGCACCATTCGAGGATCGCGGCGTGAAAATCCTGGGACCAGCCGCGGCTCCGCTCGCCCGTCTGCGCCGTGAATATCGCTTTCAGTTCGTCCTGAAATCGCCAAAACGTTCCGCGCTGGCCCAAGCCCTCAGCGGCGCGCTCGAATTCTGCGCGAGGAAGAAAATCCCCGACACCGCCGTCATCGCGGACGTCGACCCGACCACGCTCTCCTGAAGCTTTTCCTACGGTCTCGCGACGGGCCAAACCATGAAGCACAAAACAAAAATCGCCAGCGCAACCACGGCCCACACGCGTCGCGCGGGATCGAGGCGTTCCCACGGATCATACAGTGGCGGATGTTTGAACCGCAGCGACAACACGGTCAGCAGCACACCCCAGAAGATCCAGGTGATTCCGCGAAACGGCGCGCCGAGAATCCCAAGTCCCACCAGCGACAGCGCAACCACCAGCGAAATTCTCGAGTGAAACTTGCTCGCCAGGCTGTACACGATGTGCCCGCCGTCGAGCTGCCACACGGGAAGCAAATTCAGCGCCGTCGCAAATAATCCCACCCAGGCCGCGCGCCCCACCGGATGCAACAGAATCCATGCCGGGTTCACGTGCGGATGAAACCACGACTCGCAAATCTGCATCAGTAGCGGCACGCCAAGCAGCATGTCGCCCGTGGCCTGCACGTTCGGAACGATTTTCGACCACGCCACGGCGATCGCCATCGCCGGAGCCGCAAGCGCAAAGCCCACCACCGGCCCCGCGAGTCCAACGTCAAACAGCGCGCGCCTGGTCGTGATTGGCGACCGGATTCGAATGAACGCGCCAAACGTACCAAAGAAAGTGGGGAAAGGGATGAAATACGGATAGCTCGCGTCGATGCCGTAAATCCTGCACGCGAAATAGTGCCCCAGCTCGTGCGCCATCAGGATCGCGAGCAGCGTGAATGAAAACGGCACGCCCAGCGCGAGCAATTGCGGATGCTTGAAGACCTCGATCGTCGTGGTGAAGGGATCGCCGCCGCCCGAGAACGGCTCGCGGTTCTGCGCGTACGACATCGCGAACTCGGAGCCCACCGCCAGCGTCGAAACCACCGTGAGGAGAAACAGGACCAGCGCGGGCCACAGAGGGCGAGGCCGCGGCCGGTAAGGAGGAAACTCCGCCGGCGGCGGAAATCTGATTTCGATTACTTCGGTTGAAAGCCTTCCGTGACCGTTTCCGTCGCTCATGCCGCAGATCCTGAAGGTTTGGATGCCTCAGCGCGGCGAAGAGGTACGCCATCGCGAATCGATCGATTTTTCGCTGCTCGTTTCAGGATTTCGGAGTCGGGAGCGTCTGGAGTTCTTTGCCGGGTTTGAAGCGGACAGCTTTTCCGGGCGGGATGCTCACCTGTTGGCCCGTCCGCGGGTTGCGCCCAATGCCGGTCTTGCGCGGCTTGACGTTGAAAACGCCGAAGCGCCGCAGCTCAATGCGCTCGCCGCGGCCCAGCGCGTTTTTCATCGCCTCGAAAACCGTTTCCACCGCCTGCTCGGCTTTCGCTCGAGTAATGCTTGTCTTCTGCACGATCGCGTTCACGATGTCCAGCTTGATCACAGCGCCTCCCACAAAGCGGAAACCCATGCTAGTCAGCGGCTTGCGGGTTGTCAAGCCGCGCCCCATATAATACACTGCGCAACTCTTCGCTGATGGCACACTAGCGATCGGTGCTGCAATCGGCGTTGAGCAGGGTCTTTTCCCCGTAGGGGCACCCCGCCGCGGCGGGCTGTGCCCTCCTGCTGCGGACGATGATAGGCTCTCAACGGAGGATTCGAATGTCGGTGAAGTCTGACAAATGGATTCGCAGAATGTCTCTCGAGCACAAAATGATCGAGCCGTACGAAGACCATCAGGTGCGCGACGGCGTCATCAGCTACGGCGTTTCATCCTACGGCTACGACATGCGCGTCGCCGACGAATTCCGGATATTCACCAACGTGAACTCCTCGATCGTAGATCCGAAGCACTTCGACGCGAAATCCTTTGTCGAATTCCAAGGACCGGTCTGCATCGTGCCGCCGAATTCCTTCGCCCTCGGGCGCTCCGTCGAATATTTTCGCATTCCGCGCAGCGTGTTGACGATCTGCGTCGGCAAATCCACCTACGCACGCTGCGGCATCATCGTCAACGTCACTCCCTTCGAGCCCGAGTGGGAAGGCTTCGTCACCCTTGAAATCAGCAACACCACTCCCCTTCCCGCGAAGATTTATGCCAACGAAGGCCTCTGCCAGGTGGTTTTCTTCGAGTCGGATGAAATCTGCGAAGTTTCCTACAAGGACAAAAAAGGAAAGTACCAGTCGCAGCAAGGAATCGTCCTGCCGAAGATCTAGACCGGCTCTTCGTTCAGTCCGAAATCTCGTCGGTGTAGGCCGTTACTGCAAACTACGCAGCGACGTTACCGCCGAATGCTGATGGCGTCGGCGTCGTAGCCTTCATCCGTCGCGGTCTGCTTTGCCGCAGACTGCAACGTCTTCTCGTCCGCATTCTTCGGCGCATCCAAGTGGCGGCGAATCACTTCTTCCCCGCTCGTGATTCGCACCAGCCATTTCGACTTCTCCGGATCCCATGAAACTTCTACGTTCGCATGCATCATTTCTTCTTCCATGTCGCTGCCTCCAGTATTCCCTGTGACTGTCTGCCGGGATTATAAGACTTTACGCCAGCCGGCGAAAGAACCGGCCTCCACACACTCATTTCTCGGCCGCGGGCGGTGCGATCGGCGAAATCGAGGCATGGCTCGTAAGCTCAGTCCCCGTGATGATCGCATTCCGAATCTGGCTGAAGAGGTCGGCGACCGTGTTCGGCGTGTGCGGAATCAAAATCGTGTTGCTGTGATCGTTTGCCGCGATGTCCTTCAGCGTGTCGAAATACTGCGTCATCAGAACGAGTTGCATCACGTCCTGCGGAGTGGAACCCGGAACGGTTTTCGCGAAGTCTTCCACCGAATCTTTCAGCCCCGTAATGATGGCCTTCCGTTGATTCGCGATGCCTTCTCCCTGCAGGCGCTTCGATTCGGCCTCGGCCTCCGCCTGCTTAACCAGGAGCATCTTGTTCGTCTCCGCGCGCGAGACAGTGGCTTCCCTCTCCCGCTGCGCCGCGTTGATGTCGTTCATTGCGGCCTTCACCTTCTGATCGGGAACGATGTCGGAGATCAGCACTTTGACGATCGAGTAGCCGTACTCCTTCATCGACGCATCCAGGTTGTCTCTCAAATCGCTCGCAATGTCCGCCTGATTCAGGAACGTATCGTCCAGCTTCATTTTCGGAACGTGGCCGAGAACCACGTTGTAGACCATCGACTCGATCTGTTTCACGGGGTCGGACAACTTGTAAAATGCGGCTTCCACACCTTCGGGGATTATTTTGTACTGGATCGAGACGGGTATCTGCACGAACACGTTGTCCTGCGTTTTCGTCTCCACCTGAACGTCGAACTGCTGCACCTTCATGCTCAAGCGGCGAACCACGGTCTCGAGATACGGCGTCTTCCAATTCAGGCCCGGGCCGGCCACGCGCGCGAATTTTCCCAGCCGCTGCACGATGGCCACCTGCGCTGTCTCAACCGTGAAGAACGAACCCAGAACGATGCTCAAAACGAGGATCACAGCGATGGCGAACAGGAACAGAACAACGGTGCCTACCATGTGCCCCCCTCAATCTGCGCGGGCGAGATAATACCATTTCGCGATGCCTCGCGAATGAACGACGCATTTTTAGACGGAAGTCACCTCATTGAATGGTTAGACTCGAAGGGCCGGGCTAATACCACGCACCGTGGGCGCGACATAAGTTGGCCTCGTGCGTAAGCACGGGGTACGTGATGAGAAAACCATCCAGTGCCGTAGGTGCGACGCAATCTATCGGGTCTGAAATCGCAGCCTTTACTTCACAAGCGGCGACGTTTCCCCCCACTTGCCCGCGAACACAAACGACTTCAGCGGCTTCCGCTCGCGTGGCGCGTTCTCGCGTTCCCGCAATTGGTCAGGCAGCGACGACGCATCACCCGGGTAGCCGATCGCGATCCCTGCCACCGGCTCGTATCCCTCGGGAATAGAAAAAAGTTCGCGCGCCTTGTGCGGCAGAATTCCGGCCATTTGGTGTACTTGGAGGCCAAGCGCCGCAGCTTGCAGCGCCAGATTCGCCGCCGCTTGTCCCACATCGTGCAGCGCGTGACGATTCTGCTCCCCATTGTGTGCGAACTTCGTTCCCGCCACGCTCAGCGCCAGCACGGGCGCGCCCTTCGCCCAGCCCTGGTTGAATTCGACGAACGAATCGAGTATCCGCTGGAAGTCCTTCGGATCGTCTTTCGTCGCAACGATGAAATACCACGGCTGCGCGTTGAACGACGACGCCGCCCAGCGCGCCGCCTCGAACAAGGCTCGCAATTTCTCTGGCTCCACGGGCCGGCTGTCGAACGCCCGCGGACTCCATCGCATACTTAACAATTCGTGTATCGGTGTGGACGTCTCTGCTTTCCTCGTATGTGCACTCATAATTCCTCCTCGTTTGGTTGCCGCGACGAAACCCATTCCGATTCGCCGTGCGATGATTTTGGTTCGTGTTCGGGGAGCTTCCGGTTCGCGTTGCAATATCGGATAGCCTGCTGGCTTTCACACTTTCGCCGAACGCTCATCCACCGAGTATGCACCCGGACCGTTCGCTGCGAGTATCAGCAGGCCGCCCATGATCGCCAGGTTCTTCAGGAAATGGATCATGCTGTCCTGTTGTTCCATTCCTTGAAGCTTCCAAAAGCTGTGGAAAACCAGCGTCGCCGGAATCAAATACAAGAACAGCACCCAAGCCGCGATCCGCGTTTTGAAACCAATCAGAATGGCAATGCCTGCCAAAAGCTCCGCTGCGGCTGCGCAAGCAATCGCAACGCTCGCGAGCGGCAGCCCCTTTGAGGCCGCATACCCGACGATTTGCGAGTAGCCCACGATCTTGAAGCATCCGCTGATCAGAAAAATCGCTGCCATCAAAATTCTGCCAACCAACGGAACCGCACTGTTCGATGAATTCGCCATCTGCACTCTCCTTCTCGTGAAATTTTACGCCAGGTCAAAAAGCAGGACTTCCGATGGGCCCTTAGCTTCCACGCGCACTTCCGGTTCGTTCGAAATCGCCACGCCGTCGCCGGCCGCGAGCTCCTTGCCATTCACGCGAACCGCGCCCTTCGCCACTTGCAACCATCCGTGCCCGCGCTCGAGTGTATGTTTTGCTTCGCCGCCTTTGTCGAGCCGCGCGATGTAGAGGTCTGCGTCCTGATGAATCGTCACCGGCGCATTCGGACCCGCCACGTGATGGAATTTCCCGCGCAGCTCCGCATCCGAAAACGAAAGCTGCTCGTACTCAGGCTTCAGGCCTTTCCGGTCCGGCAACAACCAGATTTGCAGCAGGTGCGCCGGGGTCTTTGGCGACGGATTGAACTCGCTGTGCATCACGCCCGTGCCGGCGGTCATGTGTTGCAGCTCCCCGGGGCGGATGGTGCCGCTGCCGCCCGTGCTGTCGCGATGCTCGATCGCGCCGTCCAGAACCCACGTGAGAATTTCCATATCGCGGTGCGGATGCATTCCGAATCCCTGCCCCGGCGCGATCACGTCCTCGTTCATCACGCGCAGGGCGCGAAACTGGACGTGCTCGGGATCGTAGTATTGGTCAAACGAAAATGTGAATCTTGAATCGAGCCACGAGATTTTGTTGTGGCCTCGTTCGTCACTCGGTCGAACTTCCAGCATGTTATGTCTCCTTCTTCCCTTAGTCTCTTGCGGGCGCTTTCTTCCTTCGTTCTTCGCACAATTCTTCGCCGCCTTTGCCGAGCTTCCGGCAAATGCTCCGCAGAGCCTCCTGCTCGCGCGGCTCGAGCGCGCTCATTTCCTTCACGATGGCTTCCGCGTGCTTGGGCATGACGCGGGTGATTAGCGTGCGCCCTCGCGGCGTCAGATGAATCTGCACCATGCGCCGATCGTCCGCCTGCCGCTCCCGCCGCACCCAACCATGCTTTGAAAGATTGTCCACCACCAGTGTGACGTTCCCGCCGCTGCGAAGGAGCTTTTCTCCCAGGGTTTTCTGGCACATCGGCCCCAGGTGAAAGAGCGCCTCAAGCACCCCAAACTGGCCCGTCGTCAGTCCCAGCGGCTCGAGCTGCGCCGCCAGCCTTCGCATCAGCGAGTTCGACCCGCGTACCAAGTTGATGAACGCGTTCAGCGCCCGCACCTGCTCTTCGTTACCCCTGAAATGCGTCGGCATTACAGCTCCCTATTCCTTTTACTTTAAGCTCAAACGAACTACTTTAAGCTTAAACGAATAGATGCTCCTTCCCCTCTCAAAGATTCAACCGATTGGGGCGCACCCGCGGTGCCCCTGCCGGCCGGACCACGATCTCCTTTGACCCTGCTCCTTCTTGACCAACGACGCCCCCGCGCCTAGAATCCTGCCCAGCTTCACTGCGAAGTACTCCCCAGTCCCCGCTGAGAGTGCAGTCGAAAAGGAGCCACACATGAACACGCGTTTCGTTCTGCTTTTTCTATTTGTCGCGCTTTTTCTGGGATTAGTCGTTTCCGTCAGCCACAGCCGGGCTGCGCAACCTTCCATGCAGGCTGCATCCGCTTGGGAGAATCCGTTCCGGCTCACCAGCGGCACATTCAAAAACGATCAAATGATTCCCGCATCGATGGTTTTCAGTGGACAGCTCGGCAGCGCCTGCACCGGCGGCAACCAGTCTCCGGAGCTTTCGTGGACCTCCGCTGGTCCTTTCGTTCGTAGCTATGCCGTCGCGCTGTTTGACGAATCTGCGAACTTCGCGCACTGGGGGGTCTACAATATTCCTGCCGGCACGCACACCCTGGCCGCCGGCGCGGGCTCGCCGACCAGCACGACACTCCAGCAGGTCTACAATGACGCCGGCATTCAGGGTTACACCGGTCCCTGCCCGCCGCCAGGTTCCGAAACCGACACCGACGGCATTCACAGCTACGTTTTCACCGTCTACGCGCTCGATAAGCAACTCGATCTGATTCCGTCGCCGGATTTTCCTCCATACTCGAACGCTCTCTATCGAGCGATGATCGGCCACGTAATCGATACGGCTAGCATCACCGGCCTCTTCAACTGCAACGACGACTCTACCGCTTGTAATTAACGGCGCTCGCCGTGGGGTGCCTCCTCGACCGCGTTCGAGAGTACAATCTCTCCCTGCTCGTGGAGGCACCTTCATGGACGCAAAGTCAGGCGCGCAGGAAAAGTTCAAAACCATCCAGCAGGACGTTCTCGCCCTGAGCCACCGCATTCACGCGCATCCCGAGCTCGGCTTTGAAGAAGAGAAAGCCTGCGGCTGGCTCGCCGACGCTCTCGATGGCGCGGGTTTCCAGGTGCAGCGCGGAGTCACCGGCCTCGAAACCGCCTTCATCGCGAAAGCCGGCCACGGACCGCTGCACATCGGCATCTGCGCCGAATACGATTCCCTGCCCGAGATCGGCCACGCCTGCGGACACAACATGATTGCCGCGATGGCCGTCGGCGCCGCCATTGCCGCCGCGAAGGTTGCCGACGACGCCGGGTTGACCATCAGCGTCTTCGGCACTCCCGCCGAAGAAGTGGGCAACGCCAGCGGCAAAGTTCTGATGCTCGAACGCAATGCGTTCGACGGCGTGCATGCGGCGATGATGGTTCATCCCGCGCCTTTCGAAATGATCGAGGCGCACCTGATCGCCGCCTCGATGTTCGACGTTCATTACACCGGCAAGGAAGCGCACGCCTCCGCGTTTCCCGAACTCGGCATCAACGCCGCCGACGCGCTCACCGTCGCGCAGACCGCCATCGGCCTGCTCCGCCAGCACATTCGCCAGACCGACCGCGTTCACGGAATCACCACGCACGGCGGAGACGCGCCCAACGTGGTGCCCGCGCACACTTCGGCGCGTTACCTGGTGCGCGCGGAAAATCTGGCTGAGCTAGGCGACGTCCGCGCGAAGGTTTACCGCTGCTTTGAAGCGGGCGCAATCGCCACCGGCGCGAAACTCGAAATTCGCGGCGGAGACAAGCCTTACGCCGACGTCCGCTACGATCACGAAATCAGCCTTCTCTATAAGAAGAATGCGGAAGCGCTCGGTCGCGCGTTTCCGGATTTGGGCGTCATCGCGCAGCGCTTGGCCGCTTCCACGGATATGGGCAACGTCTCGCACGCGATTCCGTCGATTCACCCCATGATTGGAATCAATTCCATGCCTGCCTCAAATCACCAGCCGGAATTCACCGCGCACTGCGTGAAAGCGGAAGCCGACAAAGCCGTCCTCGATGGCGCGCTCGCTATGGCCTGGACCGCCATCGACATCGCGCAGACTCCGGCCCTTCGCGCCCGCCTCATAGCCTGAGCGATCCCTTCGGGAGTGATTGGTGAGTGGTGATTGGTGTTGGGAGGCGGTCCGATTTCATATTTTGAGATTTGAACTCTCAGACGAAGTGCAAACTTCAAAAGCGAACCACAGAGGCCACCGAGAAACGGCCTAGAGGGCACAGAGAACGGCGAGATAGCGCACAGAGAGCCGAGAGAGGCGCGCTCCTCTTGATATGAGCATACGTATATATGTATACTGATATGGGCGCGGAAAGTCGCCTGAAACCCGTCAGATGGATCGGGTCGTCGCTCAGCGATTTGCGATCCTGCCCGCGCCCGGTGCGAGTCGATATCGGACAGGCGCTCTTCACGGCCCAGAAGGGCGAGACCGATCCTGCGGCCAAGCCTCTGAAAGGTTTCGGCGGGGCGAGCGTGCTGGAAATCGTAGCTTCGCACCATGGCAATGCATGGCGCGCCGTCTATACGGTGCGTTTCCAGGATGCGATCTACGTCTTGCACGTGTTTCAGAAGAAATCCACGAAGGGCATCGCTACGCCGACGAGAGAGATCGATCTGATTAGGCGGCGTCTTGGGGAAGCAGAGCGGGACCATAGAGAAAGGGCGGAACTGAAATGAAAGCGAAGGCGAGAAAGACTAACACAACACGGGGGCGCGCTGCCCGCGTAACGGAGGGCAGCGGGAACGTCTTCGCTGACCTTGGCCTATCCAATCCCGAGCAGGAACTGCTGAAGGCCCAGCTCACGCTCCAAATCTATACGATTCTCAAGGGCAGTGGCATGAAGCAAGTGGAGGTCGCAAAGATTCTCGGCGTGCAACAGCCTCAGGTGTCGTTGCTCATGCGGAATCGTGCTGGTAACTTTTCGGTCGGCCGACTCATTGAATTTCTCACGGCTTTACGCCAGGACGTGGAAATCACGGTCCGGCCCACTCGCAAGGAACACGGTGCCCTTTCGGTTCTTTCCGCCTGACGGTCGGGATGCCGCCGTTGCGCGTTCTCCGCGTCAGCCGCTACACTACCGGCCATGATTCGACGCTTGACGTGCCTATCTTTCGTTGCGTTGGGCGCTGCGTTGGCGCTCGCCATCACCGCATTCGCGCAACAACCGAAGTCTCTTTTTTACATGACTCGCGATCCTGATTCCGTCCGCTCGTTTCTCGCCCACGCCGAGAAAATCGACATTCTCGTGCCGGCCTGGTATTCGGTGGATTCGAACGGACTGGTTTCGGGCGGTCCGAATCCTCTGGTTCTGGATACCGCGCGGGAGCATCACGTTCCCGTCATGCCGATTGTTGCCAACAGCGGCTTCGTTCAGGCAGATTTTCACAAGCTCCTCGGGAACCCTGCCGCCTATCACGAAATGTCCGCGGAGCTGATCCGTGTGTGCAAGGAGAGCGGCTACGCGGGTATTCAGCTTGATTTCGAAAACGTCAACTGGTCAGACCGCGACGCGCTCTCAGCGATGGTTCGCGACGCGGGCGCGGCTTTTCACGCGCAGAATCTGCAGCTCAGCATCGCGACGGTTCCGAACGCTCCTGGCGAGGCCGGCGAAACAGGTTTTTCGGCTTGGATCTTCGAAAACTGGCGCGGCGCCTACGACCTCAAGTCACTCGCGCAGTCCGTCGATTTCATCTGCTTGATGACGTACGACCAGCACACGCGCTGGACCGCGCCCGGTCCCGTCGCCGGCTGGGACTGGACCATTCACAACCTCGATTACGCGATCCAGTTTGTCCCGCGCGAAAAACTCTTCATCGGCATCCCGCTCTACGGCTATCACTGGTTCGCCGGGACGCCTATCAAGCCTGACGAAAAACCAAATCCCTCCGCCGCCTATATCTCCGCGCCTGACGCGCTCGACTTGGCCCGCGCCTACGGCGGCCACATCGAGTGGGATCCAGTCGATCGCACAGCCTGGTTTTATTTTTATCGCGACGATATGCGCGAATGGATTTTCTACACGGACGCGCGCGCGTTTCGCGAACGCTACACGCTCGCCAAAGACCGCAACCTCGGCGGCTTCTGCTCGTGGGTCCTCGGCACCGAGGACCCCGCCATCTGGGACGCCCTGCCAGCTCATAAGTAAATGGAAGTGGCGGCAGCCTGAACTATTAATTTAATAGTTGACAGCCGCTCCGGCGTGACGTATAAAACTGGAACTATTAATTGCTTAATTGTTGCGGAATGGAGGGAACCCTTGGCACGAAGAAAGACACCAAACCTGACGGAAGGCGAGCTTCGGCTCATGGATGTCCTGTGGAAGAAGGGCCAGGCCACGGTGGGAGACGTGGCAGAGTCGCTGCCGGCAGATCCGCCGCTTGCGTACACCACGGTGCTGACCACGTTGCGCATCCTGGAAACCAAGGGATACCTGCGCCACACGAAGAAGGGCCGCGCCTTCGTCTACGAACCCGTGGTCGCGCGCGAGGAGGCCAGCCGCAAGGCGCTCCGCCACCTGGTGAACCGCTTCTTTGGGGGTTCGCGCGAACAGTTGGTCATAAACCTTCTGGAAGAAAAAACGATCGACCGGGACGAACTGCGTCGCATCAAGAAGATGATCGCGGCGAGCGAGCAAGGAGAGAGGAAATGACGCATCTGAACTTTGCGATGACCACTCTTCTGAACGGCATCTGGCAGGGCGCGCTGCTCGCGGCGGCGATGTGGATTGCTTTGAAACTATTTCCGCGAGTGAACCCGACGACGCGTTTCACGGTCCTTTGGCTGACGTTGGTTGCCGTGGCGATGCTTCCCGTCGGGCCGTTGGCGCTGACGGAGCCCGCAGCCGGCCTGCCGCATGCTTCGGCGCCGATTGCCGCCACCAGTACGGCCGCCACGACAACATTCGTGCCCGTCGAGCTTCGGCAGCCGGAACTTGCGGCGGGGTCAACAGCCAGATCGAATTCCGAATCCCTGCCGCAACCAGAGGCTGGACCGGGCCGGCGACTTGCAGATTCCACCGTCAAACGTCTCCGCGGCTGGCCACTCTCCGATTCAAATTCGCTCCCGCGGAGTGATGGTTGGTTTCGGAATTTTGTGGGCGGTGTTGACCCTGCTTTTGCTCGCGCGACTTGGCGCCAGCTACCTCTTGTTGCGGCGCTTGAAATCAGCAGCCACGCCGTGTCCGAAAAACTGGCAAGCGAGATTGACAGCCCTGTGCGCGATGAACGGCGTCCGCAGGAAGGCACGATTGCTTGTTTCCGACGAGATTGCTGCGCCGATGTCTCTGGGCTTCCTCGATCCGGCGATCCTGATCCCTCGATCGCTGCTCGACACTCTTTCAGAATCGGAAGTTGACCACGTTGTGCTGCACGAACTCGCGCACCTGCTGCGCTACGACGATTGGACGAACCTCGCGCAGAAATTGATCGAAGCGCTGCTGCCGATCCAGCCGGTGGTGTTTTGGCTTGGCCGCCGCATGTCGCTCGAGCGCGAGATGGCTTGCGATGACTGGGTGATCGCGGCGACGGGCACGCCCAAGCCGTATGCCGTTTGCCTTACAAAGGTCGCTGAACTCTCGCACTGGGAACACGCAGGCATCCTGGCTGCGGGCGCTGCCGGGAACCGCTCGCAATTGTTCCAGCGCGTTCACCACATGCTGGATAGGACGCGCAACGCAGCCCCGAAGCTTTCATTCGGTCCCATTGCTTTCGCGTTGATTGCGGTGATCGTGCTGATTTATGAGGCCGCGCGCGCGCCGCAAATGATCGCGTTCGCGCAGGACCCGGCTCACGAATACGGTCAGACTGTGCCCCCGTCGCCTTTAGTTCCCGTCGCACCGCTTAGTCCGCAAGCGCCAATGACGCCAATTGCAGCATCGGCCACGCCACTGGCAGCGTCATTGCCCGCGCCCTCGGCACTTGCGGCGCCTGCACCGCTTGCTCCCGCCGCGCCGGTTGCTCCTATGGCGCCGCTCGCGCCATTGGAGGCTGTGGCCTCGCAGCAAGGCAGCGAGACTCACATGCACATGACCGAACACAACCGGACGACCTCGTTCGATGTGCAGCTTGACGGCAAAATCGAATTCACCGACGACGACGCCGACGTCAAATCACTCTCACCTAACGGCCGTTTTCGCCTGGAAGAGGGAGGATGGTTTTCAGGGCGCGCGTACGAGGTGAAGGCGGACTCGGCGGGCAATCTGACGAAAAGCTACTCGGTGGGCAGAACCACGAAACCGCTCGATGACGAAGGCCGCGCGTGGCTCAGCCGCCTGCTTCCACAGATTATTCGCGAATCAGGCATCGGAGCGCCGGCGCGTGTCGCGCGGATCCTTCGGCAAGGTGGTCCGCAAGCGGTGCTCACCGAGATCGGCTTGATTCACAGCGACGGCTCGAAGCGCATTTATATCGAGCAGCTGTTTTCGCAAGCTCAACTCAACACGGCGCAGCTCGAAGATGCCGCCAAATTGATTCAGGGAATTTCTTCGGATGGCGACAAAGCCCAGGTGACTCATGGCGGTGGATTCGAAGTACTTCACGCCGGATCTGCGGCCGTACCTTTTCAAGGCGGCCGAGTCCATCAGCTCGGATGGCGACAAACGCAGAGTGCTTTCCGACATCGCTCAGAAGGACGCTGGCAGCCCCGAAACGCTGCTGGGTGTGGCCAAGGCCGCGCACCATATCTCGTCCGACGGCGACAAGGCGGAAGTCCTGATCGAGATTGCTGACCACTACGGCGCGAGCGACGAACTTCGCAGCGCATATTTCGACGCGGTAGATTCAATTTCATCCGACGGCGATCATGCGCGCGTTCTCTCGAAACTGCTGGCAGCGCATGGGAGCGATCGCGACACCATGGTTCGCGCGCTGCGCTCGGCTCAGCGTATTTCCTCGGATGGCGACAAGGCCCGCGTACTGATCGAAGCCGTTTCGTCGTACACCGATGACGACTCCGAACGAAAAGCTTTCCTCGATGCGGCGAACTCGATTGCAAGCGATGGCGACCACCAGCGGGTGCTCGTGGCGCTGGCCGGCAGGCAGGGAATCGCGACGGCTACGCTCGGCGGGATCGCGAATTCGGCGCAGCGCATTTCGTCGGACGGCGATAAGGCGCGCGTGCTTGTGGAGCTCACGAGCTCGAATATCGAGCTGTTTCACGACGCTTTCTTCGCAGCCGTAGACAGTATCCATTCGGACGGCGACCGCAGCGGCGTGCTGCTCGCGGTTCTCGACAAGCCGGGAATTTCCACTGCCATGGTGATTGGTACGATTCACTCCGCCACCGGCATTTCGTCCGATGGCGATAAGGGCCGCGTGCTGCTCGACGCCGCGAACCGCTATGGGAAGGACCCCAGCGTCAATGCGGCTCTGCGCCAAGCCGTGGAAAGCCTGCATTCGGATGGCGAATACCGCGCGGTGATGACCGAACTCGCGCGCCGCGCCGGCAGCAGCTGACGATCCGTCGAGGATCGTCATCCCGAGCGAGGCCGTTTTTGGGCCGACGAGGGATCTCTCTTCCCCTCACCCCGCGCCCTTTTTATCCTGAGCCAACCAATCACCCACGCATTCTTTTCGTAGGGGCGGGTCTCAGACCCGTCCGTGCCCCGGAACGCCTCCCGAACCTTCGGGATCCTGATTGGCGTCGTCCGTCAGAGATTTTCCACGGCTTGGCGTGAGCCCCGTATTCCTGCTCCTCCAGGCTAACCCTCCGCATCAAATCCTGGAGCTAGATCAAGAGGTCGTCACGACTCAGCGACGAACGGAGAAAAACAATGCCTAAGAAACTGGAAGGTAAGATCGCTCTTATCACAGGCGGCAGCGCCGGCATCGGCCTCGCCACCGCGAAGCAATTCGTGGAAGAAGGCGCCTACGTTTATATTACTGGCCGCAGGAAACCCGAGCTTGATGCGGCAGTGGCGTCCATCGGTTCAAACATCACTGCCATCCAGGGCGACGTCGCCAAGCTCGCCGACCTCGATCGAATCTTCACGCAGATCAAGAAGGAAAAGGGACGCGTCGACATCGTCTTCGCCAACGCCGGCCTCGGGGAAGTGGTCCCCCTTGGCTCCATTACCGAGGAGCACTTCGACAAACTCTTCGGCGTCAACGTAAAGGGCCTCGTGTTCACCGTGCAGAAAGCCCTTCCGCTGATGCCCGACGGCGGAACGATCATCCTGAACGCCTCCATTGTTTCCATCAAAGGCTTCCCTGCCTTTAGCGTCTACGCTGCCACCAAGGCAGCGGTACGCTCTTTTGCGCGCTCGTGGACCACAGACCTCAAGGACCGGCACATCCGCGTCAACGTGGTCAGTCCAGGCCCGATTGACACTCCGCTGCTCAATTCAACCTTCGAGGGAGATAACTTGAAAGCCCTGGCTTCCACCGTTCCCATGGGCCGAGTTGGCCGCCCGGAAGAAATCGCCAAGGCTGTCGCCTTCCTCGCTTCCCCCGACGCCAGTTTTATCACCGGCGTCGAGCTATTCGTCGACGGCGGCGCGGCCCAGGTCTGACGTGTCAGAGCACGACTTAAGAATCTCTGTTGCAACTCGGTTTTGTGTCAGCCCCGGACCTTCAGTCCGGGGAGCGTGGCCTTCAGGCCACGCGGAAGTCGTGCCGAAAAGAACGAAAAAACTCAGGGGTTTCAACCCCTGAGGCCAGCAGGATGGGCCGTCGAAACACGTGAGGTGAATTCCAACGAACGGAGTCAAGGCAGCGGTTGCGATTGCGGAAGGCATGTTCATTAGAGTAAGACGAGCAGCCGAGGCGTTGCCCCGCGGCGGCTCAGGCCGCTGCGACAACGCGCATGCGTCCCTGGCGTCGCGAGCGTGGCGCAGTCTTCACCACGATTTCAACGTCGCGGCCAAGCAACGTCAGGAAGTGCATGAGTCGTCCGGTCGAGAAACCCGAGAGCTGGCCGCGGAGAAGACGCGAAATCTTTGGCTGATCGATCTTCAGGATGCGGGCCGCGCCGGACTGCGTAAGCCGGCGCGCGCGAATCACAGCCGCTATGCGAATCGCAAGATCGGCTTTCGCAAGGCGCTCCTCCGGATTGGACAGGCCAAGGTCGGCGAAGATATTTCCGCTACCTTCCTCCACTCTGATTGGCTTACTCATGTGCCTCTGTTCCTCTCTGGCCCGCCAGCCATGCCGTGTGTATCTCTTCTGCCCGCCTGAGACGCGATTTAATCAACTCGATGTCGGACTTCGAAGTTTTCGACCCTCTCTTGGACTTCTTCTGGAACGCGTGCAGCCCATATATCTGGCTCCCGAACCGAACTGTGTAGACGGCGCGGTATGTGTTGCCCTCATGATCCTCGACAACCTCGAGAACGCCTGCGCCACCGAATCCCTGAAGAGGCTTCGCATCTCGGTGCTTGCCGCCCTGCTGCGCCACATAGAGCGCAAAGCCAATCGCGTCCTTGACGTCTTCGGGAAAAGCGCCAAGGTCCGTCCTCGCGCTTCCGATCCAAACCACCGGCTTAATGTTCGGCGAGGCAGCCATTTTCATTATATGCCTAAACGGGCATAACGCTCAAGCCCATATCGGTGAACTCGTCTTTGGCTTCCCTCGTATTCACGCCTGCAACTCCTGAGCTGACGAGGGATCGTTACCCTCGACCCTCACTCCTCGCCCTCACCCCTCGCTCTCGTTCACGTCTTCCCACATCATCTCCCTGAGGAATTTCACGGGATCCCCCTTTCGCAGTTTCCGGCACAGGACACTCAACTTATGCTGTTCCCTGCCCTGGAGGACGCGCATCTGCGCCCGCACCACTTTCGCGTGCGCGCCAAACACTCTGGCGATCACCTTTTCGCCCTCCAGCGTCAGGCGCAACGGGACGATTCGCTTGTCCCGCGTCTTGGCCATTGGTATCGACGCGTCGCGCCGAACCAGCCGGCGCTTCTCGAGGCCGTTCACCACCGTGATCACATTCGGCGCGGTGCACTGAAGCCGGTTGGCGATCACCCGCGCGAACGTCGGCCCTCCGTGGTAGAGCAGCTCCAGCACGCGGAACTGCGGCATGGTCAGGTCAAACGACGCGAGCTCGGCGGCTCCGAAGTTCCAGTACCCCGTCCCGACGCTCCCGGACCTCGTGCCGACCCTTCGAGAGAACTCTTGACTGAAGTTTTGGCTTGTTCGGGCATGGCGCTCCCGATCCTCGGGACGTCCTCCCGACCCTTCGGGATCGGGGCTGTTTTTGCCATTATAAGCCCGTTAAGCCCGCGCAAAAGATTAAACTGATTAATTAATCTATTTAATTAACCTACTTAATTAATCTGTTTAATTAAGTTGCTTAATTAAAGTGCTTAACTATTTCGCAGCGGCCTTTCGTAGCGCCGGCGTGCCGCCGGCTTTGTTGAATCTGCGGCCCGGTCGACAGAAGGCAAAAGAGCCGACGAGACGCTGATTGGATAAAGGCGTCGGCTCCTTCGAGCGAGTAGACTTGGCGGTGTTAGACGACCAAGGCTCGGAGGGAAGGAGCCGAGCGATGATGATTATAGGATGTGATTTTCACACGCGCCAGCAGCAGATTGCGATGTTGGATAGCGAAACCGGAGAGGTGGTCGAGCGGCGGCTTGCGCACGAGAATGGGGAGGTGCAGAAGTTTTACCAGTCGTTGGCGAAGCCGGTTCGCGTGGGAATCGAAGCGACGGGTTACACGCAGTGGTTCGAGCAGATGTTGGCGAAACTGGGGCATGAGCTGTGGGTGGGAGATGCGGCCGCGATTCGCGCTTCGGTGGTGCGGAGGCAGAAGACCGACAAGCGAGATGCGGCACATATCCTGGACTTGCTGGTGGAGGATCGGTTTCCGCGCATCTGGGTGCCGACGCCAGCCGAGCGGGATGTGCGGCAGTTGGTGCTCCATCGCATGAAGCTGGTGCAGATGAGGACGAAGGTGATGAACCAGCTGCATGCGTTGGCAATGGGCCAGGGGCTGTGCCGGAAGAAGAAGTTGTGGAGCAAGGCGGGCCGTCAGGAACTGGAAGCGTTGCCGTTGGGACCATGGGCCGATCGGCGGCGGCGCGAGTTGCTGCAAATTCTCGACCAGTGGGAGGGGCCGATCGCGGAGCTGGATCGCGCGGTCGAGCAACAAGCGAAGGGCCGGGCTGATGCGGTTCGTCTGATGACGCATCCGGGCGTAGGACCAGTGACATCGCTGGCGTTCGTATTGACGATCGGGACGGTCGAGCGCTTTCCGCGAAGCCGGGAGGTCACGAGCTATCTGGGATTGGACCCGAGCGTGAACTCTTCGGCCGGGCGTATGCGGATCGGAGCGATCAGCAAGCAAGGCAGTTCGACGACGCGCTGGTTGCTGGTGGAAGCCGGGCAGACGGCGGCGAGATTGGATCCGGAACTACGGCGGGTGTATCAGCGATTGAAGTTTCGCCGCGGCAGTCAGATCGCCAAGGTTGCGGTGGCGCGCCGGTTGGCCGTGAGGTTGTACTGGATGCTGCGCAGTCAGACCGATTATGAAGAACTGATGGCGCAGCTGGTTCGCATGCGGGGTAGCTCGGGTAGCGCCGTGATGGAGATGAGTCCATCGAGAGGCTGAATGAGCGCCCTGCCTCCCCGGAAAGCTGGGGAGTTCGAAACAGCAATCATGATGGAAAGATCGAATCGATGGATGGTGGGACCAAAGTTTCCACCGAACGATTGAACACGCGAGCCTTGGGCGGGCAATGCAAAAGATTCCTGTTGAGGAAAAGGACAAAACCAGAGACCGGAGAAATCACCGGTCCCCCGATCAAAAGGATTCGTGTCTCTTGACAACGCCGACGCCTTTATAGACGGCGCTACGAGAACCTGCGGGCACGGCATGCCGTGCCCCTACGGGGAACGAACCTAACGCTTCGGAACCACTCGTTTAACCTGAGGAGAGTTTCTCCGACGAAGGACCACTACTCACCAATCACTATTCACCACTCACTGCTCTTTCACGGCTTTTGCGTCGGCCGCATCACCACTTCGCTGATGAAGCTTTGCGGGGCTTGCGTGACCAGCATCTCGACAGCGTGGGCAACGTCGTCGGGCTGCAACATCTTGCTCACGTCTTTTCCGGGGTGCGTGCCTTGCGGCGAAAACTCCGTCGCCACAGTGCCGGGGCACACGGCGCTGACGCGAATGCCGTAGGCGCGCAGGTCTTCCGCCACGCACTGCGTGAAGCCGAGCAGGCCCCACTTCGACGCGCAGTAGATCGCGCCGCCCGCGAACGCGTTCTTCCCCGCGAGAGACGCAATGTTGATGATGTGCCCGGCGCGGCGCTGGATGAGCCCGGGGGCGACTGCCTTCGTCATCAGGAACACGGATTTCAAATTGGTGTCTAACACCTGGTCCCAATCGGCCACAGAAGCTTCCTGCGAAGGGCCGAAGTAGCCGACGCCGGCGTTGTTGACGACGATCTCGATGGGACCGAGGGAACTCTCGGTGCGCCGCACGAAGGAATCAATTTCCGCGGGACGCGTCACGTCGGCGGGCATCGCGAACACGCTGATTCCGAGGCGCTTGAGTTCGGTGGCGGCGCTTTCAAGTTTTTGCGGGTCGCGCGAGCAGATGCTGACTCGGCTGCCCAGTTCGCCGAGCTTTCGCGCGATGGCGAAGCCGATGCCGCGGCTGGCTCCGGTGATGAGAGATGTCTTTCCTTCGAGCGCCTTTTGAGCAGCCATTTTCGTCGGCTCCGCGTCTGAATAATCTGTTGCACCGAGGCAACACTTTGCCTCGTTTCTGCATGTTATCATCAGGAAGCGGGTGCGTCAGAACCCAACGGACCGGAACGGGAAGATGTTTGGAAGGCGGGGAAACGATTATTCAAAATGAAGTCATAATTGGATTTAGCCTTGCGTGGCGGGAGCGCTTTCCCTATAATCCCGTGGATTCGTTGGTCCCGTTAGCCCGCAGGTATTGGCACTCGGCTCGACTGCAAGCCCAATTTGATAAAGGTCAATTTGATTTGGTCGATTTGACTTTGGCCCAGGAGGCAGGGAAGTGATGACGCGAAAGTGTTTCAACAGGCTGGCGATGTTTGTAGCGGGTGTCGTCCTGGTTGGCGCGCCTTCCCGGCCTGCCGCCGCGCAGGCCGCAGCCGCGCAGGACCAGAATCAGGCGAAAACCACGTACACGCTGCCCGAATACAATGCGTTCCAGGCGGCGAACTCGGAGAAGGACCCGCAGGCGCGGCTGAAGCTGCTGGACGATTTCGTCGCGAAGTACCCGAATTCGACGCTGATGCCGTACGTCGACACGCTTTACTATCAGACCTACAGCCAGCTGAAGAACTATCCGAAAACGATGGAGTGGGCGGACAAGCTCGTCGCGCTCGGCGATAAAGTGGATGCGCAAACGCGCCTGCAGGCGATTCAGGCGCGCGTCGCAGTGTTCACCGCCACCTACGCCTCGATGGCGAAAAATCCCGATGTTCAGGCGCAGCTGACCAAGGAGCGAGATGCAGCGCTCCAAGGTGCAAGCCTGCTGGACCAGCTTGCGAAACCAGCCTCAGTAACGAGCTCGGACGACGACTGGAAAAAGCAGAAAATGCCCGGATTGGCGTTCTTTTACGCCGCCGCCGGGTTTGCGGATCTTCAATTGAAAGATTACCCCGCGGCCGTGACGGCGTTCAAAAATGCGCTGGTGAACAAGCCGGATGACAACGTGTCTGCATATCGTCTTGGACTTGCGTACCTTAATTTGAGTCCGCCGCAGTATCTGGACGGGTTTTGGGCGCTCGCGAGGGCGATTGATTTGAAGGTTCCCGACGCGGACAAAATAAAGGACTATTTGCAGAAGCAGATTCTGGCGTATGAGCAGCCCGGTTGCGATAGCCAGGCGACTGATCAGGTAAATGAGTTGCTCCAGCTTGCACAGAATTCGCCGGAGCGGCCGGCGACGTGGACGTTGCCGAGTCAGGCGGATCTGAAAACGATCCAGCAGGCCAGCAACATCCTAAGCCTCATCGCCGATCTGGGCGCTGGCGGCGACAAGGCGAAGATGACTTGGCTCGCGATTTGCGGCGCGGAATTTCCGGAAGTGGTGGGAAAAATCATCGATGTGAAGCCGGGCGACGCGTTCATCGATTTCATGGTCTACACCGGAGCTAGCGCGGACGAAATGCAGAACGCGACCACGGCCAACATGGACGTGAAGGTATGGACGGCAGCGCCGCCCGCAGGCAGCACGGCGGCGGGAGCGGCCGGTACCACGCCAGTTCCGCCTCAGCCGGATGTGGCGCGTTTGCAGAAGGATGATCCGATTCGTTTCTCAGGGACGCTGGTCAGCTACGATCCTTCGCCGTTGATGCTGCACTGGGATCAGGTGAAGGTGGATCCAACGATCATCCCGGAAAAGGGAAACACCGGGAAACACAAGCCGGTGCCGAAGAAGAGCCAGTAGGCGCGCAAGTTTGTTGGCGCTTAAGTTTGGAGATGGCCGGTCCGGCGACGGATCGGCCATTTTTTTGTCCCAAACCGATCGGGAAATGAACCGAAATTTGCGCCGATAGTGACTGTTCTGTCGAGCCTTTTCGGCGTTTAGAGCCACACAAATTGGCGAAAATTGATTCACCAATTTAA
The DNA here is from genome assembly GCA_963737205.1 of uncultured Acidobacteriota bacterium. Classification (GTDB taxonomy): domain Bacteria; phylum Acidobacteriota; class Terriglobia; order Acidiferrales; family UBA7541; genus Palsa-295. The sequence goes on along the minus strand of CAVTRV010000002.1, from coordinate 3,260,133 downwards.
TTAATCACCTTAATCATTTAAGCCTGCCTAATGGCCCCAAAATGCCTCAAAAAGCCAAAAAAAGGACGCGAGCGCTGGCGTGGTATCCGACGAGAAATCGGGATCGCAAATTTGAAAGCTCCGGCGATGGTGCAACGCGATATCGCGAGCAAAGCAAGTCGCCGGCGAGGCGCCGGCGCTACAGGGCTTGGCAGCTACTTCATGTTTTCGTCGTACCAGCGGACGATGCGATTCAGGATGTCGAGATTGTGTTTTTCTTCCTGGGGGCCGTGCGGCTCGCGGGGATACTCGACGAACTCCGTCTTCACGCCGTAGTGCTTCAATCCTCGATAGAGCTGCTGGCTCTGACCGAGCGGGTCCGTGGTGTCGTTCTCGCCCTGCAGGATGAGCGTGGGCGTCTTCGCGTTCTTCATGTACATGAAGGGCGAACTGTGGAGAAAGCCTTCGGGTTTTTCGTACGGCTGGCCGAACATCCATTCATCGTAGGAGGGATGACTTTCCGTGCCGAATTCCGCGATCAGGTCGGCCATGCCGGCGCCGGAAACAGCCGCCTTGAAGCGCGTGGTCTGCGTGATCGCCCATTCGGCCATGTAGCCGCCATACGACCAGCCGCCGATGCCGAGACGGTCGGGATCAGCAACGCCGCGGGCGATCAGAGCGTCGACGCCGGCCATGACATCCTTGAAATCGGCACCGCCCCAGTCGGCGCGGTTCGCCTCGACGAATTTTTCGCCGTAGCCGGTTGAGCCGCGAACGTTAGGGTAGAAAATCGCGTAGCCGTGCCCGACAAGAACCTGGCCCCAATTCTCAACTGAGTCCGACCATTTGCCCGTTGGGCCGCCGTGTACAAGCGTGATGAGGGGCAGCTTGGAGTGACCGTCGTAGCTCGTGGGCAACAGGAGAGCGCCTTCGATTTCGGTGCCGTCGAAACTCTTATATTTGAAAAATTCAGGCTTGATCAACTGGACCGACTGCCATTCCTTGTTGAAATCCGAAACGCGAACAGCGGCGGAAGAACCACTCACGAGCCAAACTTCGTTTGGCTGACTCGCCGATCCGCCGGCAAAAACAAGCGTACGGTCGGCGTTAGGCGAGAAATCGAAACTGTGAGGATTGGCCGGCAGCGCCGGAAGCGCATCGGCCTTGCCGTCGAGATCGATGTGGTAAAGCTTCGAGTGAAAACCTTCTTCGACAACTGCAACGATCGAGTCGCCGGGCTGCCACGCGTAGCCCGAAATAGGCCGGTCGAGGCTTTCTGCCGTCAGATTCTTCGGCGCACCGCCAGCGATGGGGAGCACATGCAAATCGTGAGGTTCGGGCCCATCGACGCGAGACCCGACGTAGGCGAGCCATTTGCCGTCTTTCGAGACACGCAAATCACCGAACGGCCCGCGAGGCGCGAGAAGCTGGGTCATCTTGCCATCGGCCACGCTGACCGAGAAAATCCGGTCGGTGTCTTCGTCGGATTCGGGATGGTCCGTGGCGAAAATAATCAGGCGGTCGTTCGAAGGCAGCCATTCGACCTCGCCCACCTGCCAGGGACGCGAGATGAGAGAGAGCGCTTTGTGGGAGTCAACGTCGAGGAGCCAAAGTCCGGCAGGCTTATCGTCTTTGTCGACGACGTGGGCGTCGTCTTTGTCCTTTTCTTTCTTTTCTTCGTCGTCGGTTTTGGCTTCCGGGGCGACGAAGGCGATTTGCTTGCCGTCGGGCGACCATGCGAAGGATGCGACGCTGCGCTTGCCTTCGGTGATGGCTTGCGCTTCGCCGCCGTCGATCGAGAGAAAATAGATCTGCGTTTCTTCACCGCGATTCGAGAGAAACGCGAGCGTGCGTCCGTCGGGCGACCAGCGCGGCGAGTACTCGGATTTCTCCGAGAAAGTGAACTGGCGCACCTGGCGCGTGGAAACGTCGAGAACCCATATGTGACGCTTGCGCCCGGTGCCCTTGAGCGCGTCGTTTACGACGAAGGCGACGCGGCGGCCGTCAGGAGAGAAGCGCAGGTCGGACTCGGAGCGCTGCGTGATCGCCATCTCCGGCGTTAGCGGCTTCTTGGCAGGCTCGTCGGCGCGCGCGGCGGCAAAAGCCGCGCTGACTGCAAAGACGATGCATAGACCTAGCAAAACTCGATTCCTCATTTCCCTTCTCCCTTTGACTCGAACTCACGCCGGATGGCCAACGGCGCCCGAGCAAAAACTCGGTGGAGTATATTCGTTCTGGGCCAATTCTCGCTACTCAGTCCGTCGACTAAAAGCTGTAGCGCAACGAAAACTGCATCACGCGAGGAGTCGACAGAGTGCTTGTATAGTTCCCAAAGGTGACCGCCCCGGGAGTGACTGAATCCGTCGAGTATCTGTTCAAGGACTGCACGTCGAACCGAACGGCATTCGTCACGTTGAAGACCTCCCAACGGAACTCCAGCTTCTGATTTTCGAACGTGTTCCAAGCCTTCGACAGTCCGGCATCAATTCCGAAGTAGCCATCACCCCGGAATTGATTGCGTTGCCCGGCTTCCCCGGCGTACGGAAGGCGCATATTGGCCTGCGCAGCAGCCGGATCCGCGAAGGCATTCGGATTGCCGTCGATGATCGTCTTCTTCTGCGAGATCGGTCCGGTCTGCACCATGTACGACTGGTAGGACCAATTGGTGGCCCATCCCGCGCCGTCGATCGCTTGGAAGGGCAATCCGCTGGTCCAACGTCCCAACCCTGAAAACTGCCAACCGCCGATAGCGGCGTCCGCGAGACGCCCCACGTCGGCTCCGAAGGCTTTTCCATGACCAAACGGCAATTGATATACCCAATCCACTGTGACCAGGTGTCTCGTGTCGAAATCGGAGGACGCGCGATTCAACCGCGGGTCATACGAACTTTGGATGATGCTGAATGCTCCTGAACTGGCTTGCACTCCAAAAATATCGAAGCGCTCGGCGGTGGAACCAAGATCGATGGAGTGTCCGTATGTATAACTCACGTCGGCCTGGAGACCGTGGGACATAGCGTGGCGAAGCGTGATTTGCGCGGAGTTATAGCTGCTGGTGCCGATCGAGGATGTGGCGAAAAGCGAAGAGTATTGGTTATTCCAGATCATCCCCGTTTGCGGGGCACCGCAGCCCTCGGGAGTATAGGCGCAGAAAATGTCAAGATCGGCGAGAGCGGACATTTCGTCTCCGCGGTGGAAGCGCCATTCCTGATCATAGATACTGGCCGTAGCCGAAGGATATGTTCCTTGTGTGCCGGGGAACAAATTCTCGAAAAATGGAATCGGCGTCACGGGCGCAACTCCCGGGGTGGACAAGGATGCACCGCCGCGCGCGTCAACATCCTGGGACAGCATCTTGGCAGCCGCATAGTAGCTCATGTGGGACGTCGGATCGACAAAGTTGGTCGGCTCCGAATAATCCAATTGCTCGAGCGTATGGCGCCCAAAACGTCCCACGTATGCGATCTCGAGGGCGAAGCCGCCGGGCAGCTCGCGCTGAATGGAGAAATCCGCCGTTTCCGAATAGGGCGTCTTCATCTTGTCGTCGGCCGTTTCCGCGATTGCGAAACCGAACGGATCAGTTTCGAACGGATAGCTTCCCGATGAGGGAGGTACGGGCGAAGTGGTGGCAGTGATTGGTGGAACGGAAGTGAAGGAAGTGAAGCGAGGAGAGTCATCCACAGTCGGCGCGTTGACGGGAGGCTGGCTGAGGGTGAGCAAACCCGGAGATCCGGCCACGTTGTACGCGTAGGCGATCGCTTGACCGAAATGATCGTAATAGATGCCGTAGCCGGCCCGAATCGACGTCTTTCCCGGGCCGCCGAAAATAGAGCCCAAGAGACCACTGGAAAAGTTCGGAGAGTAAGCGACGGCAAAACGAGGCGCAATGTTCAGCTTCGCCATATTCCAATAGGGCTTCGCGTCATGAGATGGTCCCGCGGGCGCATAGGTGTAGACCGGCTCGTAAATGTTCCCCTGAAGAGCTTGCTGCTCGCGAGTGGTGTACCAGTCGTAGGCGCTAAAGGTGGGCGCGATCTGCTGTCCATTGACCTCCCAGGGCGGTTGAAGGAAAGAATGGCGAATACCGAACGTCAGTGTGAGGTTTGGCCGGACGCGCCAGGAGTCTTGAATGTAGTACTCGAATTCGTTGTCGCGGAAGTCTCGAGGGAGCGAAGTGCCGGTGGGAATCAAGTTTGCGCTCTGTCCATTGTTCGCGACGGCGTAGTTGTAATAGTAGAACTCCTCCGGCAGCAAGCCGGTGACCGACGAGATCGCATTGTTGTAGTTGGGCTCAAAATCGTTTTGCATCGGATCGTTGGCTCCATTGGCTACAGCTGTGAAACCATAAGCCGCAAACGCAGGGTTACCAGGGTCGAGACTCACATCGCGTCCGGCAATGCCGTCGCCAGTAAGCCAAGCCCAATTGTTGTTGGCGGAGTTGAAGGAGGTGGAGTTGGTGATGGACCGAACATCGATCCTCCTGTAGTTAGGACCAAACTGGATAGTGTGGGCGCCTTTGGTCCAACTGACGTCGTCGACAAAATTGTGAACCGGAACAAAGGTGAACGTGGCGGCGCCCGTAGGCTGAGGCGGGGTACCGCTCAAGAAGGAGAAATTGCCTACCGCACCTGCAACGTTTGAGTAGCCCTGCCGCGAGAATTGATAGCGAGCGCTGTTCACCCAATTGCTCGAGATCGTCCAGGTGTCTCCCACGGCGATGCCCTTCGTATTGTCAGTGGTGGTGAATGTCGTATTCTCAGCGATCGGATAGCCCGCAATTCCGCCCGGAAACTGAGGCGCGCCTGAGGACCCGTCGCCCTGAAGATTTCCTCGTACGAAGAGGCGATTTCGGTCGGTCACGTTGTAGTCCAACTTTGCGATGTAAGTGGTCAGATGATACGGAGCGGCAGCGGAGAAACCGAACGATTCGAAGTTCAGGCCGTCACCGAATAGAGTCCCGTTGGGCTCAGGATAATTTGCGTAAAGCGCCACAGCGTTGGGGTCGTTCCCGGCACCCCAAGGGCAGGTGCCGTTTGCCGAGCAATTCGGATCCATTTTTGCAATGTCGGATGGCGTGAGAGTTTGCGTGTTGTCGTTCAAATCGATGTACTTGACATTGCCTTGTTTCAACGAATCCGTCGGTACTGTTCGGAATTGTTCCGAACTTTCCTGAGTGCGCTGTCCTTCGTAGTTCAGGAAAAAGAAGAGCTTGTTCTTCTTGATCGGGCCGCCAAGGGTGGCGCCGTACGTGTTGCGGATGAGTTGCCCGGGCGTGTTCGGCTCGCCGGATTCTCCCTCCGCCTGCTTGTTAAACCAATCATTGGCCAAACCGAAGTTGGTGCGATTGAATTCATATGCTGAACCGTGAAAGCTGTTCGTGCCGCTCTTGGTGATCAGGGAAATCTGTGCGCCGGACGAGCGTCCGCTGTCCGCGTTCGAGTTGCTCGTAGTTACGCGGAACTCCTCCACCGAGTCGAGAGTGGAGCGCAGAACGCCGAAGAAGGCGCGCCCGCTGAGCTGGTCGTTATTGTCCAGGCCGTCTAATGTGAGGTTGCTCTGGTCCGAGCGCGCCCCGTTTACCGTGCCGCTGCGGCTGTCGCCGATCGCGGATACGTTCCGCCCGAGGTAGAGGACACCGGGCTGCAGGCTGAGCAGATCGGGGACGTTGCGGCCCTCCATCGGCAGCGCTTGAATTTCCTGATTGTCCACCGCGTTGCCGATCGTTGCGTCCGTCGTGTTCAGAGTCGCGACGGTTCCACTTACGTTGACTGTTTCCGACACTTCGTGAATCGAAAGCGTGAAGTCAACGGTCGCCGGCAAGTTGACCAATAATTCAGCAAGTTTGTTTTGCGCGCCGAAGCCCGTGGCTGTGACGGTGATCGTGTACGTCCCCGGCAAAACCTGAGGAAACGAATACTCGCCCTGCTCGGTGGTTACTCGCTCTTGCTTATTTCCTTTGGCCTTGTCCTCGATCGTCACATGAGCGCCTGCGACCGCGGCAGAAGTTTGGTCCGTCACTCTTCCATGCAACGACGTCATCGAATTCTGCGCCCGGCAAGGCAGGGCGCTCATCGCGAGAAATAGAGCAGCGACACCGAGTCTCGACAGCCTCATGTGATACCTCCGGAAAAGAAAAAGAAACATCCACGCGAAACGTTTTGTTTGTTTGACGAACTTTTTGTGCGAACAGTTATAGAAGAATTTTTGTGTCGAACCAATTCGCATTTTCGATTGAATTTATTTGAGAAATTGCGGGCTGTGGATATCCGACATTTCACATTCCTGCTCTACGGTTTGATGGATTTTCTCTCTTAACTTTGCCGCGGACAGCGAATTCGTGCTCCCATGCAGGCGTAAGCTTTCGTTTGACTTGGGAGGGGGCGCAGCCTAGCATGGCCGCGAGTTAGGAGGGGTGTGCTTGGAACGGGAAGATTCCCCGGGAGTTCGCAGAATCCTGTTCGCGCTGGCTTTCCCCGCGGCAATTTTGTGCGTGTCGCTCGTCACAACCCGTCCGCCCGCTCCGAAGCCTGCCGACGCACCTGCCAATGAGTTCTCCGCCGCTCGTGCCCGAAATGTGCTGTACCAGCTTGTAGGCGACGACCTTCCGCATCCCATCGGCAGCGCCCAGAACGACGTTGTGCGCGGACGGGTCATCGATCAGTTGACCCGGCTCGGCTACCAACCCGACGTGCAGACAGGATTTGCCTGCGACGAGTTCGGAACGTGCGGCACGGTGAAAAATGTGCTGGCGCGACTACCGGGAACACGACCAGGACAGGCGGTCCTGCTGGCGGCGCACTACGATTCCGTGCCCGCGGGTCCTGGTGCGTCGGATGACGGCGCGGGAGTGGCGACGGTGCTCGAGATTGCGCGCGCGCTGAAGGCGATGCCCCAGCCGCGCAATTCAATCATCCTGATGATCGATGATGGAGAAGAGGCTGGGCTGCTTGGCGCGCACGCGTTTGTCGACGGCCATCCATGGGCGAAAGAGGTGGCGGCGGCGGTAAATATCGAGGCGCGCGGATCGTCGGGGCCCAGCTTGATGTTTGAAACCGGGAGCGCGAACGAGTGGGTGGTGCGCCTGTTCGCGAGAAGTGTCTCGCATCCGGCGACAAGCTCGATCTTCTACACGATCTACAAGATGTTGCCGAACGACACGGATTTCACCGTCTTCAAGGCAGCCGGCTACCAGGGACTGAATTTCGCCTATTTGAGCGATGTGGTTCATTACCATACCCCGCTCGATAGTTTCGAGAACGCGAACGCGGCAAGCCTGCAACACCACGGAGACAACGCGCTGCCCTCGCTCGTGGCGCTCGCGAACGCAGACGTGGAGGCTCCGCCGCAGAGCGAGGCCGCGTACTTCGACGTATTCGAGCACTGGGTGGTGCGATGGCCGGCGCGGTCAAGTCTGCCAGTTTCGATACTTGCGATGCTTCCGATCGGCGTTCAGATCTTCTGGCTGATGCGTGCAAAGCGCCTACGCCGGAGTGAGTACCTTTGGGGAATTCTTGCCTGGATCGTGGTGATTCTCTCGACGGCAGTGCTGGCGTGGATCGTTGTGCGCATTATCCGCCTGACGGGGGCGCTACCGGTAAATTGGGTGGCGCATCCGCTGCCGCTGCAAGTGGCCATGTGGTCGCTGGCAGTTGCGGTGGTGGTGACCTTTGGGATGTTCTTCGCAAGGAAAGCTGGCTTCTGGGGATTGTGGGCAGGCACGTGGACATGGATTTCGGTGCTATCGGTGGCGCTAGCGTACTTGCTTCCCGGAGTGAGCTATCTCCTGGTCTTGAACTCGTGCGCGGCGGCGCTTTCCGGTTTAGCGTTCACGTTTCGGCGTGGCGAAGAGAAACAAGGCTCGCCACTTCTTGCGGCTGTGCCGCTCGCGACGGGGGCGATCGCCGGATTTGGTCTGGTGCTGATGTTGTACGACACGCTGGGCGTGCAATGGCTGCTTATCGTCGCTATTGCCGTGGCGCTGTTGCTCACGCCCTTGATTCCACTGTGCAGGGACTTGCGGGACGCGAGCGGACTTCCCGCTTTGGCGGTACCGGGAATTCCCATCGTCCTGACTCTGGCGGCAGCTTTTGTGGCTGCGGTGGTGCCCGCTTTTTCGGCCAAGGCACCCGAGCGGGTGAATATCGAATATTGGCAGGACGCAGACTCCGGGAAGGGGCAATGGATCGTCCATCCCAATTCCGGGCGTTTGCCGGAACCGATTCGGCTTGCCGCGAAGTTTCATCTGGTGGAGCACGGGCCGTTTCCGTGGAGTCTGCAACAGGCGTTCCTTGCCGACGCGCCGAATCTGAACGTCGCCCCGCCGACGTTCACGATTTTGAATTCTTCGGAGGTAAACGGGAAGCGGACGTATCGCGCGCTTCTGCGCTCGGAACGTGGCGCCACGCAGGCGATGGTCTTTTTTCCCCCCAATTCAGGAATTGAGGATATAAGGGCTGACGACTTGCCGCTGGCGCCCGCATCGGCGCTGGTGCGACGTTATTTAAACGGGTGGTCGCTCTTCAATTGCGTGACGATGACTCCGAAAGGTGTGACGATCGATTTCACACTGGCGGAGGGGAAGCCCATCGAGGTGTACGCAATCGATCAGACGTTCCGATTGCCTGAGCAAGGAAGCTTTCTGCTGAAATCGCGTCCGCTGACCGCAATACCATCGCAAGATGGGGATGTGACGCTGGTGAGCCGCCGAGTGCAGTTGAATCCTTAGCTGTCCAGCGAAACACTGAGCTGTCCGCGATTGCCACTTACATGATTGCCACTTGACTGTGGTCAAGCCGATGCAAGCTTGACACCAGGGAGTTGGCTGGCATAGGGTTTTTCGCAAGACAGCTGGCATAGGAGGTTCCGGTGGAGACCTTCTTTCAAGATATTCGCTATGCGACGCGCAGTCTTCTGAGGAGCCCGGGATTCCTCGCGGTAGTGGTCTTGTCTCTCGCACTGGGGATCGGGGCGAACAGCACGATCTTCAGCGTGATCAATACACTGATGTATCGGTCCCTACCGTACATCGACCCCGACAGGCTGACCGTGATCTGGGCCACGGAGCCTGGGCACCCCGATTTGCGGGAGCCGCCGCCGATCGCCGAAGTGATCGACTGGAAGTCGCAAAATCACGTCTTCACCGACATCGCATTAGTCAGCAATACCGACTCGGATGCGATGTCGGGTATCGGCGAGTCTGAAACAATTGATGTCCAGTATGCCACTCCGAACTTTTTCAGCGTGCTCGGTGTCCAGCAGATTCTGGGGCGAGTTTTTCGCGACGACGAGATGCAGGACCAGTCTCAGGCGATCCTGATCAGCGATTCCTTCTGGAAACGGAAGTTCAACCGGGACCCGAGTGTTCTCGGAAAATCGGTCAGCATCGAGCGAGTCATCTCGACGGTAGTGGGAGTGATGCCGCCCGGGTTTGCACCCTTCTACGACGAAAGGATCGACGTGTGGGTGCCGATCAATGCCGCGAGCGCGAGGTACACAGCACGGCAGGACCACTGGCTGATGCCGGTGGCGCGCCTGAAACCGGGCCTGACCGTGGCACAGGCGCAGCTTGAGATGGACGTCATTGCGCGACGGTTAGAGCAAGCCTACCCGGCGTCCAATAAGGGCGTGGGCAAGAAAGTCTTGCCGCTGCACGAGGACCTGTACCGCGGAGCCGGACAAGTGCTCTACCCGCTTCTGGGAGCTGTCGGGTTCGTGCTGCTGATCGGCTGCGTCAACGTGGCCAACCTTCTGCAGTCCCGCACCGAAACGCGGCACAAGGAATTCGCGGTACGGGCTTCGATCGGCGCCAGTCGCCGCCGGCTCATCCAACAATTGCTGATCGAGGGCGGCCTTCTGGCGTTTTTGGGAGGCAGTCTGGGTATTGTCCTCAGCTTCTGGGGGATTCAGCTTTTTCGAAAACTCGCCGGGGATTTTCCTAACGCAGGGAGCATTCGTGTCGATGGGCATGTGCTCCTGTTTGCTGCTGGCGTTTCGCTCGCGACGGCGCTGTTGTTTGGGCTGGCGCCTGCGATTCGAGCTTCTCGCGCCGATTTGAACGCGGTGCTCCGGGAGGGAGGGCGCAGGACATCGACTGGGTCGCACGGACACGCGCGCCACATCCTGGCAATTTCCGAAGTAGCTTTGGCGATGGTGCTTTTAGTCGGCGCCGGCCTGATGATCGACACTCTGCTTCGCCTCCAGCAGGTGAATCCTGGATTCGATTCGACTAACGTCATGACGATGCGGGTCGATCTGCCCGAGGGAGGCAAATACCTGGAGAGAGTTCCGGGTGGTGATATGGAAAAGCCGACGCCTCAGGCGACTGCCTTTCACCAACAGCTCCTCGAGAAGGTAGCCGTCCTGCCGGGCGTGGAGTCGGTGGGTATGATCAGCAGACTCCTCGGTTCGGAAGATCGGAGTTTCTCGATTCTGGGGCATCCGGCTCCTTCTCCGGAAAACAGGCCCGAGGCAGGATACAACGAAGTAAGCGCCGGCTATTTTCGCACCATGAGGATTCCGCTCAAGAGGGGCCGCTACTTGACGGAGAGCGACACCGAGAGCGCACCTCGCGTTGTGGTGATCAACGAGTCGTTAGCGCGCCGCTACTTTCCGAACGAAGATCCGATCGGCCAACAAGTGCTTCTCCGGTTTGAACCGTATCCAGTGGATGAGGAACGGCCGCGCCAGATAGTGGGAATCGTGGGGGACGTAAAGCAGTACGGATTGGGGCAGCCGGCTCCCCCATTCCTTTACGCATCCTTCCTCCAGCAGCAGGCCGTGTTTCCTGGAGGCAGCGCGTTGGCTCACCTGAACGGGGCTTTGGTAATACGCACGAGTTCCGATTTGCACGGCCGCGAGGCAGACTTGACCACATCGGTGAAAAGAATTGCGGCAGGACTGGACGCGGAACAACCCGTTACGCACATCATGACGATGGACCACGTTCTGACTGAGTCCATCAGCGATTGGCGATTCTACATGCGCATTCTGGGAATTTTTGCGGGCATGGCTTTGCTATTGGCGGTCATCGGGATTTATGGCGTCATGTCCTACTTTGTGAACCAACGCACCCACGAGATCGGCGTCCGCATGGCCCTCGGTGCTCAACGCGCGGACGTCCTCGGCATGGTGGCCAAGTTAGGCCTCAAACTGGCCGGCACGGGGGTGGTTATCGGAATCGGGTTGGCACTGGGGCTCGCACGGCTAATCTCGGGCTTCCTTTATGGAGTGAAGCCTACCGATCCGATTACGTATGCGGCCGTTGCTGCTGCACTGCTGGCCGTTGCGTTGCTCGCGTGCTATATCCCGGCTCGCCGCGCGATGCGCGTGGACCCGATGGTCTCGCTGCGGTACGAGTGAAGCTGCTTCTCTCTGGTTACTCACCTTCGCTACTCCAAATCGAGCTGAGGATCAACACTACCTGGTGTGGAAAGCCATTGAGTGGCGAGTTTGCTGCCAAGCAAAGTTGTCGGATAGAATTGGACGTTTGCGCCGTGTCAAAAATGGGCGACATTCTGCTGCACAACACGCTGACCAACCGGCTGGAGCCGCTCGAGCCGCTGCATCCGGGCGAGGTGCGCATCTACACGTGTGGGCCGACCGTCTACGACTTCGCGCACATCGGAAATTTCCGTACATTCATGTTTCAGGATGTTCTGCGGCGATTCCTGCGGCAGCGTGGGTATCGCGTGCTGCAGGTGATGAACCTGACCGACGTGGATGACCGCATCATTCAGAACGCGGCGGCGGCGAAGGTGAGCATCCGGGAATACACCGAAAAATACATCCAGGCGTTCCTGGAGGACATGAACGCGCTGCACCTGGAGATGCCGGAAGAGCTGGTGCGGGCGACGGATCATGTAGAGGACATGGTCGAGTTGATCGAGCGGCTGCGGCAGAAGGGTGTGACGTACGAAAGCGACGGCTCGATTTATTACAGCATCGCGAAATTTCCACAGTACGGGCGGCTTTCAAAGATCGACATGAGCGGACTTCAGGCCGGCGCGCGCGTCGACATGGATCGCTACGAAAAGGCGGATGCGCGGGACTTCGCATTATGGAAGGCCCCGAAGCCCGGCGAACATTTTTGGGATACGCGAATCGGTCCGGGACGTCCGGGTTGGCACATCGAATGTTCGACGATGGCGATGAAGTATCTCGGCGACACGCTCGACATACACACCGGCGGCATCGATCTCGCGTTTCCCCATCACGAAAACGAGATCGCGCAGAGCGAGGCCGCCACGGGGCACCGGTTCGTGCGGCTGTGGCTGCACGCGGAGCACTTGATCATCGACGGCGAGAAGATGTCGAAATCGCTCGGCAATTTCTTCACGCTGCGCGACCTGTTCGCGAAAGGACAGAAGCCGTCGACGATTCGATTCCTGTTGCTCTCAGTTCCCTACCGGCGGCAACTGAACTTCACGCAAGACGGCTTGCAGCAGGCTGCAAACTCCACCGAGCGGATGCGCAATTTCATGACGCGGCTGAAAACCGAGAACTTTCCAGCCGGCTCGAATGCAGCCATTCAGACGCGCGCCGTGGAAGCGGAGAAGGAATTCGACGCAGGGCTTGCGGACGACCTGAACACAGCGGTGGCTCTGGCGGCGGTGTTTGATTTGATCCGCGACGTGAACAGCGCGATGGACCGGGGCGAGTTCCGGCAGCAGGACGCGACGCGGCTGGTGGCGACGATGGAGACGTTCGATCAGATCCTGAATCTCCTGGTGGATGACGATGACGAGAAGCTCGCCAAGCTCGGGTTTGGCCCTGCGAAACCGCGCATGAGCCCCGGCGAAGTGGATGCGCTGATCGAAGAGCGCAATGCCGCTCGAAAGCGCCGCGATTTCAGGCGCTCGGACGAGATCCGGCAGCAGCTTGCGGAGTCTGGTATCATAGTTGAGGATACGAAGGATGGCAGCGTCCGTTGGAAATATAAATGACCTTTTCGCCCATTTTCGCGTTCTGCCCGCATAGCGAACCTTCCTGCGATCGCCCCAACCTTTTTGGCGTTGATTAAGTCCCCCTTCCTCTAATTGCTGCGTACGACGTGGACCCGAGGGAACCGGCCCGCGCGCGCGGATCCAAATTCCATTCTGGAGGAAGACATGCAAGCGATCGAGACAAAGTTGCCGCACCTTGTAACCGCGCTGCCCGGCCCAAAGGCGCAGCAGATCGTGAAACGCGACAGCGAATTCGTGTCGCCGTCGTACACGCGGGACTATCCGCTCGTGGCGAAGACCGGCCACGGCGCGATGATCGAGGACGTGGACGGAAATACCTTCTTGGATTTTGCGGCGGGCATCGCCGTTGTCGCAACGGGACATTGCCATCCGGAAGTGGTTGCCGCGATTCAAAAGCAAGCCTCCGAGCTGATTCACATGTCCGGCACGGATTTCTACTATCCGAACATGGTCGAGCTGGCGGAAAAGCTCGCATCGATCGCGCCAGGCAAGGAACCGAAGCGCGTTTATTTCGGGAATTCGGGCGCGGAAGCGGTGGAAGCGGCAATCAAGCTCGCGAAATATCACACGAAGCGCGACAAGCTGGTCGCGTTTCACGGCGCGTTTCACGGACGCACGATCGGCGCGCTTTCCTTGACGGCGAGCCGCGCCGTCCAGCGCAAGGGTTTCGGCACGCTGCTTTCGGGCGTGTTCCACATGCCCTTTCCGGATACCTATCGAGGAACGTACGGCGTGCGCCCGGAAACTGCGTCTGCCGATTGCTTGAGCTATCTCGAGAACGAGCTTTTCCGGCGGCGCGTCGATCCGGAAGAGGTGGCGGGAATTTTCATCGAGCCGATTCAGGGCGAAGGCGGCTACTTGCCGGCACCAGCGGATTTTCTGCAAGGATTGCAGCGCATTTGCCGCAAGTACGGAATCATGCTGGTGATGGACGAAGTGCAGTCGGGAATGGGCCGCACCGGAAAGTGGTGGGCGGGTGACCACGCCGGCATCGAGCCAGATATCATTTGCACCGCGAAGGGAATCGCGTCGGGCATGCCGTTGAGCGCGATGATCGCGCGCGCCAGCGTGATGGATTGGAAGCCCGGCGCGCATGCGTCGACATTCGGCGGGAATCCGGTGTGCATTGCGGCATCGCTCGCGACAATTCGGCTCATCGAGAAGCAATACATGGCCAACGCCGCGCGCATGGGCGAGTACATCATGCGGAAGACGGCCGATTGGCGGGAGAAGCACAAGATCGTCGGCGATATCCGCGGGCGAGGGTTGATGATCGGGATCGAGTTCGTGCGCGATCAGAAAACGAAGGAGAAAGCGCCGGAACTACGGAACCAGATCGTGGAGCGCTCGTTCTACAAGGGACTGCTGGTGCTTGGATCGGGCGATACGACGCTGAGGTTGTGCCCGCCGCTGCTGATCGACGAGGAGCAGGCTGACTTTGCGCTGCGGACGCTCGATGGCGTGATTAGCGAGATTGAGCGCGAGATGTAGGGCCCCAAAGCGAAGGCTTACCACAGAGGGCACAGAGAAAGGCTTGAGGACACAGAGAAGGCACATTGCGCTCGTGTACTCTAGCGGCATATTTTGAGTGACAGAAAACGGAGGCTTGCTGATAATCTCAGGCCAGTTTTTCATTCCACGCGGAGGATTGGTTGGCGCGAATTCTGGACGTTGGCTGCGGACCGATGAAATTTCCCGGCTCGATCGGGCTGGACATGAACCCGGACACCGCCGCCGACGTTCTCTGCCACCTCGATAAGGGCGGCCTCCCGTTTCGCGATAACTCGTTCGACCAGGTGCGCGCGGAGCATGTGATCGAGCACGTGGCGGACATCATCGGCACAATGGAAGAGTTTCATCGCGTCACGCGCGCGGGCGGAACGATTTTCCTGGCGACGCCGCACTACACGGACTACAGCTCGTTCCGCGATCCTACCCACCGCTGGCACCTGAATACCTACTCGTTTCTCTATTTCTATCCTGGCGGGATGCATGGGCGCGACATGTGGTACACGAAAGTGCGCGTGAAGGAAGTGAGGAACTACGTGTCCTTGCTGCGGCTGTGGCGGGCGCTCGGGTTCGAGTTTTGCGTCAACCATAGCAAGATGTTCCGGCAATTCTGGGAGCACTACCTGAGTTTCATCATCCGCGGCAAATTGATGGAGTTCACGTTCGAGGTGATCAAGTAAGCCGATGGCGCGGATTCTCGACATCGGATGCGGGCGCAAGAAATACCCGGGATCGATCGGCGTCGACATGAGCCCGGCCGGGCAGGCGGATGTGCTTTGCGACTGGACGAGAACGCTGCCGTTCGCGGACAGCAGCTTCGACCAGGTGCGGATGATTCACATCATCGAAGAAGTGGATGATATTTTTCGCGTCCTCGCCGAGGCGCATCGCGTGGCGAAGCCGGGCGCGCGAGTGGTGATCGTCACACCGCATTACACCGATCACGCGTCCTATTGCAGCCCGGCGCACCGGTGGCACCTTTCGAGTTTTTCGCTGTGGTTCTTCAGCGATCGCCCCATGGAATACGACTATTACGCTCCGGCGAAATATCGCGAGCGAAAAGTGCACGTGGAATTGCTGCGCGTGTGGAGGGGGCTCGGATTTCAGTTTTTCGTGAACCGGTTTCGTGCGTTTCGCAAATTCTGGGAGCAGTATTTGTCTTTCGTGATTCGCGGGAAAACCGTGGAATGGGAGCTTGAGGTGGTGAAGCCGGGCGGAGCCGGGGCGAAATGATTGCGCGGTTGATGTTCGCGATTGTGGATTTTGCGGCGCGGAAAGGGCTGGCAGAGCCGGACCAGTGCGAGTCCGTGAAGGAACAGGCGCGTCGCACGGGGATTCGCGGGGAGACTTACGCGTATTGGTATCTGCGGCGGCACGGGTACGTGCT
Source organism: uncultured Acidobacteriota bacterium (assembly GCA_963737205.1). GTDB lineage: Bacteria > Acidobacteriota > Terriglobia > Acidiferrales > UBA7541 > Palsa-295. The sequence continues at coordinate 3,244,296 of CAVTRV010000002.1, read as the reverse complement.
CGTCGCGCGAAATTACCGATCGCCGGGCATGAAGGGCGAGATCGACATGGTCGGCTACGACGGGCAGGTGCTGGCGTTTGTCGAGGTAAAAACGCGGTCGGCTGAGGCGCAAGAGGATTCATCGAAGCCGCGGGCTCGTCCGGAGGAAGCGGTCAACTGGGAGAAGCGGCGCAACGTGACGCGAATGGCGCGACAGTTTTTGCGGGCGCGGCGGATCGAGTCAGCCGAGTGCCGGTTCGACGTGATGGCGATCGAGAATCGCGCGGGGGCACGGCCCGAAGTGCGGTTGCACAAGGGAGCGTTCGGGGCGAGTTAGATCAAAAACCCGAAGGCTTACCACAGAGGGCACAGAGAACGGCCAGAGACCACAGAGAAAACCTGACACCCAGGTCAACTAAGGCGAAGCAATTTGGATCCTGTTGGCTTGCGGCCTATGACGCGAAAACAAGGCTTAAGACACGCCCCAGACTGCCGCGAAGCTTGTGGGCCATAGTAGAATAGTGGGATTCAAGTTGGCGCGGTGGCCCGCATGGGCGACCCGCCTAGGAGGAAGGTTTGCCGGAGCTTCGTAAGGACCCGATTACGGGACGGTGGGTGATTATCTCGACGGACCGGGCCAAGCGCCCGATGGATTTTGCGCGAGAGAGTGTGCAGATCAAGGGGAACCCGTCGTGTCCGTTTTGCCCTGGGAATGAGGGAAAGACCCCGCCAGAGGTCCTCGCGTACGGCAGGAACGGGACCGGGAGGGACACAACGGGGTGGTCGTTGCGGGTGGTGCCGAATAAGTTTCCGGCGCTGGGCATCGAAGGCGGGCTCGACCGAGAGGGCGAGGGTCTGTTCGACCGCATGAACGGAATCGGCGCGCACGAGGTGATCATCGAGACTCCGGATCACCAGAAGACGCTGGCTACGATATCGGACAAAGCCGTGGAGGAAGTGCTCTGGGCCTACCGCGACCGCATCCTGGACCTGAAGAACGACCGGCGCTTTCGATATATATTGCTGTTCAAGAATCATGGGGAGCCCGCGGGCGCGTCGCTGGAGCATACACACTCGCAACTGATTGCGCTGCCGATCGTACCGAAGCGCGTGCGCGAGGAAGTGGACAACGCCAAGCGCTACTACGATGAAAAAGAACGGTGCATTTTCTGCGACATGATCCGGCAGGAAGTGGAGACGGGCACTCGCGTCATCATTGAAAACGATTATTTCATTGCCCTTGCGCCGTACGCACCACGGTTTCCGTTCGAGAGCTGGATTTTGCCGCGGCAGCATAGTTCTGCGTTCGAGAACATGCCGACGCCCTATTACGGGAACCTCGCGAAGGTATTGCGCGATTTCCTGGGCCGGCTCGATACGACGCTCGGTTTCCCTTCGTACAACCACGTGATCCACACCTCACCGATCGGGGAAGAGATCAACGATCACTACCACTGGCACATCGAGATGATGCCGAAGTTGACGAAGGTGGCCGGATTCGAGTGGGGGACGGGTTTCTACATCAATCCCACGCCGCCGGAAGAAGCAGCGCGATTCCTGCGCGACGCGAAGCAGTAACGACGTAGACAGCCAATCCTCGAAGGGAAAGCGAGAGCGGCAGTGTCGAAGACGGTGCGGCCGATTGCCGTTTATTATGAGCATCCGCGATGGTTCCAGCCGGTTTTCGCTGAGCTTGACCGGCGCGGCATCCCGTACATTCGGCTGGACGCGGGCCGGCACCACTTCGATCTATCCCCCAACGGCGACCAGGAATACGGGTTGGTATTCAACCGGATGAGCCCGTCGGCGTGGACGCGCGGAAAAGCCCACAGCATCTTCTACACCATCAACTATCTGGCGCATCTGGAGCAGATGGGCACGCGTGTAGTGAACGGCAGCCATGCTTTCCGCGTGGAGACCTCGAAGGCGCTCCAGCTCTCGATGCTACAGTCCCTGGGATTGCCCTACCCGCGTTCGCGAGTGATCAATCACGCGCTGGAGGCGCCGGCGGCGGCGCGCGGGCTGCGCTTCCCTATCGTGGTGAAACCCAATATTGGCGGAAGCGGGGCGGGCATCGTCCGATTCGACACCGCCGAGCAGCTCGAGACGGCGGCGCGGAACAACGCGATTGCCCTGGGCCTTGATTCGACCGGGATCGTGCAGGAGTACATTCCCGCGCGCGGGGGTCACATCGTGCGCGTCGAGACGCTGGGCTACAAATATCTCTACGGGATCAAGGTTTTCACCTCGGGCGAGACTTTTGATCTGTGCCCCATGGACATTTGCAAGACGACCGATGGCGCGGAACTGGCGACGACGTGCGTGGTGGAGGGCGCGAAGAGCGGATTGCGCGTCGAAGGCTACCAGACGCCGCCTGAAATCGCCGCGGCCGTCCAACGGATCTTCAGCGCCGCTAAAATCGAAGTCGGCGGCGCCGAGTATATGGTGGACGATCGCGACGGCCAGCTCTATTTCTACGACGTCAACGCGCTCTCCAATTTTGTTTCCGACGGGCCGCGCGTGGTTGGGTTCGATCCGTTCGAGCGGTTGGTGGATTACCTCGTCCCGGTGGCGCGATAGTGCGCTACGGCTATTGGCTTCCCATTTTCGGCGGCTGGCTGCGCAACATAGAAGATGAGCAGATGCAGGCGACATGGGACTACGTGTCGCGCCTCGCGCGGCGAAGCGAACAAATCGGATTCAGCCTAACTCTGATTGCCGAACTCAATCTGAACGACATCAAGGGGGTGGATGCGCCGTCGCTGGACGCGTGGTCGACGGCGGCGGGGCTGGCTGCGGTGACGCAATCGCTGGAATTGATGGTAGCGGTGCGGCCGACGTTTCATTTGCCCGCACTGCTCGCAAAGCAGGCGGCGAACATCGATCACATCAGCGGCGGAAGGGTTTCGCTGAACGTGGTGTCGTCCTGGTGGGCCGAGGAAGCGAAGAAATATGGCGTTCACTTCGACGAGCACGACGACCGATATGCTCGCACGTCGGAGTGGCTCGACGTGGTGGACGCGGCATGGACGCAGGACCACGTTTCCTACTCGGGAAAGTATTACCAGGTCCGCGACCTGGTGATGCAGCCGAAGCCGGTTTCGAAGCCGCGCCCGACGATCTACGCCGGCGGCGAATCCGAAGCCGCCAAAGAACTGATTTCGCAGAAATGCGACGCGTACGTGATGCACGGCGATCCTCCGGCGCGAATCGCGGAAAAGATTCGCGACATGGCGGAGCGGCGCGAGAAGAAGAATCTAGGCCGCATGCAATACGGAGTAGCGGGGTACACAATCGTGCGGGAGAACGAAGCGGAGGCCCAGGAAGAACTCCGCCGCATCACGGACGTGAAACAGAACGCGGCGGGCTACAACAACTATCAGCAGTGGCTCGCGAACACGCAACTGGAGCGTCGCGTTTCGCTCGAAGAGTATTCCGTATCGAATCGAGGCCTGCGCTCGGGTCTGGTGGGCACGCCGCAGCAGGTGGCGGATCAGATCGGGGAATTCGAGCGGGCCGGCGTCGACCTTCTGTTGCTGCAATTCAGCCCGCAACTTGAGGAAATGGATCGGTTCTCGGAGCTGGTGATCAAGAAACGACACGACGTGCCGCCGCAATCGAATTCAGAAGCCGCTTCGAAGCAACCGATTGGCAGAACCGCGAACTGACCAGCGCCCGTCCTACACCAAGACATCAGAAACTTCCATTCGGCCTGCGCGGAAAGCGGATTGGAAGGCATCGACAACCTTGGGATCCCAATCCTTGCCTGCGCCTTTCACGAGGATGTCGCGAGCCTCGAATGGCGTGATGGCTTTGCGATAAGGGCGGTCGCTGATCATGGCGTCAAACGCGTCGGCCACGGCGATGATGCGGGCTTCGAGAGGGATATCCTCGGCCTTGGTGGGGTGATAGCCGGTGCCGTCGAATTTGTCATGGTGGCTCAAGATGATCGGCAGCACGCGCCGCAGGGTGCCACCCACCGGCTTCAGAGTGTCCATCCCCTTGTGCAGATGCGACTGCATTTCGACGATTTCTTCGTCGCTGAGCCTTGCGGCTTTATAGAGAATCTGGCGGCTCACTTCGAGCTTGCCGATGTCATGGAGGAGGGCGGCGGCGCGAATGTCTTCTACGCGCTGCTCGGGCAGGTCCATTTCATCGGCGATGAGCGCGGCGTAAACGGATGTACGGTAGGAATGGTTCTGCGTGTATTTATCGTTGGAGACGACGCCGCAAAGAATCTGAAGCACGCCGTAATAGGTTTCGCGCAGCTCGGCCATGCTTTGTTCCTTATTCTCGTAAAGCGTTCCCATCGCATAGGCTGTGATCAGCAAGAATCCGCCCCAGATGGCGATGTCCGACCAGGCCATCAATTGCCGCACGTCGACGATAGACCCGCTGGCTAGAGCGACCGGGTTCATCAGGTTGAGCCAGCAGACTATGAGCACGGACGCGAGCGCCGTTTGCACAGCGCGGGCGCGGCCGAAATAGTAGGCTGCGAAGAGAGTGGGAAGGTCGTAGAACGAGAGAACCAGTTTTTGTCCCGCGACGAAGAAGTTCACGATGGCTGCGAACACGATGATCGACAGGATCAACAGGAGTTCCTTGTTGATCGTCATCAATTTTTCCAACCACTTGCTTTTCATAATAGTCTCTCGCGCCCTCACGCGCGCTAGCGGTTCTTTTGAACCGGAAAGAAGAGAGGCCTTAACAGGAATGGTAACAGCCGGAAAACCCGGCGAGGGCGGGTTCGGAACCGGTGCTTGCCCAACTGGTACATCGAGCACAATCTAAAGCACAATCACGGACGGCCGGATGGGTGCGCAGCGCGGCAGAGGTATGATTAGGCCGGAGACAATTGATGCGAGTTTGCAGCGCGCAGGCGCCTGGGCGTCTAATGAAATGGAGAGGTGAGCGACGATGACGTGGGGAAAGCGGCGAGCGATCATAATCGTATTTGTGATTTTGTTCTTCGTGGCGATTATCTGGGCGGTGAGGAAACCGCAGCGAGTGGCATCGAATGCCGTGCTCGTGATCGACGCCGCCGGAGAAATCAACGAGCAGCGCCCGCTCGATCTGTGGAGCGCGCTCAACGGGAACACGGTACCCGTGTTGCACGAATACCTCGACGCCATCGACACGGCCGCGACGGACCCTCGAGTGACGGGAATCGTAGTCCGCATTGCACCGCTGGAAACGGGTTGGGGGAAGCTCGAGGAGATTCGTTCGCATTTGGTGGCGTTTCAAAAGAGCGGCAAGCCGAGCATCTGCTATCTCGGCTACGACGGGATCGGGAACCCCGAATACTACCTGGCGAGCGGCTGCAGCCAGATTTGGCTGGTGCCGACGGCGCCCGTGAGCATCCACGGCATGATGGCGGAAGCGCTGTTCCTGCGCGGCACGTTGGATAAGCTGAAAATCGTCCCCGAGTTTTACCACATCGCGGAGTTCAAGACCGCGGGCAATACCTACACGGAAAAGAGATTCACTCCGCCTCATAAGGAGGAGGTGGAATCGCTGCTGCACAGCGTTTACACCCAATATGTGAACGAGGCAGCAAAGGCCCGGCACATGGATCCGGCGAAATTCGAGCAACTGGTGAAGCAGGGGCCGTTGATGACCCAGGACGCGGTGGGAAGCGGGATCGTCGACCGGCTGGGCTATTGGGATCAGGTGCAGGACTACTTCAAACAGCGCCATCGCGGCTGGAACCCCGTATCACTGGCCAGCTACCGCATGTCCGTGACAACCTTCGGTGGACCGGACATAGCGGTTGTGCATGCGACGGGACTGATCGTCTCCGGCGATTCGCAGAATAGTCCGACGGGCGGCTTCGTGATGGGCGGCGATTCCGTGGCGGCGGACATTCGCGCGGCGCGGGAGGATTCGAGCGTGAAGGCCATCGTGCTGCGAGTGGATTCCGGCGGCGGATCGGTGGTGGGGAGCGAAGTGATCCGGCGCGAAGTGGAGCTGGCGGACGCGGTGAAGCCGGTGGTGGTGTCGATGTCGGACGTGGCCGCGTCCGGCGGATACTGGATCGCGACGCCGGCGCGAAAGATCGTGGCGGATCCCAATACGATTACAGGCTCGATTGGCGTGCTGATTGGGAAGTTCAATATTTCGGGGCTGTACGGATTGCTCGGGCTGAGCACCGACTCAGTGACGACCAGCGACAATGCGACGCTTTTTTCCGATCAGCAGAATTTCACGCCGGCGCAGCGCGATTGGATAGAGAAGTCGTTGCAGGAGACCTATGCGGAATTCACGCAAGGGGTCGCCCGCGGGCGCCATATGTCGGTGGAGGCCGTGGACAAAATTGCGAAGGGGCGCGTGTGGTCCGGCACGCAGGCGAAAGAGCTGGGGCTGGTGGACGAGCTCGGCGGGATCGACCGCGCCATCGAGGTGGCCAAGCAGTTGGCGCACATTCCCTCGAGGGAGTCGGTGCATATCGTGCGCTTCCCACAGGAAAAGACGTTCTGGGAGCTGCTCTTCGAACGCGAGCGCAGCATGAGCGAATCGGCGTCGATTGCCGCTGAGCTGCGACGTATAGTTGCGGCGGCGGGTACCGTGCAGGCGCGAACGGCGTACGATCTGCGCATCCGGTAATACCGAAATCAGTGGTACAGGTTGGGCGTCCGATACGAACCCCAAACCTCACCGCAGAGACGCAGAGGATGCCGAGAAAATCGGTACGAGTTGCGTATGAATCCGCTGCGTTGCTCTGGTTGTATGCTGAAACCGCCAGACAGTTTCGTTATACTTGAGGGTTCAAGGCGCGGTACCCAAGCGGTAAGGGAGAGGTCTGCAAAACCTTTATACGTGGGTTCGATTCCCACCCGCGCCTCCAACCTGCAAATTAACGAAATGGGTCCGGCAAGTTCCGTCTCCAGCTTAATTCTGCTACGAAGCGACGAAGGAATTTCGATGGTACGTTGGTACCGTTGCGCGATTTTGGAGGCGCACCGTAGAATCGCGTTATTCAGGTGACCGCGATGACTGCGACGGCGAAGTGCGAGGCGCTCGAACGGCTGCGGAGCGACGCTGTAGCGGCACTCTGCGAGGCGAAGAAAATTCGCAGGTCGAGAGACGTCTCGATTCGCGAAGACGCGGAATTGAGCCGCGAGAGCCACCGCCGAATCGACGCCCTGATCAAGCATCTGCTGGCCGGGCACGACGGCCTGCCGTGTCCGGCAGGCGACCGGCCAATTGTGAGAGCAGAAACGTCTTCCGCAGACTCTGAAACTGCAAGCGGCTTTCTTCTCCAACCATTTCCCGCCGGCAAAAGCTAAGCGAAGCCAAACACGTGTTTTTGTATCGATTAGAAATTGGCTTGTTCTTTGTTTTCAGTAGCTTAGGGCGATTCCTAATAAGGGTTGTAGCGATTAGACTTTTATTCGCCTGCCGCCGGAGCATGCGGAAGTACTACTCCAGGTTCTCCCATGGCTCCGGCATGGGCTACCGTCTGTCGGCCGCATTCGCGGGCTTCCAACGAAGCAACCAAAAAAAAGGGCCGGGAGCTTGCGCTCCCGACCCGGTAGACTGACGAGGTTGTGGACTAGAAGTCGAACGTCGCGCCAATCTGCATAAGGCGAGGACTGTTGGACTGCAGGTTCCCGCCGCCGCCCAGTACGCCCCAGTAGTACGGGGCGTATGCCGCGAAGCTCGGATCCGCCGGTTGCATGTGGTTCAGCACGTTGGTCCAAGAGGAGTACAACGAGGCACTGAACCTCTCGTTGATCTTGATGGCCTTTTTGATGCCGAGGTCCAAGTTCCAGAACGGAAGACCACGCATTACGCCACCGCCTCCATTGTGTTGATCCAACCCGAGGATCGGATTGCGGACCTCATCGGAGAACGTCCCGCCGTTTTGTGGGCAGCTAGTGTCGGGGTCACTGAAGATGTTATACCCGGAGCCGGCGTAGCCGCAGACAGTTCCGACGGCCTTCTTCGCGCTGGAGGTGTAGCTAAAGTGCTTGGGGAGGACCATGTTCTCGTAGGCGAATATGTAGTTGGTGTTGCACTCGCCGAAGCTTCCGCAGTCGCCATTGATCGTGGTCATCTGAACCGGGAAGCCACCGCCGGCAACAAAGAGGGGCGAGAAACTCCATCCGCCGAGCAGGTGACCGATCACGCCATTCTGGGACGAGTAGTACTTCGGCGCGTAGTTGAGGAACAGGTTGAACGTAAACTTCTCATTGTAGTACTGGGGGCCGTAATCGTTGCCGCGCAGGTTCCAGGCATCGACGCTGGCGTAGGAGCTGCTGGCCTGGACAACGTCTCCGGTGCCAAGCGCATTGGTATATGAGAAGTTAGTCTTGGCGGTCAGGCCATGAAAGTCCGTGAAATTCAACTGGAGATAGCCGGCATTGTAGTTACCAAAGCCGTTGCTGACCGTTGTAGCCAAAGAGTTTGTCTGACCATTTGCTCCGAACGGACTGCCCTGGACCGGGTCGCTCGTGAAGCTGCGACCGAAGTTAAAGCCACCAGAGTTGGAGACGCCCCCCCACGCATCGAACGCGTCAGAGGCTCCCATGAGGCCGTCGCTGTTCGCTACGAACGCGGCGGTGCAGCTTGTGGCGCCGACGACCGAGCCGCAGTAGGTGGGCGTGAGAGAGTTCTCAAAGAACGGTTGAGCCGCCAGCGAATTGAGATACGGCAAGTATCCGGCGCTCGTGGGCGCTGGAACGTTGGTACCGTAGTTGGTGGCTACCATTACGTTCTTCCAAGCGTTGGCAAAAGTCTGGCCGCCTCTGGTCATCATGTAAGGAACCGCACTCAGGCTGTAGTACTGAATTTCATTGGAAATCTTGCGGCCAATGTAGCCTGCTTCGACCATAATTTTCGGACCGAACTGATGCTGGATGCTGAGAGTGACCTCGTCGGAACGATCCGGCCTGAAATTCGCATCGATGGTCTCGCCCGAACCGGTGGAGATGTCATTTTGGCCGGGATACCATGGCTGCGGAAGATTCGCGCTCGGCGGAGGAAGTGGCGCGTTCACGCCATCGATGCCGACTCGGAAGCCCGTCGACGGTGTGGTCGGATTGGCGGCAGTTCCGCAGCCACCGCTAATGTTCGGACCGCCGCACGTGTCTGGTTGCATCAACCCGGGGGTCAACATGGGGACCAGGATGGGATTCACGCCGTTGATCCGACCGAAGATGCGTGCGTAGCCGCCGCGGACAACGGTATCCGGCCTGACGTTCCAGGCGAATCCGATTCGCGGCGTAATTCCCCCATAGAACGGGTCATAGGGATACTTGGTGTGGTTGTTGACATTGCGCACAGTGGAGAAGCCGAACAGCGGGGCATAGGCGTTGCCCTGAAGCGCGGCGGCCTGCACGTTGTTCAGGTAGTCTTGGGCGCGGAAGATGTTGTCGTTTTGGTCCACCATCACAGTCTGGAAACCGCCTTGAGTTTCGTACGGCGGCATTTCAACGGTGTAGCCGATTCCGTAGTTCAGAGAGAATGTCGGCTTCAGGTGCCAGGAATCGGTGAAATATATGTTGTAGGTGGGAATGATGCTGTTGTTCACCAGGTGTGGGGACGAAACGCAACCCGCCGTCGCAGCGATACCCGGGATGGCACAGGAGACGATCGGATTGAGGGGCAAGCCCGTCGCAAGGGTGCCCAAGCCGCGAGTGTACAGGCTCTGGGTTTCGTCGATCATGCCGAGAACCATCGAATAGAGGTTTCCGTACTCGCCCACGTTACCAGTGCTAACGGTGGCAGGAATGTAACCGTCCAGCGCAATGTTGTAGCCGGGAAGTGATGCACCATTGCCCGCTCCAACCAAGTACTGCTCGTACGTGTTAATGCTCTCTCCGTTGTCGTTGCGGTTATGTGTATCGTTGTTGCGCAGATAACTGCCGCCGAACTGGAACAGGTGGTTGCCTCTGATCCAGCTGACATCGTCGCCGATCATGACGTCCTTGCCGTCCCAGAAACGTGTGCGGGTGTTTTGATTGTTCGTATTGTAGGGCTGGAACGAGTCGGCGGTTTCGCCGCCCACTTCCAGGGCGGCTGGGTAGCCGGCAATGTTTGGCACGCCGCTGGGATCCGCGTAGGCCCAATAGTTGCGGGTGAAGCTAAAGCGAACGTTATTTGTCACGTTCGGCGATATTTCGGTGGTGAGGCCGGCGGTATAGAGCCAGGGAATCTGTGGTTTGTGACGAATCGCCGCATACTGCCCCATCGTGTCTCCAGGGAAGAATCCGCCTATATCCGTTTGGTCCGAAACAGTCTTGGCCAGATTGTAGTAGTGGTAGGTCCCGTTGAAATGCCACTTGGCGGCGAAATCGTGATCAACACGGATCACGCCGAAGTTACTGGACTGCGGGGTGGAGATGGTCCCCTTATATCCGCAGTAGTTGAGGGAATCGCCGTGCGTGCAGTCGTTTGGCAGCGGAAGATAGGTGTTCCAGAGAGTGATAACGGGGTTCGGCGTCCCGGTCGCGGTGCCGTCGAGCGTGGTACCGTACCCGCGAGGATCGCAGGGACCAGCCGGGCAGACTGTGGACGGAATGCTTTGACCTGTCGTTGTCACCTGGCAACCGGTCGTTGCGGCGCCGCACCCAGGATCAACAACCGCAAAGGGATTCATGTTGTACGTATAGACGGTGCCGCCAGAGTTCAGGTGGATAAGGCCCGCGCGCAAAGAAGGCAGCGGGTAGCTGTTCTCAAACGTTGAGTTCGACGGAAACCGGTAACCTTCGTAGTTACCGAACAGAAACCAACTGCCACCCAAAAACTCCGAGTGCGGGATTTTTCCGCCTGCATCCGCGCCAAAGCGGCTGAAGTGGGAGCTGGTGATCGGTGTGCCCGTGCTGTTGTTGTCCCAAGTATTGGCGCCGCCGAAAGCAGTGTCCTGATAGTATTCGTAGACACCGCCATGAAGGGTGCTGGTGCCGCGCTTGGTTTCCAGTTGCATTTGGCTTCCCGCGCCGCCGTTGAAGTCGGCGGTCTGGTTTGCCGTGGAGATCTTGAACTCCTCGATACTGGAAACGGGAATGGGGATAACAGCCGAGGGCGCCTGGGTGTAACCCGAGCTGTGATAGGCGCCTGATCCACCGGCGGTGTCGGAACCGAAGCTGGAGATGTAGGTGTTGTTGTCGCCGCTCATGTCGTCGGTGGCGAAGCCTCCGTCGAGCTGGAAGGTGTTTTGATCGGTAGCGACCCCGCCGACGTTGCCGTTGATGTTCTGGCCGGGCTGAAGGATGGCGAGGGTCGAAGCATCGCGGCTAACGTTAGGCAGGTTAAGAATGATGGCGCCGCTAAGAGTCGTGCCCACCGTGGCGTTCATGGTTTGCAGTTCGGCCCCGGGGGCCTCCGTCACGGTGACCGTGGTGGAAATGCTGCCTACCTCCAACTTGACGTTCTCAGTCAACTGCGTGCCAATCGCCACCGTCTGATCGGCGATTACCGTTGACGAAAAACCTTGCTTCGTGACCTTGACGGCGTACGTTCCCGGGTCGACGTCAGCAAAAACAAAGCGCCCCGACTTATCTGTGATCGTCGAGCGCACATTGCCGGTCGATGTCTGCGTAATGGTCACACTGGCGCCGGGCACGAAAGCGTTGGTGTTGTCAAAAACGCTCCCGATGATCGTGCCGGTGTTGGTGGCCTGGCCCCAAGCTGGGGTGGCGCTGACAACCAGCAAGCAAATCAAAGCTGCCAAAACTGGAATGCTGCGCTTACTGAACATGTAAGCCTCCTTGATAGGTCAAAGGTCGATGCCGCAAATCCGTCGAAATCGATAGAGCGAGAGTGGCGAGGGCGAAGAGAGAACGCGTCTGCACGGAAACTGCGCCGCGTTCGCTAACACGCCCAACACGATAATGACAAAGAGGAAGGACCAACAGCATTCCGATTCTGCCCCCAGGAACCACCCCACTCATCACAGCTATACGGCCAACCACCCCTAATGGCGCGGAGTCTAGATTCAGGAGTATTGCAAGTCAAGTGGTTTTTCGTATTTTCGATGTGACGGCCTTACAGATGCGGCGCATCCGTTTTTTGGAAGCATGGTTCTAGGACTATGGAGGGGTCTGAGGCTCGTCCCTGCGTACATCGCTCTGGGAGTCTTTTGAGCGGGGCCAACTCTTTTCTAATCGCCAGTGGGCCCGATTTAAATTAGCGGAAAAAGCTGAGAACGCGCTCTCCACGGAGGTTGATCGACGGCAGCGCAAATGCGCAGAGCGTGAGGTCGAGCGAGAATGAAGCACGCGATGAAGATCCGAATTCGCCTCGCAGCGGACCGCGAGCGATTCGTTGGAGGAAGCGCAAGTGGTCTCGCGAGACACTCTCCGCGTCTTGAAGCTCGAAGCAAGACGATTGTGCCAGGAAAGATTCGAGCGTATTTAAGGTTAGAGATTTCGGATGGCTTTGTTGAGATCCTAGGTCAGGCGGCCTCCAAAAGAGAAAAGCAGATCCCTTCCCGCAGAATCATTCGGGACGCAAACAACGCGCACCCCGCACAAACCGCCCTTCGGCAAGCTCAGGACAGGCGGGGATTCGGGATGACAAGGTGGTGAGAAACGCACCCGGACCGGGGAAGCCAAGTATCTCATTCGAAATGGCACCGGGCACGTAATCCCGAAACGGGAATCGCGCGTTCCAATGTGAAACAAGGCAGGGAGTTCAATCCGCAGTTCGTCGATTGAAGACGCGGCGTTTGATTGGCGGCCGCCCTCTTTGCTTGCTCCGCAATCCCCTTCAGAACATTGTCTTAACCAGAGTCTTGGCCTGTGACGCCCCGAAGTCGAGATGGCGCCGGATCGCTTAGGCGTGACTGCTCCGCAGTGGCACACCTCTTGCGATATCGCATCCGGCATGCAACGTTCCAGCAAAAGCAGTACTCATCGAAGCCGCGCAGATCGCCGTGGACGATCAGGCGTCCGCAGGATCGATGGCGATGCCTCCCTTGTTGTCATGCTGATTGGAATCGCGGCACTGATGGCCTGCGGAGGAACTCCGCCTGGATTCGGCGCAGGATCCGGCAGCATCGTGATCACGATCCTGCCTGAGAGCGCGACTTTGTTCCTTGGACAGACACAGCAGTTCGAGGCGGTTGTCGCGGGCACCTCAAACACAAACGTCAATTGGAGCGTAAACGGAGTGGCGGGAGGCAACGCGACTGTTGGGTCCATCACAGTCAGCGGCCTATACACCGCGCCAGCGATTCTGCCAGCGAATGGAATTGTGACAGTCACCGCGGTTAGCGCGGCCGCCGACCAGACAAGCGCGTCAGTCAGTGTGACGCTTCAGGATGACGTGGTGGTGAGCGTGTCTCCGGCGTCCGCGAGTGTACCGGCAGCAGGCGCTCAAGTTTTCACGGCAAAGGTCACGGGGACGGGCAGTCCTTCGACAGCGGTGACGTGGAGCGTTAGCGGAATCGCCGGAGGCAATCCGACCGTGGGGACCATCGTCGCGAGCGGAGCTAATGGCGCAACGTACACGGCACCTGCGATAACGCCTTCGCCTCCGACGGTCACGGTGACGGCAACAAGCGTGGCTGACAACACGAAGAGCGGCAGCGCGAGCGTCACGATTACCTGCACGACAGATTCGATTTCGCCGGCGAGCGCAAATGTTTCGCTGGGGCAGACGCAGACGTTTACGGCTTCGTTCTGCGCGACGGGCGGGACGGCAACCGCGTGGGACGTCAACGGAATCATCGGCGGTAACTCGACGCTGGGAACCATCGCAAGCAATGGCGCGGGCGGCACGAACATAGCCGTCTACACCGCACCTGCCGACTTGCCTTCGCCGGCGCAGGTGACGATTCGTGCGACCGCCGGTAGCGCGACCGCGTCCGCAATAGTGACGATCACGAGCAGCGTCACCGTCAGCGTCTCGCCGCCAACTGCGACGGTGGTCGTCACGCAACGCGTGACACTCACTGCCAACGTAACGAACACGCCGGATGCGGCCGTCACCTGGACCGTGAATGGGATTTTAAACGGCAACACGTCGGTCGGCGAGATTTGCGTTACAGGATCGAATCCGTGCGTATCGCCGAATGGAGCCGCCCTGGGCGCGGTGGATTACCTGGCTCCCGCGTCGGTTCCCGCTGCGAATCCAGTGACGGTGGCGGCGACTAGCAAAGCGGATCCATCCCAAAGCGACAGCGCGATTATCACGATCGCCGCCCAGACGGGCCCGATTGCTGTGACCGTGTCGCCCCTGTACGCATTCGTGGCGCCTTCGGGAGCGCAGTCGAGCACGGCCCAGTTCTTTGCGGACGTCATGAACACGGGCAATACCAATGTTACGTGGGGCGTGCAAAGCGGCGTCGCGGGCGAGGGATGTGGCGGCGCGGCTTGCGGATCGGTGGACGCGAATGGGCTGTACACCGCGCCCTCGACCGCGCCTTCGCCCAACGCGATTTCAGTAGTAGCCACCAGCGTTGCGGACTCGACGAAGAGCGCGAGCGCGACCGTGGCCATCACAAGCGGACCTGCTATCGAAGTGCTTTTGCCGTCGAGCGTGATGGCCGGCGCCGTCGAGAGCTTTCCGTTCGAGGTGCAGGGCTTGAACTTCGTCGCGGGAAGTGGAAGCGCCGCTTCGGTGATTCTGCTGAACGGTGCGGCCCGGGCGACGACTTGCGCCACGGCTACCACTTGCGCAACTGCGCTGAACCCCGCGGATGTGCAGTCCGCAGCGACTTTTTCGATTCAGGTGCAGAACCCAGGGTCGCCGGGCGCGCTATCGAACCCGGTGCCGTTCGTGATCGTGCCGTTCGACGTTTCGGTGGAGACCATCGGGCTCACGCAAGCACAGGCCGCCGCAACGAGCGAAGATATCGTCGTGGAGGATCCCACCACAGCTGCGGCATCTTCGCCGATCAACGTGGACTTTATCGGTTTCTTGACTGGTGGGAACAACTGCGGAGTGCAGGGCTCGCCGCTGACGGTAACGCGGCCCGCCTCCGGATCCGAAGTCGTGAGTTTGTGCGTGCACGGAAACGGGCTCGATCCCACCTTTACGTACGCGTTCACGGGCCCGAGCGGCGGCGACATCGGCGTCATGGCATCGGCAATTACCGGGCTGTTTTCGAACATGATCGAACTCGATTTGACGATTTCAAGCACGACTTTGCCGGGCGTGCGCACTTTATGGATTACGACTCTTAACAACGATCACGGAGTGGCGACGGGGATGCTGGAGGTGAAATGAGAATGCGGCTCGGTCGACGATTTTTTGGTTTCTGTGCTGGTCTGCTGATTTGCTGCGCATTAGTGTCTGGCACGACCCTGGAGAGAATGCCGTTGGAGCGGATGACGAGGGTAGCTCAGGTGATCTTGCGAGCGCGTTGCGTTTCGAACTTGACTCGCTGGGACGCCGGCGAAATCTGGACGTTCACCACCTTTGAGGTGGCCGAGACGTGGAAGGGTGCGGCGACCGAACAAGTCACGGTGCGGCTTCTGGGCGGAACGGTTGGCTCGCTGACGTCCACCGTCTCGGGCGTTCCGCGATTCAGGACGGGCGAGGAAGTGATCCTGTTCCTGGAGCCAACAGCGCGCGGAGATTTTACCGTCGTGAGCTGGCAGCAAGGCACGTTCCGCGTCGGACGCGATCCTCGCAGCGGCGCGGAAATTGTGACGCAGGATACGGCCGCGTTCGAAACTTTTGACGCGCAAACACGACAGTTCAAGGCGACCGGGATTCGCGACATACCGCTGGAGGCGTTTCGCGCGCGCGTGCAGGCGGCTGTGGCGGAGGCGGCAAGGAGGAAATCGTGAGGCGCACTTCGGCCGTAGCGATGACGGCGATTCTTATTTTCGTGATTACGAGCGGACCGATCGCGCAAGGCTACGTCTTCGATACAACGGTTCCTGCGGGAGGCGGATGCCCGCAGCCGGACCGATGGAATTTGTCGCTGGCGGCTCCGCTGAGCCGGCAATGGAGCACGTCGTTGCCATTGGCCCCGGCAACGATCGTGACGGTGGCGGCTTCGCAAACGAGCGCCCAACTCACCGAGATCGAGCAAGCGATCACGGATTCGTTCACGGCGTGGTCCGGCGTTACGGGCACCACCTTCAACGCCGCCGCATACCCCGGATTGATCTCGCCGATCGCGCGTGTGAGCGCGGCGAATGCGTGCACGAACGATTCGGAAAGCAACGTGGACGGAATCAACACGATTTGTTTCAACCAGTCGAGCGCGGGATTTGCGAGCGGTGTATTGGCATTCACTCGCGTGATTACGGCGAATGCGATAGGAGTATCGGTGGGATCGAGCGCGACGTCGAGTTTTGCGGGGCAAATTCTCGATTCCGATTCGCTGTTTCGCAACGATGGGCAAGCCGCGTTCGCAACGCCCGCGGCGCTGGGGACGGCGCAGGGCGCCGGCGCGTACGATCTGGAAACGATTCTCACGCACGAACTCGGCCATTGGTTCGGACTCGACCATTCAGCCGTGTGGCGCTCGATGATGTTCCCTTACGCAGCGCCGCCGGGCCAGTTTCTCGGCGACCGGCCGACCGCCCATGTTCCTGATGGCCCTCTGGCAGACGACGACCGCACGGGCGTTCGCGCCCTTTATCCCGATCCCAACGATGCGATCGACGTGGGTGAAATCCGAGGCCGAGTTCTGCTGGCGAACCTGTTCGCGCTGGCGACGTATCCCGCGACGTCGAATGGCAGCTTCGTAACAGGAGTTGTAGGCGCCCACGTTGTGGCAGTCGACGCGGATACTGGTTCGGTGATCGCGGGGACACTGGCCGGATGGACTTGCGATCCATCGAATCCACCGGCGAGATTCGATGGGACATTCGATATCCAAAGGCTCCCGGTGGGACACAACTACATGATCTACGCCGAGCCGCTCGATGGGCTGGTGGCGCCAAGCGATTTCGGCATAGCGCTGAATGATATTTGCCCCACGGGCGCCGCGCCGGCATGCGTCACGCCGGCAGTGAATGCAGGGTTCAATCCGCGAGTGCGACCGAGCAGTCAGTAGTGGGCGGCCCTCCATCTCAAACGAGTTTCCGGATAGAAAAATAACGATGCACGGCAGAGACGCAGAGTACGCTGAGAAGAGGGTCTGCTGCGGGCCCGCAAAATAAAAGCGGCTCCCGGGAGGAACGGGAGCCGCTCGATGGGCGTTGCGCGCGCAAACTCTCTACTGCGTCGGCAAACTCATCTGCGTGAAGCCGATGGTGTTCACGTCGCGCAACATCGGCGTCAGAGGCGGCAGCTTGGACGGTGTTTGGAAATCGCTGTCGAAGTTATAGCCGCGGGTCGGCGGGCTATACACAAGGTTGCAGCACTTAAACGTGCTGATCGCTTGATGGCTAAAGTACATATTAACGATCGAACCGCGATAATAAAGGGTAGCAGGGCCCCAGTTCTCGATGTACCGCAAGAAGTTGTGCGCGCCACCGTCGGTTCCGAAGTCGTTCCCGACAACGCCGACACCGGGTTGCACGAAGGGCACGTTCTTGCCGGCAGCGACGGCCAAGCGGTACGTGGTCGTCGTTGCGTTGCGGCCACCGTTGGTTATGACGGCGCCGACACCGCCGATGCCGTAAGGAAAAGCAAACGAGTTGACGTCGTTCCAGTTGTCCGAGAGCAGCGTCACCGCGTCCGCTACGACGGACGCTGCGACGTGCGGATCAGCATTGGGCGTCGCGAGGGTTGCATCGGCGTTCGGGTTGTTGTTGTAGTCGCCCAGAATGTAGACGGGATTTTCCGACGTGATCGTGAGGCCGCAAGGTACCGCCCCACAAACTCCGATGGGGTTGAGGATCTGGCCGAGGGAACTGCCGTTGACCAGTTTCAGAGCCCGCCGGAAGAAGATCGGCGGGTTCTCCCGTAGGTCGCCCGCCTTCGCAACCGCATACGGCCACGCGGTGCCGTTCCCCGCGCAATTTGCGTTGGCCAAGAGAACGGAGTTGCCGCCGGTGACAAGATTGGTCACGTTCGCGGTTACTTCGGTGCCAGCAATGGCGCCGATCGGCCACAGATTTGCCGGAATCGGATTCAAGACGTTGCCATAAACCCGGGGACCCACAAGAGGATTAGGGTCAACGCCGTTGACGTAATCGCCCTCGGAGTCTTCGCCCTGATCCAGCAAGTTATTTGAGCAACTGCTGGCGCTGGCCGGATTTACGATGTCATCGTAGCCGTTACCGCCAGTGAGCACATTCGCGCCGCCCACCGATACGGGCGGGGTCGGGTCGGGCCGTTCGCTCCGACGATCGGAGAAATATACCGCGTAGCCTGTCGTGCCGGCGCCGGCAATGTTACCCGGCAGACCCGGGCAGACTCCAGCGTTCGTCAGGCATTGGGTCAGATTTTGGATATCGAGTTCGACGTAATACATCGCGCCAGCAGCGGGTATCCAGGGAATAGGGTTCATGCCTGCAGACGTATCGCGAGGCATTCCCTCGCGCGTGTCGTAGAGCACATTGGGCCAGAAATCCGTACCATGCTGGTTCCCGGCTCCGCCTGGAAGAACGCCACACCCGCCGACGCCGTTCGCGAACGAAGGGTTGTCACGGACTCGCGCAAATCTGATTACGGCGAGGGGGCTCGGGTCGACGCACCCCACCGTCGGAACTCCGGCTTTGATGGTGGGGCCCGATCCGTTCACCTGGGCGCCAGGCAGCGCCAGCACGGCAGGCGAGTAGTTCGCGGGATTGCCCATCGTCGCGGCGCTCTCTGGGTTGATATTGCGGCCGGTGTAACCCAGCGCCAAGATTGTGGGCGTAATGTCCGTCCAGGCGCCGGCGGCATTCTGGTAATCGATTTTCAGGCATCCCGTGATTATGGGATATCCTCGCTTCACCCAATAACCATCTGCTGCGCTATAAGTGTTTGCTCCGCCGGTCGCGTCAGAGATTGGCAACGGGAAGACGGTTGCGCCCAAGTTGGGCGGCCACGCCGGCACAACATTGTATGGAGCAACACCGGCGGCTGGATCGTAGGCGAGTGTTGCCAAGTCGACCGGCGTTGCCACGGGTGCCGCAAGGTTGGCCGAAAGATCAGGTAGAGCAGTTCCGCTCGTGCTGCTGATGTCGCTAGCTGCGCAGGTGCCGTTTGCGCCGTAGTCCGATAGCAAGATTCGGATGCCCATACCTTGCATAGCGTAATAACGTTGGGCGAGCTTCGTTGCGGCGTCGGCCGCCAAGCCACGGCGAATCAGGTCGATGCTCTGGCCGTTCTGCCCAAAGCCCGGGGTGGCGATCGCCAGATTCAGGGGCTTGACTCCGGTTTCTTTCACGCCGACGTTGCCGTTGTAAATTCCGCTGGCTACGTTGGCGAAGCCGGGTTCGGCGAGTCCTCCCAAGCCAGCCACCGAGTTCGCGTTTCCCAGCACGCTCTGCTGCGTACCCTGGGCCAGCAGGTTCGGGAAAGCCGAGCCACTGGTGATATCGATGGCGCCGCCGTAGTTGCCAGCCGTCAGGAAGCCGTTCTCGAGGTTGGCGGTGATGATTTCACCCGCCGCGGTCACCTTGCCTGACATCGTCAACGCGTTGCCGCCGCCCTCTGCCAGCCACAGATTTCCGTTCGTGTGGACGCGGCCGCCGAAGTTGAAGTTCGGACCGGCGAAGAAGTCCAGATCCGTCTGAGAAAACATGCCGAACTGAAACACGGGTATCGCTACGGTCTGGACCTCGCGCTGAAGCTTTACTTCCGAGTTGTACGTGCTGCGCGCGGTGACCTGAAGAGTGTAGGCAGTGGCCTGAGCGTACAAACCAGCATAGGAACCTGTAGTGATTGTTGCAAAGGCTGAGTTCGGGACGCCCCCTACGCAGGTGAAGAGCGCCTGATAGCCGGATGTTCCATCTGGATTCAGATACTGTATACCCGGAATGTTAGTGGGAGGCAAAGAAGTTACGCCTGCGGGACCGTTGATGTCGTTACATGTGACACCGGGGTTCGCGTTGAACTGGTTCTCGATGCCCGCCGTCAGAGCTTCCATGCCGCCCTCGGCGCCATAGAACGCCCTTTGACGGTCGGAGCTGTTGCCGCCGAGTTTCTGGTCGGTCATCACGAGCCACGCCAGGCCCACGATCATCGTCGACACCAGCATCAGCACCAGAAGCGCGGTTGCCAGCGCCATCCCCGTTTCACGACGGCTTCTCATCAAAGGTCTCCTTGTTCTGAAGCAATTCATAGAGCGCATCCGACTCACTGAAACTCGTTGTAGAAATCCAATCCGCGGATGCTGACAACCGTTTGCAGGTTATTACGGAAATAGCGGTTGCTAGGGCTGTAGGGATTTTCCGATCGCGCATACAAAACGATGTAGCAATCGCGAATGTAGGAGAGCGAACCGAAGCCCCAGCCCACAGTCCCCAGAGGATCCTCGTTTTCTGCCGGCGCCAGGAGAGCCGGCGGGGCCGATCCGGCGTTCAGGACGTCATAGAAAATTTGCATGTTCTCGATGACTTCGCCCACGGGTTGCGGAGCATTCATATTGACCTGGCGCATCAACATGGGCTTCAGTGGATTGGCGTTGCTGATGTAGTACGTGACCATCCAAACGCGCGTGGCGGTAACCGTGACGCCAGCCCACGAACCCGCGGTTTGCATCTGGGTGACAGTGCCGGAAGGCTGGCCGGAGCAATTCAGGGCAAACGCGTCTCCGCAGGTAAATGTGATCGTGTTAGCGCCCAGGTTGACGCCGGTGACGACCAGCAGGGCCATGCTGCCCGGGTTGCTCGGGTTGTTGGCGTCGCAGCTATCGCTGGCAACCAGGGCGCCGCTGGCGGCGCAGCCACTGGCGTTGTTCTGCAGCAGGATAAGATCACCGGTGTTGATGGCCGTGTTGCCGGTGTTGATATTGATGCAGGTCGGGTCGAATACAATCGTCGTGGTGTTGCCGGCCGTCGCAATCGTTCCGTTCGGACTCGGGACAGCGACCCCGCAGCCCGCGTTTGGCGCTTGACTGATAGGGTACCGGTTGAGCCAGTTTCCTGCCGCGTCTTGCAGCGTCGTGTCGGCGTAAAGGACCGTAATCATATCGGTCTTCAGACCCGCAACGGTTGCTCCCTGGATCGCTGGATTAGCAACCAACGAAGCAAGTCCCAGCTGAAAACCGGGCGCGATTGCAGGAAGCGCGACCCAGCTGGTGGGAAAAGTGGCCGGAGGGGGCGCGCCTGGTGGCAGCGGGCGGATCAGAGCGGAAACCGGAGCGGCGCCGCCGCTATTCGGGATGGTGATGCCGCCCTGCGGAATTCCCTCGCCGGATTGGATAATGTCCTTGGTCATGTAGTTCAGGGAGGCTCGTAGGTTTTCTTGCGTGTCCGCCAGAAGCGTGACGCCTTGATTGGCGTGGATCGCGTCCGTAAGCGTGCGCAATGTGGCCGCCATAATGATCAGCATCAGCGCGGTTGCGGCGAGAACTTCGATCAAGCTAAATCCAGCATTGCGTTTCATTCACAGCCTCCGTCGGAATCCATTACGAGAAGTTCGAGATGTTCGTAGTCAGCGTGTACGCGCGCGTGAACCGGCCCGATGTATACGTGACCGTCACCTGGATCTGGTTCAGGTTCGGCACGAGGGGCACCGGAGTGATCGTTATGGTTCGCGTGAAACTCGAGAGCGGCACACGAACTGGCGGGTTGAAATTGTTGGCGCCGTTCGGCAGAAGAATGGCGTCCGGCAAGCCGGCGCAATTGTCGTCGGCCGTTCCCACAATGCCGTCGGGGCCGGGGTCACAAAGCTGCCGCGGGCCCGCAAGAAAGATGCATCCAGCGCCGCCGCCGATGTTGCAAATCGACGACCAAGTCGCCTGGCCCATGTCGCGCGCCGTGAAAATCGACTCGACGGCTTCCATGGCCTTTTCCTGCGCGATGTAATCATCCTGCGACGTATTCATGAAGGCCAGGCCGGTGCCGAGCATGGCCGCCAGCGCCAGGAGCCCGATCATCAACACCACGATCGCAATCATGGTTTCCATCAACGTGAAGCCTGCTTGCCGACGTTGAGACATACGAATGCTCATGCGCTCTCTCCGTTTTATTGGAACCACGACAACCCCGTTCCGTAAAAGGCGTGGACTCGTCCGGTGGCGCCCAGTATCGTCACGGCGCGTGACGAGGTCTTAATGTTGGTTATCCCCATAAAAACCGTGCCGTTGATGGGAACTCCATTCGCGTCCGTGAAGGTTCCATCGCTCTGAAACTGCATCCCGATCGGAGGACCTCCGACCACACCGCCGAATTCAACGCCAGCAGGAACGGCCGGGATCCCGTAAGTGTCAGGCGTATCGGGCTCTCCTGCGAATGTCATGAAGCTGACGGTGTTCTCAATCGGCAGCGTGAGGAAGGGGTTCACCGCTCGAACGTTTCCGGGCTCAACTACTTGAAACAGCTCGATGGTGTTGTTGCCGACGAACTGAAGGACGATCGTACGGCGCTGGGAGATGGCGATCTCTCGCGCCTGACGCATCGCACCCTTGACTTGGGCCATCGCTGCATTCGCGCGGAATTGCTGCACCGTGGGCTGCAGTTCGATAACGGCCATCGCGAGAATGATCATGATGATGCCGATCACAACCACCATCTCGATGATCGTAAAGCCGCGTTCTTCGTGGCGCGCGTCGCGGAACCTGTGACACCGGCTTTTCAAGTTCGCACCCCTTGACTGGTCCATTCGATCTGGGACAAACGTCCAATTTCGGGGTGGATGGTGCATGTCTCAGGCCAGCCGCAGGGTAAGCTACGTCTATCCAGGACAATGAGTTAGGGCTTGTGACACGAAGTGCTCATGGGGGAGCCAGCCGCGGCGGAGTAGAAATGTTACAGATGGGGCGGGGGAATACAGTGTTTCAGTCGGGGCAACTGAGCACCGAAGATGGCGTGCTCGGCACCGACGCTGCGCGATATCGCAGTATGTGGTAGCGCTAACGGGAATCGAACCCGTATTTCAGCCTTGAAAGGGCCGCGTGCTAACCGTTGCACCATAGCGCCACGGGTGGTTTAGGAGTTCCCAGTTTAGCAGAGATGGCCCCGAGTTCACACGCTTGAGGCGAGCGGACTAAAGTGCAGATGGCGATTTTCTCTAGCGCCAGCCGTTGCGTTCGCGTAGCGCCGTGATGTGCGCAACGTGGTGGCGGCCATGCCACGCGTAGATTTGCAAATTGTCGTCGAGCGTCATCAGGCCGGGGTGCTCCGGGTGGCGAAGAGTTCGCTTCCAGTCCGCGGGAGTCAGAGCGTTCAACAACAAAATCCAGCGCTTGTGAAGATTTTCCAAAAGCGAAAGCGACACTTCGACGGGGCCTTTCGAGTCGGGCAAGTCGGCCCACCGAGCTTCGTCATAAGGCTTGATCGTGGGCTGGTCTTCGGTCAACGCAAGTTTGAATCGGACGAAAGAATTCAGATGACTGTCGGGCAAATGATGCACAACCTGCCGGACCGTCCAGCCGCCAGGGCGGTACGGCGTGTCAAGCTGCTTGTCGTTCAAGCCTGCCACAGCCGCTCTCAGCTTCGCAGGCGTTTCAGCGATCGCGTCGATAAGAGCCCGCCGCTGGCTTTCCGTCACATTTTCTATGCGTTCTCGTTTTCCGATCGGATAGCGCAGATCTGCGTCCATGGCGGCTCCTTGATCGCGGCTTCAGGCAAATGATAACCATTATTCAGATGCAGGGACAAAGCGCAAGATTCGGGGAGCAAACGCGAAGCGAGTGGAGACGGACAAATTGGCTGTGCCGAGCGCGCTTCCTACGAAAAAACAAGCGTTCGACAACTGCTTTTCGCTAACCCTGGCGGTCCTGAAATTCTTCGTGCCAGGCCATCTGGATGGCTTCGAGCTTGCCTTCGTTCGATTGCTTGGGATCGCCCGAAAAGCCGGGAAGCGCGATCACCCATTTGTGCAGATCGGTGAAACGGACGGTGAGCGGATCCGTTTCCGGATATTTTTCGGAGAGCTGAATGCCGATTTCTTCGGCGTTGTCCCAATCGAATGTTGGCGGCATCACTGTCCCTCGACTGCGTTCTAGTGTTCGGCTTCCTTGGCGTAGTTCTTGTTCCACTCGGGGATTTCGACGACGAGATCCTTCGTGCCGTCCGGCACGCACTGGCAGCCGAGGCGCGACTTCGGAGTCACGCCGGGCGCTTCGTCGAGCTGGTCCAGCTCCGCATCCGTCGCCTCGTTGCACGAGTCGAGGCCTTCGTGAACGATCACATGGCATGTGGAGCAAGCGCACACTCCGCCGCACGCATGATCGAGGCCCATCTGGTAGCCCTGCGAAATGTCGAGAATGCTTCCCGGCAGGCCGTCGTGGCCGTAGGGAATTTTGTCGGGATCGATCTCGACGGTCTTCCCTTCCCTGATGAAGGTGACCTTGAATTTCCTTGTCGCGGGCGTGTATTTAACTTCTTCGATGTACGGGTTCTGGCCGCCCATTGTGATACTCCTTGTCTAAACTTCGTCGAGGCGCTTGCCTTGCAGCGCGGTTTGCAGCGTGCTGTTCATCAGAATCTCGGCCAGGTGCATCGTGGCCTGATTCAGTTCGTCCACGCGCTGGCGAATCAATTTGTAATCCGTGCCCCGCATCGCTTCGCGGAGGCTGGCGTCCGTTTCGGTGATGGCGCGCCGCTCGTCCGCGGAAAGCTCGAGCGCACGGGCGTCGGCAAGCGTTTTTGTCGTAGCCTGTAAAATCGTTTCCGCTTCGTTGCGCGCCTCGATCAGCTGGCGCTCCGCGAAATCCTGCTCAGCAAATTCGATCGATTCCTCGAGCATGTGCTCGATTTCATTGTCAGACAATCCGTAGCTGGGCTGGACTTCGATGCTCTGCTGCTGGCCCGTTTTCAGGTCGCGCGCGCCCACTTGCAGGATTCCGTTGGCGTCGATCAGGAATTTCACTTCGACGCGCGCGAGTCCCGCGGGACCCGGCGCGACCTTCAGTTGAAAGCGCGCCAGCGAACGGCAATCCTTCGCGAGCTCGCGCTCACCCTGGAGGACGTGAACGTCGATGCCCGTCTGGTTTTCGACGCCCGTGGTGAACAGCTCCTGAGCGCTGGCGGGAATCGTCGAGTTGCGGGGGATGATTTTCGCGACGACGCCTCCCATAGTCTCGATGCCGAGCGACAGCGGCGTAACGTCGAGCAGCAGCATGTCCGTCACACCGGTTTCGAGGATGTTGGCCTGGACGGCCGCTCCCAGCGCGACCACTTCGTCAGGATCGAGCTCGCAATGCGGCGGGCGCTGGAAATAATCGCCGACGGTCTTTCGCACGAGCGGGATTCGAGTCGAGCCGCCGACCAACACAACTTCCTCGATGTCCGTTGGGGCCAGCTTCGCGTCCGCCAGCGCCATTTTCACGGGGGCCATCGTGCGCGCAACGATCGGGCGAATCAGTTCCTCGAATTCAGAGCGCGTGATCTCGCGAACGTAAACCCGCTTCGAATCCACCGGAAATTGCACGGACGCTTTCTCGGCGGTCGAAAGCTCGTGCTTCGCTTGAATCAAAGACTTGCGCAACTGCTGCGCCGCTTCTCCGCGCTGAGCGACGTCGACTCCGAACTGGAGGCGAATTTCGCTGCGCGCGAGGTCGATCAGCGCGTTGTCGATATCGTCGCCGCCAAGGTGCGTGTCGCCGTTCGTCGAAAGAACCTGGTAGATGTCGCCCTCGCCCGTGGTGATCAGCTTCAGGATCGAAATGTCGAATGTGCCGCCGCCGAAGTCGTATACGGCCACCTTGCCGCGCTTCTGCTTGTGCAGGCCGTAGGCGAGCGCCGCGGCGGTAGGCTCGTTCACGAGCCGCAAAACCTCCAGGCCCGCCAGGCGTCCCGCGTCTTTCGTGGCCTGGCGCTGAGCGTCATTGAAGTAGGCGGGAACGGTGATCACCGCGCGATCCACCGGTTCCTTGAAATAGTTTTCCGCCCACGATTTCAATTCGCGGAGAATGAAGGCGGAGATTTCAGGCGGCGTGAAAACCTTGTCCCCCAGGCGTACGCGAATCGTATTGTGGCTCTCGGAATCGATCCGAAACGGGAAGATTTTCAGCTCATCCTGAATGTCTGCAACGCCGCGGCCCATCAGACGCTTCACCGAGTAAATCGTGCGCTCGGGCTGCGTGAGCAGGCGGCGCCGCGCGGCCTCGCCGACAATGACTTGTCCATCCGCGTCCACGCTGACAATCGACGGGCATAGCGTCGAGCCGTACGGGCCCGGAATACACTTCGGCATTCCCGTTTGCGGATCGTTGTACGCAATCAGGCTGAACGTGGTCCCCAAGTCGATTCCAACTACACGTCCCATGATCACTTATCCTTGTGCGCCAGAACGCATCGGTGGCGCGGTCCGTGTCTCGCGACCCGCGAGCCGTGACTCAGGTTCAAGAATCAAACCCGCCGGCGAGACGCCCTTCCAACAGCCTCAGGGCAAGCGGGCTAAACTTCCGCGAGTTCCTTTTGTACGCCTGCGACCAAATTTCGAATGTAGCTGCGGCGATTCAGGATTTCGTTCATCCGCGCGAGAAGCGTTGCGCGCTTCGCGGCGTCGGCGTTCGCATCGAGAGCGGCGTCCCATTCGGTGCCCACTGCCGCGAGTTCGGCGTCTACTTCGGCGAGTTTCTGCTGGAAATTCTGCTGCGCCGCGCCCAGCCGTTGGCGAAGGCTGGTGACGTCGCCGCCTTCGGAGCGGGCTTCGCGAAGTTCGTCGAGCGATTCATTCAGCTCGAAGACCTCTTCCAGAAGTTCCGGCGGCGCCTGCTGCTTCGTCGTGCCTTCCTTGCGCAAACCCAGATGCAGAAGCAGATATTCGATGCGCGCGATAGGCTCGCGCAGCGTGCGATACGCATCGTTCAACTGCGACGACCGCTCAAGCGACAGTTCGCGCTCGTATTCGCTGGCCCGGACAAAATTATCGGGATGCAGCTTCCAGCTCAGCTTGTGAAACTGCGCCTCGAGCGCATCAGCGTCTAGCGTCAGCTTCTGCGGAAGTCCAAAAAACGCGAAATAGTCGGCACCGGCCGGAAGCGGCTGCACTTTGCCGCACGCCGGGCAAAAATGCCGGCCATCCACGGCCTTCTGGCAACTCCAGCACTTCGCTGTAGCGGGGGCATCGGTTCTCGTTTGCGTCACACTCATGCGCTCTCGAATGAAATCCGGGGACTCTCCGCGGCGGTACCTTCAAAGCTGGGGCAGGCGTGCCTGCGCTGGAAAACCTCAGGCCGTGAAAGAACTCCCGCAGCCGCAGCTCCGCGCCGCCTGCGGATTCTGGAAGACGAAACCTTGCCTCATCAAGTCTTCCTGATAATCGAGCGTCGTGTCGTTGAGGTAGAGGAAGCTTTTCGGGTCCACGAAAATGCGCGCGCCATTCTCTTCGAACACCTTGTCGCGATTGCGCGCCTCGGTCTCGAGCCGCATCGCGTAGCTCAGCCCCGAACAACCCCCGCCCTGCACACCCACGCGCAGCCCGCCGGACTCGGCGGGAACGCCTTCCTTGGTCAGCAGCTCGCGAATTTTGGTCGCAGCTTTTTCGGTGACATGGATCATAGAAATTCTCTTAAATCGTGTCCCCTGAGCCCCGCGTCCGCCAAGAGACGGACGCACCACTCTGCGCGTCGGGGCACGCGGGCACTTACGCGTCGCGTTAGTTGTGCGCTGCGGCCGGCTCGGCCGGTTGTGCTTCGGCTTGACCCTGCTTCGTCTTCCAATTGGCGAGGGCGGCCTTGATCGCGTCTTCGGCCAGAACCGAACAATGAATCTTGACGGGCGGGAGCGAGAGCTCGCGCACGATGTCCGTGTTCTTGATGGCCAGCGCTTCCTCGACCGTCTTGCCCTTTACCCACTCGGTGGCGAGCGAAGAGCTCGCGATCGCCGAGCCGCAGCCGAACGTCTTGAACTTCGCTTCTTCGATCACGTGCGTCGAGGGATTCACCTTCATCTGCAGCTTCATGACGTCGCCGCATTCGGGTGCGCCTACGAGGCCCGTGCCGACGTTCGGGTCGCTCTTATCGAGCGAGCCAACGTTGCGCGGATTCTTGTAGTGATCCACTACCTTGTCAGAATAAGCCATGGTTCGTTTGCTCCTTTAGTTCAAAGAAATTTGTTGCCGGGCCGTTGCCGCTCCACTAGTGCGAATCAGAGGCAACCACCCACTTCATCTTGCTGACGTCGACGCCTTCTTTCGCCATCTCATACAGCGGCGAAAGCTCGCGCAGGCGCTTCACGGTCTCCACAACGCGGTCCGCCACATAGTCCACTTCTTCTTCCGTGTTGAACCGGCCGAGCCCGAAACGGATCGACGTATGAGCCAAATCCTCACCGACGCCGAGCGCCTTCAGCACGTAGCTGGGTTCCAGGGTCGCCGAAGTGCAAGCCGAACCGCTCGAAACCGCGATGTCGTTGATGCCCATCAGCAGCGATTCGCCTTCCACGTACGCGAAGCTGATATTGATGTTGTGCGGCAGACGATGCTCCATCGATCCGTTGATATAGGTTTCGTCAAGCCGCGACATGATCGAGTCCTTCAAGCGGTCGCGCAACTTGCTCAGTTTCGCGGATTCGGCGGCCATCTCCTGCTGGCAGAGTTCGCATGCTTTGCCCAGGCCGACGATTCCGGTCACGTTGAGCGTGCCCGAACGCATGCCGCGCTCGTGGCCGCCGCCGTCGATAATCGCGGCAAGCTGAACGCGCGGGTTCTTGCGGCGAACGTAGAGAGCGCCCACGCCCTTCGGGCCGTAAATCTTGTGCCCCGAAATCGACATCAGGTCGATGCCGTCCTTCTGGACGTCAACGGGAATCTTCCCGACGGCCTGCACGCCATCCACGTGGAAGAAGATGCCTTTTTCCTTGGCGATCTTGCCGATTTCGGCGATCGGCTGCACCACGCCGATCTCGTTGTTCGCGTACATGATCGAGATCAGAATCGTCTTCGGCGTGATGGCGCGGCGGAGTTCGTCGAGATTGATCGCGCCCGTCCTTTTCCACCGGCAGATACGTCACTTCATAACCGTACTTCTCCAGTCGCTTGCAGGTGTCCAGAGTAGCCTTGTGCTCGGTGACCTGCGTGATGATATGGTTGCCCTTCTCGCGATACATCTCCGCGGCGCCCTTGATCGCAAGATTGGTCGACTCCGTCGCGCCACTGGTGAAGATGATCTCTTTGGGCGTCGCGTTGATCAGGCGAGCGATCTGCCCGCGCGCGTTCTCGACCGCCTCTTCCGCCTTCCAGCCGAATTCATGGTTGCGGCTGGCGGCATTGCCAAACGTCTCGGTGAAATACGGCAGCATGGCGTCGAGGACGCGAGGATCAACAGGGGTCGTCGCGTGATTATCAAAATAAACGGGAAGCTTGATTGCCATTCGATTCTCCTCAGCTAATTTCTAAACCCCAACTTTCAAACTCTTAGTTCGACCATTTCAGCCAGCGGCGCCTCGTCGGTCATCTGCGAAATCGTCACTTTGTCGAGCACTTCCAGGATGCTCTCGTTCACGCGGCGCAGCGGCTCCCGGATCGAGCACGTGGTGGACAGGTCGCACTCCCCGTGAGAAGTCACACAGGAAGTGATGAACAACGGGCCGTCGATGGCCTTGATTGCGTCGAGGGCCGTAATGCGTGACGGGTCGCGCGCCAGAGTGTAGCCTCCGCTCGAACCGTAGCGCGCCACCAGCAATCCCCCTTTGGCCAGCTTCTGCAGCACCTTCGCCATCAGTGGCGTCGAAATTCCGTAAACCTCAGCAATGTCCGTGGCGCTGTAAGACGCCCCGCTATGAGTCGCGAGGTGCTTCAAAGCTATGAGTCCGTAGTCGGCCTTTTTGGACAGCTTCATCATAGATGCATATACGACTCAATCAGTCGCATATTGATTCTACGGCCGCCCGACCCTAATGTCAAGAGACTCGTTGAGGCCAACTGGCTTCTTTGCATCATCTTAAAGCACGACCATTTTAGTCGGCTATGTCAACCCAAGTGGGGCAAACGGTACCCCTGAACCATCGAATGGCTACTGGCGAGCCTAAACGGCTCAGTGGCCTTGTTTCACCTTGGCAGCCCCGCCGAATCCGAAGTTCTCAGTGCGAGTAGCCGGAGTTGATGAAGTCGTCGATGTCCTTGTGCAGCTTGTGATGCGCGCTTTCGTCGATGTACATCATGTGGCCGCCTTCGTAGTACGCGAAGCTGGCGTTCTTTCGGATCACCGGCTCCAGGCCCATGTGCGCGACGGTTTCCTCGATACCATTGAACGGCGTGGCGAGGTCATAGTAGCCGCAAACAACCAGCAGTTTCAGGCTCGATTGCTGCGTCATCGCGGCGCGAAGGACTTCCGCCACTTGAGTGTCGCCCGTGCGGTCCCAGGGGCGGACGTTGGCCGACACGGTGTAATACATATCGCTCTCCCACTTCAGGTCGCGCCTCACGTAGTCATGGAACGTCGCCACGAATGCACCTTCATAGGACGCTTCGCTCGGGTCGTAGTCCGGGCTCTCTCCCGCGGCGTCCGCTTCGATGCCCTCGAAGCGCGAATCGAGCCGGCCCACGGTGCGGCGCTTGTCGCGCTCGAGTTCCTTGAACCAGCGAAACGGGCTGACGCGAAGATTTACTTGCTCGATGTACTTGGGGGAAAGGCCAGTGAAACGCGCCAAATCCTGAACCACTTTCTGGCGTTCCGCCGGAGAAAGGTTTTCACCCTTCTGCAAAGCCGCCGCGTATTCGCCGTGCGCGAATTCGCGCGCTTGCTGGGCCACTTGCTCGATTGTTTCCGACTGCAAATCGGCAGGCAACAGGTGGTGATACCAGGCCGATGTCGTGTACGTGGGCAGGAAATACTCGATGCGATCGTCCGCACCCCAACTCGAGAAGGCTACCGAGGAAACCAGCACGATGCCGTTCAGGTAGATTTGATGGCGGTCTTGCAGGACCCCGGAAAGCTCCGCCGAACGCGTAGTGCCGTAGCTTTCGCCGATGAGGTACTTTGGCGAATCCCAGCGTTCGGTGCGCGTGATGTATTGATAGATGAAATCCGCGAACCACGTGGCGTCTTCGACGATGCCGTAGAACTGCTTGGCGTCTTCGCCGGGCGCCGGACGGCTGTAGCCGGTGGAGACGGCGTCGATGAACACGAGGTCGGTGGTATCGAGGAATGAATCCTCATTATCGGTGATCGAGTAAGGCGCGGGCATCCCGTGACCGTCCGCCGTCAGGACCACTCGCTTCGGCCCCATCCCCATGTGCGTGAACAGCGAAGCCGAACCGGGTCCGCCGTTGTAGACGAACGAAATCGGACGCTTCGGGACGTCCGGCACGCCATCCTTTGTATAGGCGACATAGAAGAAGACGGCTTTCGGCTTGCCGTCGTCGGCCTTGATCACGTACGTGGCTGCGGTGGCCGTGTAGTTGATTTCCTGGCCGCCGATGCGCGCGCTGTGATGCGTCACCGATGATTTCTCTTCGGGCGGCGGCAACGCTTCTGTTCCGGGGCTTTCGCGCCTTCGGCTTGCGATGGCGGAGCCTGTTGGCCCGGCGGCATTTCGCCGCGTCCCGACCGCTGGGGATCGCTCTGCGCCGACGCTACGCCCGCAACCAGCAGTGCTGTGAGTCCTGCTACGATTAAGTGGTTCAACCTCATTCTCGTTGTCCCTTTCGTGAGTAACAAGCTTTTCTACAACGCGAGGACCTGCCGAAAGCCCGGTGGATTGTACTCGGACGGCTCGCGAGGAAGCACGGTTTCATTCAAAAATCGGGAGCCTTGCGGAGGGTAGGAACGGAGGGCGGCGCGTTCACGTCGCGCGCCAAATTGGGCGGCCAAGTCAGGCAGCCGCGCCGGATTTTTGTCGCGGCTTCGCGTGAAATTGTAGGTTAGAATCGACCACCGGATGGCCATCGAGAGAGGCAAAGCTGTCACGGCGATCTATCCGGGGACGTTTGACCCTGTGACGAAGGGCCATCTCGACTTGATCGCGCGCGGAGCGGAGATTTTCGACCGGCTCGTGGTTGCCGTGGCGCGCAATCTCGATAAGGACCCGCTTTTCACCGTCCCGGAGCGCGTCGAGATGCTCGAAGCCGTCACCTACGAGTGGAAGAACGTCGAGGTGGAAGTGTTCGACGGACTCCTGATGGAATTCGCGCGCACAAAGGGAGCGCGCGTGGTGCTGCGCGGGATTCGAGCCGTCTCCGACTACGAATACGAGCTGCAGATGGCCATGATGAACCGCAAAATCGAGCCCGAGATCGAAACCGTGTTCATGATGCCGGGCGAGGCCTACAGCTACGTGAGTTCGCGGCTCGTAAGAGAATTGGCCCGGCTGCGCGGCCCGATTCAGGACCTGGTGCCGCCAGTCGTTGAAGAGCGGCTGCGGGCAAAGTTTAGTTGAAGAATTAAGGATTAACGCTACGCAGGAGCAGACGAAAAGATGGAACCGGCGACCGGAATGAAGCTCGAGGAAGCAATCCATTTTGCAGACCGCGTGAACCGCATCAGCGTTTCGCAGACGATGGCGGTGATGCAGGAAGCGGAACGATACAAGGCGCGCGGCGCGGATGTGGTGGACTTTGGTCCCGGCGAGCCGGACTTCCCCACGCCGGACTATATCAAGCGCGCCGCTATCAGGGCGCTCGAAGAAAACCGGACGAAGTACACGGCGACGCCGGGAATCGCGCCGTTGCGCCAGGCGATTTGCGACTGGCACGCGACACAACTCGGCTCCTCGTATCAGCCTGCCGAGTGCGTCGTCACGGTGGGGGGCAAGCACGCGGTTTTCAATTCGATCTGCTCGCTGGTGAGCGGCGGAGACGAAGTGGTGATCCCCGCGCCCTATTGGGTGAGCTATCCCGACATCGTGAAGTATGCCGGCGGGACTCCTGTAATCGTCGAGACTCGCGAGAAGGACGGTTTCTCTCCGCGCCCCGAAGATATCGAGAGGGCCATCACGTCGCGCACCCGCGTCGTCATCATCAATTCGCCCAGCAACCCCACGGGCGCGGTCATTCCCCAAAATGAGTTCGTGCGCATTCTGGAAGTGTGCCAGAAACACGGCGTCTGGCTGCTCTCCGACGAGTGCTATTCGCATTTCGTGTACGGCGACGCGCGGCCCTATTCCATCGCGAGCGTGCCGGGCTCGAAGGAGCACGTGATCATCGCCGGGTCATTCTCGAAGACCTTTGCGATGACCGGCTGGCGAATGGGATACGCGCTTGCTCCCGCGCCGCTCGTGGGAGCCATCACCAAGCTGCAGAGCCAATCCACGTCAAATCCCAATTCGATCGCGCAGTACGCGGCGCTCGAAGCGATGCGCGGGCCGATGGATTCCGTCGGCGTGATGCTCGCCGAATACGCGCGCCGGCGCGAGGTAATTCTCGCCGGACTGCGCGCGATTCCCGGAGTCACGTGTACGGCGCCACAGGGCGCGTTCTACGTTTTCCCGAACGTCTCGGCACACACCAGCCCGGAAATGCCCAACGACACGGCAATTGCCAGGCAGCTTCTCGAGCGCGAGCATGTCGCCGTCGTTCCAGGCGAAGCCTTCGGCGCGCCCGGACATGTGCGGATTTCTTACGCGACTTCGATCGAGCGAATCGAGGAAGGCCTGCGGCGGCTCACGCGCTTCTTTGGCAGAGGAAAGTGAATCTCTCTCCAGCGCGCCTGGAGCCCATTTTCAGCCCGCGTCCCTGGGGCGCGCTTTCGCTCGCGCCGCTGTTTCCTGAAAAATCCAATCTGAGCGAACCGATAGGCGAAGCCTGGATGACGGGCCTCGAGTGCCGGTTCGCCAATGGTCCGTTCGCGGGCCACAAGCTCGGCGAGGCTTGGCCCGCGATGAAAGAGGACTGGACCGGGACCGCCATCGATCACAGCGCCGGTTTTCCGCTGCTCGTCAAATTCCTTTTTACCGAAGAGAATCTCTCCGTGCAGGTCCACCCGGACGACGAGTACGCAAAGCGTCTCGACGCGTCGGCGGGCGGGCGCGGCAAGACGGAAATGTGGTACGCGCTGCGCGCGCGCCGGGGCGCAGAAGTGCTCGCGGGCCTGAAACCGGATGTGACTCCCGAAATGTTCAGGCGCGCCATCGTCGAGGGAACGGCGGAGGACTTCCTCCAGCATGTGCCTGTGCGCGCGGGCGAGGCCATATTCGTCCCAGCCCGGACGGCGCACACCATCGGCGCCGGGCTCGTGCTGTGCGAGATTCAGGAATATTCCGACCTCACCTACCGCGTTTACGATTACAACCGGCGCGACGCGCACGGCAAGTCACGCGAACTCCACGTCGAGAAAGCGCTCGAGGTCATGCGGTTCGGCAAACAGAGCGGCGGAAAAATCGATCCGGTGCAGATCGAGCGCGGAGCGGTGACGGAAACCTACTTCGTTGCGTGCCGCTACTTCGCCACCGAGAAGTGGGAATTCGCTGAGCGGCTGGCGGCCACGAGTTCGCGCGAACATTTCGATCTCGTGATTTTCCTGGAAGGCTCTGGAGACATCGAGTGGGGACGCGAGCGCGCGGCATACGCACCGGCGCAGGTTTGGATCATTCCGGCGGCGCTCGGCGCGTATCAATTCGCTCCGGCATCGCGGACTTCCCTTCTGCGCACCTACGTACCGAGCGACCTGCACGAGTTCGTTCACCGGCTAAAGGAGCGCGGCGTGGACTCGCGAGCAGCGTCGAGGTTGATCTACTCGTGAGCAGACAAACGCCAAGGCTCGTGTCGTGTGCCGTCCTGCTTGCGGGCGGCAGGGGTACCCGCTTCTGGCCGCGCAGCCGCATGCGCACGCCCAAGCAACTCCTCAACATCACTGGCGCCACGACGATGCTTTCGCAGACCGTCAACCGCCTCCTGCCGGTTTTCGGCGCGCGAAATTTTTGGGCCGTCACCAACACCGAGCAAGCCGTGGCCGTGCGCAAGGAACTTCGAAATGTGCCGGCGTCGCATGTTCTCACCGAACCTGTGGGACGCAATACGGCCGCGGCGATTGGGCTCGCCGCAATTCATTTGATACGGGAATATGGCGACGCCGTGATGGCCGTGCTGCCGTCGGACAGCTACGTCGCCGACCCGGCGCGTTACCGGGGCCTGGTGAGCGTGGCTGTTTCGCTGGCAAAAAGGCCGGAGAATCTGCTGGTGCTCGGGATACCTCCGACGCGGCCCGAAACCGGATACGGCTACATCGAGCGCGGGGAGCTTGCAATCCGCGCCTTCAACACCCGGGCCTACGCGGTGCGGCGTTTCACGGAGAAGCCCGAGCTGGGCGTCGCGCAGAAATACGTGACATCCGGAAAATACTTGTGGAACGCGGGAATGTTTTTCTGGCGCGCGTCAACTTTCATGGAGGGCCTGAAACAGTTTCTTCCGGCAACTCATGAGGCGCTCTGCCAATTGGCTGAGACGATCGGGACGCGGCGTTACAACTCCACGCTCGAGCGAATCTATCCGAAGCTTGAGAACATTTCGGTGGACTACGCGGTCATGGAGTCCGCTACCCGCCGGGAATCCAGCGCGTTTCACGTGCTCGTGATTCCCGCAAAAGTCGGCTGGAGCGATATCGGTTCATGGGCAGCCGTGCACGAACTCCTCGCGGCAACGCCGGAAGCCAACGTATCGGTCGGTCCCTCGTTTGCTTTGGACGCGCAGGGAAATTTCTTCTGGAGCCCCAAGAAGTTTGTGGCCGCGATCGGCGTCCGCGATCTCGTTTTCGTCGAGACGGACGACGCCGTCCTGTTGTGCCCGCGAGACCGCTCGCAGGACGTGGGCAAAATCGTGAAATGGCTCGAGCAGCAGAAATCCAAGGCTCTCCTCTAGCTCCGCTTCCGGTTTTGTGTCAGCTGCGCCTCAGGTTTGTGTCAGCCTCGGACTTTTAGTCCGGGGAGCACGGCCTTCAGGCCGTGCGAAAGCGCGGCTAAGAAATTGGGGGGCTTTAGCCCCTGAAGCCCACTTCGAACCGCTCAATCCTCGCCTTCTCCATGCAAACGCCATGGCATATACTTCCAGACGATGAGCGAAATCAAATTCGGCACGGACGGCTGGCGCGGCGTCATTGCCGAAGACTTCACGAACGACAACGTTCGCAAGGTGGCGCACGCGATTGCGCGGTACGTGATTCGCGCGGAACGGCCCGAGCGCGGCGTTTTGGTCGGGTACGACACGCGGTTCGGTTCCGAGCGATTCGCGCGCGTGGCGGCCGAGACCGTTGCCGCAACCGGTAC
Source organism: uncultured Acidobacteriota bacterium (assembly GCA_963737205.1). Taxonomy (GTDB): domain Bacteria; phylum Acidobacteriota; class Terriglobia; order Acidiferrales; family UBA7541; genus Palsa-295. Next base: position 3,208,228 of record CAVTRV010000002.1, on the reverse strand, counting down.
GCCCGTATGGCTCGCGGCGGACGCCTGTCCCACGCCGGCGATTTCGCTCCTAGTGCGGCTGCGCGGCGCTGCCGCCGGAATCCAAATCTCCGCCAGCCACAATCCTTTTCAATGGAACGGCATGAAATTGAAGGCGAGCTACGGCAGCTCGGCTTCGCCCGCGATCGTTTCGCAAGTGGAAGGCGAACTCGAGAAAGTGCTGCGCGACGGCGTCCCGTCGTTGCCTCCACGCCACGAACTGCTTCATTCGCTCGACGTTCGCGCTCCGTATCTCGAGGCGTTGCAGGGCCTGGTGGATTGGGACCGCCTGCGCGCGTCGAAGCTGCGCTTCCTGCTCGACCCCATGCACGGGTCGGCGCGCGGGCTGCTTCGCGATCTGTTTCACCGCAATGAAATCCCGTGCGATGAAATTCGCGGCACACGCGATCCTCTTTTCGGCGGCGTGAACCCCGAGCCGATCGAGCCGCACGTGGAAGCGTTGCGCCGCGCGTTGCGCGACGGCAAGTACGATGCCGGCTTTGCGTTCGACGGCGACGGCGACCGCATCGGCGCCATGGACCGCGACGGCACGTTTATCACTCCGCACCAGATTTTTGCGCTGCTCCTTTGGCATCTTGCCGGCACGCGAAAACTCAAAGGCGACGTGGCGAAAACCTTCTCGACCACGAAAATGATCGACAAAATCGCCGCCAAGTTCGAGCGCAAGGTCCACGAGACCCCGATCGGATTCAAATACATCTGCGACAAAATGCTCGAAAACGACATCCTGCTGGGCGGCGAAGAGAGCGGCGGCATCGGCACGAAACTCTATCTCCCAGAGCGCGACGCCACCGTGAACGCTCTGCTGCTGGCGGAAGTGATGGCCTGGCACGGCAAGCGGCTCGGCGAATTGGTGAAAATGCTGCAGGATGAATTCGGCGGGCACCATTACGGGCGCGTGGACCTGACGCTGAGACCTGGTCAGAAAGAGAAAGCGATCGCGCATTTCTCGAACGGCAAGATGAAGCGCATGCTCGACTGGCCGGTGACGGGACGCGAAAACCTGGACGGAATCAAGGCGTACCTGGGTGACGTTGGCTGGGTGATGGTGCGCGCGTCCGGCACCGAGCGAATGCTGCGCATCTATTCCGAGACCACGCGCCCGGAAACGACGCGGCGCGTCCTGGATGAAGTGACCAAATTGGTTCTCGCGCTTTAATTCAGTCCGAGTAAGATCCTCCTTGCAAGCGGCCTGCCGCCGGTCCTTGCGCGGCGATACATGCGGAACCCGGGAGAATCGAAGATGGAAGCTGTGAACCTGCAGGAAAAACTGTCGAGCGTGAAGGAATACTGGAGCCCGAAAATCGTGGGCGAGTTGAACGATTCGTACGTGAAAGTAGTGAAATTCACGGGCGAATTCGTTTGGCACCACCACGATCACGAAGACGAGTTGTTCCTCGTCGTGAAGGGACGGATGCGGATGAAGTTTCGCGATCGCGATGTGATGGTTGCGCCGGGCGAATTCATCATCGTGCCGAAGGGCGTCGAACATCTTCCCGTTGCGGAGGGTGAAGTCCACGTTGTCCTGTTCGAGCCGAAGACCACCCTCAACACCGGTAATGTGCGGAACGAGCGGACCGTGGTAGAACTGGAACGGATCTAGCAGCCTTATTCCGCATTCGAATCGGCCAGGCAAACGATGAAGCGGCGACTCTACACTCTGGATGTTTTCACGACGAAGCCGTACGCGGGAAATCCGCTCGCGGTGATTACCGATGGCGACGGGCTCTCGCCCGCCGTGATGCAATCCATCGCTCGCGAAATGAATCTGTCGGAAACGGTCTTCGTGCAAAAACCGACGAACAACCGCGCGCTGGCGCGTCTCCGAATCTTTACCACGACCACCGAGTTGCCCCTCGCCGGCCATCCCGTGATTGGGACATGGTTTCTGCTCGCCGAATTGGGAGTTGTGCCGGCATCGTCCGAGGGCCGCGTGCACGTGTTGCAGCAGACGGGCGCCGGAATTCTGCCCGTCGAATTCACCTTCCGCGACGGCCATCCCGCGCTCGTCACCATGACGCAAAAGCCCGCGCGCTTTAAGCCCACCAAAATCAATCGAGCGAAGCTGGCGGAAGCGTTGGGGCTCAAGTCGAGCGATCTCGATTCCGCGTTGCCGCTCGAGTTTGTTTCGACCGGAATTTTCAACCTGATGGTGCCCGTCAAGCGCCGCGACACCCTTAGAAAGATTCACCTCAACATGCGCGCTCTCGCCGGAGCGGTCTCGAGCCACGCATCGATGGCCTACTGCTTTGCCCTTGGCACGGCGGGACACGCATTCGCGCGCGGAATGCTGCCGTGGGGAATCACGGAAGACCCGGCGACGGGTTCGGCGGGCGGCTCGCTCGGCGCGTACCTCGTGCAGCACGGCAAGTTGCGCGCGGGCGATCCGTTGGTGATCACCCAGGGAGTCGAGATGGGACGCCCCAGCGAAATTCGCGTCGAAGTCGGCGCCGACCGCGGCCGGCTCGTCCCGAAAGTGAGCGGCTCCGCGGTGCGAATCTTCGAAGGTCACATCGAAGCCTAGCCCGGCCCGGAATCCGGAAAAGGCGTTTTGGTGACGATTAGAGTTTGTCTTGCCCTGTGTTTTCATGGGATTGGGTGGATTTCTAATCGTAAATTGTTGCGATTAGCCGCCTTCGCGCTGCGCGCTTCGGCGCGCCAAGGCCGCCACGGTGCCCTGCGCGCTTCGGCGCGCCAAGGCCGCCACGGTGCCCTGCGCGCTTCGGCGCGCCAAGGCCGCCACGGTGCCCTGCGCGCTTCGGCGCGCCAAGGCCGCCACGGTGCCCTGCGCGCTTCGGCGCGCCAAGGCCGCCACGGTGCCCTGCGCGCTTCGGCGCGCCAAGGCCGCCACGGTGCCCTGCGCGCTTCGGCGCGCCAAGGCCGCCACGGTGCCCTGCGCGCTTCGGCGCGCCAAGGCCGCCACGGTGCCCTGCGCGCTTCGGCGCGCCAAGGCCGCCACGGTGCCCTGCGCGCTTCGGCGCGCCAAGGCCGCCACGGTGCCCTGCGCGCTTCGGCGCGCCAAGGCCGCCACGGTGCCCTGCGCGCTTCGGCGCGCCAAGGCCGCCACGGTGCCCTGCGCGCTTCGGCGCGCCAAGGCCGCCACGGTGCCCTGCGCGCTTCGGCGCGCCAAGGCCGCCACGGTGCCCTGCGCGCTTCGGCGCGCCAAGGCCGCCACGGTGCCCTGCGCGCTTCGGCGCGCCAAGGCCGCCACGGTGCCCTGCGCGCTTCGGCGCGCCAAGGCCGCCACGGTGCCCTGCGCGCTTCGGCGCGCCAAGGCCGCCACGGTGCCCTGCGCGCTTCGGCGCGCCAAGGCCGCCACGGTGCCCTGCTCCTAAGCATCGGGATCGACCTGGGCCGCTTCTTCCGCGACAAGCTTCCCTTCCTCGTCTTCCGTGTCGCTCTCCTCGGATAATCCTTCGATCTCTAGCTCTGGGCCATTTTGCTGCGGGATGCCCTGGGAGGAGATGGGGGCAGGGCCTGTGAGGATGAGGTTGGTCCTGGTGGGCTCGAACCATTTGTCGGCGTCGTCCAGGTGGGCGTAGACGCGAGCGGCGCGTGTGATGACTTCGGCCCATTCGATGCTGCAATCGTCGGAAGACTCGATGATGTTCTCGAGGGCGCGGCTGAGTTCGCGCTTTCGTCGAGGGAAGAGGCCGGTGGCGCGGGCGTGGCGATAAATGGAAGCCTGACTGATCTGGTAGTTCCTCGCGATCTCGTCGGGGCGGCGCCAGTCGATGAAATCATCTTCAATGTCTTCGCGGTCCCGGTGGGAGCAGATGCAGCATTTGCGGGCGTGACGGGCGAGGCGGGGACGATGCGGAGTGTGGCTGAGGGAGGCGTCGTTGGGGTCCGCGACGCTCGCTGGTTCGGTGGCTGGTTCCGTTGGGGAAGTCGAGTCGGGCGTTGCCGAAGGCTGTGCGGATTGAGGCTCGGAAGGCGCGGCCCAATGTGGAGCGCTAGCTGGTTCGGGGGCGGGCTGCAGGAGGCCGTGCTTTTTGTAGTACTCCTCCAAGTCCTCGTTAGGAACGAATTCGCATCCGCCTGGATGGTTCCTCGTCGGCTTCGTGATGAAGAGCGTAGCGGGCCAGGGTGATTTCTTGCGTCTGATTATAGGTTGCTGTGGGGGTTGCTGCGGCAGTTGCTGATCATTCATCGTCTTCATGTCCCCTTTTTTCGCTGCCGCGAGATGTCGGACGCAGCTCTCCTTCGGCTGCGTCGAGGCCGACTCAGGGGATGAAATCCTCCCGAGTCATCCGCGGCGGCGGATTCAATTTTTACTTCAATATTTAGGGGGTGCGCTTCACGCGCAGGGTCTGCTGAAACTGCCAGCTAACTTCACTTGCTACGTCACTTAAACGTATACCACACTTCGAGCCGGATTGCAAGGGTTTTTTTGGGCGTGCAGGATCGCCGCTCTAATCGTCGGGCGGATGCGCAGGTTTCTTCGCTGTCGCCGGTGCGGCGACGGTGGCGGGATATGTGACTTCGCCGTCCGTTAATGTCATCAGAAGTATCGCGTTCTTCTCGACCCAACTGAAGGGGATGTTCTTGCGATATCGCTGAAGATAGGGGGCTGGGTATTCCTGAAGCCACTTGCGGAAGAATTCCTTCATTGAACTTCCATGAGCGTAGCGCAGGTCAACATGGCGAAGATTATCTCGGTGGTCGAAGAACAGATGACCGACCTCAGCGTCTCTCTTTAGCTTTTCCTTGCCAGTATTCTTGTGGTATTGGTACTCGTAGTTTCCTCCATTGAAGGCCGACTTTACTTCGTTTTGTGTCAGGTCAATGCCGGCTGCTAGCTTCTTTCCTACGTCTTTAACGAGGATCGAAGCGAAGACTTCCCAGTCGGAAGGCATCGCCGCTCCGGGGGCACGCACCGAACGGGCGCTGTACAACCGCAATTTGCCTTGGAGCGGACCATACATGTAGGCGTGAAAAAACATCAGCGCCTTCTCAAAATCCAGATCGGTGGGAGGGCCGCCGATCTTATGTGGGTCTCTGTTAGGCAAGGTAGATCAGACGTTACGCGACCTGCTCGAAGTTTCTGCCTGCGGCCAGCGGCCAAAGTAAGTGGCTCTCCAACCAGCTAACGACCGGCACGGCAACTCCGTCCCCAAACAGGTGGTATGCGTCATTATAGCCCGAAGGTAGAGGGTAGTCATCGGGTACACCCATTAGCCTCGCTGCCTCACGTGTTGAAAGAAGGCGTGTCCGCACGCGCCCGTTTTGTACGACTATGACCGTTTGACGACTGGAACCGCCCACAGGTGTCCTCAAGCAACCTGAAATCCCGTCGAATCGAACCTCGGCACGTTGAACCATTACTTCGTTCCGATTGGGCCTCGTTCGTTTATATATCGTCCCCACGTGGCGATTACCGGCTCGTAACGCGTCAGCAACCCGCTTTCGGTGCGTCGGGGTCATCAGGCTGAGTAGTCTTTGCGATTCGGACTCCGAATGCCACACAGTTCCAGTGGGGTTCTCTTCAATTAAGGCCGCAAGAGTCGGGACAGGTCCTTGCGGTACGGGCATGGCCCACCAAACCCACTTTCCTGCCAATCGTTCAGGTAAATTATCGTGGGCTCTGATTAAAGATTTGGTATGCCAGGGTTCCGACGGTGCTGTAGATATCAATTTGGGCGGAATAGGCGTTTGGCCATAAAGACCGACAACGAATAGACGCGGTCTCGATTGCGGGAGGAAACGAGCCGCATTGACAACGAGAGCTCCTGCACGGTACCCGCTTTCTGCAAGTGCGCGGACTATGGAGGCGAAGTCGGTCCCTGAGTGCGAAGTCAAGGTGCCGATTACGTTCTCTAGCACGACTAGCCTAGGTGGGCGCCCCTCGTCCACCATGCGGCTGACGAGCCGCCAGAATGGCCGAAAGGTGCCGCTCCGTTCACCGGCGAGGCCTGCGCCGTTTCCGGCTAGGGAGAGGTCCTGGCACGGAAACGACGCCCAAACCAAATCGGGAATTCCAGGCAGATCCTTTGTTGTGAGTTGACCGACATCGGCCACTTTCAGCTCGGGTGAGTCGCCAAAGAAAGAGCGATAAGAGCGAGCCTTTTTCTCGCAGAAGTCATTGGCAAAGCTGCATTTCCATGCAGGGCCAAGGCCCAGCCGGGCCATACCCCCGCCAGCAAAGAATTCATACCAAACTCGCTGTGATCTGCTCATGATTGTGTTTTCATGAATCGACTGAGCTTTGCACGAAGGCGTTCACCTCCGCGAGTTTCACATTCCCAGACCACCATAAACTTCCAACCCCTTGACCGCAGCGCGCTCGCATTTCGGCGGTCCCGTAGCGCGTTTTTGGCTTGTTTATTTTTCCAGTAAGAGCGATTTGATGTTGGCAGCTTCCCGGCATCACAATGATGTCCATGCCAGAAACATCCATGCACGAGAATGGCCTTTTGCTGTCCGACCATCACCAAATCTGGTTTCCCCGGCAAATTGCGAGCGCAGCTGCGATACCTAATACCCATGCGCCTTACGAGGGTCCGAACAATTAACTCGGGTCGCGTGCCCCTCGAACGGACCCGACGCATTATCTCGCTACGTTGGCTACGAGAGAAGGTGTCCATTTCTAGTGGCCTAATGTAGGACAAAGTTTCGTTGAACGCTACCACTTTGGGAATCTATTTATCGGCTGCGGCTCTGGTCGCTCGCCCGTCCTTCCGGGCCTACTGCCAGCGCTGGCACCGAGACCCGTTTTACCGTACCCTACTACACGCCAAAGGGAGAAATTGACGATGGCGATTGAAAAAGTGGGCGTGGTGGGTTGCGGGCTGATGGGGTCGGGGATCGCGCAGGTGGCCGCGCAGGCGGGCTATCCCGTAACGGTGCGCGAGGTTTCGACGCAGTTTCTCGAGAAGGGCCTGCAATCGATCGAAAAAAATCTGGGGCGGCTGGTGGAGAAAGGAACTATCGCGGCTGCCGAGCGCGACCAAATCCGCGGGCGCCTGCGCGGGACCACGAATGTGGATGACCTGAAAGATTGTGACATCATCATGGAAGCGATCATCGAGCAATTGCCCGCCAAGCGCGAACTGTGGTCGGCGCTCGACAAGATGTGCCCGAAGAGCGCGATTTTCGCGAGCAATACTTCGTCGCTTTCGATCACGGAGATGGCGACGTTCACGCAGCGCCCCGACCGTTTTCTGGGGCTGCATTTCTTCAATCCTGTGCCGGTGATGAAGCTGGTGGAAGTGATACGAACAATCGCGACAGACCCGAAAGTGTTCGAGGAAGTGGTGGCATTCGCGGGAAAACTGGGAAAGACTCCCGTGCGGACGACGGATCGCACGGGGTTCATCGTCAATCGGCTGCTGGTGCCGTACATTCTGGATGCGGTGCGCGCGCTGGAAGAAGGCGTCGCGTCGATCGAAGATATCGACAATTCGATGAAGCTCGGCTGCGGGCATCCGATGGGGCCGCTGACCCTGCTCGATTTCGTGGGCCTGGATACGACGTATTACATCGCGAATATCATGTTCGACGAATTCAAGGAGAAGCGCTTCGCGCCTCCGCCGCTGCTGAAGCGCATGGTGCTGGCGGGGTGGAACGGCCGCAAAGCGGGGCGGGGATTTTACGACTATGCTGATCCGGCGAAGCCGAGGCCGATGCAACTTAGCTGAAGGGCCGTGAAACCTTGGAACCACAGATCCCGAAGCCTCGGGACAGATAAACACAGATGAAGCAAAAGGCGCACGACAAGCCTCAACCAATTCAAGCTCAGGGTTTGCAAGTACAAACCCTGAAACCCGTTCAAGCTCAGGGTTTGCAAGTACAAACCCTGAAACCCGTTCAAGCTCAGGGTTTGCAAGTACAAACCCTGAAACCCGTTCAAGCTCAGGGTTTGCAAGTACGAACCCTGAAACCCGAGTCCGGGGCTGACACAGAGCGAGTTCCCACACAGACTCTGAAGCCCCGCCCTTCCGAGTTAACTTTTGACGGATTCGAAAAGCGAAAAGAGCCGGCGGATTCGGCTTCAGGGGCTAAAGCCCCTTTTAATTTATTTAGTGGGGCTTCTTTCGGGTGGCCTAAAGGCCACCCTCCCCGGACTGAAGGTCCGGGGCTGACACAAGAGCGGAGTTGCTGAGGGCAGAATACTGATGGCTTACGAAAATTTACTCTACGACGTGAAGGACCAGATTGCGCGGATCACGTTCAATCGGCCGACGGTGCTGAACGCGCTGAACCGCAAAACGATGGACGAGCTTGGCGATGCCTTGAATGCGGCGCGGCGCGACGATTCCGTTCGCGTGCTGATCCTTACTGGCTCGGGCGAAAAAGCGTTCATCGCGGGCGCGGACATCAACGAGCTGGCGCAGCGCACGCCCGTCGACGGCAAGGAGTTTTCGCTATACGGCCAGGAAATCATTCATCGCCTGGAGACGATCGGCAAGCCATCGATCGCCGCCATCAACGGCTTCGCGCTGGGCGGCGGCTGCGAACTGGCGCTGGCCTGCACGATGCGCATCGCCAGCCGCAACGCAAAGCTTGGTCAGCCGGAAGTGAAGCTTGGCATTCTGCCGGGCTACGGCGGGTCGCAGCGGCTTCCCCGCTTGTGCGGCAAAGGCGTGGCGCACGAAATGATTCTCACCGGCGAAATGATTTCAGCGGACGAAGCGCTGCGCATCGGCTTGGTGAATCGCGTCACCGAGCAGGCTGAGCTTCTGGCGACGGCCGAGTCGATCGCGCGCAAGATCATCGCGAACGCGCCGCTGGCCGTGAAGTACGCTATGGAGGCCGTCGAGCACGGGATGGAGATGCCACAGGAGGAAGGCTTGTTCCTCGAGGCAACTCTATTTGGGCTGTGTTGCGCTACGGAAGACATGCGCGACGGGACGCGGGCGTTCCTGGAAAAGCGGCCGGCGAAATTTCAGGGAAAATAGGTTTCACGCAAGAAGAACAAGAAGAAGATGACGAATCTCAAACCCAAACCGACGCGAGGCGAACTGAGCGCCGCGGGACTCCGCTTTGGCATCGTCGTGAGCCAATTCAACAGCTTCATCACGGACCGGCTGTTGGCGGGGGCGCTCGACGCTCTCGGGCGCGCGGGAGCGAAGGAAAACCAGATCGAGGTCGTGCGCGTGCCGGGCGCTTTCGAAATCGGCATCGCGGCAAAAAAACTGGCGGCGACCGGGCGCTGCGATTCAATCATTTGCATCGGCTGCATCCTGCGCGGCGAGACTTCGCACTACGATTACGTCGCGTCGGAGAGCGCGCGCGGCATTCAACTGGCGCAGCTCGATAGCGGCGTGCCGATGATCTTTTGCGTCCTCACGTGCGACACGCTCGAACAGGCGATCGACCGCGCCGGACTCAAGGGCGGCAACAAGGGTTACGACGCGGGGCTCGCCGCGATCGAAATGGCGCAGGTGGTTCGCAAACTCAAGAAGAATCCTGCCAAGAATTCAACGCACAATCCACCTGGGGCGGCCGGTGCTGGCCGCTCCCGCCGGTAGCATGGCCACCACTCTTCGCCACAAGTCCCGCGAGTTCGCGCTGCAGATGCTTTTCGAATGGGACATGACCCACCAGGAACCAGCGGGCGTCGAGCAGAATTTCTGGAAATCCGCGCGCGCAGCCGACTCGACGCGCAAGTTCGCCAATCAGCTTTTCGAAGGCACTGTTTCGCAAGTTGACGCAGCCGACAAATTGGTGACCGAACTTTCCGAGAATTGGCGGCTGGACCGGCTGGCTACCATCGACCGCAACATCCTGCGGCTCGCGATTTACGAGCTGACCTTCGGCACAGCGCCGGCGAAAGTGGTTATCGACGAAGCGCTCGAACTCGCCAAGAAATTCTCTTCGGCCGAGGCGCCTGCGTTCCTCAATGGCGTTCTCGACGCGGCCGGAAAAAAACTGCAGGCGTTCTAGGCTACTGCAATTTTGCGTATTCGGATTTGGCGGCGATGAGGACGGGGATGTTGGGGTCGGCGTCTTTCCAGAGGGCGAAGAAGTTTTGGTAGGCGATGCGGGCTTTGGCGGAGTCGTTCTGAACGGCGTAGGCGCGCGCGAGGTTGAGTTGCGCGAGGGAACGGTAAGGGCTGACGGCGTTCAGGCCCGGATGGTCGAGAATTTTCTGGAACTCGGCGGCTGCTTTTGCGGCGTCGCGCGATTGCAGATAGGCGAGTCCCCGCACAAACAGGACGGCGTACGCATCGGGCGCCAGCGTGCCGCCTAGTTCGTATTTGCGCGAAGGCTCCAGAACGGCGATGGCCTCCTCCGTTTTCTTCTCATGTAAAAGATTCAGGGCCTTTCCCGCGGCGACGTTATTGAATTGCAGGAGCGTGTCGGAAGGATATTGCGCATCGAGCTGGTCAATCAGCTTCCTGGATTGCGCGGTGTCGCCGATGAACGCATAGGCCACGGCCACATTCGCTTGCACGTTGCGGCTGACGGGATGTTTAACAGCGTCAGCGGCCTTCTGACGGGCGGCGTCAACAAGACCATAGGTCGCATCATGAAGAGCTTGTATCGACATCATATTGATCGGCAACTCGGTCATAGCGTTCTTGAGAGCAAGGTCGGCGGCCCGCTGGAAGAGTTGGCCGGCGAGTTTGACCTTACCGAGGGAATCCTGATAGGAGGCGTAACGGAGATCAAAAAACGCCTCGGGCGGCTTGCCGGCGACCCAATTCATTTGCGTTTGGATGGCAGCGTCATCCTTCTGAATGACGGCTATATACAGCAAATAGAGACGGATCGTGAACGGAGCGCGATTTTGAGAGATGGCGCTTTGCGCCACTGCTTTTGCTTCGTCGAAACGATTCAAAAACATGTATGCGCCCATCTGATTCTGATAGGCGAAGAAATCCTGAGGATCGACGCGGACGGCCTCGGTGGCAGCGGCCAGAGCTTTGTCGAGGTCGCCGCTGCGCGCATAATCCAAAGACAGATTGTCCCAAGGACGATTGTCGCGCGGATAGACCCGGACCCACTGCTGGTACACTTCGATCTCCTTATCGAGATCGCCGGTGAGAAGGCCGTAGTAATGGCCTGAAATGTAGAGTTTCTCGCGCTCGCTGGTGCGTTCGCGAAGTTCGTAAGCTTTTTTCAGATAAGTGTCAGAAGCACTCTTGTCGCCGATATTGGAATTGACGACGCCCAGAACGGCGTAGGCCATCGCAAAAATCGGATCGAGTTCGACGGCGCGTTGCAGGTGCGGGATCGCGGGCGCCTCTTCCAACCGGTTGTGGAATCCCTGCCCGATGCTGAATTCCTTCAGCGCGTCGAGAGAAGAAGTGGTGGCTTGCTCGAGGGGCGTGGCGAACTGTTGAACGGAAGTGAGAGATTCACCGAGTTTTTGGCGAAGGTCGCTGGCGGCCTTGTCGAGAGACTTGAGGACTTGCTCCTTGCTGGAGGCTTCCACTTGCTGACGCGCGAGCGAGTCGCCGGTCTGGGCGTTGGTGGCCTCGAGGGTGATGACGTAATCGTTGCCGAGGCTGGCGATGGAGCCGGAAATGATGGCTTTGGCGTTGGCACGTTGCGAAATTTCACGGGCGAGATCCTTGGTGACGCGCTCGTCGGGGCTGCGGCCCATGAGGCGCAAGGCTTCCTGGATCTGCGAGGCGGGAAGCAGATTCAGATAGGGGGATTGCTCGAGCTGCACGGCCAGGGCCTGATTCAGAGTGCCGTCGAAGACCGGGTCGCCGGTGGTGTTGACGAACTCAGAGAGGACCACAGTGTCTTTTTCAGTAAGCGCGGGCGTGTGGCGCGGGAAAAAGAAAAATGCGGCGATCAGGATAGCAACCAGCGCTACGGCCCCTGCGAGCCACGGCAACCATTTGCGCGAAGCTGCGGCGGGCGCGGGCGGCGCAACGACAGTGGAAGCAGACGTCGGATGCGCGGGCGCCGGAGCGGCGGACGGAATTGCCGGCACGGAACCAGACGGGGGAACGGCGGCGACCGAACCGGACGACTGATGGCTAAAGGTGGAACCGGAGCGCGGAGAGTCATCGGAAGCGGCGACGGTGAATCCGCTGGGATTGGAACCGGACTCGATGTCCCGCTTCAGGCGCCGGAGATCGGTGCGCATTTCCGCGGCGGACTGGTAACGAAGGTTGCGATCCTTGTCCAAAGCTTTTTGCAGAATGGCTTCGAGTTTTTCCGGGACTTCGGGATTCAGGCGCACGGGAGAGACCGGCAGCCGATTGAGGATGGCGTCGAAGACAAGGCCCGAGGTGTCGCCGCGAAACGGAAACTGGCCGGTGGACATTTCGTAGAGGACTACGCCGAAGGAAAAAAGATCCGTGCGGGCATCGAGTTCCTTGCCCTTCACCTGCTCGGGGGACATGTAGGCGACCGTGCCAAGAGAGGTGCCGGGGCTGGTGAGCTGATTGGTGTCGACACCGAGCGTGTCCATCGAGGTGGCTTGGGCGGAGCTTGTGTGGCTCGAGTTTGTGTGGCTGCTGGCGCGAGGAGAACTGGAAACTTTTGCCAGGCCGAAATCGAGGATCTTGGCGTGGCCGCGCTTGGTGATGAAGATGTTGGCGGGCTTGATGTCGCGATGAATGATGTTTTCGGCATGGGCGGCATCGAGGCCTTCGGCAATCTGGATGGCGTAGTCGAGCAGGCCTTCGATTTCCATGGGCCGGCCGGCGTTACTGTGCTTGAGAGTGGAGCCGTCGAGAAATTCCATGGCGATGTAGCGATTGCCTTCATGCTCGCCAATCTCGTAGATAGTGCAGATGTTGGGATGGTTCAGCCCGGAAGCGGCGCGCGCCTCACGCCGGAAACGTTCGAGGGCTTGCGGATCGCGACCCAGGTCTTCGGGGAGGAATTTGAGCGCGACGAAGCGGCCAAGTTCGGTGTCTTCGGCTTTGTAGACGACGCCCATGCCGCCACCACCGAGTTTTTCGAGGATCACGTAGCGGGAGACTTTCTTGCCTGCCAACGGCTGGGGGTCCGTCATGGTCACGACATACTATGGTGGGGGACAGGGCAAGTCAACGAAACGAGTCGCGAGGGAAAACGCAAGAGACGCCGTCGACGTCGCCGAAGCAAGCTTCGGCGAAGAGAAAGCGGTAGCAAGCTACCGCACTCCCAAAGCGGCCTTCGGCCGCGAAATTCTCGAATCGTGTGACGGCGGGAGGAGCAGGGCCGACGAAACTAATGAGAGCCGGCCGCGCGGCCCGTGGGGCCGAGGGCGGTTGGCGGATGTGGTTCGAGCGCGTCGGGGGGCGGCGGTTGGTTTATGACGGTGACGCCTGACTGCGCCCATTCGAGCCGCCCGTTGCTGTTGGCGACTTCCTGCACGATTCTGGTGAACAACTTATCTTTCATGGCGGTCCGTTTCTCGTAGTCAACGACGTAGCTAACGCCGAATTCCAACGATCCGCCATTCACGACGAGCGTGATGGCAGGTTCCAACGGAGGATTCGCGCTCTGATAATTGTCGCTGATAATTTCCCAGGAGGCCTTTGCCTCGGCCAGGTACTCGCCAACGGCATCTGTGGCGACGCGGACAAGCATCTCGCGTGCAAGGTGGCAATCGCTGTCGATTGTAAACACAACTTTAATCTCGTCCCAGATGAACTTAAATCCCTGCGAGTAGTTGAAAACGGTCCCTCTCAGGACGGTGCTGTTGGGGATGCGGACGAGCCGCCCGTTGTACAAGTCCTTACTGACCCAGTTCCCTGTTTCCATCAAGGTGGTGCGCAGGAGCCCGATGTCGATCACGTCGCCTAGCGTGTCGCCGATCTGAACTCTGTCTCCCACGTCGTACAGTTTCGAAAAGCCGATGGAGAATGCGCCGGCGATGCTGGCCAGGACATCTTGGAGGGCTACCGCGACGCCCGCGCCAGCAATACCGAGGAAAACGCTGAGGCGGCCGAAGCGATCTTCAAAGAGGATAGCGAGAAAAAGAATAATCGAGACGTACCCGGAAAACGCGACAAACTTGCGAACCTTATAGCGCGCGTCGGCACGGCCAAAGCGCCGAGGCAGAGTCCGTTCGAGCACGTGAAACACGGCGTGGATAACGAGGATTCCGACAACGGCGGCAACGCACTTCCAGAGGAGCGAAAGAGAGTCGGCGTGTTTTAGAAGATCGTCCATGGCGTCACCGGTCACGACCAGTTTGGAACTATAACGCGGAAGGGGATGGCGCGGATGAGGAGTTGACAAGAGACATCTACATGTGTAGAGTTTGGCGCATGAAACTGCGACTATCGCCGCAAACGCTTCAGGTGCTGGATGCTTTTCTCCAGGTTCCGAAGGACTGGAAGTATGGGTACGACATCAGCCGGAACACGGGACTGAAATCCGGCACGCTGTATCCGATTCTCATGCGGCTGGCGGAGCGGAAGCTGCTCGAGACCTCGTGGGAAACGGCGGAGATCGGCAAGCCCCCGCGGCACCTATACCGGCTGACGCCGGACGGCATGCGGTTCGCGCGGGAGCACGGGCTGGTGCGCTCGACGGGCCGCGTGGGGCGCGCGGCGTTGAGCGGAGCGAGAGGCTAATGTCTGCTATTCGCAGCGCGGCTTCGAGAATGTTGCGCGCGGTGCTTCGATACGCGCCACCGGACAGCCGGGAGTGGGTGAACGCGATGCTGCGGGAGCTCGATTTCATCGAGAGCGACTGGGCAGCATTTTTTTGGGCTCTGGGGAGCACGACCGCGATTTTCAAATATTCCATTCCGCGTCGCCTGAGGGCGTGGTTCGGAAAAGATTCGGGCGGCGAGGAGAAACTGATGATGAAGGACATCGGAAAGAAGGCTGCGGGAGTGGCGGCCGGCGTGGCGATTGCGGCCGGAGTGGCTGTGGGTGGGTTCGGTCTGGTGTGGCTGATGTTTTATCTCTTTCCGAAGTGGGACCTGGGGCCGGTGCCGTGGTGGGTGGGCGTGATTGTGGTGCCGGAGGCTATTTTCGTCGTTGCCATTGTCGCGTTGTGGCGAAAGCGAAGGCCGATGGCGGTGGGGATCCTGCTGCTCGCGGTGACGCTGGGCACGCATTTCATCGTTCACGTTGTGAATCATTATCACGGGATGGGGCAGTGAGTTCGTTGCGGTGCTCGATTGCGCCGTGGCTGTCGGTGCGCGGGAGCGCACGAGCGGTGGAGTTCTACAAATCGGCGTTCGGAGCGACGGAGGTCTATCGGCTGGATGGCGGCAACAAAGGCGTGGTGGCACGACTTTCCGTCGATGGCGCGGAATTTTGGGTGAGCGACGAATCGCCCGAGCATCGGAACTTCAGTCCCGAGACGATTGGCGGGTGTTCGGTGCGACTCATTCTTACTGTCGCGGATCCGGACGCTGCGTTCGCGCGAGCGGTGGCGGCGGGTGCGACGGAGGTTTGGCCAGTGAGCGAAGGGCACGGCTGGCGAGTGGGGCGCGTGGTGGATCCTTTCGGGCATCACTGGGAGATTGGAAGACCGGTGAAGAGTGAAAAAGAGAGTTAAACCACAGATGAACACAGATAGAAAAAGAAAGAACACACAAGTTGGGATGAGCCTGTCTCATAAATGCTCGGTTGCATCGAACAGCTTGGCTTCAGGGGCTAAGGCCCTTTCTTATTGCGGGCCTGACGGCGGGGCTGAAGCCCCGCCCTTCCGGGCGCCATTTGTGAGATAGCCTGATGCCGAAGAGGAAGTAAGGGGGCCCTGGCGAGGTAGCGAAGATGATCGAGAATCGGTCGGTTCCGGCGAATGAGTTGATTGGACATGTGGTGTATGAGGACCTTGCGCAAGCGATTCCGTGGCTGAGCAAAGCGTTCGGGTTCTCGGAGCACTTTCGCTACGGAGATCGTCCCGACGGCGCGCAGGTGCATTTGGGAAATGCGTGGATTATGGTGCGGTCCAAGCGGGGAGACGGGTTAACTCCGGCGAAACTCGGGTACGGGACGCAGAGCCTGAGTGTGTTTGTTGATGATGTGGACGGGCACTGCCGGCGGGCGAAGGCGGCGGGCGCCAAGATGGTGGAACCGGCATACCGGCTTGCTCTGCTGCGGCGGCCACGCTTCTGCTACGTGGAGATTCCGGCGACGGACGTGCGCGCATCGGCTGATTTTTACGAGAAGGTGTTTGGGTGGAACATCCGGCACCGAGACTCAGCGCGGCCGAGTTTTGACGACGCGACGGGGAACGTTAGCGGCGCGTGGGTAAAGAGCCAGAGCGCCGCACGCGAGCCGGGATTGATGACTTACATCTGGGTGGACAGCATCGATGCGACGCTGGACAAGGTGACGGCGAACGGCGGCGACGTGGTGGAGGAGGCCCATCACGATTCGCCGAGCGGCGATGCATGGATCGCGAAGTTTCGGGATCCGGCGGGAAACGTGATTGGGCTGTATCAGGAGGGGCGATGCTAAGCAGACTAAGAGAGCTAGTGCCGCCTGTCACGCACTCAATCGTCCCTCCGGGACTTGCTTTCCTTTGTCTGGGCGCGCCCGGCATTCCGCTTCGCTCCATGCCGGGCTAAGTACAATCGCCGCTCCGCGGCTTCCAACGTCGCCGTGCCGGTCCCGGGACGTGGTTCTGCCCATTAAGGGACTAAAAAACAAGCCGGGCTAACGGGTATCGTGTTCCCTGCATTCCGCTGCGCTCTTCTGGATGTCAGGGTTTGAATCATCAAACCCTGAAACCCGGCCGGGCTGAGTACAATCGCGGCTCTGCGGCTTTGGCTTGTCTGTTGCTTGCGGCGCGACGGGCGCCAGAGACCGCCGAAGCAAGCTTCGGCGAAGAGAAAGCGGTAGCAAGCTACCGCACTCCCAAAGCGGCCTTCGGCCGCGAAGAAAAAACCTGCGGCGAACGAGAACTGGTGAGACGCCCTTCGGCTTCGCTCAGCACTAGCCAGCGCCGCTAGGAGGCGGATTCTACGATCATGGCGATGCCCTGGCCGCCGCCGATGCAGGCGCTGGCGATTCCGTAGCGGCCGCTGCGGCGGCGAAGTTCGAGCAGCAGCGTGAGGACCAGGCGCGTGCCGGTGGCGGCAAGCGGATGGCCAAGCGCGATCGCGCCACCGTTGACGTTGGTCTTATTGCGGTCGAGGCCGAGAAGCTTTTCGACGGCGAGATATTGCGCGGCGAAAGCTTCGTTCACTTCCATCAAGTCGATTTGATCGAGCTTCAGGTTCGCGAGCGCGAGAGCTTTTTTGATTGCCGGAACAGGACCGATGCCCATGATGCGCGGCGGAACTCCCACTGCGGCCCATGAAACGAGGCGGCCGAGCGGCTTCCAGCCACGCTCTTTCGCCATTCGTGAGTGAGTGAGAACGACGGCGGCGGCGCCGTCGACGATGCCGCTGGCGTTTCCGGCGGTGACGATGCCGTCTTTGCGAAAGGCGGGCGGCAGCGACTGCAGGACTTCGGTGGTGGTGTCGGGGCGGCGGTGGTCGTCTTCCGAGACCGTGATGGTTTTCTTTCCCTTCTTCACTTCGACCGGAACAATTTCGTCTTTCACGCGGCAGGCGCGAAAAGCGGCTTCGGCGGCTTGCTGGCTACGAAGAGCGTATTCGTCGCATGCCTGGCGAGTGATTCCCTGCTCCGCGGCGAGATTTTCCGCGGTCTCAGACATGCTGAAACCGCAATAGCTGTCGAACAAACCGGAGACGAGGGAATCTTCGAGCTTGCCTTCGCCAAGTTTGAAGCCGCCCCGCGCTCCGCGGATGACGTGAGGAGACTGCGACATATTTTCCATGCCGCCCGCCAGGACGAGTTTCGCTTCGCCGAGAAGAATTCGCTGCGCGGCTTGACTGATCGACTCGATGCCCGAACCGCACAGGCGATTGACCGTAACGGCGGGCGTTTCTTCGGGGAGGCCGACTTTCAACCCCACGTGGCGCGCGCCGTAGAGGGCGTCCGCGCTGGTCTGCATGACGTTCCCGAAAATCACGTGATCGAAATCGGCCGGATTGGTTCCGGCGCGGCGAATCGCTTCGCGGCTGGCGGCGGCGCCGAGATCGATCGCGGTGGTGGTGTCGAACGAGCCCATGTAGCGGACCATCGGCGTACGAGCTCCGGCAAGAATGACCACGTCGGTTATGAACATGAATTGCCTCTCAATCCACCTCAGGGGTTAAAACCCCTGATAAAACTTAGGCGTTCCTTCCGCACGGCCTGAAGGCCGTGCTCCCTGGACTAAAGGTCCAGGGCTGACACATTGAAATTGACAGCTTTCGCCATGAGCCGCCGCTCTTCAGGGAGTTGCGAGGGCGACGAGAGTGTCGCCGCCGCGCTGCCGGGCTTCGTCGAGGCCGGCTTCGGCGCGGTTGATCCATTCGGTGACGCGGTCTTCAGTTTCGTCGCCGTGACGCGCAGAAGCCTCGGCGACGACGGCACTGACGGTCAAGTCGGCTGCACCCCACGATGGATGAACCGTGACGGCGATCTGCCGCAGTTTTTCGGCGAGCGCCTGCGCGTTTTCGAGAGAAGTATCCGGCAAAATGAAAACGAGCGACCACGCCGTGTACTTCACGGCGATGTCGGTCTGGCGAACGGCGGACGAAAGCGCGCGGGCAAGCTGCTCGATGTATTGATCCACAGGAGCGTCGCCATGCTGACGAAGGAGTTCGCCGCCGCGGTCGATGTGCAACACGATGAGCGAGAGCGGCGTCCCCTGCGTGCGCGCGCGATTCGATTCCGAGAGGAGGCAGTCGATATAAGCGCCGCGGCTGAGGAGACCGGTTTTTTCGTCGGCAACGGCGAGCGAGCGAACCAGAGAGCGCAGGCGCGTGTGGTTGACGGAGAGCACGAGCTGGTCGCCCACCGCCTGAAGGAAAAAGCACTCGTTCGGCTTCCATTTTCGCGGCTTCGCGTCGGCGACGATCAGCGCGCCGGCAGGGGCCTGCGTGTCTTTGTCCATCAGGATGACGCCGAGGGCCGAATCGACGGCCAACTCTTGAAGCGTTGGCGCCGAGGAAGAGTGGAGTTCCACTCCGCCGAAGGGATCGGGCGAGGCTTTCGACACGAGGGCCGTGAGCGCGACGACGCGCGGGACACCCGCCGCAGGAACTCCCGGCGCGGAATATTCGGCTGTGAGCTGGCCAGAGTCGCGAGCGTCACCGACTGAAACCAGGCATCGCGTCACGCCAAGGTGCTTGCCAATCTCGGCAGCGGTGGTGGCGAGGACTTCGCGCGGAGTGGGCTGGCGATACATCAGGCGATTGATTTCGGCGATTGCCGCGAGGTCGCGATGAGTTTCGGCGGGCGACGGAACCGGGACCGGCGCAGGCGCAATTTCGACCGGCGGAGGTGGCGGCGCCGCAGCAACAGGAGCGACCGGGACGGGTTTTGGCGCGGCCGGCTTGGGCGGCTTTCCCTTGGGCCACCAGTTGGCACGCTCGTACAGAGCGCGAAGGCGCTCGTTTCGCTCTTCTTCGCCGGGGAATAGTTCGGCAATGCGCTCGAGACGCTCGACAGCTTTCGACTGGAGCGCGTACTGAACGAAAATCTCGACCTGCACGATCAGGTCTTCGAGGGCCTGTTGCGCGCGCTGTTCTTCGGACACGGGAGCGGCAGCCGAGCTCGTATCGCCGGCGCCGCTGAAGCCATCCGTGCGCGTAGAAACCGTGGCGGCTTTCGCGGCGCGCGCGAGAATGTTTTGGAGGAAGCCTGGATCCACCTTGCCATCGAGTTTGGCGATGCGTTCGTGATTGCGATAGTCGTAGGGGTCGATGTCGACGAGACGATCGAGGGCGTCGCAGGCTTCTTTCATGCGTCCCGCGGCAAGATACAGATCGAAGAGGCGGACGAGAGAATCGAAGTACTTGGTTTCGCGGTTCATTTCCTCATAGAGACGCGCGACGGTCTGCGCGACGCTGAGGGAAAACGGATATGCGGCGGCGATGCGGTCCATTTGCGCGGAGAGTTCGATTTCCTTGCGCGCACCGCGCATCCAGTCCTTCGTCTGGTTGAGGACGGCGGCAGCCTTGTCGTCCTGCCCCGAGCGAACGTAGGCGCCTGCGAGCTCGAAGAGCTTCCCGAAACTGTCCGGCTTTTGCTTGTAGTAGGCCTCGAATGTTTCGCGCGCGCGATCGAGGCGGCCGGTTCGAAGGAGCGCTTCACCGAGAAGCGCGAGGAAGGATGTGTCCTTATCGCTCGGCGAAAACGGATCGAGCAGCGATACGGCCGCTTCGGCGTCGCCTTTGCGAAGTTTTGCTTCGGCGTACAGGAGGGCGCCGCTGCGGTCTTGGGGAGAAAGCTTGTGAGCGCGCTCGAAATAGTCGAGCGCTTCGTCGAGAGCGCCGGAGGCCAGAGTGAGCTGGCCGGCGCGCAGGTAGCTTCGCGTCGCCAGGTCGGCGTGCTTCAGCTTCGAGGCGAGATCGGCGAGCACCACGTGGCGCTGCGGATTCTCAGCGTCGAGCAGCGCCATGCTCTCGTAGCAAGCCAGCGCCTCAACGTCGCGCTGCTGTTGCTGGAAGCCGTCCGCTGCGATGCCAAACTGTTCGATCGCCTCGGCGGCTCGATTCTGCTTCTGCAGGAGCATGGCGTAACGCATGAGGCGGTCAGGCGGCTGCGGGAATGGCCGAAGGAAGCGGGCGAAAACCGCGGAGGCTTTCGGAGCATCTCCCGCGTCGATGAGCTTATCGAACTGGATGCCGTAGTAATGCGCGGCCTGGGCGGGATCATTGAGACGCGTATAAAGGTCGGCAAGCGCCTGCAACGCTTCCTGATTCGATGGGGCCTCGTCGAACGCGGCCTGGTATTCGGCGGCGGCCTCGCGGAGCTTGTTCTTTTCGAGGCTGCGTCGCGCCTTCTCGAGATGTTTGTTGACGTCAGACATGAAATTCGGCGTCCCCCTCGGGCGTGCTAGGGACTCCCCGGCGCATGCCTTCGCGGCGGGGAGCCGCGGTTGAGGGCAGCGCGGGTTCATACCGGCGCGCGGGGACGAAGTTAACAATATATAACGGACGCGCGGTGGGTCTCAAAACGAATTCGGGTTCGCGTCCGAAAGCTAACGTCGTTGCATGCCAATTCCAACGGCGAGGAGGCTCCGCAGACGAAAAGCAGATTCCTTCCCGCAAAATCGTCCGGGACGCAAAAGACGCGCACCCTCGCAAAAAACGCCCTTCGGCAAGCTCAGGACAAGCGGGATTCGGAATGACAAAGCCAGAACCCGAGCCCAAACATCGATTTACGAGGAGGCGCTGGAGCTCGGGACCTGACGCGGCAACGACGAAACCTGCTGGCGCATCGACCGCAACGACATTCCGCTACGAACCAGCGCGGCGAAGCCGAGGAAAACGAATGGAAGGTTCAACGCGATGAAGGCGAACATAGAGAATGCGGTGGCCGTGTCCTTTTCGACGCTAAAGATGCCAACGCCGAGGGCACAGAAAAACTGGTACGCGCCGAAATTGGCCGGAGCATTCGGCAGCGAAACCCCCAAGTTGATCACGAGGAGTACCACCACCGCTTCAACGAATGACAACGGCAGCCCGAAGGACTTCATCATGGCCCACAGGCCGAACACCTGACAGCCTGGGATCGCGATCGAGGCAAGCACCGCCAGGTAGAAGCTCGGCGCAGTGCCCATCGCGTGCAATCCCGTGAGCGCAGCCATGAATCTCCCCGGAAGGTGATGACGCCCACGCGAGAGTTCCGGGTTCGTGCCAAGCTTGAACTCCAGCCACAAAATCAACGAAAGAAGAATAGAGACCAGGACGAGCGTCACGACGCCGAGGATGTCGGCAGCGCGCTGGAGACTACGGGGCAGATGCACGGAGCTCCCGGATAGAAGCAGCGAAGCGACGCCGAGAGAGGCGGTGGCGATAACCAAATCGATGAGGCGCTCGACGCCGACCGAGCCGAGAACGCGCCCAATCGAGATGTCTTCCGAATCCGTAACAATATAGCTCCGAAGGACTTCGCCAGGCCGCAGGGGGAAAACAAGGTTGGCGAAAAGTCCGGCGTAAACAGCCCGTATCGCCGTGGTGAGGCGTACCTTGCCGAAGGGCGTAAGCAGAAACTTCCAGCGAATTGCCTGGACCACATAACTCAATACGTCGAACCCCATTCCGACGAGGACCCATCGCCAGTCCGCAGCCGCGAACTGGTGCGCGGCCTTTACGATGTGGAAGTCGCGAAGTACCCAGACGAAGCAGATGATGGAGAGCCCATAGCCGAGAATGAGAAGGATTCTCGACCTCTGCGAAGGCTCGCGGTGGAAAAAGCTCATCAATTGGTGAACGCGCTCCTGCACCCGGTTCGGGTGAGACAGCATATCCGGCGGTGGTTACGGATCGCGCGAGGGCCGCGCTTTCAGGACACTGATACCCGCACGGAGGTCGAGCACACAGGCACCCGCATCATCCAGAACCTTCACACGGCAGATTGGCGCCGCGTCCGGCGCCGAAGTGCCTCAAAACCCGGTACAGCCTACGACAACACCCTCGCCCAGGCAATCCGGGAGTTTCGCCGAGGGTTCGCAAAGCGGTGGCCGCCATTCGGCAGCAGAAGGGGACGTTCCGGCCAGGCAAATCAGGGGAACGCTCCACCATGATAACATCGGGAGCTCAAATATAACTGGGGGGAGCGCAACACATGTCTGAACCAAGCAAAGAAGAATTGATGGCGCGGATCGCGGAACTCGAAAGCCAGGTGGGAGGCAGGAAGCGCGGCACCGTTGAATTTCGCGTGGGCGAGAAAGGCGGCGTCAGCGTCTACGGGCTGGGCCGGTTTCCGGTCACACTGTATTACGAGCAGTGGATCCGGCTGCTAGATGCGGCGGACAGCTTGCGGGCGTTCCTGGAAGAAAACAAGTCGAAGCTGAAGCTGAAGCCTAAAGAATAGGCATTGATACATTGCGCGGGGAGCGGTGGCTGTGAAGCCCTGCGCGTGCGCGCGGACTTGAATATGCCAAGAACTACGATACCAATGACCCGCAGAGAGGCGATCGCAGCCCTGGCGACATCGGTGGCTGCGCTGCGAGCTTTCGGAAAGGCGCCGCAGGTTTCTTTTGCACCTTCAGTGGCGCCCGGACCGTTTTACGCCAGCCCCGATTCGCTGGCGGGATATCGCGTGCCCGAGTGGTTCCGCGACGCCAAGTTCGGCATCTGGGCGCACTGGGGACCGCAGTCTTCGGTGGAGGCGGGCGACTGGTACGCCCGCAACATGTACATCCAGGGCGAGCGGCAATACAAATATCACCTCGAACACTACGGACATCCTTCGAAAGTCGGCTACAAGGACCTAATCCCTGCGTGGAGAGGCGAGAAGTTTGACCCCGACTATCTCGTCGGCCTGTACAAAAAGGCGGGCGCGAAATACTTCATGAGCATGGGCGTGCACCACGATAATTTCGACATGTGGAAGTCGAAGCACCAGCGCTGGAATGCGGCGAACATGGGAATCAAGAGGGACGTCGTGGGCTCGTTTCGCCATGCGGCATTGAAACACGGGCTGAAGTTTGGAGTGAGCGACCACCTCTGGATCAGCTACAAGTGGTTTGCGGTGAGTCATCTTGCCGACAAGGATGGCGCGTACGCTGGAGTGCCGTATGACGGAGCGAATCCGGCCTTCGCCGATCTGTATCACGAAATCTCCGACCCTAAACTGCTGACCACCAAGCTCGACTGGAATGAAGATGGCATTCCCGAATCGTGGAAGCAGCACTGGTATCTGCGCATCAAGGACCTGATCGACCAGTACGAACCGGACCTTCTCTATAGCGACGGCCAGTTGCCTTTCCAGAACTGGGGCGTGAGCCTTCTGGCAAATTTCTACAACGCGAACGCGAAACGAAATGGCGGCGCGGTGGAGGCGGTCTACACGAGCAAGCGCAAAGAGGATTCGGATGCGGGAATGTGCGTGCTCGACCGCGAGCGCGGCGTGCTCGATCAGATTTCGCCGAACCCGTGGCAAACCGACACCTGCATCGGCGACTGGCATTACAACCGCGACATGACCTACAAGACTCCGAAGACTGTTGTGGACATGCTGGTGGATATCGTCAGCAAGAACGGGAACCTGATGCTGAACTTCCCGCTGCCTTCGAGCGGCATGCTGGACGATCGCGAATTGAAGATTCTGGCGGAGATCACGGACTGGATGAGCGTGAACGGGGAGGCGATTTACTCGACTCGTCCGTGGAGGATTTCAGGGAGCGCCGCGGTGAGCGCGCCCGCGCAGGATGCCAGTTTCAACGAGAGCAAGCGAAAGGCGCTGACGGCCGACGACGCTCGGTTCACCAGGAAGGGCGAGACGCTCTACGCCTTTGTGATGGGATGGCCCGCGAAAGAGGCGGTGATTTCGGCACTCGGGAGCTCCGGCCCTAACGCTACCGGCAAGATCGAACGCGTGGAACTGCTGGGGTCGCCGGGCAAGTTGAAGTGGACGCAGGAAGCGGCGGCGTTGAAGATCGAGTTGCCTGAACAAAAGCCTTGCGAACATGCGGTGGCTTTCCGCATCTCTGGAACCGGGCTGGTTTGAGCGAGCGAAAAGCAGTAGCGCGGAACGACGCTAGCTGAGTGTTTCTTCTAGCAGGAAGTGGATGGTACGCAGTGCGTCTATCGCATGCTTGCCCCAATGCGAGTAGAACCCGAGCCGCCACTCCCAAATGTTGTCTTCCGGAAGCGCTTGCTGAGCTTTGCTGAGGACGAGTCCCTCCTTCAAGTCACGGTAAATGTCCGCGATGTCGTCGGCTAGAGATCCGCGGATTGCTTCGTTGTCCTTAGTTGGGTCGAACACCTGCCAATACAGATCCCAATCTCCGAGCTTCTCTCTGAGGAAAGCGTAAAGCTGAGCCCACTGCGCCTGACTCAACCGAGCCTGAACGCGAGCTTGAGACTTTCTCCGTTCTTCCTCTTGACCTTCATCGTCGCTTAACTCCACGTTCGGCAAATCAATGGCTTCGTTAATCAGTTGAGGAAGTATTCGATAAACCCGGACGAGCAGTTCAGTTCTGTCCAGATTAGGCGCGGAGTCGACCACGCTACAAAATCTTTGGGCGACCGAGCCAAAGCGATTGGCAGCTTCCGCATTCTTAGCAGAGATGCTCATCTGGCCAGCGGTAGAGCCCCCGTCCGTTTGACGACGATTCGTGTGAGCAGGGAGGTTTTATATCACACAAGCGAGCTATGCCAGCCCTCACGGGTGGCCGCCCGAATGCGTCGCGACTAGTGGTTCATTTGCGGAGTGAAAAGCTGCAGGTTCTCAGCCTTCCAGCGCATCGCCGCGTAGATACGATTGCGTCCGCTGGGATGATCGAAGAAGATCCATTCCTCCACCGGCCCAGGGTTCATCTTGCGATATTCGCCGAGATGAATCGCGGCCTGGGCAAACCCGTCCGGCTGGCGACTGGCGTTCAGCCCGTACATGTCCGCCTCATATTCCGTCGTCCGAGTGTGCGTGTTCAGGATTGGTGTGAGCACGAAGAAAAAGATTGAGCCGAGCAGAAAGACGAGTGGAACCACCGCGGTATCGCCGATTCCTCGAATTCCCCAATTCGTTCCCCAGCGCGCGAGGCAGGCGTCGAGCGACCATTTCAAAAACGCGAAGGCAGCCACGATCACCACGAAAAAGAAAAGCGTGTCCTTATATATGTGATTCAGCACGTAGTGGCCCATTTCGTGGCCCATGACAGCCTGAATTTCTTCGGGAGAGCCGCGCTTGAGGAGATTGTCGTTCATCGTGATGCGCATGGTGCGGCCGAAGCCGCTGACGTTGGCGCTCATGCGGGTGCTGGAGCGCGACTCATTGATCTCGAAGACGTCCCGGACGGAGATGCCGTTTGCGCGCGCCATGCTCAAGATCGGCGTCGTAATGCGCGGGTCGTTCAGCGGCGTAATTTTGTAAAAAATCGGCAAGAGGTAGACGGGAGAAATCATCACGACGACAATCATAAACAACATCGAGGCGCCGGCTCCCCAGATCCACCACGTCCGCGGCAAGCGCCGCACGATGCGGAAAAGCAGGACCGCCGCGACTCCTCCGAGAACGATGTTCACAAGAAGCATCTTGAGCTGATCCGTCATCCAGGGCCCGAAGGTCTGCGTGGCGAGGCCGTACTGGCGCTCGCGAAAGTACCCTTCGTAAACCAAGAGCGGTACGCCAAGGACCGTTGTGACAATCATGAATTCCGTCCAATAAATCAGAGTCTGCAAGGGTTTGAATCGGGTGATGCGTTCGGCGAGATCTCGCATTCCGGTGGACCAGCGGAATCGCAGCAGGGCAATGTAGATAGCCACGCCATAGAGAAAATCCCAAAGGATCAGCCAATAGCCGCCTTCGAAGTAGGCGTCGGACCGCGCACTGGCAGTGGCGGGAATTCGCGCCAGATACGCGTTCGTCGCGGCTTCGGGGTCAAAATGGTCGGAAGGCTGCGCTTCCAGCGGGACGGTGGTCGCATCAGGCATCGCCGTGGCCGGTTTGGCGCCCGGGCCGGGCGTGTTCTGCGCGATAGCGGTGCGCGCACATAGGACAAGCGCGAGGAGCACGAGGCCGGCGGTCAGCACTAAGCGAGAAGTCATGAGTTCTCCCCGACGAAGAAATGGTTGTCCTTGCCGTCAGGCGAGTATACGAGCGAGCGCGGCGGATAGTTTCCGGAAAATTATCGACGGCGCGTCAACGCTGGCCGGAGGCTGCAATCTGTGGCACACTCGATAATTTGAAGGGTGGTGCCGATGCGCGCAGTGTGTTCCTCCTCCGCGGGACGGCCGCCCATGACGAGCCATGGATCCTCAGTTCATCCGGAATTTCTGCATCATTGCGCACATCGACCACGGGAAATCCACCCTGGCGGACCGCCTGCTTGAATTGACGGGCGCGCTGAGCCAGCGCGAAATGACCGCGCAAGTGCTCGACTCGATGGACTTGGAGCGCGAGCGCGGCATCACCATCAAGGCGAAGAGCATTCGGCTGCACTATGCGGCTCGCGACGGCCACGAATACCAGTTCAACCTGATCGACACGCCGGGACACGTGGATTTTTCGTACGAGGTTTCACGCGCGCTTTCCGCCTGCGAGGGCGCGCTGCTGGTGGTGGATGCGAGCCAGGGCGTGGAGGCTCAGACGGTGGCCAACGCGTTTCTCGCGTCGCGGCACAACCTGGAAATCATTCCCGTGATCAACAAGATCGATTTGCCCGCTGCGGAAGTGGATCGCGCGAAAGAGCAGATCGAAAATGTGCTGGCGATCCCCGCGCACGATGCACTGCCCATCAGCGCGAAGAGCGGCTTGGGAGTGGAGGACGTGCTGGATGCAATCGTGAAGCGCGTGCCGCCGCCGAAGGGTTCGTCCGACGCGCCGTTGCGCGCGCTGATTTTCGATTCCTGGTTCGACATCTATCGCGGCGCGGTGGTGCTGGTGCGCGTGATGGAGGGCCGGATCGCGCCGCGCATGAAGATTCGACTGTGCGCGAACGCCGACGTCTATGAAGTGGAGGCGCTCGGCGCGCTTACGCCCAAACCGGTGGTGCTCGAGGAGCTTGCCGCCGGCGATGTGGGGTTCATCGTCGCCAATATCAAGCGCGTGGCCGACGCGCGCATGGGCGATACCGTGATCGAAGCCAGCCGTCCGGCGGCGCCGCTGCCGGGCTTTGAAGCCATCAAGCCGATGGTCTTCGCCGGCTTGTTTCCGGTGAATGCCACGGATTACGAATTGCTGCGCGACGCCCTGGGGAAATTGCAGCTCAACGACGCGGCGTTTTTCTACCAGCCGGAAAATTCGGTGGCGCTTGGATTTGGATTCCGGTGCGGCTTTCTGGGGCTGTTGCACATGGAAATCGTGCAGGAGCGGCTCGAGCGCGAATTCAACATCGACTTGATCACGACGGCTCCCAGCGTGGAGTACCGCATCACCACGATTACCGGCGAAAAACTGGAGGTGGACAATCCGACGGATTTTCCGCCGCCGAGTTCGATTCAGAAAATCGAAGAGCCCATCCTGATGGCGATGATCATCACGTCGGAAGAGTCGGTCGGAGGAGTTCTGGCGCTCTGCGAGGAAAAGCGCGGCGTGCAGAAGAAATTCGAGTATCTATCGCCGACGCGCATCATGCTGACGTACGAAATGCCGCTCAACGAGATCGTGCTGGATTTCTACGACCGACTGAAAAGCGTGTCGCGCGGGTACGCGTCGCTCGACTATCACCTCTCAGGCTATCGCGAATCGGACTTGGTGAAGCTGGACGTGCTGGTCGGCGGCGAGCCGGTGGACGCGTTGACGATTATTTGCCACCGCGACCAGTCCTTCGAACGCGGCAAAGAACTTGTCACACGGCTGCGCAAATTGATCCCGCGGCAAATGTTCGAGGTCGCGATTCAGGCTGCGATCGGCAGCCGCATCATCGCGCGCGAAACGATCAGCGCCATTCGCAAGAACGTTCTCGCCAAGTGCTACGGCGGCGACATTTCGCGCAAGCGCAAGCTGCTCGAGAAGCAAAAGGAAGGAAAGAAGCGGATGAAACGCGTTGGGCGCGTCGATATTCCGCAGGAGGCGTTTCTTGCCGTACTCAAAGTGGCCAGCAGCTCCGACGACGATTAGCCACGGCTAGGCCTGGGTGTCTCTCTTGCGGCGGACGGTGGCGTCAATTTCGCCGCGGGCCAGGCGGACGGAAATGTCGTCACCGGCGGTGACCTGGTCCGGCGAGCGTAGGACCTTCCCTGAGGCGTCATAGGCGATGGCATAGCCGCGTTCGAGCAATTGGAACGGGCTGCGCTCTTCGAGTTGCAGCGTCGCGGCTTCGAGGCGGCGGCGCTTCGCGACGAGCAGGCGATCCATTCGTACCCGCAGATCCTGCGAACATCTTTCCCACGAGCCGCGAACGCGACCCACGCGAGCGCGCAGGTCGATACGCGCGAAGCGAACGTTCAATAATTCGAACCCGCGATGCTTTCGCGCGACGATGCGTTCGAGCAAAGCGCGGAGCGATTCTCGCTGGCCTTCGATGCGCCGCCGCAGCACTGCCGCGCGCGCGCGCAGATCGAATGATGAAATTTGCGCGCTGGCCCGCGTCACTCGCTGGCGCGACGTCGCGAGCCGCAGCCTGAGAGCTACTGCGAGCGCGGACGAAAAGTCGTCCACTTCCTGCCGGCGCCTTCGCATCAGGAGATCGAGCTGGCGGAAGCCGCGATGCGCTTCCAGGTCGCGCACCTGATGGCGCCATTCGGAGAGCAGATAGCGCATTCGCTGCACGAGTTGATGCTGGTGCTCTGAAATCTGACGGTCAAACTCCTGGCGCGAGCGCACGACGATTTCGGCGGCAGCCGAGGGAGTAGGCGCGCGAAGGTCCGCGACAAAATCGGCAATCGTGAAATCCGATTCGTGGCCGACACCTGTGATGACCGGAATCACGGAATCGAAGACCGCGCGCGCGACGACTTCTTCGTTGAAAGCCCACAAATCTTCGAGCGAACCGCCACCGCGCGCCACGATCAGGACGTCGGCAAATTTCACTCGATTGAAATAGCGCACCGCATGAACGATTTCTAGCGCCGCGCCGTCACCCTGAACCTTCACGGGGTACAACTGCACGTGGACGTTGGCGAAGCGCCGCTTGAGGACGCGCAAGATATCGTGGATTGCGGCGCCGGTGGGTGACGTTACGACGCCGATGCAGCGCGGCAGGACGGGCAGCGGCCTCTTGCGCGCTTCGTCGAACAGGCCCTCTTCCTGAAGCCGCTTTTTCAGCTGCTCGAAAGCCAGCTGAAGAGCGCCCAGGCCGACCGGCTCCATGTAGCTAACGTAAATTTGATACTCGCCGCGCGTTTCGTAGATGCCGAGCGATCCGCGCACGGTGACGTGCAAGCCATCCTCAGGCCGGAATTTCAGTCCGCGAAGCTGATCGCGAAAACAGACGCAGCGAATTTGCGCGCGCGCGTCCTTCAGCGTGAAATAGAGATGGCCCGATTGCGCGGCGTGGTAGTTCGAGACTTCGCCCTCGACCCAAACGTCTGGGAAATTCCCCTCGAGCAAATCGCCGATACGCTGCGTGAGTTCGCTGACTTTCCAGACGCGCCGCTGCGGCATCAGGTCGAAGAGGGAGGCTTGGCTCATTTCGGTCATCGGGATTACCGGCGAAAGAGATTCACGACCCAGAAGAACAGCGTTAAAGCGGCGCTGAGAAGAAGGCAGGTAACGATTGGAAAATAAAAACTGCCGTTGCGGCCCTGGTAGGCGATGTCGCCCGGAAGGTGTCCGAGACGGCACGGGAGTTTCGCGCCGAAAAGCATCAGGACGCCAACGACAAGGAGGACGCCCCCAAGAATCAGCAGAAGTTTGCCGGTTTCGCGCAGCGGGTCCATGCGGGTTAGCCATTCTAACGCCGATTGGCGGCCGGAATCGATGACCGTCGCAATTTCAAATTAAACACGGCAAAAGGCGTTTACCGCAGAGGCGCAGAGAACGCCGAGAGAGACAAATGACTGGCAAAGTCAAACCCGAAAGCGGGACACAGAGGTCACAGAGAGCGCAGAGAAAACCTGCGCTAGCAGCATTACACGAGTTCGGAGCCGGCGAAGAAGTAGGCGATTTCGAAGGCGGCGGTTTCGGCCGCGTCGGAACCGTGCGTGCAATTGAATTGAATGCTGGTACCAAGCTCGCGGCGAATCGTGCCCGGCGCGGCTTTCGCGGGATCGGTGGCGCCCATCGTTTCGCGCCATCGCGCGATCGCGTTCTCCGCTTCGAGGACCATCACCACCGCTTTGCCGGAGCACATGAAGTCGGTGAGATCTTTGAAGAAGGGGCGCTCGCGGTGAACGGCGTAGAAGCCTTCGGCCTCCGTTTTGGTGAGGCGCAGCGATTTGATGGCGACGATATGAAACTTCGCCGCGTGAATGCGGCTCAGGATTTCGGCGGTAAGGTTGCGGCCGACGGCATCAGGCTTAATAATCGCGAATGTGCGTTCGATTGCCAAGGGTCCTCCACGTTTTCTTCGTGCGGAACAAAAAAACCTCGGGTCTGAAGACCCGAGCTACATTTATCTTCTCTTCGATTTGGCGGCTGTCTTCTTTTTCGCGGCCGGCTTTGCGGCATTCCGTCCACCCAGGACGCGCGCGACGGTGTGGCCGATTTCCGCCGGGCTTTGCACCGTGTGAATGCCCGCGGCACGCATCGCCTTGTATTTGTCGGCTGCGGTGCCCTGGCCGCCGCTGATGATGGCGCCAGCGTGGCCCATGCGGCGACCTGGCGGCGCGGTCTGACCGGCGATGAATCCGACCACCGGTTTTTTCACATTTTTCTTGATGAAGGCGGCCGCGGTTTCTTCGGCATTGCCGCCGATTTCGCCGATCATCACGATTGCGCGCGTTTCGGGATCGTCGTTGAACATGCGGACCGCGTCGAGAAAATTCGTGCCGATGATGGGATCGCCGCCGATGCCGATGCACGTGGACTGGCCGATGCCGAGGCGCGTGAGCTGGTCGACTGCTTCGTAGGTGAGCGTGCCGCTGCGGCTCACGACGCCCACGTGGCCCTCCTTGTGAATCGAGCCTGGCATGATGCCGATCTTGCATTTGCCGGGCGAAATAATTCCTGGGCAGTTCGGGCCGATCAGGCGCGTCTTCGAGCCTTTCAGTGCCGCTGCCACACGAACCATGTCGAGCGTGGGTATTCCTTCGGTGATGCAGATGACGAGCGGCAGGCCGGCATCGGCGGCCTCGAGAATCGCGTCGGCAGCGAACGGCGGCGGCACGAAAATTACGGATGCGTTCGCGCCGGTTTCGCGCACAGCCTCTGAGACGGTATTGAAGACGGGCACTTCAAGATGATGCGTCCCACCCTTCGCTGGCGTAACTCCGCCGACGACTTTCGTCCCATATTCGATCATCTGCTGCGCATGAAAACTGCCCTCGCGGCCTGTGAGGCCCTGAACGATGACACGAGTCTTTTTGTCAACCAGGATGCTCATCGCGCACCACCCGCAAGCGCCACTACTTTCTCTGCTCCATCCTTCATGCCGGCTGCGACTGTGAAATTCAGGCCGGAGTTCCGCAGGATTTCCTGGCCTTGCTTTACGTTGGTGCCTTCCATGCGCACGACGACGGGCACTTTGAACTTCAACTCTTTCGCTGCGTTAACGACGCCGCTGGCGAGAACGTCGCAGCGCAGGATGCCTCCGAAAATATTCACGAAGACGGCCTTCACGTGCGGATCGCTCAGCAGGATTCGGAACGCATTCTTCACCTGCTCTTCGGATGCGCCGCCGCCCACGTCGAGGAAATTTGCGGGGCTGCCGCCGCTCAGCTTGATGATGTCCATCGTGGCCATCGCGAGGCCCGCTCCGTTGACCATGCAGCCGACGTTGCCGTCGAGCTTGATGTAGTTGAGCTTGAATTTCGAAGCCTCCACTTCGAGCGGAGTTTCTTCGTCGAGATCGCGCAGCTCCTTGAATTCGGGATGGCGGTAGAGCGCGTTGTCGTCGAGATTCACCTTCGCGTCGAGCGCGACCAAGCGGCCGTCGCCTGTGACCACGCAGGGATTGATTTCGAGGAGCGACGAGTCGGTTTCAACGAACGCGCGATACAGCGATTGAAAGAAGGAGGTGGCGACGCCAAGCATTTCCGGCGCGAGGCCCAAGCCGAACGCGATTTTGCGAGCATGGTAGGGCTGCATACCGGTGGCGGGATGAATCGTCTCGCGCAGAATCGCCTCGGGATTCGTCTTGGCCACTTCCTCGATTTCCATGCCGCCCGCGGCGCTGGCCATGAAAACGGGCGCAGCGGCCGTGCGGTCAACGAGAAAGCTGAGATAGAGCTCGCGCTTGATGTCGAGCCCCTCTTCGATCAGCAAGCGCCTGACGATGCGGCCTTCCTCGCCCGTTTGCGGCGTGACCAGCTTCATGCCAAGGATTTTTTCAGCCAGCGAAGCGGCTTCATCGGGTGATTTCGCGAGTTTCACGCCGCCGGCCTTGCCGCGGCCACCTGCATGAATTTGCGCCTTCACGACGACAACTTTGGTTCCGAGGCGCTCGGCCGCCGCGCGCGCGTCGTCATGTTTGAATATGACTTCGCCGCGCGGTACCGGGACGCCGAACTTCGCGAGGATCGCCTTGGCCTGGTATTCGTGGATCTTCATGAATGCTCCGTCGGCTTCCTGAAGCACACCCTAGAATGGTGTTAAGATTTTCGGACGCAAAAGCAATCCAGTTTACTTGGAACCATCAGGGCGAGCAAGCCGAGCACGCGAATGATTCGAGAAGCAATCAGCAAGGCCCTTGAAGGCGAGAACCTTTCGGAGAGTGAAGTCGCGGCACTCTCGCGGGAGTTTCGATCATCTGGAGCCACAAAGGCGCAAATCGCCGCCCTCATTACGGGGCTCGCGATGAAGGGAATGACCGAGCACGAACGGAATTTGGCAATCGAAGCCGAACTTTTGGTGGAACCTAATGAGTTTCCAACGCCGCTTCATGCAGCGATTATGTATACAACGAACGGCGACGATTTGACACGCAACCAGGCGGAGCGGGCAATGGAAGAAATCCTTTCTGGGCAAGCTCCGGATGTCCAGATCGCTCAATTAGTCACTGCTCTGCGGTTCAAGGGCGAGACAGTGGACGAGGTCGCCGGATTTGCGACGGCTATGCGGCGGCATGCGCCACGAATTTTCTCGGACGAGCGTATTCGCGCCGACGAAGTGCTGGTGGATACATGCGGAACGGGCGGCGACGCGCGGGGAACTTTCAATATTTCCACGGCGACGGCTTTTGTGGTGGCGGGCGCGGGCGTACGCGTGGCGAAGCATGGCAACCGCTCCGCGACGTCGCTGTGCGGCTCGGCGGACGTGCTCGAACACCTTGGGATGCGAATCGATCTGCCGCCAGCGCGAGTGGCGCGCGCGATCGACGAAGTCGGCATCGGATTTTTGTTTGCTCCGGCAATGCACTCCGCCACCCGCAACGCTGCAAAAGTGCGGCGCGAGCTGGGATTCCGCACGGTATTCAACCTGCTCGGGCCGCTGACGAATCCTGCGGAGGCGTCGGCGCAAGTTGTGGGAGTCTACGATGCGGGCGTGACGGAGCTGATGGCACAGGCGCTCGGCGAGCTTGGCGTGAAACGCGCGTTTGTGGTGCACGGGGCGGACGGCCTGGACGAGATTTCGATTTCGGGAGAGACGCACGTTTCCGAGTTGCGCGACGGCACGGTGCGCAACTACATGCTCACGCCGGAAGATTTTGGAGTGAGGCGCGCGCCCCTCGAAGCGATTCGCGGCGGCGATGGGAAGCAAAATGCGGAAATCATTCAGCGGATTTTCGGTGGGGGCGAAGACACGCCGCACCGCGATATTGTCTTGGTGAACGCGTCAGCTGCTCTGGTGGCTGCGGGACGCGCGGCTAATTTCGTCGAGGGCGTGCAACTGGCGGCGGAGTCGATTGATTCCGGAGCGGCGCGGGGGAAACTGGAGAAATTGATTGCGTTTTCGAATGCGGCTTAGTTCGGGCAAAAACAAAGACTAAGTCAGAATCCACCGCAGAGGCGCAGAGGGCGCGGAGAAAAGGGAACCTTAAACAGAAACACGGAGTGCACGGAGAAATGCCCGAGATCACAGAGACGGAGAATCGAGATTAGCGTTTACTAGAGGCGATTATTTAGTTGGCGTAGCGCGCAAATCGTGGCCTGTCATTTCGCGGGGTTCATCCGCGGTTAGGACGCCCAGCATCGTGGGAGCGACGTCGCGGAGCGAGCCGCCGGGCTTCAACTGCGCGCGTCCATCCTCGGTCACGAGAATGAACGGAACCGGATTCGTCGTGTGATAGGTGTGCGGGCCGCCCGTCACGGGATCGATCATCGTTTCCGCGTTGCCGTGATCGGCGGTGATGATCCACGCTCCGCCGCGAGGGCGCATGGCCTGAAAGAGCCTGCCGAGGCATTCGTCCACGGTCTCGACCGCCTTGATCGTCGCGTCGAGCTTCCCCGAATGGCCCACCATGTCGGCGTTGGCAAAGTTCATGATGATCGCGTCGAAGTCGCCCTTTTCGATCGCTTTGATCACGGCATCGGCCACTCCGGCTGCGGACATTTCGGGTTTCAGATCGTAGGTGGGCACTTTCGGCGACGGCACCAGGACGCGCTCTTCACCGGGAAAGGCTTTTTCCACGCCGCCATTGAAGAAATATGTGACGTGCGCGTACTTTTCGGTTTCGGCCACGCGCAGATTCTTGAAATCGAGTTCGGTGAAAACGTTCGCCAGGATGTGCTCGAGTTTCTCGGGCGCGAGAACGTAGCGCAGCCACGGCCACGTTTTTTCGTACTGGGTCATGGCGACGAACGCGAGATTCTTCGGCCGCGCCGGATCGGCAATCTTGTCGAAGGCTGGCTCGATGAGCGCGCGCGTCATTTGGCGAGCTCGGTCGGCGCGGAAATTGAAGAAGATCGCGGCGTCGCCGTCGCGAATCACGCCGCGCGGCACGGCCGGCTTTCCCGGTTCCGCTTGCGTGGTGATTACCACCGGGAGGACAAATTCGTCGGTCACGCCCTTTTCGTAGCTCGCTTTCATCGCCGCAATCGGATCGGCCGATTTCGATTCCGCGTCACCATGAACGACCGCGCTGTACGCTTTCTCGACGCGCTCCCAGCGATTGTCGCGATCCATCGCGTAATAGCGGCCGCTCACGCTGGCGATCTGCCCGACGCCGAACTCGCGCATTTTCTGCTCGAGGCGCTGAAGGAAGTCGATGCCGCTTTCGGGCGGAGTGTCGCGGCCGTCGGTGAAACAGTGGACGAAGACCTTTGAGACGCGGTTTTCGCGCGCCATGCGAAGCAAGGCAAACAGGTGCTCGATGTGCGAGTGAACGCCGCCGTCGCTCACGAGTCCGAGAAGGTGGAGTTGTCGCTCGCGGCCACGTTCCATTGCTTCCAGGAGCAGCGGCTGGCGGAAAAACTCGCCGCTCGCCATGAGTTGATCGATGCGCGTGATGTCCATGTGAACGATGCGGCCCGCGCCCATGTTCATGTGGCCCACTTCGCTGTTGCCCATCTGGCCCTCGGGCAAGCCGACGAAGGGCCCCGAGGTGTGAATCAGCGTGTTCGGGAAATCCTTCAGCAGGCGGTCGTAGTTGGGCTTGCGCGCCTGGGCGATGGCATTGCCTTTTGTTTCGGCGCGGAAGCCCCAGCCGTCAAGAATGGTGAGTACGATGGGCCTAGGTCGCTTGTTCATAGCTCGTCAGAATACCACGCGGTCGCAAGAAGAAAATGGTGCTTCAGCCGCACTTTCCGTGCGTTGGAACGCTCGCGATAACCAAAGCGCGGACCTTGCGTCTAAACCGACCAGCGAAGTGGTGTTCGCGCCGTTGGGGGTGTGATTCGCCGCATTAGGGCCATTCAGGATTTCGAATCCCTTCGCAAAATCTCGTTTGAGGAGTGCTTCGATGCACAAGCTTCGAACTGTTGTTCTTGCGTTGTTGCTGTTTTCCGTGCCGGCCGCAGTCCGCGCGCAATCTGCCTTGGTGAATCTGCCGCGGGCGAGCCAGCATGCAGTGCTCACGCAGCGAATCGGGATCACAGACATCACCATTAATTACTCGCGTCCGCTGGTGAACGGGCGGAAGGTGTGGGGCGGACTGGTTCCGTACGGACAGCCCTGGCGTTCCGGAGCGAACGAGAACACGACGATTTCGTTCGGCGACCCGGTGACGATCGAGGGGCAGCCGCTCGCCGCAGGCACGTACGGCCTGCACATGATTCCCGCGGAAAACGAGTGGATCATCGCTTTCTCCAAAATGAACGCGGCGTGGGGAAGCTTCTCGTACGATCAGGCCGAGGACGCGTTGCGCGTAACGGTGAAGCCGGCGGCGACGGATTTTCACGATGCCCTCACGTACGACTTCGACGACCTCAAGCCTGATTCGGCGGTGGTCACACTGCGATGGGAGAAGGTTGCGGTGCCGTTCAAAGTGGGAGTGAACGTGCATGAGGTGGTCGAGACCAGCCTGCACAATCAGCTTCGCGGACGCGTGCAGTACGAGTGGCAGGCGTGGGATGACTCCGCAAACTATCTGCTTGCCGAAAAGACGGACTTCGATGACGCGCTAAAGTATGCGAACCAGTCGATCTTAATCGAGCAGCGATACGACAACCTGATGACGAAATCGCAGGTTCTGGACGCGCTGGGACGCAACGATGAAGCGACCAAGGCCCGGAATCAGGCGCTCGACAGAGCGAGCGTGGACCAGCTCTACGGTTACGCGCTGCAGCTGCAGAAAGAGGGAAAGCAAGACGAGGCGTTTCAAGTCTACCGAAATCTGGCGAAGAAATTCCCCGATCACTGGCGCGCGCACGCCGCGATGGCGCGCGTCTACAGCAGCCAAGGCGACTACGCCAGCGCGCTGAAGGAAGCCAACGCTGCGATGCCAAATGCGCCGGATCCAATCAAGCCCATCTTGCAGGGATTCATCAAGAAGCTGCAAGACAAACAGGACATCAACAAGAGTTAACCGCCGAAGATCGAAACGCGAAGGTGGAAACACTAAAGGCGGTTGGCGGCGGTGCGCATGAGCATCACGCTGGTTTGTGCGCACCGTAGACGCCGCAGTAGAAATACTTCCAAACCACTTCGGGCTCGACAAAACCTGCCTCTGCCATCCAGCGGAAATGGCTCGCGAGATCCGCAGGGTGATCTTCCTCGGAATCCTTTGCAAATCTCTCGGTGATCGCGGCTTCGGACATTGTGCGTCGCATATATTCTTTCCATTTCTGCATGTACATCTCGTTCAGAGCGGGAGTGGCGCCGAGGGCGGCGTCTGCAGTCCAGAAGACTCCGCCGGGCGCGAGAGCTGCGAAGAGACGGCGATAGAAGCTGCGCTTGTCTGCGTCCGTTTCGAGGTGATGAAGCGCGAGGGACGAGACGGCAACGTCGTACGGTCCTTTGAATTGGTAGGTGAGAAAATCGCCCTGCTCGACGTCAATGCCATCGAGTGCCGCGAGTTTGGTGCGCGCGAGCGCGAGCATATTTTCTGCAAGGTCGAGGCAGGTGATCCGCGCTCGAGGGAATCGCTGCTTGACGCGTGCCGCCACGGTCCCCGTACCGCAGCCGAGATCGATTACGCGGAGGGGCTGGTCGGGCGCGAACGGAATCGCGGCGATCATCGCGGCAATCATTTCGTCGTAGCGCGGAATTAGGCGGACGATCAGCTCGTCGAATTCGCGGGCTTCCTGCTCGAAATGTTCGCGGACGCGATCGAGGCTCATGATAGGTTCACCTTGGCTTCGAGGAGGAAGACGTGCGACTCAGAAACCTTACGCCGATCTGCGCGCTTGCGCTGTTCGCGGCTGCTCCGATGCCATCGCAGGAGGCGCGTAAGGAACCACTCGTGTTGCCACTCGAATGCGCGGCGCACGATTGTCCGCTGCTGAAAGGCGAGCCACAGACGGCGGGAATGCGAAGCGGGTTCGTCCGGCTGAAACCGTGGGAAGCGGTGGGCTGGCACACGACGGGCGATCACGAAGAAGCCCTCGTGATACTTCGCGGGAGCGGCGAGGCGCAAATCGAGGGGCGCGAGCCGATGCCGATCGCAGCGCGGATGATGGTCTACATTCCGCCGGCCACGCGCCACAACGTCCAGAACACTGGACGAGAGCTGCTCGAATACGCCTACGTGGTTGCGCCGGCCGGCAGTCACTGATTTCATGTGAGTCAGCGCAATTTGGCGAGTTCGGTGAGTGCGGCGAGCAGGCGATCGATTTCTTCGCCCGAGTTGTAGTGCACGATGCCGATGCGCAGGAAGCCGCCATCCTTCTCCACTCCCAGGCGCTCCGTCAGGTTCAGCGCGTAGTAATTTCCGTCCCAGGTGAAGATGCCTCGGTCGCCGAGGAATGTGGCGATTTGCAATGGCGTGCGATTCGCGAATCGAATCGCCACCGTTGGCACCCGATGCGCGAAGCGTGAAGGATCGGAGATGCCGAAGAAGCGGAGGCCGGGGATTTCGAGCAGGCCTTTGATCATGCGCGACGCGAGAGACATTTCGTGCTCGCGGATCGCTCGATAGGCGGCGAGTAGAGCTTCGCGCCGAGAAATACTTTCCTCAGGGGCTAAAGCCCCTCTCAATTCTTGGTGGGGCTTCTTTCGGGTGGCCTGAAGGCCACCCTCCCCGGACTGAAGGTCCGGGGCTGACACAAAGCCATATTGGCCGGCGCTTTCCGCGGTCGTTCCCGGACGGGTCTTTTCGAACCGGCCGAGGTCGGCGATGTAGTCGATTGCGGCGGCGACTCCGGCGATGCATTCGTGGGTTTGCGTACCGGTCTCCCATCGATCCGGCAACGTGTCCGTCGCGGGACGAACCTTGTACGGGCGCAAGCGAAGGAGATGCTCGCGCTTGCCGTAGATGCAGCCCGCGTGGGGACCGAAGAATTTGTAGGGCGAGCACGCGAGGAAATCGCAGTCGAGGGCGCGGACGTCGATCGATCCGTGCGGCGCGTAGTGAACCGCGTCGACGAACGCGAGCGCGCCCGCACCGTGCGCGATGCGCACGATTTCTTCCACGGGATTGATCGTGCCCACCGCATTCGACGCGTAACCGACGGCTATCAACTTTGTGCGAGGCGTGATTTTGCTGCGAAGATCATTCATATCGAGCGTGCAGTCTTCTTCGCGGATGTCCGCCTGACGCACGACGATTCCCTTCTCTTCCAGCGCGCGCCAGGGCGCCACGTTGGCATCGTGATCGAGCGTGGTGACGACGATCTCGTCGCCCGGCTGAAGCTCGCGGCCAATTGCGCGGGCCAGCGCGAACGTGAGTGTGGTCATGTTCGGGCCGAAGTAGACCTCATCGGCCGCACAGCCAAGAAAATCCGCCATCGCCGCATGCGCGGACGCGAGGATCGCGTCGGTGCGGCGGCTGGTGGCGAATGCGCCGCCTGTATTCGCGTTCGATTGCTCGTAGTAGTCGCGGACGGCGTCGATCACGCGCTGCGGAACTTGCGTTCCGGCGGGCCCATCGAGGAACGCGGCCGGCTGGCCGTTCACGGTTTGCTTTAGCGACGGAAATTGCGCGCGAACCCATGCGAGGTCGAGTGGCCGCGAGGCCTGCTTTTGAAGCGTGGGTGTGGTCATGATTCCGGCCATTCTACAGGCTGGGGGTGGTTTCTGGAAGTTGAGCCACTAGGATTTGGGGGGCTCGGAATTGGGGGTTAAGGAGTCAATCGTCCCTCCGGGACTCTTTTCATCTTTTTTTTTCCTTGGTTCCCGGCATTCCGCTTCGCTTCATGCCGGGCTAAGTACAATCGCCGCTCCGCGGCTGGCTGCGGGCTAAAGCTAATGCCGTTCTGGGGTTTCTCTACGCTAGGACAAGGTCACAGCACGGATGAAGTCGGCGAGGAGGCCGTAGGCGGTGGCGATTACGCCGGGCTTGTGCTCGATGATCGAGAGGCCGAAGACGTCCATGTCGAAACGCAGCGCGGACGTGGTGCCTTCGAGGAGCGCGAGTGGATCGGTCATCGGCAATTGTTCCGGACGAACGCTGGCCCTAACGCCATTGGGCGTGCGTTCGGCGCGGCAGATCAGCTTGTAGCGCATGCCGGCGGCGCGGGCGGCGCGCACTTGTTCTGGCGAGACTGTGCGGATGCCGACGCGTTCGATTTCATCGAGCTTGATGGGCACGTCCATCAGCACGATCACGAGGGCGGCCACTTTCACGGCCGCGTCCCAACCGT
Organism: uncultured Acidobacteriota bacterium; assembly: GCA_963737205.1. GTDB lineage: Bacteria > Acidobacteriota > Terriglobia > Acidiferrales > UBA7541 > Palsa-295. The sequence goes on along the minus strand of CAVTRV010000002.1, from coordinate 3,167,658 downwards.
CGAGATCGTCGGACGGATCGGTTTCGGCGACGCCGATTTCCTGCGCCTTCTTGACGGCTTCGTCGAGCGTGAGCCCCTTTTCCATTTCGGTGAGGACGACGTTGGTGGTGGAATTCAGGATGCCGCGAAAGCCGCGCAGCTCGACCGCCGGAAGCGAGTGCGGGAACATCGAGAAAATCGGCGTGCCGTCCATCACCGTGGACTCGAAGAGGAATTTGCGGCCCTTCGCGCGCGCGAGGTCGCGGAGTTCGCGATAGGCGTAGACGATGGGTCCTTTGTTGGCGCTGATGGCGTGCGCGCCGCTCTCGAGCGCAGCCTTCAGATGATCGATGGCAGGCTGGCCGGTGAGACGGTCCAGCGAAGTGGCCTCGAAGAAAACGTCGGGGTCGGCTTCTTCCAGCCATTCGCGGACGTTCTTCGGCGCGGCCCACGCGGGACACTCGGGGCAACGGCCCGCCAGAAGGGCTTCGGCGTCGAGTCCATGCGGATTGGCAATCCAGCCGATGCGGCGCGAGGCGACGCCGGTGAGCTTCCACTCGATGCCGTAGTCCGCGCGGAGCAAAGCTTCCTTTGCGCGCAGCAGCCGCACGAATTCCTTACCGACGTTGCCGAAGCCGATCAGCGCGAGTTTGTAGGTCATGCGGCGTTGAGTTTGTCATGGGAAGGAGAATGAAGGCTACAAGTAAGGAGCGAATTGCATTTCGCGGGTTGGCTACGAAGAGTCAATCGTCCCTCCGGGACTTGCTCTTCTTTGTAGTTTGCTTTCCCGGCATTCCGCTTCGCTTCATGCCGGGCTACGTACAATCGCCGCTCCGCGGCTCCAAGACAGACTGCACCCGCCTGAAGGCGGCCGCTACAGAACCTCCTCTCACTCTAATGGTAAGCGAGGGCGGAGCGGCCGGGGAAACGGGCGGCGGTGCCTAGCTCTTCTTCGATGCGGAGGAGCTGGTTGTACTTTGCGATGCGGTCGGTGCGCGAGGCGGAGCCGGTCTTGATCTGGCCGGTGCCCATGGCGACGACGAAATCGGCGATGAAAGCGTCTTCGGTTTCGCCCGAGCGGTGCGAGACCACCGCCGTGTAATTCGCTTTTCGCGCCATTTCGATGGCTTCGACGGTTTCGGTGACGGTACCGATCTGGTTGAGCTTGATGAGAATCGAATTGCCGATGCCTTCGGCGATGCCGCGCGCGAAGATTTTCGGGTTTGTGACGAAGATATCGTCGCCGACCAACTGTATGCTGCCCTCAGGGGTTGAAACCCCTGATGAACCTTGTGCCTTTACGTCGGAGCTAAAGCTCCGACCCCCTAAACTGCCGTTCGGCACGGCTGAAGCCGTGCCTTGACGTATAGCCCTCTTCGCCGAACTTCCGAGTTCTTGTGTCAGGATTTTCCAGCCGTCCCAATCGTCTTCGGACATGCCGTCCTCGAGCGAGACGATGGGATATTGGCGCACCCAGTTTTCCCAGAAGGCCACCATTTGCTCGGACGTGCGTGCCGACTTGTCCGATTTCTTGAAGATGTATTTCTTGCTGGCTTTGTCGTAGAACTCGCTGGCGGCGGGATCGATGGCGATAGCGATTTGCTCACCGGGCTTGTATCCGGCGGCCGTGATGGCTTCCAGGACGCGTTCGAGAGCCTCTTCGTTGGATTTCAAGTTGGGGGCGAAGCCGCCTTCGTCGCCAACGGCGGTCGAGTAACCGTTCTTCTTCAGCACGGCTTTCAAATTGTGGAAGACCTCGACGCCCCAGCGCAGCGCTTCGTGGAAACTCGGCGCGCCCAGCGGCATCACCATGAATTCCTGCACGTCGACGGAATTGTCGGCGTGCGCGCCGCCATTGAGAATGTTCATCATTGGGACGGGTAGCGTGTTCGCAGACGAATTGCTGGAATAGCGAGCGAGGTATTTGTAGAGCGGCTGGCCGCACGCGGCAGCCGCCGCTCGCGCGGCAGCCATCGAAACGGCAAGAATCGCGTTGGCGCCGAAATTGGATTTGGTCGGCGTGCCGTCGGCTTCGATCATGCGGCGATCGATGGCGCGCTGGTCGGAAGCGTCCATGCCGACGACGGCTTTCGCGATTTCCGCGTTGACGTGGCCGACGGCTTTCAGCACGCCTTTGCCGAGATAGCGCGATTTATCGGCGTCGCGCAATTCGTTCGCTTCGTGCTCGCCGGTGGATGCGCCAGACGGCACCGCGGCACGACCGATTGCGTCACCTTCGAGGCGGACGTCGGCCTCGACGGTAGGATTGCCCCGCGAATCGATAATTTCGCGGGCGCGGATACTGGTGATTTGTGTGGACATTATTTCTCCTGGGAATTTGAGGGGGACCTTTCTCCGGGTCCCGGGTCAATCGTCCCTCCGGGACTTGACTGTTATTGATTTCGTTCCCGGCATTCCGCTTCGCTGCATGCCGGGCTAAGTACAATCGCGCCTCCGGCGCTTCAAACCATTCGCAGATCGCCAACAGAAACTACTCGGGTTCTTCCAGCATTGATTCGGGGCGGACGACAACTACGACGCCGCCGTCGGAAACGGAGTAGCGCGCGCGGTCGGCTTCGAGATCGTAGCCGATGACGGTGCCCTCCGGCAAATTCACATGGCGATCGATGATCGCGCGCCGAATCCGGCAGCGGCGGCCGATATTCACGTGATTGAATATGATCGAGTCTTCCACGTCGCTGTAGCTGTTCACGCGGACGTCGTAGCCGACGATGCATTTCGACACGCGCCCGCCCGAGATAATCGAGCCGCCGGAAACAATCGAGTCGATCGCGGTGCCGGTACGCTCCGGGTCGCCGAACACGAATTTCGCCGGCGGATATTGCTGCTGCCAGGTATGGAGCGGCCAGCTTTTGTCGTAAAGGTTGAAGACGGGCGAAACGGCGCTGAGGTCCATGTTCGCCTCGTGGTAAGCGTCCACGGTCCCCACGTCGCGCCAGTACGAAGTCTCCTTCTTATTTTCGTCGCGGAAGTTGTATGCGAACACGCGGTACTTGCCGATGATGCGCGGAAGAATGTCTTTGCCGAAATCGTGAGCGGAAGTGGGGTTTTCAGCGTCGTCGATGAGAATGGGAACGAGAAGCTGCGTGTTAAAGAGATAGATGCCCATGGAAGCGTTCACTTTGTCGGAATGAAGGCGGGAGCGCTTGGGATTCGCGGGCTTTTCCTCGAAGCCGATGATGCGCCAGTTGTCGTCGGTCTCGATCACACCGAATTGTTTCGCGGCGGCGGCCGCGTCCACTTCGATGGTGGCAACGGTGACGTCGGCGCCCGACGCGACGTGCTGTTCGAGCATGGTCTGGTAATTCATTTTGTAGATGTGGTCGCCGGAAAGAATGAAGACGTAGTTCGACTGCTCGCTGCCGATCGAATAGATATTTTGGTAGACCGCGTCGGCAGTGCCCTGATACCAGTGCTGCGAAACGCGCATCTGCGGCGGCAGGACTTCGATGAAATCGCCGAGCCCCATCAGCACGGACCAGCCGCGGCGAACGTGGCGATTGAGGCTGAGAGCTTTGTATTGGGTAAGCACGAAAACGCGGCGCAAATCGCTGTTGAGGCAGTTCGAAAGAGTGATGTCGATGATTCGATACGTGCCGCCGAAAGGCACCGCGGGTTTGGCGCGGTCGCGGGTGAGAGGCCAAAGGCGCTCGCCCTGGCCGCCAGCCAGTAGAACGCCGATCGCATTGCGCATTACGGGCATCGCTGCTCCCGATCGATTCCTCTATGCATCTTCGCCGGTCCTCTATGCATCTTCGCCGGCACTATTTTGCCGGCCCTATTCTGCATTAATAGCGGCAACTTGCGCCAGCCGTCGCGGCCTCGTTCGGTGTGGAGTTCGACACGGGCGGAAAAAACCTGGCGCCGAGCCGCAGCCTTCTTCGGAAAAAAAGACTTGCAGGCGATTCGCCCTTGCGTTACTGAAAAGTTACTAGGAGCGAGCGGAAGTGCCGCTAAGTGGAATTTAATTCTTGACTTAGGAAGAGGCCTCCGATAGAAGAGTCTGCAATTGCCGGTTTGGCTGTGAACCGGTACACTGGTTGAACCCATCTATCCAAACAAAATCTCAAAAGGGGAACGGGGGTGAATACGCGTGGCAGAAGTTGTGATTCAAGAGGGTGAGTCTTTGGAAAACGCGCTCCGGCGATTTAAGCGGAAGGTGCAGTCGGAAGATATCATCAAGGAGATTAAGAAACACAGCTACTACATGAAGCCGGGTGAGAAGCGTCGAGCCAAGGAAGCCCTCTCGCGTAAACGTCTCCGCAAGAAACAACGGCGTGAGCAGGATTAGGCAATCGACTCATTCAAGCGATTCCCAGCAGCTTAATGACAGCCGAAAGGCGGGAGCCGGATGTGTCCCCGGCCGACGCCTTCTTCAACGCTCAGGGTTTGTCCGGCACGACGGACGGACCCTGGGATCCGGTCTGACATTATTTGGGTCAGGGTTTGCAAGTACAAACCCTGAAACCCGATCAGGGTCGGGGTTTGTCCCGAAGTTTCGGGATACAAACCCTGAAACCCGTACTATGGGCTTAGCTGCACCGCTGCCAGTCCTGTCCCCAGCGCGGTTCGGGAGCGGAGTATGGAATACCACGATAAGGTCCTGAAGTGCAGCGAGTGCGGAGCTGAATTCGTCTTCACTGCCGGCGAGCAGATGTTTTTCGCCGACAAGGGCTTCAAGAACGAGCCCAAGCGGTGCAAGGCTTGCAAGGCGAACCGGGCGCAAGGCAATGGCGCGAGTTCGCCGGGCGTTCAGCGAGTGGAAACAAAAACGGTGTGCTCGCAGTGCGGCAAGGAAACGACGGTGCCGTTCAAGCCAACGCAAGGACGGCCCGTATACTGCCGCGAATGTTTTCAGCAGCGGCGGTCGATCGGCGCTACTGGCGCGGCGAGCGCGACCGCATAGGACTTCCGCATAGCACTTCGCAACCGGCACGCTCCAAGCGGTTGCCACAAATAGCGAGCCGATTCTCGCTCGCCTCGTCCCCGCTCCAAACTCAACCGAACATTCGGGGCCCTTCGTTCAGGCCCCTTTTTCTTTGGTGAGCTTTCGCTCTACGCTGCCTGCGAGCGGCCTGCGGGCACGATTTCGCGGAAAGCGGCCACAAATTGCTCGACCTCAGGCTGCGTTCCGATGCTCACGCGAAGAAACGTCGGCATCGTGGGGAATCGCCGGCCCACGAGAATCTTCCGAGCGCGGAATTGGTCCACAATCGGCTGCACGTCGGTTCCCACGTCCACCATCACAAAATTGGCCTGCGATGGAATGCACTTCCGGCCGTCTTTTGCGAGCTGAGCGCAGAGCCACTCGCGCGTGGCGTTCATTTTCTTGCTGCAATCCTTGATGTAATCCTGGTCGAACAGGCTTGCGTAGGTCGCCGCAAGGACGGCGGCGTTCCCATTGAACGGCTGAAGATTGAACGGGGCCATCTGGTCGAGCGTCTCTTTGGCACCCACCGCATAGCCGAGCCGCATTCCCGCCATGCCGTAGACTTTCGAAAAGGTGCGGACGACGACGAGGTTCGGGTGCGCGGCGATGAGGTCGACCGCAGTGGCGTAGCCGGGATTATCGGCGAAATGGAAGTACGCTTCGTCGACCAGAATCAGCGCCGATGAAGGCACGCGATTCACGAAGGCGGCGAAGTCATCGTGGGTCACAATCGTTCCGGTCGGGTTGTTCGGGTTACAAATATAGACGAGGCCCGTCTTAGACGTGCAGGCGGCGGCCATTTGCGCCAGGTCGTGGCGATAATCGGGCGTCAGGGGAACCTTGATGACCTCGCCGTGCGATGCCCTCACATATTCGATCACGGCTTCGAAGGTGGTGCCAGCGACCACTAGATTCTTGCCAGTGCCCAGAAACGCTTCGTCCGCCACGCAGAGGATTTCAGTGGAGCCGCAGCCGAGCATGATGTTATCGCGCTGCACGCCGTGAATCTGCGCGAGGGCGTCGCGCATCTTTAAATATGAGCCGTCGGGATAGCGCGAAGCCGTGTGTCCGCACGTTGCGAACGCTTCGAGCGCTTTCGGCGAAGGGCCGTAAGGACTTTCGTTGAAGTTCAGGCGGACGGCACCTTCGGGCACCGGTTGGTCGTGGCGTGCTTGTCCGGCATGCAGGTAAGGAGCGGTGGCGGCGAACGCCAGCCCTTGACCAACAACCCGGGAAAAATCACGGCGAGAAAAAAGTGGACGCGTCATCTTGTTGCCCCCTCGAATGCTAGATTGATTTGGGATGATACCTCTCAGGCCAGGCGCGAACAACAAATCGTTTCCGGGAAGAAAGGTTCGACCACAATGAACGAGAAAGCGTTACGAGAACATTTGCGGAAGCTGCTGACGTCGAGCGAAGCTCACATCGACTGGAAAGCCGCGGTCGACGATATGCCCCCGAAACTTCGCGGCGCGAATCTCCTGGGGTCGCCGCATACGCTCTGGGAGCTGCTGGAACACGCTCGCATCGCGCAATGGGACATTCTCGAGTTCTCGCGCGACGCGAAGCATGTGTCGCCGGACTTCCCTTCCGGCTATTGGCCCGCGAGTTCGGCGCCGCCGAATGACGCGGCGTGGGACAAGAGCGTCAAGGCATTCGAGGCGGACTTGGAAGCGATGGCGAAGCTCGTCGCTAATCCGGAGACGGATCTCTTCGCGCCGATTCCTCACGGCTCGGGCCAGACGACACTTCGCCAGGCGCTGCTTCTCGCGGACCACAACGCGTACCATCTGGGCCAATTCGTGCTGGTTCGGCGGATGCTCGGTTCGTGGAGCGAAAGCTGAGCCGCGACCCTCGCCGCCAGGACGCAACAGTCGATATAATGGGAGCTGGCAGCAAAAATAGCATGGTTCTGTTGAGAGCCGAGGTCAGCGGCTTCCAAAAGCGAAAAGCAGATCCCTCACCCCCCAAAAGACGCCCTTCGGCAAGCTCAGGGCCAGCGGGGATTCGGGATGACAAAGTAGCCAGGAATGGCGCGTGGACCGGGGAAGTCAACGGAGCCAAATAGAATTACAAGCCAGGGAGATTCATGAGCAGGCAGCAGGCAATTGTGGATTCATCCGCAGCGAAAGAGAGCGAACAGGTCTGGGACGCGTTTCGGCGGTGGGGATACTTGCAGGCGAACCTTGATCCGCTGGGCGATCTCGCGCCGGTGGCCATGCCGGAGCTTGACGTCACGGGCCCCGATGCGGAGGCTGCGCGGCGCGTCTACTGCGGCACGATCGGCGCGGAGTTCATGCACATCCCGGACCGCGAGCGCCGGCTGTGGATTCAGGAACGTCTGGAATCGGAAGCGCCAGCGCCGGACCGCGGGCACATTCTCGACCGGCTGATCCGCGCGGACGTCTTCGAACAGGTCCTGCAAACTCGGTATCTCGGCACCAAGCGGTATTCGCTCGAGGGTGAAGCTTCGCTTTTGCCTTTGCTCGATGCGATTCTGAATTCCGCCGCGGAACAGGGCGCCGAGCAGGCAGTTCTGGCGATGAGCCATCGCGGGCGCCTGAACGTGATGGTGCACATCGTTGGACGTGACGCGGCGGAAGTATTTGCGCGCTTCGAAGACTTCGACCCGAGAAGCGTCCTCGGCGGTGGCGACGTGAAATACCACATGGGAGCGACCGGAGATTTTCTGGCAACGAGCGGGCGCAAGGTGGGCATTCACCTGGTGTCGAACCCGAGTCATCTGGAGGCGGTGGATCCCGTCGCGATCGGGCGCGCACGCGCGAAACAGACTCGCAGCGGAGAAAATGGCCGGCGTGAAGTGGTTCCGATCCTGATGCATGGGGACGCGGCATTCGCGGGCCAGGGAATCTGGGCCGAGACGTTGAACATGAGCGGCGTGGAAGGTTTTACGGTTGGCGGCTCGATCAGCATCATCGTGAACAACCTGATCGGCTTTACGACGATTCCGCGCGATGAGCATTCGTCGCGATTCTCGTCGGACTTGGGGAAGAGATTGCCGATTCCGATTTTCCACGTCAATGCGGAAGACCCGGACGCCGTTGTGCGGGTGGGCCGGATGGCGCTCGATTACCGGTATGCGTTCGGTTCTCCGGTGATCGTGGACTTGATCGGATATCGGAAGCACGGCCACAGCGAAGTGGATGATCCGACGATTACGCAGCCCTTGCGCTACCGCAAGATCGAAGCGCATCCGCCCATCTGGCAAAGGTACGCGGAGAAAATCGGCGTCGATCCGCAGCCGATTATCCGCAGCGTGCACGAAGAACTTGACGCTGCGCAGAAGAGAGCCATTGAGCTCGAAAAGAATCCGCCGATGCGCGAATTGCCGACGTACTGGGATCGGTTCCGCGGCGGAAAATACAATGCCTCCCTGGAAGTCGACACGGGTATTCCTCAGCCGGAACTGACGGCGATCGGCGAAGCCTTGGTGAAGTATCCGCAGGGATTTCACATCCATCCGAAAGTGAAAAAACTGCTCGAACAGCGTCTGGAAATGGCGCGCGGCAAGCGAGCTATCGATTTCGGGATGGCGGAGGCGCTGGCGTTCGGGTCGTTGCTGAAACAGGGCGTGCCGGTTCGCCTCAGTGGCCAGGACAGCCAGCGGGGAACGTTCAATCAGCGGCATGCAGCGTTGATCGACATCGAGACGGAAAAGGAGTTTGTGCCGCTCGAGCAAGTCGCGGCCGAGCCAGCCTGGTTCGAGATTTACAACTCGACTCTCTCGGAAGCTTCCGTGCTTGGATTCGAATACGGGTTCAGCCGCGATTTTCCGGAAGCGCTGGTCCTTTGGGAAGCGCAGTTTGGCGACTTCGCGAATGGCGCGCAGATCGTGATCGACCAATTCGTTTCGGCGGGCGAGGACAAGTGGAATTTGCTGTCGGGCGTGGTGCTGCTGCTGCCGCACGGGTACGAGGGCCAGGGCCCCGAACATTCGAGCGCGCGCATTGAACGGTTCCTTCAGCTCGCGGCGCGCGACAACATACAGATTTGCCAACCGTCGACGGCGGCGCAGTATTTTCATTTGCTGCGGCGGCAGGCGCTGCGCGTGTGGCGCAAGCCGCTGGTGGTGTTCACGCCGAAGAGCATGCTGCGCAATCCGGCAGCGTCATCCACGCTGGCTGATCTCGGGGCGCCGCGCTTTCGCACCGTGATTCCGGATCGCGGCGATGGCTCGGCCAAGAGAGTGCTGCTGTGCACCGGAAAAATCGGGCATGAACTCGAAGCCGAAAGGAAGCGCCGGAAGGATACTTCCACTGCGATCGTCTTCCTCGAGCAGCTTTATCCGTTGCCGGAGGCTGAACTTTCCGCCGAAATGGACAGGCACGCGGGGGCGCGGGAGTTCGTTTGGGTGCAGGAAGAACCGGCGAATATGGGAGCGCTCGCGTTCTTGATGCCGCGACTCGAACGACTGGCGCGCGGCCGCGCGGTGCTGTCGGTGAAACGCTCGGCGAGCGCAAGCCCCGCCACCGGCTCGCACAAAGCGCACGAGCTGGAACAAAAGACGCTGCTCACCGTGGCTTTCGGAAGCACATCGAAGGACTAAAATGGCTCTGTTGAGATCCAGGTCAGGCGGCGTCCAAAAGCGAAAAGCAGATCCCTCACCCCCACAAACCGGGGGGATTCGGGATGACAATGTGGTGAGGAACGGCGCGTGGACCAGGGAAGTCAACGGGGGCGGCGCTACGGAAAACGGGGCTCAAAGCGACACTAACGCTACTTGCGCGAGATAATCACGCTCTGGGGAGGCCCGTCGGCAGACGTTGGATTTCGTTTCGCGAAAAGCCCGCGTTTTGGAACATACGATCGTATTCAGAGGACGTGTACGCATCGCCCCCGCGCGTGGTGCCCAGCATGATGATGCTGAAAGCAGCGGCTCGCGGCGGCGAGATGCGGTCTTCATTGGCGATGAATCCTACGGTGACCACCTTGCCATCGGGTGCGAGCGCGGCGTGAAGTTTGCGTAGAAGCCTTTCGTTCGTCTCCTCGTCGAAGAGTTGCAGGAAGTTCGTCAGCAGGACAATGTCGTAGCCGGTTCCGAGTTCCATTTCAAAAGCGTTGCCAGGGAGAACGTGTAAGCGCGCGGCAACACCCGCCTTGTTTGCATTTTCCTTCGCCACATCGAGCACATTCGCCCAATCCAGCGCATAGACTTCCGCGTTTGGATTGTGCTTAGCCAGGGCGATCCCAAACATCCCGTGGCCCGCCGCGATATCGAGCACTTTCCACGGTTCGCCCGCATCCGCGTTGAGGATTCGCGCCAAGGCTTCGGCGACGGGTACCTGCATCGGCATCATGGATCGCGCAAACTCGACCCAAACGGGATCATCGGGGACGGCCCCTCGCTCCTCAACGGAGGAGTAGCCGCTACGAATGATGGCTGTCAGGTTTTTGAAAGGATCCACCATCTCGGGCATGGACATGAAGCGAACCATCGATGCCATGCAGGCGGGTGAGCGACGGTCGAGAAAAGTCGCGGCCTCGGGCGTCAAGGCGTACTGCATGCCTTGTTTCTTCAAGAGTCCAATGATCGTGAGGTAGTCGCATAAAATGCGAACGCCTCGCTCCGTGGCAGCGCACCGTTTCGCGAGCGCCGGGATAGCGACGGCCCCTTCCCCAATGGCGGTGAAAAGGTCCAGTTCGATCGCGGACTTGAGGGCTGCCGAGCGTTGATACGCGTTCAGGGTCTCGAATATCAGCTCTGGCGTGGGTCTTTGAGGGGTCGTCTGCTGTTCCGGTGGTGCCATCGAACCTCCTTTGAAACGGCGCAGAAGATCCGGCTACTTGTGCGAAATCATCACGCTTTCAGGGCCGGGCAGCGGCCGAATCTCGATCGAGGAAAATCCCGCATTTTTGAACATGCGCTGGTACTCCGTGAACGTATAGGCATCTCCTGATGGTGTGTGGCCGAGCATCGTCATGCTGAAGGCAGCCGCTGCGGGCGGCGTCACGCGATCGTCATTGGGAACAAATTCGAGAGTGACCACGCGTCCTGCCGGAGCAAGAGCGGCGTACACTTTGCGCAAGAGGCTTTCATTCGTGGCAATGTCGAAGTGGTGGAGGAAGTTCGTCAGCAGGACAAGGTCATAGCCCGAGCCGAGCGCGACGTCGAAGGCGCTGCCGGGCAATAGGTGATGACGCGAACTAACGCCCGCGGCTTCGGCGTTTTCCGTTGCCACCGCAAGGACGCTCGGCCAATCCAGGGCGAAAATTTCGGCGTTTGGATTTTCCCTGGCGAGGGTGATGCCGAATATCCCGTGTCCCGCGGCAATGTCGAGCACCTTCCATTTCTCTCCGTTCGGCGCGTCCAGCATTTCGGCAATGAGGCTCGCAGGCATAACCATCATGGATCTCATCGAGCGGGCAAACTCGACCCAAATCGGATTCTCCGGCTCGATGGATGCCTTGCCGGCCAGCGACGAACCACCGCTGCGAAGAGTCGCCGTCAGGTCCATGAAAAGATCGATTGCGCGCGGCATCGTGAGAAACTTCGCGATCGAGCCGATGCACGCCGGCGAGCGCTTGTCCAAAAAAATGGCAGAGTCTCGAGTGAGCGCGTAGCTCCCGTCCTTTTTTGTGAGAATGCCCACGATCGACAAGTAGTCGCACAAGATCCGCGCGCCACGCTCGGTGATTCCGCATCGCTTCGCCAGATCAATGGGTGTCGCATTACCTTCCCCCACCGCCGTGAACACGTCGAGTTCAATCGCGGCCTTCATGGCCGCGGTACGCTGGAACCCGTTTATGAGCTCGAAAATTAAAGTGGGGTTCGGCTGTTCTTGCTGTGTAGGACTTGGCATTCTTGCTTTCTCCCGAAGGCGCGCCATTCTCTCGCGACGCCGGGCGAAGCGCAATCCTGGACCATGAGTGATCTTCTTGAGGTCATTCACCCGCGTTGACTCGCTCGCTCAGGGGTCATAACATGACGCGCGCAGCCGAGACAATTGCCGGCCTATGAAATCCCACCTACCCAAGAACGAAGCTGCGCGACTCGAAGCCCTCCACCGGTACGCCATTCTGGACACGTTCCCAGAGCAGGAATTCGACGACCTGGCTCGTCTGGCGGCGCTTATTTGCGGCACTCCCACGGCGCTAGTCAGCTTTGTGGACGCGAACCGCCAGTGGTTCAAAGCGAAGGTCGGACTGCAGCTTTCTGAAACGCCGCGCGACGCATCTTTTTGCGCCCACGCGATTCTGAAGCCGGATGTTCTGGTGATACCAGACACGCTCGCGGACGAGCGCTTTCGGGCGAATCCGCTCGTGACCGGCGAGCCGCACATCCGCTTCTACGCGGGCGCGCCGCTGGTGACGCATGACGGGCACGCGCTGGGCACGATCTGCGTGACGGACACGGTTCCCCGCGACTTGGCGCAGCCTCAACGTGAGGCGCTCAAGGCGCTCAGCAGGCTCGCGGTGGCCGAGCTGCAGCTTCGCCGCGGCGTTTCCGATCTTTCGCAGGCGATTCGCGAACGCCGCCGCACCGAGAAGGAAATCGATCAGCTGTTCACGCTGTCTCTCGACATGCTGTGCATCGCCGGCTTCGACGGCTATTTCAAGCGGGTGAATCCAGCCTGGGAAAAGGTTCTGGGAATTCCGACGGCGGAATTGCTCGCGCGTCCTTACATTGACTTCGTCCATCCCGATGACCGCGCGGCGACGTTTGCCGAGGGCGCAAAGCTCGTCGAGGGCGGCGAGACCGTGTCGTTTGAGAATCGCTACCGCCGCGGGAACGTCAGCTACATCTGGCTCTTGTGGAACGCGACGCCGAGCAGCAGCGAAAAGCTGATTTACGCAGTTGCCCGCGACGTGACGGAACGCAAGCGCGCGGAACGCCGCACGGCGGCCGGATACGCCGTCACGCGCGTGCTGGCCGAAGCCGATTCGCTGGAAACGGCAACGCCGCAAATCCTCAGCGCCATTTGCGAGAGCCTCGATTGGGAAGTGGGAGCAATCTGGCGGCTCGACGAGAACGCCCAGGTGCTCCGTTCTCTCCGCGTTGGGCATGCACCGCACGCCGAGTCTCCGCGCTGGGAGAGTGCCACTCGAGAATTGACGATCGCAAAGGGGATGGGTCTGCCCGGCCGCGTGTGGGAAACAGGCGAGCCCGCATGGATCGCGGAAATCCCTCGCGACACAAGCTTTCCTCGCGCGCAAATTGCCCTGGAGGAAGGCCTGCATTCGGCCTTCGCGTTTCCGATCCGGGGCGCATCCAAGTTCATGGGCGTGGTCGAATTCTTCAGCACCGAGGCGCGCGAACCGGATCGGGATTTGCTGGCGATGTTCGATTCCATCGGCAGCCAGATTGGCCAGTTCATCGAGCGCCGCCGCGCCGAAAGCGATCTGCGGTTGTACACCGATTACCTGGAAGCGGCGCGGCACGCTCAGGAGGAAGACGCGCGGAAACTCTCCGAGCTGGTGAAAGAGCTCGAAGTGGAAAAGCAGCGCGCCGAGGAAGCCACGCACGCCAAGAGCGAGTTTCTTGCCAACATGAGCCACGAAATTCGCACACCCATGAACGCGATCATCGGTATGACGGAGCTGACCCTCGAAACGAAGCTGACGCCGGAGCAGCGCGAATATCTTCGGACGGTGAAAAGCTCCGCGACCTCGCTCATCGGTGTGATCGACGACATTCTTGATTTCTCGAAAGTGGAAGCCCGCAAACTGGAGCTGGATCGCGTGGAGTTTCCGCTGCGGGATACGCTCGAGGACGCGGTCCGCGTTCTCGCCCTGCAAGCTCAGCGCAAAGGACTCGAACTGGCATGCGATGTTCCGCAGGAGGCTCCGGACAGGCTGATCGGCGATCCCCAGCGCTTGCAGCGAATCATCATCAATCTAGTCGGGAACGCCGTGAAATTCACGGAACGCGGCGAAGTGGTGGTGCGCGTGGCTGTGGAATCCCAATCGCGCAAGGAAGCAGTGCTGCGGGTCAGCGTCGCAGACACAGGGATCGGCATCCCTCCCGACAAGCAGCAGCGGATTTTCGAGGCTTTCGCGCAAGCCGACAGCTCGACCACTCGAAAATACGGAGGTACCGGGCTGGGTCTCGCGATTTGCGCGCAGCTTGTGGAGCTGATGGGCGGGCGCATCTGGGTGGATAGCGAGCCTGGGCACGGCAGCAATTTCCATTTCACGGCAAAGCTCGAACTGCAGCAAGGTCCGGAAAAAAAGCAGCCGGAATTCAACGCCACGAAGCTCCGCGATCTTCCCGTCCTTGTGGTGGACGACAATTCAACAAACCGCCGCATCCTGGAAGAAATGATCACCAGCTGGCGGATGAAGCCTGTCGCCGTTGGGAGCGGGCGAGAGGCGCTCGAAGCTCTCGCCAGCGCTCGCAAGGACGGCGCGCCCTTCCGCCTGGTCCTTCTCGACTCGCATATGCCGGAAATGGATGGATTCGAAGTAGCCTCTCGAATGAAGCAGGATTCGCAGGCTCGCGGGATGGATTTGATCCTGCTCACGTCCGCCGGGCACCGGGAAGAACTCGCGCGCGCAAAGGAACTCGGCGTGGCATCCGCGCTGGTGAAGCCTGTGAAGCAATCCGAGTTGTGGGACGCGATCGTGACGATACTCCACGCAGCTTCGCAGCAGAAACAGCGTCCTCCCGCACCGCGCCGAACGAATCGCGCCCGGCACCAACTCCAGATCCTGGTTGCGGAGGACAACGCCGTGAACCAGGAGCTTGCGGTGCATCTACTCGAACGCCGGGGCCACACCGTCACACTGGCCGAAAATGGCAAGCAAGCAGTCGCCGCCATCGAGAAACAGAAATTCGATCTGGTTCTGATGGACTTGCAGATGCCGGAAATGGGCGGCATCGAAGCGACGCAGGCGATTCGCGAAAAGGAAAAATCGTCGGGTGGCCGGCGGCTTCCGATTATCGCGATGACGGCTCACGCGATGCGCGGCGATCGCGAAAAGTGCCTTGCGGCCGGAATGGACGGCTACGTTTCCAAGCCGCTCGATCCCAGGACGTTTTTGCAAACGGTGGAAGGAATGGCGCAAGGCCACGCTACCCCGGCAGACCAAACGGCAGAGCCAAAACCTGGAGGCCGACTCGACGGGCCGGCACTGCTCAATCGATTCGCCGGCAATCGCAAGCTTTTGAAATCACTGATTCGGACGTTCCGCGAGGATTGCCCGAAGATGATGGCGACGATTCGGAAGACGCTATCGGCGCGCGATAAGTCCTCCCTGGCTGATGCGGCTCACGCGTTGAAGGGGTCCGTCGGCAACTTTGGACCAACTGCCGCCTTCGACACTGCAAAACAAATCGAAATGACCGCGAGAGGAGGTACACTCGACGGCTGCCGGGAACTGTACTCAAAGCTCGAAGACGAGATTGCGAGTCTGCTTCCGGCCCTTCAAGATATCGGCGGGAAAACCCGGGCCCGGGAGCGGCGCCCGAGGTCAAATCGAGGCTCACGGAGAAACCGATGACGCGAATTCTTGTAGCGGACGACGACCGCACGACGCGTCTGCTGATTTCCGAACTGCTGCGCGCGGCGAAGTTCACGGTGGTCACCGCATCCGACGGCGCCGACGCGCTGAAAAAGCTCAAGAAAGACAAGTTCGATCTCGCGTTGCTCGATATCTGGATGCCGAAGAAAAATGGGATTGAAGTGCTGGCGGCGCTGCGGAAGGGAAAGCCGCGTCCCAAGGTAGTCGTGATGACGTCCGACGACACGCCTGAAACCTTACTCGGAGCAATTCGCGAACAGGCTTACAAATACATTGCGAAGCCGATCGATCCTGCGGCGTTGATCGCGATGGTAAAGGAGTCGCTCGAAAAGAAGGCGAAATCGCTGCCGATCGAAGTTGTGTCGGCGCGTCCTGAGTGGATCGAGCTCCTTGTTCCCTGTTCGCTTGAGACCGCCGAACGAATCGAAGGATTCATGGCGCATTTCAAGGCGGGATTATCCGAAGACGCCAGATCCGCGGTTGGACAAGCCTTCCACGAACTCCTGCTGAACGCCGTCGAATGGGGCGGCAAGCTCAATGCGCATCGCAAAGTTCGTATCTCGTGCCTGCGCGCCAAACGGATGATTCTTTACCGCATCGCCGACCCCGGACCCGGATTCAAGCTGGCTGACCTGAGCCACGCGGCTATTGCTCAATCGCCCGACGAGCCCACCAAGCACGACGAAATCCGCCAGCAAAAAGGGCTGCGCCCAGGAGGCTTTGGCCTCGTTCTGGTGCAGGCGAACGTCGACGAACTTCTCTATAACGAAGCGCAGAACGAAGTGGTCTTCGTAAAGTACCTCGACGCGTAAGCAGCCAGCCGGCGGAAAAGCTGAGGCCGACTTCGCGCCTGGTTCGCTCTCAGCTGTCGCTAACGCACACCAGCCGTTGCAAAATCCTGCGGCCCAGGAAGCGTTCCGCGGAGATAAGAACCGTCCCACTGGAATTGCCACGCGCCCTTGTGCTTTTGAAAACGCAAAGGCCCTGGCTGCATGTCAATCCACTGGCTCCATCGTCCCGGCTGCTTCTCCGCGTAAGCCTGCTGGCCGTCTCCCATGCCTTCCATGACGTAGGTCTGTTGCCCACCGGCTTCGCGACAAACCGTCTTCTTGAACGTCACCGTACCAGACCACTCGAAGCCGTTCAGTTTGTCAGATTCGCTCAGATCCTGCGATTCGACGCCGGTGATGATCATCTCGCGGTATTGCCGGAGAAAGTGGTCGGGCGCATAGGGACTTCCGCCGACCTCGGCGGCCGTCCAGCCGTCGGACCCCTTGAGCCAATGTCGCTGGAGTTCGGCCAAGGCGGCGGCCTCAGCTTGGCGGTCGGCGCCTGACACGTGGCCTGACCCGCCTGATCCTTCGACGGCATCCGAACCTGAACTACCGCAGCCGACAAAACCAAAAACCGTAGCTAGAGCAAATGCCAAGAACGGTGTAATGCGACGAAGTGTCTTCATTGGCTTTTCCTTTCTTCCGAAGTATCGCGTTGAATATCGTAAACGCTAATTTGTTTTCACAAGCCGGTTGATATCCATTCCCGGAGGACCGGTCAATGAGCCGTCCTTGTTAATGGTGAAGACCATGGTTTGCTCGGTGGCGCCTTCGAGTGGCCGGATGGTGAGCTTGTCGCCATCCACGGTGTAAGCGCCGTCGATGCGCACCGGGCCGTAGTTCAGTCCCGCTTTTCCACTTTTCAATTCAAGGCTGACCGAACCATCGGAAGCCCGATATTTTCCTTCGGGATTCGCGCCACCACACCCTGCTGCGAAGCCCGCTCCTGCCAGAACGAAAACAAGAAGCGCGTTGCTAATCCGTCGGCTGTTCATAACACTCTCCTCAAGACATTCAATTTTTTACAAATTCCCGCCCACGTTCTGCTCTACACATTCGCTGGCTTCTTCAAAGCACCCCGGGCAAGGACCGCAGCCGTGATTCCCATCAGAAGGATGACTAGCCAGCTCCATGAGAACGGACTGGGGACGCCCATTTTCGCCAGGTCGCCAAAAGCCTTACCTTCATTCACCCAAATCGCAATGAAAGCGATTACGAAATAAGCGAGCGGCACCGCGTTCAGATATTTCGACCAAGCCGCGCGTATGAATGGCGCGGCGAAGGGCGCGGCGATGGCGATGATGCCGAGGAAAGCAAACAGCCCATGATCTCCGCCTCCCCTTAGAACGCTCTCTGGATTGTTGAAGTCGGTGCCGAGGAGGTTCCAGAAGGTGAAGGACTCCGCTCCGGCTCCGCCGCCCACAACGCTGGCCGCCGGGAAAAAGAACCACGCGAGCCAGAACAGCACCGTCGCTCCCAGCGCGACCGTGCCCATGCGTGCGGCGAGTTCGCCGACGCCTTTCTTAGCGAACTTGGCCGCTATCTTGCCCTGCTCCTGAGCGACGCCGCCGAGCTGATTCAACCGTTCCTTAGCGATCTGTTGAGCATCGGTACTTCTGATTCTGGGGCTGAGATCACCGCTCATGTTCTGTCTCCTTTGCAAGAATCGAGCGCCACGGTTCCGGCGGTACGTCCTGGCGTTGCCGCGAGGCCTTTCGGGTGCTACAGTTCGTTGTCAAGAAGGGACGTACATCCGCCGAGCGACTAGCCACTGGTTCCAGCACCTGTTTGGTCCCTCGGTTCTTGGCGAACAACGTGTGTCCCCTTCTGAATCCGTGCAGCCGATGCGCGAATCTCCTCCTTCGCCGAGCGCAAGTCCTGACGGAACTCTAAAGAATCCTTAAGAAACGCTAACTCCATGAATTCCAACGCCCAGGCGGGAGGCAAAGGCGATGTTCAAGCGCGTTGCTGGGCCTTCGGCGATTGCGAATTTGACGAGCTGCGCCGGGAGTTGCGCGTCAAGGGCGAAGTAGTCGAACTCGAACCCAAGCCCATCGAAGTCCTTCATCAGCTGCTGCTTCGCGCCGGCCAGGTGGTCACCAAGGAAGACCTGCTCGAATCGGTTTGGCCTGGGCTGATGGTGGTGGATGGCTCTCTGGCCACGGCGGTCTCGAAGCTGCGCAAGGCGCTGGGCGATGATGAGTCTTCCGTCCTGCTCACGGTTCCCCGCGTGGGCTATCGGCTGGGCGTCCCGGTACGGATGACCCCCTCCGCCACCGCTGCTCCCGAAGCGATGGAGCCGGTACTGCCGCAAGCGCGCGCTCGCACCGCTGGGATTGGACGGATGTGGAAATGGACGGCCGCCGCTGCTTTGGTTCTCTTATTGGCTTACTTCGGCATTTATAGGAGGGCCTGGTTTTCCGGTCAGAAGAAAAATGTGCCGCCCAAGCCTATGACTTCGCTGGCGGTGCTGCCCTTGGTGAACCTCTCGGCCGACGCGTCGCAGGAATATCTCGCAGACGGGATGACCGAAGAGCTGATTACGGAACTTTCGAAAATTGGGGCGCTAAAGGTGATCTCGCGCACTTCCGTGATGCAATACAAAGGCGTCAAGAAGACTCTCCCGGAGATAGCCCGCGAATTGAACGTGGACGGCGTCGTCGAAGGCGCCGTTTTTCGCTCCGGCAATCGAGTGCGGATTAGCACGCAATTGATCTATGCCGCTACGGATACGAATCTCTGGGCTGAAAGTTATGACCGCGACCTAGGAGACGTTTTGAATTTGCAACGGGAATTGGCCCGGCAAATCGCCCGCGAGATCAAAATCACGGTCAGCCCTTCGGAAGAGAAACAGTTGGCCATTTCCGCCACGGTGAATCCTCAGGCGCAGGACCTGTACTTGAAAGGGCGCTTCTTCTGGAACCGTAGAACGCGCGACGCCCTCAACAAGGCCGTCGACTATTTTCGCCAGGCCAATGAAGTTGACCCCAATTATCCCCAGGCGTATGCCGGGCTTGCCGATGCTTACGTTGAGCTTGTTGGTTTCGGAGTTCTCGACTCGGCCGAGGGCGTCCCCAAAGCGAAGGCAGCGGCGTTGAAGGCAATTGACCTGGACGCCTCGCTGGCCGAGCCGCATACGGCCCTGGGTTACATCCTCGCCGAGGAATGGGATTGGACGGGAGCGCAAAGGGAATTTCAACGTGCGCTCGAATTGGATCCTGGGTACGTGATCGGTCTGTACCAGTACGCTTTCTACCTTTCGGTGATGGGGAAACACGAGGAAGCGATTCCGGTGGCACAGAAGGCTCTGGGACTTGATCCGCTCTCGCCGATTGTCTTGTACAGGGCGGGCCGCGTGGAATTCCAGGCGCGACGATACGACGAAGCGATCGCGCTGTTCCGCCGAATTTTGGAGCTCAATCCAAACGATCCGTTGGGACTTTACGGCCTCGGCCTTGCGTATGAGGCGCAGGGCAAATTCGATACGGCGATCCTCTGCCTCAAGAAGCAAAACTTACAACAGGGTTTCGACGTTGCAGAAGTGTATGCTGCCGCTGGAAATCCCGCGGAAGCGCGGCGGTGGCTTGACGAGTCAACCCAGCGCATCAAAGAAGAAAAATCCTACCTGCGGCCGGGATGGGTGGCGGAAGTGTACGTTTCCCTGGGGGATAAAGACGAAGCGATGCGATGGCTGGAACGAGGTTATAAGGAACGCGACATTTGGCTGGCGCTGCTCAAAGTGTGGCCGCGCTTTGATCCCATGCGCTTTGACCCGCGATTCCAGGATTTGCTTCGGCGCATGAATTTTCCCCGGTAGCTGAGCAGATGTCTCCGTAAGTCCAGTTTTCTCGCTGCTTGTCTCGCTTCGCTGCCATGCCATAATTCCGCATGGTCATTCTGGTTATGGGCGTCACCGGTTCCGGGAAGACCACCGTCGGACGATTGCTGGCGAAGCGCCTCGGATGGATTTTTTTGGATGCGGATGACTTTCACTCCGCTGCCAATAAAGAAAAGATGCATCGAGGCATTCCGCTCACCGACGCGGACCGCGCGCCCTGGCTTGCCGCAATTCACGACGAACTGTTGCGCGAGAACGGCAACGGCCAAAACATCGTCCTTGCATGTTCCGCGCTGAAACAGGAGTACCGGAATACCCTGAGCGAGGATTTGATTCTCGACGTTGTCTACCTGCGCGGTTCCCCTTCGCAACTCCGCAGCAACCTGGCCGCTCGCGAGAATCATTTCGCAGGTGAAAACCTCGTCGCGAGTCAACTCGCTACGCTAGAGGAGCCTGTCGGCGCGGTCGTCGAGGATATAGGCCGCGCTCCAGAGGAAATCGCCGAAGATATTTGCGCGCGTCTGGACTCGCGAGGAGGCGCAACGCTGCGCCACTCTGCAAGGCCTCACGAGCACAAAACCAGGGCCGACGGGAATAGGATCTGAAGTTCAAGAAGCGGTTGGTGGGCCCGCAAGGATTTGAACCTTGGACCAACGGATTATGAGTCCGCTGCTCTAACCAGCTGAGCTACGGGCCCGCACCTTCGCAATATCGTACACCGAAAGCGATTGCAACAAGCTGTCGATGGTATATCACTAGATCAGAATGCGGGAACAACTCGAGGCAGGAGAAAAGTGGAGGGACACGTGAATACGGATGTTACCTTCGGCAACAGAATGGCGCGTTGGGTTCTTCTTTCGGTGCTGGTGGTCGCGGCCATAATTTCGGTTCACGCCGCTCCGGCCACACTGGATTTCGTCTACATCGGAACATACACGGGCCACGGAAGCGAAGGCATCTACGTGTGCGAATTCGATCTGGCCACCGGCCGCTTCACTTCACCTGAGATTGCCGCGAAAACCCCCAGTCCGTCTTTTCTCGCCGTCGCTCCAGGCGAGGATTTTCTGTACGCCGTAAACGAAACCGATCAGTTCGACGGCCAGCCCGCTGGAGCGGTCAGCGCGTTCTCGATGGATTCTTCAACGGGAAAGCTGAAACTGCTGAACCAGGTGTCTTCGCGCGGCTCAGGTCCGGCGCATATCGTTCTCGATCGCACCGGCCGGTTCGCTTTGGTGGCGAACTACGGCGGAGGAAGCGTGACGGTTCTCCCTCTGTTGCCGGACGGCAAAATCGGCGAGTCGACCGCATTTATGCAGCACAAAGGCTCCAGCGTGAATCGCGAGCGCCAGGAAGGCCCGCACGCGCACGCAATCGCCATGTCTCCCGACAATCGCTTTGCCATTGTCGCCGACCTCGGCCTCGATCAATTGCTCGTTTATCCGTTCGACGCGTCTCACGGCACTCTTGGCCAGCCGCGTATCGTCAACACGGATCCTGGCGCGGGGCCGCGGCATCTCACCTTCAGCAAAAGCGGCAAGTTCGTTTACGTCATCAACGAAATGGCCTCGACTGTCACAGTCTACTCCTACGATCCGCGCGATGGCGCGATGGCCCCGCTCCAAACCGTCTCTTCGCTTCCGGCCAACCTCGCCGGCAAGAATACTGCCGCTGAGACAGTGCTGCATCCCTCCGGAAAGTTTCTCTACGCTTCGAATCGCGGCGACGACAACAGCATCGCTAGTTTCGCGGTCGATTCCAGTAAGGGCACACTCACCTTCATCGAACGCGTTGCAACGGGAGGCAAGACGCCGCGCAACTTTGCCATCGACCCCTCGGGCGAATGGCTGCTCGCCGCAAATCAGGATTCCAATACGGTCGTCACGTTTCGCGTCAACAGGGAGACGGGCCATCTGACTCCCACGGGCGACCCAATCTCAGTGGGTTCTCCCACGATGGTGGATTTCGTGCCTGTTCGAGCCCGCAAATAAACAACGGCCAAAGCGGCGCGCTCTTTCCTGTTGTATAATCCGCGCGCGATTACTTCCGTGTCCGCCGACATCTCAACCAGCCCCGCGCAGGACGCCGTAATCCCCCGCCCGCGCCGGCATTTTCTCTGCACCGCGCTGTGGGTCGCGGCGCTCGCGAACGCGCTCGTTCCCGCCGTCTTCTTCTCCGAAAAACAGCTCTTCGGCCCGACAGACGTTCGCTACCGCGCTCTGGTCGCCCTCGTCGTGCTAGTGGAGTATGCGATCGCCTTCTTACTTCTTCTTCTGCACGCCAACGTGGGCTTTGCCAGCGGCTACGCCGTGGCCACCTCCGCCATCGTCACTCTGGGGTCCGCCGTGCTTGCGTTCGTGACTCTGCGCCCTGCCGGGTGGAATTGGAGCGCTCTCTACGTCGAGATTTTCGTCGTTGGAGGGCTTGCTTTCGCTGTCGTGTCCAACGCCGTGTTTCTTGTCGCCAGCATCCGTTATGCCCGCGCCATCCACCCGCGCCTGCATCTCGGCGGATTCTTCCTCGGCGTCGCCGCCTCACTCGCTCTCGTGTTCCTCTACACTCGCATCCTCCCGTAGCGGGCCTTGGCGAGGCATTTCGCCTTCCAACGGAACTACGCGATGGAATTTGCGCAGGGTCTGCCGCCTGGCACTGTAGAATGGATGTATGGCTAGAGGTTGGGAGAGCAAAGCTGTCGAAGATCAGGTGCAGGAATCCGAATCGAAGAAAAGCCAAAGCAATAAAGGCCAACCACCTCCGACCGACATGGAATTAAATCGGCGCCGCGAGGTGCTGGTTCTCTCGCGCACGCGCGTTCAGCGCGAACTTGAATCAAGCCGGAATCCCAGATACACAGAACAGCTCACTCGCGCGCTGGCCGACCTCGACGCCCAACTCGCAAATCTTTCCGTTCCCGACTAACAGCTTCAGGCGCCGGGAATCGTTGGCTCGCCCTCCTCGACGAACACGACTCCAACTCCATTCTCGCTTTTTTCGCGTCCCGGATCGCAGTGAACCACAGTGCCGCGCAGCGACAGCGTGCTCGACCGATCCTTGTCCCCCGACGCCTCGATCACGACGCGCACCTCCGACTGCAACCGCGGCCGGTTCTTCAAGCACAGGTAGGCGCCCTGCAAACTCAGGTCGCGTACAGTGGCCTTCTCTTCGAAGGCCTTCCCATCCTCGGACTGCCCGCTGACCGTAGCCGCAAAACGCAATCGCCTCCGCTGGCCGACGCGCGATCCGCGCAGCACCACATCCACTCCGCGCTCGCTCATGGTGATCGTCATGCCTTCGGTTGCCGCCCAGGTTGCCGGAAACTCCTGCCGCGCCGCCGACAGAAACCCATCCACCCTCTTATCCGAAGAATCCGGATCGTGATGGAAAAGCACCAGGTTTCGCACCCTCGTTTCGCGCGCGATCTTCACGCCCTCAAGCCAGCTCGAATGGCCCCAACCCTTGTGACTAGACGCAAGCTGCTCCGGCGAGTATTGCGAATCGTAGATGAGTACGTCCGCTCCATTTGCCAGCTGTCGCAGGTTCGCATCGAACTCAGGCACGCCCGGTTCATTGTCGGTGGCATAGACCACGGAACCGCACGCCGTATCCAACCGGTATCCCAGGCAGCCCTGCGGATGGTTGAGCCAGGCCGCAGTGATCTTCGTGCCGTTGACTTCCCATTTTTCGCCGCCGGTGATCTCTCGAAAATCGCGCTCCGCCGTCATCATGCTCACATCCACCGGAAAATACGGCTTCGCGAGCTGCCCTTCCAGCACCTGCCTCAAACTGTTGGGGCCAAGATATTTCGATTGGAAACTGCAAAAGTGGAAGCGATTGCGCGCTTCGAAGAATGGATGGAAGTAAGGAATGCCCTGAATGTGATCCCAGTGATAGTGCGTGACCAGCACGTGCGCGTCGATACCGTTGTCGCCGCCCAAACTTGTCCACCGGTTGCCTAGCATTCGCAAGCCGGTGCCGCAGTCGAGGATGAACCGCGTGCCATCCGGCGCGGTGAGTTCAAGGCAGGGCGTGTTTCCGCCGTAGCGCCAGGTATCGCGCTCGAGCGTCGGCGTCGAGCCGCGCACTCCCCAGAAGACCAACTTCGCAGTATGGTGCGTCATCGCTGGGCTAATCGTGACGCCTGACCGTAGCGCCCCCGGAACTCCCTGATGGCAATTCCGTGTCCGATTTCGGTGTCATGGTAGGCGGTGGCGGCGAGGTAAGTCAATCGTGTTTCGCACGGTGCGTTCCTTGTCGTTGTTGGCAACACCAGGATGTACGTCCGCGCTAAAGGGGTCCGCGTTATTGCTGTTCGACGCGGCATTCTACGGCTAGAATTCGCATGATGCACTTCCACGCTGACGGCGGCCATAGCCACGAAGCTCATGGGCATGCCCACGGGCACTCCCATCTTCCGGCTCGCGGCATGACCGGACTGCTAGGTGGCGCGGTGGCGGTAACCTTCGCGCTGGTTGCCGTGGAGCTCACCGCGGGCTACCTGGGCCATTCGATCGCCCTGGTCAGCGACGCCGTCCACAACCTTACCGATATTCCCACGCTGATCATTTCCTGGATCGGCATGCGCATGGCGCTGCGCCCTCCACATCGGAGAAGACCTACGGATATCATCGCGCCGGGATACTCGCGGCATTCGTTAACGCGATGCTGCTCGAACTTGTCGCCGTCTTCCTGCTCTATGAATCGGTATCGCGACTTCGCAATCCGGTAGAAGTCCGGACGAGCCTGATGCTGTGGGTTTCCGTGCTTGCGCTTGCGATCAATGGCGGCATCACGATCGCGGTTCATCGCGGACGGCGTGACCTGAACGTTCGCGCCGTGTGGCTGCACAATTTAGGCGATGCGTTGTCGAACGTCGCGATTTTTGTGGGCGCGCTCGCCATTCGTTGGACCGGCGCAAAATGGGTGGATCCAGTGGTCGGCATCGGAATCGGCGTGATGGTTCTGTGGTCCGCGACGGGAATCCTCCGGGAAAGCGGCCACATTTTGCTCGAAGGACTGCCGCGGGAAATTCGTCTCGAAGACGTTGCGGGTGCGATCCTGCGTGTCCCAGGCGTTCAGGAAGTTCACGACGTGCACATCTGGACGCTGGGCACGGACATGGTCGTGCTCTCCTGCCACGTCCGCATCCCGGACATGCACATGGAAGACAGTGAGAAAATCCTCGTCGGCATCTGCGGCGCTTTGGAACACGATTTTCAGATTACGCATACGACCATCCAGTTCGAACGCGCAGGCCTGCCCGCCGAGGCTGGCCCATACATGCCCGAACCCGCCCCTCCGCCTGTGGCCTCTTGAACGATTCCCAATTTATCAGGGTAAAATGGGGCACTTCCAGGTCCATCCCGGTGTCTAAAACGCCGGGGTCATTTTGTCCCGAGGCGAATCCTGGCTCCCGCACGGTTTGCTTTTCCCAATAGACAGGTATGTGCTATAAAAGTCCGTTCGTGGGGCGTCCGGAGAGGACACTGTCAAACATGACCGTGGGAGCATCCGAGACTGCTGCAAAGCAGGCCGAACCGGCAATCGGTTCATCACGAGATCGAGAGCCAGAGTTTGCTTCAGAGTATTGCCCGCGCTGCTCAGCTCGTCTTGAGCAGCGGAGCTGCAAGATGATTTGCCTTGGCTGCGGATACTATATGTCTTGCTCGGATTTTTACTAAGGCTGGTTACGCAGCTGAGGGCACGGCCGCCGTTTCGGCAGCTTACAAGTTCAAGAATTCAACGAGATCTCCAGGAGGCGTGAACGTGGCATTGAGAATGACGGATCGGGATGTGAACGGAATCACGGTGATCGATATCGAGGGGCGGATCGTGCTGGGTGAAGAAAGCAACGCCTTTCGGGAACGCGTGAAGAGCCTGCTTGCGGCGGGCAAGAAGAAGATCGTGTTGAACATGGCGCAGGTAAGTTATATCGACAGCGCCGGTCTTGGAACACTCGTCGCGACGTTCCATAGCGCGCGTTCGCAGGGCGCCACGCTGAAACTCGTGAACCTCGGCGCGAAATTCCAGGAAGTTTTGCAGGTCACGAAGCTGATGACGGTCTTCGATACTTACCCCAACGAAGCCGCCGCTGTGCAGAGCTTCCCCAAGTAACCTGGATCGATCGAATCGCGGATTTAGCCTTGCTCGGACCCGCGCCACGCTGACTGGCGCGGCGGTTGCTCGCAAGGTCGGCGCTTTGTGCGGCTCACAGGGGCGGTTCGCAAGCCGCCCACTTTCCTCACTGCGCTTTTCCGGCGACACTCTCCACGCTTCCTTCCACACGATAGATCGCAACTCCGCTCAGCATCTTGGGATAAAAATCCGTGGATTTCTGAGGGAGCACGTCGCCGCCCAGCGCGATGTCCATCACTTGCTGAACGCGCACAGGATTGACCAAACAAGCAAGCTGGGCGTCTCCCTTATCGACGGCCGCAATCGCTGCATCCATCTCGCGCTCATAGCTCAACATTCTTCTCAGCGGTCACTGCCTCCACCGTAATTCCGAGCCCCTTATCGAGAATCAGGCGGTGCAGCAGGACCACATCGAGTTCGCGCTGCGCTTCGGATAGATCAGGGAGCAGGGTTTCCAGGTCCGCGTCGCGTCGCAGCAAAAACAGATAAAACGCGCCGCTCGCAGGAGTTGAGCCCGGCTGAACACCACCAGGATAAATTCCAATTGAACGACGCTCGCGGCTGCGTCCCTCAAAATCCTTTCTGAATTCGGCGTAGCTCGCGGCGCGCTCTTCCGCATCCTGAAAGGGATAGGAGTACCAGTCAAAGAAAGCGCCAACGGCCCTGCGAAAGCGTTCGAAGTTGAAGTCGGCAAGATTACGCACCAGCCGGTGCGTGGGAAGAATGGTCAATCCCTTCGAATGCGAGTTGATGAACGTCATCATCGCGAACTCGCTAGGCGGCCGACGGATCGATCTTGCCGGACTTTCTCTTGTCAGGGCTCTTGTCAGGGCTCTTGTCGGACAGGCCCTTGCCTGACTGGGCGCGGCATTCGTTGCGGTAATTGAGAGCGGTTTCGTAGCGATGGTGGCCGTCGGCGATCACCAGCTTCTTCTCGGCCATTTCCTTCTGAATCCGCCGCGCGAAAGCCTGATCGGAAACGGGCCACAGCCGGTGCAGTACCTCATACTCATCGCGGAGTTCGAGCGGCGCGCTCTTGTGGGCTGTTTCCTCGAGCAGTGTTTCGATGCGTCTCGTCGGATCGTCGTAGAGCATGAAAAGCTGGCCCGTCTGCGCGCGAGTATGCCGCAGCAGCTCTATGCGGTCGGCTTTCGGGGCGGACAGAGTTCGCTCGTGACGAAAGACGATCTTCGCGTCGTAATCTTCCAGCCGTCCGAGCGCGATGAATCCGATGCGCTCGCGGCGCGAATGCCCGCCGGGAACGAAGTATTCCTGCGAATAGATGTAAACGCTCGGCGCAGCGTCCTGGACGAGTATCTTGTCGGCGATCCATTCCTCGAGCTTTGCCGCGGCGCGCGTGTATACGTTGTTCTGCGGCGTATCGCCTTCGAAGACTTTGCCCTTTTCGATCGCGATGAGGTTTGCGGGACTCGCGGCGTAGTACCGCTCCTGCATGGCAGGCGATATCTTGTCATACGGTTGCGTGAGCACGTCTTTCAGAGCGACGCGGTCTGTGTTGTATCGGAAGGCGCGAAAAGGTTGGATTTCAGCCATGGGGCCTCAGCGTGACAGTGGGCAACACGAAAACTAGCTATCTTAAACTAGCTATCTTAGCAGACCCGCTCTTGGTGGGTGTTTCTGATTACGGCCCCACCAGGACTCGGCCAGACCCGAGAGGTCCATATCGCGGCGGATACCTCGCATCCCCCATAAGACAAGTTTCATCATATAGTGGAGCGCGAATTGAGCGCACTAGTCCGAAACATTGCTCCGGACAGCGGAGGAACCTTGTCGTGCAACCAGCCACCGCGGCGGTAGATCTCCAGCGAAATTCAGCCGCAGAGAACGCGGCCGTTTTAGCACCCCGCGCTCCCGCCGATGGCGGCAAGTTAATCGTTCTGACGGCGCCGTTAACCGAATCGATCGACCACGCTGGGTACTTCATCCAAATGGCTCTGGCCTCCCTTCCCCAATGGCTGGAGTTTGTCCTGGACAAGAAATATCCCAAATGGCGCGACGTGGAACGCAACGATGACGGCTCCGCACGATACATGCCCGCCGGGGTGCGCGTGCTCGAGAAGTCACTGCTGCGCAAATTCCTCGCGGAAGATGTGGTGGCCTGCTTCCCGGACGATCTGGACAAATTCATCGGGCCCAACACTCGCGTTGTAGCCGTGTCCACGCACAACCCGCTCGGCGTCACGTTCGCCGCGGGCGTATACACCTCCATTTTCGGCTCCTCGAAAGAGCCGCTGAATTCGATCTACTCCCGCGCGATGTTCCACAAGATCAAGTCCAGCCCGTACCGCAAGAATTTTCAGGTCGTGGTGGGCGGCTCAGGCGGCTGGCAGATCAAGCAAACCAACATTTTCGAGGAATTGGGCGTTGACTGCGTCGCGGAAGGCCGCAGCGAGTCCGAGGACGCTCTTGCACTCTTCCAGAAGGCAATTGCGGGAGAAGCGCTGCCGCGAGAAATCAACTTGTCGCACCCGACGTCGCGCGACGCCATCCTTTTTCCCGACAAGCGCACCACCTTCGGCGTAGTCGAAATGACTACCGGGTGCGGTCGCAGGTGCCAGTTCTGCGTGCCAGACCTGAACCCGCAGATTGATATGCCCAAGGCGCGGATCATGGACGCGGTGCGCGCCAACGTGCGGCAAGGCAACAAAGTAATTTCGCTGGCCACCGAGGACATGTTCATCTGGGGCCAGGTGCACACCGACACTCCGTTCTTCTTTCCCAACCGCGAAGCGTTGGTGGACCTTTACACCGAGATCGTCAACACGCCGGGCGTGGAAAGTCATTTGCTAAGCCACTGCACGATGGCGCCCTTCGTGGTGGATCCGGAATTGATCCGGCAGCTCTCGGAAGTGCTTCTCCCGAAGAGCCCCATTCATCTGCCACTGCTTAGCTCCCACCCGCAGAAGAAGGCTTTGGTCCCCTTGATCGGGCTTGAGACCGGTTCGGTGCGCATGGCTCGGCAGATCATGCCCAGCAAGGGCGTGCCATTTGCGATCGATGACTGGCCCAGCATCGTTCTCGAAGGCCTGCGCGTGGCCAATCAGAACAACTGGTTCCCCATGATGACGCTGATGGTGGGCAATCCCGGCGAGACAGATCAGGACGTTCAGGAGACTCTCGATCTGGTGTACGAGATGGAGCGCCGCGGGCTGTTTGCGTTTCTAGTGCCTTCGATTTTCACTCCACTGCACGATACGCGCATGGCGCATCAGACAGGCGTCACTCACACCCGCCGGCTAACGCCCCTCCAATGGCAGCTCATGATGAAATGTTGGAAGCACAACTTGCGCCCCGGCCAGTATAGCTGGTGGGGCCCGATTGCCTGGCGCGTGGGATCATTGTTCATGTGGCTCTCGCGTCTGCGCAAACTGAACGGGCCCAATTTCACTTGGCCACTGATGATGTTCGCTGGCGTGGCGCCTGAGAGAATTCTTCAGGGCATGGGCAAGATTCATGCCGGCAAGCCGATCAAATCGAAGACTCGCCGCGAACTTATTGCCTCCCTGCGGCCGAACTATATGAGGTATTTGCGGGAAGATAATGGCGACCTACCGGAAAACTTTAGTTCTTCCGCAGAAGGTCCCGATCACCTCGATCAGATTAATCGCGGCCAGACGAGCTTCGCGGCAGCCGCAGGAGGCCTCAACGTCCTCCCGTAGCGCATCGAGCCACTACCTTCGCGATTTATCGGGCGCGATTTATCGGGAAGTGGGAACAACTTTGGAGCAAAGGATCCGAATCCGCTAGTGCAGTGGCGCCCACGCTCGGCACTCCGACGCGCTGACCGGCGAGGTTAGAGGAGAGCCTGTTTTGTAGCGAATCACACCGTCCGCGGTGGAACAGAAACTTCTCGTTCCGGTGTTGTCTGCGACGGGCGTGCCCACTACTACGAAATCGTCGCATAATTTTTGTTTGCACACAGCCGCGAGACTGAATTTGAAACCTGATTTGACACACCATGAGCCCGCCTTACACGTTGCGCCCCCGAGTGTAGCGTCTATGAGACTCGCGTGGTCGGCTGATGGTGTGCTCTTACCGCTGGGATCCGGCCCCAACGTGGCCAAATCGGACGCGAAACCTCTCTGTGGAAAAGTCGTTTCATACGTAATCTGGGCGGTCATCACCGTGCGTATCGTACCGACCGCGCTCGCTTCATTCGCGGCCATTCTCGACCGTAGCAGGTTGGGAATCGCGACGGCCGCAACCACCAAAACCGCGCCAAGGTCGAAGCCTGCGCTGGTGGTCTCTGCACGAATTGCCTTTTCCTCACCGTAAACGCACATCACCGTGGGCGTTCCCAGGCCGGCTAAACGAGCAAAAGACTCCGCCATCTCCGGCGCCAGACGCCCCATCTGCAACGCCGCCGTTGCCTGCGGATCCTGATATAGCACCGCGGAGGCGCCTGGCGTCGCCCTCGGCGGCAACGATGCCAGGAACCTCTTCGATTTGCCAAGCGATTCACCCGTCCTATGCAGGCGAACCGCCTCTGCCACCGCTGCCCGGCCCGACCCTACAATCAAATAGCCGTCCACAAACGCGTATCCGATTTCGACCGGAGCCTTCGCACCGGGCACACGAACGGTGTAGTACGTGACTCCGCCATCGGTCACCTGCTCCGGCACCAAATGCGCTACCGCAAGCAACGTATTCAATGTTTGCTGCAAATGGTTAGAATCGTCGGTCCGGAGGATCGCCTTCCACACGGGGGCCGGTGGAGCGATATCGTCCAGCTCCGCGGTGATCTCTCCTCCAAGGTGACCGAGCACGTCGTCTTTCAAGCTCAAGTTCAACATCTTTTCGAATTGCGCAAGCGTCGCGAACGGGCCGGAATTGGAGGTGCCGGCGGTCAGCTTAACATCTTCAAAAATCTGTGCAGGACTCGTGAGCGATAGGGCCAGCGCCATCATGGCCCTGGGCGACACAAAATCCAGGCTCCCGAGTGGCGACGGCGTCGCCAGCCAGGAGGCCATTCCACGCCGGGGGCCCGTGAAACTCAATTCCGTCTCGCTGATTGCCTGTCCGGCCGCCTTCTTGTGACTCCAAACCAAGTAGTTCACGTCCGCAAATCCCGTGCGCTCGAAAGTTGCGTGTTCCTGTTCCGTGGCGATTGGAATTTGTTGCAGCAACTTGTGCAGATCGGCGGCTCCGACCACGGTCGCTCCACCGTCGTATGCTTGCGCGATCCGCTGTCCAAATGCTGTGGATGCAAAAGTCTTGCTGCCGTGATCCAGCCGCGCGCTGAAACTGCGAAGTGCGGCCACGTTGAGGGCTATGACCACAAAATCAGGCCGCACCAGAATCACTGGGGTCTCCGACGACGGCAGGTCCTCGGCCTTTGCAAGCTCCTGCAGGTCCAACACGCGCACCGACGGCTTCGATTTACTTCCTGATTCATTGACTATTGCTTCCAGCGCGCTCTTCAGCCCCGGTTTCCGGAGTTCGGCAACGATCAGCATGCTGGGGGTTTTGCCTTCCAGCGCGCCCGACACCACGATCTCATCGCCGAGATATTGGGAGAGTTGATAGACCTTCTCCAATCCGTCCTCCACCTTGGACCCGGACGTGGCCGCGCCGCTGTGTTGCCACCAATCGCGCAGCACCGCACTCTCCAGCAGTTCCTGATGAAAAACGGCCAGCGCCTGGTGCGTTACGTCGCCATAATTTGAAAACGCTGCGTAGAACATCGTCGATTCCGGCAGCAACGGTAATAGATGGCTTTCGCTGCGCGCTGGGGGAAACTGGACGTTCTGCTGGAGCTTCCCGATCAGCCGACCGAACTCTTCGAGCAAGCCGGGGTACTTGTTCAGCTCTTGGAAAAACGGCGCGTCGGGTGATTGCGGTCGCGCCGCGGGCGCATTCTGAGCCGCGCAACTGGAGGCCACGAGACAGATCACGGCGATCAGAGCCGTGTATCTCGCGAACTGATGGTGTTGGTTCTGGTGAGTTTGCGCGTATCGCATTCAGCTTGTCCCCCGGTGTGAGAATTCAAGAATAGACTGCTCTCCTCCTTTTTCGGTGTCAAAACACCGTTAACAGTGCCTCTAAAGTGACGGCACTGCTCGGCGCGACTCTGTTTTTGTTTCTTTTCATCAGTGTTAATCTGGCTCGACCGCACGAAATCTGCGGGTTCCGCGTCTTGCGAAAAATGACCGACAACCACAACCGGTTCGCCGCCGTCCGCGTCCTGATCTTCGATCTCGACGGCACCCTGATCGATTCGAAGCTCGATCTCGCGCTCTCGGTCAACGCGATGCTCGAGTACATGCGCCGCGCGCCCCTTCCCCACGACACGATTTACGGTCTTGTGGGCAACGGAGCTCCGGTGCTCGTGCGGCGAGCGCTCTGCGAAGGCACCGGGCCGAGCGAAATCACCGATGACGAAGTGGACCGCGGCCTTGCCTATTTCCTTTCGTATTACCGCGCGCACATGCTCGACAACACGCTTGCCTATCCCGGCGTGCGCGAGGCGCTCGCACTTCTCGAGCAGCGTCCTATGGCCGTCTTGACCAACAAGCCCGTCAATTTCAGCCGCGCCATTCTCGACGGCCTCGGCCTCTCGCGCTACTTCCGCTACGTCTACGGCGGCAACAGCTTCGAGAAAAAGAAACCCGACCCCATGGGCGTCGAAATTCTGCTGCGCGATCTAAATTCAGGCCCGCACGAGGCGATGATGGTGGGCGATTCGGACGTGGACGTCCGGACGGCACGGAACGCGGGCATTTGGGCTTGCGGCGTCAGCTACGGCCTAGGCGCCGAAGGCCTCCGCGCGAATCCGCCCGACCTCATGCTCGACACGCTCACAGAACTCCCTTCTCACCTGAATGGACGATGAAGTGAGGTTCAGGCGCTTTCTGCGAGGATGGGCTTTTCTGGTTGTGACTGCCGCTGGTGCGGCGATGGGGATTTCCTGGTCAGCATTATCTCACGCGTCGTCGTCGGCCCCGGGGGCAGCGAATCTCCAAGTCTCCACCCGGAAATCCTCGAAACCGAAACCAGCGCTCCCGCCGCCGAAAGAAGCTCCCGTTCCGTTTCGCGCCGGTGAGCTGCTGAAGTACAACGTTTCCTGGGCTTCCTTCGCGACGGCGGCCACCGTGGAACTCGCAGTACCCGAACGCCGCGACTTCTACGGCTGGCAGACGTGGCACTTCCGCGCGTCGGCGCATACCGAGAGTCCCGTGCGCGTGCTCTTTGCAATCGACGACCAGTTCGATTCGTACACCGACACGACATCGCTCGAAAGCCGGCAGTACGAAACGCACCTGAACGAACTCGAACGCAAGCTCGATCAGACATGGAGATTTATCCCGGAAGGGCAAACCCCGCGAGCGCCGGGAGCCGGCGTAGTCGTCCTGCTGGGAACGCGCGATCCGCTGGGCGCGCTGTATGCACTGCGTGCAGTGGACTGGCAGCGGACGCCGGAGGTGCGCACCCCCGTCTACGACGGGCACAATCTATACGAGATGCGCGCGAAGATGGAAACCAGCGACGAGACCGTGACGGTTCCCGCCGGCACATTTTCCGCTGCGCGCATCGCGATTCACGTGTTTCAGGGCGACAAGGAAGTTCCCGAAGTCAGTTTCGCGGTGTGGCTCACACGCGACTCCGCACACATGCCTGTTGTAATGAAGGCCGAGATGCCGTTCGGAAGTTTACGGGTTGAAATGGTTTCCGATTCGAAGTAGACACGCTACGCATGCCCAGCGTGCCTGCGCCACGCAAGCCTTCAGTTTTCGGGGACGACCCAGTCATCCGGCGGGAAATCGATCTGCCAAAACGCGGGGAAGGGCCTCTCGAATTCGATGCCCATTTGCACTCTGCCCGCCTGCGAACTGCCGAGGTAAACAATCCTGCATTCGAGCGACTTTTGCGTCGCCTTATTCGAAACCGTAACCTGCTGGCCCGCGGCGACAGACGCCGCAAGCGCAATCAACGCGCCGTGCGCGTTCACCACGAGCGTGCGCGTCTCTTCCGTGAACTCCTGGCTCTTGGCGTTCTTGCCGACCACGGTAATTGGCACGCTCAGGAGCACGCGCATGCTCCGGCGGCGCCCAGGGTCGGCGATCCAAGTCTTCGTGTCGGTTGGGGAGGTGCGTGTGAGTGGCATAGTTCTAGTACCTTAGCTATAGGAAAAAGCGGCCACAATGGGACTTTCGTCCTATTTGGGCCCTGACGGTAAACATGCGATAAAAACCAGTACGTGATTGATTCTAAGGTATTTAATGTTTTGCTTGGCAGGAAGGATTCGGACAGATATGTGGGAATTCGTGAACGGCGCGGCTAATCTAGTCCGTTGCGGGCTTCAGCAGTGGACAATCTTCTCGCGCGCGCCCTTCAGTTTGCGCGTTGCGTTTCGCGTATCCACCACCAGTTTCGAGTGTCGAACGATCGCTTCGTAGTCGTAGCTGGAATGGTCCGTCGCAATCAGCACGCAATCATAGCTGCCTAACCGCTCCGGCGTAAGCTCGACGGACCGCATGTTGGAAAAATCGTAGTGACGCATGCGATGCAGCGCCGGGAAGTACGGGTCGTTGTATTCGAGCTGCGCGCCGCGTTCGGTGAGGAGTTCGAGGAGCTTCAAAGACGGCGACTCGCGCAAATCATCCACGTCCTTTTTGTACGCTACGCCCAGCAGCAGCACCTTCGAACCTTTGATGCTCTTCTGCCGTTCGTTTAGCGCGGCACCGACTGCGTTCACCACGTGGTACGGCATCTCCGTATTGATTTCGCCCGCCAGCTCAATGAACCGCGTGGCGAAATCGTACTCGCGCGCTTTCCACGAAAGGTAGTAGGGATCCACGGGGATGCAGTGCCCTCCCAGGCCCGGACCGGGATAAAACGGCATGAATCCGAAGGGCTTCGTCGCGGCGCTGTCGATCACCTCCCAGATGTCGAGGTCCATTCGCAAGCTCAACTGCTTGAGCTCGTTCACGAGCGCGATATTCACGCAGCGAAAAATGTTTTCAAGCAACTTCACCATCTCGGCCGCGCGCGTCGAACTCACCGGCACAACTTTCGACACGATTTGCGCGTAGAGTCCCGCAGCCGCACGCCCGCTTGCCGGATTGATGCCGCCCACCACCTTCGGAATCTGCGCGAGCCCGAAGTGCTTGTTGCCGGGATCTTCGCGTTCCGGCGAAAACGCCAGGTAAAAATCTGTGGCCACATCCGCGCCGCTCGTGCCGCGGTCAATCGGGCACTTCAGCCCGCCCTTTTCGAGAATCGGCAGAACCAGCTCCTCCGTGGTTCCGGGATACGTCGTGCTTTCGAGCACGATCAGTTGGTTCCGCTGCAAGTTCGGTGCGATGGCAAGCGCCGTATTCTCCACGTAACTCAGGTCCGGCTCGCGCCGTTCGTCGAGCGGAGTGGGCACGCAGATAAGGACGGCATCCATGTCGCGCAGCCGCGAGAATTCGGTCGTCCCGTCGAACCGCTTCGCTTCTACGTGCTGGCGAATCCTGTCGGCCGGAATGTGCTGGATGTAGCTCTGTCCAGCGTTCAGCTTGTCGATTTTGCTTTTGTCGAGGTCGAATCCCGTCACGCGATGGCCCATGTCGGCGAACCGCAACGCGAGCGGCAAACCGACGTATCCGCATCCTATGATTCCCACTTTGATGTCTTTGCCGGCGAAAAACTCAGGCTTGCGCTCCACACCCATTCCGTTTCCTCGCAGTTATGAATTTTGAGGGCCCCGCTAGAATCGGGGCTTTCGGCTGAAAGGACGGCACCCACCCATCCAATCGCCAGCGAATCAAAAGACGAGCAATCGAATATAACAAGTTTCGGGATGACGGCAAAATCAGCGTTCGCCGGAGTGTTCCAAATCGTGACACTCATTCTAAGGGACTTGAACTAACTCGACATCGTCGATCCAGAGGTTTCCGGCGATCTCATTGTCCAGTTTTCGGCTGGGCGGCCGCTGGACCTGAATCGTTAGGAGACGCGTCTCGGGGCCGGTGGTGAATTCCACTTGCTGTCCTTCCCAGGGGAAAGTGCCTGTCATGTTGCCAGTTGCGACGGAAAGCGCGCTCGTGTCGATGGCATCGTAGATTGCGAAGCGCGGCCCGCTGTCGGTGGTGATCTTTTCGGCGCGCGCATACGCCGTGAATCGATACCGCGTGTCCGGCTCGACCAGCACGTATTGCACGACGTTGCCGAAATCGATGTTGTGGGCACCGTCGAAGCCGATGTACAGCGAGTGCGCACCGTCGTGCATCACGCCGGAGTCCACAAAGATCCGTGCGCCCTCGACGGGCACGAGCCGCCAGTCGAATCCACCATTCAGGACGGGCGCTTCGAAGCCGCCGTTCGTCACCAGATTGGAGCCTGCCGCGGGCGGGGAAAATTGCGCCGGGACATCCGACATGACGTTGTGGCGGACAAGATCGGACCACACCGCGGTCATAGCCTCGATTTGCCGCGCATAAAGCAGCGCATCGAAATAGCGGAACGCCGCGTCGCGATCGATGGCGACTTGCCCGGCCATCAACCGTGACCAAACGTCTTTGGCCGCGTCCAGCCGGTTCGTGCGGTCCAAATAGTCGAGATAAGCAGAAAGCGCATCGGGCTCGTTGGGCACCGCCTCGAGAATTTCCTCCGGCGGCAGGCCGGCGCGCCAGGCAAGGTCGAAAGCGCCCATCCGCAACGCAGGATCTCCCGCGATCGCTACGCGCATCAAACCAAGCGCGCGCTGAGGGTCGCCTGCGCGAATCAGGAAATTCGCGTACACCCAATTGATTTTCGGACATTTGGGAAAAAGCGTGAGCCCGCGCTCGAAGGCCATCGCCGCGTTCTTGTCGTCGCCCGCAAGCTCGTCGGCTTCGGCGAGAAGCGCCCAATTCAGCGCGCGATTCGGCCCTTTGCGCATCGCCATTTCGAGCGAACTCACCACTCGCGGCGGATCGAGTTCCGGCGAATTGGAAAGCAGTTCCCCCGCGGCTACGGGAAAGCTTGGATTCGATAGGTCCCACCTTTGGGCTCGCTGAAGCCGCTCGAGTGTGCCCTCGCGGCCCAACCTGGAAGCGATGCCCTGCCGCGTCGACGCCACCGCAAGTCCAACCAGGATGAGGACAAGGGCGCCACGACCGAGAATGTCCAGTGTCTGATGTGTCTTGGCAGAGGTCTCCACAACGAAGGCAAGGGCAATCGAGGAGCCATGCGCGGCGTTGGGATGCGGATCGGTCGTGCCGTAAATCGTTCGGAATGTGTCGGCCTTCTTGCGCTGAAGAAGGAAGGTGGCCTGCGAGATGCGCTGCGGCTTGCCGGCCGCGTCCCAAATTGGGACCCGGGTACTTTTTCTGCAAAGCGGGAAACGGATCAAGTGAAAGCGCGCGCGCTTATTCTCCCTCAGCTATCGTAGTAACGACCGTTGACTTCGTCTCCGATGATTGCGAAGGCGGAGCTTGACGTGTCCAGTGGGTCGGACTTCCACGAAAAACCAATCGATGGCACGGAGACTTCCGCCTCCAGTTCGCATGATGCTCGCGTCCCCGTGAACCGGAAATGTTTCGAGGGGTCGTCATATCTCACAGGCTCGCCGGTCGATTTCCAAACCATCTTGAAGGTCATTCGCGCGGGAGTCGCGATCGAGTCCAGTGCCGGCCACCGCGGCTGATCGACGATCGGGACGTTCTGCATCTCCAGCGTAAAAGTCTTCCCATCCGCACTGATGGTGAGGCCTCCTTCCGGAACTGGAACGACCCAGTAGAGTCCTGACTCCGCTATAGGGGGATGAAAATCATGGATCTGGTTTGCGGGGACCGCCGGTCCCCTGAACAGCGTGAGTCATATATGGGTGAAGGCGCCTTGCTGTGCGGCTCGAGCGGCCCAATACTCGCCCTGCACGACGCCGTAGTCAGTCGTGGGACTGCCAAACGCGATGCGATTTCCCTGATTGTCTGTGCCCATGCCCGTGAAAGTGCTGCACCGCGCGACGCGGCCTTTGAAGTGGTAGATATGGGAAGGCTCGAGATTCGTGCCTGCGGGCTGATTGTGACTCCCATTCTTGTCCAGCCAGGGAATTGGGTAAGGCTCGGTGCTGCCGTTCGCCGTCTTCGGCTGCTGGTCCGGCAACGGATAATTTAGCGGGGCGATTGCGAACGGGAGCAGAGCCAACCCACTCGATTTCAGGATGTCTCTGCGACTGTAGGGCCGGAGCAAACGTGCGAGCGTTTCCATCTTTTTTACCTCCGATACGTGAACTTACACCCTGGGCCCAAGGCTTAGAGACCGAGGTCGCTCAATCCGGGATGGTCGTCGGGACGCCGTCCGAGCGGCCAGCGATACTTGCGGTCGGATTCCTTGATGGGAAGATCGTTGATGCTTGCCAGCCTCAACCGCATGAGGCCGTCGTCATTGAATTCCCAATTCTCATTGCCGTAGGAGCGAAACCAGTTGCCTGAGTCGTCGTGCCACTCGTAGGCGAAGCGGACGGCAATCCGATTTCCCGTGAAGGCCCAAAGTTCCTTGATCAGCCGGTAATCGAGCTCTTTGGCCCACTTGCGAGTAAGAAACGCGACGATCTCCTGCGTGCCGTTTATGAATTCTGAGCGGTTCCTCCAGCGGCAATCCGGAGCGTAAGCCAGAGACACTTTTTCGGGATCACGGGAATTCCAACCATCTTCGGCCTTCCGCACCTTGAGGATCGCCGTCTCCCGGGTAAATGGCGGCGCGACGGCTCCGATGGCTTTCGGCTGAGCACTCATAGTGGGTTGCTCCTTCGCTCTCTCTGTGCCCGTCAATTTGAAGGATGGGCAGGAGCAACGCATCACGAGATGGAACGATTTTTCGCTACCTTGGAAGGCTCTCTGCTACGTACCTCTATCGTGGTATCGCAACTCGGGCAATCTTCGGGAGCTTGCTTCCGCGGTGCGGCTGCGACAATATGGCGCGTCGTTACGCATCGAGTGGCGCATCGGAAAGGCGAGTCGCGCATGCATGACGTTCTGGTGATTTTGATAGGGTTGGGCGCCGGGATTCTGATGGGGTTGATGGGTATTGGAGGCGGCACGGTGGTGGTGCCTGCGCTCGTCTACCTGCTGGGGATGGACCAGCACGTAGCGCAGGGGACGTCGCTGTTCATGCTGCTGTTGCCGCTGGGGCTGGGCGCGCTGGCGATCTACTGGAAGAAGGGTCAGGTGGATTTGCCGGCAGGAGTGATGTGCGCGCTCGGGTTCTTGATCGGCGGGTATTTCGGCGGACGCATCGCCGTGGGGATTTCGTCGCGTCTGCTGCAGGCGCTGTTTGGATTCTTCCTGATGGTTTCGGCGGCGCTGCTGTGGCGCCAGTCGACGCGCGGGGCACGAAACCTTGGAACCACAGATGAACACAGATAAAGCAAAAGACGAAAAGCAGATCCCTCACCCCGCACAAACCGCGGGGATTCGGGATGACAACGGGGAAACAAGGGGATGACTGGGGACGATTCGATTTCGTCGGAAAAGAGCCGGCGAGACGCTGATTGGATAAAGGCGTCGGCTCCTTCGAGCGAGTAGACTTGGCGGTGTTAGACGACCAAGGCTCGGAGGGAAGGAGCCGAGCGATGATGATTATAGGATGTGATTTTCACACGCGCCAGCAGCAGATTGCGATGTTGGATAGCGAAACCGGAGAGGTGGTCGAGCGGCAGCTTGCGCACGAGAATGGGGAGGTGCAGAAGTTTTACCAGTCGTCTTCGGTGAACTCAGGGCACATTCGCGAGGGTCAACGACGCCGAAGCGAGCTTCGGCGAAGAGAAAGCGGTAGCGAGCTATCGCACTCCCAAGGACGCCGCCGGCGGCGTCAGGGCGAGCAGGCGGGATGACAAACTGATGGGAACCATACTTGGAGTAGACGCGAGGCTGTGGGGGATTCTTGCGGCCGCGGTGGTGGCCGGGATTTGCAGCGGGCTTTTCGGCATCGGGGGCGGAACGCTGCTGGTTCCCCTGCTGGTGCTAATCTTCGGCTTCGGGCAGCAGCGCGCGCAAGGGACGAGCCTGGTTGCTCTTGTGCCGCCTACGGGACTGCTCGCATTCATGACGTACTATCGCGCGCATCAAGTGGATCTGAGGGTAGGGATGCTCATCGTCCCCGGCGTTTTTGTGGGCGGCTTTCTCGGGGGCAGGCTAGCAAATTGGCTCAGCCCGCGCCGGATGCGCATTACCTTCGCAGCGTTTCTGTTTGTGCTGGGCGCGTGGCAAGTGGTCTCGGCGTGGACGAAATAGGGGATCGTAAAGTGGAGCAAGTCCGACAGAAACGGTTTTGTTGCCTCTCGCCTCGGGCGGCGTGCACCTGGATCGCGGCTTTCGTGATTCTCTACGGGCTTGGGTCGTTCGTCTTGCACCTGGAGCATCTCGAGCGATACCAGGGAACCGCGCTCTTCGCCGCGATGGGTTTGGCGTGCCTTGTCAATCTTGTTCAAAACAGGAACTTCCATTGCGCTATCGACGCGCCGTTTTTTCTTCTGGTCGCTGTGGCCCTCGCTTTGGAGTCTTATGGAATCTGGCACGTGAGCAAGGCTGTGTTGTGGCCCACCGTCGTGATTGTGGTGGTGATTGCGTTTCTGCTTGAGCAGCGCTTTGCGGGCTAAACACCGAAATTTATTCCCGAATAGCCGAGCCGCTGTTTCCTTGCTGAAGCAGGGGAAAGTCAGGGCGTTCGGCGCCAATCAGGAGATTGGCGTTCCCAGGGATTGCGAGTAAGCCATGCCGAGCAGGACTGCGAAGACTAGCGCGTTCGCGGGGATGTACAGGTTGAAGTCGGCGGTGCTGTGGACGAGCAGCGCGCTTGCCGCGGCTACTGCGCCGATGGTGAGGGCGCGGTCCAAGTTCGATGGAGAGAAGTTCGATCGCGTGGGGCCTGATTGGGCGCGCAGGGTGGCGCGAGCGGCTCGCCCGATTACAAAGAAAATCAGCGAAAAGAAGACGGCGGCGGCGGGGATTCCGAGTTCGGCGGCGACCTCCAGGTAGTCGTTGTGGGCGTGGTCGGCGATCAGCGTGAGCTGCGTGGACTGGACGCGCGTGAAGCCGAACTCGAAGCAGCCGAGGCCGACGCCGGTCCAGGGATGCCGGCGAATCAGTTTCGCGACGTCTTTCCATTCGGCCACGCGGCCTTCGCTGCTTTCGGCCACGAGCGGCTCGTCGTGCGAGAGCCGCGCGAAATGGTCGACGACCGGATCCGCTCCGATCCACACCGTAATCGCGGCGCCGATGGCGAGGCACGCGGCCAGCAACTTCCAGTTCACGCGCCCGAAGCGGCGCCCCACGGAAGCCAGCACGGCCAGGACCGCCAGGGAAAAGAGCGCCGACACCAGTCCCATGCGCGAAAGCGAGAACACTATCGCGACGAAGAGAAGGACTGCGACGAGGAGCAGCACGAGGCTTTTCAGAATTTCGGGATGCCCCAGGCGGTCGAGAAAATCGCGGAGCGAACGCTGCCGGGAATGATGCGAGGCTCTGCGCCAGTGATACAGGGCGAGCGCCAGGCAGAGCGGCAGAATCATTTCGAGAAGGCCGGCAAAGTGATTGTGGTTGATGTAGGTGCCGGTGGCGCTGCCGACGTAATAGATGCGGCGGTAGGTCCAGATATATTGCCAGCCGCCGGGGTACTCGGCGAGCCCGTAGAGCGATTCGAACAGCGCGAGAGCAATTAAAGAGAGCGCGAGGCGCTTGCGGGCGGCGCGGCGGCGCGAAATTTCCAGCGCGACGAAAAAACCGGCGAGACCCGCAGCGAAGGCTAGGCCGCGGGCTTTGATCGCGTACGAGTCGATGCCGATCACTCCATAGCGCGAGCCAAGCCATTGCACGACAACCCAAATCACGAGGGCGGCCAGGATCAACAACGCCGGCAAACTTTTTTCTCTGCGTCCAGTTCGGTCTGGACTTTCATTGCGGTCTGCGTTGGGTTTAGGGCGATGCAAGAGCAGCGCGGCGGCGACGAGAAAAATGAGGTCCTGAGAAATCGCCCAGGAGACTGGCTCGGTGCCGCCGAAGCCCGCCACCGCGAGGAATATGGCGGCGACGAATGCGGTCTCGATGGCGTGGCGGAAAATGCGAATTTGGGGACGTTCCGCGGGCTGCGGAATAGAGTCGCCTTGGAGAGTGCCGGGCACGGCATGCCGTGCCCCTACAGAGAAAACTGCTTGGCCGGTCATCGAACTCCGGCGGCTTGCTGATTTTCCGAGGCGCGCGATTCGGCGGCTTGTGGCTGCTGCCTTGAATTTGAGGAGACGGACTCCCATTTCATCTCGGCGGCTTTCAGCGCGGGATGCGAGACGAGAAGATGCCATGCCACGGCCTGAAACGCTTCGGTGTGCGGCGTGACCGCTTCACGATTGCTCACCGGGACAATCACGCACGCATCGGCCGCTTGCGCGGTGTAGCCGCCGTTCGGCCCCACGACGCCACCGATGGCGCAGCCTACTTCGCGGGCGTGCTGCAGGGCGCACACCAGGTTCGTGCTGATATTTTTCTCGGCGTCGCCGCCGCCGACCGAGAAAACAAAAACCATGTCGTTGCGCTGGAGACGGCTGGCGCGCAGCCAGTTGCGGTAACTGGTGTCCCAGCCGTCGTCGTTGACGCGCGCGGTGAGCTCGGAGACGTTGTCTGTAGCGGCGTAGGCTTCGAAGCCGGCGATTTTGCGGAAATCGCAGGCAGCGTGGGAGGCGTGGCCCGCGCCGCCGCCGACGCCGATCAGGAAGAGCCGGCCGCCACGGTCGCGCACCGAGCGCAACAAGGCGGCGAGACGCTCGATTTGCTGGGAGTCGATTGTTTGGGCGATTTCGGCGGTTTCGCGAAGGTACTTCGACGAATGCGTAGCGTTGCGAACGGAGAGGATGCAAGGCTCGGCATTCACCGGGTGGCGATGATGCTGAGGTTTATGACGCAGCAGATTGCCGATGACGCCGGATGCCTCCTTCAAGTCCCGGACCATGCGATCCGGATAAGCGCCGCGCGCGGAGAATTCCTCGCAGACGGTGCAGCGGTGCGGCGAGACGAGAAGAGTGGTGATCCCGGCGGTGCGGCCAGCCAGAATGTCGGGCACGTCGTCGCCCACAAGGAAGGATTCGGAGAGGTCGATGCCGTGTTCCTTGGCGGCGCGAAAAAGCAGGCCGGCCCTCGGTTTCCGGCAATCGCAATCGGCGCGATATTCGTCCAGAACGGCTTCGGGATGATGGCGGCAGTAAAATACGCCGTCCAGGCGCGCGCCGGAAAGCGCGAGCTGCGTGCGCATCTTTTCGGTGATGGCGTCGAGGAGCCAGGGGGTGAGTT
Organism: uncultured Acidobacteriota bacterium; assembly: GCA_963737205.1. Taxonomy (GTDB): domain Bacteria; phylum Acidobacteriota; class Terriglobia; order Acidiferrales; family UBA7541; genus Palsa-295. The sequence goes on along the minus strand of CAVTRV010000002.1, from coordinate 3,124,182 downwards.
TGCCCTTGGCGATGCCTGGCTGATTCGAGACGACGATGACGGCGAGACCGAGCTCGTTGAGCTCGGCGATGCCTTCGGCGACTCCGGGCAGGAGGTCGAATTCTTCCGGGTTCGCGGGCGTGTCGACAGTGCCCAATTCCGTGTGATAAACGTAGCGGTTGATCACACCATCGCGATCGAGAAAGACGGCCTTTGTTTTCAAGTTCAGATCCTCCGTAGGATGATGTTTGCTTCTCATGCGGTTCTGCAAGCAGACTCCCGTTCAGGCCCCTACCATGGCGCGAGCAAGGACGCGCTCTTTCTGGTTTTGGCGTTCGAGGTGCGCCAGGCGGCCATCGCGCGTGACGATGTCGAAGATGACTTTGCTGCCCTCGAAATCGAGCCGGAAGTGAAGCTCGCGGAGCCCGGCATTGCGCATGGCCTCGCGCAGTTCGGGCTTGCGCTCCTCGCAGTACAACATCAAGAAGCCGCCGCCGCCCGCTCCGGAGATTTTTCCGCCGATTGCGCCGTGTGCTCGCGCGAGCTGGTACCACGCGTCGATCTGCGGATTGGTGATGCCGTTCGAAAGGCGTTTCTTCGATTGCCAGTGGACGTCGAGAAGTTCGCCGAATCGCCGCAGGTTGCCGCGCACGATGGCATCGCGAATCTGGATTCCGATGTCTTTGATCTCGCAAAGGCTTGAAACCACCACGGCGTCGCGCTTTTTGGTGCTCTGATCCTGGTGCGTGAGGATGGAAGTGGCGTTGCGCGTCTCACCGGTGAAAAAGAGGAGCAAATTGTTTTCGAGCGCTTCGACCAGATCGGTTTCCAGATCGAGACGCGTGATTTGGACGCGGCCGTCGGGAGCGATATCCAGCGCGGTGATTCCCCCAAATGCGGCCATGTACTGATCCTGCTTGCCGATGGGCTTTTTAAGGAGTTCGAGCTCGATGTGGCAGGCTTCCTCGGCGAGCAGGGTTGCGGTGGCCTGGCGCTGCATCAGCGTGTGCAGGCCGTTGAGCAGGCCGACCATATAGCAACTCGACGAGCCGAGGCCGGTGCCAGCGGGAATGTCGGCGATCGAGTCGATCTCGATGCCGTTCCTGATGCTGAAGTGGCGAAGGCCCTCACGGGCGAGGGTGTGCTCCACCTGTTCGACATCATCGACAATTTCGGTGTTGGCGTAGCGGATGCGGACTTTATCGTCGACGAGCGGCGTGTTGATGTTGACGTACATGTATTTGTCGATGCCGACCGCCAGGATGAAGCCTCCGTGCTGCTGGTAAAACGAGGGGAGATCGGTTCCTCCGCCTCCCAGCGTCAAGCGGAACGGCGTACGCGTGATGATCATGGTTCGTGAATTCTCCTTAGCCGAGAGGGACACGCCGCAGCGTGCCGCCTTCGGTTTTCATGATGTCGGAAATTCGCCCGGGAAAATCTTCCCAGGGGTCGTGCACACCGCTGATCAACCGTCCGGTAAGACCATTCGAGCGCGGAGAAGCGAGAAACAGCGCGAGCGCGGCGGCACGGCTTGGCGGAACGCCACCCGTTTGTTCCATTTCCGCGATCTCGCGGAGGGTCTTGTCGCCGGCCACGGGTCCTGCCGCGCGCATTTCGTCCCACATGCGGCTGCGCACGGGTCCGGGAGCGATGGTATTCACTTGAATGTTGGCGTCGCGGAGCTCTTCGGCGAGGGTTTCGGTGAATCGCACGACGCCGGCCTTCGAGGCCCCGTACGCGGAAAAGAAAGGACGCGCGTAGGCGGCTCCGCCTCCCGAGAAGTGAATGATCTTCCCGCCACCGCGGGCGATCATCAGCGGAACGGCGGCGCGGACGAGATGGAACGAGCCGAGAAGATTCACTTCGATGGCGCGAGCCCACTCGTCAGGCGCAGCCGTGTGCGCCGGGCCGATGGGTCCTTGTATGCCGGTGCAGTTGACGAGCACGTCGAGAGCTCCCAGGCGATCGTGCGTCTGTTCGACAGCGTCGCGAACCTCGTGCCAGGAGCGGACATCGAATTGGAGATGCAGGACGCGAGCGGCGTCGAGACGATGGGCGAGGAATGAAGGAGTGGCCTGCGTGCGGCTGCCGAGTGCAAGGCGTGCTCCTTCGGCGTGAAAGCGCTCGGCAACCGCACAGCCGATTGCGCCGGAAGCGCCCGCAACGAGGCAGACTTTGTTCTCGAGTTCGGCGTGTTGGAGTTCGTGGTTTTGCAGGTCGGGGGCCATTGGTCAGTAGGCTCCTTCCGCGCGCAGAACCTGCCAGAACGTCTTCACCAGGATGACCAGGTCGAGCCAGATCGACCAATGCTCGATGTAAAACATGTCCATTTGAACTTTTTCCTCGAACGTGGTGGTCTGGCGACCCATCACCTGCCAGAAACCCGTGAGGCCCGGCTTCACGGAGAGCAACTTGGGGGCCAGGTCTCCGTAGCGCCGGCGCGCGGCCGGAGTAATCGCTCGCGGGCCAACGAAACTGATCCGACCCGTGAGGATGCTGAAAAACTGCGGAAATTCGTCGAGGCTGTACTTTCTGAGGAAGCGGCCGCAGCGCAGAATCCGCGGATCGTCCTTGAGCTTGAAACTGGACTCGAACCTTGCTTTGAGGGACGGGTCGGCGTCGAGGATTTGCTCGGCATCCTCGACCATCGTGCGAAACTTCAGGAAATGACGCACGCGGCCGTCGGTGCCGACGTATTCGCGGCGGTGGAAGACCGGGCCACCGTCTTCCGATTTGATCAGAATCGCGACGAAAGGAATCAGCGCGAGCGTCGCGAGGCTGCCAAGGAGGCCGATCGAGACGTCGAGCAAAGTTTTTGCGCATCTCTGCGCCAGACGCGGCCAGCGCGCCGGCGAATTGAGGCGGAAACAACCCGAAAACTCGTCGCGCTCGAAGCGCAAATCGGTGGGCCCAAACAGGTGAGAATAGACTTCCACTTCGAGCCCCTTCTGGCGGCACCGCCGGACGATTTCCAGAATGCGCGGGTAGCCGGCGGTGGAGGAGTCGGCGAGATGAATCACGATGAGCCGCACGCGTTCGGCATCGGCAATCTCTTCCCAGTCGTCGAGGAAGCCAAGAACCGGGAATGTGGAATCTGGGGCGTCCGAGACGTCGCGAGCGTCGGGCTGGATGACCGCGCCTGCGATCGCGTAGCCGCGGTAGCGCTGAATCGCGAGACGCTGCTCGAACGCCGCGAGGCGCTCGGACGAGCCCAATAGCAGCGCTTTCTGGCGAGCCAGGCCCCTGCGCCAAAGCGAGCCATAAATCCCGCGCAAACTGAAGCGCGCCACGAGCAGAAACAACAACGCCAATGCGTACCAGACCACCAGCAGGTAACGCGAAAACCCGAGAGACTTGAAGAGAACAAAATTCGCGCAAGCCAGCGCAACGAATGAAAATGAAACGCCCTTGAAAAGAACTTCCAGCTCCTTTTCGGGGCGCCGCAGATCGGGGCTCTTATAGGCCCCGAGCAGGTAGATCATGGCCGTAAAGAAAGGCGCGTAAAACAGGTAGTAGTCCGAAGGATTGAGGAATGTTGCCGGGATGTGGAGAGAATGCCGAGTGAGCGTCTCCGCGAGATGATGTGAAGCGGCGAGCGCGGCAACATCACCTACGAGGAAGAGCAGGTTCTTGATCCACGCCCGGCTGAGCAAGTCCGAAATGCCGGCCGCGCGCCCGGAAATGGCGGGCCGCGCCAGGCTTTGGGCGGTGATTCGAGGCATCGTGTCCAAAATGGGTTTGGTGGCCACGGAATTTCCTCAGACTGCGACAGCACTCCCTTTCGCGGGATCCACGCGGCGAACGACGCCCGAAGACGTCATCGCTTCGAGCGCGGAGGTAACGTAGTCGCTGGAATCACGCATGGAATCGAACCAGTCCAGGTAGTCATCAAAGATTTCGCCCAGGCCCTTCCTAGCCTTCCAGCCGAGCGCTTCGAGCTTCGCCGAGCTCGAAACGGTGTGCCGGACGTCGCCGACGCGATAGGCACCCGTGATTTCGGGACCGACTCGCGCGTTCATCTTTTGCTGAAGGAGCGAGGCGTATTCGAGAACCGACGTGGGCTCGCCGCTACCGACGTTGAGGGCTTGGCCGTTGGCGCGCGGATCATCGAGCACGGTGAGGTTCGCGGCCACGACATCCGAGACGTGGATGTAGTCCCGAAGCTGCTTGCCGTCTTCGAAGATTACGGGCGCTCTGCCGGCGCGAAACGCCTGCGTGAAGATGCGGCAAATGCCCGAGTAGGCGTTATAGAAGGATTGGCGGCGCCCTTGAACGATCGAGTAGCGAAGCGCTGCAGTGTGAATGCCGAGCAGCTTTCCCAGGCGCAGCACGACCATTTCTTGCGCGAATTTCGAGATGCCATAAGCGCCCGCGGGATTCGGATGCGATTCAACGAGCGGCACGGGCAGAAGCGCGCTCTGGCATCGCGGGCACCGCACGTCCCACTGGGCATGGTCAAGCTGCTGGACGGGCCTTGCCTCGGGAAGCACCAGGCGGTGCGTCGGGCATTCGTACTGCCCTTCTCCATAGACGGATTGCGAAGAAGCGACGACAATTTTTTGAACCGGCAAGCGTTTCTCGCGGATGAGTTCGAAGAGAAGCGCGGTGCTGACAACGTTCGAGTGAAAAAACTTGGCATAGTCCGGCATGTAGTCCTGATAGGCAGCCTGGTGAAACACAACGTCGATCCCCCTAAGGGCGCGATCGAGCGTCGAGCGGTCGCGCACATCGCCCTGAATGAAATCGATTTCGCGGCCGACGTAGGCGGGGCGGCCATTCGGGTGAACGCGCGGCTCGAGACTATCGAGCACGCGAACTTCGTAGCCTCGCGCGAGGAGCGCATCTGCAATGTGCGAGCCGATGAACCCGGCTCCTCCCGTGACCAGTGCTTTCATGAAATCGCTCCTGCCGCGTGTGCGGTTGTTGCAGGTTTCGCCGTCGGTTGGAGTTGAACGATGCGGCCCGCGCGCGCCGACTCGTAGAGAGCGTCGACGAGCTCGAGCGTGCGCCAGGCATCCTCGCCGCTCGACATCGGCTCCCGCGCGTCCCGGATGGCATCCAGAAAGTCGTCCCACTCGCGAGCGAGCGAATCGTCTTCCGCCGGGAAATCGAAACACGTTTCCGCAGGCGCGCCGCCGTCCTTCGCGCGCATTTGCAGGATCAGGCGCTCAGGCCCATAGCTGCGGCCAAGCCCTTCGGCGATGAGACTTCCGTGCTCACCGGTGATTTCAAACGAAAACTTGTTCTTCCAGCGCGTCCAGCTGGCATGGAGCTGAGCGATCACACCTTCGCGAGTACGGAGCATGGCGAAGACGTTGTCTTCCACGGGCGCGATGGGCCAGTACGATGTGGCAACGAAAGCGGCAGCCTGGGAAAACTCGCCGGCAAACCAACGAAACAAATCGAGGGCATGCACGCCCTGGTCGAGCAATTCGCCGCCTCCGGAAATTTCCGGACGGCTGCGCCATTCCTGCTCGTAGCCGGGACGCCCTCCATGACCGTATGTGCAGCGGAGATGGAGCAGGCGGCCAATTGAGCCGGAGCAAAAAAGCCCATGGGCCTTCGCAAGCGCTGGGTGATAACGATGGTTGTAGCCTACTTTGAGGAGGCGCTCGTGCAGCCGCGCGGCTTCCAGCGCCGGAAGGACTTCATCCGCGTTGCGGCCGAACGGCTTTTCCACCAGAACGTGCTTTCCAGCCTCAAGGATTGCCGAGCAGATTTCCGGGGCTACTGCGGTGGAAGTAGCAACGATGGCGACGTCGATGTCCGTTAGCCGGAGTGCATCGCGCCAGTCCGCCAGGGGAAAAGCTCCCGCGGGTTCCGCGAGTGCGCGCGCCCTTTCGAGAACCGGGTCAGCGACAGCGACCAGCACGCTGCGCGGGTTGGAGAGAACCGCCTGCGCGCGCCGCGCGCCGAAAGCGCCCGCACCGATGAGCAAGACTCCCAGTTGGTCCCCCAGTTGATGTTTCGCCGGCATTCCCTCTTCTCCGATCAACTTGCGTCCGGCAGACGTTCAGTTCGCTGCCAGAAGTAGTCGTATTTGCGGCGCGGCCAGCGCAGCCACGCCTGCGCCAACGCCAGTTGGACAAAAACGAAATAAAAGGGGAAATAGAAAAGCTTGGGACGTTTTCCACGTTCGGCGAACCGCCAGCCGATGAAAGCCAAACCGTAGAAAACGAGCTGAGCGATCAGCGCAAAGAGATAAGCGCCGGCCGTCGGCGCAAGCACCGCCGAGCAGACCGTCGCCACAAGCATCGCGAGAGGTACCAGCATGCGCAGGACGTGGTGCGAGATGAACTGCCACCAGACGGGGGTGCGCCAAGGGAGGAGGACCTCCCTCAGCAACGGCAGCGAAATCAGGAACGCGACATGGGCGCGCGTCTTTCGCTCGAACTCGATCGTGAGGCTGGCGGCCGCCGGAATGGCAGCGACCGCTTCCGGAACGTAGGCAATCCGCCGGCCGGTGGACGCCAACACCCTCATGGGAATGTAGAAGTCTTCGCCCACGCGCTCGACATGCGGGAACAACGAGCGGCGGACGGCATAAAGCTGTCCGGTAGCGGCCAGGCAGGAGTGCGCGCGGCTTTCGGCGCGCTTGATCCACGATTCGTAGCGCCAGTAAAGGCTCTCCGCAACGCTCGCGACGCTACGTTCCTGCACGATGCAGACTCGCCGGCCGATCGCGCAACCGACGCGCGGATCGGCAAACGGCTGAACCAGCTGTCGAAGCGCGTCCGGAGCGAGCAGCGCATTGGCATCCGTCATCGCGATGATCTCGCCACGCGCGCGCGGCACAAGGCGGTTGAGCACTTCCTGCTTGCCGACGCGCGACGGAAAAGCGACGACGGAGAGTTCGTTTGCTTCATAGTTTTGCGCGATCGCGACCGTGCGATCGTCCGAGCCGTCGGAGGCGATGATAATTTCCAGGCGTTCGCGCGGATAATCGAGGGCGAGCGAATTTTCGATTTTTCGCGCGATCCAGCGCTCTTCGTTGCAGGCCGGAACGATCAGTGTGACGGTGGGAAGATCGCGCGGCGTGGCGCCATCGCTTTCAGGAGCGGCGTCCCGCGATTTCCCGCGCGTGAGGAGCGCGAGAACTGCCGGGTATCCCGCGTAGGAGTAAACAATCAGCGCGGCCGAGGCCCAGAAGAGAAGTCTCAACTCAAACATGCTTGGCTCCTCTCCAGGCTAGACGCACAAGAGTTTTCGAGGAACGTGGTGGCGCATGCAGCGGCCGCGTGGACGTGCACCCCGAAATGAGTTCCCGCGAGCCGGCGGATTGGGCGGCCGGAGCGATGGAGCTCGAGCAGAAATTTCCGCACGCCGCGGCGGACCTCCACGGTTGCGTAGTCGTGCCACAAAACAACCGCCCCCGGGGCAAGTACATTCCACAAACGCTCGGTATCGGCGCGAACGTGTTCGTAGAGATGGCTGCCGTCAATCAGCGCGAAATCCACGGGACCATCGAGCAGGCGGCACCACTCAAGGGTCGTCGAATCATGCAGAATCTGCGTGATCTTCGGCTCATTTTCGAAGTCACGAGCGGCTTTGCCAGCCGCTCGGACCAAGTGCGGATCACTGAAACGAGCGGCGTCGGAGGCGCTTGCGGGCGGCAGGTCAACCGTAAAGATCCGGCAATCGCTGGGCGTGTTCCGCGCGAGATGCAGCGTGGTCCAGCCACGGGCCGTTCCGATTTCCACCACACGGCGTGGCTGGAAGATGCGCGCGAGCGAGCAGAGCAGGGCGAGTTCGCCGGGCGGCATCTCGCCCGATGGCGCCCCGAGATCGATCCATATTTCACCCGAGGTGCGGCGCGTCGCGAGTTCGCCGAGCGTCACAGCGGGAATTACGTCGTCGTCCGTAAGCTCATTGCACATTTCCACGGCGCGCGCTGAAAATTCAAAGGCGGCCTGCGGGCCGTTTCGGAGCGCTTTCAAGAGCAGCGGGCTCGCCGCAGAACCAACAATCGAGATGGCCTTGGCGAGCTGCCCCGACCGGAATTGCCTTCCGTACGCGATCATGCCGCGCACCTCCCGTCAGGGGCTTCCGCGGGCTGCTCGCGCGGGTCGGCGAGCACCAAAATCGCGCCAAGAAACGTCCCGAAAAACGGCGCAACAGAAAAATGAAAGAAGATCGGGCCGCCGAGAAAGCTGACGAGGGCATAGACGAAAACGCCCAGCGATGCGGTCCGGTCCGCGCGCAGCATCGTGTTTCGGACGCGTGCCAACCCGGAGAACGCGGTTCTTAGCAGCGTCGCGATGAGAACGAGAAACACGACGAGCCCCAGGTATCCCATCTTCAACAGCAGAAATCCCCAGCCGTTGTCGACCGACGCAACTTTCAGGCGGCCTTCGCCGGGCATGACGAACGAATTCTCGCTGCCCATCCCCGCGCCGAGCACTGGCTGCCGGTTGACCATGTTCAGCACCACTTCCGTCTGCGCGACCCGGCCCTGATAAGACCGATCCTCCGTGAGCACGAAGATGAAGCGCCCCGCAATCTGGCCCGGGAGGTTACGGTTCTCAACAAGGCTCGACATGACGTACGGCGCGGCGCCAAAACCGACGGGAATCAGACACACGGCAAGGGCAAGAGCGAACCCGCGCTGCTTCCAGAGGTTCAATCCGGTGACAACGGCGATGGCGGCAAGGACACTGCCAAGCGCAGCGCGGTTGCCCATCAGCAGGATCGCCATCACGCACAACAGGAATTGGGCGAGCGACTGGAGCCAGAGAGAAAGCCGACGGCGCTCGATGAGTTCAACCCACGCGACCACCGCGATCGCGCCGCCATAAGCGACGAGCGGAGACTGTTCGCGATAGTAGCTGCCGCGCGACAGGCTGAGCAGCGAGAGCCTCTGGACGTACCACACCGAGCCGAGCGCGATCACCCAACTCACGCCCCGCATCCAACGGTCGGCCTCTGGCCCTGTACGGAGCAGTGCGACGCCAAGGAAAAAATAGACCGGCAAGAGCAAACACCCAAAAAGCTGCCTGGCTACCACAAAGAACCGGTTTCCTACGACGAGCCCATCGACGGTCGAGGCTAGAATTACGAGCAGGAGCGCCAGCATAGCAAGCCCTGGCGGTGTCGCCATCCGGCGGCGCGCGAGCCCCCAATCCGCCTGGGCCGAAAAGATCGTGGCGGTGAAGAGCCCCGCCGTAATGAGCGCCACGCCGATACCCCAGAAGAGGAATTCCGCAGGCAAGTCCTCGCCGAGCGGCGCCGTCTGCTGAAAAAAAACAAAGAGGAAAACCATGAACGCGGTCGCGAGCCAAAGAGCAGTGCGCGGCTCGGCAAACGCCCAGAGCGCGATCAGGGTTGCAATCGCGATGGTGGCCGCCTCGATCCCGCCGAAATAGAGCGCTGCTCCAGCGACAATGCCCGCGCCAATCCAATAAATCGGGCGCAGCAAAGCGATGCCCGCCGCAGGCTCGGCCCCCGCCGCGGCGCGGAGCGGTCCCCGGTCGGCTGCCCGCCCATTTGCTTGCCCGATCGCTGCAACAAGAGACATTCCTTCTCCGATCATTCATCACTGCCGGCGCGCTTCACGGGAAGCCCGCTGGTCCAATCAGGCGCGCGCGGCGATTCTGAGATCCGATTCGCGCGTCAGGCTTTGCAGGCCTGCGATTCCGCAGCCTGCATGACCTCGAAGGCAGACCAGATTCACGTGGTCCTTATTCGCATCTTTTCGCGAAAGTGCATTCGCCAGGCTTTGCCACTCGTTCGCGGAAAGCGGCGCCACCAATTCGGTGTTTTCGTCAAGAACTCCCATTCGGAACCCCGCCGTGGCCAATTGCTCCAGATAATTCAAGGGAGAGAACCCGGCGACGCGAATGGCCGCCGGCGAAAATTCCGTGAAGAGCACGAGGTCGGCGTTCCCGTCCAGGATCGAACGCATGCCTTGAAAGATCGCCGGCTCCCATCCCTCCGCATCCATCTTGATCACATCCACGCGAACGCCCCGGCTGCCCAGGCATTCGTCGAGCGTCGTTGTCTCCACATCTATGGATTCGCCGGAAAACTCATCTCTTGCGGAACTTCGGATTCGGTGGCCTCCCATGTTCTTGCCGCAGAGAATCATCCTGGCTGTTCCCGCGCGGTCCGAAAGCGCCGCACGAACGGGAATCACATTTCGATATCCATTGGCATTCACGTTCCGGCACAAGAGATCGAAATTGCGCGGCTCGGGCTCGAAGGCGTACACCTTTCCTTCTTCACCTACGTTCCGCGCGGCCTCCAACGTGTAGTGGCCCACGTTTGCACCGACATCCACAACGGTCATGCCCTTTCTGAGAACACGGTTGAAAATCTCCGTTTCAAACCGCTCCCAACCACCGAGCGAGAGAACGCTCCGCGTGATTTCCAAATCATCCGCGTCCAGGTACACGGTGTGTCCCCGAAACTCTACGGATATCGTTCCCTTCGGCCGAAGGCGCGCGTAGAGACCGCGATAGGCCCGAACGAAACCAGGAATGGCCTTGATGGCGCGATCGGATTTGGCCAAAGCGATCAGCTTCCTCGCGCGCAGCAATGCCCCGAGGAGCAAGCCGAACGACGACGAGCGATCCCGATGACCGCGCTCTTCCACAGGCTTCTCCGCGCGCTGGTTGCGTTTCGCGCGCCGCTCGCGCAAGCGTCCACGAAGCGCGCGCGCGAGCGCTGCGGGAGCCAGGCGGACGGGGACCACGAGGAACCAGAACGCCGGATACATCCAGCAGGCCTGGAGCATCGCAGGGAAAGTGCGCGCGAGTTCGTCCGGGTCGTCACAGCGCCACGAAAAAACCAGCCGCAGATATTGCCCGGCCACTATGCCGTGCATGGCGCGGTAAACCGCCAGGCGGCCAAAACCGCGTTGCTGCGCATCCCGCAGGATTCGAACGATGCCGTCCACGAATACATCGCGGTACTCGTAGGGAGGTTTGCCAGAGACTCGGCGGGCTTCGATAAAAGGGTGGCCGACATACAACGCGCAGCCTCCTTCGAGAAGGCATCGCAGATACAGGTGAAGATTCAGCGAGCGCGTTCCAACAAACGCGCCGCCACAGGAAGCTCGCAGCGCGCTCGCGCGGCGAATCACGCTCGCGGAGATAAACCCGAGATTGAGCCCGAGCCAGGGAACGATCCGGCGGCCATTTGAAAAATCGCGATCCTTCGCCGGACCGGCCTGAGACGCAACCAGTAACCGCCCTCGCTCGTCGACAATCCGCTGGTTGACGTAGACAAGCGCGGGACGCTCTTTCGCTTCCAGAATCCGCCGGCGGACGGCGTCCACCGCGCCCGGCCTCATCAGGTCGTCACTCGAGAAAAACCAGATGTATTCGCCGCGCGCCGCATCCAGAAGCAGCAGGAGCGCTTCGTCGAGGCTTCTTCTTTCGGAAAGCAAAAGGAATCGCAGCTGTGAGTTTCCGGCCGCGAAACGCTCTATGCGCTCTCGCGTGCCGTCCGTGGAACCCGTGTCGCAGACCACAACTTCGAAATCCTCGCGAAGCTGCGGCAGGATGGTCGCGAGCGTGCGCTCGAGTAACGGGCCGCGGTTGTAGGTGGGAATCGCGATGGAGACGAGTGGCGCGCGCGACGCCCGAATTCCCGCGCACCAACGGCTGCCCTCGCGAATGCACAGCAAGTTAGCCGCTGTGCCGCGCGCTCGAAGGTTCTCGACAAAGCCCGAAAAATCCTCCGGCGGAAGAGCGGCTTGCTCCGCCTGGCCCTCTTCAAACGGAGCCAGCAGGAAACCAAGATCGCGAAGCTTCCGGAGAAACTCTACCGGGGAGTTCCCGCACGCCTCCATCGCCCGCGGATAGACTTCCGTGAACAAAATGAGGTCCGGATTTCGGGACAGCGTCTCCCGCATCCCGTCGAGAATTCCCGGCTCGGCTCCTTCCGCATCGAGTTTCACAACGTCGACGGAAATCTCCGCACCGGAAAAGTATTCGTCGAGTGAGGTGGTTTCGACTTCAATCTGGGGGCCCACACTCAGGCCGTTGGCGAGCGAATGCGATGCGGAATCGTTCTGGGAAAGCGCGAACGCCGCACGGGCGCATCCCCAAGAGACTGCCAGCGGCTCGGCGACGACGTTGGAGAAACCGTTCTGCGCGATGTTTTGCAGGAGCGCGCGGAAATTTTCGGGCGCAGGCTCGAAGGCGTAGACCTTGCCGCGCGGACCCACGCGCCGCGCCGCGAGAAGCGAATAGATCCCGATATGCGCACCCACGTCCACGAAAACCATCCCCTCATCCAGCAAGGACTCGATGAATTCCATTTGCCCGCGCTCCCAGCGCCGAGCGCCGAGGAGCAGCAGCGCCAAATCACGCTGACCAGCGCCCGCCGAGACGCGCAAACCGAGGAGATTGACGGTGAATGTGTCCTGCGGCGAGAGCAGCCGATAGAGCGGATGGTAGAACGATTGGAAGAACGACCGGAGTCGCGGATGGCGATGGGCGAAACGGTCGATTCCCGAGCGCTGGACGCGACCTCGCCAGTGCATCAGTTCCGTGAACGCACGGCTCTTTACCCCTGCCACGTTGACCCTCCGAGCGCAACCGTTGCGGCGCGCGGTGAAAACAGGTCCGCCACTCCCGCCAGGCGCGGATGAACGCGACCAAGCGCCGCCGAATCGCCATCCGCGAGCGGCTTCAGCAACGAGAGGGCCGCAAGAAACACAGCGGCCCACGCTCCGGCGCCCAAGGCCAGCGTGGCGAACGTGCGAGCGCTGAACCAGAGTGTTGGCGCGATCGCAATCATCGTTGCGGCGGAAACTTTGGCGACGAATGCGGCGGGAAACCGCCAGGGGATGTAACGTCTGCTCGCAGCGCCCGACAGAATGGCGAGAAGGACGAACGACAATCCGGTGGCCAGCGCCGCACCCGGCATTCCCATGCGCAGCACCAGCAGCACCTCGGAAAAAATGTTGAAAACGGCGGCCACAGCCACCAACCCGCAGGCGAGGCGTTCATGGCTCGTGGCGTAAAGAGCGCTCGTGCCGAGCGAAAAGCCCAGAAGGCTTCCGGCAGCCACGAGAACAGCAAGGATTTCGATGACCGGAACGCTGGGGGCGTAAGCCGCGGAGTAAAAAATCAGAACGATCGCCCTAGCGTAGCGAATCAGCAGTGCGAACGGACCTACCACGCAGAGCACGCTCAATTTCCACTGCGCCTCGACCACCCGCGCGAGGCCTTCCCTGCCGCGGCTCTGCAGGGCCTCGGAAAACGTCGGCACACTCGTAAGCAAAGCCCACCCAAGTAGCAGCCCGGTTACGCTGAAGACGATCCTGGCGCCCACGGCGTAGCAGCCGATGGCGGCGCGGTCAGGAACAAGCCAGCCGAGAAGCAGCACGTCCATGTTGTCGCCCAGAATGTAGAGAAAGAAATTCGTAGCCCACGCAAACATCCCAAATACAAGAATGCGCCGGAGCGGAAGCGGCGCGCTCACGCGAGCGGTTGCGCGCGCGAAGAAGAACGGAAAAGCGAGGATCAAGATTCCCGCGAGCGAGCCCGCCGCGAACGCGAGCCAGGCCGAGTTCACCCCGCCGCGTCGCAACGTGAGCAGAATCACAAAAAGCGCCGGCGCGATACCCGCAGCCACAAGCTTCGCAAACGCGACTCGGCGGAGTTCGAGAAGGCCCGAGGAAAAATACGTGAGCAGGTCGAGGACGCTGTGCGCCGCGAACACAAGGAGGACGGCGGCAAGCGAGGCGACGACCAGCGGGAAGTGCAGCCTCGCCAAGATGGCGCCGCGGAAGATGAACACCAGGCACGCGACGAAAATGATGGCTGCGGACCGAATACCAAGAAGCGCTCGCAGCAAGCTGTTTGCCCGGTGGCGCTGGCCGTCCGCGGCAATCTCAGGCAGAAACCGCCCGAGCGTTTCCGGGCCGAGGCCCAGCAGAGTGAGAAAACAGCACACACCCGCGAGGCTCATGCCCAGCGCGTAAACTCCGTAAGAAGCAGGTCCCAGCACGCGCGCGAGCAACAGCGAAAAAAAGAAAAGGATCGCGGCTTCGGCGAAGCGGCCGGCTTGCCCCCAGAAGATGGCGCGTCCCACGCGAGCCGCAAGACTCATGCGAACACCTCTCGCCGAGCGGGAACCACTCGCTCGTTTCGACCTTCGAGCACCTGCTCGAAGACGCGCAACAGGTTCCGTGCGTATGCTTCCCACGTAATTCGCACCAGGACGCGCGCCCGCGCCTCGCGCGCCAGCTTTTCGGCCAGCCCGGGAGTTTCCACCAGGTCGGCCACGGCGCGCGCAATCTCTTCCGGGTGGCGTTTTGCAACGAGCATCGCGGTTTCACGATGCTCGAGGACTTCGTGCGCACCGCAGCTCCGCGAAACGATTACCGGAAGGTCGCACGCCAAAGCTTCAAATATGCCGAGCCCCCAGCACTGGTTCTCGGCGAGATACACCAGCGCGTCGGCCGCCGAGTAGTAGTCCGCCATTTCGCTCTCCGGAACGCCGCCCAGATGAAACCGGACGGAACTGTAGAGCCGATAGCGCTCCGCAAGGTCCAGAAGCTTGCGAGCGTAACCAGGCGCGATTGCTGCCGAGCCGGCAATCAGCAATCGGACCGGACTCGGGGCGCGCAGATGGAGAAGGCGCAGAGCTTCGATGGCGTCTTCCAGGCGCCGATGCGGCTCCAGGATTCCCAGCCACAGAAGCAGGAAGTCGTTGCGCGCGATTCCGTGCCGCACGCGAATTTCGTCGCGTGCCGCTTCACGGCGTTCAAACGAAATCGAGTCGACCCCGCTGCGAACCACTTCGGCGGGCCGGCCGTAGTAGCTCTCGATGATGTTCTTCACGCGATGGTCGAGCGTGACCACCCGGTCGATTTCGCGCACCACCGGCTTTTCCAGCTGCCCCATCAGGCGATCGAAAACGAATTGCACGGGCGCCGAGTAGTACGGCCGGTATCCCGGCTCTTCCCAGTTGCGCGCGTCTTCGCACATCCACACCACCGGCGCGCCGGCCGAGCGTTTGCAGAGCACGGCGGCACGCGTTGCGCCGCGGACATGCGGATTCAAAATGTCGCAGGGCTCGTCTACAAGGCGGGCGAGCCGATGGCTTGCCAGCAAATGACGCTTCGCGCCGCGCGTGAGACCATGGTGGCGCACGCGGCTGCGCTTTTCGACTTGGGCGAGGGAAACTTGCTCGACGGCGCGGATATCGATCGAGCGGGCGATCTCGGGATAGCAATTTTCCGCGCAGTGCTCCGTCGCATACACCGTGGCGCGATGGCCCAGGGCCTCGAGCCACTGCGCCAGCATCAACGCCTGGCGCGCCGCGCCGCCGTTGGCGATAAGTTCGGTGGTAAGAATGGCCACTCTCATGGCAAGCGATGCGTCCCCGCGGAATCGATCACCCGCGGCTCCGGCAGCGGCGCGATCAACCTGCCGCCACGTTCGAGAAATTCGCGTTCGCGGCTGCGAATGTCCGCCAGGAAATGCCACGGCAGAATTAGAAAATAGTCGGCGTGGGCGCGCGCTTCCGCCTCGGAAACGATGGGAATCCACGTTCCCACCGTGTACTTGCCCCACTTTTCGGGATTGCGCTCGGCGGCGGAACGAATCAGGTGCTGGTCGAGGCCGAAGACCTGCAAGAGCGTGTTGCCCTTCGTGGAAGCGCCGTAGGCTGAGATTTCCTTGCCGCGCGCTCGTTCCTTTTGAAGGAAGGCGCGCAGGCGGCCGCCCACTTGCCGGACGCGGACGCCAAACTCTTCGTAGGTGGCCGCCTGCTCGAGAGCCAGACGCCGCTCGGACGCGCGCGCGCTTTCGACGCGTCCCCAGCGCTCGAAAACGCCCGCCGATTCGGAACCGCGGTGAACGACGTAGACGCGGAAGCTACCGCCATTCACTTCGTTGGTTTCGACGTCCGCAACTTCCAGGCCATGCCGCGCGAGAAGCGGCTCGAGCGAGCGCAACGAGTAATATTCGAGATGCTCGTGGCAAACGGCATCGAACGCGTTGCGTATCAAGGTGAGCGGGAGATAGTGCATCTCGATAATCCAAACGCCGTCTTTCGCGAGCAGGCGGGCGGCATCCGCAACGAAAGCGTTCGGATTTTCGAGGTCGTAAAACATGGCGATGGAAGTAATGATCCGGAATTGCTCGCCGGCGACGGGTGCCGCGGTGAAGAAATCGTTGATGATGCGGATTGCGCCGTCGGAGGAAGCCTCTCGTGCGAGATTTTCGGCAGGCTCGAAACCCACGCGTTCGAGTCCGGCGATTTCGTAAGAGCGCAGAAGCGTTCCGTCATTGCAGCCGATATCCAGAACGTGGTCGCCGCTGCGAAGCGCAACGAATTCCGTCGCTTTGCGGGTGATGTCGGCGAGCGCCTCGCGCATCGCGCCATTCACGCCGGACTTGTACCAGTAGCGGCGATAGAGCCAGTCGCTCGGAGTGGTGTGGCGAAGCTGGAGAAGAGTGCAATCGGCGCAAAGAATGAGTTCGAGAGGCACGCGCGGCCAGTTCGTCGCGTCCGGCAGATCGGCAAAATTCGAGACGAACGGATTCCCGAAATCGAGGACCTCGACGAGTTGCTTGCTGTCGCACGCGCGGCAGGTGGCGCGAGCTTTTACGCCCGCCAGCAAAGCTTCTTTTTGTGTCGTTGCTTCCGCCACAGCGTTTTCTCCAAGCGCTTCAAAAAGCGTTATGAAGTGGATGCGACCGCGCTGACCTCTTCGGAAGAAGCAGGCGCGGCGGAAGTTTGCCGGCGCCGCGTCGACCGGTACCAGTCCCACGTTTCGCGCAAACCGTCGTCGAGATTTCGTTTTGGCTCGAACCCAAACTCACGGCGCGCGCGCGTAGTATCCAGAACCCGCCGCATGGGGCCGTCCGGATGAGTGAGGTCCCAGAGAATTCGTCCGGAATAACCTGCGAGACGCGCGATCTTGCGGGCCAGGGCATCGATCCGAATTCCGGCCGCGCTCCCCAGATTCACCGGGTCGGGCTGGTCGTAACGCTCGAGGGCCAGAAGAATTCCTTCGGCGCAATCTTCGACATGCAGAAAATCGCGTGTGGGCTCGCCCGAGCCGCCCAGCGTGACTTCGGAGGCGCCGGCTTCGGCGGCATCTGCGAATTTTCGGACAAGCGATGGAATCACGTAGCTCGTCTCAGGATCGAAATTGTCGCCGGGCCCGTAGAAATTCGTGGGAATCAGGAAGATGCACCGGAAGCCGTACTGTTTGCGGTAAGCCTGCGCCTGGATGATGGGCAAGCGTTTTGCGATACCGTGGGCGGCGCGCGAGGATTCGGGCAGGCCGCCAAAGAGATCGTCTTCGCGCAGGGGCACGGGCGCCGCGGCCGGATACGAGCTCGCGCTGCCGAGGCAAAGCATCTTTTCGACGCCGTGCCCGCAGGCGGCATCGATCAGCTGCGTGGTCATCAGCACGTTGTTGCAGAAGCTCGCGGCTGCGTCGCCGCTTCCGGCAGGGTTATCCACGGTCGCGGCAAGGTGCAGGATCACTTGCGGCTGCGCGTGATTCAGGAGGTGAAGTATGTTTGACCTGCGGCTGAGATCGCACTGCGCGCGCCGCGGGACCGTGATTTCGCGGCAACCGCGCTCGCGCAGCTTGCGCACCACCACGCTGCCGAGGAAGCCGGCGCCGCCGGTGACGACGACGCGCTTCTCGGGCAGGTCCACTGCAAATTGAGTTGGATCGATGTTCGCGTTCATTCGCCTGCCCTCGCGTACATTTGGCGTTCCACTTTTCCGCTCAAGGTGTCTTCGAGAAGGCGGACATCCGCCGCGGTCATGATTTGCACCAAATCGGCGAATTTCGTCTTCGCGCGCCACCCGAGCCTCGTTTTGGCCTTGGTGGCATCGCCCAGCAGCCGGTCGATTTCCGTGGGGCGGTGATACTGCGGATCGACTTCGACGTACCGCTGCCAGTTGAGCCCGGCGTGCCCGAAAGCGAGCTCGACGAATTCCCGCACCGAGTGCGTTTCTTCGGTTGCAAGCACGTAGTCGTCGGGCTGCGCTTGCTGCAGCATCATCCACATCCCCTCGACATATTCGGGGGCGTAGCCCCAGTCGCGTTCCGCGTCGAGATTTCCCAGGTAGAGCTTGTCCTGCAGGCCGTGACGGATGCGAGCGACCGCGCGCGTGATTTTGCGGCTGACGAAGATTTCGCCGCGGCGCGGCGACTCGTGATTGAACAGAATTCCGTTCACGGCAAACAGGCCGTAGCCGTCGCGCGCGTTGGTGGTCATCCAGTAGCTGTAGAGCTTGGCGCAGCCGTAAGGACTTCGCGGCCGAAACGGCGTTCGCTCGTTCTGCGGACCATCGCCGGCCTGGCCGAAAATCTCGCTGCTGGCGGCGTTGTAAAAGCGCGCCGGAATGCCCGACTCGCGAATCGCGTCGAGCAGGCGCGTGGTGCCGAGCGCCGTAACGTCTCCCGTGTATTCCGGAATATCGAAACTCACGCGGACATGGCTTTGCGCGCCGAGGTGGTAAATCTCGTCGGGGACGAGCCGGTAGAGAAGCTTGACGAGGCTGGTCGAGTCGGAAAGATCGGCGAAATGAAGATAGAGGCTGGCGTTGCGGTCGTGCCAGTCTTGCAGGAGATGGTCGACGCGGCCGGTATTGAAGCTGCTCGAGCGGCGCTTGATGCCGTGCACTTCGTAACCCTTCGATAGCAAAAGTTCGGCGAGGTAGGAACCGTCCTGGCCGGTGATGCCGGTGATGAGCGCTTTGCGCCTCGGGTTCGCAGCGGCCGCGGTCATGGCGCGCACCGTTGAAATTTGTCCGAGAAATGCTTGTTTCGGTTCATCGGGAGACTCACCCAGACGCGGCGGCGGAGCGCGCTTCCGACATTTGCGCGAGAGCGCGTTCGGCGTCGCGATTGAATTGCAAAACGGTTTCGCGCGTGTACTTGTGGTCGACCATTTTCGGCAGAAATTGCGGCGGAATCGTGATGATGTGCGCGCCGGCAAGCGCTGCGTTCTGAATGTCCATGACGGTGCGGATGCTGCCGACAATGATCTTCGCTGTGTATTCCCACTCGTCGAGCCAGGCACGCACGTTGCGAATCACGATGCACGGATCGTTCCCTTCATCCGCAACGCGCCCGGCAAAAATGCTCACATAGGCCGCGCCGGCCTTGGCGGCCAAAATCGCCTGATTAAACGAGAGAATCGCGGTGGTATTCACCGCGATCGCTTCCTTGCTGAGCGCATGAATCACGCCGAGGCAGGATTCGCCATGCGCGTTTGTGATGGGAATTTTGACGACGATATTCGGCGCGCAGCGCGCGAGCGTGCGGCCCTGCGCAAGCATTTGCGCCGGATCGTCCGTGGTGACTTCGACGCTCAACGGGCGCTCGCCGAGCAAACGCGCCAGCCGGTGCGCTCCTTCTTCGAGGTCGAACACGCCGTCCTTAAACAGGATGCTGGGATTCGTGGTGACGCCGTCCACAACCCCCTCGGCCGACCACTTTTCGATTTCGCGATGGTCCGCTGAATCGAGGTAGATTTGCATTTCCCCCCTCAGTCTGCCGCGCCGGTGTGCTGTGGCGCGCTGTCGTACGAGTCGTAGCGATAATGCTGGTAGTAGTAGGAATACTCCTCGCGGTGCATGTCGACGTTGTTCAGCACCACGCCGATCACCCGCGCGCCGACGTCGGAAGCGTGCGCTTGCGCGCGGCGAGCAAGTTCGCGCGGCGTTTCGCCTCCCTTGATCACCAGCACCACGCCTTCGACAAGGGTTGCGAGGATGCGGCTGTCGGCCACGTTGAGCAGCGGCGGCGAGTCGACGACCACGAACTTGTATTCTTCGAGCGCTTCGGCCAGAAGCTTTTTCATGCGATCGGACGACACCAGCTCCGCCGGATTCGGCGGAATTGGCCCCGAAACCAGAACCTCAAGGCCCGGAACCGAAATCTTCTCGACGGCCGCCCGCCAGTCCTGCTGGCCCGTGAGGTAGCTCACCACCCCCAGGCTGTCGCGAATGCCGAAAGCGCGATGAACGCTGGGCCGGCGCAAGTCGCCGTCAATCAAAAGGACTCGCTGCCCAAGCTGGGCGAGCGAAATCGCGAGGTTGGTCGAGACGGTGGTTTTTCCTTCGCCGGGCTGCGCGCTCGAGACGAGCAACGAGCGTGGCGGCGAGTCCGCGGCGGAAAGCAGCACGGACGTGCGCAGACTGCGGAAGGCTTCGGTTAGCTCCGAGTATTTCGCCGAAAGTTCGTCCATCAGGTACCAATGCGGGTTCGCCGCGCCGGAGCCGTTTCCAGCGGCGGCGAGTGGGGGCTTCACGTGAAGCGCGTCACCGTCGCCGTTTGTCTGGCCCGCGCGGTTGCCGCGCCCGTTCAGCGATTCCACCGACGGAATCACGGCGAGTGCCGGCAACTGCAGAATGCGCTCCACCTCTTCGGTGGTCTTCAGCGAGTTATCCAGATGCTCCTGCAGCAAAGCGGCGCCGATGCCAACGCCAAAGCCCAGAACCAGGCCGAGAGACAAATTCAGTGCGACGCGAGGCTTGGCGGGCCTGGTGGACGGCACGGCCGCGTCGACAATGCGGATATTGCTTTCCTTCAGGCCCGCGGAAATTCCCGCCTGTTTTAGCCGCTGCAAGAGGCCGTCGTACAATTCGTGGTTCGTATCCACTTCGCGCTTGAGAATTCCGTACTGCACCGACCGTTCCGCAATCCCGTTGGCGTCGCGCTGCGCGTTGCCGAACGCGTCTTTCAGCAGCGTTTCGCGCCGGACGGCCGCCAGATAATCGTTGCGAATTCGCGTGGCCGCGCGGTTGCGTTCCGCGTCGAGCGTGCCTTGCGCTTCGTCGATTTCGCTCTGCACCTGCTTCAGCTTCGGATAGTCCGGAGCAAACATGGTGGCCAGCTGCGCGCGCTGCGTTTCGAGATCGGAAACGCGCAGGGTAAGCTCCTGCAATTCGTGGTTTTCGAAAACGGTGGGAAGCGCGCCGTAGTCTCCCGCTTCGATCAAGCGGTAGAGCGATTCTTTCTGGTAGCGGTCCGCCTGAGCTTTCGTGAGTTCCTCCTGCAATTGGCGCAGGCGCGCATCCACGATGTTTTCCGTCGTGCCCTTCTCGCTTTCGAGGAACAGCAAGCCGTTCGCGTGCGCGTAGGCCTGCATTTCGTCCTCGGATTTCTCGAGTTTTCCTTTGACCCCCACGAGCTGCTGCGAAAGCCATTCGGAGGCTTTTTGCGCGGCGTCCCAACGGAGTTCGAGATTCTCATCGACGTAGTTCGAGGCAATGCCGTTCACGATGCGCGCCGCCAGTACCGGGTCCTGCGATTCGAAGGAAACCTCCACCAGGCGGCTTTGCTTCACGGGATCGACGCTCAGGCGGTCAGTGAGGGTTTTCAGCGCGTTGTGGACCGCTTCGGTGTCGGGACGCGGCGCCGTGGAATCTCCCGCAGGAGAGATTGCGGCGGCCTTCGGCGAAGGCAGCGACCACCAGTGCCGCGGCGGATTGAATTCGGCTAGCTGATCGAGATGCAATTCGCGCACGACGCGGCGCAGGACGCTTTCGCTTTCGAGGACTTTGTACTGCGTTTCGAGAAAGGTGTTCGAGACGTTGTCGATCTCGAACAAGTCTTCGGCCGTGGGGATGTTGGGATTTTCCCGCTCGATTTCGATCAGCGCTTTCGCTTCGTACAGCGGCTTTTCTTTTACCGTGGCGATCACGTCCACTGCGAAGATGACCGCCAGGACAGCGAAAACGGTCCAGCGGCGTTTCCGCAAGACGATCCAGTAAGACAGCAGATTGACGGACGGGGAGGGGTCGCCCTTCAGCGCCAGAACTTCGGCGCGCCGCTTTTCGAGGGCTCGCGGACCCGGCGGCAAAATCTCGATGCTGTTTTCTCTTTCCATATCACCACCGATAAACGGCGACTCCCGTTCCCACCGAGATGGCTGCATCAAGGCCGCGGTACATTGCCGTGCGGCCCACGCTGTTCGGGACAAACACGATGTCGCGGGCCGTGAGCATCGGGTCGGCAACTTTGCCAGCAAGAACTTTCTTGAGATCGATTGGGATTTCCTGGCGCTGCCCCGTGGCGGGGTCGGTGCGGATGATTTTCGAGTGCGCCGCCGCGGACGTGTGCGTCAATCCCTGCGCCAGGGCCACAGCCTGCAGCACGGAAATGTTTTCGTTGGTCTTCAGCTGGAAGCCGCCCGGCCTCGCCACTTCGCCCACCACGTAGACCAGCTCCGCTCGCGTCACTTTCACCACGTCGCCTGGGTACACCTGAACGTTCAGCCGCGGATCGCCCGAGTCCAGAAGCTTCTTCAAATCGATTTCCACGGTTTGCGACGACCCCGAGTCAGCCGCGGTCTTGCCGTTCTGCGCGGTTGCCGGTTGTGGCAAAGTTTCAACTGAGTTCGTTGCCGCGGTGTCGTTCGCGTCGCTATCCGCTGAAGCCCCCGAAACCGATGCGCTCTCCTGAGCCGGCCGAGCAGCAGATTCGGCCGACGAGTAGCCGTGAATCTCGTCGTGCCGGTCGACAATGACGGTATCGCCCGCGTCGTCGCCAAGCCCTTCGGCCATCGACAACACCTCGATCACCGATTTGGGCCCGCGAATCTGAAAAACGCCCGGCTTCTTCACCGCGCCAAAAACCGACACGGTGTGACTCTGCATTTCGCGGACCTGCACATTCACATGAGGATCTTTTATGTAGTTGCGGCGGAGAATTTCTTCGATCACGGCGCTGAGTTCCTGCGTCGTCAGGCCCGCGGCGCGCACCGTGCCGACCACAGCCATCGATATCTGGCCGCTCGCGGTGACGCGAGGAACGCGATCGAGTTCCGAGGCTTCGAGAACGGTGATGTCGAGAAGATCGTCGGCGCCAATGCGGTAATCCGACGGCGGCGCGATGGGACTCTCACCCGAAACGCTGCGGTTCAGTTCGACGAGGCGCCGATTGTAGTCTTCCGTCGTTTGCTGATAGCGGTTCGAGGGCTGCGTGCTCTGCTCGACCGCTTGCGGCTCGCGAGCATCGATCGCCACCGGCAAGACCAACAACGCTGCCAGCGACACGAGCGTCGTCAGGCACACCCGGAACCGACTCAAACTAGCTTGCAAACCACCCATTGGCTTCACCCACCCCCAAAGTCGTGCAGACACACCTTGAGCATCTGTTTCCAAACGTTGTGTAATTCGACCTACGGGGAGGTCCACAGCCATTTCTTCGGACCTCCCGGCCTATTAACGCACTGCTTTTTGAAGACTAGCTACTGGGCGAACCGCTGCTGCCCTTTTCGGCCTCGTAGATACCTACTCCGAGGCCAACTGCAGCCGCCACTCCGACGACAATCCAGATCCAGGTTGACGTCGATATGCCCGAGCCCTGCGGAGGCGCGGGAGCAAAGGTCGCGCTCAGCGCCATGCCGGGCGTTACGTCCCCTGTGTGATCAGGCGTCTCGACGTGCGCCGCCCCGCTGCTGGCAACCACTCGCAACGCGTTGCCGTGCAGAACCACGTTGTAGAGGGCTGGAGCGTTCGACGCAGCCTGTATACGCGCTCCGTGGGCCTCAATAATGATCGGCGTATTGCCCTTGTTCAGAACTGAAACAGCTCCGTCCTCGAGCTTTACGACCACTCTTCCATCCTTTTCGCTGAGCGTCGCCTTGCTCAATTCGGGAATCACCACCGAATTGCCGCTCGGAAAGCTCAGCGATGTGCTGCTGGCCTTCTCCGTGGCGATCCGGTCTCCGGCAAATACCGACGTCACTGCGGGAGCGGCAACGCCGTTAATTTCCGCCGTACCGCGCGTAATCATCTGGCCGGCCACCGAAGCTCCGGACGCCGGCACCACTGGAAGCAACACAAGCAGGGCCGACAAAACTACTGCGAAAGCCCTTTTAAGATTCATGGACACGCCTCCTCTTTTGTTTTTCTTGCTGTAAGTCGATTTCCCCACGGAAGGAGGGAGTGGGGGACATGGTCCAAGCAACGGCCGCCTGAACCGGGTTGAGTTGTCGCCATCATTCAGCATTCAGCAAAAAATCCCAGACCCCGAGAACGCGCCGGGCTCGCGGACACGCCTGCCTGCTTCCATGGCCCGTACCGTTCTGCATTCCGGGAATGAAACTGTTTCACTCAGTTTCACGCCTATATCTGCAAGACGCTTGCCAATCGGTTGTAATTAGCAACCCTAATCATTCGCTCCTTGGGACCTCTCGATTGTCATCTCCTCTTCCCTGCGTTATTCTCCACTTCGCATGGTAGATATTCATTGCCACATACTTCCGGGGCTTGACGACGGCGCGGAATCGCTGGAAGTAGCCTGCGCGATGGCCGAAATGGCCATTGCCGACGGGATAACTCACGTTGTGGGAACTCCGCACGCGAGCCAAAATCACACTTTCGTTCCCGAATTGGTAAAACAGCGCCGGGATGAAATCCAGGCTAAGTTTGAGGGACGCCTTATTCTTGCCACCGGCTGTGACTTCCACTTGAGCTTCGAAAATCTTCAGGACATCCGCCAGGACGCCACGCGCTTCACGTTGAACCAGAAGAACTATCTGCTGGTGGAATTCGCCGAGTATTCCATTCCCCCGTCGCTGGACCATGCCCTGCATCAATTGCAACTGGCGGGTTTGCGTCCGATCATCACGCATCCAGAGCGCAACCCTCTGATCCGCGCGCAACCCGAAAGGCTGTTCCACTGGCTGCGACAGGGCTGCTACGCCCAAATCACGGCGCAGTCATTGCTGGGGAGATTCGGAAAGGCGGCGCAAAAATCCGCTGAGCGATGGCTCGACGGCGGCGCGGTCCATTTCCTCGCGAGCGATGCTCACAACACCACCTCGCGGCCATTGAAACTCAAGGAAGCCTTCGAACTAGTGGTGAAGAGACGCGGGGAAGGTGTCGCGCAGGCGCTGCTAGTGGACAATCCTCTGTCGGCATTCGAAGGGCGAACGTTGCCCTACGTTCCGGAGATAGCCGAAGAACTGGAAGCGGAAAACGCCGGAACGCGCGAGCAGAAACGCAAGAGATTTTGGTTCTTCTGAACGGTCGACCAAGTCTCAGGGCGAATCAGTTTGCTTCGAAGGTGGCTTGCATCAGGGGAACCCACATTCCGGGGTCCAGTTCAACCGCAGCCGGCGCGGCGTCAAGCGGAATGATGAGCGAGTTCTGCGCTTTGTCCATAAGAATGACCGCCTTTTGAACCTGCGGCTCCCCGGGACGCCTCTCCGGCGTGTTTCGTCCTGGTTGAGCCCCGCCTTCCGCGGTTGCGGCTGGAGATGCGGGAGACGCTACGATCCCGATCTCGATCGGCATGCGATAGAGTCCCTGGGATTGCGTCTGGTTGACGTCGACGTGAAGCTGCTTGGCCGTTGCGTCATAGTGCCAGCTTCCGTTCACCTTGAGAATGCCTCCACGGTTAAGCCACTCGTGAAAGAACCATGAAAGATCCTGATGGTCCTCGGGACAGTTGCCAGCCGCGTAGCAAGCGTCTTCCATCGCATGGCGCAGATCGTCGGTAGAGGCGCTTCCGTTTCTGTAGCGGCTGTAGTACAAGCGGATGCCTGCCCAAAAAACGTCATCGCCAAGAACGCCTCGCAGCGTGTGCAGCACCATTGCGCCGCCCTGGTATATCTGGGCTGAGTTAGAAAAGACGTTCGCCGCAGTGTCAAGGTTCTCATGAACCACTGTGTCGGCAGGATGCGCAAGTATGTAGTTCAGCGCTGAGTCGCGAGCCCGCTTGACGCCGGCCATAAAGGCATCGTGGCCGTCCTGATGCTCCGTATAGAGCAAGGCGAAATAGGTTGCGAATCCTTCGGCCAGCCAGGCATCGTCCCAGTTGCGCTCCGTCACTGCATCGCCGAACCACTGATGCGCCATCTCATGAGATTCGGCGCCATAGCTTCCGTTGTAATAGAAGATCGTGGTGGCCGGCTCGGTCGCCCCTGCGCCCCCGGTCGCTTCAAGGTGAGCCAGTTTTTCATACGAAAACGGCCCAATGTGATCGCTGTAAAACTCGAAGATTGAAGCTGCCTTCTGGTCCAGGGCTTTGAAGGCAATGTCGCGGTCCTGGGGGAACGCCCACACTGAGAACTCCGTGTCATTCGATCTTCCGAAGTACTCAACTGCCATCGCGCCAACGCCAAGGCCATATTGCCAACAAGGAATCGGCAGCGTCTCGTCCCAGGTCGTGCGGCGTAGGCCGTTGGGCAGATCAGTTTCTTCGGTCTTCAGCCCATTGGAGAGAACCTGGTAGCCACGCGGCGCGGTGACGATGATTGTCTTTGGAGACTTCACGGAGATATGGTCGATGGTCGCCAGCCAATTCTGGGCTTTGTTCGGCCAGTTGTCGGTAAACCAGACGCGATCACCGTACTTGTTGTTGCCGATAAACAGTCCGGTTGCGGGAATTCCATGGTAAGAGACGACAAAAGAGAATTTATCGCCACTCTTGTAGCCGGCGGGAACGCTGATGTGAAGGAGATTGTTCCTGTGCTCGAAGGGCAATGCCTTCCCATTCGTCGCGACTTCAGTCACGGTCATGCCTCTGCCGACGCTGGTCGGCGCGGGTCCATCTGGAGCGGCGGGAGCGGCTGCCCCGCCGGGCCTCGCGCGCGGTACGGGCTGCAGGCATGGGTTCAGCCGGTCCGGCGCTTGCGGCTCGTGGATCAGGTTGCATAGATTCAGGTCGATACCGGAGACTCCCGCGGCAAGAAACTGGATGTCTACCGTGTCTTTGATATTCAACTCGTCGGAGGCATCGCCTAGAGTGACGTCGAAGGTGTAGTGCAGGATCTTGATGCCCGGCTGCAGCGGGAATTGGTCGGCGTCGCAGGGGCTGCTTGCCATGGCCAGCAGCACAATGAGTCCAACTGCTACGCACGCCAGCCTTGCCAGTGCATTTGCCGGGAACGACGTCATCAGTTCCTCCTCTAAGATGGGATTGTTATTTTGGGTTATGACCTCTCGCCGAACAGCTCCAGAATCTCTTCGTAGCGCTTGAAGGGCGGAATCAGGTAGGCCCCAGCAATGCCCTCGCTGCGCGCGGTCCGGGCCCAATCGAGCATGATGCGCGCCAGAGCAAACCCTCTCTCGCGAGCCGCGTCTCCCGCCTTCTCCATTTCGCGCAGAGTTGCGTCGGGAATCACGATGCCGGGAACTTCGTTATTGAGCCGGAGCGCTTGCTTGTAGCTGGTCAGCGGCCACAATCCCACAATAATAGGTATCGGCGACTTGCCGCCCAGGCGCTTGAGAAATGCGCTCCAGTGCGCGGGATCGAAAATGGGCTGCGTCATCGCGAAGTGCGCGCCGGCTTCGATCTTGGCCTCGAACCGCCGCAACTCTTCATCCACATCTTCCGCGACGGGATTCACCGCGACGCCGATCGTAAAATTCGTCGCGCCGCCGAGATTCTTGCCCGCCCAGTCGGTTCCCTGATTCAGGCGCGCGAGCACCTTCACGAGCCCGATCGAATCCAGCTCGTACACTCCATTCGTTTCGGGATAGTCGCCCACCGACGGCGGATCACCCGTGATTGCCAGCACGTTTCGCACGCCTCCGACGGCCCATGCGCCCAGCAGCATGGCCTGCAGGCCGATGATGTTGGCGTCGCGTGTGGTCAGATGCGGAATCGTTTCAAACCCGTGCGCTTCCAGAGCGCCCGCCAGCACCAGCGCATCCATGCCAACGCGCGCCAGCGTGCCGCTATTGATGTCGATCGCATCCACGTCCGCGCACGACATCACCTTGGTCACCTGATCCACGATGCGCTCGATCGTGACGCCCTTGGGCGGATCGATTTCCACCGATGTGACGAACTTCTGCGCTTGAATCTTCTTCCATAGCTGGCTGTCGGGTTCACGCGCCGTGATGCGGCGGACGCGTTCGGCGCGTTCCAGCACTTCGACGCCGGCAGCGGCGCCTTTGCCCGAACCCAATTTCGCCGGGTGAAGCTTCTTCACCGCTTCCGCGATTGCGTGAATGTGCTCGGGCGTAGTGCCGCAGCATCCGCCGATGATGCGGGCGCCCAGATCGGCAGCCTCTTGCGCGAAAAGTGCGAAATATTGCGGCGAGGAGCGCGGATACACGGTACGGTCGCCAACGCGCTTGGGAAATCCGGCGTTGGGCATCGCGGAGAGCGGAAGCGATGCGCTTCCAGCCAGCTCGCGAAGCACCGGAAGCAGGAGCTGCGGGCCGATCGTGCAATTCGCGCCGACGGCCTGGATGTTTTTCCCCTTGAGTGCTTCCCACGCTTCCTGGGGGCGAGTGCCGCCGATCGTCGTGCCTTCCTCGGAGTACGTCAGCTCGGCAACAATCGGGAGCCGCGAGAAGGAACGAATGGCGTCGAGCGCAATCCTCAACTCCTCGACGTCGCTGAACGTCTCCAGCAGGAACAGATCGACGCCGCGTTCTTCCAGCGCTCCTGCCTGCTCTTTGAAAATCGCGAAAATCTGCTCTTCCGGCATGTCGCGCATCTGGAGAGCGATGCCCAGCGGGCCCATCGAGCCGGCGATCAGGACTTCGTGCTTGGCGGCCTCGCGGGCTTCGCGGGCAAGTTTGACGCCGCGGTGATTGAACTCGGCCACACGGTTGGCGATCCCGAGTTCGCTGAGCTTGTGCCGATTCGCACCAAACGTATTGGTTTCGATGAGCTGTGCGCCGGCTTCCATGTAGGCCTGGTGGGCGCGGAAAACTTCCTCGGGATGCGAAGAATTCAGCTCTTCGACGCAACGCTGCCCGTCTTCGTAGAGAAGCGAGCCCATCGCGCCGTCGCCCACGAGGATGGACGTGCGCAGCCGCTCAGTGAAATCTTCGATTCGCAAAGGGTGTGGTCTCCGGCTCTACGGCTCTATGTGATTCAATCTGGAATAGAAAAGTATAGCATCGGCCAGCCTGCGCTCGATGGGCTCCACGCCATTGTTTCGTATTCATTGACAGAGTTGGATACATTCGCTAGCTTTCTCATACCGAGGCTAACGGCGGTACTTGGCGGACGCTTCGTCGGCCAAACGACCCAGAGGAACCATGAACCCACGGCTCATCCGATTCTTAGTCTCCAGCGCCATGTTTTTCGCAATATCGACGACTGCCTTTGCGCAAAGTGCTGGGGGAGATCTCGGGTCCGCTGGCGCACCAGTCGGCGGCGCAGCACTCGGCCCCACTACCTTCGACCCTACGATGTACGGCACCATAACAGTCTTCTTACGAGACGAGGATGGCAAGCCGATTCCAACGAACAAGGTTGTGCCCATCGTCCGGATCGCTTCGACTGCGAGTACCATTCCAATGAAGGACTTGCCCGTTGCGACCGGGGAGATGTGGGTCTTCCGGCGAATGAGTATCGGCGAAGACTACGATGTTCTGGTGGGGGTACCCGGCTATTACGACGCCCGCGAGCACGTACATCTACCACGCAGGACTGGCGCGTCGGCCGACGTCATCGTGATCATGAGACCTGTAGATCAAGAACTTGTCTTTCATCCGCCGAACAGTGATTTCCGGTTGCCTCCGAGCGCACAAAAGGAAATCCAGCACGCCCTGGACGACCTGCAGCACGGGCAACCTCGGTCTTCCATGAAACATACGCAGAAGGCCCTGCAGATCGCGCCCGACAATCCGTATGTCCAATACGTGATGGGCCTGACGTACGCGCTTACTAAGCAATTCAAAGAGGCCAGGCCTTTTCTCGAGAAGTCGGTTTCCATTGATTCGAGGGACCCCGCCGCATTGACCGCGCTCGGCACAGTTTGCTATCAGCTCGGCGATAACGCTGGCGCAGTTCAGGCTCTGAGCAAAGCCGTCAAGTTGGATGGCGGCCTTTGGAAGGCGGAATGGACCCTGTCGGTGGCCTATCTAGGCGAAAAGAAATACGCCGAGGCTCGCGAGCACGCAGAGCAAGCGATCAAAATCGGGAAGGACAAAGCGGGACAGGCGCAACTCGCGTTAGGGCAGGCACTCGCCGGCTTGGGAGAGCGCGAGCAAGCGGCTAAATTGTTCGACAAATTCGCGGCCGAATATCCGGCGGACCCCAACGCCGCGAACGCGGTGAAGTGGGCCGCGCTCATGCGACAACCAGTTCAGGTGAACGTCCCGAGTTCCATGTCGGCGGCGCTGCCCGCTGGAGCCGAAATGGGGGCAGCGCCAACGCCCCCGGTCGAGACTCCTCCACGCGCCGATTGGGCGCCGCCGGACGTCGATGCCGCCAAACCATTCGTGATTTCTGACGCCACCTGCCCGCTGGAGCAGGTCTTGAAGACTGCCGGAAAAAATGCCGAGGAATTCGTTGCGGTCCTCGAAGAATTCTCCGCCACCGAAGAGTTCCAGGCGATTGAAATCAAGCGCGACGGAGAACTCGACAGGCCCAGCGCGCAAGCCTACAACTATTTCGTTTTCGTCGAGCATGTCAATCCGACGGTCTTTCACCTGGATGAAGTGCGGGAACAGGGTTCGCAACCCGCGAGCCTTTCTGCTCGCGTTTCAGATATCGGCGTGCCCGGGCTCGCGCTGGCGTTTCATCCCACGATTCAGCCGGACCTGAACTGGACGTGCGAAGGACTCGGCAAGTGGAACGAACAACCAGCCTGGGTGATCCATTTCGAGCAGCGCCCCGACCGGCCCAGCGTGCTGGCCATGTTTGCCACACCCTCTCGCGGCTTTTCGATGCCCCTCAAGGGACGCGCCTGGGTCTCGGAACAAAACGGACAGGTTCTTCACCTCGACACGGACCTGGTCAGCGAAATAAAACCAGTGGACCTGAAACGCGAGCACTTTGCGATCGACTACAAGCTGGTTTCATTTCAAAACCATAAAGTCGATCTGTGGCTGCCGGAGAACGTCGACACCTACATCCAGTATCAGGGTCATTTCCTGCACCACTACCACCACTTCACGAACTTCAAACTCTTCTGGGTTGGTGCGACGCAAAAGATAAGCGACCCGAAGGAAACTGAGAAACTTCCGGACTCCAAGCAGCCCGTTCAGCAGGAACACTAGGACTCAAGATTCTTTGGGTCTCTTGCGTTCCCGCCGGCTCTCTTCAGGGGAAGCATGAGATCAGTGTTACGCAAGCTTTCCGCTGGCATATTGATTCTCTTTGGGATGTCGGCGGCCTCGCTCGCTCAGCTTCCTGGCATGACACCGCTGGGCAGCCCCCCAAGGATTGCCAGCGCCGGAGGGTATGGCAGCATCATGATCTATCTGCGGACGGAGGACGGCCAGAAGCTGCCGGACGATGCACTTCCTACGATCACTGTTTCCTCCCCCGCTTCTAACTCTCAGCTCACAAATCAGCCGCAAAGGACTGGTGATGGTTGGGCCGTAACGGGCCTGCCGGTCGGCAACGACTACCGGATTCAAGTACGGGCCAACGGTTATCAGCTCGCGGTTGAAGGCGTTGATGTTCCCGATGTCACGGGAGCGGTATCGAGCGTCATCATCTTCATGAAATCCGTGGATCAGGCGCTCGTATTTCGCCCTCCGACGGGGGGTTTTGTGCTTGCACCAAAGGCCCAGAAG
This sequence comes from uncultured Acidobacteriota bacterium, assembly GCA_963737205.1. Lineage (GTDB taxonomy): Bacteria > Acidobacteriota > Terriglobia > Acidiferrales > UBA7541 > Palsa-295. Next base: position 3,092,766 of record CAVTRV010000002.1, on the reverse strand, counting down.
GAAGTGCAGCACGCGCTGCAGGATCTCCAGCAGGGCAAGATCCCATCCGCGCAAAAACATGTCGAGAAGGCGCTGCAACTCGCGCCCGGGAATCCCTACGTTCAATATGTAATGGGTATGACGTACTTTCTTTCGAACCAATTGGATCAGGCGAAACCCTATCTGGAAAGGTCGGTATCCATCGATCCGAAGGAGCCCGCGGCGCTGATGGCGCTGGGTGCGCTGCGTTTTCAACAAGGAGAAGACCAGGCGGCGATCCAGGTACTGACAAAAGCGGTGCAGTTGGACGGCACGTCGTGGAAGGCGGAATGGTATCTGGCGTGTTCCTACCTGCGCCAAAAGCAGTTCGAAGAATCGCGCGTCCACGCGGAACAGGCCCTCAAGTTAGGGAAGGAAAAGGCAAGGCTGGCCGAAATAATCCTGGGTGAGGCGCAAGCGAATTTGGGTCAAAGTGAAAAGGCCGCCGCCACGTTTGAGACGTTTGCGAGGGAGAATCCGCAGAATCCGAATGCGCAGGACGCTCTTCGCTGGGCCGACATGTTGCGGCACCCGCCTACGCCGAGACCCAAGCCCACCGGGGGAACCGTCGGAAACGTTTCTGACGCTTCCGATGTCCTGTCGATGGGCCTTCCGTTGCCACCTCCCGTTGAAGTTCCGCCGCGAGATTGGGCGCCGCCCGATGTCGACGCCGAGAAGCCATTCGTGATTCCTGGGGCTACTTGCCCGCTGGCGGAAATTCTCAAGACCGCTGAAACGAACGCACTAACGCTTGTCACCACTCTGCAGGAGTTTTCCGCGACCGAGGATTTTCAGGCCATCGAGGAAAAAAAGAGTGGCGCGCTCGAACGCCCGGCCTCCAAGACGTTCAATTATTACGTCTTCATCGAACAGCCGTCGCCGGGCCTGGTTCAAGTGAGGGAAGTGCGAGACGACACCGAGGGGGCGGATGCCCTGCTGGGGCGCGTCGCCGACGCGGGCGCACCGTCTCTTGCTCTGGTGTTTCACCCAGCCTTTCAGAAAGATTTTGACTGGAAATGCGAGGGCATGGGCAAATGGAACGACCGCTCCGCCTGGATCGTTCATTTCACGCAGGACACCAGCCGCACGACGAGCGGGCTGACGCGTTTCGGCACGACGTCCAAGAGTTATTCGTTGCCTCTGAAGGGCCGCGCGTGGCTTTCGGAAAACGGCGGGCAAGTGCTGCGTCTGGAAACCGATCTCGTCGAGCCAGTGGCGTCGCTCGATTTGAGGCGCGTTCATTTCGCGATCGACTACAAGCTCGTTTCTTTCAACACCCACAAAACAGAATTGTGGCTACCGGAGAACGTGGATACTTACATTCAGTATCGGGGCCACTTCCTCCACCACTACCACCACTACAGCAATTTCAAGTTGTTCTGGGTGGGCGCGACGCAAAAGATAGGGGATCCCAAAGAAGCTCAGAAAATAGCGGAACCGGCGAAGCCGCAGGAACAGTAAAACCCTCGCGTACCAAACCGGCGCAGCCGGTTCAGCGCTTTTGGCCTACGAGGCCGGCTACCGTATCCATCAGGTCGAACTTGGTGAGCACTTCGAGTTTGCCTTCCTTCATCTCGACGAAGACGGCGGGGCTATCGTGGCTCAGAATATACGTGATGCGCTCGACGGGCGCGTTCGCCGGCACTTGCGGCAGCGCCGCGCCCATCACTTCGCGGATCACGAGCTTCCGCAGATCCTTCCCCTGCAGCGCGAGATTCAGAATCTGATCCTCGAACACGGTGCCAATCAGGCTTTCTTCCTCGAACACCGGCAACTGCGAAATATCCTGCTGCTGCATGGTGTGCAGTGCGTGAAACACAGTCTGATACGGGCGCGCCACGATAAGTTCGCGCGATTTGCCGTTCTGGCGCTTCACGCGGACCACATCCGCGGCCGTGAGCGTCACTTCTGCTTCGGTGTAGCCGTGCTCGCGCATCCAACTATCATTAAAGACCTTGCTGAGGTAGCGCGTGCCTGAATCCGGCAGGAACGCCACCACGAAATCGCTCTTCTTGCAATCTTTCGCCACCTTCAAAGCCGCGGAAACGCAGCCACCCCCCGAACCGCCGGTGAAAACGCCCTCGAGCTTGGCGAGTTTGCGAGCCCACACGAAGCACTCTTCGTCGTGCACCTGCAGCACGTCGTCGAGAACGTTGAAATGCATCGTGCTGGGGAAGATGTCTTCGCCGATTCCTTCCACCACATAGGTGAGCGCCTTGCCGATCTTCCCCGTTTTCACGTACTCGTAGTAGAGCGAACCGTACGGATCGACGCCGATGATCTTGACGTTCGGATTCTGTTCCTTCAGGTAGCGCCCGACGCCGCTGATCGTGCCGCCCGTTCCCATGCCGCAAACGAAGTGCGTGATTTTGCCTTCGGAGTCTTTCCAGATTTCAGGTCCCGTAGTGCGGTAGTGCGCCTCGGGGTTCATCTGGTTCTCATATTGGTTGGGATAGAACGCGTTGGGAATTTCGCGCGCCAGTTTTTTCGCCACCGAGTAGTAGCTGCGCGGGTCTTCCGGCTCGACGGCCGTCGGGCACACGATTACTTCAGCGCCGAATGCCTTCAGCAGATCGATCTTCTCGCGCGACTGTTTGTCCGTGATGGTGAACACCACTTTGTACCCGCGCACGCAAGCGACCAGCGCGAGCCCCATGCCTGTGTTGCCCGAGGTCCCTTCGATGATGGTCCCGCCGGGTTTCAGCAGGCCGCGGCGTTCCGCGTCGTCAATCATCGCCATCCCGATGCGGTCCTTCACAGATCCGCCGGGATTCAGGTAATCCGCCTTAACGTACACTTCGGCGGCAATATCTTTCGTCACGCGGTTCAGGCGAATCAACGGCGTGTTGAACATCGCCTCCAGAATGTTTCTGCACTTCATCGGCGCGATCTTCTCCTGCAAAATTGCGGCACAAACTAGATTAGAGACTTCCCTAAAGCCTGTCCAGCGCAGTTTCCTGAACCAGTGACGCAATCGAGCCCTTCCCGGCTGTCCCGCTTGGTTCGCTGCGCCTCCCGAACGACGGCCTTAACAGTTTGCGGAAAAACGCTTGGTTTTCGGAAGGGCCGGGTTTCAACCTCGCCGTAAGCGGCGTATATTCTCCGGGGCTTCAGCCCCCAAGCCAGCTTCTCGAGTTTTTCCGCAACCTCTCAGGTCCGCCAACCCGTTGTAACGCAATATTCACATTGCTCTGGACGCGGATTTCGTTAGAATCTCGGCGCGATGGTTAACGAGAACATTCAAATCGTGGCAGCAGCGGGGGTTCGATCGGGCGCGAAAATCCTCCAGCTCAAGGGCCCGCTGAATATTCACACTGTCTTCGAGTTTCAGGACACGGTGCGCAACGACCCGTCGCCCGTCTTGATCGTGGACTTCAGCGGCGTGCCCTTTGTCGATTCTGCTGGTCTCGGCGCGATGGTGGGAGCATTCGTTTCTTCTCAACGCGCCCAGCGGAAGCTGGCGTTTGCCGGGATGAACACGCAGGTGAAGGCCCTGGTGGAAATGACGCACGTCGATCAGCTATTCCACCCGTACGCCACCGTGGAAGAGGCCGACCGCGAGCTTGCCGCACCCAAATAACCTGCCCGCTGAAACCCTTATGGCCCAGTTAAAATGGCACAGTTAAAACGCGTGGGATTTGCGGTTGTCGGCCTCGGGCACATTTCCGAACGCGCCATTTTGCCCGCCTTCCGTCACGCGAAGAAATCGCGCCTGGTGGCTCTGGTCAGCGGCGACCCGAAAAAAGCGAAGCGGCTCGCGGCGAAGTTCCACGCTTCGCGCTTCACATACGATCGCTTCGAAGAGTGCCTGCGCAATCCCGAAGTGGAAGCCGTTTACATCGCCACGAACAACAGCACTCACATGGACTTCACTCTGCGCGCCGCGGCCGCCGGAAAGCACGTTCTCTGCGAGAAGCCGCTCGCCAATAACGTGGGGGAATGCCGCCGAATGGTGGAGGCCTGCCGCGCGGCCAACGTGAAGTTGATGACGGCGTACCGCAAGTATTTCGAGCCCGCCGCGCTCGACTTGAAGAAATTGCTCGCCAGCGGAAAGCTGGGGCGCTTGAAGCTCATTCATTCAGCGTTTACATTCAACCTTCCCGCCGCGCAACTCTGGCACTTGAGCCGCGAACTTGCCGGCGGCGGTTCGCTGCTCGATGTGGGAATCTACTGCATCAATACGGTTCGCTGGCTCACCGGAATGGAGCCCGCGGCTGCGGAAGCATATTCGTGGACCACCGATCCCGAGCGCTTCAAAGAAGTGGAGGAAAGCATTTCGTTCCAACTCACGTTCCCCGACGGCCTTTACATGCAAGCCTCCAGCAGCTTCGCGGCGGAAAAAGCATCCTTCCTCCAGATTCATGCCGAGAAAGGCTGGGCGGCGATGAACCCCGCGTACGCCTACAACGAAGAACGAAGACTGTTCGGCCAGATCGGCTCGAAGTGGTTCGGGAAAGTCTACAAACCGGTGGAGGAATTCCACCTCGAGATTGACCACCTTGCCGCCTGCATTCGCGCCGGCCGCGACCCGGAGCCGGACGGCGTTACCGGGCTGCGCGACGTCGCCATCATGCAGGCCATCTACGAAGCGGCGAAATTGAATCACCCCGTCCTGATTCAGTTGCCAATGTAGTTCGTAATCCCTTCCCCATAAACAACTTCAGCAAAACTCTTTGTAAACACGCCCGCTCGCTCTCCTGCGCCTCTTTCCCGGATGCGCTAGAATGGCAAGGCCGTGGAGAATAATCACGCCATCATAAAAATTGGAAGCGGGACGCTGTTTGGCCGCCTGGCGTTCTCATTTCTCGTCCTCTGCTCGATTGCCGTGGGAGCCTCGATCGGGCTGCTGTTCGTCTATAGCAGCGATTTGCCGGAGATTCGCGCGCTGGAAGATTACCGCCCCAACGTGGTGACGGAGTTGTATTCCGACGACGGCCAATCCATCGGCACGTTCGCCTTGCAGCGCCGCATCCTGCTCGCATCGGGCCAGATTCCCAAGACTCTGAAGGAAGCCATCCTCACCACCGAGGACCAGCACTTCGAAGAACACTGGGGCGTCGATTTTCCGCGCGTGCTCCAGGCCGCGTGGCACGACATCCGCCATCATCAAATAAAGGAAGGCGCCAGCACCCTGACGATGCAGCTCGCTGGCGGCCTCTTCCTTAATCGCTCCGACCGGAGCTTCCACCGCAAAATGCAGGAGACGATTCTCGCCATCGAAATCGAGCGCCACTACACCAAAGATCAGATTTTCACGATGTACTGCAACCAGATTTACCTGGGCGCCGGAAACTACGGTTTCGAAGCGGCATCCGAATACTACTTCAGCAAACCCGTCGCGCAGTTGACCCTCGCCGAGTCCGCCACGCTCGCCGCCATCATTCGCGGGCCGGTTTATTCGCCCATCACGCATCCCGAGCGCGCCCTGGCAAGACGGAACCTTGTTCTTTCCCTGCTGGCCCACGATCGAAAGATTACGCAGGCACAAGCCGAAACCGCCACGCGGTCGCCGCTTGGCTTGCGCATCACGAACGGCCGAAATGACCTCGCGCCCTACTTCGTCGAAGAAATCCGCCAGTATCTCGAACATACCTATGGAACGGCCGCAGTCCACGAACAGGGTTTGCGCGTCTACACCACCTTGAATGTGGACATGCAGAAAGCGGCCGACCGCGCCGTGCGCGACGGCCTGCATGCATACGACCGGCGTCACGGTTGGCGCGGGAATCTGCCCAACATTCTTCGCGACCACCTCGGCACGCTCGACAAATATGTGAGCGACGATTGGCGCAGCTCCATTGAAAAAGACGACTACGTCACGGGCCTCGTCACCCTAGTGCAACCGACTTTCGCCTCCATCAAGATCGGCCCGTATCGCGCCATGCTCACGCCCTCCGATTTCGCCTGGACCGGCCATAAATCGCCGCCGCAATTCCTGACGGTTGGCGACCTCGTTGTCGTCCAGGTGCTGGAGGTTTCCGGCATCACCGCGCGTGTTGAACTCGAGCAGGAGCCGGCCGCGCAGGCGGCCTTGCTGGCGATCGATAATCCCACGGGCGACATCAAGGCGATGGTCGGCGGCTACGATTTCGACGAATCCAAATATAATCGCGCCACCCAGGCCTCCCGGCAGACCGGCAGCTCCTTCAAGGTATACGTCTACGCCACGGCTCTCGAGCAGGGCGCTTCGCCGTTCGATACGGTTGTGGATGAGCCGACATCGTTCCGCAGCGGCGGCCAATCCTATACGCCGCACAACTACGACGAAAAATTCGAAGGGCGAATCACGCTGCGCCGCGCTCTGGCGGATTCCAGAAATATTCCCGCCGTGCGCGAGCTCGATAAAGTCGGAATCCAGAACATGATCGCGGTCGCTCGGAAATGCGGCATCACCAGCCCCCTGCCGCCGTATCTGCCTCTCGCGCTCGGCGCCGCCGACCTCACCTTGATGGAGCATACGTCCGCATTCACGGTTTTCCCCGACGACGGCATCCACATCGAGCCGCACTACATCAAGCGCGTAACCTCTTACGACGGCGCCGTCCTCGAGGAGTACCGTCCCCAAGTGACGGATGTGCTTCCGCCCGACGTCGCGCGCACCATGACCGCTATGCTCGAAGAAGTCGTGCAATTCGGAACGGGAGTCCGCGCCAAAGAGCTGGGTAGGCCCTCTGCGGGCAAAACCGGGACGACGAACGATTTCACCGATGCCTGGTATATCGGGTTCACGCCGCAACTCACCGCAGGCGTGTGGGTGGGAAACGACGACAAGCGCATCTCCCTCGGCAAGAAGGAAACCGGGGCTCGCGCCGCCCTGCCCATCTGGCTCGAGTTCATGCAAGGCGCGACGCGCGGCACGCCCGTCGAGGATTTTCAGAACGTAGTGCCCCTCGAAAAGCTCGCCGGCGCCAAACAGATCCTAGTGGACACGCCCGACACCGCGCCCCCCGCAGACGCCGCCGAGCAAGGCCTAGGCCAAGGCACCGCCCCCGCTTCGCCCGCCGTGAAAGCGCAACCCAAAGCCCCAGCTCCGCCACCCACTCCGAAGCCAACGCCAACCCCTGGCTCGCCCACGAAAACCACTGCCATCTCAGTCCCACAGAACCAAACCTAATCCATAACATCCCGCAGATCTCGTAGCGGCGCGTCTCAGACCCGACCGCCGCCACGTCCATACGCTACCGTCCGTGCACAGGTGCATACGGATCCGTCTGGACCACGCCGCACTGAGAACGCTCACCGATAATACCCTCCCTCCTCGCTCCAAATGGAACTGCGGCTGATCAACGTGAATTTCGAGATGTCCACTTTCCGCATCTCGATCGAACCTAACTCCTCTCTCAGCGTCAAATTCCTGACATGAGTAGGCCCTTGAATTTCGACATTTCTATGGTAAGCATGAGTGATGACACGGACGCGACTCTCGAGAGGCAGTTCTCGAATTTACGCATCACCCCGATCCCGAACCGCTCGGATTCGGCACACGGTTAAACCATGAAAATTAGCCGCGAAGACGTCATCCGCGTCGCCGAACTGGCGCACCTCGAACTCTCGCCCCAAGAGATCGACCTCTACCGCGGTCAGCTGGACGAGATCCTCACCTACGTCGGCAAACTCGAGGAACTTGACGTCACCTCAGTCGAGCCGATGGCCCAGGTTCTACTGAAACTGGAAGGCGATGAGCATCCGGAGCTTCGGGAGGACGCGCCCAGCCCGTGCGACGTGGCGCCCGCCATCCTCGCCCAAGCCGCCGACGCTGCCCCACCGTTCTTCCGCGTCCCCAAGGTGATCGACCGATGAGGGCGACGGAGAAGGACCGATGAGCACCGCCGCACCTTGGACGATCGCCAGCGTCCGCGCCGCGCTCCAGGCACGCAAGATCTCCGCCCGAGAGCTGACGTCCGATTTCTACTCCCGCATCGATAAGCGCAACCCCGAACTGAACGCTTTCCTCACCCTGAGTCCCGAACGCGCTTTCGCGCAAGCGGACCGAATGGACGCGGCTGTCGCTAGCGGCGAGGACCTGCCGCCCCTCGCCGGTGTGCCGCTTGCCGTCAAGGACGTCATCAGCACCAAAGGCGTTCGCACCACCTGTGGATCGAAGATCCTCGAGCATTACGTCCCCCCCTACGACGCGACCGCCGTCGAGCGCCTCGAGAAAGCGGGAGCTATTGTCCTGGGCAAAACCAATTGCGACGAGTTTGCCATGGGCAGCTCAAACGAGAACTCTGCATACGGTCCGGTACGGAACCCCATTGCCCCCGATCGAGTCCCCGGTGGATCGAGCGGAGGTTCTGCCGCAGCGGTCGCCGGAGGTCTGGCGGTGGTCGCGCTGGGTACGGACACCGGCGGATCGATCCGCCAGCCGGGGGCGTATTGTGGCATCCCGGCCCTGATGCCTACATACGGACGCGTATCGCGATACGGGCTGATCGCCTTTGCCTCTTCGCTTGACCGCATCGGGCCATTTGCGACCACTTTGGAGGATGCCGCAATGGTCATGTCGATAATCGCCGGAAGAGACGAGAACGACTCGACTTCCGCACCGGTCCCGGTGCGCGATTATGCTGCCGATATGGCAAAGCCTCTCGACGGCGTTCGCATCGGCGTTCCAGAGGACTACTTCGGCGAAGGTCTGGACGGCGAAGTACGGGAGAAGGTGCAGGCGGGCATCGCCCTTCTCGAGCGCTTGGGATGCAAGCGCATCCCGCTGCACATGCCGCATACGGACTACGCAATCGCCACCTACTACATCATCGCTACTGCCGAAGCCAGCTCAAACCTGGCGCGATACGACGGCGTACGGTACGGCCTCCGCGTCCCCGGATCGACTCTGGCGGAGATGTACCGCCGGACCCGCGAGCGTGGGTTCGGGGCCGAGGTGAAGCGACGGATCATGCTCGGGACTTACGCCCTTTCGGCAGGCTATTATGACGCCTACTACTTGCGCGCCCAAAAGGTCCGTTCGCTAATTGCCAGCGATTTCTCCGACGCCTTTCAAAAGGTGGATGCGATCATCACGCCGACGGCACCTACGCCGGCCTTTCGCCTGGGAGAGAAGACGGCCGACCCCCTTCTAATGTATCTCGCTGACATTTATACGGTTACGGGGTCACTGGCGGGCGTTCCGGGCATCTCAATCCCCTGCGGCAAGACGAAAGCCGGCCTGCCGGTGGGCATGCAGATCTTCGGCCGGCATTTCGGCGAAGGCCGCGTGCTGCAATTGGCCCACGCGTTCGAGCGCGCCGGAGGCTTCTCGCTGTGAGCCAAAAGAATGATGCTGTTGACTTCGGAAGTGCCAACTGCTCTCGGCCCCGGCAACAGCTCTGTAATTTCTCCCCTGTGCAAATTCTCGCCGTAAAAATAATTCCGTGAAACCGTAGAAACATTCCACGTCTAGTATTCGTTTTTCCATTTTGCGTTGATTGGAATCGGGATCAATTGAACGCGGCGAATCGAAGGTTTCGGGTCAACTCACACAATGCAAAGGTTTTTGCACGGCGCTCTACCAGAAAGTCCCGTTGCGAATAGTACGGAACGCCTATTGCAGGCAAATCATGGCGGCGTTTATTGTGTCTCTAGCATCGAAGCAGATGAGGAGCTCGGAAATGGTCCGAATTAAGTCGAGCCAGAAATTCTTTACGGAAGACGAAGTCGCGCACTTGACCGGCATTTGCCTGGACCATCTTCGCGGCCTCGCGCGGAACCGCCACCTGGGAACCCTCGCGCGCGCAGCGGAAGCCGCGGAAGCGGAGGCCCAAAAGTGGCTGTTCACGAACTCGGACCTGATGATACTGACCGTTCTTCACCCGCGCTGCGAACACTAGATTTCTTCCCCTCAGCTGAAGAGGCAAATATAGACGGCCTTCCGAATCGGAGGGCCGTTTCGATTTCCGTGCGCCCGTTGCCCCGCAACCTCCGCAGAGCTATCCTGAATCGCTCAACCTCCCAAGCGCAGCTTGCATCTGAGTCTTGAGAAGGCGGACAGACAAATGGCTCGGCACCCAAGAATACAAGCCCGTCCGGAACCAGGCGTCGCGCTAGCGCTCCTGGCCAGCTTGCTTGCTTTCGCTCCTTTGGCCCTGAGGGCGCAACAGAACGCCCCAGCCCCGCCTCAGAAAAGCGCCGACTCGCAATCGGGTAAGCCTCAATCCGCCGCTGCCCCGGTGCCGTCAGCATTGCCCCGCGGCAAGAAGCTCTTCCTGAAGGACGGCAGCTTCCAGCTCGTGCGCGAGTATAAGGTGGAGGGAGACCGGATTCGTTACTACAACATCGACAGCTCGCAATGGGAGGAAATGCCGACGTCCCTGGTGGACTGGGACAAGACAAAGCAAGCGGAAGCCGATCAAGCGAAGCGCGACGCCGCGCTTGTCAACAAGGTGCACACGCAGGAAGAAGCGCGGATCGTGCAGCCTCTGGATATCGACGCCAGCTTAGAGGCCGCGCCGGGAGTTTTCCTGCCCCCGGGCGAAGGGGTTTTCGCGTTCGACGGCAAGGCCGTGTTTCAAATAGCGCCCGCGGAGCCCAGTTTCAAGACGAGTAAAAAGCGCGAGATAGAGAAGGTACTGTCGCCGATTCCGATTGTGGCGTCCCGCCATTCGGTTTTGATCCAAGGAGCGCAGTCGAAGGTCCGCGTAAGAGCGAGCCAGCCCGAGTTTTACATGCGGACGACGCAGGAAGGCGATCCTGATTTGGCGCTGGTGCTCGCAAAGGTTAATTCCACGACCCGGCAGATCGCCAACGTCGACGAGCTTTTTAAGATGCAGAAAACCGTGATGCAACCTCTGTTGCTGCAACGTTGGGAAGTCGCGAAGGGCGTTTACCGCTTCACGCTGGGCCAAACGCTGAGTTCGGGCGAGTATGCGCTCGTGGAAGTGGTGCCGGGAAAGACCGACCTTGAGCAACTGACCCTCTACATCTGGGACTTCGGCGTCGATGTTCCATCCAGCGTGGCCCGCAAGGCCAACTGACGTCTCGGCCCTGGCCTATTTTTCGGCCGTCTGCGGCTGCAAGAGCTCAGCCAGGAGCGCGGCCAATGCGGACACGTGAAAGGGCTTTTGAAGGATTTGAGCGCCCTTCTCGCGAAACGCGGCGACCGTGGCCGGCTCGACAAGGTCACCCGTCATGAAAACGAATCTCGGAGACGAATCCGACGTTGTCGTTCGCAGGCGATCGAAAAGCTGTTGCCCGTGCAATCCAGGCAGATTGAAATCGCAAAGCACAAACTCATACGGCTGTGTGGGGAGTAACAAAAGAGCTTCTTCCGAATTCGCGGCGCAATCCACTTTCACGCCCCGCGCGGCGAGACCTTCCTGCACGATCTCGCGGATGCTCTCCTCGTCGTCGACCACCAGCACGTGGCGCCCGCGCAACACTTCCGTACCTGCGTAGCCTGCCTTTCCGCCAGAGACCGGATTGCTTACCGGTTCGGCCGGAGCAGCCGGGAGCAGAACGCGAAAAGCGGCTCCTCCCTTGTTCGACTGGACCTCGATCGTCCCTCCATGCTCCTTCACAACGGCGAGACAGATCGTGAGGCCGAGACCGGACCCGCCGCCCGGGCGCTTCGTTGTGTAAAACGGGTCAAAAATCATTTGAACATTTTCGGCCGGGATGCCGGGGCCATCATCCGAAAATTCCGCACAAACCTTTTGGCCCTCCGCCGAAAGCGAAACGCGCAGGGTTCCCTGGCCGCGAACGGATGAAATCGCCTGCTCCGCGTTGGTGACAATGTTCGAAAAAGCTTGCGTGAGCAGCTTGCGGTCGCCGGTGACGGCAGGCAGGTCCTCAGGCGCTTTGAATTTCACCTCGATATTCTTCAGGCGCAAAGGCTCGCGTTGAAGCTGCAAGACGTGTTGAACGATCTCGGTGAGGCGGATTTTCGAGCCGCCCTGTGACAACGGCCGTGAAAACGCGAGAAGGTTCTGCACAATCTCGGCGGCACGGCGGGCTTGCTGCAAAACGATTTCCGCGTGGCGCCGCGCGGCAGCGTCAGTGGCGCGTTCGCGCAGAAGGTCGCCCACACCAAGAATCGCGGTGAGTGGGTTGTTCAACTCGTGCGCGGCTCCCGCGAGCATTTGCCCCATCGCCGCAAATTTTTCCTTCTGCGAAAGCTGACGTTCGATTCGATTGGATTCGGTGACGTCTCGCGCCGAAGCGACCACGCCGCTGATCCTGCCGGTGTCGTCGAACAGCGGGCCGGCGCTGGCTCTTAGCAGCCGCCAGGTTCCATCCTGGGCAGGAGTGCGAAATTCCACCTGAAGCTGCACTTTCTCTCCACTCAACAGCTTCCGCAGCTCTTCGGCAAGCCTTAGTTTGTCCTCGGGATGGGCGCGCGCCCCGAGTTCCTCGCCAACATACTCCTCAGGACGCCTTCCGAGCACTTCCTGAATCCGCTGGCTCACATAGGTGTAGCGGCCGTCTCGATCCAGCACTGCGATGATATCGGGAAAGCTCGAAACCAGCCGGCGCACGAACTCCTGCTCCTGGTGCAACCGGCGCTGCATTTCAAGCCGTTCGGTGACGTCGACCAGCGTTCCTTGCGCCCTGACGACGCGTCCAGAGGCATCGCGAATGGCAAATCCCGAAGCGAGGCAATGGATTTGAGTCCCATCTTTCCGCTGGAAGACTAACTCGCGGTCCTGAACCGAACCCTTCTCCTCAAGTTCCTTGATTACGGCGTCACGGTCGGCCTGGTTAGCATAAACTTCGCGAAAATTCCTGTGCTGCAGCTCGGTCTTGCTCTCGTATCCGAGCATCCGAACGAGAGCGGGGTTCGCGTCGAGGACCTCGCCGTCAGGCGTCGTGAAAAAAATCCCCTCCCGCAGGGATTCGAAGAGTTCGGTAAAGCGAATCTCGGACTCGTGTTCTGTGGTTACGTCGCGCGCCCACCCTGTGATTGCAGTGACTCTGCCATCTTCGAGAACTGGCTGGGCCCAGCAAGAGAAATGCCGCTCCTGTTGTTCGCGCTTTAGCCGAACCGGGAGAATGCCCTGCCAGGATCCCCTTTTTTCGACCGCGCTGAACATCCGCTCGATGTCTGCAACCGTCGGGGATTCGATGAAGTCCGCGATGGACCGGCCGATCAAATCGGGAAAGGATACGCCAAAGATTTCAGCCAGGCGGCGATTGGCTACGCGGATTTCGCCTTTCAGAGACAGGGTGAAAACGGCCTGGTCGAGATTGTCGATGAGTTCGCGATAGTTTTGCTGGGAGCGAGAAAGCACCTCGACGAGGCTATCGGAAGGCGCCGAAGACGATCCCGAATTGGGCGCAGAACGGCGCTTCTTCGAAAGATCGATCGACATGGTTGACTCGCGCTCCAATCCTGCAGCTGGATGATGTTCGCCTAGCCGAGATGCCTCGTCCTAAATTTTACAGTCGGACGCGGAGTGAACGCGGAAAGAAAGGCAGGGTCTACGCCAATTACTCAATAGTCCTCACGTACAGGTGAATGCAACAGAAGGTCAGCTAAAAAGAGAACGGGCGAGCCCGAGTGAACCGGACTCGCCCGTCGGGAATTCAACAGATTGAAAGACTAGCTCTCGGCGATGGCGTCGGTGTCCTTGCGCAGGAAATCGAGCGCCGCCGCTTCCTCGGGCGTGAGATCGGGCTCTGCCGCTTGCATCTCCTCCTTCGGCAATTCAGTGAGGAGCTGGATGTTGCGGTAGCGCTCGAGGCCCGTGCCCGCCGGGATCAGCCGGCCCATGATGACGTTCTCCTTCAGCCCGCGGAGGTAATCCACCTTCCCGGAGATCGCCGCTTCGGTAAGAACGCGCGTGGTCTCCTGGAAGCTTGCCGCGGAGATGAAGGAATCGGTCGAGAGCGACGCCTTGGTGATGCCAAGGAGCAGCGGACGACCTGTCGCTGGGCGGCCGCCGTTCTGGATGATGCGATCGTTCTCCTCGCGGAAGCGGAACTTGTCCACCTGCTCCTCGAGAAGGAACGTCGTATCACCGACGTCTTCCACCTTCACCCAGCGCATCATCTGGCGCACGATTGTTTCGATGTGCTTGTCGTTGATGTTGACGCCCTGCAGACGATAGACCTCTTGGATCGAGTTCACGAGGTACGCCTGGGTGTACTTTTCGCCCAAGACCGCGAGCAAATCGTGCGGATTCAGCGGACCGTCAATGAGCGGCTCGCCGGCGCGCACATGTTCGCCTTCCTGAACGTTGATGTGAACGCCGCGCGGGATGGAGTATTCCTTCATCGTCCTTCCATCTTCGCTCTCGACGTAGATTTTGCGCTGACCCTTCGCGATTTCGCCGTACTTCACGATGCCGTCGATTTCGCTGATGACCGCGGGATCCTTCGGCTTGCGCGTTTCGAAGAGTTCAACGACGCGCGGCAAACCGCCGGTGATGTCCTTGGTCTTCGTGGTTTCGCGCGGGATCTTCGCGAGCACGTCACCCGGCTGCACCTCATCGCCGTCGGCGACCATCAAGTGGGCGCGCGATGGCATGAGGTACTTCTTCCGCATGCGGCCGGCCGAGTCCTTCACGATGATCGTCGGCTGATGCTTTTCGTCGCCCGGCGGCAGCGTCACAACAAGCTGCGAAAGACCGGTGACCTCGTCGACCTGCTCTTCGATCGTGATGCCGGGCTGCAAGTCCTTGAACTGGATCGTGCCGCCCGTTTCCGTGAGGATCGAGAACGTGTAGGGATCCCACTCGACCATGGTCTGGCCCAGCGTGACGGGTTGACCGTCTTCCACCTTCAACCGGGCGCCGTATACGACATGGTGGCGCTCCTTCTCGCGGCCTTTTTCGTCGACAACGGCGATCAAGCCCGACCGGTTCATGGTGATGAGAGTTTTTCCGCGGCCCTCGACAACCTTCAGGTCGATGAATTTCACAAACCCGTTGTTGCGGGCCTCGACCTTCGATTGTTCGGTGACACGGGTTGCCGTACCGCCGATGTGGAAGGTACGCATTGTGAGCTGCGTGCCGGGCTCGCCGATGGACTGCGCCGCAATGACGCCCACGGCTTCGCCCATTTCGACGAAACGCCCCGTGGCCAAGTTGCGGCCGTAGCAACGTCCGCAAACTCCGCGGCGGGATTCACACGTCAACACCGAGCGAATCTTGACGCGCTCGATGCCGGCGGCTTGAATCGCGTTCGCGAGCTCTTCCGTGATTTCCTGGTTGATCTCGACGATCACGTTGCCTTCGTAGTCCTTGATCTTCTCGAGCGAAACGCGGCCTACCACGCGGTCGCGCAACGGCTCGACTTCGACGCCGGCTTCGAGAATCGGTTCCACGTAAATTCCGTCGGCCGTGCCGCAGTCGAATTCGTTGATGATCACGTCTTGCGCCACGTCGACGAGGCGCCGCGTGAGGTAGCCGGAATCGGCGGTCTTGAGCGCCGTATCCGCCAAGCCCTTGCGGGCGCCGTGGGTCGAGATGAAGTACTCGAGCACCGCCAGCCCTTCGCGGAAGTTCGATGTGATGGGCTGCTCGATGACTTCGCCGGAAGGCTTCGCCATCAAGCCGCGCATCCCGGAAAGCTGGCGGATTTGCTGTTTCGATCCGCGAGCGCCGGAGTCTGCCATGACGTAAATCGGGTTGATTATGCCCTGCTTGTCCTGCTCTTCCAGGGCTTTGAACATCTCGTCAGCCACTTTTTCGGTGACGTCCGACCAGATGGCGATGACCTTGTTGTAGCGCTCGCCGTTCGTGATGGCGCCATCGAGATACTGCTGCTGGACCTTGAACACTTCGTGCTCGGCTGCATCGACGAGCTTGTACTTCACGCTCGGGATGACCATGTCGCTGATGCCGATGGAAACACCGGCCTTGGTTGCGTAGAGGAAGCCGAGTTCCTTCAGGCGATCGAGCATGACGACGGTCTTCTCGAGGCCGAATCGCAAGTAACCGTACTGCACCAGGGCTTGCACGCCCTTCTTCTTGAGAAGGCCGTTGATGAACGGCATCTCCGAAGGCAGGTGATCGTTGAAGATCACGCGGCCCACAGTGGTGTGCAAGAACTGCTTGTTCAGGTTGATCGGCTCGGTGTGCGAAACGTCCTGGTCGTCATACGCGTTCGTGAGATCGATCACCTCGCCGGTGTAACGCAGGCGGATCGGCGTGAGCAATTCCACCTCAGTGGCATCGAGCGCCATGATCACTTCTTCCACCGAACCGAACGCGCGGCCTTCGCCCTTTGCTTTCGGCTTGGCCTTGGTCATGTAGTAGATGCCGAGCACCATGTCCTGGGTCGGAACCGCGAGCGGGTAACCGTTCGCCGGCGACAGGATATTGTGCGAGCTGAGCATCAGCACCGAGGCTTCCACTTGCGCCTCGGGCGAGAGCGGGATGTGTACGGCCATCTGGTCGCCGTCGAAGTCCGCGTTAAACGCCGTGCAAACCAATGGATGGATGCGGATGGCTTTTCCTTCGACGAGCACCGGCTCGAACGCCTGAATACCGAGGCGGTGAAGCGTCGGAGCACGGTTGAGCAACACCGGATGCTCGCGAATCACGTCCTCGAGAATGTCCCAAACGGTGGCTTCCTGCGCCTCGACCAGTTCTTTCGCCTGCTTGATCGTGGTGCAGTGGCCCGCGGCTTCCAGCCGGTGATAGATGAACGGCTTGAAGAGCTCGAGCGCCATCTTCTTCGGCAAACCGCACTGATGGAGCTTCAGTTCCGGGCCGACGACGATAACGGAACGGCCGGAATAGTCCACGCGCTTGCCGAGAAGGTTCTGGCGGAAGCGGCCCTGCTTGCCCTTGAGCGTGTCGGAAAGCGACTTGAGCGGCCGGTTGTTCGTTCCGCGCAGGACGCGTCCGCGCCGGCCATTGTCGAACAGCGCGTCAACGGCCTCTTGCAGCATGCGCTTCTCGTTGCGGACGATCACGTCTGGCGCGTGCAACTCCATGAGCTTCTTCAGGCGGTTGTTGCGGTTGATGACGCGCCGGTAGAGGTCGTTCAAATCGGAAGTGGCGAAGCGGCCGCCGTCGAGAGGCACGAGCGGGCGCAGTTCCGGCGGAAGGACCGGAATCACGTCCAGAATCATCCACTCGGGCTTGTTGCCGCTCTTGCGAAACGCTTCGAGAACCTTGAGGCGCTTGGCGTATTTGATCCGCTTCTGCAGGCTCGGATCCGTCTTCATCTTCTCGCGAAGCTCTTCCGAGAGCTTGTCGACTTCGACGCGGCGCAGGAGTTCCTTGATGGCCTCGGCGCCCATGCCCGCGGTGAAGCGTCCCGCGAATTCGCGCTGCAGCTCGCGGAACTTCTCCTCCGGGAGAATTTCTTTTTCCTTGAGACCGGGAACCTCGCCGGGTTCGATACAGACGAACGTCTCGAAATAAAGGATGTGCTCGAGGTCGCGCATCGTGATGTCGAGCAGATATCCAATGCGGCTCGGCAAGCCCTTGAAGAACCACACGTGAGAGCAGGGAGACGCGAGTTCGATGTGACCCAGGCGCTCACGGCGGACTTTGCTCAGCGTGACTTCGACGCCGCACTTATCGCAGATGACGCCGCGATGCTTCATCCGCTTGTATTTTCCGCACAAGCACTCCCAGTCGGTGACGGGGCCGAAAATCTTGGCGCAGAATAGTCCGTCCCGCTCCGGCTTGAAGGTGCGGTAATTGATGGTTTCCGGCTTGGTCACCTCACCATGCGACCACGACCGGATTTTTTCAGGACTCGCAAGGCTGATGCGAATGGAATCAAAATCCGCAATCTGGCTCGCGCGATCATAAGGGCTCGAACGATACAAGGGCTGCCTCCCTCCCCGGCTGAGCCGGGGCAAAAACGTTTCGATAATCTTGTCGCGCGCGCCCGCAAGACTTCTTCAAGCTCAGGGCTTGCAAGTACGAACCCTGAAACCCGGCAGGCGCGCGATGCGTTAATCCGCCGCTTCGGCCTTTTCCAACTGCGGCTTCTGGCGTTTCATCAGCTCGACGTCCAGGCAGAGCGACTGCAGCTCCCGTACAAGGACGTTGAACGATTCGGGCACACCGGGCTCAATTCCCGGCTCGCCCTTGACGATGGCCTCGTAAATCTTGGCGCGACCGTAAACGTCGTCAGATTTTGCCGTCAGCAACTCCTGCAGAATGTGCGCTGCTCCATACGCTTCCAGCGCCCAGACTTCCATTTCGCCGAAGCGCTGTCCGCCGAACTGCGCCTTTCCGCCAAGCGGCTGCTGCGTGATAAGTGAGTAAGGACCGATGGAACGGGCGTGGATTTTGTCGTCCACGAGGTGCGACAACTTGAGCATGTAGATGTAACCGACGGTGACGTTCTGTGCGAACTCATCGCCAGTCATGCCGTCGTGGAGCGCGATCTTGCCGCTCTCCGGCAGCTCGGTAAACTCGAGCAAGTGCCGAATGTCCGCTTCGCGGGCGCCGTCGAATACCGGAGTCGCCACCGGAACGCCTTCGCGGAAACTGTGTGCGAGGTCGAGCATCGCCTCGTCATCCAGCTCCGAAATCGTTCGCCACACGGACGTTGGTCCGAACGCGTCCTTGAACCACTTGCGGACGGCATCAGCGCGAGAACTCGTGTCGTCAAGAATCTTGCCGACTCGCTCGCCGAGTTCTTTCGACGCCCAGCCGAGGTGCGTTTCCAGAATCTGGCCGACGTTCATGCGCGAAGGAACGCCGAGCGGATTCAGAACGATCTCGACAGGCGTACCGTCCGGCATGTAAGGCATGTCTTCCTTCGGGACGATCCGCGCGATGACGCCCTTGTTGCCGTGGCGTCCCGCCATTTTGTCGCCGACGGAAAGCTTGCGCTTCATGGCGATGTAGGCCTTCACCAGCTTGATCACGCCAGGAGGCAGCTCGTCGCCCTTCTTGAGCTTTCCGATGCGCTCATCGGTGATCTTCCGCAGCACGTCGATCTGACGCGAGGTCATTTCCTCGACCTCGTCGATCTTCTCGATTAGCAGCGGATCCTTGTCGTTAAGGCGCAGGCGTTTGAGGTTCCGCGTCGAAACTTTTTCAAGAATGTCGCGGGTCAGCTCGGTGCCTTTCGTGAGCAAGCGCTTGTTCGTGCGCTCGTCGTGCAGGTCGGCGATCAGCTTCTGCCCACCGAGCAAGTCGTTCAAGCGCTTCAGGCGCTCGTCGGTGAGAATGCGGATTTCATCGGCGAGGTTCTTTTCGAGCTTCGCCACTTGCGTGCCTTCGATGGCCTTGTGGCGTTCGTCCTTCTCCGCGCCCTTGCGGCAGAAGATCTTCACGTCGACGATCGTGCCCTCGATGCCCGGCGGGCAGTAGAGGGACGCATCGCGGACGTCGCCGGCCTTCTCGCCGAAGATGGCGCGCAGAAGCTTTTCTTCCGGCGTCAGCGTGGTTTCGCCCTTCGGCGTCACTTTGCCGACGAGAATATCACCCGGCTTGACGGTGGCGCCGATGCGGATCACACCGCTCTCATCCAGGTTGCGGAGGAAGCTCTCGTTGATGTTGGGAATATCCCGCGTGATTTCTTCGGGACCGAGCTTCGTATCGCGCGCCTCGATTTCATACTCCTCGATGTGAATCGAAGTGTAGTAATCCTCCTCAACGAGTTTCTCGCTGACGAGGATCGCGTCCTCAAAGTTGTACCCACGCCACGGAAGGAACGCCACGAGGACGTTGCGCCCGAGCGCCAATTCGCCGCGATCGGTGCACGGCCCATCGGCCAGCACCTGACCCTGCTTCACGCGGTCACCCGCGCGAACCAGCGGTTTCTGGCTGATGCAAGTGTTCTGATTCGAGCGCTTGAACTTCGTGAGGAGGTAAATGTCGGATCCCACCTCGCGACTCAGCACACCCGACTGGTCGGATTCGACGCGCACGATTACGCGCTCGGAGTCGACCTGGTCGACAATGCCATCGCGCCGGCAAACGATGACGGCGCCGGAATCCCGGGCCGTGACGCGCTCCATGCCGGTGCCAACAAGCGGAGCTTCACCCTTGATGAGCGGCACCGCCTGGCGCTGCATGTTCGAGCCCATCAATGCGCGGTTCGCGTCGTCGTTCTCGAGGAACGGAATCAAGCTGGCCGCGACGGATACTAGCTGCTTCGGCGAAACGTCGATGTAATCCACTTCATCGCGGCTCTTGAGCACGAAGTTGCCGGCCTGGCGGCAGTTGACGAGTTCGGTTGTAATCTTCCCCTTCTCGTCGAGTGCTGCGTTCGCCTGCGCGACTACGTACCGGTCCTCTTCCCAGGCCGAGAGATAGAAGCAATACGGCTCTACGACCACGCGCCGCCGCTTCAGCTCTTCGTTCGTCGCTTCCACCTTTTCCCGTTCGACGATCTCGCCGGCCTTGAACTCGCTGTCGCCCGCGTTGATGATCTGGACGAAGTCGATCACGCGGCCGCCCTTCACCTTGCGATAGGGCGACTCGATGAACCCGAATTCGTTGATCCGCGCGTAACACGAGAGCGAGCTGATCAGGCCGATGTTCGGACCTTCCGGCGTCTCAATCGGGCAGATGCGTCCGTAGTGGGTCGGGTGAACGTCGCGGACTTCGAATCCCGCGCGTTCGCGCGAAAGACCGCCCGGTCCCAGTGCCGATAGACGCCGCTTGTGCGTGATTTCGCTCAGCGGGTTCGTTTGATCCATGAACTGCGAGAGCTGCGAACTGCCGAAAAACTCGCGGATCGCGGCCATCACGGGCTTCGCGTTCACCAGGTCGTGCGGCATCGCCGTTGACATTTCCTGGTACACGGACATCTTTTCCTTGATTGCGCGTTCCATGCGAACCAAGCCGATACGGAACTGGTTCTCGAGCAACTCGCCCACCGCGCGAACGCGCCGGTTGCCGAGGTGATCGATGTCGTCGACCGCTCCGATGTTGCGGCGCAGCTTCAGCAGATACTTGATCGCAGCGACGAAATCCGCCGGATCGAGCGTGCGCTTGTCGAGCGGCGTTTCCAGCCCCAACTTGATGTTGAACTTCAGCCGGCCAACCTTGCTGAAATCGTACTTGCGCGCGTCGAAGAACATGCCGTTGAACAGCGCCGTGGCGGTCTC
Organism: uncultured Acidobacteriota bacterium; assembly: GCA_963737205.1. Lineage (GTDB taxonomy): Bacteria > Acidobacteriota > Terriglobia > Acidiferrales > UBA7541 > Palsa-295. The sequence goes on along the minus strand of CAVTRV010000002.1, from coordinate 3,071,780 downwards.
GAGCGTCGGAGGATCGCCGGGACGCAGCTTGCGGTAGATTTCGATGAGCGCTTCCTTCGGAGTTCGAATGGTGTCCTTGTCGAGCGTGCGGGAAACGATGATGCCCACGTCGTCGCGATCCGGGAAGCAAACGTCGACTTCCGTGATGCCCGCCTCGGAAATCGCGGCCCACATTTCGGGCGTGAGCGGCTTGTTCGCTTCGAGCAAAACTTCGCCGGTCTGCCGGTTCACGAGCTCGCTCACCGTCACCGCAGTTTCCAGATCGGCAACGGTGACTTCCACCTGCGTGACACGCGCCTTCACGAGCTCCTTGTACAGCGCCTCGGAGATGCGCTTGTGCGCGCCTACGAGGACCTCGCCGGTCTTGGGGTGCTTGATCTCGTGCGTGAGCTTGCGATCGACCAGGCCTTCAGAAGCATTCCAATAGAGGCCTTTGTCGCGCAGCGAAACGCGCTCGACCTGGTAGAACGTCCGCAGAATGTCTTCATTCGACTTCATTCCCAGGGCGCGCAGGAAAATCGAGCCGAGGAACTTGCGCTTCCGGTCGATGCGCACGTAGAGAATGTTCTTGGTGTCGTACTCGAACTCCACCCACGAGCCGCGGTACGGAATGATCTTGCCGAGGAAGTAGCTGCGATTGTTCGCAGTCTCGAAAAACACGCCCGGCGAACGGTGCAGCTGGCTGACGATGACGCGCTCCGTGCCGTTGATAATGAACGTGCCGTTCTCCGTCATCAGCGGAATATCGCCGAAGAAAACTTCCTGCTCCTTGATGTCGCGGATCGACTTCGAACCGGTATCGGGATCCTTATCGTAAATCGTGAGGCGGATCGTGACCTTCAGCGGCGCGGAGTACGTCATCCCGCGCTCCTGGCATTCGTTCACGTCGTACTTGAGCTGCAGCGTGACCGGGTCGCCGCACTTGTTGCAGAACGTGGGCGTATTCTTGTTGAACGTGCCGCACTTCGCGCAGAGCACGTCTCCGGTCTTGTAAGGATTCGTGACGACGGACGCGCCGCAATTCCGGCAGGTGGCGCGCAAGTGGTGCAGGCCGCGCAGATGGCCGCACTTGCACTCCCAGTTGCCGATCGCGTAGTCCACGAAATCGAGCTGCGAGAGCCCGCGAAAATCCTGGATCGGAAACACTGACGTGAAAACGGACTGCAGGCCGGTATCCTCCCGCTCGCTGGGGAGCAGGTCCATTTGCAGGAACCGCTGATATGACTTTTTCTGAACGTCGATCAGGTTCGGAATCTGGACGGTTGTCTTAATCTTGGCAAAGTCCAGCCGTTCGCGTTCCCGAACGACGCGATTACCGTTACGATTGCTCATTGAGAATCCTCTTCAGGCTCAAGCCGGAATCGACAGCGCGGATATACACCCGCCCGTCGGTCCGGGAAGGACACATTTTGTGGTTACTGATTTCCAAAGGAGCGCGCGTATACGCGAATCCCCGTTGCAGCCCCAGGCGGCCGCCACAGCCACTACTTGATCTCGACCTTGGCCCCGGCGTCTTCGAACTTCTTCTTGATCGTGGCGGCTTCGTCCTTGTTGACGCCCTCTTTTACCGTCTTGGGAGCGCCATCCACCAGATCCTTGGCTTCTTTCAAGCCGAGGCTGGTGACTTCACGGACCGCCTTAATCACATTGATCTTGTTCGCGCCGACCTCGGTGAGAACGACGGCAAATTCCGTCTTCTCTTCCGCCGGAGCTGCGCCGCCCGCCGCCGCGCCGCCCGCCATCATCACTGGCGCCGCCGCGGCCGCCGACACGCCGAAAGCTTCTTCCATCTTCTTAACGAGATCGGAAGCCTCCAGCAGCGTCAGGCCCTTGATTTCTTCCAGGATCGTTTCCACTTTGCTAGCCATTGCGTTCCTATCCTCCTCCGAATTAAGAAACTCGAACTACTGAGCCGTTTCAGGAGCCGGCGAGTCGCTGCCTGCCCCGAACTTGTTTGCCTTCACTGCCTCGCTCGTAACGACTGCCAGGTTGCGCGGCAGCGCCGCCAAAGCGGATGCCACGCGCTGCGCAGGAGCATTCAGCAGGAACATGATCTTGCTGATGAGCTCTTCCTTGCTTGGAAGCAGCGCGAGCTGATTGATTTCCTGAATCGAAATTACGCGGCCTTCCACCCACCCGGCCCGGAACTGAAACGCTGGGACGTCTTTCGCCACCTTCGTGAGAATCTTCGCCAGCGCGACAGGATCGGTCTTGGTATAAGCGATCGAGTTCGTGCCCTTAAGGTTCTTGAGCAAAGGCGCGGTTGGAGTACCTTCCGCAGCGCGCTCGACGACAGTGTTTTTCACCACCTGGTACTTTCCGCCGGCCGCTTCCACCTGCCGCCGCAGTTTCGTGTCCTGCTCGACGGTGATTCCCTGGAAGGTCGACAGAATCACGGTGGAGACCGTCGCCAGTTGCGTGCGAAGCTCATCCGCCTGCGTTCTCTTTTCGGCCTTTTTCTTCATCCCGACTCTCCCTCTTGCGCTTCGCGCTTACGCCGCCACTGCGACGGCCGCATCCGCCTCGGCATGATCGATCAGAATTCCCGGGCCCATCGTCGAGGTAAGCGTGATTTTCTTGATGTATTTGCCCTTCGCGGCCGCCGGCTTGGCCTTGACGATCGCCCCAAGCAACGCGTGAGCGTTTTCCGCCAGAGTCTTTGCCGCGAAGCTGATTTTGCCGATCGGCGAGTGGATCAAGCCCGTCTTGTCGAGCCGGAATTCCACTTTGCCCGCCTTCACTTCCTTCACGGCGCGAGCGACATCGAACGTTACGGTTCCCGTTTTCGGGTTCGGCATCAAGCCGCGCGGTCCCAGCACTTTGCCCAGACGTCCCGCTGACTTCATCATGTCCGGAGTGGCGATCACAGCTTCATAATCCGTCCAGCCTTCCTGGATTTTCTGGACCATGTCATCGCCGCCCACAAAGTCCGCTCCTGCTTCTTGCGCTTCGCGGACTTTTTCGCCGCTGGCGATCACCAGCACGCGCTTTGATTTTCCCAGTCCGTGCGGAAGCACCACAGTGCCTCGAACCATCTGGTCCGACTGCTTCGGATCGACGCCCAAATTCAGCACCAGCTCCACCGTCTCGTCGAATTTCACGAAGTGCGCCTTGCGGAGAAGCTCCGCCGCCTCTTCGAGCTTGTACGGACGCGCCTCAACAAGCTTTCTGGCGCGATCGATATTCTTTCCACCTACTTTTGCGCTGCGGCCCATCTCGTGTGTCTCCTGCTCTTAGTCAGTGACTTCAATGCCCATATTGCGCGCCGTCCCCATGATCGAGCGCATCGCCGACTGCAAGTTCGCCGTGTTTAGGTCCGGCAGCTTCACTTTGGCGATGTCCTCTACCTGCTTGCGCGTTACTTTCGCCACTTTGTTCCGATTCGGTTCCGGCGAGCCTTTCACGATTCCGGCAGCGCGCTTCAGGAGTTCCGAAGCCGGCGGCGTCTTCAAAATGAACGTGAACGTGCGATCGCTGTAAACCGTGACGAGAACCGGAATGATCATGCCGTCCGGCTCTTTCGACGTCTTCGCATTAAACTGCTTGCAGAAATCCATGATGTTGAGCCCGTGCGGACCGAGAGCCGTCCCTACGGGCGGGGCCGGAGTGGCTTTCGCCGCCGGCAACTGTAGTTTCACTACCGCGTTAACTTTCTTTGCCATCGATTAGCCCCTAATTCCCAAATGCTGATTCCCGAGCGCCGCCGAACGCGCTATCCGACTTTTTCGACCTGCGCGAAATCCAACTCCACCGGCGTCGACCGGCCAAAAATCGTTACCGAAACTTTCAGCGTGCTGCGGTCCGTGTTCACTTCCTCGACCACGCCCGTAAAATTCGCAAACGGCCCTTCCCCGATGCGCACCTTTTCTCCACGATCGAAGGAAAGCTTTGGTTTCGGCTTCTCTGCCGTCGTCGTCGCGCGGTTCAGGATGTTCTGAACTTCCTCTTCCGTCAGCGGAGAGGGCGTTTGCCCCGACCCAACGAATCCCGTCACCCGCGGCGTCGAACGAACCACGTGCCAGGTGTAATCGTCCATATCCATTTCGACGAGCACGTAGCCGGGATAGCACATCCGCGGCGAAATCACTTTCTTGCCGCCGCGCACTTCGACCACCGATTCCGTCGGGATGATGATTTGCCCGATCTTGTCCGTAAGACCGAAAGCCGCCACGCGACCCTCGAGGCTTTCCTTCACCTTCTTCTCAAAGCCCGAGTACGTGTGGACGATGTACCACTGCTTTGCCATCGGTGTTTCCGTCTGTGTTTCCGTCATTTTTTGAAGTAATTCAGCAGCCAAACCGACCCCTTGCTAAAGAACGAGTCCGTGATGGCGAAATAGATTCCAAAAAACGTCACCGTAATAATGACCACGATCGTCGTCGACCACACGTCTTGCCGCGACGGCCAATTCACCTGCCTCATCTCGACGCGAACGTCGTGCAGAAACTGGCGCAGCCTTTTCGGATAGGCAGCCAGCTTGCCCGCCGGCTCCATAAGCGAGAATCCACTGACGCGGTGCGATTCTTCTTCCCGGTTTGTCCGTGCCGCGTCTGCCATGTCCTCGCCAGTTCTCGTTCCAGCGCCAACGTTACGAGCCGTTCATCGCCCCGCCCAAAAATCTGGCAGGGGAGGAGGGATTCGAACCCCCACTCTCGGTTTTGGAGACCGATGGTCTACCGTTGAACCTACTCCCCTACTACTTAACTTCTTTATGCGCCGTATGCTTCCGGCAAGTGTTGCAAAACTTTTGCGTCTCGAGCCGGTCCGGATGTTTCTTCCGGTTTTTCGTTGTCGTGTAATTTCGGTTTTTGCACTCGCCGCATTGCAGTGTGATGATTTCGCGCATAGTCGTTTACTCGATGATCTCGGCGACAGCGCCGGCTCCGACTGTGTGGCCGCCTTCGCGAATCGCGAACCGCAGCCCCTTCTCCAGCGCCACCGGCGTGATCAATGTGATCTCCGCCGATACGTTGTCTCCCGGCATCACCATCTCCACTCCCGTCGGCAGCTTCACGTCTCCCGTCACGTCCGTCGTCCGGAAGTAAAACTGCGGCCGGTATCCCGTGAAGAACGGCGTGTGCCGCCCGCCCTCTTCCTTCGTCAACACGTATGCTTCCGCCTTGAACTTCGTGTGCGGCGTGATCGAGCCAGGCTTGGAGAGCACTTGCCCGCGCTCCACTTCATCCTTCTCCGTGCCGCGCAACAGCAACCCCACATTGTCGCCCGCAATCCCTTCATCCAAGAGCTTCCGGAACATCTCGACGCCCGTCACCGTCTTCTTCATCGTCGGACGGAAGCCTACTATCTCGATTTCCTCGCCAACCTTCACTTTGCCACGCTCGATTCTTCCCGTCACCACCGTGCCGCGGCCCGAGATCGAGAAAATATCTTCAATCGGCATCGCGAACGGCTTATCCACATCCCGTTGCGGCAGCGGTATGTGCTTGTCCACCGCTTCCATCAACTCCAGGATCGACTTCTCCCACTTCGCGTCGCCCTCCAGCGCTTTCAGCGCCGAGCCTCGAATCACCGGAATCGTGTCGCCGGGAAACTGGTACGTCTTCAGCAATTCGCGCACTTCCAGTTCCACCAGCTCGAGCAGCTCGGGATCGTCCACCATGTCGCATTTGTTCAGGAACACCACGATCGCCGGAACGCCTACCTGCCGCGCGAGCAAAATGTGTTCGCGCGTCTGCGGCATCGGTCCGTCCGTCGCCGCCACCACCAGAATCGCGCCGTCCATCTGCGCCGCGCCCGTGATCATGTTCTTCACGTAGTCGGCGTGACCAGGGCAATCGATGTGCGCGTAATGACGGTTCGGCGTCTCATACTCCACGTGCGACACCGCGATCGTGATTCCGCGCTCCCGCTCTTCCGGCGCGTTGTCGATCGAATCGAACGCCCGGAACTGCACCTTCGGGTTGCCCTTCGCCAGCACCTTCGTGATCGCCGCGGTCAACGTCGTCTTGCCGTGGTCAATGTGACCAATCGTCCCCACGTTCACGTGCGGCTTACTTCGCTCGAATTTCTCCTTCGCCATCTCGAATCACCCTCGCATCAAGGCTTCGCGGCTGCTGCCGCGTTCAGACACCTGTGTTTCACTATCGCTGCGTGATGGAGCGGGGGACGGGATTCGAACCCGCGACCATCTGCTTGGAAGGCAGAGACTCTACCCCTGAGTTACCCCCGCTCATTCCAACTCCCCTGGTGCCCATCACCCGCAATCACTTCGCTCACTGTTAACTGGAGCCTGGGACCGGGATTGAACCGGTGACCTCGTCCTTACCAAGGACGCGCTCTACCAACTGAGCTACCCAGGCTCACACCGGCCTTCCGTCGCGGTCCCGGTAGGAAGCCGCATCGGATTCAAGTCTCAGGCCCACTTCCACTGCAACCACTCGATTCTTCACCCGCCTCAGAGCGCGACAGTCTCACGAGAAGCTGGTGGACGGGGGAGGATTCGAACCTCCGTAGCCCGCAAGGAGCGGCAGATTTACAGTCTGCTGGTTTTAGCCACTCACCCACCCGTCCCGCGAAAACATCCGGGGCACAACTCGGTCATTCCTTCAGGCCTGCTTGGAACACAACAATCGCGTCCCACAAGAACCGCTCAGAACTGACCCGGATAATGCTATGAGGCACTCCGCAATGCAGAAAGGGCTCGTGTCCAGAGACACCAGCCCTAGCGCTGTTGTTGCGAGGAATTCGTCCGCAACCCTGCCAAAATGCCAATCCCTCAATCTCAGCTGGCGGAGGGAGTTGAACCCCCGACCCTCTGATTACAAATCAGATGCTCTACCAACTGAGCTACGCCAGCCCCGCAAACCCATCAAAACTATCATAGAGGCAATCGAATTGCAAGCAGCTTTCCGAAAGCCGAGCAAAGCCATTGCCAGGCCAAGACTTATCGCATTCTGGCAACGCCCCCGGTGCGCTATTGTACAGCAGGTTTCGAGAACTGGGCATCATCCAGCGGCACATTGTGATGAACCTCCTCGATTTTGATCGTGAAGTCCATTTGCGGGCTCGTTTGATGAATCGAAAACGGCATTTGGATGCCGTCCACGGTGCGATAGTCGCCGAAATCTTCCTGGATCGAATCGACGCCTTCCGGCGAGTGGTGCTGGCTGATCGCGCGTACTAGCAGGCCTGTGTCCGCAGCGAAATAGAGCTTGTCCGGGTCGCCACCGTCCGCAGGTGTGGCTTCCATCACATATGTTAGATGCTCGCCGATGTTTTCCGTTCCCGTGACTTTGAACTTTGAGTAGAGAGTGTGCATGTCCAAGGGGTGATAAAAATCGGCGTCGCGCCGCGTTTCGGCCAATTCGGCTCCCGTTTGTTCGCGCACACCGTTCTGGGGGTCGTTTGACCATCCTACGGTCCCATCAAAACCTTCCGAAAAAACTGCTCCGGAAATCGTGACCGTCACCAAAATTCGCCTCGGAGCTTTTTCGCGCATCTCGACCGTTCCCGCTACGTTCATCGCCGGAAAGTCCACGGTCCCTGTCGACACTCTCGTATTAAGCTTTTGCCACGCGACACGCCCTCCGCTGGCTGCAAGGTACTTGTCCAGAATCTGCTCGACGCTCGGAGTAGACGCCGCAGGAACCTGGGTGTTGGGCGGCGATTGCGCTGGAGCCGAAGCCTGGGCAAAAGTTCCAATGCCGAAAGCCAAGATCGCTAACGCGACGACGCAGAGAAGCCCGCTTGCAGACTTGATCTTCGATCTCATCGTTGATCTCATCCTTGCGGCCTTTCCGCGACGGCCGGACTCCTACTGGTTCGAGGTTGGAAGCGACGCTTGCTCGTAGGGTTGCCAACCCTCGACTCTAACTGCGCGCCGCAACGTTGGCCCTTTTCTGTTACGCAATCCGCTTTCAAGACATTACACTGGTCGGCAAGCCGCGAAGCGCGGAAATTTCCGGTGCCAATGTCTTCGACAAAGCGCGCTCTGATTGCCGTCGCAGCAATGGTGTGCGCCCTGGGCATCATCACTGCGGTCTACCTCTACCGCATGCATCGACCATTTGCCGGCACCAGCAACGGACCTGCTCCAAGTATCCTGGCTGAGTTGCCATCCGACGCACCCGCGATTGCATATTTAGACGTGGCGGCGCTGCGAAAGTTGCAGAATTCACCCCTGTCCGCCGTTCTCGGCCTGACGAAAAATGGTTCCCAGACCGACCGCGAGTATGCCGATTTCGTTCGGGATACAGGGTTCGATTACACGCGCGATCTCGACCAGGCAGCGGTGGCGTTCTGGCCCACCAGCCTTGCCCCCGCGGCAAATGCTGCCGGAGATGACCCAGCCCTCGCCATCGCGGACGGCCGCTTCGATCAGCGCAAGATCGAAGGGTACGCGACTCGAGCAGGCGGGAAATCCGAGCAGCGCGGGGATCGGACGATCTACATTGTTCCGGGCAGCCCGGTCGTTTCATTCGAATTCCTCTCGCCGACGCGCATCGCAATCGCCAGCGGCAAGAAATCATCCGATCTCCTGAATATTTCCACGGAAGGGCAACGCGATCCCGCGATGCAGACGCGCATCAATCGGGTCGCGGGCGCTCCGATTTTTGCGGTCGTGCGCGCGAGCAACCTGCCCGCCAGCTTTTACGCTGACTTGGCGAAGGCGCCAGAGCTCGATCACCTGGTGCGAAGCATCCAGGGACTTTCGCTCTCGGGCCAGCCGCAGGGCGATGAAATTCACGTGGCGCTCGACGCCGAGTGCGACTCGATGAAGAACGCCTTCGAGATGTCCACGATACTCGACGGATTCCGCCTCATCGGTTCCATGAGCCTTTCCGATCCGAAAACGCGGCGGCAACTTCAGATGACGTCCGAGCAGGCCGCGTTCCTGAAAGCGCTGATCAAGGCGGCGCAAGTTTCGCATCAGGATCGATGGGTGCGCATCAGCCTCGATCTGACTCCGGAGATGCTCGGGGCCAAGAAGTGAGAGGTGCGAACCGAGCGGCCCGGACAAATGTGAAAGTGTAGCGATTGATTTTTTTTAGGCGGCTTGTTTTCATTGGGTTAGCGGGATTTCTATTTGCAAAGTGTAGCGATTGAATTTCTTCGGCCCGGCGTCTCAGGTTCACGGTGCGCTTCTCCTTTGGACGCTGCTTCGTTCTAGACACACGTCCAGCGCGGCCCGAAGCGTCTAAAGCTCAGGGTTTGCAAGTACAAACCCTGAAACCCGCGGGCACACAATTCATTATTCTTAGTTTAAGGAATGCCCCTTTATAGCATAGTAACTGGCGAAAATCAAGACCCAGTACTGGGGAGAATGCGGTTCAGAGTTGAGAGTTTACAGGTGAGAGTGAAACCCGGGAATCGCGGGACGCGAGGAAGAAGCTCAACTGAGGAGGCGCCAAAGGCGCGTCGGTGTCAGGGCTGATTCCGAGGGGTCGGAAGACCCCACGGTTCGGAAAAGCGCGAACCGTGGGGCACCCCATGGGTGGAGTTGTCGGCCTCGGTTCACTGGTCGAGATGGAGCTTGCGATCAGAGTGTCCGCTAAAACGAGTTCTAGAAGGAAGCCTGGCGCACCCGGCGTGTCATTAGGTTTCTTGATTCCGCAACAATTCGCGAAATCCGTATCGGCCGCGAGAACCTATGAGATTAATCACGCGGATAGGTTCAGAACTTGGCAAGCATTTAAGGAGGGCACGGCTCGTGCGAAGAGATCCCGGACTACCTCTTTGCCGCTAAATTTGCAAAAAGCCACAGATAGGGAATCGACAAAATGAGATTAAGAGCCAAAGAATACTCCAGAGAACGCTCCGCGACACCAAGGACCACCTTCAGCGGCCGATCATCATTGAGGCCCACCATTCCGACGTCATACAGTTCGTGAATCTGCGCATGTGCGCGCAGTATTCGCAATACGCCACCCGCCGCGCCGGAGATCGCGAGGATCAAGAGCCACATAACTTCACCCGGCCGGAGGAGCGTCCAGTATCGCACCAGCACAACCCCGTCAGCAACCACGAACGCAAGCGAAAAGCCTGCGAGCGTGATAAATGCGGCCGAACGGAAGAGTGGTCGAGCGAAGAACTCACGCCGTTGATCCCGTTGGCTGCCCCCGGTCTCAGTTGAATTCATCAACGCTCCTTGGTCTTGCCTAATTACAGTGCGGATCTGTCGCCCCGTAAATCACGCCGGTTGCACCCACGCCGAAAGGAACGAGGCCTGACAAGCTTGTAGGGGGAAATAAGACCAAGGACTCACCGCTCAAGAGCGTGATGGCGCCGCACACGCCGATCGGGGGGGAGAAATTGGTTTGAAGTCCGGTAAAGAGCTGATATTGGTAGGCATAGTTGGGACTCATACTGTTGAAGAACTGCTGGTACGGGGTTAGCGTCGGTGCGTCTGGAGTTACCTCGGGAGTGTTGGGATCAAACGCATTTCCGCATGGCGTCCAGGTCGCGGAATAGCAGGTTCCATTAGTAGGATCCCCGCTGCAACTCTGTGGATTACCGGAGGAGTCGTAGCAGGCCCCAGGGTCGGCTAGATCTGGATTATCTGGCGGATTCGAAGGGGAGTATAGGCAGCTCGGGTCGGTGCAGGGGCCTTCGTCGACAATGGCACCGTCGTTACCGCCGGCATCATCGCCGCCACCGGCAATGTTACAGCCACCGCTGTCGCCGAGTTCTCCCTGGTCGGCCCGACGGGCGTGGCGAACAGCAGCAATATCGCCGCTGTCGCAGCCATCATCATCGCCAGGATCCAAGCCAGTCGAATCAGCTAGGGCCATCGGATTGTTGCGGACATAGACGTAGCGATCCCACGTCTGGGGGTCCTTGATGTGAACTGAAGAGAGCCCTCCTGGGTCCGGTGACGGCCAGCGGCCTTGGATGCCGTATTCGCGGGCCGGGAAGTCGTAGACGTTCGAAGCTGTGTCTTGGTTCATGCCGGTGAACGAAAGATCTGTCGTGCCGGAGTTGGCGTATTGCTCACCAAACGGTCCGTACGCGCCATCATAATACACCGTGCGCGTGGATGTGGAAGCCAAACGCGAACTGCCGAGCCAGTCCGAATGCCGGTAGAATGCGAGTCCGCTCGAATTGTAGACAGCCGCTGTCCCTCCGCTGAGCCCAACGAAGGCTTTCTGGAGTGTTGTTCCCTGCATGATGGCCAGCTTGGCCCCGAACGGGCTGTAAACGATCTCGGAGTACGTGCCGCTCTTGTTCTGCTCCACCATCCGACCCAACGCATCGTACGTCACGCCGGGTGCCCCAGGATTTTCTTGGTCTTGGTGTTGGCCACAAGCGTCACCGTATGGCTCAGATCGACCAACAACCGAAACTGATGAATCCAACCCATGGGTGCCCCATCGTTCGCGGTTTTCGAACGGTGGGTCTTTGCCTTATTCGACGATATCCATCGATATTAGCACCGTTCCGCTTTTCACCTAGAACTCGGCAAGTTCCTGTTGACAATCTACAGGACACTCACTTACCCTCCTGTTGGTCGTCTAAAGGAATGAACTGAACATGATCACCGCAAGCAAAGCCGAAGTGCTGCAGGGCACGCTTGACCTGCTCATTCTGAAAACGCTCGACACGATCGGACCTTTGCACGGATTTGGAATCGCTCGCCGAATTCAGCAGACCTCGGCGGACATGCTGCGGTTGAATCAGGGCACGCTTTACCCCGCGCTGGTGCGCCTGGAGCAACGCGGCTGGATTCGGTCGAAATGGGGCGTCTCAGACAACAACCGCCGCGCGCGGTTTTATTCGCTCACCAAGTCCGGGAAGAAGCAACTCGCGGTGGAAACCAAGGATTGGGAGCGCATGGCGTCGCTGATCACACGAATGCTTCGCGGCGCCGAGGAGGCGTGAAATGACCTGGCTGCGATCGCTGACGATGAGGTTTCGCGCCATGTTTGCAAAGCCCGAAACGGATCGCGAATTAGACGAAGAGCTACGATCGCACTTCGACATGCTCGTCGAGCAGAACATTGGGCGAGGCATGTCTCCCGGGGAAGCGCGCCGAGCGGCTCGCCATGAGTTAGGCGGCGCGGACCAGATCAAGGAATCGGTCCACGACCAGCGCGGTCTGCCATTCCTTGAATCGCTCTGGCAGGACGTGCGCTATGGCGCGCGCATGTTGCGCAAATCTCCGGGCTTCACCACAGTTGCCATTCTCACTCTTGCGCTCGGCATCGGCGCGAACACGGCAATCTTCAGCCTCATTGACTCCGTCATGCTGCGCTTTTTGCCTGTCCAGAAGCCCCAAGAACTTGTGCAAGTGGCCATACTGACGCCGAATTTCGGCAACGGCGGCCCGCGCACCTCCTACACGAATCCTCTCTGGGAGGCGTTCCGCGATCATCAGGATGTGTTTTCCAGCGTATTCGCCTTTGGCACGGCGCAGTTCAATCTCGCGCAAGGCGGAGTGGTACAAAGTGCGAACGGCCTTTACGCCAGCGGCGACTACTTCACCACACTCGGTGTTCAGCCCGCGGCGGGACGTTTGCTCGCGGCCGCAGACGACAAGCGCGGCTGCCCCGCAGTCGCCGATCTGAGTTACGGGTTCTGGCAAGAACACTTCGGCGGCGCGCCCAGCGCCATCGGCAGCACAATTCCTCTCGACGGACATCCGTTCCAAATCATCGGTGTTTCCGCGGCGGGATTTTTTGGCACCGAAGTGGGCCGCACGTTTGACGTCGCCGTGCCTATCTGCGCGGAAGCGATTCTCACTGGCGCAAACTCTTCGCTCGATCAGCGATCGAACTGGTGGTTCCGCGTCATGGGACGCCGGAAACCCGATCTCACTCTCGACCAGGCAGCCGCCCGCTTGCGTGTGCTTTCGCCCGAAATACTTGCGCTGACGGTTCCAACGAATTGGAATCCTGTCCAGCAGCGGAGCTTTCGCTCGTGGCAATTCGTTACGTTGCCCGCTTCGACCGGTCTCTCCCGGTTGCGCCGCGAGTATGATCTGCCACTCAAAATGCTGATGGCCATCGCGGGACTCGTTCTCCTGATAGCGTGCGCCAACATCGCGAGCCTGATGCTTGCGCGAGCCGCAACTCGCCGCAAGGAAATCGCCGTCAGGCTGGCCCTGGGAGCCTCACGCAGCCGGCTCATTCGCCAGTTGCTCACCGAGTGCGTGGTGCTCTCGATTGCCGGTGCCGCGCTCGGAGTCCTTGTCGCGCGGTGGAGCAGCGGGCTTCTTGTGCGCTACATTTCCACGCCGCACGATCAGATTTATCTCGACCTCGCGCTCGACGTTCGCGTCCTCGCCTTCACCGCGGCTGCCGCCATCCTTACGGGATTGCTCTTCGGCGTCCTGCCAGCGCTTCGCTCGACGCGCATTTCCCTGAGTGGCGCCATGAAGGGCGCCGATGTCGGTACGGCTCGGCGGGACACGCAATTCCATTCCGGACGTTGGACCGTCGCGATGCAAGTGGCCATTTCGCTGGTGCTGGTAATCACCGCGGGCCTGTTCCTTCGCAGCTTCGCGAATCTCGCCACGCTGGACGCCGGCTTCGACCGCAGCAACGTTCTGATCGTCGACATGAACCTGCACAACGTGGATCTGCCCGGACCCGCGCAGGTGGCTCTTCAGGATGAGGTACTGCGACGCGTTCGGGCGCTTCCCGGTGTGATCGACGCCAGCCAGTCCATCGTGACTCCGGTCAGCGGCAGCTCCTGGGACGACATGATTGCCGTCGACAGCAAAAACGCCCCCACCGGCAACGACTCCGACGTCCACCTGAACCACGTCGCGCCGCGCTATTTCTCCACCATGCGCACGCCGCTGCTGGAAGGCCGCGATTTCAACGAGCGCGATGTTGCCGACGTTCCGCGGGTCGTCATCATCGATCAGGCTCTCGCGCGCAAGTTCTTTCCGGGCGTCGACCCGCTCGGAAAGACGATTCGGCGCTACGCTACCCCGACCGCTGTGGGCGATCCCATCGAAATCGTGGGCGTCGCCGGCGATGCGAAATACGAATCGCTGCGCGAAGACTTTGCTCCTACCGCGTATTTCCCTCTCGCTGAGCTTCCGGGCGGGGCGATTCCCGAGACCACCGAACGCTCCCATCTTCTGATTCGCACCGCGATACGCCCAAGCGCCATGGCGCCCGTGGTCGAGCAAACCATCGCCGCGGCCAACAAATCGATTACGCTGGAGTTTCACACCCTCGCGCAACAGGTGGATGACTCGATCGTTCAGGAGCGCCTGCTTGCCACGCTTTCCGGTTTCTTCGGGGCCCTTGCGCTGCTCCTTGCGACGATCGGACTTTACGGCGTGCTGGCTTACCTGGTGCTCCAGCGGCAGAAAGAAATCGGGATTCGCATGGCGCTGGGGGCGCAGCGGGGCACGATCATCTGGCTGGTGCTGCGTGACGTCGCGTTGCTGCTCGTCGTGGGTGTGATAGCGGGCGTGGGGATCAGTTGGGCAACCACTCGGTTCGTGCAGGGTTTGCTCTTCGGCCTGCAGGCACACGACGGCGGGACGATCTTCCTGGGCATCGGCCTGTTGGGTGTAGTTGCCTTTCTCGCAAGCTACCTGCCGGCGCGGCGCGCCACGCGTGTCGATCCGATGGTGGCCCTGCGTTATGAGTAGGCCTCCAAAAGCGAAAAGCAGATCCCTTCCCGCAGAAACGTCCGGGACGCAAAAGGCGCGCGTCGGCTGAGAAACGCCTCGCTCGGGATGACAAGGCGAGGCTTAGTGCTGCGGAAAAAGTCAAAAGCGTTGCCTCAGGGGTTAAAACCCCTGATGAAAAAGCGAGCCTTAATGTCGGAGCTGAAGCTCCGACCCCCTAAAAACCGACCTTTTCCGAATACTGTTTAAACCGGTGGAGGAATCAGTCGCCAGTGGAGGTGGGCGAGGTGTTGCGCAGGTAGCGCCAGGGGTTCACGGGCGTGTTGTAGATGCGAACTTCGTAGTGGAGGTGTGGCCCGGTGGAGCGGCCGCTCTGGCCCTCGTAGCCGATGATGTCGCCACGCTTCACGGTCATGCCAACCTCAGCCTTGAAGCCTGAAAGATGTCCGTACCAGGTGCTCACGCCGAAACCGTGGTCGATGACGACCAGCCGGCCGTATCCCGCGCGCTGGTCGGCTTCCTCGACCACTCCGTCTGCGGTGGCGCGAATCTCGTCGCCATAGTGCGAAGCGATATCAATTCCAGAGTGGAAGGCGCCTTCTCCGCTGAACGGGTCCAGGCGCTCGCCGAAGTGGCCGGTAATCTCCCCCACCACTGGCCAGAGCCCCGGCACCACGCCAATGCTTGTCATCTGGCTGGCCGGCAAGAGGCGCATGCCGCTGCCCGATACGGACACGGCGGAAGCGTTATGCTCGAGGTAGCTGAATTCGTCGACGGATTGCTGGAAATCGGCGTCGGATTGCGCGGCCGCGTCGGTGAGACCGAACGGCGTCTGCCGGAAGCGCGTAATTCCGTAGGCCATGGCCACTTCGCCAGCCAACGACTGCAGCGAGTCGAGGCGCTGGTTGGTGTCCTTGACCTCGGTTTGAAGCTGCTTGTATTGCTGCTTGAGACTAGTTTGTTCCCGGAGCAGAGAGTTATAGCTGGTGGCCTTCCAGAGCATCCTGGAATAGGAGCCTACTGCCGCGATCACCGTGATTCCCCCCACAATCGCGAGGAGCGCGAAGAAATGGAGGATGTACACGGGTACGCGCATGCGCCGCATGCCGCCCGAGGCGCTTGAGGCAATAAAGAACGTATATTGCTTGCTCTTCATCGTCTAAATTTTATTCCCAATTAGTCTTGTTTCGGCTGATTGATACCGCGTGCCCCTCGCAGCGGTTAGCCGATTTCCCTCAAGAGTGACCGAGCCTGAACCGGGAGCTTTGGTTCGAGACGGTGCGCATTGTAATGACCGCAGCCCATGGCGTCAACCCTAATCTCCCATTTTGCATAGGCGCACTCAGACTGCCCTGCGAGCTGTGCGGGCTACCCAGGCCAAACTGCTAAGGAGCTTAGCCTAGGAACCAGGCCGCCGGCAACTGTACGGAGGGCCAGGGTTGCCCAGGGGTATCAGTTTGAGACGCTGGGGAGGGCTTTGGGGTTGTTCGCGAACGGGTGCGCCCAACGCTGAAATTCCTGTTTATAATGCGGGGTCGCAGCCACTTCATGAACGGTGAAGACCAATTGATCAAGAGGATTAGCCGGAGTGTCCCGTCCCAAACCGGGCGCGCATCGGGTGGCCTGCGCCTTGGGATAGGTGACGATGCGGCAGTGATTAGGCCGGTTCGGGGCTCGGAACTGGTCCTGACCTGCGACGCTTTCCTTGAGGGCGTCCACTTCCTGGCCGGGACGCATATCCCGGACTCGGTCGGCTACAAGTGCCTCGCCCGCGCGACGAGCGACGTCGCCGCGATGGGGGCTACGCCGCGGTTCTTTCTGCTCACTCTCGCGCTTCCGCACAAGCGAACCGGCCGGTGGCTGGACGAGTTTTTGCGGGGGATGGGCCGCGCCGCCCGGTGGCTGGGGGTGCGGCTGATTGGCGGAGACACCACGAAGAGCGCCGAAGTGGCGATTAGCATCACGGTGCTCGGCGAGGTCGGCTTGGGCCGAGCTGTGAGCCGCTCGGGAGCCCGGCCCGGCGACCTTATATATGTGAGTGGCGTGCTCGGCCGGGCCAAACTCGGCCTTGAACTTGTGCTGGCCGGCAAGGGGTGTCGGCGGGGCCTGGCCACGATTGTTCGACCTCACCTCTACCCGCAAATTCGAGTCGAACTCGGCTGCTGGCTCGCTCGCCACCGAATCGCTTCGGCCATGATGGATATTTCGGACGGGCTCTCGACCGATTTGGCGCGGCTCGCCGAGGCGAGCCGCGTGGGGGCGCGGGTCCGGACCGACCTGATTCCAGCCGCGCCCGTGCCCGAAGCAGCATCCAGGCTGCTGCCCAATCGGAGGTTTGATCCACTGCAGATGGCGCTGCACGGTGGGGACGACTACGAACTCCTGTTCGCGGTGCCACGCCGAAAGGCAACGCACTTGGTAGCCGCACCGGGATTCGCGGGGCTCACATGCATCGGCGAAGTCACGCAAGGCCGCCGCCTCCTCATGGTTGACCAGAATGGCAACGCGAAAACCTTGAAGCCTCGCGGTTGGGACCCCTTCCGGCGGCGGTAGCGGAAACCTTGGCGTATTGATTTCGAGCGAATCTAGAGAAACTTGGAAACGAAGGGTAAGAGGAGGCTGGGGCTGGCCCAGGGGCCCGGGTCGGGGGTCCAGTTGCGGGTCATCTCGTCGGCCATCGTTAGCGCGATCAGAATTGCCAGCCAGAATACCCCCGCGATGATGACGATCTTCGTCATGCCGGAGGCGTATTTCACGTGCATGAAGAAGAGGACGACGAGCAACATTTTCGCGACGGCGATCGCCAGCGCGGCCACCGTATTGAGCGGCCCCAAGTCGATGTAGGCGACGCCGGTGGTGAGCGCCGTCAGCAGGATGAGCGCCACGAAGACCGCGACGTAGTTTTTGACCGGAACGATGTGCTCGGACATTAGTGTCCCCCGTGGGTGTACCGCCCGCCAATCAGATAAAGCAGCGGGAAAAGGAAAATCCAAATGATATCGACGAAGTGCCAGTACAGACCGCTGATATCGAGCGGCGCGTAATAACGCGGCGAAAAGCGGCCCCGGGCCGTCATGACGACCAGCACTGTGAGAATCCCCAGGCCGATCACCATGTGCAGCGCGTGCAAGCCGGTCATAAAGAAATAAAACACCATGAACAGCTCGACGCCTGAGCCGTACTTTGCCAGGTTGAAGTTGATGCCCGGGACGAGGCCTTCGGCGTAATCGTGGAACCACTCGAAATGGAGCTTGATGCCGATGAATGCGGCGCCGAGCAGCATGGTGAGGACGAGAAAGGTGATGATCGCGGATTTGCTTTTGCCGGTTTGCGCGCAGTAGATGGCAAGAACCATCGTCAAGCTGCTGCAGATCAAGACGGCCGTGTTTGTGGCGCCGAATTTCACCTCGAGCAAATGGCTGCCGGTTTCGAAAGCCGCGGGATACAACGAGCGGTAGACCACGTACGAAGCAAACAGCGCACCGAAGAACATAATTTCGGTGACGAGAAAGGTCCACATGCCGAGCGTATCGGCATCGCGCTGCTGTTCGGGGTCCTCGAACTGATGCGACACTTCGGCCGCATGCGGGTCGTGCAAGCGAGAATGAGCCGCCATGTCAGCCACGGACTGGCACCTCGACTCCCGGATAGTTGTAAGGCTCTTCGGTCACGACCGGAATCTCCTCGAAATTTTCTGTTGGCGGCGGCGACGGCGTTTGCCACTCGAGGCCCTTCGCGCCCCAGGGATTCGGCCCGGCAATCGGGCCATAGCGCATCGACCAGATTAGGTAGATGAGCGGAATCAAATAGCCGATGCCGAGAATCGAAGCTCCTGCCGACGACATCACGTTCAGCACCTGAAATTCCGCCGGATACACCGCGTAGCGACGAGGCATTCCCAAATAGCCGAGCATGAACTGCGGGAAAAACGTCAAGTTGAAGCCGAAAAAGATTATGACAGCGGCGATGCGCGCCCAGAGGTCCGGATAGAGGCGTCCTGTAATCTTCGGCCACCAGAAATGAATGCCGCCCAAGTACGCCATCACGGCGCCGCCCACCATGATGTAGTGGAAGTGCGCGACGATGAAATAAGTTCCGTTGAGGTGCACGTCGGTGGCGAGCGACGCCAGAAACAGGCCCGTGAGGCCGCCCATGGTGAACAGGCCGATGAACCCAAGGGCATAGAGCATGGGAGCGTCGTAGGAAATTGAACCTTTGTAGAGGGTGGCGGTCCAGTTGAACACCTTGACCGCAGAAGGAATGGCCACAAGAAAACTCAGGACCGAGAAAACGAGTCCGGTATAAATCGACTGGCCCGTCACGAACATGTGGTGGCCCCAAACCAGGAAGCTCAACACCGCGATGGCCATGCTCGAGAAGGCGATGAAACTGTAGCCGAAGATTCTCTTCTTCGAGAAGCAGGTGACGAGCTCGCTGATCACCCCCATCCCCGGCAGAATCATGATGTACACGGCGGGGTGCGAATAGAACCAGAAGAGGTGCTGGAAGAGCAGCGGGTCGCCTCCGATTGCGGGATCGAAAATCCCCACGTGGAGAATTCGCTCGAGGCCCAGGAGAAACAGGGTGATCGCGATGACCGGCGTGCCGAGAATGAAAATCACGCTGGTGGCGTAGATGGCCCACAGGAAGAGCGGCATGCGGAACCACGTCATTCCCGGCGCGCGCATCTTGTGAATGGTGACGATGAAATTCAGCCCGGTGAGGATTGACGAAAAGCCCGTAATGAAAATCCCCACGGCCGCGGCAATCACGTGCGTGTGTGAGTAGGTACTGCTGTAAGGCGTGTAGAACGTCCAGCCGGTGTCGACGCCGCCCGTGAGGATCGCGTACAGAACGAGCGCCGCCCCGGTGATGTAGATATACCAGCTCAGGAGGTTGATCCGCGGGAAAGCCAGGTCGCGCGCGCCAATCATCAGCGGAACCAGAAAATTGCCCAAAGTCGCCGGTATCGAAGGAACCAGGAAGAAAAACACCATTACGATGCCGTGGATCGAGAACAGCTTGTTGTAAGTTTCGGGCTGGACCAGCGCGCCTTGCGGTTCGATCAGGTGAAGGCGCATCAGCACGGCCGCTGTGCCTCCGACGAAGAACATCAAGGTGATCGACGCAAGATAGAGCAGCGCGATTCGCTTGTGGTCCGTCGTCAGAAGCCACGACTTGATGCCGTACGTGGCATTCAAGTAGTTGACTTGAGACCCGGACGGAACGTGTTGGGGTTCTGCAACAGCCGTACTCATTGACTCGCGGTCCTTTCTTGCTCTTGCGTTCCCAGCGACTTCACGTACGCGATCAATTGCAGCACCTGCTCTTCGTCCACCTGGCCCTGGAACGTGGGCATGATCGGCGGATAGTTCGGCAACTGGAGAGAGTTGGGATTAATGATGGCCTGGCGAATGAAGGCTTCGTCGACGGTGCGAGTTGTGCCATCACGCAACTTTTCGGGCTTGCCGTAGATTCCCGCCAGCGATGGACCGCGCCCGGAATTGTCCGGGGTGTGGCACGTCGCGCACCCCAGCTGTGTGAACAGCCGCTCGCCGCCCTGCGCCATCGATTCGGTCTTCGCGCCGCCCGCCAGCCACGCGGCATAATCGTCAGGCTCCATCACATAGACCCAGCCGATCATTCCCGAATGGTCCGCGCCGCAATACTGAGCGCAAAACAGGTGATAGGTTCCGACCTTGGTGGCCTGGAACCAGAGCGAAGTGTAGCGGCCGGGCAGGACGTCTTTCTTGACGCGAAACGCGGGAATGTAGAAATCGTGAATCACATCCTGCGAAGTCATTGTCACTTTTATCGGTACGCCCACGGGGACGTGAAGCTCGTCGATTTCGCGCGGGCCCTCTGGATGCTGGATGTGCCACATCCATTGCTTGCCGGTGACGAAGATCTCCGTGGATGCGGCGGGCGGCCGGGCGTTCCGCACGTAAAGCGTCGAGGCCCAAATGAAAAGGCCGATGCACATTACCGCGGGGATTCCGGTCCAGGCGAGTTCGAGAGGTATGTTCCCTTCGATCTGTTCCGGCTGCTCGTCGTCGGATTGGCGGCGGTACTTGATCATGAAGTAGAAAATGCACGAGAAAATCGCCGCAGTGAAAAACAGCGTGATTGCGGTGAGGGTGTAGTGCAGACGGTCAACGTCTTCCGCGATTGAAGAAGCCGCGGGGGGACGCAGCGGAATCGACGCCGCCAGCGCGCCCACGCAATTCAAACCGGATTGAATCAGACCCGTCATGACCTTCCGCGTGACCTCATCATGCTCGCCTCGGCGGCAACGCATAGTGTTCTCGGCGAGCCAGCACGAAAATCAGGCCGCCAACGACGAGAATCGTCAACCCCCCTGCAATCTGAATCACTCGCGAAATCACGAGACCATATTTTCCAGTGCTGGGGTCATAGTGATAGCAAAACAGCAGAATCGCATCGACGGGAGAACCGATCTTGCCCTCCGAGGCATCCACTAGCCCCAACCGCAAATCGCGCGAAGGATACGTGATGCCGTAGAAGTAGCGCGAAATTCTGCCTTCCGGCGTGAGCACCATGATCGCACTGGCGTGCGCGAATTGCTTCGAATCGGGATCGTAGGCGTAGCGGAATCCGACGGCGTTCGCGAGCTGTTTGATCTGTGGCTCGCTTCCCGTGAGGAAATGCCAGCCTTCCGCCGCGCCGGGGCGCCCGTACATACCGGTGTAGAGTTGCTGTTTCGCCGAAGCGACGACCGGCCTTTCGGTGGGGTCGATGCTTAAAGTTACGACTGAGTAGTCCTTCCCGAGGTCGAGAGACGCGTTCTTCAGGCTGCGGTTGAGTCCGTTGAGAACCTGCGTGCAAAGCATCGGGCAGTTGTAATAGACCAGCGAGAGAATCACGGGCTTGCTGCCGAAGTATTGCCGCAGTTCGACGGGCTTGCCGTTTTCGTCGTTGAACGTGAGGTTCAGCGGAATCGACTCGTTGAGTTTCTGGTCGATTCCGACGTCCTTCAGCAATTCGGGACGCACGCCGATGTTTTGAATCGGGTCGGTTAGTTGAGCAGAGGCGGCTTGTGAAAAAAGAGGGCGCCAGCGATCAGAGCGGCAGCGCCGAGAGCACGCATCGCTTCAGGGGCTAAAGCCCCATTTGATTTTGTGCGGGACGTCTTCCGGGTGGCCTTAAGGCCACCCTCCCCGGACTGAAGGTCCGGGGCTGACACGGAACTGAGTTGCCAGACGCCCTCCTGAATTCCCAGGGCTAAAGCCCGAGCTATCCTGGCGAACTTTCTCCCGGGCCTGAAGGCCCGGGCCTCCACCCTAAAGCCCGAGCCCGGGGCTGACACAAAACCTAAACCCTCCATGAGATAGCTTCTGGTCACTGTGCGTTCTTGATTCACTAGCTGCCCTTCCCTGCGCGAATTCATGGTCGAATCACTCTTTCGAGCTGGCAGGCTCTTGCTCGATGACAAAAGAGCATGGGCCACCGATACCAATTGGTTTCGGCGCGTTCGTGGAACCCACGGGAGCCATCGACGCGGCGGCGCTGGTGACTTCGCCAGCGGGCCGCGCGGGCAAACCCTGCTGCAAAATTTTGTCCATCGCCTGATCCACTGGAATGCGGACCACGCCATCCTGCGAATCCACCCAGCCGTAACTCTCTAAGTCATTCTTCTCCTGCTCGCAGTAAGTCTTCAGGTCCTGGTGCGGCTGGACCTGCAATTGTGGCTGCGGCGGCAGCGCGCGCGCATTTTCGAACGGCGTCGGCGGCGGGCCGAGTGGATCCTTGGCTGAAAGGTAGTTGAATGTCCACTTCATGGTGATAAGGACCACGACGAGCACGACGCCCAGCCAGAATCCATAGTGGAGAAGCACACGCGTATTTGCATCGCGGCGCTCGTAGCCGTCCTCGCGGGTCGGCTGCGGATTAGTCTCCGTGCTCATGTTCGAGCGCTCCTTCGAATCGCGGATCGTGCAGCGGCAGCAGCGGCCATTGCTTGAGTTGCCAGAAAAACGCGCCGACCCAGAGACCGCCAACTGCTATCCAGGCGAAAAAATCAGTCGGATGAAAATGCGGCCTGTCGCTCTCGAATCCCGGCATGATCAGCCAGTACACGTCCACCGCGCTTAGGAGCACGAGCAGTGCGGCCACTCCGGACAGCCTGTGCAGCCGCCGCTTCACCGGACGCTGCAGCAGCAGGAGAAACGGAATCGCAAAATCCAGCACGAGCAAGACAACGGAGATTCCGCCCCACGCTCCGAACGCTCGCACCCGGTACCAGGGAATTTCGTCCTTCAAGTTCGCCTGCCAGATAATCAGGAATTGCGAAAACTGCAGATAGGTCCACAGCATCACGAACGCCAGCATCAGGTTTCCCAGGTCGTTATATTGCTGCGGCGTGGCCGCATCCTTCAGCGGCTCTTCGTCCGACAGCGTCCGCAGCACGAAAACGACGAACGACATCGCCGTGAGCGCTGCAAGCACCATGAAAATCATTCCGTAGATCGTCGAGAACCAGTGCGAATCGATCGACATCGCCCAATCCACCGACGAATACGTGACAGCAATTCCCCAGAGAATGAGTCCGGGGCCGCTCATGGCTTCGAGGCGCCCTTCGAGCTTTGGATCCGCCGTGCGATCCTGCTGCTGGGACCAGCGGTTGAGCAGGAAGGCGAGTAGCAACCAGATCGCGAAATAAATCACCGCGCGCACCGTGAAAAAACCTGGATTCATGTAAGGCCGCTTGTACGCCAGGATCGGGTCCTTCATCACTTCTTCCATCGGCCCAGCCCACGCGTAGAGATGGGACAGCCCGAAAAGCAGCGGGACAAACAGCAAGGCCATCGGCGCGAACGTCCGCGTGCCGGCCTCCAGCAACCGCCGGATGGGATATCCCCACCAGCCTCCCGTCAGGTGATGCATCATCAAAATTGCCATGCATCCCAAGGGAATCGAAAACCAGAAAATGAACGCGAACAGGTACGACTTGCAGAACTGATCCCATCCGTTGAACAAGAAAATGTAGATAAGCGAAAGCACGACGCCCGCTGCGCCTGCCAAAAGCGCGGCGTTTTGCACGCGCTCGAGCTGCCGCCGAACTGTGTCTGGCGTCGTCATTGTGATTGTCCGGGTGATTGTCCTGATGGTTGCGCGCCCGCCGCGGACGTTCGCTGCGTAAGCTTCTGTCTCTGGCTCTCCGGCACATCCTGAATCGTGGCGTGCTGGCTCAATTGCAGTACGCGAATATACGCGGCGATGCGCCAGCGGTCTTCCGGCGAAATGCGCGAACCGTAGCTATACATTTCGCCGAACCCGTTCGTCATCACGTCGAAAAAGTGGCCGACGGGGGCAGTGCGCAAGCGATCGATGTGGTACGACGGCGGCTTCGGGAACCCGCGCTGCACGATCATGCCGTTGCCGCTGCCGGTGTAATCGTGGCACGGAGTGCAAAACACGTTGTATTGCTCGCGGCCGCGGTCGAGGTCCGCTTTCGTAATCGGGAACGGAAAGCGGTTCGACACTGCGCCATTCTCCTGCCCCGTGTACAGCAGTTCATCGAGGCGCAAATGGCCTCGCGCCACTGTTCCGGGAACGGGTGGCCGTTCGGATCGGCCATCGCGGAAAAATTGACTCGGCTCGTACGGCAAGTATTTTGGCTGAAGGTGCATGTCGAGCCGGCACCCGGCCAACATGAACGCAACCATACCAAGCGCCGCCAATGCGCGCGCGCCCGCAGGCGCGCCGGCGCGCCCATTCAGCCGAGTTGCGATTTCAAGTTTCAATCTCGAACACTCCGTGCGGATTCAAGCTTTCGAGAAACGCTTTCGTCTTCGCCAGATCGAATTTTTTGTCGCGCGCCTTGATGCACAGAAAGAACCGGTCGGTGGAAGCGAGCGCGAAACGCGCCACGTTGAAGACCGGATGATACGGCGTGGGCATTCCGTTGAGCGCAAGCATGCCGAAGACAGCGGTGAGCGCGGCGCCGAGGATCGTCAACTCAAACGTGATCGGGATCCACGATGGCCAACTGTTGTACGGGCGGCCGCCAATGTTCAGCGGAAAGCTGATCACGTTGGCGTAGTAGCACATCGAAAATCCCGTGAGGCCTCCCAGCGTGCCGCCGATCAACACCAGCAGCGGCAGGCGCGTTTTCTCGAATCCGACGGCTTCCGCGAGACCCTCGACGGGAATGGGCGTGAACGCGTCGATGCTCTTGAAACCGGCGTCATGCGTGCGACGGGCCGCTTCGAGCACCTGCTCGGGCGACTCGAACTCAGCCAGCAATCCGTAGATCGGGCGGCGTTTCATCCGTTTGCTCGTGAATCCGTTTGCTCTCGAATCTCGGGGTTGGGATTGCGCACGCGCGCCAGATAGCTGGTGCGCGGCCGCGTGTTCAAATCAGCCAGCAAAACGTAATCTCGCGATTGCGCCTTCAGCGCAGAGACGCGGCTTTTCTTGTCGTTGATGTTGCCGAAAATGATGGCCTCGGCCGGGCAGGCTTGCTGGCACGCCGTTTGGATTTCGCCGTCGCGAATCGTGCGGTTTTCCACTTCGGACTGAATTTTCGCCGCGTTGATTCGCTGCACGCAGTAGGTGCACTTCTCCATCACGCCGCGGCTGCGCACGGTCACGTTGGGATTGCGGAGCCCGTACAAGCTGGGTGTCTTGTAATCGGAATAGAGATAGAAATTGAAACGGCGCACTTTGTAGGGGCAGTTGTTCGAGCAGTATCGCGTCCCGACGCAGCGGTTGTACGTCATTTCATTCAGCCCTTCGGGGCTGTGCGTGGTGGCGCCGACGGGGCACACGTACTCGCAAGGCGCGTTTTCGCATTGCATGCAGGGTAAAGGCTCGAAGTACATTTCCGGCGTTTCGAGGCCGCCGTTGAAATACGTGTCGATGCGAATCCAGTGCATCGAGCGCCCGCGCGCCACTTGGTCCTTGCCGACGACAGCGATGTTGTTTTCCGATTGGCACGCGACCACGCATGCATTGCAACCGACGCAGCGATTCAAATCGATCGACAATCCCCAGGAATATCCTTCGTACTTGAAATCGGGATAGAGGGAAAGCTCGTGGTTCTCCGTGGTCGCTGGAGTTTTCGCGAAGTTCGGATTCTTCTGGAACTCGTCGATCGTGGCCACTTGCACCAAGTCGCGGCGGAAGGCGTTGACACTCTCGTCGTCGGCAGGATGGCCTTCGAAATCGATCGTGTATTGGTGCTGCACGGACGCGAAATAATATGTGTCGCCCGTTTTTTCGATCTGCAGACCGGCGGCGATCCATGGCGCCACCGACGTGCGGAGAAAATAGGCGTTGAAGCCCGGACCAGTGCCCACGTTGCCGGCGCGGCGGCGTCCATAGCCGAGATGCAGCGTCACCGAATTCTCCGCATGGCCTGGAACAAGAAAGATTCCCGCCTTAAGCTCGCGGCCGCCGGCTCGCAACGTCACGTAATCGTCCTGCGCGAGTCCGTGCTGCGACGCGGTCACCGGACTCATCATCGCGGCGTTGTCCCAGGTGATTCGCGTTACCGGCTTCGGCGTCTCCTGCAGCCATCCGTTGTTCGCGAAGCGCCCGTCGAGCACCGTGGGATCGGGGCGGAAGACGATCTCGAGGTCTTGTGGCTGACCGCCGGGAGCGGACGTCGCCTCTTTCTCAAAATCCGCGCGCGGTTGAGCCGAGATGGCAGGCAGCGCCGTATTCGCCATCAAGCCGTCGTGCAGCGACCGTTCCCAGAATTCTTCGAAGGCCTTGTCCTTCTCGGGCCGCTGGCCTTGCCAGTATTCCTTCACCAGGTCGTGCGCGGATTTCCCTGAGTCGCCCGTAAGAGCGGCGGCTACCTCAGAAGAGGTGTGCCCGTCGTAAAGAGGCGCGATGAGCGGCTGTACGATCCCAATCGTTCCGTCGTAGGCGCGAGCGTCACCCCATGATTCCAGGTAATGCGCTGCCGGAACGTGCCAGTGGCAAAGCTCCGCGGTCTCGTCGCGGTACAGGCCGCAGTGGACGCGCATGCTCGCCTTGAGCAGCGCGAATCCAAAATCGAAATCTGCCGGCGCGTCGTAAACCGGGTTGCCACCGAGAATCAGCAGCAGTTTTACTTGGCCGTTTTTCAGATCGTTCACGAGTTCGCCCAGCGATTCGACTTGATTCACCGGGTTCGCTTCGAGCGACTCCGTGTAATAGAGGGTCTTGCCGACGTTTCCGAGCGCGGCGTTCATCGCATGGGCGAGCGCGTGCACGATGGGTGGCTGGGCCTCGCCCGCGATGACGAGAGACTTGCCGCGATTGTTTTGCAGATCTCGCGCGACCGCGGCGAGCCATTCCCCAGTTTTCGCAGGCACCGTTGCGCCGCCGCTGGAAACGGAAACTCCCACGGCTGCAGCAAGACCCTGCGCGAAGGCTGCTACATCGCTCGCGCGCATCGGCAGGCGATGGTCCGCCATCGCGCCTGTGCTTGTGGGCATGCTCTCGACAACATACAGCCGGCTCATTTCCGACTGTGGCCCCTGAAGCGCGCGTCGCGACGCAAATTCGCGCGTGTAGCGAATGTGTCCGGGTCCCGACACGAGAAAATCCGAATCGAGCGAAACGATAACCTTGGCCTGATCGACGCGGTAAACAGTGTTTACCGGCTTGCCGAACGCCATGCGCGTCCCTTCGCGCGCCGCGTCTCCGCCACACGGCTCATATTGATGCCACTTCGCCTCGGGGAACTGCTGCAGGAGCTTGCGAATCTGGGCCGCGAGCGTCGGCGAGGTCACCGTCTCCGTCAGAATGCGCACGCCCGTGCCTCTTGGCGCGAGTTGCGATCGCAAGTCTCCCATCTCCGACGCAAATACGCGCCAACTGCTGATTCGCCCTTCGAAGAAGACGGTCTGAGAACGGTCGGGATCGTAAAGATCGAGCACCGACGCTTGCGTGAAGACGTCCGTGCCGCCGAGGCTGCCGGGGTGGTCGGGATTGCCCTCGATTTTCGTCGGGCGTCCCATGTGGCTCTCGACGAGCAGCCCTGTCGCCACGCCCTGCAGCGGCATGGAAGTGGCATAGAAGAGCGGCTTGCCGGGGATAATTTCTTCGGGCGCCCTCACGTAGGGGACGATTTTCTCGGTCGGCAGCTTCGTGCAGGCGCTGAGGCCGGCCATCGCTGCCGAAGCCGCCATGAGTTTCAAAACCTCGCGGCGATTGATTCCCTCGCGTTCCTGGTCCGTGGCCTCGGCATTCGACGGGAATTCGTTCTCGAGGAAATTTCGGAATTCCTTTGTGTCCTGCAATTGCTCGAGGCTCTGCCAGTGGCGCCGGCCGCCCGGGCGCGCGAGCCTGGCGCGGATCGCATCCAGATCAATCGGCGTTTTGGGCGGAGCGTTCGGCTTGGGATCGGAGCTCATAATTTCGTCTTTTTCACCTCAGGATTTGTAAGTGCAAATCCTGAAACCCTTTCAACTCAGGATTTGCATCCCGAAGCGTCGGGACAAATCCTGAAACCTGTCACCGGTGACACGTCGAACAGTTTTGCAGGCTCTGAATCTTGTATTCCTTCACAAGCTGCTTGCCCAATTGCAATTGATTGGCGGGCGGCTTGTAGTACGGATTGAAAACCTCCGACTTTGGCCGCACGTACTTCTCGGGTTGCCGGTGGCAATCGAGGCACCACGACATATACAGCGTGCCCGCGCGATAGGTGAGCGGCATTTCCGCGATCGGGCCGTGGCACGTCGTGCAACCGACGCCTTTGCTGACGTGGATGCTGTGATCGAAATACACGAAATCGGGCAGCGCATTCACGCGCGTCCACGAAAGCGACACGTCGTCGCGATAACTTGCCCGGACGGGTTCGAGCATCCCGGCGTTCGTCCAAATTTGCGAATGGCAGCTCATGCACGTATGCGTGGGAGGAAGCCCCGCAAACGACGACTTCTCCACCGACGTGTGGCAATAGCGGCAATCCATGCCTAGCTCTCCCGCGTGGTGCCGGTGACTGAATGGCACTGGCTGCTCGCGCGCAACGTTCTGGTCGGTGTACCACGGCGATAGCGCGATCGCGTAGAGCGCGTATCCCAGCCCGCCGATGATCAGCACGGCGCCATAGATCGACATACGCGAGATGAAGTTCGTGCTGTGATGAAAAATCTGTGGCATCGCTCTTCTTTAGGTCAGGGTTTGCAAGTACAAACCCTGAAACCCGGTTTCTAATGCCTACCTACGAGCCTTGCTCTTTCTCCGTTTCGTGCACCAGCGAACGCACTTCCACGATCGAAATCATGGGCACGAAACGGAGGAACAGATAGAACAACGTCAGGAACAACCCGATCGTGCCGGCGTATGTGGCCCAGTCCCACCGCGTGGGATAGTACATGTCCCACTTCGACGGCAGATAGTCGCGCGACAGACTCACGACGATAATCACGAATCGCTCGAGCCACATTCCCACGTTGACCACCAGGGAAATGATGAACAGTCCCAGCACGCTTCGGCGCACCTTCTTTGACCACAGAGATTGCGGAATCACGATGTTGCACAGGATCAGCAACCAGTAGACGTACTTGTACGGGCCCGCCATTCGGTTCACGATCATGTAGCGGTCGAACGGATTCCCGCTGTAGAACGCGATGAACGTCTCCATCATGTAGCCGTACGCCACGATCATTCCGGTTGCGAGCATCACTTTGCCCATGAGCTCGAGATGCCGCATCGTGATCAGGCCCTCCAGCTTGTAGTACTTCCGTATCGGAATCGCCAGCGTCAACACCATGGCGAACCCGGAGTAGATCGCGCCCGCGACGAAATACGGCGGAAAAATCGTGCTGTGCCAGCCTGGCACGATCCCGATGGCAAAGTCGAAGCTCACCACTGTGTGGACCGAGACAACCAGCGGCGTTGCAAGACCTGCCAATAACAGCGAGGCTGTTTCGTAGCGCGACCAGTGCACTGCCGAGCCGCGCCAGCCCATCGCGAGCACGCCGTAAACGATCTGCGCGGCGCGATTTCTTGCGCGATCTCGCAGGGTTGCGAGGTCGGGGATCAACCCCACGAACCAGAACAGCAACGAAACGGTGGCGTACGTCGAAACCGCGAACACGTCCCACACCAGCGGGCTGCGGAACTGCGGCCACATCCACATCGGATTCGGGTACGGCATCAAGTAGAAGAAGAGCCAGGGCCGGCCCAAGTGCAGCAGCGGAAACATTCCCGCACAGGCCACGGCAAATAGCGTCATCGCCTCGGCGAAACGGTTGATGGAAGTGCGCCACTTCTGGTGCAACAGGAGAAGAATTGCGGAAATAAGCGTTCCGGCGTGTCCGATTCCGATCCACCAAACGAAATTGGTGATCGCGAACGCCCATCCGATCGGAATGTTGATGCCCCATATTCCGACGCCCTTGACAAACAGGTAGGCGACCGCCACGTTGAACATCATCAACAGGGCGAACGAAATTCCAAAACCGACCATCCAGCCCTTCGTCGTGCCTCGCGTGAGCACGATCGAGCTGATTTTGTCGGTTACGGTGGCAAGGGTGTAGCCCGGCTTGAGGAGCAAGTCCTGCCGCTGGCCATCAAGTGTGTTTTGTGAACCCTCGGGATCCACTCAGTATCCCCTGACAGCGAACAGTTGATGGTGAACAGCCGGACGTTGTTTGGATGTGTGCGAACCGGTACAGAGGGGGCAACGAACCTTCCGCAATCGGCGCCCTGCACCCCGTGGGGCGGCAATTCCGGTCCTGAGTGCTCTAACGCTCCAATTAAGTGACGACGAGGAGTCTTCCGGCTTCCGATACCCAGGAGACCCTCGGAACGCCCTAGAGGATAAAACTGGAACCCGAAAAGACGCAAGGCGAAACGCAAAAATTCTTGAATTGAAGAAAATGAAGCAAACGAAATTTCCGACGGCGCGCCGCACGTTCGTTTGTGAACGTTCTCTAATCCGTCCGGCAAAGCAGCGTCAAATGGGGATCGATGGCAAGATGCGTCGGCCGGAATCGCGAAACGAAATGAAAACGAGTTTCGGGTCCCGTGGTAATCACGACGCCGAGCTTCTGCGGTTTCTCTCCGGCGCGCGAGGCATAAAGCGGCACCGGCGCTGTGAACACGTCGTCGACTCCCGTCTGCTCGAGCTTTCCACTGACGAGGAACTCATTCCCTCGAGGCTTCACTTCGAATTGCACGCGAAAACGCGGAATGCCCGTGGCCTTCACCCACTCGTCGAAAAACCAGTTCATCGAGTGATCGCCGTCGAGGTCCATCGCCGGCGTCATATGTTGCTCGACGGCGCGCTGGAATTTCGCTGTCGACATCGGCTTGAACCGGTACTGGGCCAAAATCGAATGAAGAAGATCGTGGAAGCGGGCGTCGGGATCTTTGTCGGCGGGATCGCGCAGCATCTCGCGAATCATGTGCATCACCCACATTCCCTTTCCGTAGATCACGGTCTCGTAGGCGCCGGAGTTCTGCGATGACTCCAGGCGGTAGCCCAGTGTGAGTGGTCCTGATTCTTCCATCGTTTCGCCGGTTGCCGGGGCCTTTGCGATCAATTCTGAGCGGTATCGCTCGAGCCACTCCGCCATGCGGCGCCCGACCGGCTTCTGCTGGTCTGCGTACATCAGGGAAAGATAATTGGCCATTCCTTCTTCAATCCAAACGTCGCGGTATGTCACCGCCGCAGTGACGTTTCCCCACCACTGATGAGCCACTTCGTGGAACGGCATCACGTCGCGCGCCAGCGCCTGCGTCTGCTGGGCGATTCCGGCCCGTTCTTCCGCTTCTGGCGGAAGGAACGCCAGAGTGGAGAGGTAAACCAACCCAGGCCATCCTTGCCCGACCGAACCCGGAATTTGGGAAATTTTCAAATCGCTGAACGGGAACGGTCCGTTCAGGCTCTCGAAAAAGTGAATGGAATCGAGGACTTCGCCGCCCAAGTTCTTCAGAACGGCCGCTGGGTTTGGCGGTGGCTGAGAACCGGGCGGGATGCCTCCCGCAAATCCCGGCCTGTGTGACTGCTCCGGCGAAATGGGGATCTGAAGTTGATGGCGCTGGAGACGGCCCAGGATGGCATCCTCCAATTGTTTGTTTGCGTACAATTCAACATTGGGGTGCCCGTTTCCGACCGTTTCCGTTTCGTAATCCCCCAGATTGAATCCGGCAACCACGAATGGAACTTCGGAACTCCATCGTCCGGTCTTGAACTCGCCATCGTCGTGCGATTCGATCTTCCTGCCAGTCGCGATCAGCGAAAAACGCTTTGGCCAACGAAATGAAAGGCTGAACGAGGCAAAGTGGTCCATGCGCCCAACGTGCGCGTACCACGTCTGATGCTCGCCCACGTATTCCACGCCATTTCCAGCGTCGCTGATGACGCTGCCGTGATAGGAAACCTCGAGGGGAAACTCCGCGCCGAGTGGAAGCGCCGAGGGAAGCACGACCAAAACCGTGTCGTTGCCGCGAGATTGAATCTCTCGCTGGCTCAAATCCTCGTTCTGGAAGTAGACGAGTGGCGCTCCATTCTCGCCTTTGATTGCGGTGATCGCCAGGTTCCTCGAAAGCTCCAGCGGAACCACCCGTTCGCCGCCGCGCTCCGCTTTCAGATGCAGCGTCGTCGTGCCGTCGAGCGAGAGGTCGTCCGCGATCCGCGTGTCGATGTCGTAATCGAGAGGCACGAAACCTTCGCCGGAAGCGGAGGTAGCGTCTATCGCGCGAAACGAAGCCCACACGTCGTACGACGGCACGCCGTTGGTGATTCGCGGCTGCCCGAACAAGACCTGTTCGTACTGCCTTCCATCAACGATCATGTCGATCGTGCCCCTCGTGTCGCTGAGGATGCTCGCCTCAAAGTAAGGCACCGGGTCTGACGCGAGCCAATCTTCCATCAAACGCAGCGAATGCGCCGGATTTGTAGTGGCAGACAGGGTTTCCCAGCTCGCGGCAAACCCAGGGTCATTCGTTGCCGCGTCGCCCGCGTTTTGAAGGTCCTTCTCGATTTCTTCGGCCGTGGCGTCGTCGAACCGCAAATATGCTCGCGAGAATGTTTGGTCGAGTATCGGCACGCCCACGAATTGCGCCAGCGAGCGCCGTTCACCTGCGTCGTGCGGCGTGGCGATCACGTGACCCCGGCCGGCAAACACGACGCCCGTTATGCGCCCGCCGAGGGGCTTGAGAAAGGCCAACTTGCCTTCATCAAAGGTCAGGTTGATTACGTCGCGACGCAGCCTGAGCGATCGCACCGAATATACCCGCGATGGATCGGGCCGAAGCGCGTTGAGCGCCTGATATAGCGCTCGTGGGTCGGCGGGAACAACTTGTGCCGGCGGTGTCTGGGCCTGGTCCGGCGCAGGTTGAAGCGCGGCGATTCCTGGCGGCACGAAAATCCACGCCGCCGACAAGATCAAAGACACGACTACGGGCGAAGACCGCGCGAACCCCGGCACGCGCTCGACTGTACCGCTTAGAGCAAGGGCCAGCAAGCGGGACCGAAGTGGTCATGACCCATTTGCTAAAATTGGTCTGTGCGTCGCGCAGCCCCGATCGCAACTCTCTTCCTGCTCGCGGTATCCTCGGCCGCGGCGGATACGATCGTCCTGAAAAACGGGCGCCGCATCATGGCCTCCAGCGTCACCGAAGAAGCCGACCGAGTAAGCTACGAAACTCCTGCCGGCCGCATGTCCATTCCGAAATCAATCGTCGCGCGGATCGAGCATGATGATTTCACGTACTCCTCGGCCGCAAAAGCCGACTCGCAGCCGCCGATTTCCGCCCCGCAAGTAGAACCCGTTCGCGGCTACGAGGAAATTGCACACCTCGCGATTCACGATGACTCGATCGATTTCGCCTACATCGCCCGGCTGGAAAGCGATGCGCGCTCGGGTACCTCGGAAGCCGTCGCTAAGGTGACGGCGGCTCACTACGCAGCCGCTCAGTTCCTGGTGGGCAAAGGCGATACGGACGCCGCCATCGATCACTGTCGCCAGGCGCTCATCTTCGCTCCGAACCATGTCGGACTGCTGCTCAATCTGGCAGTGCTATACCTCCGCCAAAGCCAATTCACCTCCGCGCTGGATCCCCTCGAACACGCGCGGCGCATCGACGGCGAATCCGGCCCAGACGCCGCCAACATCGCGAAGCTGATGGGGTGGGCTTACTACGGCTCGAACAAGATGGACAAGGCCGTCGAAGAATGGAAGCGCGCCGAAAAGATTCGCCCGGACCCCGAGGTCGAGCAAGCGCTCGAAAAAGCGGAACGCGACAAGGCCGAAGAGGAGAGCTATCGCGAAGGCGAGACGGCTCACTTTTCCCTGAAATACAATGGTGGAGCGACTCCGGACCTCGCTCGCGGAATCTTGCGCGCTCTCGAAGACGATTTCCGCGACCTCGAATCGCAGCTCGACTACACGCCGCCCGAACAGATTAGCGTGATTCTCTACACCGAGCAGGCGTTTGCCGACATAACGCGCGCGCCCAGTTGGGTGGGCGCTCTGAACGACGGCCGGCTTCGCATTCCGGTGCAGGGCCTGGGCGAGGTGACGCCGGAACTCGCTCACGTCTTGAAGCACGAGCTGACGCACAGCTTTATCACGCAAAAATCCCGCGGCCGCGCGCCGACGTGGCTTCAAGAAGGTCTGGCGCAGTGGATGGAGGGCCGCCGAAGCAGTTCCACCGCAGGCGGGCTGGTTGCCGCCGCTTCGCAAGGCGGTGCGCCGAGTCTTGCTTCGCTCGAAGGCTCGTGGATGGGCTTGCCCAGTAATTTGGCCGGATTCGCGTATGCGTGGTCACTCGCAGTCGTCGAGTCAATGATTCAGGCGGGAGGAGTCGGCGACGTCAGCCGCTTGCTGGACCGCATCGCAACCTCGCCTTCTACCGAAGCAGCCCTGCGCGAGAGTCTGCATTGCGACTACTCCGACCTCGAGCAACAAACCGTCACCTACCTCAAACACGAGTATCTCCGCTAAGATTCCAAAGACCTTACCGCTGAGACGCAGAGTGCGCAGAGAATCCCACGAAGACCGGGATTTTATCCGTGATTTGTTTCTGTCTTAGAGCGTCGCCAGCAAACCCGCTAGCAGTGCCGCTCGTACCGGCATCGCGCGAATCACGACGTGCTCGCGCGGACTGTGCGCGCCATCTCCCACCGCGCCGAGGCCGTCGAGTGTGGGCACGCCGAGCGCGGCCGTGAGGTTGCCGTCCGACCCGCCGCCGGTCGACGCCTCGCCGAGCGACAATCCCATCTCGCGCATCAATGATTGCGCGCGCCCAAACAGTTCTCGCACGGCCGCCGTGCGTTCGAGCGGCGGGCGATTCACGCCGCCACGAACTTCCACTCTCGCGCCCGGCAAGATCGGCTTCAGGCCACGCAGCCTCCGATTGAGGTGTCTCGCGTCGGCCAGCCGCGAATAGCGGACATCCACCTCAGTTCGCGCGTGTTCGGGCACGACATTCGACGCAGTCCCGCCTGAAATAACCGTTGCTTGGACCACGATTCCGCGCCGAGGATCATTCAGTTTTCCCAGCCGCACGATTTGCAGCGCCAGTTCGTACACGGCGTTCACTCCGCTCTTCGGGTCGATTCCCGCGTGGGCGGACCGGCCCGTCACCAGGATTTCCGCGGTGCCCACTCCCTTGCGTGCCGTCTTTAGCCGCCCTTCCGGGCCAAACGCGGGCTCGAGCACAAGTACGGCATCGCTGCGCCGCGCTTCGGCCTCAATCGCGCGCCCCGATGAGTGGCTGCCGATTTCTTCATCCGAATTCCAGAAGAAAACCAGCCGCTTGCGAGGCCGAATCTTCGTCGCGCGAAGCGCGTCCACCGCAAACAGCGCCTGCGCGAGGCCGCCTTTCATATCGAATGTTCCCGGTCCCCACGCCTTGCCGCCGGACACGCGAAACGGCATCTTCGCGATCGTCCCCAGCGGATACACCGTATCGAGGTGCCCCAGCACCATGATCTGTCCCGCTGGTCTGCCTTCGCCAAGCCACAATTCCGCGCGCACATGATTCCCGAGCTTCGCCTGCCGCAGAATCCGGATGCTCGCCCCGCGCCCTCGCCATTCCGCCGCGACCATCTGCCCGCACGCATCCACGGCGCGCTTGTCAGAGCTTGGCGACTCGCAGCGCACCAATTTGCCGAGCAGTCGCACCATCTGATCCTCGCAGCCGCGCAGGGAGACCAGCATCTCTCGCATGGGAGCTCGTTCTTCGCTCATCGGGCGCGTATGCTAGCAGCCACGTCATGGCTCGGCAATGCTGATTCCCGCTTTGCCGAACTTTCGTATAGAATTATTCGAACGCGCGCTGGAAAATCGCGCATGTCGCACGCACTCAAGGCAAATGAGAGCTGCCAACACCAGAGGTCAACGATGATCCTCGACGTAACCGGGATCCAGAAAATCCTGCCGCATCGCTATCCGTTTCTTCTGGTCGACGCGATTGAAGAAATGGAGCGCTGGAAACGCATCGTGGGAATCAAGAACGTCACGATCAACGAGGCTTTCTTCCAGGGTCACTTCCCGGGGCAGCCGATCATGCCTGGAGTGTTGATCATCGAATCGATGGCCCAGACCGGAGGCCTGCTGCTTCTGCAGGAGGTGCCCGATCGCGAGAAAAAGCTAGTTTATTTCGTCGCCATCGATAATGCGCGCTTCCGCCGCCCAGTGGTTCCGGGCGATCAACTCAAGATCGAAGTCAAGGTGATTGCCTGGCGCGGCGATTTCTGCAAGATCCAAGGACAAGCCACCGTGAATGGCGAGCTCGCCGCCGAAGCGACGCTGATGTGCAAGATGGTTGATCGCACCGAACAGCCAGTCACTGCGCAAGTGACGGCCGAGAAGGCGCAATGAGCGAAATCGATTCGCGCGCGCAGGTTTCTTCTTCGGCGCGCATCGGATGCGGTTCGCGGATAGGCGCTTTCGCCGTCGTTGGCGATGAGGTTGAGCTTGGCGATGGCTGCGTCCTCGAGCATCACGCTGTGGTGCAAGGGCCGGCCCGCTTGGGACGCGAAAACCGCGTGTATCCGTTCGCGGTTGTCGGCGGCGATCCGCAGGATCTGACGTACAAAGGCGAGCGCGTTTCGCTCGAGGTAGGCGACGCCAACGAATTTCGCGAATTTTGCACGGTGAACCGCGGGACGGTGAAGGGCGGCGGCGTCACCCGAGTGGGAAGCCAGAATCTCATCATGTCGTACGCGCATATCGGTCACGATTCCCAAGTGGGCGACTACACCGTTTTTGTGAACGGCGCCACGCTAGCCGGCCACGTCGTCGTCGAGGACTTCGCCACGATCGGCAACTTCAGTCCGGTGCATCAGTTCTGCCGTGTGGGCCGCCACGCATACGTCGGCGCGCACACCGTGATCACGCAAGACGTGCTTCCGTTCTCAAAAGTCGTATCGCCGCGAGAGACGCGATGCTACGGCGCGAACACCATCGGCCTCCAGCGACAGGGATTTTCTGCCGAGCGCATCGAGTTCATCGAGAACGCTTACCGCTTGCTTCTTCGCTCCAAGCTCAATACGACGCAAGCCGTCGAAGAAATGCGTGGAACCCTCTCGCACTCCGAGGACGTCTTAAGCTTAATCCGGTTCATCGAGTCGGCCGAGCGCGGTGTGACCAAATAGGCGACCTGTGCCCGCAACCCACGAAAACAATTCCGGAGAATGGGGCTTGATCGCTGGGAACGGCGATTTCCCGTTTCTCGTGCTCGAGGGGGCGCGCAGCCGCGGCATCGACATGGCCGTGATCGCGATCCGCGAAGAAGCTTCCCCAGCGCTCGAACGCGCAACGAAGCGACTGCACTGGGTGAGCCTCGGCGAATTGAGCCGCACCATATCTTTGCTGCACGAAGAGGGAGTGAAGCGGGCCGTGATGGCAGGACAGGTGAAGCACAACAAAATCTTCAGCTCGATTCGGCCGGACTGGCG
The DNA here is from genome assembly GCA_963737205.1 of uncultured Acidobacteriota bacterium. Taxonomy (GTDB): domain Bacteria; phylum Acidobacteriota; class Terriglobia; order Acidiferrales; family UBA7541; genus Palsa-295. The sequence goes on along the minus strand of CAVTRV010000002.1, from coordinate 3,034,353 downwards.
GCTTGCGAAATTGCTTTTTTCGCTTCCATCGAAGAACACGGATTCGCTGATCGGCGCGGTCGCGCGCGTCCTGGAAGACGAAGGCATTGAACTGGTCGATTCGACTAAGTTTCTTGGACGGCTGCTGCCCGCTCCCGGCGTGCTCACGCATCGCGCGGCCACCGAAGATGAGTTAGCGGATATTGAATACGGGCGCCAGGTGGCGCGGCAGATCGCGGGCCTCGACCTGGGCCAAACGGTGGTGATTCGCGACCGCGCCTGCGTGGCCATCGAGGCCATGGAAGGCACCGACGAAACCATCGAGCGCGCCGCTCGCATCACCGGCGGCCAGCGCCTGGTCGTCGTGAAAGTGAGTAAGCCAAAACAGGACATGCGCTTCGACGTGCCGGTGGTGGGGCTGAAGACAATGGAAGTGATGCGAGCCTCAAACGCTACCGCGCTCGCCATCGATGCCGGTCGCACGCTCCTCTTCGACCGCGATGCGCTGATCGCCGCAGCCGACCAAGCGGGCATTGCGATTCAGGCCTTTGCGCCAGAATCGGGACCGCAACCGTCTAAAACTGAGGCGAAGAAATCGTGAGCGCAAAGCCGATCCGCGTGGCTGTCGTGGGAGTGGGCGAATTCGGCCGGAACCACGTTCGCGTGTGGCGCGAACTGGAAGGCGCCGAGCTTGTCGGCATCGTGGATACCAATTCCGAGCGCGCGGCGAAAATCGCTGCGGAGTTCGGAACGCGCCTCGTGGCGAATATTGACGCCCTCGCCGCTGAGCGAGTTGACGCCGTGAGTCTCGCCGTGCCTACCAAGGAGCATGCGCGCATCGGCTGCAAGCTACTGACCGCGGGCCACGATGTTCTGGTGGAAAAGCCGATGGCTGCGTCGGTCGCCGAAGCCGACAATTTGATCTCCGCGGCAAAGCGCGCCGGCCGGATACTGCAAGTCGGCCATGTGGAGCGATTTAATCCCGCGGTAGCCGCGGCGCAAAAAATTGTGTTGCGTCCGATGTTCTTCGAGGTCCACCGCCTCGGCATCTTCACCCCGCGCAGCCTCGACATCGACGTGGTCTATGACGTGATGATTCATGATCTCGACATTCTGCTGGCGCTGGTGGACGCTGAGGTGGTGGACCTGCGAGCCGTGGGCATTCCCGTGATCACCGATAAAATCGACATCGCCCATGCGCGCGTGGAATTTTCCACCGGCACTGTGGCCAACCTCACGGCCAGCCGCGTTTCCACGGAGCGCGTCCGGAAGATGCGCTTCTTTCAGGAGCATGAATACATCTCGCTCGATTTCACGCGCCAGGATGTTCTGCGCGTGCGCGTTCAGCCGGGCGAGCCGCAGCCGGAAATTGGATTCGAGAAACTGCCCACCACGCCCGTGGAACCTTTGATAGCTGAGCTGAGTTCGTTCCTCGAGTGCGTTCGAACCCGCCACTCGCCGGTGGTGGACGGGGCTGCCGGCCGCCGCGCTCTCGAGCTTGCCGACCGGGTCATGGGAGGCATCCTCGACCACGCGCGGCGCGTCCAACTGAGTGCTTTCTCTCCACAGGAAACTCGATGATTTCACGCACTCTTGTCCCAGTTGACGTGCGCCCGCCATCGCCGGACGACTTGAAGAAGACTGCCCGTCGCACGACTACTTACATGGACGACCGCACCGTCGTCCCTACGGAACTTTCTGACGCGCCGCCCCTCGACGGCAAATCGTCCATCCCTTCCTACCTTCCGCTCGGCGTGCTCGTGGACCGTACTCTCGTCCCGCGCGGGATGCCGGCGAAGCCGCTCGAAAAATTGCAGGAAGCGGCGCAGTACCATTCGATCGCGATTTTGGATTCGCGCACGGTGGTCCCCGCCTATGTGGAACCAGCTACGCACGCAGAGATGCGCCGCTTCGAAAGACTCCCGCACGAGATGACGCCGGAGCTCCGCGAAGTGGTCGCGCCGGACGTCTTCATCACCGGCGATGCCAATTTGCTGATCGCGCCTACCACCAAGCGCGACACCAAGAATGACGCGATCATTCGCACGACGTCGGTGATCGTGCACATTGCCCTTGTGATTTTCGTCATCTTCTTACCGAAGATTTTTCCGTATCATCCGCCGACGCAAGACGAAATCGATCTCGCGCGCAATCAGCTCAGTTTCGTCTACAGTCCGCCCGAAACCTCCGCTCCTGCGTTGCCTCCGGGGCCGAAGGTTCACATCGACCGCAAAACATTGAACAGGGTAGCTCCACCCGTCCTGGCGCCATCCAATCCGACGCCCGCGCTGACGCCGCCCGAGAGGCCCGCGCCCGAGCTTCCCTCGGCTCCCACGCCGCGCGTGCCCGTGGATCCTGCGCCTAGCCAGACGCCGCCCCCCGTGGAGCCGTCTCATCTCGAGCCAATCAAGCCGCCGACGCCGGTCCCCGGGCGTCTGAATCTGAATCTGCCGGCCTCGTCTCCCAATAAAGCACTCGATGATCAACTTCGGGACGCGATCAACAAACAGGGTCGGGGCAGTGTGTATACGGCTCCCGGCGGCAACATCCCACAGGGCGGTGGAGGCGGGGGACGAGGCGGCCCGGGAATGCAACCGGGCGTGGCGATGCTGACGCCTACCGAGGGCGTGGACTTTAACAGTTACCTGCAGCGATTGGTGGAGAGCGTGAGGCGGAATTGGTACGCAGTGATGCCCGAATCCGCTCGAATGGGCGAAAAGGGGATCGTGACGATTACCTTCCACGTATACAGGGACGGCAGCGTTCGCCTGCCCGATCCGTCGCTGGAGAGAACTTCCGGCAGGGAACCGTTGGACGCCGCTGCTCTATCGTCCATACGCACGTCCAGCCCATTCGAGCCTCTCCCTTCGCAATTCAAAGCCGACTACATCGAACTCCGCTTCGGATTTTTCTATAATATTCCCGTCGATAGCTCCTATTGACGTTCTTTGTGAAGCTCAATCGCACCCAGGTCGTCGGCGCTCTTCTGCTCGCCGCCTTGGTGTTGCTCGTTCTGCTGCTTCGATATTGGGGCTTCTGGAAATTTTCGGGATGAGCGAGCTTCCGCGGCTCGTCGTCATCCTGGGGCCCACCGCTTCCGGGAAGTCCGCGCTCGGCACCTTGCTCGCCAAGAAGCTTGACGCCGAAGTCCTCGTTTGCGATTCAACGCAGGTCTACCGTCACTTCGATATCGGTACGGCGAAAGTTCCTCCCGCCGAGCAGCAAGGAATTCCCCACCATTTGGTCGATGTCGTCAAGCCTTCCGACGTTTTCACCGCGGGCGATTACCGACGGCTCGCCCTGGCGGCGCTTGAAGATCTCGCGCGCCGCCGCAAGCTGCCGATTCTGACCGCTGGCACAGGCCTTTATCTGCGCGCGCTGCTCGAAGGCCTCGCCGATGCTCCTACGCGATCCGAAGAATTGCGCGGACGCCTGCGCGAAAGCGTTCAGGTTCGTGGCCCGCAGCACCTTCATCGCATGCTGAATCGCCTCGATCCGCAAGCGGCGGCCGGCATTTCCGCGCGAGACACGCAGAAGGTGATTCGCGCGCTCGAAATTCGATTGCTCGCGGGAAAACCCGTTGCCGAAGTGCACAGCGGCGGACGTAGCCCGCTCGAGGGCTATCGCGTCATCAAGATCGGGCTTCTTCCGCCGCGTGCTGCTCTCTACGAAAAGATTCACGCGCGCGTGCTTTCAATGATTTCAGCCGGGTGGCTTGACGAGGTACGGCGGTTGATCGCGCAGGGCGTTCCCGCGGACGCGAAACCGTTTCAGTTCATCGGCTATTCCGAACTGCGCGAACACCTCGAAGGTCGCATCTCGCTCGATGACACAGTCGACCAAATTCAGCGAGCCACGCGCCGGTTCGCCAAGCGCCAAATCACCTGGTTTCGCAAGGAGCCCGGCGTTACTTGGCTCTCCAACTTCGGTGATGATCCTGCCGCCCTGCGGACCAGCCTTGAACTGATCAGCGCTTGACTCATTCTTCCGCTTCAGCTATCTTCCAGGTGAACGTACGGTAGCGTATGGCCACTGCCACAGCTCTCAAAGTTCCTCATCTCCAACCAAGCCACTGGATTGAAGCCGGTATCGCGCGATTGGCCTCAGACGGCATTGAATCGGTGCGAGTCGAGCTGCTTGCCCGCGACCTGCGCGTCAGCAAGGGGAGCTTCTACTGGCACTTCCGCGACCGCGAGGATCTGCTCGGCAGGATCCTGGCCCGTTGGGAACAAGGTGAACGCGACCACCTCGAGCCTTCGGGCCACGCCGCTGAATTGCGATGGGCATGGTTCGTCGAGCAGAATTCAACGCCAGAGCGCGTTCGAATGGAATTGGCAATTCGAGCCTGGGCGCGGAAGGACGAAAAGGTCGCCGGCTGCGTCGCTACGGCCGATAAAGAACGGACTCGCTTCATCGCCGACGTTCTTCGGGAAATCGGGTTCGCGAACGTTACATCGGAATCCTGGGCCGAAGTCATCCTGCTGGTTTGGCTTGGCTGGCTTGACCGAGCGGCGCAGAGCGCGAATTCCGAATCTACGCGCTCCAGCCTCGGCGATCTCTTGTCCCGCGTCATCCTCGCGGCGTCGGGGAATCCGGCTCCCCCGGTCTCCTGAACCACCCGAGTGGCAGATCAGAACGCCATTTCCCACCGGAGCGAGAAAATCGTATAATTAAGCCCAGATGAAATTCACTTCCCGCAGGGCTCTGCCCCGCTCTCGCGTCGATCCCGAATGAAAGCTCCGCGGTCCCTGGACAATCGAGAACGCGTGTTGCTCGTAGGCGTTGGCCTGAAAAGGCCGTCGCGCGGCGGCGGTAGGAGCCCGACCACGACCGGCCGGGACTCGCTGCAAGAGCTCGAAGAACTCGCGACGAGCGCCGGCGCTGACATCGCCGGGACCCTGCTCCAGGTGCGCGACGCTCTTGATCCCGCCACGCTCGTAGGCCGCGGCAAAATTGACGAGATTCGCATCGAAGCCGAGTCGCGCCGCGTGCCTCTCGTGATCGTCGACCACGACCTCACTCCCGTGCAGCTTCGCAACATGGAAAAGGGAATCGGCTGCCGGGTCATCGACCGCACTCAGTTGATCCTCGACATCTTCGCTTGCCACGCCCGCACGCGGGAAGGCCAGCTCCAGGTGGAACTCGCGCAATTGAACTACCTGCTCCCGCGTTTGACCGGACGCGGAGAAGAGCTTTCGCGCCTGGGCGGCGGCATTGGGACGCGCGGACCTGGCGAGCAGAAACTCGAAACCGACCGCCGGCGGATTCGCGACCGCGTCCGAAAAATCCAACAATCGATCGAAACGGTTCGCCGCCAGCGAGCTACGCGCCGCCAGGCACGGCAGGCTGTGCCGCTCGGGATGATCGCTTTGGTGGGCTATACGAACGCGGGCAAGTCCACTCTGTTCAACGCGCTCACGCACGCCGAGGTGCTCACTTCCCCGCAAATGTTCGCGACGCTCGATCCTACGATCCGCGCGCTCCGGCTTCCGTCGCATCGGCGCGTGCTTCTTTCCGACACGGTGGGATTCCTGCGCGATCTGCCCCCGGACTTGATCGCTGCGTTTCGCGCGACCCTCGAGGAAGTTCAGGAAGCGGCTTTAATTCTGCAGGTCACCGATATTTCCAATCCGCACCATGCTGAGCAGGACGCCGAAGTCCTGAAGGTTCTTGCCGACCTCGGCGTGCAGGACCGCCCGCGGTTGCATGTGCTCAACAAGGTGGATCGACTGGCCGAAGAAGATCTCGCTGCGCTCAAGAAAACCAACGGAAACAGGGACCTGCGCGTTTTCACGTCCGCGTTCACGGGCGAAGGCCTTCCCGATTTGCTGGCGAGCATTGATGCGGCGATGCCGGTGGATCCGCTTGTGAAGCTTCGCTTCCGCATTCCCACTTCCGACGGGCGGAACCTGGCTCTGGTTCATGCGTGCGGCCGGGTGTTGCACTCCGAAGTCCTTGATGACCACTTCCTTGTCGATGCCGAAATTCCCGAATCGCTTGCCAGGCGTCTTGAGCAGTTCAGGTTTCAGCCGCGCGCCGTCCCTGGTAGCCCACAAACATCCCCTGATATGCCTGTTGACCAACCCAAGGTCTGACGATTACGCTCGCGGCCCAAAAAACGCCGAAGATGCCTTTTTTCAGAGGTTTTCGGCTGGCCGGAAGACCGGCAAAACGGTGGAAAACCCTGTGGAAAAGCCCTGGCGATTTTCTCGGTATTGAAGGCGGCAAATACCGGGCATCGAGCGGCAGCTGCAAGCGGGAACACAGTTAATTGCTTATGTGGTAGTGGTTTGCGAGAGATGTCTCGTCCGCGGAATATCGCCAGGTCCTGGGCGTGCCCTCTTTTATCGGCGCGGCGAATTTGCACAGGGTTGCAGCAATCCACCCGACTAAGCCACGATTTCTCCGATATTTGCGGAATCGCGACCGCGCACAAAGACATGCCTTTTTGTAGCCTCCTGGTGCCCAGTACGGTTGACTCCCTCCGGACTCGGGACTATATTCATACTCTCTTGGCCCGAAGCGTGAGCTTGGCCGAGCCTTTCCGAGATTGCGATGAACCTGCCGAACAGCCTGACCGTTCTGCGAATCTTCTTCGTCCCGTTGCTCGTGGTGGTTCTCCTCACCAAGGAGCCGAACTGGAACTTCTGGGGTCTCCCGATTCATTTCGAAGTCTGGGGCGTTCTGATTTTGCTGATCGCGGCCGCCACCGATGTGATGGACGGTTATTTTGCCCGCACCAGAAAGGAAATCACCACTCTCGGCATTCTCCTCGATCCGATCGCAGACAAGCTCTTGATCTCGGCTGCGTTCATTTCGCTGGTCGCGATGAACCTGGTTCCCGCCTGGATGGTCGTGATCATCATCGGCCGGGAATTCGTAGTCACCGGCCTGCGTGAGATCGCCACGGCGGAAGGCCTGATCATTCCCGCATCGGCGCTTGGCAAAACGAAAATGATTTTGCAGGTTCTCGCGGGTTGCGCCGTGATTCTCACGGCCAAGCACCCGGCCCTAAAATCTCTCGGAAACGTCCTGATGTGGCTGGTGGTCTTGAGCGCGATTGGGTCGGCAGTCCACTATTTCCAGATGTTCTGGAGCCAGATCAATTTTAGAGTTCAGCAGCGTCGCAGCCGGGTTGTGATCGTGGAGCCGAAAGAAAAGCCTCAGGATGTCCTCACTCGCTGATTGCGAGAAGAAACTGCTTCTGGAAGTTGCCAGGCGCGCTTGCAACGGAGCCGTCGAGCGCGGCGATTCGCCCGTCGATCTTCCTGTAAGTGACGCGCTTCGCCAGCCGGGCGGTGCATTTGTGACTCTGCACCGCGGCTCGCGGCTTCGGGGATGCATCGGCCAGCTCCCCTCTCGAGAACCTCTCATCGAAGTGATTGCTCGGTGCGCCAGGAGCGCTGCGCTCGAGGATCCCCGGTTCTCGCCTGTTCGCCCCGAGGAGATTGCGGAGATTGATATTGAAATCTCCGTGCTTTCGCCCCTCGAAGAAATAACTCCCGATCATATCGAAGCGGGAAAGCACGGTTTGGTGGTTAGCCAGGGGTGGCAGCGCGGTGTCCTGCTGCCACAGGTGGCCGCTCAGTTCGGCTGGACCGCAAAGAAACTGCTGGAGGAGACTTGCGTGAAAGGCGGATTCGATCCCGCGGCCTGGAAAGACCCAAAGACGCGCATCCAGGCGTTTACAGCGGAAGTTTTCAGCGAGTCCGCGTTTGACGCCGCACGCGCAATCACGCGCGGATCTTAGAAATCGCGCTATTCCAATTCGACGTAGTCGCCGGCGAAGACCTCACGCAGCGTAAACGTCAACAATACTGTCGAGGAGTTCGGCCCGGTTCGCACAACCACTCCCTCGCCGAGAACTTCTCGAGGCGTGTTGCTCCAATCCCATTTCGCAGGGGCTTTTCCAAGTCCGAACGTGGGTCCCTCCGCGCCTTCGATATCGAATGCCGTTCGCGTAGTTTGATAGGCGGTTTCGTGTTCCGTACCCGTGTAACGGAAAAGGCGAAAGTAGTCGCCAACCCGCACTCCCTGGTCGCGGCCCAGATTCACATAGACGATGTCGTTGGTTCCCAGTTCCTGCTGGAATTTCTTGCCGACGATCAGCATCGCTTTGGCCTTCCCGCTCGGCGGCGCGAATCGATCGAAGTTGGCTTCGGATTTCATTGGCGGCGCAGGGCGCTCCGTGAAGGGCACGATGATGTCGCCCCGCTGCAGAAAGTCGCACTCTTGCACCACTTGGGCGATCGACGTGTTGCGGTCGACCACAATCACCTTGATTCGCCCCTCATCCGCCCAGACCGTCCCCATTTTGCGAAGAATGCCGTACTGCCATTTCGTCCATTGAATGTCGATTGGGTCGACCTCGGGCCGCATGACGGAGAATTCGTCGCCTACCTTGACTCCCTGCTCTCCGCCGCGATTGATGTAGACGTAGTCGCCGTAGTCAAACGTGATTCTATAGTTCGACCCTTCTCCGGTAATCACGTAGCTGCTGCGCGGAACGGCCTCTGTGGTGATGGTCCCCGAGCAATAGAGGTCGTTTTCGATCGGTACCGGCGTTTGAGCCAGCGCCGGGGCTGCACCTGAAATAGCAAGAATGAGTCCGGCAAACACGATTTTCGCGCGCATAATGCGTGCTCCTTTGAACGGCTTTCACGGGTTTTCCGCCGTAACGGACAACCGTACCCCAAGCCTAAACCCGATGCGCCACACACCGGCGCTTATGAATCGACCGTAACAGACGCCTTTGGGAGCGTCAAGATAAGCGTCCTCCATGCTTTACACATTGTGCAACGCATGGTAGAAGCCAGAATCCCCCTGTACGGAAGGCCAGGGAAGCCATCCAGCGGTATCGCGTTCCGAATTTCTGTCGATTTCGAGGCGGGCAAAGAACCGTGATTGGTAAGGACAAAATCTGTGCCGTCGCCGCTGCCGCAGACGCGCGCACCATGTGGCGGCAGCTCGCGTATGCCCTCCGTCTCACTCGCACCGTCGAATTGCGCCTGGATTGGCTCGCCGGCGACGGCGAGATCGATCGTTTCCTGCGTCAACTTGGATCCCGAAAATGGTCAGGGAAGCCGCGCACCACCCTGATCGCCACTTGCAGACGCCGCGCCGCCGGCGGCAAATACCGAGGTTCGATCGCCACCCAGCTTCTTCTTCTCGCCCAGGCTTTGCGGGCCGGGTGCGCGTGGTATGACCTGGAACTCGAGTCCGTTAGGGAGTGCCCGCCCGAATTGCTCGAGGTTCTGGTGGGCGAAGGCCGACAGTTGACCTCCGCCCACTTCTTTCGGCGCATGCCTCGTGACGTAAGCCGAATCGCAAGCGAGCTTGGCCGCCCGGCGTCCGGAGCCATCAAAATCGCGGCGCAATGCGATTCGCTCGCCGACGGCCTGAGGCTTCTTCGTATCACGCGTAGCCGGAGGAACGTGGTCGCCATACCCATGGGCGACATCGCGCTCCCGCTCCGTGTGCTGGCACTCCGCGAAGGCAGCGCCTTGTCTTACGGTCCGGTCGAGAACGCCACCGCGCCGGGGCAAGTCTCCCTCGAACAAATGAAGAAGCTTTACCGGGCGGACCTCCTCGACCGTCGCACTCGCGTCTACGGCATTATCGGGAACCCCGTGGGCCACTCGCTTTCCCCTCTCATGCAGAATGCCGCGTTTCAAACGCGCCGCATGAATGCCGTCTATCTGCCGTTTCTCGTTCGCGATCTGCCCGATTTCCTGGCCGCGATCGAACCGCTCGGGATCGCGGGCTTCAGCGTAACGCTACCCCACAAGGAGGCGATCCTGCGCCATCTGGATGGATGCGATCCTCTGGCTGCCGCGATCGGAGCCGTGAACACAGTGGTTGTTCGCAGCGGCGGGAAGCTCTACGGTTACAACACGGACTACGTTGGCGTCCTGCGCGCTCTCGAACCGCGCATGCCTCTGCGCGGGGGTCGCGTTCTACTCGTTGGAGCTGGCGGCGGCGCGCGCGCCGTGGCGTTTGCCCTCGCACAAGCGGGCGCTTCCGTTTGCATCTGCGCGCGGCGGCCCAAGCCCGCGCAGGCCCTCGCGAAAGCCGTGCGCGGCCAGGTCGTCGCGCGTGAGCGCCTCCCCCACGAGTTCTTCGATGCCATCGTGAACGCCACCCCCGTTGGCATGCATCCATCGGTCGATGACTCGCCTCTCAATGCACGCGATTTGAATTGCCGCCTCGTTTTTGACACGATTTACCGCCCTCGGGAAACGCGGCTCTTGCATCTCGCGGCAAAGCGTGGCATCGAAACGGTTTCAGGCACCGAAATGTTTATCGCGCAGGGAACTGCGCAATGGGAAATCTGGACGGGCGAGCGCGCGCCGCTGGAAATTATGCGAAAAGCCGCTCTCGATGCCCTTAAAAGCGAGGAAAGACTTCAAGTCCGAAAATGATCCAGCCTGACTTCAGAACCTTCTGCCATCTCGCCGAAAAGGGAAATCTGGTTCCGGTCTACGAGACGTACACGGCGGACCTTCTCACGCCTGTCGGCGCGTACCTTCGCATCGCGCACGACGCGCGCTATGCGTTCTTGCTCGAGAGCGTCGAAGGCGGCGAGACCATCGCGCGCTACACCTTTGTTGGTGCGAATCCCGTAGAAGTCTTTCGCGCGCGCGGACGGAACTGCACGCTCGAATCCGGCGGCAAACGCACTAAGTTCGAAGGCAATCCCATCGAAGAATTGCGCCGCCTCACGCTTCGCTTTCGTCCCGTGCGCGTGCCCGGATTGCCGCCGCTGATTTCGGGCGCGATCGGCTACTGCGCGTACGACATGGTTCGCCTCTTCGAAAACATCCCGGCCAGAGGACGCGACGACCTTGGTCTCGACGACTGCGTGATGATGTTTTACCTGGGCGTGCTGGCATTCGACCACGTTCAGCATCGCGTTTGGATCACACGCAACGTCTTCACGGAAGGCAAAGGCACCTTGCAGCAAAAGTATGACGCGGCGGCGCGCGAAATCGGGCGCACCCGGCGCCTGCTCGAAGGCCCTCTCCCGCGGAAGCGCCGTGCCCGCCCGACGACGGCCGTTAATGTTCGCTCAAACATGAGCCGCGCGCAGTTTATGGCGGACGTTCGCAAGGCGAAGGAATACATTCGCGCCGGCGACGTTTTCCAGGTAGTAGCCAGCCAGCGGTTTTCCTCGGAAATCAGCGCCGACCCTTTCGACATCTACCGCGCCCTGCGCGTCGTCAATCCCTCGCCCTACCTCTATTTTCTGCGACTCGACGACGTTTCCGTTGTCGGCAGCTCGCCCGAGATGCTCGTGAAAGTCCAGCGCCGTGATGTCTTCTATCGTCCGATTGCCGGCACGGTTCCGCGCGGGCGCGACGAAAAACAAGACCGCGAACTCGAAGCAAAGCTTCTCGCCGATCCTAAAGAGCGCGCCGAACACATCATGCTCGTTGACCTCGGCCGCAACGACCTTGGCCGCGTTTGCGTGTACGGCAGCGTGAAGGTCGACCGCTTGATGTTCGTCGAGCGCTATTCGCACGTGATGCATCTCGTCTCTACCCTGCGCGGAAAATTGCGCGAGGGCCTGGATTGCTTCGACGCTTTGACGGCGTGTTTTCCCGCCGGAACGCTCTCCGGCGCGCCCAAGATTCGCGCTATGGAAATCATCGACGAACTCGAGCCTACTCGCCGCGGCATTTATGGCGGCGCGATCCTTTATCTCGATTTTTCAGGCAACCTCGATTCCTGCATCGCGCTGCGCACGCTCGTCGCGAAAAATGGCCGCGCTTACATCCAAGCCGGCGCCGGAATCGTGGCCGATTCCGTTCCCGAAAAGGAATACGCGGAAACCGTGAACAAAGCGCGGGCCGTAATTACCGCCCTGGAAATCGCGCACGGTAAAGAAGTATGAGGTAAAGGCGGCCCCGCGAATCGCCTGACGACGCGCGTGCTAAACTGGTTCATTCGATGCTGCTGCTGCTCGATAACTACGACTCCTTCACCTACAACCTGGCGCAGTACCTTGGCCAGATGGGCCAGGAGCTCGAAGTGCGCCGCAACGACAAGATTTCGCTGGATGAAATCGAGGGTCTCGGCCCCCGTTTCATCGTGATTTCGCCTGGCCCGTGCACGCCAAAAGAAGCGGGCATCAGCGTTCCCTTGATTGAGCGTTTCGCCGGGAAAATTCCCATTCTCGGCGTGTGCCTGGGACATCAGGCCATCGGCGCGGCGTTCGGCGGCCGCGTGATTCGCGCGCCGAAAATCATGCACGGCAAGACGAGCGACATTCACCACGACGGCAAGACGATTTTCCGCGGCCTCCCGCAGGACTTCGTCGCGACCCGTTACCATTCGCTGATCGTCGAGCGCGAGACGCTCCCGAGCGACCTCCAGATTTCCGCGGAAACTTCCGACGGCACGATCATGGGCTTGCGTCACCGCACGCTGCGCGTAGAAGGAGTGCAGTTTCACCCGGAGTCGGTGCTCACGGAGCCCGGATTCCGCTTGCTTCAAAATTTCCTCAGCCTGTAGGATTTTCGCCAGAAAAGGTGGTGTTCTCTGCGCTTTCCTCTTTCTCGGCGCCCTCTGCGTCTCTGCGGTGGATTTGTCTTTTCTTGCCTGGCCGCTGTTTCACTTCTTCACGCGGGTCAAACTGCTCCAGGCACTACGAGCGCCCACACCTACCTCGGCTTCGACGCCAACGACTATCCAGGCGATGCCGCCCTGCCAGCCTTAAAGCAAACCTTTGCGTTCGCAGGCTACTGGCTGAACAGTCCTCCCGGTGCGAACTCCAACACTTGGCGCGGCCATCGCGCCGCGCTCGCGCAACGCGGCTTCGGCTTTCTCGTCCTCTTCAACGGACGCCTCGAACGCGAGTTGCGCTCCGTCTCGAACGCGCGCGGTCTCGGCGCCGCGGATGCCCGCGCCGCGTCCACTTCAGCCCAGCAGGAAGGATTCGCCCCCGGCACCGTCATTTTCCTCGACCAGGAAGAGGGCGGCAGCATGAACCCCGCGCAGCTCGCGTACCTGCTCGCCTGGTTTGACTCCATCGCGGCCGCAGGCTTTCGCGCCGGCATCTATTGTTCCGGGATGCCGGCGAGCGAAGGGCACGGCGAATTTACGATCACCGCCAACTACATTCGCGACCACGCGGGTGCGCGCGAACTCGTCTACTTCGTCTACAACGATGCCTGCCCGCCGTCACCCGGCTGCGCGTATCTGAAAAATCCGCCACAGCCCCCAGAGAGCGGGGTTCCGTTCGCTTCCGTTTGGCAATTCGCGCAGTCGCCGCGTCGTCGTGAACTCACGCGGAGCTGCGCCGCCACCTACAGCGCAGACGGCAAATGCTATCCCCCGGGGGTTGGCCGGGGCTCATCATCTCGCTCGCCCTACATCGATCTCGAATCCGCCACGTCGCCCGATCCGTCGCACCCACGCTGAGCTTGACTCGCTCGGCACGCCTCAGTTACGTTAGAGGCGTTCTCAGAGAGACGTGCCAGATGCGTATCATTCCATCCCTCCAATAGCTCGCAAACCGGCCCGCGTGGCCGATTGCGGTGTCGCGCTTTCCCGCTGACCAAGCGGGCGAATTCCCTTTAGGTCGTCTCGATCCACCCAAACTTTCGCGCCTGAACCGCGCGACACCATAGGTGAGACGCACATGCCTGGCTTCGCTCTCGAAATCGAAAATCTCGTCAAAATCTATCGCGCGCGGCGTGGCGGCCTTTTCGGCCGCTGCCGGCGAACCCATTCACGCCGTGGATGGCCTGAGTTTCTCCGTTCCGCGCGGCACGATCTTCGGCCTGCTTGGCCCCAACGGCGCCGGCAAGACCACCCTGCTGAAAATTCTTTCCACATTGATTCAGCCCACCAGCGGTCACGCGCGCATCGAAGGCCTCGATATTCTCGCGGAGCCGCTCGAAGTTCGCCGCCGGATCTCCACGGTTTTGCAGGAGACCGCGGTCGAGATGTTTCTGAGCGTCCGCGACAACCTGCTCACGTACGCGCGATTTCACGGAATCGAGAGCCGCGAGGCGCAGCGTCGCTCCGAGCGCGTGATCGAGCTTTTCGGCCTCGCACCGGAAATCGATCGCAAGGTGCAGGACCTGAGCGGCGGATTCCGGCGGCGCGTGCAGGTGGCGAAAGTATTTCTCGTCCCCACCCCCGTGCTGTTTCTTGATGAGTTCTCCACCGGCATGGACCCGATTTTGAAGCGCGCCGTGATGGAGTCGCTGCGCGATGAGGCCGCGCATGGCCGCACGATTGTTCTGACTACGCAGATCTTGAGCGAAGCCGAACAGCTTTGCGACGACATCCTGATCCTGAACAAGGGCCGCCAGATCGCGCGCGGCGATTTGAACACGCTGAAGCTCCTGTCGCAGGGCGTCTATGAAATCGCCGTCACTTTCGATGCCTTGCCACATGGCATCGAAGAGGCAATCGCGGCCCTTCACCCGCTCCGCTCGCAAGTGAGCGGCAACACCATCGAAGTCGCGCTGAAAGCGGAAGAAGGCGACGCGCTCGAAATCGTCGGCGCGCTCGCAAAAAGGGGCCGCGTCCTTCACTTGGAAATTCGCGGCGCCAGCCTGGAAGATATCTTCGTCGAATTAACGCAGAAAGACTAAGCGAGGAACCATGTCAGCCATCACAGCGATTCTCTACCGCGAAAGCAAAATCCGCGCGACCAATGTCACGTTCGTCTTCTGGGATTTTTGCTATCCGCTTTTCAACTTGCTGGTGTTCGGCGTCGGCCTCACGGCAGCGTTTGGCTCGCCGCATTCCACTGCCGGATTCGACTACAACTCGTTTTTCCTGGCAGGCGTCCTCGGCATGGCCAGCTTCGCCATCGCGTCCAACAGCTCGTGGTCTTTTTTCATGGACCGCGACAACGGAATCTTCTACGAGATGCTCACGTATCCCATGAGCCGCGCGGAATACCTGCTTGGCAAACTCGCGTTCAACGTCTTCATCGCGGTGATGCAGGCCGCCCTCACGATTGGCGTCGGCGCGTCTGTCCTCGGGATCAAACTGCGCTTCGACCTATTCCCAGTGCTTGCTGTCGCGATTGTGATCGGAACGGCGGGCTGGTTCTTTTTTTACACGATTCTGGCCCTGAAGATCAGGCGCAACGACGTCTTCAACAGCGTCACTTCGGCGCTCTATTTCGTGTTCTTGTTCTTCAGCTCGATGTTCTATCCGCTCGGCCCCCTGCCGGGTTTCTTGCGCCGCACCGCACTGATGAATCCGCTCACGTGGGAAATCGACTTGTTGCGTTACGGCTCGATCGGTCTCGGCAACCCGCATCAGCTCGCGATCGAAGCGGCCGGATTCATGCTTTTCGTCATCGCCTGCTTCGCCTACGCGGTGCATTCTCTGAATCAGGAATGAGATATATTCTTGCCGAATGGCAATTCAGACTCCGTGTTGACAAGAACCGGCGGCCTCGCAAAGCCGGGACGCACGCACCCAGCCGAAACAAAGCTGGTGATTTGCGTTTGGCACCCCCTTTCGCTCTGGAATCCGCCGCCGGAGATGGCGGCGCGAATTCGCGGCCGCTGGCCGGAAATGCAAATCGTGCACCTGCCGAACTACGAGGGGCTTGGTCACGAACTTCCCGACACCGACATTTTCGTCGGCCTCTCGCTGCGCCCTGCACAGTTTGCCGTCGCGCGGAAGCTCAAGTGGATTCACTCGACAGCCGCCGCGGTGGGCCAGCTTATGTACCCGGAGCTGCGCTCGAGCGGCATTGAAGTGACCAACGCGAGCGGCGTGCACCGCGTCCCGATGGCGGAACATATTCTTGGGCACGATCATCGCTCTCGCGCGGCGCTTTCCCGATTGCATCCGCTACCAGCAACAGAGCCACTGGGCGCAGCAGGAACTGTGGGACGGAATGCCTGCAGCGCTCCGGCCGCGCGAACTGCGCGGTCAGACCGTGCTATTCATCGGCTTTGGCGCGATCGGCCGCGAAGTGGCGAAGATCGCACAACCTCTGGGAGTTCGAATCTGGGCTGTAACCCGGTCTGGCAAAGCTGACACAAATTTGGCGGAGCGAGTTTTCCCGGCGTCGATGTTGCATGAAGCGCTGCCCCTGGCGGATTTCGTGATTCTCGCGGCGCCGGAGACTCCCGAAACCACCGGAATGATGGGCGCGTGCGAATTTGCGCTGATGAAGCCTTCGGCCTATTTCGTCAACGTGGCGCGTGGCGCGCTGGTGGACGAGCCGGCGCTGATTCAGGCGCTTGCACAGCGGAGAATTGCCGGCGCGGCGCTGGATGTGACTTCGCAGGAGCCGCTGCCGCCCGAAAACCCGCTATGGAAAGCGGACAATCTGTTCATCACGCCGCACATGAGCGCCGTCAGCGAACACTTGTGGGAGCGGCAGACCGACTTGGTGATCGAGAATCTGGAACGATGGTTCAGCGGGCGCGAGCTTCTGAATCGCGTGGACCTGGCGCGCGGCTACTGAGGGCAAAGGCGCTTAGTTTCCAGCGGCAGGAGGCGCATTGGGCGCTGTGTATCCCTGGCGCGCGTAGACAATCACTTTCTTTTCCTTGCCCTTCTTGTTCGTAACCGTCAGCGGATTGCCCTGCGGATCGACGATCTCCACCTTCAGCTTGTGGTACCTGCCGTCCTGCGGCGTCGAAGGCGTAAAGGCAATTGTGTACTGCGCGCGTAGAAACCCCGCCACAGAGTTGAAAATATCATTCGCTTCGCCGGTGAAGCGCGGGAACCAGGCGTAGCCGCCGGTCATATTCGCGAACTGCGTCATCTGGTTCTTCGCCTGAAGGTAGCCGACGCCGGCCCCACGTGGCGAGCGCAAATCCAGGCCCTCGCCCATGCCGACGCAGAAGATTGTCGTGTCCGTCTCCTTCAGCACCTTGTAGGTTTGATCCAGGTTGTGCTTGCTGAAAGTATCAAAACCCGTCGCGAGCACGAGGATCGATTTCCTGCCATGCACATCGCGAAGCTGGTCGAGCGTTTCGAGGATCGCGTCAAACAGGTTCGCTTCGCTGAAATCGGGGAAATACAGTGACGCAATGTCCTGCCCCACTTTTTGCTTGTCCTGCGTGAAGTCGTCCACAAGGCGAGTCTTCAGATCGAATATCTTGAAAGCCACCCAGTCCTTCTGATTCAGGTGATTCAGGAAGCCGTAAGCCCAATACTTCGCATAGTAGGAAAACTGTCCGTAAAACAGGTGGCTGAACTCCATCAAAATGACGATCGTGATCGGCGCTTCCGTTGGCGCGAAGTTCGTGATCTGCTGCGGCTGCCCGTCGTCGAGTACCCGAAAGTTTTCCCTCTTCAGATTGGTGAGGATGTCGCCGTCCTGGTCGGTCACCACCGCGTCGATGTTCACCAGATTCGATTCGACGGAGATTTGCGATTGCGGTGCGGGAGTCTGAGATGGCTTTTGTTGTTGCTGCTGGCCCGAGGGCGGTGTGGGCGGCGTCGTTTGCTGTGCCGGCAGCTTGTCTGGCCCCTGTTGCTGTTGCGCCCGCGCAACGAATACATCTGGCGGCACGCCGAGCACGCCTATCAAAACTGCCAGCAATACCATTCGAGCCCACGGCACTGATCGCATGTCCACCTCACCACGCTTGGATGCGGCTTCCCCTACACTGGATGGTTACGTGCAATCCAGAAAACCCGGTTCGAGCTGTTCATCAGCCGGTTGAAACCGCCATGATAGTATGAAAATTCGCTCGTCGTGCGAGCTACTTTCAATCCACCGGGGGCAAACGGATGGTGCGCAGGATTTGCGGTATGTTGTCGATGGTTCTCTTTGTGTCACTCACCTGCGCGGCGCAAAATCGGCCACCAAGCGCGCCGCCGCCATCGCAGGCTGCTCCCGCCACGGGTCTTGACCTGCCCAGACTCGAGAGCGAAGCCATCCTCTGGCTTCAGGCGCTGATTCGCATCAACACCACGAACCCGCCGGGCAACGAAATCGCGGCGGCAAAATACCTCGCGGACATCCTTCAACGCGAAGGCATCACCTCGGAAATCTTCGAAAGCGCTCCGGGACGCGGGTTTCTCGTCGCGCGCCTTTCGGCCACGGCCGTGCCAAATCCGTCGCGCGCGCTGTTGCTGATGGGTCATCTGGATGTCGTCGGCGTGGACAAATCCAAGTGGACCGTGGACCCCTTCGGCGGCATCATCAAAGACAACTACCTCTATGGCCGCGGCTCGGTGGACGACAAGGGAATGGCGATCGCCAACATGGCCGTGATGATCGCGCTGAAACGTTCAGGCGCGCGCCTCGATCGCGACGTTATTTTGCTCGCCGAAGCCGACGAGGAAGCGGGCGGCGAGTTCGGAATCAAATTCGTGGTCGAGAAGCACTGGGACAAAATTGCAGCCGGCTTCGCGCTCAACGAAGGCGGCCCTGTGGTC
The DNA here is from genome assembly GCA_963737205.1 of uncultured Acidobacteriota bacterium. Lineage (GTDB taxonomy): Bacteria > Acidobacteriota > Terriglobia > Acidiferrales > UBA7541 > Palsa-295. Next base: position 3,015,996 of record CAVTRV010000002.1, on the reverse strand, counting down.
ATGAAGGACGGCAAGGTGCAGTACGTCGGAATTCAGGCCACCGAAAAGGTCGCGGAGAACATCGACGTGATCGCCACCGGAACTGCCGGCCATGCCTCGGTTCCGCGAAAAGATGACCCGGTAACTCATGTCGCAGCGGCCATCGCGAAGATCGGAACCTTCGAGACGCCTGTACAATTCAATTCCGTGACGCGAGCATATTTCGACGGGCTCGCGAAAGTGGAAGACGATGAAACCAGCAAGTGGATGCGCGCGCTCGAGGAGCCGGACCGCGCCGACCATGCGGCTCGCTGGATATCCGACGCGGACCCGGTGTGGAATTCGATGCTGCGCGACACAATTGCGCCGACGATGCTGCAGGCAGGCATTCGTCCGAATGTCGTGCCGTCGGAGGCGCGCGGCGTGGTCAACATCCGCCTCCTTCCCGGGAATCAGCTTCAGCCGCTGCTCAGCAAGCTGCAGCAAGCCGTGAATGACCCTCAGATTCGGTTCGAGACCGAGGCTAACGGCGGCCAGCCCGCGCCTTCATCCTCGCCTTCGTCCGATCTCTACGCCTCGGTCACGCGCGTCGCGGGACAGGATTTCCCCGGCGCCGCCGTCCTGCCATACATGTCGACGGGTTTCACGGATTCGGCGCCGCTGCGAATGCGCAGCGTTCAGGCCTACGGCCTGCTTCCCTTCCCGCTCACGCAGGACGACGCGCTTCGCATGCACGGCGATGACGAAAGAATCCCGCTCGACTCGTTCCGCAAGGGCGTGGAATTCCTGTATCACATCGTGACAGACTTCGCGGTGTCGAAATAACTTCCATGAGTCATCGCAGGGCAAAGATTGTTTGCACTCTCGGACCCGCTAGTTCGTCCGCGAAAATGATCGACCATCTTGTGCGCGCGGGCATGGACGTCGCTCGGCTCAATTTTTCGCACGGCTCTCCTGCAGAGCACGCCCAGCGAGTGGCCGCGGTCCGCCGCGCGTCCGGACATTACCAAAAGCCGATTGCGATTCTCGCGGACCTTCAAGGCCCGAAAATTCGCACCGGGAAGCTCGAGCAGGGCCGTCCCGTGCGCTTGCGTTTCGGCCAACGTCTCACGATCACCACCAAAAACGTTCCCGGCACGAGCGAAAGAATCAGCACCACATTTCACGAGTTGCCGAAAGTCGTAAAGAAAGGCGACCGCATTCTACTCAGCGACGGCGATATCGAGTTGCGAGTCATCTCCGGGCGCCGCGACGAAGTGATTTGCCAGGTGGAAAACGGCGGCGAACTCGGCGAACACAAAGGCATCAATCTTCCCGGCATCAAGCTGAATATCCCGTCACTCACCCGCAAGGACCGCAAAGACCTCGCGTTCGCGTTGCAGTTGGGCGTTGACTACGTGGCGCTCAGCTTCGTGCGCACGGCTGCGGACGTGCGCGCCGCACACGCAGCCATCGCCAGGGCGGGAAAAGCCACGCCGGTGATCGCCAAGATCGAAAAACCTGAAGCAGTGGAGAATCTTGATGAGATTTTGAGCATTGCCGACGGAGTGATGGTGGCGCGCGGCGATCTCGGCGTCGAGATGAACCCTGAACGCGTCCCCGTCGTTCAAAAGCAAATCATCACGCGGGCGCGCAACGCGCTCGTTCCCGTGATCACGGCGACGCAGATGCTCGATTCGATGCAGAAAAGCCCACGGCCCACGCGCGCCGAAGCGTCCGATGTGGCGAACGCCGTTTTCGACGGAAGCGACGCGCTGATGCTTTCGGGCGAAACGGCCGCCGGAAATTACCCGCTCGAGTCCGTGAAAATGATGGACCGTATCATTCGCGAGGCCGAGGCCAGCGTCACCGACAATTTGCGCCCCGCACGCTTTGCCGAACTCGACATCAGCGAAGCGATTGCCGAGGCGATTTGTCACGCCGCGGAAGAGTTGCGCATGAAAATGATTGCGGTGTTCACCGAAACCGGATTTTCTGCGCGCCTAGTCTCGAAATACCGTCCGCGCGCGCCGATCGTCGCGTTCACGCCAAATCCCGAAACGCGCCGCAGACTCGGCCTCCTCTGGGGCGTGCTGCCGAGGCGTATCGCGCGCATTCGTCACGTGGACGAACTCGCAAAAGCTGCGGAGCGGCGACTCCTGGAAGAAAAGTTGGTGAAACGAGGCGACATCATCGGCGTGATCGCAGGAACGCCGATCGGCGCCCGCGGCACCACAAACCTGATGCGCCTAATCCGAATCGGCGGATAGTATCGGGGTTCAATTCACCCAGTTGTCCGGATCCGAAGGCGGCTTCTCGCGGTGTTCGCGCACATACACGTCGAATTTCTTGCGGAGCCTGCGCCGCTTCCAGTCGGAGAGGTAGTTGCGGAAATTGTAGAGGTGCGTTCCTCGCCGCAAATAAATAAATCCCACTAACATGCCGCCGAGATGGCAAACATGGCTGACGCCGTCACCGGTGGCGCCAATCGTCATAAAGAATTCGATCGCGCCCATTACGATCACAAACAACCGCATCGAAATCGTCACAGGAAGCGGGAAAATCCACACTTGCCGGTGAGGAGTCACCACCGCCGCGGCGAGCAGCACTCCATAGATCGCGCCCGAAGCGCCAATCGTCGGCACCGTCGCCAAACCGCGAAGGTGCGGGTCGAGCATGAGCCTCACAATAACGTCGATCAGGCCCGCTCCCACTCCGCACAGGAAAAAGTAGATCGTGAACCGCTTCGCACCCCACATGTGTTCCAGGTCGGCGCCGAACATCGCCAGATAAAGCAGGTTGAACAGGATGTGCAGAATTCCAGAGTGAAGGAACAGGTACGTAAACGGCTGCCAGAGGAATCCGCTGAAAACTCCCAGCGGCGATAGTCCGAAATAATGCAGCCAGAAAAGAACACCCTCTTGGTGGAAAAACAGGCCCGAGAAAGTCTGCAGAAGAAAAACACCGACGCAGGCGAGGCAGATCGTCTTGATAGCGCGCGGAAAATACCCGCTCAGGTCAAAACGGTACCCGTAGCCGCGCGAAAAGGAGCCCACACCAAAAGTCTAAGGCCTCGCGAGCGCACTGTCAAAGACGCGAAAGATTGTCCTCTCCTTGCTGACTCACGGGACCGGGTATACAGTGTCGGGCGGCTTGAGGAGATCGTATCCGCAGGCCTGCGGGTCAACGCTCGAATCTTGCTTCGGGAATCTCCCGCTCTAGGTCAAGCGCCCAGGAGAAATTCATGACGGTGCTTCGCGCTTTCTTTTGTTCGGCACTCATAGCGGCTCTGTTGCTCTTGCCGGTAAACAGCGCGGGCCAGCAGATGGCTGCGGACTCGCCGCAACTCGCGGGATACACCGCGCAATCCTCGCCAAGTGAGATCGCGCTCGAGAAAAAATTCCGCGACGGCATCGTGCCAGCCGACATCCGCGAAAACATGCGGCGTTTGAGCGCGCGGCCCCACCACGTAGGCTCCCCGTACGACAAGGACAACGCCGAATGGATTCTGGCGCAGTTCAAGGCCTGGGGATTCGACGCGCACATTGAGACGTTCCAGGTGTTGTTTCCCACGCCGAAGGAGCGCGTCGTCGAACTGCTGCAACCCACGCAGTTCAAGACAAAGCTCAGCGAGTCGGCGATAGCCGTGGACCCTACCTCGAACCAGACCTCCGAGCAATTGCCCACCTATAACGCCTATTCGGCGGATGGCGACGTCACGGCTCCGCTCGTTTACGTGAACTACGGCAACCGTGAAGACTACGAGCAGCTCGATCGCCTCGGCATCTCGGTGAAGGGCGCCATCGTGATTGCGCGTTATGGCGAAGGCTGGCGCGGCATCAAGCCCAAGGTCGCCGGCGAGCACGGGGCAGTCGGGTGCATCATCTACTCCGATCCGCAGGGAGACGGCTACTACCAAGGTGAGGAATATCCCGCGGGCGGCTGGCGTCCACGCGACGGCGTGCAGCGCGGCAGCGTGATGGACACGGACTATCCCGGCGATCCGCTCACTCCAGGCGTCGGCGCCACGGAAAACGCGAAGCGCCTCCCGATCAAGGACGTAAAAACGATCACGAAGATTCCGGTCCTGCCGATTTCTTCTGCAGACGCGGAACCGCTGCTTGCTTCTTTAAGCGGTCCGGTCGCCGCGGAGGCATGGCGCGGCGCGCTGCCAATCACGTACCGCATAGGGCCGGGCCCTGGGGTCGTACACCTTAAAGTTATGTCCAACTGGGACATCAAACCCGTTTATGACGTGATTGCAACGCTGCACGGATCGGACGACGCCGCGCAATGGGTCATTCGCGGCAATCATCACGACGCCTGGGTAAATGGCGCGGACGACCCCATTTCCGGGCAGGCGGAAATGCTCGAAGAAGCGCGGATGCTGGGCGAATTGCACAAGCAGGGTTGGACGCCGAAGCGCACCATCATCTATTGCGCCTGGGACGGAGAAGAGCCGGGATTGCTTGGCTCCACGGAATGGGTCGAGACGCACGTCGACGATTTGCAAAAGCACGCCGTCGCCTACCTTAATTCCGACAGCAACGAGCGAGGCATCTTTTTCGCGGGCGGCACCGAGGACCTCGAGAAACTCGTGAGCAGCGCCGCTCGAGATGTGCAGGACCCAGAGACGAAGATGACGGTGTACGAGCGCTCGCGGCTCTACCGGATCGGCGCTGAGAAGGATCCGGAAAAGCGCGGCGAAATCCGCAAGCGCGATGACCTCGAAATCTCCATGCTCGGCGACGGATCGGATTTCACCGCGTTCCAGGACTTCGCCGGCATCCCGGCGCTCGACATGGAATTCGGCGGAGAAACCGAAGGCGATCAATACCACTCGATCTACGACGATTTTTACTGGTACACGCATTTCGTGGACACGGATTTTTCCTACGGCCGCGCGCTCGCGCAAACCGCCGGAACCGTGATTTTGCGGCTGGCAGGCGCGGACCTGATTCCCGTGGATTACTCGCCCCAGGCCGACGCCATCGCGAAGTATGAATCTGACCTCGAAAAGCTCCTGAAAGACAAGCAGGACGAAATCGCCGAACAGAACCTAGAATTGCAGGAGGGCGTGTTCAAGGCGTCGGCTGATCCGCACAAGACGTTCGTCCCTCCTCCGCAAGAGGCCGTTCCGCCATTCATGAATTTCAGCCCGCTCAAGAACGCGATCGAACGCCTGAAGAAAAGCGCGGACCTTTATTCCCAGGCCCTCGCCAAATGGAAGGCGCAGGGCTCGCCGGCGATTCCGCAACAGTCCCTGGATCAGGTGAACGCGGACGTGACGCGAGTTTCACGCCTATTCCTGAATCAGCAGGGATTGCCGGAACGACCGTGGTTCAAGAATCAGGTTTACGCTCCGGGCGCCTACACGGGATACGGCGCCAAACCGATTGCCGCCGTTCGCGAATACATGGACGAGAAAAAGTGGAAGGAAGCGGAAGGCCAGATTCCGCAGGTGGCCAAGGTGATTGAAAACGTGTCCGCGGGAATCGATCAAGCCGCCGCCGACCTCGAAAAAGCAATCGCACCGCAGAACTAAACTCAAACGGAAAGTCAGGAAGAAAACAATGCGCAAAATTCTAATGTTGAGCGTGATGCTGAGCTTCGCAGCCGGGGCGACGCAAGGTCAGGCTGAACCTTCAAAAGATGGCAAGAAATCATTCGGAACCGCGGAAGCCATGCGCGTTGCGCGCGTAAGCTCGCCCCGTATTTCGCCCGATGGCGCGCGCGTGGCCTATCTCGTGGCGGAGATGCAGAAGGGCAAGGACGCCGACGCGTCCCAGAAAGACGAACAGCCGGGCAAATTCGTAACGCAACTCTGGGTGGTTCCAGCAGCTGGGCCGGCCAGCGCCTCGCGGCAATTCACGCGCGGCGAAAAAAGCGTCTCGAATGCGAAGTGGTCGCCCGACGGGAAAATCCTGGCCTTCACGATGGACGCAGGCGACGAAAAGGACGCGAAGCCGCAAGTCTGGTTCCTATACGCGGATGGCGGCGAGGCCTGGCAAGTTACGAAACACAAGTCCGGCGTGGCAGGGTATGAATTTTCTCCCGACGGCAAGACGCTTCTTCTCGTGGCCACAGTTCCGGAAAGCGCCGATGAAGAAAAACGCAAGAAAGTGAAAGACGACGCGGTCGTCGTGGATCACGACTTGAAGATGGAGCACCTCTGGACCTGGGATATCGCAACAGGGGCGGAAAAGCAGATCACGCAGGGCGAATTTACGGTCAGCGATCCGCGATGGTCGCCCGACGGCTCGCAGATCACGTTTACGTCGAACCCAACCCCACTGCAAGACGATAGCAGTCTGCAAACGGCCATGGTCCTTGATATCTCAACCGGCAAGCTGCAAAAACTGGCCGATACCGCCGATCCCACGCACACGGCGCGATGGTCGCCCGATGGCAAGTGGATCGCCTATTTGAGCAGCGCCGGCGATTCGATCTACCAGGTGAATCTCTTCGTGGTGGGCGCTGACGGCGGCAAGTCACGCAAGCTTACGGGCGGATTCGAACTAGACGCCGGCGAACCCATTTGGAGTCCCGACGGAAAGACGATTTGTTTCAGCAGCTTGAACCGCGAAACTGAAGAAGTATTCGCTGCGGACGTGGCGGCCGGCACCGCGCGGCAACTCACCGACAAGCCTGCTGCGATCCAACTGACGGATATCAACAGCAAGAGCGGGATCGCCGTTGGCACATGGTCCGATCCGTCGCACCCGGACGACGTGTTTCGCTCCGACCTTAGCTTCAGCTCGCTCGACACGGTGACGAATCAGAATCCGTGGCTCGCGGAGTACGCGCTGGGCGACGGAGAAGTGGTCCGCTGGAAGAGCAGCTTAGATGGAATGGAAATTGACGGCGTGGTGACCAAGCCCGTCGGCTTCGACCCCTCCACCAAGGTTCCTTTCCTCCTCAATCCGCACGGCGGACCCACCGGCGCGTCGCTGCTTTCGTTTTCCCCGACGGCCCAGGTCATGGCCGCAAACGGTTACATGGTCCTGCAGCCGAATTTTCGCGGGTCGGTGGGCCGCGGAGAAAAATTCACGCGCGGCAATCAGAATGATTGGGGCAACGGCGACTATAAGGACGACATGAGCGGCGTCCAAGCAATGGTCGATCGTGGCTGGGCCGACCCCGATCGCCTCGGTGCTTTCGGATGGTCTTACGGCGGTTACATGACGTTCTGGATCGACACGCAGACCGACCGATTCAAGGCGATTTCGCCCGGCGCCGGCCTGCCCGATCTCTATTCCATGTATTCGCAAAGCGACATCCATCGCTACATGCGGCTCTACTTCGACGAGAAAGCCCCCTGGGACAATTTTCAGGAGTACTGGGATCATTCCCCGATGAAGTACGTGGGAAACGTCAAGACGCCGACCATGATTCTTCACGGCCAGTCGGACACGCGCGTGCCGATTCCGCAGTCCGAGGAATTCTATCGCGCACTTTCCGAGCGGCACGTTCCGGTGGAGTACGTTGTGTATCCGCGTGAAAATCACGGCTTCGTCGAGCCGCGCCACCTGGTCGACCGGTTGCAGCGCTATCTGGTCTTCTTCGGCAAGTATTTGAACAATCCTCCGGTCACGGAGCCAAAGGACGTTGTAGACCGGATGAAGAAGGATTTGCCCTAGCTCACATTTGAATTGCTGCCAAAATCACGATTGATTCAGCTTTTTCCGTGCGGAGACGAAGAGTGTCGCCGCCAGCGCAACGAACAGGGCCACTCCCAGCCACGGCGCGACGCGCAAGTTCGGGATGTGATTTTCTCCCCATCCCTGGAACAGCTTTTCGGGCCACGGCAGCAGAAGGACGCGTCCCAGCCAGTGCGGGACGTGCTTGCTTAGCTCCGAGTCCTGCATAAGATTCAGAACGATGGCGAGCAACCCGAACACGCCGCCCGCCGCAATCAGGCCGCTTGCGTAGAGCGAACCCGGACTCACTTCGTTTTCCGCATCGCTCTTCTTTTCCATGCCCTGTTCCGCAAGCCAGCGAACCAGCCCTCCGGCAAACATCGCCATCGTCGTGGCAATCGAAAGGTACGATCCCACGGCAAACGGAAGCGAGCGCACCCCCAGCAGCTCCACCGCAATCACGAGAAAAACGCCCAGGAACACGAGCCGCCACGGCAATCGCTGATTCAGGATTCCGCTGATCACCGTCGCCATCAGCCGGGCTTGCGGTGCGGCAGCCTGGTCGCTGCCGATTCCCTGCACCCACTGAACTTCAATGCGCTGCGTTCCGGGATCGTAGAGATATTTGCCGTCGGGAATTTCGTGCGAGCCGAGCGAGTTCACCAGAACGTACGTTTTCCCTTGGTACGCGTAGTTGTCCTCCTGGCGCTCCACGCCTGACGGAAGATGATTGACATCGAGCGCGATTTGAATCGGCTTGTACTGCGCCAGGCCGACGTTCATCAGGATCAGCGTTCCCCCAATCGCGAACGCAGAAACCAGCACGCCCACCATGAGCCCGATTTGCTGCCAATAAGGCGTCGCGCCCACAAGGTAGCCCGTTTTCAAATCTTGCGACGTGGCTCCCGCGATTGCCGATGCGATGCAAACAAGCCCGCCGATCGTCAGCGCCAGCACCGCGTACGAATTGGCCGTCCAGTGCACGAACAAAAACACGGCGCATGTGGCCATCAGCGTCGCAATCGTCATCCCGCTGATGGGATTCGACGAATTTCCGATCAAGCCGCTGATTCGCGACGCCACCGTGACGAATAGAAAACCAAACACAATCACAAAAGCCGCCGCCAGCAGATTCGAGAACAATCCCGTCTGCGCCCCGGGAATCGGCTTGAACGTCAAAAACGCCCATATCATCACCATAATCACGGCAGAGCCCACCACCACCATGCGCATCGAAATGTCGCGCTCCGTCCGGCTCGCGGCAGGCATGTCGGCCTGTTTCGCGCGCACATCCTTCAACCCCGCGGTGAGCGCCGAGAAAATCGTCGGCAGCGTTTTGATCAGCGTGATCAGCCCTGACGCCGCCACCGCGCCCGCGCCCATCGGACGAATGTAACTCGCCCAAAGCTGGTCGGGCGTCATCTGTGGAATGGGAATCGTGCTTGGATACAACGCGGCGTTTGGCGCCAGCGAACCGAAGAAACGTATCGCCGGCATCAACACGAGCCACGAAAACACTCCGCCCGCGAACAGAATTCCCGCCACGCGCGGTCCGATGATGTATCCCACCCCGAGATACTCCGAGGTGATCGCCGCGCGAAAGGACGCGCCCGGCAGCCAGTTCGGCTGGTACTCGGGCTGGCCGGTCCACAGGCCGAGCGTGTTCATGGCGAAGGTGTAGACGCCCCCGATTCCCAACCCCCAGAAGACGCGGCTTGCAAACGACCCGCCTCGCTCGCCGGCCACCAGCACGTCTGCGCAAGCGGTGCCTTCCGGGAACGTCAAGTTCCCGTGTTCCTTCACGATGAGCTGCCGGCGCAGCGGAATCATGAACAGCACGCCCAGCCAGCCGCCCATCAGCGCTAGCAAAAAGATCCGCCAGTATTCGGTGTTCAGCGAAAATCCTAGAAAAATCAGCGCCGGCATCGTGAAGATCACGCCCGCTGCCGCCGATTCACCGGCCGACCCCGTCGTCTGCACGATATTGTTTTCGAGGATCGTCGAACGCCCGAACGCCCTCAGGATGCTGATCGAAAGCACCGCGATGGGAATCGACGCCGAGACGGTCAAGCCCGCGCGCAACCCGACGTACACGGAGACCGCGCCAAAAAGAATGCCGAACAGTGAGCCGAGAATCACGGCTCGCAGGCTGAATTCTTTGACGCTTTCGTCAGCCTCCATGTAGGGACGAAATTCCCCAGGCGGCGCGGTGGAACTCCACGATTTCGTCGGCACCATTCACCTCCTAGGATTTTTCGCGCCCACATCCGCACGGCCCATTCCGGACCAAATTGGCCGCACGCAAGCCGGGCAAGGTAGCACCAGACGTAAAGCGAGGCAAGGCAGAACGACTCGGTCCCGTGTCAGCCCCGACCTTCTAACCCCACAGAAGCAATTGACACGAGCCGGTCGAACAAGGTAGTTTCTCCCTCACTTCACCGCTTGGGAATAAGCGCGGCAGATGTGTCGTTACCCGCACCGCGCGAACTGAGACGTCTAGGAAGTCTCGTAGAGGGACCGCCATGACGAAAGTCGTAAGAACCGCGCTCGCTCTCCTCCTGTCGGTAGCGGCATACCTCGCGATGCCCGCAGCTTTCTCCGCGGTCGATGACTGGCAGCCCATCGATCCCGCCGACCTCGCCCTGAAAGATAATCCGAAGGCCCCCGGCGCCGACGCCATGGTTCTCTACGGCGAAACCAAGGTCAACGAACCCCTTGCTTACATCGAGCACTACACGCGCATGAAGATTTTCACCAAGGAAGGATTGAAATACGCCGACGTCGAGATCAATTACGAGAAGGACCATGAAACCATCACAATGATTCGCGGCCGCACGATCCACCCTGATGGAAGCATCGTGAATTTTGACGGCAAGACCTTCGATAAAGTGCAGGCCAAAGGCAGCGGTATCCAGGTTTTCGCGAAGACCTTCACACTCCCGGAAGTGCAACCGGGATCGATCGTCGAATACAAATACCAGAGTCAGCTCGACTCGCAGAAATACTATATCGGGTACCAGGATTGGAGTCCCCAAGGGCCGGTCTTTACCCGCCACATTCGCTTCTTAATCCGCCCCGTGGACGGTTTTCAGGCGGGAGGGCGCAGCTCGCATACAGGCACTATCACGTCCCCGAAAAGATCAACCTTCAGCAGACTCCAGACGGTTATTACCTTGTCGAGTTGCACGACATTCCTGGTGTGGAAGAAGAGGAGCTGATGCCGCCGGCGGGAACTATGCGTGCTCGGCTCGAATTCTACTACAGGGATTCGAGCGAGCCTCCAAACGAAACCGCGGACCAATACTGGAAGCGAATCGGCAAAAAATGGAACGACAGTCTCGAGAAGTTCGTCAACAAGCGAGGCGCCCTCGAAGCCGAAGTCTCCCACACTATCACTGCGAATGATCCTCCCGATGTGAAGTTGCGCAAGCTGTATGCGCGCGCACAGAAAATCCGTAACCTCAACATGGAAGATGAAAAGAGCAAGAAGGAAGAGAAAACCGAGAGCCTCAAGCCGAACGCGAACGTCGAGGACGTGCTGAAGCACGGATATGGCTACGACCGTGAGATCAATATGCTCTTTGTCGCACTCGCCAGGACTGCCGGCTTCGATGCCTCCCAGGTCTACGTGGTTCCCACAAGCGTGAACTACTTTGTGCCCCAGGCGGAGGACTCAACCCAGCTCACAGCGGATCTCGTGTGGGTCAGGGCGGGAGCCCAGGAATATTTTGTCGATCCCGCTGCGCGCTTTTTCCCCTTCGGATTGCTCCCGTGGACGGAGTCGGGCGCAGGCGGAATCCGCCTGCGAAAGGACGGGCCAGAATTCGTCACCACACCGGACCAAAAAAGCACCGATGCCACGATACTTCGCGATTGCGACCTGGAATTGGACGCGAACGGCGACGCGTCGGGCAAGCTGCAGGTTGATTTTGTGGGTGAGCAAGCCGCCATTCGCCGGCAACAAAATCGCGACGAGGACGAAGCCGGCAGAAAGAAAGAGCTGGGCGACCAGATTCGCGGCTGGCTCCCCGGCGGATCGGCCTTTGAAGTAACCACAATCTCCAACTGGGACGATACTTCTCAACCAATTCGAGTCGAAGGAACCGTGAAGATCCCAGGCGTCGGAACGCCCGCGGGTCACAGGATGCTCGTTCCTTTAAGCGTATTTCAGTCGAATCACATGAGCGCTTTCAAGTCCTCCAAACGTGTGAACGATGTCTTCTTCTCGTTCCCATTCGAAGAAATCGATGACGTGAAATACCACGCTCCGTCCGAATACAAGATCGAGTCGGTTCCCGCTGTCCCGAAGATCGATCTCAAAGCCGTGGTGTACGAGGTTTCAGCCACCCAGCAGAACAATCTGGTCGAAACGAAACGGCACCTGACCGTGGCGGGCATAAGCTTCCCTGTCAAGTACTACGATGCGCTTCGGTCTTTCTTCAGCAAGGTAAAGTCAGACGATGAAACCCAATTCGTGCTCGAAAGTTCGGCCTCTGCGAAAAGCAACTAGCGTTTCGCTGCTGGTTGCCGCGGCGTTGGCAGGAGCGCTCGCCTGGTTCGTGGTATCGGCTCGCGCTTCCGGTACGGCTCCGGACTGGCTGCGCGCTGCCGCGAATGAAAAGCTCCCCGACTACCCGAAAGACACCGTCGCGGTCGTATTGCTCGACGACGGTCAAACCACCGTCAAAGATAACGGCGACACAGAAACCGTCACTCGCCGTGCCTACAAGCTTCTCCGCCCGCAGGCTCGCGATGACTACGGTTTCGCCGTCGTCCGATTTGATAATCAAACCAAGGTCTCCTCCTTCAAAGCCTGGACCATCACTCCCGATGGTCACGAAATTGAACTCAAAGACAAAGACGCTTTGGAAACGAGTCTCACCACTTACGAAGTGTTCAGCGACGCGCGCGCCAAAGTTCTCAAATTCGCTGAAGCCAACCCCGGCAGCGTCGTGGGATACGAAGTCGTCCAGAAGCAACGGCCCGAGGTTTTTGACGACGATTGGTACTTCCAGGAGACCGTGCCCGTTCATCGCTCGCGTCTTTCCCTGCAACTCCCGCCGGGCTGGGAGTTCAGCGTTCAGTGGGCGAACCATCCCAAACAAGAGCCCCAGGTTTCCGGCAATCAGTACGTTTGGGAGGTCATGGATAGCCCCGGCGTCGAGGTGGAACCCGAGATGCCGCCGTGGAATTCGGTTGCGGCTCACCTCTACCTGAAATATTTTCCGCGCGATCCGGCCATGCGCTCCAAAACCACCGGCTCCTGGAAAGACATCGGCTCCTGGTACAACGGGCTCGTCGTTCCGCGGCGGGTTGCCACTCCGGCCATCCAGCAAAAAGTGACGGAGCTCACCGCCGGGCTGCAAGATCCCGTCGCGAAAATCAAGGCGCTGGCTGAGTATTCTCAGCGCAAGATTCGCTATGCGGCCATCGAGATCGGCATCGGCGGGCATCAACCGCACGCCGCGGGCGATGTCCTGACGCACGGCTACGGCGATTGCAAGGACAAGGCCACGCTCTTGAACACCATGCTTCAGGAGATTGGCATCCAGTCCTATAACGTGCTCATCACCACGTACCGTGGCGTGGTTCTGCCGGAATTCCCCTCGTTGCAATTCAACCACTCGATCTCTGCCATTCGCCTGCCCGACGGAATCGCCGATGCCTCGCTGTACGCGACGGTGGACGATCCCAAGCTCGGCCGCCTATTATTTTTCGATCCCACCAACGAATATGTGCCCTTCGGATATCTGCCTTCCTACGAGCAGGACTCGTACGCCCTGGTCGTAACTCAGGATGGGGGTATGCTGCTTCACACGCCTCTCCTCCCACCTCTGACCAATCGCCTCCTGCGAACCGCGAAGCTCGATTTGAGTGCCGCTGGCAATCTGGCCGGAGAAGTTCAGGAAGTGCGCTGGGGCGGTCCCGCGGAACAAAGCCGCGAGCAATTCCTCGACACTCCGCCGGCTAAGCGCGCGAAAGTTGTCGAAGATTTTGTGGGGAATTTTCTAAATAGCTTCACTCTTACAGGCGCTGCGGTGGGCAATCTCGAAAAGTATGACGACAATCTTACCCTCGACTATAAGTTCGTGGTTTCGAACTACGCGAAGACCGCCGGCAATTTGCTTATCGTGCGGCCGCGCGTAATCGGCAGCAAGGAACAGTTCGTTTTCAACACGGAGAACGGCAAGCCGCGGAAATATCCCATCGAATTCAACGAAGCCACGCGGCAGGACGATATCTTCGACATCACTCTTCCCGCCGGCTATGTGGTCGACGAACTGCCGCCTCCGGTCCAGGCCCAATGCGACTACGCCACCTACAAAAGCGACGTTCAGGTCGCGGACGGTACGTTGCACTACAAACGCACCTACGAAATCACCAGCGTCCACGTCCCCACGCAAAAACTCGACGAAGTCCGCGCCTTCTTCCGCCAGGTCGCAGCCGACGAGCGCTCCAGCGCCGTCCTCCGCCGCGCCAACCCCTAAATGTACGCCCGCTGCACCACCGCGCGATTTGCAAGTGGCCGCCGCTGTTCACGTGTGGTATTCAAACACTGAAACCGAGAACCTCTGGCGCACCCGGCATCCATGGGCTCCTATACCAACTACGTCTACGACGGCGACGGCAACCGCCTCGAAAAGTCGAGCGGCGGAATCTATTGGTACGGTGCCGGAACCGAAATCCTCGATGAATCCGACCAGAGCGGCAACTTCACCAACGAATACGTTTTCTTCGGCGGCAAACGCATCGCCATGCGCAACGTCTCGACGGGAACGATCTATTACTACGAAGAAGACATGCTCGGCAGCTCGCGCACCATCGTCCAGTCAGGCGGAACTTCGCCGTGCTACGACGCGGACTTTTATCCCTTCGGCGGAGAGCGCGTCGTCACCAACACTTGCTCGCAGAACTACAAGTTCGAAGGCAAAGAACGCGACACCGAGACCAACAACGACGATTTCGGCGCGCGCTACTATTCCTCCCAATATGGCCGCTGGCTCTCCGCCGACTGGTCCTCTGTCCCCGCGCCTGTTCCCTACGCCAACTTGACCAACCCGCAAACCCTCAACCTCTACGCCATGGTCAGCGACAACCCAGAATCCTTCGCCGACCTCGACGGCCATAGCTACAACCCCGCCTTCAACGTGTTCACGGAATTCACTGGCTGCGGCGTCGAGCTTAAAGAGTGTCCGGACCAACAACCGACCTCGCAAAACACCGGCGCAGCCGGTGCCATCACCTCCTCGATACAGCAAGCAACCAACACCCCAAGTACGACGACGCAACAAGATAAACAGCCCGGTCAGCTAACGGCGAAGGCGATCGACGCACCCACCTCTTTGGGAGTCCCAGAAGTGCAAGATTCTGCGGCAATTATTGTCGTGCTTCACACCAGTTCCGATCTGCCCGGCAAGGAGGCGACGGTGGCCGCCACGTTGTCTTTCGATAAGGATAAGAAGACCAAGGGCGGGCGGGTGGCCGACCCTTTGCCTCGGCCTTGAAGTTGCGGTTGACTTTGGTTAACGCAGTTGAAGTTCCGGGTGCCGCATCCTTTGCGCTTTTTTGAAGCTGTGAAAAAACCTTCCGAAATAATCTCAATCAGCGCTTGAAAACAAAGTGAAGCTGGGTATGCCGGGTGCCCCAGGCTTCCGTTTGAATTTGTCGTTGGCGAACCGTCTGATCGCAAGCTCCAGCTCACCCAGTGAACCGAGACCGACAACTCCACACGCGGGGTGCCCCACGGTTCGCGGTTTTCCGAACCGTGGGTCTTTCGGTCCCTCGGAATCGGCCTTGACACCGACACCGGCTTGGTACGGAATCCAAAAGACTGGCCGTGGAGCAGCTATCGCTTCTACATGAAAAAGTGGGACGGTGCTACTATCGATGGATATCGTCGAATAAAGAAAGACCCACCGTTCGAAAACCGCGAACGATGGGGCACCCGCGGGTTGGATTCGTTGGTCTCGGTTACTGGTTCATGTGAGGCTTACGGTGATGCGCGTAACTAACACCAAAAACAGAAAACCTGGGGCACCCGGCATGCTCCAGTTTCCTTTCCTCCGTCTCCCCGGTCTCTGTGTCCATCCAACAAATCTGCTGCCAGCTCGGGTGGTAATCACATCCTATAATCAGCATTCGAAGGCTCCTTTCGAACCGAATTTGCTTCGGTCCTCCAATCAGAAGCTTACTCGGCCTCCGACCGGAGCCTTCGTTCTTATCCAATCAATCCTTCGCGGGTTTGAAGCTGTGAAAAAACCTTCCGAAATAATCTCAATCAGCGCTTGAAAACAAAGTGAAGCTGGGTATGCTCGGCGCATGAGCGAAGAAAATGCGACAAGCAAGCAGCCGTTGATCCGTCCGGTGAACCGAAAGCAGATGAGTTGGCGAGCCGGGTGCCCCAGACTTTCCTTCTTGAACTTGTTGTTGGCGAACACTCTGATCGCAAGCTCCAGCTCAACCAATGAACCGAGACCGACAACTCCACCCGCGGGGGTGCCCCATGGTTCGCGCTTTTCCGAACCGTGGGTCTTCCCATCCCTCGGAATTGGCCCAGTTTCACTTTCAACTGTAAACTGTCAACTTTGAACCGCATCCTCCCCAGTACTGGTTCTTGAACATCGGCGGGTGGGCCAGCCTTGCTCTATGAGTTATAGAACTACTACCGTAACTTTGTGACTACCCATCCGACGAATTCCGTGCTACCATGCCCCGTTTTTATGACTTGCGAAATCGACACCGCGGGCCGAAGCAAGGAACCAGAGTCCAATCTATGAAACTTAAGAGGGGATCCCTAAGCTTCGGGACTAATAACGAAAACGCGATTAGAAATCGACGCAAATGACTGAAAACATTCACCCGCGACCCAGTCTAATAGTCAAAAACTAGGGGGGGTATTTTTGCTGTACCGATTAGCCAATTCGACTCAAATACAGAAAACAGGCGAAGCCGTGCCTGAGTCACGACCTCAGTCGAGCTTCCTCCTCGCGCCCGCGCGACTCCGGCTCCGATCTTCTCACCAGTCACGAATCACGAGTCACGGGTCACGTTTTCTCGCAGGCGAACAAAAATCTAATCGCGACAACCCCACATTCAAAAATCGCTGCAATCCCATGAAACGAAAGGAGAAGACATTTTCTAACCGCGACAAAAACACCACTTCCGCTTTGCCGCACTTTCGCCCCTCATCCATCGACCCTCGTCCCATCGGCCCGCGAGCAAACATACGTAATCTGCGAAATCGAGGCCAGTACGCCAAGCTGTACCCGCAGCGCCCGAGGAGCGTAGCGCTCAGCTTCGGCCACAAGGCGCGACACCTGCTCCCTCGTCAGCGCCGACCAATAAACGTCTCCGCGAAGCGCGTACGAATATTCGCGATACGCCGGAGCGGCGTCGCCCGCGAGATCCATCAGGCAATCCCAGAAACTGCGCGAACGCAGCAGCCGCTTCCTGCCCGCTGTCTCGCGGCGCAATCGAATCGAATGCGCTGCGGGCGCACCGCTCGATTCCAGCATCACTTCGGCGCAATCCCCCGCTCGAAATGTACGCGAAGGTTCCGCATTGGGATACTTCGCGAGAATCCCCGCGAGCG
The DNA here is from genome assembly GCA_963737205.1 of uncultured Acidobacteriota bacterium. Classification (GTDB taxonomy): domain Bacteria; phylum Acidobacteriota; class Terriglobia; order Acidiferrales; family UBA7541; genus Palsa-295. Next base: position 2,998,806 of record CAVTRV010000002.1, on the reverse strand, counting down.
CGGCCGATTCCGCCTCGAATCCCTGCCACCAGTAGCGGTACGAGTGAAAAACGATTGTGCCCGACCGCAGAATCTGCTGAATTCGCGCCACGTCTCTGCCGGTGACGCTCAGGATCATGTCCACCAGTTCCGCGCCGCGAAACTCCTGCTGCACCAGCGGCCGGATGCTGACGTACTCCGCCTCCTCCTCGGTATATTTCACGCGAATCGTTTCGGGAAGCGGCATCTTGTCGGGACTTCTATCGTGGTTGAAACTGCGGAACGCTCGCACTGCAACTGTCGAGCAGTTTTTCTCCGTGCTCTCTGGTTTTTCTCTGTGCCCTCTGTGGTCAGCTTTTTACGCTGTTCACCCGAAACGGAGGCTACTTCGTCAGCCGCTCGCGCACCCGGTCACTGAGCACTTTCCCGTCAACGCTCTTCCCTTCCAACCGCGCGCGCGCCGCCTTGATCACCGCGCCCATCTGCTTCAACGAGTCCGCGCCCGCTTCAGCGATGGCCGCCTCGATCGCCTGATGGACTTCCGCATCGCTGGGCGCGGCCGGCAGATAATCCTCGATAATCCCAATTTCCTTCGCTTCCTTCTCGGCCAGATCCTTCCGCCCGCCCTTCGTGAACTGCTCGATGGACTCGCGCCGCTGCTTCACCATCGTCTGCAGCACCTGCAGCGATTCCAGATCGTCCAGCGGACGCACCTTCTCGATTTCCTTGTTCTTCAGCGCGGACTTCATCATCCGCAGCACGCTCAACCGCAGCTCGTCCTTCTCTTTCATCGCCGCGGTCAAATCGCTCTGTATCCGCTCGATATAACCCATTTCGTCGCTCTCCCGGCGCAAAAGAATAGCACACGCCGCTCGCACGCGCAGTTTGTAGCGCAGGCCTCCTCCGCTCCTTGCCTCCTTGCCTCCCTGCCTCCTTGCCTCCTCGCATTTGACACCTCGATGTCCGCCCGCTACGCTCGTCATCATGAAAATTATCGTTGCCGACAAAATAAGTGACCGCGGGCTCGATTTGCTCCGCGAAACAGGCTGGGAAATTGTCTCGCCGGCCACCGCAACGGTGCCGAGCGAACTCGCGAATGCCGACGGCCTAATCGTGCGCAGTGCCACACGCGTTACTCGCGAGCTGCTCGAAAAAGCGGAGCGCCTTCGCGTGGTGGGCCGCGCCGGCGTCGGCATCGACAATATTGACGTCGAAGCGGCCACGCATCGTGGCGTCTTGGTGATGAACACGCCCGGCGGAAACAGCGTCAGCGTCGCGGAACACACCCTCGCGCTGATGCTGGCCCTCGCGCGCTCCGTCCCGCAATCGAACGCCTCGATTCATGCCGGCCGCTGGGAAAAATCATCCGCATCGGGAACCGAGCTGCGCGGCAAAACGCTCGGCCTCGTGGGATTCGGCCGCGTCGGCACGGAAGTTGCCCGCCGCGCGCGCGCCCTCGAAATGCAAGTCCTGGCGCACGACCCCTACGTCACCCCCGCCGCGGCGCGCGAGCTTGAAGTCGAGCTCGTGCCGCTCGACGAACTCCTGCGCCGCAGCGACGTAATTTCGCTCCACACGTCGCTCAGCCCCGCCACCGAAAAGATGATCAACGCAACCTCGCTCGCGAAAATGAAGCGCGGCGCGCGCCTGATCAACTGTGCGCGCGGAGAATTGATCGACGAAGCTGCGCTCGCCGAAGCGCTTCGATCGGGTCAGCTTGCAGGCGCCGCCGTCGACACGTTCGCGGTCGAGCCGCCGAAGAATTCGCCGCTGCTCGGTCTTCCGAATTTGATCGCCACCCCCCACATCGCCGGATCGACGGCCGAAGCGCAGGAGGAAGTCGGCACAGCCATCGCGCAGCAGGTGCGCGACTATCTCGCCGACGGACTTATTCGCAACGCCGTCAACATGCCCGCAATGTCCGCCGAGCAGTACCGCCGCCTGCGTCCGTACCTCGAATTGGGCGAACGCCTCGGCGCGTTCGTCGCGCAGGCAGCGCCCTCGCGCAGCTTCAGCCGCGTCCGCATCCGCTACGCCGGCGAACCTGCCGAGCTCGGCTCGCACGTAATTCGCAGCGCGGTGCTTATTGGCCTGCTCAATTCCGTGCTCGACGAAAAAGTCAATCTCGTGAACGCCGGCCAAGCAGCTGCCGAACGAGGGCTTGTGGTCGAGGAAACCACGCGTCGCCGCGAGCGCGGATTTCCCAACGCTCTCGAGGTTTCGCTCCATGATGGCGGGCGCGACCTCACCGTCGAAGGCATCGTCGGGCAGGATGGTTCGCCCCGCATTTTGTCGCTCGACGGCATCGGCCTCGAGGCGCCTCTCGAAGGCACGCTGCTCCTCATCCGCAACCGAGATGTACCGGGCGTGATTGGTAAGATCGGAACGGCGTTGGGGAATCTCGGAGTGAACATTGCCACGTTCGCGCTGGGCCGCCGCCAGCCCGTGCATGGAGCCGAGGCCGTTGCGCTTCTGCGCCTCGACGGCGAAGTCGACGCTGCGATCGTGCAACACATTCTGGCTATTCCGTCGATCACCGAAGCGCGCCTGATCAAGCTGCCGGAAGCAGCCCGAGCAACCGCCGCCGGATGACGACGGCGCGGTCGCAGCCAGACACGCTCCCTATGCTCGAAACCCCCAAGCTCGAAACCCCGCGATTGCGCCTCTTGCCATGGCACGAAGATGACTGGTTGCAACTCAAACCGATCGCGCAGGATCCCGACGTGATGCGCTATATCTCCGATGGTCGGCCCTGGCCCGACGAACGCATTCGCGAATTCGTCGCGCGGCAAGTCGCCTGCTTCGAAGCACGCGGCTTCTGCCTTTGGAGGCTAATCGATAAGGACTCGCAAGCCATGATCGGATTCTGCGGCCTGCGACCGTTGGTTGAAACTCCGGACACAGATATCGGCTGGTGGTTGGCGCGAAGCTGCTGGGGAAAGGGTCTCGCCACCGAAGCGGCGCGCGAAGCCATGCGCGACGGCTTCGAACGAGCGCACCTGCACCGCATCGTCGCCATCGCGCAGCCCGAGAATCTCGCTTCGATTCACGTCATGGAGAAACTTGGAATGCGCTTCGAGCGCGAAACCACCGATCGCGGCATTCGAGTCGTCCTATACGCAATCGAACGATCGCTGTAGCTATTGCGGCTTTCCAGGCAATCCCTCACTAGGTTGTCATCCCGAATCCCCCCGGTTTGTGGGGGGCGAGGGATCTGCATTTCGCTTTTGGATGCTGCTCGACCTGGATTTACTGCACGCGCTGGATGTAGCGCCCTTCGGAGGTGTCCACTTTGATCTTATCGCCCGTGTTGACGAACGGCGGAACGTTCACCACCAACCCTGTCTCCAGCTTCGCAGGCTTCATCACTGCGCTGGCAGTCGCCTTCTGGATGCTGGGCTCGGTGTCGACCACCGCGAGGTCCACCGTATCCGGCAGCAGAACGCCGATTGGTTTGCCGTCGTAATACTCGATCTTCACCGGCATATTCGGGATCAGGTAATCCTTCGTGTCGCCCACAATGTCGTTCTGCAACGCGAGCTGTTCGTAGTTCTCCGAGTCCATGAAATGATGGCCTTCGCCGTCGCTATACAGGTATTCGAACTCGAGTTCATCCACCACCACTTTTTCAATCGTTTCTTCAGCGCGGAACCGGTAGTCCATCATCGAACCCGTCCGCAAGTTGCGCATCTTCGTCTGCATCGCGGCGCGCTTGTTGCCCGGTGTGCGGTGATCGACGCTATACACCACATGAAGATCGCCGTCGTGCTTGATGATCATGCCCGCGCGCAAGAGTGTTGCCTTGATCATGACTTCTCCTGAATTTCGCTTTCGAGTCTTCCGCCCGCGCGCCTCAGTCTCGTTTGGCGTTCGAGCGTACGCCGCCAGACCTCTTCACCTGATTCAAGGCGCTATCGATCGGTGCAGCGCTGCGTGAGATCCCCGGCGAGGTGTTCGGCGCGTTGATGAGTCCGAACCGAAACACCAATTATAGCGGCCCGCGACGCGCACGGTCAATTACAACTCACCTTCCCAACGCGATGGCGCGAACATCGTTTCGCGCGCTTGCAATCACGATTCTCTCCCCCGACAATGAGTATGCGTCGGGTACAAACGCGCCGGAAGCCGCGACACATCTCGGCTTCGAGAAACCTCTTCGACGCGACCTTAAAATGTCCGACACCGTTTACATCCTAAGCGCCGTTCGCACGCCCATCGGAAAGTTCGGCGGCATGCTCGCCGATTTCACCGCGCCGGATTTGGGCGTCATCGCCGTTCGAGCCGCACTCCAACGCGCATTCGGATCGCCACTGCCCGGCGAGCGAACACCCGGGGAAAGCTTCGCGCCGGCCAAAGAAAATGTCCCCTGGCGCGTCGACGAACTTATCTTCGGCAACGCCCGCCCCGCCGGCGTCGGCCCGAATCCAGCGCGGCAGATCGCGTGGCGTTCAGGACTTGGCGACGACGTGCCCGCGTTCACAGTCAACATGGCGTGCGCATCGGGCTTGCGGGCCGTGCTTCTGGGCTGGCAGCAAATTCGTCTCGGGCAGGCGGACATCATCGTCGCCGGCGGCGCTGAGTCGATGAGCCGCGTGCCCTATCTGCTCGAAGGCCGATGGGGATTCAAGATGGGCAATCAGCCTCTCGTCGACGCGATGTATCGCGATGGCTTTCTCTGCCCGCTTTCGAAACTCGTGATGGGCGAAACGGCCGAAATTCTCGCCGAGCGGTACAAGATCACGCGCGAAGAACAGGACGCATTCGCAGTCGAAAGCCATCGCCGAGCCGCGCGCGCCGCGGCCGAGTGCCGGTTCGGTGCGGAGATCGTCGCCATCGAGAAAACCGACAAAAAGGGCAACGTCTCGCGTCTCGAGAAAGACGAGCACGTGCGTCCTGACGCAACGATCGAGGCGCTAGCGAAACTCCCGCCCGTCTTCAGCAAAGACGGAACAATCACGGCCGGCAATTCCAGTGGAATCACGGACGGCGCTTCGGCCGTCGTGCTGGCGAGCGAGCAAAAAGTGCGCGCCCTCGGCCTCAAGCCGCTCGCGCGCATCGTCGATGCCACCATCGCGGCCGTCGACCCTCGAATCATGGGAATTGGCCCCGTTCCGGCAATCCGCGCGCTCGGACAACGCACCGGCACAAAAGTTGCCGACTACGATGCCATCGAATTGAACGAAGCATTCGCCGCGCAGGTAATCGCGTGCGACCGCGAACTCCACTTCGACGCCGAGCGGCTGAATCCCAATGGCGGAGCGATCGCGTTGGGCCACCCGATCGGCTGCTCGGGGGCTCGCATTTTCACCACCCTCCTGCATGAACTTCGAGGCGAAACGCAACGGCCGGCTGAACAAACCACTGGCCGGCGGGGTCTTGCTGCTTTGTGTGTGTCCGGCGGAATGGGCGTGGCAGTGGAAATCGAAACTGTCTAAGCTTCTAGCCGGAGCCCATTCGATGCAAAAACGCGTTCGCAATGTGGATACGGAAGTCATCGGCACCCTGGCGCTGGCAGCGCCGAAACCGGAAGATTTTCAGCACGTAAACTACCGGATCGAAGGCGAGGTCGCGCGCCTGACGCTCGATCGCCCGGAGCACAACCTTCTGAACGAGAGGATGCTCGCGGAAGTGGCCGCCGGCGTCAATTCCATCGGTAGCCGCAGCGACATCAAAATGATCGTCCTGGACTCGGCCGCCAAGGCCTTTTGTGGCGGAATCGAGCTCGGGGAATACACCCAGCGGCGCGTGTTTCAACTGGTCGAGGCGTTTCACAATACGTTTTTGGCCATGCTCGACACGTCGAAGCCGCTGCTGGTCGTGGTTAACGGGCCTGCGTTCGGCGGCGGCGCGGAGCTTGCCGCGCTGGGCGACTTGGTGATCGCAACGCCGAAAGCAAGATTCGCCCAGCCGGAAATCAAGCTGGGCGTCTTCCCTCCGCTGGCAGCCGCAATCCTTCCCAATATTCTCGGTCTGAAGCTTGCCTCGGAGCTCGTAATGATGGGCGAAACAATCTCCGCGGAGCGCGCGTGTGAGTTCGGACTCGTCAACTGGCTCGTTCCCGAAAACGAGCTGCAGAAAAAAGTGGATGAAGTGATTGCCAAGGTTACCGCGCAATCCGGGCCCGTTTTGACGATGGCGAAGAAGGCGATTCTCGGCAGCATGGGCCTTCCGCTGCGCGATGCTGTGCGCACGTCGATGAGGGTTTTCCTCAACGAGCTCGGCGACCTGGAAGATTCGCAGGAAGGTGTGCGCGCCCTTGTCGAGAAACGCGCGCCGCAGTGGAAGAACCGCTAAGCGGCTCTTCATTTGACGTGACATGAGATTGACACGAGCGCAGTGCGAACTTACACTTCCTCAGACAACTCAACCGGCTCGGTGAATGGGGAAGGCCGTGAAAATCGGCCACGGTCCCGCCACTGTGATCGGCGATTCCAGCACGCCGAGTGCGTGCGACGCCGAAAGTCAGGATGCCTGCCAGGCCGGTCGTAAGCTGACACTCTTCGCGAGAAAGAGTGTGGCGATGGCCTCGCTTCTTTTCGCGAGGCTTTTTTGTTGCTCGGTGGGAGATGATTTTGTTCAGAGATTGGCTGGGACGCAGCTTCGTGGCGCTGGTGGCGGCCGGATTGGCCGCTGCAGGACTTCCGGCATCCGTGACTCCGCCCCGTCTTACCCGCCCGAATAGGCAATCCGCTCCGGCTCCCAAAGAGTCGCGTGTGGTCACCGACGAAGTCGGCCGCACCGTTACGATCCCCGCGCAAGTCAACCGCATCGTCTCTCTCGCACCGAATTTGACCGAAACGATCTACGCGCTGGGGCTCGAAGATCGCCTCTCCGGCGACACGGATTATTGTGATGTACCCGCGGCAGCGAAAGCGAAGCCCCATATCGGTTCGCCCCAGAATCCCAGCATCGAAGCTATTGTCGCCCTGCATCCCGATCTCGTTCTGGCGACCACATCTATTAATTTGCGTCAGACAGTCGATGCGCTCGCACGCCTCAGCGTGCCCGTCTACACCACCGATCCGCGCACTGTGCGCGGCATGGTCGATTCCTTTGGCCGTCTCGCAACCTTGATCGGCGCGTCGCAACAAGGCGCCGCGCTCGTCGCCAGGTTGGATGCCAGGCTCGATACTCTCCATACCCGCCTTGCGGATAATCCGCTCGTGCATGTTCTGTTTGTGGTGTGGCTCGATCCGCTGATCTCGATAGGGCAAAACACCTTTATCGCCGACGCGCTTCGCTGGGCCGGCGCCGAATCCGTTGTGCTTTCGAGTCAGAACTGGCCGCAAATCGCTCTCGAGGAAGTTGTGCGTCTCCAGCCCGACTATATCGTGCTGGCAAGCAGTCACACGGGCGAAGGTTCGCGCACCCTTGAGGATCTGCGCGCCCGCTCAGCATGGAAGGATCTCCAGGCTGTCCGCTCGGGACATGTGGCCATCATCAGCGAGGAAATTGACCGCCCCGCCCCCGGATTGATCGATGCCATCGAGCAGATTGCCCACCAAATCCATCCGAACGCATTTTCGATAATCCCGCGCGACCAGGGCGGAAATTCAGAAATTCATCTGCTCGCGTCGTCGACGCCTGCAAGGTGGCTCGAATGCGCATGCTAACCCCACGGCGGGTGCTCGCAATTTCCGGTTTGCTCTGCGCCGTGCTTTTTGTCGCCGTCGTGATTTCACTCCGCATGGGCGCGTATCCCATCGGCGTCCGCGACATCGTTATGACCCTGGTGAACGGCGCGCTTGGCCGCGGCGATCGCATTCCTACGGAGTTCCGCCTGGTTGTCTTTGGATTGCGATTACCGCGCATCGCCCTGGGAATTCTTGTCGGAGCGTCACTCTCCACGGCGGGCGCTGGCTTTCAGGCCCTGCTTCGCAATCCGCTGGCCGATCCCTACGTGCTGGGCGTATCGAGCGGCGCGGCCCTCGGCGCAATTCTCAGCCTGATTCTGGTGCCGCAAATTCCCGGAGCGATTCAAGTCGCGGCCTTTGCGGGAGCGGCCATCACGATTGCGGCCGTTTATTTTCTCGGCCGCCGCGGCGGACACCTCGACAGCGCCACCCTGCTGCTAGCGGGAATCGTCTCGGCCTCGTTCCTTTCGGCGGTCATCATGTTCCTCATCACCACTCTCAGCGGGCGCGACATGCGCGGAATGGCTTTCTGGCTGATGGGCTCTCTCGCCACGCCTCCGCCTACGTCGAACGTTCCAGCCTGGCTCGGATTTCTTTTCACTATTTTCTTCGTAGCCGCCATAGCCATGTACACCACATCCTCCGACCTGAATTTGATCCTTACGGGTGAGGAGGAGGCGCGGCATCTCGGCGTCAATCTGAACCGCGTGAAACTCGTGGTGTATATCGCAGCCTCCGTGTTGACTGGGCTTGCCGTCTCGGTCAGCGGCGCAATCGGCTACGTCGGCCTGCTCGTTCCCCACGTGATGCGCATGCTTTTCGGCACCGACTACCGCCTCTTGATTCCCACGTCCGCAATCGGCGGCGCGATTGCCATCGTGATCGCGGATCTGCTGGCGCGCACCGTGGTTGGGCCAACGGAATTGCCCGTCGGCGCCATGACGGCCATCGCCGGCGCGCCAGTATTCATTTATCTGATTCGCAGGAGAGTGCGATGAGCGCCGCCACCGGCAGCGGAGCGTCTCTCGCGGCTCCGCCGATGCCGCTGCCCGCGCGGTTGAAAGTCGAGCAGGTAAGCTACGCCTACTCCGCCACCGACCGCTCGGCTCCCGAGTTCACCCTCGGTCCAGTAAGCTTCGAAGCGGGTCAGCACGAACTCGTCGCCATCCTTGGTCCCAACGCAAGCGGAAAATCCACGTTGCTCCGCTTGCTCGCCGGAGTCGTCAAGCCTCTTTCGGGGCGCATCGAAGTGGACGGCTCCGGAATAGGCGAGCTTGATTTGCGCACACGGGCGCAGCGGATCGCGTTTGTGCAGCAGGAAAGCGAACTCCTTTTCCCGTTGCGCGTTTGGGAATACGTCCTGCAAGGTCGGTATCCATACGGCCGCCGGCTGCGTTTCGAGTCGGACGAGGATTGCCTTCTCGCCGGAAATGCCCTCGCGCAAGTGGGCGCCGACGCCTTTCGCGACCGTTGGATGAACGAGCTTTCGGGCGGCGAGAAGCAGCGCGTGATTCTGGCGCGCGCTCTTGCGCAACAGCCGTCGCTGCTTTTGCTGGATGAGCCCACGCAGCATCTCGACATTGGCGGGAAAGTGGAGTTGCTGCGCAGGCTGCGGAAGCTGGCCGATACAAACCGCCATACCGTGCTCGTGGTGACGCACGAACTCAATCTTGCGGCCGAATTTTCCGACCGCGTCGTCCTTCTGCACAAAGGCAAATGTCTGCGCGTGGGCACTCCCGCGCAAGTGTACGAGCGCACCTTGCTCGAAGAGATTTTTGCGGCGCCTCTGGAAGTCCAGATGCGCCCCAGTGGCCGCCCGCGCGTAATCCTAAGCGCCGACCACTAGAAGTTGCTCAGCGCCGTAGGCGCGGCAGAAGTCAGCCCAGCCCGTAAGGGGCTGGGAAAAAACAGCAACGAAATCCCAAGCGCCATAGGCGCGACACACCCAACCAAAAGCCCGACGAAACTCGCATCACGAGCTTCGCAAGCGGCGGCCAACACCGCCGTCCACAATCACCCGAGACTCCGCGCACGGGAAGACGGTGAAAAGCCGTCGCCGCCGCGCGACTGTAAGGCGGAATTCTTCGGCGCTAGCCACTGTCCTTCAGCAACAGGATGGGAAGGCCGCCGATAATCCGGCTTGTCGCGAATAACGTGACGTAGCCGGATGGGCCCGCATTGGGGGCTCGCCGCCAAGCCAGGAGACCGGCGGAGTCTCAATCCAGGTTCGCGCGCTCGTCGTGCGCACCGGGACAACCTTCAACTCCCGCGCGAGAGGGAGAGGAGGAACAATGAGACTCTGCACTTTCCTGGCAGCAATCCTTTTCGGCCTGGCACTTTCCCAGCCTTCCCCAACGCAAGCACAAAGAAACGCAACAATCACCGGCACACTAACCGACCCCAGCAGCTCCGCAATTTCGAGCGCTACCATCGTCGCTCAGTTAACTGGCTCCCCGGCGAAACCGATCGAGACTCATAGCGACCAGAGCGGAAAATTCTCCCTCACGCTCGCGCCCGGCCGCTACCGCCTCAGCATCGAGCACGAATCCTTCGTCCGCGTCGAACAGGAAATGACTCTCACCCAAGGCGAAGCTCGCACGCTAGACCTTCGCCTAGAACTTGAGCCTCTCTCGTCCAGCGTTGTCGTCACAGCTTTGGCCGAGCCTGAGCTGCTGAAGAACGCCGTCGCGCCAGTCGATGTGATCACGCGGGAGGATATAGACGACCGTCAACAAGTGTGGCTTACCCCCGCCCTCGCGTCCGTGCCGGGCGCCAGTTTCTCCCAGCTCGGTCCCATGGGCGGCATCACCACGTTTTTCCTTGACGGTGGAAACTCGAACTACACGAAGGTGCTCGTCGATGGCGTGCCGGTGAACCAGCCCGGCGGACTCGTCGATTTCTCGAATTTCACTCTCGATAGCATCGATAAAATTGAGATTGTGCACGGCGCGTCGAGCGCGCTGTACGGTTCCGACGCCATGGTCGGAGTCATCCAGGTGTTCACCCATCGCGGCAGCACGCGAACGCCCGAACTCTCGCTCGAAGGAGACGGCGGAACGTTTGACACAGGTCACGGCGCGGGCCAATTGAGCGGTTTGCTCGGCGCGTTCGACTACTCTCTCGGCGCGGGATATTTTTCGAGCCAGGGCCAGGGGCCGGGTGACTACTTCCGCGACACCACGCTCTCCGGCAATTTCGGATGGAAATTCTCCGACACGGACTCCCTTCGATTGGCGCTGCGCAACAATTCGAGCGACGCGGGCGAGCCTGGCCAAACACTGTTACCGGGAGAGTCCGCGGTCGGGCAGCAGGATGGATTGCATGATTTCTCGTCCGACTTGAACTGGAGCTTCAACACCGGCGACCACTGGCACGATGAAATTTCGGGTTACGAGTCGCGCTACTGGAATCTTTACTCCACGCCACAATTCGGAGGGTACAGCGCCATCACGGAATACAACCGCGCCGGGCTCGATGCGCAGTCCACCTACCTGTTTCACAACGGAAGCGCCACGGCCGGCTACATGTATGAAGTCGAAAATGGTCCCACGGAGGGCCGCCACAATCAGGCAGGCTACCTCGAAGTGAACTACCGCTTCGGCCGGCGCCTCACGACCACCGTGGGAGGCCGCGTGGAAGACAACGGCTTCTTCGGCACGCGATTTGTGCCTCGCGTCGGCGCTTCGTACGCCGCTCGAGATGGCAACAGCCTTTGGGGCGCCACGCGACTCCGAGCGTCCTACGGCCAGGGGATCAAGGAGCCCGAGATTCTCCCCGCCGACTGCAGCCCGCAACTCGCGCCAGAGCAAAGCAACACGGTCGACGCCGGAATCGATCAATACTTCGCATCCGACCGCGTACGATTCTCGGCCACTTTCTTCCACAACGATTTTCACAACATCGTCAGTTTCACGTCGGCCGGCGCCGAGAACTGCCCCGCTTACGGCGGCAGCTTCTTCAATACCGACAAAGCCCGCGCGGACGGCGCAAACTCGACGATCGAAATGAAACCCGCCTCCTGGCTGCGAATCATCGGCAACTACACCTACGACGATTCGAAGGTGTTGGCGGCGCCGAACGCATACGATCCAGCGCTCGCACCGGGCAACCGGCTCTTCAAGCGTCCTCTTCATTCGGCGAACTTGATCGCCAACGCGCATTTCCGCCGGATGAACTGGAACTTGGCCGGATACTACGTCGGCCGCCGCACCGACAGCGACTTCGATAGCGTCATCATCAACGGCGTCTGCACCCCCGACCCCGCCGTCGGAAACTTCTGCATCACCAGCGACCCCAGCTACGTGAAATGGGACATCGCCAACAGCATCGACTTGAGCCACGGCTTTTCGACGGTGGCTGTGGTCGACAACCTGTTCAATCGTCATTACTCCGACGCCGTCGGCTACCCGGCCCTGCGCCTGAACTACCGCCTCGGCCTAAAGTACACTTGGGGCAAAGACTGACGGCGGAGAAGAATGTTCGCCTGGCTTTCGTCGGGGCCAAAATACCCACCCTACCGCACCGTAGATTAGAAGTGGCCGCTGGTGAATGTTTTCAATCATTTGCGTCCATTTCTAATCCCGGTGACGAATTCGTGAGTCGTGTGCGCATCGTCCTCCTACCATCATCCCTCGCACCTGATGTCGGGGCCGGATGCTATAATTTCGGCACCACGATGACCCGAATGACGCAAGAGGTGCCGCGAATCGCGCCGGAGCTTATGGTGAAGTACGAGGCCGTCATCGGCCTCGAAGTCCACGCGCAGCTCGAAACCTTAACGAAGGCGTTTTGCGGCTGCTCGACGCGCTTCGGGGATGCCCCGAATTCGAATACTTGTCCCGTATGTCTGGGTCTGCCGGGCGCGCTGCCGGTGCTAAACAAACGAGCGCTCGAATTGGCCTTGCGCGCGTCGCTGGCCTTGCGCTGCAAGGTGCAAGAACATTCGCGTTTCGCTCGCAAAAACTACTTTTATCCCGACTTGCCCAAGGGCTACCAGATTTCGATGTACGAGCTGCCGCTTGCCACCGGAGGTCATCTCGAAATCGAAGTGGATGGCGAAAAAAAACGCATCGGGATCACGCGGCTGCACATGGAAGACGATGCGGGCAAAAGCCTGCACGAAGGTTTCACGGATTCGGACAAATGGAGCTATATCGACTTCAACCGCTGCGGCGTGCCGTTGATCGAGATCGTCTCCGAGCCGGACCTGCGTACTCCCGCGGAAGCGTACGCCTACCTCAACACGCTGAAGCAGGTGCTCGAATATACGGATGTGAGCGATTGCAACATGGAAGAAGGGTCGTTGCGTTGCGACGCGAACGTCAGCGTGCGCCTCCGCGGCGCGCCGAAATTCGGCACCAAAGCGGAAGTGAAGAATCTGAACTCGTTCCGCTATCTTGCGCACGCGCTTGAATATGAAATCGAGCGGCAAATCGGGATTCTGGAATCGGGCGGCACCGTCACGCAGGAGACGAGGCTCTGGAACGTCGCGGCGGGGCGCACCGAGCCGATGCGATCGAAGGAAATGGCGCACGACTATCGCTACTTCCCCGACCCAGACCTCCTGCCGGTGACAGTGTCAGAAAAGATGATCGCGGACGTCCGCGCCGGAATGCCGGAGCTGCCCGACGCGAAAGTGGCGCGGTTCCTGCGCGAGTACGGAATCACTCCCTATGATGCCGGCGTGCTCACCTCAACGCGGGCGCTGGCCGACTACTTCGAAGCCACTGTCAGAGCCGGAGCACAGGGCAAGGCCGCGGCAAACTGGATTTCGGTGGAACTATTGAGGCGCTTGAACGATACCGGCAGACAAATAGAAGACTGCCCTCTCGAGCCTGGCAGGCTGGCGGACTTGCTGACAAGAGTGGAAAGCGCAGAGATTACCGCCGCCACTGGAAAGAAAGTCTTCGCAAGGATGTTCGACACGGGAAAGAGCGCCGAGGAAATCATCGCCGCGGAAGGCCTGGCGCAAATCACCGATACGAGCGCGATCGAGAAAATCGCGCGTGAAGTGATTGCCAAAAGTCCGGACAATGTGGCGAAGTATCGCGGCGGACACGAAGGTGTGTTCAAGTCCTTCGTCGGCCAGGTAATGCGGGAAACGCGGGGTCAGGCGAATCCGCAGCTCGTGAATGAAATCTTGAAGCGTCTGCTTGCGTAATAGAAAATATGCCCACTGCACATAAAGAGACGAAAATGCTCAAGGAAGGCGACAAGGCCCCGGACTTTCACTGCACCGCCGACGACGGCGAAAAGATCTCGCTGGCGGATTTTCGCGGCAAGAACGTGATCTTGTATTTTTATCCGAAGGCTAATACACCCGGTTGAACGAACGAAGCGTCCGAGTTTCGTGACGCCATCAAGAAGTTCGAGAAGGTGAACACCGCGATCATCGGGTGCAGCGGGGACTCCGTCGAGTCGCAGACAAAGTTCAAGGTGAAGCACAAGCTGAACTTCCCGCTCCTGGCGGACACCGAATTCCACGTCATCGAAGTCTACGGCGCGCGGCGAATGAAATCGTTCCTGGGGAAGACGTTCCTCGGGATTGTGCGCATGACGTTCTGGATCGGACCTGACGGAAAGATTCGCAAGATTTGGGAGAACGTCACGCCGAAGGGTCACGCGGCCGAAGTCCTTGAGGAAATTGAAGCGGCCTAGACAGTAACGCGCCAGGACTCGCCGTCCTGCTCGATGAAGGCGTTATCAATTAGCCGCGTGTTCCCGACGCGCGCCGCAAGCAGCACGTAGCAATTCTTGCGAAGGCTCATCACCGGCTCCAAAGTTTCCGCGTCCACGATCTCCGCATAATCAATCGCCACTTTCGGTTCGCCATCGAGCACGTGCCGCAATGAAACAAGCAGCCGATCGGCGTCGCGCTCGCCCGCCGCGATCCCGGCGCGGACCGCGTCCAGCGATCGATAAAGCGCGGTTGCAGCGCGCCGTTCATCCGGCCGCAAATACGCGTTGCGCGAAGAAAGGGCGAGACCGTCCGGTTCCCGCACGATCGGACGTACCACAATCTCCGCATCCACATTCAGATCCCGAACCATCTGCCGGATGATCCGGGCCTGCTGCGCATCCTTGCGGCCGAAGAAGGCAAAACGTGGCCGCACGATTTCAAGCAGCTTCAGCACCACGGTCACGACACCGCGAAAATGCCCGGGGCGCGTGCGTCCCTCGAGACGCTCACTCAGGCCTTCCACCGTAACCGCCGTGCGGAAGCCGTCCGGATACATTTCTTCGCCCGACGGCGCGAAGAGGTAGTCGACGCCAAGCTCCTCGAGAGCAGCGCGATCGGATTCAAGCTGCCTCGGATATTTCTGGAAGTCCTCGGTTGGTCCGAACTGCTTCGGGTTAACGAAGATCGAGACGACCACAGGAGTGCACTGTTGTTTGGCTTGGCGGATGAGCGAAAAATGGCCTTCGTGCAACGCACCCATCGTGGGAACAAGGCCGACAATACGATCGTTCCGGCGCGCTTCCTGCGCCACTTGCTGCATCCAGTAAACTGTATGGATTGTCTCCATGAAAGACCGGACTAGCGCAGCGAACCCTGATTTCCGCGAGCGAACGCCTTCCAGGACGGCATTAGACGGGGACGCGGGTGGCAGGCTCGCGATGGAAGGCGATCAGGTCCGTGGAAACGGGCTTTGCGCCTAATTGACGCAGGAGGGTTGCGATCTGGCCGCGATGGTAGCTGCCGTGATTCACGACATGCTGCAACATCGGCCAGAGCGGACCCTCGAAGGGCGCGCCTTGCGTGTTTTTGTACTTGATGATGCGGTTGAGCTCGCTTGGCGTGAGCGAAGCAATAAAAGCGTCCAGGTTGGCTTCGTGCTGCGACCAGCGGCTCCGAACTGAATCGAAATCGGGGAAGTCAGCAGGAGAAGGCAGCGCGCTCGGGATGCGTCCGTGCCAGCGTTCAAGCCATATCCACTCGGCGCCGTAGATATGCGCGAGCGTGTCGCGCACGGAGCGAAAACTAGAGCTGAGATCGCGAGTGAACTGCTCGGGGCTGATCCCGGCGCAGGAATCGAGCGTGCGATGATTCGCCCAAGAATTATAGGCGTACAGCAAGCGGATATCTTCCACGTTCACCGGCGTCTCCTTTCAAGTCAGGTGCGCTGGCGCGCGGGCAAATGTTCGCGCAATTCCGCCGGCGAATGATACGACTCCGCGTCTGACGGGAATCGCCCGCTGCGAACGTCGTCACAGTATTCGGAGGCAGCGCGCGAGATTTCCGCCCCGAGGTCGGCATACTTCCGTGCAAATTTCGGTGTGTGCCCAATGGTGAGACCAACCAGATCGTGGAACACGAGCACCTGGCCATCGCAGTCAGGCCCTGCGCCGATGCCGATCGTCGGGATGTGCAATTTCTCCGTGATGCGTGCCGCGAGTTCGCGGGGCATCGATTCCAGCACCACGGCAAAAGCTCCGGCCGCCTCCACTGCGCGGGCGTCGCGCTCCACTTGACGCGCGGCATCGTTCGTCTTGCCCTGTACGTGGAACCCTCCCATGGCATTCACTGACTGCGGCGTCAGTCCGACATGCCCCATCACAGGAATTTCCGCTTCCACCAAGCGCGCGATCAGTTCGATGCGGCGCTCTCCGCCTTCCACCTTTACCGCTTCCGCTCCGCCTTCTTTCACCAGGCGGACCGCATTGCGAACCGATTCTTCGAGCGAGATATGGTAACTACCATACGGCATGTCGGCGACAAGTAACGCGCGCCGTGTTCCGCGCCGGACGGCGCGAACGTGCATCAACACTTCGTCGAGCGTAACCGGCAAAGTGGAGTCGTAACCCAGCACGACCATGGCGAGCGAATCGCCCACCAGCAGAATGTGCACGCCCGCGTCATCGAGAAGACGAGCGGTGGGATAGTCGTATGCCGTCAAGCACGTGATTTTGTTTTTTGCCGCCGATCCGACTGGAGAAGACGACTTACGGGAGAGAATCTCGGGAACGGTGACTTTTGCGCCCCCGGTAGAAGGTGCTGCACTCATTTTTACCTCCGGTGCCGCTCCCATGCAAAGACATCGCAATTTGGGATGCAGCCCAGCAACTTCGATGCTAGCAAAGTGGCCCGCTGCGAGCAAAGAAATTCTCGCCAAGTAGCTCGCGCATGGAACCCGGCGCGGCCTAGCGCGCTCGGGCAGTTTCTACGCTAGCAGACGCACCGGCGATGGCCGCGCCGCGCCTACTCGGCTGTGAAGGTGGCGGCTCGGAGCTTCGTTACGTCTCCACCGATTTCCCCGGCCTGTATCTCGACGCGGTAAGTACCGGCCGGCACGGTGTCCACAGGGACCTTCAGAGCGACCGTGATTACCGGATTCCCCTTCTGAATGAAACCTGTCGCGTCAATGCCGCCTGAGGTCCAAACGATCTTGTTGGTCGCCGGGTCCACAATTCGAAAGGCAACTTTCACCTGCTTGGGGTTTGGATCCTGCAGGTGCGGATCGTAGATCTGAGCGAAGAGCGCCACTTTGTCCGTCTTCTTGAACCGATCGCTGCCGGACGGAATTATTTCCATGTCCTTGAAGACGAGGGGAGTGCGGTCTGCCAGCAAATCCGCGTCGAGAGCGCCACCGAGATCGGCGAGCTTCGCAAAATTGTTGCTTAAGGCGACGCCGCTGAGCGTAAACGTTTTTCCGTCGTAGGGATCGACGACCAGAGGCGTCTCGTATTTTCCGAAGTTCTGGCCACCGCCGGAAAGAACCACGGTCAGCTTGTATTGCCCCGGTGCAAGAGTGAACTGATTTTCGTAATGCATCGGCGACTCGGTGAACTTCTTCCACTCGTCCTTTTCGAGATCGAGAGTGACCTCATCGCTGAACCGCGCGCCGACGGAATTGTCAGGCTTGTAAGCAATGCCGAGGATGTTCACGTCTGCGTGGTACTTGCCTTTCGCTTTATCGAAATTGAGAGAAGCGGAAGGGATTTCCATCGCGACGTTCACGCGCGCCTCGTTGGACGACGTATAGAAGAAGGGAGCCTCGAGCGTGCCTCCCATGTTGCCGGGAGCCGCGGTACTGGAAGCGCGCGATTCCAGATCTCTTTCGATCGGCTTTCCGGCGAGCAGGTCCGTGGGCCGCACGTTGCAGTAACCGCTGCGGGATCGAACTTCGGTGCCGCTGCGTTCGACCTTTACCTTAATGGTGTGACAGCTGCCGTCGGGCGAATCCTGCGGCGCATAGCCGAGCAGATAGTATTCGTCCTGCTCGCGAGCGATCTTTTGCAATCCTGAAAGCAGATCATTCGTATTGAGGATCGGGAAGCCGCCCGTTCCACTCGCGAGCGAGTACATCACCTCTTGATTCGTGGTTGCCGACGGCGGGAACGTTGGAACGATCGAGCGTGGCTGGGTGTAATTCGGATTCCCGTAGGGGTTGCCGGAAGTGCCGCGAGGCGGCGTGCTTCCACCACCTCCGGTGCCAGTCCCGCCTTTGCCACCGGTGCCGCTGGTTCCAGTGCCGCCGGTCCCTCCGCCCTTACCGCCGCCGGTTCCACCTGTTCCAGTGCCGCCCCCAGTTCCACCACTTCCTGAGCGACCCCCGGCACCGCCAGTGCCGCCGCCTCCGGCAGAACCACCCCCGCCGCCGCCGGTTCGTTGCGGACTTGCGGACGCGAGCGGCGAAGACGCCGGATACGAAGCGAGAACGAGGCGCGGCTGACTTGCTGGTTCAGCTTCTGTTTGCTCGAGCGATGCGAGAATCGCGCGGGCCGATGCACCGCTTCGACCCGGCAGCAGCTGGGCGCCGGGCGCGACCAAACCGCGGACATCGAGCGGGTAGACAGCGACATTGGCCTTGTTGCAAGCGTCGATCGTTGCCGTCAGCTCGGACTGTCGTTCGTCATTGAGCGGAAAACCGGACGTAAACAGAATCAGGCTCTTTCGCCCCGGAATCGAGGCAAGGTCTTTCGCAAGACTGCGAATGCTGAGCAGAAGCGTGTACGCGCCAAAGTCGGCCGCTGGATTGGAGCCCTGCACTGGGGGAAGGCCCGGGGGCTGCGTCGTGGGCCCGATCGGATCGGCAGGGGCATTCGGCGAAACAGCCGAGAATTTCACTCCCGCGACAGCCTGTTTGAGACGGTCGGCATCGGCAGTGAAGTTCTGGATGACGCGAAGCGTGCCTCCAAATTCCATGATGGACATCACACGATTAGGACCGGCGTTGGCATCGATGAATTTTCCTGCTGCGTCGCGAGCGCGTGGCTGGTCTGCGAACTCCATTGTCGAGTCGTCAAAGAACAGCACCATATAGTGCCTGTCCGAGGCGGCAGAGGCATTGGAGCCACCGCCGAAGGCGAAATTGTTGATCTCCTGCTGCTTGTTGTCCTCATAGACGCGGAAGTCAGTGGCAGCAAGGTCGTGAATGTAATTTCCCTTTTTGTCCGTGACGACGACATCGACTCGCACGACGCGGACCTCGGACTTGACGGGAGGCGCAATCGGGATTTGTGACTGCGCGGGCGCGGGTTGCGCCGTTTGTGGGGGTTGCTGACTTGCAGGCTGCGTAGTCTGCTGGGCGCGAATCGCCGCGGGCGAAACGATCGCTTGCCGCAAGAACCAACAAGCGGCAACGCTGAAAAGGCCCAAGCTCGCGTATCGCGTGAAACGCCGGAGATTCATGATTCACCTTCCTTGTGCTAGTACGGAATTTCGACCACGCCGTTTTCTGCGGACAATTGCGCGGCGTTTGAGTCTCTCACCACGAGGCGGACGACGTAGTCGCCCGGCTTCACATCGAAGCTGGTCTTGACCGTCAGCCCGGTGCGGCTGAGCCTTTGCAGCGTCGCGTCCAGCAGATGCATTTCGACATTTTTCTCGATTCCTGTGACGATGTTGCCGTCCCGGTCGAACAGGGCGGCCACAATCGTGAGATTGTTCTGGTTGCGGCCCGCCGTTTTTTCAAAGCGCATGTGAGCGATGTCGACTCGCGTCATCACCGCCAGCTTCGCATTCGCGGAATCGACTTTGTAGTACTGCGTGTGAAGCTCGACGGGCAGACCGTGTTGCTCCTCCTGAGAAAACAACGCGTCTTCAATATCCTGCTTGGCAGCTTCTTCAACGGACACGCTGTGCTTGGGGGCGTAAAAACCGCGACGCGCTTGAATGTTCACTTTCTGTTTCGTAACGAGAGTCACCTTGAGGGAATGGAATTTGCCGTCGTACTTGAGGTTGCGGGGGACGAAGGCGACAAGGTAGGAAATATCGGGCGCAGAAGCGATCATGCGCAGCCCGCCGTTGAGGTCGTTGTTATTGTGGAAGGCCAAGCCGCCGGTGCCGTCGGCGAGCACGTTGAGGACATCCGACTGTGCGAATTGCGCGCTCGAACGATACATCGAGCGCGTCCCGGCAACGCTGGGGTTCGTGCTGCCCTGATTCGGCTGGCTGATATCACCCATATCCGGAGTGTAAAGGCCGCGCGCGTCGAGCGTGTTGATGAACACGTTCGAGCGGTTGGCTTGATCGATGATCCCCGAGAGATCGTACTCCCGGCCGGGATAAATGAAGCCGGGAGAAAGCAGGACAAGGCTTCGCTGACCCGGAAGAGCTGAGATGCGACGCAGAACCTCTTCGAGGCGGCGGAACGCATAGACCGTTTGAGAATCGCCCGCCTCGTTCACCTGCATCGCCGTTGAGATCGCCATTTGCTGCGCCGCAGAAAGCTGGAGTGGATCGTTGTTGAACATGCACGCCAGAGTGTCCTGCGTGGCGACGTTCAAGGCCTGCTGGTCGTTCTTGTTTTGGATTTGGTCGGCTTCGTAGTAGTCGATGGGCGGGCACGTGCCAGTTCCCGTGGTACCGGTGCCTCCGACCGCTCGGGGCGTGAGGCCTAGCAAAGCGCTGTGTAGTTTGTCGCGATCCTTTGTGAAATCGATCTGCGACTGACCGGAGACGGTAAAGACCGCTACGCGATCGGTTGGCTGCAGGGCCTCGTCAACGTAATGAGTTGCGGCAATTCTCGCGCGCACAAGGTCTGCCAAGGCAACATGCACGTCGTCAAACAGGAGCGCCACGAAACGCGACGGGGGAACGAAATCCGCGGGCGGCTTGTCGGACTCCGGCGTTCCGGGAAGAGCGTCAGGCCGCACGAAGGTTTGCGTGAACGACGCCGGTGTTTCCACCGAAAAGTGGGAGATGTCTTGAGGCTTTCCGTCCTCGAAAACCTGAAAATCCTCCTTGCGCAAATTCCCCACAACTTGACCCTTCGGGTCGCGGACCACAACGCGGATTGGAACCAGGTTGACACGCGATTCGAGAGGAATGCTCGAATCGTGCGTGTCCATTTCCGGCTTGTCGGAAGTTGGCGTTGGTTGAACCGGCGCACTGGTCGACGACGATTGCGGGGGCGGCTGCGCGGTCGCGTCCTGCTGGGAAGATTGGGCCTGCGCGGGCACGATTGAAAAAACGATCGCGCAAGCGAGAAGCGCGCCGCAATGAGCAGGCGCCGAAAGTCGAGAGAGCCTTCCCGTTCGAGCAATCATTAGAAGAGGGGCTCCGCGGCCATGGTGTCGACTGGAGTCTTGCGTCTGCGGCAGGTGCGCGTTCAGGACGCGGAGCGAGTGTACGTCGGTCTTACGCCGGCGTCAATGAATGACCAATTGGTGAACATGGTGACCTCCATCACGCGAAAACGCGCGGAGCGGTGTGGTTGGCTCAATCAGGGGATTCCCACGACGCCACTTTCCGCGGAGATTTGCCCCGCGTTTGAATCTCGCACCACAAGCCGCACGACGTAGTCGCCGGGCTTCACATCGAAGTCGGTTTTGACTGTCACTCCGGTGCGGCTGAGCTCCCCGTACGTCTTGTCGAGGAGGCTCAGGTCGACGTTTTTCTCAATTGCCTTGACCATCTTGCCGTCACGGTCGAAGAGGGCGGCCACGATCGTGAGGTCGTCCTGGTTGCGGCCAGCCGCCTTGCGAAAACGGAGGTGGGCGATGTCCACCTGGGTCATTACCGCGATCTTTGCGTCGGCGGAATCAATCTTCTGATATTGCGTATGGAGTTCGACGGGAAGGTCATGCTGCTCCCCCAACGAATACACGGCCTCTTCAACATCTTCCTTGGCGGTGTCGGCTGCCGAAACACTGTGTTTGGGGGCGTAAAAACCTTGCCGGGCCTGAACGCTCATTCCCTCTTTGTTGGTGAGAGTGACCTTTAAGGAATGGAACCGGCCGTCGTATTTGAGATCATGCGGAACGAACGCCACGAGGTAGGAAACCTCGGGGGGAGCAGCGATGGTCTGCAATCCAGCGGTCAGGTCGTTGTTGTCGTGAAACTCGAGGCCACCAGTGCCGTCGGCTAGCGCGCCGAGAACACCGGACTGGGCCAGTTGGGCACCCGACCGAAGCATCGAGCGAGCTGCAAACGTGTTCTGGCTTGAGTGGTTCGGCCGAGTGACGTCGCTCGTATCGGAGGTGTAGAGGCCGCGGGCGTCGAGCGTGTTGATGAAGACGTTCTCCCGATTGGCTCGATCGATGATCTGAGAAAGGTCGTACTCGCGTCCCGAGTAAATGAAGCCCGGGGAAATCAGGACGAGGCTGCGTTGTCCCGGAGCGGTGGAGATGCGATGGAGGATTTCCTCAAGACGCCGCAACGAATATTGCGTTTGAGCTTCACCGGCTTCGTTGATGCGTTTGGACGCGGCCGTGGCCATATCTCGCGCCGCTTGCAGCATCCTTCGATCGCCGGCAAAGGCGCATGCCAAACTATCTTCCACGGCGACGCCGAAGGCTCGCTGGTCGTTCTTGTTTTCAATCAAGTCGGCCTGATAGTAGTCGATGGGCGGGCATTCGTTTCCCTTCGTGTCGCCGCCGCCGAGAACTTGGGGCATGAGGCCGCGCAAGGCGGAGTGGAGTTTCTCGCGATCGCTTGTGAAATCCATCTGCGACTTGCCGGAGATCGTAAAGATGGCGACACGATCGCTCGGCTGCAACGCCTGGTCCACGTAGCGTTCCGCAGCCGTCCGGGACTGCACCAGGTCCGCTACGCTGGCGTTTCCATCATCGAAGAGGAACCCAACGAACCGCGACGGAGGAACGAAATCTTCTTGTGGCTTCCCGGAATCACGCGCGCCAGTTGGGGAATCGGGCCGCACAAACGTTGGGGTGAGCGAAGCCGGCGTTTCCGATAAGAAATGCGAAATGTCCTGAAGCTTTCCATCCTCGAAGACCCGGAAGTCTTCCTTGTGTAAATTGGCGACGACATGTCCTTTCGAATCGCGGACGACAACGCGAACCGGGACGAGGATGACGCTCGATTCGAGCGGATGGCTCGAATCATGTGTGTCCGTTTCGGGCTTACCAGAGCCTGGAGCCGGTTGCGATTTCCCGGTGCCGCGCGAGGATTGGCGTCCCGGGGAGCCAGGGGACTGGGCTTCCGTGGCTAAAGCGAAAAGAATCAGGGAGCCAGCGACCAAGGCGCCGGAACGAAGGAACGCCAAAGAGCGGGGTTGCGTTCCTGTCCGAGCAGTCATTGAGGAAACTCCAACGTGCAGCCGGGCGGAGTCATGCGTCTGCGGCAGGTGCGCGTTCAGGACGCGAAGCGAGTGTACGACCGCTTCAGCCCAGCGTCAATTTATTGACGATTGCTGAACTTGCTGGCGAACCGGCCTACAGGATGCATGCTTTGCCTTGTTGGTGTAGTATTCCGCCAAGATGGAATTGCACGGGGAACTGCACATAAGAGCAATCGTCCGTGGCGCGACCGCTGCGGCAACGTGCCTGATCGTGGGACTTCTGGCAGCCTGCTCGCTTCATCCTGGCACTACAACCGCCGAGACGGCTGACTCCTGGGACAAGAAGGCCGCTGCGAATTACCTGGATCAGCGAGAAGTTTGGTGGGCGAAGTGGCCGAGGGCCTCTCGCGATCACGGGACGCACTGCGTCTCGTGCCATACGGTAATGCCTTACGCCCTCTCGCGGCCTATGCTTCGTGCGGCCCTTGGTGAAAGTGCCCCTTCCGTCAACGAACGCAGGCTGCTCGACGACGTCACGAAGAGAGTGCGTCTTTGGGGCGAAGTCCAACCGTACTACGGTCAGATGGCCACCCAAGCCAGAGGGACTGAGGCCGTCCTGAATGCGCTCGTCCTGGCGAGTTACGATGCGCAAGACGGGCGCATGAGCAACAACGGGAAAACCGCATTCAAGAATATGTGGGCCACGCAGAAAACGACCGGAGATGATCGAGGTGTGTGGCCGTGGATTCAGTTTGATAACGAACCGTGGGAAGCCCCTGATTCGGCTTACTACGGTACAAGTCTTGCGGCGGTAGCGGTAGGGACGGCCCCTGATAATTATCGCTCGGCACCCGAGATCCAAAACAACGTCAAGCTGATGAACGAATACCTCGTCCGCGAAGCGCCGAAGCAGACTCTGATGAACCGGACAATTCTGCTGTGGGCATCGGCAAAGTTGCCCGGACTTCTCGATAGCGCACAGCAAAAGGCCATCATCGACGATGTTCTGAGCAAGCAGCAGGCGGATGGAGGCTGGTGTGTGTCGTCGCTGATGGAGAAGTGGAAACGAGCCGATGGAACGCCCGAGGTGAAGGACAGCGATGGGTACGCCACCGGCCTGATCGTGCTCGCGCTAGAACAGACGGGCCTCTCACGCGAAGATGTCCATTTGAAGCGAGCTGTATCCTGGTTAGTCCGCAACCAGAGCCGGTGGGACGGCCACTGGACGGCCTACTCCGTCAACAAACGCCACTATAATCCGTTCTACGGTGGCGCTCGCTTCATGGACGACGCTGCCACGGCATATGCCGTTCTTGCGCTAAGCGAAACGAAACACGCACCCGCCACCGAATCGGCGGCACTCTCCCCTTCAGCGCAGGCTCACTGACCGCCGAGTACGATCTTCGCAGGACTCATGATCCCGCGAAGACAGGCGCGTGTTCACCGCAGCGTGGATGGCTTGGTTTAGTGTCCGTGGAGAGCGGTGCCGTTAGTCCAAATAAAACACTTCCTTCATGATCGCGAATTTCTCACCTGGTTTCAGCCCCTGCATCGGTTCGAAGAGCGGAGCCATTTTCTCCTGCCATTCGAGGTTGGTCGAGTCTTGATCGAGCGCGCGCCACGCGGCATCAAAATCATCCGCCTGCATAACCAGAAACAAATCTTGTTCCCTCCTGAAGATCGAGTATTTTGAAATGCCCACTTCTTTCAATTTCGCCAGCAAGTCGGGCCAAACGTTCTTGTGGGCGTGGTCGTATTCCTCTTCTTTGCCGGCCTTTATTCGCAGGCGAAACGCGACTCTGGGCATCTGGATCTCCACAATTCCTCTAAGGCAGGGTGAGCACGGCTACGGAAAAGCCATGGAGCGTCAAGCTGTCTGAATTCAACTTAGCGGATGCAGGCGGTTGGAATGCCGTGGTGACGTCGACGTAGTCCAATTGGCCGCCGGAGGATCCCGGAATCGATAGGTCGAAATTCCGGTCGCGTTTGTTGACGAGCAGCATCTTGCGTTTGCCTTGCTTGGTCACGACTGCAAGGCCAGAGACGTAGGGATCTGCCGGAGCAAACGCAAACTCAACTATTTTATCGCCGGGAGCAAAGTTGTCGTGCAAGAGCTTCAGAACCCACAATCGAGGGTTCGGCTTTCCATTGTTCCAGTCCACCATGGATACGCTGGGAAATTGCGTGGGATAGCCAACCAATTGTGATTCTCCCGCCACATCGATGCCGAGCTGCGCGAGCTCCACAAACATGTACGCGTACTCGGCGCCCGCGAGATTCCAGTACGAATCGGAAATACGCTTCGCAACTTTATCGGGATCGGCTTCTGCGTTGTCGTCCGATGCAATGATTCCAATTTCATTGATCGTCGTGCCCGTTCCAGGCGAGAGTCTTTTGCAGATCGACTCGATGTAACGAACCGTGTTCAGGAAGCCGTCCGCCTGCGCAAAAACCGTATGCTGTTGGATGTCTGGAGTCTCATCCGGTGCGGGAGCCGCGTAGAAATGATAGGAAATGTAGTCTAGATGCACGCCAGGCTGGTGATTCTCTTTGTTGAGGAAGTACTCAAAGAACTCGGGGTTTTGGCCCGCCATCGCGAGAGACACACCGACGAATTTCATCCCTGGCTGGACTTCCCTCATGGCTGTCACGATCGCGTCGTATAACCGCGTGTAGGTTTGCGGCGTCATGTCATGCTCGAAATCCACTTCGTTCAGAACCTCCCAGTACGGAATCGAATAGTGGTATCCGGATTCGTGCCGCTTTCCATATTCGTCTGTAAATCCGCCCTTCGTGTACCAGGACAGGAGTCGCGCATAGTAGTCGGCAACCTCCTTGAACGTCGTGTCACGAAGCTCTGTTCCCTGCTCGTAGTCCCACACCGGCTTGTTGGGATCGTCCGGATAGCCGATAGGCTTGTCGGTTTTGTACATCCATTGGGGAATTGTGCTGAAGTTGAGAACGACAGAGTGCCCCTTCGTTGCCTCCAGAAAATCTATGGTCATAGGATCGATCAGAGAAAAATCCCAGGAGGTCTTCCCATCTTTCGGTGGTGCTAACTCCGCTACGCCAAGACGCGGATAGGGGAGCCACGGAACGTAACGGACATAATCGGCTCCGAGATCGTGGAGCGCCTGGAACGCATTGTCGTGCACGGGAGTCCCTCGGCGAAGCGGCGGGTTTACAACCACTTGCAACGTGGGCGTCGTCCTCAATT
Organism: uncultured Acidobacteriota bacterium; assembly: GCA_963737205.1. Lineage (GTDB taxonomy): Bacteria > Acidobacteriota > Terriglobia > Acidiferrales > UBA7541 > Palsa-295. The sequence goes on along the minus strand of CAVTRV010000002.1, from coordinate 2,972,512 downwards.
CCTTCGTAACGCGGTCCCAGTGAACGTCCAGGCGGGTAGGGGAATCCTGCGCGCTTGACGCGAGCGAAGTCGCGAACATAAACACTGGAACAAGAAACCAACGAATCGAATCCAAAGGTTTCATGGAATCCTCCGTGCGAGAACCCACGTGTGAGCCGGCTGGGTGCAATATGCTCGCGCGGTCGAAAGATACGCAAGCCTATATTCTTTCTTCAATCGACAAATATTTTTCACTATAGAATCTCTTTCGGGCTCCGGCCGCGCCACAGACGCAGAGTCGCCGGAGTGAAATGGGGACATGAGCGACAAACGTGCGCGTCACGAGTTCACCGTGGGTCTCTTCGGAATCGGACTCGATGCGTATTGGCCTCAATTCGAAGGACTCCAAGAACGTTTGACGCGATACGTTCAGACGGTAGCTCAGCGACTTGAAAAACCGGGCGTGCGGATCGTCAATCTCGGCTTGGTGGATTCTCCAGAAAGGGCAGAGGCCGCAGGTCATGCCTTCCGGCAACACGATGTCGATCTCATCTTTCTTTACGTCACCACTTACGCGCTATCGTCCACTGTCCTTCCGGTTGTGCGGAGAGCCAAAGTCCCGGTAATCCTGCTGAGTCTTTCGCCGTCCGCAGCGATCGATTACGAGTCGTTCAACAGCATGGGGGACCGAACGAGAATGACTGGTGAATGGCTGGCTTACTGCCAGGCTTGTCCGGTGCCGGAGATCGCGAATGTATTTCGCCGCTGCCGCATCCCTTTCCTTCAAGTCACCGGAATCCTTGAAGGCGACCCGGTTGCGTGGCGCGAGATATACGAGTGGCTAGAGGCGGCCCGTGTCGCCCACACGATGGAACATAACCGTCTCGGAGTCATGGGCCACTATTACGGCGGGATGCTCGATATTTATTCCGACCTGACCCAACAGTGCGCTCATTTCGGCGGTCACATTGAAATATTGGAAGTGGACGAACTTGCCGGCCTGCGACGCGACGTCCAGCCGAGTGCAATCGCTCAGCGAGTGGAAGAATTCCGGAAAAGCTTCGATGTTCAACCCGATTGTGCGCCGCAGGAATTAGAGCGCGCCGCCCGAACATCACTGGCCCTGGATCGATTGGTGGAGCAGCACCGGCTCGGTTCGCTTGCGTACTACTATCAGGGAACAGGAAACCCCGACAACGAGGATACAATCAGCTCCATTATTTTGGGGACGAGCTTGCTAACGGCTCGAGGGGTGCCGGTTGCCGGCGAGTACGAGATTAAGAATGCTCAAGCCATGAAGATCATGGATTCTTTCGGCGTCGGCGGATCGTTCACGGAGTACTACGCTACCGACTTCAAGGACGACGTTGTGCTGATGGGCCACGACGGCCCGGGCCATTTGGCCATTGCCGAAGGACGAATCAAGGTACGTCCCCTACGTATCTATCACGGCAAGGTCGGTTCTGGCCTGTCGGTGGAAATGTCGGTTAAACATGGTCCAGTCACTCTGCTTTCCGTCGTGCAGACCGCGGACAAACTCATGCTTCTGGCCGCGGAAGCAGATTCGGTACCCGGCCCGATTCTGGAAATTGGCAACACGAACAGCCGCTACCGTTTCCCGATTGGCGCGCGACGCTTCATGGAGACCTGGAATGCCGAGGGCCCGGCGCATCACTGCGCGATCGGAGTCGGACACATTGCAACCAAGTTGAAGAAACTGGCGGCACTGCTCGGAATGGATTGCGTGCAAATCTGTTGAGATCTGCAGCACGCGACGCAGGTTGCGGTAGCGGAGGCAACTCCCTTATCTTGAGGGCTGTTTTCGAATCGAGCGCACACCTGGAGGACCGATGAAGAGCACTCCTGAGAACAACGATCGAAACCTCCTGAGGGTCGTGGGGATGGCCGTTGCCTGCGTCTTCCTCTTCGTGTTGACCGCATCCGCGCAATCAACAAAGCCTGTGAAGCTCGAATGCGAGTCACTTTTCACACCTCTCGGGATGGACGTCAAGAAACCACTGTTGTCATGGAAACTTGAAGACTCGCGTCCTGGCGCTCGGCAGACTGCCTATCAAATTCAAGTGGCCTCGACAGCGGAGAGTCTGGCCAGCGGCAAGGGTGATGTGTGGGACAGTGGCCGAGTGGAATCCGAGAATTCCCGCTCTGTGCCATACGGAGGCGCCGCGCTCGAGCCGAGCAAGCGTTACTACTGGCGAGTTGTGGTATGGGATCAAGACGGCAAGGCATCCGCCCCGAGCGAGCCGAGCTGGTGGGAAACGGGGCTTCTCGAGCAGGAAAACTGGAAGGCAGAGTGGATCGGCTACGAAGGACCCGAACTGCGTCAGGTGCGAGAATCGGGGGCTGTATGGATCACGAACGCCGGCACCGAGGCGCCGAAGGAAGCAGCGAAAACGAGTCATGATTTTCGATTCCATTTCGACCTGGCGAAACCTATCCGGCGCGGCACGTTGTATGTAACAGGCCAAGATTCGGCGGGCGCTTGGATTAATGGAAGACAACTATTGCAATGGGAGCCACTTCCTCCGTGGCGGCAAATGCCCTGGAAGACTTATATGATCCGCGACGCCTCGAGCGCGTTGCACACGGGACAAAACGTGTTGGCAATAGAGGTCGTACGCTATTCATCCAACGCCAGCCAAACGCCCATGAACGCCGTGCTCTACGTTGAGGCGACGGACGGTTCTGTGCAGTTATTCAAGAGCGGTGCGGAAGGCTGGCGAGCCGCATTGAATGCCGGGGGAAACTGGCAAGCTCCCGAATTCGACGATGCTTCGTGGAACGAAGCGATTCGCTACGCTCCCACAGCTCCCAATTCCGAAACCACCGAGCTGGGAAATCCGTGGCCGACAGGACCGGTAAAGTCTCTTCGCCGAACATTTGAGGTGGCAAAGCCCGTGGCCTCGGCGCGTGTTTATGCAACCGCCCTTGGCGCTTACAAACTCTCGATGAATGGGCACAAGGTCGGCGACGAACTTCTCGCCCCCGGATGGACGGACTTCCGGGAGCACGTTGTTTATCAGGCGTACGACGTCACTGCGGATGTGAAGTCAGGAACAAACGCGATTGCGGCACTGCTTGCTCCCGGCTGGTATTCGACGCCGCTTCAGTGGTTTGGGCACGGGTATAACTACGGAACAACTCCGCCTGCGCTACGGGCGCAACTGAGGATCGAGTACAAGGACGGATCCGTTGATTGGATCCTCACGGACGAAAAGTGGAAGGCGGACATTTCGCCCATTCTCAGCTCTGAGATTTACGATGGGGAAACGTACGATGCCCGCAAGTCACAAGCAAACTGGGACACGGCGACATTCGACGACAGCCGGTGGAGTTCCGTAGAGGTGATTCAACCAAAGGCAACGCAAATCGCCTGGCAATACTTTCAACCGATACGCGCCGAGAAAACGCTCGACGCAAGGAAAGTGACGAATCCAACTCCGGGCGTCTACATTTTTGATTTCGAACAAAACCTTGCAGGGGTTGCGCGCATTCGCGCGCAAGGTGCAGCGGGCACGGATGTGAAATTGAGATTTGGGGAAGTATTGAATCCGGACGGTTCGCTTTACACGGACAATCTGCGGACAGCGAAGGCAACGGATCATTTCATTCTTGCAGGAAAAGGGATCGAAGAGTTTCAACCATCCTTCACCTACCATGGCTTCCGTTACGTCGAAGTCTCCGGATTGACGGCGGAGCCCCAACTCCAGGATGTCAAAGCCATCGTTTTTCATACCGATGCTCCGTTCACTGCATCGCTGAAGACAGGCAGTTCCATCATCGACCAACTTTGGAGCAACATTCTTTGGGGCCAGCGCTCGAATTTCCTCAGTGTTCCCACCGACTGCCCTCAACGCGACGAGCGTCTCGGATGGGCCGGCGATGCTCAGGTGTTCTGGCGTACTGCCACGTACAACATGGATTTGACCGCGTTCTCCCGCAAATTCGCAGGAGATTTGCGCGGCACCCAAGTTGGCACGGACATGTATGGAATCTTTGCCCCGGGAACTGACACGCAGAATCCCGGTTACGCAACGGGTTGGAGCGATGCGGGCGTGATCATTCCCTGGACGTCCTGGATTCAGACTGGCGACAAAAAGATCATCGACGAAAATTGGGACGCGATGGAGAAGTATCTCGCCACAATTCGAGCGGCAAATCCAAATTATCTCTGGAAGAAAAATTACGGCATTCCGTTTGCCGACTGGCTCGCGCCCGAAGGCACTACGCCCGTGGATTTGATTGCCACGGCCTACTGGGCATACGACGCCACGCTCATGAGCCAAATGGCTCACGCTCTGCGGAAAACGGATGAGGAACGTGAGTACCGCGAGCTCTTTGAGAAGATCAAGATTGCTTTCAATCAAGCCTACGTTCGCCCTGACGGCTTCGTCGGTGGCGTGCCGCCGCCACCGGTGTTTGCTTCCGGCACGGCAGCGAAGCTGAGCGACAAGCCGGTGGAAACACAAACAGGCTATGCGCTCGCCTTGCATATGGATTTGCTTCCGGATTCATTGCGGAGTCTCGCCGTAAAACGTTTGGTGGCTCGTCTCGAAGCCAATCATTGGCGTCTGGGCACGGGATTCTTGGGCACTCCTTACTTGCTGAGTGCTCTAACCGACACCGGACACGCTGATGTGGCATATCGCCTGCTTCTCAGCACGGATTATCCGTCGTGGGGCTACCTGGTGGAACACGGCGCCACTACGATGTGGGAGCGGTGGAATGGGGATCAGATGCGCGGCGACCCAACCATGAATTCCTACAACCACTATGCGTATGGCGCCGTCGCAGACTGGATCTATCGCTATGCCGCTGGAATCGATACTGTGCCGGCGGATCCCGGGTTTCACACTATCCTTCTCCATCCAACTTTCGACAAACGGTTGGGGAGTCTGGATTTTTCTTACGAATCCTCGTACGGAACCATTCGCTCCGCGTGGTCGATTTCCGGGAACAAGGCCATCTGGAATCTAACGATTCCTGCGAATGCGACTGGGCATTTGCCGCTCGGGCAAGAACAAGCACAGTCTTTCACGCTTGACGGGCAAGCCTTGTCCCAGAGCGGCAAGGTCCACGCGTTGCCCAAGAGCGGTAGCGGTGTCGAATATGAGCTTCCAGCCGGCAACTACCAGTTTGAAATTGCTTTGCCGTAACTTGGGAGGATGGGCTCGATCGCCTGCGATGACTTCATCGCTAGACTTCGAGTGCCCAAATAGTTGCCGTAACCGACGACGATGGTCGAGCTGACCAGGACGAGAAGGCTTAAGCCGACCAGCCACTTCGTACGAAAGCCGACTCCTTTCCACTCCTTCAAGGCAATGCCCCAGAGCGTGCTGAAGATAATGATGCTGGCCATGTGGAGAGTCCAACTCGAGAATCGGTAGCGTCCCATCTGCGTCTCGCCCATCGTGTAGAAGAAAAACTGGAAGTACCAAGTGGTTCCGGCGAGAGCGGAAAAGAAATAGTTCGAGAGCATGGGCGCTTTCGAAGGATGCGCCTCATCCAAGACGGCCAGTTCGGCCATTTCCTCTGCGGGAGCGTCTATTACATTTTCAAGGGCTGGCTGACCGCTTCGCGCGGGAACGGGGCCGCGTGTTGCAGACCTGAAGTATTGGTATGCGGTCCGGTTGCGGACATTCAGAATTACGCACCAAATGAAGTTTGTCGTGAATCCTCCGAGCAGAACGACGACCAGCACGGGAAGCCCTTGCCACAGGGTGGGCGTGCCATGACGAAGAGTGATTTCCTTGATCGGATCGCCGGCAGCCAATCCGTAGGCAAAACAGGCGCTCATCACACCTGAAAATGTAGCCACCAACAAGCCCTTCTTCAGGTTGAACTCTTTGATGGAGGCGCGCTTCTGCTCCTCAGACATCTCCCTTTCTTTGGACATTCCCGCAGCCCCAGCAAAAACAATTCCCAGCAGACAAATTCCGACACCCACCAGAATCGTCAACCCCGAGTTCGTGCCGAGAACCTCCGTCGCGAACTGCCCTCGGAAAATCGGTGGCATCAGCGTGCCGAACGCGGCGGTGTAGCCCAGCGCCACGGCCATGCCCAGGGACATACCGAGGTAACGCATAGTCAGCCCGAATGTGAGTCCGCCCAGTCCCCAAAGCACTCCGAAGGCGTAAACCCAAAACAGGCTCCGGATGGGCGCCTCCTGAAGAACGTGGATAAGGTCGCTCGTCATCAACAGCGCCAGGATCCACGGCGCGATGATCCAACTGAAAAATCCTCCGACGAGCCAGTAGGTTTCCCATGCCCAGATCTTGACGCGCCGGAACGGAACATAAAAGCTCGCGGAAGCCAGTCCGCCCAACCAGTGAAGGAAAACGCCGAGCAAAGGGTTGGGTCCCAAGTAGAGCCCCCTTCACAACAAGATCACCGGGCTAAGATATACTTAGGTCAGCTCCATTGCAGTATGGTTTTCGAGGTTTCCTTGTCTCTCTTCGGGTTTCAGATGACTGACAGTCTTCTGCGTTAGTGCCAGGGCGCCGAATGAAGATCCAAGAAACGCTGCGCTATTTGGAGGATCGTTGGGATGAGCGCTTCGCAAGCGCGCTAGACGACGCCGAACTCCTGCGTTACCGCTCAAATCTCTTAGGCTCCGATCTTCGAATCACTAACTTTGGCGGTGGAAACACGAGTTCGAAGATTACCGATACCGATCCCCTCGACGGTTCCCAAAAGAGCGTCTTGTGGATCAAAGGGAGTGGCGGCGACATTGGCAGCATCCAGCGGAAGGGCTTCGCCACTCTCTATTTGGAGAAGCTGCATTCCCTTGCCGAGCGCTACCACGGCGTCGATTCCGAAGATGAGATGGTTGATCTGTATCCTCTGTGCGTTTTCGGCAACAATCCTGTTGCGGCCTCGATCGACACTCCCCTGCATGCTTTTCTTCCTTTCAAACACGTCGACCACTTACACCCGGACTGGGGAATCGCCCTCGCTGCGGCGGCGAATGGCCGGGAGAAATTGGAAGAGTTCAACCGCGCCTATTCTCACAAGTTGATCTGGCTGCCCTGGCAACGGCCCGGCTTTGAATTCGCCATGATGTTGCGCGACGCCGTGAAGCAAACGCCGGACTGCGACGGCGTCGTTCTCGGCGGCCACGGACTTTTCACTTGGGGAAACACGCCGCGTGAGTGCTACGTGAACACTGTCACGATCATCGACCAGATCGGACAATTTGTCTCCGAACACTTGGCACGCCGGGGGGCAAATCTGTTCGGCGGGAGCCGTACGGTCATTCTTGAGAATCATCTCGCACTTGCCCAAAAGATTTTTCCGTTTCTGCGCGGACGTGTTTCAGCCGAGCAGCGCTTAGTCGGGTCCTTCAGCGATCTTCCCGAGATTCTTCGATTTGTGAGCTCCACCGATGCTCAGCAGCTTGCGCATCTCGGAACAAGCTGCCCCGACCATTTCATAAGGACTAAAATCCGCCCGCTGTTCGTGCCTTGGAATCCTCAACCGGATTTGTCGGGATTGCGCGAGGCGATTGACACAGTACTCAAAAAATATCGGGAAGAGTATGCAGCCTACTATGCGTCTTTCGCGAAGCCCGACAGTCCCAAGATGCGGGACGCAAACCCGACCGTAGCGCTTGTGCCTGGCATTGGTATGTTCAGCTTCGGAAAAAACAAAGCGGAAGCTCGTATCACGGGCGAATTCTATACGAACGCGATACACGTCATGGAGGGCGCGAGCGCTCTGAGCTCCGGCACAATACCACCCGTTCTGCCGCAGGCGGGTGCGGCTTCGAAGACCGAGGCGTTCAGCGTTTGCTCAAACTATGTGGCTTTGCCACCGTCCGAGGGATTTCGGATCGAATATTGGCAACTTGAGGAAGCAAAAATCCGGCGTCAACCGCCGGAAAAGGAACTGAGCCGCCAGATTTGTCTGGTTGTCGGCGGCGGAAACGGCGTCGGCCGTGAGACCGTGCTTCTGGCGGCACGTCGCGGAGCGCACGTTGTGGTAGCCGACAAAGACGCTGAAGCCGCCAAATCCGTTGCCGTCGAGGCTCAAAAAGTTGGCGGGAAGGAAACTGCGATTGCGGTGGCCATCGACATTCGCGACCGGGAATCCATCCGGCAAGCCCTTCGCGAAACGGTGGCGGCGTATGGTGGCCTCGACATTATCGTGAACACCGCTGCAATTTTTCCTTCTTCGCCGGATGGACAAATCAGCGATGCACAGTGGGCCGTAACTTTGGATATCAACGTCACGGCCAATCATCGGCTCCTCGAAGAAGCGTCGAAAATATTGCTCGAACAGGATCTAGCCGGGAGCGTCGTCCTTGTCAGTTCGGCGAACGCCGTCGTTCCGAAACGCGGGAGTGAGGCCTACGACGTGAGTAAGGCGGCCGTGAGCCACCTGGTTCGTGAATTCGCGATTTCGCTGGCGCCGAAGGTCCGGGTCAACGGAATCAGCCCGGCGACGGTCGTCAAAGGCTCAACAATGTTTCCGCGTGATCGAGTGATCGCATCGCTCACCAAATACTCGATTCCTTTCGACCAGGGAGCCTCGGACGAACATCTCCGCTCTGTTCTCGCTGAGTTTTATGCAAAGCGCACGCTGACTCACCAACCGATTGATCCGCGAGATTGTGCGGCCTCCATCCTGTTTCTTGCCGGCCCACAATCGCGTTGCACGACCGGACATTTAATCCCGGTGGATGGCGGGTTGACAGAGGCTTTTCTTCGGTAAGCCCCGAGGGCTCGCGGTCGGAGCTTGATACAATTGAAGAATAGAGAAGGTCCATGACGTCTGCCGCACACCGGAGAGCTCGAGTCGCGGTCGATTTGGGCGCGCAGAGCTGCCGTGTATCTCTCCTTCGCTGGAGCGGGAATGAACCCGACGTGGAAGTCCTTCACCGTTTTTCCAACGAACCGGTTTCAACGGGTGCTGGCCTGTGCTGGAATATCGACGCAATACTCGACGGGATCATGGCGGGATTGCACCGCTGCGCAGCTTCCGCGCCCGAGGGGATTGCGTCTGTTGGCGTCGACGGTTGGGCCGTCGATTACGTACGGCTGGACAACGCGGGGAATCCGATCGCTCTTCCCTTCTGCTATCGAGACGCTAGAACCGCCCAGGCGGAGAGCGAAGTGCACGACGTTTTGCCTCCTTCCCGCCTATATTCCTTGACCGGAATTCAGATACTTCGATTGAATACCCTGTACCAGTTGTACGCTGACAAACTCGCTGGGTTCGATCCACGGCTGCCCTGGGTGAATCTTCCTGAGTTCATTACGTACCGCCTCTCTGGCAAGCGTGTGAGCGAATACACGAACGCGACTCACACGGGGCTCGTCGCTTTGGGAACTCATTCCTGGTGCCGAGAGATATTCCGCGAACTTGGCTTGGATGTGAGGTCGGCGCCTGAAATTGTAACCAGCGGTTCAGTGCTCGGGCCCGTATCCGCCGGTCTTGCTGCTTTGCCTGCATTTCGCGACGCAAAAGTCATCGTCCCAGCGTGCCACGATACTGCTTCCGCCATCGCCGGGATTCCGGCGGTTGGCGACGACTGGGCCTTTATTAGTTCTGGAACGTGGTCCCTTGTCGGGACGGTTCTTGACGCCCCGTGTGTTACCGACGACGCGCGATCCTTGAACTTCACGAATCTCGGCGGCGTCGGTGGAAGAATCTGCTTTCTGAAAAACGTGAATGGCATGTGGTTGCTGCGCCAATGCATGGATGAATGGGAACAACAGGGCATTCACTGGTCATTTCAGGAGCTGCTCTCGCGTTGCGCTTCTTTGCCAGCGCCTGTCGCTTTGATCAACGTGGATGATCCAGAGCTGATGCTTCCAGGGTATACGATCAACAAAATAAACGCACAGCTCGAATGCCTTGGGCAGCCGCGGTTTGGCCCGGACGAGGCCTCTATCGCTTGTCTCGCCAACACGATCTTCCACAGCATGGCTGCCCGCTACGCCGAAGTGCTTGCCTCGATCAGCAAGATCACCGGCAAGAAACCCGATCGCCTATTCATCGTGGGCGGAGGAAGTCAGAACACTCTGCTGAATCGCCTCACGGCTCAACGTACCGGCCTTGAAATCATTCTCGGCTCTGCCGAAAGCACCACTATCGGCAATTTCGCAGTTCAGATGGCTGCTCTTGAGGATGATGGGAGCGTGCCCACAGGCGTGACCGTGAATTCTGTCGCAAAATGGGCCGAGCAGATTTCAGCGAGTGCACTGGCGCTGTCGAATGATCGCGAAACCAATTAGTGTCGGGACGCGGATCGGCACTTCGGGCCCACGATTGGAGACTTCGCCATGAATGATAAAGCGGTCGAAGCTGTTTGGAAGGCGCTCGACAAATTCAATATTGAACTGCCTTCCTGGGGATTCGCCAACACCGGCACGCGCTTCGGAAAGTTCATTCAGGCTTCAGCCGCAACAACCATTGAAGAAAAGTTCAGCGATGCCGCACAGGTTCATGCCGCGACCGGGGCATGCCCTACTCTAGCCCTTCATGTTCAGTGGGATTTGCCCAAAGGATTGAAGGATGTTCCCGAAGTTGAAAAGCTGGTCAAGCGCTTCGCTATACGCGCCGGATCGATTAACCCCAATATCTTTCAAAACCAGGAATATAAGTACGGGTCGATCGGCAATCCGGATCCTGCGATTCGCCAAACGGCGATTCGCCACATCCTGGAATGCGTGGCTATCTCGAATGCTTTGGGTTCACGGGACGTCTCACCGTGGTTCGCGGACGGTTCTAACTACCCCGGCACACAAAATATTCGCAAGCGAATTGGCTATTTTGGTGAAGGCCTCCAGGAAATCCACGCTGCCTTGAAGCCCGGTCAACGATTGCTGCTGGAATACAAGCCCTTCGAGCCAGCCTTCTATCACACGGACATCGCCGATTGGGGGATGGCTTTTCTTCTCGCCAAGGGAGCCGGTCCCCAAGCCTTTGTTCTGGTCGATACGGGGCATCACTACCAGGCACAAAACATCGAACAGATCGTTGCGTGGCTGCTCCATCACAAAATGATCGGAGGGTTTCATTTCAATGACCGGCGTTACGCCGACGACGATCTGACCCTCGGTTCGATCGATCCCTATCAGATTTTCCGAATCTTCCACGAAATCAGGATGTTCGAGTGGGAGTCGCAGACCACAGCCGATATCGCCTACATGGTGGATCAGAGCCATAACCTTAAAGGAAAGATCGAAGCAATGATTCAGACGGTGTGCACCGCTCAGGAGCTCTACGCGCGAGCAGCTCTCGTCGATCATGGACGCCTTGCGAAGCTTCAGCAGGATTGTTCGCTGGTCGACGCTGAGGAAACTCTCCGCGTAGCATTTTGGTTGGACGTCCGGCCTGCTGTTCGTGAATGGAGAAAATCCCGCGGCCTGCCGGAAGATCCTTTGCTTGCGTTCCGCAGTAGCGGGTACTTGGAACGAGTTACTCGTGAACGGAGCGGAGGGAATCGCGGCACATCGGCGAACTATGCCTAGCAGGCCTGAGCTCTAGTAGGTTTGACGGATTAGGAGGCGGAGTCGATCACGAAGTCTGCGTTTGGCTATTGCCAAGAATATTTCCGTTAGAAGCAAAGGGCCAAGGAAGAGGAGCGTATGAAGGATTGCCGACAGTTCTACATCGGTGGGAAATGGACCAATCCAACCAAACCGCACGACTTCGAGGTAATCAACCCAGCCACAGAGGAACCGATTGCGACGATCTCGCTCGGTACCGAGGCAGATGTCGATAACGCGGTAGCGGCCGCCAAGCAGGCCTTCGAGGCATACTTGAACACGACGGCGGAAGAGCGCCTGGTATTCCTGCGGCGCATCGTTGAAATCTACGCGTCGAAGGCTGACGAGATGGCTGAGATCATTTCGCAGGAGATGGGAGCGCCTCGTGGACTGTCACGAGGGGCACAAGTCCCGGCGGGGCTGGCGCATTTTTCCGAGATCGTGAGGGTGCTGGAGAAATTTGAGTTCGAGGAACTCAAAGGATCCACGCTCATGCGAAGAGAGCCGATCGGAGTGTGCGGGCTCATCACGCCCTGGAACTGGCCCATGAATCAAATTGCGTGCAAAGTCGCTCCCGCACTCGCGGCGGGCTGCACGATGGTCCTTAAGCCAAGTGAAATTGCGCCGCTTTCCGCTTATCTGTTCGCGCAGATTCTCGATCAAGCGGGCCTCCCGCCTGGTGTCTTCAACATGGTAAATGGCGATGGAGCTACCGTGGGCTCCGCGATTTCTTCGCATCCGGACGTGGCGATGGTCTCCTTTACTGGATCCACGCGAGCTGGCGTCGCCGTCGCCTCGGCTGCCGCTCCCACCGTGAAGCGAGTGACGCAGGAGCTTGGAGGCAAGTCGGCCAACATCATTCTGGACGACGCAGACTTCGAGAGCGCAGTCAAAGAAGGCGCGCAATCCTGCTTTCGGAACACCGGCCAGTCCTGCAACGCGCCGACTCGCATGTTGGTTCCACGGTCAAAGATGGCCGAATCGGCAGAGGCAGCGAAGCGCACGGCAGAAGCGACAAAAGTGGGAGATCCATCGATGGAGGGTGTAAATCTTGGCCCGCTCGCAAGCAAAGCTCAGTTCGAAAAGGTGCAGAGCCTGATCAACAAGGGTATTGAAGAGGGAGCAAAGCTGGTAGCGGGCGGTCCGGGCCGTCCGGAGGGGATCAGCAAGGGCTACTTTATCAGGCCGACCGTATTCGTGGACGTTCGCAACGACATGATCATCGCGCGCGAGGAAATCTTCGGGCCCGTTCTTTCGATCATCCCGTACGAGGACGAAGACGATGCGGTGCGAATTGCGAACGACACTCCCTACGGACTATCGGGCTTCGTCACATCGGGAAGCTTGGAGCGGGCCCGGCGAGTGGCGAAGCGAATCCGCTCAGGCAACGTGCATATCAACGGTGCGCGGCCAGACTTCGGCGGCTGCTTTGGAGGTTACAAGCAGTCTGGCAATGGACGGGAATGGGGCGAAGCGGGACTCGAAGAATTTCTGGAGCTCAAGGCCATCTTTGGCTACGCGGCACAGCGGAAATAGGGCCGTCCGACTGTTTGCTCAAGCTTGCGGGCCGCAAGATGCGCGCTGCCGTATTCACTGCGGGGCTGGTGGTCGACCTGAACCGCGCAATTTCCTCAGTCCCGCGGCCTCCAATCCCAACAGCGCAGCCGCCACCCTCTGCCTTCGCCCACCAAAGCGCCCACGTATTCCGGGTCAGGCCGGAGGGAAACGAGGCTCCAGCGCGAACTATCCGCGCTCTGCAACCGCTCAGGCTGTCCTGGCGTGAGTGAAACGCAGAAGCTGTTCAGCGGGATCTGCAACCCTTCTCCCCTCGCTTTGACGTAGGCTTCCTTGCGTGTCCAGCAAAGAAAAAAACCTTCCGCTCGCAACGGCGGTGGCAGCGCTCGCAATTCCGAAACCTCTTGAGGAGAAAAGTAGCGCTCGGCGATATCATCGCTTGCGAAATCAGGCCGGACCAGTTCAACGTCCACTCCCAAATCGAGCCCCACGGCGAACGCAAGCAATGCCAATCCGTGTGAGTGCGAAACACTGAACTGAACCGGCGGCTCGACGAAGCCGGGCAGGAGGTATGGTTTGCCTCTAGGACCGTAATCGAACTTGACCTGTGCTGGGGAGCACTTCAGGTATCTTCCCAGCAACTCTCGTAAGACTCCCCGCGCAGTAATGAAACCATTCCGGTCGCGTTCGAAAAGATAACGGCTCGCTCTTGCCTTCTCATCGGGCGCGAGTGTCGCTTCCAATCGACGAAGGACGACCTCTTGGCAATCGAGAAAGACGCGCCAGACGTGCACCTCGCCCTCTCGGAGCTCAAGCTGTTCGGGACCGAGGGGCCAGGAGTTAGAGTCCTGCATCGGCTGATTCTATTGCATCCCATGGATTCTCGCGAACATCTCGATAGCGAAGACTCCCTGGCGATTGGTGGAAGCGCTACGTTTCGCGACGGAACATTCGCATCAGCAGAGGCGCACACGCTCGAGTCCTTCGGGTAATATTGACAAGACGACGATATAGGTGACATATGGATCGCTAGGGGGGCTTTAAGAAAAGAGTTTCCGCATTACGACGAGAACCATATCGCCGATACTCGTAGGCGAATGGTTAACCTGTCCATTTTCATGTAGTTGAACCGGCTTCAAAGTGGTCTTCGATTTGCAGAATCACCACGGGGAGCCTCATTGCGTGGCGCCCAGACTTAAGAAACTGGTAGCGCATGGGGCGCTGACCGATGAAGGCTGATGCCTCAACAAAGGCAACTTGAATGGCGGAGCCCGCGACCAACTTGACGACAGCCCAGCTCACCGTCACGGCGGACGACACTACGAAACAGCTCGCTATTATTTGGAGACAGATTCTTCGCGTGGAATCCGTTGGTCTCGACCAGAATTACTTCGACCTTGGCGGAGACTCGGTTCTAGCCGTTCGACTGTTCGCTGAGATTGAGGACGTCTTCAACGTCAAATTGCCCCTGGCAACGCTCTTCGAGGCTCCCACAATCGAAGAACTTGCCGGCATCCTCCGGCGCGAGGCGCCAACATCTGGCTGGTCCTCACTTGTGCCAATCCAGCCGAACGGCACACGCCCTCCCTTCTTCTGTATCCATGGAGCCGGTGGTAACGTTCTGATTTATCGCGACCTTTCGCGGCATCTGGGCACAGACCAACCATTTTATGGCTTACAATCTCAGGGATTGGACGGCAGCTTGCCGCCACTGGCCAGGATAGAGGACATGGCTGGCCTGTACGTAAGAGAGATTCGCAGGGTGCAGCGGCATGGACCGTATTTCCTCGGAGGCTACTGCATGGGCGGGACGATTGCCTTCGAGGTGGCTCAGCAGCTTCAGGCAAAGGGAGAGCAGGTTGCGCTACTGGCATTGTTCGACACGATGAACTGGTCCAAGGTTCCGCTGCCTTCGTTCTGGGGTAAGGGCTACTACGCGGGACAACGGTTCGTGTTCCATGCGGCCAATTTCTTTCGCCTTGATTTTCAGGGCAAGAGCAAGTTCTTTTCGGAAAAAGTGAAAGCGCTTCGGAATCGGGTTCCTGTGTGGCGAGGGATGCTACTCGCAAGGCTAACGGACCACTCGCGCGCGGCCAAGTCCAGATCGGAAGTCTTGGGGCAGATATGGCAAGCGAATGATCGTGCGTGTTTGACTTACGTTCCAAAACCCTATCCGGGTGCGGTCACAGACTTTCGTCCGGTGAGGCAGTATCGGATGTACAACAAGCCGGACGTGAAATGGAATCAACTGGCGCAAAACGGAGAAGATATCGTCATTATGCCCGTGTATCCTGCGGGCATGGTCGTCGAGCCATTCGTCGAACACCTGGCTGTAGCGCTGAGGAAATCCATGGACCAAGCGATTCGCAGGTGCGAGACCCGCTGATTTGTTTCTGAAGAAGGTTTTACGAAATCCTGTCACCAGAGAGCTGTGGAATGGCAATTGGAAATGGGTGGTCTAAGACCTGGACATTTTTCGAAGGGGACTGGCACGAGGGCAACGTGCCGATCATGGGGCCGCGCACGCACGCCGCTTGGCTCTGCTCCCTCGTGTTCGACGGTGCACGGGCTTTCGAAGGTGTTACGCCCGATCTCGACCTCCATTGCGCGCGCGTTAATGACTCGGCAGCGAAACTCTTCCTGAAGCCGACCGTCTCGGTGGAAACCTGGGTTAAGCTCGCGCACGAAGGAATCGCACGGTTCGACAAAGATGCCGCGCTTTATATCCGGCCGATGTATTGGGCCGAACGGGAAGGACCCTGGATTCAGGCGCACGACCCCGAGTCCACACGGTGGTGCCTCACGATCTACGAAGCGCCGATGCGCCAGCCGAAAGGGTTCTCGATCACGTTGTCCCCTTATCGCCGGCCAACGCTCGACTCAATGCCGGTCGATGCCAAGGCCGGGTGCCTCTACCCGAACAACGCCCGGATGCTGTTCGAGGCGCACGCCCGCGGGTTTGACAATGCCGTCGTGTGCGACATGCTGGGCAATGTCGCCGAACTCGCCACCTCCAATATTTTCATGGCAAAAGATGGCGTCATTCTTACGCCGATCTCGAACGGAACCTTCCTGGCGGGAATTACCCGGCAGCGAGTCATCCGATTGCTCCAGGAAAACGGGGTACCGGTGATTGAGAAGGTCCTCCGCTACGCAGATTTCCAGAGCGCCGATGAAATATTTTCAACTGGGAACTACTCCAAAGTCGTTCCGGTTACTCGCATCGACGATCGTCCACTTTCACACGGCCCGTTATATACCAAGGCGCGCCAACTCTATTGGGCGTTCGCGCATTCATGACCGGCGGGCATATGCCCACCTCCGCAGTGATCGATGTGCTCACCCCGATTTGGCAGCGCGTCCTGCAGCGGCCATCGATTGGTCCCGAGGATAACTTCTTTGAACTCGGTGGTAACCCTTCGTCCGCTGTCGAGCTTTTCGCCGAACTTGCGCGGGCAGGTTACCGGGAACTATCGCCTTTGACGATTTACCAGGCGCCGACGATCGCCGCACTCGCCTCCCTGTTGGAGCTGCCAGCAGCGCCGCGGTTGTCACCCGTCGTCCCGTTGAAGGCCGGGACCAGAGAGCCGCCAGTTTTCATCGCACACGGATTGGGCGGCAGCGTCATGGAATTTTTCCAGCTCGTGAGGCACATCCACTCGCGGCACTCAATCTACGGGATGCAAACGAAGGGCGTCGACGGGGTGGACAAGCCCCTCGATCGCATCGAAGATATGGCGCAGTTCTATCTCGACGCGATCCGAGAGATTCAGCCCCGGGGTCCATACGTCCTCATCGGCTACTCGCTCGGTGGCCTCGTCACGCTCGAGATGGCGAGGCGGTTGTCTGAAAACGGAGAAAGGATTTCGCTGCTGGTGATGGTGGACTCATACCCGCACTTCCGTTATTTGCCGCTCGGGCAGCGTGCAGGTGTAGTTGCGCGGCGATTGAGGCGATATGCCTCCGCGAGGCTGCAGCGCGGCGAAAGCCGGTCGCGAACTTCGCAAGACGATAAGGGCGGTGTTCCCAACCGGCCACAGTTCGCAGAATCGTTTGAACTAACGATGCGGCTCGTGCGCGATGGCGCTCATCGGGCGTGGACAGATTATCGGCCGCGATTTTACAAAGGCACAATAAAATTTGTAAGGGCTGAGATTCCTACAGAATTTGCGGACGATGCAGTTGCGGCATGGGGCAAACTGGCTAGTCACTTTGCGGTCGAGACGGTACCCGGCGATCATCTCGGAATACTGACGACTCACTTTGAAAGCCTAGACGCCGTACTTTCTCGTTACTTGGCAGAAGCATTCGGCGAAAAAGCATGAACGGGGCAGAAAGCCTAATTGGCACGCTGATTGGTGGAGGAGTAGAAGTCTGCTTCGCGAACCCTGGAACGTCGGAGATGCATATCGTTGCTGCATTGGACCGACAGCCGGGAATGCGTTGCGTGCTTGGCCTGTTTGAAGGCGTTGTCACAGGCGCCGCAGACGGCTACGCGCGGATGGCCGGCAAACCAGCGTGCACTTTGCTTCATCTGGGGCCGGGTCTGGCGAACGGACTTGCAAATCTCCACAATGCGAGCCGAGCGCGAGTGCCGGTGATCAACATCGTAGGCGAGCACGCGACGCACCATCTGCGTCACGACACGCCGCTCACTTCCGACATTGAAGCAATCGCACGACCCTACTCGAAGTGGCTGAAGACGTCTTGCGCCGCGTCCGAAATGGGAGTGGATGCCGCTGAAGCGATCGTCGCAGCGCGAACTGCGCCGGGACAGATTGCTACGCTGATCGTCCCGGCCGATGTCGCTTGGAGTGAAGGCGGCATCGTTGCCGACATCCCCCCCGTGCCTGTGCCGCCGATGCCTGCCAAAGAGAAAACCGAGCACGCAGCTACCATGCTTCGGTCGGGGAAGAAGACCGCCATCCTGCTTGCGGGAAACGCGCTTTACGGAACCGGTTTGACGGCAGCCGGACGTATCGCCGCGGCCACGAACGCAAAACTGCTCGCTCCCTATCCTTTCACGCGCGTCGAACGTGGCGCGGGGACCCCAATCGTCGATCGAGTTCCCTACGTTCTCGAGCAGGCGGTGGAGCTGCTGAAGGAATTTCGTCAGCTGATCCTGGTGGGCGCATCAGCTCCGGTGGCGTACTTCGCTTACCCCGGCAAAGATAGCGAGGCCACGCCGCGGGAATGCGAAATCTATTCGCTGGCAAGTCCTGGCGAAGACTATCTCGGTGCGATCGAGGCACTAGCGGCGGCGTTGTCGCTGCGCGGTTCTCACTTCTTGGCAGAGAAAGCCGAGCGACCACCAATGCCGACAGGCGAGATTACCTTGCCTGGTTTGGCGGCAGTAGTAGCAGCGCTCTTGCCTGAAGGTGCGATCGTCGCCGACGAATCGATGACCTCTGGCCGAGGCATGATGGCGGCCGCCAGAGGAGCTCCCCGACATGACTGGCTGGCGTGCACTGGCGGGTCTATCGGGATCGCGATGCCACTGGCGCTGGGCGCGGCGGTAGCATGCCCGGCCCGCCGAGTGTTGTGCCTCACTGCGGATGGCAGCGGAATGTACACAGCACAAGCGCTGTGGACCATGGCGCGGGAGGATCTTGACATTACCACGGTGGTTTTTGCCAACCGCGCTTACGCCATCCTGCAGCGCGAGTTTCTAAGTCTGGGTGTTGGGAGTCCTGGTCCTCGCGCCTCGGATTTGTTCGAGATCGGCCGCCCCAATCTCGACTGGGTATCTTTGGCAAAGGGCATGGGGGTACCCGGCAGTGCCGTTACTTCTCTGGATGAATTCGCTAAGGCTCTGCGGGGCAGTTTTGAGAGCGAAGGACCGGTGTTGATCGAAGTGCCTCTGTGAGCCGGAACCTCCGCGTGCTTCAGCGCGACTGGGTGGTGAAGGCCGGCATCTTTGCAAGCTCGTCCTTCACGATTTTGCCAGTTGGGGTGACGGGCATTACGGAAATGACCAATATCTGAGATGGCCGCTTGTATGGCGCGAGGTGCAATGCCGCATACTCCGCCAATTCGGCGGCTGCGACCTGTGAGCCGGGCGATAACTGAACGAAAGCAACCACTTCCTCTCCCCCTTCGACGCCTTCCGCCGATCTGCCGATCACGGCTGACCGGACGACTGCCGGATGGGCATTTAACACCGCCTCGACCTCAACTGGGTACACGTTGAAGCCGAAGCGCACGATCAGTTCTTTCGTACGACCGACGATGAAAAGATTTCCATCTTCCATCCGGGCGAGATCGCGCGTGTTGAACCATCCCTCGGCATCGATCGCGGCAGCCGTTTCCTCCGGTGCACGGTAGTATCCCTTCATGATGTTTGGGCCTCGCACGCAGAGTTCGCCGACGTCTCCTTCGACCACAGGTTTCCGGTCCGGTCCGAGCAGGTTGATCTCTGCGCCTGGAAACGCCGGGCCAACCGAGATGTCAGTTCGAGGCGATTCAACTCTAGTCTGGGCAATCGTCGGGGAGCATTCGGTGACACCATAACCGTTGTGCAGCACCAGCCCGAAGAGCTTCTCCATCTCCGACTTCAGGGCGCCGTGGAGCGGGGCACTCGAAGAAGAAATGATTCGAAGTGCCGGGAAGTTTAGAGAATGCAATCCCTTTGACTTTGCATACTCGAGCAAGAGGGAGAACATCGCGGGCGCGCCCAAAACGACTGTCAATCGGTCCCGCTCCAGCGCTGCAAGCGCGGCAACGGGATCGAAACGGTGGGATAAGTAAAGCGTCGCACCGCTCAGCAGCGTGCCTAACAGCACGACGGAAAGACCCACCGCGTGAGACATGGGCAGAACCCCGTAGAGACGATCCTCGGGAGACAGCGAGCGTATCCGGGCGGAGATCGAGGCCACAAACAAGAGATTCCGGTGCGTGAGCATGACGCCTTTGGGAAGGCCTGTGGTGCCGGAGGTATAGATCAGGGCGGCGACGCGGTTCGCGACGTCGAAGCCGATTGGTTCTGGCTGGACGGCGTCGTTGAGCGGGCCCAATCCGACTGGTCCCAAGCCAGCGACTTCAGCGATGGACGCACCATGCCGCTTGGCGTGCTCCCTGGCTTGGTGCGACACATTCGTCGTGTAGATTACTCGGCGAGCACCGCAGTGCTCACGGATCGCGTCGACCTCCCTGGCCGACAGACGTGGGTTGACGAGCACCGGCCATGCGTCGATAGCAGCCGCGGCCAACAGAATCGCAACGAATGCGCGGCAGTTCTCGCAGACGATCATGACTCGGTCGCCCGGACGTACGCCGCATTCGAGGAGCCAGTTCTGAGTCTCAGCGACAACGAGGGATAGTTGTCGATACGTCCAAACACCGGATGCTTCTACTAAAGCCGGTCGATCGGGTGAACACTCGGCCCATGGCTTGAGGACGTCGCTGATCCGCGCAGGAAGGTGCGTCAAAACCTGAGAGACATCGTCGCGAGCCAGCCGCGGTGCCATTTTGTTATCCATGGAGATAAACGGAAGCAACGTGACGCCGCTTGCGAAGAGATCAGCGGCGCGTTGCCGTTGAATCTTTCCCAGCTGTACGAGCTTTCTCCCGTATGCGGTCCATCGGCTCAGTGATACTTGGTGTCCGCGCGATCGTCCAAATGATCAACCGGTTGAGCAGAGAGGCGGGAAAATAGAGCGGGCGCACGAAGTCGACGAACAACACCACACGATACGAATCGGAGTCGTTCCAGACTTCGTGTGGGTGGCTGTCGTCAAAGATCAGGCTCTTGCCTTCCTTCCAGCACCGCACGTCGTTTCCGACGCGAATCCTGCAACTGCCTTCCAGACCCGGAACAATCAACCCAAGGTGGTAGCGCAGTACGCCTTTATACATCCCGCGATGTTCGGGAATGTGTTTTCGGGGCGCCAGAATTGAGAACATCGCCGACTTCATCCCAGGAATGCGTTGCAACACCCGCACCGTTTCTGGGCATCGCGCGCAGTTTTCTTCAGCTTTTTCGCCGTACGCGTAAAGCCAGAAAGTCTTCCATTGTTCGCCTTCCGTCAAAACTTTCTGCGCTTCAGAGATATCCTGGAAATTGGGAATGTCTTCCCTGCGGGTCATAACCGCTTCCAATTCCTTGCGAACGGCAGTCCAATCAACCTCCACGGCGGACACCCATGGAAATGACGCAGGATCGAAAAATGTTTTCTCCCCATCGTGAAAGAACATGGCCCCTTCTACCAGCCTTCGCACCACTCCATGCTGAAATGTCTTTTCGGGCCGGGGGGGTCCCGAAATCGCTGAGGTATTCGCCTTAAGACCCTCTGAATTCATTGTACTCATTCCTTCGGTCTCAAGAGATCTTGCGCCAATCGTCGAACGATCAGCCCTTTCCACCGAAACGAAACTACTCTCGAGACCTCGCTCTCTTTCTTGCTACAGCTACAGGTTATTTCCGTCGCACCCTTTCATGGACAGCCGTCATGGCTGGAAACGCGGACGCGTCTGCCGTTTTCGACACCACATACTGCAGCCAGTTTCGATAGACGCACGCAGCAGAAGAATGCCACGAGTTCTGCAACGTATCGGCGATGGCATCCGGAAACAGCGCGATGAGCTCTTCTCGCCGGTCCGACACAACAGTCTCTCGAAACTCGGTCAGAAACTCAGTGGCTCGGGAATCAAAGTACCTCTTCGGCATCGACGGATATGTTTCTCGTTCGCCTCTAAGAAATCGCCGGATGTCTCTTCGATATTCCTTCAGGAGGGTCTGCCCCTCATACTCCGGATGGCCCTGAAAATGTACGAACAGGCTCTTGCCTTTCTCTTTCGTGAATAAATCGACGCCCGCTTCGGGCGATCTCGTGAGAACAAGGTAACCACACGAAGTCAGCGCATCTTCTCGCACTTCGTTCCATCGGGAGTGCGGAATCCGGATTACGTCGGGAGTATTGATTGTGAGCGCGTGGCAGCCGACCTTCTCGTAATCAAACACGCCAAACTGTTTATCATTCAGCGCGATGCGTTCAATACCGTCGCTATAGAGAACCCCTGCGTGTGCCGCTAAACATGATAAGACTGTCGAGGCAGTATTATGCTCGGCCCAGTCAAGAACATCGACCAAGGCGGGCCAGTAGGGTTCGTCGCGTAAATTAGGTTGGCGCGGCTCTGTGCCGGTGACGATGACGGCGTCAAAGCGCTTGTTCCAAAGATTGTCGAAGTCCTCGTAAAAGTTGCTCAGATGCTGCTGCGCTCGGTCGCTCCGCGGAAGTTTAGGCAACGAATAAAGCTCGACGCAAACCGGAATGTCGCCTGCGACCGTATCGAGGAGCTGGAAGAATTGCGCCTCGGTGTCTTCGAGAGCCGAGTCCGGCATGTTGTTGATGAGCGCGAGTTTGAGGCATTCCGCCCGCTTCCCACGACTCTCGACCGACTTAGCGTGGTGCGACCTCTTCGCCGCCCACCGGGGAGGAACTCGGCCTGCGTCTAGGATCAATGGCATGACATGCCTCCCGACTTGGGCCAGCTCATGCGGCCGCCTTGTCCAGGGCCTGAGCGAGATCAGCGATAATATCGTCGATGTGCTCGATACCTACACTGAGCCGAATCATTTCAGGCGTGACGCCGGTTTTCCGTTGTTCCTCCGGCGAAAGTTGCCGGTGTGTGGTGGACGCAGGATGACATGCGAGCGATTTCGCATCGCCCATGTTGACCATTCGCTTGAACAGCCCTAGAGCGTTGAAACACTTCTTGCCGGCCTCAAATCCGCCTTTCACTCCGAACGTCAGCAGGGAGCAGCGGTTCGATCCCAGGTACCTTTGGGCGAGCGGGTACAAAGGGCTATCGGGAAACCCCGCGTAATTGATCCACTCAACCATTTCGTGGTCGCGCAGAAACTCCGCGACTTTTCGAGCGTTCGCCACATGGCGCTCAACGCGGAGCGCAAGCGTTTCAATTCCCTGCAGCAGCAGGAAGCCGTTGAAGGGCGACAAGGTGGAACCGGTGTTGCGTTGCGCTACCGTCCGACACCGCGCTACGAACGCGGCATTGCCGTAATGTTCGACGTAAACGACGCCGTGATAAGCAATTTCCGGCTTATTCAGCATGTAGAAACGGTCGGGGTACTGGCGCCACGGAAATTTGCCACTATCGACGATCATTCCACCCAACGTGGTGCCGTGCCCTCCCATGAACTTCGTCATGGAGTGCACTACGACATCCGCGCCGTATTCGATGGGCCTTAGCAAAATCGGAGTCGCGACCGTGTTGTCAACGATTAAAGGCACGCCGTGCTTGTGGGCGACTCGCGCCAGTCCTTCGATGTCGGCGACGTTTCCGGCCGGGTTGCCGACGCTTTCGCAAAACACCGCTCGCGTATTCTCGTCGATCAGCTTTTCAACGTCATCGGGGCTTTCCGTCTCGGCGAAACGTCCAGCGATTCCTTGTTTTGGCAGGATGTGCGCCAGCAATGTGTAGGTGGCACCGTAGAGTTGGGGAAGAGAAACAATGTTGTTCCCCATTTCGGCAATGTTGATGAGCGCGTAGTGGATGGCCGCCATGCCTGAACTTACGCTGAGGGCATCCACTCCACCTTCAAGGGCCGCGACCCGTTTTTCCAGAACCGTGTTGGTGGGATTGCCGATCCGAGTGTAGATATTGCCCTGGACTTCGAGATTGAATAAAGCCGCTCCGTGCTCCGCGCTGTCAAATTCGAACGCAACCGTCTGATAGATCGGGACGGCTACGGCCTTCGTGGTGGGATCTCCATCGTAGCCCGCATGAATCGCAATGGTTTCTCTCTTCATTCGTGTGCCAACCTCAGAAGGCGACCGGCGGCGCCGTCCGGTTACTCGAGCCGCTTCATTTCACGACGCTCACCACGCGAGTAGCCGGAACCGGGGCCGGATCCAGCGCAAGGGATCTCATCATCGTGCGGGTGAAGTGGCGAGCGGCGAAACCAGCACCGAACGCGAATCGCATCACGGGTCCGAAACTGTTCGCGGCGGCTATGCCCACGAAATAGAGACCGGGTACGGACGACTCGAAAGTGGAGGAAAGTGCCGGGGCCCCATCGATCGCTTTGAGATTCGCTTGAATTTCTGGGCTGAGGAAACTCAAGCGTCCGACGTCCACTTTGTAACCCGTCGCCGCAATAATGTGCTCGGTAACGATTGCTTTTTCGGCGCCATCCGCCGCGCGAAGGTGAAGATGCACCCTGCCATTCTGAATCTCGGCGCGCAGTGGGGTGTGCCCCAGCAGAAGTGGTAGCCGCCCCATCACCTTCTCTTTGGCGAACCATCCTCCGGATGGACCAAGGTGAGTGCTGACAATATTCAGACGGAGCCGCTCGGGCAAATGGTGAAACAGGATCGGTGCCTCTGCAAAGAAGCGCGACTGAAGACCGGGGCCAAGCCCCGATTGCGGGTGTCGAATTCGCTGCCACAGCGAACGGGGCTTCCCCGTGGGCTTGGTGTGGAATCGCAACGCGGGTTTCCGGGCGACGAGCTGCACTTCGGCGTCGGCGTCACGCAGCAATCCTGCCAGGTCCGTCGCTGACGAGCCGCCGCCAATCACTACGACGTTGCGACCTTTGAACGACGCGACGTCGCGATGACGAGAGCTGTGCGACAGAAACTCCGACGATAGGTGCGCCAAATTGACCGGTACAGAGTCGAAATGTGTGATCCCGACGGCGAGCACGACTCTTCGAACTGAAACGACTTCGCCATCGTCGAGTTGGATGCGAAAGCCATCCGGCGAACCCTTCAGAGCGACAACCATCTTGTCTTCGAGCTCAGGGACCATTCGCTCTTTGAACGCAAGACCGTAGGCACCGAAGGTGTCCAGGCTCACCGGAATCCCGGTGTCGGAGTACTTGATCTGACGCTCGGAACAGAATTTCTGTAAGGTGAACGCACTATCCGGATCATAAATATTGGAAGCAAAACCGTCCGACTTCAGAAACATGCCCTTCGGCATGTGCGAGAGCCAAGTGTCCATCGGACGACCAAAAATGCGGAAGGGGATGCCGTGACGCCGTAAATGTGCTGCCGTCGAAAGCCCGTACGGACCCGCACCAACTATGGCGATCTCTAGCATGGCTGGGCGAAAAGCACTCCTTTAGTTTGTGCAACAGGAAGGCGCCCCGACGGACTACTTGAACAAATGAGAGGAGGCTGGGGGCCCTCACTGCTGAGAGAGCAATTGTATCTCCACTGTTCCCAGCGACGAACTCTTTTGTTTGTACGGACATGCGAGGTTTCTCGAAGGACCCACCGGAACTTGTTATCCTTCTGTGACAATTCTTTGCCCACAGGTGAACCCCACAGGGGCATGAGAGCTAAGTTCATTACTATGTGTGACTTGACGAACTAATTGCTTCGGCTTCTCGCTCAACCTGTTGACCCGACAGGGGAATGCGTGGAACTCATTAAATGACTCGGATGCGCGACTCTTGGCACCGCTTACCGCGGACTTTCCGCCGGGAAAGATCATCATGTGGCCGGGCGCGTCATGTCTGCCTGGGTCCCGAGAGCTTCTTAAGAAGGCACACACCAGTCCAGGGAAAATTCCCCGGGAGACCCTTAGGTTCCGGCAAAAGGGAAAGCAGCTCCACCGGTACCCGGTTGAACTGTGCGGCAGTCTTCAATAGTCCTTCAACATTCTTCGGCTCCCATCCGAAGGGAACGAAAAAATTTGCGCCCTCTGGCGGTCCGAACTTAAACGCTGCGCCGACCTCGCGCAGTTGCCTGCCAGTCGTCCGCTGCATCAACTTCAGTTGTCCCGGCGAAGCCAGATCTACGATCCAACTCTGGAAGTGGTCCCCGGCAGCAAGATCTTTGGCCAGGGAGGCGACCTGCTCGGGCGTGAAATAGATTAGAAGGCCTTCGGATATTACGGCGACCCTCGCACTGCGGTTGATCTCCGTGAAGAGTGTGCGTCGGGAGCCCTCGTCTACCAGATCCATGCAGATTCGCTCCAGCCGGCACTTTGGTGCGTCGTTGGCCAGAACCTCCTCTTTGTAGGAAATGATTTCTGGCAAATCTACTTCTATCCAATGAAGCGTGGGTGGAAGGTCCATGCGGTATGGCCGGGCGTCGAGCCCGGCAGCCAGGTTGACAACCAAACTTGCGCCTAGCTGAATCTCCTCGGAAATGAAACGGTCGAAAAGATAGGTGCGCGCCACCCATGCCCATTCGTGCTTGTTTCCGTCCGGCAGACTGTTGGCGATCTGAAATCCGAGCTCGCCGACTAGGCGTTCCGCGTATGGATCGCGGAATAGGGCGTCAGCCCGTTGCGTTTCGCGGGCGCGGAAGCAAGCCACCCATCTGGCGGTATCTGAGATGTTGCGAACGGGCGGATTCGATTGACCCATGTCGGAAGTAAACGCCCAACATTATGACTTAAGTACCCAAGAACCTGCCGAGCCGAGCTTCCAAATTGCGAGAGGTTGTGTTGTAAGAATACCAGGATGACACACTTTGGCCCATAAAAGGACGAAGTGGAATGCTTTTTCCACAATATGAGCATACCTTTCATGCCGCTCAACTCAGCGACCGTGTCAAAACCAACGCGGAAATGTAACCCACGACTTCTCAGGCAAATGGGGACTATCCCTGGGTGGGCCGGTGTGCCCAGGTTTGGTGAATAGATTGCGCTTACCATGCTTTTTACAAGTGTCATTCCTCACTAGGCGGAGGCCCTAACAAGGTGAAACCGACCGTTTTGGTTGCTACTACAGCCCGCTGGGTGGCGACTGCCCGGCTCGCCGTGGCATTCTACCACGCAGGTTGCACTGTTGAAGTTGTTTGCCCTCCGGGCCATCCGCTTGGCAAGACCAGTGTCATTGACCGAACACACCCTTACGACGGCTTGGCCCCATTGACATCGTTTTCGGACGCGATCATTGCAACGAAACCGGATCTTGTTGTCCCAGGTGATGACCTTGCGGCCCGGCATCTGCACGACATCCATTCCCGAGAGCGGCTTCGCGGGAAATCGCAAGATTGGATGTCTGCGCTTATCGAGCGGTCGCTTGGCACACCTGAGAGCTTCCCGTTAGTGTTCGCGAGGACGGCATTGATGGACGTCGCCCACGCAGAGGGCGTGCGCGCTCCCAGAACCCGCGTCGTTGCCGATGCCAGCGACCTTGGAAGATGCATGGAAGAAATGGGCCTTCCAATGATCCTCAAGGCAGATGGCACTTCGGGCGGCGAGGGCGTACGGATTGTTCACTCGGCCGAAGAGGCTGAACTTGCTCTCCGCGTATTGCAAGCTCCTCCCCTTTTGGCGAGAGCGGGCAAGCGGGCTTTGATCGATCGCGACCGAACGCTGATTTGGCCATCGCTATTTCGTCGCCGCTTTGTGGTGAACGCGCAGGAATCGGTGAGTGGACGAGAGGCAACCAGCGCGATCGCTTGCTGGCAAGGTACTGTTCTGGCCGGTCTGCACTTTAAGGTGCTCAGCAAACGGCAAACAGCTGGACCAGCCACGGTGTTGCGTTTGATCGACAATCCGGAAATGGCAGACGCTGCCGAGAAGATGGTCCGTCGGCTCAATCTTTCCGGCATCATCGGCCTTGACTTCATGCTGCAGGAAAGTACCGGAAACGCCTACCTCGTCGAAATGAACCCGCGGGCAACTCAAGTTGGTCACCTAACGCTTGGCCCAGGACGTGATATCCCTGCGACCTTGTATGCGGCCGTATCCGGCGAGACCGTCCGAGAAGCTCCCAAGCTCACAGAGAACGAGGTAATCACCCTCTTCCCACACGAGTGGACTAGAAATCCGGCGAGCGCCTTTCTCCGATCCGGTTATCACGACATCCCTTGGGAGGAGCCTGAGTTGATTCGCGCTTGCCTCCGCACACCCCGAGGGCAAACTGGCTGGTATTCTCCTCGAAAGTGGTTTCACGCTCTTTCGCCGGCTCGCATCCCCCGCTCATGAGTGTTTCGCGGAAACGGAGCTTCGCGCAGCTTGAGTCGGAAGGCGAAACAAGTTCCGATCGTGATCCTGAAGGTTCGCACTAGCAACGTTCGAGGCTTGGATTGAAATCTTTGTTTGCAGTTCCTTCCACCCGTCATCAACCGCGCTCAAGGGGCGCCACTCATTCGGCGGGCACCTGTCGAATCAAGAAACGAACCGACAAACCACTCAGAGTGATGAAGTTTGGTGGGACGTCGTTAGCCGATGCCTCCACTATCGAAAAGGCGCTCGATATCATTCGGATTGCTGCGACCGAGACTAGGGTCGTGGTGGTGGTTTCAGCGATGAGCGGTGTGACGAACAAATTGCTCGAGGCAGCAGTGCAGTCAGAAAGACGGGAACTCGCCTCCGTGGCCGCGATTCTCGAAGGGCTGAGGAAGCAACACGACGCCGCAGTCGACGGGCTGATCCATTCTCGCGGTTGGCGAAAACGCCTCCACGAAAAGGTTCGGCAGCTTTTGCAAGAAGGCGCGCACCTGTGTCGCGACAGGGGTTCACCGCTGATACCTCAGAGGCTTGACGCAATCTTGAGTCTTGGCGAACGGCTCTCTGCTCCTCTCGTGGCTGCCGCACTTGTCGACCGCGGACTCGAGAGCGACGCGGTCGAGGCGACCCAACTCGTCATAACCAACTCGGTGCATGGCGCCGCTAAGCCCGACATGAACGCGACCCGGAGGCGTTGCAAAGCGCGCCTGCGTCCCCTTTTGCAGTGCGGCACTGTTCCCGTAGTGACAGGGTTTATTGGAGCCACACCAGAAGGCGTGCTCACGACTCTAGGCCGCAATAGTTCCGATTATTCAGCTACGATCATGGCCGCAGCGCTTGATGCGGATGAAGTCACCATTTGGACGGATGTGGATGGCGTTCTGTCGGCCGATCCGCGCTTGGTGCCCAGCGCATGCTCGATCTCTGAAATTTCCTACCGCGAGGCAGCCGCGTTGGCGAGGTTCGGTGCCAAAGTGCTCCATCCAAAAACTCTTTGCCCGTTGAAACCGCGCTGCATTCCTCTATGCATCCGCAACACTTTTGCGTCGGAACGCCCTGGAACGAAAATCACTGCGGCTGGCGACGGTGATCGAAACCTGAAGGCGCTAGCCGCGATCGACGAAATCGCGTTGATTACGGTGGTCGGCACGATCCTTACTTCCCAGCCCGATGTCATACGCCGCGCACTCGCGACGACTCGGGCCGTTCGAGGCGACGTGATGCTGGTGTCGCGACCGGCTTCACAAGACGACATCGGCCTAGTCGTTTCCTCAGCAGCCGCCGAGCAAACGGTCGCCTCGCTTCGCACGGAGTTCTCACAAGAACTAGCGCACCAGGAGTTGAGAAGCATTTCTCTCGATCCCGCCGTCGCGCTCGTTACCGTGGTCGGTCAGGGCGTCCACGGCAGATCGCAGACTATCAGCCGTACGTTTGATGCGCTCAGCCGCGTGAGAGTGAATATCCTGGCGATCGCTCAACACTCTAGGGCCGAGAATCTGTCTTTGGTCTTGTGGAAAAAGGATGTGGGGACAGCGCTCGTTGCAATGCATCAGGAATTTCAGCTGGGCACGCTGAAGTCGAACGTGCTTCCCCCAAGGCCCTCTTCGAAGACCACTGCAGGTTCCAACCAATTCGGCGTCGATTGTAGACTTAACTATCGGGATCGTGGCCCGAGAACTCTAGAGCTTGCTTTCCGTGAGAGTGTGAGCTTGAAGCAGAAGCGCCGATAAGGACCGGGCATCTATTTTGCGAGCTGTGTCAATACGTTCCGAGATTTGCGCTGGCTGTGAAGACACCGGAAAACAAACCCAGCAATGCGACGCAATATTTGCCTCAGCGTCAGCACAAACCATGCGGACCTTCCGATTGAGCGCTGGCTAGACGTTTTCCACATCGCCAGTAGCATGCTAAAACGATCTCCGTGACCTACTCGAATTTTGACTCCCTTTGAGGCGATGATCTCGTATGTCTTCTCTTCCAAATAGCCTGACCTGAGGTCTTTTCGGAGACAGCTCCCGAGCGAGAGTGGGATCGCGTGTTCGACAATTGCCTCGGAAACAAAAAATGGAAGTTCTCCCTTCTGTATCAGATTGGCAAGCAGCAGGGTGTCCTCGGCCCTTACCGCGGCAGGATCGAACACCCCTTTTTCAATATCCACTCTCGTCCGTCGCAGAGCAAATCCGGCCGTATTCAAATATCGAATGTCGCCGTTTGGCTGAAGAAAGTGTTTCTGAACAGTCATCAACCGCAGTTCTTCCGTCCTGCCAACCAGGCGCGAACGGTCTCCAACAAGATGGAGTTGAAAACAATCGCGCTGTGTCGAATCCGCGATTGCGGAGCCCAGTTGTGCCAGGCATTCCCTTTGAAATCTGCAGTCGGCATCCACGAATACCAGCACCGAGCCTCTGGAGATCTGAATCCCTTGATTTCTTGCCGCCGAGATTCCCGCGTGGCCCTGTCTGATTGGCGTCAGAGGAAAGGATCGGCTCCAATCGCGTATGAATTCGGGGGCGGGCTGCCCGCTACCGTCGTCCACGATGATGACCTCAAAACGGGGGGGATTCGATTGTTCCGACAAAGACTTCAAACATCGATCCAGAGGAGTCCAATCGTTGTAGACAGCCATCACCACGCTAAATAGAGGGGGTTTGTTTTCTTCGGAACCTTTGAAAGTGGCTGGGGTCTCGCGGCCAAGCTTCGAGGCTGGGCTCTCCTGAGGCATGTGATCCGACCGTGCGATTGTACAGGAACCATCCGTCGAGGGTGATGCGTTTTTGGCCCTCTGTGCGCTTTCCGTGTGTTACAGATCCGGCACTCACGAAGTCACTCCGCCTTCGTTGCTGATTCGGCAAGAACTCGGCGAATTTCGGTGGCTTGGCTGTAATTGGGGCTCACTTGGAGAGTGTACTCGAGTTCCTTCTTGGCCATCGCGGGGTTGTTTGCCTTCTCATAAGACATGCCGAGATGGTAGTGATATGTAGGATTCTTGGCGTCGGCCTTGATGGCTTCCTGGAAGAGGTCGATCGCAGCGTTGTAAACGCCTTGATGATAGTACGCCCATCCCAGCGTATCGGCGGAGTTAGGCAGGTCGGGCAGACCCCGACGCGCCGTTTGAGCCAGCGTGAATGCCACGTTCACGTTGCCGCCGTGCTCCAACATGAGGTACGCGAGATTGTTAGCGGCTACCGCGTAGTCGGGCTGAATCTGCAGTGCGCTCTGATAGAGATCTTGTGCTTGCTGCCACTGGCCTTTCGTTTCAAAAAGCTCGCCAAGAGCAACGTCCAGCCGTGAATCGCGCGGGTTGGCTTGCAGCGCGCGCTGGTATTCTCCGATAGCCTGGTCGACGGAGCCGCGGGACGCCTGAACGCTTGCCAGCATCATGAATGCCTGCACGTTATTCTTGTCGATCTCTGTCGCCTTCTCGAAGGCTTTCTCCGCCTCCGTCGAATTCTGATTCTTGAGCTCAACCTCCCCAAGCAGCACGTAAAAGCGGCTGTTGGCGGGAACCCGTGCGATTTGATCTTGAACAGTCTTCAATGCTTTGGCAGGTTCCTTTCGCGCCAACTCCACATTGACAAGCCCAGTGAGCGCTTCTGCCGATGAGGGGTCGCGCTCCAGAGCCTGAGCGTAAAACTTCGCGGCATCGTCTGGCCGCTTCTGCGCCATTCGCAACTCGCCCATTTGAGCGTAACCAGTGGCATTCTGAGGGGCGATTTCGATTACCTTCTTCAAGTCTGCCTCGGCCCCAGCTTGATTCCCTTGTGCGAAAAGAGCTCGCGCATGAAATATGTACCCTTCCGGCATTCTCGGCGCGATCTTGATCATCGCTTCGCTGCTCTGCATCAGCGTCGCGGTGTCGTTTTTGCGCATCGCCAGCACGGCCAGTGCGCGGCGCGCCTCCAGCATGTTCGGTCGCAAACGCACGGCTTCGCGCCATTCCGTTTCAGCTTGACCGTAGTTCGCGACGGCTGCGTACGCGACGCCCATCTGGAAGTGCGCGACGGCGTTGTCCGGATTGCTTTTCACGACCGGTTCGAGAATGTGAACGGCGTCTTGCGGTTTACCCTGACGTTCCAGGATTTCGGCCCGAAAGGTCAGTGCCCCGGGGTCGGAAGGAGAATTCTTTAACGTGGCGTCGACCACTTTAGTCGCGTCGTCCAATTTGTTCTGGCCAATCAGCAATTCGGAGTATGTGTTGGCGACGCCTGAATCCTTAGGATGCTCAGAGTACAAGGAGGCAAACTCGGTCAAGGCTTTATCTGTCTGGCCTTGGGACAGGTAGAAATCGCCCAGGAGGCGGTACCCGGCCGGATTATCCCCCATGGCGATTTTCGCGTCGCGAAGGCTCTGCTCGGCTGCGTCCTTCTTTCCTTCGATAAGGTAAAGCTGCGCCAGCGTCGCGCGGGATACTGGTCTCTTGGGGTCAAGCGCGATCGCCGCCTGAAATTGCTGCTCGGCATCTGGCCAGCGCTTCTGGCGTTCGTAGAACTCGGCAAGCGCAAGGGTGGTGGTGACATTCTTGGGATCAAGTTCCAAAGCCTTCTTGAGGTTCTGCTCGGCACCTGCGAGGTCTTTGGCGTGCTCCTGGATGATGGCGACGTTCAGGTAGGAGGCAGAGCGCGCTGGAGCCATCTCAATCGCCTTTTGCGCTTCGCTAAGGGACTTTGCCGCGTCGCCTTGTATTGCATCGACATTTGAGAGGATCACCTCGGCGGCCGCGTTGTCCGGATTGTCCTTCAATATGATCTCGGCGCGGTCTCGAGCCTCAGGGAGCTTGTGGGCGGCCAGTAGCAGGTTGGCGATGTCCAATTGAGCGCTCCAGTTGGTAGGCGCGAATTCAACCGTGCGCATCAATTCCTGGTACGCGTGTATCCAGTCGTTCTGCTTTAGGAGAGACTGAGCAAGGCCGTAGTGCGCCTCGGCATACTTTGGGTCAATCTGGATCGCGTTATAAAACTCGATGTCCGCCTCGCGATACTTGGCGTGCTGCAAATAGGACATCGCCTTGTCGTAATGCTTTTTCTTTAGGACCTGGGGGTCTCGCGAGCACCCCGCGAGCAGTGTTGCGGAAATCGCAAGGCTCCAAACTAACGTAGTGTGGCTACTGATCCTAAATGTGCGCATGTCGACGGGCGGCTCCCTTTCCAAGACTCCACAATAGCCTGCAATCCGGCGTCCGGTCACCAGGAAACCCCTAAAAGGGCGCGTCGTCCCGCAAGACACGGAGGAATCAAAGCTTACTCCGAAATTGAACGCAGAGGGTGGCTAATGGAGTGGGATGCCAGGTTGACAGATGATAAAATCGAGGCCTCGGCGGCGGAAACAGAATTCCCCAATGTAGCCGTGAGTTACCACTTTTTGCCCCTGAGGGGCCAGCCGGTAGGGTGCTCGAGCGCTACACAACAAAGCTAAGGTCTTTGTTATTATTGATATACAGACGAGGGAAGCCGACTTGCCTCTTCGTGGAAGAGAGATGGGATTGGTTAACCTACGGGCGTTTGCCGGGTGCCTGACGGAGCAAGCCAACCAACTGATTCGGAACGAGTTATTTAACGCATCGGCCCGCGAACGGCGTTGCGGCCGCTGGCAAGTGCATTGCAAACAAGACGTTGTCGGTACGTAGGTAACGCCCTCGGGCACCGGGCCAGGCGAAACCTCAGCGAGAGAGTGGATATGGGACATACATCCGTGGCTACCGTAGCGTTGGCGATCAAAGGCGCATTCGTCGCTGGCGTGAGCCCCGCGATGGTAACGCTTGAAAGCGTAGTTGCAGGAATTGCGGTTACGAACTTACCGATTCTTCTCACAGGTGAGATTGGGACAGGCAAGGAAACGTTCGCAAGACGAATCCATGAATTGTCCATGCGGCGCACCGGTCCTCTGACTCGGGTCGCGTGCGCATCTATGGATACGGGCCACTTCCCCGGCGACGCGGAGTTGAACGGCAACGGGAACGGCGCCCAGGATGGCGGCACGATTTTCTTCGACGAGATCGGCGAACTCGATGCGGCGTGCCAGCAAAAGCTCCTGTGCGCATTACCGGATGGCGATGCTGTTCTGCGGAACGGCTGCCTCTCGCCTCGCCTGATTTCGACGACCAGCCAGAATCTTGAGGAGGCGGTGCGCGCCGGGCGTTTCCGCAGTGAGTTGTTTTACCGTATCAACGGAATTTGCTTGCGGCTTCCTCTGCTGCGCGAGCGGAAAGTCGACATCCAAGCCCTCGCCGAGTGTTTCTTGACGAAGCACGCGGCCCAGCTTGGCCGACCTCGACCAACCCTAAGCGCGCACACCTTGGAGGCGCTGGTCAACTATTCGTGGCCCGGGAACATCCGAGAACTCGAGAACGTCGTGAAAAGGATTGTAGCGCTCAACGATGAGTCATTGGCCATATCGGAACTCTCGCAATCTCGTTCGGGCGGACGGTCGGCTGCTGCAACATCTCCCAGCTGTTCCTTGAAGGCCGCCGCGCGAGCGGCATCGCGCGAGGCCGAGCGAGAACTGATTTTAAAGGCCCTTGCGCGCACGCGTTGGAACCGCAAACGGGCCGCCCAAGAATTGCAGATCAGCTATAAGTCGCTATTGTACAAACTCAAGCAGATCGGATTGCAAGATGCGGAAGCGAATTGAAGAACGCTGGAGAATGAAAGTGACGTCTAAACGATTGGAGTTAGCAACGGCCATTGCGCTGCTGGCGCTCGCGATTCCTGCAGCCGCACAGACTAACGCGGACGCGAAACCCTCGTCCCAAGGATCGCAAACCGCGCCTGCGGCGGCCACGAAATCCGCGACGAGCGATCCGAACTACATAATCGGAGCGCAGGACGTTCTCGATATCAATGTTTGGAAGGAAGCGGAGCTCACTCGCTCGGTCCCCGTCAGGCCCGACGGAAAAATCTCTCTGCCGCTGCTGAACGATGTACAGGCGGCCGGACTAACCCCGACGAAACTGGCGGAGGAAATTACGACAAGCCTGAAGAAGTTCGTGACGGACCCTCAGGTGACAGTGATCGTGACGGTGATCAACAGTCAGCGCATTTACATTCTGGGCGAAGTGAACCGGGCGGGAGCCTATCCGCTGTTACCCGAAATGACGGTGCTTCAAGCCTTGTCGAGCTCCGGCGGATTTACACAGTTCGCGAGCACAAAGAAAATCTATGTCCTGCGCACGGAAGCGGGCAAGTCGGACAAATATCCGTTCAACTATAAAGACGTCATAGCAGGCCGGCACGCCGAAGAGAACATCGTTTTGAAGGCCGGCGACACCGTAGTCGTGCCCTAGGATATATCGATGCGGACCTTCTACCACCGATTTTGCGCCTCAATGTCATTCTTTCTGATTCTTGCGCCGATTGCTTGGTCGCAGCAACAGCAACAGGACCAAACTCAACAACAGCAGAGTACTGAGCAGCCGTCGCAGCCAATTCCAGCCTACCATTCACCGCTTGCGTCTTTGGCCGGTAGTGACCAGGAACAGGAAGCCACTCCGTCGGAAATAACTCCGGACACGCGACCACTTGCAGGAGCTCAAGAGCTCGGGGTCGGTATGCCGCGAACGGAACATAGCTTCTGGCAACCAAACGTCAATGTGACTTCCACTTTCGATTCGAATCCGTTAGGCGGAACGGGCAGCAGCGCCTGGGTGGCCGAGAACTGGGTGACGGCGGGAGTTGACCTTCACCGGATGTCCGGCAATTCGGATCTGACCCTCAGCTACGTTGGGGGAGCAATGTTTTCGAACAGCTCCGATATAGGGAACGCGGTGACCCAGGAATTCGAACTGGCAGATCGATTTACATTCCGCCGCTGGACACTTTCGCTCCTCGAACAGTTAACGTACATACCGGAAGCGGGCTTCGGGTACAGCGGCTTTGGTTCGATCCCCGGATTAGGTGGCCTCGGGCTTCAAAGCGGCTTTATACCTGACCAGTCCATCCTCACGGCTTGGGGCCAGCGCTTGGCTAATAGCTCGATTGTTCAGGCCAACTACTCTCTAACACCGCGATCATCTTTCACGTTCCTGGGCGGGTATTCGCTGCTGCATTTCTTCGACAACGATCTCTTGGACGATAACAACGTGATGTTTCAGGCCGGGTACAATTATCAGCTGAACCGGCAGGATACGGTCGCTCTGCTGTACAACTTCAGCGGGCTACGATATCCAGGGTTCAACCAGCTAATAAACGTCAACTCAGTAGACGTCTCGTATGGGCGCCGGGTCACTGGCCGGCTGGCGTTTCAAGTTGCGGCTGGGCCTGAAGTCGTCTTCTTTCGAATTCCGATTTCCGGAAGCTCCGCGGGGAGCGGCAGTACGGGCGGAACGATGCCAGGCACGACAGAGCTGTACTGGTCTGCAAACGCTTCGTTAAGCTATCAGTTTCGCCGAAGCGGGATTGGCTTGGCCTACGTCCACGGCGTGAACGGCGGTTCAGGCGTTTTGGCAGGAGCAGAGGGCGATACAGTGACCGGTACGGCAAGCCGTGCGCTGTCGCGCTCGTTGTATGGCAGCCTCAACTTCGGATACTCGCGTAACAGCGGCCTAACCACGACGTCCACGCCTTCGAATCAGACCTACAGCTATTGGTTTGGAGGTGGGAACCTGAGTCATCCCTGGGGTCGTAGGCTCACTCTATTTGTAAATTACCAGCTCGACTATCAGACCTCGAATTCTTCATTCTGTGTGGGGCAGGCTTGCAGCGACACCTTCGTGCGTAACCTGATTTCGATCGGTCTGGGCTGGCGTGATCATCCGCTCGCCTTTTGAGAGCTTAGCGACAAAGGAAAGGGACAGCAATGATGCGTCAACTGACTTCGGCAGACTATCTGGCAATGTTGCGGCGGCGATGGCTTTTGATTACCGTTCTCACGATCATCGGCGCGCCGCTCGCTTACGCAGTCTCGAAGACCCTGCCGAGCAAATACACGTCGCAGACTTCAGTGCTAATCGAACAACCGACGGTGCCAAGGGATTTTATCCGACCTGTAGTGACAGAAGACATCAGCCAGCGCCTTGCGAGCATGAAACAACAGATCCTCAGCCGCTCCAGGCTCGAGCCAGTCATCGCGCAATTTGGATTGTATTCTGACGAGGTCAAGAATGTTCCGATGGAGGACTTGGTCGGCCGCCTCCAAAAGGCCGTCGAAGTGACTCCGATTCGGGCCATGGAGGAGACCTCCACTCAGTTGCCCGGGTTCAACGTGACGGTAACCTTGGACAACCCGCGAACGGCCCAATCCGTCTGCACGGCCATAACGTCGATGTTCATTGCCGAAAACCTTCGCCTCAGGCAGCAACACTCAGAGGACACCACGGAGTTCCTCGCACAGCAACTGGCGGATGCCAAGAAGAGGCTCGATGACCAAGACGAGAAGGTGCGGGCCTTTAAGAGTCGGTATCTGGGCTCTTTGCCGGATCAGGAGCAGACGAATCTTAACATTCTGATGGGTCTAACGTCGCAACTGGACGCCGCCACGCAAGCACTGAGCCGGGCTCAGCAAGACAAGAGCTTTACGCAATCGAACTTGAATCAGGCACTCGACGCCTGGCAATCCTCCCAGAACGGCCACAATCCTCAAACTCTCGACCAACAACTCACCTTTTTGCAAACACAGCTCGCGGACCTTCAGAACCGGTACACGGACAGCTATCCAGATGTGGTAAGTACGAAAAACGAGATTGCCGCACTCAAGAAGAAAATCGCGGATCAGGGGGAAACTGCCAGCGATGCTCCCCCCACCGACAAAGAAGCGAAACCGACGCTTGAGCCGGAGGTAATCCAGCGCCTGCGTGCCCAAATTCATGGTCTCGACCAAATGATCGCCGAGAAGACCAAGGAACAAGAAGAAGTGAAAAGGCAGATCAGAGAGTACCAAGGACGCGTGCAATCAAGTCCCTCCGTGGAGCAGGAATACACGGAAATGACGCGCGGCTACCAGGCCGCGCTGGAGTCGTACAACGAGTTGCAGAAAAACCGCGATCAAGCAGTGATGGCAACCAACCTCGAACGCCGGCAGGAGGGTGAACAGTTCACCGTCTTGGACCCGGCCAATCTGCCGGATCACCCGAGTTTTCCAAATCGTCCCCTGTTTGCGATGGGAGGATTCGGCGGAGGCTTGGCGCTGGGATTGGGACTCGCATTCCTGCTGGAAATGCAGGACACGTCCATTCGCAATGAACGAGACGTCGAGGCTCTGCTTCGACTGCCGGTGATCGCAGTAGTGCCAGCCATCGGGCCGCTCGCCGGCAACAAGTCGAAGCGGTCGGCGGCCCGGGTGAAAAGCGGCGATGAACTAGGCGCAAGCGCGCGCGCCTGAGGAGACTATGTACCAACGATTCTTTGGGCTCCGAGAGAGCCCCTTCAACGTTAACCCGGACCCCCGCTACCTCGTTCTGACGAGGCACATACAGGAGGCGCTGGCGGGGCTGACTTACGGGATCCAGAATCGTAAGGGGTTCATTCTGCTTACGGGCGAGGTCGGAACCGGCAAGACTACCCTGCTAAATCGATTGCTGGACTGGCTGCACGGGCAGCGGGTAGCAACAGCGTTCATCTTCAATTCCAAGCTGGACGTTAACCAGCTGTTTGACTACGCGATGGCTGACTTCGGGATTCCGTGCGAAACGCGAGAGAAGAGTCAGGTGTTGTTGCGCCTCAACCAGTGGCTGCTCGAGCGCTATCGCGCGGGCGAGGCCGCCGTTCTGATCGTGGATGAGGCACAAAATCTTTCGCTCGATGTCCTCGAAGAGATCCGTCTCCTGACCAACCTCGAAACATCCACCGAAAAGCTTCTCCAGATCGTGCTAACCGGTCAGCCGGAATTGGAAGAGAAGCTGAAGCTTCCTCAACTCCGCCAGCTTCGACAGCGAATCACACTCCGCTGCCGAACCTCGCCTCTCACGCTCGAGGAAACGTTCGGGTATATCGCCGAGCGCCTCCGAATTGCGGGCGCGAATGGCGAACCGATCTTTTCGAAAGAAGCTATCGAGACAATCCACCTCTACGCGCAGGGCATCCCCCGCGTGGTGAATCTGCTCTGCGAGCATTCTCTAATCAACGCCTACGTCGACCATTTGCGGCCCGTGCCTGCGCATCTCGTGGAAGAAGTCGCGCGAGAGTTTCAGTTGGACGAGATCGCGCCGACAGTGAGCCCGACTACCCCTTCAGCTCCGGCGCAACAGTCGGTGGACACGCAAGTGCTACTCCAGAATCTGGACGAGTTGCTGGGACGCCTGCGGCAAACGAACGTCGTGCCTTACGCCGTACGCGAAAGGAAGCCATGAGCCGTATTCACGAAGCACTTAAGAAGGCCGAGCAGGATCGCGCGGCACAACAAAGTTCCGGAACAACCGATTCGCTGTTCGCACCGGCGCAAGTCATCTCCGCTCCTGTCGAGTCCGCTCCGGTCCAGAAACCGGTCGCTGAGACCACTTTCGACATGATGGCGAGAACGGCGGTAATGCCGGCACCGTCAACCAGCCAGCTCCGATTCGATGAGATTCAAGCTCGCTGCGCGAAGCCGAAGTGGCACCTCGATCCAAGTATGAACGTGTTTTTCAACTCAGACCCTGCCACACAGGGCGCCGAGCAGTTCCGAACGTTACGCTCACGCTTGTATCAGCTGCGCGGAACTCAGACACTTCGCACGATTCTCATAACAAGCTCGATTCCGGGTGAAGGCAAGACGTTCGTGAGCAACAATCTGGCGCATGCGATTGTGCGTCAGCCTGACCGCCGAGCCTTGATTATCGACGCCGATCTTCGCCGTCCGCGGCTCCATTTGCCGCTTGGAGCGCCGCTTTCGCCAGGCCTGACCGACTATTTGCGCGGTGAGGTGGATGAATTCGCCGTCATTCAAAACGGTCAAGACGGGAACCTGTGTTTCATTCCGGGCGGGAACGACGTAACAAACCCTAGTGAGCTCCTCTCGAACGGCCGCTTGAAGGTTCTGCTGGACAGGATGACGCCGATTTTTGATTGGGTGATTCTGGACTCTCCGCCGTGCTTGCCAGTCGCGGACGCCAGTGTTCTGGGGGACATGTGCGATGGCGTGTTGTTGGTCGTTCGCTCGGGCTCAACTCCGGCCGAAGTGGCGCAAAAGGCTTGCCAAGAACTGCAGGGCAAGAACATCGTGGGGGTCGTGCTAAATGCCGTTGAAAAGGGCCATCTCTACGACTCGTACTACTACGAGGGCTACAGTTACGGCTACCGGTCCGACGGATCGAAAGAAGCGCACAAGTAGGCGGAGATGGGCCGTCAATTCGAGATCCTGCAGTGGGAATTCCAAGGTAGTTCAAAACGGGCAGGTTGCTGATAGGAAGAAAGGCCAGTTGTTGCTAGAAGCCCCTCTTTATCCACAGGTAGGGAAGGAGCGCGCACTCGACGACTCCGGGTAGCGGGTCTTCCCGGCTAAACACCGCTTCGGTGCTAAAGCTCCGTAAGGATCGGATGTACTCTCGAAGTCCCAAGCGTCCGCGACTCACGTCTATCAGTCCGGTGGGAAAATCCGTCACCAAGCGAATCCACGAAAATCCCGCTTTCCCACGAGAGGGCTCAACTGACGCTCCGAGCTGATCGGCGTACAACAGGAAGGCGAAATCAACACCGGCTGACGGTCCCAGCGTGTGGTATCCCCAAGTGCGAGGATTCACGTCCAGCAACTTGAACTGTCCATCACGCGGGTCAAGCTTGAACTCGACTTCGACGAGTCCATAGTAGTTGATGGCTCGAAGGAAGCGTTCGGACAAAACTTCGAGTGCAGGCAGGTCGATCGTTTCGACGTACGTACTTGCGCGGCCAAACTCGTGCGGATGCTGGCGAAGGCGCCGGCTGACCATGCTCCCTACCGCTTTCCCTTCCTTGAAAAAGGCGCAATACGAGAACTGATTCCTGCCATTTCCAGGAATCAAATCCTGAATCAAGATCTCCCCCGGCTCGACTAGCTTGGCGGCAAGGCCAAACAACTCGCGCAACTCCGTTCGTGTATTGGCGCGCCAAGCCTTCGCCTTGGTCGCGTAGAAGAAATGCTCCTTAATCGCAGGTTTCAAAGCCAGCGGGAACGGGGTAGTGATCTTGTCCAAGTCTTGTAACGTGGGGGCCAGCCAGGTTTCGGGAATCGGCATATTCAGTTCCCTGGCAAGCTGATACGTATTGCGTTTATCCCACATCCATCGAATCGTGTCCCAAGGTGGCGTGGGCACTCTGAAGAATTCCGAAAGTTTGGATTTGTGAAGCGAAAGACACGCCACCAATTCGTCGCGAGTTGGAAAAAGAACCCAACCCTTCAAATCAAGGCGGCGCCCAACCTCAAGGATGGTTTCGAGCGCCTTGTCCGTATTCCGCAAGTCTGGCACTCGAATTCCATAAGTCGCGTAGCGCGAAAACCGAGAAATCGAGTGCTCGTCATCCAAAACGCAGATGGGCACACCTTGCCGGCCAAGCGAGCGCACGATCCCCAGGCCCTGGTAATCGCCGCCGATGACGAGCGCTCCAGGAACGTCACGATGCACACCTTTTCGGCGTGTGATTCGAAATTCATTCTTCGTTAAGTCGGAGGTCACTGGCTTGCCTTCGATGCCCGGTGGCCAGTGCCCGCGATACAGCGGGTCAGTGAACGCGATGCGTAATGTGTTCCGGAGACAAATTGCATCAGAGGACCGAAGCTCCACGCAGCCGGCGCACCCAAAATATGCAATCCCGGCACCGATGTCTCGAGTCCGTTTTGGAGGAGCGGATAGCCGTTGACTCGGCGAATGGACTCCGCGAGTTGCGGGGACAGGAACTCATACTTCGAGATGTCAACCTTGTATCCGGTCCCGAGTAGGACGTGATCCACCGACCTCTCGCTTCCATCGTCCAACCGGACTTGTACGCGTTCGCGAGTCTGTTCGACAGAGGAAACGGTGCGCCCCAACCGAATGGGGACGTTGCGAAGGCGGCTCACCAACCAGCGCGCGCCTGCCGGACGAACGGCTCGCTTCCAAAGCTTGGTCTGCAGCGCGCGGGGCAGCATTCTTAGCAAATCGGGCCTGGCCATCAGCTGGCTCAGAACAGCCGGTCCGACATCCGTTGGCGCGTAGAGGAGACGTTTAGTGAAGGAGCCCAAACGATAATGCAGCGTTGTCGACGCCCATCCTTGGAGCCAGTGGATGTTCTGTGAGCGTCCGATGACTTCCACCTCGGCGCCACCTTCGTGCAGCAGTGCCGCGGATTCAAGCGCGCTTTGGCCGGAGCCAATCACGAGCACCCGCTGCCCGGCAAACCGACGAAGGTCGCGGTGTTCGGACGCGTGCGAAACGAGGGACGGTGGCAAGTTCGCGAATTCCTGCGGGCGCCGGGCGAACGATCCAATACCGGCCGCGATCACCACGCGGCGCGAGTAGAACGTCTCACCATCGTCAAGAGTGAGCCGGAATCCCTTTGGATCAGATTCGATGCGCGCGATTTTCCGCAGATCGAGATCGGGTACGGCTTGGCGTTGATACCACTGCCCGTATTGGATGAAGCGGTCGAGCGGAACAGGCGCGGACAGGTGATTGCCAGTGGCCGCTTTGTAGGCATCCAAAGTCCACAAATGACGCGGATCCGCGATCGTGGTGGCGGTCCAGGCAGATCGAAGAATCATGCCGAGCGGCATATTGCGGTCCCAGAAAGACATGGGCTCTCCGAAAACTCGAACATCCAGGCTCTTCACCTGGCGGAGGTGAGCTCCTGCGGAAAGCCCGTACGGGCCCGCTCCGAGAATCGTGACGTCGAGGTTGGTCATAGACAGCAAACTCCCGATGAGAAGTGTGATCCTTCTAGAAAGAAAATGAAGCGCGGCAGCGTGTAACTTAGACAAAGCGCTGCGCAAGGTTTTTCTCGATATACGCGCGGTTTCGCGAGAAAGGCTGCGCGTCTGAGCGTAGGACTGTTTCCTAGTAGTCGCTGAAGGGACTCCTGGAGAGGGCCATTTCGGTCTGTCGCTAGAAAGTCAAACTCGATTTGCTTCGCAACAAATCTTTCGAACAACTCTTCAAGGGGCCGGTATTCGATTCGACGGCCGAAAGCCCGAAGGCCCGTCTTGTGAATCCTGGCTGTGCCGTAGACTCTGCGAACGGATGGCATCCTCACGGGTAACCGCCAACTTCCGAAAGAGGTCACGTAAGCATTCACTTCATCGGGTGCTCCCAGCTTCGGTTTTCTGCAGGAGCATGAGAATCAGTGCCAATGGAACCAAAGCTGCCACGAAGAAAACCATTCCCCCGTACTTGTGGAGGTTCCCATGTAGAAACCCTGGGTTCACGTAGGCTGCGAGCGTTGACAGGGCCATGATTCGCAAGCCGTTTTTCAGAATCGCGAATGGGAATACGAGGACGCACAACAGAGCCTTTTTCCAGAACTTCCGAAGAAACAAGTGCCCTGCCAAAACAGCCGTGATCAGAAGGGCCAAGGTGGCTCGGATTCCGCTGCACTCCTCGGCCACGCGGATCGAAATGCCCGGCAGAGTAAAAATGAAACCCTCTCTAAAGACGGGTATTCCAGCGATTCGGAAGAACAGAGCTGCGGCGTTGGCACTCTGCTCTTGTAAGAACAAAATTGTGCGGCTTAGCAAAGGCTCTGGAATCGGTATCATGAACACCAGAAACAGAAACGGGAAACTCGCCGCGCGCAATGCGCTTGCGCCAAAGAACAGCGCAAACGCGCCCGCCCAAGCCAGTACCGCGGCCAGCATAGCCACCGACAACTCGTTTTCTATGTTTCCGGCCCACGGATTCAGTTTTCCCAGGACAAAAATCGCCACAGCTGCCACCAGAAGCGAACTCCCAACCTTCCATCCGGAAGACAGCCGCGCGAATATTCTTTGCCTTTCGGAATAAACAAGAAAAAGGCTAACCACTGGAATCAAGGGAATGTGCGAGTAAGTGTCGTTTTCCAGGGTCGTCGAGGCGAGCTCTCTCATCGAGAACCACACGAACGCCAGCGGCAGAACGCTTGCCAGAGCAAAGCCGAGGATGCGGGCCTGCTTGGCTCGGTCCCACTCAACCGGGAGAGATCTTAGTTCGGTGCTTTGTGTGATGGGGTCCATGCGGCTGTCCTCGAAAATACCTCGAATTATTCGGCCTCTTGCAACTCGTACACCAGGCGGTCGCCGTCCAGAACAGCGAATGCAACGCGGGCCCGCTCCCGTTCCGGTCCTTCGATAGCCCAGTCGGGGCCTTTGGGAACGAGCGTCATACGGCTCCGGGCTCTCCACCAACGATCAACTTCTCGGGGTAGTGTCAGCCAGATATTCTCCCTCGAAATCATCGCACGCAAATAGTCCAACAAGCCCTCGAATGTCTTTCTTGCACGCGATTCGATCACGTAGTCCGGGTGAATGATGAAGCTAATCAACCCGTGTTTCGCCTGAATCAGGGAAATCTGCGTCTTCCAGAGATCCAGCGAATAGTCATTCAAAATGTGGAATAGCGTGTAGTCCTGGGCCATTGTGAGGGGAATCTCCAGGATATTGCCGACGAAGTACGGCATGGTCGTGCAGCAACCTCCTCGCTGCGGCTCCAGATGCGCCACATTGGGCACCGACATGTCGTAAGAAAACTCATAGGCGTCGTACCAGTCCTGGTTGCGGTACATCGATCCAGAGCGAAATCCGAACGCGCCGTAGTTGCGAGCATATTCGTTGATCTTCGCTGCTCGGCGGAGAAACTCTTCATGATCCCGGAAGAGAGTTCCATCGTGATTCAGATCGTGGACATTGAACTCAAATCCCCGCGCGCGAATCTGCTCGACAAGATCAGGCGGAACCTTATACCGCTCTTCAGGGATGACTTGGAAGGCGGCTTTGATTCCCCGCGAGTCGTCGAGGTCCATCAACTGAGAAATGAAATCTCTCCCGGTTTCGGTTTCCACGTCATGGGTCATGATCAAGCTATTTCGAGCG
The DNA here is from genome assembly GCA_963737205.1 of uncultured Acidobacteriota bacterium. Classification (GTDB taxonomy): domain Bacteria; phylum Acidobacteriota; class Terriglobia; order Acidiferrales; family UBA7541; genus Palsa-295. The sequence goes on along the minus strand of CAVTRV010000002.1, from coordinate 2,927,654 downwards.
CCGTCCGGCCAGAACCATATGAAGGGCACCCGCTGAACTCCCCTTGCTTTCATGGAAAGGCGCAAGAAATCTTCGTGCAGTGAATCCACCGTCGTGTCCACCGGCCAGCTGGGAAACGGCAATTCCCGCCAGCCGCTGAAATACACTCTTTGGAGCTGTCGTCGAACCGAGACAGGCAGGAATTCACGGACTGCGTAATACGCCTTGCGGACCAACAAGCTGCGAACGATGCCGTTCCCGGCCGGAGCAAGCAACTTTGCGTATCGCTCCCGGCGAAGGTTATCGATCACTTCTGCTGGGTCAAACGGGAGGCCGACTCGGCCATCTTTGAATCGCAGATCCTTCCGGGCATCATGCAGGGCGGCTACGGTCGTATTTGACGTCGGACCTGATCCGCACCGGCCATAGCAGACAGTCTCCGGCCCGAACCGGAAGAAACCGGAATCCCCGGTAGTCTCCGCGTGCAAAGCGCAATCCTTCCAGTCTGACGGAAGTCGATAGTATTCGTTTAGCTGACGTTCCATGTTTTGGTTCGCGACCGCAGGTCCTGCCGCAGCCCCTTCACACGCAACTTCGGGAAACTCTGAGTGTCGAATTACTCAGTTTGACATATCTCACGGTTGATTCGGCGCGTCCCGGCGGTCCATCACTCGTGGTGGACACCTCTATCCAAGTCAAAGGCTCTCGACCATGGCTATAGGAATTCTTGGACCTAGCCGATGTGGCGGTAGACAAGCCGCCCCGCGACAGCGAGCAATTTATCCGGCATAAGCGCAAAAACCCGCTTTGCCATCGTCAGCTTCCAACGCTCGCTCGCTCCCGAAGTGTCAAGGGCAGGATATCTCCAATACACCAGTTGCGTTCGGTTTGGCGCCCAGTGATCCTTGAATGCGAGGAGGCCCGCGGCGTCACCTTCGGATCGCCCCAAGTCGAATTCTTCAGCGCCAGTGAGCTTCGAACTCTCGATTGCCTTCCACAAAAGTAGCGGCATGGCGCCGCAATTGTTAAATTTTCTGTCCGAGCAGCCATACTTGTAGTAGACGGTGTCTCGGAATCGGAGAGTCAGAATGGCGGCAATCGGCACTTTTTCTTTGTACGCCAATCGTATCTCGGCGTCTCCCAAACAATCGAGCACATTGCGGAACCACACGTATGGCTGGGGCGGCAAATGGTGCCTGCGTCGGGTGAGCAAGAGCAGGGTGTAAAAGTCCTTCAGCAGTTTGGCAGACCGTCCCGTTTCGCAAACGAGCCCCATTCGCTCAGCGTGGCTGATCCTGCGCTGAACTGAATTCTTATGGAGTCTTCGAAAGATGTCGTCAAGGTCGCGTCGAAGATCGATTCGATGCAAATAGTAGCGATTGATGGTTTGAAAACCGGCTTCCTCTCCTCCCCGATTAAAACTCCCGTTGACCGGGCGAACTTCCAAGTACTTCCAATCCTGATGCTCCAGATCCGCCTGCAAACAGCCAATCAAGAAATCCAATTCCTCGGGACGGCTAAAGAGCGGTTCGCAGTGGTCGGAAAACGGCAAAGAGACCATGCGCGACCCCGTGACCCAACTTCGTACCCGGCAAAACACGAGGCCGTTTTCCAGTTTTCCAGTCGGCGGGGAGGTAGTGAATGCTACAGGCCTGTAGCCGTACGTACGGCGAAGAGCTTCGAGCCATCCGACGGTATGAAAGATGGACGCTCGCGGATGCGTTTCCACGAGCTCCGCCCATCGAGGGTCCCGCAACGGGTCGGTCTGATAGAATCCCATTCGACCGTTCGATGTGACTGGGTTAATCACGAGCACTTAACTCAAGCTGCTGAGTAGTCCGTTGTTTTATTTCCAGGACGTCGCGGTACACCTGAAGAAGGCGGACTCCAGCCGCAGTCCATGTAACTTGCGGAGCCATCTCCAGGCATGCGGCGCGCAGCCTAGCAAGAAGTTTTCTGTCTTCATGGAGCATCGTAATGTGTTTGGTAAGAGCGGCAACGTCACCGATCGGATGAACCAGCGCGTTCTGCATGTGCTTGCAAACGTCCGTGCAGGCTTCGGAAACCAAGGGCACTGCTCCGCTGCCGATAGCTTCCACGCAAACGAGGCCGAAGCCCTCCTCAATGCTGGGAAGAACCAGGATGTCACTCTTGCGCATCAGCTCAGGAACGTCGTTGCGATGGCCCAGTACGCGAACGCTGGGATGGGACAACATGGAAGAAAGCTTTTCCGCATATGCCGGCAGAAACCCGCCCGCGATCAGGAACTGCCCGTCGCGATGCGCCGGCGACTTGAGCCAAGCCTCGAGGGCAAAGTGCACTCCCTTCCTCACCGCACAGTCACCGGCAAACAACATCGTTAACCCGTCCTTGTTGTCTCTAACTCTCGAGTTGTCCGGATAGCACGCTGCGTCGTCGTATCCGTATTGATGCTTCATCAGCTTCTCGCGCTTGAAACCTCGATCGAGAAAAGTCTGAATCGTGAATTCGGAGGGACACAGCAGGTAATCGGTCAGCCGAAATTCCTCCTCTTCTCGCGCTAGAACGTCGAGCTTGAAAGCGTACTCGTTGTTCGGCGGCAGTAGAACACCCAGACGCTTCGCCTCCCTTTGCACCGACTCATACGCGTAACGCGTGTGAGCATTAGGTCGCTCGAGGACAGTCGGGATGCCCAATCTTGCCGCAACCTTCAAGGTCCGGAGCGCGGCCGACGGCCACGTATGAATGATGTCGATCTGCCCGGCGAGCTTTTCGATTCGGCGCGAAACAATATAGTCGTGAAGAGCCAGAGCCCGCATGCTTCCCATGAGTTTGTAGGAGATGCGGAGCTTCCCCCAAGCCAGTGTGGGCTGAACTCTCACGCTGGGCGGAACTGCCCTTTGCAGAACGCCGGGGAAAACCAGCACGTCAGCGCCAGCGGCCGCAAGCCCGTTGACTTGTTGCCACGCGGTGTAGCAGATCCGTCCAGCCCCCAGCTTGTGCGGGAAGCTGTACAGAACGCGAATCGGTTTGTTTGGGCGATTCATCGGCAGGCGATCCGACAACAACTCTAGGCAGAGACGCTGGAACCCACAGGGCTGGAGCTCGAAACGGTTTCTCTGTCCAGAAATGCTCGATGCCACAATTCAAGCGATACCAGCGAAAGAATCTCTTTCGAGTAGCGTCCGGTTTGCATGTCTTGCTTGATGATGCTCTCGATGCACTCTCTATTGAAATAACCCCGAGACAAGGTCTCCCGGTCAAGCAGGATCCCAAGGGTCCAGTCTTTCAACTCGGTCCTGAGCCATGATTCATAAGGAACGGGAAAGCCGGCTTTCCTGCGATGCAGGATCTCCGCGGGAACTCGATTGCGCAACGCTCTTTTCATGATGTATTTCGTGGTAAATCCACGAACCTTGAAATTCTCCGGCAGAGTGGCGGCAAACTCAAGTAGCTTGTGGTCGAGCAAGGGAACGCGAAGTTCGATCGAGTTGGCCATCGTCATTTTGTCGGCCTTGAGCAGCAGATCGTCCGGCAGCGACGTTTTCGTGTCGACGTAGAGCATCTTATTTATTTTGCCGTTTCCATCCCCATTGCGCAGCAATCGCTTCACAACGCTAAAGGAAAAATCCTTGTTCACATGAGAGAGGAAATCTTTCGAATACAATTCGCTGGCATGGTTGTTGAAATACAAGAAGGGAGTCGCGGTCCTGCTGTAGTAGTAGTCCTCGAAGTTGCGATTCATCATAGGTCCGTACTTCGCTAAGCGGTGAGATCCCACGACGCGATCAATTGCGGCAAAACCCGCAGAAAGCGGGCCGCTAAGAGATCCCAAAGCGCTTTTGAGCCGTTCCAGCCACATCACCCCTCGATAGGTCTGATACCCCGCGAATGCTTCGTCTCCACCTTCCCCGGAAATCAAAACCTTTACGAAGTCCTTCGCTAACCTCGATACGTAATACAAGGCAACCGCTTGCGGTTCACAGCACGGTTCCTCCATGTGCCAGGCAAATTTTGGAAGAAAATCGGCGAATTCCTTCGACGTTATCGTCATCTCATGATGGTCGGCGCCGTAGGTGCGCGCTGCGAGCCTTGCGTACGGCCGCTCATCAACGAGACCGGGTTCGGAGAAACCCAGCGTAAAGCTGCTGAGGCGGCGGCCCGTCTTACCCACGGCAAAGCCCAACATGGCCGTGGAATCGACGCCCCCGCTCAGAAGAAATCCCACCGGCACGTCGCTAATCATGTGGAGTTGAACCGACTCCTCGAGCAAATCGAGAAGTTTAGCTTCCGCATCCTGAATACTCAGGGGGGCCGGTGAGAAGCGAAGATCCCAATACTGTTGGACCTTAGACTTCCCGTCTTTGACGACCATGTACGATCCGGGCGCCAGCTTGTAGATGTTCTGGAACAGGGTTTCTTCGCCGGGAACGTAATAGAAGCTCAGAAATCTGTCGATCATCGCGGGTGCAACTTCGGGCGTGACCTCAGGATCGGCAAGGATCGCCTTGATCTCTGACCCAAAGACCAGACACTTTTGCGTAAGCCAGTAATACAGCGGTTTGATGCCAACGCGATCTCTGGCCAGCAGTAAGACCTTCTGCCGGTCGTCCCATATGGCGAACGCAAACATGCCGCGTAGTTTTTCCACGCAACTTTCGCCAAACTCTTCATAGAGATGAACGATCACCTCTGTGTCCGTTTGCGTCTTGAAGGTGTGGCCCTTCCCCCGCAAGAACTCCCTCAGTTCCTGGTAGTTATAAATCTCTCCGTTAAAGACAATCCAAACTGTGCCGTCTTCGTTGGAGAGAGGCTGGTGGCCGGTGTTGAGGTCGATGATTGAGAGCCGACGAAAGCCCAAGCCGACCGGGCCCGACACGTAGTATCCCTCGTCGTCGGGACCGCGATGATAGATTGCGTCTGCCATCGACTTCAGAAGAGCAGGCGCTACGCTGGCGTTGCGATCAAAATCAAGCTTTCCGCAGATGCCGCACACTGTGACCTCACTCGAGGAACTGGTTCCTACTGATGCTCCAGCACCATATCTCTAAATCCGATCGCCCACTTCAATACCACCCGCCACTTCTCCAACGCGTAAAGGACGGCTTGTTTATCGTTTGAAACGGGGTACATCGCAGCGAGCAACGTGAGCCGCGCAACAGCCACGCAGCCAGTCGCCATCCAATACATCGATTCGTACAGTGGCCCACGCGTCTTCCGGTAATATCGTGTCATTGCCCTGCACTGCATGACGATTGCCCACTGGCTGACCTTCTGACGCGAACTCCCGCCCCCATGGTGAATGATCACCGCTTCGCCGACGTAGTAATTCGTGTAGCCACCGCGCTTGACCTTGTAGTTCAAGTCCAAATCTTCGCCATACATAAAATACTCTTCGCTGAACATGCCAACTTCCTCAAACACCGAACGTCTCAGCAGCATGCACGCGCCGGAAATCACCTCAACCTTCACGACTTTTGCTCCGTCAGAAAACAGCGGAGCGATCTCCCAAAGAGGGCAACCCGGCCACCGCAATTGCAAAGACTCAGCCCTGAATATCTGATTTAGGATCTTCGGAAATTTCTGAATCGATTCGAGCTGCACCGAAAGATCCGTATTCAGCATCTTGCATCCCACAATCCCGGCGTCCGGCAATTGCTTGATGTAGGTCAAGAGCGTGTTGATCGTAGGGCCTACTAGTTTCGTGTCCGGATTCAGAAACAACACGTATTCGCCAGTCGATCTACTGAACCCGATGTTGTTGGCGCCCGCAAAACCCAAATTCTTCTCGCTTTTGATGATCGTGATCTGACGAAACTGATCTTGAAGAGCTTCCACGCCTCCCTGAGGCGACGCGTTGTCTACAACAATTATTTCGAAATGCACGTCCCGAGTGTTTTCGTAAATGCTCGCAATGCACTCCCACAAATAGTCAACCGAGTTCCAGTTTACGAAGATGATCGAGAGGTCCATCCGAGATGCGCCGTTTCGCTCGCCGGTTGCGATCATTTCCAAATAGTCTCTCGCCCGAAAAGCCGAGCGAGCTGCTGAGTCCGGAGGTACCGGATCAGTTCGGGGTCATTGACGCGAGGAATGCGCTGGAGATACGCCGCCACATACCCATACATCAGCGCCGTAGATGCAAGCACATAGGGTCGTTGGGCGAGATTCGCGACTGATTTCGCCAACATGAATAGTGGGTGATAGCCAAGAACGTAGCTGATCGTACCGTTCTTTGCGACTCCTCCCCAGGGCCCCCACGATGCTCCGGTAGGTCGATGGTGAATCATATGCAAGTCGGCAAAACTCATCGTCGTCCAGCCGAGCATGTTCGCTTTCACTTCGTCGACGGTGTCCGACCCAGGGCCCACCCAGAGCCCTCCGAGTGCGTCCCAACATTGCCTTCGAAAGATTTTTGCGCCGCCCCGGACATGAAACGTCGGGTTCCGCTCTAAGATTTTTCGCCCCTCTTCGTAGTGGTAAAGGACACCCCCGCCGATTCCGATCCGAGGGTCCTCGGCGAATTTCCTGAAAGTTCCTTCAAAATAGCCGGGATCAAACGACAGATCTCCGTCCAGTTTCGACATGAAATCCCAGTCTTTGCATGTAAGGGAATTGAAGCCGTCATAAAAGGCCTCAATAATGCCAGCGCCCCATTTGCGGTATCCGCGATCTGTTCGGTGGATGCCGCGAATCCACGGATGCTTGCTGGTTGCTTCCACAATAATCTCGGGGGTCCTATCCTTCGATCCATCGTTCACAATTACCCATTCCACCGGACGGATGGTTTGGCTCACCATGCTCTCGATGGAGAGAGAAAGAAAAGCTTCTTCGTCTCGAACGGGCGTGATTACGACGTACTTTGTCTTCGCAATGTCCATTTGTTTGAGAGGAGATGGCGCGCGACCCTACCTGCGCGCTGCTGAACCAGACGGCGACGGTGGCGCATAGGCCAGTCTCGATCTTCTGAAGGCCGGCTGGAGCTCATGCTCCGGAACGCTCGCTTTCTGCAAAACTGGAGCGGTTGCTGCTGAGATTATGGCTAACAGAGCAAACCAGGCCATTCTAGACTGATCGAAATAATTCACTCCAAAGAAAGCCACGATATGCGCGAAAAGCGCGGCGCCCAGGAACCAGAAGAACCACTCCTGGTTAGAGTCATCCTGTACTGCCTTCCTCGCGTTCCCCAGCCTTCCGAAACAGCGGACGATCAGTGCAATGAAAAGAACGAAGGCTATCAGGCCGCCGCCGACCCCTACGGAGACGTATTGGTTTTGAGCATCCCACAGGTCCCATCCCCAGCGGCTCGTGTCTCTTACTCCGATCAGCCACCAGTCCGAGAAATTTCTGATGAATGCATCGACGAGCACAGCGCGATGGTAACCCGAAGACCCGCCGGTCAAGTCGATCCGAGCAATCAGAAACCACACCGGTGCCTTCATCACGCACTGCAAAGCAACTAGCCCAATTACGATTCCCCACCGCGCCGTCCTCATGCTCTTCCGGAACGGCCAGAAGCACATGGCCAGAATTCCAGCTGCAAAAGTCAACAAGGAGGTACTCGAATTCGAAGTCCATGTGATGAGTGCTGATCCAACCAGTCCCAGGACGGCGAGAACCTTAGCCTTACCATTCTTCCAAAGTAGACAGAACAGTGGCAGAAGTGTTGCCCCAAAGGCTCCCGCCAAGAGTTCATGTTCAAAGGGTCCTTGAGCGCGAACCCGTCCGGTTCGAACCTCGGGTACGAATGCTCCACCGATGTATCCAAACACGTTCTGCATCGTGAATCGCTCTCTAACCATGCAAACGGCCAGAATTAACGCGAGTACGGCAAAGCACTTAATGGCTCGAAAAATGTCCTCTTGGTCTTGGATCAAGAACCTGAGAAGAAAATAACCGCCGATGAAGTCCAATAAAAATCCGAGCTGGTTCACGAGGGCCACGCCATTCAGAAACAACAAGAACGACGCAATTCCCTGGCAAAGGATACACCAGAGAAAAACGCCGTCGACGGGATTGAACCCACCTGCCAGAAGATTCTCGTCGGACGTCATCTTGAAGAAAATCAACCGCATGCAACCAAACAAAATGACGATCCGAAGAACAAACAAATGAACACCGCCCAGGACGATCACCTGGCCAACGGGAACCAAGAAACCGATGAACAGCAGAGGTACGATGGCGTATTTTCGCGGGAGGACCAGGAGCAGGATGATCGCCAGGATCATCGCGACGAGCACGATCGGATGCATCGCGCTCTCCGTGGCTCCGCCACCAAATGTTTTGGCGTGTTCCGGTATCATTAACTAAGATTCTCGATGAAACTCTGCTTCTAATATCGTACGGCAACGCGATCCAAAGCCATGCTGCGAAAGAAAAGGTTCTTAACTGATACGGGACGGCTCCTGCCCTTGTGCTCACTTCCTAAAAATTGCATGGATGCTCTCTCCATCTCCGGCAACTGAAGCGAGACCATCAAGCACGGGCAGAATCGTCAAACGGAAGGCTTTGCGAACCACTCGAAATGGAATGCTTGGTGGTAAGGTCTTCGCGAGAGGTTGAGGCGACATCCCCATCTTCCGCGCCATCTCGTCGATCCAATATCGGGTGCTGGCTTCAATGAATACCTCACGCTCGGCAGTGAGCGAAACTTCACTGAGTTCTACCGATTCGGCGAGTTTCCGCAACGATTTCGGCGAAAAGTGATAAAGATGTCGTGGCAACTCCAAGGCGTACCAATAAGACTTGAAGATCCGGGCACCTGCCGAATCGATGTTAGGCATGTTCGTGAAGAAGATGCCGCCCGGTTTCAGCCACTTGGAAACCTTCTCCAGAACTTCTCGAGGCTTATAGAGGTGTTCGAACACGTGGAAGCACGTAATGGCGTCGAAGCTTTCCGACGGGTAGGGCGCGTCCAAAATGTCTCCAACGAAAACCTCGGCACCGGTCTTCGCTTCGGCTTCCGACGCTACTTCGACAGACATCTCGATCCCGTAAAGCTTCCACGAAGGACTCTTCATCGATTCCAGAAAGCCCCCCGTGCTGCAGCCCAGATCCAGGAGTGCGCCACCACTGGATTTATGTCGCAACAATGTGTCCCGTCGGCTTAGCCAGCGGTTGGGGTCCGCTCCGGCTGCCGCAATGGAGCGATCATAGTCCGGGCCGTAGTGTTGGCTCATTTCGCCGGGAGGAGGAGGATTCTGCAGCCATACCAGAGCGCAAGCGGGGCAGCGAACGAGTTGATACATCTCCTGCCTGCCGTGATAACGGTCGGGAGCCTGGAGGAGTTTGGCGGCGCCACTCTTTCCGCAACACGGGCAGCACTCAGCGCTTCGCGAACTCTCATCGCCATGATGGACGCTGCCGATAGCCTGTGATTTTGATTGCATGTTCTGTAGACCGGTCATCTTTGGCTGGAACGTAATCGTTCCCTCACTGTTTTCATGGGTTCGACTTTCGGAAGACGCATAGTCAGGAAGCAACCGTCAATATCCCGTCGCGGACAGGTTCATTCGAAGAGATGCACTCGTCAAGCACGGTTTTGATACGCTCTTCAAACGAGTCCCACGTCCATTTCTCAAGGAAACGCTCGTGGGCCCGCTCTGCAATCGCTTCTGCAAGTTGAGAATCGCGGACGAGGCTGACGCAAGCCGACGCGAAATCGGATGCGGTGTCTGCCAGAAGCAGTTCTTTCCCGTGGCTCACGTCGTATCCAAAAGCTCCGAGCGCCGTCGCGACAACGGGGCATTTTCTGGCAAATCCTTCAGCGATTTTTATACGCGTGCCACCGCCGGATTTTATGGGAACGATCATCGCAGACCAGGTAGCCACCTCGTCGCTTGCATCTTCGACCCAACCAAGGCCACAGACATCGGTCCCCAGCTCAGTCAAGTACCCCTCCGTCTCGCGACCAACCAGACGTAATTGGGCCCTCGGAAAGTCACGCTTTACGAGCGGCCAGACTTCACGGATGAACCACTCTACTCCTTCGGCGTTCGGTCGATACTTGCAAGTCCCGATGAAACCAACCCGCGGAGATTCCGTGTCGAGCTGCCGAAGCGTCTCGGCCCGATTGAAACCATTCGGGATTACGTGGATACGGGCGTGGTTACCCAGATATTGTCGATCCTCTTCGCTACAGACTGTGACGGCATCAAATCGATCGGTGAGCAACCTCTCCCGTCGGTGCCACATCGACGATAATCGCGAATCGAGCAAGCGCCTGACGGGATTGCGAGCCGACTCCACGTTCGACCGATATACGCGGCTTGGAAGGTCGTCCACATCCAACACGGTTCGGTGCCATCGATCGATTCCAAATAGATTAGCCGTGCGAATTGTGTGAACCCACGTCACATCATGATCCTGCATCAACTGCAACAGCGCTCTTCGATCCTCGTCACGAACCTTAAGATGGTGCGTTGCCAGATACGCCGGATCTAACTCATATTTCAGTCGATGCCGCAGACGGTCAAGCCGGCCATTCCCTTCGATTGGCAGTTCGCGGACGATCCTTCGAATATCGACGTCATGTCTCGCGCGACTCGCCGTTTGCTCGTAGTCAGGATCGTGGGGCACGAGGAAAAAGGAAACGTCCCCGAAACGACTCAGCAGCCTGCTGATATTCAGCACGCGCTGTTGTGCACCGTAAGCATCGAGCAACGGCGACGCCGGCGTCACAAAAAGTATTTTTGGTCTGCTAGTCATTCTAGTTGGACGTCAATTTCAAATATTGGACTTTTTGAAACGCCGGATCGCCGTAAATATACCGGGCGCATACATCCAAGTCAGCTCCAATAGGTTTCCTTTCAGATTTGTTGGAAAGTAATTGGGTCCGAACCCTTTTTTGATCGGAGGGCCCGTCTTGGAGTGTGCCGGCAATCGAAAGCTTGACACAATGCTCCGATGGTCTTCGCTGACTGGGAAGGCGGGTAGCTTTTCATAGTGCGGAGAGACGATGATTGCCAGCATGAATCTAACTTCGGAACTCCTATTCGGGGTTCCTCGATGCCAGACGTTCGAATATCGGATGACGATGTCGCCCGGTGAGGAATTCACCCGAGCCGATTGACGAGGCACGGAATTAAATTGTGAAACCGTCATGTACTCTTTGTGAGTGCCGGGCCATACCTCGAGACTTCCGTTCTGCTCTGTGACTTTGCCCAGGGGTATGTTGACGACCACGAAGTCCGTTCCCTGCACCCCATCCATGTGAGCAGGCTGATAGGTGCTCCCTGGGAGATTCGCATTGCCGCCCAGACCGATAATTTTATAGTTCTTCCCGAGTGCCTGATCCAATACTTCTTGGATTCTCTTGTTCGAAGCTACTTCCTGAATGATCGGATTCGATACGAGCGGGACGTACTCGATGTGGCCAAACCATTTTCCTCCGCCTCTCCAAGGTAGCGGACGAGCGGATTGATATTCCGCAAACAGTTGTTCCCGGGCTTGTTCCATGCATTTCACGTCGGCACACGATTCCAGCACCGTGTATCCCGAAGTTTCAAGTTCTCGAACGTTTCCTTCAATTGTGGTCGCCATTTCTATTGGCCATCCTCGATTTCAGATCGTTTTAGCATAGCTAAGGTGCAACAGTTCCGAGACCCGACTGAATTATAGGGGTGCTTTATTGACTATTAGAACGGGCCGCTGGTCCATGTTTTCAATCACTTACGCCGCTTTCTAATCCCGTTTCCGTTATTAGAATTTCGCGATTGGCCACGCGTGGCCGTCAGTTTCTTACACCAGTCGGAGATGCCTCTTCGCTGCTCGTTTATAGCGCCTCAAGGCGAATAAAAAGTCCGGGAAGAAGGCTTTCATGATGCTGCGGAATATCTCTGCAAAGTCGGCCTCATCCCACCTTAAGATCTCCAATCTATAGCTATCCAACTCGATATTCTTCGATCGATAGGTTTTTTCGTAGAACGTGGTCAGAAACTCGGTGCGCAAACACTCTCGATACGCAAGTGCAAAATCCTGGCCGCAGAGGTAGAGCTTATTCGTACCGCACGCAAATGGCACAACCTTCGTCTTCGCATTTTCGGACCAAGCCGCAAGTGCGAATGTCACTTCTGGCCAATCTGCGCGGAAGACGTCGTCCAACGCAATAACTCCGCCTTGGACCAAGCTGCCCTCGGCGAGCGTCAGATCATTCTGGACAATCGATTTCCAGTGCCCTCCGTCGATACTAAAGAAACGAACGAGCCCAACTTCCTTCAGAATACGGGCAACGGTGACGTTCTCAGAGGAATCATCTAATACGCGAACGCGCGAGAGGTCGATTCCGAATCGCTCGAGATTCGCAAAGAGTTTTTCACGGTCGCCGCATCCAGATTGATCAAGATTCCCCGTCTGATATTCAAATACGTCTATGCAAAGGGCAAGTTCTTGGGCCTTTAATGAGAGGCACAGGGCGATAAACGACTTTCCATGGTGGACTCCAATTTCGCAGCATCCACCAACGATGTCATGTGTCTTCTGAAAAGCGCACAATGTGGTACATATTTCCGCGTCGACACGCGGAAACCAGCCTTGAACGCTCCTCTTGCCACGTCGCGAGAACCTATCGATGGCTGTATGATCACTCATGAGTGTGAACTAGGTTCTTGAGCGGGAATTTCGCGATTGGCGAACGTTGAGCTGTCGATGGGTGGTCCGAGGCATCGACAATTCACGATGGGTCTTGGTTGATATCGACGTTGTACATGATGCAATCCGTCTCAAGCAGCCTGGGGAAATGGCCTGCATTATTGGGCACGAACGCACTTAGCTCGAACCCTTCGCTCTGGTAATACTGAAGCGCTTTGTTGAAGTCAGGCGCACCGTCATAAAGGCATTTAACCGAGAGTTCACTCTGAAGACCGACGAAGGAGCGGAGGGTATCACCTGCCCCTTCTGCTACCGCGAGGTCGTGCCCTTGAGTGTCCATTTTGAGAAACGGCCGACGAAATCGCAGCAGCGCCGCATATTTTGCCCAGACGTCCGCCAGTGTGGAAGTCTTCACCTGAATCTGCTCTACGACGGCCGCCTGGTTCGAGAAGATGGCAGCCGCCGCCGAGGATGGGCTGTGCAACGAGCTAAATTCTGTATCGCCTGTTACGTTAAAGGTTGAGGTGCCAGCCGATCGATCAAGTGCGATTTGTTCAACGTACCAGTTTCGGTCCGCCGCCGATTTTTCCAGTAAAACCGCTGCCGCAGAAGGAGTGGGTTCGAAGGAAACAATTGGGCCGCGATAGCCGACACGTTGGCGGAGCATGAGGCCGTACTGGCCGGCATTGGCGCCCACATCAAACACGCAGTCCACCTGGTACCGCTCAAAGAATCGCTTCAGGTGGATCTGTTCGAAAAGCAGAGGAACCTCACCGGGCCGCACGATTTTGACGTTTAGGAAGTCCTCCACAACCTTGACGGCGGCACGACGGAGAGAACGAGTTCTAGCCATCGACGGAATCGCTCAATTCTCCGGGCCCTGCCCCTTTTCGAGCGTACCAACCTTCGGTACGAGCGAAAGAAAGGCAAGTTCCCTGGTTCCGGCCCGAGGGTCGAGCCTCGCAGCGACGTTATGGACCATCTTCAGCAAATCCTTGTCCGCCCAAAGCAGTATTAACGATGCCACCAGCGCTCCAACGAGAACCTGGCAGATTAGAGCAGGCCAGAGGCTCAGTTTCTGAAGCAGCCCGGTGCGTGAGATAAGAAGCAGGATCGCCACCATGCCCGACGCCGACAGAAGGCTCGGCGCTGTCGTTTTTAGCATCGAGCGAAACCGGACACCGGCGAATCGGCTAAAGATCCAAAGAGCGACCGGCACAGGAATCAAGGCGGCCGTAATCAACTGGGCGACCGCGATACCCGTAACTTGGACGCCCACGGAAGAATGCTTGAGCAGACGCCCTGCCATCACCAAAGATCCCGCGGTGATGGCCGCTTGGACCCATACAATGAAGGCAACAAAATGCGGTTTGCCTTTCGCCTGCAGAAGAGGGCCGCCGAAGTACGCTATTGGCAGGACCATGCCCACAACGCAGAGGATTCGAAGCGCATTTGTGCTGGCAACCCATTGCGGGCCTACTGCTGCCAAAACGTACTTACTGACCACCGCGAGCCCAGCGAGAGCGGGAATCGTAATTGTAACCGCGAACCGCAGGCATGACAGAACGCTCTGCCGCAGCTCGGCAGGCTTGTCCTGAAGTCTGCAGAATTGCGGGTACGACGCGGACTGCAGTGAGCTGGTCGCCACCGTGACAACGGTGTTGGTGAGCCTTGACGCCAACCGGTATAGGCCTACTGCAACCGGGCCGAAAAACAAGCCGATAAGGAGGGCATCGGATTGCCCGTTGAGGAAAAGCCCTACGTTTCCGGCGAACGCTCCAGCCGAAAATCCGGTAATTTCCTTGATTGCTTTCGTTGAGAAATTGAATCTCGGCCGCCAATCACCCAATTTCCAAAGGGCCAGCAGGCCGACAAAGTCGGTCGTCAGTTGCTTTCCGACAAGTGACCAGACACCGAAATGAGTGAAGGCCATTACAAGGCCAACGATCCCGCCGACGGTGATTGCAATGACGGACCGGATTGAAAAGCTTTTGAAATCCATTTCTCTTTGGAGGACCGCTCTTTGGACAATCGTCAAACCCTCGAGCGGAATCGCGATCGATAGCACGGATATCACTGGAGCCAGCAGAGGCAGGTGATTCAGCTCCGCCCACCACTTGCTGAATCCAATACTCAGGGCCACGAGCACCAAGCTCAACGCGAGGTTCAGATAAAAAACCGAATCGAGGTGCTCTTGCTTCAAGTCCTTCCGCTGCACCAACGCCGGCACAAGCCCCTGTTCGAGCAGCATCTTGGCGAACAGGATGTAGGCCATGGCCATCGCGACCAGGCCGAAATCCTTTGGGCCCAGCACGGCTGCAAAAACAAACGTCAGCAGGGCGTTCAGACCCTGTTCGCTGCCCTGGGTGACGTACGCCCATTTGACCGCGTTTTTGAACGACCGCTCGTGCGCCATCAGGTTTTTCTCGCCGCGACGATCAAGTCCGAAGCCCACAGGGAACTGAAAGCGCCCAGCGTGAGACGGTGCACCGTCTCCGCTCGCTTCGGTATAACATAGGTTGTACGAAGGACCTTCAGGCCGGCCGCCTCACACCAGCGCCGGACCACCGCGTGCGAGGTTGCGTGCGTCCCTGTCGCTTCGTAATTCCCCAAGTCCTTAAAGCCCTCATCCCCGCGGATTCTGCCGGCAATCACAGAAAGTCTCCTGAGGTTCGGCGCTGAGATGATCGCGACCGATCCGCTTGCTAACAGGCTACCAAAGGACGATAGCACCCCAACCGGATCGTGAACGAGGTGGAGCACATTCAACAACAACAAGCAATCGAATTGGCGGCCCGCCAGCTTTGCGCGCGCACTCTCGAAGTCGCCGTCGATAATTTCAACGCCCTTCGCCCGTGCACCGCCGGGAATCACGGAATCGATCGGGACTGCCGTCACACTCAAGCCTCTTTCGGCCAGCCATCCCTCCGTTGCCCCCCAACCGCACCCAATCGAGAGGACGCTCCGGGCCGCGGAGGGAAGCAGCGAAACCACGTTGGGATTCACCGGTTCGTAATGATCCTTGGCGAATCGCTTACTTTCCGTCTGGAACAAGCGTTCTGACCTATGCCCGTTTTGTCCGATCTTCAAAAGCCAGTCGATCTGGCGGCGCAACTCAGAATCGTCAACACCGAAATTGGTGCCCACATATTTGTTCGGGAGGTGATGGATCAAGAAATCGTCCAGGCGCGAGACGCAGATCAGTTTCTGAAAACCGCACTGCGTGTAGGGATCGGTTGCCGCGGAACACAGAAGGTCGTATTTCCCTTCGTGCGGTTCCACAAGGAAACCGCCCGAATCAATCGCTCGTTTCAATTGCCGCTGCGTGAGAATGTAGCAGGCTGAATGCTCGTTGGTGAAATAGGCAAACGTGTGCTCGCCGCGCCGCCGTACCGACTGCGGATCCCAGTGAAAATGGCCATGCATTTCGGGATAATTTACGCCACCATCCGGATCCTGTTCGAAACGCAAAAAGCCGACGATCTCATTTTCCGGAAGGGTCTCGGAAACCTCCAGAAAAGCTCGCACGTTTTTCTCCGTGATCGGAGTGTCGTCTTCCGAATAGATGAAGAGGTCATAGTCATTCAAGCGCTCGGCAAACATTTGCTTGTGCGGGAACGGCAGAGACCACGGATCTTTCCCGCGCAGGTCCACGATGAACGTCTCCGTTCCGGGAAAGGTCTTGCTCTTGTCGATGTTGCTGAGGAGGACGATATGTGTGTCAAACGACATCGACCGATATTCGTCCACGAGCTTCGACAAGTGCGCGTCGTTGCGCGTTCCATAGCTGGCAATCGCCACCAGCGCCTTCTTCCGGTCTGGGCTCTGAATCATTGGATGAGACTAATCTTGAATCCAGGAAGGATATTGTTCAACAGAACGCAATCGGTAATGAAGAGGACTTCTTGCTAAGCGCGCTTCACCAGCGTGCCACCACGTCGAGGTTCCGCGTGCGTCGCTGTATTGCGCTGACTTGTCTGAGAATCCGGCGATCCCAGGGCGCTGAAACTTCCGAACACGACTACTCCACTACGGCAGTCAAACCTGTAGGCGCGGCCACAGGGGAAGATCCCCCTGATCCATAGACGTATGCCCCCGCTTGCCACCGTGCCCCTCCGGAAGCCGGACGAGTATTGCCGTTGATATCGGCGCACAACGCAGCAAGGTTTCCAGAACAAAGACTGCTGAGATTGACGCTCCCCGTTCCGCTCGCAAAAGTTACCGTGCCATCGTTCGCCGAAGTAGGAGCGTAAAGATTGGATGAAGTGTAGCCTTGAGCGTTTGCAGTGGAAACACCTTGCACCGTACTCGCCGCCTGGACCGCTGCCGGATTGCTCGAACCGGCTTGATTTTCAAAGATTACGTCACTGGCGGAGCCAGCGAACGGATCAACCACTGTAGGTCCGCTGATGCAGTGAATATTCTGCATCACAACCCTCGTCGCGACGGTAGCGTTGCCAGAGTTGAGGCAATTGTAAGGGCCGGTTGGGTTGTAGAGCGTGTCGTTATAAAAATAGGCTGTGCATCCGCCTCCGCCCGCATCGGCCGGATCAATTCCGTACGGGGGAGTGCTGGTCCCTGTTCCCCAGATCACTTCGTTGAAGAAGTAGAGGGTTACCCCTACCCGACACTCCTGCTGATTTCCAGAACCCTCCATGTGGTTGTGGTCAATATTGTTGTATGAGATGAGCGTTGCCGGAGGCTGTAATTCCGAATAGCGGCGGTTGACGTGGGCGGACGCATTCACCTGGTAAAGCGTCAGCCAGACTTCGTTTCCATAGACAAGGAAAGGGTCGTTGCCGCTGGCGTTGTTTCCAGCCAGTCGAATCTGCCATGAATCCGAGTAAATTTTGTTGCCGTGGACGCTGACTGGGCCATGAAAGGTCTGCGTGCCGGTCGCAATTCCCATCGTTCCAAATGTGCAAGGGGCGCCATTATCGCAAATTCCGTGTGCCTGACTCGTCGAAGTGCCAAGAAAGAAGGCATCGCCGTTTTCCATGATACTGTTGGCCACTTCCGCGTAAGTGTCTGACGGACTGATCGCCGCATCCTGAAACTCCATCGACGTGCTGCAAGAACCCTCTGCCACGCAATCCACAAATCGGCCGTGCACATACGCATTACTGATAGTGGAATGCGCTCCTTCTCCGATCATCGCGGTCTGTGCCGTCCCAGTCGATTGTCTCTGCTTCTGGAGTATGTTCCTCACTTCCACGCCGCTGAAAATGTCGTAGCTGGAAATGCCCGGGCTCGGACTGTAAGTGTTTGGGTATGTCAGATACAGACCCACAGGCCAATCGGGAGGGCTGCTTTGCAACGCACCTAAATCGACCACTGCACGGTCAATGTCAGCAGCCAGAACAGCACTGCCTCCTCCGCCAGCAATCGTGCAAATCGGAGCCGACGTGTAGCCACTGCCTTGCGCGGTGAGCGTCACATGATAGATAAATCCGGCGATAAGCACGTCGCCTTGTGCGGCCGGCATCACAAGTGGTGTAGCTGCCGCGCCGGAACCGCCTCCGCCTGAGCAGGAGATCGTCGGCGGCGATGCGGGATTCCATCGGCCAAGGTCGCGGGTCAGAACGATTGAATTGACGATGCCCTTGTTCCATGCCGCAAGCCCGGCTCCGACTGCATTGCCTATGTAGATGCAGCCCGGCCCGGCGCAGCCATACTTCTGTGTCGAGGAAGTGCCGCTCCAAGGCCACGACCACGGCGCCGTCGTGTATGGCCAGACGACCCCACCCTTGAGAATGTACTTGTCCCCCGCGACCGGGACTTGAGAGGCACAATTGCCGGAGCACCCATCGCCAGTGGCACTACCGGATGGCGTAAGCCCTTGCATCCCAGGCGCATGCTTCCACGGACCGACCGCCCCGCCTTGAAACGTCTGTGCGGCGCCGCTCCAAGAGTCGTTGCCGTTCTCGTAATCTATGTAACAAGTCTTGCACGTATTCACCCGCACCGAGGAAAAAGCCTTCGGGGTGACGAGAATAAGTGCAAATAAGAGAGTAACTTGGGCCGTTTTCTTCATGTGCGCGTTTGTGATTCCGCTATTGAACAACCGTCAGATCGCGAATCGCAACATCCCGCGTCCCGCCGCTTGGCAGGGGCAATCTGGCCATCTCCCTCTGCTACCTAAACTATCGCCCTTTTGAACCTTCGCCACCACTGGCCACGGGAACATTTTTAGTACAGGCCTCAGTACAGGTACGGCGAACCGGACTCTAACCCGGGGGAGCCTGCTACTCGGGTGCACGGCCGGAGGCGGCATCATCATGAAAGACATAGACATCGCGGTAGGTCCGCGTACCGCGGAGGCTCTCCAAAGCCTGAAGCAATTGAACGCGCCCAACCGGTTGCGCAAATTGGAATTTGGTTCCAGCCTCGTCGGTCAGGTTGAATACGGATTCTTTGGAAAAGACGGGCTTCCCCAGGCACTCGACGGCGCCATCGGGTTTCGCTCCGTGGTACTCGAAAGAAAGAATGCGAGGTTGCGTTGACAGTCCATCCAGGACGAACGGTTCGTATCCCTCCACATCGATCTTGATGTAGTATGGCACACCGTAGTGCTCGATCAGAGAGTCCAGGGTGACAATTGGAACGCTGATTTTGCGAAATCGCCCGGGATTCTGGTTGTATTCCCTATGCAGCATGTTGATCCATTCGCTCGACATCGTGCTGGTGTCGTCCCTGTCGTCGGACAGGTTAAACGTCGTGATCCCGCTTTTGGGTCCGATCGCCGCATGAATCGTCTCGATTCTCTTGTTCGGATATGTCAGCTCAATGTGCCGCACGCAATCGATGTTCGGCTCGACGGCGATGACCTTGGCTCCGGCAGACTCCAGGGCCTCGCTGTACATGCCTACGTTCGCGCCAATATCAAAAACGAGCGAGCCATCAGGAAGTAATTGCGAGTACAACGCCTTCAGGGCGGAAGCGTCTTCGCGCCTCCCGAGCAGCCGATGGATCCCGATGGCCGCGCCGTGAAGGCCAAGTACCCAAGTGAGTTCTTCGAATTTTCGCCGTGACCGCTTCATGAGGTGAGTCAGAATCTTAAATCGGTTGCGAAACTGCTTTCGCCCGCAGCACAGAAGCGGCGACTTGCTTGCGCGCGGCGCTGATCAGGATTGGTATGATCCGTTGGGCTGCTTTCCCGTCCCACTTTTCCGGGACACAGGGCTTCATCTTCCGCTTCATCTGTCGCGCGATTGCTTTGCGGATCCCGCGCGACGACGTTCCGGCAATGACGTTTGTCCCGTGTTTCACCGTGACTGGCCGCTCCGTGTTTTCTCGAATCGTGACGCACGGCACTCCCAAACAAGTGGTTTCTTCCTGGATGCCGCCGGAGTCGGTCAGCACCAGGCCGGCATTCTTCATCAGGCAGACGAAATCGAGATAGCCCAGCGGGTCAATAAGTCGAATGCCCTGGGTGCGCGGATCTGCCTGCTGATTTACCGCGCTCGTGAAGTAACGCTCGAATCCGAATTCCTCGATGCGTCTGCGAGTGCGCGGGTGCACCGGAAAGATGATTTCCGTGTGGCGGGTCAGATACGAAAGCCCCTCCAGCACTTCCTGGAAAGAGGAGCGCTCGTCAACGTTGGACGGGCGATGCAAGGTAAGCAGCGCGTAGCGTTTTGCCGGCCGCCCCGATCCGTTGCGGCCTTCACCGGCGCGCAGACCAAGCTGATCGAGAATCTGAGATTGGTGCGCCTGTTCCTGGAAGGCCAAAAGCGAATCGATCATCGTATTGCCCACGAAGAAAATCTTTTCTGGCAAAATGCCTTCGTGGCGCAGGTTCGAAAGCCCCGCTTTTTCCGTGACAAACAAAAGGTCGGCCAGATGATCCGTGAGAACCCGGTTGATCTCCTCGGGCATTTCGCGGTCGAACGAGCGCAAGCCTGCCTCAACGTGTGCGATCAGCGGCCGCGACTTCTGCGGCACCGACGGAAGTTTGGCGGCAGCCAATGAGCATGCCAGCGTGGAGTTGACGTCTCCGACGACGACAACAATGTCTGGCTGCTCTTGTGAGAGGGCAGCTTCGAATTTCTTCAAGATTTCCGCCGTTTGCTCCGCGTGTGATCCCGAGCCCACGCCCAAGTGCACGTCTGGCTTCGGCAAACCCAGGTCCGCGAAGAACCGGTCGGACATTATCGCGTCGTAATGCTGGCCCGTATGCACGAGTAAATGCCGGATTTCGGGAGCTTTTCCCAGGTCATTGTGCTTACCAATCGCTCGGATGATCGGCGCGGCCTTCATGAAATTGGGACGCGCCCCGACAACCATGAGAATCTTGATTTGCGAATTCGGTGTCATTTTGTCAGAAGCTTGTAATTTGCTTCGGCGAGTGCGACCTACCATCGACGATTCGAATAAACGCTAGTTCCTGCCCGATCAAAGACCCGCGAGAGCGTACAACAACCAGCCCAATTCATAGGGCCGTGTCTCAAAGAGGACCTCGAGTGGTCCTACCGACTGGCTCTCTTTCGGGGGCCTGATAAGACTCAGCGCAGTATCCAAATACTTCGTCTGTTTGCTTTTCGGCTGAATACATCGCCAAACCAGATTGTGGGCCAAGTCTCGCATATCCGCACTCAACTCATTGAAACCGTAGATCCAGCGCAACCCCTTGTAAATCTGCGGCCTGAAACTTTGGCCCAGAGCATCCTCCAGAGCCAGCAAACCCATTGGCGCCATGCCGTGCTGATGTACCGAGTAGACGGGATATCGGCTCGAAACGCTTCCACTCCGAGAGTCGTACAGCCACCACCATTGACCCAGTTCGCCTTGAGCGCCACAAATCGCCCGAGCACAGTCCAGAGCCGAACACAACGGCTCCTCAACGTTGAATGCGCTCGCGAATTTTGACATCGCGTAGATCGGATAGATTTGGTCCGCGAAGCTGCCCACTCGGCCTCTCAGAGCGCCAGCAACAGACTTCCGGGTGCTCATGTGTCCGAAGAACCCGTACTCACCTTGGTTGCCCTTCATCCGGTGGTAAGCCTCTACCGCGAGATCCTCGAGTTCCGGCGCCGCGTTGGGAGAGACCAGAGCCGCATGAGCAACACCCGCTAGAAACCAGGCAAGCTCCATGGTGCGCGCGTGGCGGGCGTCCTGATATCGATCCAGAGCTGTCTGCACGCGGTTTCGGCGGAAAACGTCCTCGAGTTGGTCCGGAGCGAACTTTGCGCACAGCCAAATCAGCAAGCCCAAGTCGCCGGCACCATCGATCCAGCGAGTGTCGCGAACAAATACGTTGTACAGGGCTCTGATGTCGAACGGTGAGTTGGCACCGGCCTGTTCGAATTCCCGAAGCCCGAGAAGGGTCATGATTGTGTAGCGCGGTGAAAGCCCTTCCTGGACGAGTCCCTGTTCCGTTCGAACCAACCGATTGCAGAAGAGGCTCTTCTCCGCATTGAACATCGGTACGAGTCCCTGCGCCGCCCGGGACTTTAGTTCACTGATGTCGTGATTCAACGTGACCGGATGGTTCAAGGGGATATCGACGCCAGCAGGTTTCGAGTTTAGTGCTGCTCTGGAAGACATTGATGCTCCGCGATCGAACTGATGCCCTCAACAATACTGTCTAAAGCCAGACTTTGATCCATCGGATTCCTGCGAGCCACATTCCCCCGCTCGAGGACGATCTTTGTGCGAACGTCCTCAACCGTCTCCAAAAGAATCAGCCGGCCATTTGCAGCGAGATATTTATCGACTGCCCCGATGCGGCCGCGAAAGATGCTATAGACCGGAACGCCCAACGCCGACGCCTCTCGGTTCATCGTGCCGCCGCCGCTGATTACCAGATCCGAGAACCAAATCAGATTGAGCCCGTCGATCACCTGCTCAGGAATGATGATCTTGTGACTTGCGATCCACTTTCCCCACGCCTCCCTCAGGACCTTCGCTTGCCTCTGGTTACGAGGAAGCAAAATCACCTGAACATCCGGCCGGTTGACGAGGAGATCGAGCGCCGCTTCCAGCAGCGTCTCTGCCTCCGGGTTGTGGTAGTGCGCCTCCGTGGCCGGAGGCCGCACGGTGACAATAAGATCTTTCCCATCCAAACCAAGCCGGGATTTCAAGGAAGGATCGGGCTGGAATCTGGGAACGTACACGTCCTCCTTCAGGCCCGGATACTTCAACACTTGTTTCTTCACTTTCGGCGCTGCAGAATCCGGAATGAAGCACGGGACGAAAGCCCAATGGGATTTCAGAAATCCCGTGTCGGCGGTGAACTCATAGTCGAGGATCGTGACGGTTGGAATGCCCAGGAGATAACTGGCCAGTACCTGAGCGCGCGATCCGTGAGAAACCGCCAGATCGGGCCGCTTCTTGATCATAAATGGCACCAGTCGCATCGCCCGAACCAATGTTCCCAAAATCTTCAGTGTTTTGTGTCGGCCCCAGTGACCGCCAACCACGGCGCAAGAGACATTGTGAAATTTAAGAAGCTCACAGACCTGATAAGAGTCTCTCGCGGTGAGTACTACGTCGAATCCTTTCTTCTCAAGTTCTTCGATGATGGGGAGGAAAAATGGCACGTGCGGCGAATTATCCAGGTCAATCCAGACCCGTTTCCCAATCCCACGCTCCGCGATCCTTTTTCCCCCAATCGCCGATTCCTGTCTCGACCATTTCTTCGGAACCGGCACGGTCGAAGCTGGAACTATGGGATTTTGTGACATAGCTCTATCTTTCCAAAATCGCGATTCACAACGCTAAGATGTGTACAAGTTCGATCGGCCCAGGGTATGGGGTGGGGCCGACATTTCTAGCTTATAGACCGAATCGAAGCGAAGTCAGCAACAGCCTCAGCTACGCGCTTTTGCTGCTGGCATTGTAGCCCCGCAAACATAGGCAGCGACAGGATTTGTTCCGCCGCCTCTTCCGCTATGGGAAAATCCCCCTGCTTCCAGCCAAAGGATGCGTAGGCTGCCTGTAAGTGAACCGGAACCGGGTAGTGGATGCCCGTCCCGACGCCGGCGTCTTCCAGGTGCTTTTGAAGTTCGTCGCGATTCTGAGTCCGCACCACATAGAGATGAAACACCGATTTCGACCACGAAGGCTGATAAGGTAGCGTAATGATGCCCTTCATTGGCGCAAGCAGGTCATCGTAAACGCGGGCGCTTTCGCGGCGTTGCTCATTCCAGTTGGTCAAATACTTCAGTTTCACCGCAAGGAAGCCAGCCTGGAGCGAATCCAGACGTCCGTTATATCCCTCGACGTCATGGTAGTACTTCCTGGATTGACCGTGATCTCGCAGCATTCGCATCTTACGAGCCACCGTCTCATCATTCGTCGTAGCCGCGCCCGCCTCGCCGCAGGCGCCGAGGTTTTTGCCTGGATAAAAACTGAAGGCTGCGGCGTGGCCCATTGAACCGGCCTTGCGCCAACGATTTTCCTCCCTCGAGAAGTATTCCGCCCCATGGGCCTGGCAGGCATCTTCGATGACCATCATCCGGTAGCGCGCCGCGATTTTCAGAATCGGATCCATGTCGGCAGTCTGGCCATAGAGGTGGACGGGAATCACGGCCGTCACCGGCTTTTGCAATGTCCGGTGAATCATTTGACCCGTCTCGGGATTGAGCACGCACTGGGTTTCCATGTACTCGCGAAGTTTTTCCGGGTCCATTGTGTAGGTCGAAGCGTCGATGTCGACAAAATCCGGTCGCGCTCCTGCCTGCGAAATAGCTTCGGTAGTGGCGATGAAGGTCAGGGGCACGGTGAGGGCGATGTCGCCTGACTGGACACCGGCCGCCGTCAGCGCAAACCGCAACGCATCCGTCCCGCTATTCACGCCGACGCAGAACTTCGAATCGCAATAGTGGGCAAAATCCCGTTCGAAGCCTTCCACCATCGGTCCGCCAATGAAGCCGGCCGTATTCATCACTATTTGGAAAACGGAGGCCAGCTCCGGCTCAAGTTGCCGGTGAAGCGTCACGAGATCCACAAAAGGAACCTTCGGGCTCTGGGTCATCATGCGATCCTCGTCTCATTGGTAATTGAACGCAAAACGGTTGCCGGATTTCCGGCAACGATTACGTTTGCCGGGACGTCGCGAGTCACCACGCTTCCCGCTCCGACAATGGAGTTCTCTCCGATGGTGACATTCGAAAGAATCGTCGCGCCGGAGCCAATGGACGCCCCGCGCTTCACGACTGTGGCTTCCACCTTCCAGTCTGTTTCCGTCTGAAGGGCTCCGTCCGGGGTCGTTGCCCGCGGATACGAATCGTTGATGAAGGTTACGCCATGGCCGACGAACACGTTGTCTTCGATCGTCACACCTTCACAAACAAACGTATGACTCGAAATCTTGCAACGGCGTCCCACTCGGGCGTTTTTTTGAATTTCCACGAATGCACCAATCTTCGTGTCGTCGCCGATCTGGCATCCGTAAAGATTGATGAACTTCGAGAGCTTCACTCGCTCTCCCAGCTTCACGTCTGGGGCAATTGAGCAATATTCGTTCACAGGCGGATAAGTTCTCCTCTTTTCCTGATCGAGCGCTCCGCTGCTTCCAACATCCTCACGACGCGCAATCCCGCCAAGCCATCATTGAAAGGAGTCTTGCTGTTCTCTATGCAGTTCGCGAAGTAGTCCAGCTCGGCGCGTAACGCTTCCAGCTGTTCTACTTGGGGCGACCACATGTCCCCCATGCGGTAACTCACCAAGGCGTCTCGGACCCCTTCTCCTGACGAAACCTCGACTCCCTTGTCGTACACGCGGATCTTTTCGTCGGCCACTAGATCGTTCCAAACCAGCATTTTCTTCTGGCCGCCGATCAGGGTGGTTCGAACCTTCACAGGAGACAGCCAATTCACATTGATGTGAGCAATAATGTTGCGCGGAAAATAAACCGTAATGAAAGCCACGTCTTCGTGGCCATTCAGATGCTTTTCGCCGGTGGCGACAACAGCTTCGGGGTCGTCTTTTATCAGGTGGTCCATGATGGAAAGGTCGTGCGGCGCGAGGTCCCAGATTACGCTCACGTCGTGCTGGAAAAGTCCCAGGTTTACCCGCAGTGAGTCGTAGTAGTACAGATCGCCCAGAACATGCTGATCGATCAGTTCCCGGATCTTGCGGACAGCGCCCGTGAACAGGAACGTATGGTCCACCATGATCGTCAGGTTCTTGCGAGCCGCCATCTCGATCAGCTCTTCCGCCTGCGCCGCGCTCGAGGTGAAGGGCTTCTCGACGAAAACGTGCTTTCCATTTTCGAGAGCCGCCTTCGCCAGCTCGTAATGGGTCCACACCGGAGTGATCACCGCAACGGCATCAACTTCGGGAGAAGAAATCACTTCTGCCGGATCGGAAGCTGTCTTGATGCTCGGATATGCTTTTCGCACACGAGCGAGTGCCGCGGCGCTCGTGTCGCATACTATCTGGACTCGAGTGGAGTCCAGTCCGTGCAAGTTCCGAACGATGTTGGGGCCCCAGTATCCGTAACCAATTACGCCGACTCGTATCATAGGTCCTCTGTGTCTGTCGAAGAGTCCCGTAGACGCTCGGAATCAGTTGACCGGCTCTATCAGGGATCAGGTGCGTTGCGATCGGTACCTCAGAAATGCCGGCTTCCGCGGAATACGACCATTCAAAAAGACGGCCACAGGATAGGCTCGTTAGGAAACTGTCCTTCGGAGGACAATCCCGAGCTGGCACGGGGGAAGGCTTAATAGGCCCCGTCGCCGGTAAAGACCGCGCGTGGAGTAGCAAGAAGGATCTTGAGGTCCAACCAGAGTGACCACGACTGCGAGTACCTGAGGTCCAATCGCACCATTTCCTCGAAGCGTGTGCGGCTGCGACCGCTGACTTGCCACAGTCCTGTGACTCCCGGTTTCAGTTCGAGAACTCTGCGACGGTGCCAAATGTCGTAAACCTCAAACTCGTAAGGCACGGGGGGACGCGGCCCCACCAGCGACATCTCTCCACTCAGGACATTCCAAAACTGCGGAAGCTCATCGAAGCTAAGCTTGCGCAGAATACGCCCCACCGGCGTCACACGGGGGTCGCTGGTGATCTTGTAGATAGCCGGAGCAGGTTCCTTACCCCCTTGATCTTTGTTTTCATGGGTTCCGGCGTGGCCTGCGATAAACCGTTGGACGTATTCCTGGTGGATCCTGGGATCGTTGTTAACATACATCGTGCGGAACTTCAGGCACTTGAAACGGGCTCCCAGGTGGCCCAGCCGCTCCTGCTCGAAGATCACCGGGCCTTGCGAAGTGAGTTTAATTGCGATCCCGATTGCCAGCAGAATCGGCGAGAGAAGAAGCAGCAGCGCGGCACTTCCAACAACATCGATGAATCGCTTCACCACCAAGGGAAACTGCCTGCCAGACCTATTGCGGGACAGGTCAGGATAGAGCTTGATGTCGGCAATCGGGTCTTCCCCTTCGGGATCCCCGCTCTCGGGGAACAAGTGAAGCGTGATGATCAGATGAGACGATAGCTCGCGCCCGAGTTCTTTGTGAAGAGCACTTACAACTTTCGAAGACAGAATGTCATTAATATGCCGTTTGCCTTCCAGGCTGACTTCCGTAAAAATAACGCCCAGAATCACGTTCTCTTTGTACCAACCGACGACATCGGTTTCCCGCGTCAAACTCGAAACCACCGACGTCAACTGCCGCAGGAACTTTTCAGCTTTCCTGCTTTCGGGCAGCCCGTGCGCATCGACTAACATCAGGACGAACGGCTTGCGGGATCTTTCGGCTCGCCGCCGTTCGAGTGTCAGCATCGAGTGGAAGGTCTCCTGCGGAACCAATGCCTCCGGCTTGACGGACCGACGGTTGAGCTGGAACGCAGCGTTCTGACCGTTGCGCCGTCTGGCGGGTTCAGTGGCAAGCGGCATTCTTAATGAGCTCTTTTCCATTTGCATTCCCATCCATTCGTGACCCGTGAACTCTATGCAACCACTCCTTCAAGCAAGCCCGACGCTGCAAGCTGTTCGAGGCCATTCGTTCGCGGCGTTTGAAGGGGGCTTACCCTCGATCGATCGATCTCCAAGGCTACGGAGCGACGGAGAAGCGAAACCGAAACCACAATCCGCCGACTTCCTTTGAAATTGATGAGAATCCCTTCCAAGCCCTTCAGTGCTTCGTCCTCAATCCGAATCCTCTGTCCAACTTCCAAAAAGGGCCATGGCTCCGCGTGGAATCCCGAGGACAAAACCGTCTGGATGGCAGCTATCTCTGAATCCTCTACCGGAACCGGAACTCGGCCTCTTCCCACAACGGCGATCACTCCAGGGGTAACCAGGACAGGTAAACGTTTCTGTCCGTCAAACTGACAAAATACGTAACCCGGAAATAGCGGTGAATTCACCTCTCTCAGCCGTCCGCTCCAGCGCTTCTTGGTCTTGAACGTCGGCAGGAGAGTCTGATAACCCTTGCCAGACAGCAAAACGGCTGTCGAACTCTCCCAGCGCGTTCTCACTTGGAGCGCGAACCATTTCTCGCCATTGGTTTCGAGATTCATTCGGTTTCAGGAGCTCCCTTGGTTTGGCTGCTTCAACCGGCCCAGCTAGGCTACCGCCATAAGACTTACAGACCCACGCATCTTGATTCGCAATCAGCCTGCCACATCGTCTGGCGAGACGACGAAATCCGGGCGACGGAGCCAATCTTCCAACGTATTGAAAACAATG
The DNA here is from genome assembly GCA_963737205.1 of uncultured Acidobacteriota bacterium. Lineage (GTDB taxonomy): Bacteria > Acidobacteriota > Terriglobia > Acidiferrales > UBA7541 > Palsa-295. Next base: position 2,899,465 of record CAVTRV010000002.1, on the reverse strand, counting down.
ACCTTGGGAGAGAGGCGGCCGTAGCTGATGCCGGCAGGGTGGGTTTTCGAGCAATCCTTGGAAGGACTGTTAGTGAAAACTGTTGCCATCATTTGCCAAGGGGTTTCCTAAGGCGGATGGACATAAAATGCCCGCGGAAGGGATACTTTGGTGTCCTAATCCCGAGAATAATAAGCCGCTGTAAACAAAGGGTTTATCAATTGCTAGTTAAAACCGGGGAACGCCAGAGCCAAAGACGCACCACGAGCCAAAGGAATTCGCAAAGGACGTGGTGTTCGCCCGTCGAAACGTCACTGCTTTTCGGACTATACGGTCAAAGTTCCGGCCCATCACTCGACGTGAAAGTCCAAGAAAGGATTTCCTGGGTGGATGATTGTCCTCCCGTTCCCGCAGTGAAACCCACATAGGCGGTCGAGCCCCCCACCGTGGACGGTATGTTCACCGCCACTGAGTCCGTGAAGCTCGCCCCCGTCGTTGCATCCGTAATCGTCCATGCCAGCGTCGTCCCGTTGTACGTCATCTGCACATTCATGATGTCTCCGCTGTGCAGGTTCACTCCCGAACTCGTCATGTCCACCGCGGGAATCGTCGGAGACGCACCGTCCGTGTACATCCCGGTCGAATCCGACCCCTCCCCATCGTTATTGTACAAATCAAATTTCACCGCCACGCTCACGGGAATCCCCAGCGGGTTCCCGGGCGCAGCCGCGCCGTAGCCCAGGCCACCGCCTGCGGGCCCGACAGCTGTCGGACCACTGTTTTGAATCGTAAACGTAAACCCATCTGCGTTCGGATTCGTGAGCTGGAACGAGAAGGTGTTTGTAAATGACTGCACGTTCACCGGCGTCGTATAGAACGCCGACCGCGTCTCGGTAGCCCCACCATCCGTCAACCGCAATCGGTTTGCGCTCGTGATCACCGCCCCGTTCAGGGTCAGCCCGCTCGAAGACGCGAAGCTGGCATAGTTAATCGTCGTTGGCACCGAAGACGTATACGCCCAGGACAAAATCTCCTGCGTCGAGGTCTGTCCTCCCGTTCCCGCAGTGAAACCCACATAGGCCGTCGAACTCCCCACCGTCGACGGTATGTTCACCGCCGCTGAATCCGTGAAGGTCGCCCCCGTTGTTGCGTCCGTAATCGTCCACGCCAGCGTCGTCCCGTTGTACGTCATCTGCACATTCATGATGTCTCCGCTGTGCAGGTTCACTCCCGAACTCGTCATGTCCACCGCGGGAATCGTCGGTGAAGTCCCATCCGTGTACATCCCCGTCGAATCCGGCCCTTCCCCCGAGTTGCTGTACAAATCAAACTTCACCGCCACGCTCAGTGGGATCCCCGTTGAGCCCCAGCCATAGCCCAAACCACCACCAGCAGGCCCAAGAGCGTTCGCTGAGCTGTTTTGAATCGTGAACGTAAACCCATCGGCGTTCGGATTCGTGAGCTGGAACGAGAAGGTGTTTGTAAATGACTGCACGTTCACCGGCGTCGTATAGAACGCCGACCGTGCCTCGTTCGCACCGCCATCCGTCAACCGCAATCGGTTCGCGCTCGTGATCACCGCCCCGTTCAGCGTCAGCCCGCTCGAGGACGTGAAGCTGGCATAGTTGATCGTCGCCGACGACGACGTGATCGTGTACGTCGCACTCGCTACCGCGCTCTGCGTGTATCCCGTCGCCACCGCCATCGCCTCGACCGTCTCATTCGAACTCACCATGATGGGCATCCCCGCAGTGTATTTCGTCGACGACGTCGTCGGCACCGCGTTGATCGCGTAGCAGATCACCGCTCCACTCGTCGTATCGCTCAGGGTGATCGATTGTGTCCCGCTATACGTTCCCGTCCCTTCGCTGAACGTCGGCGTCGCCGCGGACTGTTGCACGGTGTAGTTCTCGACCGCGATGCTGCTGCTTGAATAACCCGAAGAAATTGCGATTGCCTCTACCGTCGCGGACGCAGACAGAGTGAAAGGCCCTGAGTATTGCTCCGATGGCGTCACGCTTGGATCAGTCCCGTTCGTCGTGTAGTACATCACCGCCCCGGAGGTCGCATCCGTAATCGAAATCTGCTGGCTCGGGCTGATCGTTCCCCCCGCAGGGCTGATAATCGGAGTATCCGCGGGTGGAGCAACTGTAAACGTCGCGCTGGCAGTGGCACTGTTTGTAAAGCCGCTAGCCACCGCGATCGCTTGCACCGTCGCCGACGCCGAAAGGGTAAACGGCGCGGTGTATTCTTCCGATGCCGTAATCGCGGGAGCCGTGCCATTCGTTGTATAGTAAATCGTCGAACCGCCCGTGCTGTCTGAGATAGTGATTTGCTGCTTGGGACCGATTGTTCCTCCGGCAGGACTAAATGTAGGAGTTGCGGCCTCAGATCCGGATCCAGATGAATACGTCCAAGAGAGGATTTCCTGGGTGGATGATTGTCCTCCCGTTCCTGCGGTGAAACCCACATAGGCGGTCGAACTCCCCACCGTCGACGGTATGTTCACCGCCACTGAATCCGTGAAGGTCGCCCCCGTTGTTGCGTCCGTGACCGTCCACGCCAGCGTCGTCCCGTTGTACGTCATCTGCACATTCATGATGTCTCCGCTGTGCAGGTTCACTCCCGAACTCGTCATGTCCACCGCGGGAATCGTCGGTGGAGTCCCATCCGTGTACATCCCCGTCGAATCCGGCCCTTCCCCCGAGTTGCTGTACAAATCAAACTTCACCGCCACGCTCAGTGGGATCCCCGTTGAGCCCCAGCCATAGCCCAAGCCACCACCAGCAGGCCCAAGAGCGTTCGCTGAGCTGTTTTGAATCGTGAACGTAAACCCATCGGCGTTCGGATTCGTGAGCTGGAACGAGAAGGTGTTTGTAAATGACTGCACGTTCACCGGCGTCGTATAGAACGCCGACCGTGCCTCGTTCGCACCGCCATCCGTCAACCGCAATCGGTTCGCGCTCGTGATCACCGCCCCGTTCAGGCTCAGCCCGCTCGAAGACGTGAAGCTGGCATAGTTGATGTTCGAACCGCCACCAGTTCCCTGGATGGTGAAGGCGACACTCGCTATGGCACTGTTTGAAAACCCGCTCGCTACGGCGATCGCCTGCACCGTCGCCGATGCCGACAAAGTGAAAGGCCCTGAGTACAGTTCCGAAGGAGTCACAGTCGGAGCCGTCCCGTTCGTCGTGTAGTAGATCGCATGGCCCGAAGTCGTATCCGAAATGCTGATCTGCTGCGAGGTGGTGATCGTGCCACCGTTTGGGCTGATGGTTGGTGTCGCGGCGAGCGGCGACACGGTAAAGCTGGTGCTCGATACGCTGCTGTTCGCATAGCCGCTTGCGACCGCAAGCGCTTCGACGGTCGCTGACGCTGACAGACTAAATCCCTGAGTATACAACTCGGATGAAGTTGCTTTCGGGGTTGTGCCGTTCGTCGTGTAGTAGATCACGGCGCCGGGCGTGGAATCCGAAATTGTGATCTTCTGTGACGTTGTGATCGTTCCGCCATTCGGACTCAACGTCGGAGTGGCCGCAGGCGCAGCAACCGTGTAGGCCGCGCTTGCAACAGGACTATTTTGGTCTCCGCTGGCAGCGGCGATGGCTTGCACTGTCGCTGATGCTGAAAGCGTGAAGGGCGCGGTGTATTGCTCCGACGACGTGACGGTGGGAGTGGTGCCGTTCGTCGTATAGTAGATTGTGGCACCCGTAGTGCTATCCGAAATCGTAATCGGTTGCGAAGAAGTGATGGTGCCCGCGCCTGGACTGAAGGTAGGAGTCGCCGCAGTTGGAGCCGCGCCGCTTAGCAGTCCGAACACATCGACTTCGGTTGTGGTTCCCACATAGACTTTGCCGTTCGCTACGATCGGAGTCGTGAATTTCAGGATGCCGCCCAGTGTATCCCGTCCATTCGGAGCATCCCCGGAATCGTAGAATTGATTTGAGACGTTCGTGGCATCATACGCGTGCAGATCGTCCACTGCCAGGGCCCACAAGATCCCATTCGCTGTGCCGTTCGACGAAATCGTTGGTGTCGTTCCGTGCCCCCCTATGTTCACCGTGTTGCTGAAAACCGGACTCGAGCTGACGACACCGTTCGTCACCGAGAACTGCTTGAGCACGTCGCTCTGGCCCCAGAAGTAAACGTTCGAGTTCCAATACGCCGGACTGGCCCACATCCCACCCACCGCGCCCGGCAATTCCTGCAGTATCTGCGTGTCAATGCTCGTGCAAGTTGTACAGTAGTGGAGATTCCCTGTGGTCATCTGGTCCCGATCCACTACGTAGATCGTCCCCAGCTTCCCCGCCTCCACCAATTCATCCGGATTTGACCCCTCCGTCGGAATCAGCAGCACTCCCCCCGACCCCAGATCGTTGTCCACACCGTCCATCGCCGCCTGGTTCCACGGTGTGAAATAGTCCAATAGCGTCAGTGTGCTCGATAGCTTCAGAAATGTGTCGCCGAACATCGTCGCTGGAATGTTCGTCGTGTCAAATGAGCCATTGCCCGTCGCCACAAACAGATTCCCGCTGGAATCCGCCGCCAACCCCGCCCCTGACATCCAGATACCGCCCAAGCCTCCATTCGGAGTCGTATTGAAAACGCTCGTTTGCGCCAACGTCGACGCGTTGTACCCGAACACCCAGCCATGGAACGGACCGTCCCCCTCGCAAAGAGCTCCTGATGCAAGGTAGATTGTGCCCTGGGATTCCAGCAATCCCGGCCGAATAAACTGTAACAATTTGCTGAACGTGATCTGCCCGTTCGAACTGCCATCTCCCGTCCCGCTTACCGTCGCGTCAATCACCACCGGGCTAAACGATTTTTCGTTCCCCGTCCTGATGTCCAGCGCGTGCAGCCGGTTCACTAATTCTCCGTTCTCCTCTGTGAACGCCACCACATACATCGTGTTCGTGCTGGTGTCGATCACCGGGGTGCTGGTCACGCCGAAAGTCCCACTCCCGCCACAGGGGAGGCTGCTCTGGCTCACCGGGGTCCCCAAACTGAGCTTCCACAAGTACGTCGCATTCGCGCCCGTGTTGCTGTCCGCATCAAACGCATACACTGAGTCATTCTCTGTCGCGACAAACACAACGTTGTGCGCCGCTCCTCCGATCGTCACGTTCGCGACGTACAGTGGCTGTGCGTAAATCGGAGCGTCCACCCCTAGCGCGAATAACTTGCCGAACTGGCTCACGTTGACATTCGACGGCGTCAATATCGTCTCGCTCGTGTTCTGCCCCGTCCGCCCGTTGTCCATATGAAACGTCGTCACATTCACCTGCGCAGCCGCCCCGAGGGCGACCACCAGCCACAATGCTGCAGCCTTTGCGAAGCTAATGATTGATGAGTGCCATCCGAAACTTGGATTATTCAGACGATTCTGTTCGAGCGCAGGTCCCATATTCGTTATTCCCTTGATCGTCGTTGGACTGAGGTTCGACTTTAAAATGACTACGGCTTGGCACGGAAGGATACCACTCCCTCGGGGTCATCGAACAAGAATTCGAAGTTTTTTCTGTGTGTCGTCGTGGGGCACTAGCGCCCGTAGTACTATGAGTAATCGCCACTTACTCCTAGTCCTATAACTCGCCGGATCCGTTCGCGATCGCGCCTTCAAAAGCTGGTAGTATCCCTCCAACAAAATCGGAGGACCCAATCGGTCGAACCATCGACACGTCCGTTAGAACGCACTATGGACGGTCTGGGTTGATGCAAGCAACAAAGGAAATCAAACTGTCAAGACTCAGCGCACTCCTGAATGCCACCCTTGCTATCAGTATCTTGCTCTGGCCGAACGCTGCCGGCGCTCGAGCTGCACACAGAGTCCGAGTTGAAAGCGCCGCCAATGCGACTGTTTCGACCACGTCCGAAGTTGTGAGTGCGCCGAAGTGTGAGACCGAGGGCACTGGTGAAATCACGATTACGTGCAGTTACACCGGGACCCCGCGCGTTCCATCTGATGCCAACTCATCCCGCCTCGTTCTCAATCGCGCTGTGATTTCCTTCAGTCCAAAGGAAGAGGACAATTTGCATCTCCAATTGACCTTCACCAACGAGGGAGCAGGCCGAACGTTCAAAACGCGCCAAGTATATTTGCAGATCGACGATGATCACGGCCGGAACTATGTCCGGCGTGTCTTGACAAACGTCGACTTCTCCAAGTTCGCACAGGGCGAGCGCCGCACTTTCTCAGAAGTCCTGATCGTCGCCATCTTCCGGCCCGGTCGCTATGTGATCCATCTGTGGATTCCGGATCCCGATCCCGCGAGGAAATTTAACGCCGCAAATGCCTTTCTCCTTAGCAGTGTCGGAGTTGCTGATCCAGCCACCGGCTTGAATACTCTTGCGGAATTCACGGTCGACGCGCGGAAGCCGTCAAAGTAGAGTTTTTGTTCATTTCCTGCGTATTTCTGTCACCTACTCAGTCCAACCGACACAACAAGTGGAAGACTTTGCGTACTTTTGGAAGGTGTTTTTCCATCTCCACCCGGGAACCGCGCGAAGGCGGGAGCCGTCAGAGAAAATACGTGGCATGCTCCTGAAAACAAGACCATTATACAAACGCCGAGACGTACCGAAGTGCACCTTGGTACGATAAATGCTTCTCTACCAGGCCGGCGCTGGTGCGCTCGCCCTCGGCAATTGGGGCACAGAATACGGTAGGTCTGGGGACAACAGACGTTCGCGCCCCTGGGAATGAGAGGAATACATGAAGGGCGTTGTTCTGGCAGGCGGAACTGGCAGTCGGCTCAATCCGCTCACTCGCGTCACAAACAAGCACCTGCTCCCCATTTACGACAAGCCGATGGTTTACTACCCGATCCAAACGCTCGTCAATGCGGGATTGAGGAAATCCTTCTCGTGACCGGCGGAAAGAACGCCGGTGATTTTCTGCGGCTCCTCGGCAACGGACGCGATTTCGGTTTGAAGCATTTGAACTACACCTACCAGGAAGGCGAAGGCGGCATCGCGGAAGCTCTCGGCTTGGCGGAATTTTTCGCCGGCGACGATCCCATCTGCGTGATTCTCGGCGACAACATCATCGAAAACAATATTTGCGAAGCCGTCGAAAACTTCCAGAAGCAAAAGAGCGGCGCCAAAATTCTCCTGAAGGAAGTCACCGACGCTCAGCGGTTCGGCGTGGCTGAGATTCGTGGCAATCACGTTGTTGGCATCGAGGAAAAACCCAAAGCTCCCAAATCGAACTTTGCCGTGATCGGCATTTATCTCTACGACGCCACCGTGTTTCAAAAGATACGCCGCTTGAAGCCTTCCGGACGCGGCGAGCTCGAAATTACCGACGTCAACAACTTCTATATTGAAGACGCCAATCTCACCTATGAAGTTCTCGACGGATGGTGGACCGATGCCGGAACGTTTGAATCCTTGCACCGTGCCAACGCTCTCGTAGCCGAGACGGGCGCGAACAAAACGTCGCGCGGCATCCGCGCCAGCCGGGAAGTGGCTCGATGAAAATCTTCGTCACGGGTGGCGCAGGATTCATCGGCTCGAATTTCATCCGTCATCTGCTCGGCTTAAAAAGCGGCTATTCTGTCGTCAACTACGACAAGCTGACCTACGCTGGCAACCTTGCGAACCTCGAATCCGTTGCGGAAGATCCGCGCTACTCATTTGTCAAAGGCGATATCTGCGATGCGGCGGCGGTGGAACACGCAATGCAAGGTTGCGATGCCGTGGTTCACTTCGCCGCGGAATCGCATGTCGATCGAAGCATCTACGAACCTGCCGCTTCCATCGAGACGAATGTGAAGGGCACGTTCATCCTTCTTCAGGTCGCCCGAAAACTTGCCGTTCAGCGATTCGTGCATATCTCCACCGACGAAGTCTACGGTGATATGCCTCCCGGTGCGTTCGCCGACGAAAACTCGCCCCTGCAGCCGAGCAGCCCGTACTCCTCGTCCAAAGCTGGTTCGGATCTGCTTGTCCGCTCCTACGTCCGCACCTATGGCTTCCCGGCGCTGCTCACGCGCTCGTCCAACAACTACGGTCCGTATCAGTTTCCCGAGAAATTCTTGCCGCTGATGATCACCAATGCGCTCGACGACAAGCCTCTTCCCATCTATGGCGACGGAAAGCAGCAGCGCGATTGGCTGCATGTCGAGGATAACTGTCGCGGAATCGTTGCCGTTCTCGAGCGCGGCCGCATCGGCGAGGTCTACAACATCGGCGGCCTCGACGTGGAAGAGAATCTCACGATGGCGCACCGCCTGCTTCGCGTTATGGGCAAACCGGAAACCCTTCTAACCTATGTCAAAGACCGCCCCGGTCACGACCGCCGTTACGCTCTCGATTGCAAGAAAATGGAAAAGGAACTCGGCTGGAAGCCGACCATTTCACTCGACGAAGGCCTCCGCCAGACAATCGACTGGTACGAGAGCAACTCCGCTTGGATGGCGGGAGTTCGCAAGGGCGATTACCTCTCCTACTACGAAAAGTACTACGTGAATCGCGATACTTCGCTGCACGCCATCGCTCAGCCAGTGACGAAGTCGTCTTAACCTTTGCGTGGATGTCCATCCCAGACGAACTGCGCGGGGATTCTCGGATTAGGCCAAGGAGTCAGTTGTTCAGCAGGCCGAACACATCTATTTCAGTGGCAGTTCCAACGTAGACCTTGCCGTTCGCTACGATCGGAGTCGTGAATTTCACGATGCTGCCAATTGCATCACGCCCATTCGGAGCACTCCCGGAATCGTAGAGTTGAGTCGAAACGTTCGCCGCGTTATACGCGTGCAGGTCGTCCACTGCCAAAGCCCACAAGATCCCATTCGATGTGCCGTTCGACGAAATCGTTGGTGTCGTTCCGTGCCCCCCTATGTTCACCGTGTTGCTGAAAACCGGACTCGAGCTGACGACACCGTTCGTCACCGAGAACTGCTTGAGCACGTCGCTCTGGCCCCAGAAGTAAACGTTCGAGTTCCAATACGCCGGACTGGCCCACATCCCACCGACTGCGCCCGGCAATTCCTGCAATATCTGCGTGTCAATGCTCGTGCAAGTCGTGCAGTAATGGAGATTCCCTGTCGTCATCTGGTCACGATCCACTACGTACATCGTTCCCAGCTTCCCGGCCTCCACCAGCTCGTCCGGATTCGCACCCTGCGTCGGAATCAGCAGCACTCCGCCCGACCCCAGATCGTTGTCCACACCGTCCATCGCCGCCTGGTTCCATGGAGTGAAATAGTCCAATAGCGTCAGTGTGCTCGATAGCTTCAGAAACGTGTCGCCGAACATCGTCGCTGGAATGTTCGTCGTGTCGAATGAGCCGTTGCCCGTCGCCACAAACAGATTCCCGCTGGAATCCGCCGCCAGCCCCGCTCCCGACATCCAAATACCGCCCAAGCCACCATTGGGAGTCGTATTGAAAACGCTCGTTTGCGCCAACGTCGACGCGTTGTACCCGAACACCCAGCCATGAAACGGACCGTCCCCCTCGCAAAGAGCTCCTGACGCTATGTAGATGGTGCCATTCGATTCCAGCAATCCCGGCCGAATGAACTGTAACAATTTGCTAAACGTCAGCTGCCCGCCCGAACTGCCATCTCCCGTCCCACTTACCGTCGCGTCAATCACCACCGGACCGAACGATTTTTCGTTCCCCGTCGTGATGTCCAGCGCATGCAGGCGATTCACAAGCGCTCCACCCTCATACGACCAAGCAACCACATACATCGTCTTCGTGTTGGTGTCGATCACCGGCGTACTGGTCACGCCGTTTACGGCGGTGCTCGTGCCGCCACAGGGAAGAACGCTCGCGCTCACAGGTGTAGCCCCCGATGGCGCGCCGTGCAGAGCATCAACCAAACTGACCTTCCACAAATACGTCGCGTTCGCTCCCGTGTTGCTGTCCGCATCAAACGCATACACCGAATCGTTCGCGGTTGCTGCGAACACAACGTTATGCGATGTTCCTCCGATCGTCAGATTCGCAACGTACAGCGGCTGTGCGTAAATAGGAGCGTCCACCCCCTGCGCGAACAACTTCCCAAACTGGCTCACGTTCACATTCAACGGCGTCAATATCGTCTCGCTCGTGTTCTGCCCCGTCCGCCCGTTATCGGTATGAAACGTCGCGATTGCTGCGACGCCCTCCGGTGCCACCGTCAGCATAGTTGAGCCGCTGACAGCACCCAGTGCCGCTTGGATCGTCGTTTGCCCCGTTCCAACGCTCGTCGCCAGCCCATTCGAGCCTGCCGTGTTGCTGATCGTCGCAACTCCCGCAGCTCCCTGAGGGATCGAACTCCACGTCACTGACTTTGTGAGGTCCTGCATGCTCTGGTCCGAATACGTCCCGGTGGCAGTGAATTGCTGGCTCAAACCGTTCGCAATCGTCGGATTTTTTGGTGTGACGCCAATCGAACTAAGAGTAGGAGACGTGGGAGGCGGTTGCGACGACGTGGATGAAGGACTGGAACAGCTTCCCTGCAGCAAAGTGACGAATAGCAGAATCACGACCAGGGCTCCTGCCTTCACCCAGCGAAAATGATTGCCGGCAGCGCAAACTATTGAATTGAGAGAACCTACGTCGTTAGAGCGACTCATCGTGGCTTCGAAGCCCGGCCATGGTCCTATGTCCTGTGCAATCCCGACAAGGCAGGCTGACCTTTTGAGGATACAGCAATGACAAGCCCAATCAAGCGGCCATTTCGGAGCTAAGCCGCCCGCTCCTTATTTCCTCGCCGAGACGTCTGAATCGGCGAGACGGACAGTTGCTCGGCGGGAATCTCGACTACCGATGGAGTCTCGGTACGGAAATGGGATTGCCGATGGCAGGCACTGCAAAGAGTGATGAGTTCACCCCGCTTCCTGGTCGGCAGGGAAGTAAAAACCACGAGAGTTTTGCCGAAGTGAGCTAGAATTCTCCGTCGAATTCTTCCTCAGTGCCGGAGTGAAATATGATAATCGGTGATCGCTTGCGTGCTCCATGGACGGAAGGCAGGAGTGCTTTAGGAAGGTTTTGATTCTTGCGTCGAAGAGCAAAAAATCCGGGAGTGACGCTGCGCGATGTCGCTCAGGCGAGCGGCGTTTCCACCGCGACCGTTTCGATCGTTTTGAACAATGCGCCGCTGGCGCGCTACATTCCTGCTACAACGAAGGATCGCATCGAGCGCGCCGCCAAGAAACTGCGATACCGCCCGAAGCTGGTGTCGCGGTTTCTCAGTGCCAAGCGCAACCATACCGTCGGCGTGATGGTGTTCGATATCACTGACCCGTTCTGCACTTTGATCCTTCGTGGCATCGAGAATTCACTCTATCAGGCGTCGTATCTCCCAATTCTTTCGGACGCTCACAACCAGCGTGCGCGATTCGAACGGTACCTGGAAATGCTGCTCGCCCGGCCTATAGAGGCTCTGGTCGTAGTCGCGAACTGGCTCTTCGTCGATATCGATCTCCTCGCGGATCTCGAAAAACGGAACATCCCCGCCGTGATGATTGGCCGGGAGCTCAGAACGGGCTCGATCAGCTCCGTCATGGTCGACAACGAAGCGGGCTCGCATCTAGCGATGGAACACATCTATTCACTCGGACACCGCAAAATTGCTTTTATCCGTGGTCCCAAGACCTTGGCGGACAGTTCTCCCCGATGGCGCGGCGTACGTTCGTTTGCGCGATCGGCGGGCCTGGAAATCGATACGACCCTCGTCGTGGATTTGCCCGATTCGCTCGATCCGAATTCAGGCTTTGAAGGCGGATTCAAACTCACCGAGGAACTCCTGAAGCGCAAGAAAAAATTTACCGCGGCTGTCGCCTTCGACGATATGACCGCCTTTGGAACCATTCGCGGCCTCGCGCGCGCGGGCTTGAAAGTTCCGGAGGATTGCTCGGTGATTGGCTTCGACGACGTCATTCCTGCCGGATTATCGGTTCCTTCGCTCACCACGGTCCGGCAACCGATGGAGGCCCTGGGGAGCGCCGCTGTCGAGATCGTCATGGAAGGCATCAACGCCGTTCTTGAAGAGCGCGAATTGGCCGCGGTCCACCGCAAGCTGGCTCCAGAGCTTGTCGTCCGCGAGTCGACGCGAGCCATTTCCTAGGCGGGGGTCTGAACTCAACCTGCTTTTGTCTTGACACGGAAACCGCGGCCCATCATAGTTTCGGTTTTAATAAAGTTTAATGAAGGCGCGAAGAGTTACTCGAAGACGGGACGTGCCCGCTTAGGGGATCAGCCCTTCTTGAGAGGTTTGCAATGAGCCGCACTCATGGACTCGATCGCTGTTTTCGCAGGATCAGCGCTTTTCTTTTTTCAATTGCCGTTCTGGCTCCGGCGCCTCATGCGGACCCGGCGAGCGCGCATGGGTCTCGGGTACCTCTGACCTCCGGCTGGATGCTTCAGTCTTCATGCAGCGCAAACGCAACAGGGGAACAAATCTCGAGCCGTGCTTTCTCTATCGAGGGTTGGCACAAAACCAGCGTGCCTTCCACAGTGGTCGCGGCCCTGGTGGCTGACGGAACCTATCCCGATCCGTATTTCGGTGACAATCTCCGCCAAATTCCGGGCGAGACTTATCCCATCGGCAAAAACTTCTCTAACGTGCCGATTCCCAAGGAAAGCCCGTTTCACTGCTCGTGGTGGTATCGAGATACGTTCGAAGCAAGCCCATCCACTGGCGAGCACATCTGGCTGCATTTTGGAGGCATCAACAATCACGCCAACATTTGGGTGAACGCACACAAGATCGGTGATGAGAAAGAAGTCGCGGGAGCGTACAGAACGTATGATTTCGACGTCACTTCCTATGTGTCTCGCGGCCGGCCGAACGTATTAGCGGTGGAAACCATAGCTCAGTCGGAGAAAGATCTGGGGATCAACTGGGTGGACTGGAATCCCGCTCCGCCCGACAAAGATATGGGGCTGTGGCGGGGCGTGTCCGTGCAAACCACAGGTCCCGTAACCATCGGCCATCCGCAGGTGATAACGCATTTCCCGGATGCGTCGCTGGCGCGTGCGGACCTAACGGTAGACGCGGAGCTTCGAAATTCCAGCGAACAGCCGGTGACGGGAACGCTCGAAGCGTCCCTTGAGAATTTCCGCCTCACACAAGAAGTGACACTGAAGCCGGGGGAGATTCGGTCTGTCCGATTCACGCCCGACCAGTTTCCCAAACTCCGCATCAGCCATCCACAACTTTGGTGGCCGCGGCAAATGGGCACGCCGGAACTCCATGCGCTTTCGGTCAGCTTCACAATCGGCAAAGATCCTTCGGATTCGGCGAGGATTCGCTACGGCATCCGCGAAATCACTTCGGAACTTGACGCGCAAAATCACCGAGTCTTTCTCGTCAACGGCAAGAAAATTCTCGTTCGAGGCGGAGGCTGGGCGCCGGACATGCTCCTGCGCCAGGACCTCGATCGCCTGAACACCGAATTCCGCTACGTTCGAGACATGAATCTCAACACGATCCGCCTCGAAGGAAAACTCGAGACGGACGAGTTTTACAATCTTGCGGACGAACAAGGCGTGCTGATCATGGCGGGATGGTGCTGCTGCGACCATTGGGAGCAGTGGAAAAGGTGGCAGCCGGGCGACCTCGAGATCGCGACCGCTTCGCTGCGCTCGCAAATCATGCGCATGCGGAGTCATGCGAGCATGCTGGTCTGGCTGAACGGAAGCGACGGGCCGCCCCCCGCAGACGTCGAGAGCGCTTACATCCAGGTGCTGAAAGAATCGGATTGGCCCAACCCGTTCCTTTCGTCCGCGTCGCAGGAGCCGACTTCGGTGACTGGACCTTCGGGCGTGAAGATGACTGGGCCTTATGACTACGTGCCTCCAGATTATTGGTCGGTCGACCCCGGAAAACATGGCGGGGCATGGGGCTTCAACACAGAGACGGGGCCCGGACCTGCCGTCCCGCTTGTGAGTTGTCTTCGAAAAATGCTGCCCGCCGACCACATCAAAGCAGACGACCCACTCTGGAATTACCACGCCGGTTCGGAAGGATTTAAAGATTTGAGTCATTTCGAAGGCGCTATGAGTGCGATCTATGGCGCGCCTTCCGGGCTCGACGATTACGAATTGAAATCGCAGGCGATGGCCTATGATGGCGAACGAGCGATGTTCGAGGCCTACTCCGGTAAGAAATATGCCGCGACCGGGGTGATTCAGTGGATGCTCAACAATGCGTGGCCTTCGCTGATCTGGCACCTTTACGACTATTATCTTCAGCCCGCTGGCGGATATTTCGGCACGAAGAAGGCGTGCGAGCCTCTGCACGTTCAGTACGAGTACGACGATCGCAGCGTGAACGTTGTAAATAGCCGGTACGAAGCCGCGTCGAATCTGACTGTGATGGCGAAGGTATACGATGTCAATCTGCAGGATAAGTTTTCGCGCCAGGCCAAGATTGATGTTGGCGCGGACGGCGTCGCGAAGGTCTTAACGTTGCCGGACGACGCGTTCAATTCCGCATCGCCCGTTTATTTCGTCAGGCTTACTCTGGACGATCGCAACGGCAAATCAATCAGTACAAATTTTTATTGGTTGTCTTCGAAGAAGAACACGTACAACTGGGGAAAGACGACCTACCGGTTTACCCCGGTCACTTCGTACGAAGACTTGACCGCGCTGTCGACATTGCCAAAAGCCAGTGCGATGAATGCTGCCGTGGCCGTCGATAACGGCGCTGAAGGCCGGCTGGTTCGCGTAACGCTCAAGAATCCTAGCGATCGCCTCGCTTTTCAAGTTCATGTAGCGATACGGCATCAGGCGGACCAAATGGAGATTCTGCCGGTGTTGTGGGACGATAATTACATCGAATTGATGCCGGGCGAATCGCGCGAAATCACGGCGAGATTCCTAACGGCGGGAGCGTTGAAGGGCGGAGCGCAATTGAATGTGACCGGTTGGAACATCGAGCCCTCGACGGTGCCCATCTCGGAGGGCAGCGCCGCTGGACAATCCACCGGAACCAGAGGCAGGTAGCGGGTGGCGAACGAGCATCAAACTCCGGAACTCGCGGCGCAGCGCAACTTCGCGCACGCGATGTTGCGTGAGATTTACGAGCAGCCGCACGCCATTCGAGAAACCATTCGTTGTAACGTCGAGGGCGATACGATTTTCCCGGGCACCGTTCAGCCGCTGGAAAGCGCGCTCCTTGCATTCAAGAAAATCATCATCGCGGCCAGCGGTTCGAGCCGCCATGCGGGCCTGGCCGGCGAAATCATGATGGAGGATTTGGCCGGGATCGCGGTCGACGTGGAATATTCGAGCGAGTATTCCTACCGCTCGACGCACGCGGGCGCCGATCCGATCGTAATCGTCATCACCCAATCGGGCGAAACGGCGGACACGATTGCCGCGCAACGCGAAGCTCTGAATCGCGGGGCTGAGACGGTGGCAATCTCGAACGTCTCAAAATCCACGATTGCGCGCGAGGCCACCGCCGCGCTGCGTACGTTCGCGGGCATCGAAAAGGCCATCCCCGCCACCAAGAGTTTTACGGCGCAACTCGCGATTCTCTATCTCTTTTCTCTGTTTCTGGCACGCCGGCGCGGCCGCATGACGTCTGAAGTGATTCGCACGCATTTGGGAGATCTGTCGGATGTTCCTGCCAAAATTGAACATTCGCTTGCTTCGTGGGACGCCGCGGCGGCCGGCTGCGCGCGGCTCTACCAGCAGGCAAAGAACTTCCTTTTTCTGGGACGCGGCGTTCACTACGCAATCGCCCGCGAGGGCGCGCTGAAGCTCAAGGAAATATCCTACGTCCAGGCCGAGGGCCTTCCCGCAGGAGAGCTCCGTCACGGTCCGAACGCTCTCGTGGACGATAAGCTCGCGGTGGTGGCGCTTGCGACCCGCGATGCCTCCGATCCGGATTCCGTTTTGCGCTACCAGAAGACGCAGGGCGTGCTTGAATACGTGAAGAGTCGCGGCAGCAAAGCAATCGCCATCGCCACGGAAGGCGACCGCGAAATCGTGACGTATGCCGACCGCGTGATTTTTGTTCCGGCCAGCCCCGAGCTTTTGCTGCCGATTCTGGAAGTTATACCGTTGCAACTCTTTGCCTACCATTACGCGCTTCTGAACGGATGCGACGTGGACAACCCGCGCAACCTTGTGAAGGCTGTCATAACGGAATGAGCCCGCTTCACGCTTCCACCGATTCCCTCGATCGACCTGTCTGTCGACCTGTCTATGGCGACTGAAGTTACATCAACTGGGGCGTCGCCCGTGCGGCTGAAGCGGGCCCTGACGCTTTGGGACCTGATTCTTTACGGCGTGATCGTCATCCAGCCCGTTGCGCCGATGTCTCTCTACGGCGTGCTTATGAACCGCGGCCACGGCCACGCCGTCACCACCATCCTCATCGCCATGGTTGCGATGCTGCTAACGGCTTTCAGTTACGGCCGGATGGCACGGGTCTATCCCAGCGCCGGGTCGGCCTTTACATACGTCGGCCAGGAAATAAATCCCGCGCTCGGCTACGTCACGGGATGGAGCATGACGATGGACTACATGCTGAACCCGATGATCTGCATCATCTGGATCAGCCAGCAGGCCCACGTTTTCGCTCCTGCAATTTCCTACGGCGTCTGGGCCGTTTTCTTCGCGCTGGTCTTCACAGGCTTGAACGTGCAGGGAATCAAGACGTCGGCAAGATTGAACTCGGCGCTCGCCGCGGGTATGGGCGTGGTGATCGCAATCTTTTTCGTGGCGGCGGCTCGTTATATTTTTGGCCACGCGCATGACGGAACTGCTTTCTTCACGCAGCCATTCTACGATCCGGCTTCGTGGAGCGCGAAAGCGGTTTTGGGCGGCACTTCGATTGCAGTCCTCACGTATATCGGCTTCGACGGTATTTCGACGCTGTCGGAAGAAGCCGAGAATCCGCGGCGGAATATCCTGCTTGCCACCGTGCTCGTTTGCGTGGTGATCGGAGTGCTCTCCGCGTTTCAGGTGTATGCCGCGCAATTGATCTGGCCCATTTCGCAGCCGTTCCCGGACGTGGACACGGCCTTCACGTTCGTGGCCGGGCGCGCGTGGCAGCCGCTGTTTGCCATCGTTGGGTTTACGCTGGTGGTGGCGAATTTCGGCTCGGGGATGGGAGCGCAATTGGGAGCGGCGCGCCTTCTCTACGGCATGGGCAGGAGCGATGCGTTGCCGAAAAAGTTTTTCGGCGCCGTTGATTCGAAACACCGGATACCGCGGAACAATGTACTTTTCGTCGGGAGTCTCGCTTTGATCGGCGCGTTTCTATTGCCCGAAATCGCGCGCATTCGGTTCTATCGTGGCATTATCGTACTGTTGCCGGTGGTTGCCGGACAGTCAACTGGTTACGAACTGGGGGCCAACCTGCTGAATTTCGGGGCGCTGCTGGCGTTCATGGGAGTGAACGCGGCGGCGTTCGTCCACTACTACTTGCGCGCAGAGAAGAAGAATTTCATCAGCGCTCTAGCGCCTTTGGCCGGGTTCGTGATTTGCGCGATCCTGTGGTGGAATCTCAGCACCAGCGCCCGCATCGTCGGCGGCATCTGGATGGTCGCCGGGATCGCTTACGGCGCCGTCAAGACCAGGGGGTTCCAGGGCGATCTGGTGAATTTTGACTTGCCTGCGGAAGAAGAGTAGAAATTCTCCACGAAAGCCGCATTCAGCGGTGGCGTCGAGCATTAATTAAATTTTATTAAAACTTTTGACTTGACGCCGGAAGCGAGAAATGTTTAATTGCGCTGAAAGCAACACTCGGAAAAGGTGGGAGCGAGTGACACGAACTGGGTGTGTTTCGGCGTTTGCCACGATCCAAAGGAAGCAGTATTCGCGGGTGACCGCGATCGCAGGTGGTTGTGTTTCCCCTTGCCTGGCTTCAGGATTCCTGTCCCACACTAGGAGCGAACATGCGATTTAAGGGCGTTGCGTTTCTTGCTGCTTTGGTATTGGTCCATGCGATTCCCGCGTTCGGTCAGGCCGGAAGAGGCGGCGTGAGCGGCACGGTCACCGACCCGTCCGGGGCAGTCGTTTCGGGAGCGAAGGTGGTTCTGCTCAATAAGGCAACGGGAGTGACGCTGCACACGACTACCAGTTCCGCCGGATTATACAGTTTCATCTCCCTCAATCCCGGCGTCTATCAGATCACAGCCGGTCAGACGGGCTTTGCCAAGACCGTGCAAGACAAGGTCACGGTCAACGTTGATGAGGTTGCCGAGGTTAACCTGTCTCTGAGGGTCGGGGCTACCGCAGAGACCGTCACTGTTACCGAGGAACCCGAGTTAGTCGAGCCCAGCAATTCCACCGTCGGATCGCTGATCCCGGCCGAGACGATTGACCGCGTGCCTTTGATCTCGCGCAACGTTTACGACCTCATCCAGTTGAGCGCGGGCGTAAATGCGGTGAATGGTTCGCCCAATTCGAGCGACTCGATGGAGTCCATTCAGAATATTTCGGTCGGGCGCCCAGGAGTCGACGTCTCTGCCGACACCATCAACGGGTCCCTCGTCGGATCCGTTTATTACATGCTCGATGGCGCTCCGCTCGGAATCGCGGAGAACAATTCCGCTGCCATCATTCCGGCGATGAACATTCCCGAGGACGGCATCGCCGAGGTTCGCGTTGAGACTCAGAATACGCCAGCGTCGTACCAGAGCGGCGGAGCCGGCGTCATCAGCCTGGTCAGCAAGTCCGGCACCAATAAGTTTCATGGCGACGCTTTCGGAGTTTTCCGGCCCGATGTTTTGGCGGCAAACGACTATTTCAATAAGCAACAGGAGGGGGCCAACGGCCAGTCCAACTCACCGCCCTCGTTCCACCGTTATCAGGAGGGTGGCGCCGTCGGTGGAGCGATCAAGAAGGATAAGCTTTTCTTCTTCGGGGATTACGAGGATACGCAGGAGCAGCAGTTCGAGGGCCTCAAGACGTATGCTGTCCCTACCACCGCGGAAAGAACCGGAGACTTCTCTGCGCTTCTCAACAATACTTCCAACGGTGCTCCTGCCCCCATCGTGATCTACGATCCCACCCTGCCCGACAATCCCGACGGCACGCGGCAGGCGTTTCCGGGAAACGTAATCCCGAACCCGAATCCCATCGCCTTGCTGTATCTCTCGAAGATGCCAAAGTGCAACTACCCCGACCCTTCCACGTGCGATCAGGCGACGTCTGACGTCACCCCGAATTTTGCCGCGCCGGGCCTCGACCCGTTCAATGGACACAGGTTCGACGTCCGCGTGGATTGGAACCCGAGCGAAAGGCAGCGCATCTTCACCCGCTTCTCCTTTGACCGCTTGGACTTCGCCACGGCCAACGTCTTCCCTAGCGGTTGGGACATCGACTACGCCCAGAACGTGACCAACGGGCGCAATATCCTGGTAGCCGACGACCTGACGCTCAGCTCCTCCACCGTCTTGCAGTTGCGCTACTCCTTTACTCGCCACCACGAGCATCAGGGAGGGCCGCCGTCATACTCGAACACCGACATTACGAATCTGGGCACCGTTAATGGTTCTCCGGTTGGTTTTCCCGCCTCGCTGGCCGCGGAAGAAGTGATCAAACAACTCCCCTTCATGACCTTTGGCGACGTAGGCGGAGGCGTGGGTGGCACCGCCGACTACAACAATTTCCTTTATGCCAGCGAGAATAGCGACGCCAATGCCGCGATCACCAAGGTGGTGGGCAAGCACGAATTCTCATTTGGGTTCGAGTGGATGAAGCGCTATCTCAATGTGGGCCAGCCGCCGGCGCCGGCGGGCTCGTACTACTTCGACGTCAGCGCTACGGATCAGACGGTTGCCAGCGTCTCGGGCGGCAGCGATTTCGCCTCTTTCCTCATCGGCATGGGAACGACGCCCGGCGGCGAGTCTGGTGGCTATCCCAGTTTCAC
Source organism: uncultured Acidobacteriota bacterium (assembly GCA_963737205.1). Classification (GTDB taxonomy): domain Bacteria; phylum Acidobacteriota; class Terriglobia; order Acidiferrales; family UBA7541; genus Palsa-295. Next base: position 2,879,654 of record CAVTRV010000002.1, on the reverse strand, counting down.
CAAAGACGTCTTCGCTGCTGAGTCCAGCCCCTACTATGCGTCTTTCATCGAGGATACCTTCCATGCCTCGAAGAACCTCACTATCACCGCCGGCCTGCGCTGGGACATTTTCGGCGGGCGCAACGAGCGTCATAACCGCCAAGAATACTTTAATCCCAACGCGACCAATACGGTGGACGGCGTTTCCTACACGGGCGCGGAAATCTACGTCAACGGCGGCAATCGTTCTCCGTACACAACCAACCTGCACGACTTTGGTCCCCGCCTGGCTTTTGCCTGGCAGCCTCTTAACCACTTTGTTGTGCGCGCCGGCGCGGGCTTCTACTACGGCCCCAGCACCGAGAACGTCGCGAGCGCCCTCATAAACACCGACGGATTCTCGTCCAGTACGACGTGGAACGCCACATGCTCTAACGCAGACGGCAATACGGTCTTCTACACGGGGAATGCGAACTGCGTGGCCGGAGCGGCGGACGATTTTACGGTGCCATATTCATTGAGCAACCCGTTTCCCAATGGGGTCATCCCGGTTTTCACCTCTCCGCCGACAGGGCTGGCCAATAATCTGGGGATCACCCTAGCCACCGTGCTGCATCACCAGCGGACCCCCACCACCTACAACTTCAACTTTGGCCTCGAATATGAACTGCCACACCAGATAGTCGTGAGTGCTGCCTACGTCGGCAGCCGCGGCCTATTCATGCCGTTCGGCAACGTGGATCTGAATCAGCTCGATCTCGCCACGATCGCGCAGTACGGCGACTCGCTGTGCATCTATACGAACCCCAGCTGCCAGTTCGTGCCTAACACTTGGGAAAATATTCTGCCCGCGACCAACCAATGGTATGGATCTGCCACAGTACCACTCTATGTGTCGCTCGAAAAATATCCTCAGTTTGGCAACGGCGGCCCTAACGCCGGCGTTGGAATCGGTGGATATCCAGCAGGCGACTCCGAGTACAACTCGCTGCAGACCAAGGTGCAAAAACGGCTAACGAGCCATTTCACCACCCTGGCTACCTTTACCTGGGGCAAGATCATTACCGACGACGGCAATCCTCCCCTGGGCTTCGTTGGCACGCACAATGGCGCAGCGCAAGACTGGAAAGACCTCCAGTACGAACATTCGATCAGTCCCCAGGACGTCAAGTATTCGTTCACCGGGCAGGTATCGTACGACTTGCCCGTCGGCAAGGGCCGGGCCGTGGATTTGAGCGGTGTGTCAAACGCCATTCTGGGTGGCTGGACAATCAATGGCATTCTCTACCTGGGCGACGGCGTTCCCATTGCCTCACCGGTATCGGGAACACCCAACACGCCCTTCAATCAGCGGGCCGATATGGTTTGCAATCCGGCGCATGGTGCTCCGCACACGCCGGCAGCGTGGTTCAACATAGATTGCTTTGTTCAACCGGGAACCGAAAACGGCGGAACGGCTAATCTCTACATTCCGGGAACTGCGCCTGCCTATCTTGACAACGTCCGTACGCGGGGAGCGCGAAATCTAGACCTCTCCATCTACAAAACCTTCAAGCTCACCGAAACAAAATCGCTCCGCTTCGATTTCTCCGGATACAACATGGCCAACTATGCCCAGTGGGGATATCCAAGCGTGCCCGACGTCCTCGATACGATCCAACAGAATCTCCAATTCGGGCTGATCACGAACGACGTCAACACCCCGCGCCAGTTCCAGTTTGGCGCGCGGTTTATTTTCTGACGAGCAAAGGCACGGTCACAACTCGGCTACTCGACCCGGCCGCGGAGGATGGTGACTGAGGCGCGCGGAAGGCTGACGGCGTCGCCTGCCTTAAGATTCAACGTTGAGGTGACGGGCGGCCCGTCGGGGTCGGCGTGGCTCTTGAGTCCGTCGGGATGCCAGGCGTACTGCTCAGCGCCGAACGTCACCATGGTGACCGGCCCTCTAAAATGCGCCACCGGAGCGCCCTGGCTTTCTGCCCGCGCAAACTCGATTTTCACCGCGTGTCCGTGAGACGGGTCCTTGTTGATCAGCATGAGTGACCACTCGCCGTCTGGCCGCTTCACGGCGTAGGCCGTCACTAGCTCGTGTCCCGCATCGTCGCGCAGATCCGCTTGCGCCGGAAAGAGCTGGTGCGTGCCTGAGCCGTGCTTGACCCAATCAAGATTGATCAGCTGGCTCGCGAAGTATTGCGACGTGTGCTGCGATACATCGAGGTTTTCATCGGCGACGAAATTCCCATAGGTGCTATATCCGCCGCAGCCGGGGCGCAACGGCTCAGGCTGAATGGGCGAATGGTAGTAGGCGGTGCCACCGCTGCCCAGGAACGAACCCACGCTGTCAGCGAGCCACAGCGCGGCAAACGTATCCTGCATGGGATCGGTTAGCGCCCACGAAATATTGCTCTCCGTAATCATGAGCGGAATATCCGCGTCGACGCCATCTTCCCGCCAAATCTGCACCATGTGTCGCGTGAGATCCGCCTCGCGATATAAGTCGGTCCAATTGATGTTGCAGGGAGCAAAGGGATAGTGCTCGAATGAGACGAAAGCCAAGTCGCTCAAGCGGCCGCGGGCTTTCAGGTAATCGACAAAACGTTCGAGCCACGACGTGCGGTCCTGGTCGTCGGGCCAAGTCTTGATGTCTTCATTGACGCCAGTGAATATCGGGCCGCCCAGCTTGAGTTTGGGATCAACACGGTGCAGCGCGGCAGCGTATTGAAGATAAAGTGCGGCGTAATCCTCGGGCGTCATGAACGCGCCATCGGGCTCTTCGCTCATCTCGACGTACGAAATCGGATAGCCACGCTTTTCGATGTAGGCGATTTCGGCGGCAGCATCCTCCGGCGGAACATAGAGCATCGCGATGGGAATCATGGCCGGCAAGTGATTCGTGAGGCCGCTCGTATAGAAGAGATCGAAGCCGGTCTGCACACGAACGGGGACGCGGCTCTCCGCCGTGTGCCAGGGATCTACCGAGGAAACCCAAGTCTCCGTCTGCGCCTGGCCGGGAGTGTGCTTGATGATGTCGATGAACTCGCCGTCGGACGTGAAGTTTCCCGCATAGAGTTCGTTCACGGTGTACCCGACGCAATTGCGCACGTCGCTGCTGCCGTGCGTGTCGCACGTGTTTGAGGATTGCGTCATGAAGATTCGCAGGTAACGCGTAGTAATGGGAATTTCCGAGAGGCGCAACGTGACGGTGCCGCCTTTTCCGTTCTCGACGCCGCCCGAGGGAAAGATGGTCCAGTAGCCCGCACCTTGGCTGTTCATGGCGTCGCCGCCGGTCCAATAGGCGACTTCGTATTTCGTCGCAAATGGATTCGCCCAGGCGATTCGGAGCGCGTCGATTTGCTGCGCGCTGCCGAAGTCGATGACGATCCATTGCGGCAGGAGCGCATCATCTTCGCCGGTGAATTTGTTCGTGAGGTAAGGATTGCTTTTCCAGTAGGTGGACTCGTCACCGTCGGTGAGCCGGGAAAATTCGAGGACTCCTTCGTCGCTACGTGTTGTGCCGCGATGCGGCAGCGCGTAGCCGAAGGATTCGCGCAGAGGCTCGCTGCCGGGTTCCGCGCTGCCGACGAAATAGCCGCTCTGATGCGCAGCGTCGCTCCACGTGCCATTGGGATTCCAATGCCAGGCTTCAAAGGTCAGCTCGGTATTTTGACGGTAGCTGATGGGCCCCCATCCGGCGGAAAGCGACTCCTTCAAGACTGCGTCGCTATAGACTTTGTCGAATGTCTTGGCGGGCAAAATGTCGACGGATGTCCCGAGCGCTTTATCGGGATCGAAAGGGATGGCCCGCGAAGGGGTGGTGTCGACTTCAACGGTCTGCGCGCGAACTGAGCTAACGCTAACGCATGTCAGGACCGTCGCGATCGGCAGGACCGAGTGGCGTCGCCAAAGGTGCTCGCGCCAGAAAGCCCACATAACGTGTCTCCCCCGTTCGAAAAACTGCGGAACAATCGCACATTCTAACGGTTCGGGGCAGAAATACGCAGCTCCGAAGCGACGAAGCCGTATTTCGACGATCCGAGCTTGATACTAGGGCGTTGGCTGGCAAACAGCAGCGAGCGTCAACGGACTCTCGGAACAATCCCGCCGTGATGCCATCGACTTTCGGGAACAACGCTGAAGGAACAAACTCTAATCGAAACGTTGGAAGGAAGCGAGTACCTCATCTCATTAGTTCGTCAGATTTGTGATTTGCACCTGGAAGCGCGCAAGCAGGCCGCCGGTGGCATGGTCGACGGCAACGGCCGCGAGTTGGTAACCCACCTGAGCCTGCAGAAGGGTTTGCTGCGCTTGCGTGAGTTCGGTCTGGGCCTCGAGGACGAAGAAAACGGTTTCGGCGCCCAATTCGTACTTGTGTTGCTCGGCTTGAAGCGTCTTCTGCGCGAGATCGAGCGCCACTTTCGCGGCTTCCATGGAAAGCTTCGACTCTTCGAGTTGGTGGACTGCGTTCGTAACGTCTAGTGTGATTTGTTCGTGCACCAGCCGCTCGGAGTAAAGATCGTGGCGCTTAGCCGAGAGGGCGTCGCCCATGTTCGCTTGCGCCTGATGGTTTCGGAATGGGTAGCTAAGCGACACGCCAAAGCCATACCCGGGGAAGCCGAAGCCGAACATCTGATTGACGGCGTCTCCGAAGCCTCCCGGCGTAACCACTCCGGTGCTGCTGACTTGATTTCCTCCCAGTCCGTTCGTCTGATACGTGCCGCTCAGAGAAAGGTTCGGCAACAGACTGTTGTGTGCGACGCGGAGGTTGGCATCGTCGATCGCGAGCTGCTGGCGCACAGATTCGAGTTCCGGCCGGTAGCTGAGGGACTTTTCGAGAGCCGTGGGGATGTCGATCGACATCAAATCGCCGGTTGGCTCGGCCTTCTCGGTTAAGTCGAGATCGAACGCGCGGATGTTCGGATCGACGTCAGCGCCCAGAACGCGGCGAAGCTGATCTTCCATTTGTTTCAGGGTGTACTCGGACAGGATTACGGAAACGCGCCGGGACGCGACCTGCGATTCCGAACGGTAGATGTCGAGTGGCGGCAGGGCGCCGAGCTCGAGCGCGTGCTTGTCGCGATCGTAGCTCTTCTGTGCCTCGTCCATCGACTCGCGCTGCACGACGAGATTTTCGCGCGCTTGCACCACGTTCCAGTAATCGGTGACGACTTGCAGAATCAGATCGTTTACCTCCATTTCGAAATTCGCCCGTGACTGCGTAATGCCCCGCTGGGCAATCAAGATCGGCGCGCGGTTCACGAACAAGCCAAAGCCGCGCAAAAGGGGCTGGGTGAAGGTGAACGACAGACCCGTGGCGTAGAAAGGGTTGAGGATATTGATGGGAGCGTTGCTCGAACCCTTGACGGAGTTGAAGGATACCTGATAGTTCGTGCCTGTCTCGAGAGTTTGTGTGACACCGACCTGCGTTGACTGCGTAAGAGAATTGGACGCGGCAATGTCGGAAAACGGCGGCGAGAGAGTGCGAAACGTATTGAAGCTCGATTGAGCAAGCGGATCGAAGATGCCGAGCGCGCGTTGCAACGCGTCTTTTGCAGTTTCAATCTGTTCGCGGTCCATGCGAATGTCGGTGTTGTTTTCGAGCGCCAGACGAATGGTGTCGTCGAGAGACAGCGTCAGCTTGCCCTCCACCACGCGATCGAGAAAGCCGGCCGGTTCTTGAATAGCGTTCGCATTTCGGTGGCGCTCGTCGAAGTGCAATACAGGTTTCGTGGACGACGAGACTTGCGCCCGCGCCGCCATCGAAGGGGCAAAAAGAAGTGCGAGGCAAGCGAGCGAAAGGTGCAGAGGTTTCATAGGTTCTCCTCCTAAACAGGGGCGTTGGCTGCTTCGCGCAGGCTATTCGTATCGAATCGCTTCCACGGGATCGAGTCGCGCGGCCTTCACGGCCGGATAGGTGCCGAAAATCAGACCGACGGAAATCGAGACCAGAAATGCGAGCAAAATCGAACCCGCGGTCACAATCGTCGACCAGCCGGCGAGCCATGCAATCAGCCGCGACATTCCGAAGCCGAAGAAAATACCGAGGAGTCCGCCCGCAAAGGAAATCAGGATGGCTTCGACAACGAACTGTCGGACGATGTCCATTTGGCGGGCGCCGACGGCGCGCCGGACGCCAATCTCACGCGTCCGCTCGAGGATGCTGGCGAGCATGATGTTCATGATTCCGATTCCGCCAACGAGGAGAGAAATCGAGGCGATCGCCACCATTACCGTGTTGAACAGGCGTTCCGTGCGCCGCTGTTCCGCAAGAAGCTGGGCGGGAACAACAATGCTGAAATCCCCGCCATTGTGGTGCGACATATTCAAAACGCCGCGAACCACGTCGGCGATCTTCGGAGAATCCTCGGCGGACGCGAGGCGGAGGTAGATTCCGTCGATTTCGTCCTTCAGGTAACTCTCGGAATCTTCGAGCCGCTCAATCACGGAGTTCACCGGCGCGTAAATCAAATTGTTCGAATCCTGGTTCGGCACGCCGGCGACTTCCGTTTGCGTGGACAACTGAGGGGCCGCGATGCCAATCACGTGAAGCCACTGCTCGTTGACCTTCACGTATTGCCCGACCGCGTCCGCCGAACCGAATAAGCTGAGCTTCGCGGCGGGACCGAGAATGCAGACAGGCGCTGCGGCGTCATTTTCGTGTGAGTCGAAGAACCGGCCTTCCACCATTTGCAGACCCGCGATTTCCTGGTAGCTCGGATCGACCCCATAGACGAGGGGCGCGTCCTCCTGAGGCTTTGGAATCAGTTTCGTGGGCGTGAAACGCTTACGCGGCGTTCCTGCAACGATGCCGCCCACGTCTTTGCGAATCACACGGTAGTCTTCGAAGCTGAGACCTTGCGAAACGCGTCGAATCTTCTGCAATCCCGAATCGTTGGTGGCCTCCTTTGCCTCCACGATGAGGTTGCGCACGCCGAGCTGTTCGATGAAAGCCATCACTTTCTGCTGCGCGCCGGCGCCGATCGAAAGCATGGAAACGACCGCGGCGACTCCGAAGATCATCCCCAGCATTGTGAGGAGCGACCGCAGCTTGTGGCTGAAGAGATTTTCGATGCCGAGGCGCAGGTCGGGAAGGTACTGGCTGAAGGTTTGCCGATAGCCCAGGCGAGTCGGGACGATTCGTCCTGTTTGCGCGCTCATCGAGCCCCTGCTCCCAGGGCCGGTCCGGAAGCGCTTGGCTTCGATTGGTCGCCGGACTTCTGTTCAGGATTGACGAGGGCGACTTGCGTTCCTTCCTTGAGGCCGTCGATGACGGCGAGCCCCTCGGTGAGATACCGAATCTTGACGTCGCGCGACTCGAAACCGCTGCTCGACCTGACGTAAACCTTCGGCTTGCCGTCGGTATTGAAGATCGCTTGCCTCGGAATGGAGAGCGCGTGCTGGAGATTGTCGCCGAAAATCACTACGTGCGCCGCAAGGCCCGGTCGCAGGCGGCCGTCAGGTTGTTCCATCACGGCGGAAACGTCGAAGTTGTGACCAGCATCATCGAACCAAGCGTTCGCGACCATCCCCGCGACGGATTTCACCTTGGCGTGAAATGTTTCGCCAGGCAGCGCATCGATGTGCAGTTCCACCGTCTGACCAGCGGCCACACTCGGGCGATCACTTTCCTTCACTTTGGCGCTGACCTCCATCTGGCCGATGTCGATCACTTCCGCCACGACGCTGCCTGGATTCACTTGATCGCCTTCCTGAAAGGACGGCAGCGTCATCCCGCCGAAGAAAAATCCTCCACTGGCATTCTGATTTTCGCGCACGATCACGAGTCCATCGATTGGAGAATGAACATCCATGTTTTCAATATTCTTCTGAGCTTGTGTGATTGCAAGTTGTGCTTTGTTTCGTTTTTCGTCGGCGACCGCAATGCTTGCCTCATTGGAAGCGGTGTGAGATTGAATGTCCTGCTCGAGTTGGGCCAAGGCTCGCTTGGCTTCCTCTAAGGTGAGCAGGTTTTTCTTTCCGTCGATTGCGCTGAGGATGTCGTTCTTGCTCACATCCAACTCTGCTTGACGAACGGCAAATTTCGCTTTTAGCAAAGCTGTTTGGTCCTGGGCGACTTGTACTGCCGCATTGTCCTTGGCTTTCACGATCTCCTGTTCCGCCTGATCGAAATCGGAGCGGTTCTGAGCCAGTTTGTATTCCTGTTCGGTAGGATCGAACGCGACAATTACGTCGCCCGCCTTCGCGGCCGTGCCGGTTTTCGCGAGATGAATAATTTGCAAGGTGTCGCCCGCGACGGGTGGGGCGATGGCGGTGGCAGTTCGCGTCGAGCGCAACTCACCCGTGGTGTTCACTTGAAGCTGCACGTCGCTCTGTTTGACAGTTGCAACCGGAATATCCTGATCGACAGGCCGCACGCCGCCATGAAGCGAGCACGAAATCATCGCCGCGCCCGCGAAGAAAGAAAAGATCATTGCGGGAAGCGAGACGCTCCTGGTGTCGATTTTGATTCGCCGTCTCATCGTTATCGGGTCGCGGTTGGATCTTGCAATGCGACGCGCTCCCCAGCCTCAAGTCCTTTCGCAATGAGCAACTGATCGCCGCTCCGGCGAGCCACATCGATTGGCCGTTCCACGAATTTCCCGCCGCGCAAAACGTAGGCGATGCTTTGTCCCGCATCGTGAAACTGCGCCTGCGACGGAATCATGATTGCATTTGCCACGCGTTCCGTGGCGATGCGCAAGTTCGCCTGCATTCCGGGCCGCAATCTTGGATCGGGATTGTCGAGAGAAACCTCAGCCGTAAAATTGCGCGGGAACGGCCAGCCAGCAGTGAAATCGATACTCGCCGTCGTGCTGATTCGGGATATGCGTCCAGTGAACTCGCGATCGGGAATTGCGTCGGCGTGAACGGTGATGGGCTGGTCCAGCTGAATCCGGCCGCGCTCCGTCTCATCCACTCTCGCGACGATGTGCAAGGTGGACAAATCGGGTAGCTCGGCGATTGCTGCTCCGGGCCATGCGCGGTCACCTTGTTTGAAAGGCGCACCGTTTCCGAAAGGCCCGGATGCGCGCCAGTTCACCAGCAGGGTCACCACACCGTCGATCGGCGTCTTGAGCTGAAGAACGGAGAGGCTCCGCTCGCTTTGCCCGACTTGAAACTGCGCTTGATCGTGCTTTTGCTGTTTGCTTTGGATATCGGCAGCATCAGAGGTTTTGTCGGAGTTCAATTTCGTTTCGGCTTCTTTCAGTTTTTGTTCAGCGTCGCTGAGCTTGAGCTGCGCCTCTTCACCCTCGATCTTTGAGACGATTTCCTGCTTGCTCGCTTCGAGTTTGGCGGATTCGACGTCGAACCGAGCCTTCATCACATCCGTCAGGTCCTGCTCTTCCTTCAGGCGAGCTTGCGCCCGCGATTGCTCGATTTCGGCATCGGCCGATTTCAACTCGGATTCAGCCTGCGCCAGGGTTTGCTTCAGGGTCGTGGTGTCGAACTCCACGATAACGTCGCCTTTTTTCACCTGGGCGCCGGTCGGGACCAGCTTCAGAATTTGCGGTTGGCCGGCTTCATAGGGAGCAGTGATGGTAACGGACTTCAGCGCTTTGGCTTCGCCGCGGAGCTCGAGATAGTCGACGAAGTCGCCGCGTTGGACGACCGCGCTCGGGACGCGGGGAGCAGGATTGGCAAGCTTAAAGGCTCCAAACACAAGGAACGCGGCCAAAAGCGCGGAGACGACAATTACGATGCGCTTCTTCGCGAGCCAAAGTTTCTTGAGTTTGCTCATATGGTCAGGAGGCGCCGGGGCCAGGTGCCGCGTCCCGGCGGACGATGTCCCCGGATTTCAAGCCGGACTCAATGACAATCTCCAGGTCGTTCCTTGGTCCCGTTTTCACGCTGCGCTTCTCAAAACCGGTTGCAGTGCTGAGCCAGACGTACTCATTTCCATTCTCTCGAGCGACGCTCTGGACCGGCAAGACGATGGCGTTCGATCGACCGCCGAGTTCGACGTCCACAGCAGCCGATAGGTCCGGCATCAACTTTGGATTGCTTCCTTCGACGGAAAAGAGAACCGGGAAGCTCCGAACCTTGTCTGAGAAGCGGCCGTTATGCGCAAGAGGTGTGAGCTCCTCGAGCTTTCCCGTAAGCGTCAGGCCAGGGTATGCATCGAGGTAGACGTGAGCGCGCTGGCCCACCTGAAGGCTGAGAAAATCCGCTTGATTTGCCGGCACAGCAACTTCCATCTGCGATGGGTCGACCACCTTCATGAAGGGAACGCCGGGCCGCACCTCGTCGCCTTCCTGCACTTCGCCCATGCGTCCGCCGGTCCAGATCATGTTTAATACGATGACGCCATCCATCGGCGACACGAGCGTCATTTTCTTCGCATTCGCTTCGGCGTAAAGCATGGTCGCTTGGGCGCGGTGCGCCTGAATTTCGAGTGTGCGGATATCCGCGGCTGCTGCTTCGCGCTTCAATTTGAAGGTCTGCTGAAGCTGCTGGAATGTGGATTCGGCTTCTTGAAGCGTCTCTTGATTCTTCTCAGCGTCAATGCGTGAGACGATGTCAGCCTTCGTGACCTCGAGCTGGGCTTTCTTGAAATCGTCTTCCGCTTGCTTGAGTTCGGTCTCGTCTTTTGCGCGAGCGGCGTCTTCCGCAGCTCGCTTTTCGGCGACTTGATCGACCAAATCTTGGTAGGCCCCGCGCTTGTCCAGAGAATCCTTCAGTTGCGTTTGACGATCGAACTCGACAAGAATATCGCCCTGCCGGACGTGCGTTCCTGCGGGCGTCAGTTTCGTCACGACCATCGCACTGAGCTGCGCGCCCTCGAGCTTTGGCGCGAGAAGCGGACGGGAGTGGACTGCCTGGGTGGTGCCCGTCAGCCGCACGATTCTGACAAAGTCCTTGGTTGCCGCCACTGCTGTTTCCGCTTGAGAGGCGCCGTTTGTGTTCGCATTACCGCGACCCAAGATCAGAAAAAGGAGGAGAATCGCCAATACACCCAGCACGATCGCGACGATTGCGCGGTTGCATTTGCGCGGATGAGGCGGCTGCCGGAGAGGAGCGGGTATCGGGGGCTCGCGAAGCGCAGAAGCTTCAGTCGAAACTTCAGTCGTCGCCCTGGCGTGGATCGAATACTTCATTCAAGTCGCCCGAGGCCTTAGCCGTTTTGCAAGGCTGCTTATCTAGAAGTGAAGTATACGCTCCGGAATCAGCGGCTCGAATGTGTATATCGTGAGCCGTTCTGTCCCGGAAGCCAATGTGTTCCGGTCAGTTAGACGAATGAATTGTGATTCCGTTTCGCGTGTGCAGGTTGCTCAACGGTGCCGCGTACGCGTAGTACGAAGAGCGCTGCGAAGGCTCCTTGATTAGACTTAGGGGCGCTCGCAAACCAGCCCGCATCAGCGGCCGGCAGCTCAACTGAATCGCGCAACTACCTCGAAATGCTTTTCCGTTCCCGTCGGGAAGATCGCAGTGTCCTTGTGAGCGCCGCCGAGAGTCGTTTCGCGGCCGTTCACGGTGACTTTCCGCAACGCTTTCGCAGTGGGCAGGCGGAATTTCACTTGCACTTCCTTCGGAGCGCCTGCTCGGGCTAGTTCCACGGTCGCCGTTACATTCTTTGCGTCAGGCTTCCCTATCATCATGAAGTTCACGCGGCCCCACCGCGTCGGGGCCTGCTGAATGCGAATTTCCTTTCCTGACAGCGACCAATCCCGCGGCAGACCTTTCCCAAAATAGAGGCGATCTTCGTCGGAATCTTCGAGCGCCAGCATCCAGCGCACAAGCAACGGAACCGTCTGCTGCGCGGGAATGCAAAAAGTCGCCAAGCCGCCAGTGATGCCGGAGACTTCGCCCGCCGTCCAACTGCCGCGCGTGTGATCGTGATAGCGATGCGAGTACAGAAAAAGCAGATACTCTTCGATCCGGTCGAGACGCAGCAACATCAGCGCGTAGCCATGCGAAATGAAGCCGAGAATGTCGCGTCCGGTCGGGTGCGGCGGCTCCACGTTGGCTACTACGCCAAAAGTTGTTGCTCCATACGCGCGCATGCAGTTGATGACGGTATTCGCGAGGTCCGCGGGCAGAACATCCGCCTGCAGCAACTCCGCGTATCCGCGGTGCGGCCAGCCCTGCGGGCTGGGGTGCTCCTTCTGCATCGACTCCCAGAAAGTCATCGTCGTACCTGCGTACGTTCCGATGTAGGGCGGGTTCATGTCACTGCGCAGGTTCTTTTCCATGCTGGCGACCACCGACTCCTGGAGGGACCTGCTGCGCTTGAGCCAGGCCGCGGTCCGGTCTTCGACGCCCTTCTGCGGGCTTGTGCGGTTGATATCGAGCCAGGCGCGGCTCAGGTCTTTCATGCCGCGTGCCGCCCACGCGTTATGCGAATAGTACGGCAGCCACCAAATCATCGGCTTGGGCGAAAGGGCGGAGTCCGATTCGCTCCATCCGTGGATCAGCCCGTGGCCGGGGTCATCCGGCGGCAGCTTCAGGCTTTCGTCGTGAAGTTCATTCAGCAGATCCACCGTGGCTTCGATCTTGTCGCCGTGCTTCTCCAGCAGCGCATGATCGCGGGTGTAGTTGTAATACCGCGCCAGAAGCGAGAGCGTCATGCCAAACTGCGCTGTCTCCGGGCCGCGCATATCGATCATGCCCTTCGAATCGGTAAAGTCAGTGAGGTAGTTGTCGATGATGTCGTGCGCCATCTGAAAGCGGCCCCATTCAAGATTCGCGTAGGTAGCCATCGTGAAAATGTCCTGGAAGCCATCGCATTCGGGCCCGCGATACCAGAAATCCACCGCGCCGTATCGCGGGTGGATGCCGCCAGGCCTCACCATAAGTTCCTTCGTGAACGCGTGCTTCGACATATCCACCCAGTCGTTTTGCGGCAGCGAAGTCGGCGCACAATCGTGGAGGAGCTTGTCCCAGTAGGTGGCGAACGTCAGAAGCCCACGGTAAAACGCTTCCGGCTTCGGGTCCACGCGCCGAGGCGGGAACGGAGTGTAAGTATCTCCGTAAACAACCTTGGTCACTTTTCCGCCTTCGACTCGCGTTGTGCGATGCCACGTCCTAACGATGAACTTGTCCGGAGCTTCGACGTCAGCGAACACGATCGCTTCAATGTATGCTGAATCGGAAATCGGGAAGACCTTCCTCACCGCGGGCATCCAGCCGCCGACGAGTCCGTCGAAGCGCTTTTGCGCGGCCTGATAGGTGAGCTCCGGAAAAAACTGGATCGGGTGATAGGTTTCGGTGCCCGCACTAGGCAGAACGGGTTCGGTTTCGAGCGATTCTTTTGTGCCGACAAAGTTGTCCCACGGCAAGCGCCCAGAACCGCCCGGTTCCCTCTCAGTTCCCTGCGGAGGAGCCGCAAGTCTCACCTGCTCGGGATCGGGGTCACCGTTTGCTAGAAGCTTGTCCGCGAGCAGATCAGGCGCCGACATCCCGATATCTTTCAAGCTCAGGCCGAGATAGGGTTTGTCGGCCTGATCAAAGACCGGCTCGGCACTCTTGGTGAGTACGCGCGCGGTTCCGTTCGATGAGACAAAGGTGATGGACCCGTCGCGGGTCCGCAGATCCTCGTAAACTTTCCAATTCGCGGCACCCGACTTGAACTCACAGACGAGCGTATGACCCTCAGTGTCGACCGCGCCCGCTGAAAGCAAACCGACGGACTCGACTGCGCCAGTCACCGCGGCACGGGCGGCAGTGGCCTCGCCGGAAATATATTTTATACTGGCCGTCGCTACAGCTAAGTTCTGCAAGAAGCGTCTGCGTTCCATTTCACTTCCCCTAAGTAGAGAGTAGTTGCGAGACGAACGAACCGACCGGGCACACTTTACGCTCTGCCAGCACGTCTGTAAACGCCAAGCAATTGACAACGAAAGAGCGGGGGCATATGGTTTTGTGGGTAAACGATTACACGGACGGACGCCAGCGAGTCCCTCATCCGGCACGGATATTTCCAGCGAGGCGAGCGCAAATGAAAAAAACGTCGCGAAGAGAATTTCTGCGTGCGAGTGCAATGGCGGCCGGGAGCGCGGTGGCGGCGCGTTCGATCCCGGGAGTGGCCGGAGTTTCCGAGGCTGGGGTTCCGAAGGCAAGAGTTTCGCCGCAACTCGCCGTTGTGCCGCCGCTTTCTCTGTTCGGATATTCGCAAGTGCAGTTGCTCGACGGGCCTTTCCGGCAGCAGTTCGACCACAACCACGAGCTGTTCTTGAATCTCGATGAGGACGCGCTGCTAAAGCCCTTTCGGCAGCGCGAGGGCATGCCCGCGCCGGGTCCCGATATGGGCGGCTGGTATGACGATGGGACCGACTTCAATCCCGCAAACAATTTTCACAGCTTCATCGCCGGGCACAGTTTCGGGCAGTATCTCTCAGGCCTCGCCCGCGCCTACGCGGTGACGGGATCGAAGCCGACGCAGGAAAAGGTGAGCCGTTTGGTGCGGGGGTTCGGCGCCACCGTCGACCCTGCCGGGAAATTCTACGTGGACTATCGGCTCCCGGCGTACACCTACGACAAGACGAGCTGCGGCCTGATTGACGCGCATGAGTTCGCAAAGGATCCAGACGCGATGGAAGTCCATTGGCGCGCCACACAGGCTGTCTTGCCGCACTTGCCCGAAAAGGCGCTGAACCGTTACGAGCAGAGGTCGCGCGGCTACAAGAGCATCTCATTCACCTGGGACGAAACGTACACGCTGCCGGAGAATTTCTTCCTGGCGTACCAGCGCAGCGGAAACACGCGCTACCGCGATCTGGGCGTCCGTTATCTCGAGCAGAATTATTTCGATCCGCTCTCGGAAAACCACAACGTTCTGCCATTCGAGCATGCTTACAGTCACGTGAACGCATTCAGTTCCGCGATGCAAGCGTATCTGGTGCTCGGCGACGAAAAATATCTGCGTGCGGCGAAGAATGGGCTTCGGATGGTGCAGGACCAAAGCTACGCGACCGGCGGATGGGGACCAGACGAGGCGTTCGTCGAACCAGGTCGCGGCGGATTGGCGGCGAGCTTGAAAAGCACTCACGCCAGTTTTGAGACGCCATGCGGCGCGTACGGGCATTTCAAGATTACGCGCTACCTGCTGCGCGTCACGCGCGATTCCCGTTACGGCGACAGCATGGAGCGCGTCCTTTACAACACGATAGCCGGCGCGCGGTTGATCCAGCCGGACGGCGTTAGCTTCTACTACTCGGATTACAACGACGCCGGCGCGAAGAAGGATTGGTATCGCGACAAGTGGCCGTGCTGCTCCGGCACGTTCCCGCAGCTTTCGGCGGACTATCACATCAGCACTTATTTCAAAGGACAGGACGGAATCTACGTCAATTTGTTTTTGCCCTCCCGCGTCACGTGGACGCAGGGAAGCACGCAGGTCACAATGACGCAAAAGACGGACTATCCGAAGGCGAACACGATGCAGCTCGAGTTCGCGGTGATGGGAAACCCGGAGGCTTTCGCCGTAAACGTGCGCATTCCAGCGTGGGCGGGCGCGAAGACGACCGTGTCCGCGAACGGAAAGCACGTGGACGGCGAAATTGTTCCGGGAAAATTCCTAGCCGTTCAGCGCACGTGGAAACACGGAGATCGCCTGGAAATCGAGATGGAAACGCCGCTGCGCCTCGAAGCCATCGAGCCAGAGAGTCCCAACATCGTCGCTTTGATGCGAGGGCCACTCGCGATGTTCGCGATCGGCGAAAACCCGCCGCAGCCCACACGCGAACAATTGATGGCCGCAACCGCGTCCGCGCAATCGTCGGATGATTGGCTCGCGCAGACCGCCGCGGGACCGGTCACGCTGCGTTCCTTCGCCGTGATCAAGGACGAACCCTACCGCTTGTATCACACCGTCGGAAGCTAGACGCGATTCTCTCCTGTATCGTAGACGGATCCTGCATTCGTTTGAGCGCGGGATGGGCAAATGAGATCGCTTCCAATGCTGAATATTGCATACATACAATGCATTCCCAGCTGAAGAGGCCGCGCGTCGACATCCATTCGGCCTACTTTCGATTCACTATGGGGCGCCGCGCGTCCCAGACGCCAACCCCACGATAACAAACCGTCGGCCACACGGCCCTAGATGGGATGACTTGGAATCCATCCAGACGAACTATCCCGACTACAGGTCCCGTCCTTGCGCATCATACATTTTGGAGAAGTCAAAGCTTGCCTTGATTGCGACTTTGCCTGGCGAGGACGAGAAATCGGCGCCCTTCTCGTCCGAACCGATGGTGGCCTCACCCGTCGCGGTGCGCTTAGGGAACGAAATTAGTATGGCGCGAATCGTCTTGCCATCCGTGCTGCGCTGAAAATCGACCTTCGAAGGCTCGATCTTCAGCTTGCCTTTTTTCGTGATGAGTGCGGTCCTCGCCTTTACGCCGGCTTCTTCGGCGGACTGAAACGCCGACATTTGCGGCCCAGACAAGAGCACCTGATAGTCTTCTGTCGGCTGCGCCAGTTGTTTTTCAGCTTCGTCCTCTTTCAGGCTACCCGCTAGAACCGCGCTCCGCAGCATCGCTTCCCGCACAGTCCGCGAGGAGTACCATCGGATCGCAAAAGTGAGCTGGGGTACTCCGCCCGCCTGGTCATCCCCGCCAGCTCGGGACGGTGAAGAGCCACCTCCCCCCATGCCGCCACGACCTCCGCCACCTCCTCCGCCTGCGGCGCCGGCGCCTGCGGACGATCCTTGCGGTAGACCGGACGACGGCGCACTCCCGCTGCCGTCGAACCCAGCGTCAGCCTGGATCATTCTCGACCACGGCGAGTTCGACAGCACTTTCTGAACGTCCTTTTCGTCCCATTGTTGAAATGGCTTGTCTTTCCACGGATCGCTTGAGGCCCAAGCGAGCGCAGCGATCGCTAGAATCGCAAAGCTTCCGATGATTGCTTTTCGCATGTTATCCCCCTCGTATGGCTGTCAGATTGAGGCGATTCAAACTGAAGTTTTCGAAGTTTCCTATTGGATTGCCAGACTTTATATCAGAACCCCTCCCTGGATCCTCCCCAGTTTAGCGAATCTTTTCTTCGCTGCAATCGCTTCTCCCGCGAACGCGTGGGGACCTCGACTGCTGGTAAGGAACCAATGACGCGTTCGATGCTGTAGACAGGGTCGGCGCCCGATCCGAAATGAGCCCGCGTCAGCAGGTCGCCGACGAGTTCCTAACGCGAGCAATTGTACTCCAAACAGACACAGCATCATCCCCAGAACAAGAGCGGGCCACGCTCTACGAAAATGGCTGCGTGCCCGTTAACGGACGAGCGAGCCGAAGGGATCACTTTCCAACATCTGTTTGCCGGAATAGTCCTAAGATAGCTGCTTGGCTGTGACAGCAGCCATCGCATGCCGAAGGTCCGATCTCTGACCGAAAGTCTTTGAAGCGCGACAAGGAGACTGAACACCTGCTTCGCTGGCGCATCGCAATCCTGGTGAGTGTTGCCATCGCGATCAGCTATCTTGATCGCCAGACGCTGCCTGTCGCCGTGAAGGCGATTGGCAAAGACATCCCGCTTTCGAACGAACAGTTTTCGGCGCTGCAATCCGCGTTTCTGGTTGCGTATGCATTCATGTACGCAGGCGGCGGAAAGCTGGTAGACGCGCTAGGCACGCGGCTGGGTTTCACTTTGATCATGGCGTTCTGGTCGCTGGCATGCGTTAGCCACGGTTTCGCGCGAACTTTCGCGATGCTGGCCGTGAGCCGATTCCTGCTCGGCATGGGCGAGGGTGGGGGCTTTCCGGCCGCGACGCGCGCAGTGGCGGAATGGTTCTCGCCGAAAGACAGCGCGACCGCGATGGGAATCATCAATGGCGGCACAGCGGTCGGCGGCATAGTCGCGCCTCCTTTGATTGCGGTGATCTTGACGTACCTGAATTGGCGGTGGATTTTCTTCATCACCGGAGCGATCGGTTTGCTCTGGACGCTCTGGTGGCGCCTGGAATATTTCCCGCCGTCGCAGCATCCGCGCCTTACCGGCAACGAGCGCAGGGAGCTGGAAACTGCGGCGGCGGCGTCCGCGGGCGGGCCGAAATTGAAATGGATCGAGCTGCTGCGCTTCCGCGAGTCGTGGGGCCTGGTGACGGCGAAGTTTCTTAGCGATGCGGCGTGGTATTTCTATTTGTTCTGGCTGCCGAAATATCTGTATGACGCGCGCGGCTTCGACATCAAAGCCGTCGGCACGTTTGCGTGGATTCCTTACGCGGCTGCCGGGATTGGGTGTCTCGTGGGAGGATGGTTCTCAAGTCACTTGGTGCGGCGGCGTGTTTCCGTGGGTGTCGCCCGAAAGGTGGCGCTGGGGTTGAGCGCGGCCGTGATGCCGTCGGTGCTGCTGATTCCGCATGTGGCGGTTTCGTGGGCCATCGCGATTTTCAGTCTCGCGTATTTCGGGCAGCAATCCTGGTCGACGCTCGTCATGGTGCTGCCCACCGACCTTTTTCCGACAAGTGCTGTGGGTGCGGTGGCGGGTCTCGTGGGTTTTGGCGGTGCGATGGGCGGGATTGCCTTTGGCACGCTGGTGGGATACTTGCTCGACCATGGGTTTGGATACGGCGTGGTTTTCACGATAGCGGGGACGCTGCATGTGTTGGCTTTTGCAATT
The DNA here is from genome assembly GCA_963737205.1 of uncultured Acidobacteriota bacterium. Lineage (GTDB taxonomy): Bacteria > Acidobacteriota > Terriglobia > Acidiferrales > UBA7541 > Palsa-295. Next base: position 2,861,123 of record CAVTRV010000002.1, on the reverse strand, counting down.
ATTCTCGCGACGATCCCCGGAGCCGGGCCCGCGTTACAAAAGGCAAGCGCCTAGCTGGCGCGTTCGAGGAGCAAATGAGGATCAAAGAAATTCGCACGCGGGTGGTTCGGTGGCGCGGGCAGACGGTGGCTCTGCCGCCGCACTTCTGTACGAATCCGATGGACGTGTTGCAACTTCCGGATGCGTCGATGCGCACGTTCACATTCCACGGCTGGCTGATCGTGGAAATCTTCACGGACGATGGCCTCGTGGGCATCGGCAATGCGGCGCTGGCTCCGCAGGTGACGAAGCAGGTGATCGATCTGTACCTCAAGCCCCTCCTGATTGGCGCCGATCCGTGGGACATCGAGTTCCTCTGGCAGCACATGTACCGCAAGACGATGGCGTTCGGCCGAAAGGGAATTGGCATGGCGGCGATCAGCGCGGTCGATATGGCGCTGTGGGACATCCTGGGAAAATCCGCGAAGCAACCGGTGTATCGGCTCCTGGGAGGCCGGACGAAGCCGCGCATCCCCGTTTACGCGAGCCGCCTTTACAGTGTTCCGTTGCCCGAACTCGCCGCCGAGGCCAAGCGCTACAAGGACGAAGGCTATAAAGCGATGAAGCTCCGTTTCGGTTGGGGACCGAGGGACGGCGCCGAGGGCATGCACCACAACGTGAATCTTGTGCGCACGGTGCGCGAGGCTGTGGGCGATGGAATCGACGTGATGGCTGATGCTTACATGGGCTGGACGCTCGACTATGCGAAACGTATGCTGCCGCTGCTCGAGCCGTTTCATCTTCGCTGGCTCGAAGAGCCGGTGATTCCCGACGATATTCACGGATACGCCGAGCTGAAATCCTACGGGCGCATTCCGATTGCGGGCGGCGAGCACGAGTTCACGCTGTACGGTTTCCGCGAATTGATTCAGGCGCGCGCCGTCGATTACATCCAGTTCGATACCAACCGCGTGGGAGGAATTTCGCAGGCTCGCAAAATCGCGGCGCTGGCCGAAGCGCATTCCATCCCCGTGATTCCGCATGCGGGCCAGATGCACAACTATCACGTGGTCATGGCGAGCCTGAATTCTCCGATGGCGGAGTATTTTCCGATTGTCGACGTGGAAGTGGGCAACGAACTGTTCTGGTACATTTTCGAAGGCGAGCCGCGCGCGAAGGACGGCTTCGTAGACCTCGACGAAAATGTTCCAGGCCTCGGCCTGACGGTGAACGAAAAGGCTTTGGCGAAATTCGAGGTGATCGAGTGATTTCCGGAGATGCCGAATGATTCGTCTGATTCAACTCCGGAAGGGTGATGAGCGTCGAGTGGCGCTGGTGGACGACCCGCATCTGCGCCTGCTGGTCGACGCCGCGTCAGTGTATGAGCTTGCGAACTTCGCAATCGAGACGGGCGTAACGCTTACTGAGACGGCGAACAACCGTGTAACCAGCGAACGACTCGACTACGATCTCATTTACAGTGGCCGCTGCGACTGGCGAATCCTGCCGCCGATCGATCATCCTGGCGAGCCGGCCCGTTGTCTGATTTCGGGCACCGGGTTGACGCACATGGGGAGCGCTCGGGATCGCCAGGCGATGCACGCTACGTCTGGCGAAGAGCTCACGGACAGCATGAAGATGTTTCGCTCGGGCGTGGAAGGCGGCCGGCCCGCGGCGGGGCGCATCGGAACAGCTCCCGAGTGGTTCTACAAGGGAACGGGTGCGATGTTGCGCGCGCACAGCGAGCCACTTGAAGTGCCGCCATTCGCGCTCGATGGCGGCGAAGAGGCGGAGATTGCCGGCGTCTATCTGATTGGCCCCGATGGCCGGCCGCACCGCGTCGGAATGGCGGGCGGCAACGAATTCTCGGATCATCGCTTCGAAAAAACGAATTACCTGAATCTCGCGAGTTCGAAGCTGCGCACCTGCGCGCTTGGCCCCGAACTGGTTGTCGATCCGAAGTTCGATTCCGTGCCGATCGATATCACAATCGAGCGAGCGGGCGGCGTCCTTTGGTCGAAGAGGATTCGCACCGGCGAAGGCGAAATGTGCCACAGCCTGCGAAACATCGAATATCACCACTTCAAATTCGACGGGCATCGGCGGCCCGGCGACGTTCACGTCCACTTTTTCGGCACGGACTACCTGAGCTTTGGCGACGGCATTCAATTGGCCGATGGCGATATCATGAAGCTTCAGTTCGAGGGTTTCGGCCGCCCGCTGTGCAATCCGGTGCGGATTGCGGGGACGGAGCCTGCGTTGATTGAAGTTAATTCGCTGGTGTGAATTCGGTGGGGTGAATCCACTGGGATGAATTTCCGAGGTGAATCAGATGGCACAGCCGCGCGTGGCAATTCTTGGACTGGGAATCATGGGAGCGGGAATGGCGGGACGAGTGCTATCCGCAGGGTTCCCGCTTACGGTTTACAACCGCAATCGAGAGAAAGCCATGGCGTTTGCGAGCCAAGGAGCGACGGTGGCCGCAACGCCTCGCGAAGCCGCCGCGAACGCCGATATCGTGATCAGCATGGTCGCGGACGATGCAGCCTCTCGGGCAGTGTGGCTCGGCGAAAACGGGGCGGTAGCAGGCGCGGGCAAGGGAGCGGTGCTGATCGAATCGAGCACGGTGTCAGTTCCGTGGGTGCGCGAACTCGCGGCCGCCGCGGCTGGACGCGGATGCGAACTTCTCGACGCGCCGGTGACAGGCTCAAAGCCACACGCTGCTTCTGGCGAGCTGTTTTTTCTCGTCGGCGGCTCCGAGTCGGCGCTCGCCGTTGCGCGCCCGGTGCTCGCGGTGATGAGCCGCGACATGGTTCACCTCGGGCCGACGGGAAGTGGCGCCTTGCTGAAGCTGGTCAACAATTTCCTCTGCGGCGTGCAGGCTGCTTCGTTTGCCGAGGCCACAGCACTGATTGACGCGGGAGGCCTCGATCGTCACAAAGCCGCCGCAGTTCTGACGAACGGGGCGCCGGGCAGCCCGCTCATCAAGATTATTTCGGCCCGCGCCGCCGCAGGGGATTTCAGTCCGAATTTCCTGCTGCGCTTAATGGCAAAGGATATCGGTTATGCCCAGGCTGAGGGAACCAGGGACGGCGTCGCCCTTCAAACGGCGGGAGCCGCCCTGGCAGTCTTCAAGAAAGCGATCGAATCCGGCCGCGGCGATCAGGACTTTGCTGCGGTGATTGGTTCAGTGGCTCGCGGCTAAGCTGTCGCCTTTGCTTTCGGCGAGTCTCGGAGTTTGGAAAAATGGCTTTGAGGGGGTAAGTTCCCGCGCGACGCGGGCGACGGGCCTTACTTAAGTACGACGCCTCCTAAGCCGACCTTTGCGCTGAGGAACCAATCATGCTGTGAGGCGAACGTTGCGGTAAGTTATTGATTCTGCGGTTGCTCAGAGTTGGAGAAGGCAAGGTCAGGAAATGGAAAGCCGTCTCGGGACGGCTGGGAATTGTATATAGTATCCGGTCAGGACACCGAATCCTGGCGGCCTCCCTCCCAGCGAAGGCCGACTGCGGAGTGAATCGCAAGTCATGCACAAACGCTACGATCGCAGACAACTACTGAAAGGAATGGGCGCGGCCTGCGCCTCTTTCCTGCTGCCGACAAACCAGGAAACAGCTGTCGGAACCACTGCTCGGATTGCGGGTCAAGATGTCGAGATCCAGATCGCTTCGCTCAACGCACATACGGTGCGTTTGACGATTTCACCGATCAAGAATGGCCGCGCAATCGGTGTACCCACAAACGGCTCGCTGGTACAAACCGCTTGGAGCCAGCCCGTCGCCACAATGCGTGGGCCTATCCAAGAGAAAATCCTCACGGCTGGCGACTTGCGGGTGGCCATATCACGCAAGCCCCTCGCATTCGCAATCAAATCTGCGAGCGGCGAAACAATTCAACAAATCAAGATCGACGAAGAAACGGGGACTGTTTCATTCCTTACTGGAGATTCGCCGCTACTTGGACTTGGCGAAGGGGGTGCACAATTCGACCGGCGCGGCTTGAGTGACTCGATGCGCAGTGGACAGGGCGGATACAAGCTCGCGACGCATGGGGGGCGCGTGCCTATTCCGTGGCTGATCGGAACGTCGGGCTGGGCTATTTTCTTTCACCAGCCATTCGGCACATTCGATTTCACGGGTGCGGAAAGCAAGTTCAAGCCCATGAGCGTGGAGTCGGCGCTTCCTCTCGACATTTTCCTCGTCGTCTCGCGCGACCCGGCGACCATCATGGCCGAGTACGCTCGATTGACCGGCCACGCCGAAATGCCGCCGCTGTGGAGTTTCGGTTACCAGCAATCGCACCGCACGCTTGGCACTCCTGAGGAGATTCTTGCCGAAGCAAAAACCTTCCGGGAGAAGAAACTTCCCTGCGAGGCGATGATCTATCTTGGCACTGGATTTTGCCCGAACGGCTGGAACACGGAGAACGGATCCTTCGTCTGGAATTCGCGCGCATTCCCCGATCCGAAGCAGATGATCGAAGAATTGCACAAGGATCATTTCCGCATCGTTCCGCATGTGGTGATTCTGTCGGACAAACTTCACGGAACGGTCCACGACGGTTGTGAGCTGCGTGAATTCGACGAAGCGAGCGCGGCCTGCTATTGGGACACGCATCGCAAAGATTTCGCGTTGGGCGTGGATGGCTGGTGGCCCGATGAGGGCGACCCGCTCGATATCCCGTCGCGGCTCGTTCGCAATCGAATGTATTGGGAAGGCCCCCAACTCGACCGCCCGAATGAACGGCCCTACGCATTGCATCGCAACGGGTATGCGGGAATGCAGCGGTACGCTTCGTTCTTGTGGTCGGGCGATGTGTATTCGACTTGGGAGACGCTGAAGACCCACGTCCCCATCGCCATCAACACGGGACTAAGCGGCGTTCCCTACTGGGGCACGGACATCGGGGGATTCGTCCCAACGAAGGAGTTCACAGCAGAGCTCTATCTGCGGTGGTTTCAATTCGGCGCCTTCTGCACGCTGTTTCGGTGCCACGGACGTGCATGGAAGCTGCGCCTGCCCTGGGGATGGAACACAGGCGATCCCGGTCCGATTGAAATTCGCAACTATGATGGCGCTTCGATTCCTGATGTAAGCCAGCTTCATAACACTCAAGTCGAGCCGATTTGCCGGAAGTACCTCGAGCTTCGTTACCGCATGCTGCCGTATCTATATAGTGCGGTTCGCGAATGCACAACGACAGGCATGCCGGTGATGCGCGGACTTTGGCTGCATTATCCTGATGATGGCGTCGCCACCGCGCGCGCCGACGAATACTTGTGGGGACGTGATGTGCTGGTCGCTCCGGTGGTCGAGCAGGGCGCGACATCGCGACAGGTCTACCTTCCCCGGGGAGGATGGTACGACTTTTGGACCGGAGAGCACGTTGACGGTGGGCGCGAGACTGCCCGCGCCGTCGATCTCGAGACGCTGCCGCTGTATGTTCGTGCAGGTGCAATACTGCCGCTCGGTCCGGTAAAGCAATATGTGAATGAGAAAGTGGACGCCCCGCTTTCGCTGACGGTGTACCCCGGCGCCGACGGATCCTTCCGCCTCTACGAGGATGATGGTTCTTCTTTCAACTACCGCAAAGGCGAGTGGATGGGAATCGACATGCGCTGGGACAATGCAGCCCGCAAGCTATCGCTTCGGCTCGCGGAAGGATCTCGTATGTTGCCGCCCTTGAAGCGCAATATCGAAGTCAAACTGGATCAAACCACGCGATCGGTTGTTTTCGACGGCGGTGCCACCGAAGTGAAGCTCTAGAGTCACGGGCGTTTCAGAGCAGGGGTTTCGAGGAGGATAGGCGATGCCGTGGCCACGGGCGATGTCTCCGCTCTTGTTTCGTGCTCTTAGGTTCTTTGCGACGTTCACCGCTGCCCTCCTGCTATCCGCCGAGTGCCCGGCGCAGAAAACCCCTGAAGTAAAGGTCGATCCGCAACTGCTACAGGGACTGCACTGGCGAGCAATTGGCCCTGCCGTATTTGGTGGGCGCGTGACGGACGTATCGGGCGTTCCCGGCAATCCAAATATCATTTACGTGGCGCACTCTTCTGCTGGCCTCTTTAAATCCTCGAACGGCGGGATCTCGTTCGAATCCATCTTCGACACCGGCAACACCCTGTCGATCGGGGCGATTGCCGTTGCCCCGGGCAATCCGAACCTCGTGTACGTGGGAACCGGCGAAGGCACTAGCCGCAATAGCGCTTCGTTTGGCGACGGAATGTACAAAACGATGGATGGGGGGCGAACGTGGAAACACGTTGGCCTGGTCAACACGGAGCATTTCTCTCGTGTCGTCGTAAATCCCGAAAATCCGGACATCGTGTATGCCGCTGCGATGGGCCACGAGTGGGCGCCGAATTCGGAGCGGGGGCTTTATCGCTCCACAGATGGCGGCGCCACCTGGAAGCAAATCCTGTTTGTAAATGACACGACCGGCGCGGGCGACGTGACACTCGATCCGACCAACCCGAGCATCGTCTACGCCGGGATGTATGACCATCTGCGCAAACCGTGGTATTTCCGCAGCGGCGGTCCCGGCAGCGGACTTTACCGTTCGACTGACGGAGGCGACACGTGGGTGAAGCTCACCGATCCCGCGATCCAGAACGGCCTGCCAAGCTCTGCTCCCCTCGGGCGAATCGACGTTCGCGTGAGCCGCAGCAATCCCAGCGTCGTCTACGCAATGATCGAATCGCGCGAAGGATTGCTCTGGCGCTCCGACGATCGCGGCGACCACTGGCGGATGGTGAACAAGGAAAACCGCATCAACAACCGGCCGTTCTATTTCTCAAACATTCGTATCGATCCAAATGATGAGAACCGAATCTACGCGCTCGCGAGCGATCCGTGGATTTCGGAGGATGGCGGCAAGACGTTTCACAACGTCGACTACTGGACCATCTTCGGCGATTGTCACGCGATGTGGATCGATCCCACGAATCCGGCGCGGCTACTCTTCGGCAGTGACGGTGGCTTCTTTATGTCGAACGATCGCGGCCAGAACTGGGATTTCATCAACAACGTCCCGATGGCCCAGCCGTATCACGTGAGCGTCGACATGGACGATCCGTACAACGTCCTGGGTGGGTTTCAGGATCACGAGATGTGGCGCGGGCCTAACGAGCGGTGGAACGATACGGGCGTGCGCGGAGCCGATTGGCGCCGATTGCGCTCGCACGCGGATGGAATGTCCATCATCGCTGATCCGCGCGATCCCAACATCATCTACTACGTCGGCCAGGGCGACATGACGCGCTTCGACATGCACACCAAGGAAGAGCGCTACATTCAGCCTTATCCTGTAGCAACCGCCGGCGTTGGTGCGGGCTTGATGAAGTACCGCTTCAACTGGAATCCGCCGATTCTGATGTCGCAATTCAATCCCGATGTGATTTACCACGCAGCGAACGTGATATTCAAAACGACTGACGGCGGCTACTCGTGGAAGACGATCAGCCCCGATCTCACGACCAACAATCCCGAAGAACTCAAGCTAAGCGGCGGCCCCGTGAGCCCCGACAATTCGACGGCGGAGTTTCACTGCACGATTACGGCGCTCGCTGAAGGCTTGGATTCGAACACACTTTGGGCCGGAACGGACGACGGCAACGTGCAATTGACTCGTGATGGCGGGCAGACTTGGACGAATGTGGCCGGCAACATCAAGAACCTCACGCAAGAAGCCTGGGTTACTTCGATCAGCACTTCTCGTCGCGATGCGCAAACCGCTTATGCTTCATTCGACCGGCATCAGCTCGATGATTTCGCGCCGTACATTTATGCGACTCACGATTCCGGGAAAACTTGGAGCAAGATCGTGAACGGACTTCGCGGTTACGTTCACGTGGTCGCGGAAGATCCGAAACAACCGAACTTGCTCTATGCTGGGACCGAGCTGGGATTTTTCATCTCGTTGGATGCGGGGCAGAATTGGATCGATTTTCGCCTTGGCTTGCCGCCGCTACCGGTGTACGACCTGAAAGTTCACCCGCGCGACAACGATTTGATCATCGCGTCGCACGCGCGCGGTTTCTACATTCTTGACGACGCGACACCGTTGCAAAAACTGGCCGATGCGATGAATCAGAAGGTCGCGCTCTTCCCTCCCACGCGCGCCACTCGCTACAACCGATGGAGCGATACGAGCACGCTCGGGCAGCGCGTCTGGACGGCTGAGAACAAGCCATACGGCTCGATTATCTCGTATTACCTTTCGGAGCCCGTCCCCGGGGAGAAAGTCAAGATCGCGATTCTGGACTCGTCTGGCAAGACCATCCGCAGCTTCGACGGACCGGGCGCGCGCGGTGTGAACCGCACCGCATGGGATTTGCGCGAGGACACGCGCCTCGAGAACACGGGGAATTCGGAGGGGATGTGGCGGGGCTCGCAAGGCGTCCGCGTGCTACCCGGCGAATACACCGCTCGTCTGATGGCGTTCGATCAAACGCAGGAGCAGAAATTCGAAGTGCGCATGGATCCCCGAATCAAGGTCAGCGCGGACGACATGGCCGAGTACTACAGAGCCGTGAAGCGCTTGACAGGCATGCAGCAGGAGATTGGGCAATCGCTCGAACGCATTCGCTGCATCGATACACAGCTGAGTGAAACGGAAAAGACTTGGAGCGACCCGGAGGCCGTCAAGCAAGGACAAGGAATTCAAAAGGAGCTCTCGAGCGTTCGCGATGATTTGGTTGCGTCGCGTTACGACCCAGAACACTTGAACCTGGCCAATCGCGTCGGGCAGATGACCGAAGAAGTTGGAAACTACTCGGGCAGGCCAACGGTCGCGCAGGAGGAATACATCAGCGTGTACGAGAACCAGGTTCGCGAAGTGCTGAAGCGGCTGAATGACATCATCGCCGGCCACTTGAAGCAACTGAATGACCGCCTGGCCGCCGGCCACGTACCCAATATTTCACCCCAATCCGAATTGGCTGACGCCAATTGAGAACCGCGGGAGGAGGCGCGGAGCTTGTGCAGAAATCGGCCACCGTTGCTGCAGAGGGGCCTCCTCCTCCACATCGGAAGAATTCTACGTGATGGGCGGACGCTTCTTGTGCCAGTCCGAGTGGCTCTGATAGAGGCGCGCAGCCGCGATCACCGCGTGATCATTTTGGGCGCGGCCGATGAACTGAACTCCGAATGGAAGGTTATCTTTGCTGAACCCGCATGGCACCGTGATTGCCGGCAAGCCGCACAAGCTCGAGATCCCGTCGGGCTCCCGGGTCCCAATCGGCCCCTCGGAATCGTCGTCGACATCCTCAATCAAAGAGGCCGCGCTGGATTCGCCCGCCGTCGCGAGCACGTCATAGTGCTCAAAAAGCCCGTCGATTTGCTTCTGCAGGAAGGTTCGCACGCGTTGCACCTGCAGGTAGTCGGTAACCGAGAATTCACTTCCCGCGTAGCCGTTAATTTTCCCGAGCGGATCTTCAAGCTCAAAGCAGCGCCCCGACTCAATCAAATCCTGAAACGACGAAACGGCTTCCATTTGAATAGTGAGTTCCGCCACTTGCTCGTAAGGACCGTCGGGAATGGCAACATCAGAGACGCGAGCGCCGTTCTGTTCGAGAATTTTCAGGGCGGCATTCACGGAATCGTCGAGGCCGGGATCAAGTTTGTTCCAGGCATTTGTCAGCCGCCCGATCCGCAGCGGCGTCTTCGGCTCAAACTCCGGCGCGGGGTAGCGAAACTCGCCGGGGACCGAATCTATGTCCCTCGGATCGTGGCCGCCTATGACGGAAAGGACGAGGCCGCAATCGTCGGCAGTGCGAGCCATGGGGCAGAGCTTATCCATCGACCATGCGATCGCCATCGCGCCGTACCGGCTCACGCGGCCGAAACTCGGACGCAGCGCAGCGATGCCGCACCATGCGCCGGGGCAGATCGTCGAACCGCGCGTATCGGAGCCAAGTGCCCATGGCGCGAGCGCGGCAGAAACCACCGCGCCAGACCCACTGGACGAACCGCACGTCCAATATTTCACGTTCCACGGATTCTTCGATGCCCCCTGGAGCGAGGCATCCGCCGACGAGTACCCGAGTCCGCCCGCGAGTTCGATCATGGCGACTTTGCCAATCAGAACTGCTCCGGCACGATTGAGCTTGTCGACGATTGTGGCGTCATAGTCGAAGGTCCGGTTCGCGAACGGTCTCGCGCCCCACGTAGTGGGGTATCCTTTCACGGCGATGAGATCCTTAAGGCCGTAAGGCACGCCGTGCAGCGGGCCGCGATAGTATCCAGCGGCAATCTCGGCTTCCGCGGCGTGCGCTTGCTTCAAGGCAAGGTCGCGCGTAATGGTTGCGTACGCATTGAGCTTCGGGCCGAGGCTCTCGCTTCGCGCGAGATGGCTTTCTGTAAGCTCGACAGGAGAAATCTTGCGAGCGCGTATCTCATCGCCGAGTTCGCGAACGGAGAGATAAAGGACGTCTTCGCCAAGCACGGGGTTAGTCGCCGCTGCCTTCCTTGAGTTCGCTCGGCCTGTCGAAGGAAACTCGGAGCACGCTGGCCGGCGGGTCGCCGTTTTGCACGGCGAATTCGCGAACGGGAGCGAGCAGGCGTTGGTGCTGTGCGAGTATCCTGCGCAGACGTTTTTTCTGGTCGTCCGAGAAGCGGTGGCCATATTTGCGGAGGATGTTCGCGAGCTTTGCGTCGACCTCCGCAGTCTGTTGAGCTGTGAGACCCTTCAGCGGCTCGCCTTTTTGATCCTGCACGGGCGCGGAGAGCGCAGAAGTGGCCCTCAGCAGCGCAGGGGCGGAAATCGATCCTGCTGCTGCAAGTGCCGCTTTGCGGCTAAATTGTCTACGGGAGATCGTCGGCGGCGGTTGCTGGCTGGCCTTGGAGTCGGGCCGAGCGTCAGAGGAATCGGTGGAAGATTTCAGCACGGGGCGTATGGTGCTGTATATAATATGCAACCGTCAAGCGGCTTTTTCGACCACTGCCTATCTTTTGCCGGATGAGAGAGTTCCGGCCTTTTCGCTGCTTTCATAACTCTCACGGGGAGACGATCGCGCCGATGTCAAATCCAACGGTAAATCCAAGCACAAATCCTGCCACTCCGAGAAATGACTCGTGCGCACCGAGGTGGACTCACCTAGCGGCAGCGCTGCTCGGTTGCGTTCTGGCTGTTGCAGCTTTCGCGTCGAGGGCGAATTCCCAGCAGCGAATCGAAGACAACGAGTTCTTGCGCCGAGTCTTTCAGAAACACGAATTCTCGGGGCGGCCTTTCGGACCGGCACGCTGGTTGAAAGGCGGGGAAGCCTACACCACTGTGGGAGCTTCGGCGTCCTCGCGCGAGGCGCGCGATATGGTTCGCTACGAGACCGCCACGGGAAAGCGCGAAGTCTTGATTTCGGCGTCCGATTTAGTGCCGGCTAGCGCGGGTCAACCCCTTGAGGTTCAGGACTACGATTGGTCGGCCGATATGAACCGCGTGCTGGTTTACACGAATTCGCAGCGCGTATGGCGCCAGAACAGCCGTGGCGATTACTGGGTATTCGATCGCCAAGCAAAAACTCTTCGCAAGCTAGGCGGTGACTTTGAGCCGGCAACGCTGATGTTCGCAACCTTTTCCCCGGATGGTTCGAAGGTCGCATACGTGCACAAGAACAACGTCTACGTCGAGGACGTACAAAGCGGGGCAATCACGCAGCTCACTCATGATGGGTCCGAAACGATCGTCAACGGCACGTCCGACTGGGTGTACGAGGAGGAGCTCGACATCCGTAACGCGTATCGCTGGAGTCCTGACGGGCAGCGCATCGCGTACTGGCAATTCAATACGAGCACGGTGAAGAACTTCGCGCTTATTTACAACGCGGACGCGCCATACCACGTACTGACGCACATTCCGTATCCCGAGTTTGGCGTGTATCCGCAGGTGAAAGAGATTCCCTACCCCGAACCGGGGACGCCAAATTCTCTCGTGCGCGTCGGCGTTGTGCCCGCAAGCGGCGGTGAAACGAAATGGATGCAAGTGACCGGCGACCCGGAAAAGAGCTACATCGCGCGGATGGAATGGGCGGGAGATTCCAATACACTGGAGATTCAGCACCTGAACCGCCGGCAAGACACGGTCGAGATGATCCTCGCGGACGCGAATTCCGGCGCGGTGTCCGTGATCCACACCGAGCACGATGACGCGTGGGTCGAGGTGGTCAACGACGTCGAGTGGCTGCGTGGCGGCAGGGATTTTCTCTGGGTGAACGAGCGCGACGGATGGCGCCACGTCTACACGATTTCGCGCGACGGGAAACAGATCCACCTCGCCACTCCCGGCGCGTTCGACGTCGTTCAAGTCGTGCGAGTGGATCCCGAGGAGCAATGGCTCTACTACATCGCGTCGCCCGAAAATGCCACGCAGCGTTTTCTCTATCGGAGCAAACTCGACGGCAGTGGAACAGCGGAGCGCGTCACGCCCGCGAACGAACCCGGCGTGCACAGCTACGACATCTCACCGGACTTCCGCTGGGCGTTCCACGTCTATTCGACAATCGACACACCGCCCGTTACCGAACTCGTTCGCTTTCCGGATCAGCATGTCGAGCGGACCCTCGAAGATAATGCACCGCTCCGCGCGAAAGTGAAGGAGCTGATCGTGGCGCCCGCGGAATATCTGAAGCTCGATATCGGCGGAGGCACGGTGCTCGATGCATGGATGATCAAGCCGAAGGATTTCGACCCCTCGAAGAAATATCCGGTGCTCGTATTCGTTTATGGTGAGCCGGCAGGACAAACCGTTGAGGATCGCTGGGGCGGCGAGCAGGGACTATGGCACCGCTTCCTCGCCAACGAAGGGTACGTCGTCGCCAGCTTCGATAATCACGGCACGCCCGCGCCGCGCGGCCGCGAGTGGCGCAAGATCGTGTATGGATTGGTGGGCGTGCTCTCATCGAAGGAGCAAGTCGCGGCACTTCAAAAGTTCGAGCAAACCTATCCGTTCGTGGATAGCTCACGCGTCGCCGTGTGGGGCTGGAGCGGCGGCGGCTCGAACACGCTCAACCTCATGTTTCGCTCGCCGGATGTTTACAAAGTGGGGATGAGCGTCGCGCCGGTGGCCGATCAACGGCTCTACGACTCGATCTACCAGGAACGATACATGGGCCTCCCGCAGCAAAACGCCAACGGCTACAAAATGAGTTCCGCGATCAATTTTGCGGAAGGGCTGCGCGGGGACTTGCTGATCGTTCACAGCCCCGACGACGACAACGTGCATTTCCAGGGCACCGAGCTTCTAATCAACCGGCTCGTCGAACTTGGGAAGCAATTCGATTTCATGGAGTATCCAGGTCGAACTCATTCGCTCTCCGAAGGCCCAGGTACCCACTACCATCTCTATTGCCTGTTGACCCGTTATCTCGAGGATCATCTGCCGCCGAGCCAAAAATCCCACTGATTTTTCACATCTCTGAGATAATTCCTGTCCATGACAACAAAACTGAGCAGAGTCACTACCGACTGGCTCGGCGACACACGGCTTCAGCTCCTCTCGGATTGACCTGAGCTAATCTTCCAATAAACCGCATATCGCTCGCCAATAATGCGATGCAAAGGGATCAGCGTCGTGGCATTTTTCTGCCCGACTGTTTGAAACGTAAGCGGCTGACCTTGGACGGGCTCCAGCCAGGGAACCGACCGAGCGTCGTCCAGCGATTTCAACGAAATCTCCGCTGACCCTGCTGGTTTCGCTCTTGGCGGTGCGAGCTCCGTATTGCCGTGATCCGCGTCGTATTGCATTTCTTTCGTGAGTCCTTCCGAACCCAGGCGTCCAGCCAGCACGATCGGCCCGTAGAGTACGGCCTGCTGCGTGGGATCTCCGAGCAAGGGCTCTGACCGAAGGTGCATCGGCAGCTTTATTTCTAGTTTGTCGCCGTCCGCCCAAGTGCGATTGATTTTGAGATAGCTCCCGGCGCTCGCAAATACTGGCAGCGGCTTGCCATTCAACGATGCCGAACCACCGTCAGCGACCCAGATCGGAATCCGTACGCTGATTCCCGCAGCGACCGGTTGCTTCACTTTCACGGTGATCACAGTGCCCTCCTGGTCCGGGAACTGTGTTTCCTGACGAATTGTGATTCCCTTGTCCGCCCAGTGCGCTTCCGAAGAAATGAATAGGTTGACGAATGCCTCATGCGCATTGTGGAAGTAAATCGAATCGCCAAATTTCGAAAACTCCTCCGCTCCAGTGCCGGTGCAGCACCAGAAAGAGTTGTATTCCGAATGGAAGAATTTCCAGTAGCCGGTCTCGAGTGGCAGATAGTACATTTTCATGCCTCGCGCGTCCTGCGTACCGAGTCGCGAATTGAAGAGCGTTCGCTCATAGTAATCGAAGTAGCGCGGGTCCGCAGTCCACTGGTACAAATGCCGCGTCAACTTCAGCATGTTGTATCCGCAGCAGCATTCCTCGGACCACAAGCTCAGTTCACCCTTCAGGTCTCCTGGATCCGTGTTCCACGATTCGCCATTGCTGGTGCCGCCTGTTGCATACGCGCGCTCGGAAGTGACTTCATCCCAAAAATATTTGGCAACTTCGTGGTAGTACGGGTCGCCGGTCAACTCATAACGCCGCGCTGCGCCAATCACTTTCGGGATATGCGTGTTGACGTGCAGCCCTTTCAATTCGTCTCGATGCCCCGCCAGCGGATCGAAAAAGGACGGCTGCTCGAAACGACGCGCCGTCTCGAAATCACGCCAATTCCCCGTGATTGCGGCGAGATTGTAGAGAGCCTCGTTCGTGCCACCGTACTCGGTCTTCAGAATCCGCTGCATTTGCGAGTCGCTGATTCCTATCGTCCAATGGGCCATCCATCGGGCCATACCCTGAGCAACCGCGAGAGCCTGCTCATTGTGGCAGTACGTGTACATGTCCAGATTGCCGGCCATTATCTTGTGCAGAGTATAGAAGGGCGCCCAGACTCCCCGGCCCGCGCTCAGACGGTCGAAGAACTCCTCGGGGAACGCGCTCAAATAACCATTTCCCATAGCTTCCTGGCACTTCGCAAGCTCCGCAACCACCGCATTCCCTTTCTCTTTCAGTGATTCGTCTCCGGTGCTCGCGTATGCCAGGGCGCTCGCAGATAGATAGTGACCCGTGAAATGTCCCCGAAGCTCGACGGTTGGCGATTCCCAGCCGCCCAGCGGCTCAGCCGAACTTGGTAACTTGGCGTTCACACGAAAGTTGTGCACCAAACGATCAACGGGAAGCGAAGCCAAGTACGTTTGGTTTACACGAGCAGCGTCAAGAAAGGGACCATCGAGCAAGCGCACTTGCTCAAGCGGAAATGGAACAGCAAGAAATTCGATTCGCTCCCGCGGGCCTTGGTTCCCGTCCTGCGGTAGTGGCAGGGCTAAAGCTGAGATCGACTTTGGAAGCCAGGCAGCCACCGCGGAAGTCGCGATTCCAGAGACGAACCGGCGCCGCGAGATCCTATTTCGAGATTTCATGAGTCCTCACCAGAGCACTTCATGTGATCTTTATCTGCCGTTTCGCGCCCAAGGGTCACACGGGGTCGCAGCGCGGCCCGCAAAAAATTCGCCGGGAGCTAGTTGCAGCTCCCGGCGAGAGTTACTCGAGGCTAATCAGCTCCGCGACTAGAACTCGAGATTGAACCGCAACTCAATTGCGCGCGCTCCGTCCGTCGGGCTTGTACCGAAGTAAACGGGGCCGGCAGTTCCGAAGTTGCCACCGGTGATGTTGGCTCCCGGAGTGAGACCGAAGTTCGGGTGATTGAATACGTTCAGGAATTCACCCTGGAAGGAAAAGCGAAGGTTCTCGCGAATTGGTATCGCTTTCGTGATCGCCAGATCTTCGTTGAAAAACCGGGGGCCATGCAAGTACACGACGTCTCCGATCGTACCGGGCGTAGTGTTTGGAGTGATGTAAGTCGGATTTGCAAGGCCGTTGCTGCCGATGTACTTGGGGTTGACCAAGTCAACGAACGGGGCACCCGTGACATGGTAGACGCCAACCGAACTCTGAAGCTGCGAAGGCGTCACGCCATTCAACACGATCCCCGGGTCGGCGAAGTCATTGTACGTGGAGCTGTACACGCCGTTGAGGTAGCTCGCGCTGGTCAACTGGTAGGGTTCGCCGCCTTGCAATGAAACGATCGTTCCGAGCGACCATCCACCTACGATCCTGTCGACGACGCCGCTCTGGTTGAGGAACTGCTTGCCGACACCGAAGGGCAAATCGTACGTGCCGTTGGCGTGGAGGGAATTGCGGATGTCGAACGGAAGCGGCGCGTAGCTTTGCCGCAGGTTCCGGAGGCTGAACTGGTTGAAAACACCCGTCCAGCTATTCTGGGTGTTGATTCCGAGCGTGTGGCTCCAGGTGTAGTTCACGTCGAACTGCATCCCGTGCCACTGCTTCTGCCGAAAATCAACCTGCAAGCCGTTGTAATTGGAGTAGCCGGCCTGGGTTGTGAAGCCGACATCCTGACCTGACTCAAGTGGGTTCATTTGGAAGAAGTTGATCGGATACGGTCCTCCAGCACCCGAGTAGCCAACGTTCGGGTTTGTGCAGGGAGCAAAACCGGGAGTCACGAGATTGCAGAAGTAGGTTGGGTTTCCCCCGGGTCCGCCGGCCAGTGCAGTCGCTGCCGCTCCAGCAGATCCGTTCTGCAGCCAAGTCGTGAACAAGGGACTCGCGTAGCCGTTCGCATTGATTGGTCCGGAGAAAGATCCCACGAACGCGTTGTCGAATATGGGTGTAGCTGCCTCGCCGGCGAAACCCAAGTTGGCAAAAGTTTGCGGAGGTGCGGCGCCCACGCCCGTGTAACCGTTCGCAGTATTGACCGCGAGGTTCTTCTGAGCCTGCTGGAACTGCGTCAGGAAACCGTTCTCGAATATATTCACTTCATCGGTGAACAGATTCAGCCACTGATGAACGCTGCGGCTACCGATGTAGCGAATTTCGATGGCGTTGTTCCGACCTATGGGCCGCTGGATGCTCAGGTTCCACGATTGAGTGTAGGGCTGCTTGATGTTGGGATTGATCGCGCCGAGAGCGATGCCCGGATTGTAAATCTGTTGAAATGGTTGGATGAACGTCAAACCCGCCTCCGGGAAGGTGGTTGTGTAGTTCGGCGTGATGTTGCTGTAAGGCGGTAGCGCCATCGGTTGCTGGAATCCGCCATTGAGCGGCAGCGAGCCAGGAACAAACTGTCCGGGCGCGTTCGCGTTGATGTTATCCAGCAGCTGGTTGTTCTGGTAGAAGAAAGCGCCGTAGTCGGTAGCCGCGTCCCAGAAGAACTGGTAAGGCTCCGTGTAGTTACGGAACGAGAACCCAGCGCGCACGACGGTCTGACCTCCGGCCGTCAACTTGCCCAGCAACCCATCCGTATACGCAGGCGACCACGCGATGCCGACTTGGGGCTGCGGACTCTTATTCCAGGCATTGTATTGATGTCCGTTGGCCGTCAGGAGTGGGTTCTGGTTCCCAGTCAAAGTACCGGGCTTAAACTCATTGCCGGCGCCCGATGGCCCCCAGACGCCGTCAAGACCAGCGCTTTGATAGGCGTTCTTCAGATCATGATCGTCACCAGTAAAGTCCCAACGGAGACCATAGTTCAAGGTGAGGTTGGTCTTGATGCGCCACGAGTCTTGGAAGAACAAGCCCCACGCCTTTTGCAACTCGTCGAGAACGAACGGTGCGGTGCTGTTCTCGTATTGCTTCGTATTCGGATTCAAGGCAAACGCGATGCGGTCGGCCGCGCCGTTTGAAGCGCCTACGTCACCAGCAAGGATCGCGTAAATCTGCTCTCCTTCGGCAGTCTGGGCGGCCGTTGCGCCCGCATTCTGGAGGGCAGTGGAGACTGGATTGAAGGCTGGGTCGCCCGGCACCAAGCCGAGGTTCAGGAAGTTAACACCTGCCGGGGGATTCCAGTAGTGGTCCTGCTCGCGATACCACGATCCACCGTAGGTGAACGTGTGCGCACCGTGCTGCCAAGTCATGTTGTCGGAGAAGTTGAAGAGAGGATAGTAAGTCGTAACCGTTCCCGCCACCGCTCCCTGGTCTCCGTCACCCGACATGAAACCCGAATACGGCAAGTTCCACTGAACGTCGACGTCACCCACCACAGGGGGCTTGACGCCAAGAACGTAGCCGTCCCAGTTATACAGGAAGCCGCCGCGGAACTGGTTCACGAGGGTTGGCTTGATCGTCCAATCCAAGCCCACGGCAGCGGTGTAGACGTTCGAGCCCTCGTTTCCCTCAGTATTGGTGAAGGTGCTCCCGGGAAAAAATGGGGCCACCTGACCGGGCTGATTGTACTTCGTCTCATTCCAGGCAAAGTTGACTCTGAAATTCTGGGAAACGTTGTAGTCAACACGAACGGCTGGGAAGTAGTAGGTGATCGGGCTCTGCACAAGGAAATTGACGTTCACGACGTTGGGATCCCCAGAAATTGGCGTTGTGGGCAGACCGGAAGTGGCAGAGTTGATCGCTGTGAGCTCTGCGGCGGTACGGGCATTGATTGAATTGATGGCGCCCGGGGTCGTCGCCACCACACTCCCTGGGCCGATAAGCTGCACAGGGCCAGACATACCGGGAGCGAAAAAGGAACCGCCCTGTGTGGTCGCGGTAAGGATCTGGTTGGTAGCAGTATACGAACTCGGCTGCTTCAACTGAGCGTAGCTGCCGTAGAAGAAGAGTTTGTTCTTGATGATCGGGCCGCCCACGCTGCCACCGAAGTCGTTCAATCGCAGGTGGTTTCTCGGCAAGCCCGCCGCATTGTTGCCCCAGCTATTGGCGTTGAGCTTGTCGTTTTGTAGGTTGTCGAACGCGCGGCCGTGGAAAGAGTTCGAACCGCGGCGGGTGACGAAATTGACCTGCATATCCGTCGCGCCGAAGCCCGTGCCCAAGTCGAGCTGGTCGCTCTGCACCGTCATTTCCTGCATGTCCTCGAGGCGCGCCTGGAGGGCGGGCTGCTGGTTGCCGCTGAACTTCATACGGCTAGTGCTGGAAATAACCCCGTCGATGTTGTTGCCCTGCGCGATTACCGGCAACCCGTTCCAGGTTCCGTTGCCGTTTCCGGGGGTGCCAGTGTATCCAGGGGTCAAAAAGGCGAGCTGGCTAACGTCGCGGCCATTGATGGGTAGGTCCTCGAGTTGCTTCATGTCGATCGTCGAGGTGATCGCATTCGAGCTGGTTTCCACCAGCGGCGTCTCGCTCTCGTGTACTTCCACCGTTTGGGTCGCCACTCCAACTTTAAGCGTCGCGCTGAGGTCGGTCACCTGCGTGGCGTGCACCGCGATCGAGTCGAACGCTTGCGAGTCGAAGCCGGCCTTCGAAACCGTCAACTTGTAGGTGCCGAGTGACAAGTTCACGAAACTGTACGTGCCGTTGGCCTGCGTGGTGCCCCTCCGGACGTCGTTCGTGGAAAGATCCTGCAATGTCAGTTGCGCATCCGGAACCGTGCGACCGGCCGGATCCAGCACAGTGATGGAAATTGTTCCTGTCGAGCTGCCTTGCCCCCAAGCGGCCGGGACATACAATCCGGCGAGAATGAACAAGGAAACCAGCAAGCTGTACAACAAACCGCGAACGGCACTTCGCGACATGTCTCCTCCTCTTTTCAAGCTCACAAACTTGCAAGACTCAAAATCGATTCCCGCGCCGCTGGCAATCCGCGGATCTTCTTCGCGCTCAGGCTTTGCAAGCGCAAACTCTGAAACTCCTTGTCGGCGCCAAACTCACCGTGTTTGTGGCTGCGAATCCTCTAACCTTCCCCGAAGCGCTTCCGAACGGACAAAGCCCAGGGGCTCTCGGTCTGATTCGTCGCCCCGTTCGTTGGAAGAAAATTGGTCCTGAACTCGGCAGATTCTTCTGGGAAACCAACGTCTTTTTTCGGGCGACTGAACAAACCTCGAGGGCAAAAAGACAAAGACGCTACGCGGAGAATGAGCAAAGACGGTCGTGCGCACTGTCGGGTGGCAAAGCCGAAGAGCGATCATCCTTCTCCAAAGTAAACGTTTTCTCATCCCCACCACCCGTTGGGGCTAAGCCAAACCAGATAAGGATGCGCACTTTGTATAATGTATTTTGGGCGTGTGTCAAGCCTATTTTTCCCGTCCGCGTCTGAGAGTGGCGGGACCCAAGCTCTGAAGGAGAAACGCTTCACAGTCGGCTGCCATCCTCGAAAAATCAGGTGTAGGATTCACGTGAGGTCGCCTTGCGGAACACTATGACAAGTCTTGGCCGCTGCCGCGCCAGGGATCGGCGAAGGAAGCTCCTGCCCCGCGTCGCTCTCTGCGCGGCAAGCATAGTCGTCCTGGTGGCTCCCCGAGTTTGTGCTGGGCTGAGGTCGCAAGTCGGGGCCCAACAAACTCAGGCGCCAAATGCCGCTGCGGTGGAACCTGAAGTGGAGATGCGCGTCGGAACGGATTTGACGCGGCAGGGCCGTTTTCTGGAAGCGATCCCGCACCTTGTTGCGGCGCAAGGTCACGTGAACGACGAGTACGCAGCAAACTTCAATCTCGCTCTATGCTACGTCGCGAGTCACCAACCGAAACTCGCGATTCCAATTTTGACCAATTTGCGAGATAGGGGTCATGCGACTGGGGATGTGTGGAATCTCCTGGCGCAGGCCTACGTTGGCGACCAGCAATCGCAGAAAGCATTTGAGGCTTTCGAGAAGGCCGCCGCTTTAAGCCCCGAAAGCGAAAAACTCTACGCGCTTGTAGCCGACGCCTGCCTGGACCAACAAGACTACGACCTCGGGCTGAAGGTTGTCGATGTAGGATTGCAGAAACTTCCCGAATCGGCCCGCCTCCACTACCAGCGCGGAGTCTTCCTTACTGCTCAGGACCGCTTCGATATGGCGAAGCGCGATTTCAATCTCGCGAGTCAGTCCGCGCCCGGCACCGACATCGGATATTTGGCTGCTGCGCACGAGAATTTGCTCGAGTGGAATACAACGGACGCCATTCGCGTCGCTCGGGAAGCCATCGCGAACGGCAAGGACAACTACATTCTGTTGTCTATCTTGGGCGAGGCGCTGATCCGCTCGGGAATCAACCCCGGCGATGCCGGATTCGCCGAGGCAAAAGGCGCGCTCGAGAAATCAGCGGCCGAGCGTCCTGGCTATTCGCGTTCGCACATATCGCTGGGCAAGCTCTACCTGATGGAGGATCGCGCCGACGATGCTATCGCCCAACTCGACAAAGCGCGCGACCTCGATCCGCGAAACCCGGCGGTGTATTCATATTTGGCCTCCGCTTACAGAAGCAAGGGTGACATGCAACACGCGAAGGAGATGCTCGCGACGCTGGCTCGCCTCAATCAGGAGCAGGTGACGGCGATTCGCGATACCGGCACGACCACCGGTGAGCACCGCGGCAACGTAAACGGCGTTCGCAATCAATAGGCGCCCCCAATAGAGTTGGTCTCTAGCCTTCACGCGGCAGGAATGCGCGGGAATTTTCGGTTGACCAGGCCTTCGCCTTCTTTCACGGCGATAATCTGATCGCTCTTAACACTCGCGAGGCGGGTGATCGCGCCGCTCGGCCAGGTGATTTCGATGGCGTCGACGTGGTCCCGCTGCCCGAGCCCGAAATGAAGGCGCGGGTCCTGTGCGGATTGATAGCTCATGCCTCCTTTTCGCTGATCGAACAGCGCCAGATCGCCTGCCGTGACTTTCACGCGTGCCCCCACGCCGTCGCGATTCGATTTCGTGCCGATCAGCAAAATCTCGAGCCAGTGATTCGCGTTGCCTCCATCGTTGCGCAATAGCTGGGGCGCGCCGCCATTGTTGTTGACCAGAATGTCGAGGTCGCCGTCGTTGTCGAAATCGGCGATGGCAGCGCCGCGACTCACCCGCGGCAATTGAGAGTCGGGACCGAGTCTGTCGCTGACGTTTTCGAAGATGCCGCGCCCGACGTTGCGAAACATCAATTTCGGCTCCGCATACTGAACGTCTGCGTGGTAGCGGCCTATGTTGTCGAGCACGTGACCGTTGGCCATGAAGATATCGCGCGCGCCGTCGTTGTCATAGTCCATGAAGCGCGCCCCAAAGCCGCTCATATGAAAGGTCGCATACGCGATCTTCGATCGCAGCGTCGCGTCGTCGAAACTGCCATCGCCAAGATTTCGGTAGAATCTCGCGAGCTGCATGTCCAGGTGCGTGACGATCAGGTCCATGCGCCCGCTGCCTGTCGTGTCCGCAGCATCAACTCCCATTCCCGCTTCCGCGACGCCGTCCATGCTGACGGCGACGCCGGCTTCATAGCCAACTTCGCGAAACGTACCATCGCGATCATTGTGAAACAGAAAATTGGGCATCGAGTCGTTTGAGATGAAAATGTCCTGCCAGCCGTCGTTGTCATAGTCGAACGTGAGCACGCCGAGGCCGTTTCCCGGCTTTGCGCCGACTCCTGAAGACTTGCTAACGTCAGTGAACGTGCCGTCACCGTTATTGTGGTAGAGCGTGGGAGGCTGGCCGTGATAATCGTCCGGGTGGCAGTAACTGCGCATTCCGGGGCCGTGATCGCCGCACCAGAAATTGCGCTGGGGTGACCAGTCGATATAGTTTGCGATCACAAGATCGAGGCGACCGTCGTTATCGTAATCGAACCAGGCTGCGCTGGACGCCCAGCGTCCGGAATTGGCGACGCCGGCGCGCTGCGTCACGTCGGTGAAGGTGCCGTCGCCATTATTGTGATAGAGGATGGAGCGGCCGTAGCCGAGGACGAGGAGGTCGGGGAATCCGTCGTTGTCGTAGTCGCCCACCGCAACGCCCATGCCGAAGAGGCCTTCGGCGCCGACACCCGCATTTTCGGTGACATCGGTAAAAGTGCCATCGCCATTGTTGCGGTAAAGGGCGCTGCCGAGGGCGTGTTTGGGCGTGCAAAGCCGAGTCGGGGCGCCGTTGACGAGATACAGGTCAAGCAGGCCGTTCTGGTCGTAGTCGATCCAGCCGCAGCCCGAGCCCATGGTCTCGATCAGGTATTTTTCGCTCGAGGCCGCGTTGTCGTGGTGAAACGTGATCCCTGAGGAACGCGCGACGTCGAGAAATGTGACTGGATTCTGATTGGGAGTGGTCGCGGCAAACGGTACCGCAACAAGCGAGGTACCCATTAACTTCAGCAAGTCTCGTCTAGAAATGGCCACGCTGCATCCCTATAGAAATGGCTCGCAACTCGATATGAAAACGTTTACAAACGCGGTAGCGTACATCAGAGGAGCTGGTGCGCCAAATGGTGCTGCGACGCCGGGTTCCTGCAAATTCGAGACGAGGCTCCTGAATGAGGTCACGAGGTGAACGATGGACTGCCTTAACTCGACGCCGCTTCCTGGCAATGATGGGAATGTCCAGCGTCGGCGCGACCTTGGGGGGCTCAAACCTCTTCCATGGCCTCGCCGGAGGTTCTTCGGCCGCCGCATCGCTTCCCGCGTTTGAGCAAGTGCCTCCGGCGGCGAGCGGGATCTCCTGGACGCAGGTGGCCGGGCATTCTCCCAAAATGTATTTGCCGGAAACGCTCGGGCCGGGGTGCGCTTTCCTCGATTTTGATAATGACGGCTGGATGGATATTTATCTCGTGAACAGCGGACCGTGCGATTTCTACACCCCTCCACAACCGCTGCGCAACGCGTTGTACCGCAACAATCGAGACGGCACGTTCACCGACGTCACGGACAAAGCGGGCGTGCTCGGGAATGCGTACGGAATGGGGGTGGCTGTCGGCGACTACGACGGCGACGGCTTTCCCGACCTGTACGTCACGCAGTACGCACGCAGCATTCTCTATCACAACAATGGCGACGGCACATTCACCGACGTCACCGCGAAAGCGGGAGTCGCCGCTCCCGGTTGGGCCACGAGCGCGGTGTGGTTCGACTATGACAATGACGGCAAGCTTGACCTATTCGTCTGCCAGTTTGGCAACTTTAGCGAATCGAACAATCCATTCTGCGGAAACACGATCACGCGGCAGCGCTGGTACTGCAAGCCGGATGTCTTCGCCCCTCTGCCGTGCTGGCTCTTTCACAACAACGGCGACGGCACATTCAAGGATGTCAGCAAGGAATCCGGCATCGCGCAATCACTAGCGAAAGCCTGGGGTGTTGTCGCGGCCGACATCAACAACGATGGGCGCGTGGACCTCTTTGTCGGAAACGACACGGTGCCCAACTTCCTCTTCGTGAACCGCGGCCAGGGGCGTTTCGAGGAAGTTGGTTTGCTTGCTGGTGTCGGCTACAACTCCTTCGGCCGTCCTCGCTCGGGCATGGGTGTGGACGCTGCCGATTACGACCAGGACGGCTGGATCGACCTTTTCGTCGCGAACATCGACCACGAAGTGTTCTCCCTATATCACAACAACAAAAATGAAAGTTTCACGGACGTCGCCGTCAAAATGGGCATCGGCCCCGCAACCACCCTGATGAGTGGCTGGGGCGTGAAATTCTTCGATTACGATAATGATGGCGAGATTGACCTTCTGCTCGCGAACGGTCATCCGGATGCGATGGTAGAAACGTGGCGCGAGGACGTGAAGTATCTGCAGCCGATGCTTCTCTTCCGCAACACGGGCTCCGGATTCGAAAACGTGAGCCCCGAAAGTGGACCAATTTTCTCGAAGCCGATTGCCGGACGCGGTCTGGCGCTAGGGGATTTTGACAACGACGGCGCGGTCGATGTCCTCGTCGGCATCAACGACGGCGCGCCTATTTTGTTGCGGAACAAAGCCGCGCGCCAAAACCACTGGCTTGGCATCCGCTTAATCGGACGCAAGGCAAACATCGACGCCATCGGCGCGAAGGTTACGTATCGCTCCGGAGACTTCGAGCGGCATCGCTTCAAGGTGGGTGGTGGCAGCTATCTTTCTTCGCACGACCCACGGATGGTTCTCGGTCTCGGACGGCGCACCAAGATCGATTGGATCGAAGTGAAGTGGCCGCTGCCCAGCGGGCGCGTCGAACGCATCACGGACTTTCCGATTGATCGCTACGTCACAATCGTCGAAGGCGAAGGTAAGTGGAAGTAGCGTTCTTTGCAGAGAGCTTCGCGGATAATGCAAAGCGCATTCGATGACTCGCGCCACTCAGGGTTGCGGCTTGCCCTTTTGCGCCTTCTCCGCCTCTTGCTGCAGAGCCATTTGCCGCGCCGCGTCGTCGCGACGTCCCGTTCGGCCATACGCGATCGCTAGCTGATAGTGCCCTGCTCCATCTGCCGGTTCCATTTTCACGTACATTTCGAGCGGCGCAATCGCATCTGAATATTTCTCGGAAGCATTGAACGCGATTCCGAGCCCGAGATACGCTTCCGAGAACCCGGCATCGAACTTCGCCGCTTGCGAGAAATGCCGAATCGCGTCGGGCCACTGCTGCGCCTGGCGAGCGATATCTCCCAACATGAACTCGGACGGCGCATCGCGCGGACTGATTTTCAATTCCGCCTCGAATTCCTTCTTCGCATCTTCGACAGATGAATCCGTCTGCGGCTTCGAAAGAAAGATGCGTCCGAGGCGATAGTGAACGCCGGGCGTCTCTGGATTCGTTGTAAGGATTCGGTTGTATTCCACAGACGCCTCGTCCCATTTTCCTTGCGCTTCGTACGCCTCAGCATCCAGCTCCTGCGCCTCAACCGACGAAGGAGCCGTCGCGGCCAGCTCCTGCGCGGCGCGGTTGGCAAGTTCCGAATAATAGTGCGCGGTGATGTACAGCACTCGGGGATCATGCGGAAACTCCCGACTCAGCAGCGCAAGGGCTTCTACCGCGGCGTCCGCGCGCCCCAGACTCATTCCGCAACGCGCGCTGGCCATCGCCACTTGAAACTTGATGTCCTTATCGACGACGCGCGGCAGTACCTTCCTCAAAGCGGGCAGAGCTTCGCGACATTCTCCCTTACCAGCGAGATCGAGGGCTTGCGTGGCCGGCGTCGAGGCGTCGGGCACAGGTGCCTTCTGTGAAGCCTGCCCTGCCGAAGATCCCGCGAACGACCCCGCCAGGAAGACAACGCCGAGGAACCACTGAACCGACTTGCGCACGACAAGAATATACAGGCGACTCAACTACGCGCCAAGAAGACGTTTTACGCCAAGAATGGGAATCGCGTTGAAGCGTGCCCCGCACCGTTCCATGTTCCGGATGCGTTAGGCATTGAACGCGCTGCGCGAGGAGCGCCTCGATCACTTGCAGAGGATTTTGGGTTACGAAATTCCAGCCCGTTGCTTCGCCGCCGAAATCAGGTCAGCCATCACATCACGGTACTTCTCAAACGTATCATCGACCACAGTGATCGTAGGAATGGTCAGCTTCTCGCGCGGCATCGTTGGCTGGAATTTGCGGAATCCATCCTCGTGAACTCCGGTGCTGCCGCGTCCCGGCGCAGGTCGGCTCAAATGCTGGAATGACCGCGCGTACTTCGTCATTCCCTCGGGATATGCAGGTGAAGACGGAACCTGATAGACGGGAATGCACGCCATCAGCGCGTCGTAATGCATCTCCCCGACAGCGAGAACCTTCGGATATTTCGCCCGGAGATCCTTCACCAGTCGAACCGTACCTTCATACATGTCGCCTTTCAAATTGTTCACCCAGGCTCCAGCGATGTCGAGAAAATACGCGTCGACGCCAAACTGGTCGATGATTTCCGAGATGCGCCCAAACAAATATTCCCGCCACGAGTCGACGCCCAAATTCATGAACGAACCCCAGCCGTCGTTGAAGCGGTCGTTATCCATGTCGACCCAATCGAGGTCGAAGGCGTCACCGTCCGGATGCTGCGTGGTCGCATTCGCGAACTTCGGGAACACCGGGAGATTCTTGTTTGCGGCGTTCGCGCCGAACATCGGCATCATGCGGAATCCCAGGTGCTGGCTCTTCTGGATCAGCGAGCGGAATCCATCCTCTCCTCCGAGCAGCGGCTCTGGCTTGAAAAGCGGATAGTTCCAGTAATAGCGGCCGTCCCAAGCGGGCAGGAATACCAGCACGCGGTTCGCAGGAATCTGCGTCGCCACCCACTCAAGCGTTCGCTGCGTCTTCGCGAAATCGTTGAAGATGTAGCCGGTCCAATGCATCCCGTGAATCGCGATCACAAGCTCGACTTCGCGAAACCACGCCGGCACATCCTCACGCTTCTCCCAATCCGGAATATGAAATGCTTTTTCGACGTGCTCGAAATGCGGGCGCGCGGCTTCCTCGTAGCTGCGCACATTCCCGGCGCGCCATGTGGGAGTCTCGATCCGGTTGCCTTTCTGCCAGCCTTGCTGTTCGTAAACCAGTTCGACGCGATAGCCTTTCTCGCCCGGCTGAAGGTAGAAGCGCGTGTCTCGTACGCGATCGTTCAGCGCCGAAAGAAAAAAGAAATCCTGCTCGCCTGTTTTGATCACGACGAGTGGAGTCGTCATCCCGCCGAAGAGATACGGATGCGAAACCGAAACCTCGTTGTCTTTGGGATCGAAGAACTCGTGGCATGAGGACGAAATCTCCCCACGAGGAACGCCCCGAACGATCGTTGCCAGAGACTTGATCGGTTGGTCCATTTCCGCGGAGGTGTGGCACTCGATATAGCTCCCGTTCTTGTGCAACACGATAACTACGGTTCCAGGAGCCTTCTGCTGACCTCCCGCCCAAATGAGCTGCGAACAACGAACCGTCAGTCCGTCCGCATTGGATTCCACCACCATGCTGTCGCGGTCGAGACCGTACGTGTTCTCGAATGTGTAAAGGCGGGCGGAAAAAAGCAGCCCCGAGAAATGGACCGACGGCTCCGGAAAATCAAAACTGAACTTGAAGAAGCTCTCGCCGCGCGGCGGCACGTAGACGTCACTCGATGACGTGAGGGGCACGATGGCGCCGTCGGCTTCCGCGCCGGCTAGAACCGAGGATGAAGGACCCTGCGCGAATTTCGCGATGCCCCCTGCGGCGATGCACGTCGCCCCTGTCGTCAAACTCGTCTTGAGCAGTTCTCTTCGCGAAATCTTGTCGCTCATCCGTCCTCCCGGTCAGTCACGGAGTTGCCAATGTTCCTACAGCCGTTAGTCACCGCGAAGTGTTCGTATGAAAATCAGGACCATTTCCGATACAAAGTAAACCCTTTCTGCACCGCGTGGAGCGTTTTCATAGGGTTGTCTTCTTTCGTCCGAATGTCAGAGGAGCTTTCGAAGGTAACCTTAGGATGCCGCCAGTGGCTAGCGCCCGCCTTTGCAATTCGGCAAACGGAACGCACCGATCTTGGTTCGGTAGCCGGTGTCTCCCGCTTTGAGGTAATCGCCCACATACCAGAACGTACAGTCGTCGCTTGGGTCCATGGCCGTCGTCACGTAGTCTTCCCAACGCAGAGTGTTCGTCTGCGCCGCTTCCCCGTTCGCCAGCACCGTCTCGTGGAACGAAAGCGCCCCCTTCGGATCGCCCGCTTTTTGGGAGGCGAACCGCTGCCCCGTGAAATTCGGCGTTCCGCCGAATGAGTACCCGACACCTATGTCTCCCTTCTTATCCATGTCGATGCTCGGCATCCAGCGAAAGAACCCCTCGGGCGCGTAGGTTCCCTGTTGATACAGGACCGGATCGCGTTGCTTGTCGAGCCGGAATTCGTACCACCGCACGCCCCCGCCGCCTCCTTGCGTGTAGATCGAGTGCGCGGCCACGATCGACTCGTGCCCGCCGACCTTGCGGTAGACCAGTCGCTGCATGATTTTGTCGCCTTGCACGTCGAGCCGGCGTTCGGTGCCCGGCTGCGGGACGCAGCTCGTCAACTGGCCGTTGCAAAGGTAGTGATACGGCGCAACCGCGATCTTCACCGGACCTTCAGCCTTAGTATTCGCAGGCGTGTTCCAGTCCACGTGAACCTTCCAGTAGTAGATGCCATCGTCTTCAAATATCTTTTTTAGCTGCGTGCCGCCGGCCGCCATCATGATGTTCGGCGCGCCCGCGGGAGGCAACTTTTGGCCGTCGATGTCCGCGTTATTCAGGAAATTTACGCCGTCGATGATGATGCACTGCTCGGTAGCAGGCTGGCCTGTGAGCATCTTGGCGCGATCCGCGATGCAGGAATGCTTCTGGATCACATCGTCGCCCGTGCTGGTGGGAATGTAGTAGCCGTCAGTCCAGATCGCAGGCCGCGGGTAGTCCGGGAACAGAACCCGCTCGAAAACGTAGCGATAATACGTGCCGAGCGGGTCGGCCCCGGTGCTGACCGCATAGCACATGCCCCACACGCCTTCCTTCTTCTCGGGTGGCCTCTGGCCGCGCTCTGGCGGAGGAGGCGGCTGCGGAGGGTTCGGAGGCAGCGCCGTGGCTGCGCCCGGCGAAGAAGCTTGGCCGGACTTCGCAAGCTGTCCGGGTGGAACCGGTTCGCCCGGAGCTAGATCAGTTTTCCCCGGAAACTCGTCCGGACTGATTCGCGAGAACATCGGCATCACGATCAACCATCGGC
Organism: uncultured Acidobacteriota bacterium; assembly: GCA_963737205.1. Classification (GTDB taxonomy): domain Bacteria; phylum Acidobacteriota; class Terriglobia; order Acidiferrales; family UBA7541; genus Palsa-295. Next base: position 2,831,770 of record CAVTRV010000002.1, on the reverse strand, counting down.
CGGCGAGCTGGTCGTACCGCACAACTGCATCGCCACTGTTGCGTGCTTCGCATACTCCCCCGAAGCCCGCCCACACCGATTTCGTAGCCACAGCCCCGTAGAGCACCGTGCCGGTCTTGTCGTATTTCTTGCCCTTCTTCGAATAAACCGCGATTCGCGAGTTCACGATCTGCACGATGTGGTCCGGCCCCACAGCCAGGCTGCTGTCGGATGGGTTGCGAAAGTTCGTCGTGCCCTGCGGCCCCTCAAATCCAGCGCCCAGTCCATCGAAGCTCTCGATCAGTGGCACCGCTGGACGCGTACCCTGCGATGTCTGCTCAACCCTGATACCGGCGGGCGTTAGCGTTGGCGCCGGTGTCGGCGGAGGTATGGGCTCCTCTTTGCGTTCTTGCGCATCAGAGTCGTCGGCCGAGGCGCCTGGAGAGGTTCCGCAATCGGCGCCCACGCAGTCAGCGGCGGTGGCGTCATCGGACTCGTGAATCAGCGCGAGCGGGCGTGAGACGTCGTATTTCATCGCACTGTGCACGAGTACTGCACCTGCAGCCGGACGGGCCCCTTGGCTCTTTCCCGAGTTCGATTGCAGGCCGTACCAAGTTGCGAATGCAAAAGCTGCTATCACGATTCCAAGTAGTATGCTGAAGCTCGACCTCAGTCCGCGACTCATGGTCACTCGCCTTTGTGAAGCGAATCCGAATTCGCTCCGCGGCCGGAACTAGCGGCGTTTCTCTCTGCGACTCTGCGGTGAATGTTTCTCGTCATCTTTGTGACCTTTCTCAAACTCAACGAGGACGGAACGCTGGCAACGGCTCATCTTTTAGCTCAAAGTTCGTAGGGGGCGTCACGCCGAGTAGGTACTGAACAAAATAATCCCATCGCCGCCGCGCCAGATATGCCGCGTGGACGCCGCTTTCGCCGTGGTACATGTTCGGAACGATGAGCATATCGAAACTCTTGTTGGCGCTCATCAGCGCGTCGGCCAGCCGCATCGTTTCGACGGGATGCACATTGTCGTCGATGTCGCCGTGCTCGAGCAGAAGATGACCTTGTAGGTGGCTGGCAAGCGTCACGTTCGATTGTTCCTCGTAGTCCGAGCCCACGGGATAGCCTTGATAGACTTCGTTCCACCAGGCCTTGTCGAGCCGCGCGTCGTGGTCGCCCGAAATCGAAACGCACACCTTGTAAAAGTCGGGAAACATGAGAATCGCATGAGTGGAGCCGTAGCCTCCAGCCGAGGTTCCGTAGATACCAACGCGTGTGATGTCCATGTAGGGATATTTCGCAGCCATCTGCTTGATTACTTCCACGTGGTCGGCAAAAGAGCCGCCGAGATTGTGGTAGGAAAATTCGTGAAACGCGCGCGAGCGGCCCGTGGTGCCGCGGCCGTCGACCATCACAACGACGAAGCCCACCTCAGCCATGGATTGAAGTCGCATCGCGGCCGCGAACGTCTTCGGCACGAAGAATCCCTGCGGGCCCGTATAGACCTGCTCGATAATCGGATACTTCTTCGATGAATCGAAATTCGACGGCCGCCAGATCAGACCGTACAGATCAGTGGTCCCGTCGCCGGCCTTGCCCTGAAACGGCTCCGGGAATTTCCACCCGGTCTTGATGAGTTCGGTGACGTCCGCCTGCTGAAGATCGCGCACCTTCGAGCCGTCTTTGGTTCTGCGAAGGACCGACCCGCCTGGCAAATCGACACGTGAGTAGCTATCCACGAAATACGCGTTGTCGGGTGAAATGCCGGCGGTGTGATTCGCGTTGTCGGGCGTCAGAAGCTGAGGACCCGTGCCATCGAGCCCAATTGAATAAACGTGTGTCAGATAGGGGTCTTCACCCTTCTCGCGGCCGCACGCTAGAAAGTAGATGCGGTGATTCTTGTCATCGACGGAGATGACCTGGCGGACCACCCACTCGCCTCTCGTCAATTGTTTCTCGAGAGCTCCCGTTTTCGCGTTGAACAGATAAAGATGGTTCCAGCCATCACGTTCGGAGGACAAAAGAACCTCCGAATCGTTGTTGATGAAGTGGAACGTGGTTTCCTGCGGATCAACGTACTTTCCAGATTCCTCGGTAACCACCACTTTCTGCTCGCCGGTTTCGGCATCCACGTTGCGCAACTCGACTTTCTTCCATCCGCGATCCTCCGCCTCGTAGTGGAACCGCTTGTTGTCCGGGAACCACTCGAAGGACGGACCGCCCTGGAACGCGATGTCGAGCGCGGGTGTCTTCACGTCGACGCGCTTCAGCGATCGCACATCGAAAACAATCGGTTCGGCTTTCGGGAGGACCTCGCCTGGCAGCGGATAAACCACGTCGAATACCCTTGGTCTCAGTTGGTTTGGCGGCACGAATTGAACACTCGTGAAATGGCCTGCGTGACGCGAGTCGATGCGGTACGTGATCAGCTTCGAAGAGTCCGGCGACCAGAAAACAGCGGGTCGTTCCTTCACATCCACGGTGCCCTGCGCCACCATGGGCCGCAGCGACGGAATCGGCGTCGCGTAATCCCAGCCCGGCTCGCCGTCGCGCGTGAGCTGCACGATCGTGCCGGTAGTCATGTCTCGAAGAAGCAAATTGTGATTCTCGACGTATGCCGCCCAGCGACCGTCGGGTGAACGCGCTTCGTATTGTTCCGATGCGGCTGGCTGCTCGCCGCGCTTGCATTCATAGCTGTCGAGATCGCAGGTCCACTGCGTGCTGTCGATTTCGAAGTGAATCCCCTTCCCCTTGTCGGTGAAATCGAAAGTGCCGAACGGGAGTTTGCTGGCGTCGTACGATTGCTTGCTGGCGTGCGAGAGCGCTTCCGCAAGCCGCGCGTGATCGAACGCGGGACCGCTCGTGTTCTGCTCGGCATCGACAAGAATGAATTCGGAGCCTCTCGGCCCCGTGCTGCGATACCAGAAGCGGTCGGTCTTCTCGATCCAGTGCGGCATCACGTCACCGCTGGTGAAAAGGTGACGCGCGTTCCCGGGAAGAAATTTCTGCGCGCGCTGGTAGTCCTCCAGCGTGCCCTGCGCTTTCACTTGCGAAGCAGCGAGAAACAGAAACGCGATTGTGATGCCGCACTTACGAAGAATTCGCGCCATGCTCATTCGCCTTTCTCGTTATCCCAAGCCGATTAGCCACGACGATCTGAGAATACACAACACGCAATGCGGTGTTGTCCAGAAGAAGAAAAGGGGAGAGCTAGGACGCTCTCCCCTGAGGTTGGGGTGGTGGGTCGTCGTTTGGCTGTCCTCTGCTGCTGTGTGAAGCTCGCTTCTCTCCGCCTAGAACGCCATCTGCAAGCGGAACTGAATTTGACGGTTCCCGTTCTGCTGCACCGTTCCCGGAGCGTACGGAGCAGCGTTTACGGGCAGGTACTGCGCCGGGTTGTTTGTGCCGCCGGAATAGCTATCGATGAAATTGAAGTTCGGATGGTTGAGTATATTCAGGAACTCGGCGTAGATGTTGAATTTCACTCGCTCCCAGATTGCAATGCTTTTGATGACCGATAGGTCCGCGTCAAACAGCCCGGGCCCTCGGAGGAAAATTGAGTCGCCAAGCACGCCTGGCGTCGTTGCCGGCTGGACCGCGCCGCCGGTTCCGAACAGGTTCGCGGGAAGGATAGAAACCGGCGAGAACGCGTTTCCCGTGTAATAAACCCCCACTTGGTTCTGCAATTGAGACCTCGTAATTCCGCTAAGCGTAACGCCCGAGTCATTTTCATCCGGAACATAGTTCAAAATCCCGGCAGGAGTTCCGTTCGCGTTAGCCGGAGTAGGCCCATCCAAATAGTTGTACGTGTTCTGCCCACCGGATGATAATTTGAAATTGCGTCCAACCTGGGCCGAGATCACGCTCCCGAGCGTCCATCCCCCAACAATCTTGTTAACGACTGAGTTTTCCGAGCTGAACTTCTTCCCGGTTCCGAGCGGCAAATCGTAGTTCAAGTAGGTCTTGAACACATGCCGGAGATCGTAGGGCGAGGGTACCGCGTTGAGCGCCGGATTCCGAAGCGTGGTGTAATCCACCAGCGCCCCATCAGCTTGGTAGTAGTCTCCGAGGTAACGGTTAGTCATCGAATGACTGTAGGCATAGTTCGCCATGAAGTTCAGCCCGTGCCCGATGGGATGCTTCAACTGAACCTGCAAGCCACTGTAATGCTCGCTTCCGGGATCGGACAGAAGCGTGAGCGCCTGGCCCCCCGAATATGGGTTTAGTTGGAAGAAGTTGATCGGATAAGCGAGAGGCGCGGCTGGGTTGGCGTTATAACCTTGAAGCACGCAAGGTGAAAATGCACTTCCCACCAGATTGCAGAAGAACGTCGGGTTTTGAGTAATCGCGCCTGCCAGTGCTCCCGCTTGCCCCGTCTGAACTAGGAAGATGTTACTCGGGTTTTGGAAGGTTGAGCCCACCGGCTGGCCCGCGAACGCCTGAGTGAGAATCGGTGTCGGATTTGCCCCCGCAAACGACGTACCTCCGCTGGCGGCAAGATTCAACTGAGCATTCTGAAAGTCCGTAAGGAACGAATCGAATCCGCTGACGTTTTGGAAAATGTTCACTTCGTTCAGGTCGTACGCTTCCCACATGTGGACCGAGTGGTTGCCGACGTAGTTCACATCGAGAGCCCAGTTTCCCCCAAATTTCCTCTCGAATCCGAACGTCCAATTCTCAATGTACGGCGTACGAATGTTCGGGTCCACCGTGCTGAACACTCCGTCGCGAGTGAAGGTTAGGGCCGATTCCGACATAGGCAGTGAGAAGCTGGCTGGGACCGAGTTTAGCGGCGGAAGCGATGCGCCGGTGGGATCGAAAGCGATCGATCCCGGAACGAATTGGCCTGGATTCAACGAAACTGTCTGGTTCGAGAGGGACCCGGTGGCCACGTTTTCCCAGGGAATCCATCCTTCGTCGTAGTGGCTCACCGCGAATCCACCGCGAATCACCAGGTTGCTGCCTCCGGCTAGCTTGCCCAGGAACCCATCCGTGAAATCCGGGTTCCATGCAAAGCCGAAGTTCGGCGCAGGCTGTTTGTAATCACCGGTATAGGACTGGGGCCGGAGCTGCAACTGAGGATTGAGGTTTCCGTTCAGAACGCCCGGCTGAAATAACGCCGTGGAAGGACCGTACAGATCCTGAATCGTGGGACTCGTGAAGTAGTCGTCCGTGTTCAAGAGTGGTCCGGAGAACTGCCAGCGGAAACCGTAGTTCAAAGCCAGATGAGGAGTCACCTTCCACGAATCCTGGAAATAGACGCCGCCCACCTGCTGCCTCTCCTTGATGCTGGTGATTCCCCCGGATTTGTACGTCTTACTCGTTGTGTCAAGCGGCACAAATCCGAAAATGGAAGACACGCGGCCGGTCAACGTCGAATACAAGGCCTCGGCGTCAGTCAACGCTTCGTTATTGTTTGCAGTCGAGAGGCCGCCCGGGAAACACCCTTGAATGTCCGTCGTACATCCCGCCACCGGAGTGGTGTTGAACATGGCCGCGGCGGGGTCGTTGGCCGAAATACCAAGGTTTTCGGCTATCGGTGGCTGGGTGTTCACGTCGTGCTGGTTGGAGTAACGGTAATGCCCGCCGAACGTCCACGTGTGATTTCCGTGCGTCCAAGTCAAATTGTCCCCGGCGTCCCACACAGGATTGTTCCGAGGCTCGGGCAAAATGCTGCTGTTGTCGGGAACCGGCGGCGTAAACGTAGGAACGTCGTTCACCGCGAAGTTGGAAGCGACGGGGAGAAAGTCAATCCCCGCAAACGCGTCAAACGAGGCCCCTGGCTGCGCTCGCTCCTGCGTATTCAAAATCCCGAAGTTCGCCTGATTCACCAGATGCGAATTGATCGTCCAATCCACTCCCGTCGAAAATGTCGAGTATGACGACTGGAACCCGTAGAGTTGAACCGGGTCTCCGTCATAAACAGGAGTTCTCGGATAAGTGCGCCAGTAGAGATCGTAGGAAGCGTGCCAGGAAATTTTCGGCGTGATTAGGTAGTCGATCCGCGATGTTGGCCACCTCTGCTTCGTATTCTGCGCGGCGGTAAAGCTCATCGTCTCCTGCAAACTCTGGAGGTACGGCGTGGTTGTGTTCGGTGTGAGAGTTCCGTTCGCCGCGAGCGTGTTGATCGAAGTGAGCAGGGATGCCACGTTCGCGTTCGGTGTGGATGGAAACCCGGCTCCGCCAGCGACATTGTAGAGATTCACTGTCTGCTGCTGGCCGTTATCCGCGCGGGTGTACGTAAACATTCCTTGCTGGGCAGTGGACGTCAAAACACCTTGGGTGAATATGCCCGTGCCTGGCTGATTTTCCCACTCGAAGTTCACGAAGAAGAAAAGCTTGTTCCTGAGAATCGGGCCGCCAACGTTCCCGCCAAAGTCGTTGGTGTGGTAGGGCTGTTTCCTGCCGAGACTCGTCAAGGCCGCCGCCAGGTACGCATCGTTCTGAAAACTGTTGGCATTGAACGCGCTGTTGTACGCTTCCCAAAACCCGCTGCCGTGGAACTGGTTCGTTCCCCGTTTAATCGTAAACTTCAGCGTCACGCCGCCTTCGGCGCCCGCGTCGGCCGTCAAGTCGCTGGTTGACACCGTCACTTCATCGATGGCGCCCAAGCGAAGCGCGGCTGCTTCGAAGAAGCCAGTCGTCGAAGTGCGAAAGCGCTGGAAATTGTTGTTCGTTCCGTCCACGCTGATGTTGATTGCTCCATTCGGCATGGAATTGAACGTCGTGAAACGAAGGTCGCCGCCCACCTGTGCCCCGGAAACCAGCTGTGCGAACGGCAGCACGTCGCGCCCACCGAGCGGAAGATCCTGAATCGAGTCGGCGCTGACTGTGGTCGCAAGCGTATTGGTGCTTGTTTCGAGGACCTCGCTCGCCGCCGACACTTCCACTGTTTGCGCCGACGTGCCCACCTTCAGGCCTACGCTCAGGTCGGTCGTCCGGCCTGTGTAGACCACCACTTCATCGTAGACAGACGGGGTGAACCCCTTCGCGTTCACGGTGAGCTTGTACGTGCCCGGCGGTAAGTTGGGAAGCACGTAGGCGCCCGACGCGTTCGACGTCACCGTCAGGCTGAACCCGGTAGCCGCCTGACTCAGCGTCAGGCTCGCGTCCGGCACCGCGGCGCCTGAGGGATCGGCCACTGTCCCGGAGAGCTGCCCTTCGATGCGCGCCTGACCCATGGCGGAACTTGGTATGAGGAACAAGCAAGCGAGCAGCAGGAAGGCGAATAGCTTACAGAGTCTGTGTGCCATGTCATCCTCCAACAAAAGTGCCGCGCGCAAGCTTCGAATGGTTGATTTTTCGTTGAGGACGAGGAATCGCCTTCCCCAAAGCCAACTGTCACCACGAGAGTGGCGACCCGCTGCAGCGGTCCCTCAGCCCTCAGGCTGTGGCGCATCGTATACAACATATGATATACTGTGTCAAGAAGTCTTTTGTTCTGCAGGTTGGACGGATTTGGAAGGACTTTACATTGTCCCGTGAAATCGACCGGATCCGCATCGTGGATTCCCACACAGGCGGAGAACCTACGAGAATCATCGTCAGCGGCGGCCCTAAATTCCCGCCCGGTTCGATGGCCGAGCGCCTCGAATGGTTCCGCAGCGAATGCGACTGCCTGCGCAAGGCGCTCGCCAACGAACCGCGCGGTTCGGACGTAATCGTCGGTGCCGTTCTCTGCGAATCGTCCGATTCCACTTGCGCGACTGGCGTAATCTTCTTCAACAATGTCGGCTACCTGGGTATGTGCGTTCACGGGACAATCGGCCTGATGGCGACGCTCGGCTATCTTGAGAGGATCAAGCCCGGCGAACATCGCATCGAAACACCGGTCGGAGTGGTCACCGCGACGCTGCACGACACCGCCGAAGTCACAGTCGTGAATGTTCCGTCATATCGCACGGCGCACAACGTTCGAGTGGACGTGCCAGGGCACGGACCCGTTCATGGCGACGTTGCGTGGGCGGGAAACTGGTTTTTCCTCGCAAAAGAAAATCCTCTCGAGCTGTCGCTCTCGAACGTTGACGCGCTCACGGAGTTCGCGTGGGCCATTCGCGTGGCCCTCGAAAAAAATGGAATCACGGGCACGGACGGACACGTGGTCGATCACATCGAGTTGTACGGACCCTCGCAAATTCCCGGAGTGCACAGCAAGAATTTCGTCCTCTGCCCGGGGAAAGCGTACGACCGTTCGCCCTGCGGAACGGGCACGAGCGCGAAACTCGCATGTCTGTATGAGGACGGCAAATTGAAGCCGGGCGAAGTGTGGCGGCAGGAAAGCATCGTCGGCAGCGTTTTCGAAGGGCAGGTGCGAGTGGACAACGGCCACGTGCTTCCCATTATAAAAGGCTCTGCTTTCATCACGTCCGACGCGAACGTCGTGCTTGACCCGCGTGATCCCTTCCGATTCGGGATTTCGGGATGAGCGTGACGACGGACGTCGTGGTTGTCGGTGCTGGCATCGTCGGCGCCGCCTGCGCCTTTGAGCTTGCGAAAGAAGGTTTGCGAGTTTCCGTTGCCGATGGCGGCTTCATCGGTGGTGGCGCCACCGGCGCCGGAATGGGCCACATTGTGGTGATGGACGATTCGGAAGCGCAGTTCGCGCTGACGCGTTATTCGCAGATGCTCTGGGATGATCTCGAGCCGGAAGCTCCGCCAAACGTCGAATTCGACCGGTGCGGGACAATCTGGGTGGCTGCCGACGATGAGGAAATGACGGAAGTCCGGCGCAAATTCTCGTACTACGGCGAACGCGGCGTGCAAACAGAAATTATCGACGCTCAGGCGTTGCGAGAGGCAGAACCAAATCTGCGACGGCCCCTTGCAGGAGGACTGCTGGTTCGCGGCGATTCCGTTCTCTACCCTCCTTGCGCGGCCGCTTTCCTGCTGGAGAAGGCGCGCGGTTTCGGCGCACGACTTCATCTCGAGCATCGCATTGCCAGAATCGGGAAAGGAAGTGTTTTCCTCGACGATGGAAGGTCGTTTTCCGCGAATTACATTGTCAACGCAACGGGGCACGACGCCCCGAGACTGACGCCTGGAATCAACATCAAGCCCCGCAAAGGCCATCTTGTGATCACCGATCGCTATCCGGGCCTCATCAAACATCAACTCGTAGAGCTCGGCTACCTGAAGAGCGCCCATGTAGTGACGTCTGATTCCGTGGCCTTCAACGTTCAGCCGCGCAGAACGGGCCAAATCCTGATTGGCTCTTCGCGCCAATATGACATCGCGAGCGGCGAGGTGGATTCCAAAATCCTGGCGCGGATGTTGCAGCGCGCGTTCGAATATGTTCCGCAGCTGGCCTCCGCGTCCAGCATTCGCACCTGGACTGGATTTCGTGCCGCGACGCCCGACAAGCTCCCGCTGATCGGTCCGTGGCGCGACGACCCGAGCATCATTCTGGCCGCGGGGCATGAGGGCCTGGGCATCACTACGTCACTGGCGACCGGCCGCCTGGTCGCGGATCGAATCCTCGGCCGCAAGCCGGCGATACCCGTCGAGCCGTACTTGCCGTCGCGGCAGATGTCAGGTGCGCATGCCTGAAAGCGTCACAGTCCGCGTGAATGGAAGGTCCGTCGTGATGCCCGTGGGAGCGACGGCGGCCGTCGCAATCCTCGTCTCAGGTGCTGTGTCGCGAACTTCGGTGACTGGAGAACCGCGCACGCCTTTTTGTGGCATGGGCACGTGCTTCGAGTGCCGTTCGGAAATCAACGGAGCGCCGTACCTGCGCAGTTGCCAGATACTGTGTGAATCCGGAATGGAAATCCAGACTAATGGATACACCAATGGATCCTTTGACGCCCGGCCATTTTGACGTCGTCGTGATCGGCGCTGGACCTGCCGGCATAGCTGCAGCCGTCGCGGCCTCAGACTCCGGCGCGAGTGTCGCACTAATCGACGACAATCCTTCGCCAGGCGGACAAATCTGGCGCGGCGAAGCCGGTAAGAACCACCACTCGGCAGCCGCAATCTGGTTTGAGCGCTCGAACAAGTCTGCGGTCAAAGTAATTCGGGGTGCGCGCGTATTTCACATTGAGGGCCATCTCGATGGCGGCGCGCTCGCCGCGGAAACCAGTCAGGGCGTTCTGAACGTCTCGTACCGCAAGCTGATTTTTGCCACCGGCGCTCGCGAACGGTTCCTGCCGTTCCCGGGCTGGACATTACCCAACGTGTTCGGCGCGGGCGGCCTGCAAGCTTTGATGAAAACGGGCCTTCCCGTCGCCGGAAAGCGTATCGTGATTGCCGGAACCGGGCCGCTGCTCTTCGCTGTGGCCTCGTACGCTCGCGAGTGCGGCGCAAAAGTAGTTGCCATTTGCGAGCAGACGAACCTGAAGAAGATGGCCCGGCTTGCCGCGGCGACAGCGCTTGTGCCCGGCAAAATCTCCGAAGCGTTCCGGCTTCTATGGGACTTGCGCGCAATCCCGCATTGGAAGAATTGCTGGCCCGTGGCCGCGATCGGGAAAGACCGAATCGAACGGGTTCGCCTCGCGCATAACGGCCGAACTCGCGAAATCGAATGCGATTACCTGGCGTGCGGCTTTCACCTCGTCCCGAATTTGGAGCTTGCGAACTTCATCGGCTGCGACATCGAGAACGGCTTCGTGCGAGTGGATGAATTTCAGCGAACCTCGGCCGAAAACGTGTACTGTGCAGGCGAACCCACGGGCATTGGCGGCCTGGAGATGGCTCTGGTGGAAGGTCAAATCGCGGGATATTCCGCGGCGCGCAATGAAACGGCGGCTCGCAAGCTCCCGGGGCAGCGGGCGCACTACGCCCGGTTCGCGCGTGAGCTCGACGCCGCTTTTCGTTTGCGATCCGAGCTGAAGTCCCTCGCTGATCCGGACACGCTCCTGTGCCGCTGCGAGGACGTGCCCTTCGGCCTCGTCCGCCAATTCGATTCGTGGCGCGCCGCGAAATTGCACACGCGCTGCGGCATGGGTCCGTGCCAGGGACGTGTTTGCGGCTCGGCGGCCGAATTTCTGTTCGGCTGGAGAGTCGATTCAGTACGCCCGCCGGTGTTTCCGGTACCGTGCGCAAGCCTCGCGGCAATTTCGTCGAGCAGCGAGTCAACAGGCAACTCGAACTAACGGAGGATCACGATGAAGTGGAAAGGCGTCATTCCGGCTATCACCACCTGCTTCACCGAGAAGGATGAGATCGATCACGGGTTCGTGGCCGATCACTGCCGCTGGCTCGTCGAGAACGGCTGCACGGGAGTTGTCGCGCTCGGCTCGCTCGGCGAAGGTGCGACCTTATCATTCGACGAAAAACTTGCGGTCCTCCGCACGTGCGTGAATGCTTTGCACGGGCGTGCGTCCGTCACGGCATCCATATCCTCGCTCACGACTTCGGAAGCCGTTGCCCTGGCCAAAGCCGCGGACGAGATCGGCTGCGACGCGCTCATGATTCTCCCGCCCTACGTCTACCACGGCGACTGGCGCGAGACGAAAGCGCATGTCGCCGCCGTGCTGAAGGCGACGGATCTTTCCTGCATGCTCTACAACAACCCCATCTCCTACGGCACGGACTTCCTTCCGGAGCAAATTGCCGAGCTCGCCTCCGAGTGCTCCAATCTGCACTCAGTGAAGGAATCGAGCGCCGACGCGCGCCGCGTCAGCGCCATCCGGGCGCTGATTGGCGAGCGGCTCGCAATTTTCCTCGGGGTCGATGACGCGATTCTGGAGGGAATTGGAGTCGGCGCTACGGGCTGGATTGCGGGCCTTGCAAACGCGTTGCCTCGTGAGTCGGTCGATCTGTTCGATTACGGAATCGAGGGAAAATCGGCGCAAGCGTTCGAGCTTTACCGGTGGTTCCTTCCATTATTGCGCCTCGACACAGTTCCAAAGTTCGTTCAGCTCATCAAATTAGTGCAAGAGGAATTGGGGATAGGCAGCGCCCGGGTCCGCGCACCAAAGCTTGAAGTGGAAGGCGAAGAACTCGAAGCGACGCGAGTGTTGATTCGGCACTCGATGCGGCATCGCCCGAAGTCGGCAAGCACGGAGATGAGACAGGCTACGAGGTAGGAACTTTGACCATGGCAGCTACTGGAAAATCGTTCATCGGATTTCGCGAAGGCGCGCAGGGCACCACCACGTTCCGTGCTTTCAATCCGGCTACGGGGGAAGCGCTCGAACCCGAATTTCAGGCCGCGACTCCGGAAGAAGTCGACCTCGCGGCGAGACTCGCCGCCGAAGCGTTCGTTACGTTCCGCGAATTGACTGGCGCGAAGCGAGCGGAGTTCCTCAACAAAATCGCGGCGAATATCGAAGCGGTCGTGGAACCGATTGTCGAACGCGCGCATTTAGAGACGGCCCTTCCGAAGCCGCGCCTCCAATCGGAAACGGCGCGCACCTGCAATCAACTTCGCTTGTTCGCGAAAGTGATCGAAGAGGGTTCATGGGTGCAGGCGCGTATCGATCGTCCCGACACGAACCGCAAGCCGCTGCCGAAACCCGGCATCCGTTCGCTGTTGCGTCCTCTCGGTCCTGTGGTCGTTTTTTCCGCGAGCAATTTCCCCCTGGCTTTTTCGGTCGCGGGAGGCGACACGGCCTCGGCATTTGCGGCCGGCAATCCCGTGATCGTGAAGGCTCATTCGGCGCATCCCGGAACCAGCCAGCTCGTCGGCGAAGCGGTGCGAAGCAGCGTCCGAGCGTGCGGCTTGCCTGAGGGAGTTTTCTCGCTCATCTTTGGGGCGGGCACTTCGGTGGGTGCAGCTCTGGTGCAACATCCGCTCATCAAAGCGGGAGGGTTCACCGGTTCGACGGGCGCCGGAAGATCGCTCATGAACCTCGCCACCAGCCGCCCGGAACCAATCCTCTTTTACGGAGAACTCGGCAGTACAAATCCGGTGTTCATTCTCCCCGGCGCGATGAAGGCGCGCGCGACGAACATCGCGTCCGACCTGTACGCCTCCTTCACGCTGGGCGCGGGACAGTTCTGCACGAAGCCGGGGCTGATTTTCTTCTCGGAGGGTCAACCCTCGGACAATTTCGTGGGCGACCTCAAAGGCAAAGTCGCACAGGCCCCGCGATTCTCTCTGCTCACAAAAGGAATCAGCACTGATTACGACCGCGAAGTCCGTAATCGCAAAGACTTGAGAGACGTGGACGTGGTCGCCGAAGGCGCTCCGCGCTCCGACAATCCCTACTCGGCCGGCGCGGCTCTCTATCAGACCGACATTTCGTCCTTCAACGCCAATCACACGCTCTCCGAAGAACATTTCGGTCCGTCCACTCTTCTGATTCGCTATTCGAGCAAGCAACAGATTCTCGAAGCGGCCCGCAATCTCGAGGGCCATCTCACCGCCACCATCCACGGCACGGAAGAAGATTTGCGCGAATTTGCGGAGCTGATCTCAATTCTCGAAAACAAGGTGGGACGCATCATCTTCAACGGATTTCCCACGGGCGTCGAGGTGTGTCACGCGATGGTACACGGCGGGCCTTATCCGGCCAGCACCGACGGACGCACCACCTCCGTCGGCACGCAGGCGATTTTCAGGTTCGCGCGGCCCGTTTGTTTTCAGGATTTCCCGGACGCCGCCCTTCCTCGCGAGCTTCAGGACGCAAACCCGCTCGGCATCTGGCGGATGGTCGACGGAGAATTGACACAGAAGCCGTTGTGATAGATTATCCGGCCGGAGGCCCTCGTCGAGATGAGCGAAATCGACGGCAATTGGAGCCATCGCTTGCCATCCAAGGTTGCGAACTGAATCGTGAGCGCGGAGTCGCATAAGAGCCGCAACCAAGTCATACGGTCCATCGGCGCGGCCAAACCTTCCGCTTCCAAAAAGTCCACGCCGATCCCTCGCCAATCGCTGGCCGCGGCCGTCGTCGAGAGGATTCGCGAGAAAATTCTCCGCGGCGAATTGCGCGAGGGCGAACAGTTGCGCCAGGACGCGATTGCCGCCGAATTTCAGATTAGCCGCATCCCTGTTCGCGAAGCGCTTAGCCATCTCGCGGCTGAGGGGCTGATCACAATCGTGGCAAATCGCGGTGCCTTGGTTTCGGCGTTGTCGCCCGACGAGATTGCAGAACTTTTCGAAACGCGCGCGGTCCTGGAATGCTACATGCTGCGCCAAGCTATTCCCAACTTCAGTGACGAGGATCTTCGCCGCGCCGAAGACGTCCTGCGGCAGTTCGAGCAATCGCTCGAAAAAGATTCTGAGACAAAATCCTGGGGTGAATGGAACTGGCAGTTTCATTCAACATTGTATGCGCCCGCCCACCGACCCGTGATGCTCGGATTCCTGAAGACCGTCAACCACAACTGCGACCGCTACACGCGCCTTCACTTGGTCTTCACGCGCAACTTGCACCTCGCCGGCAAAGCGCACCGCAAACTTCTAGCCGCTTGCCGCACCCGGGATCCCGAAATCGCCGCCGAGGCGTTGTGGAATCACATCATGGATGCCGGCCAATACCTCAAGGAATTTATCCGCCGCCACCGCGAACAACATTCTCCGTAGACTTGCCGATGGCATTGCAAAGAGTCACGAGATTTTTTGTCAGAAGGCGGTGCAAGCGGGCCCCGACGCGGTGACGAAAAACTGGCTGCGCGCGCCGGCTTCGGGGAAGAGTTGTTCGTATCGCTTCTTCCATGCATCGCGGAATTGGAAGGCGTCCGCGCGTGAAACAAGTGACCATACGCTTCCGCCGAACCCGGCCCCGAAGCTCGACGCCGCATAAGCTCCCAGCTGACGCGCCACCCGCGCGAGTTCGATCGTTTCGGGGATCTGGTTGCCGAGCCAGCGTTCAGCGGCGCGCTGCGAGCGATCGACAAGCTCACCGAACGATCGCAAGTCAGAGCGATTCAGCGCATCTCCCGCTGCTGGGATGATCTCCTCCGATTCAAGTACGAACTGATCGAAGCGGTCCAGCAGCGCCTGTGGTGAGAAATCCGAAATCGAAGAATGCTCGAGCGCCTGGCGAATTCGCGCAGGCGCATCAGGTGAGCTCGTAACGGCGTCGCGAAGAGTAGCAGGATTTTCGCCGGAATAAGTGCTCCAGACGGCCAAAACCGCTGCGGCGGCTTTCGAGATACAATTATATTGATCGCGCGCCGCCCCGATCTTGGATGCCTTCACGCCACTCGTTGCGATCACGAACGTACATTCGGCGGGCAACTTTATGATTCGCTCCGCATGGACGGGACAAAAGCTGTACTGACGCAGCATCCCCAGCCGCGCGCAGACGATCGCCGTGTGGTCCTCGCTTCCGCCGAACGTGCCGACGCCTTTGTCTCCGGCCAACGATCCGAAGGTCTGCCCGTTTTCGATACATCCGAGATAACCGGCCAGTTCCTCTCGGTTTCGAATGTTTGATTTGTACTCCGGTCGCTGATCGAGCTGATTGATTTCGCTGAGCACTGAAAAAATCGCCACCACCAAGACGCTCGAGCTGCTCATGCCCGCCGCGCGCGGCAGGTCATTCGCGATCGCAATGTCGGCGCCGCGCAATTCGCCGCTGAAATTGCGCGCGATGCGCCGCCCCACACTAGTTGTGTAGACCGTCCATCTCGATTCGGGGATTACGAGGTCCGCGGACAATTCGAACTCAACGCTGCGGCCATCGACGGCGTCGTCGATGCGAACAGTCGAGTCGTCACGAGGGCTGGCCGCAACGCACATGCCGCGTTCCGCCGTGCAGAGCAGGCTGCGTCCTCCTGCGTAGTCGGTGTGCTTGCCGAGGACCTCGATGCGTCCAGGGACGAACCAGCGGCGGGTGCACGCGATGCCCCGGGCGCGAAGCAGGCCCTCGGCCTTCGCGAAGAGTTGCTCTTTGCGGGCGGCCTCGTCGTCGCTCATTCCGGCCGCGACGAGCGCGTCCACGATAGCAGCGTTCATAGCGACACCAGCAAATTCTTGAGGCGTTCGCCAACAGCCGCGATATCGGAACGCCGCGACAAATCGAGCACACCCGCCGTGCTGCGTACGATCTTGAACCGCACGCCGCCTCTCATAACTTCCCGCACCGCCGCTGGCAGTTCGTATTCGCCGCGCGACGAAAGCGGCACGCGCCGGCAAGCCTCGAAGATCTCCTGCGAAAAGCGCCAGCAGTTCATGCTCACAAGCGCAAAGCCGCGCAGAGCCACGAGCGTTTGTTCGTCGGGCTTCTCGATAAGGTCGATCAGAAAGCCCTCGGCGTCGACGTTGGCATAAGCAAACGATCGCAGTCTCTCGTGGGAGATGTTGCTGTGCTCGATCAGCGAGCTTTCGTCGAACATCACGGCGCCTGGTCCACCCAGACCGCGCAGAGCGACGAGAACGTCCGAAGGATATAAGTTATCGGAGTTTATGACGACGAACTCGCCGCCGCTCGCGAATCCTTCGGCAGCCAGCACGGCGTCGGCGGTGCCAAGCGGCTTCGCCTGCGTGGCGAAATCGAGTTGTATGCGTCGCGGTTGAATGCGCTGGTAATAGTCCCGTACGAAATCATGTTCGGGTCCGATGACGATGCAGGCCTGCGCAAAGCCAGCGTCCGCCGAGCCACTCAGCACGAAATCAAGAAACGGCGGCCGAAAGGAATCATCGCCTTCACGCCCGTGTCCGCGGCGGCGGATTGAGATGGATCGAGGCGAACCTCCGCGTTGGCTCTCATGCGCGAGCCCGCGCCACGCGCCAAAATAACTGCTTTGTCGATCACGTCGTCGCTCGGCATGCGGGCGCCTAGTGTAGCGCACACGCGGAAATGATGGACCAACCCCGCGCCATTCGCGCTAGAATCGCCACCTTCCCGATGAATGCCTGGTACATCTTCTGGATGGCGAACTTCTTTATTGCAGGATCGGCGTTCGCCGTGATCGCGGTCATCGTGCTCGTTCGCGGCGTGAAAGATCTGCGCGACATGCTCGCGGGTCTTCGCGCTGAGGCAAACAAACGATGATTGCCACGCACTTCTCCACGCTCGACTGGGTGATCGTCATCGTCTACGTGCTTGCCACCTTTGCCACGGGTTTGTACGGGCGGAAGTTCGTCGGTGGAATCGCGGATTTTCTCGTGGCTGGCAGAGAACTGGGAACATTCATCGGCATCGCCACGCTGGCCGCCACCGAGATCGGCACCATCACGTTCATGTACTACGCGGAGCTCGGCTATAAGACGGGCTACTCGTCGTTCGTCAACGGGCTGATCGCCGGGCTCGTGATGATCTTCATTGGGCGCACCGGGTTCATCGTGAAACGCCTGCGCGCCATGCGATTGATGACCGTGCCGGAATTTTTCGAAGTCAAATTCAGCCGGAGACTCCGAATCTTCACCGGAATCCTGGTGGCCACCGGCGGAATTCTGAACATGGGTGTGTTCCTTAAAGTCGAAGGCACATTTCTCGCTATCATTTCGGGCATCTCGCTCAGCCACATCAAAGCGGTCATGACCGGCATTTTGCTCCTCGAGCTGGTCTACACGGTGCTCGGCGGCATGGTTTCAATCGTCGTCACGGACTTCATTCAGTTCGTTGCGCTCAGCATCGGAACGATTCTCGTCACGATTTGGGCGATGCGCGCCGCGGGCATCGGCCACATGTACGACGTCGTGCAACACTCCATGGGCGCGGGTGGCTTCAGTCCCATCGCGAATCGGGATTACGGCGGGGCTTACATCATGTTTCAGGTTCTGGTTTGGCTGGCGGTCCACACCTGCTGGCAGACGACTGCGATGCGCACCTTTTCGACGAAGAGTCCGGAGATCAGCAAGAAAGTTTTTTCCTGGGCGGGCTTCATATTTCTCGGCCGCGGAATGATGCCGATGATGTGGGGAATCGCGGCGCTGGCTCTGCTTGGTCCCAACCAGAATTCGCTGGAAGCGATGCCGCGCATGCTCGCCACAGTGCTTCCGTCTGGAGTGCTCGGTCTGGTGGTCGCTGGGATGCTTGCGGCAACGATGTCGGTGAACAGTTCCTATCTTCTGGGCTGGAGCGCGATCCTCGCCCAGGACATCATCTTGCCGTTGCGGCGAAAACCGATGAGTTCGATGCAGCAGGTGGTACTCAATCGCGCCGCGAACCTGTTCGTGAGTATTTTCGTGATGGTTTGGGGGTTGTGGTATACGTTGCCGGGTCCGACGTATTTTTACTTGAACATCACTGCGTCCATCTATCTTTCGGGCACGCTCGTGACCATGATTGCAGGACTTTTCTGGAAGCGCGCTTCCACGCTGGGCGGTTACCTGGCCATGGCCGGTGGGGCAATCGCCACAATCGGATTTTTCTTTTTCAAAACGCCGGCGAGCTACGCTGGCCTCGGCGCCTTTGGTTTTGCGGCTGTGGGGATGCTGGCGGGGTCGTTGCTGGGAAAACCGGCGCGGCCGACCGTCGCGATTGCGACTGGCTCCTGATCCGGATGATTACCTTGCGAACAAAATACTTGTACCGAGCGGCGTTTTTCCTGGGTCTCGCGCTTGGCGTGGCAGGCACGATCGCCGCTCAAGAGACGAGTCCTGTCTTTTTCGAGCCGGATCCCGGAGTCGCTCGAGTTCAAATCACCACTGACGGATTCTCGCTTTCCAACTCAGTTCTGAGCGCGAGTTGGCGTTCATCGAATGGGATACTGCGAAGCAGCGAGTTCCGAGATCTGCTCGCAGGCCTATCGCTCGCGCGACCCGCAAATCCGTTTGTCCTCATCCTCGGCGGTGGACAAGCGCTGATGCCATCCAATATGACGGTCAGTGCCGGCCCCACCGTGAACGATTTCACGCCGAATCCAGACGCCGCCAGATTGTCGGAGAGATTGCCGGGAAAAGCGGTCGTCACGCGATTCCGCGATTCAAACGGGCTGTTGAACGTCACCTGGCGCGTGATTCTGCGCGATGGATCAAACTACCTTCGGAATGAAGTTACCGTCGCTGCCGCGGACCACGATGTCCCGATCACCGAGATACGCATGATTGATTGGGCGCTCCCAAACGCGCACGTGACCGGCTCCGTCCAGGGGTCGCCCGTCGTGGACGGTTCTATATTTGCCGGCTTCGAGCATCCTCTTTCCACGTGCGACGTCGCGCTTGGCCGCGCCCGCTGCAAACTCGAACGCGAGCTGCCATTGAAAAAACAACACGAGGTGACGTATTCCAGCGTCGTGGGTGTTACCGGCAAGGGACAACTCCGCCGAGGTTTTCTGCGATACGTCGAACGCGAACGCGCCCATCCCTATCGCACCTTCCTGCACTACAATTCCTGGTACGACCTCGGCTACTTCAATCGATACGACGCGGCTCAGGCCCTCGACGTGGTTCGCGCCTTCGGAACCGAACTCAGCCAGAAGCGCGGCGTGAAGCTCTCGTCCTTTCTCTTTGACGACGGCTGGGACAATCCCGCGACGCTTTGGCAATTCAACGCCGGTTTTCCCGATGGCCTGACGCCGGTCCGCGCCGAAGCCGAAAAGTATGGCGCCGAGCCAGGGATTTGGATGTCTCCATGGGGCGGATACGGCGAACCGAAACAGCAGCGCCTTGCCGCAGCGCGCGCCGCCGGCTACGAAATCGTCGACAACGGCCTGGCGCTTTCCGGCCCGAAATACTACGCGCTGTTTCGCGACACCTGCATGCGCATGATGCGCGACTTCGGCGTGAATCAATTCAAGTTCGACGGCACCGTCAACGCGAATCGCGTCTTCGCCGGCAGCGATTTCGACAGCGATTTCGACGCCGCCATCAACCTGATTACGGAGCTTCGCTCGCAAAAGCGCGATCTTTATGTGAATCTCACCACCGGCACGTATCCTTCGCCTTTTTGGCTGCTGTATGCCGATTCGATCTGGCGCGGCGGCGAAGACCACGAATTCCTGGGTGTGGGCCCGAATCGCGAGCGCTGGATCACCTATCGCGACGCCGACACGTACGAACATGTCGTGATGGACGGGCCGCTCTATCCGCTGAATTCCCTCATGCTGCATGGCCTGATCTTCGCGAAGCACGCTAGGAACCTCGATTCCGATCCGAGCCACGATTTCAAAAACGAGATCCGCGATTACTTCGGCACCGGCACGCAGTTGCAGGAGATGTACATCACGCCGTCGCTGCTTTCTGCCGACGATTGGGATAATCTTGCCGAAGCGGCGAATTGGTCGCGTGCGAATGCAGATATTCTGGTCGACACGCACTGGATCGGCGGCGATCCGGCCGAGCTTGAGGTTTATGGCTGGGCGTCCTGGTCGCCGCGCAAGGGAATCCTCGTTCTGCGAAATCCTTCGGATCAGCCGCAGAGCATTACGATCGATGTCGCGAAAGCCTTTGAGCTGCCGGACAAATCCGCAAAGGAATTTCGGCTTCGCAGTCCGTGGAAAGAAGATCAGTCGGTGGCTGTCATTACGGTACGCGCCGGCAAACCGCACGATTTTCAGTTGAAGCCATTCGAAGTGAAGACGCTCGAAGCCGCGCCCGTGGGCATCTCCCTGGACACTAGGGATACGCGGAACAACTGATGCGAATTCTCCAATTCTGCGTGTCCACTTTTTGTGTCTGCGCGTTGGCCATGCCGCTTCTTTTCGCCGTCGGCCCATCGCAAAGCGCGCCTAAACATACGTTCAGCATCGACGGCCGCACTTTCGTTCTCGACGGCAAACCCTTCCAGATTATCTCCGGTGAAATGCACTACGAGCGCATTCCGCCCGAATATTGGCACGACCGCCTGAAGAAGGCGCGCGCCATGGGCCTGAATACGATATCGACATACGTCTTCTGGAACGTTCACGAACCCAAGCCGGGAGTCTTCGACTTCACCGGCCAGTATGACGTCGCGGCCTTCATCCACGCGGCGCAGGACGAAGGCCTCTACGTGATCCTGCGGCCGGGACCGTATTCGTGTGCCGAATGGGATTTGGGCGGATTCCCTGCGTGGCTGCTCGCAGATCCAGGAATCGTTCTGCGAAGTCGCGACGCGAAATTCATGCGTCCGGCCCAACGTTGGCTGAAGCGGCTCGGCGCAGAATTGGCGCCGCTGCAGGTTACGCGCGGCGGCCCGATCATCGCCGTGCAGGTGGAGAACGAATACGGCTCGTTCGATAACGACAAGGAATATTTGACCGCCATTCGCGACGCCCTCTCAAGTGCCGGCCTCGGAGAGTCAATGCTCTACACGGCCGATGGACCCGAGGAGCTTCCCGACCGAACGCTGCCGAATCTCCCGGCCGTGGTGAATTTCGGACCGGGCGAAGCCACACAAGCCTTCGAGACGCTCGCGAATTTTCGTCCGGATCAGCCTTTAATGGCCGGCGAGTATTGGGATGGCTGGTTCGACGCGTGGGGCCGCAAGCACGCCGCCACCGACGCATTGCAGCAGGAAAAGGAACTCGATTGGATTCTCGGGCAGGGCTATTCGATCAACCTCTATATGTTCCACGGAGGCACCAGCTTCGGCTTCATGAATGGCGCGAACTTCGACAAGAGCTATATGCCGCAGATCACGAGTTACGATTACGACGCGCCGCTGGACGAGTCGGGGCGCCCCACGCCGAAATACTTCGCCTTTCGAGAAATCATCGCCAAGCATCGCCCCGGAGTGACACTGCCGCCTGTCCCTGCAAGCGAGCCCGCGATTTCAATTGCGCCCATTCAACTGAGTGAAGCGAGCCCGCTCTGGGAAAATCTCGGAACGCCCATCATGTCTGACGCTCCGAAGCCAATGGAGGTGCTCGGGCAATCGTACGGCTACATTCTGTATCGCACGTATGTACCGGGGCCAGTTAAAGGCGAGCTAACGATTCGCGAGCTGCACGATTACGGAGAAATATTTGTGGATCACAAGTTCGCCGGCGCGCTCGATAGGCGTCTCGGCCAAAACTCGCTGCCGATCCGGGGAACCAAGTCTGACGTTACGATCGACATCCTCGTTGAGAACACGGGCCGCATCAATTTCGGGAAGATGCTTCGCACGGAACGGAAGGGCATCACCGAATCCGTCACGCTCGACGGACGCGAAATCCACGGATGGGAGATGTACGCCTTGCCCATGAGCGTTGTAGGAAGTGTGCATTTTGGCCGCAGTCCCAAGAACGGTCTCACGAACGGTCCGGTGAGCGGTCCCGCATTCTTTCGCGGCACGTTCCAACTGAGCGAGACGGGCGACACGTTCCTTGACACGCGCGCTCTGGGGAAGGGTGCCGCCTGGATCAATGGTCATGCTCTCGGAAGATTTTGGAGTATCGGACCGCAACAGACGCTTTATGTCCCCGGCCCCTGGCTTCGAAAAGGTGAGAACGAAATCATCATCTTCGATCTCGAAGGCCGCGCGAACCGCAGCGTAAAAGGACTTTCTCGGCCCGTGCTGGACGAGCTCCGCCCCTCCCATTGAGCCACCGGCAAAAAGACTAGTGGGATTCCACCGGCGAATCGGACGGTATCACCACCCAAATCGTGCATTTGTTTGGATCGGACTCGTCGCCTTTTGTCATCTGCGCCGTAACCGCTAGCAGGTGCTTCCCGGGCTCGAATAAAAGCAGCGGGGTAGTGGCCTTGATGTCTTTGACGACGCCGCTGGCGCCCGCAGGAGGTGGGAACGACATCAACTTTGTGCTCTTTGCCGTTCCCGCCGAAATGTCGTACAGATTGAACTGCGTTACGCAGGTCTTCGCGGTCTTTGCCGGGCATACCGGCGTCTGCGTAAAGTCATAATTGAACGTGATACTGATCTTGTGCTTCGAGCCGGTTCCCTGCGCGCCGGCCGTCAAAACGGTCACCAACACGATCGTTAAGAGTTTGAGCGTCCTCACCCGAACCTCCCAGCCAAATATTACACGAACCCCACGACGCCGAGGGACCGTGCCGGAAAATACGGTTAACACAACGGACGAGTTTAACCAACGAGGGATCGGCCCACTCTCCCAGAAAACCACGTAGAAAATCACTCATGCTAGACTCGGGTTGCCTGCTGTGAATTCGCGCGCGAGAATGATGAACGAAACTCAAGCCATACCCGCCCCGCCAACCCGCGCTTGGTCTAATCGTATTCTGATCGCGGCCCTCGCCGGCATCCTCTTCCTCACTCTCTATCCGTTCGAATTCTCCCTGCACACAAAACTGGCTCCGGGCGCGTCTCCGTTTTTTCTTGGCAAAACGGACAAAGGTAGTGGAGTGCTCGACGTGGTTCTCAATATCTTCCTGTTCATGCCGTTCGGCTTCGGCCTGGCGGCAAACCTGCGCGGCAAAGGCAAGTCTTGGCCGGCGGCTTTCTTCTCCACGTGGATCGCGGGAGCTCTCCTTTCTTATTGCATAGAATTTCTCCAGATCTACATCCCAGCGCGTGATTCGGGTTGGGAAGATGTCTTCACCAACTCGACTGGGGCGGCCATCGGATTTCTAGCCTTCGAATTGTGCGGAAACGTCGTATCGAAGGTCCTCTCGGCATTGGAGCAAAGGGCAGAGTCCCGGCTCACCCTGCGCCGGTCAGCCGTCATTCTTTTCGCGTACTTCGCAGCCTGCACCCTGTATTCGATCGCGTTGCAGAACCAGACGCACTTGGGAAACTGGAGCGCGAATTGTTTCCTCGTATTCGGAAACGATGCCACCGGCCGCCACGCCTGGAGAGGGAAGCTGGCGCGCGCGGAAATATGGGACCGAGACGTTGGAAAAAGCCTTGCAGAGCAGCTCGCGCGCGGCCAAGAACCGGCTCCGGACGCTGATGGCGCATTGGCGAAATTCGATTTCTCATCGGTGCCGCCGAATCAGGACAGCGCCAGATTGTTTGTTCCGCTGTTGCCCGAAACAACTTCAGCGCAGGAGCCAAGCGGAAGTGGAGCGCCATGGGAGACGTTCCCATCGATCGCTTCCGCGCAGCCGGTTGCGAATCTAATCGGCGAATTGCAGCGCACAAACCAATTCTCGATTCGCGTCGTTTTCGAACCGGCAGACATCGCCGACTCCGATGGCCGCATCGTGTCGATTTCTGAACCCTCCGGACTTTCGGACCTTTACCTCCGGCAGGAAAATGCCAGCCTCGTTTTCTGGTTCCGTAACAGGATCTCGGTCGAGCGGCCCACGCTTGCTTGGACGATTTCGAACCTGCTCGCGCCGAATCAGACTCGCGACCTTCTGTTTTCTTACGATGGCTCGGACCTTCATCTCTACGTCGATGGCAGGAACCTCGACGATCGCTACTTGGGCCCGGGGGCGGCCTTCGCCGAGAAGTTTCGCCGCGTGAAGCAGGGTGAGCTCAGCGGCTACAAAGATATCTACTACGCGGTTGTGTTCCTTCCCATTGGATGGCTGCTTGGAATGGTTGTGAGAAAAGTTCCCTGGCGGCTACCTCTGCTGATTCCCTTCGGTTTGAGTTTGCTGCTCGGTCCGCTGATTCTTGAATGTGTGCTCTCGCGAGTTAGCGGACGTTCCTTTTCGGTCGCAAATTTCACGTTGTCCGCCGGAATGGTTCTTGCCGGCATCCTCTGGTTCAACTCCGATGGAGTCCCGGCCCGTCGTGAAGTTCCCGGCAGCTACTTGCGGCCGTAATTGCTCTGGTACCAATCCCACGTGCGCCGCAGCCCTTCCTCGAAATGCACCAGGGGCTGGTAGCCGAGCACCTTGTGCGCGAGTGACACATCAGCTTGTGAGTCGCGGATATCACCGGTTCGCGGCGGATCGTACTTCGCCTCGATTTTCTTCCCGCTGATTTTCTCCAGCAGCTTCAACACCTCGTTCAGCGTGATTCGCGCTCCCGTGCCGCCGTTGAATACCATTCCCGAAGCGCCTTTTGCCTCACACGCGCGCAGGGTTTCATCCACGATGTTGTCGATGTATGTGAAATCGCGAGACTGTTCTCCATCCCCGTAGATAACAGGCTGCTTGCCCTCAATCACCGCCAGCATGAACCGCGAGAGCACTCCGGAATATTGCGAAGTAGGGTCTTGACGCGGCCCGAAAACGTTGAAGAATCGCACGGACGCATTTTCCAGGCCGTAGACGCGGCCGAACACCTGCGCGTAAATCTCGCCAACGTATTTCGTCACGCCGTAAGGCGAGATCGGCGCGGGCTGCATCGCCTCCGTTTTTGGCAGAGTGGGCGTCTCGCCATACGCCGAGGACGATGCGGCATAGACGAAACGGCGTACCTTGGCGTCGCGCGCGGCCACCAGCACGTTGAGCGTTCCATCGATATTCACGGAATTGGTTTCGAGCGGGTTTTGCACCGACCGCGGAACCGACGTCCGCGCTGCCAGATGAATTACGTAATCCGCCCCCTTCGAAGCGGACTGAACCGCCGCCAGATCGGTGATGCTTTCCGCGCGGAACTCGATCTTCTTCCGCACGCCCACGAGATTTTCCTCTTTCCCGGCGGAAAGATTATCGAGGACCACCACGTCGTGCCCACGCCGAACGAGCTCGTCCACGATATTCGAGCCTATGAATCCGGCACCACCCGTCACCAGGTAGCGCAATTCGAACCCTCCCCGGGAACGCGCGTTGCGGCAGCGACCAGATCCCGCGAACCACCGTCAGAATTGATGGATTGTTTCAGCGTCTGCGGTACGTTTGAATATAGCTTGCGTGGTTCGATCAGGCAACCCGGATGCCGTCGCTCTGGTGCCAAATGCTTAAGGCTGGGGAATCGTCACGGCCACTTGGTTTGAAAATGCGCTCTCGACGTGCTCCGAATCCACCGCGGTCACCACGTAATAGTAGGTTAGCCCTTCCGTTACGGTTGCGTCCGTGAAATTCG
Organism: uncultured Acidobacteriota bacterium; assembly: GCA_963737205.1. GTDB lineage: Bacteria > Acidobacteriota > Terriglobia > Acidiferrales > UBA7541 > Palsa-295. The sequence continues at coordinate 2,806,151 of CAVTRV010000002.1, read as the reverse complement.
TCGACGTCGCGCTCGCGGAGTTCAACTTCGAGAATGGCCCCAAAGCTACGAGCCCCCTGTACACATAGTAGCCCACCACCGATGATGTCGTGCTCGGATCCCATCGCAGCGTGACCGTATGCTGGGCTGATGCGTCGCTCTGACTTCCCCCCGACCCTGACCCGGAACTCGACCCTGACCCGGATACCAAAATCTTCGCCGGCGAGCCCGGAACGTTGCTGGCCACCGTCACCGTGCCGCTCGCGCTCCCCGATTTTGACGGATCAAATTTCACTGTGACCGTAGAGGATTGGCCCGGCGCAAGCGTGACATTCGAACCACCGCTGACCCTGAAGCCACTGCCCGAAATCGATACAGACTTAACATCCACATTCGTATTGCCCGTGCTCTTCAAAGTTACTTCCAGGCTGGTTGTCTTCCCCACGGCCACGCTGCCGAAGCTCAGAGTCGCTGGCGTCACGGAAAGGCCGACAACAGGAGTGGCGCCTTTACCAGCCAGATCCACCGTCACCAGAGAGTCTTCGGCTGTGCTGGTGATGGATATCGTCCCCGACAAGTTTCCGGCCGTCGCGGGCTTGAACTTCGCCAGGAACGAAACGGTTTGCCCAGGCGACACCGTCAGTGGCACGGCAAGACCCGAAACGCTGAATCCGGCACCGGTCGTCGATACTTTCGTGATCTTTATGTTCGCATTGCCAGAAGTTTTCAGTTCCAGGGGCTCGCTCAATTCGCTGCCCACAACCACGTCTCCAAAGCTTCCGGAGGCAGGCGTGACGGCGATCAACGCGCCCGCGCCTGTTCCGTCGAGACCGATTACGATGGGAGCAGGGCTCGCATCCGTTACAAGAGAAATGCTTCCGCTGGCCGCGCCTGTTGACCCGGGCACAAAATCTGCTGTGAAGCTCGCACTCTTTCCTGCCTCGATCGTCACCGGAACGGAAATTCCTTTCACGCTGAATCCGCTGCCCTTCATCGTAATTCGCTCGATTTTCGCGCTTGCCGTTCCCGTGTTGACGATATTTATTCCCTGCTGCGCGGTCCTTCCCGTTGTCACGTTTCCGAAATTCACCGATAGAGGAGTTACGTCCAGAAGGGCAAACCCCGCGGCAGGGTTCCCGTTTGGTTTGCCTGTAACGCCGATGCACGCAGCCATACCGAAACTTGCGAGGCAAATAACGGCAATCTTCGCGAAGTCTAGCGACGACAAAATTTCCGCCTGAATGAGTGATAGCGGCTCGCGCGAAATCCTCCGCGCGAATCCACCCGCCTGCGGTCGCAGTGTGGAATGGGTCGTTTGTGGGAAGCTACTGGACTAGGGGACACTTATGGTACAGGTGTGCCAAACTGGTCGTCTGGCCAGTTCCATTCGCGGTCATCCCGGATCGTGCGATGCCACAGCCTGCCAAAATGAATTGAGGGAAACGCGTCTCCGAGGGTTTCCCACTCTATTCCCAAGCGTCCGCCACTATGGAACGGTCACGGGTGCTGTGTTCGAGTCGCTGCTCTCCACTCCGCTGCCGTCCACTGCCGTCACCACGTAGTAGTACGTGATGTCTTGTCCCGACGTGACGCTCGGATCGCTGTAAGTCGTGGCCGCCACCGCCGATGTCGAAATCCGGGTATACGATCCAGCACTCGTACCCCGGTACACGTAGTAACCCACCACGCCGGTGGTTGTGCTGGCGGTCCACGACAACCCTACGGAATGCTGAATAATCGCCTCGCCCGTCCCCGATAACCCAATCGATAGCGGAGAATTCGTCGCGTTGCTCGTTAACGTTGCGCTGCCACTCACTGCTCCGGGAGAGCTCGGATCAAACGATACCGTCAGAGTCGTCGTCTGGTTGGGCGTAAGTGTCAAACCGGACTGCACTCCCGAAACGCCGAAGCCCGTTCCCGTAGAGCCAACGCTCGAAATTGTTACGTTCGAATTCCCGGTGTTTGTCACTGTGACGTTCTGCAAAACGTTGGTTCCATCGTTTACGTTCCCAAAACTCAGGCTCGAACTGCTCGCACTTAGGGTGCGCGTCGCCACGGCACCTGTGCCCGCCAAATTGATCGTCAGCGGCGAGTTCGGCGCATTGCTGACGAGAGAAATCGATCCTGAATCGCTTCCGGGGGAGCTGGGAGTGAACGTTGCATTGAAGCTCGCCGATTTGCCGGGCTGAATTGCGAGCGGGGTTGAAAGTATCGTGCTAAACCCGTTCCCACCGCCCGTCACGGTGACCTGCGAAATCGTCAAAGTCGCATTGCCGCCGTTAGAAATCTGGATCGGCTGCGAATTGGTGTTGCCGGTCGCGACATTGCCAAAGCTGACGCTGGACGGGCTTGTTGCGATTTCGGCCTGGGCACCAGTTCCACTCACAGCCACAATTGTCGCAGCGCCAGGCGCGGTGTTCGCGATCGAGACGCTCCCGGATACGTTCCCCGTAACCGCTGGAGCAAATTGCACTTCAAACGTCGTGCTCGCCCCCGCATTGAGCGTCTGTGGGAAAACCCCGTTGACCGTGATTCCCGAGCCAGTCGGGGTGACACCGGAAACCGTGATAATCCCGGTGCTGGCGTTCGTTACCGTAACATTCTGCGAAGCACTGCTCCCCACGTTGACGTTGCCGAAGCTCAAAGACAGCGGAGAAACCGAAACGCCGGCCTGCGTTCCCATTCCCGTCAAGGCAACGGAGGCTGGTGAATTCGAGGCATCGCTGCTAACCGTCAACATTCCGCTGGCGGCCCCGGTGGACTGCGGTGCGAATTGGACCGTCACCGTGACGCTTTGACCCACTCCAACGGACCCTGACGGGCCCGCTCCCATAACCGTGAATCCGGTGCCCGAGATCGTCGCCTGGGAGATGTTCACCGCTGCCAGGCCCGTGTTGGTAAGGCTCGCGGTCAGCGTCGCTGTACTCCCAACCGCGATATTCCCGAAGCTGACGCTACTTGAACTGGCGCTCAATACCCCTGTTTTCGGGTCCTGCGTCACGGCCCCGGCGGCTGCGCTGGTGTAACCCGCACAGGCAGACAGACCGCAGCTGACCGCAATGGAGGCCAGCAAAGCGAGCGCGGCCAGCGCCTTATCGGAGAACTTAAGATTCGATTTATCTGTAGTTTGGGAGACCCGCGCCGCTTGGCGCCCGGTTCCACTCTGCGTGAGCGGTTTCATCACACGCACAGTGTAGGGACCGCCGAGAGGGCCTATCTACTGGACGGCAGGCTAAAGATTGGGCAGTTCAGTTCGCCTGTTCAGGCGTCCCCGCCAGGCCTGAACTCGGCCCGGGGGCAGGTGAGGGTCACAAAGTAGTAACAACAATCTGCAATAAGCTGAAAATAATGAAGTTACTTTAATTCCCGGAACCGGAAAGCTTCCTTTTCGAAACTGTACCGAAGGAACAGGGGCATGACTGTACCCAGAAGTCTGGAATGATAACCCCCGCACCACCTGTCCTCCGATCTGCCGGAACAGGACCCCCCTGGGGTCGGCTCTCGCTTGGAGGTTGTGACCCTTGGCCGTCGACCCGGGAGGTCCTTGAGCCTTGCCCGGACCGAAATCAGGGGCCGGCCCTTGCGGGAGGAGGTCCCTGTGGGCAATAATCGCGACGCGAATCCAAGCCACAATGCATCGAATTGAAACCTCACTACCCGGGGTCTTTGAGTTCCGTCCCGCCGTGTTCCAGGACTCACGCGGTTTCTTCATGGAAACCTACCACCAGGCAAAGTTCAAGGCCCTGGGGGTCAACGATTCATTTGTGCAGGATAACCATTCCCGCTCCGCGAAAGGAACCCTTCGCGGCCTCCACTATCAGTTGAAGCGGCCCCAGGCGAAGCTTTGCCGTGTGGTTGAGGGTGAAGCCTTGGACGTCGCGGTCGACATTCGCCTCGGCTCCCCTACCTTTGGCAAATGGGCCACCGTCACTCTCTCCGCGGAAACCCATAACCTCATCTACGTGCCCGCCGGTTTTGCCCACGGATTTCTCGCGCTCACCGAAAGCGTCCAGTTCCTTTATAAGTGTAGCGACTTCTATGATCGCGACGACGAGCACGGCGTCCTGTGGAGTGATCCCGATCTGAACATCTTGTGGGGCGTCTCCTCGCCGATCGTTTCCGAAAAGGATTCGGAGTTCGCGAAGCTCTCCGAAGTGCCTCGCGAATTTCTCCCCCTTTACAAATGACGCCCAGAATCTTGCTCACCGGCAAGAATGGCCAGGTCGGCTCGGAGCTTGCCCAAATCCTCCCGAGCCTGGGCGAACTAACTGCTCTGGGTCGGCAGGAATTGGATCTGTCGAATATCCACGACATTCGCCAAGCCATTCAGGAAGTTCGGCCGTCGTTGATCGTGAACGCCGCCGCGTACACCGCCGTCGACCGAGCCGAAAAAGAAGAGGCGCTCGCGCACGCCATCAACGCGGACGCACCTGCGGTTATCGCCGAAGAAGCGAACAAAATTGGCGCCGTCGTCGTCCACTATTCCACCGACTATGTTTTCGACGGCACGAAGCGCACTCCCTACGCCGAGGACGATCCCACGAATCCCATCAGCGCCTACGGAAGGACCAAACTCGCCGGCGAAGAAGCGATCCGCGCGACAAGCATTCCCCACCTCATTTTTCGCACCGCGTGGGTCTACGCAACATCGGGGAAAAATTTCCTGCTCACAATCCTGCGGCTCGCCGCCGAACGCGAAGAGCTGCGCATCGTCAGCGACCAGTTCGGCGCGCCCACGTCAAGCGGCGAAATCGCCCGAGCCACCACGCGTGTTCTCGCGGACTTGCTCCGCAAAGATAGCTCATCTCTCCCGGAAATCACCGGCACATACAACATGACCGCCTCCGGCAAAACCACCTGGCACGAATTCGCCACCACAATCATTGACGAATCCTCGCAACTCCCGCGCGATCTCCCCTGGTTCGCCGCCGCCACCGGTAACCGCCCTTTGATAGTCAAGCGCGTCATCCCCGTCACCACGGCCGATTACCCCACTCCCGCCCGTCGCCCCGCCTACTCAGTCCTCTCCAACACCCGCTTCGCCGCAACCTTCGGCTTCACCCTCCCCGCCTGGCGCACGCAACTCACCTCCGCCCTTAGAGCCTAACCTTCCTGGTTCTTCGTCCTCCTGGACATCGGCGAAACAGCCGAGCGGCGTTATCACGCGATGCTAGTCGCATGTTTTCCGGGGGAGGCCGGCCATTTTCCTTGTGAAAGTTCGCACCCTTTCCCAGGCAAGGTGGGCACTACATCGGTAGCACTCTTTGCGCGTAACCTGACCTCTTCAAATCTCGCACTCGCGAACGCGCTCGCCGCACGCACACAGCACAAATTGTGCGCGTAGTGGACGATCTGAGCACCATGACTATCAGGACCAGCTTCGGGACTCCGTAAGGAAATTTTTCTGATGTCGGGAATTTTCTACCCGCAATCAGGTGAATCCTGTATGCATCATCTAAGGTATCTTCCCTACTCTCAGCCGTTTGAAAAACGCTTCGCACTTTGGCAGTGCAACTGCCACACTTCGAGAGTTTCGGGGGGATCCCAGTTCCTCAAGCACGCAGTTCAGCTTTCGGTAACGGCCAAACCTCACGGTCGTTTCAAAGGAAGCTGGTAGTTCCAGCTTTCAAGCCGGTCATCCTGGCGCGCCGGTGGTGAAAGCAAAAAACAGAAGTCAAAACCCAATAGCTTCGCCTTTTGCATCCTGGGCAAGCAGACACGAGGCTGATCGTGAAGAAAGTCCGCGTTTTTTCTAAGTTGGTTCAACCACCAGCAAAGAAGGAAGAAACACAGCCTAGCTTCTTTGTTTTCTGCGAGAAGACCACTGGGGTGGCGCAATTTCGCGCTGGCTCTTTGGCTGACTCCGACTGCAGCCTCGACCGCGTCGCGGGTCTGCTCGCCATGCAGTGCCTGGTTCGAGGTCATAATCCGGCCGATTTCACCGTTCTCGTTCCCGCCGACAAGGATTTCGTCGGCAAACTCGTGACGCGCGCCACAGACCTCCTCGAGGAAGGTCGTGCGGTATCGGGCCCTGCATCCTTGAGCCCCCGCCAAAAAGAGATCCTGCACTCCGTTCTTTGCAACCGCGCGAACAAAGAGATCGCCTCCAAGCTGAACATCACCGTCCGTACCGTCAAGTTCCACATCTCGTCTCTTCTGAGCAAATTTGGCGTGGAGAATCGCACCGAGTTGGCCCGCCGCGCAGCGGGATTGTTGCGCCCGGCAGGTCTCGACGGCGAAGAAGGCACAGCCGCGCAGCTTTCTAGTGAGAATGTCCGGCGAGAACTCGGTCCGCAGCCCGTCAACACGAACTACCGCGTCGAGAGCAAGTCTCGCAGCGTGCGCTTCCCTGGCCGTGTCCTAACCGCGTAGTAGTTCGGACTCGGCCAGATTACTGCGTAATTGCAGGCTCTACGGAGTTCGGATTCGGGGCGATTGACCAGCGGAAGAATCGGAAGTCGCAATGTTCACAGCGAAACGGCCTCACGAAAATCATCCCGAGCACTCTTCGTTCGTAGACACCTCTGCGCCTTGATCGATGGATTCGTTTGCTGTGGCAGTTCGGGCAATCGAGCATTGCAGTTCTCCTGATGCGTCACAATTGCCTCTCAACCTTGCAAAAACGGACCCGCCTTCGCTGTCTCTTTTTGCACAGTGGCATCTGATCGCCTCTAAACGTGGGGCCGCCTTCGACACCGGTTTCCCGCCCTCCTCAAGCTTAAAATCCTCCATCCAATAGGTGTTCAAAATGAAACAGATTCCTGTGTTTTATCGGCATATGTTGTAGCCGTAAAAGGTCAACCTCGCAGCCGCTCATCCTGGGTTCCATGGACGGATTCGGTCGTCCATGTGAGGGGCTTCTATGTCAAAACTAGCTCAGCGCGATTTACAGTCTGATCTGGCCACCTTCCCGGCGGAAGGCGCGGCCTCTCACAGGCGCCGCCCGATCCGCGCCCTTTTCGTTCATCCCGATGCGGAAGTAGTTGCCGCCAGCCTGGAAGAACTGAAGAGAGCGCAATTCATTGTCAGCGCCGATGTCGTCTCCACCCTGGAGCAGTGCACGGAACAGCTCCGCTCCCAAACCTATGAAGTCGTCGTGGCCGAGTATCCCAGCGCGAGTTGGGTTGGATCCCAGGCTCTGCAACTCCTCCACCAAACCGTTCAGGAGATTCCCTTGCTTTTCGTGACCACTGCGGTAGGAAGTGAGTCCCTGGCGGAGCTAGCCGCTCATGGCGCTTTCGATTACGTGGAACGGGAGCATCTCGCCCAATTGCCCATGGCTGTCCGACGCGCTCTGAACGAAAAAAAACTGCGCGCCGAGCTGGAAGAAGCCGAAAAGGCTTTGCGGCATTCGCAATCACTGTATCGAGCTTTGGTGGAGAATCCCGCTTACGGAATCTGCCGGTGCGATTCCGAAGGCAAGATTCTCGACGTGAATGAAGCTTTCCTGGGCATGCTTGGCTATTCGACAAAGGTGGAACTCTTGGCGGCGAACCGCGCATCCGAGATCGTCTTTGATCTCGACCAGGCGAAGCCATTGGGGCGAGGCGTTCCCGAGCCAGTCCCAATCGAGCCTCTGGAAATAGAGTGGAAGCGGAAAAATGGCACAACCCTCAGAGTCAGACTGAGCGGTCGCGGCATCTTTGACGAGCACGGAGACTTTGCGGGCCATGAAGTTATCGCGGTTGATATCACCGAACAGCGCGCCCTTGAGGATCATCTGCGCCGCCAGGCATTGAGCGATTCGCTCACCGGTTTGGCCAATCATCGCCGGCTTTTCGAAGTCTTGCACGCCGAGATCAGTCGATCGAAGCGCACCGAACGCGAATTCTCGCTCCTCTTGCTCGATCTCGATCGTTTGAAAGAGATCAACGACTCCTTTGGGCACTTGGTGGGAAACCGGGCGCTGTGCCGCCTCGCGCAGATCCTCGCGGACTGCTGCCGCTCCGTAGACACCGCTGCGCGCCAAGGTGGGGACGAGTTTGCTCTGGTTCTGCCGGAAACAGGCCTGGCCGCCGCCACTTTGGTGGCCACGCGAATTTGCGATCTTCTGGCGAAAGATATGGAAGTGCCGGCGCTTTCCGTCAGCGTAGGAGTTGCCAGCTATCCGAACGATGCCAATAGCATTGGAACTCTTCTATACGCTGCGGACCGAGCCCTCTATGGAATGAAAGAAAAGCAGCCCAGAGCCGCTCGTGCCGGCCAGATCTCTTGATTGCCTTTTACAGATTTGAGTTCCGGCAATTTGCTCCGTCAGTTCTGAACCAGGCGCGAAGAGGGAGTCTCAGATGAAACAATATGATTTCGGCTCACGCCACAGGTTGCAGAAGCCCAAAACGCATCTGAATCGCGAGGAAAAAACCCAGTATCTGCTGAGCGCCGAAGAACAACTTCTTCAGTCCATCTCAGCCCGTGCGCCCCTCGCGCAGGTGCTGAATAAGATCTGTAGCGTTCTCGATTGCGACATTGGCAACGTCGTTTCCCTCGTCTCCTTTCCCGACGACACTGCAACGGATCTCGGAGCCATCGCCGCGAACGCGATGCATTTCGGCTTGTACTCTTTCTGCTCCGCCGGCGTTCTTGCTGAGAACGACGAACTTCTCGGATCGCTCGAGATGTACTCCTGCGTTCCGCGCAGCCCCTCTCTCGAGGAAGTTCAATTGATTCAGCGGGCCGCGTGTCTAGCCGCAATTGCAATCCAACGCGACGCCGAGATGCGGAATGACAACTCCAGCTTTCACGGACATCGGTCCGTGCGAAGGTACGGGCCGGAGCCGACGGCCTTTATAAACTAATCTCACGCAAGCAGTCCCGTCGCTCAACTTGGAATCCTCTCACACTCGATTCCCAGCCGCGCCGTTCTGGATGCGGAACTGACTCACTCGTAGATCGTTGTTCCTTTTCGCACAGACGCCTAACTCTCGAAGGATTAGTCTGTGGACGAATCCTGACTCTCCAGAGTGCGGAACTCTGCAGGCATCGAGTAAAAAGTGAAAGTCCTGGCTAAACTCCTGGCGCAAGCGATCCTTGCCGTGCTCGCGGTTTCATCCGCGTTGTTTGCTCAAACTGGCGGCAACTCCCTTCCCAAACCTCAGAAGCCTGAGAGTGCACTAGACGCGCGCCAGATCATGGCTGCGTCGATCGCGGCCACCCAGCACAGCTGGCAAGCGCGCGACTCCTACTCCTATACCGAGCGCGATGAGGATCGGCGCTTGGACGCCCACGCACAGGTGAAATCGGATGATGTCGATGTCTCCCGAATGACTGTTGTCAACGGCGCTCGCTTTGGGCAGCTCCTCGAACACGATGGACATCCTCCGTCGGCCGACGAACTGAAGACGAACGGCGAGGACCTCGACAAGCTGAAGCGCGAAACACCCGAAGAGCGAACCATTCGGCTCGGCAAGAACGAAGAAAACAGGTCTTTCCTGCAGGACGTGCTCGATGCCTTCGACTTTCAACTCATCGGCAAAGAGATGGCCGACGGCAGACTCGCTTACGTGGTTCAGGCCACACCCCACGCCGGTTATCACGCGCAAGGAAAGTACGGCAAGCTCTTCTCTAAAGTGGAAGGCAAGATTTGGGTCGACGCGCAGACCTTCGGTTGGATTAAAGTCGAGGGCGAGGTCACGCAGGCGTTCTCGATGGCATTGTTCGTTGCCCGCGTGCAGCGCGGCTCACGCATCATTCTCGAACAGACGCGCGTCGGTGACGACGTCTGGGTGCCGAAACGCCTCGACGTGCGAGCAAGCGCCAGAATCCTTTTCCTAAAGAGTCTTGATATCGAACGGATCCTCACCTACTCCGATTACAACCCTGTGGTGGACGCACAATATTCAGTCGGCAGATAGCGCCGCCAGTGCACCACCACTCTCGTCTTGCTTTCCTTCTTGACTCAATTTGCGGTTTGCGCACGCTCCACTACCGGGAAGCAAATTCAAAGCGAATTGACCGATTTGTGCAAAATTGAACAGAAACTACCCTTGTAGGCGCTCAATATCGGCGTGAACGGAGAGTTCTATTCAAACCTGGGAGAAACACTATGATGTTCAGACCAACCTTGCTTCTTTGCGGAGCTATCGCGATGTCGGCGGTGCCTGTTTGGGCCGACAAAATCCCTTGCACTGACCTCGCGAAGGACTCACCCGGCATTGAAAGCCCCGTGAAAGCAGCTCATCACCCTGATCTGAACCTGAGTGCACTTTTGGTTGCAGGTTTTCCGACAGAACCCACCCTGTCAGTGACGCTCATCGAGGCTTTTGAGACGAACGACATATTCGCGGAAGACCAACCTAAAGTTGAAGTTCCTGTCAAGGCGACGCGTCGCTCCGGGCTGCAGGTGATTGCCTCCGTAAACTCAGAATCTCTGCCCGAGTTCACGCCGGAATTGGTGCTAAACGTTGGCGTTCAACAGAGCGACTCCTCTGATTTTTGGGGCCCTTGGTTTTCCGAACCTAAAACAAAGTTATTTCGCTTTTTACCGGAGACGAACACCCAGCCTGCCGGCGTAAGCCAAACGGACTCTTATAAAACCGGATCGTTCATTTCGCATGTCTGGGAATCATGGCGTATGGAAGGACGAGGAAATCCAAACAAGAACACTCCTGTGCCCGCTGTCGCTGTGGTACCGGAACCTGGATCTCTTTCCCTCCTGGTGGTCGGGCTCGCTGCCCTCGGATTCTTTGGCCGCCGGCGCGCACAGTCGCTGATCCCAGTATAGCCGGGCGAACGGTTTTCAACTGCATTGAATCGTAACGCGGCATTTGACCGTGTCTGTTCGCGGCTTCCTGTCGTCACTTCCATCTATCCTCGTGGCCTTTTCACTTGCCGGGCCTTGCGGGCATGAATGTGAAACCAAAATCCGGAAGTGTGCACAAGGGGACAGATGTCCGCCCTCTCTGTGACTAATGTGATCCCTGCATCGCTCGTCTGCCCTCTACGGAGCGGCCCCAGCGCCGTTAGGGAAATCGAGATCGCACAAATCACAAGGAGATGAAAACATGCTTGGGATCATCGCCGCAGTTTTGATCGTTCTTTGGCTGCTTGGATTTTTCGCATTCCACATCACCAGCGCTTTCATTCACGTTGCCCTTGTCGTGGGCTTGATATTACTTCTGGTGCATTTCATGAGGGGCAGCACAGCAAGCGCATAGAATGCTGGCCCAAAGCCAGATGATGTTCGTGTTTGGCCGGAGCCCGCCTGCGTTGGTAGCATCGGGTGACTCAGTCGTCCCTCGAAAGGAGACACGATGCAATATGACTCGCACCAAAGAGCTGCCGAAATGCACGAGCTCGCCGCACACACGCACCGTGCTGCCATGGCGTCCCACGGGAAGGGAGATCACCTCACCGGACACGAGCTTTCCAGGCAAGCACTGGAACATTCCAGGAAAGCTTTCGAGTGGTCCGAAGAGGCTCACCGCAACTCCGCGGAATCAGCGGGGAAACCGTAAGGCCGCGCAACTGCCGCGCGGGAATGCATGAGTGCAAATCATTTCAGAGGAGACACCAAAATGAAACCAAGCACCAAGAATGAAGTCGAAGGCAAGGTTCACGAAGTGAAGGGCACGATCAAAGAAAAGGTAGGCCGGCTTACGAACGATCCCGACTTGGAAGGCGAAGGTATCGGCGAAAACATAGCCGGGACGGTCCAGAACACAATCGGCAAGGTGCAAAAAGTCATCGAGAAACCGTGACTTGGTACTGCTTCGCACAACCGGTCAGCGACGCCTCTTGGATTAGTGTCAAAGATTTTGGATCTGGAAATCGACGGAACACTGGAGATAGCACATGAACCTCTCAGCAGTAAGCACGACGCAAATTATCATCGTCATCGCGGTTGTCGCCGTGATCGTGGCGGCAGCGCTCGCTATTTGGTTTTCGACTCGTAAACGCCGAACGGAAAAACTACGCACTCAGTTTGGTGGCGCCGAATACACCCGCGCCGTGAAAGAAGGCGGTAGCCAGCGGAAAGCGGAAGCGGCTCTCGACAAGCGCTCGGAACGAGTGGAGGCCTTGCATATCCGGCCGCTCTCTTCGGCCGATCGTGCCCGGTTTGTCGATTCCTGGACCAGAGTGCAGGCGCGATTCGTCGACGGGCCCGGAGGCGCCGTAACCGACGCCGACCAGCTCCTCGGCGACGTGATGTCCACGCGCGGTTATCCCATGAGCAACTTTGAACAGCGTGCGGCGGACATCTCCGTCGGCTACCCCCTGGTTCTGGAGAATTACCGTTCCGCGCACGAAATCGCCATTCGTCAAACGCACGGGCAGGCCAGTACGGAAGAATTGCGCCAGGCGATGATCCACTACCGTACGCTCTTTGATGAGCTGGTCCGCGAGCCAGAGATGGCGCGCGCAGCGGCCGCATCATAAGCTTGTTTGAAAACGAAATGCTTTCAGAAGTTAAGCGTGTCAGGGCGCCGGAAGTGCGGACGGTGAACGGCGGCGGGTTTCAGTCGTGCAGGACAACGCTCAGAAGCGACGTGTTGATCTGAAGCCCGCCGTTGTACTTGATGAAGCCCAGTTTTCTGAACTTGTTCATGAAGAAATTCACCCGTGAGCGCGTTGTGCCCACCATTTCCGCCAGCATCTCCTGCGAGATTTTGGGCAGCACCATTTGCGGTTTGTCCTGCGTGCCGTAGCGCGCCAGCAGCAACAACGTGCGAGCCAGCCGTTTCTCGCTCGAGTTAAAGAGCTGATCCACCAAATCCTCCTCAACCCGGATGTTCCTCGAAAGCATGTGAGTGATGAACCGGTCGGAAAACGCATGCTCTACGTGAAGGACTCGAACCATCTCCTTCTTTTCTATGATGAGTGCGGTGGTCGCCGTAATCGCGCTTGCCGTTCCTATCCGAATCGGCTGACCCGCCAGGCATCCTTCGCCAAAGAAATCGCCCGGTCCCAAAACCGCCACCACGGCCTCTTTACCCGTTTCATTCACTACTGAAAGTCTCACCCCGCCTTTTTGAATGTAGAGGACGTCCTTCGCGGGATCCCCCTGCGAGAAGATCGTTTCCTTCTTCCTGAACTCTGCAACTTTCCTAGACACGCCCGCCGTATCAAGAAAATCCCGCAAATCAAAAATGGGCCTTTTCGGGGAAATCGGTTTAGTTTTTGCGACCGCTGCCTGTGGCATTCTCAAACCCTCACTTTACGTTCCATCGTCGGTTTCGCGATAGCAGGGCGTTCTAACTCCGGAACGAGCGCAGGCGGTTCCTCCAGCATTCTTGCTAGTCCTGCGGCCTGCCGGAGAACATTCTTGACTACCTCAATTGGAACCTGCTCGAAGTGTGTTACCCCGTTTCGCATACGAGCTGCTCCTGTAGCTGCCTTGAACCGTAGCAGTCTTCCAGCTTTACGGGGAGAATCTTTTGTATGGCGTTCGTGTCAACAAAGCTCCTTTTAAGGTGAAGTGAGGGCGTTAGCGCGACCCGAGTCAGGTTCCCTTGATGGCATCCGCAAAGCCGGGTACGTTTGTGTCTGCATATTTCTGTTGTACGCCGTCTACGTCTATGATATCAATAGCTGCCGTTAGCTATACGTTTGCATCCTGGGAGCAACGGATTGAAAACGAAGCGAGCCATATCCCATTTCAAGACGATGGACTTGGGCCAAGTTCCTCGTTCGCGAAATGGTAAACATAAGGCGATCGTTACCCTGATTCTGCGCGACCTCGATCAGCTCAAGGATGGCGCCGCCCTCAGGGTGCCCTTGGCCGAACTCGGAGACACCAAGCAAAACGTCCGTTCCGCCTTGAACCGCGCCACGCGAAACGCCAACCGTGACGTCGCGACAGCCACCGACGAGAACTTCTTGTACATTTGGAACGTAGCCAAGACCTGACAAACACGCTGCAGGGACGCACGCCTCTGTTGCTTCGCTGGTCATTCGTGCTGTGGTACCTCCCGCCTAGCGCTGGGTCGTCGGCCACCACCGTCACAAGTCTCAAACACGGCGCGGATGTGTGCACAAGTGAACAGACTCCTGTCGTTGCACCCTTCTAAGATGTTGCCCGTGGGTGAAGCCAGAGGACCAGGGCGAAAACAAGTCCGAAAGCTTCCCTAAACGACACTGGAGATCGCAGGTTCCTTCCCACTCCATCCGGTACCAGCAGTTCTTAGATCAAGACAGAGATTCGGACTAACGCCTGGACCGGCGGAGTGTCTCCCTGCGAAGAGAAGAGATAGCCGATGCCTTTGATGCAGATACTGATAGTTCTGATCGTGGTGGGTGTTTTGCTGTGGCTGGTCAACAGTTTCATACCGATGCAGGGAACGATTAAGTCCATCTTGAATGCAGTCGTGGTGATCGCCACGGTTCTGTGGCTCCTGAACATTTTTGGACTCTTTCATTCGCTCTCCCACGTTCGCATTGGGACCTAACTGAAGCTGAGCAGGCCATAGTGGGAAGACCGGATGTCATCCGGCGAAACCGGAAGCGACAACAAGTGCGTCCGACGCGACAAGCGACTGGCGCATGACACCATCGTAGGGAGGCAACAATCATGAAACCAGTTCGACTTATGAGTGCTGGAGTTCTGCTCCTTTTTCTTGGAGCCGTCGCTCCCACGTACGCACGGCAAGACGACGCTAAACCCCCGAAACAGGAACAACAGGCCAAGCCTGAAAAACAGCAGGAAGCGAAACCTGAAAAGCAGCAGGAACAGGCCAAGCCCGAGAAGCAGCAGGAACGGGCCAACCCTGAGAAACAACAGGAAGCCAAGCCCGTAAAGCCGCAAGAGGCCAAGCCTGCTAAACAGCAACAGCCGGCCAAGACCCAGCTGAAGCAAGTCAAGGCCACCAGGCAGGATCAACCGCAGCAAGCCAAGAGTCAGCCACAAGGGCAGTGGGCCCACAACGGTCAGAAGGATAGTCGCGGCCACGTATACAACGAAAGTAGATTCGGTCGTGACCATCACACTCGCTTTGTAGCAAACGGTGGCCGTATGTACAACGGACGTCGGGAATATTCTTACGGCGGCTATTGGTTCTATGCTGGAGTTTATCCGCCGTGGTTTTACCAGCAAGATGTGTACTTCATTATGGGAGCGAACGGGCTATGGTATGCAGTTGCATACGGTGACCCTTCTTTGACCTTCCAAGTCGATATCGAGTAGCGCGATGAGTGCCCCTGCGGCGCGGGGCGTTAGTGGCGAAACCACAGCCTCCACGAAAAGGAGAAAACAATGCTCGGAACGGTACTGATCGTGATTTTGGTGATGGCGCTTCTGGGTGTGTTGCCCAGATGGGGACATAGCCGCGAATGGGGTTACGGCCCAACCGGCGGTGTGGGATTGCTTTTGCTCATCGTGGTCATACTTTTGCTTCTCGGCCGCATCTAGGTGCCGTCGTCTTGTCACGTTCGTGACGGAGATCTTCCGTCCACGCGGTCGCGCTCAAATGAACGTTCCGCGCCAACGGAGGCTCTGCGAGGAGTCGAGCCTCTTTCGCATTCAAGCTTTGGCATCAGTTGGCTACCTGAGGTGAACAATGGATGAGTCCAAACGACAAGCAGTCACATTTCTCGAGAAGGAAATCAAGACATACATAGCGCTGGCCCTATTCTTGTCGAAAGAAGGCATCAAGGAACGCGTGCAGCTGGGAGACAAAGAAGTCCTCATAGGCCCAAGCTACTACAAGGAAAGAATGAGAGAGGCCAGGAAGCTCGTAAATGAACTCAGGAAGCCGAGCTGAAGTCTAGTCAATCTCCGGCCGCCATTCGATACGCTTGGCGTGAGATGTGTGCACAAGTGAACAGATAGCTTGGCCAAACTCCTCTAATGTCGCGTTGCAGTGAGTGCGTACGCGAGCGCTTCGCAGATCGCTCTACGCTGTTCAGTCTAACCACCCTCTCAAACCGTGCTGAGGAAAAGGGAAAAAGGTCAGTATGCTCTCGACAATCTTTGTCATCTTGCTCGTCTTGTGGCTCTTGGGAGTCGTCACGTCTTACACGATGGGCGGGTTCATCCACATCCTGTTGGTCCTGGCCGTGATAACCCTCATTATCAGGCTCCTTCAAGGGCGAAGGATAGCCTCCTGACCGCGGAGCCAAAAATATGAAATCAATCTCACTGCTCGGGATTCTGTTAGTGGTTTTGGGCGCGCTGGCCCTCGCCTACCAAGGCATCACTTATACCCGTCGGGAAAAGGTCATTGATCTTGGGCCGATCCATGCCACGGAAGACAAGCAGGAGC
Organism: uncultured Acidobacteriota bacterium; assembly: GCA_963737205.1. Taxonomy (GTDB): domain Bacteria; phylum Acidobacteriota; class Terriglobia; order Acidiferrales; family UBA7541; genus Palsa-295. The sequence goes on along the minus strand of CAVTRV010000002.1, from coordinate 2,789,976 downwards.
GAATACCGATTCCTCCCATCCTCGGGGGCCTCGCGCTTGTAGGGGGAATTGTTCTGCTTGTCGCTGGTGCGAAAAAGACGTAACGGAAGTTCTCGGTTGGGGATAGTTCGAGAATCACTTTATTCGACGGCTTCCCCCCGGCTCAAGGCGCGGTCTAAAGCGCCCCACAAAGGTTTCGGAGAGTGCAACGTCCGCGGCCGCAATTCTGATCATGGAGGTCAGCGATGATAAGTACAGTGATGATACGCAATACAATTCTCGCTCTGGGTCTGGGTTTGGTTGCAACAGCGCCGCTTTTTGCGCAAGACCAAAACAAGGAACAGAAGCGCTTGGAAAATTCCGGTGTCGTGATGCAGGAAATCGTGGATACGCCGGAGGGCATCCCTCAAGACGTCATGAATAAGGCCGAATGCGTCATCGTCTTCCCGTCCGTTCTCAAGGCGGCGTTCGTCGTTGGCGCAAGCTATGGCCGCGGCGCGATGGTTTGCCGCACCGGCGAGCACTTCAACGGGCCTTGGGGCGCACCTGCAATGTATGCGCTCGAAGGCGGCAGCATTGGGTTTCAAATCGGCGGAGAAGCCACCGACCTCGTTCTGCTGGTCATGAATGGGAGGGGCGTCACTTCGATCCTCAGCAGCAAAGTCAAGTTGGGCGGGGATGCCTCTGTAGCGGCAGGCCCGGTCGGCCGTACCGCTTCTGCGGACACCGACGCGTGGATGCGAGCCGAGATTCTAAGCTACTCGCGTGCCCGCGGCGTCTTTGCCGGCATTTCACTCGAAGGTTCCTCCCTTCGTCCCGATGACGACGCAACTGCAGACGTCTATGGACGCAAGCTCTCGGCAAAAGAAATCGTATTAGGGCATGTCTCGATTCCCGAATCCGGCCGCCACTTGGTTGCCGTGTTGCAGAAGAATTCACCTGTGAACGATTCGCACGAATCCGCGGGGAACTAGTCACCCGCGTTACGAAAACGATGGGAAGCGCTGCCGGCCCTCCTGCTCATAGCTTCCTCCGGCATCGCGAGGAGCGAACGGACCATATCATCGGTCCGTTCCACCTCTTCCCGACAACAGCTCTGGCGTCTCTATCCCACAAACGTTCTGCATCAGCACCCGGCTTCAGTTGTGTCGGGTTTCTCTGTGCCCTCCAGGTTTTCTCTGTGAGCTCTGTGTTGAGCTTTTCTCTTTTCTCCCGCTTTGCGATAGACTTCGTTCCGGAGGACTCATGGACATTCGATCGGCAATTAAGCGCGAAGAGCGCAAGCTCGAAGGACAGTTGGGCAAGTTGCAGCACCAGTTGGAGGGAGTAAGAGCGGCGGCGAAAGCGCTGGGCAGTTCGGCCAGCCGCGACTTCTCGAAGGCTAAGAAACGTGTCCTGTCAGCTGCGGCCAGAGCCAAGATCTCGAAAGCCGCCAAGAAGCGCTGGGCGAAGGTTCGAGCCCAAGCGAAGAAAGCGATAAGCTGAGGAAGCCTCGCCGCCTTTGGGCTCTACTCTGTGGGCTCTGTGACTCTGTGGCCAATCCCCACCAGAAAAACGGGCTGAATCATGTTTGAAACGCTAACCGAAAAATTACAACGCGCGTTCAAGAACCTCCGCGGCCAAGGGAAACTCACCGAGGAGCATCTGGACGTCGGCCTCGCGGAGATACGCGAGTCACTCCTCGACGCGGACGTGAACCTGGGCGTGGCGGACGAGTTCATCGCGCACGTGCGAGAAAAGGCGATCGGCTCGGAAGTACTCCTGCAACTTTCGCCCGACCAGCAAGTGGTGAAGCTCGTGCGCGACGAGCTGGGGGAGCTGCTCGGTCGCGAGGCCAAACCGCAATTCGGGTCGAAGCCGCCGTCGGTGTGGTTGATCGTAGGCCTGCAAGGTTCCGGCAAAACCACCTCCACCGGCAAGCTCGGCAAATGGCTGGCCGAACACGGCCACCGGCCCATCGTCGTATCGACCGACGTTTATCGTCCTGCGGCGCGCGAACAGCTTGCGCAAGTCGCGAAGGCGACGGGCACACCGCTCTGGCCCGGCACGGGCACGGACAGACCGCTCGAAATCGTGCGCGGCGCGATGCGCGAAGCAAAGCTCGCCGCGTGCGACGTGATTCTGGTCGACACGGCGGGCCGCCTGCACATCGACGACGACTTGATGAATGAGCTTTCCACGCTGAAGCGCGAGCTGAATCCCTCCGAGCTGCTCTTCGTCGCGGACGCCATGATCGGCCAGGACGCGGTGCGGTCGGCGGGAGAATTTCACAAGCGCCTCGGCATCACGGGCGTCGTCCTGACGAAGATGGACGGCGACGCGCGCGGCGGCGCGGCGCTTTCGATTCGCAAGGTGACGGGCGCGCCGGTGAAGTTCGTCGGTGTGGGCGAAAAATACGACGCGCTCGAGCCCTTCCATCCCGACCGCATCGTCGGCCGCATCCTGGGCATGGGCGACGTGCTCGGACTGATCGAGCGCGCCGAGAAAACCATCGACGAGAAAAAAGCGCGCGAGCTCGAGCGCAAGATGCGCGAGGATGATTTCTCCCTCGAGGATTTTCGCGAGCAGTTGAAGCAGATTCGCAAGATGGGCTCCCTCGAGCAGTTGATGGGCATGCTCCCGAAAATCGGCCCGTTCGCGAAGCTGCCGAAAGACGCGTCAATCGATGAGGGCCGGCTGAAATCAATCGAGGCCATCATCAATTCGATGACGGCGGCCGAACGCGGCAACAGCAACTTGATCGACGGCAAGCGCCGCAAACGCATCGCACGCGGCAGCGGCACCAGCGTGCAGCAAGTAAACGAGGTCCTGAAGCAGTACGCCGACATGCGTCGCATGATGAAGCAGTACGGCAGCATGGCCAAAATGAAGATGCGCGGCATCGGCAAGCTGGCTGGGCTCAAGTAGGCGCGTATGCCGATCGTCGTCAACAACACACTGAACCAGATTTTGATGCTTGCTGCGGGCGGCGACGACCGCGCGGTGAAGGCGAGGCGCCTGGCCGAGCTCATTCAGAGGCTCGGCGAATATCGCTGGGTAGGAGTTTACGACGTTGGCGCGGACGACGTGGCCATCGTCGGATGGAGCGGACCCAGCTCGCCTGCGCATCCTACCTTCGCGCTCGGCAAAGGGCTGACCGGCGCCGCGATTCAGCAGAAGCAAACGGTGATTGTCGGCGACGTGCGCAACGATCCGCGCTACCTGACCGCGTTCGGCAGCACGCTTTCGGAAATCATCGTCCCGGTGCTCCATCCCGCAGACGGCCGCGTGGTCGGAACTATCGGCGTGGAAAGCGACCGCGTGAACGCCTTTTCCTCGCGCGACCGCGAAATGATCGAGCAATGCGCGCAGGCGGCCCTGCCGCTGTGGCTGCTGGGATAACAAGGCTAGGCGGGGACCGCAGGATTTGCGATTGGTGAATCCGGCTTGGTCCGCTATACTAGCAGCATTCGACTTAGGAGGAATTTCGAGTGTTGATGATTCGGTTAGCCCGCATTGGAAAGAAGAAGCACCCGTTCTATCGCGTAGTGGTGACGGAAAAGACGCGCCCGCGCAACGGGCGTTTTGTCGAGATCGTCGGAACCTACGACCCTGCCAAGAAGCCCGCGGCCGTGCAGCTCGATGACGCCCGTGTCCAGTACTGGCTCGGCAAAGGCGCGCAGCCGAGCGACACCGTTCGGAGTTTCCTACGCAACCGTAAGCCTGCCTAAAGCGTCTAACTTCACAGAAAGCCATGCACTTAGCTCTCATTCGCGCTCAAGCGACATTCTCTGCTAAGCCCGGCCGGCTGTGGAGGAAGGGTCATGAAGGATTTGGTCGAACAGATTGCGAAAGCTCTTGTAGATCATCCCGATCAAGTACAGGTGAATGCAGTCGAGGGTGAGCAGGTGACGGTGCTGGAATTAAGGGTTCATCCGGAAGATCTGGGCAAAGTGATTGGACGCCAGGGACGCACGGCGAAGTCGATTCGAACGCTTCTGGGCGCCGCTGGCATGAAATTGAAGAAGCGTTTCACGCTGGAAATCCTCGAGTAGTGACCGCAAATAAACCCGCAAACATAACGGTCGCGCGAGTTGTGCGTCCGCACGGGCTGCGCGGCGAAGTGGCCTGCGAAATTCTCACCGATTTTCCCGAACGCCTTACGCGCCTCACCACGGCAGAATTGTGGGACGGAAGTTCCGCGCCTCGCCCCGTGACTGTCCGTTCCTGCCGGCTCAGCCAGAGCCGCGGCGGCCAGGCGATTTTCCACTTCGAAGGGTCGAATTCGATTCCCGACGCGGAAAAGCTCGTCGGCCTGGAAGTGCAGATTCCGTTCGCCGAACGCATGCAGCTTCCCTCCGGAAGCTACTACGTCACCGACTTGATCGGTTGCGAAGTGCGCGAGAAAGATGGCGCAGTGGTTGGCCGCGTTCGTGACGTGCAATTCATAGGCGAGGGGCTCGCCGGCACGCCGATTCTCGCGCTCGATTCCCCTGGTGGCGAGCGGCTGATTCCGCTCGCGCAGGAAATTTGCGTGGCGATTGACGTCGCCGCGAGCCGCATCGAAGTTGTCCTTCCCGAAGGCTTGCTCGAACTAAACCGTGACTCCTGACTGCGCCGCATCTGCACGCGTTTACACCGAGTTGACGTAGACTGGTCCCCGGAGCCGCAAGCAACGCCATGCGTTTCGATATCGTCACCATCTTCCCCGGATTCTTCAGCGGGCCGCTCGACTACGGAATCATTCGACGTGCGCGCGAGGGTGGGTTGATCGAAGCGCGTGTGCACGATCTCCGCGATTTCACGCATGACCGTCATCGCACCGTCGATGACCGGCCGTTCGGCGGCGGCGAAGGCATGGTGATCAAACCCGAGCCACTCTTCGAGGCTGTCGAATCGATACTGGGCACCGACGGTTCGCAGAAATCAGACACTCCCGGAACGGCCGTCGTTCTGTTGTCTGCGTCGGGAAAGCCTTTCCGCCAGGAGACCGCACGGCGCCTGTCGACCCTCGAACGAATTGTCCTGCTCTGCGGGCGCTACGAAGGAGTGGACGAGCGCGTGGCGGAACACCTGGCCACGGACGAAATCTCGATTGGGGACTTCGTGCTTTCGGGCGGCGAACTCGCCGCCGCGATGGTGATGGACGCGGTCGTGCGGTTGTTTCCCGGCGCGCTTGGCAACGAGGATTCCGCGGTGAATGAATCCTTCAGCGTCATCGCCGATCTGGTCGAGCGGGCGCGGCCTTTCGTGGCAAGCTCCTCCAGAAATTCACCGGACGCCGTTCCCTGCTTCTTGGACTATCCGCATTACACACGGCCACCCTCCTTCCGCGGCTGGGACGTGCCGGAGGTTCTTCTGAGCGGAAATCACGAGGAAATTCGGAAATGGCGCCATCAGAAGGCGCTCGAGAAAACTCTCCGCAACCGGCCCGATCTGCTGGAAGCTTTTGCCGCTGCGGCCGAAAGAACGCCGAAAGAGTCTTAGCCCCTAGCGCCCGAGAAACTTCTCGAGCTTTTCCACTTCGGCAGCCGCAAGATCCAGATACTTTCTCGCGCCGTCGGCGTCTTTTGCCTGGATCGCGGCCTGGGCTTTACTCATATAAGTTTCCATTCGCTGCTTGGAAGCCACCATGTCGCCCCGAAGTCCAAGCCCCTGAGCAGCCTGCTGCCGCTGGAGTGTATCGAGACTGGCCACGACGGAACTAGCGCGGCCAGAAAGCCGGTCGCTCTCAAGGTCCAGCGCCTGCAACTGGGCAGGATCGGGAGCAGGAGGCTGCACACTGGAGGTTGGATTCGATTGCGCCGGCGTCGCTGGCGTCGACGAATCAGGGGCCTTCGGCTTGTGCCGTGGCGCCGACGGTTGCGCGGACGCCATCGCAGCGGGCTGACTTGCTGCCGGAGTCGGTTGCGCTGCAGCCGCCGAGGGATTTGCGTCGGCGGGATTACCACTCGGAGCCGCGGGATTGGCGGGCGGCGTGTCGGCTAGCGAAACATTTGCCGCAGGGGCCGCACTCGTGTCGACAGACGCAGCGGGTGCCGCTGCTGGCGCCGCACTCGACGCCGGAGCCGCGGTTTGCTGCCGCGATGCCGCCGTCTTAGCGCGCCGCGGAACCTCAAAGGCCGCAGCTACAAGAACCACCAGGACGATGACGGCACCCAGCGTAATGTAAAGCCCTCGGTGCGTCCACTGGGGGGCAGGTGGGGACATCGACGCCGTTTGCATCGCCGGGCTCGGTACGGGTGGCATCGTAGAAGTCCTTGCGGACGAAGCTACCGCGCCGCTCGTCGGCGTCGCGGGAATCGAAACCGCAGCAATGGTGCCCGCGACCTTGGGCGCGACGCTTTTGAGCGCCGCGGCGAAGGCGTCCGCAGTTTGAAACCGGGCGTCCGGGTCTTTCGCAACGGCCATCAGGATCAGCTGGCTCAGCGCCGGCGGCAAATCCGGCCGCAGCTCGATGGGCGGCCTCGGTGCCGTTTGCAAGTGGGCCTGCATCGTGGAAAACGCAGTATCGGACGGGAAAGGTTTCTGGCCGGTGACCATCTCGTAGAGCGAAACGCCCACTGAATACAAATCCGAGCGGCCGTCCACCGGCTCGCCCTTGATTTGCTCGGGCGACATGTAAGCGTAGGAGCCCACGGTCGTATTCGTCTTCGTCAGGTCGCCCTGATCGCCGCGCTGCGCGATGCCGAAGTCCATCAGCTTCACGACTCCCGAAGGAGTGAGCATCATGTTCGAAGGCTTGATGTCGCGATGAACGATATGTTGCTGGTGGGCGTAACCCAGCGCCGCAAGCACCTGGTCGAGATAGCCTAGCGCCTGGCCGTAAGGAATCGCTCCTTGCTGGATTCGTGCCGCGAGCGTGGCGCCCTCCACGTATTCCATGATCATCACCAGCTGATTGTCAATCGTTAGGGCTGTGCGAAGCTCTGCAATATTCGGATGGTGCAGGCCCGCCAATACCTTGATCTCCCGCATGAAGCGATCGGCCAAATCTTTCTGATCAGCTAGATTCGGCAGCAGCACTTTCATGGCCTCGATGCGACCGGATAACACATTGCGCACCTTGAACACCTGGCCCATGCCGCCGGCGCCAAGCAATCCCAAAATTTCGTAGTCGCCTCGGCGAGTGCCGACGACGTCCTGATTCATCTGAGATGGGTTTTCCATAAGACCTTCCTTTGCGCGGGAGTATACCTCAGTTGCCGCGGTTGGTTCGACGCGCGGCGTCCATGGCTGAACAGCGAAGCCGTGGGGCGCAAACTGCTTCTCGCTTCCGGGATTCTCTGGTAGCATTGAGGTTCGCGAAATCTCGAAAATTCTCGCAGGGAGCAATGCAAGAATGGCACTCGAATGTGAAGTCTGCGGTAAGAAACCGAGTTTTGGCAACGTCATCAGCCACGCCCACAACGTGCGTCGCCGCCGTTGGAATCCGAATCTCCGGCGTGTGAAGGCTCTTGTAAACGGTGCGCGCAAGCACATCCGCGTCTGCACAAGCTGCATCCGCTCGGGTCGCGTAAAGAAAGCCGCTTGAAGCAGTTCCCCGCCGGAAGGAGCGCTGGTTGAAGCAAAGGGGTCTAATCCTTCTATTCCTCGCATTGCTTGCCGTCTGCGCTCTCGCCGCGTGCCAGAAGGAAATCGCACCTGGTCCGGACGTTTGGGCGAACGTGAACGGCAAAGAGATCATGCGAGAGGAAGTGGAAAAGAACTTCCGCTCGCGTTTGAACCCTGATTCGCCCGCTCCGTCGCAAGAAGAAGCCCTCTCCCTGAAGCTCAGCATCCTCGACGAGTTGGTCAACAGTGAAATTCTGTTGCAGCGCGCCAGCAAATTAAACCTCGTAGCCAGCGACGCCGAAGTGGAAGACAAATTCACAGCCTCGAAAAGCCCCTACACGGAAGAAGAGTTTCAGCGGAAGCTGAAGGAATCAGGGCTGACCGTTGACGACTTGAAGAGCGACATTCGGCGCCAGCTTTCGATCGAAAAGCTCCTGAATCGCGAGATCGTGGCGAAGATTTCGATCTCGGATCAGGACGTGGCCGACTTCTACGGCGCGAATCGCGGCCAGTTCAACTTCGTGGAACCGCAATACCATCTGGCGCAGATCGTCGTCACGTCGCGTCCTGATCCCGCGGTCCACAATCGCAAGAACGACAAAGCAGCAAACGAGGCGGAAGCTGGCCGGAAAGCCGCAATGCTCTCGCAGAGGCTCAGTGCGGGAGCAGACTTTGCGCAACTGGCAATGGACTATTCGGAAGACCCAACAGCTTCCACGGGCGGCGACCTCGGCTATAACCCGGAATCGTCGTTCAACCGCTCCGACCCGCTGCTCAAGAAAACCGTCCTCTCGCTGAAAACGGGCGAGGTGAGCCGCCCGATCCAAGTGAAAGACGGCCGCTACTTCATTTTGAAACTAGTGGGGAAGGAATCCGCCGGGCAGCGCGAGCTATCCGATCCGCAGGTTCAGCAGGGGATTCGCGACATGCTGCGCAATCGAAAGGAGCAGCTTCTCCGCGCCGCTTATCTCACCGAGGCGCGCGACGAATCGCACGTCACGAACTATTTGTCGCGCATAATCCTGGAATCCGCGGGCAAGCTTCCCGCCGAGAAGTAGACGGTCGCCCTAAAGCACGATCGCGAGAACGTCGCCCGAGTTAACAGCCTGTCCTTCCGTCACCAGCAAGCGCTCAACCGTCCCTGACTTCGGTGAGCGCACCTCGTTCTGCATCTTCATCGCTTCGATTACGACGAGCCCTTTGCCTGCTACCACTACGTCGCCCGCTGCCGCCAGGACGCGAACGACTTTCCCGGGCATGGGTGCAATCACTTGCTGCCGGCCTTCCGCCTCGATTGCTCCGCCGCGATAACGCTTCCGCTGCCGAGGATCCGAAATCTCTGCTGCATACTCGCGGCCGGCAACGCTCACGCGTAATGCGCCACCACTGCTATCGACCCTCGCTTCGAAAGACCGGCCCGCAATCAAAATCGAATAAATCCCGGGAGCGATTTCGACGGCGTCCGCATCGAGCGAACGACCGCCAACCGCGAATCGCAGTTGGCCGTCCGGGCGTGAGATTTCGACTGTTCTCTTGAGATCGCGGAGTTTGATTTCGATCTTCACGTTGGGAAATGGCTATTGTCGCGGAGCACGATTCAATTGTTCGCGTCGCCCCTCGAATTTCCACTCTGATGCGGCAACGCTCGACGCCACAGCTTTGTGAGCTTCCCCGCAACCATTCCGTGAGAGATGCCACATCGCGAGGGCGACAGCCGCCGCATCGTCGGCGTTCGATTGCTCTCGATCGCCGGGAGTGAAGTCAGATGCTGGCTGTCGCAGAAAATCGTCGAGCCATCGCGTGTAAACATCGGCGTTCTGAAAATCAGGAGAATTCAGGATACGACGAAAAAGTCCCACATTCGTGCGAATGCCCATCGCATAGTACTCGTCCAGGGCTCGCTTCAGGCGGGAGATTGCCTCGTTGCGATCGGCGCCCCACGCTATGAGTTTCCCCAGTAGGGGATCGTATTCGTTCGGAACCGTCCAGCCTGCATAAATGCCGTCGTCGAGCCGGATTCCGGGGCCCGCCGGAATTCTCAGCGCAAGAATCTTGCCGGGCGACGGCGCGAAATTGTTTTCGGGATCCTCGGCGTATATGCGGCATTCGATGGCATGACCTCGAACCTCGATTTCGTCCTGCGTGAACGGAAGCGCTTCGCCGGCTGCGACGCCGATTTGAAGTTTCACCAGGTCGAAGGAAGTGACCATCTCGGTCACGGGATGTTCCACCTGAAGTCGCGTATTCACTTCGAGGAAATAGAAATTGCGCCCCGCGTCCACCAGGAATTCCACTGTACCGGCATTCGTGTACCCGCCCGCGCGCGCGAGTTTCACCGCCGCTTCTCCCATCGCGCGACGCAATTCCGGTGTCATGACGGGCGACGGCGCTTCTTCGATCACTTTCTGGTATCGGCGCTGCACGGAGCATTCACGTTCGCCGAGGTGGAGAAGGTGGCCGTGATGATCGCCCAGCACTTGCATTTCGATGTGCCGCGGCCGAATCAGATATTTCTCAAGATACAGCCGGGCATCACCGAAAGCGTTTTGCGCCTCCGAAGATGCGTCGCGCCAGGCGGCAGACATGCCGGCTTCCTCCTCGACTAACCGCATGCCCTTCCCGCCGCCGCCGGCAACGGCCTTGAGAACCACCGGAAAGCCGATTGCGCGCGCAGCGTCGAGTGCGTCCTCGAACCTCTCGATTGGTTCGACGGTGCCGGGAACGGTGGGCACTCCGACAGCCCGCGCCAGTTGCCGGGCTGCTGTTTTCGAGCCGAGCTTTTCCATTGCTTCAGGCGAAGGCCCGATGAACGTGATTCGCGCCGCTGCGCACGCGCGTGCGAACGCGGGATTCTCCGCGAGGAAGCCATAGCCGGGGTGAATAGCGTCGCAACGGGCCTGTCGCGCGGCGCCAATAATCCTGTCGATCGCGAGATAGCTCTCGCGCGACGGCGCTGGGCCGATAGCGTAAGCCTCGTCGGCAAGCCGCACGTGCAACGCGGCGCGATCGGCATCGCTAAACACAACTGCCGCGCGAATGCCCATTTCCTTGCAGGCGCGTGCGATGCGCACGGCAATCTCGCCACGATTTGCGATCAGGATTTTTCGGAACATCCGGCCCCAGCAAGATGAAGTCGGATTCTAGCATGAGACCGCGGCGGCGCTTGGCAAGCTCCGGCCAGAGCGGATATGATGCGCGCTTACGTGACCTCGAATGAGCGAAACCATGATGACTTCGGAACAGGATCAGTGGAAGAAAGCCGCCGCCGAGGCGGCTGCGAAGATTGTCGAAGACGGAATGGTGGTGGGATTGGGCTCAGGGTCAACCGCGGCGTTCTTCGTGAGCGCTCTCGCGCAACGAATCTCCGATGAGCGGATGCGTATCGTCGGCATTGCCACTTCGGAGCAAACGGCGCAGCAGGCGCGCAATTTAAGAATTCCGCTCGCGACGTTTGCCGAGCAGTCGCAGATCGACCTCACAGTGGATGGTGCGGACGAAGTTCAGCTCGGAACGCTGTTTCTCATCAAGGGACATGGCGGAGCGCTCTTGCGCGAAAAAATCGTCGCCTCGACCAGCAAACGGATGGCGGTCGTCGCCGACGAAACCAAGATTGTCGAACGTCTTGGTTCGCTCGTGTCTGTCCCGGTTGAAATTGTGCCATTTGGCTGGGAGGCGACGGAACGCAAACTCCGAGACCTCGGCGCGAATCCGTCTCTGCGGCTGGGCGGCGACAAGAAGCCATTCATTACCGACGGCGGCCACTACATCACGAATTGCGCGTTTGGACCGATGCCAGACCCGAAGGGTGTCGCGAACGATCTAGATCACGTTGTCGGCGTGGTCGAGCACGGCCTCTTCTTGAGCTTCGCCACGGAGGCCCGGATCGGCGGCCGCGATGGCGTGAAAGTGTTGAAGAAAATTTCTTAGAGCGAGGCGGATGAACAAAGGGCCCTTTTGTCTCACCTGGGCAGCAGTACTTTTTCTCACCGCTGCCTCTATCCCACCCACTGCCGGCCCCCGACGATCGGTGGCCGGAGGCACCCCGTCTCAAGCCGGAGATCACGCTGCCTCGATTGAACTTCCGATCCGTGGCGTCGATCCAATGAAACAGAGCGCCGTTTTGGTCGATCCCTCAACTCATAAAGAGATCACCGTGCTCCTCCATCAGAATTTCGGCTCGTGGACGCTGATGGCTGTCGTGCATAGGCCGCAAGGAGATCTCGCAGTCTTCGAGAACTTGCAGGATCGCAGAGGCGACATTGTTTATGTGGGCGCGCAGGGCATCGTCTTGACCCTGCCCAAGAGTCTCGAGCCGACGAGTGTTCCGCCGAACACCCTCTATCGCGGCCGATCGCTGGACGAAATCGCCAAAGCAAGAAATGACGTGCTCGGCGAGGAACTTCTCGCGGGCAAAGACGATCCCAAGTACGAGGATGTCGCAGGGGCGGTCCCACCCCTGCGTGTGCCGTCGTTCATCGGCACGAACCGTTCCGACGATAAACCCACCTTCGATTACGGCGGCTTCAGCGACGAGATTTACGTCGACGTGGGCAAGCTGTTTCCCGAAATCCGTGAGGCGCGCGCGAAGCACGACGTCTGGGAGGGGCTGGTCGGCGGATGGCTGCCGGTAAATCGTTTCGTTTTTCCAGCGCCCGACCGGCAGGGTGACCAGCGGTACTGGGAAGAAACGATGTTCGCCGAAGAGCCCGGTCATTTCTGGACTCAGCCGATTTGGTTCCGGGTCCTCCTGATTGATGGCGGACAGATAAAGGAAGCGCACTACTACTACCATCATTTGCCGTTCCCGCCGCGCGGAGAGCCGCCCGCAGCCGATTTCTACAGCGCGTTGCTCAACGTGCGCGGGGTCTGGACGCGCGATCTGAATCCACCGATGAAAATCGACGTGCCCGACAAGAAGGTTCTCGATTTTTGCCTGCACTCCCTGGCGCTCGAGAGGATTACGCGCGTTGGCGATCACCCGAAATACGGCTATCCGCCGCTAGGCGGAATTAACGTTTTCGGCGGCTACGGGTACAACAACGTCGACACTTTCCAGGACACGTTCAACACCAGCGTCGACGTGTTCCTCGAGTGGGGACTCACTGACATTGCCGGGCGCTACATCGACGACTACTTTACGAACTCCGTGCGTGACGATGGCTCGATCGATACGCGCGGGCCTGAGATCGGTCAGTACGGCAAGATGCTGACCGAGGTGGCGAAGTACTGGGAATACACCAAAGACGAACAACTGATGCGGAAGCATCGCAAGAAAATCGAAGCGATCGTCGACCTCTTCTACACGCTGCGGAAACACGCCAGAGAAGTTCCGCAGGACGATATTTCTTACGGGATCATTCGCGGATGGTCCGAGCACGACAGCAGCCTGAAAATCGACCCCTACCGGTTCATGCAGCCTCATTTTTCGAATAACGCCGAAGCTGCGCGCGGATTTCACGGCCTCGGAAATGCGTGGACGGAGATGGGGCACAAGCTCCCGGACGCGCACCTCGTGGCTAAAGGCCAACGACTTCTGGCCGAATCCGACGCGATGAAGAAAGACATGCAGGCCGCGATCGCCAAATCGGTCGACCGGACGCAGAATCCTCCCTACATGGCCGCCGTGGCGGGAGATCACCCAACATACGGCAAGGAGCGAGCGTATTCCGAGATGTTGGAATCCGGCGAGCTGACGGAAGAACAAGCCAGAATCATCGTGGACAATCTTGCCGCGAACGGGGAGTCGATGTTCGGGCTCTTGCGATATGGCGCGCACATCGATGGGTTTCTCGACTACGGTCCAGCAGACGCGCGCATTCAACGCGACTGGATTCGAGAGTTTCTTCTTTTGTACTACGCCCATATGTCGCACATCTACTCGCCGGGAACGTGGACGTCGGTGGAAAGCTCGAAAATCGACGGGACGCTCGCTGGCCCGTACTGCACTCCAGCCGAGGTGGCGATACCGACCTTTACGAAGTGGATGCTCGTATTCGAAGACCCCGATGAACCGGTCGTTTGGCTGGCGAAAGCGACCCCACGAGCCTGGCTCGAGCAAGGAAAGAGGATTTCGGTGCAGAACGCGCCCACACGCTTCGGGAACGTCGGGTACGAACTGCGCTCCGATGTCGAGCGCGGAACGATTTCGGCGGTGGTTCATTTGCCCGAGGGATATGCGGCAACGACCAAAGTTCGCGTCCGCGCCCCGGACGGCAAGACGATTCGCGCCGTGAAGTTGAATGGCGCGACCTGGAAAGAGTTTTCCGCCGAGCAAGAAGTCGTCACCGTCCCTCAGCGCTTCAAGGGTGATATCCGAATCGAGATCTCATACTGACGATGATCTCAGCGTCTCAGAGCGGGATGTTGCCGTGCTTTTTCTTCGGGTTGGTATCTCGCTTGTTCTCCAATGACCGGAGCGCGGCGATTAATTTGGCGCGTGTTTGCGACGGCTCGATCACGGCGTCGATGTATCCGCGTTCGGCCGCAACATAGGGATTGGCGAAGCGGTCGCGAAAGTCCTCGATTTTTTCTTGGCGGAGTCTTTCTCGGTCGGCCTCGGGAGTGCGGTCAATCTCGCGTTTGTAGACGATATTCACCGCGCCTTCGGGTCCCATCACCGCGATTTCAGCGGTCGGCCACGCGTAATTGATATCGGTGCGGATGTGCTTCGAGGCCATGACGCAATACGCGCCGCCGTAAGCCTTGCGCGTGATCACCGTGATTTTCGGCACGGTAGCTTCGGCAAAAGCAAAAAGCAGCTTCGCGCCATGCTTGATGATCCCGCCCCACTCTTGCTGCGTGCCGGGAAGAAAGCCGGGAACGTCCTCGAAGGTAATCAGCGGAATATTGAACGCGTCGCAGAAACGAACGAAGCGCGCGCCCTTCACTGATGCGTTGATATCGAGGACTCCCGCGAGAAACGCAGGCTGATTCGCGACGATGCCCACCGGGCGGCCGTCGAGGCGCGCGAAACCGACCACGATGTTCTTGGCGAAGTGCTCGTGCGCTTCGAAGAACTCGGCGTCATCCGCCACCCCATGAATTACATCCTTGATGTCATAGGGCTTCTGCGGATCTTCGGGAACCAGCGAGTTCAGCGCCGGATTTGCGCGGTCCCAGGGATCGCTTGACGAGCGGCGCGGCGGATCATCGACATTATTCGACGGGAGGTAGCTCAGCAGCTCGCGAATCATCGCGAGGCATTCCTGGTCATCGCGAGCCACGAAATGCGCGACGCCGCTTTTTTCGTTGTGGGTCATCGCGCCGCCCAGCTCGTGCTTCGTCACTTCCTCGTGTGTGACGGTCTTGAGGACGTCCGGGCCGGTGACGAACATATAGGAAGCGTCGCGCGTCATGAAGATGAAGTCGGTGATCGCCGGGGAGTAGACGGCGCCGCCCGCGCACGGCCCCAGAATCGCGCTGATCTGCGGAATCACACCGCTGGCTAGCGTATTGCGGAGAAAAATGTCGGCGTAGCCTGCGAGCGACATCACACCTTCCTGAATGCGCGCGCCGCCGGAATCGTTGAGGCCGACGAGGGGTGCGCCCTGGCGCATCGCGAGGTCCATGACCTTCGTGATTTTCGAGGCGTTGGCTTCGGAGAGCGAACCGCCGAAAACCGTGAAGTCCTGCGCGAAAACGTAGACGAGCCGCCCATCGATGCGGCCGTAGCCCGTGACGAAACCGTCGCCGCGTGGGCGCTGATCGTCCACGCCGAAATCCGAGCAGCGATGGCGGACGAATTTATCAAGCTCCTCGAAGGAGCCTTCGTCGAGGAGTAGGTCGATGCGTTCACGCGCGCTGAGTTTTCCCTGCTTGTGTTCGCGTTCGCGGCGTTCGGCGCCGCCGCCTGCTTCGGCTTCGGCGTTGAGCTTGCGAAGCTCTTCCAGGCGGTCGGCGTGTTTGCGATGGCTGGTCATTTGGGATCAGGTCTCGAACAGGAATCGGGGACCCCGAGATTGTACCGATTAGAAATTTTCAAGTGGTTGATTCGCAGTGAGTTAGGGCGAATTCTAATATTCAGTGTACCGATTAGAAAGCGAGGCAAGGAGGCAAGAAAGCGGTCAGTCAAGAAAAGCGCACCCTTCATCGAAGTTGTGCGCATCGATTGCATCGCTTCCTCCTTAAAGCGCGAATTTTGTTGAGCGCAAAAACAATTGACGGTAGCACGGGATCAACGAATCGAACAGGTTCAAAATCGGGATAGTAGTCCTATAACCGCAGATTTGAAATTGGAAAGTTCAAACGGGGCAAGAGACCAATCCCCTTCGCCCACTCGTTGAAAGTCCCGCTAACGGCTGCGAAGGTTCGGCTACCGGGCTATAATGCCGGCGCATGCCGCTAGCTTCCGGCACGAAACTCGGTCCTTACGAAATCATTTCACCGCTCGGCGCAGGCGGTATGGGAGAGGTATATCGCGCGCGGGATGGCCGGCTGGGCCGCGACGTTGCGGCGAAGATTCTGCCAAGCCATCTTTCCTCGAACCCCGAAGCGAGACAGCGCTTCGAGCGCGAAGCCAAAACGGTCTCCGGCTTGAATCACCCCAACATTTGCACACTCCATGACATCGGGCATCAGGACGGCGTTGATTTCATCGTTATGGAGTACCTGGAAGGCGAGACGCTCGAGCAGCGCCTTGCCAAGGGTCCGCTACCGCTCGCCGATGTACTGAAGTACGGCGCGCAGATCGCGGATGCGCTGGACCGAGCCCATCGAAGCGGCGTAGTTCATCGCGATTTGAAGCCCGGCAACATTATGCTGACCAAGTCGGGAGCGAAGCTGCTCGATTTCGGCCTGGCAAAGCCTTCCATGGCACTCGCTACCTTGGCGACCTCGAGTGCGGCTGTGGCGAACTCACCGATCACGCAGGACGGAATTATTGTCGGGACGTTTCAATACATGTCGCCCGAGCAGGTGGAAGGCAAGGAACTCGATGCGCGGAGCGACATCTTTTCATTTGGCGCTGTCCTCTACGAATCGTTGACGGGGCGCAAGGCTTTCGAGGGCAGGAGCCAGTTGAGCGTGGCGTCGGCGATCCTGGAAAAAGAGCCCGAACCAATCAGCGCACTCATGCCGCTGACCCCCCCGAGCCTGGATCACGTAGTACAGCGGTGCCTTGCCAAGAATCCCGACGAAAGATGGCAGACGGCCCTCGACCTCGGCAGCGAGTTGAAATGGATCCGCGAGAGCGGGAGCCAGGGAGCCGCTTCCGCGATGCAGCTTGAGGCCAAGAAAGCCCAGGCGTGGGTGCCGCTGCTTCCGTGGGTGCTCTGCGGCCTGCTCGCAGTAGCCCTGCTGGCAGCAGCCATCTTCTGGCACACGAGCAAAGGTACAGAGCAGCCGGGTTACTTTTCTGTGTCGCTGCCGTTCCCGGCGGAGGACGTGGCGTTTGCGCCCGACGGACACACAGTGGCCGTGGTGGGATTCTCGGAGTCCGAGAGGACGAACGCATTGTGGCTTTACGAGTTTGGCGGGCAACAGACGCGAAAGCTGCCTGAAACGGAAGGTGCAACTTTTCCTTTCTGGTCGCCTGACGCCAAGTCGCTGGCGTTTTTCGCAAACGGCAAGCTGAAAAAACTCGACATTGCCGGAGGGCCGGTGCAGACGATTTGCGATGCTCCCACCGGGCGTGGTGGGACCTGGAATAAGGATGGGGTGATCGTCTTAACCCCGAATGGGGGGCTGGCGGAAGGATTGTATCGAGTGCCGGCAACGGGCGGGACGCCCACACCAATCACTACGCCCGATACCGCTCGCGGAGAGGACAGCAACCGGTGGCCGACGTTTTTGCCGGACGGAAAGCATTTTCTGTATTTCGGCGGAAACGTAGCGGGTCAAACGGACCCGGACGCAATTTTCGCAGGGGCTCTTGATTCCGGTGAGAAGAAATTCATCACGAAAGGGATCGGAAACGCAGCATACGTCGCTCCTGGCTATCTGGTCTTCTACAGGGATAAGACGCTGTTTGCCCAATCGTTCGATGCCGACAAGTTGCAAGTGTCGGGCGAAGCAGTGCCGTTATTAACCGACGTGCCGTACACGCCGCGAATCGCGCACGTGGTTTTTGCGGCGTCCGAGGGATTCTTGATGGCACAGAAAGGCAGCGGAGTGACTGTTTCGAGGCTGATTTGGTATGACAGGAAGGGAAATGACGTGGGAACAGTGGGCCTGCCGCAGGTTTATGCCAACGTCGCACTGGCGCCGAACGGAAAATCCGTGGTTGTGGATAGGACGGACGAAGGCAATCAGAACACCGACGTGTGGACGTACGATTTGCAGCGGGACAGCGCCAAGCGGCTAACGTTTGATCCCGCGATTGATTCCACGCCGATGTTTAATCCGGATGGAACGCAGGTGCTGTTCTCGTCGAGCCGCGAACACAGGTTCAGACTTTATGTGAAGAACGTGGATGGAGCGCAGGAAGAAAAGGTCGTCGACCTGGATTCATCTGACAAGACCGATCGATATCCGTCGGACTGGTCGCGGGACGGCAAGTACATTTTGTACAGACGGACCACCGAACTGTGGGTGGCAGAAATGCCCGATTTGAAGACGAGGCCGTTCGTGCAAGGACAGGGGACGGCGAAGAATGGTCAATTCTCGCCGGACGGAAAATGGGTGGCATACGCGTCGAACGAGAGCGGGAGGTGGGAGATCTACGTCACGTCCTTTCCGGATGCGCGCGGAAGGTGGCAAGTCTCGAATGCGGGAGGGACCCAGCCGCGCTGGCGAGGCGACGCCAAAGAACTGTTCTACCTTGCTGCCGACGGGAAGATGATGGCAGTGCCGATCGCGGCCGGAGCAAAATTTGACGCCGGACCCCCCGTTGCGCTGTTCCAGGCAAACGCGCGAGAGCTGACGGCAACATCGGAATTGGTGTCGTATGACGTCGCGAAGGATGGACAGCGGTTTCTTATCAACACGCAACTGAAAAGTGCCGCGACCACGCCGCCTATGACGGTGGTGCTGAACTGGTCGGCACGGCTGAAGAAGTTCGCGGTCCGCGAGCAAAATTAGCACTACCGCTCTGCAGTGTGACGGTTTGCCTGAAGCTTTGGAGTGCTTAACACGGAGGACACCGAGAACGGCGCGAGGACACAGAGAGAAGCAAACTGCGCCACAGTGCCTGTCGAGGGGAAGAGGCTAACTAGGGTTGAGGCGCGGGGCATTCGTCAGTGCTATAAATTCTTGCGGTCCTAGAGTTTTTCGACCACCAACTGTGCCACTCCGAGTAGCCCTGCCTGGGGTCGGCGGGATCATTTAAATCGCCTGGGGTGCCGTGATGGGTCAGCGTGAAAAGCGCAGCATCTGCCTCGCGACGGACGAACGCGTCTGGGCTCAACAGCAGACTGATCAATGGCGGAACTGCGTCGCGAGACGCCGTGTTGCCGAGGCCGGTTGCGACGGCCGCTGCAAGGTGGTCATCGGCGGATGGCAAGAGGCTTGCGAGTACAGACACTGCTCCTGATCGGCATACGCGACCTACCGCGACGTACGCCTGGGTTTGCTCCGGGTCATTTTCGGCGGCGACTTTGAGCATTGCGTCGCAATCTTCAGAGTTACCTATTCTACCGAGGGCGGCAATCGCCCTTTCCCGAAGGCCTCGGTCCTTGGCTGAGGACATCTCAACGAGTTTCGCGCGAGACGCAGGGGTGGCAAGGCGCTCCAGGCCATCCACGCTCTGAAGGGCCGTGTCGCCATTGGCCGCGAGAGATAGGATTACGCCCTCCAAGAATCGAGGGGGATTTTGCGTGAGCACCGAAGCGGCAGCAGATTTGGTTCCTTCGTCTGTGCTGCCAAGGTCTGCCAGGAAAGGTTGATATGCGTCTTCGAGCTCACGCCCCTTCGGTTCACGAAGCACGATGTCAAACTGGTCTTGGGCATCCAGATCTGCGATAACGTCGTCAAATCCGTCTCCGTATACTTTGACGCGACGAGAAGCTTTCACGTGGTACGCGCCCGCTCGACTGAAATCGAACTGGCGGTCGAGCAGAAAACGCCGTTCGAATATCTCTCCTGCTGGAGTGAGTCGAACTCCGATACCACAGCTCCCAGCCGAGCCGCCTGACGGCGCGCAACCTGTCAAGCGCACTTCCCTTTTTGCGGGGGCGTTAGCGATTTGAAGCTGCTCTGGGTGCAGCCAATCGCAATCGTGTTCCACCTCGACAGCTCTAGAAGTGTTGTTTGCAACTTCCAGGACGACAATGACCGGTTCGCCGAGGACAAATTCTTGCTTTTCCGGATAAAAGCGCGCTGTGAGGTCCTGGGCCAAAGCGCTCGGCACTGGCAGGAAAAGCAAGGTCAAAGCGGTTTTCAGGAGTTTTCGCATCTGATTGTGCGATGAGAGTGTCCTCCGTCTAGGTTGCCAGACGCCATTGTTGTCGTAGCGTCAGTAGTGACAGGCGGGCGGAGCGGCGCGTGCCGGGCGCCACTGGGAGCGGCTGCAAATTGTATTTGCCCAGGAGTGCGTTCACGCTTGGCAGTGACTCACCGTTGAGTTTGCGCCAGTCGGCCAAGTTTTTATCGAGGGTCTGGCACGACTCGTCGATCGCAGCTTGCGCTGATTCCGACGGAGCAGCGTCGCCCACCTGAATCATGTAGAGAATCCGCGCGAGGTCGCGGTTCACGGGACCGACTCCGGGTGCGAGGGGATTTCCCTCCTGCACATCGGCGATTTTCTTGTCCAAGTCCGTCACAGCATCAGCCGCGCCCTTGGCGGACGCGTTTGCCACGAGAGCTTTCTCTCTGTCGGCAATCGCGACGCGCAGGACGGCGGCAGCATTGTAAGCGTCGGAGCTTGCCTTGAGGCCTGACGTCACTTTCTTGCTGGCGTCGAGCTGCTGATCGAGTTCCGCCTGCGTCACGTGAACGCGCGGGTCAAGCGTAATCGTGAGCGGCTGCTTCATCAGAACATTATTGCCGATGAACGTGACCTCATACTGGCCCGGCGTGGCCAGCGGACCCAGCGCCTGCTCGCGCGGCGTATCTTCCGGGATGGCGTGGTCTGACAACGTGTATTCCACGTAGTCGAGAATATCGCCGAAGTAACTGTAGTTGAGCGCTGACGGCGGATCGTAGTGCAAGTCCCAGACGAAACGGTTCAAGCCGACGTTTTTCGATAGCGCGGGCTGCGGGCCGAACCAATAGTCCGGCACGTTTTTCGGGGTTTTGTCTTCGGACGGCGCGACGCTGGTGAAACGGCGAACGACATTTTTCTTGGCGTCGCGAATTTCCATGGTGAGTTCGCCGTCCGGAGGAGACTTCAAGTAGTAGTAAAAAATCGCGCCATCCGGAGGATTTTTGCCTGTGGGCGTTTCGGGCGGGAGCGGAGTCTCCTGATCGTTGTCGAAGCGGACGCGTACAGCCGCGGCGGGGGGAAGCAAGTAGGCGTTTGAGGTGGCGATGTCCGCGCCCGCCTGGCGGAGCGGCGAGACGTCGTCGAGAATCCACAGCGCGCGACCGTATGTGGCGGCGACGAGATCGTTGCCGTGAACAGCAAGATCGCGAACGTCGGAAACGGGAAAATTAAGCTGCAGCGATTGCCAGTGGTCGCCGTCATCGAAGGAAACATAGACGGCGTTCTCGGTTCCAGCATACAGCAAGCCTTTTCGCACCGGGTCTTCGCGGACCACGCGCGCGCCCCACCCGGGTTGCAAGCCATCGGTAATTTTCTGCCACGTCTTCCCGGCATCGTGCGTGCGGTAGATGTAGGGCGCTGAATCATTTCGAATCCCAGCGGCGACGTAGGCGGTGTTCACGTCGTGGTGCGAGGCTTCGAGAATTTCGATCGAAGTTGTCGCGGTGAAATCGGGCGGCGTCACGTTTTTCCACGTTTGGCCACCATCTTGCGTCCACTGGATGATTCCGTTGCTCGTCCCGGCCCAAAGGACGCCTTGCTGCAACGTGGAAGGAGCAATCGACGTGATGGCGGTGCGTGCAGAGGCGACGCGTTCGCCAGGTTTTGGTTCCGTACCGGCCACAGCGGAGCGGTCCGTGAGATCGGGACTAATCACCTGCCAGCTATCGCCGCCGTTCAGGGTCTTCATTGCGTACTGCGTGCCCAGATAGAGCGTATGCGGATCCTGCGGCGAAAAGACGATCGGCGGCATCTGCGCTGCGCGGTATTTTGAGCCGCGAATAAAGACGTGCGTGATCTGGCCCGTGACTTTGTCGAATCTTACGACGGTGCCATACCAGCCGCCCGAATAAACGATATTGGGATTCAGCGGGTCGGGAGCGATATAGCAGAATTCGAAGCCGCCGATCGAAAACCAGTCGCGATAACTGATCTCGCCGAAATCGCTGCGGCTGGGGACGGCCACGGTGCCGCTGTCCTGCTGCGCGGCGTAGGCGACGTACGGAAACTGATTGTCCGTGATGACATGGTAGAACTGGCCGGTGGGCTGGTTGTACCAAGTGCTCCACGTTTTGCCGCCGTCGACGCTAATGGTGCCGCCCTGATCGACGCCGAGGAACATGCGGTCGGAGTTCTGCGGATCGATCCATAAAACGTGGTAGTCGTCGCCGCCCGGCGCGCCTTTGTAGGCGACGAACGTCTGGCCGCCATCGGTGGAGCGATAGGTGGTGGTCTGCATCACGTAGACGACATCGGGATTTCGCGGGTCGACGTAAACGTGGCAGATGTACTGGTTGCCGGTGATGCGCGGGTCGGGCGTGATCTTT
The DNA here is from genome assembly GCA_963737205.1 of uncultured Acidobacteriota bacterium. Classification (GTDB taxonomy): domain Bacteria; phylum Acidobacteriota; class Terriglobia; order Acidiferrales; family UBA7541; genus Palsa-295. The sequence goes on along the minus strand of CAVTRV010000002.1, from coordinate 2,767,782 downwards.
CGCCACGTTTCGCCGGCATCGTCCGAGCGGAAGAGGCCTGGTGCCGCGATGGCAAAAATACGGCGACCGCGATCACCGGGCGCGACCGATAGGCCGACGCGTTCAAGAGGATCGGCTGGAAACCCGGTGCCGGGAAGCTGTTTCCACTTGGAGCCTTCGTCAGTCGTTTTGTAAATCCAGGCGGTCTGTTCCTTTTCCTTGCCCGGCTCGGGAGGCGCGCGAAAATCCCGCGGGCGCCACATCCCCGCGTAAAGTACGCGGGGATTGCTCGGATCGGCGACCATGTCCGAAATTCCTGCCATGTCGTCCTTGTACAGAGTTTTCGTCCAAGTCTTGCCGCCGTCCGTGGTTTTGTACACTCCGCGCGTTTTGGCCGTCGCTGCAGTGCCTAGAATCGGATGGCCGAGCACTCCTACCACGACGATGTTCGGATCGCGCGGGTCGACGATGACCGCGCTGATGTATTTCGTGTCCTCGAGGCCGATGTGCGTCCACGTGGCGCCGGCGTCGGCGGATTTGTACATGCCGTTGCCTTCGGTCTGCTCGCCCGTGCCGACGTAAACGATATCCGGATTCGACGGCGCGATCGCAACCGCGCCGATGGAGGCGACGCGCTCTTCGTCGAAGATCGGCTTCCAGACGCGGCCGCCGTCGGTGGTCTTCCAGACACCGCCTCCGGGCGTACCCATGTAGTAGACCGCGGGGTTGCCGGGGATGCCCGCGACGGCGGAAACGCGCCCCGCGCGGTAAGGCCCGATCAGGCGCCAGCGCATGGCGGAATAGAGATTGGGATCTACAGGCGCGGAGGACTGCTGGGCTGGAGACGGCGCAACTGCAACGGCAAGCGACAAGACGAGCGCGGAAAGCGCAATCGCGCGTGAGAGGCGCTCGTGCTTGCGCAAAGCAGCAATGGGAGTCATTCCAGTTCCCTCCGAAACGAGGAAGTTTACCATCGAGGAGGTTCGATGGCGCAGTGCATGCGGGGTGGGGGAAAACCCCGGGGCTGACACAAAACCGAGTTGCCACAACCCTAGTGGATGCCGGACCAGTCGTCGGCTAGGAGGATGGAGTTGCTGGGATTTGAGGGGTCGTACTTCACGCTGGCGGTTTGGCCGACGGCGATGCGCTTCAGGTGCGCCTGTTCTTCGAAGCCAGTGACGTCTTGCGCGGTTTCGTACGTGACGCCGGAAATCGAGTACGTGTAGTAGAGCAGCTTCTGCGTGCCGTTTGAAACTACCGTTGAGCGTTTGGCCGAAGCGCCAGCTGGTTTCGGAGGCTGCTTCGGGCTTGCATCGAGTTTGACCTCGGGCGGGTTTGTCTTGTGGTCGACGACCTCGAGAATCTGGCCCTCGACGATGCGGCCGACGCGATTCAGGTATGCGCGGCGCTCGCGTTCCATTTCGTGCGAGTCTTCGGGCTTCTTGCGAAACAAGAAGAATGCTCCGGCGGCAGCCAGCGCTGCAAGCCCGGCCACAGGAACGACGTCGCGCCAATCGGCAAGCATGAGGTTCAACGCCCGCCCTTGCGCGCACGCGCGGCTTCGGTGAAGAATTTCATGGTTTCACCGTATTATTAATGATTTCTAAGGGGCTGGACTTCACTTTTCGCAGGCGATGACCGCGTTTAGTAACGTGCCGATGCCGGTGATGCTGACTTCGACGACGTCCCCAGCCGCGAGCGGGCCCACGCCTGAGGGCGTTCCCGTGGCGATCACGTCGCCGGGCTCCAGGGTCATCACCTGCGCGATCCAGCGAATTATAACATCGCAGGAAAAGATCATTTCCGCCGCCGGCGCGGACTGTTTCCTGACGCCGTTCACAAAAGTCTCGACGGTGGCCGCGGAAAGATCCAGGTCCGTCTCCAGAACGGGCCCGAAGGGACAGAACGTGTCGAAGCCCTTGCCGCGCGTCCACTGGGCGTCGCGTTTTTGCAGGTCGCGCGCGGTGACGTCGTTCAGGCAGGTGTACCCGGCGATGTAAGGCCGCACATCCTCGCCAGGAGCCAGGTGGAAACATCGGCGCCCGATGACGATGGCGAGTTCGCCTTCGAAGTCAACTCGCTCGGAAATCGCCGGCAGAACGATCGGTTCACCCGGCGCGATAACCGCGGAAGGCGGCTTCAGGAAAATCAGAGGCTCTTTCGGCGCTTCGTTGCCGAGCTCTTTGGCATGGTCGAGATAGTTGCGGCCGACGCAGACGATCTTAGTGGGAGTCGAGGGAGGCAGGAACTTGATCTGGTTGAGCGGCCATTTCAGCCCGGTGCGCTGGCGGTGGCCCCAAACTTCGCCGACGATTTCCGCAACGGCGTCGTTTTCGATGATGCCGGCGCGCGGCTGCGGATGGACTTCGTGGGAATCGACGCCGACGTTGACATCAAAGTTAAGGGGTTCGAGAGGCTGAAAACGGCAAAGCTTCATCGGTGGTGGGGCCTGACCTCGTCCGTGCGGCGGCGGCGGCGCGCAATCGGCTGGCGTCGCGCCAGAATCACCATGGCTCCCACCCACGAGCCAACCGCCATGACGCCGTAGATTATCGCTCCCTCGATCAGCACCTGAAACGGCGTACGGAGCACCTGGAACAGATCGCGGAACACCATTCCGGCGATGTCGTATGCCACGACAAACATCCCCCATCCGATCATCGCGGACGCAAACAGTTGAAGCGGGCGATTCAGGAAGCGAAACGCCGGAATCAGCATGAAGAGAACGAACAGGCTGTAGGATGCGGCGTTGCGCTCGAGCGCATATCGTTCGAGGCCCGGGATTCGGTTGGCGGCGACCAGGGCTCCCAGCATCACGATGATCAGGAGCGAACCCATGTAGAGCCCTGTGACCAGGGTGGGGCGCGGCGACCGCTCATCATGCGCTTGCGAAACTTCTTTTCGATCGATCATGGCTATTGCTGACTTTCTGCCGGTACCTCGCCCGATGCAGACGCGCCGGGAGAACTTTCGTTTCCCGAGCGGCCCACTGCGGTGATGGTGTAGAAATACGGGCGTCCGGTACTAGCGGACATATCACGAAACGCGGGCGTGAGCAACAATTCGGGGTTGAGACGTGTCCCGAGCGTTCCATCCTGTTCACTTCGATAGACGTTGTAACCCGCAAGATCGGTTTCAGAATTGATGGCCCAGGAGAGTTCGAGGTGCGCGGGCGTGTCGCCAACCTTTGGGACGAAGACGACGACAAGACCCTGAGGCGCCGACGGCGGAAAGATATCGCGCGGCGTAATCGAGGCTAGATTCGAATCGGACGATTCGAGGTCGTGGCCGGAGTACTCGACGACGCTGCGGACTGAGTACGTGTAAGTGGTTCCAAATTCGGCTTGGGTGTCCTGGTAGGTTGGGGATGCGGTTTCCGCTATTTTTGCCAATTGCTGCTTCGCCTTGGCCGGGCTGCTTGCCGGCAGAGTTGATGGAGCGCGGGGCTCGCTCTGGTTATCGGCAGCGCCGGGCTTTGCGATTTCGGCTCGATAAATGCGGAACATTACGATCGGCGGCGCGGGGCCTACGGGCGTCCTTTGAGGAGGAGTCCAAGCCAGCGTGACGCCGGAACGCGTGATTTCCGTTTTCAAGTCGTCGATGGGATCTGGCGCGGGATAGATTTGCAGCGCGGCGACGTTGGAATCGGGCGAGGTCTTCTTCTCGGAAACGCGCGCGCGGACCGTGTAATTCGCGATTTCGTTCCGGTGTTGCGTGAAATCGTCCGGCTGCAGCGCGTTCACGTAGCGGACGCGGCCTTGCTCCGCATAGTTGCTGACCATGGCGGAAGGGATGGTAATGAGCAGCGATGGCGACACGCGCGGCGCGGCGGGCGCGGCCGGGGCCGAGGGGGCGAAGCTCCGCCAAATCTCGATAGTGGGCAGTTCCTTGAGCGGCCTTTGATCGATCATCTCGCGGGGCAGTGTGAACGTGAGCACGACATTGTTTCCCGATTGCTGGGAGGCGAGGTCGGTGATGGCTGCGGGCGTGGGCGGGCGCCGCGCGATGGGTTCGCCGGGAGAAGCGCAGCCGCCGAGAAAGAGCGAAATCAGGAAAAGAGGAGAGAGAAAATGGAAAACGGGGAGAAGCTCTCGAATTCGCGCTCGCGGAAGCTCGCGTCCCCCGGTTCCGATTTCCATCTTCAATTTTCTACAGAATGTAGCGGCTGAGATCCTGGTCTTTTACGATGTTCGCGAGCTGTTTCTGCACGTAGGCTGAGTCGATCTTGACAGTTTTCTTCTTCATCTCGGGCGCTTCGAATGATATCTCCTCGAGGACTTTTTCGAGGATGGTGTGCAGGCGGCGAGCGCCGATGTTTTCCGTGTGTTCGTTTACCGTGGCGGCGAAGCGCGCAATCGTGGCGATCGCGTCGTCGCTGAAGGTCAGCTTCAGGCCCTCGGTATCGAGCAGAGCCGCATATTGCTTGATGAGCGCGTTCTTCGGTTCTGTGAGGATGCGGATAAAGTCGGCTTCGGAAAGCGAGCTGAGCTCAACGCGAATCGGGAAGCGCCCTTGCAGCTCGGGGATCAGGTCGGAAGGCTTGGTGGTGTGAAACGCGCCGGCGGCGATGAAAAGGATGTGCTCGGTGCGAACCATGCCGTAGCGCGTGTTCACGGTGGTGCCTTCGACGATCGGAAGGATATCGCGCTGGACGCCTTCGCGGGACACATCGGGGCCGTGGCCCGACTCCCGGCCGGCAATCTTGTCGATTTCGTCGACGAAGAGAATGCCCATTTGCTCCACGCGATCGACAGCGATGCGAGTGACCTGGTCCATATCGATCAGCCGGTTTTCCTCTTCCTGAATGAGGTAATCGAAGGCCTCGGCGACGGTCATCTTCCGTTTTTTCTTCTGCTGGCCGAACATGCCGGAAAGCATGTCCTTCACGTTGATGTCCATTTCCTCGACGCCCTGATTCGAGATGATCTCGAACGCGGGCATCGAGCGCTCGCGCACTTCCACCTCGACGAGGCGCTGATCGAGCTTCCCTTCGCGAAGTTGCGCGCGAAGTTTCTCGCGCGTGCGCTGCACTTGTTCGCGGCGCAGGGCCTCGTTGGCAGGGGTGGCGTCTGCGGGGATCGGCGAAGGAGGCAGAAGAAGCTCGAGAAGACGCTCTTCGGCGGACTGCTCGGCGCGCTCGGCCACTTCGTCAAGCTTCTCCTCGCGGACCATGTCGATCGAAGTTTCCACAAGATCGCGGACCATGGATTCGACGTCGCGGCCCACGTAGCCGACTTCGGTGTACTTCGAAGCTTCCACTTTCACGAACGGGCAGCCGGCCAGCCGGGCCAGGCGGCGCGCGATTTCGGTCTTGCCAACGCCGGTGGGTCCGATCATCAGGATATTCTTGGGAAGAATATCTTCGGCGATTTCGGGCGTAAGCTTTTGGCGGCGGACGCGATTGCGTAGGGCGATGGCCACCGCCTTTTTCGCGGCGTTCTGCCCGACGATGTATTTGTCGAGCTCGACGACGATTTCGCGCGGAGTCAGCTCGTCAAACGACGGCAGCGGCTCCGGTTCCGCGGCTTGTGAGTCTCCCGACAAATAGATCACCATGTCTTTCTCCGACTTCTCGCTCATAGTTCTTCGATGCTGAAATTCGCGTTCGTGAAGATACAAATTTCGCTGGCGATGCGCATCGCCTCCATGGCGATTTCCTTGGCGCCGAGTTTCGTGTTCTTGGCCAGAGCGCGCGCGGCCGCCAGCGCATACGAGCCGCCCGAACCGATGGCGATGATGCCATCATCGGGCTCGATCACGTCGCCATTGCCCGACAGCAGGAAAGTGGACTTGGCGTCGGCGACGACCAGCAAAGCATCGAGATGACGCAGCGAACGATCCGTGCGCCACTCCTTTGCAAGTTCGACGGCGCCGCGGGCGAGATTGCCGTGAAATTCCTGCAGCTTGTTTTCGAAGCGCGCGAAGAGCGACAGCGCATCCGCCGTGCTGCCCGCGAATCCCGCAATGATTTTGTCGTTATAAAGGCGGCGCACTTTCTTGGCGTTATGCTTGATTACACCCTCGCCGAGGGTCACCTGTCCGTCGGCAGCGAGGACAACTTTATTGTCTTTGCGGACGCACAAGACCGTTGTGCCGTGCATCAGTGGCGATTTTCGCGTCGTTGCCATCCGATCATTATACTCTGCGCGTTCGCAATCAGCCACCGCCCCACAGAGACGCCGAGAAATAGCACTAGGCTTTAAATGCAAATATTGTGCGACTCCACTCAGGCGAGACCGATGCGAAGGGCCTCGTAGAAGGAATCGAGTTCGGCGGGCTGGGTGAAGATGCCGGTTGCGACGCGGAAGTGGTCGGCACCGCCGGCGACGCGCATGTTGCGCTTTCCGCACTCAGCCACCACCTTTGCCAGGTCGCCGTTCCATTTCTCTTTGTTGGGCTCGAAGGTCACCAGTGCGCCGAAAAACTCGTCGGAACTCGCATTCGTGGTGCGGAGCTGAGGATACGCCACCACGTGATCGCGCACCTGCGTGGCCAGCTCGTGCATCCGCGCGTACACCACCTCCGGTCCGAGCTGCTGATGAAAATCGAGGGCCGCTTTGAGGCCGACCATGACGGACAAATTCGATGTGCCGAACCACGAAAAGCGGTACGCCTTCATGTCGTAATTGTTCCAGTTGGCCGTGGCGATGTTCACCCAAAGATCCTTGAGCCGCTCTTCGCGGACGTAGAGCGTGCCGGTTCCTTTCGGCGCATTCAGCCATTTGTGGGGGCTCGAACCGTAGAAGTCGCAGCCGATGTCGTGCAGGTCGAGCGGAATCTGGCCGATGGCATGCGCGCCATCGATGTGCGTGAGAATGCCGTGGGATCGCGCCATCGCGCAGATCTGCTTGGCGGGCAGAATCACTCCCGTGGCCGTGGTGATGTGGCTGAAGAAAATCAAGCGCGTGCGAGGAGTGATGGCCTTTTCGAAAAGAGCGACGATCTCGTCGGCGCTCGAGGGCGGCTTGGGAATTTTCACGTAGTTGAGCGTGATGCCAAAGCGCGCGGCTTTCTGCTCGAGCGGGCAGAAACCGCCGGGATGTTCCTGATCGGTGAGAAGCACTTCGTCGCCCGCGGGAATGTCGAGGCCGTTGACGACAACGTTGTTCGCTTCGGTAGCGTTGCGCACGAGCGCGAGCTCGTCGGGACTGACGTGCAGATAGCTGGCCAGCGCAACGCGCAACTCGTGCAAGCGCGTATTTTCGTCGTAGCCGAACCAGGGATACGGCGCTTCGATGAACTGTTCAGCGGAAAGAATGTGGTCGATCATCGCGCGCAACACCGGCAGCGGCGTGCATCCGACGGAGCCGCAATTCAAATTGATGTGGTCGGGCGCGAGGAGCCACTGCTTGCGAAGCTCGGCCCAATAGCGGCTGGGATTGGTGGAAAGAAGATCGCGCGAGGGTAGAGGCGGCGGTTGGTCGCATAGGACTTGCTCGATCTGTTCGGCGCGCGCTACAGGTACGCCGAGCAGAGTTGCCGCGATCGCCGCACGCCGAATAAACTCACGCCGCTGAAGCATTGTCCCTCCCGGGTCCCGCCGGAACGCGACATTATGCTCCACTCGGCCTGGAGTGGCCAGAAAAAGGCGGGTGCTTCGAGCCGTTTCCAGTAAGCAAAGGCACGAATCATTCGTAGCGCAGGGCCACCATCGGATCCACTCGCGTAGCGCGCCGCGCGGGCAAATAACTAGCCGTCAGCGCCACAGCGGCGAGGATCAAAGATGCCGCGGCAAGGGTAATCGGATCGGTTGGACGTATGCCGTAGAGGAATGAGGAAAGGACGCGCGCGCCGCCGAGCGCACCGGCGAGTCCAAGCGCCAGTCCCACAGCGGTCAACCGCAAGCCATAGCTAATTACGCCGCGCATCACGAGCGCCGGCGTCGCTCCCAGAGCCATGCGGATGCCAATGTCCCGCGTGCTCTGTGCCACAACGTACGACAGGACTCCATAAATTCCGACGGATGAGAGCAAGAGCGCGATGGCGGCGAAAATCGCAAGCAGGAAAGTGTCGAAATGGGATTCTGCGAGCGTGCCGGCAATCTTCTGCTGCATGGTGGAGAGCCCATAGATCGGAACGCCAGGCGCGATCGAAGCGACGGTGGTTCGCAAATCGTTGGCCGGGAACGCACCGCCCCGCGTGCGCACTACCAAGTCCATCGTGCGTCCGATCCAATCCCAGGCGCTCGGCGGCATCTGCGCCATGGGAATATAAAACTCAGGCTGCACCTGCCGGTCGAGTCCCTGGGCGCGTACGTCTCCCACCACGCCGACGACCTGGTGCCACACGGGATCCATGCGGCCTTTCGGCCCAGCCTCGCAGCACGCGAAGCGCTTGCCGATCGGGTTTTCGCCCGGCCACATCGTGCGCGCGAGTGTTTCGTTGACGACCGCGACGAACGTGTTGTCGCGCGTATCTTGGTCCGTGAAGCCGCGCCCGGCCTTCAGTGGCACCCGCACGGTGGAGAGGTAGCTGGGAGAGACGATTTGCAATTGCGCGTTGATCAGGTTCGAAACGTCCAGAGCCTCGCCTTCCGCGAGAAGGCCGTTGCTGCTGCCTCCGCCGGCCAGGGGAGCGCGCGAGACGGTCGCCGCCGACTGGACTCCAGGCAATGCGGCCGAAGACGCGATCATGCGCTCAAACGTCTGCCGCGCAACGCGCGGATCAGCATAGGTGACGTCAGGCAGTCCCACACGGCCGACAACGAGGTTTGCCGCATCGAAGCCCGGATTCAGATGCGACACCACCAGCGCGCTGCGGATGAGAAGCCCAGCGCCAGCCATCAACATCAGCGCCAACGCGATCTCGGCGACAACCAGGACGCTTCGAACGCGATCGCGGCTGCCGCTGGTGGTGCCAACACCTTCCTTGAAGGCGTCGCTCAGCCGCGTTGAAGCTGAACGGAGTGCGGGCGCGAGGCCGAAAAGGAAACTGGACAGCAGAGCCACGCCGCAGGCAAATGCGAGCGTGGCGGCGTCCACATGCGCCAAATCCAGCCGCGGGACGCCAGCGGGCCCGTTTGCGACGATCCACGCAACTCCCCAGAATGCGAGCAAGACGCCGACAACGCCGCTGGCCAGTCCCAGCACAACGCTTTCGGCCAGAAGTTGCCGCACGATGCGTCGCGGCGAAGCTCCCAGCGCCGCCCGCACAGCCATTTCTTTTTTCCGCGTGCGCGAGCGAGCCAGTTGCAGGTTCGCGATGTTTGCGCACGCGATCAAGAGGACAAATGCGACGGCGGCGAGCATCATCTGCATCACCGATCGCTGATCGCCCAGCAAAGCCGTGGTGAGCGGCTCGAGACGAAAGCCACGATCTTTGTCATCGATGGGATATCGCTGCTGCAACCTGAGGGCGATCACACTCGCTTCCGATTGCGCTTGCGCCAGGGACACGCCGGGCTTGAGCCGGCCCGCGACGCTCAAGTAATGGTCGTCATGATCGGCGAGTTGCTGCGGCGAGTATGCCGCCGGAATCCAGACGTCGCTGTTCTCCAGCAGCGGATCAAATGTCCGGGGCATGACGCCAACCACGGTGTAGGACAGGCCGTTCAAGTGAAGCGCTTGCCCCACGATCGACGAGTCCGCATGAAGACGATTGCGCCACAGCCGTTCGCTGATCACCACCACTTTCGCGCTTCCGAGCTTATCCTCATCGGAAGTGAAGACACGCCCCGCGATTGGCCGGACTCCGAACGTAGCGAAATAATCCGCGGTGGCAATTTCGCCGGCTATGCGTTCGGGGGAGTCTTCCGTGGCAAGGTTGAAACTCGCATTATTCGAGGCGCACAGGTTTACGAAGGAAGTGCTTTGGCTCCGCAGGTCGACGAAATTTCCCACCGAAAGATCCGGGAAAATATCCCGCCATTGTTCCTGCACATACACTACGCGGGATGGTTCTTGCATTGCCAGCGGCTTCAGCAGGACGGCATTCACGACGCTGAAAATCGCAGTGTTAGCGCCGATGCCGATGGCCAGCGTGAGCACAGCAATCACCGTGAACCCCGGCGCCTTCGTCAGCATTCGACCGCCGTAACGCAAGTCCTGCCAGAGCTTCTCCACGGAACACCTCTCCGGTCCTCAGGGAACGCCACCGTAGACTTGGCAAGCGACGTTCCAATGTACCTTCGCTCAAATGCATGATTCAAAGATGTTTAGAATCGAACATCAGCACTGGGTGGCACCGCGAGTGTCCGGTTGCAGGAAGGCTTTTGCGAAATCGCACAGCGAGGGCGAAACGGATGGAGCCGACAGCCGCCCTAATTCTTGTCGGCTTTGGTGCTGCTCTTGTCCTGCTTTTTCTTGTCTTTCTTGCCGATCTTGTCCCAACGCTCGTCGAGAGATTCCTTTGTGAACAGCGAATCCGGGACGCTGGTGTTGTACTGGCACTTATCGAAAAATACCTGGTAGACCTTGTAGCCGTTGCGCTCGCGGGTGACTTGGAAGGGAGTCTGGATGCCGTCGATGGGATGATAGAGCGAGTAGTATTCCACCTCCTGGCTCTTTAGCTGCGTGCTGGGATCGCGGATGTCGACGGTCTTGCGAATCGGCAGATGCGTGGAGCGAGCGAAAGCGATTCGAATGGTGCGATTTTCGTTGTCGATAATCTCGATCCAGTCCGCTTCCTTGAGGTCGACCACATCAGGGCCAGCGTAGCGGAAGATCATGTTTGGCTCGTGAACGCGATGGCGCAGGATGTTGTCGATGTCGATCTTGATGTCTTCCTGGAACCGAGCGACGTCGCTGGTCGCGGCTTCTGAAACGCCGCCGCGATCGAGAACCCAGCCTTTGTCGCCGTTGAAAACGTTGATGAGGTTGCGTTTCGGTATATTTTCCTGGCGATCTTTGAGGGGCTGCTGCTCGTAGTCTATGAACTTCGCAAACCCGTTCAGATCGCCGGAGTGGCCGAACTGGCTCAACTGGCCGCTGCAGGTGCTGTCGTGGACGTTCAGATACATTTGGCCGCCTAACGCATCCACTGCCTGTTGAATGATTCCCTTCGCCTTGGCCGCGCTCTGCTCCGGCATCAGCACTTCGTCTTGTGCTGTGGCTGCCTGCACGGAGGCGAACCACGCCGCCAGAACGAAAGCTGCCACCGAAGCCATGCGCCAGCCTATCCGCAAAGCACCGAACCTCCGTTAACATTGATTACTTCACCGGTGATGAAGGTTGCCAAATCAGATGCGGCGAAGAGAATCGGACCCGCGATTTCCTCGGCCGTCCCCGCGCGCTTGAGCGGAATCGCCACGAGCGCGCTCTTTTGCATTTTCTTGTCGCGAATCACGGACGCGGACATGTCCGTATCCACCCATCCCGGCGCAACGCAGTTAATCAGAATGTTGTGCCGCGCCAGCTCCGTCGAAAGTCCCTTCACCAGGCTGATGATAGCCCCCTTGCTGGCTCCATAGTGCGTGTGAAACGACTCGCCCCGCTGGCCCGCCGTCGAGCTGATGGCCACGATTCTTCCGCCATGCTGCGCGATCATATGTGGGACGGCAAAGTGGATCACCGCGTAGACGCTCTTCAGATTCACGCGAATCATTTCATCCCATTCGCGCTCGCCGAGTTGCTCGATCGGCTCCGGCTTTTCGTTCCAGATACCCGCATTGGCCACCAGCACATCGAGCCGCCCGAGCCGTTCGCGCGTGAAGTCCACAAGCTTCTTGGCGTCGGCCATCTTCCCGAGATCGGCCTTCAACGATTCGATGCGCGTTCCGTGCTTTCGGGCTTCCTGCTCGACTTGCGCCGCCGCTTCCTTGTTCTTGTTGTAGCTGAACACCACATCGGCGCCCGCCTGCGCGAAAAGCTTCACCGTTGCGGCGCCGATGCCTCGTGAACCGCCGGTCACGAGTGCCGCCTTGCCCGCCAGCGAAATCATGCGTCCCCCAGGTCGGAATAGAGTCAGAGCCAGATTGACAATTTCAAAATGAAAGCAGGAAAACGAGTGCAGCGTGCTGCCGGCTTGCCTTTCGGACCGTGCTCCCTACGCCCGCGCGGGCACCTTTCGCGCCGCGGTTACCAGGTCGCGAAACAGCGCCTGCGCCAGCCGATCTGCCTGCACCATCCGCTCCGGGTGCCACTGAACGCCCACGATCCAATTCGTGTCTCCCGTCCATTCGACGGCTTCGATCACGCCGTCCGTCGCGCGCGCCGCGATGCGCAGATTGTTGCCGGGCTCCAGAATCGACTGGTGATGCGAGCTGTTCACGCGCACATCGGAGGCGCCCGCCAAATTCGAGAGGCGCGATCCGGCGTGGATCTGGGCGCTGTGAAACGGCTCGGGAGCGCCTTGCTGACGGCCCACCCAATTGTGCTGAACGCTCGTGCGAAGTTCGCTGGGGATGTCTTGCACCAGCGTTCCGCCCAGGAAGACGTTCAAGCTCTGGATGCCGTAGCAGATCGCGAGAACCGGTTTTTGGTCTCCGAAAGCCGCTTCAAGCAGCGTGAAATCCGTTCGCTCGCGGGCGGGATCGGGGTCGGCGCAGTGCGGACGCCGCGCAGCGCTAAAAAGAGCAGGATCGACGTCCGCGGGGCTACCCGGAAGGACGAAGGCATCGAGCGACCGGGCGATTCCTTGGAGCTCCGAAGTCAAAAGGTTCAATGAGATTTCGACGGGCTCGCCATCCGCACGCCGGACAGCCTCGACGTAGAGGTCATAGCGGCTGCGATCCTTCGCAACTTCTTCCTTTTGTGTGCGATAGGGAATGCCAATCCGGGGGCGGTGAGCGGACTCGGAGGTCATGAGGCCCTCATCCTATCAACATTCAGCCCTTGCGGGAAGCCTGTTCCACAGCCGTCGGGTCAGCAAACTCCGGCGGGAGCGCTGACCATTTCACGCGTCGCGGCGTTGGATGGACGTGTGGCCGGTTTTCTCGGAGGATGCGTTTTGGCCCAGACTTCGTGGTTCGCCTTCATTTGCTGAAGGTGATGCGGGATGTGCCGCTCCTCGAGACCCATCCAGTGTTCGAGGCTGATCCGGCCGTCCCGCGGATGCTCCACGGTGTTGAGCCAGATGCTGTCGGGAACCGTAATAAGAAGCTGATACGTCATTTTCCGCAGGCGGCGGATGATTTCGAGGGCTTCGCGCGTGCTCTGGTGAAAGTAACCGAGCGAGCCTGCCCAGCGCGCCGCGTCGATTCGGAAGACGAGGCTGCCGGGTTCCGCGATGAACCGGCGACAGCGCACGTAAGAATTTGCCTCGCTGTCCGCGAGGTGAAGAATGATTTCGTGAATGCTCCATCGCTCGGGCATCGGTTTGTACAGCCACATTTTTTTGGGAAACTGGCGCAACACGGCAAAAAGCAAAGCGGGCGCGCGGCCAAACGATTCGAGCATATATCGTCTCTCGTCACGCGTCATAAACACCCTCCGGCAATTATTTCTTTAGACGCAAGTACTCGAATTTGGCTGCTCACTCACAGTGGAATTTACGTAGAAATGGTGCGGATTGTTTCCCGGCGCGCTCGATTTACTTGCTCGAATTTTTGTGTTTGTTCGGACGCGGGAATTCTGTTCGATGGTGGGACTGGAGCGCGCCCCATCTTGTATCGAAAGCGGACAGTTGGGAAAATAAACCAACTCTTCACTGAGTCCGCGAGGCTTTGGCGGCGCGCGATTTCCAATATTGGCGCAAATCGCTGACGAGGAATAGCGAGCCTGTTGCAAAGATCACATCCTCGGGCGAAGCCAGTGCTAACGCCCGCTCGAGCGCGTCCACAGGGTCCGGAACAATTATGCTAGTCGGGGCGAGACCGGCGGTCATCTCCGCGAGCAGCGGGGCGGAAATGGCTCGCGATTGGCGCGGTTGTGTGAGGACTACGCCCTGCGTCATGGGGAAGAGCAAACCCGCAATCTCGTCCACGGCTTTGTCTCGCATTGCGCCGTAGACCATGAAAATTCGACGGCCCGCGAAGTTTTCTTCCCAGAACTTTCGCAGCTCGCGCGCGGCAGCCGGATTGTGTGCGCCGTCCAGGTAAATAACGGGCTGATCGGACAGCTTCTCGAGCCTGCCGGGCCAGCGCACTTCTGCAATTCCCCGCTGGATTGCGGCATCGTTCACCGGGAATCCGCGTTCCGCAAGCAGCTGCGCGGCGGTGGCCGCCGTCAAGGCATTTTGAATTTGGAATTTGCCGGCGAGCGCCGGTGCGATATCGATGGCGCGATTCGAGAGAGACGAAGTAGCGGTCGCGCGATAACAGCCGTTCCCCATGCTTGCGATTTCCTGAACGTGCCAGACGGCATCGACTTCCACCAGGCGAGCGCTGAGTTCCGCCGCGCGCCGCCTGATGACGCCGATGGCTTCCGCAGACTGGGGAGCAGTGACGACCCAGCCTCCAGGCTTGATGATTCCAGCCTTTTCCCCCGCGATTTCTTCGATCGAGTGCCCGAGGAAATTCTCGTGGTCGAAATCGATCGGCGCAAGAAGGGCGACTTCGGGTTGCACGATGTTGGTGGAATCCAGGCGGCCGCCGAGCCCGACTTCGTAAACCGCGAAATCAATCTTGTGATCGGCAAATGCGAGAAACGCTATGGCGGTGACGCATTCGAAAAAGGTCGGATGCGAAGTGAGCTTGCCCGAGGCCATCAGGGATTCGATTGCTGCCTGGACGCGCGTCCATGCAGCGGCAAAAGCCGCGTCGGAAATCTCTTCGCCGTCAATGCGGATGCGTTCGTTGATTCGTTCGAGGTGCGGCGAGGTGTAAAGACCTGTTCGAAGGCCTGCGACTCGCAAGATTGATTCGACCATCGCGGCCGTCGAGCCTTTGCCATTCGTTCCGGCAATGTGCACGCACGGGACCGCGAGGTGCGGATTTCCGAGTTCGGCTGAAAGAGTCCGAATGTTCTCGAGGCCGAATTTCTGGACGAGCGCGCCCGGAGCGGAGCTCAGCGCTGGTTGCCGCGGCGCCGCGAGTTCTCTTCCTAAAGCCAAAAGAGAGCGGACAGATTCCTCATAATTCATGAGAGGTTCATGCGGGGTTGAGAAAGAAATCGAGCGCCTGCGAAATGTAGGGCTTCAGTTGGTTTCGCGAGACGACGGCGTCGAGGAAACCGTGTTCGAGCAGGAATTCGGCAGTCTGGAAGCCTTCGGGCAGTTTTTGGCGGATGGTCTGTTCGATGACGCGTGGCCCGGCAAAGCCGATGAGAGCGCCCGGTTCGGCGATGTTCAAATCGCCCAGCATCGCGTAGCTCGCGGTGACGCCGCCGGTGGTGGGATCGGTCAGAATCGAGATGAACGGAACGCGGGCTTCGTCGAGCCGCCCGAGCGCGGCAGCCACTTTGGCGAGTTGCATCAGGCTCACCGCGCCTTCCATCATGCGCGCGCCTCCCGAGCAGGAGACGATGATCAGCGGCTGCTTCTGCGCGAGCGAGCGTTCCACGGCGCGCGCCACTTTCTCTCCCACCACCGCCCCCATGGACCCGCCGATGAAGCTGAACTCCATCGAGCAACAGGTGACGGGGCGGCCGTTAATAGTGCCCTCTGCCGTGAGGATGGCGTCGTTCATTCCGCATTTTTTCTGCGCGTCTTTCAGGCGCTGAGCGTAGGGCCGCGTGTCGGAGAATTGAAGGGGATCATTCGAGGCCAGCTCGGCGTCAAATTCCACCCAGTGCTCGTTATCGAGCAGAAGTTCGAGGCGGCGCCGGGCGCCGAGGCGGAAATGGCGCTCGCACTTGGGACACACTTCCCAGTTCGTCTCCAGATCCTTTTTCCAGATGATCGCGCGGCACCCGTCGCACTTGGTCCACATGCCTTCGGTGCGGACGCGGCGCTCCTCGACGGGCGTCGGATTCTCAATCGATTTTTTGTCGCGCTTGAACCAGGCCATAGGAAACCGAGTTAAAAGTTCAGAGTTGAGAGTTTAGAGTAACAAACCCGCGTTTGGCGGCCTACCTCCACTTCAATAGTCGATGCCGCGCTGCGCGAGGATGCCTTTCGTATAAGGATGCTTCACCTCGCGCATTTCCGTCACCAGATCGGCCGCTTCCACCAGCCTCGGATGCGCGTTACGTCCCGTGCAGATCACGTGCACGCGCTCGGGCCGCTTTTCGAGCGCGTCTACCACGCGCTCCGCATCGAGCATCTTGTAGCTGATCACGTAGTTGATTTCGTCCAGCACCACCAAATCGTACTTCTCGCTGTAAATCTGCTCGCGACCGTATTCCCAGGCTTGCTCGCACAGGCGAATGTCTTCGGGGTCGGTTTCCGCGCCGCCGATCTTCACGAAGCCGCGGCCCATCGGCCGGATCTCGAACTTGTCGTCGCCGAGCATTTTGGCCGCGTCCAGTTCGCCGTAGTGCCAGGAACCTTTGATGAACTGCACCATCAGGACCCGCAAGCCCTGACCCACAGCGCGAAAAGCGGTTCCGAGCGCGCAAGTGGTCTTTCCCTTGCCCGGCCCGGTGTACACGATCAGGAGTCCCTTGCCCTCAGGCATTCATCGCCCCGGCACGACAATTCTCAATACTGGCCGCGCCAGACCAAAACGTCAAGGCATGCGGCCGAAGGGTGTCTCAGTTTCAATTTATGTGCAGTTGTGCAAGTAATAGCAGGGCGGGAAATGATTGAATAGGAGCCAGACTGGCCAGTAGAGCGCCATCGGCGCTCCTACAAGCAGCCACAATCCGCGCTTCTTGAAACGCCACAGAGAAAATGCAAGTATCACCGCCCAGGCGATAGCAAACGGAACACTTCTCGAAATCATAGCGTCGTAATCCCGCGGCATTCTGTAGGTCGGAGCCGTGCTTGCCAAGTAGGCGACGGCTAACGAAGCGATGAGTGCGATCCAGTATTTTTGACTCTCAGTCATGCCAATAGCTCACCTTCCCCAGCGACCAGACATGATGGGTCAGCAGTCATGAGAGAGCAAGGTCTTCGCGGAGTTTTTCGGCGAGGGCGGTGACGCGTTCGCGTGCGGCTTCCGACATGTCGCCATCTTTGCCGCGCTCCCGCAGTACGAGCCAGATTCCCGGGCGATAGACGCTGACGTCGTGGCAGATGGCGCCCGTAAGTTGCGCAATTTCCAGATTGCCGGCGCTAAGCTCGCTCGCGACAATTGCGCGGACTTCGTCCAGCAAGTCCTTGAAGCCCTGAGAGGCGAGCATGGGATCGACGTCGCGCGGAACCGGCGCTTCCGCTTCTGCGAGATCGTAGTCAGGCAGCGGCTTCTTGATCATCAGTTCAGCCGAAGCGGTAGGCGCGCCTTTGTCGAAACGAATCGTGATCGACATGATGAGCTATTGTTGCAGAAGAGCGGCTACTTCGGGTAGGGGTGCCCGGCAAGAATAGCGAACGCGCGATAGATCTGCTCGGCCAGGACGACGCGGGCGAATTCGTGCGGCATCGTCAAAGTTGAGAGCGAGATTTTCTGCTTTGCGGCAGCGCGAAGCTCTTCGGGAAAGCCCTCCGCGTCCCCGCACAGAAAAACCAGTTCGCGCGCGCCGCGGTCGCGAAGATCGCCCAGCCACCGCGCGAATTGCTGCGACGTGAACTGTTTCCCCGCCGCGTCAAGCAGCACTACGGTTGCGGCCGAATCGAGTTTCAATTTGCGGAGGGCCGCAGGGCTGCGGTCGCGAATCTCATTGATTTCAATTTCAGCATACCGGCCGATGCGTCTGGCATAGTCTTCCACGAGCGCGCGGATTTCTGGCCTTCGAGTCTTCCCGAGCATTACCAGCGTGAGCTTCATGGCTGTGATGTAAGGATGCGTCGCGGCCCTGCGAAAGTCTCAGACCAGACCGTACTTCTTGCGTTTCTCGAGAAGCGTTTTGCGGCTGATGCCGAGGATTTCGGCGGCGCGGCCAATTTTGTAGTGCGTGCCTTCGAGCGTCGCGACGATGGCGTCGCGCTCAAGATCCTCGAGCGACCTCATCGCACCGATGCGCGTCGATGCGTCGCCTGCATTGCTTAGAATTTGCGGAAAGTCTTCCGCGTGCAGCACGGGCTCCTTCGCGAATATCAGCGCGTGTTCCAGCGCGTTCTTGAGTTCACGAACATTCCCCGGCCACGGATACGATTGCAGCAACCGCAAAGCTGGGTCATCGAGCGACGCTCCCTCGCGGCCATGCACGGGCGCGAGCCGCTCGAGAAGATGCGCGGCAAGCGCCTCCACATCCTCACGACGCTCGCGAAGAGCCGGAACACCCAGCGCGAGGACGTTCAGCCGGAAGAAAAGGTCTTCGCGGAAGCGCCCATCGGCGACCGCTTTGTTGAGATCGGTATTCGTCAGCGCCATCAGGCGCGCGTCCATGCGCAACGTTTCCGTTCCGCCAAGGCGCTCGAACGTCCGCTCCTCGAGCACGCGCAGAAGTTTGGCCTGCATGCCCGGCGTAAGCGCGGCAATTTCGTCGAGCACGATCGTGCCGCCCTGCGCCATTTCCAGGCGCCCCGGCTTGCGCGCGACCGCGCCCGTGAAGGCGCCGCGTTCGTGGCCGAACAGCTCGGATTCCACAAGCTCGGAGGGAAGGCTCGCGCAGTCGATCTTCAGGAACGGAGCGTCGCGCCGCGGGCCGTGTTCGTGAATCCATCGCGCGAGCTGATCCTTGCCCGTGCCGCTTTCGCCGGTGATCAGAATCGTTGTTGCGGTGTCGGCCAGCTTCTCGGCGATTTCAAGAACGTGCTTCGAGGCTGGATCGACGGCGACCCAGACAATATGGGTGGCGCTCATTGAGTGGGTGAATCGCTGCCGGAGCCTTCGTGAAGTCCCGGTGGCCGAGAAGGCGCTGGGAAATCGATGCGTTCGGCCGAGCGCCACAGCCGTTCAAGATCGTAGTAGTGGCGCGCGCGTTCGCTGAAGACGTGCACGACGAAATCGCCGTAGTCGAGCAGCATCCATTCGGCGCCGGTTTTGCCTTCACGATGCGCCAGGCGCACTCCTTGGTTGCCGAGCCTCTCTTCGATCGCGTCGCTGATGGCTTTGATCTGCGGCTGGCTCTGTCCGGAGCACAGAAGAAAATATTCAACGAAGGCTCCGGTGCCGGCCAGTTTCAGCACGGTGATGTCCACAGCGTGCTTATCCTGAGCCGCTTCGACGGCCAGGCGAATTTCGGAACGAAGGGAGTTCTGAGTCACCGGTACAGGGCCTGCCCGAGAATGTATTCCTCTACGCGCGCGGGCACAAGCCCGTGGATGCTTTTGTGCTGTTCGAGCCGGTCCCGCACCTCGGTGGAGGAGACGTGGCTGGAGACGGTGGTCAGCAGGTGAATCACGGATTTGCGCAGCACGATTTTGTGCGGATCGTTCTTGGGCCCGTGGCCCAGTTTTTCGGGCGGCACCACCAATCGGAGCGCGTCGATGCGAAAGCCGGGGCGGCTCGCAATAATGAAATCGCACAGATCGAGAAGAGACTCGTAGTTCTTCCAGGTGGGGATTTCAAGGAACTGATCCGCGCCCACGATGAAGTAGATGTGATCGTCCGGATGCTCGCGGCGAAATCGCCGGACCGTGTCCACCGTGTAGAAAAAGTGCGGTGTCGCGCCGTCCACGGGCGCTTCGGCGAGCGACGGCAGAAAACCCGAATGATCCGCGCACGCCAGCGCGACCATGGCATAGCGGTGGTCGAAGGGCGTCAGCTCGGAACGCGACTTATGCGGCGGACGCGACGACGGGACGAAATGGATCGCGTCCAGGTGAAACCGGCGCTGCACCGCTTGCGCCACGGCGATGTGTCCGGCGTGGACGGGATCGAACGTGCCCCCAAAAAGAGCAATCGCGCGACCATGGCCCGCGTGCGGCAGGTGCGATTTGTGCCCGGAGTGAGAAGTCAACGCGGCTCTCGGTGCGGCTCAGCGGACGGATTCTCCACGGCTGGCAGAACATCAGGCTCTGACGCATTGGGCGCGGCTGCCGGCAGCGAAGGCTCGGGAATGCGATCGAGCGCGTCGGCCATCGCGCGCACCAGCGGAACGATGCCTTCGCCCGTGGCCGATGAGATCGCATGAAACTCCAGATGGCGCTTCGCGGCAAAGGCGCGCAGTTCCTCCAGATGCTCGGGATTCGTGGTGGCGTCGAGCTTTGTGGCCACAACGATCATGGGTTTCTCCGCGAGCTCGGGGCTGAACGAAGAGAGCTCGTGCTCGATGATTTCGAAATCCTTTACCGGGTCGCGATCGTTCGCATCGCTCGTATCCACGAGATGCGCGATCAGACGCGTGCGCTCGATGTGTTTCAGGAAGCGCGTGCCGAGCCCAGCGCCTTCATGCGCGCCTTCGATCAGTCCGGGAAGGTCGGCGACGACAAAGGTGCGGCCATTACCCGGCGCAGCATCGGGATCAGCCGAGACCACGCCGAGGTGCGGCTCAAGCGTCGTAAAAGGATACGCTGCGATTTTCGGGCGAGCGGCCGAGATGCGCGAAATCAGAGTGGATTTGCCGGCGTTCGGGAAACCCACCAGGCCGACGTCCGCCAGCAACTTCAGCTCAAGCCGGAGATGACGCTCCTGGCCGGGCTGCCCATCGTCATGCTCGCGCGGCGCCTGATGCCAGGGCCGGACGAAATGGGGATTGCCGTTTCCGCGTCCGCCGCGTCCGCCGCGGGCTGCATGGAAGCGCTGGCCGGGCTCCGTGAAATCGAAGAGCTGCTCGTTGGTGTCGGCATCGAAGACCACCGTGCCGACAGGAACCGTGAGGATTGACGGCTCGCCCGAGGCGCCATGGCAGTTCGAGCCTTCACCGTGCCTGCCGCGGTCCGCGCGGAATTCGCGATTGTAGCGATAGCGCAGCAGCGTATTGTCGTGCGGGTTCGCCTCCAGGAAGATGTCGCCGCCATGCCCGCCGTCGCCGCCCGAAGGGCCGCCTCGCGGGACATATTTCTCCCTGCGAAACGCGACGCAGCCGTTGCCGCCATCGCCGCCCTTGACCATGATTTTGGCTTCGTCAGCAAACACGGAAGGTTCCCGGAAAGAATGCGGTTATGAATGCCATACGTTAGCGCCCGCGGGAAAAACAGGATAGAGCGGGGCTCAAGCGAAGCATGGAGGTTGGAATTTCAGTCGGCGGCGGTCGCGGCGGCCTTCGGATTTGCCGCTGACGCAACTTCTTCCACCGTAAGGATGCTGATGAACTTCCCGTGTCCGCCCTTGTCTTCAAAGCGGACCACGCCCGTGATGAGCGCAAACAGCGAATCATCCTTGGCGCGGGCGACGTTCTTCCCCGCCTTATAGCGCGTTCCGCGCTGGCGAATCAGAATGCTGCCGCCCGTCACAACCTGACCCCCGAATCTCTTGATACCGAGGCGCTGCCCGTGCGAGTCGCGTCCGTTTGTGGAAGACCCGCCGCCCTTTTTGTGTGCCATGACAACCTCTATGCGAGCCCTATAGCTCGAAGTCGCTGACCCGAACGGCCGTGTACCCCTGCCGGTGGCCGCGCTGAATATTGTACTGCCCGCCTGTCTTGTACTTGAGCACTTTCACCTTAGGAGCGCGACCGTGCTTCACGATCTTGCCCGTAATCTTGGCTTTGGTGGCATCGGCGCCGAGCAGGACCTTCTTCTCGTCCGTGCGCACCGCGAGAACATCCTCGAAAGTCACCTTCCCGCCTACTTTGCCGTCCAGGCGCTCCACCTCGATCGTGGCGCCCGGCTCCACTTTATACTGCTTCCCACCACTGCGAATGACCGCGTACATGCTGCCTCCAAGAGCTAGCGACAAACGTCAATTATACGGGCTTATCCGTACGTGCGTCAACGAAGTATCGCGCTGGCTAGAGGTTAGGAGTTCTATAACCTCAAGCTGCCGGGGGTTGCCCACCGCGAATCGAAGGATCTGGGGAACTTTTCGCCCGCTGGCGACATTCTAAGGGTAGGACCTTAGATTGACGACGCGGCCGGATGAATAGCGATGAAACAGCTCTTGCGGCAACCGAAGCGATGAACAGCGACGAGCAGTTGATCCTCGAGTTTCAGAAGGGTTCGCGCGACGCGTTTCGGGAGATCTTCGAGCGCTATCGCGAGCCCCTCTACGGCTTCTTCCGGCGGCGGCTCGATAATCCCGCTCGCGCGGAAGAGCTGACGCAGGAATGCTTTCTCGCCCTGATTCGGAATGCGACGCGCTATGAGCCGCGCGCGAGTTTTCGGAGCTACCTGTACGGAATCGCGGTCAATCTTGCGTCAGCGGAGTGGCGAAAATCGGGCCGGGAAGTTGAGCAAACCGAGGATCACGATTGCGCTGCTCGCGAAGGAAATCCTGACGCGGCGTTGTGGGTCCGGCGCGCGCTCGAAAATCTCGACAAAGCGGATCGCGAGGTCTTGATGCTGCGCGAATACGAACAACTGAGTTATTCGGAGATCGCAGGGATTCTGCGGCTGCCGGTCAACACGGTCCGCTCGCGGCTATTTCGCGCGCGAATGGCGCTGAAAGAAAAACTGATGCCAGTGCAAGGAGACGTCGGGGAATTAAGATGAATCGTTCAACACAACACGCGTTCGAGCCCGAAGAGATCATGGCGTACCTCGATGGCGAACTGGAAGCGCGGCAAGCCGCAGCTCTGGCGAGCCATCTAGAACATTGCGGCGAGTGCCAAGCCGTGGTGGCGCAGCTTCGGCAAGTCTCGGAGCGCCTGCTGGATTTTCAGATCGAGCCGTGCCCAGAAAAACTGAGCCACCGAATTGTCGAATCCAGCGGTCAGGAACAACAGAGCACTCCGGCCCACTCGCCGGCTGAAAGGAAGCCAAATCGGCGGTTGGTACGCGGGCTGGCTTGGGCGTTCTATTCAGCACTGGTGCTAGTTGTGGTGTGGATGGCGATTCCGAATTTGATGCGCTCAAAGGTCACTCCGGAGGAAATGCGGGAGTATATCCGCATGAAACAGGAAGTGCCGGTAGACAACGCCCGGGTTGGATCCGCAGCACCGTCAAACGGCCGGGCAGTGACTGGGCTCCAAACGCTAGCGAATGCGGACATAGCCCCGGATGCGAAGGGCAATTCTCACGGACTGGGCGATCATCCTGAGGGCATCGTCGGAGGCGTACCCGGCGGAACCGCCGGCAAGGTCCACTTGAAGCTCCAAGTGGAAAGGGCACAAGGAATTGAGGCGCCCGAGGCTCGTGGCCCCATGATCGTTCAGACCGCGTCGATCACAATTCTGGCGCAGAACTACGACCAAGCGAGCGGGCAAATCCAGTCTTTGACCTCGGCGCGCGGCGGCTATGTGCAAGACATGACGGCGGACACGCGGACAGGCACGGCGCGGTCGGTGTCGGCGACGCTGCGAGTGCCGGACAAGCAGCTCGAAAGTTTTCTCGCGGACATCCGAAAGCTCGGTCATGTGGAACAGGAAACGCGGAACAATCGCGAAGTCACGGACGCCTACATCGATTTGACGGCGCGCCTCAAGACAGCCCGCGCTACCGAACAGCGCATCCTCGAACTTCTCGGCACGCGAACTGGAAAGCTTTCGGACGTGCTGGAGGCCGAGCAGGAACTGGCGCGCATTCGTGGCGAAATCGAAAGCATGGACGGCCAGCGCGCTCATATGGAACATGAAGTGCGCTACGCGACGGTGCAGGTCCAACTGAACGAGGAATATCGCGAGCTATTGAATCCGGAATCGTTTTCCACGGGAAGGCGGCTTCGCAATTCCCTCGTCGAGGGGTTGGGCAATCTCGCGGCAGGAGTCACCGGAACCGCGATTTTCGTGTTTGCGTACGGCCCGTCGATTCTGTTCTGGCTGGGGGTAATTGGTATTCCCGCATGGTTCATCTGGCGTCGCTTTCGAGGGACGCAGAAAAAAGACTCAAATCTGGCGGTTTGATGCGAGCCGGTCGAACGCTCTGGTTTGCCTTCAGCCGCTCGGCAACCGAAACGCGCATCAGGAATAGGCCTGGCGGCAGGTTTCGTGTTCGCGGCAGGTGGACGGGCAATTCGTCTTGTCGATGAAAACGTAGTTGTGGCAAGCGGCGCAGACCACTCCATAAATTGTTTCGCTGAATTGCTCGTGGCTGGTCTTTTCAGTGTGATCCTTGCGTGCTTGCTCGCGACTCATTGCCATCAGCCTGTCTCCCTCTCTAGCGCTTCCACTTCGGCGAAGACGTGAACTCATAGAATGGATACACGTCGCCGAAAACTTTCGCCACTTCGCGTTCGAAACCCGCGCGCGTCGCGGCTGCGGGCGAAAACTTCCGGCGCACGATCCACGCCTGCAGCTTCTTCCATCGCTCGGGCGCAGTGGGCCAGCCGCTGTGCTTCGTCCATTCGCCTTTTTCGGTTGAATACCAGTAGCTTTCGTATTTTTTCCCGAAGCGGCGTTTTTGCCGCTCGATCCACTGCGGATTGTCGCGGCCACGCACGCGTCCAAACTGAACGAGTGGAGATGTCCGGCGGCCGCCGTAGATGCGAAAGCCGCAGGTGACCGCGTCCGCGGAAACGCCGGCGTAAAGCTGGCCTCCTTCGCCGCCTGCTTCCGAGAAGAGCAGGTACATGTGCGGCCGGTATGGCGTTTTGTCTCGCGCAAAACGAATATCGCGATTGATGCGCGAGAAATTGTCGTTCGCGCGTCCGGTTATCACAAATCCGGAATTCAGCTTGCGCGCCGCGGGCGCAAGGCGGTCCAGCAGCGCGCGCAACGGCTCGACCACAACCGCGCGATAGCGCTCGCGGTTCGCGTCCATCCACGGCTTATTGTTGTTGCGGACCAACTCGCGGAAGAATTGGATCGTGTCTTTTGTCAACGCAGGCACCGGTTTCACCGGAAAAGTATAGCTCATGTCTTACGCTGCAGGACTCCGCACCCGAATGCCGAAGTAGCACCCACACCGGTATGGAGGTACCCTGGCCGTGGATACGAACCCACAGTGATTAGAAGCGCACAGCTCACCAAAACCCTATTCCAGCAATCTAACATGTGTCGGAGCATTGAGCATGGCCTCAGTAGCAATGAGGGCAAGTAAACACTTTACGATCACGGCGGACGGTGATATTAACTCAGCCTATGCCGCCGTTGAGCGACCATGAGAAGACCAATTCTGAGCGCATCAGAAGTATGTTCGGCGCATTTCTCCGAGAGGTCGCCGCACTAATCTTCGTGTTTCCAATCCTCGACAAAATCGTTCTCGGTCATCACATCGGATGGTGGTATTCATTTTGGACTTACGTCTTGGCAATGGGAGTGCTGGTAATAGGTCTAGCCTTTGGAGTATCGGGAGGCGACAATGAATGAATATATGACGTTGATCATGGGGGCCGCATTTGTCATCGTTTCGTCTATCGTGATTACGCTGGTAACTGGAAAAGGTTTGCACAAAAAGGACACAAAACAGCGCGATTTGGGTTTTCCGAAGGAACCCGAGGTGGCAAAGCCGCAACATGAAATAGCTGCTGGTGCCCGACGCTAAGAAGCCAACTTCTTGTAGGAGAGTACTTTCACCGCGCGTCAGATCCTCGAGTGTGACGTCGAACATCGCAAGTTGTTCCCCTGACGGTTGAACCGATAGGAAAACTCATCGTAGCGGCGGTTCAGATGTCTTTGCCTTTTGCGGCTTGTGCGGATGTGGTAGCTTCTGCACCGCATTGCGCGAACCCGGAGGGGGAAGATGACTCGAGAATTGCTGCGACCGCGGCTATTCGCTGCGGCCCTGGTGATGGCGTTGATTGCGATCGCGGCGCCTGCGATCACGGCCGACGACACGAAGCCGACCGAAACCTCCAAGAAATCGCCGTGGAAGGCCGACGATTTCGTGTTCACGGAAAACGCGAGCCAGTTCCGCATCTCGCCCGACGGCAAATGGGCAATATGGGTGAAAAACACCGCGGACAAGGAGAAAGACGTCCGCGTCAGCAATCTCTATCTTTCGAGCCTCACGGAGAAAAAAGAAATTCAGCTCACTCAGGGTGAAGACGACGTTTCCAACCCCCGCTGGTCGCCTTCCGGCGAGACCATCGCATTCCTAAGCAGCCGCGCGCTGCCGAAGCCGAACGCCAAAGCCGCGCATAACCAGCTCTGGCTGATGAACGCCGGGGGCGGCGAGCCCTGGCACGTGACCGAATTCGAGCGCGGCATCAATCAGTTCGAGTGGCTCGACAACGACACCATCCTGTTCAGCGCCGAAGAAGATCCCTCGCTCTACGAGCGCGACACGAAAGAGCGCAAAGACGATAGCGACATCGTGGACGACGAAGCCCACACGGCTCCGGTGCGTCTTTTCAAATTCGCGGTGAAAGACAAGAAAGTCACGCGGCTCACCGACAACACGGATTGGATCCAATCCTTCGAGCCGTCCTATGACGGAAAGAAAGCTGTCGCAGTCGCGCGACGCGAGCTGAGCTACATCTGGGACGAAAAGACGCCTCCCGTGACCTACATCGTCGATTTGAAGACCGGCGATCGCACGCAGATTTTTCCGGGACGCAAGATTCTGCCGGACCGCATCCGCTGGGCGCGTGACAATTCCGGATTTTACGTTGTCGCGCCGTTTTCCGATTCGCCGCGCTTCTACACCGCTTCGATTCAGAAGCTCTATTTCTATGACCTCGCTTCGAGCTCAACCACCGAAGTAAATCTCGATTGGGAACGCTCGATGGGATCCAATCTCGAAATAACCAAGGACGGCTTCGTCACGCTGCTTGACGACGGCGTCTACAAAAAACCGGCACGATATACGCGAAACGGCTCCGCCTGGTCGCGCGAGTGGATCACAGGCGATACGCCGCGCAACTATTTCGACTTTGTCCTCGGCGATGACGGCCACACTTTGGTTTACCAGTATTCGACGGCCAGCACGCCCACGCAATGGTTTCGCGCTCAACTCGACGGGACGAAGGTCACTTCGCCCGTGCAGTTGACGAACCTGAACCCTCAGTACAAGAACAAAACGATCGCCAAGACCGAAGTTCTCCACTGGAAAGGCGCGAACGACGACGACGTCGAGGGCATCCTCTTTTATCCGTTCAACTACGAGGCGGGCAAGAAGTACCCGCTCGTCGTCGCGACGCACGGCGGCCCTGCGGGCGCCGACCACGATTCGTGGTCGGAGAGTTGGGCGTACTCGCAGCAACTCATGAACCAACGCGGCGCATTCGTGCTCAAGACGAATTACCACGGCAGCTCGGACTACGGTTTGAAATGGGTCGAATCGATCTGCTGCGGGCACTATTACGACCTGGAAATTCCAGACATCGAAAAGGGCGTCGACAATCTAATCGCGAAGGGCCTGGTCGATCCGGACAAAATCGGGGCGCTCGGTTGGTCGAACGGCTCAATTCTCTCGATTCAGTTGAGCGTCACCGATCCCGAACGCTACAAAGTGATTGCCGTGGGCGCCGGTGACGTCGAGTGGATCAGCGACTGGGCCAACGTCGATTTCGGCGAGTCCTTCGACAACTATTATTTCGGCAAGTCGCCGCTCGAGGACCCGCAGCTTTACATCCAGAAATCGCCCCTTTTCAAATTGGATCGCGTCAAGGCGCCGACCCTGATTTTCCACGGAACGATCGACCGCCAGGTTCCTACGGCACAGAGTTGGACGTACTACCGCGCGCTCTATTGGCTGGGAAAAGTGCCGGTCAGGCTCGTCCTGTTTCCCGCCGAAGCGCATGGGCCACGAAAGCTTTCGCACCAGCTTCGCAAAGTGAATGAAGAGGCGGCATGGTTCGACAAATACCTCTTCCACGCAAATCCGCCTGAGAACGAAGCCTTCAAGAAGGGCTCGCCGCTCGATGTCGCGCTGCGGGAGAAGTCGGTTCAGAAGTCGGGCCCGAACTACGGTTCGATGGCCGGCAAATTTCTTATTCCGGAAGTCGTCAAGCGCGGCGATCTCGAGATCGGGAGGTTCGAAGTCACGCGCGCCCAATTCGCTTCGTTCGACAAGAGCTACAAGATTGACGCCGGTACCGAAAACTATCCCGCGAATGGAATCACCTTCGACCAGGCCAAGGCCTACTGCGTGTGGCTGAGCAAGCAAACAGGCCAGACGTATCGGCTGCCAAACGAAACCGAAGTCGCGGCTCTCTACAAAGATCGCCCGGGAGAGAACACGCTCGACTACTGGGCGGGCTACGCGCTGAATCCCGAGGACGCGCAGCGGCTCGAAGAGAAGCTCAAGACGCTGCCCGGGAATGCGCCACTGTTGCGCGAGGTGGGCACATTCTCGGGCCAGGGCGATGAGGGCGAAGAGCTAGTGTTCGACCTGGGCGGCAACGTCGCGGAGTGGGCGATTGCCGCAGACGGTACAGGCAAGACGCTCGGCGGCAGCGCCGATCGCGCCTCCGACGCGAAGGCGCGCTACCGTCCCGCGGACGCCGAGTACACGGGCCTGCGCGTAGTTCGCGGCGAGCCAACGCCGAAGCAAACTTCCACTGAGAAATGAAACTGCATTCTTGGAGCGATAGTCCAGATTGGCAGTTGCGCGCGGCAATCCGGGGCTTTACGCTCTCCTGTATGAGCCCATTCACTCCTACGGAACGCACGAAGGTCCGCCGCCTGCCCGACCGGGGCCGCTACGATGCCGAAACGGTGCATAAAATTCTCGATGAAGCGTTCGTTTGCCACGTCGGCTTCGTGGTGGACGGCCAGCCGTTCGTGATTCCCACGAACTTCGGCCGCGTCGAAGACACCGTGTATCTGCACGGCTCGTCGGCCAGCCGGATGCTGCGCACACTCGCCGACGGCGTGCAGGTTTGCGTGACAGTGACGCTGATCGATGGCCTGGTTTTGGCGCGCTCGGCCTTCCATCACTCAGTGAATTACCGGTCGGTGGTGATTCTGGGCCGCGCCACGCCGGTGGAAGATCCCGACGAAAAAAACCGCGCGTTGGCTGCATTCACCGAGCACATCATGCGCGGACGATGGGACGCGATTCGGCAGCCGACCGAGCAGGAGCTGAAAGCCACCTCCGTGCTCGCGCTTCCCCTCGAAGAGGTCTCCGCGAAAGTTCGCACCGGCCCGCCGAAGGACGAGGAAGCAGACTACTCGCTCCCGATTTGGGCCGGCGTCCTCCCGCTGCCCATCGTGCCCGGCAAACCGATCTCCGATCCCCGGCTCATCCCGGGAATCGCGACGCCCGCAAATGTATTGAACTATTCGCGCTAATCCGAAGCAGAAGGCGGAAGAACTAGTGGCAACCGCAGGTGCGAGGGGTGCAGCCGCAAGAGCCGCCGGATGAGGCGGACGAACTCGACGAACCCATCGAGGACTTGCTGCCGTTTGAAGGCGCCGCAAAAACAGAAAGTTGTATCGTGTGTTTCGCGCTCTCGCACTTGGGACACGTGATCTTCTGGCGCTGACTCATCACGATGCGCTCGTAGCGCTCACCGCAATCATCGCAAACGTATTCGTAGATCGGCATCTTGCAGGCTCCCGAAAACTCGTTTCACAATTATCCGCGGAACGAGCCGAACCCGCAAGCGCCATGGCCCATCACTGAGTCGCTTGATCCCATCCCATCTCCGCGTCACCTCGAGGGACGACACTGCGGCCCACCGAATGTGTAACGTAGCGGAAAAACAGACCAAGCAACGCCAAGGCGCAGAGAAAAAGGCCAATCCTCCGCAGTTTCTGCTTCCAGTCACTTTCGGAATGGCTCATTGCAGCAGCGGTGGAATATCCCAAGCTCAGGCCGTGTCTCATCGCAGTCTCCTTATGAATTATGAGACACCGCGAGCCAAGGATTGTTTCGAGTGGCACGAAGGACGACGGCGAGCAAGGCCCAGAAAAGCAACAGCCCCGGTTTGCGCCGGGGCCGTTGGTGAAAATGCCAGGGAGTAAGCGAAGCTAGTCGCCGGCCACTGGTTCGGCAAGCTGCTGGTTGACTACCTCAGCTGCCTTGTGCGCGCCGTTGCCGTTTCCAGTCGAGTGGCCGTTGCCGTTTGATCCGGCAATCTGCACCGGCTTCACGCCCGCACCCGGAACCGCCGTTTGGATCTGCTGAATCGTGCCGATCTGAACCACGTTCTCCTGCGGGCGCTTCAGCACCAGCTCCTCGTAAATCTTGCGAACCTTCGCCGCTTCCTCGGTTGCCTTGCGGCGTCGTGCGCGGTCTTCTTCGGCAGCGGTGAGCGGGATGTCGTGCTCTAGATGACGGACGCGCGCTGCGTCTTCGGCGTCAATCTTGAGCGAGTGCTCGTAGGCCGTCAGATTCACCTTCTTGCCCTTGGCAAAAACGTCGTGCTTCCCGTGCTGCTTGTACCACTCGGCGACGGTCGCGTTCTTGTACATGTTCTCGATGATTTTCCGCCAGCCAACGCCGGTGTTGTACGCGCAGAAGGAAATCTCGCCCTGCTGCGTGGCGTACGGGATGATGCACATTTCGGTGCGTCGGAAGTCGTAGTTGAAAAGATCCTGGAACCACATCCCGGCGATGAAGAGGAAGTTCCACGGGTCCTGCTGGCGGCGCTTCATGGCGTCTTCAAACGTGCGCTTCGGATCCGATCGGCCGTACTTGCCGTCCGCATTCTTCGTGAGCGCCCAAGTCTTGTCAAACTTCATCCACAGATCCTTCAGCTTCAAACTAGGCGGCGCCTGGAAGGGCTTGTAATTTTTCAGCAGCGCCATGGCCATCATGAAGTTTGAGAAACCTTTGCCGCGGGCCGCGTCCGTAATGGCCGTCACATCCTTGGTCAGGCTCGGCGCGTCCAGGAAGCGCGGAACCGGCGCCCATTCTTTCGTTTCCTTGTTGATCATCAGCGCCGTGCCAACGCCGCAGTTCGGGTGGCATCCGCAGGAGAGCGATCCCCACTGCGAGTCAGGACCGTGAGACAGGTCCGAGAAGCCGGCAAACGTCGCGATGTAGGAAATCGGAAACCAGTCGCGCGTGGGTTCCACTTTGCCCACCTGCGCGCTCACGTCCTTTGCCAGGTGCGAAAGTGTATAGCGCTGGCGAATGCGGCGCTCGGGTGTGATGTCCTCGTCGCGTCCCGTGAACGAAACCGGCTGGAACGAAACGAAAGAGATTTTCTTCGGGTTATCCATCGCGAACTTGACGATCGGGCCCACCTGATCGTTGTTCACGTTGTTGACGATCGTCGTCACCAGCACGATTTCGATGCCCGCTTCGTGCATGTTCTCGATCGCGCGGAGTTTCACGTCAAACAGATTGCCTACCTGGCGATGGCTGTTCGCATCGTTGCCGATGCCATCAAACTGCAGGTACGCATAGCGCATTCCTGCTTCGAACGCCTTCTTGCAAAATTCCTTGCTCTTCGCGAACTCGATGCCGTTCGTAGCCGCCTGCACGCTGTTGTAACCCACCTTGCGCGCGTAGCGCACTGCGTCCAGGAACATCGGATGCATCGTCGGCTCGCCGCCCGAAAACTGCACGGACATCTGCCGGCGCGGCTTGATCTTCGTCGCGTTCTCGAGAATTTCCTGAATCTCAGGCCAGCTAAGCTCGTGGACGTAGCCCACCTGGTTCGCGTCCATGAAGCACGGGTCGCACATCATGTTGCAGCGGTTCGTCAGGTCCACCGTCAGCACCGACCCGCGCCCATGACGCACCGTGCTCGAACCGTGGCGATGCAGGTCTTCGTCGTTGTGCGCCGGGATATCGCGTCCGGGAAAGTTTTTCTCGATCCACTCCAGGAACTTCGCGTCGACAGCCATCAGGTCTTCAAACTTCCCGTGAATGGCGCATTCCTTCACCATCCACACTTGGCCGTCGCGCTCGATAATTTGCGCCTTGATCTCTCCCACTTTCTCGTGGACAAGGTCCGTCCAGTCCTTCTTGCCGTTAATGATCGCTTCGCGCGCTTCTTTCACGCAGTCGGGGCACAGTGAGTCGGTCGTGCGCGGCCAGCCCAGAGTCGGCTTCGATTTCTCCCATGATTTCAGCAATGGCTTGTCGGACCATTTCGGCGTGAACGACGGATTCGGATTGTGCTTGTTGAAGAATTGAATCGTGTCGAAGGTTACCCCTGCGGTCCTGCAGAGAACCCAATCAAACGACTTCCAAAGCCGGTTGCGAACTGTCATTGGCATAAGCCTATATCCCCCAGAAAATCGCCACAAAATCTTAGATGCTCTAACTAACCGGAAAAGCGCCCTCGGAAGCCCGACCCCAGTGAAGCCCAGTGAAGCTTGGTCCCCGTAACCCCTTACAGTACCAAAGTTTGGGCCCATCTAGACCTGGCGTCCAGACATCTGCGTCCAAAGGTACAAATGGGGGGTTAAATGGTATTTCGGCGCAGCCAACGGGGGTCGGAATACGCCTGAAAGGCTTGCCGCGGGGAACCGGGAATGCTCCTCCTATTTCACGGGACTGTAATGAGCCATTCTCGCGGGGTTCAAAGGCCCATACCACCTTTGATTCTGATCCGCCGGATGGAACAGATTGCCCGTCAGTTTGTCACTCGTCCGGGAATTCGAATGCAATCCTCGCGAATCCTCATGCTGGTGGCGGCAGTGCTCTGTTGCGTGCCAGGCTCTTCGCCGGCGCAGTCATCCGCGCCTTCTTCCGTGGCAGAAGTTTGTCCGCGACCCACTATAGGCAGCGTGGTTCCTGAGCCGGAAGACCTGCGCAGCCACGACGGCGTGCTAAAAGTTGATCTCGCGGTCCACAACTACACCACTCCCGAAGGTTCAAGCCGCTACTGCTACATCGACGCGAACGGCAACCAGTCGCCTACCCTGCAAGTGAATCCCGGCGATCTTGTCATCCTCAATCTAAAGAATGACCTGGTGGATCTCCACGCCGACGGCGCTGCGGCCAATCATGCCCACATGCATGCATCACCGGAAAACACGGACCAGCCGTGCACCAGCGGAGTAATGACGCCAACTTCCACCAATCTCCATTTCCACGGTTTGACGATTCCTCCCACCTGCCATCAGGACGAGGTCTTGAAGACATCGATTCAACCGGGCGATCCTCCCTTTGAGTACCGCTTTCGCATTCCCGCGGACGAGCCGCCCGGCCTGTATTGGTATCACCCTCACATTCATGGATTTGGCAAAGTGCCGCTGCTGGGCGGAGCTTCCGGCGCAATGATCGTCGAAGGCATTGAGCGCACGAACAAGGCGCTGGCAGGCTTGCCGGAACGCGTGTTGATTATTCGCGATCAGGACTTGTTGAACCCCAACGCGCCTCCATCGAAATCGGAGCCCGTCCTACCCAGGATGCTCTTGGATCGTGACGGAGACACCGCCAACACGGGTACGGGTTTCGGCAAGCCGGCGAAGGACCTCTCCATCAACTTTGTGCCGGTACCGTATCCAGACTATCGGCCCGCTGTCATCCAAATGAAACCGGGCGAACAGCAACTGTGGCGTGTATTAAACGCTTCGGCGATCACGTATCTAAATTTGGCGGTCCTGTTCAATCGCGCGCCGCAGCAACTGGGCCTCGTGGCTATCGATGGAGTTCCACTGAACGAAAGCGGAGCGCTGGGAGATTTCGTCGATTGGCAAACGCATCTTGGAGTGCCGCCCGGCGCGCGCGTCGAGTTCATCGTGAAGGGACCTCCGGCCGGTACAGCGGGGCTTCTCGTGACTCGAACTGTCGATACGGGACCCGGCGGCGAAAATGATCCCAACCGCGCCCTTGCATCGATCATCCCTTCCTCAGATGCTCCAGAGTTGCGTTCCAAACTCGCCGCCTCGCCCGAACCGCTTCCGCCGCCTTCCCTGCCTTGGCTAGGAGCGGTCGCTCCCATACGAACACGAAGGCTCTACTTTTCCGAGAAGTTGCTCGAACCGAACAATCCAAATACCGCGACGGAGTTCTACATCACCGTCGAAGGTCAAACGCCCGCGCCCTTCGATCCAACATCAGGTGTGCCCGACATCGTTGTGAAGCAAGGAACGGTCGAGGACTGGATCATCGAAAATCGGTCGAGCGAGCTGCACGCGTTTCACATCCATCAGCTTCACTTCCTGTTGGTCGATTATCTGGGCACTCCCGTGAACGAGCCGTTTCTCCGCGACACGGTCAACGTGCCTTACTTCAACGGCAGAGCACTCACCTATCCCGCCATCAGGCTACGAATGGATTTTCGCGACCCCAATACCGTCGGCACGTTTGTCTATCACTGTCACCTTTTGGAACACGAAGACGGCGGAATGATGGGATTGATTCGCGTGGAACCAGCCGACCCGGCGCAGACTGCCGGGACCAGCGGCGCCCAGCCTCCGGACAAGAAACGAAGTCGCTGACATTAAACTTACGTTACAGAAGTAATTCGCGCGAGAGCCCAGAGCAGTTTGTACTAGTTTTACTTAGTACTTCGACTGCCGTAATGATTTCCTCGTTTCATTTCTCGTTCATCAAAAAAAAATCCCGCTGCAACACAGAAGCGCTATCACTACCTCGCCGGTGGTGTAAGAGCCCGAGAGAATGAAAAGAGGAGGGTAAATGTCCGTGAAGCATGTTGCATCGAACACGTTGCATTGTTTGCGTTTAGGGCTGGCTTCGCTTGCGCTTTTCCAGTTCGCCGTTGTTGTTCCCATGGCGAACGCCGCTACGCCCCAAGCTCAGAACCAGACCGAGAGTCAGAACAATGACGACAGGACCGCGTCGCCCATCAAACACGTCATCGTAATCATTGGTGAAAATCGCAGCTACGACCATGTCTTTGCCACGTACGTGCCCAAGAACGGGCAAACAACAAAGAACCTGCTTTCCGAAGGGATTGTAAAGGCTGACGGCACTCCCGGACCCAATTTCTCCAAGGCTCAGCAACTCGCCGCCACGGCCACCAACCCTGATGTGTTCCTGCTGGACCCGCCCAAGGAGTCTTTTCCGGGCAAAGTACTGCCAGCGCCCCTTGTGGGTGGTGCTGAGACCGCCACGGGTGCTCCAGCGCTCTCGTACATTCCTGGAAACAGCATAACCTTGGCTAAGGAATCCGAAAACGGATTGCCCCCGGCTTATTACTCTTCCTTGGTCACCGGCGGGACCCTATTACCGCATAAAACCCCCGACACGCGAATCGCGGGCGTCACCGGCACCGGCCCGTATTACTCCGCTCTTCCGCCGGGTCCGTTTCAATTGACCGGCCCCAGCTTCCCCTACATTTCCTATGCTGCAAGTCCGGTCCATCGCTTCTACCAGATGTGGCAGCAGGAGAATTGCAGCCTGTCGCACTGGAGCTGGGACAATCCTTCCGGCTGCAACGCCCAGCTGTTTTCGTGGGTAGAAGTCACCGAGGGTGCCGGGTCAAACGGCGACGCGCCGGCTGCAAACTTCAGCACCGAGTATTCTCCCAGCGGGAAAACCACGGGTGAAGGCTCGACGGCCCTTGGTTTCTACAACATGCAGCAAGGCGACGCCCCTTACTTCAAGAGCCTCGCTGATACCTACGCGATTAGCGACAACTTCCATCAGTCCGTTGATGGCGGCACCGGTGCGAACCACATCATGTTCGGTCACGCCGACGCGATCTATTTCTATGATCCCACCCAAACCAACCCATTCCAGCCGCCGCATGGCGTAACCACTGGAACCACGTCCTCCGGTACGCCAGATGTGCTCGACGAAGTCGAAAATCCAAATCCCTTGGCGGGCACCAATAACTGGTACACCGAAGACGGTTACGGCGGTGGTTCCTACGGTTCGCCTGCCTACGGCGGAGGGTCCTACAGCGATTGCTCGGACCCGACTCAGAAGGGCGTCGGCGAGATTGTGAGCTACCTCCGGTCCATCAACATCGATCCCCGCTGTGAACCGGGCCACTACTACCTGCTCAACAACTACAATCCGGGCTTCTTCGGCCGTGGCGAAAACGCATACACTGATCCCAGCCCCCTGAACACCATATTTACGATTCCACCTTCGTCGACGCCGAGTATTGGCGATGACATGATCGCCCATCACATTTCCTGGAAGTACTACGGAGACCAGTGGGACGACTATGCTGGCGTGGGCAAGCCGACTGATCCCCCCTGTGCCGTACCGACAACGTCCAACACGAACTGCTACATCCCAGAAGATAAATACGACATCAATTACGGAGCGGTGGGCTCCGAGAATGAACTCGGCAGCGGTCTCATCCCCTACGCTGATGAGTACTGCAACATTTGCAACCCATTCCAGTACGACACTTCCATCATGGCCAATCCGGCTGTCCGCGCCGAGCACATCCAGGACACGATTGACCTCTACAACGACATCTCCCATGGCAGTCTTCCTGCCGTTTCCATCGTGAAGCCCAGCGGGTTCACGGACGGCCACCCGGCCTCCTCGAAGCTCGACCTGTTCGAAGGCTTCACGCAGAAGATCATAGATATGGTCCAGAAATCCCCGTACTGGAATGACACCGTGATCTTCATAACCGAGGACGAGGGCGGCGGCTACTACGACTCTGGCTACGTTCAGCCGCTCGACTTCTTCGGCGACGGCACCCGCATTATCTTTCTCGCCGTGTCCCCCTATACGAGGGGCGGGCGCGTCGCACACAACTATGCGGATCACGTCTCCATTCTCAAATTCATCGAGCGGAACTGGAATTTGCCTCCGGTCACACACCGCAGCCGGGACAATTTCCCGAACCCGATCGCCACGCCGTACGATCCATATGTCCCGATCAACACTCCGGCGATTAGCGACCTCTGGGAGCTGTTCGACTTCAGTGGAGGCGGCCGTTACTAACTGCACCCCCTCCAGGTCGTGAGCACTTCGCCCGCTCAGAGTCGTTGACTCGGCTCTGAGCGGAGCCGAAAAGAAAAATCCTGGCGCCGGCTTTGGCCATCCTAAGCCGGCGCCAGACCTCAGTTTGGACCTCGCGGCGCAAGTCTCGCCGAGCCCACGGTTCCTTCAGTTGCAGCTGCACCTCGCGTTCTGGGTCTCACGCGCAGTGTCTTCGCAGGGGCGTTCCGATTTGTCGGAACGCCCCTTTTTTGTCTCGAAAGATCATGTGACTATTCTGAGCGCTGGAGGGGTTAGTGCTGGAGACCTTGATTGGCCTGTGGCTCATCGTGCTCGCGCTCTTGCCAAGATCTAAGTTTTACCCGGGACGTTTGGGGACCAAACAAGCGCTGCCACCGATAGAGCCAAGTTGGATTCCAAGACTGTTCATACTCGCGGCTGGATTCGTTGCAGTCTTAGATGGCATCTCGAAAATCCGCAACCACTAGCTGTTCCGCTCAGCCACATCGGCGCCACTTCAAAGAACGCGCAGCCGCGCTGAATCCGCGAGACGGTCTGATTGCAAGCTCGGGCTCCATCAGTCACCGAGACGCACACCTCCCCCCTCGGAGATGCTGGCAGTGACCGTGAATCACTCGATATTTAGCGGCGTGCGCAGGACGCCGACGGCGAAGTGGGCCAGGTGGGGGGCGTCGTCATCGAGCTGAATCCACCGGACGACGCAGTGGTCCTTCATGTATTGCGACACTTTCGATTCGTTGATACCCAGGTGCTCGGCGAGTTTTTCTTTCAGGTCGCTTTCCGAAACGTTTCGGCCGACGCGGCTTCCGGTTCTGCTGCGGCCTCCGCGAACCAAGTTGCCCACTCCGATGCGCAGCGTCTGGCACGACTCGATGTAATACGACGTCACCTGATCCGAATCCGACAGCAGGAAAACTCCCGGGCCTGCGGGCGCTTCCTCCAACTGATCCACGCGATGTAGCGGGCTCGACAGCAGCCGCCGCAGCATCGATTCCAGATGCGCCATGCGCGACGCCAATCCGGGATCGCCGGCGCGGCCGTGCGCGGCGCGTTCCGACGGCAATTGCGGAACCGCCGGCTCAACGTGCCCGGTGTGCTCGATATGCTTTGGGGGTTCCCGCCGCTCCGGTCGTCGCTGCGACTCAACAGCATGAGGAGCGGAAGCGCGGATTTCCCGCGCCGCCACCGGCGGTGCGGATGGCTCCACGAACGCCTGCGTGGGAAGCGACGGAGCCGCGGCGGCGCCTTTGCGGCGGCGACCACGTCCTCCGCGGCGCCCCCGGCGGCGTTTCTTCTTTTCACCTTCGCTGGCATCGGACGCTGCGGCCTGCTGAGGCATTATTTCCGCGCCGGATTCGTCCTCGATAATTTCGCCAAGCGCAGGCGTAGCGAAAATCGGCTGCGCTTCCGAACGAACTTCCTCGGAAACCTCGTCCACATGCGGCTCGCTGGCTCCTGATTTCGTAACCGGCTCCGCGAGCGGAAGCTCCACTCCGAGCCGCGCGAGAGCTTCCTCGGCTTTCTTCTTCCAGTCCGCGCGGCGAAAACGCTGCGCGGCAATCGTGTACCATTTCACGGTTTCGTCCGTTCGTCCGGCCTTCTCTTCGATGGCGCCGAGTTCCCAAGCCACCATCGCGTCGCGGGTTCGTTGGTACAGTTCCGAGAGTTTTGCGGAAGGGTCGGAGCTGGTCTTCGCCTTGCGGATACGTGCTTGAATCTGCCGCCAATCGGCCATGGACCAGCATTGTATCAGCCGTTTGGCGTGTAGGCCATATGGAACGAGTTTCCGTTGGGCCTGCTCTGGGGCATGATGGGGCGTGACTCCGGCCGGCAAAACACAGTGGATTTGCGACCGCGCGCGCGCCGTGGGATTCGATCTCTGCGGCGTCGCGTTCGTCGAGCAGCTTACGGAGCCGGCTCATCTGCCCGAGTGGCTGGCGCGAGGCTACGCCGGCGAAATGAACTACATGCACGATCCGCGCCGCGCCGATCCCGCGCAGGTTCTCGAAGGCGCGCGCAATCTGATAGTAGTCGCGCTCAACTACAATACGGCCCTGCCCTACTCCACGGAATCAGCCGCCGTCGCGCGTGACGAATCGCCGCGCGGCTGGATTTCCCGTTACGCCTGGGGAGACGACTACCACGAAGTGCTCCACGACAAATTAGAAACGCTCCTCTCCGCGATGCGCGCGGAATTCGCAGAGCCTTTCGACGCTCGCGCCTACGTCGACACCGGTCCCGTGGCCGAACGCGTCGCCGCAAAACATGCCGGTCTCGGCTGGCTCGCGAAGAACACGTGCCTGATCAACGAAGACCTCGGCTCGTGGCTTTTCCTCGGCGTCATTCTTACCACGCTCGATCTCGCGCCCACGCTCGCGCCCGCCGAAGCGCCTCCCGCCGATCTTTGCGGCAATTGCACGCTCTGTCTCGACGCCTGTCCCACGCAAGCCTTCGCCGCCCCGTACGTCCTCGACGCGCGCCGCTGCATCTCCTACCTGACGATCGAATCGCGCGGCGCAATCCCCGAAGACTTGCGCCCTCTCATGGGCAACGCCGCGTTCGGCTGCGATATCTGCCAGGACGTGTGCCCCTGGAACCGCAAAGCCCCCTCGACGACCGCCAAGGAATTTATGCCCCGCGAAGTGGCCACGCCTCCGGGTCTTGTTGATGCTGACGTGCGAATGCCGCACTCCGACTTTCGCTTCTCCACATTTGCGCCGCAGCTCGAATCGCTAGCCGCGCTTTCGCAGCGCGAGTTCAGCGACCTATTCCGCGCGAGCCCCGTCAAACGCGCGAAGTGGCGCGGCCTGGTTCGCAACGCCTGCGTCGCTCTCGGCAACGCGCAGCTCGAGCGCGATTCCGCCGCGAGCCGGCGCGCACTCGCGACGCTCGAGCGCCTCGCCACTTCCGACGATGCCCTCATCGCCGAGCACGCCCGTTGGGCTCTCGCCCGCCTCACCCGTGCCGATTGAAATGGATCGGCGTGGATTGACATCACCTCGCAGCTTCGCATAGCGTAGCCGCACGTCTTCGCACCGCGGAGGTTTTATGCCGTCCATGCACGCGCCGTCGCATCTCGTCGCCAGCTTCCTCTCGCTTATCCCGCACTTCAGCTTCCCCGAAGGCGGCCCCGCGAACGAGCAGATCGTCCTGCGCTGGATTCACTTCGTAGCGGGAATCATTTGGATCGGCCTGCTCTACTTCTTCAATCTTGTCGGCTTCGCCACGATGAAGCAGCTCGACCCGCCCGTCCAAGCCAAGGTCCTTCCCGTGCTCATGACGCGCGCCATGTGGTGGTTCCGCTGGTCGGCGCTCGTCACCGTGGTCGTCGGCCTGCGCTATTACTCCATCATCTTGTCCGCCGACGCGCACAACGCCGGCGATCCCTCTCTCACGCTCAAGTGGTTCGGCTCGTGGCTGCTCGTTTGGCTAGTCGCTTACGCGCTGATCTATCCGTTTCAGCTTCCCACCAAGGGAATTCTCTCGAACTCCTGGCTCCGCGCCATCGCCATCACGATCATCGTGGTCGCGGCGTCGTGGCTCGTTCTCGATCTCAACGCGAGCCCCGAATCATCGAACAGCCATCTTTCGATCAGCGTTGGCGGAGGCATCGGCTTGCTGATGCTGCTCAACGCCTGGGGCGTCGTGTGGCGCGCGCAGAAGCGGCTGATTAAGTGGACGCGCGCCAGCATCGAGCAAGGCACGCCGATGCCGCCCGAAGCCGCGCGCCTCGCGCTCTGGGCCTACAACGCGTCTCGCGTCGCCTTCTGGCTTTCGTTCCCGATGCTCTTCTTCATGGCCGCAGCCGAGCACTACCCGTTCCTCAGCAGCATCGTGAAATAGGGTAGTTTAGGGGGTCGGAGCTTCAGCTCCGACAGATAGGCTCATAGGAAATACCCATGTACTCGCTCCCCGCGCGCAGGCATCTAAATTCCTAAGCAGAGGTGCACCATGACCAAGCGCGCTCTCTCGTCCGCAATTCTGATTCTCGCCGTGACGCTCGGAACCGCGATCACCGCCCTGGCGTTCGCCTACCCGCTCAGCTCCACTGCCATCCGCGACGCCTATTTCCTCGGCAACCGCAACGACGAGCAAACGGCCGACTATCTCTCGAAATACGCGCACCATTTCCCCATGCCGAAGAGCGGACCGTACGTCCAGGAAATCAGCGTGGACACGCCGTTCACGCAGGTGGTGAGACACAGTCAAGCCGCCTGGAACTATCACGCTCCCAGCGCCGTCGAGGAGTTTCAGGACAAGCCGTTGCCGCTCCGCGTCCACGTGGACATCGTGTTGACGCCAAGCTACTCGCCGATTCCCGAGACCGCGGGAACGAATCTCTATCAGTGGGTGCCGGATTTCTGGAACGATTTCAAGGTGCAATTCATTCAGGACAAAAAGGAAATTCCGGCGAGAAACCGTCGCGGCGGGCCCATCTACGCGTACGCAGATTTCGGAGTACCCTACATCACCGGCGCGGGCATCGAACTCGAATACGACCCAGAGAAGATTGAATCCGAGCCCGTCGACATCGACGTCCTCACGCCCGACGGGCAAAAGATCGAAACCACCCTCGACCTAGGCCGCCTCCGCTAGCCTGCGCGTTGGATTTCTTGACGAGGGCACCGACAGTCCCTGCCTGCAGACCTTTCGCAACACGGTCCTCGTGGTGTCGGCTGCTCGCAGGTGTTTTCCAGCCGCGGAGCGGCGATTGTACTTAGCCCGGCCGGGTTTCAGGGTTTGATGATTCAAACCCTGACATCAGAAGAGCGCAGCGGAATGCCGGGACCAGAAGCGCAAGATGGAGTTAGTCCCGGAGGGACGATTGAGTCGGGAAACGCCAAGCCCGAAGCAGTCTCCTCTGAGCTACCACGGCGCAAGCAATTTCAGTTACTTGCTCGAAGGCCTCTTTTCTCTGTGCCTCGGTGGCACATCATTCACCGCTCCCCGCAAAGCACTTAGGGGGTCGGACCTTCAGGTCCGACATTAATGCCGCCTTTACTCAGGGGTTTTAACCCCTGAGGCACAGCCTTCACCGATCCCCGCCCTGCCCGCCGATGAACTCGAACGCATCCTCCACCGTCCGCGAATACTTCGATTCGCTCTTGGTGTACTGGAACCGCCGGTGCGGCGAGAATTTATTCGGATCGAACGCGCCGCGCTTCACGTGAAACACCCAAACATATTCGCGCCTGCTCTTGTCGATGTCGCTGTGCGACACCACCGACGTGTCGTACTGCAGCACCGGCGTCCAATCCGAAAACCCGCCAGCCTCGTAGTGAACCGGCGCGGGCATCGTGTAATTGAAGAAGTCCACGTCGTGCGTGAAGATGATCACGTAGTCCACCATCTCGGGCGACGCCGCCGGGCACACGCTCGGATATTTCTTCACGCGATTTTCCGCCAGCCATTTGAACTGTCCCGGCGACAGCCCATAGCCTGAAAAGTACGTCTGGCAGGAGGGATCATCGCTCTCGTTCTTCGGACGCGTGAGGTAAGAATCGTCATCGTCGTCCGAGGTTGCGGAGACCGTGCGCACCGTTGGCGCGTTGGCCGCGGCTTTCGGCGCGCCCTTTGGCATGGTTGTGGTGGTGTTCGATTTGCCGCCCACGTAAACGTCTGCCGGCCCACCGACGTATATGTCCGTCGCGACCACGGCCGCCGGCTGCGCGCTCGGCGCCTTCGGAGCCGGCGTCGCTGCCGCCACATGCAGCGGCGCGGTAGTAGCAGGACGCGGCGCGGGAGCCACCGGAGCCCCAGGAGAATTGACTGACCCCGCAGGATTGGAAGGAGTTTTCGCGCTCGTCGTCACGGTCGTACTTGTCGCCGACTTCGCCGCCGCCTTCGGCTTTGGATGCGCCGCGGTTGGTGTCGAAGTCGCAGTCGACACCGCACTCGAAGGATGCGCGGTAGCGGGAATCGCTGCTGCAGAAGTTGCGGCGCTGCTCGAAGTCGCTGTCGTAGTTGAAGCCGTCGTCGTATTCGAAATGGTCTTCACAGTGGCCGCGGGCGCCACAGGCTGCGCAGGAGTTGCCGCCACGGCCGCTACCGTTTTCGGCTGCATCGCCGGCGAGGCGTTCACCGCGCCGGCGGGCACCTCCACGTTGGCTGGCATAGGTGCGACTGCCGCGCTAGCCGTTGCGTTACTCGGAACTGCGGCCGCAGCACGACGTGCGGCCGCGGCGCGCGCGACGCTCGCCAGCGTCGGCGGCGCTCCTGGTACAGCGTTGGCGCCGGATGCGTCAGCGCTCACAGCGGGCTTCGGGAGATTGCTTTCCGGCAGGTAGCCTTCGGTGCCGCTGGACGTGCGAACTTTCACATAGCCGCTTTGCTGACCGATCACTTCCACACTCTCGCCGCACTTCAGCTTGGTCTCCACATTGAGGCTCGTCACCGAGTCATACAACCAGACGCGCTCTTCGTTCGGCGCGCACTTCACGGCAGTGCCGTCCGCGAACGCTGCCGCAGGCCATATGAACGCCACCAGCAATGCCGCCAGCGCCAACTCCAGAGGCCGCCGCGAAGCCGGCTCCAAGGCCTGCCGCGAAGCCAGCTCCAAAGCCCAGCCCGAAAAGGGTCGCCAGTTCATGTGACCTCCCATGCCCAGGGCGCGGCGGGGGAGCGCCGCGCCCACATCGTCGTGCACCAGTTGAGAGAGAGAAGAGCTACGCCATCATGACCCCCAGTTCCGTTTCGGTACAACTGGACGAACGTCCAAGTTTGGTGCAGGGGCGAAAGGGCTTAAAGCTGCGGGAGACTACAAAACTACTCCGGTATAATGAATCCGAAGTTCCCTACCCGTATTCTCATGGCCTGAAGGCTCACTCTGTAGCGTTTCGCCAACGAATCCAAGGATTGCTGGTTAACACCTCTCAACTCCTCGATGTCCCTTACGAGGAAATGAGTCGGCATCAGAAGCTCCGCGGCGAAGCGGTTGGCTTCCATTTCCTCGGGATTGACAGCCTTGGAAGACTCGCCATCGCGCCAGTTCACGCGGAAATCCTCGTCGAAGTGAACCTTAATGCCACGGTGCAGAACGTAGTGCGCGAGCTCGTGTGCAATCGTAAACCTTTGCCGATTTCCCGAATCTAGCGAGTTCACCCCGATGTAGACTTCGCCGTCGCTGCGAACCAGGGCGCCAGATAGCTCGCCATGTAGCGGTGCATGGCGGACTTCTAGGCCCTCATTTTCGGCTATCTTCTCAACCGGTACAGGCGGCCTGACGATTCTGTTCTTTTTGAGCAGGTGGTCGACTTCTTCTCGGATTCTTCGGATCTCCAGCATGACTATGGTCGTTTCTGCGGTTCGGATATCTTGCTCAGCCAGTCGGCCGCTTTTGGACTCAGCATCTTTAGTTGGTCGCGTTCTAGTGGGCCGCGGGTCCGCTCGGACAGCAGCGCCTTGATCGGAGGCAACAGGTCAGCTATATCGCGGCCGAGAATGTAGGCCATCGCGTAGAGCGTCGGCAAGCTAACAGGCTGTCGGCCTCTCTCGATGTTGGTGATGGAGGTTCTGGAGAGACCCACGGCTTTCGCGAAGGCTCTTTGCGAAAGCTTTGCTTCCGCCCGTCTCCGCGCGAGAAGTCGTCCAAATTGACTGCAAACTTGCTCGCGACTCACCATAGGTAAATCATGCACGCGCATGTTGCACTGGCGATAGCCACATGTCA
The DNA here is from genome assembly GCA_963737205.1 of uncultured Acidobacteriota bacterium. GTDB lineage: Bacteria > Acidobacteriota > Terriglobia > Acidiferrales > UBA7541 > Palsa-295. The sequence continues at coordinate 2,723,615 of CAVTRV010000002.1, read as the reverse complement.
ATCAGGCAAACCCTTATCATATACGTTTGTATGACAAACATACAGAGTACATGGATGCACAATTAACTTGACATGGTTGTCCGAAGAGAATAGAGTCCCCATCGTAGGCTCGCGGTATCACGACGAACTGCTAGCGAATCTTTGCTAGTTACCTTTCAACGGAGGGAGAAATGAAAGCACGAGCAGCGATCAGTTTAGTGGCACTCGTACTGGCCACTGTGATTGTGTCTCCAGCGCAGGATAAGGCAGCGGTGCAAATAGAAAAGGCGGGGCCTTTGCGCGGAGGCGACCTAATCGCATTCGACTTGAAGTTAAACGAACCACTGCCCAGAGGGGCGTCTCTTGACTTCCGCATCTCGCCCATTTCCGCCGATGAGGAAATTTCCCTCGGGTCCGCCGAACCGATCAAAGGGTCAGACTCCGAATTTCGAGTTGCGGGAAAGCTGCCAGACGGAGCTCTGCCCGGCGACTGGCACATTTCAGTGATTTACCTGCATCTAGCGGGGGCTGGCTGGACTCACAACACCATCGCCCCAAACGATTTGAGATTTCGTGTAGAAGGCAAATCGTACGCGATACCAACAAAGGCAGACGTGACATTAGTTCGATGATGGAGCCCCAAAACGTAACAGCACACTTCGGTGCTGCCAACAGCCCATTAGGCGGGAGGATCAAGACATGGCATCTGCGAAGCAACCAGACTCGTCGGGAGTAATGGCTGGGACGGCATACGACCTCGTTAGAGATGCGATCGTCTGAAGGAAGATTGTGACCGCGACATATCGACTCCATGTTCCTTGTAGAACTGTCGAACCTTAGTTCCGCCGAAGGAGAATGGCACACAGCGCCGAATCACTCCAGGCCGCAGACGTGCGTCGGCGTGATTGACGTGGAAGCAACTTTTTAATCTGCGGCGGCCGCTTGCGATCTCTCCGCCGGGGCCAACACGCTGTTTTTCCAGCTGGCATACTCGTGCGCGCGTTCTTCGGCACTCGGACCAGAGAAAACGACCACGAATACGCGGCCGTCGCCGTCGATCGCTTCGACGTGCCAGTGTCCGCTGTATTGTTTTGATTCGACGACCTCGTAGTGCATTTCGCACCTCCAAGAATTCCCCGAAACCCAAGGAGCTTATATCAAACTCCCCGTCTAGGCGTGCTCTTTTTCCCCCTAATTCGTTGGGGTCCAACCCTTCAGCGTTCCGGGCGAGTGGCAGGGGCCGGCGGTGGTGACTGAAGTTCTAGCCACGGTTCTTCGGCGGCTAGGTCAAATGACTGCGCTTTGAACGCGTGCCCCATCCCGCCTGCGAGCCCCACTTGCGGACGCAGCCAGGGGGAGAGCCAAGTGGGCTCGTTCAATCTCAGCCTCGACCTCTGCCTCCGCAACGGGCGACTCCAGGATCACGGGCACGTGCCCTGGAATTAGGTGTGAAATTTTCTGGAATGCGCCAATCGAGGCACCTGACAAAGAATCATGCGTGCTCCGGCTATTGACCTCACTAAGGTGCAATTGCTTTAGGCGTGCTCCGAAGGTACTAAGAATTAGACACGCCTCGTTCATTGTGGGGTCAACCTGTCTGCAGTGTCCGAGATCGAAGCAGAGGCCTGCGTGGGGTAGTTTAGCAAAGACAGCAGACAGCTCTTGGGCCGTCCGGCCTGTTTGGTTACGCTTATCCATGTTTTCGATGAATAAAAGATCTCGGAACACAGCCCACGCTGAGAAATCATGCACGGTGTCGGGATGGAGAACTATAGGCCATCCCCGATTCGCAACCCTCTTCAATAGCTCGGTAATCTGTCTTTCGTGTGCAGGCTCGTATTTACTGGGAGCATGCACAGAAATATAGCTGAATCGGGATAGATCGAGTGAGTCGAGCGCCGCAATAAGTGGAACCAACTCATTTTCCCGCAGCGCTGAGAGTTCTACGGATTTTGTATGTCCACCCTCCAAAATTGCCAGTCCGCGGCGAAAGTCACCATAGGCGAGTGCGCCGGTCGAAAATCCAATGGGCCTCATCAGAAAACTCCGTAGAAGATCGTTAAATCGCGTAACTTCTTGCTGTCGTTGAAGAATAAGGCTGTGAGCCCTTCTTGAAATTCGTGACCGTATTCACGCACCTCGCTGAACACCACGTCGCCAGGTATGTCGTCAGGACGAAGATTCTTCAAATGGTCTCTCTTCTTACGATCATCTAAAACAGCGAGGAACGCATTATAGGCTGAAAAAAGCTTACGAGCTGTGCTCCTCTTGATGTTTAGTTCGAGCAGGAAGGTAGCCAGAATTTCCAAGGGAGTTTTCTTAGTGAAATTCCTAAGGTGCTCCTCCATCGCAACTGTTGAATGATGTTCGACGAGATCCCTTCGTGCTCGAGCACTGCACAAGAGTTCGCAGCTAAAGCAGCTCAGCATGCCCGTCGCAAAGATCAACTTTCGTGACATGCGCAGCTTGGCATTTCTCAATCCCCAGCCATGCCCTCCTTGACCACGCTGTTTCTCAACAAAATCTACAGTCACTGTTCGCCAATAGCGCACTATGTCGTTCAAAAGAAAACGCGGCACTTTGTAGCGTAAGGAACCGAAGCGCAGGCCACGGTCATCCTTCAAGTAACGGCTCAAGATCAGCCTGAGAACTCGTTCGCGAGCCTCGGATTTGCCGAATGCGACCGACTCCTGCAACAGGAGCACGCGCCGAGTGGTGTTATCATTGGTGTCCTCTCGGCCCCCAATCTTCTGGATGAGATCGTGGCTGAACGTCATGTTCCCGAAAATACCCGTCGCGCCGGGTGCTTGAAACTTTTTTTCCGTCAAACGTTCAGCCACCTCTTGCGCAACCTTGAGATGTTCCGGGTCAGCCTGACCGTCGATCAGCAGCGTCCAATCGACGTCGCTCTTCGATGTCCACTCTTTTCGCGCGAGCGATCCGAAAACCACAATGCCGGCATCCGTGGACGACAAGCCATTGAGTGTCTTTTTGAGTCTCTGGCTGATCGCAATCGCTTTAGTTCTCGCTCGGTTTATGGCCGGCCACTTTTGACCCACGTGAGATTGGAGGAGGGTTATCGAATCCTCTGCAGCTGTCGACTTCATGGCCCAGCCATCTTCCTACATTTGGGTTCAGTTCGCGCCATGAATTGGATTCTACTACGCGACTCGCAGCATCTGGCCTAACGACCCATGCTGGCGAACAAAGAGCGAAACACCACTATGACCAGATCGCATCCAACTTGCAAGAGCGGAACGGCTCCCGCGCGGTTGACGCTGCCAACCTCAACCCAAAAAACTGTGGTACTGGTTCTTGCAAATCGGTGTTTACTATGATATAAAGGCGCATCCAATAAAATCAGAATAATGAATTTGTGCGCCTGGACGTTTCAGGGTGTGAGCGGACGTGTGTCCGTAAGAAAGGAGGACAGAGACGTGAGCTCCCGAAACCTCGGGGACCTGTCCCGACACTTCGGGACTAATCGGTACACCCTAATAATAGAAATCGCCGCAACTCCAACAAAACAAACGGCCGACACCCGCGCTAATCGGTACAATCTGCCTCTGTGCGCTCTGTGTCTCTGTGGCAAATCCCAACGAGGCCCCCGCGATTAGAAATCGACGCAAATGATTGAAAACACTCGCCACCGACCAAGTCTAATAAGCAAAAGGGAGGGGGGGTATATTCTCGCGAAAGCGAAGGCAAGGCGAACACTCTGGCCCCCAAGTCCATGTCCCGCCGGTCGAACATCCCGCGGCCGTTCACAAGTTACTAATCACGAGTCACAAGTCACGGTTTCTCCCAGGCGAAGAAAAATCTAATCGCGACAACCCCACATTTAAAAACCGCCACAACTCTCTCGCAACAAAGGAGAAGACATTTTCTAATCGAGACAAAAACACCTCTTCCGGTTCGCCGGGCTTTCGCCACCCCCCTGGCGCGCCGAACCCTTCGGCGAAGGCGGCTCACCCCTCGCCCTCGTCCCTCACTGGTGATAAACTCCGCAATGGGCCGGGAAGAAATCGAAAAATTCTGGAGGACGAGAATGGCGAAGAAGAGCAGGCTGACGAACGCGGCAGAAAGAATCGGCTCGGCAATCGGAAAAGCCGACCGCAAGGCTCATCAGGTGGCGAAGGCCGGAGTGATGGCGAAAAAGGAACTCGCCGCAATCACGGATCAGGTGGACGCGCTCAAGAAACAGTTGGAGAAGACGGCGAAAAAATTGAAGAAGGCGCTGGCGTAGCCGCCTTCGCGCGGAGCGCTTCGGCGCGCCATGGGAAAAGCAGATCCCTTCCCGCAGAAGCGTCCGAGACGCGAACGGCGCGCGTCGGCTGAAAAACGCCTCGCTCGGGATGACAATCGTCCGGGACGCGAGGCGCGCGTCGGCTCAAAGGCGCCGAAGCAAGCTTCGGCGGAGAGAAAGCGGTTAGCTAGGCTACCGCACTCCCAAAGACGCCGCTTTGCGGCGTCGAAAAAAGGCGGGAGAAAAAGAGCCGGCGAGACGACCTCGCTACAACGGCCAAGGCCGGGCACGGCATGCCGTGCCCCTACGGGGCAGGCGGGATGACAGCCTGCTACTCTTGAGGGGCTTCGGTGTCGGTGTAGTGGGCGGAGAGGTCGGTGCCTTCGAGGGAGTTGCCTTCGATGGGGGCGCCTTCGCCCGGACGCTTTTCGGCCTTGCGCTGCTCGCGGCGCTCGGCTTTTTCGCGCGCTTTTTCGAGCCGCTTCATTTCTTTTTGGCGCTTCTGAAAGGTGATTCGAGCCATCGGATCTCCTTTTTAGTGATTTTGGTTCAGGGGTTAAAACCCCAGCGCTAAAGCGCAGAATCAAAATCGAAGCTCTTTTCCCGGAGCGCATGGCTTCAGGGGTTAAAACCCCCGAAGGAATCATACGCCTTACGGCGGGGTTAAAACCCCGCCCTTCCAGCGAAACCGTGACGCGCAAGAGCCCAGCGCTAAAGCGCAGAATCAAAATTCGGAGCTCTTTTCCCCCGCATAAATGCGGGGGCTTCCACCCTAAAAAGCTTCAGGGAGCCTCAGCGGCTAAAGCCGCGACGAATAGTTGCGGGCTCCGTTTCGCGCGGCCTAAAGGCCGCGCTCCCTGGACTGAAAGTCCAGGGCTGACACGAAACCTTACGCTACCAGCGGGGTTCGCGGGGCTGGCGGGCGGCTTCGGTGTAATTCTCGTTCGAGAAGCTGGGACCGCGACCCCGGCCACCGCCTCCGCCACCGGTATTGCCACGAGGCGGCGCCGCGGAGCGTTCTTTCGGGCGCGCTTCGTTGACCTTAATGTTGCGTCCGCCGAGATCCTTGCCGTCGAGAGCCGCAATGGCTTTGGCCGCTTCGGCGTCGTTGGCCATTTCGATAAAACCGAAACCGCGCGCGCGGCCGGTTTCCCGGTCGGTGGCGAGGTGGACGCGCGTGATCTGGCCGAATGGTTCGAAGAGCGCGCGGAGGTCGCTTTCGGTGGTTTGAAAGCTTAGATTGCCGATAAACAGATTCTTCATGTTCGTTCCTTAAGTCAGATGATTCGTGCAGCGTGAATCTTAAACTGATTTTGGGCTACGGCTCAAGCCGCAGCCTATACCCGGGGGCTAAAGCCCCGACTTACGAGCCGAGCTCTTTCGCATGGCCTGAAGGCCATGCTCCCCGGACTGAAAGTCCGGGGCTGACACAAAGCCGATCTGCTAATACTCCTGGTCGGCCTTGCGAGAGGCAAACCTGTGCTTCGACGACCGAGGAGAATGGCTGCTGCGATAATCCTCGAGGTCGGCGTCGGTGATACGGTAATGCGTGCCGGGCGGATGATTTTCATAGGTGGCCAGCTCGCGGCGAAGCTTCACCGAGCAAACGTCGGGTGCGTCCTGGTAGCGGACGCGGCGGCCATTGAAGGCCTCGTTGGTGATCGTCAGCGTAAACTCGCGGACTACGTTGGCGGGCTCGCGGACCGTGAAAGTGTATTCGCGGACGAGAGGTTTTACCTCGAATCCGACGAATTGCACGATGATGTTGTTTTGTGTCACTTGGCGCCTACTGCCGATGCGATGGCAGGAGCGGCAACCACTTTTTTGCGACGCTTGGCGCGGCGCTTGGGCGGTGTCCCCTCGGCGGGCTCGACGACCATAATGCTGGTGACGAACTTCTTCATGCCGTGGAGATCGAAATCGATGGAGGTGCGGTCGGAGTCGGATTCAGTGACGACACCCAGACCATATTGAAAGTGCTTGATGTATGCGCCTTCTTGGAGAGCTTTCAAGGGGCCTCCTTTAAGTATGCGTTCGAATGAAACTGCGAGGTGCTTAAAATGGGCGAGCCCGCCAGTGGCGGGCCCGCCTCGTTAACTACACCAAACTACAGGCTGGCGACGTTCGATGCCTGCAGGCCCTTAGGGCCCGTCGTGACCTCGAATTCAACCGCTTGGCCTTCGTTCAGCGACTTGTATCCATCTCCCTGAATAGCGGAGAAATGGACGAAAACATCTTCGCCGGACTGGCGCTGGATGAATCCGAAGCCCTTGCTAGCATTGAACCACTTAACTGTTCCTTGTTCTTTCACTGATTACTTCCTTTTTTAGGCTCAGGCTTCCCGAAGTTTCGGGACCGGAGCCCTCTTTGTTAGGCTATTTGTGCTGCTCGCCGCCTCCAGCCGCAAAAAAAACGGGGCTGCAAGTGTAGACCTGCAGCCCCTTCAACGAATCTAAAGGTTTTACAAGAGCAACAAACGCAAGTAGAGTGTCGCACTTTTGATGGCCAATGTCCAGTGTTTTTTTGTGGCGGTTCTGGGACGGACGCCGAGGGGGATGGGACGGGCGGCAAACCGCCGCCTGAAGTGTAAAGGATGTCGTGGCACTCCCCGCAAACAATGTCGTGGCACTTTACACTGAAGGCGGCCGCTACAGTGGCCACAGCAGAGCCGGCGAGACCCTTCGACTACGCTCAGGACAGAAAGGCGCCGGCGTTACAAAACCTCGCTAGGAGCGCCAGCGGAGGGTGACCGGGCCTGACATGGGGTGGCGAAGCGGCGCGCCCGTGCGTTGCGATTCGAGGTAGGCGGCTTTCAGGTCGAAGTACCAGCGGGCCTGGCGGTCGGCGTCGTCGACCAGCATCATGCGATCTTCGTACTTCAGGCCGAGCGCCTGCTTCTTGATGACTTCAGTGTCCTGGCGAATGAAGCGCGGGCCGAGGACGTGGATGATGAAGGATACGATCGGAAACCACGGAAGAATGTTCCAGGCGGCGACGAAGTCGAGGCGGCAGAGATCGCGGCGGACGGGCGTGACGGTGGTGCGGCTCGAAAGCCAGTAGCGGCCGGCGCGGATTTGTTCGAAGCGCTGGTTCGGCAGAACGAAGTCGATGGTCGTGGTGGCGGGTTCGCCGGTGATGAATTTCAGGATTTTGTAGGGCGCGCTGTTGGCCGAAGGCGCGTGCGGCCTCATGCGGAAGCCGTTGGGGATGGGCTCGAACTGCTTTGATTTTTCGCGGATGCTGCGGCGGCTGCGCCACCACCAGGCTCGATGCACGAAGGGGCCGTGCGCCGGGTCCATCAGGCCGATGATGCCGTGGTCGACCGTGCAGGGCAGGTCGGCTGCGAGGCGCGCGATCTGGTAGCGCGGGCTGAATGTGGGCAGCTCGGGCGGAGGCTCGGTGGGCGTGTCGGCTGCAGCGCCTGCGGGATCGGTCATGAATACTTGCACGTAGCCATCGCCTTCGGCGCAGGGGAAGCTGCCGGCGTAGATTCGCTCGCACTTGAGCTTCGAGTCTGCGGTGAGCGACGGGATGTGGCGGCACTGGCCGGTGTGCGCGTCGAATTGCCAACCGTGATAGGCGCACTCGACGTTCGTGCCGTCGAATTGGCCGAACGAGAGAGGGAAGGCGCGATGCGGGCAGACGTCGCGAAGCGCGAAAGGTTTTCCGGCGGCGTCGCGCCCGATGACGAGCGGAACTTCGAGCAGCATGGCACGAACGAGTTTGCGGGCGTGGAGCTGGTCGCTGCGCAGCGCGGGATACCAGAAGCCCCAGAGCATGTCGCCCGCGCCTGCGCCATTTTTTGAGCTGGAGGCTGCCGCGTCGGTCATCGTGAGGCTCATCGTAGTACAGGCGCAGCACTACATCAAACTGACAGCACGGTTGGAGTCTTGTGGTTTGACTGGCGGGCGAGTTGAAGCTATCCTTGGGTCAGTCGTTACTGCGATGTTTGCTTCGTTTTATTAGCGATTTCTCTCCCGCCCGCACCGGGCGATGCTGACGGCAGGTTGTTTCCAATTTCCCTTTTCGATTTTCTGTTTCTCGATTTTCTGTTTCTGTGAGGCACAGGCCATGGCCGACATATTCGACAAACTCAAGCAGATTGAAGTGCGGTACGACGAGATGACGCAGGAGATTTCGTCGCCGGAAGTCCACTCGGATACAGGGCGCTACCAGAAGCTCGCGAAACAGCACTCGGAATTGGGCGAGATGGTGGCGAAATACCGCGAGTGGAAAGAAATCAAGAAGGCGCTCGAGGGCGCGAAGCAACTGCTGGCGGAAGCGGCGGACGATCCCGAAATGAAGCAGATGGCGTTCGACGAAGCGAAGGCTCTCGAGGCGCGGCGCGAAACCGTGGAGCGTGAACTGAAAGTGCTGCTGCTGCCGCGGGATCCAAACGACGAGAAAAACGTGATCGTCGAAATTCGAGCGGGCACGGGCGGCGACGAAGCGTCGCTATTCGCGGGCGAGCTTTTCCGGATGTACTCGCGCTACGCGGAATCGCAGGGCTGGCGGGTGGAGGTGCTCGAGAGTTCGGCGTCGTCGATCGGCGGAGTGAAGGAAATCGTCGCGGCGATCCAGGGAAACAAAGTGTATTCGAAGCTGAAGTACGAAAGCGGCGTGCATCGCGTGCAGCGCGTCCCTGCGACGGAGCAACAGGGGCGCATTCACACGTCGGCGGCTACGGTGGCTGTGCTGCCCGAGGCAGACGAAATCGACATCAAGATCGAGGCGAAGGATCTGCGCATCGACACGTTCTGCTCGTCGGGGCCGGGCGGGCAATCGGTGAACACGACGTATTCCGCCGTGCGCATCACGCACATTCCCAGCGGACTCGTGGTCTCGCAGCAGGACGAGAAATCGCAAATCAAGAATCGCGCGAAGGCCATGCGCGTTTTGCGCGCGCGTTTGTACGAGATGGAGCAGGAAAAGCAGCACGCGCTGATCGCGGCCGAACGCCGCGGGCAGATCAAAACCGGCGACCGGTCCGAAAAGATTCGCACGTACAATTTTCCGCAGAATCGCGTCAGCGACCATCGCATCAATTTCACCTCGCATCAGCTCGATCAGGTGATGGATGGAAAGCTTGGTCCGATGGTGGATGCGCTGATGACACATTTCGAGGCGGAACGGCTCAACGACGAACTGGACGCGGCGTGAGGGACGACGAGGGCGAATCAAATCGGTGCCCCGGGGTTAAAACCCCCACTGGCCAGGCCTAAATGTCGGAGCTAAAGCTCCGACCCCCTAAAAGGCGCCGCAGGTCTCGGATTGGCGACGATGGCTCAAGCACACAAAGTGGAACGGCAAGTGACCGACGTTCGCGCGGCGCTGAGGGAAGGAATCGCGCGGCTGCGCACAGCAGGCGTTTCCTCCGATACGCTTGCGGCTGAGTTGCTGCTGATGCATGCGCTCGGGCGCGACCGTACGTGGCTTTACTCGTATCCGGAAACATTGATCGAGTCGGCTGCTGCGGAGAAATATTTCGCGCTGATTGCGCGGCGCGCGGCCGGCGAGCCGACGCAATATCTCACGGGCAAGCAGGAATTTTGGGGCCTCGAATTCGAGGTGAACCCAGCGGTGTTGATTCCGCGCCCTGAGACGGAACACGTGATTGAAGTCGCGCTGGAGCGGCTTGGCCGGCGCGGAACGGGCGCGCCCAACACCTCGCTTCGCATCGCGGATGTGGGCACTGGGTCGGGGTGCATCGCCGTTGCCCTGGCGCGGGAACTGCCGCACGCTGAAATTTATGCCACGGATATTTCGGCGGCTGCGCTTGGGGTTGCTGGGCGGAATGCGACGCGGCACGGCGTTTCCGATCGCGTTCATTTCGTCAATTGCGATTTGCTGCGTGGCCTCGGCGGAAGCAGGCACGGTCCGCCACGGCGGATCTGCGACGTGCCGTGCCCCTACGGGGAAAACGCGGGCGGCGATGGCGAGACACGATTCGATCTCATCGTGAGTAATCCGCCGTATGTGGCTCGCGACGACGCGGGGCAACTGCAACGTGAGGTGCGCGACCACGAACCGGACGCAGCACTTTTCGGCGGGCCGACTGGCGTCGAGATTTACTCGCGGCTGATCGAACAAGCGGGCTCGCTCCTGCGCCGCGGTGGAATTCTCGTTTTGGAACTCGGCTATAATTCCGCGGAGCACGTCGAGGAGCTCTTGAGTCCGGGGCTTAGCTGGACTCACGTGAAAATCACGAACGACCTTGCAGGAATACCGCGCGTCATTGCCGCCGAGCGGGCGTAGCGGGGGCAGTTTCTCCATTTGGGCCTGGCGCTGGAAGAGATAGGATTGCCGGAGGCATAATGAAGAATCACTTGTTGGCAGTGGCGATTGGCGTCGGCTGGGGAGCCGCGCTCGGACTGCTGTTACATCACGTCCTCATCGGTATCTGCATTGGAGTAGGAGTTAGCGTAGCCTACGAAAGACGCAACCGAACTTCACACTAAGCCGCCGTCATAGCTGGCGAGGCGGTACTGCGAAGTTTGAAATTCCTGAGACTTTGGCCCTCAAATAAAAGTTCGTGGTACGGTATCAAACTTGAAATCTCCCGTTGTGGAAAAAAACGTGAGTCGCAGAAACCACATCTAGGAAGATGGCGGACGAAAAGAAAGCCGGTGTGGATACGTCCAACACAGCTCGGGCGACCATTGCTAGGCTGTCAGCCGAAGAGCGAAAGCGTGTGCAAGCCGCTGTTCAAGAAGCCCTCGACAGCCACAACCTTCCGGCTTTCCAGGCGGCACTTCTTAAGCTGGGATACGCTGAGACTTCCGCCGACTACGAGAAGTTGATGCAGCTTTGGGACGACTACGCTCAGGCTTCGCGCCACGGCTGATAGTTTCCTCGAACGCAGCCAACCGAACGCTTCTTTCAGAAGCCGGGATCGCGTCTAGATGAGCGCAGATAATATCCGTCATCTTAGAAACGATCTCAGCTTGCTTCTTCTTGTCGGCCATAACGTCGTCCTAAAAAATCTTCCAAATACCGCACTATTGCTCCTGTTATTCTACAACACTTATGGCGAGTTCTAGCGACAAGCGGCTACGAGCGGATACTAGAGATAATGCCGCCCGAAAGACGGCAAAGCAGAGTTCCTAAACTTCTAGGAATTCGACCATTTCGTATTTATTTCGCCCTGCGATGAGTTGGGGTAATATTCGCAGCGTTGGTTCGCTTCTATGCCGAAGCTGGCGCAATACCGGGCGAAGCGCGACTCCGTTCGCGGCGGCGAGCCGGTGGTTCCCACGGACGCCTGCGCGTCCATCCTGCATGTCGATATGGACGCGTTCTTCGTGTCGGTGGAGCTTCTGGCGCGGCCGGAACTAAAAGGCAAGGCGGTTGTAGTCGGTGGGCAGCGCGACCAGCGCGGCGTGGTTACGTCGGCGAGCTACGAGGCGCGGCGATTCGGCGTGCATTCGGCGATGGCGCTGCGCACGGCGGCGAAGCTTTGCCCCGAAGCGGTTTTTCTCGATAGCCATCATGAGTTGTACGGGCAATGGAGCGATCGCGTGGCTGCGATTCTGGCGAAGCATTCGCCGATCGTCGAGATGGCGTCGATCGACGAGGCCTACCTGGATTTGACTGGCACGGAGCGCGTGAACGGTCCTGCGCTTGGAGCGTGTCACAAGCTGCTGAAGGAAATCACCGCGACAACGAGCCTGCCTTGCTCGGGCGGACTGGCCGCGACGCGTTTGGTGGCGAAAGTGGCGAGCGAGCAAGCCAAGCCGCGAGGGCTCGTGTGGGTGCCGGCCGGGAGCGAAGCTGCTTTTCTTGCGCCGCTTGCGGCGCGCAAAATTCCCGGGATCGGCAAAGTGACGGAAGAAGCGTTGAAGGGACTGGGGATCGAAACGATTGCGCAGTTGCAGGCCGTTTCGCTCGAGCGGTTGGAAGCGGCGTTCGGCAAGTGGGGTACGGCGCTGTACCGGAAGGCGCGCGGCATCGACTCGTACGAGTTTTTCGTCGATGCGGAGCCGAAGTCGATTTCGCACAACCGCACGTTCGGGCACGACACGAACGATCGGGAAGAGCTCGAGTCCACGCTCAGCTATTTGTGCCAGAAGGCGACGAAACGGCTGCGCGACGCCGGGCTCCACTCGCGAACCGTAACTCTCACGCTGCGCAACACGAAATTCAAGACGATCACGCGCGCCGAAACGTTAGCCGAGCCAAGCGATCTCGATGGCGTGCTTTTGGCCGCAATTCGCGTGCTTTTTAATCACGCCTGGGATGGGCGGGAGATGCTTCGGCTGGTGGGCGTGGCGCTATCGAATTTTTCCGGGGCTCCGGGGCAGCTCGATCTGCTCGATCCCGGTCGGCAGGAGAAGCTGGAGCGTCTGGCGCATGCGACGGACCGGCTGCGCGACAAATTTGGATTCTCGAAAGTGCAATTCGGAGGTTCGATCGGGAATCGGGACGAGCGGGATTAGACGCCATTCAGAATTTGTGCCTCAGGGGGTTAAAACCCCTGATGAAAAGCCGCTGTTATGTCGGAGCTGAAGCTCCGACCCCCTAAACAACAGGCTTCTTCCGCAAATGCAGAATCACCTTGAAGCAGAAGCGCGATCTTCATCCAGTCACGCGGAAGACGAGGCAGGTGATGTCGTCGTGCTGGCGGGCGTAGCCGACGAACGTGTTCACTTCGGTCATGACGCGCTTCAATGTGTCGGCCGCGCTCTCATTCGGCGCTGACCGAATGCAAGGAATGAGCCGCGTTTCGCCAAATTCCTCGCCTCGGTCATTCACCGCTTCGATTACGCCGTCGGTAAAAATGAAAAGCAGATCGCCTTGGCTGAGCTGAACGCGCGTCGAGGGGTACACAGGTTCGTGCTCGGTGAAAAGTGGAACGCCAAACGGCGCGCCGCCCGTTTCCAGCCTTTCGATTTCGCCCGTCACGCGACGGAGGATCGGGCTATTGTGGCCTGCGTTGACGTAGCGCATCTCGCGCGTATCAGGATTGATTTCGGCGAGGAAGGCGGTGGTGAAGCGGCGGCCCTCCAGACTGTGTGCGCGGGCGTAGCGATCGAGCCCGACGACAATTTCGTCGAGCGATTCCGTTGTGGCGGAAAGCGCGCGCAAGCCCGATTGAAACGTGGCCATCAGCAGCGCGGCGGGGACGCTTTTCCCCGCCACGTCCGCAACAACGACCAACAGCGGAGGGGTTGCCGAATCGTGAGGCAAGGTAGGCCGCAGGAAGGCGTCGTAGTAATCGCCGGCGACGGTGTTCTGCGGCCGCGTGGCGAAGGCAATATCCAGGCCCGAAACAACAGGCGGCTGATCGGGCACGAGCCATTGCTGAATTTCTCGCGCGATTTCGAGGTCGCGCTTCATGGTGACGCGATCGGCGAGTTCGAGCGCCAGCAGGACGAACAGAATGAGCGCGCCAAGTCCTCCCAGGTTGAAGTTGACGTCATTGTGGCCGGAGTCCGAGTGAGAACCCGCCTGCAGCCCCAGGAAGACGATGGCAATCAGCAGAAGCACGCGCCGCGCGGGCGAGAGCTTCATCAGCATGGCCTGAAAGAGACACCAGGCCCCGAACAAGATTCGCTTCAGTTTGCTTTTTTCCTGCTGGATCCCTTCCCAGTCGACGTCCTTCGAATAGAGGACGTAGCTCGATTTCGCCTCGGCCATGAATTGGCCCCAAAGCTGTTGAAGTTCGAGCCCTTCGGTTACGCGTTTCCAGAAGGAACGTACGCGGTGGCGACCGGAGTCAGCAGGACCGTTGGCAGGCGTGGACATCGGAAAGAATTATAAGGCAATTTCACTCACTGTCTCGCAAAGCGCAACTTCCAACGGCCGCGCGTTTCCCGCATAATCGCGGCATGGACGCGCGCGAGCTGGCCAATCAAATCTGCCGCACTCTGCGCAGCAACAGCCATCAGGCCTACCTGGTGGGCGGGTGCGTGCGCGACATTCTGCTCAAGCGGGAGCCGGCGGATTACGACGTGGCGACGGATGCGACTCCGGAGCGCGTTCAGGAGCTTTTCCCGCGAAGTCTGGACGTGGGCGCGCAGTTCGGCGTCGTGATCGTGACGGACGACGCGGCGCAGGTGGAAGTGGCGACGTTCCGCTCCGATATTGGCTACTCGGATGGACGCCATCCCGACCGCGTGGAATATTCGAAGACGCCGCAGGAAGATGTGCGGCGCCGCGATTTCACGATCAATGCCCTGCTGCTCGATCCCGAGACGAACGAGGTGCTCGATTTTGTCGGCGGGCGCGAGGACCTTCGCGCCGGAATCATCCGCGCGATCGGGCGGCCGGAAGAGCGGTTTCGCGAAGACAAGCTGCGGATGATTCGCGCGGTGCGCTTCGCCGCGCGCTTCCACTATGCCATCGAAGCCGCGACGTTCCTCGCAATCGTGAAGCTGGCGGCGGAAATCAATCAGGTGTCTGCCGAGCGGATTCGCGACGAGCTGACGAAGTTGCTCACCGAAGGCTCGGCGCGGCGGGGATTCGAGCTCCTGGACGAAACCGGATTGCTTCCGGAAGTGTTGCCGGAAATCGCGAGCATGAAGGGCGTCGAGCAGCCGCCGCAGTTTCACCCTGAAGGCGACGTTTGGGTCCACACGCTGCTCATGCTCGAGGGTCTGAAAGCCGGGGGTTCTCCCACGCTCGCATGGGGTGTGCTGCTCCACGACGTGGGCAAGCCGCCCACGTTTAAGCCGGCTGCGGGGCCGGGAACGCGCATCCGTTTCGACGAACATGTGGAAGTGGGAACGAAAATGGCCGAAGCGATTTGCAGGCGGCTGCGGTTCTCGAACGACGACACGGAGCAGATTGCCGCACTGGTGGCCAACCACCTGCGGTTCAAGGATGTGCCGCAGATGAAGCCGTCGACGCTGAAGCGGTTTGTCCGCCTGGACCGGTTCGAGGAGCATCTCGAGCTGCACCGGCTGGATTGCTCCTCAAGCCACGGGAATCTCGAGAACTATGAGTTCGTACGGCGGTTCCTGGCGGAGACGCCTCCCGAGAAGGTGAGGCCGCCGAGGCTCCTTACCGGCGACGACCTTAAGGAGATGGGCTTTGCGCCCGGGCCACTTTTCAAGAAGATCCTTGAGGAGGTGGAAGAGGCGCAACTCGATGGCAGGATCTCAGACCGCGAAGAGGCGGCTCGTCTGGTGAGGACCACATTCCCGCAAGGCCCCGATGTTTAGTAAGCCACTGCAAATTAATGAGTTACGGTGCTGTTCTAGAACGTAGGCGGCGATCAGATATTTGCATCGTATTTCTTAGTATGGTAGACTCACGTTTTCTGATATAGACGACTGAAAGATTCTGACTCCTTTTTGCATTCGAGCCGCATCTAACGCTTCAGGCGGCCGATTAGCATGTTGAGGAGCCGTCTTTCTTTGTGCTAGGGGGACACCGTGACAAAGGAAACTAGAATCATCCCAGAAGAATTGGCTGTCCTGCCAGTGCGCGATACGGTGCTGTTCCCGGGTGCGGTAATGCCGCTGCCGGTTGGCCGTGAAAGCTCGCTTGCACTGCTTGAGTCGTTGCAGGGGCCGGAGAAGCTGCTGGGGGTGGTGGCGCAACTCGATCCTCGGGTAGAGACGCCGACAGGCGCCGACATTCACAGCGTAGGCACGCTGGCGAAGGTTCACAAAATGGTTCGGATGCCCAACGGGAACGTGGTTGCGTTCCTGGAGGGACTTGAGCGAATCCGTGTGGTCGAAGTAGTAGGGCTGACGCCGTTCTTGCGAGCCAAGATGGAGCGGCAGCCGGACCTGGAAAATCAGAGGGACGCCGAGCTGACGGCCCTCGGACGGAACGTACAAGAATTGTTCCGGGAAGTGGTGGCTCGTTCACCGCAGCTTTCCGATGACCTGCAAACCGAAGTGATGAACATCGACGAGCCGGGACGCCTGGCCGACTTCATCGCCGCGAACCTGCCGTCGTTGAACACGATGGTTCGTCAGGAGCTGCTGGAGACGTTCAGCGTTCGCAAGCGGCTGGAGACGCTGATCAACGAGCTGTCGAAAGAGAAGGAAGTGCTGGAGCTGCGAAACAAGATTCACGAGCAGGTTCAGGAATCGGTGAACCAGAGCCAGCGCGAGTTTTTGCTTCGCGAGCAGATGAAAGCGATTCAGAAGGAGCTGGGCGAATCCGACGACGGCCAAGTGGAACTCGAAGAGCTTCGAAAGAAGATGGAAGAGTCCGGCATGTCGGCGGAGGCGAAGAAGGAGTGCGAGCGCGAGCTGAAGAGGCTGGCGAAGATGACTCCGGCTTCGGCGGAATACATGGTTTCGCGAACGTACCTCGAGTGGATGACGTCGCTGCCGTGGAACAAAACGTCGGGCACAGGTGAGACGGAAATCGACATCCTGAAGGCGCAAGAGATTCTGGACGAGGATCACTACGACCTCGAAAAGATCAAAGAGCGCATTCTGGATTATCTGGCGGTGAAGAAACTGCAACCGGGAATGAAGGGTCCGATCCTTTGCTTCGTAGGGCCTCCGGGAGTGGGCAAGACGTCGCTCGGCAAGTCGATCGCCCGCGCGATGGGACGGAAGTTCGTCCGCATCTCGCTGGGCGGAATGCACGACGAGGCTGAAATCCGCGGGCACCGCCGCACATACATCGGCGCGCTGCCCGGCCAAATCATTCAGGGAATTCGCCGCGCCGAGACGCTCGACCCGGTGTTCATGCTGGACGAAGTGGATAAGCTGGGACGCGATTTTCGCGGCGATCCTTCGGCAGCGTTGATGGAAGTGCTCGACCCGGAACAGAATTCCACGTTCCGCGATCACTATCTCGACGTGCCGTTCGATCTCTCGAAAGTGCTGTTCGTTGCGACCGCGAACTGGATGGACCCGATTCCGGAACCTTTGCGCGATCGCATGGAGATTCTAGAACTGGCGGGTTACACCGAAGAAGAGAAGATCAACATCGCGAAGAAGTTCCTGATCCCGCGCCAGACGAAAGAGCACGGGCTCACGCTCGGGGAGCAAATCGAGTTCACCGACGAAGGGCTTCGCGACGTGATTGCGCACTACACGCGAGAGGCGGGGGTTCGCAACCTCGAACGTGAAATTGCCACGCTGGTGCGGAAGCAAGCGCGGCGAATCGCGGAAGGCAAGATGGACAAGCTGATCGTGACGCCGGAAGTGATTCGTGAAGCGCTCGGGCTTCCGAAAGTGCGGCTCGAGAAAGAAGTGGAAGAGCGCGTGCAGATGCCCGGCGTTTCAATCGGGTTGGTCTGGACGCCGGTGGGCGGGGACATCGTCTTCATCGAAGCCAGCAAGATGCGCGGCGGGAAGTCGTTCACAATGACCGGGCATCTCGGTGAGGTGATGCAGGAGTCCATGCGCGCGGCGCTCACTTGGGTTCGCGCGAACTCGGAGCGTTACGGCATCGATCCGGACTTTTTCCGCAAACAGGACTTGCACATTCACGTTCCGTCGGGAGCAGTGCCGAAGGACGGGCCATCGGCTGGAGTCGCGATGGTCACGGCTCTCGTGAGTCTTCTCACCGGGCGGCCCGTGCGGCCGCGGGTGGCAATGACGGGCGAGATTTCGCTGTCCGGAATCGTGCTGCCGGTGGGCGGAATCAAGGAAAAGGTGCTCGGCGCGAAGCGAGCGGGAATCCGGGAGGTGATACTCCCCTCGGAGAACCAGCCGAACGTGCAGGAAGATCTGAAGCCGGAGATGCTCGAAGGGATGCAGATTCACTTCGTGCATACGGCGGAAGAGGCACTGGAAATTGCGCTCGGCAAGTTTGACAAGCAGGTCCGGCCCGTACCGGGAGGACCCGTTGGTCAAGAAAGACCGCCCGCTCCGGGACCGGTGCACTAAGCATCGGGAACTGGAACAGCGGTAAGAAGTAGGAGACAGCCGCAAAGGCCCGGAGAAAACTCCGGGCCTTTTCTTTTTGGGGCACAACCGGGATTTCGGTTCGAGATTTCGGTTGCGGGCTCCGCCGGTTTCGCGTACAGGTGAAATCGCATGCCTTTGCGTCCCAGAGAACTGGTGATCCGCGCGCGCGAAGCAGCCACTTTGCTGCTGAGGACGCTCGACCAGAACGAAATGGTGCAGCGATTCCTCGATATCTATGCGGCGGAGCATCGCCGGCCGGGCCGCGCCGACCAGCCAGCGCACTACCGCGAACAGCTCGAGACGATTCGCCGCGAGGCGATTCTGGCGATGGTCCTGCGCGTGGAAGGCGCCCTGCCGAAACGGTTGAAAGTGCGAGTGCCGATGCGGGCTCCGAAGCGCCAGGCGAAATCGAAGCGGGGGAAAAAGTCGAAGACGAAGGCAGCACGTAAAAGCCGCGGGTGGGAATTCGCGATTCCTCTGCTCGATCTTTTCCGTGAAGAATTTTTTGTCGCTCTCGGGCAGGCGCTGAACTGGAGCGAAAACGACGCGGACGAGTTCTGGCGCGATCTGGAATTGTACGAAAAGCTGAGCGCACAGGAGGATCGGCGACACACGAAGCGCGAAGCGCGCCTGAGTGCCGCGGGTCCATTCGTAGACCGCGTGGCCTTCCTGCTGGACCCTTCCCTGATGGAGCAGGCCCGGCGCGCCGCGAGCAAATTCCATCGGGAACTTGATGCGGCATCCGATCGCGTGCTCGGTAAAGTACTGTCGCAGAAGCGCGTGAATTGACGCCCCACCGTGAGTGCGTGGGCGACGGCGGACCTTGCTCCTATGGGCGTGCTTCGAGAACGATGTTGAACGGCGTTTCCGCGGCGCGCCGCACTCGCGTGAAGCCCGCCGAATGCAATACCTTCGATAGACGCGATTCGCCCGCCTGCGCTCCGAGGCCCAAACCAACTTCCTGAGAGAGCGACGCGGGCGTGCACAGCATCGTCGAAGCAGCGTAGAAAACGCGGCCGATGGGATTGAGGTTGTCCTCGAGCTTGTCATTGGCGAAGGGTTCGACGATCATCCAGGATCCGTCGCGGTCCAGCGTCCCAAGAACATGACGAGCGGCCCCTTCGGGATCTCCCATGTCGTGCAAACAATCGAAGAAAGCGACGAAGTGATAGCCTTTGCCGGGATAATCCTTGGCTTTGGCGACTTCGAACTTCACGCGATCGGCGACGCCGGCCTTCTTGGCAGCTTCACGAGCCATGTCGATCGAGCCCGGGTGGTAGTCGAAGCCGACGAAGGTGGAATTCGGATACGCCTCGGCCATCAATATAGTTGACGTGCCGAGTCCGCACCCCACATCGGCGACGCTCGCTCCCTCTTTGAGCCTTGCCTCGGTGCCACTGAGTGCGGGAATCCACGAGGTGATGAGGTTCGCGCGATAATTCGGACGGAAGAAACGCTCGGTCCCGGCGAAAAGGCCGTGGTCGTGTTCGTGCCAGCCGACGCCCTTGCCTGAGCGAAATGCCTCCCTGATCTTCGGCTCGTCCTTCACGCAGGCGGCCACGATGTCGAAAAAGCCGGGCAGGAAAACCGGGCTCTGTTCATCCGCGAGCGCAAGCGCCTGTTCCGGCGGCAGCGTGTAAGTGTCGGAGCCGGCATCGTACGTGACGAATCCACCGGCGGCTTGGGCTGCCAGCCATTCGCGGACGTAGCGCTCAGTGGTGTTTGTTTTCGAGGCGAGCTGCTGCGAAGTCAGCGGGCCGGCGCCGGCCATCGCTTTGTAGAGACCTAGCCTGTCCCCCAGTATGATAAGGGCCGCATTCATGGCGGCTCCCATTTCGCCGACGGCTCTCATCACGAACTCGTGCAACTTTGCCTGGTTGATTGGTTCGGGCGCGCTGGTAGCCATGAATATCCTCCTGGTTATCGGGCCGGGAAAATTCGCAGCAGTCTACCGTCGAGCCCGAAGGGAGTCAATCCCTGCAGTGTATTCTTCTTCGGCACACTGCGGTGCCATGCTGATACATTCGCGGGTCCGTTTTTGCTATTCTCGCGCCAGTGAGTACTGCCTTCTACATTCTGGTAATTCTGCAGATTCTCGTAGGGTTCTATTCCCTTTGGACCGGATTCGAATGGTTTCAGATGGTTCGCCGGCGGCTTGGTTCGCATGCGGGATTCTACGCGCCGGTAACGGCCGTTATCTGCCCCTGCAAAGGAAACGAGCTGGGCCTCGAGGACAACCTTAAAGCGATTACGCAATTCGATTATCCGAGTTATGAGGTTTATTTTTCGCTCGCGACGAGCCTCGATCCGGCATTGAAGGTGGTGGAGCGAGTGAAGACCGCGAGCAAGCGGCCGGTGCACATCGTGATCGCGGGCCCGCCCGAGGAATGCGGAGAGAAAGTCTACAACCTGCGCCGCGCGGTGGAGGCTCTGCCGGCCGACAAATTCGAAGTGATCGTCTTCACCGATTCCGATGTGCGGCTCAATCGCGGGTGGCTGACCAAATTGGTGGCGCCGCTTCAGGATGCGCGCATTGGGGCGACGACGGCGTACCGCTGGATCATTCCGAGCCGCAGCATCGGGCAGGGCGGATTCGCGAGCGCGATGGCGTCGGCATGGAACGCGGCCGTGGCAACGATGCTCGGCAAGGAAAAGGACAACTTCTGCTGGGGTGGCGGCACGGCGATTCGACGCAAAACTTTTGATGACGCCCAGGTGCTCGAGTTTTGGAGCGGGGCGGTAAGCGACGATTTTGCGATGACCCGCGCGCTGAATGAAGCGGGTAAGCCAATCGTGTTTTGTCCCGAATGCCTGGCGGCCACGCCACATCCCTGGACTGGCACCGAGTTGCTCGAGTTCACCACGCGCCAGGTGGTGATCACACGCGTTTATTCGCCGCGGATGTGGGCGCTCGGCATGGTTTCTCATCTCGCGTATTCGCTGACGCTCATCTACGCGTTCGTCGTGATTCTGACTGCGATGATCGGGAGCGACCCGTGGGGGCAGCTCGCGCTGATGGCCCTGGTGGCCCCATTGCTGGCGGCGATGAAGGGCGCGATGCGAACCATCGCGGTGAGCGAAGTATTGCCCGAGTGGAAAGCGAAACTTCAGGAGTGGGGTTGGGCGTGGATGGCGCTCGCGCCCATCGTTCCGTTTCTCTTCTCGTGGAATTTCATTCAATCGCTGCTGACCAAGAAGATCCGCTGGCGCGGAATACGCTACGAACTCGTTTCGGTGAACGAAACCCACATCGTCAAGCGCTAACCGGAGTCTTCTCGGGCGCAAAAGCCCGTTGGATGCGGCAGAGAAGAAACGCCGTCGCCGCCCCCGCCGGAATTGCCAGCCACCAACCCGCCTCGAGAACCGTTTTCGGGCCGAATGTAAGCAGACCCAGGAGCCGCGCCCCAGCCCGTTGTTGGTTTTCGAGGTGCCGTCCCCACGTTCCCAAAATCGCGATCACAACCGGAGCGAGAATCGCGCCGACGACCGTCCAGTGAAGCGGATTCTTGCATTTGAGCGCCGACATCAAGCGGCGAAGCAGAAATGCGCTGATCAAAGCCGCGAGTGCTCCGAACACAAGACCGTAGAAACTGAAAAACAAGAGTCCAAAGGCTGAGCGCGCGAACGGTGGGTCGAGCGTCACCCCGAACATATCCTTGATCCAAATCAGCAGGCTCATGAAGAAGCAGCCGAGAATCCAGGCTGAGAGGTAATAGACGAGGCTGCCGCGCCGCGTCATATTCGGCGCTGAATGTTGGGGAAGTCGATCCAGACCTTGATGCCGCAGAAGTGCGACCCCTCGGTGCAGATGGGCGAGGAAATCCCGGCGCGAAGGTAGCACGGCGGACCAATGTAACGCCCTAGCTGCGGGAATATTGAGCGCACCTGCTCCACTTCTTCAATCGATGCCTGATAAATTTCCTCCTGCGCGTTGAAACAGGTGCGCATCGTCCATTTGTGGAGAAGATGCAGCAGCGATCCTGACTCCACCAGGCGGATGGCCTTGGCGTTGGGCAGCAAATAGAGAGCAAACTCGGGCCGAACGCCGCGGTCGATCAGTTCGTTCTTCGCCGACCACGCTTCTTCCATCGCGCGCTGATAAATATCCAACGCTTGCGCATTTTCGCGAATCAGCATCGGGGCGATGTAATCGGGCGAACGCGTATCGGAGAGTGTCAGGAGCGGCCGCGAACCCGGCACCATGCGATGACGCTGGTCCTGGCTATCGGCGGTGTGGCTGATTTTCTTCGCGAACGTGAAATTCGCGTGCTGCAGGGGACGCATCAGCGGTGCGTGGACTCCAATATTCAAGGTTTCGCGCCGATAGGGATTGCGCGCGGGGTCGAGCATGCGGTCGATGGCTTCCGAGTCAGGGCATTCCGCGGCGGTCAGACCGACGACGGCGCGGTAGGCTTCCGCCATTGCTTCGATGGAGCGCGGCGAATAATCGATCAGGCGGGACGTCAAGCTCCCCAGCCGAGCATCAAATTCGCGTGCAAACGCTTCACCATCGCGCTGCGGTTCGTGCCATTCCGGCGGATCTTCCAGCGGCACGTTGTCGAAGCGATCGAAAAACTGCGGATCCACTTCGCGGACGCGCGCGACCATTTCCCCAATCACGTGACGCGCTTCGGCGGGTGTGTCGCTCACGGACTGCATGCGCCACAGACGGTGCAGCACGATGCCGGAAACCGTGTGAACCATGGTCGTAAACGCCGCGACGGGCAGAACATAGCGAGCCACTTCGATCGCGCGTTTTTCAGACTGGCGGTCCACTTTTTGGACGCGCTTCGGATGCGACATCGCGCTCAAGTGCCAGATATCCGCGAGAATTCCGCGAGCCTCGGGTTGAAGCACCTGGGTCAGGTCGCGGTAGTGCTGCCAGGCCCGAGCAATCGCGTTCTCGTAAATCGCGCGCTCGGCGGGACCAAAATTCGGATTGGCTGGGCCTTCGGGCGGAACGTAGGCCTGCGGCCGGTCTAGACGCACGTATCGCTGGCTTTGCTGCTCCGAGTTGTAGAACGGGTGCGCGTGCAGGAAAGACCACACGAACTGGCGGCTGATATTTTCGAGACCAAATTCGAAGTGCGCGTGCTGATAGACGGTGTGATGCCCGCCGTAATAGGTGGCGGACCCGATGTTTACACGCTGCTTGTCGTTCACTTCTTCGGGATTGATCAGGCGCGCGGAGTAGCACGTACGCGCCGCGGCAATCGCGGAATCGAAGGGATGCGCAAAATAGTTTCGCAGGGTTACGCGCGGCGGTGCGGTTTCAACCCGAGATTCTTGTGGCGAGTCCGGCGTTGGAGAGAATCGCGTGACCATCTTTCCGCATTGTACACCGTCCCGCCGCGGATGCGCGACGCGCGGCGGACAGAGACGCGCACACCCGTCGCTTATTCTCGGCAAAGGAGTCGTAGAAAGGCGCCAGAACGAAGGGTTACTTCTTGGCGGCCTTATCGGCGTACTTTTTCTGGAACCGCTCGACGCGCCCAGCCGTGTCGATCAGCTTCTGCTTACCCGTGAAAAATGGGTGGCAGCTCGAGCAGATTTCCACGCGAATCATGTTGCCCTTGGAAGTAGAACGCGTCTGGAACGTGCTGCCGCAGGCGCAGTGGACCGTCACGGGGTGGTAATCGGGATGAATGCCTTCCTTCATTGGAAGCTCCTTCTGCCGGCCGGTCTGCGCGAGAGAGTCACACAAGTCGCGTCGCTAGGCCTGCGCGAAACCTCTATTATAGTTGATCCCTCGAACGATTTCCACCGGGGCCCGGCCCTACCAGAGACTCACGCCATCCGGCGATTTCCCCGGCACAAGCTCCACTCGCAGACGCTTAGCGTCGATGCGACCCGCCAATCCATAGCAAGGACCCAACGTCAATCGAATAGCCTTTTCTTTCGTTTGGTCTATAACCTCTTCGACCCCCAAATAAAAGATTACGTTTTGCCCGCTAAAGTCCGCCAATTCCACATCAGTGATTTCTTCAAAGATGAAATTAACGGTCGCTGGTTTCTCGGGGTAGTACGGATAAACTCGGAGGACCGACTCTCCCGCGCGGGCCATGTGCAGGCTGATAACTTCCGCGTCGTGGAAGCTGGGCCAACCCCCAAACCACTGCATGACCGCGTCGGAACCGTCTAGGCTGACGCTTATATCGTCGGTCGTCATGGAAGCAGATTCTGAGACGGGAAATCGTTATTGTCCAGTGCGCTCGTTGTGCCGGTGTGTAGCTCTCCGCTGGATTAACTTTCGGTAAGTCGCATTGTCGATCCACCAAGCCCGGAACCGATAATGAATCGCTAAGAAACGAAGGCACAGCCGACGCGTGTGCGGCCACTTTCGACGCGTACGGCGTACGTCCTCCGAAGAACTACGCGAACCGGGGGCAGGATGGGAACGTGCAAAACAGCGCTGAACTGGTGGGCAACTTCCTCGGGCTTGTCCATGAGCAGCGAGACGCCGCCGTAACTGAGATCGATTACGCGGGCCGTTTTTTGGCCGGCATCCGAAATGACCGCATACGCCTTGGTTCCCGAGAGCGATACCCGTTCCCACTTCCGCTTTTCCGTTCGCGAAGAAGCGGGGGCCGGCATGGACACTGGCGCTCGTGGAGGCTCGGCCTCGACCTTGGGAGCCGGCGTTTCAACGCTCGGTGCAGCCGGGCCCGCGGACGGCGAAGCGTCTCGAGCGCCGCGGGATTCGATGGGAACCACGCGAGAGGTCGAGCGGCTTGCGGCTTTCAACTGATAGAGCCGCTTGTCCGCAACTTCCAGAAGTTCATTCTTTTTGTCACCGTCTTCGGGGTACACCGCCGTACCGAAATCCAATGTCACGCCGACATTCAAATTGAGTGGACGCAGGTCCGTCTCATATTGCGTGCGAACGCGCCGGGAAAGCGTGATGGCTTGCTCGGAATCCGTTTGCGGGAGGAGCAAGGCCAGCTCGTCTCCACCGATGCGAAAGGCGAAATCGGAGGAACGAAGCGTTTTGCGAAAAGTTGCCGCGGCGAGCTGAAGAATCTGATCGCCCTGCAGGTGTCCATACTGATCGTTCACTTCTTTCAAGCGGTGAAGATCCAGGATAACGACGGCGAGCTGGTGGTTGTAGCGCTTCGCCCGATTCAGTTCCTTTTCGAAGTACTCGTCGAAGAGGCGCCGGTTGTACAGCCCCGTGAGCGCGTCAGTGGCAGCGTTGATCTGGAGTTTCTTGAAGTCCGCATACTCCATCATGATGGGAACGCGAAGCAGGTTTGCGGAAGCCAGCACGTCGATCATGGCAGCCTTGAGTGAAAGGGACTTGCCGATGATTTCCGAGAGCTCGCGGCGCCGCTGGAGAATCATTTGCCAGTATTCGGCGCTCTGCGAGTCACTTAGATCGATTTGTGCGACAGTTCGGAAGAATTGGCGAAGAAAAGGAGCACGAACGGAGTCGTCGAGACCGCTGAGGGTCTCGACCAGGAGATCGAGGAAAGACTCTTCGGCCGAGAGCTGCGGCTGAGTGGGTTCGCCGGGCTGGGCCATTAATTGGTCCGATACAACGCTTACTCCGCCCTAATTTTTTAGGGGAGACCGCCTGCGGGGGCGAACACAGAGTGTAGCACGGCACAGTCCAATTGCTGATCAGGGGCCCGATTGGGGAAGTCTCTAAGCTGCTGCACCAAATAGGATTAAACAAGGCCCGCTCGGCGTCACTGATACGGTTGCGCGCCGAGATGTGAAAACTAGTTCCGTTTATGCGTAGCGATGTGCAGGTAATGGAAGCAGAACAGGGGAAATTCAGCCGATCGGCTTAAGGAACTCGACGCCAATAAGGTGAACATCGCCCGCCTCCTGGTGGCGTTTCACCTTTCCCTGAATCGGGGGCATGCCGGCTGGGACCAGAGCGGAAGAGGTTATGGAAGGCGCGGGAATCGTTAGGGTGATCACTTCGTTCACCGCCAGCGCGCGTGGGCAAGTAATGAAGGCACCCAAGCCGCTGATATCAAGAGTCTTAGCGAGTTCAAGGAACTGCTCTCCATGCGCGTCGCGTCCGCGAATGAAGAGGGGCACCTGCAGATGAATCCTCTGGAAGCGGCGCCGCTCTTCGTAAAGCGGCGACATCCCTGCCCTTTGATGAACTGCGCTTTCCCTCACGTCTGCGGTACCTCAGTTTTAGTACTCACACTAGTTCGCAATTTGAATGCAAGTTCGATGTTTTGCGAACACTTTATTAAGTCATTTAATTACAGAGCATTAAGTAGTGTAAACTCAGACACGCTCCGCGGGGCTATGACCAGAGTGTGCAAATTTACTCCACTTGGGTTCCACGATTGTGCAAAACTAGGCCGCTTTTACCATTGACTCTCCTGGTGCCCTTTGCGAGCATACCCTTTCTTCGCTGCCTCTCTCCCGTAGAGAGTGTGTGTCCTTTACGCGAAAGTTTCCAGGAGGAGACTTGCCCGAAGGTTTGACAGCCACCCAGCAAGCCGGAAACGAGGCTGCTTTCCAACTGGTCGCCAGCCTGTTGGACGCGCTCGATCGGCCAGTGCTCGTCTCAAGACGAGACGGCCGCGTCCTGTTCTCGAACTTGCACGCTCAGGACGCTCTGGGCGCTGCGGGGGTCCATCCCAAGCCTGAGGTCAACCTATTTAGAGACATTCTGAAGTGCGATCGAGTGGGAATTCTGGCCCAGCTTGAGAGTGGAGAACAAGAACTGAGTCTTCCCTTCGAGGGCACCGAGGTAAGGGGCAGGGCGCGAGTCCGGTGGCTGCCCGAACCCGATTGGTTGGTGGTTTACATCGAGCCGGTTCTTGCTGAAGCGTCGTCGGGTGAAGCCGAGATGCGGCAGACCGTTCAGGAGTTGATGCAGGAACGGGAAATCACATACCGGAACCTGCTGGCCGCGTACCTGCGTTTGCAGGAAGTGAATCGCCAGAAGACGGTGTTTCTGGCGTCGGCTGCTCACGAATTGAAGACGCCGCTTGCCGTGATGAAGGGCTACTACGATCTCTTGCTCTCAGGTTCGCTGGGAAAGCTAAGCGACCGCCAGCGCGACATCCTGCAGGAATCGAAGGAAAGCTGCGACCGGCTCGTGCGTCTGGTTTCGATGTTCTTGAATTATTCGGCGCTCGAGAGCGGCAAACTCGTGCTGCAATTGCGCGAGAACGATCTTCGCGATTGTATCAACGACCTGACGTGCCGCTGGCAGGACGCATTTCAGCGCGCCAGCGTGCGCCTGGATCTGAAGCTCGATCCGGACCTGCCGCTTTTTCGCTTCGACTACCAGAAAGTGCAGCAGTGCATGGCGAACCTGGTTGATAATGCGTTGAAGCATACGCCGGCGGGTGGATGCGTTACGTTGCTCGCCGAGCCGCATTTTTGGGAACGTCGCGTCGCCGAAGCCGCGCCGCCGGAAGAACGCCGGCGGGACCGCGGCGGCCGGCACAACAGTGTGCTGGTGGCGGTTTCGGATACGGGCGGCGGCATTGCGGCGGAGTTTCATCAGGAGATTTTCGAGGAGTTTGTGCGCGTGGATCCGTCATCCTCAGGTATGGGATTGGGACTGGCGATTACGAAACGTTTGATTCAGGCGCATCGAGGAAAAGTTTGGGTCGATAGCGAAGTGGGACGCGGGAGTTCGTTCTCGTTCTTGTTGCCCATCAATGTTGAGTAAAATGTCGAGTAACGAGTAACCGTTCACGTGAGTGGTTCGAGTAGCGGCACGAAAATGGCAGGAAATTCGGTTTCGCAGGGACACAATGGCTGACAAAGAAAAAATCCTGGTAGTGGACGACGAACCCAGTATCCGGAAGTATCTTCAGACTCTGCTTGAGGTGGACGGTTTCAGCGTCCAGAGCGTGGCTAGCGGCAAAGAGGCGCTGGAACGCGTGAGCGCGGGCGAGCATCCGGACTACATCATCCTCGACGTGCTGATGCCGGAGATTGACGGCCTGGAGACTTTGCGCCGCTTGATGCAGGTGGACCGTTCGTTGAGCGTGATCATGTTGTCTTGCTCGAACGAGGTGACCACCGTGGTGGAAGCCATTCGTCTCGGCGCTCTCGACTATCTTACAAAGCCGTTTGAAAAACCCGAGCTCGATGCCGCGTTTCTCAAGGTGCGCCAGAAGCAGCAACTGCGGACGGAGAACAGCGCGCTTCGCGAGTATTGCGAGCAGTTGACCGAAGACCTTTCCTTCCTGGCTGCCAGTCCGCAAATGCTGAAAATCCGCCAGCAGATTCTGCAGATCGCTCCTGTAGATGTGCCGGTCTTTATCAGCGGGGAAAGCGGAGTGGGAAAGGAAGTGGTTGCGCGGATGATTCATCTGCGCTCCAACCGCCGGCAGCAAGCGTTCGTGAAAGTAAATTGCGCCGCGCTTCCAGGCGAGTTGCTTGAATCGGAACTTTTTGGATACGATCAAGGTGCCTTCACCGGCGCGGTCAGGTCAAAACCGGGAAAGTTCGAAATGGCGAACAAGGGCACGATTTTCCTGGATGAGATTGCGGAAATGAGCCCGCACTTGCAGGCGAAGCTTTTGCACGTACTCCAGGATGGACAGTATTCGCGGCTGGGCGCCAGGTCCGTGGTGAATGTGGATGTGCGCGTGCTTGCCGCAACGAACATGGACGTGAAGGACGCGATGAGGTCCGGGCGGTTTCGCGAGGACCTCTACTACCGGCTGAACGTGCTTTCGATTCACGTTCCCCCGCTGCGAGAGCGCACCGCGGAAATTCCCCTGCTGTTCAAGCATTTCCTGGTGAAGTACAGCGAGAAGTACCAGAAGCCGGCGACCGAGCCTTCCAAACACCTGCTGGAAGCGGCGTTGCGCTATCCGTGGCCGGGAAACCTGCGCGAGCTCGAGAACTTCGTAAAGCGCTACGTGATCCTTGAAGACGACGAAGGAAGTTTCCGCGAACTTCTGGAAATGACGGGTCAGCAACAGCGCCTTGCGCCTCGCGAGGAAACTCCCGCGCCGAAGGAGCAAGGGCTGAAAGCGCTCGTGCGCGGCTTGAAGGACGAAGCGGAAATGGAAGCCATCGCAGACGCGCTGGAGAAAACGAATTGGTGCCGCAAGGATGCGGCGCGCATGCTGGGCATCAGCTACAAGGCCCTGCTCTACAAAATGCGGCAATTCAATCTTGACTCGGGCCGCGGCTCGCGTTCTGCAGCAGCAAAGGCTGCCGCCGCAGCGAAAGAGGCAGCTAAAGAGACGGCGGCGAAGGAAGCGGCGGAGAAAGTGGCCGTGCCCGCTCCGGCGATGCCCGGAGTCCGCGGCTCGTAGTTTCGTCCGAATTGATTCGTTTGCGTGGGTCCCATACCCTCAGGTAGTCCTAGGCCTCTGAAAAGAGTTGCATATCTAGAGCACATCCGAAGAAATACTTCTACCGTAGCTGATAAGGTTGGTCTAGTATTCGTGCCCGAAGTGGGTCGCGAGTGATTCTTGTTTCATTTGCGGCCGGGTTCACGTCGCTCGCCTAGGCAAAGCAAAGAAACGTTTGTTGCTGTTATCAAAGGGGTTGCCAGCGCGGCCATTTTTTGGCCGCACCGGATCGGGCCTGACAGCAGAGTACTGGGAGTTGAGGTCCTGAGTCTGGCAACGCTGAGATTCCCTTTGGAAGCGTGATTGCTGATCTTGTCGCGGGGATTTGTGCGTGAACTTCAAACGTGCTATTGAGGAGCGTGGATGACCGAGCGCCGCATGGCCCGCCGGTATGACCTCTCGCTGCCCGTAAACGTCCGCCTGCCGATCAACCGGGAACCGGGATCACACAGCGGTCACACTCGCGACATTTCGACGCGAGGCGTCTATTTCATGATGCACAAGGAACTCTCGCCTGGCACCGAATTGGATTTTACGCTCACTTTGCCGGCTGAAATAACTCGCGGCAGCGAAGTCTTCGTGCGCGCGCACGGCCGCGTAGTGAGAGTGGACAAGCGACGCGACGATGACCATGACACGATCGGCGTCGCCGCGGTGATCGAGCGCTACGACATCATCCGGGGAGAAGGAACACATATTTAGTCCGGAATGGAGTTGCGCCCCGCGGTTTTTTGCGTCTTTGGGGCACATTCAGTTCTTTACGCGATCCGCCACGAAGTTCGTTCTAACTCGCCGCAAGCTTTTCCGGTTCGAGACGATTCAACTACACATGACGCAGTCGATCCGCAAAGCCACATCTGATTTTCCGTTTCGATACCCGTTCCGTAGTAGTTGCCGGAGTCACCCTGACAGGCGAAATTCTTTTCGGCGGCGCGGGAAATAGCCTTCCCGAAAGTGCTAAGCATTTTCAGGTGGGTTAACGCTCCTAAAGGGTCCTTGGATCCACGTCGAGTACTGGGACGTCCTTGAGCGAAGAACCTATAGCCTCTGAGGACAGTCACTTGCGTGAGGGGAATGCCCGGTGGGTGGAGCATAGGCCGATCACTGACGGTGCTCGGTTTGGTTGCCCGCATGCAAGCTCATAACGGGTCCAATCATGGGGATGCCTCAACCTTAGCCGAATGGCTTCAGCCGCCGAACCAAGACTCGCAGCGCCAAACGCAGTTGAACTACCGCCGGAGCACATCTATTTCGGCCCGGCGGACGCCATGCAGGCCGTTCGCAACAGAGTCGACCGGGCGGCCGGACTCAACGTCCCAATTCTGATCCTCGGCGAAAGTGGGACGGGCAAAGAGGTCCTCGCCAGGTTCATACATGAGAGGTCGCCCTGGCGGGGTGGCCCCTTCGTCAAAGTGAATTGTCCCGCGATACCCGGCACCCTGCTGGAGAGTGAACTGTTTGGGTTTGAGAAGGGCGCTTTCACAGGGGCGGTCGCGGCGAAGCCCGGCCGCATGGAGATGGCGCAGGGCGGGACGCTGTTCCTGGACGAAATTGCCGAGTTGGACGCCAGCCTCCAGGCCAAGCTTCTTCACGTTCTGCAGGATGGCCATTTCACGCGCATCGGCGACCATGAAGAAAGGCGCATGGATGCTCGCGTGATTTGCGCGACCAATCGCCGACTTCAGCACGAAATCGAAGTCGGGGGTTTCCGCTCCGATTTGTTCTATCGCATCAACGTCATCAGCATCACCCTTCCGCCCTTACGTGAACGGCGTGACGACATTCCATATCTGGTGGAATATCTCCGCCAGCTTTTCAACCAGCGTTTCAAGCGGGACGCGGCACCGCTCTCCAGGGAGACCGTGCAGTTCCTCCAGCAGCGCGATTGGCCCGGAAATGTTCGCGAGCTCGAGAATTGTCTGGCGCGCTACGTGATACTCGGTTCGGAGGAGGCGTTCTACTCCGACAGGGACGAGAAAAAGCATGTCGCGTTTTCGTACGAAACCAGCCCAGATGGCAATATCCCTCTGAAGCGCATCGCACAGCAGGTTACGCGGCGCATGGAACGCGATCTGATCCTCAAAGTGCTGCAAGCGAACCACTGGAATCGCCGAAAGACCGCCGAAGTGCTGAAGATAAGCTACCGGGCCTTGCTCTACAAGGTCCGCCAAGCCGGGCTTCCCGCCAAGCGCCCCCAACGCAAGATGGATTCGGAGACCGAAGTACCCAGCCCGTCCTTCCCCGTCGACTAGAAGGGCTTCCCCGCTACGAAAATCAGCCCCCTGCCCTTTCTTGACATATGGGTAATTGTATGCCAACGGTGTCCAAACGGAAGGCATCGGCGCGCGCGTCTCATAGAGATACGGGCTTTATTATCAGCTGTTTAGAGACCTTAGCATTGGTAGTCAGCATGCAACTACAATCATAGGAGCGCTGGCTTCAGCTCCTTCCAGACTCCGCTGAGCTCAGACATTTGAGACGAGCGGTCAAAGTTGAAAGGGCCCAATGAAGAGGATTATTGTTCGAGTGTCACTATCGGTTCTAATTGGGGCTGTTCTCTTTCTTGCCCCGACGGCCTTGGCGGACACTGCCACCATGTTGCTTACGGGCGCGGGGGATAATGGCGCGCTGGGCGGCGTCTATATCGGTCCCTACACCGTTACGATCAATGGGGTGTCGACCTCCGTGATTTGCGACGATTTCGACGACGAGTCTTATATCGGTGAGACGTGGACCGCGAACGTCACCACACTCAGCAGCCTTGGCGGCACGAAGTGGGTGGATCTGGGCAACTCAACGAATCTTTACGAAGAGGCCGCTTGGCTCTCGCTAAACTTGCTGTCAGCCAGCCCCGGCCAAGCGGGCGACATTCAATTTGCGATCTGGGCGCTCTTTGACCCGAACGCCGTCAACGGACTTTCCGCCGGCGATCAGGCCAACGTGCAGTGGTGGATCAACGACGCTCAGGGCCAGACATTTACCTCTGGAGAGTTCGCGAACATCCTGATTTATACGGCGGACATCTCGGACCCCATCCGATGCGACGGCGACTATTGTGCGAATACACCGCCCCAGGAGTTCATCGTCGCGACACCAGAACCCAGCGCGTTCATTCTAATGTTGATTGGGCTCATGGCTATCGCTGTTGCGGTTCGGCGCAGGAAATCAGCAGCCAGCGGGCTAAACCCGAGGGTTGCATAGGCTATCCCCTTTAAGGTTGGTTTGCCCGGCAGGGTTTCGAACCCCCTTCCTGCCGGGCAAATCGGCTGCTTCCCAAGTCGTTCCCTTCCGGACAATGCATTCGGACCCGTATCTGGTAGGAAATTGCCCGCGTTCCGTTGCTTGCCCCGGTAATTTACTTACGTTAGCCTAAAATACCCATGGCAAAAGCTCCGGCTAAATCGAGCCTAAAGGTCTGCCTGCTCTCCCCTCATCCAATGGTGCTCGATGAATTTCGGCGCCTGCTGGAGACCTCGGGATTTCAGATCGTTTCGAAGCAGCTCGATTCGATGCTTGCCCCGGACCTGCGAAACCTCGAAGTGCCACGCGGAGCCGTCTATGTGATTGACGCTCACGCCGCTCGACAGGCCACGGGGGCGCTGCTCGGCAACATTCTCGACCGGTTCCCCACCGCGCGGCTTTTGGTGGTAGGCGATAAACTGAAAGAGGCCGACAGCTACACTCTGCTTCGGCAGGGGGTCAAAGGGATCCTGAATTATGAGGAAGCTCGGGAACAACTTCCGCGCGCCCTGCCTCTGGTGGCTGCGGGCGGTTTCTGGGTTCCGCGCACGGTTCTCTCACGTTTTGTCGATTCCATTCTCAGCAGCACGCAGGGACGCAGGCTTCGCGGCGATTCTCCCGCCGAACTCAGCCGGCGCGAACAGGAAGTGCTGAATGGCTTGCTCGAGAATCTGGCGAACAAGGAAGTCGCGGATCGGCTGCACATTTCCGAGCGAACCGTGAAGTTTCACGTCTCTAATCTTCTCGCCAAGTTCGGCGTGCGCCGCCGGGCTGACTTGATCCTGCTCTGCTTTCAACGTCGCACCGCCGGACAGTAGGCGCCCTCATTCGAAATGAAATCCCTGGTTTCCCTGCTGCTATAATTCTGTTCCTACCTGTTCTGTAGCTCGACCGGGACAATGGGCATGACCACTTTCAGCATTCAGAACTTTGGTTGCCGCGCGACGGATGCGGACGCCGCATCAGTGCGGCATCAGTTGGCCTCGCAGGGCCTGACGTTGGTCGACGAGCATTCGCGCGCCGACGTGGTCGTGCTCAATACGTGCACGGTGACGGCGGCCGC
Source organism: uncultured Acidobacteriota bacterium (assembly GCA_963737205.1). Taxonomy (GTDB): domain Bacteria; phylum Acidobacteriota; class Terriglobia; order Acidiferrales; family UBA7541; genus Palsa-295. Next base: position 2,689,967 of record CAVTRV010000002.1, on the reverse strand, counting down.
CGACGCGCAGGCGCGCGACACCGTGCGCAAGATTCACCGCGCAAATCCGGCGGCGCGAATCCTGGTTACCGGATGCTATGCGCAGCGCGCTCCCGAAGAGGTAGCGGCGATGCCCGGGGTCAGCTGGGTCATCGGCAACTCGCACCAGTCGGAAATTTCCAGCGTGATTGCTGAATCCGGTGGACCTGGCGCCACTGGCATCGCTGCTGTACGAGACGGCGCGTTGGTTCCGCTCTCCGAAATCCAGAGCGACGCGATGTCGCTGGCGCGCGGCCCGGCGAAGATCCTCACGGGCGATATTTTCGCGCAGGGCTCTCTAAACGCGCCGGCCGGCTTGGTGGCCGGGGATCGCACGCGGCCCATCTTGAAGATTCAGGACGGCTGCGACAATCGCTGCTCGTATTGCGTCATCCCTTTCGTTCGCGGCAACAGCCGGAGCCTCGCTCCTGATGCAGTGATCGAGCAGGTGCGCGCTCTCGTCGCGGGGTGCACAAAACAAGGCGCGAGAGAGATTGTCCTGAGCGGAATCAATCTCGGGAGCTACGGCCGCGACCTTTCGCCGCGCGCGGAATTGGCGGCCGTGGTGCGCCGCATCCTCGATGAGACGGAGCTCGAGCAACTTCGCTTCAGCTCGATCGAACCACAGGACGTAACCGAAGATTTCGTCGCGCTGGTGGCGTCGTCGCACCGCATCGCGCCGCATTTTCACGTGCCGCTGCAATCAGGGTCGAACCGGACTCTGCGCGCCATGCGCCGCTGGTACCGCGCGGAGCACTACGCGGAGCGCATCAAGCTGATCCGCGCCGCGCTGCCGGACGCGGGAATCGGCGCGGACGTGATCGTCGGATTTCCCGGCGAGTCGGATGAGGACTTTGCCGCAACGGTCGAGTTGATTGAGCGTTTGCCTTTCACGTATCTGCACGTCTTTTCGTTTTCGCCGCGCCCCGGAACCGAAGCCGAGAAGTTTGCCGCCTCTGTGCCGAGTCACGTCGTTCGAGAGCGCGCCCGCGCTCTGCGGTCGCTCAGTGAGAGGAAGTCCGCGGAATTCCGCGCTTCGCGGGAGGGATCCAGGATGCGCGCGCTCACACTCAATCGTGCGGGAGAAAACTGGACCGAAGCTCTCACCGGGAACTACCTAAAGGTCCGAATCGCAGGATTGCATTCGGCCAACGAGTGGCACGACGTTCATCTCACCGGATCCTCAAGCGCTGTAGGCGCGTCAGAAGTTAGCCCAACCCGCGAGGGCTGGGTCCTCAACGCGTGAAAACGCCAGAGCGCCATGGGCGCGACACAAGGTCCCGTCCGAATCAATTCTCAAAAATCACCTGCGCAAGAGCCAAATTGCCGCTATGCGTGATCGTGAGCGAAATATTCTTAACGCCCAGCTTTTCGGCAAACTCCCGCGCCACACCTTGAAGGCGGAGCGTTGGTTTTCCCCCCGGAGCGTTTGCCACTTCGATGTCGCGCCAGCGCACGCCGCGGGTCCAGCCAGTGCCGAGCGCTTTCATGGCCGCCTCTTTCGCGGCGAATCGAGCGGCATAGCGTTCGAATTTATTTTTGTGGCTCTCGCAGTAGGCAACTTCCGTGGGTGTGTAGAGGCGTTCAAGAATCGCGGCGCCATGACGGGTGAGCGCCGCGGTAATTCGGTCGATTTCCGCAATGTCCAACCCTAACCCGACAATCACGTGGCCCCTGTCGCTGTTTGCGAATTTTGCGCCGTGCGTGGTTCAGCGCTGCACGCCTCGGCGATTATACCTATAATTGTGGCGGGCATCGGAGCACACAACGGCGGCGGAATGGCGACTACTGTAAAAAGAGGCCCGCGAACGAAAGGTCGCGCGCGGGCAAAGCGGCAATCCAAAGATGCCTCGAGCTGGAAGTTGCGCTCGAGCGGAGGCTTGCAAATTCTCGAAGCGCCTGCGCTGGCAAGGCTTGATTGGCTCGTTCACGGCTTCAGCACGCGGCTGGGAGGAACGAGCGAACTCGCGGCGCCCGATGGCAACGTGAAGACGAAGACGAAAGCCGAGTGCGTCTTGAATCTCGGGTTCACCGATTGGGATTCGCGCGACGCCGTTTCGGAAAATCGAAAGCGATTTTTCAGCGCGATCGGCGCCGGTGCGATGCGCGTGGTCACACTCCGCCAGGTTCATTCCGATATCGCGCACCACGTAAACGAGTCGAACCCTCCGCCCGGAAGCGAGGGTCCCAAGGGTGACGCTCTCTTCACGCGCGAACGCGGCGTCCGATTGGCCGTCCAAACCGCCGATTGCATTCCCATTCTCCTGGCGGACACGAAGCGCAAAGCCGTCGCCGCGATTCATGCGGGCTGGCGCGGCACGCTTCAGCGCATCGCGGAGAAAACCCTCGGCCGAATGCAGATGGAATTCGGCACCCAACCCAAAGACGTCGTCGCCGCTCTCGGTCCGGGAATCGGCCGATGTTGCTACGAAGTGGGCCACGACGTTGCGGGGCAGTTCGCGGCAAAGTTTGCGAATGCGCGCGAATGGTTTGAAGGACCGTTCGATTCCGTCGCCTCAGGCGAAAACGATCCGAACTGGCTCCCGTGGCTCACCATGAAGCCGCCCGGACATGCGCCTCCGCCCGAGCGCGTTCATCTGGATCTGATCGCGGCGAATCGCTCGATTCTAATGGCCGCGGGAGTGGCAGCCCAAAACATTTCCGCTTCTGGTTTCTGCACAGCTTGCCGGACCGATCTTCTCTTCAGCTATCGCCGCGAACGCACGACGGGCCGCCTGATGGCCGCGATTGGAATTCTGTAGATGCGTACAGATTTATCTCGCTGTTTCTAAGATTCATCTGTGGTTTCAAGTTTTAAGGGGCGGCCGGCGAAATCTGCGTGATGCTCGAGGAAGCTACAGAAGATTCCAACAGCGCGAGCTGGCCGCAAGCGGCCATTACGTCTTGCCCGCGCGAATAGCGAACGAAAACCAGCACGCCTTTGTCGGCGAGAATCCTCCGGAACTCTTCCACGCGCGATGGGTCCGGCTTTTCGTACGGCAACTCGCCCGGATTCCACGAAATCAGGTTCACTTTCGCGCGCAAGTTCGACATCAGCCTGACAACCCGCCGCGCGTCGTCAGGGGAATCGTTGAATCCGCCGAGCAAAACGTATTCGAACGTGAGGTGTTCCCACGTCCGCAGGGGATACCGGCGGCAAGCGTCGAGCAGCTTCGCAATCGGATACTTGCGATTGATGGGCATGATCTGGTCGCGCTGCTCATCCGAAGATGCATTCAGCGAAATCGCGAGCTTTGGCCGCACCTTTTCCTGCGCGAAGCGCTCGATGCCCGGAATGATGCCGCTCGTCGAAAGCGTCACGTGTTTCGGAGAGATGGCCATGCCATTTGGGTCCAGCAAAATTCGCATCGCTGCCATGACGGCATCGTAATTCAACAGTGGCTCGCCCTGCCCCATCAGGACCACGTTCGTCTGCGGCTTGAGGGCTTCGCCATTCTCTTCCAGCGCGACAAGCACTTGCCCAAGAATTTCGCCCGGCGTTAGATTCCTCACCAGGCCGAGAGTCGCCGTCAAGCAGAAATGGCAATCCACCGCGCATCCTGCTTGCGTGGAAATGCAAATCGTCTGGCGATTCTCCTCGGGCATGAAGACGGCCTCGACGGTTGCGCTCTTTGCGCCGGCAGCAGTTTCGGCGCCAGCGCTATCGCTCGCAAGGCTCAGCACATAGCGGATCGTTCCATCACTCGCGCGATAACGCCGCACCACTCGCGGCAAAGAAATCGTAGCTTCGCTTGCCAGGCGCTCGCGCAGCGATGCGGGCAGGTTCGTAATCGCCGGGAAATCGAAGCGACGTTCGGCATAAAGCGCGTGGTAAATCTGCGCGCCGCGGTAAGCGGGCTCCCCAAGAGACTCCGCAAAGGAGCGCAGCTCTTCCGGGCCCTTGCCGAGCAGGTTTCGATCGTCGCCAAAAGCTCCCATAGAGATTCCTGTTTCGATGATAACACGCTTGATTACGGCGATTTTCCGCGCTCCGCGGCCATCAAAGTGGAGTTATAATAGTCTTTCAAACTTCTTCTCTCGGAATTCTGGGGCGCAACCATGGAAATTCTTGCGATTGATGACTGGGTGAAACGCCTGTCCGCGATTCCGCCAAAGGATTTTACGATCCCGCGAGTTTTGGAATTCACGCAACGCAACCCCGTTCTCCCTGAGACGCTTGATCCCTATCTCTTCTACGCGAAGAGCCATTACACGCGGAACCTGATTTTCAAATGCGAGCTGTTCGAGGTGATGGCGATTTGCTGGGAAATCGGGCAGGTGAGCCGCATCCACAATCATCGCGGACAAAATTGCTGGATGGCCGCGCCCATCGGACGCCTGCGCGTCCAGAATTTTGCCGTGCAGAATCGCGACGCCGCGCACGGCACATGCAAGCTCGTCCCGACGGACTTCTACGACATGGATCCGGAACATCCGGGCGTGGTGCAACCCGAGCAGCCGGTCCACCAGGTGCTGAACCTTCCCGAATTCGGGCGGCGCGCCACGAGCATCCACATTTATTCGTATCCGTATTCCACCTGCGAAGTGTATCTGATGGATAAAGGCGCCTACTCCGACGTTCCGCTGCACTATTCCAGCGAGTATGGGAAACTTTCTCCCGATGAAAAACTGATGTAGGCGCGCTTCGGAACGCTGCCGCTCGAAAAAGCCTGGAAACTAAGTGCCGCGAGGCCATAACATTTGCCGCCGGTGCGTGCAAAAATAGAACACTCACATGCCAGAAATCGCTCCAGGGGTACAAAAAGAAATTCTGCCCAACGGCCTCGTGATTCTCACCGAGAGGATGGAGCACGTCCACTCCGTCTCGGTGGGGATTTGGTTGCGTACCGGATCGCGGCGCGAGCCCGCCGAGCTGAACGGCATCTCCCACTTCATCGAGCACATGGTGTTCAAGGGCACGCACCGCCGGACGGCGCAGGATATCGCGCGCGAAGTGGACAGCATCGGAGGAATGCTCGACGCGTTCACCGCCAAGGAAATGGTCTGCTTCAACACGCGCATCCTCAACGAACATCTGCCGAAGGCGTTCGACATCGTTGCGGATATGGTCCTCGATCCGAAATTCGACGACGAAGACATCGGCCGCGAGCGCTCCGTAATCCTGGAAGAAATTCGCATGACGCAGGACAATCCCGAAGACCTGGTCCACGAACTCTTCACGCAGAATTTCTGGAATCCGCATCCGCTCGGCAGGCCGATTCTGGGCACGCCGGAAACGGTTTCAGCGGTGACGCAGCAAACGCTTCAATCCTGGTTCCGGCAGTGCTACGCGCCGAACAATATCGTAGTCACCGCGGCCGGCAATCTCACACATTCGCAAATGGTGGAGCTCGTGGCCAGCCGCTTCGCGAAACTCGCGCCGGCGAAAAACGGCTTCGCCGATCCGCCGCCCACGCCCGCTCCTCATGTCACGCTGCGCAACAAGAGCGAGCTCGAGCAACTCCACATCTGCATCGGAGTTCCCGCGCTGCCCATGCCGGACAAGCGCCGCTTTGGCGTCTCCGTCCTTAATATTGTCCTCGGCGGTGGCATGTCTTCGCGCTTGTTTCAGAATATTCGCGAACGGCTGGGCCTCGCCTACGCGATTTTCAGCGAGCTGAACGCTTACAAGGATGCGGGCGCGCTTTCCGTGTACGCCGGCACGTCGCTCGAGACCGCTTCGCAGATGGTGGATTGCGTTCTGAAGGAATTGCGCCGCCTGAAAGATGAGCCGCTCACCCAGGAAGAGCTGCGCCGCGCGAAAGACCACCTGAAGGGCGCCACGTTGCTCGCCCTCGAAGGCACCGGCCACCGCATGAACAGCCTCGCGCGCTATCACCTTTATTTCGGCCGCCACTTCACGCCGGACGAATTGATCGCCATGCTCGAAAGCGTCACCGCCGAAGAAGTTCAGCAGATCGCAGGCGAATTCTTCCAAACGGACCTCCTCGCCGCCTCCGTGGTCGGCAACCTCGAAGGTTTCGAGCTCACCCGCGACCAGCTTTCCATCTGACACGGTACGAAGCCTCCTGCCTTTTCGCTCAAATAGGGCGTCGAAAATAAGCACCGCGCTTGCGACTTCGTATTGACGCGCGTGCGCAGGTTTGCCATCATTCTTCGCGGCATCGCGCACGCGGAGAAAAAGCGCATCTCGTTACGCATATCCATCCTGGCGTCGGGCAGCACGGGCAACTGCACGTTGCTCGAAACCGAACACACCACTCTCCTCATTGACGCTGGAATCGGACGCAAAGAAATCCTGCGCCGATTCGAGGTCCTCGGCCGCGCGCGCCCCGAACGCGTCGACGGCATTCTGGTCACTCACGAACATACGGATCATTCGAGCGCCGTCGCGCAGTTTGCCCGCGATTGGGACTGCCCCGCCTACCTTACCGAGCCCACCTATCGCGAAATGCAGAAAATGTACGAGGACGGCGAAAAACCCAGCCCGAAAACGCGCATCGACCGCATCCAGCACATCAGCCCCGGGATGCGATTTGAAATCGGCGACATCGAAGTGTCCGCCTTCGCGATTCCGCACGATGCGGCCGATCCGGTGGGCTACGCATTTCGCGTGAATGGAACGAAAGTCGCCATAGTCACCGATCTCGGTTACATGCCCGAGCTTGTGAAACACCATCTGCGCGAAGCCGATTTTCTGATTTTGGAATCGAATCACGATCTCGAGATGCTGAAGGTGGGGCCCTACCCCTGGTACATCAAGCAGCGTGTGATGAGCCGCACCGGCCACCTTTCGAACACGGTGGTCAGCGATTTTCTGGCGGACTCGGAAATGTTCGACGGCCGCGCGCGTTACCTTGTCCTCGCGCATCTTTCGGAGCAGAACAATACACCCGACGTCGCGCGCATCTGCGCCGAAGAAGCTCTCGGCCGCCGCCCGTCCGATTTCAGCTTTGGCGGCGCGCTCTACGTCGCCTCGCAACGCACTCCCCTCGGCCCCTTCGACCTGTAGCTATTCGCGCGTTTCCTCTCGTCGCGTCAGGCTCGTGAAGAACAGGTCGTGCATCGCCCGCGACGTCCCATCCGCCAGGTCCGCATCGCGCACAATCGCCAGCCGCGCATCGAACAGATTTTCCGGATTCACCGCCACGCCCGGAGCCACCTCGATCTGCACCAGATTCGCGCCGCGATGCTCTGCCACAGTGCCTTCCCGCAAACCTTCGCACTGGTAGCACACTCCCGACTTATTGATCAGCGCGCACAAGCCTTCGTAGTCGCCGGTCATCTTCGCGCGAGCCGCCGCCAGGCGATGCCGGAACACCGGCTCGGAAACACTCAATATCCCCGCCGCCTCCTCATTCGTGAATCCGAGCACTTCCTTCAGCATGATTGCGGCTTGCTCCTCCGGCGGCAACGTCCGCGCAATGCACGAAAAACAAAACGCGATGTGCTCGCGAATTTCGAAGCGGAATTCCGGCGCGCGCGTCAGTTCAACCAGCATCTCGAACGCGCCCGGACTCGCCTTAGCCTCTTGCTCGCCTATGAGTTGCGCCTCCACGCGCCATCGCTTCTTGTGGCGCAAATGGTCCAGGCAGACGTGCGTGGCGATGCCAAAGAGCCAACTCTTGAACCGAGCCTCGCCGCGATACTCGCGAATGTTTTCGAGCACGCGCACGAGCACATCCTGGAGCAAGTCTTCCGCATCCTGCCGCAGCGTGACCATGCGATAGATGTAGCCGAAAAGCGGCTTGCGCCACGGCTCCACGAGCGACCCGAAAGCCTGCCGATCGCCCTCGCGCGCCCGCCCAACCAGCACGGACTCTTCTTCCTGCGACAGTTGCGACAACGGTTGACTCGCCATTCGATTCCTCGCTTCGAAAATTGAGGGCCGCATCAGTCTAATCCGAAATCCGCCTGATGCGGCCCCGGGGCCATCAATGCCCCATGAGTTGCTGCGCCAACTGCAGCCGGTTCCCCGAAGGATCGCGGAACGTCGCGAGCTTCACGACGCCCGGAATCTCTTCCGTTTTCCCTTCGAACTTCACGCCTCTGTTTTCCAACCGTTTGCGCTCGGCTTGAATATCGTCCACCTTCAGGACGATGGTCGCGCCGGGCTCTCTGCCGACAGGCGGATTTTGAGCCACTCCGATAGACGCTTCGCCCTCGGCTCCCACGAACTCGGCCCAAGTCTGCATCTCGAACGTTTTCTTCATTCCCAGCACGTCACCGTAGAACTTCTTTGCCTGCTCGAAATCGTCCACACCAAACCACGATACCGTCAATTTCATTTGGATTCTCCTTAAGTGAATTTGCCCTGCTGTGGAGTAAGTCGTCTGAGCGCAGAATTTCCGCTATCAGCCTGAAAATGCCGGGGTTAAGACTTAAACGTAGCGCCGCGGGAGCTTGCCGTGAGCGAAGCCGAAGGGTCAGCGCGGCAGCCCTTAGCTTCGTTGGAGCGGGGCACTTGCGGTGAGCGAAATCGAACCGTGCCGTGCCCGCTTCCGTCGCGCTGGTAGGGGCGGGTCTTGGACCCACCCGCCTTTGCTAACACCGCATCCCAAGTTCGCCAGCGGTATACTACCTAAGTACGTTCCCTCACGGTTGAAAAGCGCTTGCGTTTTGAGTCCGCCGAGCTTAGCATCGCACCCAAACGTCCCCGTCTGGAGGTACAAGTATGCAAAACTATCGGATAATTGCATATCGGACCGCGCTCGTTCTCCTTCTCGCTGCCTCGTTCCTGGCAGCTGATAAAAAACCAAAGTTCGATAAATTCGTGCCGCCCGTTGAATCGCATGGCGCGGCCATCACCGGATACGGCTGCGACCGGTTGCATATTGCCGACAACTCGACCACTTCGAAGAGCAGTTCTTACTGGAATTTGATCCTGCGGGCGCAGTACGGCACAGACCACAAGAAATACTGGACGAAGACCTATGACACCTTCAACATACCGGTCAACCATGCGGTGAAATCAGCCGGGGAATCGGCCAGCACCGGCGCGCCAATCGCCGGAGTCGAATTCATGTCATACGATTTCAGTACTTTGGACAAAGCCTGCGGCGACTGGGGCGCGCTGGTGCAAACCACCCTGAAAATCAAGCCCAACGGCGAAAAGCCCGACCCCGACAAGCCCAACGACGACAAGCCCAACAACGACAAGCACAACAACTGATCCCGCCGCGAAGACTCAAACGTAGCGCCGCGCTTCAGCGCGGCAGCCTTTGTGACGCGTTTTAATCAATTCCCTAGTTGAGGCCTGCCCGCCATTTTGTCGGGCGGGTTTTCCCTCGCGCTGTGCGGGTTTCGGCCGCCGCGGCGGCTCTTCGCCCTACTCTCGTCCGGGGTGAATTGACCCCCAGCACCCTACCGTAAATTAGAAACACCTCGGCCGGCGCTCTTTCGCATATGAACGACAGCTCCACCTCCCTCGAAGCGCACTTCATCCATCAAGGCTTTCATTACGAAGATGCCACGGCCCGTAATGGATCCAATGTTTTCGGGGGCTGTAGGGTCCGGGACCTTATCGATGTCAAATCCTTGTCCTTCGTCCTTTACATCGATTGACACTCCGTCAGGCTCACACCGGCAGGTAACCCGGACGTGTTTTTGAGGATCCTCATGATTTCCGTGAATGATGGCGTTTGCCAGGGCTTCCCGCAATGCGATTTCAACGTCAGGCACGCCTGCCGGAACGCAGCCGCACTTCCTGAGCAAGACCATGAGTTTGTCCACGAAGGGAGAAATCACGGTCACTTCGCTAGGCAAAGAGCGCTCGAGTTCGATACGAAAACCGCGTTGATGATGGGCTATCGTTATGGCATGCACACCGAGCCTCTCGCTTTGTTAGCGCGCCGTGTCATGGCGCCGTGTCAGGGCCGTACGGCCAATCCAGCTCTGGCATATTTCAACGGCATGCGGCGCCGTTCGCTTTATCGCCGACTGGATTGGCGGTTCAGCGTCGCTTCACGCATTCATTCCGCCATCCACCGTAAGATTCGCGCCCGTGATGTACGAGGACTCCGGACCAGCGACGAACGCCACCATCGCGGCGATCTCATCCACACGCCCGTAACGATCGAGCGCCGTGGCAGCCTTCTGCGGCACCGCCCAATCACCCGAGGCGGGATTCAATTCCGTGTCGATCGGACCCGGCTGCACGTTGTTGACCGTGATGCCCCGGCTCCCAATCTCTCTGGCCAGCGCCTGAGTGAACATCTTGACGGCTCCCTTCGTGGCCGCGTAGGGCACAAGCCCGGGCGCGGCGACACGTTCACCCACTGCCGAACCGATCGTGATGATGCGACCGCCGCTCTTCATGTGCTTCAGCGCCGCCTGCGTCGCGACGAACACGCCGCGAACGTTGATGTCGAGCACGCGATCCATCTCTTCCAGCGTAGTCTCCTCGAGCGGTTTCGGAATGGCTGTGCCGGCATTGTTCACTAGCACATCCAGCTGACCGAAGGTTGCAAACGTCTTTTCGACCGCAGCTTTAACCGCATCGGCATCGGCGGCGTCCGCCTGGATTGCGATTGCCTTTCGGCCGGCGCGCTCAATTTCCTTGACCACTGACGCGGCCGCGTCCGCACCTTTCGTGTAGGTGATGGCCACGTTCGCTCCGTCCGCAGCCAGGCGCTTGGCGATTGCGGCGCCAATGCCGCGCGAGCCTCCCGTAACGAGTGCGATCTTTCCTTCCAGTTTCATTGGCATTGTCTTTCTCCTGTCGCTCTTACCTCGCTCGTTCATTTCTTTGCTGATCGTCTTTTCCCAGGCCTGACGGCGGGGCTGAAGCCCCGCCCTTCCGCGTGCCATTTATGAGATAACTTGGCTCTGTTGACATCCTGGGCCGTGAAGCGGCCCCGCACCGCTTGTCATCCCGAATCCCCGCGGTTTGTGCGGGGTGAGGGATCTGCTTTTCGTTCTGGAGGCCGCTGGACCTAGGATCTCAACAGAGCCAGATAACTTCATGTCACCTGGGAAATGTGTTGCCGAACATCGGCAGGCCGCTCTTTGACGATTCGCGCGTCGCCTCGTCTTGGATCACATCCCAGTGCTCGGCCAGAACGCCGTCCTTGACGCGTACAATGTCCGCCACAATCCAGTTCGCAGGCTGGCCGATGTTAGAAAACCGGCCATGAAGTATCAGAAGGTTTCCTTCCGCCAGGATCATCCCGTTTTCGTATCTCATTGCCGCTGGCGCGTTTTTTACCAAGCTGAAGAGGCCCTCGCGACCCGGCGGGATGTGGGCGCTGTGTTGAAGGTAGTCTGGCGACCAATAGCGCTCTGCCGCCGCGTAGTCACGCTTGTTGAATAGTGTGTCGAACGCGCTAAGGACGAGCTCTTTATTCTTCTCTTCCATTGTCTGGCTCATTTCTATTCTCCCGTTCTCGAAATGGATGCCCGCGGATAAGTGTTATTGCGCCGACTTGCCGCCGTCGACGATGTACGACGCACCGGTGATGAATGACGCTTTGTCCGAAGCGACAAACGCGATGGTCTGTGCAATCTCTTCGGGCCGGCCTACACGTTTGAGCGGGACCCTCGATACCAAGCCGGCCTTTCTTTCGGCGGTCCCGGTGAAGCGATTCAGCATCCCGGTCTCGATCGGACCGGGCGCCACTACGTTGACGCGCACGCCCGTGCCTGCCACTTCGAGCGCGGCCGACTTCGTTAGGCCTTCCACGGCATGCTTGCTCGCTGCATAAATCGAAGCGCCGGCCGCACCGGTGCGACCGTAGGTCGACGACACATTCACGATGCTGCCGCTTCCTTGAGCCAGCATCACGCGAAGCTCGTGCTTCATGCTCAGCACGGTGCCGAGCACGTTGGTATCGAAGGTGGCGGCGTAGCTTTCGGCGGTTTGTTCCGTGACAGGGCCAGGGGTGCCTTCCGTGCCGGCGTTGTTGACGGCCACATCCAGGCGGCCAAACCGCTCCACGGTCTTATCGATCAGCCTGCGCACATCTTCTTCGTGGCGCACATCAGCGCAAATAAATTCCGCCTCCGTGCCCAATTTCTGCACTTCAGCCGCAAGTTTCCTTCCTTCGTCATCGTGCCGACCGGAGACAACAACGCGCGCGCCATCCTTGGCAAACGCCAACGCTGTGGCGCGTCCGATTCCTGTCAGCGCTCCGGTAATCAAAACAACGGGTGAACTCATGGCGATGCCTCCCTTGACCTAGCCCATACAGAACAGGCATGGCGAGTTCACCACGCGCTTTCGGCAAGCAGCTCAGGTCACTCTGCTTAGATTGCGAGCCCAGCCGGTGGTAGCGGGTTTGAAGCATACTTTGTTAGGCTACGAGCGATGCTTCACAAGCATGGGGGCCGAAATGGAATTACGACACCTGCGCTATTTCGTGGCCGTTGCCGAAGCGCGAAGTCTCACCGTGGCGGCAAAACGAAAACTGCACACGTCACAGCCTTCGCTGAGCCGGCAGATTCGAGATCTTGAGAACGAAGTGGGCGTGCAACTCCTGACGCGCCGCGCTCGCGGTATCGAACTCACACCGGCGGGCCGAGCCTTTCTCGAACACGCCCGGTCGGCGCTATCGCAGGTGGAAGCAGCCACCGAAGCTGCTCGACGGGTCGCTCATCCCGCCAAGCCACGCTTCTCGATAGGCTTCCTGACCGGACATGAGTTGACGTGGATGCCCGAGGCGTTGCGGATCTTGCGCGACGAGCTGCCCAACATCGACGTCGTGATATCGAGTCAATACTCCCCCGTGCTTGCGGAAGGCCTTTCGAAAGGAAAAATCGATGCGGCCTTTCTTCGACGGGAACAAGGGGCGCCGGACTTGGCGTTCCGCCTTCTCGTCAAGGAGCCCTTGGTGGTGGTCTTGCCTCGTGATCATCCTCTCGCTGTGCTGAAAGCCGTCAGTCCGCGGGATCTAGTGGGCCAGCTATTCGTGACCGTGTCACACACTGCTCCTGTGCTGCGTGCGGTGATCGACAATTACCTGAAGCGGTCCGGAGTCAAAATCACGCCAGCTCACGAGGCGGACCACGTCACCATGGGAATGTCCTTGATCGCGTCGACGCGAGGCGTAGGACTGTTACCTGCTTACGCACTGAACTTTCTCCCTCCGTCGATAACGAGTCGTCCTCTCAAGGGGAACGCGCCGGCGGTCGAGCTGGTCCTCGGCTACAAAAAATCAAACGAGTCCCCTGTCCTGAAGCTTTTGCTATCGAGACTGGACGAGTTGATCGCCCGTGTCTCGAAGAAGGTACATTAAGGCGAAAGGCTGAACCGACGAAACTCTAGATCGCATCGGTCAGGGGTGGAAGGGCGGGGTTTCAACCCCGCCGCAATGGCGCTTCCTCTCTCAGGGGATTGATTGAACCGAAAGGCTGCCGCGCTAAAGACCGCGGCGCTACGTTTAAATCTTCCCGGGCTTCTCGCTTGCCACGGGTCCTCGGATCGCGGGGCGCGGATCACTGACCGCGGGTCGCGTTCCCTGGGTTTTCGGTTATCATCAGATATAGGTTGCGAAGAAGCGCCGGGGGATTTCGTTGATTGCACGGTACACACGGGCGGAGATGGGCCGCGTCTGGAGCGAGGAGAATAAGTTCCAGAAGTGGCTCGAGGTGGAGCTGGCGGCGACGGAGACGCTGGCGGAGGCGGGCGTGGTCCCGCGCGAGGCGGCCGCGAAACTGCGCCAGAGCGCGCGCGTGGATGTGGCGCGGATCAATGAAATCGAAGCGAAGGTCCGCCACGACGTGATCGCGTTCACGATCGCGGTGCAGGAATCGGTGGGCGATCCCGAAGCGGCGCGCTGGCTGCATTACGGGCTTACGTCGAACGACGTGGTGGACACGGCGCAGGCGCTGCTGATTCGCGAAGCGTCGAAACTGATTGAGAAAGGGATCGAGCGGTTTGGAGAAGTGCTCGAGCGGCGCGCGTGGGAGTTCAAGGACACGCCGGAAATCGGCCGCACGCATGGCATTCACGCGGAGCCGATCACTTTCGGATTGAAGATTGCGAATTGGTACGCGGAAAACCGGCGCGACCTGGAGCGTTTTCGGATGGCCGCGCAGCAGATTGCTGTGGGGAAAATTTCAGGCGCGGTGGGGACTTGCACGCACCTGGGCCCCGAAATCGAGCAGAAGATTTGCGCGCGGCTGGGACTTGGGACGGCTCCGATCACGTCGCAGGTGATCGAGCGCGACCGGCACGCGCAGTATGCATCGACGCTGGCGATCGTGGCCGCGTCGCTGGAGCGCGTGGCGCAGGAGATTCGCCACCTGCAGCGGACCGAAGTGCGCGAGGTGGAAGAGCCGTTTGGCGGCGAGCAGCGCGGGAGTTCGGCGATGCCGCACAAGCGCAATCCGGTAAGCTCCGAGCAGGTTTGCGGGCTTGCGCGCGTGGTGAGGGCGAATTCGGTCGCGGCGCTCGAAAACGTGGCGCTGTGGCACGAGCGCGATATTTCGCACAGCTCGGTGGAGCGCGTGATTCTGCCGGATTCCGCGATCCTGGTGGACTACATGCTCGGCCGCACGACCGAGATTGTTGCGAACATGAAAGTGTTTCCCGAGCGCATGCTGAGAAATCTGGATTCGACGCATGGGCTGGTTTTTTCCGGACAGCTGTTGCAGGACCTGGTGGAACACGGAGCGCCGCGGGAAGACGCGTACAAGTGGGTGCAGGGTCATGCGATGGCCGCGTGGGAATCGGAGACGAGCTTTCAGGAGCGCGTCGCGGCCGACGCGAATATTCGAAAGTTCCTCGACGAAAAGGCGCTCGCTCATACGTTTGATCTGCGGCGACAACTGCGGGCGGTGGACGCGATTTTCGCGCGCGTCTTCGGGCGCGGCACGTTTGATGGGAAGTCAGACGCGAAATCGTCGGCGGCGCGGTAGGAGACGCGAAGGGCGCGCTTGCCTTGGGGGCTGAAGCCCCTGGCTTTAAGAGTCGGGTTAATGTCGGAGCTGAAGCTCCGACCCCCTAAACGGCGGCCCTTTTTTCGCGTTCGGCGATCGGATCGGCAGGTTGCGGCGGGCGCGATTGTCGCGTAAACTGCGAATAATTCGTATCTGCGCGTTTTCGGGGCGTGGCTCAGCCTGGCTAGAGCGCCTGGTTCGGGACCAGGAGGCCGGTGGTTCAAATCCACTCGCCCCGACCATTCTCTTCGAAGCAATTTCTCGGGCTGCTGGTGTTTCAGGACAGCGTGAAAACGCTGAACTCAAACAACAAAAGTCCTCGCGAAGAACGGATCGTTCCGCCTATTGTTTCGTCTAACGGGCGGAGAACTTGAACTCCGTCACTTGGTGATACCGCTGCCCAGGTTTCAATTCGGCGGTGGGAAAATCAGGCTGGTTGGGAGAATCCGGGAAATGCTGGGTCTCCAGACACAGTGCCGCGCGGTGAATGTACACCTTCCCTTCCTTTCCCTTGATCGATCCATCCAGAAAATTACCCGTATAGAATTGAAGTCCCGGCTGAGTCGTCCAGACGGAAAGAACGCGCCCCGAGGTTGGTTCGTAGACCTCGGCGGCCTCCGCGAGTTGGCCTTTGGGCGCGTCCAGAACCCAGTTGTGGTCGTACCCCTTGGCGTTGCGCAGCTGTTCGGTATCTTCATTGATGCGCAACCCGATCACGGTAGGCTTCCGGAAATCAAAGGGCGTCCCGCCAACAGGCTCGATTCCCGTTGGGATCAGATTCGCATTCACTGGAGTGAAATGGGAAGCATTGATCTTCAGCTCGTCACCTAGGATGTCCCCGTTTCCTTGTCCAGCGAGGTTGAAGTAGGAATGGTTGGTGAGATTCACCACGGTGTCTTTGTCCGTGGTGGCCGAATAGTCTATCCGCAGAGTGTTCCCAACCAACGTGTACTCGACAACCGCTGTGAGGGTTCCGGGGAATCCTTGGTCTCCATCGCTGCTCACATGCGTTAGTTGAACTCCATTCTCGACGGACTTCGCCTTCCAAACCACTTTGTCGAATCCGCGGGTGCCGCCGTGAAGCGTGTTGTCGCCATCGTTCTTGGGCAACGTGTAGAGCTGGCCATCCAGTTTGAATTGGCCATGGGCGATGCGATTGGCGTAACGCCCAATCAGCGCCCCAAAGAACGGGCCGGGGTTGGCCACATACCCATCGACCGAGTCAAAACCCAGGACCACATCCTGGCTCTTCCCCGAGCGGTCGGGAACCTTAAGCGACTGAAGAATGCCACCATAAGTGATAATGCGGGCTTCGACCGTCGCGTCGCCGAGCGTGTAGATATCGACGGGAGTTCCATCTGCTAATTTGCCGAAAGGCTGCTTTGTCACTTTGGTCTTTGCCTCCAAACTGAGCGTTAGCATCCCCAGAATCAAGACGGCGACAAGTTTACTTCCTACGTTTGCCCGATACATGCGATTTCCTCCATTAAGGCGTCATACGGTATCAAGACTGACCACCCGTGAACAGACGACGAGACCGAACAGATGGTTCAGCCGCCGGAACTTCGCCAGGTAAGTTGTGTCCGCACTCGGGAAAACCCGCTCTACGCCTCCCATTGGATTACAGTGTAGGAGCGAGCTGGGACCTCAAATGTTGTGCGCCCGCTCGCCGTCGAGGGCTTCCCCATCTCTTGCGGGATCACCTTCCGTGGTGCTTCAAAGCTGTTGGAGGCCTTCAGGTCGTCTCCAGTCAGAACCAGAGACGCAAGCACTCGTCCCGGCGTTTTGTCCTGCCAATTCACTTCGACTGTATGCGCTTTGGACAGATCCCGGTTAAGAATGAAGAGGGAGACCCCTCCATTGTCAGCCTGCGTACCGACTACGTCCAAGTACGGGACTTGGCCCATTCCCGAGACCTCGTATGTCGGCGATTCAGTCAAGACATTCAGCACCGAGCCGCGGGCATAATCGAGCGCCCAGCTATACGGGTAATAAATCGTCTGTAAGTAAAGGCCATTTCCGTTCGTCATGATGGGTGCAATGACGTTCACCAGCTGCGCGAGACATCCAATTTTCACCCGGTCAGCATGGCGGATCAGAGAATTTAGCAGGCCGCCGACCAGAAGCGCATCCTCGAGATTGTAAACCTCTTCCAGCAGATGAGGAGCCTCGGTACGATGGCCGTTGACGGCATCTCCAGTTCGCTCCCGGTACCACACGTTCCATTCGTCGAAGGAGAGCCACAACTGCTTAGGCGAACGATGCCGGCCCTGCACCAGGTCGCAGACGGCCAGCGTCTCCTCGATCTGCCGATCCATAGTGAGATTCAATGCGACGTACTTTGAGCTATCGCCGCCGGTTTCCTGAGGTATGTTACCGAAATATCGGTGCAACGAGAGGGCGTCCACGTATTGATAGCACTGCTCCAGCACTTCGCGGTCCCAGTCAAGGTAAGTCGGCATTAGAGGGCCACTCGACCCGCACGCGATGAGCTTGAGCGAGGGATCTACGTATCTCATCTGCCGCGCCGCGTCCGCCGCCTTGGTTCCATATTCGGTTGCCGACATATGCCCGATCTGCCAGGGGCCGTCCATTTCGTTCCCGAGGCACCAGTGCTCTACCTTGTATGGTTCCGGATATCCGTGTTTCCGTCGCAAATCGCTCCATTCGGTGCCTTTGTCGACGTTGCAATACTCCACAAGCGCCGCTGCCTGCTCCGGAGTTCCCGTCCCCAAATTGAGCCCCATTAGCGGCAGCGTTCCCACCGCCTTGCACCACGCCATGAATTCATCGGTTCCGAATTGATTCGTTTCGAGGGAATTCCAGGCCTTGTCCAGCACGATCGGCCGGCTTTCCTTCGGCCCGACACCATCCAGCCAGTTATAGCCAGAGACGAAATTGCCGCCGGGATAACGAACAATGGGAACACCCAACTTGCGTACTTGATCCATCACGTCTTTGCGGAATCCGTTCGCGTCCGACAACTTTGAGCCGGGATCATACGTGCCTTCGTAGATGGCGCGTCCCAGGTGCTCGAGAAAAGAGCCAAAGATATTTCGGTCCAGCGTTGCGATCTTCCGCCGCGAATCCAAATAGATCCGGGCTACGGTTTGTGGGGTCGACAGCTGTGACTGCGCCGCCAAGAGGCGACCAAACAGAAGGTTCGCGGAGCACGTGATTCCCGCCGTGGCAGCTTGGCGCAAAAAGTTTCGTCGGAACGCGGAAAACATGTCGCCTCCTGATGCATTCGAAGGGTCCCCAAGTTCACAGGCGTGACGCCCCGAACGCCGCTCAAATACCTGCCGTCTGGTAAACGATTACTCCAACACTGCAATATATAGAGCGTCTTACCGTGCAACAAGCCATTTTGTGGTGCGTGCTACCCGTGTAATCGTTTTCTGCCATCGAGGAAAAAGTGTGCGCTCGACCGCCTTTCCGAGATAAACTCGCCGACAGGACTAAAAGGGGTGAGCCCGTTCCGATTTCGGTGAAGCCACGGACTTCTGTGAGGAAAAGATGAACCCGTTGAAGGAGATCGCAACTTCTCGCCGCGCCGCAGGAGCACTCCGCTTCGTTTCGGCCGCTCTGCTGATATTTGCGGCAATCGCCTGGGCCGGAGACACACCCTGGAAATCGAAACCGTACCAGCAATGGAACGACAACGATAT
Organism: uncultured Acidobacteriota bacterium; assembly: GCA_963737205.1. GTDB lineage: Bacteria > Acidobacteriota > Terriglobia > Acidiferrales > UBA7541 > Palsa-295. The sequence continues at coordinate 2,671,443 of CAVTRV010000002.1, read as the reverse complement.
ACACCTCGTACTATTTGAGTCGCCCTGGGTGCATATTGCGATGGTGACTGCTACATGGCGAACGGCCGGAGACGATACCACTGGCTTACCGGCTGGATCCGTTCCGCCGGCCGCAAATGCTGGTGGCGTGGCCCAGGGCGGTGGCGGGCCAGAGGGCACTTCTTCGCTTTCCGTCGCTGGGGTGGGGTCTCAACGCGGCGAGTTTCCGACCGCGCAATACTTCGTGGATTGGGTCTCTTCGAAGACTATGCGAAGCGCCCGCGCGCAATACGATGTGTTGCACTCGGGTAAGACGCAAAGCGACGCCGAAAAGTACGCAGGCGAGCCCCAACCCGACTACGTGATCCTGGTTCAGGGCGGCGACATGAGACCGTTTCTTCATAACGATGAGAAATTCTTTCAGGCCAACTCGTTCCTACAGCTGAAGAAGGCTGGGCGCAAAGTTTCGCCTGAGCGAGTTGAATACCAGCGAGACGCCGAAGGTAAAACCGTGGTCGGCGCTCTCTTCTTTTTCGCCAAGAAACTGCCCAGCGGCGACGCTTTGATTCCTGCCGACGAGAAGGGCATTGAGTTCATCTGCAAGTTGGGAAACTCGAACTTGAAGGCAAATTTCGAGCCGCAAAAAATGACAGCGCTGTCGGGTCCGGACCTCTAAATAGCTGCCCTTGCGATCGCATTCCCCGTCGTAACGCTAGTTTTCGTCTTGGCTCGACCCGCCAGTGATGGTTCGTTGACAAAGCAAAGGGTTTTCGTTACAACTCGAAAGCATGGCGAGCGCCTTTTGCCTACCGATGTCAACTCGTGGGAGCCGGACTGTCTTCCCGCCGTTCTAAGGTAAACGTTTTCTGGTAGAATGGCTGGCGATCCGCAGTTGACGTCGAGTCATAAGGACACTCCCGGAGGGCAGTTGACAAACTCCACCCAGCGTATTCACAATCTCGCCAAGACTGCTTGGGATCTGGGCTCAGCGGAACCGCTACCATGCGCCGGAACATCTGGTTCTTGAGCGATTAGCGCGACGACGAGGATTGAGGCGATAGCTTGAGTATTCACGAAGTGGCGAAGCGTGCGCGAGTCTCGATCGCTACGGTCTCGCGCACGATCAACGGCGTCCCCACCGTTGCTCCCCAACTCTCGCGCCGCGTTTGGAAAGTCATCGAAGAGCTTGGATACTATCCCAACACGCAGGCACGCTCTCTGGTCTCCGGCCGCAGCCGGACTTTTGGATTGATTGTATCGGAAATAACAAATCCGTTTTTCCCCGAAATTGTGCAAAGCTTCGAGGACATCGCCGTCCAGCATAATTACGAAGTGTTGCTGACCTCCACGGTGCACGACCCGAAGCGCATGGCGCTCTCGGTCCGGCGCATGATCGAACGCCGCGTGGAAGGGGTGGCGATCGTCACGTTCGGGATGGAAGATGCGCTGCTCGACGACTTGAAATCGCGTAACGTTCCTCTGGTTTTCATCGACGTGGGACCGGCGCTTCCGAGGATCAGCAATATTCGGATCGATTATCTCCACGGATTGCGGCAGGCGGTTCAGCACCTAGCGGCTCTACGACATGAAAGAATTGCGTTCATTTCCGGGCCGCTCACCCTGAGATCGGCGGCCGCGCGGCAGAGAGCGTTTTCTCATTCGATGGAAGAAATTGGATTGCCCGTCGGGCCGAGCTACATAATCGAGGGCGATCACACGATGGAAGGCGGAATCGCGGCGATGCGGAAACTACTGGCCCTTCCGAATCGCCCGACGGCTGTGATTTGCTCGAACGATATGACAGCCATGGGAGTCATCCGCGAGAGCTACGATCAAGGTATCCACATTCCGCGGGATTTGTCCGTGATCGGCTTCGATGATATCCGGCTGGCTCAGTTCGTGGTCCCGCCGCTAACGACGGTGCGAATGTCTCAAACAGACATTGCCCGGCTGGCTTTCGACGCGCTTTTGGCGGAAGTTCAGCGCAAAACGCCGTCGCCGGGCGGTACGGAGTACACGCTGCGCACTGCTCTGGTTCTGCGGCATTCCACGGCCATGGTTCCGAAAAAACCGAATCGTGGAAAGCTGAAGACTTCAGCCGCGGAGTGACCCGAGGGGTGCGTGCGCGGTGAGCGCAGAAGCGCGAAGGGCAATTGTAAGCGGTGAGTTTTTGTACGGTTTTTAGTTCCGGAAAACGTTTGCTGGAATCGCGTTTTTCGAGGAGCCGCAACGCTACCATGCTGTTGGCACGACTACGCGAAGAGGTCCTGGAAGCCAATCTCGAACTGGTCCGCAAGGGCCTGGTGCTGTACACGTTTGGCAATGCCAGCGGCATCGATCGGGAGCAAGGATTGGTCGCGATCAAGCCCAGCGGCGTCCCTTACGAGAAACTAAAGCCCGGCGATATGGTCATCACCGACCTCGATGGGACGATTGTCGACGGCGACTTGCGGCCGTCTTCGGATTTGGCCACTCACGTCTTGCTGTACCGCCAATTTCCCGCGATTGGCGGCGTTGCTCACACGCACTCGGAGTTTGCCACCTCATGGGCGCAGGCCGGCAAGCCGATTCCTTGCTTCGGGACAACGCACGCGGATTATTTTCACGGACCGGTGCCCGTGACCGCGCATCTCAGCGCGAGCGAGATCGGCTCCGACTACGAAAAGAATACAGGCGAAGCGATCTGCCGAGCTTTTAAAAATATCGACGCCGAAAGCATTCCGGCGGTCCTTGTCCGTGGACACGGACCCTTCTGCTGGGGCCCGGATGTCGCGGCCGCGGCGCACAACGCTGTGATCCTGGAATCCGTTGCCAGGATGGCGTTTTACACCGTAGCACTCGATGAGAACGCAGGGCCGTTGCCGCGCCCTCTGCATGACAAGCACTTCCTGCGCAAGCACGGCAGCAAAGCCTACTATGGGCAAACGGCGGAGAAGAAGTAAGGACGTCCGGACGCGGACGCAGCAACGAGCCGCTTCGGCTTTGTCACTGGGGCGATGAATGGCTAACGACAAGAAGAAGATGACGATGGGCCTGGTTGTGGGGAACCGCGGTTTTTTTCCAGGGCACCTGGCCGAGGTGGGCCGTAAGGAAATTATCCAGACGCTGCACCAGTGCGGCATGGACGTAGTCGCGCTCGAGCCCCATCAAAGCAAATATGGGGCGGTGGAAACTCACGAAGAGGCGAGGCGCTGCGCCGATTTGTTTCGCGCAAGTGGCGATAAGATTGACGGAATCATCGTAACGCTTCCGAATTTCGGCGACGAGCGAGCCATCGCCGACACGATCCGCCTCGCCAATCTTCACGTGCCCGTGCTGGTACAGGCGACGCCCGACACTCCTTCGAAAATGACCATCAGCCACCGGCGCGACAGTTTTTGCGGCAAGATGTCGGCCTGCAACAACCTGCGTCAATACGGCATCCCGTATTCGCTGACTACTTTGCACACCGTTGGTCCGGCCACGGAGGAATTCAGGCAAGACCTTTTGTCGTTTGCGGCCACGTGCCGCGCGGTGAAGGGCCTGAAGAATCTTCGGATCGGCGCTCTGGGCGCGCGTCCCACGGCGTTCAACACCGTTCGCTACAGCGAAAAGATATTGGAATCGCAGGGAATTTCCGTGGAGACGCTCGATCTTTCGGAAGTGCTGGGCCGGATCAGCCGCATGAAGGACGACGATCCCGCCGCGCAGGCCAAGCTTCAGGCCATTCATAAATACGTGACCACCGCCGACGTTCCCGCACCGGCGCTCCTGAAAATGGCCAAGCTGGGCGCTGTGATCGATCAATGGATGAAGCAGACCGAGGTCTCGATCAGCGCCATCCAGTGCTGGACGTCGCTGGAAGAAAACTTCGGCGTCGTGCCGTGCACGGTGATGAGCATGATGAGCGACGATCTAATGTCGAGCGCGTGCGAAGTGGATATTTGCGGCGTTCTGGGCATGCATGCCTTGCGGCTCGCGTCGGAAACGCCGAGCGCGCTGCTCGATTGGAACAACAACTACGGCGACGATCCCAACAAGGCCGTCTGCTTTCACTGCAGCAACCTGCCGAAGCATTTCTTCAAGAACGTGAAAATGGATTTTCAGGAGATCATTGCGGGAACCGTCGGCAAGGAAAACACGTTCGGCACATGCGTGGGGCAGGTGAAAGCCGGCGCGATGACCTACGTGCGATTTTCCACCGACGATACGGCCGGGCACATGCGCGGATACGTGGGCAGCGGCAATTTCACCGATGATCCGCTGGAAACGTTTGGCGGCGCGGGAGTGGTGGAAATTCCGCGGATGCAGAAGCTGCTGCACTACATCTGCGAAAACGGTTTCGAGCATCACGTGGCCGCGAATTTCTCGACGGTGGCCCCTGCCGTTCACGAAGCCGCGGTACGCTATCTCGGCTGGAACATGTACTGGCACGATCACGAAGCCTGCTAGCGCGGAGCGTAATCTCCGATGGCCATCGTCGCTGGAGTCGATTTCGGAACCCTTAGCGTGCGCGTGTCGATCGTCGACAGCGCGAAAGGAATGCTCGGCTCCGCCGTCTCCGAGTACCCGCTGCACCGCAAGCGCGAAGATCCCGAGTACGCCACGCAGTCGCATGACGACCACATGCGCGCGCTCGCGGCCGCGACGCGCGAAGCCCTCAAGTCTGCAGGCGTCGCGGGCGACAAAATCGAGGCGATCGCGCTCGACACCACCGGCTCGTCGGTGATTCCTGTGGGCGCGGGAATGGCGCCGCTCGACGAGTATTACCTCTGGTGCGATCACCGCGCAAAATCCGAAGCCGCTGAAATCACCGAACTCGCGCACCGCGAAAAACTCGAAGCGATCGAGTGGTGCGGCGGAATTTATTCGTCGGAATGGGGATGGGCGAAGCTTCTCCACTGGCTGCGCCACAATCCGGCGAAGCGCGCGCAGCTTGCCAGCGCGTTCGAGCACTGCGACATGGTGGCCGCAACGCTCTGTGGCGTTACGGACCCGACGAAAGCCAAGCGCAGCGTCTGCGCGATGGGCCACAAGTGGTTGTGGCACCCGGATCTCGGCGGCCTTCCGCCCGAGGAATTCCTCGTCAAGCTGGATCCTCTTCTTGCGGGCGTGCGCGAAAAGCTTCAGGGCACGTACGAAACGTCCGACAAGATTGCCGGAACGCTTTCGCCTTTCTGGGCGGAAAAACTTGGGCTGAAGGCGGGGATTCCGATTCCCGTCGGCGCGTTTGACGCGCACTGGGATGCGATAGGCGCCGGCACGCAGGAAAAGGACATCGCCAATGTCATCGGCACCTCCACGTGCATCATTGGAATCTCGCGGCAAACGCAGCTCGTGCCCGGCGTCTGCGGTGTGGTGAAGGGAAGCGTCCATCCGGGCTACACGGGCATCGAAGCGGGACTTTCCGCGACGGGCGACATCTTCAACGCCATCGCGACGCGCGCAAACACGACCGTTTCGGAATTGAGCCAGGGCCTGGAGGCCTATCGCGCAGGCCAAACCGGCTTGCTGCGAATGACGTGGGACAATGGCGACCGCACGGTGCTGGTCAACGCGAATCTGCGCGGCATGACGCTCGGCTGGAACTTGCAGCACACCGCGAAGGACGAACTCTTCGCCGCAATCGAGGGAACCGCGTTCCACACGCGTGTGATTCTGGATCGCATGGCCGAACACGGCACGAAAATCGAGCGCGTCATCAATGCCGGCGGCATTCCGCAGACCAACACCGCGCTGAATCAAATCTACGCGAACGTCCTTGGCCGTCCTGTGCTGGTGCCGAGCAGCAAGGTCACGAGCCTCGGCTCCGCAATTTTCGCGTTTCTGGCCGCGGGGACGTTTCGCACGATTGAAGAGGCGCAGCGGCAGATTTGCCCGCCTCACACGGTGTATAAACCCGACGCTGCATCGCAGCGCGTGTACGATCAGCTTTACCCGCTCTACAAGCGGCTCTATTTCGATTTCGGTGTGCCCTCGCAGCCTTTCGGAGATGTGCTGCCGCTACTCATAAAAATCGCGCAGGACCAGACTTCGGCACCAGAAGGAAAATCCGAAGCCGCTCGGCGTCCCGTGAAAGTGTCGTAGCCCCGCAACCCTTCGTTCTTGCCATCCTCCGTTCCGACTGTCGGGTGTGGAGGCGCAGAGATAAGGTCACAGCAGGGCGTTCCGGCTTGCAGTAAACGTTTTCTTCATGCTATAGGAACGAGTCAAGTCGGATGCTCCCCAGCCTTTCGAGCGCCCGCGGATGGAGTACCAACTCATGAATCTTGGAATTCTTCGCAAAGTCGCCGTCCTAGGCATTACCGCATGTGCGGGGGCCGTCGCAACCCCCAGCGGCCTCGCTCAGGCGGTCGCGCCTTCCCAAGCTCACGCGATTCACGTGGACGGAGAGGTCGGGGGAACGCACGATCCTTCGATCGCGAAAGAGGGCGACACCTGGTACGTCTTTGGCACGCGCACCAATCCCAAGGTCGAGACGGGGCAGCTTCCGATTCGCTGCTCGAACGATTTACATCACTGGAAGCGGTGCGGTTTTGTATTCCAGAGTATTCCCGAGTGGATTCGCAAGCAAAGCCCGGAGACGGTGGACCTCTGGGCGCCCGACGTTTCGTTCTTCAACGGCCACTATCACATCTACTATGCATTTTCGGCCTTTGGCAAGAACACTTCAGGAATTGCATTGGTGACGAACAAGACGCTCGATCCGACGAGCAAGGATTTTCAGTGGGTGGACGAAGGGTTGGTCTTGTTGTCGCGCGCGGATGACGACTTCAATGCCATCGACCCGAACATCTCGTTCGACGCGAAGGGAAATCCCTGGCTGAGTTTCGGCAGTTTCTGGAGCGGCATCAAGATGCGGCGAATCGACGCGGAAACCGGCAAGCTATCACCGGCCGATCGAAAGCTCTATTCGCTGGCGAGCCGCGAACGCCCGGCGAATCCTGCTCCGCCCCCGCCGAACTTGCCGGCCGACTGGCAGGCGATCGAGGCGCCCTTCGTGGTGCGGCACGGCGACTATTACTATCTATTCGTGTCGTTCGATCTCTGCTGCCGCGGGACGAAGAGCAACTACCGCACAATGGTGGGGCGCTCGAGCAGCATCACAGGACCTTATCTGGATGCGGCGGGAGTCCCAATGCTGCATGGCGGCGGCACAGCGCTTCTGACGGGCAACGCAAGATGGATCGGTCCGGGAGGTGAGTCTGTGCTGCAGCAACCCGACGGCGACATCATCGTGTTCCACGCGTACGACGGGACAACGGGAAGACCGTCGCTGCAGATTTCGACGATTGACTGGTCCGGTGGTTGGCCGCATGCTGCGCTCGAAGGCGACGCTGCGAGCGCAACACCCAACTGACTACTGGACCTTATTCAACGATGTCCTAATCTTCTCGACGCAACATGGATTGCACCAGATCGCCCAGTTGCTGCGCCGTGAATTCGTTGCCCTCGATATTGGCGGCGAGGCGTCCCTTGCGGTCGATCAGGACGGTGTGGAAGGAATGCACCAGCAGAGCTTCCTCAGGGTAATAATTCATATCGAATCGCGCGCAAACGCTTTGCACTTCGGATGGGGGTCCCATCAGGAAATGCCACACGTTCGGATCGGCATGCCAGGTTTGCGCGTATTTTTTCACCGCGTCAGGAAGATCGTGGACAGGATCAATGATGATTGTGAACAAGACCAGATCGCGTCCCATCACGGCCTTGAATCTTTGCTGCAGCCTCCCGAAATTGGTCGAAAGCCGGAAACAGTAATTCGGCAGCGGACAGCGGACGTAAACGAAGGTGATCCCGACCACCTTGCCCTGAAACTCGGAGAGCGTGACAGGCTCGCCTCTCTGATCAGTAAGCGAGAAATCGGGAACTGCCTGGCCGATGGAAACCGCTGATGAAGAGTGCGACGGCTTCATCGCGTCCTCCAGGATTTTCAATCGTCGCGCTTCAGAAGGATCGGGCTCCAGGCTCTCAAACGCGACAACGTGAATGCCCTCGGCGAGAGACGAGTCCGTGCCTGTGACGATCGTGAACGTAATTTTCGCGCCCGGCTGAAGTCCGTCAAGATCTTTTGAATCGCGCACCGCAAACGACATCACCATGGGATCCATCACGCCGGGGATCGCGTCGCAAGAGACCACCAGTGCACGTTGCGTCCGATCGACCTGGACGACCAGGCCCGATGCGGCATACTTGTCCGTCCCGCGCGCCAAGCCTGGCACCAGAAGAGCCCAAGACATGAGTGCCGCCGCAAGGCAGGCGACAGGATTTTGTCGAATGCGCCGTTTCATTCTTGGTTCGCCGCGTCCGAGCCCGTCGCCGGACTCACCGGTTTCGGATCAGCAGCCCCTTCGTGCGCGTTGTCGCCACCCAGACGAATGGTTTTCCGCTGGAGCACCGTGTATTCCTTGGCGAACTCCTTGATTTCGAGAAACTGGTTCGGCTTCACGTTCGTGAATTCCTGCTTGGTGTTGCTGGCCGGCCACCAAATCTCCAGGTTCAATATGTGCGCGGACTTGCCGAGCCCGACGTGTTGTTCGAGCGGTGATGAACCGAAGGAACCACCGCTCGTCACCGTGCGGTAAATCGAGCGCGGCGCACGACCCTCTTCCTGCACCGTCACTTTGATTCGCGCGCCAATCGCCGCGCGATTCGATTTCACACCGACCAAGTGCAGGGTGATCCAGTCGTTGCTGTTGCCGGGATTTTCGAAGAGGCGGAAGGCGTGCCGATCGCCCGGCACGGCTCCGCCCACTTCCTCCATGAGATCAACGAGTCCGTTGTTGGCCAAATCGGCGAAGGCTACGGCATGGCCCTTGTGAAGCTCCCCCGTGCCTGACGAAGCGGTGATGTCTGTGAAAGATTTGCCGGCGTTGTTATGAAGCAGCGCCTTCGGGAGCAGCGATCCGTAGGATGGGTTTCCGGTACCGAGATAAATGTCCAGGTAGCCGTCGTTGTCGAGATCGCCGAAGTTTGCCCCCATTGTCATGAAAACGCGATCCAGACCCACTTCGGCGGTGACATCACGAAAAGTACCGTCGCCCATGTTGCGATAGAGCTTGAGCGTTTCGGCGTTGCGGGGAAGACCCAGATAACTGCGGATCGATTCGTCCACCGAAATGTAGTAGCTGGCGACGAAGAGATCAGGCCAGCCATCGTTGTCGTAGTCGAAAAACCACGCTGCGAAACTTTGCCACGGTTTCTGCACGCCGGCTTCTTGAGCGACTTCGGTGAACGTGCCGTCGTGATTGTTGTGGTAGAGGAAATTATTGCCGTTGAGGTTTGAGACGTAGAAATCCACGTAGCCATCGTTGTCGTAGTCGGCCGCGGTGACGCCTTTTGTGAAGGCGATGCGGTCAATTCCAGACTTGTGGGAAATGTCTTCGAACGTGCCATCGCCTCTGTTGCGAAACAGCTGGCTGGGGGCGTTTTCGTTGCCGACGAAGAGGTCGAGATATCCGTCGTTATCGATGTCGGCCCAGACCGCGGTTTGGGTGCTGGTAGCCGGCTGCGCGAGGCCCGCCGCGGCAGTGACATCGGTAAACGTGCCATTGCAATTGTTGCGAAGCAACGATTTGCGCTGGGGAAACTCCCACGCGCCGCGCAGCACAAGAATGTCCATGCAGCCGTCGTTGTTGTAGTCCGCCTGCACGATATTCAATCCTCCCAGCTGATCCTGAAGACCGCTTTGAGCGGTGCGGTCGGAGAATTTTCCTGTGCCGTCGTTGTGGAAGTAGTGCATCGGCGTGCATTGATCGTAGTCCGATGTGACGATATCGAGCAGACCATCGTTGTCGAAATCGTCCACGATCAGGCCGCCTGACAAAGAATAAAGATTGATGCCGACAGCGGGAGCGACGTCCACAAAGCGACCGATCGAATCGTGCGATTCAAACGCTGACGGTGGAATCAGGTATTGTTTCGGCACGCCGTCCGGATACTGGCCCAGCGTCATGTAACCGAGATTCAGAATCCATCGAATGTCGAAGGCGTCGGGGCGGCGCTCGAGATACTTGAGCGCGTAGCTGATCGCTTTTTGCGACGATTCAGTTTTTGCGTAGCGCACGCCGGGCGCCGGCGGAAACAAGCAGCGGACGCCGGGATTGCGATAGACGTCGTTGTCCATTTCCGCTTTGTGAAGGTACGCTATGGCGAGTACTTCTTCGAGTTCGGGCATCGCCTTTGGAAGCTGCTCGGTGGCGATGTTGTATGCAGCTTCCCACTGTTCCACCGATTTCGCCATTTCTCCTTCGTAGGAATAGAGGTTCGCCAAGCCATAATGCGTTTCAATCAAGTCGAGGGGAGTGGCATGCCCCGCCGTTTCAGGATCGGTCGACTTCAATTGTTTGTTGAGGTCATCAATCACCATTGCGAGCGACTGGCGCCGGACGTTGCAAAGTCCTCGCAAATCCTGCGTCCAATTGTCTGGCTTGGAAAAGCTCCGAAACGCCAGGTCGGCTTCTCCTTTTCCGCCAATATTCGGACCGTACCGAATCGTACCCGTTGCAGCGAGAGGCAGAAGTTGGCCGGTCGACGGAGTCTGTTGTGTGGGGACGTCAGAATCATCGAGAACTTTCACTATCGCGTAGCCGGAAGGAATGTGTGTCACGGCGGTGATCTGGCCCGGGCCGATCCCTTTCAGCGCGTCACGCAACTCGCTGCGAAGCGTCGCGACGTCCATCGCACCCAGATAGCCGCCCTCCGGTCCTGTCGGGTCAATGGATTTCTGACGGGCCAGCGTCGCGAAGTCCTCTCCTTTCTCCAGGCGGACGTGAATCTCTTGTGCATCGGAGGGAGAGTCCACCACGATGAGGCGCAACCGGACGGCCGCCGATGGAGGGGCAGTGCTCTGGGATTGCGCGCTTCGAGACACGGCCGATGCAAGCAGCAAGAACACAGCCAATAGTGCCATGGTGCCCGTACGCCTCGAGACGCGCGCGCCAATTCTAGTAGGATTGAATTCGCGCCAATCGAGCACGAGGCACCTGGCGCCCTCAGAAAAGCGAGCAGTGTTTCTGAGCGGGAGGGCAGGAAAACTATAGCACGGGGTTGCGTAAACGTTTACTATGCTGTCGCTTTAGAATGCCACTCGCCGGAGAACTCCACATGATTGGACGCCGTGAACTGATTCGCAGCGGCTTGTATGGCACGGGATTGCTACTGGCTTCAAAATCGGTTCCTTCCTTTTGGTCGGGGATTGCCAGCGCTTCCGAGGCCGCCATCGAAGTCTTGCTGGATGAACCGCTTGGAACCATTTCGCCGGATATCTACGGTCACTTCACAGAGAACCTGAGCGGCGTGGTTTACGACGGCATCTGGGTGGGCGAAGGATCGAGCGTTCCCAATATTAACGGCATCCGCAAGGAGCTGGTTGACGAGATGCGCAAGATTAAGCCGCCGGTAGTGCGTTTTCCCGGCGGCTGCTTTGCCGACAGCTACGATTGGCGCGATGGTATCGGGCCGCGCAACCAGCGCCCGCGCCGGACCAACTTCTGGGCCGAAGGTGAAACCAAGGATGCCCCGGCAAGCCATCGCTACGATCCCAACGAATTCGGAACGAACGAGTTCTGCCATTTCTGCGAACTGATTGGCAGCCAGCCGTACCTGGCGGCCAATTTGCGGAGCCTGCCGGCTGAGGAATTTTATCGCTGGGTGGAATACTGCAACTCCCCGGCTGGGAGCACGACACTCGCCGACACGCGCAGTGCCGCGGGCTACGCACAACCGTTTGACGTCCGTTTCTGGGGCGTCGGCAACGAGTCGTGGGGTTGCGGAGGAAATTTTACTCCGGAAGAATATGCTGCCGAATTCCGGCGATACACCACGTGGGTGCCGCGTTACGGTCATCCGCTGTCGTTCATTGGGTCAGGGCCCAACGTCGATGATTGGCAATGGACGCGCGGTTTCTTCGAGGAAATCATCAAGAAGGGCCGGTGGCAAATCCGGTCGGTCTACGGCTGGGCGTTGCATCACTATGCATGGAATCTGAGCCGCGGAAAGACGCAGGATTGGGTTCAGGGCAAGGGAGACGCCCTCCAGTTCGACGCCGTCGATTGGTACGAATTGCTGCGCGAGGGGGATCGCATGCAATCCCTGATCGATGGGCATTGGCAAGTCATGGGAGAGTTCGATCGGGAGCACTCCGTGAAGCTGGTCGTCGATGAATGGGGACCCTGGTACAAACCCGGCAGTGAGCTTACGCCGGGAGATCAGCTCGAGCAATTGCCTACGTTGCGCGACGCAGTGTTCAGCGGGATGACACTCGACATCTTCAATCGCAACGCCGAAAAGGTCGCCATGGCCAATTGCGCGCAGCTCATCAATTGCCTCAACAGCCTGTATCTCGCTCATGAGAACAAGTTCTGCGTCACGCCGGTGGGCCACGTTCTCGCGATGTACGCGGATCACCAGGGCGGCCAATCGCTGCGCACGATCTTTTCTTCTCCGTCGGTCCACTATGACCGCGATGGCAAGCCCGCTTCGTTCTGGGGGCTCGACGGGTCAGCCTCGCTGCACGATAAGCAGCTTGTGTTGACGGTTGTGAATCCTAACGTCAGCACGCCGCGCGAAGCCCTGATCAGTGTTCGAGGTGCTAAAATCGCGTCGGCCAAGGCGATTGTGCTGACCGATTCCGATATTCATGCACACAATACGTTTGAGCAGAAGGATGCGGTTAAGCCCCGGACGATGCCGGCCGAGGCAAGCGGCGGAACGCTCACTTTCTCATTTCCTGCTGCGTCGGTGACCAAACTGAACCTTGAGCTGGCCTAGCAGCCGGGCTTTGCGAGTCCGCTCAACCATTGGCGTGCGAATCCAGGCGTGATTGTCTGCGCAAGGTGGGAGAGTTCCGCGTGAAGAAGATTCTGGATTTGGTTTTTCACCGCGGCCTCGCGCGCGCCATCTGGCCTCCCATCGTTGTTGTCCTGGCCTTCGTCGCCGCCCCGCTGCCGCGCAGACAAGCGCAATCCTCCCAGGCGGGCCAGTCCGCGGCACAGCAGCAACAGAGTGGCATGGCAACTTCCGGTGCGCACCCTGCCGTCTTGGATTCTGAGAATCGCCCGATCACCGCTGGAGGGTTCGTGGATGTCGGCCCGGTGATATTCCAGGACGTGGCCGAGAAAGCCGGCCTGGCGACGTGGCGGCACGTCATGGGGCCGTCGGACAAGAAACTGATTCTCGAGACAGTAGGTTCTGGCGTCGCGCTGCTCGACTACGATCACGATGGATGGCTCGACATGTACCTGGTCAACGGGTCGACGTATGACGCGATGTCCGGCAAGGCCACTCCGCCGCACGCCGCCCTCTTCCACAACAATCACGACGGAACCTTCACGAATGTCGCCGAAAAGGCGGGCGTCACGAATGATCGTTGGGGGTTTGGCGCGGTGGTGGGCGATTTTGACAACGACGGCTGGCCCGATATCTACGTCACCAATTTCGGCAAGAATCGCCTGTACCGCAACAATCATGATGGGACGTTCACCGACGTTGCTGAGAAAGCGGGGGTGACGCTCGGCAATTGGTCCACGGGGGCGACTTTCGGCGATTACGACGGTGACGGCCGCCTCGACCTCTTTGTTCCCGGTTACGTCCACTACGATCTGAATCATCCGCCTGTGCCGGGATCCTCCGTTGTCGCGTTTTCCACGTGTGAATTCCGCTCGGTTAAGGTTATGTGCGGTCCGCGCGGACTGAAAGGCGAGCGCGATCACCTGTTTCACAACAATGGTGACGGCACGTTCACCGACGTAAGCGAAAAGGCTGGCGTGAGCGATCCGAACGCGTACTACGGCCTTGCTTCCGCGTTCGTCGACGTGAACAACGATGGCAAAGTAGACTTGATTGTAGCCAACGATTCAACTCCCAACTATCTCTACATCAACAAGGGTGACGGCACGTTCGAAGACGCCAGCTATGCTTCGGGCTATGCGCTCGACGAGAATGGGAATGAAACCGCCTCGATGGGTATCGCCATCGGCGACTACCGCAACGATGGACTCATCGATCTCTACAACACGGTTTTTTCCGACGACTACAATCCTCTCTACCACAACGACGGAGGCGGAAATTTCACGGATGTGAGCCACCAGATGGGCATCGCGACGATCACAATTCCGTTTCTCGGCTGGGGCACGGGCTTCCTCGACTACGACAACGACGGTTGGAAGGACCTCTTCGTTGCCAATGGCCATGTCTATCCGCAAGTGGATTCCGCCGGATGGGGAACCACATTCAAGCAGCGACCCCTGCTGTTCCGCAATATCCGTGGACAACGCTTTGAGGTGATACCGCCGGTCAAGGGCACGGGCTTGGCCGAAGTCTTGACCGCACGGGGCGCCGCATTCGGCGACCTTTTCAATGACGGCAAGATAGACGTGGTTATCAACCAGCTCGACGACACCCCTGTTCTGCTCCGCAACGTGAGTCCGGACAACAATCACTGGATCGGATTGTCTCTGATCGGAGGTCCCCGAAGCCCCCGCGACGCAGTCGGAGCGGCGGTGTATCTCACCGCTGGGGGCATGCGGCAGCGCGGCGATGTCGTTAGCGGCGGCAGCTATGCATCCTCGAATGATCCGCGCGTGCATTTTGGCCTCGGTGAGTCCGCAAAGATCGATGCGGTCGAGGTTCATTGGCCGAGCGGGGCGGTTGAACGTATTGCACCGCCTACAGCAGTCGATCAGTACTACGTGATAGAAGAAGGGAAAGGCATCCAGCCAAGTCCGAAAAGGGGCGCCACGAGCCCTCGGACACCCAGCTTCCGACCCTAGGTCCAAGTCCGGTTTCTGTTCGCGAGTAAACGTTTGCTGATCTTTGCACGCGGCTCAAAAATGTAGTTGACAGGCCTAGTATATTTGCATTAGAGTCGCGCGATTCCGGGGCTCGAAGCGAAAAAACATGCGATCTTTTCGAGCGTGGGTGCCTGTTGTTTTGCCTTTGCTTTTGGGGTTTTCGGTTCCCGCGGCAACGGCCCAGACGCACCCTAGTCCGGAAGTCGAGAAAACGTTTCACCAGGGGACGGACGAGATGCGGGCTGGGCTCCTCGATGATGCCGCCAGCAATTTCTCGAAGGTTACAGGGCTCGATCCTTCCTTTGCCGAAGCCTATTTCAATCTCGGGTTGGTGCGCCTGATGCAGCAGCATCCTTCCACCGCCATCGAACCTCTCAACACCAGCGTCAAGTTGCGCCCGACGCTCCGCGGCGCTCATCTTTTCCTCGGCGTTGCCTACTACCGGACGAACCAATACGCGAAAGCTATTGCCGCGCTGAAGCGGGAATCTCAGCTCGACCCCAAGAACGCCGAGGCCTTGATGTGGCTGGGTGTGGCGCAACTCGCGGACGGCGATGCTGACGCCGCAAGCACCACGCTGGATAAGGCTGCCGCGCTGAAGCCCGGCGACGTAGACATTCTCTACCATCGCGGCCGCGCTCATATGGTGGTATCGAAAGACAGCTACGAGCAAATGTTGAGGGCGGATCCGAGTTCCTGGCGCGTCCATGAGGTGCTCGGGCAATCCTATCTCGAGGCGGACCGTCTGGAGGACGCCATCGGCGAATACCAGCGCGCGGTAGCTGCGAAGCCAGCAGAACCCGGCCTCCATGAGGAACTGGGCGATGCGTATTGGAAAAAGGGCGAGCTCGACAAGGCCGAAACCAGCTTTCAGGAAGAACTCGAGATTGAGCCGGAAAGCGGGTCCGGCATGTTTAAGCTCGCAGTGGTGAGCTTGGAACGCTCGGAACCCGAGAAGGCGCAGAAGCTGCTCGAGCAGGTGGTACAGGCGACGCCGCATTTTGTGGATGGCGAATATCAGCTCGGTCGGGCCGATGCGCAGCTCGGGCAGTTTGACGGGGCGATCACGAGCTTCAAATCTGCGATCGCGGATTGCGGCCCAAGAGACGGGGATACGCTACGGCAATCGTACTATCAGTTGGCACAGGCTTACCGGAGGGCGCAGCGCCCGGAGGAGTCACGGGCGGCGCTGGATTCTTTTATAAGTTTGAAGAAGCAGGCCGACGCGGACGAAGCAGCAAAGCTGGAGAAGAAGCTGAACGGAACGCCGTCGGCGGATAGCGCAGAGCAACAGTGACAATGACACGAAACACACCAGGTGGAGTGGCACAGAACGTTAGGGCTGAACGGACAAGCGTCGGTTTTTTTTGCAAACGCGGGTAAACGTTTTCTGGGTTGGGTGAATCGGGTGGGTACTTCGAAAGATAGAAATGACCGGGGAAGACTGGTTCGCTTAACGGCGGCCATTCCAGGATCATTTCAACTCAAGAAGTTCCGGGTGAACCGGAGGAGGCTCGGATGAACGATCGTTCCAGCAGTCGCGGCAGCCTTGCTTTTCAGGTCTTACTGGTATTGTTCGCTCTTGTGTTTGCGCTTGGCCTGGCGATCACCACTCAAGCCCAGACGAACCAGGGATCAATCGCTGGCAATATCCTCGATCCTTCGGGTGCACTCGTGACGGGTGCGAAAATCGTCGCGATCAACAAGGCTACTGGCGCAACCTACGACACCGTGTCGAGCTCGGCCGGCGCCTATCGGTTTCCAAACGTCACCGTGGGAACTTATGACGTGACCGTGACGGCGACGGGCTTCAAGACCGCCACGCTCAAGGGTGTTGTGGTTGAGGTGGCCACTGTTCGTGCTTTGGACGTGACGCTGGTCACAGGCGCCGTCAACGAAACGGTAATCGTTAATGCCGAAGCAGCCGCGATCCAGACCGAGAGCTCGGACATTGGCACGGTCGTCACGCAACAGCAGGTGCTCGATCTGCCTCTAGCCCTGGGCAGCTCGGTTCAGTACATGCGCTCGCCGGAGGCGTTTGTCTTCCTGATTCCCGGCACCGTCGGTCCCGGCACCGGTAACGGCAGCGGCGGCACCTTCGAATCGAAGATCGCCGGCGGACAGAACTACGCCACGGAAGTGCTACTGGACGGAGCGAGCATGTTCCGCTCTGAAAACGGCTCCTCCTTCGACGAAACGGCGCCGTCGGTGGAAGCCCTCAGCGAGTTCAAGGTGTTGGTCTCCACCATCCCCGCCGAATATGGACGCACAACCGGCGGCATTGAGACGTTCAGCACGAAAGGCGGTACCAACTCTTTTCACGGCGATGCTTACGAGATCTTGCGCAACGAAGACATGGACGCCAACTCCTGGGGCAACAACGACGTGGGTCTGCCTCGAAACCTTGACCGGCAGAACGACTACGGCTTCACGATCGGCGGTCCGGTCTGGATTCCCCGCCTTTACAACGGCAGGAACAAGACGTTCTTCTTTTTCTCCTGGGAACAGTACAGGCAAACCCAGGGACTCAGCAGCACTTCCACCATACCGACGCAAGCCGAAATCGGCGGAGACTTCACCGCCTCTCTGAATATGGCGAACGTTCTCGGGACGAACCCCTGCGATGGTACGCCAATTTACCAAGGCGAAATTTTCGACCCGTCAACCACTCGGCCCGGAGCGGGCGGAGTGCTGTGCCGAACGGCGTTCCTGAATGAGGCGGGAAGTACCGGCAACGTGATCCCCGCCGCCGACATCACGACGGTGGGCAAGAACATCCTTTCCTACTACCCGACGACTCCGACGACCAGCGCCTTGGTGAACAACTTCACCTACCAGTATAGTTTCCCAACGCTTGCGACTACTCCCACAATTCGAATCGATGAAAACGTCGGGGATAAATCCAAGTTCTATTTCACCTATTCCTCGCGTCAAAACTCGCGGATTTCCACCACCGCATTCTTCGACAACGCCGCTCTGGATGGAAGAGACCAAATTTTCACCACTCACTACCTTCGCTTTGGATATGATTTCGTGATTTCGCCGTCGATCCTGAATCACTTCACTATTGGGTTGAACCGAACGAACAGCGCCAATATCGGAGCCGGCGTTCGCTACGGAGGCGGTTCAGACTGGGATACCAAGCTGGGGATCACGGGTGCCAGTGGACCGATGTTCCCCGCGTTTGGATTCTTCCAGACCGCCCCCTACGTCGGCTTGGGCGATAACGTCGACGGCGACACGATTGATAACGGCCTGCGAACCAGCGATACCATCAGCTGGGTGAGGGGCAAACACGAACTGAAGTTTGGCGCCGATTGGCGCTTTCAGCAGTTCAGTCCGCTGAACTTCCAAAACACGAGTGGCAGCTACTATTTCTGGGCAGCTCAGACGGGCGTCGACACCGAATTCAACACTGGCCAGACGGGTGATCCTATTGCTAGCGCCCTTCTCGCTCAAGTCCACGATTCGAACTTAGCTTCCTACGCCAGCCAGCCCCGGTGGTTGCGCAGCTACTTTGGCTTTTTTGCGCAGGATACGTTCAAGATGAGTCCGACGCTGACCATCAACTACGGCTTGCGCTGGGACATCGACCAACCGAATAAAAATGCTTATGACAACACTTCCAACATCAGCCTGACTACACCGAATCCAGGCGCGGGAGGGCTATTTGGCGCGCTAGTCTTTGCGGGGAAGGGCGCGGGAAGAAACGGCGTTAGCAATGAGCGATGGGCGGATACGGACTACCACGATTTCGGTCCGCGCGTTGGATTTGCCTGGTCGCCCCAGATTCTCGGCCATAATACCGTCATCCGGGGCGGCTACGGCATAATTTACGCGCCGATTCAATACGCCGATTTTGGCGGCGACAATTTGACAGGTTTTCAAGCAAACCCGGCGTTCACTAGCCTCGATGGCTTCGACCCGGCCTTCAATTTGACTAACGGGTTCCCGGCCTATACCCCGCCACCGAACCTCGATCCCGCTCAGTTGAACTACCAAGGTCCGACATATATTGACCCCTCCTATGGCAAACCAGGCATGCTACAAAACTGGAGCCTTGAAGTGCAGCGCGAGTTGGCGCCGGATTGGATCCTGAGCGTAGCCTATGTCGGCCAGCACTCGACGCGCTTGCGTTCGAACTTCGACGCAGTGAACTCGCTGAATCCCGAATACTTCGTAAAGGGGGGTGAGTTGAGCCAGACGGTGGCCCAAACTGGAATTACTACACCGTATGCCGGCTTCCCAACCAGTTTGACTGTGGCGCAGACTCTGGTTCCTTATCCACAGTACTTCGGCTTCAACACGGACTGCTGCCTGGAAGACCTCGGGCAAGCAACCTACAACGCTCTCCAGGCTCAGCTTCAGCACAAATTCAAGTACGGGCTGAACTTGATGGCGTCTTATACGTGGTCAAAAACTCTCACTGACGCCGATAGCGCCCTGCCCTATTTTGCAACTCTGGCAGGGAGTGCTGGTCCGCAAGACGCTTTCAACAAGAAGGGCGACAAGGCGATAAGCAATCAGGATCTCCCACAGAACTTCGTCCTCAGCTATGTTTACGAGCTGCCGATGGGCAAGGGAAAGCGGTTTCTCGCGAATACCGGTCCCGCCAGTAGACTCGTGAGTGGCTGGTCGATCAGCGGAATCCAGCGCTATGAGAGTGGCCAGCCCTTTGCCATCTGCTGCGCTACCGGAATCCCGGGCTTCGCTGGTTCCATTCGCTACGACCAGGTGCCTGGAACATCGCTCTTCAGTTCCCAATATATGAGCGGAAACTTCAACCCCGCTACGGATCCGGTTTTGAACGTCAATGCGCTCGTAGATCCGAACGCTGGATCGGTTATCTTCGGGCCAGGAGGCGTTCCCACCGGAGCCCCGTACTCCCTGGGAACCATGCCGCGCGTCACGGGCGCCATTCGAATGCCTTTTTACCATGACGAGGATTTCAACGTTCTCAAGAGGACGCGCCTCACCGAGGGCACCGACATCCTCTTGGAAGCATCTGCCCTGGATGCTTTCAATCGGCACATTTTCAACCGCCCGACGGACTTCAACATATACGACACAGTAGGCTTCGGCAGATTGAATCCGAGTAGTTTGGCCTTAGGTCCAAGGGTGCTGCAGATGCAGTTGAAGTTTGAATTCTGAGGGAGACAGCCAGTACTACGTGACACGAAGGGCCGCTGCACGCGCAGCGGCCCTTGTGTTTTGTGGCGCCGGAATATTGCTATGATGATATGTTGATTCTGTCGCGGCTCCAGCGCGCCGCGGCGTTTTTCCAGGTTAATGACCCAAGAATCTTCCCCCTCGGCGTCGGGCCGCTCTGTTCGCGGACCGGTCGTATTTCTTCTGATCGCGTTCCTTCTTAGCCTGCCGTATTCGATTTCCTCACAATCGCCCGCCCTCGAGGGTGTTCCGGGCAATTTCGTCGACGTCACCGACAAAGTCGGGATTCACTTTCAGGATCACGCTTCACCGACCACCAAGAAGTACCTCCTCGAGACAATGGGTTCGGGCGTTGCGCTCTTTGATTACGATAACGACGGCCGGCTCGATATATTCTTTGCCAACGGAGCGCGCATCGCCGATCCCACCGCGCCGGGAACGATTCCTCAGAAAACAGGGCCTGAGTTTTCAAACCGCCTCTTTCATCAAAAGCCCGATGGCACTTTCGAAGACGTTACGGAAAAAGCAGGTCTTGCTGGAAATGGCTATTCTACGGGCGTTGCCGTGGGTGACTACGACAATGACGGCTATGAGGATCTTTTTGTGGCGGGGTACGGCCACAGCACTCTCTACCACAATAACGGCGACGGCACGTTTACCGACGTGACGGCCAGTGCGGGCGTCGGCGGTTCCGGTTGGGCTACCAGTGCCGCCTGGGTGGATTACGACAACGACGGCCGTCTCGATCTTGTCGTCACGCGTTATATGGACTGGACGTTTGATGACATTTATTGCGGCGAGCGCCAGGCGGGTTATCGCTCCTACTGCCACCCCAATTTGTTTAAGCCTGTGACGACGCTTCTCTACCACAACGACGGCGGCGGCAAGTTCACCGAAGTCTCACACAAAGCTGGCCTCGACAAGCCGGGCAAGGGTCTCGGCGTGGCAATTGCCGACTACGATCGCGATGGCTGGATCGACATCTTCGTCGCGAACGATTCGATTCCAGAATACCTTTTCCACAACAAAGGAGATGGAACCTTTGAAGAAGTGGGATTAGTCTCCGGAGCCGCTCTGGACAGCAGTGGCGCCACATTCGCGGGTATGGGAGTCGACTTCGCGGATTACAATAATGATGGTTGGCCCGACATTGTGGTCACCGATCTGGCAAACCAGCGATACGCACTGTATCGAAATGCGCGCGACGGCACGTTCGACTACGCTACGAACTCGAGCGGCCTTGGTGCTATCACGCTGCTTCACTCCGGATGGGGCGCCAGGTTTCTTGACTACGACAACGACGGTTGGAAGGATCTCTTCATCGTTCAATCCCACGTAATGGATACCATCGAGATCAACGAGCCGCACCTCCATTATCGTGAGTCGCCCCTCCTTCTCTGGAACTCAAGGGGCCAGCGGTTTATCGACGTTTCGTCCAGATCGGGTGAAGTGTTCGCGCAGAAATGGGTGGCTCGCGGCCTGGCAACCGGCGACATCAACAACGATGGCAGAGAGGACGTCGTCGTAACCTCTAACAACGGCCCCGCGTGGGTGCTGCTGAACGAAACTGACACGCGAAACCACTGGCTGACCCTCAAGTTGATCGGCGTGAAGAGCAACCGTGACGCGATTGGCGCTGTGGTCCATATCACCACGAACAGCGGGGAGCAATATGCGACAGTCACGACGAGCAGCAGCTACCAGTCTTCGAGCGATGAGCGCGTTCATTTCGGACTCGGATCTGAGACCAACGTGAAACAAATCGAAATCTCTTGGCCGGGCGGCGTTCATCAGATCTTGCGCGACGTGCGTGCCGACCAGATCCTGTCTGTGACCGAGGCGAGTTCTTTCCCGAACTAATGGAGCTTTGACGTGGCAACCGTTTCGCCAAGAATTTGGGCCGCCATGATGCTTTTCACCGTATTCGGTCACGCGGCGGCAGCGGCGCCGGTCGGGCAGATAACGCATCCGACGGCATCTCCGGCGGACCCGGTTGCGCTCATGAAGGACGCGGCGGCTTCTCTCGCGGCCGGGAATCTTGATCGAGCCGACTCCGACCTGACTTCGGCGCTCGGGCAGAGTCCCAACGATTTTCGCGCGCTGAATTTATTAGGCATGGTGCGGGCTGCGCAGCAGCGGAACGTGGAGGCGGAACAGCTCTTCAAGCGAGTGATCCTTTTGCGGCCGAACTCCGCGAATGGATACGTGAATCTGGGCCTGCTTTATCTCCAAATGTCGAAATCGGATGAAGCCGTTCCGCAACTCCAGGAAGCGCTCCGTATAGACCCGAGCCGAACCGACGCACGAGGCGCACTGCTGAACGCACTACGCGCCCAAGCGCACGAATCGGTTCGCGAAGGAAAGCTGGAGAAGGCGCTTTCGCTTTTGCTCACGGCGCGCAAGGCCAGTCCGAAAAATCCCGACGTGCTCTACGACTTTGGCTACGTGGCGTTGAGAATGTCTCTCTATTCAGATGCCGAAACCGCCTTTCGGCAGGTGCTTGCGGTCCAGGCCGATGATGCGCGCGCATTGTACGGTCTGGGCCGCGCCCAAATTGGCTTAGGACGATACCAAGATGCCTCGGATACCTTCTCACGGTATGCGAAATTGAACCCGGAAGACGCTTCGGGACATTATGCACTGGGATTGACGCTGGCCTCGCTTGAGAAATTTCCGCAAGCGCGCACGGAGTTCGAACGCTCCGTCGAAATCCAGCCGGCCCAGACAGAATCCTATCTCGAGATTGGCCGCATCGAGTTGGTGCAAGAGAACTTCGAAGCCGCGCGCAAGGATTTCGATCGGGTCCTTGAGATTGATCCCCGCCACGCCGAAGCACTGGCTGGAATGGGCCGCGTCGAATTCGGAGAAAAGAACTATGACAAGGCAGCCAGTGATTTCCAAAGTTCGATCGCCATCGACTCATCTCAGCGCGAGCCGCACTACTACCTGGGATTGAGTTATGCGCGCCTCGGGCGGAAGGAAGACTCCGAAAAGGAGTTGCAGATCGCTGGTGACCGCGAGCGAGAGGACGTCGAACGGCATCGCGTAGTCATGAAGCTGCTCGATCCTACGGGAGGCGCGGAAGCACCGGCCAAACATCCCTGAAGCCGGCTCTAGCGGGGAGGCCTGCACAGCAAACGTTTTCCTGCCAACGCTCCGAGAGGCTGGGTTGACACGGGGAATCACCAAGGCCTATATTTCATATGCCTTCAGGGGATTCGCAAAGCTCAAGTTCGATCGCGACCTTCGGTTCGCCAAATGTTCTATATGACCACTGCGGTAAACGTTTACTCACAACACTGTGTTCTGATCCGCGCCGCCGATAACCGTTTGATCGTCATTCTTGGTCAGATGCCGCCGCGCTTCCAGGCATGGAACATCAATTCATGATCGCCAAACGCTACACCCTGCTGGCGCCTCTGGCCTTGTGCCTGCTTCTTCTAATTTGTTGCGGCGGAAGTGGCGGAAGCGGCACCACGCCTCCTCCACCGCCGCCAGTAACCTATCCCGAGTTGCCATCCTCAAACAGCCTTACCGGTAACACTGAGCCGGTCCACGATCCGAGCATCATCATGCAGGGTGCCACCTATTATTCCTTCACCACCGATCCCGGCGGCCTTGCCTCCGGCAATCTTGCCATTCGCTGCTCGCAAGACAAGCTTGCGTGGATGATGTGCGGCACACCGGGTCACGGTGACCATGTGTTCGACCAGATTCCTTCCTGGGTGCAAGCGGCCGTCCCCGGAGTCTCCGGCCTTTGGGCGCCCGACATCTCGTTCTTTAACGGCCTGTATCACGTTTACTATGCCGGCTCCACATTCGGTTCCAACGTATCCGTTATCGGCCTCGCAACAAACACCACGCTGGATCCCACCGATCCAAGCTATCAGTGGGTGGATCAGGGACAGGTTCTCGGTTCGATTTCCACCGACAATTTCAACGCGATCGATCCCAATATTCTCGTCGACACGAGCGGCAATGTCTGGCTCACTTACGGGAGTTTCTGGAACGGCATTTTCCAGCAGCAGATCGATCCCACCACCGGCAAACTCATCGCGGGCCAGACGGCGACCAATCTCGCCAGCCGCCCCGCGGTTCAATACGATCCAATTGAGGGCGCTTCTCTTCTCGAACAGGGTGGTTATTACTATCTCTTCGTCTCCTTCGATTTTTGCTGCCAGTCGAATCCCGCGGACAGCAACTACAAAATTGCGGTAGGTCGCTCGTCGAGTCCCAACGGCCCGTTCACCGATATGAGTGGTACGGCCATGCTGCAAGGCGGCGGCACAATATTGATGACGGGCAATGGCACAACGTGGAACGCGCCCGGCGGACAGACGGCCTATTTCGATCCGGCCAGCGGGAGCGACATCATCGTCTTCCATGCGCTGAACTTGCAGCAGAACGGCCTCGACTACCTCTGGGCCGCTCCTGTGACGTGGAGCAACAACTGGCCGGTCATCCAGCCGTCCTCGAGCTTTCCTGCAGCCACGTTCGTTGCTACCACAGTCACGCTTTCTAGTTCCGCTGCCGCGATCGGCGTAGGCGCCTCGGTCACGCTCACTGCCATGGTCAAGGGTTCGACCAGCATCCCCACCGGCTCCGTGAGTTTTTCCGATGGCGCCGCCGTCCTTGGCAACGCGAGCCTGAACAGCGCGGGCTCAGCCGCATTCGTCGCCGGTTCGCTTGCTGTGGGAATGCATGCGATCACCGCAGCGTACAGCGGAGACGCCGCGAATGCGCCATCCAGTTCCTCGGCCGTTATCGTCACGGTGCAGCAGCAACCGCCCGGCGCCACCTCGGTAGTCCTCACGCCGTCCGCCAACACTCTGCTGCAGGGTCTGCCTCTGGAACTAGTCGCGGTCACCTCTCGCATCTCCGGCGCCGGAATCCCCACCGGGACGGCCACCTTTTTCGACGGCGCCACTTCCATCGGTACCGCGCAGCTCGATGCGAGTGGCCGCGCGATCTTCAGCGACACCAATCTTGCTCCCGCGCCTCACGATCTGACCGCTTCGTATTCAGGAGATTCAGCGGACGCGTCCTCGGTTTCTGCTCCCGTCGCCGTAACCATTCAAAAACCGGCATCAGCGACATACAGCAACCCGCTGTCGCTCACTGATGCGGCCACTGGTCCGGTCATCAGTTGCCCAGACCCGGCCATTCTCAAGGTGCAAATCAGCGGCAAGGACACCTGGTATCTCTATTGCACCGGCGACGCGCACAACAGTAAGGATCTGAACGCGCAGGGTCAGCTGAACGCCCATTTGATCAGCATTTACGAATCGACTGATCTGGTGAACTGGACCTACGACAATGACGCGTTCACTTCGCCACCCACCTGGGTCGCAACTCCATACTTGTGGGCGCCCGCGATCAAGTATTTCAACAACCAGTACTATCTCTACTTCACGACCAATGTCACTAATCTCGCCGGCAGTGGCGCGGCCATCGGCGTCGGTACCAGCCAGAGCCCCAAGGGACCCTTTACCGACAGCGGCACTCCCGTCGTCAGCCCGGAGACCGCCACAAACTGTTGCGGCAACGCCTATCGTTGGCTCTACGATCCGGATGTCGTTCAGGATTCCGCCGGGCAGAATTACATTCTCTTTGGCAGCTACGTCGGCGGGATTTCTGTGCGAAAACTCTCGGCCGATGGACTCACATCCGATCCCACGAGCGAGGTACTCATCGCAGCCGACAATCGCTACGAGGGAGGAAATTGGTTTCAGCACGGCGGCTATTACTACCTGCTTGCATCGTCGACCAACTGTTGCGCCGGTCCACTGACTGGATACGGAGTCTTTGCCGCGCGCGCGACCACGCCGCTGGGGCCATACGTGGATCAGCAGGGAAACGCGCTAACAGCAGTTGCTACGGGCGGAACTCCCGTCCTTGCGATGAATGGGAATAATTTCGTCGGACCCGGAGGCAACGTTGTGTTCACCGACGAAGCCGGCCAATCCTACATCCTCTATCACGCCGTCAGTCTGGCCTCTCCGTATTTTCCGGGCTTTGTTGGTTCCACCGCCAGACCCGTTTTGCTCGACGCGCTTGACTGGGACTCGAACGGTTGGCCCGTCGCTCGCGGCGGCTTTGGTCCCTCGGATTCCACGGCTCCGCAGCCGACTCCCGCGTCCCAGCCGGGTGCTGCATCAGGTTACATTGCAGCGTTCAATAGCAATGATGAACCGCTCGTGTCGATCGCGGCCCTGTCCGACGAATTCAACGCCGCCACGCTCAGCGCGCAGTGGTCTTTCATCCATGCCACTCCGGCGTATCAGCTGACCGGCACAGCCTATCAAGTTCCCACCGTCGGATTCGACACAACCAATGCCATGGCGCAGGTCCCGCTTCTGGCTGAGTCTGCTCCTGCCACTGATTACGTCGTGGAAACGAAGCTGACGATTAGCCTGCCAGCCACTGGGGCGGGTAATGACTTCGCGCAAGCGGGTCTCTTGTTGTATGCCGACGACGCTGATTACATTCGCATGGATCTGTTCTCGGATTCCGACACTCGGCAGATCGAATTCATCAAGGCGGAATCTCCACCTGCAAGCGGGTATCCCACTTGGGGATCAACCGACCTCGGGCCGCCCGCCATCGTTTCCGGCGGCGTCGCCGCGTGGATGAGAATCGTCAAGCGCACGGTGAACGGTGTGGAAACCTATACCGCATACAGCAGCCCAGACGGCACGAATTGGGTTCGCGGCGGCACGTGGACCCACAGTCTCGGCGCTCAGGCGAAAATCTGCCTGTACGGCGGCAATCGCTCGGGCTTCACAGCCAGCTTCGACTACATCCACGTCTCAACTCTGAAGTAGGCCGTCGCGTACGACACAGGCTATTTCGACGCAAGTATTTGGCAGAAATCAGATTCCCTACTGACTCGCAGTCAAGCGACTGATTCTACAACACTTACTCTCTGAGCGACCCTCCGCTCCCTCGGAGGCCCTAAGCTGCGCGTACGGGAGTTGGAAATGCGCGAGAACGGCTGCGCTACCGGCGATGGAACTCTGGTTCTATCGACCGCGCTTGCGCCAGATCATAACCTTATCCCTTACGTTGGGAGTTCGTGTGCATGGGCTCGCGCGAAACCAATCCGCTGCTACAGGTCCGGGAACTCAGCGTCCGATACCGTTCTGCGCGCTCGAAGCCGCATCAGGCCCTGGACAAGGTGACGCTCGACATCGAGCCGGGCGAAATCGTCGGGTTGATGGGCGAGTCCGGATCCGGGAAGACGACGCTGGCCCTGGCGCTGCTTGGTCTGCTGCCGGCAGACGGCGTGGACATCTCGGGTTCGGTTCTGTTTCAGGGGGGCGATACGCTCTCCATGGGTGAACGGTCTCTGCAAAGGATTCGCGGCGCTGGGATTTCGATGATCTACCAGGAGCCCGAAATCGCGCTGAGCCCGTTCCTGCGTGCGGGAGATCAAATTGCGGAAGTCGTGCGGGCGCACAGCGACTGGAAATGGAATCGTTGCCGCGAGGCTGCTTTTGCCGCGCTCGAGCGGATGGGGTTCGATGAACCGGGCCACATTTACCAATCCTATCCTCATCAGCTGAGCGGCGGCCAGCGCCAGCGAATCGTCTTCGCGCAAGCGCTGATTTGCGAGCCGGCGCTGATCATTGCGGATGAGCCCACGGCGTCGCTTGATGCGCGAAGCCAGGCGGAAATGATCGGACTGCTCCGCGTTATCAGGGAGCAGAAGCAGGTTTCGGTGCTGCTGATCAGTCACACACCGGAAATTCAAGCGAGCCTCGCCGATCGGCTGGTCGTGATGTCGCAGGGCCGCGTCGTCGAAGAAGGCAGCTTCGATCGCTTGTATTGGAACGCTTCCCATCCAATCACTAACGCGATGCTTCGACCGAAGAATCGCAGACCGGCGACGTTATCAAGACCGACCGAATCCGAAGTCGAGGCCCAGGAACTCCTTCGATGAGCGCCGGAGCGAGAGAATCTCACAAGCTCGACCATTCAGAGCCGCTGCTGAAGGTCCGCGGGCTCGCGAAGGAATACGCCGAACGTCGGCCTTTTGCGCGCCCGCGGCGCATCGTCGTAGCGTTTAATGAAGTGAATTTCAGTATTCGCCGAGGAACAACGCTTGCCCTTGTGGGCGAATCAGGCGCAGGCAAATCAACGCTCGCGCGGTGCGTGGCCTTCCTTGAAAAACCGACGCGAGGCGAGATATGGTTTGAAGGCGTAAACCTTCTCGCGCTCAGCGAGCAAGAACACGTTCCGGTTTGCCGCAAAATTCAGCTGATTCACCAAGATCCTGCCTCGGCGTTGAACCCGGGCATGACGGCCGCGGACATTGTCGCGGAGCCCCTCGTGATCCAGCGTCTGGGCACAAAGGACGAGCAGCGAGCACGCGCCATTGAACTCATGCGGCAGGTTGGGCTTTCCGCGAATTCGGCCGGCAAGCGTCCGCTGGAATTCAGCGGAGGCCAACGCCAGCGACTCGCGATCGCTCGCGCCCTGGCTCTCGAGCCGAGCATCCTGATTCTCGATGAGGCGTGCTCGGGACTCGACCTTCAAACCCAGGAATTGATTCTGGATCTCCTCGCGGGCTTGCAGGCAGCTCTGCAGATGTCGTTCATTTACGTGTCGCACGATCTCCGGGCGGTTTCCGATTTCGCGGACGAGGTCGCGGTGATGTACCAGGGGAGAATCGTCGAGCACCGGGCGTCGGCGGAGTTATTCGAAGATCCCCAGGACCCCTATACGCGGGAGCTCCTGGCGGCGATGCCGTCGATGGAATCGATTTGCGCGGGGCGGCTGGTCGGAGCGTCGCGATGAAATATTTCGCCGGCAGACTCCTTCACGCGATCCTGCTGCTGCTCGCGATTTCGCTGCTCTCGTTCGCTCTCCTGCAACTGGCGCCGGGCGATTTCTTCGACTCGATGCGCGTCAACCCACGAGTTTCGCAGCAGACGATCGACGGGCTGCGCGCGGCCCACGGGATCGGTCAGCCGTTTCCGCTTCGGTACGCTCGATGGCTGGTTTCGGTAGCCAGGGGCCAGTTGGGCGTTTCGCTCGCTTACAACAGCGCGGTGGCTCCGCTCCTGCGCGTACGCGCCCGCAACACGCTTCTGCTCACCAGTGTTTCGACTTTGTTCGCGTGGCTCCTTGCGATTCCGATCGGCGTTTTCAGCGCCACTCGACGGGGAAGGACCATCGATCGTGCCGTAGGCGTCGCTACGTCCGCTCTGCTGACGATTCCCGATCTGTTGTTGTTTCTCGCATTGCTTCTGTTCGCAGTGCGTACTGGGTGGTTTCCGTCGGGCGGGATGGTTTCGCCGGGAGCCGACAACGCCGGATTCTGGAAGATGTCCGGAGACGTCGTGCGCCATCTCATCTTGCCCGCGTTTGGACTGGCGATCGTCACGCTCCCCGTGCTCGTTCGGCACGTTCGCTCCGCCATGATTCAGGCCTTCGAGTCGCCTTTCTTCCGCGCGGCGCGCGGCCACGGTATTTCGGGCACGCGATTGTTCTCTCGGTATGCGCTCCGAGCCGCATCGAATCCGCTGATTTCGTTGCTTGGCTTTTCGATCGGCACGATGCTCAGCGCGTCGTTGCTGGTGGAAGTGGTTTTGAGCTGGCCGGGACTGGGTCCCTTGCTGGTGGAAGCGATTCTTTCGCGCGACGTTTACGTGGTGGTGGGCGCGGTCATGCTTTCATCGGTGTTCCTGCTGACGGGCAATTTGGTGGCGGACTTGCTTCTCTTCGCGAGCGATCCGCGGATTCGAGTGGAGCAAGCGGAATGAACCGCAATTACAAACTTCGCGCGGCTGTCGTCCTGCTTGGCGCGTTTCACGTCTTCATCCTCCTGGCAGGGTTCCTCGCGCCTTATGGCTACGCCACCCAAGATCGCGATATGGCATTCGCTCCGCCTACGCGCGTTCATTTCGTGGACGCGCACGGCAGCTTTCACGCGCGACCGTTCGTGTATGGCGTCAAGAACAACGTTTCCGACTCGAGTTATGAGGAAGACCCATCGAGCGCTTACGCGCTGCGGCTCTTCGTATCCGGCGCGCCGTACAGGATTGCCGGCCTGTTTTCCGCGCGCCTCCATCTGGTTGGTGTGAGCGCGCCCGGGCAGCTCTTTCTACTCGGCACAGACGGGTACGGGCGCGATCAGTTCTCGCGTTTCCTTTACGGGGGACAGCTGTCGCTGCTCGCCGGGATGATCGCTGCCGTACTGTCAGTCGGGATTGGAGGGATTGTCGGTTCGCTGGCGGGATTCTACGGCGGCTGGATCGACAACGCGTTGATGCGCGGCAGCGATCTCTTTTTCGCCCTGCCTTGGCTTTATCTCCTGTTCGCGGTGCGCTCGGCGCTTCCCTTGCACGTGCCGGAATGGCAGGTGTTTCTATTGCTTGTCAGTGTGATCGGCCTGATTGGCTGGTCGCGCCCGGCGCGGCTGATTCGCGGGATTGTACTCAGTGCGCGCGAGCGCAATTTTGTTCGCGCGGCGCGCGGCTTCGGAGCGTCGGACGCATACCTGCTTCGGCGTCACATATTGCCCCAGACATATGGAGTCGCTTTCACGCAAGTGGCGCTTTTGATCCCACAGTACATCCTGGCGGAAGTCACACTGAGTTTCCTCGGCCTGGGAATCGGCGAGCCGATACCGAGTTGGGGCAGCTTGCTGGCGACATTGCAGCACTATGACGTTCTCTCGTCCTATTGGTGGATGTTTCTCCCAGCCGTTTTGCTTGTGCCTTTGTTCTTTGCGTACCACGCAGCTGCCGATGCTCTACAGGAACGCTACGAATCCGTCTCGCTGTAAAAGCTCCTGAATCTTTGCTAAGAATCCTTTATGGGGAAAGTCCGCTTAAGGCGACGTCTGGCCGCGGTGTTCGTGGTAGCGTGCCTGGGCGCAAGCGCGATTTCGCTGGGCTCCGCCACACCTCCGGCGCCCGACTGGATGGTTACAGACAATCCCATCGGCCATTCCGGC
Source organism: uncultured Acidobacteriota bacterium (assembly GCA_963737205.1). Classification (GTDB taxonomy): domain Bacteria; phylum Acidobacteriota; class Terriglobia; order Acidiferrales; family UBA7541; genus Palsa-295. Next base: position 2,640,561 of record CAVTRV010000002.1, on the reverse strand, counting down.
GGCCGCCTCGTGGTGGCTCTCCGCTCCGAGCCCAAGACGTTGAATCCCGTTCTCGCCGTCGATGCTCCGTCCCGCGACATCATTCGCTGCCTGACCGCGGACCTCATCCACATCAACCGCGAGTCCGAAAGAACTGAACCGGCGCTGGCAAAGTCCTGGACCGTTTCGCGCGACGGAAAGCAGTACACGTTGCACCTCCGCCGCGGGCTGCAATTTTCCGATGGCCAGCCTTTGACGGCGGACGACGTCGTTTTCAGTTTTCAGGCCTACCTTGACGAGAAGATTCACTCTCCGCAGCGCGACCTGCTCGTCGTTGGCGGCAAACCGATCTCGGTACGGAAGGTCGACGCCGCGACGGTCCAGTTCGATCTCGCTCAGCCGTATGCGGCCGCCGAGAGAATCTTCGACAGCCTTGCGATGCTTCCTCGACACCTGCTGGAAACTGCCTATCAGGCCGGGAATTTCGCGCAAGCGTGGGGCATGAGCACTCCGCCGGCTCAGTTCGCCGGCCTGGGCCCCTTTCGGCTGAAGGACTACGTTCCGGGCGAGCGAATCGTCCTCGAGCGCAACCCTTACTATTGGAAAGAGGATCACCGCGGAAACCGGCTTCCCTATCTCGACGAAGTCGTCTTTCTGTTCGTCCCCAGCGAGGATTCCCAGGTGATTCGATTTCAGTCCGGCGATACGGACGTTCTCAGCCGCTTCAGCGCGCAGAATTTCGCGGTCCTCGAGAAGCAGCAGCAAGCGAAAAACTATCATTTGTTCGATTTGGGTCCGGGCCTCGAATACAACTTTCTCTTTTTCAACTTGAATGATCTCGGTTCGAAAAACCTTCCTGAAATCGCAAAGAAACAAGCATGGTTCCAGGATCTGAAGTTCCGCCAGACCGTTTCGGCGGCCATCGACCGCGACGGCATCATCCGTTTGGTTTACAACGGGCGCGCCACGCCGCTGTGGGGCCACGTGACGCCGGGCAACAAGCTTTGGCTCGATGCGAATGTCCCGCATCCCCCGCGATCTCTCGAGCGGGCGCGACAACTTTTGCAATCCGCGGGTTTCTCGTGGAAGGACGACGGCGCCCTCATCGACTCCCGTGGTAATGCCGTCGAGTTCTCGATCCTGGCGAGCGCTTCCAACGCGCAGCGCGTGAAGATGGCAACGATCATTCAGGACGACTTGAGCCATCTGGGAATGAACGTTCACGTCGTTTCGCTCGATTTCGGCGCCGTCGTCGACCGTTTCATGAAAACGTATGACTATGAAGCCGCCATCATGGGTCTCGCAAGCGGAGACGCCGATCCCACTCCCGAGATGAACGTCTGGCTGTCGAGCGGAAGCACGCATCTCTGGCACTTGAACGAGAGCCATCCGGCTACTTCGTGGGAAGCGGAAATCGACCAGCTCATGGAAACGCAACTTATCACCCTGGACTACTCCGCTCGCAAGAAGCTCTACAGCCGCGTTCAAGAGATTGTGGCCGAGGAACTTCCAGTGATCTGCCTCGCGAGTCCTAACATCCTGGTGGGTGCGAAGGAACGCGTGGGCAACTTCCAGCCCGCCCCTCTCGATCCGTACGCGCTGTGGAACATCGAGCAGCTCTATGTCCGCTGACTCGCTATGAAATCGATGCCTCCCTCGAAAAGCATGCTCCTCGACGAAGGGCAAGCCACCCGGACCAACTCGGTTCTTGTTCGCGAGTGTCTTCGGGGGAGCGAAGAAGCCTGGTCGGCCTTGATCGACAAGTACAAGAGGCTCATCTTCTCAATCCCAGTCAAGTATGGTTTTTCGGCCGACGAGGCGACCGATATCTTTCAGAGCGTGTGTCTCGAGATGCTTTCGGAACTGCCCAAGCTTCGCAAAGCCGAGGCCCTGCCAAAGTGGATCATGCAGGTGACGGCGCACAAGTGTTTTCATCGCAAGCGGCAGATGTTGCGCACGGAACCTTCCCATTCCGACGAGGATCCGCCCGAACAAATCAGTCCTCCCATTGCCGAAGCGATCCTGCGTGAAGCGGAGGAAGAACAGAGCCTCCGGCAGGCTATCGCGGAGCTGCCTCCGCGATGCCGCGAGTTGGTACGTATGCTGTTTTTTGAAGAACCCACGCGGCCTTATCAGGCGATCGCAGAAAGTCTTGGAATCGCCACCGGCTCAATCGGATTCATTCGCCAGCGCTGCCTTGAAAAGCTACGGCGACGCCTGGGGGAGATCGGCTTCCAGTGAGCCCCGGCAAAAAGAGCACACGTTCGGACGATCGTCTGATCGCGCGACTCTTGGACATCCCCACCGAGCCCGCTCGCAAGAAATTCCTCGCACGTCACGCGCGCTTGAATCGTGCCGAGACCGTCGAGCGGCTAATCGCCGCAGCCCTGGCGGCGGGAAGAGTCGACACGCAAAGGGCATTAGCCCTGGCAGAGACTGCCGTGGGAATTTCAGGCAAGCTGGGGCAGAAAAGCGTTCTGGGCATCAGCCTTCGGTGCAAAGCAAACGCCCTGTACTTTGCGGGGAAGAATCGCGAATCGCTCGAATTTCACGCGAAGGCTCTGGAAATCTTTGAGGCTCTCGAGAGCGAACAGGAAATCGGCCGCACTCTCACCGCTTCACTCCAACCCCGCATTCTAGTGGGCGAGTATGAACCAGCGATCGCCGCAGCAGACCGCGCTCGCGCCATCTTTACCCGGCTGGACGAAAAGCACCGCCTTGCGCGGCTCGAAAACAACGTCGGCAACATTTACCACCGTCAGGATCGCTTCGAGGAAGCGCTCGCCTGCTACGAACGCGCGTACGAGCAGTTTCTTCCCTACGGAGACTCGGAGGAGCTGGTTGCGGCGCTCTCGAATATGTCGATGTGCCTGATCAGCCTGAACGATTTTCCGCGCGCCCTCGCAACCCACGAACGCGCACTCGCGCTCTGCGGCAGCGGCAAGATGCCGCTGCTCCGTGGCCAGGCCGACTACAACATCGCCTATCTCTATTACCTGCGTGGCGAATACAGCCGCGGCATCGCAATGCTGCACGCTGCCAGGCGGCGCTGCGAAGCAAGCGGCGACGCATATCACGTCGCGCTATGTCACCTGGATCTCGCGGAAGTCTACTTGGAGCTGAATTTGAGCGCCGAGGCGCGGGACATGGCCCACGAGGGATATCTGAGGTTTCAACAGCTCGGGATGGGCTACGAAGAAGCCAAATGCCAATGTTACGAGGCGCTGGCTCACAGCCAACTCGGCAAAGGTGTGAGCTCGCTGGAGATTTTCGGCGAATCGCGCGCGAAATTTGTTCGCGAGAAGAATCTCATCTGGCCCAGCCTAATCGAACTCTACCAAGCGATCGTTTTGTTCAACGAGGGGCGTCTTTTTGAGTCGCGGCGTCTCGGTGAGAGCGCCGCCGAGTTCTTCGACGGCTCGTTTGTGAAGGGCAAGGCCGTTGTTTCGCATCTCCTCCTCGCGCGTCTTTCCTTGCGGACTGGAGACGCCGCAGGCGCACGAGCTTCGTCCGCGCGGGCACTCGAACGGCTGGGCCAGCTTGAAGCGCCCGTACTTCACTACCAGGCGCACTTCATGATGGGCGAAGTTGAAAAGGCCATGGGGAATTTGCCGGCCGCGTACGATTCCTATCAGAAAGCCCGGGCGGCCCTCGAGGCACTGCGCAGCAGTCTGCGCGGTGACGAGCTGAAGATCGCGTTCATGAAGAACCGGCTCGAAGTGTATGAAAGCCTCGTCGAGATTTGTTTGAGCGATCCCTCGCGCAAGGACTCCGCCGAAGAATCGTTCGGATACGTCGAGCTGGCCAAATCGCGCAGCCTGGCGGAACTGCTGACGCAGCACGGCCCTGCCATCCCCGTGACCAGCGAGGGACAGAGCGACCTGGTGCGCCGCATTCGAGAGATGCGCGAAGAATTGAACTGGTATTACCGCAGGATTGAGATCGAGCAATTGGGCGCCGAAGAGCCGTCGGCAGAGCGCATCGGGAAACTGCAGGAGCAGGCGCTGGCCCATGAGAACGAACTCCTGCGGGCGTTGCGTGAAATTCCGCCGGAGAACTTGCGCGAAGCGGGCGGTTTGTCAGCTCCAATCGCTCTCGAGACCGTTCGCGAGAGCCTGCCGCCCCATACGGCGTTGGTCGAATATTTCAGCTTAGGCGAACAGTTCGTCGCCGCGGTGGTCACTCGCGAGACGCTCGAAATCGTACCTGTTACGCCAGTTTCGCGCGCCGTGAACCTGGTTCGAATGCTGCGGTTTCAAGTTGCGAAGTTTCGCCTGGGCGCCGACTATGTCCGAACATTCGAAAAGAATCTACTCGAAGCAACTCAATCGCATCTTCGGGAGCTGTACGATGAACTTTTCGTTCCCTTGCTTGAACACATCGGAAGCGCGAAGCATCTCGTAATAGTTCCGCACGGCGTCCTTCACTACCTTCCGTTTCATGCGCTGTTCGACGGAACTGATTATCTGGCCGCCTCGTTCGGATTCTCGTATGCGCCCAGTGCCGGAATTTATGCTCTGTGCCAGCAGAAGAGCTCGAAGGCAACCGGCCCGCCCCTGATTCTCGGCGTGCCCGACGAAAGAGCGCCGCTGATTCAGCAAGAGGTGGAATGTGTCGCCCGCATTCTGCCTGGGTCAGAGCTGGTTCTCGGCGGGGAGCCAGCCGAGCGTGCTCTGCGTGCGCAGGGGACCCACAGCCGTCTCATACACATCGCCACGCACGGAAGCTTCCGCCAGGACAATCCGATGTTTTCCGGCATTCGCCTGGGCAGCTCCTACTTGAACCTTTATGACCTATATCAGCTCAAGCTCGATGCCGAGCTTGTCACTCTCAGCGGTTGTGCCACTGGGCTGAACGTGGTCGCCGCAGGTGACGAACTTCTGGGCCTGATTCGCGGGCTCCTCTACGCCGGAGCCCAATCCTTGCTTTTGACGCTCTGGGACGTGAACGACCAAAGCACGACCGAATTCATGCTGTCCTTCTATGAATCTCTGCAAAAAGGTGAAAGCAAGACCTTGGCCTTGCAGAGTGCCACTTCCCGATTGCGCGAGAAGTATCCTCACCCCTACTATTGGGCCCCTTTCCTACTGATAGGAAAGACTTTAGACTAAGGCTCGCTCTCTGCAGAGAAATCTGCTTCCCTCCTATATTTTTCAGGCAGCAGGGTACTCTTCTGTGTTGGTGATGGGGATTCAGAATTCTGACGAGGGGGAGGAAATGAAGCACTTTTCGATCGAAGAATGGGCCGATTTCGCAAGAGGAGTTGCGGCGAGGGATCAACAGACTGATATGCAAGAACACTTGGAGACCGGATGTAAGCAGTGCGTCGGCGCAGTGAGCCTGTGGAAGCGGGTCCACGAGGCAGCACAGCGCGAAGCGGGGTACGAGCCCCCAGAGGCTACGCTGCGCACTGTAAAGGGCCTGTACACGATTCACGGCAAGCCCGCCATGAGAGCGGAGAAAGCCGCTTTCGCGGAGTTGCTGTTCGACAGTTTTCGGGCTCCGCTTCAAGCGGGAGTTCGGTCTGCGACGACGGACGTCCGGCAGCTCTTATACGGCAACGGCAACCATCGAATCGACCTGCGCCTTGAGCCACAGGCCGACTCGGACAAGATATCGCTTGTCGGACAGTTGCTCAATTCGGCCGATCCGGCGAGCGCGACGGGTGCCGTGCCGGTGACCCTGTTAAAGGGCCGCAAAGTGGTCGCCGAGTCCGCCACGAACCGCTTTGGCGAGTTCCATTTCGAAGTTGAGTTGGAAGAGAACCTCCAGCTGCGAGTGAGCCCTCCGCAGGGGCCCGAGTTTTCCGTGGCGCTCGTGTACCCCAGCGGGGCGGAAGTGGGCCAGGCCAAAACAGCTGATTCTAAAGGTGTAAAGAAGCTCCTGAGGGGAAGCAAAAAAAGTACTAGGAAGAAGGTTTAGTGCGAGAGTACCGAAAGTGGCCGACTGTACTATTGCCGAGTCGAGGTCGTTCCAGCGACTCTGGTACGGTCACAACCGCAAATTTAGAAGCCACTTCGGCACCTTCGCAAAAGGAGCTGCGGCAATCATGAAGCGTCGATTCTGGGTCATCCTAATTCTTAGCATAGGTTTATTGGGTCAGTCGGCTTCCGCCCAGGGCCTGCTCGGCGGGCTCTTGTCCAACGTCAGCACAACGCTCTCGAGCGTGCTGAACGGGCAGCAACAACAAGGTGTGATTGTCCGCACCAATCAGGGGTTGCTGGGCCTTCAGAACATTTGCCTCTTGAGCGGATGCTCGGTGACGCGGAATCTGGACGGCGGCCAGAATCAGGTCTTCCTGGTGCAGCCAGTTCAAGGATTGCTCCCGAACCTGCTCGCCGGCGTACTCCGCCTCGTGAACGGAATCGTAGACGCGGAAGTGGATCAGGTGGTTCAGATCCCGATGAATCCGAATAACCCATCGATTGTGGGCACGGCTCCCGCCGGGTTGTGGAATTCGTATCCGGTGAATTATTTTGGCACGGCGGTTTGGCAGGGTTACGCCACGCAGCCCGCAGCGCAAATTGTTCGCGTTGCGCAAGCACAAAGCACATTCAACGTGACCGGTGCAGGCGCGATCGTGGCGGACATCGATACGGGAGTGGATCCGACGCATCCCGCGCTGCAAGGCGTGCTGCTCCAGGGCTACGACTTTACGAGAAACCAGCCGGGCGCATCCGAATTGAACGATCCACAGCCCTCGAGCTCGAGTTGCTCGTCATGCCCGACGTTGAATCAATATTCCGTGGTGAATCCGTCAGCTTCTTCCCCTAAACAGTCCTCGGTTGCGCTGGTTGACGGCGAAGGTCCTTCGGATTTCGGCCACGGCACGATGGTGGTTGGCATCATTCACTTGACGGCACCTCAGGCAATGATTCTGCCGTTGAAGGCGTTCCAGTCGAATGGCACCGGGAATCTCTCGAATATCTTGAGTGCGATCTACTATGCCGTGCAGAATCACACGAACGTCATCAACATGAGCTTCGATCTCACAACGCCCTCGACGGAGCTCAGCGACGCGATCAGCTACGCCTCCAGCAACAACGTGATTCTGGTTGCGTCGGCAGGCAATGACGGCAAGCAGGAAGTGGTCTATCCCGCCGCGCTGCAGAACGTGATGGGTGTCGCTTCGACCAATGACCTCGACCAACGGTCGAGCTTTTCGAACTACGGTAATCAAGTGGTTTGGGTCGCAGCGCCGGGCGAAGGAATCGTCACCACCTATCCGTACGATACGTACTCCGCGGGATGGGGAACGTCGTTCAGCGCTCCTTTCGTGTCCGGCACGGCGGCGTTGCTCGTGAGCGCGCAGCCGAAGATAACGCCGAGCCAAGCGGCGGCCGCAATCGCCCACGCGCAGTGGATCGGCGCCAACATGGGCAACGGACGACTGGATGTGTACCGTACGTTGCAGGCCCTTGGGTTGAGCCAGTAAGCGTGGGCAGAAGATCATAACGATGATCGCCGAAGCCATCACGAGCGCGTCCGAGCAGCCCCCGAAGTTCAAAGGGCGCTCGGGCGCGTTGATGGTTTCGGCAGATTTTCCGGCAAGCGCCATTCAGCCGTGGTTTCCTGCCCGCTTGCAGGTAAGAGAAGCGGAAGAGCAAGTTCGGGCGTTGCGCACGTCGCTGATCTGCGCACTGAATCAGCTCCTCGATCTGAAGGACCTCAATACCGGCGTACACAGCACTCGACTCGCGGAATGGGCTCTACACGTTGCGTGCGAGCTCGGGCTTGACCAAAGCGGTCTCGCTGATATCGAAACCGCCGCTCTTCTCCATGACATTGGGAAGGTGGGGATTCCCGACGCGATCCTGAACAAGCCGGGCAAGCTGACGGAAGAAGAGTACGGATTGATGAAAAAGCATCCGGAATATGGTTGGGCGGTGCTGCACCAGGTTCCCGGCATGGAACGCGCGAGCCTTCTGATCCTCCACCATCACGAGAGCTACGACGGAAGAGGTTACCCTGGCGGACTGAAGAGCGAGGAGATTCCGATTGGATCGCGAATTGTGTCGGTCATCGACGCGTTCGACGCAATGGTTTCGAACCGACCCTATCGCAATGGCCTGCCGTTCGAGGAAGCTGAACGGCGACTCGTCGAAGCAAGCGGGCGACAGTTTGATCCTACCGTAGTTAAGCTTTTCCTTCCTCTCGCGCGCGCGGAAATGTCTGCCGTTTTCGCGGCGGCGGGTACCAGCCCTCAAGCCGTCCTATAATTGCCGAGGCATATATAATTCTGTAGCTGCGAGCACTCGACTTCGGCAAGATTCTGTTCGCTAATCGGTACTGCAAAAATACCCCCTAGTTTTTGACTATTAGAACGGGTCGCGGGTGAGTGTTTTCAGTAATTTACGTCGATTTCTAATCGCGTTTCCGTTATTAGTCCCGAAGCTTCGGGATCCCCTCTTAGATTTCATAGATTGGATTCTGGCCCCTGTGTCGGCTCCTTATATTATATTGGCGCCCGTAAGTGCGGGCGACCGGCCCGTGTTGTCAATTTCCTTTTAGGTCAGAGTTTGCAAGTACAAACCCTGAAACCCGGCTCACAAAAACGGGGCATGGTAGCATGGAATTCGTCAGATGGGTAGTTACAACGTTACGGTAGTAGTTCTATAACTTCTAGAACCTAGGAGTTCACGGTCGAGAGGTATTCGTCAATCACAGGAGCCGATAACTTGCCTTAACCGGCCCTTAGAAGCCTCAAACTGACGCGTTTTGCGCGATTTTGCACCGAGGGATCCGAGGACCCACGCTCCACGAACCGGAGCGTGGGGCACCCCCCGCGGGTGGAGTTGTCGGTCTTGGTTCACTGGTCGAGCCGGAGCTTGCGGTCAGAGTGTTTGCCGAAAACAAGTTCAAGAATGAAAGCCTGGGGCACCCGGCACAAATCGCAAAGAGTGCGGCACCCCGAACTTCTACTGCTTCAACCAAGAATCAACGGCATCGTCAAGCCCGGAGCGAAGGGTCGGCCACCCGCCTTGCGATCAGAGTGTTTGCCAAAAACAAGTTCAAGAATGAAAGCCTGGGGCACCCGGCGGCCACCCGCCCTGCGGCACCCGGCCCAGACTGGAAGCACTATTTGCATTCTTGGTGCTTCCACGTGATCGTTGCGGCCACATCACTGGCGACAATTTGGCGCTGACTCGACGCGGGTGAGGCCTCGCTGTAGATACGAATCGAAACGTTTTCGTATTCCTCATCTTCGTCGAGGGCGTTGCCTTGTATGCCTAGGCTACCTTGCTCTATTAGATTTGTTGGTTTCGATCCCCTCTCTTTGACTGGAGCGAGTTCGTCGATGATTTGATTAATCTCGTCGCGGGGCAATTCGGAACTAAGAATGATATCGTCGGGTGTGTAATGCAGCTTCTCGAGGCCGATTTCGCACAGTTGTCCATTGGCGGAAAAAGTTGGAATCATCAGGATTCCAGGCCGGACTTCATAGGCCTCAACGGGCTTGTATTTCGAGAACATAACATGCTGCAGCTCTGAAGCACCAAGAAGTAGAAATGTGGCTGTGAAGAGCAAACCGATCATCTTAGACATCAACCATTCCTCCTAGCGAATATGTTAACGAGACCGGCCGGGTGCCCCAGGTTTTCTGTTTTTGGTGTTAGTTACGCGCATCACCGTAAGCCTCACATCAACCAGTAACCGAGACCAACGAGTCCAACCCGCGGGTGCCCCATCGTTCGCGGTTTTCGAACGGTGGGTCTTTCTTTATTCGACGATATCCATCGATAGTAGCACCGTCCCACTTTTTCATGTAGAAGCGATAGCTGCTCCACGGCCAGTCTTTTGGATTCCGTACCAAGCCGGTGTCGGCGTCAAGGCCGATTCCGAGGGACCGAAAGACCCACGGTTCGGATCCCGAAGCCTCGGGACCGCGAACCGTGGGGCACCCCGCGTGTGGAGTTGTCGGTCTCGGTTCACTGGGTGAGCTGGAGCTTGCGATCAGACGGTTCGCCAACGACAAATTCAAAACGGAAGCCTGGGGCACCCGGCACCCGCGGCCACCTGAAAGCGATCAGTAGAAAAGGTGAACGACCAGAAGGCTTTCGAAGAACAAACGCAGCATCCCAACAAAAACACGCAATCGGTCCGATTCGATTTTCATCCCGAAGGTTTTTTCACAGCTTCACGAACCGCAAAGAGTGCGGCACCCCGAACTTCTACTGCTTCAACCAAGTATCAACGGCATCTTCAAGCCCGGAGCGAAGGGTCGGCCACCCGCCCGCCTGATTGTCAATTCACGACCATTCCCTTGAGGACTGAACCAAAATCGCCAAGGTACTTCTGACTTCCTCGGAAGTACAAGACCACCGTGCTGTCCTCGATGAAACACCTTTGCAACGCTTCCTCCTGTCTGTCCGAAGTGAACTGGAGACAGTATCCCGTTCGATTCGCGATTGAAAGTTTCCTCGTTGCTTTCAAAGCGAATCCTTCGTCCTCGGCCGCACCGATGGTCGCGTCCATAAGCCTCTCGGCCTGTGAGGGCTGAAACGGAAGGTCCGACTGTGTTTGATAAACGGTGATGCTCGCTGAAGGGCGATGGCGAAATGGAATTCCGACGCTCGAACAAGACAACGAAACTATCAGATGATCTTGAGGTTGATCTTGGCTGAGCACGAAGAAGTCCTTTGGAACCGGAACGCGCACCCCTTTAATGAAGACCGTATCTCCGTAGCGTAGATGATATTCCAATGAGACAAGCTTCGGCCAAGCGTACATGGCCGCTAGGGACAACACGACCACGGAGCATAGAAGGAACCGAACTGTTGGTCTCACTATCCTAGCGTTCGAGATGGTCACTGCACTTTCTGTTCGGGTGGGGGGGGCGGTGGCGGCCGGCACCCGACGCATTTGCCACTATCCTTGCCGATGGCTTTGTCCAGCGCCTTCTTCTGTACCTTGACGACGGTGTCGATTACGTAGTCTTTAGCTTGATCCGCCGCAAATTCGGGTACAGTGGTCGCAGGCTCCGCTGACGGGACGGCCAGCTTGATTCCTTCTATTGCCCCATCGACGTAAGTATTGACTCGCTCTTTGTCGTAGCCTCGAAGCTCTCGTTCAGTGCAGGTGCTATTGCTATTCATGGCACAATTATATGACTTTTCAAACGCTTTGTTCTCTGCCTCTTGGCGCTCTTTTGCCCACTTCGAGAGTTGGTGGACAGTAAGTGCGACAACAACTGCGACAACCGCCGCAACAGCCGCCGCGCAAACAATCGTGTCAAGGCCGAAAAAAGCACAATGTCCGTCACGGTCTCTAAGTGTTGTCGGGCCGTTTCGGACGTATCCGTAAAGATTGAGAGTCTGCGGATCAGCGAAATCGGCGTACGGCACGGCTGTTGCTTTAGCCGTCCAGTCGGGGGACATGAAGCGACCGAAGGAGCTTGCCATGTACCTCGCGCCGAAGTTGTCGAGGCCGGATTCGGAGTCGCGTTCTTTGGCGGTGAATTTGTAGTTCTGAGTGCAGGTGGTGGTGTGGGCATTCTCTCCACCGTAGGGGTAAAAATCGGCGTCGTAACAGGGACTCGTCTGACCCGCTTCGACCATCTCGCGGGAGGTGCCAAGATGATCGGCAAAGTAATAGTAGATGTTATTTTGGTAGTCGCGGCGAGCAACTTTCTTTCCTGTAAAAGAGACGTACTCGCTGAAGGTGGAGTTGTTGGTGTTGCCGCTGAGGTCGGTTTCGTCGAGTGCTTCCGGACCACCGCCGTACCAGTAAATCTTGCCGCCGGACTTCTCAACGCGTTTGCCATCACCATCGTACGAGTACGTAGTGGTCGTAGAGGCGACGGTGACGGAGGTCATCTGGTGTTCGGCGTTGTACACATAGTTGCCCAAGCCGCTAGCCATGAGGTTTCCGGCGGCGTCGTAGGTGAAGCCGGAAGCGCTGGGGAGCTGGTTGCTATTTGGAATCGTGTAACTGAACGGAGTTTCGTGGCTGCATGAAGTCGAATACGAGGAGGGAAGGGCAAGCGAGGAGAGATTGGCCCAGGCGTCGATGCCATAGGTTTCGCCCCAGCAGTTTGTGCCCGAGGTGTTCACGGTACCCGCTGTTTGAATGCGATTTAGCGAATCATACACGAACGCCTGGGAGCGGGTGGAGTCGCGATTGTTCGTAATGCCGATCACGTTGCCATTGTCCCCAGCGCCCAAATTGAAATTGTACTTCATGTCGAGGATGGTTCCGGTCGTAGCAGTTGTGGCGCATTGGGTGGCGCTGTTCCATTGGAGTGCGGTGCCTGTGGTGGCGTAGTTCCAGCAGGGTTGGAGACGCGAGTTGTAGATGAACGTGGAATAAATGGCGCTGTTATTTGTGAGTGATGCGAGAGGATAGCCTGAGCTGAGCGGTTGCCATAGCGGTCGTACGTTTCCTGCAAGCCCCAGGCCGGATAATTGGTTGAGCCGTTGGTGACAGCCTTGGTCATCCGATAGAGAGAGTCGTAGGTATAGGTGATCGTGCGGCCGTTGTCCATGTAGTCCGTGATGCTGGAGATCTGGCCGTTGTTGCTTCCGGCAGAGCCGTAAGCGTAGGTCAAACCGAATTTCGAGGTTCCGTCGTGGGCACATCCGGTGCCGCTTCGGTTGGTGGTGGAATAATCCCAGGCAATTCAGTTGGAGCCGGTCGGAGGAGAATCCAAACGAGGCGTATACGCTATTGCCGTATTCAAGTCCCGTAACCTGGTTCGCCGTGGAATATCCGAACCCCGTTGCGAACGGGCCAGAGGAGGCTCCGCACGTGGTGTTGACCGACGTGGCAACTGCGCAGAGGCGACCGATTGCATCGACGGCCTGCTGAGCGACACGACTCGAAGGTCGGGGGACGCTGGCGCTGGCGGAGACGCTGGCAAGCCTGTCCGCATAAAGGGACGAACGCCTCGGCCCTGAATATTGTTCACTTGAATCAAGTTCTGGACGTCTCGCACCCAAGGCCGATTCGGCCAACCACTTGGGATACAATCCGCGGCGTGAAGGTCGATTTGCAAAAAGTCCGCGGGATCGCGATCGCCTATTTCTGGTCGATCGTTGTCTGGCTGGGTCTCTCACCGATCATGGCCGGGCAGGACGAAGTCCGGCTGGCGCAAAGAGGGATACTGCCGGGATTCTGGCACTTGTGGCTTGCGAATGCGGCGTGGCTTTTGACTTCCGCGCTCCTCACGCCGCCGATTTTTTCGATCGTCCGCAGGTATCCGATCAACAAGCAAGCGTTCTTCCGGCGCGTCGGCGGGTACGTTCTGGGCGGCATACCCTTCATGATTGTTTCCATACTCACGCGATGGATCATCATGCCACCCTACAACGTCGCGACCCAACAATTCGACGCCCGGTCCTTCCAGAATTTGCTCGGCAACGCTTATTTGTTCGGCAATCAACTGTGGGACTACTTTGTAACCATCGTTGCCGCCCACGCCTATGGGTATTTCACGCGGGTTAGAAACCAGGAACTCGAACGTGCGGAGCTCGAACGAGAGCTTGCGGCAAGCGAACTCCAGGTGCTGAGGAGCCAACTGCATCCGCATTTCCTGTTCAACACCCTTCAAGGAATCTCCGCGTTGATCGATCGCGATCGAGTACGAGCCAAAGAGATGGTTCTTAGACTGTCGGCCCTGCTCCGCACCGCCCTTCAGGACGCGACCTCCGATCTGGTCACGCTCGACGAAGAGCTGAAGTTCGTCGAGGATTACCTGGACATCGAAAAGATGCGGCTCGCAGAACGGCTCGACATTCGTTGGAACATTCAACCCAACACGCGTCAACTGCTGGTGCCGCAGATGATGCTGCAGCCGGTGGTTCAGAATGCCATCGTTCACGGAATCGCGTGCTGCCGGGAAGGCGGCTGGCTGGAGATTGCGTCGCGGAGCACGGAAGCGGCGATGTTGCTGAGCGTCGAAAACAGCGTAGGAGGCAAGGATCGGCCGGGTCTGGGGCTGGGCCTGCAGAATACCCGTTTGCGGTTGAGGCATCTTTATGGCGACGAAGGGATTCTAAGCTTCGAGATAAAGGATCAAGTCGCGAGAACGACTCTTCTCCTGCCTGCGCTCGTTTCTCGTAATCTGGAACCCGCGAAGACGGCGATGGGTGAAGGGTCTAGGTAGCGGGATGGTGGCCCTTGCGTGTCCTGATCGTCGATGATGAACCACTTGCTCGAGTCGCCCTCCAAAAAGTGGTGCGCGAAAGGGACGATATTGAAGAGTGCAATTTTGCGAGCGATGCCGTGGAAGCTCTCGCGCGGCTGCAAGAAAGCGACTTCGACGTCTTATTGCTCGATATCTGCCTGCCCGAACTGTCTGGGATTGAATTCGCTGACAGCCTGAAGAAGCGCGAAGGGCCCCTGCCTTCGATTATCTTCGTCACCGCTCACGAACAGTATGCCGTTACGGCATTTGAGAAACATGCGGTGGATTATGTCCTCAAACCGTTCTCGGAGAAAAGAATTCATGAAGCGCTGGATAAAGCCGCTCGTCGAACTCAGAGCGATCGAGCCGCGCGTATGCTGGATCTTCTGCCTCAGATTGAAGGACTGCTAACAAAGCCGTCCCGAATCGCGATCAAAGCCAAGGGGAGAATTCTGTTTATCGATCCCGCCGAAGTGGTCACCGTGGAGGCTCAAGGCAATTACGTTTTGCTGCAGAGAAAGTCGGGTTCCGACCTTCTCCGCGAATCCATGTCCACGATCGCGGAGAAACTCCGGCCGTACGGATTTGTCCGTATTCATCGTTCCGTGCTAATCAACGCTTCTTTTGTGGAAGAGATCGAACCTTGGGCGACCGGTGAATATGTTCTGCGCATCAGGGGAGGAAAGGAATTCACTGTTTCCCGTACGTACAAGAAGAATCTGCATTCTATTGCCCCGTTATGGTTCGGGACTGATGGTTTCCGAGCCGGCTAACGAACGCCGTTTCCGTAGAAATTCCGCAGAAATGCCCAGCCACACCCCCTCCTGCTGACTGTCCCGGGCGGTTTCGCCTCCCGTTTATTGAAACTCATCGAAGATCGATCCCTTTTGTTGTAGTCGGACAGAAGATGGTTACGACGCGGCAAGGACACAACGCGAGCCGCAGCAAATCGGGTGCGAACGGCTCGCATCTCCCTTCGTTAATCCATAGGCGGTTCTGCGAGTAACCTCCGCAAACCATTGAAAAGACGAATCCGAAATATGGAAGCGAACTGGTTTCCAAAGTGCAACACGAAGGCTAGCGAACGTGGCGTCGTGTTTTATTCGGCTTCGCTCCGCAGGCAGTGAAGCAGCCCGTTCTCGGTGGGGTGTGACCGCGCGAACCTGACTTGCCCGCGCCATTGTGCGCTGGGCGGGAGCTTGTCCGGCTTCAGCGCGTTAAGTCCAAAGACAGATTCAGTTTGCGAGAACGCTCTCTATGGAGGCTTCAGAATGAAACGCTATCGAGTATTGCTAGCCGGTTTCGTTGCCGTAGTTTTGTTGGCGCTATGCGCTGCGCCATTGCGGGCGCAGGGTACTTCGACTGGCACCGTGTCCGGTACGGTGACCGATAACACCGGGGGTGTGGTCGGCGGCGTCACCGTAACCCTTGTCGACAAAGCGACGAAGGATACGCGCAGTACGACGACGAACGCGGACGGCCGCTACATCTTCGTGAGCGTCGATCTCGGAAGATACGACATCCAGTTCTCGAAGGCCGGTTTCGCCGAGACGGTCGTAGGCAATATCACGGTGGAGGTGGCCACGGCGCTGACCGAGAACGTGCAAATGAAGCTCGGCGCTGTCTCGACGACGATCACCGTCACTGAGACGCCCGGCGCCGAACTACAAACCATGAACTCCACTGTAGGCGCGACGATTGAGCACAATGAACTGCTGCAACTGCCGAACACGGGGCGCGACGCTACTACCTTTGCCACCTTGCAGCCCGGCGTGACCATCAACGGCAACACGATCGGTGCGGTTGCCGACCAGAACACGTTCCAGCTCGACGGTGGGAATATCACCGATGACATGTCGGGCGACAACAACGTCTACGTCCTCAGCTACGTATCCGACACTTCCGGTGTCGGCGCAATGCACAGCTCCGGCAACAACGCGGCGCCCTCCGGCGTCATTCCCGCCCCGGTGGAGAGTATTGAGGAGTTCAAAGTCGGTGTCGCGAACCAGACCGCCGACTTCAATGGCGGAGCGGGCAGCCAAGTTCAAATGGTCACGAAGCGCGGCACCAGCTCATTCCATGGCGCGGCGTACGACTACTACCTCGACGACAATTTTGCCGGTGGCAACACTTGGGACGACAACCTCGCTGGCATACAGCAGCCCAGCTATCACTACAACCGCTTTGGCGGTAATGCCGGCGGCCCGCTCCATCCCGGACAGATCCTGGGCGGCAGGACCTACATCTTCGGCGATTACGAAGGCTTCCGCTATCCCTTCGCCGAAAGCTTCGACCGCAGCTACCCAACCCCCTTGCTGCGATCAGGAATGATGGCTCTCAATGGCTCAGTTATAAACTTGAACCCGACCGCAACCGCGGTTCCGGCAGGACTGCCCGCCAGCTTCTACAGTACGTATGGTGTGACCGCCGGACAATCCATCCCAACGACAATATGCAATGGTGGTGGTGCGTGCGACCCACGCGGCATAGGCCTCAACCCGACGATATGCACACCGACCGGCACCGGCGGCTGCAGCGCCGGCCTCTGGTCGTTGCTGCCCGAACCCAATAACTACAACGTGGGCGACAACGCCAACTTCGCAGGTTATCTCGGCACAGTGTTGGTACCGCAGACCAGCAACTTCGGTGTCGTCCGACTTGATCACGACTTCGGATCAAAGTGGCACTTTAACGGGACCTACCACTATTTCCACTTTGTCCGCGCAACCACTAACCAGGTTGACGTCGGAGGCTTCTTCCCGGGTGATACGCAGGGGCAGTATTCCTCGGTTTCGAATAGGCCGGAGAATACCTGGTTCTACACGGCAGGCGTCACCACCAACATCTCCTCAACCTTGACCAATGACTTCCACTACAGTGGCACGCGGAACTGGTGGGCCTACGAGAGCAATGGAGGCGTCCCGAACGTTACGGGGTTCCCGGCGGCTCTCGAACTCGGCGGCGAGACAAGCGATTCGTTCCAGCCCTTTAACACGGACAACCAAAACACCCGCTGGCGCTACTGGAACGGCAAAGACAACATGTTCCGCGATGACCTGACAAAGATCGCCGGCAGGCATCTCTTCACGGTCGGCGGTATCTATCAGCGCAACAACGATACCCACGAGCGTATTGATAACGGCGGCCAGATCAATATCTACCAGCAGGACATAATTGGCCAGGGGAATGGCACGTCTCTGCAAGGGATCAACATGACTCCCTATCAGCCAGCCAACATCGTGGGCACGACCTACGCGAACGAGTATGGGAACTATTACTCCATGATTCTGGGTATGGTCACATCTACTCAGAAACTGTACACCCGCAGCACCGGAACAACTTTGGCGTTGAACCCGTCAACCTCCTGCGCTATCCCCGGCGTTGCCGCCACAGCCGACTGCGTGTTCTCCCCCGCAGCAACCAACAACAGCATCATCCCCTTCTACAATCTCTATTTCAACGACACATGGCAGATAAAGCCCTCGTTTACTCTGAGTTACGGAATTGGTTACACGATCGAAATGCCGCCCTATTCACCCGGTGGCACTCAGGACATGGTGGTGGATCAGAATGGCAACCCGCTGAATATCCTGAACTACCTTGCGGCTCGCCAAGGCGCTGCGCTTCAAGGCCAGCCGTATAACCCAATGATCGGGTTCGAGACCATTGGGAACGTTGCCGGCAGTCCAAAGTACCCCTACAACACGTTCTACGGCGGATTCAGCCCGCGTCTCTCGGCGGCTTGGAATCCCCACTTTGACGCGGACAGCGCGCTGGGGCATATCTTTGGCTCGGGTAACACCGTCGTCCGCGGTGGGTGGGCGCGCATTTACGGCCGCTTGAACGGTGTTGACCAGATTCTGGTGCCGATCCTCTCTCCGGGATTGATGCAGACCGTCCAATGTTATGGCCCGATAGCCGGAACAGCCAACACGTGCGGCGGTGGGGACCCAACCACAGTGTTCCGCGCCGGAATCGATGGTGTGAACGCGCCTATCTCCTCCCCCGTCGCGAACCTGCCTCAGCCGTGGTTTCCCGGATACAACAGCACTCCCACAGGCTCAGGTGAGGGACTTGACCCTAACTTCCGACCTGACCGTTCCGACGAATTCAACCTTACTGTCCAACATTCGTTCGGCCCGAAGATCATGGCGGAGGTCGGCTACATCGGCCGCATCATCCGCCACGAGTTCAACGCCTACGATCTGAACAACGTCCCCTACATGATGACGCAGGGGGGGCAGACCTTCGCGAACGCGTGGGCGAATTTGTCGCAGGAAACGGCCTACGGATCGAATCCCAGCGGCGCGGCAGCCCAGCCTTTCTTTGAGTCTTCGCTGGCTCCGGCGTTCTGCGCCGGCTTTGCCAATTGCACTCAGGCGTTCCTGAACAGCACGGCCACCGGGACCAACGGCGCGTCGGCTCTCAGCTATGCAGGAGTTTGGGATGCTTGGACCTCTCTCGAACAAGTCGGAGCCTTTAAGTTCGCACCGACGATGTTGAACACCCCCATTTCGTCCACTTGCCAACCGGCTGCGACTCCACCGGTCACCATCGGCTGCAACGGCCAGGCGACGGATGTTTTCCTCAATACCAGCAACGGCTACGGCAACTACAACGGGGCCTTCGGTCAATTGTCGTTCAGCGATTGGCACGGCCTCACCATGAAGACTAGCCTCACTTTTAGCAGAAGCCTTGGCACTCAGGCTGTGGTTCAGGCCTCCAGCGAAATCACCACGCTGGATCCCTACAACCTGAAGACCTCCTATGGGGTGCAGGGTTTCGATGAGACGTGGTCTTACAATCTCTATTTCACGTATTCACCTCCGTTCTACCGCGACCAGCAGGGCGTGGCCGGAAAGATACTCGGAGGGTGGAGCATGTCGCCGGTGTTTGTGGCCGGCAGCGGCTTCCCGGTCGAGGTTCAGACGGCGAACGGCAACGGCGAATCGTTCGGCGAAGGCGATGCCAATAACGAATCGGGGCTCACCGAGAATGCCGTGTTGATCGGGCCTCTCGACTACACCAATACCCGCAAACAGGGCATCACCGGCAGCGGCGGAGTTGGCACCGCCGGTGCTGGGCAGAACATTTTCAGCGACCCAGAGTCAGCATTGGAAGCCTTCCGAAACCCGGTTCTGGGCCTCGACAAGAGAGACGGCGGAGCTGGCCCGTTGCGTGGCCTCCCCTTCTGGAACATGAACGTGGCGGTCAGCAAGAAGATCAACATCACCGAGCGTTTCAACACTCAGTTCTATTTCTCGTTCCTGAACGTCTTCAACCACATGCAACCCAACGATCCCACGTTCGCTCTGTATCAACCGAGCACCTTCGGCGTACTTGGCGGCGGCGGCTCCGTTCAGGGCAATACTCCTCGCCAGGCCGAATTCGGCTTCCGCTTCGGCTGGTAGTGAATTGAACCGGAAGATTACTGACCGGATGGCGCGACGTAGCGCCATCCGGTCAAAGCACTAAATCACCGGCGCTTCCACGAGCGAGGCCGAGACCTTCCGCTGATACTCGTGAGCCTTCGCTAGGATTTCCGGCTTGTCCATCGTCATCATCACGCGGTTTTCCATCACGATTTTGCCCGCGATCACAACGGTTCTGACGTCATGCGCGTTCAGGGCATAGACGAGCTGCGAATAGACGCTGTACATCGGCGTCGAGTGCGTCGCGCCGGTGCCGATCAGCACGATATCCGCTTGCTTGCCAGCTTCGAGTGAACCGATTTGCTTGTCGAGATGCAACGCGCGTGCGCCGCCGATCGTCGCCATCTCCACCACTTGGCGCGCAGGCAGCGCCCTCGGATCCATGCGTGTGACCTTTTGCAGTTTCGCGGCGATGTTCATTTCCTGAAACAGATCCTGATTGTTGTTGCTGGCGGCACTGTCTGTTGCCAGACCGACGGGCTGGCCCGCGGCCAACAGATCCACAACGGGCATGACGCCGGACGCCAATTTCATGTTGCTCGAAGGATTGTGGACGCAGCCCACGCCGAGTCGCACCAGCGTGGCAATGTCCGCCGAGTCCACCCAGATGCTGTGCGCGCCGACCACATCGGGACCCAGCACACCGATGCTCTCCAGGTAACGCACAGGCGAAGCCTTGTACTTCGCGCGGCTCAGCTCACTTTCGAACGGAGCCTCCGCCAGATGGATCAGGATCGGTACGCTGTTGCTTCGCGCCAGGGCCGCGGCAGCTTTCAGGTTCTCCGTCGAGAGAGTGTAAATGGAGTGCGGAGCCACGGCGGGCGTAATGAGCGGGTCGCCTTTCCAGTGGTCTATGAACTTTTGCGCGTACGCCAATGCCTCGGCGGGAGTTTTGTGATCGGGTGCCGGGAAATCGAGGATCGTCTCGCCCAGCACGCCCCGCATCCCGGCTTCCTTGGTGACGCCCGCGACTACGTCCTCGAAGTAATACATGTCCGCATACGTCGTAATGCCGCCGCGGAGCATCTCAAGGACTCCCAGCCGCGTGCCCCACAGGACGAAATCCGGCGTCACGTTGCGTGCCTCCGCTGGGAAAATGTACTTTTGCAGCCAGTCGTTGAGCGAGTGGTCTTCAGCGACGCCGCGGAAGAGGCTCATTGCCGCGTGGGCGTGCCCGTTGATCATCCCGGGCATGACGATGGTGCCGGCCGCGTCGATCGTCTTTGCGGCGCGTGACTGCGTCTCGAGGTCGGCCCGCCTGCCGACGGCGACAATCGTATCGCCCTGAATGGCAACAGCGCCATCCTCGATCACGCGGAACTCAGGGTCCATCGTGATGACGTTGCCGCCGCTTATCAAAAGGTCCACGCTGTCCTCTCTCCTTCAGTCTTAATCAGCACAGCATGGGCGTCAAGCTCAGCGAATGAGTTGCGCGAATGACCAGCCTGGCGGGCGCGGATATTTTTTCGCGGCAAGCGAGAATGGCGGCAATCGCAGGCGCCATTCCCGCCCGCGAGGTCTGCATCAGAAGAGGAGACTCAGCGACATCTGGATTTGCCGCGGACCACCGATCGTCTTGTTAGTCACGCCCAGGCCGCCCAGAGACGGGCAGACATAGAGGGCCGTGTAACTGGTGTCGCAAGGCGGGATCGTCGCGGGCTGACCCTGATACGGAAAATCGCTGAAGCTGGGGTTCTGCGAGACGTTATCGACGGGGATATCGAAACTCGCGGTGTTCGTTAAATTGAAGACCTCGAACGTGTACTTCAGCCGGAAACGCTCCGAGAGCTTCGTGTCCTTCACAATAGAGATGTCCGCGCGCTTTTGCCAAGGCTGCCGGAAGATGTTGCGTTGCCCTTTGTCGATGAAGTCTGTTTCGTACGGATCGTTCGAGGGAATTCCACCGCCCAAGTCGCCTGGATTCAACAGGGGCAACGTAAAGCAGGCGGCGTTGAGCGCAGGCGTGCCACCTGGGTCGGCGCCGCTGGCGCCGGTAACCGCGGTCTTCGGGGTGCAGGTCGAAGCAAGCGGGACGATCGGGTTCGTGATTCCGTCGGATGTACCAAAGTAAATGCTGCCAACCGCGCCGGAGTAGTCGATGACGCTGAAGGGCTGACCGCTTTGAAGGACCGTGACGCCTTCCAGCGCCCAGCCGTCGGCAAACTTTCCCTGCCACGAGGATTCGG
This sequence comes from uncultured Acidobacteriota bacterium, assembly GCA_963737205.1. Classification (GTDB taxonomy): domain Bacteria; phylum Acidobacteriota; class Terriglobia; order Acidiferrales; family UBA7541; genus Palsa-295. The sequence goes on along the minus strand of CAVTRV010000002.1, from coordinate 2,618,839 downwards.
TGAAGAAATTGTGCATTCGGAAGAGATAGGAAAAATTAAAGACATGGGTCCGGTCGAAGTCGGAGTTGCCATAGCCGGAATGCAGGTCGAGGGGATTGTTGCCGTTGTAGAAGAGCCCCATGGCGCTTTGCTCATCGAGCGAGTGCGAATAGGTGTACGAAAAGCCGACTTGCATCCCGTGGCTCAGGCGTTTTTCGACGTGGGTCTGCAGCGCGTTATAGGCCGAGATGCCCGCCGCAGTGTACGACTCCGACTCCGCCGAATAGCCGATGTAGGGAACGCGAAGGTCGATGTTGCCTCCCTCGAAAGTCTCCTGATATGGCTGCCCGTTTGGCAGGTTAATCGGATCAAAAGAGCCTTGACTGGCCACGACCGTATAGCCGTAGGTGTAATCCTGTTCGACAGGAGTGCCGGGCCGGATGGGGTGCTTCGGCGTAGCAATCTGCGGTTCGTTGAATGGCACCGGGACAACTTCGTGGCGGCCGAGATTGCCCACATAGCCGACTTCGATGGAGAGGTCGTTGCGCGGCTGCCATTGAACGTCGAGAGTCTGGTTTAGAGTGTACGGAAGCTTGTTCTTCCGGTTGTAGACCGCAAAGGAGAAGAGCGGCAAACCAGTGGTGATCGCCGCCGCGTTGGGTATGGACAGGGTCGAGGGATCACCGGTGGGAGGCGGCCCAAGGGCCGGGCCCCAGGGATTTTCGAAGCCGCTACCGCATACGACGCCAAAAGCGAGGCAAGCCGGCGAACTCGCGTCGTAAGGCGCGCATCCGGTGTAGGCATACGGGCTACAAGACTGCGAATTCACGTACGGCGGAGACTGGGCAACGCCAAAAGGCCCTCCGGGTATCACGCCCGATGCGAAACCGGGCGAGAGATAGGTGAAAAGCTCGCCTCGATCGTAGTACATGCCCCAGCCGGCGCGAACCACGACCTTGCTATTGAACCTCTTCGGGCTCCACGCCACGCCCAGGCGAGGCGCCAGTCCCCATTGACGCCCCGTCAGAGTTGAGTCACTGACACCGCTGGTGGGATGCAGTTTATTGTTGCCGCCAATGATGAAGCCGTTCGACTTGATGACGTCGTTGACCGCATCGTAACTATAGAGAGAGGGCTCGAAATTGTAGAGTTCACCGTTTGTTTCGGTGAGGCCACCGTGGTAATCGTAACGTAGGCCAAAAGTGAGGCTGAGATTGGAACGAATCTGGAATTTGTCCTGAACGTACTCACCGGTTTCGTTGGAACGATAGTGCCGATCGGCATCGCCCTGCAGGAAGCTGGTGGCGATGAAGCCGTTGATGTTGTAGGTGACCGGTACGCCCCCCAAGAAATCCGAAAAATCGTTGAAGCCGATCATACCTTTGTTGGTTCGGTCGTCCCGAGGGTTGAGCTGAGTGTAGGAAAAGCTGCCGCCGAATGTGATGGTATGCCTGCCCTTGGTCCAGATGGCATCGGCCGAGGGCATGAAGCGGTTCTGGAAAACTCCCGTGAAGGCGCCTTGAGAGACCGCTCCCTCGCCAATGCTCAACGCTGCGCCGAACACGTCGTCCGTGTTGTAGAGATAACTGTTCGTGAGCTCTGACGGGTTTCCAAAATTATCGGCGATGGTCAAACCAGGGAAAAACGAAGAGCCGAATGTGTTGATGGTAGCGTCCGCGAGGGACGTGCCTGGGACCAGGTTCTGCACGTACTGGGCGAAACCGGACGGTGTAAAGGGCTCCTGAATCGTGCTGTACACCTTCTCGCGGATGAACCCGAAGACCTCGGCCACGCTGAAGTTTGGCGTCAACGTTTGAGTGTTCGTTATAGAGGCCACTTGACTCCCCGCGTCGAGACGCTGCGGGAAGTCGGCGACACCCGAGTACGCGTAGGGAGCAGTGGTCGGATCGTGCTGGTAGTAATACTTCAGCGCCAAGGTGTCCTTCGACGTGGCGATGAAGTCCAGGTTGGCGACGGCCTGATCCCCGAAGAAACGGGCGGTGCCAAGTGTGAAGGTGTTCTCAGGAAAATTGATCGACGGCGTGAATCCATCCGCCGAAGGGATCAGGTACTGGCCGTTGGGCAGCTTGTAGTTCAACAGACCATACGAAATGGGGTTGATTTGGCCTGGGCCGGTGCCGACAGTGGCAGGCAGGTTGATCGTCGAAGTGAAGTACGGGCACGGAGGCGCCGCGCACGTCGCGCTGGCCACGGTTTCCTCGGCAGCGGTGGCCAAGCCGTTGGGGCTGCGGTCATCCGACAAGTAGTACGGCACAGCGACGCGCGAGCTGCCAATTTCCTCATCGGAAGTGTGAATGTGCTGGTAAGAGATGAAGCCGAAGAGCTTGTTCTTGATAAGTGGACCGCCCACAGTTCCGCCGCCAACCACGCGGTGCAACCCCGGGACCTTTTCGGAGTCAGGGATATTTTCGTCCTGGTTGTTGAAGTACGGCGCGGCGTTGAACTCGTTGGTTCCTCGATGCAAGTAGCCGGAGCCGTGAATGCTGTTGGTGCCGGAGGAAGTGCTCAAGTCGATGTGCGCGCCGCTCGTCGAACCCTGCTGCGCATCATACATCGAAGCATTCGCGCGAAGTTCCTGGATCGTCTCTGGAGCAGGAGTGGGAAGCGCTTGGCCGATCGCGAGATAAGGTGATGCGGTGGTCTGAACAGGCTCTGCCGTGGTGTTGTTGGCCATCGTCACGCCCGTGTTATTCACGATGCGGCCCGAGGACACCGAGCTGGTGCTCTTGCCGTTGAAGAGATTGCTGGCGTCAACTCCGTTGAACAGGAAAGTGTTGCTCGTGTCGCGCTGGCCGTTGGCCCAGATCGGCTGGTTTCCGAGGCCGGTGTTGACGCCGGCGCCGGCGGTAAGCTCCGCGTTCACGCCCGGCGACAGAATAGCGAGGCCCGTGAAGCTGCCTGTGGGAAGCGGGATGGCTTCGAGCTGAGCTCTGTCCAGGACGTAGCCGTTGGTAGTATCCACCGCGTTTACGAGCGGAGTCTCTACGACCGTGACCGTGGTGCTCACCTGGCCGACCTTGAGCGCCGCGTTCACGGTTGCGGTGCGGTCGGCTTGCACTGTGATCGAAGGAATCCTTTGCGTTTGGAAAGCGTCATGCGTGAACGTGAGCGTGTACGTACCAATGGGCAAATTAACAAATTCGTAGGAGCCGCTCGAGTTTGTTTTCTGTGTCCGCGTCAGGGTGGTTTGATCGCCCACCAGCGTTACGAGCGCGTCCACAACAGCCGCACCCGAGGAGTCAGTAACCGTGCCGGTGATTCCACCGAGCGTCTGGGCGTGCGCGCCCGGCACGAAAGCCAAAGTGATCCAAGCGGCCAACACCACGAAGAAAATCGAGAGTCGAACTCTCTGAAACATCCGTTCCTCCCAGAAATGTGGATCTGCACACCCTAGCGCAACCGCCGTCCGAGGACGTTCAAGGCGCATCTCAGTTTGTTGCGCGATGCTGGCGGTGCCGCCCCAAAAAGATGAGGGAAGTTACGCTACTTCCCCCTCTTGGGCGAAGAGTATTTTTTGAATGGCCCGTATCAGCTATTTTTATTCTCGAGAGAAGGCGGCGATCCACCGGCTCGCTTTCCGAGGGCGAACCATAGCAGACCCGCTGCGAGGTATGCGAGAAAAATGTATGGAAGCCTGCCGTACGGCCCCTCTGGAACGGGATACAGATTCCCGAGGAGAGCGAGCAGCATCGCGACGAATGCCAGCAGGGATATGACCCGCGCAGTGAGCCGCGCAGCGCCATGATCGCGCAAGTAGCGCGGAAGCGCGACGCACACCAGCGCGTAGGCAACGATGAATCCGTAGGTGGCGAGAGAGCCCATCCAGCCGTACACGTCGAGGCCTGCGGAGCCGCGCGCTGCGAGGATCGCCACGGGGAGAACCGCAGCAACGCCGGTAACGAGGACGGCGATGTGCGGAGTCTCGTTGCGGGCGTGCGTGGAGCGCAGCGACGAATGAGCGAGACCGTTGTGCGCCATGAGCATCAGAACGCGCGCAGCGGCCGTGATGCATGCGAGCGTACCGGCGAAGAGGCTCACAAGCGCTCCGATGTCGATCAGCGGGCCCAGCACTGGCGCGCCGGCCACACGAGCGAGCACGTGCATCGGCGCGTCGCTGGCGCCTAGGTCCTGCCCGACGACGCGAAAACCCATGACTTCGGTGTAAGCGCAAAGAACGAAGAACGCGCCGCCGAGAATCGAGCTTTGAATCACGGCGCGCGGGATGGTTTTCAAGGGATTGCGCGCTTCCGATCCGAGAGTGGTGGCGCTTTCGAAGCCGACAAAACTGAACAGAGCAAGCACGAGGCCAAGGCGCAGGCCGCTCCCAGTCACACCGCGCAGACGGAACTGGTTCACGTCCCAGTGCGAACCGTGGCGGACGATCACGAGCGCCAGGACGATCACGATGAGGAGAACCGAAACGGCCTCCATCCATAACATCAGGCGCGCGGAGATTTTCACGTCGCGCCAGGCGATCAACATGGAAACGGCGGCAACGATCAGCGCGAGGAAGACGGTGGATGTGACGTGGCCGATCGCGTCGCGGAGGAGCAGGTTGGCGTACTGATAGAAACCGCCCATCACGCTCGACGCCGTGGCTACGTAGGCGAGGAGCAGGCTCCAGGCGGTGGTGGCGCCGAGCCATGGCGGCAAAATCATTCCCGCGTAGGTGTAGAGCGAGCCAGGTGACGACGAGTAGCGCGCGAACCGGCCGATACACCAGGCAACCAGCAGGATCGCGACAGTGGCCAACACGTAAGCGAGCCAGGTGCCGTTGCCGGCAAGCGCGCAGACCAGAGGAATGGTGGCAACGGGCGTGGTAGTGGGCGCGATCGTGGAAACAGATTGCGCGAGCGTCTCCATCGGCGAGAGGACTTCGCGGCGCAGGCCGTAGGCTGGATCATGGCAGGATGCCTGCGAGCTGCCGGGAAATGGCGGCGGCGTTTTGGCGCCTGCTGGTTGGGTCGGTGCTGCCATGGCGTACCATACAGGTCCCGCGTCACCTGTGCAAGACACCAGAGAGTCCGCCAAATCCCGTAATTGGTGCTATATCCGTTATTAAAATTTGGGAACTCTCGTTGACAGCAGTGTCTACCTACTCGACGATGAAGAAGATTGGAGCCCACCTGTGCCGCGAAAAGACTATTCCGTATTCCTGACCATTCCGGTGCTGATCGTTGCCGTTGGATCCTGCCTGGTGTGGCTGAATCGTCCACTTCTCTCGCCAAGCGTCACAGCCCTCAGCCAAATTACGCACGACGGATTGGTGAAAACGAATCTGGCTTCCGATGGTTCGAATCTTTATTTCACGGAAATCTCTGGAGAGAGTTCCATCATCGCAAAAGTCCCCGCCACCGGCGGCGACGTTTCCAAGTTCACCGTCGCTTTTCCGAGTGCCCAGTTGCTCGACCTCTCACCGTTGCATTCTTCTTTGCTGGCCGCTGAAAACAAGGCGGGACCATCGTCGGAATATCCCGTTTGGATGTATCCGTTGAATGGCGGACTGGCTCAACGCTTCGGCAATCTGACTGGCCAAGAAGCTGTTTGGGCTCCCGACGGGCAGCACGTGCTGCTAGTGAAAGGTTCCGCTCTATATCTCACCGACGCCAACGGTGGACCGACAAAAGAGCTTGTGAAGGTGGAGGGGACGCCCTACTACCCGCGATATTCACCCGATGGCGAGCGCGTCCGCTTCAGCGTGGGAGACATTTCTCAGAACACATCTTCGATCCAGGAAATGAACAGTGACGGTTCAGGACTGCATGCGCTGCTCCCGGAGTGGCATGATGTTTCGTCGAAATGTTGCGGCAGTTGGTCCGCCGATGGGCGCTATTACATTTTTCAGGCCACCGAAAACGCCATGGGCAGCAGCGGAAATCTTTTTGCGCTTGCCGAACCTGCGGGCCGATTCGAAAGAAAAAGAATCGAAAAGCCGGTCAGACTCACGCAAGGGTCAATCTCATTCTCAGATCCCGTGCCTGCTGCGAATGGCAAGAAAGTTTGGGCTCTGGGACTAAATATTCGCGGAGCGGTAGTGAAGTACGATCCCGCATCCGGTAAATTTGTGCCTTTCCTCTCTGGCATGTCTGCCAGCGACTTGGATTTCTCACCTGACGGTCAATGGGTCACGTATGTTTCCATTCCGGCAGGCACACTTTGGCGCTGCCGTATGGATGGATCGCAGCAACGGCAGCTAACTTTTCCGCCGGGAAGGGCCGCTCTTCCGCGATGGTCACCCGATGGAAAACAGGTCGCATACATAAATGTACGGGAAGGAACACCTTGGGCGATCTATACCGTGTCCACGGATGGTGGTGCCTCCCGGCTTCTGGTTTCGGAGAAACTCACGCAGATAGACGTCAACTGGTCTCTCGATGGCGACAAGATCATTTTTGGCCGCATCACCGAGCGCAAGCCGGAAGGTCTCAGCATCGAGATCTACAATATGAAGACGCACGAACTTTCCGCTATTCCTGGTTCCGAGGGCCTCTTTAGTCCTCGGTTGTCGCCGGATGGCCACTACATCGCGGCTCTCTCAGCAAACCTGACCAAGCTGATGTTGTACGACACGCGAAGCCAAAAATGGTCGGAATGGCAGACGTTAGAGTCTGGAGCGCTGAACTATCCTGTATGGTCTCCGGACAGCAAGTCGATCTACTTCGATGATCTGGTGAGCGGAGAAGGAGCTTACTGCCGTGCGAAGGTGGGCGAGAGTCACTACGAACACGTGTTTCTCCAAAAGGGGATCGAACGATACCTTGGCCCTTTTGGGCTCTGGTCTGGCCGCGCTCCAGACGGCTCGGCACTCTTCGTCCAAGAGGCCAGTACTCGCGAAGTTTACGAGCTTCAAGTGGACTTGCCATGACCAAGCGAGCAAAGGCTGCGGGGCGATGAGGGATCGATGACAATGTTACAGCTTCGCAAAACGCCACTGAGCAGCATACGCGCGGCTCGGAGACGCGGGAGCGTGAAGAATCTTTTCTCGTGGCTGCTAGTTTGCTTCTCGATTGTGTCACTCTGCTTTGTATCTCCTTTGCGCGCGCGGCAAGATTCCAAGATCGAGAGAAGACTTGTTACGCGAGTGGAGCCTGACTATCCGCCCGTGTTGAGGATGCGCCAGATTGGGGGCACGGTGCGGCTGGAAATTACGATCTCGCCCAAAGGAAGCGTGGAAAACGCAAAAGTGCTTGGGGGTAACCCAATACTTGTTGAATCCGCAGTCGCTGCCGTAAAGAAATGGAAATATGCGCCTGCCGAAACCTCGACGACAACCACGGTCTCGCTCGAGTTCAATCCTTATCGCTAGTTGGGCAATTTCGCGTTGCTTTTAACCACTACCCGTTCTTCGGTTGACGCCGCAACATTCCGCTCCTATAGTGGCTCACTTTCATCAAGAGGATTTTGCCTTGCTCGAGCGCGTTTTCCATCTCTCCGAAAACGACACCACGGTTCGCCGCGAACTTCTGGCCGGCCTGACGACTTTTATGACCATGGCCTACGTGGTGGTGGTGAATCCGCGGATCCTTTCTGAGGCGGGAATGCCGGTGGAAGGCGTGCTCTTCGCCACGTGCATTTCGGCGGCGCTGGCGACGCTGGTGATGGGCATTTGGGCGAATTATCCAATTGCGCTCGCGCCAGGGATGTCGCTGAACGCGTATTTCACATATTCGATCGTGATTGGGCGGGGCGTGCCATGGCAGACCGCGCTCGGCGTGGTGTTCCTGTCCGGGCTGCTTTTTCTCCTTCTGACGCTGACAAATGTGCGCGAGCAAATCGTCAATGGAATTCCGGATTGCCTGAAGCACGGAACAGCGGCGGGCATCGGACTCTTCATCGCGTTCGTGGGGTTCCGGAACGCGGGAATCATCGTGGCGAACAAGTCTACGTTTGTAGGCCTGGGCAGGGCCTCAGACCCGCAGGTGATCCTGGCATCGCTGGGAGTGCTACTGATCGCGATTCTGATGGCGCGGCGCGTGGGGAGCGCGATTCTGATAGGAATCGTGGCGATTACGCTCGTGGGTATACCGTTGGGAGTGAGCCACTGGCCAACGCAGTTTTTCTCGTGGCCACACCCGTCAGGAACGTTTCTCAAGCTGGACCTTCGCTCGGCGACGAAGCTGGGTTTGGGCGAACTCGTTTTCGTATTTTTCTTCGTCGATCTATTCGACAACGTAGGGACGCTCGTGGGGGTGTGCGACCAGGGAGGATTCCTGCGGGACGGCAAACTGCCGCGCGCAAGCCGCGCGCTGCTGGCCGATGCGTTTGGGACGATCGTCGGGGCACTGACGGGAACGTCGACGGTCACGAGTTACATCGAGAGTGCTGCCGGCGTTGCTGCCGGCGCGCGCACAGGACTCGGCAATTTGGCGATCGCTGCGTTGTTTGTCGTCGCGATGTTCTGCGCGCCGATTGTTGCGGCGATTCCGTCGTACGCCACGGCGCCAGCGCTGATTCTGGTGGGTGCGCTGATGTGCGGCGCGGTCGCCAAGGTCAAGTGGGATGACTATACGGATTCGGTTCCGGCTTTCTTGACGCTGATCGCCACGCCGCTGACGTTCAGTATCGCGACGGGATTAAGCCTGGGGTTGCTCTCGTTCACATTCTTGAAGCTATTTACCGGGCGACGCAAGGAGATTAGCCCGCTGATTTGGGTGCTGAGCGTGCTGTTTCTCCTCCGGTACGCGTTTCTCGGCGTCGAGTAGTTCCCACTCACGCGCTTCGAACACCACGAGCCAAAAGGAAGTTGCTAGTACGGGCGCTTGTTGAGCTGGCGCTCCCATACAGCGAATGCTTCGAGGGCCTCTTCGCGCATGGTTTGGATCATCGGAATCTTGCGCTCGGAGTGCGGCTTGGCGATTTCGCGATAGATGAGCGAATCGTCAAAGCCGGCTTTCGAGGCGTCGAGGGCCGTACTGCCGAAGTATACGCGCGCGCGACGCGCCCAGTAGATTGCGCCGAGACACATCGGGCACGGTTCGCACGACGTGTATATCTCACAGTCGAGCAGTTCGAAGACGCCCAGCTTCGCACAGGCTTTGCGGATGGCGATGATTTCCGCGTGTGCGGTGGGATCGTTGGTCGACGTGACGCAATTCGCGCCCTCAGCGATGATTTTCCCGTCCTTGACGACGACGGCGCCGAACGGTCCGCCTTGCCCCGAGCGGACGTTTTCGATCGAGAGCTCGATAGCGCGAGCCATGAAGGGGTTGCTCATTCAGGAAGTATAAGCGGTATGACTCTGTTCTGTGTGAGCCTCGCAGTTACTCTTCGCCGATATCCTCTTTCCACACGTCGGGATGATCGCGAATGTAATCCGCCATCATGGAGACGCACTCCTCGGAATCGAGTACGACTACCTGAATGCCCAGGGAGCGCAGCCATTCGATTCCGCCCTGGAAATTACGGGTGTCGCCGACTACCAGCCTGCCGAAGCCGAACTGGCGTACGAGTCCGCTGCAGTACCAGCAGGGCGCGAGGGTCGTGACCATGATCATTTCACGATAGCTTCGTTGGCGTCCGGCATTGCGGAAAGCATCCGTTTCGCCGTGCAGGGAAGGATCGCCGTTTTGTATACGGCGGTTGTGGCCCGCTCCTACGAGACGGCCGCTGGCGTCAAAGATCGCGGCTCCGATCGGAAGTCCGCCCTCGGCGAGGCCTTTCCGCGCCTCAGCCAACGCGACCGCGAGCATTCCGTCATAGGCGGAGAGGTGCACCGAAAGTCATAATATACGCAAACCGCGGGAATCACTTATGTTTGGCAACGTGGTAGTAGTACTGAGCATCCTCACCCAACACTCCATCTGTACCAAATCCCTGAGCTTCTGTCTCATTCCTTTTTTCGATGCCTGAGAATTGAACTTTCAATCACTTTCGTGCTGTTGGTTTCGGTACCATTTCCTGGACCGAATGGACTTATGTGCAGTTGTTCGGTTCTGCCAGGAGCAATGAAGTGTGGGGCAATTCGCGTTTCGTGCTGTTCATCTACCGAACTGGGGGAAATAACTGATGCGCATTGCCGTCATTGGTTCAGGCTACGTGGGTCTGGTTTCAGCCGCTTGTTTCGCTGAGATTGGGCACGACGTAATTTCCGTGGATAACGATCGCCCAAAGATTGCGGCTCTCGAACGAGGCGAGGTGCCCATCTACGAAGATCTTCTACCGCAGCTATTGAAGCGTCACTCCGGCGCAAGATTGAAGTTCTCGACGTCCGTCACTGAGGCGGTCAAAGCGTCCGACGCGGTCTTCATCACGGTTGGAACCCCTCAATCGGAAACGGGCGAGGCCGACCTTTCTTACGTGGAAGCCGTCGCGCACGAGATTGCATCCGTCATCGACGCCAGGAAAGTGATCGTCGAGAAGAGCACGGTCCCGGTGCGCACGTGCGAGTCACTGCGTAAAGTGCTGCTGCTAAACGGAGCACAGCCCGGTTCGCTGTTTGTGGCTTCGAATCCAGAATTCTTGCGCGAGGGCACAGCGGTCACGGACTTCCTCTACCCCGATCGCATCGTCATCGGCGCCGACGACGAATTCAGCGCCTCCCTGCTGCAGGCGATTTACCGGCCACTCACCAGCGGCTCCTACTACACGCAGAAGGATGCGGTCGAGTGTGGCAAACGCTCCTACGAGCGAGCACCCATCGTCGTAACGAACGCAAACAGCGCCGAATTGATCAAGCACGCTTCCAACGCCTTCCTCGCGATGAAAATCTCCTTCATCAACGCGGTGGCCAATATTTCAGAAGCGGTGGGCGCTGACATCGAGCAAGTATGTCTCGGCGTCGGCTCTGATTCCCGCATCGGACCGAAATTCCTGAACGCTGGCATCGGCTACGGCGGCTCTTGCTTTCCGAAGGACGTGAAGGCGTTTCACGCGGTGGCGAACCAGTGCGGGTACGATTTCGGCTTGCTCACGGAAGTCATGCGGATCAACGTCGAGCAGCGCCGCCGATTTTTGAAGAAGGTTCGCAGCGCGCTCTGGACTCTGCGCGGCAAGCAGCTCGGCGTCCTGGGACTGGCCTTCAAGGGTGACACCGACGATATCCGCGAATCGCCTGCCATCGAAATCATCCAGGCTCTGCTCAAGGACGGCGCCCGCGTGCGCGTCTACGATCCTGCGGCCGCCGAGCGCGCCGCCGCCGTGCTCCCCGAACATGGCGTCATATATGCGGCAGATCCGTACGCCGCCGCAACCGGCTCCGACGCTCTGATCATACTCACGGAGTGGAACGAGTTCGCCAGCCTCGACCTCGCCAGGCTGCGCGCGCTTCTGAAGTACCCCATCGTAATCGACGGAAGGAACCTCTACGAGCCGGAGTGCATGGCCGCCGCCGGCTTGATCTATCACAGCGTCGGCAGGGCACCGGGCATTCCTGAACACGCGCCTTCCGACTCGCACTTGAAACTTGGCGTTCCTGTGCCGCAAGGCGCGGAACGTGCCGCCAGCGCGTTTTGAAGAACTCGCGGTATGGGCCCTGACCTGTGTTTGCCAAATTCCATCCCCAGAAATCGCGAAGTACCGGTTGCAACTCGTCCGCAACGACATCCCGTTCGTAAAATTTCCTGATAATCGACGTGCTGATCTGGATCTTCGCCTTTGACCAAGACGTAAATGATTAGCGACTTCTAATCGTCCTTCCGCGCGGTTGGCTGCGGTATTGCACACTATCGATTTCACGTGTGACGTAGTCCGTTCATTGGGTTCATTGGGGATAGCAGATGAAGGTCGTCATTTTGGCGGGGGGACAAGGGACGCGTCTGGCAGAACAGACCGAGCTGAAGCCGAAGCCCATGGTCGAGATCGGCGGACAACCGATCGTGTGGCACATCCTGAAGCATTACGCACATCACGGATACAAGGAGTTCGCAATCGCGCTGGGGTACCGAGGGGATGACATCAAGCGGTATTTTCTGGAGCGCACGAGCCTGAACGGCGACATGACGATTCGGTTGAGAGGTAGCCATCTCGAACGGCATTCGGGAGATATCGACGATTGGACCGTTCACCTGATGGACACGGGCAGCGAGACGAATACCGGAGGCCGAGTGAAACGGCTGGAACACTTGGTGGGTGGAAAGACCTTCCTGCTCACCTACGGCGACGGCGTGTCGGACATCGACCTGACGGCACTAGTGGACTTTCACAGGAAATGCGGACGGGTGGCGACGGTGTCGGCGGTTCGACCTCCGGCCAGGTTTGGAGGGCTCATCTTTGACGGGGACTTGGTTGCGCAATTCACGGAGAAACCGCAGATCGGAGAGGGTTGGATCAACGGCGGATACCTTGTTTTCGAGCCCGGCATTTTTCGCTACCTTTCTGACGATGGATGCAGTCTGGAAGCTGACGCGCTCGAGCGGTTGGCTGCAGACGGGCAGTTGGCTGCATACCGTCACGAAGGCTTTTGGCAGTGCATGGATACGCTGCGGGACAAGCGGCAGCTCGAGAGTCTTTGGCAGCGAGGCGAGGCCCCGTGGAAGGTCTGGGAGCAATGACGAAGTGGATTAACTCCTTCCGCGAGAGGTCCATATTCCTCACCGGGCACACGGGTTTCAAGGGCTCATGGCTGGCACTTTGGCTGAATCGCCTGGGCGCGCGGGTCACCGGGTACTCGCTTCCTCCTCCCACCGATCCCAGCAATTTCGCGACGTCGGGAATCGAGGGCTTGCTCACGCAGCACGCAACCGGAGACGTGCTGGATGCGGGAGAAATTCAAAATTCTCTGGAGACTTGCCGACCCGACGTGATTTTCCATCTCGCGGCGCAGACGCTGGTACGCCAGAGCTACACCGATGCCCGCGAGACATTCGAGACCAACATACTGGGCACGGTAAACGTGCTCGAAGCTGTGCGGAACCTCCGCCGGCCTTGCGTTGTGATTATCGTGACGAGTGACAAGTGCTATGAGAATCGTGCGCCCGGACGGCGGCACCAGGAAAGCGACCCTCTGAGCGGAGGCGATCCGTACAGCGCCAGCAAGGCAGCGGCTGAAATCGTCACGGAGGCGTATCGAGCGTCTTTCTTCCCCCCGGATAATCTGCGCGCGCATGGAATCAAATTGGCTTCGGTGCGTGCGGGAAACGCGATCGGCGGGGGAGACTGGGCGAAAGATCGAATCGTTCCAGACTCGATCAAATCGCTCATTGCCGGACAGCCTATCAGCATGAGGAATCCCCAGTCGATACGGCCTTGGCAGCACGTCCTGGAACCGCTTTCGGGGTACTTAACACTGGCCGCCCGGATGCTCGAGAGCAATGACGCCAGCCTGTGCGCCGGATGGAATTTTGGGCCTCGGGCCGAAGACGAAGCGACCGTTCACGAATTGGTTCAGATGCTTCTGGATGCGTGGGGCGGAACGCGTTGGGAGTACACGAAAGACGCGAATCAGCCGCGCGAGGAGCACGTCCTCCGATTGTCAACGGACAAGGCCGAGAAAGAGCTGGGATGGCATTCCCGGTGGAGCATTGAAGAAACTGTGCAGCACACGGTGGAGTGGTACCAGAGCTTCTACGCCAGCCCGGGGAAGTCTACGTGGGACGCATGCACCCACGACATTGTGGAATACGAATCGGTGATTCGGAATGAAGACAGCGCTCTACAGCCCGTCCTCGAGCACACACACAAAGCTTGACGACAGGGGAAATGCGAAAGAGAAAGCCTTGACCACCTGCCGGGGATGCGCCCGCGAAGGCTTGCGGACGATCCTCGACATGGGCCCGATGCCTCTGGCCAACGCGCTCCTAACCGAAAGCCAGCTCGAAGATCCCGAGCTGAGGCTTCCGCTGGTTCTGACCTTTTGTACCGGATGCAGTTTGGTTCAAATTACGGAAACAGTTCCAGCCGAACTCTTGTTTCGGCATTACGTCTACTTCTCATCGTTTTCCGATACAGTGCTGCACGGCTCGCGCGAACTGGCGCGCCGCATGATGCGAATGCGCGGCTTGGATGGCAAAAGCAGGGTCTTGGAGATTGCGAGCAATGATGGCTACCTGCTGCAATTCTACAAAGAGGCCGGGATTCCCGTGCTCGGAATCGAGCCGGCGGAAAACATTGCGCGTGTGGCTCAGGACCGAGATATCCGAACCCTCTGCCAATTTTTCGGCCGCGAAGTCGCTTTGCAATTGCAAAGGGAAGGCCAGCAAGCCGACGTGATTCATGCAAACAACGTGCTGGCCCACGTCGAGGAGCTGGACGGATTCATTGAAGGACTTCGAGGCGTATTGAAGCCTGATGGGATTGCCGTGGTCGAGGTCCCGTATGTGAAAGAAATGATCGAGCGCCTCGAGTTCGACACGATTTACCAGGAGCATCTCTCGTATTTTTCGCTGGCTTCTCTCACCCGGTTGTTCGAGGCGCACCAGCTGATGATTATGGATGCCGAACAGCTCGCCATTCATGGAGGTTCGCTCCGACTCTTCGTCGAACATATGGGCAAACGTTCGGTTCCAACGCGGCGCGTTCAAGAGATTGCGGACGGGGAGCGCGAATGTGGCGTTGCAGGCTTCGAGTTTTACCAAGGCTTTGCAAACAAGGTTCAACGGTTGAAGGAACGCCTGATTGCGCAGTTGAAAGCCCTGAAAGCAAGTGGATATAGGATCGCGGCCTATGGTGCGTCCGCCAAGGGCACGACGCTACTCAACTATTTCGGGATCGGCGGAGACATCCTGGATTTTGTGGCAGACCGCAGCACCGTGAAGCAAGGTCTCTACACGCCCGGCACGCATTTGCCGATTTGCGCGCCGGAGAAGCTGCTGGAAACGATGCCGGACTACGTGCTCCTGCTGACTTGGAATTTTGCCGATGAGATTCTGGAGCAGCAGAAGGAATACAGGCGGCGCGGTGGGAAGTTCATCGCCCCGATTCCCGAACCACGGGTGATTTGAAAATGTGCGAAGAGTATGCCGGCGGCCATGATCGTTCATCATGCGGGGACGAACCGTGATCTTTCGTCCCACAGAGATTGCCGGGGCGTATCTCATCGAGATGGAAAAACTCGACGATGAGCGCGGTTTCTTTGCGCGCGCTTTTTGCGCAGAAGAATTCGGGCAGGCCGGCTTGAACGCGCGAATCACGCAGTGCAGCGTCTCTTTCAACGAAAAGAGGGGCACCCTGCGAGGAATGCATTACCAGGCAGCTCCTCATCAGGAGACCAAGGTCGTGCGATGCACTCGGGGCGCAATCTTTGATGTGCTGGTCGACTTGCGGCGTGAATCCGCCACGTGCGGAGACTGGATGTCCATGGAACTGACGGCGGACAATCGCCGGATGCTTTACGTCCCGGAAGGTGTCGCTCACGGTTTTCAAACGTTAATGGACGGAACCGAAGTGTTCTATCAAATGTCGGAGTTTTTCGCGCCTGGGAGCGCGTTCGGCGTGCGATGGGATGATCCCGCCTTCGGGATTAGGTGGCCCGTGGAGAGTCCCATTTTATCGGAGCGCGACAGGAGCCATGCCCTGTGGAAGTGACTCGCGTCGAAGAAAGAGGAAAGAGCCAATCGGCGGAATCCGGGCGGGACTGTCCGATGGTGCCTGTGTTCCGGCCGTTGATCGAGGAAGAAGAGTTCGACGCGAGTCGAGCTGCGCTGGAACTGGGCTGGCTGGGAATGGGGAGCTACGTGAAGGAGTTCGAGGAGGAATTGCGCAGCTTTCTGAACGCTTCGGATCGCTATGTGGTGGCGGTTAGCACAGGCCACGCAGCTTTGCATCTGGCACTCATCGTGGCGCGGGTGGGACCCGGCGACGAAGTGATCACGCCCTCCTTCAACAACGTCACGGATTTTCAGGCCATTCTGGCGACGGGCGCCCGGCCCGTCTTTTGCGACATCGACGACGATACGTTGTGCATCGATCTAGAAAAGGCTGAAGAGCTTGTGACGCCGCAAACGAAAGCCATCATCGTGATGGACTACGATTGCATGCTCTGCGATCACGCGCGCGTGGAGAAGTTCGCGCGGAAGCACGGCGTCCGCGTGATTCACGACGCGGCGCATGCCCTCGGCTCGAAATATGAGGGGAAAACGATCGGCAGCTTTTCCGATATTTGCACGTTCAGTTTCGATCCCGTGAAGACGGTGACGTGCATCGACGGCGGTGCCTTGGTGGTGCGAACAAAAGAAGAACTGGCAATGATTCACGAGATGAGGCTCGCGGGAATGAGCCAGCCTTCGTCACTCATGTATCAGAACCAGCGCGCGTGGGCCTACGACGTGAAGCAATTGGGATTCCGATATCACATGGCGAATCTCCACGCGGCCATCGGATTGGCCCAGCTTGCGAAGATGCGGCGGATCTCCGAGACGCGGCGCGCAGCGTGCCGCTACTACAACAACCGTCTCGGCGGCAATCCCGGATTGCGCGTGCCGCACACGGATTTCGCCGATATCACTCCGTTCCTTTATTACGTCCGCGTCCTCGGCGGGCGCCGGGATGAGTTCCGCGCATTTCTGAAGGAGCGCGGAGTGGATACGGGCGTTCATTGGCAACCGGGACACTGGTTCACGTTGCTGAAGAATTGCCGGCGAGGAAATCTAGAGGTTACGGAGTGTGTAGGGAAAGAGGTGGTGTCGCTGCCGCTGCATTCCGCGATGGAGATGGAGACGCTCGATCGTGTGATTGATGCAGTGGAGTCATTCTTTGAGGATTGATCCTGAGGCCCAAGATGAGCAAGCCCAGCGCAATTCTGATGGGATCAAAACCTGGCTCCGTGGTGGCGCTTTCCGTCCTGCTTGAACGCCGCTGGGACGTGAAGGCAGTCGTGACCACACGGAAGAATCTTCCCTGGATTGCAGGGCCCTCGCTTGAGGAGTTTGCGGCAGCGAACGGAATTCGGCCGGTCACGCAGGCGGAGTTGCCGCGGAATCGATCAGCGGATTTCGTGATCAGCTACATGTTTCGAAACCGTGTGACACCTGAGGTGCTTTCGCTGGCGAGCCGTGCAGCCGTCAATTTTCATGCGGGGCCGCTGCCGGAGTTCGGCGGATGGGCGTTCTACAGTGTGGCGATCCTGGAAAACTCGCCGGAATACGGCTGCACCTGCCATTACATGGACAACGGATTCGACACCGGCCCCCTCCTGAAGGTGCGCCGATTTCCAATTGATGCATCGAGCGAGACGGCATACAGCCTAGAGCAGAAAGCACAGGCGGAAATGGTTCGGCTCTTCGTTGACTTCTGCGAACTGGCCGAATCGGGCGACGATCTGCCCTGCGAAATACAAGACCCCGCGAAGATGCGATATGTGACCAGGCAAGAATTCGATGCGCTCAAGAAGATACCCGCAGACGCGGATGCGGAAACCGTAGAACGTTACGCGCGGGCATTTTGGTACCCGCCGTATGAATGCGCTCGAGTGCGCGTGGGAAACGAAACCGTGGAGGTATTGCCGGGAGTCGTGAAGCAGGAACTGGCTGCTCTGCTTCATGCCGATGATCTGAAAACTCTTCAGCGGGTTGCGGGGGAGTTCCCGATGGATGTGGTTCGATGATCGTAATTGACGCCGGCAAAGTGATGATCAAGGGGGAAGGCGCCGCATCGGCCGAGTACGGGATCGGAACGCCCGAAGCGTTTCGAATTCTTGGCGAACTTTGGCTCAGGTCCGGCTGGGACGTGAAGTACGTTTACAGCTTCACATGGCTCGGACGCCCAATGATCCAGTTGCCGGAAGACATGATCCGGCTGCAGGAGGTCATCTGCACGGTTCAGCCGGATGTGATTGTGGAAACCGGAGTGGCACACGGCGGATCGATGGTCTTCTATGCGAGCCTGTGCAAGCTGATGGGAAAGGGACGCGTGGTGGGAGTGGACATCGAAATTCGCGAGCACAATCGGCGCGCGATCGAGTCACACTGCTTGTCGTCGCTGATTACGCTCATCGAAGGGGACTCGGCAAGCCCGGATACGGCAGTGAAGGTCCGTACGCACATACGGCCGGGCCAGAAAGTAATGGTGCTCCTAGACTCATGCCATACGAAGGAACACGTTTTGCGTGAACTGGAAGCATACGCACCAATGGTGACACCGGGGTCGTACATCGTCGCGATGGATGGAATCATGGAGCAGCTTGTAGGCGCGCCGCGGAGCCAACCAGACTGGGCCGTGAACAACCCGCGGCAGGCGGCACTCGAATTCTCGGCGGCGCACGCAGGATTCGAAATTGTCGAGCCTCCATTTCTATTCAACGAGGGATTGATCCGGGAGCGCGTCACCTACTGGCCCAACGCTTTCATTCGCAGAACACAGGGAGACACCGAGGAGCGACCCAGGCCGCGCCTTGTGGGGCGAAAGAGAAGACGGCGTAGCGGAGAGGGTGTTCAAGACCGGAGAGAATTACGGTGACGCAGCCCTCGTTCGTCAGCATCGGCCTCCCCGTTTACAACGGCGAGAATTTCTTGCGGCAAGCCCTCGAGACGCTGTTGGCGCAGGATTACGCTCACTTCGAGCTGATCATTTCCGATAACGGGTCCGTGGACGGCACGGAGACAATCTGCCGGGAATTTCAGGCGCGCGACGCGCGCATCCGGTACGTGCGCCATGCGGAGAACCGGGGATCTCCGTGGAATTTCAAATACGTCGCCGACGAGGCGCGGGGAGAGTATTTTCTTTGGGCTGCGCACGACGATTTGTGGAGCCCTTCGTTCCTGGGGAAGTGCGTAGCGATGCTCGAACAACATCCGGAGGCCGTGCTCTGCTGCACGGAAATTAGATTCATCGATGGTGTGGGGCGGCCTTCCGTTCACTACGCGAACTACAAGAACATCGAGACGTTGGGAAGAAGTCCGGCAGGGCGAATTCACGAACTGATTTCGCGCATGGGATGGTTTGCGTTGTATGGATTGATGCGCACGGAAGCGACGCGGAAGATTTCGCTGGGAATGAGCGCGTACGGTTGCGACGTCATTCTCTTGCTGGAACTGCTGCTTCAAGGGGACTTTGTAAAAGTGGCGGAGCCGCTGTTCAGTTTTCGGATCCTGATCGAAGGAAAGACCGCGGAAGACTATCAGCGGGATTTCCAGAGCAGGGCTCCGGTGACGACCACGCCTTACGCCAGCCTCGCGGCGCGGCTTCTGAGGACCGTCTATCAATCCGCGCTTTCGTCGAACGAAAAGGCGGAAGTGTTTGCGGATTTCATGTTGACGCTCACGCGCGAAAACGCTCCCTGGCGCGAGAGCATTACAGCGGAACTGCTCGGTCGGGGCGCGCACCTGGATGACTCTCAATTCGCGTTCCTGCTCGGGCTGATGCTGAATGGGAGTGTTCCGCTAGACGAAATCAGGAGCAATCCTATCTCGGAAGCGATCTATCGGACTTCGCTCGTCAAGCCTGATCTGCTGGCGGTGGCTCAGAAAATCCACGGGAAATCCAAAACGCCGGCAGCGGGCGCCGAGAGTGACCTATTTCGAAAGGCTGCCCAGCTTGCAGAGCAGGGACGTTTGGAAGAGGCATCGGCCGCTTTTGAGGAGGCGCTTCAGAAGAACGAGAGTAGCGACGGGTGGAGCGATTGGGCCACGGTTCAGATGGCGCGTAATCGGCTGGACGCCGCGGAACGAGGCCTCCGCCGGGCGCTGCGGCTGAACGCGGGGAATGGGCCAGCTTTCGCAAAACTCGGAATCCTACTCGCAAATATGGGGAGAATTACGGAGTCGATTCCTTACCTGGAGAAAAGCATACCGTGCATTGGCGCTCCGCAGCGGGCGGCGATCGAGGGGCTGCTGAAGGGATGCCGGCAAAAGCTTGCGCCGTCGGTCACGGCTTAGACGCAATTATCCGCCCCACGCCGACCAATCGATTTCAATTCCGTGATGATACGCGTGTCGGCCGCAACCTGTTGATGCGAGCAGATCGGAATGACATTGTCGGCTAAGCCTTCGATGCAGGGAGGTCGGGCTCGAAGCTGATGTTCAGCGCGGTTAAGCCGCGCAGGCCAGCGTTATTCCGCCAAGTCAGCGTCCTATCAAGCAGAGCAGGTCTCGAGAGACGGCGCAGAAGCACATTGAAAGCGATTTGGCCCTCCATACGCGCCAAAGGTGCGCCGAAGCAGAAATGAGCCGCCCAGCCAAACGCCAGATGCCGGTTGTCCGGCCGAAGTAAATCCA
Organism: uncultured Acidobacteriota bacterium; assembly: GCA_963737205.1. GTDB lineage: Bacteria > Acidobacteriota > Terriglobia > Acidiferrales > UBA7541 > Palsa-295. The sequence continues at coordinate 2,598,755 of CAVTRV010000002.1, read as the reverse complement.
GGCGATCTGGATCAGGGAATCGATTTGGATCGCGGTTCGCAGCGGCGAGACCTGCCACCACCCGCGAACCTTTCTGGATGGTCTTTCCTCCGAGCTGCACGTCAGCTGGCGCAATTCGCGCCGTATGTTGGACGGGCGACTCGAAGCGTAGCAGTTCCTCAACGGCGGGGCCGACGATCTCCGGATGATTGCGCAGCTGCTCGAAAGATGCAGGATCGCGAAGCAGCGTCAGAAATCCGCTCGCGATCAGATTGGTGGTGGTCTCGTGACCGCCAATCAAAGTGATTATGGTATTTGCTATTACCTCTTCATCCGATAGCCGGTGGCCCTCCACTTCCGAGGTCATTAGCGCATAAATCAGGCCGTTCGTTGGGCTCCTGCGCTCCTCCTCCATTCGAGCGGCGACGTAACTCTTGAAATCTTCCATACTCTGGACGATCTCGGCAACGCGATCAGGATGGTGCTGAAAATTGCCGAGCACTTCAGCCAGATCGATCACCCAAGCGCCGAGCTGCCGATGATCCTGAACCGGCACACCTAACATCGTCGCGGTGACGATCGCAGGTAGAGGGTTGGCGAAGTCCGCAAGCATGTCCATCCGCCCAGTCGAGATGACCTTGTCGAGAAGGTCGTTGGCTATGGACTCGATTACCGCACGCATCGCCTCGACCCTGCGCGGCGTGAACGCCGCCGAGCAGATGCCGCGAAGACGAGCGTGCATGGGCGGATCCATGAACAGCATTTGCTGCCGCATCATTTCGGCAAATGGTTTCATGAAGGAGAGCCCCAACCGATCAAGGTAATCGGCTGCGGGAGCGCGGTCGGCCGAATAATTCGTCAGCACGGTGATGACTTCCGCGTAGCTGGTCACCACCCACGCGTGCATATACGGGTCCCAGTGGACTGGGTCGTGCGAACGCAAGGCACGATAAAGCGCATACGGGTCAGCTGACACACCCGGATCGAGCAGCCGGAGAAGACTCAGACTCTCGCTGTTTGTCTCAACCATCGCATGCGCGCCGGAAGGCTGCATCACGTCATGCTCCGTCAAATGCGTTTCCTCTGGTCCCTATTGCGGGTCTCGACGGGCTCTTGTGCTCACGAACTCGGCGAGCAATCCGCTCTCCACCCAGCCTCGCACGAGAAACGCCGATCCTAAATTCGTGAGGTGATTCGTGTCAGTAAGCATCGGTACCTCGGAGCGCTCATCGGCATATTGCAAGCAGTGGCCAGTCCTACATGATTCCTGCCACGGTGAAAGATACACCACGTTCCACTTCGCCGCTTTGTCCTGAAGGAGTCGGTCTAGACTACCGACCCACGAAAGCAAGTGCAACTGGGGTGATGTAGGTTCGCTTCTCTTGATTGAGAACGCTAACAACATGGGAAGCGGAGCATCGTATTCTTGCACGGGGCCAACGAGGATCACCGGGATTTTGTGGCCTTGTAACCAGTGAATCGCGGGCTCAATCCGCTCGACATCCTCCCGGCTCTGCCAGTGTTCTGTGAGGATCACGCCGTCAACGTGCAGACGCGGAAGGAGAGATTCGTAGACGTACCGCCGCATCTCCCCACAATCGGTGCCATCATAGGCTCCTAGCGTCGGTGCACACCCGCTAGCGGTCGCCTCCAGAATGCGGGCGTTCGCAAGTTCATGACTGAGCCCGAACCAGAGCGCGGCTGCGTGGCTATCTCCGATAAGTAGATAGTTATGGACGTTGGGGTCAGAACTTGTGCAGCTCGTCTCATCGAAATCGCTAAAGTGATTTCCCGAGGTTATGAAACAAGTGCCGATGCGCATCTCTTGCGCCGCATCGAGAAACGTTCCGACACGCACCGCAGCTGCCGGGAACCGTAGAGGCAAACCACCGCTCAACAAAAAGGTAGCTCCAACGACCGCTATCGCGACTGCCGCGCCGGCGACGCAGATGAATAGTTGTCTTCTCGGTACCTTCTTCGAACCACTCGCGCGAAACGGCATCTCAACAAATCGCCAGGACAGCCAGCCAACAAACAGAGAAACCAGAAGAACGGCGATCTTCTGCAGGAAACCCTTGTCTGTGACACCCTCGATACCACCGATCTTCGCGAACGTGATCATAGGCCAGTGCCACAGATACACCGAATAGGAAATGACGCCAACGAACACGAGAGGCGGTACTGAAAGTAATCTGGCGCAAAGGGTCTTGCCGCCCGCGCCGCTGAAGAGAAGGAGTGCAGCTCCCAAGCATGGTAGCAAAGCTGAAGCACCCGGAAATGGAGTCTGGGGCTTGTAGTAAATAGCTGCGAATCCGATAAAGAGAGCCCCCAAGAGCGCAAGACCATCCCGCACGAACCAACTCTTAGGCAAGCGAACCAGATCAAACGCAAGCAGTGCTCCAAGGAAGAGTTCCCATGCTCTGGAGAAAGGCATGTAGAATGCCTTATCTGCCTCATTTTTCAGAACAAGCCACTCGGAACTCCAGAACGACACCACCGCCAAGCACAGCACTACCCATGGAGCTGCGGCGGGCCTCTTTCGGAGGGCAAAAAGGGCAAGCGGCAGAAATAGATAGAACTGCTCTTCTACTCCCAGAGACCACGTGTGTAGCAGCGCTTTCGCGTATGCCGGCTTGAAATAACCAGCCTGCGTCCAGAAGTAAACGTTGGAATAGGAAAATAGCGCTGCAAATAGAGAATGCGCAAAATGAATCAGGTCTTGTGGCAGGAACAAAAAATAGCAAGCGATCGAGCACACTAGCAGGACGGTAAGTAGTGCCGGCAAGATGCGGCGGACGCGGCGCTCGTAGAACTTACCAAGGGAGAATGAACCACTGGACAGATCGCGCACAATGATTCCCGTTATTAGGTAGCCTGAGATAACGAAGAAAATGTCCACACCGATAAAGCCTCCAGAAAAAGCTGCAACGCCTGTGTGGAACAGAATTACAAGAAGCACGGCCACAGCTCGGAGGCCGTCAATATCAAGCCGGTGAGTCTCTTTGTTAGAGGCTACTACTTGAGCGTCGCTCAAGATCCCTCCTAACTGGAAGCACAACCTGGCGCCCGTAACGGCTTTGGTTCATGAGTCGCACGCCGGATTCCCTCGCACCATACGTCAACTCTCATCGCCCCACTGGAATCGTCCGTGGCCACGGTGACTCCTTACCCAACGAGAGAAATCGTTTCGATCGGTGATCGCAGTTAGAGGAAATATGGGAGGTTGCGTTCAGATAATGACTTGCAGGCGCTGAGCTACGAGTCATACCCCTTAGGATGGTATGCACTCCACTGCCACTGTGACCGCAGGATAGTCGGCAAATCAGATGTCACAGGCCGCCAGTCCAGCACTTTCGCCGCTCTCGTCGCGTCCGCAACCAACCGTGCCGGATCGCCGGCACGACGCGGTTCAAACCGGACCTTCACTTGCCGACCAGTGACCTGTTTCGCCACTTGAATGACTTCTAGGACCGAATACCCCAATCCCGTGCCGAGATTGATGAATTCTGAATTGCCCCCCTTTCGAAGATAGTTCAGGGAGCGGATGTGCGCATCCGCGAGGTCGCTTACGTGTATGTAGTCGCGGATAGCAGTGCCGTCAGGAGTGGGATAGTCTTTGCCAAATACCGAGACCTCGCCCTTTCGGCCTGCGCAGGCAGATAGAACGTTTGGCACCAGGTGAGTCTCCGGCTCGTGATGTTCTCCGTGTCTTGCGGTAGCACCTGATGCGTTGAAATAACGAAGAGCCACGAATCTGAGCCCATAGGCATGATCATAGCTATCCAGCAAGCGCTCCATCAGGAGCTTTGACCAACCGTATGGATTTCTTGGCCACTGAGGAGTTCGCTCGCGAATCGGCATTTCATCTGGCTCACCATACGTGGCACAAGTGGATGAAAACACGAAATGGTGAACACCAGCCCCCTGAAGGGAACGCATCAAAGCAACTCCCTGTTCGACATTGTTCTCGAAATAAGCTGCTGGGTCTTCGACGGATTCACCTACATAGGCACGGGCGGCAAAATGGATGCAGGAGTCGATTTCGTGCTCACGCGCTATACGTTCAAGCAGAAGGCCATCTCCCACGCGACCTTGATAGAATGGCACGCCCGGCTCCACAGCTCCGAGATGACCGCGGGCCAGATCATCCACAACGACGACCTTTTCACCGCTTTCTTTCAAACGCGCCACGGTAACACTTCCGATATAGCCTGCACCCCCCGTCACAAGAATTGCCACATCATTCCTTTCTATTTGTCAGGTTTCCGCGTATCTACACGTGGCCTGAATTCCGCTCAGTACGATCATGTGAAACAGTGTGGAACAGTAGGACGTAACGAGGTCCGTGTGCGTCCAATAACCGTCTCCGAGACATTCTCTCGCGTAGAGACGAGTCAGAAAATAGACGCTCCACGGCTGTCGCCAGTTCGGCCTGCGGAATCAACGTCACCCTGGAGCGCTAAGGAGAATCACACTCAATTTTTCGACGAGCGGTGATCTTTGTCATCAGGTTGCCAGCTCTCACCAGATACATTCGTGCGGAAAATCGGAGACGACTGGCAATGGAATCGGCTGTGGGTTTTTCTGGCCAGACAACGTGGAAGCGTGGATGAGACCTGCTACTTAGGCGAGGCCATCCCCGCAGGGCATTCGCATGATTCGAATCATGCAGGACCTGAAGCCATCCAGTCGATCGCAGGATTTTCCTCGATTTGTTTGCTTCGCCCAGGCGGTCATGGGCGACGCAGAACACGGTCGTCGGCAGACCGTTGTCGCCCACTTTTTCGATCAAGGATAGGAATGGGTTGGAGGGCCAATAAACGTTGTAAAGATGACCATGAAAAGACTGAAGACCGAATGGGAATGTGATGAACTCTCGATCCTGCCGACGGAAACCGCGCTGTACCGAAGCAAGATGATCATCTGAAATGGCGTCATCATTGTCGAGCCTTGTCGTAACAAGATAGGGCGACGATACAAGGCCCGTTTCCAGAACTTTGCGGACGATCACTTCGTCCGTCGCGAGGCCATCTATGTAAATGGGCCTCACCAACGGTTCGTAAGTGGAAATCTTTGTCTTGAACCACGCCGGACTTTCCGCATCGAAAAAGACCAACCATTGGAATTCGGCGCCGCGCTGTCCGGCAACCGAGGGGAAGCAATACTGTTCGAAGAGCGCCAGGCGTGCGGTCAGCCACTTTGTCTCCAGGCGCTTTGGAGAGGGCGCAAAATCCATCGCCGCATTAAATCTTGTAAGTAATAAGTGAACGAATTGTTTGGGCACTTTGCTCGGCCTTCGGTTTCTCGCGCTTGCTTTCGACCTGTTCGCTATGCGCACCACTTGGGCGGTTCTCACGCTTCCGTTAGACGTTCAACTTCCCTCTGCGTGTAAGTCCTCGCTATCTGAATGTCATTTCCCGTGGCCGCATTATCGAAGTACAAGGCAGTCTCCTGGGAGCCGGGGATCATCGGAAAGTGAATCGCCCGGTTTCCGATCTGCCGAACCTTGAAACCTGCTCGCAGCGCGTTTGCGTGGAGCCATATGTCGTCCGCCTTCGGGCAGCACCGCTCAAATTCGGGACCTGCCTTCTTGAGAGCTGCCAAGAGGCGCGGCGGATAGATCGCGCCCGAGGCGCCATTCAGCAGATGCCTCCAGCTCGGCTTGTTTGAGCTGCACAACGTCCACTGCGCGTAAGGAGCTATGCGGTCCCCCTCCAAGGAGATGACCCTCGCGCGGAAACCGTTAACAACATTGGAATCGCGCTCAAACGCGTCGGTCAAAGTTCTCAGCCAATCGCTTGGGTAGAGAACATCATCGTCCGCCGTCACCAGTGGACCGACGAACTCCTCGCGCGAGTCAACGTAAGGAAAATATTTCTTGTGAGGGCCGTAGTTCTTGCACAATCTCACCGTCAATCCGCGCCGCTTTAGTCTCTCCAATGTGATGGGCAGCGATCTGTAGCGCGCTTCTTCGTCGAGCCAAAGGATAAGTTCAGAGGGTAACAAGGACCCTTGGCCGATTGACTCAATCGCGAGATACGCGCCGTCGATTCTCTTTCCATACGAAGTTAGAGACACAACAGGCCCACCGGGGCGCGTAACCTTAGCCTTGCTGTTTTGGTTCAGAAGGCTAAGTCGTCTGATTTTCAGGATGGTGCGCGCTCTTCTCGCGATTCTCGGCGGTAAGCTGAGCATGAATTCCGCGGCTTCAGGAAATCTCATATGATTCTCGCGAACGGCATGAAAAACGATCGTCGCTCTGTTGGCGCCATGAAACCTAGAATGACACTACGCCGGACTGAACGATGGGTAATCGGGCCGTCTCAGTCCTTTTCAGCCACAGCAGAACCGTCCAGCTCATTGCCGCCAAGCCACCATCGGTCAGCAAGCTGGCCCATGCCGCTCCCACCCAAGAGTAGTGTGGGATCAGATACAAATTCATGCAGAAATTCGCGCCGGCCGCGACCGCCTGCGAAGCCAGCCGATATTTCTGGTATCCGGCCCCCGACATCGCGTCCCCCGCACCGACATGCAAGGACCGAAACGCCGGGATCAGACACAGCCAACGTAGAGCAGCTACGCTCTGGGAAAAGCCCTTTCCCACCACATAAGGAATCACCGGGGCCAGGACGAACATCCCGACGGCTCCAAGAATCCCCAGCACGAAGGTCCGCGTCAGCAGCCTGCGCGCGAACGGCTCGGTGGTCCGAGCGCCGTTCACACCCTCGCGAAAAAACCGGGGAAAGGCAGCGCCATAGATCGACATGATCGGCATGGTGCAAATATTAATGACCCGGTACGCTATCGAGTAAATGCCATTGGCCACCGTCATTCCGTAGTGCCCCAGCATGACTTTATCGACGTCGTTGTAGGCCGAAGTGGTCGAACCGGAAACAGCGAAGACAAATCCTTCTCCGAGGCGCTTGACGAAGAGTGCGGGCACAAACTTGGGCCAGCCGAACCGAATGGTTACCGTCACGAAGGCCGTGACTGCCGCTACGATCGAAACTGCCACCGAAGCAATCGCCCAGTCCCAAGCGGTCGCATGATGCAGCACGATGAGCATTCCGGTTGCGAGCAGAAGACGCAGGAAGTTCGTCAGGAGGCTTAGCGTCGCCGTAACCCGCATCTTTTCGAAAGCCTGAAAAATCTGGCTGATGCAGGTCGTGAGTTGGCCGCAAAGGCACTCCCCGATTGCCAGCAAGACAAGGACTGAGGCGCTCGCGCTGCCTACTAGCCATCGTCCACCCCAGAGCAGCGCCAACACCAGCACGGCGCTGAGTGCCGCAGTAGAAAGTAGTATGTTTCCCCAATACTCGCGAAAGCGCGAGTAGTCCGGACACACGTATCGCAAGAAAAGCAATCCCGAACCCATAGTGCTGTATTGGCTGACGATGCTGACAAGCGCAAAAGCTGCCGCCAGCACTCCGTACTGCGCGGGGCCCAGCAGACGAGCGAGCACCACGAAATACGATGCTTGAATGACGAAGGACAGTCCTTGCCCAGCGAAAATCCACCCCGCATTGCGTGCCAGGGCGCTACTTTTGATCCTGCGAATTTGGTCCCGAATCATGCCGAGAGTAAATGAAGCATCCTGTGGTAATGCTCTTGCACGGTCGCCCAAGTAAAGTTCTTGCGAAATGAAGCGTAACCATCCTCCGCCATTTTCTCGCGCGAGGAGGGCTCAGAGATGAGCCGCTCTAGAGCGGCCGCGAGTTCGCTCGCCGAACCGCGTTGTACGAGCACCCCGCCCCCTTCGCTTAGGGCCTCCGGAATCCCGCCGCTATGCGTTGCCACTACCGCCAATCTGCTAGCCATCGCTTCAAGTACTGCAAGCGGGAAAGGATCGTTAAAGGTCGAAGGGAGGCAGAAAATGTCTGCCTTCCGAAACACGTCCGCCAATGCTTTTCCGGAACAGTAATCACGAAACTCGACGTTCGGCGGGGCTATGCGAAGGAGTTCAGTCGTGAATCTAGTCGCCTTGCTGCCTCCGAAATTCGAAGATCCTACGATGACGCCCTTGGCCCGAATCATTCGCTCTTCCAGCAGCCGCATGGCCTCCAGGAAAATGTGGGGACCTTTTTCGGGGATCAACCTGCTGGCGAACAGGATGACCGGCATATAATCGCCGTTTCTTTTGTTCCTTTCCTCAGGATAAAAGATCGAATCATCCGCGCCGTTCGGTATCACCAACGTATCGACGCGTCCTGCATACTCAGCAGCTTCAGTTTTGAGAAAGCCGCTGCAAAAAACCATGACGTCGACATCGAGTGAGGATGCTCGGATCGGAAACCAGCCCATCAGATGGGAGTTTTGCATGTGCAGTACGATATGCGCGCCCTTTCTGCGGCACATCGGGCTGAGCGCAAGTGCAAATTCCGGACGATTGTGGATGTAGACCGTGTCGCCCCTTCGCAATTTCTTGAAAAGAGGCGCGAAAAGAAACCTCAGCACGGTCAGTCGAGGAGCAAGAAACTTGGAGCGCAGAATTCTTGACCACCACACGAAGTTTCGGAGCCCAGATAGACTCCAGACCTGTTGTGAAGGAAACCCCCAACTCTCATCCGCCCAGGGACATACAATCGTGCTGTTTTCGTCGCCGCGCAGAACGTTGGCAGCCCAACGCGAAAGCGCACCGCCGTAATGTTCCGAGAAGGGCTCGACTTCAGGCAGGACGTGATAGATCATTTTAACACACACCCGATAACTCGTATTTCGAAAGAACTGCTCGCTCAGTGCTTCGGGCCAACCCTACGTAAGCTAGAAGAAAGAGAAGCCACCCCATTTGGATACGTCCAATAGTGCTTTCGCCGATGTTAAGGAGCAGTGAACATATGATTACGACGATGCACCACCGCACATACGCCTCGTTTTCCGATCGGAAGGAGCGGATAGCATTTTTCGCCGCCTGCACCACCATAATCGCGACGAGCGCCACACCCACAATCCCGACACCCAACCAAACGTCCAGAAAGCCATCCTGCGCCTGAAAGACGTCCCACCCGGAGGACACGACGACGTCATGAGATGGCCCGTACAGTCCTTTCCAGAAAGCGGCGAAGCCGTATCCCAAGATCGGGCGCTTGAGAATCTCAATCCACACAGCAGCCCATATACTCGTCCGCTGGCTGAGCGTGGGATCCTTGCCAACCGACGTTACTATGGCCGTTGAGTAACTATAAATCACGTACCCCAAGCCTCCCGCGACGACGAGGCCCAACAAGGTGATAAGCAGGGATTCTTTGGCCGGCATGTTCTGCATGAGCCAGATGACGCCGGAAAGCAGAATAGCGATAAGGGCCAGAGCCCACCCAGTTCGCGATCGCGACATAACGATCAGCAAAACGCACATCAGGATATAAATCGCGCGAAACGCTTTCTGGTAGACGCCTGAGCCTTTCCAGTGCAGAGCCGTGATGAGCAAGAACATCGACACCACTGCGCAATTCTGCTTCTGATTGAAAATCCCACTCCAGCCAGCTTCAGATGCTCCCAACGCGGGTACGAACAAAGCTAAAGCGATACTCAGCGGGAGCACAATGGCTCCCAAGAGCATGATGAGCTCAAACTGCTGCCGAGAATTAAACCTCTCGCCAAGATACAGAGCGAATGCCGTAAAGACCAGCAAGATTACGCCGCTAATCACGCTCTGACGCGGATCCACGGACCAAAGACTTGAGACAATCGCCAGGACCGGCAATGCGAGGATTACCTTCTTCCGTCGCCAATCGGAAAGTAAGTACGGTAAGCGGGAGGCGACCAAAATGGTGCATATCAGCATGACGAATGCTTCCTGGACCATGTGGGACGCGGAACTCGTTGGAGAGACCGCAAGAGAAGTATTGGCTGTGACAGGAATGAATGTACCGTTCGCGGAAAAGTAAAACAGAGGAATAACAATGGCCCAGCTGAGGACCAACTGCCAAATGGGAGCAGGCACAATCGGCTGGAAAGTGCGTGCGGAGTAGAACGCGTTTTGTTGGACGGCCGACATGCTAGAGATAGTCCTCAAGTGTGCGTGATACGTTACTCTCGACCTGCGGGCTCACCCGCAGGAGCCATTCTTCTGTAGAGCATTGAGTACCGCAGGATAGCTGAGTCTGGGAGAGAGATTGTCCTGCATCAGACCCTGGATGCGTCTCCCAGACTCCCATCGATCCTTGAGCGACCAAAAGATGACGAACGCCGGATTCGCCGCGGGAACAACTTCGGCAAGGTAATCTCCATAATACTTCGCCACCATGTCGTCCCAGTTCCGCGAGTCACCCACCGCTCGATTCTCTTTCACGTCAAGTTCGGTGATCAGCACCTGAAGGTTCAGCGCGCGAATGTCGCTGATAAAACGACGAAGGGCGTCGCCGGCCAAAGGTTGCAAGTCATCCAGATGCGATTCAAACCCAACCGCTTGGACTGGCACTCCGCGGTCCACCAGCTGCTTCAAAAGTGCGAGGGCTCTTTTTCGGTTCAACTCGTCATCAGGAGTGCCTTGCTCGACATGGTGGATGTTTAACACGCGGAGGGGTTTGGCGTCGGCTAAAGCCGCGGCACGGAAGGCAATGTCGATGTACTCCGGACCCAACAGATCCAGCCAAACACCGGGATATAAACCATCGCTTCGTCCGGGCCACGGAACAACGGGCTCGTTGACGACATCCCAAGATTGGATGCGGCCCCAATACCGCTTCATTACCGTGGTGATGTGCTCCGTAAGATACTGTTTGGCATTCGATTTATTGAGCACGGTCTCAAACCAGGCGGGATTGGCGTCTGGGGCGTTCCAGCAGAGATTGTGGCCGTGCACTTGCAGCCCGTTATCTTCGGCGAAGCGAATATTCCAGTCGGCTTCCGAGAAGTCGTAAGTATCGGTGTCGGGATGAACCTGGTTCCATTTCAGGCCGCTTACAGTAAGCAGGTTGAAATTGTTGACCACGATCTGCGCGAAGGAGGGATCTTGCAGCCACGCTTTCGTTACCGCAATTCCGACTAGCCCTCCAAAGCAAGAACCTGCTCTCTTCATGGGTGTTGGCACAGGCGGAACCCGTTGAGCGGCGAACAGTCGAGACTTTGACAATGCCGCACAAGCGACGAAACCTAGTCCTTCGAATAGAACATCGCGCCGATTCATCTACGATCTCCTCTGCTTAGAGACCTCGTTTTTGTGTCTTTCTCCGCACGGACTGAAATGCTCAGACCCGGGCTGTCAGGGAACGAACAGCTCGATATGCTCGGACTGACTTTCTGGCGAGTTTCGACAAAGCGGACATTCTCCGAGATCCCTGCCACAGCGCCGAGGTGGCAAACGAAGCCGCTAGAGCAGGAAGAGGCGTCTTCCTTCCCTCTATTTGAGCTCTGAGCTTTGCACGCTCGCGCGCGTATGCGAACGAGTACATGTATTCCCCGGGAAAATGTATGATCTCGGGAGTCAGTTTCATCCCCTCCTTTTCGAAGGAGCATGTACCCTCGAGTGCGTTGAGAAGGAGCGGTCCTTTATATCCCACGGGCGTCCACATTCCGCCGGACCCCATTGATGTTGGAGGGATGTGATGGACCGCCATCGACAGGGCATACACAGCCTCGTCGCCTGGGCCATTTCGACGGAACTCATTTAGCCGAAGCGCGCGCCAATTGTCCAAAATATTCCGAGCTGTGCTAAAGAATTCTGCGGCTTCAGCAGAGCGAGTAAAGTAGTAAGTTCCGCCGTTAAACTTGGGAATGGAAGTCACATGAAGACTCTCTAGGGCATGATCGACGTCGAGATAAGGGTCCGTAGATCCTTTCTGCAAATATCTGAATCCAGGGACGCCGAAGTGCTGGCCCTCGAACGCTGACCAGAATGATTGCAGATTCCCCAACGCTAGACAGTCGCTATCGATGAAGAGCGTTTGCTCGTAAGGGCTGTATCGATCGAGAAACAGCTTCTGCCGCACTCCGGAACCGTATTCCGGCCGGTATGGGATCACGTCTGTAAACTGGTCACGGATTTCAGGATCATTGGAGTCAGTGATCAATGTCCGCGGCAAGTGCGGGGCATGCAGCTGGAGCGAATGGGCCAAAGATCTAGCTTGCTCGATAAAGCGCTCGTGGCCGTACGCAAGAGTGATAATCCCTCGGGAATGAGTAGATAAGTTCATCTGCGGCTCCATCGACTTAAATGTTTATCGTCACGCTACATCCTTGCTCGTAATCCTGGCTTGCATTGAAGTCCGGACTCTTTATCCAAGCAACGGCTTCTGAATGAAATAAGCCTTGGTGTTCTCGCCTGTCGACTGCATCTTCAATTCCGGATGAATCGCCAAGAATTCGTCAACGGCCTTTCGGCACCCTAAGAATGCATCGTAGTCGTCGAACTGCATGAACCCGCCGGGCGAGACCACCGGGTACCATTTGCCCAGACATAGTTTCGTCGGTTCGTAGAAGTCACAATCAATGTGGACGAGCGCGACCTGAGGTAAATTGACTTTCGGAAATGTGTGATCGAACCAGCCTCGATGAAAATGAATCCGCTCCTCAGCCACTTGCAGCGCTTTCATCACTTCGGCCACTCGAACGGGACTACCGACTACCTGTCCAGTCCAGACGGACGCTTCGGCACCATCCTCGGCAGTGATCTCCGGCAATCCCTGCCACGCGTCGAACAAGTGCACGGGTCTAGCGGGACTGGCGCCGCGGCTAGCCCACGCAACGAGGGCTGCAGTACCACCGTCGAGAACGCCACATTCGACAAAGGCGCCAAGGATATTCTCCGTGATAATAGTTTCGCTGAGCCGCACCAAATTTCGTTGGCGAACCAGATGCGCCTGAGTGAAGGGGAAGACAGAGCGGTAAGGCTCGTCAAGATGCATGAACATCCGCTGGTAGCGTTTCCGCAGACCGCGGAGCGCCGGCTGGAGGCGCTTCGGGAGTAATGGTCTCAACCAGCGCCAGCTTTGCCGCGGTGCGGAGGGCTGGCCTGTACTTGCGGTGCGGGTTTCGAAATTGGTTTCTTCCGTCGCGACCACAGTTTGCACGACGGGAGCTAAGCTAGGAGTGTTCTTCAAGCGGCTTCCTTTCCTTACCAAATACCACTTGAATCGAGGCCGGCCTGGAGTGAGATCACGGGCGAGAGCTTCAAGAGGCAGAATTCCGCTCTGGAATAACCTGGATGTTCGCGCCCCGTAGTAAGAAACGATCGCGCAATTTCTTGCGCAGGGCTGGCCCCAAAGCGTACGTGCCAAACAGCAGCAGCAGCAGTTGGGGAGTTGGCGAGCCGACGATTGCGCATTCATAGAAGAGTTGACTCAGGCCACGGAAGCCTGCTCTGTCCTGAGCGGCGGGGCCCACACATGAACCAACGATAAAGCGGGAATAACCACGCTTGCTCATCAGGTGGCGATTAGCCTTCCCCCAATTGACTCTCGCTTCCCAGCTCACGCCGCTTGTAATCGTTTTCCGCTTTTCGGGCGCATAGTAAATGGAGAGCGGCTGCGGGACAACAATCAGGCGAGCATCCGTGCCGCGGAGCGCTCGTAAGAACCAGTCGATATCCTGAAAGAATGGAAGATCTTTTGTGAAAGGAATCTTCAACATCAATTCCTTCGAGCAAAGGAACGTAGAAGTCTGAAAGTAGCACAGGTAGTCGAACATGAATTCGCATGGCGCTTCACCGGGCCGCGGAAGTCTTCGCGGACGCACCACATCTCCGGCACCTTCTGCCCGATGAATGTGCTGGCAGGTGACCACCAGCTGCTGTCTGCCATCATGATGCCCGATCGCATCCATCTGCATCTCGAGCTTTGAGGGTAGCCATTCGTCGTCGTCGTCGAGCAAGGCTATCCACGCAGAGCGAGCGTTGCGTATGCCCACGTTCCGCGCCTCGGCGCCCCCAGCCTGCTCCTGCAACACAATACAACGAACGCGAGACTCGTCCAGGCGCGAGACAGCTTCGCGGCTCTGGCATCCCTTCTCGCCGTCGACCACCACTATGATCTCGATCTCTCGCAAGGTCTGGTCCAGTGCACTTCGCACCGCGCGCAGCAGAAGCGCCGGTCGATTGCGCGTGGGGATCACGACACTTACGAGTGGATTGGCTAAGCTCATGACGTTGATCCGAAAAGCGACTACGTGTCCACTGTCCCCGCCAGTGGTGGATACCGAGGGGAAAGCCAAGACTTAAGGGATCGTGTAGATGGCGGCTGATGTCGCCGATGCGACGATTCCCGACGCACTGCTGGCGACATTTCTGAGGTAACTGAAAGGTATGTAAATCACGTCGTCCGGTTCCAGAAGCAGGTCCGACTGTTTTCCCTTCTGCATCGCGCTGAAGTTGAGAGCGATCTCCTTATATCCCCCTTCCGGCGCTCTACGGATCAGCCTAGCGTGAGATGGAACAGCTGACGGTAACGTTCCGCCTGCGAGAGCGACAGCTTCTAGTGCAGTAAGCTGCGAATGGGTGTTTTGCATGACGAAGCCGCCAGGCTTGGGCACGTCCCCAAGCACGTAAGCAATTCCCGCTTTGGGCACGATGACTGTATCTCCGGGGAAGACTTCGACCGCTTGCGCGATTGCAGCACGGGGATCGTTGGAAAGGGTGTAGCTAACCGGTTGCTGGGAGGCGTCCCGGCGCTGGATCGTGATCCGGTAATCGGCGCTATCTGTGAGGCCCCCAGCAAGTGCGACGACGTCCAGTATGGAACGTGGGGTCGAAATTGAGTACGCGCCAGGAAGCTTGACTTGACCCAATACCGACACTGTTTGCGTGGCATACCCATCTATAGTCACCGTAACATCTGGATGGTTCATGTAGTGCGTGCTGATGAGGCGTTCGCGGATCTTTGCCGCCGCTTGCGCGGGTGTTAGCCCAACTACACTCAGGTTGCCCACGCCAATGAGCGGGACCTCGCCAGCATCCGTAACTCGCGGGTGCTGATCGAGCTCCGGGGTATCCAAGACTTGCACATGAAGTACATCCCCAGGCCCGATAAGGAGGGTTTCTGGCGTACCAGCGAAGGTGAGGGTACTCATTGAGACAAAAAGCACAGCCCCGAACACGAGAAGGCTCTTAAGCATGTGGTCTCTCCTTCTTCTGCAGGTAGTTCGCCGAATTTGAGTAGCCGTAGTAGTCGTTATAACTCGCGGACTTGCGATCGACCGCGTTCAGCACCACGCCGACTCGCGTCTCCCTATCCGACTCAAGCACCTCGTACGAACGCTTTAGTGCCTTACTCGAGGTGAATCCGGGGCGCGCGACTAGCAATGTCACATCGGCCATGTGGGAAAGCACGATGGCATCCGTCACCGCCAGGAGAGGGGGGCTGTCGAAGACTACGTGATCAAACTGGAGTTTCCAGTTCTCCAGGAGACTCCGCATGCGCTCAGAGTCCAGAAGCTCCGCCGGGAAGAGAGGTATCGGCCCCGCTCGCAACACCTCCATCCCGGAGGTGGTGGCCATTGTGGTACCGCCTAGTATGTTTTCCGCATCGATCAACAGGGCGCTGAGTTCGGCTGAAGAGTCGTTCAGAGGATAGATCGCCTGACTGAATGAAGGATTGCGCATGTCAGCTTCAACCAGCAGTACCCGCTTTCCCGATCGTGCCAGTAGGGAGGCGAGGTTAGCGCTGACTGTGCTCTTGCCCTCTCCAGACACTGAACTCGTCACCAAGATCACCTTGGGTGGGGCCGCGCCTCGAGGGTGCAGCAGTTTCGTTCGAAGTGCGCGGAGCGCTTCCGCGAACGGAGTCGCCGGTCCATCCATCACGTTCAAGGATCGGTCGGAAGAGGGCGCTACAGCGCTCGGAAGCGACTGTCGCGCCGACTTCTCGAATTTCGGAAGGACAGCCAAGAGAGGAGCTTCCAGCAACTCCTCCACCCCTTCAAATGACTGTATTTTGGTATCGACGCTATCCATGAGGAGAGCACCGCATAACCCAAGAAATAAACCGCCGAAAAGCGACGCTCCGAGGTAAATGGGCACATTGGGCTTGGCTGGTTTAGCGGGCACTCTTGCCGGCTCCACGACCGAAATGTTAGACGAGCGCAGCCCCTCTATGACGCCAGCCTCCTTGAGACGTTTGAACAGATCCTCGTAAAGGCCCCGGCTGTCGTCCGCTTCCTGCTTGGCAATGCCATACTCGATGGTCTTATCGTTCAGTTCTTCGGCTTCCGCCTTGCGTTGAGCGTACACCGCGTTTAGGCGTTCTTCTGCCTCTTGGGAAGCATGGAAATCGTTGGCCGCTCGCTCCCCGATCCGCGCTACTTCGTCCGATATGGCCTTAGTGACGCTCTCCAGGCTAGAGCGTTCATCGGCCAATTTGGGGTATGCGCTTCCAAATTTCGAGCTATCTTGGGCAAGTTGCGCTTGCAGGACAGTTTGCTGTTGGCGTAGCGTTTGTAACAATGTGAACGAGCTTTGAACGCTGGGAGAGGCCCCCATCAAGCTCGCTCCCGCCAGACCGGAGATTAGCTCCGGGTCACCGTTCTTAGCTATCTGGTAGACCGCTCCCTTCATGATCCGATTGGAAGTCGCTTGCGTCAGCGTCGTCGTAGCCTGTTGCAGCCGATCGAGCGTCGCGCTGTACACCTGATCGTGTCCTTGGGAATCCGTACCCAGACTGTACACACCCGAATCCTTCTGCAAGGCAACGACCTTTGCCTGAAGATCCTTGGTCTGTTTTTTCAGGTCAGCAAGTTGTCCATTTAGCCACTCAGATGATTCAGTCGTAGCTGCATAGCGCGTCTGGAAGCCATAGTCTTTGAGCGCTCTCACTAGCTCATTCACAACCGCGGGCGCCACCTTACGGTCCGAGTGAAAGTAGCTGATTTTGATGAGGCGAGTACCCGGAACGGGCTCGACCTTCAGGTGTGACGCAAAGATCTTCAAGGCGCTCGTCCGACGTTGAGGAGAATCCTCTAGATTGGCCCCAACCGGGTCCGGCGGGCTAGAGGTTGGAAAAAGACGCATCATCAAAGCAACTGGGTTTAGGCTCCGCTGCGATTGGAAATCTCGCGTCTTGTCTAGATGAAGCTGCTCGATGACCTTTAGCGCAAGGTCGTCTGACTGCAGAATTTCGGCTTCCGTCTGCAGGTCTAGGTTCGCATTGAGAGCATCGCCGGCGCCGTCAGAGGTGCCCCCCGCCATCATGCTTTGAACATCCAGCATGTCCGCGCTGGTCTTCGGGATCTCCAAGACGCCTTTGCCTTCAAATTTAGGCGTAGTGAACACACAGACCACGACTCCTAGCAGGAAACAGATCGCAGTTGTTATCGCTATCAGTTTCCTGCGCCGTCGTAAGATCAGGAAAAGGTCCGCAATCGTCAGCTCATTGCGGCGCGGCACACCCATAGGAAGATGGTCCATCGTCATACTTCGTCTAGAAAGCTGATCCATTGTTGTAATTCCTTTCTCGGGTACTGCCCGAGGAATGTCTGGCTGTTTCAGGTCTATTACTACGAAGTTAATATATATGTTTGGTTATTCGCATCATTGACCAAAACCCACGTGCTCACCGACTTTGCTACTTGCCTCAGAGCTCTTCGATCCAAGAGTGTCGGCGCTGCAAGATAAACACCCCTCATGGGTCGCACATATGAGGTTGGAGATGATGGCCTCCGCCACAGCCCGCGCGTTTTCTGCTTGTAGCAGATCGCGGTGGTGCGCAGTCACAATCTCGGTGTGTAATTGGGGAACGACGGCCTGCCATCCAGGCAGGATATCAACATGAGGAGGACGCTCTGAAGCCAGCATTAGAAGCACCTTCCCGTCATACTTCTGCGGTTCGTACGCAAACGCCGCCGCTTCAATCAATTCTTGGGCTACGGCCGTCTCCGTCTTCAGGGATCTTGGGGTGACCGCGCGCCTGAAGCGTTTGGCTATATGCTGACCAACATAGGTCAGGCTGGTCCTCAGGCCTAGCCGTCTGGCTCTCTGCCCAACGTAGCGCAAGTAACTCGCCACACGTTTAGGGGAGTCAAGCGTCTCGATGTAGGAAGGGTTCGGCGGATCCACCAGCACCAGGAGCGAAACTTCATGGCCGGCAGCTCGGAGTTGGGACGCGATCTCGTAACCGAGAATGCCGCCAAGACAATAGCCGCCGATAGCGTAGGGACCTTTCGGTTGTGCGGCAAAAATCCTTTGCAACAGGCAGGCGGCGATGCGTTGCAGCGTGGGCTTCCGGCCCAGAGTCGGGAAATCCTCCGAGGTAAGTGCGACATAGAGGAGCGGTTGATCGTCCCCGATGACCTTGGCCAGGTTCACGCTCAGGTAATGCACCCAGAAGATGCCGTTGCGAGTGCCGTTGGGCTGCAGCGCGAGGACGCCAGGCGGCAGATCGGGCCGACCCATAGCCCGTCTCTGCGCGAGATCCGCCTGCTGACGAACAGTGGGAGCCTGAGACAATTCGGAAATGGGGATCGTTTGACCGAACTCCGCCGCAATACGCTGCTGAAGAGCTGCCAGCTGAACCGGTTGCCCCCCGAGCTCAAAGAAGTTATCGTCCAGTCCGACGCGCTCGCGCCCGAGAACTTCCGCCCACATCACGGCCACGCGCTGCTCGTCGAGAATACTGTCGACCAACAAAGCCAGACGTGTGACCGTGGGCGCTTCAAACAGCTGCCGCAATGTCAGATCCACGCCGAAAGATTCGCGCAGGCGCATCACAAGCTGCATACCCAAGAGGGAGTGTCCCCCCGCCAAGAAAAAACTGTCTTCTGCCGCCACGGCATCGTTTCCCAGAAGCTTTCGAACTATGGCGAGGAGTTTCTCCTCGGTGCCTGAAGTGGGGCTTTTTTCCGTCCTTCCTTGCAGGAGCTGCGCGTCTGCCGCCGCCGGGAGCAGGGTGAGATCAAGTTTTCCGTTAGGGGAAACGGGAAGGACTTGCAGCCGGAAGAAGGCGGCTGGAACCATGTAGTCCGGTAGGCTGCGCAGCAGGTGGCTCTGAAGTTCCTGCGCGGTAACAGCATCCTTATTTTCCTTCGGAAGAACATACGCTACAAGTTGATTCTCCCCAGTGGGCGAAATGCTGGAGATCGCCGCGGCAAAATCGACGCTCGGATGGTGGGAAAGCACGTTGCCGATCTCATCGAGTTCGACTCGTTGTCCGCGGATCTTGGTCTGGCGGTCGAGGCGTCCGCGAAACTCGATTTCGCCATCCGGGCGCCGGACTCCACGATCGCCGGTGCGATACATGCGGGCGCCTGGCACACCAGCGAAAGGATCTGGCAGGAAACTTCGTTCGGTAGAATCGGGCAGGTTGCGATACCCACGCCCGACGCCGCTGCCGCCAATGTAAATTTCACCCGTAGTGCCGTTGGGAACGGGCTTACCTTCTTCATCCAGCAGATAAACACTTGCGCCGGTTATTGGACGACCGATGGGCGGCTCGCCGTGTGACCCAGGTTTTAGCACCGTTGATGTGGCCACCACCGTGCATTCTGTGGGTCCGTAGTTGTTGACGACCTCAAATGGTACGCGGACTGACGGAGCGTCGCGCAGCGTGTCGCCGCCGGTGAGCAGAAAACGTAGCGACGTCTCGGCAGGCCAGTTCATGGCCATCATGGGCGCGGCGTGGACGGTGGGAACGAAACCGATCGTGACGCGCTCGCGAATCATCCACTGTTGGATCAGATCCGGCGATGAACGCACCGCATCATCAGGAAGGCAAACGGTGGCTCCCGCGCACAGATTTGGCCAGATTTCCCAGACAGCCGCGTCAAATCCAAGACCTGCTAGATGACTAGCGCGATCTGTTTGCGTGACGCCAAAGGCATCTCGGTGCCAGCGGATCAGATGCGCCAGATTGGCATGCGTAATCTCCACACCTTTGGGTACTCCGGTCGACCCCGATGTGTAGATCACATAGGCGAGGCTCTCCGGCTGGATCGACCGGTGCGCCACTCTGGGAGCGGCAGCTATGGCTGCGGCATCGCAGCACGGATCTACTCCGCGTGCTTTCACTTGCAGGCGATGAAGAAGCCCTGCTCGGGCCACCAGAACGGTCGCGCCCGAGTCTTTCACGGCAAAACGCAACCGCGAATCTGGCCAAGCCGAATCCAGCGGTACATAAGCGGCTCCGGCCCGCATGATGCCGAGAGCCGCGACGATCCAGTCGAACGACCGTTCCATGCAGATAGCGACGGTACCGCCCGCCACAATGCCAAGCTGCGCTAAATATCTAGCAAACTGGTCTGCCTTATCATTAAGCTCTCTATAACTTAGTTGTCGGCCGCCATGGCTCAGCGCAATGGAACGCGCATAGTCATCCTGCACGTCTAGAATCTGTTCATGAACAGGCCGAAGATAGGCCGTTAACGTTGGCATGGGTAACGTCACCGGTCCGCGATCTCAACTTCTATGAAGAGCAGGAGTCTAAGAAATCCATTCTGAAGGAATAGAATCAACGTCAACTCTTCCCGAATTACAATATCTGGGCGACTCCAGGCTGGCGTCTCGGCCAAATGCCGCATTTATATTCAATCTTTCCATTACCCCGTTGGAAGGAAACTCGGAAGTTGGTAGTTCCAAAGCCTTGAACTATGGCGCAATCGATGTAGCGGGCCGATAGAATCTAAGTTTGACTATGCGCGATAAATTAACAAATGTGCGTTTCATGCGTACTGGAGCTTGCTGATGAGACTAGCTCATCTCCCTGATCTGAAGTTCGAGGCTCTCGCCAAAAACTGACGTTTGTATTGAAGGCCAGGCTCATAGAGCTCGGCGGCAAAGCGGTCCTTGTCTGCGAGAGAGAAGAAAGCAGCGAGGAACGCTCTGCGGATGTACTGGCGAATTACGATCGCAGCGAACTCGAGGTTCCCGAGGAGATAGCGTCGCCACATCCTGCGCGGCTCAAGGCACAGTCGATAGAGCCACTCACAGCCGCACTTTTGAATCCACTTTGGCGCTCGCCGACAGACGCCCGCAACCATCTCAAAGGCCCCCCCCACTCCCACACATATCGGCACCGCAAGCTGCAAGCCATGTTCGTAGATCCAGTATTCCTGTTTGGGCGCTCCGAGAGCAACGAAAAGAAGGTCAGGCTCTGCGGCACGAATCGCCCGCGCTGCTTCCTCCAGACCTGCCGCGGTCTTCTCGAAACCGAATGGGGGACAGTAAGTGCTTACTCGCAGACTAGACAGACTCTGTTTCAGCGCTGCCGCGGTTAGATCCGCGGAGTTGGGGCGGCCTCCCAATAAGAACACATGCAGTTTGTTTTCGGCCGCATGGCCGCACAAGGTTTGAAACATGTCGACCCCAGCGACGCGCTCTTCGAGAGAGCGGCCGTAGAGCCGCGCGGCAAGCACGAGTGAGATACCGTCGGGAACCACTAGATCGGCGCGGTCGTAGATTTCGCGTAAGCGCCTGTCTCGATCTAATAAGACAATATGCTGCGCGTTGGCAGTCGTGACGTAAGCTGGCATCCCTCCCGCCTTCACGTGTTTAATGATGGCGACGCATGCTTCTTGACACGAACAGTTATCAACTAGGGCGTGGCCGATGCCGACACGATCCATATGGGCGTGACGAAGAAGCGACTCCCGTGGAGCATTCGACTGGTGCCTCTTAGTTACCGCATTCATTGGTTTTCCCGGAACCACGGTAAGCTCAGTCGGGATTGACGGAAGGCTCATCTGCTCATGTCTCCGCAGCAACGATGGATGGTAAGGCTCGGGAAAAGATTGCAAGACCCAAGATCGAGTGCTTGACGTAACGATCCCAAGGCAAACGGGCAGCGCGACCTCAAGCGGCGCCCGTTCCACGAAGCACGGCGGGCACAGTTCGAACTAGGATTTTGAGATCGAGCCACAGGGACCATTTGTCGATGTACTGCATATCAAGCTCCATCCATTGATTGAACGAGATGGAGTTGCGACCATTTACCTGCCACAAACATGTAATCCCCGGCCGAACACTGAAGCGGCGCCGCTGCCAGTCTTCGTTGAAGAGATGATAATCGCGAATGGACATCGCGCGTGGTCCTACGAGACTCATATCTCCTGCCAGCACATTGAACAGTTGAGGCAATTCATCGATGCTCGTTTTTCGTAGGATGCGCCCCAACCGAGTAACTCGGGGGTCGTCTTTGATCTTGAATGCGGGGCCCGTCATCTCGTTCAAATGAAGTAGGGCTTGCTGCATGCTTTCGGCCTCGGGGACCATCGTGCGAAATTTGTACATGGTGAACTGCCGCTTGTTGAGACCAACTCGCTTTTGGCGGAAGAAAATTGGTCCAGCCGACGTAGCCTTCACCAGGGCCGCGACTACAAGAATCAGCGGAGCCAGCAGTACTAAAAGCAGGAACGAGCCGACGCGATCGATGATCCATTTCGCAAGCACGGCCCAGTCCTCAAATCCCACGCGTTGAGCAATGATTTGAGCTGATCCGTCAAAGACATCCGCCCGAGGTCGGGCACTCTTGAGATCGAGAATATCTGAATCGAACCTTATAACCAGCCCGTGCTGCTCGAACAAACGTGCCAATCGGGAAGCATATTCGTGAAAAGATCGAAGTGGCAGGTAAATCGCAATTTCATCGACAACATTATGACGGAGATATACAGGCAACTCTTCCAGACTACAGCAGAGGGTATAACCAGTCCGAAGGAAGTCCTCTGTGCCTGACCATCTTTCGTCCACAAATCCTACGATTCGGTAGCCCAATTCGGACCTGGCCTCAATCTTTCTTGCAAACTCGACCGCACGAGGATTCGTTCCTAGAATCGCTATGTGATGTATATTTCGACCCTTGCGCCGCAGAGAAGCAAGCATCAGCCGCCCGCTCAACCGCCCCACGACCACCAGTACAGTGCTGATCGCCCAAAACATGACAAAAAAGGAAGGAGTTGCCATTCTCATTTTGAAGATTTCGGCAGAGACCAACAAAGACAATGTTATGAACGTGGTCGCTTTCGTTCCGTCGAGACTCTCCGATCTCCTCGTCGTGAGACGTTTTGATTTGTACAGCCCACAGTAGCCAAGGATGCCGTGCCACACGAAAAGCAACGCCAAAAATGTGACAAAATTCCAGAGTTTGACCTTCATGGAAAAAAACTCGATCAGAGAAATGCTGCCTGATCTTGAAGCTGCCAGGACCATCGCCAATCCGAACGAAAACACGATGGCCGCCAGGTCAAAGACCTTGAGTAAATTCCGAAGGAACCGCCGTCTCGCGTCGTGCATTGGTGTGATCCCGACTCTGGCTGAATGTCAGTTCGATTCGAATACGAAGGACTTCAGGGATTACTGAATCCGGGTATGGTGAGAGATTCTGTAGACGGACGAGTCCAAAACGATTCACTCCATGTCGTGCCGATGCAGCGCAACAACTTTTCGTACGTCGAAGCGGGGACTTGCGCCAAGCACTTGAATTTGGGCCGCTCGCAAGTTCTCCATCGCCCTGAGAGCTGCTTCTTTTCGAGTCGAGTCAGCTTCCAAAACGAGCACCACACCGTCCGTGAGTCGGCCCAAAGCTATGACCTCCGCATATTGAGACAGAGACGGTGCAGCAACGAGTAGATATTCAAATTCCGCCCGTAGCTCGGCGAAGCGAACCCTCATGCGATCACTCTTCAGAAGAGTGTGCGAATCAGGGTTGAGTGAGCCGCACGATAGTAGCCAGACATTGTCAATCTCGAGCGGCTTCGCGAATGACCGAATAGGGCCGTTCTGCCGCAAGGCTTCGGCTAAGCCATGATGGTTAGCCGCTACGGCCGGACCGGGAAGAGAGGGCGAGCAAACATCAGTTTGCACAACACAGATGGATCCGCTTACAGAACCTCTCAGCGTTTCAGCAGCCAGTAAGCAGATGTGACTGCTGTCAGTACCGTCGTCGATTCCAGCGAACAAGACCGCACGCGCAGCCTTTTGCGTCTGGAGGAGGAAAATCCGCTGCACAAGCTTCTGCGCCTCTTCGCGAGCTGCTTGACCCAATTCAAGACGAGCTCCGTTCTGACGAGGTTTTTCTTGTGCTTTAGAAAACGGGCGCCTTGGTTGGAGTATTGAAGTGAGTTCGAAATCCCTACCAACCTGCTGCATCAATTCAAAGTTCTTGCTCATTGTTTTCTTACCTGTGCGGGTGCAGCGTTGGGAGCCTGCTTGACCGAACACTGCATGTGTTTATATCGCCTCAACGTTGTATCCTTCGATGCGCACCGCAACAGATCTTTGAATTAAGTTGACCGAAATAATCAAACTCCGATCCCCATTCACTCCCATAAGGACGCCGCTAACCCCGTCGAGGCATCCTCCACGGAGGCGAACGGATTGCCCGACCTTCAGGTACGGGTAGGGTTCGCAAGCAACCCCTCCCTGAAGCACGGCCTGTATGCCCTCAATCTCGGCATCAGGAATGGGGATGCCTATATTCCGAACACCCACAAAGCTGATCACGCCATTTGTCCGCAGCACCGAGACACGAGCGTGAAGCAAGGGTGCGATCCGCACGAACACGTAACCTGGAAAGAGGGGCAGGTCAACTACGCGACGCCGGTCGCTCCACTGATGGGTGGCAGAATGCAGCGGAAGAAACGCTTCAACGCCCTTGCCCTCGAGTTCAGCAGTTACCTTTTTTTCATAACGTGGCCTGGTCTGAATTGCAAACCAGAACGGCTGGTCCGGGACGGCTCCGGCACCGTACAGTGGCAAGTCGCTGATGGTCGGTTGAATAACGCTCATGGACAAGGCTCCGCCGAATCGAGTCACAGGATGCTTTCCTTATTTCGCTCACCGATCCGTCGCCACGGATCGAGATTCACAACCCGCTACATCAATTCAGGTTTCTCGCTCACTGCTTCCCAGCTACTGCCGACAAAGCACTCGAGGATTGCTCAGCCGCCCGTTGCATTTTGACGGGGCCAATTGTCGTCGACGAAACGAGAATTTTCTGGCCGGGCCGGATTTGGTTCGGATCAGTCAACCAGGGATTGAGCCGACGGATCTTGGCGAGCACTTCGTCATCATATTTCCCGAAGGTCTGCATGCTAATCTGTCCCAGAGTCTCGCCGGGCATCACGCGAATTTCCTCGGGTGCCTGGGCCACCGCCGCAGTCGGTGCCTCCGCGGAATTTGTCGGAACCACGCTCCTGGAAGTAGAAACTTGACTTGTCGCAGGCGCTGCGTTCACCCGTGGCTCGTCCCGGTTAACCTGAATAGCCAGCCAACTCAAGATCAGCAGAAGCGCACCCGTGAACGCAAGTTTGGCAAGGCGGCTGCCGAAGGTGGATGGTTTCGTCTCGGAGCCAGAAACGCGCGGACTCACGGTCTGCAATTCAGGCGACTTTTTCTCCACACGATTTTGGTCGCGCAACGGTTCAAGGTCGAGGTCGGCAATGACATTCAAAATGATGTCGCGATCGATCGTGTGCCGCCTGAGCGCGCAGCCGAGAGACATCGCATTGAAGCAAAGGTTGTTGATGTTGCGGGGAATACCCTCGCTGTGTTCGGCGATTAACCTGCGCGCGCCGACAGTGAAAGTTGCCGGTTTTTCGCAACCCGCCATCCAAAGTCGATGGTTGATGTAAGCATTTACCTCTTCGTAGTCCAGTGGTTCGAGCCGAATAACCATCGAAATCCGCTGGCGGAGTTGCGTCATCGATGGACTGGCCAAACGGTCGGCAAGCTGGGGCTGGCCGGCCAGGACGATCTGCATCAGCTTTAGCCAGGGTGTTTCGAAGTTCGACAGCAAACGCACCGACTCGAGAACCTTTTCTTCCAGGTTCTGCGCTTCGTCGATTACCAGAACAAAGCGCCGTCCGGCGCGCATTTCTTCGGTAAGCAAACCGTTCAAGGTGTCATGCATGGCGGGCAAATTCATTCCCGAAACATCCACGCCGAGGTCCAGAAGTACGTGACGAATGAAATCGCGTGAGTCGCAGTCCGTACGAAATACGAAGGCCGTCCGGGCCCTGTCGCGCCAGTACGCGAGATATTGATAAAGCAGAGACGTCTTCCCCATGCCCGGCTTCGCAATCAGCGCCAGGAATCCCCGATTGGTTTCTGTACCGTAGATGAGGGAGGCCATCGCCTCTCGGTGCTTGGAGCCGAGGTACAGGAAACGCGAGTCCGGAGTCACCCCGAACGGTTGCTCTGTCAGGTTGTAGTAATCCAGGAACATGCGAGCTATTTCTTCCTTCAGCGTCCGAGAATCACACCGTCAAACCAATAAATCTCGCCACTATCGAAATCACGCGCCCCCGCGAGGCCAGACTCCGGCCCGCTCAAGACCGCCAAGCCCTAACAACCCTGTTCTCAGAGAAACGTTGCGATTACACTCGGGCCGGAAGTTCGCGCATACCCGACCCATGCAATCAAGGCCGACAGGAGCGTGAACGATAGTTGAGCCGTCTTGGAATACAGTAAATTCCTTAGTTCTCCCTAAGGTAAAAAACCGGTTAACGCTCCAAGAAGGGCTCCCGCGAATCCCTCTGATTTGCGGCCATATAGTACCCAAACAAATACAATGGGATTAATTGAAAGTTCAAGTCTCAGGCATCGAAAAAAGGAATGAGACAGAAGCTCCGAAATTTGGTACAGGTGGAGTGTTGGGCAAAAATTCTCAGTACTAATACCGCGCCCACTACAGACGTCGTTATTTCCGGCGAATGTAACCCTCGATAGCGTGAAGTCGTATAAGCCAAGCGCCAGCGTGTCTGCGCTTGATAGGTGTGCGATCAGCGCAAGGAACAGGACTCCGAGTCCGATCCAATCCTCATTCCCAGCCGTCAGAGCCAATCGGATCGCCGTCTGGGGGAGGAGCCGGCGTTGTCAGGTGGATCTCTGCTGGATTCCTTTGAAAGCGATCAATTTGACCCTGGGCGAAAAAGAATTGCGCTCGCATGCCCTCGTACTTTGGCAACGGCGCTTGCGTGCCGATCCATTTTTTGAGTTCGTCGAGCTTGAGCGAAGCGACGCCGCGAACCTCTGCCGATGCGCGGTCGTCACTCGCCAGCGCCATGAGCTGATCTAAAACCACCGAATCCACCGTGCGCTGAATGGCGCCCTTGTAGCCCGAAGCTGGCGGCGTCTTCCACGTGGCATTGAGAAGATCATCTACGAGCTCCGCAAAACCGGGATTTCCAGCATCGAGCGCGTGATACTCGATCATGCGCTGGGCGCGTTCAGGCTGCAGCACTAAGGCCGTGACAATTTCTGCTGCTGCTTCCGCGGGAGCAAGCGCGTCGAAGGCCGGCGAAGTGCGGCGCGCGAAGTTCTCGCGGCCGCTCGGGTACTCCGTCGGTCGCGGAGGAATCATCTTGAGCAGGGGCTCGGGCAACGCGAGTACTTGCGGCGAAAGCGTTTCCAGGACCGCGCGAATCGCATTCCTTTGCTGGGCGGCGGGGACGATTTCGGGGCCTCGGTCTTTGCTGCCACGAAGATTGAAAGTGTAATCGAGTCCGCCGATCCACTTCGCTACCGCGGTCACTTGATAGCGATGGTAGAGGTACATCGGCACGAGCACATCTTCGAGAGTCGCCATCGGCGCGTGCTCCGGAATCGCGTTTTCCGAAAGATTCTTCAGGGCTGCGGCGCGCACGGCCATCACTCGAGTCAAACCGTCGAGATCATTGTTGCCTGTATCCCATAGGTGTGCGACCGGGCTGGCGGAGCCCAGCGGGCGCGCGTCCTGATCCGTAAGGTACAGAAGGCCGCTGGAGAAGGCGTCGCCGAGAATCTTGTCGAGCGCCACTGTTTCGTCCTTTTCCAACGACAGATCGCGGTAGCCGTACGTGATCGAAATTTTGTCCCACGCGCCGATACCAACTGCGTAGGCGTCGGAAACATCCGGCAGGCCGTCCGCACCCAGAGTCACGGTCGGTGGGGGATAGTCCATAACGGAACTGCGATTCACGATGCTGGCGGCATAATTGTGCTCGAGGCCCAGCGTGTGGCCCGTTTCATGCGCCGCCAACTGCCGGATGCGGGCGAGCGCCATTTCACTGGCTTTCTTCAGTGCGCCTGGGTCTTTGCCGAATGGGTCGAGCAGGCCTTGCGCGATCAGGAAAACCTGGCGAATTCGCAGCGCGTCGAAATTCACGTGCCCATTGATGATTTCTCCGGTGCGCGGATCATCGATGGCGCTGCCATACGCCCAGCCGCGCGTTGCGCGTGGAACCCATTCGATCACGTTGTAGCGAACGTCCATCGGGTCAACGCCTTCAGGCAAAAGTTTCACTTGGAAAGCGTCCTTATATCCGGCCGCCGTGAAAGCTTGATTCCACCAGCTCACGCCTTCGAGAACTGCGGAACGAATCGGCTCCGGAAACGCGCGGTCCACATAGTAAACGATGGGCTTCACCGGTTCACTGCTTGCCGCTGAGGGATCCTTTTTGGCGATACGGTAATGATCGATGTAGCGCTTGACGATCGGCTGGTCCACCGGCGTGGCAAAATCCATGTAACTGATTCCAAAAAAGCTCGCACGCGGATCGTAAGCCCGCTTGTGGAATCCGTCCGCCGGCGCCTGAATGAACGAGAAGTGTTCATGCACCGTAATCGCGTGAGGATCAGGTGTGACTTGTTCGACCCAACGGCCGGGATTGTCTCCCACAAAAGTCAGCGTCGATTCGACGTCCGTATTCTCCGGGAAATTCTTCGTACGGGGCATATAGATCGCGGAGCGAGAAGGATCGACTTTATAGCTGCCCTGCTTGAGAGCGGCGAGTCTCGCTGCCACCTCGTGCGCGTCGCTGAGGAAGAATGGCGTAGCGTCAATCAGAACGGATTCGCCGTCTTCGGCCGCCGTTTCGAACCCCCAAAGAACGGATTGAGCAAACGCCTGCTGAACTGCTGCTTGTTGCTCCAGGTCATCCGTCACCGCGCGGTACCGCTCATTTTCGGCGACCAGCAGAATTCGCGGGCCGCTGCGCTCGAAATGGACGACTTCGGTTTTGCCAGGCTGGCCGCGATCGAGGCCGACGTCATTCGACCCAACGCCATTGGGAAGCGTTTCGTAGTAGAGAAACTGCGTGTTCCATTTGTCGATCTGCAACCAGAGCTTTCCATCGCTGGCATCCCAGTAATACGTGAAAAAACCGGGAAGCTTCTGCATCCCGCTGGTTTTCTCTCCGATTGTTGGCGGAGCTTTGTGTTGTTTTTCGGGAGCGGAATTCTGGGCGGGCGCAAAGGCCGCAAACGTCAAGAATGCCAAAGACGCGATAAGCGCGCGTTTCATCTATGTTCCCTCCGAAGGCCGCACGTCGTTATATCAGAATTGGGCGCAGCGGATGCGAACTTCCCAGACTCGAGTGCGGTGAATCGATCAAAACAAGAAATAACGCTGCGCCAATGGCAGCACGCTGGCCGGTTCGCAGGTAATCAGCTGACCATCGACGCGAACCTCGTAGGTTTCCGGATCGACGTCGATCTTCGGCGTCGCGAAGTTGTGAATCATGTCCTTCTTCGCAATCACGCGGCAATTCCGCACCTGAGCAATGATTTTCTTGAGCCCGAGCCGCGCCGCCAGCCCGGAGAAAAACGCCTCTTGTGAGAGGAACGTGATGCTCGTGGCGGCAGTAGCTCCGCCGAAGGCTCCGAACATCGGCCGGTACAGTGCAGGCTGCGGAGTGGGAATCGACGCGTTGGGATCGCCCATCACGCTCCACGCGATGAAGCCTCCCTTGACGACCATTTCCGGCTTCACTCCGAAGAACGCGGGTTTCCATAGCACAAGGTCCGCGAGCTTGCCCGGCTCAATCGAGCCAATCTCCGCGGACATGCCATGGGTGATGGCCGGATTGATCGTGTACTTCGCGACGTAGCGCTTCGCACGCGCATTGTCGTTCCGGCTGGAATCTTGCGGCAAGGGACCGCGCTGCGTTTTCATTTTGTGCGCTGTCTGCCACGTCCGCGTCACCACTTCGCCGATTCGCCCCATGGCCTGGGAATCGCTCGAGAGCATGCTGAGAACGCCCATGTCGTGCAAGATGTCTTCGGCCGCAATTGTCTCCGGGCGGATGCGGCTTTCGGCGAACGCCACATCCTCGGGCACCTGCGGATTCAGATGGTGGCAGACCATCAGCATGTCCAGGTGCTCGGCGATTGTGTTCACGGTGTAAGGCCGGGTCGGATTCGTGGAAGACGGCAGAATGTTCGGATAGGAGGCAATCCGGATGATGTCCGGAGCGTGACCTCCGCCCGCGCCTTCCGTGTGGTACGTGTGGATCGTGCGGCCGGCAATCGTGTTGACGGTGGCTTCGAGAAACCCCGCTTCATTGATCGTGTCGGTGTGAATCGCCACCTGCACGTCGTACTCGTCGGCAACCTTCAGGCACGCGTCGATCGCGGCAGGAGTGGTTCCCCAATCTTCGTGCAGCTTCAGGCCGCAGGCGCCCGCTTCGATTTGCTCGACGAGAGGCGTGCCGCTGGAAGCATTACCCTTGCCGAGGAAGCCGAAATTCATAGGCCATGCTTCGGCGGCTTGCAACATTCGGGCCAGATTCCACGCGCCCGGCGTGCATGTGGTTGCCGCCGTGCCGGTGGCGGGACCGGTGCCCCCACCGATCATCGTGGTGATGCCGTTCGAAATCGCCTCGTAGATTTGTTGCGGCGAAATGAAGTGAATATGGCTGTCAACGCCGCCCGCGGTGACGATCAGGTTCTCTCCGGCAATCACTTCCGTGGAGGCGCCGACGATCAGTTCGGGATCCACACCGTCCATCGTGTCCGGATTGCCGGCTTTACCCACTTTCACGATCCGGCCGTTCTTGATTCCGATGTCGGCCTTCACGATGCCCCAGTGATCGAGGATTACAGCGTTCGTGATAACCAGGTCGAGCGCGCCGTATTCGCCTTCGCGTAGCGCGGTGCTGCTTTGGCCCATTCCATCGCGGATCACTTTTCCGCCGCCGAAGGTGATCTCGTCCCCGTAATGAGTAAAGTCTTTTTCGATCTCGATGATGAGCTCGGTGTCGGCAAGGCGGATGCGGTCGCCTTTGGTGGGGCCGAATAAGTCCGCATAGGTCCGGCGAGGAATTTTCAAACTCATCGTTGGCTTGCCTCTTCGCCGAACTGAAAGCCGCCCTGACGGGCGCCCTCGAGCGCCTTTTCGCGCGCGCCGGGGGCATTCAATTCGTCCTCGACCAGGCCGTTGCCGCCGTGGATCACCTGCCGCCCGCCGAACTCCGTGAGATCCACTTCCTTTTCATCCCCCGGCTCAAAACGTACGGCCGTGCCGGCCGCAATATTCAGGCGCATCCCGAAGGCCGCGGCGCGGTCGAACGCGAGGGCGCGGTTCGCCTCGAAAAAGTGATAGTGACTCCCCACCTGGATCGGGCGGTCGCCTGTATTTTTCACGAGCACGCGCACAACCCGGCGCCCGGCGTTCGCTTCGATAGGGCCCGCGGCATCGTCCAGCAAATATTCACCCGGTTTCACCGAATCTCCTTTCCGGTACGGAGCTACTTGATCGGGTCGTGGACGGTTACAAGCTTCGTCCCGTCGGGGAACGTTGCTTCCACCTGAACCTCGTGAATCATTTCAGCCACCCCGTCCATCACCTGGTCTCGCGTGAGAATCCTTGTTCCCGAACTCATGATCTCGGCCACGCTCTTTCCGTCGCGGGCTGCTTCCATGATTTCGGCCGAGAGGATGGCCACCGCCTCCACATAGTTGAGCTTCAGGCCGCGGGCTTGACGCCGCCGGGCGAGGTCTGCGGCGACGACGATCATTAACTTCTCTTGTTCGCGCGGAGTCAGGTGCAAGGCTTGCTCCCGGTTAATTCACTTTGCGCGGCGGAACGGCTTCGCGATCGTAAAGCAGGACTTTGGCTGCGTTCCACAGCGGGTGAAGCGCATCCAACACGCCGCGTCCGCGTCGCGCAAGGCAGCGAATCACGAGCCCGTGCGCCACGAGCGCGCTCACTCCAAACAGCATTTCACCGGACCTCGTCAGGCTCTCCGCCACCTCGCGCAAGCGCTGCTCGGCCGCGAGCCACGTTTGAGCATTGAGGCCCACGCGGCAAACGTAGAACGTCACCCAATAGCGATAGGGACCAAGCCGCGCGAGATCAGAAATATTCCGGCGTCGCGGCTCAAGACAGACGCGCTCGGCGGCGATGGGCCGCCCGAGCGCCACGAGATCCGTCTTCATCTCGACGCGTTCGTACTCGAAGGTTTCGCCTCGAGCTTCCCTGCCCGGCGCGAGGATTTCCCACCAGAAAAGACCCGCTCCGGAAGCCAGATGGATCGTGGAGCGCTGCGAATAACGCGCACCAGCGAAAGGGATGATCGCGTCAGGAACGTACTCGAGCAACGCGTTTTCACCCACGGTGATCTCGTTGAACTGGGTGACCGTACGTGCTTCCTCGCGGGGACGGTAAACGCGCGTCGCGCCGGTAGTGGTGAGCTGGACGCTCGCACCAGCGCCGACTCGGACGGACAGCGCCAGACAGTCGCCGCCAAGCAGCCCACCCGACACGTTGTGAAGGTGAGCGAGCGCAGAACCGTCGTCGAGCGTGAAGGCGCGGACGACCTTGAGGGGCGGCTCTTGATGGCTGCTGGCAAGAATTGTGCGGCCGGTCAGCGGATCGCGCGCGAAATCGAGGTTCAGCGCAGCCTGGACGTCACCGGGCGGAAGACTAGCGGCCCCGACTCCGTGGCCGATCTCGTGGGTAAGCGTCGTCTCCAAAGAATCCTCAGCTTATGAACAAGCGAGTCGAAAGCGCGGGATGTTCCATGGCGCCACAATCGAGCAGCGGCGTGAAGCAACAGGCGTCGTCGATCGAGCACGCGGCGCTGCGGCGCGCGGTTTGAATCATCGCCGGCTTCAGGTTCCAGAGAATGCGCGTGGCCTCTGTTTGTCCCAGCGGCAACAGGCGCTGGCACGCGGAAACCAGGCTCGCGATCCATTGGTGCAGAAAAGCGAGCACGGCGCGTTCTTCTTCAATACCGATTACGCCGCACACCAGGCCAAAGGCCGCGCTGTGATGAATCATAGCCGGCCGAATGTCGAGTGCCTCGCGAAGAAGCCGAAAATCACCCAGCGCGACCACCGCCTGAAGAAAATTGCGGCCCAGCGCAGCGCTTCCCGCGCAGCTCTCTCGCGCCGGCTTTCGCGCGCTCAAAGTCTCATTGAGTTCGATCCAGCGCTGGGTCGAGAACTTCGGGGCGCTCTGGTCTGCAAGGTTGTACGCCTCGCGGCAAAAGACGGCTTCCACCACGCCAGCCTCTTCGAGATAACCATCGAAAAAGCGCGAGAGGTCCGCGACTTGCAAAACCCCGTTCGATACCAGCGACTCGAGCCCGAATGAATGCGCCAGCGCGCCGATGGGCAAAGCGCTGTCGGCAAGGTGCAGGAGCCGCAGTTCGGCAAGCTCCGCGGCTTGCGGACGAACAACGCAGTCTAGTTCACGTTCCATGGAGCTTTCTCAATCGTGACGCCCTGCCTCGTGAGTATGCTGGTGCGCGTCGCCATGACTGTGATCGTGACTGTGATCGTCTCCGTGCACATGACGATGGCCGACGTACGGCGCGTGCGCGTCGATGACGCTGTGGCGATTCGCGGAAGGTAGTTTCAGTTTTTCTTCGAGCCACGCGACGATGGCGTCGAGCCCAACACCATCGCGCAGGTTCGCGAAAAGAAATGGCCGGCCATTTCTCATCTTGCGCGAGTCGCGATCCATCACCTCGAGTGAAGCGCCCACATACGGCGCGAGATCGATCTTATTAATGACGAGTAGGTCCGACCGCATGATGCCGGGCCCGCCTTTGCGCGGGATTTTGTCGCCCTCGGCCACGTCGATCACATAAATCCAGATATCCACCAACTCGGGACTGAATGCCGCCGCCAGATTGTCGCCGCCACTTTCGACGAAGATGAGCTCGAGCCCGGGAAGGGCATCTTCGAGCTCCGCGATGGCATGCAGGTTCATCGACGCGTCCTCGCGAATCGCCGAGTGAGGACAAGCGCCGGTTTCCACGCCGCGCACACGCTCGGCCGGCAGCGTGCCCTGACGAAGCAAATACTCGGCGTCTTCTTTGGTGTAAATGTCGTTGGTTACAACAGCAAGGCTACACGCCGGCCAGAGCCGCTGACTCAGCCGATCGACGAGCATCGTTTTGCCCGAGCCGACTGGCCCGGCGATGCCCACTCGAAAAGCCCGGCCCGAAATCTCTTTGTCCATTGCGGTTCCCCACCCTTGAAATTCGCACCCAGTATGCGGATACGTTTTTAGGCGTCAAGTGAATTTCTCTTATCCATTGGATTCGCGCGAGATCGCAGGAAAAGAGATTTAGGTTAGAGCGCGATCGAGGTGAGTGTAGCCGCCGTCTACGTAGATGTGTTGCCCCGTGATGTGAGAAGCCTGCGCTGAAATCAAGAACACGACCATTGCGGCGATCTCATCGGGAGTCGTCATTCGTCGTCCCAGCGGGATCTTCGCCGCGATGCCTTTAAGCTTTGCTTCGGGATCGGGAAACGTGCTGACCCACTGCTTGTACAGTGGAGTCAGAACTTCTGCGGGAACCATTGCGTTGACGCGTATGCCGTATGGCAGCAGCTCGGCGGCCCACTCGCGCGTCAACGCGAGAATCGCGCCTTTCGACGCGACGTAGCCGGAAGTGCCCCCCTGGCCGGTGACGGCGGTCTTCGAACTCATGCTGACGATGCACCCGCGCGCCACTTTCAAATGAGGCAGCGCGTAGTGCGTCATGTTGTAGTAGTGCAGCAGATTGAGCTGCAGCGATGCGACAAATCTTTCAGGGCTGCCGTGTTCGAGTCCGACGCTGTCGTTCGCGCCGGCGTTGTTGATGAGGGCGTCGATGCGGCCCAAAACGCGCACCGCTTCCTCGACCGCCTTCGCGCAATTCGCGGCTGACTGAAGCTCGATGGCCACGTGATGGCCGCGTCCGTGATCGAGTTTCAATTCGGATACGATTTTCTCGCAGGCTTCCGCGTCGCGATCGACGATGACGGGAATCGCGCCCTCGCGAACGACCGCTCGCGCGATTGCGGCGCCAATGCCTTTTGCCCCGCCAGTGATCAGGACGACTTTGTCCGTCAGTTGCAGGTCCACGGCATCTCCGAAGTTCGCAGGCGCGAGCGCGAGAAATTAGCCACGAAGATTTAAAAATCCTCCGTCGAGAGGGTAGTCGGCGCCCGTTAGAAACGAGGCTTCATCGGAGCAGAGATACAGAGCGAGCGAGGCGACCTCCTCCGGCTCGGCCATTCGGCCGATTGGCTGGGCATGCGAAAGCTTGTCGAACATTTCCTGCTCGCGGCCGGGATAGTACTTCTGGAGGTAGCCGTCGACGAAAGGCGTATGAACCCGCGCCGGCGAAATGCAATTGCAGCGGATGTTAGAAGCGAGATAGTCGCGCGCGACAGAATACGTCATCGCGATGACCGCGCCTTTGCTCATCGAATACGCGAACCGGTCGGCAAGGCCCGATGACCCCGCGATGGACGCCATATTGAGGATGACGCCGCCACCGTTCGTCTTCATGGGCTCGACGGCTGCGAGCATGCAGTGGTAGAAGCCCTTCACGTTCACCTCAAAGACGCGATCGAAGTCGCGCTCCGTGGTGGCTTCGAGTTTTCCGATGTGCGAGATTCCGGCGCTGTTGACGAGGATGTGCAGAGGCCCGCGCCTCGCAACCTCCTGGAATATCGAGCCGACCTCATCCGGATTCGTGACGTCGCACTGATGAGCCGACGCCTGGCCGCCCGCAGCCACAATTTCGCTGACGGCTTCCTCGGCTTCGTTTAATCGGATATCGAGCACGTAGACGCTGGCACCGCTCAGGGCAAAGCGGCGCGCAATGGCTCGGCCGATGCCGCTCGCCGCGCCGGTAACGATCGCGGTCTTGCCGTCTAGACGAAAGCCGTTCGGGCTTCTCGCGGTATTAGTCAGAGGGAAACTCCTCGTTTCCAGGGAATGAAATCGTTCTGCCCGAGCAGCTCGGCTTTGGTCGTCACTTCGCCGCTAGCCACTTTTATGATGAGTTCCAGAATCGCCTCGCCCATCTGGTCGATGCTGGCTTTTCCTTCGATGACGGGGCCCGTGTCGAAATCGATGATGTCCGCCATGCGCCGGGCAAGAGTCGAATTCGTGGAGATTTTCACGACGGGGGCAATCGGATTGCCCGTGGGAGTACCGAGCCCGGTCGTGAACAGCACGACGCTGGCCCCGGCGGCCACTTGCGCGGTGACGCATTCCACGTCGTTGCCAGGCGTGCACTGTAAATTCAGGCCGGGCTCAGTGGAATATTCGGGATAGTCGAGAACCGCGGTGACGGGAGATGTGCCGCCTTTTTTCGCTGCTCCCGCGGACTTCATCGCGTCGGTGACCAAGCCATCGCGAATGTTTCCCGGCGAAGGATTCATGTCGAAGCCGGATCCCACGGCTTTCGCGCGCGCGGCGTAATCGCTCATGAGTTGAATGAAGCGATCGCCCACTTCTTTGCTCGTGCTGCGATTGACGAGTTCCTGCTCGACGCCGCACAGCTCCGGAAATTCCGAAAGGATGGAACGCCCGCCAAGCGCGGCGAGCAAATCCGAAGTGCGGCCGATGGAAGGATTCGCGGAGATGCCGGAGAAGCCGTCGGAGCCTCCGCACTTCAGGCCGAGGCACAAACGCGAGAGCGGAGCGGGTGCGCGCCGCGAATTCTTGTCCATTTCCACCAGGCCCAGGAACGTCTTGCGGATCGCGTCCGACATCATCGTGAGTTCGGTGCCGCTCTGCTGCTGCTCGAAAACGAAAAGAGGCTTCGAGAAACGCGGGTCGCGCTTTTTGATTTGCTCGCGAAGGATCGCCACCTGTGAGTGTTGGCAACCGAGGCTCAGAACCGTGGCGCCTGCAACGTTGGGATGATGAATGTAACCCGCGATCAAGGCGCAGAGATTATCGGAATCCTCCCGCGTGGTGCCGCAGCCGCCCTCGTGCATCAGGAATTTGATGCCATCAATATTTTCGAATACGCGTGGCGCTTGGGAGCGGGATCCGCCCGAAATTGCAGCATGGCCTCCGATTTCATTGGCGCGCCCCTCGCGATAGAGCCGCACGAAATCGGCCACCTGCTGGCGGTAGATCTGCGGTGCCGCGAATCCGAGCTCTTCCTCGAACGCTTGCTTCAGCACGCCAATATTCCGGTTCTCGCAAAAGACGAGTGGAACCACCAACCAGTAGTTTCGCGTTCCCACCTGGCCATCGGCGCGGTGGTAGCCCTCGAATGTTTTCGTTCGCCACCGCGATACGTCGGGAGGAGTCCAGCGATACTCCTCGGTTTTTTCGTGGAACGGCGCAGCCTGGTGATGCGTGTTGCGCGGCGTGATGACTTCGCCTTGGGCGATTGGCTTCATCGCCTTCCCGACGAGCACGCCATACATGATCACGTCGTCGCCCGGCTTGAGTGGCTCCGTGGCGAACTTGTGCTTCGCGCGGACATCCGTCGCCAGCGTGTAGGTTGAGCCGTTGAATGCGATCGTTTCGCCCTTGCGCAAATCTGCAA
This sequence comes from uncultured Acidobacteriota bacterium, assembly GCA_963737205.1. GTDB lineage: Bacteria > Acidobacteriota > Terriglobia > Acidiferrales > UBA7541 > Palsa-295. Next base: position 2,561,369 of record CAVTRV010000002.1, on the reverse strand, counting down.
GCGCGACCAGGACATTGTCTTTGGGGCTTAGTTTGAGGACGCGTTCCTGTTTGATTTCGTTGCCTGACGCAGGCATGGGAAAGCACCTATGAATTCGAGATTCCTTCCGTGTCGAACCTAAAGTATACGTCAAGCGATAGAGCAACTAACCGCGGGATATTCAAGGAATTAGGCGAGCGACAAAAAAACGATCAATCGACGGGGGCCGTGCGCGCCCATCACCAAAATCTTTTCGATGTCGGCGGTGCGACTGGAACCGGTGATCAAACACAGGAGCGAATTCTGCGAAACGATTCCACGCTCCTGGACGCGCGCGAGTCCGGCGTCGAGATCGGGCACGAGCTGGTCGATCGTTGCAACTACGATGTGGACAGGCGCGACCACGGAAGCGCCGCGTCCGCCGCAAGCCGCAGATACGAGGACGGAGCCCGTTTGCGCCACGAGCGCTTCGCATGCCGTGATCGTCGCTTGCGACGACTCTTTCGGCGCGCCTTCGTTCGACCATTGAATCGAGCGCCCCGCCGGCCATTTTTCCGCCATTCGGCGCAGCTCGGGCGAATCTTGCACGAAAATATCGCCAGGCGGGAGCGAGGCAAGCACGTCTCTGACACCGTCGGCGCTGCCACTCTGGTCTGGCGTCACGACGCATTCGGTGATGTTGATCGCGCACTCCCTCTGAAAACGGTCAAGAGCGTCCGTCACGGGGGCAAAGATTGTTTGTGCTTGTCGTGCCGGCTCGTCACGCGGCGCGGGCTCACGCAACGCGGTCTGGATGCGTGCGAGAATTCTTTCGCGGCTCGCGTTTTCAGTTTCCGCCATTGGCTTTTCCCCAGAGCGCGCGGAACGACTTTTTCGGAGCGACAGGCGAAGCGTGATTCTTCGACCAAGGGCCGAGCGGATCGAGCGCAGTTCCTTCAAGCCTCATGCCGTGCGCGACACGCATGGCGGCACGCGCAAACGATCCCCAGAGCGCAAAGCGCTTAGCGCTTTGCATAGTCCAGCGCCAGATTTTGAAGCCAAGGCGTTCCGTGAACGGGCGGTCCGCGCTGCGCACCGCATCGCGGCGATTTTCAAGCAAGTGATGGTGGAGATCGATCTTCACCGGGCAGACGTCGGTGCAGGCGCCGCACAGCGACGACGCATACGAAAGGTGCTGAAACTCGTTCAGGCCGCGCAGATGGGGCGTGAGAACGCTGCCGATAGGACCCTGGTACGTGGTGCCGTACGTGTGGCCGCCCACGGTTCGAAATACGGGGCACGCATTCAAGCAAGCGCCGCAGCGGATGCAGTGCAGCACGTCGCGCTGCTCGGCGTCGGCGAGCAGTTCGCTACGCCCGTTGTCGAGCAGCACGACGTGAAATTCCTCGGGGCCGTCGACCTCGTTCTCCTTGCGCGGTCCGCCGATCAGCGTGTTGTAACAGGTGATTGGCTGACCGGTTCCCGCGGTGGCAAGCACCGGCCAGAAAAGCGCCAAGTCTTGCAAGCGCGGGATCACTTTTTCGATTCCCGCAATCGCGATGTGAATGCGCGGGATGCTGGTGCAAAGGCGGTCGTTGCCTTCGTTCGTTGTGAGGGCAATCATTCCGGCGTCGGCCACCAGAAAATTCGCGCCGGTGATTCCCATTTCGGCTGAAAAAAAAGCCCGGCGAAGCGCGCGACGCGCGGCGGCGACGAGTTCCTGAGGATCGTCCGTGTCTACGTCGCCGAGTTTCTCCTTGAACAGAGCGGCGATGTCTTTCCGCGTCAGGTGCATCGCCGGCGCAACGATGTGGTACGGAGGTTCGTTGCGAAGCTGAACGATGAATTCGCCCAGGTCGGTCTCGATGTCTTCGATGCCCACTTTTTCGAGGGCTGGGCCGAGATGAATCTCCTCGGCGACCATGGATTTCGACTTCACCACCTTGTGGACCCCGCGGCTGGTGGCCAGGTCGGTGACGTACCTGCAGGCCTCCTCCGAATTCTCCGCCCAGAAAACCTTCCCGCCGCGTTCCTTCACGCGCTGTTCGAATTCGAGAAGATAGCGATCGAGATTGTTCAGCGCCTCCCACTTGATCTCATGGCATCGCTGGCGCGCGGCTTCCCAATCCGCGAAACGCGCGCGCCCGCTCTCCATCGACGTATTGCAGTTATCGACGACGCGGCGAAGGACTTCGCGATGAGTAAGATCGGCCGATTTTTCGGCGGCGCGGCGGAGAAACTCTCGCGAGGCCGTGCTCATCGCGCCGTCTCCGTTGCGGCAGTGCTTGCTCTTCGTTCAGCGGCGGAAGAGGTCTGCGCCAGGATTCCAGCAAGATAAATCGTGCGCACTTTTGAATTTCGGCGGCGAAGAATCCCGTCGATGTGCAGCAGGCAGCTCGGATCGGTGGAAGTAATGTATTCGGCGCCGGAAACCTCGGCGTTGCCGGCCTTCGAGTTGCCCATCGCGCCGGAAATCATCGCGAATTTCGTCGCGAAGGTGCCCCCGAAGCCGCAGCATTCCTCGCTGTACGGCATTTCCACGAGTTCCAGCCCGCGTACGTGCCGGAGTAGCTCGCGCGGCTCCTGCTTCAGGCGAAGTTCGCGCAACGCGTGGCAGGCGTCGTGATACGTCACGCGATGCGGGAACGCCGCGCCCACATCGGCGGTTTTCGCCACCCGGCTCAAAAACTCCGAGAACTCGAACACTTTGCGGCCCACTTCGACTGCCTTCTCCCTCATTGGCGAATCCGCGAGGAGTTGTGGATAGAAATTGCGGACCATCGTGGTGCACGAACCGGAAGGGCAAACTATGACTTCTGCCGAGCTGAAGACCTCGACAAACCTCTCAGCCACGGGCCGCGCGTCATCCCAATAGCCCGAGTTGAAAGCGGGCTGGCCACAGCACGTTTGATCGCGCGGGAATTCCACTTCGTATCCGAGCCGCCGCAGGACGCGAACCGTGTCGAGCCCCACTTCAGGCATGAGCTGGTCGACAAAGCATGGAATGAAGAGGGAAATCTTCATGATTGAATGCCGAAGAACTTTGTACTGGGAGCGCTGACAATGTCCAGCAGAATGTGCGCTCAGCCTCGTCGCGTTTCAAATGCCGACACTGCCATTCGTCGCGCGCGAATCTCCTTGACTCCCATGCTCACGGTGAATTAGGTAGCAGAAGCATTTCACTGAGAAAGGAGCTGATGCGATGAAGCGCTACGGCTCGGTTATCAAAGTGAGGCCAGAGGCGATTGCCGAGTACAAACGCTACCACGCCGCTGTCTGGCCTGCGGTTCTCGACATGATTCGAAAATGCAATATCCGCAATTATTCCATCTATCTGAAGGACGATTTTCTCTTTGCCTATTTTGAATACCACGGCACCGACTACAAGGCCGACATGGCCAAAATGGCCGCCGATCCCAAGACGCAGGAATGGTGGGCCGTGATGATGCCAATGCAGCACCCGCTCGACACGCGCAAAGAAGGAGAGTGGTGGGCCGAAATGGAAGAAGTGTTTCACACGGATTAGGCGCCGGCCGATGAAGATCCCCACGAAGATCATCGACACGCACCAACATCTCTGGGACAAGGACCTCTTTCGCTATCCCTGGCTCCAATCTTTACCCAAGCTCGACCTGTCCTTCCGGCTAAGCGACTATCAGGAAGCCACTCGCGAACTTGAAATCGAAAACACCGTTTTCGTCGAATGCGATGTGGATGACGAGCAGGTGGAGGATGAGGCCTTGCACATCCTTCGACTCGCGGAACAGCCGGGCAGTCGCATCGCCGGAGTCGTGGCCTCCGCACGGCCCGAAAAGGACGGATTCGAGTCCCACCTCGAAAAGCTTCGGGGCCAGCCCAGACTCAAGGGCATTCGGCGCATTCTCCACACACACCCGGATGAACTCGGCAAGAGCAAGACATTCATCGAAAACGTCCGCAAACTAGAGGGCTACGGCCTCTCCTTCGATATTTGCGTCCTGGCGCGCCAGCTTCCAATCGCCATTAATCTCGTATCGCAATGTCCTGCTGTGACTTTCATTCTCGATCACTGCGGCACTCCTCAGGTGAAGGAACGCGTGATGCATCCGTGGCGCGAGCACATTCAGGAAATCTCGAGATTTCCGAATGTCTATTGCAAAATCTCGGGCCTACTTGCATATGCCGACCCCGCAAATTGGAGACCCGAAGACCTCCGGCCTTTCGTCGATCACATCCTTGAATCCTTCGGCTGGGACCGCGTGATGTTCGGAAGCGATTGGCCCGTCTGCACTCTCGCCGCCAGCTACAGACAATGGGTTGACGCGTTGCTCTCGCTCACGCAAGCAGCCGGCGAAACCAATCAAACGAAGCTCTTTCACGACAATGCAATCCGCGCGTATCGCTTATCCTAGAAAACGGGGCAAAGGTCGCAGCGCTCATGAAGCGCTGCGATGCCCCGCCCTCCGCAAATCTACAGCCGCCGCCGAAGAGCCTTCCGGCAAGCCGGTAGAATATTTTCTAACGCCGCGGGGCTACATTTGTCTCGGCCATTTTCGTAAACAGAAGGCGATGTTGTATGCTCGGCGGGCCCCTTGAGCCAACTCCAGGGAGAGAGAATCGATTCCATGCTTCGACCATCGCGAACAGCACTGCATCTTTTTGCTACGCTAGGCGTAGTAGCCGCAATCTCCGCATTTACGCTGCCAATATCCTCGGCGCAGGAAATTGCACCGAATCTCTATTCGGGCCTGCACTGGCGGCTGATCGGCCCGTTCCGTGGCGGCCGCTCCAACGGAGTCACCGGCGTTCCCGGTCAGCCCAACACGTTTTATTTCGGTGCGGTTGGCGGCGGCGTATGGAAGTCCGAAAACTCGGGCCGCACGTGGACGCCCATCTTCGATTCGCAACCAATCGCGTCGATCGGCGCAATTGCGGTGGCGCCGTCGAACCCGAATGTGCTTTACGTCGGCACCGGCGAAGCGGACATGCGCTCGCAAATTTCCTACGGCAACGGAGTTTACAAATCCACAGATGCGGGCAAGACGTGGACGCACGTCGGTCTCGACAACACCCGTCAGATCGGCCGTATCCTTGTCGATCCGCAGAACCCCGACCTCGTCTTTGTCGCCGCGCTCGGCCACGCCTACGGTGCCAACCCAGACCGAGGCGTGTATCGCTCCAAGGACGGCGGCGCCACCTGGCAGTTGATCCTGCACAAGAGCGACGACCTCGGCGCGATCGACCTCGCCTTCGATCCGCAGAATTCGCGCACGATTTACGCGACGCTCTCGAACACTCGCCGTCCTCCGTGGAGCATTTATGCACCGTCCTACGGTCCCGGCAGCGGAATATTCAAATCCACCGACGGCGGCGACAACTGGCAGCAGCTCACGCAAGGACTTCCCGCCGACCGCGTCGGCCGCATCGGAATCGCCGTAGCGCCCACGAATCCGAATATCGTCTACGCCATCGTCGACGCGAAGCAGGGCGGCATTTATCGCTCCGACGACGCCGGCGCATCGTGGCGCAAGACGTCCGACGAAACTCGCATCTGGACTCGCGGATGGTATTTCTCGAACGTCGTCGTCGACCCGAAGGATCCCGAGACGGTATATTCATCAAATACTTCGTTGTACCGCTCCTCAGACGGCGGCAAGACTTGGACGGCCATCCGAGGCGCGCCCGGCGGCGACGATTACCACCAGCTCTGGATTTATCCCGACGATCCGAAACGCATGATTCTCGCGAGCGATCAGGGCACCATCGTCACTGAAGATGGCGCGCTCACGTGGAGTTCCTGGTACAACCAGCCCACGGCGCAGCTCTATCACGTTGCCCCCGATTACCGTTTCCCCTATTGGGCCACAGGCGCCCAGCAGGACAGCGGCGCCATGAGCGTTCCCACGCGCAGCGATCACACCGAAATCTCGATGCACGATTGGACCGGCCTTTGCGCAGGCGGCGAGAGCGGCTACACGGCGCCCGATCCGCTGCATCCCGAAATAATTTTTGGCGACAATAGCGTGGAGAGATGCAACCTGCTCACGGGTGAGGTACGGTCCGTGTCCCCGGAGCTCAGCCGCCAGCAGGAAGGCCCGTTCCGCAGAACATGGACTCTCCCGCTCGTGTTTTCCGAAGCCGATCCTCACGCGCTCTACTTCAGCGATCAATTCCTGTTCAAGACGATCGATCGCGGAAATAGCTGGTCGCAGCTCAGCCCGGATTTGACGCGCGAGGATCCCGGTGTGCCGCCGAACCTGGATGAAGCAACTGCCGCCGATGCGCCGTCGGGCAAACGTCGCGGCGTAATCTACACAATTGCGCCGTCGCCTATTGCGTCGCATCCAGATTTGATCTGGATCGGCACCGATGATGGCTATATCCAGTTCACCCCCGACGCCGGAAAAACGTGGCGCAACGTCACGCCGCCCGACCTCACGCCGTGGAGCAAAATCGTCATGATGCAGGCGTCGCACTTCGACCCGGGCGAAGCCTACGCCGCCGTCGACCGCCATCGCCTTGAAGACAACGATCCGTACATTTATCGCACGCGAGATTCCGGCAAGACGTGGCAGCGCATCACGAATGGCTTGCCCGCCGGCGTCTACATGCAGACCGTCAAAGAAGACCCTAAGCGCAAGGGGCTGCTCTTCGCCGGGACGGAGCTTGGCGTTTACGTTTCGTTCAACGACGGCGACTCTTGGCAATCGCTGCAACTCAATCTGCCGCCGTCCTCGATGCGCGACCTGGCGATTCACGGCGACGACTTGATCGTCGCGACCCACGGCCGGAGCTATTGGGTGCTCGACGACATCACGCCGTTGCGCCAGATCACCGACAAGGTTGCGCAATCCGACGCATACCTGTTCCGTCCTGCGGACGCAATTCGCATGCACGCTGGCGCGGATTACGGCAGCCCCATGCCGCGCGACGAAGCCCTCGCCGAAAATCCGCCCGTGGGTGCAATGATCGACTATTACCTGAAGTCAGCCGCAGCCGGCCCGCTGGTGATCGAAATTCTCGATTCGAAGAATGAAGTTGTGCGCCGTTACTCGAGCGAGGACCACGCGCCCCCTATAAAAGCGAACACGCTTGAATTTCCCGCTTCCTGGCGAACCACGCCTCCGTCACTCTCAACTGCCGCCGGGATGCATCGCTGGATTTGGGATCTCCACCACACTCCTGTTGCGAGCGGCGGTCGCGGCGGCGGATTCGGATTTGGTCCGCGTGGAGTAGCCGCGCTTCCGGGCGCCTACGCCGTGAAGTTGACCCTCGAAGGCAAATCCGTCACGCAGCCCCTAACAGTGAAAATGGATCCTCGCAGCGAGGTTCCACTTGCGGACCTGCAGAAGCAATTCGCGATTGCGACGGATGTCGCGCATAGCCAAGCTGAAATCGGCGGAACGCAGCACGACGTTCAGCAGCTTCGCTCCCAGATTCGTCAGCTTCGCCCGCAAGCGCAGAGCAATGCAGCGCTCGTTTCCGCGCTCGATGCGCTCGATCACGCGGCTGAAGCCGTCGGAGGCACGCCGCCCGCGTCTGCCGCCTACGGAATTCCGATCGAGCCACCTAAAGAACGAGTGAGCTTGACGCTCCTCAGCGGAGAGTTCGCGCAAATCGCGTTCGCCGTAAACAGCGGCGACGGACCGCCCACCGTCGAAGCAAGAAAAGCCTTTGCCGATGCAGAATCAACTCTCGCCGCAACGCTCGCGAATTGGAACGCCTTGAAGACGAAAGATCTCCCCGCCGTCAACGCCCAGCTCAAGCAGTCCGGCCTCGCTCCCATCGTGATCGGTCCGGGTGGTCCGACCGTGAAGGCGACACCACCTCAATCGGAATTCGATTGAGCAATCGGAACTTGCGCGAGCCGCCTGACGAGCGTTTAGCCTAGGGACCATCATGAAGGCTCGCAGTGAAGCGCTGCACGGCATCGCGGACAAGGCGTTCGACGTTTGCGTGATCGGCGGCGGGGCCACCGGTTCGGGATGCGCTCTCGATTCTCGGCTTCGCGGCCTCACGACGGTCATTCTTGACGCTGCCGATTTTGCCGGCGCCACCTCCAGCACATCCACCAAGATCGTCCACGGCGGCGTGCGCTATTTGGAGCAAGCGGTCAAAGGCCTCGACGCAAGGCAATATCGCGTCGTCCAGCGCGCCCTTCACGAGCGAATTCGCATGCTGCACAACGCGCCATATCTCGCGCGGCCCATGGAGTTCATCGTTCCGTGTTACCGCTGGTGGGATGCCGTGTATTTCGCCGCCGGACTCAAGATCTATGACTGGATCGCCCGTGGCGCCCGCCTCTTCCCTAGCCGTTTTCTCTCGCGCGAAGAAACGCTGCGCCGAATTCCGTCGCTGAACCCCAATCGCCTGGTGGGATCCGTTGCTTACGCTGACGGGCAATTCGACGACGCGCGCTACAACCTCGCGCTGATCCAAACGTTCGCGCAAGCGGGCGGCGAAGCCCTGAACTATGCCCGCGTGATCGGGTTTGAAAGGTCACGCGACGCCAAGTTGATCGCTTGCGAAGTCGAGGATCAATTCACTCATCAGCGGTTTACTGTTCGCGCCCGCGCATTCGTGAACGCCACGGGACCCTTCGCCGATACGATCCGACAGCTCGCCACGCCGGGCGCCAACCCTCGCATGAGGCTCAGCAAGGGCGTTCACATTCTCTTGCCGCTCGAAACGATGCCCGGCGACGATGCCATCCTGATCCCCAAAGCGGAAGATGGCCGCGTTTTGTTTGCGGTTCCGTGGAAGGGACGCTTGCTCGTCGGGACCACCGAGCAGGAAGTTACGATTCACGACGAGCTGTACGTCACGAAGGAAGAAGTCGCGTATCTTCTGCGCCATCTGAACCGGTACTTGGCAGCGCCGGTCAAGCCCGAGCAGGTGGTCAGCGGACTCGCCGGCGCTCGCCCACTCGTCAGCTCGGGCGATTCGCGCGACACAAAAAAACTGGCCCGGGATCACGAGCTTGAAGTGGATTCGCAAAGCGGCTTGATCAGCATCATGGGCGGCAAATGGACCACGTATCGCGCAATGGCCGAGGACGCGGTCAACGCCGTGCAAAAGCATCTCGGCCTCACCCTAACCGAATCCCCGACAAGGGACCATCTATTGATCGGCTCGGAAGGATTCACTCCCGACTACTGGGAGAAACTCGCGAGCGACTATCGCATTCAGGAACCAGCAGCGCGCTATCTTGCCCGAAAATATGGAACCGATGCGGCGAAAGTTATCGCGATTGTTCAAGAACATCCCGAACTCGCCGCGCCCATCGTGCTGGACTTCCCGGCAATTCGCGCGCAAGTGATTTACTCCGCTCGGGCGGAAATGGCGATGACGATTGAAGACGTTCTGTTCCGCCGGCTCGGCCTTCAGTTATATAGCTGGCGGTCCGCGATTCACGCGGCGCCGATCGTCGGTTCCCTACTTGGGAAGGAGCTCGGATGGTCACAAGACGATAGCCGCGCCGCCGCGCGGGATTACGAAGCGAAAATCAATCGGCTGCTGATGCTTGCCGGCCTCGAGCAAGAACGCGATTCATCGGCTGCGGGCGGTTTATCGTAAACGCGAAAGGAAAACGACGTGCCGAAACACATCGGAGCAATCGACCAAGGGACCACGAGCACCCGTTTCATCGTCTTCGATAAGAACGGAAAGATTGTCTCGGTCGCGCAGAAGGAGCACGAGCAAATCTATCCGAAGCCGGGATGGGTGGAACACGATCCCGAAGAGATTTGGCGCCGCACTCAGGAAGTGATCGAGGAGGCGATGCGGAGCCAGTCTCTCCGCGCCACGGATCTGGCGGCAATCGGCATCACCAATCAGCGCGAAACCACCGTCGTCTGGAATCGCAACACCGGCAAGCCCGTCTCCAATGCGCTGGTTTGGCAGGACACGCGCGTCGAAGACTCCGTTGCTGAATACTCGCGCGATGGCGGACAGGATCGCTTCCGAGCGAAGACAGGCCTTCCGCTTGCCACTTACTTCAGTGGCCTGAAGCTTCGGTGGGTCTTGAACAATATGCCGGATGTTCGTGCGCAAGCGGAAGCGGGCGACGTCCTTTTCGGAAACATCGATACATTTCTGCTCTGGAAGCTGACCGGCGGGCCCAAAGGCGGGATCCACGTCACCGATGTAACGAACGCGAGCCGCACCCAACTGCTGAATCTCGAAACCCTCAAGTGGGACCAGGACATTTTGCGCGCGTTTGGAATTCCCGAAGCGATGCTTCCGCAAGTTCGTTCCAGCAGCGAGATCTATGGCACAGCGCAGATCGCGCCTATCGATGGCGTACCGATTGCCGGACTCCTTGGCGATCAGCAGGCGGCGCTGGTTGGTCAGGCTTGCTTCAAACCCGGCGAGGCAAAGAACACCTACGGCACCGGCTGTTTTCTGTTGATGAATACGGGCAAGGCGCCAGTGCATTCAAAGCACGGACTCCTCACCACCGTTGCCTACAAGCTGGGCAATCAGCCCGCTCAGTATGCGTTGGAGGGAAGCATCGCCATCACCGGCGCGCTCGTCCAGTGGCTGCGTGACAACCTCGGACTCATCGGGAAGAGTTCCGACATCGAGGCGCTCGCTCGAACGGTGAAGGACAATGGCGGCGTTTATTTCGTTCCCGCTTTTTCTGGTCTGTACGCACCGTACTGGATGTCAACGGCGCGCGGTGTGATCGCGGGTTTGACGCGATACGCGAACAAAGGTCACTTGGCCCGAGCAGTCCTTGAAGCCACCGCATTTCAAACTCGCGAAGTGGTGGAAGCCATGCAAATGGATTCGGGAATCAAGCTCGACGTACTGCGCACCGACGGCGGCATGGTGGAAAACGGCCTGTTAATGCAATTCCAAGCCGATATCTTGAACCGCCCCGTCGTGCGGCCCGTCGTCCGCGAAACCACCGCGCTCGGCGCGTGTTATGCCGCTGGGCTTGCGGTGGGCTTCTTCAAAGACACCCAGGAATTGCATACGCACTGGGCGGTCGACCGCACCTGGAAGCCTGAGATGGATCAAGAGACGAGGGACCGGCTCTATCGCTCCTGGAAGAAAGCTGTGACGCGCTCCTTCGATTGGACCGAAGAAACCTGACGAACCTCCCAAAGCGCGGCAACTAAAGGTTGAAGGAGGCTGCGGAGACCCGGCGAAGCGAATCCCTACGCCGAGGCCAGAGTTTCTCGCCGCGACTCGTGGTACCGCGCCAATTGCGCATTCGCGTCCGCCACAGTTTCGAGTTCGTCCGCGATGCGCGGCAGGTCATTTCCAGGAATGATTGCGTACATCTCGCCTTCGCCAAGACCGGTATAGACGCGGTTTCCGATGCAGCCCGAGCTCACAATCGTTCCATGCGCCATCGCAGCAGGAAGAGCCATGCAAGTCGGACGCCCTAGCATCGGAAGTTGCGCCGCCCGCCCAGCGCGCTGGGCTGCTTCGTTGAGCAGCATGATCTGCGACGCGGGTCCGGCAAACAGCACCACATCTGGCGCCACCGGAGCATCGGCCAACGGTGAATAGACAACGACGCCGGGTGCCCGCGGCAAACGCGGAATTCCCGGGACCTCTTCCATCTTCACGTAGCCAATTTGAACCATAAGACCCAGCGTTTGATCCAGCTCCTGCGCTCGTTCGGGTGGCAGCGAAATATTGTGCGTGTAGCTTCCGATTGGGCAATTGTAATGGTCGCTAGGAACCGTGTAGAACGTGCGCCCCGCGGCAGCCAGTCGCCAGAAACTGCAGCCCGAAGGCTCCGTTCCCACGAATTGTTCCACTCCCGCCGGCGCGGACTCCCGAAATGTCACGGCCACTGGCCGCTTTCTTAGCCCGAGCGATTCCTTGATCCGTTGTTCCAGTGTGGCGTAGTTGACCATGAATCCCTTTGCCTCCCTCTTGTGCTGCTCTGAGTTATGGATTGCTTGAATCGCGAGGGGAACATTCTGCCACAACAATCGCCCGGCGAATGAACAGGAATCGGCAGCGGAGTTAGAAGGAGCTCGGAGGCAAACTCGTCGCGCGAGAGAGCAACAGCGGCAAGTCTTTTCTTGCAGCAGGAGCATTTTTGCCGAGCCGGCTTTCCATCTCCCGAAGGGCGGCTCGAACCGTCGCAATTTCCTGCCCGCCTCCGCCGCTCAGAAGATTTTCCGCTCGCAGCAAACAGGCGTAAGCGAGCTCATCCGGCAGTCCATGCCGGCGCAGGAACTGCGCATAGTTGAACCAATCGAAAGCCTCGCTGCGCTGATCGCCGGCCTTACCGTCGAGCGCCAGTCCCCGTTCGTACGAAAGTGCCGCACTCCTTGCATCACCGGTCTTCTCTTGCAAGTCGGCTAGATGCGCGAAAGCGAGGCTCCCGAGTCGCGCATCACCAGCTCGTCCGGCCATCGAAATTGCGGACTCATATTCCGTCAGCGCCGCTGAGTCATTGTTGGACCGCGTTTCGTCGTCACCCAACTGAATCGCTGCCGAGATTTGCTGCGTAGCCGACGCCACGGGATCGTCGGGATGCGCCGACGCAAGTTGAAGGAAAGCGTTCCAGTGCGGAGCGGCCTCGCCCGGCTGGCCCTTTTGGTCGAGCGCCTCCGCCAAGTAGAGTTGCGCGTTTGGCTGATTGGGGTTGGTTCCCACCGCCTTTTCCCACGAACTTACCGCTTCCTCCGGATGACCGAGCCGCGTGGCAAGCAGCCCATAGTTGACCAGCGCGTCCGCGTCGTTCGGAAACACAGCAAGCATTTTTCCGTAATGTTCGTACGCATCCTCGTAGCGTCCGTCTTCGATCATCGCGCGAGCGCACGCGTGCTGAAGCGCGGCATTCTGCGGACTTATTTCCACCGCTCGCGTCAGCGCCGCCACGGCTTCGTCGCGCTCGCCCGCCTGCGTCTCCGCCGAAGCGATGCGCGCCTGCAGCATGCTGTCGTACGGATTCATATCGGCCGCCCGCTGCAGAGAAGCAAGGTTCCCCTCGTCGGACCCGAGCGCGAAGTGGACCTGGTCGATCCCGCCCCAAAGAAACAGCAATCCCGCCACCGAGATGCGGAACGCCGGCGCGGTGAGAACTCTGGACGCAGCCCAGCGTCGTCCCCCACGGGCATCAGTTTTCACGGTCTTTTCCGCTCCCGCCTGCGCCTGCGCCGGCCCCTTGCCGCCATCCACCAGCAGCGACGAAACGCGCGAGTCGCGGAGCTTCCAAATGGCGCCATCGAGAATGAAATGGTGGATGTTCACGAGCGCCGTGAAAATCAGGAAGCTGGTCGTGAAGTCATAGTGAAAAAGATAGCTCACCAGCCAGGGCCCCGGAATGAACAGCGCGATACCTCCTGCCAGCAGCGTCAAAAAATATGCCGTCATTCGCCAGCCAGACCTGCTCTTCGCGCGCGCTTCGCGTTGCTGATAATAACTCGTAATCCAGATGTACTGCGCCGAATGCAGCACCGCCAGAATTCCGCTGCTATAGCGCGTCTGTGGGATCTGATATTGCGAGCGCAATTCCACCAGCGTCGGCAGGACGAACCAGAGAAACTGCGTCACCAGCAGCGTGAGCGGAGCGATCATTGCGTGGAGCCCGGCGCGACGCACCAAACGCCGAAATCCGAGAAACGCGAAGCTCGCGAAGGCCATGCCCAGAACAATCCTGGCAGGCAACGTCACTTTTGCCGGCAGCCCGAGCGAAAGGATCAGAGAATCGCTCGATCCTCCCGTCTCGAAGCTCGCCAGTAACATTAGGTACGACGCAACAAACGCCGCGCGCACCCAGCGCCGCTCCGCCTGCGTCACCGTCGCGCCGCTTCGCCGCGCAAACATCATCAGCAAGCCGTAGTTCTGGCCCGAGTAGTGCCACGGGCTCCAGCAGATGTAGAGGGTGAAGACCCACGGCAGAAAGCGATACGACGCGTGCAGCAGAATTCCCGTCAGAACCAGCAGCAACGTGACGTGCAGCGTGAAAATCTTGTACTTCTCGAAGTCCTCGCGCGTATGATACGCGCGGTAGATCGTCGCCATGAAGTGCGGATAGTTGAAAATGATGGCCAGCAGATAGAACCCCACCACCCATGCGTGGGGCTGCACCGGCGTGAGCCACATCGCCACAGCAAGCAGCGGCGCCGACCAAGCGCCACAACCGACGAGCAGGTCGAGCCAGGGCCCGTAGATCCACGGACTCGCGGGTGCCGCCACAGCGGTCGAATTTGGTTGCGACTGCGACTTCGTCATGCGTGGTGCGCTCCTGAACGGCGTCCGCATCGACGAGTGGACCATCACCCCCGATGCGAACCCCAGTTCCGTAGTCTACTGGCTCGTTGCGCCCGGCCGCTCCGGCGCTGCGCCGCCTATGTTGAAAGCGTCACTTCTACTGCCGCGTTGCCACTCCGCACCCAGACCACACTCGCGCTCGGAGCGAATAAAAGGTATCTTTTTGTGCTGCTGCAATGCGGAAACGGCCCGCGTCTAGGAATCTTGCTGAAGGACCGCTGATGGAACAGTCACTGAAGGACATTCTGGCGAGCTACAACGACTCGGCCCCTCTCGCCGAGGCGCACACGATCCCTGCGTCCTGGTACACCGATATTCGCGTGGCAGAACTGGAAAAGCAGAACGTGTTCGCGCGCACGTGGCAGGCAATCGCGCGCACCGACCAGCTCGGCGTAAACGGCCAGTACGTCACCGCGAATCTAGCCGGCGAACCGATCGTCGTAGTTCGCGGATCAGACGGCAAGTTGCGCGCCTTTTTCAATGTCTGCCGCCACCACGCGATGATCGTGATGAACGAACCGTGCGGGCACGCCCAGCACATGCGGTGTCCTTATCACGGCTGGACGTATTCGCTCGAAGGTGAACTCCGCGGCATGACGGAATTTGAAGGCGTGCGCGATTTCGAACGCGCGCAGAACGGCCTTGTTCCGGTGGGCGTCGAAGCCTGGGAGAATTTCGTCTTCGTCAATCTCGATCCGCAGGCCGCGCCGCTCCCGGACTTTCTCGGCGCGCTCGTCGGCCTAGCGCGCCCGCTGGGCTTCGCGAAACTGAAATTCGTCGAGCGGCGAAGTTACACGCTCGATTGCAACTGGAAGGTGTACGTCGATAATTTTCTCGATGGCGGCTATCACGTGCCGCACATGCACAAGGGCCTGAACAGCGTGCTCGACTATAAGAACTACACGATTGAAAACGTCGATCGCTGCTGCGTGCAATCGAGTCCTGTTGCGGTGGACAGCGCGTCCGAAGCCAGCGCCGCCGCGACACGCAAAGGCGATCGCGCCTTTTATTTCTGGCAATACCCGAACTTCATGTTGAACTGGTACGAGGGCTACCTCGACACGAACTTCGTGATTCCACTCGCCGTGGACCGCTGCGAGGTGATTTTCGATTTCTATTTCGGCGACACGAACGTTTCGAAAATGCCTTACATCCAGGAAAGCATCGAGGTCAGCGAGCGCGTTCAGCAGGAAGACATCGTGATCTGCGCCGGAGTGCAGCGCGGTCTCGGCTCGCGCGCGTATCAAGCCGGCCGCCTTTCCGTGCGCCGCGAAGCCGGCGAGCATCTCTTCCACCGCCTGCTCGCCGCCGACCTTTCGCAGCCGCAGGCTGCTTTGGGAGTGCGGTAGCTTGCTACCGCTTTCTCTTCACCGAAGCCTGCCCGCCGCATTGTAGTTTGGCGGGCTTGCTTCGGCGGCCTTTCGCGGCCCGGCTTCTGACTCAATTTCAAATCTGAAATGGCTCTGTTGACGTCCCCGCTCCACGCGCGGTACCTCACCACTTTGTCATCCCGAATCCCCGCGGTTTGTGCGCGGGTGCGCGTTGTTTGCGTCCCGGTCGATTCTGCGGGAAGGGATCTGCTTTTCGCTTTCAGCCGCGCGCAGCCTCTTCCAGCAATTTCGCCCAATGCGAAAGATGATTCAGCGAACGCGTATCCGTATGATCGAGCACGAGCGGCGTGATTGAAAGCGCGCCGTCGCGAACCGCAGCCTGATCCGTATCCGGATCGATTCCGTCGGTGATTTGCTGCTCGGAAAGCCAGAAATAGCGGCGCCCGCGCGGGTCCGTCCCTGGCTGCAGCAGGTTGCGCGTGATCTTCGATGACTGCCGCGTGAACCGCACCGTGCCGTTCCACGCCTGCGGCACGTTGACGTTCAGCAGCACGCCTTTCGGGAGCCCTTCCGCCATCACGAACGGCGCCAGCGTCCGCGCAAATTTTGCCGCCGCCGCAAAATCCGCTTCCTTGCCGCCGCGACACGCCAGCGACATCGCAATTGCCGGCGCGCGATTGATCGCCGCTTCCATCGCCGCCCCCACCGTTCCCGAATAGTAGATGTTCTCGCCCATGTTCGCGCCGCGGTTGATTCCGGAAATCACCAGGTCCGGCTTTTCCTTGAGCAGCGTGTGAAACGCCAGGATCATCGCGTCCGCAGGCGTGCCCTCGACGGAAAATTCGCGCTCGGCAATTTGGTCGTAGTAAATCGGCTGGCGCAGAGTCAGCGACTGCGCGGCGGCGCTCCGCTCGTGCGAGGGCGCCACCACAGTCACGGTCGCCGTGTCCTGCAGCGCGTCCACCAGCGCGCGCAGCCCCGGCGCATGAATTCCGTCGTCGTTCGTAATCAGAATATTCGGCATGAGGATTTTCGAATCGGACATTGAGCCCAGGAGCGGCCCGCAGTGGAGGAAAGGAAGGGTAAACAGGTGGTCGGGACGACTGGATTTGAACCAGCGACCTCACGCACCCCAAGCGTGCGCGCTACCAGGCTGCGCCACGTCCCGACGCTTTCAAGCAGTAACGAGCGTATCACTCGCGTTCGAGAAGGGTCAAGATGGCGAGCAGTTCCTCGTGCAAATCGAGCAGGAATTTCTGGTGCGAGCGCGAGCGATGTTCCGGGTGGGGAGCCGCCGGGGCCTGAGCCGCCGCCTTCCCGTTTTCGCCGCCGTGCTCCGACAAATACTTCCGCGCGCCCGCGATCGTGAAGCCCTCGTCGTACAGCAGCCGTTTGATCTCGAACACGACCTCGATATCCTCGCGGCGATACAGGCGGCGTCCGTTGGGAGCCTTCACCGGCTGAAGCGCCGGGAATTCGCTCTGCCAATAGCGCAGGACGAAGGCCTTCGTCGAAGTCAGGCGGCTGACTTCGCTGATGGTGAACAGGCTCTTGTCCGGAATTTCGGACGCGGTTTGCGCGGCACTTGCCATATCTTCTCGTTATCGTAGGCCGATTTCCGGCGATGTCAACCCGGTTGTCGAGCGCGTTATCGGCCCGTTTATCGGCCCATTCATCGCGCTGTCTATCGGGCGTTCTGTGGGCCCACTCAGCGGCGTTTTCGGGGCCGATCCGCAATTTTTCTCTCCGGGGCGCGCGCCTCGCGCTCGCGCTTCTTCAGGCGCTGCGTGAAGCGAATCGGAGTGCCGGTGAAATCGAAGGCGGCGCGCAGCCGGTTTTCGAGGAACCGCTGATAGCTGAAATGCAGCGGCAGCTTCTGATTCGTGAACAGGATGAACATGGGCGGCGCGGTGGTGGCCTGCGTGACGTAATAAATCTTCACTTTGCGGCTGGCGGGCGTGGTGCCGCGGTCGAGATCGACGCCCGCGAGCCAGCGATTCAGCTCGCCCGTCGAGATGCGGCGCTTGCGCGCTTCCGCCACGCGGTCGATCAGCGAAAAAAGCTTGCCCGTGCGGTCTCCCGTGAGCGCGGAAACAAAAACGATCGGCGCGTAACTCAGGAATTTCAGTTTCTGCCGGACGATCGGCTCGTAATCGGAGAGCAGCCTTTCCGCGCTCGCGCTCACGCCCTTCACGCCGTGCTTCTTTTCCTTGTCCGACTTTGCGCGCGCGGCTTCCAGCGCGAGGTCCCACTTGTTCATCACCACGATCACGCTGCGGCCCGACTGCTCCGCGTAGCCTGCGATGGTGGCGTCGTGCGACGTCACGCCGACGGACGCGTCCACCACCAGCAGCGCGATGTCGGCGCGCTCCAGATGCCGCTTCGCCATGATGACGCTCAGTTTTTCGGCGATGAGTTTCGTTTTCCCCTTGCGCCGGATTCCGGCGGTGTCGAGAAAGCGGTACGATTTGCCGCCGTACTCCACCACCGTGTCGACTGCGTCGCGTGTGGTGCCCGGCTCAGGTGAAACGATGGCGCGCTCTGCGCCGACCAGGCGATTCAGCAGCGTTGATTTGCCCACGTTGGGCCGGCCGATGATCGCGATGCTGACGTCCGGCTTCTCTTCGACGGATTCGCCGCGCGTGAAGTCGGCCGTCAGCGCGTCGAGCAGCCCGTCGAGGCCGGTTCCGTGTTCGGCGGAAATCGGAAAAACTTCGTCGCTGAGTTTGTAAAATTGCGCGGCGAGATCATCCTGTTTCGCCGTGTCTACTTTGTTCACCGCAATCACCGGCGGCTTGCCCGCGCGCCGCAGAAGTTCCGCCAGCTCTTGGTCCAGCGGCACCGGTCCCTCGCGGCCGTCCACCACTTGCACCACCCGCGTCGCGTTTTGGATCGCGAAGCCCGCCTGCCGCAGAATCTCGCCGGGAATGCCCGCCTTGTCCTCGGGCACGATTCCGCCGGTGTCCACCACTTCGAACGGCCGCCCCTCCCATTCTGCTGTGCCGTAGATGCGGTCGCGCGTGATGCCGGGCTCGTTGGTGACGATCGAGCGCCGCGTCCCCGTGAGGCGATTGAACAGCGTCGACTTGCCCACATTCGGTCGCCCCACGATGACGATGGATGGAAGCTTCGTATTCATCTCCGTATTCCTAAGGGGTCGATTCGCCGCAGCGAGCCAGCCGATTTCAGTTTCGCGTCTGCAGGTGCAGCCTCTAGCGTATCACGTCTGGCTGGGTTGGCTGGGCCGCCGAGTAGATGACGTCGAAGCAAGCTTCGACGAAGAGAAAGCGGTAGCAAGCTACCGCACTCCCAAAGCGGCCTTCGGCCGCAAAGACAAGGATCGCGAGCCGCTGCGGCATCCTCGGGTTACGCTTGCAGAATTGGAGCATCCTCAAGCGCCGTACCGCGACACATCCTTCTCGCCTCACTCAGAGATCAAGCCAAATAGGCTTCGGCGTTAACTACTACAGTGCTATCATCCCGCTTTGCTCCCTACTCCATTACAGGACACGACCGTATGATTTCACTTGAAGGCTTCGAACGACAGTGGCTTGAGGACATCGTCGCTGGAAATCCAAGCACCACACAACTGGGCCATCGTTTTGCAGAAAAGATTTTGCGCGATTGGCACGAAATTGACTGGGCGACGGCGAAGTCATCCTGTGCGACGGAGCGGGTGACGGCGGTATTGACGCCACAGTCTTTGTTAGCGCGGACCCTCAGGAGGGAATCGAAGGAGACTCTT
The DNA here is from genome assembly GCA_963737205.1 of uncultured Acidobacteriota bacterium. Classification (GTDB taxonomy): domain Bacteria; phylum Acidobacteriota; class Terriglobia; order Acidiferrales; family UBA7541; genus Palsa-295. The sequence continues at coordinate 2,542,109 of CAVTRV010000002.1, read as the reverse complement.
GGATCTTAGTTCAAAGTAAATATGGGTCTTCGTACGCTGGCGCGGACACCATCACGGCCGAGGCCCAGAAGCTATTCGCCACGCTGGAGGGAAAGAGAGAAAAGCTCTCCTCGCTTTCCGCCGAACTGGTTGGCCGCCTCCGCAATTTCTTAAGAAACAAAGGGCCGAAAGACAGACTGGACTACGTACTTGCTACTACGAAGAAGCTTAGCCCGGAAGAGCAGGAGTATTTGAACAACATTAAGACGCTGGGTCGAGCCAAGTTCGGAGAGTGTTTTGACATCGATTCTGTCTCTATTGAAACCCTCTACAACAAGATCGCCGAGGATGATGCCTTCGGACCCGCCAAGCTAGCATTTAAGCTTCAAACCACGGTAACAAGCTCAGGAGAGATACTTCTAATCGGCGCCACGAAACTTACGAGTATTTTCCAATTCATGCAAGACTACAAAGCCCTGACGGGCGACTTAGATTTGCTCTATGAGAAGAACGTCCGCAAATTTCTCGGGAACAAGCGAAAGGTTAATAAGGGGATCGAGCAGACTCTAGAAAAACATCCTGGACGGTTTGGTCTATACAATAACGGCATCACGATTGTTGCTGAAGGCGTAGAAAGATCGGGAGAACACGAAGTGACGCTGACAAATCCATGCATTGTCAACGGTTGCCAGACGACCCGGTCTATCTGGTCTGTGCTGCAACGACGGCTCAATTCTGGAGGTAGCGCGCCGACCCAGGCACAGCTCCAGTGGGAATCCGAGCTTGCGAACGCCGTAGTCATTACAAAGATTGTTGTTGTTGGCGCTGAAGGCGAGGAACTACTCACGGAAACGACCCGCTACACCAACTCGCAGAATGCGGTTGGCGAAAAGGATTTCATCGCGCTAGAGAAGGACTTCCGAACCTGGGCCCCTTTATTCAATCAACGGTACGGAGTCTTTCTCGAAATCCAGCGTGGTGCGTGGGAGGCAAGGCGTGCATACCAACGTCAGCATCCATTAGTCACTCCACAATACACGGAGATGGCCAACGCATTCAAATTACTCAAAGCCTATGCATCAGGTTGGCTTTGCGAGCCAGGAATCGCCTTTGGAAAGAATCCTCCCTTCGCCCCTGGCGGCTCCTTGTTCAGCAAGATCGTCAACGATTCTGGATTCGGCGTTGACTCTCTGTTTGCAGCGTACCAAATGCAGAAAATGGCCACGGGGTACGGTTTTGGCCGCGGCGCGAAACTATCCACCCGCGGCCAGACCCGCTACCTCTTTATTATGGTGGCCGCTGATTTGGTCAAAGACTTCCTCATCAACAGTGGCCTCGACTACAGCCACAGCTCCATCTCCTCAGCAATCGTAAAGCTCTCGGATGCAGGTCTGCTTGCCGAAATAGGCGATTCAGCCTTGCAATTGATAGATGACTACCTAACGGATGGCAACGAGGATTCCCTCTTTGCCGAACCAGAATTCCAAAAGACCCGCGATCTGAATGCCTTCCTCAAAGCAGACAAGCTCGGCAAGGGCGAAGAATTCTCGCCTCGGTTGCGGACTCAGATCACGCTGACGAAGAAGATGTTCAGAAAGAGCGCCCCTTTGGGAAAGATGAGGGAGGTCGTTGCGGCGGCTGCATCTAATTGATGCCGGGTGCCCCAGGCCTTCCGTTGTGAATTTGCTGTTGGCAAACAACTCTGATCGCAAGCTCCAGCTCAACCAATCAACCGAGACTTACAACTCCACACGCGGGGGTGCCGACTCCTCGGAATCGGCCTTGACACCGATGCGCTACAAATGCTCGACCCGCCCATCGCAAAACCCACCGCGGCCCCTGTACTAGTTGGGAACTCACGGCTAAATCTACGGGATTCTGTGTATCGACTGTGAGATGGCGGCTCTCATAGTGTCTGAGGATGAGGATACTTATCGCAGACGACCACGAGGCCGTGCGGATCGGCATGCGGCGTATCTTGGAGTCTCAAAATGATTGGACGATTTGCGGCGAGGCCGAGACCGGACGAGCGGCCATAGAAAAGGCCCAGCAACTGAGTCCGGACCTTGTGATCCTCGACATCTCGATGCCGGTTCTAAATGGATTGGTCGTAGCAAAAGTCATCAAAGAGCTTTTCCCCGGCATTTCGATTTTGCTTTACTCGGCCTACGACTCCGAAGCATTCGTGGCTGTGGCGGAAAAACTGGGCGTGGACGGATACGTCTCAAAATCTGCGAGCGGCCGTGCCCTTCTGAAAGCCATTAATGAAGTGCAGCGCCGCCGATCTTGCCCCCACCAGACGGAAACTCCCAATTCTTAGGCGGGTGCCACGTGCTTGGCTCCGTGGGTTTGCGCTTTTGAATTTCGGGGGCGCCCGATCCTTTTTACGGTGAGCTCAGCCGAATCCGCGTGCTCCCGATCCCGAGACTTCGGGACGGGATCGAAGGGTCGGCTTCTTGCGCCACGTTTGACGCATGCAGCCTCAACAAAAAAACTGCAGTACTGGTTCTTGCAAATCTTTGTTTACTATGATATAAAGACGCATCCAATAAAATAAGAATAATCAATTTGTGCGCCTGGATCTTTCAGGCTTTAGAAGAAGTCTGTCGGTACGAAGGAGGACAAAGACGTGAGCTCCCGACACTTCGGGGACCTGTCCCGACACTTCGGGACTAATCGGTACACCTTAATAATAGAAATCGCCGCAAGCCCAACAAAACAAACGGTCGGCACCCGCGCTAATCGGTACAATCTGCCGATCCCGGGTCTCAGGGTTTGTACTTGCAAACCCTGCGTCCAAAGATGCCGATCGGCATCCCGAGCGACCAGCGGGAGCCGAGGGGAGCCGACCAACACCAGCCCTGGGATCCCTCGCCCCCTTGGCGCGCCGAAGCCTCTAGCGAAGGCGGCTTCGCCTCACTTTCTCCCCCCGGCCCGATCCCGAAGCTTCGGGACTAATAACGAAACCGCGATTAGAAATCGACGCAAATGATTGAAAACATTCACCACCGACCAGTTCTAATAAGCAAAAGGGAGGGGGTATATTCTCGCAAAAGCGAAACCCAGGCGAACAAAAAAGGGACCTACTTCCGGCCGAGGAACCGGATGCGGCCGGTGAAGGCGCGATGCTGGAAATCGCCGAAGGCGCCGAAGGTGGGGGAATCGATGTTGTTGTCGACGATGAGAGGGTTCTGGCGATTGGTGATGTTGTTGAAACCGGCGCGCAGGGCCCATTCGAACCCGAAAAGGTGAAAGCGCTTTTCGACGTGAAGATTCAGAGACGCGTAATCGGGGAAGCGGACCTGGCCGGGCAGTCCGACAAGCTCCTGCTCGAGGTTGATGACGTTGTAGGGATAGCCGGTGCGCCAGTCGAAGGAGTAATCGAATTCGAGCGCGTGAATCCAGGGCAAGCGGAACGGCGCGGCGCCCCAGGACTGGATGCGGTTCGGCGAATCCCACGGAAGCGGCCCAGCGAGCTGCGGGCTGAAAAAGGGCACATCGAGAGTGGAATCGAGAACCGCATTCGAGCGAGCCGTCGAGCGCGTGTAAGAAAAAAACAGAGGGTAGCGCTCCTGCAAGGTGTGGCGGAAAGTCAGTGTGACGGCGTCATATTTGTCGCGACGGCCATTTTGCAGAGTGAACAAGCCGCTGCTGGGAAGTCCGCTGGCGCTGATCGCGAGGCCTTCGTCCACGTAGTCAAAACCATCGTAGCCGCGTTTTTCGAGGAACTCCGCCTTGAAATAAATCGCGGCGGGAAGTTTGCGCTCGAGGGCAAGGCTCCAGTTCACAACGCCAGGCGCGTGGAGCGCGCCCAGATCGGCCTGAAACGTCGTGGTGACTGCGGGACCGAGCGGCGTGACGCCGTCGGACGCGTAGAAGACGTCCTGGCGACTGCCGGCCAGTGGACGCGTAAGCTTGTCGAGGTCGGCGCGGTCGTAGTAGAGGCCGACGCCGGCCGAAAGTTTGGTCTGATTGTCGCGCGTAAGCATCCACGTGGCGGCGATGCGCGGAGAGACCAGCGCGCGGTGGAGAAGATCATCCTCATCGAAACGGATGCCGGGTTCGACGAGCAGCGATGCGACGGGCGACCAGCGATCCTCGACGTAGGCGCTGCCGGCAAATACATCTTCTTCGAAGGATGGAGCGCCAGTGAACGTGACGGAACGGACGAGGACGCCGGCGGTGGTTTCGATGTCGAAGGGAGTGCGCACCGCGAATTGGAGGTCGCTGGTGCGCTCGAAGGCAGCGCCGAACGTAAATTCATGGCGGCCGTGCCATTCGACCGGGGGAAGGTGAAGGTTCGCGAGGCCTTCGTAGCGCCGGATGGTGCCGGAAGACGTGAGGTAGTAATTGCCCGACGCGTTGCCGGGAAGTTGAATGTAGGGAAGAGTTCCGAGCGGCGTAGCGGAGGAGGAGAACTCGAGGAAACTGAAACCGGCTTCAAACAACATGCCGTTGGACCACATCTGCTGATCTTTCAGGGCGGCGAGGTCGGCCGATTTGACCTGAAAGGTAGTGGTGGAGAGCGGCTGAATGATCGAGAGGCCGGCGTGGTCTTCGTTCGAATGATTGTAGACGTAGCTGGCAGTGAGGCGATTGTTCTGGGTGAGGTTGAACTGCGCGCGAGTGAGGTTGCTGTAGCGCCAGTAATGGTCGGTGTCCTCTCCGGGAGGAAGCTCGGTGAAAATATTGAAGTCGTATTCGCCCTCGACGGCTTCGTAAAACCACGCCTTGCCCTTCCAAAGCGGCCCGGAAAAAGTGAAACGCGGAGTGGCGTTGTCGATGTGAAATCCGCGGCGATTTTGAAACGAGGGAATGAAATCGGTGGCGAAGAAGCGGAAGTGGTCGTCGCCCATTCCGGTTTCAAGATTCAGCACGCCCCCGGAACCCCAACCGTCGGCGGCGGGGTAGCGGCTGGTGAGAACCTCAACGGAGCGCACAGCGTCTGTGCTGACGCGAAGATCGAGAGTGCCGCTGACGGGCTGGCTGATGTCGAAACCATCGAGAGTGTAGAGAGTTTGGTTGCTGGCGGCGCCGGCGACGTGGACCTGGCCTTGAGTGGAGTTATCGGGCAAAACGCCGGGCAGGAGCGGCAACGCGTTGCGGACGTCGCGCGTGGTGGGATACGGAATCTCGATAATCTCCTGCGAGGTCAATTGCTGGGTCGCGGAGGTTTGTGCCGGGTCAATCGAGGGAGGGGAATAAGTCACCTGCACGGTTTCCTTGTACTCCTGCTGGTGAGAAAGCGTGACGTCGACGGATTCCGTTTGACCAACCTGCACGGCGATATTCAACTGGGCGTAGAAGCCTTCCTTCTCGACAGAGACCGCATATGCGCCGGCGGCGAGTCCCGTGAATTCGGCGCGGCCGGCGAAATCGGTGGAAGCCTGGAGCGGAGTTTGCGAGCCGGGAGGAGTGAGCGTTACGCGGGCGGAGGAAACAGCGAGGCCGGTCTCGTCCTTGACCGTGAGCGTCAAGTGGTAGCTTTCGGAACTCTGGCGCGGCGGCTCGAAGCCCGCGGGCAATTCCGCGGCGTGCGCGCACGGCATTGCCGCCGCGACGAGCGCGAACGCGTATGCGGCGCAGCGGCGCTTTGCTGCGGAAATCGCACGGCAGGCCATTGGCCGTATTCTACGACCGTCGCGGCCCTGTGCTACTCAGTTCTAAGCGCGGTCATCGGCGAGATCGAGGCGGCGCGGCTGGCGGGAATTATGGCGGCGAAAAATGAGCATATCGCGAGCGCGCCCGCGGCTACGCCCAGCGCGAGCGGATCCCAGGACGAAACGCCGTAGAGTTGAGCGGAGATCAAACGGCCGGCGCCGACGGCCAGCGGCAGCCCCAGCAGCAGCCCAATCACGACGCGTTGAAACGCGCCGCGCAGGATCAGTTGAACCACGTTCGCGCGGTTCGCGCCAAGCGCCATGCGAATGCCGATTTCGTTGGTTCGCTGCGCGACTGTGTAGGCGGTGACTCCGTAGAGTCCGATGGCGGCGAGCAGCAAGGCGACGATGCCGAAGAGGCCGGCGAGGCTGGCTACGGCGCGCTCCTGATCGAAAGAAAGCTCCACTTCCTGCTGCATGGTTCGGATGCTGGTCACGGTGACGTTCGGGTCCATCTCCGCCAACATCCTGGTGACCAGCGGCTCGAGAACGCCGGTGGGGGTATTGGTGACCAGCATGGCGCCGCCGACGAAGTGCGAGCCCAGCTCGACTCGCGTCATCAGGGGATCCTTGTAGTCGACATTCTGCGCGAGCGGCACGTAGAACATCGGAAACGCGGGCCTGTCCAAAGCCCAGCCCGCGAACTTTGCGTCGCGCACGATTCCGATGATGCGGAACGTGCCGGCATTTTGCGGCAAGTCGAGGCCGAAGTGCTGATCGAGCGGGTCTTCGCCGCTCTTGAAAAAACGTTTTACGAAGGTTTGATTCACGATCGCCACCGGCGCGGTAGTTTCGTTGTCCGCGGCGGTGAAGTCGCGCCCGCGCAAAACCGTCATGCCAAAATTCTGGAGGTAGTTGGCGCTCACGCGATCCCAGGACGCATCATCTTCCTCGCCCATTTTCGGGGGAGGATGTCCGGCTACCATAACCATTTCGCCCCAGTTGTCGGTGAGCGGGTTGTAAAGCGCGAGGCCCGAGCCCTGCACTCCCGGGAGACGATTCAGCCCTTCTTCCATCTGACGGTAGAGGGCCTCCAGCTGGGGCAGCGTGTGGCCGGTGGCCGGATTGTGCAGCGCCACCAGCACGCGGCCTGGTATCTGATAGCCGAAATCCTGGTGCTCGAGTTTGTTCAGGCTTCGCGCCAGCATGGTGGAACCCGCCACCAGAACCACCGAGAGCGTAGCCTGCACGATCAGGAGGCCTTTGCGCGCGAACGAAGCATGATCGCTGGTGCTGCGGCCCGAGCCGCGCAAGGCTTCCGCCGGACTGGTGCGCGTCGCAAACCATGCAGGAGCCGCGCCGAAAATGATTCCCGTCACGAGCGCCAACCCGAACGCGAACGCCAGCACCAGGGGCGATGGCACAGCGCTGATCGGAATGAAATGCGCGCTATGAAAGGCAAGCGCAACCAGGAGCTGCGCGGCCGCCATTGCCACAAGGAGTCCAGCGATGCAGCCACCGATGGCGAGCAGGATGCTCTCGGTGAGCGCTTGCGAAATGATTTGGCGGCGCGTGGCGCCGAGCGCGAGCCGCACGGCGGTTTGCGAGCGACGCGTTACGCCACGTGCCAGAAGAAGGTTCGCCACGTTGGCGCAGGCGATCAACAGCACCAAGCCGCAAACCGAGAGAAGGATCTGCAGGCTGCGCCCGTAATCTTCTTTCATCACCGCGACGCCCGCACCCGCGGGCACCACGGTGATCGACTGCTTCGGAAGCATGCGGATCACGTCGGGCATCCAGTTGGCGGGATAACCGGAATCATGCTGCAGCCATTGGCGCAGAACTCCCGTGAGGCGGGGAGACATTCCGCCGGTGGAGGCTCCCGAGCGCAAGCGGCCCATCATGCGCAACCATGCGGAGGACGACTGGCGCAATAATGCGCTGTCTCCATCGATCACGGGCTCCTGTTGCATCGGGATCCAGATGTCGGGAGGGTCGCTGCGCAGGGTTTCGCCGAAAAATCCCGGAGGAGTGACCCCAATCACCGTGAAGGGATGGCCCTCGACAACAAAGGTGGAACCGACCACCGAAGGATCGCTGCCATAAGTCGTCTGCCAGATGCGATGGCTGAGCACGACCACGGGCGGAGCGGCCGGCGTATCGTCATCCGGCGTGAGGACACGGCCGCCCAAAGAGCCGATGCCAAGCGTTTGAAAATAAGTGCCGGTAACGTATTCCGAGCGCAGCGGCCGGGCAACACCTTCCCCACCTTCACGCCGCACGCTGACGCGCCGGAGGCCGGCCTGGAACGCAGTGGTTTCTTCAAATTCCGGCGATTCTGATTTCAGGCGCTCGTACAAAGGGAACGAAAACATTCCCCAGACGTCCTGAGTTCCGCTTTCCACGCAGCAATCGTTGCCTTCGCCCACGCGGTAGAGCGTGCCGGGATCCGTCACCGGCAGCGAACGGAGCATCACCGCGTGGATGAGCGTGAATATCGCGGTGGTCCCGCCGATTCCCAAGGCCAGTGTGAGCACCGCCGCAGCGGTAAAAACGGGCGACAGCCGAAACTGCCGCAAAGCATAGCGAAGATTGCCGAGCAGATTTTGCATGGCCGACCTCTTCATTCCCTACGCAGTTTGGCCGCAGAAGGTTCCGCAGGAAGTAAAGTTCTGTGGGCTCGCCTGGACCGCGTTGACTTGCCTTTGGGCACGGCCTAACATTCACTGCCCAAAGCGATTCCCGCAATGATTGGCCAAACCATCTCGCACTACCGCATCCTCGAAAAACTCGGCGGCGGAGGCATGGGCGTGGTGTATGAAGCCGAGGACGTTACCCTCGGGCGCCACGTTGCGCTGAAGTTCCTGCCCGAGGAACTCGCGAAGGATCCGCAAGCACTCGAACGACTTCGGCGCGAAGCGCGCGCCGCTTCGGGGCTGAACCATCCGAATATTTGCACGATCTACGAAATCGCAGAGGACGGCGGGCACTCGTTCATCGTCATGGAGTTGATGGAGGGCCGGACGCTGAAAGACCGCATCGCGGCGAAGCCTTTGCCGACCGAAGTGACGCTCGATCTGGGCACCCAGATTGCGGAGGCGCTGGACGCGGCGCACGCCAAAGGAATCATTCATCGCGATATCAAGCCCGCCAACATTCTTATCAGCGGGCGCGGGCACGCCAAGATCTTGGATTTTGGTCTGGCGAAGATGGCGCCGGCTGGCGCTGCCGCAAATCTTTCGGCGATGCCCACAGCCAGCGAAACAGCACAGCTCACTGGGCCTGGTGCGGCGATTGGCACCGTCACGTACATGTCGCCCGAACAGGTGCGGGGCGAGGAACTGGACTCGCGCACCGATTTATTTTCGTTTGGCGCGGTTCTCTACGAGATGACGACGGGGGTTCTGCCGTTCCGCGGCGAAACCCCCGCGGTGATTGCGGAAGCGATTCTGAATCGCGCGCCCGTTGCGCCGGTGCGCCTCAATCCCGACGTTCCCGCAACGCTCGAAGCCGTGATCAATAAAGCTCTGGAGAAAGACCGGAACCTGCGCTACCAGAGCGCCGCGGATATTCGCACGGACTTGCAGAGGCTGAAGCGCGATTCGGATTCGAGCCGTTCAGGCACCGTGACAGCTCAGGTCGAGGCGAAGCGCGGCGCGAGGGCCACTCGGGTGCGATGGGGAGCGGCCGCCGCCTCAATTATTCTAATTGCTGGACTCGCCGTGGCCGGGTGGCTGTTTTTCTCGCGGAAGGTGCACGCGCTGACGGACAAAGACACCATCGTCCTCGCCGATTTCACGAACACGACGGGCGATCCCGTGTTTGACGGCACGCTCCGGCAGGGCCTTTCCGTGCAACTGGAACAATCGCCCTTCCTGAGCATTGTCCCTGACCAGCAAATCCAGCAGACCCTGCAAATGATGGACCAAAAGCCGGATGCGAAGCTCACGCCCGAGATTGCGCGGGAACTCTGCCAGCGGACGAGCAGCGCCGCCGTGCTCGATGGTTCGATCGCGCAAATTGGCACGCAGTACTTGCTCACTCTCAAGGCGGTCAACTGCGCGAGCGGGCAATCGCTGGCGAGCACGGAAGCCACCGCCACCGACAAGAATCATGTGCTCGATGCTCTGGGAAAGACGGCTTCGGAAATTCGGAACGAACTCGGGGAGTCGCTGAACACGGTGCAAAAGTTCGATACGCCTCTCGATCAGGCCACTACGTCGTCGCTCGAAGCCCTTCAGGCTTTCAGCTCGGGCTACAAAGTCCTGTACGGACCCGAGGGTTCGCCGGCGGCGATTCCGTTTTTTAAGCATGCAACGGAGTTGGACCCGAACTTCGCCCTCGCTTATGCGATGTTGGGCCATGCGTTGACGGATGTGGGGGAGTTCAGCATTGCCGCAGACGCCGCTCGAAAGGCATACGAACTGCGTGACCGCGTGAGTGAGCCGGAGAAGTATTTCATCTCCACTTCTTACCATCTCGCGGTGACGGGAGATTTGGAGAAGGCGGAGGAACCTTGCCAACTTTGGATACAAGCTTATCCTCGCGACGTGGAGCCGCGTAATCTTTTGGCTGGGCCAATCTATCTGCAATTGGGGCAATATCAGAAAACGGTCGCTCAGGCCGAGGAGGCCACTCGCTCCCATCCGGACCTGCCCATCGCGTACTCGCACCTCCTGATTAGCTATGCCGCACTGAACCGCCTCGACGAAGCCAAGGCCGCGTACGCGCGAGCCCTCAGAAACAAAATTGATTCTTCGGGCTTTCTCGATCTCCCTCTGTACTCGATTGATTTCCTGGATCACGACACTTCAGGAATGGCGCAGTTGGTGGCTCGGGCTGCCGGCAAGCCCGGAATGGAGGACGTTTTCCTGGCCAACGAAGCGTTGACTACCGCTTACTCCGGGTCGTTGGCGAAGGCACGGGAGTTGTCACGGCAGGCCGAGGCATCCGCCCAGCGCGCGGGAGAGAAGGAAGGGGCGGCTGGCTATGTAGCCTCAGCCGCTTTGATCGAGGCTCTTTTCGGCAATGCCGCTGAAGCCCGGCGGCAAGCCGCGACGGCGCTGAGCCTTTCGACGGCCCGCGATACCCAATACGCAGTGGCGCTAACGTTCGGATTTGCGGGGGATGCTGCCCGCGCCGAGGTACTCGCGGACGACCTTGACAAGCGGTTCCCCGAAGATACGGTGGTGCGGTTCAATTACCTGCCCACGCTCCGCGGGCAACTTGCATTGAACCGCAATGATTCGAGCAAAGCCATCGAGGCGCTTGAAGCCGCTTCCCCGTACGAGTTAGGGCAACCTGGCGAAGCCTTCTTTGTGTTCTTCGCCCTTTACCCTGTCTATGTACGAGCAGAAGCGTATTTGGCCGGGCACGAGGGCCACCAAGCCGCTGTTGAGTTCCAGAAAATCCTCGATCATGCCGGAATTGTGTTCAACGAACCCATCGGCGCGCTCGCGCATGTCGGCCTCGCGCGCGCCTATGCCATGCAGGGCGATACAGCGAAAGCCGGCGCCGCATATCAGGATTTCCTCGCGCTGTGGGAAAACGCCGACCCCAATATCCCCATCCTTGTCGCCGCCAAGTCCGAGTACGCGAAGCTGAAGTGAGGGGCTCAGGCAGCGCGGCACTTTGCGATGATTAACGTGATGTCGTCGCGCTGCTCGCGAGGGCTGAAGCGGCGCACTTCGCGGACGATCGCGTCTACCAGCGACGCCGATTGTTCGTGACGATATTGGCGCAACGCTTCGATCAGTCGGTGCTCGCCGAATTCTTCTCCCGCGTCGCTGAAGGATTCCGTTATACCGTCGGTGTAAAGCGCGAGCGTATCTCCAGCGAAGATCTGCCGCTCCCCGATCGAGCAATCCCAATCTTTGAAGAGCCCCACCACAGTGCTCGTCGAATCGAGCCGGTCGAGAGCGCCGTCGCTACGAAGCAAAAGAGCGGAGAGATGCCCGCAATTCGCGTAGCGCAGACGCTGCGCATCGCCGTCGTAGTCGGAAAAGAAGAGAGTAGCGTACGCGCTGTCTGTCGTGTTCTCGCAGAAGAGCTGATTCACGGCGCGTAGGAGGCGCAGCGGGTCGTCCAACGCGATGGCGCACTGGCTGCGCACGTTCGCCTGCAAATTGGCCATCAAGAGCGCTGCCGCGATTCCCTTTCCTGAAATATCGCCGATCACCAGGCCGAGCCGCTCCCGCCCGAGATTCAGGAAATCGTAATAGTCGCCGCCCACCTGCTGGGCCTGAATGCAGACGCCCGCGTAGTCGAGCGTTCGCAGCGGAGGCAGCGTTTGCGGGAAGAGCCCGGCCTGCACTTGCTTTGCGATTTCCATTTCCTGCAGGGTGCGGCGCTCGAATTCGAGCTTTTCGGCGGCCGCGCGGCGCTGCGCTTCGACGGCGTGCGTCACTTCATCGAAGCTCACAAGCTCGAAAGAATTTCCGTCGATATCCTTGAAACGAGCGAACACGCCGCCCCAGATCGGCGTTTCCGCTCCGAGGAGTCCCGACGAATCAGCCGAAGGTGCGGGTTGTACCTGGCGATCGTACTTGATGCGTTTCAATCGCGGCGCGTTCGGGAAGCGCACGCCGCGCCCGGACCATTCCTGAAACTTGGCGGCGACGTCTTCCGTGATGAAAACGACGCGGGTTGAACGACCGATGAGTTTGTACTCCTGAGAACTCGGCTTGGGAGCGATCAGCGCAAGAATCGCGCTCCCATCGGGAGGCGAGACGGCCACCCATCGGTCACCGGATTGGAGGCGTGCATCAAAGGCGAGATGGAATCCGAGTTGGTCCAGGTAAAAACGCAAGCTGCGCTCCTGGTCACGGACGAACACGTTCACGCAGTGAAGTCGCAGGTGAGGCGCAGGCACGGCGCGCGATGGGGGAGCGATTCCCATGCGGGAATTATACGGAAAGCGAGGACGGAAAAGGGAGCCCATGGGCGCAACCGGCGGTAGGCGTGGCTCATGCGTTGGGCTTGGGGCGGTAGGCTCCCATCAATCCTGTGATCAGGACGGCGAGATACAGGACGCCGAGGATCGCTTCGAGGACCGAAACGGAACGTGCTTGAGGCGAGACAGGAGTGATTCCAGCCGTGCCGAGCGAGGTCATCGTGCCGAAACTGTAATAAATGAAATCGAAACGCTGGGGAACGGTATGAAGGTTGGCGCGCGGATCAAGATAAAAGGCGTTTGGCTGGAAGGTGGCCACCATGCCGTAGACGCTTGCAAAACTGAATCCCACCAACAGATAGATACAGAGGGCTCCGAAGATGGTTTCCGATTTGGCCTGTTCCCTGGCGAACACGTGGTGGAAAATAACCACGACAATGAGAACGTCAAAAACAAAGCTCAGAACCATGTTGAATACTGAAAACGTGCTCACATTGGTTTTCGGGAGCAGGATGCGTTGCAACAAGGTGGGGACCGCAAGCACGAGGGCAAGAATGAGCAGGCCGCGTTGGATTTTGGCCGCGTACACGCTGATTAGAATAGCCGCGCTCCCGACCACGCGAAATGCGTAGTAACCGAAACGGCTGGTCTCGGCATAGGGAAAGAGAATGAGTGTCCCTAACAGAAGAAGGAACAGCAAAAAGAATCTGTGGCCGGTGAGAGCCGACTCATGCTCGGACTGAGTTGCGTGCTTCATGGTTCTTTGCTGCCTCAGTCGTTGCCGCGGGCGGGATTGGAGACTTCGGGCTCGCGGCTGGGTGCGACGGCGGCTTTCGTGCGCGACGAGGGCGCGGGCAATTGCGGTTCGACGCCGCGCCAGCCGACGGGACGGCCCTGGACCGCTTCCTTCAGCGCGCGGAAGAGCACCACGTACATCATCTGACGGTAGTAGAAGCGCTGGATGAGAAGCGGCGCGAGCAGGGTCCAGTCCTCGTGGCGCTCGAGCGAAAAAGCGACCACGCAGGTGAAGAGGTCAATCACCATAAAGATGGCGAAGAAAATCAGCGAGCGCTCGACGTCCTGCAAAGTCCACAGCTGCGGAAGGTGTGCAATCTGAAGTTGCGCCAGGCCCCACAAAGCGATGGAGAGCAGAAACAGCAAATCAATCAGCGGTGACACCAGCGGCAGAATGATCTGAAACAGGAAAATATTCGGAATTGCGATCCAGCCGAGAGTGCCATAGCGCGGCTTTCCCGTCACGTCGCGATGCTTCCAAACGGCCTGAAGCGTGCCGAACGTCCAGCGGAATCGCTGGCGAATCAGCGCTTCCATCGTTTCGGGGACTTCGGTGCGGCCGATGGCGTCTTCGTCGTAGAGAATCTTCCAGCCGTTTCGGCGAATCGTCAGAGTAAGGTCCGTGTCCTCGGCCACCGTGTCGCCGGAGAATCCTCCCATGCTGCGGAGAAGTTCCGTGCGCCATGCGCCGACAGCTCCTGGCACAACCGGAATGCAATTCAGCAAATCGAAGGCGCGCTTTTCCAGGTTCTGGCTGGTTATGTATTCCAGGGCCTGCCAGCGCGTCAGCCAGCGATTGCGGTTCATCACCTTCACGTTGCCGGCAACGGCGCCCACTTTCGGATTCTCGAAATGTCGAACGAGCCGCGGAATCGCTTCCGGATCGACGACGGTGTCCGCATCGATCGAGACGACGATCTCGCCCGCGGCTTCGGTGAGGCCGTGATTCAGGGCCGAAGGCTTGCCGTGATTCGACTGAAGCAGCAGACGGACGCGCGGATCGCGCCCGTAATTTTGCTGGACGAGTTCCGCCGTGTGATCCGTCGAGCCATCGTTGATCACAAGAATCTCGAGGTTGGGATAGTTCGAGGCGAGCGCCGATTTCACGGTATCGAGAATGACGGTTTCCTCGTTGTACGCCGGGACGAGCACGGTGACGCGCGGCTTGTAATCGGGATTATCTTTGGGCGCGGCGCGAAGCTTTTCCACAAGCGCCAAAACGCCGATGACGAGTGCGCGCGCGCTGACCAGCAGAATTCCAGCGACAAAGATGAAGGCGATTCCCGTGCGGAACCAGCGGAAGACGTCGAAGATGAACGCGTCGGCACGGGCGAGCAGCCATTCCTTGGTGCTGAGCGGCGGCATGATCTGCGCGCGGGACTGGCCGAGGAGGTCGGCTACGGAAACAAACTCGAAACCTTTCGCGCGCAACCCGTCGATGATCTGCGGCAGGGCCGCCACGGTTTGGCTGCGGTCGCCGCCGCCATCGTGCATCAGGATGATATTCCATCCCTTGCCGTTCTGCGCGTCCGTCAGAACGCGCTGGACTATCGTCGCCGCGGGCGGCGGGGCTCCGCCGTTTACTTCGCCCCAATCATGCGGATCGATGCACGCGCCCACGGTGATGTAGCCCATCGATTGCGGAATGGGCAGCATTTGAATCTCAGCGGCGGTTTCGGGCTGGTGGTCGATGCCGTAGGGCGGGCGGAAGAGCAAAGTTTTCACGCCAAGGCTGCTCTCCAGAAGAAGCTCCGTCAGATTCAGCTGAATCTCCACGCCCTCCTTGGTGGCCGTTTCGAAGTCCGGATGCGTGAAAGTGTGATTGCCTACTTCATTGCCCTGCTGGTACTCGCGCTTGACGATCCTTGCCTCCAGGTTTGCCTGTTCGCCTATGACGAAAAATGTGGCCGGCGCATTTTTCTGTTCGAGGATGTCGAGAATTTTCGGAGTCCACTGGGAATCAGGGCCATCGTCAAAGGTGAGCGCGACTTTGCCTTTGGCCTCGCCCATCTGCTGGATGCGCCATGAGAGGGGATAGCTGTCGAAGGTCTCGTCGGTGAAAAGATCGACGGAAGGATCGTAATCGAATTTCCGGTGACCGTTCTGTGGCGTGGCGGTGATTTTCCAGATGTCGCCCTGGCCTTCGAGAATGATGTCGTATCCGGGAGGCACTTCCTCGAGCTTTGCGCGCGCGGCGTCGTCGGGATGGGTTGCGTCCCAGATGGACCAAAGGGAGGGATCTTCTTCACCTAGGCGCCAGAGCGCGGTGCCTTGAATTCCGGCGCGCTCGGCAGAGCGAAGCTCGTTATACGCGGTCAGGCCGTCGAGCAGCCAGACATTGTGGACTTCGTTGTTCTCGTCTTCGTAGGAGTAGTGCGGATTGAGCGCGTCACCATCGAATTCCACGTCCGCCTCGGATTCGTCGGCGGTGATAATTCCCTGCTGGAAGGTGACGACCTGGGCCACTGGATTCGGCACTTTCTTCGATTTAGCGGGCCAGTCGTAGCCGTAGTTGCCAATGCCCATCACCAATTTTTCCTTCGGCACGATTTTCAGGATGTTGGCGATGTTTGTCACGAACCAATCCTGCGCGGCGATCGGACCCGGCGGCGAAGTCTGCCAGTGCTGGTCGTAGTTCATCAGGATGATGGCGTCGCAATGTTGCGAGATCGACTTGTAGTCATAGTTCCAGTCGGCGGCCGGCAGCGCGACCATCAATTTCAGGCTTGTGGGACTGGCGGAGTGCAGGGCCTTGCCCAATTCTTCGATGAACTTCGTGAGATCTTTCTGGTTCGCGTCGGGGATGCTTTCGAAATCTAGTACGATGCCGGCCTGCTTCTGCGCCTGGGTGTAGAGCACGGCCGTTTGAATCAGACGCTGCCGGGCGGCAGGAGTCGTCAGCACTACGGCGAGCTTGTCGCTCTGAAACACCGTGCCATCGGAATTGTTCATCAATCCCATCACGGGCAACTCGGTCCCGCTGGATTCAAACCAGGCGGCGAGCTTCGGATCGGGGACGATCGAGAGATGGCCGTCGGGCGGGACGGGATGGAACTTTCCATCGGGTGTGACTACGCCGAGTGTCCCGTCGGCATTCAGCGAATGTAGCGTCTCGGGAATCAGGACGTCGATGTCGTGGTAGTGAAGCTGAAGCGATGCCAGGCTGTTTGGATCGTAGGGAACGTAGAACGCGACGCGCAGCGGGTCGTAGTTCTGCGGCACCTTGCCGAGCGCGGCCAGCTTGCGTTTACGGCCACGAGGATGCGCCGGCTTCGCTTTCACGCGGCCGCGGATGGGATGAAGGCCGCCGTGAATGTCGGGGCGTAAAATATCGGGCAAATCGGGTTTGCGGCCGACGTCGACCAGAAAGATGATCAGCACCAGCGTGAAGAATCCACCGGCGATTTCGAGCCCGAGCCGCGTCCTGCGCCAGCGACGCCGCTCCTGATCGTAGAAAATGGGCTTGCGTTCAGGCATGAGTCAATTCAAGCTACAGGCGCTTCATCTCCGTGAAGACTATGCACAACCTCTGGATTTTGCAAGGCGTACCGCGAAACGCGTTCTCACACTGGAATGAGTAGTCGGCAATCTCTGCAGCAAAGCTCCGCTGGGAAGGGTGCCTACGCGGCAGTCTCTACTAAGATGCGTGCAAGCATCGCTCTTGCTGCCTTGGCTGGGCTTGCCCTCCGAGTCTTTTTCGTTCTGAAATTTCCGGTCACAGACTCGGGCGATGCTCCATTTTACATCGAACTTGCGTGGAACTGGCTCAAGAATCGCGTATACGGCTTTCCAATCAATGGCGTTCTGACGCCGGTGGATATGCGCACGCCGGGCTATCCGGCGTTTCTTGCGGCTGTTTTCGCGTTTGCCGGAAATTCGCAGCGGGCCGTGATGCTCGTCCAGGCGGTCGTGGACGTAGCCACGTGTTTCCTGATTGCCTGGATCGCCACGCGACTCGCACCCAGCCAGCACCGGCGGCGGGAGGCGATCGCGGCTCTATGGCTCGCGGCACTCTGCCCGTTCACCGCAAATTACACGGCGGTGGTTCTCACGGAAACGCTGACGATCTTTCTCACGGCGCTCGCGATTCTGGTGCTGTTGCGCACGGAAATTGGTGGCGGCGCGAGTGACGCCTTTGCCGGGCGGAGCTTTTTTTTGAATCCCTGGCTGCTGGGCGGAATTGTGGTTGGACTGGGAACGCTCGTGCGACCCGAAACGCCCCTGATTCTTCTTTCGGCGGGACTCGTACTGGTTGGCAAGCTCTGGCGGCCGCGCGATTGGGGGAAACTCTTCCGGGCGGGTGCGTTGATGGGAATCGGCTTGATACTTCCGCTGGTGCCGTGGGCAGCGCGCAACTGGCGCGTGCTTCACGAAGTGCGGTTCCTCGCTCCGCGTTACAGCGAATTGCCCGGCGAATACACGCCGCACGGTTTCATCGATTGGACGAACACGTGGCTCTGGCGCTTTCGGGACGTCTACCTCACGCACTGGAAATTGAATGAGGAGGAAATTCCAGTCGATTCGCTTCCTCCCTACGCGTTCGATTCGACCGAAGAGCGGGACCGCGTGAGCGACCTGCTCGATGACTACAACGAACAACTGACGATCGGGCCCGGCCTCGACGCCAAGTTTCGCGAAATCGCACGCGAGCGCACGGCGCGGCATCCGTTGCGAACCTACATCAAGGTGCCGTTCTTGCGGTGCTTTGCGATGTGGTTTACGCCGCGCGTGGAGCTGCTTCCCATCTCGGGCCATCTGACGCCGCTTTCGCTGGAGTGGGAGGATGACCGTCCGGATTTTCTGCGAGCGGTGGCATTCGCGCTCGGCAACGTCATTTTCATCGGACTCGGCTTAGCCGGCGCATGGCTGGCGCGCGGCAGGCCGGGCGTGGCTTTTCTGATCGTGTTCATCGTTGTACGGACGGTGTTTTTTGCCTATGCGGTGGAGACAACGGAGCCGAGGTATGTGCTCGAGTGCTTTCCGGCGCTGCTCGCCCTTGGCGCGCAGGCCTTCGGCTCGCGATTCAGCTTTCTTCCACGGGCTCGGGGTGAATGGTCACGCGAAAAATCTGCGGAAAGCGCTCTTTGACGCGGTCTTCGAGGGCGGCCGTCACGTCGTGAACCTGGGTAATCGGCAAGCTGCCATCCATCGCGCAGTGGCAAGAGACAAGAATTTTGTGGTCGACGGTGCGGACGTGAACCTCGTGGCAGTTCACGAGCTCGTGATACTCGGACTGGAGTGAATTCAGAAATCCCTGTACGGAGACCGAAAGGTCCTTCATTTCTTCGGCGGTGGGAATCCGGCCGCCGAGCGGCTCGATATGGATGTTGACGAACGCACCGGCGTCCGTCGCGCGCCGGATGTCCTCCTCGAGTTCGGTGGCGCGACGATGGGCTTCGCGCAAACTGGCGCCTTCGTCCACTTCCAGGTGAAGCTCAACGAAAAGCCGACCGTCGAGATGGTGCGCTGATAGCTCGTGTACGGCGAGCCCTCGGTGCTGCGCGATTGCGCGGATGGTTTCGAAAAGATGCTCGTTGGTGGGCGCGCGCGGCTCCACGTGGACCACGACGTCAGCCGGAACGATCTGCTCGATCCGCTTTTCGACGGCGTCGCTCGCGGAGTGGGCCTGCTCGAGGCTGGCGGTACGCGGCACGCTGATCGTGACATCGACAAAATAACGCTGCCCGGCGCGCCGGACGCGCACGCGTTCTGCCTGCAACACTCCCTCGGTGTCGTCAACGGCATTGGTAATTTGCTCGCGAAGGCCCATGGGCGCGACGTCCAGCAACGCATCCATCGTTCGCTTGGCCAGCCGCGAACCGATCCAAATGATTACGCCCGCCACGGCAAGGGCGGCCACGGCGTCCATGCGGCCGAGCCAGCCGATTCCGAATCTCATGCCGATCCACGCCGCCGTGATACCCAGAATTACGACGAACGTGCTCCAGACGTCGGTGGAGAAGTGCAGGGCGTCAGCTTCGAGGGCCTCGCTTGGATATTTCTGCGACACGCGCCGCAAGGCGCGGGCCCGCACGAAATCAATTCCCATGCCGATGGCGAGGATGACAATCGCCTGAAGGCTGGGATAAATGTGCACGGTGTTGAAGAGCAATCGCTGAAAGGCTTCCCAGATGATGTAAAGCGCGGTGAGAAACAGCAGGCCGGTCTCGACGAACGCAGAAAAGCTTTCCACTTTGCCGTGCCCGTATAGGTGTTGCGCGTCGGCGGGCTTGTCTGAGACGCGGACCGAAAGATAGGTAATGACTGCGGCGACCAGGTCGAGGATGGAATGCAGAGCTTCGGAAATCACGCCTAGGCTGCTCGTTACGACCGCCAGAAAAACCTTCAGAAGGACGAGCAAGACCGCCGAGCCCACCGAAGCAAGAGCGGCCAGACGCTTTTCGTGCGTTGCTTGTTCGGAAGGTTCGCGCATTGTCGATGATTATACGGGGTAATTATGCGCGGTGATTATACGCTGCGCCAGGAATGCGCCAAGTTTGCTCCTGGATTTATGGCGTGCCGCCGAAACCGGCTTTTTCGCGCTGAACCCCATTTTTGCCCTCCATTCACGAACCTGTATAGTGGTTCCGACAAAAAAGGAGAGAAACTTCCCGCGATGGCGTCTGCAACGCAAGATCCGCCGAATACACCGATCGAGCCGGGGCCAGCCGGATTTCTGCGGCGCAGATGGTTGTGGCCAACCGTTGCCCTTCTTTTCATTTTGGCGATCGCAGCCGGCATCGACAGCTTTCTGATCGAGCCATTCCGGATCGAAGTGACCCATTTCGACATTCAGGCGCCGATCTCCGCGCCGCTGAAAATCGCGCAGCTCAGCGATTTGCACACGCACGGCATCGGACGCAACGAACGCCACCTGCTCGAAATCCTGAACTCCGAAAAGCCGGACGCCATCGTCATTACCGGCGACTCCCTCGGCAATCTGGCAGGCAACTACGAATGGTGCAAGGAGCTCTACGAGAAACTTCACGCTCCGCTCGGAGTCTGGTTCGTCCGGGGCAACTGGGAGCACGATCACCCGCTTCACCGGGAGCGCCTGTTTTACCACGAGGTTGGCGTGAACCTTCTTGTGAACGCGAGCGCCGCAATTCGTCCGGATGTGTGGCTCGTGGGTCTCGACGATCCATCTTCCGGCGCGGCCCGGCTCGACGCGGCGCTAGCCACCGTCCCTCCCGACGCATACAAGATCGCGATTTTCCATTCCCCGGGATACTTCGATCGAATCGGCGGCCGCGTGAATCTCTGCCTCACGGGTCACACGCATGGCGGGCAGGTGCGCCTTCCGTTTCTGCCGCCGCTCTGGCTTCCGAAAGGCTGCGGCCGATTCGTCGAGGGATGGTACGAGTCGCGGGGATCGAAAATGTATGTGAACCGCGGCCTGGGAATGTCGAACCTGCAGATCCGATTTTTGTGCCGCCCGGAAATCAGCTTTTTTACGTTACATCCTTAGGGCTTACAACCAATCGAGCAGGGCAGCATAAATCCGCTCACTGCAGCTTCGCGTACTCCGCTTTGGCAGCGACGAGGATCGGGATTCCGGGGTCGGCGTCCTTCCAAAGGCCCAGAAAATCCTGATACGCAGCACGGGCTTTGGCCGTGTCGCCCGATAGTGCGTACGCGCGGGCCACGCCGAGATGCGCCAACGAGCCGATGGGCTCGTTTCCGACGACGCCTGAATGGTCCAGAATTTTCTGGAATTCAGCGGCAGCTGCCGCGCCCTGCTTTCCCTCGAGATATGCCTCGCCGCGCAAGTAAACAGGATAGAGCGCGAAGGTGAAGGCGGCATTTCCTTCCGCCAATTCGTATGGTGCAGATACTGCCAGCGCCAAGATCGCTCGCGCGGCGTCGCCGCCTCGCAGAGCAATCCCCGCATGTATCATGGGCAGAAAATCGAACTGCACATCCGTATCTTGCGGGAAACGCTTGTTCAGATCGGCGGCCATGCGCTCGGCCTCCGCCGAATCGCCGGCCAAGCCGAACGCAAGCGCCGAGAATGACTGAGCGATTTTGCTTTTTGACGTCGCGAGCGCAGCCTGCGCTTCTCGCTGGGCCACTGCCACGTTGCCAACGAGCGCCTGCCGGATTGCGTCATGCGACAGGTATTCCGCGGCCGCTTCCTTTTCATCCACTCGTTCCGCGGAGTCGGCGGCGCGGTGCGCCAGCTCCTGAGCCTTTGCGAACTGACCCGCGTACGCCGCAGTCTCTGATTGCAGAAAAAGAATCTGATCGTCGACTCCGGGCTTTCCCGTCGCGTCGGCGATCTGCTGCTGCATTCCGGCGGCGTCGTGTTCGAGGAAACCCACATTGTAAAGAATCAGAGGAAGCCAGGGCGACTCGATGTTGTGGGCGCGCGATTCTTTTACCGTGGCCTTTGCCTGATCGAGTTGATTGCTCCATTGGTAGCTGTAGCCGAGATTCACATAGTTGTTGCCGCTGACGGGGTTGAGCTTGAACGCCTGCAGTGCGGCCGCATTGGCTTTCCCGTAATCTCCCATGAGTGCATAAGTGACCCAAAGGTAGGCGGGCGGCTCCTCATCCCGGGGATAGGTTTGAGCCCACAATTGATAAGAGCCGCGGGCCGCCTCAAGATTTCCGGTGACGACAAGCTCGTAGAACGACGAAATGGCGAGCTTTTCACTCTCGCTCGTGCGGTCTCGCAATTCGTAAGCCTTGCGCGCGTTCTCGGCACAGCGGTCGAGTTGGCTAAGAGGCTGATAACTCTGGGCCAGCCGCAAGTAAGCCATGGCGAAATTTGGGTCCAGGGAAATGGCCCTTTCGAAAAGGGGAATGCCGGCAGCGTAATCGTTTGCAACGTCGATTGTTTGGTTGCCGAGGGTGTAGGCTTGCAGCGCCTCGAGCGACGGCGTGGTGACGCTTGCGGGCGGCGCGCCGTATTTCTGCACCGACGCCAGCGATTCGCCCATCTTCGCGCGCAGTTTCGTCGCCGCATCACCCAAGGCTGCGAGAACCTGTTCCTTTCCGTTTGCGGGGACCTGCTCTTCGGCGAGCAGATCGCCATTGCGGCAATTCACCGCCTTCAAATCCAAAACATACTCGCTGCCTAAACTGGAAATGGAGCCTTCCATCGTGGCGGCGCTGGCGGTGCGCTGGCAAACCTCGCGGGCGACGTCGGGCGTAAGCCGCGTATCCTTTGGCTTGGCCATCAGGCTGAGCGTTTGCGCAATGCGCTCGTCGGAAATGAGGCTGAGAAACGGGGACTGCTCCAGCTGCGCCGAAAGGCCCTGCCGCAGGGTGCCATCGAAAACGGGATCGCCGGTGGTGTTGTTGAAGGCGGCCAGGACGATTGTGTCTTTGTCGGTGAGTTTGGGCGCGCGATGGAAATAGAAGTAGGCGGCGGCAGCAGCCAAGATCACAACCGCCGCCGCGGGAACGATTACTTTCCATCGGCTTCTCGCAAGAGCTGGTGCGGCTTGTGTTGCTGCCGCCGTCTCTCTCGCGCTTGCCGGCAGCTTACCTGATTCCGAGTCGCGTTTGAGGCGCCGCAAATCGCTGCGAATCTCCGCCGCGGCCTGATAGCGCAGGCCGCGGTCCTTCTCGAGCGTCTTTGCGGTGATGCGGCTGAGTTCGGGCGGCAACTCCGGTTTCACGGTCGCCAGCGCCACGGGCGTGCGGTTCAGAATCCCGTCCAGAACGATGGCCGTCGTCGCGCCTGGAAATGCCATCCGCCCCGCGGCCATCTCGTATAACACCGCGCCAAACGAGAACAGATCCGTCCGCGCGTCCAGATCCTCTCCGCGCGCTTGCTCGGGCGACATGTACGCCATCGTGCCAACCGTCGCGCCCGGGCTCGTCAGCGCTGCGTCAGCGCCCATCGTTGCCGCCACAGAGCCGCTCGCGCCATCCATGTCTGCCGTGACCTTCGCCAAACCAAAATCCAGGACCTTCGCGTTCCTTCTGTTGGTAATGAACAGATTTGCGGGCTTGATATCCCGGTGGACGATTCCTTTGGCGTGCGCGGCATCCAGCGCGTCGGCGATTTCGATCCCGAAGTCGAGCACCTGGTCGAGCGGGAGTGCGCCGCGCTCAATCCGGTGCTTCAGCGTCTCACCGTCCAGATATTCCATCACGATGAACGGATGCCCGCCGATCGTTTCGCCCGCTTCAAGCGGGACCTGGCCAATCTCGTGAATCGTGCAAATATTTGGATGATTGAGTGCGGATGCCGCGCGAGCCTCGCGGCGGAAGCGCTCAAGAGTGGGCGCGTCACGAACGACGCCATCCGGGAGAAATTTGAGCGCGACGAAGCGGCCGAGTTCGGTGTCCTCGGCCTTGTACACGACGCCCATCCCGCCGCCGCCCAGTTTCTCGACGATGCGGTAGTGCGAGATGGTTCGACCGATCAATGAAAAAAGCTCCCCCGAGCGCGACCATATTAGGCACCGCATCGCAGTGAGTCAACGCGGTTGCGGACAGACCACTCCACAGTGGCAGGAAAGAAAATCCCGCGGGTGCGGCTATTTCAGCGGTGGTGCGGGGACGGGCGGCAAGCGGCGAGGTTCGCCGTGGAAGCCGCGAATTTCCACTTCGTCGAGCAGAAGCGACGGCGTTACGACGGTGCTCGGAATGCCGCCTTGCGCTGAGCCAAACGCGCCGAGCGCCGTTCCGGCAAAACCGTTCTGCGAATTCTGCATGTAGCTGTAGACCGACGCATCGCTTCCGACGGCCGTCATATTGCGCAGGCTGCGCAGCGTGAGCCCTTCAATCGATCCGCCACGGACCAGCTCTTCGCGGCCGTCCACGACGTATACGCGATACATGCGGAGCGGCAAGCGCTCGCCGCTCGAGACGCCTCCGGCGATCTCCTCAAGATAATCCGAAAAATCCTGCTGATTTAGCGAAGAGACAGCCGGATTATCCATTTGCCTGATTTCGACGCACCACTCGTGCCCATCCTGCTTGCACGCATCGAGGAACTTCTTCTTCAGATCGTCAGGCTTCAGAGGATCGCTCGATTGCAGGAAGAGATTGCTCGCCAGCGGGCGCGTCTCGGATAGCAGCGCCGAGCGCGCGTGGCCGTTCGAACTTTGGAAATCGGGTCCGGGACGACGCGACATCAACTGGTTTCTCAGAATGCCATTCTCGACCAGCGAAACCCGCTGGGCCGTTACGCCTTCGTCGTCGATTTCGTAGCCGCCGATCAGCGGCTGGCCGCTAAATTCGGCCGTGGTCGGATCATCGAAGAGAGACACGGTGATCGGGAAAACGCGAGTGCCAACGCGGCCGGACCATTCGCTGCGGCCTCCCATGCGGTCCATGATTTGGTCGAATGCCGGAACCATCGAGAGAGGCGGCCGCGCTCCGGAAAGCGAGGGAGCCAGTATCTGCGCCAGGGCTGAACCCGCGGCGGGCGCGTCGAAGAGCACGGGGCCCGTAAAATCCGGAACCAGAGGGCTCGAGCGCAGTTCCATCAATTCCGTGCCGGCTTGAGCCAGGCCCTTGCTCACCGTGGCAGGGTCAGGCAAATCGCTGGGGCGCCGCACGTAAATTGCATAGAGATTATGGAGAGGCATGCCATCGTCGGCCTGCGAATCAAGCCCGGCTTCGATCGCGGCAAGGCTGTGGGAGCTGCGAATTGTGGTCCCTTCGCTGGTCATCAGATACTGCGTGACGTAAACCAGGTAATAGTTCACACGCGTGCCGTAAATCTGCGGGAAATTCCGCAAAACCTCCGAGGCTTTGCGCGCTTCGTCTTCCCAGTTGCGGGACGTCCAATCCGGCTCGATCCGCGGATCGATCTTGACGATCGGCTCGGCGACTGAGAAATCGTCGATCTCAGGCGGTTTCGTCAGGCTGCGAAGGAAAGCCTGTTTCAGCGACATCTGCGTGACCGCGCCCTTGTACGCCTGGTCCGTGGCAAGCCATAGATCCTGGCGCAGCGACGTGTAATCGCGATCGATGCCCACCTGGCCCGCCGGGCCAAGGAAACCCTGAAACCCGTCTTCGCTGACGAAATTCGAGCTATCGAGATGATAGTCACCCACGCGCACGTCGACGTTCATGAACCGGTTGCGCGTCGTCGTGCTCGACACGAGGGACCCGAAGGAAGTCGTTACGTTGCGAATGTCGAAATCGAGCAGGCGGTACTCGATGTAGAAAGGCTTGTCGACGCCCGGAATCTGCAGCCGAGTGCGCGCGCGCTCCAGTTCGTCGTGCATCGCCTGGAGGGTCTTGTCGGTTTCGCCGGCGGGAACGGGTGCCTGCATGGTTGCGGGCGTAGTTGCCGGCGTAGCGCTAGTCGTGGCGGCCTTGGCCGAAACGGCGGACAACGCGAACAGCAGGATCGTGGCGAAATTCGTTCTCTTCATTCTCAAGGCTGTTGACCTTTCGCTTCCGGATCGTGTGCCGGCGGCGGAAGGATCGGCGGCTTGTCCGTGGAGCTTTCTTTCTTCGCGAACTCCATCTCCGAAATCAGAATCGAGGGCGCAACGGCCGATACCGGCACCGAGCCGGACTCAGCGCCGCAGTAACCATTAAAAATTTCCTGTTTATCGCCCGTCGCAACGATGTTCGTCAAGGAGACGAGCGGCGTCCCCACAATATCGACGCCGCGCACCAGCTGATCCGGTCTTCCGTCCGCAAAAACTTTGTAAACGACGAGCGGCGTCACCTGAAACGCCTGCGGCTGGCCGCGCCCGGTGAACGTGAATCCGCCGGCGATGTCGTCGATCAGCAGGCCGAACGGCTTTCCCTGCTGCTTCGCGAGTTCAATCAATTTCTGGCGAAGTTCCGCGTCGGTGAAGGTCTTGGTGCTCGTCACGATCAGATTGCCTTGGCGCGCCACCGGAACGTAACCAAGCTGCCGCCGGCCGTGCCCGTTCGAATGCGGGATGGTGACCAGCGGCGATCGCGACATCAGGAAAGTCTTCAGCACGCCGTGATCGACCAGGATCGTGTCCGCGCCCGGAACTCCCTCATCGTCAAATGCATAGTTGCCGAGCAGCATTTGGCCGTTCAGCGTGGCTTCCGTGGGATCGTCCTTGATCGAGATGAAATCGGGAAGAATCTGTTCGCCCACCTTGCTGGTGAACGTTTGGCCTTCGCTGATGTCCTTCTGCCGGAATCCTTCCGCGCGATGGCCGAAAACTTCGTGGAAGAAAACGGCGGCGGCGCGGCCGGTGAGCAAGGCGGGGCCGGCGAACGGATCCACGAGCGGCGCTTTATCGAGCGCTTCCGTCTCGCGGATCAGCTGCGCGATTGAGTCGAAAATTTCCTTGTCGCTCGGTTCATTCTTGGGATCGAGCCAGTCGAAATTCGCGTAGCGATTGATGTCCATCCCGTCCGGCGCCTTGCTCTGGACGAACAGCTCGAGCCGGTAATGAACCTGGCCGAAGGCAATCTTCGTCCCTTCCGTGTTCACCTGGTACTGATTCATGCTGAGGGCGCTGAACGTGGCGATGGAATTCAGCACCGCGGGAGACTTGCTGAACGCGGCGGTATACTTGCGGACGCGCTCTTCCCACGGCTTGCGGTCGACGTGGATTTCGGCGCGGGCGCCGATGTAGTTCTGCGGAGCCTCGTGCGAAAAATCAGGCGCGGCGCCTTCGGCGGTCTGAACCTGCACTTGCTGGCTCGTTTTCACCTTGATCAAGGCTTCGGAGGCCGCGCGGTACTGGCGGTCGGTCTCGCGCCAGATTTCGCGGCGAAGCACGGGAATATCGTCGTCCAGCACGGTCGAAGTGCCCGGGCTGGTCCAACTGGGCGGGCGATCTCCGATCTTGTGCGTGTCATCGAGCTGCTGCGTACCCACGCGCGTTTGAACTTCGAGCCAGCGGGCGCGATTGTCGCTGCTCGAAAGCAGCGCGCCGTTTGACCCGGAAACGTCGGAAGCCTGGCGGTCCGCCACTGTGTAGCTGATGAAGTACGAGGACGGATCTCCCTTCGAGAAAGCCGCCATCGAGCGGTCGATTTCTTCCTGCATGGCGGTGAGGACGGGGGGAACTGCGGGGGGATTCGCCGGCCGATCGGCGGCCATCGAAGTGCATACCGCAACGAACAGAATCACTATCGCAAAAAAGCTTCGGGTTCTCGGTTCAGTTTTTATCATTGGGCGGAGTCCAATAGTTTAAGTTAGGAAGTCTCGATTCCCAAACGAAAAGCCGGGACTTGATGTCAGCCTTCGGCGAGAGTACAAACAGGTCCAGCCGGTTTGCGGCACTTCCAGCCTGCCACTGGAGCAAGGAGATTAGATGCGTGCGATGGTCGTAAGGCGGTATGGGCCACCGGAAGTTTTTGAGGCGAAGGAAGTCCGCGATCCACAACCCAAGCCGGGCGAGGTGCTGATCCGCGTAAAGGCCGTAGGCGTCAACTTTGCGGACCTGCTTCAACGCATGGGGGTGTATCCGGGTACGCCGAAACCTCCATTCATTCCCGGGCTCGAGATCGCCGGAGTGGTAGAAAAGGTAGCAGAGGCGCCTGAGGGAGGCCGTGCCAGCGAGGGGGAGCCGCTGAAGCGAGGTGATGCGGTTGCCGCGCTCACTCATTTTAACGCGTATGCGGAATGGGTGTCCGTTCCGACGCGGAGCACGTACCTTCTGCCGGCGGGCATGTCATTCGAAGACGGGGCCGCCATTCCAGTGAATTACCTCACGGCGCACCACTCGATGTTCACCATGGGAAATCTGCAGCCGGGCGACCGCATCCTGATTCACGGCGCCGCGGGAGGAGTGGGAATCGCGGCTGTGCAACTGGCGCGCGCACGCGGTCTCGTGATTTTCGGAACCGCCGGACCTTCGAAGCAGGAGTACCTGAGGAAAATCGGCGTCGACCATGCGATCGACTACCAGAAGAGCGATTTTGTCGCCGTGGTGCGCAAATTCGCGCCGGACGGAATCGAGATGGTGATGGACGCGATCGGCGGAAAATCCTTCGCGCGCAGCCGGAGATGCCTGGGACCGATGGGCCGCCTGGTGGTTTTCGGCTTTTCGGCTGCAGCCGGGTCCGACGGCAAGAAACACATGTTGCGCGCCGGCAAAGCTCTACTGGAAATGCCGCGTTTTCACCCGCTGAAGCTGATGAGCGGTAATATCTCCGTCATTGGAGTGAGTCTGGGAGGCCTGCAATCGCGTAACGCCGTGCTGCGAGGTGAGCTCGATGAAATTTTCCGCATGTACACAGTCGGGAAAATCAAGCCCGTGATTGGCAAGACGTTTCCGCTCACCGAGGCTGCCGCGGCTCACCGCTACATTCAAGAGCGGAAGAACATCGGAAAAGTGATTCTGGCCGTGAAGTAAGGGCCGGCGCCCGCATACTTACATTGTCTGGTCATTTTGACGCGGGCGGCGCGGCATCCGGCTTCGCGAAGAGCGATGGGTCCGCCGGCAGGTTCACTTTCACATCCTCGTAGCTCGATTCCATGAATTTCTTTCCGTCTCGATACGTGACGGTGGCAAAAGCAAACTGGCGCCCATCCACCGTACGGTAATCGGTCCAGCGCTGCTCGCTCTCGATGGGTCCCTGCTGGCCCATGGACTGGAAGCGGGCAGCGGCCAGAAGGTGCGTGGCAGGATCGAAGAACAGCTTCAAATTGCCAAATGGCGCCTGGACCGCCACACCCAAAGTCTTCTTGCCGTCGATATCGGTTTCGCCGATCGCTTGGCCCGCGATTTTTCCCGTCAGCACTTGCTGATAGAAACCCCAACCGCCCCCAAACAGCGCGACGCCGCGCTCAAATTCGCCGATCACTTGCGTCACATCGTGCGCTTGCGCGCCCATGACGATCCAGGCCGACTTGCCGTCGCATACTTGCGTGATTGCCTGGCCGCCGTAGGAAACGTCGCCGTGCGAATGATCGGGATAGGCCACAGTCCACTTGACGATTACCGGCACGTCGCCGTTCCCCACTTGCTTTCCGCTTTCCGTCATCGCAACGGTTCTCACTGAGGACAGCGCTTCCCCTCCCGCTGCGCTCGCGGCTGCGGCAAGGATTTGCTTCCCTTGCTCCAGCGATTCAGGCGTCGCTTCCGCAACGACGGCCTTCGGTTTTCGTAGATCGGGAGCCAGCACGTCCACCTGGTCGAACGAGATCTCGTCGTACTTGGCATCCGGAAATGCCTTCTTGAGCGCGTCGCGAAACGCCGAGACGTTTCCTGCCAGCACGATGTCGAGATCGGTTGTCGCGAGGTACTGCTTGGCCATCGCATTCACCTGATCGAGAGAGACGCCGCGAATTTTGTCGGGATACGTGCGATTGTAGTCCGCCGGAAGATCGAACGCTGCGGCTGAAAGCACGCGCCCCGACACCTGCTCGGCCGTTTCAGACTGAATCGGGTACACGCCGGCAAGGTAATCGCGAGCAAATTTCAATTGCTCCGGAGTGGCTCCGCCGGAAGACATTCGCGAGAGCAAATCCACCACCAGCTTCGTGGCTTCCACGGTCGCGGCCGTGCGCGTGTACGTGCCCACCAGAAACGCCCCGGAATACCGCTGCGGAGCGAATTGCGAATAGGCTCCGTAGGTGAGCCCTTTCTTCACGCGCACCTCGGTATTGAGCAAGCTGTTGTATCCGCCGCCGAAGATTCGGTTCATCACTTCCACGGGAATGTAGTCGGGATCGTTGCGGCGGATTCCAATCTTGCCCACGCGAATCTGCGTTTGCACCGCGTCCGGCTTGTCGATCAGCCAAATGTGCTGGCCCGAAAGCATCGAGGGAGACGCAGGTACGGCGGCGGGGATATCCAGTTTTGGCCAGCCGCCGAAATATTTTTCCGCGACGCCGAAAGCGTCTTCCGGCGTGATGTCGCCCGCCACTGCAAGGAGAGACTGATTGGGCGCGTAATTCGCGTCGTGGAATTTCGCGAGATCGTCGCGATTCAGTTTCTTCACGGTTTCGGGAGTGCCTTCGGCGGGCAAGCCATAGGGCGAGCCGCCGTAGACGATGCGCGAAAAGACGACGGATGCGAGGTACTCGGGGTCCGAATATTGCACGGTCATACCCGAAAGAAGCTGCTGCCGCTGACGCTCGAGTTCATCGGCGCTGAACGCCGGATGCAGAACCACATCGGACATCAGGTCAAAACCGAGATTCAAGTCCTTCTTCACGACGTCGAGCGTCACCGTGGTTCCATCCTTGCCCGACGAGGCATTGAGCGAGCCGCCGACAAAATCGATCGCTTCGGCGATGTCTTTCGCGGATCGTTTCCCTGTTCCCTGGGTCAGCATGTTTGCCGTCATCGCGGCAATGCCGGGTTCGTCCGACGGGTCCTTGATGCTTCCAGCCGACATGATCAGAAGCCGCGCCGCCACGGCCGGTTCGCTGTGATCGGTGACGACGAAAACGCGCAGGCCGTTCGGCAGAGTTTTCTCGGTGGCTTTCGGGAACTCGAAAGGCCTTGGCGGACCAGCCGGCGGCATTTCGGGGACAAGCTTCACGCCCGGAGGAACCACTCCGGTGCCATTCTTCTTTTCGTCTTGCGGGGCGCTTGCTTGCGTCGTCGCGGCGGCAGATTGCTGCGCCCGGACTGGGGTTGCGATGCGAGCGGCGCCTAAAAGGAGCAGGCTCACCAGTTGGACTGTGTGTTTCATCATGGGTTTTGAATCGCTCCTGACATTCGACGCTGTCATTTTGCGGGCGCTGCCGGCGTCATGAACAGCACGGTGGCGTGCTGCTGAACGAAGTACTCTTTTGCAACGCGCTGGAGGTCCGCCGGCGTCAATTTCAAGTAGTGGTCAAGTTCGCTGTTGACGAGATCGGGATTCCTGCCGATCACCGCGGCGTTTTCCAGAGCGACGGCCTTTTCTTCATCCGTGTCGCGTCCCAAAATGAATCCCGCGATTTCCTGATTCTCGGCTTTCTCGAACTCTTTCGCGTCCACAGGCTGCGATTTCAACCCGTCGAGCACGCCGACAACCGCCTTCTCTCCCTCGTCCGCCGTGTGGCCCTGATTCATGATCGCGTAAGCCCAGAACAGGTTCGGATCCTCGGTGAAGTTGCCGAAACCGGCCGCCTGCACGGCAATCTGGCTTTTGTAAACGAGCGCCTGATAGAGCCGGCTGCTTTCGCCTCCCGCCAATATGTTGGAAGCAAGATCGAGCGGATAAGCATCCGGCGCATACCGGGCGGGAACCTTGTACCCGATCACCACCGCGGGAAGCGGCGTATTCGAATAGGACTTCCTCACCACGCGCTCTTCCGTTTGCGGCGGTTCTGGCGTGTCGCGTCGCGGAATCGGCTTGGCGGAAGCGGGAATGCCCTCGAAATATTTCTTGGCCCACTCGATAGCCTGATTGGAACTGAAATCCCCGACGATGACGAGCGTGGCATTGTTCGGTTTGTAGTAGGTATCATGGAAAACTCGAACGTCTTCCACGGTGGCATTGTCCAAATCCGCGATGCTCCCAATGGCCGTGTGGTGGTAGCCGTGGACCGTGAACGCGGCGGCGCGAAGATCTTCCTCAATCGTGCCGTACGGCTGATTGTCTACGCGGACGCGCCGCTCTTCCTCCACCACCTGGCGCTCCGATTTGAAATTGGCCTCGTCGACATTCAGGCTGCCCATGCGGTCCGCTTCGAGCCACAGAGCGGTCTCGAGGTACTGACTCGGGAAAGTCTCGTAAAAATCCGTCGAGTCGTCGTTCGTTTCCGCGTTGTCGAAGCCCCCCACCGCCTCGATAAGGCGCGAATGTTCATCCGGACCCACGTGCGCTGAACCCTTGAACATCAAATGTTCGAACATGTGCGCGAACCCGGTTCTGCCGGGACGCTCGTCCTTCGAGCCGACGTGATACCAAATCTGCAGGTTGATCACCGGCACGGAGTGTTCTTCGAGGAGAATTACCTTCAGCCCGTTCGACAAAGTGTGCGTGGTGAAATGCAATTTCGGCGGGCGAACCGCCGAGCTGTTTTCTTGCGCGCCCGTCGTCATTGGGAACGACGCGATTGCAAACGACGCCGCCAGAACGACAACCGCACCCAGCCACATATGCTTCTTCATATTTCGATTGCTCCCGTCAAAAGGGGGTGTACCGCGCGTGCAGCGCTGAGGCCCGCTTCAACGTTCAAGTATCCTGATGCCGCCAGCCAGTGTCAAACCAGCATTCGGGGCCAGCTGCCAACGCCGCGCCATAGCGTTGTAATGCCCGGTTGTTAGACGCATGCCGCCGGGAAAAAGATTTCCTGTTCCTTACTTCAGCTCTGCCCGCGCAAATGCCTCCAGCGTTTTTTCCTCCGACGGCGGTTGAAGGACGTTGTGTAGGGCAAAATCCTCGGCCTGCGAATACTTCGTGCCTCGAATGCGCTCAGCCGCTTCCGCGAGATCGTAGCGCGTGCGCCCAAGCTCCACGTTTGGTCCAAGCAAAAGCCAATACGCGCCGGGTTCACCAAAAGGCATTCCCACGCTTCCCGCGTTCAAAACTCGGATCCCTGCGATCGTGCGGTCAAATTGCATGTGCGTATGACCGCAGACGACCGCGGAAACATGGAGCCCCGCAAAGACGGGTACCAGGCGTTCTTCCGGCGTCAAGCGGGTGAATATCTCGGTATCGTTTCGCGGTGTCGCGTGGCAAAACAGCACCTCGCCTAGCTCGGGAATTTGCACGCGGAGTGTTTCAGGCCACGCGGCCAGCAGCTTTTCGTCTTCAGAGTGAAGCTGCTCCGCCGTCCAGCGCACGGGTTCTCGCCATTGCTCCGGCGCGGTACGGTACCACTCCGTTTCGGTGCCTCTCATCTGTGCGAGCACTTCACGATCGCCGTTGCCGCGGATGAACTGCACCGGAATATTGAGGCTCTGCAAACACGCGATCGTTTCACGCGGCATCGGGCCCGGAAGCACGTCGCCGCCGACCACGACGTGGTCTACTTCTGCCTGACGAACGTCCTCGAGAACCGCTTCGAGCGCGGGGAGGTTCGCGTGAATATCATAGATCGCGGCGACGCGCATTACAGACCCGCCTCTGCGGATAGGAATAACTTCGCATCCTTGACGCTTTCGCTCGCCATCAAGTAATGCCCGCTTCGTTTCCCCGCAAATCTTGTCACAATAGCTCTAACTTTGACAGTTTCCGATCAGCAGCTTCCAGCAGCGAATGGTTACTAAGCAGTGGGGAATGTCATGAAGTCTTTGATCTTTGCTCTCTGTGTTGTGTTTGCGTTTGACAGCCTGAGCGCGCAGGAATCCGGCTGGCAGCCATCGCCGGGAAATGCGCAAGTGCCGATATGGCCGGGGGCGGTGCCGGATGCGGCGGCGGTGGTGCCGGCGGGGCCTGAAACGGCGGAAGTGTCCAAGGATCTGATCGCCGGGAAACCGGTGACAGGCGTGAGCAACGTGTCGCGGCCTACGATGACGGTGTACTCACCGAAAGGAAAGAATACGGGCGCTGCGGTGGTGGTGTTTCCTGGCGGGGGCTATCAGATTCTGGCCATCGATCTGGAAGGCACGGAGGTCTGCGACTGGCTGACGCCCATAGGGATCACGTGCGTGCTGCTGAAATACCGCGTACCCGATTCGGGTCCGGCTTGGCATGACGATTGCCATTGCAACATTCATCCGAAAGCACCCACGGCTCTCGAAGATGCTCAAAGGACGGTGGGGCTCGTGCGCTTCCACGCTGCGGAGTGGCACATCGATCCGCATAAAATCGGCGTGCTGGGGTTTTCGGCGGGCGGACACCTGGTGGCCAATATCAGCACGCACTTCGCGCGGCGTGCCTACGCGCCCGTGGATGCGGCCGACAAAGTGAGCTGCCGTCCGGATTTTGCGGTGGCAATTTATCCGGGGCACATGTTGGAACACACGACGAAAGAGTTTGAATTGAATCCGGAAATTCCTGTTACCAGCAGGACGCCGCCCACGTTTTTGCTGCAAGCGGAGGATGACCACGTGGACGGCGTAAAGCAGTCGCTGGTTTATTACATTGCGCTGAAGAACGCCGGGGTTCCCGTGGAGATGCATTTGTACGCGCAGGGCGGCCATGCGTTTGGGCTGCGGCGCACGAAGTTTCCGATAACGGGATGGCCTCAGTTGGTGGAGACCTGGCTGGGGACGATCGGAATGATTCCGAACTGAGAATCGTGCGAATGTGAGGCACACATGAAAAGCATGATTGGACTTTTGGTGGTGGCGCTAATCGCGGGTCTGATTTACAAGTTTTACTTCACCAGGATGCAAAGCTCTGGCATGGGCGCGGCCACGCCCGCACAGACGATCGACGTCGTCGGGGTGAAGAACGACCTCATCGGAATCGCGCAAGCCGAACGCGCCTATCAAGCGGAACACGGCTCGTATGCCTCGCTCGATGACCTGATCTCCAGCGGCGGCTTGACCATGAAAAAAACGGCCCGTGACGGTTACACCTATGACGTCGAAACTTCCGCTTCCGGATTTCGCGCGGTCGCGCACTGCCCCTCAGCCACAAGCCCCGGCTGCCAAAACTACTCGGTCGACCAGACCATGGAAGTCGAGGTCACTCCGTAACTAGAACACGTTGCAAAACTGAGTACGCCGCCGCCGTCTGACACGATCCCTGCGTACTGGCGCGCGTTTTGAACTCGTGCACGGCGAAGCGGGCAATCAAAGAGCCTGCGCAGTGTCTGATGCAAACGCGCGAAGCGCGTGACATACGGTAGCCCACGGCGTAAGCCGTGGGAAAGTACCCAGCAAAATAATCTTCAGCCCGCGTAGCGGGCGCAAGAGCAAGCCCTCTCAGGGCTTGACCCTCGCTTGTTTCCGCAAGCTACGGAACATCGCTCGCCTCTGCTACGTACCTTCCATTGAAATCGAGCTGCAAACCAGGCCCACGATCCCGCACCGCGGGAAATCAAAAGGGGAGACACAAAATGGAACCGATTGGATTTGCCGCTGTGGTTATGAGTTTTTCAGTTCCGCTCGCGCTGATCTACGCGTGGTACCGCGTTCGTAAGCTCCGAAGCGAGGAACGGCTCGCGGCGATCGCGAAAGGCGTCACCGTGCCGATTGCTGACGAGTTGCCGCCGCACGCGCGTTCGCGCAAGGCTGCAATTTTGCTTACGGCCGGAGGCATCGGCTACACGCTGGCGTTCCTGGCGCTTTCCCGATTTGAGCCGGATGCTATCGAAGCCGCGGTATTCGGGATCATCCCGATCTCAGTCGGCATCGGCTATTTCATTGATGCGGTGATGGTGCGCCGCGATCTGCATCCGTCAACGTAACCCGTCGACGCAGCCAAGCGAGAAA
The DNA here is from genome assembly GCA_963737205.1 of uncultured Acidobacteriota bacterium. Lineage (GTDB taxonomy): Bacteria > Acidobacteriota > Terriglobia > Acidiferrales > UBA7541 > Palsa-295. The sequence continues at coordinate 2,506,659 of CAVTRV010000002.1, read as the reverse complement.
TTCCTATCGCTCACGGCGCGCGCTTCTGGTCGGCGACGGTGATGCCGGCCTCTGCGTAGTCGGTGGGCGGAAGATCGACGAATGTAACTTGAATGTTTTCACGCTTGGCGCGGCCGTCTTCGATCAGCGCTTGCGTGATGCGCTCGGCGAGCTTGCGCTTCTGTTCCGGCGTGCGTCCTGCCACCCATGTGATCTGGACGTATGGCATTCGATCTCCTTGGAAACGCTTCGATTCTAGCTCAGCAGGCCGAGCTATGCCGCGCGGGGCGACTGCGTCGGCAGTTTTTGCCCGCACTGAGGGCAGTTGCACCACGAAATTTCCACCGCGCGGCCGCACTGTGGACACGTGGGCTGCAGAGCCGTGCCGCACTTCGGGCAGAAGGCGAAACCAGATTTCACCATGTCTCCGCATCCCGGACAAACCTTCGGCAAAGGGCTGCGCAAGATAAAGTAGACGATCACGCCGATCAAGTCGGGCACAAAAATGGCCAGCAGAGTCCACATCACATAACGCATCCCACGACGCTTTGCATCGCCGTATACGTAACCCCACAGCGCAATGAGCGGGATCACAAGCGACATCAATCCATACACGAATAGCGCTTGGCCCAGGCGGGGCCACTTTCCGAGCGTCGGATCGTTGGGAATCGCGAACAGGAAGATGGGTGTAGTAATGGCGAGATAGATCGCCGCACCGATAATCCACGCCGTCCTGGGTATGACTTTCAATTCTTGTGTGAAACGGCTCATGCCAGTCTCCTTTCGCGCCGCTGCCGCAACGACAGCAACACAGCGGCGGTCCCGCCCGTCAGCCAGACGAGCGTTGTGAATCCTGCAAAAGTGATCCAAGTCTGATTCAGGCGCGGATCGAGCAAGTCGAGCAGCCCTCCGGTTATCAGCCGGAAGAGCGGCCAACTCACGATGGTGAGCACCCACGCGAACGTCACAACAAAGATCAGCACCCCGCGCTGCCAGCGAGCTTCCGCTTCCTCGACGAAACGCGCTTCGGCCAGAGCTCTCGTTCTCTGGACCAGAGCCGCAGATGGTTGCGGCGTCGGCAGTCGCCGCAAATGACCCGCGATCGATTGCCACGAAGCTGCCTCATTGGCGCAGTCGCTGCACGACCGAATATGCCCGGCCACGCGGTCTTCCTCGTCCGGCTCCAAAGCGCCCGCCGCAGCCAGCGCCAGCAACGCTCGGATTTCGTCGTGGTCGTTCATTGCCAATCGGCTCCGGGATAGCGAGTGTCGAGAGACTGTCTCATTTGCTCGAGCGATCTGCGCAGCCGCGACTTCACGGTGGAAAGCGGCGCACCCAGCACTTGCGCGATTTCCTCAATCTTCATTTCTTCCTCGAACCGCAGCGCCAGCACCTCCCGGTAGATTACCGGCAAGTCGGTGAGAGCCGCGGCCACATGGCTCGCGCGCTCGCGTTCCAGAACGCGGTCGAACGCGCCCGGAGCTTTCGACGGCAGCCTCTCAGCCGGCGTCTCCGCGGAGAAGTCATTCGGCCCGGGTTCGTCGAGGCTCTCGGGCCGAATCCGGCGCAGATGGTCGAAAGCCAGGTTGCGCGCCACGGTGAACAGCCACGCATCGAAATTCCGGCTCGGATCGAAGGAGCGAATCTTTTCCACCACGCGCACCCACGTCTGCTGGAAAAGGTCCTCGGCCTCCGCCGGCTGCCGGACCAATCTCAGCAAGTAGCGATACAGGCGGTTCTGATACCGCGAAATCAGCTCCGAAAGCGCGTCTACGTCCCCACGCCGAAGCCGGGCCACATCGCTGTCGACAACTGCCATGCGCCCCTCCCACGATATCGCTGCGGTGCCTATCATATCCATAATACGGACCAGGCCCGCAAAAGGACGCAGCGGCGAAGAGACCCGCGGGACGTCCCCCGAAGGTACCCCGCGAGGCCGGCCACACGCAGGCTATGTGTTAGAATCAATGTACCGTGATGAAGGTTCTACAGGACCTCCTGGAGCTTCAGAGCGTTGACCTGCGGTTGAACGACGTGCGCACGCGCCTGGCTGCTTTCCCGAAAAAAGTCGCCGAGGTGGATGCGCGGGTGGCAGCCGCAAAGACGGACCTCGACCAAAGCAAGGCGTCCCAACTCGCCACCATCAAAGATCGCAAGAAATACGAACTCGACGTCGAGCAATGGAAGGAACGCGTTCGCAAGTATCGCGATCAGACGTCGCAGGTAAAGACGAATGAGGCGTACAAGGCGCTTCAGCACGAAGTGGAAATGGCTGAAGCGGAAATCGCCAAGGCTGAGGACCGGCTCCTCGAGCAAATGGTAGCCGCCGAAGAGTACGACCGCCGCGTGAAGGCCTCGGACAAATTGCTGAAGGAAGTGGAAATCGTAGCCGCCGGGCAGCGCGCAAAAATCGACGCCGAAAAAACACAGGCGGAACAGGAAATCGCTCAGTTAGACGCCGAGCGCAGCCGCGTGGTGGCCCTGATTTCCGAGAATCTGCTCGATCACTACGATCGCATCTCGAAAAAGCACCACCACGTCGTGCTAGCGGAAGTGCGCGACGAAAAATGCTCCGCCTGCGGCATGCGCGTGCGGCCTCACGTCTTTCAGGAGATGCGGCGCACCAACACCGAAGAGATGTTCCACTGCGAGACCTGCACGCGAATCCTCTACTACGTTGAGCCTACCGCTGCCGCCGCCGCGGCAGCCGCCAGGCACCCGAACTCCGCGCCCAATGACGCCTAGGCTGGCACCCGACACAGATTTCGGCAGGCGCAGCGAACCATGACTCGCCCGCGCACTCGGTCCGCCGGTTCACCTCCCGGCAGCGCTCGCCTGTTCTCCGAGACGCATTCGCCGCCGGCCGGCGTTTATATCGCGAACGTCGACGGCGCCTCGCGCGGCAATCCCGGGCCCGCTTCCTATGCCGTGGTTCTGCGCGATCCCGATGGAAAAGTGATTCTCGAACTGGGCAAGAAGCTCGGCCGGGACACGAACAACGTGGCTGAATACTACGCGCTGCTGGCCGCGCTCGACTACGCCGTTACCCACGACATCAAGGCGCTCCGCATTCGCAGCGATTCCGAGCTCCTCGTCCGGCAAATGCAAGGGCGCTACAAAGTGAAAAGCGCCGATCTGAAGCCTCTGCACGAGCGCGCCTCGAAGCTGTCGCGGCAACTCGAGTACTTCGTGATCGAGCACGTTCCCCGCGAAATGAATCGCGAAGCCGATGGGCTTGCCAATCTCGCGCTCGACGGCTCGGGCGCCTCCGGTGTCGCGTCCCAAGCCCACGCTGCCGCTCCCGGCGCTGGTTCCACGTCACCTCAGTCCTCAGCCGCTTCCTCGCGAAGCATTCGCGCGCGTTTTTCGGGCGGCGTCTTCGTGCCCGCCGACAACGTAACCTTGCCCGAAGGAACCGAAGTAATCCTCACCATCCGCAACCCTAGTTGAGACGGAGTCACGTCTCACGCGTGGGCACGCCAACGAAAAATAACTTTGACCTCGCAACAACGCGCGGTTGTTGCTGGAGCAGGCCGCACGTGGAGGCAACGATATGTCATTCGACGAGGCGATTGAGCTGGCGTCAAGAGACGAGCAGCAATGTCTGTGCGGCAACTCGGTTTCGTGTCAGCCCCGGACCTTCAGTCCGGGGAGGGTGGCCTTCAGGCCACCCGGAAGAGCCCCTAAAAATAAAATGGGCTTTAGCCCCTGAAGCCAAGCCGTTCGATCCAACCGAGCATTTACGAGATAGCTTCCTTTTATTTTAGTGCGTAAGAGCGGTAGAGGGTGTCGCGCTGCGCGGGGATGTAGCCGGCATCCGAGATGATCCGCCGCAGTTCGGCTTCGTTCGTGCGATTGCGCACTCCGGCGGCGTACACGACGTTTTCTTCGATCAGAATGCTGCCCACGTCGTCCGCGCCGAACTGCAAGCCCACCTGGCAAATCTTGATTCCCGGCGTCAGCCAACTCGATTGGATGTGGTCGATGTTGTCGAGATAGAGGCGGCTGATCGCCAGCGTCTTCAGGTAATCGAAAGCGGTGGCTTCCGGAATTTTCTTTCCCAGCGGCGTATTTTCCGGCGCGAAAATCCAGGGAATGAACGCGGTGAACCCGCCGGTATCCTGCTGAATCCGGCGAATGGTCTCGAAGTGGTTCACGCGATGGCGATATTCCTCGCCGCAGCCGAACATCATCGTCGCGGTGGTTCGCATGCCAAGCGCGTGCGCGGTGCGATGCGTGTCTTCCCACTCGCTCGACTTGCACTTCAGGCGCGAGATTTTGGCGCGAATTTCATCGTCGAGAATTTCGGCGCCGCCGCCCGGAATCGAATCCAAGCCCGCGTCGCGCAGGCGCGCGATCGTGTCGCGCAGAGAAAGCCCTGAAACTTCGGCAATGCAGGTAATTTCCGGCGCGGAGAAGCAGTGCAGGTGCACCTGCGGAAATTTCTTCTTCAGCGAGCTCAGCATGTTTTCGTAGAACTCGATCCGCAAGTCGGGATGCAGGCCGCCCTGCATCAGCACGCCGGTGCCGCCCAGTTCGAGCATCTCCTCGATTTTTTCATAAATCGTTTCGAGCGGCAGGATGTAGCCGTCCTTCGCGCCGAGCGGCCGGTAGAACGCGCAGAAGGAGCAATACTCCGTGCAGAAATTCGTGTAATTGATGTTGCGGTCGATCTGGTAGGTGGCGACGCGCGGGTCGGTCTTCGCGCGGCGAACTTCGTTCGCAGCCATTCCGATGCCGATCAGGTCGTCGGAATTGAATAGGTCGAGCGCTTCTTGTGGCGTCAATCCCATTGCGTCGATTTTAACCTAAATCGCGAAGATCGGGTCGTTCACCCGCACGATTCCTTCGCGCAGCACCGCCGCGTAAACGCCCGTGCATCCGTCATGCCCGCGGGAGACGCGCTCGAGAACCTGCGGCGACGAAACGGCCGTGTCAGGGTCGAGCGTGATGATCACGCACCGCCCATCCTTCTTCACCACTTGCAGAGTCACCGTTTCGCCGACTTGCAGTTCCCGCCCGACCAGCTGATCCTCGAAAAACGGGCTCGTATCCTCCCACTCGATATAAAAATTCTCGCGAAACCTTCGAGGATCGAGCGCGATTCCCGTCTCCTCCGACAGCGCCTGGAGCGTGCTCAAGCCGAGAATCGACACCGGACGCGCATCCGTCATGCTGCGCTCGGAAAATCGCAGCCGCAGCGAACGGCCGAATCGGTTCTCGAGATACTCCGTGAAAGCCGCGTCACCCACTCGAAATTTCTCGCCTTCCGGCGTGGTCACTTCCGTCGCGTACTGGTCCGCGCAGGGGATGTCGTCGTTCACCGCAGGGGCATCCAGAAAGCGCGGACAAAAAAGGATCATCGGATGGGCCTGCCGTGCGGTCATCCAAGGAGAATCGGAGCGATTTCGCGTATCGATGAACGCGTACACGCGGTCGCCGGCGATCCCGGCGAACGTGACGCGCGCTTCGGCCAGATCTTCGCCCGCCATGCTTTTCACCGGATAGCGGCGCAGCGCCATCAGCGTGCCGATTCGCTCCACGTCGCTATGCTCCCCGTCGCACTGCCGATTTCGCGCGCGCGGGGAACTTCACGAATTCGAGCGGGCGCGCGCGTGGAATCAGGCCCGCCGCCGCCGCTTTTTCGAAGAACAGCTTCAGACCCGCCAGATATTCGCGGTCGAGATCGAAATGAATGTTCTCGGTCAAATAGCGCTCCAGGGCGCGCGGCGGAAGCTCGAGTTTGATCGAAGCCGCCTCGGAGATCTCGCGAAAACGTTTCAGGCCGTACTGCTTCGAAGCCTGAAAATCGGCCACTACTCCCGGAGTGATGACGTCGGGCCGCCCGGCCCAGATCGCCAGTACGCACGGCTTCCCGGTCATCTCGCGCCACTGGTGCGCGATATCGTAAACGAAAATCGTCTCGAAGCCCGGCACGGGCAATTCGTCTGGATCGCCCTGGCAGCATTGCTCGCTGCTCGGCACCTTTCCGGAAAGCGCGTCCATTTTGAGCGTCACGCGCAGCGCCGGATCGCCGATCACCAGCGCCGCGTCCGCTCGCTTCAGCATTTCCGAAGGATCGGGCGAAGCTTCCACATATTCGGGGCCGATCTTCCAATATTCCTTTGCGAGCAGCTTCACCAGCGCCGCAGAACTCCGCGAGCTCGCATCGAGCGCGATGCGTTTCGCCATCTCGATCGGCTTCTTGGCGACCACCAGGATGCTGCGGACCTCGCCCTTTGCCCCAATCGCCATTTCCGGCAGCACCACCAGGTTCTCGATTCGCTGATATTCGATGGAGGGGATGATTGCGATGTCCGCGTCGCCCCGGCGCAAGGCCTCCGCGCATTGCGACGGCATCGTGAACGACAGCTCGTACTTGCCCGCCAGCGGGCCGTCCGTGAATCCCCACACCAGCGGAGCAGTATTCAAGTATTCGACGATCGAAATGCGCAGTTTCTTTTTCATGTCCTGTGAATTTTCAATATAACATAACCGCGCGGGACGTCCGGAGAACGCGGGCATGAACGGACCGTCCTTAGGAGACGAGGGTTTGACGACGCGGAGATTCCTTCCCCACATTGCTGCTCTTTGCGTTGCCTTCCTGTTTTCTGGAATTGGCCTGTCACAAGAGATCGGCTCGGGTTCCGCAGTTCTCGCGCTACTTGGCGCAAAGGTCTACGTGTCTCCTACGGAGCCTCCCATTCTTCACGCCACGGTCCTAATCAAAAACGGGAAAATCCTCGAGGTCGGGAACACCGAATTTTCAAAGCCCTATAAGCCGGGCGCTTATACGTTCGGCGCTATACCGTCGGCCGAGAAGGGCAAATACTACAGCTTCCCACGGGGCGCTGTGCCACTGCTATGTGAAGGCATGGTAATCACGGCGGGGTTTCAGAACAGCCACGTACATTTCACGGAGCCGAAGTGGGAGGGCGCGGCGCAAAAGCCTGCCCCGGAATTGGCGCGGCAGCTTCAGAACATGTTCACTCAGTACGGATTCACGACGGTCGTCGATCTCGGCTCGTTTCTCGGAAACACAGTGGCCCTTCGCGGGCGCCTCGACTCAAAGGAAATTCCCGGTCCCCGAATTCTCACGGCAGGAAGCCCCTTGTATCCGCCGGACGGAACTCCTTTCTATCTTCTCGATGAGCTTCCACCGGAGATTTTGAAACTCCTTCCGGAGCCGGCGACGCCCGAAGCAGCCGTGAAGGTCGTCCAATCGGACATTTCGGGAGGCGCTGACGTCATCAAGCTTTTCACCGGATCGCTCGTCGGCCACGGCCAGATAAAACCAATGCCGCTGGACATCGCCAGCGCCGCAGTCGCCGAGGCGCACCGCCAGAATCGTTTGGTCTTCTCGCACCCGTCCAATATCGAAGGGCTCACGATCGCTCTCAATGCCGGGGTGGACGTCCTCGCGCATACGACCCCCATCTCGAAAACGTGGAGCGGCGCGCTAATAGCGCAAATGAAAGAACACCACATGTCCTTGACGCCCACACTCAAACTGTGGCTCTACGAAGGCAAGAAAGAGGGAGTCAGCGACGAGGATGCCCAGAAGTTTGCCGACGCAGGCGTAGGTGAACTAGGCGCGTACCAGCGTGCTGGAGGGCAAGTCTTGTTTGGCACCGATGTCGGTTACATGACCGAGTACGATCCGACGCAGGAGTACTTATTGATGTCGCGGGCCGGCCTTACTCCGATGCAAATTCTCGCTTCTCTTACGACGGCCCCCGCACAGCGGTTCAACGAAGCCGATCATCGCGGCAGGATTGCGCCGGGCATGGACGCGGATTTGGTGGTTCTCGACGCCGACCCTGCGGATAACCCAGCAAACTTCGCGAAGGTCCACTACACGATTCGGGGCGGCCGCATCATCTACACACGCTCCGACTAGACCGGCGCCGTAATTGCGGATAGTTCGCACATCGACCTTCAGCGAACTACGTAGTTCTACGCGTCTACAGAAACTAATCCCTGTGCTATAAGCGCGCTCTTTGGCGCAGTCGATGGAACCCGACCAATACTTGGGATGGTTGGCGCTGGCGTTGACGCCCGGCCTGGGTGCGCGTATGGCCGGCAAGCTCCTCAGCCAGTTCGGCAGTCCCGACGCCATCTTCAACGCTTCCCTCACGGCTCTCGAAGGCCAGCGCCTGCCGGCCGCCGTCGCCCAAGCGATTCACACCCGCCGCCCTCTAAGCGATGCCGCCAAGGAATTGGCCCAAGCCCAAGCCGCAGGTTGCCGCCTCCTCACCTGGGACGAACCCGAATACCCTTCGCGCCTCCGCGAGATCTACGATCCCCCACCCCTCCTGTATGTGCTTGGTAACGCAGAACTTCTGAACCGTCACGTCCTGGCCATCGTTGGGGCGCGTCGTCCCACCCCCTACGGGAATCAAATGGCGGAGCGTCTAGCCAAGGACCTGGCCGCCCGCGGCTTGGTGATCGCCAGCGGTTTGGCGCGAGGCATCGATGCCAGCGCCCATCGCGGCGCCCTCAGCTCCGGCTCAGGAACCACCATCGGAGTCCTGGGCTGCGGAATAGACGTCGTATATCCGAAGGAGAACAAGAAGATTTTCGAGGAGATCGAAAAGCGAGGGGCCATCATCACCGAATTTCCGATGGGAACGTTCCCCGCGCCTCAAAACTTCCCCATCCGCAACCGGATCATCTCCGGGATGTCTCTGGGAGTGGTCGTCGTCGAGGGCGCGCAGTATTCCGGCTCCCTGATCACCGCCCGGCTCGCGATGGAGTTTGGCCGCGAGGTCTACGGCGTCCCCGGAAATGCCACGCAACCATCGAGCTTCGGCCCGAGTCAGCTCATTAAGCAGGGGGCGAAGCTGGTGACCAGCTGGGAGGACGTGGTCGAGGAGTTGCCCACGCCCGTCCGAGCGGAGTTGGTTCCCGTCGAGACGGCGAGCGCCGAGGAGCGAACCCTCTTAGTGCAGGAAGCTTTGGGCCCCATAGAGCGCCCGATTTACGAGCTTTTGACCCCCGATGAGGCCCGCCATGTGGACGAAATCGTGGAAAGATCGGGGCTAACATCCTCCGAAGTGCTCGCCGCCCTATTTGACTTGGAGCTTCGAGGCGTGGTACGCCAGTTACCTGGGAAGCAATTCCTGAAAGTCCTGTTGTAATTATCCAACGGACGACAGGTTAGGATGGTGAGTCGCCACTGTCTTGCAGCGGCCTCCGTCGAGATGTTTCAGAGGGAACACAGATAAAGAATGGGAAGGTCACTCGTAATCGTCGAATCGCCTGCGAAGGCGAAGACTATCAATAAATACTTGGGCCGCGACTTTACCGTCAAAGCGTCCATCGGCCATGTGATGGACCTGCCCAAGAAGACGATAGGGATTCGTCTGCCCGACGAAGAGCCCAAGAAGCGAAAAAAGGGCAAAGGCAAAAAGGGCAAGGCCGCCGCCGAGAAGGCGCCGCCGCGAAAACCAATCACCCTCGACGACGCCAGGATTTTTGAGCCCACTTTGCAGATCATCGCCGGCAAGGGCAAGGTGATCAACGATTTAAGGAAATCCGCCAATACTGCTGACGCCGTTTACCTGGCGGGCGACCCCGACCGCGAAGGCGAGGCCATATCCGCGCACCTCGCGATGGTCCTCTCGAAGCCCGCAAAGTTCACCGAGGAAGAATCCTCGAACGGCAACGGCAAGGCCGCCGCCGAAGACGCCAAGGACAAGGCGCCCGCAAAAGGCAAGGGAAAGAACAAGAAGGATCACGACGAGATCAGCATCCCTCCGATCGATCCCAAAAAGATTTTCCGCGTCACTTTCAACGAGATTACGCCCAAGGCCATTCGCGCCGCCTTCGACAAGCCGCGCCAGGTAGACGCGAATCTCGTCGACGCGCAGCAAGCCCGCCGCGTCCTCGACCGCATCGTCGGCTACAAAGTTTCGCCGCTCCTGTGGAACAAAGTGCGCCGAGGCCTTTCCGCCGGCCGCGTGCAAACCGTCGCGCTGCGCTTGATCGTCGAGCGCGAGCAGCTGATTCGCGCCTTCGTCCCGCAGGAATACTGGACCATCCACGCGATGCTCGACGCGGGCGAGCCGCCCCTCTTCGAAGCCAAGCTCAGTAAATTTAAGGGCGAGGACATCGAAGTCTCGAATCAGGAAGCGGCCGACAAGATCGTCGCCGCGGTAACCAACGCGAAGTGGCAGGTCGCGTCGGTGACGCAAAAGGAAAAGCGGCGCAATCCTCCGCCGCCGTTCACCACATCGAAGTTGCAGCAGGCTGCGTACAACCGCCTGCGCTTCACCGCCAAGCGCACCATGGCCCTCGCACAGCGCCTTTATGAAGGCGTCGAACTCGGCAACGAAGGCTCGGTCGCGCTGATTACCTACATGCGCACCGATTCCGTCCACGTCTCGCAGGACGCGCTCGCGCAAGTCCGCGAACTGATTCCGGAACGCTTCGGCAGCAACTACCTGCCCGAAAAGCCCAACTTCTACAAATCGAAAAAAGACGCGCAGGAAGCTCACGAAGCCGTCCGGCCCACCGACGTTTCGCGCGCACCCGAAGACGTCCGCAAATATCTCGAGGACGATGTCTTCAAGCTCTACCAGCTAATCTGGCAGCGCTTCGTGGCTTCGCAAATGCTCCCCGCGGTGTTCGACCAGACCTCGATCGACATCACCGCCGGTGACCACACGTTCCGCGCCACTGGTTCCGTGCAGAAGTTCGACGGCTTCCTTCGCGTCTATCAAATGCCCGCCGCGAATGCCGACCGCGACGACGACGAGAAGGACGAAGAAAACGTAGGCACGGCCCTGCCGCGCGTCACCGAAGGCCAGGTGCTGCGCCTCGACAAAATCCGTCCCGACCAGCACTTCACCGAGCCTCCACCGCGCTACACGGAAGCCACTCTCGTGAAAGACCTGGAAGAAAAGGGTATCGGTCGGCCTTCCACGTACGCATCCATTATTTCCACGATCGTCGAGCGCGAGTACGTCAAGAAAGATCAGGGCCGCTTCACCCCCACCATGCTGGGCGAGCGCGTCAGCGATCTCCTTGTCAAAGCCTTCGACGATGTCTTCGACGTCACTTTCACCGCGCGCCTCGAAGAAGAGCTCGACGAAATCGAGGAAGGCAAGCTGCCGTGGCGCGACGCCGTTCGCGAATTCTGGGAAAAGTTCACCGTCGATCTCGCGCACGCCGACGAGCACATGGTTTCCTACAAGATCGGCATCCCCACCGGCAAGAAGTGCGAAAAATGCGGCCAGGGCGAGCTGCTCGAACGCATCAGCCGCCACGGATTTTTCCTGGGCTGCTCGCGCTACCCCGATTGCGATTTCATCCAGGACATGGCCTCCGATCTGCCGGGTGACGCCGAGGAAGGCAAAACCGAGTACTGCGAAAATTGCGGCCGCGAAATGGCGCTCAAGCGTGGGCGCTTCGGAAGTTTCCTCGCCTGCACCGGCTATCCCGATTGCAAGACGACGCGCCGCCTCGTCGAGGGCACGCGCAAAGCGCGCCAGCCCGACGTTCCTCTCGGCGAGAAATGTCCCACTGACGGCGGCGAGCTGCTCAGGCGCGCGGGCCGCTTCGGCGACTTCATCGGCTGCCAGAATTATCCGAAGTGCAAGTACACGCGCCCGATCACGCTCGGCATCAAGTGCCCGAAGTGCAATGAAGGCGAATTCGTTCGCCGCGGTTCCACTAAAGGCCGCGGAGGTCGCGCGCGCATCTTCTACGGCTGCAGCCGCTACCCCGATTGCGATTTCACTTCGCCGCACGAACCCATCAACGAGCCGTGCCCGAAGTGCGGCGCGCCCTACATCGTCGAAAAGCGCACCAAGCTCGGCAATTTCCGCACGTGTGTTAAGGACGGCTGCGACTGGGAAATCAGCGCGCCTCTGCCGCCGCTCGATTCCATCGGCACGCCGCCACCCGCCGCGCCACAACCGCAACCCGAACCCGTAGGCGCCGGCGCCCCCTCGAAGCCGTAGCGCGTCACGTTTCGCATCCCCACCGTCCCCTCGAAAATCGTAGGCCAGAATTCCTCGTAGGGGATTCGTGTCAGCCACGGACTCGGGTTTCAGGGTTTGTACTTGCAAACCCTGAGCTTAAATCAGTCCGGGGAGGGTGGCCCTCAGCCCCGGGGAACTTGCCAGTTTTCTTCGGTTCAGAGCCGCGGAGCGGCGATTGTACTTAGCCCGGCATGCAGCGAAGCGGAATGCCGGGGAACCAAGCCACAAAACAAGAACGAGTCCCGGAGGGACGATTGAGCGCGTGACAGCCATCCCGGATCTTCAGTTCGGGGAGGGTTCTAGGGTGGAAGACCGGCCTCTTGCCCTGAACGCAGTCGAAGGGTCAGGCCCGGGAAAAAGCTTGCCGCGATATTCGTGCCTCAGCCCTGGGATTTCAAAATATCGCACCCTCCACAACTCTCAACTCCAGTATGGGAGCTGGCACTTCTGCTAGCGCACTGGTGTCGAATTACCCGGCGGAAACTACGCGGAGGATCTCCCCCAAAAGCCACCGGAGCGGCCAGCAATGCCGGCACTCGAGGCTCGAAACCTGGTCAAGTGCTACACGGCCGTTCCGGCGGTGAACGACGTAACCTTCTGCCTGAATCCCGGCGAAGTGCTCGGCTGCCTGGGGCCAAACGGCTCCGGCAAGAGCACCACCGTCCGGATGCTCACCGGCTTGATCGAACCCACGCGCGGCCAGGTTCTTTCCGGCGGCGCGAACATCCAGCGCGACCTCGTGAAATATCGGGAGCGGCTCGGCTACGTTCCCGAAGAGCCTGAGTTGTATCCGTTTCTTTCCGGCTGGGAATATTTAGAGCTCGTCGGAACTCTTCGCGGCCTGCCGCGCGCCACGCTTGAGAAAAAGATTGACGCGATGCTCGAACTTTTCTCACTCACTCCCGCGCGGCACGCTTCGATCGGTTCCTACTCGAAGGGAATGCGCCAGCGAATTCTGCTGATCGCCGCGCTTCTGCATGATCCCGACCTTTTCATCTTCGACGAGCCCCTCTCGGGCCTCGACGTTACCTCTGCGCTGATCGTGAAAAACCTGATCAAGTCGCTCGGCGAACAGGGCAAGGCCGTCTTCTACTGCTCGCACGTGCTCGAAGTGGTGGAGAAGGTTTGCTCGCACGTGATGATTTTGCGCAAGGGCAAGGTGCTGGCGTACGCCGCGACGTCCGAATTGCAAAAGACCGTGGGCCAATCCTCGCTCGAAGGCGCCTTCGTGCACCTCGTTGAAGAGCGCGACGCCGCACGAACCGCCCGCGACATCATCGACGTGATGAGGACCGCTTGACTCCCGAGGGTGCTGAGGTAACGGAACAAAGCAGCCAACGAACTGAGAAACCGTTTGCGCGCCTCGTTCGCCATTGCGTCGAGCGAATCCTTCACGGCGGCGACGATTCCAGCTCAGACGAACTCGATTTCGGCATCGCGGCCATGCTCGGGCTGCTCGCCATGCCGGGTGCGTTCGCCACAATCTTCCTGCTCGATAAATATGGCTCTTTCTTCCGCTTTCTTCGCGGTGAAGGAAAGTTCGACGCCTACGCCGCGTCGCTGCCCGACGAATACTTCTTCATTGTCCTCGCGATGGTGGTCTCGGGAGCCGTCGCCATCTGGAAATGGGACAGTCTGATTCCCGACCACCGCGATTATGCAAACCTGGCGCCTCTGCCGATTTCGAGCCGGAAAATCTTCCTCGCAAATCTCACAGCCCTGCTGCTGCTCGCTGGGGTGCTCGCTCTCGACGTAAACGCCGCCTCATCGGTCCTCTTCCCATTGATGGTATGCGGTTCAGAATCATCATTCGCGTATCTCCTTGTTTTTCTTGGGACGCATTTGCTTTCTGTCGTGCTGGCGAGCATCTTCAGCTTTTTCGTTGTGCTCGCGATTCTGGGTTTGCTGATGGCTGTGCTTCCGTATCGCGTCTTTCGCGCGTGTTCCGTCTATGTCCGCTGTGCAATGGCGATTTTCCTGATGGCTCTCCTCTCGACGAGTTTCGCAATGGTGGGATTCGTGCAGAACCCATCCGCAATTTCGCGGCTCCTCCTTAAGCTGGTGTCACCGTTGTGGTTTCTTGGGCTTTGCCAGTCCTTGCGAGGGGTTGCCGGCCCTGCGTTTGCTTCGCTCGGCCGATTTGCTGTCATGGGCTTCGCCGCTGCTTTGATTCTTGCGTTGTGCGCATATGCCCTCAGTTATCGCCGCTGCTTTACTCAAAGCGCCGAAGCCGTCGCGAACCTCCCTTCAACGGGCGGCGTTGCCGGAGAACATTTTTTTCGGTCGTTGGACAAGCTCTTCTTGAAAACTCCGTTCGAACGCGCCTGCTTCCGATTCTCTCTGCGGACTCTGTCTCGAAGCGAGAGCCACGCGCTGATCGTAGGCGGCTTTACGGGTCTCGGAATCGTTCTCGCATCCCAGACGCTGTTCGAAGCCGCAAGAGCTGCTCCTCATGGCTCGATGAGCCCTTGGGCATTGCCGTCAGCCGATGTGCTGAGCATTCCGCTGATCCTCGGCTACTTCCTGCTTCTCGGTGTGCGGTTCGCGTTCGATATCCCTGTTGCGCTTCGGGCAAATTGGATTTTCAGGTTCACCGTGAATTCCGAAACAGGCGAATGCGTCCCGCTCGCCAGAAAGATCATGCTGACGTTCTTGATTCCCTTGCTGCTCATCGTTTGTCTTCCCGTTTGTGTCTGGCGCTGGGGCTGGAGCATGGGCGTCACGCATACGGCGATCGTTGCAGTTCTTTGCCTCTTCTTGACCGAAATTCTGCTCGTGCGATGCCGCAAAATCCCGTTCACCTGCGCGGCTCCCAAGTTCAAAAGCAGCGCTCTCGTTACGGTGGTTTTCTACTTTCTGGGGTTTGTCATTTTTACTTCGGGGACGTCAACGGCGGAGCGATGGGCCCTCGAGGACCCGCTTCGGTATCTTGTCGTCGTCCCTGCTTTGGCGGGAGCCTGGCTGATTCTTCGGCGTTATCGCGGCGAAATGACGGAACTCGACACTCGGCTGACATTCGTGGAGCAACCCGATACTGCGGTCGAAGTGCTCGACCTCACCTTCCGCCGATGAAGAATCACAACGAGCGTTCCGCGAAGCGTGGCGCGCCCTACGTCGTCGAAAAGCGCACCAAGCTCGGCAATCAGCGCCCGCGTGTCTGTGTGGCAACTCGGGTCTTGTGTCAGCCCCGGACTCGGGTTTCAGGGTTTGTACTTGCAAACCCTGAGCCAAAAAAGTCCGGGGAGGGTGACTTTTAGAGTCTGTGTGGCAACTCCGTCTTGTGTCAGCCCCGGACCTTCAGTCCGGGGAGCACGGCCTTTAGGCCGTGCGAAAGAAGCCCTCCAAAAAACTAAAAGGGGCTTTAGCCCCGGGAATTACAGAACGGTTGTAGGGTCGAAGCTCGAGCCTCTTGCCCTGAGCGCAGTCGAAGGGTGAGGCCCGGGAAAAAGTTCGCCACGATATCCGGGCTTTACCGCTGGGGATTTCAAGTTGTCACGCCAGTGCCGCTTACTCGTGGAGGAGGCTCTCCCAGTCCGCAGGCACCCGTCCCGCCGGCCCCGGCACAGGCTGACTCGACGGATGCGCGTGAGGACTGGGCAGCTTGGGACCCTCAAAAGTTTCTCGCGTTCGATAGTCGTAGAACCAATCCTCCCCGGGCTCGAAGCTATTAACGATTGGGTGGCCGGTGGTCGCGTTGTGCTTCGACGCATGCTGGTTCGGCGAACTATCGCAGCAGCCGATATGACCGCATTCGGCGCATCGACGCAGGTGCAACCACCACGCGTCTGTCTTCAGGCACTCGACGCAACCTGTACCGCTTGGCTTCGCGTTCAAATTGATTCCTTCTCGTTCGCTCTTCATGATCGCTCCTGGTTTCTGGCACTACTCGTAGGATGAAACAAAATCGATCAAGAGTTCACACTTTTTTCCGTGAAATGGACCATGGTTGGCGGCTAGGGGCCAGCGGCAGTCTGGGACGTACTAGCCCGAAGCTGAATGGCGGATGGTTGGCGGTCGGTCTTGCCTCCTTGCCCCTGGCGCGCCGAAGCGCTTTGCGCGAAGGCGGCTCCTTGCCTCTATGCCCAAACCCACTTCCCGAACGAACTTCTGGTAGGCTTCACGGCGGCATCGTCTTTTTCTCTTGCGAAAGGAGGCTTTCAGACCATGGAGCAACGCGTCAGCGCGGTCACTCTTGGAGTGAAAAATCTTGAGACTGCGAAGAATTTCTACGTCAATGGCTTCGGCTGGAAGACGGCATTCGAGAACGAAGAGGTTATCTTCTTCCAAACTGGTGGAATGGTGTTCGCGCTGTTTCTGCGCGATTCCCTCGCCGCCGATTTTCAGGCCGATCCGGCAGCATTCGGACGCGCCCCCATGGCGCTGGCATACAACGTCCGTGCCAGGAATGAAGTGGATTCCGTCATTCAACGCGCTGCGGCCGCAGGTGCAACGATTCTAAAGCCGCCGCGCGAAGCATCCTGGGGAGGCTACTCCGGCTATTTCGCCGATCCCGACGGCTTCGCATGGGAAGTGGCCTGGAATCCAACGTGGCCATTGGCGCCCGACGGCACCGTCGAGTTCCGCTAGACCGAAATGCGCCAGCCCCTCACTCGGGCCTCACAGTCTGTGTGGCAACTCGGGTTTGGTGTCAGCTCCGGACCCGGTTTCGTGTCAGCCCCGGACTCGGGCTTCGGGCTTCCCGTGCGCCTTTTTCTTCATCTGTGTTTATCTGTCCCGAGGCTTCGGGATCTGTGGTTCCAAGGTTTCACGGCCCTTGTTGCTCAACCTCCCGCTTCGTAGCCAGTACCAAAACGCGAAAAAACTGGGGTACTGGTTCTTGCAAATCTGTGTTTACTATGATATAAAGGTCTCATCCATTAAAATTAGGATAATCGATTTGTGCGCCTGGATGTTTCAGGCTCGCGCGGGTTTCAGGGTTTGTACTTGCAAACCCTGAGCTGAAAAGGTGTGTCCGTGGGAAGGAGGATGAGGAAGTGAGGGAAGTCCCGAAGAGCTGTCGCGGCCCGAAAAGCGAAACAAAAGCTAATCGGTACACTTTGCAAACGGAAATCGCCGCAACTCTAACAAAACAAAGGGTCGGCACCCGCGTCAATCGGTACACTTTCCGGCAAAATTCGATGGTGGAGTAGGGCCGAAGACCCTCACATGGGCGAAAAAAAAGCTAATCGAGACAACCCCATATTCAAAAATCGCCCGAACTGCGTGACAACAAAGGAGAAGGCATTTTCTAATCGATACAAAAACACTGTTTCCGGTTCGCCGGATTTTCGCCCCTTAGAACTGGCGCACCACGATGCCGGTTTCCACGCGCGTCTTGTCTTGCCCCAAAAACAGAGCGGTATTCGCGTCAATCAGGTAATAAACGAGGTTGTAGGTCGCAGGTGGATCTGTGGCCACGAGAACCGCTGTTCCGCGTCCATTCGTCGCCGGCGCTCCGATGGAGCTGGGGGTAATGCTGGTATCGTTCGCGAGCGGATCACTCTGATAAGGGGGAGTGCTGTAATTGTTGATGTCGAGATTCCCCGAGCTCACGAACGATCCGGCCAGCACCGCCTGACCATCGGCATCCGACTGATACGAACCCGGCGCATTCCGGAATATTCCCTGCCCCGTCAGAGCCAGCGCAAAGTCTCCCGACAGCGCCGCAGGGGAAGGTTGCTGCAGATAAGCCACTCCAGTCGCGACCGCCGCAGAGTCCAGCTCAAGCATCAGCGCGGTCCCGTCCGCGGTCTGATACACCGCGAACTCCGGCGTTCCGGGACCCGACGAGCACGCTCCGGCTGTCGTCAAGAGCTTCAAATCGATTCTTCCCGTCGTCGGATCCACCGTGTAGGCGCATGCATTTACAGTCGTGTTGGCGGTCGCGGTTCCCGCGTTGTTGGTATCGAGCACTCCGCTGGAAACGTTGCCGCCACCGTCCGAGGTAAAGACGCCGCCCTCGGCATAAGAACCGGCGCTCGAATTGCCTCCCGCCGTGAAAACATAGTTGGACGCAACCAGGCTCGCAACCGTGAACGAGTTGCCGCTCGGCGCGAGGTAGACGTCGCCGGCGAGATACCCGGCTTGGTCGATTTCCACGATGTGCATTTGGGTAGCAACGCCCTGCGTATTCGCCCCGATCACGTAAAAAGCAAACTGAATGGGTCCGGTGTTCGTCGAGGAAAGGTTGAGTATGCCGCGGCCCGTGCCGGCCTCAGTCGAATCAAACGAATAGGAACCGCTGAGGGTCGTGTCGGAGGTCTTCGCCGTGCCGTTATCGTTCTGATCCACAATCGACGCCGACTCCGGAATTCCGCCCGCACCGTTTGCCGTGAACCTGCCGGCGATTCCTTCCGGACTAAACCCTGCGTCGCCCGTCGCGCTGAAGACATATGGCCCCGAAATGATCGAATTCGAGTTCGTCAGGGCATTCAAATTCTGCTGATCGATTGTGCCGCTGCCAGTCGTGCCGGTGTCGAAACGCGTGAGCAGGGCGTGCTGAGTGGAAGTGAGAACGAACTGCCACTTCTGCGTTCCTCGCGAAGTCACTATCACGGCACTGGTTCTTCCGTCCGGGCCAACCACGTAGTTGCTGCCGTTGCCTCCGTTATTCCCGGCGATAATCGAGACTCGTGTCGCCACGAGGCCGCCGAAACTGACGATGTCCTCAACGCCGCTCAGAATGTTTCCCTGTCCGTCCGTGGCGAAACTGCCGGCAACCGCGATGAGGCCGGAAGCATCGTCGCCCGTATACGAAAAGGCGAACGGTCCTTGCAGCGAAGCGTCCGAATAAACCACTGTCACGGTAGCGCTCGCCATCACAGCTCCATCCGTGGCGGTAACCGTGACGGTGCCTCCTGGCGGAGGCACCAAAGGCGCCGTGTACAGTCCTGTGGTGGGGTTGATGGATCCCCCGCCGGTTGTCGGGCTGACAGTCCAGGTAGCGCTGGAATCAACCACGCTGTTCAGCAACGCCTCAAACTGTTCGTTGCCGCCCGCACCAACTGTGGCCTGCGTCGGCGTTACCGCGAGGCCGGCCCCGGCTCCAATCGTGATATAGACTGTGTTCGAAGTGATCGTGGCTGAGGCGGTGGAACCGCAGGTTGCAGCCTGGGTGATGATGGCAGTGATCATCACTTCGCCGTTGTTTGTCGACGGAACGACCCCAGGCGCCGTATAGACTCCCACGTTGACGTCGGTTGCGGAGGGCAC
This sequence comes from uncultured Acidobacteriota bacterium, assembly GCA_963737205.1. Taxonomy (GTDB): domain Bacteria; phylum Acidobacteriota; class Terriglobia; order Acidiferrales; family UBA7541; genus Palsa-295. The sequence goes on along the minus strand of CAVTRV010000002.1, from coordinate 2,487,481 downwards.
AATCGTACCAATCGTCGAGTTGCCGCCATTCGTGCCATTCACTTGCCACGTGACCGCGGTGCTTGTCGTTATTGTCGAGTTAGAGAGAGTCACTTCGGCTGTGAGATCAACCTGCGTGTTGAGGGCGACCGTGTTTGCCGCGGATGTAACCGTAATGGCCGTCACGTTGTTGCAGGCATTCGTGCCGCCGCCGCAGCCGGGGAAGCTTACAATCGCCAGGGTCAGCAGACACAAGAGGTAAAGGGCCGGCTTACTTCGTTGCATCAATGCCTCCATGCAACGAAAGAGAAAAGGTGGGGCGAGCGACCGCGCCGCGCGCTGTTTCGGCAGCTTCGAATCCGGACCAATCCATCTCCGACCAACTCAGCAAACTCTGCGTGTCAAAAACCGCCATCGATCGCTCCTAGGACAAACCCCGCTTCGAGAGCCAACCATTCTAGCGGCACTCTCGGTAACTTCCAATGCCGCAACGAACTTCGCGGTCATACCTGGTTGCTGGCAAGAGCGCAGACGCGTCCGCCGGGCTTAAGTGCAATCAAGCAAAAGGATTTGTACGAACCCCGAATAACAGATGCAAATGGGGGGCCCAGTGTTGGCCGCCATGTATAATCGTTGCCTGGAACGTCGGGATGAAGCAAGTAATCGATAATTTCATCGCGTGCCTGAAGTACGAAAAGGATGCGTCACCGCGCACGATTGTCGAGTATCGGAATGACGTCAACCAGTTCCGCAGTTTCCTCACTCCGCCGGGCGAGAAAATACTGCCCCTCGATCAGATTGACCACAAGATCATCCGGGAATATGTAAGCTCGATGTACGACAAGGGACTGGAAAAATCGTCGATCGCGCGGAAGCTCGCGGCATTGCGCACGTTCTTCAAGTTTTGCATCCGTGAAGGCCTGGTGAAGCACAATCCCGCCCGGCTCGTGAGCAGCCCGAAACTTCCGAAACGGGTTCCCCGGGTTTTGACTGCCGAAGAGATGAACGGATTTCTCGACAATCTTTCGACGCCGCCGCGCCGGGCAGGCGGACGGGCCCTGACGCCGAAACAGCGGAATAACGAAAAGCTGATGTTGAAGCGCGACCGGTTCATTCTCGAGTTGCTGTACGGATCGGGCTTGCGCGTGAGCGAACTCGTGGGACTCAACGTCTCGAACGTCGATCGGCGGGGACAAATGGTTCGCGTGCTTGGCAAAGGCCGAAAGGAGCGCATTGTCCCGTTTGGCGACAAGGCGCTGTTGGCGCTTGAAAACTACTGGCCTGTGCGCGAGGAAATTCTGGCCGGCGCGCGAAACCCGGCTGCTGACACTGTGTTTCTGAATCGCAAGGGGCGCCGGTTAACCGACCAGGCGGTACGCCTGCTGGTGAAAAAGTATGCGCGTGTTTGCAATGTGAACTGGGACCTTCATCCGCACTCACTCCGGCATGCCTTCGCCACTCACCTGCTTGCCGACGGCGCCGACCTTCGAGCGATTCAGGAACTGCTCGGCCATGTTTCGTTGTCGACCACGCAGCGGTACACGCAGGCTAGCGTCGAGCAGTTGATGGCGGTTTACGACAAATCTCATCCGCACGCGTAATACGGCAAAATGCATCTTGAGACACGCGGAGCGGGCAGAGGACGTTTAATGATGGCGTTGCTTCGCGGTGGAAACTATAATGTTCGCATAAGCAACTCGACGGAGTCACCAGCATCCAATTTTACGGCCCGATCAGAGATCGGACTACCTAGGGCACTGAGGGAAAAATGGCCACGCTGAAAACAGCCAGACTCGCACCGGACGTACGTCCCACAGCGGCGCTACAGATGTATCTCGAAACGCTGTGCTACAAAACCCGGGAACGGCTTGAACTGATCAACATCACGCGAGATTTGAATGACGTCGTGCGCAAGCACGGCTTGAAAGCGGGTTTTCTGCTCGTCCAATCGCTGCACACCACCACCGCGATCTTTATCAACGAATTCCAGCAGGCACTGCTCGACGACATTAAGTCGTTTCTGGAACGTCTGGTGGGCCGCTTCGATTACTGGCGGCACAACGACCCCAAACTCTCCGAATGCAACCGCAAGAACGCGGATTCGCACCTCCGCGCGATGCTGCTGGGGCACACGCTGTCCGTTCCCGTCCGGAACGGCGAGATCGCGCTGGGCAACTGGCAATCTATCATTCTTGCCGAACTCGACGGCCCGCGCGAGCGCTCCATCCAGGTGCAGGTTCTCGGCGTTCCCGAAGACTCCAAAGACCGGCAGAACCCGTAGTCAATTTGTTGAATTCCCAGCTTCGGCCCGTCGGGAGAATTTGTCCTGGCGCTTCAGACGTTCAGCGTTAGGGATGTTTCGGGGATGAAGCCGTCGCTGCCCGACCGCGCTGCAGTGACGGGGAAGGGCATCTTCTCGCGGTCGACACGGTTATAGAGCGTGTCGCGCTCGACTGGCACGCGCCCGGCCGCGCGGATCAGCCGCTCGAGCTCGGCGCGCGAGAGGTGCTCCGGCGTTGTGGCGCCAGCATCGTGGTAAATCTTCTCTTCCACCACAGTCCCATCCAGATCATTCGCTCCGAACCGCAGAGCCACTTGCGCAATCCGAGGCGTGAGCATGATCCAGTAGGCCTTGATGTGTTCGAAATTGTCGAGCAGCAGGCGCGAGATCGCGATGGTTTTCAGGTCGTCGAATCCCGTTGGGTTCGGCAAGTGCAAGAGGGCCGTATTTGCCGGATGAAAAGCCAGCGGAATAAACGCGACGAACCCATGCGTCTTGTCCTGCAGCTCACGAAGCTGGAGCAAATGATCGACCCGTTCCTCGGCGTTTTCGATGTGGCCGTACAGCATCGTAGCGTTCGACCGCAGGCCGACCTCATGGGCCGTGCGCGCGATTTGCAGCCACATCTGCCCGCTCACCTTGTGGTCGCAGATGATCTTCCGCACACGCGGATGAAAAATCTCGGCGCCGCCGCCGGGCAACGAGTCCACGCCCGCTTCCTTCATCTTCACCAGCGTGTCGCGAATCGAAAGCTTTGAGATGCGCGCGTAGTAGCCCACCTCGACCATCGTGAACGCTTTTAAGTGCACTTGCGGGAAACGCTGCTTCAATCCGCGGATCAAGTCGAGGTAATACTCGAACGGCAAATCGGGATGCAGGCCGCCGACGATGTGAAATTCCGTTGCGCCTTCTGCAACTCCCTCCACCGCGCGCGACCAAATTTCGTCGAGAGCAAAGGTGTAAGCCCCCGGCGCATCCGGCGAGCGTCCGAAGGCGCACAAACGGCAATGCGCGACGCAAACGTTCGTCGGATTGATGTGCCGGTTGATGTTGAAGTAGCAGACGTTGCCGTGCCGCTGCTCGCGAACGTGGTTCGCAAGCCATCCGACCGCAAGCAGGTCATGCGACTCGTAGAGGGCGAGCCCGGCTTCGGCGGAAAGCCGTTCTCCGGCCAAGACTCTCTCCGCAATCGGCTTTAGCCGTTGGTCGGTGGTTTGAAATCCCGCCACGTGAAAACCGGTGCTCATATTGTGATATTCCCTCAATTCTACGGGCGTGCCATAACCGTGGCCGCGCCCCAGAATAATAGGAATAACAAACTAATATAGCCATTCACCGTGAAAAACGCAGCATTCATTTTGCTCAAATCGTTCGGCTTCACCAGTGAATGCTCGTAGACCAGCAGCGCCGCAACCACCGCGATTCCGGCCCAGGCGGGCCACGTCAACTGAAAACTCCAGGCGAGCCAGACCAGCAGCCCTATCATCACGATGTGCATCGCACGTGCAATCAGCAGCGCCCGGGCTATGCCAAACTTCTTCGGAATTGAATACAGGCCAGCACTCTTGTCGAATTCCACGTCCTGGCACGCGTACAGCACATCGAACCCGCCCACCCACAGCGTCACAGCCGCGCATAGAATCAACATCCGCGAGTCGAGCGATCCTCGAATGGCGATCCAGGCGGCTGCTGGGGAGATTCCGAGACAAAGGCCGAGCACGAAGTGCGACCACGAAGTGAATCGCTTCGTGTAGGAGTAAAAGAACAGTACCGCGAGCGCCACAGGCGAAAGCTTCAGCGCAAGCCGGTTCAATTGCCACGCCGCAACTACCAGCAAGGCGGACGCAGCAATCGTGAACGCGGCGGCGAAGCCCACCGAAAGCTCTCCTTTCGGCAGGGCGCGATTTGCGGTGCGAGGATTGCGGCGGTCGTATTCGATATCGGCGATACGGTTCATGGTCATCGCCGCGGAGCGCGCACCGACCATCGCGACGATGATCCACAGAATTTGCCGCCACGTCGGCAAACCGCCAGCAGCACGAGCCGCGAGCAGCGCTCCAACCAGCGCAAAAGGCAGCGCGAAAACGGAGTGCTCGAACTTAATCATTTCGAGCACGGTGCGAATTCGGCTCTTACTCATGCTTGGGCCACGATCCATCTATTCTAAGGTTTCCCGCCCTTCCAGCGATACTGCTTCTCCTGGGGCAGGCCGGCTTGCGCGAGCACGCGATAGGCGAACTGGCTCACGATATCGTCGATCGTTTTGGGCCCGTAGTAGAACGCCGGCATGGCAGGCATGATGGTGGCGCCGGTGTCGTGCAATCGCAGCATGTTATCGAGATGCACGCGATTGAGCGGCGTTTCGCGCAGGCAAAGGATCAACGGCCGGCGCTCCTTCAAGCAAACGTCGGCGGCGCGTGTCAGCAAATCGTTTGCGATCCCGCCGGCAATGGCCCCAAGGGCCCCGACCGAGCACGGAACCACGATCATGGCGTCGACGATGGCGCTTCCGGAGGCGATGCTCGCTCCGATGTCTTTGTTCGGAAGGTATTCGATCTTCTTCGCGGGAGTTCCGGTGAGAGCCGCGGCCAGTTTCTTGCCATCCGACGCAACCACGGCAAGTTCCGTCGCGAGCAGGCGCATGCCCGCGTCGCTCGTTAGAAGAAATACATGTTCGACTCGAGCGTCCGCATCAAGCAATCGCAACACGTGCCGCGCGTAAACCGCTCCGCTCGCGCCCGTGATGCCCACCGTGACGACACGCCCCACAGATTTCGCCATTTTTCTTGAGCCGAAAGTCGAGTGTAGGTGGCGCCTTTCGGCAAAGTCAAGGTGAGCCCCGCTCGTCGAATCCGCTTGCAGCGCTACGCTCGTTTCAATGCGCGGACGATCAACAGCAGCACAACCGCGCCAACAAACGCCATCGCCAAACGTCCAACCAGTCCGTAAGCAGCCAATCCAACGATGCCGAAGATCCAACCGCCCAGAACCGATCCCACGATCCCGACGAGCAAATCAACCAAGACGCCCATGCCGCGCCCTTTCACTACTTGGCCTGCGAGAAAGCCCGCCAGAATGCCGATTACAATCGTCCAAATTAGCCACATGATCGCCTCCTGCGCAGCGAGCGGAGAATTCAAGTTCCCGGGGAGGACGACGCCCGCTGGCCGCGCGACTCTAGCACGAATCCCAGGGTTGCAAACCGGGAACGCAAGGGATGCTAGAATCTGGCTGCGGCAAGAAGAATCATGGACGAACTCGACATCAGAAACTTTGTGGAAGCGCTCAAGCAGGGAAGGATCAGCCCTGAAAAAGCTATCGAACGCCTGCGCAAGCTTCCCTATGAGGACCTGGGCTTCGCGAAAATTGACCATCATCGCAGCCTGCGGCAGGGCTATCCCGAAGTGATCTTCGCGCGCGGAAAAACTCTGAAGCAAGTGACGGAAATCGTGCGGGGCATGCTGCGAGCGAAGGCTTCGCACAACATTCTGATCACGCGCGCCGACAAGAAAATGTTTGCCGCGGTGAAGCGGCTGGCGCGACCCGGAAAGCGTACAGGTTCGGCGCGGCCGGAATTCCACGAGCTTTCCGGCACAATCGCGATTCTTCGCGACCGCGCGATCCGAGGCAAAGGATTGATTCTAGTGGTAACGGCGGGGACGAGCGATATTCCGGCCGCCGAGGAGGCTCTCGTCACGGCGCGAACAATGGGGAATCGCGCTGAAGCGATTTACGACGTGGGCGTTGCGGGACTGCATCGCTTGCTCGAGCACCGGCAGAAACTTGCCGAAGCGCGCGTCATCATTTGCGTGGCCGGGATGGAAGGCGCCCTGCCAAGCGTGGTGGCGGGAATGGTGGCAGCTCCGGTGATTGCCGTTCCGACGAGCACCGGCTACGGATCGAGTTTCGGCGGAATGACGGCGCTGCTCGCGATGCTGAACAGTTGCGCGTCCAACGTAAGCGTGGTGAATATCGACAACGGCTTCGGCGCCGGGTGCGTCGCCAGCGTAATCAACCACCTGTAGTCGAGCTTCTAGCCAACGGCGAATATGAGAGTTGCTGCGAGGGAGGATTCCTCGTCCGCGAACACCGTTCGCAAATCGATCACGAGTTGATCGTTTTCAATGCGCGCGATTACGGGGGTTCCGTTTTCGGGCTTGCGCAGGCGCTCCTCGATATCGGCGGGCGAACGACGGGCGCTCGAGATGGAGATCAAGTGCGTCGGCAATTGTTGATCGGGCGTCGAGCCGCCGCCGATCACCGAAAAGCCGTCTCGCACCTCGATCGAGAGGTCTTTTGGCAATGCACCGCGCAGCCGATCGGCGAACTGCACAGCGCGTCGAGCGATCTCGAGAGCCGGAACGCGAATCATCCGCAGCGTTGGAATCTCATCGAGAGCGCCGCGAAGATAAACCTTCAGCGTCACCTCGAGAGCCGCAATCGTCAGCTTGTCCACACGCAGCGCGCGAAACAGCGGATTGCGCCGGATGCGTTCGACGATTTCCTTTTTCCCGGCGATGATTCCCGCCTGCGGACCGCCAAGCAACTTATCGCCGCTGAACGAAACGACTGCCGCGCCGGTCGCGCAACTCTGACGCGCGAGAGGCTCGGAAAGGCCTGCGGCGCTGAGGTCAGTCACACATCCTGAGCCAAGATCCTCATAGACGGGGAGCTGCGTCCGGCGGCCGAGCGAAACGAGATCTTCGAGCGATGTCCGTTCCGTGAATCCTGTGATTCGGAAATTCGATGGGTGCACGCGGAGCAGCAGCTTCGTGCGCTCGTTGATGGCGCGCTCGTAGTCGCGGATCCTCGTGCGATTCGTGGTCCCCACTTCACGGAGCAGCGCGCCGCTTTCGGCCATGATGTCCGGAATGCGAAAGCCGTCGCCGATTTCAATCAGCTCGCCGCGTGAAACGATTACCTCAGCTCCTTTGGCAAGGGTATTCAGGATCAGGAAAACAGCGGCGGCGTTGTTGTTGACCACAATCGCCGCTTCGGCTCCAGCTACGTCGGCGAGCAGGCGTGAGGTGTGAATGTCGCGCTTGCCGCGCTGTCCGCTTTCGATATCGTATTCGAGATTCGAGTACCGCGTCGCAGTCTCGTCGAAATGCGAGACCGCGCTTTGAGCCAGGGGAGCGCGGCCAAGGTTCGTGTGCAGAATCACGCCGGTTGCATTAATCACGCGACGCAGCGACGGCGCGAGCAAGGCTTTCACTTCGTTTGCGACGCGGGCTTCGAGCGCTTCCACAGTATGCGCCGGCGCGCCCGACGCTTCGTTTAGCATGCCCGCGCGAACATCAGCCAGCACGTTCCGAGCCACCTGAGTGACGACTCCCCGGCCGGCAGTTTCGCTCAATGCACGCAAACGAGGCCGCCCGATCAGCTCGTCGACGGACGGAATCTCACGCAGTCGTGCCGAAGCACTAGGTTGCACGCGAGCTGCGGGATCGGCAGAAGGGCTCATTGCTGCCATTTGAGCACAGCCTCGTTTATACCTGCAATGGCAGGGCGTGCCCCGTCTGAACCAGCGCGAAGTTTCATTTTGCGACAAAACTGTCCCATGGTTCGATTGACGCCAAGCGAAGCCACGTTTACGCTGGAATCTCGCCTCAACCTACTGCGCCCATGGCTAATATTGACGACGAGTTGGGACAAATCGAGCGGGACATCCGTACTCTGAAGATCGAGTACGAGCAATACTTTGGGGGCGGTCGGCCGCGTCCGCCGTCGGATACGCAGTGGCGCTGCGAAAACCTGATCAAGCGCTATGCCGAGCGCGGGGCTGATATGAACTACGCCCAGCGCTTCCGTTACAACAACCTCACACAGACGTACGCGAAGTACCAGGATATGTGGCGTAAGAAGCTTGTGCAGAAAGAAACTGGGGTCAAACAGCACCACTTTGGCGCCGCCGCAAAAGCGATTGAAGAGGAGCGCGCTCGCCGAACTGCGGCTAACCAGGTTGCGTCTGCCGCAAAGGCCACGGAAGAGACTAAGTCCGAATCGAGACGCGCAGCTGCGGAGGCCTTCGCGATGACCGTGTCCGATCCGGCTCGCGAGCAGAAGAAAATCGAGGAACTCTACCGGAAGCTGATCGAGGCCCGCACGGAAACCGGCGAAAAAGCGGGAGCGCCCACGCTCACGGACTTCGAGCGCTTCGTTAAGCAAAAGACCAAAGACCTTCAGGACAAGGGCGGCAATGCGGTGGAGTACAGCGTGAGCGTCGAAGGCGGACGCGTGAAATTGAAGGCGCGCGTCTCCGGTTGAGAAAATCCGCGACTTGCGATTCGCGCATATGAATGCAGCTCCTTCTTCCCAGGAAAAGGTTTCCCTTCGCGATTGATTCCCTAAGCATCGGTCCCCTTCCGAAATTCCGCGCGAGTGATTACACTGACAGGCCGTTTTCGTCGGGAGGACTTTTCGTGGCAATTGAGCGGGCGCTGATCAGTGTGTACGACAAGACGGGCGTCGTGGAATTCGCGCGCGAGCTTGCGTCGATGAAAATCGAAATCGTATCGACGGGCGGGACGGCGCGGCTGCTGCGCGACGCCGGAATCCCCGTGCGGGATGTTGCCGAGCTGACGGGCTGGCCGGAGATGCTCGGCGGGCGCGTGAAGACGCTGCACGCGAAAGTTCATGGCGGAATCCTTTTTCATCGCGGAAAGGCCGACCATCGCCAACAGGTCGGCGAGCACGGAATCAAGCCCATCGATTTAGTGGTGGTGAACCTGTATCCGTTTTCGGCGACTGCCGCGAAGCCAGGTGTTACTCCCGAGGAGTTGATCGAGAACATCGATATCGGCGGCCCAGCAATGGTGCGGTCGGCAGCCAAGAATTTCCTGAGCGTTGGAGTGATTACCGACACGGCTGACTACCCTGCAATTGCGGCCGAGTTGCGCGAGAGGAGTGAACTCAGCCTCGCCACGCGTTTGCTGCTCGCGCGCAAAGCATACGCCCGAACGGCGCGTTACGACGGCGAGATCGCGACGGAACTCGAGCGCCTGGCAGCGAACGAAGGCGTCACGATCGGGAAGCTCGACTTGTTGCCGGAACGAATTCACATCGCGCTCGAGCGGCGCCAAGCCATGCGTTACGGCGAAAATCCCCATCAGGCTGCCGCGCTTTACATTCCAGCCGGGCGTGTGGCCTCCGGTCTCGCAGGCGCAAAGCAGCTCCAGGGCAAGGAGCTTTCCTACAACAATCTCGTCGACTTGGACGCGGCTCGGGCGTTGATACGCGAATTTCGTCGGCCCGCAGTGGCAATCATCAAGCACAACAATCCGTGCGGCGTTGGCGAAGACGATTCACTGCGTGTCGCGTACGTGAACGCGCTTGCGTGCGACCCGATTTCAGCTTTCGGCGGCGTGATGGCGTTCGGCACGGCGCTCGATGCGCCGACAGCAGAGGAAGTGGGGAAGCTGTTCGTTGAATGCATCGTCGCGCCGGGGTACGAACCAGCGGCGCTCGAAAAACTGGCGTCGAAGAAAAACCTACGGCTCCTTGCCATCGACTCGCGCGAGGGCGCGCCCGATGAGCTCGAGCTAAAGCGAATCTCCGGCGGCGTGCTGGTCCAGGAGCCCGACCGGCATACGCTCAGCGATGCAGATTTGAAGGTGGTGACCGAACGCGCGCCCAGCGACGCCGAACGGCGCGCCCTGCTCTTCGCATGGAAGGTCTGCAAGCACGTCAAATCAAACGCGATCGTCTTCGCGCTCGAAGGGCGGACGATGGGCATCGGGGCAGGACAAATGAGCCGCGTCGATTCCGTGAAAATCGCGGTGATGAAGGCGGCAACCGCGGGACTTTCGCTTGCGGATACCGCGGTGGCGTCGGACGCCTTTTTCCCGTTTCCTGACGGAGTTGAGGAAGCCGGGAGAGCAGGAGCGACCGCGGTGATCCAGCCGGGCGGGTCAGTGCGCGACGCGGAAGTGGTCGCTGCCGCGAACAAAATGGGAATGGCGATGGTGTTTACCGGCGTCCGGCACTTTCGGCATTAGTGCGGATTGTTTCCCGATTTGCGGTGCGTCGTTGAAGCATTGCCCCCTGGGCCAGGTTTTAGGCGATGGTAAGTGATTTCCACCACCTGCGTTTCACCGCTGTCTGGAACAATCTCCGAACGCGCCACATAGGTGTCCGGATCGAGCCGAGTGAGCACTGAGCGCCTCGGCTGACCGTCCACTGGATTCACGAAGATCGCCTGCTTCGCATCGGCGCTTTCGAGAGTCAGCAGCGTCGGATCCAATTTTTCCCAGGCGACGAGTTCGGGAGTGAAATGCCGGAAGCGAAATTCGATTCCGTCGGGCTTTTGGATCAACGTTAACAGCTCAATCACCAGGGTCTTATCGTCCTCTACGAGGCGAAACGTGCCCAACATGAGCCCAGCCTTGGGAGACATCCACACCTGCTCGGCGCTGCGCGGCCCCCAATTGCCTTGCCAGTGGCCTTCGAGCCAGACGAAATCAGCCAGCGTGTGGGCGCCTTGGACGGAAGACGTAGCTTGATTCGTGGGCTGGGACGGTGCGACGCCTCCGGGGGGTGGCTGCACGCCTGCGCCAAGCAGCGCTAGAAGAAGCACTACTGACCTCAGTCCTAACATGAAGACCCCGATCTGGCCCGTCCCTGTTGCACGCAAGCACCCCTAAAGGGTCCCGCTGCGTCTGATAAGTGTGCGTTCTTTTCGAGAACCGGTGCAGGCGAAATCTTTGATCGGCTCATACCCGTGTATAATAAGGGAGTTTTGCGACCTGTCATGAAAACAATTCTGAACGTCACCGTCTTGGCCGCGTTTTGCACTGCATCGCCGATTTGGGCTCAAGGCAACTCGTCACCGCAATCGCCGGCCTCCACTCCGCACGACAGCGACGGGCAAACGAGCGCCGCGAAGCCGTCTCCTGAACAGGACAAATCCGACCTCTATTACTACTTTACGCTGGGTCACACGCTAGAACAGCAATACGAAATGACCGGCCGGGCCGAATTGGCCACGCAGTCGATCGACGCCTACAAGAAAGCGCTCGAACTGGATCCTGGTTCTTCGGTGGTCCGAGAGCGGCTGGCGGAGATTGAGGCTAAGTCCCAGCACATCCGCGAAGGAGTGGCAGACGCGCAGGAGGCCCTCAAGATCGACCCGAAGAACGTTGAAGCGCATCGCCTGCTCGCTCGCATTTACGTTCGCACACTTGGCGACATGGCCGCCGGCGACGTCCAGAAAGAGAGCCTCGACAAAGCGGTCGAGCAATTTGAGGCAATTCTAAAGCTGCAGCCAGACGATTCCTATTCCGCGCTTTGGCTGGCCCGGCTCTACCGCTTCGAAAACCAGCACGATGCATCGGAGAAAGTTCTGCGGGGCATCCTGCAGCACGACCCGGATAACGGCCAGGCGCTCGAACAGCTCAGCCAGCTTCTGATCGATGAGGGCCGTTCCCAGGAAGCAGTGACCTTGCTTTCACAAGCTGCGGCAGATTCTTCTTCTCCCGACCTCTACGATCTTCTGGGCGACGCCTATTCGCAACAAAAGGAATACGCGAAGGCAGAGGCCTCGTACCGCAAAGCCGTCGAAGAAGAGCCCGAAGAAGCGAGCCATCGCCACGGGCTCGGCCAAGCTTTGATCGCGCAGGACAAGTACGCGGAAGCGATCGAGCAGTTCAAGAAACTTTCCGAGCTCGAACCGGGCACGGCCGACAATTACTTGCGGATGGCCGAACTCTACCGAAGAGTGGGCCAGTTCGATCAAGCTGAGACGAGCCTCCTGCGCGCGAAGCAACTCTCTCCGGGCAGCCTCGAGGTTTTATTCAACGAAGCCCTGCTCTATGAGGATCAGGGCAGATACGACGATGCCGTAAAAGTGCTAAGCGACGCGATTGCTGCCATGAAGGCCCAAGCAGGCAGCGGCAATTCGAATGCTCTCGGCATTTTGTACGAGCAACTGGGCCGAGCGTTTCGCCAGGCTCAGAATTATCCGGCGGCCATCGACGCGTTCCACGAAATGGCGAAGCTCGGTGGGGATTCGCAGAAGCGCGCCCAGATGTTGCTGATCGACACCTATCGCGAGAACCGCGACATCGATCGGGCAATCGCCGAGACGAAGAAGGCTCTCGCTGATTCGCCAAAGGACCCTAATCTGACGGTTACGCTGGCGATGCTTTACGGTGAGAAACGAGACTCGGACCAGGCTACGAAACTGCTCCAGGGTCTGTTGCAAGGAAACGACGGCGACCAGGAGATTTACGTTGATATCGCGCAGGTTCAGGAGCGCGGGCGGCAGTACCCCGAGGCGGAACAGTCCGCCCAGAAAGCCGGGGAAATGGCCCGTACGCCGTCGGACAAGGAGATGGCGTGGTTCATGCTGGGAGCAATCTACGAACGACAGAAAAAGTTTGATCAGGCCGAACAGCAATTCCGCAAGGTGCTCGATCAGAATCCCAATAACGCGTCAGCGTTGAACTACTACGGCTACATGCTGGCGGACCGCGGCGTCCGGTTGGATGAGGCAACGTCGCTCATTCAAAAAGCCGTGAAGCAGGACCCGAGCAACGGCGCCTATCTCGACAGTTTGGGATGGGCCTACTACAAGCAGAACAAGCTTGCCGAAGCCGAAGAATGTTTGCGCAAGGCTGTGGATCGCGATAGCCACGACCCGACGATCCTTAGCCATCTCGGAGACGTTTACCTGAAAATGGGGCAAACGGAGCGCGCTGCGGAACTCATGGAGCGGTCGCTTTCGGAATGGCAAAAAGCGGTTCCCGCCGATTACGAAGCCGACAAAGTGAACGAGATCGACTCGCAGCTGAAAAATCTCAAGAAGCGGCTGGCCCAGAAATCCTCTACGGACGCAGCGAAACCGCAGTAAACTCGCCGAGCTCTTGGCGTTTACACTAGCAAATCTTGAAATCGACAATGACCAAGCCTCTGCGGCTTCCTGCGTTCGCAAAAATCAATCTTCATCTGCAAGTTCTCGGGCGCCGTCCCGACGGCTACCACGAATTGCGCACGATTTTTCAGGCGATCTCGCTGCACGACACTCTTGAATTGTCATTGTCCCGCCGCCCGGGAATCACGCTCGAAATCGACGACCCAAATCTTCCGGCCGGGCCGGAGAACCTGGTGCATCGGGCTATCGCCGCGATCGGCGGCGCGATCGGATTTCGCAGCGGTGTTCGAGCGCAGCTTGAAAAGCGGATTCCCGTGGCACGCGGCCTCGGTGGAGGCTCGAGCGACGCGGCGTCGGCAATCATCGGAATGCTGCGGCTGACTAAGACGAAGATGCCTCCGAGACAAGTGGTCGAAATCGCCGCCGGATTGGGCGCGGACGTCCCCTTTTTTCTGTTTGGCGGGCGCGCACTCGCGGTGAATCGCGGGGACGAAATCTACCCGCTGCCGGACGTCGCGCGGCGCGCCGTTCTCGTCGTTTCGCCGCGTGACATCGGTGTAAGCACGAAGGACGCTTACCAGTGGCTCTCTGCCGAATTGACAAATCGCCCCGAACACCCTAATATTTGGGGGTTCTGCGCTCTGTGCTGGAGCCGGCAGGGGAAGGTCTCGAACGATTTCGAGGGACCTGTCTTCCGCCGCCATCCGCGACTCGGCGAAATCCGGGACGGATTGCTCAAGCGAGGAGCAGCAGATGCCGCGCTGGCGGGTAGCGGGTCGGCGGTGTTCGGAATCTTCCGAAACCCAGCGCAGGCGCGCCGAGCCGCTCGTGCGTTTCCGGAAGATTCGGTTTTCGTAGCAAAAACCCTGTCCAGGGAAGAGTATGGCCGGGCACTGGGTTGGCGTGCCTCTGGCTGAGGAAGAATCTTGGCCGAAGACAAATTCAAAGTCTTTTGTGGCACGGCGAACGTCGCTCTTGCGGATGCCATCTGCAAGTATCTTGGCGTGACGCGAGGACGCGCCGAGCACGGGCAGTTTTCAGACGGCGAAACGCGGTACCAGATTCTCGAGAACGTTCGCGGCGCGGACGTCTTCGTTGTGCAGCCCTGCAGCAATCCGGTGGATTTCCACCTGATGCAATTGCTGCTGATGATCGACGCATTTAAGCGCGCGTCGGCGTGGCGCATCACGCCGGTGATTCCGTATTACCCGTATGCGAGGCAGGACCGCAAGGACCGCCCGCGCGTGGCGATTTCCGCGAAACTCGTGGCGGATTTGCTCGAAACGGCGGGTTCGAGCCGGGTGCTTTCGCTCGATTTGCATGCGCCGCAGATTCAGGGATATTTCAACGTCCCCGTGGATCACTTGTTCGCCGCGCCTGTGCTGGTGGAGTATTTTCAGAAGAAGAAGCTTGGACCGATGACGGTGGTATCGCCGGATGCCGGAGGAGTCGAGCGCGCGCGCTATTTCGCGAAGCGCATCGATGCGCCGCTGGCCATCGTCGACAAGCGGCGAATCGACATCAACGTGAGTGAAGTGATGCACCTGATCGGAGACGTCAGCGGACGCCCCGCGCTGGTCGTGGATGACATCATCGACACAGCGGGAACGCTCGTAAAGACAGCGGAGGCCCTGCTCGAACACGGCGCAACGAAGGTTTTTGCGGCTTGCACGCATGCCGTACTTTCGGGGCCCGCGGTGGACCGGCTCGATGAAGTCGAATATCGATGAAGTGGTGGTCACCGATTCCGTGCCGCTGAACCAGGCGGCTCAGAAGCTGTCGAAGATTACCGTGCTCAGCGTGGCGCCGCTGCTGGCCCGCGGGATTCAATCGATTCACGAAGAGACCTCGATCAGCGAGCTCTTCATTTAGGTTCTGAACGAACAGAGGAAAAAGGTCATGGAAACATTTACAGTGGAAGGAAAGATTCGAGAGGAGCGCGGCAAGAACGCCGCACGCCGCACTCGCCTGACCGGGCAGGTTCCGGCAATTCTTTACGGCGGGAAGAAGGACGCGGTGGCTCTCTCCGTCAACGCGAAGCAGCTCAGCCGCATTCTCCGGTCCGAGTCGGGCCATAACACCATTTTCACGGTCCAAGTGGGAGGCGCCGAAGAGCGGGCCATTTTGAAGGATTGGCAGGTGGACCCTGTGAGTGGAAAGCTCTTGCACGTCGACCTCCTGCGCATCGCCATGGACGTGCGCATGCGCGTCAAAATTCCGGTGCACACGTTTGGCGAACCGCAGGGCGTCAAGATGCAAGGCGGTGTTTTCGAGACGGTCACGCGCGAAGTGGAAGTCGAGTGCTTGCCGACCGACATCCCGGAAGAAATCAAGGTGGACGTCAGCGAAATGCTCATCGGCAAGCAGCTCCGCGCCGGTGATCTGCCGCTCGATCCGAACAAGGTCAAGCTCGTGACCGACCCGCAGCGCGTGATTGCGCACGTCGTCATGCTGAAGAAGGAAGAAGAGCCGGCTCCAGAAGCGGCAGTGGCGGCCGAGACGGCGCCTGCCGAGCCCGAAGTCATCAAGAAGGGCAAGAAGGAAGAAGAGGGCGAAGAAGGGGCCGCTGCGGAAGCTGCTCCGAAGGCCGAGAAGTCGGAAAAGAAGGGCAAGGAGAAGTAGACGAGATTCCTGTCGCGAATGCTCGGGCGCAAGGATGCGCCGGAGCCGGCGGATGCGGCGCCTATGAGGCCTACAAGATTGATCGTCGGCCTCGGCAATCCCGGTCGGGAATATGAGCAAACGCCGCATAACCTGGGGTTTCTCGCGCTCGATGCGGTGGCCGCGCGCGGTGGAATTCGAATCACGAGACCGGAAGCAAAATCGCTGGTCGGTCGCGGCGAATTGGCGGGACAGGCCGTCGTACTGGCAAAGCCGCAGACGATGATGAACTTGAGCGGCGTCGCGGTGCGAATGCTGCTCGAAAAGTACGACGCCGATCCGGCGGAAATGATCGCGCTGGTTGACGACGTCGATTTGCCCTGGGGCATGCTCCGAATTCGGGAGCGCGGTAGCGCCGGGACCCACAACGGAATGAAATCCGTTGTTCAGGCGGTCGGCGCGGAGTTCATCCGCATTCGCCTGGGCGTGGGACCGGACAAGGTCTGGGGTGAACTGCGAGATTACGTGCTGCGCCCGATGAGCCGCGCGGAACGAGAGACTGCGGACCAGATGTCAGCAGACGCGGCCGAAGGAGTCGAATTGATTTTGAGCGATGGCGTAAGCAAGGCGATGTCGAAATTCAATCGCCGCGTGCCGCCTTTGGAAGAGGATTGGGAGTAATTGCTGTAACGAAAGCAAGAAATCGAGGAAACATGGAAGAACGACAGTACGATTTGATTTTCATCTGCCGTCCGGATACGCCGGAAGCGGATATCGACAAAGTGATCGCGACCCTCGAACACACGGCCAGCGAAAAGGGCGCCAAGATCGAGAAGACCGAGAAGTGGGGCCGGAAGCGCATGGCGTATCGCGTCCATAAGCTCCGCGAAGGATTCTACGTATACATGATTCTGAAGTCGTCGCACGGCGAAGTAGTGAAGGAACTCGAGCGCCGGTTGAAAGTTTCGGACCCCGTGATCAAATATCTTACCGTCCGTGTCGATGAGGAATTGAAGCGGCAGCAGAAGCTGAAGCGTCATCGCGACCGCCGCGCCGCGCGCCGGCCGCGCAAGACAGCGGCGCCGGCTCCGGCCGCTCCCGCTCCGCCGGCCGCACCACCTGCAAGCGCCGAGCCGAGCCCGGCATCAGCCTAATCGATCTATCGGATAATGGAGAAACCAGATGGCAGAAGGTAATGCACCTCAGCAACAATCGTCCGGCCCTTCGGGACTTCGTCCGCAAGGCGGGCCCGGTGGCGGCGGACGTCCCGGCGGCCCTCCCAAGAGAGGCAAGCGAAGCTTCGTTCGCAAAAAGAAGGTTTGCCGGTTCTGCGTGGACAAAGCCGATTTCATCGACTACAAGCGAGCCGAAATTCTCGCGCCGTTCATTCAGGAGCGCGGCAAGATCCTTCCGCGCCGCATGACGGGAACTTGCGCCCGGCACCAGCGCTGGCTCACCGTGGCGATCAAACGCGCACAGAACATCGCGCTCCTGCCGTTTGCGGCAGAGCTGTAGCTTACTCGGGACGCATTCGCATGGGCGGGTTTCAAACCCGCCCCTACAATCCGTGTGATTCAACGAATCGCCGGAAATTCGAGGTCGAGGAACATGCAAATTATTCTGCAGGAAGACGTTGAGAAACTCGGCACACGCGGCCAATTAGTCGATGTGGCGGAAGGCTATGCGCGCAATTTTCTTTTGCCGCGCAAGCTCGGCCTCGAGGCCACGCCTGGCAACATGAAGCGGCTGGAGAAGATGCGGGCTGTTTTCGCGAAGAAGGAAGCGACGGAAAAGGACTCGGCGCAGAAACTGGCAGAGCTCCTCGCTGCCGTCTCGCTCACGCTCGTTCGCAAGGCCGGGGAAAACGACCAGCTTTTTGGTTCGGTCACGTCGAGCGATATCTCAGACGCGCTTGCCGCGCAGGGCTACACCATCGAGAAACGCAAGATTGTTTTGGCGGATCCGATCAAGCTCGTCGGCGAGTACGAAATTCCCGTGAAGCTCCATCGCGAAGTCAGCGCTAGCGTCAAGCTTGCGGTGAAGAAAGAAGAGTAATTCGTCGTCTGCGCACCTTGTCAGCTGTCAAACACTGACGCGCTCTTTCGGATAAACCAAGTTTTCCACTTTTCCGAAAACATCCACAGCGTACTACCGATTGACGTCTCCGCGTGAACTGTCACAATGCTCCTCGCTCGCCGGGATACCTGCTAAGAGAAAAACTCGAAAGCAGTGAGCCGCACACTGTGCGATCGCGACTTTTCCGCGCGTCGCCGAAAGAACATCTTGCGCAAATACTTGCGATAGGCGAACATAAAGCGAATAATGGCAACTGACACCGTCCTCGAACGACCGCTCCCGCACAATCTAGAAGCCGAACGCAGCATCCTAGGAGCGATTCTCCTCGATAATCATGCGCTCAACGCGGCCATAGAAAAACTGCGCTCTGACGATTTCTTCCTGCCGCAGCACCGCCAGATTTTCGACCGGATGATACAGCTCGGCGAAAAACAGCAGGCGATCGATACAGTCACGCTGATGGAGGACCTCACCCGCAGCGGCAATCTGGAATCTGCTGGCGGCATTTCGTACCTTTCACAACTGGCCGACGGCCTGCCGCGTGTGACCAACGTCGAGCATTACGCGCGGATCGTCAAAGAGAAGGCCGTACTGCGCAGCCTGATTTTCTCCGCGTCGGCCATTCAGGAACAGGCGCTCGCCGCCGGTGACGACGCCGATACGATTCTCGATCGCGCCGAATCCGCGATTTTCCAGATTGCCGAGGACCGCGTCCGGGCCGGGCTCATCGGCGTCAAGGAGTTGGTCCGGGAGAATTACGAACGCCTCGAACGCATCTTCAGCGAAGGCCGCCGGATCACCGGACTTGGCACCGGCTACACGGATCTCGACAATCAGACTGCAGGCTTGCAGCCCTCCGAGCTGGTGATTCTTGCCGCGCGGCCTTCGATGGGCAAGACTGCCCTGGCGCTGAACATCGCCGAAAATGTGGCTCTGCGCAAAGGCGAACCTGTGGCGATCTTCAGTCTGGAAATGTCGAAGGAGTCTCTGCTGCTGCGCATGCTCGCGTCCGAAGCGCGCGTGGACGCCCACAAATTCCGCACAGGCCATATGAACCGCGACGACTGGGGAAAAATCACGGGAGCGCTGTCGAACCTCGGCGAAGCGCCGCTATGGATTGATGATTCCGCGTCTTCCACGGTGCTGGAGATGGGGGCAAAAGCGCGGCGGCTGAAGCGCGATCGCGGGCTTTCGCTGATGATCGTCGACTACCTCCAGCTCGTCGTGCCCACACACACGGGCCGCGGAACCAACCGTCAGGAGGAGGTGTCGAGCATCTCTCGATCGCTCAAGGGGCTCGCCAAGGAATTGAAGCTTCCGATCGTCGTTCTCAGCCAGCTCACACGCGCTCCCGAGCGCGAAGAACGCAAGCCGCAGCTTGCCGACCTCCGCGAATCGGGCGCCATCGAGCAGGACGCCGACGTCGTGATGTTCATCAATCGCCCCAATTTCTACAAGTCCGATCTTCCAGAAGAAGATAGGGCGAAAGCCGAACTGATCATCGCAAAGCAGCGCAACGGACCCACCGGCACCTTGAACTTCGTGTTCCTGGCTCGCCACACTCGCTTCGAAGAAGCCGCGCCAGACGCTTGGAACACCGGCGGCAACGAGTAGAATCGCGTCAGCGCATAGCCACAGGATGTGTGGTGGCACACGGTGACCGCCCGCTGCGAGCAGCCCAAAGCCGGCCAGGTGTCTCGTAAATAGCAGATACTATTATAGATACGGCAGCATCCACCCTCAACTAACCCTCGTGTCCCGGCGGCAATCTGGTTGCAAAACCTCAAGTTGGCATGTTTACCCAAACGGCGCGGACGATTTTGATGGACCGAATTTGTTGCTCGCCGCGCATGCCGACTCTGGCATTCTAAAAGGCGACGCTCATGACCACTACGAAGACAAAGACCATTCATACGAAGGGAAGGCCGGTGTGGGCGGAGATTTCGCTCAAGGCCATTCTGCACAACCTGCGAGTTATGCGCGAGCACATAGGTCCGAAGCCGAGAATCCTCGCGGTGGTCAAATCGAATGCCTACGGCCTCGGCGGCGTGCCAGTCTCGAAGGCGCTTCAGAAAGCCGGCGTCGAATGGTTCGGCGTCACTTGCGCCAACGAAGGAATCGAGCTGCGCGAGTCGGGCATCCGAAAGCGAATCCTGATCCTTACCGGTTTCTGGCCCGGCGAAGAAAAGCGCCTCATCGAAAACAATCTCACGCCCACGGTCACGCGCGTCGAAGACGTCCGCCACTTGGATCGCGCTGCCGCGAAATCCTTAGGCCGGAAATCCGGGCGCTTTCGTTTCCATCTCAAGATCAACACGGGAATGAACCGCCTCGGCATTTCGCCTTCGGAAATCGAGGCGTTCGCGAGGGCCCTGGCCACCAGCAAGCACGTGGAACTCGAGGGGACGTTCACGCACCTTGCGTCATCCGAGAATTTCGAGTCAGCGCAAACGGAGGAGCAGGAGAAGGTTTTCGGGAATTGCCTCGACAGGCTGCGCGCGTTCGGTATTTCGCCCGGAATCGTTCACATGGCCAACAGCGCAGCCATCTGCGCGCGTCCCAGCACTTGGTTCGACATGGTGCGTCCCGGCGCGATTCTCTACGGCTACTACCAGTCCTTCGAGCCACCGCAAAAGCAGCACGAGGTGCGGTGCGAGATGCCGATCGAGCCGTGCCTCTCGATGCGGGCACGAATCATCAGTCTGCGAGAAGTGCCGCTCGGAGAGGGAGTGGGCTATAGCGCGCGATTCGTCACGGGTGGGCCTTCCCGAATCGCGGTGATCAATGCGGGCTACGCTGACGGCATCGTGCGCCAACGAACGAATCACGGTTGCGCCATCGTGCGTGGGCACCGAGTGCCCCTGGTGGGAACCATTTCCATGGATCTCACGGCGCTGGACGTCACCAGCGTTCCGGATTCCGCGCTCGGCGATGTGGTTACGATTTATGGCAAAGATGGGAAATCGCAAATCGTCGTATCGGAAGTGGCCCGCGAGATAGGCACCGTCACTTCGGAACTCCTCTGCGCGCTCGGCAGGCGCGTGCCCCGCTATTACCTCTGATTGCGTCTATTTCTAAGCAGTTCTCGTTTCGCGGTGTTATACTGCGCGTATTATAGGCGTTTCTTTTCATCCATTGATACCGACCATTGATACCGGCGAATCAAATACCGTCGATAAGGCCGGCAGGGGGAAGATGTTCGTCGCTGCGCGAGAGTAGAACGCGCAGCGTTCATACATTTCATCGGGTGCAACCATGCAAAGGCCTTCTAACGCGCCAGGCCGTCCATCGGCAGGCGCGCCCGTAGAAAGTACACCTCCAAAGTCTGTCTCGCTTTCCCGCACGGCCCAGGATCAAGTGGGAACGTTTTGGGACATGCTCGCCATGCGCCTTATTTTTGTGACTGTGTGCGCGGGAGCGGGGTACCACTTTCGCCCGTTCAGTCTCTCTAAAGAAATGGCGACGCTGGCGGGACTGCTCTTTGCGATCGGCGTGATTCTGTTCGAGGTCCGCCTTCGGAGGGCCAGCCTCCGCCGTCTTATCGGCGCGGCTATCGGTTCCATCATGGGCATTCTCGGCGCCTATTTGACTTCCCTTATTTTTACGCATACCACGATGCCGGAAAGCACCCGCTCGTTTTTCAGCCTGGCCGTTTTCCTCGTGATGGCATACATCGGCCTCGTGCTCGGCGCTAACAAGGGCGACATGCTGAATCTGCAGGCACTTGGGGGCCTCTTCGGCAGCGAACGCAACACGAAGCACACGTTCAAGGTGCTAGACACGAGCGTCATCATCGACGGGCGAGTGGCCGACATTGCCGACGCGCAGTTCCTGGACGGCACAATCGTCATTCCACAGTTCGTTCTTCGCGAACTGCAACTTGTGGCCGATTCAGCCGATCCGCTGAAGCGGCAGCGCGGGCGCCGTGGGCTCGAAGTCCTCCAGCGAATCCAGAAGATGCCGCACCTCGACGTCCAAATCGCAGAAGACGATTTTGCTCAGATCCCGGATGTGGACATGAAGCTGATTGAGTTGGCCAAGCGCTACGACGCGAAAATCGTCACGAACGATTTCAACCTGAACAAGGTTGCGACACTCCAGGGAATCGAAATCATGAATGTGAATCAGCTTGCCAATGCGCTGAAGCCGGTCGTTCTGCCGGGCGAGATCATGCGCGTCTTCATCCTTCGCGAAGGGAAAGAGTACAACCAAGGAGTCGCGTACCTGGACGACGGCACGATGGTGGTGGTCGACGGCGCGCGCAAGATGATCAATAAGACGGTCGACATCAGCGTCACCTCCGTTCATCAAACCACCGCAGGGAAGATGATCTTCGGACGCTACGACGAACGCGGCGAACAGCCTGCACGCGGGGCGGCGGCTGCCGCGGAGTCGCACCTGGGTTCCCGCCCGACCGAGGGAACGCCCGGAGGGGAGCGGCCGGCGCGTCCGCTGTACCCCGACACGGGCCGTTCTTAGACGAGCTCGCCCATCGCCCGCAGGTCTTGCTTGCGATAGACTATTGACCCTTCAATGGCTCGAATTGCTGCCATCATTCCCGCTGCAGGACTCGGCACCCGAATGGGCGCCGACGTGCCGAAGCAGTTCCTCGAACTCGACGGTCTGCCTCTCGTCGTTTTCACGCTACGGCGGCTTGCCGCCAGCCCTGCGATTACGGATTTCTTTATCGCGACCCGCGCGGAGGACGTGGTGTCCCTGCAAGACAAAGTTGCGAAATCCGGGATCGCACGCCCAGCGAGAGTCGTTCATGGAGGCGATACGCGCCAGCAATCTGTTGCGAATGCGCTCGCGCAGGTGGATCCATCTACGGAGATCGTTCTGGTGCACGACGCAGTGCGCCCATTTGTCACAACGGAGCAGATCGAACGCTTGATTGCCGAAGCGCGCAGCCGCGGCGCTGCCATCCTCGGGATTCCCGCAATTGACACGGTAAAGGAAGTAAAGCGCGCGAGCCTGCCGGAAGACGTTGCACTGATTTCGGCGACGATTCCGCGAGAGCGAATCGTCCTCGCGCAGACGCCCCAGGCGTTCTCCTACGCGCTTTTGCGCGACGCCTTCCGAAAGGCGCAGCAGGACGACGCTACCGGATCGGATGAGGCACAAATCGTCGAGCGTTTCGGGCACGAGGTTTTTGTGGTCCTTGGTTCCGAACGCAATTTGAAGATCACGCGCCCTGCCGACATGGATCTAGCTCGTTTCTACCTCGAGCAGGAGCGTCGAACAAAGTGACGCGCTCAGGGATCGGTTACGATCTGCATCGTCTGGCCGAAGGCCGGAAGCTGATGATCGGTGGCATCGAGGTCCCGTTCGACAAAGGTTCCGTCGGGCACTCCGACGGCGACGTCCTAAGCCATGCGCTCTGCGACGCGCTTCTTGGAGCTGCAAGCCTCGGCGACATCGGCACGCACTTTCCCGATACGGATCCGAGATGGAAAGGCGTCGCGAGCCTTCTCTTTCTCGAGCACACGCGCAAGTTGCTCGATGATCGCGGCCTTCGTATCTCGCACCTCGACGCGATCGTGATCTGCGAGCGACCGAAGCTCGGTCCTCATTTCCCCGCCATGCGCGCCGCGCTGGCAAAGGCGCTCGGCATGTCCATCGATCAGATCAATCTGAAGGCCAAGACGAACGAAGGCACCGGCGAGATCGGTCGCGGCGAGGCAATCGCTGCCCAGGCCATCGCGACCCTCGAAGGCTGACCCACCCGTCCGCGGCTTACTGAGCTAGAATCGTCTCCGATGCCTTCTGATGCGCCAATCGAAACCACTGCCGAACGAGCCCACTCCTGCACGTCCGCAGAAATCGAGGAAATTCTCCGGCAGCGCGGCTGGCTCGGTCCACAGGACGGCACTCAGCCCTTTCCCGCCCTGCAGGAGTGGCTTTCTCGGGCTGCGGAGCTGCTTGGACCTCATGCCGCCGCCCCGGACGACCTGGGCAGCCTCCTGGAGCTGCTTTTCGCGTACGATGCCGCTGAGCTGCTACGCCGCCGCGAAAGTCAGGAAGTGCTTGCCCGCACTGGCGCGCGGGAAGTGCTTCGTGAACTCGCGAATCGCATCCTTGAAGGCGGCGACGTCGACTCCGATCGCTTCAAGCAAATCGTCGAAGATTTGAAATTGGCACTCCCATATCGCAGCCGTGCCATGTTTCACCCGATTCGATTGGCCCTCACGGGTCGAGCAGGAGAAGGCGAACTCGATCGGGTTATCTTGTTGATTGACTCGGCTTCAAAACTCGATTTTAGAATTCACGTGAAGAGCACGGGGCAACGGATGCTGGAGTTCTGCGCGGCGCTTGATTAGGGGGTCGAACCAAAAAGCCATGAACTGGATGACGGGATTTCATGCGGTGGAAGAGGCACTGAACGCGGGCCGGGCGCTCGACCGCATCGTTATCGCGCGAGGCCGTCACGGTGACCGCATCGAGTCCGTCGTGCAGCTCGCAAAATCCCGCGGCGTGCCGGTGCGATTCGAGGATCGCACACAGATCGACCGCCTCGCTGGAACCCGGGAGCATCAGGGCATCGCCGCGCTCGCCGCCGCGAAGCCCACCGTCGAACTCGAGGATTTGCTCGCGGACAAAACGGAGCGAGGGCTTCTGGTTCTGCTCGATGGCGTCGAAGATCCGCACAACCTGGGAGCAATTGTTCGCACGTCGCTGGCCGCCGGAGCGAAAGGAGTAATCGTTCCCGAGCGCCGTGCCGCGGGGTTGACCGACACGGTGGAGCGGGCATCCGCGGGTGCTCTGGCGCATTTGCCGGTAGCGCGCGTGAAAAATCTTGTGCGCGCGATGGAAGAAATGAAAGAGGCGGGCTACTGGCTCGTCGGCCTCGATGAACGCGCCGAAAAAAGCTACACGGAAGTCGATCTCACCGGCTCCATCGGAATTGTCCTCGGCCGCGAAGGCGAGGGCCTCCACGAACTCACGCGCAAGCGCTGCGATTTTCTTGTTTCTTTGCCTACCAACGGTCCGGTGCGTTCGCTCAACGTTTCCGTCGCCGCTGGAGTCATGCTGTTCGAAGCAGTCCGCCAGCGAAGCAAATCGAAGTGACGGCCGAAGCCCCGCGACGAGATGGATGGAATGGCGGGTTGGTTCCTATTTGTCGTACTGAATCAACGAGAATACATCGACGTCGGGAAGCTTCGCGCGGCCGTTGAGGAACGTCAACTCGACCGCGAACGCCGCGCCCGTAATCTGCGCGCCGAGCTGCCGCAGGAGCTTCACCGCCGCCGCCGCCGTCCCGCCGGTCGCGAGAAGGTCGTCGCAAACGAGCACAGTCTGGCCGGGTCGTACGGCGTCGACGTGAACCTCCAGCGAATCGCTGCCATATTCAAGCGCGTAGGTGACGGACGCCGTTCGCGAGGGCAGCTTATTGGGCTTACGAGCCGGTATGAATCCGGCGCCGAGAGCGTACGCGAGCGCCGGCCCAAAGATAAAGCCGCGCGCCTCAATCCCGGTGACGAGATCAATCTGCTTGCCGCGATAGTGGTCGCAAAGCCGGCTCACGAGCAAATGAAACCCTTGCTTGTCCTTGAGCAGGGTCGTCAGGTCGTAGAACAGGACTCCCGGCTTCGGGTAGTCCGGGACCTCGCGGATTAGCGATTTCAGGTCGTCCATGCGTCCTCTCTCTCAGTCGTCATACTCAATCGAGAATCTGCCTGCGAATTGAGAGTCGATTTCCGAGTCGTCTTCGCTCACGTTTTCCACGATCGCGCCTTGCGGCCCGCGCTGAAGTTCCGATCGAAACGACTTCAACGCCGCAGGTGGCGCAACGGCGTAAACCTCCACGCGGCCGTCGCGCAGATTCTTTGCGAAGCCAGCGATGCCCAGCTGCCGCGCGGTGCGAGCGGCAAAATAACGGTAGCCAACTCCCTGAACCATTCCACTCACGTAGTAGCGCTTTGCCACTTTCTCTTCTTGCACGGCTCGCTCTGGGCCTCGCCACAAACGGCTGATTCTAGCAGAGCCGCCAAGCCCGGCACATCGTGAACCCCCTTAAGGCGGATCCCCTCGGCTATCCGAATTGTGGTCTCAGTCTGTCATTCGTACTGCGGCTCTGCTCGGTTACAGATAGTACCGATTAGAGAGAGCCCTTTTGTTGGCGGGATTGGAGTTGCGGTGGTTTCTAATATTCGCTCGTACCGATTAGAAATCAGCATCCCCGCCGTCTCCTTTGTGCTCTCGTCGCCGAGAGCAAAACCCAAGAACGCTAGCACGGAAGCGTTTGAACGGACAATTCGCAAAAATACGGAGATAGAACTCACAGGACCAGCGAAACCGCAATTCGCGGAATGGCTCAGGGCGCGAAGTCATGGCAGAATTGCCCGGCCATGTCGCGACGCGATTCGAAAAATCGAGGCTCCGCGGGATTTCGCTTTGCTCATGTGGCATGGCGACTGAGCATCCTGTCCGTGCTCGCTTTTGGGTCCATCCTCATCCTCGTCTCGATTGGCGGCTCCAAGGCAGTTCCTGCGGGCCGCATGGAAGTTTCGGCAGAGCCCTGGCAAGACGGGCCGCCCAAAGACTCCAAGCAGCCTCGGGGTGTGGAAATCGTCGAACACGGTGGGTACCCGGAGCTGCAGTTTGACGGGGAGCCATTTTTTATTCATTCGGCGGCATTTTTCTACTATCGGATACCGCGCGATCTCTGGGAGCCGATGCTCGATCGCTATCGGTCGCTCGGCATCAATACACTCGATCTCTATATTCCATGGAACTGGCACGAGCCGAAAGAAGGCGAACTCGACTTCGACGGCCACTCAAATCCGCGTCGTGACTTGCGAAGCCTGCTCACACTCGCCACGCAGAAGGGATTCAAGATTATCGCGCGGCCCGGCCCTGAAATTTTGAACGAATGGCGCCATGGGGGCTATCCAGGCTGGCTGCTCGAGAAACCTGAATACCACATGGACCCGCTCGACTGGATCGAGGGGCGCTACCCTCCGCTCGACAACCTCAACGCTCACGACGCCGAAGCGGCCGCGCGGAGCTGGCTGGAAAATTCCACTCACATGGAAGCGACAAAATCCTGGTTCGCGGCGGTCGCCAAGGAACTCGCTCCGTATAGCTCGCACAACATCATCCACGTGAAACCGGAAAGTGGCGACGCTCCGCCGCGCGACGCAAGCGGCCCTCTTATGTTTGTGCAGCTCGGAGATGATTTTGCGATTGGCCGAACGAATCGCGTAGGTACTGATTTTTGGCGATACGTGGAAGAACTGCGCGGAATGCTCGAAGCCGGCGGGCTGAACGCGCAGGTCTTCATCAATCCGACGGATATGCGCGTCTCCGCAGCGGGATCGGCGCAAAGTCCTCCCATCGGCGCGATGGGCCAGTGGTACATGCATCCTCGCGAAGGGCCTGACACGGGAACGCGCTTGCTGACCACAGTGGATGCCGCGGAAATTGAATTTTTCTCGGAGGAATTGAAGACCCAACCGAATTTTCCGCCTGCGATGATCGAGTATCAAGCCGGTTGGTATGCGCCTGGCGACGACGACCGGCCCCGGCCCAGTTTGCCCGAAAACACACTGCTCAGTTCTCGCTTGCTTGTCGGCAACGGCATCCACGGGTTCAACTACTTTCCGCTGCAGGACACCTTCACTCCCGCAGGCTATTCGGTGCCGTGGTCAAACCAGTCGTACCGCTGGGACGCAGCGTTGAGCCCAGGGGGCGAGCCGCAACCGCGGCTCGAAGCGGTGCGCCGAAATTCCGAATTGCTGCAAACCTGGGGCACGCTGCTGGCCGCGTCGCACAAACGAGCTGATTTCGGAATCATTTATCCGGTTGGGGCGTTTCCTCAAGATCTTCTGACGGCGGCGGACATTCAAAACGTGTCCGAATCGGTGATGCGCATCGAGAGGCTCTGCGCGCTCGCCACGCTTTCGAGTGAACTTCTCGATCCGGAATACCAGCCCGTTAGCCAGTTGCTGCGCGACCCGCTCTTGCTGCTGCCAACCTTCGACTCCCAGAAGCCGCAATTCCAGCTTTCCGACCGCGCTCAATCGGCGATCGTCGAATACGTCCGGCGAGGAGGCGTGCTCGCCGTTTTTCCGGCGCGCCCGGCGGGACAAATCATCGGCCAGCTTTGGAAAGATGCCTCCGGCTCAACGGTCTCCTCCGAATCAACGATCCGGAGTCGCTGGAAATTCGGCAAGGGCGAAGTGATCGAATCGTCCCGGGACTTCTACTCATGGGTGTCGCTCGAGGAAAGCCTCGCGGACAATAAATCGCGGCAGGCATCGGACCTGGCTATTGGCGTCCTCAATGAGTTTGTGGCAGCAGCGGACATTCTGCCGACGGTCAAATTTTCCGGCAAACGTCAGGGAACCGACGCACTCATCCTCTCCGAGATTGTCACGAACGAAGGCACGGAGTCGCTCGGCAACCGAAAAAGCGGCCGGGGATTTCTGAGCGCAACGAATCTCGCCGAGCACGAGTCGGTGGATGCCAACCTCGACATCCTTTCGCCATCGGCATCCGCCAGAGCAGGCCAGGGCGGGTATTCTTCGCTGCATTTGGTCGTGCCGCCACGCGAGTCTTTGCTGCTCCCCGTCGAGATACCTCTTTGTTTTGGAAATCGAAACGACATTCCCTGCAGCGACTCGATTCCGGTGGCCGGCGCGGAGTTTCTCGGCGCACGGCGCGAGGGAAAAACGCTGGAGTTGGCTTTCTACGTTCCAGCGCGAGGCGATGTTCGGCTTCAGCTAGGCGAGAAACCGTCGCGCATTTCACTCGACGAAGCGGACGCGAAGCCGGACTCGACTTGGTCTCCAGACGGCAAGGAATTGCAATTGACCATCCCTCGCGGCGCCGCTCCCACGTTTCGCCGCACGCTCAAGCTTGACGTGCACTACACGACGCGCGTCGCCGAGGCGGACAAGCGGAAGCAGCCCGGCAAGGCCTCGCCCGAGGATCTCGAGTACTACGTCCAGAACGCCGTGCGCTTTCCTACCAGCGGGAACGCTTTCTTGCGAACGTATCCGGCATTGCTGGCACCCAATGAAGACGGAAAGGTCAGCGTGCTAGTGGTCGGGGAAAACAGGAACCAGTCTGCAGACGGCTATGCCGAGCTTTCGTTCGACAAGCCTCTCCACGGTTCGAAGAACCTGGTGGTCCCGGCGCATGGCACCGCGAGCGAGACGCTCGAGTTCAAAGTGGCTGAAGCGCAGCCAGTCGGTACCCCACCGCCCCGCGACCATCTTTTTCGCGCCGCGATCGAAGTGCACTCGGGCCACGACCGCCGCGTCTTGCCGATAGCCGTCCTGCTCCACACCGACGGCGTCCCAGACCGTTATCGATTCGATTTCGATCGCGACGGCGCTGATGAATGGGTGCTGGAAAACGACCGCCTGCGGTTGATCGTTTCACCGGAATCAGGCGGCCGGGCGCTCGCGTTGATCGACAAGTCGTGGGCCGCGAGCGTTTCGACGAGCGTGGGCTTGCTTCGCGACAATTTTTCCCTTACGGAAAATCCGACTGGAATCAGCCAGTCTCGCAAGCGCGGGAAGTATGGTCTGTTCAATCGCCCCTATACAGCCGCGTGGAACGACGATGGGATACACCCGATGCTGAATCTGCAATACGAGGCTGCGGACATTTTCCCCGCCGGAGCCAAGATCGAGAAGTCGATACAGCTCGATAGCGTAGACAGGGTGCGCGTCGACTATCGAATTGCGCTGCACGCCAAAGCCGCAGAGTCCGCCGGTTCGCCGATCGCCCATCCGCAGTCCTTTGTAGTTGTCAATTCGTTTCCTGCCGAGGCTGGAGCAGGCGGGGCAGGCTCAGGAACGTCGACGCGTTTCTGCTGGCAGACGAAATCATTGCCAGCCTCGTCGCCCGGCGCCTCAGCGCCGTCTGGCAATGAGGGCCAAGACCAAGACTGCGAGGACTTCCGTCCCGACGGCAATCCGATTGAACCGCCGCAGGGCATTTCGAAAATCGAAATCCATAGCCCGGGCCGCGCTGGAATCGAAATCACCTGGGATTGTTCAGATACGTGCGCGCGATTGACGATTGAGCCGAAGTTCTTTTCCGCGCTCTTCCGGCTCGAGTTTCCGCCCCTCACTCCTGGTGCGGACGCGGCGCAATACTCAGTGCGCATCCGCATCCTATCTGCACCCTGACTCATCGGCTGATTCGCGCCACTCGGTTTGACTCGATGAGGCCTCGGCGCATCTAATAGGACGGAGCGATCGACAAAGTGCGGACCTGCCTCATCGCGATTCTGTTCAGCGGCCTGTTCCTGCCGTTGCCCGTCCGTGCGCAGGACCAGCAGGGGCCGATTGCGCCGCCGCCGAAATTCGAGGTTCACAGAATTCCGTCGGTCCCGCATCCGGGGCCGCCGCCAATTCCCGCACAAGAGATCATCCAGCGCTTTGCTGCGAACGAAGATGTGATGGCGAAAGCCTACAAGACCTTTACGTTCACGCAGGCGATCAGCGTCCAAGAGCTCAGCGGACCGGCCGGAAAGTTCGCCGCGAGCGGCGAAGTGTACACGAAGCCTGATGGCAATCAGTACTGGCGCGTCGTTCAGTCGCCGCAATCGAATTTGAAGACGACAACGCTCACTCTGGAAGACATCCGCACGATCGCGAGCCTTCCGCTCTTCGTTCTAACGAGCGGCGAAGTGGGAAACTACAATTTCCTCTACGCCGGCCAGGACAAACTCGACGAGCTGAACACCTACGTCTTTCAGGTGAAGCCGAAGCAGTTGAGCCGCACCCGCCGCTTCTTCGAAGGCGCGATCTGGGTGGACGATCACGATTTTGCGATCGTGAAGAGCTACGGGAAGTTCGTCAGCGAGGTCATAAGCGATAGTGACAGCGGGACGAAGCTTCCATTCACGATGTTCGAAACCTACCGCGAAAACTTTCAGGAGAAATACTGGCTGCCGACGTACACCAGCTCCGACGACTACATCAGCGCGTCAACCGGCGAGCAGTTTCATTTGCATCTCATCATTCGGTCGACTGACTTCAAGCCGAATCCGCCGCAAACGGTTCCGGCGCCGCCTGGCGGCAATCCCGGAGCGTCGCCTGTTTCGCCCCAGCCTCCAAACGCGCTTCCCCAACCTGGATAGCGCAAATTCATTTAGCCGCGCGCAAGTGTTTCGGCACGTCGCGCACGGACGCCAAGAGCAAATCGGGCCTTGCCGCCCGCAAACGCGCCTCGGTGGGAAACGGACCGAGCACGCCGATCGAGCGGACGCCCGCGCGCCGTGCCATCTCAATGTCCTCCGGTGAGTCGCCGACGTAGATCGTGTCTTCCGGCGAAGCTTTCAGACGCCGCAAAGCAAGCCTCAACGGCGCAGGGTCGGGCTTCCGCCTGTGAGCGTCCTCGCTGCAGACGCACACGGAGAAATACGGGTTCAGTTCGAACTCGCGAAGCTGATTCCGAACGCGCCATCGGCTGCCGCTCGAGACAATCCCGAGCCGAAAATCTAGATGCAAGGTGCGCAGCACCAATCGTGCGCCCGGAAGCAATTCCGACTTTTGGCGCCGGTACGCGCGCTTCCACAGCCGGTCGGCTAGTTGCCACTTCGTGCGCGGAAGCCGGGCCGCGCGGTAGACTCGCAGCCAGTTTGGAGAATAATGCCGCTCGAAATCACGCGCGTCCCAGGCGATGCCGAGCTGGCGAAACATTTCAAGGTAAGCGCCGGAATCAGCGGCATAGGAGTCAAGAAGCGTGCCGTCCCAATCGAACAGCACCACTCGCGCGGGAAAAAGGATGCGGGTCACAGGAGGCGATCGTAGCAGGAAAATGGAAGGGCGGCGTTTCAGCTCCGCCACAACGATTGAAATTTCAGGATTGAGTTTAGTGCGCGTGATATCGCAGAGGAATCACGTCGTCCCGCTGCAGCGCGAAATCGTCGAACGTTGCGGCATAACCGCGCCAACCGGGCGTGTCCGACTCATCGGAACGAATGATGTGAGCCGCGGTGTACATCTGAACGCGGCCGCAGCCGAGCGGCCGGTCGACAAGACCCACTTCGAGTTCAATCGACGTGCCTGCTTCCAGTTCCCGCGGCGCCAGGAAATAGATCCCGCTCGAACTGATGTTCCGAGTGACCAGCGTCACCGGAAAATCCTCGGGCACATCCCCCACGCGAATCAGGCGCAGCGGCAGCGACAGTTTCGCCCGCGGATAGCGGCGACGTTCGCTGGCTACGCCGATGGCGTGTGTCGGGACGCGTGCAAAACGCCTTGGCCCGGGTTTGCCCGAGAAGGCGACAACATTTTCGGTGCTTTCGAACTCACGCAGCGGCGAAATTGCGTGCCGCGGCTCTTTCCGTTCGGGAGCAGCCCCCATAAATCTCCCCCCAGACCGGCTTCAAGATGGGACCCCCTGCTTGGGTTGCAAATATGCGGTCAACCCGGTATCGCGTCAACAGGGGGCGAACAAAAGGTGTTGTATGTGTAACCTGGGAACGAGGCCCTTAAAGGCGCCCCAATTTGGCCCAGTTTGCCCGCAAGAAACGGATAGCGGCGGAGATTCGGATTCGGTAAGTTGGCATGTGAGCGAGGGGCAATTTATGAGCCAGTTGACACTGCAGACGATCGGTCGAAGCGAAAGCGCCGGTCGCGCCAATCACAATCAAGCGCTCTGGGATTCCGTGCGAGGAAGGGACCGCGCGGCAGACGGTGTTTTTGTCTACGCCGTGCGTTCAACCGGAATTTACTGCCGCCCGTCGTGTCCATCGCGGAAGCCGCGCCGCGAACAAGTGGTTTTCTTTGCGCTACCCGAAGCAGCCGAGCAGCAAGGGTTCCGCGCGTGCCGGCGTTGTCGGCCTCGTTCGATCAGCGTCCGCGATCCCAGGATCGATGCCGTAGCGCGTGTCTGCCGGGACATCGAATCGCGAATTTCGAGCGACGTCGACTCAAACGGCGAGACCCGGCTGACTCTCACGGCCCTGAGCGCTCCGGCGGGGATGAGTTCGCACCAGCTCGAGCGCGCGTTCCGCAGCATGATGGGCATCACTCCGCGACAGTATGCCGATGCGCAGCGGATGCGCCGCCTGAAATCAAGTTTGAAAAAAGGAGATAACGTGACCACTGCACTCTACGACGCAGGATTCGGTTCAAGCAGCCGCCTCTACGAACGCGCGCCATCACAACTTGGGATGACGCCTGCCACGTACCGCCAAGGAGGAGCCGGAATGAACATTCATTACACGATCGTCAATTCGCCGCTGGGACGCTTGCTCGTCGGGGCCACCGAGCGCGGCGTCAGCGCTTTGTACCTGGGGGAGTCGGATGCCCGGCTCGAAGCTGCGCTTCGGAAAGAGTATCCGCGCGCTGATGTTCGACGCGACCGCAGCGGCCTGGAAGCATGGGTGGGAAAGATTCTCGACCATCTCCGAGGGGGAGAACCACACCTGGACTTGCCCACGGACGTGCAGGCAACCGCTTTTCAGCGGCGCGTCTGGGAAGAACTTCGCCGCATTCCTTACGGAACCACAAAGACCTACAGCCAAGTGGCCCGCGCCATCGGGCGTCCCACGGCGATTCGGGCGGTCGCTCGCGCGTGCGCGACGAATCCCGTTTCCGTTGTGGTTCCGTGCCATCGCGTAGTGCGCGGAGACGGTAATCTCGCCGGCTACCGATGGGGACTCGATCGCAAGCGCGCGCTGCTCGCGAAAGAACAGGCCTCGCGCAAGTCTTCTTGAACCGATGAGCGAGGCGTGCCGGACCGCGATGAGATTATGACGGGCAATCGCGAGCAGGATTCTCCGCTTCTGCTGGATCCAGCGGAACGCGAGAAGATGTGGCGGACGCTTGTCGAGACGATCGAGAACTACGTCACCGGCATTCGCGATCTGCCCGTGTCTGCGGAGCCGTCTCCCGAGGCAGTACGCTCGCTGGTGGCACGCGTTGATTTCGCGCATCCAATGTCGCCCGAGGACGTGGTCCGGTTCGCTGCGGATGCGTTGTCGCGCACCCAGGTCCACACGCCCCATCCGCGGTATTTCGGCCTGTTCAATCCGACTCCCACAACAATTGGAGTCGCAGCGGATGCAATCGTCGCTGCCTTCAACCCACAGCTTGCGGTTTGGAAGCACAATCCCTTCGCCACCGAAGTAGAACGGTACGTAATTCGCGCCTTCGGTTCACGGTTCGGCTACGATCCGGCAACCACCGACGGCGTGATGGCGTCGGGCGGTTCGGAAGCGAATCACACCGCGCTGCTGGTCTCGCTCACACATGCTTTTCCGGAACTTGAAAGCGATGGCTTGCGTCGTCTGTGGGCTCAACCCGTGTTCTACGTCTCCGCGGAAAGCCACCATTCGTTTCACAAGGCCGCGCGCCTCTGCGGTCTCGGCAGCGCAGCCGTGCGGGAGATTCCAGTCAATCGCGATTTGCAGATGGAAGCTGCGGAACTCGAGGCCGCGATTCACCGGGACCGCCGCAACGGCTTTATGCCGTTTCTCGTAGTGGGCACAGCTGGCACAACGAACGCTGGTGCCATTGATCCGCTCCCACAAATCGCTGACATCGCCGCCAAAGAGAACCTGTGGTTTCATGCCGACGCCGCATGGGGCGGCGCCGCAGCGCTGGTTCCCGAACTGCGTCCGCTGCTCGCGGGGATCGAACGCGCCGATTCCATCACGCTCGACGCCCACAAATGGCTCTCCGTTCCCATGGGTGCGGGAATCCTGCTCACGCGCCATCCGGAGATTCTCGGCCGCACGTTTCATATTTCGGCGGCCTATGTGCCGCCTAAAGCGGACGGGACCGGTTTCGATGCCTACGAGCACTCACTTCAATGGTCGCGACGCTTTATCGGCTTGAAGATTTTCATGTCTCTGGCCGTAGCCGGCTGGGAGGGATATGCCGCAACCCTGCGGCAAATGACCCAAGTGGGTCAGCAACTCCGACGCGAACTGGAAGCCGCCGATTGGGATGTGGTGAACTCGACGGAGCTGCCGATTTGCTGCTTTCAGGACCGCGGGGCGCCCGACGGCCGTTCGGCCGACTACCTCGAAGCGATCGCGCATGAAGTGGTCGCTTCCGGAGATGCGTGGATTTCGACGACTCGGGTTCGAGGCAACATTCCCGTTCTGCGTGCCTGTATCACAAGTTACCGCACAAACGCCGACGACCTGCGGATTATGGTTTCCGCGCTGAATGCTGCGCGCGCGAAGCTGCAATCGGGAAAAGCGACAAAAAACGCGAGAACTGCTATCCCTGAGGCTTGACCTTCTCCGTTCCCTTGGGCCAGTGCGGCTTGAACTCCGATTCGGGTATGTCTGGATTCTTCACCACGTGCGAATACTTCGCGATCGAATAGTCGCCCGAACCAGTCTCGTAGAACTGCTGCTGCACCGGCAGCCACGATGAAAGATCGAGCCAGAGGTCGACCTTCGAGATCTGTTTGCGGACGGCATCCGATTTGGGAATCAACTCGATCTCGACGGTTTTCTTGTCGTCGATCGCCGGCTCGCCCACAAGTGTGACGTCGTACGACTTTTCAAGGCTCTTCCCCTGCGTGCCGAATCCAAGCAGCAGAAACTCGTCCACCATCGCGCGATTCTTGCCGAGGTTGTATTCCTCCACGCGCTTCAGCCCCGGGTTATACAGGTACAGACTATCGCCGTTGCGCAAAATCGTCCGGGCGTCAGGAGCATTCATCTGCAACAGCATCTTGTCGCCGCGGACCTGGATCGTTCCGGTCGAGGTCGAACGATCGTTCACCACCACCGTCACCTTCGTGCGCTCGACGTCGGCCGACAGACTACGGAAGTCCTTCGCGACCGCGTCCATTTGACGCAGCACGGAGCCAGCGGTCCAAGCGTGGTTCTGCCCCGCTGCAGCAGCCCATACGAACACGCACGCCAACGTTATGGAGCCACAGAGGCGAGAGAGTTTGGCCTCAATACTTCGCATCAAGATTTCCCCGTGTGAAACGCCACCATAAATGCCAAAAGCGACCGTAGCCGAGACGAGCGCGGCCCGAACAAGCGCGCGATATTACCACACTATTTGGGATGCACCGGACGGCGACTGGTTACGGCGATCTTGGGTCGTGCCACCAGGACCCAGATCCGTCGACTCGCTAGAGATGAACTGCGACGTCGTAGGACTGGACCGAGCCGTCGTCGGCAAGTATGGGGCTGATCCGCACCACCTGGAAGGTGCGGCTCTTCAGATCATCTACGTTTCCACTGAGGATGTCGTGGGTCTCGCGCTCGAGTTCCGGAGTCGTTTTCGCCGCGCGTTTTTGAGGAGCGAGCAATTTTGCGTCGAGCCGGTAAGTGCGCGTTTGGCCGCTCGCGTCTTGCTCGAGGAGTTGCACGCCTGGATTGTCGGAGGCGCTCGATTGTGGCTGATCGTGAAACCAGCTCCGCGGCGTCAGCAGGACGAAAGCAAGAATCGCCACGACCATCGCGTCGTAAGGCCAGCTTCCGCGCTCGTATGACCAGAAAACTGTGCTAAGGCACCCTTGCCACAGCTTTCGCATTTCAGTGGACTGACGTGCCGTTTACGACCATGCCGTCGCGCATGTGCAGCACCCGATTTCCGTAAGTGGCCGCTTCCGGATTGTGCGTAATCATCACCACCGTCTGTCCCAGATCCCTATTCAGCTGACGCAGCAGCGAAAGGACGCTTTCGGAGCTCTTCGTGTCCAAATTCCCGGTGGGTTCGTCGGCAAGAACAATTTTGGGCTCGCTGATGATGGCCCGGGCCAGCGCCACGCGTTGCTGTTCGCCACCGGAGAGCTCCGACGGCCTGTGATGCAGCCGTTGCGAAAGGCCCAGCAGATTTGCCACAACATCGAAACGGTGCGGATCGAATCCGTTTCCGTGGATATGCTGCGCGAGCGTGATATTGTGGTACGCGTCCAACGTGGGCAGCAGATTGAACCGCTGAAACACAAATCCAACTTTGTGCCGGCGGAGCAAGGTTCTCGCCGAATCGCTCATGGTGGTCAAATCGTTGCCATCGAGCAGCACGCGACCTCGCGTCGCTTGCGCCAGTCCGCCAATCACGTGCAGGAGCGTGGATTTTCCGCAGCCGGAAGGTCCCATGATGGAAAGGAACTCGCCAGGAAACACTTCTACATCGATTCCACGCAGCGCCGGCACATCCATCTTGCCGATGCGGTAGATCTTCCAGAGATTTTCGGTCTTGAGTATCGGCTCCAAAGCCGGCTCCCGTGCGGGTGAGCGTACCTCCGACGATAGAAGAATTCTAGTAGCGTTTGCCATTTCTTCCTAGCAAACGCCGCGAACCAAGGAAAAAACCGCAACTGCGCATCAGGAAGCCTGGCCACAGGTGTGAGTTCTCACCGGCGCTGCGCCGAGCCTATTCATAGGCGAGGGCCTCGACAGGGTCCTTACGGCTGGCCACCCACGCGGGGTAAGCCGCGCCGAGCAATCCCCCGACAATCGCAATCAGTCCAGAGATAACAATCCATTTCCACAAAATCGAAATGGTCATCGCCGGGAAAAGTGAGGTGAAGACCGTTTTCATCAGATAGCTGAGTCCGATTCCAAAAACGGTGCCCGCAAGGCAAAGTAAAGTGGTCTCGCTCAAGATGATCTTGACGATGTAGCCCTTCGATGCCCCCAGCGATTTGAGCACTCCAATCTCTCGCGTGCGTTCGATGATCGTCGTGTACATCGAGAGAAAAATCACAAGGAACCCTATTGCCACGGCAATGCTGATCATCACGTTGATGAACGCGCTTAATCCGGGCAGGTTCGACGACGTCATCATATTAATGAAATCCTTCAGCGGGCGAATCTCGTAGCCGGGCAGCAAGCCGTGAATTTCATCCGTCACTGCCGGCGTGTGGTCGGAGCGGTCGCACTTCACATAGAAAATCGAAGCTTTGTCGATTGCGCCGGACATTTCCTGAAGGCCGGAGATCTCCACGAAAAGGCGCGCGCCTTTCCCGTGTTCCACGATGCCTGCAACCTTGTAATCATGTCCCAGGATGTGCAGTGGGTCGCCAACCTTGATTTTTTTCGCCCGCGCATAAACGTCGTCCACCAGAATGTCGTCCGGACCTCGCAGGTCATGACCCGAATGGAAAACGAACCCGCCCGAAACCGCGCGAAAACTGTCCGGATCGATTCCGTACACGAGATCGAGCCCGTTCACCGAGTTGAACTGAACGAGTACCGGCGCGACGGCCTGAACGTAATCAAGAGTCCGCAATCTGCCGGCGATGCTGATGGGCATGGGAGCCCCGCTGAAAGCGGCCCAAATGGAAGCGGAAGGCGGTTGAATCATCATATCGGCCCCCACTCCCTCTGTGCGCTTGGCGGATTCGGTCAGGAGCCCCGTCGTCAGACCCACCACCAGAATCACCAGCGCGACCTCGACGGCTACGCCGATGACCGTGATCAGGGTGCGCACCGGGCGGTGCAGCACGTTTTGCGTAATCATGTACCAGATCAAGGCTGGGACTCCTTGGGTTCTGCACCGACGTCAACCAACTCTGTTCCCGCTGGCTGCTGCAGCACGAACCGATCGGCGGCAATCGGCTGGTTCGCCGTCAGCTTCTTGATGGTGATGCCCAACCCGTAGTCTTCACCCGGCCGCGTCAAAGCGATCGCGCGCGCGAAACGTGTGCCGTCGAAGTCGTCCCATTGCGAGTATCGGACGTCCGCAGTGACGTCGCCGGCCGGATCGTAAACCTGCAACCGCGCGACGCTCAGGTCCGCACGATCAAACCAGATTTTTCGCACAATCTTCCAGTCGGTTGAACTCCCGCTTGCCGCGCCATCGCTCGCGCCCCGAAGAAGCGTAAGG
The DNA here is from genome assembly GCA_963737205.1 of uncultured Acidobacteriota bacterium. Lineage (GTDB taxonomy): Bacteria > Acidobacteriota > Terriglobia > Acidiferrales > UBA7541 > Palsa-295. Next base: position 2,448,897 of record CAVTRV010000002.1, on the reverse strand, counting down.
ACATAGTATCGCGCCCCGGGTTCCTCATCGGCTTCAAAAAGCACCGGCGCGTCGTCCGGAATCGGGGTCCAGAAGATCGCTTCGGTCAAGTGCTGCGGCCTCAAGTTCTCGATTGGCTTCGCCGATTCGCGCTGCAGGTTTGCGGGGCCCACCAGAAATTTGTTCTTCGACGGAATGAAAATGTGGAACGTCTGGCCGTCGCTCACCATGTCGAAGATGTTCGTCCCGACAATCGGAGCCTGCCCGATCACGCGAATGCTCGCAGGCTCCTGAGCAAGAAGAAAGCCATTCACTTCGTGATACTGCTTGAACACGCCGGAATAGGCGGTTCCCGCGGTCAACTTCATCGAAACCGAGGCATTCATCGAGTGAATTGCTTTCGCTTGTTGATTATAGGCCGCAATTAGCTGCTGCTTCGTGGCCGTTTGGACGGGTACGGGGGTCCCGGCAGGCCTCGTCGCCGTCTTCTCATTCGCGGCGCAACCGGCAGAGAAAACTGCCACTACCGCCAGGAACGCCATCCAAAAGGGCCCGGGTATCCTCAGAGTGTGTCGAGTCATAAACAAGAACCTAGCAATCTAGCAGTGTAGCCCAGCGGGGTCAACGAAGGGGCATATGTTCCGGTTGCTACTCGTTACCGAAAGAGTCGCAGTGATCTGGCTTGGAACTGACTCACTTTGAAGGGGTGGAATCGAGTGGGTGCGCTTCGCCGGAGATCGTCGGTGCATCCGTGCCGCCAAGCGACACCAGCAACCTGCGCAGCTTGGAGCGGTCTTCAAGTCCCATGCCGACCATCTCGAAGCCTGCTTGCTGCGAGCGCACGAATCGAACGACGGCCTGCATGCTGATGGATCGAAGTCCCGCGGGTATCTTCAGAGTCGCCTCGGTGCCAACGGCGAGCTGAATGTCGCCGCTCAGGAGCCCGCCTTCCAGGCTCAATACGCTGATCCCGGACGAATACTTCCCTCGGGCGGACGTAATCACCGCGGGAACCGTGCGGGGCAAGCGAACTCGGCGGTATCGGCGATGGCGCACGACATCACGGTCCGGTATCGGGTCCAGAGGCGCGAGCGCCAGAATTTTCGGGTCTAGTCCCGACTGCGGAAGGAATGATTTCAGCCACTCAGGATCGAGTTTGGCAAGAGCCTGGGCGGCTGCCGTCCGAATTTCCTCGGGGTAAGCCCAGCCGAACGTCTTCCTCGTCTCGACGAACTTCCGTAGATGGCCCACGGCCACGGGGGCGCGCATGCGGCCCAAGGCTTCAATCGCCTTCACGCGAATATAGTCCGGACCCTCAGGTAGAAGCTCGCCTTCGGCGAGTCGCAGCAACTTAGGAGCAGTGTCCGGGTCACCGCACATTCCGATTTCGTCCAGCGCCAGCGGCAGCACCATGGTGTCGAACGCCTCAATCGAATTGGCGAGAATTTGCCCTCGCTCAGGGGCGCCCGCAATCGATAGCTGACGCACCACAGCGTCGTGAAACCCGCGACCGCCATCGCGCAGGCGCGCCGGCAAATCGTCGTTAACCGCTACCGGATCGAGACGGCTGAGCAAGCCCACCACCGTTGCGGCCTTCGCAGGCACTTCGGTCTTGAGTGTCTCCTTCAAATGCCGGCTGCACGGCGTCCCTACAGCCGTCGCCATTTCAACGATCGATTCACGTTCCGTGCGCCGGCCAGAGCGTGCCAGGCGAACGGCGAGATGCTCGGCGGCGAGCTGCGGAACGCGCATGAGCACGCCCATGAAGCCTTCGGGCAAAGCATCCGCGGCGAGCGCTTCTTCGATGAATTCAGGGAGCCTGTTCTCGACGCCAATGCGCGGACGAAGACTCTGCACCCAACTCGGCTTCGATTCTTCCAGGTCCGCGAGCGAGTCGAGTGCCTGTTGCATGGCGCGGTAGTATCGTCGCGATGCCGATTCCTGGCTCAGGCGCACGAACGCTGCGCTCAATAGCGTTTGCAGTTCAGGCTCTTTCTCCAGCGCCATTTGCTGGCCAATCTGCGTGAGCGCGTCCTGCAGGCGCTGGCTGGCAGCTTTACTGTAAAGTTCGGCGAGCTGCCCTAGCCCGATCGCAGCCTTCTTGCGCGCTTCGGCGTCTTTGTTTCGAACGCACGAAGCGTAATGGAGCAGGACGTCGCCCGCGGCTTCGGATTCGCCGCGGCCCAGCAATTCTTCCACGTACTGCTGCACGTTTCGCGGCGGGATGCACCATGCTTCCGTCGACGTCAGCACGGAACGCTTACCTGATTCCGGCACAGCGGCCCAGAATTGCCTGTCGAGGACATCCGCGTGCGACTCGACGTTCATCCCGGCCGTCGCCATTTTTTCTTCGCGCGACTTGAGCAGCTTACGCAGCGTGTCGAGCTCGTGGCCCATCCGATCGAGCAATTGCCGCACGGCGTTCACCCGCACCTCGCCGCGCTTGAACCGATCGAGCGCAAAGCGAATCGCGAGATCCTCGGCCAAACGCAGCAGCATCGTCTCGTCGACTTTCGCCGACGGCGTCTTGGCCGCGACGCCCGCCAACGCCTGCCGCAGCGTCACCTGAGCGTTCTGCGGCAGCGATGCCAGCTTTTGCTGCCAGGTCTGCTGATCGAGTTGATTGGGATTGTTCGATTGCGAGGCTTCGCCAAACTGGGCGAGCAGTCGAAGCAGGCTTTGAAGTTCCGCCTCTTTGAGGACCGGGAGCTCGAGCTCGCCATCTCCGCCACCCGAGCCGCCTGAACCGCTTGGATAACCGCCGCCGGGGCCACCCGGGAACCCTCCTGCCGACCCACCGCCTGGGCCACCGGGGAATCCTCCTGCCAACCCACCTCCAGGGCCCGTGCCGACCCCGCCCAAAGCTCCCCCAGCCCCGCCTGTGCCTGAGCTGCCGAAACCGCCACCACCGGTTCCCACGCCGCCGGGGCCACCGCTACCAGGTCCCATTCCCGGACCAAGTCCCTGACCTGCCCCCGGGCCTGCTCCCGCGCCGTCGCCGGGACCGCCGTGCGATCCCTCTGCGGCTGCGATAAGCTGGATCATCTTCTCCGGGCTGCGGAACCAGTCCTGAATGCGATCGGCTTCGGCACCGAGCGTCTTCACGGTCAACTGGGCGGCAAGTCGCGCATCGGAGAACCCCGCGTCCTCTGCCACAAACCGAATCTCGTTAACTCGAATCCCCGATTGATTGTTCGCTCCAAAATGCTTCTCGAGGCGGTCCGCGAGCGGAGCTGCCTTCGGCCCGGTTTCAATGAACGCACGCAACAGATTGGCGAACTCCTCGCGCTCCACGGACTTAGTGAAGCAGATGCTGGCGACACCGGCATTGTTGAGAAGGTCCGCAAAGCTTCGCTCCGCGAAGCTGGAGTCGAGGGGCTCGCCATCCAAAAGGAGCTGGGAGCCCGAGGCTCCGAGGAGCAGCCCGGTTTCGCGGGACGCCCGGACGCACTGCTGAAGCTCGTCCCATGTGGAATCGAACTGCGCAGCGGAGCGGGCATGCTCTAAACCATAGAGCCGTACGTACTTAAGAAGGACGTTGAGGCTGCGGACAAAGGCTCGGGCGTTCGGGGCCGTTGACTCAGAGACTATCAGCTCGCGTGGAAGCGGAGACATCTACGGGCTCTCTAGTTCTAAGTGTACTAGAACCTTTGGATAGGGGAATGGTACAGACGTACCAAGGTCGCTGACTGTGCAACGGTCCTTCGGAAGAGGTATTCAGGAGGGCAACTGTACTTCGACGCCCTGACCTTCGAGGGCGGGCCGCACGCGACGAATCACTTCGCTGGCCCAGAGTTTTTCGCTCAATAGGACCAGTGAGCCGTCCTCAAACGCGCAGACTGCGCAAAAGAAGTACTTCGGGAACGCCTTGTGATAAGCATCTACGCCGCGCCGTGCCAGTTCGCCTTCCAACGCCGGGTCACCACCGGTCCCCGGCGATCCGTTCCCTGGCGATCCGACCACTTCCGATCCGGCACGCGCTCCGAACGTCTCCCGCTGAAAGCGGTCAAGAAGAATGTCGAGAGAGGCGGCCTCCGGCGCGGGAATCACGATCAACCGCTGGTTGGCTTCGCGATAGGCGATTTGATGGCTATCGCAAAACTCCCGGACGCGATCAATATGACTGAAGAAATCGAACACCCACGGCTCGTTGCCCGCAGTGGCTCGCAATACGCGGCTCCAGATCGCCGCCGCTTCACTGCCGCGAACCGGCTCACGATTCTCGTCGGCCTCGACGAGTTCAAGCCCGATGGCGCGAACGTCCGGCCCAAGATCGAGGGGCTCTACGTCCAAAACGTACATCTACAGCTCCTCATTTTCGGCGGCGGAAAACATCTGCTGGAAACCGGGGGATTTCTTTCGCACTTCCAACCAGTCGAAAAACGCGTCCGGAGTCTCCAGCCAGAGCGCAAACCACTGAGCGATTTCGGTCTTCTCCGCGCGTTTCGCCTCGGCTACTTTGTGATTGTGGGCGATCATTTCCGCGCGACGACGCCCGAGTCGCGCCACTTCCCGCACGCGTTCGGCCGCGGCACGTTCGCCCTCTACAACGAATTTTCGCAGAAGCTCGTCCAGCCGCACCAGGCACATCTCCGCCTCGTCCAGATTCGAAAAATGCAGCAGGTCGCTGAACTCTTCCTCGTAGCGTCCTTCCGTATCCGAGCGTGTCGACAACACCACGCGCATCGCAGCCTCTTGCAGGACCGTGGCGATATAGTCAGCCGAGGTTTTCCCTCCCGCGCCCAGTTTGGCGATCAATTGGCGTCGAATCTGTTCGATTTCCGCCGGAGTAAAGCGCGGCTTGCCGAGCCCGCGCGCGAGTTCCAGAATCAGAGCCTTCTTGGTGGAAGACTCGCCGCGTGCGCGCTCTTTGGGCCGATGCGAACTCACAGCTTTCACTCCGTGGGTTTCCTGCCGTGAGGATCGGAAGCGTTGTTGCCCTCCAGCATGTGTCGCAGGTGGGCAACGTTGCGATTGTGTTCGGCCAAGGTGCGGCTGAACGAATGCCCACCCTCCGCGTTTGCGACAAAATACATGTAGTCGGTCGTCGCAGGGAATAGCGCGGCCCTCAAAGACGCTTCGCCCGGATTGGCGATGGGTCCCGGAGGTAATCCGCGATGTTCGTAGGTGTTATACGGCGAATCGACGTGCAGATCGGCAGGCCGGATATTTCGCTCAAAACGTCCGTTCAACGCCAGCGCGTACTGCACCGTGGGATCACATTGCAGAGGATCGCCCAGGCGCAAGCGGTTGTAAAAGACGCCGGCAACCAGCGGCCGCTCGTTTGGATTCGGCGTCTCCCGCTCCACCAGCGAAGCGAGGCTCACAACCTGTTGGGGAGTCAATCCCTGGGGAAACTGCTGCGAGTTCGCCGCTCCTAGGGATTCCCAAACGGCATGAAAGTTCTGCACCATCCTCTTCGCTACTTGCTCGCATGTGGTATGCCGCGTGAATTCGTAGGTCGACGGAAAAAGAAAGCCTTCCAGGCTCCGCGCCTGCGGTGCAAGGTCGGAAATCAGCGAGGTATCGCGCGCGGCAGCCAGAAAATCGTCGCGCTGACAGATGCTCTGCCGTTCGAGCTCCCCCGCGATGTCGTACATCGTCCAGCCTTCCGGAATGATCACCGTGTGGACGAAAATCTGGCCCTTCGCGAGTTTCCAGAACATCTCGCGCGAATTCAGCGGGCGGTCCACAAGATACTCGCCTGCCTGCATCGGGGCTCGAAAGTGCCATACGCTGAACATTAGAAATGCCAGCCGGTTGCGGATGACCCCGTCGTGAGCGAGGATGCCGGCAATCCCCCACCGGGAGGTTCCGTGGGGAATATCCACAAAAACGGTCTCGGGGCGACGGCCTCGAAAGGGCTTGTCAATTTGCGAATCGAGCCAGCCCGCTCCAGCGCCGAGCGCCGCAATCGCAAGCAGGGCAAGCAGGCCTAACCGGCGCAGCATGGGTTAATCGTTCTCCGTAAACTTGGCGTGCGCATCAGGGCGCTTTCGGTCGAGCTCTTGTCCAAGCCCTTGTCCAAGATAATCGCGCAGCAGAACCGCAGCGGCGACGTCATCGAGGGAACCGCGCTTTCGCCGCGACGCAGATTGGGTCTGCGCCATTGTCTGCTTGGCCTCCCAGGAGGTCAATCGCTCATCCACGAGTTCCACCTTCACCGCAAGCTCCTTCTCCAGTTTCTTGGCGAACCCGGCCGCCTCCGCCGCCATCTCGCCCGCCTCGCCGCTCATGTGCAGTGGATGGCCGACGATAATAAGCGCGACGGAGTGATTCCGGCAAATCTCCCGCAGCCGCCGAAGGTCCTCGCGCCGGTTCACGCGGTGCATAGTGGCCAGCGGGCGCGCGGTGATACCGAGTTCGTCGGAAAGCGCGAGCCCGATTCGTTTGCGGCCGTAATCGATCGCCAGGATCCGGCGCGCTTTCGTCTCGGAAGTCACGTTTTCGGGGATTCGCCCGTCGCTTGCAGGTACCATGGTGAACATCTATCCGGATATTATACGCGACGCACGCATCGCCCCAAAATCGGCGAAGCTTGCCAAAAGAGCCCTTCGGCGTCGTCCCCCGAGCTCATTCCGCGCGTCCGCGCTCGCCGCTTTCCCACATTTTCCAGAGCCCTTCGAGTTTCAGTTCTTCATCGAGGCCCGTCTGCTTCATCAGGTCCTCGACTTCCTTACGTGTTTGGCGCGGCCCGATGCGTTCTTCGCGGTCAGCCAGCGCATACGCCGTCACCCCGGCGATACCCACGTGCTTTTTCAGCTCCGCAATATCCACCTTGTCGAACGTGTCGGAGGCCGCGTGGTAGTTGAGCATGTAATTGGCAGGCTCCTGTTCCGCGACGAGTGTGGGAACGCCCTCGAGCAGAAAATCGAAGTTGTCGGTGTCCGCGTCCGCATCGAGCGTGAACTCCTTCACACCCAGCGACTCAACTGGACCCAGCGCGTCGCCCACCGCCGCGAGCAGATCCTTGCGGCCTTCCAGCGAATAGCCGGTCAGCCGACCGATACCGTTGTCGAAAATCACCGCCGCGATCATGCGATCAAGCTCCGACCGGTGTGCGCGGGCGTAGGCCCACGAGCCCAGCATCCCCTGCTCTTCGCCCGTGAACAGCACGAAGCGGATGGACCGGCGCGGCAGGCTTCCCGAAGCTCGAATGGCGCGCGCCGCGTCAATCAGCATCGCCGCGTTGCAGCCGTTGTCGAGCGCGCCCGTCCCCAGTTCCCACGAATCGAGGTGCGCCCCAACGAGGACAAACTCGTCCGGCTTCTCGCGCCCCCGAATTTCTGCCACGACATTCTCAGAATCTACGGGTCCACTCACGCGGTTCGGCATATCGAAGTGGACGCTTACCTTTTGCCCTGACGCAAGAAACCGGGCCATCCGCTCCGCGTCCTCGCGCGCGACAACGGCTTGCGGCAAGATTTCGAGTCGGCCGTCGATGGTGTTGGTGTGCCGGTACAGAAGCAGGTTGGGCCGCGTCGACATCCAGAAAATCGCGGCGGCGCCGGCGCTCGCAGCGCGAGCGATAATCCCAGGCTGAAACTTATATTCGTTCTCGAGGTCGTCCCAGGTGACGAGCAAGTTAGAGTGCACGAGAACAATCGCGTTCTTGGCTGCGGCGCCCGCTTTCGCGAATCCACCCTCATCACCGGCGCCCACGTCAACGACATCGGCTGTAATGCCGCCTTCGGGAGTGGGCGGCGACCAGCCGGTAGAAACGAGCCTTACGCGAAAAGGCTCGGGCGACAAAACTTCGACGCGCGTCGGTCCTTCGGCCCAGCCAACTGGAACCGCGAATTTTTCGGTGAGCACTTCGTCGACGCCGGTGTGCCGAAACGCCTCGACGGCCCAACCCACGGCGCGGTCGGCCGCCGCGGAACCCGTGACGCGTCCGCCGATCGAATCCGTGAGGTAGCGAAGATTCTCTTCGAGCGGCGAGGCTCCCAGCGCGCTTTCGATGATTATGGGCGCCACCTCTGCGCACGACTTCCCGACGGCGCAGACTCCCGAGCCCGAGGGCGGCACCAGCTTCGAGAGCGGAGCGGGTGGCTGCTTCGGCATGACCTGCGCGAAACAAGCGTTGCTGCTGGTGAGGGCGATGCCGACTAGAACCGCAATCGCGAGTGCGCGCGTCAAATTTCGCCTCCGGATGGATGCTTCGCGCATTATATCCGCATCCGGGGAGAGCGCGCGGCGCCGCTTGAAGGTCAATTGGGAGTTGAAAGTTGCCGTCTTGTGTTGCTATACAAGCTGCGCGGAAGACGCTCACGCTGCTAATCCGTTGGTGGGTCTCATGGACCTCTGGTCAGTTTCAATCCGTCAAAGGGCGCGAAGAATTCCCCGCTATCTTTCGCTCATCGCCGCGCTCGGGTTCTTTTCCGCACCGAACGCCCGCGCTCAGCAACCCGAAATAAAGGACCTCGCAGCGAAAATGGCGCAAAGCCTCCACTCTGCAGGGCAGAAGAAAGTGGCGGTTTTCGATTTCGTTGGGCCCGGCCAGTCGATCACGGCCCTTGGGACGAAGCTGGCCGATGATTTCTCTCGCGCGCTTTCGCAATCGGACGGGCACCTCCACGTGGAAGATCGCAACGACGTGGCGCATCGCATGAAGGAAATGGACTACGGACCCGAGGACTCGCTTAATTCAGAATCCGTTCTCACATTCGCAACGTTGTTTAAAGTCGACGCGGCGGTGCTCGGAATGATCGAGCGCGATGGAGACCAGGTGAGGATTTTAGTTCGCGCCCTGCAAATCGGCCGCAAAGGCGCCACAGTCATCGATAGCAGGAGTGCCACGAAGGCCGTCTCTGACGAGAGCGCCAAGCTGATGCAGACTTACATCGCGGGCCCAGAATCGAATGCCGACGTTGACAAGAGTTTCCCAGTGGCAGGGAAAGGCGGCTATTCGTTTCCCGGGTGCCTATATTGCCCACAACCCCAGTATTCACACGCAGCCCTCGACGCCAAACTCCAAGGGACCGTCATGGTAATCGCAGTGGTGACCGCAGATGGTCGAGCGACCAACATCAAGGCAATAAAACCTCTCGCCTACGGACTAACAGATAACGCGATTCAAGCTATCGAGCAGTGGAAATTTGAACCTGCGAAGGACCCTGACGGTAGGCCCATAGCCGTGAGGCAAATCATCGAAGTGACTTTTCACATATACCGATGACGGCTACGCTAAAACGGGAAGAGGGTTCGGTCTGGCGAGAGTGGTTGTGCGTCGTCGTGGTTGTGTCATCTCGACGGTACGTTCTTTGACGATGGCGTCGTTGCGGCTCAACAAGCAGTGACAGCCCTCGATCAGATTCTCAGCGGATGTGGGCGACGCGGCCTTCCGACGGGAAGCGCGTGAATATCGCCGGGTCGTGGCCGGGGACGATGCGATCGCAGGGCACGTCCTTCGAGGCTTCCGCTGACGCGGGGCAAGCGAGCGCGGCCATACGCCGCTGGGCGGCGAGGTTGGCGGGCTGGTCGGAGGGATCGAAGGTGGCGCTGGCGCGGTGCGAGCGGAGATTTTCATAGAGGTAGACGTTGTCGGACGCGAGAACGTAGGGCGGCTCGCCACCAACGAGAATGTATTGCGAGGCAAACGTGTGACGCGCGCCGGTGAAGGCGTGGATGCCTGGAATAATCTCCACATTATCGCCATCGACCAGATGGAGTTTGCCGCGCGTATTGCGCCGGAGAAGTTCGAGAACGTCTTCGCGATCGATGCCGCCGCTCTGTCCGCCGGGCTGCCAGGCCGCGCCTGTGTAATATTCGTACTCTCCCTTCTGAATCCAGATCGCGGCGTTGGGAAAGAGGTCGATGCCGCCCATGTGGTCCCAGTGCGCGTGACTGACGATGATGTCGGTGACGGACGACGGCGCGATGCCGGCCTGCTCGAGAGCTTTATCGGGCGCGAGAAAATCCGTCATGTGAAAGTCGTCGAGCCAGTGCTGGCGGTGGCAGCCGCTGTCGAAAAGGATCGTGCGTCCGCCGCCGCGAATCACCCAGAAGATCATGGCGATGTCGGTGAACTGGTCCTTCGGCGCGCCCATGACGAGGGCTCCCAACGGGAAATGCGCGACGGTGCCGTAGCGGATGGCGTCGATCGTGTAATTCGGCGTCGGAGCGGCTTGCGCACGTAGCGGCGCGGGCGTGGTTTTTGCGGCCGCGAAGGAGAGAACGAAGAAAGCCACGCAGATGATTTTTGTTGTGCGCATTTGAGGGGTGCCTCCCGGATGCGTATCGTAACAGGTCGAGGCTCGTCAAACGGCGTAGGGTTATCGACCGCGTAGTTTGCGAACCCAGCTAACGATGCCTTTTCTGCCGACGGGAATGCCCGGGTTGCCGATGCCGCGAAACTTTTCAAAACGGCTTTCGGTTTTCTCGGCTTTCGTATTTGCGTGTGGTTTCTTCCTCAAGGAGTGATACCTCTCGTCGGCCTACCTTAACACGGGGCTTCATACGCTAAAGCGCCATCTCAAGAGGCGCGGAAAAAGTCAAAAGCATTGCCTCAGGGGTTAAAACCCCTCGTGAGAAAGCGAGCCTTAATGTCGGAGCTGAAGCTCCGACCCCCTAAAGACCGACTTTTTCCGCAAGCTACTAAGTCCGGGGACGGCCACGGCGGGTTCCGCCATGAGAGCGGCGGACGCGCGAAACGGGCACGGCATGCCGTGCCCCTACGGAGCAACGCTATCCGGCCCGTGGGCAATGCTATTTGGCGCGGCGGGCCAGGTGACTGGTTCGATGGGGCCGACTACGTAGACCCAGGAAAGGGAGCCGATGAAGGCGATGGTGCCGGTGACGGCGAAGGGCCAGAAGAAGTGGTGGGTGCGGCCGACGAGGAAGCCGGTGAGCGCGGGCGCCACGATGCCCGCGAAATTGCCGACGAAATTCTGGAGGCCCATCCATTTGCCGGCGGCGCGCGGTCCAGCGAGCGCTTGCGCGCAGGCGAAGATATGGGGATTCGAGAGGCCGTAGAAGCCGCTCCCGGCCAGCAGAAGGACGATGGAAAGAGTGGGAGTGGCGAGGACGCAGAGAACGAGGAGCAGGCCGGCGCCGGTGAGGCCGACGACGAGCATGGTCTTGTGGACGCGCGTGGGAGATGCGCCGGAAGCGATCCAGCGGTCAACGAGCGGGCCCGAAATGAGCGACGAAAGCGCGCAGAGGAGAAAAGCCACGCCGCCTATGCGAGCCATCTTGTTCATCGAGAAATGCCGTTCGGTAACCAGGTAGAGGGGCAGCCACGTGAGCAGGAAATAGATCAAGTAATTCCCGGCAAAATGGCCGACGCAAGCGCCCCACCAGGAACGCTGTTTGATAATTTCGGCGATGCTGCGAACCGGCGCGCGCGAATCGTGCCCGGCGGCTGCGACGGGGGAGCGGGGACGCCATCGCAGCCAAGGAACCAGCCACAGCAGGCTGAGCAGGCCCAGCGCGATGAAAACAGGGCGCCATCCGAATCGCGCCATCAGCATGCCGCCGAAGAACGTCCCGAAGGCGGGGCCGGAAGTCTGGCCTGCGGCGATGACTCCGTTGCCGACGCCACGGTGATGCACGGCGAAATCGCGCGCCAGAATTTTCGAGTAGGAAGGATAGGCGACGGCCTCGCCGACGCCGAGCACCAATCGCAAAACGAGCAGCGACGCGAACGCGTGCATGAGTCCTGTGACGGCGGTGGCGGCAGACCAAATCAAGAATCCAGACGCGAGAACCAGGCCCACGTCGAAGCGGTCGACGAGCCAGCCGGAGGGAATTTGAAACGCTGTGTACGTCCAGAAAAACGAGGAGAGCAGAATACCGAGCTGCCAGGGGGAGAGGCCGAGTTCGTTTTTCAGCAGCGGCGCAGCGATGGAGAGATTGCCGCGGTCGATGTAGTTGAGGAAGATGGAAAGCCCCAGAAGGAGGAGCACGACGCGGAGCGCGACGGACATCTTTTCGCGAGCGGGCGCGGCTTTGGCCGTCGGCATGGGGTGGTTCCGCGGCGGCGGATGGTAGCACGGGAGGGAACGGAAAATGGAAAAGAGAAAAGGCGACAAGGGCCGTGAAACCTTGGAACCACAGATCCCGAAGCCTCGGGACAGATAAACACAGATGAAGCAAAAGGCGCACGACAAACCTGAACCCGAGTCCCGGGCTGACACAAAACCCAGTGGCAGCTCGGGGTGGTAGTCGAAGTAGATCTGCGGGGCGCGGTGGCCTCAGGGGCTGAAGCCCATCTCGTTTTTGGCGGATTTTATGTCGGAGCTGAAGCTCCGACCCCCTAAAAACCATTAGATCGACGGAACGCGGTGCGAATTGGGCTGCGGCGCGACGGGTGCGGGGGTTTCTTGACCCTAGTGCGGGGGTCGTCTACACTAATCGTTTGGCTTCAGTACGTGATGCGTTTCTGATGCAGCGCGGCCGATCCGCCTCGCGAGAATTCCGGGCGCAAATGAACCCAAGACAGAGGAGAAACATCTTTGCCGAAGCGGACGTATCAACCTCATGTGCGGCGCCGTCACAAGAAACACGGCTTTCGCAAACGCATGAAGAGCCAGGGTGGACGGAAGGTCCTTGCGCAACGCCGCAAGAAAGGGCGTCATAGCCTCACGCGCGTCTGACGCGGCGCGGCTGAGTTTGCCGCGCGCCTGCCGGCTGGTGCACCGAACGGAATACGATGCGGTGTACAGCGAAGGGCGCCGGCGGACAAGCCGCGAGCTTACCGTTTTTCTTCGCCCCAATGGCCTCGAAGTGAGCCGGTTCGGATGGAGCATCAAAAAGGCGCTGGGAAACGCGGTCTGGCGCAACCGAATCCGGCGGCGCCTGCGTGAAATTCTGAGATTGCATCGAGGGGAGATAGCCCAGGGATGGGACATTGTCATACACCCGCGCAGCTCGGCGGCGACAGCGGAGTTCTTGGCGCTGAAGGACGAGCTTTTGAAGCTGCTGCCGCGCGCGGAACAGGCGCAGAATCGCGAAGCAAAAGCCCCGATTTGAACGGGCGCGCGAAATCCATTGGTGCGTGGGTGCTGCTCGCATTCGTGCGCGTGTACATCGTTTTTCTCTCGCCGTTCTTCGGGGGCGCCTGCAAGTTTTATCCGTCCTGCTCGAACTACGCGCATGAAGCGATCGCGAAGCATGGAGCGCGGCGCGGATTCGTGCTGGCGGCTCAGCGGCTGCTGCGCTGCCGTCCGTTCACGAAGGGCGGATTCGATCCCGTGCCGGAGACGGAAGAGTACGCGCGGCAAGGGGGACCTGTGGCGTTGAGGCCAGCGCTTATGTCGGAACCGTTCGAAGCTCAGGGTAAATTGAAACTCCAGCCTCCCGCGGGAAGGAAATTGTGAACGAGCTCTCGGATTCTGTACGCGGGGTTATTTTTGCCATCGTCGCAATCGCGATTCTTTTTATCTGGCTTCACTTCTTTTCGCCTCCTGTTCCACAACCCCAAAAAGGCAATCCAACGACGCAGGCGGTAGCGCCGGGCGGAACGAACGCGACATCGTCTACATCGGGGGCCTCCGGAGGAACAGCGCCAGGTGCGGCGGCGACGGCTGCTGCCACGAAGGCGAGCAGCGTTCCCGTGATGCGCGCGGCGACGGAAAAAGTGGTGGTCGTCGAAAGCCCGCTGTACCGCGTGGAGCTGTCGAATCGCGGCGGGGTCGTGCTGAGCTGGAAGCTGAAAAAGTACCTGGACGATGATAAGCCGCCGAAGCCTCTCGATTTGGTGAACCACGATTCGTCGACGCTGCTTGGCTGGCCGTTTTCGCTGACGCTGCAGGATTCGCAGCTCGAGTCGCAAGCGAACTCGGAGCTTTACCAAGTCACGACTGCGCGTTTGGTAGCGCAAGCCTCGGGAGATGCCTCTCCCCGGCCTTCGAACTCGAACGAGTTTGATGCGCCGGTCAGCGTGATTTTCCACTTCAGCGACGGCCACATCGACGTTACGAAGAAGCTCGATTTCAACCAGGACTATCAGCTCACGGTGGAGACTTCGGTTTCGCTCGACGGCAAGCCGCTGCCCGCGGGGGTGGCGTGGCGCGGGGGTTTCGGGGACAAAGAGGTCTATCACGCGTCGCAACTCGTCACGGTTTTCTACAGCCAGAGCGGCAAGCTGAATCTGCTGCAATACAAGAAGCTCGGCGTGAACGGGAATCAGACGCAGCCGGCGTTGCAACCCGGGCCGCTGGAGTTCGCCGGAATCGAAGACCAATTTTTTGCAGCGACGTTTATTCCGGATGGGCTGGCCAATATGTCGCTGTGGGATTGGACGCACAACCACAGCGTGACTGTCGACGGGAAGCCGGAAGATCAGCCCGTGGCGGAAATGGCTGCGGGAAGCCAGCAGGGCGAGGCGTTGCGCTTGCGACTGTACGTGGGGCCGAAGGACCTGGCGCTGCTGAGCAAAGTGCAGCCGTCGCTGGAGGGCCTGGTGAACTTCGGCTACACCGGCGTGGTCGCAAAGCCGTTGCTCTTCATTTTGCAGTGGCTGCACCGGTATATTCCCAACTGGGGCTGGACGATCATCGCGCTGACGTTGATCATCAACTTCGCGCTTTTCCCGCTGAAGATGAAGAGCTGGCGCTCGATGCAGAAAATGCAGAAGGTGGCGCCGGAAATCCGCTCGATTCAAGATCGCTACAAGAAGTATTCGATGAACGATCCGCGCAAGCGGAAAATGAACGAGGAAGTGATGGCGGTGTACCAGCGGGAAAGCATCAACCCGATGGGAAGCTGCCTGCCCATGGTTTTCCAGATGCCGATCTGGTGGGCTTTGTGGCGAGTGCTGAACGGAGCCATTGAATTGCGCCATGCGCCGTTCCTGGGATGGATCCATGACCTCTCGGCCAAGGATCCGTACTATATTTTGCCGATCGCGATGGCGATCACGATGTACTTGATGACGAAAATGACGCCGCAGACGACGGTGGATCCGGCGCAGCAGAAAATGATGGCCCTGATGCCATTGATGTTTGCGGCGTTTTTCTTCACGATGTCGAGCGGGCTGAACCTGTACATGTTCACCAGCAACATCGTTGGAGTGGGTCAGCAGTATTATTTGAACCGGGCGCAGCCGCTGCCGCCGAAGGGCAAATTCAAAAAGAAGAAAAACGAATGAGTGAAGGGCGAGCTTTCACGAGCAGAAGACCGCAAGGCAGAGAGCGAGCGCGCAGCGCAGCGCCGTTCGACCGGCAGCGCGCCACCGACGAGCTGAGGAAGCTGCTCGACCTGGCAGTGCGCGAGATGGATCTTGAAGTGGAATACGAGATATCGGCCGAGCCGAATGCGGATGCCGGAGAGAAGGAAGCGGATGTAGTCGTGCGATTCCGCGGCGCCGACGAAGAGCTTCTGCTGGCGCGCAGCGGAGAACTTCTGCTGGCGCTCGAGTATGTGGCGCACCGCTGTCTGCGCCTCGAGCCGGTGCTGCACGATCGCGTGCGATTCGATTGCGGCGACTATCGCGCGACGAGGCTGGAAGAATTGAAGCTGTCCGCGCGAGTAGCCGCTCAGCGGGTGCGCGAGACGGGCCAACCGTTTCAATTCAATCCGATGTCGCCGCGCGATCGCCGCATCGTCCACCTGGAATTGAACGGCGCGCCGGGCGTGCGCACGATCAGCGAAGGCTCGGGCGACCGGCGGCAGCTTGTGGTTTATCCCGCCACGAAGAAGTAGCGTTGTGATTGGTGAGTGGTGATTAGTGATTGGTGCTTGGGCCTCGCGGTATCGCTCGCCCGCATTTGGTTCTAACCTCTACACCTCGATCGTGTAACCCCTCTTGCCGACGTTGATGCATTGGGTGGCGCCGATTTCGTCGCGACGCTCGGCGGCTTCGTGGATGTGGCCGCAAAATGCGTACGCCGGTTGAACGCGCTCGATCCACTGGCGCAATGCCGGGCTGCCTGCATGCTTGCCCGGCGCAAATTCGTCGAGCTTCGTGCCGAAAGGCGGAAAATGCACGACGAGATAGAGCGGGTTGTTTCCTTCAAACGTGCTCAGCACTCCCGCGATTTCGTCTTCCGAGTACTCGCCGGGCGTGTTGAAGGGAGTGATGTTGCTGTAGCCGAGGCCGGCCCAGTGCGTGGCGCCATTCGCGGATTCGAAAGTGCGAGCCTGGCGATGAAAGTCCACGAAGCCGAACTTCTGGCAGAATGCGCGCATTTGCTCGTGAGTTTCGTGGTTTCCGGGAAGCGCCCAGAGGCGGTTGCCGAGTGGCCGCAAGACTTCGCCGCAGGTTTCCAAATCGCCGCCAAAGTTCGAGAGATCGCCGTTAGAAATGTAGACGTCCGCCGGTTGCGCGACCACCTTTTCGAGGGCGCGAATATCGCCGTGGATGTCGCTGAAGATCAGAATTTTCATCGCGGTGCTCCCGCGGCTTGCGGCGAAGTTTTCCTGGTGTTCTTCTGGAGCATGCCATCGGTGAGCCAACCCTCCTCGACCACGTTGCCAGAGGCGTCGAATACCACGCGATAGGTGAAGGGCGGCGGGCTGCGTCTCTGCCGGTTGACGAAGCGATTTTCACCGAAATCCACGATGTGAAGGCCGCCTTCGGTGGAGGCGCGAATCAAGGGGAAGCGAGCGAAGTTCCAATAGAGCTCGACATCGGGGAGTTCAAGCGCGCGCGCCGTGAAGGCGTCGGCGGGAGAATCCGGAGTGAAGCGGAATGCCGGCGGATTCGGATCACGCAGGTCGAGGGGAGCCTGATAGACGCCGTCGGGCGTGCGAATAGCGTCGCCCCACTCGAGCAACGATGGCGGCATCGGCAAGGCGCCGATGCGGACGATTGCGATATGATTCGCATCGGCGAAGTCGATGACGCGACGCATTGCCGCATGATGCGCAACCGCGCAGGCGAAAAGATACGCCACCATCGTGTAAGTGCCGGCCTGACACCACGCCGACCGACCCACGCCAAATCCCCACGCGCGAATCGCGGGCAGGAAGAACAAGAGCGCCATGATTGCGGAAGCAGCAACTACGACCCAGAAGTGAAACGGGGTCTGAAACGCTGCCGCAATACGCCACGCACCGAAGCCGGCCAGGGTGAACACAATCCACATCGCTGTCGCACGGAGACGGCTCTTCTCGCGGTTGCTGTAGATCCAGGCCGTAACTTGCGGCAATAGCACGATCGACGTGAATGTGAAGTCGATGATGAAGAGCAGGTCCCACGCGACGCGTTGCTCTGAAATGGGAGCCCAGATGCGCGTGCCGAAGGAAGTCATCGCGTCGAGAATGATATGGCTGGCGATGCCGACAGCGTAGATGAGGGTGAGCATCCAGAATTTCGGGCATTCCAGGTTCAAGCGGCGGGCCACCAAGCGCGTGAGTCCCGCCAGCATCGCGGCGAAGAGCGGGAGGCATACGAAGGAGTGCGTGACATTTCGATGATACTTGATGATGGCGACCGGATCGCGCGAGAAGGCCTCGACAAAGACGTCGACATCGGGAAAAACGGCGCCGAGGACCGTGGCAGCGATTGCGACACGATGGTCACGCTTCGAAAAATATGCTTTGCCGAGGAGCGCACCTGTAATTCCGTGGGTTATCGGGTCCATGAAAGAGCGCGAAGACGAAAAGTGTACACGATTCGATGAGACTCAAGCGATGGCTATCAGAGGCGATTGCTTTTCGATCACAGTGCCGATGACCCGCGCCGGGATTCCGCGACGTTCGAGCAAGGCCGTGGCGGCATCGGCAGTTTCGGAAGCGAGAGCCACTAGCAGGCCGCCCGAAGTCTGGGGGTCGTAAAGCAGAGCGCGGGTTTCGTCCGGGACATTCGGCGAGAACTCGACGCAACCCTCGAGAAATTCGCGATTGTTCTTTAGGCCGCCGGAGACGAATCCGGCACGAGCCGCGTTAATTGCGCCCGGGAGAAGTGGCAAGCGCTCGTGATCGATTCGCATTGACACTTTGCTGCCAACGGCCATTTCACGCGCATGGCCCAAAAGACCGAAGCCGGTGACGTCTGTGACTGCGTGGATTGGATGGCCCTGGTCGAACTCGAGTTCGACCGCGTGCAATGCCTCGGCCGAATCGCGATTTAGCTGGGTCATCGAAGCGATTGCAGCGGCGACCCAGGATTCCTGGGCCTGCCCTTGCTTTAGTGCGGTGGAAATCACTCCGGTTCCGAGGGATTTCGTCAGGATCAAGACGTCGCCGGGGCAGGCTCCCACATTGCGCCAAATAGCCTTGGGATCGATCAGGCCGGTGACTGCGTAACCGAACTTCATTTCCTCATCACGAATCGAATGGCCGCCGAGGATCGTGCAGCCCGCTTCCGTCATTTTGTCGAGACCACCGCGCATAATTTGTTCCAGGACGTCCGGCGAACCCGAGGCCGGGAAAGCGAGAACCGAAAGCGCGGTGATGGGAAGGCCGCCCATCGCGTATACGTCACTGAGTGAATTCGCTGCGGCGATCTGACCGAAGACGAACGGGTCGTCCGCGATGGGAGTGAAGAAGTCTACCGTCTGCACGAGGGCGATTTCGTCCGTGACGCGATAGACACCGGCATCGTCGCTCGTTTCGAAGCCGACGAGGAGATTCGGGTCGGTGGGCCGCGGAAGGCGCCTCAACACGGAATCGAGCAAGCCGGGACTCATTTTGGCCGCACAACCGGCGGCCTTCACCGCCTGCGTTAGCCGAACGGATTGGTCCGCCAAGATCAGTCTCCCCCTCGAATGCGGTCTGACGATTATAGCGCCTGGGCGAAGGCGGCGCTTGCGGGTACTGATTTAGCCGTGAACTTTTTAGGCGTGCGCTGCCGCGGAACGAATCGGGATCGTGATTACGTTCGCAGACTCTTTGGCGGCGGGCATGAGGCATCGCCCGTCGAAAATGGCACCGGGTTCGATAATGAGGCAGGGCGTGTGAATTTCGCCCGTCACGATGGCTTTCGTTTGAATCTCCACTCGACCTTTCGCGTGAATGACGCCGTCAAATCGTCCCGCAATCATCACTGAATTCCCGGTTATCTCACCATCCACGCGGGCGTGCTCGCCCAAGATCAGCGTTCCCTCGGAGGCCAGGGTTCCCTTCATGTGCGAGTCAATGCGAAGGGTGCCAGGTGATTCGAGCTTCCCTTCCAGGCGCACGCCCTTTTCAAGAAAGCCGCTCCATTCACCGCAGTCCTGCTGCTTTCGGTCGAAGACACGCCAGGGCATTGTCTTGTCCTATATGTGTAGTCTATGCCTGCATCAGCCGGTCGTAGAGACGAGTCAAATCACTATTGTCGTAGTATTCAAAGATGATTTGGCCGGGACGGCTGGCGCGGGCAGCGACGATAAATACGCGAGTTCCGTATTCGCGCTGAAGCTCGTCGATTGCGGCCTTTGTGTTCGGATCAAGTTGTAAAGCTACCGGCGCCGAATGCGGTTTGGAACTGCGCGCGGCCAGGCGTTCGACTTGCCGAACCGTCATCCCCGAGCGCGCTATCTTTCGAGCCAGTGCAATGCGCTCGTTAGGCTCGGGGATGGCAAGCAATGCTCGCGCATGGCCCGCCGTGATTCGACCTTCCTCGAGAAGCTCCTGGATGCTTTCTTCGAGCTTCAGGAGCCGCACGGCGTTGGCGATTGTAGTGCGGTCCTTTCCAGTGCGTTCGGCCACCAGCTCCTGCGTGAGGGCGAATTCATCAATGAGGCGGTGGAATGCGCGAGCCTGCTCCATCGGGTTGAGATCTTCGCGCTGAAGATTCTCAACGAGGGTCATTTCAAGGGCAAGCTCTTCCGGCACGTCGCGAACGACGACGGGAACACGCGCGAGGGCGGCTCGTTGCGCGGCACGCCAGCGCCGCTCACCCGCGATGAGCTGATAGCGAGCACCCGATCGGCGCACTACAAGCGGCTGAATGATCCCGCTCGATTGTATCGACCGCGCGAGTTCGTCGAGCGCTTCTTCACGGAAGCGGCTGCGCGGTTGGTAGGGACTCGGATCGATCAGGTCGATATCGACCTGAAACATACCGTCATGAGGGGCCAGGGCCGGGGCTGCCGCTGTTGCCGCTCCCGCTGTTACCGCTGCCGGCACTGGCGGCGGAGGCTGCGGTTCCGGTTCGCGAATCAGCGCGCTCAGACCCTTGCCCAACGCGTTTCTGGGCATTGGCAATAACCTCCTTGGCAAGTTCGATGTAGCTCTCTGCGCCTTTACTACGTATGTCGTAGAACAGTACTGGAACACCGTGACTCGGGGCTTCGGCCAGGCGGACATTTCGCGGAATTACGGTTTCAAAGACCTGTGCTCCGAAGAAACTTCGAAGATCAGCCGCGACCTGTTTTGACAGACTCGTACGATCGTCGTACATAGTTAGAAGAATGCCTTCAATGGCTAGCGCAGGATTGATTGTGCGCCGCAGGCGCATCAGCGTGTCGAGAAGCTCGGAAACACCCTCGAGAGCCAGGTACTCGCATTGAATCGGTACGAGGACCGAATCAGCGGCAGCAAGGGCGTTGAGCGTGAGCAGATCGAGAGCTGGCGGGCAATCGAGCAGAATGTACTCGTACTTGTCTCGGATGCCCTGAATTGCGCCCTTTAGCCGGTACTCGCGGTCATCCATGCCAACGAGTTCGACGGCGGCACCCACTAGGTTCTTGTCTGACGGAATTAGGTCGAGACCGCCGACTTGGGCATCAAGAGTGACACGCTCAATCGGCTCTCCGAGGATTAATGTCTGGTAGAGCGTCCTGCGGGCGGGGTCTTTTGGGAAGCCAAGGGCGCTCGTAGTGTTGGCTTGCGGATCGCAATCGATGATGAGGGTATGTTTTTCGGAGGCAGCGAGGGAAGCGCCAAGGTTAACGGTAGTGGTTGTCTTGCCGACGCCGCCTTTTTGGTTGGCGATGGCGATGACGCGCGCCAAATTGTCCCCCAGGACGAAGGGAAAATGTAGCAGAAGGTTTCGCGGCTATGCAAGATGTTTCACGTGGAACAAAGAGTGAGATCGAAAATTTCGGGCTGGACGAAATAGAGGAACTGGACTTGGGCCGAGGTGAAAAGGGCGATTTTGACGTTCCACGTGGAACAGCATTCTTATGGGTTCGGAGACACCGCGCCGACCAGCAAGAATCTTTTCTGGGAGCCGGTGATTTTGTGCGGCGCGCGCCAGGTCCAGCCCAGATGGGCTGAAACTTCGCCTGTGTCCTTGTCTCCCAGCCAAAGAACGGCCTTCCCGCCGTGATTCAGAGCTTTCGACGACCAGAAGAGAAGCTCGTCGTACTTCCCGACGGCTCGGGCAGTGACGTAGTCGAACTTCGCGCCCTCCGCCAAGAGCTCCTCCGCACGGCCTCGAAACACTCGAACGCGATGGAGGTTCAGCTGGCGCTGCACCTCTGAGAGAAATGTTGCTTTTTTGGCGTTCGACTCGATCAGTGTGACGTCGAGATCAGGAAGAAATAGGGCTAGCGGGACGCCGGGAAAGCCCGCGCCTGAACCGACGTCGGCGAGCCGACCTTTTTCGATGGGGACGACGGGAATCGCGGCAATACTCTCACCGATATGGAATCGCAGGATTTCGTCCGGATCGGTGACAGTCGTGAGGGAGATGCGATTATTCCATCGCAGCAAGAGATCGATGTAGGTTCGGATGACGTCACACTGGCTTGGACTTGGAGAACCGCCGTAGGGTGAAAGGGCGCCTTGAATTTGGCCATCGGACAATCGAGGAGGCGTCATCACCGGTTTCCTCCGGAGTTTGCCGAATCGTTTGGCGCAACAGAACCGGTCACGACACTGATTTCCAGTGATTTGTTCCGCAGCCGCATCGGTGCCAAGAAACCGACCGTCAAATCGGCTACAAAGTGAGCTGAAATCGGCGGTATGAGGCTCCCAGTCCAGGAACGGACGGCCCCGAAGAGGAGACCCACGGCAAAGGTCGAGAGCAAGCCGCGCTTACCTTGGTAGGAGTGAGCCAAAGCAAAGAAAATCGCCGAAAAGAGAATCCCGAGCAGCACGGCTCCGCGCGTAACATCCTGAAAAATAAACTGGATGAAGCCTCGGTAGATCACCTCCTCGCACAGGGCCACGGTGGAGACAAGGGCGACGAAGGCCAGGCGCTCCAGGTTGTCCTGTGGAAAGACTTTTGAGGCGAGCTGAGGCAGCAGGCCTTTTGGATCAAGCGATCGGGAGGCAAGTCGGTTGACGCTGAATACCTGGTTCGCGAAAAACAGGGCGCTGAGGAGAACCGACAAGCTGACGGCGAGCGCGGGCCGCGGCACGGAAAGCCCGAGCTGGTCCGGCCGGATGCCATGGGCCGCGGCACGCCACAAAATTACGCCGGCCGCTGCCCATTGAAATGCGATTGTTGAGGCGTAGAGCGTCAGACGGTCCATCTGCGTAGTGCGGGGCAGAAGCATGAGCTGATGAATGCGCCGGCGGCCGAGCCACGGAACAAGGCCGCCCAAAACGATGAGGATGACAGCGAAGTCCCAATGCATCGCCGGAGATAGAATCACTTTTCGGAAGCTTCGGCAACTCCTGTTGACACCTGAGCACGAGCCGCCGTATCGTTCGGAGTTCTTCGCGGAGTTATTTCTTGAAATTACTTGTGATCGGAAGCGGAGGGCGTGAACACGCCCTTGTATGGAAGTTGAAGCAGAGTCGGCTGGTCGACAAAATCTGGTGCGCCCCGGGAAATGGCGGCATATCGCGCGATGCTGAGTGTGTTCCGCTGGACGTCAGCGACGTGAAAGCGGCCGCCGACCTGGCCGAAAAGCTACAAGCGGATCTGACTGTGGTTGGGCCGGAGCTGCCGCTCGTGCTCGGCATCGTGGACGAGTTTACGAAACGGGGGCTCAGGATACTGGGCCCCACGGGGCAGGCTGCGCAACTCGAGGGCAGCAAGGTATTCGCGAAGAGGTTCCTCGAGCGACATAAGATTCCTTCAGCGTCACTGTACGGAGTATTTAACTCTCCGGTCGACGCCTATGCGGAACTGTGCTCAGTGGATTGGCCGCTGGTGGTGAAGGCCGACGGGCTGTGCGCGGGCAAGGGCGTCCTTGTGACGTCGTCGCCCGATGAAGCCACGGCTTTCATCGATCGAGTGATGGAACGGCGCGAGTTTGGCGAGGCCGGCAAGCAGATCCTCCTGGAAGAGGGGCTTGCGGGCGAGGAGCTGTCGTACATCATCCTGACCGACGGCAAAGACTTCATCCCCATGGCGCCGACACGCGACTATAAGCGTGCCTTCGACGATGACCAGGGGCCGAATACGGGTGGAATGGGTGCCTATTCGAGTCCGGACATTCTGCCGGCGGACGTCGAGCGGAAAATCGTCGAGAGTGTCGTCCAGCCGACATTGGCCGGCCTGCGGTCCGACGGCATATCGTACAACGGGTTCCTCTATTTCGGCCTGATGCTCACTGCCGACGGGCCGAAGGTGCTCGAATTCAACTGCCGCCTTGGCGATCCCGAAACGGAGGTAATCGTACTTCGGGCCGAGTTTGACTTTGCTGGGGCATGCCTGGCGGCGGTCGAGAACCGCGTTGAGGAGATAGAGGCGAAGTGGTCTGCAAATACTGCTATGTGTGTAGTTATGGCATCGGAGGGATATCCCGAGAGACCGCTCATTGGAAGGAAAATAAAAGGGTTAGTGGGAGCCGATCAGGCCGCTGGAGTAGTCATTTTCCACGCCGGAAGCAGGGTGGATGGGCCTGATTACTACACTAGTGGTGGAAGAGTTCTGATTATCTCCTGTGTGGGAGCCAACGTTGCCGGTGTAGGTCCGACGATATACGACGTAGTTAGTTTAATATCCATTGAAGGTGCTTACTACCGAAGGGACATAGGCTCTGGCGGCGGTGTTAGGATCGCAGCAGCTTCGAATGTTGGTACTAAAGCGGTGTGAGGACTTCGTCAGATGGATTCTGATTGATACAGTCGAGATTGTCGAGATCATTGAGGGCTTGCGAAAAGGGGGATCCGTTGAGCGTTGCCGTGGTGGGAATCGTGATGGGATCGGACACGGATTATGCCGTGATGAGTGAGGCTGGCAAAACGCTGGACAAGTTCGGGATCGCTTATGAGATGGAAGTGCTGTCGGCGCATCGGACGCCGGCACGGGCGCATGAGTATGCAACATCGGCGGCTTCGCGGGGGCTTAAGGTTCTGATCGCAGCGGCAGGGGCGGCCGCGCACCTGGCGGGCGTGATGGCTGCCAACACGACCCTTCCCGTCATCGGCGTTCCGATGGCAACCAGCACATTGAATGGGTTGGACGCGCTGCTGGCGACCGTGCAGATGCCGGGTGGCATACCTGTGGGGACGATGGCGATCGACAAGGCCGGAGCGGTGAACGCGGCCATTTTTGCGGCTGAGATATTGGGACTCTCAGACTCCGCAGATCGCACGCAAGCTGGTGGAACACAAAGAAGAGATGGTTCGGTCGGTGGCGGAAAAAAACGCGCGACTGAAGAAGTTGCGGACCGAGAAGCAGTAGGAAGCTGCGGTTCCCGCAGCCTAGTCGGGATGCTTGATGAGTGAGGGAGCGTCGGCGGGACGCGGTGGTTGCTTCGCCAGAGCCGGGCTGATCGGCTCGGGCGGCGGTGCGAGGATCCAAGCGAATCCGGTTTCCTGACCAATTGCAGCGAAGGTTTCGCGCTCGTTCGGAGAAGCGATAGCCGCAAGCGCCGCACGCAAAAACTGGGTCGCGTCCTCCGAACGAATCTTCTTGCCATCCCCCTGAAGGAACTGAGCTGCCACTGCCGCCATCTTCGGATCGGAATGGAGAAGCCCCGCGAGGCGGGGATCGTTCTGCCGCAACAAGTCAATCAACGAGGTGGGAGCGTTCTCCGGTGGATAAGCGAATTCAACCAGGGTGTGCGGCTGGCCCTTTTCGGGCGGCCAGAATTGCAGGTATTTCGGCCGCAGGACTCGAGTGTCCCAAAAATCGCCCCTCTGCTGTTCTTGTTCCATTCCATAGCTGACCTGCCAGACTTCCGGGCCGTAGCCGGTGAGATAGTCGACAACAATCAGTTGCGTGAGAGGCTCATCCGGAGGCTGTTGAATTTTGGTGTGAAGTCCACTCGCGACCTGGTTGAGGCGTTCCATCACTCCTTGCCCGATTGATTCAATGTCGGACGCTTCGTCACCACCTTCTGCCTGCGCCTGGCTCAGGTGTGGTCCCTTGGCGACCACGCCCGCGTGCAGGTGAGGCAGTTCGGTATCGATTCGCGCCAGAGTTTGCTGCGATGACGGGGAGAACCAGTCAACCGCGCCGAGCGGCACGGCCAACCGCTCCGAGCTCAACTGAACGGGGCTGGGTAGGCGACTCTCGACTTCGATCGGGTTTTCGATTGTGGCCACGAGAATCGCGTCCTTAACCACGGCGATGATGACGCGCCCTGCGGCAAGGTTCGCGACGATTTCTTCGCGCGGAACTTCTTCGTTCTGTTGAGAGGAAGCGGCCAAAGCCAGGAAGAGGAAACACAGGGCGATCAATGGAGAGCAGAGTGGGACTCGTGCCGTCGAGGACATATTCAGTTCCCGAGCGTGGCGTGGACCTGTTTCCGCGCGATGGCCTGGATTGCGGTGATGGCGATCACGCGGGTAATGTCGTCGGACGAGCAGCCGCGTGATAGGTCGTTGATGGGCCGCGCCAGCCCCTGCAGGATAGGCCCGAGCGCCGTCGCGCCGCCGAGCCTTTCGACGAGTTTGCAGGCGATGTTTCCCGAGTCGAGGTCGGGAAAGATCAGGACGTTGGCGCGTCCTGCGACCGGAGAGCCGGGCGCCTTGCTCGCGCCGATTGATGCGACGAGAGCGGCGTCCGCCTGGAGCTCTCCGTCGATCGCTAGCTCAGGACGCCGGGCCTTGGCGATTCGAAGCGCTTCGCGGATTTTGTCGACGCTGGCGTGAGCGGCGGAGCCTTTGGTCGAGAACGAAAGCAGGGCGACACGCGGCTCCGTCTGAAGAAACTCGAGCGCATTTTCCGCTGTTTCGATGGCGATGTCGGCCAGGTCCTGCGCCGAAGGTTCGGGGACGACAGCACAATCCGCGAAGAGCAGCGCGTTATTGTGACCGAAGCTGGCTCCGTTGCGCGACGGCAGCACCATGAGGAAAAAACTCGAGAGGATTCGGGAGCCGGGCGCGAGACCGACCGAATGCAAGGCCGCGCGCACCGTGTCGGAAGTGGAATTGACCGCACCGGCGACGGCTCCATCGGCCTCGCCGGCGGCCACGCGCAGGCCCGCGAAATAGAGGGGTTTGCGAGCAAGATCGTGCGCTTCTTCGAGCGTGGTGCCGCTGGCGCGGCGCCGGTCGAACAGAATTTGTGCGTAGGCGGCGAGACGCGGACTCGAGGCGGGATCAATGAGCTCGATGGCATCGAGTTTCGCGCCAAGGCGATCAGCCGCAGCACGAATGGCGGAGATTCGGCCAAGCAGCGTAGGCTTGGCGATGGCTTCCGTTGCCGCGTGCGCGGCCGCTGATATAACGCGATCGTCTTCGCCTTCAGCCAAGACAATTCGTTGCGGATAGACGCGCGCCCGGCTCCGGAGGCTTTCGAGCAGCTCCATGAGGCTACCTTACCACAGGCAGCAAGAGGCGCGGAGTACGCGGGATTCAACCTAGTCGATCGAGGACGGTGCGCCTTTGGCGCCGAAACGTGGGCGGAATCTAGTAAAATTCATGCGTTGGTCTTTTGGGTGAGGTGGTCGGCACAAATGGGAATTCTTGAGGTTTTCAAAGGTTCGGGACTGCGAACTCCGAGCCGTGTCCGGCACAACGGCAAACGAGTGTCGGAGATTCTCGAGGCGCACGAGCGTTTCGTGCGAGGAGACGAAACCGGGACGCGCGCGGACTTTTCCGGCGGCGAGCTTTCTCATGTGGATTTTCGACGCGGCAATCTCGCCTACGCCGATTTTCGCGGCGCGAATCTGGACGGGGCGAACCTGCGTGAAGCCAAGCTTTCGTCGGCGGACCTGGGCAACGCGCACATGCGGAAGGCCGACCTGAGAAAAACGGACCTGACCGAGGCGAATTTGAGCGGAGCCGACCTGACGGAGGCGCTGATTGGCGGCGCCGAGCTTTTCCGCGCGGACCTGCGCTCTACAATCCTTCGGGGAGCAGACCTTGGCGCGGCAAATTTGCGGGATGCGCAAGTGAGCGGCGCGGACTTTCGCGGCGCCGTTCTGCAAACGACCATACTTCGTGAGACGAAGCTGGACGGCGCCGACCTTTCCGGAGTGGACCTCTCGACGACGCTGCTTCCGCGGGACTACAAGCCGAGCTTGCCAAAGAAAAGCGAATAATTCGCACAACAACGAGAACATCGGGCGGAAACACACCGCGAGGCAAAATTGCCGGGCCCCGTTTACTACGGTATGCTTTTCGGAAGGCGAAGAGTTTGCTTGCAAACGACAGCCCACGCTTGGCCGGTAGCACGGGCAAGGAATTCATGACGAATCTGCCGTGGATTTTGGTGGAAGATTACAAGCAAGGAACCGGCTGGGTGCGCGGCGAACAACGCGAGGCGCGGGCGCGCGCTTATTGTGAACTCCTGGAGAAGGGACAAATCCTGTTTTTTCGAGAGCCGCCGTTCGCGTTTCCAGCGGCGGACCAGGAATTCCTGCTGGCTCAAGAGTGGACGGATCTGAGGCTGCACAAGAACGTCTCGTACCGGCCGAGCGAAGACGTACTGCGCGGTATTTCCGGAGACAGCGGAACCGTCGAGCGAGTGCATTCGATTTTCCGAAACTACAGCGCTCAAGTGGTTAAATTCCTGAGCGCGTTTCTTTCACCCTACGCCGGACGATGGGCGCTGGACTTTGCAAGCTTCCGTCCGATCGAGGAAGAAAGGCGCGGGCTGCCGCTGCACAAGCGGAACGATCTGCTGCACGTGGACGCGTTTCCGAGCCGGCCGACGCGAGGCGGGCGCATCCTGCGCGTGTTCACAAACCTGAATCGCGAGAAGCCTCGGGTGTGGAACACGACGGAGAATTTCGAGTCGCTGGCGCGAGCGCACGCGGAGAACGCAGGGCTGCGACAGATTGCGGAAGACGACGATTTCGTGAGCCGCACGGTACAGAACTGGGGCGCGAAGCTCGGTTTCGGCGGATTCGGCAGGACGCCGTACGACATGTTCATGCTGCGGTTCCACGATTACCTGAAAGAAAATCGAGAATTCCAGAAGGATTGCCCGAAGATTCGAATGGAGTTTCCGCCGCTCGCGACGTGGATTGTGTTCACGGACTGTGTGGCCCACGCCGTTCTGTCGGGCCGATTCGCGATCGAGCAGACATTTCTAATCCCGCCGACGGCCCTCGTTGCGCCGCAGTTCGCTCCGTATAAAATCCTCGAGAACATTGCCGGCCGGCCGCTCGTTTCCTGAGGTTTGAGTTTGGGAAGGCCGCGTGTCAACGGTCGCGGCGAGAGAAGGGACTCACTACTTGCCCGCGGTGAATTCGGCGGGATCCTCAGTGTACCCAACGGCAGCACCACGAACCGCGCCGTTTGCGCGGCGACGAGTTTCGATGCCGAGGCGCTTGATTTTCTGGTTGAGGGTCGATAGCGGAATCTGAAAACGCTCGGCAGCTTCCGTCTGATTCCAATTCGTGCGCTCGAGCATGTCGACGATGATGCGGCGTTCGACCTCTTCCAGAATTTCGAAGAGCGAGGGCGCGGGAGCGGACGCGCGCGAACCGACTTCACCCGGAAGCGGCGGCAGGAATTCCGCGAGCTGCAAACGGACACCCTTCACGATTTCGCGCGTACGAACACTTTCGGGAAGCAAATCTACGTCCACCGACCCCTGCGTGGAAAGCACAACGGAGCGCTCGACGACGTTCTCGAGCTCGCGCACATTGCCCGGCCAATCGTAATCCATCAAAAGCTTCATCGCGGCGTGCGTGAAGCCTCGCGGCGGCTTGTTGTTTTCGCGGCAGAATTGGTCGAGAAAACGCTCGACAAGCTGAGGGATATCTTCCTTACGCTCGCGGAGCGGAGGCAACTGCAGCGAAATGACGTTCAGGCGGTGATACAAATCCTCACGGAAACGGCCGTCGCGAACCAGCTTCATCAAATCTTCGTTGGAGGCAGCGAGGATGCGAACGTCAACCTTGATTGTATCGGTGCCGCCGAGGCGCATGAACTCGCGCTCTTGAATGACGCGGAGGAGCTTGGCCTGCGTTTCCGGACTAATCGTGGAGATTTCGTCAAAGAAGATCGTCCCCTGGTCAGCCACTTCGAAGAGCCCCTTCTTCGACGCAACCGCGCTGGTGAAGGCGCCCTTCACATGGCCGAAAAGCTGCGATTCGAGCAAATCGACGGGGATGGAGCCCGTATTGATGGGAATGAAAGCTTTCTCCGCGCGCGGGGATGCGGAGTGGATCGCCTTGGCGATGAGTTCCTTGCCGGTGCCGCTCTCGCCGCTAATCAGGACGGTGGAGCGGGAGGGTGCGACCTGCGCGACGAGATCGAAGACGGCGAGCATCTTCTCGCTCTTGCCGATGATGCTCGGGAAGTTGTAGCGCTGCTTCAGGGCGCGCTTGAGCTGCACGTTTTCTTCGCGCAGGCGCCGGCCCTCAATCGCGAGCGAGACTTGAGCAATCAACTCATCGTTCGACCAGGGCTTGGTGATGTAGTCCAGAGCGCCGCTTTTGAAGGCGGCCCGGGCCATGTCGATCGAGCCGTAGGCCGTGATCAAGATGACCGAGACGAGCGGATCGCGGCGGTGAATCTCGCGGAGAAGGTCGATGCCATTGCGGTCGGGCAGGCTTACGTCGAGAAGCATCAAGTCGAAGGGACGCTCTTCCAGCTTTTGCAAGCCGGACTCGCCGGTTTCGGCGAGCGTAACTTGGAAATCCTCGGAAGTGAGGAGCGCTTCAAGACCTTCGCGGATTTCTGCTTCGTCGTCTACAACTAGGATCGATCCTCTAGGCATGAACCGCTTTCCTGGCTACGGGAAACTCGAGTCGGAACGAAGTGCCTTTGCCGGGCGTCGAGCGCACATCCACTTTGCCGGCGTGCTCTTTGATAATCCCGTAGCTCACTGAAAGACCAAGCCCGGTGCCCCGCCCGGAAGTCTTGGTGGTAAAGAATGGGTCGAAGATGCGCTTCAAATGCTCGCCGGCGATTCCTGTTCCCGTGTCGGTGACTTCCACTTCCACGGAGCCGTTGTGCGCGGCGGTGCGGACTTCGAGCATGCCGCCAGTCGGCATCGCGTCGCGGGCGTTCATGAATAGGTTGAGGAACACCTGCTGCAAACGCGTGGTGGAGCCGAGAACCAGCGGCAGGCTGTCCGTATAGTTCTTGATGACGTTCACTTTTGCGGTGCGGAAGGGATGCTGAACGAGCGTGAGCGTTTCCTCGAGAACGGAGTTCAGGTCGACCTCGCTCAATTCGGGCGTTCCCGTGCGCGAAAAGTTCAGCAGATTATTGACGATCTCGCTGGCGCGGAAGGTCTGTTTCACGATGCGCTCGATGGTTTTCTGCCGCGGGTCGTCAGCCGGTATTTGCTTGGCAAGCATCTGAATGTAATTCGAAATGACGGCCAGCGGAGTATTCACCTCGTGGGCCACGCCCGCGGCGAGCAGTCCCAGAGAGGTCAACTTTTCGGTCTGCACCATCTGTTCTTCGAGGCGCATGCGCTGCGTGATGTCGTCGACCAAGATGAGCCGGCCGAGGCGCGCGCCGTTTTTGCCGACGAGGGGCGCAATCGAGACATTGACGACGAAAGCGCGTCCCGCCCGCGCGTTCAAACGATATTTGTAAATCCCGGAAACGTTGCCGTCAGCCGCGTGCGAGGCGATTTCGGCGACGAGGTCCGAGGGAAGAACCTCACTGAGAGTGCGGCCAACGGCATCGCGGCGCGGGATTTCAAGAAGGTCTTCGAGCTGAGGATTCCAGGACTCGACGCGGTCCTCGAGATCGACAGTGACGACGCCGATCTTCAGCGATTCGACGATATTCTCACTGAAGTCCTTGAGACGCTCGATCTGGAAGGCTTTTTGCTCGAGAGATTGGTAGAGGCGGGCATTCTCGATCGCAATAGCGACATAACCCGCAATTGTGGAGAGGAGTTCGACGTCTTCGCTCGAGAGATAGTCGCCGTCGACCGTTTTGCCGAGGCCCAGAACCGCGACCGTTCGATCGCGAAAGCGGCAGGCGATGAAATAGTTCAGATCGAGTTGTTCGAGCGTGCGGCGTACGGAGTCCGTTTCCTGTGCGGCGGAGCGCGCGGACTCGATGAAGAGGCAACCGCGCGCGAGCGCAGGGCGCCGGGGGTCGAGGAAACTCAAATCGAAGTTGTCCCCGCAATCCAGCCCCATCGAACGCGAGAGACGGAACCGGCCGGAGCCTTCGGGATCCTCGAGAAACACCGCGAGGCGATCGACAAGCAGGGTCTGCGAAATGCGGTCGAGAGCGGAGCTCAGAAGAGGCTCGAGGCGGACTTCGTTGGTCAACGCCCGGCCGAATTCAATCAGGGTGCGGCGATAGTTGAGGCGGTCGCGATAGAACACCCGATCTAGATGGGCCTGAACCCAATCGCGAAGGGGCTGGAACAAGAACGCAGCCACAACGATAGCGATCACAGCACCAGCAGGCCCGGTGGGCCACGCCGTGTGGAAAAGCTCGCCGATCAGAGCGACCACGGCGAAATAGACCGCGGCAATGGTGGCCATCGCGAAGGTATGAGCGAGGCCGCGTTTGAAGATAATATCCACGTCCATCAAGCGGTAACGGATGACGGCGTAGCCGTAACACAACGGAATCAGCGCCAGCGAGCAGGTGGACGCCTTCATCCAGGAATGCGTTTGCACTCCCGAGACATAGGGAAGGACATAAAGCAAAACGAAGGGCAGAATTCCCGCGAAGGTCCCGCCGGCAATCCATTTCAACTGCTGCCGCAGGAGTCCACCCGGCGCGCGTGAATAGCTGGCGAACAGAATGGCCGCGGCCAGAAGAAAATACGCACCCAGATAGACGAGCTCGATCTGATCCAGAGAATGCTCGCTGCCGAGGGAGGGCACGAAACCCAAGTAGCCTTTTGAGACGGAGATGTGAAGAGCGAGCAGCGCGACAGGAACGCTATAGAGCGCGAGGAGCCTGGGCCAAAGAGCGCGACGACGCTCGGGAAAAACGAGAGCGAAGTGGACCAGCAAAGCAGGCTGCAAAAGCAGGGCAACCGCGTTGCCCCAGTAAATCGTCCAGTCGAAAGAATTCAGCTTCCCGCTATAGTGAAAGCTGTAGAGAACGAACGAGACGAGACAAAAGACATAAAAGTGAACCGCCCGCGGCGCGCTCCAGCGGCGCATGAAGATGAAGAGACCGATGAAGAGATAGAGGAGCGCGGTAAACCTCAGGTAATCCGCAATCGACGAAGGGTTCTGCAGTGGAACGGTGATCAGGGGAACCAGGATTTGCCGGCCTTGACGAAGGATGCCGTAGGAAACTTCCGCCCACGGACCGAGACGCCAGAGTATTCGCGTCACGTCGGTGGAGCGGCTGATCTTTACGCCGCGAACGGACTCGACGATGTCGCCTTGCTTGATTCCTGCCTTGGCGGCCGGCGAATCGGCGGAGATGCGCCAAGCTACCACGCCTTGGGGCGTGTCCATCCAACTGACGCCGTCATCGGTGGATGTTACTCGGGATGTCTGCTGATAGTTAAGGACGGCGAAGACGATCGCAGCCAGCGTGAGGAACGCCAGAATGACTGCCCCGAGACGCATCCGCAGACCGTCGTTCATCGAGCTACACCCGCACCCTTCCTAGTTCCTTAGCTCCGTATGCTAGCACGTCTACTTCCAGCGAACAGTAGATTATACAAGAGAGGAACCGCCGTATTTTGAGAGACTTACGAAGACAGTGGCAGGGCCGCTGGAAGCTTCTACTGTTTGTGGAAACCATGTTCCCAATTCCAGTATGGACCGGAAATTACTAGAACTGCAGGCTTAAGCCACCCCTGAAGTACCTATAGGAAGGGACGAGGACTACGTTGCCGTCGTTCGTCGTCAAGGGGATGTAGCCTTGCGCGAGGAGGTTCCCAACGTTGGCCATCAGCTCCATGTGGCACTGAAAGAGGGTCGGTAGGGGTTGCCGCACCTCCAGGTTCAGGTAGGGGTCGACGTGGTAGATTGATTCACCGTAGGCGTCCACACGGGACGCGCTCGGGCCATCGATCCACTTGTAGCCCGCGCTGAACTTCGTGCCAAGGCGGGGGATTTGGGCGGTAAT
Source organism: uncultured Acidobacteriota bacterium (assembly GCA_963737205.1). Lineage (GTDB taxonomy): Bacteria > Acidobacteriota > Terriglobia > Acidiferrales > UBA7541 > Palsa-295. The sequence goes on along the minus strand of CAVTRV010000002.1, from coordinate 2,415,786 downwards.
CCGGCCGGCCACGCTTTGGCGATACTGGGTGGAGAGCTCGTTCCGCAGAACTGTTGAACCCGCATCTTCGACGGGCGCCAAAGCGCCCGCGTAGGCATAGACGAGGGTAGCATTCAGGTCGTCGCTGAACCGCTGCCGGTATGCAACGCGAACTCCCGTCGAACCCGAAGTTCCACCGTCGTACGCGAAGGCGTCGGAGAAATAGTCCTGGAGGAAATCAGGACTGCCAGTGTTGCCTCGTCCGATCAGCGCGGTGTGGCTCGATCGATCGTGAAAGACGGCCGCGCTCACGTCTGAATCGTTACCCAGCTTATGGTCGACAGAAAATTCCTCGTGCCATCCGTTCTCAAGCACGGGCCGTCCGTCGCGAATCATTAGAATCGGGAAATCGTCGAGCGAATCGAGGGCGGATTGGAGAGCGCTCTGCGATCCAGCCTCTTGAGGCGATCGCGCGGCAACAATCGCCGAAGCAAGCCAGGTAGGCGACAAGTGAACGGCTACTTCACCGTGGGGCCGCAGGGCCTGCGTCGTGCCGACGAATCCAGCAGCAAGGAACTCGGCGCCATATCGAATGCTCACCCTATCGCCGAGAGCGAGTTGGTCGGAATCCGAGACTCGCAAACCACGGAAAATGGGGCCCACCGGACCGAGCTGTGATTGTCTGGCCTCAAGGACCAGAGTTGGCCCGGCACCGGCCTCGCCTGAGGGAAGCCACTCGGCCGCAAACCCACCGGTGGGAACAGCGTCGCTGTAGCTGAACTGGCCAGCCATCAAAAGACGCGCCGTTGACCCCACGCCCATGTCGTAGACAACCGCAGTTCCGGGAGAATCGGCCAGCCGCTCCGATTGATCCTGGATGGTCGGAGCCGGAAGTGAGCTCCATCTGCACATGGTCTGCACGCTTCTGCGCCGCTTCCTCAACACCGCTCATCTGAGCATCCGAGATGAGCGGGCCGTCGGTCCAGCGAAGCACGGATCGATTCCCCTGCGAAGTGCGCAGAACCCAGGTCCAATCATCGGGCGCTACTTTTTGATCGGGCTGGCGGCGCAATTGTTCGAAGGAAGCAAAGACGGAGCCCAGGACCACCTGGATAAGCGTCGTTCGCTGGTCGCTCACCTGGATGTGCTGTTCCATTGCCGGGAGAAAACCAGCCAGGGTGACCTTCAGCGTATAGGCGCCCGAGGGAAGAATTGCAGTGGAGAATCGCCCGCGGTCATTCGTGAGAACATCGAGCGAGGTCGGGCTGAGGAGTTGCTCGGGCGAAATCAAGACGGTGGCACCCATCTGCGGTGTGCCGGCCGAATCGACCACGAGACCGGCAATCTTGCCCGCGTTCTGAGCAGCCGTCACCGGAAGCGCGAAGAAGCACGCCAGCGATGCGACGACAAAGGCGCGAACCAGTTTCGAGCTCAAACTGCCTTACCTCCCCTGGGGAGTTGCCTGGGCCTGAGCCACCGCGGGTGACGGGGCCTTGACTGTGAAGTCGGCAACGGGAGTGATTGTTTGCTTTGAGAGATTGTCGGTGACGGCAACCTCAAGCTTGTACTTGCCCGGAGCGAGAGACCCGAGAGTGATTCTATCCTCGAGGGTCATTTCTTCGCCGTGCTCCGGTAGCTTCTCCGGCGGAACGTCGAACTTTAACACAGGATCAGTGACCTTTTCCTTCAGAACACGGAACTCCACAGAAGCGTCGGCTTTGTGCGTCTTGTCGTCGACCTTCAGGTTGTAGACCTGAAGGAAGACGCCCATCGAGTCATTCGAGGCGAAGGCCGAGTCCAGCTTGGGCCGGACTTTTACATCGCCCAGGACGAACTGGCCGAGGCCGATGTCCTTCGAGGAAACACGGTGGATGTCGTCGGCGAGAATCAGGGAACTCGAACTGAGCTGATCATCCTGGAATTTCGGGACAGCAAGCCTCGCATTGACGACGCCGACGTTATTACTGTTCACGTCCTTGACGACGATGTCCAGGCGATAAAGGCCGGGGCTGAGCGGGACGGCCTTCTGGTAAATCTGAGAGGTCAAAAGGCTCTGCTGGAGCAACGAAGCGGGAATGCCATCGCTGAGCGTGTCCTCGAAGGTCTGAACGATTCGCCCCGTCAGAGTGGTGATTCGGGCGAAGAGGTTCAAGGTGGCGGTATCGACGCCGCTCTTTTCGATGAACATCAATTGGCGCGTGGGAATTTGCACGGTGATTGGCACTAAAACCGTATCGGAGGTGATGCGCAGGAAATCGAACCGATAATCGAATTTCACTTGATCGCGCACAAGCCGGGAAGTGACCACAGCTTCGAGGTCCTTGAATTTCACGGGCGGCGCCTGGAAGGCGTGCGCGTAATTCTCGAGCCGGGTGAACTCGTTGTATGCCTGGGTTTGGCCGAAGCCCCCTTGCTCCTGCATGTGCGTGCCGTCTGTATTCTGGAAGCGCGAAGTTTTACTTGCGTCGCCCATCGATTCGGCGATCGTCAAGCCGGCACCGGGAACGTTGGTGAGAGCATCTTTCTCGCTCGGGTCCATCGTCAGGTGATATTCGCCGGTCATTGTAGGGTCGACGAACTCCATCATGATGTTCTCGCCCCAGCCTTCCAGGTAGCGGTAGCGCCAGTCTTCGAAGGGATAGGTGGAGGTCTCGCCGCCGCCCTCTTCCGGCGGGCGTTCGTAGGTGCCCCCGCTGGGGTGCGAGTCAGTTTCATCGGGCGGTCCCCACATGATGTAGATGCGGCCACGGTCTGACTTCCAGCCTGGTATGCCGGAGGCGTAGTGTTCGTTTGCGTAGGCTATCCGGCGGTAATGCTCTTCCTTGAAGGTGTTCTCGGGAGAATCGGGATCGGGATTGCGGCGCGCCCAGAAGGCCTCGATGAACTGCTCGCGCTCCTCGTTCGTGGAAAAGTGGAGGAAAGCGCTGCGTTCTTCCGGCGTGATGATGTAGACGACGTCCTCGGTGAGCCACTTCTTGTACTGTGAATCGAGTTCCTTGAAGAGATCTTTTTCCTTCTGTTTTCGTTCCTTGGAGGCTTTCTTGGCATCTTGCGGGGATTGCTGCTGATCCTGTTGGGCTTGCTGGTCCTGTTGCTGGGCTTGAGCGCCGACCAGGGGGGCGAATGCTAACGCCTTCGCTAGAACGATGGATACGAAGATCTTAGCTGAGCGGCCCATGTTTCGCACCTTTGCCCGGATGGTTAGGAATCCTAACCTGTCCCATAGGACAGGTCAACAGGAGCTTTCCGTCCGGGACACCTTGCCAACTAGGAACCATGTGGCGGCGAAGGGGTTGCCTAGAAGCCTGAATGCCATAGGGACGGTTCGAGCCGATTTGGGACACGGTGAGAAAGTTGGTCGAAAGCTTTGAATTTGGTGTCAAATGGACTTAGAATGACCTCCACCGCGAGCAAAGGGGAGTGAAGTTGTGCCCCGCGGAAGAGCAACGATCTACCTGTCTTTCTCCGCAGCTGTGCGTCTAAAGCGAGAAACATTCCAGGGTTTCCAGGCGTATACAAGGTGGGTGGAGAATCTTGTAAGCGCGGTATCTTGATAACCGAAAGAAAAGGGCTGAAGAGATGAAGACGTGGCAGAAAGTCGGCATCGGTGTGGGGGCTGTGGTGGTGCTCGGAACCGTCGTGTTGGCCAGCTATTACCAGGCAAACAAGGGCGTTGAGACGGTTCAGTCAGGGCAGGTGACGCGGGAAGACCTGACGTCGGTGGTGACGGCGTCGGGCGAGATCCGGCCCAAGAACTACACGAACGTGCTCGGCGAGGGGATCGGCAAGATTACGGACATCGTCGTGAAGGAAGGCGACCACGTCAAGAAAGGCGACGTGCTGCTGCGCCTCGAGAGCATCCAGCCGGGAGCGGACGTGGAGGCTCAGTCTGATAACGTGCAGGGGTCGGAAGCGGGTATGAAGGCAGCGTCGGCAAACTACGACGCGGCGGTGGCGACGCTCTCAGAAAGGCAGGCCGATCTCGACAAGGCAAAGCTGGACTGGGCGCGTTCGCAGTCTTTGTATAAAGAAGAGCTGATCGCGAAGTCGGACTATGATTCTGCCCATGCGAGTTACGAGAGCGCCGTGGCGGCTCTTGGCGCCGCAAGCGCTCAAGTGGAGCAAACGCGCGCAGCGCGGGAACAGGCGCGCCTGGTTTCGGAACAAGCTCGAGCGGTGCTGACTCATCAGCAGGACGTTCTTCGCAAGACCACGTATCGGGCGCCGATCGACGGCATCGTGAGCTATATCGCGGTGCGCGTGGGAGAAAACGTCGTGCCGGGCATTCAGAACGCCGAGGGCAGCTTTCTGATGACGATCTCCGACATGAGTGTGGTGACGTCCGAGGTAAAAGTGGACGAAACCGACATCACCAACGTGCGTCCGGGAGATCCGGCGGACGTTACAATCGACGCGGTGCCGGGCAAAATATTCAAGGGACACGTCAGCCAGGTGGGCGAGCTTGCCATTCTGCGCTCCTCCGGCCAAGCCGCTACAACTCAGACAACGGCCAATACACAGGAAGCGCGCGATTTCAAGGTTGTGGTGACGCTCGATACACCGATGGAGCTGCTCCGGCCAGGCCTTTCCTCGACCGCCAAAATTCAAACTGCGCAAAAGAAAGCTGTGTTGACGATTCCTATTCAGGCGCTTGCCGTTCGCTCGCAAGAAGACCTCGACGCGGCAAAGCATTCCAAGGGCAACGTGACACTGGCGGCGTCGAAGCCCGCAGGAAACGCGCAGAAGACCGACATTCAGGGAGTGTTCGTGATCCGCGCCAATAAGGCCGAGTTTATACCCGTCCAAACCGGGATCACGGGAATCACCGACATCGAAATCACGAGCGGATTGAAAGAGGGCGATCAGATCGTTACGGGCAGCTACAAGGTGCTACGAACTCTCCGCCCCGGCACCAGCGTCAAGGTGGACAACTCGGCTCCAAAGCACGAGGAAACGTCGAGCTAAGTCCGGTTCTCGCAAGACGATTCGTCCGAAAGTTGCAAAAGGTGTGGGCGTGTACGATCGCACCTGAAGTTGTGCGGAATCACTCAGAGTTGACTTAGGGAGCCGAGTTCCCATGGCAGTGGAAGAAGTCGCACTCCAAACCTATCGCGAGGATCTCGTCACTTCAGGGATCGCCATTCGGACCGAGGACCTCTGGAAGACGTACGAAATGGGGACGGAGCAGTTGCACGCGCTTCGCGGCGTTAGCATCGAAATTCGCAAGGGCGAGTACGTCGCGATCATGGGACCATCGGGTTCTGGGAAATCAACCCTGATGAATTTGATCGGCTGCCTCGACACGCCAACGAAGGGTAGCTACTGGCTGGCGGGACGCCTGGTCAGCCAGCTCGACGACGACGAACTCGCATACATCCGCAACAAGGAAATCGGGTTCGTGTTTCAGACGTTCAATCTTCTGCCACGCGCCACCGCGCTGCACAACGTGGAACTTCCCATGATTTACAACGGTACGCCGGCGGAAGAACGCATCGGACGCGCGAAGAGCGCGCTGGCGCAAGTGGACTTGGCGGAGCGCATGATGCACAAGCCGAACGAACTTTCCGGCGGGCAGCGCCAGCGCGTGGCGATTGCGCGAGCGCTGGTGAACAATCCTTCCATCCTGCTCGCAGACGAGCCCACCGGCAACCTTGACTCGCAAACGGGCGAAGAAATCATGGCGCTGTTTGCGCGCCTGCACCAGAAGGGCAATACCATCATCCTGGTGACTCACGAGGCGGATATCGCCGCGCACGCGCACCGCGTGATTCGTCTTCGCGACGGCAAAGTGGAAAGAGACGAGCGCACGCGCTAGGAACGTCCGGCCAGGTCGAGCGTACTAATCAATCAGCTTCGGCGCAATCAAGTGCGGGGCACTTCGCTCATCAGTTCGATCACATTCCGGTCCGGATCGCGAAATGCCGCGATCCACAGGTCGTGCTTCTCGAGCCTGGCGATCATAGCGGGCTTGGCTTCGAAAACGATTCCGCGCTGCGCCAGCGTGTCGGCGGCTTTCTGGATGTCATCGACACGGAAGAAAAGGATCGGGCGGAAGGTTTCTCCGTTTGCCTCGGCGAGCGAGAGCATCAATCGGATTCCGGCACAATCAAAGAACACCATATTCGGAACGCGAAACAGGAATTTCATTCCCAGCGTGTCGCGATAAAACGCGACCGTGCGATCCAGGTCGGTCACGGTCACACCGATTTGCCCGATTTGTGCCAAGCCGAAATTCGTGTCTCCGGTTACCATGGCTCACGCTCCTGTGATTGGCTGCCGGGCAAATACTGGCACAGCGGTGCCGCCGAAGCTTCTCAAGTCTTGCTAATTTTGCACTGCTCCACTGGCAGACGCGAAGAAATATTCGCCGAAATGGGCCCGCACGATTAGACTGGGCCGAACTCAAAGTCTTCGAGACCTGCCTAAACCATCGGAGGATGCTGATGCGCAAGAAGGAGTGGTTCTTCATACAAACGCTCTCGGCGATTCTCTGTTTGGCGGGCGTTGCTTTTGGTCAGGCACACGAAGGGAAACCGCAGGCTGCTGCGAACATGCAGCCGGCGCCCTCACCAACGAGTCCAGGATCCGAGCAGGCGTTCCTGGCGAAGCGGGCGGGCGATTACACCCGCGTAATCAAGTTCGTGGGCCAGGATGGGGAGTGGACCGGGACATCGAAGATTTCGGTGATTCTCGGCGGGCGGTTCATTTTGGAAGAAAACCGCGACACCGTTATGGGTCGACCAGTCGAGGGCACCCGCCTCTGGGGCTTCAACAACGTGACGAAGCAATACGAAGCCGCTTGGATGTACACGATGTCGACGGCGATTACCAAGCTGACCGGCACCAGCGAGGACGGTGGGAAGACCGTCGAATATACGAGCACAGCCGACGAACCCCGCCTTCACGCGCGCGTCCGGCAGACTGATGACGACCACTTCGTCGTAACGCTTTCAACCGCCGGGCCCGATGGCAAGGACACTCCGTTTCAAGAGACGACTTACGCGCGAAAGAAGTGAAGGCTCTTCGCACTCTCGGAGGAACACCATGAAGAAAGCTTCGGTCTTGATCGTCGTCGCGGCAATCGTTATCTGTGGCGCTGTCTCGCTGGGATGGTTCAAGAACTCTGCGGTGGCGGCCAAGTCACTGGAATTTCGTGAATCGAGCGACAACGACAGCTCGATGGAGCACCAAATCGTCGCCAGAGAACGCGAGGGGTTGGAAGCTCTCAAGACCGGCAACCTGGACCAATTTGGCAATCTCACCGCGGACGATGCGGTCTTCGTGGACGCCATGGGTCCGGCGAGCAAGGCACAGGTGGTAAAGAACGTGGCTGGATTCACGCTGACGGACTACTCGATGGACGACGTCCGATACGTGCCGCTCTCGGGAAAATCCGGGCTTATAACTTACAAGATTTCCGAAAAAGGAGTCTCGCACGGCAAGGAGTTTGCCGCTCACGCCTACGTTTCCTCGATCTGGACGAAGCGAGGGAAAGGGTGGGTCTGTCTGTTCAGCCAGGAGACTGCGGCCAAGCAGCCCTAACGCGAAAAGAAATTGCGAGCGAGAAAAAGCACGTTGGCGGGGCGTTCGGCAAGCCTGCGCATGAACCAGGGAAACCAATATGTGCCATAACAGATAAAGACCGCGCTGCGATAGCCTTCGCGTGCGAGCCGCAACTGTTCGGCGGTCTGAATCCCGTATAACATTTGAAACTCGAATTCGTTCTTCGCAATCCCCTGCGCGGCCGTCCATTCCGCGATTCGCTCAATCAGCTTCCGATCGTGAGTGCCGATCGCCGCGCGCACGCCGGCGCGTTGAGCTTCCGGACTCAGCAGCATCTGCGCCAGTCGAAAATAGTTCTCATCCGCGTCGGTTTTTTCCGCAAACGCGATTTCAGGCGGCTCATTGTACGCGCCCTTTACGAGCCGGACGGCGCAACTTTCCGAAATCAGCCGCTCGATGTCGCGCTCCGCGCGAAACAGATAAGCCTGAACGCAGACGCCCACGTTGCGATGCGCCTTGCGGGCGCGGCGGCAAAAATCGAGCGTCACGTCGACGTAGGGACTCTGTTCCATGTCCACCCAAAGCGTTCTGTCGGGCGGTGTTTCCGCCGCGATGCGGCCGAAGTTTGCGAGGCAAAAATCGAAATCGAGGTCCAGGCCTAGCTGGGTCAGCTTGATCGAGAGTTCGCTCGCCAGCCCGAGTTCGCGGATCCGCGCCAGCACATCCAGATAGTGCTGCGTCACGCCTTCGGCTTCGGCGCGGTCGGCAACGTTTTCGCCGAGATGACTCAGAATGGTACCCAGGCCGCTGTGCTGGAGCCGCTGAGCGGCCGCAAGAGCGTCTTCCGCATTTTCGCCCGGCATGAACCGCTCTACGGTGCGGCGCGTGAACCGGAAGCGAGGAGCGCGCTCGCGCAGCCACGAGCTTTGCGAGGCCTTCAGAAGTGCGCTGCGCATCAGGCTCATGTGCAGATCTTCAAGCTACTGCGGGGAGGTGAGCGTTTTGATGAAGCGATAGTAGAAATCGACGCCTTCGTAGAACGAAGCAACCGGCAGCCGTTCGTCACGCCCGTGCGAGCGGTCGTCGTTGATGTCGATGAACACGCCCGGAACCCCGTACGTCGGAATTCCGGCTGCGCGCGAAATTGCGCCATCGCTTGCACCCGCATCCATCACAGGAATCACCGGCACACCGGGCCACATCTGGTCGACTACTTTTTGGAGGCCTCCCATCACGTCTGGCCGCAGCGGCGACGGAGGATTGGCCCGCGGCCCCAATCCCGAACTTTTCACCTGAGTGACGCTGATTTCCGGCTGCGCGAGGATTTTAACCAGTTGCTCGCGAATTTCATCCGGCGGATGCCCGGGCAAAATCCTGCAGTTGACGTTGGCGCGCGCAAAGCCGGGCAGCGCATTGTTCGCGTGACCGGCATCGAGGCGCGTGGCCACGCACGTCGTGCGCATACGCGAATTGTAGAAGGGCGTCTTCGCGAGCCGCGCCATGGCGGCTTCGTCCGGCGGAGTCTGCACGATTGCCTTCATGTCCGCGCCCTCTTGACCTCCGACGATGTCGGCTTCCTTGGCGAAATACGCGCGCGTCACCTCGTTGAGCTCGAAAGGAACCTGATAATGTTCGAGCCGCGTCAACCCTTCGGCGAGCTGGTAAATCGCGTTGTCCGGGACAGGCAGCGAGCTGTGCCCGCCCTTGTTGTGAACTTCGAGTGTAAAGTCCGCATAGAGCTTTTCACTTGCCTCAATGCCGACCAGCAGACGCTTGCCCTGATCCATCTCGAAATCGCCCGCGTCGGGATTAAGAATGTACTCCGCGTCGATCAGGTCGCGATGATTCTTCAGCAGCCAATCCACTCCGTTTGACGCGCCGCCTTCTTCATCGGCGGTCAAGGCGAGGATGATGTCGCGATCCGGTTTGTAGCCTTCGAGCTTCAGGCGAATGAACGCAGTGACCAGAATCGCGTCACCTTCTTTGATGTCTTCGGTGCCACGGCCGTAGAAGTAGCCGTCTTTTTCGGTGAACTTGAAAGGATCGAGCGACCAGTCCTCGCGCCGCGCTTCGACCACGTCGGTGTGGCAGATCAGCAGCAGCGGCTTGTGCGCTCCCGTCCCATGCAGCCGCGCCACCATGTTGCCTTTGCGCGGATTAGGGCCGAGTACCTGGACGTCGCTGGCGGGAAATCCCGCGTCGAGCAGACGCTGCGCCATGGCTTGCGCCGCGACCGTGGTGCTGCCGACGGAATCCGTCGTATTGATTTCGATGAGCTGCTTGAAGATGTCGTGCGAGAGTTGCTTGTTGGCGTCGTCAACCTGCGCGCGCAGCGTCCCTGCCAAACCCAAACCGAGCAAAGCCGAGATGACGACCGAATTCCGAAGTCTCATTCAGTCCCCCAAAAGAGTGTGCCATTGTAGCTCAGTTCAGAAAGGAGCCGCGGCGAACGGCTTTTCGGTGGGTGGCTCAAGGATGAAAATCGCATAGCGGTAGAGCACCAGCTTCATCGGCAGCGTGACCGGATGCGGTCCTACGATGTCGCCAAACGCTTCGTGAACCTCATGTGATTTGTCTTCCGGCAGCAAGCCGAGAAGCTCGCCGAACCGGTTCTTGGCTTTGCCGAATTGATCGTTTTCATCCGGCGTGAGCTGAGGATTTGGATCCTTTTCCTGGTAGCTGCGATAGAAATCGTACCGGAACTGTTTCTCGTAGAGATTCACGTATGCGACCTTCGCCGCGTCAGGAGAAGGCTGCACATCGGCGAGAGCTTTCGCGGTGAAAGCTTTAACAGCGGTCTCGAATTCGAGGAAATCTGTGCGCGCTTTTTTCTGCGGGCCCGCTCCTTTCTTTGCAAGAGTGGCCGCCAGACCGTCTGTTCGCGCGTCATAGCATTTGCCGTAAGCCGTGATTGCGCGCGCGGCACTGTCCGGCCCGTTTTTGTCAGTGAATTTCGACACCCAGTCGACGGAGCTGATCTGCAGAATTTGCGCGCACGTCATCCCGAGCCGATCCGCTCGATCGGAAGCGGGTGCGGATGCCGCTTTCTGTGGCGGCTTTGTCTGCGCTGGAGAGGCGCAGGCGAATAGAAGCGAAACCAAGATTGCAGCGATGTTTTTCATGGAAGAATGCTACTTCATGGAGCGTTGCTTGGCGCCGGAAACTTGACGAGAAGATCGGCGCGCTCTTTCAACGCTGTGGTTCCAGCCGGCAGAATCAGCAGGCCGCGCCCGAAACAGCTTTTCAGCCGCACTACCTGCGCGCTTTGCCACTGCCCGCCTGTTGGACGGATTTGAATGGCTCCTCCCGCGCTCTGTTTGAGCAGCGCCGCGAATCGAGGCTGATCCTTTTTGTCGCGCTGATGGAAGATCACGAGCACGACCCCGGGCTCCTTATTGGCGTGAACTTCTAGAACCTTGCACGCGACGACGCTCGAGCTTGCCGCGGGAGGCTGCTGGCCCTGGCCGGGATCCGCAAGTGCGGAGATTGACGCCGACGCAAAGCACAGCGCCAGAACACAAACCATTAGAAACATTTGTTGGAATCGCATTTTGTGACCTCATTGAAATTTGGGCCCGGGTCCCCCCTGCCGTCCAATTCTGTCAGATTTTCGGAGAGGAATCTCGCCCGAAGCTAGCGGCCTTTGGCTCGGCGTTTCGCGCGCGGCGATTGCAGAAGGGCGCGTTCCATGAGGACATCGAGCAATCGCGCGAGCCGTTTCTGACGCACGGCTGGCGATTTGGCTTTGTCGAACCAAAGGAGCGTCTGCCGGCGCGTGCCCGGGCCCATTTGCTGAAAAGCTTTGCGCGCTTTCGGACGAGTCTTCAGCGCTTCAAGGATTTCGTTCGGCACCGGCAGCGCTCTGGATTCGCGATCAATCCGCAATTCGACGCCGACAAGATCGCCCACGTCGGCACGCGCGGCTTTGCGCAACGTCGCATTGAACTGCAGCCGGTAGCGGCCGCCTCCGGCCGGCGTCAGGGTTGTGCGCGCGCTGCGGCCGTTCGAAATCACGACCACAGGGATGTGCTTCTTCTTGCCCGACTCCTTTTCGAGCGCGCGCCCCACGTCCTCCGGCACGTCGACGTGCCGCATCACCCAGATCTTGTAAATTCTCGCCTGGAATGAATGAGTAGTGGGAGCCATCGTCCCTAAGCTACTACGTCTGCCTCCGCTACGGTATGTGCGAGTAAGATTGGCGGCTGCGCTTGGTGTTTTCTGGGGGGTCAGCATGAATGCTCGAAAGCTAAAGGAAACCGGAATCTGGTTCCTGCTCGGCGGCGAAGACGACCGCCCTGACATGGTGCAAGGGCTTGCTGAGTACTACATCGCCCTCAAGCGCGCTGGCGCATCCGCAGAATTGCACGTCTACACGCACGTCGGTCACGGCTTCGGTTTGCGCAGCCGGAACACCGGCCCGATTGCAACGTGGCCAGACCGTTTCCTGGAATGGATGTCTGCGCGAGGCCTCTTGAAGCTCAAGTGAGATGGACCGCGGTGACGCCGTCAGAAAATGAAGATAGTTTACGGCTGATCCGCTGGTGGGCTTTGCGGCGCGGGTGGTGATTCGGGCAGCGTCAGCGGCCTGTTTAGCGTGATGTGGATTTCGGTGAACTTCGGCAGCACGACATCGCGTCCGTGCCGGGTTATCATGAACGTCACGGAGACGCAGGTGGCGAATATTCGAGCCACGCCCGCGGTGGAAGCGTCCGTGGCAGTCGAGACGATCGCTTCGATGATCAACTGCAGCGTGTCGTCTGCTTCCTTGGCAATTCCCGCCGTTACGCCCAGGTTGATGAGCATCCACCATTTGCCCGGCCACGCGCCTCTCATGCTTCCTTCTGAATCAATCTTCGTGTGAGACCTACGATCCAAATCCGCTCCACTCACCGACGCGACGACGGGAGCGCCAGTTCCCTGGAGCAAAACCAGGTTGTCGAACGTCATGAGCAAAGACCCCGGCCGGCTCAGCCATTTCGGATGCGTGGCGCTTACGATCCTCCCCTGAAATAGAGTTCCCTCCGGCAACACCACCAGCGAACCGACACGGACGGGTTCGATCAGGCGAGCCTCGATGGAATCTCCGGCGCGGCTCTTCGACGCGCTGATGGTTTCCAGCAGGATCACGTTCGCCTGCGTCCCCGCTTCCAAAGTGACGGCCTCGCGCTCAACCGGCGTGTGATCACTCAAAGCACGGGGCGTGGTTTCGGGGAATTCTTCGGCGAGACCTGAGCTCAAGATTGCGGCTTCAAAAGTCGCGATGGGAGGTGGATTCGCCGCCGACGCGGATGCTTTCTGCGCCGTCGCGTTCGAGGGCGATCGTTGAGCCTCCGTTGACGGTGCGGCGGCAGTCCGAGAAACGGCGGCTGCGGAACTCGGCACCGGCTTGCGTGCCCGGGCTTGAACTTGACGTTCGTTCGCAATCGAGAGGAAAGAGACTTCAAGAGGAAGTTCCTTTCCGTCGGGAAGCGTGACGCTGGCGGAACGGAAAACAGGATAATTTTCGTGCCGTGGCGTAAACGCTTGAACGACCCACGGCCAGTGGTCGTTTTTCGCCCGTCGCCGTTTTTCAAGATGATCTACTGTTAAACGGACCGGACAGCCTGCCGGCATCACTTCGCGCGCTCCGGAGTAGACGGCTTGGAACAGAGTTCCTTCGACGTTGTCTCCCGCCTTCAAGCCTTTGGTTTTCAGCGGACCCTTGAGCTGAACTTTCACGTAGAGCGCCGGCTTGGTATCGGCGTGATCGGCACCGCCGGTCGCCAGGGCCGAGAAAGGAAGGGAAATAAAAACGACTACGAAGAGAAAATGTCGTCGGAGCGCCGGAATCGTCATCGTGGAGCGAAGGATAGTACAGGCGTTCGCAAACCCAAAGATAATCCGCCCGAGCAAGCGGAGGTTTGGCTGCGGAGGGGCCTAGAAACAAAAAAAGGCTCCGATTGCTCGGAGCCTTTTTCGTGAGAATTAATCCTGGCGGTGACCTACGTTCCCGCACAGTTGCCCGTGCAGTATCATCGGCCCTGCGAGGCTTAACTTCCGTGTTCGGGATGGGAACGGGTGTGACCCTCGCGGTAAGACCACCAGAAACTTGAAATCGAAACTCGCCTCGTGAAAATCGAAGGGGAGTTTCGATGAGCAACTGAAGGAAGTAAGCGAACCGCAAATCTCCACAAGTAGCACGATGTGAAAAGTGCCTTTCCTTACGTCCACGCCACCATCGAGTCCGAAAAAGCCGGACCCTCAGGGTAACGCTACGCGTTAGGAAAGTTTTATGGTTAAGCCGAACGGCCGATTAGTACGGGTCAGCTACACGCATTGCTGCGCTTCCACCTCCCGCCTATCAAAGTCGTAGTCTTCGACTGGCCTTCTTATCCCGCCGAAGCGGGATTGGGAAACCTTATCTCGAGGCGAGCTTCTCGCTTAGATGCTTTCAGCGATTATCTCTTCCCGACTTCGCTACCGAGCGATGCCACGGGCGTGACAACTCGATCACAAGAGGTCGGTCCATCCCGGTCCTCTCGTACTAGGGACAGCTCCTCTCAAGTTTCCTGCGCCCACACCAGATAGGGACCGAACTGTCTCGCGACGTTCTGAACCCAGCTCACGTACCGCTTTAATAGGCGAACAGCCTAACCCTTGGGACCTTCTACAGCCCCAGGATGCGATGAGCCGACATCGAGGTGCCAAACCTAAGCGTCGATGTGAACTCTTGGCTTAGATCAGCCTGTTATCCCCGGCGTACCTTTTATCCGTTGAGCGATGGCCCTTCCACGCAGAACCACCGGATCACTAGATCCCACTTTCGTGCCTGCTCGACCTGTGTGTCTCGCAGTCAACCCGGCTTATGCTCTTGCACTCCACGGCGGGTTTCCAATCCGCCTGAGCCGAGCTTTGAGCGCCTCCGTTACCATTTAGGAGGCGACCGCCCCAGTCAAACTACCCGTCTGGCCGTGTCCTCCACCCCGTCTAGGGGTGCAAGTTAGAGCGACAGAACTATCAGGGTGGTATTTCACCGTTGCCTCCCCCTCAGCCGAAACCGAGGGTTCCCAGGCTCCCACCTATCCTACGCAGGCAGTACCGTTAATCATGACCAGAGTGCAGTTAAGGTGCACGGGGTCTTTCCGTCTAGATGCGGGCATCCGGCGTCTTCACCGGAACCACAAATTCGCCGAGCCGTTCGCCAAGACAGTCGTTCGATCGGTACGCCATTCGTGCAGGTCGGAACTTACCCGACAAGGAATTTCGCTACCTTAGGACCGTTATAGTTACGGCCGCCGTTCACCGGGGCTTCAGATCAGGCCTTCGCTGCCTTGCGGCAGCTAAGCCCTCCCTTTAACCTTCCGGCACCGGGCAGGCGTCACCCCCTATACGTCGTATTCGACTTAGCAGAGAGCTGTGTTTTTGTTAAACAGTCGCCGAACGCATTTCACTGCGGCCCCCTCGGGCTATAAACCCTAGCGGGGCACCCCTTCTCCCGAAGTTACGGGGCTAATGTGCCTAGTTCCTGAGCGAGCGTTCTCTCGAGCGCCTGTGGATATTCACCTTGTCTACCTGTGTCGGTTTGAGGTACGGGCACCATGCGAACTCCTTAGAGGTTTTTCCTGACAGCGTGAAATCAGAGACTTTGCGGCCGTGTGGCCTCGCTCCCAGTCTGACCGTTGAATGACCCCGTGGATTTTCCTGCGGGATCCGGCTTGCACTGGTAGATCGGGACGTCCATCACCCGACTCCCCTATCCTTCTGTGTCACCCCATCGTATAACGTTCACATGGCGGGGCAGGAATGTTGACCTGCTGTCCATCAGCTACGCCTCTCGGCCTCACCTTAGGACCCGCCTAACCCTGAGCGGATTAACCTTCCTCAGGAAACCTTAGACTTTCGGCGACGCGAGTTCTCATCGCGTTTATCGCTACTTATGCCGGCAGAGTCTCTTCCGTGGCGTTCAGTAGTCCTCTCGGTCTACCTTTGCCACCACAGAATGCTCCCCTACCAAATGACAATTCCCGGAGGAACTGCCAATTTCGCAATTTCGGTCGCAGACTTTAGCCCCGTTGGATTGTCGGTGCGTGAACACTTGACCAGTGAGCTGTTACGCTTTCTTTAAAGGATGGCTGCTTCTAAGCCAACCTCCTGGCTGTCTGTGCGCTCACACGTCCTTTCCCACTTAGTCTGCAGTTGGGGACCTTAATTGGCGATCTGGGTTCTTTCCCTCTCGACCACGGAGCTTATCCCCCGTAGTCTCACTCCCGTGCTGTTGTCCACGGCATTCGGAGTTTGATTGGATTCGGTATCCTGGATGGGACCCTAGTCCATTCAGTGCTCTACCACCGTGGCAAATCGCACCAGGCTGCCCCTAAAGGCATTTCGGGGAGAACGAGCTATCACGGAATTTGATTAGCCTTTCACCCCTACCCTCAGCTCATCCGAGCGATTTTCAACTCACAACGGTTCGGTCCTCCAGTCGCGGTTAAGCGACCTTCAACCTGGCCAAGGGTAGATCATCCCGCTTCGCGTCTATTCCCACGCACTAATCGCCCTATTCGGACTCGCTTTCGCTGCGGCTCGCTTTCGCTTAACCTTGCGCGTGAGAATAACTAGCCGGCTCATTAAGCAAGAGGCACGCCATCAGGCATTCCGTATCCGAAGACACGGCATAGCCCTCTGACTGCTTGTAAGCATACGGTTTCAGGTTCTATTTCACTCCCCTCGCAGGGGTGCTTTTCGCCTTTCCCTCACGGTACTGGTTCACTATCGGTCGCCAACGAGTATTTAGCCTTGGAGAGTGGTCTCCCCAGATTCCCACGGGGTTTCTCGTGCCCCGTAGTACTCAGGATACCGCTTCGAGTCCGGAAAGCTTTCGGTTACATGGCTATCACATTCTATGGCCCCGCTTTCCAGCGGGTTCACCTAGCCTCCGGATTGGTAACTCTACTCACGCGGTCCTACAACCCCCCGGTATAAATACCGGGGTTTGGGCTGTTCCGATTTCGCTCGCCGCTACTATCGGAATCTCGTTTGATTTATTTTCCTCCAGGTACTGAGATGGTTCACTTCCCTGGGTTTGCTCGCACCCACCTATGTATTCAGCGGGCCGTAAGCCGGTTTTACCGGCTTGGGTTTCCCCATTCGGAAATCCCCGGGTCAAAGCCTGCTTGCGGCTATCCGGGGCTTATCGCAGCTTGCCACGTCCTTCTTCGCCTGTTGGCGCCAAGGCATCCACCGTACGCTCTTAGTAGCTTAACCATAAAACTTACCCAACACGTCCCGGCCCGTTTAAGAGCCGGAATCCTGACGAACATCACGGCAAGGCTCTTGCAATCCCTCGCCGCATTGTTCCCCAAGGCACCGTGCATGCGCCCTCGCCGTATCCGGCTCGGGAACACACGCGATCCGCGCGTGGACAAGTTCGCCTTTCCACATTGCGCTACTTGAGCAAATTTGCGGTATTGCGTCACGCGAAACTTGAAGATCGCGCGCGCAATGCCTACTTCCTTCAGTTGTCAAAGATCGTTCGTTTCACTCAACAATTACCGAGTGGAACGTCTCCGCTCCCGGCGGAGCGCATCATCGGTTTGGAGCCGATGCTGCGAGCAATAAAAAACCCGGCGTCGAGCGCCGGGCATGTCCGTCCATTCGCTTGGGCCGCGTTTAGTCGCGCAGCCTCCCGAACGGATATGCTCGAAACTCGCCTTGCTGGTACCCGGTGTTTGTAATCAACCGCACCTCTTGTTAAGTCGGCGGACCCGGTCCGTCAGAGGACTCCCCGACAGTTCAGGGCTCCACCAACATCAGGAGAGTATATCAAACTTCCGCATTTCGTCAAGTGCGAGTCATCTATTTTTCACATTTTCTTTTGTGGATTTCACCGCCCTTTGTGGAAATTCCAAGTCACCCTTGGCCGGCCGTTCCGACACGGGCCGAGCTCCGAACAGAGAGGTCGAATCGCCCTCGTTGACTTGCCGCAAGGCCAGGCCTAACATGCGCCGCGACAATCGAGATCGAGGACCATGACAACAAAACGGATTCCCGCTTTCGCTGTGATGATATTGGCTTCGCGCCTGCTGCTTGCTCCGCCGCAGTATGCCCAGGAAATCACCAGCCAAGCCGTCAGCGATGCTGTGGATCGCGTCGCACCAGCCATGATCGAGGTGCGCCATCAGGTTCACCAGCACCCCGAGCTTTCGAACCGCGAATTTGAGACCTCGAAGCTCGTCGCGGAACGCCTCCGCGCGCTAGGGCTTGACGTACAGACCGGAATCGCGCACACGGGCGTCGTGGGCATCCTGAAGGGCGGACGCCCGGGTCCCGTCGTCGCCGTGCGCTCGGAATTGGACGCGCTGCCGGTCACCGAAGACACCGACTTGCCGTTCAAGTCCACGGTCCGCAGCGAATACAACGGCCAACCCGTCGGCGTCGCTCACGCTTGCGGGCACGACATTCACATCGCCACGATTCTCGGCGTCGCGACAGTTCTCTCGTCAATGCGAGAGCAGCTCCCAGGAACCGTGATCTTCATTTTTCAGCCAGCGGAAGAAGGTGTGCCGAAGGGCGAGACAGGCGGCGCCAAGGAGATGTTGAAAGAGGGAATCTTCGATAAGCTGCGGCCCGATGCCGTTTTCGGATTGCATGCCGCGGGCCTGATGGATGTGGGACAAATCACGTACACCCTCGGCCCAACCACCTCAGCCGACACCACATTCACGATCGAATTTCACGGAAAGCAATCGCACGCGGCATTTCCTCAGGAATCCGTCGATCCAGTCGTTATGGCTTCGGAAGCCGTGATGCAACTGCAGACGATCCGGTCCCGCAACATTTCGCCGTTCGCGCCCGCGGTTCTAAGCATCACGATGATTCATGCGGGCGTGCGGAACAACATTATTCCCGATAAGGCGACACTGGCGGGCACAATCCGGGTATTTGACGACAAAGTGGAAGACAAAATCGAGGCGCGTATGAAGGATATCGTCGACGGCATCGCGCGCGGAGCGGGCGGCTCGGCGCAGATCGACTTCGATCATTACGGACCCGTGTCGATCAGCGATCCCGCGCTTGTGAAACGAATGCTTCCGGCCGTCGAGCGCGCCGTCGGGCCGGCGAATGTCCACGAGGCGCTGCCGGTAATGGCGAGCGACGACTTCGCGTACTTCGCGCAGGTGGCGCCCGCGTTCTTCTTCGAGTTTGGGACGCAAAAGCCCGGCACGACTTCCGGCGTCAATCACGCGCCGAATTTCAGGGCCGATGATTCCTCGATTCCGATCGGCATGCGCGCGATGACCGATGTGCTGGTGGAATACCTGCAAACCTCGCCGTCGCATTAGAGATACGCGACATCTCCTCGACTCGTGGGCTATCCGGTGTTACATTCCTCGCCAGCGGCAAGAACCGTTTCCTGGGCCTGAGCATCATAAATTATCTATGGCTGCAGGCGCCCCTAATCCGAGCCTCACGTCCCGGGAGATTTTCACCGCCTGGGGCAGAATCCTCACGGGCCGCGTTCCCCTGCTCTCGATCGAAATTACCCGCGAATGCCCGCTAAGCTGTCCGGGATGCTATGCGTATGGCGACACGCATCTGGGCGGCGGAGTCACTTTGAGCCAGCTCAGCGACTTCCGGGGCGACGCACTCGTAAACGGCGTCCTCGATCTGGTGCGCCAGCACAAACCGATGCATGTCTCCCTGGTGGGTGGCGAGCCGTTGGTTCGGCATCGCGAGTTGAGCCGAATTCTTCCCGCGCTAGGCGAGACGGGAGTTTTCACCCTGGTTGTAACCAGCGCCGTGATTCCCATTCCGGCAGAATGGATGAAAATTCCGCGCGTGCGCGTAGCTGTGTCCGTGGACGGACTCCCGGAAGATCACGACATCCGCCGCAAGCCCGCCACGTACGAGCGAATCCTGGAGAACATCGCGGGGCGCGAAGTGAACATTCACTGGGTGATTACGCGCCCCATGCTCGCGCGCCCGGGTTATCTCGAAGAATACGTCGCCTTCTGGAGCGAACGCAGCGAAGTGAATCGAATTTGGATAAGCGTGTACACACCGCAAATCGGTGAGCAGAGCGCGGAAACTTTGACTCCCGATGACCGCGCGGCAGTGGCGCGGCAGTTGCCGGACTTGGCTAGGCGCTATCCCAAGCTGTTGTTCCGGGAAGGCCTGGCTCAGGCATTCCTTCGCCCGCCGGAGAATCCTGCCGATTGCGTGTTCGCAAAAATGTCGGTGAACTACTCAGCGGACCTTAAGAGCCGCGTCGAGCCCTGCGTCTTCGGCGGCACACCCGACTGCTCGCAGTGCGGATGCGCGATTAGCACCGGCCTGCATTGGGTCAAGGATATCAAGTTTGCAGGCCCTCTAAAGATCGGCCACTTCATCGAAGGCTCGTTGAACGTTGGCCGCTTCGTCAACCGCGTAGGATCTCGCCCGGTCCAGTCTGCCCGATGGCATCCGGGCGGCAAGGCGCCACAGAAGGACGAGTTCGTCCAAATCCACCCGCAGTAAAATCCGCAGGGTTCAGCTCTTATTGTGCTTGAAGAATTCCACTTGGCGTAGGCGCTTTTCGGCTTCTTCTTTCGTTTTGTATGGTCCGCCCAGGTTTTTGCCTTTCTTTTCCGACACCACCTTGTAGCCGCCCTTCACTTTTTTGATCATTAGTTCACCTCACCACAATTCTAGTTTGCCCCCTGCACCATCTCAATTCCGCTTTTGCTTTAGGCGGACCGGTGCTAGACCTGTAGCTTGCCCGCCCGGCTCCAATTACAACAAGTTATGATACTGCTTCGTCGGTTTTACCCGGCGGCGGGAGGAGAGCTAAGTGCCGACGACGACTGAAAAGAACCCGAGCCGCGTGCTTGTTACCGGTGGGACGGATGGCCTTGGGCGAGCGGCGGCTGTGCTGCTTGCAGAACATGGTTACCGGGTTTTCGCGGGCGGACGTAACGCGGAGCGGCGCGCGGCGCTCGATGAACTCGCGAGCAAGCGCAAGCTGCCGCTGGAGACGCTCGAACTCGACGTTTGCGACGACGCGTCGGTGAACAACGCCGTCGCGGAAGTCGAGCGACGAGCCGGCCCTATCGAGATCCTGGTCAACAACGCCGGTATTGCCATTGCGGCCGTGATGGAAGAAATCACGCTCGCCGACCTGCGCAAACAATACGAAACGAACATCTTCGGCGTGCTGCGCACCACGCAGCGCGTGTTGCCGGAGATGCGGCGCCGACGCAGTGGGCGCATCATCAATATGAGTTCGATTGCGGGCAAAGTGGCAATCCCGATCATGGGTCCGTACAGTTCCAGCAAGCACGCGCTGGAGGCCATTAGCGACGCGATGCGGCTCGAGCTCTATCCCTTCGGTATCCATGTGGTTCTCATCGAGCCGGGCGTGATCCCCACGAACATGAGCCGAAATGCCGAGGAGCTTTCCACCGCCTACGTGAAAGGAGCGGAGCAAAGTCCTTATCGCGCCATCTACGAAGGATTTCGCAGCAGTTGGACGAAGGCTACGAAGGCCGCGCCGGATACGCCGGAAGATTGCGCGCGCGTCATCTTGCGCGCGATTGAGGACATGCCGCCGCGGGCGCGTTACCTGGTGACGCGGGAAGCGAAAATCAGCGCATTTATGCGGCGGATTCTGCCCGACGGCGCGTTTGATAGTGGCATCAAGAAGAGGCTCGGGCTCGATGGAATCCGCGAATCGTTCCAGAACGAAGGAAGCAAGTGAGCAAGAGCCCCAACTTCACGTGGCGAAGACTTGGCTTGGGACTCGCGGTTTTGCTCGCGATGGCGGCCCTGGTTCACGGGCAGGCCGATCCGCAATCCCGCAGCGAAAATCGGCCGGTGCCCCCGTTTCGAATCATCGGGAACATCTACTACGTCGGAGCCAGCGATGTCACTTCATTCTTGATTGTGACGCCTTCAGGAAACATTCTTCTTGATGGGGGCTTCGCGGAGACTGCTCCGCAAATCGAGGCGAACATTCACAAGCTCGGTTTCAGGCTTAAGGACGTGAGGTTCCTCCTCAACAGCCATGCGCATTACGATCATGCCGGAGGCCTGGCGGAACTCAAGAAGCGCACCGGAGCGCAGTTCGTCGCGATGGAAGGTGACGCGACGGTGCTCGCCGGAGGCGGTCGCGGAGACTTCTTCGTGAAAACCGGTTTTCATCCGGTGAAGCCGGACCGCGTGATTCACGATGGCGATACCGTAAGTCTGGGCGGCACGACGATGACGGCTCATCGCACTGCCGGCCACACGCGCGGCTGCACGAGCTGGTCAACGGTCGTCACGGAAAAGGGCAAGGAATACCATGTCGTGTTCGTCGGCAGCCTGAGCGTGCTACAGGGATACCGACTGACGGGAAAAGAAAGCTATCCGGGGATCGCCGCCGACTACGAAAAATCGATTGCCGTGTTGAAGGCTCTGCCGTGCGACGTTTTCCTCGGGCCGCACGGTTCTTTCTTCAACCTCACCGATAAGCGCGAAGCCCTCGCGAAGGGCGCGACGCCGAATCCCTTCATCGACCCCGCCGGTTACCAGGAGTATCTGACGCGTAGCGAACAAAGCTTCCAGGCCGAACTGCAGCGCCAGCGCGCCGCCCACTGACGCGCGGGCCTAGGGGTTTGTCACTTGTATGGAAATGCTGGTGAAACGCAGAGGAACGTAACGCTTCTCCCAGGCTTCGTGAAGCGCGCTTTCCGCATACGTATCGGCTGCATCGCGGTCGCGAAATTCGATCGCGTATGCCCAACTGAAATCGCGCGGCTCGAGCCGGTCCGCCTTCAACCACACGTTTCTGATTCCCGGAATTTTCGCGGCCATATCCCTGATCCCGGCGATCACGTCCTGCTTCTGCGCGTCAGTAACTCCGGGATTCCACTTGATTTCGACGAGGTGAATGATCGTCTTCGGCTGGCCGAACCTGTTTTGGCCGGCGATGTACCCCGATGCGAACAGGGCGGTGGCAAAAAGCGCAGCCGAAAACAATCGCGCCGTTTTGGTGAAATGAACCTTCATCGTTCCTCCCACGTATCTTCAAGCAGAAGTCTACGTGACCACGCCGTGGCCGGACAAGTGGGGCGGGAACACTGGGTGTCAATCTCGATTTGCATGTTGACCCGCTTGTTTCGACTCAAGTAGGATGCGCAGCCAAGTTTCTCGATCGATCCCGGTGTGGGTCCAGTTAGACAGGAGGCGCGATGTTCTGCTCAAAGTGCGGCGCCAATGTACCGGACAACGCGACGTTCTGCAGTGCGTGCGGGCAGCCGATGGGAGGAGTTCTCGTCGCTCCAGGGGTGTCCGGTGTAGCCGTGCGATCCACGGTGCAGTACGCAGGCTTTTGGCTGCGCTTCGTGGCTTGGATTATTGATAGGATAGTGCTTCAGGTAGGGTCCTGGATCGTCTTGCTTCCATTTGCGGCTTCTATGGGCACCGCGAGTTTCTTCCGAGGACATCCGCTTTCTCCCGAGGAGATATTTCCTTTCGTTAGACACATTTTTCGGTTTGCCTTGATTGCTTTGGTCCTGGACTGGTTGTATTACGCGCTGCTCGAGAGTTCTGCTTGGCAGGGAACGCTGGGCAAGAAAGCTTTAGGGCTCGAGGTTACGGATTTGAGCGGACGTCGCGTCAGCTTTGGGCGAGCGACTGGCCGATTCTTCGCAAGGATTATTTCGGGACTGACTCTGGGGATCGGGTTCATCATGGCGGGGTTCACCGAGCGAAAACAAGCGTTGCACGACATGATCGCGGGCTGCCTGGTGATACGAAAAGTCTAGTCGCGCCGGCTGCGCGGCTCAAGGAAAAATCATGTACTGCTCGAAATGTGGAGTTGCGGTAGCGGATGGGGCGGCGTTCTGCGGTTCATGCGGCCAACCGATGAGTGCGTCGCAGCCGGGCATCCCCACCGCCTCGGGCGGCGCTGCTCCGATTTATTCGGGGGCTGCGGCGCCTGGCGTTCCGCCGGCTGCGCCGATCGCGTCGATTTACGCGCCGCCCGTGGCGGGCGCGGCCTATGCGGGCTTCTGGCTGCGCTTTATCGCGGCCATCATCGACGGGTTGATTCTGGGTATACCGATCGTGTTCATCGCAGTTTTTATTGCGGCAGGAATGGGCATTTCTGGCGCGTTCCAAAACATCCGGCCCGGCGACAATCCCAGCGCGGTTTTTGCATTGCTCGGTGTCGGTTTCATCCTGGCCGTCGTCGCAGTCTCCATCGTCGGTGGTTGGCTATATTACTCGCTCATGGAGAGTTCTTCGTTGCAGGGAACGCTTGGGAAAAAGGCACTCGGGCTCTACGTCACGGATTTGGAGGGACGCCGAGTTTCGTTTGGCCGCGCGTGCGGCCGTTATCTTGGGGGCCGGTTCCTCGGACACGTGCCGGGCTTCGGCGGGCTGTACTTCATTGTTGATTGCATCTGCGTGGGATTCACGGACAGGAAGCAGGCGCTGCACGACATGATCGCCAGCTGCCTGGTGCTAAGAAAAATCTAAAGTCCTCATCGCGTCTGGCACCGCAGAGCGCCTCGGACCGCTTCGCAATCTAGACGCCCCAGCCATATCGTTCGTGATGCACAAGCACGTCGCTCATCTCGCCCCGGATTTGCTCCGTGAATTCAGAACAAGGAACCGAGCGAGCTCCCGGTTCGGCGATGTCCACCGTGCGATAGCCGTGCTCAAGCACGCGGTCGACCGCGGTTTCGATCCATTGCGCTTCTATCTCCAGGCCGAACGACTCGCGAAGCATCAGACTCGCAGAGAAAATTGCCCCGAGCGGACACGCCACGTCTTTGCCGGCGAGTGAAGGCGCCGAACCGTGAATCGGC
This sequence comes from uncultured Acidobacteriota bacterium, assembly GCA_963737205.1. Lineage (GTDB taxonomy): Bacteria > Acidobacteriota > Terriglobia > Acidiferrales > UBA7541 > Palsa-295. The sequence goes on along the minus strand of CAVTRV010000002.1, from coordinate 2,391,493 downwards.
TCATAGAGAGCCGGCTCATTCTCTTTGCCGCAGCTCATCGAGGGAATCAACCCAATCGAGCCTGCAATCGCGGCACCTTCATCGCTCAGAATGTCTCCAAACATGTTCGAGGTGAGAATCACGTCGAACTGCTTCGGGCGCAGCATGATCTGCATGGCGGCATTGTCGACGTAGAGGTGGTCGAGCGCGATGCCGGGATAGTCGCGAGAAACGGTGGTGACGGTCTGGCGCCAGAGAGCCGAGGTGGCAAGCACGTTCGCTTTGTCGACGCTCGTGACGTGCCGATTGCGCGTCGAGGCGCGTTCAAATGCAAATCGCGCGACGCGCTCTACTTCAAGCGCCGTGTAGGAAGCCACGTCGCGAGCGCTCGCGTTGGGGCCTTGTCCGCGGATTTCGTGTTCGCCGAAATAAATGTCGCCGGCAAGCTCGCGGACAATTTCAAAGTCAACGTCCACCAGCCGGTCGGGCTTCAGCGGCGAGATCGATTTCAGAGCGTTGAACAGCCGAATCGGGCGCAAATTAATGTAAAGGCCGAGAGCTTTTCGAAGTCCCAGAAGACCGCTTTCGGGGCGTTTTTCAAGAGGAAGAGAGTCCCACTTCGGACCGCCGATGGCGCCGAGCAGAACGGCATCCGCGGAGCGGCACCCGGCGAGTGTTTCAGCGGGCAGCGGTTCGCCGGTGCGGTCGATCGCGGCTCCCCCGAAAGGCAGTTCGCGGAACTCGAATTGGTGCCCGAACGCAGCCGCACAGTCTCCCAATAACAGCACAGCTGCACGCGTGACTTCGGGACCAATGCCGTCCCCGTGCAAGACCGCGATGGACTTCCGCACTGCCGTCATAGCGGGCCGTTTCTCTCTGTCACCGGAATTCTCTCAAATGGCGGTTGCAGCGCTGGATTCATGTGTCGCGGACGAATGGGTTCCGCGGCGCACCTGATGGATGATGGTGAGGAGATCGCGGTCGGTGAGTTGCTTTGCGGCGTCCGCGCGCGCGATGGCAGCCGTGTAGCACTCGGCAAGCTCCGCGTCGGTGGTTTCGTAGCCAAGCTCTTCCAGGCGCGCCCGCAAAGCGTTGCGTCCTGAATGTTTTCCCAGTACCAGCTGCCTCGAGGGAACTCCCACCTTTTCGGGAACGATGATCTCGTAGGTTAGCGGATTTTTCAGAATGCCGTCCTGGTGAATCCCCGCTTCGTGAGCGAAAGCGTTGGCACCCACCACCGCCTTGTTGGGCGGCACCGAAACTCCAGTGATCGCCGTGAGCAGCCGGCTGGTGGCATAAATTTTGTCGAGAGTGACGTCGGTGTTGGCGTCGTACCGCACTTGCCGCACGTGCAAAGCAACAACGATCTCTTCCAGCGAGGCATTGCCGGCGCGCTCGCCGATTCCATTGATGGTGCACTCCACTTGCCGCGCGCCCGCGTCGATCGCAGCAAGCGAGTTCGCTACCGCAAGACCAAGATCATCGTGGCAATGCGCGCTCAGAACCACTTTCGGGTGCGCGTGAAGATGCGCGCGCACTCGACGGAAAAACTCGCCGTACTCCTCCGGTGTCGAGTAACCCACCGTATCCGGCAGATTGATGATTGTCGCGCCCGCTTCCGCGGCGGCAAGGGCCACTTGGCAGAGGAAGTCGATGTCGGTGCGGCTTGCGTCCTCCGCCGAAAACTCCACTTCTTCACAGTGCTCGGCGCCGAAGCGCACCATTTCAGCCACTTGGGCCAGCGCCTCCGATCGCGAAATACGAAGCTTGTGCTTCAAGTGCAGGTCGGACGTGGCAAGGAAAATGTGCAGCCGGGGTTTGGCGGCGGGTTCGAGTCCACGCAGGGCGGCATCGACATCGTCCTGCCGCGCGCGCGCAAGAGCGGCGACGCGGCAATCCTTGATTTCGCTTGCGACTGCTCGGACCGCGTCAAGGTCGCCGGGCGAGGCTATCGGGAAACCCGCCTCGATGATATCGACTCCGAGCTGTTCGAGTTGGCGTGCCAAGCGTAGCTTCTCTTCTCGATTCATCGAAAAGCCCGGCGATTGCTCGCCGTCGCGCAGCGTCGTGTCGAAAATGTGGACCCTGTCCATGGATACTCCTTCAGCCATATACAGTGGAACGCGGATACTGTAAATAGTCCAATTTATAATTGTTGCATGCAGAATAAATCACACTTATGCAGTAAGATACGCTCTTACGGGGAGGATCCATGGATCTGGCATCGCTTCACGTGTTTCAAACGGTGGCTCGCGAACACAGTTTTTCCCGGGCGGCCGAAAAGCTCTATCGCACCCAGCCGGCTGTGAGCATTTCGGTGCGAAAGCTCGAGGAGTGGGTCGGGCAGCCTCTGTTTGTCCGCGGCTCCGGAGCACGCAACCTGACGGATGCCGGCGTCCTGCTGCTCGAATATGCCGAGCGAATGCTGAACCTCAGGGAGGAAATCCGTAAAGGAATCAAGGAGTTGCACGGCCTCGAGCGCGGCGAAATCGCGATTGGAGCGAACGAAAGCTCGATTCACGCCTTGTTGCCGGCACTCGATCGTTATCGACGACTCCACCCGGGCATCCACATTCGGGTCCATCGCGTTTTTTCCAGGGACATACCCCGCGAACTCCTGAACTACCATCTCGACCTGGGTGTGATCTCATACATCCCCGAGGAGCGCGAACTGGGAACCACGGAATTCCTCCGCGATTCCCTGGTGCTGGTGGCGTGGCCGGGCCACCGGCTGGCGAAGCGGAAAGAAGTGGAGATCACGGAGCTTGGGGAGGAAAACTTTGTCGCCCATATCGTGGAATCACCCTACCGCCAGCGCGTGGTGCAGATGTTTGCGAAACATCATGTCCCGCTGCGAATGGACATTGAGCTGCCCACCATCGAGAGCATCAAGCGTTTCGTCGAGATGAAGAGAGGCTTGGCCATCGTGCCGCGGATGTGCGTGGAGCGCGAGATTGCCCGCGGCGATTTGCGCGAATTGCACCTCAAGCAAATGCGCTTGCAGCGGCACCTTTATCTGGCGTACCGGCAGAATCGTCCGCTCTCGGCGGCCGCGCAAGAGCTGGTGACCATCCTTCGAGGGAAGCCTGCAGCGCGGCGCCCTCAGGAACAAGCGGAACCCCACTCTTAGCGGTTGCGGCAAGGTCGTGCGGGTTCGTATCCGATTTGTCTCAGACCTTCGAGGCGAATTCGTCGAGCGCGGCGCCGACGCGGGACAAAGCCTCGCGGACGTTTTCGGTGTTCCCGCCGACGCCGATCCGGAAGTGTTCGGGAGCATCGAAGAAACGGCCGGGCACGACGCTCGTCTCGTACTTTTCCATCAAGAGCTGGCAAAAGGCGTCCGCATGACCGGTGGTGAGCTGCGGAAACACAATCGTGCCCGCCTCGGGCCAGATCGCGACGAGGTCCGTCCGCGAATCGAGGAAAGCTTTCAAGAGAGCGCGGTTCGTATCGAGCAGCTTCTTCGAGCGTGCCGCGATTTGCGGTAACTGATCCAGAGCCATCACGCTCAATAGGTCCACCGGATACGGGGAATTTGCGCCGAAGAGGTCGTTCAGTCTCCACATGCGCTCCGCAAGCGCGGGCGCCGCGAACACCCAACCGCAACGCAACGCAGTGAGGCCGTAAGCTTTCGTCAGGCTGCTCGTGACGACGAAGTTCGGCCCGAGATGAAAAGCCGTTCGCCACGCCGAGTCAAAGCACATCTCGAGATAAACCTCGTCCACCAGCACGTGCGCGCCCACGCTTCGCGCGATCTGCCCCACCATCTTCAGCGCTGAATCGGGTGTGCGCACGCCACTCGGATTGTGAAGATTCGTGATGGCGATCATGCGGGTTCGCGGCGAAATCGCGCGCTCGATTTCGCGGGGATCCACTTGGAATCCAGTCTCAAGTTTCCGGGGAAAGCGCCGAATCCTGGCGCCAAGATATTGGGCCGCGGAAAAAATGGCCTCGTAGCCGGGCTCTTCGAGCAGCACCTCGTCCCCAGGCTCAAGCAGCGCCGCCATCGCAAGATGATTCGCCATGGAGGTGCCCTGCGCGTGGACCACGGAATCGACAGGAACGTTCGCTCTGGCGCCGAGTCGTTCCAGGAGCGGCCTGTAACCGTAGCCGCTCGGAGGAGAAAGCGACAAATCTTCGATGCGAACGTGCATTTCCGGAAGCGGGTAATGCATGACGTCGCTCGAGGACAGGCTAAACCGAGCCTTCGAGCGCAATTTCGCCCACTCGATGTAGACCGACCGAATTTCACGCCGGGAACTCATCCGAATCTCGCTCACTTCGCCTGGCCGTGGGCCAGTTTTTGCAACAGGAAGTAGACGGGCACCCCAGCGAAAAGGATACACAGGGCGATGCCCGAATTTCCGGGATGTTTATATATCGTATTAACAACAATTAACCAGGCCAAAGCCACGAACAGTCCCGTGGTCCATGGGTGCCCTGGCACGCGATAGCGGCGGCCCGTCTCCGTTTCGCCGATTGCCGGCAGGCGCCTTTCTCGCGCGCGCAAAACGAAGATGCAACTGGCGGTCAATCCGAAAAACAACCAGTCCATTACCACGACGTAGTTGAGAATCTGTTCGAAGGTTCCAAGGAGCATCACAACGATCGTCACGGCGCCCTGAAGGGCAATCGCGAGAACCGGCGCTCGGCTCCGCGGATCAAGCCACGCGAAGGCGCGCGGCAGCACGCGGTCCTCGGCCATGGCGAAGTACAACCGGGGATACGTAAGCATCGCCTGACTCAAGAATCCGAGCGTGGAAATCGCGATGGCAATGTCGATCAGCCGGGCGCCGGAGCTTCCGAGCGCGTTTCGCATCACTTGCGAAGCAGGTGTCGTGGTCGCGGCTAGTCCGGCGGGGCCCAGCACCCAGACATAAACGATATTCACCGATACGTAGAGCGCGATGACGCCGAGCACTCCCAGCAACAGGGCGCGCGGAAGATTCTTTCGCGGCTCGCGGATCTCGCTTGCGATGAAGTTCGCCGTCTGCCATCCGCCGTAGGCGAACATTACCGGCACCATCGTGGCGCCGAACACCGTCAGCAGATCAAAAGAAATTGGCCGGTCGAGCACGGGACGCAAAGCGGGACCTTGCCCGGAATGCCGCGAGATGAACCACGCTCCGCAAACCACGACGAGCGTCACTCCCACGATGCGCAGCACCATGAAGAGGCTCTGCACGCCGCTCCCGGCTCGGACGCCGAGGCAATTGACGAAAATCAGCAGGGCGACGGCGCTCGCCGCTATCAGGTTTTCGGAAACGTTGGTTTGGGTGAGTTCTCGAAAGTATTTCGCGAACGTGACTGCAACCACGGCCGTGCCTCCCGCGCCGATTACGAATAGTTCCGCCCAGCCGTACAGGAATCCAACCGCCGGATGGTATGCGTCGCGAAGGTAGGCGTATTGCCCGCCGACCTCGGGCATTCGGTCCGCCAGCTCTGCGTAGACGAAAGCCCCCACCAAAGCGAGCGCGCCGCCGGCGATCCACGAGCCGAGGATCAATGCCGGCGTGTGGACCAGCTTCGCGACAACATACGGATTGATGAAAATTCCGGAGCCGATAATCCCGCCCATCACCACCATCGTCGCGTCAAACAGGCCCAGGCGCGCGGCAAGGTGGGTGCCTGTTTGCGAGACGACGCGAGTTTGGCTGCGATGATTGATCTCAGGCATGCGATTGAATGCCCTACCCTAGCCTGCGATAGCGCTTGTGCGCCTTTCGTGCGAGCCCCAGAACGAATAGAGTGCGATCACCACGTAGGCGACCAAAGGTACCGAGTACGCCAGCGCAAGACTGTGGGCCTTCTCGGAGATGAAGCCCATCAGCGGCGTCAAGACAGCTCCGCCGACGATTGCCATCACCAGCAGCGAGCCGCCTAATTTAGTGTTCGGTCCCAGGCCTTTCAGCCCAAGAGCGAATATCGTTGGAAACATAAGCGACATGAAAAAGCTGGTCAGAAACACGCACCATAGACCCAGCCAGCCGGGCCTCAGCACCCCAATCGACACCAGAACAATATTCGCCACGCAATAAGCGCCCATCAGTTTGCTCGGCTTGATGAAACGCATCAGCCACGCGGATGCGAAACGGCCCACGCCGAAAGCGGCCAGCGTCCCGATCAGAAAATATCCGGCCACCTTTTCGGGTTGATGAGCGTATTCCTGAACGTAAGAAATGAAGTAGCTCCACGTTCCCACCTGCGCGCCGACGTAGAAAAACTGCGCGACTACCGCAAGCAGGAAATGGCGGTAGCGGAAGAGATCGAGCAAATTCCCATGATCGCCCGACTCGTTTTCGTGCTCGCTGCGAATCGACGGGAATTTCGTGCGCAAGATCAGCACCGCCCAGATCAAGGCAAACGCCCCGATGACTAAATAAGGCTTCACCACGCGCAGCGTTTCGGAACGAAGGTACGCTTCGTACGTATGCCGCGCTTGCTGCTCCGCGATTTCCTGGGGCGTTAACTCAATGCCGGAAAAAATGAAGATGGTCCCGATCCATGCACCGGTGATCGCCCCAATCGGGTTGAACGCTTGGGCGAAGTTCAACCGGCGTTCCGAGCTATCCGGGTCGCCCAACTGGGCGATGAACGGATTGGACGCGGTTTCAAGGAACGACAGGCCGCTGGCGATTACGAAAAGCGCAAAAAGAAAGAAGCCGTAGCTGCCCGCAACGGCGGCGGGCCAGAACAGGAAAGCGCCAGTTCCGAAAAGCACAAGACCCGTGACGAACCCCGATTTATAGCCCGCACGGCGCATCAGAAACGCTGCCGGCATGGCCAGCAGAAAATATCCCATGTAAAAAGCGGATTGCACCAGGCCAGCCTGGAAGCGCGTGATGGCGAACGACGTCATGAAATGGCGAATAAGGACGTCGTTGAGGTTGTTGGGAATGCCCCAGAGAAAAAACAACACCGTAACAAGCATGAAAGGAACCAGCTGTCCCGCCGGAAAAAGATGAGAACCCGCCCGGACACCAGGTCGGAAGGGCGAGCCACGCATCGCGGCAGGCAATGACACGGATTCTTCACCCTTGGGATTCATGTCACCACTCTCACGGCGTCAGTCTATATAGCACGGTCGCATGCGTCGGGAGTTGTACTTCCAGCGACCCTGCAGCCCCCATGTCTCTGTGCTCCCATAAATCGCGGATCGCGTATTTCCCCTCGGGTAAGCCGAGCTGCCGCCATGTGAACTGAACATTCTGCGAGGAAGTGGTCAGATTGAATGCCGCGACGTAGTACGAATTGTCCGTGCTCGATTGCGCAGTCCAAACTGTCGTTTGGTCGCTGCTGAACGCCACCCGATTCCCTTTCGATCGCTGATCGACGGCGAGGACCTCGGGATTCGTCAGGAGCGACAGCGTCCATTCGTCCGCAGACGGCAAATCGCCGCCTACCATCAAGGGCGACGGAAAGATCGACCACAGAGTCATCAGGGTGCGCTGCTCGTCGTGCGTGAGCCGCGTAGTTCGTGGTTTTCCCCAACCCGGCGCGGGGCCGAGGAATCCGAGCGGCAGCATGTCTGCATCAGGCCAGTGGCCCGGCTCAGCCATCCCTGCCCACTTTGCCACGTTCGCAAACTGGTCGCCCAGCCCCTGCGGATATTCGACCGTGCTATGCCACAGATCCCAAACATCATCCGAAACTCGCCACATCTGAGCGTACTTGCGCAGCTCGTCCAATTTCTCCACCGGCGCCGGCCCCGGCGAAAGGCTGAGCACGATAGGCCGTCCCGTTTTCCCCAGGGCCGTGCTCAACAGCCGGATTTCGTCGGGGCGATAGGGGTGGCTGCTGATGCAATCCACCTTGATAAAATCCACGCCCCAGCTCGCGTACAAGGTCGCAATAGAATCGTAGTACGCCTGCGCGCCGGGTTTGGCCGCATCGATTCCAAAGTTGTCCGGATTCCAGGGACACGTTTCCTTCGGGTCCGCCGCATCCAGCGCGTGGTAGCTCGAGCCTGCGATGGGAAGATTTGCTTCCACGGCTTTCTTCGGAATGCCGCGAAGGATGTGAATCCCAAACTTCAAACCAAGCGAATGCAAATAGTCGCCCAGGGGCTTAAAACCTTTGTCCGGCACGGAGGAGGCGAAGCGGTTCGGGGCAGGCGTGTAGCGGCCGTAGGAGTCCATGGAATATTGCGCGAGCTTGGAGTTCCCTTCCGCCGCGGGATTTGTCACGAACCATTCCATGTCGATCACAATGTATTCCCAACCGGAGCGCTTGAGATGTTTCGCGAACCATTCGGCGTTCGCTTTGACGTGGTTTTCGTCAATCGTGGTTCCGTAGCCGTCCCAACTGTTCCAGCCCAGCGGTGGCGTCTCGGCCAGAACAGATGTCGCCGCGCCAGAAGGCTCCGCGGCGAGTCCAACCGAGAGAGAGGATTCATGCTGCGCGTGCGCTTCGGCTCTTACTGGCCTCAACAGGTGAACGCTGCCCTCTCTCAAAGTGACGAGAAAAAGAGCGAGCGCCAGGCCGTAGGTCCACAGGCCCTTCTTCATCATTGTCCGCCTCTTGGTATCGACGAATCGCGAAGCCGAAGCTGCGCTTGAACAGCGGTGTGGATTCTACAGTCGTCCCCGGACGTTATGCCTAGCAGTATTTCGCAGCCTGCGTCGGACCTGTCGACCCGTTTTGGGGCAATAGTGTCGGGTTGGCGACGAAGCGATATTGCGGCACTGGGAGAAAGCAAGTTCAGCTTAACATTTAGAATTATGACCGAGTCCAACGAAGCTCCGCACCGACGCCGCACTCCGCCGGCCTTGGTTGCAATTTGCGTTTCCGTAGCGGCGATTGCCATCGGGTACTCGAGTTGCGGCTCTCCTTCCTCGTCAATGCCCCCGGGCGGCGACGGCAATCAGTATGTAGAGGCTTACAAAGCGGCTGCCTGGGGTTCCACCATGACGGTCAGTTTCCCAGGCAGCTGCGAGATGACCATTACCACCACCGGTAAGCCGAATTATTCACCCAATCCTTACTACCTTGCGCCGGCATCCGGCGGCCAGACAGTGGTGGCTCACACGGCCGTGACCAATACTCCTCTCGCAGTGATTTCTTATTCCGGCATGATCGAGCCTCATCTGGCCGGCTCGTCCGCCACCATTAACAGCTGCCCCACTCTGGCAGCAAACCCGACCCCCACGAGTGGCGGCGCCATCGGCTACCTGATCTCCGGCACAGCCATGTTCGATTCCTTCGAAATGGACGCAAGCACTCCCGCGCTTTCCGACAATGCCTCTTATACGTTTACGGACGGCAGCGGCACTGCTCAGACAGCTTACTTCCTCGACCCGTGCGCCTCCCACAGCAACGGCTCGACGTGGCATGCCCATGGGAATCCAGATTGCGTAACGTCACAGATAGACTCGACCGAGGGCGCCTCGCACATCATTGGCGTAGCCCTCGATGGTTTCCCGATCTACGGCGGGCGTGACATCAACGGCGACGTCATCATCGTGTCACAGCTGGACGCGTGCAACGGCATCAACAGCGCCACGCCTGAGTTTCCAAACGGTGCGTACCACTACGTCTTACCCATTGGCGTCACCAGCAAGTACGCATCGCTAAATTGCTATAGCGGCACCCCATCCCCAGAGGCGATGGCTGCATCCGCACGACAGGCCTGCGACATGAAGGCTATGTTTGCAATGACCGAGAGCAACGACAGAAACAGCGGGCGCCGGCGGAGCTTCGACCTTCCCAGAGTCGTAGTTGCCCCAAATGCTCCGAGACGAATCGATGTGAAGTCGAACACGGAAATTGCACCGTAGGCCGTGGAGAGTACAGCGATAAAGTTCTGGTGGACGTGACCGGGATCGAACCGGCGACCCCCTGCTTGCAAAGCAGGTGCTCTCCCAGCTGAGCTACACGCCCACAGTGGGAACTACTTCTGATTCTAAAGTATTTGCAGTCGCTCGAAAACTCCGAAAACTCGCCTTTTACACCTCACTGTGTCAGAAATAAAGAACCCGGCGTTCTTCGCGAAGCGGTCTGTCGCCCACTCCAGAGCATAAATCTGGACAAACTATTACATTAGATATAGTCTAGAAGTGTGACGGACGCAAAAGCCATTACACGGTCTTTGGAAGGCAGCGGATTGCGCTGCACTCCGCAGCGCTACGCCGTAATGTCATTCTTGATGGAGCACACCGGGCATCCCACCGCGGCGGAAATCTTCGAAGCCGTGAATCGTGTGGATCCACGCTCCTCAAGGGCCACCACTTATAACAATCTGCGAGACTTGGTGAAGGCGGGCTTAGTGCGGGAGGTGGCCGTCGAGGGCCGCTCCGCGCGATTCGATGCAAAAGGAATCCGCCATCACCACTTCATCTGCGATCGCTGCGGCGAAGTTGAAGACATGGGTTGGTACGACGTGCCCAGGCCTGCCTCGCGCTCTCTCGGCAAGCGGATTCTTCGCGAATGCGAACTCATTTTTCGGGGGTTCTGCACGAAGTGCGCTCCGCGACACGCTTCCCGTCGAGTGTCGTAGACGTGGATGCCGGATGAGTGGCGCGCGTCGGCAAATCGCGGCGCAGCGATTCCGTCAACGGGAAAGCCGGGATGGGTTCGCGGTTCGTCACAGTTCTTTTGACTAAGCTTTTTCTTGACCAATCGAAAGGAAGGAGCAAAACCTTGGCAACCGAGGCGAAGTGCCCGTTCCCACATGGCGGCAGCCCCAGCAGAACGAATCGTGACTGGTGGCCGAACCACTTGAATTTGAATCTGCTGCATCAGCACTCATCGCTGTCCGATCCCATGGAGAAAAATTTCAGCTATGCCGAGGCATTCAAGAGCCTCGACTACAACGCCTTGAAGAAGGATCTTGCGGCGTTGATGACCGACTCGCAGGACTGGTGGCCCGCCGACTTTGGTCACTACGGTCCGCTGTTCATTCGCATGGCGTGGCACAGCGCTGGTACGTACCGCACTTTTGACGGTCGCGGCGGCGGCGGAAGAGGTCAGCAGCGTTTCGCTCCACTCAACAGCTGGCCTGACAACGTCAACCTGGATAGAGCGCGCCGTCTGCTTTGGCCGATCAAACAGAAATACGGCAAGAAGATTTCGTGGGCCGACCTAATGATCCTCGCGGGCAATGTCGCTCTCGAAACCATGGGCTTCAAGACGTTTGGTTTCGCCGGCGGACGTGCCGACGTTTGGGAACCTGACCTTGACGTCAACTGGGGGCATGAGACGACATGGATGGGAACGGACAAACGCTATTCGGGTGAGCGCGATCTCGCGCGTCCATTCGGCGCCACCACGATGGGCCTCATTTATGTCAACCCGGAAGGTCCAGACGGTGTTCCCGATCCGGTGAAGGCAGCCAAGGATATTCGCGAGACGTTCGCCCGTATGGCGATGAACGATGAAGAAACTGTCGCTTTGATTGCGGGCGGTCACACCTTCGGCAAGACGCACGGCGCCGCGGCCGGTACCCGCCTGGGCAGAGAGCCGGAAGGCTCGACGATTGAGGAGCAGGGCCTCGGCTGGACAAGCGCCTACGCCACTGGCATCGCAGGCGACGCCATCACGAGCGGCCTCGAAGTCACGTGGACCACCACGCCGACAAAATGGAGTAACGACTTTCTCGAACACCTGTTCAAGTACGACTGGGAACTGACGAAGAGCCCGGGTGGCGCACACCAGTGGAAGCCGAAAGGTAACGTGGGGACGGATACGGTACCAGACGCCCACAATCCCTCAAAGCGTCATGCTCCCGCTATGCTCACCACCGATCTCTCTTTGCGGTTCGATCCTGTCTACGAAAAGATCGCAAGACGCTTCTACGAGAACCCGCAAGAGCTTGCAGACGCTTTCGCCCGCGCATGGTTCAAGCTGACGCATCGCGACATGGGCCCCCGCGCCCGCTACCTCGGTCCCGAAGTCCCGAAGGAAGAACTGCTCTGGCAGGACCCCATCCCACCCGTAAATCATGTATTGGTCGATGACAAGGATGTCGCGGCCCTGAAAGCAAAAATTATTGCCTCCGGGCTGACGGTCTCGCAGCTGGTCACAACCGCTTGGGCGTCGGCGTCCACCTTCCGTGGGTCCGACAAACGAGGCGGCGCAAACGGCGCGCGCATCCGCCTTGCTCCGCAAAAGGACTGGAAGGTCAATCAGCCCGAGCAGCTTCAGAAAGTCCTAAGGGCGCTTGAAAAGATTCAGAGCGAGTTCAACGCCTCGCAGTCCGGCGGTAAGAAGATCTCGCTGGCCGACTTGATCGTCCTGGCAGGTTGCGCAGGCGTTGAGCAGGCCGCGAAGAATGCGGGCATTGCCGTGACCGTTCCCTTCACCCCGGGCCGCATGGACGCTTCACAGCAGCAGACCGACGTGCAATCTCTCGCGGTGCTCGAACCGCATGCGGACGGATTCCGCTCGTACTTCAACGGAAACGGTGACGCCACAGCGGAAGTCGAACTCCTCGATAAGGCGCAGCTGCTCACGCTGACCGCGCCCGAACTCACCGTGCTCGTTGGCGGTATGCGGATGCTGAACATTAACTTTGGGCAGACCAAGTTCGGAGTCTTCACCAAGAGGCCGGAGGCGTTGACCAACGACTTCTTCGTCAACCTGCTTGATATGCGTACCGTGTGGAAGGCGACCTCGGATGCGAACGATAAATTTGAGGGGCGGGATCGCAAGACGGGCGAAGTCCGATGGACGGCAACGCGAGCCGATCTGGTCTTCGGCTCGAACGCCCAACTCAGGGCGCTCTCGGAGGTCTACGGAAGTTCAGACGCGCACAAGAAATTCGTCCAGGACTTCGTTGCGGCCTGGACCAAAGTGATGGACCTTGATCGCTTTGACCTGGCGCTGTCCAGAACCGCCGCCGCTGCCTAGCAAATCGCCCGGACGAGGAGTGCCACTTTCTCGTTGGCGCTCGTGCGCGTCGATGAATCGCGCGAAGGGCGGTGGCTCGCAGTGACACTGATCTCTAAACTCTCGAGTTCCGATGCTTCGTGGCCGATCACTTGCGTCCGAGAACCGCTTGGCCGAGGTGATAGGACAGATGGTTCGTGCGGCTCAGCAGGATTGCGAAGCGATTGCGCGAAGTATCTTTTGCGAACTCTTCTGCCGACACGGCGGCGTGCCGCTGCAGCCAGTCGGACGACGACATTCTTTCAAAACCCCTCGACAGTTCCCCGTTCACCTCGTTCCATGCTTGGCGCACCTGTTCGTGCGAAGGAATGTCGGCTCGCGACTTGTCTGGATTCGAGACGAAGGCGACATCAAACTCGGGATGAAGCCGTTCACCCAGCCCCAACAGCGGCAGCATCGCGTCGTGTATGGCTGTGAGATGTCCCCACAAGTAAAGTAGCCTGTTCCTGCCTGGCGCTATTTCCCGCAGAACCTCCTCGGACAAGAGGCCTCCAAAAAGCTTGTCCGCCCGATCGATTTGGGTCTTCCATGCTTTCAGCCCGAGAGCTACGTAAGAGCCTTCGTTTCCCATGGGTCAGTCTCCTATTGAAATCCGTTCAAGTTGTCCAGAGTCAGGGGTCCGCCGATCTGCTGGTGATCGTAGTGGTGCTCGTACACAACCCTAGACGTGTTCCATCTCCGCAAGGCGTGCCACTTCAAAGTGCAGCGTTTCCCGCCGATGCCGGTGAAGTCGACCCTCCATGCAGAATGCGTCTCGTTGGCCGTGTCTCGAGGAATCGCAGTCTGCTGGACGGATACCGATAATCCGGCGACCTCCGCCATGACATGAAGCGGCACAAGGAAATTCAGCAGAATAGGATATATTTGCGCCTTTCCTTGGATTATCTCCCGCGAATGTTCACTGCTCACCTCGACATCGTCGGCGTAAAACCTCTCAAAGATCTCAAGGAACTCTTCATAGCTCCTGGCGATTTCGGCGCGCAGGATCGCTGTGTTCAGAGTTAGCTCCGCAGCCTCCGAGCTCCTGTAGGCGTTTCCGTCGAACGGGCTAACGGCTACGAGATTATTTTCGTGAATCATCGGAGTTCCTCCCCAAGGCTTGCGAGCTTTCGCGAGCTCTTGCGCCGTTCAAGAAAAAGAGCATCGTGACCGGCTCGGCGCCTTTGTTTCGCCATGCGTGGCGCGTACCGTTTTGCACTACCACGTCGCCACGATTCAAATGAAGGGTCTCGGCGTCGTCCAACTCCAGCCAAATCTCTCCGTCGTAGACAACTGCGTAGTCGACCGTGTTCGTTTTGTGCATCGCCGGATCTTCCTTTTCGAAGTGGTCGGCTAATCCGGGCAAACGAGCCAACGCTTCTTTTTGTGCGGCCTCGCCATCGAAGGACGGATCGGCGAAGACCGAACCGGGCGGAAGGGTCACGAAGTGCAGACTCGTGCCCCCAGGGCCTGGAACGACTGAGTCGGGATAGCTGTCAAACCTTTGCTCCTTGCCGAGATCCGGCGTCTCCGGATTCACCCAGACGAGCGTGTGCTCGTAGCCCGGAACAGTCTTGAACTCATAGGCCAACAACTGTTCGTCGCTTTGAACGACGGACTTGCCGCTTGCATTCCCCGTGACGATACGCCGGTAAGCAGTCTCTTTGTTATCGCGCTTGGACAACCCTGTTTTCCTAGAAACCGTTGTATTCATGACTGGACCTCCGCATCGGCAATTTTCAGAAGCTGCTTCCCGAAATCCTCGCCTACAAGTAGGCGTAACCGGTGACACTTGGGCGCTAAGCCTAAGCGGTGGCAGCGTTCCCTTGATAGGCGGGAGCAAAAACGTCCCGCACAAATTTTTCAAACGAAGTCGGTGTGCTGTTTTGCTGGGAACGCGGCTCCCGCGCAGCGAGGACACGCGCGTTGATGGCCTTGAACATCTCGATGTACACGGCGGCCTTCTTCGGCGACATGCCCATTTGCTCTAACACCTGCTGCACCTGGTCGTACGGAAACTGCTCGTAACGCAGATCCGGTTTGCCAATGCCGCGCGCAATCACGGCGGTAACTTCCGCCATCGACAGGTCGCGCTCGCCAAGCAGTTCGCGTGTTTCCTTGCCAGAAAAATCCAGATCCAGAAGGCGACGGGCGGCGTAGTCGCCGACATCGCGCGTCGCGATCATGGGCAGCTTCAGGTCGGGTAGCAGTGCATGTCCGAAGATTCCCGTCCCCTGAATCATGCTGATCGCCGCCAGATTGTTCTCCATGAAATATGCGGCGCGCAGGTGCAGAACGTTCAAACCGCCGATAGCATTGAGTTTTTGCTCCGAAGAATGCAGCCCCGTGACGGGCCCGGTGCCTTCCGGGACATGAGCGCCGTAGCTGCTCAAGTACACCGCGTAACGCAGGCCGGACTCCGTCACGGCCTTCGCGATCGCGTCGCTCTCTCGCTCTTGGTCTTCCCGGGAGGTAATCGGCGGCAACATCAAGTATGCTGCGCGCGCGCCTCGGAAGGCTTTGGTGAGCGCAACCGCATCGCTCACGTCGCCCGTGAACGCCTCCGCGCCTTTACGCACAAACCGCTGGAGTCGTCCTGCGTCGCGACCCACGACGCGCACCTTCTTGCGCCCCAATAGCAGGGTGTCGGCTATGATCGAACCGGTGTTCCCCGTCGCCCCCAAGATCACGTACGTGCCATCCGTTACGACAGCCCCCTTGTCTCTAAGACTGTTCATATTCGTTTCTCCTTTCCTTTGGCGCGCCGTTCGGCGCTCAAAAACAACGGCCGGCTAATATGTGCTAATAAGATGCACATATTAGAGGTGAAAAAATCACCGTTTCCCCCGACGGATTTCGCCTACTACATCGGCGAGAGTTATTTGATCGAGAGTATTCTCGAAGCTGTTCTGCGCTCTTTTTAGGACCGACGACATACACCCTTTAATGTTGCAGCTGATCGGGCATCTCTTCTCCACGGGATACTTGTGAATCGCGAATGCCGGAGGCGCCGCGCTGGCCCGATAAATGTCCAAAAGCGTTATTTGTTCAGGGGAACGCCTAAGGGTGCTCGCGCCGTTCTTGCCGCGCGTTGTGACGATCAGGCCAGCCTTGGAGAGTTTCGAGAGCGATTTCCTCACGAAAGTGGGGTCTGCATTAACGCTTTCGGCGAGAGTTGCCGAAGGGAGTTCCTTGCCGCGAAAGAAACCGAGAGCCGCCATGATGTGGGCTGCCACCGTGAATTGAACGCTCGTCGCGGGCATCGAATCTCCTGACGCCATATGTGATGTTGAACAGCACAATTTGGATATGGCTTTTTTCAATCTTCTCGAAATGGAAAAGCGAACTCATTTGGATTCTGGGGACCATGGGCGGACTCGGATTGCCTCACCGCAAGAAGCCTCAAGGCTGAGTCGAGAAGCCATTTATGGTCGCAGTCAGCCTAGCCCACAACGCCGGGCCTATCGCCGCGAATGTCGGTTTTACGTATCGCCTCTAAGGCCTCACCAGCAATTTCGTGTAGGCAGAAGCGGGCGAATTCGATATAATCGTGGGTTATCCGTGATGAGCTGGCCCCACCTGAGCGGGTCTGCCGGGAAAAAAGAGCCATGAAACCGATTGTCGCAAAGGCGCAGGAGTATCAACTACGCAAGGACCATCCCGTGTTCCGCCCGGGTGACACAATTCGTGTGAATGTGCGGCTAAGAGAGGGCGAGGCCGAAAAGGAACGCATCCAGGCGTTCGAGGGCGTCGTCATGAGCCGCCGCGGCGAACTGCTGGGTGAGAGCTTCACCGTACGCCGCGTCAGTTTTGGCATCGGCGTCGAGCGCATTTTCCCCGTGCACTCGCCGATGATCAGTTCCATCGAAGTGGTGCGTCAGGGGCGCGTTCGCCGCGCCAAGCTGAACTACCTCCGCGCCCGCAAAGGCAAGGCTGCGCGCATCAAGCAAGCCGAAAAGTTCGAGCCCGTCGCCGCCGGAGCAGGCGCCAAGACCGGGTAAGCGCGCCCGTTCCCGGCCGGCCGATCCTTCCGCCCGATTTCCCCTACGAACCGACGTTCGCGAGACTTCCTCGTTGTGGAATTTGTCGCCAGCGCTGTGTGGTAGAATTCCCAGCCGATGGGACGCCTCTGCTGCTCAAGATATGAGCGCGAAGCGCGCCACTGCGGTTGGCAGCGCATCGCCGGACTCGATGAAGCGGGCAGAGGCTCCCTCTTCGGACCAGTTGTAGCCGGCGCCGTCGTCCTGAATCCCAAGCGGCGCATCGTAGGACTCGACGATTCGAAGAAGCTCGCCCCGGAACGTCGCGGCGAACTGGCGGAACGCATACGCGAACACGCGCTGGCATGGGCCACGGCGGAGATCGACGCCAGCCGCATCGACGCTTGGAACATCTATCAGGCCAGCCGACAGGCCATGGTCGCCGCTATTTCTCAGCTAAATCCTTTTCCCGATTACCTGCTCCTCGACGCCCTCGAGCTCGATCTCCCGATCGAACAGAAAGCATTAATTCACGGAGACGCGCGCTCCGTTTCAATCGCGGCAGCATCGATTCTTGCAAAGGTCGAGCGTGACCACCGGATGGAAGAGTTCGATCAGCTTTACCCTCAGTACGGGCTGGCGCAAAACAAGGGTTACGGAACGCCCGACCATCTCGAGGCCCTCCATCGGCATGGCCCAACTCCGCTCCACCGTTTTTCCTACGCGCCGGTGCGCGAAGCGCGTTGCTGGGCCACCGGAGCAACTCAGACCGCCTTGCCCCTGACCGTGGTCGTCGAGATCTCCGGCAGCTAAGCCTAGAAGAAAACGAGAAGAAGACCAGAGGCCCTTTCTGGGTCCGTTCACCCATGTGGGTGGCGGCGGCCCACTTTGGAGCAGCTCGACCCCCTGTTATCCCCTTCGTCACCATCCCCGTGGCAGTTCGTAGACCCCCCTTTTTCGCGCGTGCTAACCTTCGAGACTGAGCCGCAGTGTCGCCAGAGCAGGTTGGGCGCTGGGCAGGACAGGAACGCAGAATCCTTCATGGCCTTCAATAAGAGCAAAGCGCTCGAGAGCGCTCTGAAATTTCTCAACCAGGGCAAGGTCGCTCAGGCCATAGGCGAATACCAGCAGATCCTCCGCCACGATCCGAAAGATCAAGCCACGCTGATGACCGTCGGCGATCTCTTCGCGCGCCAGGGCGACATGACCCAAGCCATCGAGTATTTCGAGCGGCTGGCGCAGGTCTACTTGAGCGACGGCTTCAACAGCAAAGCCATCGCGATTTACAAGAAAATTGCCAAGCTTGCGCCCGCGGAGATGGCTCCGCTCGAGCGCCTGGCTGATCTTTACGTCCAGCAGGGCGTGCTGAGCGAAGCGCGGCCGCTCTTCATCCAAATCGCGGAGGCGCACCTTAAGGCCAATCGCTCGACGAAGGCCGTCGAAGTTCTGCATCGCCTTCTGGAAGTTGAGCCGGAGAATCCGCGGGTGCAGATGCGGCTCGCCGAGCTCTATAACGTGATGGGCCAGAAGAAAGAGGCGGCCCAGACGTATCTTTCGTACGCGCAGCGATTGTTCGAGCGCAACGAGAACGAGGAAGCCCAGAAACTTATTGATCGCGCCCTCGAGGTCGACGCCACCAATCCCGTAGCCATTCTGCTGAAGGGCAGAATCCTCTCGACGCTCAAGAAGAACGACCAGGCAATCAAGGTTCTGGAAACTCACCCGGAAGCGGACGCGGGCGCCGAGGTCACGGATCTCATCATGGACCTCGAGCTTGAGTCGGGCCACCTTGCAAAGGCAGTCGATCGCGCTCGAAAGCAGCTCGCACGCGGACACGCTCACTTTGTGCAGCTTCACAAAGTCACCGACGCAATGATTGAAGCGGGACAGATGGCCGACGTCCTGTCGCTGCTCGGCGAACTCCGCGCCCCGATGATTGAGGCAGGGAAACAGGATGAGTTCCTGAAGTCCCTCACCACCGCCACCGAGCGGGCGCCAGGCGAAACGGAAGGCCTGGAGATGCTCGTCGATTTCTGCCGACACACCAGCGACCCATTCCGCCTCAGCGCCGCGCTGGGCCAACTCGCCGACGCGTACGCCGATGCCGGAAACTTTGCGCGAGCCGAAGAGTTGCTTCAGGAGCTCGTCGACCGGAACAAGAATGACGAGCGGCTTGTCGAGAGGCTCAATCAGCTTCGCGCACGCGCCGGCGGTGGAAGTGCTCCCGCGCAACCCGAGGCCGTTGATGTGGCGGCGCCACAGTCCGCACCACAGCCGATCCCTGAGTCGTTTGTGTCTGTGTCCGCGCCCACCGTCGAAGCGGAGCCACCCACGCAGCTTGACACGCCTCCGCCACCGGCGATCCTCGAAGAGGAGCTCGACGAAGAAACTCAGCGCTACGTCGCTCAGGCGCTGACGGACGTAGATCTCTTCTCGAGTTACGGGCTGACGCAGAAGGCCACGCATCTTCTCGAAAATGTCCTGCAACGCGCGCCACGTCATACGCCCACGCTTGAGCGCTTGCTCGACCTGTACCTCGGCGGTGGCAACGAGCGCCGCACGGCCGAAACCGCGTCTCTGCTTGAACAGATTCACCGCGAGCGCAACGACACGGTCAATGCCGACCGCTTCGCCGAGCTGCGCCAAAGATTTCAGAAAGTGGCGGGCATTTCTCAGGAAGACATGCCCACCGCGCCGCCGGCAGTTACCTCCACTCCTGCAGCAGCGCCCGTTACGGAAGCCCAAGCATCGATCCAGGCCGCGCCCGAGATCGAGGTGCCAGTCGAGGCGCCAGTGGGCGCGATTCCGCGGCCCGTTGTAGCGCCGTCGACTGCGGAGTTTGAGATCGCCCTGACGCCTCCCGAACCGGAACACGCCGCAGAACCTGCGTCCGCGCCTCCGGCTGCTCATGTCGTGCCTGAGGCCGAACCCGTCGCTGCCACCGAGGAAGTGGATCTATCCGACGAATGGGAAGCCATGGCGCAGGAAGTGGCGCAATCGACCGCGCCCGTGCCCGAGGAAGTCGCAACCGCTCCCGAGCCAGAGCCTTCGCCGGAGCCCATTGCCGCAAACGTAGCGGCGCACGAACCCGAACCTGAACCCGAGCCGGAGCTGGTGGAAGCGGAAGCGTTCATAATCGATGAGACGCCCGAGCCCGTGGCGGAGCCTGAACCCGAGCTGGAACCTGTTCCGGAAGCGGTTTCGATGGAAGACTCCGCGCCCGAACCGGCAATCGAACCGCCCATCGAGCCCACAATCGAATTGATCGAAGAACCTGTAGCCGCCTCGCCAGCCGAAACCGGCGCTGCGAGTAATGGGGACTTCGAACTCGAGTTGGCGCCGGAACCTTCGCACTCGCAAAAGTCCGGTCCGCTTACCACCGAAGATCTAATTAGCGAACTCGTTGCCGAAATCGACGGCATGGACGCTCCACCAGAAGCGGCGGGAGCCTCCGAGCGAGAGCCTATCGCGCCGCCCGAGCCCGTGGCTCCCGTGCCTGTTGCGGCTGCGTCCACGCGGCCGGCAGCGACGCCGAAGGCGACACCTCCGCCTGTCGTTGCGGAGCCGGTTCCAGAAGTGACCGTCGAAAGCCTCAATCAACTCGCCGAAGTGTTTCAAGAGTTTCGCAGCGAATTGGGTGAGATGGGCGACGAGGACGAAGATCTCGAGACGCACTACAACCTCGGAATCGCCTACCGCGAGATGGGCCTGCTCGACGAAGCCATCGGCGAATTTCAGAAGGTGGCGAAAGCCATTCAGAAGGGAAAGCCGTTTGCCTACGAGATGAATTGCTCCACGCTTTTGGCGGTCTCCTTCATGGATAAAGGCGAACCGAAGATTGCGTCGGTCTGGTACCGCCGCGCCCTCGAAACGCCCGGCCTCGAGCAAGAGAGCGTGCTCGCGCTGCGCTACGACCTGGGGCTCGCGCTCGAATCCGCCGGCGAATCGAAAGGCGCCCTCGATAGCTTCCAGCAAGTCTACGCGATGAACATCGATTACCGCGACGTTGCCGACCGCATTTCCGTCCTGCAAAAGCAGGAATCCCACGTCTAAGTAGCCGCCGCAACGCTCCCAGAGGTTGCCACTCCGCGGATAATCCCACATAATCCTAGGCCGATTATGAATATGACGAGCCGCATCCTCCGCGTGATTCTGTTGCTGGTATGGCTCGAACTCGGGCTGGTCCTGGTTCTGGTTCCGTGGTCGGACATCTGGGAAATGAACTACTTCCTGTTCCAGTATCCGGCGCTGGGCTTCTTCTTCAAAAATCCATTCCTTCGCGGTGCCGTTTCGGGATTGGGCGTCATGAACGTGTTGCTGGCTCTCGAATCCTTCCGCCGCCGGACACCCGCCGTTGTCACCCGCACCTGATCCTCGCGAAGGCGCGCATCGGGCGCACCAATCAATTGTTTGCTACGTTTCCCACCGCCTGTCGCTTGGCGCCGCCGACCCGGTTGTTGATCGGCCCGTTGATGAGATTGCTGAATTGCTCGCGAAAATTCGCCTTGCCGTCCAGGCGGGGGTGGATTGGGTGCAAATTCGCGAGAAGGATTTGTCGGGGCGAGCGCTTCTCGATCTCGCGCGCAGCGCCATCGCGACCGCGAAAGCAGCGAACGGGGTGGCGCGAGTCTATGTAAACGATCGGCTCGATGTTGCAATCGCCGCCGGAGCCGCCGGAGTGCATCTCGGCGGAGAATCTGTTCGCGTCGCCCACGTCGTTCGTTGGTGCCGCAGCGGAAACGCGCCGCCTCACTTCGATATCGGCGTCTCTTGCCATAGCCTCGAGGATGCCCGTGAAGCCGAACGCGCCGGCGCGAGCTACGTCTTTTTCGGGCCCGTCTTCGACACTCCTTCGAAGAAAGCTTTCGGTCCGTCGCAGGGGGTACAGCGGCTGGCGGAAGTCTGCTCCGCGATTCGCATCCCGGTGATTGCGATCGGGGGTGTGAGCGAAGAGAACGCACCGGCCTGCCTTCGCGGAGGAGCAAGTGGAATTGCCGCGATTCGAATGTTTCAGGAGGCGCAGACCGCGGTCGCGCTCCGCGAATCCATCTCCAGTTTTTTGTAGTGCTGCCGAAAAGGCTACCGCGCTAAAGACCGCGGCGCTACGTTTAAACCTATTTCGGCCTGGATTTGTGGAATCAGGGGTGCGTTGGGATTTGGCCTTTCGCAGGTGTTAGCGGCAGATCGAGTTCGAGGCAGCCTAGGGTGAAGGCGAAGGGGAATGGGCCTGGGTCGGTGGTTCGGTAAGATCCGTCGAAGAAGACGAATGCGCGGCTCGTATTCTTCTCGTCGAACTGGAACGAGGGCTTCCAGGGACCACTGTGCCATCCGCGATCTTCCGCAGTCATGATTTGGACCCGGCGGCTCCACGCAGACAAAATTCCCGATGGCGTTTCCGCGCGGCACCACCACAGTCCCGTTTCGGCTGGCGCGGCGCCCTCGCCGACCCAAACGCGCGCGAAGATCGCGTCGAACGAGCCGGCTCGCTCACGCACGCAGAAATCGAACATCTTCATCTCGGGCGGTGCGAAGATCGTATGCCCGCTCCATCCGGTGATCCCATCGTCGCTCTCAGCATAGCCGTGCACGAGGTAATTCTCGTGGTTCGAGCCCGCCACATACCACATCTTCCATTTGCCGCCGTGATAGATGAGGTTCGGTTCGTAGACGCTTCCGTGTTCCCACTCTTCATTCGCAGCGAACGCAGGCGCGGGCTGGTCGATCCAGGCCTCGCCGTTCCATTCCAAGAAACCAATCGTGTAGGGTCCCCACAAATTTTCCGCGGCTCCCGCGTAATAGATGCGCTCCAACCATTCACGCTTGTGCGGGTCCCATCCTTTTACGTACGAGGGGCAGTGCCGCCCACCATTGCCGTCCCACGGGCGGCTGAGGTTCTGTGCGGCGAGCGGTGCCAATTCGCCAGCTTCGTCTCGAGTGAGTTTCCAGCCCAGAGCGGAGAGGGCTGCGCCGGGGTCGAGTGAAGCGCTGAAGAGTTGGGTGGCGCCGTATCCGCCCGGCTGGCCAGCAAGATACATCCACCATCGATCGCCACGCCGGACCACGGTCGCATCGAGAACTTCCGTGCCGCTGCCTGCAGGGGCATCCTGAGGATCGAAGAGCTTCGTCTCCTTTCCGGGAACCATTTTCCTAAGCCCTTACGGTGGCGACAGCCCTGCTCGGCGAGTGGGTTCTGATCTCCGGTCGCATGTTCAAAGCCTTAGCATATCTAATCAGCGTCTCCAAACTGAATTTCGAGAGTTTACCTCTCAATAGATCACTAATCCTCGGCTGCGTTTCGTTGAAGAGTTTTTGCAGCTGAGCCTGTGAATATCCCTTTGCGTGGCGGAGAATCTTGGCGTGAAGATCGGATTTCATGGCCAGCGCCCCGGACTCTTCGTCTGAGAATCCCAGGTCCTTGAACACGTGCTTTGCTCTACTCATCTTCATGCTCCTCCTCGTGCTCCTCTTCGATATACGGTGCGTCTTTCCTCGCCTTGATGTCAGACAGTCGCTTTTTTGCGAGTTTGGCCCCCTTTGGCCAGCTCCGAATCGTCCTTTGGGTGCTTCCCTCCCACCTAATTCGCGTCCTGGATCCTTGGCTCGTCACAGTACACTTATATAAGTTCTTATATATTCTGTCAAGCTGTAGTCAGCTCACGTTCCCGGTTGCGGGTCGGTTGCGTCGCCGCCCGCCTGCGCGCCGGGCGCGGTCTCGTATGGGTTAGGTCACCAATCACAACTCGGCATCGCCAAGTAGCGGCTCTGTGCTATCGTACCGGGAATGCCCCTAGAAGAAACGAAGGTCGTCACTACATCGAGTTCGGCGAGCGGCAAGATCATTGCCGCCGGAATTGTGATCGCTTTCTGCTATTTCGCGTCGTCGGTGCTGGTGACTCTGCTAGTGGCCGTGCTGCTGACGTATTTTCTCGATCCAGTGGTTAACTGGATGGAGAGTATCCGCATCCCGCGCGCACTTGGGTCGCTTATCGTCGTGCTGGTGACGATCGCGCTGGTGGTGTTTTTGGCGTGGTCATTGATCGAACGCGTGGACCAGTTCGGCGCGGACTGGCCGAACTACCGCAAGCCGTTGCGCGCCGCCGCGGACGTGGTGCAAAAGAAAATGGCGCTCTTCGAGGAGCGCGTTTCCGAAATCGAAACAGGAAATGCTGTGGCAGGCGAGGGCGGGCACACCGTGGAGGTGCAGGAGCCCCATGCGCTGCGCAATGCGATCCTGTCCCGGCTGAGCACGCTCTATTCGTTCCTGCTGGCGGCGACGTTCATCCCGTTCCTGGTGTTTTTCATGCTGGCGGCGAAACGGCAGGTGTGGCACGCCACGATGCAATTATTTCCAGCCACGCAGCGCACAGACGTGAAGCAAACGCTCTCAGACGTCACGCAAGTGCTGCGCAGCTACGTGGTGGGAACGGCCCTCGTTGGAATCATCCTGGTGATCGCAAGCTGGCTTTTCTTTATGGGGATTGGGCTGGAATTCCCGTTCTTGACGGCGCTCGTTTCCGGCCTCTTCAATCTTATCCCGTACCTGGGAGTGATTCTCTCGTGGATGCCGCCGCTGCTGATTGGACTGAAGCAATTTCACAGCGTCGGGCCGTTCATCGGTATTTTCATCATGTTGATGGTGTTTCACCTGATTGCGGCGAACCTACTGGTTCCGGCGCTGGTGGGCTGGCGCGTGCGGTTGAACGCGCTGGCGCTGACGGTGGCGCTGCTCTTCTGGGGCTGGTTGTGGGGCGCGATGGGACTGATCCTGGCGATTCCCATCACGGCGGTGATCAAGGTCGTGTGCGACCACGTCGAGGGCTGGCAGCCGGTGGGGCGCTGGCTCAGCGCGTAGGCGTCTCCTTCACTCCTTTTCTCCTCGTCCCCTTGTCTCGGCTCCCATGCCGTGTCTCCATCGAACTTTCGCCGTCGCTGCGCCGTCGGGAATACAGATGAGAATGCTAGAATCGTGTGCCCTCGCGGATTTGTGCGGGGCTCTCTCAATGGCGAAACAACTCTTCGGCACCGACGGCATTCGCGGCATTCCGGGCGAATATCCGCTCGATGACGCGACGCTAGTCCGCGTGGGCCTGGCGCTCGGGGATTTCCTACGCGCACAGGTAAAAACGAAACATGACCACAGAGGACACAGAGAAGAACCTGAGGGCACGGAGAAACAGCAAGCACGGCAAGGGCGCGCGCGCGTCTTGATCGGGCGCGACACGCGTGAATCGGGGCCGCACATCGCGGAGCGAATCGCGCGCGGCCTCGAGACGGCTGGCGCGGCGCCTGTTTCTGCCGGAGTGCTCACAACTCCCGGAGTGGCGTGGCTGGTTCATCGGGAAGGATTCGCGGCCGGCGTGGTCATCTCCGCTTCGCACAATCCGTATCACGACAATGGCGTGAAGCTGATTTCGTCGTCAGGGATGAAATTTCCCGATTCGGTGGAAGCGGGCCTGGAGAAATTTATCTTGTCGAGCGACGGCTCAACGCCCGTGGCTACGGCCATGCGGCTCGATGGCGACGAGAAGCTGCACGAAGATTATCTGGAGGGGCTTCGCCAGGAGGTTCTTCCGGGCGCTAAATTTGCCGGAATGAAAATCGTGCTCGACTGCGCGAACGGCGCGGCCAGCAAGCTTGCGCCGCAGCTCTTTCGGTCGCTCGGCACCGACGTGGTGGCGATGAACGACGCGCCGGACGGGCGAAACATCAACACCGGCGGCGGATCGCTGCATCCGGAAGCGATGCAGAAACGTGTGGTGGAAGAGCGCGCGGCGCTGGGAGTGGCCTTCGACGGCGACGCGGATCGCGCGATTTTCTCGAGCGCGTCGGGAAGGCTGATCGACGGCGACGGGGTGCTGCTGGTCGTCGGGCGGTATCTGAAATCGAAGGGCCTGCTCAAAGGCGACATAATCGTCGGAACCACCATGGCGAATTTGGGCCTGGAACGCGCGCTCGAAAAGGACGGGCTGAAGCTGGCGCGCACTGCCGTCGGCGACCGCTACGTGCTCGAGGAAATGCAGCGGATTGGGGCGAATCTGGGCGGCGAGCAATCCGGCCACATTCTGTTTCTTGACGAAGCCACTACCGGAGATGGAATGCTGACGGCAGTGAAGATCGCGTCGATCGTTTCAACGCAGGGTGCGCTCGATTCGCTGGTGGCGGATTTGAAGACGTTTCCGCAGAAGATCGTCAACGTGCGCGTGAAATCGAAGCCCGCGCTCGAGTCGCTTCCCGAGGTTTCCCGGCTGCTGGCCGAGGCAGGCAAAGCTCTGGGCAATTCGGGACGCATCGTACTGCGCTATTCGGGGACCGAGCCTCTGGTGCGGGTGATGGTCGAGGCGGAGCGCGAAGAAGATGTGCGGCGCTGGACCGATGCGCTCGCCGCCGCCGTGCGCTCCTCAATCGGCGAAGCTTGAGGTGAGCGTGAAAACATTCTCGCGAACTGCCGCTTCGGTTCTTTTGGGTTTTCTTGTTGCGTCAACGGCCGCGCGGGCACGCCAATCGGAGGACGCCGCGCCGCAAGCGCAGCAGGCGTCGCCGAGCGCCTCGATTCCTTCCTACCCGAACACAGCGCAAGGACTGGAAAAGTTTATGAAGGACATGATGAAGGCCGCGAAAAACGGCGACCACGACGTTGTTGCTGCTTACGCAAAGTCACTCGTGCTTCCCGACGCGGAAAGCTGGTTCAAATCCGTTTTCGGAGATGAGCACGGCGCTCGGCTTGCGGCGGTATCCGACCGCGTTCGAAGCGAAATTGAATTGAGCGCTCCCGACGCGGTGACGAAATTCCTGAGCGAGGAACGGACGCGCGTAGAAGCCGTTCGCTTCGACGATTCCTGCAATTCTCGGGCGACAGACACGGAATATCCCTTCCTTCTTCTTCGCGAGCGACCGGAACCCCTCTATGATGTGCGGTTCGGTGATGGGCAAACAGAATCAGTCTGGGCATATTTCGCATATGTGGATGGCGGCTTCCGGTATATCGGGAACCTGCAACGAAACAGCGCCCGCCCCGCACCCAGGCGCCGGGCAAGTTCGGCGCCGCAATCGTCGGCTCAACAACCCGGCGAATCAGCGGATCAAGAGCCTCCGCCACCTCCGCGCATTCGTGTGGGGGGAAACGTCGAGGCGGCTCAGCTCATTCATCAAGACATTCCGAAATACCCCCATGAGGCCAAATCGCAGGGCATTCAAGGAATCGTTATCCTGCACGCAATCATCGCGAAGGACGGAACTGTGAAGGATTTGGATGTCATCCAGGGCCCGTGCATCCTGGTCCAGCCGGCGCTGAAGGCAGTCGAGAAGTGGCGCTACCGACCGACGATGCTGAAGGGCGACCCAGTGGAGGTAGATACGACGATCAGCGTCGTTTACACGCTGCATCATTGAGGGCAATCTACCAAAGAACATAGAAAATCCGGGGGAGATTTTAAGAAACTGGATTTTCATGGGCTCACGGCACAGGCCAAGTTCAGTGGTTTAGAGCTAAATCCTGTATCTTCAACACGCTTGGCAGTACCCACATCCCAGGGCACGGTGGCAATGCGCGTGCAATTCAGTTGGAACGGCTGTCTCTTATCCCGGGGTGGGCCGGTTTCGCCGCGCCGAGACCGGAATCTTGGGGGTAGAGCAAACAGGGGGCCCGACGGGGCCCCCTACTAATTTCTGGCCTACTTTTTACCTCTCTTCGGTCCCAATCGCTCACCGGTGCAAGTTTCAATCATAGAACCACGCGAGGGCTGCCTCGTTGTACCGCCGGACCGCGCGTGTTGTAATAGCCACAGTTCTCGCGAACCCTCTCGTCATGAACCCGATGGGATCCATGCTGGTTCTAGTGGTCGTTCTTGTGCTGATCGCGGTGCCGATCCTCGCGATCATCGCATTCGTGCGGACGCTGAGCGTGCAACGATCCGTGAACCAGATTCCGCAGTTGACGTCGCGCGTCTTCGATTTGGAGCAGCGCGTCAAATCGGTTGATCGAAAAGTGGGTGCGCTCGCCGTGAACGGCGGCGAAGCCGTGCCTCCCAGTTCGCGAGTGAGTGCTCCGGTTTCGGCAACTCCAGTGTCACCGGCTGCTGCGAAGCTACCGGAGCCAACTCCAGCACGGCCAGTGCAACCGCCGGCGCCGGCCCCCAAGCCGCCCGTGGCGGAAGCGCCTGCGGCACAAGTCGTTCCGCCATCGCCGGGAGTTCCTGGCGCGCCATCGCATGCGACGCTGACGCCGCCGCGCAGCACCGCCGCGTTTCAGGCTCCGGCTTCCGGTTCGGCCGGTCCAACGCGTCCGCCTGCGCCGCCAGCACCACCGCACCACGCTTCCACACCACCACAGGCGCCGCCTCCTCCGGGATCCAATGGCGCAACTGACGTCGAAAGCATGATCGCCGGGCGCTGGTTCAATTACGTGGGAATTCTTGCCGTGGGCCTGGCGACTGCGTTTTTCCTGAAATACGCGTTCGACAACAATTGGATTGGCCCGGGCGGGCGCGTGACGATTGGCTTGCTGGTGGGCGGCCTGATGTATCCGCTCAGCCAGTGGGTGTTCAATCGCGGTTACCAGTATTACTCCGAGGGAATCGCCGGACTTGGCGCGGGGATTCTGTATCTCTCCGTCTGGGCCGGATGGCACTACTACCACATTTTTCCGCAGTCGTATGCGTTTCCCCTGATGATCGCGATTACGGCCGCGACGGCCGTGGTTGCCATCGGGCGCAATTCTGAGCGCATCGCGGTGCTGGCGCTTGCGGGCGGACTGCTGACGCCGTTGCTGGTAAGCACGGGAGAAAACGAAGAGCTGGCGCTCTTCAGTTACCTGATCGTGCTCGGCGGCGGGATGCTGGCAATCGCATGGGCGCGAAAGTGGAGATGGATTGCGCCGCTGCAGTTTGCCGGGACGCTGCTCTATTTCTGGGGATGGTACGGCGAATTCTACGGGCGCTACGAGCTTGGCAATACTGTTTTGTTTGCCACCGTGTTCTTTGCGGTGTTTGCGGCGCTCCCGGCGGCGCGCAGCACGCGCGAGGGCGAGCTTTCGGGCGTCGACATCGCGATCGTGCTTACGAATGCATTTCAATACCTGATCGCGCTTCGGCTGATGCTGTGGCCCGAATACCGATGGGGACTGACGCTGGCGGTGCTCGGTCTTGCCGCGGCGCACCTGCTGGCAGAACGGGCTTTGCCTCGCAACACCACGCCCGCAAATCAAACGGCGAGGACGATCTATGCGGGGCTCGCGCTCACGTTTGCGACGCTGGCGATCCCGATTCGCCTCGACGGCAAGTGGATCACGATTGCCTTCGCCGTGGAAGGCGCGCTGCTGATTTGGAGCGGGTTGCGGATTCGATCCCTGGCGTTGCGCACCGCTGGCTTTGTGCTGTTCGCGATCGTCGGGATCCGCCTGGCGATGCTGGTCTTTTCCGCTCCGACTCCAGACACGTTTCTGCTGAACGAACGCTTCCTGACTCTGGCGATTGGCGCAGCGGCGTGGCTGGCGGCGTTCCTCTTCGCAAAGCAATCGGATTGCGAACTCGGTGCCGGCGAAACGCAGATGTATTACTTCCTGGCAATAGCTGCGAACTTCTGTTTTTTGCTGGCGCTTTCGATGGACGTGTGGGACGCGTTCGGGCGAACGTCGGTGGGTATCGATCGCAGCCTGGCGCAGGAACTGGCGCTTTCGGTGCTGTGGATCGTCTACGCGTTTGTGCTGCTGGTGATAGGAGTGTTGCGAAAAGAGGCGGTGGTGCGGTGGCAGGGACTCGGGCTGCTGTGGGTAGCGATTGTAAAGGTGTTCTTCTTCGATCTTTCTTTCCTCACGCGCTTTTACCGGATCATTTCGTTCTTCGTACTGGGGCTTGCGTTGCTGGCCGTGTCATTTTTCTACCAGAAGCGCGCGAAGGCGCTCAAGGGATCGTGACCGGCAAACTCCGATGGTCGACCCGATGAAAAGGCGCCACCCGGGCAGAATGATCGGCGCTGCACTTTGCGCGCTGGCGATGTTGGCAGCAGCGCCGCTACCGCTTGCCTGGCAGCACTGGCGCTACTCGCGCGAAATAGAGCTACCTGCCACAGAAGAAACGCGCCTTGTGAATCTCGCGTTGCCCGAGGACGTGTATTTGCATGCGCAGACTCTTCTCGCGGATGTGCGGGTAATCGACGATTCGGGCGCAGAGGCGCCGTACGCGCAGCGCGCTCGCGAAGGGTTCGTGCGGTTCATTCCCTACCCCACGCGTATCGTCGAGAGCAGCTTTTCGCCCGGAAATTTCACGCAGGTCGTGTTGGATCTGGGCGGGGCGCCCGGATTCCACGACTCCGTTGAGATTGGCGTGGGCGAAGATGAATTTATGGAATGGGTGGAGGTGGATGCGAGCGATGACGCGCAACTCTGGCGCATCGTGCAGGAACGCGCGCCAATCTTCCGCTTCCGCAGAGAAGGCCGCGAGGGACTGCAACGCGTGCAGTTTTCGGAAAACAACGCCCGTTACCTGCGCTTGCGAATCCTGGACGGAGGCAAGCCGTTCCCCGTCCGATCCGCGACGGTAGCGCTGAAGTCTGGCACACCACCGGAACGAGTGGCGCTTGGCATGAAGCTTACTCCCACGAAGCCTGAGCAGCCACACGGCACGGCTTGGTCAGCGGACCTCGGCTCGACCGGCGTGCCGATTCGCGAAATTCGTTTCGACGTCGGCCCCGGTGAGTTTGTTCGCGAAGTGACAATCCAATCCAGCCGCGACAATTCCGAGTGGTTTCCCATTGCGCGGGGTGAGATTTTCAGATTCACGCAAAATGGCCACGAGTGCGAACAGCTTTCGGTCCCCACCGAGCAACCGCTTCGATATTTGAGGGCCGAGGTGGCGAATGGCAATGATGCGCCGCTGGAAGGGGTGACGCCGAAGCTGTACGTCTCGCCGCAGCGAATTATCTTCGAGCAGAAGCCCGGGAGAAGCTACCGGCTGATTTACGGCGAGAGTGAGGCTAAGCCTCCGCGTTACGATCTCGTGCGCCGCGTGGGCGACCGCCAGATGGACGACGCGGTCGCGGCGCAGGCCGGGCCCGAGGAAATCAATTCGGACTGGTCCGATCCGCGTCCGTGGACGGAAAGCCACGAATACGTCGTCTGGTTCGGCGTTGCCGTTGCGATCTTGCTCCTGGGTTACACGGCGATCCACGCACTTCGCCGCACAGCGCCCGCTCAATCGGGAGACCGTCCCCAGGTGTGAGAATCTACTTAGAAAAAAGAAGGGCGGGGCCTTAGCCCCGCCCCGATCAAGTTGATCGTGAAGACTCGCTCAGCTGCAGCCGGAGGTGCTGCCGCAGTTCGAGCACTTGTAGCAGCTTCCGTTCGGAGTCATCAACATGCCGCACTCCGAGCAGGAGGGCGCGTCGTCGATCGCGGCGCGCGCACGCGAATCCGTATCCGAGTCGGAAGGACTTCTCATGACAGTAACTGGAGCCGGAGTTTTCGTACTCGCAACCGGAATTTCGGGAATATCCACCTCTTCCGTGGTCGCGTCGTGATCGAAATAGTCCAGCGATATGAACTTTCCGCCGAGCCAACGGCCGATGTAATCGACGATGGACTTTGCGTAGCGAATTTGGGGATTCGGCGTGTAGCCCGACGGCTCGAACCGCGAATTTACGAATTTATCCACGAGCGCGCGGAGCGGTACACCGTACTGCAGCGAGATGGAGACGGAAAGAGCGAAGGCGTCCATGATGCCGGAGAGCGTGGAGCCTTCCTTCGCCATCTTGATAAAGATTTCACCTGGGAGGCCGTCCTTGTACATGCCCACGGTGATGTACCCTTCGTGGCCGCCGACCGAAAACTTATGTGTAATGGAGTTGCGCTCCGCGGGAAGCTTGCGGCGTTTCGCGCCCGCAAAGAGCTCCTGCTGAGCCGGGGCCGGGACATCGGCAGCAGTCTTAACCGGAGTGGGGTCGGACACGGCGGCTTTCTCCTCTTCTTTCTTGCCTGCGGCGGAAAGGGGTTGTGAACGCTTGGAGTTGTCGCGGTAGATCGCCACAGCCTTGATCCCCAATTTCCAGGACTCCGTGTAGGCTTCGATGATGTCTTCGACTGTCGATTCCTCGGGCATGTTGATCGTCTTGCTGATGGCACCGGAGAGGAACGGCTGCGCCGCAGCCATCATGCGCAGGTGACCCCGCCAGGCAATCGATCGGCCTCCGCCCATCGGCGAGAGCGAGCAATCGAAAACAGGCAGGTGCTCCGGCTTGAGTCCTGGCGCGCCTTCAATCTTGGCGTTTGCGTCGATGTAGTCGACAATCTTCGCGACATCTTCGGGCGCGTAACCGAGACGCATGAGCGCCTGCGGCACCGTGTTGTTCACGATCTTGATGACGCCGCCGCCCACGAGGCGCTTCTGCTTCACGAGCGCGAGGTCAGGCTCAATGCCGGTGGTATCGCAATCCATCATGAAGCCGATCGTGCCGGTGGGCGCGAGCACTGAAACCTGAGAGTTCTTGTAGCCGAATTTCTCGCCGAGCGCGAGGGCGTCGTCCCACGACTCGCGAGCCGCGCGAAGCAGCGCGGGCTGCACATTTTCTTCCTTGATGGGCCGGAGCGAGTCGCGATGCATGCGAACCACATCGAGCATCGCATCCCGATTGCGCAGATAGCCGCCGAAGGGGCCCATGCGCTCCGCGATACGCGCGGACTGTGCGTAAGACTCCCCGGTCATGAGAGCGGTAATCGCGCCGCAGAAATCGCGGCCGCCGTCGGAATCATACGGCAGCGCCACAGACATCAGCAGCGCGCCAAGATTCGCGTAGCCAATGCCAAGCGGACGATAGTCGTGCGAGTTCCGGCCAATTTTCTCGGTGGGATAGCTCGCGTTGTCGACCAGGATCTCTTGAGCCGTAATGGTGACATCCACGGCGTGACGGAATCCTTCGGAATCGAACTGGCCATTCGAGCCGAGGAACTTCAGAAGATTCAGAGATGCAAGGTTGCATGCCGTGTCATCGAGGAACATGTATTCCGAGCACGGATTCGAAGCGTAGATTCGATCGGTGGACTTGCAGGTATGCCAGCGATTGATCGTCGTGTCGTACTGCATGCCGGGGTCGCCGCATTGCCAGGCTGACTTCGCCATCTCGCGCATCAGGTCGCGCGCCCGGAACTTGTCCACGGCCTTGCCGTCGTTGACGTTGCGAGTCCACCAGTCGCGGTCCTCTTCCACGGCGCGCATGAAATCGTCCGTGACGCGAACGGAATGATTTGCGTTCTGGAAGAAGACGGAGGAATAGGCTTCGCCGTCGATCGCGGGATCGTAGCCCTGTTCGATCAGGACGTGCGCCTTACGCTCCTCCTTCATCTTGCTTTCGATGAACTCCATGATGTCGGGGTGATCCACGTTGAGGATCACCATCTTCGCGGCGCGACGCGTTTTGCCGCCGCTCTTGATCACGCCGGCGAACGCGTCGAAACCCTTCATGAAACTCACCGGCCCGGAGGCAATTCCGCCGCCCGAAAGAGATTCACGGCTGCCGCGCAGGGAGGAGAAATTGGTTCCCGTGCCGGAGCCCCACTTGAAGAGCATGCCTTCGGTCTTCGCCAGGTTCATGATCGAATCCATGTTGTCCTGGACGGAATTGATGAAGCATGCGGAGCACTGCGGCTTGGCCTGAACGCCCACGTTGAACCACACCGGCGAATTGAAGGCCATCTTTTGCTCGACGAGCAGGTGGGCGAGTTCGTCGTGAAACGCGTTCTTGGCTTCGCCCGTGGCGAAATAGCCGCCTTCTTCACCCCAGCGGACGATCGTCTCCACCACGCGGCTAATCAGCTGGCGGACCGACGTCTCCCGTTCCGGTGTGTTCGGCTTGCCGTGGAAATACTTCGAGGCCACGATGTTCGTGGCCGTCTGCGACCACGACTTGGGTACTTCGACATTTTCCTGGCGGAAGATAACCTGACCCTTATCATTGCCTATGAGTGCGGTGCGGCGTTCCCATTCGACGTTGTCGAAAGGAGACACCCTTCCATCCGTGAACCGGCGGTGAAATTCCAAGCCGGTGGTCCGCCGAGTTATCTGTTCCGTTTCCATACTTCCGTTCAAGGCTATCCTAGCTTCCGCCATCATCTGCCTCCGCGCCGGCAGTCGAGCCGTCGAATGTTATGCCGGAACCGGTAGGGAGGCTTGATTCCATTTTACTCCCAATATCGGGGTTCCGGGCGTCATCTTGTGTATCGAGAAGAAACAGAACTGCCCCGAAAGCAACGGGACAATGAGCGTGAAGAGTGGCTTTTTCAGCCCACCGGAGCTGAAAAAAGGGAAAAGCCCAGCTAAGCCGAGCCAATTTTGTGGTGGCGCGGCGCGAAGTGGGGTCGTCCCCTCTGAGTATTCGATTGAACCCGGTGCGTTCTGTCCCCTGGCTCGACGATGGATAGCGAAATAATCGTCGAACTTTTCCCCCGAGTCTGGGAGCGAAGTATCGGGGGTTGTGGAAAACTTGTCAAGAAAATTTCGCGTCCGAACCACAAAATATTCGGGCGTGCGTGCCCAAAGCGTCTATTGGTAGTGGTACGTGCGCGGCAGGACGCAAGCCTACTATTGGCATCGCAGACGCATCAAAGTTTGTAGAGTCATGCAGATGAACCAATCGGTCAAAAAAGCGTGCGGTTTTGCAATCGCGGCAGTCTTTGCCGCCACGTTGTTCGGCCTCGCGCTCGCGAAGCAAACGAGCGTTCCCTCGCAAGCCTCCACAACTCACCCTATCGCGCGCAAACTCAGCGTCTCCGGACTCCCCAATCTCGGCGAAGTAACGCCGATGCTGTATCGGGGCGCGCAACCGACGGGAAAAGGGTTCCAGACTCTGGCTAAGATGGGCGTCAACATCGTGATCGACCTGCGCGACGGGAATGAAGGCAAGCTCGAAGAAAAGGACGTGACGCAATCGGGCATGGAGTTTGTGGCGATTCCGTGGCGGTGTGGCAGCCCCAAGGATGATGATTTCGCAAAATTCCTTACGGTGGTGCGCGATAACAAGGACAAAAAGGTTTTCGTGCACTGTCACATGGGCATAGATCGAACCGGGATGATGGTTGCGGCCTATCGTATGAATGAGCAAGGCTGGACGGCTGCGGAAGCACTACAAGAGATGAGGGCTTTCGGGTTTTCGACGTACCACGAACTCGTCGTCTGCAACGGGCTCGCCTCGTACGAGCAACGATTTCCTACCGTCGTGACGTCCAGTCCCGCGTTCCAAAACCTGCGCGCCGACCAGAAGCCCACGCCCCCTGTCGGACCTCAGCCGTGACACCCTGCACATCCGGGACGCATCTATCCCTATAAGGGCCCCATAGGCCCCTATAGGATTCTTTCTGATGCAGCGAATTATGAAAAACCTCCGCTCTCTTGCAGTCGCGGCGACGACATGTACCGCGCTCTATAGCCTGGCGTTTGCGCAACAAACGGCTCCGCCTTTGCAATATTCCGTCGATCACGTAACCGCGGAAAAGCTCGATGTCCGGGGAATACCGAAACTCGGCGAAATTACTCCGATGCTCTATCGCGGCGGACAGCCGACGAAAAGCGGTTTTGCGGAACTCGCGAAGATGGACGTGAAAATTGTGGTGGACCTTCGCGGAGATCGTCAGAAAGAGCGCGACATCGTAAACAAACTCGGCATGCAGTACGTAGCGCTTCACTGGTTCTGCCCGCGTCCAAAGGATCGGGATTTCGCGGCATTCCTCGAGCTCCTCCGCAAGAACCCAAATGAGAAGGTGTTCGTTCACTGCAGAACCGGAATCGACCGGACCGGCGTGATGGTGGCATCGTATCGAATCGTCGAACAAGGGTGGACTGCGGACGAGGCCATGAAGGAAATGGAAGCATTCGGATTCAACCGGTTCCACAAAACGATCTGCATGGGCCTGGCGTCCTACGAAAAGAGTTTCCCGCAAAGGTATGACTCGGATCCTGTCTTCGCGAACTTGCGCAAACTCGAGCAGCAGAGCCCCCACCCGCAGCAGCCCGAGCCGTAACCGCACGCGTCAGGCGGCGCCAAGTCGTGCCGTGCTGTCTGCGAAGCAACATGGTGACGATTGGCATGGGCTTTTTCGTCGGAAAAAATAAATAATAGAGCTATGGCGGCCCTCGCAATCGAAATTGACGGACTGACAAAGGACTATCCCGTCGGCTTCTGGCGCAAGCGGATGCGCCGGTCTCTCGACAACCTGACCCTTCAGGTAGAAGAGGGTGAAGTCTTCGGGTTCCTGGGACCGAACGGGGCGGGTAAGACCACCACCCTGAAGCTCTTGATGAGCCTGATCTTCCCCACCGCGGGCACCGCGCGCATTCGAGGGAAATCCATAGGCGATGTCGAAATGCACCGGGAAATTGGCTACCTGCCCGAACAGCCCTATTTCTACGACTATCTGACAGCGCGCGAGCTGCTCGACTATTACGCGCGGTTCTTTGGCTACGATCGCGCGGAAAGAAACGAGCGGGTTTCGAGATTTCTCGAGCTTGTCGGCCTGACAGCGGCTGCCAACCTGCAACTCCGGAAATTCTCGAAGGGAATGCTCCAGCGAGCCGGAATCGCGCAGGCCATTCTCCACGATCCGAAAGTGATCTTCCTGGATGAGCCGATGTCGGGTCTTGATCCTGTCGGCCGCCGCGAAGTGCGCGACATTATCCTGGATCTGAGAAGGCAAGGTCGCACGGTTTTCTTTTCGACGCACATCCTGTCCGACGCGGAAATGCTATGCGATCGCGTGGCGGTGCTGGTTGACGGCAAGCTGCAAGGCATCGGCGCGCCGGGAGAAATCGTCTCGATCGAAGTGCAAGGCATGGAGATCCTGTTTGAAATGCCGGAAGAGCGCGCGGTGCCGTCTAGTCTGCGGGAGCGAGCGACGAAGACGGGCGCCCGTTACCAAGTGGAAGTGCCGGAAGCGGAACTTTTTCAGGCGCTCGATCAATTGCGGGATTGCAGCGCGAGAATTCTCTCCGTGACGCCCGTTCGCCCGACCCTGGAGGACTATTTCTTCCACCTGGTGGGCCGCGAGAAAGCCGCTTCGCATGCAGTGGAGGTGGTGACGCGATGAGCGCGATGCCGGGAGTGGTGGCGATCAACACGTTCCGCGAAGCGGTGCGGGATCGCGTTCTCTACAACCTGATTTTCTTCGCGTTGATGATGATGGGGGCCGCGATTTTTGTCGGCCAGATTTCGATTGGCATCGACCGCCTGGTGATCGTGAATCTCGGGTTGTCGGCAATCTCTCTTTTCGGCCTGGTGATGGCTGTGTTTGTGGGCGTGGGGCTGGTCTACAAGGAAATTGAGAAGCGGACGCTCTACAGTCTGTTGGCAAAGCCGATTCGGCGCTGGGAATTCCTGGCCGGGAAATATGCCGGACTGGTGCTGACGCTGCTCGTGAACACTTCGCTGATGACGCTGGGGCTAGCCGGCGCGCTGTATTACGTGGGACGGCCGTTCGTGCGCTCGGACGTGTCGATTCTGATCGCCATTTATTTCATTCTGCTGGAGCTGGCGCTGGTCACGGCGCTGGCGTTGTTCTTCTCATGCTTCTCGAGCCCGATGCTTTCGACGCTGTTCACGCTGGGCATTTACGTGACGGGAACGTTCGCCAACGATATTCGCAGTTTCGGAGATTTCACCAAGAATCAAGTGGTTCAGGTGGGCACGCGCGTCATCTATTACATCCTGCCGAATTTCCACAACTTCAACGCGATTGCGACGGCGGGGCACGGCGGCTCTGTGCCGTTCGCGCTGGTGTGGCAGAACACTCTGTACGCCGCGTTGTATGTGACTCTGCTGCTTGTTGCCGCGTCCGCGATATTTTCGCGCCGAAATCTGAAATGAGCGGGCAGAGCCAAACTCGCGTGTCTCGCATATCTGTGGGCTCCTTTTGCCGCCATTCCGTTGCTGCTGGTGGCAACCGCGGCGTTGCAGGCGCGGATTGACGTCAGAACCCGCTCGGAAGCGGCGCAAAAAGAGGATCTGCTTCTTCGCTCCGGCCCGCTCGCAAGAAAATTGAGCCTCGGATATGACGCGTTGCTTGCGGATATCTATTGGACTCGCGCCGTGCAGTATTACGGTTCGAGAATCGGAACTCCTCACGAGAACTTCGAGCTTCTGGGTCCGCTGCTGGACATCAGCACGACGCTCGATCCGAAACTCATCGTCGCGTATCGTTTCGGCGCGATTTTCCTGTCGGAGCCCAAACCGATCGGTGCTGGACGAACCGACCTCGCGGTGAACCTGGTCCAGCGCGGAATCGACGCAAATCCAGACCAATGGCTGCTCAACTATGACCTCGGATTTCTCTACTATTGGCGCCTGAAGGACTACCCGAAGGCCGCTGAAGTGTATGCGGCAGGAGGCAGGAAACCGCACGCGCCTCTGATCATGACGCGGATGGCCGCTCGAGTGGCGGAAAAGGGCGGCTCGATCGAAACCTCGCGAATGATTTTCCTGGAGCTGTACGAGTCTTCAAAAGACAGAAACGTTCGAAAAGCGGCGATGAAGGAATTGCGCGCCCTCAAAGCGCAGGAAGATGAAGAGCACCTCGACGAGATCATCCAGCAATACCGCAAGCGCTTCGGCCACTATCCGGCGACTACGCAGGAAATGGTCGCAGCCGGATTGCTCCCAGGTGTTCCCGTTGATACCGTTGGTTTTCCCTACATCATCGGACCGGACGGAAAGTCCCACCTTAGCCCGGACAGTCCGGTGGAACCCGAGCCGGAACCGTAGCGTTCGTCCAGCCTCTTAACCTGCTTCAGTGCTGACTTCTCTGAGGATAGATCGGCTATTCGTAACGAAGGGCTTCCACGGGGTTGAGCTTTGCGGCTTTCGTCGCCGGCCACACACCGAAGATCAGGCCGATGCTAACCGACACCGTGAAACCGACGATCACGGCCCATGCGGGCACAATCGCCTTCATCGATGTGACGAGCGGGATCAGAAACACAATCGAGCTGCCGAAGAGGATTCCTATGATCCCGCCGCTGCCAGTGAGCGTCATCGCCTCGAATAAGAATTGCCACGTGATGTCGCTGCTGCGGGCGCCGATGGCCTTGCGCACGCCAATCTCGCGCGTGCGCTCCGTAACGGAGACGAGCATGATGTTCATCACGCCCACGCCGCCTATCAGAAGGCCGATCGAGCTCAGCACAATCACGACCGCCACCACGCCAAAAATGATGTCGTTGAACTGCTGCGCCGCTTCCAGCTGAGTTTGAATCGCGAAATTGTCCGGCTTGTCGTATGGGACGTTTCGGCGACGCCGCAGCACCTCTCGCGCCTGATCCACCGCCTGATCGAGATGGCCGGGGTAGGCCAGGATGCGAATCCCAATCTCGTAGCCGGTCGAATACAGCTTCATAAACGTGTAGTAGGGGATCACGAGGCGGCGGTCGTCGTTATTCGTTTCAAAACCCTCAATGGGTCTTTCGAACACGCCGATGACGAGGTACGTGGAGCCGTCGACGAGGATCTCCTTTCCCAGGGCGTCCTCGACGGTGGGGAAAAGCGCGGTCGCCGCGTCCTGGCCGATCGCGATTACATTCTCCCGGTGTTCATTCTCTGCTTCCGTGAAGAAGCGTCCCGCTTTCAGGGTGGCATTCGAATACACCTGAAGGTATGCGGGGAAGGTTCCGCGAAACTCGCCTCCCTGCACTACGTTTCTTTGGTAACGCACGTCGTGCTGTTGGGTCCATTGAAAGGCGGAGATGGCTGTCTGCCTTATCGCGGGACAAAGTTGCTGGATCGCGAGGCCGTCTTCCAGAGTGAGCGGTTTGCGCAAGCGCTCCTCTTTCGGACGCCGGCCGATATGTGGGCCCTGGCTGAAACGGTCCACCCAGGCCGTATCAATCCCTTGCTGCGTAATCATGTCTTGCACAGTCCCGCGAAAGCCCTGAATAAGCCCGACGACCAGGATGATCAGCGCCACGCCGATCATCACTCCGAGGATTGCCAGAAAGCTGCGCAGCTTATGCTCGCGAATGGTGTCGAGGGCGAGGTTGAGATTTTCGCGATAGTCCTGCCGCATCTTCATGGATTAGTTCTCCACTCGCAGCGCGTCGATCGGGTCGAGTCTTGACGCGCGCATGGCGGGATAGATTCCGAAAAAGAGGCCCACAGCCGTGGAGAGAGTGAGCGCCACCAAGACTGCGAACACCGGAGTGGAAATCGGAATGGGAGTGGCGGCACGAACAAGAAAGGCAATTCCCAGAGCCGCCGCGACTCCCAACGCCCCGCCCAATGCGGAGAGCAGCGACGATTCCACGAGAAACTGCATCAAGATATGGCGGCGACGCGCACCCAGCGATTTTCGCAGGCCGATTTCGCGAGTCCGCTCCGTGACGCTGGCCAGCATGATGTTCATGATGACGATCCCGCCGACGACCAGGAACACGGACGTCACCCAGACTGCGATCGCGAAAATGTTGCCCGTAAGATCTTGCCAGAGGTTCATCAGCGAACT
Source organism: uncultured Acidobacteriota bacterium (assembly GCA_963737205.1). Classification (GTDB taxonomy): domain Bacteria; phylum Acidobacteriota; class Terriglobia; order Acidiferrales; family UBA7541; genus Palsa-295. The sequence continues at coordinate 2,351,206 of CAVTRV010000002.1, read as the reverse complement.
GGGCTCGATAATCCCGAAATTGTCGTCGTCCTGGTAGGGCACGTGGTGCCGCGACCTGAGTATCACCCGAGCTTCATCTTCCGCGGCGGGCATCCACTCCTGGCTCCGCGCCTGGACGAAAATCGTGATGGAGTCGTCTGGCGTCAGCAATTCCTTGCGGTAAGTCCCCAAAGGAATCATGACGAAATTGTCTCGCGACTGCCCGAGGACCGTTCCGAGCTCTTTGGCCACGCCCACAATCTCATACTGCCCCTGGCCCGGCCGAATGGACTTGCCAAGGGGATCGACCCCGCCAAAGAATTTCTTGGCCACATCCGCGCCAATGACGCAGACGTTTGAACGGTGGATTTCGTCCGATTCCGTTAGCAGGCGCCCGTTGGAGACGTCAATCGATTCGAGGGGAGCGAAGAAAGGCGTCGCCCCTATGATGTTGACGTCTTCCATGAGGTCATTGCCGTAGCGCACGTCGGCAGAAGTCTGCTGCTCCCCCACCACTGCGGACGCCAATTTCATGTCGCTGCTCAGCGCCTCGAGATCGTCCGGCCTAAGGGGCGGCCGTTTTCGTGCTTTGTACCACTGCGCTTCGTTCGTGATGATGCCGAAGCGGTCGATAATGAACGCGTTCGCGCCAAGGTTTGCGATTTTGTTGGCAACGTACAGGTTCAGGCCGTTCAGAACGGACATGACAGACACCAAGGTTGTCACCGCCAGAATCACGCCGAGCAGGGTCAGAAACGTGCGCAGCTTATGGGCGCTCAGTGTATCCAGCGCCAGCCAGAGAGTTTCCCGTAGGGCGACACTCGTCTGGCGAGCTTCTTTGAGAAAGTGGGCTTTTTCCACGCTAGATAATAGACGGATGAGAGGCCTAAAAAGTTCACAACTTTGGGCAAAAACAAGGATTAGCGGTTGCGAAACCGTTCTGTGTCATGCGAACGCCAAATTCGGCACATTCCCGGCTAAAATGGGCACTGCAACCGAGCCCCAGCCCGAGGAATCACATCTCGCGGAGGTTTACGATGCTCCGCCGGCCGCAAGCGTCGTTTTTCGCCGTCTCCATGGGTGTTTGTGCCATCGCAGTGGGGCTTGCTGTGTTCCCGGCCATTTCGGGCCAGGTGTTAGGTTCCGAAAAGCAACCTGGGCCCCTTAGCCAGGCCCCGTCCGAAGCTGAAATGAAGGCGCGAACGGACGGATTGATTTCGAACCAGCACACGGACGATCAAGCCATCGAGGAGTACGAACACGTTGAACGGGAAATCGACCGTTCGGCTGGCCCGGACCCTCACACCGTCCAGGACCGGACGTTCCGGGTCGTCCCGACCGGGACGGGAACGCTTCGGATACTGCTGAAGGACAACGGAAAAGCCACCGACCCCGACGATTACCGGCGGCAATTGCAGGCCTGGCGAGATGTCTTGCAATTGGCTCTGCACCCCGACGATCCGAGATCGAAGACCGCGTACACAAAGTTCGAGAAGAAGAAACGCGACAAGCAGGAAATAGTCGATTCGACGCGGGAAGCGTTTGTACAGCAGTGGGTGGGACGCGAGATGCGGAATGGCCACGACTGCGACGTGGTTCAACTCGATCCGAGTCCGAATTTCCATCCACGCTCCATGCTGCAAGAAGCAGTGACGCACTTCACCGCTAAGGTCTGGGTCGACCACGATTCCGATCAGTTGGTTCACGGCGAGGCCCACGTCATGCGCGATATCTCGGTGGGCGGCGGAATCCTGGGCAAACTCTACCGCGGTGGCGTGTTTTCTTTCGATCAGGTTCCGGTCGCCCACGGAGTTTGGCTGCCGGCGCGATATCAGTACGATTTCACGGGTCGCAAGTTCCTGTTTACGTTCGAAGTGCATCAGGTGGTGGAGTCGAGCCAGTACCGCCGAGTGGGTCCTCCTAAAGAGGCTCTCACCATCGTCCAGAATGAGATTGCAGCCGGGAAGATCGTAACCGCGGACCCCTAGTCTTCAGGCCAGTATCTGTCAGAGGGAGTACTTTTTCGATTTTCCATGCTCCACGTGATGCCGGTGCTAGTGTTCTGTGAAGGGGACACTATGAACCGAAGAACCCTCGCTCTCCTTGCGTCGTTTGGCGTGGCTTGTGGTGTCGCATCGGCCACTGGCAGCCCGGCGCCTCAGGCGCCACAATCATCGCAGCAGGCGACTTCGCCCCAGAGCACCGGGCAACCGGCTGCGTCACAAGCAACTGCTCCCACGGCACCTTCGCAAGCTCCCGATAAAAAGGTGTGGACGAATGAGGACATGACCGACCTGCGCGATCACTCTGCGATCTCGACTGTCGGCAACGCACCTTCGAAAGCTGCCAAGCCTGGCGATAAACCTTCACCCGCGTCTAAGAACAAGAATGCAGCGTGGTACCGCGATCAAATCGACAAGCTGCAGGCGAAGATTCCGCCGATCGACGACAAAATACATGATTTACAAGCGGCACTTAGCGGTGAGCAGGTGAGCGAAGCGCGTCAATACGGTGGTGCAAAGCCCGACGATTGGCACGACCAACTTGACCGGTTGCAAAAACAGCGCGACGACATCGTGGCCAAGATCAGTGCCCTCATCGACGAAGCGCGCCACAACGGCGTGCCGGCAAACGCGCTGCCCTAAGCGGGAACCCAGTTGTCGCGCCTGCTACTTTTCGATCCGCTCGAGACGTTGAACCGCCGTGAGAACGTCTTCGGGGTGATACTCCTTCAGACCGCGAGCAATCTCTCCGGGCGGCAGACGCCGCAGCGAATAAACGTACGGACGGGGACCCGCACCGAGGTGAATATTCGCGATTACCTGAAAGTAGGCTCCGCCATAGCGAATCGTGAAGGGATACTTCCAGTCGGCCTTGGCACGGTAGGATGCGATCTTCATGTCACATGTGGCATCGCCCGGCGTGATTTCATCGGACACGGATGCCAAGTCCGACTTTTTCGAAGGTCGCGCGGCTAGCTGGTAGAGTCGTTCGGCCAGGAACAACGGCAAAGTTCCGTACGACTCGCCGGGCCGAGAGCGCGGCTACGGATCGCAAGACCCCTTCCACACCGAAGTAAGCAACGAGCCACGTAATCGGGTTCAGCCAGAACCAGACATAAGCGAAGAGTCCCATTCTTTCGCCGCCGCTGTCCGATCCCGCCGAAGAGTGCGCAAGCGCGTCCCCCGCGAGCCTGACGTAGATCGAATACCAGATGAGGAGCGCGACGAGAGCCAACAGAGCTTCGAAGATTCCAGAGAGTGTGGCTGCGCGAGCGAGCCGGTTCGGCGTGGTGCGGAAAATCTTTTCACGCCAGCGGCGCGGCAGAAGCGTGAAGATTGGTCCCAGAATGTACGTCGCCCACATAAGCGCCGACCCCTCCGTGAGCCCCTCTATGGACAGGATAGCGATGTCGGCGACGCGGAGACAGCCGGAGGCGCCTCGTTCAGCGAAACAGTCACTGGCCGGATGGGCTGCCGCTACCTTTCGATGCGTTGCCGGGGTCCGATCACGAAGGAATGAGGGAGAGCGTGGATGCTCTCCCTCGCCGAAACAGTTAACTGGGAAGCGACCGGCGTGAACTAGCGAGTTGCCGCAGCGACGTCTTTTTCGATTGGCGCGCCGATCAAGTTGCCCCACTCGGTCCACGAGCCATCGTAGTTCTTCACGTTGTCGTAGCCGAGCAAGTACTTGAGGACGAACCATGTGTGCGAACTGCGCTCGCCGATGCGGCAATAGGCAATCACTTCGCCCTTGCCCGTCACACCTTTGCCTTCATAGAGCTGCTTTAAGGCATCGGCGGACTTGAACGTGCCGTCCTCGTTGGCAGCCTGACCCCAGGGGATGTTCGCAGCGCCCGGGATGTGGCCGGCACGCTGTGCGGTCTCGGACATGCCTGGAGGCGCGATGATTTTGCCGGTGAACTCATCCACCGAGCGCACGTCCACGAGTTGCGTTCCGTTCCTGTGTTCCACCGCCTTGAAGACTTCTTCCTTGCGCGCGCGGATCGAGTTATCGGGACCAGTCGCGTGATACGTTGTGGGCGCGACCTTCGCCGCGTCGGTAGTCAGCGGACGCTTCTCTTCGAGCCACTTCTTGCGGCCGCCGTTGATTAGCCGCACGTCCTTGTGGCCATAGTATTTCAACTGCCACAGCGCGTAGGCGGCGAACCAATTGTTGTTGTCGCCGTAGAGCAGCACCGTGGTGTCATTCGAGATGCCGGACTTTCCGAGCAACGCCTCCAGAGTGGCCTTGTCGATCAGGTCACGCCGGATGTTGTCCTGAAGCTGCGACTGCCAGTTCCAGCCCACAGCTCCGGGAATGTGTCCCTGATCGTAGGCCGTAGTATCTACGTCAACTTCAACCAGCCTCACCTTGGGATCGTTCAAATGATCGGCTGCCCATTGCGTGGAAACCAGTACTTCGGGGTGTTTATATTCAGACATCGCTTCCTCCCTTTCGATTCGAAGATTTCGTTCGGTTCAAAGTGCCCTGAAAAGCAAAAGCCCACCGGCCAGTTCAACCTCTTGGCGGTGGGCTTGGAAAATCTGGGCTAGAGTCTGTTACCTGGTAGCTAGCCTCCCCGTGCCAGAGGACACGTGTGCGCAACACATACAACAACAGCACTGTGCAGCCCTCTGATGGCTGATTGCCATGGAAAAAGCCTACACCCGAACCCTCCCGATGGCAATGGCCTTGTGGTTTGGAGCTACCAAGGATCACGGCGAGTCAACGAAGGCTCTAAGTCACGGGAGCGGCTGGAGATCGCCATTGGTGGATTCGAGTTCAATGCGCAGCAACCAATCAAAATGCACTTTCTCTGCCGCGAGGTGCTTTTCGAGTTCGTCGCGGCTCGCAGCGTCGAATTCGACGAGCATCTTCCCTTCCTGCGTGTTCACGAGAACGCGTCGGGCTCTGACCGATGTCCCGGCGCGCAGGCGTCGCGCCAGCTCATTCGCACCCTGGCGGGTCAAGCAGGCCAGCGTGTGTTGCGAGATGTAACGAGGCATTCGGTCTCCGTTTGAGATGCCACTTCTTCGCGCGGCAAATCGACCGCTTATTCAATCCCGCATTTCAGTAGAATGCTCACTGCGGGAGACATCCAATCACGGTGCCACGAGAAAAAGCAAATGCCTGAAATGCGCAGCGCTCATCCCTACTACACGCACGACGCGATTCAGGCGCAGCCGTCTCTGATCGAGAAGGTGCTCGCAGATCGATCGGCGATTGAGCGCGTCGCCGATGCGGTGGCCGAGAAGGGCCGGATCACGTTCGTCGGTATCGGCACGTCGCTGCACGCGGCGCAAATCGCAGAGAGCTGGATGCGGGAGTTCACTGGCGGGCGCTTTTTGGCTCATTTCGAGCAATCGTTCGAGCTGATTCACCATCCCATCGCCTTCGGCGCGGACGACGCCGTCGTGGTAATCACCCACACAGCTACAACCACAGCCTCCGTGGAAGCGCCACGCGCCGCCCGCGCGTCAGGCGCACTCACCGTGGCCATCACCGGGCAAGTAAGCGGCGACGGCGTTCGCGGCGCCGATTTTCACATCGAAACATGCGAGCAGGAAGTTTCCTTTGCCTACACGAAGAGTTACACGACCGCGCTCGCGGCGATGGCGATTCTGATTTTGCGCATCGCCGAACGCAAGAAACTGCTGGCAAAACCGGACGCGGCCGGGACACTTCAGCGTCTTCCCTCGCTGATGCGTCAAGCTCTTGCGCTCGAGCCGCAGGTGCGCGAGCTGGCCAAACAGGTCGCCACATTTTCGCGGATCGATATCTTTGGTTCCGGCGCCGGCTGGCCGACCGCCCGCGAAGCTGCGCTGAAAATCAAAGAGTCCTGCTACATCGCCGCGGAAGGCTTCGAAACCGAGGAAATTCTCCACGGCCCGTTTTCCGAGATCGATTCGCGCGGCTCAATGATCGGGATTCTCACGGGACGGAAGACGGACGACCGCGCCCGCCAAATTCTTCGCGCCGCCGGAGAATTGAAAATGCTGCGCGCGGCCATCGTTGTCCCGTCTGCGAACCTTGATGTTTCGGCCGAGCACGTCCTGGTTGTCCCGGAAGTCGACGAATGGCTCTCGGCCTTCGTTCATCTCGTCCCCTTACAACTCCTCGCGTATTTCATCTCCCTCGAGCGCGGCTTGAACCCCGACACAGGCCGCCAGGACCAGGCCGCACACGCAGCCGCAAGCCGTCATTACAAGTATTAACGGAACTGGCCGCACGTACAGGTGACCGACGCTGAAACCGAGCGCTTAACACTCGAGGCCCAATGCACCTCCAGCGCCTAAAATGGATGGGTATGAGGAAAAAGTGCCTGCGATGAATAAACCCGCGCTTGCCGTTTTGCTTCTTGCCATGCTGGCGTTCGCCGCGCCCGCGCAAGAGACTGGCGGCATGGGCACGCTCGCGGGCGTGGTGCTCAACGCACAACGAAAACCCGTAGCGGGAGCCACCGTGACCATGCAGTCGGCAACGGGCGGAAATCCTCATGCGACAAAGACGAATTCGCAGGGCCGCTTTTTCTTTCCCGAGCTGGTTCACGGTTACTACGATGTGCGGGCGACGCACGACGGACTCGTGAGCGAGTGGAAACACATTATCGAAGTGAACGTCGGCAAACAGACGGATGTGGAGCTGCAATTGAAGCCGGCGCAAAAGGGACCGTCATGAAGCGCCTGGCCTCCATTTTCCTTCTGGTCGCGATCCTAATGATCTCCGCGGCGGCTAGCGCGGGCGAGGCAGTGGGCACGCTCTCCGGTACTTTGGTCGACTCCCACGGGCACCCGGTGGCCGACGCCGCAGTGATCATCCAGACTTCGGACGGCCTCCATCCGCACGCAACCCACACGGACGCCAACGGGCACTTCGAGTTCGATCGGTTTTCCATCGGACAATACGACCTGCGAGCCAGCTACTACAGCGTATTCACCGACTGGATGAGGCGGGTATTGATTCGCGGTGGGAAGACAACGCAAGTGACGCTGCATCTCCCCGCCGCTGTGAAATGATCCAGCGCCGCCCTCCATCGCGCTCCATCCCGGTACTCCCGCTTTGATAAAATGTCTGTAAGCTGCTGTTTCCATAGCAGTTTAGATAGTACTGAACCTCGCGTACCCCGGATTTGAGTCTCGGGGGCCATTGTTGCTTGGCCGACCATATTCCACTATGGCTTGGCCGGGTTGGGAGCTTGCGATGCGGGGACGACGGTTCCGAGAGGAGCCGGGCACGCTACCCAACCCGTCCAGCCCCTCCTGTTGATACCCCCTGACCCCCTCAACGGGACGGGCCTACCCGAGGCCGACCAATCAAGCCTTCTCTCGCGCTGCCACCCCGGCATCGTTTGGCATCTCCTTTGCGTCCTAGAATGTGCTTGCGCTGCCCGGCTCGCGCCAAGTGTAGTGGATTCAGTGGGCAGGCGCGTGGCGGCGAAGGACGTGGTGGGCGAATGGAGCGTCGTGTGACGGGAAAACCGGACAGGCCAGCGGAGCGCATCGCGGCGGCGATCGCGATGGTTTTGGTCGTGAGCCTTGTGCTGACGCTGGCGGTGCCAGCGGGCGCGGGGGAACTCGAGCCGCGGACGGTGCAGGCGTTTGAGCGTTACGCGAAGCTGACGCAGGCGCAGATCGATTCGGAGCTGGCGGATCGGCAGCGAGGCTTTCTGTGGGTCGAGCGGTTGCCGGGAGAGCGGCGCGCGGCGGCGTACGCGCAGTTGCGGGACGGCGAGGTTGTGATCGAGCGGCTCGAGACGCTCGACGACGGCAAGCGGATCGAATGTCCGGGCGGAATGATTCATCACTGGATCGGGACGGCGTTCATTCCCGGTGCGACGCTGGCGCAGACGCTCGCGCTCGTCGAGGACTACGACCATCATCAGGATTACTACGCGCCGGACGTGGCGCGGTCGAAAATTCTGCGGCACGCGGGCGACGACTACGTGATTTACCTGCGATTTTACAAACGAAAAGTGATCACGTCAGTGGTCGACACGGAGCATGAAGTTCATTATTCGATGGTGGATGCGACGCGGGCGTGGAGCCGGTCGCGCACGACTCGCGTGCAGCAAGTGGAGGATGCGGGAAAACCGGACGAGCACCTTTTGCCTGAGGGGCAGGGCGACGGTTTCCTCTGGCGGATGAATACGTACTGGCGGTTCGAGGAGAAGGATGGGGGCACGTACGTCGAGTGCCAGACCGTGTCGTTGACGCGAGACATTCCGACGGGGCTCGGGTGGCTGGTCAGCGCGTACGTGACGAGCGTGCCGCGCGAGTCGCTGACGTTCACGCTGGCGACGACGCGGGAGGCGGTGCTGAAGGCAAGGAAGCAAGGAGTGAGGGGCGAGGGATGAGGGTTCCGGAATAAGCGTTTTGGTTGCGATTAGAGGTTTACCCGGCCTTTGTTTTGAGTCGATTACGGCGATTTCTAATCGTAAATTGTTGCGATTAGAAATGCAGTGTCCCGAAGCCTCGGGAGTCGCCCGTTCTTCTAATCGCAAGGGGCAAAGACACCCCCCTACCCCTACGGTTATTAGAACGACCTCCGAGTGAGTGTTTTCAGTCATTTGCGTCGATTTCTAATCGCGTTCCGGTTATTAGAATTTCGCTCTTAAATTTCATAGATTCGAATTCTCGCCCCCCTTCTTCGGCCCGTGGTGTCAATTTCGCGGCTCATAAAAACGGGCCATCGTAGCATGGAATTCGTCTGGTGGGTAGTCACAAAGTTACGGTAGTAGTTCTATAACCGAGGACGCGCCAAAGGCGCATCGGTGTCAGGGCCGATTCCGAGGGGTCGGAAAGACCCACGCTCCACGAACCGGAGCGTGGGGCACCCCCACGGGTGGAGTTGTCGGTCTCGGTTCATTGGACGAGCTGGAGCTTGCGATCAGAGCGTTCGCCAAAAACAAAGCCTGGCGCACCCGGCCGACAACAAATTCAGGAAGGAAAGCCGGGGGCACCCGGCGGATGATTGCGCGAGGAAGCCTTGCCGCCTGAGCCTTCGATAGCCCTCGTGACAAGAGAGCAGAGACGGAAACCTCGGGAACCGGCCGCGAGACTCAAAGGTATTCAATTTGTTCTAACTTCCAAGCCTTTCCGGTATACCGGTACATCAATGTAAACAAGGGGCTAGACGAAGTTTCACTTTTCACATCGACAGCCTCGAATCCAGGTTCGTCCTTGATCTGATGCAGAGCCATTGAGACCTCTTTTCCCAAAACGAGGTCGCGAAGCGATTTAGCAGCCGAACCATTGTTCTGTGGAAGACAAGCTGGATCAAAAATCACACAATACACTCCGGTTTTCGCTGAAAGTTGTCGCCGGAACTCGGCGGCGCTCATGCGGTCAGAGTCTATACCGACAAATACGCCCTTCTCGTCTATATTGGCGGATATGAAAGCAGTGTCCTTATCTCGGATCGCATACACAGTTTTTTGTGCGAGGGTCAACAGGGCTTTGCTTTTCACACTAGAGTCCTGAAATCGAAATGCCTCGTACGGCTTCGGATGAAAGAAGCACAGAAATAGGACACTGCAGAGATGTCGGCGGAATCGTCGAGTAGTCATATGTCACTCACTCCTTGCAAACGGTGAAATATTGGGCTGGATCAATGCGTCGACCACTTGGATCAGTGATCTGAACATGCGTGTGCGGTCCAGTAATTCGCCCCGAATTGTCCGATATTCCAATCGTCGAGCCCTGGCCCACGGTAGTTCCTACGGGAACTGCCGGGTGCCCCAGGTATTTTCTGTTTGGTGTTAGTCACGCGCATACCCGTAAGGCTCACATCGACCAGTAACCGAGGCCGACGAATCCAACCCGTGGGTGCCCCATCGTTCGCGGTTTTCGAACGGTGGGTCTTCGCCTTTACTCGACAATATCCATCGATAGTAGCACCGTCCCACTTTTCATGTAGAAGCGGTAACTGCTCCATGGCCAGTCTTTTGGATTCCGGACCAAGCCGCGCTTGACCGGATTCATGTGCATGTAGTTGAGCTTTTCGTTTCTCTTCCTCCGGCTCCAGACGTTGAAATCGTAGAATCGCCGCTGCCAGAAACTGCGGAGCGGCGATGCCTGCGTTCCGTCCCACAGTCGCAACTGCGCTTGCGAGATCCGTTTCCGCCGACGGCTGCGCAGCGAACGTGAGACGCGTTGTTTCAGGATTCGCATAACGTCAGAGGGTGTGCCGGTGGGAGGCTCGCCGATGAGAAGGTGAATGTGCTCGGGCATGACCACGTAACCGACAAGCGCAAATCCAAACTTGCCGCGCACCTCACCTAGGATCTGGACGAAATGATTTCGCGCGCGAACGGAACGGAGCAAAGGAAGCCGTCGATAGCAACTGCAGGTGATGAAGTGCAGGTTGCCGCAGCCGTACCGTCTCACCAGACCGCGAGTCATGGAATGGTTCCTCGCACGGGCTTGCTTGATGGGCGCCGACTGCGATGGTATGGCCCTTGTGACGTGTCGGTGTCAAGGCGAAAACACCCACGCTCCAGAAACCGGAGCGTGGGGCACCCCTGCACCCCTGCGGGTGGAGTTGTCGGCCTCGGTTCATTGGTTGAGCTGGAGCTTGCGATCAGAGTATTCGCCAACGACAAATTCAAAACCGATGCCCTCGGGCACCCGGCCAACGCTTCGGCGGGCCGAGGGGGCGTGGGGAGCAAAAGGCAGACAAGACGGCGCTACGAAAAGCAGATCCCTCGTCGGCTGAGAAGCGCCTCTGTCGGGATGACAACGTTAAAAGCAAATGCGGGATGACAAGCGGGGACGACACGCGGGGGCTGAAGCCCCAATTCTTTTGTGGCCGGTAATGTCGGAGCTGAAGCTCCGACCCCCTAAAAAGCTAAAAGGGGGCAGGGACTTGCCGCCCCGAAGGGCGGCGCTACAAGAAATCAAAAGGTCGTCAAGGCGAGGAAGACGTTGGCGAAGTTGTTGGTGTCGTTGGGGACGAGGTTGTTGGCGGAGGAGAGGAAGGCGACGGTGTGGCAGTCGGAGCTGATGGCGGGGATGAGGGAGTTGCCATTGGCCTGCGGCGGAGTGATGCCGAAGGGCACGCTGGCGAGAACGGTAGATGTGGTGCAGGTGGTGGTGACGACGCTGGTCTCCAAGCCGAGGCAGGTCTTGCGGACGAAAATGTTTTCGACGCCGCTGGCGGTGTTGGCGCCGAGATTGGAAGATTTCGAAGCGAACGCGACGAACTCTCCCACGGTGGAGGTGGAGGAAACGGTCGTGCTCTCGCCGATGCTGGGGTATTCGCTGAGAGCGTTGCCGGGCGTGGTGCCGTCGGGCGTTGAAATCAAAGTGGCGGACGGGCTGCAAGTGGTAGTAATCACGCTCAGGCAGGTATCGAACATGTAGATCTGCTGAACGGGGCCGGCGCCGGCGACGAGATTGGTGGCGGTCGAGGCGAAGACGATGAAGCGTCCGGCGCTGACGATCTTCGATTCGGAGCTGACGTTGTTGGCGGGCGTGACGCCATCGGGTGTGGAGACGAGCGTTGTCACGCCGGTGCAGGTTGTGGTGATAAGGCAAGTCTCTCGCACGAAAATTTCCTGAGCGCTGTGAGGGTTGGGGGCGGTGGCGCCGAAGTTCGAGGCGCTGGATGTGAAGGAAACATAGGTGGCGTCAGTCGAAACGCTGGGCTCGGAGCTTGGAGCATTGCCCGGAGTGGCGCCGTCAGGCGTGGAAACAAGATAGGTGGTCGGGGCGCAGCCTGTGCTGATGGTGGCGCCGTTGCAAGTGTCACGAAGGAAAGCTTGCGGGGTGACGCCGTCCAGCGTGACTCCGGTGACCAGATTCGTAGCGAGCGAGACGAAAGCAACGTAGCGGCCGTCCGAACTGATGGAAGGATTGTAACTGTCCGCGTTTCCGGGGTTGATGCCGTCGGCCGAGAGGGAGACGAGTTCGCCGGACGCGCAGGTTATTACCGTCGAAAGGCATACCGGCAACCAATAGACCTGGCGGTTGGTTTGGGTAAACGGAATTCCCGCAACCAAGTTGGTGGCCGTCGAGGTGAAAGCGACGTGGCTGCCGTTGTTGTCGATGGAGGGTTCGGAACTCAAGCCGTTGGACGCAACTCTGTTCGGCCCGATACTGACGTCGGATGTCACGGGCGCGCAGTTGCTCCCGAGGCAGGTGGTGCGAATGAAGATGTCGCTTCCCGCATTGGACTGGTTCAAGAAGAAGTTGGTGGACGTGGAGGCGAACGCGACAAAGCCGCCATTCGAGCTGATCGAGGGCCCGGCGGTGGTGAGCGTCGGCGGTCCCACGGCGCAGTTCTGCCCGCACACGCCTTGGTTGGCCTGCGCGCCCAAGTAGCCGACGTCGATGAGCACAGGGAGACCAGCCGTCAGCGTCGGATTGACGGCGAACGCGACGATGTTCGAGGACCCGCCGCCAGGACCAGGGTTCACGACTCGAACCTGGTGGCTGCCGCCCACGGCCAAGTCGCCGACACTTAGCGTAGTTTGGATCTGACTGTTGGTGTTGAACGCGGTGGCGCGAGGCGAGCCATCGATCTGGATGACGGAGCTGGGTACGAAGCTGGATCCAGTTAAGCCGAGTGTGGTGGTGGAGAGGGATCCGGCTGTGACGTTTGAAGGAGAGAGGGACGTGAGGATCGGGACTGGATTTGTGACGGGCAGGTTGAAGGGCGTAGAGCTGCCTCCGCCAGGCGCCGAGGACGGCCCTTCTGGATTCACGACTGCAATCTGAACCTGACCAGCGGTGGCGACATCCGTGGAACTCATTGGCACTGTGAGCTGGGTGGAGTTCACGACAGTGGGGGCGCGATTGATGCCGTTTACGGTGACCGTGGACAGCGCGACAAAATTGGATCCAGTGACGTAAAGCGTGAACGCGGAGCTACCCGCCTGAACGGATGTGGGCGAAAGACTGGAAATGGATGGGACCGGCGTGGTCTGCGGATTGATCGCAAAGGAGAGGCTTTGCGTGGTGCCGCCGCCCGGCTGAGGGGTGAACACGGTTATGATCGCGGTGCCAGGATTTTGGACGAGCGCGGCAGGCACCTGCCCCGTAATTTCGTTGATCGACTGAAAAAACGGGAGAAACTGCACGCTTCCGTTCCAAAGAATCTGCGACGAGGGCGTGAATTTATAGCCGGTGACTGTCAGCGTGAATTGGGGATCGCCGGCGTTAACGCTGGGGGGAATCAGAGCTACGATCGTTGGCGCAGGATAGTTGACGATTTCGTTGCACGACGGCAACGCCAACGCCATTGCAATGAGAAGCCCGAAGGCTAGCCAAGATTTTACCCGCAAATTCCTCACCCCTGGGTCAATAGGTCGGAACCGCAGACATCCGCGCAAACCTAGAGACTACTAAAGATGGTTCCCATGGGCAATCGGATGCCTGGGGCCCAAGCGAAAAATTCCGAGCCCGAGCCCCCCAAAAGTTGACCGGCCCCGCAAGCTTTAAAACGGGCCTGCGAGGGCGGTCTTAACGGGATTTTCACGTAGATTTGGAACTGAGACGTGGTTTACTCTCTCGGCGTGGAAACCGAATCACGCGAACGGTGGATTCCTCCACTTAGTGATGAGCCGCGCTCTCGCCAAATTCGCCCTGCCAGCTATGTGTCTGCTGGCGGTGTATCTCGGCGGAGCGTGGGGTGCGAGTGCTCAGTCGACGCAGACTGATTCATCTGCGCAAACTTCTACGCAGTCCACACAAACTCTACAAACTCAACAGCCAGCGGACCAGCCGGCTCCGGCGCCCGAAGATTCTGATTCCGACGCGGTGACACTTTTCCCGCATTCGGACTCCAGCCGTTACTGGATCTCGGGTCAAGCAAACGTTGTTTTCCAGTGGCATCCGACGTTCCCGGCGAAATACACAGGACGCAACAGCTTAACGCCGGCGTCCCAGAGCGCTACTACGCACATTCTGACGCTGTATACCGGATACGAACTCACACACACGACGGAAGTGTTCGCCGACGCAGAGTATGCGACCGGCGGCGGCATCGGGACCGCGAACGGCCTCGCCGGCTACACCAACCTGGATTCCGTACGGACCGTACAAGGTGTACCGCTTGCAGCGACACCGTATCTTGCGCGGCTCATGTTGCGGCAGATCATCCCGCTAACGGATGAGCCGGCCGAAGAGGAGCGCGACGAGTTCCACCTGGCTACATCGGTTCCGGCACGGAGGATCGAGTTCCGCGTCGGGAAAATGGACTTGGTCGACTACTTCGACGTGAACACGTGGGGGTCGGACAGTCACTTGCAGTTCCTGAATTGGACCATCGATGACAATGGCGCGTACGACTACGCGGCAAATACGCGCGGCTACACCGACGGCGCCATTGTGGAATACGACGACCACTGGTTCACGGCACGATTCGGGGAAATGATGATGCCGAAGGTGGCGAACGGAATCAATCTGGATGCGGACATCGCGCGGGCGCGCTCGGAGAATCTGGAATTTGAGGCGCGCGGAAGCCGAATCGCGCACCGGGCGGGCGTGGTGCGCCTGCTGAGTTATGTGAATCACGCGAACATGGGAAATTATCGCGAGGCCATTGCGGATTATCTCGGTGGCCAGACTGCGACTCCCAACATTGTCTCGACGCGCCAGCAGGGACGCCATAAATATGGATTTGGGCTGAACTTCGAGCAGGAGATCACGCCGGATGTGGGAGTTTTTGGAAGGCTCGGTTGGAGCGACGGACGGAACGAGTCGTTCGCGTACACGGAAGTGGATCGAACGCTGGAGCTGGGCGGTTTTTCGAAGGGGAGCGCGTGGCATCGGCGAAACGACCGCGCCGGCGTGGCGTTTGTCGCGAACGGCATTGTGGCAGCGCACCAGCAATATCTGGCGCTCGGAGGAGTGGGCTTTCTGCTCGGCGACGGCGGGCTGACGTACGGCCCCGAAAAGATATTTGAGGGTTTCTATACCGCGCACGTTTGGCGCGGCTTTTTTGTTTCGGCCGACGTGCAGCACATCAATAATCCCGGCTACAACATGGCGCGCGGGCCCGTTACAGTGCCCGGGCTGCGCGCTCATGTGGAGTTCTAGCGAGCCGGTGAGACTGGGGTAATCTCTTCCGCAACGGAGGGGAGGTTGCAGGCGATGTTCGAGAAAGATTTGCTTAAGGATCGGACGATTCTGATCACGGGCGGCGGCACGGGCCTTGGGCGGTCGATGGCGCTGAGGTTTGCGGAACTGGGAGCGAACCTGTTTCTGGTGGGACGCCGGGAAGATCCGCTGAAAGAGACTTGTGACGCGATTCGTGCGAAGGGAACGCATGCCGGGTACGCCTGCTCGGACATTCGCGATTTCGGCGCGGTGGAAAACGCGATCGCGGCGGCGGAGAAGGAGTTTGGCCACCCGTTTGGCGGAATCGACACGCTCGTGAACAACGCGGCGGGGAATTTTCTTGCGCGCACCGAGAAGCTTTCGCCGAATGCGTTTACCGCCGTGGTGGGAATCGTGCTTCAGGGGACATTTCATTGCACTCTGGCGCTGGGGCGCAAGTGGATCGCGGCGAAGCAGCCCGGCAACATCCTGAATATCGTTACCACGTATGCGGCGGTGAATAGCGGGTCGGGATTCGTTGTGCCGTCGGCGTGCGCGAAAGCCGGAGTGCTGGCGATGACGAAGTCGCTTGCGGTGGAATGGGCGCGGTACAAGATTCGGTCGAACGCGATCGCGCCGGGGCCTTTTCCGACCGAAGGGGCGTGGTCGCGGCTGATGCCTTCGAAAGATTTCGAAGAGCGCGCGAAGAATTATCATCCGATGAAGCGCTTTGGCCGACACGAGGAACTGGCGAATCTCGCGGCCTTCCTGCTCAGCGACCAAGCCGGTTACATCAACGGCGAATGCGTGGTGATCGACGGAGGGTTGTGGCTGCGGGGCGCGGGAGAGTTCAACGACGCGATCGATATACCGGACGCCGCGTGGGAAATGTTTGAGGCCGCGCGCAAGAAGTAGCCCTGTCGGCGAGCTACGCCTTGATGCCTGAAAACGTTAACCAAGCGCCGGAGGCGCGATTGTACTTAGCCCGGCATGCAGCGAAGCGGAATGCCGGGAACCGCATAAAAGAAGGAAGAAACAGTCCCGGAGGGACGATTGACTCAGTCAGCCCCTAGCTCAAATCCGCGTGAGCATGCTGCTCCAACGCTCGGGCATTCAATGGGGCCAAACGGCTTCATTTGTGCAACTTGCGCTGATCTGTGATACGTAATCATCATCGATACATATCGATATAAATTTGACATACAAGGCGACGGTCGATATCATTGTGTAGAGGTTCGCTCATGAGTGCGGTCAAAGTAAAGGTGTCGCCGAAGTTCCAAATTGTAATCCCTAAGGAAGTGCGCGAAGAACTCAAAATCGAACCGGGCCAAGAGCTCCTTGTATATGCGCTCGACGGCCGGCTCCATGTCTCGCTGCCGCGCTCGATCCAGGAACTGCGCGGCATAGCGAAGGGAATCCGATGGCGCGATGACTACCGCGACCACACTGAGCGATTCTAAGCGGATTGTCGTGGACTCGTCGGGCTGGCTGGAGTACCTGACCGACGACGTCAATGCGGACCGGTTCGCCCCGTATGTTGCAGGGAATTTCGACGTCATCGTTCCCACGATCGTTATCTATGAAGTTTACAAGAAGTTGCTGATGGAGAGCGGCAAAAGCGCCGCAGACGCGTTTGCATCTGACGCCATGAGACGCACAGTGGTGCCGCTCGACGATGTGCTGGCGATCAGCGCCGCACGGTTCAGTCTCGATCATCGTTTGCCGATGGCCGATGCCATCATTTATGCGAGCGCGATGGCGCAGAATGCAGAACTCGTCACAGGCGATCCCCATTTCGGCGGGCTGCCGGGGGTGATCATCCCGTAGGAGAGCGCGAGCGCTGTGCTAGAATGAGTTTTTCGGGGGAAGCGAAAAATGAAATTTGGCGTCGTGCAATTTCCGGGATCGAATTGCGACGATGACGCGTACCACGCGGTGGGTTCCGTCGTCGGCCAGCCAGTGGAATTTATCTGGCACCAATCGGAACAGGTTTCGGGGTTCGACGTAATCATTATCCCGGGCGGATTCGCGTTTGGGGATTACCTTCGCACTGGCGCGATCGCGCGGTTCTCTCCTGTGATGCGGGCCGTCGAGCGTTTCGCGCGTTCTGGCGGACTCGTGCTCGGCGTTTGCAACGGATTTCAGATTCTTCTCGAGGCGGGGCTTCTTCCTGGCGCGATGATGCGCAACAAGCAGCTGCGCTTTCTCTGCCGCCAGGTTCATGTGCGCGTGGAGAACACGGACACTCCATTCACGTGCGCGGCCAAGCGAGACCAGGTGCTCGAGATGCCGATCGCGCACATGGAAGGAAATTATTTTTGCGATGCGGCGACTCTCGCGGACCTGGAGCGCAACCAGCAAGTGATTTTCCGCTACGTTCATCCGGACGGCAGCGCGGCGGGCGTCGACGACTTTGCGGCCAACCCGAACGGCGCTCTCAACGCGATTGCCGGAATCTGCAATCGCGAACGCAACGTTGTGGGCCTGATGCCGCACCCCGAACGCGCTGTGGAATCGCCGCTGGGGTCAGCCGATGGCCTCGTCATCTTTCGTTCGATCGTGGCAAGCCTGACCGCACGACACGCCGCTCGGCAGGACGACGCAGTGCGCATCCACGCGTAGCTTTCTGGTCCGAAGGATGAGTTACAGCCTCGTATGGCAATGCAGCCTCGCAAACTACTGCGATGGGTCTACGAAGTTAGTTTTTCTCTGAATGTGGCTTGGATAGTAGTGTGGCATTACAGCCGGACTGCTCCGGGTCCTTGGGTCTTTTCCCCATGGGTACACAGGTTCTATTGGCACTTCCCCACGCGTGAGCCGGAGGTCGTTGTAGCACAGGTCCTATGGTCCATTGTGTTTTGCTTCATTGGTTTCCTCGTGCTTAGGCTGCTGTCCTGGTTTTCGGCAACCGAGGTGTTCCTACGAACAATCGCAGGTTCACTATCGGTTTTGGGCTTGCCGGTGGCTGCCTTAGCAGTCGGAGGGTTTTCAAACCCGGCCGGCGAAGTTTTAGTTGGAGACTATTATCAGTGGTTCTACCCTACTGAGGCTTATCGGCTTGCGCTTTGGGTCGAGGTCCTTGTCGTTTTCGCCTGCGTCGTGCTGTATTACCTGAAGCCCGGGCGGGTTTCCGGATGGCTGGGCTCGGTCTTGCTGCTTTTGCATTTTAGTCTCTGGAGCTGGGCGACTGGTTCGCATGTGAGTTTGCCCGGATTGGCGCGCGCATACGGATCACTGAGAATCGATTCCTGGATCTCATCGGCATACTACTGGGGACTGCCGGTTATTGGATTTGTTTCGAGCCTGTGCTGGCTCTGGTATGTCCGGCCGTCAAAAGCGCCAATGCTTAGAGGCCAACCGTCCGACAAGCTAAGCCACACGCCTCAGCGACTAGAGTGTTGATGGTTTTTCTCGCGGGCTTGCCACGATTTCGGTTTGTTGCGACAATGCGCCGCGTGAAACACTGGAAGAGCACACTCGCAGAGGACGCAGAGAAACCTACGTGATCGACACTGAAATCAAAGTGACGCCGCAGCTTGCGGCGGAGCACGGCCTTACCCCGGACGAGTACGCGCGCATCCAGAAAATTCTTGGTCGCGATCCCAATTTCACCGAGCTTGGAATCTTCAGCGTAATGTGGAGCGAGCACTGCTCGTATAAGTCGAGCCGCGTCCATTTGAAGCGGCTGCCGACGCGCGGGACGCATGTGGTGCAGGGGCCGGGGGAAAATGCGGGCGTCGTGGATATCGGCGACGGGCTAGTGGCCGTCTTCAAAATTGAGTCGCACAATCATCCGAGTTTTGTGGAACCGTTTCAGGGCGCGGCCACGGGCGTTGGCGGAATTTTGCGCGATATTTTCACGATGGGAGCGCGGCCGATTGCGGTGCTTGATTCGCTCAGGTTTGGGCCGATTAGAGCGGATGCGTCAGTGGCATGTGAAAAAGATGCCGGGCTAAAGCCCGGCGCTACAAAGGCACTTCACGAGAACGGCGCAGCACGTGAGGAAATTGCGCGGAACCGGAACATTCTGGATGGCGTGGTGCGCGGGATCGGGTTTTACGGCAATTGCTTTGGCGTGCCGACCGTTGGCGGCGAAGTGCAATTCGAGCCGTGCTATTCGAATAATCCGCTGGTAAATGCGCTCGCCTTGGGGATTGCGCGGCGGGACGATCTTTTCTTCGCGCGCGCGCGCGGCGTGGGCAATCCGGTGATTTACGTGGGAGCGAAAACGGGGCGCGACGGCATTCACGGCGCGTCGCTGCTGGCGTCGGCGGAGTTCAGCGAGGAATCGCAGCAGAAGCGGCCGAACGTGCAGGTGGGCGATCCGTTCATGGAAAAACTGCTGCTGGAGGCATGCCTGGAGGCGATGCGCACCGGAGCCGTGGTCGCGATTCAGGACATGGGCGCGGCGGGGTTGACGAGCACGAGCTCGGAAATGGCTTCGCGCGGCGGGATGGGAATCGAACTCGAACTCGCGCGGGTGCCGCAGCGCGAAAGCAACATGACGCCGTACGAAATGATGCTCAGCGAATCGCAGGAGCGCATGCTGCTGGTGGCGGAGCGCGGACGTGAACGTGAAGTCTTCGACGTGTTCCACAAGTGGGGACTCGATGCGGTGGAGGTGGGCCGCGTCACCGACGACGGGATGCTGCGGTTGATGAACCACGGGGAACTTGCCGGCGAAATTCCCGCGCATGCGCTGGCGGAAGAAGGTCCACGGTACGAGCGGCCTGTCGCGGTGCCGAAACCTGCGGCGGCGACTGAAACCGCGCTCGTCAAGTTTCTTTCGTCGGGCCAAAACCTGACCGAGAATTTCCGGCGGCTGCTCGCTTCGCCTGCGATTGCGTCGAAGTATTGGATCACCGAGCAGTACGACTCGATGGTGCGCACGAACACGCGGATTGGGCCGGGCTCGGGCGATGCCGCTGTGCTGCGGTTGAAGGAAACGAAACGGGCGCTCGCGCTGGCGACGGACGGAAATGGCCGCTGGGGATTTCTCGCGCCGCGGCTCGGGGCGATGCATGCTGTGGCTGAGGCGGCGCGCAACGTGGCATGCACGGGCGCGCGCCCGATCGCGGCGACGAATTGCCTGAATTTTGGAAATCCCGAAAAGCCTGAGGTGATGTGGCAGTTCACCGAGGCGATTGACGGCATCGCGGAAGCTTGTCGCGTGCTGGAAACGCCGATCACGGGCGGAAACGTCAGCTTTTACAACGAAACGCTTGGCAAGCCGATCTATCCGACGCCCGTGCTTGGCGTGCTGGGGCTTGTCGAGAACGCGGACGACGCGGTCGGTTCCGGCTTCCGCAACGAAGGCGACGTCATAGTTTTGCTTGACGCTGGCAGCGCGGCCGGGTCGGTAGAGGAGGCGCAGCGCGAGTTTTCGTCGTCGGAGTATGCGAAGACGATTCAGGGCGTAGTGGCGGGGACGCCTCCGGCGATCGATCTTGTTGCCGAGAAGCGGCTGATCGATTGCCTGGTGAAGCTGGCGAGCGAACATGCGATTGCGTCGGCACATGATGTGAGCGACGGAGGGATTGCCGTGACGCTGGCGGAATCGTGTTTCGCGAGCGAGGGGCTCGCGGCAGAGGTGAATCTTGAGTCGGCGGCTTCCGGCGAGCCTGCCGAGTTCGCGCTGTTTGACGAACGAGGGGCACGCGCTGTGGTATCGGCGCCGGCTGATTCTGTTGCCCGCATCAGCGCGATTGCGGCACAATGGAACATGCGGGCTGAGCGGATCGGCGCGGTCACGCGGGGCGAATTCCGCATCAAATATAAGGGTGGGCTGGTAATCGAAGGGGACGCAAGCTCGTTCCGCGGCATCTGGGAAAAGTCTCTGCAAAGGGCGCTCGAAAGCGAATGATTTCAACCTTTCAAGACGATCATTTCCATGACGAATGCGGCGTGTTCGGCATTTTCGACCACCCAGAAGCGGCGAAGCTGACCTACCTGGGGCTGTACGCGCTGCAGCATCGAGGGCAAGAGGCGGCGGGCATCGCGTCGTCCGACGGCACGGACGTGTACGCGCACAAGTCGCTCGGACACGTGCAGGAAATTTTCACTCCCGCAGTGATCGCGCACCTGCCGGGCAGCGCCGCGATCGGCCATACGCGCTACTCGACTGCGGGCGACAACACCGTGATGAACGCGCAGCCGGTGGTGATCGATTGCAACAAAGGAAAGCTCGCGCTGGGGCACAACGGCAACCTGACGAACGCGATCGAGGTGCGGCGGCGCCTGGAACATCGCGGCTCGATTTTCCAGTCGACGAGCGACACGGAAGTGATCGTTCATCTGATTGCGCGAAGCACCGCGCGAAACCTTCCCGGCGCGATCGCGGACGCGCTGAGCCAGCTGGAGGGCGCGTATTCGCTGGTGATGCTCACGCGGGATGAGATGTACGCGATCCGCGACCCGCGCGGATTCCGGCCGCTGAACCTGGGCCGCATCGGCAGCACGTGGGTGGTGGCGTCGGAAACGTGCGCGTTCGATTTGATCGACGCGGAGTACGTGCGCGAAATCGAGCCGGGCGAGATGCTGCGGATTTCGCGAAGCGGCATCGAATCGATCCGGTTTGCGCCCGAAAAACCGCATCAATACTGCATTTTCGAGCACGTCTACTTCTCGCGTCCGGACAGCGTGATTTTCGGGCGCCCCGTGAACCAGAGCCGCGAACGGCTGGGGCGTCTGCTGGCGCGCGAACATCCGGTGGAAGCGGACATTGTGACGCCGGTGCCTGATTCGGGCGTGCCGGCGGCGATTGGTTTCGCGGCGGATTCGGGAATTCCGTTCCGCATGGCGCTGATCCGCAACCACTATATCGGGCGCACGTTCATCGAGCCCGAGCAGGCCATCCGCGATTTCGGAGTGAAGCTGAAATTGAATCCCGTGCGGCGGATGATCGAAGGGCAGCGCGTGGTTCTGGTGGACGATTCCATCGTGCGCGGCACAACGAGCCGCAAGATCGTGCGGCTGGTTCGCGAGGCCGGAGCGGCGGAGGTTCACGTGCGCATCAGCTGCCCACCGACGATTTCGCCCTGCTATTACGGCGTGGACACGCCGCGGCGTGACGAACTGATTGCGTCGCAGCACAACGCGGAAGAAATACGCCAGTACCTGAGCGCGGATTCACTCGGATATCTTTCGCTGGAATCGCTGCGGCTCGCGGTAGAAGACACGGAAGGAAAATTCTGTACGTCGTGCTACACCGGCAGCTATCCGACCGAGCTGGTGCAACTCGAGGTGGAGGCTCATCGTGGCAGCTGAGGCGGAAGCGGTAGCGGTTCAGAAAGTGAAGCGGCAAGACGAGACGAAGGACCGCGTCTGGCGCGAAGTGGTTTCGTGGTTCTGGGTGATTGTGGCGTTCCTGTTGATCGAAGGAACGCTGGTGCAGGCGCGCGTGATTCCCAGCGGCTCGATGGAAAATACGGTGCTGATCGGCGATCACCTGATCGTCAGCCGCATCGGATACGACGCGGGCATTCCGTTCACCAACATACATGTCCCGCTATGGCGCAACCCGAAGCGGCAGCAGATCATCGTCTTCCGCGCGCCGCTTCCGCAAGAAGGCAATCCCGACTTCATCAAGCGCGTGATTGGATTGCCCGGCGACACATTGGAGATCAAAGCAGGAGTTGTGTACGTCGACGGGCACGCGCTCGTCGAGCCTTACCGCGAGGAGCCGCCCAACCCGAACGAGTTTCGCGGTCCGTGGAAGGTGCCCGCGGGCGAATATTTCATGATGGGTGACAATCGGGAGAACTCCTACGACAGCCGGTACTGGGGATTCGTCCCGCGAGAAAATATCATCGGAACGCCGGTGATGATTTACATGTCGATCGACGCGCCCGAGGAAGTTTGGGATCCCGGGCACGTGGGCGAACGGTTTGCCACGTATCTCAGCGTGTTCATCCATCCCAGCGAAGTGCGGTGGAAACGGCTGTTCCATACGTTCTAATTCTTTGACCCCTCCAGCCCTCGCGAAGAGACAGGCGAAGTCCATGCGTTATTCCGACGCAGGCGTAGACATTTCCGTTGCGGAAGAAGCCAAGCGGCGCATTGCCGCCATGGCCGGGAGGACTTTTCGCAAAGGTGTGCTCGCGCCGATCGGCGGGTTTGGCGCGCTTTTTCAGCTCGACCGAAAACGCTGGCGCGAACCAATACTCGTGGCAAGCGCGGACGGCGTCGGCACCAAACTGAAAGTCGCGTTCGCCGCCGGAATCCATTCGACGGTGGGCGCGGACATCCTGAATCACTGCGTGAACGACATCCTGACGCAGGGGGCCGAGCCGCTTTTCTTTCTCGATTACCTGGCCATGGGAAAGATGGACGCGCGCATCGTCGAGCAGGTGATCGAGGGAATGAGCCGCGCCGCGAAACAGGCGGGCGTCTCGCTGATCGGCGGCGAGACCGCGGAGATGCCGGATTTTTATCCCGCGGGCGAATACGATCTGGCCGGATTCATCGTCGGGGCCGTGGAAAAGTCGAAGCAGCTTGATCCACGCCGGGTGCGGCCCGGCGACGCGTTGATCGCGCTCCCTTCGAGCGGGCTGCATACCAACGGCTATTCGCTCGCGCGCAAACTGGTGTTCGGCGTGGCGAAGCTCGAGCCGGATACGTATGTGGCCGACGTCCGCAACAAAATCGGCGCGGAGCTGCTGAGACCCCACCGCGCATACTGGCCGCTGCTGAAAAATATTCTGGCGCGCGGATGGGTTTCGTCGATGGCGCATATCACCGGCGGAGGCATCACCGGGAACCTGCCGCGGGCGCTGCCGCGAAACGTCCAAGCGATGGTTCAACTGGGGTCGTGGCCCGTGCTGCCGATCTTTCGGTACCTCGCGAGAATTGGGAATATCGACCGCGACGAACTGCTGAAGACGTTCAACCTGGGAGTGGGAATGATTCTGGTGGTTCCCGCAAAGCACGTTGGCCGCGTGGAAGCGGAATTGAAGCGGCGCCGCGAAAAGTTTTACCTGGTGGGACGCATCGAGAGCTTCAATCGCGGAAGCGCGCGCGTGGTGTATTCGGGCAAACTCCCTCTGTAAGGCGGATCCCCTCGGCTATCCGAATTGTGGTCTTAGTCCGTCATTCGTATTGCGGCTCTGCTCGGCTACAGATAGAACCGATTAGAAAGAGCCTTTTTGTTGGCGGGATTAGAGTTGCAGTGATTTCTAATATTCGCTGTACCGATTAGAAATCAGCATCCCCGCCGCCTCCTTTCAGCTCTCGCCGTCGAGAGCAAAACTCATGAACGCTAGCACGGAAGCGTTTGAGCAGACAATTCGCAATAATACGGAGGTAGAACTCACAGGACTATGGAGCCGACCGGGAGCTCCGACCCCCTAAACGGTAATGTCTCAGTTTGCCGGTTGCTCCGAGATTTAGGATGTGCGGGGTGTGGCACACTATGTTCATGCCAAAACGTCCGCGTGACCCGAACCAACTAGCCAAGCTGATCGTGTGTATTGCTGCAGGAGAGCTAGACGATACGGTTAGCGAATCCAAGCGAAATCGAGGCAAACGCGGTCGCGCTGGCGGTCTGAAAGGCGGCAAATCGCGGGCAACAAAACTTACGTCAGCCAGGCGGACAGAAATCGCTCGTCTGGCTGCCGACGCACGCTGGAAGCGAGGCAAGTCTTAACTAGCTTTGTCGTCCGGTGCGTTTCTGCGCCACTCTACGTCGTCCGTAAAGTCCGTTGGAATGACGATGGGTTCGTCCTTCGGATTCATTTGATTCCAGTGCTCAGCGTCAAACGAAAGCTGAACAACGTCTCCCACGGTTTGCTCGCGGCGCTGCACAAAGCATTTCACTATGGCTACTCTGGGTGCTTCATCAATGTCTACCCAGAAAGTCATCTGTTGTGTGCCTTGAACAGTCTTGTAGGCATGATTCGCACGGTATGGCCTGCCAGTCTTTTTGTCGTGGCGAACCTCTTCTCTCGCCGCCTGCGAGAACTCTTTTGCGAGGCGGTCGATGGCCGAGACTGGCTTCGGAAGAGGAAAGCCCATCTTAACTGCGAATCTGACTACGTCATGCATGTCCCATTCCGTGACGTTTTGAGCTTCACGGTAATTACGAATGATGCGCTGCATTTCTTGGTGCCTAGTCATAGCCTTACGCTCCTACCGGATAAATATCGCCCCAGCCATCGACAACCGCGCTCGGTGCAACAGCAAATCGGATTTTCGCCAGATGACCACGGAAACGGTCATAGCGACCACTTCGATGCTGCAACTGTCCCGCGATCAGGCCAGGGTGAATCTGCAGTGTCCTAGCAAAACCGAGAATATCGCGTTCCGAAAACAGCGGTGCTTTGCGGGCCACGAAACGCTCTAGATTTTCCCGGGGTACACAGAAATCTGCCGCCGCTTCGTTGGCTACTCGTTCTTCCTCAGGGATGTTCGGCCCCGTACCGGCACGTTCACCTTCCAGCTCGGTGTCCAACATCGCTTCATTACGTCCGTGCAGACGCAAGAGGTGTTCAAGCTCGTGTCGCAAGACAAACCAAAAATTGTCGATGCGGTCGTATCTCAGAGACATTCCTATGACTGGCGACTTGTCGTTCAGCCAAAAGCACACGCCGTCAATCTTGGCTGAGTGTAGCGATTCAACGATCACAAATCTGACGCCGCACTCTGCGAGTATGCGAGGGGCCTTGCGGGCTTCTTCCGGCGCAGATAAAAGGTTGCTCAGTTTCCTAATGGCTTCGTGCAGCGCATTGGCGGAGTACTTGGGAACGAGCATCTCACTCGCGATTACTTTGACTCGGTAAATCCACGCTAGTTGAGCAGGTGTTGCGGGGGTGTTGACGTGAGTTTTTTTGGTCGCATGGGGTAGAATCTCAATATCGTCAAGCGACTTTGCGCCAAAAAACTTCAACAAGGCCACTTCGACTTTTACTACGTCGCGCACGTCATTGGCTTCAATCCACCCGCGCTTGATCATTTCCATAATTGGGAGATCACCGAAGAGAAAGGCACGATTTGCACGACCAGGGTCAGGCCGAGCTTCAATTTGGGCTTTGGCGAGGTCATACGATTTTTGCAATTCCAAAAACGCTTCGGGCGACACTTGAAAAACCTCCCCGAGTAGAAGGGCCAGATGCCCGTCAATCCTCTTGCGCCCGGAGACGATCTTGTTGATTGCCGTCTCGTCCATTTCCAGCACGATTGCCAGGACCCTCTTCGTCCAGCCTCTCGAGTCTAAAAGGTCTTGAATATACTGCCCAGGAGTCTTGTAATCGCCCTGCCTGCTCACGAACCCCTTATAAAATAGCCACTTACAAATGTCAACACAAACTTGCGATTTTTCGCAAACTGATATTTATGCTTGACGAACAGAAGGGTTCCTTTATGCTGTCACCCATGAACCGCCTGCCACTTCAGAAGAGAGTGCGGATCACGGGACTTCTAGTTGAAGGAAACGGCGTGCGCTCAACCAGCCGCCTCGCGGACGTTTCCATCAACACCGTGACTAAGTTGCTCGTTGATCTCGGCGCAGCGTGTGCGGAGTACCACGATGAGAACGTGCGAAATGTAAAAGCGCAGCGCGTGCAATGCGAAGAAATATGGTCATTTGTGACTGCGAAGGCCAAGAACATAACGCCACAGAAACAGGGTCAGGGATGGGGCGATATTTGGACGTGGACAGCATTGGATGCCGATTCAAAGCTCTGCATCGGCTACCGAGTCGGCGGACGCGATGGGGCAATCGCTTACGAATTCATGCAAGACTTGGCTTTTCGCCTTGCGAACCGGGCACAGCCGACGACTGACGCACACCGTGTCTATGTGAACGCAGTGGAAGATGCGCTTGGCTCTGCAATCGATTACGCGACGCTCGTTAAGATTTACGGTTCGGACGCGTCGGATGATTCTGGCCACACCGCGCCTGAAGTGCAGCGCTTTACTCATCTGACGAACGCTTTCTCAAAGAAAGTAGGGAATCATACGGCGATGGTGGCAGTTCACTTCATGCACTACAATTTCGCTCGGATTCACAAGACCCTGAGAATCACGCCAGCGATGGCAGCGGGGATTAGCGACCATGTTTGGAGCCTAGAAGAAATTGCGCTTCTCGCAGAGTAAAATCAGGCAATCCGCCAAGTATTCAAAGGAGTGAATTGTGATCGTGAGTGAGCAAATCAAAGCCGCCGTCCATCGCGCAGCGGGAAAGAACCAGAAGATTGCGATGTTTCACTTTCAAGTGCTGAAAAACGCTGATGATTTAGCGGGCGTCGACCCAAAAGGTTTCTGTAAAGAGGTCTCGGTTCCAGAAACGTATGCGACCGAGTTCAGAAAAATGATCGCCCTAGCTCGACTGATGAAGGAACAGGGCGCAAAGCTTACTTGAAACTGAGACACTACCCCCTAAACCGCGCGTTTTGCTGGTTCAGGGAATTGTGCTAATTTCGGGCGGACATGAAGAAGCGGATCGGCGTGCTGCTGTCGGGGCGCGGATCGAATTTCGAAGCGCTGGCCGACAGCGTGGCGGCCGGGCGCATTCCGAATGCCGAAATTGCGATCGTGCTGAGCAATCGCGAGGGGGCGCCGGGCATCGAGAGGGCGCGCGAGCGCGGGATCCCGGCGCAGGCGATTCCTTCCAAAGGGCTCGAGCGCGAGCCGTACGATAGACTGGTGGTGGCCGCGCTGCGAGAGAAGAACGTCGAGCTGGTTTGCCTTGCAGGCTACATGCGGTTGCTATCCCGCTACTTTGTTTCGGCGTTTCCGAATAAAATTCTAAATATCCATCCGTCGCTGCTTCCGGCGTTTCCGGGGCTGGAATCGCAGCGGCAGGCGCTGGAGCACGGCGCAAAATTCACGGGTTGCACCGTGCATTTCGTGGACGAGAATCTCGACGCCGGGCCGATCATCGTTCAGGCCGCGGTGCCGATCGAGGATTCCGATACGGTGGAAACGCTGTCGGAACGAGTGCTGTGCGAGGAACACCGGATTTACACGGAGGCTGTGCGGATCGTGCTCGAGGGGCGATACCGGATCGAGGGGCGTCGCGTGCTGATCACACCGGAGACGAAATAGTGGCCGAGGTGAAATTCAAACCCGCGCTGGAGCAGCTTGCGTACCTGAAAAAGGGTACCGCGGAAATCATTCCCGAAGACGAACTGAAGCAGAAGCTCGCAAATTCGGTTCTGACGGGCAAGCCGCTGCGCGTGTATTTGGGCGTAGACCCGACGGCGCCGGATATCCATCTGGGCCACACGGTGGTTCTGCGGAAGCTGAAACATTTTCAGGACATGGGGCACCAGGCAATTTTTCTGATCGGGGATTTTTCGGCCATGATTGGCGATCCCACAGGGCAATCGGAAACCCGGCCACCGCTGAGCCGCGAACAGGTGGACGCCAACGCGAAGACGTACCTGGAGCAGGTGTTCAAGATTCTGGATCGCGATAAGACGGAAGTTCGCTACAACAGCGAATGGCTGGGAAAGATGTCGAGCTACGACGTGGTGCGTCTCTGCGCCCACTACCGGCTGGCGCGAATGCTGGAGCGGGAGGATTTCCGCTCGCGGCTGGAGAAGAACCTTCCGATTGCGGTGCACGAGCTGCTGTATCCGCTGCTGACGGCGTACGACGCGGTGGCGCTGAAATCCGATGTGGAGATTGGCGCGACGGAGCAGAAGTTCAACCTGCTAGTGCACCGCGATATTCAGAAAGAGTACGGCGTGCCTTCGCAGGTGACGCTCACGATGCCCATCCTGGTGGGACTCGACGGCGAGCGGAAGATGTCGAAGAGCCTGGGAAACTACATCGGGATCACGGAAGCTCCCGCCGATATGTTCGGCAAGATCATGTCGATTTCCGATGATGTGATGTGGTCGTACTACGAGTTGCTGACCGATTTCCCTTCGCCGGCGGTGGTGCGATTGCGCGAAGAAGTGAGCATCGGCGTGCTGCATCCGATGGACGCGAAGATGCAGCTCGCGCATACGATCGTGGCCGGATTTCACGGCGAAGAAGCGGCCAAGAAAGCAGCGGAACAATTTCGGCTGGTTTTCCGGGACCGGCAGGCTCCAACGGAAATACCCGAAATGAAATTGGGATGGGGAACGCGGCCGCTGTTTGGCGTCCTGACGGAAACGGGGCTGGCGAGTTCTCGAAGCGAAGCGGAACGACTGATCAAGCAGGGCGCGGTGGAAGTGGGCGGAATCGTGGAGAAGGACGTGAAGCGGATGGTGGTGCTGAATCCGGGCGAGATGGTGGCGCTAAAAGTGGGCAAGAAGAAATTCCTGCGGATTGTGGCTACGTAGGCTGCGATCTCAGGACACGCAACCCCCAAAAAACCAAAAGCAGATCCCTCACCCCGCACAAACCGCGGGGATTCGGGATGACAGCGTAATGCGAGGCGCGTAGCAGTCGGGATTAGGCGCGCGTTGCGAGGCGTTGCAGGTGGGCGAGCCAGGAACGGTCGCGGCGAGCCACCGCGTGACGCGTGAAAATGCGATCGAAGAAACGGCCGAGCGCGCCCGGCATGTCGTAGGAATCGCGCATGTTCAGACGCGTGCCGGACGCAACCGGCAAGAGTTCCCACCGCTGCAAGCCTCGAACGCCGAACGAATCCTGAAATTTCCATTCGAGAAAGCGCTCCCATTCGTACGCGGTGACGACCACCGTTAGCGCGACTTCGCGGCGGCCGAGCTTCCCGGTGATGCGCACTTTTTGGCCAGTGGCAAACTCGGACGAGCCGCCCTGCACTTCAAATTGCGAGTCCATTTCCGCGCCATACCAGAGCGGCATGCGCTGGGGGACGAAAAAAGCGAAGATTTCGTTCGGGGGCGCGGGAATTTGGAGAGAAAGATCGACGTCCGCCATCCGGTTCACCACTCCATTCACCAAGGGGGGTCAGATGACTTCGGCCAGGACGATCGAGACATCGTCGGAAGGCGGGCCCTCGCGCCAGTCGGCAACGCGGTCGAGAATTCCCTGCTTCATTTCGGCGAAAGGCAGCAACGCTGCTTCGCGGACAAATTTCTGCACGCCAGGCACTCCGAGCATCTCTCCCTGAGAATCGAAAACGTCGGTGATGCCGTCCGTGTAGAGCACGATGCGATCGCCTGGATCGAGGTCCACATCGAGCGTCGCTTCGACGTCGACCGCGTTCGGAAGCGCGCCCAGTACCATGCTGCGGGATTCGAGCAAGCGCGGCTCCTCTCCGGGCGTGACTACCATGCCGGGCGGATGCCCCGCGCCGGCAAACACCATGCGGCGCGCAGCGCGATCAACCCTCGCGGCAGCGACCGTGAAGAAAAAAACGGAGCTGCCGATGTTTTGCATCACGAAGCGGTTTAGCTGGCGGAACATGTCACCGAAAGACGAACGCGCACGAAGCTGCGTCATCGTCTCGCTGTAGAGGCGATTCGCAACCAGGGCCGCGCCGATGCCGTGACCGGAAACGTCGAAGACGAGTAGATTCAGATGATCGTCATTCTGCGGGGTGACGAGACCAAAGTCGCCGCCGATGCTGCGGACGGGATGATAGTACGTGTCGACGCGGAGGCCGCCCCATACGAGCGACTTGGGCGCGAGAGTTTGCTGCACGCGGGCCGCGAGCGCCAATTCGTCCTCGATTTCCTTCTGGCGCTCCTCGAGCTTGACGTTTGCCTCGCGAAGCTGAGCTTCGGCGCGCTTCTGCTCGGAAATGTCAGCGAAAGTAATGACCGCGAACTGGCGGCCGTCAGGATCTTCCAGCGTGCGCGCGCTGATAATCACCGGCAGGGATTTCCCGCCCTTTTGCGGAATCACAAATTCGAAACGATTATGACCAACGCGCAGTCCCTTTTCCCGCTGGGCCTCAATAAACGCTGTATCTTCAGGATTGTAGAGTTGGGTCGACGGCTGGCCGAGGAACACGTCCGACGTGAATCCCGTCATCTCGAGGAAGACGGAGTTCGTGAAAATAATATGCTGGCAATCGTCGACGACGATGACGCCCTCGTTGAGCGTTTCGAGGACGCCCTCCATCTGCGCGAGCCAATCGGGCTGTTCAACTTCCACAGATTCCCCTGTTCCGAACTCGAGTTCTGGTGGCATGTATCTTACCCAATCCTGGGTCGAGCGACAAAAACCACTTGATTGGATTCAGGCGGCTGGCGCTGAGGTCCAAGAACTTATGAAGTAAAATGGGACGGGGAGCGTAGGGTGGAGCGACAAGGGGCGTGAAACCTTGGAACCACAGATGATCCCGAAGCTTCGGGACAGATAAACACAGATGAAGCAAAAGGCGCACGACAAGGCCCGAGTCCGGGGCTGACCGAAAACCGGCATGAGCGGCTTGACGGCGGGGCTGACACAAAACACGCGTTGCCACACAGACTCTTATGAGCACAAACGGAAACCGGGCATTACCAGGGCCGAAGGGGCTGCCGTTCCTCGGCGTGTCGCTGAACCTGCTGCGCAATCCGCTGGAGGTGATGCGGAGCGCGGCGCGTGAATACGGCGATATTGTCCGCATCCCGGTGATTTTGCAGAGCCGGATTCTGCTGAATCATCCCGACTACATCCAGCAGGTGCTGATCTTCCAGCAAAACAAGTTTCACAAGAGCACGCTGAGCAAGGAAGCGACGGAACGGCTTCTGGGGCAAGGACTGCTGATCAGCGAAGGCGATTTCTGGCGAAGGCAGCGGCGGCTGGCGCAGCCTGCGTTTCACCGGCATCGCATCAACGAGTACTCGTCGGCGATGGTGGAATGCGCGGAAGCGCAGGGAGACACCTGGCGCGACGGCGAGACGCGCAATATGGCCGAGGAGATGATGGCGCTCACGCTGGAGGCGGCTGTGCGCACACTTTTTGGCACGACGCTTCCAGGCGAAGCGAAGCGCGTTGGCCACGCGATGAGTTTCCTGATGCGCTATTCGCTTGGCCGCGCGCGAAAGCCGATCAACATTCCGGCCAACTGGCCGACGCCCCGAAACAAGCGCGCGACGCGCGAGTACGATTTCCTCGACTCGCTGGTATACCGGATCATTTCGGAGCGCAAGGCTCAGCCAAGCTCGAATCACCGGAACGACTTGCTGTCGATGCTGATGGGCGCGATGGACGAAGACGGAAGCCAAATGACTCCCAAGCAGCTTCGGGACGAAACGATGACGCTGTTTCTCGCGGGCCACGAAACGACGGCGCTGACGCTGGCGTGGACGTGGTATCTGCTCAGTCAAAACCCGGCGGCGGAGATGCGGCTTCACGAGGAGTTGCGCGACGCGCTTGGCGGACGTCCGCCAGAGGTGGCGGATTTAGCGCGATTGCCTTACCTGCACGCGGTGGTGAGCGAAGTGCTCCGGCTGTATCCGCCCGCGTACCTGCTGGCGCGGACGGCAATCGCTCCGTTCACGATCGGCGGCTACGATTTTGGGCCCGGCGAGACGGTGCTGATGTCGCAATGGGTGATGCACCGCGATTCGCGATATTACGACGAGCCGGACGCGTTTCGCCCCGAACGGTGGCTTGATGGGCTGGCCGACCGGTTGCCACCAGGAGCCTATTTTCCGTTTGGCGATGGGCCGCGGCGCTGCATCGGGCAGGGGTTCGCGATGCTGGAGTCGGCGCTGGTGATTGGCACGCTGGCGCAGCAATTTCAGTTTCGGTTGGCACCGGGGCGACCGGTGGTGCCCGAGCCGCTTGTTACGCTGCGGCCGAAGCATGGAATCTCGATGACGATTCGCGCGCGATGAATGAGCGCTGCGGTGATCGAGTGGAATGGAGCGAGGTAAGGATTCAATCGTCCCTACGGGACTGGTCACTTTACGAATTCGGGTTGCTCGCCGTGGTCCCACGGGGCGTAGGACAGGGCGTAGCGAACGCGATCGGGAATGGGCGGATGACTGTAAAAGAGGAGCACATCGACGGGATTCGGGTCAGGATCGGACAGGTCCACTTCGCCGAGAATCTGAAAGGACTGGGCGGCCACCTGGCTGGAATCCGGCGTCAACCCGTGCGTGACCTCGAGGCCGTACTGATCCGCTTGATGCTCGACGTAGCGGCTGAAGGCGCTTCCAATCGGTGCGCCGATGAATGAGAACACCGATATGAGAAGGAGCAACGCGGGCAGAGACGCCCAATCGTCGACCGCGCGAATCTGCCAGCCTTCTCCTCGCCGCGCGAGGACCGAGCCAATCGTGCGAAAACCCAGATAGAAGAGAACGAATAGTCCCACGGCGCCAAAGGCCAGTCCTTTCCAGATGTGATTCAGAACGTAGTGGCCCATTTCGTGTCCGGCGACAAATACGATTTGCGGCGTGTTCATTTTCGCGATGGTGGTGTCCCAGACGACGATGCGTTTGGAAGCGCCGAGGCCGGTGACGTAGGCGTTCAAACCCGTGGTCTTCTCACCGGCGTTCATCCAGAACATTCGCTCGGGGGGAATTTCTTGGCCCGCGCGCTGAACCATTTTTTCGAGGCCCATGGTGAGCGCCGGATCTTTCTGAGCGAGAGGTTCGAATTTGTGGAACAGCGGGTCGATGACCAGTGGTTGCAGGAAAACCAGCAAGACCAGAAGCGGCAGCGAAACGAGCCAGAAGTAGAACCACCAGCGCCGCGGCGACTTGCGAATCACGGCGTAAAGAATCCAGACAAGAGTGGTGCCGATGATGAGAAGAATGATTTGCCCTTTGGTCCAGTCCCAGGCCCACGAGCCCCAGCCCTGAATGCTGATTCCGAATTTCCGCAGGATCCATTCCTCGGCGATATCGAACGGGATGTTCAGGACCGCGATCGTGAATATCAGAGGAGGCGCGAAGACCAACGCTTGCAGAAATCTGACCGAGCCTGCTTTTTCTGCCCAGTCGCGATACTTCGGCGCAAGCTGCCAGCGCAGGACAAGCCACAGGATAATCCAGGAGTACAGAGTGGCAGCCAGTTGGCCCCAAAATGAAATCTGGCCAAGCGTGTGCGCCTTTCGGTAGAGGTCCGGCGGCAGGGTGTATTCGGTGACTTTCTTCTGGGGCTGCTGCGTCGCGGAAGCTTGGTACGCGTCCGAAGCAGGAGCTGCGGAGGACATCTGCGGACGCGCATGAAACGCGGCGCGTGCAGTAGCAGTAGAGGTGCAGAAAATAGCGAGGCCGAACGACACGAGAAAAAGCAGCCAGCCTTTCATGTTTGCCCCTTGAAACGCGATGTGGTTCTCGTCAGCCGGCCACGGAGTATGCCTTTGTCGACCGCGGGAGGCAAGGACGGGCTTCGAGGCGGGACGGGCACGAAGGTTCCAGCGAAAGCCCTGCCAAAGCGGACAGGGTGTCTTTTAGGGCGCTGCGTGCAATGGCGTTTGCCGTCGTCGCAAGCACGCGACTAAGATAGGCTTTGGTGGGATAGGCTGTGGTGGTTCGGCCCTTGGGGAGGAGTTTATGAAGATCGCGAAATTGGGTCTCGTCGGGCTGCTTGCTTGGGCGCCGGGGGTTGCTGCGGCGCAGCAACAATCCAGCCAATCGAGTCAGTCCACTCAGACGCAGTCGTCCGACCAAAAGCAGGACGACTCGCTGGCCGCAGCCGCGCGACGCGCTCGCGAACAGAAGAAGGAGACGCCGAAGCCCGCCAAGGTGTGGGACAACGAAAATATTCCGTCGAAACCCGATGGCATCAGCGTGATCGGCGAGTCAAGTTCGGGCAGCGGTAACGCCGATCAGAGTGCGACTCCTGCCGCAACAGCGAGTAACGCTCCCAATGCCGCCAAGGACTCCGCGGCGGAGGCGCGCGAAAAAGCCGAGCTTACGGCGGAACTCGCCGAAGCGAAAGAACATCTGGCGAGCTTGACGACGGACCTCGATATCCTCACTCGCAAGTATGGTCTCGACCAGCAGATGTTTTACACCAAGCCCGATTACGCCTCCGACAGAGACGGCGCCGCGAAGCTGAAGGCGGAAGAAGATGACATGGCCGCGAAGAAAGAGGAAATCGAGGCGGCGCAGAAGAAGATCGACGAATTGACGGCGAAGCTGAACCAGAGCGCGTCGAGCAGCGACACCAAGCCCGCCAGCAATCCACAGTAACCGCGCAGGGGCGGGCGCCCCGCAGCGTGAGTTAGTCCGCGCGTGACCCGCAGCGTGGCTTCTTCTTGTTCGCAATCGGCACACTACTAATAGCGTACATTCCGCTTGACACACTAGCGCGCCCGGCGCACAATCCCGCGCATCCAACAGTTTCCGAACTGAAATTCGGAAGACTTTGGGTCGGGCTTCGGGGCAGCCGGGCGGAGCGCAGTTCCCTTCCCGCCGCAGGCTGGCAGATTTCGCTAAAACGAGAGGAATCGATGCAACATCTGCCGGGTTGGACCGTTCAGTGTTTGAATCCAGATTGTTCAGCGCGCGGACACTGGCTGCGTATTCAGGGCGCCGAGCCGGAAGCATGCGCCCATTGCGGCGGTCCGCTGCACAATGTGCCGCCACCGCTCGCGCCTCGTTTCCGGATGCGGCCGCGACCCATGGCGAGCTACCGGCCGATTGGGCGCCCGCGATAACAACTGTGCCGGCGCTGCTTATCTGATTTTTCGCCGGCTGCGGTGTCGTCCCCGGCCGCAGCTTCCAGCAGACAATGACAAAAAGGCCCGAGCCGCTTCTAGACGGCCCGGGCCTTTGTGTTTTTGGAGTCAGCGCTGCTCTGCGCTAGAACGTCAGCCGCAGAGCGATCTGAACGATGCGCGGATCATAGGTGCTGGTTTCCTGTCCGAATGTGAAGTCGTCAATGCCCGTGTCTGGATTCGAGAACTCCGTGTGGTTGAGAATGTTGAACGCTTCGAGGCGAAGTTCCGCGTTCAGATTCTCGAAGATGTGGGTTGACTTGGCCAGCGCGAGATCGAAATTCGTGCGCCCCGGCCCGCGAAGTATGTTGCGAGGCAGGCCATAGGTGCGCAGGGCAGGAGTTGCGACCGCGCAGGCATCCGACGGCAGTTCGTTGGCAACTTGAGCGTTGCAGGGGGTGGAGTCGGCATTTTGGGTGTTGCTGAAGCCCGCGGGATTGAAGAAGTAGTTCCCCGCCGCTTTGGGATTCATGTACTGGACGCTGCTGAACCCGGACGCAAATACCGCGTTCACCAAGTAGGGGTCACCCGCTGCGGATGGCCCCGGAGCCGACGGATCGAACCGATCCGCGAGCTCAGCATTGATGTCCAGAGGGAACCCGGTTCGCCAACTCACGATCGGGTAGAGGCTCCAGCCTTTTGTCAGGAGCTTCGGACCAGATTCCCATGCGCGGTCGAAGGGCAAATCCCAGCCGCCGCTGAAGGTGACGCGGTTCCTGATGTCAGAATCCGACGAGGCGCGGAATTGTTGAATGTTGTAGAACGGAACCTGAAAATTCCGGTTCCGGAACCCGGACGACGTGTCGATCCCGTGGCCGTAGGTATAAGCCAGCGTGAAGTACGTGGTCCCAAAAAACCGGGTTTCGAAAGGCTGCCGGGTCAGGGACGCTTCGAGACTGTTGAAATTCGCGAACCCGACGTTAGCAAAGGTCGGCGCGGTGGCGAAGGGACACTGGCTGGGGTCGGAGTTCGCAGCGCACCATGCGGATACGTCGTTATTCTGCGGCGCGAGATTCAAGGTTCGGTTATACGTTCCCAGGACAAAGGGATTCACATCTTCGAGGGCCGTGAGTTTCTTGGAGCTGCTCCCCACGTAGCTCACTTCCGCGACCAGGTTCTTCGCCAATTCATGCTGCACGCTCAAATTGTACTGGTAGGTGTAGGGCGTGCGGAGATGGGGGTCGACGAAGTAAACGCCCCCGGCGGCGTTGATCGGAAGAAATCCGGATGCGCCAAAATCGAGGTTGGGGTCGGGCGGTTTGGACGGGAAAGGATCGGGGACGCCTGCTGAACCAAAAGGATCGGCGAAGTATTGAACGTCGCCCACTTGATTTCCTGGAACGGTGCCGAAGAAAAGGCCCGCGCTGCTGAAGAATGGCGGCTGGCCGTTGAACTGCAAATTGTCTTCGCCTTTCAAGACGTCATAAAAGACGCCGACACCCCCGCGGACGCTTGTCTTGCCGTTGTTCCACGGATCCCACGCAAATCCGAACCGCGGCCCCCAGTTGTTTTTGGCGGGAAAATTCACGCCTCTCGGAGCGCCGGCGTCCCCCGGATAAAGCAGGCCGATGGGCGAATTCGGAAATACGGTCGACTGCGCTCCTGGAAAGAGGGAAAAGGTTCTTCCCTCGGTGTCGAGCTTAGGCGAGTTGTATTCGTAGCGGAGTCCGAGGCTGAGCGTAAAATTCTTTCTGACGCGCCATTCGTCTTGCACGAATCCGTATGTCGATTTGCTGCGAATGTTGGAAGGCGCGGCGGGATACTGGAAATAGCTGTTGACGGCTCCCAGCAGGAAATCCGCGAAGCTGCTGCCGAAGCTGAAATTCGGGTCTGCGCTGGGTGTGCCGTAGCCGGTGCCGTTTCCGCCGGGTCCATAGAAGTCAAATTCACCGTTGACGTAGAAGTCGTACACCGTGTTGTTCTGATACGCTGAAATCCCGCCGCCGAATTTCCATGTGTTCCTGCCTTTTACCCAAGTCACGGTGTCGGAAAGGCCGTACGTATTGTTGATCTCGGTGGTCGGCCCGTGTTCGTCGAATCCGACGTCCAAGCCCGTGTCGAAGAAAAGGTTGGGCGGGCCCGTTGGATTGTCGGGGTTAATGTTGATGTTCAAGTCGCTCGCGGTGGGCAGAGTTGCTCCTGGATTCGCTTGGAGGTGATTGTTGCGCTGTGCTGTAAAGCGTAATTCGTTCACCAATGTGGGCGAAAAGGTTCTCGTGTACGCGATGTTGCCAAGGTAATTGTTGTTGTGGCCCAAATCCGGGAAGCCTCCGACAGTGGCAAAGTCGAAGGGATCAAGTGTAGGATTTCTACTTCCGCCCAGGGTGACGGCCAGCTTGTCTTTCGCGGTTATCAAGAAATCGAGTTTCCCGGTGAGTTCGTTGTCGTTGTCGGTGCGACTCCCCGGCGTGGAGATCAAGCCGGTCGGCGAGGTGGGGATCCAGCCGTGCGCAATATACTCGGCGGCAATGGCGTTGATTTTCGTGGGGTCGATCATCGCATTTGCGGCCATAGCCGCGTTCGACTGAAAGTAGGGATGCGCGGGCAACGGATTGCCTGTGTTCGGATCCGTGCAGGGATCGAGCACGGTCATGCCGTCTGACGCGATCGTGGGCAGCCCCGAGAGGAAGCAACGAACGCCGGGTTCGGGAATCGGGTTACCGCTGAACGGGTCCGTGGCCGCCGCCGAGAAGTCGCCTGTGATTTCAGCAGGCGTAAACGTAGACGTCTCCGACTCCACCTGGCTTTCGGACAGGCGCTGCCCCTGATATCCAAGGAAGAAGAAGAAGCGATCCTTGCCGCTAATCACGTGAGGTATCGTGATGGGCCCACCAAGCGTACCGCCATATTGATTCCGCTTCAGATCGTCTCTTGGAAGATCTTCCAGTTTATTGAAATAACTGTTCGCGTTGAAGAAATCGTTTCTCGCAAATTCGAAGGCGCTGCCATGAATTTGGTTCGTGCCGGACTTGGTGACGACGCTGACGATTCCGGAGTTGTTGCGCCCGTATTCCGCGGTGTAATCGCTGGTCAGGATGCGGAA
Source organism: uncultured Acidobacteriota bacterium (assembly GCA_963737205.1). GTDB lineage: Bacteria > Acidobacteriota > Terriglobia > Acidiferrales > UBA7541 > Palsa-295. The sequence goes on along the minus strand of CAVTRV010000002.1, from coordinate 2,312,619 downwards.
CTCGGCGATCGTGTCGGGGTTCGGGTTCAGAACGACGGTATTATTGAGCAGATTGTTGTTCAAACCTCCGTCGAGAAGATAGGTGACGGAATCGGGCCGGCCTCCGGCCACACTGAACAACACCGTCGTGCTCGGCATCCCGGGAACAGTGAGGTCGGGATCCGCTTCCGTGACACCGGGCTGCAGCAAGGCAAGATCAAGCACGTTCCGGCCGTTCAAAGGAAGGTTGACGAGCGGGCGACTGGTGACGGATTGGCCCAAGGTGGGACTCTCGGTCTCTACCGTCGTGGTCTGAGACTCGACCGTTACAGTCTGGGTAGGCGTCCCAATCTTCAGGGTGATTTCGAATTTCAGGGACTGGTTGATCAGGAGCTTGTTTGTCTTCGTAACGTATTTTGTGAAACCGGCATTCTCGACGGTGACGGTGTAAGTTCCGATAGGGAGGTTCAACACCTCAAAATAGCCCTCGTTGTTGGTGGTCGCGGTGTTCGAGACGCGGGTGGCCTCATCGGTTGCGGTGACCATCGCGCCGGGTACCGAAGCACCCTGTTGGTCGACTACGGTGCCAAAGATTCGTCCCGTGGCGGCCTGGCCCCAAGAGACTGGGCTGCCAAGTAGAAGCGCCAATACACACACCAAAACCCAAGAAAATCTTGCAAGATGCCTCACGATGACACCTCCAGGAGATAGCCCCATCAGCAAGGTGGGTGAAACCGGGAATGAACACTGGCGACAACCGCTGCAGACGCGTGCCCCCCCGAGCATTCGCCAAGACGAAAATCCATCCTCAAACCCACGCCGCTACAGGCTTGTATAGTTCCGGCCCTCAACCGATGTCAAACAAATATAGTTTCAATAAGAAATGCCAATGCATGGCGTGCCTCGATGAAGCTGGCGGAACGCCGGTCGAGAGCACTGGATGGGAGCACTGCAAGACGAATACCGAAGTTTCTGGCAGTATTTACAATGACTTACGTGGGTCCCAGGCCGAGAATACATTGCAAGATATATGATTTCCCGAATCTCTCCGAATCATCAGATTCGCGACCTTGCGGATGGTGGGCGCAGCGTTATGTCCCGCTTCTCATGAAACCTGTGAGAATTTAATAGGAGGCCGATTCGGGTGTCAGGGCACGGGCGAAGGCAGGGCCGCAAAAAAAGGTGAGCGGCCGGTGGGGGTGCCGGCCGCTCGTGGGCATGGGGTGATGGAGGTGCAGACATTCGAGGTCGCTGTTAGCGCCCCCGAATACTTAGCCATAATGCCTGTGGTCTGCGGCAGCGTCGATAGGCCAATCGGTTCAATTCGCGCCGGTACGAACGTACCCCATTGAGAATTCGAGGTTTGTTCGCTGTACGTCGATGGCGCTGAATCGAGAGGGAGCCAGCGGCTTGGCTGGTTTCCAGCAGACACAGGGGGAAAAGTTGAAGCCGGGGCGTCGCGGTGATAGGCTCCGGGCAGGATTTTATCCTGCGTTCCGGGACGCATCGAAACACCAACGCTGACCCGACGCTAATCCAACGCAGCTGACATTGCCATAGTGGGCGCTACCAGCACAAAACTCGATCGCAAAGCCATCGTCGAGGCGCAAGCCCTTGCGACGGTGCGCCAGCTGCTTGCCGAGCTGGGGAACTCGCGAGGGCTGGAAGATCTATGCGCCCGCGGAACCTCAGCACACCTCGAGCGCGAACTCGGACTCGGGAGTCTTGAGCGCGTCGAGCTCATGTTGCGCCTGGGTAACGCCTGCGGCGTTCGGCTGCCCGAACGCGTCGTTGCCGATGCGAATTCCGTGGAGGACCTGGTCGAGGCCATTCTCCGCGAAGACGTCGACGAAAACGAGTTGTCGAAGACGGCTCCCGATGGTGCCTTTGCGAAGTCGCCTGTTCAGTCTTCTGTTAGGGGCCATTCCGCCTCGCTGAGACCAGATCTCGAGCGAAAAATTAGCGCCGCTGAATCGCTGACGGAGATCATCCGGCTTCGCGGGCTCGGCGAGCCAGGCCGCGCGCATATTCACCTCTACGAGGAAAACGATGCGCTGCGGACGATTACGTTCGGCGAGCTTTACGAGCGCGCTTCCGAAGCTGCCGCGGAGCTTTCCCGGCGCGGACTCGAGCCCGGGCAAACCGTGGCGATCATGCTGCCCACGTGCGCGGAATTCTTCTCGACGTTCGCCGGCATCCTTCTGGCGGGAGGCATTCCGGTTCCGATCTATCCGCCGTTCCGCGCCGACCGCATCGCCGAATATGCGACGCGGCAATCGAACATCCTCAAAAACGCGGAGACCCGGTTTTTGGTGACGTGGCGTCAGGCTGAAGGCCTTGCGCGATTACTGCAGCCGCGGGTTCCAACGCTGCGGGAGGTGTTGAACGCGGAGAAGCTGTGCGCGACGCCAACCGATCGGGAAAACCCGAGCAAAGAATGGCGGCCGGTGGAGAACCTCTCTCATCATGCCCGCGGCGAAGACATCGCGTTTCTGCAATACACGTCGGGCTCAACCGGCGATCCGAAGGGCGTCACACTGACCCACGCGAATCTGCTGGCGAACATCCGGTCGATTACCGCAGGAATCGACCTGGGGCCGGAGGATGTGGCGGTGAGCTGGCTGCCGCTCTATCACGATATGGGGCTGATCGGCGCGTGGTTTGTGCCGTTGTTCACGGGGATTCCGCTGGTGGTGATGTCGCCGGTGGCCTTCCTGAGCCGGCCGGCGCGCTGGCTCTGGGCGATTCATCACCATCGAGGGACCATCAGCCCCGCGCCGAATTTCGCGTATGAGCTGTGCGTTCGCAAGATAGCGGATGAGGATCTGAAGGGGCTGGACCTGAGTTCGTGGCGGGCGGCGCTGAACGGAGCGGAGCCGGTGCACGCAGATACGATCGAGCGATTCGTGGCGCGCTTCGCGCCTCACGGCTTCGATCGCGGGGCGCTGCTCGGTGTGTATGGTCTGGCAGAGGGATCGCTGGCGGTATCGGCGCCACGGCCTGGAGCTGGAAGCAGGGTCGACCGGATCGACCGGGCGACGTTCGAGTCATCGGGACGCGCGGTGGGCGCGAGCGGAAACGATTCGGCGACGCTTGAATTCGTCGGCGCAGGAAAACCGTTCCGGGACGTGGAATGCCGCATTGTGACTCGCGAAGGCCGCGACGCCGGGGAGCGCGTTGAAGGCGAACTTTGGTTTCGCGGGCCTTCGGCGACGTGCGGATATTATCGGAATCCCAGCGCGACGCGCGATTTGATGCGCGAAGGAGGCTGGCTCAATTCGGGCGACCGCGCGTACTGGGCTGATGGCGAGCTCTTCATCACCGGACGCGCGAAAGACGTGATCATCAAGGGGGGCCGCAATCTCTATCCCCATGAGATTGAAGAGATCGCGGGACAAGTGGCCGGAGTGCGCGCGGGTTGCGTGGTGGCATTCGGCGCTCCCGACGCGCGGAGCGGCACGGAGAGACTGGTCGTGACGGCAGAGATACGCAACGCCGCGGATTCGAAACGCATCGCTGGCGACATTTCGCGGGCCGTCCACGAAGGGATGGGCCTGCCGCCGGACGTGGTGGAAATACTTCCGCCGCAATCGATTCCCAAGACTTCCAGTGGCAAACTGCGCCGCAGCGAAACGCGGCGGCTCTATCTGGAGAGAAAGCTCGGCAAGAAGCAGCAAGCGCCCTGGGTACAGATCGCGAAGCTGGGTGTGCGCGGGGCGGCTCCGCGAACGTGGGCTTTGGCAACTCGCGGCGCGCGGGGCGCGGCCCAGCGCGTTTATGGCGTTTACGCGCTCACCGTCACGGGAGCGGTGATTGCGCCGCTATGGGCGGCCGTCTCGCTCACACGCGATCCGCGCCGCGCTTCGCGATTGATCCATTCCGCGGCGCGCGCGATTCTTTGGTGCAGCGGCATTCGCGTGCAGATTGAAGGAACGGAGACGTTGGCGGCGCTGTCGGAATCAGGCGCCTGCATCTTCGCACCCAACCACTCGAGTTATGCGGATACGGTGGCAATGGTGGCGCTGCTGCCGCCGGGCGTCCGGTTCGTGGCGAAGGGCGAAGTGGTGAACATGCCGTTGTTCGGGACGATGGCTCGCCGAAGCGGCCAGTTCATGTTCGACCGAAACGACCCGGAGGCGCGCGTGCGCCAGGCGGATGAGGTGAAGGCGGCGCTCGAGCGCGGCGAATCGGTGGCGATTTATCCCGAAGGGACGTTTACGCCGATCACCGGCATTCGGCCGTTTCAGTTGGGAGCTTTCAAAGCTGCCGTTGACGCGCAACGGCCGGTCTGCCCCGTGGCTATTCGCGGCACGCGCCACATTCTGCGCGATAAGACGCACCTGCCGAGGCTGGGCCGGCTGACCGTCACTTTCGGGCCGCTTGTGGTGCCCAATCCGAGCGCGGGAAACGACTGGCACGAAATCGTGCGTCTGCGCGACGAGACTCGCGAGATCATTTCCCGCAATTCCGGCGAGCCGCTCCTGTAAATTACAGCAGCTTGCCGAGCGGTTTGTCTCGGCCCAAATCGCTAGGTTGGTGTCTAACGACTTCGAGGCGGTTCCGCGACATGACTTTGCGTGAACGCGTTCCAGTCGGGCGACTTGGTCGGCGAATCCGCAAGGCGTTCGTAGCAGGAGCCCTTTTTGTCTGCACGTATACCGCGTGGCGTCTGCTTCGTGACCCGGCCTGGGACGGCTGGTGGGACGCCTTCTCGTGGCCGCAGTTGTTCCTTTACGCGCCCGTCTTGTTTTTCTCGGGCGCAGCATGTTGGCAGTTAGTCTGCTTTGTCACCGAGTGGCTCTACCACCTCGCGGCGCGAAAATCTCAAAGTTCGGAAGCCAAAGAGCCGCTAGACATTCAGAAAACTCTTGGGTTCCGGCTGCGGGATTCCCTTCGCATTTTGGTCCTGTACATCGCGGCGTGCCTCATTGGGGACATTCCGATGATTGTGAACTACGTCGCCGCCATTCGGAAATGGCCAGTGCATTGGTGGTGGTCGAGTGCGGTCGGCTCCTGTCTTCTTCTCACAATCGTAGTCTGGTGGCTCCTGGAACGATACTTCTCTCGGCCAAGTGCTGACTCATCGGCGCCGCTCAGTGATCGCCTAATACAAAGGTGACGGTGATGTAGGTTTCGACCTCGACAGGAACGCCGTTGAGGAGCGTCGGGCGATAGCGCCACTGCTCTACGGCCTGACGCGCGGCGCGAGAGAGAATCTCGCTGCCGCTTAGAACCTCGAGATGCTGAACGGAGCCGTCGGCAGCGATGATCGCGCGCAGGCGCACAGTGCCCGAGAGGTGCATCTTTTCCGCGATCATGGGGTACACGGGTTCGACGCGGCGGATGAGCGCGCCTTCCATGACGCCTTCGCTCACCTTTTGCCGAGTCGGCCGGACCGGCTCCGTCTCGCGCGGCGGCGCGATTCGAGGACCGTTGTCACCACCGCCAGGTATGTACGGGCCGATTCCCGGGAGTCCTGGGCCGTTCCCAGGATCCCCGTCGACGTTATCAAGAGCGAGTACGTCTTCGTCGCTCGGCCTCTGTCGATGGTGCGCGATTTGCGCTGGGTTATAAGTGATTTCGGCCTGTGTGGGTCGATAGGTATGCCGCGGAGAGTGTTGTTGGCGTTGCTGCCGCGGCTGACCTGGATTCCCGCCGCCGCCGTGGTATGGCGGGACTGGCGTCGTGATATAGCCGCGCGGAAAAACGCCGGGAGTAATCAGGGGCAACAACAACATCGCAGTCAAGCAGACGACTTCAAGGAAGACCGAGATCACGAAGGCTTTCTGCCGCAGGCGCCGCGCCCGAGAAATGACTTCCGGATCGCTATCGACCATGCACTGAGATAGATTTCCAAGGCCGCTCATAGAGACACTCCTCCCTGTCGAAATTGCGTGCGAAAAAGCGAATCAGGAACGGTTCGGCGACTTAGGTCCGCCAAACTCGCTTGCTGCCGTGCTGCTGGAAGGTCGCGATCCTACATGTGATAGACACCGGACCGGGCGGGCGGTTCCCCGGGCCGCGGAGAAACGCACCCAAATGCGTGCCCGGAACCGCAGAGCCGCGGCAGGCTCGTCCGCAAACGATTCGGCAGGAATGACTTACAGTTTTGGTTACAAGGCTGCACCTTGGAAGCAGGCGCGTGCGTCTAAGGTGAGTGAAGAAGGACCTAAAGGAGTCTTTGGAGCAGGAATCATGAGCAAAAATTCAGTTGAAACTATCGGCGTTCGGTACACAGGCTGGGCCGCGCTGAACCGCGATCCGCTGGACGACCGCGTGGAGTTCACGTGCCCGCATTGTGGGGCTAAGGGAACCAAGGCGGCCCGGCGGCCGCGCGCGGCGTATCATTTCACGGACGGCTTCGTTCAGGACCTGCAAGGTGAGATGACGGCGTGCCGGGCGTGCAAGCAGTCACTCCGACTCTCGCCGGTCGTGCTGGTCCACGACAAGCACGAAAAGCTGCGCTTTGACGCGGTCTTCCAGCCCGATCTAGAAGTGTCGAAGAACTAGTCCCAGCATCTGGCGCAGCATCCTTCAGAGATGGGAGTGTGAAGGTCGTGTCTTCACTAGCTGCCTTTCCCCGCCGCAAACCAAAAGGGGAAGGAGAGACTTGCTCCTTCCCCTCGATTTAGTCAACAATGCCTCGGAGGTACCCTCGCGATGAGCGACCTCGTTGACCCAAAGACGATTGGCAGCGCACGGGATGTGGTCTCGAGGCGCGACTTCATCAAAGGGGTAATCGCGAGCGGCGCGGCAGTTTCCTCCGTAGGCTACCTGTTCCGCGCATCTACTCTGCTGGGCCAGACTACTGGCGCCACCGGAGAAAGACTCCTCACACTCAACGTCAACGGGCAACAGCGCCGTGCCGACGTGATGAAGCAAGAAACCCTGGCTTGGACACTCCGCCACAAGCTCGGGCTTACGGGCACGAAGCTGGGGTGCGACCGAGCGGAATGCGGTTCTTGTACCGTGCTGATCGACGGCGTGCCGCACTACGCCTGCTCGGTCCTGACGCACACGGTGCGCGACAGGCAAGTCCTCACCATCGAAGGGCTGGCCGGCTCCGACGGCACGCTGCACCCAGTTCAGCAAGGCGTGATCGATGAACAAGGCTTCCAGTGCGCGTTCTGCATGCCGGGTTTCATCATGGCGGCGGTGGCATTCCTGAAAGCGAATCCAAATCCCACACGGAGCGAACTGGCGCAGGGCCTCTCGGGAAATCTGTGCCGGTGCCAGGACTATGACAAGATCCTCACCGCGATGATGCGCGGCGCAGAGAACATGAGGGGGGCGAGCCGTGCCTAAGGGAGATGCTAAACCTGTCGAAACGACCCCGCGTGTGTACGGGGTTGGACACAAATTGATCGGCAAGGATTACGCAACCCCCGACCTTTACGCGAAAGTTACAGGGCAGGCAAAGTACGCCGAGGACTATAACGCCGAGGGAATGCTGTTTTGCAAACTGCTGCTGAGCCCCTTGCCGCACGCGCGTGTGAAACGCCTCGACGTGCGCGAGGCGCTTGCAATGCCCGGCGTGAGAGCGATTCTCATGCCCGACGAGCTTCCGCCTCCGGCCGACTCGCTCACTGACAATGGCACCGTGATTCGGGCCAACCCAAAGGCCGAGCGCGCGCTGACTATGGAACCGCTCTACCAAGGCGAGCCGATTCTCGCTGTGGCCGCGGTGGATGAGGTCACTGCCGCTGACGCGATTGAAAAGATTCGAGTCGAGTTCGAGCCGCTGCCCTTCGTCATCGACCCGCTCGAAACCTTGCGACCCGGCAGCCCCAATCCCAGAACGGATGGAAACATCTGGGTGCAGGCTCCGACGCCCCCGGCCGTCGCGGGAGCACCGCCACAGGGGCCGCCGCCGCCCACGATCGGAGCGCTCAAGTGGACCGAAGCAGAGTTTGCCGACGCGAAGCACGGGCGCCTGCCGATGGGGAAGACACCCGACGAATGGTCGTACGGAGACATCGACGCGGGGTTCAAGAATGCGGCGCTGGTGCTTGACGAAACGTTTGTGACGCCGGACACGAGCCATCAGCCGCTTGAGACGCGGAGCGCCCTGGCTTACTGGCAGAACGGAAAAGTCTACGTTCACACCGGCACGCAGAGCACCGCGCAAACCGTTCCTGCCATTGCGAGATGGCTGAACATCGATGTGAGCAAAGTTGTACTCGTCAGCGAATACACCGGAGGCGGCTTTGGCAGCAAGATCACGGGCGGCATTTCGCTGATTATTCCGGCACTCCTATCGAAGAAAGCCAATGCGCCGGTGATGATGCGGATCAGCCGCGAGGAAGAGACGTTCATAGGCCGTGCGCGGCCCAGCCTGCTAGGTCGGGTGAAAGTGGGCTTTTCCAAGGATGGGCGGATCATCGCGCTCGACATGTTCGTTATCTCCAACAACGGTCCCTATGACGCAAACGGCGATGTCCCGTCATCGGGCCGCATCGTTTCCCTCTTGTATCAACCGGAAGCGATGCGCTGGCGTGGAGTGACCATACTCACGAATACGCCGCCCAGAAGTGCGCAGAGCTCGCCTGGCGGCCTGCAAGGCATCGTGATCATGGAACCGGTCATCGCGAAAGCTGCGCGCAAACTTGGGCTCGACCAAGTGGCCACCCGCCGAATCAATTGCCCGGAGGGCAAAGCGCCATTCGGGCCGGAGGTGAAAGGCAAGCGGCCGTATGCGACGAGCGCGTTCCTTAAGGAAGCCCTCGATCGCGGGGCGGAGCAGTTCAAATGGAGCGAGCGGGTGGCGCGCACGCCGAAGCGGATCGGTACGAAGGTGCGTGGCGTGGGCGTGTCGTTGAGTTGCTATGTAGGAGGCACGACCGGCTTCGATGGGATCCTCATCATCAAGCCGGACGGCCGTGTGAGCATCCAGTCTGGAATCGGCAACCTGGGAACGGAGTCGGTGATCGACGTGCATCGCGCGGCAGCCGAAGTTCTGGGAGTGCCGTGGGAGAAGTGCGACATCACATGGGGCGACTCGTCGAAGAATCTGCCGTTCACGTGCGTTTCCGGCGGCAGCCAGACAACCCACGCGATGACGCGCGCTGCCTACGCGACCGCGATGGATGCGCGGCAAAAACTCAAAGAGATCGCAGCCAAGAAGCTCGGCGGCAAGCCAGAGAATTACGATGTGGCGAACGAGCGGGTATTTCGCAAAGGTGGCGGCGCCGGCATGACTCTGGCGCAGGCCGCGAAGCACGCGATTGAACTCGGCGGCACCTACGATGGCCACGAAGTATCGGCCGACCTCAACAAGCGGACGAAGGCGTCGGCAGCCGCGCTCGCGGGCCAGGGCCTTCTGGCGACCGCGAAGGACAATTACCCTCGCGATGGCGCGACGTTTTCCTACGTTGCCAGCTTTGCCGAGGTCGAAGTGGATGTGGAAACCGGCAAGTACGACATCATCGATTTCCTCGCCTACGCCGATGTGGGCTCCGTAATTCATCCCCGCGCGCTAGGGGGTCAGGTGCTGGGCCGGTCGGTTCTGGGAATGGGGCATGCGCTTGGGCAGAAGTGGGTGTTCGATCCCTACTACGGTGCGATGCTTACGAGGCGCTTTTACCAGAGCAAGCCGCCGACAATTTTGGACGTGCCCGTCGACATGCAGTGGGCGGCGCTCGATATTCCTGATCCCGAAACGCCGGTCGGCGCCCGCGGTGTGGGCGAGCCGCCCGTTGGAGGCGGGTGCGCTGCGATCTTGAACGCGCTCTCGGACGCTCTCGGTGATGAGATTTTTCAGCGTGCTCCGGTCAACGCGGACACCATTCTCACGTCCTTCGAAGCGGGACGTCCCATGCAAGATCCCCTGACGGCGCACATTTAGTGGGGACGTAATAGGAGAGGCCATGGCTGTAATTCGAGACGTCATGCCAGCTTTCGAGCTGGTTCAGCCGAACTCAATTGCGGATGCGCAAAAGGTGCTCGAGCAGCAGGGCGAGGACGGCTGGGTGCTGGCCGGAGGCATGGATAGCTTCGACTGGCTCAAGGACCGCATCAAGAAGCCGAAGGTGGTGGTCGATCTGAGCGGAGTCGCGGAGCTCAAGGGGGTTCGCACCACAGCCTACGGCATCGAGATCGGCGCGATGACCACGCTCACCGAAGTAGTGAACGATCCTATTGTTCAGCAGAAGTACAGCCTGCTTGCGCAGGCTGCGGAATTGGTGGCCTCGCCGCAAATCCGGAACCAGGGCACGCTGGGCGGCAACGTGTCACAGGATGCTCGATGCTGGTACTACCGCGCCGGTTGGCCTTGCTACCGCGCCGGCGGGAATATCTGTTATGCCGATACGCCGGAGGGCCGCAACCGCGAGCACGCAATTCTGCATGCGGACCGCTGCGTGGCTGTGAATCCTTCCGACTCTGCTCCCGCGCTCATTGCGCTCGACGCCAAATTCGTGATTCGTACTTCCAAGGGTGAGCGCGTGGTGGACGCTGAGGACTACTTCATCGGTCCTGAAATCGATATCACGCGGCTGCACATTTTGAAGCCCGGTGACCTGTTGACGGCAATTCGTATTCCGTCCACATGGGCCGGTGCGAGATTCTATTTTGAGAAAGTGCGGGACCGAAATGTTTGGGACTTTCCGCTGCTCAACGTGGCCTCAGCGATGGTGGTGTCGAATGGCAGCATCGAGCGAATCCGCATCGCGGTGAATGCAGCGGCCGCCCGGCCTCTGCGGTTGAAGGTTGTCGAAGACGCAGTCCAGGGAAAACCGCCGAATGCAGCAACCGGAGAAATGGCGGGGAAACTAGCCGTACAGGGAGCGGTCCCCTTGCAGTTCAACGCTTACAAGATCCCGTTGATGAGAAACCTGGTGAAGCGCGCCATCGGAGGCGTGGAGGAGGCAAAGTGGACCCCCTACAATGGGCTATAGATCCTTGGGGGAAGACGGTCCCCATCCACATTGCGTGGTTCTTGATCTGGGTGGCGGCGATCGCGGGGCTGCTCTTCGTTATCGTCCATGCGATTTACGTTCGCTATTTCGCGAAACCGAGGCAGTTCGAGCCTGATACCGTTCCCGTCGACCCCGCGAAGATTCCCGCCCGCGTTCCCCGCCATTCGCTGGTGGCGCGGGCGTTTCACTGGATCATGGCGGCGTCCATGTTCACGCTGCTGTTTACCGCTTTCCTTCCGAGAGTAGGTGTTCAGTTCGACTGGGTTACATACCATTGGATCGCGGGAGTTGTGCTGACGGCTTCCGTCCTATTTCACATCTTCCACGCTTCGTTCTTCTTGGATTTCTGGTCGATCTGGCCCGACAAAATCGATCTCCGGGACGCATGGAGAAGAACGCAACGGTTTATGGGAAAGCCAGCGCCGCCGCCGGAGAGGTTTGCGAAGTATCCGCTGGAAAACAAGCTCTACCATGGCGCCATTATCGTCGCCGGCCTGTCTGCAATCGTGACCGGTGTGTTCATGATGTCTCGCGTGCGTACCGTGTTTTTCCCACGCAATCCGTATCTCTTCAGCGACATGACCTGGGGAATGATGTATGTGCTGCATGGCCTCGCGGGCGTCGGGCTGATCGCGTTGATCATGATGCATGTCTACTTCGGGCTGCGGCCAGAGAAACGCCCGATCACGAAGTCGATGATCTTTGGTTGGATGAGCCGCGACTTTTATCTGAAGGAACACGATCCAGCGCGATGGCCGGTCGAGGTCTCCGCGCCGCCTGCGAGATCCCAGCCAGCGAAGACCGAGGGGTTGCCGGATGTTGGCTGATATCTCGGACCGCTGCGACACGATCGAAGAATGCTATGAGTTCATGCTGGCCTACGCGGCGCAAGGGCTTCCGAGCGACGAAGGAAGCCAGTCAGGCAGACAAATTCGGGAATACTTGGGCCGCGCCGTAACAGCGATTTCTGGTCTGGCAGAGGGTTGCGCTACGGCGATGAAACAAGAACACCTCGAGCCGGCCGAACGCTACAAAGCATTCTTCGCAGTGCTCGACCGCGATGCGCGCGACTCACTGGCCGCCATCGAGCTGGTGCTGGCGCAGCCGTCGATCAGCTCTCAACTGATCGACAACCTGAACGCTTCCATTCATCTCCGTGCGCTGCTCACGGATTTGTTTCTGGTGAGTGAAATCGTAAGGACGCAACTTGCCAGGACGAAGCCACTCGCTGCGAGCTAGTGCGCCCCCGTTAGAGCAAGCGGCTTGCGCGGGAGTCAGTCTTCGTCCACCACGAGGTGGGACTTTTCCATGTCCGCGCGGACGCGATCGAAGGCCTCGTCCACCGTGTCGGCAAACTCGAGCAGCTTGTACTCGCGGGCGTTGATGGTTCCGCTGCGGACCATGTGCTTCCAATTCAGGACCTTGTCCCAATATTTTCGGCCGTAAATGAGAATGAGGTGATGCGAGGAGAGCTTACCCGTCTGCATCAGCGTGAGCATCTCCCAAAGCTCGTCCATGGTGCCGAAGCCACCGGGGAAAACGATCAGAGCTTTTGCCATCTGCGCGAACCACAGCTTGCGCATGAAGAAATAGTGGAAGCAAAAATTCAGTTCGGGACTGATGTACGGATTCGGACGCTGCTCGTGCGGGAGCTGAATGCTAAGGCCGATCGAGGAACCGCCCGCTTCGGCCGCGCCGCGGTTTGCCGCTTCCATGATTCCAGGGCCGCCGCCCGAGCAGATGACGAAGCGCTTGGGGTCGGTGCCGAGCGTCATGGCCCACTGCGTGATTTTCTTCGAAAGCTCGCGCGCTTCTTCGTAGTACCGCGACATGCCGAGATCAGCGCGCGCGGCGCTGATTTTTTCACGCCACCCGGCGTTGCGGCGGCCGCGCGAGTCGTGCTGAATTTCGTGCAAGCGATCGAGAGCTCGCTCGCGTGAATAAATTCGCGCCGAACCAAACATCACGATCGTGTCGGCCACTTTCTCCTTTCGCAGGCGCGCCAGAGGATCAAGATACTCGGCGATGATCCGAAGCGGACGCGCTCCCAGGCTCTCCATGAACTTCTTGTCTTGATACGCCAGCTTCGGCATGGGCAAGTGCCCCGAACGTCTCATTCTCTCCCCCTCATAAAATAGCGAACGAACATTCTATTACCTTTTCGGCTCGAGCCGTGGCAGTTCGAGGATTCGCGTCCTTAACGCTTGCCATAGCCAGTGCCCGATGCAACGGGCGTCGAGCGCGGGGAATCGTATAGAGTGAAGCCAATGAAGCGGCCCCAAATGAAGTGGCCCCAAAATGAAGAGTAAGAGATCAACCTTCGCTGTGCTGTGGGTCTTCGCGCTGGCGATTGCTTGCGCGGCTCTTGCTGCGCCGTGCTGGGGACAGGGCGCTCCTGCCGGCCCGCTCCGTCCCAAGCCAGGCGTCGAACCCGAGAAGGAGCCACCGGCCGAGCTGCAAAAGCACGCGATTCGCACGCGAGTGAGCGTGGTGACCACTCCGGTGACCGTTCGCGATCCCCGCACGGGCGACATGGTCCTGGATTTGAGCCAGGACAAATTCCATGTGTACGACAACGGCGTCGAGCAAAAAATAAACCACTTCGATTTGGGCGGCGACCCGCTGTCGATTGTGCTCGTCGCCGAAACGAGCTCGCATGTGCAAGCGATGCTGCCCGCGATCCGCAAGTCCGGAATCGTGTTCACCGAAACCGTGATGGGCCAGACGGCCGAAGGTGCCGTGCTGGGCTACGACGACACGGTGGACCTGCTGCAGAGTTTTACGACGGACGTGGACGCCGTCCAGAGCGTGATCGAGCGGCTGCCCGTGGGATCTTCGGGCACGCATTTGTATGACGCGATGTCGCGCGGGATCGAGCTTCTCGAGCAAAGGCCAGCCGTGCGGCGGCGCATCCTGGTGGTGGTGGGAGAAGCGCAGGACTCGGGAAGCGAAAGCAAGCTCGGACACGTTTTGCGGCAGGCACAGCTGGCGAACGTCACAGTGTATTCGATCGGTCTGAGCACCACGGCGGCCGATTTGCGCCAGCCAGCCGGGCAGTATCAGCCGCCGCAACTGGGGCCTCCCGGCACATATCCGCTGCCCACGCCGAACGGAATGCCGGCGACGCCAGAACTCGAACAGCAAGTGCAGGGAAACATGGACTTGATGGCGCTGGTGGTGTGGCTGGTGAAAACAGGCAAGAACGCAATCGGCCCGAACTCACTGGAGATTGCCAGCAAGGCAACAGGCGGGCTGCACGTGAACACGATGCGCGACCGTTCGATCGAGAAGGCGATGGACGAAATCGGGGGCGAGCTTCACGCGCAGTACACGCTTGGCTACAGGCCGCCGGGCGACGAGCCGTCCGGTTATCACGAAATCAAAGTGACAGTCGACAAGCCCGGTGTGGATGTGCGCACGCGCCCGGGCTACTACATCCCGCCACCAGAATCGTAGTCCCGCTACTTGAGAGTTTCCGCGAAGAGTGCGGTGAGCTTATGGAAGGCACGCTCGGCTTGTGGCTGGTTGTAGACCGCGCTATTGCTATCAGGCACCGTCCAGCCGTGACGAGCGCCCTCGTATACTTCGCTTTCGTATTCGCCTCCCCAGGCTTTGAGCGCGCGGTCGAGCTTGTCGATCGCCTCCTTCGGCATGGAGCGATCTTCGAAGGCGTGTCCGAAGTAAAGGCGCGCTTTTACCTTTGGCAACAGCAAATGCGGGCTCGTGGGAGCATCCGTGTAAAGGCTGCCACCGTGAAACGAAGCCGCCGCTGCGATCCGATCAGGACGAGTCGCGGCGATCCGCAGCGCCATGGCTCCCGTGAAGCAATAACCGACGACGCCGAGAGGGCCACGGCTGACGGATTCCCGGCTCGAGAGAAAATCGACATAGGACGATGCGTCGCGCGCCATTGCTTCGGGCGTCAAAGGCGCGGTCAGCTCAGCGAGGCGCTTCATGCTCTTCTCTTCACCCATCTTGAACGGCGAATCGAATACGGGAGGCTTGCCCGTCCGGTAAAACACGTTCGGCAGCAGAACCGCGTAGCCCTGCGAGGAAAGGCGTTGCGCCATATCGCGATGGGACTGGCGAATGCCTCCGATATCGGTGAGGTGAATGACTCCCGGAAAAGTGCCTTTGCCATCCGGTTGAAAAAGAATGCCGTCTGCCGCTTCATCCGCCGTTTTAATTTCGACTTCCGTCTCCATCGATCGGCTCCCCTACTTTTTCTCCGGCTCAGGCGCGGCGGCGGTTTCTTCTTCCAAGATTGCGGCGGCAGCGGCGATGCGGTCGCCCTCTTCGAGGCGCAGCAGGCGGACGCCCTGCGTCGAGCGACCCGCTTCGCGAATCTCGCCGGAGTGAACGCGGATTACCTTGCCCTGGTGGGTGATGATCATCACGTCGGAGTCCTCGCGGACTTGCACGGCTGCGACGACCGGGCCGTTACGGTCGGTCGATTTCAGGTTGATGACGCCTTTGCCGCCGCGCGACGTGACGCGATATTCCGCCAGCGGCGTGCGCTTGCCATAGCCCTTTTCGGCGACGGTGAGCATCAGCGACGTGATCGATTCGCGGATGTGGTCGCTCTCAAGTTCTTCGAGGTTGCGCGTTTCCTTCTTGAACTCCTTCGCGATGATGGCGAAATCGGGCTGAACGGCTTCCATGCTGACGACGTAGTCGCCCTTCGCGAGATCCATGCCATTCACGCCGCCGGCGGCGCGGCCCATGGAGCGAACTTCGGTTTCGCGGAAGAGGATGGCCTGGCCATCGTGGCTCGCGAGGAAAATCATCTGCGTGCCATCGGTGAGTTTGGCGCCGATTAGTTCGTCGCCTGCGTCGAGATTGATGGCGATGATGCCAGACGGGCGCGGGTTGGAAAATTCGGCGATGGCGGTTTTCTTCACGGTGCCGCTCTTCGTCGCCAAGAAAACGTAGCGGCTCTCTTCTTCCAAATTGCGCGCGGCGACCACCGCGGTGAGCTTCTCGCCTTCCTGGAAGCGGACGATATTGTTGATGGCTTTGCCGCGAGTGGCTGCGGCGGCTTCAGGGATTTCGTACACCTTCAGCCAGTAGATTCGGCCCTTTCGAGGTGAACAGCAGAATGTAGGCGTGCGCCGACGCAGTGAAAAAGTGCTCCACGAAATCGTCGTCGCGGGTCTTGGCGCCGATGCGGCCTTTGCCGCCTCGCGATTGGTGCCGGTAGGTCTCCACGGAAGTGCGCTTGATGTAACCGGCGTGGCTGACGGTGATGGCCATCTCTTCGTCTTTGATCAGGTCTTCGAGCTGGATTTCCTCGACGCGGTCGACGATCTGGGTGCGGCGATCGTCTCCGTAGGTTTTGAGGACTTCGCGCAGCTCGGCGACGATGACGGCCTTCAATTTCTTTTCGCTCGAGAGGATTTCTGTGAGCTCGGCGATGCGCTCGCGGATCTGAGCGAGTTCTTTGAGGATTTCGTCGACGGAGAGTTGCGTGAGGCGGTGGAGTTGCAGTTCGAGGATGGCGTCGATCTGAATGTAACTGAGGCCGAGCCCTTCGCCCGAGCCTGCCGCGGTGATGGAGTACTTCTTGGCATCGAGCTTGACGCCGCGAATAGCGGTTTCCTTGCCGCCGACCAGGACGCGCACCGTCTTGTTTTCGAAGAATTCGTGCAAGTTCTCGCGGGCATTCGCGCGACTGGCCGATCCGCGGATGATCTTGATCACGTCGTCGATGTTGTCGAGCGCGATGCGGTAGCCGAGCAGGATGTGCTCGCGTTCGCGGGCTTTGCGCAGTTCGTACTGCGTGCGCCGGCGAACCACGTCGATGCGGTGTTCGAGAAATAGATTAAGCAGTTGCAGCAGGCCGAGTTCGCGCGGCTGGCCAGCAACGATGGCGAGCAGGATCATGCCGAACGATTCCTGCATCTGCGTCATCTTGAAAAGCTTGTTGAGGATGATCTCCGGCTCTTCGTCGCGCTTAATCTCGATGACGATGCGCATGCCGTCGCGGTCGCTTTCGTCGCGAATGTCTGATATGCCTTCGATCTTCTTGTTTTGGATCAGCTCGGCAATGTGCCCGATCAGCCGCGACTTGTTCACCTGATACGGCAATTCGGTGACGACGATGTCCTGGCGGTCTTTGCCGCGCTGTTCGATAGCGGCCTTCGCGCGGACCTGGAAGCTGCCGCGGCCGGTCTTGTAGGCCTGCTCGATTCCCTCGCGGCCGTAGATATAGCCGCCGGTGGGAAAATCGGGCCCGGGAACGATCTTCATCACTTGCTTGAGCGTGGTTTCCGGATTCTCGATCAGCAAGATCGCGGCTTCGACTGTTTCCTTCAGGTTGTGCGGCGGGATGTTCGTGGCCATGCCGACGGCGATGCCGGAGGAGCCGTTGACGAGCAGGTTCGGAATCTGGGTGGGAAGGACGACCGGCTCTTTTTCGCTTTCGTCGAAATTGGGAACGAAATCGACGGTTTCCTTCTCGATGTCCGCGAGCATTTCCTCGGCAATTTTCGAAAGGCGCGCTTCGGTGTACCGCATCGCCGCCGGCGGATCGCCGTCGACCGAGCCGAAGTTGCCCTGGCCGTCGACGAGCGGATAGCGCATGTTGAAATCCTGCGCGAGGCGGACGAGGGCGTCGTAAACGGGCGAGTCGCCGTGCGGATGGAATTTCCCGAGGACTTCGCCGACGATCTTCGCGCACTTGCGATAGGCCTTCGTCGAGGTGAGCCCGAGCTCGTACATGCCGAAGAGAATGCGCCGGTGGACGGGCTTGAGGCCGTCGCGCACGTCGGGCAGGGCACGCCCGATGATTACGCTCATGGCGTAATCGAGGTACGACTTCTTCATTTCCGATTCGATATCGACCGGCGTCATTACCGACTGATTCTGTTCGTCCGCCATTTAGACCCTTTCGTGATTTGTGAATGGTGATTGGTGATTGGTGATTAGTGGCGATTGTGAGTTACGTTTGTTTGGCTGCGCGCTCGAAGACGTAAGCCTTCACGGATTCGAAAGCCGAAGCGTTGTTCGAGAATCGCTGCGGCGCGAAATGCTCTTCGAGTTCGCGCAGGAGCGTGTCGCGCTCGGCGTCGTTCGCGCATTCGAAGGCGACGCCCTGCTCGTTGTTCGGGGCGTTCGTTTGCGTCGCGCGAAATTCCGAGCAGCTCAGCCCCCGCAGGCCCGGCAAAATCTTCCACGTGAGCTGATATTGCATCCGGCTAAATGTCGAGGTTGACGACGTCGAGGGCGTTTTCCTCGATGAATTTGCGGCGTTCCTCGACGTTTTCGCCCATCAGCGTGGCGAAGATTTCTTCGGCGGCGACCGCGTCTTCGAGCCTCACCTTGAGCAACGTGCGCGTTTCGGCGTTCATCGTCGTCGCCCAAAGCTGCTCGGGATTCATTTCGCCGAGGCCCTTGAAGCGCGTGATTGTGAATTCCTTCTTCGCGTCCTCGAGGACGTAGCTGAGCAATTGCGTCGCGCTCTCTTTCGTGGTTTTGTCGCCGTTATGCGCGATGGTGAAGGGCGGCTTGTCGTTTTCGGCAATGGCCTGGCGCAGAATGCGCAGGCGCTTGTATTCGGGCGACGCGGCAAGGGCCCAATTGATGCGGCGCTCGCCACCATTTTTAAGCACGAGCTCGTGCAGGCTGTGCTCTTCGTCAAACTCGAATTTCGCATCGAGATCGAGCTTGGCTTTCTCGATGGCTTTGACGAGGTCCTGGAGCTTCTTCTTGTCGGCGAAGTCGGCTTTCTTTTCAAGCTCGCTATCGGCGAGCACTTCGACGAGTTTTGGGTCGCGCAGGCGACGCGCCATCTTGGCCGATACCTGGTCGTATTCCTGAATATTTAGCAGGAATTGCGTGAGGGCGCCGCCTTCGAGTGATTTGCCGTCCTTGCCCTTCACGACGTGTTCTTCGGTGGCGCGCTTCATCAGTTCGCGCGAGAATTCGCGCTCGTCGCGGATGTAGCGGTCCATCTTGCCGCGCTTCACGCGATAGAGCGGCGGCTGCGCGATGTAGATGTTCTCTTTCTCGATCAGCGCGCGCATGTGGCGGAAGAAGAAGGTGAGGAGCAGCGTGCGGATGTGGCTGCCGTCGACGTCCGCGTCGGTCATCAGAATCACTTTGTGGTAGCGGAGTTTCGATGGATCGAAATCGTCTTTGCCGATGCCAGTGCCGAGAGCGGTGATGATGGCGCGAATTTCCTCGTGGCCCAGCATTTTGTCGTAACGCGCCTTTTCGACGTTCAGGATTTTGCCCTTGAGCGGCAGGATGGCTTGATAGCGGCGGTCGCGTCCGCCTTTTGCGGAGCCGCCGGCCGATTCGCCCTCGACGATAAACAGCTCGCAGTGGGCCGGATCGCGTTCCTGGCAGTCGGCGAGTTTGCCGGGGAGTCCGCTCGAGTCGAGCGCGGACTTGCGGCGCGTGAGCTCGCGCGCTTTGCGGGCCGCTTCGCGCGCGCGGGCCGCGTCAATGCATTTGCCGATGATTCGGCGGGCGATGGAGGAGTGCTTGTCGAAATATTCGCCGAGGCGTTCGTTCACCAGAGATTCGACGAGGCCCTTGATATCGCTATTCAGCTTGCCTTTCGTCTGGCCTTCGAACTGCGGCTGCGGCAGTTTCACGGAAACGACGGCGACCAGGCCTTCGCGCACGTCGTCGCCGTTGATCGAGACTTCGTCCTTCTGCTCCTTGAGCATGCCGAGCGAGCTGGCGTAGTAGTTGATCGTGCGCGTGAGGGCAGAGCGAAAGCCGGCGAGGTGCGAGCCGCCGTCGACCGTGTTGATCGTGTTCGCGAAGCAGAAAATGTTTTCAGCGTAGCTGTCGTTGTATTGCAGCGCGATTTCGATGTCCACCTGGCCGCGCTTGCCTTCCATATAGATCGGTGAATCGTGGAGCGTCTGTTTGCCGCGATTCAGATGCTTGACGAATTCGGAGATGCCGCCGGTGAACCGAAACTCGGTTTTCTTGCCGGAGCGCTCGTCGTCGAGCGTGATCTTCAGGCCTTTGTTCAGGAAGGCCAGTTCGCGAAGACGCTGCGCGAGCGTATCGAAGGTGTAGACGGTTTTATCGAAGATGGACGGATCGGCGTGGAAGGTCACTTTCGTGCCGGTCTTTTTGGTTTTGCCGGAGGATTTGAGCTTCGTCGTGGGAACGCCTTTTTCGTAGGACTGCTCCCAGACTTCGCCATCGCGCCAGATTTCAAGGTCGAGCCAGTCGGAGAGCGCATTGACGACCGAGACGCCGACGCCGTGCAGACCGCCGGAAACTTTGTATGTGTCGCTGTCGAATTTTCCGCCGGCGTGCAACACGGTCATGACGACTTCCGCGGCGGGCTTCTTCTCCGTGGCGTGCATGTCGACAGGGATGCCGCGGCCGTTGTCGATTACGGTGACGCTGTTGTCGTCGTGGACGGTCACGTTGATTTCGTCGCTGAAGCCGGCCATCGCTTCGTCGACAGAGTTGTCGACCACTTCCCAAACGAGGTGATGCAGGCCCAGCTCGCCGGTTGAGCCGATGTACATCGCGGGGCGTTTGCGGACGGCTTCGATTCCGCCGAGGACTTTGATCGAGGTCGCGTCGTACTTGTGCCCGCCCGGGCTCTTTGCGGCCGGAGTCTCTTTATCACCCATGAGTCGTACGTCTCCTCAGATGTTGGTCGGTCTTTGCCGAAAATCGCTTAACTGCATCAGGGAAGGCGTGTCGCGCGGAAGTGCTCGACGCTTGCCTTGCCCATTGGCCCCATTTCTCGAAACTCTTGCCGAGCTGGGACTCGAAGGGTTTTTCAGCGCTCCATCCCGTCCGCACCATGCGGATGTGGCGGAGCCTTCTTTTCCCCCGTTGCGGGGGTTGTGCGGCGCAAGTTCAGGCCGTACAAAGTGCCAATCAGAGGAATCTGGAACCGAGTAAATTCTACTCAAAAGTCGTGGGTTTCACAAGTGAAATCGCCCTGCTAGTTGGAGTTTATCGCACTTATTTTCAATGATTTGCGGGTGGTTACGCGGGCGATTAAATGTTGCTCAAAACGACGGTCCGCTGTGTGCGGAATTGTGTAACCTTTGGCGTCTCTTGCAAGGTAACACAGGCCCAAGGCCTCAAATGCGCATGGGCATTACGACGTAGCGGTAGCGGCTGGATTCGTCGCCGGTGGGGCGAAGTTGGCCGGCGGATTGATCGTCTTTCAACTCGAAACTGATCGGGCCATCGGCGGCGGCGCCCAGGAAATCGAGCAGATATTGAGCGTTGAAACCGATGGCGATGGGATCGCCCTTGAATTCCTTTTCGATTGTTTCTTTTGCTTCGCCGTACTCCGGACTCGAAGCGGAAATTTCGAGGCCTTCTTTCGCAAGCATGAACTTCACGGCGTGAGAGCGCTGGTCGGCAAGCTGCGAAACGCGGCGCAGAGCGTCCTGCAATTCAGCGCGTTCGAGGACGACGGTCTTGTTCGCTTCGCGCGGCAGAACAGCTTCGTAGTTTGGGAATTGGCCGGTAAGTTTGCGCGACGTGAGCAAGCGTCCGCCAAACTGGAAGAATAAGTGGCTCTCGTCCTGCGCAAAATCGATAGCACTGTCGTCGCCCGATTGCGCGGCGAGGCGCTGAATTTCCGTCATCGCTTTCTTGGGAACGAGCACGCGCGTTTCGGCAGAGAAGCCTTCGAACTTGTGATCGGTCTCGACCATCGCAAGGCGGTGACCATCGGTGGCGACCATGGTCAGTGAGTTCGGCTTAAGGACCAGGAGTGCACCATTCAGCGTGTAGCGCGACTCCTCGAGCGAAATTGCGAACGTTGTTTTGGAGATGACGTCCGCCAGGAGTTTAGCGGGAATTTTCACGAGCGCGTGCGGGAAGTTTGGCAGGGCCGGGAAATTGTCTTTCGACATTCCCACCAATTTGTAATTTTTGCGGTCGCAAGTGATCTGGACCCAATGATTTTCAAGAAGTTTGAATTTGATTTCTTCATCCGGCAGCAAACGTACCAAGTCGAGAAGTTTCTTGGCGGGAATTGTGCCGGCGCCTTCTTTTTTTACCTTGGCTTCGCACGAGGTGCGGATGCTGAGCTCGAGGTCGGTGGCCGTAATCGACACCCGATTACCCTTCGCTTCACACAGGAGATTCGAAAGGATTGGGATTGTCGTCTTACGTTCGACGACGCCTTGCGTGAGATCAAGCTCTTCAAGTAGGTCGAATTTCTTTACGCTGAATTCCATCAGGTGCAGCCCCTCGCTTTTTGCTTTCTGCGGTTACTGTAACAGCTTTTTATATGATTTATGAATATAAGAGAACCGTCGCCGTCGCCGCAATTGTGAATTATGCGGAAAACAGTTTAACCCACATCCCTACTTCGTTTGCACTCGAGCCGCTGCTGTGGAAGTTCTGTGCGTGACTGCGGAAAAAACCGGCCGGGGATTAAGCCGCGAAAGTCTTCCACAGTCTTTCACTGGCGGAAGGACGCCCGGTCGGTCACCCAACGCTTAAACCTATCCAAATGAGTCGAGTAGCCTGTTGAGGGTTTTGTTGAAATCCTTATCAACTTGGCGAAGCGCCTCGATCTTATGAATCGAATGGAGAACAGTGGTGTGGTGCTTGCCGCCGAATTGCTTCCCGATTTCAGGCAGAGAGGCGGACGTAAGTTGCTTCACAAGGAACATGGCGACTTGCCGCGGGAAAGCAATCACGCGGGAATTGCTCCGCACTTTCAGGTCCTGCGCGCGCAAACCAAAGTGCTCGCCGACGGCGCGCTGAATCTGCTCGATGGTCACCTTCTTGTCCTGCGTTTCGATGAGGTTCTTCAGCACTTGCTGGGCGGTTTGAAGATTGATCTGGACGTCGGTGAGAGAGGCGTAGGCCATCAATCGAATCAGCGCACCTTCGAGCTCGCGGACGTTGGATTTAATGGCGCGAGCGATGTACTCGGCGACGTCGTCGGGCAGGTGCGCTCGCTCACTCTCCGCCTTTTTTTGGAGGATGGCGATCTTGGTTTCGAGATCGGGCGGCTGGATATCTGCGATCAGTCCCCATTCGAAGCGCGAGCGCAGGCGTTCCTCGATGGCCGATATTTCTTTTGGCGGGCAATCGGAGGAAATCACAATCTGCTTCTGCTGGTCGTAGAGCGCGTTGAAAGTGTGGAAGAACTCTTCCTGGGTCCGCTCGCGAGTGGCGATGAACTGGATATCGTCGACCATTAAGACATCCATGTTGCGGAAGCGATCCCGAAGAGCGGCCATCCGCTCGAAGCGGATCGAGGCGATCACTTCGTTGGTAAATTTCTCGGCGCTGAGGTAGGTGAGCCGCAAAGCCGGGTTGCGCTTCTTGAGGTCATGCCCGATCGCTTGCATCAGGTGGGTCTTGCCGAGACCCACTCCGCCGTAAAGGAAGAGCGGATTGTAAGACTTCGAAGGCTGCTCGGCCACGGCCTTCGCCGCGGCGTGAGCGAATTGGTTCGACGCTCCCACAATGAAGCTCTCGAACGTATAGCGCTGGTTCAATTGGTTGTTGGCGGATTCGAAATCGAGCCTGGCCTGCGGCGGCGCTGAAACCGGCGAAACCCCCGGAACGGGCTCCGATTCGACGGAGACGAAGTCGAGGATTAACTGAGGGCGCCCGATCTCAACAAGGACGGCCTTCAAAATGTCCCCGTACGTTTCCTTCAGCCGCTTCGCGAAAAGCTTCGTCGGAACCCGAACGACGACGCGATTGTCTTCGGCGCGCTCCTGCCGGGTGGGTCGAAACCAGGTGGCGAAACTGTGGGGGTTGACGCGACGTTCTACCTGCTGGAGGATTTTGTCCCAGAGAGTATTCATTTGAGAAAGTCAGTCCTTACTACGATTTCCACTGATGTGGAAATGTTGTGGAAATCCCCCCAATGGCTCCGATGCGACCTTTTTCGGTTTGGACCGTTCAGGCTCGACGCCGCAAGGATTTGCCCCGCCCTGCGGCTTTCATGATTGCGCGCCCAAAAATTACAGCAACATTAAAAACGCGAGCCGGGATTCTGCCTAAACGCGATGTAATGAGCAAGAGAAAACTGAGCGAATCGGAAACGCGCACTCACACAGGATTCACAGTTTTTCCACAGGACTGAATCCACTGTGAATCCGCCCGACAGCCTCCGGCTTTCGCAACAGCGCCAAAAGTTTCGTGCACGGTCGAACGCGTTCGAGCCCGAGAAACAGGCGAATAGTGCGATTGCCGGCCGGCGGAAGTGAAGCATGCGATTCTGCGAAGCACCAGAAACTTGTGCGGGGACCGTGTGAGTTTTCCACAGCTTATGAGCGAACAGAGGCTGTGGGAATTCTTGCGAGACACCAAGAAAGACGGATCGATTCCGTGTCAGCGCGGCTGGGGCACGACTTGCGGGACGATATTGAGTTGCTGCTTCGGCGAGGGGGCTGCCTTGTCGGGGCGGGCAAATTCGAATACTCCCCAGGGGTCCGAGGCGATGAGAATGCGATCGGGTTCAACGAGCACCGCAGCAGGTTTTATCGCAGTTCCGCCGCTCAGGGTCAGGTAGTAGATTCCGACGGGATCGCCCTCTTTGTTGAAATGAACCAGCGTGTCGCCGATGCCGGCCCAAATCTCGTGGGTTTCTGGATCGGCTGCCATGGCCGTGATGATGGGTTTGTCAAAGGACGAAACTCGGCCGAGATCGCCCAGGTTCACGCGCATGCCGCCCGTGAAGGCATATGAGCTCGCACCGAAATGTCCTCCGCGATATCCGAGATGTGAATAACCTTCTCCTCCATGCATTCCCATTCCTGATCCTGCCCCCGCGGAATGCTGCGTGCCCGAGTCTGGCTTGGCGCCTCCGGCTTCACCATCGTGTCCGCCCGTGCCGCCGCCAAATCCGCCGCCAAATCCACCTTGCCGAAAGCCAAACGAACCAAACCCCGAGCCGAACCCTGAGCCGAGCACAAAGGCGCCAGACAGGCCGCCCTGGCCGAGTCCGTCTGCCCCGGGCGGCGGGGCCGCAGCATCGCTGAACGGGTCTGTTGTTCCCGCTCCGTTCGAACCGAAGCTGCTTTGAAGCTCAGCACTCATGCTGGAAGCGTCGACACCGGATGACGGCTGGCTGAGATCGAAAGCATCGTTGCCGTTGGAAGAATTGAACTGCAGAGCGGCGCCTTGCGAATTTGTTTGGTCGCTGACACTGCCGGATCCCATGCGACCACGCCCACCGAACCCGGACATCGATCCCATGCCCAATTGGAAGTTTGTTCCCTGACTCGATACCTGACCCGAGAACATCGCGCCCAAGGGGCCGCCTCCGCCTCCGGCGGTTTGCTGCTGAATCGCCTGGTCAAACCCCTCTCCGCGCCGCAGAGCTTCGCCGAAGCCCGTTCCCACGCCGCCGTTAAACTTGAGATCGCCTGACGAACCCAAGGTTACGGAGCTGCGAATTTGGTCGGAGAAAGACTCGTCGGAAAAGCCGAAAGTGTATTCGACGCGGTCACTGGGCCGTGGGGGCGTTTCTCCAAACACATGCGCGGGAATCAAGGCCTCATATCCCACATATCCGTACCGGTCGTATTGGCGCACCGTCGGGTCCGGAACTGAGGTGAATGCGAAATAGATTCCACCAGCGGAGTCTCCGGACACCTTCCCGCGATTGATAAGAGGCTCTTTGTTCGGCGGTTGTTTATCTGGCTGATCCTCCACCTGGATGGGGTCCCCGAAACTCCGCACGACTTTTCCGCGCTGATCGATCACCTCCACGAGGCGCTTTGAAACCAAACTTGTGACGGCAAATTGGCCGTCGGAGAGAGCGACGACAGACGTGGGAGCAACCACGGGAGTGCTGGACACGAACGAGCCATCGGGCGCAAAAACGTCGATGGCGTTTGCGCCGCGATCCGCGACGACAAGGAAACCGTCTGGATTCAGGTCGATGTCAACAGCGTAGCGGATCGTGGCACCGTTCGATTTGGCATTGGGGATTTGGCCGAGGAGGATGCCGTCCGGGCCAAAAACGGAGATCACAGTCTCGGGCTTCGCAAGAATGTAGTATCGCCCCGAGGAATCGTGCTTGAGGGCCGTGACCCCGGCGCCGACTCCCGGGAACACCCTGTCATGCGACTCGACGACGCTCCTAAGACCCTGTCCGGCGGCGGGAGATGGAAACGCGACGACAAAGAGCCCAATCGACGCCAACCCGGTCAGACCCAATAACCTGAGACGAGACACAACCCACCCCTTGAGCGGCCCCATGATAATAAGCGAGATGCGTATATTCATTCCCGCGATGCCTGCGCAAAGTTCCCCGTTCTTGGGACGTAACGGGGGTGCTTCTGGATTCACGAGCATACCATCTTCAGTCGAGGCGGAAATTGAGGCGGTCGATGGAGTGGGCGCGGCCGGTGGCCTCGTCGGCATCGATCAGCACCGCATTCATTTGGATGTCGCCTTCGGCGACGGCGAAGCGCGCCGGCATGGCATCGAGGAAGCGCTGCACAATTGTTTGCTTCTCCATGCCGATCACGGAATCGTGTGGGCCGGTCATGCCGACGTCCGTGATGTAAGCGGTGCCGCCTGGGAGAACGTGATTGTCGGCGGTCTGGACGTGCGTGTGCGTGCCGAGAACCACAGTCACCTTGCCGTCGAGATACCATCCCATGGCCTGCTTCTCTGAAGTTGCTTCGGCGTGCATGTCGACGACAATCACCTTCACGCCGGCGGGAACCTGCGCCAACTCGTGCGCGGCGGCGCGAAACGGGTCGTCGATGGGCGTCATAAATGTGCGGCCCTGCAAATTAAGAACGGCGTAGCCGACGCCATTCTTCGCGACTCCGACGAAGAGCCCTTTCCCGGGTGAGCCGTTCGGAAAATTCGCGGGGCGCAACAGGCGCGGTTCGTGCGGGAAGAAATCGAAGATCTCCTTGCGGTCCCAGATGTGATTTCCGCCGGTGATCACTTCCACTCCCGACCCGAAGAGCTCCTCGGCAAGGCGCGGCGTTATGCCAAAGCCCGAGGCGGAATTCTCGCCGTTGGCGATGCAGAGATCGATCGACCGCTGCGTGAGGATGTCGGCAAGGCGGTCGTGGACGATCTTGCGGCCCGGCGATCCCACAATGTCTCCGATAAAGAGGATTTTCAAGCTGACCTTTCCTGGAGCCGAAACGCTGAACACAGAGTACACAGAGAACGGCGGAGTTCACCGAGAAAAAATAATGGAAACGCGGAGGGGTCCACTTCGCCGTGCGTTGCTAGGCCCTGAACCCCACGAATAAGTGGGTGCCCTGCGCCTGCTTTCAGGCTTCCCCAACCGAAGCCGGGGCGTGCGCAACGGCAGGACGACGTGAGCTCCCTGGGATCCAGTGTTGGTTCAAAAGGCTTTCGCAACGTCACCTGCGTTGCAGACCATCTCCGCAATTCATTCTAGCAAGGAAATCGCGGGACAAAAATTGAACGTGGCAGTGTGTGGAGGAGGGCGCAACGGAGCGCCCCAGTTAGAAGTTGAATTTGATTCCCAGCTGGACGAGACGCGGCGTTGCAGCGCTGACGACTTGGCCAAATGTGGTGCTGGCGATGTTCCCGTCCACAGCTTGCGCACCGAAAAACTGAGCGTGATTGAAGATGTTGAAGGCTTCCACGCGAAACTGGAGAGACTTCGACTCCGTCAACTGGAGCTTCTTGATGACCGCCATGTCGTAGTTGTCCATTCCGGGACCGTAGAAGAAACGCCGCTTCGCGTTACCGGGCGTTCCCAGCGGGTTTTGGGGGAATACGTCGGTGTTGAAATAGGGCTGCCCGTTGCGAGGATTGGAATTCAGGTCAAGCGGGCCGCCGGTGTAGTCCGGTTCATCGACGCCGAAGTTGTTGATGCCGTTCGGCTCAGCGCCCAGGAGAGAGTTGTCTCCGTAGTTGACCAGCGTGACGGGCTGGCCGGAGGTGAAGTGAGTGATTCCGGAGATTTCCCAGCCCTGGGTGAAGCGGTTCGTCGCGCGAAAGAGACGTTCGAAGGGAATCTCGTACTTGTAGCTGACCACGAAGTTGTGCTTCACGTCGAAAGCAGAGAGCGCTTTGCTGAGCGCCGGATCGATCGGATTCACTTCCTCGCCAACGTTGGAGGACTGATCCTGCGATTTGCTGAAGGTGTAGCCGGCGAGAAACTCCAAGCGACCGCTCGTGTGGCGAACGGTAACCTGAAGGGCGTTGTAATTCGAATTGCCGATCGTGGACTGGTTGGCGTTGCTGCCAAAATTCGACCCGAGTGGGCCGCGCGTTCCGTTGTAAACGGTGCCCGTCGAGGTCGTGTACGTGGTGTCCTCGCCGAAGGGGCCGCAGGGGGTTTGTCCCGGCGCGAGATTCGCGGGATTGCTAAGTTCCAGGCATAGAGCCGGATCGCCCGGATTTGCCTCGTCAAGCACCAGGAGCCGATGGCCCTGTGTTCCGACGTAGTTCACGCCGACAACGGTGTTCGTTCCGAATCCGCGTTCGAGCGAGAGCATATATTCGTCGGTGTAAGGAATGCGGTTGGTAGTGGGATAGTTCGGAAGGCCGGTGATGGGTTCGAACTGGGCCCAATTGATCGAGGGGTCAGGGTGGCTGGCGCTCGAGTCCAACGGGGCGAGCGTCACCGGGAAATACTGGCCGAGATTCTGCCCGTTGGATGCCGTGACGAACGGCGTGGCAAAAAGGGGCGGAGCGGGACTCGTGTAGGTGGTGCCGTAGGGCGCGTTGGCGCTCATGACGCCGATCGTGAGCGCTTCAATCGCGGTGTAGAACATTCCGTAGCTCGCGCGGATGCTGGTTTTGCCGGGACCGCCAAGCACTTTGGCGAGAATGCCGTCCCCCGAGATGCTGGGGGAATACGCAAGGCCAATCCGAGGCGCGAAATCAAGATTGCCCGGTGGCGCGAGCGTACGCGGGACACCGGGATCCGTGGGATACAAGATGCCTGCCGGCGCGCCAGGAAACACGACGGAAGCGCGGCCGGGCACAAACGTCGCGATCTGATTGTACTTCTCGTACCACGGCTCGATGCGGTCCCATCGCAGACCGTAGTTCAACGTGAGCTTGCTCGTGACGCGCCAACTATCCTGGGCGTACAGGCCCGCGTACTTATTGCGGCCGTAAAAGGGCTGAAGCTGGCTCTGGTTGTACTGGCTGGGAATTCCGAGCAGGAAGTCCGCAAAGTCGGAGCCGGTTTCCGTGCCGAAAAAGAGGAAGCTGCCGTTGAACTGCGCGATGGCGTTGACGTTGACCTGATCGTAGTGAAACTCGCCGCCAAATCGCAGCGTGTGTGCGCCAATAACCTTTGAGAAACCGTCGAGCCACTGGTACGTGTTGCCGATTTGCATGAGCTCGTTCGTATTCGAGCCGATCGTGTAGCTGTTGAAGCCGATGCTCTCGACGCCCTCCGTCTTTGGCGATAGGGCCACAATTCCTGGCGTGTTCGGACCCACCTCGAAACCTTGCGAAGCCAGACTGACACCCACTCCGCCGACCGGCTTGCCGAGGTCGTTGGCGTCACGCATGAAGCTGAAGTGAAATTCGTTTACGGCGGTCGAGCTGATGGTCTTGGTATCCCCAAGATCCAGGAGCTGCGCCCGGCCCGTGTAGAGCGCATTGAAGCCGGGAACGTTGGCGCCGCCCTGAGCGACGGGATAGGGATTGTTCAGAGACCAATCGTCGACGAAATAGTAGGCGGACATCAAGCCGAAGCGATTGTTCGCGTCGAGACGAAACGCGCCTTTGTCGTCGCGCAGCGTTTCATTGTAGGCGGAGGTGGAAAACGTACCGTTGGCATTGTTTGGCGCCGGGATGTACTTGATCAGGTTCGTTGCCGGCGCGGACCAGGCGCTTTGCGGAATACTCAGGGTGGGGAGAACGCATTGCGCAGTGGACGCACACGTGGACGAATAGGTCGTCGGCGGATTGAGGTTCCCGGGTTGGTCTTCGCCCGCTGTGAAATAGTAGGGCTCGCCCGCCGCCACTGGGTAGCCCAACTGGTTCGAGAGCAGACCTGCCCAATAGGTACCGCTGACCGTTGTGGGCACGACATTTCCGTTCGCGTCCGTTGTGGAGAAAGACTTGGCCAAATCCGACAGGTTGCCAGCGAGATCCTGAGCCGACGGGACGGGAATCTGCGGCGTATCGATGCCCTGAGTTAGCCGAGTGCCTTGATAGTCTCCAAAGAAAAAGATTTTATTCCTGCGGATCGGACCACCGAAGGTGCCGCCAAACTGGTTTTGGTCGAATTCACCCCGCGACGACGACAAATAGTTGCGCGCGTCAAGGTTCGTGTTGCGCAAGAACTCGAAGGCGTCGCCGTGAAACGCATTCGTGCCGGACTTGGTGACGACGTTGATTTGGCCGCCGCTGAATTCACCGTACTCGGCGCCGAAATTGTTGGTAAGAATGCGGAATTCGGCGATGGAGTCGAGGTTGGGAATGATCGCCGCTCCCATGTTGACGTCCTCTTCCACGTCGCTTCCGTTCACGAGAAAACTGTTGGCGAACTCGCGCTGGCCGTTGATGGAAATTGTGCCGGGGTTCAGGTCGCCGGAAGGAGAAAGCGCGCTCGCGCCGACGTCCTGCACCGTATCCGACGTAATGGAAGTGACCGGCTCGACGCCGGGCTGCAGGGCCAGCAGATCCGTGTAGCTGCGGCTAATCAGAGGAACGGCGGTCATGGCCGAGCCTGTGACAACCTCGCCCATCTGCGAGCTGGACGTCTCTGCGTGAATCGCCGCGTCGCTGATTGTGACTGTGTCGCTCTTTTGTCCAACTTCGAGGACGACATCGATGAGCAAGGCGCTGTTGGCGTCAATCACCACGCCCGTGCGGCGGTAGGGCCTGAATCCGCCGCTCGCAACGTCCAGGTCGTAGCGGCCGATGGGCAGACTGGGAAAGGAATAGGCGCCATTGGCGTCCGTCGTAACCGCCCGGCGGATCCCGGTGTCGGCGTTAGTCGCAGCCACCGTAGCGCGAGGGACGACGGCGCCGCTTGGGTCCTTCACCGTTCCCGAGATGCTTCCCCCCACGCCCGCCCAGACGACCATAGCCAGCAGCAGAAACGCAACGATGATGAATAATCGGGGTAGAAAGTGGCGAAAACGAGAGCCGAACACGAACGACCTCACCTTTCCAGTTGCAACTGGTTATCAACAGAGGAGAGCACCTTACGCCAGTTGATAACCGGTGTCAAGAAGGAAAGATGACAATCAGTTGCAACTGGAATTTCACCCGGCGTTTTTCAGGGAGTCATACGCCGGCTAAATCGGCAGTTGCGGGTTTCCCAGCGGAGTGTGAGCCTCGCCGGGCCCCGTAGTGGGGCCCGACGAATGCTCCGGTAACGCCAAATCAGCTAGAAGTGGAATCCGATCTCGCCGGTAAACGTTCGCGGCGTGACGTAATGCGTGCCGCTGAACGTGGAGAGGAAGTTGTACAGCGCCAGCTCGTTGGCCAGGTTGATCACCGTGAGGCGAAAGCTCCATTTGTAGCGGTCACCGTGGAAGAGATTGTCCTCGCCCACCGCGAGGTCGAATAAGTTGCGAGGCGCGATGCGCGGAGGATTGAGGTCGTCATTCTCTTTGTTTATGGCCGGTACCTTTATGAGCGTGGAACCGAACTGCGTTGCCGGGCACTCGGCCACTCCGGGAACCGGAGAGACAAGATTGGAGGTTATGAAAGTGCCTGTGGGATTCGAGGCAGAGGGCGGCGCCGGGAAAGAATTGCCGCAGAAGAAACCGGCCTCAAACTCCTGGTCGGCGCTCAACGGATTTCCGAATGGGTCTTCCATGAGGATGCCGCCCGTCGCGGGATCCGTTTGCGGGCAATTGTTGCCTGCAGCAACCCCGTAGCAGGGTGATGCGCCGGCAACGAGACCATTGTCGTAGCGCCAGTTGAATCCAAGCCAAGGTCCCCGCTTGAAGGGTTGATATTGCAAGTGCGTCGTTTGGTTGAATTTTTCGTCGTGGTCTATGCGGAACGGACCTATGGCAGCAGGAACGGTGCCGGCGCCGCCGATTTGCGGAGTGAAGAAGCGCGCGGCGACGCTGGACATGACCACATAAGCCGTAAATCCGTGGAAGTCGGTGACGGTAGTGCGAGCGGCGAATCCGGGGATCTTGGAATTGTTCCACTCAACCGGAAACGTGATGGGAGTATTCCCAAGCACGCTGAAGTCGTAGCCGTTGTGCGTATATTTCCAGATGTACTCGCCGTCGAACACCACGTGCTTGCCAAACGCCTGCTCCAAGCCGGCGTGGAATTCATTGCGATAGCCGGGACTCAGCGGCGTGAAAGCGCTAGAGGAGCACGCTAGAAGCGGATTCAAGACCGGGGACTCGCATCCGATGCTTGAAAGCACGAGATTTTCATTGAACGGAGTCTCGAGAGTGCGGGCATAGGAAACGCGAAGCACCGTGTTGCTCGGCTTGATGTTGTAAGCGATGCCGAGCCGCGGTTCTGCCTGGCTGGCAGAAGTCAAGCCGTTATAGAGGTCGCCACGAATGCCGAGATTGAAGGACCAGCTTCCTTTTGTGATCATGTCCTCGACATACAGCGCGAGTTCCTTGACGTCGCCGCGGCCGCGGAACCCGAAGTACCCTCCACCGTTCGTGAGATCGTAAGCGCAGGCGGTGTTGGGTTCGGGTTGGCCGAGGGCGTTCAGGCAGCCGAGCGAAGCGGCGAGCGTGGGGTCAACAATCGCGAGGTTGTCATGCTCTCTCAGGAATGTCTGCTCGTAAGTGACCCCCGCCTTTATGTTGTGGATGCCCTTCACGTAGGAGACATCCGACCGAGCGCCCGCGTTCGTGAGGAAGCGAAGTTGGGAGACGGTTTCTCTCTGCAGATCCGTCGGACCGAGATCGGCGAACGGATTGTCGGACGGATAGTAGTTGTATTGGTCGCGGCGGACGAAGGCGCCGAGCGTGAAAACGGCCGAGCTGCTGATTAGGCGCGTCCAAGTGGGCGCGACGTTGAACGTTTTGATCTGCGAGCGCTGATCCGTGGACCCGACAGGCTCGCCGCAAAACGAGATGTCGCAGCCGGCAGCCGCACTCGGAGCGTCGCCATTGTTCGAGACCACCACCCCCCACCAGGGCGAAGCGTATGTGGCGTCGAAGGAGTTCGGCGTCTGGAACCAGGAACGCGAGAATCCCAGGTTCAAGTGGACGGAGTCGGCGGAGGAGAACTGATAGTCCGCGCGATCGAACAGATTTTCTTCGTTGCCTTTGTCGTGCATCACGACGAACTCAGGCGGATCAAGGAACCGGCCGGTGTTGAGTCCGCTTGCGGAAATGAAGTTGCCCCACTTCTGGCCGCCATAAGCGAGGTCGAAAGCCAGGTTGGAGGTTCCGAACGTGCCGTAGTCTCCCGTCACGGTGCCGTGGGGTGTGGTGACGCCTTGGCCCGAGCGCGTGGTGGCAACGATGACGACGCTCGTCTTGTCTCCATACTCCGCGGGCGGCGCGCCGTCGATCACCTCGAGTGACTGGACCGCGTCGACGGGGAGCTGGTTCGAAAAGACTTTGCTCTGCTGGTCGTGGATGGGCTGGCCATCAATGGAGAACGAATTTTCGGCGTGATCGCCCAGTCCGTGAAAGAGCCCGTTCGAGTCCGCAGCGATGCCGGGACTTGAGAGCGTCACGAGAGAGCTCAGCGAAGACGAAGCGCTTTCAAGCGGCAGCCTGTCGACGATGCCTTTGTCGATGTCGGTGTGGGCGGTGGGATCGTTCTCGATTAGATCGCCCCCGCTTTCCACGGTAACCGTGCTGCTGGAACCGGCTAGTTGCAAAACAACCTTAAGAGTGATCGGGACACCGGAGCGAACGTCTACATCCTCGGCATGAGGAGCAAATCCCGCAACGGATACCGAGAGATGGTAGGGATTGAACGGAATATTCGGGAAACTGAAATTGCCCGTGGGGTCTGTCGTGACCGAGCGCTCGTACTGGCTGACGGGATTGTGAATCGAGACCGTGGCGTTCGCGACCACGCCTCCGGATGGATCGGTGACCGTTCCGGAAATTGTGCCGGCGTTTCCCGTCTGCGCCGTGGCGTGCGAAGCCGCAACCAGCAGACAGACCACTAATAAAAAGCCCTGAATTATTAAGCCAAAGCGTTTCATGAAATCCTCTCCCATTTGAGTGCGCTCCGGGCGTTTTCGGCGCCGGTGCCAGTTAGAGAATGGATTGGGCTCCGCCGTCACTTTGGGCGGCAGGAGTTGGGAGACAGCGCGAGTCGGAAATTAGGCTTGGGTGGGAGGCGCGCGGGAAGAAAGCTGGCGAAATTGAAGTTCAACCTTGGGATCACTTGAAACGGGCAGTACTAACCGCGCAACCGCGGTCGGCGCGGCAAAGACCGGTGCAGCAGAAGTGTCGAGCGACACCGAATGCGAAAAATGGCAAAGCTGGCAGTGGTCGTCGCCGACGGAATTGCCGTGAGTGTGCGTCGCAACCTGAAACGCAAACAGCAGCAGGAAGCCCGCCAGAAAAGCGGCCAACACTCGATGTGTTCTGCGGTGCGGCATTGGGTGGTACGGACACCCCCTCTTGCGATGTTACTTAGACGCGCCGACTGGAGCAATAGTCACAAACTTTCTGGTTCGGCATCGGCAACGTCAGGCGCCCCTAAACCTGCAGGACATCGCCCTCGCGCGCGACCATCTGATAGAGCACCGGGCTCACGATACGGCCCAGGAATAGGCGCGAGATGAGTCCCGCCACAATGACGATCGCAAACGGCTTCTGGGAATCCGATCCCACGCCGGTGGAAAGCGCCGCGGGCAGAAGACCCAGGCACGCCACCAGCGCCGTCATCATGATGGGCCGCAGACGGACCAGCGATCCCTCCAGCGTGGCTTTGCGGATGCCCTGCCCTTCGAGACGCAGCTTGTTGATATAGGAAACGTCAATGATCGCTGTTTCCGCAGAGACGCCCATGAGCACGAGCAGACCCAGAACGGAGGAGACGCTGAAGGTGGTGTGCGTGAGCTTGAGCGCCAGCAGCGCCCCGACGGGTTCGGTCATCACCACGCCGATGACCACGGTGACCGGGAACTTGAAATTGCCGTAGAGCGCGAACAGGATCATGAAGATCAGGAGAAGAGCCAGCGGGCCGATAACCGCGAACTGCTGCCGCGCCGCGACGTATTCGCTGTATTCGCCGCCCCAGTCCAGCCGGTATCCCTGCGGGCAGTTTGACCGACGACTCCACGGCCTTCTGCGCCTGGTTCACGGCGCGAGCCAGGTCGCGTCCCTCGATGCTGAATTGGACTCCGATATAGCGCGAATTATTCTCGCGATAGATGAACGACGCGCCGTTGCCCTGATGAATGGTGGCCAGC
Source organism: uncultured Acidobacteriota bacterium (assembly GCA_963737205.1). Taxonomy (GTDB): domain Bacteria; phylum Acidobacteriota; class Terriglobia; order Acidiferrales; family UBA7541; genus Palsa-295. The sequence goes on along the minus strand of CAVTRV010000002.1, from coordinate 2,277,459 downwards.
TCGGAAATCGGAACCTGCTGCCCGGAAGGAGTCGGCACAAGCAAATTGCCGATGGCATGCTCGCTCGAGCGGTATTCGGGCTTCATGCGCACCACCAGGTCGAAAAGCTGCTCGCCCTGGATCACTTGCGTGGCCGCCTGGCCACCCACTGCGGCCTGGATCACGCCTTCGACATCGGAGACATTGATGCCGTAACGCGCGATTTTTTCGCGATCCACGTCGATCTGCACGCTGGGCTGCCCCAGTTCGCGCACAACGGTGAGTTCGGTGAAGCCAGGCACCTGCTGGAGCACGCGCTTGATCTCCACCGCTTTGTCTTCGAGTACTTGCAGGTCCGGGCCGAATATTTTCACGGCCAGCGCGCTCTTCAAGCCCGTGAGCGCCTCATCCACGGCGTCTTCAGCCGGCTGCGTGAAGTTGAAAATCACGCCGGGATACGAATCCACCTTCTTCTGAATGTCCTTGGTGAGATCAGCTTTGTTGCGGATCGATCCCTGGTTCCACGTCGCGTCTTTATACGGCTTCAGCCCGACGTAAAACTCGCAATTGAAAAATCCAGTGGGGTCGGTGCCGTCGTCGGGGCGCGCCAGTTCCGAGCCGACCTCGGTGACCATCGGGTAAGCCATCAGGATCTTGCGAATCTGCGGAGCGAATTTGGCCGCCTCCTCAAAGGAGATGGTGTAGGGCATGGTGGCGCGCACCCACATGGCGCCTTCGTCCAGGTGGGGCATGAACTCACCGCCGATGAAGGGAATCAGAAGAAGCGAGGCGCCGAAGATGATGGTGGCCAGAACCATCGTGAGATTCGGGCGGTCCAGGCACCAGCGAAGTTCCGCAGCGTATTCGTCCTTAAACCACTCGTACGCGCGGTTCACCTTCTCCTTCACGCCGTGCGTGAACCAGTAGGAGGCGAGGACGGGAACGAATGTGAGGGTGAAGATCAGCGAGCCGAGCAGCGCCCACGACATCGTTTCCGCCATGGGGTGGAAGAGCTTGCCGGACGGGCCGCTAAGCGCGTAGATAGGAATGTACCCGGCGAGGATGACGGCGATGGAATAGAAAATGGGCCGGTCCACATCCTTCGCCGCCTGCAGAATCACATCGAAGAGGTTGTACTCCTGCCCATGGCGCAAGGCCAGCTCGCGGTAGATGTTTTCCATCATCACGACGGTGCCGTCGATGATGATTCCGAAATCGATGGCGCCGATCGAAAGCAGGTTCGCGGGGATGCCGCGCCCGTGGAGGAAAATAAAAGAAAACAACAGGCTCAGCGGAATGGTGAGGGCGACGATCACCGCCGCGCGCACGCTGACCAGGAAGAAGATCAAGACGATCAAGACCAGGCCCATCCCGAGCAGCAGGTTGTGCTCCACGGTGTCGATGGTCACCTGCACCAAATCGCTCCGGTCGTAGTAGGGCCGCACTTTCACGTCATGCGGGAGGAGGTCGCGATTGATCTCCGTGGTCTTCTCTTCCACTCGCTTGAGGACGTTCTGCGTCTGCTCGCCGGTGAGCATGAGGATGACGCCTTCGACGCGGTCGTCATCGTTCTGGAAACCGAATTCTCCCAGGCGCGGAGCGTGGCCGATGGTGACCTCGCCGATGTCGCGGATGCGTACCGGCACGCCGTTGTTGTTCCCTACGACGATCTGGCCGATGTCTTCGGTCTTGCTCACGAGTCCAAGTCCGCGCACGTAGAAGAATTGCGAACCCTGCGAGTAGAAGCCGCCGCCGGCGTTGGCGTTGTTGGCGGCCAGGGCAGTCAGCACTTGCGGCAAGGGAATGTGGTAGCTGTAGATCTTGGCCGGATCGAGCAGCACCTGGTATTGCATCACCGTGCCGCCGAAGCCTGAGTCGTCGGCCACGCCGGGCACGGACTTGTAGGCGCGCTCAATCACCCAGTCTTCGTACGTCTTCAGCTCTTGCGGCGTGCGGTCCGGGCTCTCGATCACGTAACGATAGACGAGGTTAGACGGGCTCGAAAGGGGCGCCAGGCTGCCCGTCACGCCCGGAGGCAGATTGGCAGTCGGAGAGCCGTTCAAACACCACTTGCCGCGCGAAATAATCGTCCGTGCTTTCCTGGAACGTCATGATGACGTCGGACAAACCATAGAGCGAGATCGAGCGCATGAACGCCATGTGCGGCACGCCGTTCATCTGCAGCTCGATCGGCAGCGTAACCAGCCGCTCGATTTCCTCAGCCGCGTGCCCGGGCCATTGCGTAATGACCTCGACAAGCGGGGGCGAAAGGTCGGGGTAAGCGTCCACTGGCATCCGCTGAAACGAGACCGCGCCGGCGACGATGACGAGCACCGCCAGCATCAGGATCAGGAAGCGCTGTCGGAGAGCAAATTGAACGATGTGATGAATCATTCCAGGTTCTGTCTCCCTCAGCGCTGAAGCGAATTCTGGAATTGCAGGAACAGGCTGCCGTCGCCGACCACGCGGTCGTTCGCTTGCAACCCGGTTAGGATTTGCGTTTTTCCGTCCAGGCTTTCGCCGAGCGTGACGTCGCGCCGGGCGAACTGGCTGTTCGAGGTCTCGAGATAAACGTACGGCATGTTTTGTTCGTCGCGCAGCACGGAGGAGTTGGGGACGAACAGCGCGTTCGGAATCACGCCGGCCTGGACCTCTGCCGTCACATACATTTCCTTCTTCAGACGTTCGCCGGGATTGGAGGCTTCAATGCGCGCCTGCAGGGTTCGCGTGGTCGGGTCGAGCGCCGGAGAAATGTATTCGATCTTGCCGCGCACAACATCGGAATAAGACTCGTTGTCGATCGTCACCGGGTCGCCGACGTGCACGTAGGCCACGTCCTTCTGGTAGACGTTGACGAGAATCCACACGGAGCTCATGTCCGACAGCGTGAAACACTGCGTGGCGCCGGCCGCCAGCAGTTGGCCCACGGAGCATTCCCGGTCCACTATTTCTCCGGCCACTGGCGAGTACAACGGGATTTCCGGCGTGGGAGGCTTGGTGACAATCGTTTCCGGGTCCGCGATGCCGAGGATGCGGATGGCGTCGGCGCTGGACTCCAAGTCCGCCTGCGCCTGATTGCGAGTGGATTCAGCCTGCTGGAGGTCGGCCTCGGAAATGGCGTGATGATCGTAGAGGTCCTGCGCGCGAAGGTAGAACTTATTCGCGAGCTGGGAGGCGTCGCGGGCCTTGATATACGCCGCGCGCAGCAAAGAGTAGTCCGGGCTGGCGATGTAAAGCAGCACTTGGCCAGCTTTCACGTGCTCACCCGGCGCCACGACGACGCGGCTAACCGGCCCACCCACCTGCGTGATCACGGGTGTGGTCTTGAAGTCGTTGTACTCCACCGCGCCGCTCAGGCGGAGCGTGCGGGCCAACTTTCCCTGCTCCACCGTCACGACCGATATGTGAGACATCTGGTCGGCGGGCAGCGAAAATATCTCCGCTTTGGCTTCGGGACTTTCCGCCGTCGAGAACGAGGTCATCTTGCTGGCTTTTTCTCCCGCTCCCCCGCAGCCAGCCAGCGCGAAAGCAACTGCCAGCGACGCGGCGATTCCCCAATCCCACCCGCGGTTCATTCTTCGTTCCGTTTTCATGGCAGGGACCTCGTTCCCACCGCTTCGCGAAGCTGTTCCACCGCCGTGAGGTACGAAGCCAGCGACTGGCGGTAGCCTAGTTGCGTAGCGCGATAGCTGCGCTCGGCGTCGAGAAAGTCCAGCAAGCTCGCGGCGCCGCGTTTGTAGGCGTACTCGCTGATGTCACGGTCTTGCTTCGCTTCGTCCAGGTAACCCGAGCGGTAGAGCACAACCACTTTGTCGTTGTCGCGAACGCCTTCATAGGCATCGAGCACGTCCGTCATCACTTGGTCGCTGGCTGCCAACTGCAGTTCCTGCGCTTGCGTGATCGCGTAGTTCGTCCGGGCGATTTCTCCCTGGTTGCGGTTGAAAATTGGCAGGTCGATGCTCCCGAAAAGCGAAGCGCTGTTGACGTCTCCCGTGTGGGAATAATCGATCGACGCGGTCACGTCCTGCTTCCCGTTTGCCTTGGCCAGCTCGTACTGGCTTTTCGCCGCGGTCACGCCTTGCACCGCCGCGCGCAGGTCCGGCCGGTCGCGCAGCGCTGCGGCCTGCAGATCCTCGAGATCGAGTTTCAGCGGCTGGTAGTCGAAGTCACCCGACACGTCGAAATCAGCCGAGACGGATTGATATCCCAGCATTTGCCGCAGCCCGGTGAGCGCCTGCACTTTCGCGAGCACGGCCTGCGAAACGTCGGTCTGGAACTGCAGCAACTGAAGCTCGATCTTCAGAAAATCATCTTCGCTGATGTCCCCCGCGTCGTAACGCGCCTTGCTGATGTCCACCGTATTCTGGAAGCTCTTCATGTCCTGCTCGGCCAGATCGAGCGTCGATTCGGCAAGCTGTACGCTGATGAACTGCGAGGCCACCTGGAAGGTCAGTGTGCGCTCGTCGTCGAAGACCGTTGAGGTCGTGACCGCCGTCTGATCCTTCGCCGCCTGTAAGCGATGCTGGCGCTTTCGGCCGCGCTCAAACAGGTAGCCTATGCCGATGTCGAACTGCGCGTTGTTCTCGATGTAGTTCGAATTGAAATTTTCCGGCTCAAAGAACGGCAAGAACTGCGCATCGCCTGAAAGAGTCGGGTTCGGCCGCAGATTCGCCGTCGTCTCCAGCGCCTGGTTCTGCAATATCGTGGTCCGCTCGGCGAGCAGCGCGTGATTGTGCTGCAACGCGAGTTGAATCGCTTCATCCAGCGTAATCCGCACAGGCCCTTGTGTTTGTGCCGGCAGCGACAAACCAAGCGTCAATCCAGCAAGACACACAGCAACGGCGGAACATACAAAACGCACACGTTGTATACGCATAGGCGCTTTACCTTCTCTTTGAGACTTACACGGGAATTGTTCGGCCGCTAAGCAGTCACTCGATAGCCGAGAAGCAGATTAAGCGGACGGGGGCGCGCGAGCGGGAACGTGGCGAACCGGTGGAGCGGGTGCGAAGAACGGCTCCAGAGGTTCAGGCTTCGTTCCGATCGGGGCGAAACACGGAGAGCGATCGGCGGAGAGAGGCTGACCGATCGGCTGGTGATTCAAATGGCAAATCGAACAGTTTGCTTCGGAAGAATTTGGATGATGGTGCCAGACGCCGCCCAGCGTCACCGCTGCCATTAGCGCCAGCAGCGCCAGAGAGACGACAACAAACCGAAATGGCTTGCAACGGGGCATTCAAGCGGCGTCGCGGAAAGCTGACTTCAATAGTACATCAGATGTACGGGAGCAAGAATCGGTTACTCGGGGAATTGCCAAATAGCAGGGCTGGAGTCAGTTCGAGCGTTCGATCGCCTTCTCGACCAGGTCGACGCACTTTTCGACACGCTTGCGCAGGGGCCCTTCGATTTGCTGCTGACGTTCGCGAAGCGTGAACAGCTCGTCCGCGATGTTGAGGCTCGCCAGCACCGCTACTTTCACCGAGTCCACGATGTGGGTGGCCTCGGCCACTTCGCGCAATTTCGCGTCCACGTAGGCGGCGAGCTCCTGAAGATATTTGTCGCTCTGGCCCGAGTTGACGGTGTAAGTCTGGTCGTAAATTTCGATTTTCACTGTGTTCACGCTCCCGCCGGACGCCGCCATTTTCTTTCATCCGGGAGGCGGGCGCAAGCATTGCGTTGATTCGCGGTGTAGAGACGAACTCTTTCAGGATGCGCGCAGAGTGGCGCCGAGGGTCTTTTGCAATGCTTCGACGATGCGTGAGGAGAAATCACCCAGCTGCGCGTCCGTGAGAGTAGCTTGAGCGCTTTGGAACGTCACGCGAACCATCAGCGAGAATTTTCCCGGCGGCACCTGCCCTCCGCGGAAAAGATCGGCAGGCTCGATGCTCTGAAGCTCCGGGATTTCGAGGGAACGAATCGCTTCCGCCACTTTCGCGAAGGAGACTCCGTCGTCGAGCACCAGCGAGAAATCGCGTTCGACCCCGGGGAAGCGCGGCAGAGGCGTGAAACGCAGCGCGGCGCGCGCCGCCTCGATTCCTGCGAGTAGAGGTTCGAGCTGCAGTTCCGCGACCAAAACATCCTGGCGCAGCTTGAATTCGTCGGCAATGCGTCGTGCGAGCTGGCCCACAACGCCGACTGGCTTCTCGTCGCCTGAGCCTCCATTCCGATGGGCAAGCGAAACCTGCGCGGCACGCGCCGGAGCGAGCCAACCGGGGCCGCTCGCCTGCCACGACAATCCGCCTGCGAGCGCTCCGGCGTTGCCGAGGTCGCCTTTCAGGTCCGCGAATGAAAACTCGCGAGCGTCTTCGTAAATTGTTTTTTCCTGCGCGAGGCCCGTTGCTCCCAGCGTCAGGACCGGCGTTTCGACCGGCTCGCCGATGCGTACTTCGTAGGCTTTGCCGATTTCGAAGAGGCGCAGATTTCGCTGCCCGTGGTTCAGGTTCCATTCGATCGCGCCAACCATGCTGACAATCCCCGTCGAGCGCATCACGGAAGCGTCTTCGGCCAGCGGATTGCCGACCACCGCCGGCGTGACATTTGCGGGGCGGAAAAGCTCGTCGCGTTTCGGATCCACCAGAGGAATTTCGAGAATTTCCTGATACCCAAGGGCAACCAGGCGCTCGCGCAGGCGGTCCATCGCCTCGGCATGAGGCAGGCGACGCGCCGGCTGCTTCGCGGGCGGGAGTCGCGGCGGAAATTTGTCGTAACCGTAGTGCCGCGCCACTTCCTCCACCAAATCGACGCCGCGCGTGACGTCCTGACGCCAGGACGGCTGCGTGCACTCCCACCGCGCGGCCAGCGAACCAGCGCTGCCGCGATTCGCGTCGACGCGCACCGGATGAAACCCCAGCGCGCCGAGGATTTCTTCGATGTCCCTGTCGGGAACGTCCGCGCCCATTACTCGCAAAAGTTCCTTCCGCGCGAATTCGATCTTGAGTGGCCGTTTCCGTCCGGGATAGAGGTCCACAACTCCGGCCAGAATCTCGCCGCCGGCCAATTGCTGAATCAGTTCGGCAGCGCGCCGCGAAGCGAGTTCCGCCATCTCCGGGTCGGCGCCGCGTTCGAAGCGATAGGACGCTTCGGTGCGCAAGCCGAGCGCCTTCGACGCGCGGCGAATCGCGATGGGATCGAACCAAGCGCACTCGATCAGGATGTTGCGCGTGCTGAAGCCGATTTCACTTTCCGCGCCGCCCATGACGCCGCCGATTCCCACCACGTGGGTTGCGTCGCAAACCGCGCACATGTCTTTCGTCAGCGTGCGCTCGATGCCGTCGAGGGTGCGGATTTTTTCTCCGGGCGTCGCGCGCCGCACGACGATGCGGTGCCCGCCCAATTTATCGAAATCGAATGCATGCGAGGCGTGCCCAAGCTCGAACATTACGTAGTTGGAGACGTCGACCACGTTGTTGATCGAGTTTTGGCCGATCGCGGCAAGGCGCTGGCGGAGCCAATCCGGGGACGGCTGAACCTTGACGCCGCGCAGAACGCGCGCCGTGAACCGGCCGCACAAATCGGGCGCTTCGATTTCCACGCGCACCGCATCTGCGACCTTTTCTGCAGACTCCTTGAGCTTTGGGTGAACGGGCTTCACCGGCAGCCGGTAAGTGGCCGCCACTTCGCGAGCCATGCCGTAGTGGCCGAGGCAGTCAGGGCGGTTCGACGTCACTTCCGCGTCCAGCACCGGGCCGGCGGTCGTCTCTTCAATCGAATCGATAGCGATGCCGGCAAGCGAGAGCCGCGAACCCAGCTCCTTGGCTGGTGCCGTCACCTCGACGAACTCTTTCAGCCAGTCGTAGAGAATTTTCATGGACGTGCCGCCGGATCGAAATTGTAGCGCTCGTCTGCGGAGCGTACGATACGCATCCGAATCGAACCACGCTAGCGTAAACCGGGGCGCCGACGCAAATCGAAACTCACGGAATCGCCCGCTCGCGGTTCGGCGGCTTGACTTGGGAAGTGAGCAAGGGCGATGCTACCGCCCGCCCAAGTTGGGCGATATTGTTTGGAGGATCGGGATGCGATTTCGCGGGCGCGCACTTATTTTGACTCTATTTGTTGCTTCTGGGGGCGTTGTGGTTGCAGCTACGCAGGTTGCCGCTCAACAGCCGAGCGCTCCAACAGTCACTGCGGCCGATTACCAGCGCGCCGAAAAGTTCCTGACTTACAATACAGCGCCGCTTGTGTTTCACAGAGTGCGGGCCACGTGGCTGCCAGACGATCGTTTCTGGTATCGCAATGTCGGCCCGGACGGAATCGAGTTCGTGCTGTTCGACGCGGCTCGCGCCACGCGGCAGCCGGCGTTCGATCACGCCAAAGTGGCCGCGGCGCTGTCCTCGGCGGCGGGCAAGACCTATGACGCAGCGCACCTGCCGTTCATGACGTTCGAATTCTCCACCGATCAACAGTCGATCTCTTTCAGCCTTCGCGGACAAGAGTGGAGCTGCGACTTGCAGGCCAACCACTGCGCGTCCGAGGGCAAAGCCGCGCCTCCAATGGCCGGGCCTTTCGCGGCACCCCGCGACGACGCGAAGTCGCCCGACGGCAAAAGCGTTGCTTTCATTCGTGATTGGAATCTCTGGGTCCGCGACGTTGCGAGCGGCAAGGAGACGCAACTCACTACCGATGGAGTGAAGGACTTCGGCTACGCCACGGACAACGCAGGCTGGATCCACAGTGACCGCCCGATCCTGCTGTGGTCGCCGGACTCGAAGAAGATTGCCACGTTCCAGCAGGATCAGCGAGGCGCGGGAGAAATGTATCTCGTCGAAACCAAGGTCGGACACCCCAGGCTTGAGGCGTGGAAGTATCCGCTTCCCGGCGACGACGTGGTGACCACGATCCAGCGCGTGATTATCGATTTGGACGGCCCGAAGGTGATTCGCCTCCAGCTTCCGCCCGATCAGCACCGCTCGACGCTGTGCGACGACCTTGCCTGCCGGGGCGGCGAGTGGGCCGACGTCGAATGGAGCCCCGATGGAGCGCATCTGGCGTTCGTCTCCACCTCGCGCGACCACAAGCATGAACAGTTGCGCGTCGCCGATGCCTCGACCGGCGCGGTGCGCGACGTCCTGGAAGAGACTGCGGCCACGCAATTCGAGTCAGGCCAGGGCCGCGTGAACTGGCATTACCTGCCGGCGTCGAACGAAGTCATCTGGTGTTCGGAGCGCGATGGCTGGGCTCACCTGTATCTCTACGATCTGGCCACCGGCCAGTTGAAGAATCAGATTACGTCGGGCGAATGGGCCGTCACCCAGTTGCTGAGGGTGGATGAGAAAAACCGCATGCTCTATTTTCTCGTCGATGGCCGCGAAAAAGAGAATCCGTACTTCAGCCAGTTGTACCGCATCGGATTCGACGGCAAGAACCTCGCGCTGCTGACTCCCGAAGACGGCAATCACGAAGTGGCGATTTCGCCTTCAGGCCGTTTCTTTGTCGACAGCTACTCGAAGCCAGACGTGCCGCGGGTCACAGTGGTCCGCGACGAAAACGGGAAGTTGCTATCCACCCTCGAGAAGGAGGACATCTCGCGTCTGGTGGCCGCGGGATGGAAGCCGCCGATTCCGATCACGGTGAAAGCCCGCGACGGCGTCACGGATTTGTACGGGCTGATGTACGAGCCGACGAACTTCGACCGTAGCAAAAAATATCCGATCGTCAACAATATCTATCCCGGGCCGCAGGGCGGAAGCGTGGGCAATTGGTCGTTCGCCGATGCCCGCGGCGATTGCCAGGCGCTGGCGGAGCTTGGATTCGTGGTGGTTCAAATTGAGGGGTTGGGCAACCCGCTACGGTCGAAGAAATTTCACGACTTTTACTACGGAAACATGGGCGACAACACGCTGCCCGACCAGGTGTCCGGGATGAAGCAGTTGGCCGCGAAGTATCCGTGGATTGATATCGATCGAGCCGGCATTTGGGGCCACTCGGGTGGCGGTTATGCGACGGCCGACGCGATGTTTCGCTATCCCGACTTCTTCAAGGTGGGCATCTCCGAATCCGGCAACCACGATAATCGCGAGTACGAAGATGACTGGGGCGAACGCTATCAGGGATTGCTGGCGAAAAGTTCCGACGGCACGAACTACGACGACCAGGCAAATCAAAACCTCGCAAAGAACTTGAAGGGGCATCTCTTACTGGCCCACGGCACGATGGACGACAACGTCCCGCCGTACAACACCCTGCTTGTGGTGGATGCGCTGATCAAAGCGAACAAGGATTTCGATCTTTTGCTGCTGCCGAACCAGCACCACGGTTACGGCGCCGAGAGTTACTACATGATGCGCCGCCGCTGGGACTACTTTGTGCGTTACCTGCTGGGCGCCGAGCCGCCACACGAGTACGAACTACGCCCGCCCACGCCATGATGCGGCCCGGAGATGTAGGACTGACGGGAGAAGGTGCAAATTACCAAATGACCTTGAGGTTTTTGTAGAGACCGAATTTCTCGTCCGAGGTCACGACCGGAATCTTCTCGACAAGAGCTTGGGCAATGATCTGACGGTCAAATGGATCCCCATGGTGATAAGGCAGGGTGAACAGCTCGTAGGCGTGATCCGCAGTATAGGGAAGAATGCGCACTCGGAGGTCCGCAATGCCGGCAAGAGCATCCTCTCTCCCGAAACTGAGCTTTCCCTTTGCTTGTTTGATAGCCAGTTCGGAGAGAGAAATAGCGCTCATCTCACGTAGCGCATTTTCGTCTTGCAGTGCGGCTAGCGCCCTTTTGGAAAGGAGTTCGGGCGAAGCTGTCGCCCATATGAAAGTGACGGTGTCGAGGAGAAGGCGCATTTCCTAGCGTCCCTCAAGGAAGGCCTCGACTTCATCCTCGCTCATTGGTTTCCACCAGTCAGGATCGTTGAATACGATCTTCCCTCGCAGGGTTCCAAACTTCGGGCTTTCCCCGGTGCTCTTGCTGGTGCGAACCAAATCCGCGACGGGCACACCGCGGCGGCAAATCGTCACGGATTCACCGTCCTCGACCGCCCTGATTAGCTCCGGAAGCTTGTTCTTTGCGTCGGCAACACTAACTTTCATAGTTTTCAATTATAGCTATCTGAGATAGCTATGTCAACACGAGGTATAAAGGCTGGCATTACCTACATCAGCGGTTCGATTTTCGAGACCGTCCCGTAGGAGTAGGTTGAGGTATCACGCGTTATGGTCGGCGGTACGCGTGAGTTGCCTGAGTCGTTCGTAACCGTCGTCATCTCGGCTTTCCGGGGAAGATGATCGTTGGCTCCCACCCAAATGTCGATTGTCTTATCCATGCTGCCGGCACGAAATTTGTCCTCGTACAGAAAAGTTGGCGAACCATCGATGGTCTCGCGACGGACTAGGTTGAGTCCGCCGCTTCCGTAACTGAGGGCTTCCGGAAGCCCGCCGATTGGGGTCGGGAGGCTTACGTTCGCGGAGTCTTTTTGCCAGGCAGAGCTGCCTGTTCGGTGGAACATGTCTTTGCCGATGATGATGAGCTCGTAGCTCCCTGGATCTGAACCCCCTAGCCGATTGATCGTTATATGTACGCGATCGGGTCCCGCAGTTTCCGTTATGCTCTCAATAGACGAGCCGGGGCCGCTGTTGTTGGTAATTTCGTGACGACACGTGTGCGCGGTATCGGCAAGCAGGGCAACCCGAGCCTTGTTCACGACGCTCGCCGGATCTTCCGTCTCGGCAACAGGTTCGAGGTGCGGACCAAAATCTTCATTCGTGACCACTTTGGTCGCGTGCGCCGAGTCAGATTTCTGCGCGCGCGCCTCTCGCGCCACATCTCCCAACGGCTTGTCCTGCGCAGAGGACAAGGTTCCAGAAAATAGGACAATCGCGACTATCCAAGCAGTGCGCGCCGCTACTTTCATTTCTCCCGCCTCTATTTCCAGCATAGCGTTTGTGTGCGAACGGAACGCTGATTTGTAAGCATGGGTGACGAGACCGCAAACAGAGGCAAAACGTGAAATTGAGGCGTCTGTGATCTACGGGAACTGGCGGAGGAGGCGCACGTCATTCTGGAAGAGGAGCGGGACTTCGGGCACGCCGTACTTCATCATGGCCAGGCGGTCCACTCCCATTCCGAACGCGAATCCGGAAAGCCGCTCGGGATCGTAATTCACGAATCCATACACGGCCGGGTTCACCATGCCTGCGCCGAACAGCTCGATCCAGCCGGACTGTTTGCAGACGCGACAGCCCGTCCCACCGCAAACGTGGCACGTCGCGTCCACTTCCGCGGACGGCTCCGTGAACGGGAAGAAACTCGGGCGCAAGCGCGTTTTCACTTTCGGTCCCAGGAATTCCCGGACGAAATATTCCACCGTGCCCTTGAAATCGCAGAAGGTGATGTCGGTATCGACGGCCAAGCCCTCGATCTGGTGGAACATGTAGCCGTGCGTGGAGTCGGGGTTGTCGCGACGATACACCTTTCCCGGGACGATAATGCGCACGGGCGGCGGCTGCTTTTCCATGGTGCGAATTTGCATGGGCGACGTGTGCGTGCGCAGCAGATAGGGCGCGCGCGTGCCTTCGATGTAGAAAGTGTCCATGTTGTCGCGCGCGGGATGGTGTTCGGGAATGTTCAGCGCCTCGAAATTGTAGTAGGGCGTCTCGATCTCCGGTCCTTCCACCACGCTGAAGCCGATCGAAAGGAAAATGCGCTGAAGTTCGTCGAACGTCTGGCGGATCAGGTGGCGCGTGCCGATCGCGCGCTCGATGCCGGGAAGCGAGAGGTCGATCTTGTCGCGCGCCGCAGCGCTTTGTTCGGCCGCAGCTTTTATCGCAGTTTCGCGCTCCGCGAGAACCGATTCAACATGCGCCTTGAGCTTGTTCAGCTCCTGGCCAACGACGCGCTTCAGTTCGGCCGGCGCCGGCTTCAGCCAGTTGTCTGTAATCTGGGAGAGGACGCCGGACTTGCGCCCAGTCCACGCAACTGTGAATGTCCGCCAACTTTCTTGGTTTGACGCATGGAGAGAAGCTTGGCCGTCGAATCGTTGACGCACTTCCGCGAAGCGCGCGATCACGCGCTCCGGCGCGACGTCACCCAGATCCGTCAGTGTTTGCTCGATAGCGGGCTTTTCGGGCATGCGATCCGGTCAGACGGGCACGGCATGCCGTGCCCCTACGAACCAATTCAGCCAACGAGGCGCCGGTGCTTCTAGGCCGCGGGCTGTGACGGCTTCGCTGGCGCCTTCGCCAGATGCTGCTTCGCGGAAGTAACCAGCGCGGTGAATCCTTCCGCGTCATGCACCGCCATGTCCGCCAGAATCTTGCGGTCGATCTCGATGCCGCCGAGCTTGAAAGCGTGAATCAACTGGCTGTAGGTGGTGCCGTTATTGCGCGCCGCCGCTCCGATGCGTTGAATCCACAGTGTGCGGAAATCGCGTTTGCGATTTCGCCGGTCGCGATAACTGTATCGCAACGAGCGGTTCACCGCCTCTTTTGCCGATCGATAGAGTTTTCCCTTAGTGAGGAAAAACCCCTTGGCGTGCTTGAGCAGCTTTTTGCGCCGGGCGCGGCGCTTGGTTCCACGTTTTACGCGAGGCATTGCCGTGTTCTCCTATGATTTGACTTCGAAATCGGTGATCGTTACGCGGAGGGTGCGCGGACGCGCGGCGCCGCTTCCCGCAAACGGGGAACGGAGCAATCGCTGCTGCGCAAATCTCCGCGGCGTGTTCGTTGAGCTCCCGTGTGAATCGGTGCAGGAGCAAAGCGAGCTGAAACTTTTAGCTCGTCCGGCTGGCAGGCCCGCCGCGGCGGATTACGCTCTGCCTAACGCGGTGAAACCCAAAACTAAATTCCGTACGGCAACGCTCGGCGCACGTTCGGCACGTCGGCGGGATTTACCTCGACGTCCTTGAGAAGCTTCCGCATGCGGCGCGGCTTTTTCGTGCCGAGCAAATGGCGTTTGCCGGAATGCCAGCGCATGATCTTGCCGGTGGCGGTGATCTTGAAACGCTTCGCAGCGCCCCGGTGCGTCTTCAACTTCATTTTCTTGTTCTTCTTCACAATGCCCTCGTCATTCTGAATCTTGTCTAAACCTGGCCGCCAGCCGCGGATTGCGCGGGGCGTGCGGGGGTCGCAACGGCGCCTTTCTTGGGAGCCAGAAGCGCCAGCAGGATATTTGCTTCCATGCGCGGCCCGAATTCCACCTGCGCATGGTCCATGATGTCCTTCAGGAGGCGATCCATCTTCGAGCGGCCCACGCTCTGGTGAGCCATCTCGCGTCCTCGATGGAAAATCATGGCCTTCACTTTGTAGCCTTCGCCCAGGAACCGGATAATCTGGTTCTTCCGCACCTGGTAATCGTGCTCTGCGGTGGAAGGCCGGAATTTCACTTCCTTGATGTGCGAACTCTTCTGGTGCTTTTTTTGCTCGTGGGCCTTTTTGTTCTGCTCGTACAGGAATTTCCCATAATCCACGAGCTTGCAAACAGGCGGCACCGCATTCGGCGAGATTTCCACCACGTCCAGCCCGGAATCTCGGGCTTTCTTCATGGCGTCGAACAGAGACATCACGCCGAGCTGCTCTCCGTCTTCGGCAATCACCCGGACTTCACGAGCGCGAATGCGCTCGTTCACTCGAAGGCCACTACCCCCACCACCACTACGCTCTGCGATAAACCCACCTCCAGGGCCCCGCGAACTCGTTGATCGCTGCCCGTGCCGTCCCTAGAAACAAAATCCCGCCAGGAGGGACGGGACAGAAAGTATAGCACGCCTGCGCGCCTCGTCTGCAAGAGGGCATTTACCGAATCGGGACGGTGGGAATTTAGGACGAAAGCTCCGCGGTTCCTCTAGCTCCGGTGATTCTCGCTCGCAATTGCGATTTGGAGGAGGCTTTTTCGACTTCCAATTCCACTCCGAGGCGGGCCACCACGCCCCGAAGCTCTTCGGGGTTGCCGCTCGCGGCTGCGAAGCGAACGAGCTGGCAACCTGAGGGCGCGTCCACAGAGGGATGCACGGAATCGCGGCCCCATTCGATGAAGAAAGGCAGCAAGCCGCCGCGATCGTCCTTCAGGCGAAGCGCCTTCCAGTGAAGGACTTTTCCATCCGGCCGCGCGCGTGATCCGTCCTCTGGGCCGTCAATCGCGAAACTCGCGCCGGTCAATCTCTTCGCCACGGCGGCAATGTCGTCTGTGTGGACCGCCCAGGTCAGCAGGCGCGGCTCGCGCATTTCGCGCAGCTCGGGATAAGCGGCGAGCGAGGTTTGCTTCGGGTCGGGTGCGATGATTTCCAGATAGCGTCGCGTTCCCAGCCGGAGAAGCGCGTTCTGAGTGCCGCGTCCCGGATGCACACCGCCGAATGCGGCGCGGACTCCCGTGCGTTCCTCCATGAAGGCGATGCCTCGGTCAAGGTCGTCGATGCCTAGCAGGATGTGGTCGACCATGGGAGGAAAGTCCTCGGCCGCGCGCAAAACTGGGAGCGTCGCGAGCGCGGCTCCGGTGGCTGAAAGAAATCGCCGCCGCGACAAAAGTGCCGTCATAGATATCGCGCCTCTCTTATCGGGAACCGTTCGATACCCGTCAGCCGATGGTCTTCGATTCGATTTCGGCGCGCAAGTCGCTAATGAACTGTTCGAGCGGACGCGGGCCGAGATCGCCCTTCGCGCGATGACGCACTGAGACGGTGCCCGCTTCGGCTTCCTTGCCGCCGAGGATCAGCATGTAGGGAATCTTCTGAAGCTGGGCGTCGCGAATTTTCGCCTGCAGCTTTTCGTTCCGGTCGTCGAGGTGAACGCGGAAGCCCGCATCCTTCAGCCGCTGCGTCACCTTCTGCGCATAGTCGATGGTCTTCTCGCTGAGCGGCAACACCGAAGCCTGCACGGGCGCGAGCCACGCCGGGAAAGCCCCCGCGTAATGCTCGATCAGCACGCCGAAAAAGCGTTCGATCGATCCAAACAGCGCGCGGTGCACCATCAGCGGCTGGTGACGCGAGCCGTCTTCGCCCACGTACTCGAGTTTGAAACGCCGCGGCAGATTGAAATCGAATTGCACGGTGGTGAGCTGCCACGGACGGCCGATTGCGTCCACCAGTTTCACGTCGATCTTCGGGCCGTAGAATGCCGCTTCGCCCGGAATATATTTGTACGGGACGTTCATGCGCTTCAGCGTATTCGTGAGCGCGTCCTCGGCGTGCTTCCACTCCTCGGGCGTTCCCGCGTAAGCTTCCGGATGCGACGCGTCGCCGCCGGAAAGCTCCACTTCGAAGCGGTCGAAGCCGAAAACGCGCAGCACTTCCCACGCGAATTCCACGCAGTCCTGAATTTCCTTTTCAATCTGGTCGGGCATGCAGAAAATGTGCGCATCGTCCTGAGTGAATCCTCGCACGCGCAGCAATCCATGCAGAACGCCGGAGCGCTCGTAGCGATACACGGTGCCGAGCTCGGCTAGACGAATCGGCAGCTCGCGATAGCTTCGCAGCCGGGATTTGTAGATCAGAATGTGGCCCGGGCAATTCATCGGCTTCAGCTGGTAGTCGTCTTTTTCCACTTCTATCGGGCCGAACATGCTGTCTTTGTAGAACCCGGTGTGCCCGCTGATTTCCCACAAGTGCCGGCGCATGATGTGCGGCGTGAAGACCAGGTCGTAGCCGCGGCGAATCAATTCATTGCGCAGCCAGTCTTCCATCTGCTTGCGTATGATGCCGCCCTTCGGATGCCAGAAAATCAGGCCGGGGCCGGCGTCCTCCTCGATGCTGAAGAGATCGAGTTCGGCGCCCAGCTTGCGATGGTCGCGGCGCCTTGCTTCTTCCAGCTTGTGCAGGTACTCATCGAGTTCCTTCTGGTCGACGAAGCACGCGCCGTAAATCCGCTGCATCTGCGGATTGCCTTCCTGGCCTTTCCAGTACGCGCCCGCGACGCTCATCAGCTTGAACGCCTTGATGCGGCCTGTGGATGGGATGTGCGGACCGCGGCAGAAATCGATGAATTTTCCGGTGGTGTAGAACGACACCATCGGTTCGATGGCCTTTTCCTCCACCAGCTCGCATTTGAATTCCTGGTTCGACTTGCGATACAGCTCGATCGCTTCCGGCTTGGGGATCATCTTGCGCTCGTTCGGGACGTCCTTCGCCGCCAGCTCGCGCATCTTCGCCTCGATTTTTTCGAGGTCTTCGGGGGTAAACGGCTCGTCGCGCACGAATTCGTAAAAGAAACCGTTTTCGATGGGCGGGCCGATGCCGAGTTTCACGTTCGGATAGAGCTCCATCACCGCGGCTGCCAGAAGATGCGCCGCCGAGTGGCGGAACACCTGAACCGCGTCGGGATCCTTCGCAGTCAGAATCGAAAGCTTGGTGCTTTGCTCGAGCGGCCGCGAGAGATCGACAAGCTCGCCATTGGTGCGCGCGACGAGCGCTTCCTTCGCGAGCCGCGGCGAAATTTGACGCGCGATTTCGGCCGCGGTGGTGCCGCGCGGCACTTCGCGAGTCGCGCCGTCCGGCAACGTGATTTGAATGGTGTCCATGCCGCGAAATCCTTCGTAGTGGAAACAGCTAGCTTACTGGCCGCAGCAAAGCCGGTCAAGGCGGGACGACGCAATTCGAGGGCAGGAGACTTCAGCGTCGGCGGGATTTGGCCCGGGGACGGCGGATCGCGCCGCGAACGATGCGACGCGCCTTCGAGCGCGCGCGGGACTTCGCCTTGCGGCGCTTCGGCTTCGACGACTTGCCGTTCGCGGCGCGCTTCATCTCGGCTCGGCGCTTGGCGGCCCAGCCGAGCTTGTTCACCTGCCGGCCGCGCGCGATTGCCAGTGCATCGGCGGGAACATTCTCCGTGATAATCGACCCAGCAGCGACGTACGCGCCGTCGCCAACGCGCACCGGCGCCACCAGCGCCGTATCGCTGCCGATGAAGACGCGATTGCCGATCTTCGTTTCGTGCTTCGCGACGCCGTCGTAATTGCATGTGATCGTGCCCGCGCCGATGTTCGCGTCGCGGCCCACCGACGCGTCGCCCAGATACGTGAGGTGCATGGCTTTCGCGCCCTCGTGCACCACGGTATTTTTCACTTCGACGAAGTTGCCGATGTGCGCGCCGGGCCGAATGTCCGCGCCCGGACGCAGCCGCGAAAACGGGCCCACCTGCGCCGTCGCGCCGACGCGGCTCGAGTCCATAATCGAATGCGCGCCCACGGAAGCGTCGTCGTCGACGCGAACGTCCTTCAGAATACTTCCAGTGCCAATTTTGCAGCGCGCGCCGATGCGCGTTTTGCCCAGCAACTGGACGCCAGGCTCGATCACCGTGTCAGTTCCGGCGGTAACCTCCGGATCGATCACCACCGTCTCCGGCAAATAGATCGTCACGCCTGACGTCATCAGGTCCGCAGCTTTTCGCGTGCGAAACACGCGGTCCACGTCCGCAAGATGAGCGCGCGTGTTGCAGCCCAGGATTTCGTTCGCGTCGGGCGCGATCTGCGCCAAGACGCGCTCGTTGCGTTGCCGAAGCAGGCCGATCGCATCGGTGAGATACAGCTCGCGATGAAAATTGTCGGGGCGCAGCGCGTTCAGCGCGGGCCAAAGCTTTTCGAGCGTGAAGGAGTAAATGCTGGAGTTAACTTCCCGGATGGCGCGCTGCTCCGGCGTCGCGGCCTTTTCTTCGACGATGGCTTGCACGCGGCCTTCCGTATCGCGCAGCACACGCCCGTAATCGGTGGGGTCATCGAGTTCGGCGCTCAGCAGCGTTGCCGCCGCTTCACCGCGACGGTGCGTATCGAGCAGCGCTGCCAAAGTCTCCGGCCGCAGCAGAGGCGCGTCGCCCGGAACCACCAGCGCGAGCTTGGCGCTCTTCCGAATCGCGCGCCGCGCCACCTGCATTGCGTGGCCGGTCCCGCGTTGCGGCTGCTGCAGCACGGGCTGTCCGCCAAACTCCGTCGCGACCGCCCCAACCTCTTTCGCCTGGTGTCCCACAACTACCAGTATCTGCATCGGCTTCAGCGGCTGGCAGGCCCGGATCACGTGCTCCAGGAGCGTTCTGCCGCCGGCGCGATGCAGCACTTTTGCGAGCTCGGAACGCATTCGCGTTCCCTTGCCCGCGGCCAGAATGACGACGGCGGTGTCACTTGCGGCAGTCATGTCGCAACTATTGTCTCCGCGCCGCGAAGCTTTAGCAATGGAAACGCGAGAATCCGTTGATATTTGTGCAGTTTAGGAGAGAGCGTTTGCGGGAATAGGAATGCCCGCCGCGACGCTGGATTTCTCGGTAGGTTCTTCCGTGGTTTCCACCCAGAGTGACTTGTCGGCCAGCAACCGCGTGACGAGTTGCGTGTGCAACGCGTGGCCAGCCTTGTGCGCGACGATGCGCGCCTGCAGCGGGCGTCCCACCAGCGCCAGATCCCCGATGAGATCGAGCGCCTTGTGGCGTCCGAATTCGTCGCGAAAGCGCAGCGGGCCGTTCAGGATCTTTTCCTCGTCAAGGACGATGGCGTTTTCCATTGAGCCGCCGCGGATCAGCCCCATGGCGCGCAGCCCGGCGAAATCCTTCATGAATCCGAACGTTCGCGCGGGAGCCAGTTCGCGGCTGAACGATTTGCGGTTCACGGTCAATTCCACGTCCTGCGGACCCACATCCGGATGGTCGTAGTCCACGAAGCAGTGCACGCGGAATTCGTCGGACGGATAAATGCCGATGCGGCGGTCGCCGTCGGAAAACTCCAGCGGCTTCAGGACGCGCAGATACTTGCGCTGGCGCCGCAATCGCCGCGTGCCGGTACGGGCCAGCATGTCGATAAAGGGCTTTGACGATCCGTCCAGAATCGGAAGCTCCAGCGCATCCAGCTCCACGTACACGTTGTCGATCCCGCAGGAATAGAGCGCCGCCAGCAGATGCTCGGTGGTCGAGAGCAGCACGCCCTGCCTCATTAGGCTGGTGGCGTAGCTGACGCGGGCGACGTTGTGCACTTCCGCTTCGATTTCGAAATTGTCCAGGTCGACGCGCCGGAAGACGATCCCAGTGTTCGCGGGTGCCGGAACCAGACGAAGGTGGCACCGCACCGCTGTATGGAGTCCCACCCCTTCGATCTCGGCGGGTCGTTGAATCGTGAGTTGATGAGACATAATCCGACGCTTAATTAGTGCATGTAGCAGTCCGCAACCGAGACAATCGGATGCTTTGTTTTCAGCATCTTACAGACACCCTAACACACGAGTCCCGCAGACTGTTGTAAGCATACAACAAATGTGTCGTTTCGTGTGTGGTTCAACTCGAACACACGGCGAAACCAAAATCGCGCACTTTTCCGCTCCGTGCGGGCTGCCAGTTGTCCCAGCGCGTCGGTCTGCGTACAATGTTGACTCGCAATCATGGCCTCGCCCTTCACAATCTTGCCCGGCACTCCGATGGCGACGCCTCCCGCGCACCCGCGTCCTTCATGGCTGAAGGTGCGATTTTTCGGCGGCTCGAACTACCAGGAACTCAAGCGCATCATGCGCACGCTCGACCTGCACACCGTTTGCGAGAGCGCCCGTTGCCCGAACATGGGTGAGTGCTGGGAGCACCGCACGGCGACGTTCATGATTCTCGGGAACATTTGCACGCGCGCATGCGGATTCTGCGCCGTTCCGAGCGGCAAGCCGCTGGGCCCGCCGGAAGAGGATGAGCCGGAGCGCGTGGCCGAGGCCGTCGAGCGAATGGGCTTGCGCTACGCCGTCGTCACGTCAGTCAACCGGGATGACCAGCCCGACGGCGGCGCGGCAATCTTCGCCCGCACGATCAACGAAATTCGCGGTCGCGTGCCGGGCTGCAGGGTGGAAGTTCTGATCCCGGATTTTCGCGGCGAGTGGAGCGCGCTTGAAACCGTGATGGCGGCGCGGCCGGACGTGCTCAATCACAATATGGAAACGGTCCCGCGGCTCTACCGCCGGGTGCGCAAAGGCGCGGTTTACGAACGTTCGCTCGAATTGCTACGTCGCGCGCGCGAGTTGGACCCGCAAATGCCCACGAAAACGGGCATGATGCTCGGCCTCGGCGAGAGTCACGATGAAGTCTTGCACGCGATGGAAGAAATCGCGGCACAGGGGACGCACATCCTGACGCTCGGGCAGTATCTCCAGCCCACCCCCGAACATCTTCCGGTGGAACGCTTCGTTCATCCGGATGAGTTCGCCGAATTCAAGCTCCTCGGGGAGCAAATGGGATTCAAGCACGTGGAAGCCGGCCCGCTCGTGCGCTCCTCGTATCACGCCTTCGAACAAGAAGAATCCGCCCGCGTCTGATTCGGATGAAAACTGCCGAGAATTAATGCAGCGTTTGAAGGAACGAGTTTGCAAGGCTGCGCGTTCGTTCCGGGCATAACGAACCGGATACCGGTCCTTGCTGCACGCGGCGAAAATATTCTGCAGCCTTCGCGTCGCGGCCCAGTTCCGCGTTCAGGTTTCCCGCGAGCAGCAAGAACAGCGGATTCTGTGGATAGCGCGCCACCAGAGGCTCGGCGATATCGAGCGCTTCTTGGTATTTTTGATCGTACTGCCGCAGAGCCCTGGCGAGAATGAATCGGACGTGCACTGCGAGAACCGTGCCCTGATTCATTCCGGTTTCCATCTGCTTCACCCCGAGTTCCTTGTTGCCGCCCGGAATACCCATAAAGAAGCGAAGGAATTTGACGACGGGCGAGAGCGTATCAACATAGTAGTTGTAGACTCCCATCGCAGCGGTTGCGTCCGCCAACTGCGGATCGAGCTCGAGCGCGCGCAGCATCTCCGACCGCGCGTTCACGGCCGCTCGCGCCGCGTTGCGACTCTCGCTTCGCAGGCCGTAGACGCGCACCTTCAGCGCGTAACCCATTCCCACGAAGAAGTGCATCTCGGCTGTTTCCGACTTGGCGAGTTGCGCTTTCGCGAGCTCCACGATTTTGTCGCCCAGCTCCAGGTATGCCTCATCTTCGGGCCGCTTCTCGTGGGTCCACGCCTCGATCATGCCGTACTTGATCTCGCAAGCGCCGCAATACCGTTTCCACCATAGTGCCTCGCTTTCGATCACGTAGCCCTCCGGCTGCTGCGGAGCGGCGTGCTGAATCGCGCGAGCAAGCGCGATCGCGCCATCGGGATCGCCCTGGTAAATCGTGTCGAGCGCCTTTCGTTGCTCGGGTGTCAGCGCGATGTTGCTCGCGTGCGCGATGGGGACGAGCAGACCCGCCGCAAGGAATGCGAGGACGAACTTCCGATGCACGCGCTTGTCCCAAGCGATCTTCATTTCACTCTTTTCACCCAGCCGATCAGCCAGGCCGCCGTAACGTACATCGTGAAGCATTCGAGCGCAAACGGAAGAAATCCGAGGAACCCTGGCGCGGGCATCTCGAAAATCTTCCAGCGCTCGAACATCGGAAACGTGTAGTGCCACTTCGCTCCTGCCCAGTTGTTCCAGAATTCCCACAGCCAGCCGCAGATCCAGCCCGCGCCCACGAATCCATAGAGCCGCCTCCGAAAGCCCTCCGAGACATCGCCAATAAACGATGGTAGCGCGAGCTTGCGGTTTACGGGATCGAGCAGCAAAAGAAATCCCACCCAAATCAGCGCGAATAGGTACGCCGCGATCCGCTGCGGCAGCACGAGCGGAAGAACCAGGCAAACGAAGCCGGAAGCGATCAGCGTGTTCTCCGTCCGGCTTGAGAGCTTCCACGGTGTCCCCGGCAAAGGCGGCAGAAGGGCCTGCACGAGATCGGCCGTCTCGAAAATGGCCGGCGTGATCGTCGCGAACGACAACCCATAGCCAAGCAGCGCCGCCGGCCATTGAGCAGGGACGCCCACATATGTCCAGTTGCGAAGCCTCAAATTGTAGGCCTCGAAAATCAGCCACAGCGGAATCGAAAGCAGCGCCATCCGCGCGACCGTGATGGGCGCGTCGTTGAGCCGCGAGCGTCCTGTAAGGGCAAGAACCGCAGCATCGGCGATCAAAATGTACGCGCTCCACGCAATCGGCGTGAAATATGTCGCCACGGGTTCGATTCCAGCGAACATCAGCCATTCCGCGCCCGCCAGCGCGACGATGCCGAGCCAGCCATAGACGGGAAATGGCCGGCGGCGGCGAGTACGAAAAAATCCGGCAACCAGAACGGTGACCGTCGCCGCCGTGATGCCGATTCCGAGAGCGATCATCGTGAATTCATGGTAGCGCATTTGGCCGCGATTTCAGGATGCTGTGGCGGGCGTGCTCGGCACTGACTCGCGAAGGGCCGACCCGAGCATGCCGGTGGCTTTCTTGTTATGCTTTGCGCTCGTTTTCGGCGAAAAGCATGAGCGAACCCGCGAAACTCGAACGTGGATTGGGCCTGCTCGAGGCGACGTCACTCAACATGACGTTTATGGTAGGGATCGGGCCATTCGTCGTGATTCCGTTCGTCGTGCAAGCGATGGGCGGCCCGCAATGCTTGCTCGCATGGCTCACCGGGGCTTTGCTGGCGCTCTTCGACGGATGCATTTGGGCCGAACTCGGCGCCGCTTTGCCGCAGGCCGGCGGCAGCTACGTCTTCCTGCGCGAGGCGTACGGACCGGGCCGTTGGGGACGGCTCATGTCGTTCCTTTATATATGGCAAACGCTGTTTCAAGGGCCGCTGAGCATCGCTTCGGGCGCGCTGGGCTTCGCAAGCTACTCCACCTATCTCACCGGCAAGTCGAACCAGCTCGGCATAGCGTCATCGTTGCAGAGTTCGGCGCCGGAGAAAGCGATTGCGGCAGGGATCGTGATTCTTGCGGTGGTGCTGCTCTACCGGCGCATCACCACCGTCGGAAAGATGTCGATCGCGTTGTGCGTGATCGTCGTAGCGACGATTCTGTGGCTGATTTATGGCGGCGCCACTCACTTCCAGCGGAATCTCGTGTTTTCCTTTCCGCCAGGGGCGTGGAATTTTTCGTGGGTGTTCGCGGCGGCGCTCGGGCATGCGACCGTTCAGACCGTGTACTCATATCTCGGCTACTACAATGTCTGCAATCTTGGCGGCGAGATGAAGAACCCCGAAAAGAATATTCCCCGCGCCATTTTCCTCTCGATTGTGGGAATTGCCCTGCTCTATTTCGCGATGCAAACCAGCATCCTCAGCGTCGTCCCCTGGCAGGAGGCGGCGAAAACGAAAGCGGTGGTCAGCCTGTTCGTCGAACGCACGTTTGGGCCAAGCTGGGCCACGTTCGCGACGATCCTCATTCTGATCAGCGCGTTCGGCTCGATCTTTTCGGCGACGCTCGGCTATTCCCGCATTCCATACGCCGCGGCGCTCGACGGAAACTTCTTCTCCGCGTTCGCGCGCGTCCACCCCACCAAGCGTTTCCCGAATGTTTCGCTTGTGGCGCTGGGCGCCACCGCCGTTGTCTTCTGCTTGTCGTTGAGCCTTATCGACGCGATTCGCGCCATCCTGGCGATGCGTTGCCTCATCCAATTTATCGGCCAGGCGGTCGGTCTGATGATTCTGCACCGCCGCTGGGGACCCGAACGGCTGCCGTTCCGAATGTGGCTTTATCCACTGCCCGTTGTCATCTCCATACTCGGTTGGATCGGGATTTTCTTCGCGACGGGACGCACGCCGATGTTGGCCTCGCTCGCAGCCATGGGAATCGGTATTCTTGTATATTTGGGGCGCGCGCGATATGAGCGCCAGTGGCCATTTGAGCCCATTTGAACCCTTTCGAGGAGGTCGCTTGATAAAGCGCGGAATTCGATTTTCGCTCGCTATTCTCTCGGCGGTGATGACGGTCGTGGCTGCTGCCGCATCAGCCTCGGCGCAGTCGCTGCCGAATGCCGTCGAAGCAATCAATAAAGCGCGCGTCTCCACGCGGATTCTCTTCGTCACCGCGCATCCCGACGATGAATGGTCCGGCCTGCTCACGTACCTTTCGCGCGGACTCGACGCGGATGTCGCGGACCTCTCGATCACGCGCGGCCAGGGCGGGCAGAACGCGATCGGCCCGGAGCAGGACGGCCAGCTCGGAATCATTCGCACCGAGGAGCTGCTGGCGGCGTGCAACGGCTACGGCGTGCACCTCTTCGTCACCCGCGCGCCCGATTTCGGCTTCTCGAAAAGCGCTGAAGACACGATGAGAATCTGGGGCGACGTTCCCCTCGAGGACATCGTCCGCGTGATTCGCACGTTTCGTCCGCAGGTCGTGATCAACGGTTGGGGAGGAGTTCATTCCGGCCACGGGCAGCATCAGGCCAGCGGAATCCTCACGCCACAAGCCATCGCCAAAGCGGCCGACCCCAATGCATACCCCGATCAGATCGCCGAAGGTCTCGCTCCTTGGAAGGTTTCCCTGGAGCTGCGCGGCGCTCGCGATACCGGCGCGGCCTCCGTGGAATTGCCGGTGAACGATGTTTCGCCTCTCTGGGGCAAGAGCTACGTCGACATCGGAATGGAAGGCCACGCGCATCACCGTTCTCAGGGAACTCCTGCATTCTCGGGCAATCCCTTCTTCCGCCGCCCGATTTTTCTCGTCTCGGAAAATCAAAAGGGCGAGGAAACCGGCAAATTCGATCCGAAGCTTTTGGCCGAACCAATCTCCGCGGTCGCCGCGCAATTCCCCGAATTGCAATCGCTGATGCAGCCGGCGCTCGTTTCGGCCGAGCAGAAGCTTTCCGACGCGAGCAGGTCCGCACTCGATCTCGATCGTGCGGCAGCCGCGAAATCCCTCGAGGACGCCGGAAAGCAGATCGCCAATCTTCGCGACGCCGTTGCGAAGCAGCAAGGCGCCGCCGCTCCCGCGGCTCTTTGGGAACTTGACCAGATTCGTGATCGAATCAATAGCGCGCTCGTCGAAGACGTCGCGCTTCCGGTCAACGCCAACGCCGACCGTCACGAGTTGGTTGCGGGCGAGAGTTTCTCGGTCGCTTTGAATTTCCCCGACAAGCCCGCCGTCCCGGCCACCTGGACTGTGGACAACGCGACTCTGAAATTACCGCGCGGATGGACGCCAAAACTCGCCGACGCGAAAGAGGGCAGTAGAAGCTATCACTTCGACGTCGCGATTCCATCTGACGCAAAGGCGCCCAGCGACCCGGCGTACGGAGTTCTGCCGTTCCCGCCGCCTCTCGTGACGGTCGCGCTGAAAGTGAAAGTTGACGACTATCAGTTCATCATCGAAGAGCCTGTCGACTCGATGGAAGCCAAGACCACCGGCATTCTCACGTACCCGCTCGAACTCGTCCCCGCCGTCACCCTTACCGTCGAACAGCCGCAAATCATGGTGCCGGCAAAGCGCGCCTCCGATCCGGTGACTCTTCTTGCGCGCGTGCGATACCACGGCGCCAACGCGGCAAAGGTTTCGGTCGGCTTCGATGCGCCAAAGGGATGGAGCGCGGAACCGGTACCGCCTCTCGATTTTTCCGCCCCCGGTGACCGGCTAATCCGCTTCACCGCCAAGCCCGCCGCAGGAATCGCTCCCGGCGCGTATCAGTTGCATCCTTTCGCCAAGCTCGATAGCGCCATCTTTCGCACTTCGCTCGAACCGATTCCCACGCTGCCGACGCGCGACTGGAGCGAGCCGGACGACGCCACCGTTCACGTCCTCGATCTCGTCGTGCCCGCGGGACTGCATATCGGCTACGTCGCTGCGGACAACGACCCGCTCCCCGAGGTTCTGCGGCAGCTCGGGATTCGCGTGGATTTGCTCGACGAAGTGACGCTCGCGTTTGGCGACCTGAGCCGCTACGACGCCATCACGGTGGGCATCCGCGCCTACGAATTGCGGCCAGACGTGATGCGCTCGAATCGCCGCCTTCTCGACTACGTGAGTCGTGGCGGCACGCTGCTCGTCCAGTATCAACGCGACTTCGCCTGGAACAAGCTGCTGCCGGGACCGTTTCCCGCGAAAATGCCGGACCAGACCTCGCGCGTGACAAATGCGAATTCGCCGGTCGAATTCCTTGCGCCTCAAAACCCGCTTCTGAATTCGCCCAACAAAATCACACAAGCCGATTTCACCGGATGGGTTCAGGAGCGCGGCCTCTACTTCTGGGGCTCCTTCGATTCGAAGTATCAGCCGGTGCTGGGTTTGAACGATCCCGGCGAGCCGCAGGCGAAAGGAGCGCTCGTCTACGCCCACGACGGCAAGGGAATCTACATTTACACGGGGCTTTCGTTCTTCCGGCAATTGCCGGCTGGAGTTCCCGGCGCGTACCGCCTGTTCGTCAACCTGCTAAGCCAGACGCGGCGAGCCGCGTCGCCGCAAACCGGAGCGGATGACTGAGGCGCTCCATTTCGATTCCGCGGCGCCACAGCGCGCAGAAAAATGGAGCAATTTAGGGGGTCGGAGCTTTAGCTCCGACATAAACCGTTACCTTTTCATCAGGGGTTTTAACCCCTGAGGTGAGAGTTTGACCTTTTCCGCAAAGTGTCCGGCCGGATTGGCCGAGCCGCAGATGGTGCGTATCCCCGAGGGCTGGTTTCAGATGGGGAGCGAGTCGGGTCAGGACAATGAACGTCCGGTGCATCGCGTTTGGGTTGACGCTTTTGAGCTGGCCGCCTGTCAGGTAACGAACGCGGATTACTGCCATTTCCTGGTCGCCACGGGCCATCGCAAACCGCAACATTGGGACGACCCCAACTTCTCCGATCCCGAGCAGCCCGTCGTCGCGCCTTCGTGGTTTGACGCCGTCGCCTATTGCGATTGGCTGAGCCACGCGGCCCGCCGCCGCTATCGATTGCCCACCGAAGCGGAATGGGAGCGCGCCGCTCGAGGCGGCCTCGAGCAGAAACAGTATCCCTGGGGCGATGAGCCGCTCGAATCGTTGCCGAACTACGCCGCGCGCTGGAAGACGGCGCCGGAACCGGTCGGCCATGCCGAACGAAACGCGTACGGCCTGTGCGACATCGGCGCGAACGCGCATGAATGGTGCGCGGACTGGTTCAGCGCCGATTATTACGCCGTCTCGCCCGACCGCAATCCGCAAGGGCCCAGCGAAGGAACGCGCCGCGCCTCTCGTGGTGGCTCCTGGAGGCATTACACGAAGGTCTCGCGCTGCGCCGCCCGCTCCAGCATCCCCCCGGAATTTCAATACGCAGACTACGGCTTCCGTGTCGCCCGCGATCTGCCCAAATGACTTCCGCTGCCTCTGGTGGGTGAACGCTACGCGCTCGAGCTGAGGGTCATTCCTGGGTCTGATTCGAGGAGTTTTCGCTTCCGTCTAATCTCCCGCATCTCGACGTACATCAAGGAGAGGCTGATGCCCACAGCGACTAATATCCATAGCCAAGAAAAGCCCTCTTTTACGCCTTTGCCGATGCCGACAGGAAGGCATACCGCCAAAATACCGATCCAAATTTTGTTCATCCGAATTCCTCGCAAGAGGCGCGTGCGAGTGCGGTCATCGATCACGATTTCAGGAGCCGCATTGGATGTAGGATTCTTCTTTGCTGTCAGCTTGCGCACAATCGCCACCAGGAGGAGCGCCGCAAACCATGCAAACCACCCAATCGCTACCTCGCGGGGCGACAGGATGCTGTAAACAGCCCCGAGCACCGGCAGCCAAAACAAACCGAAGACCGCCACGATTATTACCGTCTTCAAAAGTATGTTCTTGTTTGCCACGATCCGTCCCAGTTCCCTCGAAGATTCAGCAGATTACACGGGAGGGCAACAATCGGTCGGCGCGTGAGGGTCGACCTAGAGCTCACCTGAGACCGAAGACGCCGCCGGGCGGAGCTAAAAATTCTTGAAGACTTGCCAGAGCCAGATTCCCGCTGTCACCACCAGCAGCGAACCTGAAAGCACCACCAGCGCCGTGATCGGCTTGCTGAGCTTTTGAATCCGCGCCACGAGAGCGCGTTGCTCGCTGGCCATCGTCTCTCCCGCTGCATCGAGAAAGATTTGGTCTTCTTCGCGAGTCTCCAGCGTGCTGCGGTAAATCAGGGCTATTACCAGCACGGCCGTCACGACACCCCAGCCGATAAGCAGCGCGTACAACGCGTCGTGCATACTTTCCATCGCGACCTCCCGGCCCGCTGCAACAGGAACGTCAAAGGGGGGACGGCCTCCGGCGGGCCATTTGGCCGGGATTATAGCACTCTAGGGGAAGGAAAGAGTCAAACAGCCGGGAATTCGTCGGGGAACTGGATACCCCAGAAATTACGCAGCGGGTAGAGGATTTCGACGCCGAGTTCGAAGAGGCCGTCGTCGGCTTTTGGCTGGCTGATGCGGATCACCCGAAACTCCCGGGTCTCCTGGGAAAGCCCGTTCAGAACCTCGATTTGCGAGCCGAGCGCCGGAGAATACGGCGACCGAAGCAGCGCGCCGCAGCGGCTCACCGCGATGGCTTCCGCCGGCGTGTCCAGAGGCTGGCCAAGCGTGCCGTTGCTGAATATCTTCACGGGGATGCGGATCAAAACGCGGCTGGCGCGCCGTCGCTCGACCATCGCTTGTGCTGTTGCCATTGCTGCTGCTCCTCCTCGCGCCCCACGCCCAAAGACCCGCTGCCCCCGAACTATTACACGACTAATTTAAGGTTGCATCGCTAACTGGGTCAAGGCTTCATCGCCCCACTGTGCTTCGTTGACAAAGTAACTCTTGCGCGGCAAGATGGGTTTGCCTCTCTAAAGTTCAAGACATGCCCAAGTGGCGGAATTGGCAGACGCGCTAGCTTCAGGAGCTAGTTCTCGCAAGGGAGTGGAGGTTCGAGTCCTCTCTTGGGCACCATTAAATCAGTCACTTACGCCTTTCAATCACTGATCCGCCAAGTCGCCCCCGTGTAGTCTGTCCTGTTCGTCTGTCCACTCGAAGTCCGTCCCGCCCTGTCCGAGCGTACAGGTTGCCGCTACTGGCCGTCCGTTCAGTTAGCTGACCTTGCACACTTCGCACTTCCTTCGCTTTCCCGAAGCCGCTCTCTCTCACAATAGAAATCAATCGGGGGAACGATTAGGCAGGAAGAAGCAGGTAGATTCGATGAGTTGCTCTCGCGTGATTCCGCTTTGCTTTCTGACGCTTTTTGCTTTTCCGTCTGTCGGCTCCGCCCAATCGAAAACCGGCGACCGCTCGCCACTCGACTACACCGCCGCCGTCGTGTCCGTCCACGAACTCACCATTCCCGGCAAAGCTCGCGAGGCTTACAACAAGGGAGTCCGGCGCCTGAACGTGAAGGACTGGGCCGGCAGCGTCCCCGAATTTCAGCGCGCTATCAAGTCCTTCCCTGGATTCTACGAAGCCTACGACATGCTCGGCGTGGCCCAATTGGCCATGCTCAACTCGGCAGACGCTGAGAGGTCGTTTCGCAAGTCGATCGACTTGAGCCTCGGGCAGTACGCCGCGCCCCATTTTGGACTCGGATTGATTCTCTGCATCGACTACCAGCAGTTTGCCGACGCCGAAGAGATGGTCCGCGACGGCCTCGACCTCGATCCTGTCGACGCCTCCGGCCACTTTGCCCTGGCGTGGGTCCTGTACTCTGTGGGCCGCTTCACCGAAGCCGAGCAAAGCGCCCGCGAAGCCATCCGTTACAAGCCAACCTTCGCAGAGCCTCATCTTCTCCTCGCCGAGATTCATCTTCGCCAGAACCACTCGGCCGCGGCGATCGAAGATTTGGACGCCTACCTGAAGCTCGACCCCGATAGTCCCCGCGGCGCTCGCGCCAAAGCCGC
Organism: uncultured Acidobacteriota bacterium; assembly: GCA_963737205.1. Taxonomy (GTDB): domain Bacteria; phylum Acidobacteriota; class Terriglobia; order Acidiferrales; family UBA7541; genus Palsa-295. The sequence goes on along the minus strand of CAVTRV010000002.1, from coordinate 2,246,948 downwards.
CCGCGCCGACGCGCAGCGCGCCCTCGCGCACGCCGCCGCCCCCACCGTCACCGCCCAATCCATCCCCTAGCAGTTTTTTCGCGGCCGAAGGCCGCTTTGGGAGTGCGGTAGCTCGCTACCGCTTTCTCTTCGCCGAAGCTTGCTTCGGCGTTCTAGTGCTTTTCGTCAGATTGTTTGGATTTCGAAAGTCCCGGCTTCCAGGCGCGAACGCGTTCCTGAAAGTCCTTAAACTCCGGCGTGGAGATGACGGCACCGTCTCGCTTCGGCAGGATCTCGGCGATCTCCTTCCGCATAGCCTGGATCCGGTCAGCTAGCTGAGGAGACGAACTGAACGGATCGGCGTTGCTGGACGAGGGTTGCGGCCACACTCGTTCCATGGGGTTCAAGTAGCCTTCCGGATCGTACCCACTTACATAAACGTATTGCAGACCAAAATAGTCCGCATCGAGTTCTCCTTGGCGCTTTGTGCTAAGAGACGTCAGAGGAATCTGAAAGTTCGTTCCCGTCATCGGAGGAGTGCTCTCGGGCCAACCGGATGGCGCGAAAATCGTCGCCGGAATCGTGGCGAGCTGCGCGATTTCTCCCTGTGTGGCTTCCTTCGTTGCCGAACGCAACGCCGTGTGCGCTATGCCGTGCGCTAAGACGCCCGCCAGCTCCGCTTGAGACTCCAGGCGAAGCAGAAGCCCGCGGCTGATGTATTGGTATCCTCCCGGGAGCGTGAACGCGCTGACAGTTTCCGCATCGATTACCCGGAACGTCACCGGCATCCGCACGTCCGAGTTGCGCGCCACATTCTGTCCCACTCGGTCCACGTAGCCTACGATTTCGGGGTCGTCGACGAACTTCGCCGATCGATCGACCTGCTTCGCTAACGTCTTGCCCAATTCCTTCTCATGTTCCAGTGAGTAAAAGTCCAAGCCCTTGCCGATATCCCGGTGTCCGATCGCGTTGATATCAGCATCCGACTTGGATCGCTTCCCCTGGGACTGAGACGAAGCAAACAGGCTGCTCGCGATCAGTGCGGCGACCAACGCTAGGACCAATACCGGATTTGCCCACCGAACTCTCATTGCTAGTTGATCTTTTGTATCGTATGAAACACGCCATGTGCCTTGGGTTGCCTTGGGCTCCCGTCGCCCCACCTTTTCTCTGCCTGTCCGGCTGTAATAAACTCCTCGGCCGGATAACTTCCTCGCGCGAGGTGCACTGAGATGCTCGACCGCCGCCGCTTTCTTGCAGCCTGTTCCGGGCTTGGACTGGGCTCGACCCTGCTTCCAGGCGTGCTATGGACGCTCGCCGACGACAAAGACAAAGTCACGATTGAGATGATCGACGAAGCTGCGGTCATCGCGGATGTGCCGCTTCCCGCCGAGTATCGGCAGATGATGGTCGACGCCTTGAATGAGCATGTGAAAGGCTACGAGGAAATCTACAAGCTCCACATACCTAACAACGTCGCGCCCGCGCTTGTCTTCGACCCCGTCCTCGCATCCACCAAGTTCGAAACCGAGAAGCGGCCGCTGCGCATCTCCGCCGCGCCCGCGATCGCCGCGAGCGGTGTTCCCAAGAATCTCGGAGACGTCTGCTTCCACTCCGCTCGCGACCTCGGCGAGCTCGTTCGCTCGAAAAAAGTTTCCTCCGTCGCGCTCACCGAAATGTACCTCGAGCGCCTGAAACGCTACGACCCGCAGCTTCATTTCGTAATCACGTTCACCGAAGACCGCGCGCAGGCAAAAGCCAAAGAAGCCGATCGCGAAATCGCCGCGGGAAAATATCGAGGCCCGCTACACGGTCTGCCGTGGGGAGGAAAAGACCTTCTTTCAGTCGCCGGATACCGCACCACGTGGGGCGCGGGCGGCTTCGAAAACCAAACATTCGACGAAGACGCCACTGTCGTCAAGCGGCTCGACGCAGCCGGCGCGGTCCTGATCGCGAAGCTCAGCCTCGGCGCGCTCGCGATGGACGACCACTGGTTCGGCGCGAAAACGCGCAATCCCTGGAATCCGGCGCAAGGTTCGAGCGGCTCGTCAGCGGGCTCTGCATCCGCGACGGCCGCAGGCTGCGTCGCGTTCAGCATCGGCTCGGAAACTCTCGGCTCGATTTCTTCGCCGAGCACGCGTTGCGGTTGCACGGGACTCCGTCCCACGTTCGGCCTCGTGCCGCGCACCGGCGCGATGGCGCTCTCGTGGAGCATGGACAAGCTCGGCCCGATCTGCCGAGCGGTGGAAGATACCGCGCTGGTCTTGCACGCGATCTATGGTCCCGATGGCGGAGATCGCGCGGTTCAGCCGGCCGCGTTCAATTGGGACGCGGACCTCGATTGGCGCAAACTGCGCGTCGGCTACCTCAAAACCGATTTCGAGCATCCCTTCGACAATCAGGAGGAGCCGCCCGCGAAGCCGGAATCCGATCTTTCCGCAGAAGAAAAGAAGAAGCTCGAGGAGCAGAAGCAGCGCCGCGAGCAATTCCGCCTGCGCGCTGAATACGATCGCCGCTTTGACAAAGCAGCTATCGCAAAACTGCAAGCGATGGGCGTGAATCTCGTCCCGGTTGAATTGCCGAAATTTCCTTACGACGCGATGGCTCCGCTTCTCGAAGCCGAAGCGGCCGCAGCCTTCGACGAGTTGACGCGCACGGGCCGCGACAAGCTCCTCACTGACCAAGGGCCGGGCGATTGGCCGAACACGTTTCGCACCGCGCGCCTGATTCCCGCGGTCGAATATATTCAGGCGAATCGCGCGCGTATGCTCGCGATGGAAGCTGTCGCGAAGACTCTCGACGGATTCGACGTGATCGTCGCACCCACAAACAGTCAGCAACTCGTCGTCACAAATCTCACCGGCCATCCCGCGCTGATCCTGCCGAATGGTTTTCGCGGCGACGATGCTCCGCCGCCACGCAAGAACGACAAAGGTGAAATCGAAGGCGACTACGGCGGCCCCGGCACGCCCGTCAGCCTCACGTTCCTTGGTCAACTCTACGGCGAAGGCCGCCTCCTCGCCTTCGCGCGCGCCTATCAGCAGGCCACCGATTTCCACCTGCAGCATCCCAAGCTGAGCGTCTGATGCTATCCTTTTCCCCGCGCGAAAAATCCACGACGGAAGGACGCCTCCCGTGAAATCTCGAATCGCTTTGCCGCTTCTGGGTCTGATCCTTTTCACGTTGTCCGCTTCCACGCCGCCTTCTCGCTCACCCACCAAGCCGGCCACTGCAGTCGCAACATCGCTGCGATCGAATGCTGCCGCTCCCGAAAGCCAGGTGGAGCGCGGCCGCTACCTCGTCGAGGAAGTCGCCGAGTGCGGGGAGTGTCATTCGCCGCGCGACTCGAATGGCAATCCCGACCACTCCCGCTGGATGCAGGGCGCTCCCATCTGGATCGTGCCCGTGCGTCCGGACTCGAGCTGGGCCGAGCGCGCCCCCGCTCTCGCTGGATTTCCCGGTTATACGGAAGAGCAAGGCGAAAAAATTCTCGAGCAGGCAATCGGACCGAATGGTCTTCCGCTCCGTCAGCCTATGCACCAATACCATCTGAAACACGAAGACGCGGTCGCGATCATCGCGTACCTGAAAACTCTGCGCGGCGGCTCCTCGCCGCAATAGGCGAGTCGAACTCGTTCGACATTCGAGCGGTCATCCAATGTGGCCGCTCTCGCCTGAATTTGACCGCGAAAATCGGATGGATTCGACTCGCTTTGCACGCGTACATTAGCCTCATGAAAAACGCAGAAAATCTTTACCGCAAGCCGCTCGAAGCGTCTCTTGCGAATGCACTTTCATACCTGCGGGCGGTTGACCGGAACTCCGTCGGCGCCACGGACGATCTCCCCACTTTGCGCAGCCGTCTCGCAAAACCTCTCGCGAACGCCGGCGTCGCCCCCGAAGAAGTAATTCGCGAACTTGTCCGCGACGTCGAGGGCGGCATCATTGGGTCAGCGGGCGGCCGATTCTTCGCATGGGTGATCGGCGGCTCCGTTCCCGCCGCACTTGCAGCCGACTGGCTCACGTCCGCTTGGGACCAAAACGCGGGGCTTTACGCCACCGCTCCGGCGGCGGCATTGGTGGAGGAAATCGCCGGAAACTGGCTGAAGGAAATTCTCGGGCTTCCGAAGGAAGCCAGCTTTGCCTTTGTGACGGGCTGCCAGATGGCGCACGCCACGTGCCTCGCGGCCGCCCGGCATGCCCTGCTGGCAAAGCGCGGCTGGAATGTCGAGCAACACGGCCTTTTCGGCGCGCCACCGATCCGCATTCTCACGAGCGATCAGCGGCACGGAACGTTTGAACGCGCGGTGCGCCTGCTGGGCTTGGGTCTCTCGCAGATTCACCTGATTCCTTCCGACGTTCAGGGCGCTCTCCGCGCCGAAGATCTGCAACGCGCACTCGAAGCGGACCAAATTGCCCCCACGCTGGTGCTTCTCCAGGCGGGAGACGTCAACACGGGAGCCTACGATTCCTTCGAAACGCTGATACCAATTGCGAAACGGTATGGCGCCTGGGTGCACGTCGACGGCGCATTCGGGCTGTGGGCGGCCGCGAGCCCGCGCTACAGGCACTTGGTAAAGGGGATCGAGGGCGCCGACTCATGGGCCACCGACGGGCACAAGTGGCTCAACGTCCCTTACGATTGCGGCTATGCGTTTGTGCGCGACGCGGAACCGCATACTGCTTCGATGTCTCATCGCGAGTCGTACTTGATCCATGCCGCCGAGGCGCGCGACCAGATGGACTGGAACCCGGAGTGGTCGCGGCGTGCGCGCGGCTTTCCCACATACGCGGCGCTCCGACAGTTGGGTCGCGACGGCGTTGCCGCCTTGGTGGATAGCTGCTGCCGCCACGCGCACTCTCTCGTCACGCGAATCGGGCAACTGCCGGGCGCGGAAATTCTTGCAGTTCCCATCATCAATCAGGGGCTTGTGCGCTTCATCGATACCAGGCCTGGAGCGTCGGAATCAGATCACGATCGGCGCACCAACCAGGTGATCGCCGCGATCAACGCAAGCGGAGAGGCCTTTTTCGGCGCCACCACTTGGCGCGGGTGCCGCGCGATGCGCGTCAGCGTGTCCGGCTGGCAGACCACCGACGAAGATGTCGAACGCGTCGTGAATGCGGTAGTGGCGTTAAGCACATGAGCCGCTTGAGACGAGAACAGCTCAGGACTGCGATCCGCGCAGCAGGCGAATCGCCTCGGACAGCCCGCCGTCCGCTTGTCCATTTTGCGGGCCTTCGCGGCCGGTCGTCTGCGACTCCTCGAGGTCGGTCGCCACTTCTCCCGGAGCTAAAAAGAGATTCGCCTGGAGTCCGTGCTGTTTGGTGTAGAGGTCGTAGTAGCGCCCGCCTGCGGCGTAGAGCGATTCATGCGTGCCGCGCTCGATGATTCGTCCCGCCTCGAGCACCAGAATCTGATTGGCGCGCCGAATCGTAGAGAGCCGGTGCGCGATCACGAACGTGGTTCGCCCGCGCATCAGATAACGCAAGCCTTCCTGAATCAGCGCTTCCGATTCCGAATCGAGACTCGACGTGGCTTCGTCGAGGATCAAGATCCGCGGATCGGCCAGAATCGCCCGCGCGATGGAGACGCGCTGTTTCTGCCCGCCAGAAAGTTTCACGCCGCGTTCGCCGACGATCGTGTCGTACTTTTTCTCGAACGTCTCCGCGAATTCATCCACGCGCGCGATGCGGCACGCCGCGAGGATTTCCTTCTCGCTTGCGTCGGGCCGCCCAAACGCGACGTTGTCGCGAATCGTTCCATCGAATAGAAAGCTTTCCTGCAGCACCACGCCCAGTTGCGTCCGGTAGGAATCGAGGCGCACTTTTGCCAGATCCAAGCCGTCGACGAGCACGCGGCCGCTCGTCGGCACGTAGAAAGCCGCGATCAAGCCGATGATCGTTGATTTACCCGCGCCCGACGGGCCCACAAGCGCCGTCACCGTGTCCGGATCGGACTGGAAGTTGACGTCATAGAGCACAGCCTTGTTCGCGTCGTACGCGAAACCCACATTCTCGAAAGCCACGCGGCCCTCCACGCGCTCGAGTCGTACCGTTCGCGCAGGGTCTCGATCCTCTGGCGTCTCGGAAAGGACTTCGCGCGTCCTCTCGAGCCCTGCCAGCGCCTCCGTGATCTGCGGGCCAATCGACGTGATTTGAGCCACCGGAGCGATCAGCATGCCGAGGAACAGTGCGTAAGTAACGAAGCCGCCCGGCGTCATCTTGTGCGCAAAGATTTGATTGGCGCCCATCCACATGACTCCCGCGCTGATCAGGCCCATCAGCACCGTGGCGGAAAGGCTCATCAGCGATGTTGCCGTCAGCGTTTTCAGCACGTTGTCCAGCAAGCGCTGCACGCCGCCGAAGAAGACTTTCTCCTCGCGTTCTTCCGCGTGGTATCCCTTCACCACGCGAACGCCTCCCAGCGATTCTGTGAGCCGCCCGGTCACCTCTGCGTTGATCTTCGGTCTCGCGCGGTAAATCGGCCGAATCACCTTGAACGCGCGGCTGAGTGCGATGCCAAAAACAATCAGTCCCGCGGCGGCCGCCGACGTCATCGTAACGCTCGTCCGGAAAAGGTAGATCAGCGCGAATGAACCAGTCATGATGCCGCCCACGAAGTCGATCAGCCCCGTGCCCAGAAGATTCCGCACGCCTTCCACGTCGCTCATGATTCGCGAGACGAGCACGCCGGTCTTGTTGGCGTCGTAATAGGCCACTGGCAAGCGCCCGACGTGCGCCTGCACCTTCAGCCGCAGCTCCGTGATCATTCGCTGCGCCGATTTCGACATGACCTGCGTCAGCTCGTACGAAGTTACCCCTTGGATCAGAGTGGCTCCCAACACCGCGAACACGATCCACAAGAGAAGGTGGTGCTCCCCCTTGATGAAGACGTTGTCGATCAGATATTTGGTGGATGCCGGTAAAACCAGTCCCGCCACGCGGTTCACGATCATCAACACAAACCCTAAAGCGATAATTCCGCGGCGCGGCTTGAGCAGCGCCAGCACGTCGGGAAGAAGCTTCCAAGGCTGCTTCCCTTTCGCGGGTTTGGTCGGTTCAGTTCTGTTTTCGGCCATACGTAGTGACCGGGGACTGCCTTTGAGTCATTCCGAAGACTCACACCACTATACCTGCGCATTTTGGCTCCGTCCAAATCGGATGCTCGCCGGTTGCAAGAGACGCTGGAATTCTCGGGATTCTGCGGCGGCTAGCGCAAGACGGCTTGTGTTGTTGACATCGCTTCGAGGTGGTAGACTTTTTTCATGGCCAAGAAGAAGCCCACCAAAAAGAAAAAGCCGAGCTCAAAGAAGAAGTCCGCCAAGGCGAAATCAAAGCCGACGGCTCGGGCCCGCAAGAAACCGATTCGGCGCAAGAAGCCGGCGAGCGCTCGAACTGTAAATCCCGGTCCCCGCGCCCGCATTCATCAGGGCGTCGACTTGAAAAACAGTGGCGTGGGCAACGCTGACTCGGAGAGCCTTGCAGACAAGGCCGGCCAGTCCGGCGATGTTCAGGGAATCTCGAGTGTCGAGGATGTCGACTCGGAAAGCGTCGAAGAGCTCCTCGAAGAGGGTCAGGCGTTCGAAGCCGAGGCGATAAGCGGCGTTGAGAATGCTCCCGACGCCGACCAAGGCGAAGTCAAGACAAAGGAAGTCCCTGAGGACGACGTTCCGCCCGAATATCGCGACTACCGCGAGCAGTAACATTCCCGTAACACTTGGCATGTAGGCTTCCGAGGCTCGAACACCGTTATGGCCCCCAAACTGTCCTCAGGACCCCGGTTTTTCTTCAACCGTCATTTCTCGTGGTTGCAGTTCAACGAGCGTGTTCTCGAGGAAGCCCGGGACCCAGCCAATCCTCTACTGGAACGCGTGAAGTTTCTTGCGATTACGGCCAGCAACCTGGATGAATTCGTCGAGGTTCGCGTCGCGGGCATGTTGCAGCAGGTCGAGCACGGCAACCATGAGCCCGGCCCCGACGGCCGCGTTCCCGAAGAAGTGCTCACCGAGCTGATCGCCCGGATTCACCGGTTCGTCGACCAGCAATATTCGTGCTGGCGCGACGAACTGGTTCCGGCCCTCGCCTTAGAGTCGATCCGCGTCCTCGGCCTCAAGGAGCTGCGGCCCGAGGCTCGCGAGCACATCGAGAATTTCTACACAAAGACGGTCGAGCCGCTCCTGACCCCGGTGACCGTCGACCCGGCGCATCCGTTTCCCCACGTGCTCAACAAGGCGCTGTGCCTCGCGTTTCTGCTCAAGAAGAAGCGTCGCGGCTCGCATACTTACCTCGGTGTCGTCACGGTGCCGCGGGCGTTGCCGCGGCTCGTGTTGCTCCCTTCGCCGAAGAGCGCCACAGAATATGTTTTTCTTCACGATGTCGTGCGCGCGTTCGCAGACCGGCTCTACCACGGATACGAAATTCTTTCTGCCGCGGCCTTCCGCGTCACGCGCAACAGCAACCTGTATTTGGAAGAAGAGGAATCGCGCAGCATCCTGGAAACCGTCGACGCCCAAGTGCATCGCCGCAGGAAGGGCTCGGCCGTGCGCCTGGAAATCGAGGCGGGTGCCGATCCGGGAATCGTCGACCGCCTGGAAGCGAATTTTCAGCTCGCGCCCTGGCAGGTCTTTCGCCAGAATGGCCCCATCAATTTGCCCCGCGTGCTTCACCTGTATGACCAGACTCCGCGCCCCGATCTGAAATTTCGCAGCTTTACCCCGCGCGAACTCGCCCTGAAGCCCGGCGCCGCGTCGATCTTCGCCTTGATCCGCCAGCGAAGCGTGCTCCTGCATCATCCGTATGATTCCTATTCGGCGGTTGTGCGCTTCATCGAAAGTGCGGCGCAGGACCCCGACGTCCTTTCCATCAAGCAGACCCTGTACCGCACCAGCGAGAATTCGCCCATCGTTCGCGCCCTCATCGAAGCTGCCGCCAAAAAGGAAGTCGCCGTGGTCGTCGAGCTGAAGGCGCGTTTCGACGAAGTGTCAAACATCCGCTGGGCGCGCAATCTGCAGGAAGCCGGCGTGCAAGTGTTTCACGGCGTCGTCGGCTTGAAAACGCATTGCAAGCTCGCCCTGGTTGCGCGCCGCGACCCCAATGGCCAGATTCGCCGTTATGCTCACCTCGGCACCGGCAATTACAATCCTTCCACGGCGCGCTTCTACACCGATCTCAGCTTGCTCACGTGCGATCCGCGCATCACTGCGTCCGTGCACCACGTTTTCAACTATCTCACCGCCTATTCGGAACGGCCGCAGTACGCGCCACTTTTCGTGGCCCCGCTAAACCTCGGCAAGAATTGCTCCACTCTGATCGAGCGCGAGGCCGCTCACGCTCGCGCGGGACGCCCCGCGTTCATCGTCGGGAAAATGAATTCGCTCCTCGACGAAAAAATCATTCCCGCGCTTTACGATGCCTCCCAGGCGGGCGTGCAGATTGAATTAATCGTCCGCGGACAATGCGCCCTCATTCCCGGCGTTCGCGGGCTCAGCAGCCGCATCCGCGTCCGCAGCGTCATTGGACGCTTCCTCGAGCACAGCCGTATTTTCGTTTTCGGCAACGGAGGCAATACCGAGGTTTATCTCGGCAGCGCCGACTGGATGCACCGCAACATCTACGAGCGCGTTGAGGTAATGTTCCACGTGAAAGATCCGGTCCTGCGCGACCAGATTCTGGCGGAAGTGGTCGTTCCGTACCTGGGAGATACGCAGAAGACCCGGTTCCTCATGCCCACGGGCGAATACGTCCGGGCGCACGACGCGCGCAAACTCCTTCACTCGAAGAACGGTTTTCGTTTCAATGTACAAGAGTTCCTGGTGACTCTCGCCGAAGGAACCGACGGCCTCGCTTCCGTTCCCGCGGCTCCCCGGTTTTTGAAGGCAGCCCTCGCTGCCGGCCCCAAGGCCCAAGGCGAGAATCTTTAAGCTTCTTGCGGAACCGCCCGGCTCCCGCTCTGTATAATCCCGGACAATGGAAAAGCTCGTCGCGGCCGCGAATTGGCTCCTCGGTCCGGAACGTTCCGACGACCGCCATCCGGGACACCTTTGGCCGCGCTGGATTTTTCTCCGCGCACTCGGCCTGATTTATTTCTCCGCGTTCTATTCGCTGCTCTTCCAACTCAAAGGATTGATCGGCCCCGAAGGAATTCTTCCCGCAGTCGACTACCTGCAAGCCGTCGCAGCGGCTCCGAGGCTTCCCGGTCCCAAATTTTGGTTTGCGCCCACCCTCTTGTGGCTTGGCTCAAGCGACCACGCGCTGATGCTCCTCTGCTGGGTGGGCCTGATCGCCTCGATTCTTGTCGTGATGAATCTCTGGCCGCGAGCATCGCTCGCGATTTGCTTCATCTGCTTCCTTTCGTTCATCGCGGCAGCGCAGGATTTCTCAAGCTACCAATCGGACGGCATGCTCCTCGAGGCCGGTTTCATCTCCCTGTTTTTCGCGCCTCCCGGACTTTGGCCCGGCCTCGCTCCCGAACACGGCCCTTCGCGGCTCAGCCTGTTCCTTCTCCGCTGGGAATGGTTCCGCATCTATTTCGAATCGGGCGCTGGGAAATGGCTGGGCCACGACCAGGCCTGGCGCAACCTGACGGCGATGGATGACTATTATCAGAACGGTCCCCTTCCCACGTGGCTCGGCTACTACGTGCAGCACTTTCCGCATTGGTTCCACGCCTCAACGGTGATTCTCACGTTGGTGATTGAGATTTTTCTTGTCTGGATGCTTTTCCTCCCGCGCCGATTCCGAATCGCTTGCTTCTGCATTGTTACGCCGTTCGAAATCAGCATCATCCTTACCGCCAACTATGCGTTCCTGAATTACCTCGTACTGTTTTTAGGTTTCCTGCTGCTCGATGATCGATTCCTGGAATGGGCGCTTCCCGAAAGCATTCGAAGGTTTGTGCAAGGAGTGCAAGGAAAGGCAAAGGTGCCTCCGCCTTCGGCGGTATCCGCATCCCCGCAGAGTCGGCCCGAGAGTTGGCCCGACAATTGGCGGGCGAATTGGCGGAAATTTGCCGCGCCGATCGGGATGACGATATCCGCAGTCTGCCTGGGCACCATCTTTTACGTTGCCACCGCGCAGCTTGTGTGGAAGGTCCTCCCCAGCTTTCCGTTGCCGCAATCTCCGGTGGAATGGCTTGAGCCGTTTCGCATCGCGAATGTCTACGGCTTGTTTGAAAGCATGACGCACCAGCGCTTCGAAATCGAATTCCAGGGTTCCGCCGACGGCAAAACGTGGACTCCGTATCCCTTCCGCTACAAGCCGCAGGATCCGGCCAAAGCGCCCGGAATCTACGCGCCCTACCAGCCGCGCTTCGAGTGGAATTTGTGGTTCGCGTCGCTGGGTTCGTGGCAGCAGAGCAGATTCGTCCTGTGGACCGAAGAGCGGCTCCTGCGGAATTCTCCCGACGTCCTCGAGCTTTTCGCGCGCAATCCATTTCCGTCTTCGCCGCCCAAGGAAGTTCGCTCCGTGATTTATCAATATTGGTTCACGGATTTGAAGACCAAGCGCGAACAGGGACTTTGGTGGCGGCGAGAACTGCTCGGCGAATATGCACCGGCGCTCGAGATGCAGCCCAACGGCAAGCCCATCCTGTTGGACATCCCGACCGCCAACCCCTCGGAACCCTAGCCCCAGCCCGGCTAGCGGCGTCCGCTTGGCTTAGAAAGCATCTTTTGCCTCCCAGCCCAAAGTCCGCTAGCCTGTGCTAGAACATCAGCCCATCGAATGAAGCGCAAGCCGAAACACGCGCATAACGACGACCGTCCGGAAGCTGCGGTGACCTCTGGCCAGGTAACGGCTCACCTCGCGAAACTTTCAAAGCCCGCCAGCATTCGCGAAATCGCGCATGGTATGGGACTAAAGCATGTCGGCAGGCGTTTTCTCCCAAGGGTCATTCACCAACTGGCGCGCGACGGCGAAATCGAACAAAACGGCGGACGCTACCGGCTTGCGGGAACGCGTCACGCCAAGAGTCCGGCTCACGCGCGCGACAGCGCGGCGTCGCGCCCCGCTCCAGCCGTACATCAACCTCCAAAACGCGCGCACGATCCGAATCTCGTCGCGGGCCGGCTCGTCGCGCATCGCGACGGTTATGCTTTCCTAATTCCCGATTCTCCGATACCGAGGGTGGAAGGCGATCTGTTCATCGGCCGCGACAATTTGGCCGACGCCATGAACGGCGACCGCGTGCTCGCCCGCGTCGAGCACCGCCGCCCCGACGGGCGCGCGGAAGGCCGCGTCGTCCAGGTTGTTGAGCGCGAGAACCCCACGATCGTGGGCCTGTTCCGCTACGGTCCGCACGGCAACCACGTCCTGCCATACGACACGCGCATCCATCATGAAATCCTGATTCCTCCCGGTGAGGAGCTCACGCCCGAGTTGCGGCGGAAGCTCGGCACTCCAGGCACAGGCGAGCCAGTCGCGATCCGCCGTTTGCGTATTCCGGAGCTCGACGGCGCCGTCGTGGATGCCGAAATCACGCGCTTTCCGAAAGGTGGTCTCGCACCCGCGGGACGCGTCCTCGAAATCCTCGGCAGACCCGGCGATATCGGCGTCGACACCGAAATCATTATTCGCAAGCACCACCTGCCGCACGTCTTCCCCGAAGAAGTCCTGGCGGAAGCGCGCTCGGCCCCGCAACGAGTGGGTCAGGCGGATTTGCTCGGCCGGCGCGATTTCCGAGATCTTCCGATCGTCACAATTGATGGCGAAACGGCGCGCGATTTCGACGACGCGGTCCACGTCGCGCAGCTCGCAAACGGAGGCTACGAGCTTCAGGTGCACATAGCGGACGTCGCGCACTACGTCCGCCGAAGTTCGCCGCTCGACCGCGAAGCGCGCGTGCGCGGCACGTCGGTCTATTTTCCGAGTCGCGCCGTTCCGATGCTGCCCGAGGAATTGTCAAACGGCATCTGTTCGCTGAACCCCCAAGTCGATCGGCTCGTGATGAGCGTCCTCATGGAAATGGACGCCTCCGGGAACATGGTTCACGCCGAATTTACGCCGGGCGTGATTCGCTCCGCCGAGCGAATGACGTACACCAACGTCCACAAGGTGCTCGAGGGCGACCCGGAAATGCGCAGCCGTTACGCGCCTCTCGTCGACGAGTTTCAGCGTATGAAAGAGCTGGCCCTTCTGCTGAACCGCCGGCGCAACGCGCGCGGCTCCATCGACTTCGATTTGCCTGAGCCGGTGATTGAATTTGACGCCGACGGGCGCATGCTCAGCATTGGGCGCAGCGTGCGCAATATCGCCCACCGCATCATCGAAGAATTCATGCTCGCCGCGAACGAGGCGGTCGCCCAGTATCTGGAGCGCCGCGGCATCGCCTCGCTGCATCGCGTTCACGAAAAGCCCGATCCCAAGAAGGTTCTCGAGTTCGAAGAACTGGCTCACGCCTTCGGTTACACACTCGGCGTCGACGACATCGCGGAACGTCGCGTCGCGGTGCGCCACGGACAAACGCAAGCAGCCGCGCGCGATTCTCGCACGGGTCGCGTGTCTCGCGGACGCACGCGGCCCATGACCGTGACGCTTCCCCCCATGGAGAAAATCGATATTCGTCCGCAGCACTATCAGCGCCTCACCGAAAAGATCGCGGGAAAGCCCGAGGAGCGCATCCTTTCTTACCTGATGCTGCGCTCGCTCAAGCAGGCGCGCTACGCTGCCGACCCGCTCGGCCATTTCGCGCTCGCGGCGAAGGAATACACGCACTTCACATCGCCGATTCGCCGTTATCCGGATCTGATCGTGCATCGCGTGCTGAAATGGGCGCTCGAGAATCCTTCCGCCGAACCGCCCCATGCTTTCTCATCGAGCCCCGCCGTTTCCGGAAAGGACCGGCCCGTGGCGACGCTCGGTCCCTATCGCCGCGTCGAGCTCGAGGAAATCGCTTCCGAAAGCTCGGAATCTGAGCGCCGCGCCGACTCCGCTGAGCGCGAGTTGATGGATTGGAAGACCGCGCAGTTCATGGAAAGCCATCTCGGCGAAGAATATGACGCGTTGATTATTTCGGTGCAGAAGTTCGGCTTCTTCGTCGAGCTGATCGAAATCTTCGTCGAAGGTCTCGTCAGCATCGACCGGCTCGAGGAAACCACCGGCCAGCGCTGCGTCTATCGCGAACACGACCACACCATCGTCACCGAGCCTCATCGCGGTTCGCGCGGCAGCAGCGCGCAGCGGGTGATCTTCAAGCTCGGCGATCGCGTCCGGGTTCGCGCCGAACGCATCGATCCCATGCGCCATCGTGTCGAATTTTCGCTTGTCTAGCGGCAGGGTGCCCGGTATCGTGCACCTTCATTCGGAGGCTCGATGGCCCGCAAATGCCCGAATTGCTTCGCCACTGTTCCTGCAACGAAGGTCGTCGTATACACGAATGACCTCGTGTGCCCATCCTGCAACAGTCCGCTACAAGTCTCGGCGCTGAGCCGTAACATCTCGGCGTTCGCGGCCTTGATCGTCGGTGCGATCGTCTGGCGAATCACCACCGTGTACTACTCCGGGCATCCCGGCGCCCTCGGCTGGGTGCTGCCGGTTTTGTTCGCCTTTCTCGCCTACAGCGTTGCCGCGCCTCTCGTCCTCGCTTTCGTAGCCGACCTGCAACTTAGGTCGCTCGAACCCACTCCTGTCGTTGCTCAGATGGCGCCCGCGCACCAACACCATCCCTCACATTAGGTCGCGTTAATTTGCAGTGAAAGCCAATGAATTCTTATACTTACAGCCATATTTGAAACCCTCGTACCATTGACCGCCCTTTTCCCTCGCGGCAAGCTGAACTTGCCATGGCCCGCTATCCCGCCCTCTTTGGGAAACGTGTGGAAGCGCATTATCGCGCCGGAGATATCTATCTTTCCTCGCACGGTACCCTCGTTGCCGAGACCGAACGGTCCGTCTTTCTTGAGGAGCGCTTTACTCGTAACGGGAAGGAAAAAACGATTCGTGTGGAAATCCCCCACGACTACTTGATCCGCCTTTCGGAATGCCAACCTCAGCCAGACAACTCCTCGACCCTGGCGCCCTCCCTCAACAAGCAGCCTTAGCAAATCCCACACCCTTCGAGGATTTCGCGGCCGCAGGCCGCTTTGGGAGTGCGGTAGCTTGCCTGTCCTGAGCGAAGTCGAAGGGCTACCGCTTTCTCTTCGCCGAAGCCTGCCCGCCGCATTGCATTTTGGCGGGCTTGTTTCGGCGGCCTTCACCGGAAAGTCAGGTCCGCGCGTTGTGCCTTACACCTCCACGCGGTTATATTTGACCTCCCTTCTTGGAGGTGCGAATGAAACCGACAGTCGGACTGATTGGACTCGGACTCATGGGCAAACCGATGGGCCGGAACCTGCTCAAGGCCGGATTTCCACTTGTCGTTTGGAATCGCACGAGAGAACGAGCCGACGATCTGGTTCGCGAAGGAGCGAAGTTCGCTGCGAATCCTCGCGAGACGGCCGCGCAAGCCGACGTGCTCATAACCATCGTTAGCGATCCCCCGGCCGTTGAGGAGATTCTTTGGGGCCAGAACGGCGCGCTCGAAGGCCTGCGGCGCGGCAGTCTTTACATCGATTCAAGCACGGTTTCGCCGGACCTCGCCCGGCGCGAAGCTGCGGCTTGTGCCGAACGTGGCGTCGATTGCCTCGACGCGCCGGTCACGGGCGGCACCTGGGGCGCGGAAAAAGGTGAACTCGTTTTCATGATCGGCGGCAGGGCCGAGGTCCTCGAACGCGCCAAACCAGTCCTCGAAGCCGTCGGCAAGCGATTCTTTCTTCTGGGACCGAACGGCGCCGGCCAAACGGTGAAGCTTGCGATGAACATGATCCTCGCGCTCGAAGTGGAAGCGTTGGCCGAAGCGCTCGCGCTCGTCACCAAGGCAGGCGTTCCGGGAGAGCGCCTCGTCGAAGTGATGCAGTCGAGCATGGCGCGCGCGGCCGTCCTCGATGTGAAGGCGCCGCTAATCCTGAAGAATGATTATCCGCCGAGCTTTCCCTTGCGCTTGATGCACAAGGACATGCGCCTCGCGCTGGAACTCGCCCGCAACCAAGGTGTCGCGCTTCCCGCAGGCACAGCCGCTTTCGCAGCCTACACCGCCGTCAAAGACGCCACTAAGGAGGACGTAGACTACGCCGCCGTAGCCCGCTTCTGGCACCCGCAATCGTAGCAACTCGGTTTTCTCCGTCTCGAGCGCACCGGTCTCCGTGCCCTCAGAAGTTCTCTGTGAACTCTGTGGTAAGCCTTTGTTTTTCTCTTGCGGTTTGTTCTTTCGGTTTTCTCTGCGGACTCTGCGTCTGCCTGCCCTGAGTCCCGAGACAGCGGGACGAAGGGTGCGGTAAGATTTGGTTTTTTCCTACCTCGCAGTTGCTCTCGATAGAATCCCGGGAGGAAAGAACGCAAGCGGCAAATCCCGCGAAGTTCGCAATCCTGCCGGCGCCGCCACAATCGCCGGAATCGCGTTGACCACCACTGCCGCCGTCGCCACGTCTCCGTGCGTCCCGCCGGGAATCACCAGCGACAACTTCGGCTCACCCTTCAACTCGATCGTATCTGCCGGCTCCTTCGCACCCACATACATCCGCAGCTCGAGAAAGATTTTCTTCTCGCCGCCGCCTATGCCCCGAGCCACTTGATGCACCCCCGCCACCTGCCCCGGCGCAACCTCCAGAAACTCGGTTTTCACGCTTTCCTGCGCGATCACTGGCTCAATCGTTTCCGAAATGTCGTCGATCGCGAACCCCAGCCCATCCGCCACCATCGCCACGGACTCAGGCAAGCCATGATGCTTGATCACGCCCGCATCCACCTGCGCGCGGAATTCCTCCGGCGTCATCCCCGCCCCGATTTTCTTTTGCAACGGCAGTCGCCGCCTCGAAGCATCCACCACGCGCACGGCCCGCACGGAGTCCACACGCTGCGAAACAGCGCTCAACGTCAGCACCAGCTTGTCGAGCACGAATCCCGGATTCACGCCCGTTCCCACGAGTGCCACGCCTTCGTCTTTGGCCGCCGCATCCAGTTTCGCCGCAAGGTTGGGATGCTTGCGAAACGGGTACGCCAGTTCCTCGCACGTCGAAACCACGCAGCATCCCGCAGCGAGACACTCCAGAAGCTGATCCATCACGCTGGCCAGATACGACGAAGTCGAGTGCACCACCACGTCCACCGGCCTCTCCAGCATGCCGCGCGCGTCCGCAGTAACGGAAACGCCCCACGGCGCATCCGCGGCTCCCACAACTTCCCCCAGATCGCGGCCCAGCTTCGCCGGATCCCTGTCGATCGCGCCCACGATTTCGAGCGACGCCTTCTGCCGCATCAACCGCGCAATCGACGCCCCGATCGGTCCCACTCCAAACTGCACCACCCGTATCTTCTTCACAGTCGTTTCCTTGGCTGAAAAGTAATCGCATAACTTAAAGCGGAATCCGCGCGACTGCAACGTTAATTCGCAACAGATTCCCTCGGGCTGCGCGCATCACAGAGGCAACGAAGCGCTTGTCGCGTCGCTCTGCCGCACAGCATAATGAGCCGACGTGCCCCGCCCGACCGACCCGCGTCCCCCACAAAAGAACTGGTCGCGCACCGCCCTTCAAGCGCTGCTCCACTACGGAGGCAGCGCGCTCGTCCTATTTCTCCTGTTTCGATTTCTTCCCGGCCGGCAAGTCCTGCAGGCGCTCGTAAAACTTCCAGCGCGCCTCTGGCTGCTCGTTCTGGCGGGGTATCTCGCCACGCACTGCCTCGGCGTAGGTAAATGGCGGCTGATGGTGAACACCGCGGGCGCGGGCCTCAGCTATCTCCACGCCGCGCGTTGCTATTTCGCGGGACTCTTCGGCTCGCTCTTTCTGCCTTCGCTCATCGGCGGCGACTTGGTGCGCGCCGCTCTCGCCATGCGCTACGGCAAAACGAAGGCGGGCGCGCTATTCGGCAGCTTCATCGACCGCATCATCGACTTCGCAGGACTGGCTCTGCTGGCAATCGCCGGAGCGCTGCTCGTCCCCGGCGCTCTGCAGTCGCAAAGCCGCCGCGCATTTCTGTGGCTTGGCGCAGCCGCGATCCTTGGCGCCGCCATCGTGGCCGTGATCGTCGCAGTAACGCCAATCGGCCGCCTCTCGTTTAGGATGCGGCGCCGTGCCGCGAGCCTGCGTCGCGCAGCCCGCTCGATGGCTCAAAGGCCGCGCGCCATGCTCGCCGCGCTCTCCATCAGCGTGGTCGCTCAACTTTCGTTCATCACCTTGAGCATCCAGCTCGCGGATGCCTGCGGCTTGCACGTGCCGTTTCGCGTCTGGCTGTTTGCGTGGCCGCTCGCGAAACTCTCCGCCGCGATTCCGATCACCCAGGGAGGAATCGGCGTCCGCGAAGCGGCGCTCGCGGCGCTGCTCGTCCCATTCGGCGCGCCCCCGACGCTCACCGTCGCGGCGGGACTCGCGTGGGAAGCGATCGTCATTAGTGGCGCGCTGCTGGCAGGCGCCTTCGCGCTCATTGCCGGGCGCGGACGATTGCGTTAGAAATTTTGCGAAAAGGCAGGCACTTCCAACGGGGAAAACAGGGAAAGGAATCTCAAAAATTTTCGCCGCCGCGAAACTCTAAAAGCGCGGCGTCCGCGTCGCGCGCACGTAATCGCGCAAGGACGCGACGTTGGGACCGTACGAGCCCACGCGCCCAGCGTCCACCGGCAAGCCCAGGCCCTCGGCCTGTTCGATGCTCAGGCCGGCGTCGTCAAGTTCCGCCAGGCTATAGCCTTCGGTGGGCACAAGGCGGTTGCGGCGCGCCATTTCCACAGGACGCGGCGGCCGGTGCGTATGCCACCGCTTTCGCACGATGTCGAAGAAGTCGTCCCAGTCTCGCCGGTTCCACATAACGCCTCCTCCCCACCCGGTCAATTGCCCAGTCAGTTGCTTGGATGCATCAGCCGCGATTTCGGTAGCCGAATATTCATCGCTCCCACCCGCCGACCTCCGGGTATCGGAGTGCTGCAAATTCTAACCCCCCGCCCTGTGGAAAGTCGCAGCGTGTATCCTTATGGTTATTGCGCGCCAGGCGCATCAATAATCGGTGCGTTAAGCGCGCTGACAATCGTCCCCATGGCGCATCGAAATCCGCGCCTGACTGCTATACTCTATAAACGTTAACCGGCTGCATAAGTTTCACGAAATTTCTATGAGCGCCCCCGTTATCGTCGTCCACTATCACGAACTCTGGCTAAAGGGCGGCAACCGCCGCTTCTTCCTCGGCAAGCTGTTCACGGCGCTGCGCCAGTCGCTCGGCGGCATCCCCATCGACCGCATCGAGCAGCCCGGCGACCGCTTCCTCATCCGCCTGCGCCCCCTCCACTCGGTCGAAGACGCCTCCGTCGAAGTCGAAGCCGCCTCGCTCGAAGCCGCCATCCGTCGCGTCCAGCGCGTGCTCGGCGTCGCCTACTACGCCGTGGCGCATCCCGTCGAGCGCGACCTCGACGCCATCTGCCGCGCCGCCTGGGCCGAAATCGAGCCGCTGCGATTCGCCACCTTTGCCGTGCGCGCCAAGCGCAGCGACAAAAAGTTCCCGCACGGCACGATGCAGATCGAAGCCGCCGTCGGCCGCTACCTGCTCGACCAGCTTCGCGCCGCCGGCCGCGATGTCCGCGTGGACCTCACCGCGCCCGAGCTCACCTGCCACATCGAAATCACGCCGGGCCCGGCGCTCGTCTACGCCCGCAAAATGGAAGGTCCCGGCGGCCTCCCGGTCAACACCGCGGGCAAGCTCACGTGCCTGCTTTCGGGCGGCTACGATTCCGCCGTCGCCGCGTATCACATGATGAAGCGCGGCGCGCATTTGAGCTTCGTCCATTTCTATGGGACGGGCGCGCGCCCCGGCGAATCCTCGCTGCACGTCGCCACCGGCCTCGCGCGCCAGCTCGTCCGCTACCAGTTCAACCTGAAGCTCTACCGCGTTCCCTTCGAATCCATTCAGCGCGAGATCGTCCGCTACGCGCCGGAAGATTTTCGCATTCTGCTCTACCGCCGGATGATGCTGCGCATCGCGCAAGTGATCGCGAAACGCGAACGCGCGCTCGCGCTCGTCACTGGAGACAGCCTCGGTCAGGTGGCCTCGCAGACGTTGCGCAACCTGGTCGCGGTGGACGCTGCCGCCACCGTGCCCGTTTTTCGTCCGCTGATCGGCACGGACAAACTCGATATTCTCGCCACCGCTCGCAAAATCGGCACGTACGATATTTCCTCCGAGCCGTTCCACGATTGCTGCCCCGTGTTTTTGCCGCGCCGCCCCGCGCTCTTCGCCAGCCCCGCCGACCTCGACGCCGCCGAATCGCACCTCGACGTCCCCGCCCTGGTCACGCAAGGCCTCACCGCCACCACCATCGAGCGCCTGAGATACGCCGCCGGCGAAGTAACGGTGGCCCCGCCCGTCCCCGCCACCCGCGCGAAACTCCGCGAAGCCTCGGCGTGATTTGGACCGCTCCTTGGAGCTAAGTCTGACCTGGAAGCGAAAAGGCCGCCCCAGACTAATGCGAGGCGCGCGCGAATTTTCTTGACATAAGGTCCTAAAAGGACTAAATAGTCTCCCACTGGCTCCTTATATCTGGGGCTAGACAAAGGAGCAATTGGAAATGGAAGCTGCGACGGAACGGTGCCCTTGGTGCAACAGCATTATCTCTCGGGACAAGTTTGTAGAGGTCGAAACGAGAATTAGGGTGGAAGAGAAGAAACGCCTCGCTGACGCTGAAACGGTAATGCGTCGGCGTCTAGACATCGAGAAACAGGAGGCGGAGCGAAAGGCGCGTGACGAAGCGGCGAAGGAGGTAGCATCCATCGCAGCGGAGCGTGACTTAGTTCTACAGAGGGTCAAGGACCTTGAGGCACGTGAGGAAACCGTCCGCAAAGAGGCAGGGGAAGAGGCCACTCAGCAGGCGCGCGCTGACCTCGAAAGGATGCAACTCGAGAAACAAAACGAGTTGGCTGATCTGCGCGCAATCCTGCAGGCGGACCGCGACCAGGCCCTCTTGAATACACAAGCTGAGTTCGCCCGCGAGCGGGAAGCTTGGCAGAAAAAGATCATGGAAATGGACCGTCAGCTCCAGCAGAAGACGGCGAACGACATCGGGGAGGGTGCCGAGGTCAACCTGTACGAGAAACTCAAAGAGGCCTTCCCAGCCGATGCAATCTCGCGAATCAAGAAGGGGCAGCCTGGCGCGGACATTCGGCACGATATCGTGCACAAGGGTGAAGTCTGCGGAAGAATCGTATACGATTCGAAGAGCCGACAGGATTGGAAGACCACTTACGTGACAAAACTCCGCGAAGACCAACTGGAAGCGCAGGCCGAGCACGCGATCCTTGCCACGACGGTGTTTCCGACCGGAAAGAAGGAGCTTTGTATTGTATCCGACGTCGTCGTTGTCAATCCGGCCCGAGCGACTCACATTGTGCACATCTTGCGCCAAGCAATGATTGCTATGCACGTACGCGGACTCAGCATGAAACAACGTGGCGACAAGACCGACCGGCTCTACAAGTTTATTACTTCCCGAGCGTATGCACAGCGCTTCGATCAGGTTACACAATTGACCGACGAAGTGCTCGAGCTTGACGCCCAAGAGAAAAAGGCACACGACTCCGTTTGGAAGAAGCGCGGCTCCCTCCTCACGCGGCAAAGCAACGTCCTGCGGGAAATCGACACGGAGATCAGCGCGATCGTGGAGGGTGACGAGCGGGCAGAGAGCTCGGCAGCGTGAACGGGACATCCGTGCAAGCGATCTCGGCTAGCCCGTGAGAGCGGGCTAGCCTAGGGGTTTTCATGGCAATAGAACTGAGTCAACAGCATTGGCAGGAGAGGCGTCTGGGGCGCACGATCATCAAGACCTACAGGGACCGTGTTGACCTCTACGATCTGCTTCCGAACAACAATCAGCCGCGGCGAAGTCCGAAGGATGACCCCGAACTGCAGCGTCAAATCGAGGCTAATGAGGGCATTTTCGAGCCCCTGCTCGTGGAGCCGCACCCCGAACATCAGGGCAAATGGCGCATTGTCGATGGAGACCGCCGCTGGACGAACTCCAAGACCTTGGTCGAGGTGCAGAAGAAGGAGCAGTACCGATCGCTTCC
The DNA here is from genome assembly GCA_963737205.1 of uncultured Acidobacteriota bacterium. Taxonomy (GTDB): domain Bacteria; phylum Acidobacteriota; class Terriglobia; order Acidiferrales; family UBA7541; genus Palsa-295. Next base: position 2,224,896 of record CAVTRV010000002.1, on the reverse strand, counting down.
CGTCGAGATCACGGACCGCACGTTGTCGGAAGAGGAGAGGTTGCGCGTCTGGATATATATACACAGGCAAAGAAAAGAGTGGGAAGCGAAAGAGAAGGAGATGGTCGCCTACAATCTCGTCAGTATGGTCGGGCGGGCGAGTGCCGCGAACATCCTCGGCATCACAGTGCGCGAGCTCGACAAGTTAGTAGAGATTTATGATCTGTCCGAAAAGCTCCAGAACCTGGCGGAGCCAGGGGCTTCAATCACCTGGGCTCGAGAGATCAAGAACCTGAATCGAAAGCTTCTATCGCCGACGGTCCTCGACACTGTAATTCGCCGGATCAACGACAATGAGATAAGCAATTCCAAGGACATTAGAAAGCTGCGTGGAGTCTTGAAGGACCCCGTCGCGCGAGAAGAGTTCCTTTCGCAGGGGGGCACCATCGAGTCTGCGCTCCACAAGTTGGGCCCGGGCCCGACAAAAAAGGGGCACGGACTGTTGGGTGACATTGAGCAGCTAAGTGAAGCGTTGCGCCGCTACCCTTGGACGACTCTTGCTGATATGAAGGGCGACCCGCAGGTGATTCGAAGACTCGAGGACACAGAGAAATTACTCAAAGACCTAAAGAAGGCTCTAACGAGGTGAGGAAAAGCTCAAGCCGAATCGCCTGAACGACACCACGGCGTAAGGGTCGTGGGAGGGACCTCCACGCGAGTGCAGTTCCCGCCAAAATGTACAGCGACCCAAACGATTCATTCGGTGCTCTTGGGTGACCATCGTAGTAGGCCTGCCTTGCCGAGAGCTAAGAATCTTGACTTGATAATGTTTCGCGAAAACTTTCCCTTCTTTATTTCGAACACCGTGTTGATCACTGTTCTTTGCTTAGGACTTCGAAATAGCTTCTGAGAGCAGTAGATGTAGTGAATGCTGGTAACTAACTCTAATTCTTGCTGAGGAACCCCCTGGAAAAACCTAACGATGACATTGAGTCTAGGCTCTTGCCTACTCAAAAGCGCCTTCTGCTTTTTGAGTAGAGTCTTACAGGTCGGCCCAGGTGCGTATTGAAACTCGGCTGGGTTAACTCGTAGGTCGGAGATGACACCATCGGCGATCAAATCATCAGTGATTGAAAGGAGCTGAACCGAAAAAGGACCATAGTGCTGAATGTCGAAATTCAAAGAGAAAGGGACGCCTCTCGCTTTCGCCAAATAGCACAATTTCTGAAGGGTGGTTCTGCCAAGACGGGGCATGTCCCCCATCCCGCTATACTTTTCAATGAGTGAAGCCACCATTCCATGATCGGGCGTATTTGAGAAGCTAATCTTTTCCACTAATTCATCTCCCCTGGCTGAGTTCCTGCCACGTTGTTTTAGCAAAATCTCTATATCTCTTCAATTCCGGCTGGCTACCCTCAGAATAAACTCGATAAACTGCGAATTTCCTGGGAAGTCTTGCGATTACGGTAGACTCCTTGGTGAGAGGGCGTGATCCATATCGTGACAGAACCTTGAATTCCTCGCCGAGATCTTCATCCCCGGCAACATGGAATTTATGGATCGTGCCTTTCGCGTCGGTGTCGAGAACAAACTCGGAATTACTGAAGCGCTGTTCTAGTCTCTCTTTCAGGATGCCGACATCTCTCTTATCCGCCGCCTCGGCACAATCCCCGGTTTCAAACACTACCCGGTGATGTTTGCGATTAAGAATCCGGGAAGCTAAGACTTTTCGCCGTCCTTTTCCATTTTCCGAATCACGCCTTAGGACCGCGTGAACATCCTGGTCATCATATTTTATTGCGTCTAGGAGGTTGTTCGAGAATCTGCCACGAGCCCAGTACCCCATGTATTCCATCAGATACAGATCATATATTCGGCGAACCTTGTGGAAATATACCTGCGCGAACATGTAATAGCGCGCCAAAAGGAGGGCTTCGAGAGAGTGCACTCCTCCTCTCTCGACGGCGAGTTCGAGGCCACCTTCACTCCCCTCAACAATGCGAAGCATTTCGAATAGTCGTAGATAATCAAAATTGCCGTATTCCACCCCACAATGAAGAGAATCTCGCAGCAAGTAGTCCGCCCTGTCCACATCCAGTTGGCTGGAGATTAGCTTCTTCAGGATGAGGAATTCAGGCGGAACAATAGCGCTCTTTCGGATGAGCAAGCAAACGTCGTCTGCTACGCCGCTATAGAACGATCGTCCCAATTCCTTTCTGTGCTCTTCCACGATGGCCACAGACACATCTTCATGGCTCTTTTTTTCAGGCAAGATATTTTCTGCGGCGTGAGAAAATGGGAGGTGTCCAGTATCATGAAACAATGCTGTTAGCCTTAGGAGTTGGCGAGCTTCATGAAGCTCCAGGCTGAGCCGTTTGAAGTTCTTTTTAAGTTGCGCTGGATGTGCCGAAGCGAGAAGGTCGAACGCCCTCGTCGCCATCTCCATAACGCCCAGTGTATGTTCAAACCGAGTGTGCATAGCGCCTGGGTACACCAAGCAAGTTAGAGCTAGTTGCTTAATCCCCCTCAGCCTCTGGAAATATGGAGCATCTACAATTGCTCTTTCTTTAGTCGAGAAGTGTATGAACCCATGAATGGGATCTCGAATTTTATGCTCATTCAGCATAAGGCAAAGAAAAAGCGAAAGCAAGGACAATACGTCATCTCGTATATCTCCTTTGGTTGCAGCAAGCAATACTTAATTGAAGGAGTTATGCGGCGATCAGTGAAAAAGTACCTATCTCCGCCCGATTACGCACTCCATCGACAACGCCTTCCATCGTCCGCGAACCGCCAGGCGGGTGGCCGACCCTTCACCCCGGAGTTGAATTTGTAGTTGCCTTGGGTCGAAAGCAGTTGAAGTTCGGGGTGCCGCACTCTTTGCGGTTTGTGAAGCTGTGAAAAAACCTTCCGAAATAATCTCAATCAGCGCTTGAAAACAAAGTGAAGCTGGGTATGCTCGGCGCATGAGCGAAGAAAATGCGACAAGCAAGCAGCCGTTGATCCGTCCGGTGAACCGAAAGCAGATGAGTTGGCGAGCGGTGGATGTGGAGAGGCTCGTCGAGGAGGACCATCTGGCGAGAGCCATTTGGGCATTGGTGGGGCGGCTAAACTTGAGTGCCTTTTATCAAGCCATCGAGAGCAGTGCGGAAGAAGGCGGTCGTCCGGCGTTCGATCCGCAACTGCTGATCAGCTTGTGGGTGTATGCCTACACCCAGGGGATTGGATCGGCCCGGGAACTGGCGCGACGGTGCGAGTTTGATCCGGCTTTCCAATGGTTGACGGGACTGGACGAAGTGAACTACCACACGCTGGCGGACTTCCGCGTGGAGAAGCAAGAAGAGTTGGACGAACTATTCACACAGGTATTAGCAGCCCTCAGCAAGGAGGGGCTGATCACGCTAGACCAAGTGATGCAGGATGGGACGAAGATTCGCGCAACGGCGAGCCCTCGAAGTTATCAGTGGGAGAGCAGCATTCGGGAACATTGGGATCGTGCGCGGCGGCGGGTGGCGGAGATGGGCGACCCGCGGAACGACGAAGGCACCCCGAGAGTGAAGCAAGCGCGCGCCAGAGCGCAGCGGGAACGGCAGGAGCGCTTGGGAAAAGCCCTTGGAGAGCTGGAAAAGTTGCGGGAAAAGAAGCCGGGAAAGGGGCGCATCAGCATCACCGAGCCGGAAGCGCGAAGGATGAAGTTGCCCGATGGCGGATTGGCGCTTGGCTACAACGCGCAGATTTCCGCGGATGCGGCACACGGGTTGATCGTGGGCGTAACGGTAACACAGGAAGCCAACGACACGGGTCAGTTGGTTCCCGCAGTGGAACGCATCGAAGAACGGTTGCACCGAAAGCCGGAACAAATGGTGGCCGACGCGGGTTACACCACGCGAGCGGCCATCGAAGAGATGGCCGAACGAAAGATAGATTTTCTTGGGAGTATGCCTCGAGAAGACGCGACCACGGGAAGGACCGCTCCCCACCGGCTGCCTCCGAGTGCTTTCGTTTTTCAGCCCGAGACGAATCGCTACCTGTGTCCCGAGGGCAAGCTGCTGCGGCCCCAAGGACGTCACAACAACAAGAAGCGGGGGGTCGTCACCTATCTGTACGAGGCCAAAATCAGCGACTGTCAGCCTTGTATGCGCAAACCGGAATGTTGCCCGGGAAACCAAAGCCGCGGCCGAGGGATTTTACGTTTGGAGGAGAACGCCGCCGTTCAAGCCTTCCGGCAGAAGATGGAAACCGAAGAAGCGCGGGCGAACTATCGTCGGCGCGGAAGAGTTGTGGAATTTTGCCATGCGTGGATCAAGAGCAAGCTGGGCCTGCGCCAGTTTCACGTGCGTGGCCTTCGGAAAGTACAAATGGAAATGCTGTGGGTCTGCCTCACCTACAACCTGCAGCATTGGATCCGCCTCAACAGACTCCAACCAGCACCCGCGGCCACCTGAAAGCGATCAGTAGAAAAGGTGAACGACCAGAAGGCTTTCGAAGAACAAACGCAGCATCCCAACAAAAACACGCAATCGGTCCGATTCGATTTTCATCCCGAAGGTTTTTTCACAGCTTCTGAAAAACGCAAAGAGTGCGGCACCCTGAACTTCAACCGCAAAGACCAAAGCAAATCACTTCGCGGTTAACTATCGCAGTGGTATCATCCCGCTTTGTTGTGCGTCAAGTACAACTCGGCGAAAGAAGAAAGAATAAAGAATCATGTCGCGGAAAGGGTCGGCCACCCGCCGTGTTACGCTGCTTTTGCATTGCCTCCACCGAAGACGAGTGCCAGGGCGACGATTGGACCCCAATCGAAAGGATATGTGTCCCAAGGTGCACAGGACACGTGTCATGGTCGTGCGAATGCCGCGACTTTTGCAGCCCTGGTTCCGTTCGGTGGCACGCTCCTAAATGGTTTTAGCCCTGGCTCGTTTGCAGGTGAAGCTGCCGAAGAAGGCGTAGACCAAGCGGCCGATGCCTTGGGCAAAGCCAGGGGGCCACTGAAAATCTTTGGCAAGCTCGCTGGACGCGCTCTCCTGCTGTATTCGATTTATAAAGCCGCCCGTGACGCGGGGGACACGTACACTGGGTGCATGAGCAACGCCGGATATCCAGTGCAACCGCAATGAGAAATTCGACGAGCACAATGGGTGACGACGCTGAGAATGGGCAGTAGGTGCTCCGTTGCGCTTGCCGCCTTCGGCATTATGTGGCCACCGATGGTCATGGAGTGCAACCGAACACTTCGAGGCTCCTATGAGCACATCATAAATGAGAAAAGTACATCAGATGAGTACATTGAGACGTGGAGATGTAACGACAGGGGAGTGGCTGGTTTTTAGTTGTGTTGTGATTACCGCTGTCGTTGCAGGAAAGGTCGCTCACGTAGCTCCCAAATGGCAGGACGTGCTCGTATACACCGTGATAGTGTTCACAAGCGTATTGATTGCACTTCGGCCGGCATGGCACAAAGTGGTTTTCTGGGCCTGGCTTCTTCCGATTTTCCTCGCGCATACGCTGGCAATTTATTTCATCACGCGGGCGCTTCCTCCCGCGAGCGAAGGACTTCAGGGTCTGCTACTCATCCTTTCCGGGCTGGGCGAAGGTGGGGCAATTGTTTTCCTCTTCTGTAAGATTTTTGGCGACAGCCCTTGGACCGGAAAGGCAGTTTCTGAACCTCGGTAACGCCTATAGGTTCCGACGGCTGATAGATGACGTTGTCGGCTTCCTTCTCTTCCGCCGGTTCATCAACCCCGCTTCCCGGTACACCCAATACACCCTCTTGTGGTTCACAGGCAGGCCTTTTTCTTTCAGCCGCCCGTTCTCATCTTCCAGTTGCCGCAGCCTCTTCGCCTCTCCCACCGTCATCCTTCCGTACTTTGCGTTCCACGCGTACACGGTGTACTTCGATACCCCCAAGATCAACTCTTCTTCCCACGGAATTCTGCGGAGCACAAGGGGAAACTGCCAAGCGCATCTACCGGCCGTACCGTGCGGCAGGAACTGGCCTTCGTGCGGTTCAGTAAAACAAGAAATACTCCGACTGTAGATAATTTTGTAGCTGCCGGGTGCCCCAGGCTTCCGTTTTGAATTTGTCGTTGGCGAACCGTCTGATCGCAAGCTCCAGCTCACCCAGTGAACCGAGACCGACAACTCCACACGCGGGGTGCCCCACGGTTCGCGGTCCCGAGGCTTCGGGATCCGAACCGTGGGTCTTTCGGTCCCTCGGAATCGGCCTTGACACCGACACCGGCTTGGTACGGAATCCAAAAGACTGGCCGTGGAGCAGCTATCGCTTCTACATGAAAAAGTGGGACGGTGCTACTATCGATGGATATCGTCGAATAAAGAAAGACCCACCGTTCGAAAACCGCGAACGATGGGGCACCCGCGGGTTGGATTCGTTGGTCTCGGTTACTGGTTGATGTGAGGCTTACGGTGATGCGCGTAACTAACACCAAAAACAGAAAACCTGGGGCACCCGGCCGCTGCTCAAGTGGCTGGACTTATTTTCGAGCCGGCACCATATCACGGGACAGAACAGTCTGGTGGGAAAAGCGCTGGACCAGAAGACGGTCAGACCGCGCTGGATAATTCGACCCAAGTCAAAGAGACATCACCTCGCCGAGTCGGCGTAGACAAAGCGAACAACGAAATCGTCGTTCTGGATCAAACCAGTCCCGGCAAGTTCCATGGGCACGTTCGAGCCTGGAACGAACTCACCTCAGAGATGCAGAATGCCCTTAAGAATGCCGGACTCACGGACGCCCGAGGGAACATTCTCAAATGAACCTCAGGTTTGAAGAGCCGCTACCAATCTCAAAAGATGAGGCCGAACTTAGGCTTGCTTCTCAGGACGCGGACCCCGTTTCGGAAACTCTTATTCGTATCGCCTTATGGGAAAAGGATTGGGTATGGGCGGAGCAGAAGTTCCTAAAATACCTCAGAGACCCCCACAAGGAGGTCCGGGCGGCAGCGCTGATCTCCATCGGTCACTTGGCGCGGCTCCATCACACGCTGCACCTAGAGGTAGTGCTGCCAGCGATCCGAGAGCTTCTCTCGGATGCAGACTCCCACGGAACGGCACAGGACGCGCTTGACGACATCGCGTGCTTCATCCCGGATCAGAAGCAATCCTCATAAAAGGGCTGATTAGATGAGGTTGTCGGCTCCTTGCTCCGGGTAGACTTGGCCGGGTGCGCCAGAGGTTCGCTCTCCAACTTCGGGCAGGTGGCTCGGTCTTTTGACTTGGCGGGTGCCCCGTTCCTGCGGTTTTTGCAGGGGCGGGCGCTTTGAATTTCTCGTCTCAAAGTTCCTACTGCGGTTCTCGATCCGGAGTGCAAGTGGTCCGCTCGCCGTACTGGTAAAAGCGGTAGCTGCTCCATGCCCAGAGGTTCGGATCCGTCACGAGTCCGCGTTTCACCGGATTCATGTGCATGTAGTTCAGCTTCTCGATCCTCTTCTTCCGGGTCCACACGTTGAAATCATAGAAGCGCTCCTGCCAGAAACTTCGTGGGATCCTATGCGTATTGGACCACAGGCCCAATTGGTTCGCATTCCGTCGCCGCGTCTTCCGCCTCAGTAATCGCGAGACACGCCGGGTGCCCCAGGCTTTCCTTCCTGAACTTGTTTTTGGCGAACACTCTGACCGCAAGCTCCAGCTCGACCAGTGAACCAAGACCGACAACTCCACCCGTGGGGGTGCCCCACGCTCCGGTTTCTGGAGCGTGGGTCTTCCGACCCCTCGGGATCGACCTTGACGCCGACGCGCCTGAGGTGCCTCCTCAGTCGGGCCCCTTCCTCGCGCCCGCGCGATTCCCGGGTTTCACTCTCAACTGTAAATCCTCAACCTTGAACCGCATTCTCCCTAGTACTGGTTCTTGAAAATCGGCGGTGAGCCGCCCCCTAGACTTATGAGCTATAGAACTACTACCGTAACTTTGTAACTACCCATTGGACGAAATCCGTGCTACCATGGCCCGTTTTTATGAGCTGCCAAATCGACACCACGGGCCGAACAAGGGGGCGAGAATTCGAATCTATGGAATACAGGAGAAGAATTCTAATAACGAAAACGCGATTAGAAATCAACGCAAATGACTGAAAACATTCACCCGCGACCCGTTCTAATAGTCAAAAACTAGGGGGGTGTTTTTGCTGTACCGATTAGCCGAATGGAGGCAGTTACAAAAAATTGGAGACGACGCCGGGTTTCAGGGTTTGTCCCGAGTCTTCGGGATGCAAACCCTGAGTTCAGGAGGCTCTCGTCACTTCCTCAGTCAGGCTTCCTCCTCGCGCCTGCGCGACTCCCATCTTTTCACGAGTCACCAATCACGAGTCACAAATCACAGATTCTCACCGGGATTAGAAATCGACGCAAATGATTGAAAACACTCACCCACGACCAGTTCTAATCTACCGTAGGGTAGAGGGGGTACATTCGCCCAGGAGAAGGCGAGGTGAACACTCGCCAGAGGAAAAGAATGCGGCGGGGCCGTCCCGATGGTCGGACGAAGCCCCGCCGATTGGAAAGAAACTGATGCAGAGTTAGCGGTCGCGGCCGCCGTAGCCGCCGCGGTCGCCACCACCGCCGCCACGACCACCACCGCCGCCTCCACGTCCGCCGCCACCACCACCGCCGTGGCCGCCGCCACCATGACCGCGGCCGCCACCGCCGCCCCCACCACCTTCACGGGGACGCGCTTCGTTGACGACCAGCGCGCGGCCAAGAAAATCCTTGCCGTTCAGCGAGGTGACTGCTTTTTCCGCTTCCGCATCATTTTGAAATTCCGCGAAACCGAACCCGCGCGGCTGTCCCGTGAAACGATCGCGAAGCAGCGTGAGCGAATCCGGTTGCAACCCCACTTCCGAAAACAGCGCGGTCAATTGCTCTTCCGTGGCCTTGAACGAGAGATTACCCACATAGAGTTTCTTCACTGTCCCACTCCTCGTGCCCTGCTCAGGACAGAGCACCAACTGCTAAACCACCGAACGAACAGCTTGCGGGAAAAAGTCACAATCCGTACTTCAGGGGCTAAAGCCCAATCGCAAAACAAGCTCTACGGCGGGGCTGAAGCCCCGCCCTCCAAAACCCCTCGACATCTTTCCGCAAACTGTGAAGCTACGCTGAAGAGACAGGATCCACGGCCACGGGCAGTCAAAACAGGCCCGGCTGCTCCGGACTGAAGCGAGCACCCCAGCAAGGTCAGGGAGCATCTTGCTGCAAGTGGCCCCGGCAGTCAACAACTCGCTCGGAACGACACTGAGGCGAAAGGGAAACATCGTTTACTGAAACAGGCGGGCACGGCATGCCGTGCCCCTACGCGGAAACGACAGCCTGCCGTCAAGTGCGGCAGCTGGCGCGAGTGAGATTGATGGTAGGATGCGCGCAACTTTTGCCGGAGGGTCAGGATGCGCGGCTCGATGATGAACTTTCCGCTCACGGTGAATCACGTTTTCGAGCGCGCCGGGCAGCTCTTCGCCGATCGCGAGATTTCCTCGCGCCGGCCGGATCGCACGGTTCAGCGCTACACGTACGGAGGTTTTTGCCGGCGCGCCAGGAGGCTGGCGTCGGCGCTGCAGCGAATTGGGCTTCGGCACGGCGACCGCGTGGCCACGCTGATGTGGAATCACTCGGCGCACCTGGAAGCGTACTTCGGCGTGCCTCTGGCGGGCGGCGTGCTGCACACGCTGAACCTGCGGCTTCATCCGGACGAAATCGCGTTTATCGCGAACCATGCGGGCGATCGGTACCTGATCGTCGACGATGTGCTGCTGCCGATCTTCGAGAAGTTTCGCGGCAAGGCGAAATTCGAGCGCGTCTTCGTGGTTCCGTTCGGCGCTTGCGGCGCTGGGGCCGAACCCGAAAAGCAGATCCCTCACCCCGCAGAAATCGCGGGGATTCGGGATGACAAGGCCGTGAGGAACGGCGCGTGGACCGGGGAAGTCAACGGAGCCGCCGAACTTCAGAACTACGAAGATTTGCTCGCGTCGGGCTCGGAGGATTTTTCGCCGGCGGAAGCGGACGAAAACGATGCGGCGGCGATGTGCTTCACGTCGGGGACGACGGGGCAATCGAAAGGAGTGGTCTATTCGCACCGCGCGCTCGTCCTGCACAGTTTTGCGCTCGCGCTGCCGGACGTGATGAATCTTTCCACGCACTCCGTGGTTTTTCCGGTGTCGCCCATGTTTCACGCGAATGCCTGGGGGCTGCCGTGGGCTTGCGTGATGATTGGAACGGCGCTGGTTTTTCCGGGGCCTTGTCTCGACGCCGGGGCATTACTCGACACGATGACGGCGGAGGGCGTCACGCACGCGTGCGCGGTGCCGACGGTTTGGCTCGGCGTGCAGGCGGCGCTCGAGAAGGAGCCGGGACGCTGGAAGTTTCCGAGCCCCGTGACGATTTTGTGCGGGGGCATGGCTCCTCCCATTTCCCTGATCCGAGACCTGGACCGCTCGAACCTGAGAATCACTCACGGATGGGGCATGACGGAGACGGCGCCGGTGGCGACGGTTGGTTCGCTCAAGGCAAACATGGCGGCGTGGCCCGCGGATCGGAAATTGGAACGGCGCGCGATGCAGGGGACGCCCGTCCCATTTGTCGAAATGCGAATCATGCGTCCGGAGGGCGAAGCTCCTCACGATGGGAGGACGCCTGGCGAAGTAGAAATTCGCGGGCCGTGGATCGCGTCGGAATATTTCAATTGTCCGGACCAGCAGCATCGCTGGTCGAAGGACGGCTGGTTCAGGACCGGCGACATCGCGACGATGGATGCCGAGGGGTATCTCGAGATTGTCGATCGCAGCAAGGATTTGATCAAGTCGGGCGGCGAATGGATTAGTTCCGTGGACCTGGAGAACACGCTGATGGGGCATGCGGCCGTTCGCGAGGCTGCCGTGATCGGAGTGCCGCATCCGAAATGGCAGGAGCGGCCGCTAGCCGTCGTGGTGCTGAAAGAAGGCGCCGCGGCGGAGCCGGAAGAGCTGCGCGCGTTCTTATCGCAGAAATTCGCCAAGTGGCAACTGCCGGATGCTTTCGTGTTTGCGAGCGAGCTGCCACACACATCCGTGGGAAAACTCCTGAAGATGAAACTCCGCGAACAATATGCAGCCTGGGATTGGAAGACGCAGGATCAGGTGCGGTAGCTGGCGTTGATGTGGACGTATTCCTGCGTGAAATCGCAGGTCCACATGCAGGCGCGGCCGCGGCCTGAGCGCAAGTCGACGACGATGGGGACGTTTTTCGCGAGCATCTTTTGGTGCGCGACGCGCTCGTCGAAAGGATGTTCGCGGCCGCGGCGGCAAACGGGGATTCCCGCGAGCCAGATATCCACGCGCTCGAAATCGAAATCGACGCCCGAGCGGCCGGCGGCGGCGAGAATGCGGCCCCAGTTGGGGTCGGCGCCGGCGAAGGCGGTTTTCACGAGCGAGGACTGCGCGATGGTGCGCGCGATTTGGTCGGCGGCACGGTCGGACGGGGCGCCGCGAACTTCGATTTCGATCACGTGTTGCGCGCCTTCGCCGTCTTCGACGATTGCGAGCGCGAGAGACTTGAGGACTTCTCGGAGCGCGGCGGTGAATTTCTTGTAGTCGCGGCTTGCGGTGGCGATCTTTGGCGCGCCGGATTTGCCGTTCGCGAGCACCGCGCAGGTGTCGTTGGTGGATGTATCGCCGTCGACGGTGATCGAGTTCAAAGTGGGCGCGGCTGCGGCGCGAAGAGCGCGCGAGAGCACGGCGGGAGAAATTGCGGCGTCGGTGACGATGAAGGACAGCGTGGTGGCCATGTTGGGATGAATCATGCCGGAGCCTTTCGCGCATCCGAGAATGCGGACGGGCTTTCCGCCGATGGAGCATTTGGCTGCGGCCCATTTCGGGACGGTGTCGGTGGTCATGATGGCGCGCGCGACTTGCTCGAAGGCGCTGACGTCGGAGTTGGGCGCGAGGGCGAGAGCGGGCACGGCGTTGAGGATTTTCTCGACGCGCAACGGCGTGCCGATCACTCCCGTGGAGCAGACGAGAATCTCGCGCGGCGGACAACCGAGCGCACGAGCCACTTTGACGGCGGTGGAACGAGACGCCGCGAGACCCTCCGGGCCCGTGCAGCAATTCGCGTTGCCGGAATTGACGATGACGGCACGAACTTTTCCGCGCGATTCCTTCAAGTGGGCCTTGCAGACGCGAACCGGAGCGGCTTGCACGCGGTTCGTGGTGAAAATGGCCGCGGTATTGGCGGGAGCTTCGCTGATGATCAGCGCGAGATCGAGCCGCGATTTCTTCAGGCCACAGTGCGTGGCGGCGAAGGTGAAGCCGCGAGGAACTTGCGCGTTCGAGAGCGGCGCGCTCATGCGGAGTGAGTCGTCATGGATTTTCCTCGAGCTTGACGAGGCGTGATTCGAAGTCTTCCAGGGCGGCGCGAACGGCGCCGGGAGCCGTTCCTCCCTGCGTGGCGTGGCGCGCGAGGGCTGACTCGAGCGTGAGAGCGGTGCTTAGATTCCGGTCGAACGCGGGCGAAAATTCCTTCAGGCGTTCGAGCGGCATTTCGCGGATCGATTTGCCTTCCCGCTCGGCCGCGCGCAGAACCTTGCCCACGATTTCGTGCGCTTCGCGGAAAGGAACGCCGAACGCGACGAGATAATCGGCCACTTCGGTGGCGACGAGAGCAGGATCCTGCGCCGCTTCGCGGAGACGCGCTTCGCGGAATTTGGTGGCGGCGAGAGCGGCGGCGGCGATCTGGGTCATCGCGAGCGCCTGGTCGTGCGCGCCGAAGAGCGGTTCCTTGTCTTCCTGCAGATCGCGCTGATAGCTGGACGGCAGTCCCTTGAATGTGGTGAAAAGCGCGAGCAGCGCGCCATAGATTCGGCCGGTCTTCCCGCGAATCAGTTCCCAGGCGTCGGGATTTTTTTTCTGGGGCATCAGGCTGCTGCCGGTGGAGTATTCGTCGGGAAGCTCGACAAACCCGAATTCGGGCGACGCGAAGAGAATGACGTCTTCCGCGAGGCGCGAGAGATGCACGGCGAGCGTGGCGAGAGAGAATAGATATTCGAGCGCGAAGTCGCGATCGCTGACGGCATCGAGGCTATTCGGGGTGGGGCGCGAAAAGCCAAGATCGCGCGCGAGCGTCTTGCGGTCGATGGGAAACGCGCAGCCCGCGAGCGCGCCGGAACCGAGAGGGCAAGCGTCCGCGCGGGCAGCGGCGGCGGAGACGCGTTCGGCGTCGCGTAGGAACGCCTCGCCGTGCGCGTGAAGCCAGTGCGAAAGCAGCAGCGGTTGCGCGTGCTGCATGTGCGTACTGCCCGGCATAGGGATGCCCAGATTTTTCTCGGCTTGGTCTGCGATTGCGCGCGCCAGAGCCGCCAGAGCCTGGCGCATATCGCGAGCCGCATCCTTTATATACATGCGGAACTCGGTGGCGATCATTTCATTGCGGCTGCGGCCGGTGTGGAGTTTGGCGCCAAGCGGGCCGAGCTTTTCGATGAGCGCGCTCTCGACGAAATGGTGAACGTCCTCGGCTTTGGAATTATCGAGCCATGCGGCGTCCGATTTGGCGCGGAGTTCGAGATCGTCGAGCGCAGCCACGATCTTCCGGCCTTCTTCCTCCGTGAGGATTCCGGCAGCCGTGATGGCGCGAGCCCAGGCGCGGTCGAGCGCGAATTCCTGGGGGAGCAGGCGGCGATCGAAACTCCAGGAGCGTTCGAATTCGTAAAAGGAAGCGTCCGGGCCGCGCTCGAAACGCCCGCCCCACATTTTCTGGTTACCCGGGGCGTTCATTTCACCTCGGCGGCCTGGGGAACTTCGGTTTCGAGCGGGACTGTGATGGGAAGCGCGAAAAGATTGATGAAGCCTTCGGCGTCCTTTGGGTTGTAGCCGGTCATGGTGAAGCTGGCGAGGTTGGTGCGATAGAGCGAGAAGGGCGAGCGGCGCGACGCTACGCTGACATTGCCTTTGAAGAGCGTGAGCGCCACGGAGCCGGTGACGCGCTGCTGCGACTTCGCGAAGAATGCGTCGAGTGATTCGCGCAGCGGCGTGAACCACATTCCGTAGTAGACCATTTCGGCGTAGCGGAGTGAAAGAATCTGCTGGTAGTGCGCGGTTTCGCGATCGAGAGAGAGCGATTCGAGTTCGCGATGCGCTGTGACGAGCAGCGTGCCGCCGGGAGTTTCATATGCGCCGCGCGACTTGATTCCGACGAGGCGGTTCTCGACCAGCTCCATGCGGCCCACACCGTTGGCGGCCGCGACTTCGTTTAATTGCTCGATCAACGCGAGCGGCGCGAGTTCTCTGCCGTTGACTGAAACAGGCGTGCCGGATTCGAAGCCGATCTCGACGGTGGTGGAACGATCCGGCGCCTTCGCGGGCGACACGATCCACTGCCACATGGATTCTTCTGGGGCGTTCGCGGGATCTTCGAGCACGCCCCCTTCATGGCTCAAGTGCCAGATGTTGCGGTCGCGGCTATAGATGTTTTTGGTGGTCTGCTCGACGGGAACGTTGTGGGCGCGGGCGTAGTCGATGGCCTGTTCCCGCGAAACGATGTTCCATTCGCGCCACGGCGCGATGATTTTCAATTCAGGCGCGAGGGCTTTCGCGGCGAGCTCGAAACGCACCTGGTCGTTGCCCTTGCCGGTGCAGCCGTGCGCGAGAGCGTCCGCGCCGACTTTTCTTGCGATTTCCACCTGGCGCTTCGCGAGCAGCGGGCGCGCGAACGAAGTGCCGAGCAGATACTTGTGCTCGTAAACCGCGCCGGCGCGAAGCGTGGGCCAGATGTAGCCGGTGATGAACTCCTCGCGCAGGTCCTCGACGTACGCGGCGCTCGCGCCGGTGGCCAGCGCTTTCTTTCGGGCGGCTTCGAGATCCTCTTGCTGGCCGAGATCTCCGATCATGGCGATGACTTCGCAGCCGCCGTAGTTTTCCTTCAGCCAGGGAATGATGATGGAGGTATCGAGACCTCCGGAATAGGCGAGTACGACTCTCTTCGGCAATTCTTTCTCCTAAATTCGGAACTTCCTAATTCAGCAGCGTGAGCAGGATCGCCTTCTGAACGTGGAGGCGATTCTCCGCCTGGTCGAACACAATCGATCGCTTGGAGTCCATCACGCCATCGGTAACTTCGAGTCCGCGATGGGCGGGAAGACAGTGCATGAAAACCACGTCGGACGCGGCGCGTGAAAGCAGCGCCTCGTTCACCTGAAATCCAGCGAACGCGGCTTCGCGGGCCGCAGCTTCCTGTTCCTGGCCCATGCTGGCCCACACATCCGTATAGACGGCCTGCGCACCCGCAACGGCTTCTTCGGGCGAGCGCAGGATTTCGATTTTACCGCGAGTTTCCCGGGCAGCGCGTTTTGCATCGGCGACGATTGCGGCATCCGGTTCGTAGCCTGCCGGGGTAGCGATCCTCATGTGCGCGCCCACGCGGGCCGCGATCGAAAGCAGTGAGTGGCACATGTTGTTGCCGTCGCCGATGTAAGCGAATTTGAGTCCGCGCAAGTTGCCGAAGCGCTCTTCGAGAGTGAAGAAATCGGCGAGCGCCTGACACGGGTGAAAGCGGTCGGACAGCGCGTTGATCACGGGGATACGAGCGTACGCGGCCAGATGGTCGAGCGATTCCTGCGTGAAGACGCGCGCGACGATGCCGTGCACCCAGCGCTCGAGGCATTTCGCGACGTCGGCGATCGGCTCGCGGTCGCCGAGGTGGCTCGCGGTGTGATCGAGGAAGATCGAGGTGCCGCCGAGGCTGGCGATCCCGACCTCGAAGGTCACGCGCGTGCGCAGCGAGGGTTTTTCGAAGATCAGCGCGAAGGAGCGGCCCGCCAGCGCGGAGCGATGTTGGTCGGGGTGGGCCTTCACTTCCGTGGCGAGATGAAAGAGTTCGCGGACCTGCGCGGAACTCCATTCCATACCGGTGAGGAGATCGTTTGTGAGCGTGAGCGTTGTAGCAGCGTTCATGTTTTACCTCGTGGCAGCCAGCGCGACAGGCTGCTCGTGCATTTTTGTTTGCTGGGAGACAGATTTTCCAGATAGACGCGAGCGCTTGAAGGCGCCGGCGAGCACCGCTTCCAATTTCTGGAGGAATTCGGCGACGTCCTTCGAGCGGATAATGAATGGCGGCAACAGCCGCAGGATGTGCTCGTGCGTGCAATTGATGAGCAGGCCGTGGCGAAGCGCGTCCTCGACGAGCGGCGCACCGTCGATCGAGAGGTCCACGCCCAGAAGCAGGCCTTCGCCGCGAATTTCACGAATGAAATCGAAGCGCGAGGCGAGCTTTTCGAGTCCGGCGCGAAGCTCGGCGCTGCGCGCGCGAATATTGGCGAGGAGCTTTTCCTGCTCGATCACGGTCAGGAATTCGAGAGCGGTGGCGCAGATCAAGGGACCGCCGCCGAACGTGGTGCCGTGCATTCCCGGCGAGAAAGCGGAAGCGAATTTTTCGTTTGCCACGACCGCGCCGAGCGGCAGACCGCCAGCGAGCGGCTTTGCCACAGTTACGATGTCCGGCAGCGAGTCGAATTTTTGGTACGCGAAGTACCGGCCTGTGCGGCCGAGGCCGCACTGAATTTCGTCGGCGATCAGGGCCGCGTCGTGCTGCGTGGCGAGGGAACGCGCGCGCTGCCAGAAGGCTTCGCTGACGGGGAAAATTCCCCCTTCGCCCTGGATGGTTTCGAGGACGAAGGCGCAGACCGAACCATCGAATTTAGACTCAAGGTCCGCAACATCATTGAAGCGAACGAACTCGACGCCCGGGACGAGCGGGGCAAACGGCTCGCGGTACTTCGCAGGATAGGTAATCGAGACGGCGCCGAACGTGCGCCCGTGAAACGAGTTTTCGAGGGCGAGAATGCGAGTCTTCGGCGTGGCGCCGTTCGCAGTCTTGCTGTGCGCATAGGCACGAGCCAGCTTTAATGCGCCTTCAATCGCTTCGGTCCCGCTGTTCGTGAAAAAGACGCGGTCGAGGCCGGACCATGCGGCCAGTTTTCGCGCGAGCGGCGCCTGATAAGGATTGTGGAAGAGATTCGAAATGTGGACGGCGCGGGCCGCTTCCCGGCGAATCACACGAACCAGGCGAGGATGCGCGTGGCCCAGCGCGTTTACGGCAATCCCGCCGAGGAAATCGAGATACGCCCGGCCCGTCGAATCATAGAGGCGACAACCGCGTCCGTGCGTGAACACAACCGGCGGACGCCGGTACGTGTTCATGAGGAAACGCGCTTCATCGGCGCGAATTTTCGCGGGAGAAATGCGAGCGGAGGCCGACTTGTTTTTCTTCGCCATGCTTACTGCGCGGCTCCATGCGTGGACTTCGCGGCGGCGCGAACCACCGGCAGGACGCGGGTTCCCGGGGCGCGACCTGCACCGCCCGCGGCCGACAGCAGCGCGCGCGGATGAGTTCCTCCGACGATACGCACTTCCGCGACGCCGGCCGCGAGGGCGCGCTTCGCGGCTTCGAGTTTCAAGATCATGCCGCCAGAAACCTTGTTGGTGCGGATGAGGTCTTCGATGTCGGTGCCGCGGACAGCCCTGAGCACCTTTTCGCCGTCGAGCACGCCAGCCACATCGGTGAGATAAATCAAGCGGTCGGCGTGAATGAACTCAGCGGCAGCGGCGGCCATGTGATCGGCGTTGATGTTGTAGATCTCGCCATCGGCGCCGAGACCCAGACACGAAGCGACCGGAACGATTCCGGCGCGCCACAATGATTGAAGGAAATCGACATTGACCTCGGTGAGGTAGCCGACAAATCCCAGGCTGGCGCCGAAATCGTCGAGCTGCATCGGCTCCGCCAGGAAGCAGGCCGCATCGGGCGCGCTGATTCCCACGGCGGGCTGGCCCGAAAGAGAAATCGCGCCGGCCAGTTTCTTGTTGAGCAGGCCCGCGAATACCATCACGGCGACGTCGCGCGTCTGGCGGTCGGTGACACGGAGGCCGTTGATGAAGCGGCTCTCGATTCCCATGCGGGCGAGAGTGGCGGTGAAAATCCTGCCGCCGCCGTGAACCACGAGCAACTCGTGGCCGTCGCGTGCAAGCTCAGCAATTTGGCGCGCGATGGTCTGGATGTGTTCGTCGCGCTCGAGCAATGCGCCAGCAATTTTGATCAGAAGTCTCATGTCACCTCACGTTAAGGGTCATAGGAGGCCCGTGGCCTCGGGATAATTTCGCATCAAGTTCAGGTTCTGGACTGCTTGCCCCGCCGCGCCTTTGCCGAGATTGTCGAGGCAGGAAACGATCACCAGCCGCTCGCCCGAAGGATCGAGCGCGAAGCCGACGTCACAGAAATTGGTATGGGCAACGTCCTGGAGCTCGGGAAGCTGGCCCGCTTTCGAGATGCGGACCATCGGCTTGCCGGCGTAGAACTGGCGATAGAGCGCTTCGACTTCTTCCGGTTTGCGCGTGTCGCGGAGCCAGACGTAAAGCGTCGAGAGGATTCCGCGGTCCACCGGGAGCAAGTGCGTGGTGAAAACGAAATCCTGGGCGGCAAGGCCGAGGTGGTCGGAGACTTCCGGCGTGTGCCGGTGAGTGAAAACGGAGTAGGCGCGGAAGTTTTCGTTCACCTCGACAAAATGGGTTTCGCGCTTCGGCTCTTTGCCGGCGCCGCTGGCGCCGGATTTGCAATCGCAGACGATCCCGCGAGCCGTGTTGATCCAGTTCGCATCGACGAGCGGCCGCAGGCCGAGAATCACGGATGTGGGATAACAGCCGGGGTTCGCAACCAGGCGCGCTTTCGCCAAAGCTTCGGAATAAAGCTCCGGCAAGCCATAAACGGCCTCGGCCAGAATGGCGTCGGGCGGCGGGGTGAGCTTGTACCAGTGCGCGAGCTTCTCCGGCTCGCGGAAGCGGAAGGCGCCGCTTAAATCAATGATGCGCAGATTCGGATTTGCTGCGAGCAGCCCAGGCACGAGTTCGATGGAGGCCTCGTGGGGCGTCGAGAGGAAAACGAATTGGGCGCCGCTCTTCGCGATTGCTTCGACGGACAGCGGCTTACACGGAGCCTCACCCCAGCCGCGAAGCTGCGGGAACAGCTCCGTAAGGCAATGGACATTCGCGTGGGCGTCGCGAAGATAGAATGTGGGCTTTTCGACGTGTGGGTGCCGAAGAAGGAGCCGGGCCAGCTCGTAACCCGCGTAACCCGTGGCTCCGACGACGGCGACCCTTGCGGGTTCGGTCATCGGAGCAATTCCTCCAGACGTTTCCGGACGGCGTTACAACCGACGCGCGATGCGGCGATGACGAGAACGGTGTCGTCGCCCGCCAGCGTGCCGGCAACTTCTTTCCAGTGCTCGGCGTCGACGGCAGCCGCGAGAGGTTGCGCGCCGCCGGGCGGTGTTTTCAGCACGATCATGTTCTGGGCGGGCCGCATATCGAGCAAAAATTCCTTCACGGCGCGGCTCAGGGTGGCCAACGGAGCCGCTTCCTCGGCAACGGCGGCCGAGAGGGCGCGGTAGCCTTCGGCGGTCTTGACGAGGCGGAGCTCGCGGAGATCGCGCGAGAGCGTGGCTTGCGTGGCGCGGACGCCCAAGTGAACGAGCTGACGGCGCAATTCATCCTGGCTCGCGACGTGCTGGCTCGCGAGGAGCTTCAGGATTTGTCCTTGACGGAATCGTTTGTGGGCGCCCATTGCGTTTATGCGTGAATATTCACTCTGCTGCATAATCATACAGGGCACGGCAGGCGTGTCAAGTTTTATTTGGCCCGTGGGGCGAAATTCGCAAACCAGAAATTAGCTGAGGAGCCAGCCGGCTGCGAGGGCTGCAACCGCGAGCTTTGCGAGCCAGCCGAGAGAGTGGGAGACGACGATCAGCGGATGGAGTTTGATGAAAAGCGCATTCGTGATCGTGAGCGGCAGCGGAACCATCAGCCAGACAAGCGCCGCGAACTCCAGCGTCGAGCGGTAACCGTGAATATTGAAGAGGACGCACGTGGCCATGAACGCCACGGAGGTGAGAAGGCCGAGGATCATGCTCCAGGTGATCGCGCCGGTGTCGTCCTGCCGGAGTTCTTTGCGCCAGACTTCGGGATACGCGAGGTACTTTTCGTGAAAAAGCACGCCCGCGAACAGCCAGTCGGTGAACGAGCTCGCGACGCTAGCTGCGAGGATGGCGAGGAGGAAATGCTTCCAGTTCATATGCGCCTCCGGGATGCGAGGAGTGCTTTGGGAAGTGTTCGGGTGATCCGGCCGCCCGTTCGGTGAGCACGAAAATAGCACGAATCCCGCCTGCGAGTAGAGATACAATCCGGCGCGGCCGCGGTTCACTCGCGGCGTCACGACACATTTTGGGGGCGCTGATGAAGCGATTTGTGATTGTGCTGCTTTTTGCAATTTGCACGGCATCTGCGTGTCTCGCGCAGCAAGCAACGAGTGCGCCGGCGGTCGTGGCCGTGAAGGCCGGCAAAATCCTGGACGTGCGGACAGGAAATTATCTGACGGACCAGATAATCTGGATTGAGGGCGACCGGATCAAAGCGGTGGGAAAGGAGTCCGACATCCAAAAACAGTTGCCGTCCGCTGCAAAAGTGATCGACCTTTCGAACGCCACGATTCTCCCTGGACTGATCGATTGTCACGTTCATTTGACGATGAGTCCCTATCTCGCCGGGCCCGCCGGCCTGCACATTTCTTATCCGCGCGAAGCGCTGATCGGGGCGCGCAACGCGCGCGTGACGCTGGAAGCGGGATTCACGACGGTTCGCAACGTAGCCGCCCACGGATATGCGGACATCGCTCTGCGCGACGCGATCAATGCGGGCGACGTTCCTGGTCCGCGGATGCTTGCTTCCGGACCTGCGCTCAGCATCACGGGCGGCCATGGGGACGAGAATTTTCTGGGGCCCCAATTCGCCTTTTCCAATGACGGTGTGGCTGACGGAGTGGATGGCGTAGTCGCGAAGGTTCGCGAGAACATCAAGTATGGCGCCGACGTGATCAAATTCATGGCGACGGGAGGAGTTTTCTCGGAGGGCGATAACCCCGCGCTCGCTCAGTACAGCCCGGAAGAGATGAAGGCGATTGTGGATACAGCGCACGGGCTGGGACGCAAGGTGGCGGCGCACGCGCACGGCGCGCTCGGAATCAAGTACGCGGTGCTGGCGGGCGTAGACTCGATCGAGCACGGCAGCTACATCAACGAAGAAGACATTCAATTGATGAAGGAGCACGGAACGTACCTCGTGCCGACCGTGTATCTCGAGGACTGGCTCACACAGAACATGAAGTCGCTCGGCTTGACGGCCAACATGATGGAGAAAGCAAAGACGGTGCTTCCAATTGCCCAGAAAAATGAGTCGCACGCGTTCAAGTCAGGCGTGAAGATTGCGTTCGGCACGGATGCCGCCGTTTATCCCCACGGTCTCAACGCGCACGAATTTGGCAAGATGGTTGAAATGGGCCTGACGCCGCTGGAGTCGATTCAAGCGGCGACGGTGAATGCGGCAGACCTGCTCGGGTGGTCGGATCGCGTCGGAACCATCGAGGCGGGAAAATTCGCGGATTTGGTCGCGGTGAACGGCGACCCGCTGGCCGATGTGCATGTGCTCGAAAACGTGCGGTTCGTGATGAAGGGCGGCGACGTAATCGAGAATCGATAGCCGGCGCCGGGACACCTCTTGGCTACTTCCTATTGGGCGCGGCGAGGTGAGTCCCGAGGAGGCGTAGTGAAGAGCATCAAAGTTCTCGCAATCGACGGCGGCGGAATTCGCGGAATCGTTCCCACGGTGATCCTCAGCGAGATTCAGAAACGCATCGGGACTGATCTGTACAACGTTTTCGACCTTATTTCCGGCACTTCGACGGGAGGAATCATTGCGCTGGGGATCGGGACTGCCTGCAAAGACGGGCAGCCGTATTCGCCGGACGAATTGTTGCAATTGTATGTGGAGAGTGGCCCGGCAATTTTCGAGAAAAATCCGCTGACGCCCGAAAAGGAACTGATTCGGCCGAAGTATTCGCCCGACGGGTTGGAAGCGGCGCTTGAGAAATTCTTCGGTGATGCGGAATTCAAGACGGCCCTTACTCCCCTTCTGATTTCAAGTTACGACCTGCAGGGACAGATTCCTTTCTTCTTCAAGAGCCAAAAAATCACAGCGCACCCGAATTACAATTGGCCGGTAGTGTCCATTGCGCGCGCGACTTCCGCCGCGCCAACGTTTTTCCCGCCGTTTCCGCTGGTGCGTGGTGACGAGAACTACGCTCTTGTCGATGGGGGCGTGTATGTGAATAACCCTTCAATGGCCGCGTACGCCGAAGCGAGGTCGCTTTACGGGAACGAGGCGCAATTCGT
Organism: uncultured Acidobacteriota bacterium; assembly: GCA_963737205.1. GTDB lineage: Bacteria > Acidobacteriota > Terriglobia > Acidiferrales > UBA7541 > Palsa-295. The sequence continues at coordinate 2,202,667 of CAVTRV010000002.1, read as the reverse complement.
GGTCGTGTCGGCCGGAACGGGCAATCGCCAGGATCAAATTCCGTACTCGAAAGCGAAGGACTGGGGATTGCTTGGCTGGGCAGAGCAGATCGTTCCGGTATTCATGGATAGCGTTTCTGAAGCAGTCGATTACGAACTGAGAGCGATGCCGAAATGCGCTTACTACCGTCTTCAAGTGGAAAATCTGTCCCCTGCGTCGAACGACATGGACGACGTGACGCCCGAGAACTTGGCAAACCTCCAGACCGTTGCGCGAAATTACGTTGCGTCGATTTCGGGGGATCTCGACGCTATCTGCGCTCGACTGAAAGAAGGACGCGGAAGCGATTTGCCCGGAGTGGGACGAGCGGCCTAGGCCCGTCGATTGGCTTTGCAAGATATAGAGGTACGCCATGAGGGAGATGGTAGGCCCGTGCGGGCTCGAACCGCAGACCTGGCCGACCGGGTCGGCCCGCTCTAGCCAACTGGCTTCTCAATCAAGGATGCGATGGCCATTGACGACTTCCACTTCTTTTCTTGATTTCTAGTTCGCGTCGGCGCGCTTCGAGCAAGGTCGGAAAGGATTCTCGGTGAGCGAGAATCCATGGCCCTCGTCCGCGGGTCGCCAGAGAATGGGCGCGATTGTGTTCGCTGAGGCGTCGATCGAGGTCGTTGGTCGAACCGACGTAATATCGGCTCGTCGATTGGCTTTGCAAGATATAGAGGTTACGCCGTGAGGGGAGATGGTAGGCCCGTGCGGGCTCGAACCGCAGACCTCCACCGTGTCAAGGTGGCGCTCTAGCCAACTGAGCTACGGGCCTATTGGCTGAGTTATCTTAGCATAGGGACGCTGGAGCTTTCGCTAGGCGGCTCGCGAGCCGCGCATGCAGAATAGTGCCTGATGGGTTCCAATGAAATCGAAGACTTTACTCGAAATCTCAGTGGATTCTGTCGAGTCGGCCGTCGCCGCCCAGCGCGGCGGAGCCGGGCAAGTGGAGTTGTGCGCGAATCTGCCGGAAGGGGGGACGACGCCGAGCGCGGGTCTGATTGCCACTGTGCGGAAGGAGATATCGATTGGGCTGCAGGCGATGGTGCGGCCTCGCGGCGGAGATTTTTGCTACAGCGCGCAAGAGTTCGAAGTGATGAAGCGCGACATCCTGATGGCCAAGCAGCTTCGCGCCGACGGGATTGTGATCGGCGTTTTGAACCGCGATGGTACGGTCGACGTGAAACGCACACGGGAGCTGGTGGAACTTTCCAAGCCGGTGAGCGTTACATTTCATCGAGCTTTCGATATGACGGCCAATCTTCCGAAGGCGCTTGAAGCAGTGATTGAGTCGGGAGCGGTGCGAATTCTCACTTCGGGCGGAGAGCCGGCGGCAGAGAACGCGGTGGACGCGATTCGGGCTTTGGTTGAGGCAGCTGGGAGCCGGATTGCGGTGATGGTTTGCGGCGGCGTGCGCGAAAACAACGCGAGGCAAATTGTCGAGGCGACGGGGGCCCGCGAAATTCATGTGGGTCAGCGCGGAGTGGAGGAAACTGTTCCGAGCAAGACGCGGCACCGGAACGAGAAAATTTCTTTAGGAAGCGTTCCGGGTAAGGAATATGCGCATTCTGCTGTTTCGGAAGAGCGCGTAAAGAGTTTGGTTCGCGCTTTGGCAACACCTACCTGAGAGATTTATTGAGGAAGGCAATGGTTCGATTCCACGCGTCCTCGGCGGCCTGAGGGCGATAGCCGTCCTTGTTGTTGGGGTTTTCGAACGCGTGTCCGGCTCCGTCGTATATCTTTATGTCGACTTTGCGGTCAAGCGCTTCCATGCTTTTCTGGAAGGCCTGCACGTCGGTTGGGGTGATGCCGCGATCGTCCGCTCCGAAATTGCCTAGAAAAGGCGCGCCGATATTCTGAAGGTCATTTGGATCCGTGGGGAGCGCGCCATAGTTCACGACGCAAGCGCCCAGGCGCGGCACGTGCATGGCAAGCTGGACCGCGTAGCCGCCGCCCATGCACCAGCCGATAGCGCCGATGCGTCCATGTTCAACGTCGTTGCGCGTGGTGAGATAGACGATGCCGGCCATCAAGTCGACAACGGCGCGATCTTCAGGGAGCCCGCGGCTCAGCTCGTGCGCTTCGGAGGCATCGGCAGCGACCTTGCCGCGATAGAGGTCCACGGCGAGCGCGACGAATCCTTGCGACGCGAGTCTTACGGTCTGCTCCTTCACCCAATCGTTGAGGCCCCACCATTCGTGAACCACGATGAGCCCGGGATAGCGTCCGGGCTTTTCGGGAGTAGCGAGAAAACCGCTGACCGTGTCCTTGCCGTTTGAAAACGTAACCGTTTCAGTCTTTGGGCCGTCGGCGCGAACCGTGATTGAAGCGGCGAGCAAGCTCACGCAGATTACGGCCGCGAGCATTCTGAAAACCTTCATCAAAATTCCTCCAAAATTGCGAACACAGCGATTCTAGTCCTTTGCGAATGTGCGCGCCAACTTAGTCGGTGAGAATCAGGCGGTACGTTCCACCTGCACGGCCGTGCCATACGCTAGGACTTCGGTGACGCCCTGCATCACCTCGGTGGCGTCGTAGCGCACGCCGATGACGGCGTTCGCGCCTTCTTGCGCCGCGTGCTGCATCATTAGTTCGAGCGCTTCTTCGCGCGTCTTCTCGCACATTTCCTCGAACAATGTGATGTTGCCTCCCACCAGCGTTTCGAGAGACGCGCCGATGGTTCCGAGGATGCTCCGCGAGCGGACGGTGACGCCGCGGACGAGGCCGATGGTTTTCACGACGCGGTAGCCTGGGAGTTCGAAGGTCGTGGTGATCATGTTTGGGCTTACGCTCATGCGGACTCCTCTCTAACGCGAAACGACTGGGATTTCGACATTCGAAGGATACTGCTTCGAACGGTAGATGCGCTGCGTCGCTTTCTCATAGTCGCTCGCCTTGGCCTCAAAAATGTTCGGCACGTATTTTTGCGGATTGCGGTCGATCACTGGGAACCAGGTGCTCTGCACTTGCACCATGATTCGATGGCCTTTCAGGAACGCGTGGTTGTTCGTGTGCAGGCTGAAAGTGTACGGAGTCACGCGCTCCGCCACGATCGGTTCGGGCTTTTCAAAGCTATCGCGGAACCTGCCGCGAAATACTTCGTCCGCGACCATCAACTCATAGCCGCCCATTTTGTGGTCGGGCTCGTATTTTTCGGGATAGACGTCGATCAGCTTCACGATCCAATCGCTGTCGGTGCCGCTGGTGGAGGCAAAGAGATGCGCGACGATGTTGCCGGCCACGGTGACGTCTTTCGTAAGCGGATCAGTCTCCCACGACAGCGTGTCCGGGCGATGCTCGACGAAGCGCTGGTCTTCGACTAGCCACGTATACCAACGGCTTCCTTCCGAGTAGGTTTCCTCGATTGGGCGATGGCGGTACGGGACGGGATTCGAGGGATCGGAGATGTAGGTATCGAAGTCGGCGATGGCGCGGGAGTCTGCACGGCCTCGATTCTCGTCCGCGCCCGGCGGCTCAAATGAAAGAGCGCCATTCTCGCGGAAAAATAAGCGGCTTGGCGTTACGCCTTCGCGAGGAGGCCAAGCGTCCCAGTTTTTCCACTGATTCGAACCAGTTTCAAACGTGACTGCCTCGCGCAGGGGAAGCTGGCCCTTGTCTTTCAGCCAATACGCGAACCACGGCGCCTGAATCTTCGCGCGAAAATATTCGCCAGTATTGCCGCCGAAATCAATGTTGCCGAGCTTGTCGCCGGGGCCTCGGGCCCAGCCGCCGTGATTCCAGGGACCGACTGCGACGTAGTTGTTGTGCTTCGTGTCGTGCTGTTCGAGCGGCTCGTAGATTCGCATCGGGCCGTAGAAATCTTCCTGGTCCCACCATCCGGCGACGTTGAGGTTCGGCACCTGGAGCGTGAGATTCTTGAAATAGCGCGTGAAGGCTTGCTTGTCCCAAAACTCGTCGTAGTTGGGATGCGCGACGAAGTTGTTCCAGGTGGGAAGCTTGCCGTGCAGATAGAGCGCGTTGGCATTCGCCAGAGGGCCGAGCGCGAGATACCAGGCGTACGTGTCGTACTTATCGAACTGAAACTGGAAATTCGTTTTGTCGGTTTCCATCAGCGCGGCGTATTCGAAGCCGTAGCTGAGGCGAAACGCGCCGTTGTGATGAAAATCGTCGCCGAGAAACATGTCTGAGGGAGAGGCCTGCTCGGAAACGGCTTTCAGCGCGGGGTGCGGTTCGATGAGCGACATGGCGGTGAGCCAGCCGCCGTAGGAAATTCCGGCTTCGCCGGCGCGGCCGTTGTTGTTGGGGATATTCTTGACGAGCCAGTCGATTGTGTCGTACGTGTCGGTGCCTTCGTCGATCGAGTGCGGGTCTTTGGGATCGCGAGGGTCGCGCTGCATGACGAACGTGCCTTCGGAGCCGTAGCGGCCGCGGATGTCCTGAAAGACGAAGATGTAGCCGTCGGGAATCATCTCGCGGTAGAGATTGAGCTGCCGCGAGTAGCCTTTCTCATCGTCTGCGAGGCCGTAGGGAGTGCGCGTGAGGAAGAATGGGAGCGGCTCCTTGGCGTCTTTCGGGACGTAAATTTCGGTGTGGAGCTTGACGCCGTCGCGCGCGGGAATCATCACGTCGGTTTTGCTGAATATGGCGGTGTAGTCGGGCGCTTGGGCGGAGGCGCGCCCGTGCCATGCCGATGCGAGCACAAGCGCGGCGCCGCCTACTGCGAGCGCGATGAGGAGTGTGCGTGAAGTGCGATGGATGCGAGTCATTAGGTTGGTGTGTCCCTTTGGCCTTCTGTTGCCACAACTCTTTTGCGGCGCGCCGGAGAATACCATAACCAATATCGAAGCGCGGAGCCGTCGGCGCCCTTCTGAAATCCGGGCGATTAGACGAGGCGGCCTGGGAATGTCGGGGGTTGGACTTGGCTCTCTCGGTTTGGCGACCTTCACGTATTTTACGTGTTATAATAAACTTGAGGTTTTGGACGCATGAAACAAAACATAACGCTTGCGATTGACAAGCCGCTCCTCAAACGCGCCAGGGCGATCGCCGCGCAGCGCGGAACTAGTGTCAGCGCCCTATTAGCAGGGGAACTGGGAAAGTTAGTGACTCAGGAAGCGGCATACGCGCGGGCAAAAGCGAAGGCGCTTGCTTACCTAGAATCGCCGTTCCATCTGGGTGGGGACAGGATTTGCGACCGCGAGGCGCTGCATGCCCGGCAAAACGTTCGTTGACTCGAATATCCTTATATACGCGCACGACATAGACGCGGGGACGAAACAGGCGCGGGCGGCTCAGCGGCTGAAGGAGTTGTGGGAAAGCAGCCTAGGTCGACTGAGCGTCCAAGTCTTACAGGAGTTCTACGTCAACGTAACAGAGAAAATCAGGAAGCCTCTGGGTCGCAGCGTGGCGCGTGAAGTCGTCCGTACCTACGGTCTCTGGATCGAATCTCAAACGACGCCGTCTACAGTGCTGCGCGCTTCTGAAATCAGCGAGACGTCAAAGCTGGCGTTCTGGGACGGGATGATCCTGGCTGCGGCCGAGCAAGATGGCGCGAGTGAGCTTTTGAGCGAGGACTTGAGTCACGGACAGATCATTGCCGGGATTCGAGTGGTTAACCCATTCCGGTAGGTGTCTTGTTCGGAGTGGGTCGGTGAGAAAGGATGTCGTCATGGCGCAGTTGGCGGCGGTTGTAGGGGCCGGGCTGGCGGAATATTACGAAGAGGTGCGGGAGCGCGTGCATCAGTGGGTGGATCCGCTGACGACGGAGCAGATTTGGACGCGGCCTTATCCCTACGGGAACAGCGTTGGGCACCTGCTGCTGCACTTGAACGGCAACCTTAATTACTACATTGGCGCGCAGATCGCGGGCACGGGCTACAGCCGACATCGCGATCTGGAATTTGCGGACACGCAGAAGAAGCCGAAGGAACAGGTGCTGGCGGATTTCGATCGCACGATCGCGATGGTGGTGGACACGATTCGGAAGCAGTCGCCGGAAGATTGGACGAAACCGTTCGCGGGAGAACGCGAGCCGCTGGCGAAAGACCGCTTTACGGCGGTTTTTCGTTGCGCGTCGCATGCGTATCATCATGTGGGGCAGATGATTTATTTGTCGAAGGAACTGACGAAGGGGACGGGACAAAGCCCGGCCGGACGCCTCGTGTAGGTTGAGGCTGGATCGTTCTGGCACAGCTCGCCGAAGCAAGCCCGCCAAAATACAATGCGGCCGCGAAAGCGGCAGTACCCTTCGACTTCGCTCCGGGCGGGCAAGGCGAGAGCTTCCGCACTCCCAAATGGAGCACCCCACCGGTAGCGGCTGCCCGTGTTAGAATAGGTGCGCGTTTGTTGGTCCCAATATTGAGGAATTGATCGGGGCTGCAAGACGGCGTCTGCAGCCCTTTTTGTTTGGGGGCGACGAAATTCCGCCAATCGGGATCCCGAAGGTTCGGGAGGCGTTCCCAGGATTACAAAAGATGGCAGCGATACGGAATATTGCGATTATTGCGCACGTGGACCACGGGAAGACGACGCTCGTGGATGCGATGCTGCACCAGAGCGGGATTTTCCGCGAGAACCAGGACGTGCCGCGCCGCGTGATGGACTCGAACGAGCTGGAGCGCGAGCGCGGGATCACGATTTTGGCGAAGAATACGGCGCTGACTTTTCGCGGCACGAAAATCAACATCGTGGATACGCCGGGACACAGCGATTTCGGTGGCGAAGTGGAACGCGCGCTGCGCATGGTGGATGGCGTGCTTGTGCTGGTGGATGCGAGCGAAGGGCCGCTGCCGCAGACGCGCTACGTGCTGCAGAAGGCGCTGGCCGCGAAGCTGCCGCCCATCATGGTGCTGAACAAAATCGACCGCCCGGACGCGCGTCCCGCGGCCGTTCTCGACGAGATTTACGATCTTTTCATCGATCTCGACGCGACCGAAGACCAGCTCGATTTTCCGGTGATCTATACGAATGCAAAGACGGGAGTGGCGCACCGGCAGATTGGCGACGATTCGACGACGCTGCTGCCGCTGTTTGAGGAAATCATCACTTCGATTCCTCCGCCGGCAGGCGATCCTACGGGCGTGCTTCAAATTCAAGTGACGAATCTCGATTACAGCGATTTCTCTGGGGCGCCTGGCGATTGCTCGCGTCTTTCAGGGGACGCTGAAGCGCGGGACGGAAGTGGCGATCTCGAAACTGGATCGAACGATCCAGCCCACGAAGATCACGAAGCTTTTCACGTTTCGCGGCCTGGAGCGCGACGAAGCAGAGGAAGTGGCGGCAGGGGATATTGTGGCGATCGCGGGTGTGGAGGGAATCCAGATCGGCGAGAGCATCACCGATCTCGCAAACCCCGCGCCGCTCGAGCCGCTCCTGATCGACGAGCCGACGCTGACGATGGTGTTCACGATCAACACTTCGCCGTTCGCGGGGCGCGAGGGGCAGTATGTGACGTCGCGAGATTTGCGCGCGCGGCTCGAGAAGGAGCTGCTGACGAACGTCTCGCTGCGCGTGGAAGACATGGGAACCACGGACGCGTTTCGCGTGCTGGGCCGCGGCGAGCTGCAACTGGCGATTTTGATCGAGACCATGCGGCGCGAAGGCTACGAGCTGATGGTGGGCAAGCCGGAAATCGTGGTGCGCACAGAGAACGGCCGCCGGACCGAGCCGCTCGAGTTGCTGATCGTGGATTGTCCGGAAAATTTCATTGGAATCGTGATGGAATCGCTCGGAAGCCGGCGGGGCGAAATGAAGAAAATGGTGAACCATCATTCCGGGCGGGTGCGCATGGAGTTCAGCATACCGTCGCGCGGATTGATCGGGCTGCGCAGCCAGTTGCTGACTGATACGCGCGGCACATCGCTGATCCATTCGCTGCTTGAGGGCTGGACCGACTACGCAGGCGATATGGCGATGCGGCTGACGGGCGCGCTGGTGGCCGATCGCGGGGGCGTTTCGGTGGCCTACGCGATCTGGGGAATCCAGGAACGCGGCGAAATGTTCGTCGGGCCCGGCATAGAGGTGTATGAGGGAATGATCGTCGGCGAAAATTCGCGCGAAGACGACATGAACGTGAACATCACCAAGGAAAAGAAACAGACGAACATGAGGTCGTCTTCGGCCGACGAGGCGATTCGGCTGATCCCGCCGCGCGAAATGACGCTCGAGAAGGCCATCGAGTTTATCGCCGACGACGAATATGTTGAGGTGACTCCGAAGTCGATCCGGCTGCGGAAGAAGGTGCTTGACGCGAAGAAACGGCCGAAGCGGTGGCAGGAAATTCGCGCGAGCATGGAGACGGGCGGATAGAGCGAGTTTTAACAATCGTCCAGGCGCAAGGAAAAAGCAGATCCCTCACCCCGCACAAATCGCGGGGATTCGGGATGACAGCGCACAAGGACGTCGGCACAAGGCCAAATTGGGCTGAAATTGTGTTCGATTGCGGGACGAAATATTCCCACGAGCGGGCAAGCGGGAAGAATTGGCGCCTACAAACCCTACCTAATTGCAAGATTATAAAGGCCTTATAAGTAGTTACGCGCCGGAAGTCAATTTGCGATATATAGCTGCGTGAGGTTGTCTCAGTGGACATAGAACGCCCAGATGTAAAGCGCAAGAAGAAGATGCGCCGGATCGCGTATATCGGCGCGGCGCTGGTGGTTGCCGTGGTGATAACGGGAGCGCTTTCGCGGCTGAGGCCGGCTGCGCCGGGCGTGGACAAGGCGACCGTGTGGCCTGACACGGTGAAGCGCGGACCGATGCTGCGGGACGTGCGCGGATTGGGAACGCTGGTGCCGGAGACGATCCATGTGATTTCGGCGGCCACGGATGGCGTCGTGACGCAACGATACTTGCTGCCCGGAACGAAGGTGCAGGCGAACACGGTGATCCTGGATATGGCGAACCCGCAACTCCAGCAACAGCAGCTCGACGCGGAGTACCAGTTGAAAGGGTCGCAGGCGACATACGAGCAGACAAAAGCGCTGCTGCAAAATCAGTTGATGGACAAGCGCACGCAAGCGGCAGCGATCAGCTCGCAATACCACACAGCAGACCTGCAGGCTCAAGCCAATAAGCAGCTCAACGAAGCGGGCATTGTAGCCGATCTGGTCTACAAGCAATCGCAGGTGCAGGCCGAAGAGCTGGCAAAAGAGAACGATTTGGCGCAGAAGGAAGTGGAAACCTTCCAGAATTCGATCCAGGCGCAGCTCGCAGTGCAAGAGGCGACCATCTCGCAGAAGAAGGCGCTGTACGAGTTGTATACATCGCAGATGGAGCAACTGCACATCCGGCCGGGCATCGATGGGATGTTCCAGGAGCTGGACGTGGACGTCGGGACGCGCGTCACCCAGGGAACAAAGCTGGCGGTGGTGACGCAGCCTTCGCAGTTGAAGGCGGCGCTGAAGATCGCGGAAACCCAGGCGAAGGACGTGCAGCTTGGGCAAAAGGCGCAGATTGACACGCACAACGGCATTATCCCGGGCCATGTCATACGAATTGATCCTTCTGTGGTAAACGGAACACGTACGGTTGACGTCAAATTGGACGGCCCTCTGCCCGAGGGCGCCGTGCCGGACCTGAGCGTTGAGGGCACGGTGGAACTCGAGCGCCTGGCGGACGTGCTGTACGTTGGCCGGCCCGTGCATGGCGAGCCGGACAGCACAGTGGGCCTGTTCAAGGTGGTGGGACCGTGGTCCGACGCGAAGGAAGCGGTTCGGGTTCAGGTGGAATTGGGGAAGACATCGGTGAGTTACGTGCAGATTCTGAAGGGCTTACAGGTGGGGGACACGGTGATTTTGTCCGACATGTCGGCCTACGACGCTTTCGACCGGGTCGAGTTGAAGTGATGTCGAGACAGCAGGGAACTTTTTAGGGCGCGACATTCGTATTGACGGTTACGGAGTTCGAAGGAGCCTAGAATGGACAGCACCGAAACAAGGATTGATCCGGCTGGATGGAGTGACGAAGGTTTTCTATACGGATGAAGTAGAGACGCACGCACTGAGCGGCGTGCATCTGGAGATCAAGAGCGGCGAGTTTCTTTCGATCGCCGGGCCGTCGGGCTGCGGCAAGTCGACGCTCCTCTCGATTCTCGGACTGCTGGACTCGCCGACAGAAGGCAATTACTGGATCAATACGCAGGCGGTGGCGAACCTTTCGCTCTCCGACCGCACGCGCATCCGGAACCGCGAGATCGGGTTCATCTTTCAGGCGTTCAACCTGATTGGCGACTTGACCGTATTCGAAAACGTCGAGCTGCCGCTGACGTACCGCAGCATGGCGTCGGCCGAGCGGAAAAAGCGCGTGCAGGAAGTGCTGGAGCGCGTCGGCATGGCGCACCGCATGAAGCATTACCCCTCACAACTCTCCGGAGGTCAGCAACAGCGCGTGGCAGTGGCCCGGGCGCTGGTGGGCCAGCCTTCCATCCTGCTGGCGGACGAGCCGACCGGAAACCTGGACTCAAAAAACAGCGAAGCCGTGATGGATTTGCTGCGGCAACTGCATCGCGAAGGCGCGACGATCTGTATGGTCACACACGACCCGCGCTACGCGAGCATCGCCGACCGGTCGATCCATCTCTTCGACGGACGCATCGTTGAAGAAACGATTGGTTCGCACACGGCGACGGTTTAAGTCCAAAGATTTCCTAAATTTTCCTGGTCATTAGCCGAAAAAAGCTCTTCGGCGCCGCGGGATGAGTGTGTCTGCTCGAAGCCTGTTTAGGGAGCCACGCATGAACTTGATGCAGGACGTGAAATTCGGAATCCGGATGCTGATGAAGAATCCCGGGGTGACGCTGCTGGCGGTTTGCGCGCTGGCGCTGGGCATTGGCGCGAACGCGGCGATTTTCAGCGTCGCCGATCCCCTGCTGCTGCGTCCTGAGCCGTTTCCGAATCTGGGCCGGCTGGCGCTGGTGTTCAACAAGGTGGCTCCGCTCACGGACGAGAATTCGCTGTACCCCGCCGACTATGACGCGATTCGCACGCGGAGCAAATCATTCGACAAATTCGCCGCCTCCGCTCCGGAGGACGTCAATCTGACGGGGCAGGGCGATCCCGAGCGTGAGCAAGCGGCGAAAGTGACTACGGATTTTTTTGACGCGCTCGGCGTGCGGCCGATTCTGGGGCCCGGCTTCACGGCCGAGGATGGAGACGCCGGGACGCGATCAGGAAACGATACTGAGTTACGCGTTGTGGCAAAGCAAGTTCGCCGGCGATCCCAACATCATTGGAAAAGAAACGCACATCAATGGGCGGAGCTACACGATTGCGGGAGTGATGGGGAAGGATTTCACCTATCCACACTGCGACAGACCTGTGGACGCCGATTGCGTTCACGCGCAGCAGACAAGACCGATCGCGAAAACAATTACCTGTTCCCCGTGGGATTGCTGAAGCCGGGAGTTTCGGTGTCGCAAGCAGCGGCGGAATTGGCAGGCATCGGACAGCAACTGGCCCAGGAATTTCCGAAGTCCAACAAGCGACCTTGGTATACGCGTGGTGCCGTTCCGAACCTATGCGACCGATGAGCTGACGCACAACTTCATGTTGCTGCTGCTGGCGGCGGTGGGTTTCGTGCTGCTGATTGCGTGCGCGAACGTGGCCAATTTGCAGCTTGCGCGCATGGCGGGACGCGCAAGGGAAATCTCCGTGCGCACGGCGCTCGGGGCGAGCCGGTGGCGCGTGGTGCGGCAACTGCTCACCGAAAGCGTGATTCTGGCGCTCGCGGGAGCGGCGGCGGGATTGGTGCTCGCCAACTGGGCCGTTGGCCTGATTGTGGCCTACATGCCTTCGGAGCTTTCGCAATTCGTGGCGGGATGGAATCGGATCGCGCTCGACTGGCGGGCGATTGCGTACACCGTAGGAATTGCCGTTCTAGCGGGAATTGTGGCTGGACTTGCGCCGGCGCTGAGCCATTCGCGCGCCGACATTTCGATTTCGTTGAAGGAAGGCGGGCGCGGAGGGCCGGGACGCGCTTCGCACCGGCTGCGCGGCGTGCTGGTGGTTGCGGAAGTTGCGGCGTCGCTGGTGCTGCTGGTTGGGGCGGGCCTGCTCGTCAAGGGATTCCGCGCGCTGCTCGGCGAAAACGAGAAATTCGCGCCGCAGAGCCTTTTGACCATGAAAATCGCCCTTCCGGCGGCGAAATATTCGGAACAGGCGAAGCAGGCGGCGTTTTTCCAGCAGGCACTCGGGCAAATGGAAACGATTCCCGGCGTCGAATCCGCGTCGCTGGCAACCGTGGTGCCGGATGGGGACGACTTCAGCTATCACCCGTTCATGGGTGAAGGCAAAACGTGGACGGAAGATTCAGGGCACATCGCGCTTGCGGAATCCATCAGCGCGAATTATTTCCGCACGCTGCATTTGCCGTTGCTGCGGGGACGCGAATTCACAGACTCCGATGGGCCGGACGCGATGCGGGTGGCGATTATCAGCCGGTCGATGGCGGATCGCTTCTGGCCGGGGGAAGACGCGATCGGCAAACGAATCAAGCAGGGGAAGCCCGATTCGAAAGAGCCGTGGCTCACGATCGTCGGGCTCGTCTCCGACACGAAGTACAACCCGTACTTTCAGAGCGTGGACGGCGTCGTTTACGTGCCGTACGCGCAAAATGCCAATATCAATGCGGCGTTTCTGCTGCGGACGAAGGGCGACCCGCTCAGTTTCATTCCAGCCGTGCGCGCGAAAATCCGCGGCGTCGATGCGAACCAGCCGATTTACGAGCCGAAAACGCTCGCGCGACTCACGTACGAAGAGCTGATCGGCATTTCCTTTATCGCCGCGATGATGGCGGTGCTGGGATTGATTGCGCTGGTGCTGGCGTCGTCGGGCGTTTACGGCGTGATGGCGCATTCGGTGACCGAACGGACGCACGAAATCGGCATTCGCCTGGCGCTGGGCGCGGAACCAGGGCAAGTGCTGCGGTGGATTGCGGGACGCGGAATTCGACTCGCGGCGATTGGCCTCGGAATCGGGCTCGCGCTGGCGTTTGCTCTCGCGCGGTTGCTGGCGAGCTTGATGATGGGCGTGTCGGCCACGGACCCGTTGATTTTTGCCGGAGTACCGGCGGTGCTCGCCTTTGTGGCGATCGCTGCGTGCTACTTGCCAGCGCGGCGCGCGATGCGCGTGGATCCGATCGTGGCGCTGAGATACGAGTGATTGGTGACTGGTGACAGGCAGTGACTAGTGAATCTTTCGGCACACGGTATGAAATGATTGACGAGAAATCGATCTGAATGCCGGTCTCGATATCTGGGAGACGAGCATGAATTTCATGCAGGACGTGAGATTCGGAATCCGGATGCTGTGAAGAGCCCGGGGTTCACGGCGGTGGCGGTGTTGACGCTGGCGCTGGGGATTGGCGCGAACACGGCGATCTTCAGTTTCGTCAACGCGTGGATCCTGCACCCGCTGCCCTATCCGCAAGGCGACCGGCTGGTTGTTCTGCTGGGACAAAACAAGAAGACAGGCTCCATCGACCACGTCATTGAACCGGGGAACTTCTACGATTTTCAGCGTGAGACGAAGGACTTCGAAGAATTGTGCGTGTGGAATGTGTCATTTTTCAATCTGAACGGAGATGGCCAGCCGGAGCGTATTCAGGGGTATCGAGTCAGCTGGAATTTCTTTGAGACGCTCGGCGTAAAACCCGAGCAGGGCCGCGCGTTTTTGCCGGAAGAGGACCAGCCCGGAGCCGGGCACGAGGTGATCCTCAGCCGGGGACTTTGGGAAACGCGATTCGCGGGCGATCCGCATATTCTGGGCCGCAACATCCAGATCGGGGGAGAGGCGTACACGGTTGTAGGCGTGATGCCGGCGAAGTTCCAGCTTCCGATCAGCGGCGAAGCAAATATCTGGGTTCCGCTGGCGCTTTCGTCGCAGGAGCGCGCCAACCGCAGGATAGCTGGCTGTTTGCGATGGGGCGACTCAAGCCAGGCGTCCTGCTGACGCAAGCACAGGAGGAAGTGGTCGGTATCGCGTCGCAGCTCGAGAAGGCTTATCCCACGACGAATGCGGACTCGGGAATCCTTCTGCGTACCCTGGAATACGAAATCGGCGAGAACCAAGGGAACGAGGAAGTCGTGATTTGCTTCTGGATCGTGGGGCTGGTCCTGCTGATTGCGTGCGCGAACGTGGCGAATCTGATGCTGTCGCGCGCAACGGGAAGAACGAAGGAACTCGCGGTTCGAATGGCGCTGGGCGCAGGACGATGGCGGTTGGTACGACAACTGATTACCGAGACGGTGCTGCTGTTCCTCGGCGGCAGCGCAGCGGGAATTGGCGTTGCGTACTGGACCTTGGGATGGGTGGAAGCGGCGATTCCCGCGAAAATCCGCGGCTACCTGACGAACTACGGCCAAGTGACCCTGGATTACCAGACGCTGCTCTACACATTCGCAATTGCATTCGTGGCGGGAATACTTTTCGGGCTTGCGCCGGCGATCAGCAGCACAAAAATGGATGTGTACTCCTCGCTGAAAGAGGCATCTGGCCGAGCCTCGAGCAACCGGCAGGGCGCGCGGCTGCGCGGAGTGTTTGTGGTGGGTGAAATCGCTCTGGCCGTCGTAATCGTGATTTGCTCGACGCTGCTTGTGAAGAGTTTTCTCGGACTCATCCGCGCGGCTCCCGGGTTTCAGCCGGACAATGTGATGGCCACGGAGCTGGACTTGCCTGCGGCGAAATACAAATCGCCCGTCGAAATCCGCAACTTCTACGAACAAGTGATGGATCGCGTGCGCGCGCTGCCGCAAATCGAATCCGCCGGCGCAAGCCAAACGATTCCGTTCGGAGAATGCTGCTCGACGATCGAAATCTACGCGGTGGGCAAACCGGCGCCGCGTTCCGGACAAGTTCCAGGGGCGCACAGCGCGGCGGTAACGCCCGATTACCTTTCGACGATGCAGATCGGGTTGATGAAGGGCCGGCAATTCGCGACTTCGGATGGACCCACGGCGCCGCCGGTGGTGATCATCAATCAAGCTCTGGCGAATTATTTCTGGCCGCACGAAGACCCTATCGGGCAGAAACTGCGGTTCACGCAGGACCACGAAGTGATCGCGACGATTGTGGGGGTGGTGCAGGACGTGAAGCTTTACAACTCGACGAGCGGAAAGCACGACCGCGAAATGTACGTGCCGTTCGCGCAGTCTCCGTCGAGAGCGATGGGAATCGTGGTGAGGTCGCGCGCGGACCACGCGACGCTTGCCGACGCGATTCGCCAGGCGGTGTGGTCGGTTGACGCGGGCCAGCCCGTGTCGCTGGTGCGCCCGATCCAAACGATGATGGATGAGCAATACGCCGGTTTCCAGGTGACGGTGAAGTTGATGGGATTTTTCAGCAGCCTGGCGCTGTTTCTGGGAGCGATCGGGATTTACGCGGTGATGGCGTTCAACGTGACGCAGCGCACGCACGAAATCGGGATTCGGATGGCGCTGGGAGCGGAGCCTCGGCAGGTTCTGAAGCTCGTGCTGCGAAACGCCGCGAGTTTCGCGGGTTTGGGAATTGCGATCGGCGTGGTTGTCGCGCTGGGTGCATCGCGCTTTATGGGCTCGCTGTTGTTTGGAGTGAGCGCGACGGATCCGCTGACTTTTGTTGGCAGCGCGGTGCTGCTGGGCGTGGTCGCGTTTATCGCATGCTACTTTCCGGCCCGGCGGGCTATGCGAGTGGACCCGATGGTGGCGCTGCGATACGAGTGAGGCAGTGAAGAGTGAGGAGAGAAAAAGATCGTGGGCCGGTGAAATCTAGGAGAGAAGTATGAGCTTGATGCAGGACATGAGATACGGGATGCGGATGCTGGTGAAGAATCCTGGGTTCACGGCGATTGCGATTCTGACGCTGGCGCTGGGGATTGGCGCGAACACCGCGATTTTCTCGGTGGTGAATTCGGTTCTGCTGCGGCCGCTGCCGTTTCCCGAGCCCGAGCGGCTGGCAACGATTTGGGGAACACACTCGAAGCTGAATGAAATGTCGCGCGCGCTGAGCTATCCCGATATCGCGGACTTGGCGGCGCAGAACACGGCCTTTGAAAATGTTGCGGCGTATGACGAATCGAGCGTGACGCTGACGGGTTCAGGCGAACCGTTGCATCTCGGCGCGGCCCGCGTGAACGCAAACCTGTTCACGCTGCTGGGCGTTTCTCCGATTCTGGGACGCACGTTCGCGCCGGGCGAAGATCGCGCGGGAAGCTATGTGACGATCCTGAGCCATTCATTGTGGCAAAGCCAGTTTCACGGCGATCCCAGTGTGATTGGCCGCTCCGTGGCGATTGACGGCCGGAGCTACACGATCGTGGGGGTGATGCCGCCGGGATTCGCGTTTCCGCTCGACACCGACCCGCCGAAGCTGTGGACCACTTATTCCGGGCTGGCAACTCCCATGAACGGAGAAAAGCCGGAAACGGAGGAGCGCGGCTCGCATTTTCTGGCAGCTATCGGACGGCTGAAGCCTGGAGTGACCATGGCGCAAGCGAGCCAGGACGCGGAGATGGTCGGGCAGAGGCTTGCGAAGCAGTATTCCGACACGAACAAATATCTCGGCTTGCGGGCCGAGCCGGCGCTGGATGCGCTGGTGGGAGACGTTCGGCCGCAACTTTACATTCTGCTGGGCGCCGTTGCGCTGGTGCTGCTCATCGGATGCGCGAATGTGGCGAACCTTTTGCTCGCGCGCGCTACGGGACGCCAGCGAGAAATCGCGATTCGCGCGGCCATGGGCGCAGGACGCGGGCGAATCGTGCGGCAACTTCTGATTGAAAGCGGAATGCTTTCGATCGCGGGCGGAATCTGTGGACTAGTGGTCGCGTTGTGGGGCACGGAATTCTTCGCGCGGCTTGCCGGAGACCAAATTCCGCGACTCGCGGGCGCGAGCCTCGATGGCCGCGTTCTCGCGTTCACGTTGATTGCTTCGATTGGGACGGGAATCGTTTTCGGGATCGCGCCGGCGCTTCAACTCTCGCGACTAGAGCTGACGGAAACGTTGAAAGAGAGCGGCCGGGGCGCGGGGCATAGCTCGCGGCAGAACCGGCTACGAAGCTTGCTGGTGGCCGCGGAAATGACGCTGGCTGTGATTCTCCTGACCGGCGCCGGACTGCTGATCAAGAGCCTTTCGAAGCTCCAGAACGTGAATCCCGGGTTCAATCCTCACGGAGTGATTTCATACGTCGTGGACTTGCCGGACGCCCGCTATCCGAAATCAGAGCAGCAAGAAACGTTTTTCCGCCAGCTTTTTGAGCGGGTGCGCGCGATTCCGGGCGTTGAGAGCGCGAGCGGCACGATTCCCCTGCCGCTTACGGACGATGCCATTCGCACGAGCTACCAGATTGAAGGACGTCCTGTAGCATCGAGCGACGAGCCGCACACTCACTTCCGGGCAATTGGGCTCGATTATTTTAAAACGATGGAGATTCCCCTGCTTCAAGGCCGCGATTTCAACGCCAACGACCGCGGGGAAAACGCGAGTGTTGTGATCGTCAACAAAGAGTTCGTGGCACAAGCATTTCCGGGCGAGAACCCCATCGGAAAACGCATCAAGCCGGGTATTGGATCGGACGGCAAAGAGCCCTGGCGCGAAATCGTTGGTGTGGTGGGCGACGTGAAACATCAGGCGCTCAATCGCGCGGATACGCCCGAATGCTATGCCCCGGAAGACCAGGTGGGATTCGGGTCGATGTATGGCGTCGTGCGGACGAGTTTGCCGCCTGCGAGCCTGATTTCCGCCATCCGAGAGCAGGTGAAAGCGCTTGACAAGGACGTGCCGGTGTTTCGTGTGAAGAGCATGGACGATTATGTGGCTGAGTCCGTGGCGCTGCCGCGGCTGGATTCGACGCTGCTCGGGATTTTCGCGGGGTTAGCGCTGGTTCTGGCGGTAGTGGGGATTTATGGCGTGATGTCCTACGGAGTGGCGCAGCGCACGAATGAAATCGGGATTCGCATGACACTGGGAGCACAGCGAGCGGACGTGATGCGATTGGTGCTGCGCCAGGGCCTTGGGGTCGCGCTGATCGGCGTGGCGATTGGAATTGCCGGCGCGCTGGGAGCGACGCAACTGCTCTCGAAGATGCTGTTCGGCGTTTCGCCAGCCGATCCGCTCACGTTTGCCGGAGTTGCGATTGCGCTGATCGCGTTCGCGCTCCTGGCCTGTTACGTCCCGCGTGGCGAGCGACGCGAGTGGATCCGATGGTGGCGCTCCGGTACGAGTGATTCTCGGAAGGCTTAGGAGACAAGTATGACCTTGATGCAGGACATGAAATACGGGATGCGGATGCTGGTGAAGAATCCGGGATTCACGCTGGTGGCGGTGTTGACGCTGGCGCTGGGGATTGGCGCCAATACGGCGATTTTTTCGCTGACGGACCAGGTCTTGCTGCGGCTGTTGCCGGTGCGGAATCCTGAAAGCTGGTGATCGTGCGCGCGCCCGGATGGAAGACGGGTCACGTGTCGTCCGACAGCGATGACTCGACTTCGTTTTCGTATCCGGAATACAAGGACATACGCGATCAGGCGCCGACGTTTTCCGGTTTGCTGGCGCGATTCGGAGTGTCGCTGAACGTCGCGGCGAACGGCGCGACAGAACGCGCCGAGGGAGAACTCGTTTCAGGCAATTATTTCGAGGTGCTCGGCGTGAATCCGGCGCTCGGCCGCGTGTTTTCGGCAGCGGATGACACTGCCCCGGGCGCGAATACGGTAGCGGTGCTGAGCTACGGATATTGGGCGCGGCGATTCGGCAAAGATCCGGAAGTTCTGAACAAGCCGGTCACGGTGAATGGGACATCGCTGACCGTTGTGGGCGTCGCGCGAGCGGGTTTTAGCGGCGTGGAGATTGGGCGCGACACGGACATGTTCATTCCGATGTCGATGAAAGCGCAGATGACGCCGGGTTGGGATGGCATGAACGACCGCGCTGACGCGTGGCTGAACATTATCGGACGGCTGAAGCCGGGCTTCACGGCGAAAAGCGCCGAAGCGGCAATCGCGCCCACGTTCCGCTCGATCGAGGAAGCGGAAATTCCGATTCTGAAGATTTCGCCGGGAAGCAAGCAAGAGAAACGGTTCCTGGATCGCAAAATCGTGCTGGACACGGGCGCGCACGGGCGTCCGATTTTTCAGTCAAACGCGAAAACGCCGCTGCTGGTGTTGCTGACGATGGTGGGGCTGATTCTGCTGATTGCGTGCGCGAATCTGGCGAGTTTGCTGGTGGCCCGCGGAGAAGCGAGGCAGCGGGAAATGGCGCTGCGGTTGGCGCTGGGGGCTGGTCGCTGGCGGTTGGTGCGGCAACTGCTGACGGAAAGCTTTCTGCTGGCGCTTGTGGGAGGAATTGCCGGCATGATTTTTGCGCAGTGGACATTGGGAGTGCTGGTGGGTTCGTTGCAGGAAGGCGTGTCGGTTTCGGGCCTGGAAGCGAGGCTCGATCCCCGAGTGCTTCTTTTCGCGCTGGGGGTTTCGATTGTGACGGGAATTCTGTTCGGGCTTGGGCCGGCACTGCGCGCGACGCGCACGAGCCTGCAAACGACGCTGAAGGATCAAGGCTCGAGCGTGTCGAATGCAAAATCGAGCGTGCAGTTGCGGAAGTGGCTGATGGTTTCACAAGTGGCGCTGACGACGATGCTGCTGGCTTCAGCGGGGTACTTCGTGAAAAGCCTGATGAACCTTGAACATCAGAATCTCGGCGTGAAAGTCGATCATGTGGTGCAGTTCTCGGTGGCGCCGTCGCTCAACCGGTATACGACGCAGCAAACGGTTGCGCTGCTCGATCGCATTCGACAAGCCACAGCGGCTCTTCCGGGCGTTCGAGGAGTAGGCGCGGTCAAGGAGGCGCTGTTTCAGGGCGACGATTGGGGGAGCAACGTAACCATTGAAGGGTACACCCCGCAACCAGACGAGGACACGCAGGTGTTTCGCAATTCGGTGGGGCCTGACTACTTTTCGGCCATGGGCATTCCGCTGCTTGCGGGCCGGGAGTTTCGCGAGAGTGACGCTGCGGCCAGCCCCAAAGTGGTGATCATCAACGAAAAGATGGCGCGGAAATATTTTGCGGGGCGCAATCCCGTGGGCATGCACATGGTGTGGGGATCGCATAATCCGCCGGTTCCGCTCGATATTGAAATCGTTGGTGTGGTGCAGAACAGCAAACACGAAGATGCGAGGGACGAGTTGCACCCGTTCGTGTACGAGCCTTACGCCCAGGACAGCGATCTGGGCTCTGCAACGTTTTACGTGCGCACGAACCAGGACCCATTGGCTCTGGCGGGAACGGTGCGGCAAGTCGTGCAGGGATTCGATTCGAATCTGCCGGTGTTCGATGTGCGAACGCTGGCGGAGCAGGTGGAGGACTCGGTTTATTCCGACCGGCTGCTGACGTTCTTCTCGATTTCACTGGGCGCGCTTGCATCGCTGCTGGCGGCGATTGGTCTCTATGGAGTGCTGGCGTACATGGTGGCGCGGCGGACCCGGGAGATCGGGATTCGCATGGCTGTGGGCGCAACGCAGCAAAATGTGGCGTGGCTGATTCTACAGGAGGTTCTGCAAATGTCGGGGATCGGGCTGGCGATTGGACTGGCAGCGGCGTTCGGGCTGGGGCTGCTGATTCAGTCGCAATTGTATGGAGTGAAGGCGAGCGATCCGCTTGTATTTGCCGGGGCGACGGTGCTGCTTGCGGTAGTGGCGTTCCTGGCGGCGTGGCTGCCGGCACGGCGAGCGGCGAGTGTGGACCCGATGGTGGCGCTGAGATACGAGTGATTGGTGATCCCGAGCTTCGGGAGTGATTAGTGATTGGTGGGCTACGACAATTCGCTCATTGAACTCGTAGCGCGGAGATTGCGTATGTTTGATGTGAGGAGACGCTCATGAAAAGCAAGATTCTTCTTGCGATTTTGGCTGTTGCGGCGCTGTCGATTATTCCGGCTCAGGTTGCACGAGCACAAGATGAGGCGCCGCAAGGCGAGCGCGAATGTTCGGCGAACCATTACGAGGACGGACTGGCGACGTATGCCGAAAGCCGGGATCAACGGCTGGCGACGAGCTCAACAAACCACGTGGCCCCTGGAGAGAACGGGTCGGTTCGTGTTCACGGCTGGGATCAAAGCGACGTTCTGGTGCGCGCCTGTATTCAGACGGCGGCGCCGTCGGAGTCGGAAGCCCGGGCGCTGGCGTCACAGGTGAAGATCGCGGAAGGCTCAGGGAAGATTGAACCGAATGGCCCGTCGGAAGACCATCGCCACCATTGGAATGTGTCATACGAGGTATGGATGCCGGCCGCCTCGAATCTGGAGACGGAGGCACACAACGGAAGCATTGGAATCGATGGCGTGCACGGCGAGATTCGGTTCAACACGGTGAACGGTTCGGTCCATCTGAGCAAAGTCGGCGGCGACGTCGACGGTTCGACGACGAACGGGTCCGTGAACATCGATCTGGCCGGCAACAGTTGGAGTGGAAGAGGCCTTCGCGCGGAAACAACGAACGGAAGTGTCCGTATGAATATCCCGGCGAACTACTCGGCGAAGGTGGAAACATCGACGGTGAACGGCCGCGTCCACGTGGATTTTCCGATCACGGTGAGTGGCGAAATCGGGAAGAGCCTGTCGTTTCAGTTGGGTTCAGGCGGACCCACGATTGAGGCTAGAACCACGAACGGCGGGATCTACGTGGGACGAAATTGACGCGCGGCTGACGTCCGCAGGGGATTAGCGGCGGAGTGCGGCGAAGAAGATTTCCAGGAGCCAACGATGGGAACATTCTTGCAAGATGTGCGATACGCAGCGCGCATGCTGGGGAAGAATCCGGGATTCACGGCGATTGCGGTATTGACGCTGGCGCTGGGAATCGGCGCGAACACGGCGCTTTTCTCGGTGGTCAACGGGGTGCTGCTGAATCCGCTACCGTACCCCCAACCCGATCAGATCGTTGCCCTATCAAGGAAGACGCCGGACTTCGCCGAAGCTTCCATTTCGTATCCTGATTTTCTGGACTGGCAAAAAGATAATCGCTCGTTCGAGGCTATCGCGGCATACCGCGAGGATGACTTCAACCTGACCGGCCAAGGCGAGCCAGAACGCCTGAAGACCGAAATGATCTCCGCTGCATACTTCCCTCTGCTTGGAATCAAACCTGTGATCGGGCGCATGTTCGCGGAGAGTGAGGACCGCGTCGGCGGAGCGCCCGTCGCGTTGATCAGCGAAGGCTTCTGGAAGCGGCGGTTTGGTTCGTCGCCAGGCGTCTTGGGCAAGGCGCTAACGCTCAACGCGACCGACTATGAAGTGGTGGGCGTAATTCCCGCCAGCTTTCACTTCGACCGCAGCAACGACGTATATGTTCCGATAGGCCAATGGAATAATCAAACGTTCCGCGACCGCCGAGTCAGTATGGGAACGCGAGCTCTGGGCCGACTGAAGGCCGGCGTCACGCTCGAGCAATCGCGCGCCGATATGGCGGGGATCGCGCACAATCTCGAACTCGCGTATCCCGAGGCCGACAAGGGCACGGGCATCAGCGTGGTCTCGCTGAAAAAGCACATGGTAGGAAATATCGAACCGTTCCTATTCGTGTTGCTGGGGGCGGTGGGATTCGTCCTGCTGATCGCGTGCGCGAACGTGGCCAATTTGTTGCTGGCGCGCGCAACCGGACGAGCACGTGAGTTGGCCATCCGCACGGCGCTGGGCGCAAGTCCGATGCGTGTGGTCCGGCAACTTCTCACCGAAAGCGTGCTGCTCGCGGTGATAGGCGGAGCGCTGGGACTGCTTTGGCCGCGTGGGGCACCGGATTCGTGGTGAATCTGACGCCGGACGCCCTGCCGCGCGCGCAGGAAATTGGCGTGGATACGCGCGTGCTGCTGTTTACGTTTGCGGTTTCGATCCTGGCCGGGATTCTCTTCGGGCTGGCGCCGGCAATCAAGACGCTTCGGCATGATTTGCAGGAAACACTGCGGGAAGGCGGCCGCGGGCTAAGCGGCGCAAGACATCGGACGCAGGGAATTTTTGTCGTGATTGAGATGGCGATGGCCCTGGTGCTGCTGGTGGGCGCGGGACTGATGGTGCGAAGCCTGGCGGCGCTCTGGAGCGTGAATCCTGGGTTCAACCCGGATCACGTACTTACGTTGAGCGTCGCACTGCCGCCCGGGATTGGAGCAAATGGCCCGGCGGCTCGCGCGTTGATGCGGCAACTCCACGGCGAGCTCGCCAGCATACCAGGCATGCAGGCGGTGTCGATCAGCGGCGGTTCGCTGCCGATGATGGGGGATTCGGAAATCCCATTCTGGTTGGAAGGCCAGCCGAAGCCGGCAAACGACAATGATATGAGTAGCGCGCTGTTTTATGTGGTGGAACCTGACTACCTGAAAGCGATGGGTATTCAGCTGAAGCGGGGCCGGTTCCTTACCGAGCAGGACAATGAACACGCACCCATGGCGATCGTGATTGATGAAACCTTCGCGAAAGAGTTTTTCCCGAATCAGGATCCGATCGGGAAGCGCATCAATCTCGAAATCCTGGAAGGCCAGCCGGAAATCGTCGGCGTCGCGGGCCATGTAAAGCATTGGGGCCTGGATTCAGACGCCGCATCGCCGATTCAGGCTCAATTCTATATGGCCATCATGCAGGTCCCGGACAGGTTCATGCCGCTTTTTTCGAGTGCCGAAGTGGTGGCTCGATCCCAAGACGATCCGCTGGCGCTGACAGGCGCGATCCGCGCGGCGGTGGGCCGCGTGAGCACCAAGCAGGTGGTCTATTCGGTGGAAACGATGAACGAAGTCATCGCGGATTCGCTCGCGGCGCGGAGATTCTCGATGGTGTTGCTCGGCATTTTCGCCGGTCTGGCGCTGGTGCTTTCGAGCATCGGAATTTACGGCGTAATTTCCTATATCGTCGGCCAGCGAACTCATGAAATCGGGATTCGCATGGCGCTGGGCGCGCAGCAGAGCGACGTGATGAGCATGGTTATTAGGCAAGGCGCCCAGATGGCACTCACCGGCGTTGGGATCGGACTTGTGGCGGCGTTTGTGCTCACGCGCCAGATGGACAAGATGCTGTATGGAGTGAGCGCGACGGATCCGCTGACGTTTGCCGGAGTCGCGGTCGTTCTCGTTTCCGTCGCGCTTCTGGCGTGCTACATACCGGCGCGGCGAGCGATGCGAGTGGATCCCCTGGTAGCGCTGCGATACGAATGATTGGCGCGTCGCTGCGGCATGATTTAGAAATGCCGAACACTTCACGGAGGCTGTGATGCAAACCATTCTCCAGGACATCAAGCATGCCGTTCGGATGCTCGCGAAGAATCCGGGCCTCACGATTGTGGGTGCGCTCACGCTGGCGCTGGGAATCGGAGCGAACACGGCGATCTTCAGCATGGTGAACTCGTTCCTGTTCCGGCCCCTGCCGGTGAAGGATGCGCAGCAAATTACGGTGCTTGGTTTCCAGCAGAAACAAGGTTCCGAGCAGAGCAACTTTTCGATCGCCGACTACCGCGACATCCAGAATCAGACCTCGGAGGTTTTTTCCGGACTCATCGGCTACCAGTTTGGAATGGATGGCTTGAGCGTGAACGGGAAGCCCGATCGAATCATGACGAACTACGTGTCGGGGAATTTCTTCTCGACGTTGGGACTTCGGCCCGCGATGGGGCGCTTGATTCTCCCGTCGGAGGGAGAGGTGCCGGGCGCGGACCCGGTAATGGTGCTCGGTTACAACTACTGGAAAACGCATTTCGGCGCGGATGCGGGAATCGTCGGGAGGAAAGTTTCGCTGGATGGCCACCCGGTGACAATCATCGGCGTTGCGCCCGAGGGATTCTACGGCGTTTATCCGCTCGTGGACGTTCAGGGCTATTTGCCGCTGGGTATGGCCACGATCGAAGGCATTCCCAACGATTTCATGACCAATCGCGGGCTGCGCAATTTTGCCGTGTTGGGCCGTTTGCAGAACGGCGCAAGTTTGGCAAAGGCTCAAGCTTCGCTGTCGGTTGTCGCGCAGCGGCTCGCGCATGACAATCCGAAAGAGGACTCGGATATGAGCCTGCAGGTTTATCCGGAAACCCGCGCGCGGCCCAACCCTGATCCAGAGAATACGATGGTCGTAATCTCGGGGCTCTTTTTTGGGCTTGCCGCCATGGTGCTGCTGCTGGCGTGCGTGAACGTGGCGAACATTCTCCTGGTGCGCGCCACCGTGAGAGAACGCGAGATGGCGATTCGAGCGGCGCTCGGCGCCGCGCGCAGCCGCCTGGTCCGGCAACTGCTCACGGAAAGCGTGCTGCTCGCGTTCGTTGGCGCGGTGGCTGGAATCATTCTTGGCTACTGGGGAAGTTCCGCGGTGGGATCGATGCCGCTTGGGACCGATCTTCCGATACACGTTGATTTCGGATTCGATTGGCGGGTTTTCGGATATGCGCTCGGCGCGGCGATACTGACGGGTCTGATTGTCGGCATGGTTCCGGCGATCCGAGCTTCTCGCGGAAACCTGGCAAGCATTCTCCACGAAGGCGGGCGCGGCGTGGTGGGCAGCAAGCACCGCATGCGCAGCACTCTCGTGGTGGTGCAAGTGGCGGGCTCGCTGACGCTGCTGATCATCGCGGGCCTTTTCATGCGCAGCCTGGGACAGGCTCAGCGAACGAATCTTGGATTCGATCCGAGCCACGTTGTGAATTTCGCCATGGACCCGAGCGAGATCGGATATTCGGAGGCTCAAGGCGAACGGTTTTACAAGAATCTGCTGGAGCGAGTTAGCGCGCTACCCGGAGTGGTATCGGCGACCACGGCCGATTCGGTTCCGATGGGCTACTACAACAGCGGAGACGCGATCGAGATCGAAGGCTATCAGCCGCCGCCGGGGCAGCCCCAGGCGACGTCAGGCTATAACGCGATTTCCTCCGACTATTTCAAGACGATGAGCATTCCGATGGTCAAAGGGCGTGTGTTCACCGAGGCCGATGGCGACGCAGCCGCGTTCGTAGCAATCGTCAACGAACACTTCGCCAAGGCGTACTGGCCGAACCAAGATCCTCTGGGACGCCACTTCAAGATGATGAGCGATACGAAGCACTCGCTTGAAATTGTCGGGATCGCGAAAGATTCTCGCCATGCCGGCGTAACCGGTCCGATCGGAAACCATTTCTACGTTCCGCTTATGCAGCACGGCACCAATTCGCTCGCGAATCTGCAGGTGAGGACGGCGGGTGCGCCGGAATCGATGATCCCTCAGATCGAGCACGTCATTGGGTCCATTGCGCCCGATCTGCCGGTGTTCGACGTGAAGACGATGACGGAGTCGCTCGACACGCTCAACGGGCTTCTGATGTACCAACTCGGCGCGGGTCTAGCTGCCGCTCTCGGAGCTTTGGGTCTTGTGCTGGCGATTGTGGGAGTCTACGGCGTGGTTTCCTATGCCGCGAGCCAGAAGACGCATGAAATCGGAATCCGCATGGCGCTGGGCGCGCAGCGAGCGAGCATTCTCAGGATGATCTTTGGGCAGGGAATGCTGATCGTTGGCATCGGACTGGTTTTGGGTCTGGGCGCCGCCTTCGCCGCCGCCCGAGTTGTTGGAAATTTCCTCGCCGTCAGCGCGACTGATCCGCTCACGTACGCGAGCGTCACCGCTCTGCTGACGCTTGTCGCGCTCACAGCCTGTTATATCCCCGCACATCGGGCGATGCGCGTGGACCCGATGGTAGCCCTCCGCTACGAGTAAACGAAGCGCACTTTTGGGCTTGTGCAAGGCTGGCAGGCCCAGGATTATCGGTCCCCGTTTCAGTGTCCGAATTCGAGACGATTATTCCCGCAACTGGGCATGACACAGGTCCTCAGCAGCCCCAGATCAGTTTAAGTGTATGATATAAAGTTGTTTACGGTCGCTGGTCGCTGGAAGGCCACCTGCCCATATTCGAGAGGGCCCCCAAGCGCACGCTCTTCGGCAGATGCCCGGCGGGGACATTCACATGGCGACGATGATCGTTCCGCTCACCAACGAAAATGAACTGGCGCAGCCGCGAGTGCTCATCGCGGACGACCAAGTAGACGTGCTCGAGGCTCTACGGCTGCTGCTGAAGGGGCATGGCTACGTGACCGAAGCAGTAGCCTCTCCCGTAGCGTTGCTCGAAGCGCTTGCGGACCGGGAGTTCGATTTGGTCCTGATGGACCTGAATTATGCGCGAGACACCACGTCGGGCCGCGAAGGCCTCGACTTGCTGGCGCAATTGCAGGAAGTGGACGGCGCGCCACCGATCGTCGTGATGACGGGATGGGCGACCGTGGGTCTCGCCGTGGAAGCCATGCAGCGAGGCGTGGGCGACTTCGTGGAAAAGCCCTGGGTGAACACGCGGCTGCTCGAGATTTTGAAGAAGCAGGTGGAGATCGGCCGTGGGCGACGTGAAGCGCGGCGTCAGGAACTTGAAAGGAGCCGCGCGCAAAACGAAATCGCCACTCAACTTCACCAGCAGGAGCGGGAAATCGAAGAGGCGCTGAAAATTCAAAAAGGCTTCCTTCCACAACAGATTCCGCAAATCCCGGGATGCAGAATCGCCGCTGCCTGGCAGCCGGCGCGCACAGTGGGCGGCGATTATTATGACGTGCTCGATTTCGGCGACGGGTCGGCGGGAATCTGTATAGCAGACGTGGCGGGAAAAGGAATGCCGGCCGCGATGCTGATGTCGAACTTACAGGCGGCGGTGCGCGGTATGGCGTCGCCCTCGGTGTCGCCGGAGCGGCTCTGTGAGCGATTGAACGCGCTCGTGTGCCGCAACATCGCGGGCGACCGCTTCATTACGCTTTTCTACGCGCATCTCGATGGCTCAGCGCGGCGGCTGCGTTACGCGAATGCGGGGCACAATGTGCCGATCATCATCCATCGCGACGGCTCGTGCGACCGCCCGGCGGAAGGCGGCGGGGTCCTGGGTGTTTTCGAGCTTCAGACGTACGTTATGGGAGTGCAGGAGCTGGCTCCCGGCGACCGTGTGGTGTTCTTTACGGATGGCGTGACGGAAGCTAGCGGCCCGGACGAAGAAGAATTCGGCGAGAAGAGGTTGCTGCGATTGCTCCAGGACAATCGCGGCGCGCGCGCAGAAGATTTGCAGGGGATGATCCTCAAGCGGGTGGGCGAGTACTGTGGCGGGGTGTGGAATGACGACGCGACGCTGATCGTGGTGGAAGTGGAATAAGGCGTCTACAGGAGACTCAAATTGATCAAGCTGATCGATGTTGAAAAATTCTACGAATCAGGAGCAGGGAAAACGTGGGTGCTGCGCCGGATCAACGTGGACATCCGCGAAGGCGACTTCATCACGATCATGGGCCCTTCGGGCGCCGGGAAATCCACGCTCATGGGAATCGTCGGCATGCTCGACGGCGCGTGGAAAGGCGAATACTACCTGCTCGATAACGCGGTGCACAAACTGGACAATCGCCGGCGTGTCGAGCTCCACAAGAAATACATCGGATTCGTTTTTCAGCAATACCACCTGCTGGACAATCTGACGGTGGCGGAAAACCTCGATCTGCCGCTCTCTTACCGCGATATCAAGAAGGCGGAACGCGAAGGGATGGTCGCGGACATCTTGGACCGGTTCCAGATCGTCGGGAAGAAGGCGCTTTATCCGAATCAACTTTCCGGCGGACAGCAGCAGCTGGTGGCCGTGGCGCGCGCCGTGATCGGGAAGCCGAAGTTGATTCTGGCGGACGAACCCACCGGGAGCCTGCACTCCAGCCAGGGAAAATGATCATGGACTTGCTGAAGAAGCTGAACGATGACGGCACCACGATCATCCAGGTGACGCACAACGATGCTTGGGCGGCTTACGGAAATCGGATCATTCAGTTGGCGGACGGCTGGATTGTTGATGGAGAGAAGCAGGCGGGCGCAGCGTAAGAGTGAGCTGAGCTAGACGCCGGCGACTTTCGCGGGGGCGGCGCAGGAGGCGCGATGTCGAATTTCCTTCAGGATATTCGCTACGGGATTCGTGTGCTTGCGAAAAGCCCTGGATTCACGTTTTTTGCCGTCGCCGTTCTGGCGCTCGGAATCGCGGCGAACACGGCGATTTTCAGCATCGCAGATGCGATTCTGATTCGGCCGCTTCCCTATCGCGATGCGGCGCGGCTCGTGATGGTTTGGGAAGACGCCTCCAGTTATGGGTTTCCCAAGGACACTCCCGCTCCAGGGAATTTTGCCGATTGGAAGGCTCGCAATCAGGTTTTCGAAGACATGGCGGCGGTCTCGTCCAACGAGTCGTTCAATCTCACGGGCGGCGGCAATCCCGAAGAGCTCCTAGGCCGCGGCGTGACCGCAAATCTCTTTTCCCTTCTTGGCGCCAGTCCTATCATCGGCCGTGACTTTCAACCCGAAGACGATGTGCCGGGAGCTTCACGGGTGGTGATTCTGAGTCACGGGCTCTGGGTGCGGCGATTCGGCGCAGAACCGCAAATTGTCGGGAAAGAAATCTGGCTGGACGGCGAGAAATCCAATGTCATCGGCGTGATGCCGCGAGGGTTCCAATTTCCCGATCGCCCCTCGGAACTGTGGGTTCCCATCCGGCTGACGAAACAGCAGTTGGCGAATCATGGGAGTCATTATTTGCAGGTTGTAGCGCGCCTGAAGCCGGGCGTGTCGCTGGAGCAGGCGAACGCAAATCTCGCGACGATCGCGAAGGAGCTGGAGAAGGAACATCCGGACGACAACCAGAAGATCGGCGCCGTCGCTGTTCCGTTGCGCGAAGAATTGGCCGAGAACATGCGCGCCCCAATTCTCGTGTTGCTCGGCGCGGTTTGTTTCGTGCTGCTGATTGCGTGCGCCAACGTCGCGAACCTATTGCTCGCGCGCGCTGCGGGCCGGAGGCGCGAATTGGCGATGCGTCTCACGCTGGGCGCCAGCCGGGGGCGCATCACGCGCCAGATGTTGACCGAGAGCGTCCTGCTGGCCGCGCTTGCGGGAGCGTGTGGGCTGCTGCTCGCGAGTTTCGGCACGCAACTCCTTGCGCGGTTGATACCCGCCGGAATCGCACCGCTGGAAGGGGCGGGTGTCGACGGCCGCGTCCTGGCTTTTACGATCGGGCTTTCCGCGATGACGGGGATCCTGTTCGGAATCGTTCCGGCGTTACGAGTTTCGCAGATTGATCTGGTTACGTCCCTAAAGCAAGGCGGCGGGCAGAGCGGTGTCGGCTCGGGGGGCCGAATTCTGCGAGATGCTCTCGTCGTTTCGGAAGTGGCGCTCGCGATCGTGCTTCTGGCCGGCGCCGCCCTGATGATTCGAAGTTTCGAGGCGTTGTACCACAACGATCCTGGTTTTCGCGCCGATCACGTCCTCGCGATGCGCACGCCTTTGCCGCTGCCGAAATACGCCGATTTTTCGCGAAGGACATCTTTTTACAATGAAGTGCTGGCTCGCGTTGGCAGCTTGCCTGGAGTCGTTTCCGCGGGATACACCACCTGGGTTCCGCTGACGAATGAGGGAGGAGCGTCGTCGATCAGGCTCGAAGGTCATCCCGATCCTGCGCTGGGGCACGAGCTGATTCCAAACGTCAGGATGATCAGCTACGGTTACATTCGAACGCTGGGCATGAAGCTTGTCGATGGACGGCTATTCGACGAACGCGATGGGACGGACACGCAGCCAGTCGCGCTGATCAACCAGACGATGGCCAGGAACTATTGGCCGGGGGAAAATCCCATAGGCAAGCGATTTCACAAAGGCGACGATCCGAATCGGCCGTGGATTACGGTGGTCGGAATCGTTGGTGACGTTCACCAGGTCGCGCTTGACCGGCCAGCGCGGCCGGAGATGTACATGTCCTACCAGCAGCAGGCCTCCTTCGAGCCCAACCTTTTCAGTCCGCAGTATCTGACGGTGAGGACCAGCGGCGATCCGATGCAGATGGCGGAAGTCATCCGCCAGCAAGTGTGGGCTGTCGACAAGGAGCAGGCGGTGGCGAACGTGATGCCGCTCGAGGAACTTGTGGATGACAAACTCGCTCCGCGAAAAATGCAAACATCGCTGCTCGGCGGCTTTGCGGCGCTGGCGTTGCTGCTGGCAACGCTCGGGATTTACGCGGTGCTGTCTTTCGCAGTGACGCAGCGCACGCAAGAAATCGGCGTACGCGCGGCGCTGGGTGCCGAACCGGCAGACATTTTGCGCATGGTGTTGTCGCAAGGCATGAGATTGTTCGTTGTTGGAGCTGCCATAGGACTTGCTGCAGCTTTCGCGTTGTCGCAAGTGATCGTTCATTTGCTCTACGGCGTGAGCGCAACAGATCCGTTTTCTTTCGCGGGGGTCACCGTACTTCTGGCTGCGGTGACGATGCTCGCATGCTACATCCCGGCGCGGCGCGCGATGCGCGTGGATCCGCTGGTGGCTCTTCGATACGAATAACGCCTGGGCAAACGGCGAGATGCAAGTGACGCAGCCGGAAACATTTTTCGATTGTGATGAACCCTTGACGGGCTCTTGATGGATTGGGGCGGCGGAGAAAAGGAATGGGAGCATTGTTGCAGGATGTTCGCTACGGGATTCGCACGCTTCTGAGAAGCCCCGGATTCACAGTGGTTGCCGTTCTCACTCTGTCCCTGGGAATCGGAGCGAACACGGCGATCTTCAGCGTTGTGCAAAGCGTATTGCTGCGGCCGCTTCCGTATCCGCAGCCGGACCTCCTCGTGGACATCTCGAACAACTATTTGCCCGCGTTTGCGCACTTGGGGTTGTCGCCGGGCGACTATGCAGACTGGCGGCGGCAGGCGAGCACGGTTTCCGAGATGGGCGCCTACAGCTCAATCTCGCAAGGTTTCAATCTGCTCGGTGACGGAGACCCTGAGCGCGTCCTGGGAAGCTATGCGAGCGCGTCTCTTTTCCCGATGCTCGGGATCAAGCCGGTGGTCGGCCGTTCATTCGTTTCCGAAGAGGACAAGGCGGGGAGCGCACCGGTAGTGATGTTGAGCCATCGGCTCTGGCAGAGCCGCTTCGGCGCGGATCCTGCTGTGGTGGGTCGCCCCATCGCGCTCGACAAGCAGCGCTACACGGTCGTAGGCGTGCTACCGCCAGGTTTTCAGCTTCTTCGATGGGCGGACTTGTGGATGCCGATCGGACAGTTCGGAGACGATCTAACAAGCCACGTCCATCATGATTTCAATGTGATTGCGCGGTTGAAGCCCGGGGTGACGCCCGCGCAAGCTCAAGCTGAAATGGTCACGCTGAACCATCAGGAGGAAATTGCGTTCCCAGACACGCATCGGCATTGGGGCGTGGCCGTGGAGCGCTTGGAGGCGCCCGACGCAGCCCGATTACGAACCACTCTGCTGGTGTTGTTCGGAGCGGTCGGGTTAGTGCTCCTGATCGCATGCGCCAACATCGTCAACTTGCTTCTCGTGCGGAACGCCGCTCGGGAGCGAGAAGTGGCCGTTCGGACGGCTCTCGGGGCAAGTCACTGGCGTTTGATCCGGCAATTGTTGACGGAGAGCGTCCTGCTGTCGTTGTGTGGAGGCGCTGTTGGCCTGCTCTGTGCGACAGGGGGATTGAAAGTCTTGATGGCTTTCGTTCCAGCCGATCTCGCCATCTTGCAGGACGCGGAACTGAATCGCTGGGTGCTGGGATTCACGGTGTGCGTTTGCGTCGCGGCAGGTCTGGCCTGCGGAGCGCTGCCGGCCCTCCAGACGCTGAAGAGGAATCTGAACGACGTTTTGAAGCAGGGGAGCAAGGGAGCCAGCGCGCGCGGGAGTCACCAGGTTCACAACGCGCTGGTTGTGGCCGAGATTGCGATGGCGCTGGTTCCTCTGATCGGGGCGGGCCTGCTCTTGCGGAGTTTCCAGCATTTGCTGAGCGTCGAACCGGGATTCCAGACGGACCACGTGCTAACGATGAATGTTCCGCAGGCCGCTCTCACACCGTCGCAAGTGAATCAATTGACCACCGCGCAGCAAATCGAGCTTGGACAGAAGCAATCGTTGCAATTCGAGCAAATCGCGCAGCAGATTCAGGCGCTCCCGGGAGTGAAAAGCGTTGGCGCAATTGACGACTTGCCGCTCGGCTCCCAACTCAGGCAGGCGTCACGCTTCGTCATCGAAGGGCGGCCGATTCCTCCCACGGACGCTCGCCCAATCCTTCAATTCCGCACCGTGAGTCTGAACTACTTTTCCGCGATGAGCATTCCCCTGCTCAAAGGCCGGTCGTTCACGCCGGACGATTGGAAACTTCAGAACTTTACCGTAATCAACCAGGCGATGGCGCGCCGCTTTTGGCCCGACGGCGATTTCCTCGGCAAGCGGATCAATCTGTGCTCGATGTATTCAACGCCGTGCTGGTCTTCGATCATAGGAGTCGTGGGCGACGTGCACCAGTTTGGGCTTGATGGCGAGCCGACGTTCGATGCCTATTTTTCCGGCGGATGGACGCCTTTCTTCGTGATCCGCACGTTTTCGGACCCTGCATCGCTGACTCCGGCCGTAGCGGACATCATCCACAAAGTGGACGCGAGTTTGCCGGTGACGCAGGTGCTGACGATGGACGACCTGCTGTCGAGTTCCGTTTCGCCGAGGCGTTTTTCGGCCGTGCTGATCGGAGTTTTCGCCGGACTCGCACTGTTGCTGGCAGCAGTGGGAATTTATGGCGTGATGAGTTACGTTGTGGGACAGCGAACGCACGAGATTGGAATCCGCATGGCGCTGGGCGCGCAGCCGAGCGACGTCCGCAGGCTGGTAGTGAATCGGGGCGTGAAACTGGCTGTGGCCGGCGTCGCGATCGGGTTGGCCGGGGCGCTGGCGTTGACGCGGCTTCTTTCGAGTTTGCTTTTCGGAGTGAAGTCTACCGACCCGCTTACATTTGCGGGCGTCGCGGTGCTGCTCACGGGCGTGGCAATACTGGCTTGTTATGTGCCTGCCCGCCGCGCGATGAGCGTGGACCCGCTGGTGGCTCTTCGATACGAGTAACGAAGGGTGGAGTGGCGCGGGCAGAAGAAGCGCTCGAAGTTATGTCTGGACATGAAGTAATCAACAAGTAAAATAGGCCCCTTTCCTCTCGAGATGAAGGGGCGCAACCATGCAAACGCTCTGGCAAGACATTCGGTATGGGTGGCGAATACTCCGGCGGAATCCTGGGTTCGCAACCGTAGTCGTGTTGACGCTGGCGATCGGCATTGGCGCGAATGCGGCTATCTTTAGCATTGTCTACGCGGTTCTGCTGCGTCCGCTGCCATACCCAAATCCTGACCGCATCGTAATAATCTTCGAGACGGACGCGAATCGCAAACTCACTCGAGGAACCGTTTCGCCCGCCGAATTCCTCGACTGGCAGGACATGAACCACTCATTTGAGGCGCTCTCGGGAATACGCCCGTCCAACGTCACCCTGACGGGAAACGGCGAGTCCGAACAAACCTGGGCCGTGCACACGTCCGGGAATCTCTTTCGGATGCTCGGTCTCAAGCCGGCGCTAGGCCGCGATTTCGTGGCTGAGGAGGAGCAACCAGGTCACGAGAAAGTTGCAATGATCAGCTACGGATTGTGGCAGCGCCGGTTCGGAGGCGATACCGGGGTGATCGGGAAGTCCATGTTGATCGACTTTCAGCCTTACACGCTCATCGGCGTCCTTCCTCGGGGTTTCTCGCTATTTGGAACGAACGCAGCATTCGACGTCTGGGTTCCCTTCGCTTTCAACCGCGCACAGCTCGACCGTGAAAATCACGAACTCGTCGTTATTGGAAGACTGAAGAGCGGAGTACCGATTCGTGCGGCACAGACGGAAATGGAAACGATCATGGCCGCCCTGCGAAAGCAATATCCGACAGTCGATCAGAAACTGGGCATACGCATCGACGGGTTTCAGCAGGAGTTTACGAAGAATTTCCGCCAGGCGCTGCCGGTGCTTTTCGCCGCGGTTCTTTTCGTGCTGCTCATCGCCTGCGCCAACGTCGCGAATCTGATACTTGCGCGCGCGGCCGTGCGTGAACGAGAGATCGCGCTGCGCGCAGCCCTCGGCGCGGGCCGCCGCCGCATTCTCAGGCAACTTCTCACCGAAAGCGTGGTGCTCTCGCTGATCGGTGGTGCCTTCGGCATGCTTGTCGCCTACGGTGGCATCTACTTCCTGCGTCTGGTGCTTCCTGCTGCGGGAGGACCTCACGAGATTCCTTTTGCCGGCCGAATTGCCCTGAACGGAAATGTTCTTGCTTTCATTCTGGGGCTTTCGATGCTGACGGGAATTCTTTTCGGGTTCGCGCCCGCGATTCAGATTTCGCGCTCCCGTCTGGGCGAATCGATGAAGGAAGGCAGCCGTGGCTCGACGAGCGGCCGGCGAGGCCATTTCATTCGTTCGTCAATCATCGTAACCGAGGTGGCGCTTTCGCTGATGCTGCTGGTGGGCGCAGGTTTGCTGATTCGGAGTTTTGCGCTGCTGATGTCTGAGGATGTCGGTTTCAACCCCGCAAACCTGCTCACCATGCAACTTTGGCTGCCGGACGCGAATTACTCCGCGCCAGCGCAGGTGACGAATTTCTACCGGCAGGTGCTTACGCAGGCAGACGCGATTCCAGGCGTGAAGTCGGCCGCAGCGATCAATTTTCTGCCGTTCAGCGGATGGGCGGATTACTGCGATTTTGAAATCGCGGGCCGAACAACACCTCCCTCAGGAGATCAGTTTACGTCTCGGTACCGCGTGATCGACTCTCAGTATCTTTCCACAATGGGAATTCCCGTTCAGAAAGGGCGCGATTTCGCATCGACCGACGGACCAGACTCGGCGGGCGTCGCTTTGGTCAACGAAGCCCTGGTCCTGCGGTACTGGCCGGATGAGAATCCAATCGGGAAACAGATTCGCGTTCACTTTCCCGCGGTGAAGAGTCCCTGGCAGCCGCAGGCGCAAGATTCGTGGCTGACGATTGTGGGAGTGGTGGGAGACCTGCGCGAATGGGACTGGGGCCTCGAGAAAATTCCTGCCCTTTACCTGCCATATACTCAAAATCCGTCTCGCTTGATGAGCATTGTGATTCGAGCGAATGGCGATCCTGCGCAGCTCACGTCAGCCGTGCGGCACATTGTAGACGGCCTGGATGCGAACTTGCCGGTAACGAAGATTCACGCGATGGATGAGCTTCTGGCGCAATCTGTCTCTCAGCGGCGATTGAACATGCTGCTGCTGGCAGTCTTCGCGGCGGTGGCGATGCTGCTCGCTGCTGTGGGCATTTACGGCGTGATGGCCTATACCGTTGCGCAGCGCACTCACGAGATCGGGATTCGCATGGCGCTCGGAGCTGAGCGCGCCGACGTTTTGCACATGATTGTGGGCGACGGCATGCGTCTGGCAGGGCTCGGCCTGATTGCCGGACTGATCGCCTCGGTGATAGTGATGCGTTTTCTGCAGAGCCAGCTCTATGGCGTTCGCTCGACGGACCCGGTCACCTTTATATGTGTGGCGGCAGTGCTCTCCGTGGTTGCCGCGATGGCGTCTTATTTTCCGGCGCGGCGCGCGACGAAGGTGGATCCGCTGGTCGCGCTGCGTCACGAGTAGTCGAGATTTCGAGCAGGGCGTGGAAGAAGGAAACTGATGCGGACTTTGTGGCACGATCTGAGATATGGCGTCCGCGTTCTTACCAAGAACGCGGGTTTTGCAGCGGTCGCCATTTTGACTCTCGCGCTCGGAATCGGCGCCAACACGGCGATTTTCACCGTCGTTAACGGCGTGCTGTTGCGCCCGCTTCCGTTCCCGGATCCGTCGCACATCGTGCTGGTCCTCGAGCAGAACGCCCACTTTCCCGGCATCATCTCGACATCCTACGAGAATTACGAGGATTGGCGCGACCAGAGCCATTCGTTCGAGTCCATGCAGGCTTCGTGCGCTGCGAACCTCACCCTTACCGGCACTGGCGAACCGGAGCGCCTGACAGCGCGACGCATGACCGCGGGCATTTTTCCGCTCCTTGGAGTCACTGCTGTCGCAGGTCGCACGTTCCTCGCCGAAGAGGATCGCGCGGGTGGACCGCCGGTCGCGCTGATCAGTTACGCCCTATGGCAGCGGCGTTTTGGGGGCTCGCGCGATTGGATTGGAAAGACGATCACCCTCGATTCTCAGCCGTACACACTGGTGGGAGTTCTGCCGCCCGGTTTTCTTTTCATGCAGCCCGCAGATCTGTTCGTTCCGTTTGAGCCTTGGGCAAAAGCGTTGCCGGACGACCGCGACTGGCATCCGGGAATCATTCCCGTTGCTCGACTGAAACAAGGGGTAACCATCGATCAGGCCCGCGCGGAAATGAAAATGATCGCGCGGCGTCTCGAAAAACAGTATCCGCTTTACGACACCGGCGTAAGCGCCGACGTCATCCGCCTGCAAGACCGCATGGTGCAGAACGTTCGCCCCGCGCTGGTTGTCCTGCTGTGCTCCGTCGGGTTTATTTTGCTGATTGCGTGCGCGAACGTAGCGAATCTTCTGCTCGCGCGCGCGGCTTCACGTTCGAAAGAAATCGCGATTCGCACCGCGCTGGGCGCAGGTCGCACGCGACTCGTCCGCCAGCTGCTTACGGAGAGCATCCTGATTGGGGTGGCCGGTGGGACACTCGGGCTGCTTCTGGCGAACGCATCTCTCGGGCCTTTGCTCGACCTCGCCGGGAAGAGTGTCCCGAACGTCGGCCTGATCCATATCGATTATCGAGTGCTGGCCTTCGCGGCAGCCGCGTCGGTGCTGACCGGCGTTTTCTTCGGGCTCATACCGGCGCTCCGCACGTCAAACCTCGATTTGCGCGAGACGCTGAATGAAAGCGCGCGAGGTTCGACGGGTGGCCGCGCAGGCCACCGGCTCCGTTCGGTCCTCGTGGTTTCCGAAATTGCTCTTGCCATGGTGCTGTTGGTCGGAGCGGGTTTGCTGCTGCGGAGCTTCGAGAGAATGCAGGCCGTTTCTTCCGGCTTCCATACCGACCATTTGCTGGCTGCGGATATTCCTCTGTCTCCCGCCGCCTATCAGAAGCCGATGCAGAAGTTCGAGTTCTTCGATCGGCTCCTCGCGCGCGTCCGGGTACTGCCGGGGGTGCGCTCGTCCGGTGCCGCGTCCTTTCTGCCGATGAGCGGAAATGGCTCGATCATTCACTTCAACATTTTTGGACGGCCGCCAAAGGATGCCCATGAATTCATTGCGGCTGGGTATCGGACGATCACGCCGAATTACCTCGAAACGCTCGGCGTTCCTCTCCTGGCGGGACGGATGATCACGGACGCCGATTCCGAGAAGGCTCCTTTCGTGACCGTTATCAACACTTCTATGGCGCATGAGTTTTTTGCGAACGAATCGCCTCTCGGAAAGAAGATCCAATTGGGAGCGTTGCCCGATAAAGACGTGCCCTGGATGGAAGTGGTGGGCGTGGTCGGCGACGTGCGTCCCGGACTCGGCGTCGAGCCGCAATCCGAGATGTACCTGCCATACCGGCAGGCCGACGCGGTGCTTCCGGTTTTCCAGCTTTCCGTTGTTCTCAGGACGTCGCTTGATCCGGAAGCCGAGTCGTCTGCGCTGCGAAGCGCGCTGCATGAAATCGACAGTAACCAGCCGCTCGTCAACGTACGCACGATGGAAGACAACATGGCGGCGTCCGTCTCGGAGCCAAGATTCCGCACCTGGTTGCTCGGATTGTTCGCGCTCCTCGCGCTGGTGCTTTCGACGATCGGAATTTACGGAGTCATGTCCTATTCCGTGAATCAGCGGACGCACGAGATTGGGATTCGCGTCGCCATGGGCGCTCAGCCAACCCAAGTTTTTGGTTTGGTCACCGGCGAGGGCCTGCGGCTGGCGGTGATTGGGGTTGCGCTCGGGTTTGCCGCTTCGATCGCGCTGACGCGCGTCTTACGGAGTTTCCTCTACCAGGTGAGCGCGCTCGATCCAGCGACGTTCGTGGGCGTTTCCCTGATTCTAATGGGCGTTGGGATTTTTGCGTCGTATCTTCCGGCGCGGCGCGCGACGAAGGTGGATCCTTTGGTCGCGCTGCGTTACGAGTGAGAAGATGAAATCAATTGCCAAAAGCCGGGCGGGAATGCGAGTGAAAAAAAGATGAGCTACATATCAGACGCTGAGCCGAGAGCGAACAGCGTCAGAATCCAGGGAGAATCCCTTCGCAACATGAATCCAATACAATCAACCCGAACACGAATCCTGGTCGCCGACGACCAGCCGGACATCCGCGAGGCGCTGCGTTTGCTGCTGAAAGGCGAAGGTTTCGAGACGGAAACCGTGGCGTCGCCCGCCGCGGTCC
Organism: uncultured Acidobacteriota bacterium; assembly: GCA_963737205.1. Taxonomy (GTDB): domain Bacteria; phylum Acidobacteriota; class Terriglobia; order Acidiferrales; family UBA7541; genus Palsa-295. The sequence goes on along the minus strand of CAVTRV010000002.1, from coordinate 2,163,512 downwards.
TTTCGTCGCTCGAGGCCCGCGAATTCGATGCGTTGCTGATGGACTTGAACTATGCGCGCGACACGACCTCCGGCCAGGAAGGGCTGGATCTGCTGTCGAACATCCGCGCAAAAGACAGCACGCTTCCGATCATCGTGATGACCGCCTGGGGAAGCCTCGAGCTGGCGGTGGAAGCGATGCGCCGCGGCGCGAAGGACTTCGTCCAGAAGCCGTGGGAAAACGCGCGCTTGCTGGCAATCCTGAAAACGCAGATCGAGCTGTCGCAAGCCCTGCGCAAGAGCCAGCGCCTCGAGGCCGAGAATCGTTTGCTGCGAGCCGACGGCCGCCCCACCTTGATCGCTGAGTCGGCGGCGATGGTGCCGGTGATGGACCTGATTTCGCGCGTCGGACCTTCGGACGCTAACGTGCTCATCACGGGCGAGCACGGCACGGGCAAGGAAGTGATCGCGCGAACTCTGTATGCCCTCTCCTCGCGCGCCGGGCGTCCGCTGGTGACGGTGAATGCGGGCGGCTTGCCGGAAGGCGTTTTCGAAAGCGAGCTTTTCGGCCACGTGAAGGGCGCGTTCACGGATGCGAAATCGGATCGCGTGGGAAGGTTCGAGCTCGCGGACGGCGGCACACTGTTTCTCGACGAAATCGCCAACGTCCCGATGAACCTGCAGGCGAAACTTTTGCGCGCGCTGGAAACGGGCGAACTGGAACGCGTGGGATCGTCCACCACTCGCCGCGTAGACGTGCGTATTCTTTCGGCCACCAACGCGGACGTGCAGACGGAGGTCGCAGGCGGCCGGTTCCGCGAAGACTTGCTCTTCCGGCTCAACACGATCGAACTGCATCTGCCGCCCTTGCGCGAACGTCGGGAGGATATTCCGCTGCTCGCGCACCATTTCCTCAGGCAGTCGGCGCAGCGATATCGCAAACACCTGGAAGGGTTCGAGCCCGTGGCGCTGCAAGTGCTGCTCGATCACCCATGGCCCGGCAACATTCGTGAACTCGATCATTCCGTCGAGCGCGCCGTGCTGCTTGCTCAGGGTTCGCAGGTTCGCGCGAGCGATCTGGGCCTTCGGCCGGCGCGCGAAGCTTCCCTGCGCCTCGATGAGATGAGCATCGAGGAAGTGGAGCGCGTGCTGATCCAGAAGGCGCTCGCGCGGTACGGTGGAAACGTGAGCCATGCCAGCAAAGCTCTCGGCCTGAGCCGCAGCGCGTTGTACCGGCGCCTGCAAAAATACAGTCTTTGAAACCCCTCCTGTATGAGCGGCGGATTTTGCTCCTGGCCCTGGCAGCAGGGCTCGGGAGCACGGTCGTCGCCATCATCCTTTTATGGACCGGCGGCTATTCCTCCCGGGTCCAGTGGACTCTTACGGTCCTCATGATTCTGGCGTGGCTGAGCTTCGGCTTCAGCGCGCAGAACCGCGTCATATTCCCGCTCCGCACGCTTTCGAATCTTCTTGCCGCGCTGCGGGAGGGTGACTTTTCGATTCGGGCGCGCGGCGCGAACCGGGACGACGTGCTTGGTGAAGTTTTGCGTGAGGTGAACGCGCTGGGCGAAACGCTGCGGCAGCAACGGCTGGGTGCTCTGGAGGCTACGGCGCTGTTGCGCAAGGTGATGGAAGAAATCGACGTCGCGGTTTTCGCGTTCGACGGGATCGGGCTGCTTCGGCTTGTGAATCGCGCGGGTGAACGCATGCTCGGCCGGCCCGCGGAGGTTCTGATCGGCCGCACCGCCGAAGAGCTCGGCCTCGATGAATTTCTCACCGGCGAGACGCCGCGCATGGTTCAGGGCGCGTTTCCGGGGAAATCCGGCAGATGGGAAATTCACCGCGGAAGCTTCCGCGAAGCCGGATTGCCTCATCAGTTGCTGGTGATCACCGACCTGAGCCGCGCGCTGCGCGAAGAGGAACGTCAGGCGTGGCAACGGCTCATTCGCGTGCTGGGGCACGAGCTGAACAACTCCCTCGCGCCCATCAAGTCCGTGGCGGAAAACCTCGGGAGCATGCTGGGACGTAAGGAGCGCGCGCCGGACTGGCAGGAAGACATGCGCGCCGGCCTGAACGTAATCGCGGCACGCACCGACGGACTCGCGCGATTCATGAGCGCCTACGCGAGGCTTGCGAAATTGCCGCCGCCCGCGTTTCAGACGGTGGACGTCGGCGTTTGGATCCGGCGCGTTGTGGGACTCGAGCCGCGCATTCAAATTCAGTTGAAAGCCGGGCCTGAACTGAGGATTCAGGCCGACCCCGACCAGCTCGAACAACTCCTGATCAATTTGCTGCGCAACGCGGTGGACGCTGCGCTGGAAACAGGCGGCGGAGTGCGCGTGGGCTGGGACCGCGACGACGCGCACATCGAGGTCTGGGTGCAGGACGACGGGCCGGGCATTCCGAATTCCGCGAACCTGTTCGTGCCGTTCTTCACCACAAAACCCAGTGGATCGGGAATCGGTCTCGTACTCAGCCGGCAGATTGCGGAAGCGCACGGGGGATCGTTGATGCTCGAAAATCTTCCATCACAACGCGGCGTAGAAGCTCGGTTGCGGCTGCCGACGCAGCAGCTCACTTAGCCGAGAATTTGCGGGTAGGCACTGATGGATCCGCCAGCGCGGCGACGCGGCGCTCCAGGTCGCGCGCGATCTCCTCGGGAGGCATCTCTTCGTCGAATTTCACCGGCGCGCCAATCGCCACCCGCACCCAACCCGGGGGCGCCCAGTGCTTCCCTTCCATCTTTCGCTCGAATAGGCCGTCGATTCGCATCGGCACCACCGGCACATTCAGGCGCGTCGCAAGCAGACCGATCCCCGAGCGAAACGAGTTCATCAATCCATTTTGCGTGCGGGCTCCCTCCGGAAACACAAGGACGCTATAGCCGCGGTCAACCAGTTCGCCGGCAAACGCGAAGCTTTTCCGAAATCCCGAGCGCTGCGGCAAGGGAAAGACGTTGAACAGCGCAACGGCCAGGTAATACTGCACTTGAAGGAACAGGTGCATGAACAGGCCGGCTCCTTCGGGCGGTTTTCGCATGGTTTCGAGCAGCTCTCCGTCCATCGCGACGCCAAGCCGCCGGCGCAATCGCGCGGGGAGCGCAGCAATGATGTACCCGGGATCGACGTAGCCAATGTGATTCGAAACGATCAGCACCGGACCCGCGACTCCGATTAGATTCTCGCGCCCCCGGATCTTGGGCCAGCCGAGAATCAGCATTGCGGGGCGTTGCAAGAGATAAAACGCCGCAGTACGAATCCAGCGGATAACGAGCGTCTGGGACCAACGCGGATAATGAAAAGTGCGCGCCGGTTCCGGCCGTCGCTCCACCAAGTGTTCGAGCTTGGCCACCGTGTCCGCTTTGGTGAAGTCGGTTTCGCTGAGGTCCACTTGATAGCGGTCTTCGAGAGCGCTCAAGAGCTCGACGCGTTCGATCGAACTGAGTTGCAGCTTCGCCAATTCGCCGGCGCTTGGCGACGCGCTTCCCGATATGCGACGCAAGATTTCGCTCACCGGAGTTGAACCTTGTGCGGAAGCTTCCCCGGCAGAGGATCGGCCGGTCAGTTCGCGTTCCACGACGTCTTTCACCTGCCTGAGAATCGGTTTTTGCGTCGGCGTCCGAGGAAAATCCCCCTCGCTCCAAACATGCCACTGGCGCATCTGCTGAAAAGGAGCGAGCTTTTCATTCGCGCGCTGGACGATCGCTGCGGCGTCGGCGTGCGGGTCGCGCAGCAACAGCACGGCGCACGGAACTGCGTTTCCCTCCCGTTCCAGCCCGATGACCACGCAATCGCGCACAAGCGGATCTTTGCGCAGCTCTGCTTCGAGATCCTGGGGATAGACGTTGAGCCCTTCGGGCGTGACGATCACATTCTTGCGTCGGCCTTTGAAATAGAGTGTGCCGGCTTCGTCGCGCTCCCCGAGATCGCCGGTATGGAACCATCCATCGGCATCGAGCACGGGAGTGACGCCGGCGTCCTTCCAATACCCGGATGCGACGTTTTCGCCGCGCACGAGAATTTCTCCTTCGTCCGAAAGCTTCACCTGCATTCCCGGCAACGTCTTTCCAATCGAGCCCTGATTCAGCTGGAAGGGATGGTTCACGCTGACAAGAGAAGTAGTTTCGGTAAGCCCGTATCCCTGAATCACGGCGTAACCGAGCCGAGTCCAGAATTGTTCGGGTGCGGCGGGGAGCGCGGCGCCGCCGGAAATCATCGCCCAGAATTTCCAGCCGAAACGCCTGCGAATCCCTCGGAAGCGCCACCACCGTTTCAGGAAATGTTCGCCATCGGCAGCCTGGTAATCGCTCTGAAATTTCTCGAACTCGCCGCGAGACGAGAGATCGCGTTCGATTTGGTCGCGCAGAGATTCAATCAGCCGCGGCACGGTGACGAGCACGGAGACGCGCTCGTCGTGAATCGCCCGAATCACTTCAGCGGGATTGAGGGTATCGACAAAAACCGAGGTCCCGCCGAGAATCTGCGGCAAGAACACTCCCAGCAACTGGCCGAAGACGTGACTCAGGGGCAGAAGGTCGAGGAAGCGGAGCGGGTGAAAAAGCCGCTCGTAACGGCGGTAGCGATCGATTTCTCGTTCGATCGGCTCGAGGTTTGCGAGAAGGTTTCCGTGAGTGAGAACGACGCCGCGGGGTTCCGCGGTGGTTCCCGAGGTGAAGACGATTTCGACTGCGTCGCCGCGCGTCGCCGGAGTCACGCGGAAGGTTTCCGCGGAGTCACTCGTCGAGAGCGCGCCCAGGTCTTCGAGGTGAATTACCGGAATGGCAGCGTCAATCGAAGGAAGTCCGCGCCCGACCACCGCGATTTTGACGCCCGCTTGCCTCCCTACGCGTGCTGCGAAGCCCTTGTCCGCGATCGCATCCATTGGAACAGCGATGACGCCGCGAAACATGCATCCGAGAAACGCCGCCACCCATTCGCCGCAATTTTCGCCCCAGATCAGGATGCGGTCGCCCTTTGCGACGCCTCGGAGGTCAAGTTCGCCGGCGAATCGCGTCGCAACGCGAAGCAAATCCGCATGCGTCCAGCGGATCATGCGATAGCCGCGCCGCCAGGTCACCGCGATCTCCTTCGAGGGGCGCGAATCGGCGCGAAAGTATTCGAGAAGGGACTCGCGTGGCATTACTCGATGAGTGTCGCTCATTCCTGGCTGGAATGGGAATAGTTCCGGTCCGAGTGAGGATGCGCGGCCTCCCCAAAAACAGGAAAGCCCGGCGACCTTGCGGACGCCGGGCTCCCTGCGGAGGAAAATTATTTCTGCGGTTGAGGCTGCGGTTGCGGCGGCTGTTGTGGCTGTTGCTGCTGCGTTTGCTGTTCTTTCTTTGCCAAGTCCGCCTTCGCAGGATCGGCTGAAACAGTGGTGCCCGGCTTCTGATATCGCGTTAGGAACGGCATAAAGGGCGTGACTTCAAACGGCATCTTCTCGCGCGCGGAGTACAGCGGCACCGGCTTCGCCTTGAGGAGTTCGACGCGGTCGCTCCACGGATCGAGCTTCAGGCGCGCGCCGATCGGCAAAGCGGAAATCTGGTCGACCTTGTCCTGTTGGAGCTGTGGCGCACCGCTCGTCAGCTGAGCCGCCAGATTGACCCTGTTTCCGAGGCGCGGGTTGATGAGCGACGGCAGCGCCTTCGATTCGGAGTCCAACTGCCGGAGGAACAATTGGGCATTGCCCAGTTTGTCTTTGTACGGCGATTTCTGGAGAAGCTCAATGGCCTTCTCGTTCGCTTTTTGGAGCTGAGCCGGATTGTCCTGGAATGAGAAGTGGCTCAGAGCGTCCACGGTTGAAACGTTGGTCGTATCGTTGAAACCCCACTGGTCGGTCGATGGCTTGGTGACAATAATGTTCGCCAATTCCTGGGCGATCATGGTCGCGATGCTGGCTTCGTCGGGCAGAACGTCGAGGAGGCCGCGGCTGAGCACGATGGTGTGGCCGATGGAAAAAGACTCGAGCGTGCCGGTGACGAGAACGCGGCAGTGAACTTCGGGCTCGATGTCGAGATTGTTGGTGACTTCGAGGTTGTTGACGACGATTTCGAGAAGCTTATCAACTTCCCCGGGAGGCGCGAGCAATCCGCTGCGCTGCAGGCGATCGAGCACGTTGATCTCAGCCACATGCTGCCACTCACGCTCAGCCTCGATCGGCGATCGATCCGTCTGCTGCGCTTGCGCCTGGTCAATGGCGGTTGGCGACTCGATAGTGAGCTCGCTGAATTCCGTTTCGTGACTCACGTTCTTCAGATCGTAACCCCACAGGCGCGTCTGCGATTTGAAGCGGACATGGCCGCCGAGAAAATCTCGCAGGTCGGATTCCTGGCTGAAGATGAATGCGGGTAGCCAAAGGCCCGGCTGCAAGTTCAGGCGCCAGCTGTCAAAGTGGAGGTTGTAGCCATTGATCCCGGTCACCGGCGTGTAAACGCCGTTGAAACGAACAATCGTGTAGTCCTGATTTTCCGCCCACACGCGGCCCTTGAACCGCCCGCGGCCGGATTTCGGAAGCGGAGTGATGTCGAAGACGACGCACTTGACGTCGCCGAGGAATTCGGTGCGCACGTAGTCAAATTGGTAGTGCTGGCGATCGAATCCGTTCGTATCGATGTAAATCATCTGCAGGAAGCCTTCGGGAACGAAATCAGCCTTGAACAGGCCGCTCACGTGATAGAGCGGATTGAATTCATCCATCTTGCCCTTTTTCTTGGTGAGCATCGAGTTGTCGACGACGCCCTTGATCAAATTCGCCTGGCCAAGGTAATAGTGGTCGTGCACGGGAATGGCGCCCATGTCCGCATCGGGCTTCATGTCCTGAACGTAGGTTTCGATCAGCGGATTGTAGCGGCGGATCGTTGCGATTTCGTCATGCTCGCGCGCAATCAAACGGTCGATGGCCTGATTCACCGTCGTAACAGGTGCCGCGGTCGCGGTTCCCGGCTGCGGTTGAGTCTGGTCCGCGTTCTGCATCTGCGCCGAAGCCACCCCGGCAAGGCCGCCCGCAAGGAATATCGAGAGACAAAAACTCTTCCACGTACGCATTGCACTCCCCCTATCAGTACGCCAACTGGAAAACGATGTGGACGATTGCGGTGGAATCCACCGGCTGGCCTTCTTGCTGCGCGGGGTGAAAACGAATCTGACGCGCTGCTGATTCCGCGGATTCGTCCAGACCGTATCCGAGACCTTGCACGACGCGCTCCACTCTCACATCACCCGATGCCGAGAACACCACTTGCAACAAAACTTCGCCTTCAATTTTCTTGTCCCGAGCCTGGTCCGTGTAAACCGGCTTTGGCTTGAAGAGAATCTCGACGGGCTTTGAATTCGACACTGCCGCGGTCTTCCTCACCTGCGGGGTCGCCGAGGCATGCTCGTCCGCGAACACGCCCGACTGAACCGTTCCGTGATTGCCGCCGCCCGCGCTACCCGTAGCAACACCGTTGCCAAATCCTGTGCTGGCAATCACGCCCTTCGCGCCTTTTGATCCGCCCGTGCCGTTGCCATAGCCGGGTCCCGGCGGCAGCTCGTAGCTGCCCAGGGCGTTGGTGTTTACCGCGTGCGTGACCTTTGCGGTGGATGGGAGTCCGTTGGGGTCTCCAAATCCGCCGGTCTGAACCTCTTCGCGAGGTTTCTTCAGCGTCGGAATCGCGGAGCTTCCCATCGAAATTGGCGGTTTCGGGTCAGGGAAAGCCTTCGCCACTTCGGTCATGTCGGGCGCCTGAGTGTTCTTTTTCGCGGTAGCGGGTTTCGCTACCGGCGAAGTAAACACCGGATTGTAGATCCTCGGTTTCGGCGGAACAATTTCTACCGGCTTGGGAATCTCTTTAACGACGAGTTTGTGCTTTATTGGGGCAATTTTTGCCGGGGTAGGAGGCGGCTGTGGTTTCCAGGCGACCACCGGCGGCGCCTCGATCGGCGTCACCCAATAGCGCTTGACGGCCTCGAGCTTCTCCGGCATCAGCATCGGCAGGATCACCAGGATGGCGACTATTAGGCATTGCAGCCCGAAACCGGTACCAACCAGGTCCCAGCGCGTGCGGCCTTCCGGAAGGATCGCGTCGTTGAAGACAGCTCTTGTAGCCCGTGCCATAGATTCACCCAATACCCTTCCTTATATCGTTGGACCCCACCGAGGCACACAATTGTGGCTCGCTACCTTAGTACTAGGCCAACGGGCTGGAGTGAATAGGACTGAAGTACTATTCTACTCTCAGTCGTGCCGAAAGCGATAGCCCCGCGGAGTCGCGCTCCTTTCTCCATTGTGCCGTTTTTCGTCTCAGGTTGGGAATTCTTCGCACAGTCATGTTCCCATTTGGCACTTAACCCCACTTAACCCTGGATGCGCCGTTACGTTGCGCGGGTTTTCCGAGTATACGCCCCGGTGGCTTGCACTTCCGCTACCAGATTCACCTGAGGTTTCGATGATCCAAACTGGATATCCTCAGTGTCCGGGAACGGACCCTGGAATACGCCGAACGCCCAGGAAGGCTAAAGAAACGCGTAGGGAGAGGAACGGCGAGGGGGCGCGAACGCTTTACGTTCGCACCCCTCCGCCTTGGGTGACTTTAGTGGGGTTCGACGACGATGTAGCGCGTCATCCCTTTTGACTGTGGAATCATCACTAGCAAGAGCACCGGACGGTCACCTGCACCCTCCAGCGCTTGCTTGAATTGCTGAACGTTGTTGACTGGCTTGTGGTTGACTTCCTGAATCACGAGGCCGCGCTCCAACTCGGCCGCTGCCGCTGCGCTGGCGGGATCGACGGAGGTCACTACTACCCCGTGCGTGCCAGCCGGCACCTGCAACTCCTGCGTCATGTCCGGAGTCAGATCCTGCACCTGCATTCCCAGCAAGGTGCCGGAGCCACCCTCTTCACCCTCGCCCGTCTTGGCGGATTGGTCCGGAGGAGGCAATTCGCCCAGTTGGACCTTCACGTCCTGGCTCTTACTATCGCGCCAGATGGTGAGATCCACCGAAGTTCCCGGCGCCGTCTGGGAAATCCGGAGCCGCAGATCATTCGCCGAACTGACGGTTTGACCGTTGACCTTCAAAACGATGTCGCCACGTTTCAAGCCCGCCCGTGCGGCCGGTTTGTCTGCTTCCACACTGCCCACCAGCGCGCCCGTCGGCTCGCTGAGACCGAACTCCTTGGCGATCTCCGGCGAGACGTCTTGAGGCAGAAGGCCCAGATAACCGCGAACCACCTTACCGTGCTCGACGAGCTGAGTCATGACGTTGTGCGCCATGTTGATCGGAATGGCGAAACCGATGCCCTGATTGCCGCCAGAGCCGCCCGAAAGAATGGCGGTGTTAATGCCCACCAAATTGCCGTGCAGATCGATCATCGCGCCGCCCGAGTTCCCTGGATTGATTGCGGCGTCCGTCTGAATGAAATCTTCAAACCGCTCGATCTGTCCGTTCATTCCGCGGCCCGTTGCACTCACGATTCCCATCGTGGCCGTTTCGCCGATTCCGAAGGGATCTCCAACCGCGAGTACCACGTCGCCTACCTGCAATTTCGAAGAATCGCCGATCGGCAGAGTGGGCAAGCCGGTGGCATTGATCTTCAGGACTGCAACATCCGATTGAGGATCGGTTCCCACGAGCTTCGCCGTGAAATCACGCTTGTCCGAAAGCTCGACTTTGATTTCGGTCGCGCCGTCGATTACGTGATTGTTCGTCACGATGGTTCCGTCCGAAGTGACGATCACGCCCGAACCGAGGCTCTGCTCTCTTTCCGGTTGCGGTTGCATGCGTCCGCCCTGATCGCCGAAGAATTGGCGAAAGAGCGGGTCATTGAAGAACGGCATCGACTCGCCGGCTTTCGGCTTCACAATCTTCGAAGTGTGGATGTTCACCACTGCGGGAAGCGCCGGCTTCAATACAGAGGCAAAGCCGTTCGCAAATGCGCCAAGAGGCACCGGTGAGCTGTCGCCGGCGACTGTCACCGGAAGGCTCGTGGAGCCGTAAACGGGATTACCAGACCAGTTTCTAAGCCCGGTTGCGAGTATCGCGCCACCGGCAAGCGCCGCGAGGACCACGACGGTGGCCACCCAGCGGCGTACACGTAAGGTGCTGCTATTCATAGCTGTCTCTCCTTGGATTTCAGCGACGATGCCGCCGCAGGCATGTCGCTGTATATAGTCTTAGACGCAAACTGCACCCGTTTGGTTTACGCGGCGATACGGCGCCCAGAACTCCAGGCTTTGGCTAGACGGATTCGATTAAGACCCAATAATTGGAACATCTTCGGGCCATACCTTCCATTCCTCGATTATAGCGCTATTGCTAAAGTTTCGGACCGCACGAATGCCTGGCTGCTACGCACTCCTCAGTTAACACTAATCAGACGCGCTATGAAGAAGGCTGCGGCTGCCGCGAGGCCGCCCACGAGAACCGTCTGGAGTCCTCCACGAAGGGGTTTCACGCCTGTGTAGTGGCCCTTGATCGCGCCGAACACAAACAGCGCCAGCAGCGTCACACAGATCGACACCCACAGCGCGGGAACCACTTGCTTCATCAAGATGTAGGGCGCCAGCGGGATGAGTCCTCCCGCGATATAGGACGCAGCAATCGTTGCGGCGCTGCGGGCGGCGCGAGCCGGATCGGGCGATTCGAGGCCGAGCTCGAATCGCATCATGAAGTCCACCCAGCGCTTCTGATTCGACGTGATTGCGGTTACCACCGGCTGCATCTGCTGTTCGGATAGTCCGTACTCCCGGAAGACTTTCGCCACTTCCTCGATTTCCACTTCCGGCAGCTCTACCGTCTCGCGATATTCGCGATCAAGTTCCGATGCGTAGTGCTCCGAATCCGTCTTTGCAGCCAAATATCCGCCCAGTCCCATGGCAATCGAGCCTGCCGCGATTTCTGCTAGGCCTGCCGTGACGATGATCGCGGGCCCCTTCGCGGAATAGGCGAGCGCTCCCGTCAATCCGGCTGCGAGCGCGAACGGAACCGTGAGGCCATCGGACATTCCGATGACGATGTCCCGCACGGCAGCTGTAGCTGTGAAGTGCTTTTCAACGTGTTCGACGGATGGCACCTATAATCCCTCCCGAACATCTAATATTTTGAGCGCCGGTTCCGCAGAGTCCCGTGAGGCGCGTATAATTATGGGGCAATACAGGAATTAAGCATTCAGAATTTAGGAGGTAGAAATGACCCAAACTTCTGGTCAAGGAGCTGCTCCCCAGATGACTTTCACGTTGCCGCCTTTGCCGTATCCTTTCGACGCACTCGAACCGTACATTGACGCGAAAACGATGGAGATTCACCACGACAAACATCATGGCGCTTACGTTACGAATCTGAACAAGGCGCTCGAAGGGCAAGCAGACCTGCAGAGCCTTTCGGTGGAACAACTGCTCGCGCAAATCAATAAAGTTCCCGAAAACATCCGCACGGCTGTCCGCAATAACGGCGGCGGCCATATGAATCACTCGATGTTCTGGAAGATCATGAAGAAGGGCGGAGGCGGCGAGCCGAAAGGCGAGCTGGGCGACGCCATCAAGAGCGCGTTCGGCACCTTCGCCGACTTCAAGACAAAACTCGGCCAGGCCGCTACGACGCGATTCGGGTCAGGATGGGCGTGGCTGCTCTTCCGCGACGGCAAGCTCGTGATCGAATCCTCGGCAAACCAGGACAATCCGATCATGGACGGTGGCAAGGCTTTCTTCGGGCTCGACGTCTGGGAGCACGCCTACTACCTCAAGTATCAAAATCGCCGTCCGGAATATATCGAGGCGTGGTGGAACGTGATCAACTGGGATCAGGTGGCCGAGAACTTCAGTCACGCAAAGAAGTAAGACCGATCCGAGTCAGTCAGCTTTAGGAGCTATTTCCAAGAGGGCGTTTCGCGCGCGAGGCGCCCTCTTTGTTTTGCCTATCGCGTGTATGGGTTTGTCTATAGCGTATAAAAACGATCAGTGGGCCCAGATTTTCGCCGGATCGGTTTCATACGGATAGACGTGCACCATCCAGCCGAAAACCTGTGGAATCCAATGCCCGCCGGCCTGCTCGCAGGCGTCCTGCGTCGCGATCGAGCCGCCCATGCCGAATTCCTTCAGGTCCACGTCCTGGCGGCGCGCGCCCAGGGGCGCCATGCAGAAATTCACGTGTTTGTGCCAGCGCGCTACGCTGAGCGGCACGCGTTCGTTTAGCTCTTCTTCGGTGGCGTATTTTCGAGCCGTGAACATCGCGCCCTCAAGCTCGTAGCCGCCGTTCACTTTCTTATAGAGCAGCGAAGTCGGGTGCGCCGGATTGAAAGCGAAACCCGCTTCGTAGGCGTACCGGTAATTCGTGAAGTGATACTGCTTCTGCGGGACGTTCGGGAAGAAAATCTTAAAGCCGTCCGCGAGCGCCACTCTGTAATCCTTATATTTCTCCATCGATTCCCGCACGGTATCGACGATTTCCTGGGCGCGCTGTTGATCGCCGGGATTCGCCGCTCGCAGCGTCGTCATGAACATATGCGGATTCATGTCCATGTGGTCGGACATCGAATCGGTTGCCGAGCGCGCGGCGTCGGGCTCCTGGGTCGAGTCGTGGTGCATCTCTTCCATGTTCATCCCGGCCATGTCGCTCTGGCTTTGCTGCTGCGTGCTCTGTGAAGTTTGGGACTGCTGCGCCGCGACGCCCGCCGAAACCAGCAGCGCGGCGGCAACGAAAATGGCGGCTAGATTTGTCTTCATGATTGTCCTCGCAATTCCCTCTACTAGGTTAACGTGCGGCGCGGAAAAATATTTCAACCCTGCTGCGGAAGTGTGCACGAAGCGCCATCTGGCCCATAAAAAAGTATGGAGGCTCGGTCCTGCCGAGCCTCCATTTGGGGGGTGCAGCGGATCAACAACTTTGGTTAGCCGGGTGGACGCCTGTCCCGAGGCATTTTCCCCGGCTCAGGGTGAAACCCGGACGCCGCCGGAAAGTTGCGGCCCGCGGCGGTAGGAATCGTGCGGTTGAAAATAAGGCACTTTGCCGACGCGTTCCCGAGGAGTACCAGAACCCGCGTCGGCCAGTTGCCCTTCAAGTTTCCACCTACGCAGCGCACTCTTGACGCTCGCACGAAAATCTGTAAACTGCACTTTCGCCATGGCGACTTTGCCAAGCCCGCTCGACGATGCCCTGCAGGAATTTCAATTCCCGCAACGTGAGGCCGCGTTCTTTTATGGCCTGTTTCTCCGCGGGCACTCACCAGAGGAATTGCGGCGGGATATCGAGGTCCCGGCGGCTGTTTTGGCGAAGTGGGACCGCGAAAGCGAACGCGAGCCGCAGTTGCGCGTGCTGCTCGAGCGCATCGTCAACTATCGCCGGCACGTTCTGGCCATCTTCGAAAATCTCGTGTGCCACGACTCCGCGACGCAGAAGCTTCAGTAGCACCCAGGTTGCGAAATCTCACCCTGAAAATATGGCATCGCCCGTAATTTCCGCTCCGCGCGGAGATTCGCCCCGAGCGGAAATGCAAGCCCGTTCGCGTTGACTCCGCGTTACCGCTCATCTACACTTTTCCCGTCGGGTTGTTTGCCTCACCGCCTGTTCCTGTTCCCCGGTAGCTCAACGGTAGAGCATTCGGCTGTTAACCGAAGGGTTGCTAGTTCGAATCTAGCCCGGGGAGCCAACCTTTTCAATTAGTTGGCAAGCTGTCACCTGAGAGTGTGTCCAGGCCACTGCCTATCGGGGCGATCCGGGCAGGCTCGCAGCAGTGGACTGCAGGCCCTTGCGCTCGAGATGTTTCCAATCCATGTCGCCGCGCATGTATTGCCAGAGGCCCTGCAGTCTCCACACCATGTGGATCTGACGGTAGGGAATATGTTCGAGGAAGCAGTAGCTGACCAGGCGCGCGACGTCCTGCCAATCGTTGTACCTCTTATACGTGAGCTCTTCCTGCAAGACCGCTCCCATCGAGATCACCGTGGCGAAGGCGTACCCGAAAATCATGAACTCAATGAAAAATTCGCGGCTCAGCACACCTAACGCCGCCGCGAGCACGATGGTGAGAATCCCGCCGATCTCTATCACCGGGGCGAATAGCTCGAAAACCCAAAGGTACGGTAGAGCGATCCATCCGATTCGGCCGTAGCGGCGCCGGAAGAGCATGTCGCTGTTGGGCAGGAGCGTATCCAGAAGGCCCTTCTGCCAGCGGGCGCGCTGCCGGCCAAGTGACTTCAAATCCGACGGCGCCTCCGTCCAGCAAACGGGATCGGGCACGAACTTGATCCGGTACTCAACCTTCTTCTCGAGAAGATGCCGGTGCAACCGCGTGACCATGTCGAAGTCCTCGCCGATAGCCTTCGTGCGATAGCCTCCCACGGCTCGCACGAGATCGGTTCGAAACAGGCCGAACGCGCCGGAGATGACCAGCATCATGTTGCCTTGGGCCCAGGCTTCGCGTCCTATCAGGAATGCGCGCAGGTACTCGATTACCTGAATGACCTCGATGCTCTTTCGCGGCAGCCTAACGCGCGTGAGGTGCCCGCCCTGGATTTCCGATCCGTTCAGGATGCGAATGATGCCGCCGACTCCGACGACGCGTTCGGGGTCCGCAAGGACGGGAATCATGATGCGCAGAAGAGCATCGCGTTCGAGGACGGAATCGGAGTCCACGACGCAGACGTAGGGAGACGTGGCCGCGTTCAGACCCGCATTCACGGCGTCGGCCTTGCTGCCGGCCGCTTCTTTGTCGATCACAAGAAGGCGCGGGTCAACGTCGCTGCGGTAGAGACCGCGAACCGCGGCGCTGGCTACTTCCGGCACATACACGATACGGACGGGCCGCAGCTTGAATTCGTCTTGCAACTCTGCGAGCGTGCCGTCCTCTGAGCCGTCATTGATCACGATGATTTCCAGCTCCGGATAATCGAGCACTAGAAGATTCCGTACCGAAATGCGGATGGACTTTTCCTCGTTGTGGGCGGGAACGAGCAGAGTGATCGGTGGCGCGAGCGGCGATTCCGTAATCCATCGGAGACGGTAGCTGCCCACACGGCGCTGGTGTGCGGCGCTCGTCTTCAAGGCGATCAGCAAAGCGATGAGGTATACCAGATTGCCGGCGAAGTAGTACCAAAACAGCGTGTAGTTGGCGAAATCCAGGACGTGGATCATTTCGGCGCCGTCTGCAAGGTTTCCAGCGCCGGAGCGACCTGCATCCCGGAGAACTTGCCCACTCTCAAGATGGTGAGGAGTTCGTGAACCTCGATACTTGAAAGCGATAGCGATTTTTGTATCTCCGCATCGAGCGTGTCCCGCAAGCCGGCATTCTCGAGCGCCGCCAGGAACGCATGCAGGCCGTAACGGTCCTGCGTCTTTGCCACTTGCGCGAAGATAGACGCGAGCTCCAACTTGAAATCCACCAGGCCTTCCGCAGCGCGCATGCGGACCAGCCGATTCGAATCCGTGAGAGCGTTGAGCAGGTGAGGCAGGGCCTTGGAGTCGTAGAGGTTGCCCAAAGCTACCACCGCCCTCAGCCGCACGAACCACACGGTGTCGCGCGAGAGCTCGGCCAGAACTTCCACGGCATGGCCCGGCTGAGCATTCGACATCGCGCGGGCGGCGGCGGCGCGGAGTTCGGGCAGCTCGTCATCGGCAAGGCCGATCAGGTCCGCTCCCAGCGACGAGCTCGCCACTTCGCCCAGGACGCGCGCAAGCACTTCGCGCAGCTTGGGCGGGGCATGCTGCAAGTAAGGCAGCAAAATCTGCGGTTTCTCGCGGCAGCAGTTGATCAGCGCGTTTTGAAGGGGAAGAGCCGGTACGTTCAATCCTGATTCGGCTACCCAATGCAGGATTTCTTCGGCGGCTTCGGGCGATCCCAGCCTGCCGAGCCCGCGCAATGCCGCGTTGCGAGCTTCGGGATCGCGGTCTCGCAAGGCCTCAGAGAGTGCGGGAATGCCTTCGGGCGCCCGCGTTCGACCCAGCGCCACGAGCGCGCTGCGGCGCCGCCAGCCCTTTAGCGTCCGCGCTTCAAAGATTCTCTTTTCGATCAAGCCGGCCGCGCGCAAAAAGCGCAGCAAACGCGCCGACTCGTCGGCGGCCGCCGCCTCGAAGGCGTCGAGCGCCATGTCTTCGATGATGCGGCGGTCGAAGGGGTTCCTGCGCCACGTTTCGAACGGGATTTCACCGGAGATTAGGGCGTCCCACTGCTGGCGCAGCTCAAAAACCCGGCGGTCGCGCTTCCGGAAGTAGCGCTTCCGATAGTTTCTCCGAAGCAGGATGAAGGCCAACAAGACGAAATCGGCCGCAATCGCCCAGATGATCGCCTTGAACACAAGGGCGGAGGGCGCAAACTTGCGGAAGAAATTAGAATCGAAGGCCATAAGTAAATCCAAAGGTCGTCTCTGCGCGGTTCTGCGTCCTCTGCTGGAACGCAGCGTAGCCGGTTACGTCCTGACGCGGTGTGAACCGAAAGGTAAGGCCGCCGCCGTACGTTTGCGATGCGAAGCTGCCGATCTGATCCACTTGCGCGAAATCTTCCGTGCCGACGGCGTAGAAGATGTTTCCCGAAAGCTCTCGTTGAGACCAATGCGCGAGTGGAAACGCAAGCCGAGCCAAGCCGGAGGGCCTCCAGTCGACGCCGGTATCGGAGAAATGGCTGCGCGCCTGGGTGAGGCCGAGAGTCCAAGTCCAATCGCGCGGAAGATAGACGATGGCTGTTTCATTCACCGCCAGGATTCTTGCCGTGGTGTACCAATACCAGTGCTGGCCGTAAGCGAGTTCAATTCCCCGAATTGGCTGGCTCTCGCTGATCTTGAAGCCGTGATCGAGTTCGAAGAACGCTTCCGTTTCGGGTATCACTCCGTTGTCGTGGCCCGTTGCTCCGCCAATCGTAATGGCGCCCCATTTTGGTTGGCTCCTGGTCACGCTGCCGACGAAATTTCCGGCGTCGATGCCTCCTCGTTGGTAGAAACTCACAGCGGCGCTGGTGGTCCAGCGTCGGGTCCAGTTCGAAACCAGGCTCACCCACTGATCATTGTTCGCGGGCGCGAAGGAAAAGAGATCGCCGTCGAAGCCAAAACGCAGTTCCTGCTTTCCCTCGCCGCGAAGTGACAATAGACCTGTGCGCGCGTCCTCGCTGCCGGGATCGAGCGCGAGGGCCTTCTGGAATTCCAGGCGGGCGTTGCTTATGTCTCCACTGGCGCTAAATATTTGCGCCCGCGTGGCTCGCAGGTCGGCCCGCTTGGGATCGAGCTCCACCGCGCGATCGGCGGCTTTGAGTGCCTCCTGCATCCGGCCCTGCTGCATGTAAACGGTGGCCAAGCCGATCCAATTGTCGGGATCTTCTTTCGCGACTTTCAGAACCGCGTCGTACTCGTGCTCGGCCTCGGCGAGTCTGCCAGCCCATGTGAGAACTCGAGCGCGCCACGCGCGGATATCCATGTCATCGGGTGAACGCGCGAGCTCCTGCTCGATGATGCGCAGGGCGTCAGCCCAATCGTGAGCGTCGGCGTCTTTCTGAACCTGCGCCTGCCAAGGTTGTTGAGCTTGCTGCGCCAAGGCGGCCGGACCCGAGAACGCGCCGAGCACGAGGAAAATGAGCGTTCGGAGCGAGGCTCGACATAGGCATCTCTCGCCACGAGAGACCGCCCACGAGATCGGTTTTGCGCGGACCATTCCAATGGGAATGGATGCACGAAACGGGCCATCAATATTAAAAGGTCTTAACGTTGCGATAATGGTAAGTGCCGGGCAATCTGTCGCAGGTTGAAATGATGAAGATGGTCTAAGTGCCGGCCCGGAACAGACGTATCAGATTGACACGTCTTGGTACTCGAACTTCCGCACGTGAAAATCCGCTGTCGATGCGATTAAAGGTCACACAGTTTCAGTTTCAGAGTGAATCGCGCGAGCCCGCATTGTCTCTTTCGTTTTTTCAGGCGTGAGTACAATTGTTATCTGCCTCTCCAAAGGACTACCGTTTTTCCATGACATCAAAAAAAGGCGTGAGTGTTCTTTGCCTGACGGTCGTCGCGGCCGTTAGTTGGTTGTTCTTTCATCAAAGCGGCGCGAGCGAAATCAAGAATCTTCGCGCGGCCGAAGTGCCAGTCTTGCCGCTTCACCACCTGCTTGCCGATCCAGCGTTGACGTTTCCCGAATCGTTTCCGTTGCAGGTTGCGGTTTTTTGGTCGAAGCCGGACGAAGGCATGCTCGGACTTGTGCACGCGCTGCGCGAAATGGGAATTCCGTTTTTCGTTACGCGCGATCTGGATCAGGCGCTGCGCCATCCTCTCGTGATCATGTATCCGTCGGCCGACGGGCGGACGCTGAGCGACGATCAAGTGGCGAAGCTGACTCGCCACGTGGCCAACGGTGGCAGCTTGCTATCGTTCAATGTTTCTGCGGGAGCGCTGCGGCCACTCTTCGGGTTTCGCGAAATGGTTCCCTCGCGGCGCCGCCACCGCGTGATTTTCGACGCGAATCCCGATCCCATCGAGAAGTACTTGAACCGCCCGGAAGAGCGCGAAGTGCAGCTGGGAGATTCGAAGTTTGACGAAATTTTCTGGACCAACGGCTACACGCCGGACGGCACGTCCGAAGCACTGGCGCACTTCGACGACGGAACCGCGGCCGTGCTGCGCAAGAAAACGGGCGAAGGAACGGCCTATGTCTTCGGCCTTAGCCTTCAAGACGTGGTGTTGCGGAACCAGGTGGATCGCGATTACGAAGCTCAACGCCGCTACGTGAACGCTTTTGAGCCGGGCGCTGACGTTTGGATGCTGATGCTGCGCGCCTGGTACGAATCAAGGCAGGCAGACGCCGTGCGCCTGGCGACAATTCCCGACGCGAAGAACTCGGTGTTGCTACTCTCGCACGACGTGGATTGGGAGAACTCGTTTGCTCCGATGCTGGATTTTGCGGCCATGGAAGAAAAGCATCACACCAAGAGCACGTTTTTCATTCAAACGAAATATGTGAGCGATGCCAACAGCGCGTCGTTCTTTTTTGGCAAGGACCTCGAATATCTAGAGAGGCTTTACTCCCTGGGTTTTTCAATCGGCAGCCATTCCATCATCCACTCGCGCGCGTTCAACAAGTTCGAATTGGGCACCGGAACCGAAACCCTGGCGACGTATAACCCGCGCGGCACCGGCTTCGAATCGGCGACGGGCGCCACCGTTTTCGGCGAAGTTCGCGTGAGCAAGGAGCTTCTCGACGGCCAATTGCCCGGCCAGCAGACCGTGTTTTTCCGTTCCGGGCATCTTCGCGTCCCTGACACGCTGCCCGAGGCGCTTCAGCGCTGCGGGTACCTCTTTGATTCTTCGTTCACCGCTCCGGATGTGCTCACCAACTTTCCATATTCGCTGCCTTTGGGGCTGGATTTCGACGAAGACAGCGGCCTCTTCGAGTTTCCACTTACGTTCGAGGATGAGGAAGCTCCGCGACTCGATCAGCGCATGGCCAGCGCCTTGGAAGTGATTCGCGCGAACGCCGAAAATGGGGCCATCAGCGTCATATTGATTCACAGCAACGATGCGACGTACAAGCTGAAGGCGGAAGAAGACCTGCTCGACCACCTGCCTGATGGAGTCACGGCCACCGACATGCTCAGCTTTGCGCGTTTTTGGCGCGGGCGCGATCGCGTGAAATGGATGATTGCGGCCGGGAAAGCGGCATCCGACGTTCGCTTGAACGTCATCGCCGAAGAGCCCGTCGACGGACTCACGTTCGAGTTCCGGCGCCATGTGAAGAGCGTTGGGGGCGAGGCTACGCTGGCGACGAGTGGCCGCCAGATCGTACTGCGCCCGCTTAAAGCGGGAGAAAACTTACTCCTCGATATTCGCTACGGTGAATAGGCCGTTACTCTTGGCGCAGGGCCCTGACCGGGTCCACCCTGCTCGCGCGACGCGCCGGAACAAAACTCGCCAGCAGAGCCGCAACCACCAGCACC
This sequence comes from uncultured Acidobacteriota bacterium, assembly GCA_963737205.1. Classification (GTDB taxonomy): domain Bacteria; phylum Acidobacteriota; class Terriglobia; order Acidiferrales; family UBA7541; genus Palsa-295. The sequence continues at coordinate 2,143,653 of CAVTRV010000002.1, read as the reverse complement.
GAAATCATGAGCGCGAATGTGGACGGCTCCGGGGGGCGCATCCCGTCTACCAGGTGCGCCAATGCGCGCCCCGCTAAGAACGCGGCCAACGCGCCCACACCAACGCCTGCAAGAATCATTCCCATGCTCTGCCGCAGGACCATCTCCATAACGTCGCGGGCCGTGGCGCCCAGCGCCATGCGCACGCCAATTTCCGGCACGCGCTGGCTCGTCAAGTATGCCAGCACGCCATAGATGCCGATGCACGCGAGCAGCAAAGCCAACCCTGAGAATATTCCGAACAGCAGGAACAAGAACCGCTGCTGCGCCAGCGAAGCGCTCGCGAGTTGCTCCATGGTATGAACCTCGTAAAGAACCTGATCGCTGCTCGCTCCCTTCAGTTCTCGCCGCAGCGACTCGAGTTCGCTCAATGGCGGAACGCTGGTTCGCACGACAATCGATGAAAGTTCCGACCAGCGTCGCAAAAATGGTCCCGGCACCTGCGCAAACGGATAATAGAACTGCGCGCGCACCTCTGCTTGGTCGTCGCTGGCGAGCCCCCAATGCCGGACGTGCCCTACCACGCCCACCACCGTGTACGGCTCAGTGCAATCCACGGAATTCTCCACCATGCCGCCATTCGAACCTGGGCTGACCCGAGTGCAAGGCATATCGGGTATCCACAGACGTTTCCCCACTGCATCCTGTTCCCCGAAGGCACTCTGCGCCAATACGTCATCAATCACCACGACGGACAAACTGCCCAGGCGATCCTCGTCAGTAAAAAATCGGCCGCGTCGCAGAGCGATGCCCATCACCTTGAAATAATCCGGTGTAACGCTGGTCGCCAACGCCATCGGCTGCCTGTTCTTCGGCGGCACGTCGGGCGTTGCCCAGTACCCGATTTGATTGTTTCCCTCGCGCATCGGCACCGTGTCCACCGCCGCAACTGACTCGACTCCAGGCACGTGGCGCGCCCGGTCCATGACGTCTTTCCACGCGGGAAGGATCCGCCCGGGATCTGCCAGCACTCCCGGCGAAAGCGCCATGCGCGTTACCAGCACGTTGTGAACATTCAATCCCGGGTCCAGGGATGAGAGACGCAGCAGCGTGCGCCCCAGCATTCCTGCCGCGACAAGCAGCACCACCGCCAAAGCGATTTCGGATATCACAAAGCTGCTGTGGAGTCGCCGCGAGCTTCCGATCGCGCCGCGCTCTCCGGCTCGCAAGGCCCGCTCCAATCCGCGCGCGGGAGTGCGCAGTGCCGGCGCGAGTCCGAAGAGAACACCGCTCAGCAAAGAGACGCCCAGTGCAAACGCCAGCACCCGCCAATCGAGATGCACCTCGTCGGCGCGTGGCAGCATCCCCGGCCAGAACGCCACAAACGGGCCGATGCCGATGTACGCGAGAAAAACCCCGAGCACGCCTCCCGAAAGACCCAGCACCGCGCTCTCGGTCAAACATTGCCGCGCCAATCGGCTCCGGCTTGCTCCGAGTGCCGCCCGCATCGCAAGTTCCCGCCGTTGCGAAACGGCGCGCGCGAGCAGCAAGCTCGCCACGTTTACGCACGCAATCAGCAGCACCAGGCTCACCGCGCCAAGCAGCAGCCAGAGCGTAGACCGCGCGTTTCCCACGTCCGGACGAAGCGGCTGCACCATGAGCGTGCGGCCACCGTTTGTATCCGCATATTGCTCGGCCAGATGTTTGCCGATAAGCCCCACTTCCGTCTGAGCCTGGGCCAGTGTCGCACCGGGTCGCAGCCGCGCCAGCACGTGAACCGGATGAGCCGCGCGATTCCGCAAATAGCCTGCCGTGTCCTGGCCGAGCGGCGTATACACGTCCGCTTCCTGCTCGTACAACTGAAAATTCACCGGCGCGATGCCGACAACGGTGTAGCGCTTTTGGTCGAGTACCACCGACGTGCCGACCACGTCGGGCCTTCCGGCGAAGTGGCGCTGCCAGAAGCTGTATCCCAGAATCATCGCCGGCGCCCCACCCGCCACGTCTTCTTCGCGCAGAAAGCCGCGCCCTTGCGCAAGGTTCACGTGCAGCACGGAAAAAAGATCGTACGAGATCTCGCGAAGGTCCACATACTCGGGCTCTCCAGGCTCGCTCAGCGTCCCTCCATTGAACAGCGCCGCCGCCATGTCGATCGAGCGGCTCTCGCGCTGGCAATCCAGAAAATCAGGGTACGCTAGGTTCTGTTCGCCAAAAACTGCCGTGTTCCAGTTGTCTGACTTGCCGTGCACGGCCATCAGCCTATCGGGCTCTGGAAATGGCACCGGCTTCAGCAGCACGCCATTGATCACCGTGAACATCACCGTCGTCGCCCCGATCCCAAGAGCCAGCGTAAGCAAAGCCACCACCGTGAACCCCGGATTCTTCCGCAGCATGCGAAGCGCGTAGCGGACGTCCACTGCCAGGTCCTCGAGCCATCGTGTCCCGCGCTCGTCGCGGCACTGTTCCTTCACCTGCTCGGGACCGCCAATGGCGAGCCGCGCTTGTCGTCGCGCTTCCGCAGGCTCTACGCCGCGCGCCATCAGCTCGCTCACGTGTTGCTCGAGATGGAATTGCAATTCCTTGTCGAGCTGCTCCTCCATTTGTCCTCGGTGCCACAGCCGCTGCCACCAGGTCGTGCTCATTGCGAACTCCCCTCGGCCATTCCCAGAATCAGGCCGACGGCTTCCGTCAGCCGCTGCCAACCAGCGGCTTCGGTCTCAAGTTGCTTCCGTCCTTTTGGCGTCAGGCGATAGAACTTGGCTTCGCGCCCCGTCTCGGTTTCGTTCCAGTCCGCCGCCAGAAAGCCGCGGTTCTCCAGCCGATGCAACGCCGGATACAGCGACCCCTGCGGCACCTGTACCACGTCGCGCGACACCTGCTGCAGCCGTTGCGCGATGGCGTATCCATGGATGGGGCCGAGCCCCACCACCTTCAGAATCAAAAAGTCCAGAGTGCCCTGCGGCAGGTCCGATTTAGCGTTCATTTTGAATGCCTCGACCTTCTACACATACCACATAGACGTGTAGAAGTGCAAGGGGTGAGCATTCTTTATTTCTTGCCGTGCGGTCGGTCAGGTGATCGATCAGGCGACTTGCCGCGGGCGCTCGGCCAACCTTTGCTCGGCACCACTCCCGCACCCTCTTGAATGGTCACAAGCTGATCGGCGGCGATTCCCTTCAGGTTTTCCTGCAGCCCGTTTGGCCAGTGGATTTCAATGTCGGCGGCCGTTTCCGCTCCCAGGCCGAAATGCAGCCTCGGGTCGTTCGAGGAATAGAAGCTCGACTGGCTCATCAGAGCCTGCGCCTGCATTTTCTTCCCGTAACGCACCATCACGCGCGCGCCGATCGCGCTGCGATTCGATTTCGTTCCCATCAGCTTCACCTTCAGCCAGTGATGGCCGCCGCGCAACATCGTTGCGCAGCAGCGACGGCGGCTCGTTCAGGTTCACGATCACGCATGTCCACGTCGCCGTCGTTGTCGAAATCGCCGAACGCGCAGCCCCGGCTGGAATGCGCAGCCGCCACGCCGGGCCCGGCCTGCTCCGATCAGTTCTTCGAACTTGCCATTGCCCAGATTGCGGAAAAGCATCCGCGGCGTCTTGTACGGATACTGCGGAAGCGTTCGTCTCGACTTCCGGATACACGCTGCCGGTGACGACGAAAATATCCGGGCAGCCCGTCGTTGTCCAGGTCCACGATGCCCGCGCCCCAGCTCGATGTAGCGCGTTTCGACGCCCAAGCCGCGCGCGCATGCGTGACATCGTCGAAGTTTCCCTTCCCGTCGTTGCGGTACAGAACGTCGGTGTCGTCGGCGAAGTGCGTCTTGAAAATATCGAGATTGCCGTCCAGATTGTAGTCGCCGATGCCCACTCCCATGCCCGCCTGTTCCATGCCGTCTTCGTTCAGCGCCACGCCGCTCGCAGCACGCCTTCTTCGCGTGAACGTGCCGTCGTGATTGTTGCTGAAGCAGCAAGCTCGGCGTCGAATCGCACGCCACGTAGATGTCGGGCCAGCCGTCTTCGTCGAAATCGGCCGCCACCGCCGTCATGCCGTAGCTGCCTTGCGCGTTGCCGATATCCCGACGTCGCGGCTGACGTCGGTGAACGTTCCGTCGCCGTTGTTGCGATAGAGGAAGCGGCGCCCGGGAGGCAGCCCGCGCGGACCGCAGTTCACCGGCACGCCTTTCCAATTGCAATTCGACGTTCTCGCCGGGCTTCGGAACCGTGCTCGAAATCGAATTGCACGATAGTTCGAGACGAACAGATCCAGATGGCCGTCGCGGTCGTAGTCGACGAACGTGCAGCCGGTTCCCCAGCGCGTCGCGCCGTCGTGCCAGCAAGCCCGCTTGCTTCGGTCACATCGGTGAACGTGCCGTCGCCGTTATTGCGATAGAGGACGTTCTGGCCCCAGTAGGTGACTGAAGAGATCGTCGAAGCCGTCGTTGTTGTAGTCGCCCACGCACACCGCCGAAGCCCAGCCGGTACGCTCGTCAGGCCGGCTTTGCGTCGGTCACATCGGTGAACGTGCCGTCGCGATTGTTCTTGTAGAGGCGGTTGGTGCGCCTCCGGCGGAGCCCCTCGAGTCGCGTGCCGCACAGAACGAAAATGTCGAGCCAGCCGTCGTTGTCGTAGTCGATGAACGCGCACGCCGCAGCCCATGGTTTCGATGATGTAGTCCTAATGGTCTGGGTTTCCGAAGATTGTTGGCGCGGTCAGGCCCGCTTCGCGCGCAACGTCGGTGAAGTGCGCATCAAACGGCCGGCCGGATGCCGGCGCCTTCGCTTGCGGCTTTACGTTGCGCGATGCAACGCCCTGCGCAAGCGCTTTCCACGCCCAGCACCCGCCGGCAGCGCCAGAATAAATTCCCGGCGGCCGATCTTGATGCGGTTCGCGGGCGCGTCGCGCTCCTATTAAATCCGGTTGAACAAAAGCGGCGCGCCGATCTTGGACGTGTAATTCGGCCGATAGCGGTCCACGTTGTACAGCTTCGCCACATCCACCTGGCGCGCGCCCGTCGGCAGCCCCTTCAGAGGAACCTGGCTGTAGCATCCGTTCTGCACGCCCACCAGCCGTCCCGTGACGCCATCGCGAATCAAATCGGCGGCCACGTTGGCGAACGTGATCGCCACCAGCTGATCGATCGCGTCCGGCTCGCCGCTGCGCAGGTCGTACGTCAGGTCGCTCTCCATCACTTCCTGTTTCGTGCGCTTCTTCACTTCCTCGCCCAGAGCGTGCCCGATGTCGGCCTTTTTCCGGTGGCCGAAAGCGTCCGCTTCGCCCACTTCAACGATGCTGCCTTCTTTCCACACCGCGCCTTCCGACACCACCACCAGCGCATAGTTGCTCGGGTTGGCGCGCTTGTCTTCCATCAGCAGCTTGCAAATGTGATCCAGATCAAACGGGTATTCGGGAATCAAGCACCGCGACGAAGTCACGTACGCTGTGTAGAGCGCCGTAAAGCCGGCATCGCGCCCGAACATGCGAAAAATTCCGATGCGTTCGTGCGACCCCAGCGTCGTGCGCTGCCGCGTGATCAATTCTTTCGCGCGCGTGATCGCCGTCGAAAATCCGATGCAGTACTCCGTGCCCTGGACGTCGTTGTCCATCGTTTTCGGCACCGCAATCACCGGGAAGCCCTTCGCGTCGAGCACCGTGGCGAAACTCAGCGTGTCGTCGCCGCCGATCGCCACCAGGCAGCTGATTCCCAGATGTTCCAGATTCTTCAGCACGATCGAAGTGAAATCGTAATATTTGCCGTCGAACGGGAGCTGCTTCAGCTCGTCCTTCGAAATGTGCAGCGGGAGCTTCCCCTCCACCATTTTTCGCGGATTCGTTCGCGACGTGTGCAGCACCGTGCCGCCCGTGCGGTCGATCGTGCGCGTGTTCTCGCGCGTCAGCGGACGGATGTAGTTCGGGTCGTCTTCGAGCGCCGGGTTCATGTGCGTCAAGCCTTCCCATCCGCGGCGAATGCCCACCACCTCGCGCCCAATTTCCTTCGAGCGGTACACCACGCTCTTGATGACGGGATTCAGCCCCGGCACGTCCCCGCCCCCCGTCAAGATCCCGATTCGGTTCTTCGCACCCATCAACCCTTCTCCTAAACTCTGAGCCTAACGAACGGTCGACTCGGAAGGGCGGGGCTTCAGCCCCGCCGTTGAGCCCCCCCATTTGTCATCCCGAATCCCTGCGATTTCTGCGGGGTGAGGGATCTGCTTTTCGTCCTTCGGCAGTTTTGTGGGTCGCGGCCTTAGCCGCGACGTAAGCCGTTACTTTCTTCGCGGGCTTCAGCCCCTGAAGCTCCCTGACAAAATCCTGCAACCCGCAACCTGACACCCGAAACCCGAACATCTTACTCAATTTCCCCGTGCAAAGAACAGCCGCGACTAAGTTCTCAGGGCAAGGGCTGATGCGTTTCCGTTGCGATTCGGATTGGCCACAGAGGCATAGAGACAGAGTGACAAGCACTGCGGATGGTGCGCTGACAGGAGGTGCAGATTCAAAGCACCCCGAGACTGCAAAGGATCCGGCACTCGAAAAATTCAAAGGCGAAATCGCGGTCCGAGGGCGGGCACCCTCCCCACAAATCTCGTGACAAGGTTACTAAGTGGTCAGTTCGGAGCTGTCTGATAAACTCGCCTGCCACACGCAATCCGGATGCTATCGGCGCTATGCGGTCAACAAGCGCAAGGGAGCTCTAGATGCATATGACAGACGCGGAGCTGGCGCGCTTAGCTGTTGACGAGGCTCGCCGGTCCGTCCAAGATGCGGGCCGAACGCCCCTCTTCGTTGGGGCGGTAGCAGCCCGCGATCACGAGGTGTTGGGCGTAGCCTGTAGAGGCGAACTCGGCCTGGGAGAACACGCCGAATTCACCCTCCTTGAACGCAAGCTCAAGAATGTAGTTCTCACCGGTGCAACAATATTCACGACCCTGGAGCCCTGCACCAGGCGGGGCCCAGGCAAAATTCCATGCGCCGAGCGCCTTATCGACCGACGCGTAGGTCGTGTGGTAATCGGTAACTTGGATCCTAATCCCGACATCCGAGGTCAGGGAGTTCTAGCGCTTCGTCAGGCAGGAATTACCGTTGAGCTTTTTCGAGACCCACTTCCCGCTGAGATCGAGGAGCTCAACCGGGACTTCTATCGCCTACAGCGCGCCGGGGCCGCTCCTCCTGTTCCAACCGAACAATTTCTCGCAGCCGCGGCGAAGCGGAAACTGGACGACTGGTACGTATCATTGAATTCGACATATTTTCACCGCAACTTCGATCGTCGGCCCTCTGATGTTTGCCTTCACCTCGTCGAAGTAATTGGCGGCCTTAGCCTGTTGGCAAGCGAAAAACAAAGCCCGGAGTCGACAAAGAAGCTCAGGTTCCGAAGGCCCTGGCATGGTGGCTTTCGCTCTGCGGAAAAGTCGGGGTGCGGAGCGTAGAGAGCATGCTATGGGACAAGTCTTCCGGGCGTATGCCCTTATTGTCAGCACGACAGGCACGTGCAGGAGGAATGTGCTGAGAAAAAGGCGGCACAGCCGGGACCGCCTTGGCAGTTATTATCCGAAATTGGGAAACAACGTGAACGCCCGGGTACCTTGGGTGCGTGGCAGCGGATGTTTAACGACATCTACCCAGTCAATCAGGGTGACCAGTATGGACCCGCCTTTGCTAGATTGTATGAGGAGCTCGCCGAGCTCTCCGAGGCGGTCCGCGTGTTTCCTTCCGCGCCGGGTTACTTCCTGAGCGAAGCGTCCGACGTTTTCGCTTGGCTCATGAAGGTTCAGAATATCATCGACGAGAAGGCAGGTCGCCGTAGGGAACGGAGGGGCACAGCGATCGAGGAGAGGTTCGCTAGGGCGTATCCGACGCATGCAAGGACTGCGGGCGCCTCGTGTGCTCCTGCCCGCCAATTTTGGCGTCGACAATCGGTCGCATAGCTCACGAAGTTCCTCTGGGTCGTGGGTCTTACGAACCCACTGGCCGTTTTATGACACCCGATAAGACAGCTGCGGCCTTCGGCCCCGCAAGAGAGGCAGCAGCCTAACCGACGCGATGTTGGCTTGTCCGATCTGCGAAATCATGGCACGGCTTGAGCAACACCCAATCGAGCGCTGCTCAGATGGGCTAGACAAACGGCTGGAATGTCGGTCGAGTTCGCTGCAAGCAAGGCCCGAGTCAAGGTCCAAAAGCTCTCGTCTTGGGAGGATGGAACCGCAAGACCGACTATTCCTCAGCTCCGAAAATTGGCATCCATTTATCGCCGTCCTTTTTGGCTGCGCTTTACCTTTCCGAAGGCTCCCCCGAAATTTCAAGTGATGCATGACTTCCGGCGGTTCTCGTCGATACCGGTGCGGCAGAAAATTCCCCAAAACTCGTTTACGAAATTCGGAGAGCGTACGACCGGCGCGAGTGGGCTTTGGAGCTAATGACCGAAGTCGAGGAGTCGCCCGAGGCCTTTAAGGCGACCGCCAGCCCCTACGACGAGGTGGAGCAGATCGCTCAGCGCCTACGGAACGCGATCGGTGTTTCGGTCGCGCAACAGAGACTTTGGAGGACTGACAACGAAGCCTTCAAGCAATGGCGGATGCTCTTGGAGCGCGCCGGGGGTTCTAACCCTGCAGGCAACGAACCTAGAGCTTAGCGACGCGCGCGGTTTTTCGATCAGCCTCAAGCCGTTGCCCGTTCGTGGTCGCAAACATCGAGGACGCCCCCAGGGGCAGGATTTTCACCCTTCTGCACGAATGACGCACATCATGCTCAACGAGGGCGGCATATGGCGACCTTCACGATTCGGAGACTGAGGCATTTTGCAACCGGGTCGCCGGTGCTGCCCTTTTTCCGAAAGAACCGCTACTCAGCACGGCCATCGTACGGCAACACAAAAAAGGGGACCCGGTGCTGACGGACGCCGAACTGCGGGAACTGTCCCGTGAATTCGGCGGAAAGCCGGGAGGCCGCTCTAGTGCGCCTATTAACTCTCGGTCTCACCACGCAGCAATACTACGATCGCATCAGAAAAATACTCTTACAAGAATACGAAACAGCAAAAAGAAGGGAAGGACACCACTTTCGGTTCCGGCCCCTCTCACGTCGTAGCTATCGCGAGCGCCGGACCCCTGTTCACAAGGTCAGCGGCGGAGAACTTCAGCCGAGAACCTGACCGCGAGCGACGCTAGCGACTACCTGGGCGTTCGTCCGAAGCACATCAGGGAACTGCAGACTGAATCGGGGACGAGGGGGCAGGGCTACATCGTGGCTTTCAGCCTGGACACGAGCGAAATAAAATCGACTGCTGGGAACGCGCGCCACCCCCGGACGTGTCCCCCGACGATCTGGATAAAAACGGACGCTGCGGCGAGGGTCGGAGACATCTTGATAATCGAGGAGGTAGTCCGTCGGGAGCTCGAGCGAAGACGACGGAGCCCACAGGTGGGTTAAAGAAGGAGCAGAATATTATCGTTCCGATTGATGGCCAGGCGCAGACGAGTCTCACGGAAATCATGGGCAAGCACTGGTCGTCTGGTGGACTCCAAGAAGAATAAGTCCGGCGCGACCCTGCGGTCATAACGCTTGCTCGGGCCCGAGGGCTCACGGTCGTGACCGGCGAAGAGGCAACAGGAAGCCTCGTGAAACCACATATCCCGGATGTCTTAAAGATTTGGGCATTCCGTGCATCCAAGTCATCGACTTCTTCAGGAACAGGGGTGGCAGTTGTAGTGTTTACTTTTGGCCGGGTACCGCAGCCCTTCGATGTTTGAAGGGTGCGAGTCCATTCCTTCCCTTGTGGTAGGTAGTTCTACGGGCCAGTTAAGCGTTCTTACCCTTCGACTTTCAACCGTCAACTTTCGACTGTTTCTTACAGTACTGGGTCTTGACAACGAAATAACTATATGATACCCTGCAGCCGGAAACTCGGACATGAACAACAAATCCCATCACCCGCCGCCATCCAGTGAGCCCCCGTGCGCCGAAGCCTCGCGCGAAGGCGCCTTCGCTCCCCTCTGAGCTATGAATTCTAATAACGAAACCGCGATTAGAAATCGACGCAAATGATTGAAAACACTCACCAGCGACCAGTTCTAATAAGCAAAAGGGAGGGGGGTATATTTTCGCAAAAGCGAAAGCCAGGCGACACTCTAAGGCATCCACGAGTTACGAATCACTCCCGAGGCCTCGGGACACAAGTCACGTTTTCTCCCAGGCGAAAAAAGCTAATCGCAACAACCCCACATTCAAAATTCGCCGCAACTCTCTCTCAACAAAGAGGGAAGACATTTTTGAACCGCAACAAAAACACCTGTTCTGGTTCGTCGCATTTTCGCCCCCAAGCGAGGCCACTCAACTGTGCCGAATGATACATACGGCTGCCTGAACCGGCTAGAGTTGTGGCATTTCGAGCGATAAGGAGACGAAAAATGCCCAACAAGAAAACCATGAAGGCGGCAGTTGTTGAGAAATTTGGCGAGCCGTTGGTGGTGCGAGAAGTGCCAATCCCAACGCCGGGGCCAGGGCAGGCACTGGTAGAGGCGTTTGCGACGGAGTATGTCACACCGATCTGCATGCCGCGGATGGCGACTTGGAAATCGAAGCCAACGCTGCCGCTCATCCCGGGCCACGAAGGAGCAGGAATCGTCGCAGTTCTCGGCCCGGGGGTTACCCACTTGAAGAAGGCGATCGCGTTGGAATTCGGATGGCTGCACAGCGCGTGCGGGCTTTGCGATTACTGTCTTTCGGGTTGGGAAACGCTTTGTCCGGAGCAGAAAAACTCCGGCTATTCGGTGGATGGAACTTTCGCGCAGTATGCCTTGGGGCAAGCGGATTATCTAGGACGAATCCCCAAGAACTCTCGTTTGTGGATGCGGCCCCGATCCTGTGCGCCGGCGTCACCACCTACAAAGGATTGAAAAAGACCGAGGCGCGGCCCGGCGAGTGGGTTGTGATCTCGGGAGCGGGCGGCCTGGGCCATGTCGCCATCCAGTATGCGAAGGCCATGGGATTTCACGTCGCGGCGGTGGACCTGGGGCCGGAGAAAATGTCGCTGGCGCGGAAACTCGGAGCCGAAATCACGATTGACGCAAAAACACAGGATCCTGCGAAAGAAATCCAGAAGCAAATCGGCGGGGCGCACGGAGTGCTCGTGACAGCGGTTTCACCGATTGCATTCAAACAAGCAGTCGGCATGTTTCGTCGTGGCGGCACGTGCGTGCTGAATGGACTGCCGCCCGGCGAGTTTCCGGTCTCTATTTTCGACATGGTTCTGAATGGCTACACTTTGCGAGGATCCATCGTGGGCACTCGCTTCGATCTGGAAGAAGCCCTCGCCTTTGCCGCTGAGGGCAAAGTGAAGGCCACGATTGAAACCCTGCCGATGGATCCATCAATGATGTATTCAGCGGCTCAAAAAGGGACAAATCAATGGACGCGTTGTACTCGAGATCAAGGAAGAAACGTCTGCGAAGGCGGCGGTGACACGGCTCGCGAGCTAATCCAGGCCGCTTCTAGCACCTAGCCGTAGCCAATCTCATAAATGCTCCGTCGGTTGGATCGAACAAAGCTTGGTTTTAGGGGCTAGAGCCCTTTCTATCGCGGGCCTCACTGTGGGGCTGAAGCCCCGCCCTTCCGTGAGACTACAGAGAACAGAGCCCTGCCACCCCCTCCTCCGCCGACCGAAGCGCTTCCCGTAAGGCGCGGAACTGTATAAAAGGGAGCATCGCCGTTCGCTGAGATTCACTACGATGCGTTCGTTGGATACTGGTCGCTTTGGGAGGCGCCATGACATTCACACTCAAGACCCTTCCGTATTTCATTGCAAGCGTGGCGATTCTTCTTGGCACATCCACCTCCATCGCAGCCAAACGCCCGGCTTCGTCATCTCGGTCAGTCGGGCCCACAGAGCTCGAAATGCAGGTCCTTCTCGATCGAGCCGACTTCTCGCCGGGTGAAATCGACGGGAAGGGCGGAAAGAACAGCCGCGAGGCACTCGCGGCGTTCCAGGCCTCGCGCGGGCTTGCTCCAGGCGCGCGGAGCGGCAAGGTACTGCTCAAAGCGCTCGGCGCCGGTACTGTCAAACCGATCGTCCTCTATACGATCACCGCGGCAGACGTCGCGGGGCCGTTTGCCACGACGATTCCGGAAGACGCGACCGAGCAGGCGAAGCTGCCGGGCCTCTACTACACATCCGTGCTGCAAGAGCTCGGCGAGAAATTCCACTCGGCACCGGCTTTGCTCAAACGCTTGAACCCCCGCGCCCGTTTCACCGTCGGACAGCACATCCGTGTCCCCAACGTGTTGGGCACCGCGCCGGCCCAGGGTGGGGCGGTCAAGGTGGTTGTCTCGAAGAGGGCATCGAGCCTCTCGGTATATGACCAGAAAGGCCAGATTATTTTCTACGCTCCGGTGACCAGCGGCAGCGACCACGACCCGCTCCCCATAGGAAATTGGGAGATCACTGAAGTGCGGCGAAATCCAATCTACAACTACAACCCCGACTTGTTCTGGGACGCCAATCCCGCAAATGCCACGGCGAAGATCGCGGCGGGTCCAAACAATCCGGTGGGCGTTGTATGGATGGGGATCAATGTACCGCACTACGGATTACACGGCACGCCTGACCCTGGAGAGATCGGCCATTCCAAGTCTCACGGCTGCGTGCGGATGACAAACTGGGACGCCACCAGCGTCGCCGGCCTGGTCACAGATGGGACGCCGGTCGTGTTCGAGGAATGAGAAGCTCGCGATACGGAAATTCCGGAGGCATAGGCTTGAGCCTCTGCGTTTGTACTGCCGTGCTTTTCGCAGCGGTCTTTGCTCTTGGCGAGACTTCTTCCATTCTCGAGATGACTCCGCCCATCAGCGGACTCGCCCTCGCAAATCTGCACGATACATTCGAAGATTTTCACAACGGACATCGGCATGAGGCGATCAACATTCTCGAGCCGAAAGGGACACCCGTCCATGCGGTGGTACTCGGAACTATCCGCAAACTTTTCTTCAGCAACCGGGGTGGCAACACAATATACCAGTTTGACGAAACGGGAATGTATTGCTACTACTATGCGCACTTGGAGGGGTACGCCGAAGGACTGCGGGAAGGGATGCGCGTCGAGCGCCGCGACGTCATCGGTTTTGTGGGATCGACGGGAAACGCGGATGCGCGCACGCCTCACTTGCATTTTGCAATCTTCAAGTTGGGGCCGGAAAAGCTGTGGTGGAAGGGGAAGGCCGTTGCACCTCGACGCCGAGCCTCGTAGCCGGCGAAGCGTACTAAATAGCGAACGGCAAAATCTAAAGGGCTTCAGGTGCGAAGGCCTGAGCTAGATTGAGTATGACCGGTTTTATCGGGACCGTTTTGGGCCGAGGTCAGGACTTCTTCGCTTTGGCGTATGTGCGACATCGCCGGACATCGAGCGCTGTCCTATGGTGTCCGTTGCCAATTCCACGATTTCTTGAGCGCGTTGCTTCAAATTTCTGCCTGCGCTGCGGACTTGTTTGGCTCCATCGTTCACAGCGTCAGCAATATCGCCGCGAAATTCCTCTCCTGATTTGGGCGCGAGGAGTAAAGCGGCTGCGGCACCTACAGCAGCCCCCGCGGCAAACGCAAGGATCTTTCCTGCTGCAGAACCTCGGCCGTTCCTGCCTTGGGACCTCCGTTTCCCTGACCTTATGATCTCTGGTGGTTCCTGGCTTATGATCTGCGGTCATCGTAAAGTTCCGCCGCATCCGAAGCAGTTCCGAGGTGCGGTGATGCCTCTTCGCGGAGAGGAGCACACTGCGCAGGAACCACATTAGCCGCGCGGAGGACCGAGGTATGTCCCGTTCGGCACACTTTCCATTTTAATTTCACATTCAGGGAAGGGGCGCTGCCGCCGTTCGAATCCGAAACCGCTGAGCGCCAAAGAGCCAGGGCTGTGCCACGCTTCTGTCGTTGTCCCACGAGAGCCGCCGCCGGACAGGACAGCACATTCGACAGCAACGGAGCCACCGGCGGCAGCAGCACCGGGGGCGGGGCTGGCGGTGGCGGCGGTTGGGCGGCAATGGCGGCGAAGCCAGTGCCTTGATTGGTGGCGGCGGTGGCGGCAGCGCGCGGAACGGCGGAGCCAGCGCCGATGACGGCGGCGGCGGTGGTGGTGGCTGAGGGCGTTCGCAGGTGCCGATGATGTGGCCCGTCCAGGCGGAGCCGGTGGTCAGGCTATGCCGGCGGCAACGGCGGCGATGCCAGCCTCGACGGCAGCAACGGCAACGACGCCCCATGTCCGGGTGGGGGTGGTGGTGGCGCCGGGTTAGCCATTAATTCTATTCAGTCCGTTCTCTACCGTCGACGGCGGCAACGGCAATTATGGTGGCGGTGGCGGCGGGGGTTCAGAACGGCGGCAACGGCGGCTTCGGCGGCGGCGGCGGCAGCTCGGTCCCGGACGGGGGGTGTTGCACCACCGGCAGCCAGGGCGGCAACGGCGGTTTCGGCGGCGGTGGTGGCATCGGTGCGCCAGGAATCATAAGTGGTGCGCCCGGCCGAGGGCGGCGCGTTCGGGGGCAATGCGGGCATCAATGGCGGCGGTGGGGGAGGCGCGTTAGGCGGCGCCATCTTTGATGACAGCGGGAGCGTTGTGGTGAGGAACAGCACCTTCACGAACAACTACGTCACGCGAGGGTTGGGACAAAGAGGGATCAATGGGGGCTCGGGGCGAATGGCTCTGACGCAGGCGGAGCGATCTTTGTGTCGAGATGGTCAGCTCACCGTAGTGGACTCCACCATCAGCGGAAACGAGGGCACTGGACTTGGCGGCGGAATTGTCCTGTTCCAAACCTTCGGTAATCCGCCACCGTCTGCATCGTTCTATCTGGATGACACGATCATCTCCAATAACGGTTTGAACGAATGCGCCATCGCCGGTTTTTTAATAGACGCCAATGGCGCGGGCAAACTTATCGAGAACAACGATAACTGCCTCGGTGTAGTCACTGCCGCCGATCCACAACTCGGGGTGCTCGAAGACAACGGCGGCTTCACGCATACGATGGCATCTCCACAGCCAGCCCGGCGTGGAACACGGCCGACGCCGAGCACTTCGCTGGGAGAGGATCAGCGCGGCCAGGTTCGGCCGGCAATGAACAACCTCTTCGATATAGGCGCCTTTGAGTTGTGCGAAGATGAGCGCCTGCTTATCACGCCATGTCCTCCTACCAAGTTCGGCGTCGTGGAAACCGAGCCATTGACCATGCAAGTCTCGCCGCTCGCCGGCGGGACCACGACTCCGCCCCCGGGCGTAAATACCGAGCCGCTCGGCTCGGCGGTGGCGCTGACGGCGACACCGAACACCGGCTACATCTTCCAGAATTGGAGTGGAGATGTCGCGGACGCGAATAATCCATTCACAACTGTGACGATGGACGCGCCACAAACCGTCACGGCGAATTTCGTGCAATCCGTCGCTTGCGTGAATAACCTTTACGGCAGAGGAACGCCGTCCGGTCTTGCGGCCCAGAATCACCTGACTTGGGCCACAATTCCGAAAGGTCCGTTTCCTTACAACGTGCTGCGAGGAGTTACTGTCCGCGGTCCCTACCTGCTGATCGGAAATACGACCTTGACGTCTTACTCCGACAGGAGCGGACTCACGAATGGCAACACGTACTATTACGTTCTCCAGCCCCTTGGAGGAGGGATGGCCGGCGAGCTATGCCAATCGAATCAGGCAACGATCACGATTCCACAGAAACACTAGAGCTCGCGCCGCCATGCGCGAGCGGCGCGGTTACATTTTTTCCGCGGGGTGAGTGTTACGGAGGCGCGGGCGGTCTCCCAGTCCATGCGCAGCGAGCAGCCGCCGCCGCAACTTTTCAGTACGAGATGGTGAAGTTTTCGAGGGCGACGAGCTTCGAGACCTGCATATCGACGCGGGCGAAGTCGAATTGCTCGCCGGGATACGGAATGCCCCATTCGCCGGTTTTTTTGCTGATGATGAGCTTCACTTGTCGGCGTTGGGAATGGTGAAGAGCGTGTAGCTGCCGGCGGGAATGGTTTTTCCTCCCACCGTCAGATCGGCGGTGGTGACGAACGTGGTGGCTTCGTTGGCGCCCGCGCGCCACACTTTGCCGAACGGGGCCAAGCCGTCATTGGCGGAGATTTTCGGCCCTTCATGCGCGGACTCGAATAGGCCGTGGTTATGGTTTTTCCGTCGGGCAATGCGCAAGTGGCCGTGCCCGGCGGGCTGGGACGCTGGCTCTTGTCCTGCTGGCGAGTCAAACCAGGAAGCGCGAGTACGGCCACCGCTACAACAAGCGCGAAACAACAAGCGAATTTCTTTCGCATTACTTTCTCTTCGAAAATGTCGAAGCAACAGAATCGAGCAGGTTGCATGGCTGGGAGAACGATTCTACAACATCTGCTCCGCGGAGGCGGCTAGAAGCGCAAATCCCGCAGATACTCGAAATCGATCCGGATGCTGGGCCACGGGTCGGCCAGATCTTCCTGCTCGACGAAGTAGTGGCGGATGCCGGCCGCTCCGATGCTGGAAGATTTGCTTGAAGTCGATGATGCCGCGCCGACGTCGGATTGGCCGCGGGCGGCGTGTGGTCGATGTCTTTCATGGACCATGGAAACGCCCCGGATAGCGCGCGAAGTAATCGAGCGGCCGCTGATTGCCCTTCACGACCCAGTACAAATCCATTTCGAACTTCACGAGCTGCGGATCGGTTTCGGCGAGCAGAACGTCGTAGAACATCGTTGCGCCCACCGGCTCGAAATCAAAGCGTGATTGTGGTATGCGAACGGATGCCGCTTTTTTGGTCTCGGCGCCTACTTGTTGAAGAATTCCGCCACGCGCTTAGAGTCGTCCACCGTGCTGCGCCGACTTGCGTCGACCGAGGGCAAACAACGTATTCATGGCCGATCGTGTGCGCGGCGTCGAGAATCGCCGGGAGGCCCTTTTCGAATTGGTCGAAGGAGATGTGCGCGGACGGTGCGCGAAGGCCCACGCGATCGAGGGAGGCCCGAACTTCGCGCGGAGAGCGGTCGAAATAGCCCGCGAATTCGACTTCGGCGTATCCGATCGCGGCGACCTTTTGAAGCGAGCCGTCGAAATCGCGCTTCATCTCGTCGCGAACGGAATAAAGTTCCAGACCGATGGCGGAGAGTTTTCGATCGGCGTGCGCGAAATGCGCCGAGCCGCGCCGCGAGAAGCCCCGCTCCGCTGGCGCCGAGAAATTCGCGGCGGTTCATCCGTGAGCCTTCGGACAGCAGTTCGGCGCGGACGTTTTTCAGGACGTAAGCGGCGCGCTCGACGCCGACTTCGCCGGTAAGGATCGGATCTTCATTCTCGATGCTGAGGATTCCCTGGTAGCCGATATCCATGTAGGCGCGGACGATTTTCTTCCACAGTTCGGCGCCGTGACCGTAGCCCACGGCGCGGAAGTTCGCGGAAGCTTCGGGTATCTCCTTGGTCTCGAACGCGAAATTCAGGACGCCGTATCGGTCGACGTTGTGCTTGTAGAGGACGGTGTCCTTCATGTGGGCGTGGAAGATGGCGCCCTGTTTTCCGAGCAAGCGAATCACTTCGACGGGATCGCATTGCTGCCAGAAGAGGTGGCTCAGGTCGCAGTTCGCGCCGATTTCTTCGCCAACGGCATTGCGGAGTTTCAGCAGCGTGCGGGGATTGTAGACGGTGAAGTTGGGATGCATCTCCAGCGCGAGTCTGCGGATTCCGTGGGCGCGCGAAGGCGGCCGCCTGTGCCAGTAAGGGATCACTTTTTCTTTCCATTGCCAATCGAGCGCGTGCCCGTACTCGTCGGGCCAGCGGTAGGTGATCCAGTTGGGATTCTTGTCGGTGGGATTCGCGCCCGGGCACCCGGAGAACCCGACGATCACCTTGACTTCCAGCTTTTCCGCGAGCAGGACGGTGCGGCGGAAGTGTCGCATCGCGCTGCGCGATCTGCGTCCGGATGGACCGGGTTTCCGTGGCAACTCAGCGTCGCCACGAGGATGTTGCGGTCGTCGAATTTCTTCTTCCAGGCTTTGGGCTTGCCGGATCGGCGAGGAGGTCGGCGATCGGGCAATGCGGAATTGCCGGGGTAGCCTCCGGTGCCGATTTCGACCGCCTCGATTCCCAGCGCGGAGATTTTATCGAGCATCTCGTCGAGCGAAAGGTCGCTGTAGACAGGATCGAACACCCCGATGGGAATTTTGCGCGCGGGCCCATGAGATTGAGAGCCGCCGCCCATTTGCCGCGCGGCAGAAGCGGACGCGGCCGGGGCGCCAGAGCCCGTCACGGCTGCGGCCGCGAAAGCGCCGCCGACAGTTTTCAAAAATGTTCTCCGGTCCGCGTTCTCCGAATCCGCCTCGAGTGGGCGACCCGTTGGTTGCTCGATGTCCTCGGCCATACGATCCTCCTTCTTGCGATGGCGAGCTTTGAATTGCGCCCCCACGCTCGCACAAATCGACTGTGAAATTCCAGCGGTACTTGCGGCAAAGCCGGTATGCGCAATACTTACGTCCACGAAAGGCGGAAACGATGCGAGCAGCGGTGATTGGGATTGGATTTGTCGGCCGGGCGCATGTGGAGGCGCTGCGGCGGCTGGGAATTGAACTTGCGGGAGTGCTTGGCAGTTCGCCGCAGCGGACGCAAGAGCAGCTGCAAGGCGCTGGGAATCGAGCGTGGGTACGGTTCGCTCGAGGAGCTTGCACGGCGATGCGAGCGTGGACGTGGTGCACATCTGCACGCCGAACCATTTGCACTTTGGCGAAGCGGAGGCTGCGCTCAAAGCGAAGAAGCACGTGCTGTGCGAAAAACCGCTAGGGATGAATTCGCGCGAGACCGGCGGCGCTGGTCGATCTCGCGCGAAGCGAGGGACGCGCGGGAGCCGTGGCGCACAATCTGCGCTACTACCCGATGTGCCAGGAAGCGCGCGCTCTGGTGCGGCGCGGGGCGATCGGCGAGCCCCGCATGGTGCATGGCTCGTACCTGCAGGATTGGCTGCTGTATCCCTCGGACTGGAACTGGCGGCTCGATCCGACGGTGAGCGGGTCGATGCGAACGGTGGCGGATGTGGGGACGCACTGGCTCGACATGATTACGTGGATCACGGGCAAGCGCGTGACGGAGTTGTGCGCCGACCTTGCGACCATCGTGCCGGTGCGCGAACGGCCGCGCGGGCCGGTGGAAACATTTCAAGAGCGCAAGGGCACGGATTTCGAGGAAGTTCGCATCGAGACGGAGGACTACGCGTCGGTGCTGCTGCGCCTCGATGGCGGAGTGCGCGGCGTGATGACTGTTTCGCAGGTAAGCGCGGGGCGAAAGAACCGGCTGTGGTTTGAAATCGATGGCAGCGAAGGCTCGATCGCATGGGACGGCGAGCGGCCGAACACGCTGTGGATCGGGCGGCGACGCGAGCCGAACCGCGAGCTGATAAAAGATCCGGCGCTGATGAGTCCGGAAGCTCGCGGATTCGCGGCGTATCCTGCGGGTCACGCCGAGGGTTATCCCGATACGTTCGTGCAATTGTTCAAGGAATTTTACGGCTACGTCGAGCGCGGCGATATGAACGCGCCTCGGGCCTTTCCGACGTTCGAGGCGGGGCACACAGGCGTCGTGTTGTGCGAGGCCGTTGCGACGAGCGCGCGGGAGCGAAGGTGGGTAACGGTCTCTTGAGTTCGATTCGCCTGTGTCGGAGGCAGAGATGACGCACGGCCGACTCGTGATGATCGTTTTGACGAGTGTCCTAGTTGTCGAAGCGCTTGGTGGTTGCGCGCGTAGCCACTCTGGTTCGACCACCCTTGACGCCGAGCTGCTTGAGGCCGCACGTGAGGGCGATACTGCATCCGTTCGGCGACTGCTAAAGCAAGGGGCCAACATCGAGACTAAAGATCAGGGTGGCTCGACCGCGTTGGCGCTTGCAGCGGACTACGGCCATGCCGACACGGTGAATTTGCTGCTGGTGAAAGGCGCCGACCCGGTAGCTGGACGCGTGGCCGGTGACGATGCGCTCATTGAGGCAGCGGAGAGGGGTCACGCAAAAAAAGTAGAATTGCTCCTCGAAAGAAGACCAAGCCTGGAGGCCAAGAACAAGGCTCTTTTCGCAATGACGGAATTTGCACTCTTGGTCATTCAGGTCAAGGTCCCGGAGGCAGAAGCCCAGCGGATCAGAAACCAACAGCAGCAAACCCACAGCCCAATCGGTCCTCCACCGATGGACAAGGCCCTAACGTTCAGATTCCTTCTTGAGAGCGGCGCCAGCATTGATGCGCGAGGGGAAGATGGGAGCACGCCATTGATTTCCGCGGCGGAACACGGCGCAACTGACGTCGTGAAGCTGCTGCTGGAGAAAGATGCCGATGTTGGGGCCAGGGACAAGGACGGCAACACACCCCTCATTGCAGCGGCTTTTGAATGCGCGGCAATCGACATGCCTGCGACTCTCGATTCCATGAAGCTGTTGCTCGCGAAAAAGGCCGATATCAACGCGAAGAACAGCTCGGGAATGACGGCGCTGATGACAGCGGCAGAATTTGGGCGAGCGGATAACATCCGATTCCTCCTGGACAACGGAGCCAGAATCGAAGCGAAGGACAACCATGGAAATACCGCGCTGTTGATTGCGGCGTCCGGAGGTGGATACCCCACGGCCGATGCGACAAGAGCGCTGCTGGCGAGAGGTGCAGATGTCGAAGCGAGGAACAATAATGGGGAGACTGCCCTGATCCTAGCCGCGTCCAAGGGTGATCCGACGACATCGAGAGCGTCAAACTGCTGTTGAACAAGAGGGCTGATGCCAGCGCAACAGACAAGCAGGGACACACGGCCCTCGCCCTGGCTACCAAGAATTGCCGCACCGAAGTCGTTTCCCTGCTGAGAAAAGCAACTACGAAGCCCCGCTAAGGTTTGTCCACGTAACAACGCACTTCAGCGAAGCGGTGCGGCCACTTTGCAGCGGCACGGCGAGGTCCAACAGGTGTATGCTTCCGGCGCCGGGAGGGCTTATGGTCCGATCTATTTCGTCGCGCGCGTGCTTCTCCGTCTTGATTTTATCGCTCGGCGCTGTACTCGTTTCAGGCACCGGTCGCGCAGCGCCGCGAGCGCAAGGGACGGCTCCGACGCGGCCTGCGATTATCGGCGTTTCGCATATTGGATTGAGAACGGACAACCTCGATGCGTCGCGGAAATTTTATACCGGCGTTCTTGGGTTCAGCGAGGCGTTCAGCCTCGACGATCCTCCGGGGAAAATGCTGCTGACGTATTTCAAGGTGAACGACCACCAGTTCATCGAGGTTTTCCCCGAGCTGAAGGACGCGAAACAGGACCGGCTGTCGCACATCGCATTCGAAACCAGCGACGCGGAACAATTGCGCGCGTACCTGGGGAGCCGCGGCGTGCAAGTGCCCGCGAAGCTCGACCCGATGCTCGACGGCAATCGCGGGTTCGAAGTGACGGACCCGGACGGGCATACAGTGGAATTCGTGCAGTTGATGCCCGGCTCGATACACAGCCGCGACTTCGGGAAGCATCTGCCGGATACGCGAATCTCGCAGCACATCATTCACGTGGGAGTGACGGTGCGCGACCGCGCCGCGGCCGACAAGTTCTACAAAGACATTCTGGGATTTCAGGAGACGTGGCACGGCGGAATGAAGAACGCGAACGGACTGGGTGGACATGCGCGTGCCCGACGGCACCGATTGGCTCGAGTATATGATGAACGTCGGCGACAATCCTTCCCGAGAACGCTCGGAATCGTGCATCATTTTGCGCTGGGCGTGCCGAGTGTGAGCGAAGCGTACAAGATCGTGCTCGAGCGCGATCCGAAAATTACCGAGAAGCCGCAGATCGGGCGCGACGGCAAGTGGCAACTGAACCTTTACGATCCAAACCAGACCCGCGCGGAATTGATGGAGCCAAAGCCGGTAAGAACGCCGTGCTGTTCGCCGATGAATCAGTAATAGGAGAAACCGATGATGAGGAGTCGTATTTCACGTCGCGAGTTTATCCAGAATAGCGCCGGCGCTGCCGGAGCCTACGTCGGCGAGCACCGCTACTTGAGCCGGAGGGGCCGCCTGGGCGCGCGGCGGCGCGGCGGGTTCCTGCGAGCGATCGCGTACGCTTCGGAATTATCGGCGTGGGGATGCAGGGTTCCGGGCTGCTGACGAATGCGATTGAATTGCCGGGCATCGAGTGCGGGATGGCGTGCGATCTTTACGACGGGCGTCACGCGCTGGCGAAGGAAATCGCGGGCGCGAATCTGCCGACGACGCGGCGGTATCAAGAGGTGCTCGCGAGCAAGGATATCGATTGCGTGATCGCGGCGGTGCCGGATTTTTGGCACAAGCAAATCGTGGTCGACGCAGTAAGCGCAGGCAAGGACGTCTATTGCGAGAAGCCGATGTCGCATTCGCCGGCGGATGGCATTGCGATGGTCGACGCGACGCAGAAATCGGGGCGCATCGTGCAAGCCGGTTCGCAGCGCGTGAGCGGCATTATCGCGGCGAAAGCGAGGGATTTGTTCGCGCAAGGAATCATCGGCGACCTCTGCCTCATCGAGGCTTCCAACGGACGCAACTCGCCGTGCGGAGCGTGGGAATATCCGACGCCGCCCGATCTTTCGACGACGACGCTCGATTGGGAGACATGGCAAGGGACCGTGCCTAAACGCGCGTTCGATCCAAAGCTGTTCGCGCGCTGGCGCTGCTGGAGGGAGTACGGCACGGGAGTGGCGGGCGATCTGCTGGTGCATCTGGTGAGCGGAATGATGGCGGTGCTCGGCACAAGCGATGCGCCCAGGCGCTGCATGGCGATGGGCGGGATTCTGCGCTGGAAGGACGGCCGGAACATGCCGGACGTTCACGCGTCGCTGTTCGAGTACGAAAAGCTCGGCAGCGTTCCCGTGTATTTGCGCCTGAATCTGGGCACCGATACGCCGGAAGGCTATCGCTTCATGGGATCGAAAGGAATTCTCGAGGTCAACAGCGAGAGCGTGACATACATGCCACAATCGGGCGAAGACGACGGACCCTGCTATTACGCGAATAGCTTCGCGAAGCCTCTGCGCGACGCCTATATGAAAAAATGGCGCGAGGACCACGACACGATGGGCAAGCAGACAGCGGTGGAAGCCGCGCGCTTTATCGGGCCGTCGTGGGACGATGTGAAACCGCACCTGTGGAATTTCTTCCAGGCGGTGAAGAGCCGCAACCCGGTGGTGGAGGATGTGGTGTTCGGGCACCATGCGGCGCTCGCTTGCCACATGGCGAACGAGTCTTATTTCGCGCAGAGCGGCGTGCGTTGGGATGCCGCGTCACAAACAATCAAAAGCTGAGCTAGTGCTAGTTCTTGTTTCGGCGCGTCAGCCGCTTCTGCTCAAGATATTCCATCCAGGTCAGCCAGATAATCGCAATGTCGCCAATCGTCAGCAGGAAGAGGCCGAGGGAATGCGTGTGCGTGAAACGTAACACTTGATAGAAAACGAACGCGGTAAACGCGAAGATTGCGAGCGGATACGCCCAGAGCTTATTGGCCCATAACGCGATCACGAGGATAATTTTCACCCCGCCGTGCAACACGAGGTATGCCGCCGCGAAACCGGGCTTGCGTAGGCGAGGCTCTTCCGGGCGTGCGCGAGGTGCTGAGATAAGCGGCAGGGGTGGCGGAGAAATTCGGAAGCCCATAGCGTCAGGCCAAGACGGCTCAATAGTGATGGATCGATAGCGAGATTATTCCGGCGATTGATTCCAACAGGCCGTCCACACCTTTCAGAGTGATCCCCACCTGAAAACTGCGGCGAAGAAGCTTGGGCGAAGTCTTCATGTGCGAGCGTTCACAGCTTCTGAGGCGGCACGGAATGCTACGTCCGGCAATCGAGGACGGCGGCGCCGTTGACGCGATCGCTTTTCAAGTCGTTTAGCGCGCGATTTGCATCGCGCAACGGATAGACTTGCACCTGCGTGCGGACCGGAATCTCCGCAGCGATGCGCAGGAAATCTCCGCCATCCTGGCGCGTATTGTTCGCGACGCTTCGAATCATCCTCTCCTGGTACAGCAGATCGTAGTCGAATGACGGAATCGGGCTCATGTGAATCCCGCCGAGCACGAGGACGCCGCCTTTCTTGAGCGCTTTCAATGCCGGAGGGACGAGCTCGCCCGCAGGAGCAAAGATGATTGCCGCATCGAGCTTCACGGGAGGATCGTCGGAGGCTTCGCCCACCCAGATGGCGCCGAGCTCGGAGGCGAGCTGCTGGTGATTCTTTCCGCGCGTGCAGGCGTAGACTTCCGCGCCCCAGTGACGCGCGACCTGAATCGCGACGGACGCAGCGGCCCCGAAACCGTAAAAAGCGAGACGGCTGCCCGATTTCACTCCGGAGAGGCGCAAGCAA
This sequence comes from uncultured Acidobacteriota bacterium, assembly GCA_963737205.1. Taxonomy (GTDB): domain Bacteria; phylum Acidobacteriota; class Terriglobia; order Acidiferrales; family UBA7541; genus Palsa-295. The sequence goes on along the minus strand of CAVTRV010000002.1, from coordinate 2,119,330 downwards.
CGGAACCCGATGATTCCGGCGCAGAGAAGCGGCGCAACCTGCTGATCGGACAAGGACTCGTGGAGCGGGTAGACGAAGTCTTCTGGCGCGACAGCATATTCGGCGTAGCCGCCGTCAACCGTGTATCCGGTGAACGTCGGATGATCGCAGAGATTTTCCCTTCCCGAGAGGCAGTATTCGCAGGTTTGGTCGGTGCTGTGCAGCCAGGGAATGCCAACGCGGTCCCCGATGCGATAGCGGTGCGCGCCATTGCCCAGTTTTTCCACCATGCCGACCACTTGATGTCCGGGAATCACGGGCGATTTGCGCGGCGGCAATTCTCCTTCGACGACGTGCAAATCGGTGCGGCACACACCGCACGCGCTGACGCGAACCAGAATTTCGCCGTCGCGCGGCGTGGGAACCGGGACGTCGGCGAAATCGAGCGGATTCGTTTCCACCCGTGCCGGTGAATGTAGGAGACAGGCTTTCATACAATGGCCTTCATGGCGCGGCCATGGTCTTGATCCCGGCCTGTTCGGCCACGTCGAGAGCGATTGCCGACCAATCGAGATCCTCGCGGCCCTTCGCCATGCTGGCGAGCCATCGGTCGTGCATCAGACTCGCGAAGGGCATAGGCGTGACGCTCTCGGCGGCGGTTTGCAGGATCAAGTTGATGTCTTTCAGGCCGAGCGCCAGGCGGAAGCCCGCGGGCTGGAATTTGCCCTCGGCAATCAGGTCGGCGTAGCTCTTATGCATCGGCGAGAATTTGCCGATCATTTCCGCCATGGCTTTTTTGCTGACGTTGTTTTTCTCGGCCAGGACCATCATTTCCGCGAGCGCCTCGACTGTGGAGGCGACGAGGAAATTTCCGCAGAGCTTGACGACGTTGGCCGCGCCAGGATCATCGCCGAAATCGAAAATACCCTGCCCGATTTTTTCGAGGATGGGTTGCACTCTTTTCTTCGGCGCGGTTGCTCCCGACACGCAAACGAAAAGCTTTGCCGCGGCCGCTGCTTCCGGTCTGCCGAAGACCGGCGAGGCAACGTACTCGACTCCATATGCTTGGTGATGTCTTGCGAGGCGGCGCGCCGTTGCGGGAGAAATCGTGCTGAGCGAGACGTGGATTCCGCCTTTGCCGAGCCGTTCGACGAATGACGGCTTGGCGTGACAGACCTCTTCGACGGCGTGATCGTCGGCGAGCATGGTAAGAACGATTCCTCCGGGAACTGCGACGTCCGCCGGCGTTTCAACGACGACGGCCCCCAGATTTCGGAGAGAGGCCGCCTTGGAACGCGTGCGGTTGTAAACGCGAAGTTCAAAGCCCGCCTTAAGAAGATTGGCGGCGATCGGCTCTCCCATGTTGCCGAGGCCGATGAATCCGAGCGTCTCTGACATTTTCAATCCTCCCATACGATTCCTACAGATGAGTCATACCATATGGATGCGCAGCGTCACCATGCCGACGCATATCGAGTGAAGATGGGGCGTGAAGCAGCCCCGACTCGCGCTTGGGTCTGGCGGCTTTTGCCGACGTTGACACCTGCGAGGTTGGCACCTAGAATCGCGGCGGCTTTGGACACCTCCCGGTATTGCTCTTGAATCTGACGTGTCCCTTGCTGGAGAACGACCATCGCACCCGGCGCCGCAAGACCCAAAGTCGGCATCGTCGACGACGACGCGAGCCTGCGATCGAAGGTCGCAACTGCGCTTAAGTCGGACTTCGAGGTGCTCGAAGGAACCGACTACGAGTCCGCCTACAAGCTCCTGCAGGAATCCGAACTCGATGTCTTGCTGCTGGGCCTTCCGATCGAGTCGGGGAGCGTGAAGGAATGTACTGAACTACTCGGACGCCTCGACGGCAGCGAAATTGACACGCTCGTGATCGTTCTTAGCTCCGACGACAAGAAATCGAGCGCCCTGAAGGTGATCGACGCAGGGTCTTACGACTACTTCATCAAGCCAATCGACACGGACGTGCTGCGGCACTTGTTGGAGCGCGCCGTCGAGAAGCTGCACATTCAGCGCGAGAACCGGATCCTCCGCGAAGAAATCAGCCGCAAAAATTCCCTCGGCGATCTCATCGGCGCGACGGATTCAATGCGGCACGTTTTCGAGTCGATCAAGCGCGTGGCGAAGGCGACAACGAACGTCATTATTCGAGGCGAGAGCGGCGTCGGAAAGGAACTGGTGGCGCGGGCGCTCCACGACCAGAGCCCGCGGCGCAGCCGCGCCTTCGTCAGCGTGAACTGCGCGGCGTTGCCCGAGGGCTTGATGGAGGCGGAGCTGTTCGGGTACGAACGAGGCGCGTTTACCGGAGCGGTGGCCACGAAGGAAGGGAGAATCGAGCTGGCTGGCGGAGGGACGCTGTTCCTGGACGAAATCGCCACGCTCACCCCTGCGCTGCAGAGCAAGCTGCTGCGAGTGCTGGAGGATCGTTCCTTGACGCGGCTCGGCGGCAAGAAATCGATCAAGGTGGACTTCCGGTTAATCAGCGCCACGAACGAGAACCTGGAAGAGATGGTTCAGCAGGACCGCTTCCGCGAGGACCTCTACTACCGCATCCACGTGGTGCCCATTTTTGTTCCGGCGTTGCGCGAGCGCGTGGAGGACATACCCGTGCTGGCCGAGTACTTTGTGAGCGTTTATTGCGCGGCGAACAGCCTCCCGGCAAAGCCCGTTGCCGGCGACGCGATGCAGGCGCTGAAGCGCTATCCATGGCCGGGGAACGTCCGGGAGCTGGAAAACGCCATCCAGCGCCTGGTGATCATGACGGACGGGGACTCCATCACGCTGAAAGACCTGCCGCCGGAGATCCTGGCTGCGGGAGGGCGCGATTCGAAGAATCGATTCCGGCTGCCCGCCGGAGGAATCGAACTGGACAAGGAAATCGAGTCGTTCGAGAAGCGCTGGATGCAGGAGGCGCTCCAGCAGGCCAAGCAAAACAAGTCCGAGGCCGCCCGGCTGCTGGGAATCGACCGGAACCGGCTGAATTACCTGGCCCGGAAATACAGTTTGTAGGGACGGAACTTTGAACGTCCACCCTATCGATCCGAGCGTCTCGCGCTTCGGTCTCCGAGTTAAGAAGTCAAACCTCGACCGTTGGGGGGTATTTGCGCTCGAGAGGATTCCCGCGGGCCGGAGGGTGATCGAATACGGGGGCGAGCGGTTGACGTACCGGCAGGCTCGCGCGAGGTTCGCGAAGACGTGGAAACCCCATGGAAGCAAGCGGTTCTATTTTGCGAAACTCGATGATAAGTGGGTGATCGACGGCGCGGTAGGGGGAACCGGGGCCGAGCTAATCAACCACAGCTGCGAGCCGAACCTGTCCATCCGGCCAATTCGGGGTCATATCCTGTATTTCAGCCGGCGAGCAATCCGGCGTGGCGAGGAGCTAACGGTGGATTACAAGTTCTCGAAGACTTCGCCGAGACTCACCTGCCGTTGCGGCTCAAAGAAGTGCCGGGGGACGATCAACGTCTCCTGAGGGGCTCGGGTAGTTCTATAACCTACCGACTTCTCTCGAGGAACCTTGCGACTGTTGGAAAATTAAGCGATCATTGAAAAATTCAACGCGTTGCCTGCGTTCGACGAGCCTGGAAGCCCCCACGAAAAAGGTATGTTGTTTAGAATGGGCGTGTTAGCTTTTTGCCCGCAACTTCAGAGCATTGGCAAGCGATTTGCATAGTATTCTGTGCTGTTCCGATCTCCCTGGAGGAAAAAAGAAAATGGCAAAGAAACTCAAGAAGGCCAAGAAGCTTGCGAAGACGATGCCGCTGAAGGCTGGCGGTCTGCAGTAGTTCCAGCGCTTTGAAGCGGGGGGCTGTCGCCGGTTGGCGGCAGCCTTCTTGTCTTTCGATTGAGGTGCAAGCAACTCGATAAGGAGAAAGCGAATGGCGAAGAAACTGAAGAAGGGCAAGAAACTCGTCAAGACCACGACCCTGAAGAAAGCTGTGAAATAGTTAGACGCTTCGAAGCAAGCGGTTGTGCCGATGTGGCAGCAGCTGGCGGCAGCGCCGCTGGCCGGAGGAAGCTGATTATGGCCAAGAAAGCAGTGAAGCGGTTAAAGAAGTCCACCAAGCTCCAGCCGACCAAGCCTTTGCTTCCGGCGGTGCAGGTTAGACTAAGCTAGCAGTAAGGGGCTGCTGGCTGTCCGCCGACGCCCTCTTTTTTCCCGATGCGTGGCCAAAACAGGCAAACCCTCGCCCGAACGGCCCAGACCAAGATCTCGAAAGCCTCCCGGTTCAAGCTGCGCGTCCGCAATTCCGGAATTCACCGGTTGGGCGTTTTCGCGGCCCAGAATATTCCGCCTGGACGCAAAGTTGTTGAATATGCAGGAGAAAGAATCTCTCGGAGGGAAACCCGACGTCGCTTTCTGGAGGGATCCCCCGGCAGAGGCCGGAGTCTGAACTACCTGGCTGGGCTCGATTCCTACTGGGCGATTGACGGCGCGGCGGGCGGAAACGGGGCCGAATTGATCAATCACAGTTGCGAGCCCAACCTGGCGCTTCGGGCGATCCGGAAACGATTGTGGCTGGTCAGCCTGCGGAAGGTTCGAGCCGGCGAAGAGTTGGCGTACGACTACCATTTTGCCAAGAACGGCGAGAGGGTGCGTTGCCATTGCGGGTCCGCCAAGTGCCGGGGAACCATCAACGTTTGCTGAACCCGCGCTTGAATCGCGCTATGTGTTGACTTTTTCAACGAGGCGAGGAGAAATTCAACACGGCGAGCCCATCCGCTCCGTTGCAGGTGGGATCGTCGGAGCTAAGTGCTTTAGATTGAGGCTCCTCCGATTTTGGTCCTTGGTTCGTGTTTGGCGCGGGGATTGCACTATGTTGGTACAGAGCCGAACAGGCTACTTCAAATAAAACGGGGGCGTAAAATCGTGGACAAGACAATGAAGCCGGTAAAGTCGGGAAAGAAACTGGCGAGCGGCAAGAAATTGGAAAAGAAGACTACGCTGACGATCAGAGGCCAGTTCTAGAAGTCACGGCTGCGTCTGCGTACCAGCCGGGCGGTAAACCAGGGAGAAAGCATCGTGGCAAAAGCATCCAAACCCATCAAGCAGGGAAAGAAGCTGGCGAGCGGCAAGAAGCTCGAAAAGAAGCAGACGCTCACAGTGGGGATGCTGCACCGAATGCCCTACAACCCTTAAATTTCTTCCGGTTGGGCCTCGGCCCGGCTGATTTTAGGAACAAGGAGAGACCGTGGCTGAGACATCGAAACCAATCAAAGCGGGAAAGAAACTGGCGAGCGGCAAGAAGCTGGAAAAGAAGCAGACGCTGACCATCAAAATGCTGCGTCGAGTTTCGTAGGCTCTTAGGTTTCCTCGGTTGGGTTCTCCGCCCGGCCGGGGGATTGAAGTAGCACAACCCCCAGGGCCGTCGTCCCAGGAACGACGGCCCTATTTTTTTCGGCGTGCGATGACCACGCCGTTCCGCGCTACCAAACTTGCGACCGCACCCAGTGCCAGCCCGCTCGGCCCATCCTCCATCCGATCGAAGAGCTTTTCGAGGAGATTTTGGCAGTCCCCGTCATTCCTTCGCGTAGTGAGCCGTCGGAATTGGCGAAATCGACGACGACGGCGAAATAGTTCGTGAGTTCCTGGCCGAGGCGTTCCAGTTTCTCCGGCTGTGCTACCGGCTGATCGGCGGCTGCCGCCGGAAGAATCTGCTCCACCTGGCCTGAATAGGTGCGATAGGGAAACGGCAGAACCTTCATCTGCGCATCCGCACCGGTCCCCACGCGGTTCAACTCCCAATCCCGCACCAGAACCCGCGCGCGCATCGTGCTGCGGTCGACAATCTGACAAAATTCAGCGCCTGCACCGAGATATTCTCCCGTTCTTTGCTCGACAGCGGGCTCTTTGACGATGCCATCGTGCGGCGCGCGGATCACGAGCTCGTCTCTTCTTTTCTCCGCCACGCTGAGCTCCGCTCGCAGGCGCGTCCGTTCGCGGATCGCCGCAGCGGGATCTTTCACCTGGGGGCGCTCCTGGGCAGTGCGAACGTTGCCGCTTGCCAGCGCCAATTGACGCGACAGCACTTCCGCCTGAGCGACGATTTCGGGATTTTGAAGCTCCGCCAAGACCTGGCCCGCTTTGACCGCGTCCCCTTCGCGGACGAAGATTTTTCCCACGATGCCGGGAACCTCGGCGCGAACGTGCGCGTCCTTGCCAGGCTCGAGGACGAAGTCGGTGGAGACTTTGGAAGGGAATGGCGGGACCAGCAGCAGCAGCACGAAGCCCAGTGCGGCGAACTGCTGCATTCGAGTGATCTTCCAGGCCATGTAAGCCTCCTTTTTTCCTCGCAGCCATCCTCGAACGGCCGGCACGGCCTTCTTTATGCCCTTTCGAGCGAAGAAGTAAATCACCGCAAGAGTGAGCGGATATCCCCAGATGCCGAACTTGCTGACGAGAATGTTCCTCGCGAACAGGGTCATCACCACGATCAGGGTCGCGCTGTAGAGGACGGCCGTGAGTCCGAATATCACGTAGACGCGGCGCAGACGCTTGCTGGTGGAAGGCAAGTCGATGTCCTCGCGAAGCAGATACTTGCGGAAACACGCCCGCAGGAAAGTAAACGAATCCTCGCGAAGGTTATCGGTGTCGAGAAATTGCGCCAGCGCGTAGTAGCCATCCGCCTTGATCAGGGGATTGAGATTGAGAAGCGCGCCCGAGATGCCGCTCAGCAGCATGCCTTTGTAAGCAACGTCGTTGACGATCGAGCCGGGAACCGTGAAGTGCCAGATCAGGGCGCAAACGCTGCAGAACACCATTTCAATCCAGATTCCCGCGAAAATCACCCACAAGCGGCGGTTGCCGCGATCGAACAGAAGAATGTCGGTGGTGTCCGTAAAGAAAGCGGGCGTGAAATAAATAAGGAGAAATCCCATCTGATGAACGTCGCCGCCGAAATGCTTGCACGTGAGCCCGTGGCCAAACTCGTGAACGGCGCCGAGCCCGAGCATCAGGAACCAAAAGACCCAGATGTCGTAAGCGGTCTTATCCGCGAAGGTGTAGAGGGATCGCGTGTCGCTCTCGATCCGCGTCCAATCGCCGGCAAGCAGATACATGCATACGATGAACAAGCCCAGAGAAAACACCACGAACCCGGTCGTGAACATCCAGCCCAGATATGGGTCTATCTTGTTGAGGACTTTGTTCGGGTCCCAGGCTTTGAAGCTTATATAAAGGACGCTCGACTGATCGACGCGGCCTTTGCGCTCGTCGCGAATGCGTTCGAGCACCGCGAGATTCTTCTCGCCCACGGAACGTTCCCACATGGCCGGCTCGACGCCATCGAGAAAATCAAGCACCTCTGATTCGGCGAGCGGCTCGTTGGGATGGCGCTGGTTGAGCGCCTCGGTGATCTCGGCCGAAGTGCGAGTGCCGTCGCAGAGCGTGAGCAGCTCATATTCCGAAGCGCCGTAGCGATTGTATGTGTTCGTTTCGAAGACTTTGATGACATAGCTTGTTTCGCCTGCAACAGTTTGCTCGCTGATGCGCACATCGGAGCGCATTTTCGGGCGCCGCAAACCCTTGGCGAGAACGCTGGAGACCTGCAGGCTAGTGGGGCCGAAGCGCATAGATGAGATCCGTTACGGCTTGACTGGTGCGTTATTTGGGCCCGGCCAACTGACGCGAACGGCCATGCCCGGGCGCAAATCGGAAAGCTTAGGCCCTGTGAGCTGTGCGACGACGTCATAGCTGTCGCTGGCGGGGTCGACGGTAGGGCTGATCTTGACGATTCGCGCGGTCAACGGCCGGTTTGCGTCGCCGACCGGCCAAACTTCCACGGATGCGCCGCGCTGAGGGCGGCGCGCGGAAGATTCAGGAATCTGGAATTGCACTTGAAGGGGCGAAAGCTGGCTCACGCGGAAGCATTTGTCGTTCTTGCCGACGGCTTCGCCCTCCCGGATGTAGCGGCGCACGACGGCGCCCGAAAACGGAGCGCGAATGCGCGTCTGATCGATCTGGATCTCGATCTGGTGAATCTGAGCGTGGCCGCTCTCGACCAGGGCTTCGTATCCGTGAAGATCGTACTCGGCGCCTTTCGCCTCGAATTCGGCGGCTTCGAGATCGGCTTGGCTCGAGAGTCCCAGTTCACGCAACTGTTGCTGCCGGCGGAAGGCGGCGTCCTTGGCTTTAAGTTCCGCCTCCTTGAATTTGACGTTATTTTCCTCAACGTGCAGGTCGTCCTGCGCTTTGATCAGCTCCATCTGCAGGGTGCGGTCGTCGAGTTGGCCGAGAATGTCTCCTGCCGCCACAGTGGCGCCTTCGTCTTTCGCAATCGAAACCACGATGCCATCGCGCTGCGTAGCGACGTCAACCTGATGTTCGACGGAAAGGACGCTGAGGATGTCGCTTGAGTCGTTCGCCGCCGGCTTTGCCGGAGGAGCCGGTGTGGTGGTTGCGGCGGGATTGGGCGCGGCAGGCGGAGCGGAGTTCGGGCTCGACGCCACCGTCGAATTGGTGCAACCGCTGACGGCCATCGCGACCGTTGCGGCAAGAAACAGCCACGCGTGTTTTCGATTCGTCATCACAGCCTTCTTTCTCAGGGCCCTACCACGGCAACCAGGACCACACTTTTTGCCATAGCCACCGGAACGGCGAACGCAAAATCACGTAGCCCACCGGATACCATCCGCTCTGGAACCACCCGCCCTCGGCATGTACTCTGGCGCGCCCCACCATTCCATCCCGAGCGCGCCCGCCGGAATTATCGAAAATCGCGCGCACCAGAAAGTATTGGTCGCCGGCCTGCGACTTCGTTTCAGCGCCGATCCGGTCGATCGTACCCTTGAACGTAGTCGTGGGGTATGCGTTCAGTTTCAGCGCGACGTCATTCCCCGCAGCGAGCAGCGGCAAGTCCGTTTCCGGAACGCTCATCTCCGCGGCCATGCGGTCCTGCGCGACAATTTCGCAGAAGGCTTCGCCGGGATGCACCATGGTTCCCGCCCGGTCTTCCACCTTGGGCGTCACGATCATGCCGGCAATCGGAGCGCGGAGCTGCGAATCGTTTACGCGCTGCTGCTCGAGGGTGACTTCCGCCGCATGAAGGTCCGCCCGGATTTTGGCTTGACCGGCCGCCGACGGATCGTTGCGAAACTCCGCCTCGGCGGAATCGCGTCGCGCCTGCGCCAGGGCCGCTTCGGCCTGGGCGAGAGCCACCCGATCCTCGCTGGCATCGAGTTGGGCAATCAATTGTCCTGGTTGGACCAAATCGCCTTCATGAACGAATACGCTTTCGACGACTCCGCCTGGGATCGAGCTCACGATCCGCCGCTGCGCGGGAACTACCGTTGCATCGGTGGCAACTCGCATCGGCCAGGGGACGATCGCAAGGACCAGGGCGATCAGACCCGCTCGCTCGCCATATTGCCTCCATCGTCCCTGCGGCACGGCTGCGAGGAGTCTTTTCTTTCTTTGGGCGAGAGGCTGAAGCAGGTTGGCGAGCGGGACTTGCTGGTAGAGCTGCGCGTTCCGAATCGCCACCGTGGTCTGGTTCGCGAGGATCGCCAGCGTCTCTTTGTTGGCGGCGTTGAGAAAGTCGGCGTCGCTGCTCAAGAGAACCATGGCGCCGAGCGTGCCCTGATCGTCGCGCAAAGGCAGGGCATAAAGGCCGTTTTGCTCGTGCGCCTCGAGAAACGAAACAAATTGCGCGCGAGCTTCTTCCGGGTCGACGTGCCAGCCGTCCTCGTAACGATCGGCGCAAACGGCGCTTTGCTGCGTGGCAACCCATCCGAGCCGCGAGCGCAGTTCATCCATCTCGCGCGACTTCGGTACTTCGGTTTCTCCTGAAACAGCTCCCAGCACAAAGCGCCCGCGGTCGAAGAAGCCGATCACGCAGCGGTCGAACGGCACGACGGACCCAGCCTGTTGGGCGACCGTGGTGAGAACGTGATCGAGGTCGAGCGTGGATGTGATTTCCTTGGAAATTTTCAGGAGCGCGTCCAGCGCGTGCACCTTACGCTCCGATTCGAGCAGATTCGCATTATGCAGCGCCACGGCCGCCTGCTCGCTGATGCTCGAGAGAAAGAAGAGGTCATCTTCGTCGAAGGGCGTGCCGTCAGCTTTGTTGACGATCTCCACCACGCCCAGCACTTCGTCTTCTTTGCGCAGCGGCGCGCCCATCCAGGACTCGATCTGGAAGTCGTCGCCCCCCGCTTGCCGACGTTCCTCGAGATTCGCGTCCTCCGCAGCCGCCTCGATCAATTTCGGATTCGCCTGCTGAGTGATTTCGGCGAACAAGCCTTCGTCGAGCGGCGCTCGAGCTCCTTCTTCCACGGTGGGATCCTCGCCCGCCTGCTTGGCGAGGTACAGCTCGGAAGCTTCGGTGTCAACGAGCCAGAGGTTGCACGCGCCCGCGCCGAGGATGTCGCGGATTTTGCCGGCTACGATGGGAAGAAGCTCTTCGAGCTCGAGTGTGGAAGTGAAGGTGCGTCCCAGGTCGTACAATGCCGTGAGGCGTTCGAGCGTCACGAGTTGCGAATGGCGCTCGCTTTCGATTGCCGCCAGATTGCCCAGGGCCTGCCCCGCCAGGCGAGCGGCTTCCTCGAGAAAATGCGAATCTTCCGCGGTGAATTCGCCCGTGCTCTTGTTCAGGACTTCCACAACGCCTTCCGAGCCGTTCGCGCCGACAATGGGAGCGTAGAGCGCCGATTTGACGCGAGCGCGGGTGGCGTCATCGAGGTGGGAGAATTCCGTCGCGGCAATCTCTCGTCCCGCAAGCCGCCGCGCCTGGGCAGACTCGAAGACCTCCGTCAGCAACCCATCATCGACGTTTTCTTCGACGACGCTGAATCGTTCGCCGGGTTCGGTCCAGCGCGCGCGGCAGACCAGTTCCGTTTCTTCCGCTTCGGGATCGGGCGTCCAGACGAGCACAACTCTGCCGCCGAGCGCGGCGCCCGCTCGCGCGGCGAAAGTTTTCAGAAGCGTGTCCTGGTCGCGGCAGGCAAGAGACACCGCCGCGAGTTCAAAGAGAGCGGACGATGTTTCCATGGGCTCTCCCAAAGGAGGGGACGTACCCGCTCTCCTCTAACGAACGACATCCACATGCGGGGAGCGGAATCCCGCGCAGCCTAACAAATGACGCGCCAGCGCGTCAAGAAAGTGTCGTGGCGGCCGGATTTAATTTCCTTCTGCCGGTGCTTTGGCTTCTGGTGATAGGCGTGATAAGAAGTATGAATTGGACGCGGTTGATGCGCGCTTTTAGCATGGCGGATTGCTTGATGGTTCCGGTGCGCACCTACCGCTTCAGATGTATCCACCCTTGCGAAACAGGAGTAACCAAAACATGACAAAACGAGCTGACCGGCGATTTCTGCGCGTGTCGTTGGTGTGTGCCGGCGTCATGATCCTTCTGGCCGCCGGATTGTTTGCGGGGCTCGCGAAGCCCTGCTTTGGAGACGATGTGCCGAAGCCAGATCCGTCTGGCATAGCGACCGGCGACAAGACGAATGTCGTGGACGCCGCCGGCAATCCTTTTGTCGTCACCGAACCTCTCGACAAGACTTCGCCGGACTACCTGAAGAATAAGAAAGACTTCGATGACTACTTGGCCCAGGCGGCCAAGGAGCCGCTCGCCGTGAAACTGGCTGATAGCGTCGGACACGTCCGGGTGTCAACCAACTTTGCCTGGACGCTGAACACTGGCTACCTCGTTCTATTCATGCAAGCGGGGTTTGCCCTGCTCACGTGCGGCTTGGTTCGAAAGAAGAATACGGCCCACTTGATGATGCTTAATTTCGCCGCGTACGTGTTCGCTTTCCTGGCCTACTACGCGGTGGGATACGCGTTCCAATTCGGAGCTGTCGCCATCAATGCCGCACCCACAAATCTGGGTGGCATCCCAACGTTGAATCATTTCTTGATTGGGAGCGGCCAGTGGGGATTCGTCGGCGGCAAGGGCTTTTTTCTCACGGGTCCGGCGTATGACAGCGGCAGCAACTGCCTGACGTTATTCGAAGTGGTGTTCATGGAGACTGCCGGATACATCATCGTCGGCGCCATCTGCGAGCGGATAACTTTTTGGGCCTTCCTGCTTTGCGAGCTCTTTATCGGCGCCATTCTTTACCCCATCTCCGGCTGCTGGACGTGGGGTGGCGGCTGGCTCTCGCAACTCGGATCGACGATGAATCTAGGTCACGGGTATGTCGACTTCGCCGGATCTACCGTCGTCCACGCCGTGGGCGGTTTCTGCGCCATGGCTCTGGCGATCATTCTGGGTCCGCGCCTTGGCAAATATGGCAAGGACGGGAGCATCCGTGCTTTTCCCGCTCACAACATCGTGTACGTGGTGACGGGCACGTTCATCCTGCTTTTCGGATGGATGGGATTCAATCCCGGATCAACTCTGGGAGCGACGGATCTTCGAATCTCCGTGGTTGCCGTAAACACGAACCTGGCGGCCGTCGCGGGCTCTGCAGTGGCGATGCTTTTCTGGTATTTCGTGTTCGGCAAGCCCGACATAACGATGGCGTGCAACGGGATGCTCGCGGGCTTGGTGGCGATCACGGCTCCCTGTGCGTTCGTGTCTCCCACCTCCGCCGTTATCATCGGCACGCTGGCAGGAATCGTGGTTTGTGCCGGCGTGCTCTTGAACGAACGGGTCCTTAAGATCGACGACCCCTGCGGTGCGATTTCCGTGCACGGCTACTGTGGCTGGTTGGGCGCGGTCAGCGTGGGTATTTTTGCCGACGGCGCCTACGGCGCCGGGTGGAACGGCGTTGGCGCAACATCGTACTTGGGACGAGCTGGCCTGGGCGTGACCGGATTGCTTCACGGCGATACGCGGCAGTTCCTGATCCAACTCATGGGAGCGACCTTGTACGCGGCCTGGGCGTTCGGCGCGACCTTCGTTGTCTTCTGGTGCGTCAACAAAGTGAAAAGCATGCGAGTGACCCCCGAAGTTGAAGCGGAGGGCCTGGATGTTCCCGAGTTTGGGATGCCGGGTTATCCGGAAGACGTAGTTACTTCAACGCCGTACTAAAAAGCGATGGAGGCTGGAGTCGGCGGCTTCGCCGCATGCCATGATCTAGCGTGATGGTCCAGATCGCTTGTAGACGCGTACGTAGTCTACGAGCATCACCTGCGGGAAGACGGTGGTGGAGTCCGGGGAGCCTGGCCAATCGCCACCCACCGCAACATTCAAAATGATGAAGAACGGATGGTCGAAGACCCAGTGCATCCCTGCCGGAAGGCGCGAAGGAGTGAACGTCGCGTAAAGCTCTTGATCGACGAAGAAGTGAACGACTTTTGGTTCCCATTCGATTGCGAAGACGTGGAAGTCGTCAAAGAATTCGTCCCCGCCGGGCAGCTTGTACTCGGACGTAAGTCCGAAGTCTCCTGAATAACCGGGGCCGTGCATCGACCCGTGGATCGAGATCGGCTCACGGCCGATGTTCTCCATGATGTCGATCTCGCCGGAGTCGGGCCAGCCGGTCTTCTCGAAGTTGTTTCCAAGCAACCAGAACGCGGGCCATAGTCCCTGCCCGCGAGGAATTTTAATGCGCGCTTCAAAGCGGCCATACGTTTGCGCGAAGAGTCCCTGCGTCGTCATTCGCGCCGACGTGTAGTCGCGCGTCACATGGTCGGATCCGGTGAAGGTTTCTTTTTGTGCTTGGATGACCAGGTTGCCGCCGCGAATGAAGGAGTTCTCCGGCCGGCTGGTGTAATACTCGATCTCCTCATTGCCCCAGCCGTCGCCGCCGACATCGAATTTCCATTTGGCAGGGTCCGGACGAGAGCCGTCGGGGCCGTTGAACTCATCGCTCCAAACGAGAGTCCAGCCGGATTCCGCGCCTTGCAACAGTGCATCGCTCGCGGTGGCCTCGCACGCGCCGAAGTTCGCGAGCAACACAGCTGCGAACGTCGTTATGAACACGGCATTGCGAGGAAGTCGCCGCCGGCGACGGTTCATTTGACGTCACCCCTCCGGTGTGAGTATACAGCGACGCAAGACGTGGGAAGATGGCTCGCCTCCCAACCGGTGACCAATCTATTTGCGCATCTGGCTTGATTGAGGCGCGTAATTCGGTTAGCTTTCCCAGCGCGCGCAGAGGGACACGTGAACATCAACATTCGCAAAGCCGGCCGGGCAACGATCCTCGACCTCAGCGGGGCCTTGAAGCTGGGAGAAGCAGAGGAAGCTTTCCGCGCTCAGATCCAGCAGCTGATCGACGCGGGTTCCCCGAATGTGGCCGTGAATCTCTCAGGCGTGACCGAACTCGATAGTTCGGGAATCGGCGCGCTGGTGCGTTCGTTCTCGACGATCAAACGTGCCGGGGGGAAATGCACATATTTTGCGCCCACCAAGCGCGTTCTGATGCTGCTGAAAATGGTCCGCCTCGATAGCGTTCTCGATCTCGCCGAAGACGAAGCCACCGCCCTCGCTCGAATCTAGCGGCAAATATTTTCCACGGTCATGTAGGGGCATCCAGCGCGGCATTGTCTGCCGGGAGCGCAGAAGCAGATCAGTTCGATGGAAGGTTTTAGCGGCGATCGAGCGCGGGGTGGCGAACGTCGCGGCCTGCGACGAAGTAGATGACATCCTCGGCGATGTTCGTGGCGTGGTCGCCAATGCGCTCGAGGTTTTTCGCCACCAGGATCAGCTCGAACGCCGCGAACACGACCGCCGAATTCTCCATCATGTAGGTGAGCAACTCGCGGAAGAGCTGGTCACGAAGACGGTCCACCTGATCGTCGCGCTGCATCACGCTCTGAGCCAGCTCCTGATCGCCGCGAACGAGAGCGTTCAGGCTGTCGCGGACCATTCCTTCCGCGAGTTCGCTCATGCGCGGCAGGTCGACGTAGGGCTTCACTTGCGGATGCCGCATCACGCGCATGGCCGACTGCGCGATGTTCACGGCCTGGTCGCCGATGCGCTCGAGGTCGCCATTAATACGGGAAACGGCGAGCAGGAATCGCAGATCGGCAGCCATCGGCGCTTGCAGCGCGAGAAGCCGCTGAACGCGTTCGTCGATTTCGATCTGTATCTCGTTGATCGCGTCTTCTTCGTTCAGGACGGCTTCGGCCAGAGGCTCTTCGGCGTCGAGCACCGCGTGAACGGCTTGATGTACGGCGCGCTCGGCGAGGCTCCCCATCCAAAGCAGCCTCTGCTTCAACTCTTCGAGATCGTGTTCCCAGTGACGTTCCATGAGTTCTCAGTACCTTCGATTCTCAGCCAAACCGGCCGGTGATGTACGCCTCGGTTCGCGGATCGGAAGGCGTCGTGAAAAGCTTGGATGTTTCGTTGTGCTCGATCAGCTTTCCGTCCAGCATGAATGCAGTGAAGTCGCTCGCGCGAGCGGCCTGCTGCATGTTGTGCGTGACGATTGCCATCGTACAACTGTCTTTGAGCTGAAACATCAACTCTTCAATTTTCGCGGTCGTGACGGGGTCAAGCGCCGAGCATGGTTCGTCGAGCAGGAGCACTTCCGGATCCACTGCCAGCGCCCGAGCGATGCAAAGCCGCTGCTGCTGGCCTCCTGAAAGAGCGAACGCTGACTTGTGCAGGTAATCCTTTACCTCGTCCCACAGGGCTGCCCGGCGAAGGCTGTGCTCCACGAGATCGCTCAAACGGCCCTTGTAGCCGTTGATGCGCAGCCCGTAAGCCACGTTGTCATAAATCGACTTCGGGAACGGATTCGGCCGCTGAAACACCATGCCCACGCGCCGACGCAGCCCGACGACATCGATTCCCATGATGTCCTGGCCGTCAAGAAGGATCGAGCCCGCGAAGCGCGCGTTCCGAATCGTCTCATTCATGCGATTCAACGTTCGCAGGAATGTCGACTTGCCGCAGCCGGAGGGACCGATGAGGGCCGTTACCTTGTTGACGGGAATCTTCAGGCTCAGGTCAAAAACTGCCTGCTTTGGCCCGTAGAAAACATTCAGATTCGAAATCTGGAAGCGCATGGGCGACTCGCTGCCCGAAGCCGCCGGCGTTCCCGCGCTCTTCACTTTCGGCATTAACTTCGCCGCGATCGGTTCTTTACCTTGCGACGCGGAGGCCATATCAGACACCTCGACCGGCTCCTCCGCGGCTTATAGCCAGCCGCGTGCCGACATTCGCAACAAGAACTAAAGCCAGCAAGACGAGACCCGCAGCCCAAGCCTGCCGGTGCCAGTCGTCAAAGGCAGACTCCGCATACGTATAGATCATCACGGGCAGCGACGCTGTAGGCTGGCTCCAGCCGGGACTCGAAAATCGGTTGTTGAACGCGGTGAAGAGCAGCGGAGCCGTCTCGCCTGCTACGCGTGCCAGAGCCAGAAGCATACCTGTAATAATACCGCCTCTGGCCGCTGGCAGCACGACGGATGCGATTGTCCGCCACCTGCTCGCGCCCAGAGCCATCGAACCTTCCCGCAAACTAATTGGAACGGCTCGCAGGAACTCTTCCGTGCTCCGGACGGTGATCGGGATCACCATGATTCCCAAAGCGAAACCCCCGGCAGCCGTCGAAAAATGCTTCACAGGTAACACTGCCACCGCGTACGCGAATATGCCGATCACAATGGAGGGCACGCCGTTTAGCAGATCGGCGGTGTAGCGGACCACAAAAGAAAAAGACTTGCCCCCGAACTCGGCCAGGTAGACACCGGCAAGAAGGCCGATTGGCAGGCCGATGGCTGCGGCCAAGCCCAAGAGTTTCAGGCTCCCGAGGATCGCATTCGCCATTCCGCCGCCGGATTCACCAACGGGCTTTGGCAGCTGGGTGAAGAATGCCCAGTTCAAAGACTTTCCGCCGTTCCAGATCAAATACCCAAGAATCAAAAATAGGACTGAAACGACGATGAGAGCGGCAACGCCCGTCAAGGTCAGCATCAGAATATTCAGCGATTTTCGCCAGATCAACGCGACGCGACTCATGCGCGCATACCCCCGCGCTCGGTAGCGACGATCAGGAGCCGTGCCAGGCCGTTCAGTATGAAAGTAATCAAGAACAGGACGAGGCCGAGCTCGACGAGCGCACTCAGATACAAGTTGCCGGCTGCTTCGCCGAACTGGTTGGCGATCGTCGACGCAATTGTGTCGCCGGGCGAGAAGAGCGACGCGCTAATGTTATTGGCGTTGCCGATGACCATTGTCACAGCCATGGTTTCGCCGAGGGCGCGAGCCAGAGCCAGAAACACCGATCCCATGATTCCCGCGCGCGCCCACGGGATCACGACTTTCCAGGTGGCTTCCCAGCGCGTCGCACCCATGGCAAGGGCAGCTTCGCGCTGCTCGCGCGGAACCGTGAGAAGCACCTCGCGTGACACCGAAATGATGAAAGGCACCACCATGATGGCGAGAACGATTCCGGCCGTGAGAAATCCAACGCCATAGTTGGGGCCCTGGAAAAAGGGCAAGAATCCAAGCGAATGCTTCAAGGCTGGCCCGATCACGGTGCGCATCAACGGCACCACCACGAAGATGCCCAGCAATCCGTAAATGACGCTCGGAACCGCCGCGAGCAGGTCAATCAGAAACGCTATGCCATCGCTGATACCGCGCGGCGCCAGCTCGGCGAGAAAGGTCGCGGCTGCCAGCCCCAATGGCACGGCGATTACGAGCGCAACAGCCGAAGTCACGAGAGTGCCGTAGATGTAGGGGAGCGCTCCGTACTTGTCGAAGATCGGATCCCAAACTCTGGTCCAAAAGAAAGCCCAACCGAAGTGCGTGCGCGACAGATGCGAGTTTATCCACAGTTCGTACACGATCAACGACGTGATCAGAAGGATGCTAGCCGCAAACACGAGGGTGATAATGTGAGCGACTTGATCGCCGCTCTGGAGCCTGCGGATAAATGCGCGCGGCCCCGTTTGGGGCGGGGCCGCGGAGTCAAGGGTGGTCGCCGTAGAAGACATCGTCCCGGGTCGTTCGTTACTGTATCAGCGAAATCGCCTTGGTTTCTTTCGCGATCACGTTTTTCGGCAACTTCGCATACGTGAGACCTTCGTTGTAGCCCTGTCCGTCGGCGAGCATCCACTTCAGAAACGCCTTGATCGTGTCGCGCTTCGCTGCATCCGGAATCTTCGCCGGAATCAAGAGCCAGGTGAAGCTCGAGATCGGATATGCTTCCGCGCCAGGGGCATTCGTGATCGATACGCGGAAGTCGTCTGGCATGTCCTTGGAACTTGCGGCCGCCGCCGTCACACTCGCCAAGTCGGCCTTGATGAATTTTCCTGCCGCATTCTGCACTTTGCCGTACGTGATCTTGTTCTGCACCGCGTAAACCAGCTCGACGTAGCCGACCGCGTCCGGCGTCTGCTTCACGAGCCCGGCCACGCCATCATTCTTGGGGCCACCGAGCCCGACGGGCCAATTGGGCGAAGTTCCCGAACCGACTTTGTTCTTCCAGTCTGGGCTCACCTTCGAGAGAAAATCCGTCCAGATGAACGAAGTGCCGCTTCCGTCTGAGCGGTGAACCACGACGATGTCCTCTCCCGGCAACTTAACGCCGGGATTGGCCTGCGTGATTTCCGGGTCGTTCCACTTCGTAATGGAGCCAAGATAGATTCCGGCGAGCGCCTTCTGAGTGAAGTTCAAATCGCCCGAAACACCCGCGACATTGTAGATCGGAACCACCGCGCCCAGCACGGTGGGGAAATGCAGGATCTTTGTCTTCGATTGGGACATTTGCTCGTCCGTCATCGGTTGATCCGACGCGCCGAAGTCCACCGTACCAGCCTGCAACTGCCGGATGCCGGCGCCGGAACCAACTGGCTGGTAGTTGATCTGGGCGGTGGGATGCTGCGTGTGATACACATCGAACCACTTCGTGTAGATTGCGGCCGGGAATGTCGCGCCGGCGGCGTTCAAGAGCACGGTTGAATCCGCTCCGACGGCCGCCGCCAGCCCGAGCAGTAAGCACACCATCAGGACGTTCTTTTTCATCATCGTTGACTCTCCTCGACCATTCTTTTACTGAATTGTTACAGATGTGTTACGCACGCGAGAATTCGGAGTGAAAACGCCCAAAACCCTGAGGAATCTCGGGGATAGGAGGAGGCGCGGGCTCGGGGGTACGAGTGTGACCGCGCCTCAATGGCAGGTAAATCCGCGAAGCAGCAGTTCTAAGCAGCCGCGACTCGGAGCCGTGTCCAGGTCCTTGTCGCAGGCTCGAGTGCCAGATTACGGCTCTCTTTTGAACCGGCGATAACAACTGCTTGAAGATTCCACGACTAGCTGTTTGTCCCCGCGCCCTTCGCGCTCTCAGCAACCGCTTCCATCTGTTTGGCGCGTCCGTGCCGCACTTCCAGGCCGCGCACCCAGAACAGAACGTCTTCGGCGATGTTGGTGGCGTGGTCTGCGATGCGTTCGAGATGTCGCGAAGCCAGAACAAAGTGGAGGTTGGGTGCAGCCAGAGCCGGGTTGCTCGTCATCCCCGCCAGCAAGCCTTCGAAGACGCGGTCGCGATACTGGTCGACGACATCGTCGCTTTCGAGCACTTGCGTCGCGAGTTCGACATTCTGGTAGATCAGCGCCCCCAGACACTTCGAAACCATCGCACGGACGGCGGTCGTCATCGGTTCAAGCTCACCGGGAATCTGCACCTCGCCCATCCCGGCCAACGAAATCGCGCGCTCGCTCAAATTCACCGCGAGGTCGCCCATTCGCTCGAGATCGTTATTGATCTTCAGCGTGGCTACAATCAAACGCACGTCGGTATCCTGCAAATCGGGCTGGCGTAGCATGCGAATCGCGTGTTCGTCGATCACGATCTCCATTTCGTTGATGCGCGGCTCCGTCAAGAAGACCTCGCTTGCCAGCCGCTCGTTCCTCTCGAGCAAGGCCCACAGCGCGCGGTTCAGAGAAGCTTCCACCGTTCGCGCTTGGGAAACCAAATAGTTCACCAAAACGTTCTGCAAAACCACTTCCGAGCCGGTTTTCGTGGATCCCAAGTTCGTCTTCCTCCCCGCGGCCTCTGCCGCAATCGCACTTTTCCCTTTCCAGCCATCTTTACCATGATTTTTGAAGTTTGCAAACGCATGACGCGCGTATGAAGATTTCAAGACATCGGCGGCGGGTTTAACTCGAGAGCGGGATTGAAAAGCAGAACTTTGAGCCGCGGCCGACTTCACTTTCAACCCAGATGCGGCCGCCGTGCGCTTCGACGATATGTTTGGCGATCGAAAGCCCCAGGCCCGTGCCCCCTGCCTCGCGGGAGCGGGCGGCGTCAACTCGATAGAAGCGTTCGAAGATGCGCTCCTGGTCAACCACCGGAATTCCGATTCCGGTGTCGTCAACGGTCACCACGGCTTCGCGATTTCTGGCCGCAGCGCTGACGTGAATCTTGCCTCCGGGAGCCGTGTACTGGATGGCGTTGTCCAGAAGGTTTTGCAGAACTTCGTGCAGCAGGCTTGCGTCCGCCCGGACCGAAGGAAGGTCTGTGGGAACCTCGAGATCGAGAGCGATTTGCTTTCGCGTGCTTTTCAGAAGGCTCGTTTCCTCGCAGCCTTCAATTATGTCCGCGAGACTCACCGGGAAGAATTGCACTTCGAGTTTTCCCGCCTCGATGCGCGCGAGTTTCAAGAGGTCGTTCGTCAGGCGAGCGAGCCGCGCGGCATGGTCGCGAATAATTTCCAGGAAGCGGCGGTTGTTCTTGGGATCGTCGAGGGCTCCGGCGAGGAGCGTTTCCGCAAAACCCTGAATCGCGGTCAGAGGGGTCTTGAACTCATGGGAAACGTTGGCCACAAAATCCTGGCGCACGCGTTCGAGCCGCCGGAGTTCGGTCACGTCATGAAGAACGACCACGGCGCCCGACGGTTTCTTCACGTCCGCCGAATTCTCTGCTGCCACGATCGCCAAAGCGCCGGAATCGAGCGGCTTCACCGGTGCGGCGGTGACGGAAAAGCTTTGCTGCTGGATAAAGCCCATCGCGATGTCAGTTTGAAGGCCCTCATCGCCTCGCAGGGCTTTGCGAACCAGCCCTAGCAACTCGGAATTGCGAATCACCTCGATCACCGGCCGGCCTTCGCTTTTCGCCGCGTCGAGATTCAGGATGTCGAGAAACGCCCGGTTGCAGAAAACCAGCCGCTCCTGCGCGTCGATTACCGCCACACCTTCGACCATGCTTCTCAGGATCGCGCTCGACTGATTGCGCTCGCCGCTGAGCGACCGGATCGTCGCGTCGAGCCTCTCCGCCGTTTCATTCAAGGACCCGGCCAAATCGGCCAGCTCATCTCGCGGTCCGTCGAAGCGCAGAGAGCGAAAGTCGCCGCCGGCCACGCGGCGCGAAAAATCCTTCAGTTGCTCCACGCGCACGGCGAACGTGCGTGAAAACATCAGCGAAGCGAAACCACCGGCAATCAGAATCACCACGGACGCAGCCAGCAGGCCTTGGCGCAGCTCCCGAAGAGAAAACCCGATGCCGGTGAGTGGCAGGGCCATGCGGATCACGATCGGCGCCCCACTGGGCGGCTGATAGCGCATCGCGCGGTATGCGAACTGGCTCTCGCTGGCCGCTCCGCGAATCGAGCTTCCCCGGCCCATCGCGAAGGCCTGCTGGACTTCGGGAGCACCAGCTTGGTTCTGCGTTGTCTCCGGCGTCTGTGCCGAATCCGCGAGGACCCGGCCATTTTTGTCGATTACGCTGACGCGCACACCACCCTTCGACATCAACTCGGTCCACGACCGAAGTTCCTCGGGATTATCGAGCTGCGGCGGACGCGCCATCGCAATGCCGAGCAGAGAAGCAAGTTTATCGTTGGCAGACCGGATGTAGTCGCGCTGCAACACGCGGGCGGAGTAGAGATCGACGGCGAAGAGAACGCCCAACAGAAGGGCGAGGTAGGTGAGTCCCAGTTTCCAGAAAAGCTTAGCTCGCACGAGTCTCGAAGAGGTAACCCGCGCCCCGGATCGTCTTCATGTAGGACGGGTGTTGCGGGTCGCTCTCTATCTTCTCACGCAACCGGCGGACATACACGTCAACACTGCGTGGGGTGACGAACCGCTCGGTCCCCCACACGGCGTCCAGTAATTGATCGCGCGTGAACACGCGATTCGGCCGGGCCGCGAGGAAGTAGAGCAAGCGGAACTCGAGGGTGCTCATGGCCACGGGTTTGCCGCCGCGCGTGACGCGATACGCGGCAGGATCGATTCGCAGCACGCCGATCTCGAGAAGTTTTTCCGACGGCGCGCCCGGCTCCGCGCGGCGCAACAGCGCCTTGACGCGCGCCACCAGTTCGCGCGGGCTGAACGGTTTCGTGACGTAATCGTCCGCGCCCAACTCGAGGCCCACCACGCGGTCTGCTTCTTCGCCCTTGGCCGTGAGAATCAGAATCGGCAGGCGATTCAGGCTCGTGTCCTTGCGTATCTCCTTGCAGATTTCAAGCCCGGAAAGTTTTGGAAGCATGAGATCGAGGATGAGCAAATCGGGAGGCGCCTTGCGAATTTGTGCAAGCCCGGTCACGCCATCTCCCGAAGCAAGCAACTGGTAACCGTCCTTCTCGAGGTTATAGCGAACCAGCTCGACTATGTCTTTGTCGTCTTCAATTACCAGGACGCGTTTCATTGGCCTCTCTTAGTTTTTGTCGCCCACACCATACGGGAAATCGCGCCTCGGAAGCAAGACGGTGATAGGGGTGCGTCAATCTTGTAACGCAGCATTCATCTGTGTTTCACAGTGGTGCGGTCACCGCGCTTGAAACAGTTCACGCACTTGCATTCGATTGCCTCCTCCTTTGTCGCCCCGCAGGTGATTGAGCTTGCAGCACGTTAGCGTCATCTCTCTCTCACAGCTTTGGCCGTGTTTCTGCTCGTTGAGTCTCCGTGGCGGATGGGGACCCGTGTGGGCAGGCTTGGGATGGAGAGTGTCGGATGAGTGTGCCAGTCGAGAGGCAGTTAGACACGGCAAGACGCAGTTCCGAGTCGCGCGATTTCGAATCGGGGCTTCGGCGGAAGATTGTGGGACAGGACGAAGCGGTGCAGGCGGTGGTGGATTTGTACCAGGTGTTCCGCGCGGGGTTGAACTCGCCGGGGCGTCCTGTGGGTAATTTGCTGTTTCTCGGCCCGACGGGCGCGGGGAAAACGCGCGTCGTCGAAGCCACGGCTGAAGTGCTGTTCGGCGATCCGCGCGCGGTGATCAAAGTGGACTGCGCCGAATTTCAGCACTCGCATGAAATTGCGAAGCTGATCGGCTCGCCGCCGGGGTATCTGGGACACCGCGAGACGCATCCGCTGATCACGCAGGAAGCGCTCGCGCAATATCACACTGAAAAACTGAAGATCTCCTTCTTGCTCTTCGACGAAATCGAAAAAGCGTCGGACGCACTCTGGCAATTGCTGCTGGGAATTTTGGACAAGGCCACGCTGACCTTGGGCGACAACCGCCGCGTGGACCTGTCGCAGACGATGATTTTCATGACATCGAACCTGGGTGGCACGGAAATCACGGAGCTGATGACGGGCGGCATGGGATTTGCGCCGTCGGTGAGGCCGGAATCGAAGCCGCGGCTCGACGAGAAGGTGGAGAAGACGGCGTCGGAAGCGGCGAAGCGGAAATTCGCGCCGGAGTTCATGAACCGAATCGACAAAGTGGTGGTGTTTCATCCGCTGCGCAGCGAGCAGCTCGAGCAGATTCTGGAGATCGAACTTGGGATGGTGCAGCAGCGCGTGCTGGAAACGGCGAAGGGTCGTTTTCTGTTTCGCGTGACGACGGCGGCGCGGGAATTTCTGCTGCGCGAAGGCACAGACTTGAAATACGGCGCGCGTCATCTGAAGCGCGCGATCGAGCGGCACGTCGTGTACCCGCTGGCGAGCCTGCTCGCCACCGAACAAGTGTGCCTGGGCGATGTGATCTCGATCGACTGGGACGGCACGCAGAACTGCCTGACCTTCATGAAGGAAGAAGACGGCGACGTCCCTCCGGTCGCATCTCCCGTACCCTTCACGCGAACGGCGGCCGCATCCTCCGACGGCCGGGCCATTCCCGTGGTCGCAAGAGTCGCGGCTTCCGAGCGATTCCACGCGGACCATCGCGCCAACAAGTATGAACGGAACCAGGACTCGGAGTCGGGTTCGCCGAACACTCGAACGAGAACATGAGAACACATTTGGCCAAACGGATTTCTCGAGCGATTGCGTTGACGTCGATGGCAGCGGTTTTAGCGATCTACACCGGCGCACAGGAGCAAACTGCCGATGTCACAAAGACAACCCTCGAAGACTTGATGAACATCGAGGTGACCTCCGTTTCCAAGAAAGAAGAGAAGCTCTCGCGGACGGCATCGGCGATTTTCGTCATCACCGCCCAGGATATCCGCCGTTCGAACGCAACCAACATCCCCGAACTGTTGCGAATGGTGCCGGGATTGGACGTCGCGCAGATCAATGCCAATACGTGGGCGATCAGCGCGCGCGGCCTTAACGCGCGCTTCAGCAATGAGCTCCTTGTCCTGCTGGACGGCCGAAGTGTGTACACGCCGACTACCGACGGTGTTTTCTGGGACGTTTTGGATCTGCCCCTTGAGGACGTCGAAAGAATCGAAGTAATTCGTGGCCCCGGCGCATCGGTGTGGGCCACAAACGCAGTAAACGGCGTGATCAACATCATAACGAAGGAAGCCTCCGAGACTGCCGGAGTGCTGGTCGTCGCCGGCGGAGGAACCGTCGATCAGGGCTTTGGAACTCTGCAATACGGCGGAAGCGTCGGCAAAAACACTTCTTTCCGAGCCTTCGCAAAGTACCTGAATGACGATCACTTTCCCAATGCCGCCGGACAGGACGGCGGGGACGGCTGGGGTTTATCTCGAATCGGATTTCGTACGGACACGATTCTTTCTCCTGGAGACACGCTCACGTTCGAGGGAGATTTGTATCGCGGCCGAGAAGGCGATCCTAGCGTCGGAATTACTTCTATAACCTCGCCTCCCGTCCCAAACGTCGAGCTTCAAGTAAACCTAAGAGGCGGTTTCCTCCAGGGGGTATGGAACCACACATATTCGCCACGCGCGGGTATCAGTCTTCAAGCTTCCTACGACGAGTACGAGCGCAACGACGCTCTAGGAGAAACTCGCGGGACTGCGGCCGTCTCGTTTCAGCACCACTTTGCATGGGGGGACCGACAAAATCTGATTTGGGGAATCGAATACCGCTACTCCCAGTCCCGGACGGTCGGCAGCCTCCTTGCATCTCTGAATCCGCCGAACCGCAACACGCAGCTGTTCAGTTCCTTTGTCCAAGACGAAATCGCCATCATTCCAGACCGCCTTTTCGTGACGGTGGGAACCAAATTCGAAAACAGCTATTTCAGCGGCTTCGACCTTCAACCTAGCGCGCGCGTTGCCTGGACGCCGACCGCGGACCGGACTTTGTGGGCCTCAGTTTCCGATGCCGATCGCAATCCCGCGGCCATCGATGTTTCCCTCGTTAGCAATCTTGGTGGATTTACCGGACCGAATGGACCTGTCGCCCTGAGGCTCCTGGGCAATCCTAACCTTGGAAACGAGAAAACGATTGCGTACGAAGCGGGTTATCGCATGTCCCTCGCGGAACGTCTCTCTTTGGATTTCGCTGTGTATTACAACGGTCAGTACGACCAAGAAACCACCGAACCCGGAGCGTCCTTCTTCGAGCCCACGCCTGCTCCGCCTCACATTGTCTTACCCCTGATCTACGGCAATCTCATGCACGGTGAATCGCACGGTTTCGAGATTGCGGCGAATTGGAAGGTCGCTAGTCGTTGGACGCTCAGCCCGGGATACGCATTCGAACAAATCCACATGCACTTGGATCCCACGAGCCAGGACACAACCTCAGTTGGTGCGGCCGAGGGAAGCAGTCCGGTACATTCAGCCCAACTCCGTTCGCATCTGGCCCTGCCACACGGCTTGTCGTGGGATGCGTCGGCATACTTCGTGGACCGGCTGACGGATCCAGTCATCCCGGCATACACGAGGTTCGACACCGGCCTCACGTGGCAATGGAACAAGAAGTCGTCGCTTAGCTTCGTAGGCCAGAACCTGCTGAAGGACCGTCACGAGGAATTCGTCGATTCAACGGCGAGCGCAGGGACGACGCTGATCAAGCGCAGCGCGTATGTGGCGTGGACTTGGCAGTTCTGATTCCGCAGGGGGCCGAGCCCGCTGCTGATCGAATGAGAGAAATGAAAAAACAAGCAGAGGATGCCCAAGGCCATCATTCCGCACCGTGTGTTGCATCGGATCCCGTTCTCGATGTTGCCCAGGCACTCGAGCGCATGGATGGCGATCGCGGTCTACTCGAGGAACTGGCCCATTTGTTCGCGGGCGAATGGCCGAAAAGCGCTGCCGAAATCAACGCTGCTTTGAAAGTAGGCGACGCCGCTCTGCTGGAACGCCTTGCACACGGTTTGAAAGGCGCAGCCGCCAACGTCGGGGCGGAACGGCTTTCCACCGCGGCGTTGAGGATGGAGAAAATGTCAGCCGCCCAAAACCTGAAGAGTATCCCGGCGCAATGGGAAATCGTGAAGGAGGAGGCCGCCGCGCTGCTTGAGGAGTTCGAAAGGTTGTTCCGAGAGGCGGCCCACTAGACGCCCGTTATTGAAGGCGTGCATCAGGCATATGGAAAAAACTTCCAAGTTCAAAATCCTCATCGCGGACGACAGTCCGGTTTCCCGGCGCGTTCTCGAGGCGTTCCTCGTTAAACGGGATTACGAGGTAATCAGTGCCGGCGACGGTGAAGAAGCGCTCCTTCTTCTTTCGCGCGAAGATGCCCCACGGCTCGCCGTTCTCGACTGGATGATGCCTCGCTTGGACGGAATCAGTCTATGCCGCAAACTTCGAGAGCAGTCGGAGGACAAGCACTACGTTTACGTCATTCTTCTCACGGCTCGCACCGAGAGATCCGATGTTCTCAAGGGCCTCGACTCTGGCGCGGACGACTATATTACGAAGCCTTTCGACCCCGCCCAATTGGACGCGCGCCTCCGCGTGGGCCGCAGAATTCTGGATCTGCAGGACAAGCTGATCGCGGCGCGCGATGAACTCCGCTTTCGCGCCTCGCATGACACGCTCACCGGCGTCTCGAATCGCGCCGTTATCCTCGAGACCCTGCGCCGCGAGCAGTCTCGCCAGCAGCGCGAAGGTGGGTCATTCGGAATCATCATGGTTGACCTCGACCACTTCAAAAGCGTCAACGATACCTACGGCCACCTTTGCGGCGACGCCGTGCTACAGGAAACAGCGAAGATCATGCAAGCGTCATTGCGTCCGTATGACGTGGTGGGCAGATATGGCGGTGAGGAATTCCTGATCGTCGTGCCTCGATCCGACGCGCCCTCGGCCCAGAGAGTGGCTGAGAGGATCCGCAAGGCGATTGCCGCGAAGCCCATCCTCACACCCGCAGGCGAAATTCGCGTCACCGCCAGTTTTGGCGTCGCCGCCAGTTCAGACGCCAGCAGTATAGAATCGCAGCACCTCCTTCAAATGGCGGACGACGCGCTCTATCGCGCCAAGCAGAATGGGCGCAACCGCTCGGAGCTGGCGGTCGCTTCCCCGCTTCCGGAAGCCGCACCCCTGGCCTCGAACTTGAAGTGACGCCCAAATATCTCGGAAAGTCCGCGTCAAGAATTACTTCCAGAAGCATGGCGGCCGGAATGCCGTATCCGTACGGTGACGTATGGATACGCTCCGTTTCACATACGGCTCACTCGCTCCGAAACACGCTTCGTCTCCCGCGCAACTTGTTGTAAAGTACCGCTTGTATACTCCGGAAGTGTCGGTCGAACGGGTTTGATCAAGAGGTCCGTGGATGAATCCCACAAAACCAGGGTCCGTAGCTAATGGCGAGGTCGCTGCTGCTGCAAGTCAGCGCGACACCCTGACCGTCGTGGACAATCGCACCGGCCGGCAGTACGAGCTTCCCATAACGCACGACACCATTCGGGCGCTCGACCTGCGCAAGATCAAGGTTCACGAATCGGATTTCGGCATGATGAGCTACGACCCGGCGTTTACGAACACTGCGTCGTGCATCAGCAAGATTACCTTCATCGACGGCGACAAGGGAATTCTTCGCTATCGCGGTTATTCCATCGAAGAGTTGGCCGAGAAAAGCACCTACCTGGAAACTGCGTACCTGATTCTCTACGGCGAACTTCCCACGAAGTCGCAGCTCGCGGATTGGTCGTACAACATCACGCACCATACGTTCATTCACGAGAGCATCAAGAAATTTCTCGACGGATTCCACTACGACGCGCACCCGATGGGCATGCTGATTTCCACCGTCGCGGCTCTCTCCACGTTTTATCCGGACGCCAAGGATATTTTCAATCCCGATTCGCGCCGCAAGCAAACGTATCGTCTGATCGGCAAAATGCCCACGCTCGCCGCGTTCGCCTACCGGCACAGCCTGGGAATGCCGTTCGCGTACCCGGACAATGATTTGAGTTACTCCGGCAATTTCCTGAATATGCTGTTCCGCACCACCGAACTCAAGTACCGGCCCAATCCCACGCTCGAGCGCGCGCTCGACATTCTTTTCATCCTGCACGCCGACCACGAACAGAACTGCTCTTCCACGGGCATGCGGATCGTTGGCAGCTCTCACGTGGACCCGTATTCGGCTACGGCCGCGGCCACGGCCGCGCTGTACGGGCCGCTGCACGGCGGAGCCAACGAAGCCGTGCTTCGCATGCTGATCGAAATCGGCTCTGTGAATAATGTGCCCGCATATGTGAAGAGGGTGAAGGCAGGCGAGAAGTTGCTGATGGGTTTCGGCCACCGCGTTTACAAAAATTACGATCCTCGCGCCAAGATCGTGAAGCACATCGCGTACGAAGTGTTCGACGTGATGGGCCGCAATCCGCTGATCGATATTGCGCTCGAATGCGAGCGCATCGCTCTGGAGGACGAATACTTCATCACGCGCCGCCTCTACCCGAACGTCGACTTCTACACAGGCCTCATCTACCAGTCGATGGGTTTTCCCATGACGATGTTTCCCGTGCTCTTTGCGATTCCGCGCACGTCGGGATGGATCGCGCAGTGGGAAGAAATGCTGCTCGACCCGGAGCAGAAAATTTCGCGCCCGCGCCAGATCTACCTCGGCGACGACCTGCGCAGTTACATCCCCCTCGACCACCGCAGCTAATCGCTCTGGAGCCTCAGATCGTCGAACTTTTCATCGCCCGTCGGAACAGGATGTACAGCGCAAGAATGGAAAGCCCCGCGATCGCGGCCATCCAGTAGTGATACGCATTGAAGTAAGACGCAGAGAACTCACCCACAGCCATCGGCAATCCATACGGCGCACTCGCAGCATATTCCAAATCCCCCATGGTGTTGATCTGCCAGGGCGCCGAGATGACTCGCTGATACGTCACGGCAATTGGGTGATACGCGGCAAATAAACCAGCGGAAGCGATCAAGAGCAGCACGGGGCAGAAATCCACCGCAGCGCATGACGTCGCGAAGCCGCGCCCCTGAAACTCCACATTTGCCCGCCCACGAAACAACACGATGAAGAGGCTGACGAGGGCCGCGGCAGCAAGCAACGGGATGAGAATAGCCAAAGTTCGAATAGCAAGCCCGGCCCAGCCGTCGCGGTACCAACGCCACGACCCGAACCACCCATCCCACCGCGTTGCTTTGATCGTCGCTTGCAAACTGGCCAAGCGGTACTGCACGATCGCATTTTCGTCCGTCCGTCCCATTTTTGTCAGCAGTGGTTCCAGTTTCTGAAACGAATCTCTTTCTATGTACGTAAGCGCCCAATTCTCGTTTTCGCTACGATCCTGGCTCACCACTTGTTCGGCGAAAATAGCTGGTTTCCAATAGAGCGCACTAGCGCCTTCAAGGTTTCCAGCCCGCTCCGCAGCCTCGCCCTGCTTCAAAAGCCATCCATCGTATATGCGGGTCTGCCACCTCGACTCCCACAACCAACTTCGGAACATCACTTCGAGAGTGAACTCCGGTCCGCGAATGTCGTAGCGAGCCGCAACCGCGCGGCATAGGTCAAACGCGTTTGGCGCATAACCGTCATATTTCGGCGCTTTGAACGCGAAATCCATTGCGGCCAGCCACTTCGGATCTTGTTCGACCAGCTTCTCCGGAAAGACGAAAGAGCCGCGCCCTCCACTTTCGAACCAGGCTTTCTCGGCGTGTTCGTAAACGACTTCCGCAGCCATTAAGCGCGGCACCGCGTTGTCGGGATCCCACTTCTCCAGCGCGGCAACACCGGACTCCACCGGCGGATGTAGCATGCAACAAGGCTGCTCATTCAATCGAATCATCGAGTAAATCCATGTAAGCGATGGATCTGCCTCCACGGCTTCAGCCGCGCTACGAGTCTTCTCGTTGTTGTCGTCTGACATCAACGCCAGCAAAGCGAGGAGTTGAGGATCGCGGTGGCGGCTGGCTTCCTTGCGCAACTTCGCGACAAATTCCGTATCTTCCCGCCATCCGCCGTACGGACCCCAGGCTCGCAGCCCCGCACGAATTGCCTGCCGGGCGTCAGGAGTCACAAGGAGGCAAATCGACGCGAGCAATAAAAGCGCTGTCACCCACCGAGGGGTCCGGGGCACTCGCGGCGCATTTTGCCATTGCGACTCGAGCGGGCCACCACCTGGCACGCCAATCGGCCGCTTCCATGAACCTAGAGCGTGCCGAAACCATTCGCGCATGAAGATCATAAGTCCTCCTATCGTCCATCGAAGAGCGCCCCACGAGTTCTCGACTGACGGCAGTTCGGCCGCAAGGGCTCGCCCCCACTCCCCGCTCTCGCGGGGCCAGAAGCGTAAAGCGCGTTGCAAGAGCCACGCGGCGGCGCGTTTTTGCGTTGGCGAATTCTCGTGAGGCATCATCACGCTCCGGTGTAAGCAGCTTTCCAAGTTTTCGTCGTACGCGCTGCGCGTAATTCCTCGGTGGCCCACGCTCGGCCCTGGCCGGTCAGCCGGTACAAATGGCGAGGCGGGCGGCCTAGATTCCCAGGCTCTTCCCAGCGCGTTTCGAGCCACTCCAGCTTTTGCAGGCGCATGAGAATGGGATAAAGCGTGCCGGAAGGGAGTTCCGTCTGCTGGCTGAGCGAATAACCGTGGCGCCACTGCGCCGGATGTTCGAGCAGGGAGTCCAGCACCGCAAGCGTTTGGGGCGAAATTCTGAGTCGAATGCCCATGAGCTAAGTCTACATAGATAGACTCTCGCGTCAACGGCCGGCCTCCGTCCCTGTGTTCCACTTGTACACACTCCCGCGCCGACCCTCCCTGGTACCGAAAGTCATTGCATCCGGGTCGATTCTCTGGCAAAACACTCCACGTCCCGCAGGGGGCCCCATTTCAATGGACATCTCTACACGCCAGGCTGGAAACGCGACGGTTGTCGACGTCATCGGCGACATTACGCTTTACAACTCTCCGCAGATGCGCAAGGTATTGATCGACTTGCTCAGGGAAAAGCGCGTTGCGCGCGTCATCGTGAACTTGAAGAGCGTGCGATACATCGACAGCGCGGGTGTGGCTTCGCTCGTCGAAGGCCTGAAGATTTCGCGCGACATGAAAAGCGGATTCGCCCTTTACGGATTGAGCCGCACCACGCGCGAAGTGCTCGAGCTTACGCGCCTGATCAAGGTTTTCGAGGTTCACGATAACGAAGAAGACGCGTTGAAGGGCGGCGCCAGCAGTACCGCGCCGAAATAGAGTCACGAAATAGAATCGCTTCCCGCGGCGAACCTGCCGGAGTAGAGTCCGTCCGGAGTCAAGAATGGCATTCACGGAAACAGTCGGCGAAGCCACTATCACCGGTTTAGCGTACGTCGGTGGTCTGGCTCGCCTTACCGGCGGGGCCGCTCGCGCGGTTTTCATCGCGCCCTTCCGCGGGGGCAAGCTGCGGCTTGGACGCGCCGTGCACCAGGCCATGTCGGTGGGCGTTGCCGCGCTGCCCATCGTTTCGCTGATTTCATTTTTTGTCGGCCTGATTCTTGCGTTGCAGGGAGCCTACGAGTTGCGCCGCTTGGGCGCATTGCAGCTCGTCGCGAATGCGGTGGCGGTTTCGATGACGCGCGAGCTCGGTCCGCTGATGACCGCGATCGTGGTCATCGGCCGCTCTGGTTCGGCGTTCGCGGCGGAAATCGGAACGATGAAGGTGAACGAAGAAATCGACGCCCTCGAGACGATGGCGCTCGAGCCGGTTCCGTTTCTCGTGGCTCCCAAATTCCTCGCCATGATGCTCATGGTTCCCTGCCTCACTACGTGGGCGGACCTTATGGGAGTTCTCGGCGGCGGTTCTTTCGGTGTGACGAGCGCGGGATTTACCTGGGCCACCTACATCCGCGCGACGCTGAACGCAATCGCGTTGCGCGACATTCTGTTGGGCCTGGTGAAAGCCTTCATGTTCGGCGTGGTGATCACGGCCGTTGGTTGCCAGGAGGGCTTCTCCACCGGGCTCGGTTCGGAGGAAGTCGGCCGCTCGACGACATCGGCCGTTGTGAAGTCTATTTTCCTGGTGGTTGCCGTGGACTTGGTGTTCACGGCGATTTTCTATTTCACGGCGGCGAAATAGGTCATGTTCAGAAGCGCCAAAAAACGAGAAGAGGCTCCACAGGCCGCGGACGGACCGGCAATCGTCGTCAAGAACTTGCGCGTCAATTACGGCGCGCGCGAGATTTTGCACGGCATCAACTTCGAAGTGCCCTCGGGCGAAACGCTGGTGATTCTTGGCGGCTCAGGCTCTGGCAAGAGCACCCTGCTGCGCACACTTGTTGGGTTGGAGCTCCCGAGTGGCGGCGAAATCTGGATTCGTGGAAAGAACTTTGCGGCGATGTCCGGCGCCGAACGCGACGAGCTCCGCAAGAAAATGGGAATGTCTTTCCAGAGCGGCGCGCTGTTTGGGTCGATGACCGTCGGCGAAAACGTAGCGCTTCCTCTGCACGAACACACGTCGCTCGACGATTCGACGATTGAAATCATGGTCCGTCTCAAACTCGACCAGGTGGGCCTTTCCGGCTTCGAGGATTACATGCCCGCGCAATTGAGCGGCGGGATGAAAAAGCGCGCGGCGATTGCTCGCGCGCTGGCGATGGATCCGGAGATTCTGTTTTTCGACGAGCCGTCAGCCGGCCTCGACCCGATCATTGCCGCCGGCATCGACGACCTCATCCTGAAACTGAAGAAGGCGTTCCGCATCACCATCGTCGTCGTCACTCACGAGCTCGCCAGCGCGTTTCTCATCGCCGACCGCATGATTTTGCTCGACAAGGGAAACATCGTTGCGAACGGTACTACCCCGGAGCTCCGCGCAAGCCAGCAGCCGCGCGTGCGGCAATTCCTGGATCGCATTCCGGAGCCGGAGTTGACCGGCGAAATTGACTATTTGCAGATGCTGACCGGGGAGAACCCGCCCGAGCGCCGTTAAATCTTTTGAAATTCGGGGCTCGTGGTATACTCCCGCCCACATTTTGCGGGCGTCCTGGGACAGTCGAATCGCACTACGGGGAATCGAATGGAAGCGAAGCGCGAACAAGCTCTAGTGGGGCTGTTTGTTCTGATCGTCGTGGCCCTGCTTGTAACCACCATATTCATCCTTTCCGGAAAGATGAACGGCGACGACATTCCCCATCGCGCCTACTTCAAGAGCGCGGGTGGAATAGGACCCGGCGCCGAAGTCCGCTACGCCGGCGGCCCGCCCGTTGGCCGCGTTACGAAAGTCCAACCAGATCCCCAGGATCCCACGCGAATGGAAATCGACTTCGATGTCGATCCCAAGATTCCGGTCAAGACCGACAGCACGGTGGGAATCACCAGCACGAGTCCTCTCGGCGACAATTTTCTCGGCATCAATCCCGGCACGCGCGGTGCCCCTCCCGCCCCTAAGGGTTCCACGTTGAAAGGCATCGACTATACGAGCCTCGACGACATTAAAGCCATGCTCGCCGAGTTGGGCCCGAGAGCGGATACACTGCTGGACAACCTCAACGATCGCGTCGTCGCCCTGAAAGTAACGATGGACCGCGTGAATGATATGTTGAGCGACCAGAACCGCGCGAACGTCAGCGCCAGTCTTTCGAACATTCGCGGCATGCTCGAAGAGAATCGCCCCGCAATTCACTCGACTCTCGACAACGTAAACGCTTCCAGCAAGAAGCTGGGGCCGCTGATCGACGACTTCCGGAAGACCTCGGCTCAGGCAAACGACACGCTCGCTCACGTCGATGCGATGATCGGCGAAGACCGCCCCGATATTCATCAGGCCGTGATCAGTTTGCGGCAAGCTTTGGCTTCCGCCGCGTCGCTCACGGATCAGTTGGACCGCACGATGAGCGCGAATGCCGAGAACCTGGATGACATCATCGAGAATCTGCGTCACGTGACCGCGAACCTGAACTCGTTCACCGAAACGATCAAGACGCGGCCCTACACATTGATTCGCTCGTCCGGCGTTAAGCCGCGCGAGCCAGGTCAGCCGCCACCGCAATAGATGGCCGTCACAACAGATGGAGAGAAGAGAACCATGAAGCGTCGCATTCGAGAAATAGCGCTACTTTTCGCCGTCGCGGGCTTATCGGCGTGCGGCGCGTCTCGTCCCGTGAAGTATTACGTTTTGGATGTGGATATTCCGCCGGCCGCCTCGCCCCAGCCCCTTCCCGTGACCCTCCTGGTGGGACGAATCACGGCGACGCATCTCTATCGCGACGATCGGCTCGTCTACGGCTCCGGTCCTGTCGAGCTTGGCACCTATGAATACGCGCGCTGGGCTGAAGCGCCCTCGGATATGATTCAGGATATTCTCATCACTTCACTGCGCGCCACGGGCCAGTATCGCTCGGTATCGAAAATGGCGAGCACGATGCGCGCAGATTACATTGTGCGGGGGCGCCTCTTCGGCCTGTATGAAGTGGATGGCAAGCCGCTCGTCGGACGTTTCTCAGTGCAACTCGAACTTGTGGATCCCAAAGCGGGCATGACCATATGGACCGATTCTTACTCGCATGATGAACCGGTCAGCGGCAAGAAAGTTGAGAATGTCGTCGAGGCGCTCGACAAATCCGTGCAGACTGGCATGCAGCAGCTCGCTGCAAACATGGGTCAGTACATCGCCAGCCATCCGCCTCAGCAGGCCGCCGGGCACTGAACTCTTCGCCGTCGGATTAACTCCCAGGACACTCGGAAGTTCCCTCCTTTTGACACCCTTCCGCTCTTGCCGCAAGATGAAAGTCCCTTCAAGAGCCGTTCTCCAGGGTCGGACCCTTCGCCGATTTCTGCTCTTTCCGAATCTCTCGACTATTGAATGATCGGGGCCATCACCGGACGAACTGGGCGATGACAATGGCGGATTCCAAACAAGAACGACCGTGGTTGTTGCTTCTAGCGGACGATGATCCCGACGACCTCGAATTGTGTCTGCGCGAGCTGAAAAAATCCGACATTCCTTTTCTGGCGGACACCGTTTCAACCCGCGAGGATTTTGTCCAAAAGCTGCGACAGAAAGCCTTCGATATCATCATCTCGGACTATGGAATGGACGGTTGGACCGGACTGGATGCTCTCGCGATCGTGAACGATGTATCGCCCGACGTTCCCTTGATTTTTCTCACCCGCACGCTGGGCGATCAGGTGGCCGTGGACTGCATCAAGAGGGGCGTCACCGACTACGTTTTGAAGGAGCAGATCGGCCGCCTGCCACTGGCGCTTCATCGCGCGAAAGAAGAGAGAGCCCTCCGCCAAGCCGATAAGCGCGCTGCTGAAGCGCTGCGCGAGAGCGAGGCGCGGTATCGCGGCCTCGTCAACAACGCCACGTATGGCATTTACTGGGAAAAACCGGATGGCACGCTTGTCTACGCTAACCGCGCCCTCGTGCACATGCTCGGATACGACTCCGCCGAGGAATTCCTTGCCCTGGGAACCACGGGAGCGCTCTATTGCAATCCGTCGCGGCGCAAAGTAGTTCAGGAGTCGTGCTCGAGGGAGCAACGAATCGACGCCGTCGTCGATTGGAAACGCAAAGACGGCCGCAGCGTCACCGTCCGCATCAACGGGCGCTACGCAAAAAACCTCGACAATGAAAGCCCCTGCATCGAGGCCCTGGTGGAAGACGTCACCGAGCGCACTACCCTTGAGGCCCAGCTCCTCCAATCCCAGAAATTTGAAGCCATTGGCCAGCTTGCGGGCGGCATTGCCCACGACTTCAACAACATGATTGGCGCAATTCTCGGCTGGGCGGACATGGGCATTGAAGAAACCGAGCCGGGCGCACGCTTGCGGCGTCACTTCGAGAAGATGCGGCACCAGGCCGAACGCGCCGGCGCCCTCACGCGGCAGTTGCTCGCCTTTGCCCGGCGCCAAATCCTCGAACCGCGCGATATCGACTTCAATCAGACCGTCACCGAAAGCTCGAGTCTTCTCGAAAAGATCATCGGCAGCAACATCGAAATCAAATCCACGCTTGCCGCCGATCTCCCCGTGGTTCGCGCCGACCCCACGCAGCTCGAACAAGTGCTCATGAATCTCTGCATTAACGCGCGCGACGCCATGCCTGAAGGCGGCCTGCTCGTCGTCGAAACCGCGAAGGCCTCCTTCGACGAGGAAAGCTGCAAGCTGCAGCCGCTCGCTCGTCCCGGCGATTACGTGATGCTGTCCGTCACCGACACGGGAACTGGCATGGACTCCGCCACGCTCGACCGCATGTTCGAGCCTTTCTTCACTACTAAGGAATTGGGCAAGGGAACCGGCCTGGGTCTCGCCACCGTCTACGGCATCGTCCGGCAGCATTCCGGGTTTATTCACGTCTATAGCGAGCCGGGGCTGGGGACCACCTTCCGAGTGTATCTCCCCGTCAGCGGCGCCGCCGTTGCTTCGACCGTTAAGTCCGAGGATGACCCGAAGGTGGAAGGAGGCACGGAGACCCTCCTGGTTGCGGAAGATCACGACGGCTTGCGTCAGCTTGCCCTCGAAACGCTCACCAAACTGGGCTACACCGTAATCGCGGCCAGCGACGGCGAAGAGGCCGTTTGCGCGTTTCGCAGCCATCGCGACGACATCGACCTCGCATTGCTCGACGTCGTGATGCCCAAACTCAACGGCCCCCAGGTTTACTCGCGCATCAGTGCCGAGCGGCCAGACCTGCCGGTGATCTTCGCCACCGGCTACAGCGCAGACTTCGGGCTGCTCCATAAAGTCCAACAGCAGGGCCTGCCGGTCCTTCAAAAGCCCTACTCGGCCCGCGACCTCGCCCGAAAAGTCCGCGAGGCCCTGGACCACCATCCCGCCTCGCGCCTGCCTTGATGTTGCAGCGACAGGATTTAGCCCTCGCGGCCGGCGGCCGCTTCGCTTTCGAGCTTAAGAAATGCTCACAATCGCCAGTGGTAAACGTTTTCCCGGCGGGGATTTTTGCCCTCCGCTCACGATTGGCGTTGACACCGTTTCGTCTCGTGTGATACCCCATGTATATGTGGCCCCGGCGACGAGCCGGGTTGCTGGAGCAGTAGCTGGATTCGCATCCGGCTGGCTTCCGGTAATAACCCCACCCACCCCGGGAGGTGGAATCGCCGCCAGGCCTTTCGCCTCCCGTTTTATTTTGCCTGATCGATTTTCCCTCGCGCGGTGCCAATTCCCGCTCAACTCCGTGCCCAATTCACCGATTGCATGAAACGATTCCACTCGCGAATTCACCTCTATATGTGTGGCTATACATGTGGTGCCGCTCGAACAAAGTGACCGCGCCCTGAGCCCCTGACGATGCCGGATTCCCGGGGCCGCGCAATGCTTGCATCCCCTGGCCAATGAGGGGTTATAATGCGCGGACTGAGGGTTTTGTGTCAGCCCCGGACCTTTAGTCCGGGGAGGGGTGGCCTTCAGGCCACCCCGGCAGAAGCCCGCCAAAAATTTAGAAGGGGCTTTAGCCCCTGCTATAGGCTGAGGCTTCAGTCGTAGCCCAAGCGAGCGTCCCCGCCGAACTTGCAAGGAGCTGGATATGGGCCTGCAAATCGCGTTGCGAAAATCCGGAAATATCACGATTCTCGACATGCAAGGCCGCGTCACCATCGGCTCCAGCAACGACGCGCTCAGCGCCGAGCTGCGCAAGCTGGCCGAGGAAGCGCCGTGCGACGTGCTGGTGAATCTCGCCGGCGTGTCGCAGATGGACAGCTCCGGAATCAGCACCCTCGTTCGCTCGTTCGTCACCCTCAGGCGCCAGGGCGGCAGCCTGAAGCTGCTGAAACCGGTCGGCCACGTCAGCGCTGTCCTCGAGCTTACCCGGCTCGTCCTGTCGATCCCCACGTTCACCGACGAGGCCACCGCCGTCGCCAGTTTCAGCTCCGACGCCGCCCACGCGTGAGCGAGGGGCGACGGACGCGGGGTGAGGAGCGAGGGAGCGAACCGGAAGAGAGGTCCCTCGTCGGCTGGGAAGCGCCTCGGGATGACAGTGTGAAAGTGTAGCGATTGAATGAGGGCGCTGGCTTTTATTTTGAGTAACATACGGCGATTTCTATTTGCAAAGTGTAGCGATTGATTCCGAAGTCTCGGGACAGATCCCCGAGGTATCGGGAGCGCCGGCCTTGGGCGAAAGTACGGCAAAGCAGAACAGGTGTTTTTGTCGCGGTTAGAAAATGTCTTCTTCTTTGTTGTGAGAGAGTTGCGGCGATTTTTGAATGTGGGGTTGTCGCGATTAGCTTTTTTTTCGCCTCCTTGATCTGAACGAAGATTGCCGGGGCGCGCCGGCTGACGAATAGGGCGGCCCTGATGGGGTACGGGCGTCCTTGGGGAGCCTCCTTTTGTGTGTTGCGTCATTTTGTCGGTCATAAAAATAAGTCACGGTAGCACAAAATTGGTAGGATGGGTAGGTTCAAAGTTATGTTAGTAGTTCTATAACTCATGGAACGGAGGCAAGGAGGGAGTCCGCCGCGGACTGATCCTCAATGATTCAGCAGACCCGCGGTAGATTGGTCCGAATTGAAGGCGATAACCTTATGGTTGATCTAATTCGCTACAATTTCCTAGGCAGGTACTGATTTCTGGTACACTTTCGCCCGCGATGTTGAGGGGAGTCCGCCCGAGGTGAGATCCCCGCTACGATGGGCCGGAAGCAAGCGGATGCTCCTCCCGCGCCTTCGGCCGTTCTGGCCGGGTGGCCACACTCGCTATATTGAGCCCTTCTGCGGTTCGGCGTGTCTTTTTTTCGATATCTTGCCCCATCGAGCTATCTTGGGGGACCTGAACTCAGAACTGATCTGCGCCCTTGAGGTGCTGAAGAATCAAGCGGACGATCTTTTGAAGTCCTTCCGTCGCATCCCGGGTGGTTCGGAAAGTTACTATAGGTTGCGGGGTCTTTCGCCTCTTGAGCTAACAAGAATTGAGCGAGCGGCGCGGTTCCTCTATTTAAACCGGACGTGTTTCAACGGAATCTATCGGACAAATTCAAACGGGGTCTTCAATGTTCCTTACGGACCGCCAAAGGGTCGAGTGATCGACGAGTCGGTTGTGAAGGGCGCGTCGCTGGCGTTGCGCAGCGCCAAGTTGTTGGTCGGAGACTTCGAAGATACGCTCTCTCACGTCAGAAAGGGTGACTTTGTATACCTCGACCCGCCCTACTGCGTTGATAAGCGTCGCGTATTTCGAGAATACGACGCGAGCTCGTTTGCAGTTTCGGATCTCCGACGCCTCTCGCAGCAGCTGCGGCGCCTGCATAGACTTGGCGCGAGTTTCGTCATTACTTACGCGGACTCGCTTGAGGCCCGAGAACTACTTGGACGTTGGAAACCGCGTAGGGTCCGTGTGCGCAGGCACATCGCGGGATTCTCACATTATCGCCGACACGCTTTCGAGCTGGTTGCCAGCAATCGTGTTGTACCCCTCTGAAAGGGTGCCTTATGACAGCTGCGCCTCGAGCACGCCTTAGGGAAATTCCGGTTGAGAAGATTGCTAAGAATCCTGAAAACCCGCGTCTCTTTTTTCGCGCTGCGGAGCTCGAGACTCTGCTTAATTCGATTCGACGGCGAGGTGTTCAGGTCCCGATTTCGGTTTACAGGCACGACGGCCGATACGTGCTTGTTGATGGCGAGCGCCGTTGGCGCTGTTCTCTCAAGTTAAACAAGAAAACTATTCCAGCGCTGGTTCAAGAGAAGCCGGATGCGCTCGGTAATCTTCTTCTGATGTTTAACATCCATGCGCTTCGCGAGCAGTGGGACCTGCTCACGGTTGCTATGAAATTGCCGCGGGTTATCGATCTACTTGAAACGAAACTCAGAAGAACTGCAACAGAGAAGGAGATCGCGGAAGAGACGGGCCTGCCTCGGTCCAGGATCAGGCGCAGTCGGTTGCTAATGGACATGCCGGCTGTCTATCGGGAGCTGTTGGTTACGGATCTGCGTAAACCGAAAAATCAACAACAGCTGAGCGAGGATTTTTTCATCGAGATGGAAAGATCCTTGAAGACGGTGGAAAGAGCGCTGCCGTCGGCGCTCGTTGATAAGAACCGCGCGAGAGATGTGCTGATCCAGAAGTATAAGAGCAAAGTTATACCCAATCTTGTTGATCTCCGCTTTATTCCAAAGATTGCTCGCGCCAAGAGGGTCAGCGCTGACATCAACCGAGCAGTATCGGCGCTAAGGAACTTGTTCAAGCCGAACGATTTCTCTCCGAGGAGTGCATACGATGCCTCTGTCGCAGCGGCTTATACGGAACGGGATCTTGTGGGCCGTATCGAATCTTTGGTTCAGCAGCTCGAGGAACTGAAGGTTGACGAATTGGACCCAAAATTCCGTCGTTCGTTACGCAAGCTGCTAAGGCGCCTGCGGAGTGTTCTGACGAGGGTGGCGTGAATTTTCGTGTTCTGCCTGCTCAGCTTCATCGGACAGCTGAGAGGGTAGCTCGGTTCTTCAACGAGCAACGTGGTTGCTCAAGATTCAAGGTTGAGGAGCAGGTTGTCAAAGACCTAGACTACCGCCCCACGCTGCAAACGACCACTCCTGAGTACCTGGACGTCTGGATCGAGGTAAGTGAACTGCCTTACTTGCGCTCTCTTGATGGGATCGTATTGCATTGCGTCACGAGCAGTCTGCCGGTCAAGTTATACGTGGGGTTCCCAGCCGGACTTCCTGCGACTGAGTACAAGACCAACATTGATGAGGCGCGGCGAAATGGTGTTGGGGCGATAGAGGTTTCGGACCATAGTTGTCACGTTGTCCACGAGGCGATGACCTTGTCGCTTGCCGGCGTGCGACGAGAGGACCATAGGCTCTTTCCATTGCGGTATCGTTCGCCCTTGTTCACAGCAGAGACGACGTTCAGGGATGGAGATCCAGCGAAGGGCTGCTCGCTCGTGTACGATGAAATTGAGGGGTTGTCGCGGCGCCTCGCCCAACGGATCCATCACAGAAATCTCTGGCAAGCGCGAGCGGCGGGGCCGCCCCAGACGAATTATGATACGGCTCCGTGGGACAATATCATGGAACTCCTTCTGCGCCGAGCGGATCTGACGGCATTGCCACAGGCAATAGACAAGAACCTTTTGATCCGCGTCGCTGCCTTGATAGGGCAGCGGAACCAAGCAGGCCACCGTCCGCGCAACCGCGCGGATCGAATACGGAGAGATACGGAGTCTCGTACGAGGTTTGAAACTGCTGTCGACATCCTTCGTGATTTTGCGAATGCGACTCGATCACTCCGGCTGTGACCCGTGCGTCGGCTTCGCCTGCACCGATGGTCCCGAAGCGTTAGGGCAGGCACCCTGGGTAGCGTTTGAGCCGAGGAAATTCTAGGCCCAGATCTCGCCAGGCGAAGTGGTCTGCCTGAAGGTCGTTGTATCCGCCCTCAATGTAGAAGCAAAATGCAAAGACCCAGCGCTTATCTTCTTGAGGCGTGAGTATTGCCAGCCGTTTCTTCTTCAGGTGCCTCGTCATTCGTGCATTCCGAAACGAG
Organism: uncultured Acidobacteriota bacterium; assembly: GCA_963737205.1. Taxonomy (GTDB): domain Bacteria; phylum Acidobacteriota; class Terriglobia; order Acidiferrales; family UBA7541; genus Palsa-295. The sequence goes on along the minus strand of CAVTRV010000002.1, from coordinate 2,077,534 downwards.
ATTTAATTCCGAGATTGGATCTGCTCGGACCTCTAAGTCTAGCGTTTCCCCGTGCTGATTCCCGTTAATGCAACGTGAGGGCCAACAGAGCCGGCGCGACGAATTGGAAACCATAAGCTGCCTTAGCGCTATAGACCTTTGTCCTTCAATCTCTCAATTTTGAAGTTATAAGGCTTCGTGTTTCCAGGCGGGGTGAGTTGGTTCATCATGTTCGCCATCTGTTCAAGTGCAGGATCGAAGGACTCTACCAATAGGATGGCTTCGCTTGGTTCCTCCTTGGTGTCGATGACGAGTCCATCCCAATACATTTTAAGCTGATAAAGATGAATTGGCGCACCCGAAACGATTTTGAGCTCGTAGATGATTACCTTTTGTTGGGGCGTTTTTCGGTAGACGTCGATTCGAGTTCCCGTCGGCCAGATACTTCTGTCGTCTGTTACCGTATCCTCGGGGTTAGTGGCTTTCAACATTTGCATCCACTTGTTTCTGACTTCAGTCTCAGTCTTCTGCCTGATTTCCTTGACTGGCGCATAGTCCTTTAATTTTGTGAAAATCTTCCCCCAGTCCGGGTCGTCAAGATTGAAGTCGGTCTTTGTATTCGTCGTGCTGAGGATGCCTCTTGGGAGTTCCGGGATGAGGAGTTCTCCGACAAAATCGTTGTAACTGTTGTGGCGCGAAATGTTCCAGATCGTCTCGAACTGGCGGGTTGCAATTACGCGTTTTCCCAGTCTGATATCGATGCCTTGCGTTGGCTGGTTCTGCTGGTAGTAGAACTTTGCCTTCCTGCCTTTTACCAGCTTGTCCCTCTTCACCTCGTCAAGAGTGCCATACCTGTACTGAATGGGAACAACTTTGCCACCTATCTCGACGTCTAGATATTTGACCTCTCTGTTTCCGAAGGGAACGTCTACGGGTGGCACCTGGACGCTATTTGTACCAATCGAAACCACTATTACTCCTGAGGTTTCGAAGGTTTCCTCGTCTTGACCGAGGTAGCCGCGATATAGAACACCGAGGTGCTCGATGATCCAATCCCGGAGTGAATTCAGATCCGTTGCCGGCGCGCCGCGTCCTTGTGTGGTTTGTACGAATGACGTTTTGACGGTCACCTTTATGAGTGTCGAGAAGTCTGCGGGCAAGAAACTGTCCGTTGGAAAGTCTTCGTCATCGCGAATGGTCATCTCGTAGGTAAACGGGCCTTCCACGGTGAGAACAGGGCCACCGCTGGCAGCCTTAGTCCATATTTTCCACGGACCATTTCCGCCCGACAGGGTTGCAAGGGCGTTCTTCAGTCCGAATCCGTGCTCATTCAATCGGCTTGCTGTAGTTGCGGATTCGCCCAGCTGGAGGGCCTTCCCGAGATGTTCCAGGGTCATGCCGCTGCCGTTGTCGGCGAGGTACAGATCCGCGTGGTCGGTTTGACCGGGCGCTGACGAGAAAACGAGGTCGACACGGAATTTCTTTTTCTCGGGGCAGGCCGCAATCGCGTTGTCGACCAGTTCGCTGACGCACTGGTGAAATAGCATGTTTTGACTCGCTAGCCCGCGATAGATTCCCTCGTGTGCTATGAGTGGGACTTTGTGGCTAGGCATAAGCTAACCCTCAGATTGTCGTAATTTCCGGTAAGCAGCGCTGAGCAGAAGAATTAGATCACGTCACGATCCATGGGGGAAGGGGCAGCGAGGCGGTATTAGGTGGCGTGCGTCCTATGCGAGGTAGATTTCCGTTTGGGTCTTGATGATGAAGAGAGCGTCGGAAGCGGAGTAGCCGGAGGCGAGGAATTTTTCGCGGGCTTCGTCAAGGGATTCCGCGGTGACTGAAAAGATGACGCGGCGATCGGTCTGACCGATGAAGTAGAAGCGACACTCTTGCTGCACGAGCTTGAGCGAGCGGGACACGGGCGATCTGGATCGATCCATAGGATCGGGGTTCGGATCAAGATCGAAGTGGAGGCAGATGACGGAAATCTGCACCTGTACCAGATTGGAACAGAGACGGACGAGGGCCAGGTGAATCCATGTTTGCTCGAAATCGACGCCCACAATTTGCCGGGAAAGGCGCAGCGCAATTAGCGCTGTCGTGCCGCTGCCTAGGAAGGGGTCGAGAACCAGGCCGCCTTCGTTTGAGGCGGCTAGGAGGATGCGTTCAAGAAGTTTGACTGGCTTCTGAGTGGGATGCTTACCGAAGAGCTTTTCATCTTTGGCGGGAGGAAGGATTTCCCAGACGCTTTTCATCTGTTTACCGCCGGCCGTTTTCTTCATCAGCTGATAGTTGAAGGTGTGGCGACTCTTGGCGTCTTTCGCGGCCCAGATGATGGTTTCGGTGGCGTGGGTGAAATAGCGGCATGAGAGATTGGGCGGCGGATTGGGCTTGACCCAGGAGATGTCGTTGAGCAGCTTGAAGCCGAGCTGCTGCATGGCGAAGCCGACGGAATGAATGACGTGGCTGGTGCCGCTGACCCAGATGGTGCCGTTCGGTTTCAGGACGCGCTGGCAGGCGGCGAGCCAATCGCGGTTGAACTGGTGGTTGGCGTCGGGCCCGCGCGAACGGTCCCAATCGCCTTTGTTGACGCTGACCATGCGCCCGGCGTGGCAGGTGATGCCGTTGTTCGAGAGGAAATAGGGCGGGTCAGCGAAAATCAGGTCGACGCAATTTTCGGGGATTGCGGCGAGGATTTCGAGGGAGTCGCCCTGAAAGATTTTGATGTGGTGGACTGGGTCGTGAAAGACGGGAGCGGGAAGCGGCGGCGAGCCGCCTTCGCCAGAGGCTTCGGCGCGCCAAGGAGCAGTGGCGTCGAGTGCGGGGGAGTGCGCGATTTGAGTGGTTTTGCGCAAGGTTCGAAAACGATTTTGGCGGAACGGATCGGATCGTTGATCGAATAGGCAATGGTGTCAAGCGAGCGAGGGAGGCAAGGAAGCAAGGAGGCAGGAGGCAAGGAGCCGGTGCGAGATGTGTCGCACCTACGGCGCTCGCGTGTTTCTGCATCTTGTACCCCGCCCTGACGGGCCGGGCTAACTTGTGCCGCGCCTCCGGCGCTCGGAGGGCTTGCAAATGCTCTTATCGTCGTCATGATATGGGCATGGTCACGAGGAGGACGATATGAAGCGCATACCTGCGGGGAAGTTCAAAGCGCATTGCCTTTCGATCATGGACGACGTTCAGGCCACCGGCGAACCGGTGATCGTCACCACGCGCGGACGGCCGGTGGTGAAGGTGGTGCCGGTGGCGTCAAGCAAAGGGGACCTTTTCGGTTTTATGGCGGGGGAATTCAAAATCGTCGGAGATATTGAATCTCCTGTGACGCCTCTCAAACATTGAAGCCGAAATGTGCAGATTCGTGTCATTCACAGGCGTTTGAGGCCGAGGTAAAGGTTAAGGCGTTTAATTAACTAGATTAATTAACCTGTTTAATTAAGTGCGTTAATCATTTTTGGAGCGGGAGCGAATCGGGCAGGCGGCCTCCAAAAGCGAAAAGCAGATCCCTCGCCCCGCACAAACCGCGGGGATTCGGGATGACAAGCCGACGAGACGCCCTTCAACCGCGCTCAGGACAAGCCGGCGCTACGAAAAGCGGACCCGCCCCTAACATAGCGAACATCTGGCTCAGGAGTTTTTCTTTAGTTCGGCTAGGACTAGCTTGGCTACGGCTTTTAGGGTGTCGAAGACGCCCTGGCCTGTGATGGCGACGGCTTCGAGCGTGGGTTCGCCCTTCACCAGCAACTCCTTCTGCAATGCCTCGACGGAGAGGATGTTGGGCAGGTCGCGCTTATTGAGCTGCAGGACGTACGGGATCGTGGAGAAATCGAGATTATGATCTTTCAGGTGCTCGCGGAGGTTATCGAGCGTTTCGAGGTTGGCGTCGAGCCGCTCTTCCTGCGAATCGGCGACGAAGACGACGCCGTCGGCGCCCTTCAAAATCAGGCGCCGGCTGGCCTCATAGAAAACCTGGCCGGGAACGGTGTAAAGATGGAAGCGCGTTTTGAAGCCGCGCACGGTTCCGAGGTCGAGCGGAAGAAAATCGAAGAAAAGAGTGCGGTCGGTTTCGGTGGCGAGCGAAACCATCTTTCCCTTTTGATTCGTGTTGGTATGCTCGTACACCCACTGCAAGTTCGCAGTCTTCCCGCCAAGGCCGGGACCGTAGTACACAAGTTTGCAGTTAATTTCCCGCGCGGGAAAATTAATAAACGGCACGAGTTCCCTCAGAATCGGGCAGCGATTACTTATAGCATACGCTTTCATGCAGGGCCAACGTGTTGGGGCGAAAGTGCTTCGCAACTGACAACGGATTGGAACGGGGAGTTTGCCTCAGGGGCTGAAGCCCATTTCCCCCTTTGACCCGTTAATGTCGGAGCTAAAGCTCCGACCCCCTAAAAACCGTGCGAAGTGGGAGTGGAAAATCGTGCTTGACAAGGGTGCGATCTAATGTTACACACTGTAACGCTACAATGACTAACACCAAAAGCAAACGTCCAAAGAACCTGGGTGAAGTGGAACAGATGGTGATGGATTACGTGTGGTCGCATGGGCCGTGCTCGGCCGAAGCGTGCCGCGAGGCGCTGGCGGCGACGCGTCCGATGAAGGAGTCGACCGTGCGAACGATACTGCGGCGCCTGGAGCAGAAGGGCTTCGCGGCGCACGGAATCGAAGGGCGGACCTATATTTATCGCGCGGTGGAAGCGCCGCAAAATGTGGCGGTGCGCGCGGTGAAAAGCATCATTGACCGGTTTTGCGGCGGGTCGGCTGAACAGCTGGTGATCGGCATGGTGGATGGGGCGGTGCTCGATCGCGAGCAGCTGGAACGGCTGGCGCGCAAGATTGCGCAGAGGAAATCGCAGGGAAGTTCGGAAGTAAAGTCCGGCGACCAATCCGCAAAGAAAGAAGAATAGCCATGCCGCCTGAAATTCTTCACGCGAGTTCGAGTTTTCTGATGCGGATTGCGGAGCCTGCCGCGCGCTCGATGGTGCTGGGATGCTTCGCGGCGGCGGCGCTGGGCGCGTTTCGGGTGAAAAGCGTTTCGGCGAAGCTGTTTGTTTGGCGGGGAGTGCTGCTGGTTGCGCTGGCGATGCCGGTGATTGGGTGGCTGGCGCCGTCGATTCGCGTGCCGGTGCCTGCGCCGACGTTCGCGAACCACAGCGCCGCGGTTCCGAGCAACGTCGACGAGAACGTGATGATCCGGGCCGCCGCACCGTTCGGGGCACCGCTAAAAACTGCTCGTTTGACCACTCTCGCCGGCCAAAATGCGCCAAGCAAACCGCCGAAATATTCGATCGTAGCGGCACCATTTGAGCCGCGCAACGCGCCGGTTCGCGTGCCGCGCGAAATCGGTTGGCCTGTGATAGCGGCTGCTTTTTACACGGTGATTGCGCTCTTCTTTTTTGCGCGGCTGCTGGTGGGAATGCGGCTAGGAAAACGGCTGGAGCTTGCGGCGAAACCAATCGAGGATGCGCGAGCGTCGGCGATTGCTGCGGCAGCTTCGCGGGCGGCCGGCTTGCGGGTGGCTCCACGACTTGCGGAGTCGGAGATGCTTTCGGTGCCGGTGACGCTGGGCCTGCGCGATTCCGTTATTTTGTTTCCCGCCGAATGGCGCGATTGGGAGACGGGGGAACTGGAGGCGGTGCTGGCGCACGAGATTTCCCATGTGGCCCGGCGCGACGCGCTCTTGCAGCGATTGGCGCTGATCCATCGCGCGATTTTCTGGTTCAGCCCGCTGGCGTGGTGGCTCGACCATCATCTGGCCGATCTTTCGGAGCAGGCAAGCGACGAAGCGGCACTCGCGGGCGGGGCCGACCGAACGCGTTACGCCGAAACGCTGCTTGGATTTTTCGCGACGCTCGAAGCCGCGCCGCAACGCGTGTGGTGGCAGGGAGTGTCGATGGCGAAAGCAGGTCAGGCGGAAAAAAGAGTGGACCGAATTCTTGCGTGGAGGGGTGCAATGACGAATCGACTGAAGAGATCTCTCATGGTGGGGCTTATTGCCGTGGCGGCGCCAGTGGTGGTGTTGACGGCGTCGGTGCATCCAGCGGTCTACAACTTCCAGGAGCCGGTGGTGACGCCGCAGCCTCCACAGTCTGCGGCTCCGCCGGCGCAGCCTGCGCCTCCGGCGAGAGGAGTGGTGGCTCCGGCAACAGTGCCGGGCGCACCCGCGACGGTGCCCGAGACGCCCGAGGGACTGGCGCCGCCTCCGGCCGTCGATATTGGTTATGGTCAATCGATCGGCGACGGGCCGAGCATTGCGCCGGTGGCCCCGATCGCTTCGTTGACGCGGCTGGCGGGTGTCGCTCCCATGGCGAGATTTGCGCCTATGGCTCCCGTCGGCTGGGGTCCGCAGGACATCGCGCCGCCGGCTGCTGGCTGGTACTCGCCGGAGGATCTGAGCCGGTTGCGGAAGGAAGTTCGGGACGCCCGCGAATCGGTAAACAAGGTGAAAGCGCAAATGGCGGCGGCCAAAGCGGAGCTTTCCAGCTCCGCAACGAAAGCTCAGCTCGACGAAGCGCAGCACGCGATGGCCACGTATAAAGCTGCACAAGCCAATTATGCCGCGGCGCTGCATGAGTACAACGAGCTCTTGTGGCAGGAGAAGCAGGACTCGCACGAATCGAGTGTTACGGCATTCTCGAGCCACTTCATGGGCCGTTATGACGATTGGGGACCGCGGTTCGTGATCGTGACGAAGAACTCGGACGGAGTGACCATGTCGGGCTCTGAAGAAGACGCCGAGCACGCGAAGTCACTGAAGAGCAAGATTCCCGGTGACTTCATCTGGTTCGAGCGCGACGAAAAGCCGTACATCATTCGCGATCAGGCGACCGTGGATCGCGCGAAGAAATTCTGGGAACCGGAAGAGGAGCTTGGGAAGAAGCAGGAAGCGCTGGGGAAACAACAAGAGGAGCTCGGGCGCCAGCAGGAAGAGCTTGGGAAAAAGATGGAGCAAGTCCGCGTGAAAATTCCCGACATGACCGCGGACATGCAAGCGCTCACCGCAAAAATGAAGGAGCTCAGCGCCAACGGCGGAACGCAAGAGGAAATCGGCGACCTGCAGAGCCAGATTGGCGAGCTGCAAAGTAAAGTCGGCGAGATTCAGTCGGGCGCAGGGCGACAGCAGAGCGAGATCGGCAGGCAGCAGGGTGAGTTGGGACGAAAGCAGGGCGAGCTTGGGCGTCAGCAGGGTGAGTTGGGGCGTCAGCAGGGCGAGCTTTCGAAGCAGGCGACGCGGCAGATGAAGGAACTACTTGATGACGCGGTTGCGCACGGGACCGCACAGCCGGAGTAGGATTTCGCTGGTGAGCCATCGTGAAGCTGCAGCGGGGGCCTAGCCAGGCAGCTTTGCGTAGTCGGCTCGAGCTTGTTTCAGGATCGGAATGTCTGCGTCGGCGTCTTTCCACAATTGGAAGAAGTCCTGATAGGCAGCCTTGGCTTTCGCCTGATCGCCGGAGAGCGCATAGGCTCGCGCCAAACCGAGAGGGGCGAGTGCGCCGATGGGGTCGTTCACGACCAAGCCGCGAGAATCGATGATTTTCTGAAACTGGGCAGCAGCGTCTGCGCCCTGGCCCGCGCGAAGATAGGCTTGGCCGCGGACGTAAATCGAGTACAGATTGTTCGCGAAGCTGCTCGGGCCCGGAACGCCTAATTCGTACGTGGCTGCGGGCTCGAGGAATTCGATGGCCTTTGGGGGTTCGCCGCGATCGAGCGCAAGCTGAGCGCGAAGCGTCGGCAAATAGTCAAACCGAACAATGGTGTCCTCGGGGAAACGCTGGGCCAAGTCGTCTGCAAGGGCTTGTGCGCGCGACGAATCTCCCGCCACCGCGAGCGCCAGCGCCGCGGGGTATTCCGCGTCGCGTCCATTTGAAAAAGCGAGCGAGTTCGCCGCGTCCTTGCGAGCTTGCGCGGCATTTCCGAAGAAGGCCTCTTGCACGGCGGCGGCGGCTTCGTAGTCGGCGGCTTTTTCCTTTTGCCTTGCCTGCTCGGCTGAACTAACCGCTTGCTGGAAGATATCTCTGGCTCTGCCGAGTTGGCCGGAATAAGCGGCTGAATCCGCAACGTAGAAAAGCATAGGGCTTTGGGCGTCCGGTTTGGATCCGGCCCATTGCGTCTGTTGGAGCATGCCGGGCGCGTCGCCTCGTACGAAAGCAACCTGATACGCATACAGGTGCAAGTCATCCGAATCCGGATTTCTCGCGAGTCCCTGCTTGGCCGTGGCGGCAGCTTCGTCGAGACGATTCAGCTGAAGGTAACTAGCGACCAGGTTGCTGTAGGTGAGGGCGTCGGGAGGGCCAGCGTCTGCCACTTCGCGAAACTGTGCGAGAGCTTTGTCGTGGTGCCCAAGATCTTGATACACGATGCCCAGATTATTGCGGGCGACTTCTTCGCGCGGGTACGTCTGCAGCCACAGCTCATACACCTGGCCTGACTTCGCGAGATCGCCGGTGACGAAAGTATAGTAGTGAGATTCGATGTAGAGGCGCTCCCACTCGCTGACGCGGGCGCGGAGGTCATAGGCTTTCTTCGTGTTCTCTGCGGCGAGATTCGTTTCGCCCAGATTGTGGTAGGTGGTGCCCAACGCAGCGTAAGCCATAGCGAAATTGCGGTCGATGGCAACCGCTCTCTCGAACAACCGTGCAGCGCCGTTGTAATCACCTGTCCGAAGCATGGCCGTGCGTCCCAGACTATAGGCCTGGAGCGCTGGGAGCGATGGAGTGGTGGCCTGGTCGATGGGAGCATCGAGTTTCTCGACGGTCTTGAGCGATTCGCCGAGGGTCTCGCGCAATTTAGTGGATGCGTCGCTCAAGGCTTTCAGGACCTGTTCTTTGCTGTCTGCTTCAGCCTGCTGTCGAGCGAGATTATCGCCCGTTTGGCAATTCACGGCGCTTATTCCAATCACGTAGTGGGCGCCGAGATTCGATATTGAGCCGGTGAGGTACGCCTTGCTTCCCGTGCGGGCACAGACGTCGCTAGCGATCTCGGGAGTTAGCTTGGTTCCGCGCGGCCGACCCATAAGCTGCAGAGTTTGCTGGACGCGCTGGTCGGAAACCAGGCTCAGGAACGGAGATTGTTCGAGCTGGACGGCCAAGCCCTGCTGGAGCGTGTCGTCGAAAACGGGGTCGCCCGTCTTGTTGTTGAAGTCGGCGAGAACGACGGTGTCTGTTTCGTTGAGGGCGTGCGCGCGCCGCGTATTGAAAAGCCAGCCGGCCGCCACCAGCGCGGCAAGCACGACAACGGCGCCCGCAATCCAGATCCAATTGCGGCTGCGAGCTTGCGGCAGGGATGCCATCGCCATCATGGTTCCGAGCGTTTGCCCCGACTCAACGCTGCGCTTGAGCTGCTTCAAATCCCCGCAGAGATCGGCGGCGCTCTGGTACCGCTGGTCTCTATCCTTGCGGAGCGATTTATCGATGATTTCTTCGAGCCTAGGCGGGATTTCGGGGCTCAGGCTTCTCGGAGGTGCGGGTGGCTTTGTGAGAATGGCTTCGATAATGACGCCGCCCGTGCCGCCGCCGAAAGCCTGACGCCCGGTGGCCATTTCGTAGAGCAAGAGACCCAGAGAGAAAATGTCGGTGCGCGGGTCCAAATCATCCCCGCGAACCTGCTCGGGCGACATATAGGAGGGAGTACCGCTGATGATTCCGACGATCGAAGTGGGCTCCTGCGGTTGCCCATGCGAAGAATCGGCGTCGCCGCCCGCCACGCCTTTGGGAATCAGTTTTGCGAGGCCGAAATCGAGCACCTTCACTTGTCCGCGTTTCGTGACGAAAATATTGGCGGGCTTGATGTCGCGGTGGACGATTCCTTGGGCGTGCGCGGCGTCGAGAGCATCGGCAATCTGGATTCCGAGATCGAGCACTTCTTCCAGCGGGAGCGGCTTTCCGTGGATGTGGTTACGCAGCGTCTGGCCGTCGATGAACTCCATGGTGATGAACGGCCGGCCATCCTGCTCGCCAATGTCATAAATGGTGCAGATGCCGGGATGATTGAGAGCAGAGGCCGCATGCGCTTCACGCCGGAATCGCTCGAGGGCCAGGGAATCGTGCGCCAGGTTTTCCGGGAGGAATTTCAGAGCGACGGCGCGTTCAAGCCGAACGTCCTGCGCTTTGTAGACCACACCCATGCCGCCTGCGCCAAGTTTTTCCGCAATGCGGTAGTGGGAGATGGTCTGGCCAATCATTGGCGGCCACAGGCTCTAACGAGCCAAGATTGAGATCAAAGTGTTGGTTCGTCTGAATCGACGTTGCCGGCAACTTTTCGTCGTTCCGTCTTCGGTGGTTTCGGGGATCCCAAGACTTCGAGCACGCCTGAGCCTTCCCCGTAAGAACTTACGGCGTCGAGAGGTTCCTGCTCAAGAATAATATTCTTGCTGCAGACCGTGCAGACGAGCGCGGCATAGACTCCGCCATTCGGTTGTCTGAACTTGTTGCAGCGCATCACACGGCCGCAACAAACGGGAACCCAGACACTGGGCGTCTTGTCCGGAGCCATGTGCCTCCTAGCAACCGCGAGTGGGCGGGATTATACACTGGAACTGCGCGATGGACTCGCTATGCCGTGAAATTTGCGGGCACCTAGGTTGCACCATTTTTCGTTTGATGTAAGTCGTATGACCGGCGGAGCGCGTTCATCGGGAATTGGTTTGAAGACATGTGGCTCCGTTGAGATCCTAGGTCAAGCGGCCTCCAAAAGAGAAAAGCAGATCCCTCACCCCGCACAAACCGCGGGGATTCGGGATGACAGGCGGTGATGCACGGCGCGTGTGGGGAAGAGCCAAGATTATGGGGCCCGGCAAGAGCCGGACCCATGAGCTGGATGAAATGGGGCAGGCGTACACCTTCAGTGAACTTTACGGGATGTCGTTAGAAATAAAAGGCTTATGTCGCGAGGGTGCTGACGTTCATCAGTTTCGATCCAGACCGCCGGTAGACCACATTGACGCAATTTGGTGATTTTGCTATGTTTCTTCCTATGCGACACGGAGAGTGCTCGTGAAGCGTCGCGCGGTCCGGACCACCAGCTCCTCCCGAAACAGCCAGAAACTTATGAAAACTAAAGCCTTAAAGAAACCGCTGAAGACCCAAGTTGCGCCTCCAGACCCCGATGCTCCGGCCCGCAAGCAGCAACTGAAGGCGTATGAAGAGGCGCTGAAATATTTTCAACAGCAGAAGTTCCACCGCGCAAAAGAGTCGCTCGAGCGAGTGCTGGAAGGACCCAGCAAGGAACTGGCTGACCGCGCGCAGATGCACGTGCGCATTTGCGAGCAGCGCATTTCGCGTGCGCCAGTACCCGCGGTGAAATCCGCCGAGGACCATTACACGCAGGGCGTGGCCCTGATGAACCTGGGTCGCTGGGACGAAGCGCGCGAGCACTTCGATCGCGCACGCAAGGCGGCTCCGAAGGCCGACCACATCGTCTACGCGATGGCGGCGCTGGATTGCCTGACGGGCGAAGCCGACTCTGCGATGGCGAACCTTAAGATCGCGATTCAACTGCGTCCCGAAAATCGCTATCATGCTCGCAACGACGAAGATTTTTCATTCTTGCAAGAAGATCCTCGTTTCACAGAGTTGCTCTATCCGGAGCGAGAAGCCTCCGGCGGGTAACTTCCGCACTCCCCGTGGAAAGCAATTTGCAACAACGGTTTCGGCCTGCGCGCGTAGTTGCGCTCGGCGGAGGCACAGGGCTTTCGACCGTCCTGCGCGGGCTGAAGGAATACGTCGCGGCGCGACGCCCGGAAAAGAAGCCGAGGCCGATTGCGGACCTTGCCGCCGTGGTGACGGTGACGGATGACGGCGGCAGCTCGGGCCGTCTGCGCCGTGAGTACCGGGTGCTGCCTCCGGGAGACATTCGCAACTGCATGGTGGCGCTTTCGAAGGACGAGCACCTGCTTACGCACCTTTTCCAGTATCGCTTTCCGAGCGGCGGCGGGCTGGGAGGCCACAGTTTCGGCAACCTCTTCCTGACGGCGCTTACAAATGTTACCGGCGATTTTCCCGAGGCGATTCGAGTGTCATCGCAGGTGCTGGCAATTCGTGGGCGGATTTTTCCGTCCACGGAACAGAACGTCACGCTGGAAGCCGAGCTGGAAGACGGCACGATCGTTGCGGGGGAATCGAAGATTTCGAAGTCGCGCAAGGCGATCCGCAGCGTCCGCCTGGTGCCGCGGCGCGTTCGGGCATATCCGGAAGTCCTGCGAGCGATTCGCGAGGCCGACCTGGTGCTGGTGGGACCGGGTTCGCTCTATACGAGCATCATTCCGAATCTGTTGATCGATGGAGTGGTGGAAGCGATTGTGCGTTCGCGGGCGACGTGCGTGTACATCGCAAACCTGATGACGCAGCCGGGGGAAACGCAGCACTATTCGGTGGCGGACCACGTCCGGGCGATCTACGAACACACGCGAAGGAAGCTGTTCGATTTCGTGGTAATCAATCGCGCGCCGGTGGCGCCGCGTCTGCTTCGACGTTACAGTGCCAGCGGCGCGGAACAGGTTACGGCGTCGTACGCAGAGCTGGATCGCATGGGGTTGAAGTACGTAACGGGCGACCTGGTGCAACAGGAAGGCGTCGTGCGGCATGACCAGACGCGGCTAAGCCGGTTGCTGCTGGACCAGTTCGTCAAACAACGGTCCGCGCGAAGCCGCTCGAGTGGCTGACGATACCTGCGTGTACTCCATCGCCATCGGGCATAAACGGGACATGAGTTTCTTGCGCGTCCGTGCGCGTGTTCGTATACTGACCGGCGTTGCCCAAGAGACCTGCTGTTTCTCAGCAGGCGCCAGTGGTTCCAAATGCTGACAGCACACAAGCCGAGGGAGGGTGCCATGTCTGCGGCCGCGCAGGATGAGCTGAACGTCTACGAGTCCGCGGAAGCACGCTTCGAAACGGCTGCCCATAAACTGGGACTCGAAGATGGGGTCTACCGATACCTGAAGTATCCGAGCAAGGAAATCACCGTTTACGTTCCTGTGGCGCGCGATTCAGGGCAGCTGGAAGTTTTTATCGGATATCGCGTGCTGCATTCGTCGGTGCGCGGGCCGGGCAAAGGCGGGATTCGATTTGCGCCCACCGTGACCATCGATGAGGTGCGCGCGCTGGCGGCCTGGATGACGTGGAAGTGTGCGCTGGTGAACATTCCGTTCGGGGGCGCGAAGGGCGGCGTGATCTGCGATCCAACGCAACTCTCGCGCGGCGAGCTGGAGCGCATCACACGCCGCTACACGGCGGAATTGAGCGAATGGCTAGGTCCCGAGCGCGATATTCCGGCGCCCGACCTGGGAACGAACGAACAGACGATGGCCTGGGTGATGGATACATATTGCATGCACGTGCGGCAAGCGACGACGGCAGTGGTCACGGGAAAGCCGCTGGAACTTGGCGGGTCTCAAGGCCGCAAAGAAGCTACCGGCCGCGGCCTGATGATCTGTTGCAATAAGGCCATCCATAAGCTGGGAATGTACCGGCAGAATTGCCGCGTGATCATTCAAGGATTTGGCAACGTTGGCTCGCAGGCGGCCGTGCTGATGCACGAAGCCGGATACAAAATCACGGGCGTCGCGGACATTCACGGGGGTCTGTACAACGAAAAGGGATTCGACATCCCTAAGGTCGTGGACTGGGTTTATGGGCAGCACAAGCCTCTTCCGGAATTTCCGGGGGGAGGCGAAAAGATGAGCTCGCAGGAAGTGCTGTTCCGACCGTGCGACATATTGGTCCCGGCGGCGACGGAGAATCAAATCACGTCGCTTAACGCGCAACGAGTGGAGTGCAAGATTCTTTGCGAAGGGGCAAACGGTCCGACGACGTCGCATGCCGATCCCATCATCGAGAAAAAAGGAATCTTCATCATTCCGGACATTCTTGGCAATGCGGGCGGCGTCACCGTGAGCTATTTCGAATGGGTGCAGGACCGCCAGGGATTCTTCTGGCGCGAAAGTGAAGTGAACGAGCGGCTGCAAGACGTGATGGAGAACAGCTTCGATGAAGTGGTGCGCTACGCGGAGGCCCATGGCGTGAACAATCGGATCGCCGCGTATATGGTGGCTATCGACCGCGTCGCGCGAACGCTGAAGCTTCGCGGAATTTACGCTTAGGAATCCAGGCCCGCATGTTGTGGCGGAGGCAGCACTGCATCCCGAATCGATCTCGCCCGGCGCAGTGAAGACGGAAGATGAGCACCGCCGCGACATCTGCGCGGTGGGGCGGTGGATTCACGAGCGCGGGTATGTTGCGTCGACGGACGGCAACATTTCGGTTCGCCTGGATCCGCGGCGCGTCCTGACGTCGCCGACCAGCGTCAGCAAGGGCATGATGACTCCGGATGACATGGTCATCACGGATCTCAACGGAAGCAAGCTAAACGGCCGGCGGAATCCTTCGACCGAGATCGCGATGCACCTGCTGATCTATCGCCTCCGGCCAGATATCAATGCGGTTTGCCACGCGCATCCGCCAACTGCGACAGGCTATGCGGCAGCAGGGTTGCCGCTGAATCGAGCGATCCTGGCGGAGCTGGTAGTTTCGCTGGGATGCATTCCCGTGGCGGCCTACGGAACTCCGGGAACGCCTGAATTGACTGAGGCTATCGAGCCGTTGGTGCAGAGCTACGACGCAATTTTGATGGCGAATCACGGAGTGGTGACGTATGGCTCGGATTTGCTGACTGCCTTCTTCCGCATGGAGACCACGGAGCACTTCGCTCGAGTGGCGCTGGTAACCGAGCAACTGGGCAAACAAGTCTTGCTTTCCGGCGAGGATGTGGAAAAATTGCTCGCGGCGCGGGTGCGCTACGGCACACAGACGGCGGCGACAGCGGGTGCGACGTGCCCGGTCACGTCGAGCGATGGCGGCGATCGGATCACATTGACGCGACGCGAATTGGAAGAGCTGGTGGATGAAGCGGTGCGGAAGGATCGCGCGCAGCGCTAGCGCGAGAGAGTTTGGTCCAGCTTCCAACTTTTTTCGACTTTGAGATGTTTTCTCGGTTCGGCGGAGGTTAACGAATGGGCGAAGCACTGGGAATGATCGAGACGCGCGGCCTGATCGCGATGATTGAGGCCTCGGACGCGATGGTGAAGGCGGCCAAGGTCACGCTGGTGGGCTGGGAGAAGATCGGCTCGGGCTACGTCACAGCGATGGTGCGCGGGGATGTCGCCGCGGTGAAGGCCGCGACCGATGCAGGCGCTGCTGCAGCTCGCCGCGTGGGAGAATTGATCGCGGTTCATGTGATCCCGCGGCCGCATCAATCGCTGGAAGACGTGTTGCCCATCGGCAAGTCGGCGATGGCCGCGGCCAAGTAGCCAGGCACTCGACGTACGCCGCCGGGGAGTGAGCGCGGCGGAGCTATCATTTTCCGGCGCGGCTAGTTCATTCTGGCTTACAGTTTTGTATCTTTGAATTTGTACCCTTAAATTTGTACCTTTGAAATTTTCGACTCTCCATGCTTCTTGCGCGCATCGTCGGCACGGTGGTTTCAACGCGCAAGGACCCGCGCCTGGAGGGCAAGAAGCTCCTCATCGTCAAACCGATCAGTCCGGAAGGCTCTGATGAGTCCGGCTATTTGATTGCGGTTGACACGGTTGACGCCGGATTTCGCGAAACGGTGCTGATTGTCTCCGGAAGTTCCGCCCGCATGGCCGCCGAATGCAAGGATCGCCCCGTCGATGTGGCCATTGTCGGCATCGTCGATACCGTTCATCTCGACGAGCTGCATGAAGCCGAACTAGCCGAGCGCAGAAAATAGATGATCCTCGGGCGCGTCATCGGGAATGTTGTCGCGACGATCAAGAATGGGTCGCTCGAAGGCCAGCGGCTCTTGATCGTTCAGCCGATTGATCGCGCCGGGGGTGATAAGGGGAAGGCACTGGTTGCGCTGGATTCGGTCGGCGCCGGCGCGGGCGAAACCGTTTACTGGTGCCGCGGGCGCGAAGCGAGTTTTCCGTTTCTCCCCAGGGAAGTTCCCACAGAGGCCACAATCGTCGGCATTGTGGACGCCGTGAATATTCCAGCAACCGAATCGAAAACCTGATGCTGATCGGACGAGTGATCGGAGACGTGGTGGCGACGCAGAAGGCGCCGTCCCATGAAGGAATGAAGCTTCTGGTCGTTCAGCCACTCAACCTGGACGGTTCGGACCGCGGCGAAGCGGTGGTGGCGGTGGATGCTGTGGATGCGGGAGTGGGTGAGCGTGTGCTGCTAAGCACTGAGGGATTTTCGGCGATGACTTCCGTGGGGCGCCCGAATTCCCCGATCGACACGGCCGTGATCGGCGTCATCGACTCCGTCGATCTCATCGACGGTGTGAAGTAGCCAATTCCCTTCAACAAAAGGAAAAGCGGGCAACCCTGGAGGCGGCGCGTTGCCCGCTCGCTTTGTGGTCTGCAAGTTTTATTGCTGCCCTCCGTTCGTGCTCATCGCGGCTGACGAGAGTTCGGCGTATCGAGCCTTGCCGTTGAAGTGGATTTCCTTCACCGACCCGCTCTCGACTTTGATTGATGAATAGCTTGACTTCGACTGCTCGTCCTTCCACTCGACGGGAGCTTCGGCCACGACTTTGCCGTTGAGCGACAACGTCACTTTCGTTCCGTCTGCTTTGACGTCGTACGTCCCGGCCTTGACGAGTTTTCCTCCGAGGGTTGCGTCGTCAGAAATTGCCATGGTTGCCTTGACGATTGTGGAATCTTTCCCTGCGTTGTTGTGTGCCGCGAGGGGCATCGCAAGAGCCAGCGCGGCGAGAGCTGCAAAAATGTAACCGATCCCGTGACGGGACATTGGATTTCCTCCTTGAGTTTTTTCGCCCCTTGCACGTTCTTAGACGAGTTGCGCGCAGCATCGAAAGCAAAATCGGCGCTAAAACGTTGTAAATAAGTTGTCTCACGCGGAAACGTCATTGGCGATTCGAATGCGAACAGCGCGATTCCGAATACGGACGCTGTGCGCCCAACCATCGCGCGGATTTGCGCGGCCGCATACGAATTTTCGTAGATGCCACTGACTCATTTTTTTACACTTGCTGCGTCTCAGGCCGACGGCGTTCGTTGACACCCTCCCACCGCTCAGGAATAATCGCTCGACATGATTGGATTACTTCGCGGCAAGCTGATTGAAAAGCGCCCCAACCAGGCGCTGGTGGACGTGGGTGGCGTCGGATACCAAGTCCAGATTCCGCTCTCGACGTTCGCGGGCCTCGGCGCACTGCATGCCGAGACGACGCTGCTGATTTACACCCACGTGCGCGAGGACGTACTAGCGCTCTACGGTTTCGTCACAGCGCGAGAAAAACAGTGCTTCGAATTGCTGATTTCGGCTTCGGGTGTGGGCCCTTCGCTCGCGCTCAAGATTCTTTCCGGCATGAGCATCGAGCAGCTCGTGCCCGCGATTCGCAAGGGCGACCTGGTGCAGCTCGTGCGTATCCCCGGGGTGGGCCGCAAAACGGCGGAGCGCATCGTAGTTGAATTGCGCGACAAACTGGCGGCGGTGGACGTTCCGGAAGCCGGCAAGCCCGCGACGCGGTCGCAACTCGAGGCCGACGTGGCGTCGGCGCTGGTGAATCTGGGGTACGACGAGCGTTCGGTGGAAAGAGCAATCGAGAAAGCGCGCGGCACGGGCGGCGGGGATTTCGAGGCGTTGTTGCGCGGGGCCCTGCAGATTCTGGGGAGCTCGGCCATGCAAAAAAGCGCCCGAGCCGGCCGTGAAGAATAGCGACTCCGAAAGTCGCTTGCCATATCCGAAGAGGAATGAGTGGCGCAACAGATGACAGACGAACGAAATCGAATCGTTTCCGGGCGCGCCTTCGATGAGGACGCGCGCATCGAGGCGAGCGTCCGCCCAATCAGTTTCGGCGATTACATCGGCCAGGATCGCGTCAAGGAAAACCTGCAAATTGCGGTTCAGGCTGCGCGCGCCCGCGGTGAAGCGCTCGATCACGTTCTGCTGTACGGTCCGCCGGGACTCGGCAAGACCACACTCGCGCAAATTCTCGCGAACGAAATGGGCTCGCATATCAAAGTCAGCTCAGGGCCGCTGCTCGAGAAAAAAGGCGACCTGACCGCGGTGTTGACTTCGCTCGACCCGCGCGACTTCTTCTTTCTGGACGAGATTCACCGGTTGCAGCCTGCCATGGAAGAAATTCTCTATCCGGCGATGGAAGATTTCCGCATCGACCTGATTATCGGCCAGGGCCCGGGAGCGCGCGTTCATCCATATCAACTGAAACACTTCACGCTGGTGGGCGCCACGACGCGCGCGGGTCTGATCATGGCGCCGCTGCGGTCTCGCTTCGGGATCGTGCATCGCCTGGAGTTTTACTCGCCCGCGGATTTGCTGCGCATCGTGCTGCGGTCCGCGAAGATTCTAGGGATTACGGTGGACGAAGACGGCGCCGCTGAAATCGCTCGCCGCAGCCGCGGAACGCCGCGCGTCGCGAACCGATTGCTGCGGCGGGTTCGCGATTATGCGGAAGTACGCGCCCAGGGACATATCACGCTGGGCGTCGCCCGGGATGCGCTCGCGATGCTTGGCGTCGACGAGCACGGCCTGGATGAAGTGGACCGCAACCTGATGCTCACCATCATTCGGAAATACGCCGGAGGGCCGGTGGGTTTGAACACGATTGCGGCGTCACTGAGTGAAGAGGAAGACGCGATCGAGGAAATCTACGAACCTTACCTGATGCAGCTCGGCCTGCTTGACCGCACGCCGCGCGGCCGCGTCGCCACGGCCCTCGCGTACAAACATTTCGGGGTGGATGAGCCTCGGCGCCAATCGGGACTTTTCTGAGGGTTGTCAAAGCGGAATTCAATCGCAAGACATTACCACAGAGGTCACGGAGACAAACCAGGGGGCACAGAGAGGCTTGGGACCAAGCCAACAGTCAGAATGCGCGAAGAACCGAGATCAGGCGAGTCCCGCTAGACGAGGTCGAAGCAAGCTTCGACCAAGAGAAAGCGGGAGCAAGCTCCCGCACTCCCAAAGCGGCCTTCGGCCGCAGGGCGGCGTTTCACTCAACCGACATTTCGCGGAGTTTCTTGACCGTGTTCCAGTTCCGCGTTGTGGTCCTCTGCGACAGGACCCTGTCGAGCATATACAGCTTGGCTCTGGCGAAGCCGTCGGGGCAATGCAGATAGACCTCTTTGCCTGCGTGATGAAAGCGCTCGGAGCCGATTTTGAGAGCGCGCAGAGCGTCGAGCGCGGCCTTCGCTGGAGGTTGCTGCAGAAAGCTGACGGCGAGCCGCGCAGTGTCGATTCCTTTTTCCTTTAGGAACGGGTTGCCCGCTTCGACTTTGGCTATTTCCGCGGCTGTTCTGACGATCACCGTCACAGGCAGACGCGATTCGCCAATCAGCTTTCGTTCGAGCGCTTGCGCCCAATGCGGCGCGGATGCCTGCGCCTGGAAGACGACGTTTCCGCTCTGAAGGTATGTCCGCACGTTCTTCATGCCCAGGTCGGCGCAGAGAGCGCGAAGCCGCTCCATCCTCAGTATGTTCTGCCCGACGTTCACGCCGCGCAGCAGCGCAATGTAGATGGCCATGAGTTCCCTTCCGGCAAGCAGTCTATCGCAGGCTGTGGCGTCTCGGGAGTCGCGGTTAAGTTTTGGGCAGGGAGCGGAGGCCGTCGGAAGCGAACAGGAAGGCGAAGAACAAGAACGAGTTGTAGCTCAGGTGGAGCAAGAAGCTGGCAAGGACGGTCTTGGTGACGGCGCGCGCCCACGTGAAGATGATTCCTACCACGATGAGCAACCCGATCTGACCCCAGCCTCCCCACAATTGTTCGGCGTGAAGCAAGCCGAACAGCGTTCCTGTGGCGATGATTCCGGCGGTGACGCCGAAACTTCGCGCGACAACCGGGTAGATGTAGCCGCGGAAAATCGTCTCTTCGAACAGCGGCGCGAGCAGCACACTCATCAACATCAGCAACAAGGCCGTGCGACGATCCTGAAAGAAAGCTTCGATCGGCAATTTCGCTTTCGTTCCTACGGTGACCGACCCTAATTGAACCAGGATGGACAGCGCGAATCCGCTGCAAATTAGCCCCAGATAGGCAACTCCACGCGGTGTCTTGCCAGTTTCAAGCGGGCACCAGCCCAGAGTCCGCCAGAACGGCACATTGAAACCCAGGCGCACTTGCAGGGCAAGGTAAGCGAGGATCAGAAACGAAATGGCGACCTGGTCCACGACCATGAAAATTCCTTGTTCCACGCCGGGTTGACGGAGCTGTGACCAACTAATGCCGCGCGACTGAAAGATGACTCCGAGAAAGAGGGTCACGACAACTGTTGCGCCGAACCACACTAATAAGAGGAGCAGCAAATCGGTCCAACCCCACGGAACGCGCAGATCTTCGGGGACCGGCGGAGTTTGCGGTGAAAGGAATTCCGGCGGCGATGTTGTGCCGTAGGCCGCTTCAGCGGGTTGCGGCGTTTCGTAGGAAAGGATTGATTGCTCTGGCTCGGGGGGAACAGGGTTGTTTTCGTCGAAGCTCATACGCCGCTGAACTCCCGCCTTTGAATCTGCCGCGCGCGATTCGCCCGGCTAACTTGCCAAACTTGCTTTCGCGCCATTGAGCGCTCGAGCGAGAATCTGTCCCGTATAGGATTTCTTGACGCGCGACACGTCTTCCGGCGTGCCTTGCGCTACGATGCGGCCGCCGGCGCCGCCGCCTTCGGGGCCCAAATCGATGATCCAATCGGCTTGTTTGATCACGTCGAGATTGTGCTCGATGATGAGGACCGTATTGCCGAGCGAAACCAAACGATTGAGCACGTCGAGCAGCTTCTTCACGTCGTCGAAATGCAATCCGGTGGTCGGCTCGTCGAGAATATAGAGGGTGCGCCCGGTTTGACGCCGCGAAAGCTCGCGCGCGAGTTTTGTGCGCTGCGCCTCGCCTCCGGACAATGTCGTGGCGGATTGCCCCAGCTGCACGTAGCCGAGCCCGACGTCAACGAGAGTCTGCAATTTCTGCTGAATCGCGGGAATGTTCTCCAACACTTTCAGCGCATCTTCGATGGGCAAATCCAGCAGGTCGGAAATCGAATAGCCTTTATAGCGAACCGCGAGCGTTTCCGCGTTGTAGCGCTTGCCGCGGCAGACTTCGCACGTGACGTAGACGTCCGGCAAGAAATTCATTTCGATGCGGCGCTGGCCGTCGCCCTGGCACGCTTCGCAGCGGCCGCCCTTCACGTTGAAGCTGAATCTGCCGGGCTTGTAGCCGCGCTCGCGAGATTCCGGCAGCATGGCGAACAGTTCGCGGATCGGCGCGAAAACGCCCGTATATGTGGCTGGATTCGATCGTGGCGTGCGGCCGATCGGCGCCTGGTCGATTTGGACTACCTTATCGATATTCTCGATGCCCGTGATCGCGCGGTGCTCACCCGGCTTTTCCATCGAGCGATACAGCTTCGCAGCGAGCGCGCGGTAGAGAATGTCGTTGACCAGTGTGGATTTGCCGGAGCCGGAAACGCCGGTGACGACGGTGAGCAGGCCGAGCGGAATCGCGACGTCGATATTTTTCAGATTGTTGCCGTGCGCGCCAAGAATCGTGAGGGCGTTTCCGTTTTTGTCGCGGCGCTTGTCAGGAACTGCGATCTTCGTCTGCCCCGAGAGGTATTGGCCCGTGAGCGATGCCGGATTCGCTGCAATCTCCTCCGGCGAACCCGAAGCAACCAAGTATCCGCCAGCTTTTCCCGCGCCCGGACCAAGATCGACAACATAGTCGGCGCGGCGAATTGTTTCTTCATCGTGTTCGACCACCAAGACGGTGTTACCGAGGTCACGCAGCGTTTCGAGCGTGTTCAGCAAGCGGCCATTGTCGCGCGCATGCAAGCCCGATCGAAGGCTCGTCGAGAACGTAGAGAACGCCGCGAAGCCGCGAGCCGATTTGGGTGGCGAGCCGGATGCGTTGGGCCTCGCCGCCGGACAGAGTGGCCGCCGAACGGTCTAGCGTCAGATAGCCGAGACCCACAGCGAGCAGGAAGTCGATGCGTTCCGCCACTTCGCCAAGAGGGCGCCCGGCGATTTTGCGCTGGCGCAGCGTGAGCTGGCCGCGAATCTTATCGACGGCGGCGCGAGCTTCCGAGAGCGGCAACGACGTAAAGTCCGCAATCGAGAGTCCGGCGATCTTCACGGCGAGGCTTTCAGGACGCAGACGCCGCTCGTTGCACGCAGCGCAAGGCGCGGGCGACATGTATTGGGTCAGCCATTCGCGGTACGTGTCCGAATTCGATTCCGCGAGGCTGCTCTCGAGATGGCCGAGAACGCCCTGGAAGTTCAGAGTTTTGCTCGAGCCGCTTTTCTGCGGGTTGCCATGCAGGATCAGGTTCTGCACGTTGCGCGAAAACTTCTCGAACGGCGTTTCGAGATCGAATCCGTAAGCGGCCGCGGCGATGCGCAGGGTCCGCTGCAAAAACGACGAGCCGGAACCAGGGCCGAGCGCGCCTTCAAAAAGCGGCTTCGTCCAATCGACAATTACTTTTGCCGGATCGAAATCGTATTTCGAGCCAAGTCCATGGCATTCCGAGCAGGCGCCATACGGCGAATTGAAACTGAAGGAGCGCGGCTCGAGTTGCGGAACGGAAATTCCGCAGTCCGGGCAGGCGAGCTTTTCGGAGTAGACACGTTCTTCGCCACCGACCACGGCAATCGTCACGAGACCGCCCGTGAGCTTCAAGGCTGTCTCGATCGACTGCTCAAGCCGCTGCCCGACTCCATTCTTCATCAGCAGGCGGTCCACTACGATTTCGATCGTGTGGTTCTTGCGCCGGTCGAGGGGAATTGGCTCGTCGAGGTTCATGAGTTCGCCGTCGACGCGCGCGCGGACATATCCTTCCTTGGAGTACTTCTCGAGTTCCTTTTTGTATTCGCCCTTGCGCCCGCGAACCACAGGCGCGAGGACCATGATGCGGTCGTCAGGCTTGAGAGCGGCGACGGCCTGGACGATTTGTTCCGTGGACTGGCGAGTGATGGGTTTGCCGCATTTCGGGCAATGCGGAGTGCCGATGGCGCTGTAAATCACGCGAAGGTAATCGTAAATTTCGGTGATGGTGCCGACGGTTGAGCGCGGCGAGCGGGTCGTTGTCTTCTGCTCGATGGCAATCGAAGGCGAAAGGCCCTCGATGGAATCGACGTCGGGACGCTCCATTTGGTCGAGGAACTGGCGTGCATAGGCCGAGAGCGATTCCACGTAGCGCCGCTGGCCTTCGGCGTAGAGAGTATCAAAGGCAAGCGAGGATTTACCCGAACCGGACAGCCCCGTGATGACGGTCAAGGTGTTACGGGGGATTTCCAGGTGGATGTTCTTTAGATTGTGCTGCCGGGCACCCCGGATGACGATTTTCTTTAGACCCATGGCTCAAGGAGTGCCCCACGGAGGGGCCCTCAATACACTGGGTAGAATGAGGCCAGCGTAGCTTACCAACATAGCAAGGGCGACGCTGGATGGTCAAGGCGTGGTATGGCAACGCCAGTGAGCATACGTATCTTTTTAGTTTTCAACAGGATAGGAGTGTTATCCGCGGGCCGTTATTTCGAGGGGCTGGCCAGCGTGACCTTCTTCACGTTGTCGTCGGGGACTCGGTCAACCAAAAGCAGGAAGGGATCGACGCCCGCCTGATCGGGTAGTTCGTCAACGGTGAAGGTCTGAGTGGAGCGCAACTGAGTGACGTGGACTCGGTCGCGGTAAAGAGTTTTTCCGTACTGCTTGCCTTTTTCTGGTTTGGCGAATGCGCCGATATCAATCCAATCGTCCACGGGCACTTCGGTTTCGTTGCCCTTGGGATCGTCCTTGAACTTGCGCGACTCGAATTGGATTGTGACGTCGTACTTTCCGTCGGGGCGCTTGAGGGCCGTTGCGTCAATGGTGCGGTTCGAGAACACGGTAATGTCTTCGAAGAGATCCTTCAGCAAATACTGTTTGTCGGGCGGGGTCTGAGAACCGAGGGCTTCGACGAGCCGCCACGAAACGGGATAAGGAGGCGGAGCATACGCGTAGCTCTGCACCATCTGGCGCAACGCCCGGTTGACGGCGTCCTCGCCGATCATTTCCTTCATATAAAACAGCACGACGCTCGCCTTCTGGTAATGGACGTAGCCCTGGTTGTCTTCGACGGTTAGCAAAGGCCTTTCCTTCAGGCGTTCGCGTCCGCGAGCTGCGAGGTAGCGATCCATTTCGTAGCGAAGGAACTTGCGCATCATGTCGCGGCCGTATTCCTTCTGCATCACCATGAGAGCCGAGTATTGCGCCAGCGACTCCGACAGGAATGTGCCTCCCTGCATGTCCGCGCCGATCACCTGGTGCGCCCACCATTGGTGTCCCATCTCGTGGGCCACGACGTAAAAGACGAAGTCGATGTCGTCGGGATGATCTAGATTGGCGATGAAGCCGATGGACTCCGAATAAGGCATCGTTCCGGGGAAGGCCTGGGCGAATCGCGCGACGCGCGGGAATTCGATGATGCGGGCTTCCTTGTGATAGTAGGGACCGAAGTTTTCGGTGTAGTAGGTAAGCGATTTCTTGATCGAGTTCACCATCCGCGGGACGTTCCAGGGATGATCTTTGTCGTAGTAGACCTCGACCTTGATGCCGTTCCATTCCTCGCGCGCAACTTCGTAGCGCGCTGAAATGAATGAGTAGAAATTGAGCGATTCGTGGTCGAGCTTGTATTCGTAATAGTTGCGTCCGTTCTCCTGCCATTGCCGGACGAGAGAACCGGGCGCGACGGCCGTCTGATCGGCCGACGTGCTGATCACCGTGTCGAGGTTTACCCAGTCCGAATGGCCGCCGAGATACGTGTCGCGGCAATCGGTGGTGCAGTCGCGCTCGAGAAGCGGCATCAATTCCTGCTCGCCCAGGCCGTATTTCTTGCGGTCGTTCGGGTCAGTGAGTTCTCGGAATGAGCTGTAGCCGATCACGGGGGCCACCGTGTTGTTGAAGAACGTGCCGTTCTGGACGAGTTCCGGGTTGCTCAACTCGTTTTCGAATCCGCGCGTGCGGCTTTTCACCGTGAAGTGGATTATGCGAGTTTCATTGGGCTGAAGGGGCGGAGAAAACCGAAACATGCGGTAAGCGAGGCGCGTGTCGTCTTTCAGAAGCGAGGCGCCTGGGATTTGAATGTCGGTGTCGTAACGGCGATCCACATTGAAGTAGATCTGGTCGACCGGCTGGGCATATGGATTTTGGATCGTCTCGTCGACATTCATGAGCATACCGCGGGCTGCGGGATAGATGTCGATGGCGTAGCGAACGTCTCGCACACGCGGCATGGGAACTTTGGCGAGCGGCTTGTAGGTCTTTTCGTACTCGGCCTGGCGGCGATCGATTTCCTTGGGGCCCAGGAGCTCGTTGAGGATCATCGTGTTGTAAACGATCCATGCGCCGACTGCGACGAAGCCGAGAAAACACGCGACCGCGAGCACCCTCAAGGAGCCGTGGAACCGGAGCGCGGCATTTCGACTGCGCTCGCGCCACGTGCTTTGCTTGCCGCGCGGCCAAAACACGATGGCCGCCACCGACAGCAGGCCGCAGAAAAGCAGCCAGTAGAGCGTGAACCAATTCCACGCGACCCGGTAGGGAGCGTCGCCGAAGAAATCGGAATAGATGACGTCGGGCCGATTGGCGAATTTCACCATGTTGGTGGCCACGTTGAGCGGGCGCCAGGCAAAAAAGTTGGCGGCCAGAAACGCGATGTAGATGAAATAACCCACGTACTTATTGGGAGAAAGCACGTGGATAAAAAACGCGAGGACGGCGACGAAGAGCATAAACGAGGCGTCGCGCAGGAAAAGCTGCTTCGCGTAGAGATCGAGCTGGTAGCGGTGGTATCCGTGCGCCATCTGCACGATCACGCCGCTGCACAGCGCCGCCAACATGACCAGCATCGTCATAGCCACGATGGCCGTAAGACGCGAGGCGTAGGAGACCCACTCGGGTGAAGGGATTGAATCGGAAATCTCGTCCATGCGCGCATCTCGGTCTTTCCAGACAAGCACGCCGGCGTAATACGTGATCAGGGCCAGGATAAACATGTAGAGCGTGCCCGTAATAATTTCGAGGATCGAATATGTGACGGGCAGCGTCGTGATGCCGTAAATCTGGGTGGCGCTGAGAGCGATCTGAGGAACGCAATTGAGCAGGCCAGCCAAAACGATGACGATGAAAGGGGTGCTCTTTACCAAGCCGAGCAAATGAATTCGAGTCGCCGCCAGATACTTCTTCCATCCGGCGTCCTTGAGGTGGATCGAGGGAAGGGAAACCTGCGTCACAGCGGCGGGAATCAATTCAGGCTCGAGACGGCGGGCTTTCTTTCGCCGCTCGGCAAAGCTGAACCGGTAATATGCGAACAAGAAGACCAGCGCCGCGACGCCGAGCCAGATGAGCCGGTTCCAGAGCAACATGCCGGTGTAACCGATGGCCAAATGATTTTTCTCGGCGACGGTCCAGTATTTCGTAGCCAGAGTAAACGTGCGAATACCGAAAGGATCGAGAAGGGCGGCGATTTTTTCTCGCTCGACATTCTGCACGAACGAATCGGCAACGACGTACCCTGCCAGGAGCACCAGCGCCGCGACGAAAGAAACAATCTCATTGCGAGCGAGGACCGCGACGGCGAACAGAATCGCGGCGACGATGAGGGTATTGGGAATCGCGAAGACAAGAATGCCCCAGAGATGGGCGCTCCAGACGACGGGCCCCCAGCGTTCGGGATCGATCCAAGGCATATGTTTCGCCAACAAGACGCCGGCGGAGACGCCGAGCATGGGAATGACGGATACGACGGTGGCACCGAGGAAACGTCCCATCAGGAAATCGAAACGGCTCAAGGGAGTGGAATAAATGATCTGGTAGGTGTTGAAACTGAAATCGCGCGCGGCCGCGGAATTGACGAAAGCCGTGGCCATCAGAATCGTTATCAACCCGATGAACGAATAGAAATTTTCGACCACGAATGGAGCGTTGCGAAACGTATTGGTGAGCGACGATCCGAGGGTCAGGTGATCCGTGCTCTCGGCCAAGAACACCAGCGCCGCGATCACGAAGAAGAAAACCCAAAGCATCGCGGAGCGCAACCAGTATCGAATTTCGAACCAGAGAATCTGGCGTAGCATCGATACGTCCTCAGTTCCAGCCGCGGATTCTGGTGAAGAAAACGTCTTCGAGGTTTGGCGCCGTAGGAGAAAATCCGTCTTCGGGGTTTTCGTCGCCAAGGACGTGAAGATACGGCCGGCCGCCGACCAACCGGCTTGAGATGACGCGGTAGCGTTCCTCATATTGTGGCAGCTCGGATTTCTGGATGGAACGCTGCCAAACGCGGCCTTGCAGTTCTGCAATGGCAGCGTCGGGCCTTCCTTGATACAGCACTCGGCCTTCGTGAATGATCGCCATGTTCGTACAGAGATCCATAACGTCTTCGACGATGTGGGTTGAAAGGATGACGATGACCTGTTCGCCGATTTCAGCGAGAAGGTTGTAAAAACGGTTGCGTTCGCCTGGATCGAGGCCGGCCGTCGGTTCGTCCACGATCAACAGTTTCGGATTGCCGAGAAGAGCTTGCGCGATTCCAAATCGCTGACGCATTCCACCGGAGAAGCCGGTGAGCGACTTTTTGCGAACGTCGTAGAGATTGCAGCGGCGAAGCATCGCGTCGACGAGATCCTTGCGCTCCTTTGAGTCCGCGACTCCCTTCAGCAACGCGATGTAACTCAGCATGTCCTGCGCCGAAATCCGGGGATAGACGCCAAAATCCTGCGGGAGGTAGCCGAGCATGCGGCGGACTTCTTCTTTCTGACGCAGACCGTCGAGGTCGCCCAAGCGAACAGTGCCGCTATCAGGTTCCTGCAAGGTGGCAAGCGTCCGCATCAGAGTGGATTTGCCCGCGCCGTTCGGTCCGAGTAGTCCGTACATGCCGCAAGGTATTGTCAGCGACACGTTTTCCAGGGCCTTTACGCCGTTGGGGTAGGTCTTCGAGAGATTTTCAATTCGTAGTTCCATGGGAACCCGCCCTTCAATACGAGTGTCGTCAGGAAAATGTTTCCGGATTCTCAGGGGCGAAGGTCGCACTGCCGCTCGGCGCTGGATTGTCGCCCCCATCCTGATTTCGGCCACCTTAGGGTATCTTAGTTTCGACGCGAAATTCGCTCTTCCGCGCTCTCCCGCGAACGAAGTGGGACCGTTCAGGCGAAAGGGGCGAAGCCCAGGGGGTGCCCGGAAATTTTACTGGCAACTAGGATTTTTTACCGGGCGAAGAGAATAGAAGGCTATTGTTTACAATGACTTAGTTTGGTTTCCAGCGTGCGGTAGGTATTTGCGTCAGGGGGAAGAAAGCCGAGGATCCCTTTAAGGGGATTGAGGGCTGGGCCGGCTTCCTTCCCCCGGCTTACCTTCCGCCGTCTCTCCTAACCCCCTCCAATTATAGATATCGCGGCGGAGGTGTTTGCCAGCGCGCCCGCCATCTCCTGACATTTTGATTGACCGATTCAAGAAACTTATAGGCACGCGCCTCGCGAAACTCTGCGTGGATTATCACCAAATTGGATAAAATTGCGGACCTCTACATCCAGGGTTCTGAAGTGAACCCTGAAGCCCGGTTGGGGCGTGGTCCAATTGGTAGGACACCTCACTGTTAATGAGGACGGTGTTGGTTCGAGTCCAACCGCCCCAGCCAAACTGATCGTCTTCGACTCACAAAATACTTCGGTGTCTCGTGCTAGAGACCCCAGGGGTTAAAACCCCTGATTTTTTTCAGGTCTTTTTCGGCACGACTGAAGTCGTGCCCTGACACAAGGGCCCTATGAAAGTCTCCTAATCCTTCACGACGGGGAAGCCGGCTTCGGTCCAACTGCGCCAGCCGCCGTCCATGGAAACGACTTTGTGATAGCCCATCTTCTGAAGATTGTCGGCCGCCAGCGCTGAACGGAAGCCACCGCCGCAGTAAAGAACGATGGGTGTGTCCTTGTCCGGGATGGTCTTCTCGATGTCGCGCTCGATGACGCCCTTGCCGAGATGAATCGCGCCGGGAATGTGGCCGCGGGCCCACTCGGATTCCTCGCGCGTGTCCACGAGAATGAATTTGTCGCCGGAATCCATGCGGTTCTTGGTAGTCTGAAAATCCTCTTCTTTAATGCGCTTCTTGGCGTCGTTCACGAGCTTGAGAAAACCTTCAGGATGGTTCGGAGCCATTCGCTTCACCTCGCCCTGTGGATGTTCGCATTTTCCGTTTTCTCTTTTCCCTTTTCAAATCATTTCATGTCGCGCCAATTGGGGCCAACCTTGGTTTCGGCGACGAGTGGGACGCGCAGCTTATACGCTCCTTCCATCACTTGCTTGACAAGCTCCGCGAGTGCCGGAATCTCTTCTTCGGGCGCTTCGAAAAGCAATTCGTCGTGAACCTGCAGAATCATTCGCGACTTGAATTCGCCGGCGAGGCGCCGGTCGAGCTCGATCATCGCGAGCTTGATCAGGTCGGCGGCAGCGCCTTGCATGGGCGTATTCATCGCGGTGCGCTCGGCAAAATTGCGCATGTTGGGCTGGGGTGAATTGATTTCGGAAATCGGACGGATACGGCCGAAAAGCGTCTTGCTGATTCCCGTTCTGCGAACTTCCGCGATCTGCTGGTCGAGATATTTCTTCACGCCGCTGTAGCGTTCGAAGTAGGCGGCGATGAATTTGGCCGCCTCCTTTTGGTCGATGTCGAGAGTTTGCGAGAGACCAAACGGTGACAGGCCGTAGGCCACGCCGAAATTGATCACTTTTGCGACGCGACGATGCTCGCGCGTCTGCATCAGCGGGGGAACGGCGAAAACTTCCTGCGCCGTTCTCGAGTGGATGTCTTCCCCGCGGCGAAACGCGTCGGTGAGAATCGGATCCTCGGAAACATGTGCCAGGATTCGCAGCTCGATCTGGGAATAGTCGGCGGAAAGAAGCTGATGACCGGCGGGAGCAACGAACGCGGCGCGAATCTCGCGTCCAAGCTCCGTGCGAATGGGGATGTTTTGCAGATTCGGATTCGAGGAGCTCAGCCGGCCGGTGGCCGTTCCCGTCTGGCTGAAACGCGTGTGAAGGCGGCCTGTGGCGGGATGAATCAGCCGCGGGAGCACATCCGCGTACGTGGATTTCAGTTTCGAAAGCTCGCGATATTCGAGGACTTTCTTCGGGAGTGGGTGCAGCGGCGCCAATTCTTCGAGAATATCGGCAGCCGTGGAGCGGGACCTGGGACGGCCGCGACCTTGCTTGGGTCCCTGCAAATTCAGCTTGTCGAAAAGAACTTCCGCGAGCTGCGGCGGCGAATTGATGTTGAATTCGAGGCCGGCAAGATCGTAGATCGCTTTTTCGAGGTTGGTGATTTCTTCCTGGGCTTTCGCGGAGATGATGTCGAGCTCGTTTTTGTCGACGAGAACGCCGGAAGCTTCCATCCGAGCCAGGACCGGCGCGAGCGGCAGATCAATTTTTTCGTAGAGGTCGGCGAGGCCTTGCTTCTCGACCTCCTCTCGCAGCAAGGGAGCGATGCGAAGCAAGAAATCGGCTCGCTCACCCGGCGCGCCCGAAAGGGTGCGGTTCAGTTGGCGCAGGACGACTTCGGCGAAAGCGTGGTTCGCGGTGGTGGGGCGCAGGAGATAGGAGTACAGGATCGTCGCGTGACGGATTCCCGCCACGGCATGCGCGGCGCCGGGAGAATCCGGAGCCGAGAGCAAGTGAAACAGTTTTGGGTCGTGGACGACTTTCGGGTGTTTCGAGTCCGCGAGCCATTCTTTCATCGCGGCAAGACTTTTGTCCTCGACGTCATTGGCCGCGATGCGTGACGTTCCCGTCTTGGGGGCGATCTCGATGCCAAGAACGCGAGTGCCGAAGCCTTCTTCGTCGGGATCCTCCGAATCGAGCGAGAGCCAAGCCGCGGTTTCCTGGCCGCGCGGAATCGAGCCGAGGAATTTGTGGAGCGACTCGGGCGAATCGAGATTCGCGTAGTCGGTTTTCTGATCGTCCACAACGGGGGCGAATTCGCGCAGCAGCGAAGTGAAGCCGAGCTCGACGTAAAGATCGTGAAGGGACGGCAGGTCGGGCGGGGCCATCCGCAGCATTTCGAGCTCGAGCGGCACGGGCGCGTCCGTGGGAATGGTAGCGAGCTGCTTGCTCAGCTTGACGAACTCGCCATGTTTCTGGAGGGCTTCGCGATAATTCGCGCGCTTCACTTCGGAGGCATGCTTGAGCGTTTCTTCGGCGCTGCCGTACTGCTGGATGAGCTGTCGCGCGCCCACTTCGCCGATTCCGGCTTTGCGGCGCTCGCCCGGAGCGGGCTTTTCGTTCGGGTCGCGCGCGCCGGGAATGTTGTCGATGGAATCGCCCATCAACGCCATGACGTCCGGAACTTTTTCGGGCGGCACACCCATAATCTCTTCCACTTTTTTTGCGTCGAGAAGGAGGTCACCCTTCATGGGGTTGAGCAAACGGACGGGGCCGCCAACGAGCTGCATCAGGTCTTTGTCGCTGGTGACGATGAAGACTTCGAAATTCTGCTCGCCAGCCTTCTTCGCGAGCGTGCCGATTACGTCGTCGGCTTCGTAGCCGGGAAATTCGATCATGGGCAAACGCATGGCCTGGCAGTAGCGCCGCACGAACGGGATTTGGATCGAAAGGTCCTGGGGCATGGGCGCGCGTTGCGCCTTGTATTCGGCGAAGAGTTTGTCGCGAAAAGTGGGCGCGGAAACATCGAAGACGACGCCGAGGTAGTCGGGCTTCCAGTCCTTCACGAGCTTGCGAACCATGTTGGCGAAAAGATAGGGGACGTTCGTGGGGAGGCCCTTCGCGTTGCTCAGGCGCTGCGGCATGGGCGCGTAGAAGGCGCGAAAGATGTAGCCCATCGCGTCAATCAGGAAGAGGCGCTTTGAGTCTTTGGGAGGCATTCGACCAGTTTGCGCGCCGCGGGGCGGACTGCAAGCTGCCCCAGCGCGACGGCAAGGTGCCGAGTATAGCAGAGGCAGCAGAGGCTTCAGGTGAAGCCTGAGGCAGCGAGAAGGACGGCGATTGCCTACATGCCGGGATATTTGCCCAAGAAGATGAGAATGAAATCGATCGAGTCCGCCACTCCATGCGCGACGATAGGCACAGCGAGATTACGGTCGGTACGCAGATAAATCAGGCCGAGTAGGAGACCCATGAGGCCTTCGTCGATTGCGCCAGTGACGCCTTGGTAGATATGGGCCAAGCCGAACCCAACGTGCACGGCGATCAGGCTGACGATCCAAGCGCGACGCGTGCGATTGAAGAGGTCGGCGACGCGGTTCATCAGGTAGCCTCGATAGACCATTTCTTCTCCGAATGCCGCCAGGGCCCAAGCGCCGAGGATCGCAAGCAGAGTCCATTTCAAGTCTCCGTGAAGCGCTTGGAAGAGCTCGAGGTCAGGTTGCTTGTGCAGCAAACGGACGAGCAGCGGTTGAGTGACGAAGAATTCGAGAGCCTCCATCGCGAGGCCAGCCGCGAGGCCCCACGCGAGCGTTGCGAGCCAGCTTCGGTAAAGGGAGAGACCGACGCTCCGCCAGCTGAGCTTGCGCAGCCACAGCGAGAGCCATGCGAACGCCACAAGAAAGATCGTCTTACTGAGGGGAATGAGATGGTGAGCGTCGGCGACAAAGATGAGAACGACGACAAGCAGCTCCGCGACCGCGAGCCATTTGCTCTGGCGCCACCCGGGGGCCTGATTCGGCGGCACTGACTGAGTTGCGTTTCCAACTGGTGTTTCTGAACCCGAATTATTTTTGAGCACACCCATAGCGGTTCACCTTTCGGAAGCGATTTGTTCGGCAAATCAGTTTGGCGGCAATGCGCGCGACGCGCGGTATCGCCTGGTACTCCAAATAGCGAAGCGAGTGGTGACCACCACCAGCCCGCAGCCAATTACCACTCCGAGCGGCAAGATCCACCAACCGAGGAGTTCCTTGCCGCTGGACGGCGCAGTGGAAAAGCCGAGGCGCAGGGAAATTGTTGAGTCGCCAGCGGCGTCGGGAATCAGCCACAATCCGGCGGTCTGCGGATGAAGCGGCTTCAAGAGCGCGCACAGGACGAATGAGCCACCGAGGAAATATCCGGCAATGGAAGCGAGAAGCACAAGAAACCCCGCGACGCTCAGACTGGCCCACCGGAACAAGGCGTCGAGTATTCGCACCGGGGAACGAGTGATCTCTGCTTTCGCGAGCAGATTGTCGGTGATGTACTGGGCGGCTAGCTCTTCCGGGGTGCCAAGCGCGGCCAACGCGGCGTCAACTCGGGCGGCGGTAACTCCTCCACTCGCTGCCACTTTGTCAGTAATGTGGCTTCGCAGCTCGGTGACGATGTCGCGCACGTCGGTTTCGTCGATTCCGCGCAATCGCGCGCGCACACTGCCCAGGTAGGTTTCGATCTTTTGCTGTGCGTCATCGGCTGGGATCGTCATTTACTTCGCCTTCCCGAGCGGAGCGAGCAACTTGCTCATACTCGACGAGAACTGCGTCCAAATCGCCACCATCTCGCGGGCGCGCTGTTTTCCGGCCGGCGTGAGTGCGTAGTATTTGCGGGGATGGCCCGCGTCGGACTCCACCCACTCGCTGCGGACCAGCCCGAGCGTCTTCAGGCGGCTGAGCAGCGGGTACACCGTGCCTTCGGAGACGACCAGATCGGAGTCGGCCTCAAGGCGCCGAAGAATCTCGAGGCCGTAGAGCTTTCCGTTCCATAGCGACGCGAGGACCGCCAATTCAAGGCAGCCTTTACGGAGCTGGATTTCCCATCGGTCTGGGACGGATTCGCCGGTGGGATGGGAATCGATCACAGCGATACTATGCAATGCATAGTATCGTGTTGTCAAGGGGGCCTGCTTGGAATCGGGTGCTTGACCGAATGGCGGCAGTTCGCAGGCCGAAAGGCGAAAACCTCGGGAACTACAGATCAGGGTAATTTTGGCTGGTCCGGCCGGACCGGGATTTGCGTGACTTACTCCGCCGCGCCACGTTAACCTCTAATCACCATCACTCAAGGGGCCAAGTCCGGTCTTTTGTAACATTTGTGAAATATTTTACGGCGGGCGTGCGTATCAGCTTATGGAGCGACGTAAGACATCGGGAGAGATGAGCGCCGCAGAGTTGGCAGAGGTGCTGGCGCAGGTCCGGGCAGGGGACGCGGACGCCTGGGGCGAACTCTATCGGCAATACGCGGCCGCGATCTTCCGGTTTTGCAGGCGCGCTCTGCCGACGCGTGAAGACGCAGAGGACGCAACAACGGAAGTTTTCATGAAGGTTCGACAGAAACTCGGGACATACGATTCCACGCGGCCGTTC
Organism: uncultured Acidobacteriota bacterium; assembly: GCA_963737205.1. Lineage (GTDB taxonomy): Bacteria > Acidobacteriota > Terriglobia > Acidiferrales > UBA7541 > Palsa-295. The sequence continues at coordinate 2,043,267 of CAVTRV010000002.1, read as the reverse complement.
ACGGCGTGGCTCTACAAAGTTGCCAGCAATCATTGCTGGGACATGTTGCGGCGGCGGCGCATTCGCCAGGACCTTGAGACGGGCGACCTGGAAACTCTGCCGCTGGAGCATCCCGATCCCGACCAGCTCGAGCGGCTGCAGACAGAGCATACGAGCAAGGAAGTGCGAGGCGGGCTGGCGAAGTTGCCGGATCGCGCTCGAATGGCGCTGGTGCTGCGCTACTACGCGGATATGAGTTACGACGAAATTGCGGATACGCTCGGCGTGCGCCGGGCCTTTGTGGGTGTATTACTGCTGCGCGCGCGTCACCAGTTGCGCGACGCCCTGAGCGGAGGAGAGGCCGGGGCGCGCGGCGCGGTTGCGGGGAGCAAGCGATGAACCACTTCGATGAGATGACAGCGCTGCTGTATCTGGAAAAGCAGCTCGACGCCGATCACGCGCAGGAGGTTTCGGCGCATGCGGCCACATGCTCCCAGTGTCGCGAGCTGATCGGCGCGCTCGAGAGGGAAGGAGTGTGGCTGCGCCAGGCTCTGGACGCGGAGGATGAAGCGATTCCCGCGCGCTTGGCGGAAGCGCCGGAACGCGGCTCGGTCCCGTGGGGCTGGCTGACGACGCTGGGGCTCAGCGCGGCCGGCGCCTACACTTTTTGGAGCGGAATCATCGAACCGTGGCAAGCGCAAGCGGCTCAGTCGGGTTTTACGCAAGGCAATCTTCTTACGATGCTCTTCTTCAGCGGCGCCTTCTGGAAAGGATGGGACGCAATGCGAAGCCTAATGGAATTTCTGGCGATGGGGACTCTGACGCTGGTGGTGATTTGGCTGCTCCGAAGGCACTGGCACCGGCTGACGACGTTTGCCGTCGTGATGGGCGCGCTGCTTTTCGCGCTCGCGTTGCCTGCGCCCACGGGCGCGGCCGAGACGAAGCACGGCGATCCGAATTACACGCTGCCCGCCGGAGAAACCGTGCACACGGACCTGATGGTTTTTGGGGAACGAGCGCTGATCGACGGGGATGTGGACGGCGACCTGGTTACGTGGGCGCAGGTGGTGATCGTCAACGGGCACGTGAAGGGAGACATCCTGGCGTTTGCGCAAGAGTTGCACATGAACGGAACTGTAGATGGCAACGTGCGCGTGTTCGCTGAATCCGTGGACATCGACGGAGCCGTGGGAAGAAACTTGATGAGCTGGAGCAAGGAGTTGAATCTGAGCGAAAAGGGATCTGTCGGCGGCAGCGTCACGGTGGGCGGGAACGACGTATCCCTAAGCGGCAAGGTCGGCGGCGACGTGCTCGGCATGGCGCACTCGGTGGATCTGGCGAGCACAATTGGGCGGGACGTCTCGCTGCGTGCGGACTATCTGATGATCGGGTCCACCGCAGAAATCAAAGGACACACCAAGTACGAGGGCAAGCGCGATCCTGAGATCTCTCCCGGGGCAAAAGTGGCAGGAACGATCGAGAGAGTGATGCCCAAGAAAGAACCAAGCTATGAGACTCCGCACTACTACGTGCACCACATCCTTCTGTGGGGAATCGGGTTCGTCTACGGTCTTGTGCTGCTTCTGCTGATGCCCGGGTTGTTTGTGGACACAACGGAGGCCTGCAAGAAATACGTGCCGGCAGCGGGATTCGGGCTTCTATTCTTGTTCGCTACTCCGATTGCCGCGATCATCGCTTGTTGCACGATCGTGGGGCTCGCCGTTGGGATCGTGACGCTGGTGTTGTACGGGCTCGCTGTGTATACGTCGACGATCTTTGTGTCGGGCTGGCTGGGAGAAGCGCTGCTCGGAGCGAGGGTGGGCACGGGTGCCGCGATCGGCCGGCTGGCGCTGGGGCTTTTCATCCTGCACGTGCTGCGACTGCTGCCGTACGTGGGCGGCTGGATTCTGTTTGTGACGATTTTCTGGGGGCTTGGCGCGCTGGTGATGGCGCTCTACAAGCGCATGCGCCCGCATTTGGTTGCCGCCGCGGTTTGATATAGCCCGGCCTGCTAGGAAATGATCCCGAGGTTTTTGCCTACGCGCGCGATGGTTTCGAGCGCCCGCTCGAGATCGGCGCGCTTGTGAGTGGCCGTAACAATCGTTCGCAGGCGCGCTTTGCCTTCCGGAACCGTGGGATAGCCGATCGCACCGGCGAAAACGCCCTCCGCGAATAGCTCACGCGAAAACTGAAACGCCTTTTCCGCGTCGCCCACCATGATCGGCGTAATCGGTGTCTCGCTCTTACCTGTGTTGAATCCCAGCTTCTTCAGCTTGCGCTTGAAGAATTTCGTGTTCGACCAGAGCTTCTTGATGAGGCGATCGCCAGCCTCCGAGTCGAGCAGGTCGAACGCGGCCTGGCAGGTGGCCGTGACCGACGGCGGATGCGACGTGGAAAACAAGAAGGGGCGGCCGCGATGATAGAGGAAATCGATCAGGTCGCGGGAGCCGCACACGTAGCCGCCGATCGAGCCGATGGCCTTGCTCAGCGTGCCCACCTGAATGTCGACGCGGCCGTGGCAACCGAGGTGGTCGATGGTGCCTCGCCCGCGCGAACCGAGAACGCCGGAAGCGTGAGCGTCGTCGACCATCATGATGCAATTGTATTTTTCGGCGAGCTCACACAGCGCGGGCAGGTTGGCGATGTCGCCATCCATCGAGAATACGCCGTCGGTGACGAGGAGTTTCTTGCCGGTCCAGTTTTCCGTTTCCTTCAGGACGCGGTCGCAATCGCCAATATCCTTGTGCTTGAAGACTCTTATGGTGGCGCGCGAAAGGCGGCAGCCGTCGATGATGGAGGCGTGGTTGAGCTCATCGGAGATGATCAGGTCTTCCTTGCCGAGAATCGCGGACACGGTGCCCGCATTCGCGGCGAATCCGGATTGAAATACGACGCAGGCTTCCACTTTCTTGAAGCGGGCAATCTGCTCCTCGAGTTCCATGTGGATCTTCATCGTGCCTGCGATGGAGCGCACGGCACCGGAGCCGACGCCGAATTTGCGGGTGGCTTCGATAGCGGCGCGGCGCAATTTCGGATGCGTTGTGAGGCCGAGGTAATTGTTGGAGCTGAGGTTGATCACTTCCTTGCCGTCGAAAACGGCGACGGGTTTTTGCTCGCCTTCGAGGATTTTCAGGCGGAAATAGAGGTGCTTCGATTTCATATCTTCGAGCGCGTCGTGAAGATATTGCAATTGCGGCCGTCCTTGCGTGCTCGCTGCGGGTGTACTCATGATTCCTCCGTATGAAGTATTCCGGCCTACATCTGATCGAAATCCTGCCGGCAATTATTGGCGCTTTTTCTCCCTAAACACCGAGCGTCCGAGCGGCGGAAAAGAGCAATCTCTCGCATCTACGGACCGATAAGATCGGATTAGGGCTGTTCCTTCAGAAAAGTCGATACCGCAACGTAGTATTGTGTCCACTCCAAAACGAACGCTAGCAGGGAGGCCGGATTCGACTCAGTGTGGCCCATAGACGCGAACCACGACGATGCCCAAGAAAACTCCTGGTCTTTACCGGCGGGCCCGACTAGGTCGCTAATCCTTCTCATAGCTCCCCTCAACGCCTCTAATTTTGTCATACCTTCGTCGTCCGGACTTGAGGGCAAGACGTTCTTTTCGAAGCCCTCGAGGACTCGGGTCCAAGCGGCATCTTGGGACTGCCTTTCTAGGAGAAGCATGAGAACGAGCGCTTCGTGGTATAGGCGTGCTTTGCTGAGATATTGCGCCTTCAAGTCCGGAGTTATGTGATAGACATCACAGTGTTTTTCCCTATCCTGAACCGCAACATTCACAAATTGGTTGAATAGTCGTTCAGCGATCGAGTCGTCGCGGCTTTTGTGGGCGAACCAGCGCATCGAGGGAGTTCGACTTCCAGTTATTTTGGCGAACCATTTGGGTACAGCAAAATTTTCCCGGCTTTCCCGGATTCGAGAAGCGAAAACGCGCTCTCGAATTTTTCGAGCGGCATCCGCTCGTGGAACAGAGGCTCGAGATTCAGGCGGTTGTGCTTGAGCAGTTCGGTCATGTGCACCCACGTCTCGAACATCCGCCGGCCGTAGATTCCCTGCACGGTGGCGCCTTTGAAAATCACGTCGTTGACGAGATCGAGCGTCACCAAGTCCTTAGGGATGCCGAGCAGGGACGCGCGGCCGCCCTGCCGCAGCATTTGAAACCCCTGGCGAATCGCGGCGGGGTTGCCGCTCATCTCGAGCATCACGTCGACGCCGCCTTCCGTGGCGTCGCGAACGTGCTCGACGATTCCCGGTAAGGCCGGATCGAGCGCTTCGTCCGCGCCCATGGTCTTGGCGAGCTCGCGGCGGTGCGGATTCACTTCCGTACAAAAAAGCGAGGCGCAGCCGCAAGCGCGCGCCACCGCGATCGACATCAGCCCAATCGGACCCGCGCCCGTCACCACCACGTTTTGGCCGGCGATTTCGCCCGCGGTCACTGTGTGAACGGCGTTGCCCAGCGGGTCCAGGATCGCGGCGTAATGTTCCGGAATCGCGGGGTCTATTTTCCAAATGTTGCGAGCCGGGATGCGGACGAATTCCGCGAAGCAACCGTCGGCGTCGATGCCAATAATCTTCACGTTCTGGCAGACGTGCGGCTGGCCCATGCGGCACGGGCGGCAGTGGCCGCAGTTCACATGCATCTCGGCGCTGACGAAATCGCCGGGGCGCACGGTGGTGACCTCATCGCCGATTTTCTCGATCACGCCGCAGAATTCGTGGCCAAACGTCATTGGCGGATGGATGCGCGACGCCGACCAGCGATCCCAGCCGTAGATGTGCAGGTCGGTGCCGCAAATCGAAGCCGCGCGCACGCGGACGAGCGCGTCGGTGGGGCCGATCGTGGGAATGGAAACGGATTCAAGCTCTGCGCCGCGTTGCGGGCGCACCTTGCGAAGGGCTTTCATCGTCGCGGCAGGCATGCTTTCGGTGGCGGACTACTTGCCGAGCAATGTTAGCACACGGTGCGGGAGGGGCAGAAATTCTGGCCAAAGTGGATTCGAGGGCCCGCGAGGCAAACCAAGATGCCGCGCTGACCCTTCGGCTTCGCTCAGGGCAAGCGGCCGCGGCGCTACGTTCAAGTCCAAACCACCTCTGGGTGCGTTGCATCACTTCGCGACGCGCAGAATGCCGATGGATTCGAGGGCGCGTAGGTACTCGATGACGTAAGCGAACGGGATTGGGCCGTATTCGGCGGAGACGGCGTCGCGAATCTGCTGGGCGTTACGCTTGCCGTCGACGAAGTTCAGGATTTCGTAGGCGTAGTCCTCGCCGCTGCCGCGCAGACCTTCGTAGCTGGAAACTTTCAACGAGCGAGCGCGGCTGGCACCGTAGTGATCGGCGAAGTAGTCGTAACCAAAGACCGCCATCACCCCTTTTGGTTCGGCGGAGCGGCTGAACACTACGACTTGATCGCCCATCATATCTCCGGCGACTCCGCCGAGGCCCGTAGTGTGAGCGAGGTCGCTGACGAAACGATTTGAGACCCCTTCTTGCTCGGCGGTGAGCGGCTGGAAACGTTGAATGGATGCGAAAGTGTCGCTTTCGAAAGTCAAACTGTTGCCGAGGAGAGTGGTCGCGTCGAGGGCATCATTTTCGGCTTGGAGTTCGTCGCGTCGCTGCAACGTGGTCGCGGTGCGCCGCAAGGCGTCTGCTTCGATTTGCTGGATCACCGGAGTCACATCGTTTTGGCCGAGATTCGCGAGGAAATAGCCGCTGGCGCCGCCGATAAATGCGGCGCGCAGAAGTTTCGTGGGATCGATATTTGAAGCTGCGTCGAAATTGGTGTGGATGTAGCGGTCGGGCCAGTCGTTCAGGTAGATGGCGGGGATGCGATACGAGCCGCACTCGTATACATCGTGGTCACTGCCCGGCGTGAATTCGGAAAATTGTGCGAGCAGAGCTTGCTTGCTGCCCTCCGGAGCAACCAGGGGATAGGCGGCATGGCCGGTGGCCGCGAATTCGTACGATTGATCGTTCACAAATTCGCCGAAGGCTTCGGCGACATCGTTTAGAAACGTTGGCAAGCTCATAGGCGCGGCCGTGACGTGAAAGATCGACTTCGTCACTTCGCCGCCGCCGACCATGTCCATGTGCACGACGGCGAGGATGTGCGGCGCCAATTCCGGTTTGCCATTGAGCAGCGCGAGCGTCCCTTCCACTTCCGCCGGCCAGACAAATCGAATCGTCCGGGCGGGCCGGGGGATCCGGTCTGCGGCGACGAGCTTCTGAAGCGTCCGGGCGATTTCGAGGATCGTGACGCATCCGCTGGCGTTGTCGTTAGCTCCGGGCCGCTCGTGGTCGAGATGGCAACTGAAAACAATCTCCTGGCTGGTGAGTTTCGGGTCGGCGCCCGGAATCGTGGCCGTGGCAACATCGTAGAAGCCCGCGTGCCGTCCCGCCTTCACAATCGCGTGCATACGAATGGATTCGCCGCGCGAGAGCCGGCCGCGAAGCGCGCGAGCCGTTCGCAGCGAAACCATGAATGCGAATGTGGGCGTTTTCGGAAAGCTATCGAGATGGCCCCAGCGGACCAGATTGTCGTCCTCGCCCTGCCACGCGTTCGGCTGATTCTGGGCGTAGCTCACGATGCCCGCGGCGCCAAATTTCTCGATCGCGAGAGACTCCACTTCGCCTCCCGGCTGCGCGGAGACGAGCACGATTTTCCGGCGAACATCTTTTCCTGCATAGTCCTGCTCGGACGTTCCGCTTCCGACGTCGATCAGGTCGGCGGTGACGTCTGCGCTCTCGCTATCCTCGGCCAGCGTTACGGGCATCGCTTGAAAATCACCGAGACGCTCAACCGGAACCCATTGCCCTTCTTTCTGTTTCATTTCCCAGAGGTCGGCGAAATCGGCGTCCCACGCGGGGCGCGAGCGCTGCGTACCATAGAAGATCTTGCCATCGGCGGGAAACTGCTCGATGTGCGCGTCCGTCAAGCCGTAATCGCGAGCCCGCGCAACCATGAATTCCGCAGCCACGTGAAAATCGCGCGAGCCGCGTTGACGGTGGAGGCGCGCCAGAAACTCGAGATTGCGCTTCGCGGTTTCGCCGGAGAGCTCTTGCGCCAGAGCCGACACAGTTTTTTCGGGAAGCAGCGGCGGTTGTTGCGCGCGCAAGTTCGCGGAGAACAAGAGACTTTCGAGAATTACGGCGAGGACTGGTGCTGCGGGTTTCATCGGCAACCTCCGTTGGCGGCGGCGATTGTAACGCAGCGAACAATCTGCGGCTCCGAAACAATTCGGCCATATGGGCGCCACTCTTTTGGGTTGACATCTTACCCAGGTAGTCGTAGGTTCGGGTTATATGTCTACCCAAGAAACAGGAAAACGGCTCGAATTGCTGCAGGGCACCCTGGACCTGCTGATTTTGCGCACGCTGATTTTTGGATCGCAGCACGGCCAAGGGATCGCGCGCGCCATCCAGCAGACGTCGGATGAGGAGCTCCTGGTAGAGCACGGAGCCCTCTATCCCGCGCTCCAACGGCTTGAGGAGCGCGGCTGGATTTCCGCGAAGTGGGGAATCTCCGCAAATAATCGCAAGGCGCGTTTTTATGTGCTGACCTCCGCCGGTCGCAAACAGCTGGTGAAAGAAACCACCAAGTGGAATCGATTGACGGCGGCCATCGGGCGGATTCTGGAGTCCGAGGAGGGCTAGGCCATGTTCCGACGCAAGCGGAAGGCGAGCGACTTCAGCGCTGAAATCGAAGCCCATATACAGTTGGAGACCGAACGCCTGCGGGAGCAAGGGCTGAGCGAGGAGGAGGCCCGAGCCGCGGCGCACCGCGCATTCGGCAACGTGACGCACGCTCAGGAGCACTTCTACGAATCGAGTCGCTGGCTCTGGTGGGACCAGTTAAGGCAAGACGTACGCTACGCGTTGCGCATGCTGCGCAAATCTCCCGGCTTCACGGTCATCGCTGTCTTGACGATTGCCTTGGGCATCGGAGCCACGACGGCGATTTTCAGCGTCGTAGACGCCGCGCTGTTGCACCCCCTGCCGTACCCCCAACCAGAGCAGCTTGTAAGCATCGAGGATGATCTGCCCGGCGTGGGCGCGCGGGACGTAGGAATGTCCGAACCCGAGTGGCAGGACCTTCAGCATTCCGGAATTTTCGAATACGTTTCGCCGACGTGGTACGACGACAACAATCTTACAGGCTCATCGCAACCTGAGCGCGTCAGCTTGCTCATCGTCGCACCGGATTATTTCGCCGTGCTGGGCGTGAAGCCGCAGTTGGGGCGCGGGTTTAATCCGGAGGATCACACGCCTGGGTTTAACTTGGAAGTGGTCATCAGCGACGGCATGTGGAAGCGGGCGTTCGCGAGCGATCCGCATGTCCTGGGCACAGGTGTGCGGCTCGACACCGACTTGTATCATGTGGTGGGCGTCATGCCGCCGGGCTTTCACGCTCCAGGGCGAACAACGAGAGAGAGGAATATCGAGGTTTGGGCCGCAACCAGTTTTTACGGCGCGCCTTTGCTTGATCACCCGCCGCGGAACGGACGAAATCTTCCGACGGCTATAGCCCGGCTCAAGCCCGGATTGACCATTGCCGATGCGCAGAGCCGCGTGGACGCGCTCGTCGCATCCTTGCAGAAACAATTTCCCGACGATTACCCGTTGCAAGCCGGGTGGAGGGTGCGGCTGGTGCCGCTCAAGGAAGTTGTGGTCGGCAATGTTCACGAGTCGCTGATTCTGCTGATGGGCGCTGTGGGATTGGTTTTGCTGATCGGCTGCGTGAATGTCGCCAATCTCCAGCTGGCCCGTGCTAGCGCGCGACGACGCGAAATGGCCGTTCGCCAGGCGCTGGGAGCCGCGCGGACCCGGCTGATGCGTCAGTTGCTGACTGAGAGTTTTTTGCTTTCGCTGCTCGGTGGAATAGCCGGCGTGGCGATTCTCTTTGGCACGAAGGGGTTTCTGCTCCGAATCGTGCCCCAAAGCCTGCCGCGGCTCAACGAAGTATCGATTAACTGGGGCGTTTTGCTTTTCGCTCTCGGCGCGTCTCTCGCTGCCGGGGCGATTTTCGGTCTGGCCCCCGCTTTGCATGCCGGACGCGCGGATTTGACGCATGCGCTCAAACAGGAGGGGCGGAGCTCGACAGGGTCCGGCCAGCAGGCTCGCACGCGCCGAGTCCTTGTAGTCACGGAATTCGCGCTTTCTCTGGTGCTCATGATTGTCGCGGGCCTTCTGCTGCGCAGTTTCTGGGATTTGATGAACGCGCGGCTGGGATTCGATCCACAGAGTGTGATGACCGTTCGGACGAGGCTGCCCTACCCAAATGATCTCAAGGCCGACAGGTACGCCACCGTTTCGCAGCAGGCGCCGTTCTTCCGCGAAATACTTCGGCGCAGCAGAACGCTACCCGGCGTGGAGGAAGCAGCCGTTGGTGATTTTGGCGCAGTTCCGTTAGCGCATGACCGAGACAATCAAACCCCGCCGCTCCCGTTGATCCTGGAAGGCCATGAGGCAAGAAGCAACGATTCTCCTTTGGTGGACGCTTCCTTGGTGACGCCGGAATATTTTCACTTGATGGGGATGACGCTGCTGCGCGGGCGCTTGCTCACTGACTTCGACAACGAAGAGGCGCCGGCGGCCGTGGTGATCAATGAAGCGATGGCGCAAATTTACTGGCCGAATCAAGATCCGCTGGGGAAGCGCCTGAAGCTATCAATATCGGAGTCTTCCTGGGCGACGGTGGTCGGCATTGTCGCCGATGCGCGGACAGAATCTCTGGAGAACGCAGGTGTCCCGGAAATCTATGCCAGTTTGTATCAGAAAGTCGCGCGCCATCTCGCCCACCATCTGGCGATATTTCTGCGCGGACATTTGAACACAGCCGCGATTCCAGGAGAGGTGCGCGAACAAGTGCAGTCGGTCGATCCAACGCTTCCCGTTTTCGGTGCGCAGAAACTCAATGAGACAGTATCTGCGTCCCTGGCCGTAAGGCGATTCTCGATGGAAATCGTGGCGCTGTTCGCTCTGACGGCGCTGCTTCTGGCGGGACTTGGAATTTATGGAGTGGTTTCGTACATGGTCAGTGAGCGGACGCACGAGATCGGGATTCGCCTGGCGCTTGGGGCGCAACAGCGGACCATCTTGCGCATGATTCTGCGCCAAGGATTGGGGCTTGCCATTGTTGGCGCTGCGGTTGGGCTTGTTTGTGCGCTGATCGTGTCGCAGTTGATGGCAGGACTGCTTTACAGCGTGAGGCCGGCGGATCCTCTGACGTTTGCGGGGGTCGCCCTTCTTCTCATCGGTGTGGCTCTGCTTGCTTGTTATATTCCAGCGCGCCGCGCGATACGCGTCGATCCACTGGTCGCGCTGAGATACGAGTAGCTCAGGTCAAGCTACGCATCGGATGCTTGCGATCCGTATCTTTATGGGGTTCAAACATGAAAATGCCAAGCTTCTCGCGGTCAGCAGTACTCATCGTCACCGTGAGCGTCACGGCCGCGAGCGCGCCGCAGGCTCAGCAGCTGCGGACTGCACGCGTGGTTGACCTGAAGGCGTCCGACGGCACCATCCTGAAGGCCAGCTTCTTTGCCGCGGCCAAGCCAGGACCAGGCGTTCTGCTGCTGCATCAGGGCAACCGGACGCGCCACTCTTGGGATGATCTTGCGGGTCAACTGGCAGCGGCTGGAATCAATACGCTCACCCTCGATATGCGCGGGTTCGGCGAAAGTGGCGGCAAGCATCAAGGCTGGCCGCGCGAGGACAAACCTGTAAAGAAAATATGGGCGGATGACATCGATACAGCGTGGCAATACCTGGTCTCGCAACAGGGAGTTAATGGAGACGTCATCGGGCTGGGCGGCGCCGGGTTAGTGGGGGTCGACAACGCTGTCCTGACGGCGCGTCGCCATACCACCGAAGTAAAGTCCCTGGTGTTGCTGTCCGGGGAAACCTTTCTGCCTGGTCAACAATTCCTGCGGCAGGCATCCCAACTGCCGGGCCTGTTCGTCGTGTCCGACGATGATGAAGACCCTCCCACTGAAGAAGTGATGGAATGGATCTACGGCATCAGCTCCAACCCGGGCAAGCGGCTCGTGCACTACGCGGGTAAAAAGTCTCCCTGGAATGGTTTCGAAGACACCCAAATTCCCGCTGTGGGAACCCACGGAACCGATTTGTTCAAGACTCATCCCGAGCTGCCCGGCATTGTCGTCGATTGGCTTGTGACCACCCTGATCACGACACCAGGTCACGCTCCAGCGCAGCCTTTGGCATCTGCGTCGATCCTCGAGCAGCTTGAGCTGCCCGGAGGAGTAGCGCAGGTCACAAAGCAAATCGAAGACGCGCGGCGCAGCGATCCCAAGGCGCAGTTGTTCCCGGAGGTTGTCGTAACCATCCTGGGCTACGACCATTTAGCCGTGGGCGAAAAGAAATTAGCGGTCGAGATCATGAAACTCGTCGTCACTGCTTACCCGGACTCGGCCGACGCATACGATAGCCTCTCCGACGCGTATTTAGCGGATGGTCAGAAAGATTTGGCGCGGCAGACTGCCGAAAAGTCATTGGCCTTGCTGGATTCTCATACGGCGCCGGCGTCGTCATGGTCCGATACGGAGGTGCGGCGCAGATTGATCCGTGACAGCGCGCAGCAGAACCTCAAGCAGCTCGCGGCGGCCCAATAAGGGCGCCATGGCCCTCGTGGACGTTATTGCCAATCCAAAGGAGGAATTACAGGATGAAGCGGTCTTCACTTGCAGTAGTCGCAGTCACTCTGCTTGCCGTCTTCGGAACTGGTCTCTACAGTCAAGGACAAGCACAGAATCAACCTCCCGCTCCGGCACTTACGCGTGCCGATGAGATGCTGCAAGCATGGAATCAGATCGGGAACAAACTCATCGCCATGGCGGAGGATTTTCCCGAAGACAAGTACGACTTCAAGGTGCAGAAAGACCAGCGCACCTTTGCACAGAATCTTCTACACGCCGCCGCACTTGATTTCGTTCTGATACGCAGGGTTGCCGGATCAAACATCGGGCCGGACTTCGGCGAAGGAGACAACCCGTCGCGAGACGTTTTTAAGACCAAGGCCGACGTGGTGAAGTTCGTGCAGGAGGCCGTCGCGGACGGAGCGCAAGTGATTCAACGGCAGGGCGACACGGGGTTGGACAATACATCGAAATTTTTTGGGAACCGGCTGGCCCACAACTCCTTCATCTGGACGTTCGCCATCGAGCACAGCGGCGAGCACTATGGCCAGCTTGTGGTCTACTATCGCGCGAACAACCTGGTGCCGCCGGACTCGCGGCGGAATCAGGCGCAACAATCGCAGGCTGCGCCAACAATAGCTTCGACGGTGGACCGCGAGGTCAGCGTCATTGAAAAGGAAATTGTGGAAGCTGCCGAAGCCATGCCGGAAGATAAGTTCAACTTTTCTCCCGAAGGCTTGAACATTCCGGGGAGCGACTACAAGGGCGTGCGCACGTTTGCGTTGCAGGTGAAGCATGTGGCCGCTTCGAATTATTTCCTGTGGTCGCCGATTACCGGCGATAAGGTCCCGGAAAACATCAAGGACGGAAACGGTCCTGAAGGCTTGAAGACCAAAGCCGACATCATTAAGTTCCTGAAGGATTCTTTTGCCCTGGGCCACAGGGCCGCGGCTACGTTGACCACGGAGAACATGTTGCAGATTCCGGAGCACAGCAAATCCCCTCGACTATACGTGGCCACATTCGGCGTCGCGCACGCTTTTGGTCATTACGGTCAGATGGTGGAGTATTTGCGGATGAACGGAATTGTGCCGCCGGCGAGTCGTGGACAGTCAAACTGATGCGGCACTGTAACCTGCTAACCGGAAGCTAATCCAACCCTCCCGACGCAAGATTCAAGCGACGCCTGAGAAAGTATTCCGATACAATCGCGGCCGCTGGCGGCGCGGCACACCTCGGGGGAGCCGGGGTGACGGAGTCTGCCGCTCGCCACGGGAGATGCGATTGGGTTTTAGCCAGCGATTGCGCGAAATCCGTTCGGGATTCGAGCCTGCCTTCTGGGTGGCCAACTTCACGGAGATTTTCGAGCGCATCGCCTATTACGCGACGACGGCCGTCCTCGCGATCTACCTGAACGAGCAACTTCATTTCTCAAGCGAATTGACCGGCTGGCTGGTGGGGACCTTCGGCCTCGTGGTGTGGTTCCTGCCGATCCTGGGCGGAACGCTTGCCGACCGGTTCGGTTTTCGACGGTCGCTGATGTTCGCGTACCTGGTGATGACGGTGGGCTATTTTCTGCTGGGCTCGCTTTCCGCCACGTGGATGGAGCCTCTGCGCCACGCGCTGACCGACAAATGGCTGGTCTTGGCGATCCTGATGATTCCGGCGATGGGTCCCGGGGTGGTGAAGCCGTGCGTGGCGGGAACGACGGCGCGGGCTTCGAACGAAAACGTGCGGTCGATCGGATACTCGATTTACTACACGCTCGTCAACATCGGCGGCGCGCTTGGACCGATCGTAGCGTTTCTGGTGCGCAAGAAGCTGGGACTCGGGATTGAAAATGTGTTTCGCGTCGCGGCCTGCTGCGTGTTCCTGATGTTCTGGACGACGCTCTTCTTTTACCGGGAGCCCGGAAGATCGGGTGAAGAAAAGGTGGCGAGCGTCTGGCGGGCGATCAAGAACATGTTCGTGGTGCTGGCCAACGCGCGATTCGTCGTGTTTCTCCTGATTTTTTCGGGGTTCTTCATCGTTTTCTGGCAGCAGTATATTTCGATGCCGTTGTTCATTCGCGGTTTCGTGGATCCGAAGGCGGACGTGGACCTGCTGCTTTCCGTGGACGCAATCGTGGTCATCTGCCTTCAAATCCCCATAACCTTGCTCACACGTAAGCTGCCGGCGTTTACGGCGATGACTCTCGGACTTTTGATCACGAGTCTAGCGTGGATCATTCTGGCGATTCATCCCACGGTGTCGGCAGCCGTCGTAGCTTTGGTTTTCGTGGCCCTTGGGGAGATCACGCAGGTCTCGCGCTACTACGAGTACGTTTCGCGATTGGCGCCGTCCGGTCAGCAGGGGCTTTACATGGGCTATGCCTTCCTACCGGTGGCGCTCGGCTACTTCGTTGCAGGGCCGCTCGGCGGATATTTGGTGCACCAGTACGGAGACGTGCTCCACCGACCCCAGCAGATGTGGTGGGTGGTCAGCGGCGTGGGAGTGTTCGCGACGATTCTGATGCTGCTCTACAACAAGATCGTGAAGCCTGCCGGATGAGCGTGGACTAGGGCACGTTCGCGGACGCGCCGTTTCCGACCGAAGCAAGCACTTGATCAGTGGTAGCGAGCCGCGCGCCGAGAGCGGCCAAGCGCTCGAGAGTCGAGCGACCTTCTTCCGGCTTCAGAGTCTCGATTGCGTCCGTAACCACTGTGACTTTGCGGCCGCGCTCGAGGAGTCCTTTTGCTGCAAACTGCACGCAATATTCCGTGACGACCCCGAAAACCACATACTCCGCGTCCCCGCCGAGGCGCTCGAGGAGTTCGCCCGCATGGGGATTGCTGAAGACGTCGAGCACTTGCTTTTCAATGACGACCTGCGCCAGGCGGGACAAATCGCCGGGCAATTGGAACGATGGATCATTGGGAATCACGCGAAAATCGGATTGCAAGCCTTCGGGAACAATGCGCGCGCCCGCAGTTCCTCGAATGCAATGTGGCGGGAACGTCTTGAACTCGGGATCGTTTTCGCTGTGGGCGCAAGCGCTCGATATCAGAAACACGTGATTTTTGTTCGCTGCGTCGACCAGGCATTTCAGGTTCGCGATAATTTTCTCGGCGCCGGGAACGTACAGTCTTCCGCCGGGCAGCATGAAATCGGCTTGCGCGTCGACTTCCCAGAAAACGATTTTGCGCGACGTGGTCACTTGCGAAGGCCTTGTGTGGCGAAAAGATTATTTTAGCGCCGAGCGGCGAATCCGGCGACGCACCTTTTCGAGCATCGCCTCGAGTTGTTTGCTGTAGCGGACGGGATATTCCACCGAGCGATTAATCTGCCGATACCGCTTGGGAAGCCGAGCAAGGGATGCGAGAGCCCGCGCGCGCAAGCCGCTGACGGGCTCGGCGGCCCTTGTGCGACGCCCTGCTTGCATCACCTCGATCAGGAGCGGCTCGCCACCATTCGCCGCTTCGCCATCGAGCGCAATTTTGTCGTATTCGTACTCGTCGGCTGAATCCGAATATCGAAACACCTGCTTGCGGCCAGGATAGGTGACCTTCGCCTGGCTCAGCTTCGCGGCTTCGCGAACTTTTCCGCCGCGCTCGACCTCAACCAATTTATAGACGAGATTCAGGTGCGGAGCGTCGCCCGGCGTTGCAAGCGCGGTGCCAACGCCGAAAGCGTCGATGGCTGCACCGGCCTTCAGCAAATGCGCGATCTTGAATTCATCGAGATCGCCCGATGCGAAAATCTTCACGTCGGTCCAGCCCGCGCGGTCGAGCGCGCGGCGCACCCATTTGCTGTCTTTTACCAGGTCACCGCTGTCGAGCCGGACGCCGCCCGGCTTTCGTCCCATCGCGATGATGTTTGTCACCGCGTTGCGCACGTCATAGGTGTCGACGAGCAGAACGCCGCCCTCGGGAAACGCATCCAGAAAATGACGGAATGCCTCGCTTTCGGTCTCGTGAGCCATCACCCAGGAGTGCGCCTGCGTGCCGTACACGTTCATTCCGAACTGATGGCCGGCCAGGACGTTCGATGATCCTTCGCATCCGCCGATTGCGGCAGCACGGGCGGCCCAAAGGCTCGAGGCGGGTCCGTGGGCCCGGCGCGCGCCGAATTCGACGACCTGGTGGCCGGCGGCTGCGGTGACGACGCGCGCCGCTTTGCTCGCGATCATCGTTTGATAGCTCATCGTCGCGAGCAGGTAGGTCTCCATGATCTGCCCTTCGATGATCGGAGCGGTGACGCGCAGCATCGGCTCGCCGGGAAAAACAAGGGAGCCTTCGGGCACGGCCCAGACGTCACCGGTGAAGCGGAATTTCGCCAGGTAGTGGAAGAAGTCGTCGCGGATATTGCGAAAGATCGGATGCCTGCGCAGATAGGCGATTTCCTCCGGGGTGAAATCGACGTTCTCAAGAAAGTCCAGGGCCTGTTCGAGACCGGCGGCCACAAGATAGTTGCGCTGCCGCGGCAGGTTGCGGACGAAGAGCTCGAACGTGGCGCGTGCGTCGAAGCGGGTCTGGAGGTAACCCGCCGCCATGGTGAGCTCGTAAAGATCGGTTAAGAGGCCCGAGTGTTCACGCATTTGGTCGTCTTGGCCGTGAATGGCAACCCGCTAGCGGTCGCGCCGCAATGTAAGTCCGCCATCAACGAGAAGCGTTTGCCCCGTGATGTAATTGTCCGGCTCGAGAAAAAACCGCACCGCGCGCGCAATATCCTCCGGCCGGCCGAACCGGGGAATTGCGCCGCTATCGATGTACCTATCGTACTTTCCCGACTGGATGCTCGCGGCAGCCATCCCGGCGATCGTCGCTCCCGGCGCGATCACGTTGACGCGAACACTGTTCCATTGCTGTGCCAGGATTCGCGCCGCATGAACCAGGGCCGCCTTCGCCGCGGCGTAGTTCAAGCTGGACGAGAACGCCGCGACAGCCTGCATCGTGGCAAGCAAGACGAGGCTGCCGCCGGCCTTGGCGGCCTCCATTGCGCCGCCCAAGTCCTTGGCCAGCAGCACCGGCCCCACATAATTGGATTCGAGAGACGCCACAAGGGACTCATGGTCGAGGTCCTGAAACGCGACTCTTGCCGGATCGCCCGAAAAAATCGCAGCTCCGGAGAGAGGCGTACCAAGGCGATCTGCCGCTTCGAGATAGCTCCGCCTGACGCTCGCGTCGGAGAGATCGCCTTCAACCAGCATGAGCTTCCGGCCAAATTCCCGTTCGATGGCGTCGCTAAGGCGTTGGGCGCGAGCCCGATCGCGGTGATAACCGACGATGAGATTCACGCCCTCCCGGGCGAGCAGCGCGACAGTGGCCGAACCGAGACCACCCGTGCCCCCCGCAACGACGACAGTCCTTCGCGCGAGCGTTTTCTCGGGGAACTCGAAGCGAAACTCGCGATAAGCGGCCGCCCGAGGCTCATCCCAATGCGGCGAGGTCATCGTTCCTCTTATTTCCGGGATTTTCTGTGAGGTTCCGGACCGAAACCGAACGCCGCGAAAGCCAGCGGCTGAAAAGACAAAACCCCCAAGCCCCCGGCCCGCTTTGAAGACAGGCCGCGCCTGGGGGTTTTACGGAATGTCTCTGCGCCGGAATCTACTTCAACACGGCGTCTTTGAAAGCCTTGGCCGCGCGCAAACGAACGACTGTCTTTGCCTTGATCTTGATGGCCTCGCCAGTGGCAGGGTTGCGGCCCATGCGCGCCTTGCGATGCGCTTTCACGGCACGTCCCAAGCCGGGAATCACGAACTTGCCGGCGCCTTTTGCTTCCTTCACCGCCAGCTTGAACAGTTCGTCGAAGAAAGAAGCGATCTGCTTCTTCGAAACGGGCTTCTCGGGCGTGCTGACCTTCTCGGACAGGTGCGCAATGATCTTTGACTTGCTCAACGGACTCGCCATTCCAATTCCTCCTCAGATGTGATTGCTTGTCGGCTCCGGGAAGCCCCGGATGCCGCGTGGCACTATAGCTGTGCTGCCTATCGAACGCAAGGGAAAACGTGGAAAAAGCCCGAAAAAATGGGGGTTTCCGTTGCTGGAAGAAAATGCTGCGCGAAAACTATGACGAGGCCAGGCTCTCGTAGAAGAGCGCGACGGACTTGATTCCGCCAAAATAATTTTCGAGCGCGATGTGCTCATCGGGCGCGTGAGCATTTTCGTCGGGCAGACCAAAGCCCATCAGGACGCACGGGACGTTGAACGTGTCGTGCATCTGCGTAACGAATGGAATCGACCCACCCTCGCGGATGAACGACGCCTTCCGGCCGAAGCCCGATTCGAGCGCCTGAATCGCTTTCTGGAAGATGGGATGCGAATACGGCGCCACCCACGGTTTGCCAGTGCTGAGCAGGTCGAACTTGCACGTCACGGTTTTCGGCAGCAGCTTTCGAATGTGACGCTCGACCAGTTTCGCGATTTTCGCGGGGTCCTGATTCGGCACGAGCCGCGTGGAAAATTTCGCATACGCCTTCGAAGGGATTACGGTCTTGGCTCCTTCGCCCTCGTAGCCGCCCCAAATGCCGTTCAACTCGAGAGTGGGGCGAATCCATAGCCGCTCGACGATGGTGTAGCCCTTCTCGCCGCAGAGGGCGCGCGCGCCAACCGTCTTGCGAAATTCCTTTTCTTCCCACGGAAGCGCATTCAGGGCCTTGCGCTCCTTGGGCGAAAGCTGCTTGACGCGATCGTAAAATCCCGGAACCGTGACGCGGAAATTCTTGTCGTGGAGCTTGGCGATCATTTCGGCCAGAATCGTGATCGGATTCGGGACGGCGCCGCCGAAAACTCCCGAGTGCAAGTCCTGCATGGGTCCCGTGATTTCGATCTGATAGTAGTTCAATCCCCGAAGGCCGTAAGTAATCGACGGAACGCCTTTCGCCAGCATCGAGGTATCCGAAACGACGAGCGCATCCGCCTTGAGGCGTTCGCGGTTCTGCCGAACGAAGTCCCACAGACTCACGCTGCCGACTTCCTCTTCCCCTTCAACCATCACCTTGACGTTGATGGGCAATTTACCCGCAGTCTGGCGCAACGCTTCGAGCGCCTTGATGTGGATGTGAACTTGTCCTTTGTCGTCCGCCGTGCCCCGGCCATAGAGATTGCCGTCGCGAACGGCCGGGTCGAAAGGAGGCGTGGTCCAAAGATCCAGAGGCTCCGCGGGCTGAACGTCATAGTGTCCATAGAAAAGGACCGTCGGCTTGCCGGGAGCGCGCAGCGATTCGCCATAGACGAGCGGATGCATCCTGGTGGGCGCTATTTCTATGTTTTCCAGGCCGGCGGCGCGAAGCTTATCCGCCACCCAGCGCGCCGCTTTCTCGATGTCCGGCTTGTTTTCCGTTTTCGCGCTGACGCTGGGAATGCGCAGAAATTCCTTGAGCTCGTTCAAGTGGTCTTCGCGCTTGGACTCGATGTAGTCGATCAGGTTCATCCCAGAGACGCGCCTCCGCTTAGGGTTGGTGTATGCGCTAAAACAGCCGCCCGCGAGCCCCAGACCCGCCTGCGTTCGGGTCCGAAGTGAAGCGCTCGCGCTGAAACAGATGTGACATATTACGGAACCTTGCGCGAATTCAGCAAGCTTTTTGCAAACTGCTTGTTTGAGCACGCAATGGCTTACGCGTCGTTGACTCGCGCTTAACCGCGTTGCACGATAGATGGAAATGATGCCGGACAACTCAAAGGAACGCCGCAGCTCGCGAGTTTTTACGCGCATTCCCGTGCGCGCCGCCGGAAAAGACGCCGACGGCCGGAAATTTCGCGAAAACAGCCAGACGATCGTGGTCAACGCACACGGCGGGCTTTTGTACCTGCAGCAAACGATCGGCATGGGATGTGATTTGGTGCTGATCAATCCAGCCACCGAAGAGGAGCAGGAATGCCGGGTGGTCTATCTCGGAGACACGTCCGAGAAAGGCACGCGAGTGGGCGTCGAGTTCCTGTCACCGAGCCCGCATTTCTGGGGAGTTGAATTCGCGCCACAGGATTGGCCGGCCCGCGCCTCCACGCCTCCCGTAGCCTGACGATTCCGTTCCGTTTCCCTGGCCCTTTTCATAGCCTTCCCGCCTCTCCAGGCAACACAGCGAATCCGATGGCACTCTAACGATTCAGCACGCCCGGCGGGGAGTGCGAACCACCCCAACGCCTGCAAGAAAGATCAACCACCACGTTCTAAGAGATAGTCGAAGAAGAGACTCGGTTCCGGTTCCACAATTCGAAGGCAAATAGGAGGGGCGTATGCGAAAGGTTGAGGTGTGCACGTGTGCTCTGACGTTTGCAGTGCTCTCGGTGACAGCGTGGGCTTTGCCCCAGAACGGAGCGTCCTCGCAATCGAAACCTTCGGCCAAACCGGTCGGGTCCGCTATGCCTATCCCTCCTCTTGCGAAGGATCGGCAGGGAAACGCCGACGAGTCCGCGACCGCGAAACTTCCGGTGCGCCGCGTGGTCCTCTATAAGAGCGGCGTCGGCTACTTCGAGCACCTTGGCGGCGTGCGGGGCGATCAGACCGTGCGAATCGACTTCACCAGCAGCCAGCTCAACGACGTACTGCAATCGCTGACGGTTCTCGACCTCAACGGCGGCCACATTTCCGGCGTGAACTATAACTCCGAGGCGCCGCTCAGCCAGCGCCTGGGCACGCTTCGCCTTCCGCTAGCGGAACAGACGGACGTCTCGAAATTTTATGGCGCGCTGCGCGGCGCCCGGCTTGAAATTCGCAGCGGCGCCAGCGTGATTACCGGCCGCCTGCTGAGCATCGAGCGCAAGACGCGCGTCAGCGGCGGCACGACGCTTGAAGTGGACTTGATTACTGTGGTGAGCGATTCGGGAGAAGTGCACAGCGTCGAGATTACGCCGGCGGTCAGCGTCCGCCTTGCGGAACATGACGTGAACGATGAAGTAGGGCGCTATCTTGGGTTGCTTTCTTCGGTGCGCCAGCAAGATTTGCGGCGGATGACCATCGCGACTTCCGGCGCGGGCGACCGCCAGCTCTACGTGAGTTACATCAGCGAAGTGCCTATTTGGAAGACCACCTACCGGATCGTATTGCCGTCGAAATCAAGCGAAGAACCGTTGCTGCAAGGCTGGGCGATCGTCGACAACACCGTGGGCGAGGACTGGAATAACGTGGAGCTTTCGCTGGTGGCGGGCGCGCCGCAGTCGTTCATACAGCAGCTCTCGCAGCCGTACTACGCGCGGCGGCCGGTCATCGAGCTGCCGCAAAGCGCGCAGTTGACGCCGCAGACTCACGAGAGCGCGATGCTGGGCGGTCTCGGTGCGGTGGTGGGGAGAGTGACGGATCCGAGCGGAGCGGTCATTGCGAACGCACAGGTGAAACTGCTCGATGCCTCGGGCACGCTCGTGGGATCGAAAACCACCGACAGCGCAGGGCATTACGACTTCGGCGATCTCCCGGCGGCGAACTACCGGCTGGAAGTTTCGTCACCCGGCTTTCAAACGACTGTGGTCAATGGGCTGTCCCTCGGAGGAGGCAGCCAAGTGGCGCAAGACCTAAAGCTAAACGTAGGCGTGATTACTAACACCGTTACTGTGGAGGCGTCCGGACTCAGCACTCTCAATACTTCAAACGCCGAAGTGGGCGAGAGCATGTCAGGCCCAGTCGGCTCGGGGCGTGAGCTTGCCTCTGGTCATGGAGTCGGTGGAGGCATCGTTTCTGGTTCTGCTGGCGGGATTGGTTCTGGCTCCGGTGGCGGCGTGGGTGGTGGCATGTTCTCGGCAGGACGGAACAGCGTGGCGGCGGCAGCCAAAGGGCAGGAACTTGGCGATCTTTTCGAGTACAAGCTGAAGGAGCGAGTCACGATTCACAAGAACGAATCGTCTCTGGTCCCGATTCTCCAGACGCATGTGGGAGCGGAAAAAGTGTCGCTCTGGAATTCGTCGCTTGGTTCGCCGCGGCCCCTGCGGGCGCTCTGGCTGACGAATTCAAGCGCGCTGACTCTTGACGGCGGCAGCTTCAGCATTCTCGAAGATGAAGCGTTCGCGGGCGAAGGCCTCACGGACTCGATCAAGCCAGGGGAACGGCGGCTGCTTTCGTATGCCGCTGATCTCGGAGTCCGCGCCGAATCGACGGCCAACTTCAACCCACAGCGCGTCACGCATTTGCGCATCGCCCACGGCGTGATGATTCAGACCAATGAGAATAGACAAGAAACCCAATACACCGTTCGAGATGACGATACGACTCCGCGCACGGTGCTGATCGAGCATCCGTTGCGAGCCGGCTGGACCATCGCGGGCGAGACGCCCAAGCCGGACGAGACAACGTCAAGCGTCTACCGCTTCCGCGTGAAGGTTGAACCGAAAGCGACCGCAATTCTCACGGTTCACGAGTCGAGCCCCGTCGAGACGCGCTACCAGCTCACCAACCTGGACGACGATCAGATCAAACTTTTCCTGCAGCAACAATCCATCAATGCCACGGTGGAAGCTGAATTCCGCAAGATTGTCGAGCAGAAGGGCCGCGTGGCGGCCTTGGACGCGGAAATCGCGAAGCGGCGCGATGAAACGCAGAAGATTTATGACGATCAGCAGCGCCTGCGCGAAAACATGAAGGCCTTGAAAGGAAGCCCCGAAGAGCGCGCTCTCACCCAGCGCTACACGCAGCAACTCGCGAACCAGGAGACGCGCCTCGAAACGTTGCAGCGCGAGTCAGCGGAGCTTCAGGAGAAGCGCGATCAGGCGCAGGCCGACCTCGACAATATGATTGAGAGCCTGACCCTGGACGCTACGATCTGAGGAAGCTATCGGGCAGGCGCGGCTGCGGGAGCGTTGTACTTTGAGAGATCCACGTTGCGCCATTTGCCGTCGATAATTTCCTGCCGAATCTCAGCGGGCGTTTTGCCCTTTTGCGTTTCCTGATACGAAAAGACGGCTTCCATCTTGCAGGTGGCGCACACGGAGGCGTGTTTGTCGACGTAGCAATCGAGCAGGCTCTTGTGCCCGACTTCGCGGTCGCAGCGGCAATAGCACGGCTGCTGGTACAGGACTTTCTTTTCCTTCGCTGCGAGCGCGTAAATATTCTGGTTCAGCACGTCCGGGAAAATCGAGGGATCGAGCGTCGTGGGCAAAGGATCGTGCGGCGCCGTTGCGTGATAGGCCGGCAGGTCCGGCGTGGCCGCCGTGGGCGCGGGCGATTGTGCCGAACTCTGGGCCCGCACCAACGCGAATCCGCCAAGCCCGACACAGAGAATACCCACTACAATCAAGATTTTGCGCAGCATTTCGATACCTCCCGCCTTAATCCTTCCAGATATTGTACTACAGCGGCAGGCCATAGGAGCCTGATGCTGTGACGACGAGCGCGACGACGACGTCTATTGCTGCTGCTGCGGAGCCTGGTGAGGACGTTCGGGCGCCAGTGACTGTTCGAGAGGAGTTTGCGCTTTTTCGCTCAATTGTTCGTGCCCGTCGTCGTCCAGCGCAGGCCGCACGCGAACATCCACAGACAACCGTTGGCCTGCTTTGCCTTTGTAAACGCCGCGAACGGGAGCAACGTCGCCATAATCCCGCCCATACGCGACGCGTACATGCCTGAGTCCGACAGGAGCGCCGAGTGTGGGATCGTGCGGAAGCCATCCCGATCCTGGCGTGAAGATTTCGGTCCACGCGTGTGACGCCTGCCCGCCGATCACTTCTTCCTGCTTTGCCTCCCCCGCGTCGGCGCTTCCGGGAACCAGGTAGCCTGAAACGTAGCGTGCGGCGAGCCCGCGCATGCGCACGGCACCCAGCAACAAGTGGGCAAAATCCTGGCACACGCCCGCGCCGAGCGACAGCGAATCCTCGATCGAGGAATGAACGTGCGTTGCGCCCTTCACGTATTGAAATCGCTGGTGGACCGCCTGCGAGGCGGCTTGCGAGAAGCCGGCAACCGTTCCATCGCTCTCGCGTTCCGCCGCTTCGACGATTTCCGCCAACTGCGGAATGTGCGGGACATATTCGGTGGCGGCAATGAAATCATAGTTCTCTTCGTAAAATTCGCCGCGCCGTTCGTCGAACTCGAGAAGCGTGAAATGGCTGGGCGTGGCGGGCGGATCGTCGTGCGTCAGGACCACCGACTCTGCTTCGATCTTCAGGGAGCGATGCTCTCGAAGGATGTTGAACTGATGAGCCCAATTTCCGTACGCATCGAGGAACGACGTGTTGCGAGACGCGGGCGTCGTGGCCAGGCGGAAGGAGATGCAGCTCTGGCGGTCGTCCTGGATGGGGCGCAGTCGAACCTCGTTGTAGCTTTCGGAAACCGGACCGTCGTAGTGAAATTCCGTGACGTGCACCAAATGGTACCGGTTCATGCCACCACCGCGTAGTAGAAGTACGTTCGCGCGATATCTTCTCCGATTGCTTCGCACATCCGCAAGAGTTCATTCAAGTAGCTGTGCAATCCCTGCCGGAAGATTTCCTCGATGCGGTCGTATCGCAGGCGTTCGAGAAGCTTTCCGGCGAGTCTTTCGGCTTCATTGGCATACGAACCGGCGCCCGTGCCGCTGATTGCGCGCAAGCCTGCCTGGACTTCCTGGATGGTGAACCGGATCGAGCGCGGATGCTGCGGATGCAGGATGAGGAGCTGCGCCACACGCTCCGGCTCGATCGAGGCGTGATATTGGCGGTGATAGGCCTCATAAGCGCCCACCGATTTCAGCACGGCCATCCATTGGTGATTGTCGGGAGGGCTCACTGTGGAGGCGGCGTCGAGAAGCGTGTGGTACTGGACGTCAACCAGGCGCGCGGTCATCTCCGCGCGTTCAAGCGACCATCCAATGCGCAAAAACTCCCAGCTCTCATCGTGCGGCAGAGTTGCGTCGGTGACGCCGTGGAAACGATGGCTCCCGAATTTGATCTTCTCGCAGAAGCGATGAGGCCCCATCGCGATCTGCTCGGTGGCGTTGAAGCCGGTCACAGTGAGGTAAAGCCCGTTGATGTCTTCCCACATCTCGCGGGAAATCCGGTCGCGGATCGTTCGGGCGTTCTCGCGCGCCTTCGTGATGCACTGCACGATCGAACTCGGATTATCGTGGTTGAAAGCAAGAAATTCGAAGACGCTCAGCGCGTTTGCTTCTTGGTGTAACTGCCGGAATCGGCTCTCTTCGCCAGCCATCGCGATCAGGGCGTCCCAGCGCAAGCGGTAAGGATGCTGCGCCTGCTCGAGCAGCGCGTGGTACGTCACGTCGAGGATGCGCGCGGTATCCTCGGCGCGCTCGATGTAGCGCGCCAGCCAAAACATCGAATCCGCGATGCGCGATAGCATTCAGCTTTCCCCGCGCAGGACCCACGTATCCTTGCTGCCGCCGCCTTGCGAGGAATTCACGACGAGGGAACCCCGCTGGAGGGCGACGCGCGTCAGCCCGCCCGGCACGATGATCACCTTCTCGCCGTCGTAGAGACAATACGGGCGCAAATCGACATGGCAGCCGGCCACATTCCCCGCCACGGCGTCATACGACGGCACGCGCGAAAGCGGGATTACGGGCTGCGCGATGAATTCCCTGGGATTCCTTCGAATTAACTCGCGGTATTCGTCGCAGCGTTTGCGTTCCGCCACGGGCCCGATCAACATTCCATAGCCGCCAGACTCGCCCACGTTCTTGATCACAAGCTCTTCGACGTGTTCGAGAACGAACTTCAGATGATCGGGTTTCGAGCAGATATAGGTTTCCACGCTTCGCAGAATCGGGTCCTCGCCGAG
The DNA here is from genome assembly GCA_963737205.1 of uncultured Acidobacteriota bacterium. Lineage (GTDB taxonomy): Bacteria > Acidobacteriota > Terriglobia > Acidiferrales > UBA7541 > Palsa-295. The sequence goes on along the minus strand of CAVTRV010000002.1, from coordinate 2,017,945 downwards.
ATAGTAGCGAATAAACTCCGGCACATATGCGTAGATGGCCTTATCGTCCGCGACGCCGTTGCCCACTGCGTTGGCCAGCGCTACGTTCCCGGATCGGTAAGCAGCCATCAAGCCCGGTACGCCGAGGAAGGAATCCGGGCGGAAGCACAGCGAGTCGAGGTACGTGTCGTCCACGCGGCGGTAAATCACGTCCACGCGCTTCAACCCGCGGATCGTCTTCATGAAGACCACACCACCGTCCACCACCAAGTCGCGGCCTTCCACCAGCTCGATTCCCATTTCCTGCGCGAGGAAGCTGTGCTCGAAATAGGCGCTGTTGTGAATGCCGGGCGTGAGTAGCACGATTTGCGCGTCATCCTCGCCTCGCGGCGAAAGGCTGCGCAAAATCCGGCCCAGCTCGGCCGGATATTGATTCACCGGGAGTACTTCGTGATCGTGAAACGCGTCTGGGAATGTCCGCGTCATCACCGCGCGGTTCTCGAGCACATAGGAGATTCCGCTTGGGGTGCGTACGTTGTCTTCCAGCACGCAGAACTCGCCGGTCTTCGAATCGCGGACCAAATCGATTCCGCAGATATGGGTGTGAATTCCGCGGGGAACTTTTACTCCGATCATTTCGCGATGGAAATGCTTGCAGGAATAGACCAGCGACGGAGGAATGGTGCGGTCCTTCAGGATGGACTGCTTGCCGTAAACATCCTGCAGGAAAAGATTCAGGGCCACAACGCGTTGCGCGAGCCCACTATCGATCCGCTGCCATTCGGAGTTAGGGATGATTCGCGGGATCAGATCGAAGGGAAACAGGCGTTCCGTGCCGCGCCCGTCGCTATAAACGGTGAACGTGATGCCTTGCAGGAGGAAGGAAAGGTCGGCCAGCTTGCGGCGCTCCTCGAATTGAGACGGCGCCATAGCGGCGAGCTTCTGGTAAATCTTGGAATAATGCAGCCGAGGGCCGCCCGGACAAGAAAACATCTCGTCGTAGAAGTTACCCGGATCGTAGTGTGAGAACAGGCCCTGCTGCGTCATTGGCGCCGACGCTGCCGACATTTCACGGACTCTATCAGCAAACCATGGCAGCCGCCCCAGAAAAAGAATGGATGGAACGCATTTACGGGGCAGTGTTGATGAGAGGGTAATTCAGGACTGCGGCGGCCCTTTACCAAGGGTGCGCTACCAATCGCGAGCCCAACCCGTCTAAACTTCCGCTGTGGTGTGCGACGTGCCCCACGGTGCTTCCAGACAGAGCGTCAATCGGGAGAAACGTTGCCGGTGAATACCAGACGGAAGGATTCGAGCGCTTCGCGCCGCAAGGTCCTCCTGCCTATTCTGCTCGTTGCGGCGGGATTATGGCTGAAGCCGATGTCAGGAGCAGGCGTGCAGCAGAACGCCGCCTCAACAATGCCAATCCAGGATTCGGCGTGCCGCGACTCCGGACCGAAAGGCTGCCTCGAACTTGCGCTGGCGGCGATGGGTGGCCGCGCGCGGCTCGAAAACATTCGCGATCTGCGGCTCGAAGAAATGGGGCATACGGCCTTGATGGAACAGTCCTACCGGCAAGATCCGTTCATCACGTCGTACGAGCAAATAAAGGAGACGATCGACTTCCAGCACGGCCGCGTCCACCGCGAGACGCACGGCACCTGGCCCGAATCCGATCCGGGACAGTCCTCATTCGATTTGACGCTGATCGCCGACGCGGCCGGCGGCGTATATCACACCGCGCAGGCAGACAATCCGTGCTCGCTCGCAGACCTCGATTCGGTGAGGCAAGGTCTCGCGCTCGGACCTGCGCGCTTGCTTCTCACCGCGCTCGGCGCGTCCGATTTGCATTTTGACGCGCCAGAAACGATTCGCTCGACGCCGCATGCTTCCGTGGCGTTCACGTGGCAAGGCGTGCCGGTGCGCATTCTGATCAATCCGTTCAATCATCTGCCTGACGCGATGGAAACTGTTCGGACTTTTCGCGACTTCTGGTATTTTTGGGGGGATGTTCGCCAGCGAATTTATTTCGAGAATTGGCAAGTTTTCAGCGGCCTCGTGTATCCAACGAACGCGGTAGAAGAACGCAACGGCGCCGTATGGCGATCGACGCAGATATTGAATTTCGAAATCAACGTTGCTGCTGATGACGCGCTCTTTCACATGGATGCTGCGGCGGCTGTGAAAAGCGCGCAGGGAAAAGGTTGGGACCGTCCGTTCCAGGCGACGCACGCGAGCGACCTCGCTCCCGGAATCACGTTGTTCGAGGGCGCGTGGAATTCCACCATCATCAAGCAGGACGACGCCGTCTACATCCTCGAAGCGCCCATCTCCGGAACGTACACCCAAGGCGTGATCGACGAAGCGAAGAAGCGGTATCCGGACGTCCCCATCAAGGGCGTGTTTTCAACGTCCGATTCGTGGCCGCATACGGGAGGGGTTCGCCAGTGCGTCGCGCTAGGACTGCCGGTGTTCATTCTCGATCTGAATCAGCCTATCCTCGACCGCTTCGTCGCCGCGCCGCACACGATGCGGCCGGATCTTCTCGCGCAAGCTCCGAGGAAAGCCGATTGGAAGATCGTCTCGCAGAAAGTAGTGGTGGGCACCGGAGCCAATCGGGCCGAGCTGTATCCGCTTCGCGGCGCGTCTACCGAACGCCAATACATGGTCTATTTCCCCGAGCATTATCTTCTGTACGCGAGCGACACCCTCGCGCTCAATGACAACGGCAGCCTCTATGATCCCGAGCTGATGCGCGAAGTGTCAGACGCAGTAACGCGCGAGCGTATTAATGTCACCACCGTCTTCGCCATGCATCAGGCCCCAGTGCCGTGGAAGCAAGTGGAAGCGCTAGTTCACGCGGCCGCCAGTCCCGCCGCGACCTCACAAAACTAATCGGAAAACTGGCGGGTCATCGCGTGTCACCAGTTGACCGGTCAGGCATGAGTACTGGGCACAGTCTGAAACTAAAACACCCGCTCAGGGTTAACATTGAGGGGGCCGATCCACAATGTTCAATTCCGTTGCGAAACGCGCATTTGCAATTACTCTTGCGCTGAACATCGCTTTGCCCGCCTTTCCCCAAGGCGCGGCGAAAACCACGCCGGCGCCCGCAAAGCCGCAGGCCAAAGCACACCGGCCTGAGCCCGCGACACTCACCGAGAACCAGCGCGCTCTGCATGCTCTGAATCGGTTGACGTTCGGGCCGCGACCCGGTGATCTTCAGTTGGTTCAGGCGAAGGGCATCGACGCGTGGATCGAAGACCAGTTGCACCCCGAAAGTATCGACGACTCTGCGCTCAACGCGCGCGTGGGCCCTTATGCGACGACGCGGATGAGCCCGAAGCAGCTCGCGCAGGCGTTTCCTTCCGACGGCGTCGCACGGCAGATCATCGCCGGAAAGCGCCCAATGCCTGACGATCCCGAACTCAAATTCGTTTACGGGGTCAACATCGCGCGCATCCATCAGCAGGAGGCAGCCAAGGTTGTAGCGGCCAGCGCGAATGCGAACCCGGCAGCCGCCGCCGGTACCAGTGGTGCCGATCCCAAGGCTGAACCTAAGGCCGATCCCAACACTGATTCGGCGGTCAAGCTGGTGTCGCCCGAGGACGCCGCCCGCGCGATTGCTGACAACCTGCTCGCTTTGCCGAAAAATCAGCGGCTCGCAGCGATGGAAGCGGAACCTGTGGAGCAAATGATCAACTTTCCGAATCTGTTACGCGGCGACCAGCGCGACCGTCTCTCAGCCGATTTCTCGCCGCACGAGCGGGAAGTTTTTCGCTCGCTTTCGAATCCTCAGGGAACTGTTGCGTACGAACTGCAGCAAGCAAAGTTGATGCGCGAGATTTATTCGGAGCGGCAACTGCTGGAAGTGATGACGGACTTCTGGTTCAACCATTTCAACGTCTACCAGTACAAAAACCAGTGCGCCTACTACACGACAGCTTACGAACGCGACGTGATCCGCGCGCACGCGTTCGGCAAATTCTACGACTTGGTCGTCGCAGTAGCGCAGAGTCCTGCGATGCTGATGTATCTCGACAACTGGCTGAGCATCGGTCCGCATTCGCAGGCAGCGGGCAAAAACGGCCAGAGCGGCCTGAATGAAAACTACGGCCGCGAGCTGATGGAGCTTCACACGCTGGGCGTCGATGGCGGTTACACGCAGGCGGACGTCACGCAATTGGCCACCGTGCTGACCGGGTGGACAATCGCGCAGCCGGACGACGGCGGCCAATTTCAATTCGATCCGCGCCGCCACGAGCCCGGAATCAAAACCGTACTGGGACAGAAATTTTACGAAGCGGGCAGCGACGAGGGGTTGCGCGCGCTGGATATGCTGGCGCACCATCCTGCGACGGCGCATTTCATCTCCAAGAGCATCGCCATGCGCTTCGTTGCTGACGATCCGCCCGAAAGTCTCGTCACACGCATGGCCGTGACGTTCCAATCGAGCGACGGCGATATTCGCGAGGTGATGCGGACCATGCTCCGCTCGCCCGAGTTCTGGTCGCCGAAGGTGTATCGCGCGAAAGTGAAGACGCCGCTCGAATTCATCGTTTCAGCCGTTCGTGCGACCGGCACGAATATCACGGCGCCGGATGCGCTGGTGCAAAATCTGACGGCAATGGGCATGCAGCCCTACGGCATGGCGGTCCCGACCGGCTACTCGATGAAAGCGGAAACCTGGGAGAACGAAGGCGCGCTGCTCGGGCGCATGAACTTCTCGACGACGCTGACGCAGGGAAAGCTTCCGGGTGTGCAATTCGACCCAGGCGGCTTGATCGCGCTCGGGATCCTTACCAACTCCGAGCTTCCGAATGCGAAGGCCATCCTCGCGCAAGGACGCTACGGGATCAACCTCGCCATAGCTCTGGAGGAAGACACCATACTCGAGGGCGAGCTCTCCGCGAAAGATGAAGCCGTGATTCAAAGTGAGCTCGAAGATCCCGACGTTCAGCGGCGGATGGCCGCATCTCCCCTCGACGGTCTGCGCCTTGTCACCGGCTTTATCCTGGCCTCGCCCGAGTTCCAGCACCGCTGAACCGTCTCGAATGTCCCGGCCGCTCGACCCAGCGCATTCCGGTGTCTCAGTCCGCGCACGGCCTATTCGCTTCATCAATTCATAAGCTACAATTGTTTCTTGTGCGCCACGCCTTCGGAGGGGTGGGTGAGCGGTTGAAACCGGCGGTCTTGAAAACCGTTAGGCCCGAAAGGGTCTCGTGGGTTCGAATCCCACCCCCTCCGCCAACCAGTCGTGGGATTTCTCTCTGTTCCCCTAATTCCAGCGGCATACATAAATTTGCGGCCTAATTACAGGGTTCTCAGGAATGCTCATTAGCCTTAGTTCGGCTGCAATTGCCGAAAATAGAGAAAAGCCTCAGATTTTCTCCCGATCCAATCAAGAGGTGCACTTTCATGCGAAGGTTCGAGGGACCGCAAGAGGAGTCGCTCTCTTGTTCTTGAAGAGATGGAGATGTATCGAGGCATCGACTGAAAATGGTCCCGTCTCTGCGGAGTTATCCGTGGGCAACTGGGTCGCTCCCGCGGGTCGCAGCCTCCGCTCACGCAGGAATCTCTGCTTTGATGAAAATCTTTCCCTCGCTGGGGGTGATCTCGATTTGAGCCCCCTCGAATCTGCGAGGCTTTTCAAATTCCAATTTGAGTTGTTTGCGAAGAAGTGTCGGGCGCTTGGCACACCGCTCGAATTTCACCAAGATGCCCTTCACGTGAGACTCGATCTCCAATATTCGGGCGATCTCCACAAGGACGTCAACAGCGGGCGCATCGTGCCCCGATTCATATCGACCGATCATCTGCCTGCTGAGCTCGAGCTGGTCGGCTAAATCGGCTTCGGTCAAACCGGCTGATTCTCGCTCCTGTTTGATTTGCCGACCGAGTTCGTGCTTCCAGCTCATATGCCCACTTTTGTTGTCAACAGGACCTGCGGTTCTGTGGAAAAATCCGCTCAATTCTGCGTTTTCCTTTCCACAGTGTCAACTATTGTTGGAATCAAATGTCTCGCGAACAGCAACAAAAGTTGGCACAATAGGGCGCGGAAACGCCTATGCTGCAGCACACCTTCATCCACATTCCGGGGATAGGAAAGCAGACCGAACTTGAGCTGTGGAAGGGTGGCATTCATAACTGGGATGATGCCGACCTCTTTGAAAAGAGATTTGGTTTGGTCGGGGCCCGCCTCCAACACAAATTGGACGAATACATCCCGGCATCCCGCGACGCTATCAGGCGGAAAGACGCCGCTTTCTTCGAGAGGTTATCGGCTATGGGGGAGGCGTGGAGAGTATTTCCAGAGTTTGCCGACCAATGCGTTTATCTGGACATTGAAACCACTGGCCTTTCAACCGTTTTTGACAGAATCACTGTGGTCGGGCTCTATGACGGGCGGAAGTACAAGGTATTCGTTGAAGGTGAAAATCTCCAGGACCTTCCTGGACACCTTAGCCAACATTCTGTGGTCGTTACCTTCAATGGCGCCACGTTTGATCTGAGACTCCTGAAGTTGGCGTTCCCGCAGATGACATTGCCACCGATTCACATCGACTTGCGCTGGGTTACACACAGGTTGGGTCTTAAAGGTCGTCTTAAGGCCGTCGAACAAGAGTTTGGGCTCAAGAGAGCGGTGGAGGTGGAAGATATCTCGGGATACGATGCAACCATTTTATGGGCAAAGTATCTGCGAGGTGAAAAGGCCGCTCTTGAGCAACTAATCCAGTACAACACCGAAGATGTTATCCACCTCAAAGCGATCATGGAAATCGCTTATGACAGGCTGTGCGAGAGAACGGCAGCCTGTCTGGATGCAATCGTTCCTATTTTCTCGGGAGTTGCCGCGGTGCCTCGCGCCAAGAGAGCGACTCTGTTGAGGCGGCTTCCAATCGTGTCGACTGTTGAATCACCCGTTTCGCGGCTGCTCCAAAGATGTTCGAACGTGACTACACCGCCGCGGATCGTAGGCATTGATCTTACCGGAAGCGCGAAGCGGCCCACGGGATGGGCCCTGATGGACGGCGCAATCGCGACGACGCAATCGCTCAGAACGGATGAGGAATTGATTGACGCGACTATTAGCGCGCAGCCGGACCTCGTTTCCATCGATTCGCCGTTGTCGTTGCCGGACGGCTATGGGAATCCAGGGGTACCGATCTACCGAAAGTGTGAACTTGCACTGAAGCGGATGGGTATTTCAGTGTTCTGGTGCTTGCTTCCTACGATGGAGGGGCTAACACGAAGAGGCATTAAGCTGGCAAGTGAACTTCGACAACGGGGGCTTAGGGTGATAGAGAGTTATCCCGGCGCTTCGCAAGACATCCTAGGGATTCCGCGAAAAGGAGCCAGCCTCGACGAGTTGAAATGGGGCCTGGTCAGGTCGGGCATTGCCGGAGAATTTGCGACCACGAAAGTTACGCACGACGAAGTCGACGCTATCACTTCTGCGCTTGTCGGCCTGTTTTATTTGGCTGACGATTACATTGCATTGGGCACTCCATTCGAGGACTACTTGATTGTTCCTCGCTCAATGAAGTTCAACTACTCGCGGCTCTCGCAAATAATCTCGGACTCGGGATTGGACGCGATCCCTGAAAACGCCTCGTAGTAGAACCGCGATTCACTTCTCTCCTGGATAGTATTGTCTGCGAGATTCGGCAAAATCCTTCTGAAACTCTATGAGAGCGCGACTATTGGTTCGAAGCGTGATACTGGTCGCGGCCCAGTCGTCAACGAGTTTAGCGAATTCTGCGACATCCTTGAATTTCTTTAATGCTGCGAGAGTGTCCTCTTGCTTCGCTGTTTGACACAGGTGATGGAGGAAAATTCCAACCTCGGCGACGGTAAACAGATCGAGTCGCTTTGCCGCATCGGAGCCGGCTGGTACAAGTCGCGAGAGTTCAGCCTCGACGTTTGTTGAGTTCTTAACCGACAACGCCTTTTGGAGGTTCGTTGCTGCACGCTTACGGGCCCAGGAGGGCGGCGCGACACAGAGTAAGAGGTCGAACCGATTAGGCCTTGTAATGGCTGGGTCCAGTTGCTCTTTGTGGTTGGTTGCCATTAGGAAGATGACTCGCTTGCGGTCCCACAAACTCGTCAATTTTGGAAGCATGCTGGTCGTAAGAAGCTGCCGGGTCACATCAAGCCCGCCACCGGTTCGCCCGCCCTGCTCCACCTGCTTTAACAGCTTAGCCATTCTTTTCAAACCGTGGGACCCCTCCGCTTCAAGTTCATCACCTTCGCGGGTTTGCGCCAACGCATCCATCTCGTCGAAGAAGACTACCGCTTTGCGTAGATCCATCAAGTCGCGGAAGCGCTCATCGACTTCGGCTCGGGCCGCGACAAGGCGCGTAATCTGGCGATCTGGGCGGGGATCTGTAATGCCATTCTCTCCTCCTAAACATCAGCACATTCCCGCTCTAGGCGGGCAAACAGTCAAGCGAAACTCCTCCTCGTCAGGAGGAGAAGGCCAAACGTCAAAGGGATCGGCGGACCTTGAAAAACCGGAGAGGGTCGTAATTTCATCCGACTGGAACGATTTATTGGGAGTGGGTTAGAGGTTCGCCCAGGCGAAAAATGATCTGTTGCTTTTCAGATGATCGAGCGCCTGTGTCGTGGAATCCACCTGATCGTCATATTTGCTGCCAGGGAAGGCTGTTATCTCGCGGACGTATTCGTCAAGCCATGGAGCCGAACGTGGTAAGAGCACACGACCGCTTTCGAATTCCGCCGATTGTGCATAGAGGCGCAAAATCTTGTCGTTCCCGGGAAGAGGGTCATACGGTTTGACGCCGTACAATCCTTCGACTTCTAAATCCTGGATCAGCTGCGTGCCCGATGCCTTGTCCTCAATCAAGACAATATCGGCGTGGTGTTGACGGGCCTGCTCGTGCACCGCACGCTTCAGTTCTGGATAGTCGAGGCGCCGGCGGCATACAGCGAGAAGATAGTAGCGATCAGAAGTGGCACCCCAAGTTGTACAAACGCTGAAATCGTTGAGTTCGCCGCTCTTGTTAGCGGTATCCCAACTCTGGAGTACGCAGCTGAACCGTTCTGGGACGTCGCCAGGATCGTAATACTGGAGCCACTCGACCTTGACGATGGCGCCGCCGAGAGGTATCGGATTCTGTTGGTACTGGCTCGCAAAGTTGTATTCGCCAATCGTCCCACGGATGCCCTCAAGCGTAAGCCTCGATTCACGGTCCGGCTGGAGCACTTCACCGCCTTTACGCTCGAACCGGCGTCGCCCCCAGGCATTGTCAATGAGATGAACCTCGTCTTCTTCAGCGATGGCCGGAAACGACAGGACTTCCCAGTCCTGTTGGCCCATCACATGGCCGACCAAGTCATCCTGGTGAAGTCTTTGCATGACGACAATGATGACGCCGTTTTCCTTGCTGTTTAGTCGGCTGACGAGGGTGTTGTCATACCACTCGTTGACGCTGGTTCGTCTGGTTTCCGACAGCGCCTCATCCGGTTTGAGAGGGTCGTCAAGAATAATGACATCCGCACCCCGGCCGGTCAGGACCCCGCCCACAGAAGTCGACATCCGAAAGCCTTCTCCCGTTGTCAGAAACTCGTTAACGGACTTCTTCTCCGAAGAGAGGCAGGTCCGAGGAAAGAGCTTTTGATAAAACTCACTCGCCATTAGCGTTCGACAGTCTCGGGCATGCTTGTCAGCGAGTTCCTGGCCGTAACTGGCACAAATGATCTGGATTGCTGGTTTGTGACCGAGCAACCAAGCGACAAACGCCACACTCACCGTATGAGACTTCAGAGAGCGAGGCGGCAGGTTGACGATCAAGCGCCTGGTCGTGCCTTGTCGGCAGGCCTCAAGCCGGGATGCCAAGGCCTCGATGTGCGGACTTTTTGAAAAGGTAGTTTGGGGATTGAGCTCATAGAACGAGCGTTCGATAAAGCTCATCAGATCTCGACGCATTAGAAACTGGAATTCGTTGTGGGAGAGATCCATTGTTATTCTTCCTCCCGAGACGGGTCTATTGCCACGGGATCAGCGTCGGTTTCTTGCAGCACGTCTTCTGACTTACGGATCCGTTCGACCAGGTTCTCCATCACCAATCTGTCGCGTTCGTGCGAAACGGGCGATGGGGCCGCAGTTTGCTCGGAATTTGCCAACCACATCGACCATGACAGCAGCACTCGCGCGGCATTCAGATCTCCTGCCACGGCCTTATTCACAAGTTGAAGTATTGTTGCTTCACGTTTGCTGATGAATCGCACTCGGCCGTTCTCGGTCACCTTCACGCGTTGGCTGCCAACCTTATTCAGAATAGTGGAAAAGTTTTGTGATCCTTTCGGACGGCCCTTCGGATTCCCCGATTGACCTTTGACGAATTGCGTATGGCTAGGCGGTTTGCCGTACCTCACTTCATTATTGTCGTCATGAATGTCGCCGTTATCGGCCACGGTGCGCCTCCGAAGCCGTTGCGAGATCATCGAAACTCCTGCGCGTGACCGCGTGAAGGGCCTGGTCGCCAGTATGTCGTTGCCACCGCCGGATTGCTACGTCGACGTAGTGTGGGTCGATCTCGATCCCAAAACAGATACGGCCGACCCGCTCAGCGGCAATCAGGGTGCTCCCGGAACCGAGAAAACTGTCGAGGACAACATCGCCCCGGGCAGAGCAATCCAGAATGGCATCGGCCACGAGCGCGACGGGTTTGACGGTCGGATGGAGGGCAAGAAGGTTGCCCTCGTCGCCCTGCTTGGACAGAGCGCTCACGCTCGGGTATTCCCAGACGTTGGTTCGATTGCGTCCAAATCGCCCCAACATCACATTGTTGCGATGTGGACCTCTGCCGTTCTTGAAGACGAAGACTAGCTCATGGCGGGAGCGGTAAAATGATCCGATGCCGCCATTGTTCTTCACCCAGACGCAGAGATTGAGGAGTGCCTCATAGATCTGGTTACCGGCGGCAAGCAGCTCACCTGCATGTCGCCAGTCCATGCAGATGAAATGAATCGAGCCGCTCGTGCTATATCGTGCCAGCAGCCGCAAGCTTGTCGTGAGGAAAGCAATGAACTCCGTCTCATTCATTTCGCCGGATGCCATCGCAAATTCGCTATGGTGAATGGAACCGTGCCCAGACACATTGCCTTCGATCACCACATTGTAGGGAGGATCGACGAACACCAAATTGGCTCGCCGTGAAGCCATCAACGACTTATACGAATTGTCCTCAAGTGAGTTGCCGCACAGGACGCGATGTTTGCCCAGCAGCCAGAGATCACTACATCGAGAGACGCGCTGGTTTGTCTGGTCAACATCAAACACGTCGTCCCGGTCTGGCTCTACGGCTGTTTCTGACAAGATCAGGTCGATCTCAGGAATTTCGAAGCCAGTGACCGTAACATCCAGGTTGTTCTCGACTGTTATTAGGTGCTGTAGCTCAATCGCGAGAATTGACTTTTCCCAGCCTGCTTTCTCTGCGAGTCGGTTGTCAGCGATCACGTACGCGCGAATTTGGTCTTCCGTAAGGCTCTCCAGCCGAATCGTCGGCACGTGATCCATACCTAGCAATCTCGCTGCCTCGACACGGCCGTGGCCGGCGATGATTGTGTTGTTGTGATCGATTAAAACGGGATTGGTAAAGCCGAACGCCTTGATGCTGTCAGCGATTTGGCGTATCTGGTGGCGTGTTGTGGGGATAAGATGCGAGCGTGCCGATAGCTTTATAGGTGATTGCTAACTCCGAAACGCTATCCCTATTCATGTCCACTCCTGTCGTCGGATTTGAGCCGTCCACCGAAAATTCCGCAGACAAGAGTGAGAATAGATTATTCGTGTTCGCTATTACCGGTTGGCGCGAATGTTTTTCTTCGCCCTGGATAAACGGTCTTTTAGGCCAGATACCCGAGCTGTTTTCGGAGTTCCGTCATCCTCCACAAAGTGAATCATTTTGGGTTCATCGGCTTTGACGTCAGATTGTTCGTCAATTTTGGAGATAACCCCTGCTACCCGATTGCTTTTCAGCTCTCGCAGCAATTGTCCTTGGGTGATCTTGGGTTTCGCGAGAACAATCTCTCGAATAAGGCCCTGAAGGGGGTCGCACTTGGGAGCCCTTCCTCCTTTACGAGAAAAGGCAGTTTGGAAGGTGCTCTTCGACTTCTCAGCGTCAGCGAGTGCCTGCTCAAGGGATTTTTGGCATTTTATGGGGACCCTGAGAGTCTCCGACTGCATGTCCGCTGTCGCGGTCTCAAAGAGAACCTCATCGGACATCCGCCTGTCTCGTAGTTGAGACTGCGGTGGCCAAAATTCCTGATTCCGTCGGTTGATCTCTTGCGGGGTCCGAGGTGCTCCACTTGCGAAAGTTATTCCGGCGAGTCTCATCTCTTCCCTCCTTTGTCGCTTGTGCCTTGTTCATCTCGCCATCCGAGGTCCAAAAAAAAGGCCCGCGAACACGGCTTACGCCGGTCTGCGAGCCATTCAAGGTCAGCCTTGTCGCTTAGAGAACCGAGATCACGACAACAGTCGAACCTGCTAATCCGATTGTGCATCTCTCATGTTAGCGTGACGCGCCAAATCTTGGAAGGCATTAGACTGGTCTGAGCCAAGCTGAGTATCTGCCACTTTGATGCATTCATCTCTAACTGGTTTACGTGTGACGCAATGCCGTCGACAGGGGGCCTAACCAACCTCCACCAAAACCTCCCCGACGCAAGCCAATGGCAAGGTATGGGCAGGTTCGCATCAATTGCCACAACAATCCGCTCCGGTAGTTTTCGATCATCAGGATTATCGGTCCGTGATTCAGCCCGTAGTGCCAGGGCGACACCCATCCGTGTGAATTGCCGAGCTTTCCCGGATAGGTCGCGTTGAAAGACGCTTTGAATCCGTACGGGTTCAGCTCTGTCAGCTTAGCCTTGTGAATGTAGTAGTCGAGCGTGGGCAATACGATTTCGGGTGCGAATGGCAGTGACGCCACTACTGCCCACGGTGCGATGGTTCCGTCGTCGGGTCCGTAGGGCACGCCGCGTCCCACGTAATTGAAGAATTGGCGCTCGACGCCGTTCACTTTGATCGTGGCGGGGCCGGGGCCATCGCCTGCAGTAATGCCCCAGCAATGAGGGCCATAGCCTTCGAACTTGAGTGGGTTGTCGATCGCGTACTGTTGCTGTGCATAAGTTGCACGGCGGCTGTTCTCGAAATAATCGATGCCTTTATCGCGCATGAAAGCGTCCTGAATACCGCGAAAATCGACCCACACATGCGACAGCTGGTGAGTGAACAAAGGTCCCGCGTAAAGATAGTCTTGTCCGCAACAGTGCTCCCATTCGTAAGTGGAAGCCCACGCGGCGTAGCTGCTCTCGGGTAGCGGATGTGTCGGCGAGCCCAGCGCCAGGACATACAACAGCAACGCCTCGTCGTAGCCTTGCCAACGGTACTTGAGAAATCCGCTTTCGGGCTTCCATCCGTGAGTGACTGTTGCGCCACCATCTTGCGCCCACTGCCAATCTGCGCGTCGATAGAGCGCGTCTGCGAGCCCGCGGATTTCATTTTCGTCCGGCGTATCGGCGGCAAAATACATTCCCACCGCCAGGGCGCCCGCCAGCAGAAAGGCACTGTCGACGGTTGACAGCTCGCATTGCCATGCGCGTCGTCCGGACTGCATGTCAAGAAAGTGATAGTAAAAGCCCTGGTAGCCGGTCGCGTCAGATTCGGGGCTTTGCGGGCTATTCCAGAAGAAACGCAACGTCGTCAGTGTCCGTTCTACGGCTGCAGCGCGCTGCATAAATCCGCGTTCGACAGCCACCGGGTAAGACGCCAACGCGAGGCCTGTGGCGGCGATGCTGGCAGGCCAATTCGCTTCGGTCTTGTCGATGACCAGCCCGTTTACTGGATTCGTCTCATGCAAAAAATAGTCGAACGATTCGCGCTGAAGGTTCTGCAGTTCAGTATCGACTGTTGGTTTCATACTATTCATGGTTCGAACCGGCGTGCGACCCTAAACGACACCCCACGCAAGGCGACAGCCTGAAGGGTTGAACTCAAACGATCGAAATTGTTCAGCGCCATTGCCTAATGATGCCATGCGCATGGGCTTGACGAACACTCCTCGCGGCCCAAACTGGACTATCGCTTGCTATCGTGACAACCGGATTGAGAGTATGAAAGAGTAGTTCTAGAGCAATGCGCGTCCTCATTATCGAAGACGAACAGAAAGTGGCGGCCTTTATCCAAAAAGGGCTACAGCAGGAGGGGCACGCGGTGGATGTAGCGCGCGACGGACAAGAAGGCGCCTATCAGGCGACAAACTTTGATTATGACGCAGTGATTCTGGATCTGATGCTTCCAAACCTGCCGGGCCTCGATGTGCTGCAAGTGATCCGTGCTCAGAAGCCGAGCCTTCCGGTCCTCATCCTCACTGCCAAGGGCTCCCTTGAAGACAAGGTGAAAGGACTCGACAGCGGCGCAAGCGATTATCTCGTCAAGCCGTTTGCGTTCGCCGAGTTGTCGGCGCGTATCCGCGCTCTTCTTCGACGAGGCCAACCGGAGACGCCCATCCTTCGCATTGCCGATCTGGAAATGAATACGGTCACACGGGTGGTGACGCGAGGTGGGCGCAGAGTTGACCTGAAACCGAAGGAGTTTGCGCTGCTGGAATTCTTACTTCGAAACGCGCGCCGGCCGGTTACGCGAACTATGATTATCGAGCACGTGTGGGATATTCATTTTGACGCCGTAAGCAACGTAGTCGACGTCCACATCAATTCGCTACGCAGCAAGATCGATCGAGAGTTCCCAATTGCTTTGATTCACACACTGCGCGGTGTCGGATATATTCTCACGGACGACCAATCATGATAGCTCTGAGCGTTCGCGCACGGCTTACGCTGTTCTACTCTGCGGTGCTGTCTGTGATGCTGGCGGGGTTCGGCATTCTCTTCTATCACGCGCTAGGCCTGTTTATGGAGCGGAGCATCACCAGGAACCTGGAAGACCAAGTCGCGTTCCTTCACAGTCACATGCGCACAGTGGATGGCAAAGTGGAACTGGCATTCAATCCGGATGATCGCCAGGAGGCCTATTCCGTGCACGTGGCGACGCGGTTCTACGAAGTATATGAGTTGCCATCCGGAAGGCTCGTCGTCCAGTCCGAAGAACTCGAATTGCTCGGGGTTCGACCAATGCCAGAAGATGTAAGGGCACTGGCTGCCAAGCCGGGCCTTTCGGATTTGCAATTCCCCAGCCAACGCCTCCGCTTCGATAGTTCCATCGTTCCGACAGCCGACGGTAGCACTTCGTATCTAGTTCGTGTCGGAATCCCTCTCGACCCGGCGGACGATGCGCGCCGGGAGTTTCTTCATGTCCTTCTGCTCCTGGTGCCAGTCGGAATTGCCGTGGCCGCTATCGCCGGATGGCAGATGGCGCGCCGAGCCCTGCGGCCCATGACAAATCTCGCCATTGCGGCACGTAACATCGACGTTCAACAACTCAGCAAGCGATTGCCCGTTCGTGGTACCGGCGATGAGGTGGATGATGTGGCCATAGCGTTCAACGGGACACTGGGCCGTCTCGAGAATTCCGTCGAACAGATGAAGCAGTTCACCGCGAGTATCTCCCACGAATTGCGGACGCCGCTGACCGCTTTGCGCGGAGAGGCCGAGGTAGCGCTCCTTGAGGCTCGGTCCGCGGAAGAGTACAAGCGCGTACTCGCGAGCCAACTCGAGGAATTCAACAAGCTTACCCAGATGGTTAACCAGCTGCTCGTGCTTGCTCGGGCAGAAGCGGGAGAGATCCAATGGGCTGACCAATCGGTTGATCTTTCCGCATTGACGCTTTCCTTGACTGAACAAATGGAGCCCGTTGCCACGGCGAAGAAGATTCGCCTCGATTCGCACGTGCAGAGTGGTGTGGTGGTACACGGAGACTCGAATTGGATTGAACGCGCGATCCTCAATCTCCTTGATAACGCCATCAAGTTTACCGGCGAAGGTGGACAGGTGGATGTGACTCTAAGTGTGGAAGATGGCGACGCGGTGCTGCGCGTGCGGGATACGGGAACCGGAATTCCGGCCGACGCGCTCCCGCACGTGTTTGATCGGTTCTTTCGCGCGGAGCCTTCGCGCTCAAAAAGCGTGGAAGGTGTCGGCCTTGGGTTGGCCTTGGCCAAGTGGATCGTTGAAAAACATCGCGGATACATCCAGGCGCAAAGCCAAATGGGCAAAGGAAGTGTCTTCACAATGCGGATCCCCCTGACGAGCGCAATTTCTTGATCGCCCAGCCTAATTAATTGATTCGCAAGCTGTTACCTGTCCCTTGGTGGATTAAATAGAAATTAGTTACGGTTCATGTTGGCTTCATCTGCCCTGCCTACCTTTGCTGTGGGATCGGCGAGATCGCTGATGGCGATCGCGAACACTCAACTGCTTCTGTTCGGAAGTAAGACGCCGGTTTGAGCAGTTCGCACCGAGCCTGACGATTCATTTATGAAAAGCAGAAAGGGAGAAAAAATAATGAGAGTTAGCACGAAAATTCAAATCTGGTGCGCTGCAGCCGTCCTTGCAGCAGGCACCCTCATCGGAGGCGCCGTGATTGCGAAGGCTCAGCGAGCTTCCAATTCCGATGCTCCGGTTCTCGCACCCGCGCTTGCTGCTACAGCGTCTGCTGCGCCACTCTCTTCCAGCTACGCTTCCGTGATCAAAGGAGTCTTGCCGGAAGTTGTGAGCGTAGCGTCATCGAAAATCGTTCATCCAACCGAGTCCACGCAGCCGTTTTCCAACGATCCGCTATTCCGGCAGTTTTTCGGAGATCAGGCGCCCGGCTCAGAGCGGCCGCAGCCTCAACGCGAACAGGGTTTGGGTTCAGGTGTGATCATCGGAACGAATGGATACATCCTCACCAATAACCACGTTGTGGACGGCGCTACTGACGTCAAGGTCTATCTACACGATGGACGCGAATTCCAGGCGCACATTGTTGGTACAGATGCCAAAACTGATGTCGCCGTACTCAAGATTGACGCGAACAACCTTCCCGCCATTGCACTGGGAGATTCCTCCAGAGTGCAGGTGGGCGATCTCGTGTTTGCCGTCGGAGACCCATTCGGAGTCGGCCAAACGGTGACCATGGGAATCGTGAGCGCCAAAGGCCGCGCCAATTTGGGGATCGAGGATTACGAGGATTTCATCCAAACGGACGCTTCCATTAACCCTGGAAACTCTGGCGGTGCCTTGATCGATGCCAGGGGAGAGTTAGTTGGAATCAACACTGCGATTCTGTCGCGTAGCGGCGGAAGCCAGGGAATTGGGTTCGCCATCCCAGTCAACCTCGCACGCCACGACATGGATGAGATCGTTGCACATGGACATGTGATCCGTGGCTGGTTGGGTGCGACCATTCAGAACGTTACGCCCGCTATGGCAAAGGCCTTTGGAATGGAAGCGCCCGGCGGCGCGCTAATCGCGGATGTTTCGCCCAACAGCCCTGCGGCCGAGTCCGGTTTGAAGCCAGGGGACATCATTACCGGCATCAACGGCCAGGCCGTCGCGGATTCAGCAAGTCTGCGGCTCCAAGTGTCTGAGTCCGCTCCTGGAACTTCGCTTCCCATGACCGTGCTGCGTGGCAACAGCACGCTGAATGTTACGGCGAAGCTTCGGGAACTTCCCTCCGACGCCGGCAAGACACCCGAAACTGCTACAGGAGAGCAGGGAGAGCGGGGAATCCAAGTTGAGAATCTGACGGCCGCCATGAGACAGCAACTGCAGTTGTCAAAGGAGGCTAACGGAGTCGTGGTCGCCCAAGTAGATCCGAGCAGCATGTCAGCCGCTGCCGGAGTTCACGAGGGAGACCTCATCGAGGAAGTCAATCACCATGCAGTTACAACTGTCAGCGAGTTTGAGCAGGCTATGCGCAGTGCGGGCAGCCAGACAGTTTTGCTGCGGGTAGTGCGCGATGGCACGGGGCTCTTTGTCGCCATCGAGGCTAACTGACGTAAACACGAGTCGCTGTTTCTCTGCCCTGGCGGGCGACCGGTTCAACGGTCGCCCGCTTCGGCTTTTCAGGGTATATTTCATGCGTTGGTTGTCAAGGCCGGGAGACTTCGCATTAAGTCGCGCGGCTTCAAGATGCTTTTCGCTAGAGCTGGAAAGACCGTTTGACTCGTGACAGCACAACACTGTCGGCGCGAACAATCGGGCCAGCACTTTTGTGGGCGCTCTCGCTGCTGGTAGGAATCGTGGCAGGTCTGGGAGCGGTGGCTTTCCGGGCCCTCATTGCGATCTTTCACAATCTTTTTTTCCTTGGCAGACTCTCCGTAGCGTACGACGCGAACACGCATACACCACCAAGCCCCTGGGGGCCATTTGTAATTCTTGTCCCGGTCGTCGGTGGCATCGCTGTGGTTTTCCTGGTGAAGAACTTCGCTCCCGAGGCGAAAGGTCACGGCGTGCCGGAAGTGATCGACGCCGTCTACTACCACAAGGGATTTATTCGTCCGATCGTGTCGGCTGTCAAAGCACTGGCGTCTGCGCTGTCCATCGGGAGCGGCGGATCCGTCGGCCGCGAGGGACCCATCATTCAGATTGGTTCTTCTTTTGGTTCAACTATGGGTCAGCTCTTGCGTCTGCCCGCTTGGCAGAAGGTCACGCTGATCGCGGCTGGCGCAGGTGGCGGAATCGCGGCCACATTCAATACTCCCTTTGGCGGCGTCCTGTTCGCGTTAGAGATTGTCATGCCCGAACTAAGCGCGCGGACATTAGTGCCAGTAGTCACCGCGACAGCGACAGCTACTTACATCGGCCGGCTCTTCTTCGGCCCGCATCCATCTTTCTTCATCCCGGCTCTTGAAACCACGTACTTTCGGTTGACCGATCCGAAGGTGCTCCTCGTCTATGCCGGTCTTGGCGCGATCACCGGTCTCGTTTCCGCGCTGTTCATTCACTCCCTTTACGCGTTCGAGCACTTCTTCGAGAAACGCGTCAAAGGCGGATACTACGGGCAGCACGCTGCGGGAATGCTGACGGTGGGGCTCATGATGTATTTCTTCATGTTCCGCTTTGGCCACTACTATGTGGAAGGTGTCGGTTACGCCACGATTCAGGACGTGCTCACGAGCGTGCGGTTCCCGATCTACTTTCTCATTCTCCTGTTTGCAGCGAAGCTCCTCGCCACCTCTCTCACTCTCGGCTCCGGGGCGTCGGGCGGCGTATTTTCCCCCGCGCTGTTTTTGGGCGCGACGGCCGGAGGGGCGTATGCCATCGTCCTTCACCATCTTTTCCCCGCGCTCGACATCGCCGCACCCGCGTTTGCCATAGTGGGAATGGGCGGAGTTGTAGGCGGTGCGACCGGGGCAGCCATGGCTGCGATTGTGATGATTTTCGAGATGACGCTCGACTACACGATTATCATTCCTTTGACCTTGACGGTTGCGATCAGCTACGCCGTACGGAAGAGCGTGATCAGAGACAGCATCTACACGCGCAAGCTGGCTCTGCGGGGAGATCCGGTACCTGAGTCACTTCGGGCCGATCTTCAACTCACGCGTCGCGCCGCGAGCATCATGAATTCGCAAGCGAAGATCCTTCCGGCCGCAACACGTTTACAAGATCTCCCGTCCAACGGTGACGAGGCCTTCGTCGTCACAGACGCGAAAGGCGCCCTGGGGGGAGTGGTCACTGCAGAGAGTCTGACCGCCCTCGGCGACGCCAATCCGACCGCGGTGATCGGAGATGCCGCCCAGCACGATTATGTATTAGTGTCGCCGGACGACTCCGTGTGGAAGGCTGTTGCTGCGATGCGCTCTTCAGGCTCCGCCTTCGCGCTGGTCGTTTCGCAGGAGGGGAATTTGTCGGCCAGTAGTGTGCAGGGGCTGATAACCCGCAAGGCCATAATGGACGTTCTCGCAGACGACATGGAGGTGTTCGGTGTCTAAGGTCTCAGCGGCTCCGTTTGCGTGGCCACCCTTACTGCGCCGATCTCAACATTTCATGTGACATGATCCGCTCGTTCACGACTGCCTCTATTTCGCCGGCAATACATCGGACAATTCTCGCGTCTCTTAGGCTCCAGGGTTGTGCCAAACGCCGTCTGCGGCGATGAGCGCATCAGCTTCTTTCGGTCCCCAACTGTGGCGCTTGTACGGATGAGCACGGTGATGTTTTTTGAGGACTGGATCGACCACGGTCCATGCTGCTTCAATCGCGTCCTCACGAGTGAAGAGCGCTCCATCGCCCATCATCGCGTCGCCTAGCAGGCGCTCGTACGGCGATTCCTCGCCCGGCTGTTCGTCGACCAAATAGAGTTCCCGTTGTTCTCCAACGAACTCCTTCCCGTCGCGCTTAACGCGAGCGGCGAGGGCAATGGCGGATTTTGGGGAAATCTGGAATCGCAGATAATTGCCAGGGCCAGTCGTCGGTGTTGAGTCCGCGAAGAGTTTTTGTGGCGGCGGTTTCAACTCCACCAGTACCTCAGTCGCGTTTTCAGGCAGGTATTTGCCAGACCGCAAGTACCAAGGCACTCCCGCCCAGCGCCACGAGTCAATGAAGAGACGCAAGGCGCAGAAAGTCTCGACGTCGGAGTTCTTTGCTACGTGTGGCTCCTTCCGATAGCCAGCGTACTGGCCGCGCACCAAATTATTCGATTTCAGGGGACGCATCGCTTCAAGAACCTTGGCTTTCTCGGTATGGACAGCTCCGAAGTCCCTATCGGCGGGCGGCTCCATCGCAAGCAGCGCAACGATCTGGAAGAGGTGGTTTTCGACCACGTCGCGCAGACAGCCGGCGGTTTCGTAAAACGCGCCACGGCCCTTAATGCCAAATTTCTCGGCCAGCGTTATCTGGACGCTGGCCACGTAGTTGCGATTCCAGATCGGCTCCAGGAACGAATTCGCGAAGCGGAAATAGAGGATATTCATGATCGCTTCCTTGCCGAGGAAGTGGTCAATGCGAAAGATCGAGTCTTCCGGGAACACTGAGCGCGCCACGCGATTGAGCTCTCGGGCGGAGGCCAAGTCGCGTCCGAACGGTTTTTCGACGATGACGCGCGCGTGCTCAGCCAATTTCGCGGCGCCAAGGCCTTTGATCACGGTTTCGAAAAGCGAGGGCGGAATGGCCAGGTAGTGCGCTGGGCGGCGAGCCTTGCCTAACGCTTTTTTTAACGCGGCGAACGTGGCCGGGTCCTCATAATCCCCACTCACGTAGCTGAAAAGGGACAGAAGATGGCGGAAGGCGCGTTTGTCATCGATCCCACCTGATCGCTTTATGCTGTCCGTCACGCGTTTACGCAGACGGTCCAGGCTCCACTTCGGAAAGGCCACGCCGATTACGGGAACTTTAAGGACACCTCGTTTCGTCATCGCGTAGAGTGCGGGAAAGATCATCTTGTGGGCAAGATCGCCTGTCACTCCGAAGACCACCAACGCATCCGAACGGGAGATAGTCATCAGGCGCTCGTCTTCTTGGTGGCGGCTTTTTCCTCGTGGCCGCCGAACTGATAACGAAGAGCCGATAACATCTTGTCGGCGAAGTCGTCCTCCCCGCGCGAGCTGAAGCGTTCGTACAGCGCGGCACTCAGCACGGGAGCTGGAACGGATTCGTCGATGGCCGCTTTGATCGTCCAACGTCCCTCTCCCGAGTCCGATACTCGGCCAGCAAACTTCGCGAGGTCTGGGCTTTGGAGAAGCGCGCTAGCGGCCAAGTCCAAAAGCCACGACGAGATCACGCTGCCGCGACGCCAGACCTCGGCAATGTCGGCGAGATTCAGGTCGTATGCGTAGTGCTCGGGATCGCGCAGCGGTGTGGTTTCGGCATCGACAGTGCTCTTCTGCTTACCTACATTCGCGTGGCGGAGTATATTCAAGCCTTCCGCGTAAGAAGCCATCATGCCGTACTCGATTCCGTTGTGGACCATCTTGACGAAGTGGCCCGCGCCGCTCGGACCGCAGTGCAAATAGCCGTGTTCAGCGGTGCCACCTAACTTTTCCCGGCCGGGCGTGCGCGGCGCCTCGTCGATATTCGGAGCCAGAGCGGCGAAAATGGGGTCGATGCGCCGGACGATAGTTTCATCACCGCCAATCATCAGGCAGTAGCCTCGCTCTGAGCCCCAGACCCCGCCGCTCGTTCCGGCATCCACGTAGTGGATGCCCTTCGGTTTCAGTTCGGCGGCGCGGCGAATGTCATCGTGGTAGTAGGAATTTCCACCGTCGATGACCACGTCGTCACTTTCGAGAAATGGGACAAGGGTCTTCAGCGTCGGATCGACCACTGCGGCCGGCACCATCATCCAGATGGCGCGGGGCGATTTCAGCTTTTTCGCGAAATCTTCGAGCGATGTCGTCCCGGTCGCCCCTTCTTTAGCGAGCGCCTGAACGACTTCCGCATGGAGGTCATAAACCACGCAACGGTGGCCGGCCCGCATTAGACGTTTCACCATGTTGGTTCCCATCCGTCCCAATCCGATCATTCCCAGTTCCATGTGATTCTCCTTTCGCTACAAAAACCGCGACGGCTGCATCTTGCAGACGTCAGATGAAGTCACAGTCGATCAGTTCGTGCGTCATGTTTGTGAGAAAGAGGAGACTGAAGTGCTCCTGATCCATTTACGGTGTAGTTTTTGTAATCGATGGTCAGCGTCTCCTTGCCGAATACCCTGACGGCTGAAACCGCTTCTTCTTTCGAGAGCAGCCAGAATCCGTCGATCTTCCGGTAGTTCCGCGAGAAATCCACCCGCTTGATCCAAAACGACGGGCTCTTGGCCAGATGGCCCCTGATTTTCACGATCGCGAAATCTTCGTTATCGATCCAGATTTGCCCTTCGAAGAGATCCGTTTGCTTGCGCTTCGGAACGGCATGAACGACGGAGCAGTTCGAGCTGTCGATTCTTTCCGTCCCAACTATTTCAAAGGTATAGTTTTCCGGAGTGATCAAGCTGTCCGGGTCCTTATCGGCTCCGACCCTCTTCTTTTCATTCTCCATAAGCTGACGAAAGACATGATGGAGTACGTATCCCGAGCCTTTTTCGGAGGAGTTCGTGAAAGTATCCGTATCTGGCGCGATGTATTCCATGAGCACAACTTGTTCAGCGACAATTTTGTCTTTTTCGTTCTGTACCTTATAGGTGCGAGTTTCCGAGAGCCGATCGAGATGAGTTTCCTGCCAATGGTGACGAACGGTCATCCTCGAAAAAAGTCCGACCGTGCTGTTTTGCTTCCCGGCGGATGAATCAAGCGCCACTGCAGCCACCGTTTGCGTGGCCATCAATTCACGGGGGTGGGGCGAAGGCCCCCCGACTGACAACGTTCCCAACAAGGCTAAGCGGAGGCACTGTCCTACGAATCCAGCTAGCGATCCCATACGGACCCGCCTTTTCCATCTTCATTCCACGTCAGGTGCTTCTTCTTACGGGGTCCCCAGAAGTAGAAAACCACACCGACAATAGCGATCAGCACCACGATGAAGGTCAAAAGGACGGGGTGTCCGTGTTCGGCGATGAACGCGATTATTTGTCGTGCATAACGTGCAGCCAAGTAAGCCAGGATCGTGTATCTGGAGGCCCGGCCGAGCGTGACCGCAACCAGAAATTGTCCCAATGGGTATTGCATGGCGCCCGCAGCAAACAGAAATGGAACCATGGGTAGCGGCGGCGCCAGCAAGGCGGGGACCGCAATGGCGCTGAATCCCCATCGCCCAAAGATCTTGCATACTTTGTCCACGTTCTGGTGCGAGAACCTGCGTTCAAGCGCCTCTTTTCCTCCCTTGCGAGCGAGCCGATAGGTGACAAAACCCCCAATCACCGAACCCGCCGTCGCCATCAAGGCGTAGTAAATCCAAAGCTGCTCTTGGCGCCCGCACAAGACAATCGTCGCCACATCCATGGTGCCCGGAAGCGGAATGACGGAGTTATCCAACAGCCCGAGCGGAATCAGACCCAGGCCGCCGAGGTGAAGGAGCAAGAGCCGCGTCCGTTGTGCCGCCGTCGGCAGCAACACCGCGATTGCTTGACCCCTCGGATCCATTCGTATCCGTGTGCGATGCGGCTCCGGCATTGGCTTATCGATCTGGCATGGGCCTTTGGTTTTCGTCTCAGTAGCGCGTGTCACACAAGAAGCCATGATTCGGACCTTACTTCGCCAACAGCTTGCCGATAGATTTCAATTCCCGCCGACGTTTCGCGGTGGCCTTGGGATAGGCCATTTTCAGGTCATCGAGAGCGTCGATAACAATTCGGGAAACGATCAGGCGAGCGTTGTCCTTATCGTCGGCGGGGACGACGTACCAAGGCGCGTGATGGGTGCTTGTGGCGTGCAGGCACTCCTCATAAGCTTTCGTGTAATCCTTCCAGTATTTTCTCTCGTGAATATCCGCGAGGCTAAATTTCCAATTCTTGTCCGGCTCGTCAATGCGGGCAAGGAAGCGCTTGCGTTGCTCGTTTTTCGACAGGTGCAGGAAGATTTTGACGATGTGAGTGCCGTTACGGAAGAGATGCTCCTCCAAGTCCACGATGGAAAGATACCGGTCCTTCCAAATACTCTTCTTGTCGCGCAAGTCTTCCGGAAGTTCCTGGGTGCGAAGAATCTCGGGATGTACGCGAACGACCAGCACCTCTTCATAGTAAGAGCGATTGAAAATGCCAATCCGTCCGCGTTCCGGGAGGCGGCACGTGGTGCGCCACAGAAAATCATGTTTCAGCTCTTCAGCACTCGGCTGTTTGAAGCTGAAAACCTCGCAGCCTTCCGGGTTTACACCGGACATGACGTGCCGGATCGAGCCGTCCTTGCCGGCAGCGTCCGTCGCCTGAAAAATCAGCAGCAACGCAAAGTGGGCGGATGCGTAGTGAAGTTGTTGCAGCGAGCTCAACTCTTCTGCGTGTTTTTCCAGGAGTTTCTCGTACCGCTTCTTCGACTTGCAAAACGGCTTTATCAGCGTCGGCCACTCTTTGAGCTTGACCTTCTCTCCGGGCCCGACGCGGAAATCCTTTGAATTGATTTTCATTTTCGTCCCTTCGGTCATGTCCAACGTGTAGCTTTCGGGCCGCTACTTGTGGGGTTTTTTTCCCCGAGTCTCCCGCTCGGTTTTCTCCCATTCCTCAACTTCTCGCACGTCTTCGCGCCCCAGCTCCTCGTAGAGTTCATGGACTCGCTTGACGATGTGCAGATTCAAATCGGCCGGCGGCTCGGTTTTGGCCTCCGGTTTAGGATCAGTTATCGCTTCAGCCTTGGGCTCTGCCTTGGCTTCCGGTTTCGTCTCAGCTTTGGCTCCAGGCTTTGAGTCGGGCTTATCCTCGGGCTTTGACTCGACTTTAGCTTCGGGTTTTGATTCAGCTATTGCTTCAGCCTTCGGCTCTGCCTTGGCTTCCGGTTTCGTCTCGGCTTTGGCTGCAGGTTTTGGTTCGGTCTTGGCTTCCTCTTTTTTTCGAATTTCCCGCTCCGCGTTCTCCCAATCCTGAACTGCTGCACCGCCGGAGTGGGCTCGCTCCTGGTAGAGTTCATAGGCTCGCTTGGCAATCTGCGGCGTCAAATCGGCTGATGGCTCGGCTTTACTTTCAGGCTTTGGTTCAACTTTGGCTTCCGGCTTCGGCGCGGTCGTGGCCTCGGGCTTCGCCAGGGATTTGGCTTGCAGTTTGGACTCGGCCTTAATGGGATCGAGAATCTTATAGGCGAGCAATTTCACGCGGTCAGTCGCAAGGGCGCAGATTATCGCATAGCCCCAAACGAAACCCGCCCAGCGCCAGCCGAGTGGTGTCATAAACAAACCATAGACCGCAATCAGTGTCGCGATCGTCTGCGTGCCGAGCACTGCGATCCATAAAATCTTCGCAGGGCGAATGGACCAGAACGGGCCGCGCGTGCGCGTCAAGAAAATCGTCAAATGCCCCGCAACGGATAGCTTCAGATACATCAGGGTTTGCACGTGCGCGTGGTCGAAATGAAATACGCGTTCGCCCAGATAAAAGAGGCCGAACGCGGCTGCGACCCCGATGACGCCCAGCACGGTCGAGATTCCCAGCACGAGACGCATGTTCCACGCCTCGGGTTTGTCAGAGTAATGAACATTGTCATAGGCGATGGAAAGGATGGCTCCGTCGTTGAGCACGGCGATCATCACGATCATTACAGCGGTGACGGGGTAGAAGTTAAATACCAGGATCGCCAGCGTCATGAAGAAAAGCACTCGCAGCGTTTCGGCGATGCGGTAAATGGCGTAACTATTCATCCGCTGGAAGATGCGGCGGCTCTCTTTGATCGCATCGATGATTACGGACAGGCCGGGCGCCAGCAGCACGATGGACGCTGCAGCGCGGGCCGCATCTTGCGCGCCGGAAACCGCGATGCCACAGTCTGCTTTTTTCAGCGCGGGTGCGTCGTTCACCCCATCGCCGGTCATACCGACAATATGGCCGTGCTTCTGCAGGACGTCGACAATGTTGTATTTGTCTTCGGGGAATACTTGAGCGAAGCCGTCCGCCTTTTCGATAGACTCTGCCAATTGCGGCGACTGTATGTTCTTCGAATCGCGCAACACGGTGGCGTCGAGGATGTTCGTGCCCATCCCAAGTTGACGCGCCGTTTCCTGGGCAATGGCCAATTGGTCGCCGGTGACCATTTTGACTTTCACGCCCATGTTCTCCGCGCTCGTGATCGTTGCTTTGGCCTGCTCGCGTGGCGGATCGAACATGGGCAACACGCCCACAAACTGCCAGTTATTTTCCTGATCCGCCCTGGCCACGCCCAAGGAACGGAATCCGCGTCCCGCAAACTCGTTGACGGCTTTCTCGACGGCAGGTTTTACCTCACCAGCATTGGTCGACATCCCGAGAATCACCTGCGGCGCGCCCTTAGCCACAAAAAACTGTTTTCCATCCGCGCCTTTTACCGTGGCTTCCGTGCGCTTATGTACCGGGTCGAACGGCACGAAATGGAGCACCTGATAGCTCTTCAACGCCTTATCGTCCTTCACGCCGCCGATCACGGCCAAATCAACGGTGTCCTTATCTTCGGCGCGCGAAGCCAGTGCCGCCCGGAGAATGACCTTGTCGGCAGGGACAGCGTTCACAGTGAATGGATCGCCCAATGTGAGCTTGTTCTGAGTCAGGGTGCCAGTCTTGTCCGAACACAGCACATCCACGCCAGCCAGTTCCTCGATCGCCGAAAGTTTGGTCACAATCGCCTGTTTTTTTGCCAGCAAACGCGCTCCGACTGCCATCGTCACTGACAGGACCGTGGGCATCGCCACGGGGATCGCGGCGACCAGAAGCACCAAGGCGAACTCCAACGTGCTGAGGAATGGATCGTGGCGGAAGATCGCCACGGTAACAATCACCGCCACCAGGCCTACTGCGAGGATGATCAGGTAATCGCCAATCTTCAGCACCGCACGCTCGAAATGACTGACGGTCGTCGCCTCCTGCACCAACTGCGCGGTTTTGCCGAAGTAGGTGTTCGTGCCGGTGGCATACACCATCGCGTCGGTTTCGCCCCGCTTGATAATCGAACCCGAAAACACCGCGGCGCCAGGTTTGGCGGTGACGGGCAAGGATTCGCCGGTCAACGCGGACTGATCCACTTGCACTGGATCGCCCGCCAGCAAACGCGCATCCGCCGGCACGATGTCGCCCAGTTTCAGACGGATCACATCGCCGGGAACCAGTTCAGCTACTTTCGGTTCGACCCACCTTCCCTCTCGCAGCGCTTTGGCCGTGGTCGCCAGCTTGGCCTTCAACGCCGCAATTTCGTTGCCCGCCTGATGTTCCTCCCAGAATGCGACCACGGCATTGGAGAAAAGCAGAAAGAGAATGATGAAGAAATCCAGCCAGTGCCGGACAACCCCCGACAGAATGATGGCCGCTTCAATCATCCACGGGATGGGGCCCCAGAAATAGCTGAGGAACTTCAGAAATAGGTTGGTTTTCTTTTCCGCGATTTCATTCGGTCCGTATTGCGCCAGCCGTATCTGTGCTTCGGCTTGGCTCAAGCCTTTCGGCGACGACGCCAATTTCTTCTCCACTTCCGGCATGGGAAGAGTTTTCAGATCGTTTTTCGGGTCAGGCTTCGCATTGGGCTTCGACACTGGTTTCGATTCCGAAGGCTTTGCGTTTGGCCCCGGCTTCGATGCGGAAGCTTTTGGCTCGTCGGCCGTCGATTTCGCGGCGTCCGTAGATGCGGGCGTATTCATTTGTGGGTGCTCCACTTCCAGTTCCGGATTTCCGGCATGTCTTCACCGTGCTTGTCGATGTAGTGCTTGTGTTCGATGAGTTTGTCTCGCACCATCTGCTTCAAGTACGCC
This sequence comes from uncultured Acidobacteriota bacterium, assembly GCA_963737205.1. GTDB lineage: Bacteria > Acidobacteriota > Terriglobia > Acidiferrales > UBA7541 > Palsa-295. The sequence continues at coordinate 1,989,715 of CAVTRV010000002.1, read as the reverse complement.
CCCTTAGCGCCCAGGTGCGGTAGCCGATCAACCACGTCTTGGACAAGGTGGAACCTGTCCAAGTCGTTCTGCACCCTCATGTCAAAAGCGGTCGTGATGGTGCCTTCTTCCTTGTAGCCGCGGACGTGGAGGTTGCGGTTGGCGCGGCGGTAGGTCAGCCGGTGGACCAGCCATGGATATCCATGAAAGCCGAAGATGATGTGTTTATCTCGGGTGAAAAGCGAATCGTAGTCCGTTTCGGTCAATCCATGCGGGTGCTCGCTCGAAGACTGTAGCTTCATTAGATCGACAACATTGATCACTCGGATTTTCAGTTCGGGCAAATGCTGGCGAAGGATGGAAACGGCAGCCAAAATCTCCAGCGTGGGCGTGTCACCGCAGCAGGCCATTACTACATCCGGCTCAGAGCCTTGGTCGTTGCTGGCCCATTGCCAGATGCCAATTCCTTCCGTGCAATGGACGACCGCGGCGTCCATGGTCAGCCATTGCGGCAGGGCGTGCTTGCCTGCGACCACTACGTTGACGTAGTTCCGGCTGCGCAGGCAGTGATCAAAAACCGACAATAGGCAGTTAGCGTCGGGCGGAAGGTAAACGCGCACGATATCGGCCTTCTTGTTGATGACGTGGTCGAGGAAGCCGGGATCCTGGTGCGTGAAGCCGTTGTGATCTTGCTGCCAGACGTGCGATGCCAGCAGATAGTTCAGCGACGAAATCTTCCGGCGCCAGGGCAGTTCCAGGCATACCTTCAGCCACTTCGCGTGCTGGCTGAACATCGAGTCGATGATGCGAATGAAGGCCTCATAACTATTAAACAGCCCGTGCCGTCCCGTCAGGAGATATCCTTCGAGCCAGCCCTCGCACTGGTTTTCGCTGAGCATCGAGTCCAGCACGCGTCCTGCGGGTGCGAGGAATTCGTCATTTTTTACTTCCCGGGCGTCCCACTGACGGTTGGTGACCTCAAAGACCGCGCCCAAGAGATTCGATAAGGTTTCATCAGGGCCGAAGACTCGGAAATTACGCTGATCCTGATTTAGCTTGGATACATCGCGCAGGAAATTGCCCAGCACCTGCGTATCTTGGCCGTTGACCGCGCCCGGCGAAGGCACATTCACCGCGTGAACGTGGAAGTCCGGCATGCGCAGGTCGCGCAGCAGAATTCCGCCGTTGGCGTGGGGATTGGCGCCCATGCGTCGGTCGCCTTTCGGCGCCAACTCCTGCAATTCGGGGATAAGTCGCCCGTTCTCATCAAACAGCTCCTCGGCCTTGTAACTTTTCATCCAGCTTTCAAGCTGTTTCACATGATCGGGATGGTCGGAATCCACCAGCAGCGGCACTTGGTGCGCCCGAAAAGTCCCCTCGATTTGCAGTCCATCAACTACCTTCGGTCCAGTCCAGCCTTTGGGCGATTTGAGGACGATCATTGGCCAGCGTGGCCGAGCGGTGTCGTGATTGTTCCGCGCATTGTTCTGGATTTGCCGAATGTCCTCGATGACCTTTTCCATCGTAGTGGCCATGAGTTCGTGCATCTTTTCCGGCTCATCGCCTTCGACAAAGTAGGGTGTCCAACCGCAACCTCGCAAAAATTGCTCCAATTCCTCCGGCTCGATGCGGGCCAGGACTGTTGGATTGCTGATCTTGTAGCCATTCAGGTGCAGTATTGGCAGCACGGCTCCGTCGGTAATCGGGTCGAGAAACTTGTTGGACTGCCATGAGGTTGCCAAGGAAGCCGTTTCCGCTTCACCATCGCCGATGATGCAGGCGACGATGAGATCGGGATTGTCGAACGCCGCTCCAAACGCATGGCTAAGCGAATATCCCAGCTCGCCACCTTCGTGAATCGACCCCGGCGTCGTCGGCGCAACGTGGCTGGAAATTCCGCCGGGAAACGAAAATTGCTTGAACAGCTTCTTCATTCCGGCTTCGTCCTGAGTGACATTCGGGTAGACGTCCGTCCAGGTGCCTTCGAGATATACGTTGCCCACAATCGCCGGGCCGCCGTGTCCGGGACCAGCGATGTAGAACATATCCAGGTCATACTTCTTGATGACCCGGTTCAGGTGCACGTAGATGAAGTTCTGGCCCGGCGTCGTTCCCCAGTGTCCAACCACCAGCGGCTTCACATGCGACAGTTTCAGCGGCTCCTTCAGGAGTGGATTGTCGTAGAGATAAATCTGCCCGACCGATAGATAGTTGGCGGCGCGCCAGTAGGCATTCATCTTGTGGAGCTGTTCCGGTGAAAGAGTTGCGGAATCAGTCAGCGTAAGAGTTTGTGTGTTCATGATTCAATTCTCCTTTTTTTGAGCCAAGGCCGAGAACGCAGCAAACCGTCTTGGCAATCATGTGTTCTTCGTCCGTGTGAATGACGCGGACAGCAACCCGGCTGGCCGCCGACGAAATCACGCCCTCATTCGCGGCGTTTTGCTTTTCTTCGAGTTCGATTCCCAGAAATCCCAGACCATCACATATGCGGGCACGGACTGTGGGCGCCTTCTCTCCTATGCCACCTGCAAACACAAGTGTGTCCACACCGCCGAGCGCCGCCGCGAACGCGCCGATCCATTTCTTTACCTGGTAGCAGAACAATGAGACTGCTTCCGCCGCACGCACGTCCTGACTTTCCCGGTCGAGTAATTCGCGCATGTCTGAACTGGTCTCGGATATTCCGAGCAGGCCGGAGTGGGAAGTGACCATCTCGTTGAACTGCTTCGCGCTCATTTTTTCAGTGCGCGCCAGATACAGGACCAGTCCCGGATCGAGATCGCCTGAGCGTGTGCTCATCGGCACTCCGGCTGTCGGCGTGAAACTCATGCTTGTGTCTACGGACTTGCCGTCACGCACTGCAGCCAGACTCGCGCCGTTTCCGAGGTGGGCTAGGACAACGCGGCCAGCCGTTGCCGCCGGGTCGCCGAGGCGCGCGAGTTCTTCCATCAGAAAGGCATACGACAGCCCATGGAACCCGTACCGCCGCACACCCTGCGCCTCGAACCGGCGAGAGATAGGCAACATCTGCGCCACGCGCGGCATGTCATGGTGAAAGGCCGTGTCGAAACACGCCACCTGGGGCAGGTCAGGAAACCGGCGATGAAACGCCTGGATCAACAGGATCTCCTCCGGCAGATGTTCAGGATCAAACGGACTCAGCTGGTGCAGTTCCTCAACCATTTCCGGGGTGATTCGCTGCGGCTTGTAATATTTTGGGCCGCCATTCACGATTCGGTGACCTACCGCAGTCAATGCATCACGCTTGCTGCGTTCCTCAATCCAATCCACCAAAGCGGCCACCGCCGCTGCGCGATCCGGCGCCTTCACTCGCCGTGAAAAGCCCTCTGCCCGGTTCGATCCTTTCACACGAAAGACGGCCTCCGGCAGTCCAATCCGCTCAATCACGCCGCCCAGAACTCGACGTAGCGAATCGCCAGCCTCGAACAACGCGAACTTGATGCTCGACGAGCCTCCATTGATCGTCAGAATGCGCGACCTCACACCGAACCCAAGTCTTGCGGCGCCAAACGAGACGCGTCGACCGCCAGATGCCACCGGAAACCCTGCTGCGGCCGGCTCCGCATAAGGCTTACTTTCATGACGCTTTCGCCAAATGCGGTGATGACCGTTGCGCTATGGTCTGCATTAGCTTGTCGAACGGCTGGTTGAATTTCTCGACTCCTTCGTCCTCAAGCTTCTGCGTCACGTCGTTAATCTTGATGCCCACATTCGGTAGTTCCGCTAGCACCCAGCGGGCTTGCTCGACATCTTGTTCGAGCCGTGCTTTCGGCTCACCGTGATCGCGATAGGCGTTGAGAGTTTCGAGCGGAACTGTGTTGACTGTGTCCGGTCCGATAAGGGCTTCGATGTACTTCACGTCGCTGTAGTTCGGGTTCTTGGTGCTGGTGCTGGCCCAAAGGACCCGTTGGACACGCGCACCCTCAGCGGCTAACTTCCTAAACCGGTCGCCGCCGAAAATCTCCTTGAAGATCTGGTAGGCAATCTTCGCGCTGGCGACGGCAACTTGGCCGTGCACCCTTTTGTCGAGATATGCCTCCTGACCACCTTGCGCTGTCGGCTTTTCTAGCAGCGGATCCACCAGCACATCGATACGACTCACAAAGAAGCTGGCCACCGAGGCAATGTGTTTCACGGGCTTCCCTTGAGCCACCCGCGATTCGATGCCGGCGAGGTAAGCCTCCGCCACTTGCCGATAACGAGGCAACCCGAAGAGCAGCGTCACGTTGACACTGATTCCTTCGCTGATAAGTTGCTGGATAGCGGGCAATCCCTCCGGCGTGCCGGGGACTTTGATGAGGACATTGGGTCGGTCTAGCGCAGCCCACAACCGGCGGGCTTCCTTGATCGTTCCATTGGTGTCATGCGCCAGATGGGGATTGACCTCCAGGCTGACATATCCATCTTTGCCGTCGGTCCTGTCGTAGAGCGGCCGAAACTGGTCCGCGGCGCTCTGCACGTCGCGCTGACTGAGGGTTTCATAGATTGTTTCGGTGTTTTTTCCCTCACGAACCATGGCTCGAATGTCCTCGTCATAGTCGTGGCTCTCTACGATCGCCTTTTCAAAGATAGATGGATTCGAAGTCATGCCCCGAAGTCCATCCTCGTCGATCAGACGCCGGAGCCCACCACTGGCGATTAGATCGCGTCGGATGTAATCCAGCCAGATGGACTGGCCGAGCTTTTCCACTTGTTTCAAAGGATTGTTTTTCATTCGTCGCCTCTTAACTTTCCTGTCCGGTGCATTCGGCCCGACGACATCAGCGACCCTTAGGTGTCCAGAATCGTGCGTGGGAAAAGTTGTGGCAAGGCTCGAGAGATCCCCCGCCTATTCAACTCGATCGGATGCTAAACGGGCCGCAGCTAGCGTGCTTGGTATCAGGGCATCAAACCAAATTTCAAAACAAAACTATCGCACCGCACGAGCAAGGAAACTGTTCCATTTCAGACAGTTTATGTTGAGAGTCCCAAGACACTCGCTTCTGAGCGCGCAGTTTGAATTCCGGTTTTCTCCTTTCGGCTGCGATCAAAAATTGAAATGTGTACCTTATTGGACAGATACCGTTTTGTTCGCTGTTTTAGGATGCTGTTTCAGATCGCTACTGACCCGAAACTAGGAGGTAAAGAAATGGCTACCGCGAAAGGCGAGAAATGCGCGCACCCCGTGTGTTCCTGCACAACAACGTCCGGCAAATACTGCAGCACGCAATGCGAGGCTATGGAAAAGACGCCGGACATCGATTGTTCGTGCGGACACGCGGGCTGCAAAGGCAAAACGTCCTAGTTGGAAGTGTGCTCGGCAAGTGGTGAACGAGTCGTAGGTTAAGAACCAAAGCCCAGTTCGCCTGCGATTCTATGGATGATTTTGAACCTGACGAATCCGGCCCGGAATCATTGACAGTCCGATTCCATTAGTGAATTCGAATTTGAAAAAGGAGATTAAAATAATGTTGAAACGTATCCTGATCGTTACAACGCTAGCTCTGTTTGCAACGCTTACTGCTGTCGCCTCGGACCGCGAGGATGATGTCAACCGCTCTCACAAAGCTGCCCAAGTCTTCCAGGAGATCATGAACACTCCGGACCAGGGCATTCCCCACGATCTGCTGGAATCGGCGAAATGCATCGCCATCATTCCGGGGGACGTGAAGTTCGCGTTCATTTTCGGTGGCAGCTACGGCCGGGGACTAGCAACCTGTCGCACCGGGCACGGTTGGAGTGCCCCAATGTTTGTGGCCATCGACGGCGGGAGCGTGGGTTATCAGATCGGCGGCTCTTCCACCGACTTGGTGATGCTCTTTATGAACGATCACGCGTTGCATAGCCTTCTCAGCGACAAATTCAAACTGGGAGCCGACGCCTCTGTAGCAGCCGGTCCGGTGGGCCGGAATGCGGCAGCGGGTACTGACCTTAAGCTGACTGCGGAGATTCTGTCTTACTCGCGTACCAAGGGCGTTTTCGCCGGGGTCAGCCTGGACGGCGCCGTGGTGCAAGCCGATAAGAGTGGAGACAAAGCGATGTATGGCGACGACGTCGACCGCCATGAAATCCTCAGCGGCAAGGTTCCGGTTCCTGAATCGGCTCGACCCTTGTTGCAAGAGCTTCACGAATACGTGCAGGAAGCCAAAGCAGGATCCTGAACTTCCGACGGCCGGGTTTCTAAATTGCCCGCGACTTACCCGGCCGTTCTCAAGTCGCGATTGAATAGCAGGAACTGATTGGCTCTCTTCGGTGGCGGAGACTCGGCTGTGATGACGACTGATTCGAATACGCCGGGTCCCGCAGACCGAAGGCCACCCCGGTTCGGAATAGGCGGATTGCTGTTAGTCGTCTTGGCAGTCTTAACTTTTCTGCTTGCCCAGGACATGGTGCGCCACCGCTTCTTTAGAGGCGGCTGGGTCAACCGGAACGGTTCCATCAGCCCATAGCGGAGACTCCACGGTGAAACCCGTTGAACACCATCCGCTGGTTTGCATCCGAGCAACCACCAACGAAGTGTGAGTGCCTGGGAGGAGCCAAATGACACTCTCCGGGAGGGATGTGCTTTTGGTCGGAGAGAGTTTTCACTGGTCCAATGCCTTGACGGACCGGCTGCATGGATGGGGATTCCGATGCCATGTTGCCGCCGATATCCAAGCTGCCTTCGATCTGTTGAGCTCCCGCTCCGTTGATCTGTTGCTCGTCAATACGCATCTGTCCGATGGAAGTGGCTTCGGCCTACTAATGGCTGTGGCTGGCCAGCCGGTTACGGCGTTCCTCTGCTTGCCCGTCGAAAATAGCTGCTTTTGGCTGCCCGCCATTGATGCAGGAAAAGAATGCCTCGGATTGCCAGCTCTCCGGCCGGCGGAGTTTGCGAGAGTGCTCGAGGAGATGGCCGAGTGTCTCACTGCCACGTCGCCGGTCAATTAACTCGGTCGCTCTTCGGAGCGCGGAAACAAGTAGTTCTTACACAGAAAGAAGAGGCCAATGTCGCATCATTCGTCGCATCCATCCATCAGCACTGATTTGAATCTCGTATCCGTTCACGAACTTTTCGAACATACACAAGACGTATCCAATCTGATTGCTCGACGTGCCTTCGAGATCTTTGAGGGCCGTGGATGCGCGCACGGAAACGACCGCGAGGATTGGTTTCTAGCAGAATCCGAACTCCTCACGCCGGCGAAGTTCCACATCTCAGAATCCGGCGAACAGCTTACCGTCCGCGCCGAAATTCCCGGTTTCAACAGGCAAGAGATCAAGGTGAGCCTCGAGCCTCGCCGGCTGAGCATCAGTGGAAGGGCCGAAGCACACGAAGACCACCGCTCCGGGAAACACAGCCATTTGCCCGGGCACGCGCACCTCATGTATCGCGTTATCGAGCTGCCCGCTGAGGTCGATCTTTCGAAGGCTAAGGCAACTTTCAGCGACGCCGGGCTTGAAGTAACGATGCCAAAAGCGGCTCCTGCAAAAAGCGTCCGCGTCGAGACGAAGCTCGAGTCGCCCGCAGACGGTGATACTTCTGTCCATGAAACCGGACCGAGCGAAACCGCGGGCAGCCCGCCGGTCGTCCCTATTGCTCGCGAACCAATCGTCCGCGCGAACGCAGCCTCGTCGCGAGGATAGCGTCGATAAACCCGGGCCTCATAAGAGTGAACTGGCCCAGAGAATCGGAAGAAAACGGAAAATGGAAATACTGGCTAAATACCAGACTCACGCAATTAAGAAGAGGTAATCGAAATGAAAAAAAATAGCTCGTTCCCAGCGTTGATATTCGTTGTAATTCTTGGCATCGGGGCCGCATTGGCGTACGCAGCACACCGAGAGGCGACGGACTCCGTAGCCTATTGGATTCTGGCTGGCGCCGTAGTCCTTGCCTTCGTCGTCTCTTCCGCAATTCAGGTCGCGGATCAATGGAGCAAGGCGGTTGTCCTGCGGCTAGGCAAGTTCCGCTCCCTTCAGGGGCCCGGACTTTTCTTGATTATTCCGCTCATCGACACCATTCCTTATTGGCTCGACATCCGGGTCCTCACGAGTTCTTTTAAGGCGGAAAAAACACTGACGAAAGACACAGTCCCCGTGGATGTGGACGCTGTGTTGTTTTGGAAGATTGTGGACCCAAAGAAGGCGGCACTGGATGTGGCGGACTACCAAAGTGCGATCGGTTGGGCCTCCCAAACCGCCTTGCGTGATGTCATCGGCAAGACCATGCTTTGCGACATGCTCGAAGGCCGAGACAAGATCAGCAGCGCGCTACGGACAATCATTGATGAGCGCACCGAACCATGGGGCATCAACGTCATTTCCGTAGAGGTCAAGGACGTGTTGATTCCGCCGGCCTTGGAAGATGCCATGTCGATGCAGGCTCAGGCGGAGCGAGAACGCCAGGCTCGCGTGATTCTCGGAGACTCCGAGCGGCAGATAGCAGAAAAATTCGGCGAAGCGGCCAAGACCTACGCCAACGATCCTGTCGCACTACATCTGAGGGCCATGAACATGCTCTACGATGGATTGAAACAGAATTCTACGATTGTCATCGTCCCCAGCTCCGCAGTGGATACCATGCAGCTAGGCGGTCTTGCCGGGATGACAGCGTTGACAATGGGAATTGGCCAGGACCGTCGCATGGAAAAGGAAGGAGAACTCAAAGGCAGCAATGGCGACAATAAAATGGTTTCTGTCTAGTCCCAATCGAACGCCGCCAACTAAATGAAGAATAACAAGCTGCTTGTTGTTGTGGATGAATCGCCGGCGACCAAAAAAGCGCTACAGTACGTGGCTCAGATGGCTGCCGGGCGATCGCATTTCCGAGTTTGCTTGGCGCACAGTCTGCTGGCGCCGCCTCGCCAACTGGTTGAGTTCAGGGGCGCAGAAAAAGGACGCCTCCGCGCATATGAGTCGCGATGGATTTCCTCCGACAATATGACCGAACAGCGCACATTGGCACGCGCCAATGCGGTTCTGCTCCGAGGCGGCCTCGCAGGCGGGGCAATCGAAGCTCATTATTGCTATCTGGTGGACGGAACCCAGGCGGCCAAGCAAATTCTGCGACTGGCACGCGCGCGAAAATGCGACACCGTGGTCATTGCAAGAAAATCGCTCTCGTGGCTAGGGAGACTTATTCAAGGCGACCCAGCGGAGGAGCTCGTCCGCCGGGGCAAAGGGTTTTCGATCTGGGTCATAGAGTGAAGGCCGGAATCCTCTCAGTTAGCCAGCACAAGCATGTCTCAACATTTGATTGCGGACGATGGTGGCTGGCGCGACCCTAAGTCCACCACAGCCAAAATAACGGAGGCTGCAAAATGAAAACCGCGAGCACAGTTGCAGCCAAGATCAAAGACGAACATTCGCCGAAGCGGGGCGAGCATCAGGTTGACGAGTCTAAGAAGGTGGCTTCCGGAAGCGAGCGCGCGTTGAAGCCAAAAGCTATCGGCGCAGCTTTCGGACACCCTGGCATTGCCCCGAAATGGACGCATGGCAATAAAGACGGAGTGGGAACCGCCTACGCAGATTCCAGCCGGATCTGGTTTACGCTTTGGAATGGCGCCATCACCGAGGTCTATCATCCAACGGTAGACCGGCCGCAACTCCGGGACCTTCAATACTTGATTACCGACGGCGAGAGTTTCTTCCACGAGGAGAAGCGTAACCTCGAATCCAAACTCGAGCGATTATCCGCTCACACGCTGGGATACCGCTGCACGAATACCGATCCAGCCGGCCGCTACGCCATCGTTAAGGAAATCATCACCTCTCCCCATCTCAACTGCGTTCTGCAGCGCACAAAGTTGACGGGCGAAGAATCGTTTCTTTCGAAACTTCAGCTGTATGCACTCTGCGCTCCTCACCTGGAAGTCGGGGGATGGGGGAACAGCGGTTACATTGCCGAACTGGATGGCCGGAAAATTCTCATGGCGCAGAAAGAGGGAACATGGCTGGCAATGGTGGCCACCGTGCCCTTTTCTCGCGCTTCGTGCGGCTTCGTGGGTCGCAGCGACGGTTGGACCGATCTGGCGAGCAACTTCCACATGGACTGGGAGTTTGACCACGCTACAGATGGCAATATCGCGCTCATCGGAGAGCTGGATCTGAGCAGTCAACGCGAGTTTACTCTTGGACTGGCTTTTGGAGACACCCAACACCACGCCATCGCTACCTTATTTCAGGCGCTGAGCACTCCGTTCGATGAGCATCACAAACGTTACACGGAGCAATGGCAGCGGCCTGCCGCGCACATGCGTCCTCTAGCGAAGTTTTCCGGCGACAACGGCAACCTGTACCACAGCAGTTTTAGTTTGCTGCTCGCTCATGAAGATAAGTCCTATCCGGGCGCGTTGATTGCCTCGCTCTCCATTCCTTGGGGAGAAGCGAGGGGTGACAAAGACCAAGGCGGATATCACCTGGTTTGGGTCAGGGACATGGTTAGTAGTGCCTCGGCCTTGCTCGCAGCCGGCGAGACTGCCACACCGCTGCGGGCCCTCATTTATCTTGCGGTTTCTCAACAGGAAGATGGCGGCTTTGCGCAGAACTTTTGGGTCAATGGTGATCCTTACTGGCGTGGAATCCAATTAGACGAGGTTGCTTTCCCCATATTGTTGGCGCTGCGCCTCAGCCGACAGAATGCCCTTGAAGATTTTGACCCGTACCCCTTGGTCTTAAAGGCTGCGGCTTATTTGCTTCGGCATGGGCCGGTGACCCAACAGGAACGGTGGGAGGAAGCCAGCGGCTACTCTCCATCCACGCTCGCTTCCAATATCGCAGCGCTCATTGCCGCGGCCTATTTTTGCAGGCAGCGGCGTGATACGCCCGCCGCCGAGTTTCTCGAGCAATACGCCGATTTTCTGGAATCGCATGTCGAAGCGTGGACCGTTACAACGGAGGGGACTTTGGTCCCAGGCATTCGGCGCCATTACATACGAATTCTGCCAGACGATGTGAACAACCCGGACCCGGCGGAAGATCCGAACTCGGGAACCCTGAAAATCGCCAACCTTCCCGGCGGCACGAAGAATTCCTTTCCGGCAAAGGAGATCGTCGATGCCGGATTCCTTGAACTCGTTCGTTACGGGATTAGAAAACCGGATGATCCATTGATCAAAGATTCGTTGAAGGTGATCGACGCTGTACTGAAAGTAGACACGCCGATCGGGCCGATCTGGCATCGGTACAATCACGATGGTTACGGCCAGCGAGAAGACGGAGGTCCCTACGTCCGATGGGGCAAAGGCCGCGCGTGGCCGCTTCTTACCGGAGAACGCGCGCACTTTGAACTCGCTACGGGAAAAGACGTTACGCCGTTCATCCGAGCAATAGAAAAGTTCGCCTCGGCGACGGGTCTCTTGCCCGAGCAAGTATGGGATGAGCCAGACCGCCCGGACGTTTATATGTTTCGTGGTCGGCCTACAGGCTCGGCTATGCCTCTCATGTGGGCTCACGCGGAGTACATCAAACTACTCAGGTCCGTATCGGATGGTCACGTTTTCGATCTGATTCCGGAAGTAGCAAAACGCTACCTCGGAGACCGGAAGTCGTGTCAATTATTCGAGATCTGGAAGCCGAATCGAAAGGTACGCGTCGTTAAAAGAGGCTACACATTGCGCATCCAGCTCGAGGCTCCATTTCGGCTTCACTGGACGTGCGACGAGTGGCGGACAGTTAACGATACCCCGTCTGCGGCCACCGCATTCGGAATTGAGTTTGTCGATATTCCGATCACTGCCGCGCGGCAAGCACCGGTTCGATTCACCTTTTTCTGGCCCCAGAGCAACTCCTGGGAAAATCACGACTATACGGTTGAGGTGCGGCAATAACCAGCAACTGCATTCCATACCCCGCGAGAAAGTTGCTACGCGCGCAGCCGTGCAGCCGCGCGGCCTTTCCTGAGCGAAATTGGAAGCCGGCTCTCCACAAAAGCATGATGCGCAGACTCAAATCGATGTTTCACCCATCCTCGAGCAAGCATGTGCGTTCTACCGCTGACCTTTTTTCAGCGATTGCACAGCGGCTCGCGTAAAATCAGAGGCGGTGAGAAAATGCGGAAGCGCGACTGTAGATAATTTTGTAACTGCGAAAGCACCCAACTTCAACAGAATTCAACAAGCGAGGCGCAAACAGTTCAACGCCAATCACTTAGAATCAACAAGAATCCATAGATTTCAACAAGGCCTAGAATCTGGTTCGGGACCAGGAGGTCGGGCAAAGCGATTCATCTCAGTTAGCACTCTTAGGTCTGTTGCGGTACCAGACTAGTTATCAGGGAATTCCCACTTCCTTCAATCCCTGATCGTTCCCTGTTCCGATTGGAGCTGAGAACTGAGCCTTTCCCGTCAAACCACTGCCCACGATGGAGTTGTCTCGGAATGGCCTGATCAAAAGTGTGATATTGCCTGTATTTTTCCCTGTTAGCAGGGAAATTGGCCCGGAGAAAAGTTCGCACGAGACTGCGTCCACCGCCAGCCAGTCTTCGGATTTCTATCTCGTCAACTGAAAAGCCGCCGCCGTCCGAGCCTACCAAACATGGACCGCGCTGACTCGCGGGGGACCCGAACGGTCCTGAATCACTTGGGTTTCCAGGACAATCTCGATGTTTTTTCGTCGCCAATTGCCGGGTAGCTGATCCAGCATCTCTTCCATGCGATGTGCGTCCACCAGGAACTCGCCGGCCGCCACGGTGCCACCTCGAGCGATGCCCGCGGCCACCGCAACAAATTGATCCGTATTGGGATCCAAAAATCGAGCGACGATGGCGTAGTCTTTGTAGACCCCGGTTTGCTGTTGAGTGCGATCCAGCATCCATTCGCGTTTTCCAGGATTTTCGCGGTCCTCGATCCAAAATTTCGTCATCTGCGGATCATTGGCAAAATGGAAGCGCAAAGGTGAAGTCAACCTGAGCGTCCACCCATTGTCAAACGCACCGATGAAGACGGAAGGCCCGCGGCGGAGATCGGTCAAGCTGGTGGTCGATTCACCAAGCACACGATAGGTTTGTCCGTAGGTGCGAAGCATGCCCGCGACATTAACGAGCGGACTTACGTCATCGATGATGACCGTCACCATGCTGTCACTTAAGGTAGTCTCGCGCGCGGGATCAGCGGCGTCGCGCAAACGAAGAGTGACATATTGATTCTGGTCGCCGATGCAGAAAAGTACTGGTTCCGACGACTTCACGAACGGTTCCCAAAACTGGCTCAAGATCGACGGCCGGGAAACACGCCAGAGTGTCGCCGCAGCGATTGTCACGAGCGCCAAGACGGCCACCGCAAACGCGAATCTCCTGTCCAGAACGAAAGCTCGTATCGAACGTGAAGCAATGGGAATCGTTGGAGCGGGGTGCACTTTGACCGCGGAACCCTTGCTCGGCAACTCGGGCGACGTTCCTTCGAAACCGGTAGGATGCCCAGGCCATGAGAACTGCGGCGCGTAGGATCCCGCTGGCAAGAACAACCGGATTTCCTGGCTGTGCTGAGGGTCCTGATAGTACTGTTCGATCCGCTTGCGAATCTCCGCCGCGGTAACGCGGACGATAGGGTCCGTGTTCGTGTCATAGTCCGCGGGACGATCGAAGATTTCCACACCCAGGATGCGCTCTTTGAGCTGGTCGGTCTGACCGCTCAACACCCGCGCGACAACAAAACGCAAGAAGCTGGGGTATCTCTTACTGGCGTGAAACAGGGGCGAAGCGAGCAGGCGTTCGATTTGCTGCTGAACGGCACCCCTCTCGAGTTCGTTAGAAGGTGTCCAGCTTTTCGTTACCTGCTGGGTAGCAAATGTGGCCATTCCGCGTAACCCAAGTGTCTTCCCGCACCCCGAAACAAGCGACAGTCCGATTCGTTCTGTCGATTGAATAAGTCTGTTTGTTGGATAGTACTGCGCCTGTAGGCGGGGCGCAACGTAAAAAGGGGAAACCGGAGGCCCTTTTCGGCAGTTCTCGCTCAGCCATAAGTGCCTGGAAACAATCGGCCTAGCGTCTTTTTCCAGCTCTTATCCTTCTTATCCCCCGCTTTTAACCTGCAAACAGTTGCCAGCCTTGATGTGGTTCTATATCAATGCGGGAGTGGTTTTATCGGGTTTCAGGGGTTGGTGGGTTTTGCTGTCTTCGTGCTGGGGGTGAGATCTTGAGGTTAGCCAAAGTCAGGAGGTGTGTCCCTATGTCCGGAAAAGAACGTTTTTGGAAGGTAGGCTTCTTGCTATGCGCTCTGGTGGTTCTGCTTCTGAGCGGAAAACCGCTCTGCGCTCAGTCGTCCAGCGCATTCACAGCAACACTGAGCGGCAGTGTCCTAGACCCGTCGGGCAGCGCCGTCAACGGCGCAAAGGTAACTTTGACGAGCACCGAAATCGGGTTTTCGAGGACCTATTCGACCAAAGACACTGGTCTGTACACTTTCACGTTCCTGCCTCCCGCTGTCTACACGCTCGAGGTGGAGGTCTCCGGGTTCAAGCACTACAAGCAAGAAGGGATCACTTTGGCGGCCGGGCAGGCGGCCGAACAGCAGGTTCAGTTGACTGTCGGAGCCATAACCGAAAGTGTGCAAGTCACTTCTCAGGCGCCGCTTGTGAATACCGACAACGCCAATATTTCGCAGGATTTGTCGTCGAGGTTCGCGCAGGATCTGCCTCTGAACTTCCGAAGCGTCATCAGCCTCACGCTGATTAATTCCTCGGTCAACAACGCCGCGGAAGAGCAGATCGTGGGGTCCCCCGGCCTTGCGCAAACTGCTGACCAGGACATTTCCTTCCTCAATTTCGGCGGCACGTTCTTTGACACCGCGGAATACCTCTTGGACGGAACTTGGGATACGCGGGCCGATTGGGGAGGCGTGATCTACGTTCCATCAGTCGACGACGTGCAGGAAATGAAGATTGAGACTAACGCGTTCACAGCGCAATATGGCTGGAGCAGCGGCAACGTAGTCAATATTGTCACCAAGTCCGGCTCGAACCAATTCCACGGAGATGCTTGGGAGTTCTACGCAAACAGTTCCGCGGACGCAAAATACTATTTCAACGACGGCGCTCAGCCGGCGTTCCATCGCAATCAGTATGGTGGCACGATTGGCGGTCCCATCAAGAAAAACAAACTCTATTTCTTTGCTTACTACGAAGGACTGCGCCAAGCGTCGCCGGGGTCTACTTTCGAAACGGTGCCTACTTCTGCAGAAGAGGGCGGAGACTTCTCGGCGCTGCTCGGAGGGGCGTCTGAAGGGACTGACTACCTCGGAAGGCCAATTTACTCGGGCGAAGTCTACAATCCGTTTAGCACCCGACAGGTTACGTGCGGAGGTGTTGATAACGGTCCCGGAGGAACGGGCAATCCAGTGAATTGCGGGGCGGGCATAGCTGCCGGCACCACCGAATACATCCGAGATCCTGTCTCCGGCAACGCCACAACCGGGCTAGGCGTTACGAACGTGATTCCAGGAGGGTTGATAGACACCATCGCTGGCGGCATCGCTACTGGACACTATTGGCCCGCGCCCACAGGCAGTAGCGTGAGCGGGCCGAACTTTTCAGCGACCGCGGCTGCGCCAGAGCATTCCGATGAGTATTCAGGGCGCATCGATTACAACGTCAGCGACAACACCCGCTTGTACGCTCGCTGGTCCCAGAAGTACCAGACAAAGACAAACACGCCCGACTTCTTCGGGGCTTCCAATCCGGGAGGCCCAGGCCTGTTGAATCCAAACAATCGCTATAGCACGAACTTCGGCGTCAACCACGCTTTCGACGCGACCTTTACCATGAATTATAACTTTGGCGTCACTCGTCACGTCGAAGGCGGAATTGGACAAGGTTTTGGATTCAAGGCGTCGGCGCTCGGTCTTCCTTCCTTTATCGATGGGATTGCTCCGGAATTTCCGCAGATTACAGAGCAGGGTTACGCCGGCGTCGGCGCAGTTGGCGGCAACAACGATTACATCGCGCCCCAAACACACTGGACGAACTCGATTGATTTCACCAAATTACGCGGCCGGCACGAATTCCAGTTCGGTTTTACCGACGTTTGGCTCCGGCTTGATGGCGGGCATTACGGCGAGACGGATCTGAATTTCGATACTGCCGCCACGCAGGGGCCTGATCCGCAAAATCCAGCGACGGGAACCGGAAACGGGTTCGCCACCTTCTTGCTTGGCGTGGGAAACAGCAGCTCCACTGCTTACCAAGCCTTCCCGGCGACCGATAAGCACTTCCTCGGCTGGTACATTCAGGACGGCTTCAAAGCAACTCCCAAGATCACTTTCAACTTCGGCCTGCGGTATGAAATCCAAACCGCGCCAACCGAACGACACAATGCACAAAACTATTTCAGCTTTAACGCTGTGAATCCGATCAGTTCTCAAGTGGGTTTCACGGTTCCCGGAGAGGTAATTTTTAACTCGCCCAACGACAGCAGGCTGTATAACACGCCCTATACGAACGTAGCGCCGCGAGTGTCTGTCGCTATTCAGGCGGCCAACAAAGTGGTGGTCCGTGCCGGCTACGGCATTTTTTATGTGCCGAATTACTATGGCCAGGGACCCAATGACGGGTTTTCGCAAACGACGCCGTGGATCACAACTCTCAATAACGGGTTAAATCCATCGTCGACCCTCAGCGGAAATGCGAGTGTGAATTGCGAGGTTTCCGCCGGTACGTTTGCACCATGTGGCAGCGCGTTCCCTGATGGCGAACGCTTACCCTCGGGCAATTCTGCGGGCGGACTGCAGGATGTTGGCTTTGGGACCACCATAGCCAATTACACCCGGAAAACCCCTTACGTGCAGCAATGGATGGCGGGGGTTCAATACAGCTTCACGAACAATGATCTGCTGGATATCAGTTACGTGGGGAATCACGGGACAGACGTACTCGCGACTGGCTTGCAGTGGGAGCTGATGTCTCCGGGGAATTTGGCGTTGGGGAATACGCTCTACAATCAGGTGCCCAACCCGTTTTACAACACCGCAGCAGCGACGAGCGCCATACCAAACAGCGGCTGCGGGCTGAACAACCCCACGATTATCCTCGAGCAGACGTTGGTGCCATTTCCTGAATACTGCAGCGTGTATGAGCCCGAGCCTGCCGTCGGCACCTCTTCTTACAACGCGTTGGAGGTCACATATACACACCGTTGGCATTCCGGTCTGGATTTGAACCTCTCCTACACCTATTCGAGGTTCGTGGACGACGTGCAGGGAAATTCAGGGTGGGCCTTCCCGGGCAGCGGGACCAGCAACCTGAATTCATACAATCTCGCGGCCGATTATTCGGTCGACGCGAGCAACGTCCCGCACAGGTTCGTTGCCAGCTACATTTACGAGTTGCCCGTTGGCAAGGGGAAAAGGTTTGGTGGGGACTGGAACAGGCCAGTTGACGCTGCCCTTGGCGGTTGGGAGTGGACCGGAATCCTCACAGCTGAATCCGGATTGCCCCTCTCGATCCAACCAGCCACCAACAATGTTGGTTTCGGCTTCAACCAGCGGCCGAGCGTCGTGACGGGAGTCAGCCCGATACCAGCAAACCAAAATATCAACGACTGGATCAATCCTGCAGCGTTTGCGCAGCCCGCCCCATTCACGTTCGGAGACGCTCCACGGTTCTTCTCAAATATCCATGGGCCGAAATATTTCGATTGGGACATGGGGATACAGAAGTATTGGAGCATCACTGAAGGCAAACGGCTGCAATTCCGCTTCGAGATGTTCAACGCTCTCAATCATCCAGACTTCTTCCAGCCAGACACGAACCTGGGAGATGTGAGCAATGGCAACTTTGGCAGGATCACCGCGGCGTACCAGGCGCGAACCGTGCAAGGCGCCTTGAAGTTCTACTTCTAGCGCCTGGTGAAAATGGAATACCCCGCCCACCCCGGGGAGGCGCGTGATTGGCAGGCTGCGGCACGGAAACAGCCACGGCCTGCCAGTCACTGCCGCCAAAGAAGGCCTCGCACTGATAGAAGCAGAATCACCTTGCGTTGATCTTGAGGGACGCAGTGTGTCGAGCCGTGGTCAATGTCTCGCGGTCACGAAAATGAAAATCCGGATCGCAACCCAAATGGCCGTCCATAGCGCAGGGCTGATACTTTTTGTTCTTCTCCTGACGCCTCAAGCTGCCGAGACAAGTCACAGGGTTGTCATGGGCAGCTTCGCAGCAGAAAAGGGATCGCTATCGCACCAGAACTCCAGTGTCAGCAGAACACTACCGAACGGCATTGAGATACGCAGTGGCAAGATGCTCTTGCAAGTGGTCGCGCTGCGCGACGACGTACTGCGTGTGCGCGAGTCCGAAAACGGCGAATTGCCGGAAGACGCCTCATGGGCGGTCCCAGCACAGGTCCGACGCCAGGCCATCGACGTAATTCCGGAAGCTGCTCCCGATGCGGCTGGTTTTCACACCCAGGCGCTGCGCGTTTCAATTGAGCGCGCCACTCTTCGCCTGTCGATCAAAGACTTACAAGGGAATGTCCTGCAAGAAGACGCAGCTGGATGGCCCGCGGAGTTTCACGGAGATACTTTTCGCCTCTTCAAGAAAATGCCGATGGACGAGCACTACTTTGGCCTGGGTGACAAGGTCGGAACGTTGGACCGACGCGGCCAATCCTTCCGGCTTTGGAACACGGACGCATTTCTCTTCCAGGAATCCACCGACCCGATCTACAAAAGCATTCCCTATTTTATGACAATGCGCGGCGGTCGCTCCACGGGCATCTTTCTGGACAACACCTGGTCCACCAGCTTTGACTTCGGCAGGGTCGAGCGCAACATGTACTCGTTTGGAGCCGAAGGTGGCCCGATTGACTACTATGTTTTCTACGGCCCCGACCCCAAGCAAGTGGTTCGTACGTATGCGTGGCTCACCGGCTTGCCGCCACTGCCTCCCCTGTGGTCGCTTGGTTTCCAGCAGTCTCGTTTCAGTTATGGCACGGAATCACGTGTGCGCGAAATCGCCGCACGGCTGCGGTCCGACAAGATTCCTGCGGACGCTCTATACCTCGATATTGATTTCCAAAAGGACCGTCGCCCGTTCACTGTGGACACGGAACGATTTCCGCACTTTGAACAAATGCTGGCCGATCTAAAGCGCGACAATTTCCATGTCGTCGCTATCACTGACTTGCATATCGCTCGGATTGCTGACGGCTATCCTCCGTATGATTCAGGAACAGCAGGCGACCATTTTGTGAAGAATCCGGACGGCTCGACGTACGTCGGGGACGTTTGGCCTGGCCCATCGGTCTTCCCCGATTTTACGCAGCAAACAACTAGGCAGTGGTGGGGCACCTTATACAAGGACTTTGTGTCAGATGGAGTTGCCGGCTTTTGGAACGACATGAATGAGCCTTCGGTATTCCACACCGACAACCTGACGATGCCGGACAACGTGCAACACCGCATCGACGAGCCCGGATTCCGGCCTCGCACCACGAGCCACTTGGAGATTCATAACGTCTACGGCATGGAGAATTCTCGCGCCACCTACGAAGGCTTGCTCAAACTCAATCCCGATTTGCGGCCCTTTGTGCTGACGCGTGCCACGTACGCGGGCGGGCAGCGTTACGCGGTCACCTGGACCGGCGACGACACCAGCTCATGGAATCACCTCCGCTTAACGACCCCGATGCTCTTAAATTTGGGGTTGAGCGGTTTCGGGTTCTGTGGCGCCGATGTGGGCGGTTTCATTGGAACGCCGGGGCCCGAACTGCTCACTCGCTGGACGGAACTGGCTACCTTTCAGCCAATAGATCGGAACCACGCCAACAAAGGTTCTGGCGATAAGGAAGTCTGGGTGCACGGGCCCGAACAAGAAGCTATTCGCCGCCGTTACATCGAGGAGCGCTACCGGCTCATACCTTATATCTACACGCTCGTAGAAGAGTTCTCTCGCACGGGTTTGCCCGTTGTCCGGCCCCTCTTCCTCGAGTTCCCCAGGGCCACCGATGATTCGCACCCGCTCGATATTGACGCGGCAAACGAATTCCTTCTCGGTCCCGATTTGCTCGTTGCGCCGCCACCTTTTCCAGAGCAGCCCGACGCCTATGCTCTAAAATTGCCGCCGGGTGTTTGGTACGAGTATTGGACCGGAGAGAAAATCCAGACCTCAACAGGGGAAAAGAGCGCAGACACGACGAGCCTGCTCATTCAACCAAAGCTCGAGACGCTTCCGGTCTATGTGCGGGAAGGAACCATTCTGCCTTTGCAGCCGCTGACACAAAGCACCGGGGAGACACCGCAAGGCCCGCTGACTCTGCGTGTGTATCCCGGAAAAGACTGCCGGGGATCGCTCTACGCGGATGATGGCAAGACGATGGCTTACAAGCGTGGCGAATTCGTGCGCGTCGCATTTTCATGCGAAGTCACGTCCAACGGACTTGTTCTGCATGTCGGAGAGCGCGAAGGCACGTTTCACCCGTGGTGGAATCGAATCCACGTGGAGGTTTACGGATGGGATTCGGCAGCTGCCAGCATTCGATTAAAGGGCAAACCGAGCGAACCAGTAGCTTCGCCGATAGTTTCGATCGACAAGACAAAGCACACACTGAGCGTCGAGATCAGCGACGAGATCCTTGGCAGCGAGATGGAAATTCGCGCCTTGAATTGAGACACTTAGCCGCGGCACAACGCCTGGACGTAGAATATAGCCGTGCGCGTCCCTGCTGACAGCGAAAGCGTTTGGATTTTCGGGAACACGAATGACCAGAAGAGATTTGCTGCGCCTGCTCTTTTCCCTCGGATTCTTTCCTCAAGATGCAAAGCTAAAATCCGAATCCTTGTTCCAAGCGGGCCCCTTGAAGGGCGTCGATTTTGTCCTCCGCAACTCGCCAACCTCACGGAAATATCTGATCGAGACGATGCCTGGAGGCGTCGCGCTCCTGGATTACAACAACGACGGATTGCTCGACGTCTTTTTGGTGAACGCTGGCCGTGTGCGCGACCCCATGCGCAACCCCTTCAGCTTCGATCGACGCGATCCCGCCTATTGGAACCGCTTGTATCGTCAGAATAAGGACGGCACCTTCACCGACGTCACCGAGCAGGCGGGTCTTGCGAGTGTCGGTGACGCGAACTACGGAATGGGTGTTGCGGTGGGAGACTACGACAATGACGGCTTTCCCGACATGTACGTTACGAACTTCGGGAAGAATGTTTTGTATCACAACAATGGCGACGGCACTTTCACGGACGTCACCGCGAAGGCCGGCGTTGCGGCAGGCGGCTGGTCCGCCTCAGCGGGATTTCTCGATTACGATAACGACGGAAAACTGGATCTGTTTGTAACGCGTTACCTCGACTGGAGCATTGAGAAGAGCAAGACCTGCGGCTCCGAAAAGCCCACCTATTGTCCGCCGGGCGAATTTCCCCCTATCGCGAACATCCTGTACCACAATCGGGGAGATGGCACCTTTGAGGATGTCAGCGTGCCCTCCGGCATTGCCGCGAAAAAAGGGCACGCACTGGGAGTCGCTTTCGCCGACTATGATGGCGACGGCTTCACCGATATTTTCGTCGCCAACGACGCCATCGAGCAGTTTCTCTTTCACAACAATGGAAACGGCACTTTTACCGAATGTGCTTTGGATTCAGGCGCGGCGCTCAATGAAAATGGCAAAAAGCCCTCGGGCATGGGAGTTGTCTTTCAGGATTACGATAACGATGGTCTCCCCGACCTTCTCATCACCCAACTCCCGCACGAGCCTTACGTCGTTTTTCATAACGATGGCCGGGGATCGTTCAGCCCGCAGGAACTCGAAGCGGGGTTTGGCGTACTCTCCGGAAAATCCTCGGGCTGGGGAATAGGGTTGGAGGATTTTGACAATGACGGCTGGAAGGACGTCTTCATTGTTCAGGGCCATGTTTTCGACAACGTGCAGATGTACGATAGCTCGTTGCGTTATCGGGAGCCTCCTTTGCTCGCGCTGAATCACAAGGGACGTTTCGAAAAAGCTGACGCCGGATCGGATGTGCCTGTGGCCGGAAGGGGAGCGGCATTCGGCGACTTGAACAACGATGGCTGGATGGACGTGGTCACCACATCTCTTGGCGAACGCCCTCAGTTGTACTTGAACCGCGGCGGGAAGTTGCACTGGCTCACAATCACGCTGCGCGGGAAACGCAGCAATCGCGACGGCTACGGTGCTCGCGTTCAGGTCAATGGCCAAGTCCGATTCGCCACGGCCACAGGAAGCTACCTCTCTTCGAATGACAAGCGGTTGCACTTTGGTCTTGGTTCCGCTGAAACTGCGGACATAGAGATTAGGTGGCCCTCCGGCATTCATCAGACCCTTCAAGGTGTTAAGGCTGATCAATTCATCATGATTGAGGAATCGGACCATCCATGATCAATGCGTTGGTGCTGGTTTTCTTGTTCATGCACACGCAGTCGGCGGAGCCTGCCATCCCTCCCGAAGCGATCACGCTGCTGCAATCCGGCGTCGATGCTGAAAACCACAACGACCTCGACCAGGCCATAGCTGCGTTTCGCAAGGCCGCCGATCTCGCTCCTTCCGCCGGCATAGTCTTCTTCAGGCTGGGTGACGCCTACATGAAAAAGCACGATTACGCAGGGGCGATTCCTCCTTTGAAGCGCGCTGCCGAATTGAGTCCGGACTCTCCCCCGGTTCATCAATTGCTTGGTTACGCGCTTCTGGCGGAAGGCTATGCCGTCGAGGCCATTCCTCATCTGGAGATGGTTCACGAATACGGCGCTCTGGGAATTGCGCAACTCCAAGCGGGCCGACCCGCGGAAGCGGTGACCAATCTACAAGCGGCGCTCGCCAAGAGTCCGGACGATCCTGACCTTCTCTACTACCTGAGCCGTGCCGGCACTTTGCTTTCCTCGCAATCTCTCGACAGGCTGCTTTCGGCTTTTCCAGCCACTGCGCGTGGACATCAGGCCCTGGGTCAGAACTACTACGTGATGAAGATGCTCCCTGATGCCGTGAAGGAATACGAACAAGCGCTGGCCTTGCGGCCCGATTTGCCGGGCCTGCGGCTCGAGCTTGGACAAGTCTATACGGCGGGTTCCGAATGGGAGAAGGCAGAAGAGCAATTTCGCGAAGAAACAAAATTGCAGCCCGGAAATGCAGAAGCTGCTTATCGCTTGGGCGATGCGCTCTTGCAACAGGGAAAAATGAAGGAAGCTGCTGAAGAACTGCGCCGTTCCGATCTCCTGCGCCCGGATATGCCGGAAACTCTATCCTCCCTCGGAAGAGCGATGGCAGTCAGCGATCCGAGTGCGGCCGAGCACGCATTGGAGCGCGTGATCGAGTTGGAGAAGGAAACTCCACTTGCCGGGCAGGCCTATCTCGCGTTGGCTGGGATTCACCGGAAGCAGGGAAAGACGGAGCAGGCAGCCCACGAGATGCAAGAGTATCGCCGAATCCAGGCTCTCACTGCCCGCCCTCGACCATAAACTCCTTCGACTGATAGAAGAGGGTCGAGATCGCTGGATGGCACGAGCGATGGCGAGGCAGCAGTTCTTCGAGTGTGCTCACGACGGGGTGCACTTCATTGCGCTAGTGGTTCCGCGAACGACCAGCTCAGGCGCCACCGTAATCTGCTTGATCTTCGAACGTGCCGAACGTACCGAACGTGCTCGCACGCTGCGTAGCACGGTCTCGGCGGCAATTGCTCCCATCTTTCGCAGTGGCTGACGCACTGTGGTTAGTCCAGGATTCTGGTAAGCCGCGCTCTGAATGTCGTCAAAGCCGACCACCGAAACATCTTCCGGCACGCGTAATCCCGATTCGTGAAGCGCGCGAATCGCTCCCATCGCTGAAATATCATTGAACGCGAAAATCGCGGTGAATGGCTGGCGCGACTTGATGAGCCCTGCCGTCACTTCGTACCCAAGGTGAGGCGACGGAGAGTCGCCTTCCATTTGGACTGTGAGTTTCGGGGAGACTGAAATCTTAAGTCGAGAGGTTACGTCGAGAATTGCGTCCCAGCGCACGTCAGTGTCGGAGCTGAACGCCTGTCCCTTGATGAAGGCAATCTGGCGATGTCCGAGTCCGACGAGGTGCTTCAGCGCCACATCCGCAGCCAGTTCGTGGTCCAGCACTATGTTGACGACTCCCGGTGCTTCGTTATGCCCTGAGACCGTCACGACCGGAACGCGCAGTTTGTGGCGCCACGGAGTGTCAACTGCGATGATTCCGTCCACGGCGCGATCGAGAAACAACTTGGGGTATTCGTCGATTAGGTCGGCGCGATGCCTGTGGCTGGCGACGAAATAGAAGTAGCCCTCCTGCAACAGATAATCCTCGATGCCACTCAGCACGCCGGTGGCGTATCCGTCGCTGACCTCCGGGACCATGACGCCAATCGTCAGGCTGCGCTGCGTGCGCAAGGAACGCGCGAAAAAATTCGGGCGATAGTTGAACTTGCGGGCGGCCGCGAGGATCAGGTCCTTCGTGTCCTGGGAGATCGTGTCGGCGACTGCCGCGCGGTTGATAACCACTGAAACAGTTGCAGGCGAGAGCCCGAGATGGTCCGCCAATTGTTTCAGACTCACGGATCGATGCGGGTGGTGCGAGCGTCGAGCAGGCCCGCTTTTTTTCGGGGACACGCTCGGGAGTCTCCCACAATCCAATTTGTCCGGCAAGACAATCGATTGGGAAAATAGCTTGACCGCCGCAAATCTCGTGTGCTATCAAAATTGACGGGTGAGGGTTAAATCGTTTTAGATTCGGTTTAGTAATCCGGGTGCGCGCGGCATCTGGGCCAACGGTTTTGTGAAATTGCCCTCCACCATTGAGGAGCACCACATGAATCCTAGCAATTGGCTCGTCCGCACGATCTCCCTCGTTTTCTTGTTTCTCGTCTTCGCGGCTACCGCCGGCGCGCAATACCGCGCGGGCATTCAGGGAACTATCGCTGACCCGTCGGGAGCGGTGGTTTCCGGCGCGAAAGTGACGGTCACCGCCAAAGACACGGGTCTCTCCCAGGAAACCACGACGGACTCAAATGGTGTGTACAGCGTCAACCGTCTCGCACCTGGCCTCTACACGATCGTCGTGGAGAAGGCGGGCTTTCAGAAAAAGGTCCTGGAGGACGTCAATATCCTCGCGGAGCAGGTGAGCTCGGTGAATGTGGCCCTCGAGGTTGGCCAAGTGACCCAATCGGTCACCGTCAACGGATCCAGTCTGCCCACGATTGACACCGAGACGGGACAGATCAGCGGCACACTCTCGACGGGAGAAATACAGAACCTCCCGTCCTTTGGCCGCGACCCCTATCAATTGCTTCAGCTCGCCCCGGGTGTTTTCGGCGATGGGTCCCACAATAACGGTGGCGGCTCGCAAAATATTCCCGGCAGCGCCGGTCCTGGAGGCAGCAGCGCGACAAGCAGCATTTTCCAGACGGAAAACCAGGTCCAGGTCTTCGCAAACGGGCAGCGCAATGAAGCAAACAGCTTCCAGGTGGATGGCGTGTCCGTGAACAGTCTGGACTGGGGCGGTGCGGCGACCATTACGCCCAACGAAGAGTCGGTTAAGGAAGTCAGAGTAACCGCGAACTCCTACGATGCCGAATACGGTCACGGCAGCGGCGCGCAGGTGGAAGTCGTTTCACAAAGTGGCACGAACAACTACCACGGAAGTGCTTTCTTCAAAATGGACCGTCCGGGATTGAACGCTTTTCAGGCTTATAACGGTCCAAGCAGTCCGGGTGCGGACGCACGCGTCAGCAATCGATTTAATCAGTTTGGCGGTAGCGTTGGCGGCCCGATTATCAAGAACCGGCTGTTTGCGTTCTTCTCGTATGAAACGCTGAGAAATGATTCAGTAGGTACTGGTAACGTCTGGGTGGAAACGCCTCAGTATCTCTCGGCGGTCCAAGCACTGAGCGGCAATATTTCGGCCAGCATGCTGAATTTCCCTGGCGAAGGCGCGTCATACGATAAGGTTCTTCCGATTCCCAACGGCTGCTCGCAGGCCGGCTTCGTGCAGGGTCCGAATTGTCAACCGGCGGGCACGGGCCTGGATGTTGGGTCTCCGCTGACATCAACCCCCTGTTCCATTGCAAACCCGGGCTATGGGGCGCAAGATCCCACGTACGGCACGGTCGCGACGCCCTTTGGTGTGGGGTGTGGTCTGGACGGCATTCCCGACGTCCAATATGTGCAAACCACGAACCCGTCAATGGTCACCTCCACGCAGTACAATGGCCGCCTCGATTACCAGGTCACGAACCGGGACCTGGTGACTTTCAGTGTTTACTGGGTACCGAACGACTCGACCTCTTATAATGGGCAGGCACGCGCGGCAAACCTCTGGAACTCCAACCGGCTCAATTATTCCGGCGCTCTGCTTTGGAACCATACATTCAGCTCGACCCTGATCAACGAAGCACGGTTCAATGTTTCGCGGTGGTATTTCAATGAGCTGGATACTAACCCGCAGGAACCGTGGGGATTGCCACTGGCCACCATTACTGGGGAGGCGGGCACATGCTGTATTCAGTATGGCGCTAACGGCCCAGGAATTTTCTACAAGACGGGGTACAACATTCGTGACACGGTGACAAAAGTACTGAGTAGGCACTCCCTGAGATTCGGCGTCGATATCTACAAGGAGCAGAATACTCAGACGCAAGGTGGAGGCGCGCGTCCGAGCTACAACTTCAATAATCTTTGGGATTTCGCGAACGATGCTCCCGTCCAGGAAAATGGCAACTTCAATCCTGTCACGGGCGTGCCAACGCTCCTCACGAGTTACGTTCGCGACAACGACGATGCGCTGTTCGTGCAGGATGATTTCAAATTGAAACCGAACCTGACCATCAATCTTGGCCTGCGCTGGGAGTATTTTGGTCCATTCCACGAGAAATACGGGAACCTCGAGACTGCGGTGCTCGGCCCGCCGCCGGACCAACTGGCGGATATCATGGTCAAAAAGGGCGGGAACCTCTATAACGCCACCTACCATAATTTTGGTCCGCAGATCGGCTTTGCTTGGAGCCCGAGTTCGCTGCCTCTGCTCCACCATGACCTTGAGAACAAACTCGTAGTTCGGGGCGGATTCGGCATCGGCTATAACCGGACGGAGGACGCCATTCCGCTAAACGCACTCACGAACCCTTCTCCGATTTTCGCAAGTTTCTCCCTTAACGGAGCCGACATCGTCTATGCTGCTCCGACTAGCCCGCATCAATTTGCTCCGTATCCGGCCAACTCTAACGCGGTGCTTACCTTTGATCCGACTACGAATCTCCCGACAAGCGGTGCGCCGATTGTCTTGAGTGCATTGCCATCGACTCTACTTTCTCCCTACACGTATCGTTACTCACTCGAGACACAGTACGACCTGGGGCACGGCATGGTCGCGACCGTCGGTTACGACGGCAGTTCCTCCCATCGCCTGCTCCGTTGGGTGTTCCAAGGACAAATCCTTTTTGAGCCTCAAAATCCGGAAGTTAATGGCCTGCGTTACTGGACGAATGACGTCAACGGGAACTACAACGCGCTGCAGACGGAATTTCAGAAACATTTCTCGCATGGATTCGAGTTGGATGCTCAGTACACGTACAGCAAGTCGATGGACGACGCCTCAACCGACTTTTACTTTGACGACTATCCTTTTAATGCACAGGCGGCTTACGGCCCCTCGGACTACGATGCCACCCATAACTTCAAGCTGTGGGGCTTGTGGTCGCCGAAACTCTTCAGCGGCGACCGCGCTTGGATGGAGAAGGTCGCTGGCGGATGGACGTTCAGCGGCATCTGGAACGCGCACTCAGGTTTCCCATGGACGCCAACTTACGGCGTCCAGGTAACTGGTGAACCCGACAACAATTCCTGCAGTCTGCTCTTTGATGACAGCGGGTACTGTGGTGTGAGGCCGGCTGCTTATCTGGGGGGTGCGGGCACCGATTACAGCAACGATACGTTTAAAAAGCAGACCGGCAACTTTCCGAACGGCGCGTATACGTACTTTACGCCGCCGGCGCTTACGGTGGCCGGTGTTCCCCCCACACCAGGAGTGGGGCGCAATTCGTTCCGCGGGCCTCGTTATTCTGCCGTGGACTTTACAGTTGCCAAAGCGTTTGGGTTTCCAACCATGAAGGTGATTGGTGAGAATGCGAAATTGGAGATCCGCGCCAACTTCTACAATCTCTTCAATCAAGTCAATCTCGGAGCGCTCGGAAGCCAACAAATTGGCACCATCCAGTTGAACTCGATCACTGGCGTGCAGACGAATCCTTCAGCGGCTGGTCTTTTCAACGGTACATTTGATCAGGCCGGGTACGCGCTGGCTGGACGCGTGATCGAGGCGCAGGCACGGTTCAGCTTCTAAATTTGGAACTTGAGACAGCCAAGCGGCGGGGGAGAAGGGTAGAATCTCCTCCGTCGCATACGTGCCTACCCTACGAGGTTTTCGTCCATGAGATGGCCCGCGCGAGTGGTCTATGCGGTCGCTTTGTTTCTGTTTTGCCTGATTCCCATTTCCACGCTTCCGCAGGGCCACGCAGCCGAAATCATTCCGATTGACGTCAAGGCCGGGGCTCGCCCATTCCCTCACTTCTGGGAGCAGATGTTCGGATCGGGTCGAGCAATTCTCGCTCTGCGAGAGAGCTACCGGGATGACTTGCGCGAAGTGAAGAAAGCCACCGGATTCAAGTACGTTCGCTTCCACGCGATTTTCCACGACGAAGTGGGCCTCTACGATGAAGACGCCTCGGGCAATCCGATTTACAATTTTTCCTACGTCGATCAGATTTACGATGGCTTGCTCCGCGACGGCGTCCGGCCGTTCGTGGAGCTGAGTTTCATGCCGAAGAAACTGGCGGCCGAGAACAACCTGCACGCATTCTGGTACAAACCCAACGTCTCTCCACCAAAGGATTATGGCCGCTGGGGCGATCTGGTCCGTCAATTCGCACAGCACCTGGTCGATCGCTACGGAATCGACGAGGTATCGCAATGGTATTTCGAAGTCTGGAACGAGCCGAACATCGATTTCTGGACTGGCGTACCCAAAGAGCAGACGTATTACCAGCTGTATGACGCAGCGGCAGCGGCGCTGAAGAGCGTCAGCCCCCGGCTGCGCGTTGGAGGCCCGGCCACCGCTCAAGCCGCCTGGGTGGACCGGTTCATTCGGCACACGGTTGGAAACAACGTCCCCGTGGACTTCGCATCCACGCACGTCTACGGGAACGACAAATCGGAAGACGTCTTCGGCACGAAGGAAGTGATCCCCCGCACCCAGATGGTTTGTCGCGCCGTGTCGAAGGTGCACGACCAAATCAAAGCGTCCACGCGGCCAGACTTGCCCTTGATTTGGAGCGAGTTCAACGCCAGCTACATGAACGAGCCGGATGTGACGGACACCGAGTTCATGGGCCCTTGGCTGGCCGACACGATTCGCCAATGCGACGGCTTGGTCGACATGATGAGTTATTGGACGTTTTCGGATGTCTTTGAGGAGCAGGGAGTGGTGAAGAGGCCCTTCTACGGCGGATTCGGCCTGCTAGCGGAGGACGATCTTCCAAAGCCGTCATTCAACGCGTTCAAGCTGCTTCATCGCCTCGGCGACACCAGAGTTCCGGCAGATGCAAAGGATGTGCTGGTGACGCGCCGGCAGGACGGCTCGCTGGCGATCGCAGTCTGGAATCTCTCCTTGCCCGAGGAAAAGGGCGAGGAGGAGAACATCACTTTGCAATTGACAGGCTTGACCGGCACGCACACCGCTACGTTGGATCTGGTGGACTCCGATCACGGTTCCCTGCGGAAGGCTTATGCTGCAATGGGGAGCCCGATTGATCCAACGCAGGCGCAGATACAATCGCTCCGAAAAGCCGCCGAACTGGCCCCGCCGGTCTCTCTACCGATTAACGAGGGACGCATCAATTTGAAACTCGCTCCCAAGGCGCTCGCCCTGATCGAAATTCGCTGACTCAGGCGCCGGGCAAGGAAGCAACAGCAAAGCTGCGGTCACGGGGCGTTTCTGCGGCGGGCCTCTGGGAAGGTGAGCTCTTCGGCTTCGCGTTCGGCTTGAATCCGGCCCGCTCCATCCCGCGGCGCATTTCCTCGTTCTTCATAAACGTTTCCCACACGAAACCGCTTCGCAAATTCTCCGCCATCAAAAGAGAGATTCCAATATCGATTCCGATCACGTCGGGATCGTACCAGTTTGTCAGCGGGTTGAATGCGTCCACGAAACCGTAATGCTGCCACGCGCGCTTGCCGTACTTCTCTCGAATGTTTCGCAGCACGCGCAGCGTTTCGTTGGGGAGGAACGGCAGCGATCCGGCCGTCGCGCAGGGCACCACGGTCCCGTCAATCGGCCCCATAGCGGGTGGACCGCCCCACGCAACGTAGCCCTTCGCTGAATCGGAGGACGATATTCCCCAGAGATCGTCCGAGTAATCAGGAAACCGGTGCGAAAGTTCTAGACAGAAGAGACGGTGAGCCTGGGTCGCGGTGATCGAATTCGCATAATAGTCGGCGTAGCGGTCGTGCTTGCCGCGGAAATCGAACCAGGCCTGCGAATATTGATTCACGAAAATAGGGGCAAACGAACCGACATAATGGAGATGATAGTAGTCAAACTGCGGCCGCTTCCAGGCATCCCAACTCTCCGCCGGCAAGGGATGCGTCGGGGATCCGAGCCCCAGCAAATAGATCATCATGAGTTCGCAATAGGAATTCCATCGCGCCGTCAAGAATCCGCTCTCGGGTTTCCAGCCCATCGAGAGCGCCTTGCCGCCGTTCAGAAACCAGGGCCAGTCCACACGTTCGTAGATTTGAGCGGCCAGCTTGCGAATTTCGTCATCGCGGAAGAACGCACGGCATGTCAGCACTCCGCATAGAAGCAGCGAGGTATCGATCGAAGAAACTTCACACCCCCAGGCCCGCTCACCTGTCCGGAAATTCACAAAGTGGTAGTAGAAGCCGTGTTGGTTCTCCATTCTCTGCGCCAGGAAGCGCAGCGTCACGAGCGCTCGGTCACGCGCCTGCGCTGTCTCCAGGTACCCGCGCTGGCTGGCAATGCACAGGGCGGTGAGGCCAAAGCCGGTGGCAGCGATGCTCGCGATTTCGCGCGAGTCGGAACCGCTCGCAAGGGTTCGGTCCAGCACCAATCCGGTCGCCGGGTTCGCGTTTTCCCAAAAGAAGAGCGAATGGGCGTGTTCAATTTCCTCGAGAAGGGCTTCGTCGTCCGCGGAAATCGTGCGCGGAAGGGCTGCGGGATATGACTCCCGCAAAATACTGCCTAGCAGCTCTCGAGGCGCTCCAAGAGACGAAAGTCCGACGACAACTCCGGTGCGGAAGAAATCTCGGAGTATCTCGCGGCGAGAGAACTTGCGCATGGCCGTTAAGGTCGCGTCCGTTCGATTTCTGGGAGAAATTGCTCCCTCCAGTGGAACGCCAAGATTAATTCTATCACTCGTCTGGTCCGGTCCTTCGTGCTTCAAGTCTAGAAAACATCTGACTTGTGGCCATGCAAGAGAAAGGAGAACCCTGGCTCGCTTGTCCAAGAGTGCTCCGCGGCGCGCCTCAAAAACGACTGTTTCTGGGCAACTGCGGCGGCCCGATAGAGGGCTCGCGTGGAGAAACGAAGGGTTGGAGTTTCAGCGAACGGTAAACTCAAGTTAAGCCCCTCATTGTTGATCCGGCAGTTAATTGTTTTGGCGTTATGCCAACAGTGATATAAGCACTCCTATGGTAGTCGGAGAACGAATCAAGGCGATCCGCGAGGCGAAAAAACTCACTCAGGAAGACCTCGAGAGGCGTGCGGGTCTGCTTCGCTTCTACACATCTAGAGTGGAGAACGGTCACACTGTCCCGAGCGTCCAAACAATGGAGAGGTTCGCAAAGGCGCTGGAGGTTCCCGTGTACCGTTTGTTTTATGACGGCGAGGTGGATCCGTCAAAATTGAAGTTGCCCGTATCAAAAGATAACGACCCGGCTTGGGGAGCGAATGGACGGGAAGGAAAGTGGCTTCGTGAATTCTCCAGGTTTCTCTCCAGAATGAACGAACGGGATCGCAAGCTGCTTCTCACCTTAGCGATTAAGATGGCGACTGGGTTCAGATCATTGCGAAGAAGTAAGTCCAGCTGATTGTGATAGTGCCCTAGTTGGTTCTCGATACCTTGCGGACAGACGGTTCGGTTCCTGATGAAGACGAGCGCCGCCAAGCAGAGAGTTTTGGTCATCGACGACGATGAGACGATGCGCGACCTGCTCCGGGCGTATCTCGAGGACCAATACGAGATCATCGACACGGGTGAACCAGAGCAAGCGCTTAAGATGACTCTCGAACACAAACCCAGCGCGATTCTGCTGGATCTCTCGATGCCCGGCTTCAGCGGTTTTGAGCTATGCAAGACTCTCTCTTCTCTCAGTTTTACCCAGCAGATCCCGATATTCGTCATCAGCGGGGCAGACTCAAGAAACAAGGCATTCTGCGAGAGCCTTGGCGCGTCTGATTATTTTCAAAAGCCGGTTGACGCCGACCGATTGAGAGCTCGCCTGGCAAACGCCCTGGCTGCGAAGAAACCCGAGCGGCGAGCGGCAGCCCGTGTGAACACCAAGCTTGCCGTGAAGCTGAGTTGGAGGAATAAGAGCGGATCCTCTCTTGAGGTGCGCACCGTGACCGAAAACGTCAGCGCAACCGGATTCCTCTGCGGTTCCAAGTTGCCGATCGAAATAGGCACGAGCATTGATGTATTCGTTGGCGGCGACGGCGAGCATTATATGGGAACCGCCCTGGTGGTCCGAGTCCAGGGCGCCAACACCGAGCACCCGCTTTACGGCTGCCATTTCACCAAGAAAGCTGACTGAGAAGTCCCGCCTGCTCAATTCCTTACCACAGTTTCGCGTTGATTGGACGAAGTAGCCCGTCATAGGACCGTGGAAGCCCGGATTCGGAATTTCTTATCCGCGCGTATGTTTACTCATTGGAAGCTTCGCAATCGGTATCTTCCGGGAAATACCGCGTTCTTGCCGATAGAGAGGGAGTGGGGTCGTCCCCCGGGGTCTTCGTGCCATCCCCCTCTCGTGTCGGCCCACCGGCAAAGGATACTCATGTCCGAGCCCCTCTCACACAAAGCCACGATACTCGTCGCCGACGACAATGAAGCCAATCTGGAATTGCTGTCGGGAATTCTCGAATCAGTAGGTTATCGGGTCGTCTGTGTAAACACTGGCGACCAGGCGTTGAAGATTGTGCGCGACGGTGGAGTAGACCTCGCGCTGCTCGATGTAATGATGCCGGGACAGACGGGGCTGTCGGCCTGCCTTGAGATCAAGTCCCAGGTCGAAACGCGCCTATTGCCCGTTGTGCTGGTGACAGCATTGACGGGTTCCGACGATCGCATACGCGGAATCATGTGCGGCGCGGACGACTTCCTGAACAAGCCTGTCAACAAGCATGAGCTTCTTGCGCGTGTTCAATCGCTGTTGCGCATGAAGGAATTCACCGACGAACTCGAGAATGCCGAGACAGTGGTGTTTAGCCTCGCGCTGAGCATCGAGGCAAAAGATCCTAACACCGAAGGCCATTGCGAGCGGTTGTCGGAATTCTCTGAGGCGCTGGCGCAACGCCTGAAATTGCCGATTGAGATGCGCGTTGCTCTGCGGCGAGCCGGCATGGTTCACGACGTCGGGAAGGTTGTGGTGCCCGAGCACATCCTGTTAAAGGCCGGGCCGCTGACCGACGAAGAATGGAAGGTGATGAAGCAGCATCCGATCGTAGGAGAACGAATCTGCCGGCCGCTCAAATCGTTTCGGTTGGTTCTGCCAATCATTCGACACCATCACGAAAAACTGGACGGATCGGGGTATCCCGATGGGCTCAAGGGCGACCAGATCCCGCTCGCGGCGCGTGTGCTGCAAATCACGGATGTTTACGACGCTTTAACGACGGACCGGCCGTATCGGAAGGCGCTGCAGCCGCAAAAGGCGTTCGCCATTATGCGGGAAGAAGTGAAGCGGGGATGGTGGGACGGTTCGCTCGTGGATGAACTGGAAGCGTTGGTACTGGAAGTGACGAAGCCCGCCTGATCGCTTCGAGTGTTGATGCGCTCCCCGCGAACAGCGCTCCGGCAAGTAGAGGTTTTTGCCATGCCAGACTCAAACGAGAGAGCAGTTGCAAATCTGCGTGGGAGCCGCGGAAGCCGCTCGCTCAATACACGATCTCTCCGTTTCGCCCGTTTCCAGTTCGCACCTGGAAGACTCATAGCCTCAGCGGCACTCTTGATGGGTGTCCTCTCCGGAGGCTCTCGAGCATGGGCGACCCCACAATCAACGGACGCGAAGGCACCCGACCTGAGGCAAATGAGTCTCGAGCAACTCGGCGACGTCGAGGTGACCACCGTTTCGAAGGATCCGCGGCAGGTTCAGAAGACACCTGCGGCGGTCTTTGTCATCACGCAGGAAGACATCCGGCGCTCCGGAGCAACGAACATCCCCGAGGCTCTGCGCCTGGCGCCGGGCGTCGAGGTAGCGCGCATCGACGCGAATCATTGGTCCATCGCAATTCGTGGATTTGCGGGGCAGTTCTCAAAGTCGCTGCTCGTTTTGGTTGACGGCCGGAGCATCTACACGCCGCTCTTCGAGGGCGTGTATTGGGACTTGCCCTACGTAATGCTCGAAGATGTGGAGCGCATCGAGGTGATCCGCGGACCCGGTGGCACGATCTGGGGATCCAACGCAGTCAATGGAGTAATCAATATCATCACCAAAAGCTCGAACAGCACCCAAGGCGCCTTGGGTACGCTGGGTGGTGGAAATGTTGACCAAGGAACGGGCGCCTTCCGCTACGGGGGCACGGTAGGTAAGGATTTCGACTATCGCATCTACGGTATGGGCGAGATTCGCGGACCGGAATTTCACTCCGACGGGGACGAATTCGACCACTGGCGGATGGGTCAGATGGGCTTCCGCACCGATTGGAAGAGGGGTGAGAAGGACACTTTCACGGTGCAGGGCGATATCTATCGCGGCGAGAGCGGGGAGAGCATCGAGATCGGCTCACTCTTTCCTCCGGCGGAGGCGCCGGAAGAGGGCCAGGACTACGTCTCCGGAGGCAATCTACTGGCCCGCTGGCAGCATACGACCGGGGAAGGCTCCGACATACAGATCCAAGGCTACTTCGACCGCACAAACCGGCAGGATTTCGAGCTCGGTGAAACGCGCGACACGTTCGACATAGATTTCGTCCAGCATATTCGCGTGCATGGCGACCAGGAATTGACCTGGGGCCTGGGGGCAAGAGTCAGCCCCAGCAACTTCATTCAAACTTCGCAGGGCGTGAACTTCCTCCCGAATAAACAAGTCGACAGCATCTACAGCGGCTTCGTTCAGTATGAGCTCCCGATCGTGAAGGACAAGCTCACGCTGACGGCGGGAACAAAATTGGAGCATAACAACTTCAGCGGCTTCGACTACCAGCCCAGCGTGCGACTGCTGTGGATGCCGACGGACCGCCAGTCATTCTGGGCTGCGGTTACTCGAGCGGTTCGGACGCCTTCTCGCCTGGATCAGGACGTCCAGTTCGATATTTTTGACGAATACTACACGGGAATACCTCTCTTTTTCCAGATCGAGGGCGATCCCAGCCTCAAGGCGGAGCAATTGATCGGCTACGAGGCTGGATACCGAACCGAGGTCAATAGCAGGTTGTATTTGGATTTCACCGCCTTCTACAACTCCTATGCGAACTTACAGGGATACGGACCAATCGGGCTCGTCGAGTCGCAGTTGGGCACTCCGCCCTCTCCGTACCTCTTTTTCGTCCTGCCTTATGCCAACGTTATCGAGGGCCACACGGTCGGTGCGGAAATCGCTCCCAATTGGAAAATCAAGTCCTGGTGGCAGGTGCGCGGCTCTTATTCATTCCTGCATATGAGTCTAAGGGACAAGCCGGGGTTTACTGACACGGGAAGTTTGCTCGGTTCTTACCTGGGATCGAGCCCCAGCCATCTTGCGAGCTTCCAATCGCTCTTCAACTTGCCGAAGCATTTCGAGTTCGACCAAACGTACCGATACTCGGACGCGCTTCCCGCCCAAGGTGTGGGCGCCTACAGCACGGCCGACGTCCGCTTGGGATGGCACGTCGGAGAAGGTCTCGACTTTTCGGTTGTTGGCGAGAACCTGCTGCGGCCGTCTCACACGGAATTTGGAGGGGATCCCGGCCCGCTGGTGGGGATCAAGAGAAGCGTCTACGGAAAGGTTACGTGGAGAAGGTGACCCCAACCGCAACAGTGAAGCGTGCCGAGAGAGCCGTCGCACCCCAACACACCTCGGAAGATCGTTGCTGGCCGAGATGTCGTGGCGTTGCGCGAGCGGTCGCAGCAATCCTGTCCTCGTCCCTCTTGGTAGTCCCCTGCCTTCGCTCTCAGCAGTCAAAACCGAACGAATATCAGGTCAAGGCCGCCTACCTCTACAACTTCGGAAGATTCGTGCAGTGGCCCACCAAGGACGCCGTAAACAACGACAGCCCGTTCACTATTTGCGTTCTTGGACAGGATCCATTCGGTCCCGTTCTCGATTCAACGCTTGCAGGTGAGTCGCTAGGCGGTAAGCCGATAGCAACCAAGCGGATAGCGAAGCCCCAAGAAGCCTCGGATTGCCGGATTCTCTTCATCAATTCGAAGGAGGAGAGCCGTCTCCAGGAAATCCTCGCCGAGCTGGACGGAGCTGCAGTTCTGACTGTCAGCGACATGCCGGCTTTCTCGCGCCGAGGCGGCATGATCCAGTTCGTCCTGGATGGCGACAAGGTTCGCTTCGAGATCAACTTGACGAGCGCCGAAGCCGCGAAGTTGGTGCTCAGTTCCGAATTGCTAAAAGTGGCGACGAGTGTGCGAAAGAATGCGCACGCGGGAGATTCTTAGACATGCTCGAGCGCAAAGACCACACGATCTCCCGAAGACTCACGTTGATGAACATGCTGACGAGCGGTGCAGCACTCATCTTGGCATGCGTTGCCTTCATCGCGTACGACATGGTGACTTTCCGGGACGCAACCGTGTGGAATCTCTCCACGCAGGCTCAAATTATCGGCGCCAATACGGCTTCTGCTCTGCTTTTCAACGATCCGCAATCCGCGGAGAACACGCTATCGGCGCTGAAGGCTTCGCCGAACATACTATCCGCCGGAATCTACACCACGGACGGCCACCCTTTTGCCGCGTACTCCCGCAAGGGAAACGACGAACTGCAAGTGCTTCCAGCGGTCCCTTCGGGACAGACAGAAATCCATTGGCTCAAGAACAACCAGATTCTGCTCGTTCGCTCGATCGTGTTTCAAGGCAAGCCAACCGGGATCGTCTACATCCGATCCGGCGTAGAGGAGCTGAACCAGCGCTTGAGGCGGTACGCCGGAATCGCTGGCATCGTCTTGCTGGCATCACTCTTGGCCGCGTTGCTCGTATCGTCGGTCTTCCGCAGAGCCGTTGCTGAGCCGATCGTGCAGTTGGCGGACATTGCGAAGATCGTTTCGCGCGACAAAGACTACTCAGTCCGAGCCAATCCGATTCAAAGCCAGGGCGAACTCACAATCTTGATCGATGCATTCAACGAGATGCTGACGCAGATCGGCAAGACCGAGAGCGATTTGCGGAAGGCTCACGATGGACTGGAACTCCGCGTCCAGGAACGCACGGCGGAACTGCAAGCTGCCAAGGACGAGGTGGAAGCGTTTTCTCACACCGTCCTCCGTGCAAAAGAGGAGGTTGAGCGCGCCAGCAAATTCAAAGATCAGTTCCTTTCCACAATGAGCCACGAGTTGCGCACCCCGTTGAACGCGGTCCTGGGATTCTCCGATCTGCTAACCGAGGAACGTTACGGCCCGTTGAATGATCGCCAGAAACGCTATCTCAACCACATTCACACAGGGGGCAAACACCTTCTCACGTTGATCAACGATATCCTCGATCTTTCCAAGATTGAAGCGGGACGGCTTCAACTGGCAGTTGAGAACGTACGCGTCAGCTCAACCTTGGCGGAAGCCATCGATACAATGCGTTCTCTGGCGGACAAAAAGTCCCAAATCTTGGTGCAGCAAGGTGGAGCGGATCTAAGTGTTCGTGCCGATAGCACGCGATTCAAGCAGGTGCTGATGAATCTGATCGGAAACGCGATCAAGTTCACTCCTGAGAATGGAAGGATCGAGCTAGCCGCACGGCAAGTCGGTGACATGGTCCGAGTGGACGTTCGTGACTCGGGACCCGGCATCCCCCCCGAAGAGCAGAAACGCATCTTTGAGGCTTTCTATCGGCTGCGGAACAGCGAGAAGGCAGCGGAAGGCACTGGGCTTGGGCTGGCGATCACGCAGCGCCTGGTCGAGCTGCACGGTGGCCAGCTTGGTATCGAAAGCCAGCCAGGCTCGGGAAGCTGTTTCTACTTCACGCTGCCCCGCGCCATAACCTTGGAGACAGAAGACGTCCCCCAGCTCATTGAGGGGCTCAAGACGGGTGAATCTATCTGCATCCTGGTGGTCGAAGA
Organism: uncultured Acidobacteriota bacterium; assembly: GCA_963737205.1. Taxonomy (GTDB): domain Bacteria; phylum Acidobacteriota; class Terriglobia; order Acidiferrales; family UBA7541; genus Palsa-295. The sequence goes on along the minus strand of CAVTRV010000002.1, from coordinate 1,951,318 downwards.
CAACGCCGCGGCGGCGCACCTTCTTCAGTCGTACCTCACTTCGGCAGGCTATCGAGTGGAACTGTGTAACCAACCCCAAATCGTTGTCGAAAGAGCGGCAAAGTTGCAGCCCGGCGCTGTGACTCTGGATGTCGTCATGACGCCGATTAACGGCTGGGAGTTATTGACAAGCTTGAAGAGTGATCCCCGCACCGCGAAGATTCCCGTGATCATGGTTTCGATCGTAGATCAGCCAAGCACGGGAGCGTTGCTCGGTGCGGATGAATACATCGTGAAGCCTGTAGAGAAAGCGACATTGCTTGCTTCTGTCGAACGCTGCCTCAAGCGCCGTCCGCAGGTTGCACGAGCGCGGCCTATTCTGGTGGTGGAAGACGATACGCCGACGCGAGAGTTTATCGCCGAACTGCTGTCTAAGAACGGGTACGCCGTGGGCACGGCGGCCGACGGCGCGTCAGCTCGCGCCCAAGTGAAAGCTTCCATGCCCGAGCTCGTAATTCTCGACCTGATTCTGCCGGACGTGAATGGCTTCCAGCTGCTCGCCGAATGGCGGGCTGATTCTCGCACCACTGACTTGCCGGTTTTTGTGCTCACGAGCAAGGAATTAACTCCCCAGGAAAGGGAATACATCGGAATGAATACCGGGGCGCTTCTCCAAAAGCACGAGTCGTGGCAAGAGTCGCTGGTCAGGCAGTTGCAGCGAACCGTGGCGCCTGTACTCACGGAGAAGGTATGAAGCATCGAATTCTGGTCGTCGAAGATAACCAGCCCAATCGCGAATTGCTGTGCGACTGGCTGGAAGCCGAGGGCTTCGAAGTGGAGGCCACCGTGGATTTGGAACAGAGTCTTGCCGCGCTCAAATCCCAGCCCCCGCATGCTGTGTTGCTCGACGTGCAGCTGGGCGTTGAAGATGGTCTGTCCCTGGCACAGTGGATTCGACAAGTTCCCAGACTCTCTCGCATTCCGGTCATCGCGGTGACGGCGCACGCGATGGTACCTGATCATGAACGCGTTTTGCAGGCAGGCTGCAACGTTTGCATTTCAAAGCCAATTGATTTCAAGTTGCTCCGTAAGCAGCTCGAGCAATGCCTGGACCGCACGAAGACCCTGCAGCACCCCTGAACACGTGTCCTCCTTGGTGTCATACTCTCGTGCAGCGACGGTCTTGCGCCAACGTTACGGGCCTTCCCCGGTTAAGCTTCGGTCCAGCATTCACGAGCTTTATTTCAAGAATCCGTGGATCGACGGCTTGTGCCCCCGAAATGCGCAGAGGACTGCTATTCTCGATAAACGGAGACGGCTCGCTCTTTTCACTACGGCCGTACACAAAAGAATGCTGTCCGCTGCGCGGGTGGAATGATTGCGGTTCGCCGTGCCGCCGGACTGGAAAAGAGATTGCAAGACGTGAAAGTTCTGGTTACGGGAAGCAGCGGACTAATTGGCTCAGAGGCGGCCGAACACTTCGACCGTCAAGGTCACGAAGTCGTCGGCGTGGACAACAACATGCGCCGAGTCTTCTTTGGGCCCGCGGGAGACACGCTGTGGAATCTGGAGCGGCTGAAAAAGGCCACGAAGAGATTCAAGCACGTAGCGTTGGACATCCGGGACCGCGCGGCGATCGACGAATTGTTCCGCACCGAGCGGTTCAACCTGATCGTGCATTGCGCAGCGCAGCCTTCGCACGACAAGGCGCGGGATATTCCGTTGCTGGACTTCGAGGTGAACGCTCTTGGAACAGTGAACCTGCTGGAGTCCACGCGGCAGCATTCGCCCGATGCCGTGTTCGTATTCCTTAGCACAAACAAAGTATACGGCGACGCGCCGAACGAGATGCCGCTGAAAGAACTCGAGAAGCGCTACGACTATGCGCGCCCGGAAGATTTCCACGGAGTGGACGAGACCTGCCGGATCGACAGAACGATGCATTCTTTGTTCGGCGCGTCGAAGGCCGCGGCGGACCTGATGGCCCAGGAATATGGCCGCTATTTCAAGATGAATGTCGGAGTGTTTCGCGGGGGATGCCTGACGGGGCCGTCGCATTCAGGCGTGGAGCTGCACGGATTCTTGTCGTACCTGGTGAAAGTGACGCTGAGCGGCTCGACCTACTCCGTGTTTGGGTACAAGGGCAAGCAGGTTCGGGACAACATCCACAGCCACGACGTGGTGCGGGCCATCGAGGAGTTTGCGGCGAACCCGCGGCCGGGCGAAGTGTACAACCTGGGCGGCGGGCGCGAAAACAGCATCTCGATGGTGGAGGCGATCGACCGCATCGAACAGATGAGCCGAAAGAAATTGAATTGGCGGTATGTGGAGGAGGCGCGCAAGGGCGACCACATCTGCTACATCTCGAATCTTGGGAAGTTCAAGAAACATTATCCAAACTGGAAAATCACACGCGGGCTGGACGCCATTCTGGAAGAGATCATCGCCACGCAAAGTAAACAGCTGAAATAAATTTGCGGCGGCTGGCGCGGAGCATTGCATGCTGAGACGGTCAGAAGTACATTACGAGTCGGTCGGGAGGTCAAAAACGGAAATTCCGGTAAGGAGCCAATGTCAAGGATTCGCATAACGCTCGCGCTTCTGGCTGTCGCTTTCTCTATCCAGGTGGGAATCGCGCAAACGACGTCGCCGGCCGATGTCGAAAAGCGCGTCGACTCCCTCCTCAAACAAATGACGCTCGACGAAAAAATCCAGCTCATTGGCGGCACCAACGGTTTCTTCACGCGCCCGATTCCGCGGCTCGGCATTCCGTCTCTCAAGATGTCCGATGGGCCGGTCGGAGTCCATGACTACGGCCCGACCACCGCCTATGCCGCGGGAATCGCCCTTGCCGCTTCGTGGGACACCGACCTTGCAAAACGGGTGGGAGCCTCGATGGGTCGCGACGCGCGAGCGCGCGGCGTGAATTTCATTCTGGGTCCGGGAATGAACATCTACCGCGCGCCGATGAACGGCCGAAACTTCGAATATTTTGGCGAAGATCCTTATCTTGCGTCGCGAATCGCCGTTTCCGTGGTCGAGGGCATGCAATCGCAAAATGTGATCGCGACGGTCAAACACTTTGTCGCGAACAATATGGAATATGGCCGCAACGATCATAGCTCCGACGTCGACGAGCGCACGTTGCGAGAGATTTACTTGCCGGCTTTCGAAGCGTCGGTCAGGGAGGCCCACGCTGGCGCCGTCATGGACGCCTACAACCTCGTGAACGGCGAGCATATGACTCAAAACGAACACCTGAACAATGAAATCCTCAAGAAGGAGTGGGGATTCGACGGCATTCTGATGTCGGATTGGGGAGCCACTCACGACGGCGTTGCAGCCGCAAACGGCGGCCTGGACTTGGAAATGGCGTCGGCGGTTTTCATGACGCCCGCCGTTCTGCTTCCCGCGATTCAACAGGGAACAGTAAGCGTCGCGACCATCGACGACAAGGTGCGCAGGATTCTCCGCAAGGCGATTCAGTTCGGTTTTCTGGATCGTGACCAGACCGATCAGAGCATTCCGCTATATGACCAGCAGGGGCGAAACATCTCGCTGAAAGAGGCGAGAGACGGCATGGTGCTGCTCAAGAATGAGGGAAACCTGCTTCCGCTCGACAAAACGAAGTTGAAAACAATCGCGGTGATTGGTCCGGACGCCTATCCTGCCGTGATTGGCGGCGGCGGAAGCTCTCTGACGAAGCCGTTCAATCAAGTCAGTTATCTCGAAGGCGTCAGCAATTACCTCGGAACCAGCGTGAAGGTGCTTCATGTGGCCGATTCGGTCCCGGCTGCGGACGTCGCCATGAACACTCAGTTTCGAACGGAACCGGATGGCCCCGCGGGACTGACTGCGGAATACTTCGACAACCAGAATTTGGAGGGCGCGCCGGCGCTCAAGCGCGTGGATCAACATATCAATTTCGATTGGGGCGAGGGGAGTTTCGCCGACGGACATCCGGTCGATCATTTTTCGGCACGATGGACGGCCTATTACACACCCGCGAAATCGGGCGACTACAAATTCTATGCGTCTTCCGACGATGGAATGCGCCTCTATGTAGATGATGAGCGGGTGATCGATGACTGGATCGACCAGTCGGAAACCGTCACCGTTGCATCCAGACGCCTGGAGGCCGGGCATCCATACAAAGTGAAGCTCGAATATTTTGAGGACTCCGGATCGGCGGCAGTGCATTTTGGCGTTATCTCTGCCGGGGAAGTGGTTGGCCTGCAAACCAAGGCGCTGGCTGCCAAGGTTGATGCGGTCATCCTGTGCGTCGGATTCGATCCGTCCACGGAGGGCGAGGGTTTCGACCGGACATTCAGCCTTCAGGGTGGACAGGACGAACTTATCCGCCAGATCGCAAGCGTCAACAAGAACGTAATCGTGGTGTTGACGGCGGGCGGCAATGTCGACATGACCGGCTGGATCGACCGCGTGCCGAGTATTCTTCACGCATGGTATTCGGGAGAGGAGGGCGGCACGGCGCTGGCGCAACTGCTGTTTGGCGACTTCAGCCCCTCGGGAAAGCTGCCGGCTTCGTTCGAACGGCGTTGGGAAGACAATCCCACCTTCAACAGCTATTACCCGGAGAAAGGCGCCAAGCGCGTTGTATACAAAGAAGGCGTATTCGTCGGATATCGCTACTACGATCGCTCGACGACGAAACCGCTTTTTCCATTTGGCTACGGTCTCTCGTACACGCGCTTTCAGTACAGCAATCTGAGCGTTTCTCCTCGGCAGAGCGACACTCCGGATTCTGTCGGAGTTTCGTTTGATGTGAAAAACATCGGCTCGAGAGCAGGTGCCGAAGTCGCCGAGCTTTACGTGGGCGATTCACACGCAAGCGTTCCTCGCCCAGTTAAAGAACTGAAGGGCTTCGCCAAGGTGTTCTTGGAACCGGGCGAGCAGAGACGAGTCAGCCTTACACTCAATCGCCGCTCGTTTTCCTACTATGACGTTACCAACAAGCGATGGACTGCCCAGGCCGGAGACTTCTCAATTTTGGTTGGGGAATCATCGGCGCAAATAGTGTTGAATGGCACGTTCACTCTGACGAAGTGAGCAAGACGGGAAGCTATTAGATGACCGAATCGAAGATGTTTTCTCCGTTTGATCTCAGTTCGAAGACCGCTGTCGTCATCGGCGCGACTTCCGGAATTGGACTCAGAATCGCGAAAGGGCTCGCCCGCGCCGGCGCCAACGTGGTTCCTACAGGACGCCGCGCCGAACTTGTGAAGTCTGCGGCAAGCGAAATCGAGAAAATCGGCAGAAGGACGCTGGCTCAGCCGTGCGACGTGAGCGATCGCTCCAGCCTCGAATCGCTGCTCGCCGCAGTCCTCGCGGAGTTCGGCGGCGTCCAAATCCTGGTCAACTCCGCGGGCACCACGAAACGAACACCCACCGTCGACGTGAGCGACGCCGAATGGAACGGCATCATGGAAACGAACCTGACGGGCACTCTTCGCGCGTGCCAGGTGTTCGGTCGAAGCATGATCGAACGCAAGTATGGTCGCATCATCAATATTGCGTCGCTCGCGTCATTTGTGGCGCTGATGGAAGTGGCCGCGTACTGCGCCAGCAAAGCGGCTGTGGCTTCGCTGACGAAATCGCTTGCGATTGAGTGGGCCCAATTCGGCGTTTGCGTCAACGCGATTGCCCCCGGCGTTTTTCGCACCGACCTGAATGCGGCGTTGCTCGAGGGCACTCCTCGCGGACAGGAATTCCTTATGCGAACACCGATGCGTCGGTTTGGCAATCTCGAGGAATTGACGGGCGCGGCCGTGTTTCTCGCTTCCGATGCGGCGAGCTTCGTTACCGGACACGTGCTGGCGGTTGACGGAGGCTTCCTCGCAAGCGGCGTCAATCAGTAAAGCCGAGATCGATCCCACCGAGAGCGGATGTTCTCCAGAGTCTAGATAAAACTGTGGGACCGTTCCCCCGCGAAGCAACGACCAGCGCCTCTCAACCATCCCAGAACACGGGGCAAAACAGGAGTTCAATAAGCACGCCACAAACGGGAATCGGTGAACTTTCACCGTGATACGATAGCGGCACATAAAAGGCTATGGCTCGGTTCGCTTGGGTCTGTGCATTGGCGTTTGCGCTCGCGATTCCGCTTGATGCGCTATCTCTGCGTAGCGTGCCGGATGGCTACACCCGGCGCGTCTGGCAAACCGAAGACGGCCTCCCCGAAAACACCGTCCAGGCATTTGCGCAGACTCCCGATCACTACCTTTGGATTGGCACGAGTGGCGGGTTAGTCCGTTTCGATGGCGAACGCTTCACGGTCTTCAACCGCGAAAACACTCCGCAAATTCACGAAAACAGCATCTTCTGCCTCACCGTTGGAAGCGACGGGACCTTGTGGGCCGGGACGGAAGGCGGCGGGCTGGTGAGTTATCGCGCCGGCCTCTTCCGCTCGTATTCGGGATCGGATGGGCTGAGCGACGGTTTCGTCCGCTCCGTTTATCAGGACCGCCAGGGAATTGTGTGGGTCGGGACGGACAACGGATTGTTCCGGCTCGCCGCGGATCGCCTGATTCGCGTTGACGGCCAGGGCAAGATTCCGATTCTTGCGGTGCACAGCATCCGTGAGGATCACACGGGCCATTTGTGGGTGGGTGGATCGAAGCTCGTGATGATTCAGGGCGACGAATGCCGTGAGTTTCCGCTGAGCGGCAAACGAAGCGCGAACCGCGTGAAATCGATCCTCGAAACGAGCGATGGAACGCTGTGGGTAGGCACAGTTTCGGGACTTCAACGGCTGCGGCGCGACCCCAAAGGCGGCGAGGAGTTCGAACGTATCCCAGAGATTACCAGCACGGTGAGAACGCTGCACGAAGACAATTCGCGCACGCTGTGGATCGGAACGATCGGAGGCGGCCTGATTCACTATCTGCACGGCCGCTTTTCCACGGTGGCAACTCCGGAAGACCCTCCGAGCGGCACGGTGCTCTCCGTTTTCGAGGACGACGAGCAGAACATCTGGGTGGGTTTGCAGACTGGTCTGCTGCGTCTGAGCCGGACCGCCATGAGCACATTCCCTTTGCCCGGCTCGCAGAACGCCGATTTCGAAACTATCTACCCGGACCGCGATGGATCTCTTTGGGTGGGGAGCACGAATCTCTACAGAATCGATCCGCTGCGAGACGGTTCTGAATTGATTCCGCCGCCGCAACCCGGCATGCGGGTTCGCAGCGTTTTTCGGGACAGCACCGGCGGTTGGTGGGTGGGGACGGAAGGATACGGAGTTTTCGTCACAAGAGGCCAGAAGGAGTTTCACTACACCACGCGGAACGGGATGGTGAACGACTTCGTTCGAGCATTCCTCGAAAGCCGGGATGGAAGTGTCTGGATCGCCACGGATGAAGGCATTACTCGCTGGCGTGATGGCGTGCTGACGAATTATCGCGTGAGTGATGGCTTGTGCTATTTCAGCATCCGGACCCTGCTCCAAGACAGCAAGGGAGACATCTGGATTGGCACTGAGCGCGGCGTCAATCACTTGCACAAGGACGCATTCGTGCAAGACACTGTCACCGAAACGCTGCGAGCGGATAAAGTCTGGACGATTCACGAGGATCGCGACGGCGGGTTGTGGTTCGGTACGCGTGGCAGCGGCTTGTTTCGCTGGCGCGACGGCAAACTCACTTCCTACACGAGTGCACAGGGCCTTGCCAGCAACAGCATCTTTCAGATTCTGGAAGACTCTCGCGGCACCTTCTGGATGAATGGACCGGATGGAATTTCCTCGGTCACGCGCGAAGATCTCGATCGATACGCGGAAGGGCAAAGTCGGCCGCCGGCAGTGACGCTCTACGGGCTTTCCGACGGAGTCGAGGCGACGCAAATGTATGGCGGCGTGCAGCCGGCAGGTTGCCTGACCGCCAATGGTGAAGTTTGGTTTCCCAGCAATCAGGGGCCGGTTCGAATCATTCCCGATCAAGCGCGGCCGGGGGGGCTGCCTCAAGTCGCGATCGAGCAGGTGCTGGTGGATGGACGCGAAGCTCCCACTTCCGGCCGATTGATCGTTCCGCCCGGTGAAGGAAAACTGCAGATCGATTATGCCGCGATTCGCCTGCGATCTCAGGAGCGAATCCGTTTCCGTTATCGGTTGCTTCCTTTCGATCACCAATGGACGGAGGCGCTCCGGACTCGCGTGGCCAACTACACGAATGTTCCGCCCGGAGAATACCAATTTCAGGTGCAGGCGTTCGAAACGAACATGCCCGAGAACGTGACGGAAGCGTCGCTCGCGATCGAGTGGCGGCCGCACATCTATCGCACGGGATGGTTTCTGGCGCTATGTGCGGCGTTCATCGTCACGCTGGTTTTCTTCGCCTACCGTCTGCGTCTCCAGCAAGTCCACCAACGGTTCGAAGCTGTTCTCGAAGAACGCAGCCGCATCGCGCGCGAAATGCACGACACGGTGATCCAGGGTTGCGCGAGCGCGTCGGCCCTGCTGGAGGCAGTCGTGTCGCTCGAACCGCAAGAGTCAGGCGAACGCCGGGAGCTCCTGGACTCGGCGCGCGACCAGGTGCGGGCCACCGTAGACGAGGCGCGAATGGCCGTTTGGAACTTGCGGCGTAAAGAGAGCGCCGCTCCCGAGATTGGTTTTCTTTTGGAGCAGATTGCGAAACAAGTGAGCCACCTCTCGCACGTGCCGGTGTGTTTCGAATCCTCCGGGAGGCCCGCGTCAGTGGATGGGGTCGTCGAGCACGTTGTGCTTATGGTGGCGCGTGAGGCGGTTTACAATGCGGTGCGCCATGCCCAGGCCAGCGAGGTGCGCATCAAGGCGCGCTTCGAGCCAGACACGATGAGCGTGGAAGTAGTCGACGACGGCTGCGGATTCGATCCCGTCGCAGTGATGGCTATAGAAGGTAACCATTTCGGCTTGGTTGGCATGCGCGAGAGAATCGAGAGCCTGGGTGGCCAGTTGGAAGTCCGCAGCTCCACGGGGCAAGGGACTCGAGTTGCCATCAAAGTTCCCGTGCGGCCAGTAGCCGCCGAGAGTCAAATCGCTGTTTAGGTAAAAACGTGAATACGGCTCAGAAGACGTCGGTGCTGGTTGTGGACGATCATCCGATTATGCGTCTTGGTGTGGCCGCTATCATCAACGCGCAGCAAGACATGAAGGTGTGCGCTCACGTAGGAACCGGTGAGGAAGCGGTGGAGATGTTCAAGAAGTACCGCCCCGATATCACCTTGATGGATTTGCGATTGCCCCGGATGAGCGGGCTCGAAGCGCTGCGGATCATCCGGCGAATCGACCCGCACGCTCGCAGCATTGTGCTCACCACGTATGAAGGCGACGAAGACATCCACCAGGCGATTACAGCGGGCGCGCTTGGCTACATCATTAAAGGCATGTCGCATGAGACCTTGGTCGATGCCCTCCGCAAGGTGCGTTCTGGAATGCGTTTTTTGCCGCCACCGATTGCTCGCAGTCTCGCCGACCGCACGCCCAATTCAGACCTGAGCCCGCGCGAACGCGAAGTGCTCTCGCTGATGGTGCAGGGCAACGCGAACAAAGAGATCGCAAGCGCGCTGGGAATCACGGAGGCCACCGTGAAATGCCACGTCAGCGTTATCTTGCTTCGACTCGGTGTGAGCGACCGCACCCAGGCCGTCGTCGCGGCACTCCATCGGGGCCTGGAACACCTCTAGGACCAACTCGCTCTGTTTCGAGTGGGCACATCCCGTAACTTCCGCCGTAATCCGACCTTAGGAGGATTCCCGCGACCCCCCGTCCAGATAGGATTCTCTGAGGAATTGGTGTCTCAAACCAACTCATGAAATCACACCGGGGCTATCCTTATTGGGCAGCGCTTGCCGTGCTTTCAGCGGTAGTGGGGCTTTCTGGCGCAACACGAGATGAGTCTTCGTCTCTGGTCATAATTCGCGCCACTACAGTTCCTCCTCCGCCCAACGTCGTTCCGTTTCCCGCGGGCGGGCGGTCGCCCCAGGGGGTAGTGCTCGCGGTGAATAGCCGCTATCTCTTGCGCGACGGCGTGCCGTGGTTCCCGGTGATGGGCGAGTTCCAATTCTCGCGATATCCCGAAGCCGATTGGGAAGACGAAATCCTGAAAATGAAGGCAGGCGGCGTCCAAATCGTTTCAACCTACATTTTTTGGATCCATCACGAGGAAATCGAAGGGCAATTTGACTGGACGGGGCGGCGAAACCTTCGGCGATTCGTCGAACTATGCGCCAAACATGGTTTGTACGTGTGGGTTCGGATAGGACCATGGGATCACGGCGAATGTCGCAACGGCGGCTTTCCAGACTGGCTGCTCAAGCAGTGTCCAACGCGCCAGATCGACCCGGTGTATCTCGGATACGTGAAGCGGTTTTACGCGCAAATCGGGTCACAACTGAAAGGATTATTTTGGAAGGATGGCGGCCCCATCATCGGCATTCAGCTTGAGAATGAATACAGCGCCCGCGGTCCCGGCAAGGGTGCCGATTATATTCTGGCGCTAAGGCAGCTTGCACTGGATGTCGGTCTCGATGCGCCCTTCTACACCATCACGGGATGGGATGATGCCGTGATCCCCTCAAGCGGCGTGCTCCCCGTGTTCGGCGGTTATCCCGACGGGTTCTGGAAACGTACCACCGCTGCGTTACCGCCGAACGCGAATTATTTCTTCACGCTCATCCGCTGCGACGAGAACGTGACCGACGACTTGCGGTCGAGCCGGCCCGACATCGATGCACTCGACGCCCATTACCCGTACCTGACAGCCGAAATGGGCGGCGGCATGGAGCTTTCCTATCATCGGCGGCCGCTGGTTGACGCAGACGACATCGCCGCCATGGAAGTGGCGAAGCTGGGTTCCGGCGTCTCTCTCTACGGCTATTACATGTATCACGGGGGAACAAATCCCGACGGAAAGCTGACAACGTTGCAGGAGTCGCAAATAACCGGATATCTGAACGATGTGCCGGTGAAATCCTACGATTTTCAGGCCCCGTTGGGTGAGTTCGGGCAAACGCACGAGTCATTTCGCGTTCTCAAGACTTTCCACTTGTTCCTGGCTGACTTCGGCAGCAGCCTTGCTCCCATGACCCCATACTTTCCGGACAAAATGCCCGAAGGCAAGAGCGACGCGGAAACACCGCGCGTGGCCGCCCGGCTGCAGAACAGTCACGGCTTCCTCTTTATCAATAACTATCAGAGGCTCTATCCTCTGCCCGAGCGAAAACATTTTCAGGTCCGGCTGATGCTGGCTTCGGGTGCGACGGAAATACCAAAGGAGCCAGTTGACATACCCAGCGGCGCCTACACCATTTGGCCCGTGAATCTGAATTTGGGCGCAACCATCGTCCGCTACTCGACAGCGCAGCTTTTATGCGAAATGGACGATCCAAAAACATTCGTTTTCTTCGCGTGGCCAGGAATAGAACCAGAATTCGTGATCGAAGAAAAATCCGACGTATCAGTGGATGCTCCCGATGCGCGAATAACCCGCGCAGACGGTATTGCCTATGTCAGCGGCGTAAAGCCTGGCACGGGCGCGGCGGTGCACGTGCGCGCGCAAGGAGGCAAGGACGTCCAGATCGTCGTGCTGTCGCGAGAGCAAGCGTTAAATGCGTGGAGGGCGAAACTCGGCGGTCGAGATCGCCTGATTCTGTCGCCTGCGGAATTGTTCTTCGACGGAGACCGGATCCATTTGCGCTCGAGCGATACTTCTCGACTGAAGGCTTCGTTTTTCCCGGCGTGGGACCATGCTCCGTCCGGCTTCCTCGACGACGGCAGCGACGGCGTGTTCCATCGGTACGCTGCGGAGGTAAAGGCGGCTGACGCGAACCTCGCGGCGAAGGTGGAAATGGTGCAAGAGGCTGACGACCCGCCTCCCGCGAAGATTGGCAACGAGGTCGCGATGGCGCCGGACGAATCCGCGTTCGAAAAGGCCGCCCGATGGAAGATTCGCGTCCCGCACATGGATGGAAGCGACGTTCACGAACTGTTTCTGAATATTCGATACGAGGGCGACATCGCCCGGATCTATGCGGGAGGAAAGCTTTTCACCGACAATTTTTACAACGGCTCCACATGGGAAATCGGACTCAGCCGAATTTCGCCCGAGGAACTCGATCGCGGACTGGAACTCAGAATTCTGCCGCTTCGCAGTGACACGCCAATTTACTTGCCACTAGGCGCGCGGCCGGCATTTGCCGCCAATGGCGAGGCCGTGAAACTCGATGACGTCCGATTGATTCCAGAGTACGAAGTGGTGAGGGATCTAAGCAAATGATCGATTGCAATCTTCCGTTCAGACGCTCGTCCGCCGTTTTGCTTCTTTTGCTCCTTTGCTCGGCTTCCGGCGCGCACGCGTCCGAAAACAAATACGCGGTGGGAGCCGATGTCTCGTTCCTGAAATCGGTGGAAGATAGCGGAAAAGTTCTTCACGACAATGGCGAGGCAAAGCCCGGCCTCGTGATCCTCAAGGATCATGGATACAACTGGGTGCGGCTGCGCGTCTTTAACAACCCGAAAGAACTCCCCAATAATCTCGATTACACAATCGCTCTGGCCCAAGCGGCGAAGAAACTCGGCTTTCATTTCCTCCTGGATTTTCACTATTCCGACACTTGGGCCGATCCCGGCAAGCAGTTCACCCCGGCGGCGTGGCAGGGAATGTCGCACGCACAGCTCGTGAAGGCCGTATTCGAGTACACGCGCGACACGATTGCGGCGATGCGAACAGCCGGCGTGCTCCCCGACATGGTGCAGGTGGGCAACGAAGTGATCAACGGCATGCTTTGGCCGGACGGCAAATTACCTGGGAATTGGGACAACTTTGCGGAGCTCGTCAACGCGGGGATCGCAGGCGTGCGTGTCGGCAGCGGCGATCAACCCTGCCCGCGCATCATGATTCATATCGACCGCGGCGGCGATAGGGTCCGCACGAAGGAATTCTTCGACAAACTGAATTCTTATCACGTCCAATACGATGTCATCGGGCAATCGTACTACCCGTGGTGGCACGGAAGCCTGAACGATCTTCGCGACAACATGGTTTTCATGGCCGAGGAATACAAGAAGGACATCATCGTGGTCGAGGCTGCTTACAACTGGAGGCCCGCGGAATACACCAAGCGACCCGGGCCTTTTCCGGAATCGCCCGAGGGGCAGGCGCAGTTTCTCGATGAAGTGAACCGGGTTGTCATGGAGACGCCCAATGGACTCGGCAAAGGCGTGTTCTGGTGGGAACCGATCGCCTCAGGCCCGCTCGGTTCGCGCAGCTTCTTCGACGACAACGGCAACGCGCTGCCCGTGATCAACGTCTTCGACAAGTTCACGCGGCACTGAGATCATTGCGGGACGTCCGAAATTTCGTCGGCGGGCTGGGAGTGCTTGTTCATCTGCCGGTATAGCTCTTGCATTTGCTGTTTGGTTTTCTTGATTTCGTCAAAGAGCTTCAATTCCTTCGCGGCTTCGTCGGGCATCTGTAATTTCCGGTAAAGAGTGCCGAGGCGGTAGTGAGCTTCGCCGTTCAGCGGATCGGCCTCCACCGCCATGCGAAGATACTTCAGCGCGTCCTGCAGCTTTCCCTGAGCCATCAGCAAGCGTCCCAAGCCCAGCTGCGCGTCCACCTCCGCATGATTGAGTGAGTAGGCGCGGGTGAAATGCTCGAAAGCGGCTTGATCGTCGCCGCGGCGAAGAGCGATGCGCCCGAACTCGCATTCGATTTTGGCGCTGTCTCCTTCCTCTTTGATTGCGGCATTCAGTTCATTTTCCGCTTCCGATTGCGTTGCGGGGTCCGACGGCGACGATTGAAGAATGGCTTCCGCCAATTCGTAGCGCACGCCCGGCAGATGCGGGTCCATCTCCAGCGATTTCCTGTAGTGCTTCACCGCGCCAGGGAGGTCGCCCGCGTTCACCAGATGTTCGGCAATCACTTGCTGCATGCGAGCGGAACCGGGCGCAACGATTGTGAGTTTATTGAGGGTATCGTCGGCGAGTTCGGTGTAAACGAGCTGCGCGAAATATAAGACGTCGACGTTGTCGGGGTTCAGGTCGACGAGAGACTGTGCTGTCGCCGCCGCTCGTTCCAGGTCGCCCTTCTGGAAATAGAGTCCAGCCAGCTCCATTCCCGCTTGAGTGTGAAGATTCAGGTCTTTCAGCTTCGGAACGGAGTTCTCGAGAAGCGTCTGAGCGTCAGGTCTGCCGAGCCGCTTCTCGCAAATCCCCAGCATGGCTTCGGATTTGGAAAGCGACGCGTTCACCGCGAGCGCGGCGCGAAAATCCTGCGACGCACTCTTGCAATCGCCGCGAACGAAACTGATAGCGCCGCGATTGGAATGCGCCTCCGCATTCTTCGGGTCGAGAGCGAGGATTGCGTCGAGCTCCTTTGTAGCAGAGTCCGGATCGTTTGCTTTCAGGTCCTCCACCGCTCGCCGGAAGTGATCCTGAATCTCAGCCGCGTGCGGATCCGAGGACTGGGCGGCAATTTTGGTTTGCGACGCGAAGAACATGGCGAGGACAAGAGCGGTGGCGGCAACAACGAACCTTGTTTCGGGCGAAAAGCGCATCACCAGTTCCCTTGAGCAAGTTGCGGACGACCCTGCCATCATGGCCTCAACATATCATGTCTTGCGTGCCGCGGAATTCCGCCGGCAATTCCATGTTTGGAGGTTACGCCGGGAGGTGCTGCACGAAAAGGGCGCAAAAATCGCGCGCCTGGCGCAGTAACGTTGCAGTCCGGCGCTTTTTGTAGGCTGAAGGTATTCAAAGGCGTGGGAGGAAAAACGCGGGGTGCGGAAGGAGGCGGCCTTCGCACCCCGCTTGGGTGGGCAGACTTCGGTCTAGAATCTAAGGTGAAGCCCCAGTTGAATAATGCGTTGGCCGGCGTAGTTCTCCGTGTGATTGATCGTCCCGCTGGCAGAATCGGCCAATACCATGTCGCCGGTCGGGCACGGTGACGTGCTCACCGAACACGTGTAGCCGACGTCAGCGTCCGGATTAGCGAAGTTGGGATGATTGAACACGTTGTACATGTCGGCCCTGAATTCGAGGCTGATACCCTCGATATGAAGGGGGAAGACCTTTCCGACGCTGAAGTCCACGTCACTGAAACGCGGCCCAATCAGAGTGTTGCGCCCCGTATTGCCAAAGGTCGCAAATGCCGGGTTGGCGAAAGCGGCGGGGTTGAACCACTGACTGATCGAAGGGTTGGACACGTGCGGGTCGCCAACCAGGTCGGGATACAGCGAGGAGCCCGCGTTGAAAGACGGGGTCAGCCCAGGATCGATACCATCGGCGACGGAGCCCTGGATGACCGGGGTGTACGGAACCCCCGTGTGCCACTGGAAAAGACCGGAGACTCGCCAGCCACCCACGATCTGGTCCAGCGGTCCGTGAAGTGCATAGTGACGCCCGCTGCCGAACGGCAGTTCGTAGGCAACCTGACCGCTGAGGGTACTGGTCGCGTTGAATTCAGACAAACCGTAATTGGCGGCAGGGCTGAACGCATTCTGGTATTCGTCCACGCCCGATCCATGACCGTTGCCAGTGCCGGTATCGAGCGATTTTGACCACATGTAATTGACCAGGAAGTTCAAGCCGTACGACGTCCGCTTCTGAAGCCGCAGTTGCAGCGCGTTGAAATTCGACCATCCATCGTAGAGTTGACCTTGAATCGAGGTAAATATGGGGTTGGGGTTGCCGCAGTTATAGGTCGTGCAACCAAACAGGCTCAGAGGAGCTTGGTTGATATCCGTCGCAAAGTTGAGGTTCGTGCCGCGGGTGTAGATGTAGCTGCCATCCACCAGGATCCCGCCCGCCAACTCGTGCTGAATGCTGAGGAGCCATTGCTGCACAAAGTTAGTGGGCATGCTGCGCGGGTAGTATGTGGCGGAGTTAAAGTTCTGGATCTCGGGCGAGAGAGATTGAAGCGTGGGAAAGACCACCGTCCCGGGAGGCGGTCCCACCGACAGTTGGAATGGAGAGCTGCCGTTTGTGTAGCCGCCAAACCCGACGTTGTGAGGATTGAAACCGAGTCCGAGGGCGCCATCCGTGTAGTTCTCGGCATCGCGTGGCGCATCGAAAATGCCATAGCTCGCTCGCACGGACCACTTGTCGCGGGGTGCCCAGGCGATGCCAATCCGCGGCGCGAATTGCTTGTAATCGGCGTTTTGGATTGTTCTCATGGGCGCGGAGGGTCCGCCATAGAGCGCGTCACTCTGCCCGCCGAAGAGGATGCCGCCGCGGTAGAGGCCGCCATCCGCCGAATTGGGCAGAAGCGGGTCGTAATTGCCGAACGCGTTGAAGCTCACGCCCCAGCCCGACTGAATTTGCCAGCGCAGTCCCAAGTTCAGCGTGACGTGCGACGAGACCTTGATGTCGTCGCTCGCGAACAACGCCGTATTCCACATGTGAGCGCTGGTTGGGTCAGCTTCATACACGTACCATCCGTACACGTCGCCCGAAAGGAAGTCGGCGTAGGGTATGCCGGTGATGCTTCCGTTGAATTCAAAATGCCCCGAGTCGATATCTCCCCAGTTTGTGTAATTCTGATAATCTCTGTCGTACTCGCCGCCAACCTTGATGGTGTGCCTGCCGCGAACGAGGGTAAGGACATCCGAGAAGTTGTAAACTCCCTCACCTAGAACGGCATCGATGTTTCCGTTGCCGTTTCCAGCGCCCAAAACCATCTCGCCGTTGGTCGCTCCGCCATCAATCGTAATATGGGGAAACACGTTGGCCGGCGAATTCGTGCCATAGGCCGGCTGAAGGCCAATTGTCGTCGGATCGTTCTTACCCAGGGAGGGCGGAACGTACTTATCGAGCTCGCGCATCGCGCCCACACGAAACTCGTTCACGACGGTGGAGCTGATCGTGTAGACATCCGAGAGCTGGCCGGTGAGATTGTAGTTGTTCCCTGCCGCATACGCCGTGGCGTCGTTGGGAAATAGAGGATCGGCGGGGACATACGACACCGAGTTGGGGTAGTAGTTGAAACTAAACGAGAGTTTGTTTTTGGATGAGAGATTGTAATCGATCTTGGCCGCATACCACGTGGACGTGTTCGGACTCGAACCGCTGAAGTTGTAATCGTTATTCGCGCTGCAGGTTTGTGGAACGGTTGGTCCTGCGTTCGCTGGACCGGGACACCCTGCTATCCATCCTGGAGCATTTGCCGCGGGAAAGTAGCCCTGAAGTTTCAGCGCCACGGGATCGGGAGCTGCCAAAAGCATCCCGGTGGCGGGGTTAAAGGCTGCTCCTGCGGCGCCTGGGATCCCGTAAAAATCGCCCGCCTCCATGGCAGCCGTAGGGTAGCTGTAGAAGCCCGTCGTCGGACTGGACGAAGGGTTGCGCTGGTAGGTGAAAAAGAAAAACAGCTTATCCTTCAAAATCGGGCCACCCACGCTGCCGCCGTAGTTATTCCAGTGCTCCACCGGCTTCGGGCCCGGAGAAAAGTAATTTCTCGCGTTGAGGGCGGTGTTTTGAACGTATTCGAACGCGCTGCCGTGCCATTGGTTTGTCCCGCTCTTCGTGAGCACGTTGATGGAAGTGAGACCGCCGCCGTACTGCGGGGCAGCGTTGGTTGAATTCATACTAATTTCGGAAATCGAGTCAATGGGCAGAAAATTATTGCTTCCGTTGAAATCCCTGGGATCGGTGGCAGCGGAACCGTCAATCAGAAAGTTGATATTGTATCCCTGCGTCCCATTCACTCCGGCTGACTGGCCACTGGCTGGGCCTGCGCCTCCCGCGCCGATATTCACGCCAGGAATCAGCTGAACCATTTGGCTCCGCCAGTCGGTGCCAACGATAGGCGCCGCGCTAATCGCGTCGGCGCTCAAATCCACGGCCTGTCCGCTGGTTTCCGTTTCGACGAGCGGAGCCGCCGAGTTCACCACCACTTCCTGGTTGGAGGCGCCCACTTGGAGTGTGACGCTAATTTGCAGGGTTTCCACCTGGAGGACAATGCCTTCGCGAACAAAATCGCGAAAGCCCTGTTTCGAAAAAGTGATTGCATACTGGCCCGGCGCCAGGAACGGAACGTCGTACAGGCCGGACTGGTTCGTCGCCGTCGGAGTGACGACGCCGGTCTGCACGTTCTTGATCGAGACCGTCACACCCGGCATGAGGGCGCCCGAGGGATCCGTGACGGAGCCTTTCAGTTCGCCCGTATTGGCGTTCTGCGCGTGTGCCACGCGGGGCGCCAAGCCTGCGATCAACATTAGGAACAAGCAAACGCGGCCGTATTTGCAAAGTATCGTCTGCATCGAGCCTCCAAGCCTGAACGCGTCGCAGGGCTAGCGGTGGCACGCCACGGCACCCAAAACATACCGATTCACGCAGAAGAATTTGGCACCGCACTCACCCGAATCGACTGCGTGCATCTTAGGCCTGATGAGCAAACGTACAAATCAGACAAAAGTAGGATTGTGCGGAACATGCACAGGATAGCGAGACAGGCGCGTCCTGTCGGGCCGCGCCCTCCAGGGCGTCTACTGTGTAACGTCGACCAGGATGCCGACGCTCTGCGTAGAGTTCGCGCTCGTACTGCCGGCGGTTGCCGTGGCGCTGGCCGTTACCGTGATGAGTGCGGACCCCACCGGCGTCGCAGTAGGCGGCGGCGGAGGTGGTGGCGGCGGGGTAACCGACGACCCGCCCCCGCAGCTTGCGATCCCCAGGATGCAGGCCACCGAAGCTGCCAGCGTGAGCAAGCGAACTCGACGCGCCAATCGCTTGGCTGATAAAGCGATGTAGAGAGTGGTGACCAGGAACAGCACCAAGACGTAGAGAGTTTTCGGAGCGAATATATCTGGCAGACGCCCGGAAGGGACTTCTGGAGCCGCGCTCGAGCCCTGCGTGGTGATTGTGAGTGTCGTCGTCTGAACCGTATCTTTTCCGTCGAGCATGACCGTCGAAGGCGAAAATGAACACGTCGCGTTCGTAGGCAGTCCAGCGCAAGCCAGCGTCGCCGAGCCTGAGTATCCTCCGGAAGGCGAGAATGTGATGGCGCTGGAGCCCCTGCTGCCCTGGACGATCGTCACCGTCGGAGGATTGGCTGTTAGCAAGAAAGCCGGCGTGCCGCTCGCGCTGATGTGCACCGGAACGATTTGCCACTGCTGAGTTTGGCTCGCACCGCTCTGCGTTTGCTGCACAGCGAGACCATTCGCATTCAGGTCCAGCACAAACCCGCTGAGGTGGTTGACGATATTGAAGTATCCGTTTCCCGCGGAAACCACATCCCACTCCTGCTCCTCAGACGTGCCCGCCGACGCTTGCACAACGGGACTCCCCGCGCTCGTCGAGCCTCCGGAGTCGTCCAGGACATTCGGAATTCCGCCTTGCGACGCGTTCGCGCTCGCGATTCGAAAATATCCGTCGCCGTTGCTCGAGATCAACCACTGCTGATAGAGGCTCGTGTTGCCTGTGTCGGCCCCAGTATCCAGGGGTGCGCCAGAGCTCGGCGAACCCTGCGCCGCTTCGAGGATGTTGCCATTCGAACGATTCACGAACTTGTACGCCAGCGATGGATCGAACTTGCCGCCCAGCCCGTCGGCGCCCGGCAAAATCGCCGAATAATTCGCAGCGTTCACGTTTGTGGTTCCGGAAGTGTCGGCATTGTCGAACAGTGTCAGCCCATTCCATGTGTAGATTGCGTTCGGCTGATTGTCGCCGTTCAGGAAGCCGCCGCTCGGATTTGGAATATTCACGCCGGCCGGATCCCAATATTCCATGCCCATCGCTAGATTTGACGCCACGCTGCGCAACACCGAATTCACGTCGATCAGGAACTGCCTCTGCTCCGCCTCCGTAGGCG
This sequence comes from uncultured Acidobacteriota bacterium, assembly GCA_963737205.1. GTDB lineage: Bacteria > Acidobacteriota > Terriglobia > Acidiferrales > UBA7541 > Palsa-295. The sequence continues at coordinate 1,931,546 of CAVTRV010000002.1, read as the reverse complement.
GCGCATACCAGGGATCGTCCGACGCAAAGCCGGGCTCGTAGTGCTCGCCCACTTCAATCAGGAAAATCGGCTTGCCGATCGCGCTCGCGGCGCTGTTCAGCACCGTCTGCTCAACGGGTTGATTGCTGGGATTCGACGCGGCTCCCTGCGCCGCGGTCAGCGGCCCGTGATAGAGCGGGTAGTAGCTCTGGCAAATTGCGTCGTACGGAATGGAATTGGAGTTCGCCTCCGTGAAGAAGCTCGTCAGATCCCAAGCTGGCGTGATGTGAACGCATAGCAGAGGGGCGGGCAGCGCCGGGCCAATCGAAGTATCGGCCGCTGCGGCGCGAACGGCGCTCATCGCGGATATCTGCAGTTGAGCGAAATTCGGAAAGCTCGTTCCCGGGTCGTAGCCGTTCAAAAAACCGGTATCCACTTCGTTGCCGATCGAAACGAGGTCGGGCATCACGCCCGCGCTCCGATAGCTCTCGATTTCCTGAAACACGTAGTTGTACAAATCCGTTTGCAGTTGGCTGAGGGAATCGCTCGCCCACGCGGCGGGCATCGTGGATGATCCGCCACCATCGAACAGTAGCGTTAGCTCGACGCTCATCCCAAGATTCTTCGCGCGCTTCGCGAGATCCAAATCCTGCGACTCCGTCTCCGCGTAGCACAGGTTCTCGACGCACGGGCCGTTCGAAGCCTGCGTGGCATACGGCGGCATCGACGTGGGGCGCAGCCGCACGGTGTTGATGCCGTGATTCTTCAGCATCTGCAACACGTCCTGCGGCGTGCCGGCATCCTTCCACCATGTCAGCCCCTGCGACACGCGCGCTGCTTCCTGTTTCTCCAGGAGCGCGTTATCGATTCCGCGCAGAAATGCGGGACGCAACAACCACTGCTGAGATTGCGTCGCGGTCCCGCCGAGAGTCGTTTGATCCAGCCACGCGCCCGCTCCCGCAACGGGCTGCGAAGACACGTCGAGCACGAGCCCCGTGCTCTGATTCAGAATCGTGTAGAAACCATTGCTCGTCGGATTCAGCGACCATTGCTGCGTCGCGCCCGTCGCGCACGGATTCTGAACCGTCCACGTCGTCCCGCCCGAGGCGGACGCATCGAGGCACAAACTGTTGAACAGGTTGCTGATTTTCCACGAGCCGTTCGCAAGTTTCGTGGTGGCCCACCTCTGCGAGAGCGAGCTGAAAGTGCGCTGCTGCTGCAGGATATGGTCGCCGCTCGCGGTCGAGCCGCTGTTCAAGTCCATCTGCAGGCCGCCGGATTGGTTCACCAGGTAGTACGTCTCGCCATTCAGGGGACTCACATCGACCGGCGGAGGAGGCTGCTGCGCGCTCAGCGATGCCGCGCAGAAGAAAATCGCGAGCGAAACCGCTAGCCACGAACAAATCAGCCGCCTCGTGGTGGTTAGCTGTCTCGTTCTACCGGAAGCCAGCAACTCGGCAATCTCGCGCATAGCCTCACCCGATCCACAACCAAGGACTCGCACAAACACACTAAGATGCTATGCGCATATAGAGGTTGTGGCACCCGTCCAAAGTCGTACCGCACCAAACCGAGAAGGGATGCTATCTGGCTCTGTTGATATCCTCGGTTCCGGTGTCGTCGCTCGCGTCATTCGAGCGGGGCTTTAAGTAGTCCTGGCGTCTCGCGGGTGCTTTTCTGAAGCAATCGCCGACCTGAGGCACGTGGCCCCAGATGCCCCAGAAAAAAGGGGCCGCGGAGAGCCGCGGAGCGGCGATTGTACTTAGCCCGGCATGGAGCGAAGCGGAATGCCGGGAACAGAATGGATTAAGGCACGATGAGTCCCGGAGGGACGATTGATTCCTAGTTCTCACACGGACTCCTTAGCCCTGCCGTCAAGCGCGCAATAAGTAAGGGCCTTAGAGTCTGTGTCGCGACTCGGGCCCCGTGTCAGCCCCGGACCCCGGCTTCAGGACAATTCGGGTTTGTGTCAGCCCCGGACCTTCAGTCCGGGGAGGGTGGCCTTTTAAGGCCACCCGAAAGAAGCTCCACAAAAGAGTTAAGGGGCTTTAGCCCCTGGAGCCGCGCCCTTGCCCCAACCTTTGCTCGGCACCACTCCCGTACCCTCTTGAATCGTCACAAGCTGATCGGCGGCGATTCCCTTCAGGTTTTCCTGCTGCCCATTCGGCCAGTGGATTTCGATGTCGGCAGTCGTTTCCGCCCCGAGCCCGAAATGCAGCCTCGGATCATTCGAGGAATAAAAGCTCGACTGGCTCGTCAAAGCCTGCGCCTGCGTTTTCTTCCCGTAACGCACCAGCACTCGCGCGCCGATCGCGCTCCGGTTCGATTTCGTCCCGATGAGTTTCACCTTCAGCCAGTGATGCCCGCCGCGCAAATCGTTCCGCAGCAGCGATGGCGGCTCGTTCAGATTCACAACCAGGATGTCCACGTCTCCGTCGTTGTCGAAATCTCCGAACGCGCAGCCCCGGCTCGAGTGCGCAGCCGCCATGGCCGGCCCCGCCTGCTCCGAGAGCTCCTCGAAAGTGTCATTCCCCAAATTTCGAAATAGCATTCTGGGACATTTATTCGGATATTGCGGCAGCGTCCGCTCCAGGCCTGGATACACGCTTCCCGCGACCACGAAAATGTCCGGCCATCCGTCGTTGTCCAGGTCAATCATTCCCGTGCCCCAGCACGTGAACCGCGTCTCCACGCCCAGCCGCGCCGCGTGCGTCACATCGTCGAAGTTTCCCTTCCCGTCGTTGCGGTACAGAACGCAGGTGTCGTCGGCGAAGTGCGTCTTGAACATGTCGAGATGGCCATCCAGATTGTAGTCGCCGATTCCCACGCCCATCCCGGCCTGTTCCATGCCGTCTTCGTTCAGCGCCACTCCTCGCAGCACTCCTTCTTCGCGGAACGTGCCGTCGTGATTGTTCATGAAGAGCAGGCTCGGCGTCGAATCACTCGCCACATAGATGTCGGGCCACCCGTCTTCATCCAGGTCCGCGGCCACCACCGTCATTCCGTAGCTGTTGCGCGAGGCCGATATTCCCGCGTCGCGGCTCACGTCCGTGAACGTGCCGTCGCCATTATTCCGATACAGGTACTGCATCGGGAAAGGCAGCCCCCGTGGCCCGCACTCCACCGGCACGCCTTTCCAATTGCAATTCACGCCCTCGCCCGGCTTGGGAACGTGCGCGAAATCGAATTGCACGTAGTTTGAGACGAAAAGGTCCAGATGTCCGTCGCGGTTGTAGTCGACGAACGAGCAACCCGCTCCCCAGCGCGTCGCGCCGTCATTCCACAAGCCCGCTTGTTTAGTCACGTCCGTGAACGTGCCGTCGCCGTTGTTTCGGTAGAGCGCGTTCTGTCCCCAGTAAGTGCAGAAAAGATCCTCGAATCCATCGTTGTTGTAGTCGCCCACGCACACCGACGAAGCCCATCCCACCTTGGTGAGGCCGCTCTGCGCCGTCACGTCGGTGAACGTGCCGTCCCGGTTGTTTTTGTAGAGGCGGTTCGTCGCCTCGGGCGGTGCCCCGGCAAGTCGCGTGCCGCTCAGGATGAAAATGTCCATCCACCCGTCGTTGTCGTAGTCGATGAACGCGCAGCCGCAGCCCGTGGCTTCGATGATGTAGTCGTTTTGGTCCGGTTGTCCGTAGATTGTCGGCGCGGTCAGGCCCGCTTCGCGCGCAACGTCGGTGAACTGCGCATCAAACGGCCGCCCAGACGCCGGCGGCTTCGCTTGCGGCTTCACGTTGCGCGTCGCCACGCCCTGCGCCAGCGCCTTCACGTCGCGCGTCGCCGCACCCTGCGCAAACGCCTTCACGTTGCGCGTCGCCGCACCCTGCACAAGCGCTCGCCACGCCGTCACTCCCACCGGCAGCCCCGCCATAAATTCCCGTCGCGTAATCTTCATCAGCCTAGTAAGCACACGTGATCTTCATCAGTTTCGTACGCACATTATCGCCCCAAGAGCTTCCTCGATTCTGAAGGCCAGAACAACCAATTTAGTTGCCAAGAAGCCGCAACAGAAACGTGGTCGACGGGGCTTTCGTGTCAGCCCCGCGGAGCTTGCCAACTTCCTTCGGTTCAGAGCCGCGGAGCGGCGATTGTACTTAGCCCGGCATGCAGCGAAGCGCAATGCCGGGAACCAAGCTTAGGTTCAAACGTAGCGCCGCCGCTTCAGCGCGGCATCTTTCGTTTTCGATTTTGGTTCGGGGTCGGGTTTCAGTGTTTGTCCCGACGCTTCGGGATGCAAACCCTGATCCTGAACTAGTCCGGGGAGGGGCCTTTCGACTTTCAACTTTGGAGCGATTCTTACGGTACTGGGTCTTGCTAATTCGTGTTTACTATGATATAAAGGCACATCCAATAAAATAAGAATAATCAATTTGTGCGCCTGGATGTTTCAGGCCGGTACCAGACGTGTGTCCGTAGGAAAGGAGGACAAAGACTTGAGAGCTTTTGGCGGAGACGGCACCTGTCACCCGCGCTGCCCCACTACAGAAAACAGAGGAAGACGGGTCATGGTCCTAGTCCCTTGTCACTCGCCACTCGTCACTCGCCACTGCCTTTCTAATCGGTACCGGTACAATCTGCACCTGTCCGAGGGTGCCAGTATTCTGCCCCTCACGGGGCACGGATCGCGAGTCACGGCCTTTTTCGCAGCCGCGCCGGATGCGGTATAATGGAGGGCTGTGCTTTCACTCAATAACATCACTATGCGGTTCGGCGAACGCGTCCTCTTCGAGGACGTCACCTGCACGTTCCAGCCGGGGCGCCGCTACGCGATCACCGGGCCCAACGGCGCCGGCAAGTCGACCCTCATGAAAATTCTGTGCGACGAGATGGAACCGTCGCAAGGCTCGGTCACCCGGCCGAAGAAACTCGGCGTCCTGCGCCAGGATCAATTCGCCTTCGACGAGTTCCGCGTCATCGACACGGTCATCATGGGCAACGCTGTGCTTTGGAAGGCCTTGGTCGAGCGAGAGGCACTTCACGCCAAGCCGTACGAATCGCTCACAGACAAGGACGGGATACGCCTCGCCGACCTGGAAGGAATCGTCGGCGAAGAGGGCGGCTACTCGGCCGAGGCGGACGCCGCGATTTTGCTCGACGGCCTCGGGCTCGAAGAGGAATTGTACGAGCGCAAAATGCGCGAATTGCAGGGCGGCCAAAAAGTCCGCGTGCTGCTGGCGCAGGCGCTCTTCGGGAATCCGCCCGCCTTGCTATTGGACGAGCCCACCAACCACCTCGACCTCGATTCCGTCCACTGGTTGCAGGATTATTTGTGCGACTATGAAGGCGTCCTCATCGTGATTTCGCACGACCGCCACTTCCTCAACAGCGTCTGCACGCACACCGCCGACATCGACTACCAAACGGTCATCATGTACAACGGCGGATACGACGACATGGTTGTGGCAAAGACGTCGATCCGCTCCCGCATCGAATCGGAGAACGCACAGCGCGAAAAGAAAATCGAACAATTGAACGAATTCATCGCGCGCTTTTCCGCCGGCACGCGTTCGGCGCAGGCCACCTCGCGCAAAAAGGAAGTCGAACGCCTGAAGACTTCGGAGCTCGCAAGATCGAACATCGCCCGGCCGTACATCCGGTTTGCGATGGACCAGCACTCCGGAAAGCATCCTCTCGAGATCAAAAGCGTCGCGAAATCGTACGACGGCGTGAAGGTGATTTTGCCGTTCACGGCCAGCATCGCGCGCGGCGAGAAGATCGCGCTGATGGGGCGCAACGGCGCGGGCAAAACCACACTCTTAAAGTCGCTCATCCGCAATGCCACCGGATTCATCGAGGACTCGGACCACCAATTCCCGGTCGACGGCGGACAAGTCATTTGGGGCCACAACGTGGCCGTCGGCTACTTTGCGCAGGACCACTCCGAAACCATCGCCAAGGGCTCCACCGCGATCGAATGGCTGCAGCAGTACAAACCAATGGCGCCGCAGGAAGAATTGCGCGCCGTGCTCGGGCAGATGCTATTCAGCGGCGACGACGCCACGAAGATGACGCAAACGCTTTCGGGCGGTGAGGCGGCGCGCTTGATTTTCTGCCGGCTCATGCTTCAGAAGCCGAATGTGCTCGTGCTCGACGAACCCACGAACCACTTGGACCTGGAATCGATCAACGCGCTCAACATTTCGCTGCAGCGCTACGACGGCACGGTGCTGCTCGTGACGCACGACTACGACGTAATCGATGAGGTCGCCACCCGCATCTGGCATTTCGACAAGGGCCACGTCGAGGATTTCAAGGGTCCGTACGCGGACTACTTACTTCATCTCGAACAGAATGCCTCCATCGCCCTTCGCGACGTTTCACCCTCGAACCGGAAGTCTTCCGGCGCCGAGCAGGTCGCGGCCGGCACTCGGCGCAATCAGCGCCGCTGACGCTGCCGTCCCTCAGCCGGGCGCAAGAGTCGGTACCATTACTCGTGGTCGGGAGTTCGATGGCTCCAGAATCGCAAAGATTGCGGTAAAACGGCTTCTGTAGTAGTGTCCCGGCATGCCCCGGCGCATCCGTCGAGCGTCCCTCCGGAAGGGCATCCCGAATTCGAAAAGGAGTAGAAAAATGGCATCCCCGGCCGAAGCAAGAGTCCCCAATCCCGAAAAAGAAGGCGCCAATGTGGACAAGATCCGCGACATTCTGTTCGGCTCGCAGATGCGCGACTATGAGAAGCGCTTCGCGCGGCTGGAAGAAAGCGTAACCAAGGCGCTCGACGCGCTCCGCGACGACACCACCAAGCGCCTCGATACGCTGAGCGGCTTCGTGCAGCAGGAAGTGGAGTCGCTGAGCCAGCGCATCAAAACGGAAAAATCCGAGCGCGGCGAAAGCGTGAAGGACCTGGCCCGCGAAATGAAGGACGCCGCCAAAGTGCTGGAGAAAAAACTCTCAGCGCTCGACGAGCAGCTCTCCGACGGCCAAAGCGAACTCCGCGCGAAACTTTTGGAGCATTCCAAGAGTTTTGCCGCCGAACTGGAAAAGCACCGCCGCGAAGCGGCCGCTTCACTCGACCGCGAAGTCCAGGGATTGCGGCACGAAAAGACGGACCGCGCCGCTCTGGCCGATTTGTTGGCCGAATTTTCGCTGCGCCTTAAAAACAATTTCGAGTTGCCGGAAGAATAGAACAGCCGCTGTGCAGGCGCCGCGGCCCCGTCCCGGCCGGACTAGCCCGCATCAAGCCGCCACCTGCCAACATGCCTGAACAAGCTCAACGCCGCGCTCCGATCGCGCCACCCGAAGAAAAATCGGCGGAAGGCGCGCCTCCGTTCGACGACGTCTCCCACGTCGTACTCTCGCCCGAGCCCAAAGAGCCCAAAGGCAACGCCGCCGAAGTCGGCAGTCGACTCAGCAATCCCGAGCGACGCGCGGACAACGCTAGCCGCGCCGCCGCTGACGCCATCAAGACGCGCCGCGATAAGGAAGATGAGGCCGCTCTCGCCGAGGCTCTCGCACCCACGATTCAGGCCACGCTTCGCGAATCCGTTCGCACGAATCCCCACGTCCTGGCGGACGCGCTCTTCCCCGTCATGGGTCCCGCGATTCGCAAGTCGATTACGGAAACGCTGCGCTCGATGATCGAGTCGTTCAATGAAGCGCTCGAACACAGCCTCTCCTGGCGCGGCGTTCAGTGGCGGGTGGAAGCGCTTCGCACCGGCAAGCCCTTCGCTGAAATCGTGCTGATGCACAGTCTGCTCTTTCGCGTGGAACAGGTTTTCCTGATCCATCGCGAGACGGGCCTGGTGCTCAACCACGTGACGGCGCCGGCCGTCTTGAGTCAAGACCCCGCGATGGTGGCGGGGATGCTTTCGGCGATTCAACAATTCGTGCGCGACTCCTTTTCCTCGCCGCGCGAAGAATCGCTGGACAGCATGACCGTCGGCGGCCTCGAAGTATGCATCGAAGAGGGGCCACACGCAGTGGTGGCAGCTGTGATTCGGGGTCACGCGCCGGCCGATTACCGTGTCGCGCTGAAGGAGACTCTGGAAGCGACCGAGAGAGATTTCGGCTCCGCCCTCGATCACTTTCAAGGCGATGCCGCGCCTTTCCGCGCCGCCGATGGCAGGCTTCAGAATCTTCTGGTTACGCATTACCGGGAAAAGCAGGAGGCTCGCAAGCCGAGAATGGCAATCGCAGTGGGTGTTTTGCTGCTGCTGCTCGCGGCTGCGTGGATCGGATACGTCACATACGAAGTCCATAAATGGTCGGAGTTCGCGCGTGCGCTCGGCCAGCATCCAGGCATCGTCGTCACTTCCTATGAGAAGTCTGGCGGTCGCTGGCGCGTCCACGGCTTTCGCGACCCCCTCGCTGCCGATCCTTCCGTCGACCTCGCTCAGCAAGGCATGAAGCCCGGCGATGCCGATCTCGACCTTGTTCCTTTCTATTCTCTCGATGATTCGATGGTGACAAAGCGCGCCCGGAAGATCCTTTCTCCACCACCCGGCGTCGAGCTCGCGGAGCACGGAGAGAATCTTGCAGTCTCCGGCACAGCGCCTTCATTGTGGATTGTTGAATTGCAGGAACGCGCGCCCATGATCCCAGGCGTGTCGCACATCGACGACTCGCAACTCCGCAACGCCGAAATCGTCTCGCTGCAAGCCATCGTGCTCACGTTTCCAGTCGGCCGCGCAGACCTCGATCCCGGCCAGGGAACCACCATCGCGCAGGTGGAAGAGGATCTTCGCGCAATCAGCGGCTATGCCGCTGGCACGAGCCGAAAGGCCACGGTGTCGATCATCGGACACACCGATTCCACCGGCGTCGAAGGGACAAACCAGGTTTTGAGCAAGCAGCGCGCCGCTTCGATTGCGGCACTCCTTGCCCACGCGGGAGTTCCCGCGGACTCGCTGGTGCCGCGCGGTGTGGGCACCACGCAGCCTCTTCGCGCGGAAGATACCGAAGAGGGCCGCCGCCTCAACCGCAGCGTCACGTTCGCGGTGACTCTGGCGTCCGCTCCTGTGGCGCCCTGAGCGGTTCGCGCGCATGGTCCAGAAAAAAGTCTGCATGCTTGGATCCTTCTCCGTGGGAAAGACCAGCCTGATTCGACGCTTTGTCGAAAGCATATTCGACGAGAAATATCAGACGACCATCGGCGTGAAAGTGGACAAGAAAGTCGTCCAGGCGGACGGGGAAGAAGTCACGCTCGTTCTCTGGGACCTTCACGGGGAAGACGCCTTTCAAAAAATGCGGATGAGCTATCTCCGCGGCATGTCTGGATATTTGCTGGTGGTCGATCCCACGCGCCGACAGACTTTGGAGGACGCGCTATCGTTGCAGGAGCGCGTCCAGGAAGCGATGGGCGCGATTCCGTCTGTTCTCATCCTTAATAAGTGCGACCTCTTGGAGGAATGGGACATCGATCTGGACCGCGTGGGTCTGCTCGAAGACCGCGGCGAGGCGGTGATCCGCGCCAGCGCCAAGACGGGTGAAGGCGTCGAGCAAGGGTTCTCGCGTCTCGCCTCGGCGATGCTCCAATCTCCCGTGTGACCCAACCTTCCGATCATGAAACCTCGCTCCATCTATGACGCTTTTCTCGCGCAACAGGGCGCGGCGCTGCTCGAGTTCCGCGGCCGCGACGTGTTCAAACCGCTGGCCGCGCTCCCGGATTGGTTCCGTACGCTCTGGCAAACGGGGCGCAACAAATCGTTTCGGCTGGCAGGAAAATCTCCCTTCCTCGAAAACTTTCTTGCCGACGCCGAGGAATTCTGGAACTCGAAAGCGCCGGGTTCCGCCAGCTCCGGCAGTTGGATTGAGCGGGATGCCTCGGGCAAGGAAATCCCTCTCGAGGCCTCTGCATTCTGGCTGGCGGGCAAACAGGTCCTGCTGGTTCGCGATCTTTCCGGCACGTTTGCCCAGCAGCAGCAGCTTCTTCAAACCGCCCGTGATTCCTTGCTCGCCCACGAGCGCCTGATTCGCGAAACTCAGAAAAAGGAAATCCTGCTGCACTGCATTATCCACGACCTCTCGCAGCCTCTCACGGCCATGCGCGGCTGCTTCGATCTTCTTCTCGCGAAGAAGCTCCCGCCGGACATTGCCAAATTCGTTCAAACCGGCCATCAGGAATCTCGGCGGCAAGAGCGGATGATTCGCGGCATCCTTGAAGCCTTCTCCGCCGATCTTTCCGCGCAGCAATCCCCAACACAGCAGCTGGCCGAGCCGCCCAATCTCGCCGCCTGCGCGCGGCAGGCAGTCGAGCAGTTTTCTCCGGCGTTCACCGAACGCGGCATCCGCGTCGTCTTCGACCCTAGCATCGATTTGCATCGCGACTGGCGCTCGATCGGAGACGCACTCCGCATCGACCGCATCTTCGGCAATCTCCTGGAGAATGCTCTGCGGTATAGCCCCAAAGGTTCGACGGTCGCCGTCGGCGTTGAGGATTGCGGCGCCGCGCTCGTTGCTTTCGTTGACGACCAAGGGCCCGGCCTTCCCGCTGATGTCTCGCGCGATCGAATTTTCGCGCTGTTCGGCAAAGGAAAAGACCGCCCCGGCAAAGCGGGCCTCGGTCTCCACTTTTGCAAAATGACGGTTGAACGCTGGGGCGGCACCATCGGCGCGGACAATCGGGCCAGCGGCGGCTCTCGCTTTTGGTTTCGCTTGCCTCGCGCGCGTGAAAAATCGGTGCCACAGGAAGCGCCGGTGCCTGGTGAGCAGCTCGTTAGCGCGCCTGTTTCCGCTGAGGCTCCGGGCGAATCGATCGGCCCACCCGAAAAAGCGCTCCGCATCCTCGTCGCGGATGATAACGAGACCATTCGCCAACTCGCCGTCGAGCTCCTCCGAGCCCGCGGCCATTCCGTCACGGGCGTCGCCGACGGCCATGCTGCTCTCAGCGCGATGGGCTGCGCGAAACCCGATGTCGTCCTGCTCGACCAGGAAATGCCGCACATGAACGGGATGGAAACCGCTCGCGCAATTCGAGAGAGAGAAAAATCGGGTGGAAAGCGCGCGAGGATTATCGGACTTTCCGGCGGCGTCTTCGCCGAAGACAAGCGTCGCGCGTTCGATGCGGGCATGGACGCGTTTCTCGCCAAGCCATTCGATCGGGGCGCGCTGTTTCAGATCGTCGAGGCGCCCGCTCACGCCTCAATCGCCGCATCTTCTGGGGACGCAACGCCGCTCGCGGAGACGGGAACGGATCTGCGCACGCATCTCCGGAGCGTCACTGGCGGCAGCGAAAAACTCCTGCGCTCGCTCATCAGCACTTTTCTCGCGGATGCGCCTGGAAAGCTTGCAGCCATCGAGCGGGCCGTCGCACGCGAGGATGCGGACACGCTTGCCTCGAGCGCGCACTCGCTCAAAGGCGCCATCGCAATTTTCAACGCCCAGCGATCCGTTTCCGCCGCGCGCAATCTGGAAGGCCTGGGCCGCGCGCGCCGCTTCCAAGGTGCGGGCGAAGATGTGCGCGCGCTCAAAGAAGATCTTGCCCGCCTCGAACGCGAACTCCACTCCCTTCTTCCGCAAACCTCCGGACGTCGCAGCCTTCGTTCGGCCCGCCACACACACGGACGCCAGCGTCCCAGGCACTAATCCCGAGGTTCCAACCCCCTGATTCTCGAGCTTGAAGTGAGTTACTTAGTCCCCGCGCCGGCTGAATCTGCATGCGCGGGAGAGGGTTTGCCCGCCGGACTTCCAGGAACCTTGGCAATGGGCTTGTCCGGTTCGGCCGAGGTTATCGGGTTTAACACGACGATATCGACGCGCCGGTTGTTCGCACGGCCCTCCGCGGTATCGTTCGTGTCGGTGGGATGATACTCCGCGTAGCCGGCCGCAGCGAGCCGGGCCGGCGGGAATTTATATGTAACAATGAATGTCTTGACCAGTTCCGTTGCGCGAGCAGTGGAAAGTTCCCAATTCGACTTGAACTGAGCGTTGTGAATCGGCACGTTGTCTGTGTGGCCCTCGATTCGCAGCGTCTCCGGTCGTTTTCCCAAAACCTTGGCCAACCGGTCAATGGCGTCCATCGAGGATCGGCGCACGCTCGCCGATCCGCTCTCGAAAAATCCGATCTCTCGCAGGCTGATGACGAGGCCCTCGCGCCGAGGCGTTAGCTGCAGGACGTGGCGCCGAATTTCAGGCGCGAGCGCTTTTTCAAGCTCACCCTGGATATCGTTGAGTTCGCCGGGAAGCACGGTGCCGCTCAAAGGCCCATTCGCGGGTTGCACGAATCGCTGCAGGTCCTCGGTGCGCACCACGTTCTCAACGGCCTGAACATCCTGAAAGGGCATCGGTTCGGTGGTTGCGAGCGGAATCTTGGCATTCGAACTGTCGAAAACGCCCATCTGCTGGAATGCCACTTGAATCGCCATCGCCAGCTTTCCAACTTTGCGCTTATCGACCTGAGAAGACGAATAGAGAACGACGAAGAAAGCAAACAGAAGAGTGATGAAGTCCGCATACGAGACGAGCCAGCGCTCGTGGTTGACGTGTTCTGCGTGGCGTTTTTTGCGGCTCATGCGGTTTTCTCCTGGGTCCTTACGGCCACTTTGCCGGCCGGCGCCGCTTTGTTCGCTTCCGCGAAGAAGCCCAGCAGTTTCGTCTCGATCATGCGCGGGTTCATGCCCTCCAGAATCGAGATGACGCCCTCCAACATCATTTCGCGCACGATTTGTTCCTGGCGAATGCGCATCTTGATTTTTCCGGATGCAGGGAGAAAGAAAAGGTTGGCTGCACCCACGCCGTAAATCGTGGCAACGAATGCAACGGCGATACCCCGGCCGACTTCGTTGATATCGTCCAGGTGCTGCATGACCTGAATGAGCCCGAGCACAGCTCCGATGATTCCCACGGTCGGTGAGAATCCACCAGCGGCTTCGAAAACCTTGGGGATGTGATCTTCGTGCTCGGCTTGGTTGTCGAGCTCGAGCTCCATCATTTTCCGCAATTCCGTCGGCTCCGTGCCGTCAACAGCGAGCATAAGCGACTTCTTGAGAAACGGATCCTGAATGGACTCGACTTCCTTATCCAGAGATACGATTCCTCCCCGGCGCGCTTTATTGGCGTAGCCGACAATCTCGGCAATTCGCACATGAGGGTCCTTGGCATTGTCAAAAAATACGGAGCCCAGCCGCTTGAACGCCACCAAGACGACGGGCAAGGGGAATTGGAGCATCACTGCTCCCAGAGTTCCTCCGAAAACGATCATCGCCGCCGTCGGCTGCAGGATTTGAGCGATCTTGCCGCCTTCGAGCGTGAGGCCGAGGAGAATGCCTCCGGCCGCAACCACAAGTCCACCAAAGCTGCTCTTATCCATCCCTGTGTCCCTTAACTCCTGTTGACCGGCGACCGTGCTTCACACCCAAGACCAGAAACATGCGTACCAACGCCGGCCATCTCGACCGGCTGCAGCGGAAGGCCAGATAGAATTCTGCGGCGGAACTCGACGATTCTCTCCAGCACCTGGTCGCTGGACTCGAGCACCACGATTTTCTCCCCCGTCACCAGCGTCAGGACCGTATCCGGCGCGTTTTCAATCAACTTCACCAGGTCCGAATTGATGATCAAGGGGTGGTTGTTCAGACGTGTGAGTTGAATCATGGCTCTTTGCCTTCTGTCGACACCCGCCCGCCGACGTAAGAATGCTGGGACGACGCCTCAAGTTCCCTATCGGCACAGCGTGGCCTTAAGTTGAGCGGGGACCGCGGAGGTTATGTGTCTTTTTGATACCCCGGGCGCATTGCGGGTCCCTAATGGGGCCACTTGCGTGCATTACCTCTACGGGAAACGCATGAATCACGGGCAGTTAGGGGCATTTCGCCCGGCAACCTTTGCCCGGCTCATAGGCAGGAATATCCGCTCGAGCAGGCGGGTGCGCGGAAGGTGAAAATCGAGGTCGCTAAATTAGAGAACTCTAATCAATCCACTGAGAATGGGTTGGCAGTCCGGCTTCTGCCGAGCTGCAAAAGGTAGGTTAAGGATGAGAGGCGCTAATGAGCCAAGAGTCCTTCGTCGAAAGCGAGCCGGTCGCATCCGAGTGGAAAATTCACCACGCGAAGGTGCGTTCGGCGGCAGCTACCTCCGTTCGACCGACCGGCGTGCAGGTTCGGGGCGCGGTCTACGGTGGAAGCGGCTACGCGGATGAGACGCTGGCAGTAGTCCTCGGTCTGGCGCAGCACGGAATTCCCGTAGAGCTGCAACCGATGCACATGCAAACGGATGCACTGAACTTGCTCGCTCCGAATGTGCGGGACACGCTGGAAATGCTGAAACTGCAACGTGTCGACCCCGCGCGAAGCGTGCTTTTTCAATGCGTCACGGCGGACGAGTTCAACTGCGATCTGTACGCTCGGTATCGCCTGGGCCGAACAACTTTTGAGACCAACCGTCTTCCGGTGGGCTGGCTTGATGCCTGCCAGGCGATGGACGAGGTGTGGGTGCCGAGCCAATTCAACCGGGGCGTCTTCGCCGCAGAAGGCGTGGATGAAAAGAAACTCAGGGTCCTGCCGCAGGGCGTTCACACGCGCATCTTCCGGCCGGACGTGGAGGCTCTGGAAATTCCGTACCGGCGAGGCTTCAATTTCCTTTCGATCTTCGAGTGGACTCAGCGTAAAGGACCTGAAATCCTGCTGCGCGCTTTCCTGACTGAGTTCAAGGGCGACGAGGACGTGGCGCTCATCCTAAAGATCTACGCGCGACCTGATCCCCGAGCCGATATTCTCCCCCGACTGCTAAAACTTGTGGAGCGCGAAGCGGGCGTTCCGCTCGAGAAAGCGCCGCCGATAATCGTGTTGCCGGGATTCATGAGAAATGAAGACGTTCCGCGGCTCTATCGCGCCGCCGACGCGTTCGTCCTGCCGAGCCGTGGAGAAGGTTGGGGACGCCCTTATATGGAGGCCCTCGCTTCAGGATGCCCGGTGATCGCCACGCGCTGGAGCGGCCAGCTCGACTTTTTGCACGACGCGAACAGTTACCTGATCGACTGCAAGGTTGTGCAGGCCCCTCCCGATGTCGATGTCGAGCTGTACGCCGGGCACGGATGGGCGGAGCCAGACTTCGATCAGCTTCGACACACGATGCGCCACGTGTTCACGCACCGTGAAGAAGCAAAACGACGAGCCAGCCAAGGGCGTCGCGAGATGGTGGAGCGTTGGGACTGGGACGTCGTGATCCAGCAATGGGTGGCGGAATTCGGGCGACTCCTTGGAAATTAATTTTGTTTGGCGCGTGATGGAGGCAAAAGGATGCAACTGACAGAGCTGCAGCAAAACTGGAACGTGTTTGGCGAGACCGACCCTCTGTGGTCCGTGCTCACTGACGTCCGATATAAGAATAACAAGTGGGACCCCGTAGCGTTTTTTCAGACGGGCGAGCAGGAAATCGACGCCGTCTTCGCTGGCTTCGATTCCATGGGGTTGTCGTTTCCCCGTCGGCGCGCCCTCGATTTTGGATGCGCCGTGGGCCGGCTAACACAAGCGCTTTGCCGCCACTTTGATCGCTGCGACGGCGTCGACATTGCGCCCTCGATGATTGAACTCGCAAGGAAATACGATCAGTACCCCGGCCGGTGCCACTACCACTTGAACGGAACCGACGATCTGGCCCTCTTCGACGACAACACTTTCGACTTTGTTTACTCGCGCCTCGTGCTACAGCACATGCAGCCTCGCTACAGCAAGAAATACATCGCGGAATTCCTTCGCGTATTGGCTCCGGGCGGCGTCGCCCTGTTTCAGATTCCCGGCGGGCCTCCGAAGCCGGGCGTCCAGCAGCCGAACTCCTTCGATCTTCCGGATGCAGGTTTCAGGGCCTCTCTTGCACTCGAAACCGTGCCGGAAGCGCTGGAGGCAGGCTCACCCTTCAGTCTTAACGTTCAAGTGACAAATGCGAGTCCCATCGCGTGGCCAGAAAGCGCGGATGGTAATGGCCGCGACCTCGTTGTGCTCGGGAACCACTGGCTAACTGACGACGGCCGAATGCTGATCATGGACGATGGCCGCACTCCTTTGATGCAAGGCTTGAAGCCCTCTGAAAGCGCCACGGTACAGCTATGGATCACCGTTCCCACTGCGCCGGGAACTTACATTCTCGAACTGGATATGGTCAAAGAAGGCGTCGCATGGTTCCGTCAGAAAGGATCCAAAACTTGCCGGGCGAAGCTGGAGGTTCGTGGCGGCGTGACTCAACAGCCTGCTGGCAAGCGGCCGGTTATGGAGATGCACTGCGTTCCCAAACTCGATGTTCTCAGCGTCATTGAAGCAGCAGGAGGCAAGCCAGTTCTCGTAACGGAGGACCACTCTGCGGACCCGCTGCTGAGTTACCAGTACGTGGTCACAAAGACGACTGAGCGTCGCAAGGCGGCGCGGACCGAGCCAATTCGAGTGGGAGCGTCAACCCCGCCGGCCGCCATTCCGTCGCAGAACGATGAAATCCTGGCATTGCTTGCCGGCCTTGCGCAACACGCCACGCTGCATGCTCGCGTGAACGAGGGGCTGGTGAAGCGAATCCTTGAGATCGAGAAGGTTGTGCGAGAAACGCAAAAGATGGTGAGCGATCTTTGTAAGGGAACACAAAGTGGAACCGGAAAGCCTTGACCACAGGAGTAGGTGACGTGCCGATTTACGTGGCTGCCCCACGAACAGGATTGCTGAAGGACGCGTACGAGCGAAGCCTGAGCATCGCCATCGCGAGCGATGCGCGTCTGCCGGAGCAAATACCGGAGGCAATCCGCCTGGCCGGAGATGTGTTGTGGACCGACGGATTGGCAGATGCGTTTACGGGCAAAGCGCCGTCAGGCGCGGATGGCGTGCTTATCTGCCTCGAGGGAGAGAAACTGCTGCACGGCGAGTCGATGGACGTTCGGCGATCCTTGCTCTTCACGCCGGGCCGAGTGTCGCACGTGGCCGTGCACTTGCCGGGAATTCCTGGCGCAGACTTTGTCAGCCTGCAACCGCGCGCGTTTGCAGCGGCGGCCAGCCGCGAGCATTTGAGCCAGAGTTGGCGACTGCAGGGATCGGCCACGGTTTCCGCCGAAGCTCGGGCTGCTCTTGAGCAAATTGGCCAACCATGGGCGCGTCTGCATTTGGCTTTGCTCGAAGAACGAAGGGAACTGGGCGCGGGAATCGAAAGCCTGAAGAAACTCTCGCGTACGCCTGGACTCAAACCCGTGTTGGCGGCGTTAATTCTTCGCAACCTCATTGTCAGCCTCTTGTGCAGACGAGATTTTGCGAAGGCCGAGGAATTGCTGCAATTGGGAATGACCGCCTATCCAGATTATGCGGAGTTTCCTTACCTGACCGGTGTGATGTGGGTCCAGCGAAACAAGCCTTCGAATGCATTGCGTCCCATCGAGGAGGCCATGCGCCGCCGAAGCATCGGTTTCGTCGGAAGCGGCGGCGAGAACTCTTACCGCGCGTCCTGGCTGCTTGCGATCGTCCACGAATTCGCGGGCAATCAGGACAGAGTGGTGCGGTATTGCGCCCCGGGGCTGATTACAAAGCCGGCTTTCAGGCCGTCGGTTGAACTGTTCCTGAAACAGCGGCTGACTCAGGACATCGCTTCGAGCTTCCGTATTTCGTTGTGTCACATTGCAAGGCACGAGCCTCAGTACTTCGAGCCTGTATTCGGTTTCCTCCTCGCGCACCGCCTGTTCGAAATGGCGCGAGTGCTTCTAGAAACTTCACTTTTGGCCGAGGACGTCAGAGAACGGTTGCATGAGCGACTGAGATCCGCTGAAGCTCCGTTCCGTCCTCGCGCTGAAATAAATCGGGGCAAACCTGGCGTCCTGCTGAAAGGACCTCTATTCGCTCACTCGGGCCACGCGCGCATCAATCGAGAAATCGGACGCGCTTTGATCACTTGCACCGATCTGGAGGCGAGCCTCGAAATACATGGTTTCAACTCGGTCCAAGCCCTTTTATTGCCGTACGGCGAACGGCTGCAGAAGGCAGTCGAGCGTCAACCACGACAACTGGATCTGACCATCCGTCATCAATGGCCTCCAGATTTTCGCCGTCCTCCCGCGGGAAAACTCGCATGCATCCTCCCATGGGAGCACAGAGCTGTGCCTCGAAAGTGGGTGGAACAGATCGAGCGAAACGTCGACGAACTTTGGGTGCCGTCGAACTTCGTGGGTTCCGCATTCGTCCGCGGCGGAGTGGATGCAACGCGCGTCCACGTGATTCCGAATGGTGTGAACTCGAACATTTTTTGCGTCAAGGGTAAGCGCTGGAAGCCGGACGGCTGCCGTGAGTTCGTATTCTTGTATGTCGGCGGAGCGATCTCGCGCAAAGGCATCGATTTGCTTTTGCAGGCGTACGGAGACGCGTTCTCGCCCGACCACGACGTCACGCTGGTAATCAAAGACGTAGGCTCATCGAGTTTTTATCAACACAATGCGCAGCTCTCGCAGATATTGAGTTTCACCACCCAGACCTCGTCGCCTCATCTGCTGATGTTAAGCAAGAATTTGGATGACGAGCAGCTCTCGTCTCTTTACCGGGGCTGCGACGCTTTTGTTCTGCCCTACCGCGGCGAAGGTTTCGGAATGCCGATCGCCGAAGCGATGGCCTGCGGCAAACCAGTGATCGTTACGGGAGAAGGCCCCGCACCGGAGTTTTGCCCTCCCGACTGCGGCTATCTGATTCCGGCACGCGAGGTGGCAGTCCCTGATCCTGCTCCGTCACTCGGCGAACTGACGGGAGAATGGACATGGTTCGAACCGGATGTCGCGATTCTGGCGCGCGCGATGCGCCGCGTCTACGAAAACCGCGAGGAAGCGATAGAGCGAGGTCAACTTGCCGCGGCGACGATTCGTCGCACACTCGCCTGGGATCGCGTGCTGCCAACGTATTTGCAGCGGGTGACACAACTGGCACGAAACGAGTCGGCAGAGGTATTTGCCGGCGGGCGTTTGTCGCAAGGTCACGAAGAGGAGTCATGCCGAAAATCGCTCTGTCCATGATTGTTCGTGATTCCGCGGCTACGCTCCGAGCATGCCTCGAGAGCGTGCGAGGGGTTGCGGACGAAATCGTGATTGCGGATACCGGGTCGACGGACGACACGCTCGCCATTGCGCGCGAGTTTGGCGCTCGTACAATCGAGATTCCTTGGGAGAACGATTTCGCCGGAGCTCGCAACCACGCGCTAGCGGAAGTGCAGGGCGATTGGGTGTTAATGCTGGACGCTGACGAAGTGCTCGATCCCGGCGCAGCCACGTTGATTCCTAGTCTCGTCTCTGCCTGCGACGTAGCCGGATATCAAGTTACGATCCGCAATTACGTCGATAGCCTCGAAAATCGCATTTGGGACCGGCCGGCCGTACCCAACGACTCCGCTTTGCCGGCGGCCAAGACCTTTCCGGCATACATCGATCACGAAAACGTGCGCCTGTTCCATCGCGACCCGCGAATTTACTTTGTCGGAAGAGTGCATGAAAGCGTCGGATCGCGCATCGAGGGTTGCGGCTTGCATCTCGGCCGCGCACCCTTCGTGATCCACCACTTTGGTATGGCCGCGGACGAGGAGACCAAGTACCGGAAGAATCTGTTTTACCGCGACCTCGGAAGGTTGAAGGTCACCGAAATGCCGCGCAATGCGCAGGCCCACCTGGAACTGGGATTGGTCGAACTCGACAATCTTGGACGTGCAGAAGAGGCTCTCGCATCTTTTGAGCGAGCCTGCGAGCTGAATCCGAGGCTCGGCGTGGCCTGGTTTTTCGCGGGCGTGACGCATTTCCGCCTCGACCGGTATCGAGAGTCGCTTCGCTGCCTGAAACAGGCCGAAAAATGCGGGAGCGCGACGAGCGCTGTAACCGAGACGATCGGTGACGCGCATTACAACCTGGGGGAATTTGCCGAGGCTGTTCGCAGGTACGAGCACGCCGCCAAGTTGGCGCCGGATTCGCCTTCGGTGGAAAGCAAGCTTGGCCTGGCGATCCTTCGAACCGGGCGGATCGAAGATGGCCTGGAGCAGATTCGCCACGCCCTGACGCGGAGACCGCATCTCGCAGAGCTGCACGACCGCCTGATCCTTTGTCTCACGTGGCTCGGACGCACCTCGGACGCGGCGGTTGCGGCCGAGGGCAAACTCCGGGCCGCCAAAAACCTTACATCCGGCGACTTCGCGCGGTCAGCGAGCCTCTGGGGGAAGCTCGGCGACTGGGCGAGGGCGACTGCCGTATTGCACGTCGGGCTGCAGATTTATCGAGACGACGCGACACTCAAGGAAGGACTCGAACAGCTTGCAGCACACGCGGGCCCGCAGGTGGGTGAACTCGTGTCGACTCTAAGTGGCGAAGGACTAAGGATTTCCGAGCATTAAAGTCTCGGGCGGAGTTTGCCGATGGAGTAAGGGAACGCACAGAAGTTCCGTGGGGCGAGACCGAGCCGCGGCCGTTTTGAAGGTGAATTCCTTCTGAGGGCCCAAAGCTTCTAACCGCGAAACGGGACGCCCAAACGACGAAAAGGAGACTTGAAATGCCATTCGGCATACTTAACAACATCCCGGCTCTGCAGGCGGAAGGCGCGTTGGACAGCACGCAGATGAGTCTCAACACGACCCTTCAGCAGTTGTCTACCGGCCAACGCATTAACTCCGGTTCGGATGATCCTGCCGGTCTCGCAATCGCGAACGGCTTGTCGGCAAACATCGCGGCCCTGAACCAGTCCGTTCAGAACGCCAACGATGGCGTCGGCAACTTGCAAGTGGCGGATGGCGCTCTCTCGCAGGTGACCTCGCTTCTGAACACGGCGGTCACGATCGCGACGGAAGCCTCCACCGGCACCGTGAGCAGCTCGCAGCGCGATTCGCTGGACGCCGAGTATCAGCAGATTCTGCAGGAAATCAACCGCATTGGGACGACCACCGAGTACAACGGGACGTCCGTGTTCAGCGCCGCCACCACATCCATCTACCTTACCGACGCGAACGCGAACAGCACGATTACATCGACGGTGGGCGCCCTTTCGGATACGACTCTGGCCCTGAACGGCACGCAACTTGCCGGAGTTGATGGGACGAACGCACAGGCCGCTTTGACGGCAATTGATGCTGCGGTTCAAACGGTTGCCAACGACCGCGGCACGATCGGCGCTTCCGTCAACCGCTTGCAGGACGCATCTGCGGTTATGACCACGGAGGTGCAGAACCTGACTGCAGCCGAGAACAACATCATGGCTGCGGACATCCCGAGCGCCATTTCCCAGCTGTCGAACTTGTCAGTTTTGAGTCAGACAGGTATGGCGGCTCTGGCGCAGGCCAATTCGCAACAGCAGAGCATTCTGAAGTTGCTCCAGTAACGGCTCTAGAAGTGAAGTAGGGCATGGTGGGTGGGTCTCGTAGCGGGACCCACCTACTCGTGTTTCAAAATGTGAATCGGGCAGCCGGCATTCCTGAATTAGGGCGAGAGACACGGACATGGGCACAATAAATAATTACGGCAACGTATTGCTCCCGGCAGGAAGCAACACGATCGACGTTCAATCGCTCCTCGACTCTGCGATGGCCGCCGCTGAGATACCCATGCAACTGCTGCAGCAACAGCAGAGCACCCTCCAAACGCAATCGTCCGCGCTTCAGAGCATTGAAGGCGACATCACGAGCCTGCAGACCGCGGTGAGCGACCTAAGCAACACCGGTGGGTCTGTAAATTCTCTTACAGCAACCTCCTCGGATTCGAACGTGCTTTCCGCTTCAGCCGATCCGACGGCCACGACTGGAACGCACGCAATCGTGGTGAATTCACTCGCGACAACGTCCTCGTACTACACGGATGCAGTCGCCTCGAGCAGCACCGCCATCGCCAACGGAAGCTTCCAGATTGCTGTGGGAGGCGGCCAGGCGGCGACGGTCACAGTGGACGGTTCGAACGACACGCTGAGCGGACTGGCAGCGGCTATCAACGGGCAGAACCTCGGCGTAACCGCCAGCGTCATCACCGACGCGAACGGCGCCCGGCTCGCACTCGTCAGCAACACATCGGGATCGGCCGGGAACATCGTCGTCTCGAACGATACGACCGGGCTCACTTTCAATCAGGCTGCCGCGGGCGCAAATGCGTCACTCACGGTTGATGGCGTGCCCATCAGCTCCACCAGCAACACGATATCGAGCGTGATCCCAGGCGTGACTATCAATTTAGCGGGCGCAGCGCCGGCTGAAACGGTCAGTTTGACCGTTGCGCCCGACGCAAACACGGCGACCACGGCCATCAACTCGTTCGTTTCCGCATGGAACAAGGTGGTGCAGGACCTGAACTCGCAATTCAACGTGGCTTCGGACGGCTCGGGTGGTGGACCCCTCGAAGCCGACGACACGCTTCGAGGCGTTCAGAGCCAGTTGCTCTCCGCTGTCACCACATCCATCAGCGGAAATAATGGTCTCGTGAACCTCGCGAGCATCGGCGTCAACATGAACGACGACGGCACTCTTTCCGTTGATTCCGGAGTGCTCTCGAATGCGCTGAACAACAACTTCGGCAACGTCCAAACCCTGCTGCAGGGAACCGGCGGCGTGGCGACGTTTCTTTCGAGCACACTCAATGAGATTACGGATCCGACGCAGGGGTCCATTACCCTCGATCTGCAGGGCATGTCGCAGTCAAACCAGGACCTCACGCAACAGATCAATACGATGCAGGCGCAACTCCTCACTCAGCAGCAGAACCTGACGTCTCAATACGCTCAAATGGAGACCACGCTCCAGGAGATGCCTTTGCTGCAGCAGCAAGTCACGCAACAGCTCACCGCGCTTAGCGGCGGCGGTTAGCGTCACGGGATGACTCCAAGATGAACCAACAAGACATCGCGTCTCTTTATCGGCAAGTCAGCGCGACTGGCGCAAATCCCGTCGGGCTGGTCGTCAAGCTCTACGACGCAGTCCTTGAAGATTTTCGGCGGGCCCACGAGGCAATCGCTGCCGGAAACATCGAGCGGCGTGTTGCCAGCTTGAATCACGCGCTGCTCATCATTGCGGAACTCGAAGGTGTCCTCGACTTCGATCGCGGAGGCATCGTCGCCCGGCAACTCCAGGGCTTCTACCGTGTGGCGCGCGGCTTGGTAGTGGAGGCCAACCTGCACACCAATCCCGAACGGATCGAGAAACTCATGACTCTTTTCAAGCCTCTTCGACAGGCCTGGCAACACGTGGAACACGACGTTGCCAATCACAAGGTGAGTATTCCGGCGCGCGAGCCCCGCGCGATCCAGACGGCCACTGAACCTGAACGCCCAGTCATCGCCGTCGGCGCCGACTCGGACGCAAACTCTTCTGGTTGGAGCGCCTGATGGAAGGTTCGGTAGTGGATCGTGTCCGCGGTGCGAACATGAAGCTGCGGGCGCTGCTTCTTCACACTCGCGAAGCTTTAGCTGGGCGCAGCAACTTTACGGGCGATCATGTTCGCGCGATCGCTGATCCTGTATCCCGCATGGCCCCGATTGTGGCGGAAGCGAACCGCTTGCGCACCATTCATCCCGATCTTGACGGCGAGCTCGAAGCCTACGCAGGCAACTTGAGCGAAATGCAAACGGCCCTCGAGCAAATGCGCTTCATGCTCATCGCGCGCCGCGCGAGCCTGGAAGCCATGCGGGGCCACGTGGAAACCCTGGGAATGTGGACCGCCGCTCTACGCTCCACGCAGTGAATTCGGTATGGGTGCACGCCTCCTCGTTTTCGATTGCCACGAAGCTTGGGTGTATCAGCTCCGCGCGCTCGACCAGCCGATGGATGTGGTGGTGGGGCTCCGCGGCCGCGATGTGGATGGCTGGGACGAAACGGTGCGGCCCGTCCCGCCGAACGCAAGGCTCGTTCGTCTCGACGAAGCGCTTCGGACCTCCGAACCGTACGATTGCATCGTCGCACACAACCTTTCCGATCTTCTCGACGCGAAATCGCTTCGTGGTCCGCGACTGCTCGTAGTGCACGAAACTCTCGACGGCGCCATTCGCGAGCAGGGCGCCACAATCGACCCACGTGAGTTTCGCGACACGGTGGCCAAGTTCGTGCGAATGACGGGCGCACACGTCGTCTCCGTATCGAAACTGAAGGGCCGTTCGTGGGGATTCGAAGACGACATCGTACCCTTCTCGGCCGACCCACACGATTATCCGGAGTGGAAAGGCGACCTCGCGCGCGGACTCCGCGTCTCAAATCACATCCTGCGCCGTCCGCGGATCCTGCTCTGGGATCTCCACAAGCAGGCCTTCAATGGCTTGCCCGTCACGCTGGTGGGAAACAATCCGGGGCTGGACGGCGTCAAGCCTTCCGCCAATTGGGCGGAGCTAAAGGAAATCCTGAGTCGCCATCGATTCTACATTCACACCGCTGACCCGAATCTCGAGGACGGCTACAACATGTCCACACTAGAAGCGATGGCTGCGGGTCTGCCCATCCTCGGCAACCGGCATCCGACTTCACCCGTGAAGCACGGCGTCAGTGGATTTTTGTCCGACGATCCGGCGGAACTGCGGCGTTACGCGGAAAATTTGCTCGCGGACCGCGAACTCGCCGCGCTCATGGGACGAGCCGCTCGGGAAACCGTGGGCAAACTCTTCTCCAGCGCGCCGTTTTAAGCAGAGTTTCGGCCGCTCGATCGAATTCGCCAGAAGAAGCTGGCATCGACACTCTGCGCAGGCTCCTCCATCTGTGGCCGATTCTATTTCGTGCCGCTGATGTAGCTAAGCAGCGTGGGCAGGCTCAATATCTGTCCCGTGGCGCTCAGGGCCGCTTCCTCGTCGGTCTGAGCTTGGGATTCATTTGTTATCGCCTGTGTCATATTGGCGCCGACAAGTTGGTTTTGCTGGGCGCTCAGGTTCACTTGCTCCTGGTTGAGGTAGCTTTGCGAAGTTTGCACCTGGTTGAGCGCGTTCCCGTAGAAAACGCGCTGCGTAGTGAGCTGCGAAAACGCTTGTTGAACTTCCGTATTCGCGGCGTCGATTCCGTTTCCCGAAGTCAAAGCATTCGCCAGATCGTTGAGCGCCTGGAAGACATTGCCGTTGGCGTTTGTGAAGATTTGGCTGCCGGCGACGTTTGTCTGCATCGACTGGCCTTCGGATATCTGGACGGACGTCACGTCCGTGTTTCCGTTGTATTGAACGCCGGAAGCAGCGGTCGCGTCCTGCGCAAACGCGGGCGTCGTGACGTTCGTGCCGGAAAAGATGTACGTTCCTTCGTACTCTGTGTTTGCCAGCGCGAGCATTTGTTGCTGTATCCCTTGAACCTGCTGCGCCACCGCCTGGCGATCGGCGGCGGAAAGCGTTCCGTTTGCACCTTCCGTCCCAACTGAAATCGCGGTCGTCATCAATTGCACCGCACTGTTCAGCGCCGAGTCCGCTGCTTGAAACTTACTCTGGAGATCGGTGACGTTCGTCAGGAACTGATCGTTCTCGCCGGTGAGAGCGTCGTTGCTCACCAGCTGAGCGGCGGCTGCGGGATTGTCCGAGAGATTGTTGACGCTCCGGCCCGTGGCCATTTGCTGCGCCGCGGTTTGCTCGTTTTGCTGCGCTTGTTCGATTGCAGCCACCAGATCGGGAACGGTATCGGGATTGACGCGAAGGCTCATGGCATCCTCATTGTGTCGTACTGACCATGTTGATGGCCGTTGAGGTGAGACTGCTGATCACAGACGCGACCTGAGCCGCCGCTTGGTAAGCTTGCTGGTACTGCACCAGGTTCGCTGCTTCCTCATTGATCGAGACTCCAGAGATGCTGCCAATCTGATTTTGAAGTTGCTGCACGGTAGCGGTTACGCCCTGTTCTTCGGATTGCGCCGAGGCGACGTCGTTGCCCACCTGAAAGACGAGATTCGAATAGGCGTTGATCGGCGTCTGGCCGTTGACAATACCCTGGTTCTGCAACGCCAACATCGCGTTTACGTTTGAGTTGTCGCCAGCGCTCCCATCCAGGCCCGCGGCGATCTGCGATGGATCGGTAAGCGCTACGCTCATTGTTGCGGCTGAGCCGGCGCCTCCAGCGGGCGGAGGCACGAAGAAGTTGCCGCCGGGATTGCCGTTCAGATCCGTGCCCGCCTTATTTACCGAATTGAACGAATTCTCCAGGCTAGACGCCAGCGAATCCAGCGAAGAGAGTATCGACGGAATCGTCGAATCGCGGACTTGCAAAGTCCCGCCGAGCGATCCGCCGTTAATGGTCGACGTAATGTCCTTGCCCATCGAGTAGACGTCCTGAAATCCCGTGGTGGGGTTGGCTTGGGTCGTCAGCTGGAAGCTCTTGTTTCCTACGACCAGGGCCGCGCCGCTGGTGGTCGTCAAGGTAACATTGCCATTCCCCGCGTCCACTTGGGAAACGTCGATAATGCCGGATACCTGGCTGATTAGCTGGTTGCGCTGGTCGACCAACGATCCGGCATTCTGGCCAGTGCTCTCTGCCGCGCTCACCTCGCTGTTAAGCTGCGCAATCTGCGACGTCAGTGAGTTGATTTGGCTCACCGCCTGCGGCACGGACTGATCCACATTTTGTTGAAGCGAAGTGAGACTCGATGAAGTGCTGTTGAAGTCTTGCGCCATATTCTGCGCGGCCGAAAGGACAGACTGGCGCAGACTGGTGTTCGATGGATCCGTCGAGAGCTGCTGCAAACTACTGAAGAATGCTGTGATCGAGCTCTGCAAACCGGTGCCGCTGGTTTCGTTGAATAGCGTCTGCACCTGCTGCATCGAGGTCAGGTACGAATCGTACTTGCTCTGCTGTTGCGTTGCCTGATCGAGGCTCATCTGCAGGACGTTGTTGCGCTGGCTGGTGATCTGGCCGATTTCAACGCCCGTTCCGAAAAGCTGGCCGCCATATTCCACGGGCGGCGTTTCCTCGAAGTTTACGGTTTGGCGCGAATAGCCCGGCGTGTTCGCATTCGCGATGTTGTTGCTCGTCGTGTCGAGGGCCGCCTGGTCGGCGAGCATTGCCCCAACGGCGATATTCAAGGCGGAACTCAGCGTGCCCACAGGTTCACACCCTTTCCTCGTAGATTGTGCCGGGAGCAACTGCCACCGGCGCGGAATACGTGGGTGCGTACGAATTGAAAAGATTCATCAGAACCTGTACGGTCCGCCGCGAACGGCGCAGCATCGCTTGATGCGCGTCGTTGAGCTTCTTGAGTTCAGCCTGCGCTGTCGCAACGCGGCCCAAGGTTGCGCGTATCTGCTCGTCCTGCCGAGGGTCGCCATCGCGAGAACCCGGCCATGAGATGGCGTCGGTACACGGGCGTTTGCCGGCACGTTCCGCGCAGCGCATCTGGACGCTCGTGATCTCCGCGTCGAGCGAACGGATCTGAACGCAGAATTGTTCTTGCTCCGCGATCCGGCTCTCGATGGCCCCAAGGTCCATCGAGATGAAATCGTTGCGCGATTCCGCCAGAGTGCCGGCGAGGGACCCAAGCAACTCCAGACGCCGCTCCAGCAATTTCAGATATTGTGTGCTCTCTGATTTCACGGCTTATGCCAGCTCATCCAGTTGGTGGTCTTCTTCTTTCTCAGTCTCGACAGGCGGAGGGACAAGAGCAGGTGTGTCGGGGGCCTTCTTCTTCACAATGGGCCTCCGGCTGGGAGTATCGTGGCGATTCTCGGGGGCTTCTCCGAGAGGGTCGATCCGCGATGGCGTGAGATCTCCCATAACCACTCAATCTTCTCAAATGAGAACTAACTCCGGCTTCCGCCGCTCAGCTCCGAAATCATCGCGTTCGCGATTTGCTCGTTGGTGGGCTTGTAACTGCCTTGCTCCACTTGTTGCCGCAGGGCCGCTACCCGTTCGCTTCGCACGTCCGGCAGCTGCGCCAGTTGAGCTTTCAACTGCTGCACTTGTCCCAGCGTTCCTGAAAGCTGAAACGAATCCTGGGGATCAACCTGCGCATTGTCTTGCGTCCCGCTTGTCTGAGAGGGTTGCGCACCCCGAGTGTTCGTCTGCTGAACGTTATCCTGCTGTACGTTGCCTGGAAACTGATTCGGATCGATTCTCATTCCTGCTCCTTGAGGCGACCCTCGACTGCCCTATCCGTCTCTTTCGTGAGAGCCTAAAATTAGAACCGTCTAATCATAGGCGTCGCTTTATCTCTACCTACTCTATCGACGGAATCCACCAGGAACTTTAGCGAATTGACCAAAATTGTCACTGGAGTCAGCCTCGACCTGCGGCTGTAAGTGCTTTAGAATCATCCTTCCGATTCCAAGGCCGCCCGCTTTGCCCACTGCGCTCGACATTATTTCGATTCCCCAGTCATCAAGGGTTCCGTGAGCTGGGTCGGAATCGTCAGATTCGGAGGTCCCAAAGCTCTGTTTCATGGACTTCCACATAGATGCCAATAAGATAGATTCGAAGTCGCCCGCAGCCTTCCTCAACTTCCGCGCTTCGGGCGAGTCAACCGACCCCGACGGTAGTCCGGGCGTGACTTGTGTCCCGGAGACCGATATTCGTGAGGCGTTGCTAAACGAGTTGGCGGCAATTGAAGTCATCACAGCACCTCCAGATCCGCTTCCAACGCGCCCGCAGCTTTGATGGCCTGGAGAATCGAAACCACGTCGCGCGCCGTAGCTCCGATCGTTTGCAGACCGTGCACAAGCTCTTCCACCGTGGCGCCTTCTTTCAGTTGAACCAACTGCGCTTGTGTTTCTGTTGCTTGCACCTGGGTATCGGGCGTTACGACTGTTTCCCCGCCTTTGGATAACGGGTTTGGCTGGGAGACTTCGTAGCGAGTGGCGATTTCGATAGCCAGATTGCCATGGAGAACCGAGCAGGCGCCCAGCGTCACAGAGCCTCCCATGACCACCGTGCCGGTGCGCTCGTTGACGACAACCTTCGCCGGGGGGCGGACGTTGACCGAAAGACTTCCAATACGCGCCATCAGCGCCGGTATGGCGCCGGTTTCGCCCGCGGCACGAGCGACGTCCACGCGGCGGCTATCCACCACGTGTGCAACTTCTGTACCGATCTCTTTGTTGATGACGCCAGCGATGTCGCGCGCAGCTTCAAAGTCAGGGTCATGCAACAAGAGAGAAAGCGTTGTCATCGAGGTCAGATTCACGGCCGTGTCGCGCTCCACGATTCCACCT
Source organism: uncultured Acidobacteriota bacterium (assembly GCA_963737205.1). GTDB lineage: Bacteria > Acidobacteriota > Terriglobia > Acidiferrales > UBA7541 > Palsa-295. Next base: position 1,902,588 of record CAVTRV010000002.1, on the reverse strand, counting down.
TCAGGCACGCGTCCCACTGTGAGGTGATTCACGATCTTCACGTTTCCGCTGCCGCCTGCGCTATATCCACCAAGAGTGAGCGGTCCTTGCGCCTCCGCGTAAACGTTCCCGTCTGCCGCCCTCAGCGGCGTGAGCAGCAGCAGGCCGCCTGCAAGGCTCTTCGCGTCGCCCGCCGACGAAACGGTCACATCGATCTTCATCCCCGGCCGGGCGAATGGAGGAAGCGTCGCAGTGACGAACACTGCCGCCATGTTATTCACGCGTACAGATGTCGCAGGAATCTGCACGCCCATTCGTTGCAGGAGGTTGGACAACGTCTGCGTCGAGAACACCGTCTGCTGGCTGTCGCCCGTGCGGCTCAGGCCGACAACGACGCCGTAACCCAGAAGAGGATTGTCGCGGATCCCCTCGATGGTGGTGACATCTTTGATTTGGACTCCGCGAGGCTTTTCGTCCGCGCCGGCGCGCGCCAAGGGCGCGAGTCCCAGAACGGCGAGCAGAATCACAATACGCTTGAGCAACACAAAGACTCCTCTCAGAAGGTCAAGAGCTTGAGTACTGTTCGCACGAGTATGTTCGGCCGAGCCGAGGCATCCGCTACCGAGCCCTTGCCCTTGATCTCAAGCTCGAGACTCGTGATGGCGCTCGACACGACGGAATTGTTTGGCGCGATATCGCCAGGCCGCACCAACCCGCGAAGGACCACGGTCTGACGATCGTTTCCGACCGTAAAATCGCGCGCGGCTTCCACCACCAGCACGCCATTCGGCATCACCTCGACGACGCGGCCCGCAAGGTTCAATTGCAGGTTGGAGCTCATGGTTGAGGATCCTTTGCCGTCCAGCGCGGTATTCGAGTTGGCGGCCAGAAGATTCTGCATGGCATTGTTCGGGCCGATCTTGCCGAGAAGTCCGGTGATGGCGGATTGAGTGGCAAATTGCCGCGAGGTATTGTTCTCCCCGTCGTTGCCGCCGAAAATGTATCTACCAGTTGCACTGTAATGAGGTCGCCGGCGAATCGAGCCTTGTAATCTGCCGAGGCGTCCGACAGCGGCCCGGAAGATACCCACAGACTCCCGGTGGTCGCAGGCTGCTCTGCGCCCATTGCGTGAACGCGGCTCAGATAATCGTCCAGCGACGATGCTGCCGGACCTGGCTTTTTCTTCTTGTCTTTGATGTGGTTGCTTCCGGCTGCCGTGATTGAGACGGCAAGAGCCAATAACAACAAAGCGGCCAGTGTGCGAGAGATGTGACGAAGAATCAGCATCGAGTCGAGCTCCTTCAAAATATTGCTTCCAGCCGGCGCGCCCCCGTCACTTGAGCGTGGAGGATTTTCCCGGTTCCGGGTAGCTTTACGCGAACGGTTTGGTTGAGCGTGCCGCGCTCCAACGGCATGACGTCTAAGAGCATTTGCATCCCGCCGGACGAAGACAGATGCAACGCGGCTGATTTTCCTGGCTCCACCAGTGTCGCCGAGCCGCCTTGAGCGTCCTTCAGGGAAGTTCCCTGGACAGCCTGCCGCAACGCGTGGCGTCCAAGCAGATCTTCGAGGCGCGCGTTCGGGGACTCCGGAGAATCGACGCTGGCGGGAACACCGTCTCGCAAGTGCGCCGTGACCAAAAACGGCGGCGAGCCGCGCTGCGCCATGAGAAACCGGGCTTCGTTCAACACATCATCGAAATCCACGCGCCGCACTTCGAGTGGGGCATCAGCCGATGAAGCCATCACGGAAGGAAAAACGCGAAGGTCGTCGGGTTGTAGATCGGCGCCCGGGAAGCCGTTGCGGCCTAGCGCCTTTCGAATCACCGCAACCACTTCTTCGCGACTCAGCCGGCGCCCCGTGCGGTGAACCACAATTTCGTTGGGAATGCCGATCTCCCGCGAGATGTCCGCGCCCAACATGCCCGCCACTTTCGCTCCTTCGAGTACGCGTGTACTTCCCGGTTGCGGCGAAGTTCCAATCAGAATGCTCTGCGCGGGACGGCGCAGCTCAGGGGGAGCTTGAGCAGGCAGCAGATCCGAGAGAAAGATCGAGTCGGCCTGGACCTCGACTTCGCCCAGCAGAGTAAATCTCGCCGCGTGAGCCGGCGCCGAAAAAACGGCGGGACCTGCCAGCGCCAAAAGTATGCGAACGCTTCGCAATTTCAGCCCTCTTAACGCGACATCGCGTTGACATCTTGAAACATCTGGTCAGCCGCCTGAACAACCTTCGAGTTGGATTCATAGGAGCGCTGCGCCAGAATCATCTGCACGAACTCCTCCACCACGTTGACGTTCGATTCTTCCAGCGCCCCCTGCTGGATCGTGCCCAGACCCTCGCTGCCGCCTGCGGTTCCTGTGAGCGCATCCCCCGAAGCGGTGGTTGGCAGAAACAGGTTCTGGCCGATGCTGTTCAGGCCGCCCGCGTTTGCAAAGGTGGAAAGTTGAATTTGGCCCACCTGCTGCGCCTGTTGCTGGCCGGGAAGAGAGATGCTCACGGTGCCGTCCGTGCCAATAGTGATGCTCGTAGCGTTCGGAGGAATCGTGATGGAAGGCTGCAGGGGATATCCGTCGGCTGTCACAACATTTCCCTGGGCGTCCAGATGAAAAGTTCCAGAACGCGTATAGGCCAAATCCCCGTTGGGCATCTGAACCTGGAAAAATCCCTGTCCCTGAATGGCCAGATCGAGCGGATTCCCCGTCGAATCGAAGTCTCCCTGCGATTGAATCATCTCGGATGCCGATGAACGCGCGCCGAGTCCGATTTGCAAGCCCGCGGAAATCACGGTCTGCTGGGTCGAGGCCGCCCCTGGCATGATGAGGTTCTGGTAGAGGAGATCCTGAAATTGTAACCGGCGTTTCCGGAAGCCGGCGGTGCTGGCGTTCGCGAGGTTGTTCGCGATATTGTCTAGATTCAGCTGTTGGGCAATCATTCCGCTGGCGGCCGTATTCAGTGCGCGAAACATTCTTGTTTTCTCCTTGGTAGCTCAGACTCGCGCCAGTTCTTGCACGGCGGTCTGGTTGAAATCGGTGTTAAAGATCGAAAGGGCACGCTGCATCATTTCGGCGTTGCGCTGCAGATTGATGAGCGCGACAGCATTTTGCACTGCATTGCTGTTGGATCCTTCGAGCATTCCTTCTCGAAGTTGCGGGGCGGCAAGCGGTTTCGCAGAGCCGGCGGGCGCCGAAAAATCCGTGTTTCCTTCGAGTGTCAGCTGAGTACCCGGCGCAAAATCCACCACCTTCAACTTCGATACGATCGCGCCGTCAACCGAGATCGTTCCGTCGGTGCTGATCGTCAGCTTGCCGGAAGGAACCTGAATTGGTCCATCTTCGCCCTGCAGCAAATTTCCCTCGGAGTCGACGAGCTGGCGCTGCGTGTTGAAGCTGAAATTTCCATTTCGTGTGAAGTGTTCGGCGCCGGCCTTGGACTTCACAGCAAAAAATCCGGCTCCGTCTATGGCCAAATCCGTGTCGTTTCCGGTGGGATCGAGTGAGCCGGCGGCAAAGTCCGTGCGAGATCCACCCAGCATGCCGAAGTCGTTGATGGCCTGATTCACCGGCGTAAGCGACCGGTTGTGCAACGAGGCTGTGAGCGCGCGATAGAATTCCTTTTGTGACTTGTAACCCGCGGTGTTGACGTTCGCCAGATTATTGGCCACCAGATCGAGCGACTGCATGCGTGCCGCGAGCCCCGTAAAGGCAGAGTAAAAGCCGCTATCCATTCGGATCCCCTCCGGCGAGCATAGAAGCACACGGAGGGCCACATGAGCGGCGCGAGACGCGCCGCAACCTTAATGATGTCTAGTGATTGCAGGGATGGTCGGAAGCCCCGTACGTTGCGAAGAGGCGGGCTCTGCGTGGATCTTGCCTAGCAGGCACGCCCGGATAGGCAGAATTTTCCGCGGAATCGACTTCGCTGCGGCTTACAGTTTTCGTTACTAGTTGGGGAATTGCGGCAACTCGATGGGTACTAACCTTTCGGCTTTCAAGAACACCGCAAGAGATGAACGGTCTTCTTCCCACAGACCCGGAAGGCATACGCTGAGAAATGAGTCGATCCTGGCGATCTCTTCGGGCGACTCTTCGGCTGAATCTTCGCCCGCCTTGGCGGGCGGCAGGCCGGCGTAGTGATCGCCCACAGCCACAATTCCCGCCAGGTTTGGGTCTTGTTTCGCCTTGTTTGGTTCGTGGTGGTATTCCAGCACGTCAATTAGAGACGGGTAGAAGTTCCAATACGTGCCCATCGACCGGCTGACTTCAGGGTGGTCGATTCCAAAATACTCGCGTTCAACCGCAGGAACGTCCCGCCAGCCTGCGAGCGGTGCGTCGCTTCTGCCTTCTTCTTCATGTGCGACGATCAGCAACGGCAATTCGCCGATGTCGTGTAGCAGCCCGGCCGTGTAGGCCTGCTCCGCTTCCGGGTATTCAACGCGCCGCGCGATTCGCTCGCTCAACATAGCCGTCAGAAGGCTGTGACGCCAGAACTCCCGCAACTCATCCGAATCAAGTTGCCGCCCCGCAAATTTCATGAATGCGCAGCTCAGAACCAGCGTTCGCAGCCGTTCGGAACCGAGCAGTACCACGGCTTCCGGGACGGCCAGCACGCGCCGCCGAAGATTGAAAAGTGCCGAGTTTGCAAGGCCCAGAATCTGCGCGCAGAGGCTCGGGTCGGTGCGGACAATCTGCGTGACTTTCTTCAGGTCGACTTCAGGACTACTCAGAAGCGAGTTTAGCTGGATCGCATATGTCGGAAGAGCAGGCAGGCCTTCCGCCAAGAGCGTGCCTACGCGGTTCTTACGGCGCTGCCGTATCTCCGGCGATATCAGTGGAGATATAAGGGTCTGTCTTTCGTGTAGTTGCACGGTCGGGGCCCCTGGGCAAACCACAATTTTCCATGGAGTGCCTCAGACTCTCTATCGGCAGCGGATGAAAAGGCTTTAGTCAGCCTGCTCGCAATTGTAAGCATCCGCGCGCTTGTCTGCTGGGTTGAAGCAGTTTTGGGCCCACTTCCCCCGCGCCGAACCCCGTTTGTTGCCTTATGCTTGAAGCAGTTCAGCCCGCTGGCTGGCGCTGGCCAGGTCCGTAATGCGCAATCCAAAATTCCCGTTCACCACCACCACTTCGCCACGCGCGACAACACGGCCGGCGACCAGCAGCTCGGCCGGCTCGTTCACCTGGCGGTCGAGTTCGATCACAGAACCGGCGCCAAGTGACAGGATTTCGCGCAGCATCATTTGCCGCCCGCCGAACCGGATCGCGGCGTCCAGGTGCACATCGAAAAGAAGATCGAAGTTCGAGCTCGGTTCTGGACTAGAGTTTGCAACCATCGTAGATTCTCCTGACTCCTTCTTGTCTGATTTCGGCGAAGATTCCTCCAGGATTCGCAGCGATTCCACGAATTCGCCCGAAGGGGCGAGCACGATTATTATCGACGTGGAATTTCCCGCTTTGATGCGCAAGCCTCCGCACACCGCTTCGGGTTCTGCGCTGTCGATCGCTTCGGGCGTGCTCTCAAACCTTGCGGTTCCGTGACCCCATAGGGTCAACACCTGCGCCGCTACCCGTCGGATCAGTTGCGCGGCAGCGCCCCGCTGCGCCTCGTCGAGTTGTCCGGGGCGGTTTGCGGGTTCGGCGGTTTCTACCAGGCTTAACTGCAGCGCTTCCGGCTGGGAGGTGATGAATCTCACGGTCCCTTGCAACGAATCTGCGCCATTCAGCGTCGTCCAGTAGTATTTTTCTTTGATCTGCGCGATTCGGGCAGCGCAGATTTTTGCGTCGACGGCTTCCACCTTGAGCGTCGGGAGACCCGCTGCCGAGAGAACCTGGGAGAAACTCCGGCGCCACGCTTCGACGAATTTCTCGATACTCGGAGTAGGCTCAAGAATCTTCATGTTATTTGCCTTCCTGACCCGGAGCGATCGACAGGACCTTTTGAATCTGAGCTCCGCGTTTCGAGCCGCATCCCACGGGTGTGGCGAGAAACATTTTCTTTCCGGCCACCTTCAGATGAATCGGATCGCTCGTTCGCGCCTGGAGGACCAGGACGCTTCCCGGCTTCAGGGCGTACACCTCGCGCACCGCAATCGTGTTTGCAGGAAGCACCAACTCCGTTTCAAAGCGGCTATTGAGCATTAATTCTTGCAGGTGGGTCCGGTTCCTTTGTGAGGCCTCGGGTTCGGAATCAGCGGCCTGAGCTGAAAGCGTACGGCTGAGCGCTGTAGAAATCACCGATGGAAACGCCAGGGTCAGATTGCCCTTGCTTTCGCCCACCACAACTTCAAACGTCACTGACAGAATCTTCTCCGACCGCGGGATCAAACGCGCAGACGATGCTTGCCGCTGGCGCCGGCCAAACTTAAAATCCAGGTCGAGAACGGAACGCCAGGTTGATCGCAACTCCTGGCACAGAATCTGAGTGATGGATTCAAAAATCTCTTCTTCGAGTTCTGTAAGATCGCGAGCATCCGCCGAGTCTGCCCCAAAGCCTCCCAGGGTGAGGTCCAGAATCTGGAGCACCAATGGAAGGTCCATTTGCATCAGCGCGCAAGCATCCAGGGAAGAAACGCGGATGGAAGCCAGATAGGTAAGATCCGGAAAGCGGCCCAGGAACTCGGCGCACGGCATCTGTTCGACTGCCGCGAGTTTCACGGTGCAACTCACGCGAAGATAGGCGCTCAGTGCCGCCTCGATCCGGCGGGCCCACGCTTCCTGCAACGCGGATATGCCCCGCGTTTGGTTGGGCGAAAGTTGCCGCGACTGCCGAAGATCGAACGAGGAAGTTTTCTGGTCCGGAACTTCGGGTCGAACCGCGGAAGCGCTCTTTCGCGCTTTCTGAAGAAGAGCGCCGATCTGTTCTTGGCTCAGCACTTGTTCCATTCTCTTTCTCCTATAGCAACGACGAAATGACGGAAGCGTCGCCCTCACCGCTGGCGGTCCCGCGAGATTGCAACAATTCCTGAAGGCGCGTCCGCAGCCGGACGAGAGCCAGCGAGTGGATCTGCGAAACTCGCGACTCGGTGATTCCCAGCACGCTGCCGGCCTCCTTCATCGTGAGTTCATCCAAATAGTAAAGTCCCACCACCTGCCGTTCCTTTTCCTCGAGGACATTCATCGCTTCGGCGAGCAGCGATTTCAGTTCCGAATTCAGACACTGAAAGAAGGGATCCTCCCCAGGGCCGTTTGGTTGGTACGCGCAGACCTCTTGTTCCGGCTCGTCATCGCTCGTGTATGCCTGGAGGCTGCCAATGTTCAGGCCGTGCAGCTCGCCCAGGAGCTGCTGAAACTCCAGCAGGCCCATGCCGACTTTTTCGGCCAGTTCTGTTTCCGAGGGAGCGCGGCCCATTTCGGCGAGCAGCTTGCGATAGTTATCCTCGATCATCCGCGCCTGTTTGCGCAGATTGCGTGGGCTCCAATCAATCGCCCGCAGGCTGTCCAGAATCGCCCCGCGAATTCGGAATTTCGCAAAGGTCTTGAGATGTACTTGCTTGCTGGGATCGAACCGTTCCACCGCTTCCATCAAGCCGATGATTCCCGCGTGCACGAGATCCTCAAACGGAACTTGCACCGGCAATTTTTCGTGGATGCGCCGCGCGATGTAGCGGACCTCCGGAAGGTGCTCCAGCAGCAGCTTCTCCCGTTCAGCCGCATTCACGCTGGCGTCGGGGCTCTCGATCCCTGTCTCCATATTCATCGCGAGTGGTTCCCCTGTTCCAGCAGCCCGCGTCTTGGCCGATCACTCATCGCACAACTCCCAACGATTGCACCGAAACTGTCGCAGGAATTTCAGCGGGCGACAGTACGACCACCCGCGGCAAAAACGGCTCCAGCAGCCGCCGCAAATGGAACCGCGCCGGGCTGTTGCACAGCAGCGTCACCGAGTTCAAGGCCGCCCGGTCTCCCACGGACTTCTGCAAGCTTTCGAGCACGCGTCGCAATGGGGATGCCTGCGTGAGCGCGGCCCGTTCTCCCGCGAACTGCGGATCGACGCTTCGCTGAAGCTGCTGCTCGATGCTCGGATCGAGCGTCATGACCTTCAGTTTGCGTTCCTCGCTGAGGAGCGGCTGAACGAGCGAGCGCCCGAGCGCCTGCCGCGTGGCTTCCACCAGAGCAACGGGAGACTTGTTCACCGGCGCGGCATCGATCAGCACTTCGAGAATCGTCGTGAGATCGCGAATGGAAACTTGCTCTCGCAAGAGTTGCTGCAGCACCTTCTGGACCTCGCCGAGCGTCAGGAGGCGCGGCACGAGTTCGTCCACCAGTTTCGGCTGCGTTTCGGCCATGGCGTCGAGCAGACGCTTCACTTCCTGGCGGGTCAGCAATTCGTGGGCGAATTGGCGCACGATTTCCGCAAGATGCGTGGCCAGCACGGAAGTCTGGTCCACGACGACGTAGCCTTTGGCGATCGCCTGTTCCTGCAATGCCGGGGACGATCCATTTCGCCGGAGTGCCAAAGGCGGGCTCGCGTGTTTCGAAGCCGTCCAGCGGCGCAGCATTCGGCTCGGAACTGATGGCCAGCACGCGATCCTGGTACATCTCCCAGCGCGCGATCTCGACGCCGCGCAGATGAATCACGTATTCGCGCGGCTTCAGCTTCATGTTGTCGGTGATGTGAATGGAGGGCACCAGGAAGCCGAGCTGCAGGGCGAGGTGGCGCCGCAGGGCGCGGATGCGCTGGAGCAATTGGCCGCCCTGCGCCTGATCGACGAGAGGCACCAGCGCGTAACCCACCTCCAGGCTCAGTTCGTCGAGCTTGAGCAACTTCTCGATCTGTTGCTGGGTGCTGGCCTTCTTGTCCGTTTTCGCCGCCGCGGCGTCACGCGCAGGCTTGGCTTCCGCTTTCGAAGCGCGCGAGGAGAGATAAAACGTAATCGCCGCAAGGAGAAAGAACGAGAATTTCGGCAGACCGGGAATCAGCCCGAGCAGCAACATCACTCCCGCCGCGATACGCAGCGGATATTTCTTGGCCAAGAGCTGCCGGCCCAACTCGACGCCCACGGTTTCGATCCGTGGAAGTGCGCGTGACAACCATGCCTCCCGCCACGGAAACGAGCAGGGAAGGAATCATGGTCACGAGGCCGTCGCCGACGGTCAGGATGGTGTAAGTCTTCAGCGCCTGATCGAAAGGAATGTTGCAGCTGAAAAACGCCGATCAGGAAACCGGCGATGATGTTGATGGCGGTGATCAGGATGGTGGCCAGAGCATCGCGCTGGCTGAAGCGCGCGGCGCCGTCCATGGCGCCGTAAAACTCCGCCTCGCGAGCGATCATTTTCGCGGCGAGCGCGAGCTTGCGCCTCGTCGATCAAGCCGGCGTTCATGTCCGCGTCGATCGCCATTTGCTTGCCGGGCAGGGCGTCCAACGTGAATCGCGCGGCCACTTCGGCGGTGCGCACCGCGCCGTGGTTGATCACGAGATACTGAATGGCGATCAACGCGAGGAAGATCACGAAGCCCACCACGTAGTTGCCGCCAACCACGAATTGTCCGAACGCTTCGATTACGTGGCCCGCCGCCGCCGGCTCCCTCGTTGCCGTGCAGCAGAATTCGCCGGCTGCTGGCGATGTTCAGCGAGATGCGAAACAGGGTTAAGAACAGGAGCAACGTGGGAAACACGGAGAATTGCACGGGCTTGAGAATGTACAAAGCGGACAGCAACACCACGATTCCGAGCGTGATGCTCGTCGCCAGGAACAGGTCAAGGATGATGCTCGGCACCGGAACCAGCATCATGAAAACCAGCGCCACGGTGGCGACAGGGATCAGCCAATCACCAGAACTCTTCTTCGCGTGGCTCGGTTGCGTCTGGACAGCGGTGGCCATGGTTCTCTGCTACGCTCCCATCCTTGTTTGCGCCTTGCATGCGCATTTTCGTCCGATACAGGAATGCCAGGATTTCGGCCACTGCCGCGTAGAGGTTCGGCGGAATCGCCTGGCCTACTTCGGTTGCCTTGTAGAGCGCCTGCGCGAGCGGTGGATTTTCGATGATGGGAATCTCGTGCCAACGCGCGATCTGCTTGATCTTCTCCGCGATAAGATTGCGGCCTTTGGCCACCACCACCGGCGCAGCCATGGTTTCCGGCCGGTATTCAAGGGCCACGGCGTAGTGCGTGGGGTTCGTGACCACGGCGGTAGCTCGCGCTACTTCCTTCGCCATCACCTTGCGCAGGAAGGCGCGACGCAGCCGGCGCATGCGTCCGCGAATCAGGGGATTGCCGTCGGTGTCCTTCATTTCCTGCTTCACTTCTTGCTTGGTCATCATCAGCGAACGCTCGTAGTTCCAGCGCTGGAACAAGTAGTCCGCGGCCGGACCAGGCGAGCAGCACCAGTCCGCACTTCCACGCCAGTTCGAAAAGCAGCGAGCCAAGCTTCGCAAGCAATGCGCGCGAGCCGAAGCGCGACATGTGCACGAGCGACGGAAATTCGCGCTCGATCATGTGTGACCGACAAGAATGAAATAGCCGCCACCGGAACGAGCGAACGCAGCACTCGGCTCAGCGCCGCGAAGGAGAACATCTGGGTGATATGACTCGCCGGATTGAGCCGTTCCCAGTTGGGCTTGAGCGCTTCGGGCGCGAAGACGAATCCACCCTGCGCGGCGTTTGAAAAGACGGCGACGCCGAGCGCCAGGAATACGATCGGCGCCACCCACTGCGCCACAGCGAGCGCGGTCCAGGAAAAAATCGGTGTGCCCAGTCCGATCTCTGCACGCGTGCTCGTGACGAGCAGCCGGCCAAACAGGTCGCGCCAACGGCCGATCCAGATGTGCGGCTGCCACGCCAGCATCATCGTCACGGTAAGCAGAGTCAGAGCCGTCACGAGATCGCGCGACCGGCTGATCTGGCCTTTTTCGCGCGCCTTTTGCTTTCGCCGGCCTGTCGGTTTTTCGGATTTGTTTTCTTGAGGCACGATCGTTTCGCCTAGTGCGCCAGATGGAGCAAGCGTTCGCTCCATCCGAGTGCGTTTGCAAACTTCCCCTCGAGCAGTCCTGGCCAAAGAACAGCAGAAGCAGCCAGCACCGCGTAGCCAATCAAGCTTTTTACCGAGATGCCGATAAACATTGCCGGTAGCTGCGGCGACGCCTTGCTCAGAAAACCCACTGTCACGTCCACCAGCATCGTTGCCAGGAAGACGGGAGCGGCAATCTGCACGCCGATCAGCCACATCCCGCCTGCCGCCCGGAACAGTTCTCGCACCGCCGCGAGCTTGACCAGGGCCGTGCCCACCGGCAGATAGTCGAAACTCTTCACCACGGCCCGCAGCATCCAGTGGTGGACGTTCAGCTGCAAGAAAAATCAGCAGCGCAAACATCTGGTGAAAAACCGAGAGAACGGGCGTCTCGATGTTCGTCTGCGGATCAATGATGGCGGCCAGTGAAAACCCCAGCTGCACCCCGGCGAGTTGCCCTGCGATCTGCATGCCCTCGAAGACCAGTTGAACCGAGAGGCCCATCATCAGTCCCACCGCCGCTTCGCTCAGCGCCACGCGAATCCAACTGAGCGCGCCCGGTTGAATCTCCGGCACAGGGCAGATGCTGTACAGCATCGCGGTCAGCACCAGAGTGAAGCCTGCTTTGACGCGCGCCGGCACGGCGTCGCTGCCAAAGAACGGGGCAAACGTCATCATGCCGCCGAGCCCGCAGGCCAATCGGCAGCGCGTGCGCCAGAATATGCTCTAACCATGGAGACAAGTTTCGTTTGCTCCCTCAGTGAGTAAACGGCGCGAAAATCGCCGAACAGATTGATCGTGAATGCCACAAGGTGGTGAAGCATCCACGGCATCAGGAAAAACAGAATCACCCCCACCGCGGCCAGCCGCGGCACGGTGGTCACGGTCATGTCCTGAATCGATGTCATCACCTGGCCGATATTGATCACCAGGCTCACCACAGTGGCCGAGATCAAGATCGGCGCGGCGACCCAGAAGTGCTGCTTCCAGCGTCTGGCGGGCCAAGGCGACGACTTGTTCAGGCGTCATTGGCGAAGCCTCAATGGAAACTCTTCAGCATCGACCCCACTACCAAATTCCAGCCGTCCGCGACGACAAACAGCAAGATCTTGAGCGGCGTTGAAATCACCACCGGCGGCAACTGCATCATTCCGATGGAGGTCGTCACCGATGCCGTGACCATATCGATCACCAAAAACGGCAGGAACAAAATCGCGCCGATCTGAAATCCGGTCTTGAGTTCCGAAAGAATGTAGGCGGGAATCACGATCCGCATGGGAAGGTCTTCCGGCTGCTTTGGCCGCGGCTCGTGCCCCATATCCACGAAGAGCGCCAAATCCTTTTCGCGCGTGTATTGCAGCATGAATTGCGCGGACGGGTCCGGAGCCCCGGTCGAGCGCTTCCCAGGTGGTGATGGCTCCGCTTTTCCAACGGCTGAAGGGCCTGCTGATTGATGGCCAAAGCCACCGGCTGCATCAGGAAATACGTCATGAAGAGAGATAATCCGATGAGTGTCTGATTCGACGGCGCGGTTTGCGTTCCCAGCGCCTGGCGGAGGAAGTGAAAGATCACGAGAATCCGAACGAACGGCGTCATCGAGAGCAGGAGCGCCGGGAGCAGAGTCAGCATGCGTCAGCAGGACCACGATCATCCACGATGCGGAGTCTCCGTGCATCGTGAACCCCGGAACCTGAATCGAGACACCTTGCGGCTCGGCAGCGCGTGCCGACGCGATTGTCCCGGTGGCTAGGAGCAATGCAGCCAGCCCCGCCGCATAACTCGCAATACGGAAGACGCGGTTCATCATTTAGTTTCCTGAAGTTCTTCCCGCTTGCTCGGGCCGAGAGATTGCAACAGCGAGATGCTCTCCCCAGTGACCCCAACGAGAAATCGCTGATCGTCGCACTCCACCACGGCCACGAGGCGCTTGTTGCCGAGCGACAGGCTCTCGCAAAGACGCAGCCCGCGGCGCTGGTTGAAGCTGATTCTTGAAAACGCCGCACGCGTACGCTCTCCGAGAGAGGCCACAATTCTTTCCCACATCGTTCCGGAGCTAGCCACAGGAGCGCTTGCCATTAATTGTTTCCTCGATTCAACGGCGCTTCTTATGCAAGTTCTGTCAGGCGAACGGTGACGCGATCGCCGGCAGCGTCGAGTTCGGCGCGCCCTAGCGATGCGCCGTTGGCCCGCACGAGCAGATCTTCGGAACTCACTGTGCGCGTCTGGACTACCGAATTCAGTTCCAGGCTCAGCAAATCGCCGATCGTGAAGGCTGGAACAGGAATCTCCGCGCTGAGTTCGCAGGTTAGCCAGTTCGCCTCGCGCCAAGCGGCCTCGGAAATCCCCGGCTTCTCGGTTGTTGGAAGTGCTGGGACGGTTGGCATGGCTATCGTTGGACAAGAAACTCAGTGAAATAAACGTCTCGCACGTCGATCTCCGGGACCTTTTGTTGAAGGGCCTGGACAAGGTCGCGCTTCAACTGGGCCTTGCCTTCCGGAGTCATCAACGGCGCGGCGCTGCCGACGGTCAGCACGGAAACGATGGCGTCACGCGCGCGCGCAGTGGGAAAATCGCCGTTCCCTTTTTCTCCTTCTGCGCCCTTCGGAGCGTGGCCAAGTCCAAGATCGATCGTGATCCGCAGGAAATGACTCTCCTCCGGGTCGGCAAGATTCACCGTGAACGTTTCGAGATGGACCATGTATTCGGGAGTCTTTTCCACGGGCGCTGCCGGTGCTGCTTCTGCGGTCTTGCCCTGATGCAACAAGAACCACGCCCCTCCCGCGCCTCCTAGAACGGCCACGAGCGCAACGATGACGATGAGAAGTCCGGTGTTTGACTTTTTTGGAGATGAATTGGAATTCGGTTCTTCAGCCATGGTGAATCGATAGATTGCAATTCACGCGCCGAACTGTGCCGCTTCGGGACGTCTGCTGAAGATCAAGTACACAGGCCGGAGATAACAGAAAACAGAGATGTTAGAGGCACGTTGCCTGAGCAACCGCGCGCGGCAGTCATCCTCGTCGCATTAGACAACGACAGATCGCAGAATTCTCATTAGAGCCAATTTAGAATTGGGACCCGCACCCTCTCGTTTCAAACGAGAGGGGCGGGTCTCTTGTCCGAGTTTCTCTACCGCTTATCCGTTCTGGATCATGTCGATCGCGTACTGCGACACTTGATCCAGCGTGGTGACTGTTTGAGCGTTGGCCTGGTAGTCGCGCTGCGCAAGAATCAAATTAGAGAATTCTGTCGCAATGTCGACGTTGGATTGCTCGAGAGCGCCGCCGGTCACCGATCCGAGACCTCCGGTTGTCGGTGCGCCGATGGTCGGCTGGCCCGAGGCCAGGCTTGAGAGGTATTCGTTCGATCCGCTCTGGAGCAAGCCCTGAACGTTCGCGAACGAAGCCAGCGCAAGTTGTCCCACGGCAAGCGTCTGGCCGTTGCTGAAGACGCCGTCGATGGTGCCATCGCTTCCGATGGAAATCGTCTGGAGAGACCCACTGGCATAGCCATCCGTTTGCGTGGACGACGCTGCCGATGGACCAGAAACCTGCGAAATGTTCCCGGCTCCCGTGGCGTTGGACAGATTCCAGTTCAGGTTGAGCGGGGCCGCGCCGTCAGCCAGACCATTGATCTGCACGGCGATGTTGGCCGCTGGCGTAACGAGCTGCCCGTTTCCGTTGAATGTCATCGTCCCGCTGGAGAGGGTGACCGGGGCACCCTGACCTACGTCGGCACCCGGAATCGTCAGCGTGTAGTTCCACGTGTTAGCAGCGGTCTTCGTAAAATTCGCCGTCAGCACGTGCGTGCCACCGAGGGCATCGTACACAGTAATCGGCGTGCTGAATGATCCCGCCGGCTGTGCGGTGCCTGTGGTGGCGAACGCTTCGGCCTGAGTCCCGGTGGCAGCGTCCGTGAGGGTGTTAGCGGAGAAGGTCACCGCCTGACCGTTGTTGGCCGTGACTACGAGTGAGTTCCCCGCGATGCTGGCTGTGAAGTTCGGATTGGCATTGATAGCGGTGACGAGGGTATTGAGCGTATCGCCCGCTGCCGACGTGTACGCGAAGTTGTTCGTTCCGTCGGTAAAATTCAGCGTGCTACCGGTCTGGAGAACCGTCGCCGGGGCGATCCCCGTGCCAGTCTGCTGACTCGCGGCCACCGTTCCGGTGCCGTTGTCGGAGTCGAGCGTCATGGCCACGGAAAACTGCGTTGAAGCTTTCGGCGGAATCACCAGTCCTGAAGGAATGGTGATCGCACCGAGTGTGGAGGCCGGATTTACGACGCCGTTCACAGCCTGATAGCCCATTACCTGCCCGCCGTCCGTCGTCATCAACTGCCCATTAGCGCCAATCGAGAAATTTCCCGCTCGCGTGAACTCCTGAGTTCCATTCTTGTTCACCACGAAGAAGCCCTGTCCCTGTATCGCAACGTCCGTCGGCACGCCTGTGTTCTGCACGCTGCCTTGGGTGAATTGCGAATCCACGGAGCCGATCTGGACGCCCTCGCCCACCTGCTCGGGATTGCTGTTTCCGCTCGTCCCGATTTGCTGGTAGAACAAGTCCTGAAAATTTGCCGTCGATGACTTGAAGCCTACCGTGTTCATGTTCGCCAGGTTGTTGGCAATCACGGAGAGTGCCTCCGAACTGGCGTTGAGTCCTGAAAGCGCTACCGAAAAAAGTCCCATGTGTTTTCTCCTATTGATTGTTCGCGAGCGTACCGCTCGACGACGTATTGGTTTGTCCTACGGAATTGGGTGACGCAACCTGCGCCGCGTTCGACACGGGCGCGCTGGCTTGAACCGCCGCCGCGTTTGATTGCGGCGCTGTCGAAGGAGTGCCCATCATGCTCTGGAGATCGGACTGGATCTGGATCAGTTGCTGCAGAGAGTTGATTTGCGTAAGCTGGTCCACCATCTCGGAAGGATCCATCGGATTGAGGGGGTCCTGTGCCTGAAGCTGCGCCGTCAGCAACGTGATGAAGGTGTTCGGATCGCTGAGGCTATCGTTCGTGGTTGCGGTTGCGGTCGCGGCCGAGGACGATGTGGCAGGAGCCGAAGAAGATGGCTGCGTCGTCGTGCTCGCCCGGTTTGGTTGTAGCACCGATGGTGTATGGCTCATCAGCGCCGTGGGGGAAATCATGCTGTTTCTCCTTTAGCGGCGGCCGTCAGGCCCGCACGCTGAGTCTCCCGTTGGAATCGAAAACCGCGTTACCTTCGGAACTTTCGGTGGCGGCGGCCGCTTCGGTTGGCGACAACCCGGACTGCGCACCAATCGAGCCGGCGCTCGCTGACTGCCGCGGCGCCGTTCCTCGCTGTTGCGGAGCGCCGCCGTCACCTGGCGTCGCTCCGGAATGAACCGAGCTCTGGAACACCGTTACGTTTCCCACCCGAAGCTGCCGCTCTTGCAGCGCGTCATGTAGGGACGAAAGATTATTCGAGATCATGACGCGCGCATCATGCCGTTCCACGCCAATGGTTGCGCCGACAACGTCGCCGCTCACGCGCGCGCGCAATTCCACGGCTCCCAGCGATTCGGCCTGCATCGAAATGTTCATTTCCGATTCTCGAAGATTTCCCCCAAGGTGCGCGGCCTGTACGAGGCGCGTTTGCGCGTTGTCGCCGCCATTCCATGCCTGCAAAGCCGCGGACAATTCTTGGCCTTCGCTCGCCCGCTGTGCGAGAACGGAGCCGGACAGTTGCGCGTCGCTGGACGCGTTGTTGCTCGGGGTTGTAGTTGCGACATTGCCCGCATCAAGTTTCGGCGTTGCGTCTGCGATCGAAGCCACCTGTGCCAGAACTGCGGCTCCCGCCGAAGTAGGAGCAGGTGTCGCGATTGCCGCGCTCTCCGCACTGGAAGTCTTCGAATAGTTCGGGGAATGCGAGCTCGTATCGGTTTGCGATTGAGAATCCTGATTGAACGCTGCGGGAGCAGCTGGTGCAGGAGCGGCAGCCGCAGGAGCAGCAGCCGTAGGAACGCCAGACGCAGTGGCACTCGCCCCGATGCTCCACGCTGGCTTTTCGTTTGAGGCCGCAGGCTGGGCCGGAATCATAGGAGCCGTCATTATCGGCTCTTTGAAGGGCGCTGAATTGTCCGGTGCCGAGTTTGCAGGAATCGCCGCCGTCGGCGTTAGCACAAACGGAATCTTCGGGCTTGCAACGCTCGGAGCCGTGGGTTGGGGCAGCGCCGTCACGGATGCCGGCGCAGGCGTTTCAATCTTTGGACTGGTGGCGAAACTCTGCGCAGGTGCCTTTTGCTGCGGCGCACTCGAAGTTGACGCCGCCGTTGCGGTAATGAACGGCGCAACTGCCACTGGTATCGTCGGCTCCATCGTCGGTGCGACGATTTGCTCGGCGGCGTACGCGGGTGCGTGAGGTGCGCTGCCAGGCGCCTGCTTTAGAACCGCGTCCACCGTCTGCGCGACCATCGCCTCCAAAACGGACGATGCCTCGATCACAGTACTCGGTGCCGTTGAAGTTCTAACCGTGGACGTCATCACGGGTGATGATGTCGTCGTCGTTGTAGACTCTTGTCCGATCGGCTGAGAGATAACCGGCATAAAAATCGGCGCCAGGGAAAGCGCCTGCGTGAAAGTATCGGTCGGCCCAGGATCGGGAGCAGAACCAGAACCAAAAGCAGAAGCCTTGGAGCTCAGCGCCATACCGGTCGCAGGCTGGCTTCTCTCTGAATCTTGTTCGTAAGAAATTGTGAATGTTGCAAAATCTGGCGGCGGCAAGATCATCTCTGACGTATCAAGAGTCGGCGTATCAACTGAACTGACGGGTGAACTAACCGGCGCAGGATTCTCGCTCACCGGAGGCCTTGTGCTCGGCACAGCCTGCGTTGTCGGCTCAGGGGCAGATATTGGATCACTGTGCAAGAAATCCGCGTCAGCCGCCGCCGGAGCCGATGTAGTTGTCACCATGCTCGGCGCGTTCGAGATCACGGTGCTGGTGACGCTGGACGCGGAAAATCTCCGCAGCAGAGCCCCCAGGGCTTGCGCCAGCGTGTCTGTCTCATCTCCGCCCGCCGAAACTTCTGCGGGCATCGGTTGGGACAAATTCTTCGGCGCGTGATCTTCAACGATGTTCTGCGGGGCCTGCGCAGACGAAAGCGTGGCTGTCGGCGTAGCGGAAATCGTTCGTCCGACAATTTCCGCCGGATTAGCCGTCAGCGTGGCCGCTGCGTAGCCCAACGTTGATTCCAGCGCAGGGCGCGGCCCTTCTAAATCCGAAATTACGAGCGGCGCGAAATTCATCGGTGTCAACTGCGTGGCATTTGAATCCGAAGCCGCGGTTTGAGCGCTTCCAGAGAATGCCTTCAACGCGAGATCGTCTTGCGAAGCCACCTTTGGCACGGATCGAGAAGGCGGGGGTGACACGAACGCTCCCATCGGCGACGGCTCAAACTCTGCTGACGTAACCGGCTGCTGATTCGAAGTCTCCACAACGGGCAACGTGTTCTCGAGAAATCCGTTCCCAGGAACTCGGACTGACGAAGCGTCACGCCGCGACACCGGGAGGGAGGAAATCAGCGCAGTCGGTGTCGCGGGCGTGACGTTTGTCGGAGTCGTTGCCTGGCGGTTTGAAGTTTGCGGGACACTAACTTCGCCGCCGGCAACGCTCGACGACGGAGCTGAGGACGCCGTGATAGTTGTTTCGCTTGGTGCCGCGCTTTTCATCGTCAGAATCGGGTCTTCCGGGCTTGGCATAGCCCAGTCGATCATCGGCAGCGTACAAGCAGGAACGAGTTGCTCAGTGCCCGGAGTTTGAGCCGCCGGTTCAGCGGAAAGAGACGCGACACTCGCCATACGATTGCCGGGCCCGCTTGCGCTCTGTGCTTTGCCCGCCACCTGTGGCTTCGGTGTGCTTTCACTCCCGGTCCAACTGGCGGTCTCGGACGATGTCGCGAGAATGTCGGCAAAAGCCGGCAGCAAGTTTTTGGTTCGGCTCGTTTGTGTTGGCATCGCCGTGATTGCGTTCTCAATTGCGGAACTGATGGCTCCACTTGTACTGAACGTTCCGCTCGTCTTGTTGAGCATAGGGTCTAGTTCGAACCGGTGAGGGGAATGCACCCGCGTGACCAAAGTTGGAGATGCGGGTGTGATTTCAGCGAGGCGGCAACTACAGTAGAATCTAATTGTTAGGGGCGCGGCTAAAGTTTCGGCGAGAATTGCCGATAGGGTGCGGGCTGGTACTCGGAAACCTTTGCCGACCCTCTAGGCAATTATGAACACTCCGCCACGGATCTTCGCGAAAGGATGACCTACACTCTCGATTTCGCGCCGCGGCGGATCAGGAAGAACTCGTCCGCCTGCTGCTGATCGCGCCGCGCTTGCTCCCGCTGATAGGCGGAGAACTGTCGGTTCCAAAGGTTCGAAACAATTTCGCGCTGCTGCCGAACCTCAGTGTAACGAGACTGCTGATTTCGTCGAGCTTGCTCGAGCACATCGAGCTTGGCCACCAGTCGCAGTCGCTGTTCCCGACGCGAGGATTCAAGCAATGCGGCCATGTTCAGTTCAGCTCCGGATATGCCGGTAGCCGCCTGCTCCAGGAGCTGTCTGCGTGCAGCTTCGATTTCGCAATCGAGGGATTCTATCTCGACCCTTACCTGAGCCACTTGCATTGCCATCATCCGCAGGCGTTGCAATTCAGCTTTCTCCAGGCTTTCGCGCAACCTCAGCAGAGGCGCGAGTGTGAATTGAAATGGCATCGAGTCACCCCGGCAGGGCCATCAGAGATTTTATGGCGGTCTCGATGACGGCCTTGTCGTCTTTCTTCTGCTGAAGAAACTTCGTGATTTCCGGGAGCACCGCCACGGCTTGATCGAGCGTGGGATCGCCGCCCTTTTGATACGCTCCCACGCGGATCAGATCTTCGGACTCCGCATACGCCGCCAGCAACGTGCGCAGGCGCCCCGCTTTGGCCAGGTGTTCCGCCGTGCAGACCGCCGGCATCAGCCTGCTTAGGCTGTCCAGAACCGAAATCGGTGGGTAGTGGCCTTGCGCGCTCAACCGGCGGTCGAGAATGACATGCCCGTCGAGTATCGCGCGCACCGCATCCACCAAAGGATCTTGCTGATCGTCTCCTTCCATCAAAACCGTGTAGAAACCCGTGATGCTCCCTCCGCCGAAATGGCCCGCGCGTTCTAGCAATTGCGCCAGTAGGGTGAAGACAGATGGCGTGTACCCTTTAGCAGTAGGCGGCTCACCCGCAGCCAAACCGATTTCGCGCTGAGCCATCGCGAAGCGCGTCAGAGAGTCCACCACCAGCAGCACATGCTTGCCTTGTGCGGCAAAATACTCAGCCACCGTGGTGGCGGCAAACGCGGCGCGAATGCGCGAGAGCGGCGGCTGATCCGACGTGGAAATCACCACCACCGACCGTGCCAGGCCTTCTTCTCCGATCGCGTCTTCGAGAAATTCGCGCGCTTCTCGGCCGCGCTCTCCCACAAGCCCGAGCACCGTTACGTCCGCCGAAGTTCCCCGCGTCATCATTCCCACCAGAGTGCTTTTTCCCACGCCGCTGCCGCCGAAGATCCCCATCCTCTGCCCGCGTCCGCAAGTCAGCATGCCGTCAATTGCGCGAATTCCGCAGCCGAGCGGTTCACGAATCATGGCTCGCGCCAGAGGCAGGGGAGTGTCGCCGCGGAGGATCCAATGTTCGCGGGCCTGATAAGCGCCTTTTGAATCCAGCGGCTTCCCCGTCCCGTCAATGACGCGGCCCAGAAGTCCGGGGCCCACTCGAAGAGACGGATGCGTGCCACGCGTCACGATCCGGTCGCCGTACCGGATGCCGATGGGCCGTTCGAGGGGCATCGAGAGGACCAGCTTGTCGCGAAAGCCGACGACCTCACCTGCGAGCGTACGCCCCTCGGACGTCAGGATCGCGCAGCCTTCTCCCACCGAGCAAAAGGGTCCCTCAGACTCGACGAGATTGTCGACAACCTTCGTCACTCGGCCCATCCAGCGCAGAGTGGAAAAGTCATCGAGGCGGCGAAAAAAAGGCGCCAGCGGGCCGTTCCGCGTCATTCCCTCACCCGGGGACGGTGCTCGAGCAAATCCAGGAATCCCTGTTCGATCTCCTTGAGCTGTGTTTCGAAACTGATGTGAGTCGTGCCGAGTTCCGTTTCGAGAACGCAGTGTCCCAGACCCAGTTGTGGGTCGCCCATCAGATCCGGAGTGGGCGTGATGTCGGTCGCTTGCGTGAAATAGTCTCGCCAGAATCGGATTTCGTCCGGGTTCGCGCGAAGGCGGCTGTGCGTTTCGCGATTCAAGCCCTCGAGCGCCACGCGCACCACTCCTGCCAGCAAGAGCGGATCGATCTGGCTTTCGCGGTGAAGAATTTTTCGCGCGATGGACAATGCTAAATGCACGACCTCGAATTCGACCCGTTCGAAATAGCTCTCACGCTGGCTCGTAAATTGCCTTAGTGCCTCGGAAATCTGGCTCCGCGCTTCTGCCAAAGCCTTTTCGAATGCCATCCGGGCTCGCGCTTCTCCATCCGCCACCCCTTTTTCAAAGGCTCGCTGCACAACAACGGGCGCATTCGCCGCGTCCGCGTCCGCCTTCGTCACTTCACGGAACTGAGCGGCCGGGGTACTGCCCGGGCTCGCGTTTTCATCGCGCGCCTGCGTATAGAGAAAGGGCTGCGCGCTTTGTGCTGGCGAATCCGCGTCTCGGGATGACTTAGCCAGCATACGCTTCTTCCTCTTCATTGTTTCTGAGAGTCATCTTGCCATCCGATTCGAGCTTTCGCGCGACCGTGATGATTTCTGTCTGAGCCTGGATGACATCCTTCGCGCGAAGCGACCCCAGCACCTCCGCGTCTTCCTTCAACATCTCCACCGCGCGGGAAGACATGCAGCCGAAGATGCGATTCTTGAGATTTTCGGAGGCGTTCTTCAGTGCCGTAGCAAGGATTTTCTTGTCCACGTTCGCGAGCAGCTCGCGAAGCCCTGCATCGGGAACTTCGACGAAGTCCTCGAACGTGAACATCTGGTTGCGAATCGACGTCGCGAGGTTGGCGTTCTCCTCCTCAATTCCCTGAAGGATGTTCGTCGTAACCTGGCCATCGAGCCGGTTCAGCAGATCGGCCACGGCTTTCACCCCGCCGTAGGCGCGGCGATCGCTTTCACCAACTGCTTGCAGCTTACGGGCCAGCATCGCCGATATTTTGTCCACCATCTCGGGAGAAAAATTCTGCATTTGCGCCAGACGCTTGATCGCCTTCGTGCGAATCTCGTCGGGGAGTAGCATCAGCACGGTTTTGGCCGTACCGCTGCTGAGATGCGCCAGAATCAGCGCAATGGTTTGAGGATGCTCTTCCTGAACAAACTTGGCCAACTGCCGTGGATCTGCCTTCTCCAGGATCTCCAGCCTTCGTGCGGCTGCCTCTTTCGCTCGAATCACCGTTTCCACTAACGGGCGGGAACCTTCGTCGCCCAGGGTTCTCACGACGAGTCTCGTCGCATACTCCGTCCCTCCCTGAGCGACGGAACCGGCCGCCGAAGCCAAGCCGTGATACTCCTGCAACACTTCCGCGGCGGTTTCTGCCGAGATGTCGTCAAGGTCGGAAATCTCCTGCGCCAACAGACGCAGTTCTTCTTTGCCCAGGTGCTTGCAGATTTCCGTCGAGGCCTCGTCTCCGATCAGAACCAGCAACACGGCCGCCTTTCGCGCGGGGCTTAGGGCCGATGCACTGGTCCGCGTCACGACTGGGCTCCACTACTCCGCAGCCAGCCTTGAATGGGCCGGGTTGCGCTTTGTGGATCGGCCTTCACCCTCGTCACGATTTCCTGCTTGAGCGCGGACTGCTGAAGTTGCTGACGCTCCGCGCCTCCTTCCACCATCGCGGCCTCATCTCCGAACTTGTTGGCCAGACCCGGCAGGGAATCTTCCGCGGACAACGTTCGTTCACGCGGTTGGTTCGAGTCGAACGCCGCGAGCACTCGGCCCTTTACAGGGTTGAGGATCAGGAAATAAACCAGCGCAAAAAGAGCGAACAGCGCCGCATAGCGGAGCAATCCCGTCCATCGTTCGGTCAGAAGGCGAACTCGCTCCGGGAACGGAGCCGGCTCGGGCTTCTCGATCTGCGGCGCGCGAAAAGAAACGTTTTGCACCGAAATCTGATCTCCGCGGGTTCCATCCCATCCAATCGCCGCTCTCGCGAGATCTTCAATCTGTTTCATTTCATCCGGAGTGCGTTTGCGCCGTGTTTCGGCAGTCTTGCCGTTTTCGTCTTTAGCTTCGACGACGTCATCCACCAAAACGGCAGCCGCCAGGCGCTTGATTCTCCCAGCAGGCTCGATCACGTGATGCACCGTGTGGCTCACGGCGAACGTCTTGCTTTCGGTGTGGATTCCCTGCGTGGTCTGGTCCGTATTCTCCTGATTCGCTGCGGCGCCGGACGGCGGGGAGTTCGGCGCGTTCGACGCTGTCCCCGGTATTCCGGACGGCTCCAAGCCATCCGCGCTCTCCTGAGAAATTTGCGACGTCAGCACTGCGGCTGACTTCGGGTCGTACACATCCTGCGTGCTCTCGCCGGAGGTCGGATCGTATTCGATCGTCACGCTCGACTTCACGTGGTCGGCGCCCACGATTGGCGCGAGCACCTGCACCACTCTCTCCGCCATCGCCGTCTCAAGGTCAGCCATCGCATTCGAGCCGTCGCCGAACTGGCTGTGAACCTGTCCGGGCATCTGGCCGTCGGTCGTGATCACCGAGACGTTCTGAGGCGAGAGGTCGTCCCAAGAGCTGGAAACCAGGTTTGCGATCGAACCGCCTACCTGATCCGACATTCGCATGCCGCGGAGCTTCAGGACCACGGCCGCCTTCGCGGGGCGCTCCCTCTCCGTGAATAGAGATTCGTGCGGCAACACGAGGTGAACGCGCACCGCCTCCACGCCGCTCATCGTTTGAATTGTGCGCTCGAGCTCCGTTTCGAGAGCGCGCTGATAGTTCACCTTTTCTGAAAAATCGCTGCCGGACCAGTTGGGCTTGTCAAAAAGTTCGAAACCCATCCGGCCGCTGCTCAGCGGTCCTTGCGAGGCGACGTCGAGCCGGGCCTTGTCGATTTGATCGGACGGGACGAGCACGGTCGTGCCGTCGCCCGAGATTTGAAAATCGATGTTCTGTGTTGCCAGACGCTGCGTCAGGGCCTGCGCGTCGTTCGACGCAAGCCCGGTGTAGAGCGGCTTGTAATCGGCTCCCCCGAGCAGGCGGACGAATATCCAGATCGTCACGCCAATCAGAGCCGTGCTTCCCGCGAGAAGAACGATCTGTTTCTGTGTCAGTCCCCGAGCGAAGGCGATAATCTGTTTTTGATACTTTTCCATTTTCCCTGTCCACTGAAGATGGCTTTTCAGAGAACGCCAGAAAGCCTAGTACGTCCTTCTTAGAACGACATCCGCGACACTTCCTGATACGCCGAAACAATCTTGTTGCGAACCTGCACCATCAGTTCGAAAGCCAGATTTGCCTTCTCAACCGCAATCATCGCCGAATGAACGTCCTGGCCGCTGCCGCCGAGCATCCCCGACACCTGCTGGTCCGCTTGCGACTGCAAATCCTTCACCTGACTCACCGCGTTGCGGAGCGTGTCGAGAAACTCCGAGCCGCCCGGATTCTGTTTCGCGCCTGCGGTGGATCCCAGATCCACATGCGGCTGGGGCAGTCCTTGAATCGGATTGGTCATGCTCGCTCTCCTCCGGCAGCGTTACGACTTGATGATGTCGATGGACGCCTGGATCATGTTCTTCGTGCTCTGCACAGCCGATGCGTTCAGCTGATAGGCCCGGGCAGCGCCCATCAGGTTCACGATTTCCTCCACCGGATTGATGGCCGGGTAAGATACGTAGCCTTCGGCGTCGGCATCGGGATGTCCCGGCTCGAACCGGCGCACGGGCGGCGCGCCATCCGCAACCACGCGGTCAACCCGAACACCTTCCGCATTCATGTCCGTGAACGACGCCAGCGTCCCCGCGAAGCCGTTCGTATGCATCGGGTGCGCTCCGAACACCACGTGCATGCGCTTGTACGGGCCGCCGTCCGCCGCATGCGTGGTCTCGGCGTTTGCGAGGTTGCTCGTGACCACCTCGGCGCGCTGCCGCTCCGCCAGAAGAGCCGTACCGCTGATATCCAAAACTTTGAAAAGGTTCATATCGCACCATTCCCTTCGTTGATGGCTAGGTTCAACGTCTTGAACTCGGACTTGATCAACTGCTCCGCCGTGCTGAACTGCAGTTGCACTTCCGACAGCATCAAGCTTTCCCGGTCGACGCTCACATTGTTTCCGTCGGGGCGTGCAATCAGGCCCGGCACCTCGCGCACAATCGGTTCGGTCGTGCTCGCCGAATCGTCTTGAGCCGCTCTCTCCAACTCGCCGTGAAAATCGATGTCACGGGTCCGGTAACCCGGTGTGTCCACGTTGGCGATGTTGCCGGTGATCAGCGCCTGCCGCATCGCCGATAGATCCAGGTACCGCTCCAGCATGTGAATCTGCGCTGAGCTGAACCAGCTCATACCGCCTCCTTCGGAACCAGCCCATAGGCGCGAATCTTGTTCCGGACCGTGCGCAGACTGACGCCCATCATTGCCGCCGTCCGCGTGCGATTTCCGTTCGTCGCTTCCAGCGTCGCTTCCAAAAGGTGTCGTTCCATGTCGTGCAGAGTCACGCCGGGTCGCGGTCGTACGTCCTGTGGCGGAAGCTGCGCGGCAGTCTGGGCCGGAGCTTGAGCCGCGACCTGTGCCGCGGTCAGGGGACGAGCCACGGAACTAAACAAGTCGGGACCCAGTGTCGTGCTTTGCGCGAGAACCAGAGCTCGCCGAATGAAATTTTCCAGCTCGCGAACGTTTCCCGGCCAGTCGTACTCCCTCAGAGCGATGGCTAGATCGGTGGAAATGCGGAATTGGCCGCGTTTCGACTTGGATTCGTGCTTGCGCAGGAAATGCTCCGCGAGCTCCAGAATGTCTCCGCGCCTGTCGCGCAGCGGCGGAATCGAGAACGGAATCACGTTCAGGCGATAAAAAAGATCAGCGCGGAATACGCCAGCGTCGATCTGCGAGAAGAGCGACCTGTTCGTCGTGGCGATCACGCGTACGTCCACAGGGACCGGCCGTGTATCGCCCAGGCGATCTACTTCGCGTTCCTGCAGTACGCGCAGCAGCTTGGGTTGAAGACTCAACGGCATTTCGCCGATCTCGTCGAGCAGCAGCGTCCCGCCGTTGGCCACTTGAAACTTTCCGGGCTTGGATGCTGTCGCACCAGTAAAAGCGCCGCGCACGTGGCCGAACAATTCGCTCTCCAGCAAATTCTCGGGAAACGCGGAGCAGTTCACCGCGACGAATGGCTTCCCGGCGCGAGGACTCGCGCGATGGATCAGCCGCGACAGCAACTCTTTGCCTGTGCCACTTTCAGCTTCGATCAAAATGTCCTCGTCCGTTTGCGCCACGTGCCGGGCCTTCGCCACCAGCGAACGGAAGATTGCCGACTCGCCGACGAACGTCGATTCCTGGCGGTCCTGCTCTTCGGAGCTATTGCCCAGAATCCGCTGTGCGGTTTGCTCGAGCTGGTCGAAGGAAACGGGCTTCATCAAGTAATCGCAAGCACCCTCTCTCATGGCCATCACGGCTTCGGGGACGCTGCCGTACGCCGTCAGGAAAATCACGGCTGTTTCGGGCGCCACCTGACGCACTCCCTGCATCACAGCGAGGCCGTCTCCATCACCCATGCGCATGTCGGTTACAACCAAACCGCACGGCGCGTGCCGGAACTTGGCCAGAGCTTCCTCCACTCCGCTGGCAGTCATTACCTGCCATCCGCTGCGGCGAAAATTGGCGTCCAGCGCGCTGCACATTGCCGCTTCGTCGTCTACCACGAGCACGTGGCTCATTCAGTTCCTCCGGACACGGGCAGAAATATGGAAAACGTAGTCCCAAGTTGTCGGTGGCTTTCCACGCCAATGCTGCCGCGATGTTGTTCGATCACTTTCTTGCAAACGGATAGACCCAAACCGGGGCTCCCCGCTTTGGTTGTGAATCCGGGCTCGAAGATCTTTTCGAGCTGTGAAGCTTCAATTCCGTTTCCCTCGTCCTCGAAGTCGATCTGCACGCTGCCGCTGCAGTCCGCCGCCCACAGAATCGTGATATTCAAAGCTCCGCCGTGCTTCATTGCTTGAAACGCGTTGAGAGCAAGATTGAAGAACACTTGCTGCAATCTGTGGGCGTCCGCGGCCACCATCACTCGTCCGATCGGATTGCGGATTTCGATTTCGAGGCCGCGCTGCCGCGCGAGTGGGCCGAGAAAATCGGCTGTTTCACGCAATAGCCGATCGACGTTGGTGGAAATCAGTTCCCCGCAGGGCTGGCTGTGAAATTGCAAAACGTTGTTCACCGTCGCTGCAAGCGACCTCAGACCGGCTTGCAGGTGCGTCACCCACTCGCCCGCTTCCGGCATTTGGCTCGTGGCCCCGGCCAGCAATCCCGTGAACAACTCCATGCTGGCGAGTGGATTGCGAATCTCATGCGCTAGCACCGTGGCAATCTCGGCCAGCGCCAACGCGCGCCGGGCTGTTTCTCGCTCGGCAGCTATGCGTTTCTGATCGCTGATGTCGCGGAGTATCCAGATCGTTTCGGTTTCGTCACCAGCCGACTCCTCAACCTTTGCGCCTGAAATGCCGATAGTCCGATTGCAAAGGGGAGAATCGGAAATCCACTCCTGTTCGCAAGAAGAACTGCCAGGCGTGGCTGCGGAGAGAAGAGCGCCTAGTACGGGAGGGCATTCGGCGCCTTCGTCTGGGATCCACCGCGCATCCAGATCAAGAAGGCGTCGCGCTTCGGGGTTCACCATGCGCGGCTGGCCGTGCGAATCCGTCACCACTACGCCGCAAGGGAGACCCGCGAGAACGCGAGTCAGAAAAGCGCGGCTCCGGATGTTTTCCTCGACGCTGCGTGAGAGTTCCGCGTTGGCGGACGCGAGTTCTCCCCGAAGACGCCCTACCTCGCCTTGGAGTTGAGCGTAGGACTTCTCGAGTGATCCGGCCGCCTGCGTAAACGTCCGGAACGCGTGAGCGAGCGACTTGCGCTCGACGTTGTGATCCGCGAGCCGCTTTGCACGTAGCGGATTTTGCCGGGCTGTAGGCAATTTTGGCATCCCTACGCGTACAGTGCACGAGGGATGCCAAGCGCTGAGCCGATATCTTAGAGTTCTCTAAACTGTGCGGGATCGTCAGCGGCTGAAGTGTTCGACGTGAAGTTGGCCTTCTTCACGAGCCAGAATGAATGCCCGCTCCACGGCGTGTTGAAGTTCGCGCACGTTTCCGGGCCACTGAGCCTGGCGCAAGAAAGCAATGGATGATGCGGAAAGTCTTTTGGCAGGAACGCTAGCGTCGCGGCAGAAATCGGCCAGGAAGCGCTCTGCCAGTGCTCCCACGTCTTCCGTGCGGTCGCGCAACGGGGGGAGTTCAATCGGAAACACCGCGATCCGGTAGTAGAGATCCTGACGAAAGAGCTTTTGCTTCACGTAGTCAAGCAGCTTGACGTTCGTCGCGCATATCACGCGCACATCCACTCGGAAGACTTCGGAACTCCCAAGCCGTTGCACTTCTCCGTCCTGCAAAAAGCGCAGCAGTTTTGCTTGCATGCTCAAGGGCAAGTCGCCGATTTCATCCAGGAAGAGCGTTCCTCCGTGTGCCATGTGAATGCGTCCCACTCGCGTTTGCACCGCTCCCGTAAACGCTCCTCTCGAGTGTCCGAACAATTCAGCTTCGAGGAGTGATTCGGGAATGGCGGCGGAATTCACGACAACGAATGGATTCGCAGCCCGTGCGCTAAGCTCGTGGATCGCGCGTGCGATGATTTCCTTGCCCGTTCCAGTTTCGCCCGTGACGAGCACCGTTGTGTCGCGTGGCGCGACGAGCCTCGCCAACCGATATACCTGCTGCATCCCTCGCGCTGTTCCCACCATTCCCGGCAGCGGACTCAGATCGTCGTCAGCTTCCGGTTGTTCCGCCTTTGTTGCAGCGGGCGGCGCTGACATCGCCGTGGCTGTGGGAGCGCGTAGTTCAGCGGAGACTTGTTCCGCTCCGGCTCGCGAGTCGACAAGCCGAACCTCCAGACCTGCAAACCGGCGCCGGGCCAATTCAGCCACCTCTTGCGAATCCAGATCCGGCAGATGGCGATCGAGCACGAGGACGTCGACCGCGATCGACTCCAGCTTCGAGAGCGCATGAGCTCCGCTCACGGCTTCTTCGACAATCTCATGCGCGTCAATCGAATTCTGCTTGAAGACCTTCCGAAAAAGAGGATCAGCGCTAGCGACCAGAATTCGAACTTGGTTTCGTCTTGCGGCTGGGGCCGCGGCGGTGGACATTTTTGTTTCCCCCAAGATTGCTCCGCGTGTTTCATTCACGCCTCGCGGCAAGCTTGTCTATCACAAAAACTCTCGCACGTACGTAATGCTGGTCATTATCTTCGCGGATGTGTCGCGAAGAAGTTAATGAGCGCCGAAATCGAAAGACTCGTTCTGTTGCGCTATGGTGCGCGATGGGTTGTTCACGTTAGCGTTAGCTAATGTTAGCTATTCCTCATCTGCTTTGTGCACCGAGCAATGCGGCGAAATGGCCGTGAATGAACGCACTCCGCGATTCGGCGAAATGCTGAGCGCGGAGTTGGTTTTTTCGAATTGCGCTTGGGAATCCGAGCAGCGGTCTGAATATGATATCCGCGTATACAATTCGGGGCAGACTAGTGTTGTAGGGGTTTCGCTACACGGGGCGGCGGGCTCTAGGTTGGATTCTAAGAATCTAAGAAATTGTCAATGGGGGTGGGAGTGCGCATATTGATGGTCGAGGATGATTCCATCCTGGCCCAATTCGTTTGCCGGCGCTTACAAACCGATGGTTTAGAAGTGGAGATTGCCTCGGACTCTAAGGAAGGCCGACGCTTGCTGGGCGTTCACAGCTACGAACTTGTGATTCTCGACCTGGGTCTCGAAAGCTCTGGTGGGATGGAAGTGCTTCACCAGGTGCGCGCGACGAAGCCAAGTCTCCTAACCCTTATTTTGAGCGGCAGCTCCGTTGTGGAAGAGCGTATTCGTTGTCTTGAGGCCGGCGCCGACGACTTCATGACCAAGCCCTTCTCCGTGGCGGAATTGTCCGCTCGTATCCGCGCGCTCTTTCGCCGCCTCAACGGTCCCACGAAGGCTGTACTAAAGGTGGAGGATCTCGAGCTCGATCGGATCGAACGGACCGTGAAGCGCGGCGGCTACTCGATTGACCTTTCGCACAAGGAATTTGCGCTGCTCGACTTTCTGATGCAGCATCCTCTTCAACCGGTCTCTCGGAACGTGATCGTGGAGCAAGCTTGGAAGTTGAGCTCTGATTCGATGACAAATGTCGTCGACGTCTACATTAATTACTTGCGGAAGAAGATCGATTCGGGTTTTGACCGTCCCCTGATCCACACCATTCGCGGCGTGGGCTACCAAATCGGCGGTGGATGAAGTTCGGTCTTCGCATTTCTTTCGGTGCTAGCAAGGCAGCCTACACCACATCCCTCGTTGCACGGAAGTTCATTAGGACCGGCTTACCCGCTGAAAACCCGCACTTTACGCCACCCTCAAGGTTAATTGGAATCTGCCGATAGAGCATCTGTCACGAGTTTCTTACTTCGAATGGTGGACCGCGGCCTCGGCCGCTCGATTCTGCCTTTCATTAATCGTCGAGCGCTAGGCTCGCGGGGAGCACCACATGGACGCAACCAGAGTCTCAAGTCTTGCCGGGCCCGCATCGAACGACACTTCCATCCAGCCGTGGCAGAGCCATCACGAGTGGAGCCGCCACTCCCGCGTGGACGCGGACCACGATGGCGACCACACCGCGGGAGATCGGTTTACTTCCTCGAGTCAGGCGGGATCAGGACAGGACGCGCAGGACGCAGGCCTGTTCACCGTCAGCAGCGTCTCTTTCTTCTCCGCGGCGGCCACCTTCTTCTTGGCGCAGACATCTCCGTCGTCCGCTGGTCAAGCGAGTACGGCCACAACGTCCGCTCCAAGCGCGAGTTCGAATTCCACCGCGTCTACCAGCGCGCCAGTGGCGCCCGTAGTGCAGTCCACGACCGCCGCGCCTGCTACAACCGCGACGTCGGACACCACATCGCCAACCAGCGACGAAGTGACCACCGCGCAAGTGACTTCAGTGACGCAGCCAGCGACGCCAGTCGCTGCCACCTCGACGCCAACTGTAAGCGGCTCGACGGCAGCGCCGACCGCCGATTCGAACAGTCAGAATCCGCTGCAAGCGCTGAACAATTCACTGGCGGCTTTGGGCCTGAGCCAGCACGAAATTCAAGCGTTCGACCAGATTGCCAGCTTCATTCAGGCCGTCAGCCCAGCGGCGTTCGCGGATCTCGTGAGCGGATTGCAGGCGCTGGCGCAACAGGTGACGCAGCCGGCTGCCGCAGCAGCGCCGAGTACCCAGTCTGATAGCACAGCTGCCGTGCCAAGCTCCACCGGAAGCGCAAGCGATAGCTCGACCAGCGGCGCCAGCGCGGTTCCGGCGGCGAGCGGCGACGCGACGTCTACAGGAACTGCAAGCGCACCCTCTGCCTCGAACACCAGCGCAGCGCCGGCGGCAAGCTTAACTCCGGCCTCCAGCACCGGCGTGCAGATCGAGGAACTCGTCGTTCAATTTTCCGAAGTGCAAGTCCAGGGCACCGTCAACGGTCCTGCGACTGGGACTCAAGGAAGCAACGCGACTTCCGGGACGCAGGGAACAACTGCAAGTAACAACTTCGAATTCGACGCGTTCAAGCTACAGGTCGAAGAAGTGACGTTGACCGTGCCAGCTAGCGCCAGTCAGCCAGCCCAGGCACAGGCGCCGAATCAAACAACGAGCGTCAGCAACACATCAGGCGCGGGCCAGCCGACGACGACATCCAGTTCGGTGGTAGCGGCATAGTTTTCCGACGTGGTTTTGCCTGAAGGGGGCGGGAGCTCGGACCGGAATTGCGCCGCAGTCAGGAGTCGAGGCGCAACACCGTTAGAAAGGTGAGTCACATGAATCTTCTGCGAAGAGTTGCACTGCCTCTCCTGCTACTGCTTCCGTTTTTGAGCGCCGGAGCTCAGGAAAGTCCGGCGGCAACGAATTCCTCGGCGCCGTGGCTCATGAATGCCAAGTCCGCGTCGGCAGCTCAGGTCGGATATAAGCTTCCCGTGGCTGCGTTTGGTTCCTTGGTCGAGCGCCCTGTCAACAATCTTCGAGAGCAAGTAAATGAACCGCTCGCGCCCGCGACGCCTGAATGGCGCGATGACTCTCAGATCTCGCGAAATTCTGAAATTGAAACGTCGGGACATCTCGGACGGTCGTTCTGGTTCCCCTGGGTGGCGACCATCGGCCTTTCCGTTGCGTCCACCGAGTTGACCGCTCACTGCGAGACGACCTTCGGATGCACCACGAACCCGATGTGGGGAACGAATCCGTCGCGAGCGAAGTTGTACGGTATCAAGGGCGGCGTTGATGTCGTTGGTTTCTATTTCGCGCGAAGACTCAAGCTCGGTAAACACGGCGAAAACCCGGGCTGGAGATACATCACCTACGGCTTGCTAGGTTGGCATGGTGCCGATACCGGATGGAGCGCAGAAGCGCTCGCCACACACTCCAGCCAGCCGGCCAACACTGGCGCCGATTTGTAATGTCTTGAGCCTGCGAGCCGCCGAGCGGCTCACTCTTCGGAGTCGGCGTCATCATCGGCGCTGACTCCGTCCTCCTTCGGCGCGGGCGGGACCTTTCGCCCGGCACCGAGGTGGTCGTAGTTGAGCGCTGCGTTTAGCACGAGCATGAAGCTGCCGTGCGTTTCCTGGCGCCACATGGGATTATTCGCGAACAGGACCACGTGGCCGCGACCCACCGGAACGTCGATGACGGCGGGCGCGTTCGCCAGCTCACTTCCTCCCGCAAGCATGCCGCTCACCCACAGGTTCGGCTCGTCCGCAAAACGCAGCACCACGCGGGGCCATGTTTGCGGCGGCGGAATCATTCCGCGAAGAGCGTCGCGAACGTCCGGTGAAATGTAAACTTCCTGCTCGGCCCGCGTGCGTTTCGGCGGCGCGGGTTGGGGATTCCAGGGTCGTCCTTGTGGAATGTCAGGATCGGTCGTTGAGCCGCGGCCGCTCGGTCTGCCTTCGTTTTCGCCGCCACCTTCGCCTCCGAAGAATCCGCCCGGACCAATAGAAACGCGAAACACGGGCGCCTGGCTGAAATAAATCGCCAGCGTGTCGTCGTAACCGTATGCGATGGGACTCCCTTTGTCCTCCACCTTCGCGTTGAAAATAGAGCCGCGCGCCTGTAGCTGTCGCGTGGGCGTAATCGACACGCCCGAGGTGATGC
This sequence comes from uncultured Acidobacteriota bacterium, assembly GCA_963737205.1. GTDB lineage: Bacteria > Acidobacteriota > Terriglobia > Acidiferrales > UBA7541 > Palsa-295. The sequence goes on along the minus strand of CAVTRV010000002.1, from coordinate 1,869,286 downwards.
CAAGATCGATCGGAAGCACGGCGCTCGAACTCACGGGGATAAAAAGCCCGCCGTCCTGGACAAACTTCTGCAGGTGAGCGGCTCCTTCCAGGCCCATGCCGCCGCGGATATCGTCTGTGTGATCGAGCACACCCAGGTTCGGCGTCAGGTCCGTCGTTTTCCAGGGAATGGCGCCGCCGAAATCGGACCCGTCGGGAAGAATCCTCTTCGGCAGGCCATTGATCAGCGTGGAAACGTTGTTCCCCGCGGGCGGAAAGATGATGACGTCATATCTCTCTCTCAGGTTCGCGGTGTCGCGCACTACCTGATCGGAAATGTAGGCGTACGGGATTCGAGTCTCGTCCAGCGCCAGGCGGAACCATCCTTCCACCTGCGTGCTGGTCCACGTATGCAGCAGCGCAATTCTCGGCACGGTGATTTCGTGGCGGGCGGCCTTTGGGTCTGCGGCGCTCGTACGAATCCTGATCCCCAGGTCCTTGGCGGCCGATTCCAGCTGCTGCTTTAGATCGGTGGGATTGCTGTCCGCGGGAATGATGAACGATCCCGCGACATACTTTTGTCCATCGGCGTCGAAGCTTTCCTCGGCCGCGAACATCTTCACGTCCTTCAACTGAAAACGGAACGTCGCGAGCGCCGGTTCAGCGCTGGCATTCACCAGGTAGAATTTCGTCACGCTGCCGGCTGTGAGTTCGCCCGCGTAAGGCGCCGGATTTGCCACCTGGGTCATCGGCGCCTTCAAGATCGCCGTGTCCGTTATGCGCACCGTTTTCACATTGACGAGCGGCCCCATCGTCCAGCCCGTGTCGTCGTACGGAGTGGGATCCTTGATGTTGAAATACTGAGTGTCGAGCAGCATGTCGGCCATGCGGCTGTAAGGCTGGTCCATGCGAATCACGTAGCTGCCGGCCGGAATTGTCACAGGTTTTGGAGGTTCTGACTTTGCCGCCTCGGGCTTGCCCTCTCCTGCCTTCGCATCGGATTTCATCGCGACGGCCGTTCCTTCCGGTTTAGTCTCTCCGGAAGCCTCTTGGGCCATCGCCTGCGACTTGCTCCTCTCCCCCATTCCAGCGGAAGTCGCCGGCTTGGCCTCGAACTCGTGATCCACGCGATTCACTTCCACTCCTTGCTGCTGCAGCAAACGCACCAATCGCACCTGGAGCGCCGGTCGTCGGCCGTCGTTGACGATCACCCACGCCGCGGGCCCTTCCGTCGTCGCTTTCGCGATCGACCTCTTGCTCTTCAGGTAGAAATTGGAAAGGAATGACTGTGCGTGGTCGGCCGTGTATCCCAGCGCGAACAGCACGCCGCTCTCCTCCATATTCGTGTTGTCGCGCATCGACCACGTGATTTTCGGCAGCGGCGGATTCTGCCGGAACCATTCCCGCGAAGTATCTTCCGGCCCCAGCGTTCGCACGCGCGTGTCAGCGCCGCCGTTCCCGAACGTCTCGTAGAATCGGCCGATCGAATTGTGCCCGGTCGCAATGTAAAGCATGTAATTCGGCGCCCATCCGTCGTAGAAGCCGTGCGTCCACACGCCGGGTACGCCGCGTTTCGTGAATTGCTCGATTTCGTAATGCGCCATCTCTTGAAATTCGCTGAAGACGATGGGGTCGAGCCACGCATTGTAGGGTCCGGTTCCGGTCATCGTATAAAGGTAGGGGACCGACTCGTGCAGGTCGTGCAGCACCTGCGGATGCCATTCGAGGAAATTCCTCATCTGCGATTTCGAAAGCTCGAGAGCCATCCCGATGTTGTCGCGGTTGTTGTCATGCGCAACGTAATGTCCCCAATAGATCAAGTTTGGAGCGGGCTTATCGGGATTCGCCTTGCGGTAGTTATAGACATCCACCATGCGGTCGCGGCCGTCCACTTCGAGCACTGGCGTAATCAGAAAAACCACGTTCTTCCGGATATTCGAAATGTACGGCGTGTCCTCCACCGCCAGCCGGTACGCCAGTTCCATCAGCATTTCCGGCGATCCGGTCTCGGGCGAGTGGATCGAGCCCGAGGCCCAGTAGATGGGCTTTCCGGTGTCGATCAGTTGCTGCGCTTCGGCATCGTTGATCTTGCGCGGATCGGCGAGCTTCGCCGTAATTTCCTTCAAGTGATCGAGCTGCGCGATGTTCGCCTCATCGCTCACCGCAACCAGCATGAAATCGCGCCCTTCTTCGCTTTTCCCCGCGTTGAAAATCTTCACGCGGGGGCTGGCGGCGGCCAGCGCGCGGTAATAGCGGTAGATGTCTTTCGTATACGTCAGCTTGTTGGGAGCGCCGATCACGTACCCCAGAATCTTGTCCGGAGAAGGAACCGTATCCGACGTTGGTAGGTGGTCGACAAGCTCGGTGAGCAGGTCCGGCTCCGTGGTGTACTCCTTTATTTTGGCCCCGTACGCGGCATCGTTGCCGGGAGCGGGCGCCGTCACCGACGCGAGTGCGGGCCGCGCTTGCTCCTGCGCCAACGCCTCAGTCAACGCGCCCGTGACAGCCAAAGCCAGAACCGCGCTCAACAACGCCACACCCAGATTGCTTCGTGTCGCCCCACACTTAGCCACGCGCATTCTTATTCTCCTCGAAAGAATTCCTGAAGTTGCAATGCGATCCCCCTCGTGCTCCTAAGGGACGCACACTATCACGGTCACGTTTCATCCGTCCCTCTTCTTATATGCGTTGCATTCTTAGAATTGGAGTTCGACGTTGATTCCGGGGCAACGCAGCGTATGCGGTAGAATCTTCCATCAGGTGTGTCCGACATGAAGTGGTCTCGATCATCCGTCCTGATTCTGGGCGCTTGGGTATTCTTTGTCGGTGGGTATACAGCAGCCTCACTGCTGCTTCCGCACGGCTCCAGGTTGACCACTCTCAGCGATCTAACCGAGGCTTTCGTCGCGCTCTTCGCGAACACCTGCCTCCTTTGGAACGCGGCATCCCCTTATCGCCGCCGCAACGCCTTCTGGATGTTGCTGGCGTTCGGCTGCACGCTTTGGCTGGCGGGCCAGCTCTTTTGGACCTACCAGGAACTCGTACTGCACCGACAGGTGCAGAGCCCTTTCCCCGGCGATCTTCTCTTTTTCGTTCACACCGTGCCGTTCATGGCTGCGTTGGCTCTAATGCCGCACGCCAGAAAGATGCGCGAAACTCTCCGCTTCGGCTTTCTCGACCTTCTGCTGCTCGCGATTGTCTGGCTCTATATTTATATTTTCGCTGCCATGCCCTGGAAGACGATTTGGCCCGACCAGGATCTCTTCCGGGAGCGCGACCTTGAAATCTACATGGTGGAAAACGCGGTCGTGTTGATCGGCTTCGCTGTTCTATTCCTTCGCGTGCGCGGCCCGTGGCGAATCATTTACGCGAATTTATTCGGCGCGACCAGTCTTTACATGGCTGGCTATTTGATCGCCCACCGCGCCGTTAGTGAAGGCCAGACATATCCCGGTAGCCTTTACGTGGTGCCGTTCATCGGCACATTCGTTTGGCTTGCAAGCACCGGCATCATCGCGCGGACGCTCACGCTAGAGCCCGAGGCTTTGGGCGCGGCCTTGCGACGCGACACGCAATGGCCGTCGCGCCTCGCCATGATCGGCGTTCTCTCCGCGCCGCTGCTCGCCTACTGGGCAGTCTTCGGGAGCGACGCTCCCGAGCCCGTGCGGATGTTCCGCCTGGTCGTTACGCTCGTCACCGTGTTCATCGCGGCGTCGATTGTTTTCCTCCGGCAGCAGCTCGTTTACCGCGAGCGCACGCAACTCGTCCACGATTTGTGGGAATCGCTCGAGAACGTAAAGCGCTTGCAGACTCACTTTGTGCAATCGGAAAAACTAGCCTCGCTGGGACAGTTGGCCGCGGGCGCCGCGCACGAAATCAATAATCCTCTCACCGCGATTCTGGGCTTTGCCGACGTGCTCACCGGCGAGAACCCTCCGAACACGAGGCCGTACACCATCGGTGACAAGATCCGCGAACAGGCCCGCCGAACCAAGGAGCTCGTCAACAATCTCCTGAGTTTCGCGCGCCAGGTCCCGGTGGAAAAGCAACTGCTCGACCTGAATACCGTTCTCACCGGCGCCGTGCAGCTCCGCAATCTTGATCTGCGCGAAAAAAATATTCGCATCGAGCTCGAAAGCCGCAGCGTTCTGCCCGCCGTGCGCGGCGATCCGAACCAGTTGCTGCAGGTCTTCTATCACCTTATCAGCAACGCGGTCGACGCCATGGAAACGGCCGGCGGCGGAGTTTTGCTCATCCGCACACTGCGTGAAAAAGGAAATCTCGTCATCGAATTTTCCGATACCGGTCCCGGATTGAAGGAGCCTGAAAAAGTTTTCGACCCGTTTTACACGACCAAGCCCGTCGGCAAGGGCACCGGCCTCGGCTTGAGCATCTGCTACGGCGTGATGCAGGAGCATGGCGGGCGCATCACCGGCTTCAATCGTGCCGAAGGCGGTTGCACGTTCCGCTTGGAATTACCCGCCGTCCTCGCCGTCTTTCCGAAGGTCGCGGGGCTGCCCACAGCGCCCACTAACGCGCGCTCCACCTGATCCAGGATGCTGTTTTCGCGTCATCACACTTGGTGTGTTAGAGTCGAAAATTCATGGACGCTCCCGCAATCATCACAGAACATCTCACGCGCACTTTCGGTCAGCTCGTCGCTGTGAATGACGTCAATCTTCGCGTCGCGCCAGGCCAGTTTTTCGGCTTCCTCGGTCCCAACGGCGCCGGAAAATCCACGACGATCAAGATGTTGACGGGTTTGCTGGCGCCTTCGTCCGGTCGGATGGAAATCCTGGGAGTCGATCTCACGGCGAATCCAGTCGAAATAAAACGCCAGATCGGCGTCGTCCCGGAAGGGATGGCGCTCTTTGGCCGGCTGACCGGTGCGGAATACCTGAACTTTGTCGGGCGCATGTACGGCCTCGACCGCCTGACCGCAGCCAAACGCACCGCGGAGCTGCTCGAATTCATGCAGCTTGCCGACCAGCCGAAAAAGCTCGTCACCGACTACTCGCACGGGATGCAAAAGAAACTTGCGATGGCCGCCGCCGTGATTCACGGCCCGAAAATTCTCTTTCTCGATGAGCCGTTCGAGGGAGTTGACGCGATTGCGTCCGGCACGCTCAAAGCCATGCTCCAGCGAATGATTTCGCGCGGTGCCACCATCTTCCTTACTTCCCACGTGCTTGAAATCGTTGAACGCCTGTGCAGTCACGTGGCGATCATCCATCGCGGCACGCTCGTGGCGCAAGGTTCCCTCGAAGAGCTTCGCGCCGGTGTCGAGGCGCAAGCCGCTGCGGCCCTCGAAGAAGGAACGCCCGGCGCGCTGCCGCCCGCCGGCGAAAAGCTCACGCTCGAAGAGATTTTTCTCCGCATAGTGGGCGGCTCGCGCCTTGCCGACCAGGAACTCTCGTGGCTGGCCTGATTTCTCCCGAAGCGCGCGGCCAGTTCGCCGCCATCGCACAGGTCCGCTGGCAACTCTTCATCAATTCACTCCGCACGATGCGCGGCCGCCTCGAAATGGTCTCGCGCGTCTTGATCGGCTTCGGTTTTGCGATGGCGGGCCTCGGCGGCGCGTTCGGGGTTGCCGCCGCCTCGTGGTATTTCACGTCGCACGATCAGACCGAGTGGCTCGCGCTTTTACTCTGGCTCATCTTCCTTTTCTGGCAGCTTTTTCCCGTGGTGGCCACCGCGTTCACTGAGGCATTCGACTCGTCGAATCTTCTGCGCTTTCCCTTGAGCTACCCGTCATTCTTCATGGTCCGCCTCGTCTATGGCTCGCTGGATCCGGGTACGGCGCTTGGCGGCCTGTGGCTGTTCGGGATTTGGATGGGCGTCACGGTGGCCGACCACCGATTGTTCTTCCCGGGCGGCCTGGCATTGCTAATCTTTGGGCTCGCGAACATTCTGCTCGCGCGCATGGTCTTTGCCTGGGTGGAACGCTGGCTCGCGCAACGCCGCACGCGCGAAATCATGGGCGTCTTGTTTTTCTTTCTCATCATCAGCTTCCAGTTCATTGGTCCGCTGATGGCCCGCTTCGGCGGGAAGAAGCATCCAGACGTGTCACGCGTCAGCGAGCTTCTTCTGCCCCTCGAGCGTCTCCTGCCGCCCGGACTCGCTGCCTCGGCGCTCGCGCATTTTTCGCAAGCAGACTTCGCCGCAGGGTTCGCCTCGTTCGGGCTTCTTTGCGTGTATGCGATTGCGTTTTTCTGGATTTTGAACGTGCGCGTGCTCGCGCAGTATCGCGGAGAAAATCTAAGCGAAGCGGCCGCCGCGGCGGCTCCCCCTAGGTTTGCCAAGCCTGGGTCCAAAGAGAAGTTGGCTGTGCGCGAGGGTTGGAACGTGCCGGGAGTTTCCGGTGCCGTCGCCGCCATTTTCGAGAAAGAGTTTCGCTATCTCTCTCGCAGCGGCCCGATGCTTTTCACGCTCATCATGCCGCTTGTCATCCTTATGATCTTTCGTCTCTCGCCCGGGAAATCCGGCCCGGGCGGCCAAAGCTTCGTTGTTCGCGCGCCCGACCTCGCGTTCCCCATAGGCGCCGCCTATGCGCTGCTGATGCTGACGAACCTCATCTACAACAATTTCGGCGCTGATGGCGCCGGCGTCCAATTCTATTTCGTCTCTCCCGTGCGCTTCCGCGAAATCGTGCTCGCAAAAAATCTCGTCCACGCCACGATCCTTGCGTTCGAAATGATTCTCATCTGGGTCGCGGTCTGCTTCCTCTATCGCCCGCCTTCTTTCTATTACACGGTCACGACCATCGCTGGCGTCCTTTTGGCGGCGCCCGCGAACATGGCCGTCGGCAACCTGCTTTCGATCTACACGCCGAAGAAATTTGACTTCGGCACTTTCGGCCGCCAGCGCGCCGCGAACACCACCGCCTTCGCCAGCATGGGCGTGCAAGCGGCCGTATTCGGCATAGGCGCGCTTGCCTTTTTGCTCGCCCATTTTCTTCACAAGCTCTGGATTGCGACGGTGCTGTTGCTGGCGCTCGCGGCCATCGCATTCGTCTGTTACGGCATCGTTCTCAACCGTGTCGACCGCATCGCCCTTGCCCGCCGCGAAACCCTCATCGGCGAACTTTCTCGCGCATAGCAATAGGCAGGCTAGTGGCGAGACGGCGGCGGCTGCGCCTGGCAAATGGCGCGCACCTTTGCAAAGTTGCGGGGCATCCAACCGTGACAGGGTTCACAGAAAATAGCAGCGGAGTAGGAAATGAATGCGCCAACGGAAATGAGGCCCGGAGCCGCCCTGAGTGATTATTTGGCTGCCGAACGAACTCTCCTTGCTTGGATTCGCACGGGCTTGGCGTTGATGGGGTTCGGATTCGTGGTGGCGCGTTTCGGGCTTTTCCTGCAAGAGCTCGCGGCGGTCGGGAGCGTTTCCTCAGCGCAGTCCTATGGGCTGTCGCTGTGGTTCGGCACTGCGCTCATCGCCATGGGAGTGCTGGTAAATCTGTTCGCGGGATGGCAGCACGCTCGATTGGTGAAAGAACTCGATCGCGGCGGATCCACGCACGCCCGTCCCGCGGCGCCGGCTGTGGCCATTGCGTTGTTTCTGGCGTTGGTCGGGCTCGCGATGACGATCTATCTGATCTCGCTGCGCGGTTCCGCGCATTCTAGTGGTGGACGCAATTCCCGAAACAATCAGGAGGAGATACCCATGTCACAGACTGCGCCGGCTGCAGACAACGGAATCATCAGCAAGCCCAGCAATCATTCGGTGGACGAAACCGTGGAAAAGCTCAAAGCCGTTCTGCAGGCGAAAGGCGTCACGCTGTTCGCGCTCGTCGACCACAGCGGAGAAGCGGCAAGGGTGGGATTGAAAATGCTTCCCACGAAGCTGCTAATCTTCGGCAGTCCGAAGGCCGGGACGCCTCTGATGCTGGCCGCTCCCAGCATCGCCATTGACCTCCCGCTGAAAATTCTGGTCTCGGAAGACGCCCAAGGAAAAGTCTGGCTTTCCTACAACAGCACGGCATATTTGCAGCAAAGGCATGGAGTGCCGCCGGCGTTGCTTCAGAACATAGCCGTCGTCGAGACTTTGGCAGACAAGGCCGCAGAGTAAGTACGATTCCCGGCACCCGCTCCGCCTCGTGCTCCCTCGTCCTCTAGGGGTCCTGCCTTGTCTAATAGAACTAGTCGCGTAGCACTATTGTGCAATCACTTGCACACTCGGCGGCCGCGCTCGGAGTCTGAAGAGCCACGCGTTTTGTATTTCGTCCGTAAGCCCAACAATTTAATACAGTTTAAATTTCCGGTTTGCGCTCAGCTCCTGGGTGCGAAACTGGAAGCCCACGTGCAAGAACCACAGGCCTAGCCATACTTCCCGGAGGACACATCCAAATGCGAATCTCTACCACCGTTGCGCTCTTGTTCACGCTCTCCGCAGCCTCTCTTTTGGCGGTGTCATCGGCCAGTGCCAATGCAGTTCCAACCCGCCCTCAGTCAGCCTACGGTGACAGTGGCTCGTTCATTCAGTCGCCGCCGGGCACGTCGGTGGTTTCCAGCGGCGTCACGATCGACGAGGAGAGTTTCTGCTCCTTCAGCGACAGCTTCGGCAACAGTTGTGCCCTGTCATACGCGTTTCAGATTGCCAGCAACATTCCGCCAGGGACCACCAGCGTGACCATCACAATTCCGGTTCCGGCGGGTGCGACGCTTTCGACATTTGGTTCGTCCATTGGCATGGGCATCTTGACGGACGACAGTTCGGGCATTTCCAGCCCCAACCTTTTCTTCACGGCTGGTCTTTCGGAAGCCGACTTGGCAGCTCTGCCGAGCACTGCCATCACGTTCGGCTTGGACGGCTCAGGCAATCCCTACATCACGATCAACAACCCACTCTCGCTCGCAGATTTTCCCGCTGGGCTCAATGGCCTCGCATTTTCCTTGGATGTCGCGTCCGACGCGGGCGGCGACCCATTCACTTGCCCAGCCCTGACGTGCACGGGCGACGACATCCCGCCGATCCCGACGCCAGCCCTTAAGATCTCTCCGTCTTCGACCACAGCACCAGAGCCGGGCACTCTCCTAAGCCTTTTCCCGGCGCTCGGCCTGCTAGGCCTGTACCGGCGCCGTTCGAAGAGCTAACCAGAATTCCCTATTCGCTCCGCTTGCTTACGAAGGCGGAGCGCTGCGCGTCTTCGCCAATTCGCCCGCCCTTCGCGCGATTAACCGAAATCCGGCGGCGCTCGCCTCCGTCTGCACGCTCTTGTACTCCGCCACCGCGGAAGATTTGCGTCCCGAGGCTGATTCAATCGCTGCCTTCGCCAGCTGCACCTCGAATTCCTGTTTTTTTAGCTTCATGCCTTTCGCTTTTTGAGCGATGTCGTCGAGTCTCTGCAGTGCCTGCGTCGGCTGGCCCTCTAGCGCCTGAAGCCGCGCGCCCGTTGTCGCGAAAGCCAGGCGGATCGCCTGATCCTGCGCCGGCAGCGCGTTGCCGCGATCGAGCGCCTTGCGCCCTTCGGGCAGATTGTTTTTGGCGATGAGTGCGCGAACTAGCGTGTTCAACGCGTCCATTTCAGAATCCGGATTCTTCTGGCTGTGAAAGGCATCGGCAGCCTGACGCGCAAGCTGTTCCGCCTTCTGCGGCTCGTTCCTCTCGAGTGCCAGGTTTGCAAGCGAAGCGTCATCCTGCGCCAGACCGGACGGTTCTTTGAGTTGCTCGTTCAAATGGCGCGATTCCTCGTACCTTTTTTCCGCTGCATCGAGCTGATCTTCCGCCAATTCGACGTCGCCCAGCGAGCAAAGCCACCCGGCATAATCCGCGTCCATGTGAGCCTCCTGCGCGGCTTTGAGCGAATCCTGAATGTATTTCCGCGCGGCGCGCAAATCTCCCAGCTGAAACGCAACCATCCCGAGGCTGTTGAGCGCGATGGCGGCATTCTTTTGGTCAGGGATCTCGCGGGCGGTCTTGAGCATGTCTTCGTAAATCGGCTGTGCGGCGCCGTAGTCGCCGGACGCATACAGATCGGCGGCCAATCCGCCTTCCGCATCCACGATTCCCTGCTGATCGTTGATTTGCCGCGAGGTCGCAAGCGATTCCTGGTAGTAGCCGTGAGCGCCTTTGAGGTCGCCGCTGGCATACATCAAACCTGCGATGTTCAGCAGCGCGCCGGCAATATCTCGCTGCGCGCCGATTCCTCGAACGAGTTGCAGCGCTTGCTTGTGGTACTCGAGGGCCTGCGTGATATCACCCGCGTTGCCCACGGCGTTTCCCAATCCCGTCAAGCTTCGCGCCTCGAGAAGCGGATCTTGCACCGCCTTCGCTGTGTCCCTCGCTTTCTCGCACGCGGACTTCGCGGCCGCTGCATCACCCAGGTTGACCTGCGCCGTGCACCGGTGCCAATCGGCGTCCGCCGCGACGCGCCGCATCCCTTGCGCGGTCGCCTTTTCGGCTGCTCGCGACGCTGCCGCATCCTGCCTCTTGAAATCGCCGAGCATCTCGGCCGCATCCGCTTCGCTCAGGTCGATTCTCGGATCTTGCCCAGCCGGGCCGGGAGTTGCGCGCAATTCCGAAAGGGTTGTCAGCGCATCCTGAGGCTTTCCGCCTCGAATCTGCGCATTCGCTTGGCGGAGCCAGTAGTCGATGTCCCCTGGGTATAGCGTTCGCAGCGACAGATAGTGAGTGTTCGCCTTATCCCACTGCGAGGAGAATTCGTACAGCCGGCCCCGGATCATTCCCTGGTCTTCGGCGGAAAGAGATTTCGCCAGCGGCAGCGCTATCGCGTCCTCGTCCTTTGCGCGTTGGTCGTATCCGAGCGCCGACCACGCCTCCGCCAACGCGGAATGCGCCAGCGCGTACCCCGGCTCTTCTTTGATCGCTTTTTGCAGTGGCTCGACGGCGCCCATTGCGTCGAACGCCCGCAATTTGTCGATGCCCTCCGCGTACAGCCGGGCCGCCGCGGAACTCGAAGGCATTGACGCCTTCAGCGACGCCTCAGCGGCGGGAGGCTGCCCCTCGACTCCAAGTTTCTCGCGCAGTTGCATGCCCGCGCTGGTCACCACATCCGCGAGATCTTCCACTTGTCCGGTCTTGCCGCTGACGCTGACGGGAGTGATCGTCTCGCCCGAGCGTGCGTCCTGCAGCCGCAAATCCAGCCGCAGGTCGCCGTTCCCGGGCGCGAGGTACGAGCCTGTCACCACGTCATCCGCGCCCAAAACTTTTTGAATTCGCTCGAGCGTCTCGCGGCCATAGTCCGCCCCATCCGGCAGCGCCAGATCCGATTTCATTCGCGCCACGTCTTCGCCCGAGATCACGCGCACATTTCCTCCGGCGCCGAGTTCCGTGGCCAGCATTTCCTGTAAAGCCGTAGAGAGCCACGCTTGGTCCGGCTGCTTCGATAAATTGACGAGCGACAGCACGGCCACCGCGCGCCGCCCCGTCGCAACCGTCTCCGCGGCACCCGAATTTGGCCCCGTATCTGCACCCGCCGAATGAAATATCCTCGAGCGCGCGCCCCCGATGTCGAACCCCAGCACAATTCCTGCCGCCAAAATCGCCAGGATTACGATTCCGGCGCCCACCATGACGGATCGCGTCACTTGCTGCGGGATCACGATCGTCGTGGTCCGCGAAGCGTCCTGCGCGGCCGCCGCCGCGCCCGCCGCCACGTTGGACAAGTGCACCTGCTCCGCCGCCCGCGGCGAGCTCGCGAAATTGCTCGTCGTCAGGGTTTCAAGCGCCGCCCGAAACTCTCGCGCCGTCTGGTACCTCGAGGCCGGAGATTTATCGAGCGCCTTCAGAATCACGCTTTCCACGCCCGGCTGAATTTGCTCGTTCAGCGTTCGAGGGGGAGGAGGCTCGGCATGCAGAATTGCGCCGATCAGCGAAGCGGTCTGGTGTTGCGGAAACGGGCGCGTTCCCGTCGCCATCTCATACAGAACCGTCCCGGCCGCGTAGATGTCGCTTCGCGGATCGGTGCGTTCTCCGCGAAGTTGCTCGGGAGACATGTACGGCAGCGTGCCGGCCATTGGGCCGCTTTCCGCCGTGATGGTCTTAGTAAGGTCATTGTCGTCACCCGATTTCAGCAGCCTCGCCAGCCCGAAATCGAGAATCTTCAGCCGGTTGTCGCCGGTGATGAAAATGTTCGCGGGCTTCAAATCGCTGTGAATCACGCCGGATTCGTGCGCCGCCGTGAGGCCGTCGGCCAATTGCATGCCCAGACGCATCACGTCGCGTTCGGAGAGAGGCCCGCTCTTTAGCTTCTCATTCAGCGGGACTCCGGAAATCAGCTCCATCACTAGGAAATCCACTCCATCCTGGCTGCCGAACTGATGAACCGTTTCGATGTTGGGATGATTCAGTTTCGCGAGCGCGAGGGCTTCCAGGCGAAATCGTTTGCGCGTGGCTTCGTCGGCCAGCACTCCGGCGGGAAGAACTTTCACGGCCACGTAGCGGTCAAGCTGCTCGTCATGAGCGCGGTACACCACCCCCATTCCGCCGGCGCCCAATTGATCGAGAATCTTATAGTGGCCGAGAACTTGGCCGATCATTGAGGAACGACCCTGGCGTGGATGTTAGGACGCGCCGTCACCCAAGTCAACGCACACCGGGGGGGCAGACCACTTCGAGCCACGTTGCGGCTTGGCACCAAGCCCAAAGACGTTTTAGTTGTTAGCAAGGTCCTGATAACCTAGTTTGAAGAACGCGCCGGACGAATGGAATCAAAAAAAGAACTTACGCGCGACCGACGTCGTCCTGCAGCGGAGGAAATATGTCACCCGGTGAGACGAACGCAAGAAGATCGACGATAACTCTTCACATGGTCTCAAGCCTCGATGGCATCATCGCCAAGAAGGACAACAGTGTCTCCTGGTTAGATAGCAATGGGCCTGTCTACGAAGCCGGAGTTTCCGTTTCGGAGGAAGAAGCAGCGAACTTCGTCAAAACGATAGACTGTTATGTGCTCGGTTCCCGCACATACGAGCACGCGCTCCAACTCGGCTGGCCATATGGCGACACTCCGACCGTCGTGATCACAAACAGAAGGCTGCCGTCCACGAGAAAGAGCGTTGAGTTCTATTCAGGTGATCTCAAGAGGTTGGTCGATCAGATTCTCGCGCCGCGATACGGAAACATCTGGCTCGTGGGAGGGGCGATGCTGTGCCAGAGTTTTCTCAGGCTCGGCTTAGTGGATGAAATCCGATTGATGATAGCGCCGGTCGTATTGGGTGACGGACTGCGCCTATTCGGTGATTCCGGTACCGAGCAGAAGTGGCATCTGAAGGACGTAGTCGCTTATAAGAACGGCTTTGTTGAGTTGTCCTATCGGAGCCAATCAACCAGTCCCCAGCTCTGAAAAGGGCGAAGTGAGGGTTGAGGGAACATCATGTCGAAGAACGACGGCATCATCGGGTATCAGGTATGTTGTTGATGCGACGCGATATGTGCCAGCATCTCGAATTTCCACGAGCGGTGGATTTTCAACAAGCATAAATGCCTTGACAGTTGGGGTCGGCATCTATATTATTGGGGTTTGTCCGTAGTCCTTCCAGCTGGCCTGGGAGTACCTGCTCTTTGACAATCGAATGAAACAAGCCAGAACCCGTTTGGTTTCTGTCGTTGCCCGTTTGGGCTGCGGCGGATTATTCCGTTAGTGCCCTTAGGGGCATGGGCGGATATTTTGAGATTAACCCTTCGGTTCCGATTCATATCGGGGCCTTGGGGTAAACCTTCGGTCCCGATTGTACCGGGACTGAAGGTGAAACCGAGCGATTTAACAGTTCGTTCCAATCGTCCCGATTCTTCGGGACGGTTGAAACACCGGATTCAAACGAGAGTTTGATCCTGGCTCAGAGCGAACGCTGGCGGCGTGCTTAACACATGCAAGTCGAACGCGCGGTTTGTAGCAATACAAACTGGCGCGTGGCGAACGGGTGCGTAACACGTGGATAACCTTCCTTCTGGTGGGGAATAACCCAGTGAAAATTGGGCTAATACCGCATAACATTACGAGGGCACATGCTCTTGTATTCAAAGGCGCAAGTCGCCGGAAGAGGGATCCGCGGCCGATTAGCTTGTTGGCGAGGTAATGGCTCACCAAGGCATTGATCGGTAGCCGGACTGAGAGGTTGGCCGGCCACACTGGAACTGAGACACGGTCCAGACTCCTACGGGAGGCAGCAGTGGGGAATCTTGCGCAATGGACGAAAGTCTGACGCAGCAACGCCGCGTGGGGGATGAAGCTTCTCGGAGTGTAAACCCCTTTCGACCCGGACGAATGCCCGCAAGGGTTTGACGGTACGGGTATAAGAAGCCCCGGCTAACTACGTGCCAGCAGCCGCGGTAAAACGTAGGGGGCCAGCGTTGCTCGGAATTACTGGGCGTAAAGGGTCCGTAGGCGGTGTGACAAGTCGGTAGTGAAATCTCTGGGCTTAACCCAGAGGCTGCTGCCGAAACTGTCGTGCTAGAGTGTGAGAGAGGCGAGTGGAATTACGGGTGTAGCGGTGAAATGCGTAGATATCCGTAGGAACATCCGAGGCGAAGGCGGCTCGCTGGATCACAACTGACGCTGAGGGACGAAAGCTAGGGGAGCAAACAGGATTAGATACCCTGGTAGTCCTAGCCCTAAACCATCAGGACTTGGGGTTTGCCCCGTACGGGGCAAGTCCCGTAGCTAACGCGTTAAGTCCTGCGCCTGGGGAGTACGGTCGCAAGGCTGAAACTCAAAGGAATTGACGGGGGCCCGCACAAGCGGTGGAACATGTGGTTCAATTCGACGCAACGCGAAGAACCTTACCTGGGCTTGAACCGCACAGGACCAGCTTTAGAAATAGAGCCTTCCCGCAAGGGACCTGTGTAGAGGTGCTGCATGGCTGTCGTCAGCTCGTGCCGTGAGGTGTTGGGTTAAGTCCCGCAACGAGCGCAACCCCTACTTGTAGTTGCTACCCGCAAGGGAGAACTCTACGAGGACTGCTCCGGATAACGGAGAGGAAGGTGGGGATGAGGTCAAGTCAGCATGGCCTTTATGTCCAGGGCTACACACGTGTTACAATGCGCGCTACAAAGTGTCGCGAACCCGCGAGGGGGAGCTAATCGCAAAAAAGCGCGCTCAGTTCGGATTGCAGTCTGCAACTCGACTGCATGAAGCTGGAATCGCTAGTAATGGCGCATCAGATCGGCGCCGTGAATACGTTCCCGGGCCTTGTACACACCGCCCGTCACATCACGAAAGTGGGTTGTACTAGAAATCGCCGTGCCAACCGCAAGGGGGCAGGCGCTCAAGGTATGACTCATGATTGGGGTGAAGTCGTAACAAGGTAGCCGTAGGAGAACCTGCGGCTGGATCACCTCCTTTCTAAAAGAAAAGGGAGCACGGCCCGTCTTTGGCGGGTACGGCTCTCCATCCCGGTCCTCACGACCGGGCGTTTGGTTTACCCGGAAGCTGCGCAAGCGGCGGAAGGGTGTCTCGATCCTTCGGGTTCTGGCCTGTCTCATTCGATGTCATAAGAGCTTTCATAACCAAAGCCCCGGTTCGATGAAAATCGAGCCGGGGCTTTTTTATTTGGCGAGATGGGTGTTGCTCCTGTTGCTGGTGACGCTTGTTCGCTTACCGCGCCGGATTGATTCAGACAGCCCGCCCTTCGCGAAAGCCCATCCCGCCGGCCTGAAGGCCGCCGCTACAACTGCTTTCAGACAAAGGGCAGGCCCACCTGGCAGGCTGGCGGGCACGCGAAGGATGGGCGTCCCCGTTCTGTGGAGTTGTCAGTTCTCTCGGGCGAGTGGGTGAGACTTGCGGTCGGGCGCGGGAGGAATCTGGGGACAGCCTTGGACACACCGGCTTCGTTTCCCCCGTTGCGTGACGAATGGAGGAACGGCAAATCCTACATCTGCAACATCTTTCACAATAAGTGAAAGACCTTAGGGCAACTTCCGTACCAAGCCGATCAGCAGCCGCTTGTTTTCAGTCACTTGAAAACGGCGCAGGACCTGCTTGGGTCTTTGTCGGCGGAGGTGCCTGTGTCGACTAAGACAAAACTCATCACAGCAGGGCTGCTTGGCCTGTTGATTACGGTATTTCCGGTTTCTGCGAGCACGATCACGTATGCGGGCGCGGACCTCGGCGTCCTGCCCAGCAGCCCCTCGGGGCCCGTTTCCACCGCGGCGGCCGCCAGCTTCGACGCTGCTGCGTCTCTGCTGGGAACCGAATCCATCATCACGTTCGAGAGCGCCCCGGTGGGAGCTTTCTCGACTCTAACGGTTGCCCCTGGCGTCACGGTCACCGGGACCAGCTTTTCCGGGGCCGATCAGTCGATTAACGACACCTTCGACGCGAGCTTTCCGTCCTTGGACGGATACAACACAACGCCAAGCGGTGCGAATTTTGTCGAAGAGATGGGCGGCACCGTGACCTTCAACTTCGCCACTCCCACTCAATTCTTCGGAGCTTACTTGTCCGGCGTTCAAGACTTCGTGCAAGACACTTACACATTCTCCGACGGCACGTCCCAGACGATCGACGTCCCGGAGGCAGGGACGTCTCCCAGCGTCGGCGAATTGGTGTTCGTGGGATTCACGGATGCGGGTAAATCCATTAGCAGTGTCACGATCAACGCAGGAACGACTGGCTTTGATGACATCGGCATCGATGATGTCCGTTATCAATCTGCCGCGACTGCCGCTACACCGGAACCAAGCTCCGCGCTATCGCTGCTGACCGGCTTGGTCGCCCTTTCGCTCTGGTTTCGGCGGCGCCGGGCGGCCCGAGCGCGCGGTTCAGAGCTCGCCTAGTTTACGCCCGAGCTGGCAATCGGCGAATTCGATGTCGTAGGGCAATACAAACCCAGCCCCGGTTCGATGAAAATCGAGCCGGGGCTTTTTATTTTCTGCCGCGATTTCCTTCCTTCCAAAAGATATAAAGATATTCTTTCGCGATGTAACGAACCTCGCGGTGACGCGGAGTTTGGGACCGGCTTCTGCGTGGCGCTGGGTGTGTATTACCTGGTGTGGAAGTACGTGGTGAATTTTTTCAACGAGGCGCTGGGAATCGCGTAACGCGCACGACGACGAGCGAAGACGGCATCCGGCCCGATTTCTTCCCGTGAGTGCGGGAAAACCGCGGGAAGGCGTGGCTCGTGATCCCGAGGCGTCGGGAGTGACTGGTGATTCGTGGAAATTCCAGATCCTGTCGAAAAGATTTAAACGTAGCGCCGCGGACTTTAGCGCGGCAGCCCTTGCTCGGTTTCGTGTCAGCCCCGGGGCGCCGTAGGCGCGACACACCCCACGGGGCGTTTGAGGGTCGTACTTGATTTAGGATTGTAGGGTGTGTAACTTCCAGAAATTATGAGATTGGCAGACCTAGAAAGCGCCACAGATGAGCAGCTCCGGTCGAAGGCTGACGATTTCTTCGAAAGGGCCGAGCTGGCGCCTTCAGTCTCCCAACGCGATTCCTTTCTCGCCCACGCGCGATTCTGTTTGGAGCAGGTTGAAGGTCGTAAGAACGATAAAATCAGCCGTCGCGATTACCACTTGGAACTCTGCGTTATCGCGCTTATCTGCCTGGAACTGCTGGCAACGGTCGGCTTCGCAATTTGGGGATCGAGGCAACAAACCGCGGAAGCTCAAAGCCAATTGAATGCCCTTGGAAAAGTTCAGGACGTGTTATCCCGGCTTCAAATCAGTTCCCAGGCTACTGCCGATAATCTGTTGGCGATGAAAGACACTATGGCCGGGGTGAAGCGATCGGTGGACAGGCAGGTCGAGCTTTTTTACGATGTTCAAGCCAATGTGTTTTATAACGAGCCCACCAAGAAAATCGTGTTCATAAATGATGGCCGAGCCAACATCTCCATTTGGGCCTACCGCGTCGGCGACGAGACCATGATCGAAAATGGGAAGCCGACGGTAATTGCCCCATCGGCCACCTTTGAATTCCAAGTTGGCCAAAATATAAAGAGCTTGTCTCAATCTCTCCCAAAGGGACAAACCGTGACCTCGTCATACACATTCCTCATCAAGAATGAAAAACTTGAACGGTTCACAGTCTCTGGCGAAATCTTCGCTTCTTGGTATGGTGAAACCCTCTCGATTGTTACGCGATCAAACGGAATACTCCCGGGGTGGACCAGGCAATAGGGGCTGATTAGATCGGATCTGCTACGTACCGACAAGTCCCCTGAGGAACCTCAGGAAAGTGGCGCACCCGGCGCGATACCTCAAAAGCTAGAGCTGGAACCAAAGGACGCGCCAACGGCCCTACAAACACAACTCCAATTGATCATTAACCGCGTTTCCTGGATAGCCCACGATGATCTGCGGCGGTGAGGGGTAGCCCCAAGAGAGAGTCGACCTGGACGGGAAGAGAGTATTGCTGTAGACCTTGAAGTGAAGATAGGTCGAGCCATTCCATGCATTCGTCAGACCCGCTACTTGATTATTGATGAGTGCTTCCTGGAATGCACCGATGGCCGCGGTGATGTTATCTATCTCTCGTTGGATTTGGGGTTCAAGCACAGCAAAGTCAACGGGTGCAAGTCTTTGCCGCGAAATTTCGCGTGCTGCGTTGGCCCGTCGCAGCGATTCAAACGCGTTCAAGTATTGGAAGGACGTCTCTATCTTCATTGTGTGGCCAGCCTCAATACACCTTTCTGTTTGTCTATACGATTATCATAGCCCAAATATCTCGTAAAGTACTCCAAAACATCGGCGTCGTTGGTGCACTGGAGGAAATCGTGTCCGAAGCGCTCGCGACTTTTGTCCGACTCCAAGAGTTCTGCACAGGCAGCCGACACATTGTCCTTGGAAACTCCGGGG
Source organism: uncultured Acidobacteriota bacterium (assembly GCA_963737205.1). Lineage (GTDB taxonomy): Bacteria > Acidobacteriota > Terriglobia > Acidiferrales > UBA7541 > Palsa-295. The sequence continues at coordinate 1,850,549 of CAVTRV010000002.1, read as the reverse complement.
AGAGTCACAAACATCAAGTCGAGGTCGCCGGGTTCGGGTTCCCCGGTAGGGAAGCTGCCCCAAATGATTAGACCTACAAATCCACAGCCTCTTGCCCGTTCAAGAAAGATGTGAATCTGCTGGCAGAGGTGCTGTCTGTGCTCATTATTTCCGAACCGCTCAACGACCTCCGCGAATGTACACAAGTGCATGCCCGCAGGAAGAATGCCATTTTCCACAAACGGCGGAATCATCGTCTACTCGACGGGTACGATGAGATCCTCTGCCGTTATGCGGATAACTTTGTTGGTACGCTGTAATGTTGTGGTAAGAGATAGGGTGTCATCGAAAAAGTCTTTCAATAGCGGAGGCCTCGGTTGAGCAAGCACGTCGCCGCTAAAGGAAGGATAACTGCTGCTAATTGGGGAGAACGTTTTCTCCCTCACTACGACGCAAGGAATCCTGCTGATTCCGAGGCTTGCCAGAAGGTACGCGCGATGAATTCCGCTCTTTAGGAATAGGCGGTTTCCGATCCTGCTGACTATGATTATCGCAGAGCCGCTCGTGACGAGGAATCGCGCCTCGATTCCCAGAGGGGTCTGGTGCAGTTGGGGGCCTGCAACCAACAAACCCTTGTGGCGAGAGATCAACGAGACGCCCCTTCGGTTTAGGTCAACAGAAGCCTTCACCTGGAGGGCAAGTTGCTGAGGGAACGCAAATCTAGCGATGGACAACTCATCCTGTCCCTGAAGTTCCGGCCTCAAATCCTCGATGTATTCGTAGTCGATCAAAGCTAAAGATGTGACCAAATATTCGAGCGGAACCGAGCCAAACTCTACATTTCCGAACTGGGTCCGCAGCTGAGTGAAAATTGGCTGCTCGGACAACCCTTCCACCAGTTGAGCTATATCCCCATCGAGCGCCCTCATAGGTTCTGTGGGCTCGCCGAGAGGGGGCAGTGCATTGCGCGAATCCACCGCCCTCTGCCAAGAATCGAGGTGCTTCTTTACGTCCTCAGGCGTAAGGGTTGTGAGTGTCGGCAGCAGCGGCGCGACCTCTTGACCGATAAAGCCCCACAACAAGATTCCTGTTGGACCTGCGAGTTTGAATTGAACCAAGGCTGAAAACGCCTCCTCCGTATAAAGGGCATAGGCAGCTATTGGCCACTCCTTGGGAAGGCCTAATACATCTACTCTACCCTCAGTATAGTCGGCTGCGCGGGGAATATTTCGGCAATCACGCAGGATATGGACGATCGCCGCATCTATCGCCGCCTTTCCAAACACCGCCCCAGCTTCCCGAATGCCTTCCTCGTGGTGGCGGAATTTACGATGGCTCGCACCATGCGAAGGGAAGAATTCGTCCAGCCAGCGGTGCACGTTCGTAAACTCGTCTCCGAGCCACTTGAGAGTATCTTGCTGATGCTGTTGAAGGGAAGCCATGTCTCGCTAAATCCTATACCTGAACGCTGCTGTCGCGCCGGATTTGAATATGGACCATAACCCAGACCCAGTGCATGCGGCGACTACGGCTACGAAGCCACCTAGAGGGGCGAGGGGTGAGGGGCGAGGGCGAGGAGGACAGCAGATCCCTTCCCGTAGGACCGTCCGGGACGCAAAAAACGCGCGTCGGGAGAAGCGCCTCTGTCGGGATGACAAGCGAGGGGCTGGGGCGACGGGCGAGGGCGAAGAGCTGCAAGGGCGCCGCCGGCTGCTCGACGACGAGAGGGAACAGAGTCAATCGTCCCTCCGGGACTGTTTCTTCTCTGATGATTCTGTTCCCGGCATTTCGCTTCGCTGTATGCCGGGCTAAGTACAATCGCGCCTCCGGCGCTTGAACCCTGAAACCCGAGTCAGGGGCTGATACCCATAGGCGATTTCAAATTGGAAATTTCAGATTTCAAAGAAACCGAGCGAAGGGCTGCCGCGCTGAAGCGCGGCGCTACGTTTAAACCCTTTGCGGTCGTCCAGAGGGCGGCGGTGGCAAGGTGAATTACATTATGGGAATACGTGTGAGGCATGTGTCGCGCCCACGGCGCTCGGGATTTTGTGTATCACGAACCCAGCGTTTACACGCTGGGCTAACTTATGGCGCGCCTACGGCGCTGGACAACGAGAGCGGAACTGAGTCAATCGTCCCTCCGGGACTCCGTTTCTTCTCTCTATTCGCTTCCCGGCATTCCGCTTCACTCTTCTATATGTCAGGGTTTGAATCATCAAACCCTGAAACCCGGCCGGCCAAGTACAATCGCGCCTACGGCGCTTGAACCCTGAAACCCGAGTGGGGGGCTGACACCCACAGGCGATTTCAAATTGGAAATTTCAGATTTCAAACAAAGCGAGCGAAGGGCTGCCGCGCTAAAGACCGCGGCGCTACGTTTAAACCTAAGGCGCGGGACTCCGCCACACTCCCGTTGTCACACAGGGGCTGAAGCCCCTTTTAGTTTTTTTGTGGGGCTCGTTTCGGGTGACCTGAAGGCCACCCCTCCCCGGACTGAAGGTCCGGGGCTGACACAAAGCGAAGATGCCGCGCTGAAGCGCGGCGCTACGTTTAAACCTTTTGCCTACTGGCAGGCAGGCAAACGACGCCTGAGGCCCAGGGAGGGATGTCGCGGAAGGCGACGGAGGGTGGCGAAGGATTGTCGGCGGCGCGGGAACGATCGTCAGATTGGCGCTGCGCGCGGAGGCTGGCTTTGGTGGGGAGGCGCGCGGTGCGAGTTCTGTCGCCGTCGAGGGTATAACGGACGCGTCGCAGGCGAATGGGTCCGCGAAGCCGGCCGTGCTGGCGGTGCCAGAGAGTTTCGTCGCGGGCGCGCTGAAGCTTTTCGAGAGTGGCGGGAGCGAAGGGAAAGTAACGGCGGCGGAAGCGGGCGGAGTCGGACTGAAAGCGCTTGGCGAGTTTGTTGACCCAAGTGTGGCTGACGCCGAGAAGCCGGGCAACGCGGGCGGCGGGCCATTTGGGTGCGGGAGACTGCCACCACTGCCAGACGAGCTGCTCGATGACGCGGGATTCGAGGCCGCTGCGCCAGGGAAGCGGTGCACGCCGGCGCGCGGCACGAGCTTTTTGAATGTTGATCAGGCGCGCCTGGCGAGCGCGCGGCGATTTGTGGCCCGGTCCTTTGGCGCCCATTGCGCGATTCTCTGGACTCATATCATATCAGGCTAATTGGCGATGTTGCGCCCGTAGACGAGGCTGCAGCAACGGGGCTAAAGAGTCCGCGCGCGAACAAGGAATCAATCGTCCCTCCGGGACTCGTTATGCTTTATTTTATGCGGTTCCCGGCATTCCGCTTCGCTGCATGCCGGGCTAAGTACAATCGCGCCTCCGGCGCTTGAACCCTGAAACCCGAGTCAGGGCTGACACCCACAGGAGATTTCAAATTGGAAATTTCAGATTTCAAAGAAACCGAGCAAAGGGCTGCCGCGCTGAAGCGCGGCGCTACGTTTAAACCTAATGAAAAGCGAGCCTTAATGTCGGAGCTGAAGCTCCGACCCCCTAAAAACCAGGGTGTCTTCGAGGGCGACACGGAATCCTTCGGGCCGCGCGCGGGGCCAACCGGGTGTACAATCTTGCGGCCTCCTAACTCAAAAGGAAATTCCGGCTTGCATCCAAAGGGAACTCTCCAAATGAAGACGAATTACAGATCGACGTTCGCGGCTTTGCTTGTCGGCTTGCTCGTGGCGTGCCTGGCTTCGCCGCTGATGGTGCGAGCCGACGAGGGCATGTGGACCTTCGACAATTTTCCGTCGAAGACGGTGGCGGCGAAATACGGCTTCGCGCCCTCACAAACATGGCTCGACCACGTGCGCGCGTCGTCGCTGCGAATCGCGGGCGGCTGTTCGGCGTCGTTCATTTCGCCGCAGGGCCTGGTGATGACCAACCACCACTGCGTGCTCGACTGCGTCCAGGAGTTGTCGACGGCGCAGCAAAACTTCGTCGAAACGGGTTTCGCCGCGCAAACTCTCGCCGACGAGCGGAAGTGCCCGGCATTCGAGCTCGATCAGCTCACGCAGATCACCGACGTGACGGCAGACGTCCTTCAAGCGATGGCCGGCAAGACGGGCAGCGCCGCCAACGCCGCGCTGCACGCGAAAGATGCTGAACTGCAGCAGAGTTGCGGCTCCGATCCCGCCGTGCTTTGCCAGGTCGTCTCGCTTTACGAGGGCGGCGTCTACGATCTCTACCGCTACAAGCGCTACAACGACGTGCGCCTCGTCTTCGCGCCGGAAATGGGTGTGGCGCAGTTCGGCGGCGATCCCGACAACTTCAATTTCCCGCGCTTCGATTTCGACATCGGCGTCGTGCGCGCCTACGAAAACGATCATCCGGCGTCGAGCCCCGATTACCTGAAGTGGAGCAGCAACGGTTCGAAAGACGGCGACCTCGTCTTCGTATCCGGCGATCCCGGCGGCACCAGCCGCGAACTCACCGTCTCGCAACTCGCGTTCGATCGCGACACGCTCTATCCCTCGGCCATGCCAGACATCGCGGAGGTTCGCGGCCTCATGGAGCAGTTCGCTACACAGGGTCCCGAGCAGGCGCGCGAGGCGGACGAACCCATATTCTTCATCGCGAACACGTTCAAGGCGTACGTCGGCCGCCAAGGGGCGCTGATGGACCCGGAATTTTTCGGCACCAAGGTGAAGGAAGAGCAGCGCCTTCGCCAGGCCGTTGCGGCCGACCCAAAGCTGGCCGCATACGCATCGGCATGGGACGACATCGCGCAGATCCAGGTGGTGCGCGCGCAGCTTTTCGCGCGACGCGGAGCCACGAACGCTTTTCTCCGGTCCGACCTGTTCAACTATGCCATCACGCTGGTGCGCGCGTCGGCCGAGCGCACCAAACCGAACGGCGAGCGCTTGCCCGAGTACACCGATCAGGGATTGGTGCGCGTCGAGCGACGCATCTCCGCGCCGATCCCGGTTTATAAGGATCTCGACGAGCTCGGAATCGCGTGGATGTTCACATCCATGCGGCGCAACCTCGGCGCTGACGATCCGTTCGTTCGCAAAGTGCTCGGCAAGGAATCGCCGGAACAGCTTGCGCACCGGCTCGTCACCGGAACGCATCTCGACGACGTGAAAGTTCGCGAGGCGCTGTATACCGGAGGTCAAGCCGCGATCGCCGCGTCGACCGATCCGATGATCGTTTTTACGGCGTCGATCGACCCCGATTTGCGCGCGGTCCGCAAGGAGTACGAAACTAAAGTGGACGCGCCCACGCGCGCCGCAGCCGAACGAATCGCCAAGGCGCGTTTCGCCATCTACGGCACCAGCGTCGATCCCGACGCGACGTTTACGCCGCGGCTCAGCTACGGCGCGGTGAAAGGCTTCACCGACGCGCAGGGCCAATCCGTCGCGCCCTACACGACCATCGGCGGCCTTTTCGATCGCGCTACCGGCGCGCCTCCGTACGTTCTGCCGGCGAGCTGGCTCTCCGCGAAGGCGTCGCTCGATTTGGCCACGCCCATGAACCTTTCCACCACCAACGACATCATCGGCGGCAACTCGGGCAGCCCCCTCATCAACAAAAACGCTGAAATCGTCGGCTTGATCTTCGATGGCAATATCTTCTCGCTCGGCGGCGACTACGGCTACGAAGCCACGAAGAATCGCGCCGTCGCCGTCGATAGCCGCGCGCTCCTCGCAGGCTTGCGCACGGTCTACCACCTCAACCGCATCGCCGACGAGGTCGAATCCGCGCGCAAATAGCGCCGCAGGAAGGCGTGACTCGTGTTCCCGAGGCGTCGGGAGTGAATCGTGACTCGTGGAAATTCCAGATCTGTCGAAAAGGTTTAAACGTAGCGCCGCGCTTTAGCGCGGCAGCCCTTGCTCGGTTTCGTGTCAGCCCCGGACTCGGGTTTCAGGGTTTGTACTTGCAAACCCTGAGCTGAAATTAGTCCGGGGAGCACGGCGCTTTGTACCGTGCGAAAGACGCTCCCCAAAAACGTTGTCATTCCGAGCGTAGTCCCGCGCGCTCTTGCATTTCGTCCCGGCGCCTTTACCGGGACGCGCGGGACGTAGAGAGGAACCTCTCTTCCGCCTTACGCCCTGTAGGGGTACGGCATGCCGTGCCCGCACTGCCTAGCTTGTCATCCCGCCTGTCTTGAGCGGAGTCGAAGGGACAGAGGCGCTTCTCAGCCGACGAGGGATCTGTCGAAAAGGTTTAAACGTAGCGCCGCGCTTCGGCGCGGCAGCCTTTTGCTCGATTTCGCGTCAGCCCCGGACTCGGGTTTCAGGGCGGGAGCCCCCTGCTTCAGCAGGAGGAGCATGGCCTTCAGGCCATGCGAAAGAGCGAACACAAAAAGGACTTGTCATTCCGAGCGGAGCCCCGCGCGCTTTTGCACTTCGTCCCGGCTCGCTGTTGCCGGGACGCGCGGGACGCAGAGAGGAGCCTCCTCTCTTCCGCCTTATGCCCCGTAGGGGCACGGCATGCCGTGCCTGCACTGCCCAGCGGGTCATCCGCCTGTCCTGCGCGCAGTCGAAGGATCCTCTCCCCCCTCTCGCCACGGGCAGCGGACGACGCCCGCGCCCGCCTTCTTTGGTACTATGGTCGGTCACACCGGAGTTACTAAATGAGTGAGGTCCCTAAATCTGATGTCATTTCCCGTTTGAAGAAATATCGCTTTCTCTTAGGCATGTCAGAGGAACAGTTCCGGGACGAAGTCGTGAGGCCACTTTTCCTGCGCCAGGGGCTTACGGACGGTAGAGACACGTGCGGCCCGTCGGAGAAGGGAAAGGACGCTGTTTTCGTCACGACCGACAGACTGGGTATCGAGGATGCTTATGTTGTCCAAACGAAAAAGGGGAACATCAATCTCTCGCGAAAAGTGCACGAAAACCTCATAGAGGCTGTTACGCAGCTCAAGACGGCTTCTCAGACCAAGGTCGCGTTTACGAAAACGAGGAAGAAGCAATTACCCGCAAAGGTCATCCTCTGTGTCAGCGGTAAAATGAATGACGCTGCCCGGGAACATATCGTCCAAGAAATACACGATCCGCGCCTCATCTTTCTCGATTCTGACGAACTGATACCCAAGATAGATGAACTCTTTCCAGAGCTGTGGCTAGGAATTGACGCCAACGTTGCCCCCTACTTTCGCAGAGTGAAGCAGATTATTGAAAGTTCAGACGAAACCCTCGCAATGGCGGACCTTTTGCCTCGAGACTCGCAAGCTGCGGTCGCAACCGACGACGGATTCGTGATGCTTCAGCTTTATCGCATGACCCTGAAGCTGAAGAAGGAGCGCGGGCAGATCACGAAGGTGCCTCAACTTGAGCAAATGCCGGTGACCGGTTTGCTAAAGAAACGCAAGCCACTCTTTGTAATCTTCGGCAGTGCCGGCGCCGGGAAATCGACCTCGCTTAAGCGGCTCGCCTATGTGCTTGCCACAAGAGGCCTGAAATTCGAGTCGTCCGAAAAGCCAGCAATTCCCATCGTTCTAAGGGCAGCCGACATTTTTGGCAACGCCGATCGCTCTCTCGCGGAAATCTGCGATGCCGAGTGCAGGAGGATTACCGGTTCATCCAGAGCGAGCTTTTCAACACAGGATCTTGCTGCGGGAAGAGTCTATCTTCTGATCGATGCGCTAGACGAACTCCCTGATGACGAAAGTCGGATTTCAGTGGTTTCCGCCATCAAAGAGTTCCACGTGAATTATCCAGACTGCAAGGTGATCCTCACATCAAGAGATCACCACTCAGTTCAAAGCCTGGATGCTCTGAAGAGTTTTGAAGCGTACAACCTAAGCCCCATCAACTACAAACAGGCTCAGCAAATAATCACCTCACTTCAAAAAGGAAAGAATTTGCCCGCCGAGAAGAGTCATGAAGTAGTGAGACGCTTGGAAGAGGTACATGGGATGGAACTCAATCCCCTATTGGTCACCGTCTTCGCCGCCACCAGCGAGTACTCTCGTCAAGATATACCGGCAAACATCACCGAGTTATTTAAGAAGTTCACCGAAATGATGCTTGGACGGTGGGACGCCACGAAGGGATTTAGTCACCAGTATCACGCGCCGTTGAAGGACTTCATCCTCACAAAACTCGCGTTTGAAATGCACAAGGATCGAATGACTGGTATCGACCTGGAGCACTTCGACCGTTTACTCAGCGGAGAACTTCTAAGCCGAGGACACGAGGCTGACACAGAACAACTTCGGGACGAAATACTCAATAGATCAGGCCTCTTCATCGTTGTGGGGCGCAACATTGAGTTCCGCCATTTAATGATGCAGGAGTTTTTTGCTGGGCGCGGAATCCCGTCCACGGATTATTTGCACACCATCATTGCGGATCCCTGGTGGCGGAGGGCAATAGTTTTCTACTTCGGGGACCGTTCCGCCGATTCTTCGGCGCTGAAGTCAGCCATCGCTGGGCTCGCGGGGCGATCAATCGAGGAAAGCTACAACGCCGCTTTGACCCTAGGGCTTGCTCTGCAAGCCTGCTACCTCGTGGAAGTCAAAGACAAGATTGACATATACAAGTGGGTGGTCGACAGCGTATCCGTCGCGAAGGATGAATTTCTGACCGCTGAAGCATCGCAACGAAGCTTCCCCATAAGAACATTCGTTTTTTATTACCTATACGGGCGAGATTCGGTCGCCCTTTCCGTCCTGGAAAGTCGAGTCCAGGAAATTCTCGACAAATGGAGCGATAGCGAATTCACACAGGACGAAAAAGACCTTCGAACATTTTGGGTAGTCAGTGGTCTCATCGAATGTGGAGCATTAGCCGCTGCCGAACGTCTCCTTAAGAACTTCAGACCGTCTGATCCCCGACTGTTGCTAGGCATTCACCTGGGATGCTATCTGACTGAGAACATTCGCATCTGCACGAAGCAGCAAAGCGACAGCGCGAAGAGAATCTGCGAGTTCCTTGCAAGCAGAATCGACCACCTCAGAGCAGAACTCCTCGGAGAAATGAAGACGGAGCTACTAGAAGTTCGGCAAGGAGCCATCAAGATCATCGAGAGCCGCACAACAGTGGCCGAAGACGAAAAGAGCCCCGCAAGCAACCGGCGGGTGACCCAGCCTTAAGGCCCCAGTTTACAGCGTGGGTGGCGCAGTCTTGAACCCCTGGATTTCTGCTCTGAGCGTGCCGCCTCGCCACCATAGGTACAAATGTCACTGCCACTTTCGTCCCCATTGAACGGGCGCGCGCCTTGGATTCTGATCCCTCCGCGCTTCCCGCCTTCCATAATCCACACAGTTCTAACAGTACTGGGACTTGACAAATCGATAATTATATGGTAACCTGCGGCTGAGTTTTTAGGATGAGATGATGAATACAGACGACAACCCAGACCCAGTACCCGACGACGAGCCCGACGATCCCGAGTTCATCAAAGCCGCTCTACTCCTCCAGAAAATATGGGACTTATACCCCGACTCACGACCCTCCCGAGACTTCGGGATCTGTCCCGACTCATTCGGGACCGAACGGAACTCTCCCGAACCACTCCCCGCAGAAGAACCTGAAGAACAACACACCACACAAAAGGAGAACGTAACCATGCTTCCCGTACAAGACCGCCACCAGCGCAAATGCGCTGTCTGCCGCCATCCCAATCGCGAAGAGATCGAGGAGGAATTCATCCACTGGCACGACGTCTGGTACCTCGCCAAGGACTACAATATCCAGGACTACCGCTCCATCTACCGCCACGCTCGCGCCTTCGGCCTCATCGAACGACGCCGCGAAAACCGCCGCTACATGCTCGACCGCGTCCTGGAGAGCTTCCCAAGCAAAGCTACCGCCTACTCGGTGGTCCAGGCGCTCCGAGCCTACAGTTGCCTTACCGACGACAATCGCTGGGTCGAGCCACCCACCCGAGTCGAATACGCGATCACCACCAATCGCGCACAAAATCCGCCGCCAGAACCCGAATCAATCTCTCCCGGAGGGAAATCTCCCACCGTCCTCGACATCCCGACCACGGAAGCAGCCCCCGCGGACTCGGAGTCGGTCGCGGCTGATTCGAAACCTGTCCCGACCACTTCGGGACCGACACATTCAGAACCCACCACGATAGTAGGCAGCGCAACCCCGCCGCCAAACCTCCCCACGTGGAACGGCCGCTTCCTATGAGCCGAGGGAGCTCTAAATCGAATCGGGCCGGGGTGGAAGGGCGGCCCGACGAACTCGGGAGGTTCTTGGGCGCGGTGGAAGGGCGGGGTTTCAACCCCGCCGCGACCGGGACCTCAACCTCAGGGGTTTTAACCCCTGAAGCCAAATTCAGCAAAATTCGAAATATCGCACCGGGATTAGAAACGGACGCAAATGACTGAAAACACTCAATCGGAGGTGCTTCTAATCTACCGTACGGTAGAGGGGGGGTATGCCCAGCCCGACGAAAGTAGGGCGAAGAAACCAACGCCATCGGCCACTAGGGGGTCGGAGCTTTAGCTCCGACATTTGCGCGATGCCGCGGCGCGTACCATCGGCGCGCAGCGCCGCCCTTGGGTTTCAGGGTTTGTACTTGCAAACCCTGAGTCAAAAAGTCGAGAGCCGACCAAGAAGGGAAAAATGCATCGCGCAGAGCGCGAAGGAAAACCTCAACTAAGGAGTAACAGATGTTTCTTAGGGCGTATTTCGCACGGCCTGAAGGCCGTGCTCCCCGGACTAAAGATCCGGGGCTGACACAAAACCGAGCAAAGGCTGCCGCGCTGAAGCGCGGCGCTACGTTTACACCTTTCGACAGGTCTGGAATTTCCACGAGTCACGAGTCACGAATCACGAGTCACGAGTCACGAATCACGAGTCACGAGTCACGAGTCACGAGGATAAGGAGGTCAGACGTTGTAGACGCGGGTGCTCGAATGCTGCAAACGTTTGCACATTCGAAAGGATTTATTTGAGGCGGGTGCTGAATACAAGCCAATTAGGTAGCGCAGAGCCTGGTCCCCGAATTGCCCCCATTTTGACGAATTAGTATGCGATCCCGCAGTACTAGATCGCGCCCGCACTCGTTCTCGGCCAAAGGGGAAATCCAATGAAACTATCGCGTTGCCTGATTTGCTTGGCAGTACTAGTCCTCTACGCAGGAGTGGCTCATGCGGACGGCGAGTCTTTCGTCGGCACGCTGGCAACGCCGGAGAGCACATTCGACGTCGTGCTTGACCTGAGTTCGGCCGCCACGATCACGCTACAGACCTACGGGTTTGGCGGAGGCGTGAATCAGGCGGGCACTGTAATCGCACCCGGTGGGACCGATCCGTTCCTGGCCATCTTTGCGGGTACCGGTGCCGGCGCCACGATCCTGACCGACGGATCGGGGAACGCTTTTGGGACTTCGGCGTCCCTCGACAACTACGATAACCCGCTGGAGTTGACGGCGGGGCAGGACTTCGTGGGCTGCCCTCCCGCTGGCACCGTGTCCGATTTTGGCGATACCACCTGCGCTGACATTACTATGACGCTCGCGAGTCTCGCGGCGGGCACCTACACCATCGTTCTCAGCGACGGGCAGTACGTCGCGAACGCCGTCTACGATAACGGCACGCTCGGCGAAGGCTTTTCCGATTTGACCGGCGGCGTGTTCTGCAACACCGAGGACTTCGACACCGGCACGCCTTGCCCCAACGTGTCCGGCGCATACGCGCTGGACATCACCGGCCTGCCGAAAAGCTCCACGCCGCCTCCAACGCCTGAACCCGCCACGCTGCTTCTAATCGGCGCCGGGCTCGCGGGAATTGGCTTCCGCAAGCGTTCATTGTCGCGGCGCGCGAACGCTGGCTTGGTTTAGCAATTCACCGCAAAGAGGCGGAAGTGGTCTTCCACCGAAAGGAGAACCAAAATGCGATTCGCGAAACGGCTGTTGATGGTCGCCGGCGCCGTGGCGCTGATGGCAATATTCGGAATGGCGATTGCCCCGAAAGCCGCCCATGGCTTGGTCGCCACGCTCGTGCAGGTCGCTAACACCACGGCCAATCCGGCAATCACGCAAGGCGTTCCCAACCTCGCGTCGCAAATCGTCACGCTGAGTGGTTCGGTCAGCGCTGACTCGTTTACTAAAGTCGCCCCGTTCTATCAACTCTCTCCACAAGGAGGCTCGTCGGGCACTGTGTATTCGACACCGTCCGGCCAGAATCTTGTGATAACCAGCATCGAGTTTGCCCCCATCGGCGGGAGCGGTACTCTCAACCTGCAATTCATGGATGGGTACAACATCGAGACGTACGAGCAGTGGAATATACCGTCCGATTCCATCACCAACCTTCAATACCCCACTGGAATTGTAATCGGACCTAACGTCGCCCCAATCCTTGTGCCATATAGTGGTTCGACCACGGCCTCGTTCAATGTCTACCTTCATGGCTACCTGACTTCGAACTGAGCGACGTCTATAAATCAAATGGAGTGACAACTGTGGCGAGTTCCAGATAGCGGCAGAGCGCATTGGCGAGCTGCATCTGGCGCGGAGTTTTGCATTCGGGCTCGAGCAGTTTAGGGCTACCCACAACGATCACGTTTGACATCGCGCGAGAAGTTGCCACGTTAAAGCGATTGAGATTGTAGAGAAACTCCATGCCGTGCGGGGCATCTTCGGGGGACGACGTGGTCAGCGAGTAGATGACGACCGGCGCTTCCTGCCCCTGAAATTTGTCGACGGTGCCAACCTTGGCTTCGGGCAGGCGCACAAGAAGATCGGAAACTTGAGCGTTGTACGGCGCGACGATGAGAATATCGCTGAGTGTCAGCGGTCGCTTGTTGCCGACACCGCGGAACCAGTAAACCTCCGGCCGCAGCAGGCTCTCAACGATACGAGCAACGACCCCCACTTCTTCGGGCGACGAATTTCGGTTGCCTTCATGTGTGACCGGCACGAACCACAAGCCTGCGCCGCTGAACCACGGATGCCCTTCCAAGACTCGGTCGCGAGTGAAGTCTCGCGATCCCAAGCGCCCTTCGTAGAAGAGTTCGGAAGTGAATTCGCAAATCGTGGGATGCATGCGCCAGGTTTCGGGAAGCAATAATCCCATCGTTCCGGGAATGGTTTTGTGGTCGCCGAGCAAATGCTCCAAGGCGGATTTCTCCGCTCCGGGAGGATGACTTCCTTTCAAAGGCCGTTCCAGTTGCTGCGGATCGCCGATAAGAACTACGTTATGCGCTGCCTGTGACACGGCAATCACATCCGCGAGCGACATTTGGCCGGCTTCGTCGATAAACAGAACGTCGACGGATTCGGAATATTCGGGCCGGGTCCAAAGCCATGAGGTGCCACCTGCAATTCTGGCCGCACCGGAATGAAGAGCTTCGAGCGGAGCGTCATTATCGTCCGTGACCGCAATTTCTTCGGTTTCTTCCTGATCCTCGAGGTGCTGCACTTTTTGGATGCAGCGGCCGATTTCGATTTTGTCTTCGTGGGCCGCCTCGCAAACTTCGTCAAGCAGTTTGCGAATGACCTTGTGGCTTAGCGCGGTGATGCCGATGCGCTTTCCCTGCTTCACGAGCTGGCAAATCATGCGCGCGCCGGTGTAGGTTTTGCCCGCGCCGGGCGGCCCTTGGATGGCAAAGACAGAATGATCGAGAGCGATCGCGATGCGGCAAGCGTTCGTTTTTGCGTTCTCTCCCAGCCTTGGCGCGATGGTCATGCCACCGGCCAGCCGCGGAGCCCTGCGCAGAAGGACATCGCGAGCCGCGCGGTGAGGTCCTTCGGCGTCGATCTTGTTCTCGGCAACCCAGCGACCGATTCGGAAGAGGGCGTCGGCGTGTTGCGATGTGTCAACCGGGCGGTCCCAAGCGTAGACAGCGGATGGGTGAACCTCCGCAGTCTTTTTAGTTTTCTTGATGTCGATGGTCCTCGCGGCGAGATCCATCGCTTCAACGCAGCCGAACTTTTCGCCTTTGAGGTAAACGTCCTTGTCGATGCGAACTTCGGTTTCCTGTTTTTCAAATGAGTAGCGATCGATGGGAATTTTTCGTTCGATGCCGAGACGTTGGAGGAAACGGAGGCCGGAAAGTCCGGCCCGCTCGTCGATGAGGGCTTCGGCGTCTAACTCTGCGAGGCGGTAGCCTTCCCACCAACTCGCCTTGCTCTCGCGGCGGTGCCAATCGAGGAGTTGGGCGAGCATCCATTGCGCGGATTGCTCGGGGGTGCGATCTTTCGGGTCGAGCGGAGTGGCGGCGACAAGCTCGGCGACCAAGGCGGCGACGCGCTTCTGGCGTTCGTCCAATTCCTCGGGGGGAGCGCCGTCGCCGAGCGGCGGCCTGGGAATCGGCGTTCCAGCGGCAACTAATTTCTGGCGTTCAGCCTCGAGCCAATCACGCAGTATCGCTGTGGAACGACAATCGTCACCATTGTAAGTTTCGAGGGATTCGCGGTATCTCTCGGGGAGCTCAGTCGCGCGGCCGAGCTCGAGACTGTGTTCGACGAAGCGCATAGCTGCACGCGACTCATCGGGCGGAATGCTTCGCGCGAATTCGTAGAACTTCTCGATCGCTTTCAGCGAGTATTCCTCGACGCCGGCGCGCGCGGCTTGCTTGAAAATCGCGTGGAGATCGACGAACAGGTGGGCGCGCAACATGCGGTCGATCTCGTCTTCTCGCGTGGTGTAGGTGCCCATGAGGCGCTTAAAAGCACTCGGTTCGTAGGCGCCGAAATGATAGACGTGCGTCGCAGGGTCTTCCTGCCAGCGGCGCATGATTTCGTCGACGAGCCATTCGAATCCCTGTTTTTCTTCCGCCGGAGTGAGCGCCCACCTCTTTTCGTAAGCCAGCTCATTCGCGCTCGTTGCCCAGACGAAGCCGAACAGATACTGCAACCCGGCGATGCCTGCGAAGGGATCGCCCTCGAGATCGACGAAGATGTCTCGCGGCGACGGCCCGGGCAATTTGCAGAAGCCGGTTCCCTCCGTGATCGGAAGCAGTTCGTGTACGCGGCGCTGCATCCTGCGCCCGGCCACTTGCACGCGGGCTTGCTCGCGAACACGTTCGTACCCTTCTCGCGAGCCGTGCAGCGGCTTCTGCTTGAGCGGAATCGGTAGATCGGCGAGCTTCGCCATCGTTTCGGTCTGCCACCCAAGCAGCTGAGTCCGCTGAAGGCGCGCGATGCCAGCAACGAGCGAAAGATGGTCGTCGCCACGGCGACGCGCGTCGCATTCGCGAAACCAGCGGCAGATGGCGCAGTGGACGCAAGGCTCTGGATACGTTTCCTCTGAGTGTCCATCGCCGCTGACTTTCTCGAGGCGCGCTCGAACGTAGCGATAGTAGGCGGCATATTCGGCGAAGCGATAAGTTTCGGGCTGGAAAGGCTGTCCGGGAAGAACAACGTGCATCGACTCCGGCGATACGCCTTGAATTTCCCGAAGCAAGTCCGAGTAAAGAGCCAGCTGAAGGATCGTGGTGGCTTTCGTTTCGCGAGCCAGCTTGCAATCGTAGGCTTCATAGGACCAAGCACCCAAGCTGCTTGGCTCGGCCACCTTTCGCAGCAGGTCGGGGCGTCCGAACCACCGAGTGGCAGCGAGGGCGCCCTGGGCGATGGCGTCGACGCCGCGTTCCATGCAGGCGCGCGTTTCCGCGAGCGCGTGCGAGTCACCCTTCCTTTCGCGCAGATCGACAAACGAAATGCCCGTGCTTCGCAGAGATTCGAGATATGCCGTCTCGTGGCGAAGACCGAGTTCCTGAATCACTCTCAGATCAGGGGATCTCCATTCAGGCGCGTTGCGCTGGCCGCGCGCGACGCTGAGATCGAGAGACGTGAGATGGCCGCAGGCGAGATGATTGCTGAGGTCGGTGGCGGAGAGACGGATTTGATCGGAGGCCAGAATCATTTCGCGTAGCGGCTGTCGAAGCTATTTCAAAGGCCCAGGGCTAAAGCCCGATTCTACCGCCGACGCCTTCCGCACGGCCTGAGGGCCGTGCTCCCCCGACTGAAGTCGGGGGCTCCCACCAAAACCCAATTTGCGGCGGTCTGACTTCGCTTTGCGGAGTGAACGTTGCTGCTGGCGTCATATTCAACGGGCACGGCATGCCGTGCCCCTACGGCTGCAAAACCCGCCGGCGAGACGCCGGCGCTACTCACCCCTAGACGTTGTAGACGCGCTCGATGTCGAAGACGCCGGGGATGCGCTTGACGCCGCTGACGATGCGCTCGAGCTGCTTGCGGTCGTTGACGTCGAGTGCGACTTCGATGCGCGCGCGCAAATCTTCGCCGCCGCTTTCGAAGGTGCGGATGTTGGCTTTCTCTCCGCTGATCACGCCGGTAATTGCGGCCAGCATGCCGGGACGGTCTTCGGTGAAAATTCGCAGGCGCACCGGGAAAGTGGCCTGGGTCGCGGCGGCCCATTCGACGGGGATGCGCCGCTCGGCCTCGTACAGCAGATTTTCCACGTTGGGGCAAACCTTGCTGTGGACGGCGATGCCGCGGCCGCGCGTGACGTAGCCGATAATGTCGTCACCCGGAATCGGATTGCAGCATTTCGAGCGGTAGACCATCAGGTCGTCGTGGCCGCGCACGACGATCGTGGCGTCCTGCATGCCGAGCATGCGTTTGACGGTGGAGACGATCTTCGGCTGCTCTTCTTCCGCGGTGTCTGACGCGGGCTGGCCCGTCGCTTTCGCGAGCACTTGCCGCGCCGACCATTTGCCGTAACCGAGGTCGGCGTAGAGATCGTCGATGCGCGAGCAGCCGTACTCGGAAGCCACGCGCTGCCAATCTTCGTCAGAAATTTTCTTCAGGCTGATGCCGGCGTGGCGCGCTTCCTTTTCGAGCAAGCGGCGACCGACGTCGGTGGCTTGTTCGCGCTCGTGGAGATTGATCCACTGGCGAATCTTGCTGCGCGCGCGCGAGGTGTGAACGAACGAGAGCCAGTCGCGCGAAGGCTCGTGGCCCTTCTGCGTGACGATCTCGACGACGTCGCCGTTCGCGAGCGCGTGGCGCAGCGGAACCATCGCGCCATTCACTTTCGCGCCGACGCATTGATGGCCCACTTCGGTATGCACCGCGTAGCCGAAATCGATCGGAGTGGCGCCGCGCGGCAGTACGACGACGCGGCCCTTGGGCGTGAAGGTGTAAACCTCTTCGGGATACAGGTCGACGCGCAGCGTGGCGAGGAATTCGCTGGGCTCCTGCATCTCCTGCACCCACTCGATGAGTTGACGCATCCAGACGATGCGCTGGTCGTCGGCGGTGCTGGCGCCGTGCCCGCCCTTATATTTCCAATGCGCCGCGACGCCCTGCTCGGCGATGCGGTGCATTTCCTGCGTGCGGATCTGAACCTCGAAGGGCTGGCCGGCATGAATCACGCTGGTGTGCAGCGACTGGTAGAGGTTCGGCCGCGGCATGGCGATGTAATCCTTGAAACGGCCGGGAACCGGGGGCCAGATCTGATGGATCACGCCGAGCGCGGCGTAGCAATTCTTGATCGTGTCGGTGATGACGCGGACGGCGAGAAGATCGAATACCTGGTCGAGGGTGCGCTGCTGCTTCTGACTCTTGAGGTGCAGCGAGTAGATGCGCTTCACGCGCGCCTGAACTTCCGCGGGGATTCCGCTTTCCACCATTTTGTCGCGAATCGCGTCCTGAACTTCCTGGAGGAAGCGGTCGAAAACTTTTTGCTTGGTGCTGAGTTTCTTCTGGAGCTCGAAGAAGGCTTCGGGCTCGAGATAGCGGAAGGAAAGGTCTTCGAGCTCGCCGCGGATGAGGCCCATGCCGAGGCGGTTGGCGACGGGCGCGTAAATATCCAGCGTCTCGCGGGCGATGCGCTGCTGCTTTTCGGAATCGAGATATTCGAGCGTGCGCATGTTGTGCAGGCGGTCGGCCAGCTTCACCATGACGACGCGAACATCGTTGACCATCGCGAGCAGCATTTTGCGGACGTTTTCCGCCTGGCGCGTTTCGGGGGCCAGCAAATCGAGGCGGCTGATTTTTGTGGCGCCTTCCACCAGCCTCGCGACGTCGGGCCCGAATGTTTCGGAGATTTGCTCGAGGGGGATTTTCGTGTCTTCGACGACGTCGTGAAGCAGCGCGGCGCAGAGCGAGGTTACGTCGAGCTTCATGTCGGCCAGCAGGTGGGCCACTTCGACGGGATGCGAGAGAAAAGGCTCGCCGGAGAGGCGCGTCTGCGTTTTGTGCTGCTCGGCGGCGAAATCGTAGGCGCGGCGGAGCAGCTCGAGGTCATCGCCGGGACGGTTGCGGCGAACTTTGTCGGTGAGCTCGACAAAGCGCAAGTCGACGGCACGGCGCGCTTCGGGGCGGATCGTGGATTTGGCCGCGGGTTCCATGGCTTGTGTAATTGTATTCTAACCAAGAAATCGGGCTTCGGCGAGCGGCGGGGATTGTCACTGGCCTTTCGCCACCGGGTAGCCGGGCCCGACCCAGTCGGTGGCGAAATCGTGAGGGAGGATCAGGACGCGAAGGTGCGTGAAGCCCATATCGCGGAGCGCGGTGAATGCGGGACGGACGTTGGGGCAATGCGCGAGCGGGCAGCAACCACAATAGATGACGAGGTTCGCGGAGCGCGGCAACGGCTTCGCCCAATTTTTCAGGTCGTTGAGACCCTGGGGAGTGGAAGCGGGACCGTGGAACGATGCGCCGGCGATGTGGGCGCCGTTGTACAGAGTGTGGAAGCCCACGCAGACGATCTTTGGCTGATTCGCCTGATTCGCTGCCTTCGAATCGGCGAGCTCTTTTGCCAATGCGGCGGCGTCGACGCTCTGGGCGGAAGTCCAGGGCGCGAGTTCGTCGTCGTACTTCACCGATTCGGGGGCTGCGGCAGCCTGATGCGTAGTAGCGGCGCGCATGAACGCGGCTCGCGGGAATATCGCTACTGTCGAAACGACGGTGACAGCGCAAATTACGGCGGCGGCTGTCACGATACGAAAAGTCGGGATGGACATGCGGCTCCTGTGGGCCAGAGCGGTAGATTGTGCGCTCGTTGCGAAACGGGGGCAATTCCGATTTCTGGTTTCACGAATGGAATCGGTTCGCGGACCGTGGGCCGTTATCCTTGGCTCGTTATCCTTCCGCGACATCGCGCCGCGCGCGGTCCGCAGTCGACTACAATGAACTTATGGGGAACATCGCGGCGATTCCTTCGATGCGGAGTGGTGCGAGCGGCGGTGGAAAATCAGGCTCGCGCGCCAGCGGTGTGCTTTGCGGTGCCGTTCTCACGCTGGCGCTCACGGCTTTTGTCGCGGTTTCTCTCGGTGGCTGCCATCATGCTCCTCCTGTGGCCAACACGCAGCAGCTCGACCGGTCCGGGATGAATTACGATAGCGTTCAGCAACTGCGGGCGCTGAACATCACGCCTCCGGAAGTGGCCGAAGTCATGAAATTGCGTAACGCCGGATTTTCGGACGCGGACTGCGTTCAGGCGGTGCAGCTGTTTCACAAACACGGACAGCCGTTCAGGGCCGACGATATCATCGGTCTGAGCCAAGCCGGGATGAGCGAGCAGATGATTTTCGAGCTGGCCGGCCTCAACGGTTTCGGGGAGAACGCGGGCGAGCTGGAAGCCATGCACCTGGCGGGGCTTTCGGATGCGGTGGTTCTCGAAGTGGCGCATCATCGCGCGGAAGGAAAGCCCGTTCTTTCGGGCGCATCGCTTGCAGGGCTGAAAAATGCGGGCGTGCGCGGCTCCACGCTGCTCGAACTCGTGCGGCGGGGCGTGCCCGATTCTCAGGCGAACGCGCTGATTTCCTCGCGCCGCCACGGCGCCAGCGACGCGCAACTGCTCCATCACTTTACGGGCTCTTAGCGCCGTTGGCCGATTTTCTCCTCTCCCTTTTCTCGTTTCCAATCCGGTAGAATCTCGGCATCTTGAAGAGCGAAAAGCAGATCCCTCACCCCGCACAAACCGCGGGGATTCGGGATGACAACAGAACCGACCGCACTCGTTTGCGCCCGTTCGCCGCTGCGTTCTTCGCGCTCGCGCTTCTGCTCGTGACGAGCGCGTGCGCTGTGCCGCTTGCGCCGGGCTACAAGATTGTCAAAGAAACGCGCGAAGTCGATTTCATCGCTGACCAGCGGGGCCAGCCTGGCAAGCTTGAGATTCATTCTCGCCGCACGCTGCAAAATAATGGAACCGCGAATCTGGCGTTCATCGATGCCGAATTCCCCGGCGAGAAAAGTTTCGGCCGGAAGAATCTGCACGCGAAGTGGGACGGCCACGAAGTGACACTGGCGGCGCTTCCGGAAGAGGAGCAGCCGGACCATCCCAATACGCTTCGGATCGCGTTCGATTCGCCGTGGACGCGCGGCCAGGCTCACGAACTGACCATCGAATACGAGCTGAGTTCGCCGGAAGATTCCGGCTCGCGCATCACGATCGGAGAAAGAGATTTTCATCTCGGCTCTCGTGGATGGATTGCGCTGCCCCAGCCACCGGGCCACTTTCTGGTGGCATATCCGAAACGCCCGGATAAGACCGACTACTCCATTCGCGTGCCGGCAGATTTCCTGGTGCTGGCGCGCGGGAAAATGCTCGACCGCAAACACGCAGGAAACGAGATCGAATATCGATTCCGGCTTCGCGCGCAGGACCTGGCTGCTTTCGCGGTGGGCGGGAGCTACAAGGAACAGGCGTTCCATCGCGGCGGCGGCACGGTCGTGTTCTGGACGCTAGGACCGCTCAAGGGTGATCCGGGTTCTGCTCCTGAGCGAATCGCCGATGCCTGGGCGACTCTCGAAAGCGACTTTGGCGCGCTGGACCCGGACATCCATGTCCCGCACATTGTCGAGTCGCCGGAACTGCGTGGGCACATTGCGGGCGAATCAGGTCCGGCAGCAGCGTCGTTTCCTGGGGGAGCGCTCGTCAACCAGGAACTCCTCGCGCAAGGGATCGCGAGTGACGCGTTTGTGGAACACGTGACGCATGCGCTGGCGCACAATTGGTTCGGAGACGAAATGTACCCGACGAGCGAAGCTGCCATCGCGATGGGAGAAGGCCTGCCGGATTACGCGACGTTCGTCGTCGACGAAGCGCGTAGCGGGCCGGAGGCGCGCCAGCGCCGCACCCTGGATTACCTGCGCCGATATCAAGAGGCAAGCAGCCGCGCTGCCGAAACGCCGCTCGGCGACACAGTGTTGACAGACCCTTCGGAGCAACGCAACATCGCGCTCGCGAAGGCTCCGCTGATGTACGTGGCGCTCGAAGATCGCTGCGGCGAAGCGCCCGTTCGGAACGGGCTGAAGCATCTCGTGACGCTGCTGCGCGGACAAGAAGTAGGCATCAACGACATGCGCTCGGCGATCGAGCACACGTGCGGCAAAGACCTCGGCGAGTTCTTTCGCGTGTGGCTTTACGTGAAGGGACTTCCGGCGGATTTTCGGGCCCGCTACGAAACGAGCGCTTCGACAGGCAATTAAGGGGAATCTCTCTCGTTCCAGAGTCTGCTAACATTCCGCCTCGAATTTGCGCCTACAGGAGGCTTTGTGAAAGACGTGATCGCAACTGAAAAGGGTCCGAAAGCTATTGGCCCTTACTCACAGGAAATTCGCGCGAACGGTTTTGTTTTCATTTCCGGCCAAGTAGCTTTTGATCCCGCCACCGGACAGCTTGTGGGAGGCGACGTCGCGCAGCAAACGGCCCGCGTGCTCGACAATTTGAAAGCGATCGCGGAAGCCGCGGGTTCGTCGTTGGGAAAGGCCGTGAAAGTGAATGTGTTCTTGAAGGACATGAACGATTTCGCCGCGATGAACGAGGTCTACGCGCGGTATTTCCCGCATGACCCGCCGGCGCGAGCCACGGTCGAGGTCGCGCGGTTGCCGCGGGACGTTCGCGTGGAAATCGACTTGATCGCCCTGGCATGACCCTCATGAACTCGTCTCTGGTCTATTGAGCGCTGCAAGAGTGAAAAGCGGAAAGCGAAACACAGAGGACACCGAGGAAATCGAGAGGGCACGGAGAAACTGCGGTGACGCCCTGACGCATAACCCGTTTACGGGACAGCGTCAGTGCAGAGCGCTGAACGATGCAAGATACGAAAATCGGCGGCCCCGGCCGAAGGTTTCCAGCGACGCGCTGGTCGGCAATCGTCGCGGCGCGCAGCACCGATTCCGCTGAACGCGCGCGGGCTCTCGAAACGGTGGTGGAGGCTTACTGGAAACCGATTTACAAGTACGTCCGAATCCGCTGGAACAAGTCAAACGAAGACGCCAAAGACCTGACGCAGGAATTCTTCTCTCGCTTGATCGAAAAGAACTATCTGGACGATTTCGATCCCAGCAAAGCGCGTTTGCGAACATTCCTTCGCGTGTGCGTTGACCATTTTCTGGCGAACGAGGCGAAAGCGGCCACGCGATTAAAGCGTGGCGGGGCCGCTGAGCACATTTCGCTCAATTTCGACGCAGCGGAAACCGAGCTCCAACGAACAGGCCAGTCGTTTACCCAGGGCATCGGAGGCGCGTCGCCCGAATCCATGAACGATTTCCTCGAAAGGGAATTTCTTCGCAGCCTCTTCGGCTTATCGCTCGAAAGCCTTCGGCGATTCTGCGAAGCCCACGGGAAGCCGACGCATTTCCGGTTGTTCGAAATCCTCGACGTCGAGGACAGCGGGACGAAGCGCCCAAAATACGCCGACCTGGCGAAACAGTTCGGTATCGCGACTACCGACGTCACCAACTACCTGGCTTTCGCGCGCCGCGAATTTCGTCGCATTTCGCTGGAAAGGCTTCGCGAGATGACCGCGACGGAGGAAGAATTCCGTCGCGAAGCCCGGGCTCTGCTGGGAGTAACTTCCGAATGAGCTGGCTCTCGGACGACGCGATTCTGCGTCTGCAAACGGCGAGCGCCCTGCCCGATCTCTCCGAGACGCGCTATCGCATCGTGGAGCGCATCGCCAGCGGCGGCATGGGTACGGTGTATCTTGCGGAAGATTCCGTGCTCGGGCGCCGCGTGGCGTTGAAGATCCTTGACGTTCCGGACGCGAGCGGCGAACTTGCCGCGCGATTGTTGCGTGAAGCGAAAATTCTCGCGCGCCTCGAACATCCTGGCATCGTTCCGGTTCACGATGCGGGCACTCTTGCGGACGGACGTGTCTTCTACGCGATGAAATTGGTGGAAGGCCAGCGGCTCGATCAGCTGGTCTCGCGCGGCGAATCGCTTCCGGATCGGCTGCGCCTATTTCAGCGAATCTGCGACGCCGTTGCTTTTGCTCATGCGCGGAAAATTCTCCATCGCGACCTGAAGCCGGAAAACATCATGGTCGGCCCGTTCGGGGAAGTGCTAGTGATGGACTGGGGGATCGCGAAAAGTCTGCGCGCGGGCGGCGGCCTCGATGCCGCGACGCCGCCGAACGAAACCAGTCTCGTGCGCGACGCGAGCGCCACCGCGATTACCGCGCACGGCGCGATTCTGGGCACACCTGGCTACATGGCTCCCGAGCAGGCGCGCGGAAAAGTGGGCAGCCTCGACGAGCGGAGCGATGTCTATTCGCTCGGCGCGATTCTGCAATATCTGCTGAAGACGGGCCTCGATTCCTCTGCAAATGCACCGCGACCGCTGGCGGCGATCGCTCGCAAGGCGATGGCTTCGAATCCCGCCGATCGCTATACTTCCGCGGGCGAAATGGGTCTGGACGTCGCGCGTTATCTTGATGGGTTGCCCGTTTCGGCGTACCCCGAAAATATCTGGCGACGAGCCGCGCGCTGGGCAAACAGGTATCGCGTGGCGATCGTTCTGGTGCTCACGTACCTGATTATTCGGGCCCTTCTACTTTTGTGGTTCCGTCGCTAAAGGAATTCAGCGGAGCGGTTAATAGAAGGTCGAGGGCCGAGAACTTATCCGGCCCGGGAGGCTGACCATGAACAAAATCGTCTACGGATTGATCCTGGGCGGAATTCTGGGCATTTTCGATGGCCTCACGGCCTGGTTTACACCGGCAGTACGCTCGCAGCTCTTGATGATTGTGGTGGGCTCGACCATCAAGGGAATCATCGCGGGAGTGCTGATCGGCTTTTTCGCGAAAAAGGTGAACTCGCTTCCGCTCGGCATCCTATTTGGACTGGCCGTCGGATTGGCGCTCGCGTTTGCGATTGCGGCGATGCCTGACCCCAACGGAAATCACTATTACTTCCAGATCATGCTTCCCGGAGGTTTGGTGGGCTTGATCGTAGGCTACGCCACGCAGAAGTACGGCGGCAACGCGGTCCCAGAACGCGTTCGATCCTAGTTCGTTTGCACCAACTCAATGATCGATAGATCGCCCCTTTCCGGGGCCAGGAGGATTTCCCCATGTCTCGTGTCGTCCATTTTGAGCTTCCGGCAGACAATCCGGAGCGCGCCGTGGAGTTTTACAAGAAGGCGTTCGGGTGGCAATTCAAGAAGTGGGAAGGCCCGCAGGACTATTGGCTAATCACGACAGGCGCGGAAGGCCAACCGGGAATCAACGGCGGCTTGACGCGCCGCATGCAGCCGGGTGCCGGAACGTGCAATACGATCGGCGTTGCCTCCGTCGATGACGCCGTCGCGAGCATTACGAAGAATGGCGGGAAGAACGTAGTCCCAAAGATGCCCATTCCGGGCGTAGGCTATCTCGCGTACTGCGCGGACACCGAGGGAAACGTGTTCGGCATCATGCAGGCCGATCCGAAAGCTCATTAGGTCACACAAGCTCGCGCTAGTCGAGCGTGCGCATTCACATTCTTGTAAGATTGCTGTGGCAGATTGTGCGCGCTTCGAATCGAAGTTAGATTGGGCTAGACTAGCCAGCGAAAATGACCGAACAACAATTTGATTTGGTGGTGATCGGCAGCGGTCCTGCGGGTCAAAAAGGCGCAATTTGCGCGGCAAAACTGCGCAAGCACGTCGCCGTGGTGGACCGCACATTGATGATGGGCGGCGTCTGCGTTCACACGGGCACGATTCCGAGCAAGACCGTCCGCGAGGCCATTTTTCAACTGACCGGCTTCGCCGTGAAAACGTACTGTCGCGGCAACGGCGACGTCTCCGTTCAGGACCTGGCCGCGCGCGTGCGAACCATCATCGCGCGAGAGACCGACGTGATTCGCGCGCAACTGAAACGCAACGGCGTCGTGATTTTTCAGGGCACGGCACAGTTCGTGGACCCTCATACGATCGAAGTGCAGGGCGACACGCAGAAGACCCTTGTGCGCGCCGACAATATCCTGATCGCCTGCGGCACGCGCCCGGCGCACAACCCCGAGATTCCGTTTGATGGCAAGCGCATCCTCGATACCGACGATATTTCGGGCATGGACGGGGTGCCGAAAGAACTCATCGTCGTTGGGGCCGGCGTGGTGGGGCTCGAGTACGCGTCATTCCTCGCGGCGCTTGGCTCCGAGATTACGCTGATCGACCAGCGGCCCACGATCCTCGATTTTGTCGATCGCGAAATCGTCGAAGCCCTCGCGTACCACTTGCGCCAGATGGGCGCGACGTTCCGTCTGGGGGAAAAGGTGACGCGCGTCGGATTCGATGCCGGCCGCGACCGCGTTTTCGCCGAACTCGAGAGCGGCAAGAGGGTGCAGGGGCACAGCTTGCTGCATTGCGTTGGCCGCCAGGCAAATGGCGACAGGCTGAATCTGGAATCGGCCGGCTTGCATCCAGACAGTCGCGGGAAACTTGAAGTGAATGCCAAATTCCAGACTGCCGTTCCGCACATTTACGCGGCAGGCGACGTGATCGGATTCCCAGCGCTCGCGAGCACGTCGATGGAGCAGGGCCGCCTGGCGAGTTGCCACATGTTTGGCGCGCCTTCCGAGAGCATGTCGCAGTTTTTCCCTTACGGGATTTACACGATTCCGGAAATCTCGATGGTGGGACAAACCGAAGAAAAGCTCACGGCTGCGAAAGTTCCGTACGAAGTGGGCATCGCGAAATACGCGGAGCTGGCGAAGAGCATGATGCTGGGCGACGAAAGCGGAATGCTGAAGCTGCTTTTCGACCGCAACAATCTGAAGCTGCTCGGAGTGCACGCCATCGGGCAGCGCGCGACGGAAATCATCCACATTGGCCAGGCGGTGCTCGCCTACGGCGGCACTATCGAATATTTTCGCGACACCGTCTTCAACTACCCTACGCTTGCCGAAGCCTACAAGGTGGCCGCGCTGGATGGTCTGAACAAACTTTAAGGGGCTTCGACGGGCTCTGACGGCACCGCAAACGAAGGCACTGAAATCAGCGATTCGAGGGCTCGCCGCCCGCCGGATGGCTTGCGTCCCACACGAGTTTTCCTCCGGCGAACGTCTTGAGTACCCTGACATCGCGAATCTTTACTGGGTCGATCGAAAAAATATCGTCGCTGAGCAGAATCATGTCGGCGAGCTTGCTGGGCGTGATGGAACCTTTTTGCTTTTCTTGAAATTCCGCGTATGCCGATCCCATTGTGTACGCTTCCACCGTTTCCGCCACCGTCAGCTTTTGTTCCGGAAACCAGCCATTCGGATTCTTGCCGTCGAGTGTGGCGCGCGTGACAGCCGCGTAGACGCCAAGCAAGGGATTGAGCGGTGCGACGTCCCAATCGGTGCCAAACGCGAGGCGCACGCCATGGTCGAGAAACGTGCGGAAGGCGTACGTCCGGCTGGCGCGATCGCGCCCGATTCGCTCTTCCGCCCAGCGGCCGTCGTCGATCGCCTGATAGGGCTGCATGGATGCGATCACATGAAGCTGGGCGAAGCGGTCGAAATCCTTCGCGGCCATATGCTGCGCGTGCTCGATGCGGAAGCGCCGATCGGCGTCTCCGTGCGCTTTCACAATCTCCGAATAAATGTCGAGGATCATCGAGATCCCCTGATCCCCAATGGCGTGCGTGCAGATTTGGAGTCCAGCGGCATCGGCTTTCATCATTCGCTCGCGCATCAGCGAGACCGGATGCATCTCGTCGGAAAGAAGGCCGAGATAATTTGGCTGATCGGTGTAAGGCTCGAAAAAGTAGGCAGTGCGCGATCCGAGCGAGCCGTCGGCGAAAGCCTTCACCGCGCCGATGCGCAACCACGGCCCGCCAAAAGCGTGACGAATGCCGATCGTCGTCTGGTCGTCGACGTTCGTGATCAGGTGAGCGGCGTAAATCCGCGCGGTCAGCTCGCCGCGCTCGAGAAATTCTGAATACATGGCGACGTCCGCGTACTCCGGGGTCATGTCCTGCACGCTGGTTACGCCCACCGCGGCGGCGTGCAGGAGCGCTCGCTTCACGGCGTGGTAGCGCTGCTCGTGCGAAAGGTCCGGGATCACTTTGTCGATGTAGTCCATCGCCGCATCTTTCAGCGCACCCGTGGGATTCCCCTGCGCGTCGCGCACGATGGTGCCGCCGGGAAGTTCCGGAGTGCTGGCCGTGATGCCCGCAAGCCGCAGCGCCGCGGAGTTTGCGACGCCCATGTGGCCGTCGTAGCGGCTGAGGAACACGGGGTGTTCCGGCGCGACGCGATCGATTATCTCTTTCGTCGGAAGCTCGGCGGGACTCCATTTGGTTTCGTCCCAATCGCCACCGAGAATCCATTGGCCTTTTGGCGTGGCCTTCGCGCGCGCGGCGATGCGCCGCGCGAATTCCTCGACGCTGGTGGCGTCGGTCAGTTGAATGGCGTCCAGCTGCGTGCCGCCGTTGACGAAATGCACATGCGCGTCGTTGAATCCGGGCAAGAGCAACTTGCCGCCGGCATCGATCACTTCGGTTTTCGGGCCGCGCCACGCGTCAGAGTCCGCGTTCGAGCCCACCGCAACGATCCGTTCGCCGAGAACTGCCACCGCTTGCGCTGTGGGCATCGATCGGTCGACCGTCCAGACCTTCGCATTCTCGATGATTAGGTCGGCTGCGGGCTTCGATTCGCTTTGAGCGAACGCGGTCACAAGCAAGAATCCGCCAATCGCAATCGACAGCGCCAGTATCGGAGCAATTGTTCGCATATTCCCTCAGTGAACACCCTAGACCGCCTGGGAGATCGCCCAAAAGAATATCAGCAGAATGCCTGCCGCAAAGAGCGGCAGGCGGGCGAAGCCTTTGCCGATGGCGGCAGCGAGCAAGGCGGAATAACAGATCACTCTGTTTGCCCCTACTAGAAGACCCATGGGCGCGGAGAAATGATTGACGCGGTGGTGCAGAACGTCCTGATACACGACGAGGCCCAAGTGCTGGAGCATGCTCAGCGAGAGAGCAATCAGACCGACGAGGAGCACGTCCTCTCGCCACCTCGACTGAACGTTTCCCCCGGAAGGCGTCTCTCCCGCATACGAACCACGCCACCAGTCTGCCGGCACAACGCGCCATGTCCACCAAGACAAACCGACAAGCGCCAGCAGCACATAGTAGAGCAGCATGCTTCAATCCTAACGGCTCGCAAAGAGTTTACTCGGTTGGACCGCGCGCTGCGCCCAATTCCGCGCAAACTTCGTTGATGGGCTTCGCTTGCCAGAACCGCTTGAAATTATCGAGCGAAGTGAACGTGCGGCTGCGCATCCGGTCGATGTACATGTTTCCGCGCAGGTGATCGATTTCGTGCTGCAGGATGCGCGCGTGCCATCCCGAAGCTTCGATCACTTTCGGGCGGCCGTTCTCGTCGAGGCATTCCACGCGAACGCGGCGCGCTCGCGGCACAATCGCGGAAAAGCCCGGCAAGCTGAGGCAACCTTCGAAAAACTCGGCTTGCTCCGGGGACGATTCGACGATCCTGGGATTGACGATCACTTGAAAGGGCACGGGGCGCCTCTCGCGCTCGGCGAGCTGCTCGGCGGGAACTTCCTTGAGCCAGTCTTCGCGATCCTCGAGCACTGCGATCTGCAACGAACGGCCTACTTGAGGCGCCGCCAGGCCGACGCCGGGCGCTTCGTACATCGTCTCGCGCATGTCCGCAATCAGTTTGCGAATCGCATCGCTGCGAATTTCCTCGGCGGATAGGGGACGCGCCGTTTGTCGCAACACAGGCTCGCCCGTTTGCACAATCTCGAGTCGCAAGAACCCCTCCGCACGCGCCCAAACGACCGGCAAGTGTACCGTCGAAACAGCCGATGTTGAACAATGAAAAGGTACCTTTTTTGTGCCTGACGGTACTTCTTCTGCCCGGCGTCACTTGACCGGCAAAGAGGCGCTCCGTATCATGGTTAGCAACCAACTAAGTTGGGCAACCAAGACGGGCCTGTAGCTCAGGTGGCTAGAGCGCGCCCCTGATAAGGGCGAGGTCGACTGTTCAAGTCAGTCCAGGCCCACCAGCCTTCGCTCGCAGAGAGAAGGCTGCCGCGCCGAAGCCCGTAGGGCGGAGGCGGGCATGGCGCTCACGATATCCGGCTCAGCGAGCTACGGCTCGGCGAGCCAGAATCCACGCCAGGGTTCCGTGACTTACGTCTTCGGCTCGGCGAGCCAGCATTCCTGCTAAGGTTCCGTGACTTACGTCTATATCCTCCGAAGCATAGAAAACCCCGAACATCATTACATTGGAGTTACCGACGACTTGCGTGCTCGTTTGCAGAAGCACAACGCAGGCGACGTGGCCCACACGTCGAAATATGCTCCCTGGGCGATAAAGACGTACGTGGCGTTCGCAGACGAGAAACAGGCCTTCGCGTTCGAGAAGTATCTCAAGTCGGCATCGGGCAGAGCCTTCGCCAAAAAGCGACTTTGAGCTATCGGGAGTTGGGCGAGAGCGACGCCACGAAACCTTTCTCGCGTTTCTTCGTATATACGTGTGAGCATATGCGGCGCCGCGTCCGTCTCGTCATCCTCTGCGTTTTCTTCGCCGGAATCGCTGTGCCCGCTCGCGCCCAGAAAGCGGCGAAGATCATAAGCGACTATGTAAAAGCGGCTGGGGGCGCCCGTGCGCTCTCGCGCGTGCGAACGCTTGCGATCGAAGGCACGGTGAACGGCACAGGTGACGGCAATTCCGGGACATTCACGTTCGACACGAAGCTGCCGAACCGCTACTACTCGGAACTGATCGTCGGCGGCAAGCGCGTCGTCGAATCCTACAACGGCAAGTCGGCTTGGCGGGAGGATGCCTCGGGCAATCCCGTCACGATGTTTAGCCAAGACTCCGTGGAGATGCAGGCCGAGGCGCAGATCGCGAATTCGAGGTTGCTGAATCTGAAAACGAACAAGCTTGCTGTCGTCCTCATCGGCCACGCGCAGGTGAGCGGGCAGGACGCCTTGCAATTGGAATTGACCACGGCCACGGGCGTGAAGCACGAGTTTTTCTTCAATTCGCAGACGCACTTGCTGGTGAAGGAATCGGGGCCTGTGGGCGGCGTCAACGAGGAGGTTTTCTACAGCGACTACCGCCCGGAGAGCGGCATCCAGATCGCCCGCAAGATCGAGCTGCACCGAGGCTCTGATACCTACGCGATTGAAATCACGAGCGCGAGCGTCAACGGACCGATCGGAGAGCGCGTGTTCGATCTTCCCCTGAAATCGCAAGTGAAGCTGCCGGACTTGAAAGCCCTCTTCAAGGAGCTTGACGACAATCAGAAGGCCATCGACAAAATCAGGGAAGATTACGCCGGCACGAAAACCGAGGAAGAGACTGACTTCGACTCCGACGGCAAGGTGAAAAAGCACACGGTGACGGAATCTACGTTTTTCTATGTCGACGGTGAAGAAATCTCGCAAGTTTCCGAGAAGGACGGCAAGCCCCTAAGCGACGCCGAGCAGAAGAAAGAAACCGAAAACGCGGAGAAGCGCGTCGAGGAGATTCAAAAGCAGCACGCCAAGAACGACGCCAAGGATGAAAAGGCCAAGGAAGAGGGCAAGCCCGAGAAGGACGACGATTCCGTCGGTATCGAAACGTTCCTGCGCACCTGCGAGTTTGTGAACCCGCGACGCGAGCGCTTCCGCGGTCAGGACGTGCTTGTATTCGATTTCGAAGGTAATCCGGAATACAAGCCGCGCAACCTGGAAGAACGAATCGTGCACCAGTTGGCCGGTGCCGTCTGGATCGACGAAAAAGCTCACGATGTGGCGCGTCTCGAAGGATATTTCGTGGGCGACACGAAAATCGCTGGCGGCTTGCTGGCGAACATCCAGAAGGGAACGGGGTTCGTTTTCGAGCAGGAGTTCATCAACAACGAAGTGTGGCTACCCACTTACGAGGAAGCGCACGTGGGCGCGCGCGTCCTGTTGGTGAAAGGATTCCGCGTCAACGACGTGACGCGCTACTCCGATTACAAGAAATACCACGTTGACGCGAGTTCCGCGATCGGCTCACCCAAGCCGCAATAAAGGTTTTGCGGTACTCAATTAGGGGTTTCTTTGCCCAGGTTTTGCGCCTTGCGCTCTCGCCGGACTTGGCGGAGGGTCGCTCTCACGACCGCATCCGAGAGAGGCTCATCGGCCCGGTACACCCACACACCTTGCTTTTTCCGGAGCTTCGGTGGGGCTATTCGCGCGGCCTTGTCGTGCGTCGATCTACGAGTCATGGGGCAATCTCCGATGGCATTTTACCCTGTGGAAATCGCACAAATGTGATTGCTACTTCGCCGGTGCCGGGTAGTCGGTCAATTCCGTGTTGTGCATGACGAGGATCAGCCACGAGCCATCGGCCTGCTTGGCCATCACCCAGTTCAGAAGTCCCCTGCGATAGGGCCTCGGTTTGCCGTCCGGGGATTTTGCGCCGGTCATTTCCCAGTCGATGTCGACGGCAGCCAGATCCGGCTTGAGGAATCGAATACTGCGAATTCTGCCGGTTTGATGGCTGTCCTTGAAGATTCCGGCAAACACGGGGGCGTGAAACGCCTCCACGTTCGCGCGGCCCTGCGCGTGTGCGCCGACTACATTGGTGAAATCCGCATCGTCCGTGAAGGTGAGTGCGAACGCGTGCGCATCATGTGTGTTCCATGCATCGCGGAATCGATCCACGGTCTGCGCGATGGCCTTGGCCTCCTTGGCTTCTGCGCTGCCACCGGGATTCTGATGCGGCATCTCGGGAATTCTCCCCAAGGCAAAGATTGCGGTGAACAAAATCACGATGTGCGGCGCTTGCATCGGAAGCCTCCGGCCCGACAGTACCGTTTTCGACGCCAGATTCAAACCGCTCCGGCTACTGCGTCAAACCAAAGCATTCATCCATTTGCCCGAGCGTGCGCTTTGCGCACGGCGTAGCGCCAGCGCAGAAAGCCGAACACAACGATCAGCAAGCAGCAAACTTCGACGAACACCTTTTCGCCGTCGAACGGGTCGAGTGGCGTGTTCTTCAAATTCGGGTCGGTGAAGATGCTGTGCCAGAAGAGCGCGATCGCGGCGGCGTAGATGACGAAATGAAACGACTTCCACAGTCGGCGTCCAAGCTGCAACCGAAAATACGACGTGACCGCCACGACGGCGATGCAATACAGCGCAATCGCTCCAATCGTGTTTTCGAGCGGCTGACTGGGTGAGTGGATCGGATATATCACGTCCAGGATGCGAAAACGCGCGGTGGACGAGAACAGCAGCACCGTGGGATGCAGGACCGAAACTCCCAGCACCGAATACCCGCTCCACTTATGTATCCGGAAGATGTTGAAACGCCGGTGGGGCCAGTATCGCCACGGGCTGTACCGCACCGCGATTAGGAACCCGATCATCAGGTTCAGCGTGACCAGTCCGACCGCCACCAATCCCACATCCGCCGACAGATCAATCGCGTTCATTCGCCCTCTAGAAACTTCAGGGCTTGAAATGCGGTTTCAAGCCACTCGTTAGCGGCGCGAAATCATAGAACAATCCTCAGCGCTGATCAAAGGGGCGGTCACGATGCAATCTCCCGCCGGGATCGCGCTTCCGCCCTGTCCGATTCAGCGACACCGCATCCCACAAGCGGCCAACTCGTACTTTAGATCCCGACCAATTACTCCCGTAAGTCCTGCAGTTTCTTTAGCTTCACTCCCCGTGGGAGAGGCAAGGTACTTGCCTCGCTTCTCGATAGTTTCAGTAGAAGTGTGTTCGTCGAGCGCCAAGTTCCAACGGTTTCAGGTCCCAGATGAGGGTCACGTAGCTTAACGGAGACATTCGATGCAAACGTTCCTGCAGGATCTGCGCTACGGAATCCGCATGCTGGTGAAGAATCCGGCGTTCACCTCGATCGCTACGCTGACCGTTGCCCTGGGCATCGGCGCAAACACCGCCATTTTTACGGTCGTCAATTCCGTCCTGCTCAGCTCGTTGCCCGTGAAGGACCCACAGCAACTCGTGTTCCTCACCGATCCGGACGATCATGGAATGCACGTCGGAAGCCAGGACGGCGACCGCGGTCTGCTGACCTACCCCGAGTTCCAGGATCTCAGCACGCGGAATCAAGCTTTCTCGGGCCTGTTGGCGGCTGACAGCAACGTGCAGAAACTGCCCGTGACCGTCGATGAAGCAAGCCAGCCCGGCCAGGGTGCTCCCGCTTTCGTCAGCATGGTGAGTGGTTCGTATTTTCCGGTTCTCGGCGTGAATCCGATTCTCGGGCACGCCTTCGATACGGGCGTCGACAATGCGCGCGACGCGAATCCCGTCGCCGTCATCAGCTACAGTTTCTGGCAGGGCCGTTTGGGAGGCAGTTCTTCCGTGCTCGGCCGCAAGATTCACATCCGCGACACTTCCTACGACGTCATCGGCGTGATGCCAGCGCACTTTTTCGGCCTGACCGTCGGCTTCGCGCCGGACGTTTGGGTGCCGCTCACGATGCAGGCGGAGATTGTCCCCGGCCGCGATTATCTTTCCACCGAAAAGGAGCCTGTCGAAAAAACGATGTGGTTGCAAGTGGTCGGGCGGCGGAAGCCCGGCGTCACGGTCGAGCAGGCCAAGGCCAGCATCAACGTCGACTTTCAGAACTACTTGCAATCGCAAATCGGCTCGAAAATGTCGGACAAGGACCGCCGCGATTTTCTAAACCAGCATCTCGCCGCGACCGAAGGCAGCCATGGCGCGTCCAGGTTGCGCGAACAATTCGGCCAACCGCTGCTGATATTGATGGGAGTCGTGGGACTCGTTTTGTTGATTGCCTGCGCCAATGTTGCGAACCTTCTGCTCGCGCGTGCCGCTTCGCGAGAGAAAGAAATCGCGGTTCGCATTTCGCTGGGCGCCGACCGCTCTCGCCTGTTTCGGCAATTGTTGACGGAAAGCATTCTGCTTGCTGCCGTGGGAGGCGCGATCGGTCTCATCTTCGCGCAGTGGGCTGATTCCGTGCTTCTCGGACTTGTCTCGCAGCGCGGCCGGACGATTCCTCTCGACATTCATCCCGATGCCAAGATTCTTGGTTTCACGCTGGCCGTCTCGCTGCTTACTGGAGTCCTCTTCGGCCTTGCGCCGGCGTTTCGCGCCGTGCGCGTGGACCTGAATTCCATTATGAAAGCGAACTCACGCGGCGTCGTCGGTGGAGCAGGTGGCCGCTTCTCGATAGGCAAGATTTTGATCGTTGCGCAGGTTGCGTTGTCGCTTCTTCTGCTGGTGATTGCCGGTCTCTTCGTCCGCAGTTTCCAGAAACTCGGGAACGTTCAACTCGGATACGACCGCGATCACCTGATGCTGTTCAGCGTGGCTCCCATCGAATACGGCTACAAAGTTGGGCCGCCCATCACGCAGCTTTACAAAGACGTGCTCGAACGCATCGGCGCGGTTCCCGGCGTGCGCGGAGTCACGTTCTCGGAGAATGGCCTTTTCAGCCATCATGAATCCGCAGATCCGATTTCGATCGAAGGTTTCACTCCGCAGTCCGGCCAGGACATGGACGCGCGCTTCGACCAAGTGGGTCCGAATTATTTCTCCACCGTCGGAATCCCGATTCTGCTCGGCCGCGAAATTGGTCCGCAGGACAGCGGCAATGGCCAGCGCGTGGGCGTAATCAATGAAACGATGGCAAAATATTATTTCGGCAAATCGAGCCCCATCGGACGGCGTATTTGGGACGAGTTTCCGACGAATCGCACTGATTTCATCGTCGTGGGTGTGGCGGCTGATGCGAAATACCTCAGCGTCCGCGAGAAAACTCCGAGACGCTTCTACGTGCCCTTCTTCAACCCGGTTGTGCCCGACACCTCCTTCGCCAACATCGAGGTTCGCGCCAACGGCAGTCCTTCCGCGATCGCGGCAGACGTTCGCGAAGCCGTAAAGCAGGCCGCGCCCAACTTGCCGCCGATTCAGATCGAAACCATGAACGAGCTTGTGGCCGATTCGCTGACTCAGGACACCATGCTGACCACGCTTTCCGGCTTTTTCGGCGGACTCGCCGTGCTGCTCGCGTGCATTGGAATCTACGGCATTATGGCGTACGCGGTGGCGAATCGGACCAACGAGATCGGCATTCGCATGGCGCTCGGAGCGCAGGGTAAGGATGTTCTCGGGCTGATTCTGCGCGAGTCGATGCTGCTCGTTCTGATCGGCGTGCTCATCGGCTTGCCCGCGGTGTTCGCCTCGTGGAAATTAATAAAGAGCCTCCTCTTCGGACTCACGCCGGCCGATCCTGTTGCGCTGGCCGTGGCCACTGTATTGATGTTCGCGGTCGCTGCGATTGCCGGCTACATTCCGGCGCGCCGCGCGTCGAGGACAAGTCCGCTAGAAGCGCTGCGCTACGAATGATTGAGAGGTCTGGCTGATCGGGAGAAACGCACAGGAGCGTGGCATGGAACAATTCTTGCAGGACATTCGCTACGGAGTCCGCATCCTTCGCAAGGACCTTCACGATCCGGGCGCCGACATTCACGCCCTCGTCGTTCCGCTGAAGGAAGAAATTGTAGGACGCGCCCGCCTGATGCTCTCCGTTTTGATGGGAGCGGTGGGATTCCTGCTCCTGATCGCGTGCGTCAACGTCGCGAACCTCGCGCTTTCTCGCGCCACCGAAAGGAGTCGCGAAATCGCGATGCGTTCCGTGCTTGGCGCTAGCGGTCTGCGGATCGTTCGCCAGTTGCTTACGGAAAGCTTTGTGCTCGCGTTCTTCGGCTGCGTCTTAGGAGTCGTTTTCGCGGT
The DNA here is from genome assembly GCA_963737205.1 of uncultured Acidobacteriota bacterium. Taxonomy (GTDB): domain Bacteria; phylum Acidobacteriota; class Terriglobia; order Acidiferrales; family UBA7541; genus Palsa-295. Next base: position 1,814,763 of record CAVTRV010000002.1, on the reverse strand, counting down.
CTGGGGCGTCGCGGCGCTCGTTGCGCTGAGCCCTGACAAGCTGCCTCGCCTGCAAGCGGTGCATATCGATGGACACGTTCTGCTGTTCGCTCTGCTTGTCACGTTCTTCACGGCTGTGATCTTCGGCCTCGCACCCGCTCTTGCCATCGTCCGCTCCGACGTGAATCGCTCGCTCAAAGACGGTGACCGCGGCTCGACTGCCGGAGGAACGCGCGGCCGGCTTCGCAATTGGCTCGTCGCCACGGAAATGGCACTGGCTCTCGTCCTGCTTGCGGGCGCCGGCCTTCTGATGCGTACTTTCGTAAACCTCGAGCACGTCAGCATGGGGTTCAATCCGGACCACGTTCTCACGTTCCACACCGACCTTCCCGCCAAGCGTTACCCTGATGACAAAACCTACATTCGCTTTTATCAGGATCTCGCCGTTCGTTTGCAGGCTTTGCCCGGCGTGCAAACGGTTGGCGTCGGATCCGATATCCCTTGGACCGTCTACGACGAGAACACGAGCTTCGACATCGATGGCCGCGCAACCGATCCCAATCAATCCCCCGAAGCGCGCTACCACTTTGCATCGCCCGACTATTTCCGCGCGGCCGGAATTCCGCTGCTCAGCGGCCGATTTAGTTCGCTTGCCGATGACTTGAAAGCTCCGAAGGTCCTGATCGTGAATTCGGTGTTCGCGCAGCGCTATTTCCCGGGCGAAGACGCCGTCGGCAAGCGCCTCACCTTGTGGAGCCTCAAGGGCGCGGAGATCGTCGGGGTAGTGGGCGACGTAAAGGACGCGCCCGATGGAACGAGCGCAAAGCCAGCGCTCTACTTTTCCGATTGGCAGTATACCGACAACGGTGAACGCACCGTGGTCGTGCGCGCGAACTCGAGTCTTTCCTCGCTCGCTTCGGCTGCCCGGCAAGTCGTCACCGAACTCGACAAGGATCTGCCGATCACCGACGTGAAGCCGATGGATGAGGTGAGCGCGCACGCGGTCTCCACCGCCAAGTTCACATGGATGCTCGTCGCAGTCTTTGCTGGTCTGGCGATGCTTCTCGCCGCCCTGGGAATCTTTGGCGTGATGTCGTACTCCGTCACGCAGCGAACTCATGAAATAGGCATCCGCATGGCGCTCGGCGCACAGAAAGAAGATGTGCTCGGCATGGTGGTGAACCAAGGGGCAAAGCTGGCTGGGGTCGGCGTCGTTTTGGGCTTGATTGCGGCTCTCGCGCTCACTCGTGCAATGCGTGGTCTGCTGTATGGTGTCAGCGCAGCCGACCCGTGGACGTTCGTCGCCGTAGCGGCGCTGTTGGTGGTGGTCGCGCTCGTGGCCTGCTACATTCCCGCGCGGCGTGCTGCCCGCGTCGACCCGATCGTTGCCCTGCGTTACGAATGAGCGGCTAAAGGTGGGACTGACCTAGAATCGGCGTACGGAACTGAGGGAGGATTCGATGCAAACATTCTGGCAGGACGTTCGCTACAGCCTGCGGGTGTTGCTCCGATCGCCGGGCTTCACAATCGTCGCGATCCTGACGCTGGCGCTCGGCATCGGCGCGAACACGGCGATCTTCTCCGTGATCAACTCGGTCCTGCTGCGACCGCTGCCGTTCCATGAGCCCGATCGGCTCGTTCAGCTGTGGGAAACGGAAGCGTCGCCGGGCTCGTATCCGCTGACGGGCCCCGATTATCTCGAGTGGCAATCGCAGAATCACACGCTCGAGGGCACGAGCCTCTATTCCTGGCCTCGCGACCTCAATGCCAGTGCCGCCGGACAGGCCGAGGTCGTAACCGCGATCGCCACACAGTCGAACTTCTTCTCTGTGCTAGGAGTCTCTCCGCAAGTTGGACGGGGGTTCGCTACGGGTGAAGATGCCGACGGCAAGAACCACGTCGCGATTCTGAGCTATGGTTTCTGGCAGCGGCACTTCGGCGGCCGCTCCGATGCGATCAACCAAGCACTCGAGCTGAACAACGAGTCGTACACGATCATCGGTGTCATGCCCCAATGGTTCAATTTTCCCGTGGCGACGGACGTGTGGACTCCGTTCGACATGACGCCCAAGGCGCTGGGCGAACGCGGCTCGCACTCTTACCGGGCGATCGGAAGAGTGAAGCAGGGAATCGCGATAACTCAAGCGCGCGCGGACCTCGCAACGATCGGCAAGCACCTCGAGCAACAATTTCCCAAGTCGAACACTAACGTCAGCCCAGTCGTCGTCCCCCTGAAGGAGCAGCTCACGAAGTCCTCGAAGGATGAGCTGCTGATTCTTCTTGGTGCGGTCGCGCTGGTGCTCCTGGTTGCGTGCGCCAACGTGGCCAACCTGCTTCTCTCCCGCGCGACTGCGCGGCAGCGAGAAATGGCGGTGCGCGCCGCGATGGGCGCCAGCCGCTGGCGCTTGATTCGCCAGCTGCTCACGGAAAGTATTCTGCTGTCTATGGCAGGTGCGGCGCTTGGTCTCGTCGGTGCGTTATGGTCCGTCGATTATTTGCGAACCGCAGATACAGTGCCCATCCCACGCGCGAATCCGATTCAGGTGGACGTCACGGTCCTGCTGTTCACAATCGGCGTTAGCCTCCTGGTGGGGATTCTCTTTGGCCTTGCCCCGGCGCTCCAAACCTCTCAAGTGAATCTCAACGATGAATTGAAACTCAGCGGCCAGGCCGTTGTGAGCGCCTCTTCGAAACGTCGGCTGCTTCGCGATGTGCTCGTCATTGGAGAAATTGCCGTATCGCTTGCATTGCTCGTTGGAGCAGGCCTGCTGCTGCGCAGTTTTGCCCAAATGCGCAGCTCCAATATTGGCGTGCAATCGGAGAACGTCATCACGATGGGCATCAATCTCCCCAAAGCGAAGTACTCGACTCTTGCCGCGCGGCGCGAATTCTACGACCAGCTTCTTGCGCGCGTGGAGCGCGTCCCCGGCGTTCAGGCTGCTTCGGTGTCAACGGAGATTCCTCTCGAAGGCGGCAACAACGGCTACGTCACTATCCCTGGTGACAAGGATCCGTCTCACGGGAGCCAGCTCGTCGAGTGGGACTACATCACGCCGGACTACTTCCGCGCTTTCGGGATTCCGCTTCTGGAGGGCAGGAATTTCACGCCGGAAGACGTTCAGCGCACCGCCGACGTGAACCTGAAGGCTGACGAGCTCGCCAAGTCAGCCAAACCAAACGAAGCTCTGCCGCCCGATCTCACGTTGGTCGCGGTCATCAACCATGCGATGGCTCAAATGTTTTGGCCCAACCAGGATCCCGTCGGCAAAGTCTTCACGGGCAACCGACCTGTAACGGTGATCGGCGTGGTAGGCGACGTCAAGCAATGGGGCATCACCGAAAAGACAATCCCGGAAGCTTACTTTCCGCTCACGGCAATTCTGGATTCGCCGGGATTCGGCACCCGGCTGGTGATAAAAACCAGCGTTACCCCCATGAGTGTGCTGGGCTCGATTCGCCGCGAAGTCCGCGGCCTCGATGGCGGCCTCGGCCTCTCTCGCCCACGCACGATGGAACAGGTGATCGCCGACGCGATGCAAGATACGAACTTGCAGACGTTTCTTCTCGGCGTGTTTGCTGCGCTGGCCCTCTTGCTGGCCGCAGTGGGCATCTACGGCGTCATGGCGTATCTCGTAACGCAACGCACGCACGAAATCGGAATTCGCATGGCCCTCGGCGCGCAGAAGGACGACGTTCTGCGCCTCGTGCTTGCGCACGGAACAAAACTCACGATCCTGGGTATCGCAATCGGGATCGCAGCGGCACTCGGGCTCACGCGATTGCTCGCTACTTTGCTCTTTGGCGTTGGTGCGAGGGATCCCCTGACGTTCGTGGCCGTTTCGGCGCTGCTCGCTTTTGTCGCGCTTGCGGCGTGCTATATTCCCGCGCGACGTGCGGCGCGAGTGGATCCGATGGTAGCCTTGCGCGACGAATGATTGGGTAAGTCGATTTTTGGGGCGGCAACAAAGGAGGAAGAATCATGGCTAAACTCGAACGTATCCGAGAAGCGGTAAAGGGCCCGATCGATACCGACTACATCCGCAAGCGCGAGGCGGAGGGCTGGCGGTTGATGGCGATCGAGTGGGAGGTCGAATGGGCGCGCGACTCCGAAGCCGGAGCTTCCTCTCCGTCCGCCGGAGGAGAAGCCAGGCTCGAAGAAACGCCGTTCGGTTTTCGCATCGCCGGCGATTGCGAGCGGCTCGAGGAAAACCGGCCCGAGATGGATTTTCTGCTCTCGATGATGGAGCTCATCATCCAGGACATCTCTCTCTCGAAGGTGGCCGAGGAGCTGAATCGCAAAGGCTTCCGCACGCGCACGGGCACGGACTGGGGGCCGGTGGCCATCTTCAACATGTTGCCGCGCCTGATCGAACTCACGCCGCGAATCTTTGCCAGTGCGGAATGGATCGAGCGCCGCAAGCGCCTTTCGCCCGTTTACTAGGACACGCGTCGGCGGAAGGATAACAACGATATAGGGGACCGAGCCTCGGCCTGATACTCAAACGAGAGAAACAGGCGACGCATTCGCCGCATCTCATAACAAAGAGGTGCGAAATGCGCACAAAGTCTTTGTCTGTCGCGGTCCTTATTGTTGCCGTTACCCTGCTTTCCAGCTGGTCCTCGCGCAGTCGAAATCAAGCAGCTTCATCCACCGCGCCCATCACCACGGTCGTCACGGTTCTCGGCCATGATTTCTCCGCTCCGCCTGCAATCGCCAAGGAAGACGTCGCCGTCTACAGTGGGAAAAATCGTCAGGATGTAACTTCCTGGGCTCCCGCGCAAGGGGACAATGCCGGCCTCCAGCTCGCGATTCTGATCGACGATAACGACAGCCCCACCGCCATCGGCCAGCATTTCAGCGAGATCAAGGAGTTCATCACCTCGCAGCCCAGCACGACGCAAGTCGGCCTCTTTTACGCAACCGCCGGCACCGCTCGGGCTGCGGCCGAATTCGACGCAAACCATGAAGCCGTCGCGCAAAAACTTCGAATGACTCTTGGTCCGGCTGCGAGCACGTCGCCGAGCGTGTATCTTTCTCTGGAGGATCTCGTATCGCACTGGCCAGCCAACGCCATGCGCCATGAAGTTCTGATGATCGCGAGCGGCATCGATCGCCTGTCGCCCGGCATCGACAGTCCTTACGTTGCATCCGCAATCAAGCGCGCGCAGAGCTCGGGCGTCGTCGTCCACTCCATCTACACGGGAGGCGCGCGACTCGCCAACTCGCCGTTTCGCATGGATGTCGCGTGGCAAAATCTGGACCAGTTGGCGAGCGGTACGGGAGGCCAGTCATTTTTTCAGGGTTTCGAGACCCCCGTCGATTTTGTCCCAATTTTCCGGCAGCTCGACGCAGTGCTGAAGAATCAATATCTGCTCACATTCGCGACTCCGCGCAGCGAAAAGAAGAATGGCGAAATGCGCGAGATACAGGTCCGCGCCGAACAGCGCAACGTGAAGCTGTATCACGCCAGCGAGGTGTTCGTTTCCGGACCCTGAGGCAACGGGGACCAAGGGATCCACAAAAACAAACAGCCGGCGGTGACCCGCCGGCTGGTGAGAATTCTGAAGCCCGAACTGAAACTGGCTAAGAGCTGGGCGGCGCGGGATTCTCCATCCTTTGTTGCCGGATGATCTGGATTTTGTGAACCAAGTCTTCGGCCTCTTTATCATCGGCATCGCGGGCATCGGCCGAAGTTTCCGTGTCGGCCTTCCGGCGATACAGCAAGTTCAAATAGGACATGGCGTCGTCGTATTGAGGCCTGCGGTCCATGGCCTTCTTGGCGTAGTCCATGCCCTCATCGATCACAGGTCCATATTTTTGGGCGTAGTCGGCTGCGACTTTCGGCGGCAACGGATCGATTTCGCGAATCGACTTCTTGGCGGTCTTGTTGTATTCGTCGCGCATTTCGCTGTTGCCGTGATAGGCCAGCGACCAGTCGATGACGGCGATCCAGTAATACGGCTCGGGATCATCCGGTTTGATCGCAATGTGCTTCATGTGGTATTGCTTCGAGTCCTCAAGCGTCTTGGCGTTGAATGGGTTCGCGCCCATGTTGTAGAGCAGGGAGCCGATACCGTCGATAGCGGTAAGATTGTTGGAGTCACCGTTCAGCACGTCCTGGAATTCCGCGATGGCCTGCTTGCCCATATTGATATTTTCGTCGGAGGGCGCGCCAGGGATGTACTGGCTGGCGTATGCGGTGGCCAGATACAGGCGGGCATTGGTGAGGCCTGGATCCAAATCCTTCGCCTGCTTGAAGTCTTCAATCGCGAGATCGAATTGACCCCCTCGGAAGGCCTGCACGCCTTTGTTCAGCTTGTCGCGCGCGCGAAGCTTGTCGCAGCCTCCCGCCGCAACCAGCGATGCCAGGGTGACGGCAAGAAGAATTCGGTTTTGCAGATTGCGCTGCATGAAATGCTCTCCTTAGTGATGACTGCGCCGGCCGTGTGAGTCCCCCAAGTGGCCGGGCGGCCTGCGAACCTACTGGGCAGCTGCGAGATTGCCCGAAATCAAACCGACTCTGTCGATGCCCGCCGACCGCATGATGTCGATCGCGCGGGCCACGTCGGCAAATTCGACGGCGTCGCCGCCTTTAACGAAAGCAACTCTCTCTGCCCGCTCGTCAAAAATCGCCGCGAGTCTCGAACCCAATTCGCTCCACGAGACGGCGTCCTGATTAATCAGAATCTCGTCATGGCTCACGACTTGCACCACGATCGTGCCAGGCTGCGGGGCTGCGCTTTCATTTGTGGAGGGCTGAGGAAGCTGAGCTGACAGGCCGACAGTTTCCACCGGGGAGATCACCATGAAGATGATGAGTAAAACGAGCAGAATGTCGATCAACGGCACAATATTCATCGCCGCGATGACGCCCTTGCGTTCTCCCGTGTGTCCTTCCATATTTTGCCCCGGGGCTCCGCGAAGACAGCCCAGCTCAAATGTCCCAAAACCTCGCTACTGGCCGGCTTCGACCTTGTTGGTGATCAGGCCGACGTGGTCGATTCCGGCTTCGCGCATGATTGATATTGCATGAGCCACGTCCGCGAATTCCGTGTTGTCGTCGCCCTTGACGAAGGCGACCTTCTCGGCGCGTTCCGCGAAGATTTTCGTGAGCATCGGGCCCAGTTGATCCCATGTGGTTTTGTCCTGGTTGATCAATACGTCCCCGCCCGCGCTCACGACCACGACGATCGTCTTGTTCAACATCTCCTGGTTTTCCTTCTGATTCGGCGGAGACGGCTGCGGAACGATCGTGTCGAGACCCTGCGAGATCGTCGGCGTGATCACCATGAAAATAATGATGAGCACGAGAAGAACGTCGATAAGAGGAACGATATTCGGTTCCGACATCGTGCCTTTGGATCCACCAACTGCCATTCCCATCGTAAAACTCCTTCATTGCGGATAACTTGATTGCGAATAAAACGAGCGCCGCTAGTTGCCACCCTCCGGCGAAGGAGATGGCGCGCCTTTCTTCTCGACCTTCTGTGTGAGAAGACCGACGTTATCGACGCCGGCCGCACGCACTTCATCGACGGCGGCCTTCACCTGGCCGAACTTCGCGCGAGCATCGGAGCGAACAAACACGGTCTTGTCCACCCGGTTTGCGAGCGCGTCCTTTACGTGGGTCTGCAAGTCTTCCAGACCCACTTTCGTGCTCCCAAGATAAATGGTGCCGTCGCGCGTGACGGCCACCAGGATCGCATCGTCCTTGTCGGCGTCAGGCAGGTCTATAGGATTGGGAACCCGGGCCATGTCCACCGACACGCCCTTCGACAACAGGGGCGTGACAACCATGAAAATAATGAGCAGCACCAGCATGATGTCCGCCATCGGAATCACGTTCGGGGCGGCCATTATCGCTGGTGCTTTTGGTTTGTAAGCCATGGCCTACTTCTTTCCGCCTCGACGAGTGATGAAGTAGTTGATCAATTCCATCGAGGAGTTGTCCATCTCCACGTCGAAAGCCTCTACCTTATTGGTGAAATAGTTGTACGTCCACACGGCCGGAACAGCCACGAGCAAGCCGAGCGCGGTGGTGACAAGGGCTTCCGCAATACCGCCGGCCACGGCCGAGAGGCCGGTGGCTTTCTGCGCGGAAATGCCTTTGAACGCGTTGATGATGCCCATCACGGTGCCGAAGAGTCCGACGAACGGCGCCGTGGAACCAATCGTCGCGAGGCCGGAAAGGCCGCGCTTCATTTCGGCGTGAACGATAGCCACCGAGCGCTCGAGGCCGCGCTTCGCCGCTTCGATCACTTCTTCGTCGCCCACCTGCGCGGAAGCTGCCTGGAACTCGGAGAGGCCCGTGGCAACCACCTTCGCGATGTGGCTCTTCTTGTTGCGCTCGGCGATCGAGATGGCTTCGTCGAGCTTGTTGTCCTTCAGCGCTCCAGCGACCTGCTGGACGAACACGCGGGACTGCTTCCGCGCGGCGCTGTACATCAATGCCCGGTCAATCATGATTCCAACGGACCAAGCGGACATGATGAAAAGAATGCCGACGACCGTCTTTGCGGGAATTCCCATGTTGTGCCACATGGTAACCAGATCCCAGCCGACCTCGCCGCCTTGCTGCTGCCCTTGGAAAAACAGAACACCGGCCCACAGTAAATTCGCGAACATAGAATTTGCTCCTCCTCCATTCCTGACAAACGATCGCGGCAGCAAGATTCTGCCGGTCGGAAAAACGAATCAGCCCGGCCCGCGAACAACGGAGCCGGGCCTTCCCCAGCTTAACCGCCTAGCGTAAATACAACAGAAATCGTCGTGTCCACTTCCACTGCGTCTCCGTTGAGCGTTGTCGGCTGATAACGCCACTGCTTCACCGCATCCATCGCCGCCCTCATGAGAAGCGGAGGTCCGGAGATGTATTGAACTTCCTGAACGGAGCCGTCTTTCGCAATGATGGCATGCAGAATGATGGTGCCGGAAATGTGCGCGGTCTTGGCGATCTGTGGATAGATGGGCAGCGGCTGGCGGATCAGCTTCGCCGCCTGGACGTTGCCACCCACGCGAATGCGCGATTGAACCGGCTTCGGCGGCGGCGGTGGTCCACCGCCCGTGCTTCCGATGATGCCTCCCAAAACTCCGCCCGCGGAACCGCCCGGCATTCCGCCAGGGACGCCTCCCACGACGCCGACCGAGCCGACGTCAGGCGGCAGTTCCTCTTCCTTGATGATGTTCACCTTCTTCGGTATCACCGTGGGCGCCATCATCTTGCCTTGCTGAATCAGGCGCGCCACCGGCTTCACGATTTTTACGGCAACGGCGGGCGGCGGAGGCGGCGGAGGCGGAGCTGGAGCCACGAGAAAAGTAGTCAGCATCTGCTTCGGCAGAGCTTCCGTCACCAAAAGAGGAATCAAAATAAAGACGCCCACAATAACAGCCTGGATGAGGAACGAAAGGGTGACCGTCCATGGCTTGTTTGTCATCGTCGGGTGAGCGCTCGAAATCACGAGATCATCGAACATGCTTACCTCCTTGCCGCTGCCACCACGCGCTTCTCGGCTGCGGATCCGGCGCGAATGGCGGCTCCCTTGCTGCTGTGATACTTGTTCCACACAACCACAATCGGTGCTGCGATGCCAAAACTGGAGTACGTTCCTACCACAACTCCCACGACCATAGCAAAAGAGAACGCACGGAGAGCCTCGCCGCCCATGATGTAGAGTACCAGTACCGTGAGAAGCGTCAGGCCGCTCGTCAAAATCGTCCGCGAAAGCGTTTGATTGATCGACTTATTTACGATCTCCGGAAACGACTCGCGCCGCATCAAGCGAAGGTTTTCGCGCACGCGATCGAAAATCACGATTGTGTCGTTCATCGAATAACCGACGAGAGTGAGCAGCGCCGCAATCACCGTAAGCGAAATTTCGTAGTGGCGCAGCGAGAAAAAGCCGAGAGTGATGAGCACGTCGTGGAACACAGCAATCACCGCAGCGGCGCCGTAGACCCATTCAAAACGAAACGCAATGTACACCAGCATGCCGGCGAGCGCGTACATCGTCGCCCAGATTGCCTGGCTGCGAAGTTGCGCACCGACTTTCGGGCCGACACTCTGGACGCCGCGAATCGCGAAGTTGCCCAGGTCGAACCCGCTGCTCAACGCGTCTACTGCTGCGGGCGTTACGCCGCTGGCCGTCTTCAATTGATCGAAGCTGGTGACGATGCCTAGTTTGTCGCGAGCGTCCGCAATCTGTTTTGCAAGCTGGGTGTATCGATCGGCCGCGGCGGTTCCCAGATTCAGGGGATCCTTCTGGGTTAGGAATGCTGCAATCGTTTCCGGCGAGGCGGAGTTGAAATCCGCCTTGCCCGATTGCGTGCCATAGGTTTTGTGAAGCGCATCGAGAACAGCCTGGCGATCTGCGTCCAGGGCCTGGTCGCTCTGACCGCTCTGATCGAGGCTGATTTGGATGTCGTTCTTGGAGTTGGGATCGGAGATGTCGCTGATCGAGGTGATCGTGCTGTTGCGCAGCCCGGCGCCCTGAAGGCCTTTGCGAATCTGGTCGATCGAGGGAGGCGCAGCGAACCGAACGTCCACAAGGGTGCCCCCGCGGAAGTCGATGCCATAGCGCAAACCCTGGCGCCACACCGAGATCCAGCCAATTGCCAGCAGGACAAGCGAAAGCGTGACGAAGTATTTCGCCTTCCCCATCCAGTCGATGTTCACGCCTCGAAACAGTTCCATGCCGAGTCCTATCCGTCTAGTTTGACACCGGTATCCGGGATTTGTTCCCGACCGGCAACCTCACGCACGGGCCAGAGCCCGAGCTCCTAAATGCTCAGTTCAGCCTGGCGCGGCATGCGCGCAAGGTGGAAATCAAATATGGCCCGCGAAACGTAAATCGAAGTAAACAAATTGGCCAGCAAACCGATGCTCAATGTGACGGCGAATCCTCTTACGGGCCCGGTTCCGAACAGGAACAGGAACGCGGCCGACACGAGAGTGGTGATGTGCGTGTCGATGATCGTCAGGAACGCGCGGTCGAAACCCACTTGGACTGCCGACGCTGGAGCCTTGCCGTTGCGCAGCTCCTCGCGGATGCGTTCGAAAACTAGGACGTTCGAGTCGACGCCCATACCGATAGTCAAGACCACGCCGGCAATTCCTGGCAACGTGAGCACCGCTCCCGAGTACGCCATGAAGGCAATCAAAATCACCAAATTGAATATCAAGGCCACAACTGCATTGACACCGCTCAGCCGATAATAGATCAGAAGGAAAATCATCACGACCAGCAAACTGCCGATCGAGGCGCGTACACCTTCGCGAATGGAGTCCAAGCCAAGCGAGGGACCCACGGTCCGCTCTTCGAGGTAGCTGATGGATGCGGGCAACGCGCCGGCGCGAAGAACCAGCGCCAAGTCTTGCGCGGTGTCTTGCGTGAAGTTTCCTTCGATCATGCCGCGGTCTTCGATGCGGCCATTGATGACCGGCGCGGTGTACACCTTATGATCCAGAACGACCGCCATCTTGTGGCCGATGTTGGTTTCCGTGAACGGGCCAAACCGCGAAGCGGCCGCCGTCGAAAGCGTGAAATCCACCTGGTATTGACCCGGATTGTTCTGACTCGGAGTCGGGTTGGCGCCTCGCAGATCGGCGCCGGTGACAACCGGGGCGCGCGCGAGGATGTAATAGACCTGCGCGCGACTGCGCACCGGGGCCCTCGGATCGTCCGGGAACCACCTCGCTTCCGGGAGGCAGCACGCCGCCGTGAGCCGCAAGCGCTGCTGCTTCGGATTGGTAGGCCTGATCGTCTTCAACCAGCCGCAACTCGAGCTGGCCGCCCGCCTGAATAACTCCCTTTGCACGGGTGGGGTCGCCTTCGCCGGGCAGTTCGACGAGAATTTCATTATCGGCGCGGCCCGTGAAAGCAATCGTGGGCTCGGTCAAGCCGAGAGCGTTGATGCGGCGCGTAATCGTTTCGAGCGACTGGTCCATCGTGTTGTGCTGCAAGTCCGCTACGACCGACGGCTTCAACGTGAGCAGGTAGCCGTTCGCCTCGCCTGCGGCGGGCGCCATCGTCCAGTCCGCGAATTGCTGCGTCACGATGTCGCGGAACGTGCCCGACGTAGTGAGATCGACGCCACGCACCAGAATTTGCGTGTCGCTTAGACGTTGCACATCGCCGACGACCACGTTCTTTTCGTGGAGCTGTTTCCTGAGCTCGTCGATTGCCTGATCGCAACGCTGCCCGATCGCTTCCGTCACATGCACCTGCAAGACGAGATGGCTTCCGCCCTTGAGGTCAAGGCCCAGCCGAAGGCGATCGGAGAAATTCTGCTTCGCTTGCGCCCACGATGTGGGAAATTGCGGCATGCCCACAAGGCCGAAAAGGCATAGGAGTATGACGATGAGGATAAAAATGAACTTCCACCTGAGCTGGGAACTCATGCTGTCTTGCCGTTCTCCTTCGGTTGCTGCTCTGCCTGGAACCCTGCGATGGCGCTGCGCGAGATTTTCACTTTCACCTGTTCGGCGATGCGCAATTGAACCGAGTCGTCTTCGAGGCCCACAATCGTGCCATAAATGCCGCCATTGGTGATCACCTTGTCGCCGGTCTTCAGATTCTTAAGCATTTCGGCGACCTTTTTCTGGCGGCGCTGGGTGGGCATAATCATCAAAAAATAGAAGATAACCATGATCAGGACCATGGGCAGAAGAAACCCAGTCATGCTCGGTTGGCCCGTCGATTGCACAACGAGAGACAGGCCTGCCGGAATCATCGAATCCGAAATTGTGAGCATTGCGCCTTTTTTTCGCCCCTTTTCGCCAGGAGGGGCTCGTCTGCCGGTTTGGCCGACGCCGAAGACCGTCCGAAGATGCTGTCCCGCCTCTACGCCCTCAACTCTGCTTAAATTTGCCCTTTGAGGCGTGCCTGAAGATCAGAGCGGAATCCTTCGAGACTTCCAAAACCGATAGCCTCGCGAATTTTGCGCATGATGTCAAGGTAAAAGTAGAGATTGTGGTGGGTGTTCAGGATCGCGGAAAGAGATTCGCTGGTGGAATAAAGGTGCCGCAAATAGGAACGGGAATACCTTAGGCAAACCGCGCATCCGCACGACTCGTCGATAGGGCGCTCATCTTTCGCAAACTGAGAATTGCGGATCAGCAAGCGGCCCTGTGAGGTAAAAAGGCATCCGTGGCGCGCGCTGCGGGTGGGCAGAACGCAGTCCATCATGTCGATCCCGAGCGCCACGTAGTCGGGAATTTGCTCCGGTTTGCCCACGCCCATCAAGTATCGCGGCCGTTCGGCGGGCAGCCGCGACGCCACGACGCCGGTCATCTCGCACGTCACTTCGTGTGATTCGCCCACCGCCAGCCCGCCGATCGCGTAGCCCGGAAAATCCAGCGCCACAAGCGCATCGGCGTTTTCGCGGCGCAATTGAGAATGCGTTCCGCCCTGGACGATTCCGAACAGCATCTGCTTGCTCGCGTCGCCGTGACGCTGGAAATAATCGCGCGATCGCCGCGCCCACTCGATCGTTCGCACCGACGCTTCTCGCGTGCGCGATTCATCCGCCGGCGCTTCGATGCACTCATCGAGCGCCATGATGATGTCCGCGCCGAGTGCGATTTCGATTTCGAGCGCCTTCTCCGGCGAAAGGAAATGCTCGGAACCGTCGATGTGCGAGCGGAACGTCACTCCGTCATTCGTAACCTTGCGGAGATCGCTGAGGCTGAAGACCTGGTAGCCGCCGGAGTCGGTGAGAATCGCGCGCGGCCACGACATGAATTTGTGCAGGCCGCCCATTTCGCGAATCAGTTCGTAGCCGGGGCGAAGATACAAGTGGTAGGTGTTGGCCAGAATCACCTGCGCGTCAAGCGATTCCAGGTCCTGCTGCGTTTGTGCTTTCACGGTCGCGGCCGTGCCCACCGGCATGAACGCCGGCGTTTCGATCACCCCGTGCGGAGTCGTCAGGCGGCCCAGGCGCGCTCCGGTCGGATCGGTCGCCAGGACCTCGAAGTGAAATCCCATCCGACCGAGTGTATCAGGAGAACGCGGCGGCCAGTCCGACCTTGCAGAGAACGTAGATGGCCCAACATGCAAAGACCGTGAAGAATGCCGACCCGAATGAAATTTTCTTCGGATTTGTAGCGCTGTAGCCCAACGCCATCAGAATCATGGTCCAGAACGAGAACAAATCGAGCGAACCGAGCAGAGACACCAGCCATTTGGCCGTGCTGTCCGAGACTAGGGCGCCGGGATTCGAGGCAACGATGTTCTGCACGTCCACGGTAGACGGATCCTTTATGTAGAGGAGCAAAATGGCCAACAGGCCTGCAATGATGGCCGGACACCACCCGTAGGCGGTGATGCCGAGGGAAGTCTTGAACTTCATATTCGCGCCATGAATCAGATTGAATGCGCCCATCAAAACTGCCGCGACTATCACGGCTCCTAGGAAAGGTAACAGGATGTTTATGCAGTACGCGAATATCGGAGCTACCTTTGCCTGTGTGTTGATCGCTTGATCGCGCTGCTCGGGGGTCAAACTCTCCATTCGCTTCTGCGCGCGCGCACTACTCGCGATTTGTTTTTCGATGACGGCGCGCCATCCGATTCGCTGGCTGATGACTGTGCTTGCCGCGAGGCCCATGACAACTCCGATGAGAATCGGCAAGAGCCACGTAGGGCGTTGCGCGATCGATTCGAAAGTCGGCTTCGGGTTGAATAGCGCCCCGAAAACGCGGCCGATTGAACTAACGGGTGCGGGAGTTGGCTCCGGCGTGACGGCTGTGGTGACCATGTTCTATTCCTCCACTCTAGGACGAGAGTTGGACCAATCTACCTGCGAATACGCGGGGCCGCCAGAAAAGTTACATTGCGCGGCAGAGTCTACCGCAAAGCGAAGGCAAACGTGAATCTTTGAGATTGGCCAGCCGTACGGGGGTCTGCCTACGGGATCTGCGGAACGGCTGCGATCAGGGATTGCGTGTAAGCGTGTTGCGGGGAGGAAAGTACCTGTTCGGCAGGGCCGATTTCGACGATCCGGCCCGATTGCATCACTGCGACGCGAGTGGCGAGCTGCGCCACCACCGGCAAGCTGTGCGAAATCAGGATCAGCGTCAGCGAAAATTCGCGCTGCAGTCGTGCCAGCAGCTCCAAAATCTGCGCGCCAATCGAGACGTCCAGCGCCGATACGGGCTCGTCCGCGATCACCAGCTCCGGGCGAAGAATCAGCGCGCGCGCGATTCCGATGCGCTGCCGCTGCCCTCCGGAAAATTCATGCCGAAAACGGTCGAGCGAGTCGGCGCCGAGCCCAACGGCTTCGAGAATTTCTCCGGCGCGTTTGCGTCGTTCTTTGCGCCCAAGCGTGGCCTCATGAATCGCGAGCGGCTCCGAGACGATTGCGCCAACGCGCATGCGCGGGTTCAGCGACGCGACCGGATCTTGAAAAACCATTTGGATGCGCTGCCGCAACGCGCGAAGATTCGCGCCTTTCGCGCCCAGCCAGTCTTCGCCGCGAAAGCGCACCTCGCCGGAATCGGGCTCAATCAAACGCAGAAGAATTCGCGCCAGCGTGGTCTTCCCGCAGCCGGATTCGCCCACGATTCCCAGCGTCTCGCCGCGTTCCACCGCGAAGCTAACATCATCCACCGCTACCGCACGGCGATGAGATTGCGTAAACGCGCCCGTCGCAATGGGAAAGGATTTGCGGAGATGGGCGGCTTCGAGCAGTGGCGCCATTAACTCTTTTCGCCCACTACGAACAGCGATGTTTGTGTCAGTTCGATGTCCGGCTCGCCGTCGTCCGCGTTTTCGTTCGCCGGCTTCAAGCGTGGATAGAAGCCGGTGTCTTCGCCGCTCGCCATCGTGGCCTCGAGCATGCGGCGCGTCTCGATGTACTCACGGTCGCCACGATGCCAGCCGGCCACGTGCAGCCAATGGTCGAACGACCGCATATGCTCGTCGAGTTCGCTCGCGGTAACTCGAAGCCCGGCGCCGGCGAAGAGCTTCTCGAATTCGCTTTTCGGCAGCGCGCGCGCGTGCGACGGGTCGCGCGCCACTTCGATGCGATTGCGACGCTCGGCGGCGCTCGGATCTTCGGGTACGAGCATGTCGAGCACGCCCGCGCGGCCGCCTCGCCTGAGAACGCGAGCCATTTCGCGAATCACGCGCTCGGGGTCAGGGATGTGGTGAAGGCTGTAGCTCGTCACCACCAGGTCGAGCGACGCGTCCGCGAACGGCAAAGCTCGCGCGTCTCCCAACGCGAAAAAAAGATTGCCGATTCCATCGGCCTGAGCGGAATTCCGGGCGCGCTTGAGTATCGCCGGAGTCAAGTCGACGCCCACGATCCAGCGCACGTGCTTCGCAAATCGCAACGCCAGCGTCCCCGGCCCGCAGGCCAGGTCCGTCGCGCGGTCGTTTGCATTTGCCCCCACAAGCCGCGCCAGCGTTTCCGCTTCGCGCACGCGCTCTTTCACCGCGAAATCGCCGAATACTTCCGCGGTGCGCGTGAAGCGGTCGCGAATCAACTCCTTTTGTTGTTGATCGTTCGCTTGTGTCATTTCATGTTCCGAAAACAAATTCACGGTACAAGAATACACCGCGCGTCATGTTTCTCCTCCACGCGGCGAAGCTCTGGAACGGCGGCATCGCATTCGGAAACGTAGCGATCGCAGCGAGGCGCGAACGAGCAGCCGGGCGGAAGCGCATCGAGCGCGGGAACCGTCCCGGGAATCGGCACGAGTTTCTGCCGCGAAAGGCGCGGAGCCGCGCGAAGCAAGCCTTCGGTATAAGGATGGCGCGGCGCGTGCAGCACTTCCTCCGTTGGTCCCTCTTCGACGATTCGGCCCGCGTACATCACCAGCGTGCGGTCGGCAATCTGCGCCACCACACCGAGATCGTGCGTGATGAAAAGCAGCGAAAGGCGGAGTTCGCGGCGAAGCGTCGCGAGCAGCTCGAGGATTTGCTTTTGCACGGTGACGTCGAGCGCGGTCGTGGGCTCGTCGGCAATCAGAATGCTCGGCCCCGCTGACAGCGCCATCGCGATCATCACGCGCTGCCGCAGGCCGCCCGAAAGTTGATGCGGGTACTGGCGCGCGCGTATTCCGGGTTCGGGAACGGCCGCGCGGTTCAGGGCGTCGAGCGCGCGGCGGCGGATTTCGCTTCGGTTCGCGCGCGGCTCGTGGACGCGGATTGCTTCTTCGATCTGGTCGCCGATTCGCAGCACCGGATTCAGCGCGGTCATCGGCTCCTGAAAAATCATGGCCACTTCGCGTCCGCGAATCGCGCGCAATTCGCCGGGCGTCGCCGCCAGCAGATCGATTTCGCGCGCCGGTTTGCCGGCGCCGTTTGCCGTTCGCAGCAATGCCTTCCCGCCGGCGCGCGCACCGGGAGGCGTCAGACCCATCAGCGCCAGCGCCAGCATCGTCTTGCCCGAGCCGGATTCGCCGACAATGCCGAGCGATTCGCCTTCGTTCAGCACGAACGAAACGTCCGCCACCGGGCGCACCCACGCCTTGGGAGTGGGTAGCTCGATCGTCAGCCCGCGCACCTCAAGCTTTGCCGGCATAGCAACATGATATGTCGCCGGCGCACCGCCAGCGCGAATTTTGCACCATGGATTGCTTACGTAAAATATGCTGTGGGAAGCCGCTAGCGGCGGGCGAGCGGGATCACGAAGCGCAGAGCGGTGTGCGTGTCGGAGAAGCGGCAAACCTTGTTGTCGGTGAGGCCTGCGGACTTTCCTGCGTTGATGACGTCGACTTCGCGTATGTGTGTTTGCCCCTTCGGATAGACCACCCAGATCGCGCCATTCTTCCGGATCGATTTTGAGAGCGACTTCAGCCGCGCGAGATCGCCGAGCGCTTCCGCCGAGAAGAAAATCAGGTCAGCGTCTGCGACGCGCTCGCCGCGCGAATATTCCGGAACCCGCGAGGCGAGATCGGTCAGGAATTCGGCGCCTTCCACCCCGAGCACCGCCACGCGCTGCCCCGGTTTCACGCCGAGCTTGTCGATCAGCAGCCGGTGCGAGTAATCGCGCTCCGGCTCGCGCTGCTTTTTCGGCTTGGCCGTCGAACGTGGCACGCTAGTTCTCCACCTGAACCGTCTCGCCAAACTTCTTGCCGAGGTCACGGAGGTAGGTCTCCATGGTCGAGGTGAGGCCGAGGACGAATCGCGACATGAAACGGAAGATTGGATTGCGGACCTCGCCATCCTCGGTGATGCGCACGAAACTCCCGCCTTCGACCCGCGTGATTTCCGTGGTCCACGTGCCTCCAAACGGCAAATTCGGATCAGCGATTTGAGTAACCAACCGCCTCGGCGGGTCCGCCTCGACTGTTTGCATCGGAAGCGATCCACCGTGACTATCGATTTCGCGCCATGCCGGCAGATTGTTCGTGCTCGGTATCGCCTCGACGCTTTTCACATTCGAGCGCCACGACGGGAACTCTTGATAGTTCGTCATCGCGGTCCAAATCGCTTCCGGCGGCTGAGGGAATCGCGCGGCGCGCGTGACGTGGTGCTGCTTGGGCAGAAGCGCGCCGACAACCACGACAACCAGAATCAGCCCCACGATCACGGCAAGCGTAACGAGAACGTATTTCATTGCCTCACCTCGCCTCACCTTAAGGGCGTCCGCGCCGCACGCGATTCGTTCGCGTCCATCGAAGGCGCTCGGGTGCCGTTTCTTCCATGAATGTCTGCGCCGCCTGCGCGAGTAGGGCGAGGCCGCTCACGGCTTCATCGCGTTTGCCGGGCGAAAGGCACGCTAGCATGCTCCGAACGCGAGCCGCGTCGAGCACCGATTTCGAGTCGCGAACGCGAGTTCCTGCTGCGGACAGGGTCAGTGACACGCGGCGCGCGTCGTCACGGTCACGCGACCGCAGAACGTAGCCTTGGCGCACGAGCCGGTCGATGGCGATCGACATCGTCGAAGGCGTCACTCCCATGTGACGCGCAAGGTCCATCAGGGGAATCGCCTCCCGTTCGTCCAGGTGATCCAGAACGCTCGCTTGGTGCGAGCTCAAGACCCGTCGCGTCTTTGGGTCGCGCACGTGACGCGTGTGGCAGGCGAAGAAAATCTTGGGATACAGCGTCATCACTTGCCAGACGAAATCGCCACGCATGCGCAGGGCGATTCTCCGTCATATTAATTTGATTTGTCAAATCAAATTAACATAGAGGCTTTTGTTGATGTCATTGAGCTTCGCGCCGCGCTCCACTTCATTCGGACGCTGTTTTTTGTAGCGCCGGCGTCTCGCCGGCTCTTTTCAACCCATCCGCACGAGAACCGCTGAGCCGCACGAAAACCCATCATTTGATTCCAGGACCTCCTGTGGGATATTCGTTCGCTGTCTGCCACAGGAAGGAGGCGCGATGCTTCCAGGTCTAAAAGCGGCGCTGAACTATCATCCGCTGTTCGTGCACTTTCCCATCGTGCTGTGGCTTCTCGCGCTGCTCTTCGAATTGCTCGCGGTCTGGCGCGGCAGCGACGACATGCAGCGCACCGCGTCGCGCATGTTGTACCTGGGCACGCTGGCGGCCATCGTCACGGTGATGACGGGTCTGGCGGCGCAGAAATCCGTTCCGCCGGGCGACGCGCAGCGCGTGGTAGGCATTCACGAAGCCTTAATGCTTGTGTCCACCAGCGTGGCGCTCGCTCTTTGCATTTTCGCCTGGGTGATGCGCAAGAGCTTCACCGCGCAGTTGCGCAAAATGATGCTGCTAGGCCTCGTGGTCCTGGCGATTTTGCTCGTCTTTGGGACAGACCGCGGCGCGCAGTTGGTCTACGGCTACGGCGCGGCGGTGAATTGGTCGACGGCGCAGCAGCAAAAATAGGCGACGATGCCAGAGCGAGAAGCGAAACCGAACCAGGCGCCACCCCGCCAAGCACCACCCCGCCAAGCGCCACAGGGATACGCAATGGCGATCATCCTGACGCATCTGGCGCTGTCGATCGCGCACGGCGTGGCGCACAACCATTTGGCGATTGCGCTCACCGTTGCGCAGACGATTTTTGTGGGCGCAGTGGTCGTCACCGCGCCTCTCGTGGCAGCCTACTTCATCTGGAAGCGAAACCTTCGCCTTGGCGGCGCGCTCCTGGCAATTTCGATGGCGGCCGCGCTGGCATTCGGCGTCTACTACCACTTCCTCGCGCCCGGCCCTGACAACGTGAACCAAGCCGATTCCACGAAACCCGCGAACTGGCGCAATCTGTTCGAGGATACGGCGATGGACCTCGCATTGATCGAAGCCTTGGGAACCGTGGCAGGCGCGGTGCTTTTCTTTCGATCATCGGCGTCAACGGAGAAGCCATGAAGAAGCTGAGGGAGCAAAAGCGTGCGAGCGACGAAACCGTGAAGGCCAAGAGCGGGAAGACTTGGGTGGAATGGTTCAAAATCCTCGACAAAGCCGGCGCCAAGAAATGGGAGCACCGAGAGATTTCGCTTTTCCTGCACGAGAAGCAGAAAGTGTCCGGATGGTGGTCGCAGATGATCTCAGTGGGATACGAACACGAGCGCGGAATACGCCAGAAATTTCAGAAGTGCGACGGCGAATTCTCGGCTTCGGGCAGCCGCACGCTGAACGTCCCACTAGCCAAGGTCTACCAGGCGTGGGCCGATGAGACGTTGCGCCGCAAGTGGCTTCCCGACGGAGACATGGAAATCACCACGCAGACAAAGGACAAATCCATCCGCGCGAAATGGAACGGCGGCGCAAGCCGCGTGAGCATCCTCTTCTACGGCAAGGGACCGCAGAAAAGCCAGGTCACCGTGGACCACATGAAGCTCGCAGACTCGAAAGAATCCGCGCAGATGAGAACCTACTGGTTCGAAGCGCTGAATCGCGCGCAAAAGCTGCTCGAAGGCTGACTCCAAAAGAAAAAGGGGCGCAACCAGCAGCGCCCCTACTCTCAGTTCTCGATCCCAGACAGTCAGTAATCGTTCGCGGAGCCTTCGAGGAACGCGCGGAGTTTGCGCGACCGCGACGGATGCCGCAACTTGCGCAGAGCCTTCGCCTCGATCTGGCGAATGCGCTCGCGCGTGACGGCGAACGACTGCCCCACTTCCTCGAGCGTGTGCTCGCTGCCGTCGTCGAGCCCGAAGCGCATCTTGATCACTTTTTCCTCGCGCGGCGTGAGCGTCTTCAGCACCGAAGACGTCTGCTCCTTCAGGCTCAGGTTGATCACCGCGTCCGACGGCGATACCACGGCCTTGTCCTCGATGAAGTCCCCGAGATGCGAATCTTCCTCTTCGCCAATCGGAGTTTCCAGCGAAATGGGCTCCTGCGCGATTTTCAGAATCTTGCGCACCTTCGCGACAGGAATGTCCATGCGCTTCGCGATTTCTTCCGACGTAGGCTCGCGCCCCAGCTCCTGCACCAACTGCCGCTGCGTGCGAACCAGCTTGTTGATCGTCTCGATCATGTGCACCGGAATGCGGATGGTGCGGGCCTGGTCGGCGATCGCGCGCGTGATGGCCTGGCGAATCCACCATGTAGCGTACGTGGAGAACTTGTAGCCACGGCGCCACTCGAATTTGTCCACGGCTTTCATCAGGCCGATGTTGCCTTCCTGAATCAGGTCGAGGAACTGCAATCCGCGGTTCGTGTATTTCTTCGCGATCGAAACGACCAGGCGAAGGTTCGCTTCGATCAACTCCTTCTTGGCTTGTTCGGCTTCCGCCTCGCCCCGAACGATCACCTGAATCGCGCGCTTCAGCTCCGTGGGGCTTACTTCGCTGGCGACTTCGATTTCGTCCAGTTCCTGGCGGCGCGCCTTCAAATCCTTGCGCGCCTCGGCCTGCACGTCAGCCTTCGACGCTTCCACGCGCCGGTCGAGCTTCACGATCTCGCGTTCCAGGTAATACACGCGCTCGACCGTCTGGCGAATCTTGTCGATCAGGCGCTTCTTTTCGAGCGGGTTGTAGTCGAGGTCGCGCACGAGGTTCGACATCTCCACGCGCGTGCGCGCCAAGTCGTAACGAGCGTGAATGTACGGCCGCTTCTTCGAGCGCGGAATTTTTTCGAGCTTCTGCGCCTGCTTCATCGCCAGCAAATAAAGTTTGGCGATGCGGTCGATCTGCTTGAGCGTTTCCTTGGTCTTCTGCTCGATTTTTTCTTCGGTCAGCTCTTCATCGTCGAACTGAACGATTTCCTTGATCGAGCGGGAGCCGTTGCGCAGGTCTTCGCCGATCTGCAGAATTTCCTTCAGTATCAGCGGAGCCCGCGAAATCGTCTTCAGCACCAGCAATTGCCCGCGCTCGATGCGTTTCGCGATGGCCACTTCGCCTTCGCGGGTAAGCAGCGGCACGGTTCCCATTTCGCGCAAGTACATGCGAACCGGGTCGTTCGTTTTCTCGAGAGTTCCCGGCGTCAGATCCAGATCGCCGTCTTCCGACGCAGGTTCTTCCTTCACCTCCACCGCGTCGCTGGAATCCGCGGCCGCAAGCGCGGCCTTCGCCGTGGACAGGTCTTCATACACATCGATCCCGTAGCGCTCGAAAGTCGAGAGCAAATCATCAATTTCTTCCGAGGAATGAACCTCGGCCGGCAAGATGTCGTTCACCTCATCGTAGAGCAGGTAACCCCGCTCCTTGCCCATGGCGATGAGCTGCCTTACCTGATCGTATTTTTCCTCAAGAGCCAAACTCACGCTTCCTCCCCTTCGCGAGGGCCAAGCGACTTGCGCAGACCAATCCCCAAGCACAAAAGGCCGGGCCTATACACCCCGGCGCACCGCTTCATAATTATTTGACGGAATAAGATTTAAAACGGCCCCTTCGACCCTGCTTCGCTCTGAACCCCGCACACAATGCCGCTCGCGCCGACATCTATATGATGCGTCACATCCCCGATTCGTTTCCGCCGAAACCCAACAAGCATACAACACGAGTCAACCAGCGTCAACGAAATGCCGTAAGTGACAATTTCTCCGTAGTTTACGCGGCCCCCTGGCGCCTCGCGAGCAGGCGGCGCAATTCTTCCTTCACGCCCAGCAGGCGAATCAACTCATCCTTCGGCGGCTGAGACTGGATTTTTCGTTCCAATTCGGCCAGTTCCCCCGCAATTTGACGGCTGCGCAGGAACTCTATGCAGCTCTCCGCAGCTTCCCAAGTCAGTTCCGGCGACGAGTCAAACAGCGTCTCGAACAAGACGCGCCGGTCGCGGTCCTCGAGCGAGGCCGCCAAACCGGCAGGGTCGGGCGCGTCTCCCACACGCGCGATGAGAAGCTCGAAGATCCTCTCGGTTTCCAGGCCGTGGTGAAGGCCGCCCGCCGCAAGCTCGTGAGCGAGCTTTTCGCGAAATCCCTGCGCTTCGATGAGCATCCGCATCAATTGCCGCTCCGCGGACTTGATCACCGGAGCGAGCAGCTCGGCCTTCGGCTTCACTTCGCTGCGGCGATCGTTGGCAGCGCGTCGCAGCGCCTCGCGCAGCACCGGCTCGTCCACGCGCAGCTCCGACGCAATCCGCGTGGCCCACTCGGATCGCAACAGACGGTTCGGAAGTCTCTGCACGTAGGGCATCAGGAAATTGATGGCCGCGAGTTTTCCTTCGGCGGTGGTGCGATCCATCTTGCGCGCGCGGCCAATCAGGTAATCGAGGTACGGGGGCGCCTGCGAAAGCAATTTGCGATAGGCATCCGCTCCCTGTTCCTTCAGAAACTTGTCGGGGTCGGCGCCGCCGGGCAAAGAAAGCACGCGAACTTCGAATTCCTTCTCGAGCAGCAATGTCAGTGAGCGTTCTGTCGCGGTTTGACCGGCGGTATCGGGATCGTAGTTCACCACCACGCGCCGCGTGAATCTCGATAGCAGTTTGATCTGTGGCTCGGCGAGACTTGTGCCGCAGCTCGCCACCACGTTCGCAAATCCCGCGCGCGCCACGGCAATCGCATCCATGTAGCCTTCCACCAGGATGCCGAAATCGTTCTGCCGCAGCGATTCCTTCGCGCGATCGAGATGGTACAGCACGTTGCTCTTCGAATAGATCGGCGTCTCGGGCGAGTTCAGATACTTCGGCATGTCGTCGCCCATCGCGCGGCCGCCGAAGGCGATCACCTTGGCCGATTCATTCGCGATGGGGAAGATGATGCGGCGGCGAAAGCGATCGTAGAACCGCCCGCTTTGGTCGCGCGAGAAAAGCCCCGAAGGCTCGAGCATCTTCTCCGGGTATTTCGATTTCAGGTGGCGCAGCAATGCGTCGCCCGACGACGGCGCGAAACCAAGTCCAAACCTCAAAATCGCCTCACGATTCAGGCCGCGATCTTCCAGGTAGGCCATGGCGACGCCGCCTTCGTGGCCTTCGTGAAGCTGCCGCGCGAAGAAAGCCGACGCCTCGCGGTGCATCTCCACCAGCCCCGAGCGCTGCTGATTCTCGCGCCGCTCTTCCGGCGACCGCTCGCGCGGCCGCGGAATCGGAATCCCGCACTTCTCGGCTACCGTGCGGACCGCTTCCGGAAATTCGCATCGGTCCACCGCCATCACGAATTTGAAAACGTCGCCGCCTTCGTGGCAACCGAAGCAGTAGTACATCTGCTTCACCGGATGCACGCTGAAGGAAGGCGTCTTCTCCTGGTGAAACGGGCACAGTCCCGTGAAGTTCTGCCCCGTCTTCTTCAGGCGCACGTATTCGCCGATGACGCGGACAATGTCCGCTTGCTGCTTCACCCGCTCCGCGAATGAACCCGCCTCAGCCATTAATTCTTATGCCGTCACTTCGGAAGCATCCGAAATCCAAATCCTACGTGACTAAAATGGGAATCTGCCGTCAAGATGTCCGTCACTTTCAGTTCAACCATGATTGCCATGCTGCTTAAGTCCGTGAATGAGATTCGTGGCTTGTCCGAGAACCTCTTACGAAGCTCAAAGGCTTTCAGAAATCTCTGCTCCGTAACAGGCTCAATTCGGATGAACGCGGAACGCAGCAAGCCTTCCGAGAAGTTCAAAGCTTCCGCGTGCGGCCGCCGCCGAAACAAGAGGGTGAATGTCTCATTCAAAATGAAATTAGATGTAAGGACGCCACCAGGATGCTTTCGGAATTCCTCGAAGCACGCCACGGCTTGAGAGTGGCGCGTGTCATTCGGATCGGCTAAGACCAGCCACCCCCAGGTGTCCACGAAAATCTTCAAGCGTGATCTTCTCCGTACAACTCGTCGTCAATATTGGCCGACAATGTCCCGTCCCCGGTCGTCCCAATAACGTCGAGGAACGGATCTCGATCTCTCCTCCTTTCGAGAATGTTACGCATGTTTCGAATCGTGGCCTCGGAAAATACTCCATTTTCGACCGCGCTGCGAAAGAGTTCGATAAAATCGCCTTCTTCAATCACCAGGTGAACACGATTGTGGCGCCCGTTCTTGTTCTTGCAGAACCTTAGGGCTTCCCAGCTGCGTCCATTCAAGGCACAGAGATTTCTCTCGATTCTGGCTTGCTCCGTTTCGTTCCAATCGAAAGTACCCACAGCTCTCTGTTCAACAGTAACCATCTTAGGTTTGGCCATGAGGAGCTCCAGTAGACTACTACTAGCCGTCTACTAGATTCTAGTGGATTTTGCTCTCCACAGCAAGGACTTAGCTTTTCAGTTCCGCCACGGTAATCGCATTGCCGCCACGGTCTTCCGCTTCGGTGTGGATGGTATCGACCAGCGGATGTGTCGACAGAAATTCGGCAAGGCCGCGGCGAAGGGCCCCTGTACCGTATCCGTGAATGATGCGAACGCTTGGTTTACCCGCCAGAGCCGCATTGTCGATGAATTTGTCGACGCGCCCCGTTGCTTCTTCCACCGTGCAGCCGATCACATTGATTTCTTCCGCCGCGTCCTCATCGCTCGGCTGCGCATGAACTGTGACCCCTCGCGAAACTGGCGCAACCGCGCCTGGCTTCGCGGAAACGGCCGCTGCTTCCTCGATGCCAATAATGTCCGCGAGCGGAACCTTCATCCGCATTGGCCCAGCCTCCACTTCCGCGCTGCGGCCATCGTGACGCCGAAAAACCATCGGCTGCTTGAATCCTTTCACGATGACGCGCTGTCCCGCCGCAAGCACCTCCGGCGCAACCGGCTTGCCGGGCGCCGCAAGTGTCGCACCGAGGTCAGCCTGCGAAGCGGAAAGCGTTTCAACCACGGCCGCATCGGCGTCCGCGCGCGCTTCCGATTCGATTTTGCCCAGCCGGCGCGCGCCCTGCTTCTCGATCTGACCGCGCAGCGAACGATCCTTCACCTCCGCGATCAAGCGCGCCACTTCGCCCTCGAGGCGCTTCTGCATCTCCAGAAAATTCCGCTCGAGTTCGGCGATCCGCTTTTTCTGACGCTCGATCCATTCGGTTTGCAGCGAACGCCGCTCGGCGTCGAGTTGCGCGAGCTCATCGCGCGCCTGGCCTTTCATGTCGTCCACTTCGTCGCGGCTGCGATGAAGGTACGCGATCAGGTCCCGCGCCTCGCGCGATTCGGGAGAGAGGCTCGCCTGCGCGTGATTCACTACCCGCGCCGGCAGCCCGAGTCTTCGGGCGATTTCGATGCCGCTCGACGTGCCCGGCACGCCGACGAGCAGGCGGTACGTAGGCCGGAGATTCTCTTCGTCGAACTCCATCGCTGCGTTCACGATTCCTGGCGTGGTGGACGCGTACGCCTTCAATCGGTCGTGATGTGTGGTGGCAAGAGTGAGTGCGTGGCGCATGCGGAATTCCTCGAGCAGCGCCACCGCCAGGGCCGCGCCTTCTTCCGGCGCCGTTCCCGTGCCCATTTCATCCACCAGAATCAGCGAGCGGTCGGTGGCCACTTCGAGCATCGACTTCAGGTTCAGCATGTGCGCCGAAAACGTGGAGAGGTCGGCGGCAATCGACTGCTCGTCACCAATATCGGCTAGCACGCGATCGAAAATCGGCAGTTCGGCGCCAGCCGCCGCAACGGGAATGGCCGATTGCGCCGAAAGAGCCGCAAGTCCCACCGTCTTCAGCGAAACCGTTTTGCCGCCGGTATTCGGCCCGCTCACCACCATCACCGTTTCCTCGCCGCCCATCGCCAGCGTCAGCGGCACGGCTGTGCGGCCCTGCGGACGCAACGTGGCTTCGAGCACCGGATTGCGCGCCGATTCGAGGCGCAGCGAATTTCCCGCCGAGAATTCCGGCATCACGCAGTCGTAATCGCGCGCGAAGCGGCCCCGCGCGAAAACGGAATCAAGATGCGCAATGGACGCAGCGGCAGCTTCGAGCGGGCCGTGTTCACCTCGAAGCCGCTCCGTCAGCTCTTCCAGGATCCGCGCGATCTCCGCCAGTTCGTCTTCGCCGAGCTGGACCAGCCGATTATTCAGATCGATGGCTTCGAGCGGCTCGACGAAAACGGTCTGCCCCGTTCCGCTCGCGCCGTGAACCACCCCAGGCACGGTGCGGCGTTCCGACGCGCGCACGGGAATCACGAAGCGGTCGTTTCGCAGCGTGACGTAATCCTCGCCGGCTGGTTCGCCGCGAGCCCGCATGATCGCTTCCAGCGAGCGCTGGATTTTCTCCCGCGACTGTGCGATTCCCGCGCGGATGCGCTTGAGTTGCGGAGAGGCATCATCGCTGATATCGCCGTTCGGAAGAATTGCCCGGCGGATCGCGGCCGAAAGGTGACGAAGATCGGGAAGCGCAGCACTCCGCGCAGCCAGCAGAGGAGACTTCGCCGCGTCGCTCTTGAACGTCTGCCGAACTCCGCCCACCGTGTCCATCAACGATGCGGCGTCAAGCAACTCAGCGCTCGTCAGCACCAGCGTCGGCATGCGAAGCCGCTCCAGCCACGGTTCCGGATCGACGAGAGACCCGAAACCGAACTCCGAACCAGCCCGCAAATACGCTGCCGCCTCGCGCACGAGCGCAAACTCATTGCGAAGCGCCTCCGCGTCCTGCTGCGGTTCGAGCGCGTGGATCGCTCGGCGGCCCGGCGCGCACGTCGTGAACCCGCCGACGATTTCCTTCAGCTCGTCGAATTCGAGAAGTTCTTGTGCGGAACGCGACACGATGGACCTCAAACGGATTGTAGCCCGATTTGCCCGCGGGAAATCAGGTCAGCGAAGTTAGGGGAGGACGAGGACCGAGCCGCGGCGTCGTGCGGCTCTCATTTTTTCTTTTTGGAATGGGCTGGGATGCCCAGCGTTTCGACCATGGCCACGCCGATCGCGTCCATTGCGGCGGTTGCGTCGCGGCCATGCTCCGTGCCGTTGTTGCCGAAGATGGCAAAGACGAGATTTTCGCCGCGTTCGGTGGTGGCGTAGCCTGAGATGGCGCGAACGTGCTCGAGCGAACCCGTTTTCGCTTGAATCACGGCAGGCCCAGTCACCTGTTTCATCCGGGTTTCCAGCGTTCCATCGACGCCGGCAATCGGGAGCGTCGACAGAAACTCAGCGCCCCAGGATTGCAGTGCCGCATATCGCAGCAGCGCCACCATGGCGCGCGGCGTCACCAGATCGTCGCGAGCGAGCCCAGAGCCGTCCGAGAGGATCACGTCTCCGTCCGCCACTCCCGCCGTCCTCAGAAAATCTTGCTCAATCTTGAGCCCCGCGTCGGCCGAGCCAAATCCCGCCTTTTCGCGTGCGACCGTTCGCAGCAGAAGTTCGGCATGCAGATTCTGGCTGATCTTGTTCGTCAGACGAATACTTTCGATCAGCGGCACCGACGCATGATCCGCCAGAACGAGCGCGTTGGGGCCCGCAGCGCTTGGCTGCGGTGGCGGAGGAGGCGGAGACACGCCGTTGCTGTCGCTCGTCTCGGGAGGGGGCGCGTGTGCGGCGCGGATCACGCCGGTCACATGAACGCCTCGCTGTTCGAAGAGTTGTTTCAGCGCAAGCGCCGTGGTTTCGGCGGGAGACGTCATCGCGAATTCGAGATTGGCTGGCGTATGACCCAGCGGAATCGTGCCTCGCAGCATCAGGAAGTTCGGGCCAGGCTGCCTCACGACCGCAAAATAAGGATTGCCGCCCCCAGCGGCAGTCGTGATCTGGCTGCTGAAAGTATCCAGCGCCGCGCTCGGTTCCACCGTCACAATCGCCCGGTCACCCTCGCCGGCGCCCGGCTGTACCTGAATCGAAATCGTGTTGTCGTTGAACGCAATCGCGCTGATCGGAGCGCCGAACTCAAAAAACATGTCGCCGATCGTCCAGCCGGCCGGATACGGATCGTACGGCAGGTAGCTGTCGTCGGCCACTAGGTCGCCGTCGATTTCCTTCAATCCCTTGGCGATCGCTGCATCCACCATATCAGCGAGGATTTTTTCTGCTGGTCCATCGCGCTCGGTTTTCAATTCGTAGGGAAACTTGCGATTGGAGATGTCGGGATCGCCGCGGCCGACGAAAACCAGGTCTCCCGCGAGCCGCCCGTCGGCGCCAAGAGAGCCGGAGGTCTCAAGAGTCGTGTGGAACTGAAACCCGCCGCCCAGATTCGCCAACGCAAGGGCCGTCGTGATGACCTTCGCATTCGAGGCCGGCATAAAGAAATGGTCCGAGTTCAGATCGTACAGAACCTCACCGGTGTCTCGATCCGCGACCAGAATGCCCCAGAAGACTTTTCGCGCGTGCGCGTCAGCTAACGCCGCATCCACTTTTGCCCGGAAGCGAGCAGCGTCCAGCCGCGATCTTGTCTGCGTGGCGACGCCCGTTGAAGCATTCTTCAAGCGAGGATTTGCGTTCGCCCCGCCGCGAAACAGCGGAGGCGCCGCGCATGCCAAGGACAGAATCGTCAGCAGCCAAACCTTGCGCCGCACCTTGTGCCAAACCTTGTGAATGTCAGCTCGCATTGGAAACGCCGCACCGTCCAGCCAAGAGAAATCAACTCACAAAGCGCTCGATTATAAGCCATGGCTCTTGAAGGCCGGGCCGACTCCGCAGAAAAGTTGCCCCTCCGGCACCAATTCAATATCATGATGACCCAAGCTCAGGAGGAACAGAATGAGGAAAGCACTCTCTTCGTTGTTGGTGGCCGCACTGATCGGCCTTCCAGCTCTTCTTAATTCGTCATCTGTCCGCGCTGACGACAAAACCAAAGACGAAGGACGCCTGGAAAACGCCGGCGTGGTTATGAAGGAGATTCTGGATATTCCGGACGACATTCCGCAGAGCCTTATCGACAAGGCGGACTGCATCATCGTGATGCCGTCCGTTCTCAAGGCAGCTTTCGGCGTCGGCGGTAGCTACGGTCGCGGCGCGATGACGTGCCGCAGCGGCGACAATTTCCAGGGTCCGTGGGGCGCTCCCACAATGATGGCGCTCGAGGGCGCGAGCATCGGCTTCCAGCTCGGAGGTCAGGCCACCGACTTCGTTCTGTTGGTAATGAATCAGCGCGGCGCCAGCTCGATCTTGAGCAGCAAAGTGAAACTGGGAGCAGATGCCGCCGCGGCCGCCGGTCCGGTGGGCCGCGACGCAGCAGCGAGCACCGACGTCACGATGCGCGCGGAAGTCCTCACCTACTCGCGTTCTCGCGGCCTTTTCGCGGGCATCTCGCTCGAAGGCTCCACGTTGAGGCCGGATAACGACGCGAACGAGCGAATCTACGGCAAGCAAATCGATGCCAAGGAAATCGCTCTCCACGGCGCCGTTCCGATTCCGCCCTCGGCCACGGTCCTGATCTCCACCCTGAACAAGCACAGCCCCAAGAACCTTTCCAAGTAACGGCTCGCATCGCAGCCCCGCCAGGGAAGCAGCAAACTCTCCGGCGCGGTAAGACCCGGAAAGAGACGCGGCCCGCTCCTCATAGTTGACTTTCACCCGAACATGACTTAGAGTCGATTTTGAGGCAAGGTCATAATTGAAATCGAACCTGTCCAAGACGATTCGCACTCATCGCCCCCGCGGCGCCAAGCCCCGCGTCGACCGCCGCGAACGCCACCGCGTGGAAATGCGCGAACGCATCTTCCGCGCCGCCCTGCAGCTCTTCGCCCAGCGCGGCTATCTCGAAACCACGGTGGAAGACATTACCGAAGCGGCCGATGTTGGTAAGGGAACCTTCTTCAACTATTTTCCGACCAAGGAACACGTGCTTGAAAGGTACGGCGAAGAAAGAGTGGAGGCCGTGGCGCGCGCTCTGGAGAAGGCCCGAACCGGTGATGAATCGGTGCTTGCCGTTCTCAAGGAGCTTGCCACGGACCTCGCGGGACAATCGTCGGAAAGTCCCGAGCTGCTTCGCTCCGTATTTGCGGCAAATGTGGCCTGCGAGCCGGTTCGCGCCCAACTCCAGAATCGCATTCAACGCGCGCGGCACCTTCTCTCCGAAATTATCGTTCTCGGCCAGGAACGGGGCGAGATTCGGCGCGATCTGGCGGCGCCGGAGCTGGCTCGGTTGGTTCGCTTGATATTCATGGGTGTCACGATGGCGTGGGCCGTGAATCCGGAATTGACGTTGCGCAAGACCGCAGAGCAAGTTTGGGATCTTCTTTGTCCCAGTTTCGTGTTACATGAGAGGCAAGGCCAAAAGAACCGCAAACCGTGAGTCTTTCGAGGCTTCTATTTCATCCATAAATGTACGTTGAGGAGGCTGCCAGTGACACGCCGTGGCTTTATCCCGCCTGTGAAAACTCTGCTCATCGCTGCGCTGCTGCTCGCCGCGACCGTCGCCACCCGCGCCCAACTGCCGGCCGGCTCAGCGGGCACTACGTCAGGCTCTCAATCGAGTGGCAGCACTGTGCAATCGACTCCAGCGCCTCCTCAATCCCAGAGCGACTTTTCCGGCTCCGTGCCGACACAGGCGGTTCCGGGCGTGCTTCCGCTCTCGTTGCAGGACGCGATCAATCGAGGATTGAAGCAAAATCTCGGCGCCCTGCTCTCGAGCGCCGACATTACGTCGGCCCGCGGGCAGCGTTGGAAGCAATTGAGCGATCTGCTTCCGCATGTGAACGCGACGCCCTACATCGATGTTTCGCAGATTGACTTGAAGGAGTTCGGGTTCAGCTTCAGTGCTCCCGGGTTTAGTATCCCCAGCATCGTCGGCCCGTTTTCGTACTTCGATGCGCGTGCGAATCTCACCCAAACGTTGTTCGACTGGAAGTCCATCCAGAATACGCACTCCGCCACCGAGCGTCTGAAATCGAGCGAACATACGTACAAGGACGCGCGCGACTTGGTGGTTCTCGCTGTCGGCTACAACTACCTCCTCGCGATCGCGGACGCAGCGCGCATCGAGACCTCCCAGGCGCAGGTGAACACGGCGCAGGCCCTCTTCAAGCAGGCCAGCGATCAAGTGCAGGCCGGTACGTCACCTGCGATTGACGCGCTGCGCAACCAAGTAGAACTTCAAACGCGCCAGCAGCAATTGATTCAAGCAAGGAACGACTTCGCGATTCAGAAACTCACGCTCGCCCGCGTGATTGGGCTCGCGGCAGGCCAGGAATTCGAATTGACCGACAAATCTCCGTACCAGCCTTTCGAGGGAATCACGGTGGAGGAGGCCGAGAAGCGCGCCTACGATTCCCGTTCCGATTTCCAGGCCGCCCAAGCGGACCTTCGCGCTGCTGAATACGCTCGCAAGGCTGCCACTGCTGGATATTATCCGTCGCTCAACTTCAACGCGGACTACGGCGTAGCGGGGCAGCATCCTGATTCCTCCCACGGCGTGATGGACGTTCGCGCCACGCTCACCATACCCATCTTCCAGGGCGGCAGCGTCCACGCCGACGTCCTCCAGGCTCAGGCTCAGCTCGACCAGAGCCGCGAGCGCCTCGAGAATCTGCGGGGCCAAATTGACGCTGACGTGCGCATCGCTCTTCTCAACCTTCAGTCTTCCGCGCAGCAAGTGGAAGTCGCAAAAAGCAATATTGACCTGGCCGGACAGACGCTCACCCAATCCCGCGATCGCTTTGCGGCGGGAGTCACCGACACCGTCGAAGTGGTCCAGGCCGAGGAGCAGGTGGCGAGCGCGAACGAGCAGTACATTTCGAGTCTCTATAATTTCAACTACGCCAAAATTTCTCTCGCCCGCGCCTTGGGCGTCGCCGAAGAAGGCGTGAAGCAATACTTCAAAGGACACTGAGCCATGGCTCCCACAACGGATACGCAAGTCGCTCCCAATCCTCCAGCCGAGCAGCCCTCTGCCACGGAGACGCATTCGGCCTCACCTCCTCCGCCGCGCGCGGGCTCCAGAAACCTTCTGCGTTCGAATCCTCGCGCGCGCATGCTCCTGATCGGAGCGATTATCGTTCTCGTGATCGGCGGCATTTTCGCGTTCCGATATTTTGCGAGCTATGAATCCACGGACGACGCGGAAGTGGACGGTCACCTGATGCCGCTCAGCGCGCGGATTTCCGGCTACGTCTCGAAGGTCAACGTGGACGACAACCAGGCCGTGAAGGCCGGGACCGTTCTCGCCGAAATCGACCCGAAGGACTACGAGGTTGCGGTCGCCAAGGCCCAAGCCGATTTGGACGACGCGATTGCCAACGCGCAGTCGCTGAACATCACCGTGCCGATCACGAATGTCAACACCAGCAGCGAGCTTTCGTCGTCGCAAGCAGACTTGATGAGCGCGCACGCCGGCGTTTCAGCCGCTCAGCAGCAATACGATGCTGCTCAGGCGCAGCTGACGCAGGCCCAGGCGAACAACGTGAAGGCGCAGAGCGATCTTGCCAGGTACAAGGAACTTGTCGACAAACAGGAGATCTCGCGGCAAGAGTACGACCAAGCCGTGGCCGCGGCCAAGTCAAACGCGGGCGCGGTGGACGCAGCGCAAGCGTCTGCGTCCGCTGCGGAGCATCAGGTGAGCCAGGCCAAAGCCAAAGTCGCGCAGGCGGAGGCCGGCGTACGGTCCTCGCAAACCGGACCCCAGCAGGTGGCTTCCTCGCGCGCGCGCGCTCGCTCCGCCGAAGCTCAGGTCATGCAAAAGCAGGCGGCCCTCGAGCAGGCGCAATTGAACCTCGGCTACACCAAGATATTCGCCCCGGTCGACGGCGTTGTCATGAAGAACGCGGAAGTCGGGATGAACGTGCAGCCGGGGCAGCAGCTATTTTCGATCGTGCCCCTCAACGATGTCTGGGTCACCGCAAATTTCAAGGAGACGCAGCTCAAATACATGCGCCCGGGGCAAAAGGCGGAAATTAAAGTCGACGCTAACGGACGCACCTACAAGGGACACGTCGACAGCATTGCCGGCACGAGCGGCGCGAAGCTGAGTTTGCTTCCGCCGGAAAATGCCACGGGCAACTACGTGAAAGTGGTGCAGCGCGTCCCTGTAAAAATTGTCCTCGAGCAGGGAGAAAACAACGACCAGTACTTGCGGCTCGGGATGTCCGTCGAACCCAAAGTCTTCGTGAAATAACGCTGAAATAGCATGGATTCTGTGAACTCCAATTCGCAGCCGCTACTCGTGCGCCCAGGCGACTCCACGATGCCGCCTACCGCGGCGCCAACTGGCGCGGCGTTTACGCCGCCGGCGATTAATCCCTGGATCATCGCGCTCACCGTGACGCTCGCAACGTTCATGGAAGTGCTCGACACCAGCGTCGCCAACGTCGCCCTGCCGCACATCGCCGGCAGCCTGTCGGCAAGCACCGACGAGAGCACGTGGGTGCTGACCTCTTACCTCGTATCGAACGCCATCGTTCTCCCGATGAGCGGCTGGTTCTCGTCGCTAATCGGACGCAAGCGCTTTTACATGTCGTGCGTCGCTATTTTCACCATCAGCTCGTGCCTCTGCGGACTCGCGCCGAATCTCACCATGCTGATCATTTTCCGCGTGCTGCAGGGTGCAGGCGGTGGCGGACTGCAGCCGAGCGAGCAGGCGATTCTGGCCGACACATTTCCGCCGCGGCAGCGCGGCATGGCGTTCGCCGTGTACGGCATGGCGGTGGTGCTCGCGCCCGCCATCGGGCCCACGCTTGGCGGCTGGATTACCGACAGTTTCAGTTGGCGCTGGATTTTCTTCATCAATATCCCCGTAGGAATCATCTCTCTCCTGCTCACCAACCGGCTGATCACTGACCCGCCGTACATGCGCCGCGAAAATCGCAAGACTTTCCGCATCGACTACATCGGTCTGGGCCTGCTCGCTCTCGGCCTGGGCGCGTTGCAGGTGGTTCTTGATAAGGGCGAGCGCGACGACTGGTTCGGCTCCCACTTCATTCTGATCACGACGATCATTTCCATCTCAGCTTTGATCGCGGTGGTCGTTTGGGAATGGAAGCACAATCATCCGATCATCGATCTGCATCTTTTCAAAGACCGCTCCTTCGCCATCGGCAATCTGCTGATGTTCATGGTAGGTTTCGCGCTGATGTCGAGCACCGTGCTGATCCCGCTGTTTTTGCAGACGATGATGGGCTATACGGCGCGGGAAGCGGGCCTCGCGCTGATGCCCGGAGGATTCGCGATTATTTTGGTCATGCCCCTCGTGGGATTCTTGCTGGGCAGGTACGACGCTCGCAGGCTCTTGCTTGTGGGGTTCACGCTGCTTGCTGTCGCGCTTTTCTACATGACCCATTTCAATCTGTCGATTGACTTCCGCCACGCCGCAGGGGCCCGGCTCGTCCAGGCCCTGGGACTTGCTTTCCTCTTCGTTCCGATTAACACCGCCGCTTACGCGTTCCTGCCGAAAGAGAAAAACAATGCCGCTTCGGGCCTGATCAATCTCTCGCGCAACGTCGGCGGCAGCGTGGGAATTTCCGTCGTCACCACCATGCTTTCGCGCCGCACGCAATTCCATCTGGCCAACCTCTCCGACCACGTCCATCCCGGCAGCGCGAAAATGCAAGCTATGCTCAGCGCCGCAACTCACATGTTGGTGGCGCGCGGCTCCAGCGCTTACGAAGCGTCGCAGCAGGCTTACGCGCTGCTCTCGAACATGCTCACGCAGCAAGCCACCATGCTTGCCTATGTCGACGACTTCTGGCTCGTGGGCGTTGCCGTGGTGGCCATGATTCCGTTCATTTTCCTCATGAAAAAAGTGAAACCCGGCGGCCCGATCGCAGTACACTGACCCTGTTAGGTTCAGGGTCCGTGAGTGCGCCCTGAAACCCCAGGAACGCCGTGGAACAGATTCGGATTATCAACGTCGAGCGGGAATACGGTAGCGGCGGCGCTGTGATTGCCGAACGCCTCGCCAGGCAGCTTGGCTGGAAGCTCTGGGATGGCGAGCTTACCGCCGAAATCGCGCGCGTCGCCAAAGTCACTCACGAAGCCGCGTGCCGCTGCGATGAGCGCGTCGATCCCTTGCTCTCACGCCTGTTTCGCGTGTACGCGCGCGGCAGCTACGAACGCACGCTTCCAGGAACGGAAACGCTGCATTTCAACGCCGACACGATGGTGAAGTTGCTGCACAAGGTGATTGAGGAGGCGGCCTCCAAGGGCAACTGCGTGATCGTCGGACGCGGCGCGCCGTACATCTTGCGGAACCGGCCCGATGCTTTTCACGTTTTCATCTATGCGTCGGTCGAAGAAAAGATCCGCAGGCTCAAATCCATCGGCCAGTCGGAAAAGGAAGCCCGCCAGCTTGTCCAGGAAGTCGATGGGGAGCGCGCGTCGTTCATCCGCCACTATTTTGGCAAGGAGTGGCCCTACCGCCCGCTTTACAACTTGATGATCAACTCGAAATTTGGCGACGAGTACGTCGTCGAAACCATCCTCCAAAATATCGCCGCCCTAGAAAAAGCCCGCGTCCCCCAAGAAGCTACCAAAGCCTCCTGAAAGCGCATGCCAACGGTTCTTGAGGAGTGGGAATCATATCGGATTTTGTGAAACGTATTTCGCGAAATCTCGGCAAGCTTGATGGGCGACGTCTATCTCGGAAACGAACGCTGGACAATGTCATAACGGCTATGTGATATTCGCCACCCAAGCAATTAACTCACCATAGGGTATCGGAGCATATAACATGCATTACGGTGCGGCGCAGAAGCTCACTCCCGAGGCTGCGATTCTGCAGCTTCTGGAAAGAGCACAGACCGATTTATCACTCCCTGAGGTGCTTGATCAAGTGGACCCCCATGGCGTGGAAGAGCCGGCGATAAAGAGTGCGATCTGGCAACTCGTGGATCGGCGCGTTGTAGAGATGACCTCCGAGAGGAAGCTTCGCCTTACGCCCAAGCTCAACTCCAACGACGCGCCGGCTTAGTTCTTGCTCACAGGAGCAATTCCTTGGCGCATCCGTTGAAAGCCAACCGAGCTGACCGTCTTCATCCCGATAAACCCTCAGACAGCCGCACAGCAGGACAGCGCGACCGGGATCGGATCCTCTACACATCCGCATTTAGAAGACTGGCGGGCGTGACACAGGTTGTGGCTGCGGATGAAGGCCATGTATTTCACAACCGCCTGACCCATTCACTTGAAGTTGCACAGTTCGGTCGCAGGCTCGCGGAGAAACTCATACGCGAGAATCCAGTCGGCGCCGAGGCTGTCGGCGGCGTGGACCCTGATGTGGTCGAATCCGCCGGTTTGGCACATGATCTTGGCCATCCTCCTTTTGGACACGTCGCCGAACAGGAGCTAAACCAGCTTGTCACCCACTCAAAGGTGATGAGTGGCTTCGAGGGGAACGCCCAGTCTTTCCGAATCATCACGAAGTTAGCCTTGCAGTCCAGTGATAAGGCAGGATTGAACCTCACGCGAGCAACGCTGAACGCAACCTTGAAATATCCGTGGCTGCGAGGCACCGGCGGAAGCCACCAGCTTAAATGGGGTGCCTATCAAACCGAGAAGAGAGAACTCGATTGGGCAAGAGAACTGGCAGAGCCCGGTAACGTCGATAAGAGTGCTGAGGCTAGACTGATGGATTGGGCGGATGACGTCACTTACGCTGTTCATGACGCCACGGATTTTTATCGTGCCGGGTTGATTCCCCTTGACCGCCTCGCGTCGGTGAAGGATGAATCCGAGCGAAAACGATTCCTGAACGAGGTCTTTGACAGACCTGACAAGTCCGGTTTCACACTTGGGTACAGCGACCGCAGCCTCGAAAAGGTATTCGAGGACCTAATAATTTACTTTCCGATTGATGAACCTTATCAGGCAACGCGCGACCAGCGGGCTGATCTGCGTTCCTACACGTCCAGTCTCATCGCTCGCTACATCAATGCCGTCGAACTAAGCCCGTCCGAAGGCGTTGGACAAAGAGGAGTTTCTATTGATCCCGAGCGCGAGAAGGAAGTGATCATGTGGAAGCAGTTGACGTGGCACTATGTGATCCTGAATCCATCGCTCGCAACCCAGCAATTTGGCCAGCGAAAAATAATCCGCGACCTATTCGACACGTTCCTTGATGCCGCTACGGATCAAAAAGACGTCAATGTGTTTCCGGTCGCGTACAGGGAGCAAATTGAGAATCCAGGCAGTGACAAAGACTCGGTTGTTCGCACCATTGCCGATTTGATCTCGAGTTTTACGGAGAGGCAAACGATAGCACTTCACCGCAGACTTACGGGGGCATCACTGGGGTCGGTGCTGGACCGAGTTGAACTCGGTTGAAACTGGATAGCGATTGTACTGTGCGTTGAGGCTTACTCTCGGTGACCGTGTCCCGTACCGTTGCGATGCTCCGCCGGCCGCAACTTTCGCTCTGCGGTCATCTCTATTTTCTTTTGGTCGATGAGTCTCCACAGCGTTGCCTTAATCACGGCGTCGTTCTTCAAGCCCTTTCTTCCTAAAAGCTCAAGCAAGAGCGGCAGGGGTATCTCGGCGTGAGCCTCTTCCAACGTCAGAAGAATGACCGTTTCGGGGTCGGTCACCAATGGCGAATGAGTGTTTGCCATACGGTTCCCCTTTCTCAGATGCGGCCGTGCAACCCCATGTTGTATCTTGATTGGGGACGACGAGTAGCAGTATTTCCGTGTCGTGTGCGGCATCGGTCAGCTTGTGACCCTAATCTTCAGGGCGAGCCCGACGAGCATCGATCCGGGCCAGCATCGGCAGCGAGACCTGTTCGCGCCGTAACGGCTCCTCGCCGTCCCAGGCGCAATAGATGATGGTGCGCTTCGGCTTCCAACCTTGCTTCAGGAGTTCGGCGAGCGCGCGGCCTTCTTCCATCTCGGCCACCTGGCCGGAGATTGGATCCGCAACCATTGGATGCTGCATGCGCCGTCATGGTCGCGTATGGTTCCTCCTCCCTTAGAAAACGAGGGCACGTATGGCTTGTCCGATTTGTGAGAAGCGGCCGGCGAAGCGGTTTTGCCCCGCGAAGGGCGAAAAGATTTGCGCGATCTGCTGCGGGCGTGAGCGCGAGGTGACCATCGATTGCCCGTCCGATTGCGCTTACCTCGTCACCGCGCACCGATACGAAACTGAGCACCGCAAACCGATCCCGCCCGACGAATTCCCCTACCGCGATATCGAATTCCCGGTCGAGTTTGTTTACGACCGCTGGCCCGTGGTCGCCGGGCTCGCCGGCACAATCAACGCCTTCCAGATTCAGAACAAGGAACTCAACGACGCGACAACGCGCCTTGCGCTCGAAGCTCTGGCTGAAACCTATCGCACGCTCGGCACTGGAATCTACTACGAGCGGCCGCCGGACTCGCCCGTGGCTCGCGCCTTGTACGCGCAAATCGCAGGCTTCCTTCAGGAATTTCGCAAACAGCAGACCGATCGCGCCGGATTTCCTTCCCTGAAGGATTCCGACGTCTTTTTCCTGCTCATTTTCCTGCTGCGCGTCTCGAAGCAAGAAACGAATGGCCGGCCGCTTTCGCGCGCCTTCCTCAGCTTCCTTCGTGAGCGCTTCCCTCAGCCCGCGGCGGAAAAAGAGTCCTCACGCATCATCGTGCCGTAGGGGGTGCCCCCACAGGTGCCGTAGGCGCGGGTCGGGCTGCGGTCTTCGGGTGTTTCGCAATCGCGGGGCGCTCGCTCGCTACAGCCGCCAGGCTCCGTCCCACAGGGAGTGGCGGAAGGCTCGTTGCGAATGCCGCGAGGCATAGCAGCGAAAACGCCAGAGTCAGCGCCGAGACGGTCTTCAGCTTCAGCCCACGCACCGGTCTTGCTGCGGGACGCGGCGTCACCCGCGCCAAATCAAGCCTCGTATTCCGGTTCCTCGCACGCCTTCTTCTCGTTTGCGCCATCGCTATTCTCCTTGGTCCAGGGCCAGCGCCAACTGGGGTGAGTGCCACCGCTGCGACCCTCCCGGCAGCGGACGCGATCCCAGCCCGTATTTCTGGCGCAGGCCTTCGACCAGCGCCTTGATTTGCTTGCGATACTCCTCCGGCGCGTCGCCGTAGCCCTGATAGAAATCGCGGTAGCGCCGCGCGAGCTTCGGAAACTTCGCCTCCAGAAACTCCATAAACGGCTTCCACGACGATGGCATCAGAAACAGCACATTGGCCGCCAGCCACTGCGCGCCCGAATCGCGGGCCGCGCGCACCAGCGCCTCCAGATCTTCCTCGCGGTCCGTCAAGCCTGGCAGCACGGGCATCGCATTCACTCCGACGTTGATACCTGCGTCCCGAAGCTTGCGGATGGCTTCCAGCCGCAGGTCCGGCCGCGGCGCGCGCGGTTCCAGCATCCGCGCAAGCCGCGTGCGCACCGTCGTCACCGTCATATGAATCGTGATCGACGACCGCTCCGATATCCGCTGCAGCAAGTCGATATCGCGCACCACCAAATTCGATTTCGTGGTGATCGAGAGGCTCAAGCCCTCGCGCAGCGCCATTTTCTCCAGGATCGCGCGCGTGGTTCCGAATTCTTTCTCCGCGGGCTGGTAGGGATCGGTCGCGGTGCCGATCGCAATGTGCTCGCCCCAGATTTTCTCCGTGGAAAGGTCGCGCTCAGCCACCGCGCCCGCATCCTTCTTGACGTAAATCTTCGATTCAAACTCCGAGCCGTCGATCTCCATATATTCGTGCGTGTACCGCGCGTAGCAGTAGTGGCAGCCAAACTCGCAGCCGCGATACGGATTCACCGTCCACCGGAACGGCACCCGCTCCGAATGGCACTGGTTCAGGATCGATTTGACTGGAAGTAGGAAATACTCCGTCCCGCGCTTGGCATCGGCGCAGGGGGAGGAAGCGGCGAGGCGTGCAATGCCGACCAGTTCCGTAGCGGGCTTCGTTCTCCGGTCGGGTGCCGGAGGGGGCGCGGAAGCGCCGTTCGGTAGCTCACAATTGCCGTGGCGAGCGGCTGTGGGGAAAAGGGTGAGACTGGTCTGCTTCGCAGTGGTTCGGCGACGACGAATCGTCGCCGGAGCCGCTCGAAGTATGGGAGAAGTGGCCATGGGTAGCCTCGCCGCACTTGCGAATAATATTCGCTTTTGTTTCGCCATGTCAAGTGAAAAGTTTCGCTATTCATTCGCCTGTACGAAAGTCCAAGGTGTGTTCGCGGAAATCCCGCGCGCAATCGGCCGTGCCGCTCAATTCCAGCCGATATACTGGGTAGATACACCTAACAGGGCTTCTGGAGACGCGCAGTGGCTGAAGTCGGCATCCTGATCATCGACGATGACGTCGCCAGCCAGCGGGCGCTGAAGCAAGTCCTTGATTCCGAGGGCTGGCGCGTCCGCATCCTGTCGGTGGCTTCGCAAGCGCTGCGGGAACTGGCTACTGGCGAGTGGAAGCTCGTGATCGTCAATGTGGCCTTGACCGACCTGCGCGGTCCCGTCTTCGCGATTCTGCGGGAGCTCGCATTGGCTGAACCGCAGACTCCTGTCGAGAAATCGCCAGAGACCCAAGCGGCGACGCCGGCGGACGAGTCAAACGGCAACGGGCAGGGTAACGGTACTCCCCCTACTCCCCCCAAGAGCCTTCGCGCATTGTTTCTGGTCCCGACGCTTGCCGCCAAGGATGTGCAACCGATCCTCGAGCGCGAAGGGCTTCCCTATCTGCTTAAGCCCTACCATCTGCACGATTTCCTCGAAAAGGTGAGCGAGCTCTTGCTCGAAGCGGGCGCGATCGAAGATCCCATTCGCAGCATGAGCGACTTCCTCGGCGCCAAGAAGCGCGGCCGCGTCCAGCGGGCGGCGCGAAACTCCCGTCGGGGAGCCATGTTTGCCTCTCGCGAGGACTACCAAATGACCGAGGAAGAGATGGTCGAATGGGAGCGCCAGGAAGAGGAAGAGCGCAAGAAGAGGGAGAAGGAACAGAAGGCTCGCGAGCACCTCGGCTAAACGTCAGAGCGGATTCTCCAAAATCCACGTCCTACCCAGAAAACCGGTCCCAACTGCCTGCGGAAAGAGTTGGTTTTTAGGGGGTCGGAGCTTCAGCTCCGACATTAAAGCTCGCTTTTTCATCAGGGGTTTTAACCCCTGAGGCATGTTTTTGACTTTTTCCGCAGCCTCTCAAGTCCTGCAAGAAATTCCAATCCGTTCGTTCTCACGATTGAAAGGCGCGGCCAGGCGGAGTCCCCGCCTGCGACGGACGGTCGAGGAGGGCGTATGGACGTCAAGCAACGGCAATTCCTGTGGCTTTTGGTTTGGAGTATCGCGTTTCCGTTAGTGGGCACGCTCTTGATGAATGGCGGTCCCGGCGCCGCGGCTTCAGCCGACCCGGCGCCTGCGGACAAAACGCAAATTGACGCGGCCTGGCGCTTGGCGCAGCCGATAACGTACGAAAACCTCACTGTGTTCCCGGTCGTGTCGACCGAAGAAGCCGACACCAGCGGCTTCGCGACCCTCGATGACGCCCTCGCTTCCGGCGCTGCCATTGTCACCGAGCAGGGAAGCTACATGAGGCGGTCGCGAGACGGCGTTATCCAGCCCCAGCCGACCGGCGCGCAAGTGAACCAGCTCGTTCTCGTGAATCGAGGCAAGAAGCCTTTGCTGCTGCTCGCCGGCGAAGTTGTTTCCGGGGGCAAGCAGGACCGCATCATCGGCAAAGACCGCATCGTCCCGATTGGCGCTGAGCCGTTGCCGCTCGACGTCTTCTGCGTCGAGCATGGCCGCTGGACCGAAGGCGGCGACAAATTCGGCGCCGCACAACTGATGGTGCACCCAAGCGTCCGCGAAAAGGCGGCCTTCGACCAGAACCAAATGCAGGTATGGGCGGCCGTTCGCAGCGGCTCGACAGCGTCGATGGCGCCAACGGTCGACGTCGCTCCCTCTCCCTCCGCGGCTCCTCGAATTTCCGCCGGATCAGTTTCCGCCACCATCTCTTCGAGCGCGCCTACCGAATCCTATCGCAAAATTTACAAATCCTCGCCCGTCGGGGCCTCGGTCGAGACATACGCCGAAGAAATCGACCGGCGCTTCCGCCGCGCCACAGCCGGTCTGAAGGGCGAGCGCGTGGTCGGCGTGGTGGTAGCTTACGGAAACGAGGTCGCGTGGAGCGACGTCTTCGCGTCCTCGAATCTCTTCGAGAACTACTGGCCGAAACTGTTGCGCAGCTACGTGGTCGAGGCGCTAGCCCGGCCCGCTCGAGTGGAACAGGCTTCACTCGACGATGCGCGCGATTTCCTGCGCCCGGCACGAGGCCACATCCACGAGGAGTCTGAGCCCGGCGTGTATCGTTGGCGCGAACAATCGGAAGGCCGCGAAGCCGCCATCGAGCTCGAAGCACTCGAGCCAAAGCCCATGACGCTGCACTGGCTCAAAGTCCTTCGCACGAATTGATAACGGCGGTCGAACGATCGCGCTGGCGTGGCTAGAGTTGAGCC
Source organism: uncultured Acidobacteriota bacterium (assembly GCA_963737205.1). Lineage (GTDB taxonomy): Bacteria > Acidobacteriota > Terriglobia > Acidiferrales > UBA7541 > Palsa-295. The sequence continues at coordinate 1,771,319 of CAVTRV010000002.1, read as the reverse complement.
TTCCATCGGCGGACTTCGCTGCGGTCCGGCGTTTCCGCCAGGAGTTCCGCAATCGTCTTCCCGAGGACGGGATGCCTCGCGCCCGCCGTGATTTCGGCAAACGGTACGAGGACGAATCTGCGCTCGCTCAGCCGCGGGTGCGGAATCTCGATGTCAGGCTCGCGGACCACCTCGTTTCCATAGAACAGAACATCGATATCGATCAAACGCGGGCCTTTCGGCACGCGCCGCTGCCGTCCGAGTGAGCGCTCGATCGCGAGCAGCTCTTTCATCAGTTTCTCAGGCTCCAACTCAGTTTCGCCCTCGATCACCGAATTCAAAAACCAATCCTGCTCGCGAAATTCAACGGGCTCGGTTTCGTACAGCGATGATTCGCGCGTCACGCGGATCCCGCACTCGCCGAGCGCCGCAATCGCGCGCGCAATATTCGCGGCGCGATCCCCCATGTTCGATCCCAGCGATAGATACACCCGCTCCATGATTTGGCCATTTGAACACGAAACGGCACTCGCTGCTCGGGCCAGACCTCCGCCGCTCGCATCCGCGCTTCGCCGAATCAGGTAGAATGGTTGTCGGGCGTGTCCAGATTTTCGCGCCACGAAGGGCTTCACGCAGGGAAAACGCGATTGCACACAGTCGAACCAATTCGATGGACGCCCGACGGCATAGTGATGCTCGACCAGCGCCGCCTGCCCGGCGAAGTGGTCTACCACAACTACACCGACTACCGCGACGTCGCCAAGGCCATCAAAGACATGGTGATTCGCGGTGCGCCGGCCATTGGAGTGGCAGCTTCGATGGGGGTCGCCATCGGCGTCGAAAAATCTCGCGCGAAGTCGCTCGACGAGCTGCGCGCCGAATTCGCTTTTATTTGCGACACGCTCGCGCAAACTCGTCCAACGGCCATGGACCTCTTCTGGGCCATCGATCGCTTCAAGCGGCGCTTCGACGAACTCGCCGCCGCCGCCGCAATCAGTGGTGGTGGACTCCCCGGAATCGCCACCATCAAAGCCGGCCTGGTGAAAGAGGCGCAGAAAGTGCATCAGGAGCGCCGCGAAGCCGACAAGCGCCTTGGTCGCTTCGGCGCGGAGCTTCTGCCCAAGACTGGCCGCGTGATGACGCAGTGCAACGCAGGCGCGCTTGCGACGGCTGGCATCGGCACGGCTCTCGGCGTGATTCGCATGGCCGTGGACGCCGGCCACAAGGTGGAAGTGCTCGTGCCTGAGACGCGCCCCTATCTTCAGGGCGCGCGCCTCACCGCTTGGGAACTCCACGAGGACGGTATTCCACTCACGCTAATCACCGACAACATGGTTGGCCATTTTCTGAAGACGGGCGGCGTTGGAGCGGTGGTTGTTGGCGCCGATCGCATCGCGCGCAACGGCGACACCGCGAATAAGATCGGCACGTACGGAATGGCCGTGCTCGCGCGCGAAAATAACGTCCCGTTTTACGTTGCCGCTCCTATCTCCACTCTCGATCTTTCGATTCCCTCAGGCGACCACATTCCCATCGAGGAGCGTTCCGCCGGCGAAGTCACTCATCTTGCCGGCATCCGCATCTCGCCCGACGTCCCCGCCGCCCACCCCGCTTTCGACGTCACCCCGGCCCGCTACATCGCGGCCATCATCACCGAACGTGGTTTGGCCCGAGCGCCATTCGAGGATTCGCTGGAGAAGCTCGTGAAGAGTGAGGGCGAGGGTTAAGGGCGAGGGGTGCGGGGCGAGGGGCGAGAAAGTGCCCCGAGACAAACTGACGGGGCGGCGGGCATGAGGAGTAAGGAAATGCCGAGCGAGATCAAGAGTTACCGCGATCTAATCGTTTGGCAGAAATCGATGGACCTCGTAGTCGCGAGCTACGAAATCGCAAAGAAGATCCCCCATCAAGAAATCTACGGTCTGATCGCTCAGATTCAGCGTGCCGCAGTCTCAATCCCCGCAAACATCGCCGAGGGCCATGGAAGAAGGCACACGGGCGATTACATTCACCATCTCTCAATCGCCCGTGGCTCAGTCCTTGAACTCGAAACTTACTTCCTGATCGCGCAACGGCTCTCGTACGTGGGAGAGCGAGACATCCGACCTTTGCTCGACGCGACTGACGAAATAGGGCGCATGATTTCCGGTCTCGTCCAAAGTCTCAGGAAATTAGATCGGTAGCGTATAGGCGAGAGGCGGGTTTCGTTTTCCGTCTCCCTCCTTGAACTGGAAACCCACTTCCTGATCGCGCCGCGCGTGATATTCAGTCAGTGCTCAGCGCGACCGATGAAGTGGGGCGAATGATCTCGGGCCTCGTGCAGAGTCTCAGGAAATTGGACCGGTAGCGTATCGGGGAAAGGTGGTTTTCGTTTTCCCTCGCCCTCACCCCTCGCCCTCACCCTATTCGTAGCGTAACGCCTCCACCGGATTCATTTTGGAAGCTTTCCACGCCGGATACACTCCGAAAAAGATTCCGATCATGCCGGCGATACTAAGTCCCGCCATCACCCAGAAAAGCGAAATCGACGTCGGCAGACCCGAAAATACCAGCCGCACCGACAGTCCCAGCGCCGACCCCAAAACCACTCCAATCACGCCGCCGATTCCCGCCAGCGTCACCGCCTCCAGCAGAAACTGCGTCAGGATATTTACGCGCCGCGCTCCCAGCGCCTTGCGAACGCCAATCTCCCGCGTCCGTTCTGTCACGCTCACCAGCATGATGTTCATCACGCCGATCCCGCCCACCAGCAGCGCCACCGACCCCACCGCGAACATGACCACGAAAATTCCACCCGAAATTTGCTTCCACAAATCGATGAACGCGTCCGGCGTGAAAATCGCGAAATCGTCGGGCTTGTCGGACGCCAGCCGCCGCATCCGTCGCAGGTATTCGCGCACTTCGTCCACCACGATGGGCACGTATTGCGCATCGGTCGCCTTCACGAACAGAACGTAATCCTTGAATTCAGGATGCAGCTTCAGCATGGTCGCAAGCGGAAGCACCGCGATGTTGTCTTCCGGATTTTTCCCGTTGCCGAAGGCCTGTTTCTGCTTCTCCATGACGCCTACCACGGTGAATACGCGTCCCTCGAGAAGCACTTCCTGCCCGATGGGATCCTCGTCCCCCGGGAACAGCGTTTCGGCCGTATCGTGACCGAGCACGACCACCGGCGACCGGTGCTCCTGATCGATCTGATTGAAGAAGCGGCCGCGCTCGAGTCCGAAATCCTGAATCTTCGCTATGTCGGGCGTATTGCCCTGCAGGATTACGTTCTTCATCCGCTTGTCGCCGCGCCGCACGTCGCTGCTTCCCGCCCCCAGCTCCGGATGGAAGATTCGCGCGGACGGCGCCGCCGCCAACACGTGCGGCAACTGCGCCATGCCGTCCGCCCACTCGGCTTTCAGTTCTTTGCGCTGCAGGATTTCGGCGGGCAAGCGTCCCATCGTGGTCCATGAAAATTTGTAACAGATGATGATGTTCGAGCCCATCGCTTCGACGGAGCCGATCACATTCGAGTCCAGCCCGTTCACCACCGCGCTGATCGCGATCACCGTGCTCACCCCGATCACGATTCCCAGAATCGTCAGGCACGAGCGCAGCGGATTCCGCCGCAGCGCGTCGAGCGCCAGCCCGATCGCCTCTTTCAGTTCACCGAATGCGCGATGCTCGTACACGATGCCTCTCTCTGCCCGGCGGCATTACTCCGACCGCAATGCCTCCACAGGATCCATCCGCGCCGCCTTCGAAGCCGGGTACACGCCGAAGAACAACCCCACGCTCGTCGCCACGAGCAGGCCCATCACCACCGACCAAAGCTGGACGGAGCTCGGCAGCGAAGTGGTGAGCGTGACGAATTTCGCCAGCAGGATTCCCAGGATCACGCCCCACACGCCGCCGATCGCCGCGATCGTTGCCGACTCGATCAGAAACTGTAGCTGGATATCGGAACGCCGCGCTCCCAGCGATTTCCGCAGTCCGATTTCGCGCGTCCGCTCCGTTACGCTCACCAGCATGATGTTCATGATCACGATTCCGCCCACGATCAGCGAAATCGACGCGATTACGATCGTCACGCCAAAGAACGCGCCGCTGATACTGCTCCACAGCGACAGGAACGATCCGTTCGTCTCGATCGCGAAATCGTCCGCATCGCGATACGCGACGTGCCTCTTCCCTCGCAGAATCAGCCGCACCTCATCCATGGTTTCATCGATTCCGCTGGCGCCCTTCACGGATTTCGCCCAGATGCGGATCGAGTCGTCGCTGCTGTAAGCCTTCTGAAACGTCGTGATAGGAAGCAGCAGCCACGCGTCCCGCGACATTCCCATCACGCTGCCGAGTTTCTTCCCTACCCCGATTACCTCGCAGTCGATCGTGTCGACGCGCAGTTCCTTGCCGATCGGATCTGTTCCCACAAGAAGCTTGTCGGCAACATCGTGTCCGATCGCGCACACCGGCGTCGCGTGTGAGACGTCCGCCTCGCTCACGTGCCGGCCTTCCACCAGATCCAGGTCATAAAGCCGCGGCATCTCAGCCGTCCAGCCGAGAACGTGAACGTTCTCGATGTAGTCGGTGCCGTACTTCACCTGCACGCCTTGCTTGTCCACCGACGCGCCCACCGCTGCGCAGCTTCGGCAGTTGTCGCGCACCCACTCGTAGTCGTCCAGACGAAGCTTCCGCCGCTTCTGCGTTTCCTGATAGTCGTCGATGTTCGTCACGATGATGGGCCCGCGGCTCACCAGAAACACATCCGCGCCCAGATTGAAAACCTTCTCGGCCACATAGCGGTTCAGCCCGTTGACGATGCTCACCACCGCGATCACCGACATCACGCCAATCACCACCCCCAGTAGCGTCAGCACGCTCCGCAGCTTGTGCGCCCACAGGCTTCCCGTCGCGATGCGCACCGCCTCGCCGAAGTTCATTGTCGTTTTGCCAGCCATCGGAGTGATTGTGCCCACATCCTAACATACGCCCTCGAATCGCCCGGAATTTCATTCCGCCCCCCGAAAGCCGTTCTTGGGGCGTTTACAAAGCGTTTTGGCTCTCTTGGCTTCCCAATTCCACATGCCGTTCCTCACCACTTTGTCATCCCGAATCCCCGCGGTTTGTGCGGGGTGAGGGATCTGCTTTTCGCTTTTGGACGCCGCTTGACCGAGGATCTACTGTCGGAGCCTAGCGAACGTGAATGTTACGTTTCTACACAACATTGCAGTACCGGTTCGCCTCAACGTCCCCTATCTCATTCATACTAAACGGCTTCACAGTGGTGTTCCACTTGCACATTCAATCGCAGAAAGACTGAGGAGCTTGTATGGCTAGGCGGGAATGTCCATTTTGTGGCAAGCATGTTTCGGATCGCCTCACGCAGTGCGTCTTCTGCCGTGAGACCCTTCCGGAATTAAAGAAAGTCGCGAACGCGAAAGAGTCCAGCGGCGACGGCGGCGGCGCCCAGGTTCGACGCGGCTTGCTCGCCATGCTTCTGGCCGCGGTCCTTGGCTACTTCGGGGGCGGTTATAGCACTCTGATGCTTCCTTTTCCCCTGGATCCGATACTCACGATTTACCTGTCGCCGCTGTTGTTCCTGAGCGGCCTCGGCCTCTGCGTTCATGGCTACTTCCTCGAGCACAGGTCCATGCACCAGAAGTCGTCGATGCACAGCTCGAACAGCTCAATTTGAACGCGTCGCGTCCCTGCAGCTCTTGGCCTTTGATTTCGGGTGGGAGCCCCGACTCGGGTTTCAGGGTGGAAGCCCGGGCCTTCAGGCCCGGGGAAAAGTTCGCTAGCATGTTACGGGCTTTAGCCCTGGGAAATTTGCGCAGGGCCTGAGAGTCTGAGCGGCAACTTGGTTTTGTATCAGCCCCGGACTCGCGGCCTCAGAGCTCGGTTTGCGTCAGCCCCGGAGTTTAGTCCGAAGAATCCCCACAAAAATGAGAACCCCGTTTTTCGTCAGGGCACGGCTTTAGCCGTGCCGTAACTTCGGTTCAGAGCCGCGGAGCGGCGATTGTACTTAGCCCGGCATGCAGCGAAGCGGAATGCCGGGGAACCAAGCCACAAAACAAGAACGAGTCTCGGAGGGACGATTGAGTGCGTGACAGTCAGCCCCAGCGCCTTTTGCTTCATCTGTGGTTTCCAAGGTTTCAACGGCCTTGTCGCTCAACCCTAGTTCTCAAGTCGGCCTACGCCTGCCGATTCAGCAATAGCGCCAGCCGCCGATGCAAATCGTCGATCGCGCTAAACAGCGCAGCGATTCCTTCCGTTTCGATCGCGACGTCACCCGACTGCAGATCCAGCACCAAATCGTTGGTGAGTTGCGTCGCGCGCCGCACGCGCTCCGCCGACAGTTTCGGCAGCACCGCATAGGGATCGCCGGACTCTTTCAGTCCTACCCATTGCTGCACCGCCCACGCCGTCCCTCGAATGTGATCCACCGAGTTTCGAAACTCGTTCAGCACGCGCGAATCCAGCTCGCCTGACTTGACGAGTTCCTCGAGCTCCTGCAGTTCGGCGGTAGCGGCTTGCAACCGCGAAGTGATCGTGCCTTCTTGTTCGGGCCCAGAACTGTTCATCGTGCCCCTCCATGAACGCCGGGCTGGCCTGATGCGACGTATTAAAACGCGAGCGGCCCTTGTACACAAGCCCAATCAACGATTTCCATACTCCAACAGCCGCCCGCGGGCGCCGTTTCTAGTAGCGCCGGCGTCTCGCCGGCTCTTTTCTTAAAACGTCTTGCATAGGGGGCCCGTGAGGCGCATAAAGCGGCGCTACTTTTTGCGGCCTAAGGGGTTTTACTCAAGTGAGTTAGGACAATCCCGTATGGTGCGCCGATCACCCGCACCGCTATGCTTTCAGTGTCAGGCAAAGGAGGAAGTTCGAAATGCGCCGATACCTCACGTCATTGTTGCTAGCCGCAACGCTGGTTTCTCCGGTGGTTTTTTCAGGCTGTGCGGCACGAGTCCAATATTACGATGCCGACCACCACGATTATCATTACTGGGACAACACCGAAGTCGGATATTACCAGCGGTGGGAAGTGGAGACGCATCGCAACCACGTAGACTTCGCCAAGCGAAACGACGACGAGAAAAAAGAATACTGGAACTGGCGCCACTCTCACTAGGCTCCGGTTCAGCCCGTTCGCACCGAAACCCGCCGGCGCTCTCACCCGGCGGGTTTTCTTTTTAAGGAATACCAGCCGCTGGGCAGTTACCCAAGATTGCACTGAGTCTGTGCAGCACCTCGGTTTTGTGTCAGCCCCGGACCTTCAGTCCGGGGAGCATGGCCTTTTAAGGCCATGCGAAAGGTGCGCCTCAAAAAAAAACGGGCTTTAGCTGTGGTGTCTCAAGAGGTTGTTGACATCGAGGGCGGAACGGGAGATGGGTGGTTTTTGGCCGATGCCGGCGTGAGGGCGGTGCCAGTTGTAGAGATGAGTCCAAGGCGCCAGACAGGAAAGACGTTCAGCGGAGTTTTGATAGAGGCGAGCGTAGGCCCATTCGCGGATGGCGGTCTGGATGAAGCGTTCCGCCTTGCCGTTGGTGCGCGGAGTGTAGATACGAGTGCGAATGTGTTTAAGCTGGAGATCGCGGCAGGTGTGAGCGAAGAGGTTGGCGTAAAAGCAGGGGCCGTTATCAGTCATGACGCGGCGCGCAGTGATGCCGAGGCGGGCGAAGTAGGCCACGGCCTGACGGAGGAAATTGCAGGAGGAAGCGGCGGTTTCGTCCGGCAGCATAGCGGTGAAGGCGATGCGAGAGTGGTCGTCGACGGCGACATAGAGAAATTCCCAGCCCGCGCCGCGTGTCTCGTCCTGAGGATTTCCGGTGATGCGATGGCCGGGTTTGGCAATGCGGGCCAGCTTTTTGATGTCGATGTGCAGCAGATCGCCGGGAGCGGGATGTTCGTAGCGAATGATGGGAACGACCGGCTCCAGGGAGCGAGCGGTGTTCATCTGCAGGCGGGTCAGAATCCGGCTGATAGTGGCGCGGCTCAGGCCCGTGGCCTGAGCGATGCGCACGCCGGTCCAGCGCTCGCGGCGCAGCACCTCCACGCGGGAAGCCAGTTCGGCGGAAGTGGTGCGAGGAGAGCGATGCGGACGCGAGGACAAGTCTCGCAGGGCGGCCGACCCGCCTTCGCGGAATCGCCGTACCCACTTGGCAACGGACTGCCGGCTGAGATTGAAGGAGGCCGCGGCCTCCTTCAATCTCAATTCCCCTGCCAAGACTTTCCTAGCGAGTTGCTCTCGACTGTAAACGGTGAGCCGGGCATGATGGTGGTAGTCCATTCGGTCTCCTGGGTTACTGCTTGTTTTCGCAAACTCAGCTTCCCAGTTCTCGACCGAATGGACAACAACCTATTGAAACTTCACATTTAGCCCCTGGGATAAGCTGTGGCTTCAGCCGCAGCCCAGGACTTCACTCTTCCGCAAACTGAAGCTCCGATTCCCAGTTGCTTCCAGCCGCCATTTCAAATTGCACCCCTCGCTGAGCTGCGGTACATTCGCCGCTTCTGATTCCAGCGAGGCACGCCAATGAACCGCCGCCGTCTTGCCCTTTTCCCATTTCTCTTTTCCATTTTCGCAATACCCCCGTTCGCTGCCGCCCAAGCAACAAGGCCCGCGACGGGCGGTTCTCTGGAAGACGACCTCAAGGAATTTGTCGCCACGCCTGCCGTCAGCGGCTACGAAAGCCAGCTCGCAGACAAGATTCGCGCGGGAATTGCGAGCCTCCATCCCACGGTGGACAATCTCGGCGACGTCATCGTCACCATTGGCAGCGGCTCGCCGCATCGCCTGATAGTCACGCCGATCGACGAGCCCGGCTTCGTCACGAGCGGCATCACCGACGACGGCTATCTCCGCGTCCAGCGCCTTCCGCAAAACGGCCTTCCGCCGATTTTCAACGAACTCTACGGCGCGCAGCCCGTAAAGGTGGAAACCACCACCGGCAAATGGATCGACGGCGTCGTCGCCGGCCTCTCGGTCCATCTCCAACCCGGCCGTCAGAATCCGCCGCGCCTCACCGACCTCGAAAACCTTTACGTCGACATCGGCGCCACGTCCGCCGCCGAAGCACGCAAAGCCGGCGTCGACAATCTCAGCCCCATCGCCATCAACCGTCGCCTGTTCGATCTCGCCAGCCAGAAAATGGCGGGCGCTTCGATTGGCGACCGCTTTGGCGCTGCCGCCCTCGTCGAGCTGCTGCGCGAGCTCGATCCCGCCAAACTCAAAGGCACGCTCACCGTCGCATTCGTCGTTCAGCAATGGACCGGCGCGCGCGGCCTCCAGCGCATCCTCACCACGAATCAATTCGACGAAATGCTCTACGTCGGCCGCTTGCTTCCCGGCGGACCCGTTCAAGGCGCCGAAAACGTCCATCGCGCCCCGCGCCGCGAACCCGGCAGCGGCGTCCTGATCGGCCTCGCGCAGACCGACGGCCAGCTCGAAGGCCTCGCCGCCGACCTGAAGCAACTCGCCGACGCAAATAAGATTCCCTTCGCCACCGACTATTCCTCCGGCATCGTCCCGCCCACCTATCTCGCCACACCTACATTCCCCGCGAAGTGGGCGCACATCGGCATCGCCACGAGCTGGCCGGATACGCCCGCCGAACTGATTGATGTGGCAGATATCGAGCACCTTCTGAATCTCCTCGAGGCGTACACGGATACTGTGCACCGCAATATCACGCGGATGCGTCCCCTTTGGCAGGACGCCACGCTTCCTCGCAGCGTCGGCGCCCCCAAGAACGCAGAAGTTCTTCGGGACCTGGTCGAGAGCTACTCGGTCAGCAACCATGAAGGCCCGATGCGAGAAGCCGTCGCGCGGCTACTGCCCCCCTGGGCCAAGCCCGAGACCGACGACGCCGGCAACCTGGTACTCCGCGTTGGCACCGCGCCCGTCGGCGCGCGCACTCCCAGCATCCTCATCGTCGCCCACATGGACGAAATCGGCTACGAAGTGAAATCCATCTCCAAGGACGGCCGCCTCGAAGTCACCTCCGACGGCGGTGGCGAGCTCAGCTTCTTCCTCGGCCATCCCGCGCTCGTCCACTCGGCCACCGGCGATCACGACGCCATCATGGAACTTCCCAACGGCTGGGACGAGCAGAAATTCGAATGGCCTCGCGGACGCGACGCAGCCGCCGCTATTCGCGTCGACGTCGGCGCGCGCACTCCCGACGAAGTCGATCACCTCGGCATCAAAGTCGGCGACACAATCACCATCCCCAAAGCCTATCGCCCGCTTCTCGGCACACGCGCCAACGGACGCAGCTTCGACGACCGCGTTGGCGACACCGCGCTGATTTCCGCCGCCTGGGCGCTCGGCGGCCCGCTCAAGGACCGCAACGTCACTTTCGTTTTCTCCACCGCCGAAGAAATCGGCCTCGACGGCGCCGCCGCCACCGCGAAGCGCCTCGGCGTCGAAAATCATCCCGACTACGTTTTCGCCGTCGACACCTTCGTCAGCTCCGATTCGCCTCTCGAATCGAAGCGCTTCGCCGACGCGCCAATTGGCAAGGGCTTCGTCATTCGCGCCGTCGACAATTCCAACATCGTGCGCCCCGACCTCGTCGAAAAAGTGATCAAGCTCGCGCGCGCCAACCAAATTCCCGTGCAATACGGCGTCACCGGCGGCGGCAACGACGGCTCCACGTTCCTCCGCTACGGCTCCGTCGACATCGCCCTCGGCTGGCCGCTCCGTTATTCGCACTCGCCCGCCGAAGTAATCGACACGCGCGACGTCGACTCCCTAGCCCGCATCATCACCGCCATCTCCAAATCCTGGTAGCGCAGTTCGGCTGTGGTTCTGAGGGGCTCTTAAGATTTGAACGTAGCGCCGGGCTTCAGCCCGGCATCTTCGCCCTCGCCACGCCACTTGACCGCGTTAGCGCTCATCAAATCCGATGCGAAGCTTTCCGTTTCGTGTTTGAGCGCGTCGTTCGCTGCTCCGCCTGACAGTTCGTTCTGTATCCGGCCATGCGCGGGGTCCTCGGTGTAGAGACCCTTGGCATCGAGCGCGTTGATGACAATCCCCGCTCGCAAAGCGTTATCCACCACGGCGTCCACTTCGCGATCCAGCGTGCCCGTCAGAAATCCCGACGAAGCCAGCACCAGCACGTGCTCGCCCGGCTTGCTTGCCAGGTAATTCACCACTCCTTGAATCGACTCCAGTGTGTTTAACGAGAGCTGGCGCATCGGCTCCCAGATTTGCCGAGCTTGCGTAACGATAAGCGTTGCTTGAAGCTTATAACAACTCATGTCGAAATTAGCCTGATCGGCACAATTGCATTGCTCCGCCGCGGCCAGCACCGTCCGGTACTCCTCGCTGCTGTTGCCGAAGTTTGCGATCATGTACGCGTCGTGAGCGGTAATCCTGGGGCAGCCGGAGCCTTCAAACACGCGCGCATGGGATTGGAGCTTGGCCACCGCATCGAGCACCCTCGATGGATCCACAGTCAAATCCACGGTCTCGGAGGAGAGTGCGGTGAACAGGCCGATCCGGTCGTTTTGGCCAAGCCCGTGGCGCACGAAGTTCTCCGCAGCTTGCTGCACATGTTTCATGTCGCCCCACTTCGTGTGCACGTCGTCAAAGTAGAGCGCAACATACCTGGGTCGCGGCTGTGCGGGGCTATTCGCGGCAAGTGGCGCCGGCGGAGTGTCTTCCGTCTGTCCAGTCGTAGGCGATACGGGGGGAGCCGTTGCTGCTTGTCCAGCTGCTAGAGCCGTGTGCGTCTCCACCGCAAACGTCGCGACTGTCTGTTTCTTGCCGTTGTCGAATATCGCAAAATCTTCCGCCTTCAGTCCCGAAACGATGTGCCCGTCGCCGTCGCGCACCACTGCATCCACCCTGACGACGTCGCTCTCCGCGCGAAGAAGCTGCGACTGAGGCTGATAAGGCCGGCTGCTAATGCGCACTTCACCCGGCGATAGCGTCTGCGCAGCCGCCACAAGCGCAAGAAGGCTCAGGCTTGCCACCACCGCCGCAGGAAATTTCACATCTCTACGTGAGGCCCGCATCTCCTTGCCTCCTGCCTCCTTGCTTCCTGCCTCTACTGCGGCTGAGCCGGTTCTCGGATTTCCTGTTTGGTCTGCACAGAGAAAAGCATGAAATTCCCAAACGTGTGATACGTGATCGTGCGGTGATCGGGAAATTGCATATATGCATCGGCGGTTTGCGGCAGCCAAAGCCGCACGTTCCGGCTGTGGAACTGGACGGGACCATAATCAATCGATAGCCATGAGTTTCGCACACGCACTTCCGGAATAGCCTCCATCATTGCGGTTTCCATGTGCACCACATCTCCGGAATCGGCGGAGATCCACGCGCGTCCTTTCAGTTTGGCGACGTGCAGACCGCCGTAGGCATCCTGGTAGGAGAAGGTATGGCCCGTTACGCCCGGCCGCTGCTGGAAGTGAATCACCCAGGCCGCTTGGCCATCCCATGCAGTCTCGCCGTTGCATTCCATGTCGTAATCGCTTTGAAGTTCCGGAAGAAAAATCAAAGCCATTTCGGGGAGACCTCGGTCTTGTGTGCGCGCGAGAAAAGGCTGAGTTCCGTGAGTCGCTGTGCGGGTTTCCTGGACGGAAGCGCCCCAGGACGTCGGAGTAAGAACGGCGAGGTATTCGAAAGTCCCGCTTCTGTATCCCAGCATTTCGTCCCTTAGTGGTGCCCGGAAGGGCGGGGCTTCAGCCCCGCCGTCAGGCCCCCAATAGGAAAGGGCTTTAGCCCCTGAAGCCAAGCTGTTCGATCCAACCGGGCTTTTATGAGATAGGCTCTAGTCAGTTTGAGTCTTTGGAGTTGCCGTTCTGCTTTTGTACCTGCGCGATCTGGCCCTGAACCTGCTGCTGCATGTTTGCCATCATCTTTTTCATGACCCCGGAAGATGCTTCCATCGCTTCAGCCGTGATAGCGGGTGTTTCTCTCAGAACTTTCTGGCCGGTCGGACTCGAATAAAATGCAACCAGCGCATCGATGTCGCCCTTCGTGAAGTACTTCTGGTAGACGGGAGCTATCGCTTGCAGAAAATCGTCAATCGGAAGACTGTCGATCGAGTCATCCATCGTTTTGTCCAACTGAGCTTCGAAATTCGCCGGCAGGTTAGTTTGATCCTTTGCCTGCTCGTGAACCATCTTGTGTATGGCGGGTTTCATCGCCTGCCTCATGTTGGTCATCATGTCGTGCATGTGCATCGTATCCATGTACCGCTGAATGTCTTCTTTCGATGCAGGAGCATCCGCGGCATTCTGCTGCGCATAGCTCGCACACGCGAACACCAGGCACATCAAGAGAGCAAGGGCTGAGCGTTTCATCGGCTTCCTCCACATGGGAACTCGAGGATGCTGAAAAGTTGACATACCCCGTACTCTCCTTCTACGTTTATACGCGGGCGGCTGTCCTTGCTCCCTGCCTGCCCGCCGTGGCGTCCGTCGGTGCCCCCGATTTCAGGTTATAGTACTACTAAGGTATCTTTGTAACTATACATCTCGCCTGATTTGTGCTACCTTGGACCGTTTTTATGCTCAACATAATCGATGTCCAGGACTCAGGCCACCGGCAAACTGCCGTTACCGATGCTTCTGGCCACCAACATCCGACACTCTTCGCGATTTCTAATCGCCCAATACAAGAATTAGAAGGTGTCCTAAACCATTCAAAACAAATGAGCGCAACGCGTCCTAATCGCCCAAATTTCAGACGACGGTTTTCGCGGCCACTCCAGAGCCTTCCGGACACTCCCTTGGCGCGCCGAAGCGCTTTGCGCGAAGGCGGCATCGCCCCTAGCAATCAATCGCTACACTTTGCAAATAGAAATCCTGCTAAATTACACAAAACAAAGAACGGCGGCTCTAGTCAATCGCTACACTTTCACGGTTTCACGGTGCTGAACTGACATGACGAAGACGATCATCGAGCCCTTCCGGATCAAAAGCGTTGAGCCCATCCGCCAGACCACGCGCGAGCAGCGCCAAAAACTGCTCGAAGCGGCAGGCTACAATCTTTTCCTCATCGCCTCCGACGACATCCTGATCGACCTCCTCACCGATTCGGGCACGAACGCGATGTCCACCGAGCAATGGGCCGCGATGATGCGCGGTGACGAATCCTACGCCGGCTCGCCGAGCTTCATCCGCTTCCGCGATTCGGTTCAGGGCATCATGGGGTTCAAACACGTAATTCCCACGCACCAGGGCCGCGCCGCCGAGCGAATCCTCTTCAGCGTGATGTGCAAGCCAGGCGACGTCGTCCCCAACAACACGCACTTCGACACCACGCGCGCAAATTGCGAATTCGTCGGCGCCGAAGCCGTCGATCTGCCCACGCCCGAAGCCCTCGATCCTTCGCGCCAGTATCCGTTCAAAGGCAACATGGACACGGCGCGGCTCGCCGAACTCATCGAGCGCGTCGGCAGAGACCGCGTGCCGCTCGTGATGCTCACCGTCACCAACAATTCCGGCGGCGGCCAGCCCGTCTCGATGGCCAACATCAAAGCGGTGAAGCAAATCTGCGCGCGCCACAAGATTCCGCTGTACATCGACGCGTGCCGCTTTGCTGAAAACGCCTATTTCATCAAGCTGCGCGAGCCAGGCTACGCGCACAAAACGCCCCGCGAAATCGCGCAGGAAATGTTCTCGCACGCGGACGGCTGCACGATGTCCGCGAAAAAAGATGCGATCGTCAACATCGGCGGTTTTCTCTGCACCAACGACGACATCTTGGCCCAGGCCCAAAAGAATCTCCTGATTTTGACGGAAGGCTTTCCCACGTATGGCGGCCTTGCCGGACGCGACCTGGAAGCAATCGCCGTCGGTTTGAATGAAGGCCTCCACGAAGACTACTTGCAGTACCGCATCGTTTCGACGGCGTATCTCGGCAATCACATCTCGGCAGAAGGCGTGCCCATCGTGCAGCCTCCGGGCGGCCATGCCATTTACATCGACGCGCGCGCCTTTCTCCCGCACATTCCTCCCGCGCAATTCCCCGGCGTCGCCCTAGCGGCCGAACTCTACGTCGAAGGAGGCATTCGCTCCGTGGAAATCGGCACGCTGATGTTTGGCAAGCGCGACGAAAACGGCGTCGAGCATCCCGGACCCAAGGATTTGCTGCGGCTCGCGATTCCGCGCCGCGTTTACACGCAATCCCACATCGACTACGTCGTGGAAATAATTCTCGAAGTCTGGCGGCGCCGTGCCGCGATTCGCGGCCTCGAACTCACCTATCAGGCGGCGTACCTCCGCCATTTCACCGCGCGCTTCCGCAGGGCTTCTTGACCATGAACGAGCGCGTTCCGCCGCCACGCCCTTCGCTTGGCCCACCGGACGCCTCTGCTATAATCGCGCGTTCATGGCGAGTCCCAACTTCAAGCCGCCGCGATACATCGTTGTCGAAGGGCCGATACGCGTCGGCAAATCCACTCTCGCGAAAGTCCTGGCGGAGCGCCTGCACGCGCGGCGCATCTTCGACTGCGAAGACAATCCGTTTCTGGCCGATTTCTACGACGAGAAGCCCGGCGCCGCGTTTCGCGCTCAGATGTACTTCCTCTACGAGCGCCACCGGCGCCTCATCGAAGCACGCCCCGAAGATGCCGCCGCGCCGCTGGTGGCCGATTTTCTGTTCGAGAAGGACAAGATTTTCGCGTACATTAATCTCGACAACGAAGAGCTCAAGCTCTACGAGAAGTTCTTCGACATGCTCGCTCCGTCGATTACCCACCCGGATCTGGTCATCTATCTCCAGGCCAAACCCGAGGTTCTCCGCAAGCGCGTCTCGAAGAAGGGCGATCCCGCCGAAACGCAGGTTTCCCTCGACTACGTGGAGGCTGTCGCCAACGCCTACGAGCATTTCTTCTTTCGCTACGCGGGATCGAATCTGCTCGTGGTGGACACCTCGGACATCGACTTCGTCGAACGCAACCAGGATTTGCAGGAACTCCTCCGCCGGCTCCGCCAACCCGTCAAAGGCACGCAGTATTTCCTGCCGCTTGGTCAGGGCTGAAGCCATGCGTCTTACCGCTCGCTTTAATTCCCACCCTGCTCCTAGGTGAATAATCGCCCTCACTTACTGGCATGTGGGTATGTCCTCTTTCAGCCGGCGGTCGTATACAGGTACCAGCGTGAGCGCCAATTCAGGCGTCTTGTCTGCTTGTGGAAATTGAAAAGAGGAGGACACCCCCATGATGTTGATTCTTTTCGTGGTTCTACTGTTGGCTTTGATAGGCAGCGTTCCCGCGTGGCCGTACAGCCGAGGCTGGGGCTACTATCCGAGCGGAGGCGTCAGCCTCGTGCTCGTCGTTTTGCTGATACTTCTTTTGATGGGCCGCTTGTGAGCGGAGATACCACTTCCAGGAGATCACGATGAGCACGCATAACGAAGGCTTATTGACCGAAGTAGCCACCGCAATTGGCGCGACTCTGGGCCGCGTAGCGAGGACGTCCAGTGAGCTCGTCCACACCGCCGAACGCAAGATATCGAACGCACGGCCGAAGAAGCGCGCAAGAAAGGCGGCTCGCCGCGTCAAGACACGGCTGCGGGCGACAGCGCGCCGGACAAAGAAGGCCGCCCGCAAAGCTTCGACTGCAGCGAAGAAGGTACGTCGAACCGCAGCCGGAAAAGCGCGTCGAGCCCTCCGGGCCGCATAGCTCAATCAAGCGCAAATCTCTAACGATGAGGCCGGGGAGTTGAGTCAATTCCGCCGGCGTTTCGGCTCCCCGACTCCCGCTCGCAGCCCCGGCCGATCTTCCTTATTGGGAAACTTCGTTTGGGCCTGGCCCGTGAATAGAAGTCGCTGCCTCGAGGGTCCGCAATACTAGTACCCCCCACGCTTACCGTGTGAAATTTGATGCACAACTCCGCAAAAGCAGGTATGCTCGCGTCTCTTCCCAGAGAGAAAACCAATGTCGTCAGCGTCATGGTATAGCTGTGCGCTGGCTACCGGATTGCAGTGTTAATTGGGGCTGGCGGCTCGGGGAGCCGTTAGAAGCTAACGAAAAATGTGGTGGTACAGGTACTGGAAGTCCTGGAACAAGCTTGAAGGCCTAGTTCACTCTTCGTGGCGGCTGACGCAGTGTATTCTCCTGATCGGGACGGTCCTGCCCCTCGTCCTCGTTGTTTGGAAGTTGCATGCCGTCCCGCCGCTCGAGACTCGAACTCCGCCCGTGGTGTCTTCCGTCCCGAGCGCCAATTTTGAGATTCCGCTGACCGACGCCGGAACGCTTGTGCGGCCTATGCTGCCGTACTCGGTAATCCCAGGGGGCGCGGCGGACGCTGCAGAGCTGCGCAATGCCATCGTCCACGATCCCGTTGTGGCGATTCACTATGCCGTGTTTGATGTCTCGAGGACGCACGTCGTTCGGCTCGATCGCAACCGCGCACTCTATGTGTCCTATCGCCTTGGCGACCGCGTTTTCTGGACCAGCAAGAAGTTGATTCTACCCCGAGGGGAAACCGTTCTCACCGACGGCCAGCACTTGGCCCGAACTCGCTGCGGCAACCGTCTTTCCGAAACTCCCGAAGTGCCCACGTCCATCAAGGAACCCGAACGGGCGGCGCTGGAAACCCCCCAACCTCCCGAACTGACCGGACTGACTCCTCCCCCGGAGCTGCCATTAACACCGATCGGCCCGGTTGTGCCTCCGCCGCCGAGCGGCATCTTCATCCCACCGCCTGTTCCCATCTTTTGGGGTGTCGGGCCGCCCGGAACGCCGCCTGCTGGTCCGCCAATCGTGCCACCGCCCATACCTGGGATTCCCGAACCAGACACCGCTCTGCTGGTCTCAGCGGGATTCTTCCTCTTGTTTATTCTTAGAAGGAAAATTCGGAATAACTGAAAGGGAGTTTGCGGAAAAGAAAGCCCGGGACGGTCCCGCCAGCTCGTCCGTCCCGGGAACAGATTGAGAGAGAGGAAGCTACGTTCGGGCTCGGCGCTTCAAGCAGCCTTTGACGGCCCGTTTAACCGATGGCGCCACTTCCCGAGTGTGCGGTTCAGCGGATGGCCACGATGCAGGAACGTCAGCACCGGCTCGCGCCTCATGCCCACCTTCTCGAGTGCGCGGCGAATGCGAAAATCCCGCCCTGCAGACACCAGTCCCTTTTCGAGCGTCACGATCGCGTCGTGCGTGCGTCCCGCCTGCAGATAGACCTCCGCCAGGTTCAGATAGAGTTGGGCATGATTGTGTTTCATCCCCACAGCTTCCCTGCAGAGCGTTTCCGCGTCGCCAAAGCGCTTCTCGGCCAGCGCCGCTAGCAGGCCCGTATACGAAAGGTAGAACGGGTTTTTGGGCGCGACCCCCAGGGCGCGCCTGGCGTGTAGCAGTGCTTCATCCGCTTGGCCGTCGCGCAAGTGCTTCAGACATTCCTTGAAGTCAGACATTCCGGCGTCCGAAGGTGAAGTGGTTCCAATCCAGTGGGACATAGATTCCTTTCCTCCGCCCGAAACGCCAGGACCACGTCTCAGGCTCGTAAGAAGAGCCTATCCCTAAAGAGAAAACGCATAAATAGAACGCCGGGCCAGATTTCGGGCTAGTACGTTTCCTGTACCGAAAGACAGGCGAAGGAGAGAGCAAGCGTTTTGAGGGCTATTTGCTGGCTTGCAGGTACTGGTTGAACCAGGAAACAGCACGGTCGATCACGTCTCGGCTGTGCGCGGGGTTAAGAAACATGTGCCCTTCGTTGGGATAAATGACGAACTGAGTTGGCACGCCCAGCGTCTTCAGCGCGTGCCAGAATTCGAACGATTGCGGCGCAGGGCATTCGCCGTCGCGGTCGCCGACGACGATTAGCGTCGGCGTGCTTGTTTTTTTGATGTAGTTGATAGGGGCGCTCTTGGCGTAAACGGCGGGATCGTCATACACCGAGGCGCCAAAGTAGGGAATCATCCACTGGTCGATCTTGTTTTCGCCATAATAGCTCACCCAGTTGGCAAGTCCCGCGCCTGCGACAGCTGCACGGAAGCGGTTCGTTTGGGTTACGCCCCACATGGTCATGTAGCCGCCGTAGCTCCAGCCGGTGATTCCAAGACGGTCGGGATCAACGGGCGCTGACTGAATGGCCTTGTCCACGCCGGCCATGATGTCGAGGAAATCGCCATAGCCGAAATCCTTGACGTTCGCGCGCGTGAATTTTTCACCCTGGCCGTAGCTGCCGCGCGGATTCGGCAAGAATATGAAGTATCCCTGGCTGGCGAGGGCCATGTAATAATTCCATCGGCTCGGCCAAGAGGGCATCGCCGCCCAAGCCGGACCTCCGTGGACGGCGACGACCATCGGACACTTCTTGGCAGGATCCAAATTGCTTGGGTAAACCAGCCAGCCCTGGACCGTTCCGATTCCGGTGGTCCAATGCAGCGAGACGCTCTTGCCCCAGGAGGGGACAAGGCCGGCATTGAGGTTCGTGATCTGTTTCCATGAGCCGGTTGCCCCAGCCCAAACTTCCGGCGCCCTCGAAAATGATTGTCGAATCACGGCCGACGTTTTCCCGTCGCGCGAGAGGGAAATGCTGGGAGTGAACGCGCCGGGAGAAACTCTTTCGGCTCCCGTCCAGATCGAAGTCACCTTCCTGTCAGCCAGGGTGAGACTGTTGATGGCGGTGCCGCCGTCCGCGATGGCTGTGAAAAGAATGCTTCCCGAGTCAGCCGACCAATCGAGTGACGATGCGCTTTTGCTGATTCCTGGAGTCACGTTCGTTGCGACACCACCGGTTGCCGGAACCGTGAAAATATCGCCGCCGGTGATTCCTTCGTCGCTCATCAGCCCGCCGATGAAGGCGATCTGCTTGCCATCCGGCGACCAACGCGGAACCGCAATCTGTATGTCCGGTTTTTGCAGAATCGCGTGCATGTTGGCGGAAGCGGTATCCACCGCAAACAGTCCGGCTACATACCAATTGTCGTCGCCGTTGCCGTGCGCTGCCGAAACCACCAGATGACCGCTGTCGGGCGCCCAGTCGAATTCGTAGATGTATGTGTCGGCGGGCGAGATTTGCCGCGCGCGTGATGTCGCGGGATCGACGAGCGTGAGGCGTTGCTCCAAGAACGAATCCGAGACGACGCCTTCGTCGGGAGTTTCGGCGACCAGTGGGCCCGCGGCGCGCGTGGCATTTTCCGTGTAAAGCAAAGCGATGCTCTTGCCGTCGGGCGACCATGCAGGACTCGATACGAACCCCGTGAAGTGCGTGAGCGGCGTGGGCAGCGTGAGCAGCTTTGCCTTCGCTGTGAGCGGCTTTGCCTTCGCGGCGGTGCCTGCGGCGTCGACGACGAAGAGCTGAAGTTGCCCGTGGGTTTCGGCGTCGGAGAGGAATGCGATCCGCTTGCTGTCGGGCGACCACGCGACATCGTGTTCCTCGTGAGGCACTTTGCCGTCGCCCGCGGAAATGCGCGTCGCGCGCGCGGGTGCGGTCAAATCAGCTGCGAAGATCGCGGCATCCGAAGAGAGCGTGCCGCCCGGACCCGGCAACTCCTGCACCCACGCCACTCGCTTTCCGTCCGGCGAGATCACCGCCTGCGAAAAGGTATGCACGTTGAACATCCCACGAACCGCGTCAGCAAGGCTTGATGGGGAGTTGGCGGCGGCCTTTGGCGCCGTCTGCGCCGTTGCGGCGAGCGAACTGAGCCACGTTGCTGCGAACAGCGCGAAAACCCTCGTTCCTTTGCGACTCATGCCATCTCCCGTCTGTGAAGCCGATTCCGAGCATCAAGAATCATGACGGCCACAGCGCGCGAAGTGTCATGTTGAAGTCCCCCGAAGCCAAAAGCAAGCCGCGAAACGCGGCCTTGCGGCCAGGCGGTTTCGTCGATATTCTCCGGTGTCGCTTGTCCCGGAGAGCGAATCGAATCCAGTGAGGTGAAAAATGGAAAAGTGGACACGCAGGAAATTCTTCGTTTCGACTCTGGCCGGCAGCGTTGCGGCCAGCGCGGGAAAGCTTTTTGGCGCGATCTCGCCGGGAACGGCGAATAACTCCGCTCAGGCAGCGCATGCCGAAAAGGGCACGCGGCCGCTCATCATTTCGGCGCGCAACGGACTGAAGCATCTCGACGACGGAATGCTGGTGCTGCGAAACGGCGGCGACACGCTGGATGCTGTGCTCGCTGTCGTGACCAAGGTCGAAGACGACCCGAATGACCATTCGGTTGGTTTCGGCGGACTTCCAAATGAAGAGGGTGTGGTGCAACTCGACGCGTGCGTCATCCACGGGCCAACCGCGAGGTGCGGAGCAGTGGGCGCGATCGAGAAAATCAAGAATCCGTCGCTCGTCGCGAAAGCCGTGATGGAGAAGACCAACCACACCTTCATCGTCGGTGCTGGTGCGACGAAGCTCGCCGAAGACCTCGGCTTTCAGCCGATGAATTTGCTTACCGACGACTCTCGTCTAGCGTGGCTGGCCTGGAAGTCGTCGAGCTCGAAGGATTGGCGCCCGGGCCTCGACAGCCCGGAATGGAATAAGACTCTTGCGGCCTTGCTCGACACGCCCGAAAAGAACGAGCTGCGTGCCTGGATCGAAAACGTCGTTGCGCATCCTCCGACCGGAACGATCAATTGCCTCGCCGTGAACGAAAAAGGCGACATCTCCGGAACTACCACCACTTCCGGCCTTGCCTGGAAAATTCCCGGCCGCGTAGGTGACTCGCCGATCATCGGCGCGGGATGCTTCGTCGACAACGAAGTGGGCGCGGCTGGCTCCACGGGCCGCGGCGAAGAAAACATCAAAATTTGTGGCGGCCACACAATTGTCGAGTTGATGCGCAAGGGCATGTCCCCCACGGACGCTTGCCTCGAAGCCATGCGCCGCGTGGTGCACAACTACAGTTTCGATAAGTCGCGGCTAAAACTGTTCGACTTGCAGTTCTACGCGCTCAACAAGAACGGCGAGCACGGCGCCGCCGCGCTGTGGTCCACGTATCCGAACGGCAAGCCCATCAGTTACGCGGTCCACGATGGAACGCAGGCGAACCTAGTTCCATGCGCGCCGCTGTTCCAGGGCACTGGCGGCGACTACTGATTTGGATTAATGCACCACGTCTGACGCGAATACCAGCCGGACGCCGCGTGCTTGCAGTTGAGGCAACATTTCAGCAAGCGCGGCGATTGTGGCGGGATGCGGATGTCCGATGGCGATTGCGGAGCCGTCGCGCACCGCGTCTCGCGCCGCCAGATTCAACTGAGCCTCAATCGCTTCCTTCGCAGGATTATCGTCGAGAAATACCTTTCGCGAAGCCGCCGGCACGCCGGAGCGTTCGGCAACCTCGTACGCCACTGTGCCGGTGGTCGTTCGGCTGTCGATGAAGAAAAGCCCCCGCTCCCGAAGCGCCGGCATCAGTTCCTCCATCAACGCTGAATCTGCAGTGGCGCGCGAGCCTTCATGATTGTTCACGCCCGCGGCGTGCGGCACCGTTTCGAGCATTCCTGCCAGCACCGACGCCACCTGCTGCGAGCTCATCCCGACGCGCAGTTCCACGCTTTCTTGCTTCACATCCTGCGATTCCGATTCCATCGGCAAGTGCAGCAACACCTGATCGCCGCGGCGGTGGGCTTCTTCGGCAACCTCGCCCGAAAGCGGAAGATGAGGAATCACCGATACGGTGAGCGGAAAAGGCAGAGCGAGCAGCGAATCGTCCGCGGCCCGGTCATAGCCGAGATCGTCAAGAATAATCGCGAGGTTTGCGTTGCCGCCTGCGTGCGAAGCGGCCCCGCGCGGCTGCGATGCGACCGGAGCGACGATATGAACCGTGTGAGTCCGCGTCCCATTCAAAGTGAAGTCGAACCGAATGACGCCGCCCGAAGTGGTGGCAACCACCTGCAGATTGTGCCGCCGCGCGATGTCCGCAATCGCGTTTTCAAGCGCGCCCGTCTGCGAAGGATCGGAAAGCGAGATGTAAATGTTGTCTGCCGCACTCTGGGTGGGAACGCCGGCGATGGACCGGTCCGCTTGCGGGCGAATCGTGATTTCCGACTTGGGCCCGGCGATTTTCTGAGCCGTGGAAACGATTTCGCTCGTGATCGCGCGAAGCTCTGACTTCGAGAGCGACTTCTTCGCGCACCCGGAGAGCGACAGAAGGAAAGCCGCGCCGAAAAGAAAGAGCCAGCGAGTGCTACGTCGAATGTTACCGCGCACGGGTTTGCCAGTGGTGGAAGCAGTTACGAAAGAGGGAGTCTGACGCGGGACGGTCCCGCGCGATGATCTCACGAGCGGCTACGCGGCCTTCCGTTCCGTGCTCGCGCCCTGCAAAATTACGATGGCCTTCTTCAGCACGGGATCGTCGGGAGAAACCACTTGGCCCGGCGGCGGCGGCGGCGGCCCGGGCTGCGTCAGCTCCGCGTAATCATCCGGCGCGTACTTCACTTCCACGGAAGGGACCACCCCGTCGGCCGGAATCGACTTTCCGGCGGGCGTGTAGTAATTGGCCACCGTCAGAATCAGCGCGGAGCCATCATCCAGTTGCAGCAACTTCTGCATCGACGCGGTTCCGTACGTGCGCTCCCCGACGGTTTCGCCGCGATGATTGTCGGCAATCGCGCTCGCCACGATTTCGGCAGGTCCCGCTGTGCTGTTGCCAATCAACACGGTGATAGGCTGCGACCAAACCACCTTCGATGGATCCGCGGAAGCAACTTCGGGCGAAACCGTCTGGCCCTTCAGGTTCGCAATTGTGCCGGACGAAACGAACAGTTGCGCGGTTGCAATTCCTTCCTGCGCCTCACCTGATGCGCAGTCGCGCAAATCCAGAATCAACTTGTGCGCGCCCTGCTGGCCGAATTGAGTCACTTTGTCCCGGATCTGCTTGCTCATACCCGCGTCGAACTCCGGAACGCGAAGATACGCGATGTCGCCTTCGAGCCGGGCCTCCACGAGTTTCGGCGTGGGGAACTTGGCGAGCGTAATGTCCATGTCCTGCGGTTCAGTCTTGCCGCGGCGAATGGCGGAGATTTTCACCACCGTTCCGGGGTCGCCGCTCAACAGAAGCTGCGCCTGGTCGATGGCCATCTGCGAGGTCGTAAAGCCTGCGATCTTTTCGAGGATGTCGCCAAAACGCAGGCCCGCTTTTTGCCCCGGGCTGTCCGGCAGCACGGAAACGACGGAAATGTATCCGAACCGCTTCGTCAGCGCGAGCCCCGCTCCCGCCTTGGGCTTATTCGCGCTCTTTTCCTTGTAGTCGTTGTATTCAAGCGGGCTCAGGTAACCGGACTGCGGGTCGAGCGAATCCACAAGACCATGAAGGGCGCCGGAGGTCACTTGGTGGATGTTGGGATCGTCGACATAATCGCGCTGGATATGGTTCAGCACTTCGCTGTAAACCGTAAGAGCGCGGAAAGCCTGGTCGTTCGAGGAGCGGGCGCGCACGTAGCCGGTGGCAACGTACGCAAAAACCAGAATCGAGAGTGTAACTACGATCTTCTTTGCCAGGGAACTCATGTGGACCCTTTCCTCTGCCCGCCTCGTGCTTGCCCGCTCTTTGTCAGATGCAGCCAAGCCCCGCGCTGGTTTCTCGGCCGCTATGCCGGTAAACGCCAATTATAGCATTTGACCCGAATGATTCGGTGGGATTTGCCTTCCGAGATCACGGCTCCTCGAATGCCTACCGGGTATACCTACCGGCGTGCGAAAGTTTGATGGCCGGAGTTGACGTCGCCGCGATGCAATTCCATCGAGTCGGTTGCATCGATCGGAGTCGCGGCGGTGACGTACGTCTGGGAGATGCGATCTTGCCACGTGAAGTGGTCCTCGTCCCAAATCGCCCACACAAAGCCGAGCATCAGCGTCGCGCCCGAGAGCAGATACCCGAAACTGCGCCACAGGAGTTGCCGCGTGTCCGGCAGGCTGCCGTCGAGCCGGACGATCGTCAGGCCCCGAAGCTGCATGCCCGGCGTTGCGCCCGCCAGCGCTGTGAAGACAAAGAAATAAAGCGCATAGAAAAGATAGCCGACCACGAGATAAACCACTGCGTCCGTTTTTACCAGGCTGATCTTTCCGTGCAGCGATAGAAACAGTCCCATGAACCCCGCAAATGTCAGCCCCAGGAAGATCGCGTCGATGAGGCCTGCCAGGCGGCGCTCCGGAAATCCCGCCACAGGCACCAGTGCGGTTTGCGGGTGGGCGCGATCGTCGGGAGAATTCGCGAAATCGAGCTCTGGCTGGATGCAGATTTCCACGCGTTCAATTTGGCGCTGGCGCTGGACGGGCCGGGCTCGAGGCCGCTCGCGCGGTTCCTCATGCGTGAGACTCGGCTGTTCGTGAAAAGGGAGGCCCGACTGGGAATCGCTCAGGCTAAGACGTCCGCGTCGCGCTCGATACTCATGCAGGCGCCGGGACACTTCGCGCCGCCATTCTGGCTCTGACTCGCCTACCTCGCCTTCCGCGGAGCCGTTGACGCCGATGGCTGCAGGAACCGGCACACCATCGTCGATGGGGACCTCGCAGAAGGAACACTTCTCGGAGTCGTCGAGTAGAAGAGAGCTACACTTCGGGCAGATGCGTATCACTGGTCGTTTTGCGCTGCGAAAGTTCCAGCGGAACGGGGAAATGGTAGCACGTCGCGCTAGGCCGTGGGGCGATGATGAATGGTTGTCGCCTACTAGGCAACTCGCCAGGAACTGGCGCATTCTCATCCTCGGTCTGGCGGAACGCTGAAAAGCGAAGACCCCACCGATTGCGAGTGCGTGGGGCGCGTGTTACGCTCAAACTTCTTTTTGCGGAAAAAATCTAGTCGATGCCGAACGCGACACCCTTGGAGTCACTCCGCAAGCACATTCTTCTGATAGCCGCTCTCCCAATGTTAGCCGCATCGGCTCGAACTGCCTCCGCGCAGGGGGGCACGAATATCCCAAAACTGGCGCAAGGCGGTGGCGAAGTCACCCTCGAAGCCGACCGCCAGGGCGGAGAAATTGGAAAGACCTACTATGCGGACGGCAACGTCGATCTGCGCTACCAAAATATGCGGTTGCGCGCCGATCACGTCGAGTGGAACGAAGAAACCGATGTCGTCACCGCGCGCGGCCACGTGCAGCTCGACTATTTGACGCAGCACGTTGAGGCAGACGATACGCTGTATGAATTGCGCACGGGCCGCGGAAAGTTCCATCACGTACGTGCGACGTTTGCATTGCAGCGACACGCAAGCCCGACGCTGCTCATCAGCCCCAACCCCCTCTATTTCGAGGCGGACGAAGTCGACCGCCTGGACGAGGACACCTATCGCCTTCACAAGGCGTGGCTCACTGTTTGCGACCCGCACCATCCCACGTGGAAATTTTATGCCCCGCTTGCCACCGTCGAACTGCAAAAAACGATCCGCCTCGAGAATGGCAACTTCCGTCTCCTTTCGGTTCCGGTGCTCTACCTTCCGTACGCCACATTTCCGGCCGAAAGGCGCCGTGACTCAGGTTTTCTCATTCCCGAGTTTGGCGAAAGTTCCAGCAAAGGCTGGATTCTTGGTGACGCGGTCTACTGGGCGCCGAAAGACTGGATGGATCTCACGCTCGGCAGCGATTATCTCAGCAAGCGAGGCTGGAAACAGAAAGGGCAGATTCGAATGCGTCCGTGGGAAAACGCGAGGCTCGAGGCCGACTACTTCGGCGTGATCGACCGCGGCCTCGAACAGCCCTCGGGACCGCCCATCCCGCAGGGCGGGTACGAAGCTCACCTGCTGTTTACCGCGTTGCTGCCCGACGATTGGCGCGCGGTGGCCGATCTCGACCATCTCAGCTCGCTCACGTTCCGCCTGGCATGGTCTGAAACCTACATTCAAGCGGTGAACTCGGAAGTGCGAAACACCGCGTTCCTGACCAAAAATTTCGACGGGTTCAGCATGGACTTTGCCGCGCTCAGCTATGAAAACTACCTCAGCGCCACACCCCAGACTTCGATCACCCTGCGGACGGCGCCGGAAGCAAGATTCAGTTCGGTCGACCGGACCCTTTTCGAAAATCTGCCTATCTATTTCTCAATCGATGCCTTCACGGGCGCAACGCATCGCGGTGAGACCATCACTCCATTCGATACTCCTGCCTTTGTCGAACGCAGTGAAATCTCGCCAACCGTGACCGTGCCGTTTCACTTTGGACCCTGGCTCGACCTGACTCCTACGTTCACATTCCGTTCCACCTATTACGGCGGCCAGATGCAGAACCAGCAATTCGTCGATGAGGGATTCTTTCGCAACACGGAAGAGTTCTCTTTCGACATCCGGCCACCCGCCATCGAGCGTGTCTGGGGTGACGATGACACCCGATGGAAGCACACCATCGAGCCGGATATCGTCTATAACTACGTCACCGGCGTGAACGACTTTGGCCGCTTCGTCCGTTTTGATGAAGACGAGACGCTGACAGACACGAACGAAGTGGAGTACAGCGTGACGCAACGCCTTTATCGCCGAACCGACGGCGGAGATGCGGAAGAGCTGGTCACATGGCAGCTTGCGCAGAAATATTTCTTCGATCCCACGTTCGGCGGCGCTCTGGTGCCGGGCCAACGAAATGTGTTTCAAACGCTCGACGATCTCACGCCCTTCGCGTTCGCCGACGAGCCCAGGCGATTTTCGCCTATTGTGAGCGACTTGACGTTCGAACCCGGAAAACGCTGGGACACCGAATTCATCCTCAACTACGATCCCCAGCGCAACCGCATGACCGCGATTGGCACCCTGCTGAAGCTCAAGCCGTACAAGGAATCGTTCCTCACGCTCGCCCAGTTTTCCACGCTCAATCTGCCGCTCAATCCCCCGGTGCCGCCGCCCAATTTCCAGCAGCGGTCGAATCAGATCAGGATGTTGATTGGTTACGGCGACCTTACGCGGCGCGGCTTGAACGCCACTCTTGGCGCCAGTTACGATTTCACGCAGCATGGATTCCAGAACCAGATTGCAGAGGTCAGCTACAACGGGTCGTGCTGCGGCATCGGATTCGAGTACCGCAAATTCTCGTTCGGCTCGATCCGAAGTGAAAACCAATACCTGGTTACGTTCCGGATCGCCAACGTCGGCTCGGCGGGGAACCTCCGCCGGGCTGAGAAAATCTTCTGATGCCTCAGGTTCGGAGTCGCGCAAACCGGTCGGCCGAATCTGAATTGGCTTTTCTCTCGATCCAGGAAGCCGCGCGCCTGTTGCGGCGCAAGGAGATCTCGACCGTCGACCTGGTCGAAGCCGCGCTCGCTCAAATCGACCGCTTAAACCCCACCGTGAACGCGTTCATCACGGTTGTCCCCGAACTCGCCCTCCGCGCCGCAAGGATCGCCCAACGCGAAATCACGCGCGGCAAATCGAAGGGTCCGCTGCACGGCGTCCCAATTTCGTTGAAAGACAATATCTGGACGCGCGGAATTCGCACGACGGCCGGGTCGAAGATTTTGGCGGACTTCGTTCCGTCCGACGACGCTGACGTCGCGAAGTCTCTCTCGCGTGCCGGAGCCATTCTGCTGGGCAAGACCAACATGCATGAGTTCGCCTACGGAATCACGAACGAGAATCCGCATTTCGGTCCGGCGCGCAATCCCTGGAATCACGAACGCATCACGGGAGGTTCGAGCGGCGGCTCCGCGGCGGCCATCGCCACCGGAATGTGTTTCGCGTCGGTCGGCACCGATACGGGCGGCTCGATTCGAATTCCGTCGGCCCTGTGCGGCATCGTCGGATTGAAACCTACCTTCGGTCTTGTCAGCGTCGCGGGAATTGTTCCGCTCGCTTCCAGCCTCGATCACGCCGGTCCGCTCGCCCGCAGCGTTACCGACGCTTGCATCATGCTCGAAGCAATCGCGGGCGAATATCCCAAGGGCGTCATGCGCCCCGACCATCGTAAGTTGCGCAGCGCTCTGCCGAAGCGATTCCGGCTGGGTTGGCCCGAGCACTATTTCTTCGATCGCGTGGACGCCGCAGTACACGCGGCAATCGAAGCCGGCCGCGGAAGTTTTATGTTCGCTCGGCGGCCGAATCGAACATGTGCCGATGCCGCGCCTCGCGGGCGCTCTTCTTCCCGGCACGAACGATATCGCTCTCGCGGAGGCCACGCGCTACCACGAATCGCAGGGCTACTTCCCGGCGCGCGCCAGCGACTATGGCGACGATGTTCGGCATCGCCTCGAACAGGGAACTCAAGTGCGCGCCGTGGACTACCTGCGCGGCCTCGCGATGAAGGCCGAAGCGGAGAAAGAGTTCCAGGCAGCCTTTGACCGCGTGGACGCGATTGTCGCGCCCATCACAGCCGTCAGCGCGACAAGAATCGGGCAGCTAGACGTGGAAATTGCGGACGAGACGGAAACAGTTCGATCCGCGCTCGTGCGCTTGAACCGTCCCGCGAATTTCACGGGACATCCCGCGACTTCAGTTCCGTGCGGCTTCACTCGAGAAGGCTTGCCCGTCGGAATGCAACTCATCGGGCCGCGATGGAGCGAGGCGCGCCTGTTCGCAATCGCCTTTGCCTACGAACAAGCTACGGAGTGGCACAAGCGTCATCCGGATCTAGTCTGAGTCCTCCGCGCCCGCGCCGCCATCCGCGATTTTCGGAACCGCTCCGTCTTGTCGCATGAGACGGCTCCCCGCGAGAAAACCCACAGCGCCGATTACGACTCCCCCCAGCACATCTGCGATGTAGTGATAGCGGCCGTACACTGTCGCCATGCACATGGACAAGAAGAACGGCAAGCAAATCCAAAATAGTCGCCGGGAGTAGCGCCACGAAGCCAGAATCGCCACCATCGAACCCGCAACGTGCGCTGACGGAAATGCCGCGCCGTGAACCCGCCCGAAGCGCTCGATGAAATTCGTCAACGCCGTCACGGCCCCGCCCGTCAGGTCCTTCGTTTGCAGCCCGGCCAGCGAGTGATAGGGGCTTTCCACCGGAAACACTAACGCAATCACGTACACGGAATAGTGCGCGATGGCCGTCGAAGTCATCACCGTCCAGAACGCCAATCGCTCGCGCTGCGCGTAAAGAACCGCCGGGAGGATGACGAGATACAGAAAGTACGTCAAATAAGCGAATTGCATGAAATCGTTCAGCGCAGGATTTGAATAGCGCGCCAGCCAGACCGATGGATGCACCCCGGCGAAGTTGTAGTCGAATTCGATCAGCACGCGGTCAAACCACGCGGGAAAAATCGCGTGAACGAAGCTGCCCAACTCCTCGAACAGCCACAAATAGAGCGGCAGCGGATACCAGTGTCGCGCGAACCGAATCAGCGCGCTATCGAAGCGCGACGCCGCACGCACAAGCGCCAAAATCATCACCGCGACACAGAAATGAAGCGCGATCTCGAACTTCGGATGCGCGAGATTGCGGTGAAAAATGGCGAAGATCCCGAGCAGCCAACCCAGGTAAGCAAACGTAACCCACTCGAATGCCCCGCACGCTCGATACGTTTCCGTCACCCAGCGCGAAATGGCTCCTAGCGATTCGCCGTCCGCCTCGGCGTTCGAGTCAAGGTTCCATCCTGGCGCCTCGCAGCCTGATTGTCCCAGGAAAGCGCCCCGTTGTGATTTCATCGCGCCTCCCGTGCCGTCGACCATTGCCCGCAATCCTGAGCTGTCGCCGGCAGTGCTCTCCAATTGAAGACGGGCCAGCCTCGTTTCCGCGCGATCCGCCGCAACCTCGCCGCTGGATTCACCGCGAACGGATGGCCCACGGCTTCAAGCATCGAAAGATCGGCAACCTGGTCGCCATAGGCGTAGCTCTGCTCGAGCCGCAGTCCGCGCTGCTCTGTCAACGCGCGAACCGCCCGGCATTTTGCTTTGCCGCTCATGTGCTCGCCCGCAAGCCGCCCCGTCCAATAACCGCCGCGAACTTCGAGCTCCGTAGCAATCGCTTCAATGTGCCCTGGAAGACTCCGCGCGATCACGCCGGCAAGAGGTGCCAGAGTTCCGCTGACGAAGAAGACCTGATGTTGCTGCGTGATGTGCCACGACAAACGTGCGAGCCCTTCGGAAAACATCTGCGGCGATCCCGGCTCAAGCGAATTCGCCCAGTCCCTCGCCAATGATTCTGGGAGGCCGACGAGATACGATTTGTTGCCGTCGACAGCAGCGCGGGGATTTCGCAGGAACATCTTCGCCCAATTCCCAAGCCAACGGAGCGCGGCAGCGCTCGTGATTTCGTCGCGCGCGAGCAGGTGGCCCAGGAATCTCCATTCGAGCGAAGGTTTCGGAACCAGCGTGCCGTCGAGATCAAAGAACGCGCCAATTTTGCTCGCGCTCATCGAAGGACCTGCGCCACCGCGGGCGACACCGGCTTCTCGCCATCGTTCAGATACCGCCGCCCATCCCAAATCACAGGGAGCGCGCGAATGACGCAGAACGTGACCGTCGCGACGACCAGCGCCTGCGCAGCCACCGAAAACCAAACCTGCAGTGACGCGGGGAGCCAGCCCGCGGGCATCTGTCGTACCGGCAGCAGAAGCCCGAGGCAGCAGAAGCAAACGCATTTCAGAATCGCATATCCCGCGCGGCTGGCTCGCGACGCCACCAACGCGCGTCCCCACCACGTTTCCACCATCGAATTGCTTCCGAACCCAACGCGGCCCGATCGCGCAGCCAGGCTTCGCAGAAAATCCGTCAGCGTGCTGCGCACAAAAAAAAGCACAGGCACCCAAAACGAAACCAGCCCGCTCACAGCGAAGAACATGAAAAAAAGGTTCTCGACGATGCGGTCGCCAACGATATCGAGCTGCGCGCCCAGCGGAGTGGCAAGGCCGCGCGTCCGCGCGAGGTAGCCGTCGACGCCGTCAAGCGCGATGGCCGCGATTGTCAGCGACACGGCCGCGAGCTCGGCCGAAAGCGCGTTGCCGAAGAACGTGAAAAGCGCAACCGCTGCGAACGCCGCGCCGACGCGCACGACCGTCACCTGGTTCGGAGTCATGTGGCCTCCCGCTCAAAAGCTTTGCGAGCCCGCCACCGCGAGAGGCGAATCGCTTCACCGCTCGCGGTTCCAGCGGCGGGCCCGCGACAATGGAAAAGCAGATGGAGCGCCACTCTTCACTCCGAGTAATCGACTGCGATGCAGTCACTTGCGAGATCGCGTCCGTGACTGAGTTTTTCCGATGTGGCGACTCCGGGCGTCACCTGGCGGGTTTTCCTCGCATCTGGGCGTTGAACCAAAACTGCGAGCGCGCGTCTAAGGCTTGTGGGAAGATAGGGCGTTTGGGCAGCATCTGCCGGGCGATCCGGCACATCCAATTCCCGCGCACCAGGCGTACGAGGCTCGATGGGAGTTTCCATATTTGCGGCGTTCGTTGCAGGCTTGGTTTCATTTCTCTCGCCATGCGTCCTGCCCCTCGTGCCCGGCTATATCTCGATGTTGTCCGGCATCGGCGTCGAACAGTTGAAGGAAGGCAAGACGCCGCGGGCAGGCCTATTCAGTTCCGCGCTGGCATTTGTGACCGGATTCTCGATCGTGTTCATCGCGTTTGGTGCGTCGGCCAGCGCCGTGGGCACCTTCCTCGCCGAGAATAAGAGCCTGCTGACTCCTATTGCCGGCGCTCTCATCATTCTTTTCGGCCTGCACTTGATCGGATGGCTCGCCAAGCTTCCCGTGCGAGTGGGTTTGATCATCGGAGCCGTGCTCGTCGTGTTGGGCGTGATCCTGAATCTGCGGCCGGGTATCGCCGGACCTTCGCTGAAGGCAATTCAGTTCTATGCGATCGCGCTGATTTTTCTCGTCGGGCCTTCGCTCACGCGCTGGCTCAACCGCGACGTCCGTTTCCAAAAACTGGGAGGCAAGCCGGGAATCTTCAGCGGGTTCCTTCTGGGCTTCGCATTTGCCTTTGGCTGGACTCCCTGCATCGGCCCGATTCTCACCGCAGTGCTGACGCTGGCGGCGACTGAGGACAGCCTCGGACGGGGCGTATTTTTGCTCGTGTGCTATTCCGCGGGCCTCGCGATTCCGTTTCTCATCACGGCGCTGGCGATTGGCGGCTTCTTGAAGTTTTATCAGCGGTTCCGGCGCTATCTGAATGCCGTCGAGGTGTTCAGCGGCGTGTTGCTGCTTGCCGTGGGCGGTTTGGTGTTCTTCAACCGCTTGACATGGCTTTCAGGTAAACTGACATTTCTGAAGCGATTTACGATGTAATTGGAGTTTTCGATGATCAGGTCAACCACCAAGAGGTTCACCACAATTCTTCTCGGCCTCGCGCTTTCTGCCGCAGCCACCGCTGTTGTTGGATGCGCTGGCGGAACGAGCCATGCGAGCGGCAAATCGGACGCTAAGTCCGGATCGCTGAAGAGCGCTCCTGCCGTCACCTTCAAGGATTTGCAGGGCAATAATGTGCCGCTATCGAGCCTGAAGGGCAAAGTAGTGCTCGTGAATTTCTGGGCTACCTGGTGCGACCCGTGCCGCGTGGAAATCCCATGGATGATCGAGTTCCAGCAGAAGTACTCGAGCCGTGGCTTCACGATGCTCGGTGTGGCCATGGATGACGAAGGCGCGGAGGTCGTCAAGCCGTTCGTCCAGCGCACGCAATTCGATGTGAACGGCCATCCGATGACGATGGATTATCCGATCGTCACGGGGGACGACGATATCGCCGCAAAATTCGGCGGAATCATCGGATATCCCACCAGTTTCTTGATTACCCGCGACGGAAAAATCGCGAAGAAATACATGGGCCTTGTTGGCGAAGACGAGCTCCAAACAGAAATTGAAGGCTTGCTCGGGCAGTAGCACCAGCCGCCGAGTTTGAATCTTCCACTTGCATGATGGACGAACGCGAATTTCAAAAAAAATGCGATGCGGCCCTCGAGAGCCTTCGTAACCGCCTCGCTGATATCGGCGACGAGCACGATTTCGAAGTCGAGGGCGGCAGCGGCAAGCTCGAGATCGAGTTCGAAGACGAGGACGAAACTCGCTTTGTGCTCAGTCCCAACACGCCCGTGAGGCAAATCTGGATTTCGGCGCTGACCACCAGCTTCAAGCTCGGCTGGTCGGATTCGGCCCAGGCTTTCGTCCTCGATAAGACGGGCGAAACTTTGAATCAGGTCATGAGCCGCATCCTCACCGAAAAGCTCGGCTCCGCAGTCCAGGTTTAGGTCGGGCGTCAGAATCTGTGAGATGGGGCAATTTGACTTCGTGTCAGCCCCGGACCTTTAGTCCGGGGAGCATGGCCTTTAGGCCATGCAAAAGAGCCCCTCACAAAATAATCTGGGGCTTTAGCCCCTGAAGTCTCGCATAGGAATCGGAGAAGAAGCGAATGCGCGTTCTGCGAATTTTTTTGTCGCTCTTCCTATCAACCTCGGCCCTTCTGATGCTTGGCGTTGCGGGTTCCCGCTCGCACGCCAGCCCACAGAGCGCGATGGTATCCGCCGCATCAATCGTGAAGCCGCAGGTATACGTTTCGCTTCAGCCGGTTCCGCGCGGAAAAGAATTTCAGGTTGCCGTCGTCGCGGAAATTGCGCGCGGCTACCACGTGAATTCCCACAAGCCGACGGATGCGTATCTGATTCCCACCACCGTCACTCCGCAGCTCCCCGCGGGCTTCCAGTTGGTCGACACGATTTATCCCGATGGAAAGCTCGAAACGTTCGCGTTCTCGCCGGATAAGCCGCTCGACGTTTACACCGGCAGCGTAACGTTGCGACTCCGCCTCACAGCGCAACCCGATGCGGCCCTGGGTCCTGCGACGATTCCGTTGACGCTGCGCTACCAAGCCTGCAGCGAATCCACCTGCCTCCCTCCCGTGAAGGTCCCGGTCAGCGTAAAGCTCGACGTCGCTGACACAAACGCGACCTCCCGTCCGCTCCACCCCGAAATCTTCACAAAGTAGCCTGAAGCCACTGATCTAGAAGAAAGGCTCCGTGTGTACCGTTTATGGTACACTCACTCAGTGCCTAAGAACTCGAAATCGGTCGGGCTGGCAGATGCTCGGTCCGAGGTGCTCGAGAAGCAGGATAAACGAGTTCAAGCGATCTTCTTTCGCACCGACGCGGGTGGAGAACCAGTTCGGGACTGACTAAAGGATCTGCCCTCGCGAGAGGATCGAAAGCGGATCGGCGAGGACATAAAAACGGTGGAGTTTGGCTGGCCTATCGGTATGCCGGTTTGCAGGCCGTTGGGCGATGGCGTCTACGAGGTGCGAACCAAACTGAGCCAGAACCGAATCGCGCGGGTGCTTTTTTATATCGACGGGACTGGCCGGATGGTCTTGCTGCACGGATTCATTAAGAAAACGCAAAAGACGCCGGTAGAGGATTTGCAGCTTGCGAGAAGCAACAAGAGCAAGCATCAAAGGGGGCTAAGATGAAACCCAGAAAAGACAGAAAAGCCAACGGTCACAGCGGTTCAACCTTCGACAGTTTTCTCGAAGAAGAAGGAATCCGCGAAGAAGTCGAAGCCGTCGCTATCAAGCGTGTGCTGGCTTGGCAACTTGAACAAGCCATGCAGGAACAGCAAAAAACGAAACGAGCGATGGCGAAAGAGCTTCGCACGAGCAGATCCCAGTTGGATCGTCTACTCGATCCGAAGAATGTCTCGGTTACGCTCGATACCATCAGCCGGGCTGCAAGAGCGCTCGGCAAGCGGCTCATCGTTCGCGTGGCGGATGCCAAGGCGAAGCGAGAATAATTAGGGCTTCACGGGGTCCATCGCAAATCGGGAGACGAATTGTCCTAATGAGTGGAGAGAAACGTCACAGCAAGACGCAAGCGCGTGACCACGCGATCCTTCCCGAGCACAACCATCGTATCGAAGAGCGGCGGCGCCACAGCGCGTCCAACGATCGCAACACGCGTCGCGTTGATCAGAAGCCCGGCTTTCACGCCTTCCGCCGCAGCGAGAGTGCGCAGAGCCGCGTCGCACGCGTCGTGATTCCAATCGGGGAGAGCCTCCAGCGCATCCGCTAGTTTGCCCAGCATCCCCGGCACGCGTTCATCCTTCCAGAATTTTTCGCGTGCTTCGGGCTCATAATCGAAATCGTCGCTGAAGAACGCGCGCGCCCAGCCGGTGAAATCAGTAACAAGGCGTGTCCGCGGACGAATTAAATCCACGGCCTTCGCGAACCACGCGCTGTCCGTCGTCTTCCAGCGATCCTGCCAGAGCCCGGTTCGTTTTAACTCGGCTTCCACATACGGCAGCACATCCTCGACGGGCGGTTTCTGCAAATATTGCGTGTTGTACCATTCGAGCTTGGCGCGGTCGAAGATCGCGTTCGTGCGGCTGACGCCTGAGAGAGAAAAGCGCTCGACGAGTTCGCTCGTCCGCATGTACTCGGAATCGTCGCCGGGTGACCAGCCCAGCAGCGCAAGAAAGTTGCGAAACGCCTCGGGCAAGAATCCTTCGTCGGCGTATGAGCCCACGCTCGTGGCCCCGTGCCTCTTCGAAAGCCGCGTCCGATCTGGGCCGAGTATCAACGGAACGTGTGCGAAAATCGGCGGCGTCGCGCCGAGCGCGTGATAAATCAGCGCCTGTTTCGGCGTGTTGGAAAGATGGTCGGCGCCGCGAATGATGTGGGTGATCCGCATGTCGATATCGTCCACCACCACGCTCAATTGGTAAGTGGGCAGGCCGCTCGAGCGCAGCAAAACGAAATCCTCGATCTCGTTGTTTTGTACTTCGCGCGGACCGAACACCGCATCCTCGAATTTCGTCGTTCCTTCGCGCGGCACGCGAAAGCGAATGGCGCGCGGAATCCCCTCTTTTTCCTTCGCCGCGCGGTCCGCGTCCGTCAGACTGCGGCACGGGCAAACCAGGTTCTTTTGCTGCTTCGTTCCTTCGTCGTCGCCTTCACCCTCTGGATCAACTGCGTCGGCTCCCGCGTACGCCGCGGGCTTGCAGTAGCACGCGAATCCCGCGCCGCTGGCCAGCAGGCGCTCCGCGGCTACGCGGTACATTTCCAGGCGCTGCGACTGAAAAAACGGGCCTTCGTCCCATTCGATTCCCAGCCATTTCAAGCCCTGCAGGATTCCGTCCACCAGCTCCGGACGGTTCCGCTCGACGTCGGTATCCTCAATCCGAAGCAGGAGCGTTCCGCCCTCGTGCCTGGCGAACAACCAATTGAACAGCGCCGTGCGCGCTCCGCCCACGTGGAGATACCCCGTCGGCGACGGAGCGAAGCGAACGCGTGGTTTTTCAGACGACGTCATGGTAGTGAGATTCCTTCCAGCTTCGAAACCAAGCATCTTATCGGAACCGCTCGCCGAAATCGAGCCAGCATGCTTTTCACGCCGCGCCCGAAACCGCGCAAGTGTATGACACGACTAACCTTGGTACCCCGGTACCCTTGACGTAGCGCCCGCCCCAATTCATCCTAAATGGACTAACCTCCGGTCATCAGGCCCTTGCGGAACGACGCGCCGCAGACGTTGACCTCCACGAAACTCTAGTGGACACGCCACCGGACACCGTTCTTTTTTCTGCTATTCTCGGAGGATATCCGAAGCGCCATCGGATGCGGAGCTTGCGTTGCTGACTCTCGGTAGTTCAGCTAGTACAAGTGCGATTGTGCTCCTTGCCAGCGCATTTCTGCTCGGCGCGTTCTTCCTTTTCATGTACCGGCAGAAGCGGCAGCCGTATCTGCTCGTTTGGGCCGCCGGCTGGCTGCTCGTCTCCCTGTACTTCACCGGTCATCTTCTGCGCTCCTGGATCCAACTTCCCAGTTGGTTCGAAGTCTTCAACGAATGGCTCTTGGCGGTGGCCGCCCTTGCGTTTTATTGCGCCGCACGGCTCTATGCGCGCCTTTCGCTTGCAATTCGCGGCGTCACTGCGGCAATTGCTGCCGCGGGCGTGTGGGCTCTCTTGTACGCCCGTAACTCCGCGCCCGTGCCCCTCACTCTCGGCGTCGCCCTGATCTTCTTTCTCGTCGCTCGCACCTTCTGGCAGGAAGCCCGCAAGCAGGAGTCCCGCGCGGACCTGTTTCTCACCTTGACGTTCACCGGCTGGGGATTGCTTTGCATCCTCAACGTCCTACAGCGGCAACTCGGCTGGCTCAAGGGACAGGACCTGCTTCCGCTCGATTTGCTCCCGCAGTTTTTTGCCGGTGTGCTCATGGTCATGGCCGTCTATGAAGAAGAACGCCGCCGCGTCGAGCGCAACATGCTGGCCCTTTCGAACTTGAATCTCGCGACGTCAAGTTTCGTCGGCGGCGAGATTCAGAAAATGCTGGCCCAGGCCCTCGAACGCGTTCTGAACGTCGTTCGGATTCCCGCCGGCGCTCTCTGTATGCAGTACGGAGAACCGAACGGTCCGAAATCCGCCGTCGTGACGGGCCTCGGCGACACCTTTTCCGCCACGATTCAGGAAGGCAATCTCGACGAATACATTGTCAGCCTGGTGGCTCGGCTCGGTGGCCTCGTTGTTTTGCGCGAACTGGGGCGCGACGCCAACTGGGAAGCGCTCGACAAGGAGGAGTCCTTCCGTAAAGTGCGCCAGCTCTTGCTCGCGCAGAACCTGCGCACCGTGGTGGGAATCAGCTTACAGGCCAAAGAGCGCGTTTTCGGAGTGCTCATCCTCGGCACGCCGGACAATCGGAATTTTACGCCCGCCGAATTGCGCCTCCTGCTCGCCCTCGGCCACCAGATTGGCATGGCCGTCGAAAACAGCTACTTGATCCAGCAAACTGCGCGGCGCAGCGAGGAGCTGCACATCCTCAACGAAATCGGCCGCGCGCTCAGTTCCACGCTCGAGCCCGACGCCCTGTTCGAGCGAATTTACTCCGAAATACGCCGCCTCCTTGACGTAAGCAGCTTTTTCATCGCCTTCCATGACCACAAGTCGCTGGAAGTCCGCTTCGAAATCGAGCTCCGGGACGGCGAGCGGCGGCCAAAGTATTCGCGGCCTGTGGGCAATCACCTGGTGGAATATCTTATGAAGACCCGCCAGCCGCTCCTGATTCGCGATCACTTTGCGGAGACAGCGCAGCGCCTGGGCTTTCACCCGCTCGGCGAGCTGGCCTCGCTCTGCGCCGTGCCGCTCATTCTTTACGATCGCCCGATCGGCGTAATGGCCGTGCACAGCCGCCAGGAGCGCGCCTTCGACGAAGGCCACGTCGAGCTGCTCCGCGTTCTGGCCAGTGAGGCCGCGATTGCCATCGAGAATGCGCGCCTCTTCTCCGAAGAGCAGAAAAAATCACGCCATTTGAGTTTGATCAACAACGTTTCCAGCCACGCCATCACCACGCTCAATCCCGAAGAAATGCTCTCGAAGATCGCCAAGGAAATCGAGAACGGCCTCACCTACGACCACATCGGCATCGCCATTCTCGATTATTCAGCCAAGGAACTCGTCATCCAGGCTGAGGCGGGTTCGCGCCGCGACGCCCAGGGCCGCCGCATCCTGCTGGGCGAAGGTTTGGTCGGCCAGGTGGCGCGCTCGGGCCAGACGGGGATCGTTCGCGAAGTGAATGCCGGCACCCCGCGAACTGTGCTTCCAGGCTCCACTGCCGCGATTGCTCTGCCCGTAATCTACGCTGAGCAATTGCTTGGCGTGATGTATGTGGAATCGTCCGAGCCATGCGATTTTCCCGAACAGGAAGTGCAGTTCCTCAGGACGCTCGCGGATTTGTTTGCCGGCGCCCTACACAACGCGCTCACGTTCCAGAAGGCCCAGGAGCAGGCCATCACCGACGGCCTCACGGGCGTCAAGACTCACCGCTTCCTGATGGAAGCGCTCTCCTCCGAATGGAAGCGTTCCACGCGCGCGAACCGCCCGTTTGCGCTCGTGCTTATGGACCTCGACCGCTTCAAGTTCGTGAACGACTTCTACGGTCACCTCGAAGGCGACGTCGTCCTGCAGCGCGTCGGCCACATCCTCGAGCAGAATTGCCGCCGCTCTGACGTTGTCGCGCGCTACGGCGGCGACGAATTCGTCATCCTTATGCCGGAAACCACGGTCGAGCAGGCGCGGCAGCTCGCCAGCAAACTGCGCGGCTGGGTGGCATCCGATCCGCTGCTGCGCGACAAAAACATCACCGCCAGCTTCGGAATCGCTGGATTCCCCGTGCACGGCTCCACGCCGCAGGAACTCATCCAAGTCGCGGACTCTTCGATGTACCTTTCGAAGCACCAGGGAGGCAATTCCGTTTCGAGCGCCGAACAGGGCGATCCTGTGGACCGCAAGAAATGGAAGAAAGACGTTCTCGAAGCCTATCTCGGGGTCACGCTCAAGCGCCTTTTTTCCACCGGCCCCGAGGCGTTCGAGGAAATTTACCGCCGCCTCGAGCAATTCACCCGCTCGCTCGAACAGGACGCCGGCGGTTCGCCAAACGGTCTCCCGCCCGCCGTCGTCGAAACCGTTACTTCACTCGCGCTCGCCATCGACGCCAAGGACCACTACACGCAGGGCCACTCGCAGAAAGTTTCCGCTTACGCCGCGATGATTGCGCAGGAACTCGGCATGTCGCAGGAAGAAGTGGAGGAGATTCGCCTCGCGGCCTTGCTGCACGACATCGGTAAGGTGGGCATCCCCGAGATCATCCTGAATAAATCGGGTCCGCTCGACGCGGCCGAGTGGGAGACGATGAAAACACACACGGACCTCGGCGCCAAGATTCTCGAGCCGCTTCAGACCATGGTTGAAATTCGAAAGATGGTCCGGCACCATCACGAGTTTTACGACGGCACCGGATATCCCGAGAGGCTCGAAGGCGAAAACATCCCGTACGGCGCTCGGGTAATCGCCATCGCCGACGCGTACGACACGATCACTTCGGAGCGCACCTACAAAAAAGCGCGCACGCCCGAGGACGCGTTCGCCGAACTCGAACGCTGCGCCGCCAACCAGTTCGATCCCGCCATCGTCCGCGTGTTTGTCGAAACGATGCGCCGCGCTCCCCACCCCATCGTCGAAGCCGGCGCCGTCGGAGTGAAGCGCACCGGCACCACCACCTCCACCATTTAGCCGCGCCTCCCACGCGAGTAGGCTCGTTGTACAATCCCACCGTGTTCAGCAATTGCCTGAAACTTGCGCTTTTCCTCCTCGTTGCCGCTGCTCGCCCCGGCACTCTGGGCGCAAGGGCCTCCCTATCAGACGGACGATCCGACGCCAGTCGACTATAAGCATTACGAGGCCTACATCTTCGGCGGCGTGGATGGCACTCCGGTGGAGTACGACACGCTGGGCCCGGCGTTTGAATTCAACTGGGGGGCGATTCCCAGAGTTCAACTCCACGCGATTTTGCCTTTTGGGGCCGTGTTCCCCACGAATAATCCCATCTACGCTCCCAGTGGAACCGGGCCCCGCGCCTTTGGCCTTACGGACATGGAACTGGGCCTGAAGTTCGGCTTCATCAAGCAAACGAAGCGCCGCCCGCAGATCGGCACGTTCACCATGTTGGAGGTTCCCACCGGCAGTTATTCGAAAGGGCTCGGCATTGGAAAGGTCTGGTACAAACTTCCCCTTTGGGTGGAAAAGGATGAGGGGCCCTGGACCTTCGATGGCGGCGCGGGATACACGGTCGTCAAGCAAGTGGATTATCGCAGCTTTCCGTATGGCGGATTTCTCGTGAAGCGGGAAATCAACAAGAAGCTCGAATTTGGAGTTGAAGTCTTTTCCCACGCGCGCGAGGGATTGGCCGCGCCTCAAACGCAATCCTCCACGCTGATCGACGCGGGCGGCTACTACCACTTCAAGAATCCCAATTTCCAATTTCTTTTTGCGTACGGGCACTCGGTCGCCGGCCAGACGGAGAACTACGCTTATCTTGGCCTCTACTACACCTGGGGAAAAGATGACAAGAAGCCGGACGCAGGCAGACGCGATGCTGTCGCGGCAACTAGCCAAGAACGGATTTCACTGACTTGCAGCCTTAGCTCCCTTCCTCCGCGAATCGGATTGAGTTTTTTCTTCAGAATACTGCGTACCAGACGAACAGCCCTACTGCCCGCCACCACGACGGCCGCCACCAGAAACGTAATCAGCCGATTCGGAGCGATTCGTTCAACCCAGTTGGTTCTTGAAAAAATCAGCCCCAGTCCGACAAAGAGAATCACGTCGGCCAGGCCATGTGTTATCCAATTCTGCCAGGCCAGAGCATTCATAAAACTCGTTCAGAGGTTTGTAAGCGTCCTTCGCCCAGGCCAGCGCCGTGCTGAATAGCACCGTGATCGAGGCGGCCATTGCGAACCCGGCGCTCGAGCGCCCCAGCTTTGCGTTGTCCGCGTTCATCGTGCAGTCCCCGCGCTGGCATGCAGCAGCGCCACCTTGGCGCCATGATTGATGATCGCTCCCGAGCCTTCGATCGCCAGCCCGCTGAGAACGATCAGCATCGCGACGCAGAGCGACCATTTTGCGCGCGGCCGCGTTGGCATAGAGCTTGTCTCTCGCCGCAATCGGAAGGTAAAAAGACAGGATCAGCGTGATGTAGAAGAGATGTTCCTTGGTTTCCATGAACAGCGTATGAGCCCACGGCCACGGCCCTTTCAGAATCAGGGCCCTGTCGAGCCGGATAGAAGTGAACGTACCAATATCCGCCGACAATCCAGGTCACGCTCATGCACAGCGCCGCGAGAAGAGCGGCCTTTCGTATGCGCCCCGCGTTCTCCTCACGCGCATTCAGCGTCTCGACGAACACCCACAGCGCCGACAGGATGCCCAAAACTCCAAACGTCGAGTGCGCCAAAAGTATGACGTCGCTGCCGGTGATATTCATCCGCTCAGCCTCGGCAGACATTGTAGTGCTGCGATTCATGCCCGGCATGCCCCACCGCACTGCAGCGCCGCCTTAAAAAGGCGGCAGTACAAGTGAGCAGCCTCGGCGGGCAAGCGTACCGGTGGCAGACTAAAAGCGATGTTGGGCCTGGCTACATTTGTTTCTTGGTCCATTGAGACTCATTGGGGGGCGACGAAATTGATCAGAAAGGGCGCCACTCCATGCACCTGCAGGACGGTATCGCCCTTGCATACCGCGAAGTGCGTCATATGCGGCGCTGCCCAGAAAAATCCGCCCGCAGGCACGTCCTTGAGCTTCGCGTCGTCCCACTTCGATCCCATTCCAACGGCCGCGGCGCCCCGGATCACCGTAACGTTCTCCGTCGTCGGATGCCAGTGCGGTGCGATCTTGGCTCCGTCTGTACAAGAAAGGCGCAGAGTATATGTGCGCCCCGGTGTCATCGGATCGCCCTGGATGATGGCAACGCGCAATGTGCCACCGATGTCAACCGACGGGGTTCCGACCATCGCGGCCGCCGGGATGTCGCCCCACTTTTCCGAGCCCGGCTCCACAATCATTGGGCCGCTCGAAGTCTGCGCAGGAGTCTGTTTTGTGGCCTGCTTTGTCTGTGTGCCCGCGACTGCAGGGAGCAACACGGCTAGAATTAGCAGGCCCGTTCGAGCTAGGGACATGGTTCCTCCTCGTTGAATTGGTTTCAGCCGGACTATCCGGTCTGGGACGGATTTTCCGATTTGGACTTCTGTCTCGCGCATCCTACGCTTCTCTCTCGCTGGACACAATGAATCTGCCGCCAGAGCGGGCCGGCGAGAGGCCGCCTGGTCGGCCGTGCTCGTGCAAAAGAGAATCCTCCTATTTCCAAGGTTGCAGTTCCAAGTTGACTGGGCTAGATGCCTGCCATACGATGCGGGCAACCTACTCAAGACTTCCCGGACCCGGTGATGCTCGGCACGAAAATCGCACACTACATGGTGGAAACGGAGCTCGGCCGCGGGGGAATGGGCGTGGTGTACCGCGCGAAAGACTTGCAGCTCGAGCGCACCGTCGCGCTGAAACTCCTTTCGGAGGAATTCGCCAGGCATGATGAACAGCGGCGGATGATTCTGGCGGAAGCCCGCGTCGCTGCTGCCTTGAATCACCCTGGCGTCACGACGATCTATGAAGTGGGCGAACATGACGGCCGGCTCTTCATCGCCATGGAGCTGGTAACCGGCAAGACCATGCGTGCCTTGCTACAAGAAGCTGCATTCGAACCACGCAGGCTGATTCGCTTCGCCACGCAAATCGCAGAGGCTCTCGAAGCGGTGCACTCGCATGGCGTGCGGCATGGAGACGTGAAGCCCGAGAACATCGTCATTCAGGCCGACGACCGGATCAAATTACTCGATTT
Source organism: uncultured Acidobacteriota bacterium (assembly GCA_963737205.1). GTDB lineage: Bacteria > Acidobacteriota > Terriglobia > Acidiferrales > UBA7541 > Palsa-295. Next base: position 1,727,391 of record CAVTRV010000002.1, on the reverse strand, counting down.
CGGGATTGCGAGTCGCGTCGCTGAAGCGGAGCTTGTCACTACGACGGGGAACACCGCCGATTATTGGGCCTCAGACGGCCGCATCGCGGGCACTTTGGCTTACATGGCGCCGGAACTGCTTCGAGGTCAACGCGCCGATGGGCGCGCCGATCTTTTCGCGCTCGGGGTAATCCTTTATGAATTTGTCACTCTGAAGCGTCCGTTCACCGGCACTGCCGCGCCCCAACTGATCGCCGAAATTCTGAACGACAAAACGGAGCCCCCGGAGATTGTCGCGCAGAAGATTCCGCCAGGTCTCGAAGCGATTATTTTCAGACTCCTCCGAAAGCTGCCCGAAGAGCGGTATCCATCCGCGCGCGACCTGCGCCTCGATCTGCTCAATCTTCTGCGCGAATTGGAAGTAGGCGAACCAGCCCAAGTGCGAATCGCTGGAAAAAGGGCTGTCGCCGTGCTGCCCTTCAAACTGCTGACTCCCAATACCGAGGACGAATACCTGGGAGTGGCTTTGGCGGACGCTGTGATTCACGCGCTCGGCACGAGCGGCGACGTTTTGGTGCGGCCCACCAGCGCTGTAGAGCGATACGCCAAGCAGACCGTTGATCCCATGCGCGCTGCTCGCGAGCTGAATGTCCAAATCATCGCCCAGGGCAGCATCCAAAAGTCTGGAACGCGTTTGCGCGTGCACATCCAGGCATGGGACGTCATCGAGGGAACCGCGCTTTATTCCGCGAAGCACGATTCGGAGATTCACGAGCTCTTTTCCCTCCAAGACGAGCTTTCCTCCAAGCTTGCGGCGGCGTTCGGTTTGAAGCAGTCCGACGAGACAAATCGCGCCGCCACTCCACCGACGGATAATCCGCATGCATACGAATTGTTCCTTCGCGCGGCAGACCGTTTGGCGCGGCTGAACAGGTGGGATACGCGCACGGCGATCGAAATGCTCGAACGCGCTGTCCAGCTTGATCCCGGTTTTCCGGACGCCTGGGCCAGGCTTGCCGGAGCCTGCGTCTTGATCGGAACCACGCAGGAGCCGCACCCGCGCTGGCTCAAGCGAGCCAGCGAAGCCATTCGCAAAGCATTGGCATTGGATCGTCACAACGCAGAGGCTCACTGTGCACGAGGGCGGCTTCTCTGGACGCCCGCCCAGAAATTCAAGAACCGCCCCGCTTTGCGCGCGCTGCAGGAAGCGCTGCACATCAATCCCGGTTGTCACGCTGCTCGGATTTGGCAATGCCTGATCCTGATGCATCTCGGGCTGCATGAAGAGGCGCGTGCGGGACTCATGGAGGCTTTGGCCGGGCAGCCGGACGACGCGTTCACGCTCGTGTTCATCGGGCAAACAGCGATGTACCGCTGCGACTACGCGGAGGCCCGGGAGTACAACGCGCGCGCGTTGAGCCTGGACCGCGCCCACATCTGGGCGAACGGATTTTCGCCAAACGTCGCCCTATATGAAGGCAAGCTCAACGACGCGGAGGAAAAGATCAAGCTGGCGCGACTGGTGCTTGCGAACGATCCGTGGCTCGTAAGCTGCGAAGCGTTGCTCTGGGCACTGCGCGGTGAACGGAAAAAGGCGGAAGCGCTTGCGCGCAAGTCGCTCCAGCCCGGGAAGGCTTTTCTGCACACGCACCATTTGTGGCACACAGCGGCCGCGGCCTATGCACTCATCGACAAGCCCGTCCAAATCTATCGCGTTGCTTCGGCGCGCCGGGGCTCAAGGCTTGCCCAACTTTCCGGCATTTCGCGACGATCCACTTCTGAAATCCTTGCACACGCAAAAGCCCTTTCGCATTTTGCTTGCGAAGCTGAAACGAGAATGGGAAGGCTACCAGCGAGAATTCGGTCACTCTTAAGCCGCTCGCCACTGCCTCATGCCTGTTGAAAAAGTCAACGGGCGTTCACTGGTTCAACAGTTTTTTTACAAGAATGTGACTTGACGGAAAGCTTGCACTCCCCTATCTATCTCCGATGCAACACTTACCGATTGCGCCGTTTCGGGGATAAATTTGGCACGTCGATTGCCCGTCTAGCGTGGCACCCGGGCCCCTTGGCGCCCACGGGCGAACGGAACCGAGGGTCCGAAGATTAGCGTTTTTAACGGTGAAGGCATGAGGAGTCCGTAACCCTCAAAGGAGAAACCATGGTTCGGAGAATCAGTCTGTTTTTGCTCACAATCGCCGCGATTGTGTCGGTCGACGCCAATGAATTCCCAAGCGCAGTCCGTGTTGACCCGTCATGTGCGAGAAGCGACTCGCACCGGCGAGGCGAAGCCCCTCGGGCAGCTACCCTCAGACCAGATCATGAACCTCGACGTTGTTCTGCCGCTGCGCGATCAGGCAGGACTGGATTCGTTTCTGAAGGAACTCTACGATCCGGCCAGCCCCTCCTACCGGCATTTCCTCACTGTGCCGGAGTTCACGCGAACGGTTTGGTCCCACCCAGGAAGACTATGACGCCGTGGTTCGCTTCGCGAAGGCGAACGGCTTCGCGGTCGTGGGCGGCTCACGCGATGGCATGGACGTGCAGATCAAGGGCCCCGTTTCGGCCGTCGAGGCTGCTTTCCATGTGACCATGCGTACCTATCAGCACCCCACGGAGAGCCGCACTTTTTACGCGCCGGACCGCGAGCCGACCACAGACCTGCCGTTCCCGCTCTGGCACATCTCCGGCTTGGACAACTACTCGATCCCGCATCCCATGCTGGTCAAGAAGAGCGACTACGCGAAGGCCCATGGCATCGATCCGAAGGACGTCGTGTCCCATGCCACCACCGGCTCCGGCCCGTCGGCCTCGTTTCTGGGCAGCGACATGCGCGCGGCCTACTACGGCGGAACGGCCCTGACCGGCGCCGGCCAGAACCTCGGATTGTTCGAGTATCTAGGGCACCGATCTGGCCGACCTGACCACCTATTTCAAGAACGTCGGTCAAACCAACAACGTGCCGATCACCCTGCTCTCCACGGACGGGACCAGCACCAGTCTGCGTGGATACGAGCCGGCGGCGACTGCGACGACACCGAACAGACGCTCGACATGACCCAGGCGATCGGCATGGCTCCGGGGCTGGCGAGCCTGGTGATGTACATCGGGTCCACCGATACCGCCATCATCAGCGCCATGACGACGCACAGCCCGCTGCCCACCACCATCGGCTGCTCGTGGGGCTGGACGCCGGCGGATCCAAGCACGCTCGACCCCTACTTCGAGAAGATGGCGGCTCAGGGCCAGAACTTCTTTGCGGCTTCGGGCGACAGCTTCCACCTGGTCGTCGAGAAATGAGGCCTGGCCGGCGGACGATGCGAATGTCGTTTCCGTCGGCGGCACGGACCTGATCACCGCCAGCGCGGCCGGCCCCTGGAAGTCGGAAACCGCCTGGACGGACAGCGGCGGCGGCATCTCGCCGGACAGGATCGCGATCCCCTCGTGGCAGCAGCTCTCGGGCGTGATCAACTCGAGCAACAAGGGCTCGACGACGCTTCGCAACGGCCCGGACGTTTCGGCAAACGCGAACTTCACCTTCTACGTCTGCGCCGACCAAACCACCTGCACTGGCCAACGAGTACGGCGGCACCAGCTTTGCCGCGCCCATGTGGGCCGGCTACATGGCGCTGGTCAACCAGCAGTTGGCTGCCAACGGCGATCCGACCCTCGGCTTCATCAACCCGACCATCTACGCGCATGAACGTCACGTCGAGCTACGGCACGGACTTCCACGACATCACCAGCGGCACATCGGGCAGCTATTCGGCGGTGACCGGCTACGATCTGGTGACCGGCTGGGGCAGTCCGAACGGGACCGGCCTGATCAACGCGCTGGCTCCGGCGACGTCGACTCCCGGCCTTCACCATCTCCGCCTCGCCCACTTCGGTCTCCGTGGTGCAGGGCAGCAGCGGCACTTCGACCATCACAACCACGCGTCTCCGGCGGCTTCAACTCGGCGGTTGCCTTGACCGCGAGCGGCCAGCCGACCGGCGTGACCGTCAGCTTCAGCCCCACGTCGATCGCGGCGCCGGGTTCCGGCACGTCCACCATGACCATGGCCGTGGCCTCGACCACCGCAACCGGCACCTACACGATCACGGTCACCGGCACCGGCGGCGGAATCACGCACACGGCCACCGTATCGCTCACCGTAACCGCGCCGACGGCTGGCGCCTTCACCATCTCCGCCTCGCCCACTTCGGATTCCGTGATCAGGGCAACAGCGGCTATGCGATCGATCACCACCGCCGTCTCCGGCGGCTTTAACTCGGCGATTGCCTTGTCCGCGACCGGCCAGCCGACGGGCGTGACCGTCAGCTTCAGCCCCACCTCCATCGCGGCGCCGGGTTCCGGCACGTCCGACTATGACCCTGACCGTGGCCTCGAACCGCCGCGACCGGCACCTACACGATCACGATCACGGGCACCGGCGGCGGCATCACGCATACCACGGTCCTCACCTTCGAGGTCGTGAGCCGCCGCTAACAACTCACAATCACCGGCGCTCGCTGCGCCGCCGCTAACCCACGCAAGGGCCCGGACGTTTTCAGTCCGGGCCCTTGCCTGACTGTCTTCGCCTTGGATTCGCTTTTGCGAAAATATACCCCCCTCCCTTTTGCTTATTAGAACTGGTCGCTGGTGAATGTTTTCAGTCATTTGCGTCGATTTCTAATCGCGGATTCGTTATTAGTCCACCCGCCGGACGGGAGGGAAGCGTTCTATTCGGGGATGACCTCAATCGCGCTTATGGACGGGTAGTTGACATCAGGAGCGAAGTAGATCTCGATTTTGCTCTGGGGCGTGGGTTCAATATGCTGGAAGGATTTGACCAACGGTCCAGACCCGGCCTCGCGGAAAATGTCGAATCCTTTCAATAGCGTAGATCCATTGCAGTAGACATCAAAGACGCGGCTGCCCACACCTCCAATGCCGCCATTCTGGGCGCCAAACCAATGCTCCATAAAGTACAGTCGCACAGTGTATCGGCCGCCCGGCGCAACCGGCACCACGTAATGGAAGTGCCCGAAGCGATGCCATTCGTAAAGACCACCGTCGGCAACTTTGGATAAATCACCTCTGAAACTGCTAAGGCGACCGCCGAAGAAGTACCGGTCCGACATCCAAACATTGGCGTTGGAATCGCGGTTAGGAGAGTATCCGACAACGATCCTGACCGGAAGCATATGATGCGGAGCGCCCGGCAGAATCTCAACCGCGTTTACGAATGCGTCAGCAGTGGTGAAGTCCAGACGAATCGTTCCGTCGCTCGTGGGCGCGACATCTGTAAATACCTTCGTGGTTGCAATGTCATCTCCGCCGGCGTCGTCCACTACGTCCAAACTGGCAGGTGGTCCTCCATTGATTGAGAAACCCACGTTACGACTATTCTCTTGCAGCCCCGAAGTTTCTGCGAACAGGAGATGAAGCTCGTAAGTCCCAGGCGGGACAGGATAGTTGCAATGAAAGGTGCCGCGCCGGCCGCTGGAAAAAAGCAGCGCGTCCCCAGTTCCTTGGATGGAGTGACCCGTAACGGAGAATGGCTTCCTCCCGAGCAGAAATGATCGCTTTGCCACGTCGAACCGTCGCGATCTATGTAGGAGGCAGAAGCGTTGCCCAACATAGCGCGAAGAATCTTCCCGGAAGTGTCGCTCGGAGCAGCAGCGACTTGGGAGTCCGGCGAGCCTTGATGCCCACTCCTTGCGTTCCATTTCTTCCAAACAAAAACCGACACCACAAATAGAAAAATGCCCAAAACGGCGGCAGCCATCACCATTCGAGTCTGGGGCCTCAGCCGAACCCCAGATTCTGCGCCATCGTGGTGTTCCAGGATTTTGTCTGGTTTTGAATCCTGCAGTGGCCGGGCCGAATTGTTTCCCTGACTCTCCGACCGGCCATTCTTTCGAGATGCGAGCCCATCGAGAGATTGACCGTTCTGACCTTCATCGAGCTTGGATTCGCCTGTCGCCCCTTCTAGGTCGCTCGTGTGAACGAACTTTGGAACGTAGTGGCCCGGAGGGAGACAAATATGAACGGGGTGGTGAGTTCCGCCGTTCTTGTAATAATCTTCCAGGCGCTTCCGCAACGCATGGGCGGTTACGCGGACGACTGTGTCCAACTGGGGATCAAAGGATTCCGGGCGCCCAAGGGCGTTGACCGCGATGCTGTACTCCTTGATTTGGTCGATGGCACCTTCAAAGTACTTTTCGCAAACAAACGCCAGAAGCCGGACGAGGTTGTTGGTCCGCCCGAGCACACCGGACGACAAAATGTCGTCTACTTCAGCGCGCTCCGCCTCAAGCTTGCTGATTGCCGGTTGCAAAATGACTATCCCTTTGAAAATGGTCCTGTCGACACCCCACCCAGTCCTTTGCACGGGAGTATAACAGAATTTTCAGAGCATGGCATCGAACGAAAGACCTGAAATTTCACCGGCTTAGGCTGTAAATGGCGAGTCAAACGCGCTCACTCCGCCTATTTTCGTAACGGCCAAATGCTAACGGTGAATTCACTGTTGGTTAACTCCCGCGCTGGTTGGCAACGCTGCTTTACTCGGCGAATCAGTCAGATTCGCTTTCATTGCCGCATGGTCTTGTGTCCAGGGCCACCGGGCTGCCCAGTGGAGCAAAACGAGGTACTAGACTTAGTGGCGGACTGCGAGGAGATACCAAAATGATTCTGGCCCTTCCGGAAAACCATTATTCACCTACGAGTTCTGGAATGAAAAAGAAATCTGGTTCGGCGCTGTTTGGTGGCCCGGCGGCTCTCTTCATGGCCTTCTTGTTCTTAATCGCGGGGACGGGGCAGTTTGCGGTTGCACAGGACATCGTCGGCCGAATCTCCGGGACTGTCACCGACGCGCAGGGTGCGGCGGTTCCCCGGGGCGACCGTTACCATCACCAATGAGGCGTCGGGCATCCCGCGCTCCGCTCACGACCGACGGGAGCGGCTAACTATGTGGCCGATGGATCTACCGGTTGGCAAATATACGGTGACTGCTCGAGGCAAAGGGCTTCAAGAAAACTGTCGTGGCCGGAAACACCGTCTCGGCCGGCGGGCGTCTGACAGTGAACGTAACCATAGAAGTTGGCGCCGTTACGGAGTCAGTTACGGTGAAGGCCGTGGCCAACATGCACCAATACGACCTCCGGGGAAATTTCGGCAACGATCACGAACCAAGAAATGGTGAGCCTGCCCATGAACCAGCGCCACTATGAGTCGGTCGTCGGCCTTATTCCCGGCGCGGCCCTTCAGAGTTCCGGGCTTAACGCCGCCAACATAACGAGTGGCTACAATAACAGCATCGCGGACATCAATGGCCAGCGACTTGATGGGCAAAACTGGAGCGTGGACGGTGGTTGGAACCTGGACTCCGGCTCGAACAACAGCGTATTCAACGAGGTCGGCATTGATTTCATTCACGAAGTGGACGTGCAGACGTCGAACTACGACGCAGAATTCGGCCGCTCCAACTCTGCAACAGTCAACGTAATAACGAAAAGCGGAGGAAATCAATATCACGGCAGAGGCTTTGAATTCGTCCAGAACAATGACTGGAACGCGGAAACGCGCAACCACCAAACTAACGAATCCGACTGCGACGGGCTACGCGGCTGTTCCCCCGTTTCATCTCAACGACTTTGGATGGGATGTCGGCGGCCCCATCCCATATATCCAGCGGAAGGGCAAGCTCTTCTTCTTTGCCGGCCAGGAGTGGAAAAGATTTCGCGGGTCAGCCGCAGGATTGGAGAGCGCGTCCGCATCGGAGACGTTTCCAACGGCGGCGGAAGTGACCGGCGACTTCACCGACGTTTACGGAGGTGGCACAGGTCTCGTGCTGAAAACACCAGCCGTCGTTCCCGCGGGCTGCACGATTATCGAATAACGTGCTGTCTCCGTCTTGTCTTACGACGGACGGTGCCGCGATCGCGGCGGTCTACACGGCGGCGGCGAAACTGTCCACTTCGGGGGCGCATTGCCCACCTCTACCGCGACCAACAACCTTTCGTTCAACCTCCCGAACCCGGCGAACATTCGTGAAGACATCATTCGCGTGGATGAGCACGCCAACGATAAGCAGAGCTTTTATTTCCGGTACCTCCACGATTACGTCAACATCAACAATCCCTATTCCACATTCGGCGCCACACTGCCGGTCTACCGTCGGAGGTTCCCGTGGATCCGGACTCGCGCAATCGTCCCGGATACAACTTCCAATTCAGTTGGACGGACGTCATCCAGCCCGAACTTGATCAACGAATTCAAATTCAATGCTGACTGGCACAAGCAAACAACTCCCGTCCAAGGCACCGCCTGGGAGAAGTCCGCTTATGGTTTCGCGTTCATTCCTCCGCTCGGCAACCCAACCCAGTTCCGCACTGGGCTTCCGACGATCCAGTTTACTGGCGTCACGGATTTTCCGACTACCGCGCCGGCCCAAATCACCGGACCAGCGCCGAACTTCCTCGAGTCTCCGACGGCGGATATAAGTCCCTCGGATAACATGACCTGGGTGAAGAATAACCATGCCATAAAGTTCGGAGTGCTATACGCGAGCAACCGCAAGAATCAGAACTCGCGCACAAACTACGACGGCATTCTCAACTTCAGCGCCAATGCGGGTGCGACGACCGGCTCGAACTCGACGGGTGACCCCTTCGCTGACGCGCTCATGGGAAACTTCAACACCCTCGGTCAAAACTCGGCCGTCACGCTGGGCCTTTTCAGGTTCAATGACGTTGAGGCTTATGTTCAGGATACCTGGAAAGTTACGCATAAGTTGAGTCTGATGCTGGGCGTTCGCTACGTGCATACAACGACCCCTCTACGATCAGACCAACGCCATGACCAACTTCAACCCGTTTGCATTTAACGTGGGGCAAGAACGCGACCTTCGCTACGGTCGGCAGCGGCAGCGCGATCAGCCCTGCTTCGCCTGGCCTTTGCAGCGGTCCCCTTCTTAGCGTTATGGGCGCAGCCGATGTATACGATCGAATGCAATGGATTGCAGCGGCCGGGAGACGTGCCGTACGACCAGGCCGGCAGGGTTCCCGCTACCTATACAGATCCGCACTTGTGGCCTCCATACCTCGCGACGGAGGCGCGCGGTTTCTACAAACCGGAAAACCTGTGGGCGCCGCGCGTCGGATTTTCGTTCGCGCCCTTCGACGATAAGACCGTGATTCGCGGCGGCTTCGGCATTTTCTACGACCATCCCGGAAGGCAATGTGTTGGGAGTCGGCATCAATTCGCAAGGCTATCGCGCCGTGGGCAGAGTCGGTCTCTATCGGAGGGGTCGACCAGTCACTATCGAGCGTACGATAGCGCCCCAGGTGCAGCTGCGGTGCCCACGCTCTATCCACGCTTAGCCCTGAACGCCGTCGACCCGCGATTGGTGGTCGCGCGCAGCTATCAATACAGCCTGAGCGTGCAGCGCGAGCTGCCTCAAAGACATATTGCTCCAGGTGTCTTACGTCGGCACCCAGGGACGGCATATCCTGCGAGGGCCCGCATCAACGAGCCCCACCTGGACGCCGCAGGAATTCATACCCGCCTCGCCGAACCCGAACAATCGCGCGTGCCCTGCTGGAATCAATGGTGCTGCGTATGGTTGCGCGGGCGGCTTCGCCGCCGCCGTGTCAAAGGACCAAATTCTTCCCGTACTTGGGATACGGGGCCATCAGCATGGCGGTGAGCGATGACGATTCCAACTACAATCCCTGCAGGTTAGCCTGACGAAGCGCACGGGCTTCATCACCGCCACAGTCGCCTACACTTATTCGAAGGCCATGGGATTCGGCGGTGGCGCAGGCGACGCATATAACGAAAATCCCGAACAGGAATGCCCGTTCACGTGTCTCGTCAGCACAGCGACCAATCCTGTCCTGGTGAATGGCGGAACCACAGCCGTGTCTGGCGGAACCCAAACTGGCGGCGTGGTGGAGAATTGGAAGCAATATTACTATGGCAAGTTGAGCTATGATGCGACAAATATCGTGGCCATGACTTTCACCATCCAATCGCCCTGGGGCAAGAGCATGTCGGGCGTCGAGGGCGCTGTTGTGAAAGGGTGGTCGCTGAGCGGCGTCATGCATTTCCAGTCTGGCTCGCCTCTGACTGCAACACAGGCCGTCAATGTTGGCCTTAGCGGGATTAGCGTCACTCGGCGGGCGAATATCGTGCCGGGCCAGTCGCTTCGGTTTTACTGGCGCATGCTCGAACGCCAAGGCGCTCTGCTGGTTCAACCCTGCCGCTTTCACGGCCGAATCCGCGCTTGGCGCAGGCGACGCACCCGTCAACGACCTTATCGGGCCTCTTTTTACAACTGGGATCTCGGCCGAGGAAGACCTTCACTTTCCCTGACGAGAAGGCATGAGCATACAACTCCAGGGGGATGCATTTAACGCCTTCAACCAGACAAATTGGAACAACCCCACTGTAAATAACGCCGGCAACACAACGTTTGGACAAATTACCCGGTCCTACCCAGGGCGTGTTGTTCAGCTTGGCGGGAAATTCATTTTCTGAAGCGGGTGCCGGATCCCTTCGATGTTTGAAGGGGTCCGCGCCCCAGACCAGCTAAATCTAAGGCTTGGAGCGGAGGTGCACGCCGTGAACGGCCGAAGGATGTGGTACCCGGCGCTGCGCAAAACTGGTTAGTAATTAAGCTCTGTTAATGTGAGTCAGGGTTTTTGTCGGTTCTCGACTTTCTTGCCCTTCTTAAGTTTCTTGGTTGCCATGATTTTTCTCCTTCTCTCGGATTGCCCGCTTGAGCGGTCACGTCCTTATAGGCAAATCCGGGGCCAAATGTCCAGAGAGAATCGAGCGTGACAGATGTCCTTTAGAATGTGGGAGAGCTGCAAGAGGATCTCTGTGCGCGTGGCAAAGGCAACAAGGGCGAAAGCGTTGAATAAATCAACAAGGTGTTGAAAAAATCCAGTCGGGCGATTGATCGGCCGCCGAAATTTAAAAGGCGACTTAAATACCGTTTCTATGTTGCGCTAGGCCGCATGTCTCCGTGCATCCCAGTATGCTTCCGTTCGTCCCTCGTCTCGGATGGGCGGTTATGTGACTCGCGCTCCACTATCCGAGGAAGAAGTGCCGACGCTTCTGCGCGATTCTGCAAACGGCATGTCGCCGTCACCGTGGTTCCGTTGCCATTGGAACGGATTTCCACGCTGCCTCCCAACTGTCTTACTCGCTCCTGCATTCCGCGCAAACCGACGCCCACACTTTCGCCCGAGGCAATCTTGGACTTAGCCTCGCCATCGATTCCCTTGCCGTTATCACTCACTTCCAGCTCGATTTCTCCGGGAGAACGCAACAGCCTCAGCCGCGCGGTGGAAGCGCCTGAATGACGATGGATGTTCGTCAGGCACTCTTGCGCAATCCGGAAGAGACATAACTCATACTCCTGTGGCAGTCGGTCCCAATCCTTCGGAAGTTCCAATGTCGCTGCGATCTTGCTGCGCTCGGCAAATCCTTCAACGTACCACTTCAGTGCGGAATTCAACCCCATTTCGTCGAGCAAGGGCGGATGGAACAAATAGGACATCGTGCGAATATCCGCCGAAACCTGTTCGATCAGCCTGGCATTGTGCTCCGCGCATCGTGCCGTTTCCGGGCTTAGTTTCGACTTCTCGCTCTCCACCTCGGCAGCATTCATGCTCATAACCGTGAGCAGTTGCCCTACGCCGTCGTGTAATTCGCGGGCGATGCGTCTTCTTTCCTCATCCTGAAGTTTAAGGAGACGCGCGGAGAACTCCTTTTCCTTGATGGCTTCTTTGGCTTGCTTGTGTTGCGTGATGTCGCGTGCGACCGAGGATGCCCCAACCACACGCCCTGCGACATCTTTAACTGGCGAAATTGTCAGGGAAACATCGACCGTCGTGCCGTCTTTGCGTAAACGAACAGTTTCAAAATGCTCGACCCGCTCACCTCTCCGGAGTCGCTCAAGAATGGCTGCTTCTTCAGCCAGGAGATTGTCCGGAACGATCAGTGTGATGTGCTGGCCAACAGCTTCTTGACTGGTGTATTGGAGTACGCGCTCGGCGCCCTTGTTCCAGCTGGTGATAACGCCATCGAGCCCCTTACCGATGATGGCATCGTCTGACGATTCAACGATGGCGGCCAGCCTGGACCGAGCGGCAAATCCGCGACGATTCGACTCCCCAAGAGCAATAATCGCGCTTGAGAAGAGCCTAAGAACCCGAAGCACCCCAAACACGTCGGTTCGGTCGCGAATGAGCCACCGAGTGAATCATGGCGGCAGAAACCACCACCAAACGCCCAATGCCCCTAATACGGTAGTGACGATGGACGGCCCGAGCCCGCAGTACCACGCAGAGAAAACAACAGCCAGCCACATGGTGTGATAGTCATTGTAGATTTCCGAGCAGAGGGAGTGAGCAGGTACCGAAGGTACAGAGCTACGGCGGCTGCGAGTATTGCGACGGTGTACCGGAATAAACCGGCTCGGTCTTGCTCATAGACTACATCTCTAAAATAAAACGGGATTCACTGTCAAGGCTATCGCTGCAGTTAAGCGGCAAAATCCTCCAACAACATTCGACTCGAAATCAGAAATGTTTGCATCTTCTCCCGATAGGCTTACGAATGTGGCGCGAAAGTTAAATCGGACACAACTCCGCTAAGACGGGCACTATGAGTATGATCCGGCGGTGTCGGGAAGGTCCCACATCGCTATCAGCGTCAGGACAGTGGCAAGAGCCACGAGCAAACCAATCGTTCTCCGTTGAGTATTTGTATGCCGCATATTCTTCTCCTGGAGGGGACGGGAACTGAAAACCTATTGAACGCTCGTCAGATGACTTCCGCCCATTCTTGGGACTCCCTGGCCACCACACCCTGTTCGCACGAATGAATGAAATATTCTCCGGGGGATGTCAGGACGCAGGCCTCCATCCGTTTTTTAGCTTCTCTTAGCCCTTCCACTGCAGCAACCCAAAGAGGACCGTCCGGAAGCACTTTGAAGATGTCAAATGTGGAAGACATGGTCGTAGCCTCCTCAGAAAGTCTTATCGGCATCCGTCGGGATGCCATTCGTCAGTCTGCATTTCCGGTTCCATGATTCTCATGAATAACGTTACCCCAACAAAATCAGCGAGTTGAGCTTTCCAGAGGCCGCCTCGAAAGAGTCAAAGCCGGGTGTGGGTATCGGGTAATTTTTTCGTGGCATTTTCAGGTGTCGTACCAGAACCAATAGGACCAAGAACCTCGAGCAAGGTTTTACCTTACTTGCTCCCGGTAGCTTATTCCTAAAGAACTATCTGCTTCTTTGTACAGGTTTTGCGGCATTCCGCCTGTGCCTTGCCAGCGGTACCGTAAGGAATGGCGAGGATTTCTTTCTTGAGGAGGTCAAGAATGCGCACTGTTCGTTCGATTTGCGTTTTGCTGTCGCTGGTGCTGGTAACGTTGGCCATTCCCGCCAGCTCGTCCGCACGAGTGGGAATTTCGATCACCATCGCACCGCCGCTTACCTTTCCGCTGTATGTGCAACCTGTTTGTCCAGGCGACGGTTACGTCTGGACGCCCGGCTACTGGGCCTGGACGGTAGTCGCTACTACTGGGTGCCTGGCACCTGGGTTCTCCCGCCGCGCGTCGGTTTCCTGTGGACTCCCGGTTATTGGGGCTGGGAGGACGGCGCTCTATGGCTTCCTCCCAGGCTATTGGGGGCCGACCGTCGGTTTCTACGGCGGCATCGACTACGGTTTCGGCTACCCGGGCTCGGCTACGCCGGCGGTTATTGGAGGGCGGCCATTTCTTCTACAACCGCAACGTCAACAACTTCCACCCCGTGACTGTGATTCACAACAACGTACAACCCAGGCCGTCGTCCGTGACAACGCCAGTGTGGGCCGCGTGAGCTTCAACGGGGGCCATGGCGGTACAAGTGTGCGTCCTACCGCCCGACGGAGAAGGCTCCGCGCGAGAGAGCATACATATTTCCATGACGTCGCTTCAGCAGCACGAGCACCAACCGCGAAGCCAGTACCGATCGTTCGCAATTCGCGTCGTGAATCACGGCAAACCGGCAATCGCCGCCACTGACAAGCCTGCGGAGTTCAGCGGGCACGGGTCAGTGGCTGCGAAGGCGGCCGGTGGACACTATGTTCCAGTCGCGAATCGCACTTCCAGCCGCGCGGCGTCAAGCTCTCCGAGCAGAGAAGCTCGTCCTGCGGAGACCAAGCCAGCGCCTCGTGAAAACAGACCGGCTCCTCGTGAAAGTAAGCCGGCCGCTCACGTGAACAAACCCGCGCCGGAGCGTTCGGCTCCGACTCGTCCGACAATGAAGCCATCCGCGCCGTCACATACCGCGGCGCCTCGAACTGAAACCAAACCACCATCAACCAGACGATCGACAACGCCAGAGCATGTGGCTCCCAGTCGAACGGAAAGCAAACCGGCGGCGTCCCCACATGCGACCGCGCCTCGTGCGGCGAGTAAGCCGACAGAGTCCGAGCACGCACGGCCAGCCCATGCAGCGCCCCCACGTTCAAGCGCGCCTGCTGCACAGCACACTTCTCGTCCGCCGGCGCAACACGAGACTGCCCCACGTCCACAGAGCAAGCCCGAGGAGCACCCCGAATCCCAACACCCTCACTAAGAACGCGATGTAAGTCGCCACAAGGAAGCGGCGGTGGTAATGTTCACCGCCGCTTCTTCGTGCCGCCCCGAAGTTTCGGCCTTTGCCACAGAGCCACAGAGAGCACCGAGATGTGATCGGCCGCCGAAATTCAAACGCAGACCTAAGTGCTAGAAGGGTGCTCCACCCGCCCGGTCAGAAAGAAGGCCTTGACTCTGGACTATACTTCAGGGTGTACCTTCTTCAGAGGAGCCAAGACCATGCGGATTGGCGCGGCCGCCAAGAGATGGGGGTCAGCGTAGACGCGATTCGGTTCTACGAGCGCAACTCGTTGCTGCCGCGGGCACCGCGAACGGAGGGCGGTTTTCGCCAATACAATGAAAACGACATCGAAACCCTCGCTTTCATACGGAGCGTGCAGGGCCTGGGATTCAAGCTCAGTGAAATCCGAAGTCTGTTAAGTCTTCGCCGCAGCCGCATGCAGCCGTGCGAGCCGGTGCGTCATCGGTTGGAAGCGAAACTTGCCGACATAAAACGAAAACGCGAAAACCTTCAGCAGCTGGAGCACGAGCTCCGTCTGGCTCTGCGTGGTTGCCAGAGAGAACTGCGCAAGCGCCCCGCTCATTGCCCGATTCTGAGAAAAGGCGACAAGCAACACCCAAAGGGTACCAAGTGAAAATTGAAGTGCTGTATGTCGCCGAGTGCCCGTCCCATCCAGCAGCCGTAGAATTGGTTAAAGGCATCTTGGCTACCCAGGGCCTCGATTGTGACGTACACGAAGTTCGGATACGGGATCAAAAAATGGCCCAAGAGCTCCGTTTCTGTGGCTCGCCAACCATTCGCATCAACGGTCGAGATGTTGCCTCGGACTCACCGGAAGCAAGACACTTTAGCCTGAGCTGCCGATTGTATCCAGGGTTCCAACGCATCGGCCTACCTCCAGCGGAATTAGTTCGAAAGGCCGTCGAAGAGGCACACAGGGGACATAACCTGTGAAGCAAGGCACCGGCATCTCGGCTTCTCTGGCAGCGATTGTAAGTAGCATCGCGATGATCGGTTGCTGCGTGCCGCTCGGTTTCGCTTCCGCTATTGGCGCGGGCGCCGCGAGCGCTTTCTTTCAGACGCTGCGTCCGTGGCTCTTGGGATTGTCGGTCGGTCTGATTGGTTTCGGATTTTGGCAGCAGCATCGGGCCAAGCAATGCTCCATGGGTGGCCGCGCGATTGGAAACGTACTGTTGTGGTGCGCGGTTGTCACGGTTCTGGGAATGATTTTGTTTCCTCAGCAGATCGCAGGCTTCATCGCGGACAAGTTCTACGTGACACCAAAATGAAAGCGAAACGAGTCGCGGCTTTTGCCGTCGTCGCCACGCTCATGCTGATGGCTATTCTCTTCGTGCGGGGCCCCGGAACCGTGCCCGTGGGCCAGCAGCCCTTACTCGCTCTTTCAACCGCAAATCTTGGTGAGTTTGACAAGGCGTTCGAGGCGGGCGAGAACGCCCCTCGTTTGATCTTGCTCGTTTCCCCCACTTGACCCACTTGTCTGCGGGGGGCCTCCGCAGCCGAACAATTGCTCGCGCGCCATTCCGACCAAAAGCTAAGTGTCCTGGTTGTTTGGGAACCAATGCTGCCGACAGACTGGGGACCTCCAAGCGGCAAGGCGCTAGCGCGGCTATCGGACCAAAGAGTGCGACAGTTTTGGGATCCTCATCACCTCGTGGCTGGTGAGCTGAATGGAATGGTTAGGATCAAAGCGCCTCAGCCGGAGCCTTCCTGCTGTTTCGATAAAGGCTTTTACTGGGACGACGCGATCCTCTATTCAAGAGGCGTGCATTGGCAGGACTCGCCTGTATCCGCGTTTTGGAATGGCCCCATCGTTCACACGATTCCTAGCCTCGAAACTTCATTGAACGCCCAACATTAGCAGCGAGGTGCAAACGTTCGACAACCTCCCTCTTTTCGGCCGTGCGTATGCAAATCTTCGGGGCTTGCCCGATGCTCGCCGCATCACCCGTCTGATGCTCGACGGCCGGCCCAGTGGGAGATTTGCCGCCTGCTGACGGACAGAACGACCGCAATCGGACACTTGGGGTCCTGGGGCAAATCCGGGGCCAAATGTCCAGGGAGGATGGAGCGCCACGGATGTCCTTTAGAATGTGAGGAGCTGCAAGAGGATTTCTGTGCGCACGGCTACGGCGACAGGGCGAAAGCGTTGAATAAATCAACGGGTGTTGAAAATAATCCGGTCGGACGATTTGGTCGGCCTTTAAAATTCAAAAGTGGACCTAAATGTTGGGATGGTGCTGCACGCGCCGATTGACAGTTGAAAGTCTAAAACACGCACCCTTTGCAAACGTCGCAAAGGACGCGGCACCCTCAAGTGCCAAATCTGAACCTAGAGGCCGATGGCTGCGCCACGCGCCACCCCGAAATTCAAAAGCAAAACCTAGACTCCGAAGGGTGTCGCACCCGGCCGAAATTCAAAAGCCGACCTAAACACTAGAAGGGTGCTCCACTCGCCATCTACAAAATGCGCTGTGATACTAGTGTGAGAAATGGCGTTGATGACAACATGGTCTTCGATAAGGTATAAACCACGTCGGTAACGCTCTCACGTAACTCAGACCGATCAATCTAAGAATGGAGATCAATGTTATGCGGACGATACGAAACATACTTACTCTAAGTTTCTCGATGTTGTTGCTTTTATCCGTGCCAACAGCTTCCGCGCAAGTTGCTGACGCAAGTGCGTCAGATCCGTCGCCCACTCTCAGCGCGGGCAAGCCTACAGCAGCAAGCACCGATCAAATTAGCAACGAGGACCTGAAGAAATTTCAGCCTTCATTTAAAGAGAAAGTACTCAGGTCATGGCAGTATCAGTTTCAGCTTCAAGAACAACCAGCTTTTATCGTCGCTAATTCCGGTGGGACCACTTCAACCGTTCCCAACCCCAATAAGTGGTTGCAGGAACATTCAATCACGCTCACCCTTTCTGAGTTATTCCCCAAGGTGACAAATTTACCTGATTTGGTTGGGGCAGCGTACGACATGCACCACTACAACAATCCAACCAACGCAAAACTGCAACTGGATACCGATATTTGCCAAAGTAAAGACAGGCTGAAGTGCCTGGTAAGGGGGGGCAATTTCAGTGCAGGTAATTTCTTCGAGCGGTTGTTCTCTGGAGCCTCAGTGACATTTTCCGAATCGCAACGCGACGAGTTTCAACAAGGAATGATACTCCCTTTGCCAACTTCGCAGGGTTGGGCGTTTGGCTATACCATTAACTTCAATCCTGCGTCCCTTTTTGTGACGAGCACGAATTGGAAGACACTTAATACGGCTCTTTCCAAAAGACAGATTGACCCGGGGACTGAAAGTGAAGGAGAAGACTGTATCGTGGCCGACGGCCCAACCAAAAAGCGCACGGAGATTGGTGCCTGCGAAGACTTGTTCGCCAAGCCTAGACTGTATGCGTCCAATCGGCAGAGCTTTTGGACTGATGTGGCGGCAGTCATGATTCCCAGTTTTAAAATGCAAGCACTTAGCCAATTCGACTTCCTCAAACAAGGCGGAATTCTAGTCCAAAGCCCGCTCCTCCAAAGAACATTGAAAAACTTCACGTTTACCTGGGACTTAGGACGGCTTCTGCCCGCAACCTCTGACAAGATAGCGGTTGAGCAGATTTATTATCAGGCGCCAAAAGCCCAAAACGAGGGCGAGATTAAAACAGGGAATGTTGTTCAACTAAAATCTGGTGGGCCAGATATGACCGTCGATTCCGTTGAGAACGACAGCGGAATGGCCGCTTGTTCGTGGTTCGTGGACAACCAGAAACGAAGCAGTCGGTTTGCAGTTGCGACTCTAAAACTAGTTTCAGAATAGCTGTTCCTCATTCACACGTTCACCGACTCGGACAGTGCGTGCCAGAGCTTCGCTAGAGTGTTCGTTCGCGCACACCACGATCTGGGCGCGCCTAACATCCACCGGCTCTCCGATTCCGGAGGATGGAGGAACAGGTTCAGTGGTTCGAGCGGCGGCTTCGATGGGGTCGGTGGGGGCCGCCTGCGCTTCGCTGACTGTCCCAAGCGCACCCGGCCAACGCGTTCTCGGCCTCGAGCCCGGGCAGGACGAGCCATGATCTAACGCTGCAAGCAACGTGGACTTGCGCGGTTCGCCCGAATATACTTTTAACAACGTCCACAGACGACCATCCGTCGGTCGCCCATTGCGAGACTCGCTATGAAAATATCCTGCTTGGATAAAGAGATTGGGAAGCTTCTCGGTGAGGCCTTTTATAAGATCCCTCGCTTTCAGCGCCCCTATTCGTGGGACCACGCAAACCTGGAAGAGTTTTGGAACGACACGGTCGTCGACAACGACTCGGACTACTTCATCGGAAACTTCGTGTTCTACGAGGACGGTGACACTCTAGGTGTCGTCGATGGGCAGCAGCGCCTTACGACAATTACGCTGATGCTTTGCGCACTCAGGGACGTAATGCAAGAAGAGGGGCTCCGGGATTTGGCGAAGGGGGTCCACTTCCTTATTGAGCGACCAAACATAAGGAACGAAAAGTATTACGTACTACAACCGGAAACGTCATATCCCTTCTTTCAAGAACACATACAGAAGTTTGGAAAGAAACCTAGAACGGTCGAGGTCGGCCCTGAGGAGGGTCTTCTAAAGGAAGCCTACGACTACCTTCGGGGCAACCTCGATCAAGTCGTGGCGAGCGTCAAAAACCAAGCCAACCTCTCACAGTCCAAAAAGGATGCGAGAATTCTCGAGGAGCTGTCCAAAATACGCGACAGGGTCCTTGGACTAAAAGTAATTTGCACATCGCTCGACAACGACGACGATGCGTACGTAATCTTTGAAACGCTGAACACGCGAGGGAAAGATCTCACCTTGTCAGATTTGGTGAAGAGTCATCTCTCGCGACTGCTTAAGCCAACCAACAAGGGCGTGGATCTCGCCAAAGACAAATGGGTCGAAATCGCAGAAACATTTGAGGAATCGCAGGCCGATCTTAGCGTCTCCACGTTCATCCATCACTACTGGCTATCCAGATACGACTACGTTACGGAAAAAAAGCTGTACAAGGCACTTCGGAAGCAGATTCGGAAGGAGAATGCCGCCGATTTTCTGGATGACCTTGTCGCCGAGAGTAAGATTTATCGACTTATCCATGAGACGTCCTATAAGAGGTGGAGGAAGGACGACTTGGACATTCGGGACTCTCTGACTGCCATGAACCTGTTCCGCATTAAACAGCAACTCCCAATGGTCTTGGCGGTGATGCGCCACCACGCCGACGGTACGCTGAAGCCAAGGCGAGTTAAGGAGATTCTCTCGGCGATCGAAAACTTTCATTTTTCCTTCACAGCGGTCGCGTCGCAAAGGTCATCAGGCGGAATTTCCTTTATGTACGCCTCAGGCGCGAGGAATTTGCATGACGCTGTGAGCCCAGCAGCGAAGTCAAAGGTAATCAAGGGACTGACTACTAAGTTGAAGTCCAAGCTGCCGGCATTTGGCGAATTTGAGGCCAGATTCATCGAACTTCGCTACTCCGCCAAATTCACTAAGCAGAAGAACCTCGTGCGTTACATTCTGACGAAGATGACCCAACACAACTGTCGTGGCGTTTCGGTGGATCCAGAGCGAATGACTGTTGAGCATCTGTCTCCTGAGAACCCGCCGAAGCCGACCGGCCTCAGCGATGAGCAGGTGGCATGCATAGGAAACCTGTTTCTCGTCGATGCCAAATTGAATAACAAGTTGGGGAACAAGGGCTTCGCTGACAAGAAGAAGGCTCTGAAGAACGCCAACCTCTGGCTCGACGATGCGGTTCGTCGGGCCTCCGCCTGGGGTACTCCAGAAATTGAAGGCAGAGCGAAGTCCCTCGCCGCCGAAGCATACAACGATGTCTGGCAGCTGTAAGGGGCGCGCACGCGAGATGCGATAGGCACTGCTGTCGCCGGTTTCGTGGGGCTTAGTGAGTGTTGCGGCTCTAGAAGTACGGCGAATTGCGTGAGGGGACGATGAGAACAGCTACGGTGAAGTGGGTGGGCGGCGAGAAATTTCTGGCGACGATGCCTTCGGGGAAGGAGATTCAGTTCGACGCGGGAAGCACGCACGAAGGCGGTCCGGGGCCGATGGAGGCGTTGCTGGGCGCGCTGGGGGCGTGCACGTCGGTGGACGTGGCGATGATTCTGGCGAAGAAGCGGCAGAAGCTGGAATCGCTGGAAGTGCTGGTTTCGGGCGAGCGGGCGACGGAGCCGCCGGAAGTGTGGACGAAGATCGAAATCGTTTACCGGTTGGGAGGGAAGCTCGACGAGAAGGCGGTGAGCCACGCGATCGAGTTGAGCCAGACGAAATATTGTTCGGTGGCGGCGATGCTGGGGAAGACGGCGAAGATTACTTGGCGGTATGAAATTGGGGGCGGGAATGAGGTTTCAGGTTTCAGGTGGCGGGTTTCAGGGGCCAACCCCGTGAATGCATCTCACCGCAGAGGCGCAGAGGACGCTGAGAAATGCGAGAGGCGTAGAAAATCTGACCACAGAGGACACTGAGAAATGCTGAGAGGACACAGAGAAGGCCAGAAAGGCATTCCCTCGAGCCTCCATGCGCGGAAGGCGCGACTTCGGTTCGGGATGACAACGTGAATCGGCGCGAGGTGCTTGTCACGCGGCGAGGGGATTGCATACAATCGCGCGGCAATTCTGGGAGACATAATGGGTAACCGCAATGGGTAACCGCATCGCCGCGAAAATCACGGGAGTGGCCGGGTACGTTCCGCCGCGCGTGGTGACGAATTTCGATCTCGAAAAAGTGTGGATACCACCGACGAGTGGATTCGCACGCGCACCGGCATCCGCGAGCGGCACTACGCCGACCCGGGCGTGGCCGCGTCGCATCTGGGAACGGAAGCGGCGAAGAAATTGCTGGCGGCGAAAGGCGTTAGCCCGGAAGAAATCGAGATGATCGTGGTCGCCACGGTGACGCCGGACATGTTTTTCCCCGCCACGGCGTGCCTGATTCAGAACCAACTGGCGCGAAGAAAGCGTGGGGATTCGATCTTTCGGCGGCGTGCTCGGGATTTCGCGTACGCGCTGACGGTGGGCGCGCAATTCGTGGGCGTCGGGCACGCACAAGAAGGTGCTGGTGATCGGAAGCGACATGATGACTTCGATTCTCGATTACAAGGATCGCGCGACCTGCGTGCTGTTTGGCGATGGCGCGGGCGCGGTGCTGGTCGAGCCGGCCACGTCCGACGCCGAAGGCATCCTCGATTTCGCGCACGATATCGACGGCTCGGGCGGATGCAATCTGTTTATGCCGGGCGGAGGGTCGCTGAATCCGCCGTCGCACGAAACGGTGGAGAAGCGGATGCACTACGTCCATCAGGAAGGAGCGCAGGTGTTCAAGTACGCGGTGCGGCGCATGGCGGATCTTGCGTGCCAGTTGCTCGAGCGCAACGGATTTTCGAGCCGCGATCTGGCGCTGGTGGTGCCGCATCAGGCGAATATGCGAATTATTCGCGCGATGCAGGAACGGCTCGGCGTGGACGATTCGAAAGTGATGGTGAATATCGACCGGTTCGGAATACGACGGCCGCGACGATTCCGCTGGGGCTGATGGATGCGGTGGAGCAGAAGCGGCTGCGCAAAGGCGATCTGGTGCTGCTGATCGCGGTGGGCGCGGGTTATACGACGGGCGCGATTTTGATGCGCTGGGCGTATTGAGGCGCGGGGTGCGCCAGAAGCGAAACACAGAGGTCACGGAGAACTGCCGAGAGAACACAGAGAAAAGCGAAGAAGGGCAAGGCGTGCACCGCAGAGGCGCAGAGGACTGAGAAAGCAAATCCCTTCCCGCAGAAGCCGCCCTTCGGCTCGCTCCCTCGGCTCGCTCAGGGCAGGCAGGACAAGGCGGCGCTACTAAGGCTTCGGCGGGCTGAACCCGCGCCTACGGCGCTGGGCGGCGAACGGCTAGTTCACGGCGAGCGTGAATTTGAACGCGTGAGTGCCTGAACTGGCTTTGCCGGTGAGTTGAACCGTGTATGTGCCGGTGGGCGTGCTCGGCGTGCCTACGCAGCTTGCCATCGCGACGATTGAGAGCAGCGCAAAGGCGCAAGCGGCTCGACGCAAACTTCGTCGGGTTCCTCGTCCCGCACTCTGTCCCGCACTTCGTCCCGCCATGGTCCACATCGCCAGCAGCGCCATCGCGAACGCGGCGAAAATCCAGAGCCAAGCGGGCGGAGCCGGGAATTTCGGTGACGACGTTGGCGCCGAGCTGAACATGCCTGCGCTGGTGGTGATCGTCGCCATCGATGTGATGGTGCCGTTTGCCGGCGGCGTAATCGGATTCTGCGAGAAGGTAATGGTCGAGTCTCCCGGCAAGGCAGACGCGCTGAGCGTGACCGGCGAAGAGATAGCCGGCGATGGAGGTGACGGTGATCAGCGTCATCACGGTGCCGTGCGTGCCGACGGTGGCGGAGGTCGGCAACGCCGAGATCGTGAAGTCCGGCAGCGCGGCAGCGCCAGTGCCGGAGAGCGCGACGGTCTGAGGACTGGTCGAGTCGGAGTCTACGATGCTGAGCGTGGCCGATTCCGCGCCGACGATTGTCGGCGTGAACGTGACGCTGATGAGGCAGTTCGTGTTGGCGGCAAGCGACGTGCCGCACGCGCTTGCGGCGGCGAAGTCAGCCGCATTCGGACCCGCAAGGCCGACGGAAGTGATGGTCAGCGCGGTCGTCTTGCCGTTGGTTAGCGTGACCTTCTGCACCGGGCTCGTGGAATTCACGTTCACGGTGCCGAAGGCGATCGTGGTTGGCGCCACGGTGACGGAGCCGACTGGCGCGGCTCCCGTTCCCGAAGCAGTAGCCGTTTGAGGGCTGCTCGCGATCGCTATCCATAACGCTGAGGTAGCCGTTTCAGTTCCCACGGCCGTCGGCGTGAAAGTGACGATGATCGCGCAAGTTCCGCCGGACGCAGCCACGGTAGCCGGCGGCGCCGGGCAGTTGTTGGTGTCGGTGAAGTCCGCTCGTTCGCGCCGATGATGGAGCACGAGAGGTGATGGTCAGCGGCGACCGCCGAATTGTTCATCAGGGTTACGGTTTGAGAGACTGTTGGCGGTTCCGACGTGAGGCTGCCGAAATTTAACGAAGAAGGGGTGAGAGTGACGCCGGGGGGCGGAGCCGTGCCCGTTCCAGTGAGTGCCACTGTTTGGGGGCTGCTCGCATCGCTGTCGGCGATGTTCAGCGTGGCGGATTCCGCGGACGTGGTGGAAGGCGTGAAGGTGACGGTGATTGTGCAGCTTGCCAGAGCCGCCAACGTGTTTCCGACCGACGGGCAGTTGTTGGTCTGACCGAAGTCAGCCGCGTTTGTGCCGGTGACGGTGATTCCGGTTCCTGTGATCGTCAGCGCGTTCTGAGTGTTATTCACAAGCGTCACCGTTTGCGACGCGCTGGCGGTGCCTTTGGGCTGATTGCCGAAACTCAAGGAAGATGGATTGACAAAGACGCCTTGCGCCGCCGCGGGCGAGAGCTCGGCAACCCATGCGTCCTGGAAACCTTTGATTGTTGTTTGAAAACTTCCCGCAGTTGTGGGGAATTTGTTCGAGTTTGTTCCTCCCACGATGAAAACGTTGGGCGGAGAAGCGGTATCCAGCGCCAATCCGAGTCCCACAGCGCTTTGCGCGGAAGGGCTGGCACTGCCGGTGCCGTAGTACGTCGAGAAGATCATGTTGCTTCCGCTCGCGCTCAAGACGGACACGAAGCCGTTCTGCAGGCCGGCGACGCCCGTTGGGTAAGGCGCGCCGACCGTCGCCGGGTAATAGCCGGTCAATAGTTCGCCGGACCAGGTTTCGCCGGTCAGGTAGGCATTCCCGAGGGAGTCAACCGCGATTGCATGGGGCTGGTCGCCGCTGATGGTGCCGCCGAGGTAGGTGGCATAAATCAGGGAAGCCGCGCCGGATTTGGTGGTATCGAAGCGCGCGACATATCCCGTGTAGTCATTTGCTGTCGCTGGGAAAGTCGCTTCGAAGGCGCCCGACCGTCGTCGGAAAATTCGTGTCGTACGTGCTTCCGGCGACATACGCGTTCGAGTTGGAGTCAATCGCGATGCAGTTTCCGGTGTCGCCGCGATTGGAACCTTCGCCGAGGAACGTGGAATAAACGAGGGCGGAATTTACTGTATCGATGCGCGCTATGAGTGCATCCTGACTTCCATTAGTGTCGACTGGTAGAGCGTTCTGCTCGTATTCGGAAAGTCGGAGGATTCGGTCGAACCCGTTAGTAGGCGTTTCCGTTCGAATCGACCGCGATGGCGCCTCCGGTCTCGCCGACTGATCCCCCGAGGTATGTCGAGTAGACAAGGGAGCTCAACCCGACTTGTGTGGTGTTGATGCGAGAGAGGAAAAGATTGCTTGCGTTGCCGCCCGTGTTGTTGGCCGTCTGCAGCGCATGTCCAAACGTGACGGGAAAATTGGTCGAGGAAGTGTTGCCTGCCAAGTAGGCGTTCGCATTGGGATCGAGGGCGAGCCCGGTGACAACGTCTTTGCCATTGCCGCCCAGATACGTCGAGTAAAGGAGGGTGGCGCCATTCGGATCGAGCTCGCTCAAGTACCCGCTAGGTCCCATGTTGTTCAGCGGAAATACCGACTGATAGGCTGTGCCTGCCGTGACCGGAAAATCGGAAGAATTCGTCCCTCCAGCCACGTAGGCGTTGCCGCTGGAGTCGACGCCGATGCCGGCGGCGCTGTTGCCGTTGCTGCCGCCGAGGAATGTCGAGTAGACCAAGGCGGTGCCCGTCGGGTTGAGCTTGGTGATGAAAGCGTATCCCTTGGTGCTGGTATTCGTGTGTCTGGAGGGCGCCGGAGGTTGTTGGGAAGTCTGTGCGTATCCGTTTGACCGGTGACGTAAGCGTTGTCGTTGCTGTCAACGGCAACCGCCGTTGCGGAGGTAACCGCGAGGCCTGAAGTCCGTCGGCCCCACCCAGGTATGTGGAGTACACGATCACCGGATCGACGACGAGAGGCTTCGTGGAATCGTAGCGGCGACCTGGATGCTGACCGATCCCGGGCTTTCGCTGCACGTAATTCGCGGCGATTCGCGGCGGGCTGCCGTCAATTTCCTGATAGACATTGGGACGACGCAGTATCAAATCGCCTGCGGCATTTGCGACCAGCAGATCACCCTGCGCGTTCAGTGTGAGATCTTTCCCGCCGCTGACTTGGAGAACGATTTGTTTGGGATCCGAGCCGGGAGCAACGATGTAGTCGGTTTCGATCTGGCTTTGATTGCCATAGTAGACGGCGTCGATGCCGGGATAGACGCCGCGATACTTTACGCGACCGTAGAGCGGAACATTTCTCTGCCAACGAGCGGGATTGTTTCCGATCAGGTAGTTGCTATGGCCAGGCTGGATTTCCAAACCTTCGACTTCGGGAGCAGCGTTAGACCCAGCAAAGCCAATCCGCACGACGGATTCTGCTTCGGTTTTGGACTTTGGCGCTCGAAGGCGGAGGACGGCTTCCCCGTCGGTGAGAAACAGTGTGTACCCATTTCCTCGGGCAAGGAATTTGACGTTGCGGATCGGTCTGACCTTGATTTTTTTCAAAACTGACGGGCAGTTTGCCGTAAGCCGCTAGAACGCTCGCCTTCGCCAGCGGAGTCGTAGGGTGAGTGGTGGGCAGAGGAACGCGCAGGGCTACTCGGAAAGCCAGGAGACCCACCGCCGACCAGCAGCGCGAGAGCCGCGAGCAGCCGAAGACGCTCGCTGAGAATGCTGTGCAACCGCGCGTGCTTCATGGGATTCCTCCTGATGTCCGCCCCGATGCTTCGAGTGATACTGTCTTAGGCTCTCTGCGTCCCGTCAGCCCGCTGGTCACGATACAAGAGCGATAGAACTGGCTCTGAAGAACCGTCTCGGTTCGACACGACGACGCCTAGCGCTCGGTCCCTGTTTGGGCTTGCCTACTTCATTTATTCCACAGATGGAGGGGCTTACTGCGGGAATGATGGCGAGTTATAGCGAATAAGGTAACTGCGAGTACGCAACACCGACGTGCGAAGGCATAACCTGCTCTTGGGTCGAGGGAACCAACCCGGTTAGAAGGAGCGGACGGAGGCCAGTTGAGCCTGGTTACGTTCGAGGCGTTGAGCCAGCGTGACGGCTGCGTATTGGGTACACAAGGCCATCTCGCGGGAGGCCCATTGCACGTTGCGGAGCGGCTCTATGGCCTCGCCGAGGCTCCCAAGAAGCTGGAGGCCGCGGTAATAGGCTCGGACAGACCAAAGCTTCGGCGCAGATCCTGCCTCGATATCAGGGCAGAGCTTGCTGTAGGCTGTGATGTTGGCAAAGCCGTCTGAAATCATAGACTTAGCGGTGGAATCCGCCAAGGCTTGCCATTCCGCAGCCAACGGCTCAGAGGCCACTCGGATCAGCCCAGCGCGCCAGGAAAGGACGGCGAACTGGACCACCGCTGCCATCGACATCACGAAAATGAATGCCGCGATTAGCATGTCATTTGACCTGCGGATAGTGTGCGGTTTTCAAGCGCGGCGGACAATGGAACGACCGTACCAGTTTCGGACTACCCTTTGGGGGAGGGGTGCTGGGCCGCGGACGCCCAAGCACTTTGCTTGTTCCAGCCTGTCGAATGAAGTACAAGAGACAGCCCGCGTTGGCAGGCGAAAGGAGTAATTCCATGAGGAAATCGAATTGGGCGATCGGGTTGATCGGGGCGATCCGATTTGCCGTTTTTGCGATGGCTGCCGTTTGTGTCCCGGCCGGCTTCTGGGCAGAGTCGGCGGCCGCTCCCAAGCCTCCCGCTCAAGTGGCTACTGGCGCGGAACAGGCAAACGAGGAATCGCAAATTCTCAAATTGCTTTCCGAGCAGGCAGACGCCTGGAATCGCGGCGACATCGATTCATTCATGACGTCGTATTGGAAGTCAGACGAGACGCTGTTCGTAGGCGCCATCGGGAATCGCCCGCGGATGGCAGGCGGTGCTTGCCCGCTATCACCGTGTCTACCCCGACCGCAAAGCGATGGGCCACCTGACGTTTTCGAACATGGAGGTGCATCGTTGGTGCGCGGATACGCGCCCTCGTGCTCGGAAATTACCATCTCGACCGCGAGAACGATCATCCCGAAGGAATCTTCACGCTGGACCTGCGAAAATTCCCGGAAGGCTGGCGGATCGTTGTGGATCACACGACGGCATTTCCGGCGACGCAACCTGCAAAATCCCAGTAGCGGCGCGGGACGAATCCCTCCCGCAACGGCGCTTTTTCAGAGATAATGTCGCTCCGCAACAAACGGGGGATTTCAGAGATGCGAGCCGTTATCACGGGAGGAGCAGGGTTTCTTGGATCGCACTTGTGCGATTTTTTTCTGGAGAAGGGATGGGACGTTCTTTGCCTCGACAATTTGGTGACCGGATCCGGCACCAATATCGATCATCTGGCAAAAAACTCTCATTTCAGCTTCCAGCAGCAGAACGTCTCGGAATACATCGATGTGTCCGGACCGGTGGAAGCCGTCTTGCATTTCGCTTCGCCTGCCAGCCCTCCCGACTATCTAAGGTTACCGATCCAGACGCTGAAGGTGGGGTCCCTCGGAACCCACAATGCGCTGGGGCTCGCGCTGGCCAAGAAGGCCAGGTTTCTTCTGGCATCGACGTCGGAATGCTATGGGGATCCCGGACGTGAGCCCGCAACCCGAAAGCTATTGGGGCCACGTGAATCCCATTGGGCCGCGCGGGGTTTACGATGAGGCGAAGCGCTTCGCCGAAGCGATCACCATGGCGTATCACCGCTACCATGGCCTCGATACTCGAATCGTCCGAATCTTCAACACCTATGGCCCGAGGATGCGTTTGAATGACGGACGAGCGCTGCCGAATTTCCTCTATCAGGCGCTTACCGGAGAACCCATCACCGTCTACGGCGACGGAAAGCAAACGCGCAGCTTTTGCTATGTGTCCGATTTGATCGAAGGAATCTACCGCCTGTTCGAATCGAAAGAACATGAGCCGGTGAACATCGGCAACCCGCACGAAATTACGATTCTGGAGTTCGCGGAACGAGTACGGGCGCTTGTCGGGTCGAAGGTGCCGATTGTCTTCCGTCCCCTCCCGCAGGACGACCCGAAGCAGCGGTGCCCGGATATCACGAAGGCGAAGCGAATTCTAAAGTGGGAGCCCAAGATCGATCTCGAGCAAGGCCTCGGCCTGACGTACGAATACTTTCGGGAGAGAGTTTCAGCGGGAAACGGCGCCAGCTGACTTCAAACGCCCGCGTAGGGTTGAGCGACAAGGGCCGTGAAACCTTGGAACCACAGATCGAACGACAGATAAACACAGATGAAGCAAAAGGCGCACGACAAGCCTGAACCAATTCAAGCTCCGGGTTTGTACCCTGAAACACGAGCTGACACAACGAGTCCACAACCCTGAAACTTTGCGGATGTTATGTCGGGCCCTTCGAAGCTCAGGGTAAACTGAAGCTCGACCCCCTAAGAATCATTGAGCCAACGAAGTGGGAGTCAGTCGGGGCGGCCCAGCGAGTAATACTCGAATCCAAGAGCTTTCATTTCCTGAGGTGACAGAAGATTTCGGCCGTCCAGAATCAGTGGCCGCGCCATCGCGTCCCGCATGCGTTCCCAGTCGAGCTCGCGAAACTCGGGCCATTCCGTCGCAATCAGCAGAGCTTCCGATTCGCTGGCCACGTCGTACGAATTCTTGGCGTATTCCACCTGCGGGAGCACGGCGCGGGCTTTCTCCATGGCTTCGGGATCGTAAGCGCGGACGCGCGCGCCTTCGGCGAGGAGTTGATGAATGAGGTCGATCGCAGGCGCAAAGCGGATATCGTCCGTATTGGGTTTGAACGCGAGCCCGAGAACGCCGATTCTCTTGCCCTTAATCGACCCACAGCGCGCGGCGAATTTTCTCGAAGAATCGCTCGACGCGCTTGCGGTTGATTTTTTCGGCTTCCTTCAACATCGTGAAATCGACGCCCGATCGTTCGGCGAGGTGCACGAAAGCCTGAAGGTCCTTGGGCAGGCAAAAGCCGCCGAATCCAAGTCCCGCGTTCAGAAATGACGGGCCAATTCGCGGGTCCATGCCAACGGCGCGAACCACTTCCTGAATATCAGCGCCCAATTTCTCCGCCAGGTCCGCCACCATGTTGGCGTAGGAAATTTTGAGCGCGAGGAACGAATTGGAGGCGTGCTTGATGAGTTCGGCGCTGTTGATCGTGGTTACGAGCCAGTGCGGCGCGGCGGCCGTCTGGACATGCCGGCGAGTGCACGGGACACTTGAATTTGCGTTCGAGCACCGGCCGATAGATTTCCTTCATCTGCTGCTCGGCGATTTCGTCCTCAACGCCCACGACGATCCTGTCGGGATGCAGAAAATCGGCGACGGCCGTACCTTCGCGGAGGAATTCCGGGTTGGAGACCACGCGGAAGACCACTCCCGGCCTGCGTCCGTACACCGAGAGAGCGCGCTTAAGTTCTTGGCCCGTTCGGGCCGGAACCGTGCTCTTTTCGATTACCAGTTTCGAAGAACGGGCCTCGGTGGCGACGACGCGCGCCACGTGATCGATCGCGCTCAAGTCTGCGTCGCCATTGGGCAGGGGAGGGGTTCCGACGCAGATGAAGATGGCATCTCCCGCGGCAATGGCATCCGCGGGATTGGGACAGAAGCTGAGCCGGCCCGCCTTGCCGGGCCTTGGCGATGACGCCTTCCAACCCAGGCTCGTAAATCGGGAGCCGGCCGGATTCGAGGATCTGCAGTTTCGCCGCGTCGCTATCGGTGCACACCACTTCGTGCCCGATCTCTGCCAGGCAGCCGCCGGTGACGAGCCCAACATAACCAGTTCCTATGACGGATATCTTCAATGCCCCTCCGTAAGCGCCTTTCTACGGCAAGCTTCGCGCAAAGCGGGCGATCCATTCTCGTACACCAAGCTTTTCTGGCCAAGCTATTCTGCCGCGGGCGGGACGGAAATATCGGATGCCGATCTCCATCCCAGGTGCTAAAATCGCTGAAAGTTCGGTCGTTTCGCGTAAGCACACCGGAGAGCAGGCGTGGAAATTCTTTGGCCAGCCGCGGGCATTTGTCTGATTGTCTGCGTGGTTTTCTATGCCCTCGCGATGCATTGGCACCGCCTGCTGCGCCAGCAGTCGTGGATGGTTCGCAAGCTCGCCGAGCGTGTGCAGATCCTTGAAGAAATGAGAGATCCGCAGTTCCGGCGGCGAATCGGCGAATCCGCGCCTCCGCCCCTCGAACAGGTGTTCACGTTCTCATTCCGGCTGAGCGACCGCTTTTGGCGGAGCACGTTGGATCTGACCGACGAAGATTGGAATTTCATTCGCACGTATGGGAGCTTCGTCGGCTCGGTGAAACTCGAGTGCTGGCGGAGTCATTCGGTGGCCACGGTTACGGAAGTGCTGCCGGAAAGCAAGACGGCCCGATGGGAAACGCGAGTGCTCGACTTTTATCCGGACGCTGCGAAGGCCGCGGACGCGCTTACTTTGTGGGAATTGCGGCTCGCGCCTCAAAACGGGTCGGCGGCGCGCCCTCCCTCGCTCGAACTACTTCTTCGCCGAAATGCACTGGAGCTGTGCGGCCGTTTCCCCGATGCCGCGCCGGTAAATGGGAACGCCGAAGAAGCCCTCGAAGAGGAAGCTACAATCTTCCGCGTTCCATTGGATCCAGTTCAATTGACGGAGTTCAGAGGTCAGGATCCGGCCGAAGATGTGAGCGGCGGAAACGGGCATGGCTCGAATGGCTTCGACTCCGGCGCGAGCTCGTGGCGAGCCTTCTACTCGTTCGTGGACGAGAAGATGGGATTCGAGTGGCAACTCCGGTGTCGCGACCTGGGCAAGAAGGCGGAATGGGAGCGGTGGAAGATTCTTGAACCAAACGCCGGGCCTTCGATTCGCGTGGAGTAAGGCGCCCGGCGCCGCAAATCACGTCCGCGGCGAACGCGGGCGAACTGTAAGACCTGCCCAAGCGTTCATTAGACCCATCATTTCGCGGACCACCGCGATAGGCGTCGCGTGTGTTTCGCCACCAGTGGTCACGATCGAAGGGATCTTCCGCGGCTGCCTCCACAGTTGCGATCTGATTCGATGCTGCGAGTCTGGACCAGAGAGTCCTGACTCGCCGAGTGTGCTGGGCGGAAGTAACGATGATGACGTGAGACTTGTTTGACGGCTCTGCATCTCGCGCGTAATCTCTTCGATTTCCTCTTCGGTGTTAATGACCGCATCAGGCAGGATGCGAATCGCGCTGGCGGGAACCCCTTGGTGTATCAGGACCTGACGGCTGTACTCTTCCTCACCGACAAACCGAATACCCATCTCAGATAGTTCGGCTTCCGGACTGTCTGGGCGAGTGACCCAAACCTCGGGCGCGTATCCAGCACGGTACAAGTCGGCTGCGCCCTCCGCGCGCTGAGGCATGCTTCCGCTAAGGACGACGATGGCGTCCGCCGCACAAGCGGGTCCTCGCGCACGAGCCATCGTCCGGCGCCTCGGAATGCAGTCACCCCCACCGCAAGCGCCAGAATGGCGAGAAGAACGATGAGTCGCCGAGTTGTGACGAAGCGTTTGCGCTCCATGGCGGGAGAACTCGGGGCAGGCCAGGTCAATCCCTGGCGCGCTGAAACCAGGACTGGCCCATCAAAAGACCGCGAAGAGCCAGGAGGATCAAACGGGGTTGTCGCAGGCCGATGCGCCACAGAATCTTCCAGGCTTCATCGCGGGAATACTGGCAGAGTGGCTCTTTCGCGGAGTCGTTCAATAGATCCACGAGGCGGCTGTAGTCAGCCTGCTGGAAATCATGAAGCGAGCGCCGGAGCAGCAGATGGAGATTGAGCTCGCGGCGCAGGGTTCGCAATTCCCGGCTGGTTCCGCCATTCAGGATCGCGTCTGTGACCCCGATCGCTCCGCGAAACCCGGTGACGATGCCGCCGACGGTGGTCACCTTCACCTGGCCTGCGGCGTCGCCGACCAGATAGACGAAACTCCCGCCAATCTTCCGTCGCACCGGAACCCACCTTGAATAGAGAGGGATTCGCGCGCCCTGGAATTCGATGGGCTCGAGCTTTCGCTTTTCGAGGAACCGTTCCAGAAGAAGCCGGGTTTCCGCGCCTGTTTCGCCGATCAGGCCGAGCGCGCCCGTCGTGGGGGATTCCGGAATCAGCCAGTAGAAATAGGGAGTATCCTGCGGGATAAACCAGACGCGAGCCGTATTCGGCGGCATGTCTTTTGGCAAAGGGACGATTGCCTGGACGAGCGGGACCGTTTCGAGCGGCGCCCAGCCTGCCGCCTTTGCGACGCGACTCGACGCACCGTCTCCGCCAATTACCGTCCCGGCGTGAATCTCTTCCTTGTTTCCGTCGGAGCAGCGCTCCACCTCCAGTACGAGTCCTCTGCCGTTCGGATGCAGCGCGTGGAAGCGGCGGCCTAATTCGACAGCTGCTCCCGCCTGCTGTGCTTCCTCCGCCAGAGCCTGAATCAGCGTGCGGCGCTCGATAATCAGATCGGGATCTTTGAGCGCGATTGTGGCGGCGCGTCCGTCGGTGAACAACTCAAAGCGCCGAATCTCGTTGACGACGCTCCGGTCGGCCGCCTGACCCAGCAAATTGCGCATGCGGTGCGTGACGATCAGCGTGCGGGCCGCTGGTTCCATCGTCTCGATGCGTTCGAAGACACGGACAGGAAGACCCTTTCGAGCCAGTATGGAAGCCGCGAAAAGTCCCGCAGCAGACCCGCCCACTACCGCGACATCCTGATTATTTGTGCGTGGAGACGAAGCGAGAGCGGTCTTTGTGTCGTGTCTTTCTGACGCCATCTTTGTCCGTGGCAGCTGTACCCACCGTCAATTTCTCTTTGCGAATTCGATCAAAAGCGTCCGGCGGCTCCTCACCCCGAAGAGCCGGCGGTCCCCGGTAGGTCCACTACAAATACTCGGGGCCGGAAGTATATCCCACAGCCCTCGTTTCCACAAAAAGGGACAGCACCCCGGAGATCAAGTGGCGGAGGAAGACTTCTGCAATTTCGCCTGGCGTTCGTAGGGCGCTGCCTCGAGGAAGAAGACTGCCAGGGATCCGAAGACCACCAAGGCCAGCACAAAGCGCATATCCGCTCCGGGGCGAAAGCCGGGGAAGCAGGAGCGCCGAAATCCCAAACACAACCGCCAGACAATAGAGGACCAGCACAGCGCCGCGGTGACCCAGCCCCAGATTCGACAGCCGGTGCGCGGTGTGGTCCTTTCCGGGAGAAGTGAAGGGGAGCAGACCGCGCCGCGCCCGGGAGATCGAGACCAGCGTGGTATCGAAGATCGGCACTCCCAGAATCAGGACCGGAACCAGCCAATCGGCCGGAAACTGGCTGCCCTCGGGACGGATTTTGAGGCCCAGCGTGGCCATCAAGAACCCGAGAAACATCGCTCCGCCGTCACCCATGAAAATCTTCGCCGGGTTGAAATTCCAGCGCAGAAAGCCCAGCGCAGCGCCCAGCGCGGCGGCCCCCAGCGTGCGGACCATGGTTTGTCCGTTCAGGCTGGCTGAGATTATGAAGAAGGCCGAGGCCACGGCCGCTATTCCCGCGCACAGGCCGTCCATGTGATCGAGGATGCTGAAGGATGCCGTAATGCCCACCACCCACAGCACCGTAAGGCAGACGTCCAGAATCGTCCCGAGCATTCCCGGCAACAATCGCGAGAACAACTGGGCGCGAATCCCCGTGGCCACCAGGAACAAGGCGGCGATGGGCATGCCAACGAAGAGCTTCACTTGATGATGCAGAAGACCACCGTCGTCGAGCACACCGACGGTGGCGACGAGCGTGGCCCCGGCGAGGATTCCGACGATTTGCTGCTCGGGAGCCGCGTGAAGCGTCAGAAGAATTGCGAGGACGAAGCCAAGATAGATTGCGATTCCGCCGAGGAGCGGGATGGGCTTGACGTGCACTTTCCGCGGCCCCGGCAGATCCACCATGCCATAACGCAGAGCGAGCCAGCGCACCGGAACCGTGAAACCAAGCGATGCGATCAGCGCGACCGCGAAGGCAATCAGATCAGCCGGAAGGTGCATCCCGATTCGTCCTCTTCAGCGAGCCGTCAGCATCGTTTCGAGCACATCGCGAACTTCTTCTTTTTGTTTGCTCGCGAAGTACCAGTCCATCGTCTTGCGAAGACCTTCGCGGAAAGGAGTTTTCGGTTCCCAGCCGAGGAGTTTCTTTGCCAGGCTGTTGTCCGCCACCCGGTTGATCGGTCCCGTCGGCATGTCGCGCCGCAGGCGGATTTGGGGCTTTGTAGCCCGCACTTTCGGTGACCATGTGAACGGCGTCGAGCACGGTCACTCGCTCCATGGTGCCGAGATTCACCGCTGTGCCGTCGTTGATTTTCTCCGCGGCGAGAATGGTCCCGCTGACGATGTCTTCGACGTAAGTCCAATTGCGAATCTGCGTGCCGTCGCCCCAGACTTCGAACGGATCCTGGCGCGACGAAAGCGCGCGCGATCATGGCGATTACGGCGTGGTTTTCGACGCCTCGAGGGCCGTATACGGTGAAGTAGCGGCAGGATGCCGCACCCAGCTTGTGTTCGCGATGGTACGACTGCAACGTCATCTCGGCCATCAGCTTCGCCCAGCCGTACATGTTGTCGGCGTCGTGCGGCGGCTTGACGTCTTCTTCCCGAAGGTAGATTTCTTTCTTGGGGTCCGTCTGCATGTAATTCGGGTAAACGCATCCCGAGGAAGCGTAGACGACCTTTTCGACTCCTGCCTTCACGGCTTCCCAGAAAACAAGTCCGTCGAGAAACAGATTTGATGCCGGGCCGGCCTGGTGCAAATCCACGTAGCCGCGGCCGCCGTGGTCCGCAGCCAGATGGAAAACCACCTGAATGCCCTTCATCGCCGCGCGCGTCACGCCGGGCTCCCGCAGATCGGCTTCCACCAAGGTGACGCGGCCGCTCTTCAGGTGGGATTCAAGGTTGCTGCGTCTGCCGCTGGTGAGATCATCGACGACGTGCACCTTGGCGCCGCGTTCGACCAGCGCGTCCACCAGATGCGAGCCGATGAACGAAGTCCCGCCGGTTACAAGAACCTTCTTATTCGTCCAGATGACGCCCTCCACGATTTTCGTCTATTGATTCTTCTATGATTCCGACAAACCTCTGCAGTTCTTTCACTCTAGCATATTTCTCCGCGGCCAAACGCGCGCGCCGGCCCATCTCAGCGAGCCGGACGGGCGCGCTGCGAAGTTCGCGAACCGCAGCGGCGACAGCCCCCGGATCGTCGGGATCGGCCACCAACCCGCAGCCGGATTCGCTCACAATTCGGGCGACGTCGCTCCCAGAGGCCGCGACTGCCAGGACGGGACGGCCCGCAGCGAGAATCGAATAGAGTTTGCTGGGAACGACAACTCCTTCCAGCCCGCGCCGCACCGTCACGATGTGAACGTCGCCCGCGGCCATTACCTGCGGAACCTCGCCCGCCGGCCGAAACGGAAGAAAACGAACGTTCGGGAGTGCGCTGGCGCTGAGCTTGCGAGAGCCGAACGGTTTGCCCCGTCACCTATGAACACAAATCCCGAATTTTCGTTGCGAAGAATTTCGGCGGCCTCCAGCAGTGTAGTCCAGGCGCCGTAAAATCCCAGATTTCCCGCGTGAACGGCGACAAAGGGAAAGCCGCAGCGAATTTCCTCGACGACCGAATCATTCGGCTGAGGCGCAGAACCGGGAAAAGTGGCGCCGTCCCGGACGACGACGACCCGTTCGGGTGAAACGCCCTTCGACAAGATGCGATCGCGCATGTCTTCGCCCAGCACGATGATGCGAGTGGCCTTCCGCAGCGCGCGGCGATGCAATTCTTCCCAGCGCTCTACCCAGGAGTTCTGTTTAACGATGTCGCCACCGATCGCCATGTCGGGGTACAAGTCTCGAATGTTGTAAACGAAGGGCCGCCCGGTCATTTCCGCAACGAAAGCGCCAGCAATGCCGGCGACCGGAGGATCGGTCATGGCGAGCACAACGTCTGCCCGAAGAGCGAGAGCTCGAGGAACAGCGAGCGCGAGGTACGACAAATAGTTCGACACGCGCTTCCTCATCTCCTTGCGCGGATATGCCGTTGAGCCCACCCGCTCGACCATGACGTTGTTGCGCGTGTCGCGGCGCAGAAATGAATACGGGTAAAACTCGTCCGGATCGTACGAAGGGCGGCCGGCGAGGACGGTCACTTGGTGGCGCTCCGCCAACGTTTCGGCCACTTGCATGGCCATTTTCGCTGTCGCGGACGTGTCTGGCGGGTAGTATTCGTTGAACAGCAGGATGTGCATGCCGTTATGCGACGCGATCCGCGGTTCGCTCGGCGGCATCTTTCATCGTCGTGGAGGCGCGTTCTTTTCGAGGAAGAAGTTCCCGATCACCAGAACGTCCATCTGGGTCCTGCGGAAACAGTCGACGGCTTCTTCGGGGCGGCAAACGATCGGCTCGTTGTCGTTGAAGGAGGTGTTCAGGACAACGGGGACGCCGGTGAGATCGCCAAATGCGCGCAAGAGCTTCCAGTAAAGCGGATTCGCTGTCCGGCTGACAGTTTGCAACCGCGCGGTCCCGTCCACGTGCGTCGGCGCGGGAATGATGGAACGCTTCTCGGGCCGCACGGGATAGGCGAAAGTCATGAATGGCGAGGGATGAGTCTTGACGAAATAATCGCCAACGGCTTCCTCCAGAATCGAAGGAGCAAACGGGCGAAAAATTTCGCGGTGTTTGATGCGGCGATTCAATACTTCCTTCATCTCCGGACGCCGCGGGTCGGCAAGGATACTCCGGTTTCCCAGCGCCCGGGGACCCCACTCCGTGGCGCCCTGGTACCAGCCGACAATCTTGCCGGCGGCGATGGCTTGGGCGGTGGATTCGAGCAGCGGCGCTTCCTCCATCTCGCGTGACGCGAACTTCGCCTTGCGTGCGAGTGAGCGTTCTCAATCGCGCTGCGAATCTCGCCGGTGGAAAATTGCGGCCCCCAATATGCATGGCTCATGGCAAATTCGCGCGGCCGGCCGAGGACTGTGTGTTCCACGTGAAATGCGGCTCCGATTGCGAGGCCCGCATCGCCGGCAGCGGGCTGCACATAGACGCGCTCAAACGGCGTGTGGTCGAAGATTTTTCCGTTGGCCACGCAGTTGAACGCAACTCCGCCTGCCAGGCACAAGGCTTTCTGACCCGTTTTCCCGGCGAGATCGTTCCAGAGCGAGATCATCACTTCTTCGAGGGCTGCTTGCATGCTCGCGGCGAGGTTGTGATGCCGCTGGCCGAGCGGTTCTCCGTCTTTGCGCGCGGGACCGAGCCGCTTTTCGAGGTAGGGCGAAAACAGACGGCCCAGGACCGGCGTCGCGCCCGAATCGCGCCAGGTCATTTCCGGACCCTGAGTTTGATGAGAGAAGTAACTCGAGCCCCAGACGAAACGACATTCCGCGGCCGGCGTGCACGATTCGGCGAAACTCGTCGAGAAATTCGGGCTGGCCGTACGCCGCAAGGCCCATCACCTTGTACTCGTCTCCGAACTTCCAGAAGCCCAGATATTGGGTGAGCGCGGTGTAGAACATCCCGAGCGAGTGCGGGAACGTCACTTCGCCCAGAGCACGCATTCGCGGCCCTTCGCCGATGGCCCACATCGCGCTGGCGAAGTCGCCGAGCCCGTCGGCGGAGAGGACGGCCGCGTTGTCGTACGGCGATACGAAGTACGCGCTCGCCATGTGCGCCGTGTGATGTTCCACGCGATGAAACGAGGAGCGAATGTTTTCAGGCGCGATATCGAAAGCTTGCGCGATGTCTTCGCGGATTCCCGCGAAGCGTTTCATTACGCGCGCCCGGTCGAGCGCAAAACGCGGCATACGAATTGCGTAGCGAAGTTTGGTGCCGAGGCGGGCCCAAGGGTCGCGAGGCACGGCGATGTGATCCACATCCGCCAGTTTCGCTCCCGCCGCGTCCAGGCAGAACTGGATCGCTCGCGCAGGCAGCCCGGCGGCGTATTTTACGCGGTTCAGTCGTTCCTCTTCGACGGCGGCCACCAGCCGGCCGTCCACGACGATCGCGGCTGAAGCGTTCGCGTGGTAGGCATTGATTCCCAGAATGATCATCTTGAGCCGGTGCCCTTTGAGTTGTCGCGCATGGGTTAGGCGGCAGTTACCGCCGCCGTGTTCGATCGTTCGGTTCTGTCGATTGAGTCGGCTTGGAGATTCCGCTTCGCCCATTCGTTCAAAACGTAGAGACTCCACGGACGGGACCATGTGGTGCGGCCGCCGAGGAAATCCCTCCAGACGCCATGCGCAAAGTGAGCGCCAATGTGCGGTTCGAGCGCGGGCGACCAATCGGCCAGACTTGCCACCACGCGTTCGCCGAGCGTTCCGCGCAGCCAGATTTCCCACGGGAACGTGAACGTGCGCTTCGCTTGCCTGGCAATTTCTTTCGGCAACAGATCGCCCAGCGCTTCCACCAGCAACGCCTTAGGGCGAGCGGGATTGTGCTTGGCGGATTCCGGAAGCGAAAGCACGCACTCGACCAGAGCGGTGTCGAGGAAAGGGACGCGCACCTCGAGCGACTGGCTCATGCTCATCGCGTCGGTATCGCGGAGCAGCGTGCTGAGCAAATAGGAGCGAAGTTCGAGCCACGAAACAGCCGTGAACGGATCCGCTTCGCGGGCCTGCTCGGAAGCGGCCGCTAGCCAGCGCGCCCACGGCAGCGATTCCCAGTCCGCAGCGTCTCCATGCACACGCGAAGCCACGGTTTGCGGGGTAAAGAGTGAGCGGGTAAAAAAATATGGATGCGGGAGCAAGTCGGGATCCAGCCACGCCGCGGACGCTTTGCGAACGGCATCGCGCGAGCCTCGTGAGGACCTTGAATGCTTGACGCGGTTTGCGACGAAAGCGCGAACCGAACGCGGCAGAAAGCGCGCGGCCTTCATCAAACGGGCGACCTTGCGAGCCGCCGCGAAAGTGGCGTAGCCGCCGAAAAGTTCGTCGCTTCCGAGTCCTGAAAGCGCCACTTTCAATCCCGCCTGCCGGGCTGCCCAGGAAACAAAGTACGTGTTCACGCCATCCATCGTCGGCTGATCGAAAGCGGCAATGGCCTCGTCGAGCCGCGAGACCATCTCCTGCTCGGAAATCGAAACTTCAGAATGATTCGTGCCCAGGGATTTGGCGGTTTGACGCGCGATATCAGCCTCGCTGAATTCTGCTTCCGGAAACGCGACTGTGAAAGTGTGAATCCCTTTTTGCGCGCGGCTCGCGAGGGTCGCGATCGCGGTGGAATCGATGCCGCTGCTGAGGAAGACTCCCACGGGAACGTCCGCAACGAGGTGGCTTTCCACCGCGTGCTCGAGAAGCGTGCGAACCTGCTGTGCCGGCCCCGATGCTGATACCGATGCACCGCTAGGCGAGGAACTCGCGCCTGCCCGATGCTTCGAGCCCAATTCAGGCTTCCAATACGCCTTCGGCTCGACAGCGCCGATGTGTTCCTCAGCCGAAACAGCCAGAGCATGGCCGGGTGGAAGCGAAAGAACATTTTCAACGAAGGTGGTGGGCTCGGCCACCGAGCCGAAAAGCAAATACGATGGCACGGCCGCCGCCGAGATTCGAGGCGGAATGCGCCCGCTGGCGATCAGCAGCTCGCACTTCCGAGGCAAAATAAAAATTGCCGTCCTGGAGCGCATAATACAGCGGCTTGATGCCGAGCCGGTCGCGAGCGATGAAAATTCTGGTCGGGCGAGTGCCGCGACCTTGACGGAACTCCACCACCGCGAACGCGAACATGCCATCCAGGTGTTGCACGCAATCGGCGCCCCAGGCTTCGTAAGCGTGAACGATTACTTCCGTGTCCGACTGGGTTCGGAACCGGTGCCCCATCGATTCCAGCTTCGAGCGCAGGGCGCGAAAATTATAGATTTCGCCGTTAAACACCACCGCGAGCGTGCCCGTCTCGTTCCAAATAGGCTGATTCCCGCCGGGCAAGTCGATGATGCTCAGGCGACGGACGCCCACCGCCACGCGTGGCGAGATTAGGAGGCCCTCTTCATCAGGGCCGCGGTGGACAATAGAGGAGAGCATCCGGCGAACGATGAGTTCGCTGGTCTCTTTCGATTCGATTCCGACGATCCCGCAGATTCCGCACATGAGTCAGCTCGTCGTGTCGAGGAAAGCCTGGCATGCCCGGCGGAGCTGCGCGCGAACACGCACGGAGCGGATGCCCAGACGCCTCTCTCCGTACCACCGCAACGACACGCGCAGCAAGCCCAGGAACAGAACGATTACAATCACCGCCACCATCGCCGCGAGTGACTCACGCTCGACGAGCAAGCTGACGGTGGTCGAGTCCTCCCAGCCGGGGAGCAGGAAATCCAGCGTCTTTCGCAAGGGCGCGCCAATCAGGTAGAGCCGCGCGAGGCGTACGTGAGCGGTGCGCTCAAAACTGTAGCTGGGGTCGTACCTCGGGATGCTTGCGATCGCGGCTGAAAAAATCTTGGGGTCGGTCAGTTCCTCGCGAGTCAAAGGCTCGCCATCGGGACCGCGCAGGATCGCTCGAAAAACGGGATCGACGACGATCCAGCGGCCATTCACCAGCACTTCGGCGTCGACGTGCTTGGCGGACTTGCGCGCGTCCAGCAGCAGAATCCTCCGGGCGGCCAGGTTGCCGCTGTCGGCCAGGTTGATGAACGCGTTTGTCGCCGTCCCGCAGACGCGGAGGAGGGAATTGTAATTGAGGGTGTCCGTCGGATCGCGATCGGGACTCGACCCCGAGCGGCCTGCCTGGAGACGCGCCGGGCCGTTGGTCATCCAGTCCAGGATGGCCTGGATCTTCTGCTCGGGCGCGGCGGCCGCGGGTATGATCGCGTCGGAAAAGCCTTTCAGATATTTGCGCGTAGAGTATTCCCACACTGCGGCGTAAATTGCCGCAGCGATCGAGAGTATGAGCAACAGGTTCGCGGAGTACCACACTGCCAGGAAGATGCGATGGTGTTCCTGGCGC
Organism: uncultured Acidobacteriota bacterium; assembly: GCA_963737205.1. Classification (GTDB taxonomy): domain Bacteria; phylum Acidobacteriota; class Terriglobia; order Acidiferrales; family UBA7541; genus Palsa-295. The sequence goes on along the minus strand of CAVTRV010000002.1, from coordinate 1,685,769 downwards.
CCGGCGGCAGACCAGTCAGACGCGGTTTCACGAGAAACTTCCGCAGCTTGCGGAGTTGAGAGTGTGGCATCCCCGGCTTTCATGAATTGCTCGCTTCTCACGCCTCTTCCCGCCTGCGAGTGATCAACGTCTCTCCAGCCGACGCACGATGTAGATGGACCGCCTTCCTGATTAAGGCCTCAGGCGAGCGCCGCCTCGAGCGGCTGGTCCGAAAGACACAGCTGATAGAGCCGCTCGGTTTCGTCGAGAGGCGCCTCCCACGAGAGAGCGTCAGCCATCGGAAGACAACCTTCTCGGCAAAGCCGATGGAAATCCGCGTCTTCCAGAATTCGCGCGAGCGCGCGTTCGAGTTCGAGCGCGTCATGGGGAATCACAAGCCCGGCCGCCCCCACTAGGGAAGCAATGCCGCATCGGTCCGTGACGATAACCGGCGTGCCACAAACTGCTGATTCCGCTGCCGTGTTGCCGAAGTTCTCGTTCTGCGAAGGCAGGACGAACACGTCGGCGTCACGGTAAGCCTGCCACTTTTCTTCGTCGTAGAGTGGGCCCACGAACAATGCGTTCTTCCCGAGTCCCAGGCTCCCGGCGAGCTCTTTCAGCCGAGAAGCAAATCCATCGCGCTCATCTGGTCCGGCAATGACCAACACTGAGTTCTGCCCCTGCGAGCTCTTCGACCGCCAGCTCGCGAACGCCTCCAACAACAGGTCAGGACTCTTTTTTGATACCAAGCGGCCTAGGAAGAGAACCACCTTGCTCTCCGCCGCAATGTCCCACTTCTTGCGAAATTCTCCGCGCGGCGGAAGGATTTCCGGACCATCGATTCCATTTCGCCGGACGACAACTCGGGACGAATCGATGCCACCATCGACCAATTCCCGGCGCTCCTGCTCAGACGTGGCCACCAGGAACCGCGCTCCCTTGACCATCGGACTACCCAGTATTCGGTGATACAGGCGTTTCAGTTCCAGATTCCGAACGATAGGACGGTACATGCCCATTGGCTCGAGGACGTAAGGAATTCCCTGGCGACGACAAAAATAGCTGACCGCCGGCCCCAGCAAATCGTACAGACCGAAAAAATGAACTATGTCAAAACGTTTGAGGGAAGTCCGCGAGAATCCTATCACAGCGGGGTTGATTGTGAGGGCCCGATAGCGGGCGAAAGTAGAGAGATAGATTGTTTCGACGGCGTCGCTGCGGGAGCGCCAGCCCCACGAGGAACGGCTGACGTCAGGATCCGCGCCGTTGCGGCTTCGAAATCCGAGATCAGCCGTCAGGACGGTGACTTCGTGGCCGCGCTTTACCAGGCCTCGAGCGAGCGAGCGCACTTTGAACACGGGCCCGCCCCGCTCTTGAAAAGGGAAATAGGATTGAACTGTCCCTAGGACACGCATTCGCCTGGAGGTGTCGGGGTCAAGAAATCCGGTTTCCGACGTGGACTGGGATGCCCCGCCGAGAAGGATACCAGAAACAACAGACTTGCGAATTGTCTCATTCGAGTCCACAACCGCGGAGAATGGCTTCGAGTTCGGTGCAAAAGCCTTCGAACCGGTATTTCGTGCGCACGATTTCCGCGCCTCGTCTGCCGAGCTCAATGCAAAGGCCCTTGTCGGTGACCAGGCGCCGAAGAGCATTGGCAAGCTGCTCCGCATCTCCGGGAGAAACAAGGAATCCGTTTTCGCCATCTTCCACAACGTCCGGAATGCCGCCCGCCACGGCGCCAATAAGCGGTTTTGCGAAAGCCATCGCCTCCAGGAACACCAGGCCGAAGCCCTCGCCGGTGCTCGGCATCGCAAACACGTCTGCTTTCGAGTAGCAGGCCGCAATCTCCTCGCGCGTGAGATTGTCGAAAAAGCGAACCTGGCCGGCAACACCAAGATCGGCTGCGAGTTTGACGTGCCGAGCAAGATCGTCGCCGCCTCCGATGACCACCAGGTGCAAACCCGGTACTTGGGAGCGAAGTTGCGCGACTGCTTCTATGAGTCGGTCGACGCCTTTGTATCGCTCGGAGGCCGCCAGTCTGGCGACCGCGAGCACGACGACACCCGTCGGGAAGTTTCCCGGCAACGGAAGCTTCTCGCTCTGGCTCGCCAACCTTAGAACGTCCGGGTTCAGTGGCCAGGGAAGCAACTGGATTCTGTCTTTCGGAGCGCCCTGCGCCTCGGCGATTTTGTCCACCGTGTATTGGCTGGGTGCCAGAAAAACATCGGACCTGAGAAACGCGAGCCGCCGGAACCATGGCAAGGGGCTCCAAGCCTCGACGCCGTGTGAGATCGTGATCATTTTGACGCCCGGCGCCAATAGCTTCATTTGTGCGACAGGCACGGCCAAGTAAGGATGAGCGGCCAGCACGATGCGCGTTCCTCCTCGCGCCTTCCGCAACGCGGCAACCGCGAAGCGCATTTTCGAGCGGCCAAAGCCTCGAAAGGAAATCTTTCGTTCCGTCAAGGGCAGGACGTGCGAACCTGAGGGGTCGTTCAGCGCGAGAAATTCTGCGGACCATCCGTGTCGCGACGCTACGCCATCAAGCGCAATAGCTGTCAGCCGTCCCGATTCCTGAATGCCCCCGACGCCGAGCAGTTCGGGAAAGAGCGCAACAATGCGTCGCGGCTGACGCTTGCCTGAGTTAGTGGTCATCGCACTGCGAGGGTTCCTGAATTGTCATAATTCCTGCGGAAGTTTTGGCGGCGTCACTTTGGCTTTTCGGTGCAGCGTTTCCTCAAATACAGCGTTCAACTCCCGGGCGTTACGCTCCCAAGTAAATTCGCGCGCGGTTTGCGCGGCGTTCGCGCCGATTCCCAGGCGGAAATTCTGGTCCTCGTACAATTGCCGAATCATGCGCGACAGCGAAGTCGCATCTGTAGCGTCCTCCAGGATCAATCCGTTGACCCCGTGCTTGATGATCTCAGAAGTGCCGTTTGAGGAAGATACGATCACGGGCAGGCCGCACGCCAGTGCTTCTGCCGGGGGCAGGGCAAAAGTGTCTCGTGTCGAGGGGCCGGCGTAGACGTCAGCCGCGGCATAATAAAGGTCGACATCGTTACGCGGAGCCAGGAATCGAACCCGGCCTTGCAAACCCTTCTCCTCGACCATCGCGCGGTATTCTTCCGGGTTCTCACGCCCAACCGCGAGGAGGTCGATCGGCAAGTCAGGCAGGGCATGCAGCGCTTCGAGAAGAACCGGAAGGCCTTTGTTAACCAAGTGATTGCCGATCAGCAGGATGACAAATCGTTCGTCCGAATATCCAAGCTCGTTTCGCGCTATGCCGCGAGCAGCAGAACGCCTCTCGGGAGAGAAGGTTTGATGGTCGAGTCCGAGATAAACTACGAAGCACGACTCTTGGCGTCCGTAGTGCTCTTTCAGTTCGGCGGCAGTCCTTTGAGCGATTAGGAGGAGAATCGTCTCCGGGTTGCGGTAAATGCGGCGCTCGAGGATGGCTATCAAGCCGTAGTACAGCCTTCGATGCAAAAGCTGCGGCCATCGCGAGATCGGGTTCCCGGCGAACTTCAGGGTGTCCGCCAATTGTCGCGAGTATTCGGCGAACACAATGTAGACCGATACCAGGTCAGCATCGAGGCAATTGACGCCGGGACTAAAGATCAAGTCCGCTCGAATTCCACGAAAAAGCCGGTCCCAGCCTCTCCACAGATGGTTGGCGGCGAACCACCAAATGTAGTTCAAGAGGTGGGGTCCCGGAAGTTCTGGAATCCGATGCCACGTTATCTTCGAGAGGTCTAGATCTTCCACGCGCTGGCTGTAGATGTGAATATCGAAATCGTCCGTGCTACGCGAGATCCACTCGACGACGGGCCGCTCGGTGCCGTGGCTCTTATCGAGGAATGGTGAGATGACAGCGAGACGCGGCTTTATTTTTGCGGACAAGAAATTGGGCTCCTGACGCCACTGACTCTCGCCTTACCTCTGCTGGTCCACCGCGACGCCCGCCTTAGAACCGTAATCGTCCCCTCCTGGTGCGGTGCGTTGAGGCAACGGCAGGCGCCTGCGGGCTGGCGAGCACTTCGGGCAAGCGGAAAAGAATGCCGATCAGCAGCCACAAGTACGCGTTGCAGACATAGTTCTGATAGGGAGAAAGTCCACCATACGTGAAAGGATACAGCAGAAGAAACGCATACCAGAAGATCGCGAATGCGATGGGGAAAAAACGTGTTTCGCGCATCTGGCGAACGATCTTCCAGGAGAAATACAGGAGCGACCCCGTCCAGAGCAGCCAGAGAAACGGGGCTACGATCCCCAGCTCGATGATGAGGACTCCGTACCCCTCCTCCACCCAAAGGCCCGGCAACGGCTGATGAACCAGCTTTGCGACGTACTGTGAGCCCAGGGAAGCAACGCCGATTCCGTTCCCGAGTACCCAGTTGGGTTCGCTAAAAACGCCCACGAGATTTTGAATCGGGTAGTCCCAGGATCGGATGCCCACCTCGTACGCCGAGCTGTTTGGCGAAAGTGTTTCGGCATAGAAGGCGAGGCGCGATGCCGCCTCATCGGGAAAAAGCAAGAGAACTGCGGCAAGCCCCAGAGCTCCAACAATGAAAGAACGCCGGACCGCTTTCACCAGGCGGTGAGCCTGCCTCCAGCGCCATGGCGCGCCCCATAAGAATCCAACAGCGAGAACGAGCGCGCTGGCGGCCACGTACAAGACTGCTCCTCGAGAGCCACTGAACAATGCGGCTCCGCCCAGAACCGCAACCGCCGTAAAGACGAGTTTGCGGCTTCGAGACCCCTGAAGAAGCAAATACCCAGCACTGCCCAGGACGACGATAAAGGCAACGATCAGGTAGACAGCGAAGCGGCCCGTGCTGACGAAGACGGAATCCGGAAGATTGAAAACTTGGTTCGTGAGCGGCGTTACTTTGTTGAGATCGCCCAGATCTTGAAGCTCCGGCGCAAGTACCGTCGGATTCAGGAGGCTGTTGCCAATGATGGCTTGAGCGATCCCCAGGCCCCCGATGACGATGGCTAGAAGCGCATTGCCGACAAGGAATTTCCGCAGGTCCTGGTCGGTGCGGATCAATGCGTAGCCCACCCACATGAGCGGAATATAGAAGAAATAGACCTTGAATCCCAAAAGGCCATAAAGAATATGCGGAGAGTTTTGATTGAAGACCTGAACCGTTCCCAGCCATACGAAAATCGACAGCGGAAGCAAAAACGGCGGACGAAACGACTTTTCGCGCCCGCGGCGTATCTCCACGAAAAGAGAAACGTAGATCAAAGCGGCGAGCACATCCTTGCCAAAGAAGAGCGCTATCCCGTTTCCCATATACTTCCGGGCAAGATCCTCGAAGAGCAGCCACACAAGAAACAAATAGAATCCAGAACGCCAGTTCCTCAAGATCGTGAAGCCAATCACGCAGGCCGCAAATCCCAGCCCGGCAAACTCCAGCGTATTCATGTCGCCAGCCGCAATCTTGCCTCCGGCCTGCCAAGCGGCCCAAATGCCGAAGAGGAATATGGATATTCCGATCAGCGCCTGGTTTCTCATGGCCGGGATGCGATTGCTGAACATGTCTGGTCTCGTCGCCTATGCCTGCTTTTTCGCCACAACCACGACGTTGTCGCTGAATCGAAGTCCGCGAAGCAGCCCAAAACTAATTCGCTGCCAGCTCACGACCGGTTTTCCGGGAATGCCGCCCTCGTCGGTGAAGTAAAACTCCGGAGCGGGAAACTGCGCTTCCTGAAAAATGCGCGTGAAGTCCTTGCGGAGGAGAGCCGTGATGTGCGCGGGATAGCACGAATCGGTGAAGGCCACATAGTGCCCCCGCAGCAAAAGCGCGAGCAAGGATCGCCAGCTCTCGTTGTTGGGTGTGGTCACAATCGCGGTGCCGCCGGGACGCAGGATCCGAAATATCTCCCGCATCATGAGTCGCGGATTTTCAAGGTGCTCGATCACTTCGGCTGCCACCACGACGTCGAACGCATCGTCGCAGCCCGATAACGGTACGTTCAAATCCTGCTCGATCCACTCCACCACGGTCGCCAGGTCGCCTGGCGCCGCCCTCATGTCCACAGCCGACACGCGCTCAAACCGCTGACACGCGAGCAGGCGTCGCGTTAAGTGTCCGATTCCGGCTCCATAGTCGAGAATTCTGCCGCCGAGGCCTTTCTCCGCGATCAGCCGCTCAATTCTCGAGTAGATAGCGTCTGTACTTATCCCTCGGCTGAGTTCGGCCGCCCTCGCTCGGTGTTGTGAAAGACCGGGCGAAGCGAGGCTCGTCGAGGCGTCTCCGGTTGTGGAATGAGTTCGCACCGTGGTTGCCGAGCCAGCTTAACGTGAAATCGCTTCTCGATATACGGAAACGTGTTCTTCAATCATTCTGTCGCGAGTGAAGAATCGCGTCGCACGCGTGCGCGCCGACGATCCCAGGGAAACGCGAAGAGAGGGATCGTCGATCAGCCGGCGAATGCATGAGGTCAGCGCCTGCGCGTCCCCTGACGGGAATTTCAGGCTGGCGTCTCCCACCACTTCGCCGAGGCCTCCAATATCCGCTGCTATAACCACGCGGCCCCGCATCATATGCTCGATGGCCGAGAGACCGGCGGTCTCTTCCCAGATGGATGGCATCACAACCACGTCAACGCCGTCGACGGCTTGTGCGAGATCAGAATCCCTCAGGAATCCCGTGAACGTAGTCAGTTGTCTCACGCCGAGCGATTCTGCCATCCTCTCGAGACGCTCTCTTTCGGGGCCGTCACCGATAAAGGCGAGCCGGAAGTTGCAACCGCTCTGCCTTAAGAGGTCGGCTGCCTCGAGCAGAGTGGGCAAGCCTTTCTCGGCGACGAGTCGGCCGACATATGCCAAGCGTATAGTACCCGGCGCAAGACTGTTGTTTCCATTGCTCGCCACTCCTTGTTCGCTGATGCCGTAGTACACCGTCACGGTGCGAGGCAAAGTGAGGCGAGCGCTGACGTGGCGCGTGATGGCGATGTTGATCGCAGCCCTCTTGCAAAGCCAGCGGCGCGGGAACGTGGAAAGAACCTTGAGAAGGCCGTCAGCCTGACCCATTGTGCTAGCGCAGCATCGCAGGCACTCGGCGTAATGTCCCCTCATAAACTCGCCCGGGCACCAAGTCTGGGAGGGCTGGACGAACAGCAAGCCATTCGGACAAATCGCCTGGTAGCCATGATGCTCGATGACGAAAGGCTTGCGCAGCAGATACGCGAGCGCCAACGGTAGCATCGGAGGGCCTGCAAGGTGAACCACATCAGCCTCGCGAATCAATCGAGCGAGTTGGGCCAATCCGGGGCAGCGTACGACGCGAAACGGATAGGAGTCGTCTTGATTCGAGCCGCGGCTCGTCCGTGTTACGACGGTCACCTCGATGCTTTCGCGTTCTGGGCCCGCCGTTCGCAACTCCGTGAGTCCCGTCGCAAGTTCGAAGACGCTCGTCTGCACGCCTCCGGGAATTGGAAAGAAGTATTCCGTGTAAATCAGAATCTTCATTCTTGGGCTCGTGGCTTGGTGCTTAGCGATTGGCGCATCTTCGGAGCGACGACGTTCCAAGAGAAATACCTGCGATGCGCCAACTCGCTTTTCTCGTGGAGTCGGCTCCAGGCGTTGTGGTCCGCCAGAACACGAGTAAGCGCGATGCCAAGAGCTTCGCGATCGGTGTAAGGCACCAATTCCACGCCAGCTTCGGCGATCGGCGTGCCCTCCGCCGCTCCGGCGTAAGCAATAATCGGCAGGCCGCAGGCGATTGCCGCGATCGCGCTTCCGCGGCGCGGATACAGCGGGCCCCGCACGCACAGCATCGCGTCTGATTCGGAAAGGATTCGGCTGACTTCGTTTGCAGGCTGAAGCCCGAGGTTCGTGACCTCCACGGGCACAGTGTGGAACGCTCGCAGGATGTCTTCGCGCGCTTCCGGCGTTCCCCTGCCCATGAAGACCACTCTTGCGTTGAGGCCGTTCTTGGCCGCGTGCCCCAGTGCATGCGCGATCTCAGCGAGCTCGCGCCCTCGGTTCGGAGGATCGCTGAGGCAGAAGATGGCAACGGTCTTGGCGTTGCCATTGGACGCGGATGATGATTCTCGATGTTGCTCGGGAATATTCGCGCCGATGGGAATGAATACAGACTTCGTATCATTCTTGGGCAGCCAGTGAAGCGTCTCGAGAGGATCGGCGAAGATCGCCTTTGTCGCCCCTCCGTACAATCTGCGCACGACCCAGTCCTGGAATGCGCCCCGCAGGTGGTGAAGCCAGCGCTGTCCTCCTTGACGGAATGGATCGTGGAATATCACGGCAGCGCGGACGCCCCTCCGGCGAAGAACGGTCAGCGCGGCCAGCGCTCCCAGCGGAAATCCTCGTCGCGACCATCCCATCGCCGTGTATTGCAACAGCACCCATTGGTTGCGCCAGCCGGCACTTTCGCGCCAAAGATGGCGGAGGGCGCGAAACCATCCCTCTTCGGCCCACGGCACGCGGACGATCTTCATCTTTACGCCGTGTTGCGCCAGTGCCGCGCCCAAAAATGTGCAGTAATCCTCAACGCCGTCGGTGGGAGTATCGCGCCGGCCGAGAAGAGCGATCCAGTCCTCAGTTCGGGCGCTTGCTGTTGGCGTTGATCCCATTGTGGCCCTGCTCCGCGAGACGGAACTTTTTCGCGCACTTCACGCAAGTGAACATTTCAAGAGAATTGCGTTCCACTTTTCAAGGCTCCCGCGATGCCGTCGCCAAAATGTGCAGGGTGTCAACCGCCTCGAAATTATATCCGCACCCGCGCAGTAGCTCGCGCCACGCGCGCGCGTTCTCTTCGGAATGCATTTCACACAGAATCCACGGCCGGCGCGTTGCCAGAAGTTTCTCCGCGCCGCGCAGCGCCTCCACCTCGGCTCCTTCGACGTCGCACTTGATCGCATCGGGCGGCGGAGCGTTCTGCGCAAAGTCGTCCAGCGCAACGCAGCGCACCACTGAACCCTTGGCGCTGACGGCCGCGCCTTCCATGCAGGTGCCTGTGCCGTGGTCGGGGGACGCCGAATCGGCTAAGACGAACATCATCTCGCGGCTCGATGACCATACGCCCGCTTCGACCACTGTGACGTTGGAGAATCCGTTTCGCTCGACGTTGCGGCGGAGACGGCTCGCCACTTCCGCGTCGGGTTCGAAGCTAAAGACTTTGCCGTTTGGTCCAACGAGGCGTGCCCCGAGAAGCGTGAAAAGCCCGATATTGGCTCCGAGATCGTAGAAGACCGTTCCCGGCCGCAGCTTGCGTGCGAGAACTTCCTGCACGGAGCTTTCCGCGTCGCCTCGAAGATAGTTCTGCCCCGTGCGAGGATTCAGCTCGAGCCATAATCCTTTCGCCGGCCCCGCTTCGATCTGCGCCCAAACTCTCTCGTCGCCGGGCAGAACCCGATGACTAATGCGGTGAACGAACTCGCCGAGAATTGGGACGTTTCGAATCGAACGGAGGGAGGCAGGGGTCCGCAACAGGAGCGTGCCGACCCAGTTTCGCGCACCGGGCATCTACTTCTCCACCAGGAAATTGCCGATCACGAGCGCGTCCATGCCGGAGCTGAAGAACGTGCGAATAGCGTCGGTGGGCGTGCAAACAATCGGCTCGCCCCGAAGATTGAAGGAAGTATTCATCACGACAGGAACGCCCGTGCGTTTTCCGAACTCGTCGATCAACTTCCAGTAAAGCGGGCTGATCTCGCGCTCCACGGTTTGCGGCCGCGCGCTGCCGTCCACATGCGTCACTGAGGGAATCACGCCGCTTTTTTCGGGCTTCACTTGCGCCGTCAGGACCATGAACGGAGAATCCGTCGCCGATTCGAGATACTCGTTGGCAGCCTCGGCGAGAAGCGAGGGCGCGAAGGGCCGCCACCACTCGCGGAACTTCACCGCGTTATTCACTTTCGCGTTCATTTCGGGGTCGCGTGGGTCGGCGAGAATCGAGCGGCTCCCTAGCGCTCGTGGCCCGAATTCCATGCGGCCTTGAAACCATCCGAGAATCTTTCCGCTGGCCAGCAATTCAGCTGCGGCGTTGGCTGGGTCAGGGAGGCGCGTCGAGCGAAGCTTGTAAGTCTGCAATGCTTTCTCGATCTCAGACTCGGTGCTCTCAGGACCCAGGTATGCATGCCGCATCTTGTGAACGGGCAATTTGCCGCCGTTGTCGAGATAGGGCGCGAGCGCAGCGCCGAGGCAGACGCCGTCATCTCCCGACGCCGGCTGAACGAACAATCTATCGACGAGCCCCGACGCCACAATCTTCCCATTCGCTTTTGAATTCAAAGCTACGCCGCCCGCGAGGCACAGGTTTCGGCAACGCGTCTGTTCCGCTGCTGCGCGCGCCAGTGTCAGCATCGCCTGCTCGCAGGAACTCTGAACGGCGAACGCGAGATTCTTGTGGCGGTGATCGATATCAGATTCGGGCGCGCGTTTCGCTCCCAATCGGGCTTCGATCGCAGCGGTTGGCGCGGAGTCTTTTCCGATTAAAAGCCGAGCCGAGACGCGATAGGGGTTGTCGTCGGGAATGATGAACTCGCGCAGACCGATGCCCGGTTCGCCATAAGGTGCGAGGCCCATGACTTTCCATTCGTCGCTGTAAGGAGCGAATCCCAGATACTGCGTGAACTGGGCGTAGAAAAGCCCGAGCGAGTTGGGCCAGGGGATCGTCCAAACGTGCTCGAGATGTCCATCTCGCCCGTGCCACAGCGAAGTGGCTTCCCACGCGCCGCGCCCATCCAACACAAGTACCGCCGCATCGTCGAAACCCGAAAACGCATACGCGCTGATCGCATGCGCCAAATGATGATCGACGAAACGGAAGCGAGCTTTCGTAGGTCCGAACAGCTGCCGAAATCGGTTTTCGCCGCTTTTCTGATGCCACATGCTCACAAACTGGCGCGTCGAATTGAGCAAAGCGCGAGAATCCACGGGCTGCTTGCCCGATACGTAGCACCGCAGATCGTGCAGAAAACCAGCTCGCGGAGGAGACCAGCCCTGGCAGACGAAATCGATTTCGTCGGACCGGATTCCCGTGAAATCGAGACAAGCCCGAATCGCCAGGGCAGGGAAACGCGCATCGTGTTTCACGCGGCTGAGACGCTCTTCCGCCACCGCAAACAAAACTTCGCCGTCGCGCACGATGCAGGCAGACGAATCGTGCATCTGCGAATAGTTGATTCCGACGGAGATCATTTGCCCGCCGTGTCCTTCAGCGCGGTCGCGTGAGCGAAGTCATAAATGAAGTAATGCGTGCCGTCGATCTGCCGCCAACCTGCCGGCGCATTCGCAGGCGGCGTTCGATCGATCACCACTGCCTTCGCGCCGATTCGCGAAAGCACCGACATCACCTTGATTTGGCGGTCCGCATCCGCTTCTGCGAAGTCTGCGATTTCCGTCAGCGGTATTTCCGCGATGATCCTCGCGCCAGCCAGGTGCGCCCAGTAGCCGCTCAACGAGTCGCCGATGGACGCAACCTTATCTCCGGGTTCGATGCCTTCCTTGTGCAGCCCTTCGGCCACCAGCAAATTCACGAACGGTTCCGGATGAACCGCCCGATAAACGCTTCTGCCGGCGAGCCAGGCGATCCCCACGCTCAACATCAACACCGTCGCTATGGTGAGGCACTTTATTTGTAATTGCGCGACCTCGGTCCGAGGCAAGCGCAGCCCCGCAAACAAAGCCAGCCACACGAGAACGAAGAAACCAGCAACATGTCGAGACTCAACGTACACCAGCCCATAGATGCCGAGCGCCGCGAAGGCCGGTACCCACAGCATCCACTCCCGGACCGCCTCCTTCCACGCCGGGCCGTACTGGCGCGAAAGAAGAGCGATCCCGAGGAACCCGACAAACAGGCCGCCCATGTACGCTACAATTCCCACGTATTCTTCGATCGTGTATCGTACGGCCCGCAGCTGATTACCCAACTCGAATCTCGCGACGATTCCGTCGTACCAATATGATGGGTCATACCACGGCGGGTAGCTTCCTTCGATCGGAGCCGCAAATTCAAAAATAGTGGGATGGTCGAAGACCATCCGCGTCGGATGAATCGGAGTGCCTGCGTCGCCTGGGCCTCCTTGCCAGTGAATGTAACGCGTGGCGCCATCCACGAATTCAGCATACGCAATCTTGCCCACATCGCCGTACGTGAAGCGCGCCTTGGACCTCGACAGAGCCAGCACGAACGGACCTCCTGCGAGCATGAAAAACACGATCGCGATGGTGGCGAGCGGCACTCCCTTGCGCAAAGACTTCACTGCAAATAGACTACAGCCAAGGAAGACGAACGCGAGCGGAAGCATGACCCCCTTTGCGAGATAAGCCGCTCCGAGGACCGTTCCGAGACAGGCGTATGCAATCCAGCCGCCCTGGCCTGCTCGAATCCGGAGCAGTAATCCAGCCGCCAGATAGACCAGAGCCGCTACGCAGAGGTCAGGGTGGACGCCTCGCAACTGGATAAACAAGAGCATTGACCAAGCGCACAGTGAGTCGCCCAGCGCCCACAATGCCCACTCTGGAATGGGTTCTCGTCCGTCTGTCGATGGTCCTTCCTTTCGCTGGACTCGAATCAGCATCTTCAACAAGAACTCGAAGGCAGCAAACGAAAGAACGAAGACTCCGAAATTGACGAGATGCGCTAGAGTCACTTCGAATCCGGGCGACGGCTTGACGATACGAAATACCATGCCCAGGAGAAAGGGATAGAGGGGACTCCAGTATCCGTTCACCAGGGCGTGCCAGTTTCCCTCCGAGCAACTTCCCGCGATATCAAGGTATGACATGCCATCCGGCGTCAATTGGTGGCGGTAGGCCAGGGCCTGCGCCAACGCGGTAATGATTGCCGCCGACCAACACAGTCGCCGGAATTTCAGCGTCTTCTCTCTCAAATCCTTCGCGACGCCATGCCCCGCTACACCATCAAGTGCCGTATCGAGCTCTTCGTTTGTTGCAGAGCAATTGATCGCGGTCATTCTCGAGCCCCTTTGGGCATCGCATCGTTTCTCTGGATAACATCGCACAGAGCTCTTTCGAGCTTTCGCCCGGATTTTTCCCAGCTTAGTTTTCGCACTGACTGCCGGCCCGCTTGCCCCAGCTCTCGCCGAAGTGAGGCCGATCTCGCCAGACGCAGGATCGATTCCTCGATTGCCTTCGCATTCGCGGGGGGCACCAGAAGACCGTTCGCTTCGTCCTCAACGACGTCGGACATGCCGCACGTATCCGTTGTGATCACCGGCATTCCGCCCGCCATCGCTTCTAGCAGAACCGAAGGCAGGCCCTCCATCAAGGATGGGAAAACGAAAATATCGTGCTCGCGGTACAGTTCCGGCATTTGCTCTGCGGAGACCACGGGGACCGGAAGAATCTGCTCCCGAAGCCCGTCGCCGAAAAATGCGCGCAATTCATTCGAATCCACTCCGGCCCCGGCAATCGTGAAGGTCCAATCGCGAAACCTGCTATTGAGGTCAATCAGAGCGTCCCGCATGTAAAAGATGCCGCGCTGATCGAGCCAGGTTCCCGCGTACAGCAATCGGACGGGCTTGCGCTCTTCATAGTCCCGCGAAATAAAAAAGCGCTCCTCGACTCCGTTCGGAATGTACGCGACTTTGTCCGAATCCAGATTGTATTTCAGCTGCAACATCGTCCGAACGTCGCGACTGAAACAGTGGGCGGCGTCCGCGGTCCGGATCGACAGAAAAAAGCGAGGCCGGTGGTAGAGCCGGTGCCACAGTCTGTTGCTCATCGAGAAATTCCATGCGCGCCCCTTCTTCACTTCGCGGCTCATCACGTGGATGCGCCGTTCTTCGAGGCCGTGCAACGTCATCACGTAGGGCGGATTCCTCCCGGAGCGCGATAGCCTCCGCTGAATCCCGTAGGCCAAACCGATCGGAGCGTGAAGGTTTACAACCGAATATTCGTCGCGATGCTGGCGGATGTGCCGGGCCAATCGAAACGCAAACTTGAGATCGCGAAAGCGCCCCGTGGATTCGGATGGCGTCATCAGGTCGTCGTAAAACAGATACGAAACGTGATGTCCCCGCTTTTCCAGTTCTCTTCCCAGGTTGTATATGACGGCTGCGACACCGCCTTCTCGCCGTTTCGGTACTCCCGCAGCCATCAGTATTTTCAGACTCGAGTTCTCCGAATTCATCGCCGCGATCCGGCGCCACCGGGCGCATCCGGAGCCTCTTGCGGCGACCGCCAGGTATTCTGAACGTGCGATCCGGAATGACTCCGCGGTGATTGTCCGCGAACCTTGCGATAAAGGCGACTCTGCAACATGGCGGATCTCAAAGCATAGTACGTGCGCGGCGGCAAAACGAGGGCGGGTGACAGGCGCAGGAGCTTCAGGGCCTGGCGAAACGCCGATGCCTTCGGATTGTGGACCCGATAAATCGTCCATTCAGCCCGGCACGTTTCAATCGAGGTGCCTCCACCGAGTTGAAGCCGCAACTGGTCCGCTTCTGCCCGAATGACGTTCGTGATCGCCTTTCGCGCTTGCTTGTCGATGCCGTGTCTGGCGAGCTGTTCCGTCAAGCTCGAAGCCAGAGCGGCGAGCGACGCTTGCTTCGCGCGAATTCTTTCGGGATCGTAGTGCGACATTTGGAACCTGTTTCCATCGTGGAAGCGGTAATACGTGAGTGCGTCAGCCAAAACCTGCCCGTCTGACAGGGACGCAGCCAGGGTAAACAGGTACTCGTCGGCTTGAATCACCAGGGCTTCCGGTACGGGTCCAATCCGCCGAAGCAGCGAAGTGCGAATCGTCATTCGACTCGTGCCGAGAAAACTGCGGCGAAGACGGAACAACCTTGCGCCTTCCACGGTGTCGGCGCGGACGCAAAATCCTTCGCGAAGGATTTCCGACTCCTCGCGCGCGTCCAGATGAACCATCGTGATGCCGTGGCCCACGATACCGAGCGAGGGATTCCGCCGCATTGCGGCAACCACCGAGGACAGCTTGTTAGGAGCCCACCAATCGTCGCCATCCAGAAAGGCCACGATCTCTCCGCGCGCTTCGGATATTCCAGCGTTGAAGGCCGAAGCCTGGCCGCCATTCTTCTTCCGGAGCAAACGCACGCGCGGTTCAAATTGGCGAATAAGGTCGGGCGTTCGGTCCGTCGACCCATCATCGACGGCGATAATTTCGGCATCGGAAAGCGGAAAGTCCTGTTCGAGAACGCTGTTTATGGCTTGCTCGATAAAGCGTTCGTGGTTGTACGTATCGATCAGAACGGTGACGGCTGGCTCGGCCATAATCAAACTCGTGCGCTTCCGGCGCTTCCGTCGGAACTCGCCTTCCGCCTTCGCCGCGCGAGACAATAAAGGTAAAGCCCGGTACGGCGGCGAAGCCGCAAATACGGTAGCAGCATGCCCGCGAGCGGCATCAGGGCCAGATTCTTGCACCGGACAAAGAACGACGCCAGCCTATGGCGCCTGTTCAGCACTAGCCGCGCCATTGTGGATTCCATTTGGCCAGGCGCCATCTCGGCGAGATCCGCGAGGGTCGGTGGTGTCTCGCCAGCCACTGTTGAGACCAGGTGGGTTCGAAGTCCAGAGCTCATCACCTGGGCGGCGCGGCGGACGCCGAGGAGCTCTTCGCGCATCGAGAGAACTTCGAATCCGTGCAGCTCGCAGAAGTTGCTGAGAGCGCGCCGGCTCCATCGCGTCAGATGATTCGGTGGGCAATCGAGCGCGTCGGCGCCCTTCTGCCAGCGATTGCGATTCGGCACGCTCAGTGCGATGTAACCGTCCTCTACGAGCGCGGTCGTCGCTAAATCGATGAATCCCGCCGGGTCGTCCTGATGTTCGAGAACCTCGAAAAAAGTGACCACGTCGAAGCGTTCGCCGGGATGGGAAGCGAGAAACTCCTTGGGTCGCATGGCCACTACACGCGGCAGACCGTAGTGCTCCCGAGCGAATCGCGCGGCGTTCTGGTTCAGCTCGATTCCCGTGACGTCGAATCCTGCGTCACGAGCGGCGGCAAGAAAATTTCCTACGCCGCAGCCGATGTCAAGCAAACGGCCGCTTCGGGGTGCCTTCGGGTCGCTCAAGAAAAAGCGATGGCCCGGCTCAAGCGGCATCGCGGTGTGATCGCGGCCCTGATAGGCGCTTTCGTGCCAGCCGGCGTCTGGCATCGAGACCGGGTGCCAGAAATGAAGGTCGCATGCCGTGCATGCAAAGAGCCTCGAAGCATGGAACACTTCGAGAGGCGCGTCACCGGCGGCCTGGCCGCAGACCGGGCAAACGGGCGAAGCCGCCGGAGCAATCTGCGCCTGATCGACGCTTCGCGCCATCGTTTCGGCAGCGCGGTTCATCATGCACCACGCCGGATGCCAAGCGAATGACGCACAGGCTGACTCCATGCAAGGAACTTGTACCAGACCGGAGCGATATACGGCCTCAAGGCGCGGCGGAAGGGCGCCAGCGGGTACAGAAATCTGCGCTGGAGTTTTGCGGGAGTCAGGCGGTGCGTCGAATCCTGGACAGTGTACAAGTGCCATTTCCCGCCCGCGAGATCGTAGTTCTGGCGCGCCTGCGCGTCGTGCCAGACGCCGTCGGCTCCGGCCGGATGGTAGGAGTAATCGTGATTCTGATGGACGGCGCGAACGGTCTGAGTCGCGTCGATCACCGGAGTTCCCAGCGAACGCACGCGCCAAATGAGCCAGTGGTCCCACCAGATGCGGCCGATGACGAGCTTCGGCATATCGCGATAGAGACCGCGGGGGAACACAAAATAGTCGATGCCGGTAGCGTCGAGCAGAGAGCCGCGGTCGGAGACATATCGATCGAGCCGCTGGTCCCAGCCCGGGGAATCGAAGTCCCAAGGCTCAAGTATATCCACGTTCCAGCGCTGGCCGACGATCAGAAACCGCTCGAAGCGAGCGGCGACTCGCTCGATGGCCGTGGCGAAGGAAGGCAGCAGCATGATGTCGCAATTGACGTAGCAGAGGATCGCGTGACGCGCCATCTGCTGGGCCGGCTCGAAGAAGCCGCGCAACAGTTTCGTTCCGAACTCGTTCTTCGGCACATCGGGAATATGGCGCAGGCCGAATTCACGAGACACTTCGGCCGCTCCTTCTTCATCGCCGAAGAGAATGATTTCGACGTCGGGATGGATCCGCTTCCAGCTTTGGATCGCGTTGCGCTGGATAACGCCAATGTGGCCGCGGAAAGGCTTCGGCGTAGAGAAGATTGTCAGCATTTCGCTTCAGATTCCCCGTGCGATTCGAACCTGATTCCTTTCCACTTGCACGATCTCCTCGATCACGCGATGGCCCTGGCCGTCGAAATATTCCACGGCTTCTGAGCCGATCAAGCCGGTGCTTCCGGTCACCAGAATGTTCCAACTCCGCGTCATGTGCCCGAGGCCCTCCCCTGGGCATACGTCGGAGTTGCGCGGCGCTCAGTCTCGCTGCTGATGATGTCCTGGACGGAATCCAACTTTTCACCGGGAACGGCAACAAAGTTTCCGTCGTATTCCAGTTGATCGGGATCGATTTGTGCGATCTCCGCGCCCGGAAGAATACGAAACCAACGATAGTCGAGGGACGAGAGGTGACGAACAACTTCGCGAGCCGCATATCCCCAGGGTCGTGTGCGAATATCCTGAACTTCCACTAGGAAGACCGGGCGCGGACGGCGACTCAGAAGATCTTGAGCGCTTCTGAGCACGGAAAGCTCCGCGCCTTCGACATCGAGTTTCACGAAGTCAACTCGCTCGATCCCGCGGTCCTGAAGCACACGGTCCAGGCATTCCACCGAAACAGTGATGCGTTCTGTGTCCTGTGCGACGTTTGGTTCTCGCAGACTGTTGCAACCCGTTTCGGTTCCGCGGACCACGTACAGCTCCGCAGTTCCCTTCGACTCTCCTAATGCGCGGCTTTCTATCTGCACATTCTTGCAGCGATTGATGCGCAGGTGCAGGCGAAGCCTCTTTCTCTCGCGTGGCGACGGCTCGATGGCCAAAACGAGTCCGCTTGGCCCCACTTTTCGCGACGCCAAAAGTGAGTAGTAACCGTGATGAGCGCCAATATCGAGCACCTTCATTCCGGGGCGCAAATAGCGCTCGACGAAGGATCTCTCCGCATCCTCGAACCCGTCGTAGAACAAGGCCTTGCTGAGGAAGTCGTCCTGGGCGAGCCACCATCCTCCGCCGTGCAGCCGCACCGGGACAGGAATCCTTGGGAAGACGCGGATCCACCGGAAGAAAGCCGACCTGGCCTTCTCGCGTGTAGGCTTTCCGAGGAATCGCCGCGCGCGCGCAAAGCCACGGCGCACTCCCTGAAACTTTGTTCCGGCTGCCCACGGATCTGGGGTCGTGGTGGGCTCTGGAGCGAGAACGACCATGTCCGATAGGAGAGGGACAGTCGAGGCGGCTAGCATCGTTCGGACCTGTTTGCGAGCGCGAGACGTTCGATAGTCCTGGTGAGCGGGCGGAGTACGGAACCGATATACAAATGGAAAGCCCGAGCGATGCAGAAGTTTCACAAGGCTGTTTTCGGTCGGGTACAGCGCGATGTGGCACAAGCCCTGATCCTCTGTAGGCCCTTCGTCACGGATTCCGAGAATGGGCTCACTCCCGGGGAGGCACATCCCCTCTACAATTGCAACTTTTCCAGTCAATGCAAAAAGGTTGCGGATTGCGGCAAAGGGATTTTCGAGATGATAGAGGAGTCCGAAGCAAAGCGTGAGATCGAATTTTCCAAACGAGCAAATGCGGCTGTCTTCGGCGTTCGCGAGGCGAAACTCAACTCCCGGAACACGCGCCTCCGCTTCGTCAAGATTTTCCCGTCTGCCGTCCAATCCGAGGACATCGAAACGGAGGGTCCGCAGAAGAGCTGAGAAATAACCAACCCCGCAGCCGACGTCGACGGCAGAACGCAACTGCAGTTGTTTCCCGACCGATTCGAGAAACTGCTGCAGCGCTTCCTCTCGCGCCTTGTTCAGGGCGCTGTAATGAGGCTGGTCGAAAATCAGGCCTTGTTCCATCAAGAGTTCCGAGCAACTGCAAATCTGCACGGGACGTTCAAGATTCCGTTCCATTCGTCCCGCGGGTGCTGATGCACCTCCGTGGCGATAATCATCTCGGGGACGCAATCCCACAGATCGATCACCTGGCCATTTTCCCAGAGGCTCACTTGCCACGAATAGGGACCCGGACGCAGCGGCAAAGTTGGAAAAGTGTAGCGGAATTCCTGAAGGCCGCGATCGAGTTTGAGCTGGTCCTTTGCCCAGGCCCACATCAGTTGTTTTTCGCTATTGAAAAGCGCGATTCCATGATGACCGAGCTGCACCGGAGTGAGAACCTCCACGGCAAATCGAATCGTCACTGTCCCCAGAGTCGTCAGCATATTCGGAAATTCCGGTTGCGTCTCCTCGATCTCCCAGCCGACGAATCTCGCTTTGGTCCGCGTGCCGTTCGTGCGTCCATTCTTGTCCCCTGAGGTAAGCGCCGTTTCGTATTCGCCCAGGATCATGCCGGCTGGTCCGGCTTTGTGAATCTGGCCGTTTTCGAGCCAATACACGCGCTGGCAAAGCCGGCGAATCTGGTTCATCTGGTGGCTTACGAAGACGATCGTGCGGCCGCTCTCCGAAACCTCCTGCATCTTGCCGAGACATTTTTTTTGAAATTCGAGATCGCCCACAGCGAGCACTTCGTCCACGAGCAGGATTTCGGGTTCCAGGTGCGCGGCAACCGCAAACGCCAGCCGCATTTGCATTCCGCTGCTGTAATGTTTCAGCGGCGTGTCGATAAAGCGTTCCACCCCGGCAAATTCAACGATGGCTTCATACTTCTGGTTGATCTCGCGCCGGCTCATGCCCAGAATCGCCCCGCTCAGATAGATATTCTCGCGGCCCGTAAGCTCAGGATGGAAGCCCGTTCCCACTTCCAGCAAGCTGCCCACGCGGCCTCGAATCTCGGCACACCCCTCGGTCGGACGCGTGATTCGGGAGAGAAGCTTGAGCAGCGTGGTCTTGCCTGCGCCATTGCGGCCAATGAGGCCCACCACTTCACCTCGCCGGATTTCGAGGCTCACGTCGCGCAACGCCCAGAGATAGTCCGGTGCCGGCCTCTTTAAGAACTGGAAGGGCGATCTTATCGCCCGCGCGAGCAGATCCCGCAGCGCAAGGTACCGCTCGCGTTCGCCGACTCGGTACTTTTTTCCGAGCCCCTGAACTTCGATGACGATTTGATTCTCTGCACTCATTGCATCGGGTCAGACGACATCAGCGATCGTAGTTTCCATTCTTTGGAAATAAGCAAGTCCACTCAGCAAGACCACAACAACCACCGCGGACGATATCAACACAAGGCGGCCCGGCGGCTCGCCGTGTCCCGTCAGGGACCAACGAAACCCTTCGATCACGCCGACCATCGGGTTCAATCCATATAGCCACACCCACTTTGGCCACCTGGCCGAGACCAGAGAACTCGGATACACGACGGGCGACGCAAACAGCCAAAACTGCACGAGAAAAGGCACCACGTAGCGCACGTCGCGATAGATCGCGTTCAGCGCCGAGAGCCAGAGGCCCATGCCAAGAGCCGTCAGCACAGCCATAAGCAGGAACACAGGCATCCAGAGCACGGCGAGGGTGGGATGGATATGATAGTACGCCATCATCGCGACGAACATAAGGAAAGAGATCGCGAAATCGACCAGTCCCGAGAGGACGGCCGAAATTGGCAGCGCCAGCCGCGGGAAATACACCTTCGTGATGACGCGTTGATTCTCCACAATCGTGTTCGTCGCATTTTGCAAAGATGCCGCGAAATACATCCAGGGCAAAAGAGCGCTGTAATAAAAAATCGGATAGGGCAGCCCCTGGGACGGGATGTGCGCCAGGGCTCCAAAAAAGAGACTGAAGATCAGCATCGTGAGAAACGGCTGCAGAACCGCCCATGCCGCCCCGATTGCCGTTTGTTTGTAGCGAATCTTGATATCGCGCCAAACGAAAAAGTAGACGAGTTCCCGATATTCCCACAGTTCGCCGAACGGAATCGTCCACCAGCCGCTCGGCGGAGTGATCCTGACGATCGGCGGACTTGCCAGAATCGTAGTTTCGGAGGCGGCCATGGCGTCTCTGATCAGTTGCTCCCGGACTTGAGTTGCTTCACGTCCTCTTCCTCAATGTGCTGCATCAGCTTTCCACGACGCGTCAAGTAGCTCTTCAACGTCCGCGTTGCTTCCTCGGGAACCACCGCGACCTGATTGTACGCAGCCGTGCGCCAGGAAATCGGCCCTCGCGCGGGAATCAGATGCGTGCCCCACTGATAAATCAACCCCAGATTCCAGGCGATCAAAACGGACGTCAAGACGCTTGCAATCGTCATAGCCCTGCGACCCGCCCAGACGCCGGCAAGCGCATCGAAAAACGCAGCCAGGCCCAGCACGAAGACTGATGTAAGTGAAACGAAAAAGCGATTGCCAAATGACGACAGCCCGTCCCAGTCCGGATAAAACGCAATCAGCGTGTAAAAGGCCGCCGTGCTCACAATTAGCTTCGTGGCGAAGGACCTATCCGTTCGGCAAAACAGCAGCAGCCCGCACAGCGCGGCAATCAAGATCGGCGTCCAGCTCAGCAATCCATGATCAGCCGACCACAACACGCTCCCAAATGCGGGCGACGACCATTTCCAAGTCTTCGCCGGCATGTACCCCGTTTGAAGCGCGGCGCCAAAAATGATCCGTCGGGATATAAACGTCGGTAGAAGGCTGACCAGGAACACTGCGACGTAGAGAAGGTGCTGGGCGAAAAGGCGCGGGATTTCCGTGCTCCTGGCGAGACGAGAAGGCAAGGCTTGCCAGTAGAGTGGTAGCGCTTCCAGCAGTGGAATCAGCAGGAAAATTCCGTTCGGGTAGTACACGTTCACCATCAGTCCGGAGATCAACCCCAGCCAGATCCATTGCTTCACGGTCCTGCCCGCTCGCGTTCGATCCCAGTACCAGAGGAATAGAGCTACAGCAAACGCCGAGTGAGCGTGCGACCACGATGGATTGAAATACATGTAGACCGGAAGCGAAGTCGCCCACCAGATTCCGATCGTCGCGAGGAACGCCCATCGCTCCTCGAAGTATTTGCGAGCGACGCAAAACGAGATCCATAGTCCGAGGAATCCATATATCGATGTTGCCACCGCCATCGTAATCAGATAGGGGGCTGAGAAACCGTCCGCCGGGATATGAGCGCCGAACCGATCCAAAATCAACACGCCCGCATGCGTGACAATGAGAAAAGGCGCCCACAGCATCGAGGCGCCGATCGACCACAAATTGAAGATGTGACCCGTTGAAGTGTATTGGTTCGGAAGCACGTGCCCGTTTGAATCCAACCGGCCCATGACAAAGCTTTCATTCCCGTGTTCCCAATCCTTTTCAAAGTCGAGGTGCTTTTCGATCAGCAGAGAGCGCACGTAGGCGTAATAGCCCACCCCGTCGCCCCTTACCCACGGGTTGCTTAGCGGAAGCGTGAGAACGAACACGAGGATGAGAATTTTCTGATAATTCGTAATGTGGACCAATCGCCCTCGTTTTCGCGGTCGGACATACCGGCCACGAATCTCAAAATTGATCTCGCGGGCTTCCAACGGGCGTGGATCCCAATTCCGAATTCTGATTCTGCGATGCCGCGTTTTGCTCTTTTCGGAGTATGCCGATGATCGACAACGGCGGCAAAGGAAGCCACGAATCGACGAGGCGAAACACCGGCGTCAGCACATTCAGGATCCGGATTTGCCCGAGCCCAAAGGTTCTGCGGTGAAGCACCTTTCCGTTCAGCCACCATGCAAACGAGCCGGTCCGATTGAACTTCAGCATCGTCTCGACTCTGAAGCCAGCGCCTTGCGCCACTTCGATGAGTTGCCCCTCCGTGTACCTTCGGCAGTGCCCGAGAACCTCATCGAGGCTGCCGTAGAGCTTAGGCCCGAACGGGACAAGGATGATCGCGCGGCCTCCATCCTCGAGTACATCCCAGATGTTTCTCAACGTCCCCAGGTCATCCGGAATGTGTTCGACGACGTTGAGGCAGACGACCGTGTCAAATTCTTGTCCGTTCGGGTAAGTGGCGAAATCCGCTGCATCGACGTAAGCCACTCGCATGTAAGGGCGCGTGGAGCGAAGCGAACTCAGTTTTTCCAGGTAGTGCGGGTTCACGTCCGTCGCCCAATACATGGGGCGGGGCATCAGGTGAACGGACATGTTCCCAATGCCCGCCCCGATCTCCAGAACCCGCTTTCCTAAATAGGGCTGAATCACGTCCGCCATCCAGCGCGTGAATCGAGGCGCGCGATTGAGGCGCTCGAGAATCTCGGCCCCGCTTTCATCGCCGGAGTAGATTCGGTCGGAAGCGGCATATCGAAGGATCGCCCACAGAGCTCGAACGCCATCCTTCCAACCGATCTTTTTCCCTTCGCCATACGTCCGGCCCGAATAGCTGATGGGCACTTCGAATATCCGGGCGCCTCTCTTGGCCAACTTGATAGCCAGTTCGGGTTCCACATCGAAGGTCGAGCTTTCGAGCGGGATACTCTTAAGAAGATCCGCCCTCACCATCTTGTAGCAGGTTTCCATGTCGGTCAGATTCAGGTCACACACAAGATCGCACAGGAAAGTGAGGAATTTGTTTCCCAGGGCGTGCCGGAAAAAAAGCGCGCGCTTGTACCCGCCGGGCATGAATCGCGACCCGAACACCGCGTCAGCATCTTCGTTCAGGAACAACTCCACCATCTGCAGCAAATCGCGGGGATGGTATTCGAGGTCGGCATCGTGAATCACCACGAGTTCGGTATCCACGTGCGACAATCCCGTCCGGATCGCCGCGCCTTTCCCCTGATTCTTTTCGTGACGAATCCAGATCCAGCTGAATTTCGGGTCGATTGGTCCCGATTCCAGCGATTCGCGAAAGTCCGCGATTGCCTGAGCCGTGGCATCGGACGATCCGTCGTCAACCACGATCACTTTCACCATCTCAAGGAGCGGCGATTCGCCTAACACTCGAAGTCTCGCCAGGCTCGTCCCGACCAGATACTGCTCGTTGTAAGCAGGCACGATGACGGATAGCGTTGTGCTCGCGCGCTGGGCGGGCTGTGACGCGGTTTTCTGGACGCGGTTTGCGGTTGGCGCGACGCTCATCGACTTGGACGCTCACCAGTGACGACAAAGCAATATGCCACGAAATGGCACTTCGGGACAGCCCTGTACAGCCCAGGCCTTTCTTCGGTGTCGCTGCAAGGCTTGACGATTTTCTTGGTGCGGTGCTGCGTTTGCTTACACGTACCGTGCGGGACGAACATGGCCACTTTAAGATGGCGCAATCAGGGAGCCGCTGTGCCGGTTGCCAGGGGCCGATCGGTCCTTCTCGGCTCGGTTCGCAGCGAGGATTCCTCATCCACTTTCCTTCGAAAGTAGTCGACCACCCGGTCGACGATCTCAGTGAGTCGCGTCTGGGGCCGAAAGGAGATGAGCCGTTGCAGTTTATCCAGGCATGGCACCCGGCGCAGCATATCCTCGAAGCCCGGTTCGTAAGCCTGGTCGTAGGGAACGTATTCGATGGGCGACGCGCTGTTCGTCCGTTGTTTTACGAGTCGCGCCAGGCCCTCAACGGATACCTCCTCGTCGGTTCCGATGTTGATCACCTCTCCCACCGCTGCGTCGGTTGACAGCAGACGGAGGACTGCTTCCACCGTATCCCGAACGTCACAGAAGCAGCGAGATTGCCGGCCTGTTCCGAAGACCGTGATGGGCGAGCCGTCCAGCGCCTGCCGAACGAAATTGGGTACCACCATGCCATAGCGGCCGGTCTGCCGCGGTCCGACGGTGTTGAAGAACCTGGCCACGATGACCGGTTGTTTTCTTTCCTTCCAGTACGACAGGGCGAGGAACTCGTCCAGCGCTTTGGAGGCAGCATAACTCCAGCGGCCCTTAGTCGTCGCTCCAAGCACCAGGTCGGCATCCTCGTGAAACGGCACCTTTTCGCTCTTCCCGTACACTTCCGAGGTGGATGCCGTGAACACAAGTTTCTTCTTCTTCGAGGCCGCGTCGAGGACCAACTGCGTGCCGTACACATTGGTCTCGAGCGTGCGGACAGGACTTTCGACGATCAAGCGAACGCCAACCGCGGCAGCGAGATGAAGAACGACGTCAGACTCGTCCACAAGTTCGGCGAGGAGATGTTTGTTGGTGATGGAATCGAAGACGTAGTGGAAACGGTCGAAACTCTTCAAGTGACGCACGTTCTCGACGCTTCCAGTGGAAAGATCGTCGAGAATGAACACTTCATCGCCACGGTTCAGCAGCGCTTCGGCCAGGTGCGATCCGATGAACCCAGCTCCACCGGTTATTAGGCAGCGCAAGATCGCCTCCTTCCTCTAAGCTTTCGGCGCATCATCATCTCCCGACGGGAATGGGGCGCCTTTGCCGACGTCCTCTCCATATCCGTAGCCGTAGGCGTACGGATAGTATCTGTAGGAGTAGTAGTAATCGGGTGCGCTCGAATCCACCGCGTTCAGCACCACCCCAAGCAGGCGGCACTTCACCGCCGCAAGCAGATCTCGGGTGCGGGTGAAAGCTTCCTTCGGAGTCTCGCCGCTGCGCACGACGAGGAGCACACCGTCAGTGAGCGCGGAAAGAATCACGGCGTCCGTCGCCGCCATCACCGGCGGCGAGTCAATGACGACAAACTTGAATCGGCGGCGCACTTCCGTAATTGCTTCGCGCATTTTATGAGATGAGAGCAAATCAGCGGGGCTCGGGGGAACGGGGCCAGTCGTCAGGGCCGTCAGATTGCTGATCGTCGGATGAGGAATCAGGACTTCGTCGAGCGTCGAGACACCCGCCAGATAAGAACTAAGGCCCGCTTCTTTGCCGATGGTTAGATTCAAGGCCCTCCGAATGCCCGGTTTTCGCAGATCGGAGTCCATCAGCAACGTCCGGTCTCCCAGCTGGGCCAGCGTCACGGCCAGGTTCACCGCCGCTGTGGTTTTCCCTTCGCGCGGGAGCGCGCTGGTTACAAGGATCACCTGAGGCGGGTGCTCCGCCTGAGACAGCAGCAACGACGTCCGGAGCGCGCGGAAGGCCTCTGATATCTGCGACTTCGGCTGCACGTACGACAACAGTTCCACGCGCGGGCCCAACGCGGCTGTTGGCGCGGCTTCGCGAGCAAGCCTCGAGAGTTTGCCGTGGTGACCATTCAAGCCCGGCAGCGAAGGAACCACCGCCAGAGAGGGAAGCCCGGTGAGCGACTCGATGTCGTCGGGAGACTTCACCGTGTTGTCCAGATATTCCCGGAAAATCGCCAGGCCCACTCCTCCCACCAGGCCCACCAGGAACGCGAGGGAAATATTCCGCGCTTTTTGCGGGCGGGATGGGCTGGTGGGCGCAAGCGCAGGATCGACTACTCGTATGTTGCTGGAGCGCAATCCGGCGGAGATGCCCGCTTCCTTCAGTTTTTGCAGCAGGCCGTCATACAACTGTTTGTTTGAATCCGCATCGTGCTGAAGGATGTGGTAGTTAACCAGCTTCTCGGCAAGGTCGTTCGCTTCCGCCTTTTGCCTGTCGAGCGCTTCTTGAAGTATCGCTACGTGGCTTCGCGCCGTGTCGTACTCGGTCTTGATCGTTTCCACCATCAAATTCCGCTGCTTGGCCAGATCCTCATCCAACTCTTTCTGTTGGACGGCAAGTCGCTGCACCTTCGGAAAATTCGGGCCGTACTGATTCACGGCCTCCGCATAGTCTTCGTCGAGTTGCGACTTTCGCTTGATCAAATCCTGGATCACCGGGTTATCGCGCGCGGCGGGCAATGAATCCACGTTGCCCGAGACCGCCATGCGGTAAAGAGCCTCTCTTTCCGCGAGCGCGGTCTGCGCGTCCGTTACGGTCTTGCTGAGGTCAGCCAGCTTTTGCGTGGTGATGTCCTGCTTCTCATCGATTTGCCAGATTTGGTTTTTCCGCTCGTAAGCGATCCGCTCATCCTCGGACTTTTCCACTTTCAGCCGAAGCTCTTCCAGTTCCGCGGAAAGCCAGGTCGAGGCCTGAGTGGTCGCGTCGTACTTGCTCCGGAAGTTCTGTTCGATGAAGTCCTGCAGGTGCGTATTCACCACCAGAGCGGCAAGCTGCGGGTCTTCGGCTTCGAACCGAACTTCGATCAGCCGGCTGTTGGGAACCCGCTTTACGCTCAAACCTCCCAGGAAAGCTCCCAGAATCGCGGGGCGCTTCGACGCCGTCCCACCTTGAGCGAAGGTCAGCGAATTCACCGAGCCCCCGAACTCGGGGTAGCGTCCCAGGTCCAGCGACTTGATTGTCTGCAACGCGAGCGTTTCGCTCTGCAGAATTTTCGCCTGCGTCTCAATGTAATCCTCGGAATCCATATAATCGTCGTAGGCGTTGTCATCCTGAAAGCGCAGCACGTTCTGCGACTCTTTGTCCACTTCCACGCGCGCGGCCGCCTCATACACCGGTTTCATTTTGAAGGAGGCGATGGTTACCACGGTAACCACGGTGAGCAGGAAGGTGAGGATCAACCACTGATGTTTCCGCAGGATGATTACGTAGTCGAGGAGGTGAGCTTCGCGAGGCAGCTGGTCCCAGGGCAGCACCGACGGTGCAGGGACCACCGCGAGAGCTTCGCCCGCTTTGCGATCACGCAATGTTAGTTTTGGCGCTTCTTCCATTTGCTCGCGACCCGCTTGACCCTATTGATACGCTGCCCGATAGATTACAACCGACGAGCCGATGCCGAGCGCTGCTTCGCCGCCCTTGGCCAGAATCTTTCTCCCCGTACTGTCGGGGACGTACAAAATATCGTTCGACTTCATCGCCAAATCGTCGGCCTTGTGCTTTTCGATTTGTTTGATGTGGACAGCAATTTGGTCTCGCTGCCCCGTTAAAGGATTCGTGCGCATGATCGTGGCGTCGTCTGACTTTGCAAAGCCCGTCAGACCGTGCGCGAGAGCGATAGCCCTCAGCACCGTGATCTGATCTCCATGGCCCTGCAGAACGTAACCACCGGGCTGTGCCACTCCCGCGCCCATCACGTAAACAATTCCCGCCTTCGGAACGCTAACCATATCGCCGCCATAAACTGAAATGTTGAACTTGGAGTCGCCGGAGTCGAGCAGATCCAGCAGCCGGATCGTGATGGTCTGTGTGTCCTCGGCCGGATCAGTAGATGGATCGGCGGGTGGATCAGCGGCGGTGCCGGAAGGCGCCTCGGCGGGGTCCGCGCTAGGATGCGCGGAACGCGTGACGATCACCACGCTTCCGGCATCGTCTGTAATGCCGCCAGCGCCCGCGAGTATTTCCAGCAAAGTCGTCGGCCGGATCACTTGGTAGACCATCGGCCTGGCCACTGCACCCACAACGGAGATTGGCTGGCTGTTTTGTTCTTTCACGAAAACGGATACTTGAGGATGCGACACCAGGCCATTTTCGACCAGGAGTTGCTCCAGCTGGCTCTCGAGTTGAAATGGCGTTAGGCCAGCAGCGCGAATTCTTCCCGGTATCAGCGGAAAGCTGATTTCTCCGGTATCGCTAACCCGAAGCTCGCGGGAAAGTTCCGGAACATCAAACACGTCGATATGCAAAAGATCGCCCGTGCCGATGGGAGTGTCCACCGGACGAGTCCGCGCCAGGCTGGCAAGCTGCTGGATTTTCTCGTTTGTCTGTTTCGGAGTTTCGTCCTTTTGTTGGCTCCGGGCGCTTTGCAGCAGAAGAAACGTCAAGCAGATTGCTGCAGACACAAGCTTTACCCAGAGCCCGTCCGAAACCCCACGGACCTTCACTGCCATTGAGAGAGATGACCCCGCAACACTATCGCCCAGCGCGCGCAATACTGTCAACGTGAGATTGAATCTCTGGGGCTGGAATGGAATGTCTCGCTGCCCGAAAACATCTTCATCACACCGGGACCTCGTCGGCGTGATGTTTCCTGTGTCTTCGCTTCGGCTGGACCTGGGCCTCCGACGGCAAGGGAGCCGAAGTGGCCAGATGGACTTGCAGCAGGAACAGCATGGCGTTGGATGGAAGGTGCAGATTGAAGTCGACGAAGCTGTGCAGCAAGAGTCCGGAAAGAGCCACGATCGCTCCGGCGTGCAATCCGCGCGAGAAGTGTCCCTGTTCAGCTTCGAAGTTCTTGCGCGCCTGCCGGTACAGCAAGGTCAAAAAAGCGATACCGCAGAGCCCTCCCGCCAGGCCGGTTTCCGCCAATGCCTCCATGTAATCGTTGTGGACATGCTCGACTACCCTGCCGTCGTAGAACGTCTCGTATCGCGGGTACACCACCACCAAAGTTCCCAGACCTGCCCCTAAAATCGGATGGTCGCGAACAATCTGGGTCGCCGCCCGGACCATGGTTCCCCGTCTCGCCAGAGATGTATCGGATGTGGGTAAGGTGGAAAATCTTTCGATTGCCTTTCCCGCTCCGATCCACGCGATCAGCGCCAAAGCGGCGAGCGCAACCATTCCAACGGCCGCCATGTGCGGCCCCTCGCGAGATCGCCGGCTGCGCACGAGCAACGCCAGCACGCCTAGCTCAAACGCAAAACCTACGATTCCGCCGCGCGAGCCGGAGAGAATCAGCGCGCTCACCGGAATGATGGTCAGCAGCGTGGCCAACGGGAAAATATCTCTACGTATACCGCGGAAAACCATCAAGCCCAGGCCCACCGGCAACACTAATTCGACAAATCCGGCGAAATGGTTGCGATTCACGTACGGGCCGAAGAGATCGCCCCCGAGCGGCAACTCGCGATACCAGTAAATCTTGGAGCCCGACGTGAAATGTTGAATGATGCCGAACAGCGAAACACCAAAACACAGCAGGATCAAGAACCACGCAAGCTTCATCAGGTCCGGACGCTTGCGGAAAACCTGAGTGGCCAGAAAAAATATGACGGCGTACGCTGAAAGTTTCAAAAGTTCCGTCCGCGTGAAGTACGCGTACGAGGTAGTGCGAAAAAGCAGCTGCAGCAGACCGATCGCCACGAAACCCAGCAGGGGCCAATTCAGCGGATTCCACTCCACCTTGGCGTCGGGCTGGCGATACGTGATGACTCCCCACACCACCAGAAGCACGGCAGCGCCAATCTCCACCACCGATTGAGCCCAAACCTCCACGCCCCCGAAGGCCAGCACGCTGAAGGCGAAGAGAAAACACAAGCCCGCGCGGATCGCTTTCACTGTGTCGATCCCTTCGCCTTCGCCTCGGAAGGAATCAGCGAAACGTCGGCCACCCACGCGGTGCCGCTCAGCCTGTTCTCAAACAACCTGCTCGACCTGCGGTAGAGTCGCACGACAAGAAAGTGTGTCTGCGGTCCGGTGGAAATCGGCGCATTCACTTCGGTCCACGAGTTTGTGCCCGTCATGTTGTCCGTCAGCAGGCTTACGTCGGCAGGATGGTGGGGATCGGCGATTGAAAATCGCAGTCCGCTCTCGGTGCTGATTCCTTGCGTCCGCAAATAGCCGCGAAAATTGTAAGTGCGGCCCGGCTCCACCGGCACATACTGCAGGGGTTCGCTTAGCTCCAGGTTCGTACCTCCGCCGAAGTCGAGCCGGACGGACCGCGTGCCGCTCAATTCCCGCGGCCGATCGAAATCGATCGCCACACCCAGCGGCGGGTCCCAGCGCCAGCCGAGTCCTCCGTTCGGAAACGCCTGGGTGAAACCTCCGTCCCACACCACGGATTGATCCGCCGGGGCGTCGTGCGGAAGGCCAGCCGCAGCCAGGGCCTCCAGCCAGACCCGTCGCGCATCGTCCGATCGGTCGTCGCGGATGAGCTCTTCGATGAAAGGAAACGACCGAGCGAGCGGGAAGGGTTTCTCCAGCGTCAGCAGCTTCTGCCAGATCACAAGCCCCGGCTCTGCTTCGTGAATCGAATTGAAGAAATCGAGCGCTCCGAAATACGACTCCAGATTTGCCGGCAGCACCTGATCGAGCGCGTTCACGTCATGACCCGACCGCCAAACTCGCGACACTGCTTGCGGAAGCAGCGACGCATCCGTCCGGACCGCTCTCGAAATTTCCTTCATTCCTTCCGCGGACTCTTGCTGTCGCAGCAGAAAATTTCCGTAGTGCCAGGCCACGTCCGCCGAAGCGGGATAAACCTCTTTCGCGCGCTGGAACGCCTTGCGCGCGTCGGCGATGTCTCCTGTGTCCTCGTACGCGCTTGCCAGGTCCATCCAGTAGTAAGGAGACGATGGTTCGTGGCGCACCGCGTTCTGGTAGTCGACGATGGCTGCGGAGATGTCCGGATCCATCAGGTCCCATTGGCGGAAGCGGCCCAGGCGATCCCATGCGTCGGCGTCGCCCGGCACCAACTCCACGCCGCGTTGAATGGTGTCGGAGTCGCGCGATTGAATGCGGCCATTCGCCAGCCAAATCCAAGCCGATTGCGCGGCCAGTATCCCGGCGATCGCAATCGATCCCAGAAGCACGCAGCGGCGCGCGCGGGTACTCTCGAGAGGGAGTTCCACGACCCGTAATCTGCTACGAGCGTCGCTCACTCCGCAAGGGCAAATTCTGTGGTCCGAGAATTGTTGGCGAGCGGGCCTGTGACCGCGCATGCGCGCTGAGCGAGCTGATACGTCAGGAGTGAACCGAAGGTTATCTCTTGCCGATTCGATAGATGAATCCGAGGGAAATGCGATAGTCCGGCTGGCCCGGCTTGTCGCCGAAAAAGCGCGTTGGGTCATAATCAAACTGCAAACGGGCTCCCCAGCGCTTTTTGAGATTCAAGTCGACGCCGGCGCCGGCCTCCCATGCGAACGCGAAATCCGAGTTCACCTTCGCGGGAAACCCTCCGGTGGGGGGGATTGAGTTTCGGTAGTAGCTTTCGCCGAACAGAAAGTGCCCCCACGGAGTGAGTTTGTGGTGCTTGAAGGGAAAGAATTGAGGACCTACCAGGACGCGGTAAGTGCTTGTCCGTCCGAGCTGTGCTTTGTTGCTATAGTTGCCGGAAGGTTCGAATTCCACGCCGAGCCAGTTTTTGAGGTTGTAGCTTCCCGAGCCCATCCATCCAGCCATATCGAGATCGAATCCGCTGGGCGCACTGTACCGGCTGAACGTCCCGCTGCCAGAAATCTCCCACTTAGGTGTCTGCGCCAATGCCGGAATCGCACCGAGCAGGAGTAACGCGAGCAAGCTGCAAACGATCCTCATCTACGCCAGCCTCCAGTTCCATCGGTTCCGGGTCGCATTCGAAGCCCGCAATCATACCTTGATTGCTCAGTTTCCTTCACGGATTGCTCAGTTTCCGTCACGGTCTTCGCGGTCAGCGGGATGCGCCCTTCGCCGATGGTACCCAATCTTCTGAGCCCGTTTATCCCGGCTCCGGCTTAGAGCACCGAAGGTTCGCGCCGGGTTGTCTCCTGATTGATGAGCCTCAGAACCAGCGCAGCTTAGCGAACAGTTTCCGGACGCTGGCGGGCAAAAAAAAACCGCGCGCCCCGAGAGGGACGCGCGGCTTTATGACCCGAAAACGCAGTGCCTATTGCACGACAACCGGCACTACGTACTGATGGCTCACGGTTGTGCCGTTGCTCGTCGAGCTTGCCGTCAGCGTGAGATTGTAGTTTTTGTTTTTGATGGTTCCCGTGCAGCTTGAGAAGACGCACAGCGCCAGGACGACGCCTGCGAGCCCGAGCCACGCTCGGCGTCGCCGCAACAACGGCAGCGTCAGGAACAGGAGCAACGCTGCCACCAGCGGAATCGCGGGGCGCATGAGTCTTTGGCCATCGACCCGGTGAGCCGATGGCGGCACGGCAGCCGCAACCGAGATATTCACAGTTATCGGCGACGGTGCCGTAACGGTCGCAGCCATGCAAGTCCCGTTCGGAATCGTGGTCGTGCACGTGAAACTGACGCTGGGTGCGAAGCCTGCCGGGGCGGGCGTCGGAATCGTGGTCACGTTCGCACCGAATGACCCTGAGTTGTTGGTGACGGTGACGGAGCCTGGCAGCCCTGTAACAGCGAAGTCGGCGCCGGTTCCGCTCAACGTCGTCTGTTGCATGGCGCCGCCGGAAGAGGCGGTAAGTGTGCCGTTGAGCGCTCCGGTAGCGGTTGGCGCGAGGCTGACGTTGATCGTGCACATTGCCCCACCCGCAATCCCGCCGGCGCCGCTACAATTGTCGGTTTCGCTGAAATTGGCGCTCGCCGCGATTGTGAATACCTCCGCGGCAGCGCTGGTATTCGTGAGCGTGACCGGCTGAGACGGGCTTGTCGTTCCGACGAGTTGGGTCGTCGTAAAGGTCAAATTCGCGGGCAAAAGCGTAAAGTTCGCCACCGCCGTGCCCGTGCCGGTAAGAGTTATGTTCTGTGTGGCCGCCGCGTTGTTACCAGCGGTGTATTGGATGGGCAAAGTCGCCGTCTCGGCTATCGCCACAGACGGCGTGAACGTCACCGCGACCGTGCAGCTCCCGCCTGCGGGGACCGAACCCGCGCAAGTGGTCCCAGCTCCCCCGGCAGCAAAATCCGTTGCAACGGAAGGTGCCGTAGCGGTGATCGTCTGAAGCGTGACAGGTATCGCCACGCCCGTATTGTTCGTGAGAGTGACGAGGCAGGGCGCCAGGGCTCCGCAGTTCACTGCCGTCGACCCCACCGATTCGTTCCCAAACGCCAGCGTCGTCGCCGAGAATACAATCGTCGGTTCCAGCGTCAGCTTCGCGACAAACCCCGCAGTATTGGCGGTCGCGTCGAACTGCGTAAGCGTTGTCTGAAATGCGGTCGACGGATAAACCGGAAAATTCGACGTAGACGCCGTTTGCCCCGTGATGTAGGGGTTCTTTCCGGAGTCGAGCGCGATCGCCCACGCCGTGTCCGGGCCCGGCCCACTGCCGCCAAAGTATGTCGAATAGAGAAGGTCCGCTTGGCCGTTGCCGCCGGGGTTCAGCTCGAATAGGAATGCCGTTCCTCCGCCGGTGTTGTTGTCACTGGTCTGATAAGCCGCGCCCGATGGTACGACCGGGAAGTCAACAGATGAGGTTCCTCCGGCGACATAGGCATTTCCCGTGGAATCTACCGCGATCCCGTTGCCGTCGTCGCCGCCCGTCCCGCCCACCAGCGCCGAATACTTGAGCGAACCGGCGCCTGATTGGGTCATGTCAAGCTCGGTCACGAAAACAACGTCGGACGTTCCCGCCGGGGCGATATACGCTCCCGTCGTCGTGGGAAACGTTGGGGGTGCAGCCGTGTGCGACGCGGTGAACCCGGTGACATAGACGGCGTTAGCCGGCGTCGCGTTCCCTGGCTTCAGCGCGATCGCGTCGCCAACGTCGAAAACAGCTCCGCCCAAATAGGTTGAATAGACAAGGGAGTTCACGCCGTTCTTGGGGGGAGTGGTGTTGATTTCCGCGACGAAAGCCTCTCCATTCGTGTTGCTGGCGTTCGGTCCGCCCGGCAGTCCGTTCAAGGTCGGGAAGTTGGTCGAAGTCGTCTCGCCAACGACGTAGGCATTGCCCGAAGAATCAGCCGCAACTCCGGTCGCGATGTCTCCATACTGGTTCGCCACCGGTGCATTGGTGCCGTTGCCGCCCAGATACGTCGAATAGGTCACTGAGGAGGCTCCGGACCCGCCGGTATTTACCACCACGAGAAACGCCACTCCATTGGTCGTATCGAGATTCGTAGTCTGGTACCCCGTGGCGGTTGTCTGCGCGGTCAGGAAGTCGGAAGAAGCAGTTATGCCACCGACGTATGCGTTACCACTGGCATCTGCTGCGACGCCAGTCGCAAAATCGCCCACCGTTGTTCCGCCGCTTCCCCCCAGGTAAGAGGAGTAAACCAGGGAAGCATTGCCACTCAATGTCGGATCGATCTTTGACAGAAATGCTGTTCCAACGTCGACAACGTTACCTGGATCCGTGGGTGCAGGCTCCGCGGCATTCGCGGCAGTTGTTGGGAATTGCGTCGAGAACGTTCGTCCTGCAACGTAGATTTTGCCAGTGGGATCGAGCGCGATTGCATACCCGTAGTCACCCTCGGCATCGATTCCAATCAAGTAGGTCGAGTACACTTCGCTCGTTCCGCCCGGGTTCAATTCCGTCACAAAAACCGCTCCATTGGGATTGTTGCCGGCGCCAAGGGGACCCTGCGTAAACGCGGTCGCCGTGGTTGGAAAGCTTACCGAGAACGTTTGTCCCGTAACGTAAGCATCTCCGCTCGAATCCACCGCGATGCCATAAGCAGCATCCGTCAGACCAAACGTGGTGTTATCTGGGCCGCCGCCCAGATATGTCGAATAGTCCAGCACGGGATCGATCACCAGCCGCTCATTCGTTTCGTAGCTCCCGATCGAGAACGCCACCCGATGCTCGCCCGTAATTTCGTAGTTCCCCGCAATTTCTCGGCGCTCGCCCTTCGTCTCCTGATAGATCACCGGTTTCAGGAGCCTTACCTCACCGCCGGAAACTCCCATGACCAGGTTGCCCTTTGCGTCGAGTTTCAGCGTCTTTGCGCCTTGCACATCCAGCGCAATCTGCTTGGGATCCGCTCCGGGCGCCACGACAAAGTCATACTCGAGTTGCCTCTGGTTCCCGTAGAACACGGCATCCACGCCGGAATAAATTCCTTGATAGGCCACTCGCGCGTAAGACGGCACTTCCGTGCGCCAGTTCTTGGGATCGTTGCCGATGAAGTAATCGGTTCGGCCCGGTAGGCGGTCCACGCCGCGAACATCCGCAGCCGAATTCGCTCCGTCGAAATGCAGCCGCAGCAGAGACGTCTTCTGCGCACCCCTAGCATTTCGCAATGCCTTGGCGTAAGGGACTCGATTGCTTCGAGGAGCGCGGACCAGCCCCCCGCTCTGCAGCGCCAAAACGGCATCTTGCCGCGTCAGGAAGAGTTCGTATCCCGCGCCCTGCGACAAGAACTGCACCTCAGGCGCAGTTTGCCCCAGGTTGGCCCTGAAGCTCAGCGGCAGCCGCCCGTATTGGGCCCCGATCTGTTCGGCCGAGGGTTTCGAGGCGTGGCTCGGTCCCGCGCCGAGAGACGCGTATTTCGCTTGATTGTGGCCTGCGATTGAAAGTCCCAAAATACCGATGGAAACAACGCCTGCGAGCGAAGCTGCAAATCGCAGCAACGAAGCCCTCTTCTTCATTGCGGTAGTCCTCCTGATCTTTCCGGTTCCGGTACGTTTAGGGGATCAACGCCAGCCGCTCCCCACGCCGAATCATTGTTCTTGGTTTGAGAAAGAAGCTGCGCAAGATCATGAAGTTCGATCCGAGCTGCCCCGTGTGCACGAATGCAAAATGACATTAACGGCGGGATGGTAGCACAGTTTCTTTTTGGTACGCCGCGTCAGGCAGGTGACGTGTCTAGAAGTGAAACTGCGTCGTACCGAATTGAATCACTCAGCGCCCTGAATTACGTGGCTCCGAGACCCTTTGCTCCTACTCCTGGCTCTTCGAGACGGCCTTCGCCCCGGAGATCCCGGCAGACCAAGTCGCAAAGCTCAGCCAGCCGGCTGCCTTCTTCATGCGCGCGCAGCCTCCTCACCGGGACCTTCGAGACCAGCCGGCTCAGCAACATCAATTCGTTCGCCCGCATTTTGGAATCGATCAGTTTCGAGGCGTAGCTATTGGCTACAAGACCCATCAAAGCATTTTGTTGGTTGAGTGCCTCCAGACGCGGCGCGGTTGCTTCCGCGCATCGATCACCCAGTAGGTAGATCGCTCCCAGCTGGCAGGATCGCGACCAAAAGCTCGACCGATGATCTCCTGCCGCGAGGCGTCTTTTCTCAAAATCCGGCAGGAACCGGGGCAGCGAGTCACTATGCCCAAACACCATTTCCACCGATTCCGGCCAAAGGCGCAACTGAGGGGAACCGGGCAGCGCAAAAAAGGTGCCATCACGTTCAGCCAGCGGAACGACGTCGTCCGACAGAATCGGAAAACCCCGTTGCGCCAACGCCGCCGCCGTCGTGGATTTTCCCGCCTCTTCCGCGCCTGCAAAAACAATCGCGCGATCTTGCACCACTACCGCGCTCGCGTGCAGGCACACTATTCCCCGATATCGCAGGACCAGGCCTAACACAGGCCCCAGAAGATAGAGTGCCGTGTTGTCTAGAGAAGAGCTTTCGGGCCAGATCACCCAGAGTTTCGTTCCGGCCCGGTCGAGCCAGAACTGCGTCCCATCGTAATAAACGCCGTGAAGGAAGGCACCGCCGGCGAGCTCCCACATTTTCAACATGGGTTCGCCGGCTTCGTCCGTAATAGCACTGAGGTAGGTAAGGTGTTCCGTTGAAGCCGGGATCTCGTTCTTCTCGATGGGAGAAATGCCGAGCAGAATTTGCAGGTCTGTAGTTGCTTGCAGCTCTCCAGTCTCCAGCCCCGGAATAGGCAGATTGCACTGAAGGGACAGGCCGAAAACTGAATAGTTGAGATTCACACTTTGAAATGGCGGGTAACCAGCCTGGTGCTGCTAGGTATTGAGGTCATTTTCCTGATGCTGCGTTCGGTCCCACATGCTTTAGTGGCTCGTATATGTAAGGGCTCGGCTGGAATCTCTGTTCCCTCTTGTATGGTTGGCCTGCGTTAGTTCGCGAACCGTCCCGTAAACCGTTAATTGAGGCGAGGAATAAGGCTTTTTGATACCCGATTTGACGGGCTTAGCCATTGCGGACCTCCGCAATCAAGTTATACCGAACTCGTCGTCCGAACTGCAACCAAAAGTTCAGACAGTGCGGGCGAATGCCGGCAATCGCTTTCGCCGGAGATTCTTCGCCGGCCAATTTTGGTAACGCGGAACGATCGATGTAACGATCGATCTCCTCGTCCCATTCCACCTGATCGATCCACGCCGTCTCAGGACGTTGGAGCTGCGCCACCAGCGGATCGCCCGCCAGCGGCGTTTTCGGTCGGGCCAAAATGTCGGCTGGCAGCCACTCGGCCATACTGCGGCGAGCCAACTGCTTCTCGTAAAACCATGGGAAAGGCGGGATCGCCAGCAGATAGTCAACCATCCTCAGATCAAGAAACGGATACCGCACTTCGACCGGAAAGTGTGTCCACCCCGGATCGCTGGTCTCAAAAAGTGACGTCCACTGCGGTAACGCGAGTGATGCATATGCCAGCGGGGCAACGGGATGTCTTTGAAGGTTGGAGGTGCCCAACACTCTACCGAATCGTTCTTTGGCTTCTTCGGAATCGGCAAGGCGGGGCGAAATCCATTTGGGAAATACAGGCACTAGCGGCCCGCTGCCAAAGAACTTCTGGCCTAACGCTAGAACGCCGCGCCACGGCACCCGCCGGACTCGCAAAAATCGACGCATCTCGGTGAGCAACCGCCCCCATTCCTTCCGCCGTGCTAGGTCGCGCGCGTAAGGGGCCATCTGAAAACTCATCAGCGCGTCGTTGCCTTCGCCATTAAACACAACGTCGCAATCGGCGCCGATCATCTGAAATCCGTCGAGCAGACCGGCAAAGAATGGATCTTCGACCGGTTCCGGCCACACGATTTTGGCGTCGTCCCATCGCTCGAACGGTTTCAAATCGTCGAGTGCCAGAAGGCGAATCGGAATCCGCAGGTGTTCCGCCACTTTCTTCGCAAAAACGTGCTCCGAGTCGGGAATCAACGATTTATAGAAGGTTGTGAAGGCCCGCAAATCCGCACGTTCAGAACTCGCGTCCATCAACTGGCGCGCGGTAGCTGCAATTGCCGACGAGTCCAGGCCCCCGCTCAGAAAAATCCCCATGCGGTCCGTTCGCATCCGGTCCGCCACCGATTCCTTCAGCAGCGCCTGAAAGTGCTCGACGTATTCTTCTTCGCGACGATATCGAATCCGGCCGTCGATCGGCGGCTCCCAGTAACGCTTGACGCGACATCCTTCCGCCGAAATCGTCATGGAATGAGCCGGTGGCAGACGCCTGACGTCGCGAAACGTCGTCGTCGCGTTGTCGCAGTTCAATCCGGCCAGCAGGAAATCCAGAATGGCGGCGTCGTTCAACTCGTCCGGAACCGATGGATGCAAGCGCACGCAGTTCAGCGTGTTGCTGAAGATAAACGCGTTCCCGATTTCAGCGTAATAGAACGGTTTGATTCCGAAGTGGTCTCGCGCGCAGAAAAGCTTCTTGTCGCGGATGTCCCAGATCGCAAACGAAAAATCGCCGCGCAAGTGCTGCACGCAGTCTTCCTTCCAGGCTGCGTACGCGTGCAGGATCAAATCGGGATCCGCCGTTGTCCGGGAGGTTTTTCGCCCGACGCCTTCGAGTTCCGCGCGTAACTCGGCGCGGCAATCGATCCTCGCATCCGCGGTAATCCAGAATCGGCCGTCGAGGCCCGCGGGCTGCCGCTCATTCAGCGATTCCCGCGTCGTGCGGAGCATCGTGTGGCCGAATCCGATGCCGTCATGCACCCACACTTCGCGGCCATCAGGCCCTCGATAAGCGAGAAAATGCGTCAGCGCCTGCAGGAGCCCGCGATCTGCCGGCGCTCCATCCTTGTTGAATATGCCGACGATGCCGCTCAATGCGAGGGTGTCTCCATGGAAGTGATGGGGCCGTCGAACGGCACGAAGTGGACGTGCTGCTCGTCGGCGTCGTTCAACACCGTGCCTCCGAACTCCACCCAGGCGTGCGCTTCGAAACGCTCTGAGTGTTTTCGCGCTCCCACGCGCAGTTCGACGGGAATACCGCGGCTGCGCAGCAGCCACCAGAGAACCATCGATTGTTCCAGGCAGCTTGTGTG
This sequence comes from uncultured Acidobacteriota bacterium, assembly GCA_963737205.1. Taxonomy (GTDB): domain Bacteria; phylum Acidobacteriota; class Terriglobia; order Acidiferrales; family UBA7541; genus Palsa-295. Next base: position 1,646,133 of record CAVTRV010000002.1, on the reverse strand, counting down.
AAAAAACAAATTCCGGGCGGCAGCCGATTCCATTCGCGCGATCGCACGCGCTGATTCCAGCGTCGACGAGTTACAAGCTGAGTTCGCGATCGAGGAGGCCGTGAACCATGCGAGCGCGGTCTTCCACCGGCGAAAGCCGGCCAGACGCAATCCTGCCCACGTCACCGTGAGCGCCACACCCGCTTCGATTACAATGCCGCGCTCAAATCCCGTGAGCCGCCAGAACCCACGCCACTTGTCCACGACCGATTTCAACCCATCACCTCAGAGAAAGTCGCGATCGCGACTTGGGCCCAGGCTGGTTGGCGCGTCCTGGTGGGCCCTCGAGCAGGACGGTTGAAAAGAAATCCGCGAGTACTAAGCGGCGGCGGCGCTTCGCACCTCGATCAATCCTTCGCTTCTCATTTTCTCGAGCAACTCGAGCAGGTCGCGCTCGCACTGTTCCGCATCGACCTCATACTCCTCCATCACGGCATCGCGAAGCTCCCGAACACGCTTTGGCTGCTGCAAAAGGTTCCAGACAGACGCGCCCACAGCGTTCATACCGTAGTAGACGCTGTTCTTCATGTTCAGAATGGCTGCTTCGTCGCCAAGGGCGCAGAACACTTGGTCCTTGGTCGCGACTACGATCGAATGGACGGAAATTCCGGAATCCATCTCGAGCTCAAGCCCTCTTGTCGGGTGGACCCGCCGGCCGAACGCAGCGTCAGCTTTTGCGAGACGTGGGAATCCGCCCGACCCCTGAAGCGATTCACCACAAACCGAGAGCATTCTACCGGGACTGACATCGAACAGCAATCACTCCCCATTCGCGCCCAAGCGCGGAACTGGATTCTTTGCCGCAACTTCGGTTATAAACGCGGCTGATGCCGGAAGCCGCGATTCTGGTCGAATCTCTTGAAAAGTATTTCCCTCCGGCCCTGTCGGGATGGAGGGCGCTCATTCAACCCATCGCCCGTCCCACTCAGCGTGCCCTGGCGGGTATTTCGTTCGTGGTGGATCGCGGAGAAGCCGTCGCGCTGGCAGGTTCCAATGGAGCGGGCAAGTCCACGCTTCTGCGAATCCTTTCGACTCTCATCGTTCCCACGCGCGGACACGCCGCTGTTTGCGGCTTTGACGTCGAACGTCAGCCGGCCCGCGCTCGCCAGCAGCTCGGATATCACACGGGCGGCGACGAAGGGTTCTACGGCCGTCTCACCGGCCGCCAAAACCTCTCGTTCTTCGCCGCCATGAACAACTTGACCGGCCTGGTCGCCAGAGAACGCATCGCAGCCGTCGCCCGCTGGCTCGGAATCTTCGACGATCTGGACCGGCAGGTCCGAACGTACTCCACCGGCCTTACGCATCGCCTCGGCCTCGCTCGCGCGGTTCTTCACGGGCCTCAGGTTCTGCTGCTCGACGAACCCACGCGCAGCCTCGATCCGCTCTCCGCCGCCGATTTTCGCCGCCTCCTCAAAGACGAACTCGTCCGCCACCAGGGCGCCGCTCTGCTGTTTTCGTCGCACGCGCTGACTGAAATCGAGGAAATCGCCGACCGCGTGATTCTTCTCGACGAAGGAACGATCGTTGGCTCGGGTTCGCCGCGGGCGCTCTGCGCGGCCACTGGCACGCTCACGCTGGAAAAGGCCATGGCCAAGCTCACGCGGCATCCCGCTCCCATCGAGGTGCTTCCGTGAGCGCGACGCGGACCCTCCGCAAGATTCTGGCGTTTTTCTGGCGCGATCTGGCCATCGCCCGAGGCTATCGCGGTGCCCTTGTCCTCGAGGTTCTCGAAGCGTTTTTCGGCGTTGCAACCTTCTACTACCTCTCGCGCTTTGTCGACAGTCCGGAACTCGCCGCCGCGCTTCCTCACGGCAGCAATTACTTCGCGTTTGCTCTCGTCGGGTTCGCCTTCTTCGATTATCTGAGTGTCTCTATCGGCGCCTTCGAATCGAGCCTCGAAGAAGCGCGCCACAACCGCACTCTCGAGGCTTTGCTTGTCACGCAAACTCCGCTCTCGGTGATTCTCGCAGGCTCCGCCGTGTATCCGTTCGTGGCCCTCGCGCTGCGGACGTGCGTCTATCTTGCCTGGGGAGTTCTGTTTTTTGGTTTTGCGCCGCGTTCCGCCAACTGGGTGGGCGCGGCGGCAATTCTGCTTGCATCCGTCCTGGCATTTGCGGGACTGGGAGTTTTGTCGGCCAGCTACCAAATTCTTTTCAAGCGCGGCAATCCCGCGAAGTGGATCGTGCTCGGCGTCTCGGGCTTGGTGGGAGGAATGATGTACCCGGTCTCGGTTCTGCCACGGCCGCTGCAAATTCTCGCGCGGCTCATTCCGGTCACGTATTCGCTCGAGGGTATGCGCGCCGCTCTTCTGGGAGCCGCCGGGTGGCGCGAACTCCTACCATCTTTTCTCACGCTGCTTCTTTTCGCCGCGATCCTGATTCCGCTTTCGTTCGCGGTCTTTTCCTGGGCTCTCCGCCGCACCAAAGTCACCGGCACTCTCACCCACATCTGACCTGGCCTTCCATTGAACATGGCACCGCTTGTGAACGCTCCCCGCCTACAGTAGAGTTTTCGTTTAGCCCGGGACGAACTCGTGAAAGTTCCTTTCCTCGATCTCAAAGCGGAGTACGCGGGACTGCGGGATGAAATCCTTCCCGCGCTCGACCGTGTCTGCGAAAAATCAGCCTTCGTTCAGGGAGAAGAAATCGAAGCCTTCGAGCGCGAGTTCGCCGAATTCTGCGGCACGAAGCATTGCGTGGCTCTCAGCAGCGGGACGGCCGCCCTGCACCTGGGATTACTTGCGCTCGGCGTGCAGCACGGCGACGAAGTCGTCACCACGCCGAACACTTTCATTGCCACCGCCGAAGCGATCACCTATTGCGGCGCGCGGCCCGTGTTTGTCGATATCGACCCTTGCACCGCGAATCTCGACCCAAGACTCATCGAGCGCGCCATCACGCCTCGAACGCGCGCGATCATCCCCGTGCACCTCTACGGCCGCCCCGCGGACATGGACCCCGTCCGCGAAATCGCCGCGCGGCGAGGCATCCGAATTCTTGAAGACGCCGCCCAGGCTCATGGAGCGCGCTATCGCGGCCAATCCGTGGGAAGCCTCGGCCACGCCGCCGCATTCAGTTTCTACCCGACCAAAAATCTCGGCGCCTACGGCGAAGGCGGTGCGCTCACCACCAACGATGATCAGGTTGCGAAATTTGCGCGAGCGGCTCGTTCGCATGGTCAGACCTCGCGTTACGAGCACGAGTTCGTCGGTTACAACTACCGCATGCAAGGTTTTCAGGGCGCGGTGCTGCGCATCAAGCTGCGCCGCCTGCATCCCTGGACCACGAAGCGCCGCGAAATCGCCGCCGAATATCGGCGCCTACTCGGCGGAGCCCGCGTCGGTCTCCCCGTCGACGACTCGCGCGATCAGTGCGTCTATCATCAGTTCGTGATCTACGTGCAGAATCGCGGCTCCGTGATGGCGCAGCTCGCCGAACGCGGCATCGAGACCGTGGTTCACTACCCGAAGCCGGTGCACCTGCAGTGTGCCTACTCCTCGCTCGGTTACCCTCCGGGAACGTTTCCGCACACGGAGCGCGCCTGCGAGCGCGTCCTCAGCCTTCCGATTTATCCGAGCCTCACCGCAGAGCAAATCACCTACGTAGGGAATTCCGTCCGTGAGGTTGTAGGAATGAAGTAACTGCTTACCGCGTGGCCGTCGCCGGGAAGATCCCGTAGGGGCACGTCCCGAAGATTCGGGATGCCGTGCCCGGTCGTTCCGCACCGACCGGAAATAGCCTAAGCGTTTTGCTGATTCCGCCCTGATTCGTTTTCCGATGGAGGAGGCGGAATTTCGGCCGCCTCGCGAGCCGCCATCGTCGGCGCATGGCCTCCGATTCCGGCTGCGCTCGATCGCTCGCGAAACGTTTGTGCAAGTCCGTCGAAAAATCGCGCGCAGGAGTCGCGCAATGCCTGATCCGCCGACCGCATAAGCGACTCGATCACGTCATGCCCGTGTTCGTTGAGCCGCCGAACGGACGACATCATCCACGAATCGCAAGTTGTATCCAGGCGTTCGCGGTAACGTCCCGTTGCTTCCTCGCTGAGCCGGTCGAGACCTTCGATCCATTCTTTCTGATGAGCGTCGGTTTCGGCGCGATACCCTCCCAGGGTCGCGCCCAGCTCCGCTGCCAGGGCCGTGCGTCCTTCCGCGACGCTCGATTCCACTTCCGCCGCCATTTGGCCCCGAACGCGCCCCAGCGAAGTTTCCGCATCCGCTTCGAAATTGTGCAGCACTCGATTCGCGAAGCCTTCCAGCTCGCGATTTCGTTCCTGGATCACCGTTCCGCTCGCGTTCGAGAAGTGCTCCACTTCCTGGTCGGATATCCCGCGAAGAACCTGCCCGAACGCCGCCGCGGTCACTTCCGCGGCCTGTTCAATCTGTGTCCGCGCGCGTCCCGCCAGCTCTCCGCCAAAGGCGTCGAGCTGCTCTCGAATGCGGGCTACGTGCGGCGCCGTCTCCGCTTCAAGTCCAGTCGCAAAATTCTGCTTGGCTTCCGCCGCCTTCTCGTCCAGGCTCGTGCCGGTAGTTGCCACCGACTGTTCCACCAGCACTTGTAGCCGCGCCTGCGCCTCTTGCTGGAACCATTGCGAACTGCGCTCAATCGACTCGGCCGCCGCATGCGACGCCCTCACGCCGCTCGCGTCGAGTTCCTCGTTCCATCGGGCGATCGCTTCCTTCCGCGCCGCCTCGAAATCGTTGCGAACCTCGGCAACCGTCGACACCAGATGCGACGAAAGTTCCCGCTGGCTGTTCTCCGATACTTGGCGCAGCCGCTCCCGATGCAGCCGCAGCGCTTCTTCCGTCTGCATTTCGCGGTTGGAAAGCTCGCGGAGCAGTTGCGGCACGCGCTCCAGATGCGGCGCGAGTTTCGTTTCCACATCGGCCAGCGTTTGTTCCGCCAGCTTCTGCCCGAGCGCATCCAGAGCCGGCGCGATTCTCTGCGTGGCCGCGTTCGCGATCGTTTCCGCGCGCCGGTTCATCTCGTCCGTGTGCGAGTCCAGAATACCTTCCAGCCGCCGCCGCAAATCGTTCAGCGAGTCCTGCGTGGCGGCTTCGAGCTGCGCCGAGAATTCATTCATGCGGCTCGCCGACACCTCGATTTCCGCAAGCGAATCTTTCGCGCGACCAAGTTCCCGCTCGAGTGACGACTTCACTTCCGCCAGCGTTTCGCGCGCTTCCGCCATCATCTGCGCCACTGGTTGGCGAATCTCGTTGAATCGTTCCGACAATTTCAGTTCCGTGCCTCGCACAATTTCTTGCGACCTCTCCGTCAATTGCTCCACAAGCCGCTGCGCGCCGGCGTCCAGCGATGATTGCAGAAGTTCATTCCACTGCGCTTGTGCCACGGTCGTCTCGGACTCCAGACGTTCGCGCCAGCCGGCGGAAGCCGCCTCGAATATCGGAGACTCCGGCTTGCCGTAATCGCTGGCGGACCGCGATGTGCGCGCCACTTCGACGGCTTCCAGTTCCAGCCGCGCTTGCGCCACACGGCTCGCTGCTTCGGCGGCCGCTTCCGTCTCCGACCGCAACACGCCGGTCTTCTTCTCCACATCCTCGATCAGCCGTCGCGCATGATTGAACTGCTCTTCCAATCCCGATTTCAGCCCGGTGAGAAATTCTCCCTGTTCCGCCGCTAATTGAGACGCAAACTGCTCCCGAGCCCCGCTTTGCGCCTGCTCGAACTCCTCTTTCCATCTCCGGAAGAACTCTTCCGATGTGGAAGCGTGCCGCCGCTCGGTCTCTTCGGCCGTTCGGCGAATTTGCTCGCTCGCTTGTGCCGCTGCTTCGTCTGCAGCCTGCCTCGCGCGCCGCTCGAGCTCCGCGCCCAGATCGCGAATCAGAGGGCTCTCGGTGCTCGCCGGCTCCGCAAAGGGAGTCTCCGAAGAGCCTGTCGTGTCGGTCATGTCGCCCATTAGGTTTTCCCTGGTATCGAATTTCGCTGGAGCCGCTTCTGTCTCGAATCGCTCGACGCTTCGCAGGCCCCCGTGCGACGCGGCTGCACTTGCATGCGAATGAGCGGCCACCGCCTCGACGGCCCAATCCGCGGGCGCCGGTTCGACGGCCCATATGTTTGCCGGCGTTTCCAGTTCAACAGCGATTTGAAAGAATTCTCTTACGGAATGAGGCCTTTGTATCCAGGCCACGCGCGCTCGCACGTTCCGAAAGTGAGAGCCCCGTGCCAGCTCCAGCGTCAACCACGTGTTTTTCGGAAGGTGGTGCTTCGACGCGTACCGGCATCCATGAAGGTTGAAAGCGAGAGTAGCCGTGCGCTCTTCGAAAGGCTGGCCGAGCAGATCGATGCCCCGAACCACAATGGGCAAAGATTCCGTGATTCGTTCGCTGCGGCGGCGTTGAGTGGTGGGATGATTTGAATCCACTGCTGGCACCCAGGATCTGAGAAGGACGAGCCCGAGCATAGCATTGTTGCGCGCCCCGGTCGAGAGGGGAAATTCGCACTCGAAAATAAAAATCCTCTAGTGTTTTTTCTTTCCGACAGACGTTTCCACGCCGCCGCTCAAAACCTTGAGTTCATCCAGGCCCTGTTTCGCCTGTTCCGCATAAGGACCCGTCGGAGCCGCGTCGATGCACTTCTGGTAGGCCTCTGCCGTTCCGGGAGGGATGATGTAAATCTCTTTTCCTCCCTCCTGCTTCGAATCGATCTGCGCCGCCAGAGAAGAGCCCAGAAGAAACCACGTCTGCGCGTCTTTTGGGTCGGCCGCGGTTGCCTTCTGGAACGCGACAACGGCTTCCTTCTGATGTTGTTTGTTGTAGAGCGCGATTCCCACGTTCTTCCAGCACGGGGCGGCCGCCGTCGGATCCAGCGCGATGGCCTTTTCGCACGAAGCGCCCGCATCGGCAACTTTCGACTGCACCACCGCCGGATCGGTCGACGACGCGGCTGCGTTCGCCAGATTCGTGCTCAGACCTCGATAAGCCGGTGCAAGCGGTTTTGCGTCGACTGACTTCTGAAACGCGCTCGCCGCATCATCGTACCGGCCAAGGCACTCGTACGCGGCCCCCAGATTCCCCCACACGGTCGCGGTGTTGTTGACGTCCTTGGCGTTGACGCCCTTAGTCGCTTGTTCGTATTCAGTTGCGGCGGTCTGGCAATCGCTCGTGCGCTTCTGCTGCAGCGCCGTCTTCTGATCGCCCGTCGCTGTGCGAAGCTGGGTCTGAACGGTGTTTGCATCCGTCATGGCCGCCATGCCCGCCTCGAAATGCTCCTTCATATGCTTGAACGCATCAGCATCTTCTTCTTTTTTCTTCGCTTCTTCGGAGTTTCCGTACTTCGCCACGATCTCCTTGAAATTGATGATCAGCGTTCCCGATTCGCCTTCCTTCACCAGCACCTTTTGCGCGTACGGCGGGATTTTCGGGTCTGTGGCTGTCGCGGTCACGTCGTAGATTCCGGCTCTCAAACCCAGCTGAACGAACTTCCCGTTTTTATCGGTCTTGAAGGTGTACACCTGTCCGCTGTCCTCGCTCTTCAGGGTCACGGTGGTATCGGGAAGCGGTTTGGCGTCCAAATCCAGCACGTGTACCTCGATTTGGTTGTTGCCTTGCGCCGCTGCCACTCCGGCGCACAGCAGAAAAAGCGCGACGATCCCCCACAAATGAATCCATCGTTTCATTGGGACTCCACCTCCTCCATAAAGATGTTACTCACTTATGGCGCAACCCGGGTTCGATACGCGATGGGATCTTCGATCCCCGCGTCGGCAAAAGCCGCCAGCCGCAGCCGGCAACTATCGCATATCCCGCACGCTTCGTCATCGAATTGATAGCAAGACCACGTCCGGTCGAGTGGCGCGCCCAACTCATACCCACGGCGCACGATCTCGCTCTTTCGCATCCCGATCACCGGCGTCACGATGTCGATTCGAGTTTCGGGCCGCGTGCCCTCTCGAATCACTTCCCCGAACGCGCGGTAGTATTCCGGCCGGCAGTCCGGGTAGCCCGAACTGTCTTCCGCCACCGCGCCGATGAAGATAGCGCTCGCCCCGATCACTTCCGCCCAGCTCACCGCTGCCGATAGGAAGTGCGCATTTCGAAATGGAACGTACGTAATCGGGATTCCCGCATGAGGCGCCAAAGCGTCGCCCGACTCGGGCACCGCGATTCTCTGATCGGTCAGCGCCGATCCCCCAATCTGCGCGAGTGAATCCAGCCGGATGACGAGCCGCTGCCGAACGCCGTAAAAATCCGCGATCTCGTCGAACGAACGCCGCTCGCGACCTTCGGTTCGCTGCCCGTAGCTCGCGTGCAGCAGCGCAAGCCGGTGCGTCTGGTTCGCGATGGCCGCCGTCACGCACGAATCCATCCCTCCGCTCAGCAGCACCACCGCTTTTGGTTTTTCTGCCGCCGTCTTTTCCGTCGTCGCCTTTTCGATGTTAGGTTCCATGACCGGGAGTGTTCACACTCCCTTCATCGCCGGATCCCAGATAAATTTGTGCAACTGCAAACCCAGCCGCACCGGCAGCTGATCCGCGAGAATCCATTCCGCAAGCTCTCGAGCGTTTAGGCCGGGCCACGCGCCCGACGGGTCCGCGAACACGGGCGAAAAAAGCACCGCATGCACGCGCTCGGCCAGCCGGTGCTCCCGCGTGAAATCGCGCGCAAACTCGTAGTCGCGCCGCGTCGAAATCACGAACTTGATTTCATCCTTCGCATCCACCGCGTCCAGATTCGCCATGTCGAATGTGTCGGCTTCGCCCGAATCGGGGCACTTCACGTCCACGATCTTCACCACTTCGCGCGGCAGAACGCCCACGAATCGCTCCCCGCTCGTCTCGATCATCACGGTGTATCCGCTGGCTAGCAGCTTCGCCGCAAGCTCGGGGGTTTCGGGTTGCAGCAGCGGCTCGCCGCCAGTAATTTCCACCAGCGTCACCTTGCCGCTGCCTTCTCCCGCAAACTCGCCAACTTTTTCCATCACTTCTTCAATTCGCCGTTTCGTTCCGCCGTAAAAAGCGTACGCCGTGTCGCACCAGGTGCAACGGAGATTGCATCCCGTCAGCCGGACGAAGATGCAGGGCAATCCGGCGCGTGTGCCTTCGCCCTGAATCGACTTGAAGATTTCCGTGATGACCATTTCGGCTTCCCTGAAGAATTCAGCGCCCGGATTCCGTTCCGCTCGCTCGCTGGTTCTGCCGGCGCAAAATATAAATCACGAATGCCGTAATCGCTACGATTTCGGTCGCGGTCACAGAGAGTGCCAGCCGCCACCCCCACCCGAACGCGAGCCAGCAGAAAGAAGTTATCACCGCCGGAATTCCCACGAGTAGGTAGGCTCGATTCATGCTGATTCTGCCTGGTTCGCCGTTCTCCGTGCCCTCAAGCTCTTCTCTGTGCGCTCTGTGTTTCGGTCTTGCAGTTTCTTCCCGGCGTCATTCGCCAAACTCGACTACGGTCGGTACGTCGCTGCCGACGTCTCCGTTTCCCATACGGTAATGCCGGCGATTGCAGCCCCGCTCGGAGCCTGATGCATCTGCTTCACCGCTTCATCGTAGATGTGCCGCGCGATATTTTCCGCCGACGGGTTCAGCACGTCGAACGGCGGCACCTCATTCAAATATTTGTGGTCGAGCGAATGAATCACGGTATGAATCACCTGTTTCAAATGGACGAAATCGTATAACAGTCCCGTCGCATCCAGTTCGGCGCCGGACAACGTCACGCGCACCTTGTAGTTGTGCCCGTGCAGGTTCTCGCACTTGCCCTTGTAATTCCGCAGGTTGTGGGCGGCGGCAAACGTTTCGTCCACGAAAACTTCGTACATGAATATCCCTCGAGTCCCTTCGAGAAAGGCTCTGTCTCGCCGCGTCTATTCCGGGTTTTCCATGAAGCGTGCCACTTCGGCGAGGTCTTGCGTGGTTGAATATTCCGGCAAGGACTCGAGAAAAATTCTACCATACTGCATGCGCTGAATGCGGTTGTCGAGAATCGCCAGAATCCCCCGGTCCGACTTCGATCGAATCAGCCGCCCGAACCCCTGCTTCAGCGCCAGCACGGCTTCCGGCACTTGATATTCGGCGAACGGATTGCGCCCATCCTCTTGCAACGCCCGCACCCGCGCCGCCACAATCGGATCGCTCGGAACCGCAAACGGCAACTTATCGATGATCACGCACGAAAGCTGCGCGCCCGGCACATCCACCCCTTGCCAGAAACTGGCCGTCGCGAACAGAACCGCATTAGGAGTCGACCGGAACCGGTCCAGCAGCGTCGACCGCGGCGCCGTTCCCTGCAGCAGCAATGGAAACCGCACGCGTCCCGAGACGCGCTCGAAAATATCCTTCATCTGTGCGTAGCTCGTGAACAGGCAGAAGGCGCGCCCTTGCGAAATTTCCAGCAGCCGCACGATCTCGTCCGCCGCGCTCGCCGAAAACGCGGGATTGCGGACGTCCGGCAGCGTTCGCGGAATATACAGCAGCGCCTGCTCCTTAAAATCGAACTCGTGCGGCAACACAACCTCCGCCGACGGCAGCACGCCGAGCCGCTGCTTCAGATAATCGAAGCGTCCGCCCACCGCGAGCGTCGCCGAAGTCAGCACCACGGTGTCGAAGCGTTCGAAGAGCTGCTCGCGCAGAATCGCGCTCACGTCAATCGGCGTCGCCGCCAGAAACACTCCCCGGCCGCGCCGCTCGTACCAGTAGACGTAACTCTTTTCTTCGCTCTCGAGCAGAAATGCCAGTTCGCGCCGCACTTCCGCCGCCCGTCGCGCCAGCGTAAGCACTTCTTCGGGCTTTGGCGAGAGCGCCGAAAGCTCCGCCTCGACGCGCTTCACACCCGCGGCCAGTTCCTCGTAAGCCTCCCGGTTCCGCTCCAGAAACGATTTCCTCTCGGCCGGCTCGAATGGGAATTTCCCCTCGCGCTCCGGGAAACTCTCGAAGAAACCGCGCGAGCGCTCGCGCATCCGTGCCAGATATTTCCGGATTACCGCTCCCTCGATTTGGAGCGTCCGCAGCATGATTTCCGTGTCGCGCGCCAATTCTTCGAAGCGGTAGCTCGAAATCTGCCGCCCGAAGTAGTCGCTCGCCACGTCTTCGATCTCATGCGCTTCGTCGAACACCACCGCGGAATACTCCGGCAAGATCGACCCGAAATCGTCCTGCCGTATCGCCAGGTCCGCGAAGAAAAGATGATGGTTCACGATGATCAAATCCGCTTCGTGCGCGCGCTGATGCATCGCCGTGATGAAACACGTCTGAAACTCCGCGCATTTCTGCCCCGTGCACAGATCGCTGCGCGCGTCGATTCGGTTCCACAGCTCGGAGTCATCCGGCAAAAATGTCAGCTCGCTCCGGTCGCCCGTTTCCGTCAGTTTTTCCCAGTCGCGAATCTGCGCGAACCAATCGATCTCGTCGATCCCTTTCAGCACCGGCTGGCCCACCATCTGATGAACCTTCGCGCGGCAGAGAAAATTCGCGCGGCCTTTCATCAGGGCCACCTTCAGATTCGGAGCGAAATTCTTTTGCAGGAACGGCACATCCTTTTGGAAGAGCTGCTCCTGCAGCGACTTTGTCGCCGTCGAAATCACCACCTTGCGCCGCGCACGAATCGCGGGAATCAGGTACGCCAGCGTCTTCCCGGTGCCGGTTCCAGCCTCGATCACCACTTGCTGATGCTTCTGAAACGCGTCGTCCACAATCTGCGCCATCTCCAGCTGCGACCGCCGGAACTCGTATCCCGGATGCCGCTTTTCGAGCATGCCGCCGGGACCGAAAATCCCCTCGATGCTGACCACTTCCTCGGATTTTGCCGTTGCAGTTTTTTTCGCCATTGGAACACAGGAACAGACGGTCCGCGTTTTCGCTCCCCGCCAAAGCCCCAGCGCTAAAGTATCACAGCGGAAAGCCGCGAGCGATTCGCCGCGGCGTGTTCACAAGAAGCACCAGAAAACGTTTTCCGTGCTGATGTTGGCTCGGACACGTGATACCCTACCGCGCTTGAGCGGCCCCAACTCCGGGTTTGAGGCGAATCGCAAACAATCCGCCGAGAGGATGATCGCGTGACCCAACTTGCTATGTTGTCTGTGGTAGCTGGATCCCGTCTCACCGGGATCGATTGGATCGTGATTGCCGGCTACTTCGGCATCCTTATCGGTGTCGCCACGTGGGTGATTCGCCGCCGCAAAGACAACGCCACTGACTACTTCCTTGCCGGCCGCAACCTCGGCTGGTGGATCATCGGCGCTTCAATTTTTGCTTCGAACATCGGCTCCGAGCACGTTGTCGGCCTGGCAGGCGCCGGCGCCACCAGCGGCGTCGCGCTGGCTCACTACGAACTCCACGCCTGGGCCCTCCTGGTTCTGGCGTGGGTGTTTGTGCCGTTCTACATGCGCTCGATGGTTTTCACCATGCCGGAGTTCCTCGAACGCCGCTTCAGCGCCAACTCGCGCTACGTTCTCTCGATCGTCTCGATAATCACATTCATCGTCTCGAAAATCGCGGTCGGCATCTTTGCCGGAGGCGTCGTCTTCGGCACTCTGTTCCCCGAATTGCAGATCAACGTCGGCAACATCCATATCGATAGCTTCTGGATCGGCTCCGTGCTCGTGATTGTTCTCACGGGTTTGTACACGTCGCTCGGCGGCATGCGCGCGGTCGCTTACAACGACGCCGTCCAAGTCGTCGTCCTGATCGTCGGCTCCGCCTGCCTCACGTTCTACGGCCTCGCAAAGCTCGGCGGCTGGCACGAACTCCGCTACTGGTGCGGCTCCGATATGTTCAACCTCTGGAAGCCGCTGATCCCCGCCGGCGTGCAAGGCACCTGGTCGCCCGTCATCCAGTCCGACGCCGCCGGCAACGTCGTCAAGCAGGCCTGGTATTTCAACGGCAATTTCCCGTGGCTCGGCATGCTCTTTTGCGCCCCCATCATTGGGTTGTGGTACTGGTGCACCGACCAATATATTGTCCAGCGCGCGCTCGGCGCTCCCAACCAGAAGGTGGCTCGCCAGGGCAGCATTTTTGCCGCTATCCTCAAGCTCTCTCCCGTGTATCTATTCATCATTCCGGGAATGGTCTGCTACGCGCTGGCGAAAAGCGGCAAGGTCCCCGAACTAACCTCCATCATCGGGCCCAACGGCCACGCGATTCCCGCCGCCGCGCAGGGAGCTTTTCCGCTGATGGTCCAATATCTGTTGCCACCCGGACTCCGCGGCATCGTCGTCGCCGGCCTGCTCTCCGCACTGATGGGCTCTCTGGCCGGCGTTTTCAACGCTTGCTCCACGCTCTTCACCGTGGACCTCTACGAGAAGTGGAGGCCCGGGTCGTCGCAGCACCAACTGGTCCACATCGGCCGCCTTGCCACGGCCGCCATGGTCCTCGTAGCTCTGGCGTGGATTCCCGTGATCAAGAACGCGCACGGCCTCTACGACTACCTGCAAGCCGTGCAAGGCTATTTGGCGCCGCCGATTTTCGTGGTGTTTTTCCTCGGCGTCTTCTTCAAACGCATGAACGCGCAGGGTGCCCTCTGGGCATTGATCGTTGGCTTCATCTTGGGCATATTCCGAATGATGGTCGATACGCCCGTAACGCTTGGCCTGTCCGGTTTTCAGCACGGATATCCCGAGGGTTCGTTCCTCTGGATCGTCAACAATATCTACTTCCAGTATTTCAGCGTCTTGATCACCATTGTGTCCGCGATCGTGATGGTCGGCGTCAGCTACGCCACGTCCGCGCCCGACTACGTTAAGATCAAGAGTCTCGCCTTCGGCACCGAAACCGCCGAGGACAAGGCGGACACCGAAGCAAGCTGGGGATGGCGCGAAGTCGCCGGGTCCGCCTTCGTCCTAGTCTGCATCCTTGGCGCGTACCTCTACTTCCGCGGCTAGCGCTGCCCAAAAGCGCCTGCTCTGCCGGAGGCTTTTGTTACGCCGAAGACTCCTGCTATTATTGAAGAATGACCAGCAAGACCCAAGCTCTGCTCGAAGCGTTCGATCATTTGCCGGCTGACGAGAAGCGCGCCTTCGCCAACGAGGTATTGCGCCGTTCGTTGCCTTTCGATTCGGGCCCGCTGAGGGATGAAGAAATCGGCGCTGCCTCGGCTACTCTGTTCGAATCCCTCGATCAGGAAGATGCCAACCCCAAGACGCGGTGAAGTGTGGCTTGTCGATTTCGGGTTAGCTGGCAAGACCCGGCCCGCGCTAGTCATCAGCGTTCCCTTCGGCGATCAGGATCGTTCGCTCATCACGGTCGTACCGCACACGACGAGCCTGCGTGGCTCTTCCTTTGAGATTGCGGCGCAGGTGCCTTTCCTGAAGCCCGGCGCTTTCCTGGTGCAGGGCGTCACGACATTTCCAACTGTTCGAGCGCTCCATCGGCTTGGCTCCCTCCAGCCGGACGGCTTCGAAAAGGTTTTCGAGGGCTTGCTACGATGGCTGGGACACTCGCCAGCGGCGTGAAGCTACCGGCGTCATTTTTGAATAAAGTATACGATGCGTTCCCGGCCTGTGATAGGCTGCGCCTCCGAGGGAGGCACTCCCATGAAACCGCACGCGATCGTCCCATCCCTGCTGGTCGTCCTACTGGCGGCGGGCTTCGCAATCGGCACCGCTGTCGCGCAGATGGCGCCTGCGCCGCTGCCGCTCGCGCCGGGGGCGCACATTGTGACGATTTCGCCGCCGGGCGGGCATGGCAGCGAGCCGGGCATCACCGTCAATCCGAACAATCCGAGCCAGGTGGTGGCGGTGTATCAGCCGGCTACCGCAACCTACTCGACTGACGGCGGCCAGACCTTCGCACTTGCGGATTTACCTCCCGTGCCGGGATGGAAGGTCGGCGGCGACGTTTCCACCACGTTTGACAACAAGGGCCACGTGTTTCTATCAAGCCTCCACTTCGACAAGCTCAGCACACTGGGGTACTGGGGGCACGGCGCTGGACGCAACGGCATCTTCGTGCGGCGGTCGCTGGACGGCGGAAAGACCTGGGAGAAGGATCCCACGCAGGTGATTGCCTGGAAGGGCGGTGAGCCCGACATCAAGTGGGAAGACATGCCACGCATCATCGCGGACAATGTGCCAACGAGCCCGTATGCCGGGAACCTGTACGTGGGCTGGATCGAATGGCAACTCACGCAGTCGGTGATTCTGTTCGCGCGCTCGACGGACGACGGCAAGACCTTCTCCACTCCGATGCGCATCAGCACGCATGCGGGGCTGCCACGCGACGACAATGGCGGCCTGGTGGGCTTCCTCGCGGTGATCGACGCGGAAGGCACGATCTACGCGACGTGGAATGACGGCCTGGCCGTCGCGTTCACCACATCGCATGACGGCGGCAAGACGTTTGCTCCGTCACGCTTGATCTTCGACGTGGCGCCTCCGTATTTCGGCGGGGCGGTAAGCGTGCCGGGAGTGGCGCGCGTGATGGGATTTCCGCAGATTGGCGTCGATCCGCGGCCCGGCAAGGGAGCGAGTCTCTACGTGGCGTGGAGCGACTTCCGGAATGGCGACGTGGATGTGTTCAACTCGACGTCGACCGACCACGGGCAAACGTGGACGCCGCCCTTGCGCGTGAACAGCGACCCGATTCACGACGGCATCGACCAGTTCTTCCAGTGGATGGCCGTGGACCCGATTACCGGCGATATTTACGTGCAGTTTTACGACCGGCGCAACGATCCGGACAATCGCAAAACGTGGGTGACGCTGGCGCGTTCGACCGACGCCGGCAAGACGTTCACAAACTATCAGTGGACGAGCGAGCCTTTTGAGAGCGAGCTGGCGTTCCTTGGCGATTACACCTGGCTGGTGGCGTACAACGGCAAGGTCTATGGCGCGTGGGCGGAGGCAGCGCCGACCGACCCTGCATCGCAGACGATGCAAAACGGTCGGCCGCGCGGCGGAACGAATATGCGCGTCGGCACGGCGGATTTTTCCGGCGTGAAATGATTGCGAAAAGCCGGATCCCTCACCCGTTCGCCGAGTTTTTTCTCCGCACTTTGCGGGAAGCGCTCGATCTGGGCCCAATCCACCCTCTGCGATTTCAGTTTCTTCACGCGCCGCCCACCAACTCGACCCGCTCATTCTGCCAGACGTTTTCGAGGAAGGCATCTTTGCGCTTCCTCCGCGCCTCGAACTCCTTCCGGCTCATGACCGTGTAATTGATTTCGCGCCCGAGTTGCCGCTCGAGTTTGCCGACTGCTTCCGCTAACACATGGCCCGTCGGCTTGCCAACCACAAGAACGTCAACGTCGCTCGCAGCGTCCTGCTGATTGGCTGCGAACGAGCCATACAGAAACGCCTCTTCAATTCCCTCAATTTTCTTGAGGGATTGTGCAATCAGCGGAGCAGCCCCCACGGTTTTCGCAACGATCCCACGCACTTCCGCGAAGAGAGGATACTTCCGGTTGAGCTCGAAATATTTCTGGCGGCCGCTCACTTCCGACCGGAACAGCCCCTCGCGCTCCAGGCGTCCGAGCTCCTTCGACAGGTTCGAGGGATCGATGCTCAGCCGCTCCGCCAGGTCCCGCAGATGGAGCCGTGCCGCAGGATTCGTGAAGTAATAAGCCAGCAGTACTAGGACTTGACAATTTGGTAATTCTATGGTATCCTGCAGCTGGAAAGTCAGACATGGACGACCAAAACCCCACTCCCAACCCGCCCGACCCACCATCCCCACCCGATCCCGACTCGTCCGACGAAGACCTTGATTCTCCAGAGTTTATTGAGGCTGCCCAACTCCTCGAAAGAATATGGGAAGCATATCCACACACACGACCCAATCCCGCGCCCGGCGAGCCGCCACCGGCCGCCCCCAACAAAAGGAGGACTTCACCATGCTCCCAGCCGAAGAACGCCACAAACGTAAGTGCCTTATCTGCCGCCATCCAGACCGCGAGGAAATCGAGGAAGAATTCGTCAACTGGCAAGACGTCTGGTTTCTCGCCAAACAGTATAAAATCCCCGACTACCGCTCGATCCACCGTCACGCCCGCGCCACCGGGTTGATCGTTCGCCGCCGCGAAAACATGCGAGAGGTTCTTGACTCCATCATCGAGCGCCGGCCCGACACCCCAACCCTCGCCCCGATCCAACGGATCAAACGGTCCTCTTCGAGACGCAGAAGGAGGAAATCTAATCCCGGCACCGGGATTAGAAACGAACGCAAGTGACTGAAAACATGGACCGGGAGCCATGTCTAATCGGCAGAAATCGACCCGAAAAAAATTATGTTTATATAGCGGATTACGTGACCGACCAGCCCCAAATCGTCATGCCGAGGAGCAGAAAGAGGACGCCGAGGCCCACGACGCTCAGCACTTTGCCCTGGCCGAGCAGCGAGTCGCGCGTCTCAGCCTCGACGCACACCAGCGAGATCACCACTACCACGACGCTCCACGCCAGAGCCAGCGGCATGCCAGGGTGGCTCCGAATCACGCTGAAAAAATGCTCGGACGGCTGCCCCGCCGGAACCCACGCGGGAATAAACGGCGTCACTCCCGCCACCAGCGAGAACGTCAGAAGTTTGCGAGTGAGCCAGCCGCGGACCTTGGGCCTGCGCGAGCCACGCAGCACGAGAAAATCCCACACGAGAAGTCCGATGGCGAGAGGCACCCAGCCGTACAGCGCAATTTTGTCATCGAGCCAGAACCAGATCCGAAACATCGATTGGGCGTGGTGCCCGTCGACGTGGCGCGGCAGCAAGAACCACGCCACCAGCGAATTGCAGGCGAAAGCCAGCATCAGTGTGGCCAGGCCGATCAGCTGGAGCCAATGTCGCGTCGCGGCAGCGCCGCAGCGCGTGCAAATCGATTGCCTCGGCAAAAAATTGAGTCCACACTGGTCGCAGAACATCTTGTGTCTCCCAGGAAGAGCCGCGAGATGCTTTCCTGAAAGCGTACGCGAAACGCGCCACAAGAATCTACTGGCCGTTGGTCTAGGATTCGCTCAGGTGAATTGAAACGCAGTAGGGAGAACACAACTAAGGAGAAAACAAGAGGCCGGGTGCTAACTTCCGATGTTCGCGTCCAGGCCGGCCGCGAGAGCGTGTTCGATCTGAGCCATCAACTCGGCGCTGGTTTCGGGGTTCGTAATTCCGCGGATCAGAATTACAACGATGAACGGATGCGGTCCAAACTCGATCATGGCCTGCTGGCCGATTCCAGCGAGCTGAGGCGATTGCACGGCGCGGGGATCCGAAGGCATGCCCGCCGTGGGCGGCTGGTGCAGGGCCGCTCGCGCCACCATGCCCACCATCTGCTTGCTGGCGTCGTCTCCCGCGTCCTGGCCCTTCGCGAGCGTCCAGAGCAATTCGAGCATGGCGCGCGTTGTCGTGGAGTTGTCCGGGCGTTTGTCGTTCGGCCGATCCGGTTCGATCGCGTGAATCACCTGGATGCCGTTGGCGTGGAGCGACTCGATTCGCTGGCGGACGCGGTCGAGGCCGAGCCGTTCGATCAGCAAGTCTGCGGCGAGGCTGCTGTTGCGAGCCACCATGTGCTCGCACAGATCCTGGAGGGTGATCGGCTTGCCGAGCTCTTTGTACAGGTCCTGGTCGGGATCGGTCTTGGGATCGAGGTGATAGACGGCGCCGTCGATCACACTGTGAAACGTGTTGCGCACCACCACCGTGTCGGTGAGACGCACCTCGCCTGCTTGCGCCTCGGAATAGAGCTCGATCATCACCGGAATCTGGATGACGGCCGGCGCGGCAGGGAAGACCTCGTCAGCTTTGATGAAAAGTTGCTGCGCGCCGTCGAGCGAGCGGAAGGCCACCGAAACGTCCGCATGCGCCTGCTGAATCAACTGCTCCACCTGAGCGCGAGCGGGGCTGTTTTCGCTCGCCGGGGCGGGTGGACCGTTCGCGGATGCCGGAATCGCGCACGCCAGCGCAATGCCAACCAAACACAACCAATGCCGGGAGGTCATGGTCCCTGCATTCTACGATACTTCGGGCCTCATTCTGCAGGACGCGACTATCTCATGCGGGCGTCAGGGTGCTTTGACGGCTTTGACTTCTACTGGTTCTCCGGCGAAGACGGTTGGTGCGCCAGCTTCCTGAGCGGCCTTGTTGTAATCGGCCACGTCTGTTTTCAGCAGATCGTTGAATTTCTTCAGTTGCTCGTCCAATTTCGCGTAGAGTTCCTTCGCTTTTTCGAGCGCCAGCGGATTGGGCATTTGCCCGTAGCCGCCTCCGCCCTGAAAGCCCGCCCGGCTCACCTGGCTCTGGAGTCGCGCCAGCGCATGGATGTCGTCTTCGGAAACATCGTGCTGCAGGTCTGGATCGATGAAAACGTCCTTGACGGTCGAAAGTTTCTTCGAAAGCTCCCTGCCACGCGCGACGATCGGCCTGTACTTCGCCTTTTGCGCATCATCGTTTCCGCTCTGAACGATCGCGGCAAAATCGCTGATCTCTTTCTGGATGTCCTCGATGCGATTCAGCATTTCGTTCATCGCGCTTACTTCGCTGCGTGCCTGAAGCCCAGTGTCGGTCTGCGCGCGAAAAACCGCGGGGTCGACCTTGAGATTCGGATCGGGCACGACGGTTGCGCTCTGCGATTCGGTTTGGCCGTTCACTGTGACGGAAATCTTGTAAGTTCCCGGCACCACCATCGGCCCGCGATTTGGGTTGAAAAATTCGCTCTCCGTCGGCGGCGCAGCAGATTTAAGTTGCGTAGGACCTTCGTAGCGCATGTTCCAGACGAACCTGTTCACACCGGCCTCGGAAGGTCCGTATTCGGTGCTTACCGGGTTTCCCTGCTCGTCCGTGACTACGATTTTGACCGGGGTCTGGCGCACTTTCTTTTGCTCCGGCGAGACTTTCAGTTCGGCCTTCAGGAGGTAGTCAATCACGACGCCGTCGGGAGCATTGGGCGCCGAATATCCTTTGGCCTGGCCTTCGTCGCTCCGCCAGCGATGAAGGATTGTGCCGTCGGAAGGTGTGAACAGGTGGAACGCGCTCGCTTCA
This sequence comes from uncultured Acidobacteriota bacterium, assembly GCA_963737205.1. Taxonomy (GTDB): domain Bacteria; phylum Acidobacteriota; class Terriglobia; order Acidiferrales; family UBA7541; genus Palsa-295. The sequence goes on along the minus strand of CAVTRV010000002.1, from coordinate 1,626,177 downwards.
ATCTCGGGCGTGAGTTCCTCGAGCGGGCGGATATCGTCGAACACAAAGGCGCCGCGCCCGTGCGTGGCCACCACCAGATCGTGCCTGCCCTTGACGAAGGTAAGATCCCACACCGGGACCGTGGGGAAGTTCGATTTTATCGGCTTCCAGTGGTCCCCGCGGTCTGTCGAATAATAGAGACCCGTGTCTGTCCCGGCCACCAGGAAGCCGCGCTGGTTCGGATCTTCGCGCACGACGTGAACCGGCGAATCGTCCGGCAATCCATTCACGATTTTCTGCCAGGTCGCTCCATAGTCGCTCGTTCGGTATGCGAATGCATGGCGGTTGTCGAGCATATGCGCGTCATAAATGACGTACGCCGTGCCCGCGTCGAAAGGCGAGACGCCAACTTGATAGACGCGGGCCCATTCCGGCGCGCCGGAGATGTGCGAGGTCACGTTGGTCCACGTTTTGCCGGCGTCGCGGGTCACCTGGACGTATCCATCGTCGGTGCCGACCCAGATCACATTCGAATCGGTTGGCGCGAGCGTTATGGACATGACCGTGCCATACGTCTCGGCGCCGCTTATATCGTGATTCACCGGACCGCCGGAAATTTCCTGCTTGCTCTTGTCGTTGCGAGTGAGGTCGCCGCTGATAGGAGACCAGGTCTTTCCCGCGTCGGTGGATTTAAATACGACGTTTCCGCCGAGATACACTTCGTTCGCATCCGTCGGAGAAACGGCTATCGGCGAAGTCCAGTTGAACCGGTACTTCAAGTCCGCAGGTTTCTGCTCTTCGACACTATCGAGGTACGGTCGAATCGATTGGCTGATGTGCGTTTTCAAGTCGAGCCGCCCGATCGAGCCATTCTGCGAATCGCTGTAGACGATGTCGGGATCGCTTGGCGCCGGAACCGAATATTCGCCGTCGCCGCCCGTTGTCGTATACCAAGCGCCGTTGCCAACATTGTTGTGGCTCAAGTCAGAAGAAGGACCGCACCACGCGCTATTGTCCTGAAGGCCGCCGCACATGTTGTAGGGAGTGCGGCTGTCGACGGCGACTTGATAGAACTGTTCAATCGGCAGGCGGTCGAGGAACTCCCAACTCTTCGATCCGTCGAACGAAAGAAAAACGCCGCCGTCGGTGCCCTGAATGATGCGGTTCGTATCTTTCGGATCGATCCAGATGGCGTGATGGTCGGAATGCACGCCGCGGTCCGCGACGTGCGCGGACTTGCCCCCGTCGTCGGATTCCAGCAAGTTGAACGACATGAAGAAAAGCTTGTTTTCGTTTTCGGGCGAGACGGCCATCTTCGAGAAATAAAACGCCCGCACGTCCAGGGCGCGATTGTTGGTCACGCTTGTCCAGGAATCGCCCATGTCCGTGGATTGCCAGAGCATGCCCTGCTTCGCACCGATCAAGGCGTAGATATGATCGGGATTCGACGGCGCAACCGCCACTGCGATGCGTCCGAGCGGAGGTTCAGGCAATCCCTTCGTCAGCTTGTCCCAGGTTTCGCCGCCGTCCGTCGACCGGTACAAGCCAGTGTTCGGGCCGCCGTCGGTCAGCGTCCACGGATAACGCCGAAACTCCCACATTCCCGCAAAAATCACCCTCGGGTTACCCGCATCGAGCGCAAGATCGGAAACGCCCGTCGAATCGTTTACAAACAGAACTTTCTTCCAGTTCTTTCCGCCGTCAGTGGTTTTGAACACGCCGCGGTCCGCGTTCGGTCCCCACGTATGGCCCATTGCGCCGACGAACACCGTGTTCGGATCGCCGGGATCAACTTCTATTGCCGAAATCTGCTGCGTGTCCGCGAGCCCCATGAATTTCCAGGAATGTCCGGCATCGGACGAGAAATAAACTCCGCGACCGTCGATCACATCGTTGCGGACGTTGCCTTCACCCGTGCCAACCCAAACAAAATTGGGATTCGACGGCGCGAGGGCGATTGCCCCGATGGAGGCCGTGGCTTCGTGCTCGAAAATCGGCTTCCAGGTGAATCCGCCGTCGACCGACTTGAACACCCCTCCGGCTGCAGCGCCGACGTAGTAGACGTTGGGATTGCCGGGTATGCCCACGACGGAGGTCACTCGGCCACCGGCTGCGGCGGGACCGAGGTTCCGGAATTTCAAGTTCGCCAGGACGTCTGGAGGTTTCTTTTCAGCGGCCGTGTCATCTGCCGCGCAAAGCTCCGCTGCGAGGAGAAACGAAAAGGCCAACACTGCAAATGTTACGAGAAGAATACGAAACTTCGTCACCGTGCGCCCCCTTCACGAGACTTTATGCAGGACCGAAAATCAAGTCGACTCGCCTTATTGCAAGACCTGGACGACCACTCCTGAGTTTTGTCCGTGGCCGCGGTAGATCCGCTCCGTCGCTTTCTGAAAATCCTCGGGTTTCGCGTCGGGAATGTTTAGGAATTTCTGCGGATTGCGATCGACCAGGGGGAACCATGAGCTTTGCACCTGCACCATGATGCGATGGCCTCGAAGGAACGTGTGATAGACGTCGGGCATCGTGAAACCCACTTGTTCGATTTTTCCCGGGACGAACGGCTCCGGTTTCTCGAAGCTTTTCCTGAACTTGCCGCGCATGGGCTCGCCGCGCACGAGCTGCTGGTAACCGCCCATTGTGACGTGCGGGGCGCCGACATCGTTTCCGGGAGTTTCAATTTTTTGCGACGGGTCCACGTAGTCAGCCGGGTAGACATCGATCAGTTTCACGTCGAAGTCGGAGTCGGTGCCCGTGGTGGAAACGAAAAGACGCGGAGAAATCGGCCCCGCGATCGTGACGTCATGTTCGAGCGGCGGAGTCTGGTACACCAGGACGTCGGGCCGCGTGGAAGCGAATCGCTGGTCGGAGTCCATATATTCCTGAGGAACGTCCGTTGTGGGGTAGGCGACAAAGGGAACCGGACGGTTCGGATCGCTGACGTACTCGTCGTAGTTCCGCGAATCTTCCGGCTTGCCGGGCGGATCGAACGACAATCCGCCGTTCTCACGCAAGTAGAGCGTCCGGCTTTCCGTGTTCTTCGGAGGCCAGGCCGGATATTTGTGCCACTTATTCGCGCCAGTCTCGAAGACATACGCTTCGGGCAATTGCGGGTCGGGACCGTCCTTCAGCCACTTCTCGAAGAACGGAAACAGAATTTCAGTTCGGAACAACTCACCGGTATTGGAGCCGAAAGCCACGTTTCCGAGGCGGCTTCCGTCGAAGCGCGCCCAGCCGCCGTGGACCCACGGCCCCACAACAAGACCATTGAAGATGCCCGAATCATTCTGTTTGACCGCAGCGTAGACCTTGAAGGGTCCGGCGAGGTCTTCCGCATCGAACCAGCCGCCCACCGTGAGCACGGCGCAATGAATATTCTTCAGATGGGGCGCCAGGTTGCGAACCTTCCAGTAGTCGTCGTACGTGTCGTGAGCGACTTGGTCATCCCAGAGCGGATTCGAACCCTTGAAGTAGAGCGGCTCGGCGTTCGAGAGCGACCCCATGTTCAGATAGAACTGGTAGCCGTCCTTGGTGCCGTAATCAAATCGCTCAAAATTCTTGGGAGGCGGAGCGGGTTCCTTCTGCGGCTTGAAGAAGACGTAGAACCCGAAATTCGCCGCCAGCATGAAGCCACCGCCATGGTAGGCGTCATCGCCCATGAACAAGTCGGTCATGGGAGCTTCCGGCGACGCGGCTTTGATCGCCGGATGCGAATCGATGATGCTGGCGGACGTATAGAAGCCCGGGTAGGAGATCCCGACGATGCCCACATTTCCGTTGTTGTTTGGGACGTTCTTGAGCAGCCAATCGATCGTGTCATGGGCATCGCTGCTTTCGTCTGTATCCTGATCCGATTTTTTCTTGTCGATATGAGGGGTCATCTCGACGAACGTCCCTTCGGACATGTAGCGTCCCCTGACGTCCTGGTAGACAAAGATGTAGCCCGCCTTCTCGAATTCAATCGACGGGCCGAGATTGCGGCGATATTGGTCGAGGCCGTACGGCCCCACGCTGTAGGGCGTTCGAGTCATGAGAAAAGGATAAGAATGCGATGCATCTTTCGGAACGTAAACGGAAGTAAACAAGCGCTTTCCGTCGCGCATGGGGATCTGGTACTCGAATTTCGCGTAGTGCTCGCGTACGTTAAATTCCTGCGGACTCTGAGAGCGGAGGGTCCGAACAAGCACCGACAGTGCCGCCACCGAGACGATCGCCAGTACAATCACCGAAACAACTCGTCGCATGATCTCTCCCCAATGGGTGACGAACTAAGTCACGGCGCAAACTACACTTCGAGGCTCGTAGCGTCAAGCCCTAGTCCGCGGCTTTGAAAGCCAAACTGGAAACTCCGCTGACAACGAGACAAAGTATGCAGGCTTGCTCTTATCCCCCTAACAGGTAACGTTTTAGCACCAAACCGGGCTTTTTCCGTTGTTTGGCCTCTACCGACTCGATACGTTCATTGGCACAGCCACTGCTTGCAAGAGCAAGCAAGCGAATGTTTCAGGCTTGGCCGAAGGGCCATATTTACCGGTGCAGAACTACCGGTGTAAGACGAGGTTGTAACCGCGGCTAGGCAGCCGAGGCTTGGGATGAATCAGACGATTTCAAACTACACCTTCGAGTCGTTGGCGGCGCTCCCGTTCCTTTCTCCGACATTCACAGCTGACTCCCAAATCGCATTTCCCAGTTCGCGGGAACATGTCGGAGGCAACATTTGAATTTTCTAATTTTTTCGCGCCGCACGCTCGGCGTTCTGGGAGCATGCCTCGTAGTTCTGCTAGGCGCGCCGCTGTCTGGCCGCCGAGCGCAATTATCGCAGGGGCCTGCGCCGGAGTTTCGGGACTGGACTACGAGACACGTCGTTTACCCTCGAGTGGGTCCCATGGAAGCGATGCAGTCCGCTGCGCGAGACCCTCGGGCCATGCTCATGTGGGCCAGGGCGCAGCGCGACTTTAGCCGATTGTGGGATGCTGAGCGGCGTCGTCCCGAGCCCCCATTCCGGCAACGGCCGCTTACTCGGCCTGAAATACCTCCGTTCGAAAAGGATTGGAGCATCAATCTGGGGACGGGCGGCACAGCGCCGTCTATGTCTCCGGCAAAATTCACGTTCGACACTACTGCAGCGCCGAGCTGCACGAACGATTTCATAGTCTTCCCGGTGAACGCGCTGGGATCCACGACGCAGCCCAACATCGTGGCCTTCAACCAGCTCTACAGCGGTACGGCTGGTGGCAACGGGATTTGCAACCGTGGCGCGAGCGGAGCCGACACTGGGGTCGCGGCCACCGTATTGTGGTCGTACAACGTGGAGGGAATCGCGGGTGGCAGCGCGGTGACGACTTCGCCGGTGCTTTCCTACGATCCTATAACGCCGGCCAGTTCCGGGACGAAAGTTGCGTTCGTGGAATCCGCAGCTGCTGGGCAGATCAAGACGGCGGCAGTTACAGCGGGGCACGGCGGCACGGGATATGTAGTGGGCGACGCTGGGACGATTTCGGGCGGCACCGGCCTTTCGGCTACCTATCAGGTGGTCACTATTACTGGCGGGGCGGTCACGTCTTTCACCATAACCTACGCTGGAACCGGGTATGCGGTGGTCACCGGGGCCGCGACTGTAGCGACGAGCGGAGCCGGAACTGGCTTTGAGGTCAACATCACCGCTGTCACGTCGGTCAACGCGGCGCACTTTCATGTACTGGCCTGGGGCACGGGAGCGACCAACGGCGAGAATACCTCGAATCTCCAGAGCGTGTTTTTGCCGGCGACAATCAGCTCTTTCTCCGCAACGACACCCGCAGCCGGCAGTGGGACCGCCACCGATCTGGCATTCGGCAGCGGTCCTGACACGCTTTCGTCGCCGTTCGTCGACTACGTTCGCGACGTGGCTTACGTGGGAAATGACGCCGGAATTCTCTATCGCTTCAAGAACGTCTTTTGCACGAGCGTCAATCCGAACTGCGCGTCGAAACCGGTGCCAAGCTTGGACGCAAGCTGGGGAACGGCAGGAGCGGTAACGATCGGAGGTACATGCACCGGAAAATTGACGGGACCCGTTCTCGATTTCGTGACGCTCAACGTATTCGTCGGATGCGCTGATGGAAAGCTGTATCGAATAACCCAAGCTGGAGCGGTTAGTTCGGTCACTGTCGGGAACGGCACAAAGTACGGTGGAATTGTGGATCCACCGATCATTGATGGCGTGAATGGTTTCGTGTATGCGGTGAGCGGCTCGAACGGCACCAACGCGGTTCTCGTGCAGGCGACGACCAGTTTCAGTTCAACAACCACCGCAACCCTGGGCGGGGCCGGATACCATAACGTTCATGCCCCCGCTTTCAATGATCCGTTTTACTCCAGCACGACCACCAGCACCTGGCTGGTGTATGCGGCCGCCTTCGATGCCACGGCCGCGAATTTGGAACTGTATGGCATAACCTTCGCCACCAACGGAACCATGACTGCGGGCACGCCCGCGCACACGTTCGCGCTCGGCGCCCGCGTTGGGGAATACTGTCCGCTCACAGAGTTCAAAAACGGGGCAACCGACTGGCTGTTTTTGAGCGTCGCGGTTATTCCGCCGGACATCGGCCAGCTGAACATCAACGCGTTTCCTACCGTTGTCACCACGGCGGACTTTGGAAATGGGACCAGCGGGATGGTGGTAGACAACGCCAGTACTTCGCTGCAGGCGTCCAGTTTCTATTTCACCACCATCAGCGCGAACAACGCCGTGAAATTGACCCAGGCAGGCCTGGAGTGAGCAACGAGCATAACGGCCGGACCATGGAGCCGGAGAAGGCGCCGCTCCAAAACGGCAAGCGCAAGAAGCCGTACCAGAAGCCTTCGTTCGAGCACGAGAAGGTGTTCGAGACGATGGCGCTGGCCTGCGGCAAACTGCACCCGACTCAGGCCCAATGCCGATTCAATAGAAAGAACTCATAAGGAACCGTGGAACAAGCAGCACCAAGCCGAGAAGCCATCAAGCTGGAACTGGCGACAGAGGTTCTGCGCGTGTCGGGCGAGCTTCGGTTCATCGCGAGTGGCGCGAGCATGGTCCCTGCGATTTTTCCCGGCGACATTCTTATCGTTCGCAATCAACCCATCGAGCGCGCGCGTTGCGGAGACGTTGCGCTATGGTCGCGCGAAGGGCGCTTCTATGCCCACCGCGTTGTGCGCACCGCAAAAGCTGGCGAGCGAGCCGCGATCGTGACACGCGGAGATGCGCTGAATCAGGATGATGCACCCGTGGGGAGCGACGAGTTTCTCGGCCATGTTTGCGGCGTCGTCCGGCGAGGAAAGCACGTCGATCTTGGCGCGTCGCCGAATCTTGGCGCGCTGGTAGTTCGGTTCCTGGTGCGGCGCTCCGACGGCGTGACGAAGTGTCTGCTCCTATATTGCTCATTGCGATGGCGGCTGACCAGAAATGAGATTGCGGCGCCGCGAAACACTCAGCCTGAGCTACAGGAGTGCCTGTGAATCGCGCGGCGCTTGCTCGACCGGAAGACGGACCACTTCCGGACAACGCGCAGGGAGTGACCGTGGAGATCGGCGGAATCCCGATTTCGCTGAAGGGCGGCGACTCCGACTTTTGCGACTTGATTGAGCGGCGCTACGCCGGATTCGTCAATCCCGGCGCAAGGCCTGAATTCGAGTTCGAGTTCGATCTCGACCCGCCCACGGAACCGTCCGACGAGGACGCGCGCGTTTTCAAGCAGGGGTTTGTGTGGTTTTTTCAGCGCGGAGACTTCCGGGCGGCCTGGGATGTGCGTTCGCGGCGCGGCTGGGTGCGCCAATCGCCCAACCCCTATTCGCTGGATTCCGTGCTGCGCATCGCGCACTCGCTGGTTCTGGCGGACGAAGGAGGTTTTCTGCTTCACGCGGCAAGCGCGATTCGGAACGGACGCGCGTTCTTGTTTTCGGGCGTTTCCGGCGCCGGCAAGACCACGATGGCGCGTCTCGCCCCGCCCGACGCGAACCTGCTTACCGACGAGATCTCCTACGTAAGACGCTGCGAAAGCGGTTACCGCGCCTACGGGACTCCGTTTGCCGGCGAGCTCGCCCGCGCCGGAGAGAATCTCTCCGCGCCGGTGGACACGCTCTATTTTCTGGTACAGGGCCGGGAAAATCGGGTCGAGCCCATCACGCAGAGCGACGCGGTGCGCGCGCTGATGCGCCACATTCTTTTCTTTGCGGACGATCGGGAACTGGTGCGCAGCGTTTTCGATGCGGCGCTGCGATTCGTCTCCAGCGTACACGTGGCCAAACTCGTTTTCACGCCGGACGCTCGCGCATGGGAGCTGGTGCGATGAGCGAAAAGTACATCGCGAGGAGCCGCACAGTCGCGGCGCGCCTTCTGGGCGGCGAAATGATCATCATGTCCGCCACCGACTCGACACTTTTCAGCTTGAGCGACGTCGCGACGGCAATCTGGCAATCGGCGGACGGGCGAACGCCGCTGTCCGAAATCGTCAGAGACCATGTGTGTGCCGAGTTCGACGTTCAGCCGGATGCCGCTTACCGGGATGCGGAAGTTTTCGCGGAAAAGCTCGCGAGCCACGGAGTTCTCCGCGTTTCGGATCGGCCCATCGTCGAAGACGAGGCGGGCGCGCTGGTGCATCCATGAGCCTGATGGAGCGGCTCAATCAAAGGGCGCTCGGGCTCGCAGTCCCTCTGAGCGTGCATCTCGATGTGACCTATCGCTGCAACGAGCGTTGCGAACACTGCTACCTCGAACATGACGATCGCGGCGAGATGACCACCACGGAAATCCGCAACTTGCTCGGCCAACTTCAGGAAGCCGGCGTATTTTTCCTTACGCTGAGCGGCGGCGAGCCGCTGGTGCGCCGCGATTGCTTCGAGATCATCGAGCACGCCCGATCGCTGCAATTCAACGTAAAGCTGAAGACGAACGCGGTGCTGATCCGCGCGAAGGAGGCTCGCCGCCTGAAAGCTCTGGGCGTGGAGCAGGTTCAAATCAGCGTCTACTCCCATCGGGCCGAAGTGCACGACGCGGTGACCAAACTGCCAGGGTCGCTGCGCCGAACGCTCGAGGGAATCCGGCTGCTGAGAGCGCAAGGACTGAAAGTGTCCGTCGCCAATGTGCTGATGAACTCGAATTCGAACGACAGCGAAGGAGTTCGGGCGCTTGCCGGGGAAGCGGGAGCGCACTACACGCTCGATCCCACGATCACGCCGATGATGGACGGCGGAACGGATGTGCTGAAATATCGCGTGCCGCCCAGCGAGTTGGCGGCTGTATTTCACAACTCCGCCCTGGTAGGAAATGTGGAAGAGTTCTGCGCACCGCCGCAAGGCGTTTATGACGACATCCTCGAAGGGCTTCCGTGCAGCGCCGGCCACACCGCGTGTTACGTCTCGCCCTATGGCGAGCTGTATCCCTGCGTGCAGTTTCCGCTCTCTTGCGGCAACGTTCGCCGCCAGCGGTTCCTGGACATTTGGCAAGATTCGCCGCAATTGCGCGAGGTGCGCTCGATCCGGGCGAAAGACCTGGACACCTGCTCCGCGTGCTCGCATCTGGGGACGTGCACGCGTTGCCCCGGACTTGCTTACATGGAAGGCAACATGCGCGGGCCCTCCGCCGCCGACTGCGAGAAGTCGTTCATGCGCACGGGCATTCCCTCCGCGCGAATGATGGCTTCTGCGTCAGTGCTGCGTCCGGCTGCGCTGCGGTCTTTGATCCAGATTCAGCTTCCGGCTTAGATCCTTCTCAAGAGCGGTTTCTGGCTGCGTCACTCACTGGGCTTTAACGAGCGGCATCTCCACCAGGTGTTCGCTCAAGAACCACATTTGCAATTCGTTGGTGCGAAGGACCTGGCTGACAAGCAGGTCGTTGGTTCCGTCGTCACCCAACTCGGACGCGCGTCGAGCGAATTTCCTGACGTCGGAAATGATCAACTGATGAGCGTCGATGAGGCGTGAAATTTGAACGGGAACTTCCTCGCGTCCCTTGGGAGGCCGCTCAATGCGAGTCGTTTCGGCTACGTCGGCCGCCATCGCGATGCTGATGCCACCCAGCAGTTGGATTCTCTCTGCAATTGCATCCACCAGCTCGACCTGCTCGTCGAAATGTTTGTCGAAGAGAAGATGCAGCTGGTAGAAGGTCGGCCCGGCAACCTGCCAATGCGATTTCTTGTACAGGTCGCGGAGCGTCATCGTGTCCGCCAGCGTTTGATTGAGTTGTTCCGTCATTTCCAGGCGCACAGGCTCGATAAGATCGAGGGGCAGCATGGGTGTGACTGTTCCGTACTGCTGAATCTCGGCGGCGCGCTGGTGAGTGCGCGGTTGAGCCGTCACCGGGGATTTTGCGGACTGCGCCGCAGTACCGGAGTTCTTGGCCATCGTGTGTCTCCTTGTCGTTTGGCTTTCGACGCCTTCAGGCTTCGATACAGGGATTGATGCAAATCAGGCGCCTTTGGGTTCATCCCAGGTTGGGGGTTAGCCGACTGGCGAGCGCCGGCACAAAAGTGCAATCATAGCGGATGCCCCAGAATGCGGAATTGGCGGGACTCGCGGGCTTGCGGGTGGTGTCTTTCGAGAGCCGCCGCGCTCCGGGAATGGCGAAACTGATCGAAAGTTACGGCGGCACGCCCGTTGCAGCGCCGTCGATGCGTGAAGTACCGCTCGAATCAAATACGGAAGCCATCGCATTCGCCCGCGCACTAGCCAGCGGCGAATTCGATATCGTTATTTTCCTGACGGGTGTGGGCACGCAGGCGCTGACTCGCGTCGCGGAAACAGTGTATTCGCGCGAGCAGTTCGTGGAGGCCCTGAGGAAAGTAACGACGGTGGTCCGCGGGCCCAAGCCGGCGGCCGCGCTCAAGGAACTTCGGGTACCGATTTCAGTATCGATTCCCGAACCCAATACCTGGCGGGACCTCCTGCGCACGTTCGATGAGCGGAAGGCGACATTACCTCTCGAGGGTAGACGCGTTGCCGTGCAGGAATATGGCGCGTCGAATCCGGAGCTTCTCGCAGGGCTGGCCGAACGCGGCGCGCGCGTCACTCGCGTACCCGTGTATCAGTGGGCGTTGCCTGCCGATCTGGGTCCTCTGCGAGCGGCGATTGAATTCATTGTGCAGGGTCAAATCGACATGGCCTTCTTCACCAGTTCGCTGCAGGTGGACCATCTCTTCCGTATCGCCGCCGAGAGCAAGCAGGACGACGCCGTCCGTGGCGCGTTCGGGCGAATCCTTGTGGGTTCAATCGGGCCTTTGACTTCCGACAGTCTCCGAGGTCACGGCATCGCTCCGGATTTCGAGCCGTCGCATCCCAAGATGGGTTTTCTTGTGAACGAAGCCGCTCAGCGCGGTGCGCAACTTCTGCGCGCGAAGCGGCGCATCAGCTGAAAAGTGCCTCTTGGGTGAGTTCCGTCCCGGCTGCCTGGCAGGTTCCTGAGTAATTGTCGAGCGGCCAGGTGGATTTGGATTTGCCGGGTGAGTGCATGCGGGCCTGGCCGCTGCGACAATGCGAGCATTCTAGCTACGGCGGCCCCAATTCTGGTTCGTCGAAATTTCGATGCACCGCATCGACGTTCTGGATTTCAGAGGGCACACTGCAATCTCCGCCACGAACTATTGCGGTATCCGAAGATTTCTCCGCGCCGAAACTCCTTTGCTGTATGCTTCCGCCGCAACAAATCTAAAGCCGGAACTGATTCCGGTGGTCAAATCTGCTGGGGGAGATCGTGAAGGATGAGAAGCGGGACCACGAGCTCGGCATGGACCGCAGCATCAGCAGGCGCGACTTCCTGAATGGTTTTGGCATATCGATTGGCACTTCGCTTCTAGCATCCAACTCCGACTGGTTTGAGGCTTCTGGATCCCCGCACGCACCTTTCGAAGTCGAGAAGAATCGCGACTACTACCCACCGTCGCTAACGGGCATGCGCGGCTCGACCGACGCCGTGATGAAGGTGGGACATTCGCTGCGCGACGGAAAGAAATGGACAGCTCCCAAGGCCGATGCGGCCACCTACGATCTGATCGTGGTGGGCGGCGGCATCAGCGGTCTTTCGGCGGCGTATTTCTTTCGAAAAGTGGCCGGCCCGAAGGCCAAAATTCTGATACTCGAAAACCACGACGACTTCGGGGGGCACGCCCGCCGCAACGAATTCCAAACGCCGAGCCGTACGCTCATCGGCTACGGCGGAACGCAATCGATTGCCGGACCGAAAGGCTACAGCAAGGAATCGATGGGGCTGCTTCGCGAGCTTGGAATCGACGTCCACCGCTTCTACAAATACTTCGACCGGAGCTTCGACGGTTCGATGGGCCTGACGCACGGCGTCTTTTTCGATAAAGAGACGTTCGGGACGGATCGCCTCGTGGCGGGTCGAGGGAAAGTCCCGTGGCCGCAATTTTTCGCGCAGACGCCCCTTTCCGAGTCCGCGAAAAAGGATCTCTCGCGTCTCTACACCGCAAAGGTTGACTACCTCCCAAATCTTTCAACTTGGGACAAGAAGGTTCTGCTGTCGAAAACCAGCTACAAGGATTACCTGCTGAAATACGTCAAGGTACATCCGGACGCGCTTCCATTTCTGCAGAAGGAGACATACGGGCTGTATGGCGTGGGAATAGACGCCGTTCCGGCGGGCGACCTGGCTGGACTTGGCTCTCCCGGATTTCAGGGGATGACTCTCTCGGGTCCGCCGGGGCCGGGACTGGGCGTGGAAGTGACGAAGCAGGCGCTCGATGAGCCGTACATTTTTCATTTCCCGGACGGCAACGCCTCCATCGCGCGGCTGCTGGTGCGTTCGTTGATTCCCGCGAGCGTCCCAGGCCACACAATGGAGGACATCCTAACGGCGAAGCTCGATTACGCGCGCCTTGACGCGACAACCTCTCCGATTCGCCTCCGGCTCAACAGCACCGCAATCCATGCGAGCAACGTTGGCGACCCCGCAGCCGCGAAGGAAGTGGAAGTGGTTTACGTGCGGGGAGGAGAGGCGCATTCCGTTCGCGGCTCGGCGTGCGTCCTTGCTTGTTGGAACATGGTGATACCGTACATGTGCCCCGAATTGCCGCAGAAGCAGAGGGAAGCGCTCGCGTATGGCGTGAAGGTTCCGCTGGTTTACACGAACGTGATGATTCGCAACTGGCAATCGTTCAAACAGCTTGGCGTCTCAAACGTGGCGTGTCCGGGAGGGTATTTCGATTCTGTGGCGCTCGACTTCCCGGTCAGCATGGGGGAATACCATTTCCCCGCCAATCCCGATGAGCCGTGCCTCTTGCACCTCGAGCGCGTTCCGTGTCAGCCGGGACTTCCGGCGCGCGACCAGCAAATTGCCGGGCGGCAAGAGCTTCTCACCACAACGTTTGCAACGTTCGAGCGCAACATCCGAGCGCAGTTGGGCGGAATTCTTTCGCCCGCCGGATTCGACCCAGCGAGCGATATTGAAGCCATCACTGTGAATCGCTGGCCGCACGGGTACGCTTACGAATACAATTCGCTCTACGATCCGGATTGGCCGCCTGACCAGCAACCGTGCGTCGTTGGCCGGCAGCCGTTTGGCCGCATATCGATCGCGAATTCGGATGCCGAGGCGCGCGCTTACACGGACGCGGCAATCGATCAGGCGTATCGCGCCGTGGCGGAGGTTTCGCGTGGCATGGTTGCGCCGACAGGCGGCGCGGGAAAAACGAAATGAAAATCACGGACGCTAAAGTCATCGTCTGCAGCCCGGGGCGAAATTTCGTCACGGTGAAGATCACCACTGAGGACGGAGTCTACGGCCTGGGTGACGCGACGCTCAACGGCAGAGAGCTTGCGGTCGCGAGCTACCTCTCCGATCACGTCCTGCCGCTGCTGATCGGGCGCGACGCGCGGCGCATCGAGGACACCTGGCAATATCTCTACAAAGGCGCGTACTGGCGGCGAGGCCCGGTGACCATGTGCGCGATCGCCGCCGTTGACACCGCGCTGTGGGACATCAAGGCCAAGAGCCTGAATGTGCCGCTGTATCAGCTTCTGGGCGGCGCGTCGCGAGATTCGGTGTTGGTGTATGGGCACGCGAGCGGGAAGGACATCGAAGAAACGGTTCGCGCAGTTCGCCACTACCTTGACCTAGGCTACAAAGCGATTCGCGCGCAATCCGGCGTTCCCGGACTCGCGAGCACCTACGGCGTGGGCCGCGGCGATATGTACTACGAGCCTGCGGAAAAAAATGCGCCGAAAGAGAATTCGTGGTCGACCGAACGATACCTTGAATCTGTGCCGCCGCTGTTCGAAAGACTGCGCCGCGAATTCGGTTCCGAGATTCATTTCCTTCACGACGCGCACCACCGCCTTACGCCGATCGAGGCGGCGCGGCTCGGCAAGAGCCTCGAGCCCTACCATCTTTTCTGGCTCGAGGATCCGGTTCCGGCGGAATTGCAGGAGAGCTTCCGCCTCATCCGCCAGCACACCACGACGCCGCTGGCGGTGGGCGAAGTGTTCAACACGATTTACGATTGCCAGCTCCTGATCGAAGAGCAGCTCATCGACTACATTCGAACCACGGTGGTTCACGCGGGCGGCATTTCTCATCTGCGGAAAATCGCGGCGCTCGCGGAGATCTATCATGTGAAGACTGGCTGTCACGGCGCGACCGACCTCAGTCCCGTGTGCCTGGGCGCTGCGCTGCACTTCGATTTGAGCGTTCACAATTTCGGGATTCAGGAATACATGCGGCACACCGACGAGACGGACAAGGTTTTTCCCCACGCGTATTACTTTGAGAACGGATCGATGCATCCGGGTGATCGTCCGGGCCTGGGCGTTTACATCGACGAAAAGCTTGCCGCGGACTATCCCTACCAGCGCGCCTACCTGCCCATCAACCGCAAACTCGATGGAACGATGCACAGTTGGTAGTGGGAACAGTCTGCGAGGCAAAAGCTATTCGATTTCGCCGCGTACAAGGTCGTTCAACGTCTGCCGCTTGCGGATGACGCGGAATTTCTTGCCCTTGACCAGCACTTCGGCGAGCCGAAGCCGCGCGTTGTAATTCGAAGATTGCACGAATCCGTACGCTCCCGCGGCCCACACCACCAGCAAATCGCCTGATTTCACTGGCGGGAGCGGCCAATCGCGCGCCAGAAAGTCTCCCGATTCGCAAACGGGGCCTACGACGTCCATTTTCTGCATCGGCGCTGGCCCGGTCGCGTCGCGCGACGCCTTCGTCACCGCATGCGATGCGTCATAGAGAGCCGGGCGAATCAAGTCGTTCATCGCGGCGTCGACGATCACGAAGCGCTTGCGGCGATTCTCTTTCACGTACAGGACGCGCGTCACCAGCACGCCCGCGGGGCCAATCAGGCTGCGCCCCGGCTCAAGCAAGAGCCGGGATCCCGAGCGCCGGACGATGCTCGCGAGTTCACGGGCATATACGGTTGGTTGAAGCGGCGTTTCGTTCGTGTATCGAATGCCGAGGCCGCCGCCGATGTCGATGTAATCAAGACGAATGCCTGCGGCGGCGAGTTCGCGCACGTACGAAGAGAGCCTCGTGAGCGCACGGCGGAAGGGCGCAAGCGCCAAAATCTGCGAGCCGATGTGCGTGCTAATTCCGCGCCAGGCGATCCATCGCGAATCCTTGTGCGCCAGATAGAGGCGGCGCGCTTCGGGCCACTCCATCCCGAACTTGTGATGTCGGTAGCCGGTGGAGATGTGAGGATGGCCGCCCGCGAGAATGTCGGGATTCACGCGAATCGCCGCGGCGGGGGGCTCGCCGCCTACCTTTACGTGCCGCGCGGCTTCGCTCAGCAGGACTTCCAACTCTGCTTCCGACTCGACGTTGAATAGCAAGATCCCAGTGCGTGCGGATCCCTTCGCGCGATAGCGAATCGCCTCGCGAATTTCCTCGCGTGTCTTGCCCACCCCGGAAAAGACGATGCGATCTCCCGCAACTCCGATCCGCCGCAAGCGGTCGAGTTCGCCGCCCGAAACGATGTCGAAGCTGCCGCCCAGATGGGCGAATACACGCAGGATCGAAAGATTGGCATTGGCCTTCAGTGCGTAACACAACGTATGGGGCAGCGAACCGAAGGCGCGATCGAGCCGCCGATAGGCATCCTCGATGCTGCTTTGGCTGTAGACATACGCGGGCGTGCCAACCGCATCGGCGATTCGTTCGAGAGAAACGCTTTCGCAAAGCAATTCTCGCGTCCGTGATGCGGCGGCGTGACCTGCGCGATAGCTAAAGTGGGGCGTGTATTCCGCAGGATCAGCGAATCTGGGTGTTCGTGTCGAACGTCGTCGCAATGTTTCGCGCGATTTCACTGCGGAAACCACACCCTTGCGGGCCTCGCGCGAAATGCCGCGCCGTAAATATTCACATCACAGATGGACTCAAACATGGGCCAATCATCTTACCGAGTTTCTCGGCAAAATCCACGTTCGTCGAAACGATCGCGCACGCCGCGAAACCCCCTCATGCGGTTTCTTGACTTCACTTCCTGCGTTGACTAGACTCAATGTGTACTTGGTAGAGGCGCGGAGGCCACGAGTAGCCAGGGCGCGCTGTTCCGAGCAGCTTCGGAGGCCCGGGCGAAAAGGGTACGAGTTGTGACTCCGCCGAAACCGTTGCGGTAGCTGAAATCGCCGCGGTTGGGGAACATGCGAACAGCTTGTTCACTGTCATCCGTTTCAAACGGATGGAGCGCTATCGAGGAGTGAAGAAGCCGAGTCGTACCTCTCGCGAATCCTTCCTTCTCTTTCGTTCCACCCAGACAGGCCATTGAATGAACGTGGTTGAGTTGACCCGCGCCCTTGTCGACATCGATTCGGTCACCGGCGCCGAATCGCAGGTCGGCTCGTATCTATTCGACTGCGTGTCGAAGCTCGCGACGGCGACAGGCGGAGCCTGCGAACGGATGGAAGTCGAGGCGGACCGGTTCAACATTTTTGCGTCGTGGGGCGAGCCTCGCGTCACGCTCTCGACGCACATGGACACAGTGCCTCCGTTCTTTGCGTCGAGCGAGGACTCGGAAAACGTTTGGGGCCGCGGCTCGTGTGATGCCAAGGGCATCATCGCGTCGATGGTCGTGGCCGCCGAGAAACTGAGCGCCGAGGGAGTGCGGAATTTTGGCCTGCTCTTCGTTGTCGGCGAGGAACGAAACAGCGCCGGGGCCCTGGCGGCGGTGAAGTCGCCGCGAAGATCACGCTTCCTAATCAATGGCGAGCCCACCGAGAACAAGCTGGCGCTGGCATCGAAAGGCGTATTGCGATTCGAAATTGTTGCGCACGGCAAAACGGCGCATTCGGCCTATCCGGAGCTGGGTGACTCGGCCATCGACGCTCTGCTCGATGCACTCGAAGCGATTCGCCGCGTACCACTTCCGAACGACGATCTCTTCGGTCTGTGCACAATGAACATCGGAACCATTTCCGGAGGCCGAGCTCCGAACGTTGTGGCAGACAACGCGCGGGCCGAAGTGTTGGTTCGGCTGGTGGGCGATCCAAGCCCGATCCGCGAAGCGTTTGCCGCAGCGGTCGACGGCCGCGTGCAATTGAAGGAGGTTCTGTGGCTTCCCGCCATACGCTTCGAGCACGTGGATGGATTTGAGACGACGGTGGTTTCGTACACAACCGACGTCCCGGTGTTGAGCGGGAATTGGGGGAAACCGTTGCTGATTGGTCCTGGAAGTATTCACGTGGCCCACACGGCCGAAGAGCGCGTCGCCAAGAAACAGCTTTCGGAAGCGGTTGTCATTTACTCGGATTTAGTTCGCAGGCTGCTGGTGCCGAAATGAATCTCGCCATCGTCGGCTACGGGAAAATGGGGCGGCTCGTCGACCAACTCGCGCCGCAATATGGATTCGACGTGAAGCTTCGTCTGAAAGGTGACAACAACGGCGGCTACGAAGCACTGACGCCGCAGAATTTCCGCGACGTCGACGCTGCCATCGAGTTTTCCAATCCTGCGGCGGCGCCCGAAAATATCGGGCGGCTCGCAAGCCTCGGCGTGAACGTCGTGACCGGGACCACAGGGTGGTCAAAGGAAATCCAGCGCGTTAGGTCGGCGGTGGAGCTTTGCGGAACCGGCCTAGTCTGGAGCCCCAATTTTTCGGTGGGCATCCACATCTTTGCGCAGCTCGTTTCCGAAGCGGCGCGGCTGATGGCCACGCAGCGCGAATACGGCGCGTGGGCGTGGGAAATTCACCACTCCGCGAAAAAGGATGTGCCCTCGGGAACGCTGCTTGCGCTCGTCGAGAAAATGAAGGTCGCCGGCTATGCTGCGCCCATCGACGCGAGCAGCAGCCGCGCGGGCGCGCAACCGGGAACCCATGAGATCGGGTTCGACTCAACGGCGGACACGATTACGCTTCGCCACACGGCACGCAGCCGCGAAGGCTTCGCGCACGGGGCGTTGCGGGCAGCCCGTTGGGTGATTGGCAAAAAGGGCTTTTTTGAATTTCGCGAGATTGTGAACGAACTGGAATAATCGGAGCTTGAAAACGAGGGAGGTCACATGTTTACGGGATGCGGCACGGCACTTGTAACACCATTTCGGCAGGATCAATCGCTCGATGAGGACGCGCTTCGGCGGCTGGTGCGCCGGCAGATCGACGCAGGAATCAATTTTCTGGTGCCGTGCGGAACTACCGGCGAGAGTCCCACTCTGTCGCATGCTGAACAGAAGCGCGTGGTGGAAATCACCGTGGAGGAGGCTCGGGGCCGCGTGCCTGTCCTTGCCGGCGCGGGTGGATACAACACCGCCGAAGTGATTGAGCGCGCCCTGGAGTTTAAGTCCATCGGCGCCGACGGAATTCTTTCCGTCACTCCGTATTACAACAAGCCATCGCAAGAAGGCCTCTGTCAACATTACAAAGCGATTGCGTCGGCGGTCGCGCTCCCCATCGTTCTGTACAACGTGCCCGGCCGGACAGGCTGCAATATCGAGCCCGCCACCGTGACGCGCCTCGCCGAGATCGACAACATCGTCGGCATCAAGGAAGCGTCAGGCAACATCGGCCAAATGGCCGCGATTGCCGCAAGAGTGCCCGAGCGATTCCTCGTCCTGTCGGGCGATGATTCCATCACGGTTCCGCTGATCGCACTCGGCGGCCGGGGAATCATCTCCGTGGTGGCAAACGAAATTCCCGCCGAAATGACGCGCCTGACGCAGCTCGCTCTCGCCAATGATTTCCCGGCGGTGCGCGAAATCCACCGGCGATATCTGCCTCTGATGGAAGTCAACTTCGTAGAGTCGAACCCCATGCCGGTGAAGGCTGCGATGGCGCTGATGGGACTTCTCGAGCCGGTGTGGCGGCTCCCACTCGTCGCTCCGAAGGCAGAAAATCTGGCGAAGATTCGCAGCGTGCTCGATTCGGTCGGATTGATTCAGCAGGCTTATGCTGCAAACTGAAATCGAACGGCTTTTCGACGAGAGCCCGTCCGCTTATACGGGGCAACACCTGCGTCTATTCCAACAATTTAAGGACGGCTTGAATTCGGGTGTGGTGCGCGCTGCCGAGCCTGATGCATCGTCCGCGACCGGATGGCGCGTGAACTCCTGGGTGAAAAAAGGAATCTTGATCGGTTTTCGAATGGGCGCGATCGTCGATATGTCGATCGACGCGTCCCGGCAGCCTTTTTTCGACAAGGCGACGTACCCGGTGAAGAAATTCACGGCCGAATCGGGTGTGCGAATCGTTCCAGGCGGCTCGAGCATTCGCGACGGCTGCTTTGTCGGCAAGGGCGTGACGTGCATGCCGCCGATGTATATCAATGCGGGCGCATACGTGGGCGACGGCACGCTGGTGGACTCGCATGCGCTCGTGGGAAGCTGCGCGCAAATCGGCAGGAAATGCCACATTTCGGCGGCCGCGCAGATCGGCGGCGTGCTCGAGCCGGTGGGAGCGATGCCGGTGGTTATCGAAGACGAAGTGCTGGTCGGCGGGAATTGCGGCGTTTATGAAGGAACCATCGTGAAGAGCCGCGCGGTCCTCGGCACCGGCACGACCCTGAATCGTTCAACGCCAGTCTATGATCTGGTTACGGGCGCAGTTCACGCCGCGAAGGACGATACTCCGCTCGTGATTCCGGAGAATGCTGTGGTGGTTGCCGGGGCGCGCGCGATTTCGCACGGCCGCGGCAAGGATTGGCAGCTTTCGCTCTATACGCCCGTCATCGTGAAGTACCGCGATGCGAAAACCGATGCCAAAGTCCAGCTTGAGGACCTGCTTCGCTGAACGCCGTTCCAGCCTTTTTCTTGACAAAGTCGCCGGCCTGCCTTAACGTCGATGGCGTCATGCAACTGCGAGCACAATCTCTCCACCATCATCACCACACGCTCCCGTGCTCGCGGCGGTGTGGCTAGCTAGAAGTAGATAGCAAGCACTCATCAGCCCGCTGGCGCGGAAAGCGCCAGCGGGTTTTTTGTTTTTAGGGGGTGAAAAAGTGGAACTCGACTTCGAGAAAGAAAACGGACTGATCCCCGCGATCGTTCAGGATGACGCGTCCGGCGAAATCCTCATGCTCGGTTTCATGAACGCTGAAGCCCTTGAGATCACGCAGAAGACTGGCTTCGTTACGTTTTACAGCCGGTCGCGAAAGAAGCTGTGGACCAAAGGCGAGACGAGCGGGCAGCGGCTCATCGTCCGCGAATTGCTCGTGGACTGTGATCAGGATGCTTTGCTCGTTCGAGCCGAGCTGTCGGGCGCGGCCGTCTGCCACGAAGGTTATCGAAGCTGCTTCTTCCGGCGACTCGGGCCAAGCGGCGAGACGACCATCGTCCGTGAACGCATCTCCACGCCGGAAGAGTTGTACCCGAAAGAGAGGGCCCAATGAGCCGCCTGAAGCTTGGTATCCCGAAAGGAAGCTTGCAAGAATCCACGCTTGAGCTTTTCGCGCGCGCTGGATGGCGCATTTCCGTGAGTTCGCGCAGTTACTTTCCGTCGATTGACGACGCCGAGGTTGAGTGCATGCTCGTTCGCGCGCAGGAAATGCCGCGCTATATCGAAAGCGGCGCGCTCGATGCCGGCATCACCGGAAAGGATTGGATTCTCGAGACAGGCTCGAACGTGCAGGAAATTGCCGAGCTTGTCTACGCGAAATCCAGCCTGGGAAGAGTCCGTTGGGTGCTGGCCGTAGCCGAAGATTCTTCCGTGCAGGACGCGCGCGATCTCGAGGGGAAGATCATCGCCACCGAAGCGGTGCGGTTGACCGAGAAATATCTGCAGCAAAAGGGCGTGAAGGCGAGGGTGGAATTCTCCTGGGGAGCCACCGAAGTGAAAGTGCCGCAACTTGCCGACGCGATCGTCGAAGTGACGGAAACAGGCGCCTCCCTTCGTGCCAATCATCTTCGCGTTATCGACACGCTGCTTGAGTCCGCTCCGTGGTTCATCGCGAATCCCGCCTCCTGGGCGGATGGATGGAAACGGGAAAAAATCGAGAACATGGTGCTGCTACTTGAGGGCGCGATTCAAGCCTACAACCGCGTCGGCCTGATGCTCAACGCGCGGCGAAGCGATCTCGACGGCGTCCTGGCGGCCCTGCCTGCGCTGCGCAATCCGACGATCGCGCAGCTGAGCGATCCGCAATGGGTGGCAATCAACACGATTGTCGAGGAAAAAATCGTCCGCCAGCTGATTCCGAAACTCAAATTGGCACGGGCGGAAGGGATTGTTGAGTATCCGCTCAACAAGATTGTGTATTGATGCGAATTCTTCAACTCACCCGCGAACTACAGGAAAGGCTGCTCGGATCGCGGCGCAGCCACAGCCGCCGGGCGGAGCGTGTCGCCGCGCGTATCGTCAACGACGTACGGCGTCGCGGAGACGCCGCCTTGTTTTCCTGGGTCCGCAGACTGGATCGCGTTTCCCTGAACGCGAGAACCGTGTGGGTGTCGCGCTCGGATATGCGAGCAGCGCGCCGGCGAGTTTCGCGCCCGTTCGTCGAAGCAGTCGAGCGCGCGGCGACAAACATTCGCAGTGTCGCGCGCCGCCAGAAGCCGCAGCAATGGACGCTCGAAGTCGAGCCGGGAGTCCGCGTGGGACAGCGCGCGACCCCGATTGAGACGGTCGGCTGTTACTTGCCAGGCGGGCGGTTTTCCCTCGTCTCAACATTGCTGATGGCCGTGATTCCGGCACAGGAAGCTGGCGTGGAGAACATCGTCGTTGCGAGCCCCGGCGCAAGCGACGAGCTTCTGGCGGCGGCGGAGATTCTTGGCGTCACATCCATTGCGCGAATCGGCGGAGCACAGGCTGTAGCGGCACTGGCGTACGGGACGCAATCGATCCCGCGCGTCGACAAAATCTTCGGCCCTGGCAACCGCTACGTGACGGCTGCCAAGCAAATTGTGAGTTCGGACTGCGCAATCGACTTCCCTGCTGGCCCGACGGAGGCTGTGATCTTCGCAACGCGCGGCGATCGGCGATTCATCGCGGCGGACCTGATTGCGCAAGCCGAACACGATCCGGATGCGATCGCGCTGTTCGTCACAACGTCGCGGAAACTCGGTAAAGCCGTCCAAGCCGAAATCACGCGGCAATTGGCGCAACTTCCTCGAGCGAATCCAGCCTGGCGTTCGCTCGCAAGCAATGGTGCCGTGCTGATTGCGCGCAGTGTTCCCGAGGCCGTTGACTTCATCAACCGCTTTGGGCCCGAGCACCTTAGCTTGCCGGGCTCCGCCAGCGAATTGATTGACCGATTCCATTCAGCCGGGAGTATTTTCCTGGGCGATTGGAGCGCACAACCCATTGGTGACTATGCAAGTGGAACGAATCACGTTCTTCCCACGTCTGGGGTCGCGCATGCGCGCGGAGGATTGTCTGTTGCGGACTTCGTGAAATGCATCAGCGTTCAGGAGATCTCGCGAAAAGGGCTGCGCCGTCTGGCGCCGGTGGTTGCGGAATTCGCGCGAGCCGAGGGACTAGCCGCGCACGGTCGCGCTGTGGAGGTGCGACTGTGAAGCCGCCGGTGCCGATTCGCCGCGCGCTTGCCAAAATGCGCCCTTACAAGCCGCCGCTCGAAGGCCGCTTCGACAAGATTCGTCTCGACTTCAACGAGAACACGCTGGGTTGCTCGCCTGCGGCGCGCCGCGCACTGCGACGCCTGAGCTCTGCTGCGCTGTCGATGTATCCGGAGCAGGAAACCACGCGGCGCAAACTGGCGCGATTTTTCGGCGTCGATGCGGCTGAGCTGTTGCTGACGAACGGCACGGACGAGGCGCTGAACCTTGTAGTGAACACATTTGTCGACCCGGGAAGCCGCGTGCTGATCGTCGAGCCAACGTTTGCGATGTACCGTTTCTACACCGAACTGGCGGGCGCTCGGGTGAGCGCGCTGAGGTATGACCCGCTCATGCATTTTCCGATGGAGCAGGCGCTCGACGCGCTTCGCGCCGCGCCGCGCGTTTTGTTCCTGGCAAATCCGAACAGCCCGACGGGCAGCGTGCTTTCGCTTGGGCACCTGAGGAGAATCCTGAACGCGGCGAGCCGAACGATGGTGGTGGTTGACGAAGCCTATTTCGAATTTTCGGGAGTCACGATTCTCCGTTCGATTCGTCAATCTCCCAACCTGATTGTGACGCGCACGTTTTCGAAGGCGGCAGGAATCGCAGGACTCCGGCTCGGCTGCGTTTTTGCCCATCGTGAAATCGCGCCGCACTTGCGGAAGGCGCAATCTCCCTATCCCGTGAACGTGGCGGCGCTTGCTTCCGCGGAAGCGGCGATTCGAGATCGAGCGTTCATCGCGCGAACTGTGCGGGAGGTTTCCCAAGGCAAGCGGGAGCTGGAACGCGGGCTCCGCGCGCTCGGGATCGAACAGTTTCCGAGCGCGGCGAATTTCATCCTTGTGAATTTTGGCAGCCGGGGGAAGGGAATTGTTTCTCGCCTGGCGCGAAAGGGAATTCTAATGCGCGATCGTTCGAGTGACTTCGCAAGCGAAGGATATGTCCGCATCACGATCGGGACGCGCCGCGAAATCCGGCTCCTGTTGCGCGAGCTGAAGGCGATTCTATGAGGAAAGCAAGCCTGCACCGATCGACGAAGGAGACCGATATTCGCGTTCGCCTGAATCTGGACGGCCGCGGCCGAGCCCGAATCAAGACGGGCATCCGCTTCTTCGATCACATGCTCGAGCAAATCGCGCGCCACGGAGCAATGGATCTCGATTTGCTGGCCAAAGGCGATCTTGACGTGGACCAGCACCACACGGTGGAAGATGTGGGAATCGCGCTGGGCGAAGCGGTGCGGAAGGCGCTCGGTTCGAAGCGGGGAATTCTGCGCGCCGGATATTTCCTGATGCCCATGGACGACTGCCTGGCAGCTGCGGCAATCGATTTCTCGGGCCGCGTGCATTGCGTTTGCCAATGGAAACCTTCCGCGCGCCGCGTGGGCGATTTTCAGACGGAGTTGCTGGAAGATTTTTTTCGCGGATTCGCCCAGGCGGCGGCTGCGAACGTTCATTTGCGGCTCCTATACGGCCGCTCATCGCACCACCAAGTGGAGGCGATGTTCAAGGCATTCGCAAAAGCTCTGCGGTTCGCCGTCAGCCGCGACAAGCAACTTCGCCGCGTTCTGCCGTCGACTAAGGGGCTGCTATGAAATTGTCGATCGTCGATTATGGCGCCGGGAACCTGCCGTCGGTCGAGCGAGCGTTTCAATCTCTTGGAATGGAAAGCGAGCGCGTGACATCTTCGGAACAGCTTGCCGCGGCGAGAGCGATCGTTCTTCCAGGCGTCGGCCACTTCTCGGCATTTGTAGCGGCGCTCAAGAAAAGCGGGCTTGCGGCTTCGTTGCGCGCGGCTTTCGATTCCAACATTCCGATTCTCGGAATCTGCCTCGGGCTGCAAGCCATGTTCGCGGCGAGTGAAGAGGCGCCCAGCGATGAGGGCCTCGGCTTCCTTGCCGGAGAAGTGCGCGCGCTGCCCACGACAGCGAAGTCTCCGCACATTGGCTGGAACCAGATTCGCCATGTTCGATCGAGCCGGCTTCTTCGTGATGTTCCTGCGGACGCGTACTTCTATTTCGCGCATTCCTATGCCGCGCCCGCAATGGGCGATTCCGTCGCGGCGGTGTGCGATCACGGCCGAGCGTTCGCGGCAGTCGTCGAACACCGAAGTCTCTTTGGTGTGCAATTTCATCCTGAGAAGTCCGGACAAGTCGGTTCCAAAGTGCTGCGCAATTTTCTCGAGGCCCTGCGATGACGCTGGCCCGGCGCATCATTCCTTGTCTTGATGTGGACGGCGGCCGCGTTGTGAAGGGTATCGAGTTCGACCGCCTGCGCGACATGGGCGATCCCGAAGTGCTGGCCGCGCGATATAACCGCGAAGGCGCGGACGAGCTGGTTGTGCTCGATATCGCCGCATCGCGAGACGGGCACGCCACTTTCCTCGACACAATTTCGCGCGTCGCGCGCCAGTTGAACATTCCGCTGACGGCCGGAGGCGGCATCCGAAAGCTGGAGGATGGCCAATCGGTGCTGCGGGCGGGCGCCGACAAGGTCACGGTTAATACGGCCGCTGTGGAACGCCCCGAGCTGATTTCGGAACTGGCGAATCAGTTTGGCTCGCAGGCCGTGGTGCTTTCGGTCGACGCGAAACGAATGGCCGGCCGCTGGGAAGTATTTATTCGCGGCGGCCGGGAGGCGACCGGCCTCGACGCGGTGGAATGGGCGCGAACCGGCGTTGCGCGAGGCGCGGGGGAAATCTTGCTCACATCGATCGACCGCGACGGAACATGCAACGGATTCGATTGTGAACTTACGGCGGCGATATCCGGCAGCGTTTCGGTGCCGGTGATCGCTTCGGGCGGAGCGAAAACGTTCGAGCACTTCTTCGCCGTTTTCGGCGATGGGCAGGCCGACGCGGCGCTTGCCGCGTCTATTTTTCACGGCGAAATCCATTCCATTCGCGCCTTGAAAGCGTATTTGATCGAACGCGGCCTTCCCATCCGCTTGGAGCGCGAGTTGTGAGCGCATGATTATTCCCTGCATCGATCTCCAGGATGGCAAGGCCGTCCAGTTGGTGCGAGGACGCCGGCTCGCACTTTCCGTGGAGGATGTTTTCGGATTGCTCGAGCGATTTCGCGCGTATCCGATTCTGCACGTAATCGATCTCGATGCGGCGCTCGGCAAGGGCACGAACGGCCGCCTGGTGAAAGCGCTTTGCCGCCGCGCGCCGATGAAAGTGCGCGTGGGTGGCGGCATTCGCACGGTGGGGCGTGCGGCGAAAATTCTTTCGTGGGGAGCGGAGAAAATCATTATCGGCACCAGCGCGTTTCGCGACGGCGAGATCAACCGCACCTTTTTGCGGGCGCTTGCGGCGCGCGTTGGGCGGAGGCGCGTCATCATCGCGCTCGATACTGAGCGGGGGCGAATCGTGGTACGCGGCTGGCGCGAACGGCTCGCCGTGAAACCTGAGGACGTGATGCCCGCGCTCGAACCGTTCTGCTCGGAGTTTCTGGCTACTTTCGTCGATAGCGAGGGAACGATGAAAGGAACGAATCTCCGTTGGTATCGCAAACTCAGGAGGGTTACCTCGCTTCCGATCACGGCGGCGGGAGGCATTCGCAGCATGCGCGAAGTGGCCGCGCTCGAAAAACTGGGAATGAATGCCGCGGTGGGGATGGCGATGTACGTCGAGGGGCGAGGGGTGAGGGCGCCGAATCCGTGACTCGTGTCCCGAAGCTTCGCGAGCCGCGGAGACATGCGGCCTGCCGGAAAGGTCGTTTCTGTTTCGATTAGAAAATGGTTTCTCGTTTTGTTTCATGAGGTTGGCCCGTTTTCTAATCGTAAATTGTTGCGATTAGAGAGACAGTGGCGAGTGGCTAGATCTAGGAAGCGACTCATGCCGTCACCTCCTGTTTTTTGTAGTGGCACCAAGCTGCTAATCGCGCCTTGCAAAAAGTACCCCCAGTTTTTGACTATTAGAATGGGTCGCGGATGAATGTTTTCAGTCATTTGCGCCGATTTCTAATCGCGTTCCGGTTATTAGAATTTTTCCTTTTGAATTTCATAGACTCGAATTCTCACCGCTCCTTCGGGCTCTACTATCAATTTGGCGGCTCATAAAAACAGGCGATGGTAGCACAGAATTCGTCGGATGGATAGTAACAAAGTTACGGTAGTAGTTCTATAACTTATAGAACCAGGGGGTTCAAAGTCGGGAGGTAATTCAGAACCGCCGACCCTTCGAAAAGCGAAGCTGTGAAAAAACCTTCCGAAATAATCTCAATCAGCGCTTGAAAACAAAGTGAAGCTGGGTATGCTCGGCGCATGAGCGAAGAAAATGCGACAAGCAAGCAGCCGTTGATCCGTCCGGTGAACCGAAAGCAGATGAGTTGGCGAGCGGTGGATGTGGAGAGGCTCGTCGAGGAGGACCATCTGGCGAGAGCCATTTGGGCATTGGTGGGGCGGCTAAACTTGAGTGCCTTTTATCAAGCCATCGAGAGCAGTGCGGAAGAAGGCGGTCGTCCGGCGTTCGATCCGCAACTGCTGATCAGCTTGTGGGTGTATGCCTACACCCAGGGGATTGGATCGGCCCGGGAACTGGCGCGACGGTGCGAGTTTGATCCGGCTTTCCAATGGTTGACGGGACTGGACGAAGTGAACTACCACACGCTGGCGGACTTCCGCGTGGAGAAGCAAGAAGAGTTGGACGAACTATTCACACAGGTATTAGCAGCCCTCAGCAAGGAGGGGCTGATCACGCTAGACCAAGTGATGCAGGATGGGACGAAGATTCGCGCAACGGCGAGCCCTCGAAGTTATCAGTGGGAGAGCAGCATTCGGGAACATTGGGATCGTGCGCGGCGGCGGGTGGCGGAGATGGGCGACCCGCGGAACGACGAAGGCACCCCGAGAGTGAAGCAAGCGCGCGCCAGAGCGCAGCGGGAACGGCAGGAGCGCTTGGGAAAAGCCCTTGGAGAGCTGGAAAAGTTGCGGGAAAAGAAGCCGGGAAAGGGGCGCATCAGCATCACCGAGCCGGAAGCGCGAAGGATGAAGTTGCCCGATGGCGGATTGGCGCTTGGCTACAACGCGCAGATTTCCGCGGATGCGGCACACGGGTTGATCGTGGGCGTAACGGTAACACAGGAAGCCAACGACACGGGTCAGTTGGTTCCCGCAGTGGAACGCATCGAAGAACGGTTGCACCGAAAGCCGGAACAAATGGTGGCCGACGCGGGTTACACCACGCGAGCGGCCATCGAAGAGATGGCCGAACGAAAGATAGATTTTCTTGGGAGTATGCCTCGAGAAGACGCGACCACGGGAAGGACCGCTCCCCACCGGCTGCCTCCGAGTGCTTTCGTTTTTCAGCCCGAGACGAATCGCTACCTGTGTCCCGAGGGCAAGCTGCTGCGGCCCCAAGGACGTCACAACAACAAGAAGCGGGGGGTCGTCACCTATCTGTACGAGGCCAAAATCAGCGACTGTCAGCCTTGTATGCGCAAACCGGAATGTTGCCCGGGAAACCAAAGCCGCGGCCGAGGGATTTTACGTTTGGAGGAGAACGCCGCCGTTCAAGCCTTCCGGCAGAAGATGGAAACCGAAGAAGCGCGGGCGAACTATCGTCGGCGCGGAAGAGTTGTGGAATTTTGCCATGCGTGGATCAAGAGCAAGCTGGGCCTGCGCCAGTTTCACGTGCGTGGCCTTCGGAAAGTACAAATGGAAATGCTGTGGGTCTGCCTCACCTACAACCTGCAGCATTGGATCCGCCTCAACAGACTCCAACCAGCACCCGCGGCCACCTGAAAGCGATCAGTAGAAAAGGTGAACGACCAGAAGGCTTTCGAAGAACAAACGCAGCATCCCAACAAAAACACGCAATCGGTCCGATTCGATTTTCATCCCGAAGGTTTTTTCACAGCTTCAAAGCGCGAAGGATCGGGCCACCCTGAAATTCAAAGGCAAAACCGAAGGGTGTGGCACCCGGCCGTGGAAATTACTTGCCGCCCTCGGCTGTTCTGGCCTGCTCCGGTGGCTTGGCACTTTTCACAGTGCGAAGTTGCATCATCAAGTGCTCGCCAGAAGGGGTAATCGACCAGAATAGTCCCATCCCTCCGAGTGTCGTCAGGGTGTATTGGAGATTCACGAGGCGAAGGGCTTGCAACTGGACAGCAACGGTACGGAAGATCTGATCGTCCAGAACAGCGCTGTCTCCGAGCGACGGACCGCCGGACCGCGCGAAAGCAGCCAACGTCAGAATTGACTTCACATATTCATCGGTGGGAATGGTGACTAGGTATGGGGATACTAGTCCGAAGATTTCATTCCAAGTGAATTTCGCCTTCCATTTGTGTATAGCTCTGAAGGTCGTGTCACGGTAAGTCCCGTAAAGTTCTATCGTGTCCTCCAGCCCGGCGAGATCCTCAACGGTTGGCCTGGACTGAGCCGCTGTCGCTCGGAGTTGGGCGTTCTGCTTCCGAAGGTCATTTATTTCGGTCAGGAGGTCCACGTTGGCCGCCTTGTTGGCCCTTATCCAACCGACAGCCGGAAACATTCTAATTGTATGTACTAAGCTGACCGTGACGAGGCTGGGGAGCTCGTCCGCTGACTTCCAAAACCTCACCAATCGATTTGTAGACGCCTTTTTTCGAAACTCTTCAAGCCTTTGCCTGAGTAGCGGCTCCTTTTCTGATTTTCCCAAGGGTATCTCGTCTGGATTTTCATGAATTAGAGCAATAACTCTGAGTCCGACGCTCATCGCATAGTCGTATTCTTTTTCCGTATAGCTGATACCCTCCGCGGTAGTCGAGCCATACCTTCCTCCGATGATTAGGAGATAATAGTCGCAGTCATCGATGACGCGTTTAATGAACTGAAATTGTTCTTCGTCGGCCGCCGGAAAAAGCTCCATACCTGCCGGGATACAGTCCATCTCTATGACCGCCTGGATGACTTTTCGCCTCTCCTCTTTGAGGTCCGCATAGGTTGAACTAACAAAAACTTGATATCGCTTGTCCATCGTTTTTCACTCGCTCAACAAGACGAGATGGTACCACTACGGTAGTTAACCCCGAAGTTGATTTGCCCAAGAGGGCCTGGGGGCGTTATACGCTGCCGGTGAACTGAGATTGGGCCTGGGAGCACCTGCCCTTCATGCCGAGGCGTCGAGGCCGTGAAAGCTCGGCGCCCTGCCCCTATTTCTTCCCGGCTTTGTCCCAGTTTGCCACGAACTCGGCGAGCACGGCGTGTACCTTCTCTCGAATCGTCTGCATTCGTAATGCCTGCCATACCTCAAAAGGCATGCCCTGTTCTGTTGGAGGTAGCAGGACACCCTCTTCAGCGAAGACCAAGCTGCCGCTCATGGACCGGACGGGATCTCCGAGCTTAGCGAGATGCAGGTCCGCAAAGGTATTTCCGTTCTCTGGTAGTAACAGCTCTCCAGAATCTAGCATTTGGAGCCGGATACTGACGTACTGAGCGCCGCTGGAAACCATCGAGGTTCCAGAAATATAGAGAACAAGTACCCCCATCGTGTCGTCGCCCGCGAAGACAAACTTAGTGGGGAATTCGGTTTGAATAACGTCGGCGGCAACGTGCTGGAATTGATCAAACCACGTAATGTGTTCAGCCAGCACTCCAATTTTCATTCTTCCACCGTCTGCAGAGATGATGCGCGTGAAATCCGAAATCTCCTTTTCTAGGCACGCATCCTTGGCAGGTGGCTGGGAACTCTGTGGCTGGGAGCTCTGCGAGTAAGCGACCGCGCACAGCGATAACAGTACCAGGAGTACAAGCCCGCTCTTAATCATGTTGGCTGACACCTCGTGCGCGGATTCTATATCAAAGACGGCAAACGCAGAGCGAGCCCGGCGGCCCTCAAGGCCTAATCTTTGTCGGTGTATCTGAGCCCGTGAGGCGTTCCTGCCAAACGCGCCACGAACCCATGATTGTGGGCCTCAATTGTTTGCCTCACTTCGCCCACGTAGTGCCAACCTTCGGGCCGAGGCTTTTGATCGGGACACGAGTCGCAGTGAAGCCGTCTGAACTCATCGTATGCCGTGTCTTGGTCCTTCGCTTCCACGTGAAAGTCATGAAGAGTACAGTGGACTACCTTCGATCCTGCCGTACTGATATTGAACAAGTGCTCTATTCGGCGTGCTGTGGGTCCAGTCGCGCCGAGGCTGACCAATATATGTTCGCAGTGCCTGAGAATGCGTTCTGGACTGTCGTCTCTTGCGGCGATCCTAAGTCCCCGCACCAACGGATCATTTTCGTCGCTCAGGTCGATGCCCATCGCCGAAGCCACGTTCTGCATGATCTGCCAAGCCGTATCGCCGTGATAGTCGCCCTCCACGGACTCGCCCTTCCAGCGCTTTGATGCTCGTTCAATCCGGTACAAGGCGTCCGCCTGAATCTCCGGATCGGAAAGGCTTCCCGCGACGCTAAAGGCCCAACGGTAGGCGTCCGAGTCGGTCGATCGAGTCGTCATGAGAGCGGCGATGACGGCCAATACTGTACCCTCGGGGTCGCCCGTCTCGTTGCATATCCACGCCGCGAGCTTGCAGATTCGTAGCGTTGATTCGGCGAATGCCTGTTCCGCCTCAAAATTCCTCTCCGCATGTAGCGTGATGAGGTATCGCGCTGCGGCCCTGAC
Source organism: uncultured Acidobacteriota bacterium (assembly GCA_963737205.1). Taxonomy (GTDB): domain Bacteria; phylum Acidobacteriota; class Terriglobia; order Acidiferrales; family UBA7541; genus Palsa-295. The sequence continues at coordinate 1,594,652 of CAVTRV010000002.1, read as the reverse complement.
GATGTTTGTCAAAGCGCGTCCGAGCACCCAACGATCCGGATAGTTCCTCGCGTACCGAGTTAGACGTATGCATTGGTTGTACTTGGAAGTGATGCGCTTGGTGAGCGCCGACCGCCGGGCGTAAAGGTCAAGCGCCAGCATCGGATTGCCTCGGTGTTCAAGATGCTGGTGCAACGCCATGAACACGGTCGAACTCTCGTGCGTGAGGACATCTAACTCCGCTGCCTTCCGCGCAATCAGGGAATAGAACTTCAAATACTTGGGCCCTGACGCGGTCAATTCTTGGAGGGCTTTGGCGTGCACGAGAATTACCTTTGGCAATTCGGCTTGCGGTTTCCCGGCGTGGAGAGTTTCGGCATAGTCGACGCCCTCGAGTTGAATCCGAGCCCAGAATTTCATTTCGACGGTCGAGTCTGGGTCTGCGAGCAGCGCTTCCGCTCGTGGCCTTGCCTGGTCGAACTTTCTCTGCCGGAAAAGCTCGCAGATTTTTTGAAGCTTGATGGTGTCGTTCTTCTCCTGGAACGCTTTGTACAAGGCCTCCTGGTCAGGCAGGTGCTTCAAAGAATCGGCGAAGGACCGCGTCGAGGTTGACGTTAGCTTCCGGTTTGCCAGCTCAAGGTAAATATCGTCGAGACTGGTTAGCAGAGCTGGTGCAGTTCCGGGTAGCTCTTGACAAATCGGTATTCTCGCCGTGATAAATTTAGCTCCCGTCTTGGTGAGTACTCCGCAGTGTCGACGGTCCAGTTGAGGTGCATACCAATAGACAGTCTTTGATGTCACATCTGCGTGGATCAAAAACACCGGGTCACGCATCTCCAGAGCGTAGTGTCGGGCGTGGTCTATAGAGAGTTCCTGCGAAATGAAAGTGTGGTCCGCTGAATAGGCAGGAGAGGCAGAGCTTTTTAGCTGGACATGAAACCACGCACCGGTTGGAGACTTCGCATCGAAAACTTGGACATTGGAGTCGATGCCGTAGTCCTCTTGCACGTCGTTCACTACCCATCCGAGTGGTTCAAGTGTTTCTCGAAGTAGGCGCTTGCCCGCTCGGTCGGTCTCGTGTTCGTCAGGCTTGGTGAGCACTACGCCCTGCTTTCGAGTCGGGAGACATCGTTGTGAAAGGCCGTGTTCCGCCAGTATACCAACGTTGAAGAATCGGCCACCATTCTCTAGGCGAAGAAAAGGCGAATATGATATGATGCGCGCGAGATGGCGAGCCGCCTTCGCCGAAGGCTTCGGCGCGCCAGGGGGCGGATTCCGGGGCTGGCACGAACGAAAAAAACGCCGGCGAGACGCCAGCGCTACCGAAGGCGGGCGCGAATCGCCCTTCGGCAAGTTCAGGACAGGGTCGGGAGATTGGTTCAATCGCGATGGGAACGGTAGAGGGCGAGGAGCAGGATGGCGGCTGCGGAGATGAGGGCGATCGCGCCGTAGAGGGAGACGTGGGAGACGTAGTCGGCATCGGTCGCGTTCGTCAGAGCGAGATAGATGACCTCATCGAGGATCAGGGCGGTGCCGATTCCCAGGGCTACCGAGGCCAGCCGCGCCGTCAGGCGGTTGCGCGGACCGAAGGCCAGAATGAATGCTGCGGGAATTTCGATCACGACTCCGAGAAACAGGTGATGGATGAGATGTCCGCCGGGATAAATGTGGCGGACGCCGGTGAGGTGGAGATAGAGCCTCAGGCAGAGGAATGTGGCCAGCATGGGGAGCAGGATCAGGAGCAGCGTTTGTTTTGGTGGCAGCGGATTGCGGATGTTGGGCATTTCGGTACGTTCGAGAATCAAGTTTGCCACAGAGGCACAGAGGCACAGAGAAAATCGAGATCATCGCAAATTTGAAATGAGCCTATTTCATAAACGCTCGGTTGGACCGAACAGCTTGGCTTCAGGGGCTAAAGCCCTTTCTTTTTGCGGGCGTGACGGCGGGGCTGAAGCCCCGCCCTTCCGGGCACCATTTATGAGATAGCTTCATCTCAGATTTGAAAAAAAGGCAATGCGGATTGCGGGTATTGGGCATTTTTGTGAGTTCGAGAGTCATGCCAGCCTAAAGGCTGGCGCTACAAAGGCTACCAGGCAAGGGCGAAAACGAGATCCTCGAAGATGGTTATTTCTTTTCTGGCGGTTTAACGGGGGTGAAGAACAGATCCTGGTAATCGAAGCTGAAATCCGCGAGGGGTGAGACGGCGACCATCGTGAAATGGTCGACGGAGCCATCCGGCTTCAGGGTGAAGGTGACGAACGCGTCTTCCACGGTGCGGTCGCGCCAGTGAGCCTTGAAGGTGTCGTACTGCCAGTGTTGCAGATCAGCGAGGCCTTTCGAAGTCCTCTCGAAATTGAGAATCAGGCCGGCGTTCTCCGGACGGATGGTGATTTTTCCATACCAGGGATCGGAATAGTCGCCGGCGTATTTCTCGAGAGGCAGAGACGGCTTGGAATCGGCGGCGCGCGCCTGAGCGGCCTTGCTCATCGTTTCGTCGGCGTCCTTTTGATGTTGGTCTTCCCGCGTTTTGAAAATAGTGACGTAGTCGTGCGTGGGGCCACCGAGATAGCCATCGAGAATGTGAAACAGCACGGATTCGAAGGCGAGGGTTTCTTCGGCGTTGGTGAGGATGACGACGCCGAGATTTTCTTCCGGCACCAGCATCACGCGCGTCACGAAGCCCGCCACGCCGCCCGAGTGACTCACCAACTTTCGGCCCTTGTAATCGCGCAAGCCCCAGCCCATACCGTAACCGGCAAAACGGGTTTGAAGCGACTTCAGCTCGGGCGGCGCGTCCGAGATGGGGACGATCATTTGCTGCGTCCACATCTCGCGCGCGGATTTTTCGCTGAAGATACGGGCGTCGGCTCCGGGAATCTGTCCGTGGTTGAGCTGCAGGAGCATCCACTTCGACATGTCGGCGACAGAAGAATTGATGGCGCCGGCGGGGCCAGCATTGTCGAGATTCTCGAAGGGGATGGGTTGGAGTTTACCTTCCACTTTAGAATGGGGCCACGCCCAATCGTCGCCCGGTTTGAAGGCGGTGGTGCTGGTGTTGGTGGCGTTCATGCCGAGGGGAAGAAAAATCTTCTCGCGGAGGTAGTCGTCCCAACTTTTGCCGCTCACCTCGGCGACCACCTGGCCGGCGGTGACGAACATCAGGTTGTTGTAAGCGTAGGTGGTGCGAAAACTGGTGGCGGGTTTCAAGTAGCGCAGACGGTAGACGACTTCGTCGCGAGTGAAGGTGGTGTGCGGCCAAAACATCAGGTCGCCTTCGCCGAGCCCGAGGCCGCTGCGATGGCACAGCAGGTCGCGGATGCGCATTTCTTTCGAGACGTAAGGGTCATACATTTCGAACCCCTTCAGGCGTTCGTAAACGCGATCGTCCCACGAGATTTTTCCTTCGTCGACGAGAGTGGCCAGCGCGGCGGCGGTGAAGGCCTTTGTGTTGGAGCCGATGCCAAACAAAGTGTTTTCGTCGACCGCGGCGGCTTCGCCGAGTTTACGGACGCCATAGCCCTTCGAGAGGACGACCTTGCCGTCTTTGACGATGGCCACGGCCATTCCCGGCACGCCAAAGGTTTTCATGGAGCGCGCCACGTATTCATCCAGGTCGACCGGTGGCGTTTGTTGCGCGAGCAGCGGCAACGCCATCAACAGTAGGCTCAAAACCAATGCGAACCGCCGGATGCGAACAGGAATCATGTTGTGGAACTCCTTGGAAGTGGCTTTTATATATCACGAGTCGGGACTTACGCGCCTGGGCCAAGTGAGGGGCGAGGAGCGAGCCGCCTTCGCCGAGGGCTTCGGCGCGCCGAGGGGCGAGGGCGAGGGGCGAATTCTAGTGCAATCGTAAGGGCGGGCAGGTGCGGGCACTAGAAGGATCGGCAGACCGGCCACCTGGCCTTCGGTTTCCTTCAGGAAAAAAAGGTGGCCGCTACAAGAGCAAGGCAACGCCGAAGCCCTTCACTCGCCGTTTGGCGAGTTCAGGGTAAACAGGCTTCGGCGAGGAGAAAGCGGCAGCACCCTTCGACTTCGGTCAGGGCAAGAGTTACCGCAGTCGCAAAGACGCCGCCAGCGTCGTCAACGGCGGATCATGCCAGCCTCAAGGCTGGCGCTGGCGTTACTCTGTAACTGGCGGACAGCCGGTGACCGCACAGTTCTCGAGGTAACCGGTTACGGTGACGTGGTTAATGCCGTTCAGGATGCGCAGAGCGTCCACCACCAGGTTCACTTGCGGGGTGTCGCCGGGACCGATGTAGCGGACGACGTTGGCGTTGACGATGTCTTGCTGGTCGCCGGTGTAAACTCCCGAAAAAGAGGGGAACGCGGCGTTGGGGTTGGAGGTACTGGAGATCGTTCCGCTCGGAATGGGAGTGCCGGATTCCGCCCATACGAAGGCGCTGACGTTTTGAATGACTAGGCGGTAACCTGTGGGAACCGCGGCAAAACTAGAGACGGTATATCCGACCACTCCGGCGTCGGTGGCAGGGTAGTTGTAATTACTCTGATAAGGGATGCGCGTAGCTTTGTCGGCATCCTGGGTGACCGCGGGATTTGCCGTGGTATTGGTGACCTGCACTAACGCGGCGACGAGTGCATGAGTTGCCTTCGGGGCAAGCACGCTTACCAAGGCTGCCACCGAGACCACAAAACCGAGAAACATTAAACTTTTCTTTGCAAGATTCATGTTTTTCCCTTTCTGGGATTTACGATTGGAGCCAAAAACCTGCTCGTGAGAAACACGGCGTCGCAGGGGCAACCCATCCCCGGGGCGAAGGCGTTGATTCGGCGTCCGCGTCGGCACGGTTGCGGAGGCGCCAAGTGGGCCGCTTTGGGCCCGGCAGCTCGATTACCACGGCGTCCTCAATTGGGCGTCAAATAGCCATGGACGACTAGCCAACTCAAGGCGCCATCATAGCCGACGGTATACGAAACTTCTGCTCCTGGCGGAACGACGATCCCCGTCGTAAAGTGCAACTGGTTGGTTAGTTCGTTATTGGGAAAATACCAGCGTTCCACTCGTTGGGGGTAACCACCCCACCAAATACCGGCATTGAATGTCTTTCCTGGGACGGTGTTGCTAAAAGCTTCTACATCCGTGACCACGAAACTCATTCCGTCCGGAACGACCCAACTGTCCGAACCTAAGGCGCCCGTCTGTGGTGATTGAAGGGGGCAAGTGTAATATTCCGAGCTGCAATACAACTCAATGTTTTGCCCGGCGGACGTGTGGACATCCGCGGTAGGAACCGGATTGGAGGGGGTGTTCGACACTTGTACCAGCGTCGCCACCAAGGCATGTACGGATCTCGGTACACACATCGATACCAGCGTGGCCACCAGCGCCACACCTCCCAACCCCATCAACAGCCGTTTCGTGAATTGCATTTTGTTTCTCCTTCATTCAGGTGAGTTGCCGAATCGCGATGGTGCTACTCCAGGTGGCCGGACAGCGTGACTTGACAATCGCTACCGAATGGTTGGTCGTTGTCGCTCTCGGCCACAAAACTGATTGTGCCCACAGCATAGGACTTGAGGCTTAGGGCGGTGGTGAAAAGCGATGAGCCATCGAACGATGTTGGCTGCGTGGGAGGGAAAGCCAGGAACATCGTGTTGGACTGGGGTTGGTTAAAGGTGAAGGTTAGGTACGACTTGATAATCGTAGTGCCTTCGGCGATGTAACAGTAGTCCGAAACCGATTCGATCACCGCGATCTTGTTCTCCGGAACACTGTAGAGAGAATTGATGGTGCAGTCGGTAGTAACAAAAGAGCAGGTGGTATTCGCTACGAAGGCAGACTGCGCTTCCTCCTCGAGCGTGATTGCTGGATTCGAGGGCGTGTTCGACACTTGTACCAGGGTAGCCACCAAGGCATGAACGGTTTTCGGGGCCGCGACCACGAGAAGCAGGGCCGCGAGGAGTACCGCGCCGAGTGCACTCAATAGTTTTTTTGCGAATTGCATTTTGTTTCTCCTTTTTTACTTTCGTGACCAATGGCTCGAGTCCCGCGCTACGTGACCTGACGGAGGCACACACGTGTCCACTACGTTCTGCGCCGGGGGAGATGCGGTGAGAACGAAGATGTAACTGGAAGCCATCTCATAAATGCTTTCGACCGCCTGCCGCCTCAGGGGTTAAAACCCCTGATTCTAGGCAGGTTTTTCGGCACGACTGAAGTCGTGCCCTGACGTAAACCATTTATGAGATAACTTCTACTCAGTTTGTGAAAACCACGCGCGTCTTACGCGAGGCGCGATGCGGAGCTTCCCGCGGAAGCTGCAAACAAAAGCGAGGCCGAACAAGCCCAGCGCCAGCAAAGGAAAGGTCGCAGGCTCCGGTACGCCAGGAGTCACAGTGCCGCCCGAAGTGCTGACGTCGAGCGCATACTGCGATGGCGCCACTACGTCACTGTTGGCGGGGCACGGGACTCCGTTGATTAACAGGTCGCAGAACTGACCACCCGTAAGGTCGCTAAAACCTTCGCTCAGGTTGCCGTTATCGAAGGCCGCATTGGCGACATACAGCCCGTCGCTGAGAACGATGGTGTAAGTGCCGGCGGCGAGGCCGGCCAGCGACATAGTGACGTCACCACATTGCGGCGCGCGGCCGATCATCGGGGCCGCGGCTGTGGTTGGCGAACAGCCCATGAAGCTGGCGTAGTTGTCTAAAGCGAGCGAAGTGCCGTAGGGGTCGCCCATGCCGTCGGTGAGAATTGCGCCGGTGGGATCAAAAATGGCCACGAAGGGATCCGTGCCGCCCGCGGCGATGCTGGTCCCCGCGGCATTGACGCCGCCGCCGAAACCGTAGGTTTGCAAGGTGACGTTTTCAGCGGAGGCAAGCGTCACGGTGGTCTCGAAGACCGACTCGGGAGTCGCGAGCGTGCCGACGTACGACGTGCTGTCTGCTAACGCCTGCGGAACTCGAACAATGAAAAGCGCGGCCGCAGCCACAAGTACCATGAACCTGACCGCGGTGATCCTTCGCTTACCCATTTTTAGGCCTCTTTCCCGTGTTCTCTATCGCAACGATAGCTAGTCCACAGCTAGTCAAGCGGGGCGCGTCCTGAAAAGTTAAAGACCTTGTCGGCATGAAAGGCCACTGATAGAGTCGGCTGACGCGACCGAGCTTGGCGACTCCGCGAATACTGCGAGAAGCTGGAAATAAAGGCCAGTGACACGTTCTGACAAGTTGTGAAAGTGCCGTATGTTGAGGAAAACAGAGGGAATATTTCAATTCGGAAAGTTTCAGATCGATCCTATGGCGCGGACTTTGCGGGGTGGCGAAGCGCCCGTCACGCTGAACCGGCGGGCGTTCGATGTGCTTTTGTACTTCGTGCAGAATCCTGGGAGAGTCGTCACGAGGGACGAGCTGCTAAAGAATGTCTGGTCGGAATCGTTTGTGGACGAAAACAGCCTGGCGCAAAGCGTGTCTGTGCTGAGGCGGGCGCTGGAAGAGAAGCCGGGCGATAACAACTATATTGTGACGCTGCCGGGCCGCGGGTATCAGTTTGTATCGACCGTGCAAGTGATCGCAGCTGAGAATGGAAATACCGGGGCAGCAGCTTCGAGGAGCAGTGGGGCCAACGGGATTGCGTCTGACGCAGGCACGATTCCGGCCAGCTTGATTCGCGAAGAGAACGAACGGGTTCGCCGGCCGATTGCGTGGAACCGGTTGCCGTGGAAACTGGCCTCGGTGATAGGCGTAGCGGCGATATTCGCCGCAGGGTATTTCGCATGGACGCGATATCACCGCGTCAGGCCGACGACGAATCCAGATGCTATAAACTCCGCCAAGCCCGTCCCAACGGCTCGCCGTTCCATCGCGGTTCTCGGTTTTCGAAACTTGTCTGGGCGTCCCGAAGAAGCGTGGCTATCCACCGCCTTGACGGAAATGTTGGGCACCGAGTTGGAGGCGGGACAAAAGCTGCGGCTGGTTTCCGGAGAAGACATCGCAAACGCCAAAGTTGATCTTGCCTTGGCCGACGCCGAAAGTCTGTCTCCCAACACGCTGGCCCGATTGCACAAGAACCTGGACAGCGACCTGATGGTTCTTGGCTCGTACACGGCTGTAGGGAGTAAAGGAGACACGCGCATTCGGCTCGATCTGCGGCTGCAAGATACGGTTGCCGGGGCGACGATTGCAGATGTGGCGGCCGTTGGGAATGAGACGGACCTGTTTGACCTGGTGTCTCAGGCGGGTTCGCGGCTACGCGAGAAGCTTGGCGTGGAGGCGGTCTCTGACGTCGAAGTGGTGAGGGTACGCGACTCCTTGCCTTCCAACCGGGAGGCACTGCGCCTGTATTCGGAGGGTCTCTCCCGGCTGCGCGTATTTGACGCGTTGGCAGCAGGAGATCTTCTGCAGCGGTCCGTAACTGCCGATCCAAAATATCCTCTGGCGCACTCCGCTCTGGCCGAGGCCTATTCGAGGTTGGGGTACGACCGAAAAGCGCAACAGGAGGCGCGACAGGCGTTCGACCTGGCGGCCAATCTCTCACCGGAAGAAAAGTTGGTGGTGGAAGGGCACTATCGCGAGGTGGGTCATCAATATCCAGAGGCTGTTGGCGTTTACCGATCGCTGTTCGCGTTGTTCCCAGACAACCTCGACTACGGACTGAAACTTGCAAAGGTGCAGGTCCGCAACAGCGAAGGGCATGATGCGCTTGCCACGGTGGAGTCACTTCGAAAACTTGCATCCCCGGCTTCTGACGATCCGCGCATTGAATTGCAAGAGGCCGATGCCTGGGACGCGCTGAGCGATTTTAAGCATCAGGAACAACCTCTGGAACGAGCCGTGGAGAAAGCCAGGGCGCAGGGAGCGCGCCTGGTGCTGGCGCGGGCTCTGGAAAATCAGTGTTGGCTATTCGCCTACTTCAGCCAGACGCAGAAGGCGGTTGCAGCTTGCCGCGACTCCAAAGAGATTTACGCTTCCGCCCGAGACCAACAAGGAGAAGCTACAGCATTGCGTGCCTGGGCTGATGCGATAGACCGGACGGATGTGCTGGAGTCTATCCGGCTGTACCAGGAGGCAGAAACCCTGTTTCGCAAGAATGGATCTGAAGGCGGCGTGGCGAGTGTGCTTAACAACCTGGGCCTGATCTATCAAGCACAGGGTGATATCGCCACCGCTGAGAAAATGCATCGCGAAGCGCTGGCCAGTTATCAACTCTTGGATGACAAGAGAACCCAGGCTGCGGTTTCCGAAAACATTGCGGAGGACCGAATGGGGCAGGGGGACCTGCCGGGGGCGCAGCGATTACTTGAGGACTCGTTGAAATTCGGCCGCGAAGCCGAAGATACTGGAATCGCGGCGGGCGCTGGATACGACATCGCGGCAATTCGGCAATTCCAGGGTGACCTTCCCGGCGCAAAGCAGGGATTTGAACAGTCCCTGTCGATCTGGCAGAAAAACGGCGATCAAGATTCTTCGGCTTCTGCCATGTGGAGATTAGGGAGTCTGCTGCTGGAGGAGGCCGACTTTTCAGGCGCGCGCAAGATGTACGAACAGGCATTGGTGATTCGTAGCGCGGCGGGCGACAAACTAAGCATCGCGCAGACTCAATTGGGGCTCGCGGAGGTATCGCTGGAGGAGGGGCGCTCTCCCGTTGAACAGGAAGCGCTGATCCGCCAGGCCCTGGATGTTTTTCAGAAACAAAAGGCCCGCGACGACGAAACTCAGGCTTGGTGCATGCTCGCGCGAGCGCTTCTGGCGGAGGGTCACGCAGCGGAAGAGGCCGATGCAATGCAACACGCGCGGGCGCTCTCGGCCAAGAGCGAGAGTGTTCTTGTCCGCTGGCGGACCGCCATCACTGCGGCCAGCCTGAAGAACGCCGAAGAGGGCAGCGGCCACTCCTCGGGCGGAAGCGCGACGCGTCGAGAGTTAGCGGGAGTGATCACGAAAGCGCGTGGGATGCATTACCAGGGCGTGGAGCTGGAAGCTCGTCTGGCGCTGGCAGAAAGCGAAATAAAGGCGGGCGAGATGACGAAGGGAAATGCGGACTTGGCCTCGATCGAAGCGGACGCCAAGGCGAAGGGTTACAGCCTAGTGGCGCGTAAAGCTGCCCATGCGATGAGTGACGTTCACGCCGTTTCCGCCGCAGGAACGACGGACAAGACATAAGGCCGCGGACGACGAGCTGCGGAAATTGTCGAGCGCTCATCCTCATAGTACGAGTGGTACAGTAAATTTTGACCCTTCCTAAACAACACTAAGCCTACTGTTATCTCATATATAGGTGCCTGTACCAATTTCCGGGCTGTCTCGGGGTGAAACACCTTCTCCCGGGACTCTTTCGTACTACACCGAAGCAATGAGTCGTACCAGGCGCTTAGACCTATGGGCCATATCTAGGGGACTGCAGCGGACGGTACTCTCGTGAGGTGGGAACGAGATTCAGGGGATGTGGTTCACAAAAACTGAGGGCTTCGAGATGAACTTCGAAACCAACTTCAAAATGAGCACTGATAGAAATAATTCGGGACGCGGATTCTGGTTGGCGATTCTCTTACTGATTTTCTGCCAGCCGCTGTACGCGCAGCAACATGTTTTGACGATGCTTCCGCATGTTGACCCGAACGGCGAGAGGCCGATTACGTTCATGCGCACTCATTATGTGCTGCAGCCGACCGGGAGCACCGATACGACTCTTCCTACGCCCCCGAGCTCCGCGTTCAAGCCGGCGCAGGTGCGTCATGCGTACGGTTTCGACCAAGTCACGAATCAGGGACAAGGGCAGATAATCGGAATCGTGGATGCGTACGACGACGCGAAAATCGAATCCGACCTTGGCGTTTTCAGCGCGCAGTTCGGTTTGCCGGCGTGCACCACGAGCAACGGGTGCTTCCGCAAAGTGTATTCGAATGGGCGGCAGCCGGCGGCCAACGCGAATTGGGCGATTGAAATATCACTGGATGTGGAGTGGGCGCACGCGATCGCTCCGAAGGCAACGATTGTTCTGGTGGAAGCGCCGTCAAACAGCTTGGGCGATTTGCTCGCCGGCGTGCGGACGGCGATTAGCAACGGTGTATCGGTGGTTTCGATGAGCTGGACCGTGGGCGAGTTCTCGAGCGAGACGAGCCTGGACAATTACTTCGCGTCAAACACCACTAGCTTCGTCGCCGCCTCCGGCGATGGAGGGACGGGCGTCGCGTATCCGGCCGCATCTCCTTACGTCATTGGAGTGGGCGGGACGTCGTTGGTCCTGGACGCGAACGGGAACTACCTCAGCGAGACGGCATGGAGCGGGAGCGGCGGCGGAATCAGCGCGGTGGAGCACGAGCCGCTCTATCAGGCGCAATTCGGGATACCGGACAATTCCAAAGGGCGCCGCGGCGCTCCGGACGTTTCGTACAATGCGAATCCTGGCACGGGCTACGCGATGTACGATTCCGTTGGAATCAGTGGCGTGGCGGGATGGTTCCAGGTGGGCGGAACGAGCGCTGCGACGCCGCAATGGGCGGCCCTGCTTGCAATTGTGAATTCGTCGCGCGCGGCACTGCGCAAGGCAAACCTCGCGAGCACGAACACGACTCTTTATTCGGTCGCGAAGGCCAGCATCGGAACGAGCTTCCATGCGGTGACGGCCGGCACGAACGGCAAGTGCGGCGAAATCTGCGATGCGCTGCCGGGATATGACTACGTGACGGGCCTGGGCACTCCGCAAGGCGCGGCGCTGGTTCCGGCACTGACAGCGAAATAGCAGCCGAGTCCTGCGCAGTTTTCGGTCGGCGTTTTAGCCGGTTGCCTTTGATGCCGACCGCTTCCTTTTTCCCTTGAAATTCCGTCTAACAGTGACGTACTGATTGAGGTGCCAGGTTTGTCCGTTCGAATCCTGGCGCGCGGGGGAGGCCTTCGGCCGATGAAGAGATTATTGCTCGTCCTGACTTTGGGTCTTGGGGCAGCGGGCGTCGCGAGCGCGCAGAACCTTGCGGGCGATTGGCAGGGAACCCTCAAGCCGGCAGGGGCAGAACTCCGCCTGGTTTTGCACGTCACGAAAGCAGACGACGGAAGTTGGAAGGGCACGCTCGACAGCGTCGATCAAGGGGCAAACGGAATTCCGGTTACATCGATTTCGCTGAAGGAATCGAAGCTGAAGTTGACCATGGATTCGATACACGGTTCCTACGAGGGAACGGTGAACACCGACGCGACGGAGATCAGCGGCACCTGGACGCAGGGCCAATCGCTGCCTCTCGATTTCAAACGAACGACGACTGCCGCGAAAACGGAGCACGCGCCGGCGAAGCCGTCAGACATCGACGGAGCATGGATGGGGACCCTCGATGCCGGCACGGCGAAGCTGCGCATCGTTTTTCACTTTGTGAACACTGCAGATGGCCTGACGGCCACGATGGACAGCCTTGACCAGAACATGAAAGGTTTGCCGGTGACGAAGGTGACCCGCGACGGGTCATCGCTGAAACTGGAGTTGAAACAGATTCCCGGCGTGGGCGTGTTTGAAGGCACGATCGACAAAGATCGCGAGAGCATTAGTGGCACGTGGTCGCAGTCGGGGAACAGCTTGCCGCTGCAATTGAAGCGCGTGAAGGATTCGGCCGAGCTCGAGGTTCCGCGGCCTCAGAATCCCGCGAAGCCCTATCCTTATCGCGAGGAGGAAGTCAGCTTTGAGAATTCGGCAGCCAGCATAAAGCTGGCGGGCACGCTGACGATTCCACGGGGCAAAGGCCCGTTTCCCGCTGTGGTCTTAGTGGCAGGCTCCGGCGCGCACGATCGCGACGAGGCGTTGATGGGCCATCGCCCGTTCCTGGTTCTTTCCGACTACCTGACGCGAAGAGGCATTGCGGTGCTTCGGTACGATAAGCGTGGCGTGGGGGAATCCGGAGGCACCTACGCGACGGCCACGACGGCGGATTTTGCGGACGATGCGGAAGCGGGACTGGCATACCTCGAGACGCGGGCTGAAATCGACCGGCACAAGATCGGGCTCGTCGGCCACAGTGAAGGCGGAATGATCGCGCCGTTGATTGCAGCGCGAAATTCGAGCGTCGCCTTTATCGTGATGATGGCGGGGCCGGGTGTTCCCGGAGACGAACTTCTTGTGGAGCAAACGCTGCTGATCTCGGAAGCGAACGGTCAAACCCCCGAGACCGCCGAGAAAGCGGCAGGCGAGGAGCGCATCATCCTGTCTCTGGTGAAAGATGAAACCGACAGCGCGGCCCTCGAAAAAAAGCTGCGAGAGCAATTGACGGGGCAGGTGCCCGAGGCGCAGATCGGCGCGGCAATCAAGAGCACGAGTTCGCCCTGGTTCCGCTATTTCATTTCGTATGATCCGGCGGCCACGCTGCGGAAAGTGAAATGTCCCGTGCTGGCGATAGTGGGGTCGAAGGATCTGCAAGTTCCCCCCGAGCAGAACATTCCCGCGATTCGAAAAGCGCTCGAAGACGCCGGGAACCAGAAATTCGAAATCGACGAGTTGCCGGGCCTCAATCACTTGTTTCAAACCGCGAAGACCGGCTCGCCAGCGGAATATGCCCAAATCGAGGAGACAATTTCTCCGATAGCCCTGGAAAAGATCGCAGCCTGGGTGGCGAAACAATAGACGCTGGGTGCGCGGCGCCCCGCGCGTTCTTCGGTTTTCCCCATACAATTTCCGATTGGTTACATCAGAGAAGCGATAGCACAGGCCTGTTTACTGGGTTCGCCGCGTTAGCCGCCGTGGTGTATAGTTTTCCAGGCGCGGTTTGCTCCTGAAGTTGGCGTATCCGAATGAAAAAACCATTGCGAGTGATGAAGTTTGGCGGCACTTCCGTCGGTGACGGCTCGTGCATCGCGCGAGTAGCGCAGATTGTGCGCGACGCGTCGCGAGACAGTTCGGTGGTCGCCGTTGTTTCCGCTATGAGCGGGGTGACGAACCGCCTGATCGACGCGGCCACCCGGTGCGAAGCGGACGAGCGCGGCCACGTAGTGGAGATATTCGAGGTTTTGCACGACCAGCATGAGGCGGCGCTGTCGACGTTGATTCGCTCAAGCGAGAGGCGCACGGACGTTGCCGCAACGATGAAAAAGATCTTCAGTGAAGGCTTCCGGCTTTGCGAAGGCACCGCGCTACTGCGCGAGCTGACTCCGCGAACGCTGGACGCGATTTCGAGCCTGGGCGAACGGCTGTCTGCGCCGCTGGTTGCCGGGGCGATCTCGGAGTTGGGGCTGCCGAGCGAGGCGGTGGACGCGACGGAATTGATCGTCACTGACGCGTATCACGGCGGCGCCGAGCCGCTGATGGACCTGACACGCGAGCGGTCTGAGTCGCGTTTGACCCCGATGCTCGAAGAGGGAATCGTTCCGGTGGTGACCGGATTCATCGGCGCCACGCAGCAGGGCGTGCTCACCACGCTGGGCCGCGGCGGCTCCGACTATTCGGCGACGATTCTGGGCGCGGCGCTGGATGCGGATGAAATCATTATCTGGACGGATGTAGACGGCGTGCTGACGGCGGATCCGCGTCTAGTGCCCGACGCGCGCACGATTCCGGATATCTCGTATCGCGAAGCTGCGGAGCTGGCATACTTCGGCGCCAAAGTGTTGCACCCCAAAACGCTTCGCGCCGTGATGCGCGCGGGGATTCCCGTCTGGATCCGAAACAGCTTCGAGCCTGAGCGAACCGGCACCAAAATCACGCCGCAAGGACGAAGCAATGGAGGCGGCGTCAAGGCGCTTACGGCGGTGAAAGATGTCACGCTGATTACCGTTGGGGGACCAGGGATCGTGGGAGTGCCGGATGTGGTGGGGCGGACTTTTTCGACGACGTCGAAGGCGCGCGCGAACGTTTTGTTGATTTCGCAATCTTCTTCGCAGAATGATATTTGCTTTATCGTGGCCTCCTCGGACGCAAAACGCACCGAGGAAGCGTTGCGCAGCGAATTCGTCCAGGACGTGGCGCACGAAAAAGTGGAGCACATTACCGTGGACCCGAACATCGCCGTGGTGGCCGTGGTCGGCGAGAAGATGCACGGCACGCCGGGCGTGGCGGGACGAACGTTCAGCGCGCTGGGCCGCGAGGGCGTAAACATCATTGCAATCGCGCAGGGCTCGTCGGAGTGCAACATTTCGTTCGTCGTGGAAGAACGGCACATGAAGGCGGCGCTTGCCGCCCTGCATCAAGAGTTCGCTCTCGCGGCCCCCGTTGCGCCGGAACTCTCAGTGAGCCGCTCCTGAATTCAAGTGGCTTTCTTGAGATCTTAGGTCAGCGGCCTCCGGGAACGAAAAGCAGATCCCTCACCCCGCAGAAATCGCGGGGATTCGGGATGACAACGTGGCGTGGAACGGCAGATAGCAGGAAGTCAACAGAGCCGATTCAAATGACACAAAAGGTTGCGAACCCGCCGGAGAAGATTAGTGGGCGCGCCATGCAGCGCTGCATCGCGACGTCGTGCGGCGGAACGTACGGCCTTGCGGAACGAATCTACGTGTGTCCGCGGTGTGGCGGGCCGCTCGAGATCGAGGTTCGCTTGGGCGCGGCCGATGTCACGAGCCTACGTAATCTGTGGAAATCGCGCGCCGTTTCCTACAGCCCGCAGGACCGCAGCGGCGTGTGGCGATTTCGCGAATTGCTTCCGTTCGATGAAGGCGCGCCAATCGTCACACTTTTCGAGGGGAATACGCCGCTTTACGACGCGCCTCGCTGCGCCGAATACGCGGGGCTGGAGTGGTTGCAGTTGAAACACCAAGGCTGCAATCCGACAGGCTCGTTCAAAGACACGGGAATGACGGTGGCGGTAACGCAGGCTGTTTTGCTGGGCGCGCGGACAGCCGTTTGCGCGAGCACCGGCAACACGGCCGCGAGCCTGGCCGCTTACTCTGCGCGAGCAGGATTGCAATGCGCGATCCTTGTGCCGCGCGGGCAGATCACCGCCGCAAAGCTCGCGCAGAGCATGGACTATGGCGCGGTGGTTTGCGAGATCGACGGCAACTTCGATGACTGCATGCGCCTGATTCAGGAAATTGGCGACGACCCTTCGATTTACGTCGCGAATTCGATCAACCCATTTCGCATCGAGGGGCAGAAGACGGTGGCGTTTGAGCTGATGGAGCAGCTCCGCTGGCGCGTTCCGGACCACGTGGTGGTGCCGGGAGGGAATCTAGGTAACAGCACCGCGCTGGGCAAGGGATTCGGCGAGTTGCTGGCGCTGGGCTTGATCGACCGCATTCCCAAACTCAGCGTGATTCAAGCGGAAGGAGCAGCTCCGTTCGCGCGTTTGTTTGCGGAGATGGAAGCGCGCCACTTGGCGGGCCATGAAAATCTCCCCGATGATATGGTCACCGAACCTCACCCGAGCACGCTTGCGACGGCGATCAAGATTGGCGCGCCTGTTTCGTGGAAGAAAAGCTTGCGCGAAGTTCTGCGCTCGGGCGGGCGCGTAATCGCGGTGAGCGAGCAGGAGATTGCGGACGCGAAAGCGATGATCGGGCGCGATGGAATCGGTTGCGAGCCTGCTTCGGCGACGACGGTGGCAGGCATCCGGAAACTTGTTGCCGGCGGACATATGCGTCCCGCGGAATCGGTAGTTGCCGTGCTGACGGGTCACGTCTTGAAGGATCCTGATTACGTGAGCAACTATCACCGGGGAACGCTGTCGCTCGGCGGCGACGCCGGCGGGACGGGTACGGCGCAAACCATCACCGGCGCTTTCCGAAATACGCCGAAGCGAGTTGCCGCGAACAAAGCGGCCATTCTTGACCTTCTGAGACCCCGCACTTGAGCTTTCGTTCATGACGCCTGCGCGCGAAGTCTCGCCGGAATTTTCCATTGACGTGCGCGTGCCAGCTTCTACGGCCAATCTGGGCGCGGGATTCGATTGTCTTGGATTGGCGCTGGAGCTTTACCTCAACGTCCGCGCGACGGTGCTATCGAAACCGGGCGCGCGAGTGGTGGTGCGGAGCCGAGGGGTTCGCGGAAGTTCGGCGCTACCGAGCGCTCCCGAAGAGAATTTGATTTCTCGCGCGATGCGCCACACAGCCGATCGCCAAGGTTTCCATCTTCCTCCCGTCCGGCTGGCCGTGCAGAACGATATTCCGATGGCGAGCGGGCTTGGGAGCAGCGCTGCGGCAACGGTAGCGGGCGTGGTGCTGGGATTCTCGGTTGCGCGCCGGCCAGTTCCGAAAGAGGTTGCCCTGCAATATGCCGGAGAGGTGGAAGGCCACACGGATAACGTGGCGGCGTCGCTTCTGGGCGGACTTGTGGTCACTTTCACGCGGGACGACGGCAGTATCATTGGTGTGCAGAAGCGCTGGCCAAAAATGATCCGAGCGGTGGCCGTCACTCCGCTTTTCGAGCTTGCGACGAAGAAGTCACGCGCCGTGCTGCCGAAGATGGTGGAGCGCACGGACGCGGTGCACAATTTGCAGCGTTCGGCGCTGCTGGTGGCGGCCCTCGAGGAGCGCCGTTACGATCTGATCTGGGATGCTTTACACGATCGACTGCACCAAACATACAGGCAGGCGCTGATCCCGGGCCTCGGAGAGATCCTGGCGATGCCGAAAATGCCGGGGCTCATGGGAATTGCGCTTAGCGGCGCGGGGCCGAGCGTGATCGCGCTGGCGACAGACCGTTTCGACGCGATCGGCAAGGAAATCGCGAGCCGCTTCGAGCGGCACGGGCTCACGGCAACGTGTCAAACCCTCGAAATAGCCCAGGAGGGTTTTTCCACTTCTGAAAAGCATCTTCGGCGGCGATAGTTCAAGAGCGAAAAAGCGAAAAGGGAAAAAAAGAAAAGGGAAAAGCGAAAAGCAAAAAGCAAAAAGCAAAAAGCAGATCCCTCACCCCGCAGAAATCGCGGGGATTCGGGATGACAATGTGGTGGCGGGAGCTCCAAGTAGTAGATGGTTCCCTTTCGCAGAAATCGGAAACCGAAGCGCGATAATAGCGTCTAACGTAGTTTCGAAGGTCTGCGGTCCTGCTACAGGATTCTTCACGTGATTTGGAGAATGGCACGATAAATGTGGATTGTACGACTTGCCCTACGGCGGCCTTATACCTTCATCGTCGCGTCGATTCTATTGCTGATCCTCGGAACCGTCGCGATCGTTCGCACGCCCACTGACATATTCCCGAATATCGATATCCCGGTGGTCAGCGTTCTCTGGACTTTCAACGGTTTTTCGCCAGAGGACATGTCGAACCGGATTGTTTTCAATTACGAGCGATTCCTTACCACCACCGTCAACGACATCGAACATGTGGAATCGCAATCCTGGAACGGACGAGCCATCGTCAAGGTTTTTTTCCATCCCGGCGTCAATATTGGGAATGCCGTGGCACAGATCACCGCGACCTCTCAAACGGCAGTCCGCTCGTTGCCACCCGGCACGCAGCCTCCGCTGGTCATTCAATACAACGCATCGTCGGTCCCTATCCTGCAACTTGCGCTTTCCGGCCAAGGGCTGAGCGAGCAGCAGCTCGGCGACCTGGGTTTGAACTTCCTGCGGACGGGTCTGGTGACCGTGCCGGGCATCGCGATCCCCTATCCGTACGGTGGGAAGCAGCGTCAGGTGGAGGTCGACCTGAACCCGTCGGAATTGCAGTCGAAGGGTTTGTCCGCCGTCGACGTCGTCAATGCCATCAACGTTCAGAATCTGATTCTCCCCGCCGGGACCGCCAAAATTGGAAGCTACGAATACCAAGTGGACATGAATGGCGCTCCCCAAACCATTCAAGAGCTCAACGATTTGCCGATTAAGACGATCGGGGACTCGACGATCTACATCAGGGATGTAGCGAATGTGCGCGACGGCTATCCGCCCCAGACCAACATTGTCCGCACGAACGGCCAGCGGTCCGCGTTGATGGTGATTTTGAAAATCGGCAACGCGTCGACGCTCGACATCATTTCAGGCGTGAAAGCGATTCTACCGACGATCGCGGCGGGCCTTCCGCCCCAATTGAAGATCCAGCCGGTGGCGGACCAGTCACTATTCGTGAAGGCGTCGATCAGCGGCGTGATTCGCGAGGGCGTCATCGCCGCCGCGCTTACCGCGTTGATGATCCTGCTTTTCCTGGGAAGCTGGCGAAGCACGCTGATCATCGCCGTTTCGATACCTCTTTCCGTGCTTACGTCGATTATCGTCATGAGCGCTTTAGGCGAGACGATCAACATCATGACGCTCGGCGGGCTGGCTTTGGCGGTGGGAATCCTGGTCGACGACGCCACGGTGGAAGTGGAAAACATCAATCGCAACATCGATCAGGGCAAAGAGATCATCCAAGCGATCCTCGACGGCGCGTCGCAGATCGCCGTTCCGGCGCTCGTTTCCACGCTTTCGATCTGCATCGTGTTCGTGCCGATGTTCTTTCTATCGGGTGTGGCGAAGTACTTGTTCGTTCCGCTGGCGGAAGCCGTCAGCTTCGCGATGCTCGCTTCGTATCTGCTTTCGCGCACCCTCGTGCCGACGATGGCCCGCTACCTGCTGAAAGCTACGAGCGAAGACGAGCGCAAGGAATTGATCGGGAAATCACGCAATCCTTTCGTCCGAATGCAGGGACGGTTCGAAGTGGGATTCGAGAAGTTTCGCGAGCGCTACCACGGCTTGCTGGGAGTCTGCATCCGTCATCAGAAAGTTTTCACCGTTTGCTTCTTCGCGGCTTGCATTCTTTCCTTTGCCCTGCTGCCTTTCGTGGGGCAGGACTTCTTTCCAACCGTCGACAGCGGCGAATTCAAGCTCCACATGCGCGCGGCGACGGGGACGCGCATCGAGGAAACCGCGTCAATTTGCGATCGCGTCGAAGACGACATCCGCAGGGAGATTCCCCCGTCCGAGCTCTCGGGCATAATCGACAATATCGGCCTGCCCTATAGCAGCATCAACTTGTCGTACACCAATTCGGCGCCAGTGGGCACGGGAGACGCCGATATTCAGGTAGAACTGAACAAGAAACACCGGCCCACAGAGGAATACGTTCGCGCCCTGCGCGTGAAATTGACTCGCGATTTCCCGGGTGTAACTTTCTACACGATTCCGGCCGACATCGTGAGTCAAATTCTGGATTTTGGCCTTCCCGCTCCCATCGATATTCAGATCGTAGGTAGAAATCTGGACGCGAACCGGGCGTTTGCCGACCAGCTGTTCAATCAGTTGAAGTTCGTTCCCGGAACGGTGGATCTTCGGATTCAGCAAGTGTTCGACCAGCCGAAGCTGCACATCGACGTGGACCGCACGAAAGCGCAGCAAGTCGGTTTTTCGCAATTCAACGTGGCTCAGAACCTGCTGATCTCGCTGAGTGGCAGCTATCAGACGCAGCCTACGTACTGGCTCGATCCCAAGACCGGTGTGAGCTACAACATCGACGCGCAAACTCCGCAGTACCGCAGCGATTCACTCCAGGACCTGGAAAATATCTCCATTTCGGGAACGAATCCGAGCTCAGCAATCCTCGCTAACGTTGCGCGCTTCAGCCGTGGAGCAGAGATGGGACTCGTTTCCCATTACAATGTGCAGCCCGTCATCGACATATTCGGTTCCGTGCAAGGCCGAGACCTTGGCGGCGTGGCGCGCGATATCGCGCCGATTATCAATCGCGCGCGCCAGTATTTGCCGCGCGGCTCGCAGATCATAGTTCGCGGGGAAATCCAGACGATGAGCGCATCCTTCATCGGGCTGCTGTCGGGACTCGCGTTCTCGATCGTTCTGGTGTACCTGCTGATCGTCGTAAATTTCCAATCCTGGCTCGATCCCTTCGTGATTTTGATGGCGTTGCCTGCCGCGATCGCCGGAATCATCTGGTTTCTGTTCATCACGGGAACCACCGTGAGTGTGCCGGCTTTGACCGGCGCGATCATGTGCATGGGTGTGGCCACATCGAATAGCATCCTGCTCATCAGTTTCTCGAAGGAAAGGCTGGAAGAAGGAAAACTGCCATGGGAGGCGGCGCTGGAGGCGGGCTATACGCGCTTTCGGCCGGTTTTGATGACGGCTCTCGCCATGATCATCGGGATGCTCCCGATGTCGTTGGGGCTGGGGGAGGGAGGCGAGCAAAACGCGCCGCTGGGCCGGGCGGTGATCGGCGGCCTGCTTTTTGCTACCGTGGCGACGCTCTTCTTCGTCCCTGTGTTCTTCAGTTTAGTGCACGGCTGGGGCAGCAGAGGCGCCTCCGAATCAAGTAGTTGAAACCAGAGTAACGCTATGCTCATCTAGTAGTTATAGGGCAGGCCCGCAAGGGGATTCATGATTCAAACGGAAGGGAACACGGAAGGACCATCGTCGGCGGGGTCAGGCCAAACCGGGCGGCCGCGCGCCAAACGCGGATGGCTCGTGGTATTGGTAGCGCTGCTGGTGATCGCCGCCGTCGTGATTGGCGGCATTGTTCCGCGGCTGAGGGCCAAAGCGGCACTGCGCGGCGAAACCTACGAACTCGCCGTGCCCACGGTCACCGTGATTCATCCTAAACACGGCGCGCCTCAAACGGAAATCGTTCTCCCCGGCAACATGCAGGCGTTCGAGGACGCACCGATTTATGCGCGCACCAGCGGGTATCTGAAGAAGTGGTATGTGGACATCGGGGCTCATGTGAAAGCAAATCAGTTGCTCGCGGAGATCGAGACGCCTGAGGTTGACCAGCAGCTCGAACAGGCCCGCGCCGATTTGAATACCGCGAAGGCCAACCTCAGCCTTTCGGAGATCACCGAGAGACGCTACGAAGACCTGAAGAACACGGATTCTGTTTCCAAGCAGGATGTAGACAACGCTCACGGCGACTACGAGGCGAAGAAGGCCACGGTCGCTTCGGCCGAATCCAACGTAAGGCGCCTCGAGGAATTGCAGTCGTTCGAGAAAATCTACGCGCCCTTCGACGGAGTCATCACGGCTCGCAACACCGACATCGGACATCTCATCAATTCAGGCGCCGGCGCTCCTCAGACGGAGCTGTTTCACATGGCTTCGATACGCACTTTGCGCGTGTACATTTCCGTGCCACAGCAGTATTCGCAGTCGGCCAAGCCGGGGCTGACGGCGGACTTGACGCTTGCCGAATTTCCAGGCCGCCATTTCGACGGGAAGTTGGTGCGAACGGCGAATTCGATTGACCTTGCGACGCGCACGCTGCTCGTTGAGGTCGACGTGGACAATCCTGCCGGCACGTTGTTGCCCGGAGCCTACACGGAGGTCCATCTCAAGGAACCTTCCGGCGCACCGACATATATTTTGCCGGTGAGCGCGCTGATTTTCCGCTCGCAGGGTTTGCAGTTGGCAACGGTGGTGAATGGCGATGAAGCTCAATTGGTGAGTGTAAGCCTTGGCCGCGATTTCGGGAATGAGGTGGAAGTTGTGGCGGGGCTTCCGGACAACTCAACGGTGATCTCGAATCCGCCTGATTCGCTGGTTTCGGGAGAAAAAATTCGCGTGGCAGGCGCTCCGGCGCCCTCCGCTGCGGGAGAGGGCATGTAATAGCAGCAATACAACTCCTCTTTGGCAGGTGTGAAGACGCAGGCTCACCCCGAGACATCGCGGCATATCTCCTCTTTCTGAAGGGGTGTTTTGAAGGGGCCGTTTTGAAAGGAACGCAGAGATGAAATCATTCTCTCGATGCTTACTGGCTGTAGTAGTTTTTTCGTTCGTTCTAATCCCCGTACTTCGACGGAACTCGGCCGCTGGGAAAACCGGCATTTCGGCGGCAGCCGATACCGGCAGCCCGTTCACCGACTTCCGTGGAGAAGCTCCCGGAACGATCCACAAAATTACGGCGGGCGATCTGCCGAAGCCGTACATGACGCCTGACTCCGACAACGACCCCAGAGTCGTGGCTAAGCCTGCGAACGCATGGCCGCAAGCATTGCCAGGTTTCAAAGTGGAGCTTTATGCGGGGGACCTCAAGAATCCTCGGCTGATCCGGACGGCGCCCAATGGGGACGTGTTTCTAGCGGAGAGCGATCCTGGGATTATCCTTGTATTTCGCGGCGTCACGAGCGACGGCAAGGCCGGGAAGAAGGAAACGTTCGCGACCGGTCTTAGCCGTCCTTTCGGCATAACGTTTTATCCTCCCGGCCCGAATCCTCAGTACGTTTACATTGGCAACACGGGCTCGGTGGTCCGTTTTCCATACCAAAATGGCGACCTGAAAGCGCGCGGCCCGCAAGAAACGATCATTCCGAGCCTTCCAAGCGGAAACGAACGTGTCGGCGGAGGCGGTCACTGGACCCGCGATATCGCGTTCTCTCTCGACGGCAAGCAGATGTTCGTGTCGGTGGGCTCGCGGACGAACATTGCCGACGTCGACGAGGACAAGACCGAATTTCATCGTGCCAACATTCTGGTGGCGAACCCGGATGGGAGCAATCTGCGGGTCTACGCCTCGGGGATTCGCAATCCGGTGGGAATCGCGATCGATCCGAAGACGGGCGTCCTGTGGACTTCGGTGAATGAACGCGACCGCATTGGCGACAACCTTCCGCCCGACTACATCACGCACGTTCAAGAAGGCGGATTCTACGGCTGGCCCTGGTACTACACGGGCGGAAACGAAGATCCGCGGCTGAAGGGCAAGCACCCTGAATTGAAGGACAAGGTCATCGTTCCCGATGTGCTTCTTGAGCCGCACAACGCTTCGCTCGAATTGACCTTTTATGAAGGAAGCCAGTTTCCAGCCGAGTATGCGGGCGATATTTTCGCGGCGGAGCATGGTTCCTGGAACCGCTCGGTCCGGACGGGTTACGAGGTGATTCTCGTTCCGCTGCGCAATGGCCGAGCATCGGGAGAGTACGAGGATTTCCTGACTGGGTTTGTCACAGCCGACGGCAAAGTGTGGGGCCGTCCCGTAGGCGTTGCCGTCGCGCAGGACGGCTCGTTGATGGTGACGGACGATGGCTCGGGTTCTCTCTGGCGGGTCAGCTATGCCAGCAAATGAGCGAAACCGCGTTCGCCTTGGCTTCGCGCAGAGTCCGGGGCTTCGTCTCGGGTTCGGGTTGAGCACGGCTGTGGCGTTTTTCCTCGCGGGCTGCACGCTTGGACCGAAATATGTGCGGCCGTCCGCCGACGTCCCGGCAAATTACAAAGAAAGCGCAAACTTCACGCCGGCGCAGCCGGGCGACGCCATCGCCAAAGGAAAGTGGTGGGAAGTCTACCAAGACAACCAACTCAATTCTCTCGAGGAACAGATCGCGGTCTCGAACCAAACGTTAAAAGCGGCGCAAGCTCAGTTCCTGCAGGCGCGCGCAGCGGTACGCGTCAGCAGGTCAAGTCTCTATCCGACGGCCACCGGTAGCCTGGCGATTTCGCGTACTGGCCAATCGGTCAACAAACCTCTTTTCTCCTCCACCGAAGTGCGGACTTATAACGATTTCCTGCTGCCGGTGGACGTCAGCTACGAGGCCGATGTCTGGGGACGGGTTCGGCGCACCGTCGAAGCGAGCCGCTCGGAGGCGCAGGCCACTGCGGCTGATCTGGCGAACGTCGGTCTAACGCTGCAGGCTGAGTTGGCGCTTGATTATTTTTCGCTGCGAGGACTGGACGCGCAGAAACAACTTCTCGACTCGACCGTTGTTTCGTACCAGAAGGCGCTCGATCTGACGCAAACCCGCTACAACGGCGGGCTGGCCTCCGCCGTCGACGTGGCTCAGGCCCAGACTCAACTCGAGACTACGCGCGCGCAATCGATCGATGTAGAAGTGCAGCGCGCACAGTTTGAGCATGCCATCGCCGTTCTGATCGGGCAGCCTCCGGCGAATTTCACGTTGCCCGCGATTCCACTTGCTGCTCCTCCGCCATCCGTTCCACCCGGCCTGCCTTCGGAACTGCTCCAGAGACGGCCCGACATTGCCGCGGCCGAGAGGCGCGTCCAAGAAGCGAACGCAAATATCGGCGTCGCGCGCGCAGCTTATTTTCCGACGATCACTTTGGGCGGCGGAGGCGGCTTCGAAAGCGCCGCGATTGGCACGCTGCTTCAGGGGCCGAGCGGGTTCTGGTCTCTTGCAGGGCAAGCCGCCGAGGTGCTTTTCGACGGCGGGATGCGGCGCGGCGTTTCCGAGGAGGCCCGAGCCGCTTACGACCAATCGGTGGACAACTACCGCCAGACCGTCCTCGGCGCTTTTCAGGAAGTGGACGACAATCTGTCCGCGCTTCGCATCCTCGAGCGGGAAGCTGAGACTGAGAATGGCGCCGTCGCGGCGGCCGAGCATTCTCTTTCTCTTTCCGTTACGCGGTATAAGGGCGGCGTCACGAATTATCTCGAAGTCACCACGGCGCAAACGGCCGCGCTCTCCGATCAAGTGACTGCCGTGAATATATTGTCGCGCCGCATGAGCGCCAGCGTCCTGCTCGTGAAAGCGATCGGCGGAGGCTGGGACGCTTCGAAGATCCCGCCGATTTAGGTCGCTGCCTAGGCGTTCAATTGTTCTTTGGTAGCTGACCCAAGACCAAGCAGGTTTCTTCGTCACTCTCGATGAGCTGCGTGACTGCAGGGAATGCGGCTCGCAGTAGATTTTCTATGTACGCGCTGGTGCAGTTGCTTGTGCGCAGCCAAATGATCTTCGGGGGAGAACCAAAGAGGACACTCTGCTCTTCAAAATCAGAGTCTTTGGAAACAATGATGAAACCATTTGTTTTCGCGTATTCCCAGATCGCAGCATCACTTGAACTGCCAAGTCCGCATTCGTGAACATGAGCTGAACCAGGATAGAGATCGGCCAGCAGGTCGACTAGGCGTGGGGAGAGATTCTCGTCGAGAAGGAGCTTCACGCGTCAAGCATTTCCAGTTTGCGCTCGCGATCGGCCGCGAAGGCGAGACAGGCGCGGATATCTTCCTCAGTCAAGTAAGGGAAGTCGCGCAAAATGTCGGCATGAGTCATTCCACTGGCCAGGCTTTGGAGCACATCATAAACAGTGATGCGCAGGCCGCGAATGCACGGCCTGCCGCCGCGCTTCCCTGGTTCCATCGTAATGATGCCAGCGTAACTCATACGATCTCACTGTATGCGAAAAAATCGCCGGAGCAATCGAAACGAACCTGGCGCTGTCCTAATCCGGCTCTTGCGTGACGATGTGGACGTCTACCGCGGGGGCGTCGCGAAGGAAGCGGTTGATGGCGTTCATGTAGACAAGCTTGCGCCAGCCTTCGACTGCCGATCTGCCGAAAACTACCTGTGTAACATGTTTTTCTCGCACGAATTGCACGGCGGCTTCAGCGACGCTGGCACCTTTCAGGCGCACGGGCTTTGCTCCCAGGCTTTCGGCGAACTGCAAATTCGCAGCGAGCGATTTTTGGTCGCGTTCGCTACCGTCGCGATCGACGTCGACGTGGATGACGTAGAGCTCCGCGTCGAGCCTGCGAGCCATGCGCGCGGCGCGGGCCACCAGATACTGCGCCCTGGGATTCGAGCTGATGCACACGGCGATGCGTTCGCGGACCGCCCAATTCTCGCGGATGTCCTTCTCGTCCATGTAGGACGAAAGGCTGCGATCGACCTGTTCCGCCACTTGCCGGAGAGCGAGCTCGCGCAGGGCGATCAGATTTCCGCGGCGGAAGAAATTCTTCAGCGCTTGCTCGACTTTTTCCTTGCCGTAGACGTCGCCGCGTTTCATGCGGTTTTGCAGCGCTTCGGGCGTCAAGTCCACCATGACGGTTTCCTGGGAGAGCTGAAGGACCCAGTCCGGCACAGTTTCGCGCACCGAGATCCCCGTAATAGCGCGGACCGTGGGAGCGATGCTCTCAATATGCTGAATGTTCACGGTGGAGAGCACGTCGATCTTCGCGTCCAGAAGCTCGAGGACGTCTTCATAGCGCTTGCGGTGCCGGCTTCCGGGAATATTCGTGTGGGCCAACTCATCCACCAGAGCCACTTGCGGTTTTCGCGCGAGGATCGCGTCGATGTCCATTTCCTCGAAAATCGTTCCCTTATAATCGATCTTGCGGCGGGGAACCGCCTGAAGCTCTCCCGCCAGCTCGGCGATTCCCTTTCGTCCGTGTGTTTCGACGATGCCGATCACCACATCCTCACCGCGCTTGCTGCGCCGGATCGCCTCGCTGAGCATGCTGTACGTCTTGCCGACTCCCGGCGCATAGCCGAGGAAGAGCTTAAGTATTCCTTTGGTTTTTTCGGGCGGCTTCGAGACTGCCAGCCACTCTTCGGGCGTTTTTGGCATCGGCCTATCTCTTTTTGGCGGTGTCTGCCTTGCTAAGATAGAATGCGTTTGTGCGTGAACCCATTCCCATCCACATTCTACGTTTCGCGGCAGCTTTCGGCATCGTCGGCGTAATCACCTTTTTCTATAGCAGAGTTCTTCAGGTCAACGCTACCACGGTGGCGCTCACGTTTCTCCTGGCTATTCTAGCCGTTTCCACGGTCTGGGGACTCGCGGTTTCCATTTTCATGTCGATCGCGGCCATGCTGGCGTTCGATTATTACTTTCTTCGGCCCATTGGCAACTGGAAGGTTTACGACCCGCAGAAATGGGTGGCGTTGTTCGCCTTTCTTGTTGTTTCCGTGCTGGCCAGCCGCCTCTCGACGCGCGCGCGCCAGCAGGCGGAATACGCCACCGCGCGCCGTCACGACGTGGAGAAACTTTACTCGTTCAGCCAGGGGCTGCTGGAATCCGGCAACGTGATTCAGCTTTTGAACCGCATCCCGGCGCAGATCGTCGACATCTTCGAAGTTGGGGCAGCGGCGCTGCTGCTGGCGGAGAAGCAGAAAGTGTACCGCTCGGGCCCAGTGGTACCGCATCTCGACCTCGAGAGTCTGAAAGCGGTTGTCGCGCGGGAAGAACCGGTGATCGATGTGGCGAACAGCGTCAGCTTCGTTCCTGTGCGGCTGGGGATGCGCCCGATCGGCAGTCTGGGAATTTCGGGGACGATTCTTTCGCGGCGAACCTTGGAGGCAATCGGGACCCTGATTGCCGTCGCCATGGAACGTGCCCGCGCCGTCGAGCAGCTGGGCCAGACGGAAGCCGCCCGCGAGGGCGAACGGCTTCGAACCGCGCTGCTGGATTCCGTGACGCACGCTCTTCGCACGCCGCTGACTTCCATCAAGGCTTCGGTGACGAACCTGCTTTCGAACCGCAACCTGGACGATATGCAGAAGCGCGAACTTCTGACGATCATCAACGAAGAGACGGACCGCCTGAACCGCTTGGTGGGCGAAGCCGCGGAAATGGCGCAGCTGGATGCGGGCGAAGTGGAACTCGAGCGCGCACCGCATCCGATCGGCGACGTGGTTTCCGCGGCGCTGGTGCACTGCAAGGCCGCGCTCGGTGACAGGGTGATCGACGTCAACATTTCACCGGGCCTGCCGCCCGTGAGTGTGGACTTGGCGCGGGCGCGAGAGGTGGTGATTCAATTGATTGAGAACGCCAATCAATACTCGCCGCGCAACGAACCTATCACGATCACCGCGGAGCCCAGCGGCGATTTCGTGATGACCAGCGTATCCGACCGCGGCAACGGAATCGACGATCCCGAGCAAGGGTTGATCTTCGAAAAGTTTTATCGTGGGAAAGACCAGCGCTACACCGTTCAGGGGACCGGGATGGGGCTTCCGATCGCAAAAGCAATCGTGGAAGCGCATGGAGGCACCATCGGTTTGACCAGCCAGCGCGGCCACGGATCTGTGTTTTCATTTACCCTCCCGGCAGACGGCACGCGGCCCGTGGCGCGATGATTCCCTCCGGGACAATTCTCGTCGTGGACGACGAGCCACAGATTCGCCGCGTTCTGAGCACGATGTTGACGTCGCAAGGCTACCCGGTGATTGAAGCGCGAAGCGGCGAGGAGGCTCTGGAAAAAATCCGCGGCGAGCGGATCGATCTGATTCTTCTGGACGTCAACATGCCGGGAATGTCGGGGCTGGAAACGTGCGCTCAAATTCGGCGGTCGGGCGACGTCCCCATCATCATGCTGACGGTGCGCAATTCCGAACGCGACAAGGTGCAAGCGCTGGATGCGGGCGCGGATGATTACGTCGTCAAACCGTTCGGCGCCGAGGAGCTGCTGGCTCGCATTCGAGCGGCCCTGCGCCGAGCTTCGCCGGTGGACATGCCGCCGCCCTTTGTGTCGAACGATCTAAAGATTGATTTCGAAAATCGGCTCGTCACTGTGAAAGGGAAAACCATTCGGCTCACGCCGAAGGAATTTGAGCTATTGCGGCACCTGGTGGCGAACCAGGGAAAACCGATGGGACATCGCCGGCTGCTGCAAGCAGTTTGGGGCCCGGATTACGGAGAGGAAACGGAATATTTGCGGGTGTTCATCAATCAACTTCGAAAGAAAATCGAGCCGGACCCGCACCATCCTCGCTTCATCAAGACGGAACCGTGGGTGGGCTATCGCTTCGAGCGCCCACGCGAGAAAGCCCACAGCGCCCGCTCGGAGAAGTAACGCCCGCCCTCAACGATCTTCATCGCAGCGGATGAACGGCATCCAAATCCAAGTTTAATTCGAGGACGTTTACGCGAGGCTCGCCAAAGACACCGAGGTCGCGCTGTTCGGTGTGTTTCTTGACGAGCGCGGCCACATCGCCTTCGCTCATTCCGCGTTCGCGAGCAACCCGGGGGACCTGGAAGTCAGCGGCCGCTGGAGTGATGTGCGGATCGAGGCCCGAGGCGGACGTGGTGGCGAGATCGGCGGGAATCGCGTGATTGGGATTTTCCGCTTGCAGGCTTTGCACGCTGGCTGACACGCGATCGATCAGGGCTTTGTTGGTTGGCGCCAGATTCGAGCCGCCGGAATTCCCCGCGTCGTATCCCGCTGAACCCGCGGCCGACGGCCGCGAATGGAAGTAACCGGCCGACGTGAACGGCTGCCCGATGAGGCGCGAGCCGACGATCTTGCCGCCCGAACGAATCAGCTCGCCATTGGCCTGTCGCGGGAACCACCACCGCGCCAGGCCGGTAACTACGAGCGGATAAACGATGCCGAGAAGCACGGTGGTTGCCAGCGTCATCCAAATCGAGATGAGCAGGTTCTTTTTCATGGTTTCCTCACGCCAGCCCGATGCGCGTAATGAGCATGTCGATCAGCTTGATTCCGATGAACGGAATGATGATTCCGCCGAGACCGTAAATGAGCAAGTTGCGGCGCAGAAGCGCTTCGGCTCCGAGCGGGCGATACCGCACGCCGCGCAGCGCAAGGGGCACGAGCGCGATAATGATTAGGGCGTTGAAAATTACCGCAGAAAGCACCGCAGATTGGGGCGTTTTCAGGCCCATGATGTTCAAAACGTTCAGTTGCGGGAACGCGCCGGCGAACATGGCAGGAATGATCGCGAAATACTTGGCCACGTCGTTGGCAACCGAAAAGGTGGTCAGCGCGCCGCGCGTGATTAGCAATTGTTTTCCGATGGCCACTACCTCGATGAGTTTGGTGGGGTTCGAGTCGAGGTCCACCATGTTGCCGGCTTCCTTGGCCGCCTGAGTACCGGCGTTCATGGCCAAGCCGACGTCGGCCTGCGCAAGAGCCGGGGCGTCATTCGTTCCGTCACCGGTCATGGCGACGAGTTTTCCCTTGGCCTGCTCGCGGCGGATCAGGGCGAGTTTGTCTTCGGGCTTCGCTTGCGCGAGAAAATCGTCGACGCCGGCCTCGCGCGCGATGGCAGCAGCGGTCAAGGGATTGTCGCCGGTGATCATCACGGTGCGAATTCCCATGGCGCGCAGTTGGTCGAACCGTTCGCGCATGCCGCCCTTCACGATGTCCTTCAGATAGATGGTGCCAAGCACGCGGCAGTCTTCCGCCACCAGGAGCGGTGTCCCGCCGGCGTTGGCGATCGACTTGACGGCCTCGTCCACTTCCCGCGGAGAGCAATTGCCGCGCTTGCCGACGTATTGGATGATCGCGTCGGGAGCACCCTTGCGAATCTCGCGCCCGTCGATATCCACGCCCGACATCCGCGTAGTGGCAGAAAATGGAATAAACGTAGCGGCGACTGCGGAAAGCTCTCGGCCGCGGAGGCCGTATTTCTCTTTTGCCAGCACCACGATCGAGCGCCCCTCAGGTGTTTCATCCGAGAGCGATGCGAGTTGGGCGGCGTCGGCAAGATCTGTTTCCTTTACGCCGGGCGCAGGAATTAACTCCGTCGCGCGCCGGTTGCCGAGCGTGATCGTTCCCGTCTTGTCGAGCAGGAGCGTATCGACGTCGCCGGCGGCTTCCACAGCACGGCCTGACATCGCGAGCACGTTGCGCTGCACCACGCGGTCCATCCCGGCAATGCCGATCGCGGAGAGCAATCCTCCGATGGTGGTCGGGATCAAGCAGACGAGCAGAGAGACAAGCACAAAAATGGATTGGGGTGAGCCCGAATAGATGGCCATCGGCTGCAGCGTAACGACGGCAAGGAGAAAGATAATCGTCAATCCGGCAAGGAGAATATTGAGCGCGATTTCGTTCGGAGTTTTCTGGCGCTCGGCTCCTTCCACGAGCTTGATCATGCGGTCGAGGAAGGTTTCGCCCGGATTCGAAGTGATTCTCACCTTGATCTCGTCGGATAGAACTCGCGTGCCGCCGGTTACGGCCGAACGGTCGCCTCCAGACTCGCGAATCACGGGCGCGGATTCTCCGGTGATCGCCGATTCATCGACGGACGCAACTCCTTCCGCAACTTCGCCATCCCCCGGAATAAACTCACCGGCGCAGACCATCACGAGGTCTCCGGCGCGGAGTTTCGAGCCCGCGACTTCTTCAATGCATCCGTCGCCTCGGAGCCGCCGCGCCACGGTTTCGGCGCGAGCCTTGCGCAGCGTGTCCGCCTGCGCTTTTCCGCGTCCTTCCGCCATGGCCTCTGCGAAATTCGCGAAGAGGACCGTGAACCACAGCCACAGAGTGACCTGAATGGCAAATCGCATGTCGCCGGTGTGGTTACGGAGATTCACAAAGAGATCGGCGGTGGTCACGACGGCGCCGACCTCCACCACAAACATGACGGGGTTTTTCATCAGCGTGCGCGGATTGAGCTTTACGCACGAATCCTTCAGCGCGACGGCTACAATGCCCCACTTCCACAACGACTTGCCGCCTTCCCCTGCCAGTTTCGTCATGGAGTTAGAACACCTTTCCGGCGTGCATCAGCAAATGCTCGAGAATCGGGCCGAGGCTCAGCGCAGGGAAGAAAGTGAGCGCGCTGACAATCAGGATCACGGACACCAGGAGCACGCTGAAGAGCGGCGTCGTCACGGGAAACGTGCCCGCCGATTCCGGGACGATCTTCTTGCGCGCCAGGTTGCCCGCGATCGCCAGCACAGGAATGATCATGAAGAATCTTCCGAGCAGCATGTCGAAACCAAGGCTCGTGTTGTACCAAAGCGAGTTCCAGTTGCCGCCTGCGAATGCAGAACCGTTGTTCGCCGCGCCTTCCGTGTAGGCATACAGAATCTGCGACAATCCGTGCGGCCCCGGGTTGCTGATGCCGGCTTTGCCGTATGACGTCGCCACTCCAATCGCCGTGAAGACCAAAATTACGAGAGAGAAAATCAGCACGGTCAGCATGGCCATCTTCACGTCGTAGGCCTCAATTTTCTTTCCCAAATACTCCGGAGTGCGTCCCACCATCAGCCCCGCGATGAACACGGCCAGGATGACGAACACGACAATTCCGTAAAGTCCCGCCCCCACCCCGCCGAAAATCACCTCGCCCAGCATCATGTTGATCATCGGGATCATGCCGCCGAGGGGCGTGTAGGAATCGTGCATCGAATTGACGGCGCCGCAGCTCGCATCCGTCGTGACGGTGGCGTACAGTGCCGAGTCCGCGATGCCAAAGCGCACTTCTTTGCCTTCCATGTTTCCGCCCGATTGCGTGGCGCTGACGTGCTGATCGATGCCCTGCAGCAGCGGATTACCGCGCGCTTCCGCGGCGTAGGCGCACGCCACGCCCGTCAGGAAGAGCACAGCCATCGCGGCCCAGATGGCCCATCCGTGGCGTTGCGAGCCCGTCATCCGGCCGAGGGTATAGGTCAGCCCGGATGGAATCGCGAAGATGAGCACGAGCTGGAGAAAATTCGTGAACGGAGTGGGATTCTCGAAGGGATGCGCGCTGTTCGCGTTGAAGAAGCCGCCGCCGTTCGTGCCGAAAATCTTGATGGCCTCCTGCGACGCGACAGGGCCCTGCGCGATCACCTGCTCTGTCACCGTCTGGGTCGTAGTCTTGCCGTCCGCTCCTGTTTGCGAGACGGTCTGCGGGTTCACCAGCTTTGCCGTGTCATACGGCCTGAAATTCTGGGTCACGCCCTGAGAAACAAATATCAACGAGACCACGAGGCAAATCGGAAGTAGGACCCACAACGTGCACCGCGTGAAGTCGACCCAGAAATTCCCGATTGTTTCCCTCTCGCGCCGGGCGATGCCGCGAATCACTGCAATCGCCATCGCGATGCCCACCGCAGCCGACGCGAAGTTGTGAAAGGCCAGACCAGCCATCTGCGTGAAGTAGCTCATCGTGGTTTCGGGAACGTAGGCCTGCCAGTTTGTGTTTGTCGTGAAGGACGCGGCGGTGTTGAACGCGAGGTCCGTGGGCACGCCGGCCAGGTGCTGCGGATTCCACGGCAGGAAATGCTGCAGCCGCTCGATCAGATAGAGAACGATCATCGAAACAGCGCTGAAGAGCAGCATGGCGACGGCGTATTCGGTCCACGGCATTTCCTTTGTCTCATTCACTCCGGTCAAGCGATAGAGCAGCCGCTCGACGGGCCGCGTGCGACCGGATCGAGAAAGGTCTTCTCGCCCGAAAACACTCGGGCCATGTAAACCCCGAGAGGTTTGGCAACGGCAAAAATTACGAAAAGGAAGAGCCCGATCTGAAGCCATCCATTCGTCGTCATGTCAGAATTTCTCCGGCCAAAGCAGCGCCGCCAGCAAGTAAGCCAGCAGCGCGACGCAAATTCCCAGCAGCAGGACGTTACCTAGCACTTTTCGCTCCTATTTGAGCCGTTCACAAGCCCACACGTACTCAACCGCCACACCAAAGAAGACAATCGCGCAGACGACGAAAACAATATCCTGCATTGCCATCGCTCCTTAGAACTCGAACCTCACCACGCGCCTTCCTTCCGTCCCCACCACCAAATGATTCCCACCGACGCAGTCTGCTGCTCTTTCGCCAGGACGCCTTGCACATCCGTGAGGAACGACGGCTGATTCGAATAATCGCGCCGCCACTCATACCGCATCAGAAACCCGGGCGCCATTGTATAGTCGAAAGTGACCGTATTCTCTTTCAAAGCCTGCGTAACCCCGCTAAAAAGCCCCCCGCGATCGGACATATATTCGGCCCGAGTGCCCAGGGCAAGCTTGGGCGTAAATTGATATCGGGCGTAGGCGGCCCCGCCATCGACGTGAGAAGGAGCCGAGGACTCCCCGGGCGCGGCATTTTCCCACAACCGCTCGATAAACCAATCACCCTCGAGAGCGAAAGTGAGTTTCGGCGTCGCTTGCCACGAGGCGTAACTGTCGAAGATGTTCGTCTTTCCGTTTGGTGCAGGACGAATAGCCTGAAAGCAAAGTCCCGGCTGAACGGGAATCGGGCAGTCCGACGCGACACTTCGATCCGGATGCTCCTGTCCCAGGTAGTAGTTGAAAGTCCAACTTACCGTTTTTAGCGGAGTGGCCGTGAATCCGAAGAGTTCATCCTTGAAGCCATTGGTCGCTTCCACCTGGTTCGTGCCGTTCACAACCCAATAGTTGATGGTGAATTTGTCGGTGACCGGAATGCTGGCGCGCAATCCCATGTGGTAAAAGGGAAGGAAATTGAACCAGTACGCCCTCGAGTAATTGATCTGGTCCTTCGAGTAGTTTCCTTCGATTCCAAGAGAGCTGCCCCATTTCCCGAAATCCACCGTCACGCCTTTCCCGACGGGAATGATATACGTGCCGTAAACCTGGAAAATGTTCCGATAGATGTCGGGCCTCGGCTCGTTCGTAGGATTTCCCTGCAACGTGTCCGTCGCTTGACCAAACTGCAAGTCCAGGCGTGCACCCCACCGGCGTCCCTCAGTGAGATCAGGCGGATGGTCGACAATCAGATCGGCCTGATTCAGACTGAACTCATTGCTCAGGACATCGTATGCACGAAGCAGGTTCACGCGCCCAACCGGGTTGTTGAAGTTATATTCGTAGTAGGTGTCGAGTCCAACGTTAAAGGTTGTGTCGCGAAGGAAATCCAGATTTCCTCTGTCCTGAGGTTGCAAGGCGATCGGCTGCGCTTGCGTTGGTTCCGACGCCATCTTCGTTTCCGCCGGCGGATCCGACGTCGTTGTGCTCGCGGGCGTGGAGGTCGCGGGCACGGAAGGAGCCAAGGCCGCGGACGAAGTCGATTGCAGCTGCTCGACCATCGTCTTCAGCTCAGCCACCTCGTTTTCAAGTTTGCTAATCCGCTCTTCCATCGCCTGCGGACTCTCCGCTGTCGAGCCAGATCCGGGTGACACGCTCGCCTGTCCGCGCAGGGTGCCTGCGCTTGCGCACATCGCGATCACAGCACACACGAACCTGAACGAGCCTGCCGCTGAGAAACTTCCCTTCATGGCGCACCTCGATAGATGCCGTTTCTTCGGTCACACTCGCGGCCATGATATCAGGGCACCCGGCAAATCCGTTTTCGTGCGGTGCTAAGTTGACGATCCTCCCTACGCTGACTCAGAACTTGACCAGGATCGACATGTCAATGAACGACTCATCTTTGCGAAGGTCCGGGAACCAGACGCCTGAACCCATCGCGGTGCAGGCTGCGGTGGCGCCCCCAGGGCCGGCCAGGCTCGTTGCTCCGGACGTGGCGCCGTTGAGACAGGCGTACTGTGTGGGGAAACCCGTATTCCCACCAGGAGGCGTGATCCCGCCGCGGCCGGACCAATAAGGCACATTCGCGCTGCGATAATCATATTCCCAGCGGAAAGTGATGTATTGCTTCGGCATGTAGTCAAACGTGACAGACGAATCCCATGCTTTGAATGGGTCCCCGGGATTCTCCGTAAAGTAGGGGGAATTCGTGGACGCTGTTATGGCGCTTTCTCCGTTGATGGGAGGCAGCAGCACCAGATAGCGCCCCGGATTGTTGATCTTGCCACCGCCGAGCGTCAGACCGAACTTGTCTCGGTCGAACCACCAGCGATTGTAGACCATGTAACCCAGAAAGCTCTGCTTGGGACCACCCTTCTTATCTCCGTCACAGCTCACCCCGCCGCCGAATTCACAACCGGCGTCGGCGGTCACCGTGAACGCCATCTTATCGAGGAGCTGGTTGTCGGGCCTGTCGAAATACTTCACCTCGACGCTGTTGTCGGTGTGGATGCGTTCGCGGCCAGGTACAAACAGATCGTCCTGACCCAATCCGTAATTGTTGGAGATAACGTTAATCCAGCTCCTCGGAGTCCATTTGAGCTGGCCGCCGAGACCAGGCCTGTGGTTGGCCGAGGCGTATGATTGCCAGCCATTGATGAACCAAGGCTCGATCTTCAGATGCTTCGTGGGGAAGATCTGCACGCGCACGCCGTTGAAAAACCAGGGAGTGTTGGAAGAAACGTAAGAGGGCTGATAGGCCCAATTGTCGAAGTTGTAGTAGCTGAACAGCCCGATGTACGACAGGAAGATTCCTGCGTCCACATTAACCCCTTGCAGCACGTTGAAGTGATATCCGCCGTACGCCTCCGATAGGTAGCGGTACGCAGAGACGAGATCCCATTGACCATGCCCCGGACTGGGGTCATTCCGCGGCGTCGTCGCAGAATACATGCCGAACTGAGTCATCAGGCGGGCGCGCACGTTGTCATAGTGGAAGTCGCCGCCGACACCGAGTTGTTCGAGTTGGACTTCCTGTGAGCGGAAGAGCTCGCTCGAACCGCCGATCGTATGATCCGCCGGATGGTTGAAGTCGAAGACGTAGTTCGTATCCACTCGGATCTCTGGCGTAAAAAACTTCGAGTCCCAAAATATGTCTTTCGTGCGGGGATTGCCGTTTAGCCAGGTCCAATCCGCGTCGGCGAAAGGCTCCACTTCAGCTGGCTGTGCCGGCGCTGCCTCTGTTTTTACGGCGACCGTCGCTTCCTGGGAAACAGGTGCAGCGGCAGGGGCCGGCGTAATTGGCACGGAGGCTTTTGCCGAAGCTGCCACCGTCGTGGGCGCCGTCTCCGCCTTGTGTTCCTTCAACTCTGCCTCGAGCTGCTCAATGCGCTTGCTCATCTCCTCGAGCTTTTTCGCGACGGCGGGCGGTATTTGCTGATCCGCGGCGCTCGCCTGTTGACCAGCCGATGCGCTGCTGTCCTGCGCGAAACATGGGTATTGTCCAAACATGAAAATAAGGCCGCAAACAGCGACCTGCCACTTACGTTGACACACGAAATTTGACATGGAACTCGTCTCCTCTTTTGCCGGAGCAATCCGCGAACGCCGCGAAACGGGTTCGGAGCTGCTCCCCCGCCCCGTTTGCTCCTCCGGACGTGAGTGAACCCTGGAACTCTTGGAGGTGGCAGCTACACGTTTGTTGCTAGAAACGTTGCTTCGGTCGCATTTCGGGAGGCCTTTGCCTTAAACCGCGTTCGTCGCGCCAGAATTCGATCAGGACATAGATGAAGAAGCCGCATGCGACGACAGGAACCGCGATCAGGAAAGCCATAGCCGTTCTCCCGGCACACACCAGCTCTGCTGCGCATCACAGGGCAGGAGCCATTGGGAGACAGTATCCAATCCGCATCAGGAAGGCATAAGCGAGACATAAGGATTTCATAAGTGTTGATTCCGGATCGCTGGCCGCAGGGGCACGTCTTCTAAGCGTCCGTATGTCCCTTTAATTGAGTAGCTTAAAGGCGTCTGGAAATTATCGTGCGAGGCCTATATCAAATCGCGTCGAGCGAGCCCTTCTGTCATGGCAGGAAAATCTTTGGAGGTGTTGGCATGAGCAAGCAATCTATGATTGCGGTGAAGATCGTCGCTCTGGCGCTGCTTGCGGCACCGATTGTGTTTGCGAAAGATGCGCCGTCTTATGACAAAGCCTCGTTGCTGTCGATGGAATCATCCACCTGCGGCATGGCGGAGAAGGCAGGCAAAACAGTGACGGGAGAGATTCTTGGCACGGATTCGTCGCGCAAGCAGACTCAGGAAGTCTTGTGCCAGGAGTATGTGCTGCAGTCGGACCGGATCGTGTATCGCATCCGGCCCAACGACCAGAAGCATCCAGTGTTGCTGCCCGTGGGCGAATCGGTGGAATTTCGCATCCACAAGGACAAACTCTATCTGCGCGATCCGGAAGGCGACAAAAAAGAGCGAGAATACGTCGTTGTCTCAATGCAGCCTCGCGCGGAGTCGAAGAGCGTTGCGGCCAATTAGCCGAATTTGAGTTCTCGCTGAGGCCGTCTTCCCGCTACTTTCCCGCACCCGCCAGCATCCGATATGTGAAAGTTGGCGGGGACTAGAAATGGCGGGAAGCCACGAGGTTGTAATCATCGGCGGCGGGTTTGGCGGGCTCACATTGGCGCGCTCCTTGAAGAACGCGCCGGTGGACGTGACGCTGCTCGATCGCGCGAATTATCACCTTTTTCAGCCGCTGCTATATCAAGTGGCTACCGGCTCGCTCTCTCCGGCTAATATTGCCGCGCCTCTGCGGCAGGTACTGCGAAAGCAGCGCAACACGACGGTGCTGCTGGCGGAAGCCACCGACATCGACACTCAAAATCGATTGGTGATTCTGAAAGACGGCAAGATTCCCTACGACACGCTGGTGGTCGCCAGCGGTTCCAGGCACCAGTATTTCGGCCACGACGAATGGGAGAAATCTGCGCCGGGCCTGAAGACGGTGGAAGATGCCACGGACATGCGCAGCCGAATTCTGCTCGCGTTTGAAGCGGCCGAGAGGGAATCGGATCCGGAAAAGCGCCGGGCCTGGCTGACGTTCGTCATTGTCGGCGGCGGGCCAACCGGAGTGGAGCTCGCCGGCGCGCTGGGCGAAATCGCCAACGATACTGTTCGCCACGATTTTCGCGATATCGATCCTTCCACCTCTCAAATCATTCTGGTGGAAGGCACGGAACGCATTTTGCCCACCTATCCGCCGAGCCTCTCCGAGGCGGCGCGCAAGATGGTCGAGCGGCTGGGAGTTACCGTTCGCACGGGCGCTCTCGTCGTCGACGTTCAGCCCGAATCGGTAACGATTCGCACCGGAGACCGCACGGAAAAAATCGAGACCCGCACGATCTTGTGGGCCGCCGGCGTTCTGGCGTCGCCGCTCGGACGGGCGCTGGCGAAAGAAGCCGGAGCGCCGATCGATAAGGCCGGCCGAATCATCGTTCAACCCGACATGACGGTGCCCGGCCATCCCGAGATTTTCGTGATCGGCGATCTTGCGAATTTCAGCCATCAGGGAGGCAAGCCGTTGCCGGGCGTGGCGCAGCCGGCGATTCAGCAGGGCCGCTACGTGGCGAATGTGATCGAGCGCCGGCTGAAAAACGAAGGCATCGAGCCGTTTCACTACAGTGATAAAGGCAATCTCGCGGTGATCGGACGCGGCGCGGCCGTGGCGGATCTGGTCCGGTTTCGGCTGACGGGCTGGCCGGCGTGGTTCATTTGGATCTTCATCCACTTGATGAACATCGTCGAGTTCCAGAATCGCATCCTCGTACTCTGGCAATGGGGCTGGCTTTATGTCCGCTACGACCGGTCTGCCCGGCTGATCACCGGCAGGGATCCCTTTCCGCTCGATTTGTAGAGGTTCGATTCGTACGAAGATCACGCGGTCCCGGGGTCAGCGTGAATTCTCCCAGTGCGAATCGCTCGCAGAAGTTCTTCGTAATCGAGTTCGGTCTGATCGGCATAGGCGGCCGCGAATTTCGAAATGGCGACATCGAAACTGCCGTTCTTTCCCAGATAACCTGAAATCATCGCCGAGTCGCCCGTTCGAGCGTGCGCTCGCGCCAGGGCCCATCCGCAGATTTCCACGTACTCGGCCCAGTCGGGCTTGGGCATTTTCTCGAGATCAATTTTCATTTTCATGTCGCGGAGCTGGCGGAAGTAGTAGTCGTTCCCGTCGTCGTCGCGCGTCCAGCCAAGGAAAACGTCACTTGCTGTTTGCAGCATTCGCTGCCCTGTGACCACTCGTTGGCCGTGGTTATCGTAGCGGCTCTTGCCTGCGTAAGGCTCGAGCACGGACGCGCTTGCCTGCTTGAATTGCAAGAACAGCGGGTCGTTTTTTTCGGCCATCAACAGCATGGCGGCGCAGCGGGTGCCGACGCTGCCGACTCCGACAACTTTGCGCGCGATGTCCACGATCTGGTAGCGGTCCAGAAGGACGCGGCGTTCTTCCGGCAATGTGAGCCGGTAACGATGGAACATGTTTTCGATGAATCTGCCCCGGCGCTCCATGCCGCTCGGGTGATAAACGAGCGGGGGCCGGTCGAGAATTTTGGCCTGCCCGTGTTTGGTCTCCGCGATCTGGGGAAACTCGCGCTCGGCTGTTTCGAATCGTGCTTCCTTTTCCGCCTGCTCCCACATTTTCTTCGCAACGTCGCGTTTTGGCCTTCTTGATCAGGACTGCCGACTTCCAAACGTGAGTACCAGACGTCCAGCGCTCGCATTTGGGCGTATTCGCGCATGTGTTCACGGTAAGATTCCACTGTTGCCCGCGCAGTATCGTTGCAGTGCCGCTCACGAAGACCCAGCTCTCTGCCGCTGAGTACTACGCTCGTCGCCAGCCGCTTCACGTCCCATTCCCACGGCGCCGGAAGCGTTTCGTCGAAGTCGTTGATGTCGAACACGAGCCGCCGCTCGGGACTTCCGAAGCCGCCGAAATTCGCGAGGTGGCAGTCGCCGCACGCCTGCAATCGCATCCCCGTAACGGGAGTGTGCGAAAGGTCGGCAGCCATCAACGCAGCTGCGCCGCGATAGAAGGAGAATGGCGATTGGCGCATGCGCCCGTAGCGAATCGGCAACAGTTCTCTGATGCGCCCCTTGTCGGACTCGATCAGCAGAGCCACCGGATCAGGGCGATTTTTCGGCGGCGTCCAGTTCGCGTGCGCGCTGCGGGGAACCTTTTCGCGCAGCGCTTTCCCTACGGCCATGCGATGCTTGACGCTCTCGGCAGGGACGATTTCGTTCCGCGTGTTCCCGGAAGCCTTCGAGTGCGCATCCTTGGTTTGGCGATTCTTCGTCACATCATCACCTGATACCATTTTGCTCTCGAACCAGCCGGCACGGAGAATATTATGCCGCTTAGAGACTTAACGAACGATTTCCGGGTCCACAGCGGAAAACGGCGTATTACAATCGCCACTCGGGCGAACTTATGAAAAACACAGAGAAGGCGATTTTTGCGGGATTAGCCGTGCTTCTCGTAGTTGCGCTGGCGGCGGCGATTCTCACGCGAAAGTGGGGAAATTACCACGAGCATTGGCGCACGTTGCGGACGGCGTCGGCGCGGGCGGCTGAAATCGTGGATACGCGCGAGCTGGACACGGCGCAGCAATTGTCGCAGCTTGCCGTGACGCACACGGAACGCGACTACGCGGAACAGGCGCTGCACAACGCCGACCACTCCGTAGACGTTGCGTTCGACGCGGCTTTGCGCGACGCCGCTGATAATCCGCCGCCGCTCACTCCTCAAACGCGGGACCTGACCGCGCGCATCAAGGCCGCTGATGTCGTTCTGGACGTGGATCAAAACCGCGTCGCCGATTTGCAGCGGCAATTGGCCAAAGCGAGCCCTTCCAAAAAGGACGACGTTCAGGCGCAACTTGACTTCGCGCAGGAGCAATTGTTACTGCATCAGGAAGAGCTTGACGATGCGCACCAGGATTTGATCCGCGCCGGCGGCGACAAAAAAGCCATCATCCAGCAGCAGCTCGATCAGCACAACGCTTCCGAGGCGCACACCGGCAAGGCCGGCGCTGCCACCGCGACAACCAACGAAGCCGAGTCGCTCGAAATGACGACTTCGGCCAGCATCCTGGCGGAAGCACGGGCTCTGTTTTCACTGCGCAGCAAGGAGCAACTCCTGCGGCAGGCGCAGCAGAATGCGCTCGCGCGCGCCGCTGAGATGAGCGGCGATCACGAGACACTCCAAAAGGAAACGGATGCGGAGAAGGCGCAGAAGCGAATTCTCCACCATTCGCGCGCGGGCGCGCCAGCAGCCGCAGCCGCCGCGCCCGCGGCCGCAGCCACCACGCCGCAGGCCCAAGGTGCGGATCAGGAGGCTTCAGCCAACAGCAATGGCGCGGTCGAACCCTCCTCGGCTCTTTCCCTGGTGCAGCACCTGAGAAGCGAGCAGCAGGACCTTAGCCAGCTCAACAAGCGCATCCAGGACGAGCATCAGCTCGCCAGTGTGTACGGCGATTGGGCCACGTTCGTTGACGTGCGCGAAAAGGCCTTCGTCCACGAACTGCTTCTCTCCGTTTTCTGGATTTTGCTGATCGCCGTGTGCGTCCTGGTTGCGAATGCTTCGGTGCAGCGATTCTTCTCCGACGTGACGCCCGAGCATCGCGAGCTGCACACGATGCGAACGGTGGCGATGGTGGTGATTCAGGCGCTGGGCGTCGCGTTGATCCTGCTGGTTGTCTTCGGCGTGCCGAACAACTTCGCCACGTTTCTTGCCCTTGCCACCGCGGGAATCACCGTGGCGCTGAAGGATTTCATTGTCGGATTCGTGGGATGGTTCGTGCTGATGGGGAAAGACGGAATCCGCCGGGCGATTGGGTGGAGATCAACGGCGTCGGCGGGGAAGTGCTGAAGGTGGGATTGTTTCGCACCACGCTGCTCGAGACGGGAAATTGGTCCGACGCGGCGCATCCGACGGGGCGGAAAGTGGCGTTCGTGAACAGCTACGCGATCGAGGGCCACTACTTCAATTTTTCCACGTCGGGCCAGTGGCTGTGGGACGAGCTGCAGATTCAAGTTCCGTCCGGCACCGATCCGTACACGACGGCGGAGGCGATTCAGAAAATTGCGGCGGACGAAACGGCGCCCAACGCGCAGCAGGCCGAAGAAGAATGGACTCGCGTAGTGCCCGCGTACGCGAAGCGAAAGTTCTCAGCCGCGCCTTCGATGAGTGTGAAACCAGCGGGCGGCGGTGTAAACGTGACCGTTCGTTACATTACCCGCGTGCGAGACCGGCAGGAAGTTCGCTCGCGTCTCTACCGCTCGATTGTCGAACTTCAGCGCGGCAAAGAAACCCCTGAAGGTTCCCCAGCTGCTCCGCTTCCCGCAGAGACATAGAAAGCCGCCGAGGAACGTTCCGCCGTTGCTGCTGGATTTCGCCTCAGTTAGATCCGGCCTTGGGCTCGTTCTTTTTGTGGGAGAGTTTCAGCGTCAGATTGATATCGCGGCGGGAATCGTAGCTCGAGATCGTGCGGACGGAAGAAGTCATCTCGTTGTGTTCGGCATGGATTTCGTAATCCACGTTTGGATCGAGCCCGCTGAAGCGGTAGCTGCCGGTATCGTCGGCGATGTAAGTCTTCACTCCCTCGGTTTTCACGTTCTTGAGGTAAACCACGCCCGAAGGCACGGGATTCTCGTCTTTGTCTTCGACGGTTCCGTGTACGGTGCGCAGCTCAGGCTGCTTTTGGTCCTGGGTCGCGCGCGCGGCGGCCGAAAGAATGAAAAACAGCGCGATGAGGATAGGCAGCGAAAACCGCGCGCCATCGGTCGCGCGAGCGACCAAACGCCGTCCTTCGGGAAAACAGGAAAGCCGGGGGGCGGACTCTCGAAGAGAAGTCATTCGGCTTCTTCTTCCTCTTCTTCTTCCTCGTCTTCTTCCTTCACGCTCGACTCTTCACCGTCTGCTTCCTCTTCGTCTTCGTCCTCATCCTCGGAAATAACGATGAGATGGACTGGGTGAGTCTGCGTGACCTCCAGCTCGGAATCGCATTCCGCGCAGGTCAAGATTTCGCCTTCCTCGACTTCATCTTCATCCAGGTCGATTTCGGCGTCGCACTCGGGACATCTGGTCACGTGGGTTCTCTCCTTCCAGGACGATTCTACGACGGCGAAGCGTATTATATAACGCCCGTGTCAAACTTTCCGCCGCAGGACAACACGAATGTTCGAGATTCCCGGGAGTACCCGAAACGCCCGATCG
This sequence comes from uncultured Acidobacteriota bacterium, assembly GCA_963737205.1. Taxonomy (GTDB): domain Bacteria; phylum Acidobacteriota; class Terriglobia; order Acidiferrales; family UBA7541; genus Palsa-295. Next base: position 1,550,706 of record CAVTRV010000002.1, on the reverse strand, counting down.
TGGGCGTCGGGGGCGTCGTGATTTCGCACGGTCGCGCTCTCTTGATCAAGCGCGGGCACCCGCCGCTCGAAGGCGAGTGGTCGATTCCCGGCGGGACGCTCGAGGTGGGCGAAACGCTGCTGGAGGGCGTCCTGCGAGAGCTTGCCGAGGAGTGTGGAATCGACGTGCGTGTACTCGACTTGATCGAGGTTTTCGAGCGCGTCTTTCGCGACGATGCCGGGAAAGTGCGATATCACTTCGTGATTCTGGATTATCTGTGCGAGGCAGTCAGCGGCGAGCCGCGCGCGGGAAGCGATGTGGTGGACGTGGCCTGGTCGATGGAGGGGGAGCTTGAACGATATTCCCTGACGCCGACCGCGACGCGGGTGATCAAGAAGGCGTTCGAGATGGCGCGAGCGCGCGGAAGCGCTTGAACGGCTGCGCCCTTTGTCTAACTGGCGGCGGCTTCGGGCACGCGGCCGAAACGGCGTTCGCGGCCGAGAAAGTCGTCCACGGCCTCGGTCAGGTCGGCCACGTCGAACTCGGGCCACATCCGCGGAGTGAAAAAAAGCTCTGCGTACGCGCATTCCCACAGCATGAAATCGCTCAAGCGGCGTTCGCCTCCTGTGCGAATCAGGAGATCGACGTCGGCTGCGGGCCCGTCTGCGTACGTGACTTCACCCAGGCGCCGGGCAAATTCGCGCTCGGAGACTTCAAGGCTCGAAAGCATCCAGCAAGCCGCCCGCAGGATCGAGTCGCGCGAGGAATAATCGAGCGCGATGCGAAGATCGAGCTTTCGTCCCGAAGCCGTCGTGCGCTCGGCGGATTCGATCGCGGCAACGAGGGAGGGAGGAATGCGGTCGCGGCGGCCAATAACGCGCAGGCGGACACCTTCCGCCGCACACTTGGACGCTTCACCCCGCAGGAACTCCTCGAGTAAATTGAGCAGCGAAATCACTTCGCTCGCAGGGCGGTTCCAGTTGTTCGAGGAGAACGCATACAGAGTGAGGATACCGATCCTAAGCGACGGAGCGGACCGAACGATGCGGCGGACAGCGGCAACTCCCGCGCGGTGACCTTCCGATCGGGGCAATCCGCGAGAGGCCGCCCAGCGGCCGTTGCCATCGAGGAGGATGGCGACGTGCAATTTCGATTCGGGAATAACTGCTAAAGTACTTTTATTCATAAAGTATCAGTGCGAACCATTCCTTTTCTGGTGCTGCTACCACCTGGGTTTAATCAATACCTGACTGCTTTAACGCTCGACAAAAACTCGAAGAAAACGCCGCTAGCGCTCACGCGTGGCGCGAATCAGAGCCTCCATGTGATCGAGATATTTCTCCAGTGCGCGCCGTCCGGTGGCCGACAAACGGTACTCCGTCTTGGGCAACCGGTTGGCGAAAGATTTTGCGCACGAGATGTAGCCCGCGTCCTCCAGTTTCCGCGCATGGACGCTCAAATTGCCGTCGGTGACGCTGAGGAGTTGTTTCAGCTCGTTGAACGTGAGCGACTCGTTGACGGCCAGGGCGCTGATGATGGCGAGCCGCGTGCGCTCGTGAATCAGGCGGTCCAGATTCGTCGCATTTTCCGCCGGCCGTGCCGGCGCGAAGCTCCGTTTCGATTTTTCGTCCCGCTCGTCGCGGGCTGCATTCGATTTAGCCGCCATATTTCCTCGCAATCACCGCTCCAAAAATAACGTGAAATCCGCCAAAGCCCGCGGCCAAGAGAGCGTTACTCCAGCTCGCGGGCGAAAAAAGCGCCACCGCGCCGAGAACCATGAAGCAGAGTCCCATCAGGGGAACGATCCGGATCGAGAACGCGCCTCCCGTGACGACCGCCGTGCCGTAGAGCAGCAGCCACATCCCCGCGATTGTGCCAGTGAGCCCGGCGCGGACGAGGAAAAGCGTCAAGAGCGCGCCGACGAAAATCGGCGGCGCGAAGCTGTACACAAACCGCCGGCCGGGGCCGGAAAAAAGCGAGCCGCCGGAAGCGCGAGCCTTGGTGTAGGTGGTCCACGAGGCGATGGCGATTGCCGCCGTGGCTTCAATCATCCAGGTGACAAGCCACGCCAATGGCGAATCCTGGCGCGACGCTATCGCCGCGGCGCCAAATGCCGTGATGCCCATCGCCACTCCGCCCCAGCCAGGCACTGCGGTGAATGATCCGGCGCGCTCCATGGTTTCGCGAATGAACCGAAGGTTGTCGCGCGCGCGATCGTCCAGCGCCACCGGATCGCGGTGGCGCGGCGGAAGAGATTGGTAGCTCGACATGGACGCAGACTAGCATCGCGAGAGCGGTCTGTCAAGTACTTTACGATACAAAGTCGAACACCCATTTCTCTTGCCGCTCACCTTGGCCAAGGACTATGCTCTGGGCGAAAGTGGGGCATACATAAAGGAGAGAAAAATGAGAAAAGTACTGGTGGTCCTGGCAGCGGTTGCGATGCTGCCTTTCGTTTCCTTCGCTCAAACTCCGGAAGTGAGCAAGAACCCTGTTTCCGATGCCGTGCGATCCATTCTCGATCGCCAGGCGAAAAACATGGTCGCCGCGGTGGACGAAATGCCGGCGGAAAAATACAGCTTCCATCCCACGCCGACGCAAATGACGTTCGGGCACCTGGTGGTCCACATGGCGGACTCGAATAACCTTCTGTGTTCGAAGATTTCAGGCATGGCGGCGCCCACAAGCGACAAACTGGCGGAAACGGACCCGAAGGACAAACTCGTCGGCGCGCTGAAAGCTTCTTTCGACTTTTGCACGCAGGCGCTGGCGAAAGTGGATGACTCGAATTTGGGCGAGCAGTTGACGCTGTTCGGCACGCGAACGGCCACGCGCGCCGCTACGATGATCATATTGACGAACGACTTCGCCGATCACTACAGCACGGCCGCGGCGTACCTGCGCGCGAACGATTTATTGCCGCCGACCGCCCAAAAGAAGAACTAGCTGCATCACTTGCGACCTTGTTTCGGATAACGGCCCAGCAGCCAGTTCCAGCGAAGGTAGACCAGGTCGCCGAACATCCGCAGGCTGTCGCGAACCACGTGGACCTTCGTCGCCGTGTCGTGCGACCAGCGAACGGGCACTTCGGCGGTACGCAAGCCGTGGCGTTTCGCCAGGAATAGGACTTCGGGATCGAAGCCGAAGCCCTGGATGCGCTGTTGCTCGAAGACAATGCGGGATGGCTCGCGCACGAAGGCCTTGAAGCCGCACTGCGTGTCGTGGAAAGGCAGGCCGGTGAACAGCCGCACGAAGCCGTTGAAAATAATTCCTGCAAGCTCGCGGTAAGGCGACTGGTGAATCTCGATTAGCGAGCGGTCGAGCGCCCGCGAGCCGATAGCAACGTCGTTCCCCGCGGCAATCGCGGCCAGAAGTTTGGCCGATTCCTCGATCGGCGAGGAAAGATCCGCGTCGGTGAACAAAGCGACGCGGCCGCGCGCTTCGAGCATTCCGTGGCGGACGCTGTAGCCCTTTCCGTGATTCTCGCCGTTCCGCACAATGCGAATAAACGGCTCCTGCGGCGCCCATTCTTCCACGATTTTTACCGTTCCGTCCGTTGAGCCGTCGTCGACCACAATGATTTCAATTTCTCCGGCGGCGGGCCGCACGCGAGCGAAATAGTCGCGAATTTGCGCGAGCGCGCGAGGCAGGCGCTTCTCTTCGTTGTAAGCAGGGATGATGATGGAAAGTTCCGGCGCCCGGTCGCTCATCCGCCGGATGCTTCCTGAGGGTCTTGTCGCCAGCCATACCGCCCGAGCAGCGGCACAAAACGGCAGGCGTACAGCGATTCCTGGCTCGTGCCGCCGTCGCGCTTCAGGATGCGCAGGAGTTCCTGATGCTCCGAGCGGCCGACGGGGATTACGAGGCGTCCGCCTTCGGCAAGTTGTTCCACGAGTGGCGGCGGAACGGCAGGGGCGCCGGCCGTCACGAGAATCGCGTCGTACGGCGCCGCCGAAGGCCATCCGAGCGAGCCATCGGCTTCTTCGATGCGAACGTTCGCGTAGCCCAGGCGAGCCAATCGCTCGCGCGCAGCACTCGCGAGCGCCGGTTGCGTCTCTACGGCGATCACTTCGCGCGCGAGCAAAGACAGCACGGCTGCCTGATACCCAGAACCCGCGCCAATTTCGAGCACGCGCTCGTGACCTTCGAGCGACAACGCGTCCGCCATCGCCGCCACCATGAAAGGCTGTGAAATTGTCTGGCCCTCGCCGATCGGAAGAGGCTCGTCGGCATAGGCTGCGAAGACATGCTCTGGGAGAACGAAGAGATGGCGGGGAACGGACTCCATGGCATCCAGCACGCGCTGAGAATGGATGCCCCGGTCGCGGATTTGCCGGGCAACCATCTCCCGGCGGGCATCCTCAAAATTTGAGCCGGTACTTGCGCCGCGGCTGCCGTTGCTGCTCATCTGAGCAACGCCCCTTTGAGGCATTTACCAGACCTCACTGCTTGGCAGGAATGAATTTCAATCGCGAGAGCGACGGTCTCTTTTGAAATTATCACAAGCGGGATTGCCGTGCTACCTAAACGCCCCGGGTGAGCGTCCCACTGAGGGGAGCGCTCGCAGGCCGATTCACGCAGCCCGGACTCGAAAATCGATCCGTGACGCGGAACACTGGTTTTAGCTAAGATGAAAGTTCACATTTGATGCCCCAACCCAAGGAGAATTCATGAAACACCCACTCGCACTCATAGGCGCAATATTGTTCGTGGCCGGTTCAACGCTGGCGCAAGCGCCTGCGCAATCCGCTCCGCCACCGCACCAGCCAGGAGTTCCGGCACAGAGCGCGCAGCCGTCGGAGCTGAAACCGCTACCGCCTGCTGGAGCTCCGGCTGCCGCCGCGGAGAAAGTCGATCCAGAAAAGGAAAAGGCAATCAGGCACTTCATGGAGATTACCGGTTCATCGAAGATGGGCGAAAATATGACCGAGAACGTGGCCTCTCAGGTCAAATCCGCCATGGGCCGGAGCATGAGCGGAGACCGGTTGCAAAAGTTCGTCGACGATTTCAACCAAAAGCTGAGCGCGGAGTCTCCGGCAGCAGCAGTCGATAACGCGGAAGTCCCCATTTACGCGGAACATCTCTCCCTCGAAGACGTGCAAGGAATGATTCAATTCTACGAATCACCCCTGGGTCAGCGGGTGATGAAGGCCCTCCCGCAGGTAGTGCAGGAAACGCAGCAGAGAGGCTTGGCCATCGAGCGCAACGCCGCTTACTCGATATTGAGAGAGATGTCCGGCGACTATCCCGAGGTCAAGCCTCTGCTGCCCGAATCACAAAAGCCATCGATGGCCCCGGGCGCGCAGCAGCCGCCACAGCCTCAGCCGAAGCCGCAGTTGCAGCCGCAACCGCAACAGCCGAAGCAATAGCGGCCAAGCGAACGACAGGCGCGTCTCGGGGGTGTTTTCCCTGGCACTGCGAAAATCTCCTCGGACGCGCCTGATCCGGCCTACAATCCTCAGGCCATGGACTGGTCACCGGTCTGGATCTCGCTGGCCACTAGCGTCACCGCAACGCTGATCGTGATGGTTGTGGGGCTTGCGGCAGCGGCCTGGCGCGAACGCCACGGTGGCCCGGCAATGGCGCTCGTCGACGGCCTGTTCCTTCTTCCTCTGGTTCTGCCGCCGACGGTTGTCGGCTTCTTTCTCCTGCTGCTCTTCGGGCGCAACGGTCCGCTCGGCAAATTGCTTCTGCGATTCGGCCACACCGTGGTCTTTTCCTGGCCCGCCACCGTGATTGCCGCGGCCGTGGTCTCGTTTCCGCTGATGTATCTAACGGCGCGCGCGGCGCTCGAGCAAGTGGATCCCCATTTTCTTCAGGCTGCACGGACGCTCGGCGCCTCGGAATGGCGCGTGTTCCGCGAAGTGGCGCTGCCTCTAGCGTGGCCGGGCATTCTCGCGGGAACGATCCTTTCCTTCGCGCGGGCACTCGGTGAATTTGGCGCGACCCTGATGCTCGCCGGAAACATTCCCGGGAAAACCGCCACGATTCCCATCGCGATTTATTTCGCTGTGGAAGCGGACGACGTGCGGCACGCGTTGGCCTGGTGCGCGGTCGATTTGGCGATCTCACTTTCGCTGCTCGCCGCCCTGTACTATTGGACTCACGCGCGCGGTCCGGCCCGCTGGGTGCGGCGCTGACGTGGCGCTCGAAGTTCAAATCGCGAAAGAGCTTCCGGAGTTCACGCTGGATGTTCGATTCCGTGCCGAAGCAGGCGCCCCGCTGAGCATTCTCGGGCCGTCGGGCGCCGGCAAGACGATGCTACTGCGGTGCATCGCGGGACTCGAGCGGCCCAATCGCGGCAGGATCGTGCTCGACGATCGCGTCCTATTCGATTCTGAGCGAAAAGTGCGAGTTCCGGCGCGATCGCGGCGCCTGGGCCTGCTCTTTCAGCATTACGCGTTGTTCCCTCATCGCACCGCTTTGCAGAATATTGCGTTCGGCGTGCGAAATCTCTCGTCCGTTGACCGGGAGAAACGCATCACTGAGGTAGTTCGGCGCACACACGTTGCTGGCCTCGAGAATCGTTATCCGCGCGAGCTTTCAGGCGGCGAGCAGCAGCGGGTGGCGCTGGCGCGGGCGCTCGCAATCGAACCGGGGGCGCTGCTGCTGGATGAACCGCTCTCGGCTCTCGACGCGCACCTGCGGGGTCAGATCGAAGCGCAGCTTCAGGAAACTTTTTCGGAATACCGGCGGCCAACACTCCTCGTAACGCACAACATCGAAGAGGCGTACCGATTGTGCGATCAACTGCTCGTCCTTTCGCGTGGCCGCATCGCCGCCTGCGGGCCGAAGGAAGAGATTTTCCAGCGCCCACCCAGCCTGGAAGTGGCTCGGCTGACGGGCTGCAAGAATTTCTCGAAAGTGAAGGCGATTTCGGCGGACGCCGAGGGCGCGACAGTAGAGGCGACCGACTGGGGATGCCAGCTTCGAGTCGCGCATCCGCTCGACCGCGCGGCTTACGTGGGAATCCGCGCGCACCATATCGATTTTGAGGAAGCGGCGATTCCAGGAGCATCCACCGAGAACACGTTTCCGTGCTGGCTCGTGCGGTCGTCCGAAACGCCCTTCCGCACCACGCTATTTTTGAAGTTGCAAGGGCCGCCCGCCGGCGACTCTCCGGAATTCCATCTTCAGGCGGAAGTCTTCAAGGAAAAGTGGGAGCGATTTCGCGACCAGCCCATGCCGTGGCACGTGCGCCTCTCGCCCGCCTTGCTGTTCTTGATGCCTCACTAAACGCGGGCGCGCGGCTGGAAACGAAGCGGCGTGTCGATTACTTAAGGTGCTTGACCCACTTGATGTCGAAGCCGTACGTCCCGTTGATATCGCGCAAGAACTCGACGGAGAGTTCGCGACTGATGTTGTACTGCACCTGGATCAACTGATACTGGTTGGTCGTCGCGGCGTTCGTGGAGTACGTGATCGTCAGGTTGCGCGCCACCTGCTCCTGAATGGTGACGCGCGCGGCGGCGTTCGATTCGGTGGCGGTGCCGGCGACGAACGGGTCGACGCGAAACTGGCTGATGCCAAACAGATGCTCGATCCTGCCGCCGATGCCGCTGGAAATTGCTTCCGAAAGCAGCGCGGTGGCGCCGTAGTTCTGCCCGCTGGCTGTCGATGAACGCAATCCGGCTTCTTCTCCGGGACTCCCGAGCGCGAGCAGGGCGATGATATCCCCATCGGGAAGCGGGGGGTCGGACCGATACGTCAGCGAAAGGTGGCTAGCCGGGCCGGAGAAATTGATCGTCACTTGATACTGGCTGATAACGGAGGAGGCCTCCACGTTCAACACGGGATCGAGACGGAACGGATTCGAGAAATTGATATCGCCTCGGGTGAGATCGAACGTATTTCCGCGAAACGCCATCTGCCCGCCGAGAAGGTGAATGTTGCCGAGCAGGATCGGGTGATCCCAGGTGCCTCGAAGACGAACTTCGCCCTCGATTCCCACGTGCGCGCCTGTCCACTGAATCTCCGCACCGGGTGTCGTTTGACCATCGATATCGAAAGAAAAATTACGCAGGAAGGCCGAACTGGAGGGGGGACCGGCGGTGGTCTCCGATGCAGCCGCGAAGAAGGACGCCACGTCGACGCCTTGCGCGAACAGGATGCGCTGCACCTGAATGCGCCCTGCGAGCAACGCAGCGCTGCTCGACCCCGATAATTGAAGGTTGCCCTGCATGAGCCAGCTCATTCCCGTGGGGTAACGAACGCGGATAGGCGTGGTGGACGCGTTCACTTCGTACCGCAGCTCTCCCTCGCCGTACACGACGTTGCCGCTCAGCGTCATCTGCCCCCCGCCCGCCTGCGCTGTGAGGTGATCGAACAGCAGCCGGCTCTCGTCAAAAACGACGTCGCCGTTCACCCTGCTCAACCCGACCGGAAAATCCGAATAGCTCACGGACGCATCCTTGACGCTGGCACGCCCCGTGATTCGAGGCCGCGAAATCGTGCCCTGGATGGAGACGTCGGCCGTTGACTCTCCGTGGGTTTCGAAGTCAGGAAGCCATCCGGCGAGCAAGCGCAGATCGAGTTGGCCGGAGATCGCCAGGCGAAGAGGGCGATCGCGGTCGAACCGCGCCGACCCGGTGATTTTGAAGTCAGTGTCGGGGCCGTGGAGATGCGCCTGGTCGACGCGCACTTCGTTGCGATGATAGGTGAGGCGGATATCCTGATCGTTCGTCAGGCGAACGAGCTCGTAGTCGAATGCAATTCGCGTGATGTCCGCTACCACCTCGATCGAGTCGGGTTGGCGAAGCGCGCCGGAAATCGTGAAGAAGCCGTCGGCGCTGCTGTGGTTGGTGATGTGGCTTAGATGAAGTCCGGCGACGATGAGGGGATCTAAATCAAATTGTTCGATCGTAAGCTTCCCGGCGATGGGCCGATCGCCGTCCAGCCCGAGCGTGATTTGCCCCGCCAGTTTCGCGTGAGCCGATTGGGACCCTTGTGCCGGTTCCGTGGTGATTGCAAGGCTCGCTGTCTGTCCATCCGAGGAAAGCCCGGCGTGGAAGTTGCTTTCGTCCTCGCCGCCGAGGCGGACCTTGGTGAGATGCAAATCGCCCTGAGCGACGGGCGCCAGGAGCGGTCCGCTTCCTCGCAAATCGAATTTGAGCTCGCCGGCGATGGGAACCGACGGCGTCTGTATCGCCCTGATCTTCTCGAGCGCAATACCCGCGCCGCTTATGTTGAACTCCACGGTCTGCTCTTGAGAATGGTAGGCGATTTCGCCTGTGATGCGGGCAGTGTCGCGGCGCAGGTCGGCGTTCGAAAGACGCATCTCGTCGGGTTTCAGGTGAATCTGCCCGCTCAGGCTGTCGAAATGAACACCCTTTGCGTCGATGTTTTCGAATACGAAATTGCCGTCGAGCAAAGGCGCGGCGCGAGTGCCGCTGCCGCGAAAATCGCCGGTCAGCAGTCCGGTCACCGGATAGCTGAACTCCAGAAGTTTCTGCAGATCGTCGGTGGGAGCGTGGTCGAGGCGGGCCTCCAGCGACCATGTGCTTGACGGCAGGAAACTCCAGTCGCCATCGAGTTTAAGCGCGAGATCCATCATCGCCGATGTGCGCCCACGCTGCACTTTGGTATTCGTGAGGTGGAAGTCGTCGGGCGAATACTCCATATCGCCATCGATCGCGTCCCAGTAAAGAGTGTCGTAAAGCGCATTCGCCGCCTGCGAGTGGCCAACGAAGGTGGGGCCGCCCAGAGGACCCAGGATGCGCCCGCGCCAATCGATTCTGCCGCCCACCTTTACCGGTGCCTCGTCTTTGCCGCGCAAGATATTGATAAAATCGTCCCAGTCGAGCAGATCGTCCGCACGGAGTTTCAGTTCGAGCGCGGAATCCGCCGCGCCCAGCGACCCGTAGAACGACAATTGAGTCTTCGGCATGGAGATTTCGGCGCCGTTCTCGATCATCACCGCGCGCCGGTCGTTGGAGTAGTCGTAGTCAATGCTGGCCGACGCGGGAATCATCCCCGGAGCCAGCTTTGCGGGAGGCGACCATCGTGTCTCGCCCTTCGTTTCAAAATGCTTGAAATCCCCGTCCCACGTGTTCACGGAATCGATGTCGATCGCGCCATCCCAGTGCAACGGGTTGACCGGAAAGCTCGGATTATCCAGGGCCGCCAGAACTTGCGCCAGACCCATGCCGCGTAGCTTCGTTTCCGTGCGGAACGCGAGGTCATTGAGGTCCATCTCGAGGCGGCCATCGATGCCGCCGTCGAACGCGCTCACCTTGAGGTTCGCTACCACGAGCCTTTGCCGAGCGACTTCGTAGTCTCCCCACGTCCGCAATCCGCTTGCGTGGAACCACTGGTAAGGCATGCGGATATCATGACCGTCGTAGTAGCCGCTCGCCGTCCATTGGCCTGCGGTGTAGTGCGCCTGTCCCGAGAAATCGGCGACGCCGCCCGGAGTGGTGGGAGCGCGAAAAATCGTGCGCACGTCTTCGAGAGAGAGACGGCCGCGATAGCGCAGGTTCCAGTCGGACCGCGCGAAGCTTGGCAGTTCGGCGCGCAGATTGAGTTCCGAGTGCGGAAAGATGCAAGCGAGCTGGTCCAATACAAACGAATCGCGGTGAAGTGTGAATTTGCCAGAAAGGTCAAAGGCGAACGGCAGATCGTGCCGTTCGGCGATGCGAACCTGATGAAAGTTGAAGCTCCCGACGTAAGAGTCTGCGCCGGCGGGAGCCGCGGCATAGTGAAGAGCGAACCCAAAATTGCGAGCCGCCATCGAAAGCGGGACGCGGCGATTGCCGAAATCGGCGTTGCCATCGTGCAATTCGAAGCGGCCCACCTCCAACTTGAACAGGGTTTCCCGCCACGGGCTGTTGCCAGCGCGCTTCGGTTTCGGGATGTTGCTGTGCCCGGCAGCGTCAATTTGAACCGCGACTTGCGGGTGCTGGACGATCAGTTCATCCAGCGCATATTTTCGTCCGAAGAACGAGATGATACGAATGCCGATGTTGATTTTGTCCACTTGGAGAAGCGGCGGCGCGGTCGGGCTTTCGAGGCCGTGCAGAGTGAGACCGTCGATTTCCGCTCGCAAAATCCAAGGATGCAGCCGAAATTTCTTCATCTCCACTCGCGCGCCGGTCTGCTGCTCGATATTGCGGACGATGGCTCGCTCAACGAGCGGCTCGACGAAGCCCATCACAAAGGCGATATAGATCGCGAACGCGATCGTCGCGAAAAAGAAGAGCGTGAAAATCACTCCATGTTTCCAGCGAATTTTCACGACGCGGCTCCTTCTGGCAGAATCTCTATCCGGAGGCGGTCGCGCGTATCATCGAGCCACTTCTTTGATCGTTCGGTGATGGCGCGCTGGATCAGGACTTCTCGAATCGTGTCTTCGACGTCATCAAGCGGCGGGACGGCGTCGCTGCGGGCTTTCAATTGCGGCGCGAACTCGTTTTCATAGTACGCCTCGATCTGGTCGTGATCCACCTGCGCCGCGGGTCGGAAACGGCGATCGAGAAAACGCGAAAGATAGAGTTGCTGCCGAAGCAGTTGGCGAATGGCGGCTTCGCTCAAGCCGAGGGCGGCGTAACGCCGCTTGAATTCCTCGGGCGGTGGGAACTGCTTCACAAGCTGCTCGTAGGCGCGATTCACATCTTCTTGCGAGGGCTGCCCGAAGCTCGTCGCTGTTGCTTCCTGGCGGACGATCCACTGGTCGGCCAGCTCGCGAATGATTTCCTCGCGGGATTTCGAGCGGCCGTCCACGAGTTCCTGGAAGGCCGCGAGTTCGCGCACTTCGCTTTCCGTGATGATGTCGTCTTCGATGCGCGCGGCAATCCCGTCGATTGTCCGTGTTGTGCCCGCGGAGGCGGAGTCAGGCGGCGGCTGCGTTTGCGCGATGGCTCTGCGAGCGCCGGACGAGAAGAGCGCCGCAAATACGCCGAAAATGAGAGTCACACGGAGCATCAGAAGACCGGTCCAATGTTGAATGAAAATCCGAAATGGGGCAGCCGGATGTTTTGGAGCAGCATCGTGGTCGGATTATAAAACTGGTACAGCGCCGGATTCAGTTGGTAGCCCAGGTCGATGCGCACTGGACCGACGGGCGTGGGATACCGGAAGCCAAAGCCGACGGTGTGCGAAAAATAATTAAGCTCGGTCACCGACGGCGGGCTCCAATGGAAATTGATGTGGTTCAAATCGGTGTAGACATTTCCCCCATCATAAAAAATTGTCCCGCCCAGGCGATTGCCGATGAACGGAAGCCTCATCGGAAAGCGCAGCTCCTGGTTAAATACGAGAAGAGCGAGGCCGCCTACTGGAAACCCGGTGCACGGATCGCGTGGCCCGGCTTCGTTCAAGCCAAAGCCTCGAAGCGACGTGCCGCCTCCAGCGAAGAACCGCTCCGGCAGAGGAATTATTTCCTGGTCCGGAGCTACCTGGGTTGTGGTGCACTGGGCCGGATTGAAGGGTCCGTTTCCTTCGATTGTGTTACCGAAAGGTTCTTCCACGCCGAAGCGCACCGAGCGCGCGAAGACGAACGCGCGGCCAAACGTTGTGTAGGATGTGTTTTGATAGAGGCCGCGAAAGAAACTCGCGCTGGAGGCCAGGCTGGTGGCCGCAAAGCTCACGTCCGCAGTGTTGAACGTTCCGCGCGTGGGGTCGGCGGCATTGTCGCGGCGATCGCGCGCATATGTGATGCCGAAGCCGGAGACGAGCGTCGGCTGGCTCAAGAGCGGGACTTCCTCCAGCTCCACTTTAAGATCGGCCGCGGTCACATGCCGGTAAAAATAGCGGTACAGGAGCGCGCTCCACGGCGACACCTTCTGGGCGAACTGCAGCGCGCCTTCATAGCGAGTTGATGTGAAGGTGGTAACGTCCTGCGTTTTCTCGGCGAAGCCCGTGAGCTGCAGGCTCAGATTGCTGTTCCCCAGGAAATTGTTGGCTGTGTACCCCAGCGCCCCCCGATATCCCAGGGTGCTGGCGCGCGCCCGGAAGGAAAGCGTCTGCGCCCGGCCGAACATGTTCGAACGCGCGATTTCAAAAATGACTCGCGGACTTGAGCCGATTTTGGTCGCGTTTGGATCGCACGTTGTCGTCGTGCTGGAGGTATTGCAACTGGCTTCGATGCGCTGGACTTCGAAGCCGAACCCGTACCCGATGGTGTACCTGTGTCCCTCCTGCGCGTCGACAACCACCACCTTATTGGGATCGGTGCCGTCGGGATTCTGAGGCGCAATCTGAACGCGCGTAAAGACGCCGAGGTTGTATAAGCGCCGCTGCGTATCCACCACGTCTCCCTCGCGCAGCGGGCCTTCGGGTTTCACCTGCACCTGCCTCGCGATGATGCCTGGCCGCGTGTACTGATATCCGGTGAGAAGCACCTTCGCTACTTCGATTCTTGGGCCTTCGACGATGTGATAGACGATGCGAACGCGATCGGGCTGAGTGGTTCCGGTAGGGGCGCTGCCGGGAGAAGGACTGCCAGACGCGGCGTCGGGCGAAACTTCTTCCTGGAACCGCGCTTTCGGGAAGCCGTCATCGTAATAGAGCGCCAAAATGTTGTTTCGGTCGCTCGCAACGTCTTCCGTGGAATAGGGTTGGCCCGGGGTGGAACCCACCACCGCCAGCAGGGCATCGGTGGCAATGGCTTTGTTGCCTTCAATTTCCAGCGAAGCCACGCGAGTTTGCGGGCCTTCCACCGTATTGAACGTGATGAACAGATTGCCCTTCTTGCCGCGGTGGTTGTCGTCTGTTTGCGCGTTTACCTGCACGTCGCGAAAGCCGTTCGAAATATACAAGGCACGGATGGAATCGATGTCCGCGCGGAGAAGCTGCTGGCTGAACCGGCCGCTCGAAGCGAACGACGCCGTCTGAATTTGCAAACGGCCCGTCAGCAGGTCCGTGCCGAAATACTTGGTGCCGGTGAATCGAACTCCCGCCAGCCGAAAACGATCGCCGCGCGAAATGTCATACCCGATCACGTGCAAATTGTTTCCGGCTTCCCGTGAATGCACCTGCACGTCCGCGTTGAAGTAGCCCTGGCGCTGAAAGTAGTCGCGGATATTGCGGCGGCCTTCCTGAAGCAGGTCTTCGTCCACTCCACCCTCGGCATAAATAGGCACGAGCTTGCGAAGCTGCCCCTTGCTCAGGTGAGCTCCCGTGATTTCCACGCTGACCCGCGGACCGGCGACCACGGAATAGCTGAGCGGCACGAAGTTCGATGGAGTGTCGTAGGAACCGGGAGTAATGACTACGGTCGCGCCAAGGTAGCCCTGTCCGACGAGATAGTCCTTCAACTTTTGCGTGCCGTGCGACAAGCGCGCCGATGTCAACTCCTGCTTGGCCTTAATCTTCGAGTGATGCAGAAGCTGTTGATCGGAATACGGCGTCTGGTTGTCGACGGCGATTCCGCCGATCCGCGCGCGGGGCCCGGGATCCACCGTGACGGTGACATCCATCTGCCGCGTGTCGCTATGCGGTTCAAGCGACCACTTGACGTTCGCCAGGTACAATCCGTCGGTGCGCAGCGTGTCCTGCAACCTTTGAATGCCCTCGACCAGGGCATTCTGGCGAAACGGCTCTCCCAGATTCAAACGCATCGCGGCGAGCGCGGCGGAGTCCGTCGGCGGCTCTTTCAATCCTTCGATGCGGACCACATTGTTGTAATAGTTCAGTTGCACCACGAAATTGACCCGGACACCGGAAGCTTCAAGCGTAGCTGTAACGCGAATGTCCGAGTAGTCGCCCGAGTGGTAGAGCGTCCGGAGACTTTCGCGCTCCAGAACAAAATCGAAGGGCTTTCCAGCCTGGAGGGCCAATGGCGGAAGGGCGTTCGCGACGTCCCGCCCCGTGTCGTCGACGACGTGGATTTCGGAAACGGTGCGCCCCTCCACCGGCGCATTCTGCGCTCGCACGGGCGAGCCGAACCCCGTGGCGCCGCAGCACACGATCACGCTAAGCATTCGCAGCACGGCCTGTCGCGAGTGAAGGACCTTCTTGAGCGTTGCTTTGAAAGGAATTCGCATCCGCCAACGAAGTGAGAAGGAAGGTTAGCATGGCGCGTTGCCTGGAGCGCGCGAAAAGGCGCTATCATTGGTCGAAGTTGGAAACTTCGACATGGACCCCAGGCAACGCGAAAAATATTCTCGGCAGATTCTCTTTGCTGGTCTCGGCGAGGCAGGCCAGGAGGAGCTTCTCGCGTCGAGTGCCGTCCTGGTGGGCTGCGGCGCGCTGGGGACTGCAGTTGCCAATCTCCTTGTCCGGGCGGGAATCGGGTGGCTAAGGATCATCGACCGCGATTTCGTGGAACCGTCGAACTTGCAGCGCCAGACGCTCTTCGAGGAATCGGACGCGCGCGAAGCCATGCCGAAGTCCATCGCCGCCGAAAGGCGCCTTCGCGCCATCAACTCCGATGTGTGCGTTGAAGGGATTGTTTCCGATGTTACTCCCGAAAATGCCAGGGAGCTGCTCTCGGGGTTTCCGCTGATTCTCGACGGCACCGACAATTTCGAAACCCGGCTGTTATTGAACGATGCAGCCATCTTCCTGGGGATTCCGTGGATCTACGCGGCGGTTGTGGGCAGCTATGGCGTGACGATGACCATCCGGCCGGGCCAGACTGCCTGCCTCGCCTGCCTACTCGAAGGCGACGAGAAGACCGCCGCGCCCGGCGCCGAGGCGACCTGCGACACGGTGGGCGTGCTCAACGCAGCCGTGGGCGCAATTGCTTCCATCGAAGCGGCGGAAGCCATGAAATTTCTCGCGGGGAAACCCGAAACGATGAGCCACCGGTTAGTCGCTTGCGACGTCTGGGCCGGCCGGTTTCAGTCGATCCGCGTTGCGCGCAACCCGGCCTGCCGGGCGTGCGGCCGCCGCGACTTCAAATACCTGGAAGGCGAGGTCCAGCCGCACATCACGATGTGCGGACGCGATTCGGTGCAAATCCACGAACGAAACCGCAAGCTCGACCTCGCGAAACTCAGCGAAAAGCTCGGCGCGGCTTCGGGTAGCGAGATTCGCAGCAACGAATTCCTGCTGCGGTTCCAGGTCCCTCCCTATGAAATGACGGTTTTCGCGGATGGCAGGGCCATTGTGAAAGGGACGAAGGATCCAGCGGTGGCACGTTCGTTATATGCCCGCTATATCGGCGCCTGAGCGCCCGAGAATACCCCGAAAATATCTTGTAGGGATTACCCCACGAAACGCCGCAAGGCGGACTGGCGCATGGCCGCGCGGTCCATATTCTCACGGCAATTCATCAGGGTCAGCAAAGTACTCAGAATGCGGGCTTTAATCTCATCGGTCATCGAGAAACCGCTGGTGGCCACCCGAACCAGGTTCTCGCCGCGCGAGGCAATCCTGTCCATAAAATCCACCTGCCGGTCGTGGCTCATGTTACCGAGGTTCGATTCGCGGCGCATTTCGGCGCATTCTTGCTCGACGAAGAGTGTGTAATGAAGGACACACATATGCTCCGCCACCAGCCCCGCTGGGACGGCGGCCTTGCAACCTTTGGCAGAGCACGTTTCTGGCACGAAGACACACCCGGGAAGCGCACTAATTTTGTAGCATTAACGCAAGGCCGATTTCCACAGGGCTAATCCACTTTGCGTCTTATCCGATACACCCCTGCCAGGCTGGAACCAAGTGGGGTAGAGTAGTGTCCGCTTTACACGTCACTCGAAACCTCTTGCGACCGGCCCGCAAGAATCGAGCGAAAGGCCGGTGATGCCTCACCTCACTCCCCACGACATCATGACCATGTTCCAGGCACTTGGGGTGCTTCTGGGCACCGCCAAGATCGCCGGCGAACTCATGCAGAAGATCGGTCAGCCCTCCGTTCTGGGCGAGATTTTCGCCGGAATCCTCCTCGGTCCCACCGTCCTCGGACACTTCAAGCCGCTGATATATCAAGCTCTCTTCCCGAACACAGGCGCGATGCCGGTCGTCATGGAAGGCATTACGACCCTGGGCGTTGTGTTCTTCTTGCTCGCAGCCGGCCTTGAAATCGACTTGCGAAGCATCTTCCGTCAGGGCAAGAGCGCTCTGCTCGTGAGCCTGTGCGGCGTCGTCGTCCCTTTTGCCCTTGGCTTCGGCGCGTCGGGATTGTTTCCGCGATTCTTTGGAGCGCAACAGGGCGCCGACCGCGTGATCTTCGCGTTGTTCGTTGGGACGGCCCTTTCCATTTCGGCCTTGCCCGTCATTGCGAAGATCCTGATCGACTTGAACCTGCTGCGAAGCGAGATGGGGACCGTGGTGATGTCGTCGGCCATGTTTGACGACCTCGTGGGATGGATTCTCTTTTCCATGATACTGGGAATGATGAACGCGGGCGACCACACGCTGGGCGGCGTCAAGCGCACGATCATCCTTGTGATCGGTTTCGCTGTGCTGTCTCTCACGATAGGTCGGTGGTTGATCGACAAGCTTCTGCCCCGCATTCAGGCCCACACAAGCTGGCCCGGCGGCGTCTTGGGATTCATCTTTACTCTGACTCTCTTTTCCGCGGCGTTCGCCGAGTACGCGGGCATCCACGCCGTGTTCGGCGCGTTTATCGCGGGCATCGCTATCGGGGAGTCAAGTCACCTGAGAGCGCGCACGAAGGAGCAAATCCACGAAATT
Source organism: uncultured Acidobacteriota bacterium (assembly GCA_963737205.1). Taxonomy (GTDB): domain Bacteria; phylum Acidobacteriota; class Terriglobia; order Acidiferrales; family UBA7541; genus Palsa-295. The sequence goes on along the minus strand of CAVTRV010000002.1, from coordinate 1,533,150 downwards.
GTCACGAACGTCTTTGCCCCGTTCTTTTTCGCGAGTATCGGCTTGCGGACGAATTTCGTTACGAATTTCAATCTGGGGATCACCGTGGCCGTGATTGTGGTCGCGTGCCTCGGAAAGCTTCTCGGCGCGGGAGGCGGCGCGCGCTTGAGCGGGATCGACCGGCGCACCTCATTGGGAATCGGCTTGGCCATGAACGCGCGCGGCGCGATGGAGATAATTCTCGGGATACTGGCGCTCCAATACGCGCTGATTCGGGAGACCTTGTTCGTGGCGCTTGTCATTATGGCCCTGCTGACTTCGATGGTTTCGGGACCCGCAATACATTTTCTGATTCGCAGGCGCCGGACCACCCGCCTGAAGGACATAGTTTCGAACAAGCTGTATCTGCCGAATATCGATCGCACGACAAAACGGGATGTCCTGCTCCAAATGTGCACGTTTGCGGCGGAAGCCGTCGGCAATTCGCCGGAGCGATTCTTTCGCCTGGTTTGGGAACGAGAGCAGGTATCCCCGAGCGGCTGGCAAGAAGGGCTCGCGGTTCCGAACGCCCGCGTGGGTGGGCTGCTTGGGCCGATCGTGGTGATCGGCAAAACCACGCCGCCGGGTGTGGACTTCGGTTCTCGGGACGGCAAACCCGCCCGGCTGGTAGTCTTGATTCTCACCGAGGACAACCAGTCCCAAAACGACTTGCTGCGCGATGCAGGCGAGTTGTTCACGCGAAACGATGCCACCGAGCGCGTGCTGGCCGCGGACAGTTTCGTCGAAGTGATGGCAGCGCTGAACGCTCCTGTGGAATAACGACCTACATCAATAAAGTTGGGGGCCTAAGGTATCGGTCTTGGGAACTTCGTACAGCCTGCCCGCATCCAAGTACGTGTGGGTAGCGGCAGAAAGGCGGTTGACAATGTCACAATCGACTCGTTCCATTTCACGCTCGTTTCTCGCAGGTATAGCAACGCTGATAATGTTCTTCGCTTCCGCAAGCAGCATTCTGGCGGCGACATCGAAACAGGGGCAACGGGACCCGGCGCGGCAACAAGCCAGCCTAACCAAGGAAGTCCGCCACGAACTTGTCATGCTCCCGTATCTCTCAGTCTTCGACAACCTCCAATACAAAGTCGACGGCACCAAAGTGACCTTGCTCGGACAAGTGGTTCGGCCCACGCTGAAAGATGACGCGGGGCGCGTCGTTAAAAGTGTTGAGGGCGTCACCGAAGTCGACAACCAGATTCAGGTGCTGCCGCTTTCCCCGTTCGACGACGGTATCCGTCACCAGGAATTCCGTGCGATTTACGGTTACCCGGCATTGTCGCGATACGCTGAGGGCGCCATCCCGCAGATTCATATCATCGTGAGCAACGGACACGTCACTCTCGAGGGTATCGTTGACAGCCAAGCTGACAAGGATATAGCGGGCCTTCGCGCGAATGGCGTGCCGAACGTGTTCAGCGTGACCAATAACCTGCAGGTCGCGGGCCCCGGCAAGTAAGGACGAGTAACTGCGGCTTAGTGAAAGACAAGGGGGAGACGTGCGCGCATTCGCCGTCCGGAGCTTCGGCGAAGCTCCGGGTGTCTACGACCTGCCGGCCCCTGCCGCGGACGGCGCCTTCCTGATACGCGTGACGTATGCCGGCGTGAATCCAATCGACTACAAACTCCTCGCAAGACTAACCGCTACCTCACCATATCCTTTTGTCGTGGGCAAAGACTTCGCGGGTGTGGTCGAACGCGTTCCAGCGGGAGAGCGCGATCTCCAGGTCGGCGACCGCGTCTTTGGCATGGCGCCGACGCACGGCTCGTACGCCGAATACACCGCAGTCGCACCGGGCGTGAAGACAGAGCCGCTGGCGCCTATCCCCGACGGTGTCACTGACGAACAGGCAGCCGCGCTGCCCGTCCCGGCACTAACTGCCCTCGGGTCGCTCGAGCTGCTGGGCGTCACTAAGGACCAGCGCGTGGTCGTGATGGGCGCCACAGGCGGGGTCGGCGGCTATGCGGTGCAGATGGCGCGGTCCCGCGGCGCGCATGTCATCGCGACGGTTCGCGGCGACGCCGACGAAGCTCGCCGCCTTGGCGCCGAAGAAGTCTACGACACCAAAGCCGTCGATGTTATCAACGCGCTGCACGCGGCTCACCCGGAAGGCGTCGATGCAGTCCTCGATCTCGTCAACGGTAAGGACGCCATCGGGCGCGACGCTGAGATTCTTAGGTCTGGAGGCAGCCTCGTTTCGACGATCCACGCGGCAGACGAAGGTTGGTTCGCTGGGCGCAAAATCACGGCGCACAACGTTGGGCCAAACTTGAATCCCTCGTTTTCGCCGCAAGGGTTGAACCACGTTGCGCGCATGCTCGTGGACGGCACGATCACGGCGCGCGTCCGCACTACCGTTGAACTGGAGGAGGCGGGACAAGTGCTCAAAAAGCTTCGCAGCGGGGGCCTCAGCGGCAAAGCCGTCATCCACGTCTAGGCCACATTCAGGAAAGACGCTCGCTTCGGGATTCCAGAACCCAAAGTTCGCCGCTTACTTCGCGGCCTGTTCACCCGCCTTGAATTGAGTCCACGGTCCGGCGTTCATATCGCGCAGGACGGCCGCCTGCCAGGAATAATCGCGGTGTTCCTCCAGGAATTTCGCGGCATTGAAATTCGTGCCGCACGGGTGTCCGATGCGCGCGATGAAACTCATCGACGCGGTCATGTTGCTGTCCGTCACTTTTGCTTGCACGGCGCCGCTCGGCCGGAAGGGTTCCTTCTGGTTTGTGGGGTCGCCGGGAGTTTCCACGTCACCATGGCCGCAAAGCGTGCGGCGGTCCGCGCCCTCTTTCTTGGTGTAGGAATCGTAGTGATCGGACTCGAAAGCTTCGGCCATCGTCGTGTCGATCTTGCCCTTATTTTCGGCCATCAGTTGATCCCAGCGGATGTGCCGCGCGTTCGCGGAAGCGGCCAGATTCGTCGCGTCGAAAGTGGTTTCATCCTTCGTGACGTCAGGATCGCTCGGGAAATTCGAGCCGACGAAGTAACCGTCTTTCGTCCGCCACACCTTTGTGTGCTTCAGGCCGTTCTCGAAACGCGCCACTTCGCCCGTCTTGCGGTCGCCGAGCAGCCAGTCGTTTGCATAGCCGCCATTATTCCCGTCGAGCATGATTTTCACGAACTCGTCGATCGAGTCGGCGTACTGCATGGCCTTGCGCGCGCGCACGAACTCGGGCTTGCCAGTGGGGTCCCAGCCGCGGAAATCCGTGATGGTGGTTTCGGTGACCATCAAGCCCGCCGAGTTGATCGTGAAATCGTCGTCGCTGACGATCACTCCGGGAAACCCGTCCATCAGCATGCGATAGCCCTTCTGCGGAGCGATATCGAAAACGATTTTCCAGCGCTCGCCGTCGACGTAGCTCGTCCAGTTGTTGTGCGCCATCACGATCTGGCCGTCTTTGGTCCAGCTTCCTGTGGCGACGAATGCGCTGCACGCTTCCGGCGCGGTCAGTTTCGGCGCATTCCGGGCCTTCGTCACCGCGTTCAGCCACGGCACATAGTAATCGGGCAGCTCCATGAAGCCGTTCATGGCCACGATGTCGTCCAGGTCGAGCTTCACTTTTTTTGCGTCAAGGCCGGCAACGATTCCCTGAAGCTCTGCCTGATATTCGGGATCGATGCGATGCCACAGCATTTCCCGCGCGGCGCGCCGGAAGAATTCCCAATCGCGCCCGGTGGAATGCGTCATTTCCAGGCTCACAGCGCCGAACGCGTCGGCGATTTCACTTGCGAGGAGATAGCCGTGCTGAAAGCCGATGTCGTACGGGGCGCCTTCGAGGTGAACGTACGTCCAGCCGCCGCGGTCAAAGCGATAGGCTTTCGCCAGGCGCGGATCGTCGCTGCTCTGCGCCAACGGCCGCGACGTCGCAGCCTGCGCGATCTGCCGGTGCCCGACGACCAGCAGCTGCGTGGCAACCAGCGCCAGTATCAGCACGCTCAGCAGGACCAACGGCAGCCTATTTCTCCGATGTTTTCTCAACGCTCTCTCCTGCATTTATAAGACGCACCAGCACACGCGATGTTAGGCGGCCATCACCAGTGTGTCAACGCAGGAACCGGGTTAGGCGAACTGTGACTGAGCCCGGCTAGCCAGGGATGGGCGGGCAGCCGGGGAATTCACCGACGAAGGTGTTGCCGATGTAGCCGAGATCGGCGATGCCGATTTTGCTGGTGTAATAGCCGTCACAGGTGAGGTCGCGGAGAAAAGCAAAAAAGGCGACTCCCTGGCTGAGTGAAGCATCTTTCTCCGCGTTCTTGCGAAAGGCGATGAGGTCGAGGGCTTCTGTTTTTTGTTCGGGCACGCAATCGAGAAAAAGCTTGCCGTAGCGATCCGTACAGAAACCGTCGAGCCAGAAGAGGCCGCCGCCGAGTTTCAATTGGTACTCGGGATTTTCGCTGGTGAGGAGATCGATGAATTCCGGAGCGCCGGCTTCGAGGGCGCCGCCGGATTTTTCGTCCTTGGGGATGATCATGCCGCAGAGAACGAGGAGAGCGGCATACTGCGGGGCAGAGAAATATTTGGGAGTGTAGTTGCCTACGGGACTCGAGGACTTTTCCTTGTGAACCATTTGGTGGATGTAGGCGGCGGCTTCGGCGGGAATGATCTGAAGGACGGAGCCGGAGACGGCACCGACGGCGAGGGTGCGGAGGATGTCGCGGCGCGAAATGGATTCGTTCGGCATGTCAGAGGTTGCCCTTCCGCGCTTCGTCGAGGATGTATTCGGAGGCTCGCCAGGAGAGAGCCATGATCGTGAGAGTAGGATTTTTGTCGGGGTTGGTTACGAAAGACGCGCCATCCGTGACGAAGAGATTCTTGACATCGTGGGACTGGCAGAAGCCGTTGAGGACGGAAGTTCTTGGATCGGCGCCCATGCGGGCGGTGCCGACTTCGTGAATGATTCGCCCGCCCGCTTCGATGCCGAAGGGGTAATCGCCATCGATGGAGGTGCGGGTTTTGTATTCGCCGCCCATGGATTCCACGATGGAGCGGAAAGTTTCCTGCATGTCCTCGGCCTGAAGCAATTCGTAATCGGACCATTTGAAATGAAAACGCAGAACGGGAATGCCCCATCGATCGACGACATCGGGATCGATTTCGCAATAGCTGCCGGGATTGGAAATCATTTCGCCGCGTCCGGCGAAGCCGATGTAACAGCCGTAGGCTTTGCGTGCGCGCTGCTTTAGCGGGAGGCCGTAACCCTCCTCCTCGTCGTTCAAGTCGCCGAACATGCCGATCCCGGGCATCCCGCGGCCGCCGCCAAATTCGATGTGATAGCCGCGGGGAAAATCATTCTTGCGATCGAATTTCCACCAGGGCATGTACATGTGCATGCCGCCGGTGCCGTCGTGATTGTGCGGCGGAGTTTTCTCGAGCCGCGGGATGTAGCCATAGCCGCTGCTGCCCACGGAGTCCATCAGATATTTGCCGACGGCGCCGGAAGAGTTGGCGAGGCCGTTGGGATACATGGTGGATTTGGAGTTGAGCAAAAGGCGAGAAGATTCACAGGCGCTGGCGGCAACGACAATGGCGCGGGCGCCGACGCGTTTTTCGGAGCGCGTGGCTTTGTCAATGTAGGAAACACCGGTGGCTTTGCCGTCTTTGTCGATGAGAATTTCGCGGGCCATGGCGCCGGTGATGAGGGTGAGCCTTCCCGTCTGCATCGCGGGAGGGAGCAAGACCTGGCTCGAACTAAAATTGGAAGCAGTGGTGCAGCCGCGGCCGCACTGGCCGCAATAATGGCAGGGCAAGCGGCCATTGAGTGCACGAGTGAGGATGGCGAGACGCGATGGAATACAAGTGATATTTAGCTTGTCGCAAGCTTTCTTGACCATCAGCTCGGTGCAGCGGGGCTTAGGTGGCGGGAGGAAAAGCCCATCGGGAGCACTGGAAACATTTTCCTTGGTGCCGAAGACGCCGATGTAGGATTCGACCTTGTCGTAATAAGGCGCGAGATCGTCGTAGGTGATGGGCCAATCGTCGCCGAGGCCATCGCGCGTATTGGATTTGAAATCGATGGGAGCAAAACGCAGGGCGATACGGCCCCAGTGATTGGTGCGGCCGCCGACGATGCGGGAGCGGAACCACTGGAAATTCGAACCGGGCGCGGAGGTGTAGGGCTCCCCCTCGATGCTCCAGGCGCCATTGGGGGCAAGAAATTCACCCCAATTTTCGCTCGCTTTACCGCCGACGCCAGCGCCGCGGTGCGGCAGTTCGTACGGCCACATGAGCATCTTGAAATCTTTTTCCGGGTGGAGATCCGGACCGGCTTCGAGGAGAACGGAATTGAGGCCCCCTTCGGTGAGAATCTTGGCGGCCATGCCGCCCCCGGCGCCGGAACCAATGATGCAGACGTCGAATTGTTTGGGTGAGCGCTGGACCAGGGCCATCGGGCGATTTTTCCAGGCGAATTCTACACTTTATTCGAAGTTAAGTTCTAAGCCAAAAAAACACGCAAGGATACCAGGACACTGGCCGTGGTAGGTTAGCGCATCATGCATCGAAGCGATCGGAGCCGAAGGATGAGCAATCGACTTAGCGGAAAAGTGATTATCGTCACGGGTGCGGCACAGGGCATCGGTTTCGGATGTGCGAGCCTAATTGCCGCGGAAGGCGCAGCGGTAGTGCTGGGGGATCTACAGGAGAAGAAAGGCGAGCTCGCGGCCGCGAGGATTCGATCTGCTGGGGGGAAGGCGCATTTCTTTCTCGTGGATGTGAAGAATGAAGAGCAGTCTTCGGGGATCGTCGAGGAGGCGATACGATCTTTTGGAAGACTCGATGGGCTTGTCAACAATGCGGGTTGGTTTCCAAGAGCCACGCTGGAAGGGACGACGACCGAGCTTTGGGATGAGGTCATACAAGTTAACCTTCGAGGAGCATTCTATTGCTGCAAACACGCCGCGCCTGTGATGCGAAAGGCGGGAGGAAGCATTGTGAATATGGGATCGATTTGCGGGATCCAGAGCTTGCCAAATCTCGTCGCATACGGGGCAGCCAAAGGTGGTCTGCTGTCGCTGACGCGAACCCTGGCCGGCTCCCTTGCGGAGCATCGTATCAGAGTGAACTATGTTATCCCCGGCTGGGTGCTGACCGAGGGTGAGCTTGCGGTGCACAAAGCGCAAGGTCGGGAGGAGGAAACTCTAAGGAAGGAAGGAGAAAAGATGGCGCTGGGCCGCCACCAGACACCACTCGACACGGCTCAAGCCGTTGTGTTCTTGTTGAGCGATGATGCTTCGCAGATTACCGGAACCGTTTTGCACATCGACGCCGGCGCATCGACGTTACCTATCGCACCCGGAGCATACCCGGGATAGGACAGCCCCCATTGAGATGCTTGTTCCCTATCCGTCGCCCAAATATTTTCTGCGCCGCCCGCCGCCGTCGCCGCTGAAAATTATCACCGCGAGAAAATGGAGCGCGCGCGCCACGCCCGCTTGTGCTACTTCAGCGTTAGGTCGCCGGCGCCGACGTGCGCCACCAGCTTGTACTTGCCGCTGCCGGATTTCTCGAACGACCGGAACAGGCCGCCGCGATTTTCGTCGAACGGCTCGGCATCGATTTCGCCTGTGGTGACGGATGCCTCGACGTGAGCGTAGTCGGCCGCATCGCCGACGCCAATCTTCAAATCGCCCGCATGCAGCTCGACGTCCTTGTCGCCGCTGATGCCCTTGATCTCAACGTCGCCAGCGGGGACGCGCACGTAGAGATTGGAGTTCTTCGGCACCAGGACGGTGATCGTCAAGTCGTTGTTCGGGCCACCTGAAACGTGCAGTTCGCCGGAATTGCCGTTGCGCTCGAACTGCGCCTTCATGTCAGTCGACTCGGTGCCTTCTCTTCCGCTGATGCGGACGGCAATCTTGTTGTCGTCGCTGCCGACGATGTGAATCTCCGCGGAACGAATATGCAGGCTGAGCTGCCCGCCGGAAGGAAAGTCAGCTTCGAAGGGATGGTGAGCGAGATCGTCCACTTCGATCTTGTTCTGGGCGAGAGCGGGAATCGCCACGAAAAACACAGCAGAAAGAAACGCAAGCGCATAGCGCATGGGCACACCTCTCGACAGCCGATAGAGTATACGCAGGCGGCGGCTCGCAGGTTCCCGGCGCGGATTCTCCGCACGTCGCCGTGATCAGCGAATCGCTCGCGCGAGAACGCTGGCCCAACCAGGACGCCATCGGCCACACCATCGAGTTTGGCGGCGCTGCTGGCTTGCTACATTCCGGCGCGGCGCGCCATGCGCGTCGATCCCATGGTCGCGCTGCGCCACGAATGACCCCCCGAAGGGATCATCCCGCGGCCTCTCAGCGCTTCTGCGCGTCACCGGAATACCGAAACATCATCACCACGATGGCTGGGGAATCGGTTTCCGCTCCGCCATGTTTTCCCGGGACAAAACGCCACTGACGCACCACTGCCTCGGCCGCGGGACCAAGCGATTCCGAGTCACGCAGCACTTGTACGGAAGTGATCTGGCCCTGAGTGCCGACGTTGCCCAAAAGTATCACGTTGCCGTCAGACTCGATGGTGGCCGGGTATTGAGGCTCGACGGTAACCACCGGCAGCGCCCCGCGGTCGGCCGAACCTGCCAGAGGTTCATCGTACTTGTGAACCGGCGTCGTCCGCGCGGGCTCATACGATTCCGAAAATTCGAACGTGATACCGATTCTTGCTGAAACCGCGCGGCCGTCCAAGCGCGCCGGGAAAAAACTCCAGGTTCGCACCGTACTAAGCACCTTTTCGAGGAAAGGAGACGCCCCGCGCACCACCGTTGCATCCACCACCCTTCCGCGCGTATCGATCAGGGCATCGAGCGCAACTTCGCCCCCGAAAAGCGCCGCGGAAGGATACGGCGACGCGACCAACGAAAGTGGAGTGGGAGACGAAAAACCTTGCGCCTGTCCAGCGGGGTCCACGGCTTCCGACACCGTGTGCCACGGAATGCCGCGTTGCTGCAAGAGTCCGATCGCATAGTGGATGGGGACGGCTGCTCCCACCCCCGGCGTGCTCTCGTCCACGGCTGCCGTAAGCGGCACAAGGCTCGATCGCAGCCATTGCCCCTCGACGAAGCCAACCACCTCCTCGGAGTCGCCCGAAACCACGGGGGAGCCGCTTTGGCCGCGCCGCACTTCATGGTTGAAAAGAAACAATTCAGTCTCGCTCCGCCCCTTGTCCAATTGCGAAAACGGGAAATCGAACACTTCGCCCGATGAGCGGTCGTCCACGGACGCATCCAGCGTGTAAGCATCGAGCGGTTTCGAAGGCCGCTCAGATGCCGCAGTCACGGCGCGGCTTCGCGTCGGCCAATCGTAGCTGAGCGGCAGGAACCCAACTTTGTATGCGCCCTCGAACGGATTCGGCGTGGCTCGCAATACGGCCACATCGTGATCCCGGTCCACAGCCACAAGATTGGCCGCAACAAACCGAGGCGGCCCCGAAGCCGGACGAAGCAAAATGTAAGGCTGGCCTCCATGAAGCTGGCTCAGGACGTGCGCTGCCGTGATGAGGTAACCCTGTTCGTTGATGAAGAAGCCGTTTCCGTAGAAAAGATAGTGGTAGCCCCTGTCGGTGGCAGACGGATCCACCGGGTAGACGATCGGACATATCGCCCCCGCTAGCGCAGCATCGTCCACGGGCTTGCCCGACGCCGCGCGCATCGCCGCCGGCCACAAAATGCCAGCAATCACCGCGAACGCCAGGGCGCCGATTTTTCGATGGAATCTCATTCTCATGGAGATATCGGCAAAATATCGTTTCGCACCACAACTAGCATAGCGGCTCAGCCGCGCGGCGCAATGGACCTTTGGGACAGTCCCCCCGTTTAATTTCTCAACAGATGTTGATTTATTCAGCACCATTTGCGGATTTGAACCCGTTGCACCGGGGAAATCCGGCGACGGCATCCTTCACATTCCACGAGAGATGAGTCGCGGTCTCGCTCCGACCGGACATTTGGCCCCGGATTTGCCTATTCAAGCGCATGACCCATATGAGCCAACAAGGCAACAAGGATGGAAAGGGCAGGGAAGCCGTGGAATTCGATCCTTGCGAGGCCAGCCGAAAGGAGATTCCAATGAATAAGACGATGAGGAATATTACGACGGCGAAAATAACTTTGATATTCGCGGGACTGCTGCTTGCTTGTTTCTTGCCGGCTGCAACTCACGCGCAGAGCGAGATCGCGCCCGATGAATTCAAGTCCGAAAATATGGTGCCCATCATTCCGGCCCCGCCTGCGAAAGTGGATTTCCAGGGGAAATTCTCACTGCCGTACCCGGTGCAGTGCAGCGGAAGCAAATTGGCGCCCGGCGAGTACACCTTGGCGGTGAAAACAGCGGGAACGAGCAAGATCGTGACGATTCACCGCGAGGGAAGCGACATCGTGCTGACTGCCCGCATCGCCGCGAACCCTTCGGATTCCGGCCAGAGCGCCGTGTTGGTGCGGCATGGACCCGGGCCACGGGCGCGGACGCTCGAAGGCGTGTACTTGGAGAAGATCAAAATGATGCTTTACCTCGATGAGAGCGGGGCTGCGAATGCCCTGGACAAGATGTTCGCCGGCGTCCAGCGCGTGCCGATTTCCTGACTTGACCTCACAGAACCCAGTCGAGCCCCCACCCCAGCTTTTCGAAAGGTGGGGGCTCGTTCGTCATCTCGCCGCCGTGATGGCTCGCCGAGCCGCAGCGTTGCGGCCGTGACGCCCGCCTTCGCCATTTGGGCTTCGGCGTGGCAGCCTTCGCTCGGTGTTGGAAGGTAAATTGGCTTGCCGGGCCGTAGCTCGCGGATATTATTTCGGACGGAAATCCTTCGCGAGACACGCGAGCGAAGGCTGGTGGGGCTGGGGAGAGTCGAACTCCCGACACGCAGTTTAGGAAACTGCTGCTCTATCCATCTGAGCTACAGCCCCGCCGATTGTGGACCGCAAGCCAAAGTCTAGCAGAGGCGAGAATTTCGGGCTAACGGTTCGCGGGCGGCTCGCACTAGTTTCGGCTGCGCGGAGAGTGGCGCCAACCCAGCACCAGCATGGCGGCGGCGAAGAGGATGAGGGCGATGCCCCATTCGAGGTTGACGTTGATGCCAAGCGACCGGTCGTAGATTTCCGGGTTGCTGAAGAGTCCGTATGCCGTGAGGATCACGCCGAACAGGCCAAACATGAAGCCAATCGGTAAGCGAATATCGAGATTCATTTTCGTTTCCCTTAGCTTTTCGTCAGGGCACGGCTTCAGCCGTGCCGTAACGGGTCCAAAATCAAGACGGCTTTAAGCCGCTGAAGGACCCATCTCAAGTTGTCACACAGACTCCAGAGCTCGCCCGCTGACAACCGCAAGCCTCTACCGGAAAATCATATTCAGCACGAAACCCAGGGCCAGCACAAGCACAGCAAGATATACGGGCCGCTGGTACCAGGGCACGCCGCCTTCGCTGGGACGTTCCGTCAGCGAATACACCAGGCCCACAAGCTCGCTTTCGGGCCGCGGCCGCGTGACGATGCTGATCGCAATCGTCACGAAGAAGCATACGGTCCACGCCCAAATCGCGGTCCAGAAATTTTGCGCCATGGCGCTCGGGTACAGGTGCACGGTTGTGATCCAGCCGCCGTTGATTCCCACGGCCGCTCCCTCCGGCAGCGTCAAGCCGTGATGCACGGCGGCGGCGACCGTTCCCGAGAGCAATCCAAAAAATGCGCCGTGGCCCGTCGTGCGCTTCCAAAACATGCCGAGCAGGAACGTGGCGAACAGCGGCGCGTTCACGAACGCGAAAACAAGCTGCAGGAAATCCAGAATGTCGTTGAACCGCGTGGTGGCGTACGCCGCCCCAATCGATAGCGCGATGCCAAACACCGTGGCGATGTGTCCCATCCGCAAGTAGTGCTGGTCGGACGCGCCTTTGTGGATGTACGACTGGTAGATGTCATAGGTCCACACCGTATTGAACGCCGTCACGTTGCCCGCCATGCCAGACATGAAGCTCGCCAGCAGCGCCGTGAGGCCCAGGCCCAGGATCCCCGTCGGAAAATAGTGCAGCAGCATGTTGGGAACGGCGAGATCGTAATCGAGAACCGGCTTGCCGTCTTTGTCGAGAACGGGCGCGCCGGTAGTCTCGTCAATCTTCGCTGGAATCAGTCCCTTGCCTTCGGTGTTGAGCGCCTGCACCGGAGTCGAGGACGCGGATCCTCTTTGCGCCGTCGCGACGTCCGCCGCCACGGTTTCGTGCGGCGTCGGCAGCGCAATCGCAATCATGCCCGGAAGGATCACGAGAAACGGGAAAACCATTTTCGGCAAAGCCGCGATCAAAGGCGTGCGTCGCGCCGCGTTCATCGAATCGGCGGCCATCGCGCGCTGCACCACCAGAAAGTCCGTGCACCAGTAGCCGAACGAAAGCACGAAGCCGAGCCCCATCACCAGGCCGAACCACTCGACGCCCAGCGGGTTCGTATGCGGGCTGCCCATTCCTTGCCACGAGTGCGTGAATGCCGACGGCAATTGGGCCTTCAGGCCGGTCCAGCCGCCGATGTTCTTCAGCCCCAGCAGCACGAGCGGCAGAAATCCCGCCACGATCAGGAAAAATTGCAGCACTTCGTTGTAAATCGCGCTCGTCAGGCCGCCCAGCAGAACGTATGCCAGCACGATCAGCGCCGCGATCAAAATGCTCAGGTGAAACGACCAGTACTGCGGAACGCCGATTTTCTGCAGCGGCGTGTCGAGAATGTGCAGCGTCTGAATCAGCTTCGCCATCGCGTACATCGAGATGCCGGAGGAAAAAACGGTCATGATGGCGAAGGAAATCGCGTTCAGGCCGCGCGTTTTCTCGTCGAAGCGCAAGCGCAAGTATTCGGGCACCGACCGCGCGCGCGAGCCGTAGTAAAACGGCATCATGAACACGCCGACGAAAACCATCGCCGGAATCGCGCCGATCCAGTAGAAGTGGCTGGTCGCGATTCCATACTTCGCGCCCGAGGCCGCCATGCCGATCACTTCCTGCGCTCCCAAATTCGCGGAGATGAACGCCAGGCCGCAAATCCACGCCGGCAGCGAGCGCCCCGCCAGGAAAAAATCGGTACTGGTCTTCATGTAGCGCTTCAAGAACGCGCCAATACCCAGCACGAACGTGAAGTAAACCAGCATGATGAGCCAGTCGATGATCGTCAGGTGCATTCAGCTATCCCGGCTGGGCAGTTTGCGGATGGAACGATTGCAGGAGATGCGAATGTAGTGAAGGCGGGAGCAGCGGCGAAGCGGCCTCGTAGGCTCACCTGTCCATTCCTTAACCGCGCGCGGTCCCGTCTGCGAACCCCGTCTACGAACAAGGACCGCAAAATCGCGCTAAGCGTACCACAAAGCTGCTGCTACGGATTCAGCGTCACTTTTCCGTTCAACTCGATCTTCGCCGACGAGCTGCCCACCAGAATCCCGAAGTCGCCGGGCGTCGCCGTCCAGCCCTTCTTGCCGACGTCGTAGTAGGAGAACGCCCGCCGGTTCAGTTTCACCGTAATCGTTTTCGTCTCGCCGGGCTGCAGGTCGACCTTGCCAAATCCCTTCAGTTCCTTCACGGGGCGTTCGATTTTCGAATGACCGTCGCTGACGTACACCTCGCCGATCTCGGCGCCTTCGCGCTGGCCCGTGTTCGTAACGTCGAACGAAACCGTCACCGGATCGTCGCCGCTGAACGACGACGGACTCACGGATAAGTTGCCGTACTTGAACGTCGTGTACGAAAGCCCGTAGCCGAACGGGAAAAGCGGCTTCACGTCGCTCTTATCAAAGTGCCGGTAGCCGAGGAAAACGCCTTCCGTGTACGCCACATGCTTGTCGCCGTTCTTGTCGTAGTAGCTGTTGTAGACGGAGCTGTCCTGCCAGCGGCGCTCGAACGAAGCTGGCAACTTCCCGGAAGGACTCACGTCGCCAAAAAGAATCTTCGCCAGCGCCATCCCGCCTTCCTGTCCCGGGTAGAACATGTGCAGAAGCGCCGGAGTCGCGTCGATCCACTTCGTCATATCCACGTTGCCGCCGGCCGTCACCACCACCACCACATTCTTGTTGGCGCTTTCCACGGCGCGGATCAAATCGTCTTGCCCGCCGGGCAAACCAAAGGTGCGGTCGCGCCCTTCGCCTTCCGTCGTCTCGTCGAACCCGACGCACAGGATCACCACATCCGCCTTCGCCGCGGTTTCCTGCGCCTGTTTCAGTTCAGGAGTCTGCCCGGAAGTCACGCCGAAGCCGATGGAAGAGGATTCACCCTTGTCGAAGTATTCGAGCCGAACCTTGTACGATTTCCCACTCTGAAGGGCCATCGTGTGCAACTCCAAGTCCGTGCTCTCCCATTCCCACTCGTCCATCAACAATTTGTCATCCACGTAAAAACGAAATCCCTCGTGCCCGCCCACGTAGAACGTGTAATCGCCCGAAGTCGGCGGCGTGTAATAGCCCGTCCATCGCACCGAATAATTGCGCGTAGGTCCGCCCGCCACATAACCCGAGTGGCGCCAAACGAAGTTCACGTGCTCATCCGTCCGCGTCAGCGCTGGCGGGCCCTGCAAATCAGTATTGTTAAAGTATTCGGCCTCAAGGCCCGGCGTCTTGCCATCCGGCTTCGTGAAGTTTGTCGTGTTGTAGATATCCGCCGGCTTCGGCGCTCCTGGGGCGTAGAACACCTGCACGCCCGAGCCCAGCAGTTTGTCGCTGATCCCTTGCAGGAAGCTCACCGAAACAAGCGGCGTGACGTGCGAGCTGCCGCCGCCTCCCGGAACGCCGGGGTAAGCGTTCGGCCCGATCACAGCCACGGACTTCACCTTGGATTTGTCGAGCGGCAGAACGCCCTCGTTCTTCAGCAGCACCATCCCGCCCATCGCTGCGTCGAGAGCCACCTTGCGGCCTTTCTCGTTCAGCAGCGACTCGCTCGGTTCCGTGTTGGCCCGCTCGATAAACCCGAACTCCATGGCTACTCGAAGGATTCTGCGAACCTTGTCGTCGATCGTCGCCACCGAAACTTTTCCTTGCTGAATGGCGGGCAGCAGGGCCGCCCGGTTCATGAATTTGCCATTGGGCATTTCCAGGTCAAGCCCCGCGTTCGCGGCCGCGACGCCATCGTACGTCGCGTCCCAATCCGACATGATGATTCCGCGGAAGCCCCATTCCTTTTTGACCACGTCCGTCATCAAGTAGTGGTCTTGCGTCATGTGGACGCCGTTCACCAGGTTATACGAGTCCATCACCGCGCCCACGTGTGCTTCTTTCACCGACGCTTCGAACGCGGGCAGGTAAATCTCGCGCAGCGTCCGCTCATCCACGTCCGAGCTCACGTTGTGCCGGTCCCATTCCTGATTGTTGGCCACGAAGTGCTTCGCGGTGGCCACCACACGCTGGCTCTGAATTCCCTCGATCACCGCCACGGCCATCCGCGAAGCGAGATACGGATCTTCGCCGAAATATTCGAAATTGCGGCCGCACATCGGTGCGCGATAGATGTTCATTCCGGGTCCCAGTATGAAATCGACGCCGCGTGCCAGCGCGTCCTTGCCCATTTCGACGCCCACCTCGTGCTCCAGGGCCGTGTCCCACGACGCGGCCATCAGGATTCCCGCCGGATAGCCCGTCGAAGGCCCCCACGTGCGCACGCCCAGCGGGCCGTCAGACATCTTGAACAGCGGCAGTCCCAGCCGAGGAACATCCCGAATGAACATATTCGACGCTTTCGGAGACTCGTTGCCCGCGATGTAATCGACCTTTTCCTCGATCGTCATCTGGCTCAGGATTTTCTCCACGCGCTGATCGATGTCGCTCTGCGGCGGCGCGCCCGGTCGCCCGATCGCCGGCGCGATTACAATCAGAGTCAGGCAGAAGACGATGGCAGTGGAGATTGTTTTGGCGGTTTTCTTCATATTCGAGAGGAAGCCTTTCGCGTTATTTTCGGGAAGTCCCGGCAAATCGGAACGCAAGAATATCTCACAGGAAATGTAATTCTCGCTTTCTTGTGTAAAGCAAACGAGGCAAATCAAATCCGTGCGGTCGGCCCCGGTACCGGCTGCACCTTGAACCCTTTACAAAAACGATTTTGTACGACTGCCGCGAGACTTTCCCACCGCGACATCGCGTTGTCAACTCCATTCTTGTGGCACAATCTTCCCTGGGCCGGCTGCGTTTCCCGCGCACCGCCGAGAGAGGACTCCTCATGAAATATCGCAGGCTTGGCCGCACCGCACTCGCCGTCAGCGACATCGGATATGGGCTCTGGGGCATGAGCGGATGGAGCGGCTCCGACGATCGCGAATCCCTCGAATCCCTGCAGCTCGCCGTCGACCTCGGCTGCAACTTCTTCGACTCCGCCTGGGCCTACGGCGACGGCAAGAGTGACGGCCTGCTCGGCGACATCATCGCGCGCAACAAAGACAAGCGCCTCTACGCCGCCTCGAAAATTCCACCGATGAACGGCCAGTGGCCCGCCAGCCCCAAGTACAAATATCACGAGGTTTTTCCCGCCGAGCACGTCTTCAAATACGCGCGCCTCATCCGCGAAAAGCTTCGCGTCGACAAAATCGACGTCCTGCAATTTCACGTTTGGGACGACAGTTGGACGAAGGAGCCCGAATTTCAGGACACGGTGGAAAAACTGAAAAGCCAGGGCTGGACTTCGTGGTTCGGCCTAAGCCTGAATCGCTGGGAGCCCGATAACGGCCTCGAAGCCATCCGCACGGGCCTCGTCGACACCGTGCAGGTGATCTACAACATTTTCGATCAGGCGCCGGAAGACAATCTTTTCCCGCTTTGCAAGGAGATGAACATCGGCGTCATCGCGCGCGTGCCGCTCGATGAAGGCAGCCTCGGCGGCAAACTTACAGTGGACACGAAATTCCCGGCGACCGACTGGCGCTCGAAATATTTTGGTCCCGATAATCTGGCGAAGACTTTGGCGCGCGTCGAGGAGCTGAAGAAAGTGCAGCCGCCGGGAATGAGCCTGCCGGAGATGAGCCTTCGCTTCGTGCTATCGAATCCGGTGGTTAGCACCGAGATCATCGGAATGAGGAAGCCCGACCACGTAAAGCAAAACGTCGCCACGAGCGACGCCGGTCCGCTCGACCCCGACGTTCTGCGGAAACTGAAAGCCCATCGCTGGGACCGCAAGCCCCAGCGCTGGTCCGACTAGTTCAGCAGGGATCGGGAGGCTCTGCCAGCTTCAGCAGGGGCTTGGTAGCCTCCAGCTTCTTTGCCTTCCGCAACTGCTTTCCGGATTTCTTCGTTTTCTTTGCTGTCACGTACGTTCTCCTCTCGCAAACTGCTCCATCCTGCGCCGCAAGTTACTAACGGCACGGATCGACAGGGTAAGCTGCCAGGGTTTTCGTTGCCGCGAGCTTCTTCGCTCCCTTGAGCTGCTTGCTGGCTTTCTTCGTTTTCTTCGTTGCCATTGTGTCTTCTCCTCTCGCGAACTGCTTCACCATCCCCAACCGCGACTACTGGTTGCAGGGGCCAGGAGGGAGCCTTAAGGCTTTCGTCGTTTCGAGTTTCTTCGAGGCCTTGAGTTGTTTGCCGGATTTCCTTGCTTTCTTCGTTGCCATCGTGTTTTCTCCTTTTGTGAACCGCTTTCGCTATCGACTTCTGGCTAATATAGCTGCAAATTTCGTGCCAATCCTAGAGGACGGGTGCTCCCAAGACTATCTCCTTGCTTTGCATGTGGTTGCCGCGCGGAAGCTCAGCGCCGGAACATCGGCGACTCCGCAAATCCGTTGAATTTGTCAGCATCGCGTTGGATTATTCAACCTTGGCCGACGCCGCGTTGATCCGCACCAGTTCCACCTCCGACCCCACAAATCCCCACGCGTTCCACGCATTGCCGGTCACCACTTGCTTGAACAGCTCGGCGGGCCGGTCGGGGTCACCCGTGTACAAGTGCCAATTGCCCACGCCGTACGTCACGGTATCGAACGCCAGCTCTGCCTCAACATCAGTTGGGTCCGTCGGCTTCGGCGGCAGCACCTGCCCCTCGAAAAGGGAACCCTGGTAGAACCGCAGCAGCCGCAAATAGAAAGCATAGTGCGGCCCCGTGTTTTTCAGATCCGGGGTAATCCTCGTCAACACGGGCCGCGCATCGTCCGGCTTTTTCGCGCGCCGCAACGAAACGTATAGCCAATTCGAGCAGTCGATGATGTTGTCGTTGTCCGGCGCCAGCGCCAGCGCCTTCCGAAACGCATCCGCCGCCGCGTCAAACTGGCCCTGAAAATAGTAGGCAAGGCCCAGGTGATAGAACGCGTCAATCCTCTTCGAGGCGATGGCCGAGGCGTTTTCAAGATCCTTTTCCGCCGCGGTGAACAGCCGCAACCCCAATTCGCGGTGGCCTCGTTCGATCAGGATATCCACGTTGTCCGGCGTGGCCGCGAGTCCCTTCGTGCAGACGTCCACCGCTTCGCGATACTGCCGCCGTCCCGCCATCGCCTGCGAAAGCGTCACCACCAGCTTCGCGTTCTTTGGGTCTGCCTCCAGGTTCTTCCGCGCCGCCACCACCGCATCATCGTCCGGCAGCGCGTAGAGCTTCCGCCCCAGTCCCGACGTCACCTCGAGCGCCCCCGTCGCGACACTGCTCGTCGAATCCTGATCGCTCGCAAGAAGCCGCGCCGGCCCGTCCTTGGCGGCTCTGAGCGTCCCCTCGTGTCGCGGGCCGAGCATCAACACGCTCGCCGCCGCCACCGTCGCCAATCCGCCAAATACAGCGGTCCGCCTCCTATTGCTCATTCGCATCCTCTCCGCTCCGCACTTTGCACATTAACCTAACCATCGGCGGGAAACCGCGCATTGTACAACGTCAAACGGGCAAGGTCGATGCGGCGCCGCCGCCTTTCTCCGGCTCGGTTTCACGCTGTCATCCCGAGCGAGGCGTTTCCCAGCCGACGAGGGATCTGCTTTCGGTCTTGCATCCGCCTTCGTAGCGGCCTGTCCTGCCTGCCCCGAGCGAAGCCGAGGGTAGCCCAGTCGAAGGGAGCGAGGCGTTTCTCAGTCGACGCGCGATCTTTGCGTCTCGGATGATCCTGCGGGAAGGGATCCGCTTCGAGCGCCGTAGGTGCGATACATGTCCCGGACGCATTTCGGCGGATCATTATCTGAAAGTCAAAAACACGCACCCTTTGCCAACGACGCAAGGACGCGGCACCCCAAGGAGCCAAACCCAAAGCACGGAACAACAGGCTGCGCCACCCGCGCCGCTCTTGGCTTCCGGCAGTCGCATCGTTCACACATGAGCCCCATTCGAAAGTGCCCAAGCTGGGAAAAAGTCGCTCACTGCCCTCCTCGTCGCCCACAGGACATCGCGGACATGGTTACGCCTGCCGTCCAGCGTTGCAACCAGCTGCCTTAAGGACTCGCGGTCATACTCATACCATTCGGGCGGAATTTCCTGCGCAGTGCTCTCCAGCACGCTCTTGTCAATGTCGTGTTCGAGCGGGCACAGCCAACGTTCGAATGCATCCATGCCAGTGATGCTGGCGTAGACCGCGCGGCGAGAATACACACCATGCCTTGGATTATCGGGAAAGTTCCAGACACTCGCGTTGAAGCAGTGGCCTTGGTCGATCATCCCAACGCGGTAGGAGCGATATGGATTGCCATGATCCTCTGGGATAAAAACCACCTGGCGATCATCCTCGTTGTTGGTCCGTTTGTCGAACGCGAGCATTCCGGCAAAATCGCAAAGATTTTCAACGCGGGTCAGTGACTCTGGAAGAAGATCGTGGACCGACTGCAAAGAGCAGGCGACTCCGCGATCTCCGGCATACCGAGAACTAAAGCACAGTCCCGGACGGCAAGGAATACGGCAGTTCCTTCCCTCGATCACCAGTCCCCCTGCATACTTGACCAACCTTGGATGCACTTCCACGATGGCTGGTTCGGCCACTGGCAGACCTAGGTTCTTAGCGAGTAGCGTCGCCAGTAGCTCGTTAGCTAGGATTCTCACGCCCTGGGGATTGTTCTGGAATTTGACCACGTAATATCCGCCATCCGAGCAGCGAAGCAGCTTGGCTTGTGACCCGCCCCGCATACGCCGGATGTATTCCACTCCGCGTACTCGCGCGATCACTTATTCGCCTTGCTTACAAGCGAGACGCAATTGTGAGACGTCGCGGAAGATCTGAGCGCGTGGGCCTCACTACACCAACCGGCAATCTGTAATTGCCGGGGCACACCAACCGCGTTAGTAAACATGGTGCCTCTTGACTGGTGAAGAGACACGTTCCAGTCGTTTTCGGTTTGTTTTCGCTTTGGGCCGGTGCCCGAAGGTGTGAACTCTCTAACAAAGGCACCGTGATTTGTCAACATCGTATAATTACTGACTGTGAATATCATAAAGAGTGGGTGGAACTGCGATCCGCCCCTGATGAAGAGACCTCGCTTGATTACAAACGTAGTTGTACCTCGTTCGGGGAGCGCACCCAGGGATTGACCCAACCTATGCGCTTACTCCGTTGGAGGTGATTGTCCCTTATTGGGCACGACGGCCTGTGAGTTCTCCGGTGCCTTCTTCTCTTGGTAACGCGTCAGGAACGGAACGAACGGAGTGATTTCGAGAGGCATCTTCTCTCGCGCCAACCTCCAGACGGCCACAACCTCAAAGCGACGCTTGTGGGCATCGGCATGACCGGTCTTCCTCCAGGTGAAATTCTCTCTCATTTCACCCGGGACGAAAATCCCCGGTCAGGTCAATCAGTTCGTCGGAGGGTAGCAAACAAAATTGAACTTAGCCGTTCCAGGGCTCGCCAGCGTTACCGTCACGCCGGACGGTGAGCTTGAGACATCGTAAGTTAGGGACGCAGGTGCAGGGGATGTCCCCGATGGCGAGACAACACAGTTTGGAGCAGAGAGATATGGGGCCAAGAATGTGTAGATTCCACTCGTTGCACCGGAGATCGAGATTGAACCGGCACTGATCCCGGAACTGCCAGCCAGGGCGATAGTCCCGCTGGCATTTGGTTCCGTCAGGGTTTGGTCCCCCGTGAGTCCACCGGGCTCAATGATGTCGTCGTATGATCCGTTGTAGGTGGTCAGTATCGGCCCTCCTACCCCGTTTACACTAATCCAAGACGAGCCGTCCGTCGGATAGTTGTTAGTTGGAATCTGCGAACAACATCCGGGGTCCGTGGATTGAGTATAGGAAGTGCCTGCGGTGGTGATTTGCCCAACACAGCCCTTTCCTGGCGTGAAGCAGCGGCCCTCTTCCGTATACATAATGTATCCCTTCGCCCCTTGGACAGGCCCGGCGAGCGTAACCGTGACGGTCTGATCTCCGCTGGTGGTTTGGAACTGGGTGCAAGCAGGCGCACTCCATCCTAGATTCCACCCCACGGCGTTCACACACAGAATTCCGGACTCAACGGGGAAAGTCCCTCCTTGGCTGATCGTGACGCTGCTAATGACCGGCTGCGCTAAGCCAACAGCGAACTCATTTGTGTTCGACTGAGTTCCGGTCGTGACGGACATAGGCTGAGCGCTTACGTTCACATATTGACCGCCGCCAGTAGGCAGGACGTATGAGGAAGGCAACGAGATGCTCACGGGAGCGTTGCCTGTAATAAAGGGGGGTATTCCGCCAGTGTCTACGGACAGGTCAGTCGCGCCAGCGTAGACAATTTGAGGAGCGTTGGTTCCGCTGTCCTCGACATATTCCCAGGTAGCTATAAGGGGTTGGGGGGATGTATCCTGCACAAAGTTTGCGAGGTATAACGGCGGCTGTTCGTAGTTGTTCACATTCTGCGTCGCTAGGAGCGGCATGAGCCCACCCTGTGCGTAGGCGTCGGACATTTGAAATTCTCCCGCGGTGTTCCCCCCGTAATTCAGTACGTAAGCGGTGCGGCTGGTAAGGGCCACGTAGTCTTGGGACACCTCGCCGCCTACGCCCATATTGGGGTCCCCACAGAAGTATTCTTGCGGGGTCCACGACTGATCCACGTTAGCTTCGACATTGTTGGGGCCCCCAATTATCGTTACGTGCTGCATTTGAACGAAGTAAGCGCCGTAGCGTTCGATTAGGCCAATACCAGAGTAGTCTGTTCCCCCAACCCCCGTCGTGATGTTTAGGTTATTGAGCTGTCCTCCTTGGCTGCCGCCATCCCAAATCATAACGTACGCCTGGTTGCCTCCGCTCGTTAGTTGGACTCCGTCAACATAAGGAATCTCGCCATAAATGTAGAAGCAGGGAGAGACGTGACAACTGATGACGGGAGTAGACTTCTGTGCAAACTGCAACGCGCCTGCGGCGGTCCAGGGCCCTGTCCACTGAGTCGGTGCCTGAATCGTCTCGCTGGCCACAATTTGGCCGCTGTGGATCACGCTCACACCCCCAAGCATGTTCGTGTAAGAGTTAATCGGATAGTACGCGCTGGGATCGGTGGGCGTGGGGATGAACACGGCCTCGCGGTAGCCAGCAGCGAACTTGGCTGCCGCACGGAAGGCTGGCCCGTCGTCGAACAGGGCTGTCGTTTCGTTTGTTGAGTTGAAAGCAGCGTCCGCAACCACGAGCGAAGTTGTCCCGGCACCACTTAAAATGGTCGTCGAGAGGTAGTCGGCGGTGGTTGAAGTGTTCGTGCAAAGCGAGTCGGTCCAGTAGGCGGGCATCGCAGGAAACGTTGTGAGGGTTGTTCCCCAATCAGTAAAGATACTAGAGGAGGGCAGACCCTCTACGTAGGGGAGGCTAATCCCAATCAGGTGGTAGGAGCCGTCGCCGGGGCGCTCGGCACAAATTCCATAGAGCCAGGTTCCCTGTTGACCCGTCCAAGTGAGTTGGTTTCCCGTCCAATAAACTAGTGTCCCTCCTTTGGATGCCATGGTGCCCGAAAGAGCGAGGTTGTTGAACACGAAGGTTGTAGGGTTCGTCACACTCGACACCTGAATCCATTGATCCAGCGCTGCAAGATTCGAGCCGTGTATGTGGGCGAGCGTCCCCGGCAAAAGATTACAGTGCGCGGACGTGACGACCGTAAGCGTCGAGCCGGAGAGTGACTCTGAGGATACAGGGCAACTGTTCTCCCCGAGCGTGGCTGGTCCCGTCATGATTGTCGTCGGAGCGCTCACCGGTGAGAACCCTCCCGCGTTGTCCGCTGCGATGATCTTGTAACTGTAGCTGGAGAGCCCTGCGGTGGGCGCGAGTACAGCGTTGGGGACAGTTTCTGTAACAGAGTCTCCGGTAGTAACAGTTGGCGGTCCTGGTTGCGATAGGGCGACTGTC
Source organism: uncultured Acidobacteriota bacterium (assembly GCA_963737205.1). Lineage (GTDB taxonomy): Bacteria > Acidobacteriota > Terriglobia > Acidiferrales > UBA7541 > Palsa-295. The sequence goes on along the minus strand of CAVTRV010000002.1, from coordinate 1,509,928 downwards.
GGTCCACAGGCCCAAAGAGTAAGCCCGTCTCCGTTTTGGAAACCGGGGTCGGAAGCCAGAGTTACGGTCGTCAAGTCCGAGGTGCAGGTTGCTGTTGTGGTTGGTACGCTGGTTACGGCTCGGCCCCCAAAACTTGTAACGGCAATCCACTGGCTCACGTTGTTAACGGGGGAAACAGCCCCAATTGTAATTGTCGCTGATGCTGACCGCGTACCGTCGGCAAGCGATGTCGCAGTAATTGTCACGGTCGGGGGATTGGGGACGATGCCCGCTGGGGAAGAATAGATAGCGGTTTGCGAAGTGGATCCGATGATGGAACCGCACGCGGGGGCGCACGCAGCGCCCGATTGCGTTAAGGTCCAGGTAACACCCTCGTTCTGAGTGTCATTCTGCACGGCGGCGGTGAATGGTTGAGCCTGCGAAAGAGGAACAGACGCCGAGATCGGCACAAGCGAGACGGAAATCGCCGAAGGCGCTTGAGCACTCACCGTGATTTGCGCCGAACCCGATTTCGTGCTGTCGGCAAGAGAGGTCGCAGTGAGGACGACAGTCGAACCTTGGGGCACGTTCGCGGGGGCATGATAGGTGGCGCTCGTCTCCGCTGTTGAAACCATCCCGCAAGCAGGGTTGCAGGAGATGCCGGACTGCGTTAAGGCCCAAGTGACACCTTTATTTTGACTGTCGTTCTGTACCGATACGTTGAATTGCGCAGTTTGCGAGACAGGGACGGAGGCTGAGGACGGCGTTACGGATACGACGACTGACTCTGGGGTGGCCGCCGTCGTAGTGAGGCCGCAAGCGACCATGCTTCCAAGGAACCCCAAAATGAGGAGCAAGCCAACCCTCGGAATCCACGTTACATCTGCGACGACGAGAGTGGGGATGACCGATCGATCTGACTTCATCTTGCCTCCGCATCGAGCAACTTGATTCGCTGTCTTTTTTCGTGGCGGATCGACGTTTCACATCGAAGGCATGTTTCATTCCAATCGCTGCGTTGCGGGAGGATAGAGGAAATGCCTTATTTTGGTTCAGATAATGGAAACCGAAACGAAAATAGTGATCTCATTTGTGCCGGTTTGGAACTTCCGACGAAGACTTCATCCCAAAATGGAGTCGCCGTTGCTCCCGATACTTCGGGACCTGTCCCGATCCCGAGACTTCGGGATTCTGGGGCACGGATCACTCGCCACTAGTCACTCGTCACTCGCCACTGCTCCTGACTCCTCCTCGAATTTTCCCGCACCCAGAAACTCCCGCCGTCTAGTACTACTAGTTCTTGACAAACTATATGACTTTATGGTAACCTGCAGCCGATATGTCAGACAAAAGTGTCAACAGGCCGAGTCAAAGGAGCCAACGATGACGGTGCCGCCCCTAGAGAAAACAGGAGGAGGCGCGCAGCGCCACATTCCTCAGTTAGGCTTCCCCTCGCGCTCGCGCGATTCCGATCTTTTCACGAGTCACAAATCACGAGCCACGAGTCACAAATCACAGATTCTAATAACGAAACCGCGATTAGAAATCGACGCAAATGACTGAAAACATTCACCACCGACCATTTCTAATAAGCAAAAGGGAGGGGGTATATTTTCGCAAAAGCGAAGTCAAAGCGAACACTCTCAGCCAGCCACTCATCCTGGCGACGCCGAAAAGTTTCGCGGCAATCTCGATCCAGATCCAGAAGGCGAAGAAAAAGCTAATCGCGACAAGGCCACATTCAAAAATCGCTGCAACTATTTCAGAACAAAGGAGAAGACATTTTCTAACCGCGACAAAACAGCCTGTTCCGGTTTGCCTGACTTTCGCCTCCACAAAGCTGCCGCGCTGAAGACCGCCCTTCGGCTCCGCTCAGGACTTGAGCGGCGCACATTTAAACCTTTGGCGAGGCGGAGGGGTGGCGGCGCGGGGGCCAGTGGGCTTCGACGGTGGTGGTGAGGCCGCCGCGCGGGGTGAATTCGCCGGTGACCTGGCACCAGGCGGGGTGGACGGCGGCTTTGATGTCGCGCAGCATGCGGTTAACGGCGTTCTCGTAAAAAATTCCCAGGTTGCGATAGGCGAGCAGGTACATCTTCAGCGCCTTGAGTTCCAGGCAGAGCTTGGCTGGTTGATAGCGAATCGTGATCGCGCCGTAGTCGGGCAGGCCGGTCTTCGGGCAGACGGATGTGTACTCTGGAAATTTGATCGTGATTTCGTAGCCCCGAAAATGATTGGGCCAGGTATCGAGCTTGGGGAGTTTGGCGTCGATGCCGGCGCGAGCGTGCGCGGCGGAGTAGTCGGGCATCAGATTCCTTTCGGGCAATTTTATCGAATGACATTTTACAACAGGCGGCGGGAATGGCCATCCCGAAGCCTCGGGACCACCGAGAAAAGCGTGACGGATCTAACCACAGAGCGCACGGAGAAAAACCTGAGGGCACGAAGAAAGACATTTACCGCAGAGACCCGCCCAGCAGGATGGCGGGCAGGCTGCAGAGAGCGCAGAGAATGCGAAAGACGTGGGATCGAGAGTATGAGCGGCAACTCGAGAACGGAAGATCAAGGGCTGAGGAGCGGCGCGCCGAAGCGAGCTTCGGCTAAGAGAAAGCGGCAGCAAGCTGCCGCACTCCCAAAGCTGCGCTGGTCGCGCAGCAAGAGACTCTGTCTAGAAACTTGCTTGCTGCGGGCGGATTCGGTATTCTGCCGCGCCGAAAGCAGGGGTTCGACAACCAGCCCATGATTTGCCCACAGTGCCGAAGCGTCGACTGTTTTCGGTCCCACCGCAGCGGCCCGTTCGACTATCTCTCCACCGTGATTGGGCTGCGGCCCTGGCGATGTCATTCGTGCGATCTGCGATTTCATGCTTCGGTGGTGGCGGTGTCGTTCTCGGGTTACGCGCACTGCCCGCGTTGCGGGAATTTTGACCTCGAACATATTTCCGCCGACCGGGTCGAGAGTGGCACCATGATCACCCTGAAGAGATGGCTCGCTTTCCCCGCCTACCGGTGCGACCCCTGCCGGCAGCGATTCTTCAGCGCGCTGCCGTTCCGGCGCATCCTGCCCTCGACGATCCCCGCCACGCTCCGCAAGGTCTCCACCACTTAGCACCCTCCTGGCGCCCCCGTTCCGATTGTTTGCCACTGAAAGCTCAGGACTTAGTGTAGTCACGCAGAATTAACATTGCAGTCATGGGAGATTCAAGAGGCCTGCATACCTTGCCTGTTCCGCGCCACAAGCGACGGGTGTGAACGCGGTTGGGTGGGGTGGTTCGGGCACTACTCCGGAATCGGCAGTCCTTTACGTTGTTCGGAACAATCTTGAGCAGTCCATTTCAAGAGGAGGAAGGAATGCGAGTACTTGTGGCATGGATTTTGGCCCTCGGGCTCGTCGCGTCGCCAGTAATGGCGAAGGCAGGCAGAACGAGCGACGACACGGCGGCGAAGGCGAACTCGGATAATGACGCTGCCGCGAAAGGCAAGACCGATGAATCGGCCGCGGCGTCGAAAACAGACAGCACGTCAAGCGCGACTACGCCGGCCAAGGCGGAATCGCCGGCTCTCGAGGCGGAATTCCAGCAACTTCGTGACTTACTCGAGTCGCAGGCGGCGCAGCTTAAAGCGCAAAGCGAACAGCTCAAACAACAACAGCAGAAGATGGAAGCGCTCGAGAAGCAACTGAACGCGGCGAGCTCCACCGCGGCGGGACCGGCAGGAGTGGTTGCCGGCCCGGAGAGCAGCAGCTCGGCTCCATCGGTTCCATCGGTTCCATCGGGGCCTTCGTCCGGCATCATCACGGCGGGCATCGCGAACAAGAACCCGAACGCCGCGAATGCGGGCGCACCCACTCAAGACATGAGCAAGGGTGATGAGCCGGCGGCGCTGCACTTCAAGGGAATCACTCTCACTCCCAGCGGGTTTATGGCGGCGGAAACGGTTTGGCGAAGCAAGGCCCTGAGCGCGGACGTCAACACGCCGTTCAACTCCGCTCCGATGCCAGGCGCGTCAAACGGCAACGTTTCTGAGTTCAATGCGAGCGGGCGTCAGTCGCGAATCGGCATGCTTGCCGAAGGCAAACTGAGCAACGTGAAGATCGGCGGCTACTACGAAGCTGACTTCCTGGGCGCCGGCAGCTCTTCGAACGACAACCAGAGCAACAGCTATGTATTCCGGCAGCGCCAATTCTGGGCGCAGGCTGCATTCGACAATGGGTTCAAGGTGACGGGCGGGCAAATGTGGAGCCTCATCACCGAAACCACGAAGGGTATGGACAATCGTACGGAAGCCCTGCCCAACACCATTGACGCGCAATATAACGTCGGATTCAGCTGGGCGCGTCAGTATGGATTGCGGTTCACCAAGGACTTCGGCGACAAATTCTGGGTGGGCCTGGCGGTGGAAGCACCGCAGACGACGTTCACCGTTCACGGCAATCCCACGCAATCGATCACGACGGGCGCCACAACTGTCTCGTGCCCTGTTAGCGCTACGTGTCCGCTTGGCACCACAACCGTCGGAGGCACGACCACGGTTTACACCAACTTCCTTCTCGGAGCGACTGGCGCCAGCGGCGGCCTCTACAATCCGCTCGCCAACTACTCGTACAATCTGGGTCCCGACCTGGTCTTCAAGGCAGCTTTGGAACCGGGCTTCGGCCACTATGAAGTTTTCGGTGTGGTTAGCCAGTTCCGCGATCGCATCTTTCCGTGCGAAGTCGGAACAGTGGGCAATCCGTGCTCTTTCGATGCCACACAGACGATACCCACGGCCAACGATGCCTATAACGACTCCAGAACCGGCGGTGGCGCGGGAGCGAATGCTCGATGGGCGCTGTTCCAGAAGCATGTCGACCTCGGCTTCCACTTCTTTGGCGGCAGCGGTATCGGCCGTTATGGCTCAGGCGGTTTGCCGGACGGTACGATCCGCCCGGACGGCACGATTGCTCTGCTCCGCAACTATCAATCGCTCGGCACGCTGCAGTTTCACATAACCCCGAAATTCGATCTCAACCTGAACGCGGGCGGTGAATATTCTGCTCGCGCTGCATACATCAAGTCCGGAGCAACCCCGAATGAGGGGTACGGCGCACAGGCGTTCAGTAACGCAGGCTGCTATCAGGAAGTCAGCCCCACTACCACGGTCCCTGCCGGAACAACAGGATCCCAGGGATACATACCCGGCGGCCTGGCTAACTGCACGGCGGACACCCGGAACCTGATCGAGGGCAGCGCGGGTTTCTGGTACCGCTTCTACAAGGGTCCCAAGGGAACGATACAGTTCGGGTCGCAGTATTCGTACTACGTCCGCAACACGTGGTCAGGCGTAGCTCCAGCGTCCGGACCTGGCACGGGGGACACCACGCCACATTCCGTTGAGAACATGTGGTTCACGTCGTTCCGGTACTACCTGCCTTAAACCGGTGGCTTGAAGAGGGAGGCGGCTTGCCGCCTCCCTTTTTTTTTGCGCGTCGCGATTTCGTCTGCTGTCAGGCATGACTCAACTTTCCGTTCGCGAGCGTTTCCGAAGCCAGAGCTACTTGCGGCGCCTATTCCGTCATGCGAAAATCAAACTTCCGCCAACGGCGATATCGTCTAAAGGTTAGGACGGAGCCCTCTCAAGGCTCAAATCCGGGTTCGAGTCCCGGTATCGCTACCAAACTTCAAAAAGCTGTAAATTCCCCAACAAAACTGAGGAACCCGTAACGGAAGCCGGAATTGTTACCGCCTCTGTTACCGCCGCGAAGTTAGCTGCAGTTCGAGCTAACCTCGAAAGGGCTCAGGCAGCCCGTCGCAAGTACCCACCGTGCCCCGCTTACAAGAACCGGAGCCATCGATTTTCGCCTGTGAGCAGACGCTGCCCGTGCGGATAGGTTAGAGTCCTACCGGGAAACTGACCGCGGAGGGATCCGCCCATGTCATTCATTTCGAAGTCGGCGAGGACATTGGCGAGGTACACGGGATCATGGTGGCGGACGAAGACAAGCGACGGTTACGCGAGAAATATCCGAGATTGGTAGAAAAGACTCGGCGAAGAATCAGATATCAATGGGAACCTCGAGGCGGGAGTCTCGGCTACGAATACCGGGGGCCCGGATCAGCTAGTCGCCGCCCTCTTGCAAACCCAGCGTCAAGAGCCTGCCTAGATGCCGAGGAGCGGCGCATGTTCGCAGAGAGCGCCGCAATGGTAGGTGAAGACTCGCGAGGCTATCGACGGGCTAATCGTCAGCAGTCCTCGTCGCATTGCGGATTTCACGACGGCGCGCCACGGCGACGAATGGAACCGATGAACCGCATAATGCAGATCGAATAGTTTCAGGTTCTTGATAACGAACCCCGAGGTTTCCAACTGCAAAGCGAACGACTCGGGTGTATAGGCATTGATGTGTCCGATTTCCAACGTTTTCTGGAGTGCGCGGCGCGTGGTTCTCAAATGCAACTCGCAAGGAACCTCGACATAAACGAAGCGGCGTGAGACGCGTCTCATCTCCGACAGAAACTCGCGTTCATCGGTGACGTGTTCCAGTACGTGGGTCGCATACACCAGATCAAACTCTCCGTCGGCGTAAGGAATCTTGTGCCCGTCGTAGCTATGAATATGGAGGCCGTTACGCGTTTGCTTCTGGGAACGCTCTGTTCCTATTTCTATGCCGGTGAAACAACTGCCAATTTTCTTGGCGGCAACCTGTTCCAGTACCACTCCCGTGCCGCAGCCCACTTCGAGGACGTCCTTAACGGAAGCACTCAGGCCATCGAGCATGGACGCTATGTTGTCCGCCTTGTCGATGGCACAGACGGCCCTCCAGTGGTTCATTTTGTCGTCATATTCTCGAGAGTAGAGCTCTTTCAAATCTGGGCAGCGAAAGAAGCCGCTCGAAGCTTGTTGGTGCCGACTTACCATGAATCCTCCCGATCAACCGGAATCCCAGCTTTGTCGGAGCGATCACGGTGATCGCGTCGCCCAGTTGTCAATCCGCCGCCGAAACAAATACGGGGCTCTGATTTCCGAACGACCCCGACTTGGAGGGAGTTTCCTGTCGATCGATGAAAGTGCGATGCCAAAGCTCGAGGACTAGCAGCGAGAATATCTCGGCGGTGTAGCGAGTCGAGCGGGAGTTTCGCTTAATGAGCATCTCGACCGCTTCTTTTCGGAAGTAACCGCGAGAAATCGATTTCGAATCCAACAAAATATCGCTGACCATATCCCTGAGGTCGTGCGCGAGCCAACTGACGGACGGATTGGGAAAGCCGACCTTGCGCCGGTGCAGGATTTCTTTCGGGACATGCTTGGCTAGCGCTTTTTTCAGCAGATATTTCATCTGCCAACCGCGCACTTTTAGATTTCCGGGCAAGCGAGCGGCGAATTCCAAGAGTTTATGATCGAGGAACGGCACGCGCAGCTCGATCGAATTGGCCATGGTCATTCGGTCCGCCTTAATTAGCAAGTCGTCCGGCAACCAGGTCTTGGTGTCGACGTAGAGCATTTTCTCCAGCGGCCCGTCGCCCGATGTCGTGGAGAGCAGACCCCGCGTGACCGCAGACGATTGGAATTTGTCGACACGCCGGGCCATTTCCGCCGTGTAAATAGCCGAAGGAGTGGTGTTGAAATATTGAAACGGGGAAGAGTTTCGACTGAGGTAGTGCTCGTCGAGACTGGCATTCATCAATGGCGCATATTTCTTGAGCACGCGCGAATCCGCGATGTCGCCTATCATCTGCATGCCTTGCCCAGCCATGCTCCGCAGTGGTCCCAGCGCTGCCTTTATTTTCTCGAGCCAAATCATGTTGCGGTAGTTGTGGTATCCGCCAAACGCTTCATCTCCTCCTTCGCCGGAGATAAGAACCTTCACGTACTGTCTGGCCAGTTTCGACACATAGTAGAGGGCTACGCTGGCGGGTTCGCAGACAGGTTCCTCCATGTGCCACACATATTCAGGAAGGAAAGATGCGAATTCCCCGGCCGATATGGAAATTTCATGGTGTTCGGAACGGAAGCGTTTCGCCGCCAGTCGCGCGTAGGGGCGTTCATCCACAACACCCGGGTGTGAAAATCCGATGGTATAGGAGCTGATGGGCTTGTCTGTTTTCTTGGAAGCCAAGCTCAACATCGCGGTGGAGTCTACGCCGCCGCTCAAAAGGAAGCCCACCGGAACGTCGCTGATCATGTGGAGCTGGACAGTGTCATCCAATAGAATTATGAGTTGCCGCTCAAGGTCCTCCGTGGATTTGTGGTCATCGGCTGCCTGAAAATCGAGATCCCAGTACCTCTTGATCTGGACCTTTCCGTCTTGAACGACGAGCCAGTGGCCCGGTTCAAGTTTGTTGAAATTGCGAAGCAGAGTTGCAGAGCCAGGCACATAGTAATAAGTGAGGAAGCGGTCGATTATGGCGGGATCGATATCGCGGCGCACCGCGGGATCGACCAGAAGCGCTTTCATCTCTGAGCCAAAGGAGAGGAAGTTTTCGTCGAGATAGTAGTAGAGAGGTTTGATCCCGACCCGGTCCCTCGCCAGGAACAGTGTCCTCTTGACAGAATCCCAGATCGCGAAAGCGAACATGCCTCTCAGCTTCTGAACGCAGTCGCGGCCATATTCCCCGTACAGATGAACGATCACCTCAGTGTCTGACTGGGTCTTAAAGACGTGCCCTTTGTTGAGAAGTAGAGCGCGAAGCTCCTGGTAGTTATAGATTTCGCCATTGAAAACGATCCAGATCGAACCCTCTTCATTTGCAAGGGGCTGGTGCCCGCCGCTCAAGTCGATGATAGAAAGGCGCCTGAAACCTAGGCCAATCTGGCCTTTCACGTAATAGCCCTCGTCGTCGGGACCTCGGTGAACGATCGCATCTGCCATATGTTTCAGCAGACGCGGCGCGACCTTTGCCTCCGGGTCAAACTCAAGTTTGCCGCAAATTCCACACATGCACTTCTCTCCTGGATTTCAGTTTGTGCGGCGCATCATGAAGCGAACGGAGTTCGACAGGCTGTAGCGTTCCTCCAGCACGAAACTGTTAATTCGATTCGAACTGGACATCGCCCGGTCGCTTCGCTGCGGCCACGCCTGGCAAACCATACGCAGCCAAAGCTTGCTCGTAAATTCCCATCAGCAGCGAATAGTTCTTCTCTGCCGAGTAATCCGTTTCATACTTGACGCGGGCCGCGCGGCCCATCTTGGTGAGCTCCAAGGGATGATTCCAGGCCCATTCCACCTTGCTGGCCAGATCTTCCGCATCACCGGGATTGAAGTGGAGCCCCGTTACTCCATCCTCGACAATCTCCGGCAAACTTCCCAGTCTCGAGCACAGAACCGGGGTCCCGCAGGCGAAGGATTCCACAATGCACATCGGAAATCCTTCATACAACGTGCTGGGAACGATGATGTAGCGCGCTCCTTTGATCGTTTCCATCACCGCGTCACGGGATAGTCGTCCCCGAAATGTGATTCCAGAGAGTTGCGATTCAGGAACTTCGGTTTCGAGGGCGGGGCGTTCCGGGCCATCGCCTACGACTTGCAGGGGATATTGCGCCGAAATCCTTTTCCAGGCATTCAGCAAGATCGGCAGACCCTTGTTTGCCATGAAGCGTCCGATGAATACGGCGTATTGGCCGGCAGCGATCCGTTCGCCTGGATCGGGGTGAGCAAAGTTAGGTTTGACCGCGAATTTGTCCTGGGGAAATCCAGCGGCAACAAATTCCTTTCTCGCGAACTCCGACAAGGTAATGAAGCGGGTAACCGACTTCTGCCAAGTATCCAATGCGCGGTGAAAGGCCAGCATCAGCGCGACACCCGATGTGGCTGCGCGCGAATTCCTGTAACACCCATGCTGAACGCTGCGCAGCAAGCTCTGGTCCACGCACTCTCTGCAGATAATACCGTCGCGAAAAAAGTTTGCCGCCGGACAGAGCAGCCGGAAGTTGTGGAGCGTTTGCACAACGGGAATGCCTCGTTCCGAGCACGCCGAATAAATGGAAGGCGAGATCACCATAAATGTGTTGTGGATGTGAACGAGGTCAGGGTTCTCCGCGTCCAGGATCGCGGCAAAGTCCCTGCGCGTCTTCGAGGACCAAATCATTCGGGGAACAATGGCGATACGGTCGAGGAGGCTGGCGCCATCCAGCTCCATATTGCTGCGCACGTACGGAATCACTCGGTGACCGGCCCGTTCGAGCAAACGCTTCTCGCTTTCAAAAACGACGCCTTCGCCGCCTGCCTCCCGGTAGGTGTTGTGAACCATTATGATTTTCATTCGAAGTGTTCCGGCGTTTCTTGAACATCCCCTGTGGTGGAATGCGCGGACTGGCTCGTTGGAACCGAATCAGTCCGTAGTCGAGTCCGCTTGGGCTTTCCCATTCGGTGCGGCGCCCGGCACAAATCTGTTCAACTCTTGGACGAGTTCGGAACCGAGTTGCCGGGTGGCCCTGAGTCGGCCAGGATCCGGTGTGGAGGTGCCGCCAGAAATGGCCGCTCCTAACTTGCGGGAAAACTCTTCCGGATTTTCTGGGGCAAAAATCTCTTCTGGTGCGAAGAGTTCGGGTGCGCATCCGGCATACTTCGAGCAAAGCACGGGAACGCCAGAAAAGATGGCTTCGTTGGCAACAAGGCCCCAAACGTCTTCCAGCGTGGGGAAAACGACAAGGTCGGCGCTGCGGTAGACGGACGGCATTTTGTCCGGAGGCTGCGCGGGCTGAAAATGAACGTTTCTTAAACCGATAGCTTGCGCGCGGCGTTCGAGGGCCTGTTTGTCCCGTCCGCCGCCCACAAGCAGCAAGGAGAACTCAAAGCCTTGTTGCTGCAAGCTTGCGGCCGCATTCAGAAGCGAGCCTATGCCTTTTCGTTCGATGAACTGGCCAACGTGGAGCACGACCGGCCGGGGCTCGATCATCCAGGCAGGTTTCACAGTTGTTTTGAAGCGCTCTTCGTCAACGGCGTTTTGCGATTGCAGAATCCGTTCGCTCTTCACGCCCAAAGAAAGCAAATACTCCGTGGAGGTTTGGCCATAGGTAATCCAGTGATCGGCCCACCAAGCGAAAGTTTTTCGGAGCGCCTTTCTGAAGCCGCCGATGCTGCGCTCGCTGTGCAGCGTGCCTCCCCACCAGATCCAAACCGGCTTGCGGAAAAAACTCCCATAAGTCAAAGCGATCATGGAACGAAAACCCATTTCACTGCTGATGATGGCCTCGGGTCGAAAACGGAGAAGATGCCAGAGAAACCCCGGAGTAACGTGGATGAATTTGTCGTCGAAGACTTTGCCGTTGACTTTCTTCTTATGCCGAATCTGCCAGCCCCAGGCGCGCACCACCTTCGCGTTGGGCAAGGTATTCTTCGGCCCACCCCACGAGCCACGGTTTGCCTCTTCGCCCCCATGCAACACCAGAAGGTCGAAGTGATCCGCCAAAATGGAATAAATGGGAATCCGATAGGGCGCGATCATGTTCGTCAGCAGCGCGAGTTTGACCTTCCGGCTTTGTACACTCATGCGAACGTTTCCCGGCAATCTTTTTCAGCGTTCAAAGGTCAGCTTGGATCTACGAACGTCCCGCCAAGCGGCTCGGAACGGGACTTATATCGATGCTGGACCCTTTTAAGGAACTCTGATTTTCGAGAAGCGGCGTAATGGTCTTGACATGCCAAGCTTCAGGCACATCAAACTTGTGGCTTCCCAGTGGATTCCAGACAATCCACTCTTTCTTGCCGGAACGGGTCAACTGGCACGTCCAAGTGTGGTCCGCACTTTCCACGCAACTATCCATCCGTGCTCCAACGAGCCACTGTTCCATGATCTTGTACGCGGACCCTGCTGGAGTGGTCTTACGTTCCGCTTCTTTGTAGGTGACGATGGCCAAAGATCGGTTATCCCAGGCATACCAGTAAAACCGCTGGACGCCGGCCGCCCAGGAGAGGATGTAAGCTCTGGCCAGAAATCCGGCGGCAATTTCGTCTGAATCAAATTTCGCAGGCTGAAGCCAGCCGGTTTCGGTGTTCCACAGAGGCTTGTTCGCCACGCCGTTGTCGGCCATGACCTGCCGAACGCGCTGAATGACAGGAATCATGTCCTCCGGTGCGAGAGTGTGGGGATCGACATAAAAGTGAAATCCAATCACGTCCACATACTGGCCACCGCCTTTTTGCAGGAATTCCCCAAGCCAGGGAACACCGTAGGCAGCGGTCGCGGAGGGAGAAACCAGTTTTGCGCTTGGATCGACAGCATGGATGATCTGAGATGCCTCCTTCGTCAGCGTCACCATTTGGTCCGTGGTGCCACTCCAAAATCCGGTCAGGTTGGGCTCGTTCCATATCTCATAGGCCTCAATGCGGCCTTTGTAGCGCGTTGCAATAATGCGAACGTAGTCACGCCAGTCCTCGATATTTGCCGGCGGCGCAGTGAATCCTGGTGAATAGTCGGAAGGGAGCTGGCGACGTGAAGAGGCCCAAGGCGGGCAACCTCCCAGTGCAAGAAGGAGAGCGGTGTGGTTCTGTTGCGCCAGGGACACATAGCGGTCAAGCCTTCCGAATTGCCATTGCCCTTTGTTCGGCTCGAGATCAGACCATGTGACTTCCGCGTCCCAGAGTCTCCATGCCGGAACTGGCATGTTCGGCCAGGGGGTCGGGGTCGGGCGGTCCAGGTGGTGAATGTGAAGTCCGAAATAAGTGTCTGGAATCGTTGATGTGGGTGGCTGCAATTCAACAGCAAAAATGGGATTGGCCGCCAAACCTAAGCTCAGGACTATTAAGAGCAATCGATTCCGTAGATGTGCCATGGCCTTAACGTGCCTTCCTTAGTTCCTGTTCGCACCAATGACCGTTGCGTAGGTGCGTTCCAGTTGTCGAGTACAATGTTCCAAATCAAATTGACGGAGCACCGACTCGCGCCCAGCTTGTCCAAGCCGTCGTCTCAATTCGTCGTTTTGAAGGAGCAGAACAAGATATCTGGCCATGGCGCGCCAATCACCCTCTGGCACCAGGTAACCAGTGCTCGAATGACAGACGATCTCTGGAATTCCTCCGGATTCAAATGCGACAACAGGCTTGGCCACTGCCTGAGCCTCGGCGCAAATCATTCCGAATGCTTCCTCCTCTCCCGAACGCCGCCGGATCGAGGGGACACAAACGACGGAGGCCCGGTTCAGCCACTCGCGAACGTCGTCGGGAGGCAGAAAACCCAAGAACCGGTGGAGGCGAAGCGACTGCCGGGCGAGTTGTTCGAGCTGAGGGCGCAAAGAGCCGTCACCGATAAGGACCAATTCCGCGAGTGGCAGTTGATTTTGAACTTCAGCGGCAGCGCGAATGGCAAATTCAGCGCCTTTCGATTCTTCGAAGCGGCCGACGAACAGAATCATGGGGGAGCGCTCCGTCGTTTCCGGTTGAAACCTCTTCGTGTCGACTCCCGTGTACTGGACGATGACCCGCTCTTCGGGAAACCCTTGTTCCAGAAGCTTCTTGCGGATGAACCTGGACACAGCTAGAAAGAAGGCCCCGCTCGTGCGTAATTTGTCCTTTTTGGCAAGATAAAAGTGGAAGCCCAAACGAATCTTCTGATAGCGCAAATCAGTGATCGTCGCGTCTGAGCCGTGGAACGTCACGATGATGGGGACATGTAGGTTGCTTGCCAGCGGCAGCACGCGGAGACCGTTCGGGCCGTAATGGGCATGCAGCAGGACCGGTTTTAGCGCATTCAGCTCCCTGACAAGGACGGGTGCGAGTCCGAAAAGCTTAAACCCGAGTTCTTGAAGCTTTCCGCCCATACTGCCCCGATTGATGACGTGAACGCGCTGCTCGCGTAAATCCAATCCAGCGACCCTGCGGGTTCCGGCAAAAGTCGGCTCATAATCCGAGAGAGCGTTTGCCTGCGCGCGTATAAATGTTTCCGACGGGTATAGCAAATGATCGGAGAAAATAATTACCTTCGGTTTGAGGAGCTCGGTCATTTAAATTCTTCAGCCAACGTTAAGGACAATGCGTCCTCTTGTTCCAAGTCAGGCGCCAAGAGTGCGGGGTCCGCGCCGATAACGGTAGCAACGCAGATGGCCCATTCCAGATCCTGATACAGAATGGTGCACTCTCCGAAGTTGTGGAGCAGGAAATACACCAAAAACGCAAAGGGCCAAAGATCAACAGACGACTGCCCAAGCTTGGACTTGTAAATGGCGCGCCGAATGCCTGTGCCGAGGAAGACCAGGGTCAGAAGGAAACCGACGGCGCCAAGCTCCAAAAGAATTTCCAAGTATCCGTTATGTGAATACTGAATCATCGTTCCCATTACGCGTTCAATGGCAGCTGATTCCGGAGACGCACCAGCCCAAAATCCCGAGTAGCCATAACCTTGAACGGGACGTTCAAAAATGAAAGGGATGACCGAACTCCAAATGGAAGTCCTTCCCGTTAAGTCCGAAGAACGTCCCAGAACGCTTGCAATCGTCTCGCTGCGCGTGACCAGCGCCGTGACGCCGGACGCAGCCGTAAAGAAAACCGCCAAAGCGAGTGCGTAGAGTGGAATTCGAAGCTTCTGCGTGGCGAACTTGTAGATCTGAGTGAAGAGCAGTGTCCCGGCGAGCGCAAGCGCGGGAGTCAGGGACCGTGAAAAGAGAAGCAAGACTGTGGATAGGAGCAGAGCGAACACTCGAACAACTTTAGCCAGGCGAGTACCAGCGGGGAGATGCCATTCCACCAGGAAGAACAGCGCCATAAAACTTCCAAGTCCGTTCTTGTGGCTGAATATCCCTTGCCACGCGCCCTGGGTGTCAACGAGGTCCGAAATCCCGTGGCTGGGCAGAAAAACAATGCAAGCCAGACTCAACACCGCGATAATGCGAAATAGCCAGCTCATCAAGCGGAGTTGATCTTCCAGCGAGAGGCGGACCGCGAACGCAACGCCGACAAGAGTCGTCCCGAGCACCGCGACGCTACGCTGCAACACAAACGCCGGCATCGCCGCCCAAGAGCAAGAAACCAGAGCCAGGAGAACCAGCGCCACCAGAGACCAGTTGCGGCGGAGCACGTAGAGTGTTTCCCGATAGAAGGGAACCAAAATCGCAGCAACGCTCAAATAGCCAACAGCGAGGATGAGCTTCCATGTGGCATTCCCCTCTGTTGGCGTATCACCTGGGCCTAAAACCAAGGACAGAATCGCCTGGGTCAAGACGAAAGCGCAGCCTCCCAGCAGAATCCATTCAAAAGGTCTCGGACGCGCGCTCATGTCTCTGCGCTCACTTCAAGGGTGGACACTTCAGCTCCTCGACTTTGAGGACGGCGAGACAGGTAGAGCACTGCGGCGCCAACTCCGCACGCCAGAAGCCCATCTGACGCAATGCTCGACCAAGCCGCTCCCCGCCACGAATAAGCCGGGATGAGCCATAGATTGATGAGCACATTGAATACGGCTACTCCTATCTGAATAAAAGTTCTCATCCTGATATGACCCGCGCCCGCCAGCACATCAGAGAGAAAGAAATGAACCACCTTCAAGATGGGCAACACGGCGAGCCACCGTAAAGCTTCCACTGTTAGACGGTATTCGCTACCCAAGACATAAGGTACGAGTCCGGCTCCCGCAAACATGACAACGCTGACACTCGTCGCATAGCCGAGAGCACGAAAGATCAGGGGCTTCGCATACCGAACCGCTGCCGAGATACCGTCCACGCCGGCTCTGAAAAGCCGAGGATAGGTAGCCGCCAATAACGACCAGACGGGAGCAAAGCTAACGTCGATTAAGCGGTAAGCCGGGCCATAGATTCCGGTGGCTTCTAGTGTTCCGAGGCGAGCAAGCATCGCCTTGTCAATGTCGTTGTAAATGGTCTCAGCACTCTTGCACACAGAAAAATAGACGCCTTCCCTGATTTCGGCGACGGTGCGCGAAACGCTGAATTTGGGAATTCCCAGCTTCACGAGCACCACGATCACCGCCGCGATTGCGGTGACACTTGTAGCTCCGAAGTAGAAGCTCCCCCACTGCAATGCCGACGGATGGAGGTTGCGTGCAACTAAAATGATTGCTGCTACCAGCCGGACCAAGCTCAACAACACGTTGATCGATGCGGTCCACTGCAAGTATTCGAAGGCGAGGAATGCTTGTCCGCATATTGCCGTGATATTTGCGCCAAAAAGATCAGCGGCCGCCACGAATATCACCAGACGGGTCGGGATGGAATTCGGCAGCAGAAAATGTGAAACGAGAACAACCAAGACGAAGAGGAGAGAGCTGGAGCAAACTGTCGTCAGCAGCGACACGCCGAAACTCTCGTTGAAACTGCGCCTTTCGCGAGCCACATTTTTGATCAGTACATACCCGCTCCCCAGACTTCCGAACGGGGAAAGAATGCCCACGAGTCCAATGACCCCGACAAACGCGCCGTAATTCTGCACTCCCAGGGAGCGGGCGATTACCGTGAAATACAGGGCCTGAATGACTAGCTTGAGCCCTTGCCCTAGCATCATCCAACATGTGTTGCGGGCCAACAGACTCTTAGGCAAGAAAGGAACCTGCATCAGCTTGGAGAACACTGGAGTCGGCCTGCGTCTGAACTTCTTAGGTGGCCCGCCTTTGCCAATTCGCCTTCGATCCACTTATAGGTAACGTCGAGACCCGCTTCGAGTGAAATGGAAGGCTCCCACCCCAAGACTTTCTTTAGCCGAGTGTTGTCGCTGTTACGTCCGCGTACACCCTGAGGTTTACCTAGATCATGTCGCTTGACCAATTGCTTTCCGGCAATTGTGGAGATGAGGTCTACGAGTCCGTTGATCGAGATGAGCCGGTCCGTACCGAGATTTAGCGGTTCGTGATAATCCGACGCCATGAGACGCAACAGGCCCTCCACACAGTCATCAACGTACATGAACGACCGTGTCTGTTCCCCGTCACCCCAAATTTCTAATTCCCCGCGGTCCGGGGCTAAGGCTATCTTTCGGGAGATCGCTGCCGGTGCCTTCTCTTTGCCGCCCTCGTACGTTCCCAGCGGGCCATAAACGTTGTGAAAGCGCACAACGCGGGTTTCGAATTTGTAGTCACGGCGATAGTAGCGGCAAAGTTCTTCGGTAAAGAGCTTCTCCCATCCGTAGCCTGGTTCAGGGTCGGCCGGATATGCGTCCTCTTCCCGCAAAGGGGTGACCTCGGCGCTGGTTTGTTTGGGTCCCGCATAGACGCAAGCGGACGAGGAAAACAGGAACCGGCTCACGTCGTTCAAGCGGCTTGCTTCCAACATGTGTGCGTTGATAAGGACGCTGTTGCGCGCAATGTCCGCGTGAGATGCCGTAATGTAGCCGATACCGCCCATGTCAGCGGCCAGATTGTAAACCTGGTCTATTCCGCCCCGCGTTGCCAACAGACAGTTGTCGTACTTACGCAGGTCCGCTTGCGCAAACTCGTCGGCCAGCACTGGCTTCATATTCGGGCAGCTTGATATCCGCGCCGCGTACCCAGTGCCCTTCGCTCTTCAATCGGGCGACCAGATGATGGCCGATGAAGCCGCCGGCGCCAGTAACCAGTATCCGTCTCCGCTGTCTCATGATATCGATGACTCTCCTGCCGAATTGGCCTTAGTGGTTCCCGCGCCGCGGCCAGCATTTGACCGTGACATCGAAAACTGAAGAAGTTCCAGGCAAACAAACCAAGCCGCTTTCGGGATGGTGATCAAATAGCGTTTCCAAAGACGGCTTGGCTCGGAGGCGAGTCGAAAGAGCCATTCCAGACCGTTGTTGCGCATCCACTCTGGTGCTCGTCGCAAGTTACCGCAGTTCATGTCAAAGGCGGCGCCCACTCCCAGCATCACGGGTATCCTTAACTTGCAACGGTGTTCGTGCATCCACTGCTCTTGTTTTGGAGTGCTTAGCCCAATCCAAAGCACATCGGGTGATGCTCGTTCCACACATGAAATAAGCTCTTCCTCTTCGGCAGCGGTGAGGGAACGAAAGGGAGGAGTGTAAGTGCCGGCAATACCGATTCCATATTTTTCATGGAGGGTCTGTGCGAGTTTCTCGGCCACTCCTGGCGCTCCCCCGTAGAAGAAATGTCGATCGGCGTTTCCACTTGCTCGACAAAAGCCATCCATCAATTCGGCTCCGCAGACGCGGTGGCGCAAGGGATAACCTTTAATCCGTGCGAGCCAGACCAAGGGCATGCCATCGGGGACGACGAGGTCGGCGGCATTCAAGACCTGACGGAACTGGCTTTTTTGTCGGGATTCAGCGATGCCGTGCATCCCGGTTACGGCCACGACGCGCGTGATCGTCTGACGGTCGTCAATCCAGGAGCGCAAGAGCCCCACCGCGTCAGACATTTGCACCGCGTCCACGCGCACACCAAGAACCTGGAAACTAGGAAGCATGGGCCTGGCTCCAAAGAACGGTCGAATTCTTAACCTGCACCTGCACCTCTGAAGACAGCGGGAATCGTCAGCGCCAGAATTTTTACGTCAAGCCAGAGCGACCAATGATCGATGTACTGCATATCCAAGACCATCCACTGTTCAAACGGGATAGTGTTGCGCCCCTGAATCTGCCAAAGACAAGTGATTCCCGGTGGTACGCTAAAACGCCTGCGTTGCCAATCCTCGCTGAAAAACTGATAATCACGCACGGACATTGCCCTCGGACCGACAAGGCTCATGTCTCCCTTAAGCACGTTAAAGAGTTGCGGCAGCTCATCGATGCTTGTCTTCCGCAGAATCTGACCTAGGGGAGTGATCCGGGGATCGTTCTTGATCTTGAATACCGGACCCTTCATCTCATTGAGGTGGGCAAGGTTTTCCTGAATGCTCTCCGCCGCTGGCACCATGGTCCGGAACTTGTACATGGTGAACTGCCGTTTGTTGAAGCCGACCCTTTTCTGAGCGAAAAACACGGTTCCGGGAGAAGTTAGTTTGATCAAAGCCGCCACGATCAGAAATAAAGGCGACAAAACAAAGAGCAGGACGAGCGAGCCGGCAATATCAAAAATGCGTTTCGTCAGCAATTGCCAACCATAAATGCCATTGCTGCTGGCTACGATATGGGGAACGCCATTGGCGGCGTCGGCCCGCTCGTGCTCGAACTTCAGATCAAGAATGTCGGTGTCTAGCCGAACGATAATGCCGTGGTGCGTGGCCAGCTGAGCGATTTCCGCGGCCCGTTCGTAGAAGGATCGCAGCGGGAGATAGATTGCAATTTCATCGACGACATTTTTCCGGAGAAACTCCGCCAAGCCATCGTAGTCGCTAGCGAGACGGAATCCGGACTCCTTGAATTCCGCCATTCCGCCCCATTCGTCATCCACGAATCCCAAGAGCCGGCAGCCGCGTTCCGGCATGGTTTCAACCCTGCGTCCAAAGCCAACGGCCCGCGGGTTCGTCCCAAGAATCAGTACATGATGCAAGTTCCGGCCGCGCCTGCGAATAACCCCAAGAACAGATCGAAGCAGCAACCGCGTGACGATGATGAGAATCGTGGCGACCACCCAGAACACCAAGAGGAAGAAAATCGTCACGTCCGAAACGCGGAACAGTTTCCCCAGGCACCAGAGACACGCGATCAGAAGAGTCATCGCGCGCAAAACGTCCAGCGACTCCGCGCCCTTGGTAGACAACCGTTTCGACTGATACAAGTTGCACATGACGAGCACGCCATGGCCGAGGAAAAGGGCGAACGCAAATATGACACAGCTCAAAAGACTGACCCTGGCAGCAAAGAAGTCTGGGAGGGTCGCCCACGAGTCCGCGTTGGCGGTCAATATGGCCGCCAATCCGAAAGACAGCATCAGCAGGCCAAGATCGATGACCATCAGCGCTCGGAGCAGAGTGGCGCGCACGATTTCCTGAACTTTTATGCCCATTTGGATTGAACTCGATGCGGGACTGGGTTCTAAACCGGTTCTACTTCAAAGTCGTTAATGCGAATCGCGACTGATTTCTGAATCAGATCCACAGAAACGATCAGGCTTCGGTCGTTGTGGATCGCTGAAAGAATTCCTTCGATTCCTTGCAAAGCACCGCCGCGAATTCGAACGCGCTCGCCGACGCGGAGAAACTCATGCGGTGTCATCGGAATACGCTTGGCGGCGATTGCCTGAAGACTGTCAATTTGCTCGTTGGGGATCGGCGTTCCGCGCCCGGGTGCGCCAACAAACTGAACGACCCCCGTCGTCTGGAGAACCCTTGTTCGACTTTCGGCAGAGATGGGCACGCGTGCGAAGAGATATTGTGAAAAGAGGGGCAATTCAACCCAGCGGTAGCGGTCGCTCCAGCGTCGCCTCTCCCGGTGAAGCGGAAGGAAACTGTGAATGCCTTTCTCAAGCAGTTCTGAATTCACTTTCTTTTCGTGGCGTGGTTTTGTCTGAACGGCAAACCAAAAAGGCGCGGACTCGGGCATTCCCGTGACACTGGAAAGTGGTCGCTCATAAAGCGCATTCGCAGCATTTAGAGACACAGCTTCGCCCTCCTCACTCACATAGGCTGTTAAAAGTTGTAAGACACCGACTTGGTAGAGCCTTTTTTAGAGCCGTTTATATACGGCAGCCGGGATGTGGAACGTCCGATTGTTCAGCACCGCGCCCAAAACAGGAATGTTGGTCGTCCGCAGGCTCTCGGTTACGCGAACAGCCGCTTCTCGCCGAGTCGTATTTGCCTCCAGGACCAGAACCACTCCGTCCACCAAGCGACCGAGCACCATGCCGTCAGCGAAAGCCGTGAGCGGCGGTGCGTTCATCACCACATAATCGAATTCCTTGCGAATTTCGTTAAGCCTTTCTTTCATACGATCCGAATTGAGCAGGATCGTAGAGTCCTGCATAGGCGAAGCCGAAGCAAGGAACCAAAGGTTGTCGGGTCCTATCTGCTTCGCAAAATCCTTGATCGGTCCATGTCGCTCCAGCGAATCGACCAGGCCGCGATCAGGGCTCAAGCCCAGCGTGTCGGGCAAAGTTGGCTTGCGAAAATTGCCTTCAACCAGACACACCGATCCGGAAATGCTTTTTGCCAACAGCTTCGCTGTAATGGCGCACAGCCAATTGCAGCCGAAGTGCGCGTCGATAGGCGCAAACAGCACGGATTTTGGCGCGGCTTTGTCCCCAGTGAGAAACAAGCGCTGCACGAGCTTCAAAGCTTCTTCGTGAAGTACAGGTTCCAAAGACGCCAAATCTCGCGGGGTCGCCAGTGCAGGATTCTCCACTGCAACTGCATTCTCTCCCGTCGTAAACGTCGGGGCAGCGCCGAGGCCGAACTCTTGTTGCAACAGGTCGTAATTCTTGCTCACAGTTTCTCCCTTTGTGGAGTGGTTTCAAAGGGGACGGGCTTCTGTTCAGGGGCAGCCCGTATTTTTTCCCGAACTTGCGAAAAGAGGGACAACTCAGCCATCGAAGTATTCTGCAAGCGCTCCGAAGTTAGTGGCAATGGGCCGAGCTCGAGTGTGTTGTCAGTTTCCGAGACCGCGCGATCTGTGGACGGCTGAATTCGATTCGCCCGAGACTTGTGTCGCGAGGGATGCACAGCCGACGTCATCACTGAGGATAGTGGAACTGCTCCCGAGTCGCTGCCGTTCGTTGCTGGTTGAGACAAGCTCTTGGTGTGTTCCCGCGGCGTCGGATCGTTCGCGGGTGACCAAGGGTAGGCCAGCAACCCAACGGCGATCAGAAACGCAAGCGCAAGCGCCATGCGGTATCGCCAAGAGGCGAGTAGCGCCGCCGCCTTTTCGAAAACTGGAAACCACGGGCGGCGTTGAACGGTATGATTCCCTGCGGGAGCCAGCGTGGTCAGGTCCAAGTCGTTGATTGTTTCTTGAACCATTGACGCATCAACCTCGGCGCGTTTTCGAGCGCAAGCCAGAGACATGGCATTGAAACAAAGGTTGTTGATATCACGCGGGATGCCGCCCGATTGCTTTGCAATGATCGCGTAGGCCTGTTTCGAGAAGATAGGTCTGTCCGATGAAGCCCCGGCCACGCGCAGACGATGCTCAATGTATTCCCGGGTCTCATCTGCATTGAATGGAGTCAGGCGAGCCACAATCGATATCCTTTGACGAAGCTGAGTCAGCCCTTCGGAGGCTAGTCTTTCGGCCAGTTGGGGCTGACCCGAGAGAACTATCTGCATCAGCTTTTTGCCAGGGGTTTCAAAATTCGAAAGCATCCGGACAAACTCGAGCACGCCATCGTCGAGATTTTGGGCCTCATCGAGGACCACAATGACCTGGCGACCACTCCTGGATTCCTTAAGCAAATAGGAATTTAACTTCGCGTGCATGCGCGCGATGTCGCCGCCGCGGTCCTTGATGCCGAGATCGGCGAGAAGCGAGCCAAGAAACCCCTCCGGTCCACCGAGCGGCTGGAATAAGAATGCCGTTTTCGCATCTGCCATGAGACCCAGAAGGTGGACGAGTAGTGTCGTCTTACCCATGCCGGGGGATGCGATCAACGCTGTAAACCCTCGTCCAGAACGCATTCCGTGATGCAGGGATGCGAGCGCCTCGCGATGGGTCTTGCTGAGAAAGAGGAATCTTGGGTCCGGCGTGACGCCGAAGGGTTGAACTCCCAGGTTGAAATGTTCCAAGAGCATGGACTTATGCCACCCGCTTCGGCATGGACGCTAGGACCGGGACGTTCAACATTTCCTCGATTTCGGAAGGCGACCGGAACGATGGATCGGCGAGTTCCGCCACGTACCCAGCGCCGATGGCGGCTAGTAGGCCGACCCAGAATCCCGCGAACATAACTGAGATCGGGCTGTGCGCGGGAAGCACGGGTACCTCAGCAGGAACGGCGATGGACACGTTTGCGATTCGTTTGTCGTCCAAGGCATCGGAAGTGCGTTCCTGCTCACGCTTGGTGAGATACAGGAGGTAATTCCCCTCATTGGCTTTTGCTTCGCGCAGAAGAGCGGCCTGTTGTACTGCTTTTGCATCCGAGTCCACCATTTGCGATTGAACGTCGTGGATCGAGGTTTGCAATGCAGAGGCTTTCGCTTCTTCAGAGGCCAGGTCAGCTTCGGTCTTGGCCTGATCCTGGCGGAGGTATTCAAAGGTCTGGTCGCGATCTGTGGAGCTGTTGATGTATTTTGTTTGCTCCGCGGCGGCTATGGCCTCTTTGGTTTCGGCGATTTCCGAATCCACTTCCTTAACAAGCGGGTAAGACGGTTCGTACTTGAGCAACAATTGGGTTCGCTTAAGTTGCGCGGCTAGCAGCGTGGATTGCAGCTGATCCAACAGAATGTTTGCAGAGAGGGAGGCCTCGATCGTGGAAGATCGAGAGGGAGTTACAGCCATCTGCCCTTTAATGTTTTCGATGCGCTGCGTGTCGGAAGCGATGGCTTGGCGTGTCTGATACAGACTTGCTTGCGATGCAATCAATTCTTGCGCCAAATCCGTACGCAGAATCTCGGGCGCCGCTACTCTTTCCGTTTTGCTAAACCTCACCAGCTTGCTCTCCGATTCGCTTAGCGCCCGCTGGTATCTATCCGTTTCTTGCGCGAAAAAATCCAGAGCACCCGCTGGCCGCTGCAGGCGCAGGTGCTTCTCCAGGTAGAGGTTTCCGAGTGTCTGCAGCACGCACGCCGTTGATTCCGGGGAACCGGTACTTCCGTAGAGCACGTCGATCACGCGAGAACTCTTGTGAGAGTCCACTTTAAGGGAAGCGGCAATCGCTTTCGTTGCGCGCTGGAGTGCCGCGGCTTTCTTAGCATCGGGATCGCGGGAATCAAATTTGTCCCAAAAAGAGGAGCCGACTTCCGCCAGCTTGCAAGTCTGTGCCACTTCCCGCAACATATCGTGCCCTTGCAGAAGGGAAACCTCCGAATCTACATCGTCTGCCGAGACCAGCTTAGTCGTCTCCTGAACGGCCGCAGTTGGCTGCGGGGTCACGGCAAGATCAATCCGTTCCCGGCCCACAAGCACCTGCATCGTTGCCACGTAATAGTGGCTTGCCCAGGTGCAGGCCACGAAGATAGAAACCAAAAAGACCGAGGAAAAAGTCAGCGCAACGGCCCACCGATGGCGAAACAGGGGCCCCAACATGTCCCTCAAGGTCAGTCGGGGAACTTCGTAAACAACCGGCCGTTTATTGTTTGTTTTGTCCATAACGCCTGCTCATCTGCTCCAGCTGTGTTCTTCCGTCTTTTGCGTGGCCGCTCGCGTTCAGTATGTCAAAGGGTATGGCGGTGAAATGTTGAAGGAGTAGGGGACATACTTCTTGAAGTTCGCGATGAACTTCTCCGGCACAAAAATCATGTCCCCCGGCCGGAGATGGGCATCCTCACCGATGTTCTTTCCATGCAGAATATCCTTGAGTTTCAGTTCACGGACCTCGGCCCAATTCGCCGACACCGCCCGATAAAGAAAAACCTGAGTCTTTGCCGTCGGAGCGAACCCACCGGCAACCGCAATGGCCTGGGTCACGGTAATGTCGTTGCGCAGGTCGTATTGCCCCGGCTTTTCCACTTGGCCCAGGACGGTAAAGCAGGGCTTCTGAAAATCAGCCAGATCCACGTCGACGATAGGGTCATGCAAAATATCGGCGTAGGCTTTTTTCACAGCCTCGACGAGCTCGCGAACTGTGAGCCCTTGGACGTTCACGTCACCGGCGCCTTGCAGTGAGATAAAGCCGTCAGGCTGCACAGTCACTTTTTGATTCAATTCCGGCGAAAGCGCGAAAGAAAGAAGTAAAACGTCACCACGGGAGATTCTGTAACGCGGATTCCGCTCTGCGGGCGCAGGGTGCTGTGCTTCGCTGTTGGGCGAGGGGGCCAATTGGCTCGCCGGTTTCGCCGAATCATCAGGCGGCTCCTGCTGACCGGCCGCTAGCGGCGAGCAGTGCAGCAAAAACACAGTGGCCAATAAAACGAATACTCGGGCCGCCCGTTCTTTCATTTCACTTCCTCCCGCCACGGTCTCCCCGATTGCCCGACTTCCTTTGTTGGACACTTACAGTTCTGCAAGGTCATCTTTGCTCAACCTAGTTCTGATACACGCGGTGCCACGCTGATTACCAGCGCAAGAAGAATCACGGACTGCCTGGGAGCTCCGTGAAATCAAAATGCTGTGCGTGCATCTTATGAAGGATTCTCATTGACGGCTTGACAATGGAATGTGAATAGAACTTTAACTTTTCATCCGGAAATCTCCAGCTTTTACACGCCTGTCATGATTACGTCATGCGAAGGCAATAAAAAGTTTGTATACGTCCACGAGCGTCATCGGATACGAAAGACTTTTTTTGGAAGCTGCGCTCAAAACTCCAGGTCTGTGAGCATGTGCACTCAGGTATCTCGCACTTCCTGTTAGGTCCGTTTACGGAAGGTGATCGATGCCCGCGTATGCCGAAAACCTAACCGAAGGGTCGCGGTCGTAACTCGAAACTAATCGTTTCCGGTTGTTACTGGATTTTCAGGCTTGGCGTAGATTCACCCGCGCAAAAGCCGACCTACATTGACCTTTTGGAGATGCGCGAATGGAGTTCAGCCTTTGAGATGTAGGCAGCGCGCATCCGCCAGTGGGGACCTTAACTCGAAATGCAGCCTACGAATACGGGAGCAAGGAGTTTATGTCCCGAACGTTTTTCAGGTTTCTAACTGCGTCAGTTCTGCTACTTCTTGGCGTCACCGCGGCCCATTCTCAGTCGGAAAAGGGACGGATTTCCGTACAGGTTACGGATCCACAGGGTCTGGCTGTCCCGGGCGTTAAGCTGGAGCTTGTCAACGAGGACACTTCGGCGAAGCAAAACGCCGAGGCGGACGAGACAGGTCACTACGCTTTTACCGGCCTTCCAGGTGGCCGCTACCGGCTGAATGCCTCGGCTGATGGTTTCGGGCCATTTTCCAGCGCTGACATTAACCTAGCGCCAGGGCAGGACCTTCCATTCGACGTGAAGCTCGAGGTCGTTCAGGAGAAAGCGTCCGTCACGGTGGAAGGCGGAGGCGCAACACACATAGAGACCTCAAACGCCGAAGTTTCAGGAACGATTAGCGAGACGGAAGTGAAGACGCTCGGCCTCAATGGTCGAGTTGCGTACCAGTTAATTGCCCTGGTACCCGGCGTGAGTAATCAGACGGGACAGGATGAAGGCAAAACTGGCGTGGCGGGCAGTGCTAAGTACAGCGTAAACGGAGGCCGCGTCGAATACAACATCTTTGAGGTGGATGGAACAGACGTTTTGAATAACGGAATCAATGCTGCGCGAGGAGCGAACACCTTCATCGTCAATCCCAGTGTGGATGCCATTGGGGAAATGAAAGTGCTCACCTCAAACTATGGGGCGATGTATGGGAAGACAGCCTCGGGCATTGTCCAGATCACCACCAAATCGGGCACGACAGATTTTCATGGCGATGGTTATGAATTTATTCGCAATGAAATGTTCAATGCGCGGAACTACTTCGACCAGCCGGGTAGAACGCCACTTTACCGGCGCAATGACTTTGGCTTCATTTTCGGCGGGCCGGTCTTTATCCCCGGGAAGTACAATACCAACAAGCAGAAGACCTTTTTCTTTTTCTCGCAGGAGTTTCGCTACGAGAAAACGCCGGTGCCCTACAACCAGGCCGTGCCGTCAATGGCAGAGCGCGCGGGCGATTTCAGTGACGTTTGCCCGGCAGACAAGACATTTCAGATCACGGCCTCGAACAAGTCCCTCTATCCCGACTGTCCGGTTGTAGCGTATTCCCAAGCGAATGCGTCGTACGTCAGGTCAGCGTACAACGGGACCGTGCCCGGTGCCACAGACCAACTTCCCATTGATCCAATGTCGCAAGCCTTGTTATCCACAGGCCTTCTTCCGGCACCCAATTCCGCCACAGGTTGCAACTCCCCCGTGTCTTCGCCCTCGAACCCCGGATGTTACGTGGCGTCAGTTTCACCGAGCACCACCTGGAAGGAATCGCTGTTTCGAATCGACCAGAACTTTTCCAATACCCAAGTCCTATCGGTCCGTTTCATTCACGATTCGTGGAATACAAATGTGTTGACGCCCCAGTGGGGCTTAGTCGAGAACAGTTTTCCCACAGTCGAGAATAACATCGACGGGCCGGGCTTGAGCGTGATCGCCGCCTTGACCAGCGTCCTGCCAAAAGGCTTTGCGAACCGGCTCTCCTTCGGATACGTGCAAGCGAAGATCAACCTCACGCAAGTGGCAGGGCCAGGTGCGAGCCTAACCCGGCCAGCCAGTCTCGATGCTCCGTGTCCCACGAGTAGTTCGGGGACCCTGGATTGCTACCAAACCGGTAGTGGCGTCACGCCCGCGACCTCACCGATCGGTCCTCTAGGCGCGTTTTTCGACAACGGGTTTGGCAACAAAATCCCAGCACTGTTATTTAAGGGGACCAACGCGGCCTATGGCGAGCACGGGTTCTACATCGACACGGGTTACACGCCTTGGCTCGACACGATCCCCAACTATACGGTTCGAGACAATGCCACGAAAACACTCGGCCGACACACGCTGCAGTTTGGTGCGGAATGGGTTTTCGCGCAGCAAAACGAGCTGGGGGCCGCAAACGGGTTAAATAGTGGAGATGTACAGGGGATTCTGTCCTTTAATGACCAAGGCGCCGGTCCCAGCCCCACCAGAGTCAACGGAATCTGCCTCGCTGGTCCATTTTGCTCGGCGCAGATCGATACTTCGAACGCTTTCGCTAATTTCTTAGGCGCACAAATCGCCACATATCAACAGGACAGCAGCCAAAACAAATACTACAACCGTTACCAGGTAGTCGAGCCGTATATCCAAGACGACTGGCGCGTGACGTCGCGGCTCACGATTAACCTGGGCTTCCGTGCCGGGCTGTTCGGTTCCTGGTACAACAAGCAAGGCACCGCATATAACTGGGAATCCTCAGCCTACAACCAGTCGACTGCGGCTGGAGTCTTTCTTGATCCACTGTTTGGGTTTTTGGTGCGCCCTCAGTCAACAACTTCGGGTAACACCCTCCAAGCCGTACCTTTGAATTTGAATAACCCGGATCCGGCTATCATCAACGGCCTCGTCGAGTGCGGCGCCAAGGGCGTGCCGAAGAGCTGCATGAGCAGCCACATCTTCAATCCGATGCCTCGCGTCGGATTGGCATGGGACGTCTTCGGGACGGGGAAAACGGCAGTTCGTGCTGGCTACGGGATCTTCTTTGAGCACGGCACCAGCTACGAAGCGAACTCCGGATCTCTGATCGGCAGTGCACCGCTTACGTTCAGTCAGACCGGCCTTAATCCGCCAAGTTATCAGTGCGTTGGAGGGTATGGGCGCTTAGGCACGCCGTGTTCTCAATACTTTGGGCAGGACGTGACGAGCCCGGTGATTACGGGTCCGATCGCATATCCAATCAACGTCACATCAATTCCGACAAAAGCGACCTACCCGTATGTGCAGCAGTGGAGTCTGAGCGTGGAGCAACAGGTTCAGAAGGGACTGACGGCCACCGCCGCTTATGTGGGAAGCGAAGGCACACATCTGACTTCGGTGAGCGATCTGAATCAAGTCCATCCCATAGATACTTCGTTCAACCCCTACCCAGCCGGGCGACCAATCATCTCTACCGAGGATTGTGCGGGCAGTTCCGGAGGAAGTTTCGAACTCGGAGGATCGGGTTCCCAAAATCCAAACGGCGGCGTGATCATCGCTCCAGGGCAGCCGGGGTGGGTGAACATGAACATCGCTTGTTATGGTGTTCCTGGGTTTGGGAAGCCGTTCAATCCCAGTGTGTTTCGGCCCTATCCGACCATGGGCAGCATCCTCATCGTTGCCAACAATGCAAGCTCCGACTACAACGCTTTCCAATTCAGTCTCCGCAAGACAATCACTCCGTTCGTTGTTGGATTGTCCTATACCTACAGCCACTCGATCGATAATTCGTCGGACCGTTCCGATGCGGATTTTGTGAACTCGTACGATCTGGCGAGCAATCGTGCCAGCTCTAACTTTGATCAGCGCAACAACCTAAGCATTAACTTTATCTATGATCTTCCGATTCGCAATTTCTTGACCGGTGCGTATCATGTGCTCCATATTTTCGATGACGACCCTACGAACGAAGTCGCTTCGCATAGCTTGGCACCCAGCTTCGATTCTCCCGCGTCCAAAGTTTGGCTTGATGGTTGGCAGTTCTCCGGCATCATCGTTCATCAAAACGGCACGCCCTTCAGCATCATCAATGGCGGGAGCTCGGGCGGCACCGGGGTTTCCGATAACGCTGGTGTTGCAAACTACTTTGGGACCGGTTCGTACGCCGATTGCGTGGGTACTCCCTATGGTCACGTCGAGAACGGCAAAGTCATCGCGGGTACGTTCGGGCCTTTGCTTTACAACCCTTCGGCCTATGTCGCTCCGCGCGGCCTCACCTTTGGCGATTGCGGCCGCAATTCGCTCAATAATCCCACGCGTACCAATTTCAATGCGTCTCTCCTGAAGCATTGGAAAGTCTTCGGCGAGCGGGACCTGGAATTCCGTGCCGAGGGCTTCAACATCTTCAATCATACGCAGTTCCGAATCTACGATCCGTCGCATCCTGGCAACACGGGAAACAACGTAATTGGCTGCTATGGCGGCGCCAGCGCCGACTATTCGGCTGCGGGCGGGGGGGGAGTCGATTGCTTGACTGGCGATTCGTTTCTGCACCCGGTCGACGCCCATGATTCGCGGATTCTACAGTTCGGATTGAAATTCAGCTTTTAGTATGGCGGGCACTGAGCGATCGAGTGCATCAGCATTTGTCGGCGAAGCCAGTACGCAATTCCCTCGATGATAAAAGGAGCAGGGCATGGTAATCGCATGGCGGGTTTTGAAAATGTGGCAGTCGACTACGAATAAGCTGCGTGTGTCGACCTTCTCGTCGCGCGAGCAATTTCTCTTGACCATACTGCTGGCGTGCGCGGTGGTCTTCTCGGTTAGCTGCGGTCAAACAGCAAAGCCCGTTATCTCACCCGCAACTGGTGAGGTCGATTCCTACTTTGGCGGCCCTTTTAACGTCTCAGGAAGCGACTTGTCCCGAAGTGTCACGAAATTCGATCACGCCGCGAACCAGGTTGGAGTATCGGGGTTCGTCAATACACAGACTGCTCTGGTTCCGACGCAGGTGATTAGCGGAGAATTCACCCCTGCTAGCACTGGTTTCCTGGGCATCACCGAAAACTTTGCGCCCAGCGAAACCGGGGTAATCAGCCC
The DNA here is from genome assembly GCA_963737205.1 of uncultured Acidobacteriota bacterium. Taxonomy (GTDB): domain Bacteria; phylum Acidobacteriota; class Terriglobia; order Acidiferrales; family UBA7541; genus Palsa-295. The sequence continues at coordinate 1,479,858 of CAVTRV010000002.1, read as the reverse complement.
GCAGAATCCTCCGCTGACGGGTGCTTGGGCTGTGGAGATCGCAGGGGCGGGTGCCTTAGCCAACTTTCTTAACGTCAATACCAGCGGTTCAACGGTCTCGGTCCGTGCGGCACCTGCAGCCATGGCAGAAAACGCGGTCTGCCCAAATTTCCCAATGCCCGCTGCGTTCTTGTATGTCACAGTACCCAACGCCAACACGACGACCGCTGACACGGCAGATTACGGCGGCACAACCGTCACTTCACAAGGTTCCGCAGTCACCTTCAGGACGCAGCCGTATTTGATTGGAGCACCGACCCCAACGGGTTTTAACGTCACCGGAGGATGCTCTATTACCAACCTGGGTTCGCTGACGGCTTATCCTCTGAACTCCTTCGGCTCAAGTTCCAACATCGAATTGATTTCGTTTGCTAGTTCGGGTCTTTTGGTCAGCAGTTTCAACGCCGGTTCGGGCAATTTGCCCGGTGCGTTCGGGGGTGGGACGGGGGTAATCGGCGTTGCCCAACCTGCCGGAAATGTGAATGTTAGCGCGGTGGTCCAAGCCAAGTACAACGGTTTTCTGTACGCTCCATCGAATAGCGTTCCCGAGAATTACGACATCACCGTGCTCGCTTCTGCTTATGGCGACAATACTGCAACATCGCAGGTATGCTCCGCCTTGCAGGCCTCTTTGGTAGCCAATAACGGGCAGGGCGCGGGAACAGTCCCGGTGCTTCCTTCTGCGAACAGCATCTACGGCGGGGAGTTTCTTACGGCCACAGGCAGCGGAAGTGTCAACGATCCGACTTCTGGCTCAGAGAACTGTGACGTAGTTATCGATCTAGGCGAGCAGAGTTCCGCAGCGAGCGGTGTGTTTCCAAATGCTACTCTGTTTATTGGCTCGAACTTCCCGCCCTTCAGCACATCCGATCCTTGGATCTGTGCAGGGACGGGGTTCGTCTGCGCAGTCTCGTTTCCCGCTGCGGCCGTCGTTGGCCAAGTGCAGGGGCAATATGTGATTTTCCTTGTGGCGAGTGCCTCGTCCAATCCGGCGGCTCAACTTCCCGACCAGTTCGGATCTAGTCCCGCACAGCCTCTCGGGATTTACCTCTTCCAGAAGACGCAATAAGGCCGCGCAACCTTTCCGTCAGATTCGCTGATTCGTTTTTTATCACTTTTTCGTGATGTAATATTTTTCGTAATTGTCTGACGTGATGGGGAGAGGCTTCTCCGCTCTACCGATAAGGAACTCATCCACGGCCTTGTTGCAACCTGGCCACGGTGGGTCGTTGTACTCGTCGAAGAGGATGATCCCTCCTGGGGGAACGCGGGGATAGAAGAACTCCAGACATTCTTTGTACGAAGTGTACATGTCACAGTCCAAGTGAACGAAGGAGAACACGCGACGGTCGTATCTTGGGAGAGTTTCAGAGAAAAAACCGGGAGCGAGCTCCACATTTGGCAAGTTCAAGCGCCCGACCTTTGACAAGACCACTTCCGCGGAAGTATCGCTAAATCCACCCACCTTGCGGCAGGCGTCAGTGTCTGCTCCACCGAGATTGATGTCTATCTTTATCGCCTCACTGAATCCGGCGAAGGAGTCGAATCCCACGATCTGCTTACCAAGCCCTCGCTGACGCACGTATACGGCCATCGGCAGAAGGGTCGCTCCCCTGAATACCCCACACTCAGCCACGTCCCCAGGCAGGTGCGCGGTCTTGTCCATGAGGTCCAGAATTATATTAATGTTTGCCACTCCCGAACCCGGCTGCTGCAGGGGCTTAACTCCCCGAGGCACCGCGATCTCATGGATCATGCCGAGTACACGTGGCCACCGTCGCAGCGGATGGTTGATGTACAGGGAGGCCGGCACCTGCTTTCCTAGTCGTTGCGCCGTATGTTTGACGACCCGCCTCATGCCGCTGCCGACGGAAGTTTCGGTAGCATTCATATACTTCGCCGCTCCTTTTTCTCTACCATGACGTCCAGAACTGCCCGCCACAAAAGTCATAATCAATATGTGTTCTGCGTGACTAACTCCGAATAAAGGTCGTCGATATCTGACGCTTTGAAACTCGCCGAGCTGAAACAGAGCCGTTCGGTTGGCATTCTGTACTCCAAAACGCAAAGACGTTCGGGAATCAGCCGCGCATCATAGCGGACTGCGAGCGAATTCAGATTCTTCCACAGCTGTTTGTTAATGATCTGAATGTTCTTCGACAAAAATGCAGAATCGCTTACATAGCAAATATTGAAGCAGTTGAAGAGGGAGAAAAGACGCCTTAGCGCATCACTCAACGGCCAAATCAGCCTGCGAAGCCTGAACGGGCTGGTCGTCCCTATGAGGTACGAATATTGGTTACTGGCTTTGTCCCGGACGAGCACATGCGTGCAGGCGAGGTTCTTGTGATCGTGGAGGATTCTTCGATCCCTCTCACTCAGGTAACTCTCGATCGCGTCCGGGCCGAAGACCACCTCGCGAGAGTTGTTTGGCCTCCATTCAAAATAACTGGCGAGGGTCGGAACGGCGATTTGCTGGTGATCTATCCGCTTGAACCCGATCCTCTCGTAGCTCGTCTTGGCCTTTTCGTTGGGCGTAAAGCTGGTGATCAATACATTTTGCGTTTTCAATGCAGGGGCCAGAAGGGCCGCGGCAAGGCTCCTGGCTCCTTTGTGGTCATCATCTACAACCCACGCGGACAAATTGCAGTAAACGAGCTTATTGGCGCCAATGAGTCGCTCGCAGAACATCGTCCCCAAAAAACCGATAACATTTCCGTTGTGCATGATCGCGTATCCGTATGGGAAATCACTTCGTTTCCACGCGTAGTCGAAAATGGCATCCCAATCGAGGTGAAAGCCAAATTCTTTTCGGGTCGACAGAAACTCCCTGACTTTGGGCACCATCTCGTCAGTTACCGCCGTTACGATCATTCCCACCTCGTCGAACCCTCTATTGGGACACAGTCACTTCTAAATCCAGTTGGGCAATGCCAGGTATAGGTTTCAGGGTGCGACTTTCCCGGACCATGGTCTGATATGCAATCGAGAACATCTCCCGGCGGTTCGCGGCGGAGTACCACATTTGATAGGTGTGGCGTGGAGTGCTGCTCATTTTGAGCAGAGTAGCGCGATAGTGAAACGCTTCCTCGAATTCGTACGCAAGCTCAAGGAGGAAACCTTCCACATTCCAGGTATTTCCTCCATCTAGGCTGCAAGCGTAATGCAATCTCCAATCGGTCTGTCCCTTCAAGCTCACCAGCAGAGCACTTAACGTTCCCGCTTCGCGGATCACATCGAGATGCCACGGTTCTCGTTCGGTCAAACCGATCAAGCTGCAGTGAAGCGGCGAGTTCCACTTCAATCCATCCGCGCTGTCCCGCCGGACAACTTGGAATCTGCTTCCTGTTCTTTCCACGGTCCACATGTGGAACCCGTCGTCATCGTGAACAACTGCGGGCGACATGAGGAGCGCGGTGTCTCCTCGTGCCGCAAGCACCTCGACCGGCGAACTCCACTCCACACCGTCAACACTTGTGGTCAGATATATCCGATTCTCCGCGGGGCTCGAGGACCGTCGCGTTTCCCGGTAGTACAGCCAGAGTTTCCCGTCAAGAAACAGCATGTCTGGATCCGAATTGTGATCCCAGCTTCCTGGAGGGCTAGGTATCACAGGATTCTTAACTCCATCGGGCACGGTCCAGTGGACTCCATCATAACTGGCAAAAATTTCGGGATTCTCTTGAACGAAATTTGCGTAGGCGTAGGGCGTGCATGTCATCCAGTACGGCCATCGGCCAGATCCGAATCCATCGCGTATGTACGCCACATCTGGATGACACGCTTGGCCGCTCCCCTCTGAAGTCTGCAGATTGACGAGCGTAGGGTGGTGCTTCGGATCCTGGTCCGTCAATCTGCGATAGGGGGCATCCCCAAAGCTGGGAAGCATGGCCGGCGGCTGCTTCTTGAGACGGTTTTGGATTTTCTCCAGCGCAATTCTGGGAGATAGATCCTTGCGTGCAAGCAAGAGAACGAAAGTCGCCAGGCAGCCTGACAAACAAAGCAACAAGAGTACAACCGCGATAACCATCACTGCGCCGCCTCACTCGCCTAAGACATTGATTCGCCCGCTCGACGTTCATCCCCGCCCCCTAAACTGCGAAAGGCTCCCAGGAAAGCCCGAATCGCAGCCAAAAGCGGGGAAAATTGGATTCTGCTTCCAACGAGCGGTGTAAAGGACGTTAGTGAACCAGAGCCAGATTAATGCCGCATGAATCGCTGGTGTCGCCGCCGATAAGCGGCCACCAAGAATAAGCCACAGATTCGAAAGGCTTTCTCCGGTTATGTGAAAGAAAGAACCAGCTTTTCATCAAACCTTAACAGTCCGGGAAGCATAGGCCATTAGTATTTTCCCTGTTTTAGATTCGTCTCTAAATCGTTCTCTCGAGGAATGAGGCTGCGGTGTACGGGTGCGCCTGGAACAGCTTCTGGTGCGTGAATCTGTGAACCTGATCGATGCGTTAGAAATCTTGAAACAGCCCCTGCCGGAAGATGCCCCTCACTTCCGTGGAGCTCTAGCGTGCAGTTTTACCCCAGTTCACCTTCAAACGTTCCTGCGCGCGCATTTGAGGAAGCGGCTCCCCGGAAAACAGGTGGACCTCGAGATTGGTCTGTTTGGCGACCTCAAGGGTAATATTGAGCGGCTGCAAAAGCTCCCCTCGGACGCGCTGTTTGTCGCGATCGAGTGGCAGGATGTCGATTCCCGTCTTGGCATTCGCACCCTTGGCGGATGGCGCCCGACAGACCTGGTTGATATCGTGGAATCGGCTTCCGAATCGATCGTTGCGTTGAAAGGCTTATTAGCTCGTGCATCAAGCTTCCAGCCGGTTTACGTATCTACGCCAACTTTACCTCTGCCACCTCTTTTCACCGTTTCACCGCAGCAAGCGAGTAACTCCGAACTGCAACTCCGCCAATCAATTGCTTCCTTTGCTTCATCGATTGCAGAAGAGCCGGGAATACGTGTGATCAGTCAGCAATTGCTCGACGAGCATTCGCCGCTGCGTGACCGTTTTGATGTCCGTTCCGAGGTTCAGACTGGCTTTCCTTATAAACTCCCCCATGCCTCGTCATTGGCAGAGGTGTTCGCGGCGCTGATTCAGCAGTCCGCGCCACGAAAGGGGTTAATCACGGATCTGGACGACACACTGTGGGCAGGAATTCTAGGGGAAGTCGGGCCCGAAGGCATTTCGTGGGGTCCCGAGAAGCACACACACCTTCACGCAATCTACCAGCAATTTCTTGAGTCACTTGCCAGTGCGGGAGTCTTAGTGGCTGTTGCTAGTAAGAATGAAATGCAACTGGTGGACCGCGCTTTCGAACGAACCGATCTGAGAATCTCCAAGGACAACATTTTTCCTTTCGAAGTCCATTGGTCCCGCAAATCAGAGTCGGTACGGCGAATTCTGCAGGTGTGGAATATCAGTGCAGACGCTGTCGTCTTTCTCGACGACAGTCCGATGGAAGTCGCGGAAGTTAACCAGGCTTTCCCCGAAATGGAGTGCCGTGTTTTTCCAAAGGGAGATTACGAAGCTTTCTGGACTCTGATGAAACAATTGCGGCAGGATTTTGGGAAAAGTACGGTCACCGATGAAGATCTGATCCGAGCGAAGAGCATTCGTGATGCTGAGCCGCTGCGCAGCGAGGCAACAGGTTCTCGTTCCTTGAGTGATTTCTTGCAGAGCGCATCAGCTTCCATTCGAGTCGAGTTCACCAGGGATAGCCGCGATCACCGGGCATTTGAATTGGTCAACAAAACGAATCAGTTCAATTTGAATGGTAAACGTCTGACGGAAGCGGCATGGTCAGCGTATTTCGACGACCCAGATGTATTCCTCATGACCGTCACGTACGAAGACAAGTTCGGCCCACTTGGCAAGATCGCCGCCCTTCTAGGCAAAGCTGATGGAAAGACGGTTCAGATCGATTTTTGGGTGATGAGTTGCCGGTCTTTTTCGAGGCGCGTCGAACACCAGACCTTGCGCCAGATCTTTGAAAAGTTCGAGGCCGACGAAATCCGCTTTGATTACCAGCCGACGCCGCGAAATGTGCCTCTGCAGGAGTTTCTTGCCGAGGTGCTGGGAGCGTCCCCGCAGCCGGGATGTTCCCTGTTGCTGCCCAATTTCTTAGACAAAAATCTGGAGCTATTTCAACGTGTCGAGCAAATTATCAGTGGGTGAGACCGAGCATCGCTTGGTTCGTTGTTTCTCTTTGGTGTTTCCCAATCTGGCTGTAGACGAGATTCGCACCGCCAGCATCGAGACCATAGATGAGTGGGATTCTCTTGCCTCGGTGACACTGGTGGCAGTTCTCCAGGAAGAATTCGGTGTGGAGATCGATCTCGGCGATTTGCCGGAGTTGATCTCTTTCGACGCAGTGCTGCGATATCTAGAGGTTCGAACTGTCCCGCGTACTACGCAGCATTAACAGTCTCAGTCAGAGGGCTTCCACTGCGGCACTGTTTTCGCGCCGGGCCTCGAACAGGCGCGCCAAGTTGGGAGGAAACAATGGAAACTGGGTCTCACGAGGGGCTGCGACCGCCCGGCCGGGTCAAACTTCATCATATCGGGTTTGTGCTGGCTTCGATCGAGGAAGACGCTGCGTCTATAGCGACGTCGCTGGGAGCGACCTGGAATGGGAACATAATCCTCGACCCTTTACAGAATGCGCGAGTGTCGTTCCTGCAAGGCCTTGACCACAAGGATGCCTTAATCGAACTTGTCGAGCCTCATGGCCCGCAGTCACCCGTCTCACAGTTCTTGGGGAAGGGCGGTGGTCTGCATCACTTGTGTTATGAAGTTGAGAATTTGGAGTCTCATCTAGAGTTTTGCAGGCTCGTAAGAACGGTTGTCGTCAGGCCACCTGTCCCCGCTATAGCATTCAATGGCCGGCGTATCGCGTGGGCCCTGACGGCCCGAAAGATTCTACTGGAGTTTCTGGAGCGCTAAGAAAGCACCGCCTTGCGTTCGTCGAATGTCTCTGAACTTTAACAATTCTTCCTCTCTTCCTCGAAGAGACTTGCTTCGGTCCTCTGATACGTGAAGGAAAATGCCGTCCCGTTGTTTGACAATTAATTTAACGTTGATACGGCTTAAACCAGCTTCGAATACAACCAACAGCACTCGGCGCGATGCAGACTTGGCGCGAGCGCAGCGAACGTAGTAGCAGAACTCGTTGCTCTGTCCTCAAAGCGCTGTCGTCGAGTTCTGTTCACGGAAGGGCTTCCTCAGCCTGGCTCTTCTGCGGTCTGGTCACTCAAATAGCAACTACAAGGAGAAGATATGAAATTTAAGTGTGGATTAGCGCTGTTGGTCGCGCTTTTTGCGATCAGCACCGTTTCGAAGGCTCAGACGGTTGTATTCGAAGGCGGTGGCTCTTCGGCTTTGTTCGTCGAAGTCGGTCAAGCCGCAGCTGCCTACGAGGGTGCGGGGGCCTGCATTTGGTCATCGAACTCAGTGACGTCTGGTTCCGATATCTCCGCCGTTGATAACCGGCCTAGCGTTTACTCGCTGCCCGCGGACATCCAACTTGGGAAAATCTGGGTTGTGTGGGGCAACGGTGGCGGAAGTTGCGCGTCTCCGACCGCTCCCTACAACATCTACTCGTACATGTCACTGGACTCGGTGCTCGGCGACCGTTGCTTCTTTGAAGTCGACACCTCGGACAACCACAACGGGTGCATCCAAACTATGACCCCAACGGCGGGGGAAGCGGCACTTCAGAGTACGAACTATCTCGCCTCCGGAAGCTGCCCTGGTCAATATTGCGATAGCGTTGCTCTTCCATCGGCGGTCTCAGGTGCTCTCAACGGCAAACACTGGTCTGTTGCGGGCACAGACGTTCGTCCGGAAGACGCCAAGTTCGCCTCCTACCGTGTTTTGACAACGTGCGGACAATATGTGTATCGCCAACCATTTGACCAAGGCCTGCGCATAACCTACGGTCTCGGGTATCAGACCTCGCATGCCGGCATTGGCACAACCATTCAAGAGGATCTTCCTGGCGGCGCTCTTTTCACCGTGCTCGATTTCAATATCACAGGAAATGATCCTATCAACACAGGACAGGCCGTCCCACCCTTCCAAGTAACAACCGTTGGCGCTCAGCCGATCATTGTCACTGTCAGTCCGGCCGCTACTTGGGCGAACGTGACCGACATCAATACCTTCACCTTGACACTTTTCTATCAGGGCGTAATTGGCCGCACCCAAGACATTCCGGGCGGCCCGAGTGGGGCCAACGTGCAGCCGGTGACCACGCTCGTCCGCGAGCCACTCTCGGGAACCTACAACACTTTCGAATATAGCGTTCCCAACAGCTCGGAATTCCACGGTTCTCAGGACGACAACAATTGCAGCGGCAGCAACGTCTATTCCAATCCGATGCGCTTGGCATCGGCCAATGGCACGCTTATTCGTTCTGGCTATGGCAGCGTTTCCAGCAACGGCTACGCTTATCGCCGCCGCACGATCGGCACAGGCGACATGGTAAAGGAGCTTCAGCTTGCTTCGTCCACCGATGCCCGCCTCGGCTACTGGTTCTGGAGTGCCGCTAACGGAAAAGCGTTCACCTCGTCGAATGGTAAGTATCTGACCGTCAACGGCGTGGATCCGCTGCTGAATGACTACAACACCAGTAATCCGGTCTCTCCTGGCGTCATTCCCGTGGGTTCGACGAACCTCGCCTCTGTAACCTTCGCGGGGCTCCAGGCCGGTGATTACCCAGTCTGGTCCGCGCTCCGCTTGGTGACTTCCACGACGCCGCCGGCGGGTCTGTCCAATGTTCTGACCGGGTTGGGCACCATCAATCCGACACAGCACGACTACGTCGCTCCGAGCAACCTGACGGTCTGGCACTCGCACTTCTACCTGCAAGCCGTTGGCTCCACCGTTGGTTCGAACGGCGCCGTCCTCCTCAACGTGCCTACTGTCGGCACCGGAACCGCGATCTGCACGGCTCCCGGCGCTCTTGCCGAATACGGCGGCGATGCCGGCGGCGCGAACACCTATACGCAGGCCAACTACGACTTCTGCTCAGACTTCGCCAACATCACCGGTCTGATCAACAAGGCGAACTAACAACCCAAACCGGAGCACGTGCAACGGTTTAATCGGAACAGGGGCTGGTCGGGTTTTCCCCGCCGGCCCTTGTTCGTTTTTCTTGCTGCAACATTGCCGTAACAGGAATGAAGGACCATTGAATAGCGCAATCCCAGGAGACTCTATGTACGCTCGGAGCATTTCGTTACTGATTTTGGCGACTCTTGCGGTATGCATCGGATCATCCGCACAACAACAGACTACGAAAGATACGAGCAGCGACAAGGACAAGAAGGTCCAAGTCCAATCCGACAGCAAGGCAGCTGCTACCGCGCCGAAGGAAAATTGGGCTGCATTTAACGATCTCAAGACCGGGTTGCATCCCATGACGGCCGACGTTGTGCAGCACGCAGAAACGGCGGATTTTGTGCGCGAAATGGTTCGCGTGGAGTGGCGGTTGGGAGATCCCATCGATCTTTGGATCATGCGACCGAAGACCGCAGGGAAGGTGCCGGTAGTCCTTTACCTGTACAGCTATATCAGCGAAAGCGATCGATTTCGCGACGACCGGTGGGCGAAGCGCGCGACGGCAGACGGATTTGCGGCTGTGGGATTTGTGTCGGCTTTCGCGAACGAACGATTCACGATGCGCCCCATGAAACAGTGGTTCATCAGCGAGTTGCCTGAGGCCGTCGGGAGCAGCGTGCATGACGTGCAGCTCATCTTGGACTATTTGGCGGGGCGGGGAGACATGGACATGAACCGCGTCGGCATGTTCGGCGTGGGCTCCGGAGCAACGATCGCGATTTTGGCGGCCCATGCCGATCCAAGAATCAAGACCCTCGATGTTCTCGACCCGTGGGGAGACTGGCCGGACTGGCTCGAGTCAAGTCCAGTTGTGCTCGCGAGCGAGCGTGCACAATATACGAGCCAGAAATTCTTGAAATCCGTTGCAACGTTCGACCCCCTTGCATACCTTCCAACGCTGAAAACACCGAACCTGCGATTGCAACAAACCATTAGCGATGCCACTACTCCCACAAAGGCCAAGGAGCGCCTTGCCGCTGCGGTCCCGAGTCAAGATCAAGTCGTAAAGTACGAAAACGACGAGGCTCTTTTCAAAGCGTGGCAAAGCAGTGGCTTATCCGGTTGGATCAAGCAGCAGATGAGCTCCCAGAAGCCCGCGGCCGTCGCGGTCAGTGGCCCGTAAGCCGCGCGTGCGCATGTCGCATATCGGTCCTGGCGGCTACCGGTCTTTGCGAGTGAAGAAATAGAAGTCGGCGTGAGAAGTCTCGTCGTCCGGTCGTTTTGGGTCAAACGGAAATCGATTCGGGACAAATCCGTCGGCGCGCCAATCCGGCGCGTTCTTAACAATCCAGCTTGTGAAATTGCGGTGCCGGACGTGGGGAGCGTTGGTCAACCCATCATAGTTGCTCGAGTAGATGATGACATGACGTTGCGAGGCATCGAACAGCCTCCGCATGTACGCGTCGAATACGGTGTTTTCCACGAGGTGGTACACCACGTCTAAAGAAAGCGCCAAATCGAACTTCCCGATTTTCTGCGGAAGCTCATTAGCAAGACAAAAGCGCTTCGTGGAGTCGTTCGCAAACAAAGCGGCGCAACGCTCGATTGAGCCGCGGGCCACATCTACGCCAAGGTATTCCGGATATCGGGACAACTGCAATTGCGCGCCATCCCCGCAGCCGAAGTCGATGACCGTGTGGATGGCCTTTGTGCGAACGAATTCGTTTAAGATCTCGGCTTTGAATTGCGCCAAGCGACCGTAGGAGCCGGGTCCCGAGGTGCCATCTTGACGGTACACGCTCTCCCAGAACGATGCGGATCCCGGAAAGCGCAGACCACGTACACGAGCAAAGACGGGGAGCTGCGCGAGTTTGCCCGCAGTCGGCCCAAGAACGGGGATGCTCTTTACAAAACTCTTCAGACTGGAACGCTCACTGGGTTCACTGTTCATCATGAATCCGCTCGCGGCTCGATCATCCAAGCTGCGTATACAACTCTTCGACTAAATATGGGTCGAAGAGATGGATGGACTGAGAATGGAATGTTAAGAATCGGTGTTTAAGGGAGCCGAGGAGTTCAGCGTTTGCGGGAAATACGCCTCCTTCTAGTCCTTGGCTGTTGAAATCCCGCACAATTGTAAAGGCCCCGTTACCTGGAATTGTTCGCTCATTAATAGAGGGTCCCTAGAATCAGGCCGGAGAGCTACGCAAACAGACGCGGCTAACCAGCGACTCCTCCTTATGGGAATGGCACCCGGCGTGAGGCAGGGAGAAAGTCTGTCCGCACCCAGCGGGGGACAATTTTTTGAAAGGGTCTGAGGCAATCATGAATCATCCGCATCGGAGCGGCAGCGCGTTGGGCTCGTTTGTGCAAACGCATCTCCTGGGAGGAGCTGTCCGGACTCATTCACGGATCACCAAGCAAAACCTCCCGCCCATTTTCCGCATAGTGCTCCAACTTGGGCTTCTCCTCGCTGCCTTCTGGGGAATGACGGCATGTTCGTCCAGCTCGGCAAACTCCGCCAACAGTGAGTCGCAGACGCCCCTCATCTCTCTGGTTATGACCCAATCGCCACCCGCGTCGTTGATTGTAGGTGGCAGCGCCACTGTCTCAGCCACAGTGAGTAACGATCTGGCCAACGCCGGTGTGGATTGGGTCGCAACATGCAACGGTGGTCTCAACTGCGGATCCTTTTCGCCGCCGCACACGGGGAGTGGAGGCACAACGACATTCACGGCTCCTTTTGCCGTCCCTCCCAAGGGCGCTGTGACCATCAATGCCTTGTCTTCCACCGATCACAGCAAATACGCGTTAGCCAATGTCACAGTTCTGTCCACGGTCACGGGTATAACAATCACGCAGGCTCCGCCTGCTAGCGCTCCCGCCTCTGGTTTCGTTACGGTGGCCGCCACCGTCGCCGGCGACCCTGCCAACTTGGGCGTCGATTGGACGGCAAACTGCGGCGGAATCAACTGTACTCCACCTGGATTCCATTCACCCTCGGGTGCGGCGACGACTTTTATTGTTCCCAGTCCAGCTATGATTCCTACGATCGTCGGTTCGACGGTAACTTTGACGGCTTATGCGACAGCTGACCACAGCTTCAGTGCCGTGACGACTTTTATCGTGACCGCTAGCATTTCTGTAACGATTACGCAGGCACCTCCGGCCTCGCTGTCGCCAAGCGCAACTGCGACGGTTACAGCGGTAGTTGCCAACGACAATACGAACTCCGGCGTGACTTGGGTGGTGAGTTGTTCAAACTTCACCTGTGGTACTGTTTCTCCTGCTCAGACAGCTAGCGGAGCCTCGGCGACCTTCACCGCTCCTTCCACAGCTCCAACCCCCAACCCTCTCGTCACGATCACAGCCTATGCCACGGCGGCGGGAACGAACGTCTACGCGATTGCGAATGTTACGATCGTCGCGCCGATTTCGGTCACCCTCAGCACTGGCGTGCCGGGCGGCGCCATCGCGACAAATAACACGGCGTCACTTGTGGCCACCATCAGCAACGACCCTGCCAATCTTGGCGTGGACTGGAGCGTCACTTGCTCCGACCCAGGTGCCTGCGGCTCTTTCTCCCCACCACATACTCCCAGCGGAGCCCCAACCGTATATTCCTCCCCAGCGTCCCCACCAACCGGTGGCACTGTCATCATTAGTGTGGCTTCTACCGCGCAACCGAACCAAACCGCTACGCAGACGGTTACCATCACCAACGGGAAGCCTCCCTTACAGTTGTTGCTGGGACAGTCTGTGCTGTTGTTGAGTGCCACGAATTCGCAAAACGGTCCCTACGCGCTCGGGGGAATAATTTTCGCCGATGGGAACGGAAACATCACGGACGGCCACGTGGACTTGGTGGATGGGAGGGCAAACGCCTCACAGTATAACCCGCTGCTCCCAAGTACATATTCGATCGGGCCCGACGGGCGCGGTCAGCTTCAGTTGCTGATCAATCCTGCAGCTCTAAATAACGGTTTCGGCGTGGATGGCTCGGGAGAGGTCGACCTGAGTCTTGTTTTTGTGAGTCCTACACATGCTTTAGTCAGTGAGACCGATGGCTTCGGAACCGCAACAGGGACACTTGACCTGCAAAACGCCGCCGATTTAGCTGCGTTCCAACAAGGTGCGTGGACGAATGGAATCTATGCACTGAAGCTATCCGGCGTCGAGACCGCATCTCCCCATCCGGACTTTTTCGTAGCGAGCGCTCTCTCGCTTGATTTCTCGGCAGGTTCGTACTCGTATACCGCAGACCAATCCGATAATGGGCGGATTACAAGCGTACCCTTCGCCACGGCCCCGTCGAATGTCAATTTCTCGAGCGGCGCATATCAAGTGTCTTTCAATTCTGTGAATCTGGGCTTGCCAACAAAATTCAATCTCAATGCTTGGTTTATCGATGCGACCCATTTTGTCGTGACAGACGTGGTGGATTCTTACGCTGGCAGCCCCCCGGTGATTGTCTCTGGCTATATGACAATTCAGCCCTCTTCTCCCTCCATCTCCGGCGCGTATGCATTTACCGAAGCGGGCGCCACCACCGCGGCGCAGCCGCAGGTGGCGGGAGGAATCTTCACTTGCGGCTCGACAGGGGCACTGGATGTTGTTCCGCTCGCCGGCTCGGGACTGAGCAATCAGGCAATCAACGCAACCTGCTCGGCCCCGGCGAACGGGCGAGGCTTGATCGGAATCTCCGGAGCAACCACTGCTGGTATAAGCCAATTTGCGGCATACCCGACCTCTGACCAAGGGCTTTATTTAATCGAACTCGATGGCGGCAATGCTGGAACTTCCGGTCCTTCCGGCGCCGGCGTGGCGCTTCTGCAGACCTTGGGCCCAGCCTTCACGGCCGGTGCATATGGATCGAATTTTACGGCCAGCACTGCTCTCGGTTCCGAGGCATTCGAGGCGCAGATTGTTTCGGATGGTGTGTCGGCACTCTCGGGGACAGGGGACGTGACTTCGTTTGATACCGCTGTCGCACCTCCGGTTGGCACGGCATCTTCAGGTGCAACTTTGAGCGGATCGTACGGGGCGTCAAGCGGTGGACGGGTCCCAGTGACGCTCACAATCACTCCTGCAACCGGGCAGCCTGCACCGCAAATCACGACCTTGCATTCACTCTGCTACATCGTAGATGCCAACTCCTGCCTGCTGCTGGGGTCGGACGCAACCGCGCCTGGCACAGGATTCTTGCAATTGCAGAACACAGGCATCTAGAGATTGAATCGTTCTCGATCTTTCACGCAATCGTCAAGTCACGGTAACATTAGCATCCGCCCCCATCGATTAATCTACGTTTTAGCCGCTCATCGATGGAGGATGCCTTGTCACTACTGGTTAAGATAATTGCCGGAGTTCTGTTGGCCGAAGCTGCTGTTTCGCCTCCGGCTGGGTCGAAAACGGCCGAGGTCGCGGAACTCAAAGCCACCATCCATGAGTGGAACGTGCCCACAAATGATGCTAAGCCTTACGCAACAGTGGCCATGCCCGATGGCTCGATCTGGTTCACTGAAGAAATGGCCAATAAAATTGGCTGCCTGAATCCCAAGACCGGCGAGTTCAAAGAATACGCTCTCACCGGGGATAAAAGCGCCAGTCCCCATGGCATCGCTGCCGGCCACGATGGCAATATCTGGTACACAGCTAGTTCTGGCGGATTCATCGGAAAGTTGGAACCGAGGACAGGCAAAGTCACAGTCTTCAAAATGCCTGATCCCAAGGCTAAAGACCCGGACAGCGTGGCCATCGATTCGAAAGGCACTCTGTGGTTTACGCTGCCAACCTCTAACATGATTGGCAAGCTTGACCCAGCTTCAGGTGAGATCGGCCTGAAGGCAGTTCCTACGGAAAACGCCCGGCCCACTGGCATTATGGTCCTCAGACAAGGCCTTTGTGCCTTCAGCGAAGCCGGCTTAAGCAAAATCGGCTTTGTTTCTCTAGACACCTTCGCCATCCGGGAGTTTCCTCTTCCCCCGGGCTCACGTTCCCGCCGCCTCGTGATCGCAGCGGATGAGAACACACTCTATTTCACGGACTTCGTGAGCGGGAATCTCGGAAAGCTCGATGTTTCCATCGGCGCGTTGGTTCTGTTTTCCTCCCCCGGCGGACCTGATTCCAATCCTTACGGTCTTACGATTACGCCCGACGGTATGGTGTGGTACACCGAGACGGGTACCCAGCCCAACAACATCATTCGCTTCGATCCGAGACTCTCCACCTTTGCCCGCGCGCCGATTCCGTTCGCCACCGGCGCCGTTCACGATGTGACGGCTACTCCCGACAGCCGGGTCTATTTCACCAGCAGCGGCGTCAACAAAATTGGCGCCGTTGAGGTTTCCAAGTAGGTTCGATAGGCGATGGGCTTTTGAGCTGCCCGGACTTGAACCTCACAGCGAGAATTCGTTGGGAGGGGGCGGAGCAGATCACTATGCGGGAGCCAAGATCTGCGTCTCGGCGCAAAAATCGTGCTTTGCCTCACCGATAAGTGTTTACGTCGTTTTCATCGAACCGTAAACAGAGGTAAATCTGAAATCCCTACCTTCTCGCGGTGTCCATTGTTCCGTTGGGGGGATGACGACGAGTTCTAGACCCTCTGGCGCCAGAGAAGCACCTGAGATGCAGAAACGTTCCGCCAACAAGTCGCCTCTTACCGTCGAGGAACTGGCGATCGTTAGCCAGTTCATTGACGCCGCATTCCAAAATCCCAATCTCAGATTCGAGCAAGTCCTTGCGAAAGCCTTGGGGCACCGCTGCCCTGACACGCCAACCGGCCAGCGGTTGCGCCGCGAGTGCAAGGCCGTCTTTGACCAAGACCGAGTTAGTAAGTAGCGAGGGAACCTGCATTGCGTGTTTCCGTCGGTCAATCTTGGGCGGCCTTTTTCCTCGTCAGGCACACGCTCTGGTCAGAGCCCCTGTTTGCACCGGAGCGGTTAACTCAGGAATGTCGACGCCGAAAGAGAAAGGCCTGTCGTGGGTTATGGACGGGAGATGGGGGACAATGACTTCCGCAACGCTCCGCAAGACTTTTTCTTTTCGAAAATCACGGTGATGCGCGCCCACATAGTGTGTATACAGGTTATCGGGAACCACTTTCTGCCATCCGGGAAGGAAGTTCACATGCGGAGGGCGCTCAGAGGCCAGAATTAGGAGCACCTTTCCTTGATACTTCTCTGGCTTATACGCCAGGGCCGCAGCTTGAAGCACAGGATTTTCGGCGGACTCTATTCTTTCCGCACCGGCGAAACGCTCACGGAGGTAGACGAAGCTTGTCCGCAGGCCAAGCCGAGTTGCTCTCTTCAGGAGGTAGCATACGTACTTCACCTTGCTTGTCAGCGAGTCGCACGACTCGATGCATGAAGGGTTCGGCGCGTCCACCATCGCCACGAGCGACACCTCGTGGCCAGCCGTCCGCAGTTGGGACGCGATTTCGTAGGCGAGTAGTCCACCGAGACAAAAACCGCCGATGGTGTACGGGCCCTCGGATTGCACCGCCTGGATCTTGCGGAGCAAGCACCCGGCATAGTCTTGCAGGGTGGGTGTTTCGCCCAGAAATGAGAAGTCCTCCGGGGTAAGCAGGACAGAAAGAAACGGTAGGTGGTCCCCGATGAGCTTGGCCAAGCCTACGCTTAGATTGGGGTGGACCCAGAAGAGATTGTGGCGAGTTCCACAAGGTTGCAGTGCAAGAACTCCATCCGGCAGAACGGGTTCACCTTTCGTTTTTCTCCGCGCGAGCTCCACACGCTGGTGAACGGCGGGAATCCTGGCCAGGCCTTCCTCCAGCATAGTCTCGACCGATAGAGCCAGGCCTTTAACCGTGGGAGCTTCAAAGAGCTGACGCAATGACATTTCCACCCCGAAAGTCCTGCGCAGCCCCATCACGAGCTGCATTCCCAATAAGGAGTGTCCTCCCGCCAAAAAAAAGTTGTCTTCTGCCGCCACTGCTTCGGTTTTGAGAAGCTCCTGCACCATGGTCAGCAGTTTTTCTTCGACCGATCTAGCGGGAGTCTTTGCAGCCCTTCCTTCGAGCAGGTTCGCGTCCGTTGGCTGCGGAAGCATCTTCAGATCAAGTTTCCCATTCGGCGATACGGGGAGCGTAGGTAATCGCACAAAGGCAGCAGGCATCATGTAGTCCGGCAAGCTGCGCAGCAGATGCTTACGGAGTTCGTGCGCAGCGGGAATAGGAACATTCTTTTTCGGGAGAACGTGCGCGACGATTTGGTTCTCTCCCCCCTGCGAGGTGCTGGCGATCGCTGTGGCGAAATCGATACTCGGATGGCGAGTGAGCACGCTCCCGATCTCATCCAGTTCCACTCGTTGTCCTCGGATCTTGGTCTGCCGGTCAAATCGTCCGCGAAATTCGATCTGCCCGTCCGGCCGTCGGGCACCCCGATCGCCCGTGCGGTACATGCGGGCATCTGGTGCTTCTGCAAAGGGATCAGGCAGGAAGCCTCGCTTGGTAGAATCAGCCAGATTGCGATAACCGCGCCCCACACCGTCGCCGCCGATGTAAATCTCGCCAGAGCTGCCATCGGGAACCGGTTCACCCTGCTCGTTCAGCAGATAGACGGTTGTGCCGGCTGTCGGTCGACCGATCGGTGGTGCCCCGTGTGACCCAGGTTTGAGTACGCCGGACGTGGCAACGACAGTGCACTCCGTGGGTCCATAGTTGTTGACGACGTCGAACGGCAGCTGGACGGCTGGAGCGCGGTGCAGCACGTCTCCACCAGTCAGCAGAAGGCGAAGTGCTGTCGTGGTCGGCCATTCCATCGCGATCAGGGGCGTGGCGTAGACGGTCGGGACGAAGGCAATCGTCACACGCTCGCGAATTATCCACTGGCGCAACAACTCCGGCGATGACCGCACTGCATCATCCGCGAGGCACAGGGTTGCCCCTGCGGCAAGATGTGGCCAGATTTCCCAGACAGCCGCGTCAAACCCAAGACCTGCAAGATGACTCGCGCGATCTCGCTGCGTGACCCCAAAAGCATCTATGTGCCATCGAACTAAATGGCACAGATTTGCATGTGTGATCTCCACCCCTTTGGGGACTCCAGTGGACCCCGAGGTGTAGATCACATACGCAAGGCTTTCCGCCTCGACGGTCCTCCGTGCCGCACCAGGAGCGGCAGCAATCACGGCTGCGTCACGGCAGGGGTCGATTCCGCGCGCTTTCACTTGCAGGCGATCGAGAAGCTCGGCTCGGGCCACAAGAACAGTTGCGCCGGAGTCTTTTACGGCGAAGCTCAAACGCGAATCGGGCCAAGCGGAATCCAAGGGGACGTATGCAGCACCAGCGCGCATAGTGCCGAGAGCGGCGACGATCCAGTCGAACGACCGTTCCATGCAGATGGCCACAGTGCTGCCAGGTGCCACGCCACATCGCGCCAGATATCCAGCAAACCTATCTGCCCTAGTATCAAGCTCTTCGTAACTCAGCTGTCGGTCGGCATAGCTCAGGGCAATGGAACGCGGACAGTTGTCCCGCACATCGGAGATCTGTTCAGCAACAGGCTGAATGTTGGCAGTCAAAGTCGGCATCGAAGTGACCTGAGCGCCCCAATAGGCCAGTCGTCGGGCTAAGTGCACTTTGCGTGCCAACCCTACCGGACAGACCTGCCCAACTCTATCTCTTTAGCTTTGCAAGGGCGTGCCGCGTAAGCTGCGCCAGCGCAGGAAGGCTCGCGACTTGCAGGATAGTTGAATTTGTCACCATGCCGTTGGATTATCCAACCTTCGCGAACGTCACTTTAATTCGCAACAAGAATGGATACCATGGCGCTTCTGGCATTCCACGTTTGCGCATTGCATGGATTACCTTCGAGCCCGCCATCGCTGCGCACTACTTTTAGGTCGCCCCCGCCCCGCCGGCATTATATATCTAGGCTGCGCTGTAAGGAACCCCGGAGAATCCGACAGCGATACGGATCGCGAAACACTGAAGGCACGCGTCAATCTGCTCGTGTACTCCATTCCCGGGGAGTTAGGCCGGGCGATCGCGGAGTCCATCGAGTCTTGCAATTGCCGGACTACCTGAAACAAAAGAGGCCATCTAGAGAAATTCTGAACGTGGGTTCCAGTTCACGGTAAATTTATGTCGGCTTCATTGTGACGTAAACTCGGCCTGCGAAACTCACCACGGTAGATGTTCGGTCCGATTGTGCCTCGGCAATGTGGTGAACTGAGTTTGCGGTGAACCGGTGAAGGCGATCAACGTCAATCACCACGAATGCGGCACACGAACGGTTCGCGCCTCGCGAACCCGACTGCGCGGCCGCTCGGACGAATCCGGCTACGCGTACTTGATGGCGCTGTTCTTGGTTCTAATGGTTATCGTAGGCTCCATCGTGGTTCTTTCCGACGCGGCTACGCAGGCCCAGCGGCAGCGCGAGGACGAAATGATGTGGCGCGGCAAACAGTACGTCCGCGCCATCAAACTTTATTATCGCAAGACGGGTCATTACCCGCAGAACCTGGACGATCTTCGGAAGGGCGTCGCCAACGTCCACTTTCTTCGCCGCGCCTACAAAGATCCGATGAACAAGAACGAGGACGGAAAGTGGCGCTTCATTTACACGAACGCGACCGGCCAGATCATCGGCAGCGTCCGGTACGCCTCGATGCAGCAGATGGCGATCCTCGACCTGAATGGCGGAATCATTCCTGGAGCGCCCGGGAGTGACTCCTCGCAGGACAGCAACGTCACTCCCGTCCTACAGCCTGACCAGGGCACGTCGAGTTCGACTGGCGATTGCCCGCCGGCTGTCGGCCAGAACGGAACCGCAAATCCGCCGCCGGGCTCCGGGATCGGCGCGGCGAACAGCTTGAACGCCAACCAGTCCCAGCCGTCAAGTCCCCAAGCGGTTTGTCCGCCAAATCAAGGTCAGAGTGCGAGCCCTCAGCAGGGAAGTGGGCTATTTGGAGGCCTGCAAGGCCAAGGGCAAGGTCAGGCGGGTGGTGCGCAACTCGGTGCCGGCATGCAAGCGCAGCAACTGCAAACGCTCGCGCAGATGAAGCCGACTGGTCCCGTGGATAGCCCCGTGATCGGAGGCTTCATCGTGGGCGTCGGAAGTACCGTGGACGCCAAATCGATAAAAGTCTATAAGCACGGCAAGACATATAAGGATTGGGAGTTCATCTGGAATCCCCTCGAAGAACAAGCGCTGGGAGTTGCGCAGGGAATGAATCAGGCCGCACTCATGCTTGCCAATCAGCCAAACGGGGCCGGCAGCGCACCTGGGTCGGTGTTCAATCCCAACGGTCCCGCGTTGGCCAGCCCAGGGCAGGCCCCGCCGCCGGGGACGCAGCCTCCACCGCCGCAGTCGCAGTAGCCCCCAACCGCGCCTACTCGAGTTGTTTCCCTGCGCCGTTCCCGCACCGCCAAGAATTTGCCAGCCTGGGCTCGAGGTTTCGGTTCCCGCAGTGGTGAAGGTGCTGCGTGACTTGATCGGTGTTGGCTTTGCCACGGTGGTAGAAACTGTTTTCGGAGTGAGGTTCGATTCCAAAAGCGTAACAATTTTTGCCGCAAATGAAACCGGGCGATGCACTAAATCAGCGGCTCTCCCACCTCAAATGAAACCAGAATCTGTTACCGTTTTTGGCATATTTTGGCGCGATTGGAGACGAAAATAGGCGAAAGCGTACTAACGTCTCCGCCTCTCAAGTGGAAGAAAAGCAAGGATTTCCTCAGTTTGCTGGTTTTGAGGTTGCGGCTTCCGAATCCCGGTATCGTTAACAAAAATCATCGTTCGAGTCCCGCCGAACAGCTAGAATAACCAGCCATGGGAACCGTTTACGCAGGGACTTCGGGATGGGCGTATCCGGCGTGGAAGCCGTCGTTTTATCCGGCGAAACTGGCGTCGTCGAAGTTCCTGGGATACTACGCGAGCCGATTGAATTCCACCGAAGTGAACTACACGTTCCGGCGTTTTCCCACGGAGAAGCTGCTCGCGGGCTGGGCGGGCGCCACGCCCGCCGGATTCAAGTTTGCGATCAAAGCGCACCAATCGATCACGCACATCAAGCGCCTGAAGGACGCGGCGGACTCAACGGCAAAATTCATCGCGGCGCTGGAACCGCTGCACAACGCGAACAAACTGGGACCCGTCCTCTTTCAGCTTCCACCATTTTTGAAATGCGATTCGGCGCGGCTGAAGAGTTTTTTGGCGGAACTGCCGGAAGGCCGGCGAGTGGCGTTCGAGTTCAGGGACGTCTCGTGGTTCGACGAGGAAGTATTTGGCCTTCTGCGCGGGGCGAACGCGGCGCTGTGCGTGGCCGAAAGCGAGAAACTGGAGACGCCGAACGTCCAGACCGCGGACTTTTCCTATCTTCGGTTGCGAGATCCGAAGAAGCTGGAATCAGCCAAGACGCGGAAGGAGCTGCTCGAAAGGGTGAAAGGCTTGAAAGCGAGCGGCGACGTCTTCTGCTTTTTCAAGCACGAAGACAGCCCGGAAGGCGCGTTTCACGCGGAGGAATTGTTAGCGCAAATGAAGGAATGAAAAATCAGCGGCGGCCGAGCTCGGAGGCCATCGTCTTCGCAAGCGTTCCCGCAGGGTCATCGTCCTTGAACGCCCAAAAGAAGGCGCCGCCGAGCCCGCCAGGTACACGCCTATTGACGTAAAACATTTTGATCGCCACCGAGATGGGATCGTCGTAGGTCCAAAACGTTCCGGATTCCGAACTGTAGAGCCAGGGCGCGAGGGTTTCCGCGTCAAAATAGCGAGTGAATCCAGTCAGGTGTTGGATGCTGGAGTACGTGGCCACGCCGGGCGTCGCGAGCGAATCTCCATTCGGCGAAGGAGCCGGCCTGCTGGAACCTTGATAAAGGCCCCGGTGCTCGTCCTCGACTTGCGTCCATCCATAGCCATAAAAGGGAACGCCGAGCACGATTTTTCGCGCGGGCACGCCCGCGTCGAGGTAGCTCTCGACCGTGAACTCGATATAGAAATTATCGGGGCGGCCGGGATCCTGCCGGGAATCGAAAAGCGGAGCTTGGAAATTCGCGGTCGATTCCCAGGAGCCGTGATAGTCGTACGTTCCGACGCTCAGGAAATCGAGGAGTTCGCCCGCTTTGTGCAGCTCGATATTGGAGTAGTTCTCGGGCGCGGCCGGGGCCGCTATGGTTAGCAAGTAGTGACGGTCGTTTTGCTGGCCGAGCGCTTCGAGCTGCTTGCGGAATTCGCGGAGAAGCGCGGTGAAATTTTGTTTGTCGGCGGCGGCAGGAAATTCCCAGTCGATGTCGATGCCGTCGAATAGGTCCCGAGCGGAAAGGCCGGGCGCGATGTTGCCGTTGACGAACATATCGATGCAAGACGCGGCCAGTTGAGAACGCAAGTTCGCGCTGGCGGCGATGGTCGAAAATGCCGCTGTGTTTGCGGCGGAGGCTCCGCCGAGCGAAATCAGGATCTTGAGGTTGGGATGAAGCTGCTTGAGTTGCTGAAGCGCGGCGAAATTACCATATATCGGCCCGGCGTAAGGCGTGCCGTCGACGCTCGGCAAGTTGGGGCTCTGGTAGTCGGCCCATGGGTCCGCGACCCGGCACGCCGCGGAAGGCGTCCCCGAGGCGGTGACAGAAATGTTAGCGAAGGCATAGATCAGGTGCGAGATTTTGTCGGCTACGTGGTTCTGTTGCAGGTTCGCGACATTGTAGTTCGCGGCGTAGATGCTCCACTCTTCAAAGTAGCCTGCGAGAATCTTCGGCGTCGGCGCTTCATTTTTCTCGCGGATGGGATCGGATTGGGCGTCGGCCCCGGAGGCGAGGAAAGCCGCCAGAAACGTCACACAGGCGCAATAGAAGAAGAACCGGGAGAAAGCCTGCACGCAGCGGAGCACCGGGCATTTCATGGCCGTCCCCTTCGTCGACGTTCCTGCCGGGTGGGGGGCGGCAGGACTTTCAAACAGAACGCAGCAGCGAAAACACTGAAGAGAATTCTACTCCGGGTTTGGCTATTCCTGAATAGCGCTGTTTCCTAAGGGGCAAATCGAAAGGATGGCGAAAACACCGCGCGGCGCTACTTTTTTGGAATCCCTCTTTCCTTTGACTGGGAAAGCCGCCGGGCGATGAAGATTCGGTTGTTGCCGGGACTCTGGGGGCGTTTCCTTTTCTTTAGCGGAACCAAGCGCTTCTCCAGGAAGTCCCGCCGGGACTGCAACGAACTTTTCACGTGGCGATAAACGTTTTGCCGCCGGCGGGGGCGGAACGGTACGCCAACTTGTCGAGTTTGCTTCAGGTTAGGGCTCCCGAAGGCATAATAACAAAAATTGTTAGTGAGCCGCAGGAAAGATTGGATATTGAATCCAATTGCGCACTGCCAGGGTTCCCCTAACGCTTGTCGCTCCCTCCCTGTTGGGCCACAACGCTCTTGCGTCTACAGGCTGCTAAGGGGATACTTCAGATTCATTCGAATGATTCGACCTCTGACTCGGCCCATCCTGGTGGTTCTTCTGTTTGCCTGTGCGATTCCCATTGGCGCGCTATCCTCGCCGCCCGCGCAGGACGTTTTACTGGATACGATGCAGCGCGAATTGAAGCGCGCAACTTCGTCGCTGGCAAAGTCCGATCCCGCGCCCTACTACCTGAGCTATGCGGTGAACGACGCAACGGGCTTCACGGTGGGGGCCACGAGCGGAAGCCTGTTTGTCTCGATGAAGATCAACAGGCGCCAGGCGGACGTGATGATGCGGGTGGGTTCGCCGAGCCTGGATAACACCCATAGCCAAAGCCGCCCCAGCGGAATTGTCTCGGGCTTGCTTCCGCTGGGCGATGATCCGGACGCCACGGCGCGCGTCCTGTGGCAGCTCACCGACCGCGAATACGAGCAGGCGTCTGGTGCGTTCCTGCGCGTCAAAACGAATCAGGCCGTGCGATCGGAGGAAGAAGACAAGTCGCCGGACTTCTCGCAGGACCAGCCCGAGACTCACCTGGACGAGGCGCGCCCGCATCTGGCGCTCGACCAGAAAGTGTGGGAAGAGCGCGCCCGGAAGATTTCCGCGGGATTCCTGAAATACCCCGAGGTGTACAACTCCATCGTCATCCTCGAGACCGGCGCGAATCGCTCTTATCTGACGACGAGCGAGGGCACAGCTTTGGTGCGGCCGTCCGCGATCAGCCGCTTGATCATACAGGCGGAGACGCGCGCGGACGACGGGATGGACCTGATGCGCGTCGAGTCATTCGAGGCGCCTTCGCTCGACCTGCTTCCGCCTGACGCTGTTCTTACCGCGAAGGTCGACACGATGGCCACGGACTTGAAAGCTCTGCGCGCCGCTCCGGCTGCGGAGCCTTATGCGGGTCCGGCGCTGCTTTCAGGCCGCGCTGCCGCCGTGTTCTTTCACGAGGTGCTGGGCCACCGCCTCGAGGGGCATCGCCAGAAAGACGAGGCCGAGGGGCAGACGTTCACGAAGAAAGTGGGCCAGGAGGTGCTGCCAAAGTTCCTGACCGTCGTCGACGACCCAACGATGAGAGAGTTGAACGGCGTGAAGTTGGCGGGCTACTACGACTACGACGACGAAGGCATGCCGGCAGAGCGCGTAACGGCCGTTGAGGATGGCGTGCTGAGGAATTTTCTGATGTCGCGCATGCCGATCACGAATTTCAGCCATTCGAACGGTCACGGACGGCGCCAGCCCGGGCTTATGCCTACAGGGCGGCAAGGGAACCTGATCGTCACGTCCACGAACACGGTAAAGGATTCGGAGCTGAAGCAGAAATTCGTCGAGGAAATCAAGAAACAGAACAAGCCGTACGGACTGTACTTCGAGGATATTCAGGGCGGATTCACGCTGACGCAGCGGGCTTCGCCGCAAGCGTTTCAGGTGATTCCGGTGATGGTCTGGCGCGTGTATGCGGATGGCCGACCGGATGAACTGGTGCGCGGCGTGGACATTGTGGGCACGCCACTGCTTTCGCTGAACAATATCATTCTCACCGGAGATACGCTGCAGGTGTTCAACGGCGTGTGCGGCGCGGAATCGGGACAAGTTCCCGTGTCGGCTGCCGCTCCTGCGATGCTCTTTTCCGAGATCGAAGTCCAGAAACGCCGCAAGGGCACGGAGCGCCCGCCAATCCTTGCTCCTCCCAGCTCGGACAACCCGTCGCACGCGGGGAAATCATGAGCGCGATTCGGAGGACGTCCAGAGTTTTACCAGGATCGGCCGGACTCGCGCTGGCGATTCTGCTAGCTTGCGCAGTTGCTGTGGCCGCGCAGGCGAAGAGGGGCGCGAAACTAGCTACGACCGCGTCCGCTGCCGCAGCGGACGTATCCGCCGATCCCATCCTCGCGGCGATGCGGCAGGAGCTGGATCGCTCGAAGTCGCACCTCAAAATGGACAACGTGCAGGCGCCGTACTACATCGAGTACCGGCTCACCGATTTCGATCAGTACGACGCGGAAGCTGCCTTTGGCGCGCTGCGCGAAAATCAGCACACGCACGCACGCAGCGTCCGTGTGGTGGTCCGGGTCGGCGACTACAAGCAGGATAGTTACTATGGTCCGGGCCTCGGAGCGGTGGACCTGGCTCCTCTCGAAAACGATTCAATCGCTCTGCGGCGGCAACTCTGGAATGCGACAGACAGTGCCTACAAGAGAGCGAGCGAGGCGCTCGCCCAGAAGAAGGCGACGCTGCGCCAATACGCATCCGACCAGCCATTCGACGATTTTGCGCATACAACTCCGTCCCAGACCATCGAGCCGCTGGCGAAGCTCGATTTCGATCCGAAGCCGTGGGCCGAAATTTTGGAGAAGTCGACGGCACTATTCCGCACCGACTCGAAGATGGAATCACTTTCGGCAGGACTTCGCTTCCGGTGCATGAATGAGTACTTCGTCAACACGGAGGGAACCGTCACGCGGCACGGCTATACCGTGTATTCGTTGACGTTGGCGGGTGCGACGCAGGCGGCCGATGGAATGAGGCTCGAGCGTTCGCCTTACTACGTGGCTGCCAGCATTAAAGAAATGCCGACGGCCGAACAGGTTCAGGCGGACGCAGCGAAAATGGTGGCCACTTTGAAGGCCTTGCGGGAAGCGCCGGTCGTTGACGAGGACTATCGAGGGCCGGTGCTGTTTTCGTCGGACGCCTCCACCGACATTTTCTACAGCATGATCGGCGAAAACGTTCTCGGAATCCGTCCCAAGCCGGGAGACTCGGCTCGAACAACGGGGGATTTTGCTTCGAATTACAAAGGGCCGGTGCTGCCGGCGTTCCTGTCGGTGGTGGACGATCCCACTCTCAAGACGTTTCAGGGCAAAACGCTGACGGGCAGCTACGACTATGATGACGAAGGCGTGCGTGCGGTGAAGGTACCGGTGATTCAGGATGGAGTGCTGGTGAACTATCTGATGGGCCGGGAGCCGATTCGCGATTTTCCTGAATCGAATGGGCACGGCCGGGCTGCCGCGGCCCAGGCGCCGTCACCCACAATCGGAAATCTGATCGTCGAGTCCAAACAACCGCTCTCGCCTCAGGACCTCAAGAAGAAACTGATCGAGATTTGCAACCAGGAAGGCAAACCGTTCGGGTATTACGTGGAGACTCTCGCAGGCTTTAACCCGCGGCTGCTCTATCGGGTGTACCTGGATGGGCACGAAGAGCTGGTGCGAGGCGCGGTGTTCGACGAACTCGATGCACGGACTCTGCGGCATGACGTGGTGGCGGCGGGAAACGATCCGCTCGTAAGCAATCGCGAAAGCGCGGTGCCCAGTACCGTGATCGCTCCCTCTTTCTTGATCGACGAACTCGAAGTGAAGCGCACCGACGCGAAGAACGCCAAGCTGCCCGAGTATCCTCCGCCCGACCTAGGCCCACACCCCTGATTTAGCCAATCTTAGGATTCAGAAAAAGAAAGTCTGTCGCGCTTACTCACTCTCTCGCGGGACTAGCTTCAGGCGGGACTAGCTTTTGCTGGGATTGGGCCGATAAACCCAATCGACCCTCGGCGCGACACTTTTCGAAGCCGCAGCGTTCACTTCCTCAAGAATAGCGTCTACCAGGTTCCGTTGAGGTGAAAGCGAGCAGACCGGGTCTGTGACCGTCATGTCTTTGGCGAGGAGGAAGGCCTGACAGCGGCAGCCTCCGAAATCCTGGGCGCGACGATCGCAAGTCCGGCACGGCTCCGGCATCCAGTCCTCGCCACGGAATCTCTGGAAGGCGTCGGACTCCTCCCAAATTTGCCGGAGCGACCGTGCTTGCACGTTTTCGAATGTCATCGCCGGAAGGATGCCAGCAGCATGACATGGCAGAACGTCTCCCGTAGGAGTGATGAGCAGGACTTTGCGGCCCCAACCTCCCATGCAAGCCTTCGGATATTTCGCATAATAGTCGGGGACGACGTATTCCACGCGAATCTTTCCGCGCAGACGGTCCTGGGCGTTCTTTAGAATTTCAAGCGAGCGGTCGAGCTGCTCTTTTGAGGGCAGAAGGCGCTGGAGGTTGGCGAACGCCCAACCGTAGTACTGAACATGCGCGAACTCGACGCGCGCCGGGCCGATTGCCTCGGTGAGCGAAAGCATTTCTTCCAGTTGATCGAGGTTCCCGCGGTGGATCACGAAATTGAGCGTCAACGCTATGCGGCGCTGCTTCACCCAGCCAGCCACGCGCATCTTTTGCGCTTGCGCCTGCACGCCGGCAAATTCGATCGAACTTTCCTCGCGCGGACCTTGGAAACTCAATTGCACGTGATCGAGCCCCGCATCAGCAAGTTCCTGGAGGCGGTTTTCATCGAGCGGCAGCCCGGATGTGATCAGGCTTGCATACAGCCCGGCGGTGCGCGCCGAACGGATAAGGTCGCTAAGATCGGGACGCGCCAGCGGTTCGCCGCCGGTGAAGTCTACTTGCAGCACACCCAAGCTGGCCGCTTCCTGAAACACCCGCGCCCACACTTCTGTTGGAAGCTCTTTCTCGCGTCTGACCAGTTCAAGGGGGTTCGAGCAGTAAACGCAATGGAGGGGGCAGCGGTGAGTGATCTCTGCCACGAGGGCTAGAGGCACAGGGATGGATGCAATCGTCAAATCGTCACTCGAAATCCAGCGCTCGCTGCTCCTGAAGCTGCCCGAGGTATTCAAGAATGTCGCGCTCAACCCTCGGCGGGTCTGCTTTTGAATACACCGCTTGCAGGTCGGCAATGATCTGTTGAACGGTGTGCTGGCCGTCGCAGCGCTCGATGATTTCAAGGCTTGGGCCGTTCAGGCGCAGCACTCGTTCGGGCATCAAGAGCATGCGTGTAGGGCTGGTTTTTTCGTTCAGGCGACAGCCGGGCGCCAATCGCGGGCGGCTATCCGGCAGCGGCTTCATCCGATTTCCTTTGCGGGACGGAACGCGCCCGGCGGCGGCCAGCCCGGCTCGACGTACGCAAAGTAAAGGGCGTCCAACATGGCCCAAAGAATATCGCACTTGGCGCAGAGCGCCGCGAGGGCCAATTCCTGTTCCTCGCGCGTTCGAGCGTGGCTCACCACCCAGCGGAGCGCGAAATCGGCATCCTCGGGCGCTTGCGTAATCCTGGCCTGAAAATAATCGAGACCCCCTGCCAACCAAGGGTAATGCTGGCGAAGGCGGTCCATTCGCAGCACGATCAGCTTGCCGGAGAACATTTCGGTGAGCGAGGAAGCAACTGCTTCCAGCAGCGTGCGAGAGCGAACGAAATGAACGTAACCCTCCACGGCATAGTTCGTGGCCGGCAGAATACCTTCACCTTGAATAGCCTGCGCGGGAGAGAGACCCGTTGCCTGAACCAAACGCAGCCATTTCTCGATGCCGCCGGGCCTTGTACCGTCGCCGTCATGGTCGAGGATGCGCTTGCCCCAGGCACGGCGAAACGCCGGGTCGTCACTACGCGCTAGGATCGCCGCATCTTTGATCGGAATGCGGCTCTGGTAAGCGTAGCGGTTCAGCGCCCAAGCTTGCAGCTGTCCGCGAGTGAGCTTTCCTTCGTGCATGAGCAAATGGAACGGATGCTTATGATGGTAGCGCTCATCGCCAATGGCGTGGAACCGCGCGACAAACTCGCTTTCCGGCAGAAAAGCTTGGGAGCCTGGATCGTTCACAGTTCAAACTCCATTCCGTCGTGGGCGATTTCCCACCCTGCTTGACGCACGGCGCGATTTTCAGCACTCTCCTCGTCGAGAACAGGGTTGGTATTGTTCAAATGGATCAAAACGCGGCGCACATTTTGAGCTACTCGCAACCCCTCCAGAAGACCGTCCGGTCCGGACAGCGGCAAGTGGCCCATCTGCCGAGCGGTTTTTCCGCTGCCGAGGACGCGGATGAGTTCATCGTCCGTCCAGAACGTGCCATCCAAAAGGGACAGATTACTCCGCGCCGCGCGGTCCCGAAATGCCTTTCCGCCCTCCGGCAGACTCGGGGCGTAGAGGAATCGCTTTTCGCTCTGCACCAACTCGAGTCCAATCACCGCCTCGTTCTCAGGCAAACTCCGGCGAAGCTCGTCACTAACATAGTCCGGAAAGCTGCCGCCGAGCGACACGGCTGTGCAGGACAACGCGGGTTCCTGCCGAGAGAGAGGCACGGGCTGGTCCAGGGGCAACGTCTCCCATTGGACAGGAGGGCGTGCGCGCTCCAGCGTTCGAAAAAGAGAATTTTCTTCAGTCAATATACGGCGAACTGAAGCTGTCGCGTAGATGCGGAATGACTGAAACTCGCGCAAATGCAGAAGTCCCACAACGCTATCTACGTCCGCGCTTGTGAGGACCACAGCAGCAATAGGGGTGCCACGTGTTTCCGATGCAGGCGCAAAATCAGGATTAGCCAAAAGCTGTTGCCTAAGATCCGGGGAGGCGTTGATGAGGAGCCAGGAACCCTTCGCGGGGGAAACTGCCACCTGAGTCTGCGTTCGAGCCGATCCTTTGAACAAACCCGTCCGGAGTCGATTGCAGTTACGACATCCACAGTTCCACTGAGGGAAACCGCCCCCGGCGGCTGAGCCGAGGACTTTGACGCGCATTCACGGACTACAGTTCAGCGTTCGCGTACGAGCTTACTTCACAATTCAATTGAATCTCTTCGTGACTTGGCGTGGCCCATTCCATTGGTTCGGCCCCCATACAGATGCGTTTCTTCCGTACTTCCGAGGGTAAGTATAGCCAACAAGACGGCTTATGGCAAATCCTAAATCGGCCAGCGGCTTCCCGTCGAGCGGCGCGCCAGGCCAGAAGTCTCAGCGGAAGTGTGCAATTGAAAACCCCAAGGGTTCGTGGCGGAACAGCGGATGCGGGGGTGTGCTATCTTGAATAAACGGGGGGAACCGGCTCTCTTAGGAGGTTTGAATGGCATCGGCAGCACTGCGTCGCACCGACCGGGTTTCGCTGACCTTGTTGCTCGAGGCGTCGGGGAGGGATATGCACGGACACGAATTCAAGGACTCGGCCCGCACGCTGCTGATCAACCGCACGGGAGCGGTGATCCTGCTCGATCGGGAGCTTCAGCCGGAGAACCAGATCCACCTTCGCAGGCAAGCGCCCGCCGAAGCTCATCGGGAGGCCGACGTTCGGGTGGTGGGGCAGTTCGGCCGCCAGAAGGAGGGCTACTTATACGGCGTCGAGATTCTGGACGATCAGAAAGACCTGTGGGGGATTGAGTTTCCCCCTATCGGAGATTCCTCCGAGGCCGTGGCTCGAATGCTGCTGGAATGTAGTTACTGCCGCAACCGTGAAGTGGCTTATTTGAGCGACGTGGAGCTTCAGGGCTTTGAGACGAATCGCGGAATCGCGCGTCACTGTAAGACGTGCGGCGTCCCGAGCATCTGGACGCAGGCTCCGCACGAAGATGAGAAGAAGATTGCCGCCCGCGCGGCGCGCGCGCGAAAAACCGCCGAGCCGCCTGCCGGTCCGCCCGACGAGGAACAACGCGGACGCCAGCGGCTGCGCCTGAAAACACGGCTCACGGCTTGCGTTCGCCAGCCGAACGCCGACGACGAGCTTGCGGTGTGCGAGGATATTTCTCCGGTGGGAATGTGCTTCCGCAGCAAACGCCGCTACGACGTGGACTCCCCGGTGGAAGTGGCCGTTCCTTATTCGCCGGATGCAGCGAATATCTTTCTGCCGGCGCGAATCGTCTATTCGGAGGAGATGCCGAAGGCAGGACTCTTTCGGCACGGAACGGAATATCGCAGAGTAGGTCCCCGCGCCCGCTGAACTTCGGCCGCGGTTTGCGACGCGAAGAACCTTAACGGACGGACACCGTGGAGCGTTCCCGCCCACGCCGCGCATAGTAGTGCATGGCGATGTTGAGGTGCACGTTGCCGCTAGGAGTTTCAAACCGCAAGACGGTGGCCTCTGAACTTTGACCAGCCTTCTCGCATTGCTCTTGCGTAAGAACCTGGGGCGGAAAAACCTTGAACTGAAATCCCCGGTCGTTAAGCTGCGTGACGGCGTTACCGATCACCATGTTCGCCAGTTCACAGACGGCTTCCGATACGATCGCGTCCGCTGGATCCACTTCGGCGCCGGCGAGATAGCCGGCAATCGCAACGGCCACTCCCGGCTCCATATCGAGAACGATGCGGCCCTCGACCTGCCCTTTGAAGGTGACAATGGCGGCGAGGCCCTTCTTACGATAGCCCTCCTCTTCCATGGTGAGATCGGCAATTGTGGCGGTGGACTTCGTCATCTCCGAGAGAACCGTATCGAGCGAGCCGATGAAGGGCTGGATGAGATCCATTCTCATTTTCTAGTTCTCCCCTCGGGCGCCGACGGGTGCGGTGACGCCGTCATCATTCAGAACGTAGCGGATGATTTCGTACAGGGCGTCGGGCTTCACCGGCTTCTGCACAAAATGACGCGCGCCTTTCTGAAGAGCCGCCAGAATATTGTCCTGATATCCCACGGAAGAGACCATCACGACGCGCGCATCCGGATGCTCCTGCACGATGCGCTCGACGGCCTCGATGCCCTCCATCTGCGGCATGGTGATGTCCATGAGGACGATATCCGGCTTGGTGCGCGAGTATTCGGTGATCGCGGTGCAGCCGTCGCCCGCTTCACCCGCCACTTGGCCGCCGAACGATTCCACCATCTTCGCAAGGCTTTTCCGCGCGAAGACCGAATCGTCCACGATCAGATAACGGACGGGCTGATGATCCTTCTTTCGCGTTAGTGCGTCGAACTGTTTCATTTCTATCTCCTTCGAGATGCTCCTGTCGCCTCGTTTACCGGGAACTTGGAACCGCCAGGGTCGTTCGAATTGTCTGGCGCAGACTTGGACTGCAGAACAGTGGCAATGCTGGACAAAGATACGACCCGAGTGACGAACCCACGCTCGATCGCCGATCTCGGCATGCTATCCACGACGCAAGTGTCCGGACTCTGCGCGAGAGTGATGCCGCCAGCCGCTTGAATCGCCCCCATTCCCGCCGCGCCGTCATCGCCCATGCCAGTCATGAGCACAGCGATAGCTTTGGATCCGACCTCCTGAGCGACGGATTGGAACAAGACGTCCACCGACGGCCGATGGCCGTTTACGCGCGGTTGATCCACCAGAATTGCGATGTCTCCATGTTGCATGCGCCGGACCTTCATGTGCCGATTGCCGGGGCAAATCAGGGCGCGTCCGGCCAGCAGCAGATCGCCCGATTGCGCTTCCTTCACTTCGATGGCAGAAGACTCGTCAAGGCGCTTGGCGAACATTTCCGTGAAGCCGTCAGGCATGTGTTGAACCACAACAATGCATCCGGGGAAGTCCTCCGGAAGCTGAGCGAAGAGATACTGAAGGGCGTTGGGTCCGCCCGTGGAGACGCCGATGGCGATGATTTTCGTCGGCCAACGGGGCTGCGTTGAAAACGGCCGCGGCTCCTTTCGCTTCGACGTGGGGACCGTGATGATCAGCTTCGGCACGCCCGAGGCGGCCGCGACCTTGATCTTGAGAGCGAGTTCGGCGGCGATCTGCTCGATGCGGCCCGAGGCAGCTTCCTGCGGTTTGGTAACGAAATCAAATGCGCCAAGCGAAAGCGCGCGGAGGGTGATGGCGGCGGCGCGCTCGGAGTGGGCGCTCACCACGATCACGGGCACGTGATACTTGCGCGTTATCTGACGGAGCATCTCGATTCCGTCCATGCGCGGCATCTCCAGATCGAGCGTCACCACGTGAGGCTTGAGCTCCTCGATTTTCTTGAGGCCGATCGCCCCATCCGCCGCGGTCCCCACGACTTCAATGGCAGACTCTCGCAGTAGCACCTGCGGAATCAGCTTGCGCATCAGCGCCGAATCGTCGACCACGAGGACGCGAATCTTTCCGCTCATGCCGTGGCTCCCACTGCGGGGATCCTGGATAGATACGAGACGACGGCGGGGACATTCAGGATGAGCACCACCGTGCCATCGCCGAGAATTGACGCGCCGCTCACCAGCGGCGAAGTGACGAGGCGGTCCTCAAGCGCTTTGATCACTAATTCTTCCTCGCCCATCAGGCTGTCGACCGCGAGTCCGAAACGCCGGGTTCCCGCGCCGATAATGATCACGAACAGCCGCTTGGCGCGTTCGCCTTCCACGCGCAGACTGAGCTTCTCCAAACGCACCAGCGTGAGAACCTGCTGGCGCAACTGGAAGACTTCGGCGTCGTCGACCCGGTGGATTTCCGCTTCGGTGACGCGCGTAATCTCGACCACGGACGCGAGCGGGACGGCATACAGCCGCGCGTTGACCCGGAAAAGCAGCGCCTGAATGCTCGCCAGTGTAAGTGGGACGAGCAATCGGAACGTGGCTCCGTGGCCAGGTTCGTTGTCGATTTCCACCGAGCCCTTCAGGGCTTCGAGCGACGTCTTGACGACATCCAGGCCGACGCCGCGGCCGGAAATCTCGGTGACTTCCTCGGCAGTACTCAGTCCCGGCGTAAAAATCAATTGGAGGGATTCCGCTTCGTTGAAGCGGGCAGCGTCATCGCGCGTGGTGATTCCGGCTTCGATTGCGCGCTCCACGATCTTGCGGGTGTCGAGGCCGCGGCCGTCATCGGAGACTTCGATTACCACCTGATCGCCTTCGTGGTAGGCATTGAGCCGAACGGTGCCGCGCGCGGGCTTGCCGGCGGCCAGACGCTCCGGCGCTGACTCGATTCCGTGATCCGCGGCGTTGCGGACGACGTGCGCGAGCGGTTCGGCCAGGGCGTCCAGAATGCTCTTGTCCAGATCCGTGTTCTGGCCCGAAATTTCGAGAGCAATCTCCTTGTTGCGCTGCTTGGCGACGTCGCGCACGATCCGCGGAAACCGGCGGAAGAGCTGCTCGACCGGCACCATCCGAATCTTCATCACGGATTTTTGCAGCTCGCCCAGAACGCGCGATTGAAACGCCAGCGCGTCGGAGAATTTTCCGCGCAACGGGTCCTTGGGATGTTGGCGCTCAAACTCGGCAATCGTTCGCTGCAGCATCGATTTCCCGATAATCAGCTCGCCCACCAGATTCATCACCGTGTCGATTCGGCCAGCGTCCACGCGCAGCGTATTTTCCGCGACGGCGTGAGCGAGGCCGGCGGGAGCGGACGATTCATGACCTTCCTCTTCCGGCGCCAGAAGCGATGGCGAGAGATCCGACTTGACTCCAGCTGAGATGGCAGCAGCCTCGGACTCAAGGAGGATTTCGAGCAAATCTCGAGGAGCCCCAGGCGTGGCCACGACTTTCTCGACGTCAATCTTCGTCACAACGGACGGCACGCGGCATCGTTCGCGAATCCAGGCTTGCGGTTTGTTGCAGGAAAGCGCGGCCTCGATGAGCACGACCTGATCCGTTGACCCAACGCTCTGCGGATGCAGTGCGAGCACGGCGCCAGCGCCCTCGAGCGCTTTCCGCACGAGCTCAAACGCCGCCGCGGGCAGAAGCGATTCCGGATCCAGGTGCACGGCCACCTGGTGCACCGTTTCGCCGCGACGAATCGCTTCCGCGATCATCAGCCGCTCGTATTCGGTCCATTCAAATTTCGCCTTGGCGGTGGACTTCGGGGCTTGCCCTTCCGGTTTGCTCAGCAGCCGGCGAATGTGATCGCGAAGGAGGCCGCCGGCCGGCGACTGGAGGTTGTTGCGGTACGCCGCGAGCATCTCGTGAAAAGTGTCCGCGGCAGTGAGAACAACTTCGGCGATCGAATCGGCGTTCTCTTCGGCCAACTCGGGAACCAGCACGTCTTCGAGCTCGTGCGCGAGCTCGCTCAGTTGGCGAAACCCGCAAGCAGCAGAATCGCCCTTCAGCGTATGAACGGCTCGCCGAACGCTCCGCAGCTTTTCCGGATCCTTTGGATGCGACTCGAGCCCCAGGCCCGCCTCGTTCATGTTCTGAACGATTTCCTCGGCGCTCTCGAAAAAGAGATCGCGAAGCTCCGAGGACCGGTCGTCGGGAGAAAAGGTCACTGCGCTGCCTCGATTCGCTGATATACGGTGGCGTTGTTTTCGTGGATCATTTTGTACTTGGTTGTTAATCCGAAAAGGCTTTCCGCGTGCCCGACGAACAGATACCCCTCGGGATTGAGGCACCGGTGAAACTTCTCAATCAGCCGTTTTTGCTCGGCTTCGTCGAAATAAATCATCACGTTGCGGCAGAAAATCATGTCGTTGCGCTGGGGCAGGTATTCCGTCTTCAGGTTGTGAAAGTCGAACTGGATCATTTCTTTCAGCGCGGGCTTGACTGAATACTTGTCGCCCATTTTCTCGAAGTAGCGCAGCCGGCATGTGTAGTCCACCGGCTCCATCTGCGCTTCTGTGTAAACGCCTTGCTGTGCCGTGAGCAGCGCGGAATAGTTGATGTCCGAAGCCACGATTTCCACCTTCCACGGCGGAGGAATCAGGGGTTTGGGGGTGGGCATCTCGAATGGCAGCGGATTCCGCAAGTAGTAATAAGCAAGCGCATCGCAGACCATAATCGCGAGCGTGTAAGGTTCCTGGCCCGTTGAACAGCCGGCGCTCCAGACCCGCAACGACCAGTCGCGGCGTTCCTGCTTTTTCTTCAAGAGATCTTCGAGAACGACTTTCTGAAAAAGGTCGAGCTGCGGACGGATTCTAAAAAAGCTGGTCTCGTTTACGGTGAGGTTTTCAAGCAGCGCGATGAGTTCCTGCTTGCCCTCGCGGCTGGTGAGCAGTCGGTAGTAGCTGTAAAACGAGTCCATCTGGCAAGCTTTCAGGCGGCGTTGCAGGCGGTCGCGCAGGAAATGTGTGCGGCGTTCGTCGAAATACATGCCACACTCCTGGTAGACGAGAGTCTGCAGCAGCTTCAATTCCGGGTCAGTAAGTGGAACTTCCGTCGCAAGTGTGGACATTCATTCCTCGGTGTTCAGCTCCCGCCTCTGTTTAGAGACCGCGCTCGCCTACGCCCGCGCCAACCGGTGCGGCGGAATCGGCAAACTCGTCCAGGCGTCGCAGTTCCTTGCGCTCGAGAATCCGGCTCAAGTCCAACAAAATGACCAGGCGTCCCTTCAATTTCCCGACGCCGGTGATGTAGCTCAATTCACCCTCTTGAAACATGTTCTGCGGCGCTTCAATCTCGGAAGGCGGAATCCGGAGGACTTCCGAAGCCGAATGCACGAGAAGGCCGATGAGCCGATTTTCCAGCTCGACCACCACGATGCGGTTCTTTTTGCTCTTCGCGCCCGACATGTCGCCAAAGCGCTTGCGCAGATCAACCACCGGAATGATCCGCCCGCGCAAATTGATTACCCCTTCGATGTAGTCGGGCGCGTTCGGCACGGAAGTGATTTCCGGAACGCGGACGATTTCACGCACCAACGCGATGGGGAGACCGAAAGTCTCCCGCCCGATTCGAAAGCCAACGAGCTGGAGGTCTTTTTCCATGGTTCCCATTTGCGGCCTCAGGAGCGAAACGTTTCTGCGTATTCGGGAGCCGTGGAATGGTCCCCCGTGGAAGGCCGCCGCGAGCCGCCTCTTCGGGGATCGCCGAAGTGCTCTTCCAGGACGAAGCGATCCATCGATTCGAGCAGGTTGCGCGAGAGTTTCGACATTTGATCTGCCGCCGCAGCCAGCTCCGTGGAGCTCGACGTGGATTGCTGAACCAATTCACGCATCCTCTCCATCGCGCGAACCACGGCTTGCGCGCCCGAAGCCTGCTCTTCCACCGAAGAATTGATTTCCTGCGTGATCTCGGTGAGACGATTCGTCGCTTTTGCGATTTGCGCCGAGCCGTTGGATTGTTCCATAGTGGCCGCGCCTATTTCCTGCGAGAACTTGTAGACCTCGGAAACGACGTCGGAGATTTTCTCGAGCGCGACGCTGAGGTCTTTGTTCAGGGTGAGGCCTTCCTGGACCATGGTCGTGCTATGTTCCATGTTCTCCACGGCCTCGCGGGCTTCCTTTTGGATGCCCTGAATGAGTTCGGAAATTTCCTTGGTGGACGTGGTGGATTTCTCGGCGAGTTTTCTCACTTCTTCGGCCACCACCGCGAAGCCGAGGCCGTGTTCGCCGGCGCGCGCCGCTTCGATCGCGGCATTGAGCGCAAGGAGGTTGGTTTGCTCGGCCAGATCGTCGATCACTTCGATGATCTTGCCGATGTCATCCGCTCGGCGGCCGAGCACGTCGATGATTTCGGAGGAAGACTGAATCGCCTGGCTGGTGCGGTTCAATCCGGCGGTGGCTTTGTCCATTGTGACCATTCCGGTTTGCGCTTCCTCGCGCGAACGGTGTGATATTTCGACGAGAAGCTTCGCTGTGTCGGCCACCCGCTGAATCGAAGTGACCATCTGGTCGATGGAGGCAGACGTCTCGGCGACGCTTGACGCCTGAACCTGCGTGTTTTTGACCACGTTTTGCACGTTGATGCTCATCTCATGCATCGTGCTGGTGACTTCGTCGATCGCCGACGCAGCCTGGACGCTGACCTTGGCCGATTCGTCGGAAGCGCTAGCCATCTGGCCGGCTCCGCTTGCCACCTGCGAGGCGCTGTCGCGAACCTGCCGGACCATCGCCCGGAGTCCGTCGGTCATTCGCGCGAATGCCTTGGCCATCGTGTCGTGCTGCGACCGCGGGTGGATGGTTACGGAGAGCTGGCCTTCGGAAATGGACGCGGAAACATCGGCCATCTCCCGCAAGTGCGTGATCATCTTGTTGAAGTTGTCAGCGAGAACGCCAACTTCATCGCCGCGGTGGATATCGATCGATTGATCGAGATCGCCGGATTCTCCGATTCGGTGCGCGACCTCAATCAAGTGATTGAGCGGGTCTTTGATGGATTTCGCGGTGTAGTAGGCGATCAGGCCGCCAATCGCTGCCGCGAAGAGCATGCCCAGAGTCGTGATGATGGCGTTCCAAAAATTGGCGGACGCGGCAGACTGGTCGGCTTCATCTTTCGCCTCCTTGACTCTGCGGCGCGATTCGTCCAGCACTCCTGTGGATTTATTCACCCAGGAAGACGGATCGTGTTGCAGGTAGTAGATCTGCAGATCCGACACCGTCGCATCGCCCGCATCCACCTGGTGACGCTTCGCAATCATTGGCTTGGCGAAGTTCTCTGCCCAGTCGCGCTCGTTCTCCTGAACCTGAGATAGCGACGCGCGCAGGATGGTGTCGGTCACTTTTGCTTCGGATTGGTTCAGGAGGTCCTGGAGATCGTTGATGCCCTTGTTGGTCTTGTCTTCGTCCCGCAGGTCGCCGCTGAGCAGGTAGCTCCCGAGGAAGAGCCGGTTTTGGATCAACTGATAGCGGACGTTCTCAATCGCGTCCATGTCGGTCACCGTGGCTCCCACTGTTCCGCGCGCGTCGTGTTCGCGCTTCACCGTGAAGACATTGACGGCCAGGAGCACGATCATGATTCCCAGAACGGCCCCGAAGCCCAGATACAATTTCTTGCCAATCGTCATTGCTAACCTCCGCTTCCTGACTGTCAGGAAGCACCCCTTGCCCGGTGCGTCCTACTTCCCCGCAAAATCGACTTCTACGACTTCGATCGTGTCTTTCGGACCAGGCTCAAAGCGCCATTTCTTAACGGCATCCTGAGCGGAACTTGCCAGCACGGGATTGCCCCCGAGAACTTTGGTGCTAATCACGTGTCCGTCGGCGGATACCGCGGTTTCGATCTTTACTTTGCCGACCAGGTTCAACTGCTTGGCGATTGCCGGATACTCAGGCATCACCTTGGTCTTCACCTTCCGCTTGGTCTCAGTGAGTGAGTCCTGCGCGGTTGCCCTCGGGGAAACGATCGCCGAGCCACTGAGCAACAGCGCGAGGCCTAGTCCCAAGCTAGCTACTCCGAGCCGTGCCTTCATTGCAGTCTCCTCCCCAGAAACGGAAAACCCCGCCTGAAGAAATGCAAAGGTGATGCCATGAATGAGGAAGCTATCGAATCGTGTTCGATGGCGTTGCCAGAAGCGTGCAAGTGCTTGTGCGTGCTTTAGTTATATGTCGGCAAGACTGGGGCGCGCAGAGACGCCGTCGGCGCCGGGCGTCTCAAATGCCGGTAGCCAGGCAATGAAGGGTCTCAGCTTGCGACACTCTCTCGATTGTTCGATAAGCAACACGAAGCGGCGGTTCGCTTGACTCATATTGAGAATGCACCGTAACGTCAATAAGCAACGTCCCTGGGCAACGCCGACAGGCTAATCAGGGCGTGGCCTAACCTCCATGCGCACAGTGAAGAAGACCGTGGAAATCCCTTCTCGACTCGCTGAACCCTTCGAGCGTCTGCTGGCGCAGTTTTCGGCTGCGACTCTGGAGCTGAACCCGTCGATTGGGGCGCCTGAGTTCGCGCGTCGATTGACGGCTCGCGC
This sequence comes from uncultured Acidobacteriota bacterium, assembly GCA_963737205.1. Classification (GTDB taxonomy): domain Bacteria; phylum Acidobacteriota; class Terriglobia; order Acidiferrales; family UBA7541; genus Palsa-295. Next base: position 1,440,052 of record CAVTRV010000002.1, on the reverse strand, counting down.
CTCTGAAATGCTGGGCGCACGCGCGGCGGTTCTCGCGGTGCGGCGTGGAACGGAATGGGAGATCGCAGCACTAACGGGCCCCGCACACCGCTGGGATTTTTCGGTTCAGTCGAAACTGGCCTTCGCGCTCGCCGAGGCACAGCCGGTGGCGCCGGCAACCCCTCCGTCGGGCTCGGCTGCTCGCTTGTTGGGACGCGAACTGGCAGAAGCGCTCGAGTGGTCGGAAGTCGCGCTCGCCCGGTTGACCGGCAGCGAAGGAGAACCTCTCGGAGTCTTATGTCTGGCCGATCTCGGGCGTGAACTCTCTGCGAGCGAGCGGCAACTTCTGGAGGCGCTGGCAAGCCACGCATCCGTGGCCATCGAGAACGCCCAGTTGTTTTCGCGAGTGGAGCAATCGCGCAAGCAATGGGTGGAAGATTTTGACGCGATTTCAGATTTCATCGTCGTCCACGACTCCCATAATCGCGTGCTTCGATTGAACCGTGTTCTCGCCAGCCAACTGGACATCCGCCTTACGGACGCTATCGGTAAAGAGATTGGGAAGCTGAAGATTCTTGGCGCGGCCGCGCAGCCTGGCAGCTGCCCGTTTTGCCGCGACTTGCATTCCGCGCGTGAGGAGCATATTCATCCCGAATCCGGGCGCACGTATCTGATTTCAACGTCGAGGATTCGCGCGCACAACGAGGCCGAATTCCGCACGATTCACGTCCTGAAGGACATCACGGATCGCCGCGAGGCGGAGCGCCGCTACCGGCGCGAACGCGACTTCAATCGAAATATCCTGAATAACACGCAAAGCATGATCCTGGTGCTCGACACGGCGGGCCTGATCAGCTACGCGAATCAGCGTTGCTTCGAAGCGGGATATGCCGAGTCCGAACTTCTGGGCCACCCGCTGACGGAGATGGTGCCGCCGGCGCGCCGGACAACGCTCGCCGAATCCCTTGAACGCACGATTCAGGGGGGCGCGACCGACCCGCTCGAGATTCCATTGCTTCTCGGGAACGGCTTTCAAGGGCAGTTCTCGCTGAGTCTGAGCCCGATGCGCGACGATCAAGGCGGAATCAACAGTGTGGTGGTGGTCATCACCGACATTACGGACGCCGCCAACCTCCAGGCAAAATTGATGCAAACGGAAAAAATGGCGGCGCTGGGACAACTGGTTTCGGGAGTGGCGCATGAAGTGAACAACCCATTGGCCGCAATCGTGGGATTCACGGATCTGCTGCTCGAAAATCCAGGCGTTCCCGAGACGGCAAAGGAAGAGCTGCGAGTGATCCTGCAGGAAGCGCAACGCACGCGCGCGATCGTCCAAAATCTGCTCAGCTTCGCGCGCCAGATGCCGGCACAACGAGAGCCGGTGCAGGTGAATTCGGTTCTGCGGCAAACACTGAAGCTACGCGCGTACGATTTCTCGAATCACGGCGTGGAGTTGCATGAGAACTATGCCGAAGATCTTCCCCTGGCCCTCGGTGACTCTCACCAGTTGCAGCAAGCCTTTTTGAATATTTTGAACAACGCGTACGACGCCGTTCAAGAGACGCGCCGGCCGGGGCGAATTGAAGTGACGACGTCGCTCGAAAAGGGCCATCTCGAAATCAGGTTTCGCGACAACGGTCCCGGGATTTCGCACCCCGATCGCATTTTCGATCCCTTCTTCACGACCAAGGAAGTGGGCAAGGGAACAGGTCTGGGACTGAGCATTTGTTACGGGATCGTTCGGGCGCATGGGGGCGAAATTGTCGCTCGAAACAATCCAGACGGCGCCGGCTGCACGTTCACGGTGCGCTTTCCCGTTGCTGCCGTCACCCCGGAGTTGGTTGCCACTGAGGCGGCACAATGACGTCGCCGCAGAGCGTTGCCGCCGTCGCGCGGCCGCGAATTCTCGTGATTGAGGACGAACCCTCTGTGGCCGCCTTTCTTCGTACGGCTCTCGACCGGCGCGGCTATGAAGTGGTGACTGCGCCTTCGGCGGCAGACGGCCTGCAACTGCTCGCCTCGGCGGATTTCCGCGGGGTGATCTCGGATTTTCGAACGCCCGGAGGAATCAACGGTGCCGACGTGCACGAGTGGCTGCTGAGACATCGGCCTGAACTCGCAGCAAGGGTCGTTTTCATCACGGGAGACACGGCCAGCGCCGAGACGATTTACTTGCTGCAGCAGGCGGGCACGCCGTGTGTGGAGAAGCCATTTCGCGTTCATCAGCTCATGGCCGCGGTGGAGAAAGCGATAGGTAAGCCGTGAAAGACGATTCGCGCCTTCGGTTGCTGGTGGTCGACGATGAGCAGAGCATCCGTCGCCTCTGCATGACGGTCGGCCAGGGCCTCGGTTTTGTTTGCGCAGAAGCCGAGACGGCCGAAGCGGCTCTCGAGGCCGTGGAGGTTGCGCCACCCGAGCTGGTGGTGACGGATTTGAAGTTGCCGAGCCTTTCCGGCGACGATCTGCTCAGGAAAATCAAGGAACTCTTGCCGCGCACCGAAGTTGCCATCATGACGGGCCACGGTTCAATCGAATCGGCCGTCGAAGCCATGCGGCACGGCGCTTACGACTACATCGAAAAGCCGTTTCGCGTGGAACGATTGCGCCAGCTTCTGCAGCGCATGGCCGAGAAAGTCCGCCTCGTCACCGAAAATCAATTCCTGCGGGAACGTGTGAACGCGGACGTCAATTTGAACGGGATCACCGGCTCTTCGGCAAAGATTCAAGACGTCCTGCGCATGGTTTCGCGATTGAAGGATACACGCACGCCCGTGCTGATTACCGGCGAGAGCGGCACGGGAAAAGAGCTGGTGGCGCGCGCCATTCATTTTCACGGACCGCTGGCGCAGATGCCGTTCGTGGCCGTGGATTGCGGATCGCTCGTGCCGACCCTGATGGAAAGCGAGCTATTCGGCCATGAAAAGGGAGCCTTCACGGGAGCCCTGAAGTCGAAGGCCGGCCTTTTTCACGCAGCCAACGGCGGAACGATCTTCCTCGACGAAATCGGCGAGCTTCCCCTCGAGTTGCAAGCGAAGTTGCTGCGCGTGCTGCAGGAAAAGGAAGTGCGGCCAGTCGGGAGCAACGAAAAGATCCCGGTGGACGTGCGCGTCGTGGCGGCCACCAATCGCGACCTCGAAGGGGCTTACCGCGCGGGCACTTTCCGCAAGGATCTGTATTTCCGCCTGAACGTGGTGACGGTTCATCTCCCGGCGCTCCGCGAGCGCCGCTCGGACATCCCGCAACTCGTGCACTGCTTCCTGGATCGCTACGCCCCGAGCGAGAGCATTCAGGTGACCCCGGCGTCCATGAAGAGCTTCCTTCAGTACGACTGGCCGGGGAACGTGCGCGAACTCGAAAACTGCATCGCTCGCGCCGTGGCCCTGGGCGACCACAAAATAATCGATGTGGCCGATCTTACGCCGGAGATTCGGGGCGCCTCCGACTCCGCGCTCGCGCGCGAGGATGCCGCGCTCTCCACCACCGCGCTCGCCGATCTCGAGCGCATGACGATTCTTCGCGTCTTTGAACAGGCCGGCGGCGACAAAGCGCTTGCCGGAAGAATGCTCGGCATCAGCCGCGCCACTTTGTACCGGAAGCTCAAGCGATACAACATCCCCCTGCGCTCTTCCAGCAAGCAACTCGTCGAAGCCCTGCACGAATAATCCAAATAACTCAGGACATTGGTTGGTTGTCTTCCAGTCCGCCTCGGAACGCGTCTGCGCGACGCGCTTGAGACGAATCTGTATCAGGCTGAGACGTTGCAAACGTCTTTCAATCCGCGCCTCCTGTAAGTGCAACCAGACATAGGTGGTTAGAGCGAGAGGTTCGAACCCATCTTTGGCTGCTTTCGTGCAATCAATGCTGCGCGCCATTTCCGTATTGGTCTGTTTGGGCTCAGCCGATTTTGGAAAACCTGCCATCAGCACTGCGGGAAAGCGGAGAAGGGCGCGGGGGTTTTGTGACGCAACAAGCGGGAATCGCTCACGCGGCAGCAGAGCAAACGTGCGTGGAGAAATTGGCACAGCTTTTCCCGAGCGCCTCGCCGTTGCGGCTTCCGGTACGCGTGATGGCCATCGAGACGGGCAGGCAAAGCTTGCAAGAGAAGACGGTGATCGAGTTCGGTACTTCGCAGGAGGTCCTTTTCGCTTCGACGTTGCCGCTTGAATTCGAGGATCGCGTACGCGTGGTGAATTCCGACGGATCGCTGGACGCGCGCGCGAAGGTGGTGGCGGTTCGGTACCACGACGGGATGAAAGCGGTGGCGGCACGATTCGTTGGTCAAGTGGAAAACTGGATCATCAAACCATGAGCCCGAAAACACCTGTGACGACGATGAATCCGGCCGGCGGAAAGAAGTCCGCTGCCGCCAATCCTGCAGATTTTGCAGCTCAGTGGAGCGCGGCCCGGCTCGCGTATCCGCTGTATGCAGCGCTGGCCAACCAGTTCAGTTTGGAGCCGCCGCCGTATCCCGCGGGCGAGGCGCCGGCTGCGAGGCCGACGCGCGACGTTTTCGATCGCGACCTGGCGTGGCTCGACGCCGTCGACGCCAAGCTTCGCGCCTACCAAATCCGCCAGCTTCCCCCGGAAGTTCTGAACGCAAGCGAAGAAACTCTTCGCGCGTTCGTTCAACGCCAGCTACGAAAGTCCGACAAAACGATTCTCGATCGCGACAAGATCGACTTGCTGCTCGTGCAATATTTCGCTCTGTGCGCGCCGGAAGAGCTCTATCGAAACGAAATCAACCTCGAAGATGTCGCCCAAGTCCTGCGACCTGTTCTAACCGAAGCCGATTCGACCCCGCTCGAATGGTGCCAGCCTCTCGTGAAGATTCTCGAGAAGGCAGAACAGTGTCACAGCCTGCGCGACATGTTGGAGCTGGGGCTTCTGGAACAGGGCCGGTTGCTCAAGGATGCGGCGGGCGACATGTTTTACGATCCGGCGGCGCTTGTCGCGTTCTGCCGGTTCAATTTCCTTTTGCGGCGCGCGTTCATTCGTCTGCTGCATGCCGACTTGAGCGCGGTTCGGCAGGCCGTCGAGGCCCTCGACGCCAGCGGCGTGAAGGCGGTGGATTGCCGGCGCGCAGGATTTTCGGCCGCGGAAAGTACGATTCAGCTTCGATTCTTCTGCGAAAACTGGCGCCAGCCGTTTCAGAAAGACTACACGGAAAGTTCGGTTTCACGCGCCTTTGAGCAGCTTCTGGCGCTGCGGGCGGACCTGGAAGAAGCCCTCGGTTGGGGACATGGTGCTGAACGGTCCACTACATCCCGGATAAAGAGTGACGCGCCGGCAGTCACAGCCGAGTCACCCGCCTCTTCGGAGACAGCTACTCCCGCAGCGTCCGCAGAAAAAGGGGAAACCGCGGCTCAGGGCGAAGCCCATTCGTCAAAGGCGGCAACTCCGGCGCCCGTGCGAAAGAATCCCAAGCCCGCAGCCGATACTCCCGCGGCGCCCACAGCCGCAGCTGAAGCGGAGAAATGCCTGGAAGCGATCTGGGAGCAACTCATCGCGGCTCCGCCATCGCGAGGTCGGTCGATGTCCACCGTGGTTTTGCAAGACACCAAGGTGCTGCTCTCGTCCTGGGAAGTGGCTGCGTTCGTTGCCGAAGGCGGCCAGGAATCCGAAGACCTTCGCCGCGCCGTTGTCGCGCGCGCACTCATTGGCGTCGCGGCTGACCAGCGGAAACGTTCGGGAGAAGAAACAGCGCTGGCTTCGGCGCTCGTCCTTGCGAAGAGCGAAGTTTCGTATTTCCAGGGACGCGTGGAACAGTCGAAGCGAACGAAAAACACCGAAGCGGCCGTGAATCTTGGAATCAGCACGAAGCGCCTGCTTTCTTGCATTGAGGAAGCGGAGAAGCTCCAGCCCTGATCGGGGAATGAACGGGGATTCCGTTTGAATTGCTCCAGCATTCTTATCGTTTCCGATGACACGGAATTCGCGCGCTCGGTTGCCGCGGGCTGGCAGACGGAGAGGCACATCCCGGAGATCACGCTCGCGACGAGCGACGTGTGGCATCCGTCGGGAGCGTCCGGGTACGGACTGGTGATTGTCGGCCCTGTTCTCAGCGGCAAATCCTCCGAGATTCTCTCTTCTCTCAGCGCGTTTCCAGCCATTGCGGCACTGCACGTCGCGAAAGACGAAAAAGAGGCGGCTTCCCTGCGAGCCGCGCACCCGCACTTACTGGTCATTGCCCGCGATGACGGCTGGATGCGAATTCTCATCACCGTTTCAGTGGAAGCGCTCCGCCGCGTTCAGGCAGTCGCGCGGGCGCAACGCGCGGAGCGGCAAGCGATTGAATACCAACGATACGCCACGCTCGGGCGCTACATGCTCGAGATGCGTCCGGGCGTGAACAACGCGCTGACGTCCGTGGTCGGCAATGCGGACCTGCTGCTGCTTGAGCCAGGCCAGGTCTCGGGCACCTCTCGCGAGCAGATTCGAACCATTCACGCGATGGCGTTGCGTCTCAACGAAATCATGCAGCGGTTCTCATCGCTTGCGAGCGAAGTGAAGGCCAGTGAGAAAGAGTCTCAGCATGAGACGGAAGGTTTGATTTCCGCGTTCTAGGCTGGCGCGGCGACCCGTCGGGGAGACTCGTAAGTCCAGCGCATGGAATGAGTTTACGTTGCGGTCGCAATTCGCGAAAGCCGCTGAACGCGTGGCTGCACACTTGCAAATATTGTTGTCGGATAGCTCTGTGGAGGAGGTACGGCAGGCGTGAAGAAAATTCTAGTGGTGGATGATTCGCAAGCAGAAGTGAAATTAATGCTGTCGATGTTGCAGCAAGGCGGCTTTCATTCGGTGGGTATCTCCGATCCGACGAAAATCGAAGAAGCGATTGAGGAAGAGCGCCCTAACGTGATTCTTCTCGATGTCGTGATGCCGCAGCGGAACGGCTTTCAGGTTTGCCGCGATCTCAAGAGCGACGGGCCATATTCGAATATTCCCGTGATTCTAGTGACGTCGAAGACGGCGCCGAGCGACCGCTATTGGGGCGAGCAGCAGGGAGCGAACGGCTACGTTTCCAAGCCATTTACGCCCGACGAGTTGATCAACGCCGTGAAAAGGTTTGCCTGATGCCCGATTTGCACGACAACGCCGTCTGGCCAGACGCGCTCGAAGGCGAGTTTCTCGATGAGATCTACACCGAGGAACGGCGGCCCGAGCGCCAGTATTGCGTGTTTCGCGCCGGACGCGAGCGGTTCTGCCTGCTGGTGCTCGAAATCGAGGAAGTGGTTGATTGGCCGATCGTGACGCGCATTCCCTTGGCCCCTGCGTTCCTCATGGGGGTTTTCAATTTGCGCGGAACGATTGTGCCGCTGGTGGACATCGCGTTCACCGAAGGCAGGCGTCCGGGACTCCTGCCGAAACACGTTGTTGTGGCTGCTTTGAAGGGCGACGCCCATCGAGACGATTTGAGGCTCGGTATCGTGGCGGACGAAGTGATCGGGACGTACTCCGCCACCGAAGACGCTTTGCTCGATCAGACGCCAACCGATGTGCCATTTTGCCGGGGAATGATGCGTCATGAGGATCGCCTGGCGCTGGTGGTGGATCTTCGCAGGCTCACCGATGTTTTTCCGGCGCCGGTAATCTGACGTGCACTTTTTGTGGAGGAAGTCATGAAATCTCGTTTGAGTTCGACCATCTGGCTGCTGGTCTTCTGGATCGCCGCAGCCCTGTTCGGGGCGATTGGACTCGGCTACTACGCCGGGCAGCACGCCGCCGAAACGACGTCGGCTGGAAGCTCCAATGGAGCCTTGCTTGGCGCGATCGTGCTGGGCGTTCTTGGCGCAATCTCGATCATCATGGTGCTGAGCAAGCGGGTGCTCAAGCCCGTGGGTGAACTCGCGAAGTTCTCCGAGCGCCTGGTGGCAGGCGACTCGCGCGCCCGCGTGGACGTGGAGAGCAGCGATGAGTTCGCGCTGATCGCCGAAAACTTCAACCGCAGCGCCGCGAAGGTGGCTCACGCGGTTACGAACCAGCAGGCACAGGATTCGCTGCAGCGCAGCATCACGGACCTGCTCAACACGATCAATCAAGTGGCCCGCGGCGACCTGACGATCCGCGGGAAGGTGACGAACGACGCGCTGGGCAACGTCGTCGACTCGGTGAACTTCATGCTCGACAATTTCACCAAGGTTCTCGAGCGCGTCCGCAAAGCGGCTATCGACGTCAGCACCAGCGCCAACCAGATTCTCGAAGCCGCCGACGACATGACCGCCGGCGCAACGCAACAGGACCAGGAAATCACGAATACTTCTTCGGCCGTGGAAGAACTCACCGTTTCGATGAAGCAGGTGTCGAACAACGCGGAAGCCAGCGCGGAAGCAGCTCGCCGCGCGCTCGACGCGGCGGAACAGGGAAACCGCGCCGTGCGCGATACGCTCGAAGGCATGCAGCGCATTCGTGCGTCTGTGCAAGCCACCGCCAAGAAAATCAAATCGCTCGGCGATCGATCACTGGAAATTTCGGAAATCATCAACGTGATTAACGACATTACCGAGCAGACCAACCTGCTGGCTCTCAACGCGGCCATCGAGGCCGCACGCGCGGGAGAAGCGGGGCGCGGCTTCGCGGTGGTTGCCGACGAAGTGCGGAAGCTGGCCGAACACTCACGCAGCGCCACGAAAGACATCGCGGCGTTGATCAAGGCAATTCAAGCCGAGACGAACGAAGCGGTAGTGGTGATGGAGGAAGGCACGCGCGAAGTGGAAGTCGGTGCCGGCCTCGCGGATCAAGCGGGTAAGGCGCTGGAAGCAATTTCGAGCGTCGTTCGCCAGTCCGCCGAACTCGTCCAGGAAATTTCACTCGCTTCGAAACAGCAAGTGCGCGGAACGGAAGGCGTGGCCAACGCGATGCAAATCATATCGGGCATTACCCGCCAGACCACGCAGGGCGCACGCCAAACCGCCTCGACCGTCGGAAACATGGTGAAACTGTCCGAGCAGCTCAACGAAGCGCTGGCACAATTCCGGTCGCAATCAGGGCGGTCGCAAGAGCCGGTGGAGGATGCACGCGCGCCGGTGCCCGCAGGCTCGCCGCGATAGTGCGGGGTCCAAGTGCGGCGCGAAGGCAGCGTTGAGGCGTGCCGGACATGAAACAACATCCAGTCACGAGCGCGACGCTCACGGAGGCTGAGCTTGACGATATCCGCGTCTTGATCGAGCAACGCTCCGCGATTCTGTTCGATTCTTCGCGGGAGCGTTTCTTCTCGACGCGTGTGCGCGAGCATCTCGGTGAGAAGGGCTGGTCGAGCGGCAGCGAGCTGCTTCGCCACGTGCGTGGATCGAGCATCGAGTACGAGTCGCTGCTCGAGCGGTTGCTGACGCAGGAGACTTCGTTTTTCCGCTATCCGGGCGTGTACGACGCGCTCGAAAAGACGATTCTCCCGCAGATGCAGGAAAGAAAATTTTGGGAGACCCCCCGCACGCTTCGCATCTGGAGCGCTGGGTGTTCGACGGGCGAAGAGCCGTACTCGATCGCGATCACGCTTTGCGACTCGCTGAAGTTCGCGGAGGCTTGGGAAGTCGAAATTCTTGCGACGGATGTGAGCCGGCGCGCATTGCGTCATGCCGAGCGCGGACTCTACGCGAAGCGCAGCCTGCAGGACGTGTCTTTGCGGCAAGTGGAGGCGTATTTCACGTCCACAAAACACGGGTTTCAGGTGAAGCCGCGAATCCGGCGCATGGTTTCGTTCGCGCAGATGAATCTGGTCGAGTCCGTCTACGTAGGCAAGCTCGACTGCATCTTCTGCATGAACGTGCTCATGTATTTTTCGGAAGAGCGGCGGCTGGCAATTCTTCGGCGCTTTTATGAAGCGCTCGAGCCCGGAGGATATTTCCTGCTGGGCCACGCTGAAACGCTGTCGCACGTGCCCATGAAGTTCGAGTCGGTTGTTCTCGGAGATTGCCGCCTTTACCGTAAACCGGCGGCCAGCGAGGCGCGCCAGGCGCCTGCGCTCGTGGAGGGAAGGCTGTGAACGGGCCGAACCAGGAATCGGTGGAGCTGTTCCTGCAGGAAGCTTCCGAGAACCTCCAGTATCTGCGGGAGTATTCCGGGCTCTTGCAGGAGCCGCAGACCAAACCCGAAGACCTGGAAAAACTCTACATTGCCGCGCATACGCTTGCCGGGACTTCCGGCAGCTACGGGTTTCCTCAGTTTTCCGAAGTGGCCGCGAAAATGGCGCACGTCTTCCACTACGCCATGAACGCCAGGCTGACCGCGGATATGCACGGCCCCCTTACCGAGTTTATTTCCGACGCGATCTCCGTGCTCGAATTTGATCTGTTGCAGATCAGTTCGACAGGAGTCGAGACCAGCCCCGACATCGCCGCATTCAAGCAGCGCTACGCTTTCGCATTCCCGTCCCCGCAAATGCCCGAAGCGCCGAGCGAGCCCGAGGCCCATCTGGTTGAAACCGCCGACCCGGCTTCGAACGAAGTCACTGGGCCGTCGTTTGCGGCGACGCTGCCTGCGGATGGAGACGTCCCTGACGAAGTTCTCGAATTCTTCATACCGGAAGCCGAAGAGCACTTGCAGGCCGTGACGGAATGCCTGCTGGCTCTCGAAGCCAACCCGAATCCGGACGATATTCACCGCCTGTTTCGTTCGATGCACACGGTGAAAGGATCGGCGGCGCAAGTCGGCCTGCATCGCATCTCGGGGGTCGCCCATCGGGTCGAAGACCTGCTCGGCTACCTGCGCGACGGAATGGTTCAGCCGAACGCGGAAATCGTCGATGTTTGCCTCGAATCCGTTGACGTGCTCAAGAAGCTTTTGCACCGGCAATATTCGACTGACGCTGAAATGGCTGCGGCGGTGGACCCTCTCCTCGCGCGCATCGTGGAACTCACTCCAGAAGTTTCCGAGCAAGAGGCTCACGATGCGAGTGCGCCAGCCTCCACAGAATCTGCTGACGCGCAGGCGAGCGCAACTTCAGGTGCGCAACGTCCGACGGGAGCACAGCCGCTGCCTCAGGCGAAATCAGTTCGAATCTCCCTCGAGCGGCTCGACCGTATGATGAACGCCGTCGGCGAGCTCGTAATCAATCGAACTCGAATGTTGGGACGTCTCACCGAGCTGGCGAAACTCGTCGAGGTCTTGAATTTCTCGAAGGGCAGGCTTTCCGGAAAAGTTTCGGAGTTCCAGGAGAAACACGAGTTCAGCCGCATTAGTGGTTCGCTCATTCCCGGCAGCCAGCCGCCGCAAATGGACACTTTCCGCGGAAAGCTTCCTGTGGCGGCGCCGCGAATCATGTCGAGCGAGCTGCTCGAGTTCAGCGAGCTCGAGATGGACCGCTACGACGACGTCAATATCCTGTCGCGGTCCTTGACTGAAATTTCAGCGGACGTCACCGAAGTTCTCACGCAGCTCGAGGCATTCATGGGCCGCGTGGATTCCGATATCGACGAGTTCACAAAACTCGCGCACAACTTGCAGGACGAGATTACCGCCGCGCGCATGGTGCCGATCGGCAACCTCTACACGCGGCTTTCGCGAACCGTTCGCGATGCCGCCAAAGCCACCGGCAAACCCGTGGAACTTCTGCTCGAAGGCGCCGAAACGGAACTCGACAACAACATCATTCAGCACATCTCCGACCCGTTGATTCACTTGGTGCGCAACGCGGTGGCGCATGGGATTGAGAGGACCGACGTTCGTCGCGAGACGGGCAAACGCGAGAAGGGCCAGATCGCGGTTCGCGCCTATCATCGTGGAAATCACATTTTTATCGAGGTGGAAGACGACGGTCGCGGCATCGATTACGAGCGCGTCCGGCAACGCGTGGTTGATTCGGGCGCGATGTCGCCTGTCGCTGCAGCGGAGCTGAGCGAGCGCGAACTCCGCGAATTTCTGTTCCGTCCCGGATTTTCGACGGCATCGTCTACTTCCGAGCTTGCGGGCCGCGGCGTCGGTCTCGACGTAGTGCGCGCGAACGTGCATGCGCTCAACGGCGAAGTGGAGGTGCGCTCGGAACTGGGTCAGGGCGCCTGCTTCACGGTGAAGGTGCCGCTGACGCTGATTATTTCCCAGGCGCTGTTTGTGCGGTGTGGCACCTCCGTCTTTGCATTGCCTCTCGCGGTGATCGAAGAAATACGGCGTCTCCGTCCCGACGAAATTGAAGACGTCGGCGGCAAGCTGCTCACGCGCGTCCGCGACGTGGTCACGGAGGTCGTCCGGCTGGACCTGCAACTCGGTTTGCCGTCGCTCGAACCGCTCAACGGTTATTTCCACATGGTGATTGTGAAGGTGGCCGGAAAACAGGTGGGCGTTGTCGTCGAGGAAGTGCTGGGCAAGGATGAAATCGTGATCAAGAACCTCGGCGACTATCTGAGGCGCGTCAAGTTGTTTCCGGGAACTACGATCGCTTCGGATGGCAGCCTGATTCTGCTGATCGACCTGAATCGCCTCGTTTCCGCCGACGCCAGCGACCGGCACGCATTGCCTGCCTCTTCCCCGGCGGCTCGCGTTTTTGCGCCCGGCGCGGAAGCGGTGGCGGCCGGCAGCATCCCGGCGGAGGCTGTGGACCCTGTCGAGAGCGACCAGGTGGTCGTCGTAGCGGACGATTCCATCAGCGTCCGGAAATTCGTCGGAAGGATGCTCGAAAGGGCCGGTTATCGCGTCAAGCTCGCATGCGACGGCCTCGAAGCTTCCGAGATCATCGCCCAGGTGGGATGCCACCTTGTAATCACCGACCTCGAAATGCCGCGCATGAACGGCTACGAACTGCTGGCTCATTTGCGCCAGGATCCCGTAACGCGCCGCATTCCGGTTTTGGTGGTCACGTCTCGCGCGGGAGCGAAGCATCGCGATCGCGCCCTCAAAGAGGGTGCTTCAGGCTTCCTGACGAAGCCGGTGCAGGAAGATCAACTGATGGCAATCGTCGATAGCCTGCTCGACCCCAACACTTCGGGCAGCCAGGCGCGTCCAGCGGCGCGAGTGCCGCTGCGGCAGGGTTGATTATGACGAGAGGGACCGAAAAGAAAATCCGCGTGCTCGTGGTGGATGACTCCGCTTTCATGTGCAAGGTGCTGGAGGAGATCATCAACGCCGACCCGCAGCTGGAGGTTGCGGGCCAAGCCCGAAACGGCCGCGATGCGGTTACGCTGGCGGAATCGCTGCGTCCCGACGTGATTACGATGGACATCAACATGCCGCACGTGGACGGCCTCCAGGCCACGGAATTAATCATGTCGCAACATCCGAGGCCCATCGTAATCGTGAGCTCCGAATCGCGCGAAGGAGCTGCCAGCACGCTGCGAGCGCTCGAACTTGGCGCCATCGATTTCGTCCCCAAGCCGTCGAGCGGCATCGATCTCGACATGAGGAACGTGCGGGAAGATCTCACGCGAAAACTGAAGCTGGCGGCGAAAGTCCGCGTCATTCGCACTGCCACGCGCTCGAAAGTTCCCGCACGTGAACCTGTTACCGCTGCCTCAAAGCCGGGAATGGGCGCCGCTTTTGCCGCCCAGAATGGCGGCAAATTTCCCATGGTCGTCATCGCCGCTTCCACGGGCGGTCCCGCGGCCGTGATGCGCGTCGTCGCCGGGCTGCCAAAAGAGTTTCCCGCCGCGGTTTTTCTGGTGCTTCATATGCCCGCGGCATTCACAAAGCAATTCACCATTCAGCTCGCGGAGATTTCTGCGCTGCCCGTTAAGGAAGCCGAACACAACGAAGCGCCGCAGCCCGGAACGATCTATCTGTGCCCCGGCTCTCACCATTTGCGCCTTTCGTCCACCGGCAAGATCGCGCTCGATGCTGGCCCCAGAATCGAAGGCTACCGGCCGTGCGCCGACGTGGCGTTCGAGACGATCGCGGCGTACGCGCGGGCGCTTGCGGTCGGCGTGGTCCTTACGGGGATGAGCAGCGACGCGTCGAAGGGCGCGAAAGCCGTGAAAGCCGCTGGAGGCTATGTGGTGGCGCAGGATGAGGCTACTTCCGTGATCTTCGGGATGCCCGCGGAGGCGATCAAGACCGGCGCGGTGGACGAAGTGACTCCTCTGGACGAGATTTCCGCGGCAATCGACAGGCGCATCACAAAATTGTACCGCCTAACGCCGGTGGAAGCGCGATGAAGCCAGCCATTCCAGAATCGGCCAGGCTGCTGCACAGCCGGCACGCGGAACAAGTGATCTTGTTTACGATTGGGCGCCAGATGTTTGCGATCGCGGCTGAATCCGTGCGGGAGATTCGCAGCACGGACACTTTGGCCGGCGCCGCTAGTGAAATCGAGTTTTCGGAAGTGGAGAAGGTGCGCCACACGATTGAACGAGGCCGCCATACATACTACGTCGTGAACGGCTGCGCGCATTTTCGCCTGCGGGTGGTGCGGCCATCCCTCGCGATGATCTTGCGGGAGTTCAGAGTCGTCGTGCTTGTCGATGGCATCGACCGCATGGCGGAAATACCCGCTGTGTACCCGTTGCCTCGGGCATTTTCCGGCGAGGAGAGAGCCTGGTATCGCGGGCTGGCATATCTCGAAGATCACGTCATCCCCGTGATCCACCCCGGCGGATTCCTCACGCGCGACGAACTCCACCGGCTCGACCGGGCCGTGGCTGCTGCGGCGTCGCAGCGCGAGATGCAAGGAGCGGCTCAGGCATGATGGCAGTAGCAAACCCGGCGGCGACCTCGTTCGTCCTGCTCCGAGTGGGCGAGCGCCGTTTCGCGTTTCCCGCGAGCATCGTGACGGAACTCGCGCCACCTGTTCGCTTGCACACTTTTCCGCATGCGTCTCCGCTGCTTACCGGCGTGATCGTTCGCCGCTCGCGCATCATTCCGGTGTACGACGCCGGCTCTGTGCTTACGGGAAAGCGCATGATGGCGCATCGGTTCTATCTGATAGCGCGCCGCGAATTCGGCAAAGCCACTGAGCTGAGTGCGATCCCGGTGGATGGTGAGTGCGAGCTGGCCACGGGCGAGATGCAACCGCCTCCGCCCGGGCAGCCAAACTACGTCACGGGCACGGTGCAAGTCCGCGACGAGATGCTCGATGTTCTCGATTTGGAGGCGCTCGTTACATCGCAGCCGGCCCAATCAGCCGGCCAGCTCGAGCCGGAGGCGACGTCATGACCACTCCGGCGAACCTCCCGCGCATTCTCTTGATCGACAGCAACGTTTACTTCGCAAAACGGCTTGGCGACGCTCTGAAGCAGCAGGGGTTCGACGTGGTGCCGAGCACGCAGGCGGCCTACGCGCTCACCATGATCGAGTGGAACGCGCCCATGGCGATTTTGTGCGCCACGAATCTGCGGGAACTTGGCGCGCTGGAAATTGCACCGATTCTGCGGGCGGACCCGAAAACGGCAAGTATTCCGCTGATTGCCATCGGCGGAGGCGGCGATCAGGCACTCCTCGAAGCCTATCGCGCCGGATGCGACGATTTCGTCGATCGCCGGCGCTCACCCTCGGATATTGCGGCGCACATTCGAAGTTTCCTCGTCAGCCGCCAGGAAGGCTTTCAGCCCACTCAAATGCTGACGCCCTCGGAAACAGACTTGAGCGGCAGCCTTTCCCATCTCGACCTGCCGGGCGTGATTCAGATGCTGGGCCAGGCGCGGCAAACGGGCGCGCTGCATATCAACGCGTCGGACGCCGATGGGATCGTATTTTTTGAGGGCGGAGAGATTGTGCACGCCGAGTGCGGCACTCTCTTCGGCGACGAAGCCGTGACGCAAATCGTCAAGACCTGCCACGGTGCTGATACGGGTGTCTACAAGTTCAACTATGGCGCGACGGCGTCGCAGCGGACGGTTTTGCGTTCCGCCACCGACCTGCTGCTGGATGCCATGCGCGAATTCGATGAAACCGAACGCGATCGAGTGGAGAAGGAGTCGTCATGAGCGACACACAGACTGCGGCGCCGGTCCGCACTCCCACCGTGTATTTTATCGATGACAGCGCCACCATGCGCGAAGTGATCAAAATTGCCTTCCGCAAGGAAAATATCCACGTGATCACATGCCCGGATGCCGCGTCGGCGCTCGCGCAATTCCGGGAGAATCCTCCAGACGCAGTCATCACCGACGTGATCATGCCGGACAGGGACGGGTACGAGGTCTGCGAGTTCGTCAAGCGGCAAGAAGAATTCGCGGCGATTCCCGTGATCCTCATGTCGGGTGTGGTTAACAAGGCCGTTGCGGAGCGAGCAATGGCCGTCAAAGCGGACGAACTGATTCGCAAACCATTTCAACCGCAGGATCTGATCATTCGCGTGAAAAAGCTCTTGAACCCGAACGCGGCCGGCATCATCCGGGGTGAAGATCCGGAAGTCGATCCGTCCGCAGACACGCAGCGATCAGGCTCTCGCGCGCTGAGCAGCCTGTTTGCGCCGAGTCAGCCGCCGGCGCCAAGTTCGCATGCGCCCGTTTTGCGCTCCGAGAGCCCGATTGCCGTCGCGCCTCCGCCCGCTGCAGCGTCGTGGGCGGCCGCGCCGGTTGCTCCGCCGAAGCTGGCTGCTCCGCCCGCGGAAGTGCAAAAGCTCCGCAACGAAGTTCGGCGACTCGAATTGCTCGTTAAGAAACTGCAAGGCGAACTGGAAGCTCAGCGTCAATATTGTACGGCCCTGGAAGCGCACGTTAAAAGCGTCCAAGATTCCGAATAGGCGGAGCTTCACCTTGCGTTCTCGTCCCGTGTTGCAGTTACTCTAGTGACAAAAACTGTCGTTCTTCCCTTGACCCGCTCTGAAACGCACCCTAACCTGTAATCACCTCTCAGAGTCAGGCGGTTGCGTAAGCTAGGCGCGTGTTCCAGGGGGTTTTATGGGGCGCCGGAGCGAACCGCGCACCGCCATTTCCTTTCCGGTTGTTGTCCGCGGGTTTGATTCGCGCGGAAGTCCGTTCGCGATATCCACGGAGACGTGCGACGTCAGCTCTGCAGGTGCGTGCGTGAAGGGTCTTGAAGGTATCGTCGAGCCCGGCCACAAAATCGAGATCGAGTTCAACGACCAAAAGTCGTGGTTTCGGGTCCAGTGGGTGGGCAAAAACGGTTCGGGGAAGGCCGGACAAACAGGCGTTCGCTGCCTCGAGCGCAAGTACATCTGGGGCGTGCCGCCGAGGACATGGGATCGGGACAGTTTTGGCGAGTCCTCCGGCGCAGCAGCGGCCAAGGTTTCGTGGAACGGCGAAGAACGTCGATTGTTTGGGCGCCGGTCGTGCCGAATCGAAGCGCAAGTTTCGATCCCCGGCTCCTCCGTAGGCCTGCCGGGAACAATTACGGATATTTCGCTAGGCGGATGTTACGTCGAGATGCTCGCTCCGCTGCCCGTCGATACGATGATTGAGCTAGCGTTGACCGCTGGCGACATCACCATGCATGCCTCGGGCAAAGTGAGGTCTTCCCATCTGGGCCTCGGCATGGGAGTCGCGTTTGCCAGCATGAGCCCGGCACATTTCGAAAAGCTTAGACAATTTTCGCTGGCGGCGTCCGGCGCTCCGGAGATTGCCACCGTCGCGCAGCCAGCGGCACAGCCGCAGCCGAAACCGCACGCCGGATTGCCTCGCGCGCAGGCCGGACGCGGAAATCACGGATCAAGTCCGCCTGCGTCCCCAAAGCACTCGCCTACGACGGCCGAAGCACTCGAAGCCGTCATTCGCGTCCTCCTTCGCAAAGGCCTCCTGGCACGAGACGAACTCGCCGAGGAACTCGACAAACTGAAGACCGCCAAGAATTAGCTTCAGCAGTTCTCGCTTCATTTTCCCCGCCCGAGCGTTCGGCCTTCACTTGGATTCGCCGCAACTAAGTGGCACCATAGAGGCGAAATTTTCTGGCTGTGAGAGAAGGAGCATCCACGTGAGACGATTTGGCGCCGCACTCATCCTGCTCGCAATGAGCGCATTCTTGATTTCGCGGGCTGCGATTTCCCATGCGGTTCTGGCCGACGAGTCCGCGACACCATCCCGAAGTTTCGATTTCAAGTACGTGGTCCACGTCCCGGCCTTGCCGGACGGCAGCCGTGAACTCCGGTTATGGGTTCCTCTGCCTTATCAAGATTCCTACCAATTGGTTTCGCAGGTTCAGATCCAAAGCCCCGTGGCGTACACCATCCACCGGGAGCCTGAGTACAACAATCGCTACGCTTATCTGGCTGTAGACTCGGCTCATGCAAAAGCGCCGTTTGACGTGACGCTGACGTTTCACGCGAAACGGCTCGAACATCGTGTACCACTTACGTCGGTGAGTGATCTTCCTGGTCAGCCGATGGTCGCCACCGCTCGCTTCCTGCAGCCGGATCGCCTTGTTCCAATTGACGGGGTGATCGGCGATCTCTCGTACCAGCAGACCAACGATGTTGCGCTACCGATCCAAAAAGCCCGCAAGATATACGAATACGTGGTCGCCACGATGCACTACGACCACGACGGGACGGCCTGGGGTCGCGGCGACGCCGTTTGGGCTTGCGACGCCAAGCATGGCAATTGCACCGATTTTCATTCGCTCTTCATCGGAATGGCCCGGGCGGCTGGAATTCCCGCGCGATTCGAGATCGGCTTCCCCTTGCCTGCAAGCGCCCACGAAGGAGCGATTTCCGGCTACCACTGTTGGGCCGAGTTCTACATCGAGGGCATCGGCTGGATTCCTATAGACGCTTCGGAAGCATGGAAGGACAAATCACGACACGACTATTTCTTCGGCGCGACCGATCCGAACCGCGTGATGTTCTCGCTGGGCCGGGATATTCGCCTGAACCCGCCCCAAACCGGCGATCCATTAAACTATTTTGTTTATCCGTATGCCGAACTGGACGGCAAGCCGTTTACGGGATTGAAGAACGAATTCTCTTTCCGCGACGACGCTGCCACGCCTTCTGTGGCTGCAGGCGGCGGAAGGTGAGCGGATCGTACGTGAACTAGTCGAGGCCTCTCGACCGCAGGAATTCGCGCGCAACTTCTGCGGCATCGCGGTGCTCGCCATCCACCGCGTAGTTCATTTTCCGCATCTCCGCATCGGAAATCTTCCCAGCCAGATCGGCAATCGCAACGCGAACTTCGGGGTGCCTCACGAGCGTGTCGTCGCGCACCACCGGGACGGCGTCGTAAGGCGGGAAGTAATGCTTATCATCCTCGAGTATCACCAGGTCGCGCGCCGCAAGGAGCCCATCCGTCGAGTTTCCAGCCACCAAATCCACTTGGCGGTCGAGCAACGCGCGGTAAAGCAAGCCAAGGTCGAGAATTCGCGGAGGCTCCGCAAACCGCAATCCGTACACCCGCGCAAGCCCCGCGTAACCGTCAGGGCGTTCCGTGAACTCGTATCCAAAGCCCGCGCGCCACCGCGTCGCATCCGGAACAGCATCGCTGATGGTTTTCAGATTCAGTCGCCGCGCGTCCTCGCCTCGGATTACCAGCGCAAAAGTATTGTTGAATCCGAGCGGCGCCATCACGTCCAGCCCGAATCGGCTCTTGTATTCGTTTTGAACTCGGCTGAAGACAGCGGAAGAATCTCCCTCGATGGGATCGTGCAGGATCGCCGTCAGCGCCGTCCCAGTGTATTCAACGTACGTGTCGATGCGGCCGGAGAGAAGCGCCTGCTGGCAGATATATGAGCCCGCAAGGTAGAAACGGCGAACGACGGGCAAATGCGTCCGAGCTTCGATATGCTGCGCCAGAATCTCGCCGAGGAGCGCCTGCTCCGAGAAATTCTTCGAGCCAACGACGATCGTGTCGGTGCGCCGCGGGCCGCAGCCGCACAGCAAGGCAAGAGCGCAGATTGGCAGCCAGGCACGGCTCATGTCGCCATCAGTGTGCGGCCAATCCCGCGGGCCGCAACCGCCGCTCCAGGACGCCGAGCATGAAGTCGGCCGCCAGTGCCAGCAGCGCGGCCGGCACCGCCCCGGCCAGAATCAGTTGATTGTTGACCATCGCCAGCCCGCGGAAGATGAATTCGCCCAGGCCGCCCGCGCCCACAGCAGCCGCGATCGTCGCGATTCCGATGGTCAAAACGGTGGCGATGCGCACTCCCGCAATCACCGTCGGAATCGACAACGGCAGCTCCACTTTCCACAGAATTTGACGATCCGTCATTCCCATGCCGCGCGCGGCTTCGCGCACCGCTGCGTCCACTCCCGTGATGCCGGCCGAGGTGTTGCGAATGATGGGCAGCAATGCGTAGAGCGTCAGCGCGACGATGGCGAGCCGGTCCGCGCGATCGCCCAGCCACGGCACCGGCAACAAGAATCCGAACAGCGCCAGGCTGGGAATCGTCTCGGCAACATTGGCGGTCCCGAGGATGGGCTTCGAAAGCCACGGACGCCGCGCCACCACGATCCCCAGCGGCACACCGACCGCGATCGCGAGCAGCATGGCCGCGCCCACCAGCCAGACGTGCTCTCCCGTCGATTGCAGGATCTCGTTTCGATGCCGAAAGAAAAACTCAAGAAGATTCATTTGTGCCTCCGGCACGTTCGAGTTCACGAAGCTGCGCGATGTAGGGAGCAGCGCTCGGTTCTTTCGATCGCATAAATTCTTCTGGAGCAAAGGTCCCAATGAGTTTCCCCGCATCCACCAAACCGATGCGCGTGGAGAGCAGCAGCGCTTCGTTGATGTCGTGCGTCACAATCACGATCGTCTTTCCGAGGTTCAGCTTCAGCGCCTGAAACTCGTGACGTATTTCTCCCCGCGTAAGCGGATCGAGCGCGCCGAATGGTTCGTCCATCAGCAGGATTGCCGGATCGGCTGCCAGCGCGCGCGCCACCCCCACTCGCTGGCGCTGCCCTCCGGAAAGCTGATGCGGGTATCGCTGGCGGAATTGTTGCGGCTCGAGCCCCACCAGCGCGAGCAATTCGTCCACTCGCTTCTCGGTGCGATCTTCGGGCCATCGCTCGAGCTGCGGAATCAACGCGACATTCTTCGCGACCGTGTAATGGGGAAACAAACCAGTTTCCTGAATCACGTAACCGATGTGGCGGCGCAACGCGATCGGGTCCCACTCGCGCGTTGATTTTCCCTCGACGCGCACATCCCCCTCGGTCGGATCGAGGAGCCGATTGATGAGTTTGAGCGCGGTCGTCTTGCCCGCGCCGCTCCTCCCGAGCAGCACGAGCGTCTCGCCGCGAAACACGGTGAGACTCACGCCATCAAGGAGCTTGGCCGTTTGGCCCTTCGCGTCGCGAATCTGGTAGCTGACGTTACGAAACTCGATGATCGGGTCGCCGTCTGGTTGAGGGCTCATGTGAGGGAGAGCGCGAGGATGGCCGCGAGCCCAGAGGCTAGCAAGCGCGCTTGCAGCATGTCAAATCTCTCGCGGCTCTTGCGGTTCGCCGCTCTCAAGAAACCGGCTGATATTTCGCAGGACGCGAACGAGCATCGCCTTCGTCAGTTTGCCCGTGAACGTGTTTTGCTGGCTTGGATGATACGAAGCGAAGAGGCGCGGCAGGCCGTACGCGAATTTGTAGCTCGCGCCGTGGCCAAAGCGGAATCGCGCGAGGGTTTCGATCTTGCCGGTTCGCTTCAGCATGCCAAGGTACGCGCGCATCGCGATACTGCCGAGCGCGAGGATCGCTCGCGGCCGCAGAATCTCGAGTTCTCGCTCGAAATACGGACGGCAATTCGCCAACTCTGAGGGCAACGGCTTGTTTGCCGGCGGCGCGCACCGAACGACGGCGGCGATGTACGCATTCTTCAGTTCGAGGCCGTCCGCAAGGCTGGTCGATGTAGGCTGGTTTGCAAATCCGGCGCGATACAGCGCGTCGTACAAGAAATCGCCGGAGCGGTCACCGGTGAATACGCGGCCTGTGCGGTTGCCGCCGTGCGCTGCGGGGGCCAGACCCAAAATCAGCAGCTTGGCGAGAGGATCGCCAAATCCCGGGACAGGCTTGCCCCAGTAGTGGCATTGCCTGAACGCGCGCCGCTTCTCACGCGCCACTTGCTCGCGATACCCCACAAGCCGCGGACACTTCGTGCATTCCACGATTTCGGCATTCAGTTGTTCGAGCGTTTCCACGCGCCGCGATTCCACCCCTCGCGATTCCATCCCCCGCGATTCCATCATTGAAAAGTAGCACGAGTCCACTCGATGTTGGCGTGCATCAAAGGCTTGAGCTGACGAGGGCGACAGAACCATCTTTGCAGCCCATGGATTTCCCTTTAGGATAGGCACTCAGATGAGTGCGGAAAGGGGCGCGCGTCGCGCCCGCCAATCCCATGAACCAGCCTCGCGACAGAATCGTCATTCTCGGAAGTGATCCCGCCGCACGCGAGAGCCTACGGGAGTCGCTCCAAGCCACAGGCTACGACGTCGTCGCGTTCGCCGAACCTGCAGAAGCGCTCGAAGCAATACGCCAATCCGGCACCGCAGTGGCTCTCCTCGCCGCAAACATGAACGATCCCGCATCCCGCGAAATGCTCGCGACGATCCACGGGGCGGCCACAATCGAAGGCGTGCGGGTGATTCTGCTCGCAGGTCCATCGGCCGCTGACCGCGCGGAAGGCCTCGACCTCGGCGCAGATGACGCCATTTCACGGCCCTGGGATTCCGCCGAAATTCTGTCTCGCGTCCGCTCCCAATTGCGCGCGCAAAAAACCGAGAAAGATCTTCGCGACAAAATGCGCATTGCCGAAGAGGGCCAGCATATCGCCCACACTGCGTTCGAGGCTCTGGCCGTCACGGAGAAAATGACGAGCGACGCCTTCTCGCTCGGCCGCGAACTTAAAATCGGCGTCGGAGCCGCCTTTGCAGCGGTCGTCTTGATGATCGCCGTCTATTTCCTGTTCGCGCGCAGCGCGCAACACGAAACCAAGAACATGAATGCGATCATCGCGAGGCTGGACGGCACCCTCATCGGCCCGCAGAACCTCGTGGCCAGGGCTCGCCAGTTACGCGAGCAGCAAGCCGCATCCGGCGTGGCGGCCACCGGCAAGGACCAACTGCAAAAGCAGGCCCAGGACCTGAAGGCCAAAATGGCCAACGCCAATTCCGATGACGTCGCGACCTTGCAAAAGGAACTCGCGGACACGAATACGCGCCTCAAGCAACTCGAGCGGGAGGGTGACTCCGCGGAAAACCTCATCGCCACCGATGTTCAGAGCGTTTGCCTCCTGCATGTGGCGGTGGCGTTTCGCGAGAAGGAAAGCGGGCGCCGGCTCCGCTACGCCGGACTGAATCCCCAGGGCGAGCCGCTTCGCGACAGCGACGGCAATCCGATCCTTACAACGGACGGACGGGGACCTGAAGTGAAAGCCGACATTTTTGGCACCGGCTTTCTCGCGGGCCCAGACGGGCGCGTCGTCACCAATCATCACGTAGCCGAGCCGTGGTGGAAAGATGAGCAGATCGGCAACCTCACGCTGCAAGGCTTTCAGCCCGAAATTTCGACGATTCGCGCCTACTTTCCCGGCGATGCTCGCTCGTTTCATGGCGAGATTCAGGAGATTTCGCCCGACATCGATCTCGCCACCATGCGCTTCGATTTGCAGGACCTGAAACGCCCCTTGCTCGCCCTCGATTCAACGAAAACCGCTGCGGTGCCCGGCGAGCCGATCGTCCTGATGGGCTACGCCACCGGCCTGGACGCGATTCTGGCGCGCGCCGACGAAGATACCGTGCAGAAAATCACGCAGGGCAACGGCGGCGACGTCTCGCAGATTCTCGAGGAGCTGGCGAAGCGCAATCTGATCCGGCCGCTCATCACTCAGGGCCACATCGGCGACATCCTGCCCGATAAGATCGTTTTCGACGCGCAGACCACTTCCGGTGGTTCCGGCGGACCCCTTTTCAATCAGCAAGGCAAAGTAATTGGCGTCACCTACGCGGTACTGCGGGGCTTCGGCGGCTCGAATTTCGGCATCCCCATCCGATTCTCGCAGCCATTGCTGGCCCACTAGGCGAGGAGCAGCGTATTCCGTGGAAAGTCGTAGATACTCTCGATACCGCGACTTGACAGAAGTTACGGGCCTACTCACACCGCAGCCAGCTTACTAAGCTCAGTCTCGCTTATTTTCGCCATCACTCACATCAGTGCGGTGGTGTTCGAGGTTCAATGTGATGAACATTGGGCTTCCGTATTGAAGCTGAGGCGGAAACACCCTCTGATAAAGCAACAAGCCACTTGTGCCGGCTCCGAAAGCAATGGGCCAGAGCAGCAAGGTCGCCAAGGTGTCTGATATTTGGTTTTCGAGCAAAAGCATTGTGGAAGCGCCAAGAAATAGGTAAGCGCACAGCCCAACCCAACGCATCGCCTTGCGGTAACCGTCTGAAACACTGATCTGCTCATGGCATAAAGGGCAGTCGAAGGGGTCTCTTATCTTTATCTGAAAACGGCTCAATCGGGCCTTGCAGACTGGGCAGCGAATGCTGCGCATCCACGTCCGCTGCCCTTCTGGAGAAAACTGTCCGACACCCCACAGGTAAACAGCCTGAACAGCTAGATGAGCCCCAAACGGAGCAAAGAAGGATCGCTGCCAGACGAAAAGTAGGCCAAAGATTGATCCCTCTAAGCCCGCAAGTATCGATCGCTCCAGTCCGTTTCCCAAGAACGCAACTGCAAATGTTATCGCCGCTACCGTGACCGAGAAACCCGCAGAATATCCGGAGGCGAGCAGCGCCGCAATGCAGAGAACACGCCACAATTCCTCTGAAAATGCGCCGACCACGCAAACGATGACCTGTTTAGCAAAGCGGGCTCCGTACCCGGGAACTTCGCGACGGAGGCGTTGGGGGTTGGAAAGCACGAGCCACAACCAAAGCCAGATTCCAGCCCAGGACAAACCAATATACCCACCCTTCAATATCCCTGACACCCAGCCCTTGATGTTGAAACCCGCAGGAGAAAAAACGATCCGTGAAAACCAGAGCCACAGAATGACACAGCAAAGCAAAAGGCCATAGAACGCCAACGGCTGATTTACACCAAGACGAATAACTTTGGCTTGTCCTTCCGTATCGTTAGCACTCAACGGCAATGCTGGGAGAGAACGAATTTCCTCTGGGCATAATAGGAAGTAAGCCGCCGGCGCGGCAAAGCTAGCCACTGGATAAATCGCCAGCACGAAAATGAGGTTGGGCGAGAGCAAGTCGCCTCATTCTACATCAGGGATGCTGGAGCATTCTGACGGTGAACGATGTTCGGCAGGGGCCGGAAATCAGAGACCATCCACTATCCAGTTTCACGCGAAATTGACATCCCTTTGCGGCGCGGCTAGCATAGTCGCAGCGATTTTCTCCTTCAGGCCGCCTGAGGGCGCACCTGCAAAGCTTGGATTGCCGGCACTTCCGCCATGGAAATTGGCTCACGCGAGAAGACCATTTTGGACCGCATTGTCGACGCGCGCCGCGTATCGATCGCGCATCGCAAGCGCGTTCTGCCGGAAGTCGCGCTCAAAATTGCGGTCGAAAAAAAGGCGCCTCCAGTGCGCGATTTTGCCGCGGCGCTCTCTCGCGATGACTTCAACGTGATCGCCGAGCTGAAAAAAGCTTCGCCTTCTCTGGGCGTGATTCGCGAAGAATACGCGCCGGCTGTGCTCGCGGCCAGTCTCGAGCGGGCCGGAGCCGTTGCGCTGTCCGTGCTGACGGAGGAAGATTTCTTTTCGGGGTCGCTCGCGGATTTGAAAGAGGCGCGCCGCGTCGTGCAGATTCCGATTCTTCGCAAGGATTTCATCGTTGATCCGTGGCAGGTGTGGGAGACGCGCGCGGCCGGCGCCGATTCATTCTTGCTGATCGCGGCGGTGATCGGTGATTCGGCTTTGCGTGAGCTGCTCGATCTGGGCCGCTCGCTGGGAATGGAACCGCTGGTGGAAGTCCACTCGCGCGAGGAACTCGACCGCGTGCTTGCCGCGGAGGCGCGGATCATCGGCGTGAACAATCGCGACTTGCGTAACTTCAAGGTCAACCTCGAAACCTCGCTCGAGCTGATAGAGCAGATTCCCGATGACTGCGTCGCCGTGAGCGAGTCCGGCCTGCGTACTCACGAAGACCTGGTTCGCCTGCGGCGTGCCGGATTCGATGCCTTTCTGATCGGCGAGCATCTGATGAAGAGTGCCGACCCCGCCGAGCCGTTGCGCCAATTTCTCGGAGCGGAAGGCGCGGGACACACTGCCGCATGAATTGCCGATGAGAAAAGTGAAAGTGAAAATCTGCGGAATCACAAACTGGACCGATGCGCGCCGCGCCTGCGAGGCGGGAGCCGATTTTCTGGGCTTCAATTTTTATCCGCGCAGTCCCCGGTACATCGCTCCAGCCAAGGCGCGCGGGATAGTCCGGCGTTTGCCGGAGCGCGTGACTGCCGTCGGCGTCTTTGTGAACGAGAACGAGGCAAGCGTGCTCGAAACCGCTCGCGAGGTCGGGCTCCGCTACATCCAACTGCACGGCGACGAATCGCCAGCGGTGGTTTCCCGCATCGGCTGCTCATTCACAGTAGTCAAAGCCGTGCGTGTGGGAAAATCGTTTAGCCCCCGGCAGCTTCGCCGTTTCAAGAACGCGTCGGCAATTCTGCTCGACGGCTTTGATGGCAAGCTTCGCGGGGGCACGGGAAAGACGTTCGATTGGTCCCGCGTTCGCAGCGCGAAGAATCGTCCTCGGATTTTTCTCGCCGGCGGCATCACGCCGGAAAACGTCCGCGATGCTATCTCGATTGTGCGGCCGTACGCGATTGACGTCTGCAGCGGCACGGAGAAATCTCCGGGCAAGAAAGACGCCGCCAAAATCAAAGCACTGATGCGCTCCGTAAATGGCTCGCACCGCCCGAC
The DNA here is from genome assembly GCA_963737205.1 of uncultured Acidobacteriota bacterium. GTDB lineage: Bacteria > Acidobacteriota > Terriglobia > Acidiferrales > UBA7541 > Palsa-295. Next base: position 1,413,398 of record CAVTRV010000002.1, on the reverse strand, counting down.
GGAGAAATCATGAGTTCGATTGCAGCAATCGTTCCGGATTCGCGAGGCCGCTTCGGCGCATACGGCGGCCGATACGTTCCCGAAACGCTGATGGCGCCGCTGGAAGAACTCGAGGCCGCCTACGTCGCGGCGCGCGCGGACAGCGCTTTCCAGGCGGAACTCACCGATCTCCTCACGAATTTCGCCGGACGCCCCACGCCTCTGCAACTTGCCTCGCGTCTCACCGATCAACTCGGCGGCCCGCGCATTTACATCAAGCGCGAGGACCTGCTGCACACCGGCGCGCACAAAATCAACAACTGCATCGGCCAGGGTTTGCTCGCGAAACGCATGGGCAAACAACGCGTGATTGCGGAGACGGGCGCGGGCCAGCACGGAGTGGCCACGGCGACGGTTGCCGCGCGCCTGGGTCTCACGTGCACCGTCTACATGGGCACGGAAGATATGGAGCGCCAGCGGCTGAACGTCTTTCGCATGAAGCTGCTCGGCGCGGAAGTAATCGGCGTCGATTCAGGCAGCCGCACGCTCAAGGACGCGATCAACGAAGCGATGCGCGACTGGGTGACGAACGTCCGCACGTCGCACTATCTTCTCGGCTCCGTTCTCGGAGCGCACCCGTACCCGCAAATGGTACGCGATTTCCACAAAATTATCGGCGAAGAGGCACGGGCGCAAATTCTGCGAGCCGAAAATCGCCTGCCCGACTATCTCTTCGCGTGCGTCGGCGGCGGCTCGAACTCGATTGGCCTGTTCCACGCTTTCCTCGGCGATTCGGGCGTGAAGATGATCGGCGTGGAAGCCGGCGGACGCGGCAAATCGCTTGGCGAACACGCGGCGCGGCTCGCCGCAGCCGAAGGTTTTGCGGGCGCGCGCCCCGGCGTGCTGCAGGGAACGTACACGTACGTCTTGCAGACGCCCGACGGCCAGATTTCCACCACGCATTCCGTGTCGGCCGGCCTCGATTACCCGGCGATTGGGCCCGAACACGCATGGCTCGCCGATTTGGGCCGTTCCGAATACACGGCCGTCACCGACGATGAAGCGATTAACGCGGCACGCACGCTTGCGCGCATCGAGGGAATCATTCCCGCGCTCGAATCGGCGCACGCGGTGGCCGAAATCATGCGCCGCGCCTCTCTAATGAAGAAGAGTGACCTTGTCATCTTGAATCTGTCCGGTCGCGGCGACAAGGACATGGAAACCCTCTCGCGCTATGTCTGAGGCCGCCATTCCCGCCGCTCCGCCAATCACCAAGCCGTCCGGGAGAATCGCAAAACGATTTCGCGAGCTTTCGGAAGCCGGCGAACTCGGCCTTGTTGCCTACATCACCGCCGGTGATCCGTCGCTCGACGCCAGCGAGAAGATTGTGCTCGCGGCAGCCGAAGCTGGAGCCGACATCATCGAGCTCGGCGTCCCTTTTAGCGATCCCCTTGCCGATGGTCCCACGATTCAACGCGCCAGCGAGCGCGCCTTGCTCGGCGGAACCACCCTAGCAGGAGTCGTCGATCTTGTTCGCCGCTTGCGCAAACACACGGAAGTTCCGCTCGTGCTGTTCAGCTATTTCAACCCCATCCTGCAAATGGGTATCGAGAAGTTTGCCGACGCGGCAGCAGCCGCCGGAGCCGACGGCGTCCTCGCCACCGATTTGACGCCCGAGGAATCCGCAGACTATCGCACGGTCCTGCGTGCGCGCGGGCTCGACACGATTTTTCTCGCTGCCCCCACTTCCACGGACGCGCGTCTCGCGAAAATTGCCGGCGTGTCGACCGGCTTCCTCTACCTGATCTCACGCACAGGCGTGACGGGCGCGCGCGAATCGCTGCCGGAAGAATTGCCTGGGCTGGTCCGGCGCATTCGCAAATTCACGGCTCTGCCCGTTGCCGTCGGATTCGGCATCTCGCTGCCAACCCACGTCACCGTGCTCGGTGGGATAGCGGACGCAGCAGTCGTGGGCTCTGCGATCGTAGCGGAGATCGAGAAGGCTACGTCGGCACAATCCGCCGCCAAGGCGGTGGGCGATCTCGTCGGTAGCCTGAAGCGCGCGGCGCGCCAGGGCGTCAGCCGCCGCAGCACAGAACTGGGCTAGTGGCAGCGGTTTAGGAAGCTACGAATCCAGCGAACGCTGCGAAATCGCTGACGAATTGCAGTAAACTGCCACCTCGGTTCCAACGCATCATTCTTGGAGAAAGAATGGACAAGCGCGTCGCGAACGCGGACGCCGCAATCTCGCACATCGAAGATGGCGCGACGATTTTGCTCGGCGGCTTCGGCCTGTGCGGCATCCCCGAAAACCTAATTGCCGCCCTTCGCCGCAAAGGCACGAAGGATTTGACGCTGGTGTCCAACAACGCAGGCGTGGATGATTTCGGTATCGGCCTGCTGCTCCAGACCAAGCAAGTGAAAAAAATGATTGCGAGTTACGTCGGCGAAAACAAAACGTTCGAGCAGCTCGCGCTGAGCAAGCAACTCGACGTCGAGCTGAATCCGCAGGGCACCCTTGCCGAACGAATTCGAGCCGGCGGCGCGGGCATCCCTGCGTTCTACACGCCCACTGGCTACGGCACGATGGCGGCGGAAGGAAAAGAAATTCGCGAGTTTGGCGGCCGGCCGTACGTGTTGGTTCCCGCGCTGCGCGGCGATTTCGCGTTCATCAAGGCGTGGAAGGGCGACCGCTGGGGAAATCTGGTCTACCGCAAGACGGCTCAAAATTACAATTCCGTGATGGCCACGGCCGCCGATTACGTGATCGCGGAAGTGGACGAGATCGTCGAGCTTGGCGCGCTGAATCCCGATTGCATTCACACGCCGGGTGTCTTCGTCGACGCCATTTTCCAGGGCACGAATTACGTGAAACGCATCGAGCGCCGCACTGTGCGGAAGCGCTCGTAGCGCTGGCGTCTCGCCGGCGTTTTTCCAGGGAGAAAGAAGCATGTCACCGGAAATCGACAAACGGGAACTCATTGCGCGGCGCGTGGCCCGCGAACTTCGCGACGGCAACTACGTTAATCTCGGCATTGGCCTGCCGACACTGATTCCCAATTACCTTCCTCCCGGAATCGAAGTGGTCCTGCAATCGGAAAACGGAATGCTTGGCATCGGGCCCTATCCCTACGAAGGCGAGGAAGATCCCGACCTCATCAATGCGGGCAAGGAAACCGTCACCGAGCTTCCCGGCAGCTCCTATTTTTCGAGCGCAGACTCGTTCGGCATGATTCGCGGAGGGCGCATCAACTTGACCGTGCTCGGCGCCCTCCAGGTGGACGAAAAAGGCAATCTCGCGAACTGGGCAATCCCCGGCAAAATGTTGAAGGGCATGGGCGGCGCGATGGATTTGGTGGCCGGCGCCAAACGAGTGATTATCGCGATGGAGCACACCACCAAGGACGGCGAGCCGAAAATCGTGAAGAAGTGCAACTTGCCGCTCACGGGAGTGGGCGTGGTCGACATGATCGTCACCGAACTCGGCGTGATTGAAGTCACGCCGCAGGGGCTCGTCTTGCGCGAACTCGCGCCCGGCGTCACCGCCGAGGATGTACAAAAGGTGACGGAGCCCACACTGGGGAAGGCGCCAGACCTGAAACCGATGGCGACGTAGCCGAGAGCGAAAAGAACCAGCATGTAACTCTTCTGACTGTCGCACTTCGGTGGGATGCACGCCCGCGCTAAGCTGCGATAGGATGGATGCGGCGAGTTTTCGAGGAGCCGCAAGTTCCCAAGGAGCTTCGATGGAGCCGCACGCGATTGTCGTGGTGAGTCTGCACACCCCCAAGGAGAAGGTCTGGGGCGAGTTGCTCGACATGTCCAATGCCGGGGTCACGCTGCGGGGCATCGACCTCGGCGCGTTCGACGATTTCGTCAGCCAGGTGCTGCATCCGGAAGGCGACCGCATGGGCCTGCCGACTCTGTTCTTCCCCATGGTGCGCATTGAGCGCATCGCGCTGGACGAAGCGCGCGGCTCAATCCCCTCTTTGGCGGAAGTGTTCGAAAGAAAAGTGGGCCGCTCGCTCGTCGATTATCTCGGGCAGTTCGCGTAATCGAGAGCCGCCTGCCAGCCGGACGGACGACCACACACCAATATATCTAATGGCCACGCGCATCCTCACCGTTCCCAACCAGCTCACATTCCTTCGGCTGGCCTTTCTGCCGTTCTTCATCATCGCAATCGAATACGAACACTGGGTCGCCGCGCTCGGAATCCTGGCTGCGGCTGGAATCAGTGACGGCCTCGACGGGCTGCTCGCCCGTGGCTTGAATCAAAAAACTCCACTGGGCGCGTATCTCGATCCGATTGCGGACAAATTGCTGCTTTCGTCCTCTTATTTCGTGCTCGCGCTGAAGGCAAGAATACCGTGGTGGCTCACGATTCTGGTGCTGGGCCGCGACGTCCTGCTGCTGGTCGCGTGCGCCGTGATTCTTATAACGGTGGGCTACCGTCCTTTTCCGCCAAGCATCTGGGGAAAGACCACAACGTTCTTCGAAATCCTGCTCATCGTGCTGGTTCTGGTGGCGGCTATTTGGAATGACCCGCCGTTGTTTATCGCGCAGCGGCTTTGCGGCTACTTGGTGGCGGCGTTCGTGATGATCTCAGGGATTCACTACAGCGTCGTGGTTTCGCGCCAGCTCCACGCGGGTCATTAGGAACCAGATCCCGCCCGCAAATTCAGAAAAATCATCATCGCGAAACTAGCGACCACGACGATCGCGCTCGCCCAGCCAAGTAGTTGTGCCCGCTTTCGATCCTCGGGGGCTACCGGCGCGCGGTCGACCATGACCTTGCCGAGCAAAAATCCGGCGGCAAGCCCGCCCGCGTGCGCGAAGTTATCGATTCCTGGAAACAAAAAACCAAAGACCGCGATATAGATGAGCCAGCGGATGATCTGGCCGCGCAACATCTGCATGCCGGCGCTTCGGCGCCCCGTTGTAATCGCAAGCAGCACGCCGATCAAACCCAACAGCGCGCCCGATCCGCCCACGCTGACTTTCCCGACCGTGCTGCTAACCACGTATCCGCCGATTCCGGTAAGAACGTAAATGAAAAGATAGCGAGCCGAACCATAAAGCTCTTCAATCTGCGGCCCAATATCCATCAGAACCCACAGATTGAATCCTATGTGCATCAAGCTGCCGTGGAGAAAAACTGCCGTCACGAAACGCCACGGTTGCGTGAGATTGCTGGCCACTCCGGGATAGCCAAGAAGAGGCAACGAAGCCCCGAGCCGGAACAGCACCCTGATGTCGATTCCTCCGAAGTTCATCAGCGCGCCCAAGCCTCCGCCGCCTGGCGCTTGCATCCCATTCAGCCGTATCGTCCACAGCAGACTCAAGCCGTACATCACGCAGCTCAACGTCAAAATCGCGTAGGTTGCCGGCGAGGTCGTCGGCATCAGCTTGCTCAGCGACTTGCTCGCCGCCGCGAGCGAAAACGTCATGCTCGCGCCGCACTGATGGCATCGCGTCGCGCTGGCGCCTACCAGCGTCCCGCACGCCGGACACAACTTCGGCCGCGCATCTTCGGGCTTGCCGCCGAATGCACCGCTGATTTGTTCCTTGAATCGGTCGAGTTTCCAGCGCAAACGTGGCGAAAGGGCCAATCGGTTTCCTTGCGAGAGCGCGATTTAATCGCGCAGCCGTAGCACTCGCGTTCTATAATACCGAAAATATGCCGAAAGAAGTGAATCGGGACACCGCGTGAATCCTTGCGCCCCGCGTGGCGAATTTTCCAATAGATCAGCCGCGTTTCCGTGCGAGCCACACCGATTCGCACCGTCGTTGCTTTTCGCTGCAATCGCACTCCTCGCGACGGCAGGCTGCGGCCACCGCACAGTTTCAACGCAGCCGCCCGGCCAGACTCCAGAACCCGAGCGGCCCGCAGGCCAGCCTCCGTCGCGGCCTTCGGCGCCACCTCCCGCCATCGAACGCCAACCCGCGATTCCCGGGCAGTATGTCGAGGAAGGCGTTGCATCCTGGTACGGCATTCCGTTCGACGGCCATCGCACGTCGAATGGCGAGGTCTATGACATGCACCAGTTCACGGCCGCGCACCGCACGTTGCCGTTCAACGCAGTGGTGCGCGTCACGAATCTGCAGAACGGCAAGCAGACCGAGGTCCGTATCAACGATCGCGGCCCGTTCGTCGCGAACCGCGTGATCGACCTTTCGATGTCGGCGGCGCAGGCTATCGGCATGCTCGGACCGGGCACGGCGCAGGTTCGGCTCGAAATCATCGCTGGCCCGAATCCGGCGGTCGGTTTCTTCGGCGTTCAGGTGGGTGCGTTTCTGCAACACGAGAATGCGGAGCGGCTGAAGACGCAGCTTCAGGCCGCCTACTCCCCCGTGAGCATCGTGACGTACGACTCGCCGAACGGCCTTTTCTACCGCGTGCGCGTGGGCCGTTTTGGGACGCAGGATGCCGCCCGCCAGCTCGCCGGACAGCTTCACGCGAACGATCAATTCACAACGTTTGTCGTTCGGTTGGACGAATAGTCCGCAAGGCTTTGGCTCATCCGAAATCCAATTCGCGCAAAGTAACCTTTGAATTCCGCTCGCGTTTCGCGCTAGCGTGTCGCCACATGCTCTACGCGCTGGCATCGAGTGGTCGCTCGAAAATCATTCGGTTCGGTGTGTGCGCTGCGGTTTCGCTCCTCGCGAGCGCAACCGCTGACCGCGCGTATGCGCAAGCGCAGACGGGCTCGTCCACCGCATGGGCGGTGACACTTGTACTTCCCCCGAAACTCGCTGCGGGAGCCCCGGCAACGCTGGCAACGCTTGGCGTTGACGGCAAGCTGGCCGCGCACATCGCGGTCGAACTCGGAAACGGCCAGCACGTGGAAAGCGACGCGACCGGCCGCGCGTTTTTCACCGTCCCTGCATCCGGCGGATTCCTGATCGCGCGCGCATCGGGAACCTCCGTTGCCGCGCTCGTCGACTCGCACGCGCCGGCAAGTGTGCCACCGGCAGTCACCGTTTCTCCCGTCGTGTCCTCGCGCGACCATTTCTCGATCTGCGGAGGTGGGTTTCGAGGCGAAGCAGAAGCGGACCGCGTTCAAATCAACGGCGAGCTGGCTCTGGTCATTGCCGCCTCGCCTGAATGTCTCGTCGTCGTCCCAGGGCCGAAGGCCGCGCCAGGCACCGCGACGATTTCGGCGAAAGCTTCGAGCGGCCCAACGGAAGCCACTACGTCGCTCGTGTCACTCGATTTCGAACCGCCGAATCCGCCGCTAACGCCCGGCAACAAAGGATGGCTGATTCTTCGAGCACGCGGGTCCGATCAGAGGCTGCGCGTCGTCGTGGAAAACGAGAGTCCTGGCGTAATTCACTTCGAAAAGGGCGATGCGCAGGAACTCACCACAAGTGGAGGCGAGAACAACACGGTCGAAATCCGAGTCGAGGCGGTTCGTTCCGGCGACTTCTCTTTTCGCGCTCGGCTGGCGCCTGCACCTGATCCCGAAACCGCTCGCCGATTCCTGGAAGCCGCAGCGCCGCTCGCGCCTCAGAATTTACAGGGCAGCTTGCGAAAGATGGCGGCCAATCTTGCGCGTCACCCGCGTGATTGGGCAAAGGTTCAGGCTCAACTGCAACAAATTCTATCGGTGACGATGGCAGGCGATTTCCGCACGCTTCTAGACGCTGCGCAATCCGCACTCTAGCGTGTCTGTCTCTTGGTAGGGGCACGGCATGCCGCGCCCGTTGCACGTTTCCAGGTAGCAGAAGATTGGGGGGATTCTATTCCGTAGAGGCAGCAAGAACTTTGGTCTCAGGCGCCTCCGGAAGGATTCCCTGCGACATCTGTTCGAGCGAATTGCGCGCCCGCGCGAGCTTGCTGTCCGCATCATCGTAATTCTGCTGCGCGTACCGAAGGTGATTTCCGAGCTTCTCGTATACTTCCGCGAACAATTCAAGCTGCTTCTTCAGGCCTTCGAGGTTGGCGCGGAGATGCCGGGCATTTTCTTCCAGTTTTTGGCCCTGCAAATTCACAGCAACGGCGCTCAAGTACGCGTAAAGGCTATTGGGCGAAACGGGGAAGACCCGCTTCGACCGGCAATATTCGTCAAGCATCCCGTGCTTCGGATCTTCGCTCACCAGCAACTCGTAGTAGATGCCTTCCGATGGGATGAACATCAGCGCATAGTCGAACGTGTGTTCGTGCGGAAGAATATATTTGTCCGCAATCGAATCGGCGTGCTTGCGCACCACGGCGCAGAATTCGCGCCGCGCGTCTTCGCCCGTGTCCATCAGCCTGCGGTAGGCGTCCAGCGGAAATTTCGAATCGACCGAAAGCAGGCGCTCGCCGCTGTGCACGATGGCGTCGACGATCGCGCCCGTCGAATCGAACCGGTATTGCGTGGCATAAGCCGACTGCGGCAGCGCGTCCGCCAGCAGCCGCTCCAGAGTCACTTCGCCCAGCGTCCCGCGCGTTTTCGCGCTTCCTAGAACGGCTTGCAGCGTTTGCGCCGCCTTTGAAAGGTCCTGGCTGGTCTGCTGCACTTCGCCGATCCGCTGGCTCATCTGCACCAGCGCGTCCGTGGATGACTGCAAGCGCGTGGCCACTTCGCGTTGCGCGTCCGTTGCGAGCTGCCCCGACGATGCGACTCCCGTTTGCAGGTCCTGCCGCACTTGTCCCAGTTGCTGCGTCACGCCTTGCATCAGGTGACTGAGTTGCGAAGCGAAGGCCTGGCTTTGAGTCGCGAGCGAGGCCTGCATCTCTTGCCGCGCAGCGGTGAGTTGCTTCTCGGCCCGGCGCGCGGACGAATTTACGATCGTCGCTACAATCACGATGGTTGCCATGGCCGCTACCGGGGCGACGACAATCCATACCACTGCTTCCATCCTGCCTCCCACGAACCAATCCTGGAGCCGACCGACGTCAAGTTTGAATGCTTTCGGTGCCTTTGTCGACTTCCGGGCCAAGCATAGGCGAATACAAAGCGAAAGTAAAGACAAGCGCCAACGTCATTCGATATTGCCCAAGGACAGCTCGAGCAAGCATCCGAGCAGTTAGAAATTCACCTTCAGCGCGAACTGGAACGTCCGCGGATCGAAAACGGAGGTCGGCTGGCCGGCCGCGCAGGTCGTGAGCCCGGCGGTCGGATCGCAAACGGGGTTGACGTCGCTCACGTTGAAGCGGTTGAGAAGGTTGAAGCCGTCGGCGATGATCTGGACATTTACGCGCTCGTTGATCGGGATCGTCCTCTGGATGCGCAGGTCTATGTCGAAATAGTAGGGTTTCGTGAAAGCGTTGCGGCCTAGATTTCCCACGCAACCGGTGGGCGGTGTCGGAACGGCCGGATATGGGCCGAAGGGTTGGAGAGAGCTGTCGACGCAATTGGTCGGGAGTATGAACTCGGCGTTCTTGACGTAAGGCGAAGTGGTGGCTGCCGGAAAGCCGGCCGGCACCGCAGCTCCCGCGGGCAGAACGGACGGGCGAGTCGTGGCCGTGCCGAAGTCGAGGTTCGTGTCATAGCCGATCAGAACGTTGTAGGGGCGCCCGGAAGAGACTTCCATGATCGGCGCCACAAGGAAATCGGCCAGAAATTTCTTCCAAATTCCGGAGTCAGAGGAATGGTACGGGCTCTGGAAAATCGCGCTGGTGATCCAGCGGTGGCGCTGGTCGAAGTCGGAATTGCCGCGCTCGCCGTTGGGGTTGCTATTGTCCTGCGGGTTAAGAAGAGTCGAGAGGTCGGTCGAGTCATCGATGTTGTGCGACCACGTCCATCCGGACAGCAACTGGAAGTTGTTGGAAAAGCGCTTCGTGACGGTCAGCGTAAAAGCGTTGTAGAGCGAATTCCCCGTGGAAGTTTGCGGATTCACGTCGCTCCATGGCACTGGGATGGGAGTGCCGCCGGAAATAACGCCCACAGGGAAACCGGCCGTTTGCGCGAGCCCCACGAGCGTTCCATAGCCACCGGGGACCAACGCGGCAAAGGACGGATTGGGGCCCGAGGGACGGAAATAATTGAAGACGGCGGGCGTGCCGATGAATCCGGAGTTTCCAGGAACCGGAGCGAGAGCGCAAGTCGTGTCGCCAATCGGGAAGCCGACTCCCAGGATTCCGGGAGCGATGACATCAATGCTTCCTCCCAGAGGGGTCAGCTGACACCCTGCAGCGGCTGGAATGTTGCTGATCGTGAGGGGATTGGTCCCAGGCGAGACCAGGCCCGCGGCGACCGCGTTGGCGTCGTTGAGGGCCAGCGTTCCTGGGTTGGTGACGTTCAGGTTGATGGTACGGTCGAGATGAACGCCGTGCGTGTAGTTATAGGCAAGGCTGATTTTCAAGTTCTTGGTAATCTCGCGTTCCACCGTAAGGTTGGCCTGCTGCGCGTACGCAAACTTGAAATTGCTGGTCACCGGCACTGTGTACGGAAGCAGTGGCAAAGGATAACCGGCGTTGAATGGTCCGCCGCGGGAGGAGAAGTCAAAAAATTCTGGCCGGTGAAAAGGGAATTTGGCTGGAATGGGTTGAAGCGCTGCTGGCTTGGTTCGTAGCACATCGAAGGCGTCGCGGTGGAGCAGCCGGCGATGTTTCCGGTCAGCAGGCCCTGAAAAATATTGGTCGCGTTCAGCGCGGAGAAGTTCGCCGGATTGTCCAGGTCGCAGCCGGACGCCGTCAGCACGCACGGGCTGCCGCCGGCGGTCTCGAGCAGCGAGGATTCAGCGCCGTCGAAAGCGTTGGCAAGAAATCCCAGCGCAAGCGAAGGATTGTCATAAAAGATTCCGTAGCTGGCGCGGATGACGGTCTTGCCGTTGCCCTGGGGATCCCAGGCCAAGCCGATCCGGGGCGCCACGTTCTTCTTATTCAAAGGAATCCCTTGAATCACTCCCAGCGCCTGTTCGGCAGTGTTGTTCAGTGCCGTGCTCGCTGGGAAAATCGGGGCCCACTCGATGTCGTAGCGAACCCCGTAATTGAGCGTGAACTTCGAACTTATCTTCCAGCTGTCCTGCGCAAAGACGCCGAGGCTGTTGTCCTCGGAGGGCTTGTTCGTGTTTCCGATGCCCTGGTAGAAACTCGTCGGGATTCCCAATCCGTATGCCTGGACGGCGTTAAACCCCGGGAATGCGGTGGGAAAGCCGAAGGTGCTGGCGCCCAGGCTGCCGAAGTCGTACACGCCACCATAGTTCAGTGTGAAGATTTGCGCCGCGCTAGTCCCGATGTGGACAAAGTTTGAATCCACGCCGAACTTGAATGTATGGCTTCCTTTGGTCCAGGAGATGTTGTCCGTGAGTTGAAAACGGCGTTCCACACGGTCCTCTGTGGAGAATGGCTCGCGACCGAAGAAACCGAAGCCGTTGATGTTGACACCCGGATCGCTTCCGCCGGGCAGAGCCGAATATCCGTAATGGAGCCCGCGCCGGGCATACTGGAAGCGTAGTTCGTTAAACAAGTTGCTGCGAATGGCGGTCGTGTGCTGGGCGATGACGTCGAGATCGCGCGTTTGCTGATTGGAAGTGCGGTTGCCTGCGTTCTGTCCGAAGGGCTCCGTCTGAGCGTTCACCTCGATCCCGGTGATAGTCGAGGGAGAAACGCCGACGCGGAGGAAAGTGGAGTTCTGGTTGTTCCAGATGTGGTCGAGCCGTGCCGACCAGAGGCTGGTGCCCTCCTTGGTCGGAAAATTTCCTATCACCGAGGCCAGACCCTGAAAACTGGCCGGTAGAACGCAAGGCCCCCCCGCGCAAGCGGCTCCATCCTCGGGGAACGAATTGTAGGGAAACGGGAGCGCTCCAGTGTTCCCCAGAAGCGCAACGGCCGACGAACCGCCGCTCAAAGCGGCGCCTTCGATGAACGGAATGGCGCCAGCGCTCCCGCAACCGCCCGCGGCAGCAATCTCGGCCGGATAGAACCCCGCCTGGCTTGTGAGGTCACTGGCGGGCCCGGTGAGCAGCAGTGGCGTGGCGGAACAAACGCTCGCGCCGGGAACCGCGACGAGTCCGAAATTGTTCTCGCCCATGTTTGTAAAGCCAGTCGCCTCGGAGCGCGTCGTTTCGTAAGAGAAGAAGTAAAACGTTTTGTCCTTCTGAATAGGCCCGCCAATGGTGGCTCCCGCCTGCACGCGCGTGAAGGATTGCTTGACCGGGGTCAGATTCACGGAGTCCGTCGCGGGGTCGAAACTACCCGTCACGGAGAAAGGGTTTTGCGCCTGAATCGCAGCGTTGCGCAGGAATCCGAAGGCGTCGCCGTGTGTCTGATTAGAGCCGGATTTGGTAACGATGTTCACGACGCCGCCCATGGCCCGCCCGTATTCGGGCATATAGTCGCTGGTGATGACTTGAAATTCCTGAACTGCTTCCTGTGAGACCGTTGCGCGCACTCCGCCAACAGACTTATCCACCGCGTCCGCGCCATCGATTGACACTTCATTCGACCTTGCGCGCTGCCCACCGAAATTCAAACCACTGGTGGGTGCTGCGCCGATTGGCGGGGCTGCGTCGCGCGCGGATTGGGAATTCAGCAGCGTAAAATTGATGTAGTTCCGCCCGTTGATCGGAAGGTCGTTGATCTGCAACTGGTTGATCGTCGTCGATACGTCCGTCTTGGCGGTGTCCACCAGCTCTGGCGCCGCTTCGACGCTGATCGTTTGTGTCGAGGTCTTCAGCTGCAATTGCGGATTGTATTCCCCGGTCGCACCCAAGGTCAGCGTCAGGGAGGAATTCGCCAGGGTCGCGAACCCGTCCGCCTGGACGGTCATCGAGTACGTTCCCGGTGGGACACCGACAATCTCGTACCGGCCGTTGGCGTCGCTCGTCGTGGTGCGCTCCGCGCCGGTGCCCAGGTTCTTCAGACTCAGGTGCGCGCCCTTCACGGCCAGGTTTTGCGGGTCAAGAACCGTGCCCGACACGTTGACCGTGTTCACTCCTTGCGCTCGTGCCGGTCCCGCAACGCAAAACAGAAGTCCGCCAACTATCAGCGCGCAGCACAAGCTGCAGAAAATCTCGTGGAAAACAGAGTCGCGAAGTCGCATTGCCACACCCTCCCCAGTCCCGTTTGCTGAGTCTTTTCGCCCCCGACGGCCGTGGCGGCCGCCGCCTGGTCTCTTGCGTGGACGGCCTCTCGCCCGCTCCCTCACCCGAGGCGCGAACTGGCCGAAAACAATCGACGAATGAACTTCTACTCTTAGCCCTCATGGTTTGCAAGAAATTTTGGGAGAGGTATTGTCTGCTGCGGCAATGATGCGCGCGTGGCGAGCTGCTATTCGCGCTCGGGCGAGCCGCTCAGTTGTACCAGGGCGGCCGAAGACGAGGGATTGCCGGCTTCGAGGGTTTGCGGCGCGCGCCAGAAATCGACCGTGGAAATCTGATGAACGCAGGAAACCGTGCAGTTGGGAGCGCAGCCTTTCTTCGTCAAAAATTCGCGCCGAAGATCGGCCTCGCCGTACTTCTCGAGGGGAATGCCGGGATAGCCGCGCTGCTGCGAGCAATAGTGTACAAGCCCGTCCTCGCAAATGTAGAGATAGCGCGCGCCGGCGCGGCACCGCCAATTGTTTTCGCGACCCGCCGCGATGTTGTGCTGGAAGTAGTTCACCCGCGAAAAGCCGCGCTTCCCGAGCGACATGACCTCCTCGAAAATTTGCCGTTCGTGTTCGCTGAGCGGCTGAAGCTGGCCATTGCCGTCGTGAATCATGCCCACCGTCGACGTCAGCCCCAAGTCGACCGCGCGATGCGCCACCTTCAGCGCGTCCTCGGGATTCGCGATGCCGCTGCCCAGCACCGAATTGATGTTGACGTGAAAATCCGCATACTCCGCCAGGAGCTCCAGCTTTTGGTCCAGCACTTTCAGGCTTTTCTTCGAGACGTCGTCGGGCGTCACATTGTCGATGCTGATTTGCAGGTATTCCAGGCCCGCGCGATTCAGGCGCTCGATGCGGTCCGCCACCAGCAGATAGCCGTTAGTGATGAGTCCCGCAATCATCCCGTGCTTGCGGATGCGCTTGACGATCGCGTCAAGCTCCGGATGCAGCAGCGGCTCGCCGCCGCTGATCGTGATGATCGACGTGCCCATCGCACCCAGGCGGTCGATGCGCTTGAACATTTCCTCGGTCGGCACGGGCTTCGAGAAATCGTCGAACTCGTTGCAATAGGTGCACGCCAGGTTGCAGCGCCGGATCGGAATGATGTGGACCAGCAGCGGATGGCGCGTCGACGCCAGCCCCTTCGCAATCATGCGGAATTCGCGCAGTTTCCTGTGCGCCGCCAGCAGCTTCCGGCGAATTTTCGTTTTGGCCGTCATGGACCCGTCATGGAGTTGTCTTGCAGCCGCAAGCAACGTGAACCGAACGAGAGGCGCCCATTTCCCCCAGTCCCACGTACGCCAATTATGCCATAGGTGGCGCGACGAGCGATGAGGGCGACGGGCGAGGGTTACGTGAAAACGGGCACGAGGGCAGGAGTCAGGGGTGAGGGTCGCCACGGCGACCAGGGGTCAGGAGTGAGGGCTGACAGGTGACGTGCGGCGTGCATAAACTTGCTTGGAGGCGGGTTCCGGGAAGTGGACTTTCCAGAAGTTTGGCACCTGTTCGACGAACTCGATTCCCACGGTCCATTTGCCGTCCTTCATGGACCCCACATGCACGACGCGGCATTCCTGCTCGTTGCCGGTCATCTTGTTCACAATCAGAATCCGCTGGCCCTTCTCGATCCTGGCAGCCAGGGCGAGCGATCCGCCGTGCGCGCTCACTGAAAGCATGCGCGTGAACTCGTTGAAGGACTCCTTGAACACGTCTTGCCCAAAGACGTGCACAGGCATGGATAGAACGAGCCGGTGGCTTCTGCGGAGCTGTCTGCGCGGTCGAATCTGCGGATTCATACCAGCCCGAATTTAGTATCGCGTCCCGCCGGTGGCAATAGTACTAGCGAGCCAAGCCTATAGGCCGGGCGGTTTCAAGAGTTTCAGGGCAGATCGAGGTCGATGGCGTAGACGTTCCCGCCAGTGCTCTTCAAGCGGATGATCAGCGAGCCATCCGCGGCGGCGCTTTGCAGCGCGCACGTTTCAACACCGCTGTCCAGAAATGAGTGGAAATCAACCACCGGCTCCTCCTTGAAGTCGCCGGCGTGAAGGCGATAAATGGGCTGTCCAGCATCGTCAATCTTCTGCACGAACAGATATTTCGAGTCCCGTGACCACGTCAGCCCCGAAAGCGCCGTGGCCTTGGCAATCGTGTTCCATTTTTCCGCTTTTGAATCGAACAGAAGGATCGAGGTCTCATCCGCCGTTTTAGCGGTGAAATATTTTCCGTCGGGTGACCACATCGGCGACGTTAAACCGTCCGAGCCGACGACTTTTGCACCTTTGCTCGTCGATGAGTCCACAACGTAGATTCCGCGCGGCGCATTCCCAGGGCCAGCTGCCTCCACGTTCACCGCGATCGCGATCTGCGACCCATCCGGGGACCACGCCGGCACACCTTGCTCACCCTCCTCGGCCAGGATTTCACGCATCGGCCCTCCCTGTGCACTCACCACGTAGGCTCGCGTCGGCTTGCCGTACATGTCCGCTTCGAAGGCGATCCTTGTCCCATCCGGTGACCACTGCGCTTGGGCCGCCCGAAGCGGAGGAGTGGTCAACTGTATGGGAGGTTCGCCTCTGTTGCTCGTCCGCCAAAGAGTCCAGTCCGGTTTTTGCAATACCGCGGAAGCGCCATCTCTCGAGGGTCTGAAAGTCAACAAGCCACGCGTCTCCGGAATGGCCCTGAATTGATGGGAATCGGGGTCATACCGCACCGTTTCCGAGGTGTCGTTCCATGCATTTGCGAACGCGCGTGTCCCGTTGCGCGTAAGGACGGCCCCGGCCATTGCTCTGGCCGTTGGAGTCAATTGGACGGGGACTGACCTTCTCCAGTGCAGCAGAGACGCCTTCTCCCTCACAGCCCAAAGGTTGGGAGATCCGCCATGATGTGACGTAAACACGAAGTACTTGCCATCAGGAGTCCAGTCCCCACCTGACTCCGACGGAGGATTGCTCCAGCCGGGGAACTTGATGTGCGCGTTGCTTCCGTCGGCAGAGACCTCCCACAGCGTCTCCGAGTCGGACTGTGGAGGGACCAACGTAAGAACAAATGAGCGCCCATCGGGCGAGAATCGAATCCATTGCGCGAATCCTGTCATGCGAATCAGGACGCGGTCGCCGGTGCCGTCTCGCCGAACCAGGTGGATCACTCCATTGCGCGCATACACAATTTGCTGTCCGTCGGGCGTCCAGGCGGCATCATCCACTACAACATCCCCCACGCGCGCCGGGCTTCCTCCCTGTACGGGCCAAGTCCATAAGGGCAATGGGGGCCGCCGCACGACAAAATTGCCGATGAGAAACTCAGAGCCATCGCGAGACACGTCGAATATCCGGGTGCTCCGAAACGGCGTACTAACCTTTGTTGCCGGGCCGCCCACCGTCGACGTTTCCACAACGTCGTCCCGGTCCCCGCTTCGCTCCAGGAAATACACTCGCACTCCATCCGTTACAATTTGCCCAAACCCATCGAAATGATCTGTCAGCGGCGTCTGCAGAAAACCTGTCACGCGAGGAGTCGGCAAAGGCGAGAGAAATCCGTAGAGCACAACTCCCAAGGCTGCCAGCGCGAACCCTAATCCCCAACGAAACATCCCGACTCGGGTTTTGGTAGGTAAGGGAAGGGAGCCTACCTCGACCGCTGCCAAGCTGCCGCCGTTTGCCGCCGCCCGTTCTGCGCTTGGCTCGATCGGCGCGACAAAGCGGTAGCCCACGCGCGGAAGCGTCTCCACGTAAAGCGGCTTATCGGCCGAATCCCCCAAGGCGCTGCGCAACTTCTTCACGGCGTTGTTCAGGCCGTTTTCGAACTCGACGAATGTATCGTCAGCCCACAGCTCGTGCCGCAGCGCCTCGCGAGTGACTATCTCGCCCGGCCTTTCGAGCAGTGTGGTGAGGATTTGAGTGGGTTGTCCGCCGAGGCGGATGCGGATCCCGTACTTGCGTGTCTCCCCGGTGTGCAGATTCGTCTCGAAGGGTCCGAAACGAACGATCTTCTCCGGTTGGACGGAACCAGACGCCATGGCACCTGGGGTTTCCTGCGGGGGTCTAATGATTTTTGTATCACGCCAAGATGCCTCCCGTCAAGGATCGCGCGGTTATAAGAGAACTCAACATCCCTGATTTCTGGCGCTTGGCCAGCTACGTAAGAAATAGCCCCTGATGATTGACCTTGCGAACTGCCTCTGCCACTTTTCCCAACACGAGAGCAAAAGCCTGCCGTCAACGTCCCCGACGGTCGCGCGATGAAGCTGCGAGCGTGCAGTTCAGATGACGTCGATTCACCTTCAGTTCGCCAATCCGACTCGGACCGCCATCACCTACAGCACGCGCGTGTTAGCGGGGCCAGGTTCCAGATAAGGGAGAAGCCGCACATGAAGCAACCTCTTCGAAATTGTCGCCGTGCGATGCGATATATGCTCGCGTTGGCAGTTCTCCCACTTTGCAGCTTCGCCCTCCCGCAACGCGCCGCTGCGGCCATCATCTACGTCACGACGACCGACGACAAGATCAGCGGCACCGGCGGCTGCTCGCTCATAGAGGCAATCGATTCCGCGAATTTCGACAACAACATCGCCATCGATTTCGCCAATGCGGACGGAACCGACCATTTCGTCACGACGGAGTGCGTGCCTGGAAGCGGCGACGACACGATTGTGCTTCCGCCCGGCGCTACCTTGACGATGATCTTCGCCGTCTTGGATGCGCATAATCCATGGGGGCCGTCTGCCACTCCGGTCATCTTCTCCAATATCACCATCCTGGGCTATGGAGCCCAACTCGTGTGGTCGGGCAACGCCGTGCCTTCAGGCCGCGCCTTCACGGTGGGTTACGCGTCGGTGAAACTTCCGGACGGCACGACTGTTCAGGGATCGGGAAGCTTGACCATCGAAAACATTCACGTAAAAGGCTTCACGGCCAAAGGTGGTGACGGCGCGGCGGGCGGTGGTGGTGGGCTCGGAGCCGGCGGTGCTGTCTTTGTCGCAAGCAGCGCGCCCGGTATTTCGCCGGCGTTCGCCGGATCGCTCACGGTTGTAGACAGCACCTTCGAAGCAAACACTGCGGCGGGTGGGAATGACGGCACTGTCTGCGACAAAGCGTTCGGGTGTGGTGATGGTGGTGGAGGAGGTGGGTTGGGCGGCAATGGCGGAGCCGCCTCGGTCGGTCTCAATGGAGGAGGCGGTGGCGGCGGCGGTTCTCGCGGCAACGGTGGGAACGCCGGGTACTTTGGCGGTGGAGGAGGCGGGGGCACGGTCACTTCTGGCGCGAACACCGATAGCAACTCGGGCGGTGCGGCTGGCCTCGCTTGCGGAGCCCAGGGCGCCGACGCTAGCGACGGAGGCAACGACGGAGGCAGCGCCCCGTGCCAAGGTGGTGGCGGTGGTGGCGGCGGCTTTGCAATTAATCCGATTAACCCGTTCGGAACCATCGTGGGCGGTAACGGAAATATCGGCGGTGGTGGCGGAGGTGGTCCCGATCAGGGTGGCAATGGCGGTTGGGGCGGTGGTGGAGGTGCCGGTCCGGAGGTCGGAGGAGCCGGAGGCAATGGCGGATTCGGTGGTGGCGGAGGAGCTGGCGAGTACGGCGGGGCTATCACGCACTCAGGAACACCGGGTAGCGGAGGCTTCTTCGGGGGCAGTGCTACCCAGGTTTACGGCGGAGGCGGCGCTGGACTCGGCGGCGCGATCTTCAATCTAGGCGCCTCGGTCGTAATAACAAATAGCACTCTCACCGGCAACGACTCCGTGGGAGGTCGCTCGAAAGGCTTTACAGGTGAGGGGCACGGCGGCGCGATCTTTTCGATCAATGGCTCAACCACCGTCGAGAACGACACGATCGATGGCAATTTAGCCAGCGGTTCCGGTGGCGGCATCTACATCTGGCAATCGCCTAACAACTTGTTCGGCCTCACCAGCAACACAACTACCTTCATTCTCCGCAACTCGATTATCGCCGACAGCACCGGCAGCGACGACGCCGCAAACAAGCAATGCACCATGAAAGCTCAGGTCATCACCGGCGGCGACTGGCGCGGCAACCTCATCCAAAATGACGACCCCTCGTATCCCTGCGACTACACGCCTTCCACGGGCACCGTTTCCACCCTCGACCCGCTGCTCGGTCCGCTGCAAAACAACGGGGGCTACACTCCCACCATGGCCGTTGGCGAAAACAGCCCTGCCTGGAACGCCGCGGACGGGACCACATCTGCCTTGACGGATCAACGCGGCTCGCGCAGGCCCGAGCTCGGCGGTTACGACATTGGCGCGTACGAACTCTGCAATCTCGATCCGACGGTCTCGTGTCCTTCCGTTGTTGCGAATTGCATCGACTTGAACGTAACGCTGACTATACAAGTCTCGCCGCCGGGAGGGGGCACCACTTCGCCGCCCGCCGGAACGAGCTCCCCGTGCATCGGTACCGTGGTTTCGCTCGTCGCCACTCCAAATCCCGGTTACACCTTCAGTGGCTGGACAGGCAACGTCAGTTCTCCCGGCACCCCCTCGACGCCGCTGGTCATGGCTGAGCCGCAAACGGTAACTGCGAACTTTGTTTCCTGCAATTGCGCGGTGGACACCAGCAGCTCAATCACAGTCACGCGCGGTCCCTACGTATTCAATCTGGGGACGGGTCGCTACTATCAGACCATCACTCTGACCAACACTTCGGCCACCGCGACCACCGGGCCGATTTCCCTCGTCCTCGATGGGTTGAGCAGCAACGCATCGTTGTTCAATCTCACTGGCACAACCGATTCTCTCGAACCGCCTGCGGGCAGCTCGTACGTCTCCGCGAGCGTGAATCTCGCGCCGGGCCAGGCGACGTCGATCCAACTGCAATTCACCGATCCCACCAAGATTGCCATCACCTACAGCACGCGCGTTCTGGCGGGACCGGGATCCAGATAAACAGGAGACTTCACATGAAACGCTTCTTTTCATTGATTGCCTTTGGCGGATTGCTACTAGCGGCCGGCACGCGAGTCGCGAAAGCCGATTCTTTCGACGTCAGTCTCAACACGTCGTCTCTGTCGGGCACGTGGGCACTGGCATTTGAATTCATTGATGGCGACGGCGTGGCCGACAACAACCTCACGCTCACGGGTTTCTCGCTTGGCGGCGGCACCGTGGCGGCGCCGGCCGACTACCTCGGGACGACCGGCGTTAGCGGCGACATCGCGAGCGGCATCGCGATGGACGACACCAGCCTCGGCACCGCTATCTTCACCCAGGACTTCAATCCCGGCTCCTCTCTCTCGTTCCTTCTGACGACCACCAACAATTTCGCGGGCGTTACCCCGGACGGCTTCTCAATGCTCCTTTGCGACGTCGGCTTGGACACGTGCTACTCGGACGATCCCGACGGCGCGCTCTTGGAGCTGGGGCTCGACGGCACTTCACTGTCTCCGTCGAGCTTCACGACGAACGGCGTGAGCACGATTGGCTTGCCCGCGCCCGTCGTCACAGTCGGTTCAAGTGGTAATGTTCCTGAAACATCGAGCCTGCTATTGCTCGCAGCCGCACTGCTCGCCTTAGGCGCGTTCCAATTCCGAAGGGTAGTAAGCCATTACATCGAGGAAGTCTGATCAAACGAATCGGTTTTGCGGAGGGCCAAATCCCATGACTCTGAATTTGCTGTGTCGTTATGCAGTTCGCGCGATTGTTTTGTACTTTTGCGTGCTGGCTGTTTCTGCCGGTGCTTCGGCGCAAATCCTGTCCTGCCCGGTCTCCAGCAACCTTGCCGTCTCGACTACTCTCTATAACGTTGCGTCCACATGCGTCGTTGACTCCAGCGTTCTGGTCACGATCGACAGCACCGGGGAGCTTGTAAACGACGGGCCTGGGGCCGTGAGTGGGATTCTCGTAAATGACGGCACGATCAACAATGGCGGAACACTTCAAAACCAAGTGAATCAGACCATCACGAACTTCGGGACCATCTTGAATAACAATTACCTGGATATTTATGGGGGCACTCTCACGAACGCGGGCACCTTCGACAACTTCGCCACAGTCACGGACACAGTCACAGTTGGCACGCTGAACAACGCCGGAACGCTCACCAACACCGGCGCGATGACGCTCTTTGACACTGTTACGAATACTTTTGGCGCGCAGCTCAACAACACCGGCACTCTCTCCCTGAGTGGATATTTTGTCGAGCCCTTTCCAGGCGCCGACAGCTTCACCAATAACGGCACGGTGACGAACTATGCCGGCGGAGTCGTCCTTGCTGCGACGGTCGTGACTAACAACGGATCCATAATCAACAGCGGCACGTTTTACACGGGGGGTATCGGGACGGAAATACCCTCTCTCACCAACAACGGCACGATCACCAATTACGGAACTTTTGCAAACGCCGCCCTGGAGGGTTTCCCGCCTACCATCTACAACAACAGCACGTTCGATAATTTCGGCACCATGAACAACCAAAGCACCTTCTATAACAACGCGGGCGGCACCGTGATCAATGAGGCGGGCGCCACGCTAACCGTCGCTGCCTTCTTGGAAAATGACGGCGCGCTTACCAACAACGGCGCCATCACGATCACCTCCAGCGAACTCCTGGATCAGGGTGCACTGACGAACAATGGCTCGATTACTATTGGAAACGGCGGCGCGGGTTCCCTCAGCATTGGGGGCACGTTGACAAACAACGGCTCCATTGTCATTAACGGCGGGAGCCTCGGTGTCGCTGCGGGCGCGACCCTGACTAACTCCGCGAGTAGCACCTACGTCCAGACGGCTGGTGAAACGGAAGTCGCTGGGACCATCAATTCAGTCCCGGCTGTCCAAATCCAGGGCGGTCTTCTTACGGGTGGCGGCACAATCAACGGGAACGTCGACAACAGCGGCGGAAATGTCACGCCTGGATTCGTGGTCGGCCCGCTAACGATTAACGGCAATTATACCCAAGGGTCCAACGGGACGCTCACGATCAACCTCTTCGGAGACGAGCAGCTCAACTTCCTGGATGTGAGCGATCTGGCAACGCTCGACGGCACCGTGGATTTCGTCGCGGAGAACGGCTTCGCGCCCGTAGCCGGCGACGACTTCACGTTCCTGTTCTTCGGCTCGCTCTCCGGCGACTTCGCCCACATCGACTTCACCAACTGGACGTGTCCCGTGGACGACACGTGCGCGGAGGTCGTCGGGGCAAACAGCTTGAGTCTCGACATTACGGGTCCGACAGGCGGTGGCAGTGGCACAAGCTCGACGCCCGAGCCGTCGAGCGCGGTGCTGCTGGGCGTTGCCTTGCTAACCTTGATGGGAATGATGCGGCGACGCAGCAGCGCAAAATCGTTGGCGTCGTAGCGGCGAAAAAGAATGGGGGAACCAAAAATGGCACAAAAAAGCAAGGCGAGGAAAGAGGGGAAGAATCTGAAGAAGAGCAAGAAGATGGAGGACATCAAGCCGCTCGCCGCCAAAGGCGTTCACTACTCAAGCGGCACCCTTTACGTGCGCAAGTCGGGCGGAGACCCACGGTGACGCTTGCCATGCGCAAGTCATGCGGCAGTTGATCGAATCGTCTGCTCGCGGCAGAACCGTGGTCGCGCTCGTCGACAACTAGTTGTCGCATCGCTTCGACCCTTGAAGTGCGCGCCGCACTTTCCAATTTTCTCCACTCAATGACGGAAAAACTGCGCAATCGCCCGATGCGCGAATGTGTGCCATTCGGGACAGTCTTGCTCCTCGACGGATGTTACGTTCACTGCCTCAGCCAGACCTGAAAGATTAGTTCATCCCTTTCGAAAAACTTGGAGACGCAAAATGAAAAAGCTATCAATTTTGGCAGTGGCACTATCGGTGGCAACACTTGGGGTTCCGGTGCTCGCGCATGCAAGAACGCAGGAAGCGAGCCAGGATCAGAAGAAGATGGATTCGAGGACCATGCGAGGAACGGTGAAAGCGGACGGCGACAAAAGATCGTTTGTCTCCGACGAGGACGGAAAATCCTTCGAAGTGGACAATCCGGAGATTTTGAGGGATCACACCGGACATCACGTCGAGCTGAACTGTGAACTGAACAGCGACACGGGCCGCATCCACGTGACGAAAGTAACGATGATCGAGCCGCACCCGTCGAAGTAGCCTCAATCCCGGCTAAGCGTGACGAAACAGCCGCTGTTTCCATGAAACCGGCAAGTGGCAGGGCAAACCCGGACCTCCTTCTGACTCCTCGGAATCGGTCCGGGTTTCACCTTCAACTGTAACTCCCCGTGATTCGTGACTTGTGACTCGTGATCGGTGATTTAAACGCAGCGGCGCGGCCTTTAGCGCGGCAGCTTTGAGGTCCCGGTTAAAGTTTTCGCCTTGGTTTCGCTTTTGCGAGGATATACCCCCCTCCCTTTTGCTTATTAGAACTGGTCGCTGGTGAATGTTTTCAGTCATTTGCGTCGATTTCTAATCGCGGATTCGTTATTAGGATTTGGGGCTGGGGGAGAAGGTATGGCGAACCCGCCTTCGTTTGGAACCTTCGGCGCGGCGGGCCCGCCTTCGCGTGAAGCTTCGGCCCGCCCAACAAGATGGCGGGCAAGTGCGCCAGGAGTGGGGGTAAGACCCTGAGGCGTCTCGACTGGTCCGTTTTGTCGGTCATGTCCAAGTTTCCGGCTGCAGGATACCATAAGATTACCATATTGTCAAGACCCAGTACCGTAAGAAAAGGTCGAAAGTTGACAGTTGAAAGTCGAAGGGTGGGAGCCCTTAACTGACCTCTAAAAGCCTAAAGTGGCAGAAAAAGCCTCGTTTGGCATCGTTTCTGAAGAGGCCGTCCCGAGGGGTCGGGATGGGTAGATTCCGAGGGGTCGGAACGCGCACCCTTCAGACATCGAAGGGGTGCGGCACCCGGCATCGGGGGGTTACTTCCGGATGAGTCCCGTCACGCCAGCGGCAAACAGCGTGGCGAGGATCCATCCAAGAAGAATCTGACCCCACAGAAACCATTGTATGAAAGCGGGAGAAGTCGTCGCTCTTCTGACATACCAGCGCAGAAATCTTGGTGACGTCATCAGGCGCGATCCCCACCGCAGGGACTTTCGCCAAGACGCTGGAGACTTGAGATACCGAATATGCCTCGCTGTCAAGCCGCTCTGAGGATGCAAATCAAAGGTCTGCGGCCCCCAGTTATCGGCCTGCCCCAACCTAACTAGAGGGGGCGAGTTCTCCACAGAATAGATGAATGGCGCAAATTCCGGGTAGTACCCTGGCAGCGATCGACCGAGCCTAAGGGAACTATAGGCGTCCTTCTTTGTTGGGATTATGGTGCCAGCGAGAAAGGCCCTTCTGTACACGATCCAGCCTAGGCTCGCGACGACACCCATCCCCCAGAGTACTCGCAGGGGATGGTATCCGTAGCCAATTGTCCAACGGAGCAAGAAGCTAGTCAGTTTGTGCGTCCTCTGCAATCGTTCCATTTCGACGAGCACCTCTGTAGCTCCGTCGTCGTCTCCAGAGCTTTCAAGAACCTTCGCAAGCTGCCTATAGGGCTGTGGCGAGAATTTATCGCAGCGAGACAGCCAATCTAAGCGGCTGGTCGCATCCGTGGGGCCTTCTGCGATCTGACGGTAGACGAACCCATCTAGGCGGAGGAACGCCTTCGGCGGCCAGCTATTGCGACTGTCGGCGATCGTGTCTGCTGAAGCATTGGTTAGCCAAAGTGGTCCAGGAGCTGGCGAAGTTAGCTCCCAGACGAACTCTCCTCTGATTATCGCTCGATCCGCAAGCATAGCTCCTTCGAGGAGGGCATTAGAGCAGACGAGGTCTCCACCGATCTGGGCACCTATTAGGCGCAAAGCACCCTTGCTGTGGAATCCGTTCCTAAGAAAAACGGTGTTGCCTATGATAATCCCATCCGCATCCAAAGCCGCACCAGATCCCTCAATTCCGGCAATCGTTGGATTTTCGATTAGACCACCTGTGAAATCCAGTTCGGATCCGATTCGAGCCTCCAACAGGCGTACACTTCCGCGAGCGCAAAAGCCGCTACGCATATGTATGGCTCCGGCCACGATTGCGCCATTGGCGTCCAGCGCGCAACCTGTGTTCTCCACTCCCGATCGAGGAGGATTTTCAAATAGACCGCCGCTACAATCGAGGTACTGAAGCTGTGATGTTTGGAGCTGGACGCAACCGCGCGATCGAAAGCCGGCTCTCATAAGAACCTGACCCTTAACGGACAGACCACCAGCAATCAGAGCATATCCAGCTCGGTTCGTGGTATCGCACGAGCCATTCAATATGGCTCCGTCGCACGCAAAGCTGCCCCCAATCTGTGCGTTCGTCAGCCCAACTCCTCCCGTAAAAGACCCGTGCTCCAAGACCATATCCCCTGTGATTTGCGCGCCCGTAAATCGGATTTCACCTTCGGATTCAAAGTCATCGCTCAGGAAAACCGAACCCCTGACAACGACGCCATCCGCTTGCAAAGCAATCCCAGTCCCTGGTTGGCCAGTATTTCGCAATTTGCCTCGAGTGCAGTCGAAGTCTCCTTGAATTTGGGCTTCTGTAAACCGGACCTCACCATGCGCTTGAAAGCCACGCCGGAGGAAGACAGAACCCTTCGTAACGAAACGATCCCCGCTGATACCGGTCACCCTCGTCCCCTGAAGATTCAACATTGGCATCTCTGCATCCGTCAAAGAAAGAGGACTGTCTAGGTAACATCCAAGAAGCGAGAGCGGAAAAGGAACGACAGCGAAAGACAGATCCAAGGGGGCGACGATCTTCGCCCCGTAGACAATAATTCCTCGCGGATCCACGAGGTTTTGAGCCTCTCGGCTAACGCATAGCCACCGAATGAGCTCTGAACGAACGTGGCGCTTGGGCGCCCACTCCTCAGCATTCTTCAAATCGTCCGCGGAGCTATACGTCTTGCCGATTTCAGTGCAAACCGCCATGCTTCCTCTAGGTGCTGCAGTAAGAAGGCGGCGCTCGGCCTCACTCAACAAGTTGAACCGAGCACGAGCAAGGGATTCGAGACGATTTGTACTTTGCTGGCGGTGTGGTTTGGGCATCTACACCATCAGTGCTCGTTTGTGAATGGGAGCCCGACGGCGGGTGGGTGCGTAAGTAGGCTAGCCACGACGGCTGGCCGATCCTTTTCCTCGGGCTTGAAGTCGCGGTTGGGGATTACGTTAGGCGGCGGATTTCAGATTTGAAGTAATTTGAAATTGGAAATTTCAGAGTGGGATGTGTGCCGCGCCCGCCACGGCGGGCAGGCCTACGGTGCTTCGGGGTTTTGTACCGCTGTGGACCCAACGCTCACGCGCTGGGCTAACTTGTGACGCGCCTACGGCGCTCAAAGCAGATCCCTCGTCGGCTGAGAAACGCCTCGCTCGGGATGACAGCGCTGGGGCGGGGGGCGTGGAAGAACGAAGAGAGGTCCCTCGTCGCAGAAGGCGCTCTGTCGGGATGACAGCGTTAAGAGGAACGGCGCTGCGCTGAGCAATTGAGGCACCGGGGCTGAAGCCCCGTTTTTATTTTGGGGCTTCTTTCGCACGGCACAAAGCGCCGTGCTCCCCGGACTGAAGGTCCGGGGCTGACGCGAAGCGGTTCTCGGGTGCTTCGCGAGGAACAGTCTCACGATAGACAGGATAGACTTCCAAAGGCGGGTCGGCGATAATTCGGGGCGAGAGCGAGCGACTGCCGCTCCGGAGGGAATCGAATGAGTTTGACGCCTAACACACCCAGCCCCGAAGATCCGCACGTGCAATACACGGAACCATCGGCCCTGCCTCGCTGGGTACTTGTCCTGTTCGTCGTAGCATTTCTGTTGGTCGGATATCTCTTCTACGCAAATTATTCGTCAGGCCAGGCGTTACACCAGGGCCTCGACAACGCCGACAAAAAAACGCAGGCGCTCGCCTCTGAGGTGGACAAAGCGAATTCGCGAATCGCCGACCTTAAAGGCCAGCTCGATGTGACGTCGCAGAAACTCAATCTGTCGCAAGACGAGCTGGCGCACGCGCGCAGCCTGGCGCAGACGATTCGCAAACAGCAGCAGGATAGCGACGCGCAGCTTCGCCAGGAAATCGGTCAGGTCCAGCAGGACACTTCCACGAAGTTCGGCCAAGTGTCCACCGACCTGAACGCGACCAAGACCGATCTCTCGTCCACGAAAGCCGATCTCGAAGCCACGAAAGGCAAGCTGCAGAGCACGATTGGCGACCTCGGCGTTCAAAGCGGCTTGATCGCGCGAAATCACGACGAGGTGGAAGAGCTCAAGCGGCTCGGCGATCGCGACATCTTCGAGTTTTCGCTGGGAAAAACGAAAGGCCCGCAGCACGTGGGTCCGATTCAGATCCAGCTTCGCAAGACCGATCCGAAAAAATATAAGTACACCCTCAACGTAGTGGCGGACGATAAGTCGATCGAAAAGAAGGACAGGACCGTCGGCGAACCGATTCAGTTCTACGTTCACGGCGCGCGCGCTCCTTACGAAATCATCGTGTTCGATGTCGGGAAGGATCAGGCGAAGGGCTACCTCAGCACGCCGAAGTCGGCGAACGCGGCTCCGCCGGCTACGCCCGCTCCCGCCCCAGGGAACCAATGATGGCGGCTGGCCTCTGAGAGCGAAAAAGCAGATCCCTTACCTCGCACAAACCGTGGGGATTCGGGATGACAAAGTGATGTTTCGGTGCGCCGCTTTCGTGGTTGCGATCGCGGTGGCCACTTTCCTCAATCCCTGCGTGAATCTTGCGCGCGGCGCGCAAGATTCCGCGGCAGCGCAGGCGCAGCGCCCCCTCGAAGCCAAGACCGAACTCGTGAAGCTGGATGTGAGCGTCCTCGACAAGGAAGGCAAGTTCGTCGGAGGCCTCGAGCAGAAGAGCTTTCGAGTGCTCGATAACGGCGCCGAGCGCCCGATTATCTTCTTCGCGCCCGTCGACACGCCCGCGCGGATCGTCGTGATGATCGAGACGAGCCCTGCCGTCTACATGATCAAGGACGAGCACATCGCGGCTTCGTACGCGTTGCTCAACGGCTTGGCCGAAGACGATCAGGTTGCGCTCGTCACGTATTCGGACTCGCCGAAGGAGCTGCTGCCATTTACCTCCGATAGGGCGGCGCTGCAGAACGCGCTTGGGGGCAATCAATACATGATCGGCATGGCGTCGCTGAATCTGTACGACTCGATATCGTCGGTGGTGGAAGGGATCGCGCCGGTGCCGGGGAAGAAGGCCATCGTTTTGCTCAGCACGGGGCTCGATTCGTCGGGCCCGGAGCACTTCGACGCGTTGGTGCAGAAGCTGCGTACGCAAGATGTGGTGATTTTTGCCGTCGGGCTCGGCGGATCGCTGAACGACAATTCCGCGCCAGTCTCGAAGGCCGAGAAGAAGGCGGCGGCGAAAGCCAAACGCGATGCCGGTGCCGCGGGCGCGGGTCCGACCATGCTTGAAAAGGCGCGAGCCGCGCTGCTTTCGCTGGCGACGATGACCGGTGGGCGCGCGTATTTCCCGGCGTCGGGCCAGGAATTTGCGCCCGCGTATCAGGAAATTGCGTCGGCAGTGCGGCACCAGTACGTGCTGGGGATCGCTCCGCAGCACGATGGGCAATTGCACAAGCTGAGCGTGACCGTGCCCGACGCCGCTACTGCGTCGCACAAGTCGAAGGGCCGCCCGGAATATAGTGTCTCCGCGCGCGACGGATATATCGCGCCCAGTCCATGAATGATTCCTTGAGTGACCCGTGAGTCCTTTTGAGCCGCGCACAACCAAAGCCGTTCCGCTCGCGTCTCTTGCACCGTGTGGTCGCGGTGGCTTAGATCACTGTGAGGCCCGGTGAGGCGGAATCGGCGGAGGATGATTCTAGGATTTGCGCTGCCAGCGCTGTGTCTTCTGCTTTGTGCGGGGCTTGGTGCCGGGCTTGCGGCTCAGAACCAAGCGAAAGCTCCGGCCACTGCAACGCCGGCTCCCGCGGTGCCGCCGGCGAATCGTCCGCGATTCGACTATGGCGGTAACGCAGCCGCGATTCCCGCCACGTTCATTCAAAATGTGGCGTTTTTCCCGATCAAGCTGAACGGGAGCAAACCGTCGCTCTTCGCAGTGGACACGAGCGCCAACGTGACGTCGATCGATCCAGGCCGCGCCGCTGAGATTGGGATCACCCCGAACCAAGGCTACTGGCTGGTTTTCCTGGGAGGGGCGATCCCTCTTGCCTCTGTTTCCGCCGCTGCGCGAGACGATTTCGCCGCGCAAATCGGGCGTCCCTATGAGGGAACGCTTGGCGCGGATTTTCTGTCCGCTGTGGTGGCGGAACTCGATTTCGGGCGCGAAACTGCCCGCATCTTCGACCCATCCGTGTTCAAGTACGAAGGCAAAGGGGCGGTTTTTCCTCTGCGGCTTTCGAACGGGATGCCCGTGATTCGCGCGAAGTTCATTTCGCCCCGCGGGAAGGACGTCGAGGCCGATTTCGCAGTGGACACTTCGATGCTGGCGGGAATCGTGATCTCGGAGAAATCGGCGGAAGCGCGCAAGCTGGTTTCGTCCCATGGCAAGATGACGAAGGGCTACGACCCTCAGTTGGCGGGCGGAGAAGATGTCTCGCTGTTTCGCCTGGGTAATTTTCAGATCGGCCATTTCATCGCGCCGGACATCGTGGCGGAGTTTTCCCACTCGAAGCTGGCTGACGCTGGCGATCCGAAGCTGGCAGGCGTGATCGGCGGCGCGATGCTCCGCCGTTTTAGCGTGGTTCTCGATTACCCGCATCAGCAAATCATCTTTGAAATGAATTCTCATTTCAAAGATTACGACGAAGAGGATAAGAGCGGCATCGCCGTCGTCGCAAAGGGCCCGGGGCTGAAGACGTTCGAAATCGTGAACGTCGAGCCCGGAACGCCCGCCGCCCAAGCGGGAATTCAGAAGGGCGACGTCATCGCCGGCGTCGATGACGAGGCTGCCGCCGATATGACGCTTGCTTCCGTACGCAATCTTTTCCGCCAAGTGGGCCACACGTACAAACTTCTCCTTCAACGCGGCGATCAAACGAAGCAGGTTTCCATCCAGATGCGCCGGCTGCTGTAGACGATAGGCGTTGTTAACGGTTCGCCTGGCGCCAGCGTCTTACCTTAGACAGGACGCAAGAGAATGGAAGCTCGCCTTGACGGCAACCTGCTGATCCGAGAAGCTGCGGTGCCGGAAGACTTGACCGTGGAGAACACCTCCGAGGACGCCCAGCTCGTCGCAGCAGCGCGCGATGGCGATCGCGGCGCTTTTGGCAGGCTCTACGAACGCCACGCCCGCATGGTGCATGGTGTGCTTCTTGCGCACGTGCCGTTTGCCGAAGTGGACGATCTGGTTCACGACGTCTTCCTTATCGCTCTACGCAAACTCGGCTCTCTTCGCGAGCCGGCAGCGTTTGCAGGCTGGCTGATCGCCATCGCACGGAACCGCGCAACGGATTTCCATCGCAAGCCCCGCGCATCGGAAGAGCTTCCCGCGGAAATTGGCAGCAGCGATCCTGAAGAGTACGAGGCTCGCGCCGCGCTGGACGCCATTCGCTCGTTGCCTCAGGCATACCGCGAGACTTTGGTCCTGCGGCTCGTCGAGGGGATGAAGGGCCCGGAGATCGCAGCGCGCACAGGACTCACGCCGGCCTCGGTGCGCGTGAATCTTCACCGCGGCATGAAGCAGCTCCGCGAGAAATTAGGAAGGGAACGACCATGAATGACGATTACCTCTGGGACGGGTCCGGAAGTCCCGACCCGGAAGTGGAAAGGATCGAGAATCTTCTGGTGCGCTTCCGCGGGAGCCCGCGGGCGCTGGAATTTCCCGAAGCCATCCGCGAGCGGCGGCTGGCGCCTGC
This sequence comes from uncultured Acidobacteriota bacterium, assembly GCA_963737205.1. GTDB lineage: Bacteria > Acidobacteriota > Terriglobia > Acidiferrales > UBA7541 > Palsa-295. The sequence goes on along the minus strand of CAVTRV010000002.1, from coordinate 1,382,606 downwards.
GCAAAAGATCGCTTGGGTGCTGTCGATGGCTGCCGCGATTTTGTTGGCTGCATTCACTGCCTGGTACGCGCGCGGGTGGCTCCGCCACGACTCTTGGACAGTTTCCGAGGTTGTCGGCTCACCGCAGCTCAACGGACACGTGTTGCGGCAGCACGGCCATTGGAGGCCGGGCGGCTTGCTCGAAACCGACACATCGTCGCGCGCGAAACTCAGGATGCCCGGCATGGGTCAAATCGAAGTCGAGCCCAATTCTCAGGTCGCGCTACTCGAAGCAAGCGCGGACAAGCAGCAGTTCCGCCTGGAACGCGGAGAGATCCGCGCAGTCGTGATTGCGCCGCCGTACGTCTTTCTGGTGCACACGCCCACCGCCTACGCGATGGACATGGGTTGCGCCTACACGCTGCACGTCGATGATGACGGCACGAGCCTCTTGCGCGTCACCGTCGGCTGGGTGGATCTGCAACACGGCTGGCGGCAATCCCTGGTGCCCGAGGGCGCCGCAGCGGAATCGCGTCCGGACATCGGACCGGGCGCACCGTACTACGAAGATGCTTCCGAGCGGTTTCGGCAGGCGCTCGAGATCGTGAATTTCGATGAGCCGGATGCGAAAGCTCGCTCCGCGGCTTTGACGACAGTGCTTAGCGAAGCTCGCAAGCGCGATGCCTTCACTTTGTTGAATCTGTTCAAGCGCGTTGACGCGGAAGACCGAGGCCGCGTCTACGACCGTCTTGCGTCGCTGGTTCCTCCGCCGCCCGGCGTGACGCGCGAAGACGCGGTCAACGACGACTCCCTGAAACTTGGTCCCTGGTGGGACCTGCTTGGCATCGGGCACGCGAAGAAGGGCTTCAAGGCACCACCTCGCGTTGAGGAGTAGCTCGAGCCGGCTCACTCGAAGCGCACAAGTCCGCGTTGCTGTTAACACTCCGCAAGTCTCTGCCGTCTTTCAATCGGAACATGGGTTGCCGCGATAGAGCTGGAGTGTCGAAGCTATTCGCTCCGGATCATTATTCCGAGAAAGAGGTGCCGTCATGCATGCCAAAAGATCACGAAATCTAATTCAGGTTTTGCTTGTTGTGTTGCTGTCCGTCGCTCTCTCGCCACAGCGGTTGTGGTCCTCGCCGTTCCTCTACCGAGTGAGCAAGACCTACACGACCCTCGAGTTCACGGTCACGAAGTGGATGGTCTTCAAGGAGCAAGGGCTGTTCCAGGATTTTCAGGGTCAGCTGAGCTACGATCCACAGCATCCCGAGAAATCGCGCGTCGAAGTGACGGTGCAGGCATCGAGCATCGACACACGAGAGCAAGGGCGAGACAAGGTATTGCGGTCCGATGACTTTTTCGACGTCGAGAAATATCCGACGCTTTCATTCCAGAGCACGAGCGCGGTGGCGAAAGCACCGGACGCGCTCGACGTGACCGGCGACCTGACGATCCACGGTGTCACGCATCGCATCACGATTCCCGTGAAAGTTCTTGGCGTGCGTGAAATGCCGAACATTGGCAGCTTCGTGGGATTTGAAACGAGCTTCACGATCGATCGCAGAGACTACGGCGTGCTCGGCACCCGCTGGAGCGGCGGAAAGCTTGCGATCGACAACACGGTGTACATCCATCTGATTCTGGGCGGAGTGAAGGGTTAAGGTTGACGGGGCGGCTGCTAGTCGAACTTGTGCATGGTGGTGGCCATGTGGTGGAGGCGATCATCCACCTTCGCGAAGATGCTGCCCGGTTCGAACTTGCCTGATGAATCTCGCTTGCCGGCGCTAACTCCGGTGAGGATTTCGATTCCTTGCTCGATCGTCGAAACGGGGTAAATGTGGAACCGGCGGTTCGCGACGGCTTCAATCACTTCGTCGCGCAGCATCAAGTCTTCCACATTCTCGGCGGGTATCAGAACGCCTTGTTGCCCCGTAAGCCCTTTGATCCGGCAAACGTCGTAGAAGCCTTCGATTTTCTGGTTGACGCCGCCGATCGGCTGAACGTCACCCTGCTGGCTGACGGAGCCGGTGACTGCCAGGTCCTGCCGAATGGGGCAATCGGAAAGCGCGGACAGCAGCGCGTAAATCTCCGTGGAGCTCGCGCTGTCGCCATCCACTCCGGAATACGACTGCTCGAAGCACAGGCTCGCAGCCAGCGACAGCGGTTTGTCCTGGGAAAAGGTGCGCCGCAGGAACCCCGAAATGATCTGCACGCCCTTGTCGTGGAAGCGGCCGCTCAAGTTCGCTTCGCGCTCGATGTTGATGATGCCCACTTTTCCCAGCGCCACCGACGCGGTGATGCGAACCGGCTTACCGAACGCGTAGCCGCCTATTTCGAGGACGCTGAGTCCGTTCACCTGCCCGACGCGTTCCCCTTCCGTATCGATGAAGACGATATTTTGTTCGATCATCTCGCGGATTTTCGTTTCGAGCAGATTGTGCCTTTCGATCTTGGCGTCGTGCGCCTCCCGCACGTGCTCGGCCGTTACAATTTCGTTCCCGTTGTTTCGCGCGGCATACGAGGATTCCCGCGCAAGATCGGCCAGGTCAAAAAAGCGCGTCGTGATTTTTCCGCGGCGCCCTGCGTGACGCACGCCGTGTTCGAGAATGGCAGCGACGGCGGTTCGATCGAAGTGGAGCAGCTTTTCGTCGTCCACGAGTTTCCGCAGACGTCCCGAATACTGCCGGAGGACTTCGTCGCTCCACTTCATTTCTTCGTCAAATTCGACGCGGACCTTGAAAATCTTCTTGAAATCGTCCTCGAAGTCATAGAGCAGCTCGTACATCTCGCGGTCGCCGATCAGGATGATCTTGGCGTGAACGTCGATCGGCTCCGGTTTCAGCGCGGCTGATCCAAACGGGAAAAACACATCCACGGGCTGAATCTCGAGCTTTCCGTGATTGAGCGTCCTCTTGAGTGTCCGCCACACGCCCGTCTCAGTGAGCGCGTCCAGCGCGTACATCACCAGAAAGCCGCCGTCGGCGCGAAGCATCGACCCGCCGCGCAAATCCATGAAGTCGGAATTCCAGCCGCCCCGCGCGTCATAGCTGCGATGGATCGTCCCGAAGACGTTCGCGTACGTCGGAATCGTCTCGAAGATCACCGGGCATTTTTCGCTTTCACCGTGCGCGAGGATCACATTCACTCCGTAGACGCGAAACGGATCGCGTTCGGAGCGTTCCTGGCGCGGCCCACCGCCGCCTTCCGAAGGCGGCTGATCGTCTTCTCCTTCGCGTTCCTTGAAGGGATCCAGGTTATCGAGAATGTGGTGGCGAACTTCCTCGAGGTACTCCGAAATCTGAGTGCTGGGGTACTTTTCCTTAAGCTCTTCGATCACGCCGTCGACCAGCACCGAAGCGGCTTCCTGCTCGAGATAGCTCATCTCGCTGGCAAGTTCGCGCGACAGCGAGAGCGTCTTGCGGTAGACGACCGTGAATTCCTGCCGGAACTGATCGTACTTGCGCTCGAGTTCTTCGGCAGCCGTGTTCTCGAGTTTCCCTTCCTGCACCATTTTGGGGATCTCTTCGATCGGGACCATCTGCCCGTCGAGAACCGGAAAGATTTCGGGCAGCGCCACCGCGCCCACCTGCATGCGGCCCAGCGCGAACTGTTCGCGCGCGATTCGCCGCGTGAAATCGTCCATCAATTCCTTTTCGCGCAGCGTGAAGCGTTCGACGATCCGCGTTTTCTGGCGCTGGAATGGCTCGCCTTCGAACACCTGCGGTATGCGCCGGCGCAGAAAATCGATCCCGGATTCCACTTCCTTCTTGAAGGCGTTCGCCTGGCCGCGCGGCAGCGTAAGCAGGCGTGGTCTGTCGGCATTCTTGAAGTTGTTGACGTAGCAGCGGTCGGGCGCCGGCTCGCACTGCGGCCGCAGTTCCTCGATCATCCGGACGATCATCCCTCCGCGGCTCGTGCCGGAAAGCCCGCAGACAAACAGGTTGTAGCCGGATGCAGTGAGCTCGACGCCCATGCGCAGGGCGCGCAGGGCGCGGTCCTGTCCCAGGTCGCCGCTAACCGGCTCGATGGCCGCGGTCGTTTCAAACGGAATCTGCGCGGGGTCGCAGCGCCACCGGAGCTTTTCCGGCGGCAACGTCTCATGTTTTGGGCTTGGATTCTTCGGCATGACGCGGTTCTTCGCCATCGAAGCGCGCTACTCTAGCACGCCCCCGTCTCACTTCCCACCCGGTTTGGACGGGCTGTTTCTATGGGGCGAGCCTGGCGCGTACACGTCGAGCATGCTCCCGGCCATCGCGACGACAATCGGACCCAGCACCGCGCCCAGCATCCCGAACACCGCGATTCCTCCCAGCACGCTGATGAAAACCACCAGCCCGCTCATCTGCGTGCGTCCACCGATAAGCAGGGGCCGAATGATGTTGTCCACAGCGCTCACGATCACGACGCAAGCGATCACGAGGAAAATCCCGCGGCCGACGTGCCCGCCGGCGATCAGACTTATTGAAATCGGCACCCAGATCAAAGCGGAGCCCACCACCGGAACCAGAGAGAAGAATCCCATCATCACGCCCCAAAAAATGGGCGTTTGAATTCCTGTCAACCAGAACGCGATTCCGCCCAACAATCCGTGAGCCATCGCCGCGACGAGACTCGACGTCACACTCGCGAAAATCACGTCGCGGATTTGCTGAATCATGCCGTCGCGGTGGTCTTTCTCGAACGGGAGCAATTCGCGAAGGCGCGCGACGAGCGAATCGCCGTCGCGAAATAGATAGAACATCGCCAGGATGGTGACGCTGAGATGGAAGAAAAATTCGGCCGTATGCCGCAGCAAAGTCCCCAGGCGCTCCGCCACATACGACCCGGCCCGATCGGCGTAGTTATGCACCAAGTCTGAGAAGTCGGGTGGTATCACGCTTGGGAAGCGCTCCTGAAGCCGCGTCCAGAGGTTGCCGACCCAAGTGTAGTGCCCTGCTTGGACACCGAGCTGCACGGACTGGACCGCGCCGACCGCCTGCCGGACGAACTCGGCCATCACGAGGATCGTCGGGACGATCAGGACGAGCGTCACGCCGACCGTAGTAGCGAGAGCGGCGCCTGTTTTCCCCCATCGCTCCGCAAGCCTTTCATAGACCGCGTAGGACACCACGACCAATATCGCAGCCCACAAGAGCGCGACGAGGAACGGAGCAAAAACAAGGTAAACAAGGTAGGCCAGCAGCGCGAGGATGCCGTAGAAAAGCGCGACGCCGATCTTCTTTTGCGAGCTGGATTCAGCGGCCAACCGTTCTCACTTTCTTGGCTGTAGGGTTGCCGTAGAGACTGATAGTGGCAATCTGCGCGTTTGTCAACCACGACGCTGCGAAGCAGAGTGTTATAATCGACTTACGCTCGGAACGGGCATCGGAAAATGGTTGATTTGACTTGCCAGCACAAACGCACTCAGCTGATCGCGAAGGATGACGACTCGCAGTACGTGGAATGCCTGGACTGCGGCGAAATCCTGGAAGCCGGCGAGATCAAAGCCGATGAGACCGCGGAAAGCCCGAAGTTTGGTGAATCTCTTTCCGACGCCTGACCGTTTCGCCTGAAGCCGCCAAGAACGCCCTCTCGAAAAGACTCGCGCCCACCAGCCGAATGTGGGCGTACAATGCGCGCAACGTTGGAATCTGTTCGCCGGGGAGGTAGCTGTGCGCAAATATCCGGTGGTTTTGTGGGCCGTTTTGCCGGCCGTGCTTCTGGCTGCATTCTGCGCGTCCGCGCAAGATACCGAGAAACCTGCGCAAGCAAGCGCTCCTGCCGAATATAAAATCCCGCCGGAGGCAATCAAGCAAATCAACCCCGTGAAACCGACTCCCGAATCATTGGCGCGCGGCAAGAAGTCCTACAATCTTGATTGCGCGATGTGCCATGGCACCGATGGAGACGGCAAGGGCGATCTCGCTACTGATATGAAAGTGCCGTTACTCGATTACCGCGATCCCAAGGCGTTGAAGGACAAGACGGACGGTGAACTGGCCTACATCATCAAGAATGGAAAGGGCCAAATGCCTGCCGAAGGCGACCGAGCACAGGGTGATCGACTCTGGGATCTGGTGAACTACGTTCGGTCGCTGGCCAAGAAGGAACCCGCCGCGAAAGCCAAGGATCAGAATCCTTAGCGGATGGCGAGCTTGTCAATGATGCGGCCGACGTCCGAGACGGAAACGTCGTAGAGAGAGTGCTCATCTTCCTGCTCGAGCCGTTCGCGAAGATACTCGGCGGCGATGTAGCTGGCTTCGCGGTCCGACAAGTCGCGTCCGGAGCGCGACCGAAACGCGACGAATCCCGGATGTGCGAGACCGAGGATTACGCCTTTCCCGTCGACGTAGAATTTGCAATCCATCGTGTCGGCGTGGCGCGTGGCGATTCCATTCCAACAATGGGAAAAGCGGCATTTATAGGCGTAATCGGTGACTTTCGACGGCACGTCGAACGCGCCGATGAAATCGCTCATCGCGCCCGCATTCGGAATCGTGGGAGTCTTTGCGGTTGCCATTGTTCTCGTTAGTGTCGCGCGCCCACGGACGCAGGCAGCGTTGCTTGATGGTAACTCTGAATAGCCGCAGCCACTCCCGCGCCTGCCGGCGCGCGGTGGCCCTGGTCGAGCAGCACCTTTTCCAGCGCGGCGAGCAGAAGCAGCACGTTCTGTTTCTGGCTCGAATAACCCATCAAGCCGATCCGCCAGATTTGCCCCTTCGTCGGACCGATGCCGCCGGCGATTTCGATGTTGAATTCGTCGAGAAGCTGATTGCGCACCTTACGGTCGTCCACGCCCGCGGGGATTTTCACGGCGGTCACCGTGACGAGCCGGTCCGCCGGATTCGCGACGAAGAGTTCGAGGCCCATTGCCTTGATGCCGGCGATCAGCGCCTGCTGATTGTGCAAGTGACGTTCCCAGCGCGCTTCGAGACCCTCTTCGAGCACGAGGCGCAACGCCTCTCGCATTCCGTAGATGAGAGGGATCGGTGGCGTGTGGTGGTACGTGCGTTCCTTCCCCCAATAGTCCATCGCGGGAGTCAAATCGAAATACCAGCTTTGAACGGGTTTCTTGCGCGCGCGAATCACGTCTTCGACGTGTGAGTTTACGGTGATCGGAGCCATTCCCGGCGGCGCGCTGAGCGCTTTCTGCGAGCCGCTGAAGCAGATGTCGATTCGTTCGCGATCCACGTCGAGGGGAATCCCGGCGAGCGTCGCCACGGCGTCAACCACAAGCAGTGCGCCCAGTTCGTCCGCCACTTTGCGGTACGGTCCCAGATGCTGCACGACGCCCGTGGAAGTTTCTCCGTGCGTGAGGCCGATGAACTTGATCTTTCGTCCTTTGGCCGCGCGCCGAACGTCCTCGGGATCAACGGTGCGCCCCAGAGGCGCCGTCACGCGAATGACCTTTGCAGGAGTCCGGTCCGCGATGACAGCCATGCGTTCTGAAAACATTCCGTTCGAGCACACAATGACTTCGTCGCCTTCTTCCGTCACATTGAAGACGGACGCTTCGATTCCGCCCGAGCCCGAGGCCGAAATGGGGTATGTGATGCGATTCTTGGTCTGAAAAGTGCGGCGAAGCAGCGCTTGCAACATCGCTCATCATCTCCAGAAACCACGGATCCAGGTGGCCCACCAGCGGAGCTGCCATCGCGCGGTAGACGCGCGGGTCCATCGAGGATGGCCCTGGAGTCAACATCACCCTTGCGGGTGGGACGAGTTCGCCGATCGCCTCGCTCATCGTCTTATTCCTCTTATTCCCGGCTGCGGATGTAATCGCGGCTGCGCCGCATCGAGTACCGGCCGCTGCACCACAACATTATAGAGCCTGCGGGTTGGAACGCCACTACTCTCCCCGAGTTCCGAGCTCCGCGTGAACCCACCAAAATGGCCGCAGGTTGCGGGTGCTGGCGCGGCTAAGCGAGGTGAAATTGATGCTCGCGCCGGCGGCTTCGAATGGCGCGAAAGAGTAATCAGGTGTTGGCCGTTTCGCAACTGTCTCGTCGCCGTGTTGAAAGGCCTATACCCCTATGCTAAATTTCAAAATTGGCCTGATTTTAGCGATGACGGCCACTCTCTACTGTGACTGAGAAGCCCAAGATTTCACGCGTCGAAGTGTACTGGCACACGGTGAAGTACCGCACCGTGGCCCTGTACTTTATTGTGATTACGACGATCATGCTCACGACCACATATCTCGTGTTTCCCGAAGTGTCCGCGAGCGTGATGAAGCATCTCTCCGATGCTGTGGGGCCGCGCGAAGGTGGAGTGGCGACGATTTCGGCGCGCCAGGCCCGCTTCGTGAATCTCGACGGGAAAGTTCAAGTGAAGAAGGAAAACTCGGTGCAATGGACCAGCGCCGACTATCAGATCACGCTAGATAAGGGCGACCTGGTCCAAACCGGGACGGACGGCGTCGCTCGCATCGCGTTCGCCGACGGGACGACGTACACTGTGAAGGGCGACACGCTCGTCACCGTGGAAGAGAACATCGTCGCGCAAGATCGCGCCTCGCAAGTGGCCGTGCACATCAGTTCAGGCCAGGTGGACCTTGCGACCGGGAAGTGGGAAGTCCCGGGATCGTCGGCGCAAGTGTCTTTTGAAAACGCGGTCGCGTCGCTGCGGGAGAACAGCCATGCGGCAGTGAACAGCGATCCGACCAGCAACGAACAGCAAATCACGGTATCCACCGGTAGCGCTGAATTGAAGCGCGGCAACGAGCACGTCGACATCGGGCAACACGAACGAGTCTCGTTCCCGACGAACGGCCAAATCACCAAGACAAACGTTTTGGCTCCTCCCGAGCTGGTAGAGCCCTCGAATCTTGCGCCAATCACCGTGGCCGATCCGAAACACGACCCGGTTCATTTTTCCTGGAAGCCCGTGGCGATGGCGCGACAGTATGAATTCCAGGCGAGCACCACCGCGATGTTCAATCGCATCGCGATTGACAAGAAAGTCTCGGGGAGCAGCGCCGATATTGCCATGGTCGATCCAGGCGATTATTTCTGGCGGGTTCGGGCCATCGACGACGCAAACAACGTCAGCGATCCAAGCGACTCGCTCCGATTCACGCTTGTGACTCAAGGCAAAGAACAGGAAATGCTTCTTGAGGTGGACGATACGCAACTGCAAGGAAGCATCGTCGAGGTGATCGGCCACACGGAGCCGGGGGCCACTCTGATCATCAACGGGGAACAGGTGGCAGATATTCATCCGGACGGCAAGTTCCGATATTTCACGCAACCCATGTCGAAGGGGAGCCACACAATCGCTATCACGGGACAAAACCGGCGAGGCGGATCGTCCACCAAACGCGTGGACGTCGTGATTCCCTGAGAATTATTTGCAACAAGATTGATTGCGCCGCCATAGGCGTTCGAGCGGAATCCGAGGGGGAAGCAGGAACGTGACGAAAAACGGCTACAACATGCGGTCGGTCTTCAGTCTGTTTTCATCCGACCTCGCTATTGATCTGGGAACCGCCAACACGCTGGTGTTCGCGCGAGGCAAGGGAATCGTCGTCAACGAGCCATCGATCGTGGCCATCAATAAGAACAGCGGCGACGTGGTGGCGGTGGGCCGCGAAGCCAAGGAAATGCTTGGCCGGACGCCCGGTAACGTGGTGGCGATCAAGCCGATGAAGGACGGCGTGATCGCGGACTTCAAAGTCACCGAGAAGATGCTCACGTATTTCATTCAGAAAGCGCACAACCGCCGCGTGCTGGTGCATCCGCGAATCGTGATCGGCGTACCGAGCGAGATTACGCCGGTGGAAAAGCGGGCCGTGCAGGACTCCGCGTATCGCGCTCGCGCCAGCGAGGTGTATCTGGTGGAGCAAGCGATGGCCGCGGCGATCGGTGCGGGCCTGCCGATTGAAGAGCCGTCGGGCAACATGGTGGTCGATATCGGCGGCGGCACGACCGATATCGCGGTAATTTCGATGAGCGGCATTGTCTACTCGCGTTCCGTGCGCGTGGCGGGAAACGAAATGGACGAAGCCGTGATGCACTACCTGAAGCGCAAGTACAACCTGCTGGTGGGCGAGCGCACCGCCGAACAGATCAAAATCGAAATCGGATCGGCGTACCCGCTCGAAAAGCCGCTGACGCTCGAAGTGAAAGGCCGCAACCTGATCGAAGGCGTGCCGCGCACCGTCACGATCGACGACAGCGAAATTCGCGAGGCGCTCTCGGAATGCATCTCGACCATTTTGAATGCGATTCGCGTCGCTCTCGAGCGCACGCCTCCCGAGCTCTCGGCGGACATCAGCGACCGCGGAATCGTGCTTACGGGCGGCGGCGCGCTGATCAAGAATTTGGACAAGCGCATCCGCGAAGAAACGGGATTGCCCGTGTCAATCGCCGACGATCCGCTGGCATCCGTGGTGCTCGGAACCGGCAAGATGCTCAGCGATTTCCGGCTGCTGCGTCTCGTTTCGATCGATTGATTAGGAAACAATGGAAATCTCTTCTCGCCATCGTCCTCTCGCCCTGCTGGCTTTCGTAGTGGCTGCTCAAGTATTGCTGATTGCGTTTCAAGTGCGTCATTCCGACCGTGGCGGCCAGCGTGACGTTCCCCTCGTGCGTTACTGGGCCGCGGCGCTGATCACTCCCATCGAGCGCGCCGGGACGTGGACGCTTTCGAAAATCGGGGGGGTGTGGACGGGCTACGTGGCCGTGCGGTCCACGCGGGACGAAAATGTGCGTCTCCGCGGCGAGAACGACCAGCTTAAGCTCCAGAACCGCGAACTCGAAACTCAGGCCGCCGAAGCGCAACGTCTTGTGGGGCTGGCAAATTTCCGCCAGGCTCATCCGGAATCGCCCATGGTTGGAGCGCAGGTGATCGGGTCGAGCGCTGCCATGGCCGAGGCGCAGGTGATCGGCGCAAGCGCCGATCCCAGTTCGCACACCATGTTCATCAATCGCGGCGAGCGCGATCATATCCGCCGAAACATGGCCGTGATTACTCCCGACGGGATCGTCGGCAAGATCGTGGAAGTTTTTCCCAGCACGTCGCAGGTTCTGCTGATCGACGACAAAGAAAGCGGCGTCGGAGCTCTCTTTGCCGATTCGCGCACGCACGGCGTCGTCAAAGGCACCGGCGATCCGGAGCCGCGCATGGACTACATCGTGAATGACGAAAAAGTCCAAGCCGGCGAGGCAATCATCACTTCGGGAGAGGACCGCATCTTCCCGAAAGGTCTGGCAGTGGGAACCGTGATTGATGCGAAGGCTGCAACTCCTTTCCAGCTGATACGCGTTCAGCCTGCCGCGAGGCTCGATCGCCTTGAGGATGTTCTGATCCTGCTCACGATGCAGGAAGTGAATTTCAAGAAGGCGGAAGAGCCTGCCCCGGCAAGTTCGCCGGCGACGGGAACTCCGAATTCGCAACCTGTGCCGTCTTCTCCGGCCGCTAAACCGGCGGTTCCGCAACCCTAAGATGTCGCTTATGTTCAATCCCGGGATGCAGTCGGACACGAACGTCGAGGTCCACAAATACTACGGCGGCACCATCATTGGCGCGGCCATTCTCGCCCTCGTGCTGCAGGCGTTCCTTCACAAGTTTGGGCACTGGTCGGAGATGATCGAGCTGCCGCTGCTCGTCACCATTTATTTTGGCGTGAGCCGGCGCAATCCCGTTTCCGGACTGCTTCTTGGCGCCGCAATTGGCATCTTGCAGGACGCGCTGAGCCACGATAATCCCATCGGCCTATATGGCATCGCGAAGACACTGGTGGGCTATCTGGCGTCATCGGTGGGAGCGAAGATCGATACGGAACACCCCATCAGCCGCTTCGGACTTGTGTTTGTCCTCTTTCATTTTCACCAGGCCGTTCTCGCGATTACCCAACGCGCGTTGCTCAGCCGACCCGCGCCGATTTTCAATCTGCATCTCTTCCTTAGCTCCCTCGTAAGCGCCGGCTTCGCCGTTCTGCTGTTCGCTCTGCTCGACCGCCTACGCAAGCCGCATTAGCACCTTCTGAACGATCACGTCGAGGCAAAAAAAGAGCGGCTCGTCTATCTTTCAACGAGCCGCTCGATCGGGGTGGAGCAATGGTCCCGTCGGACCATTACGTGCTAGCGGGATTCGGGCTTTGGCGGTTTCGGTTTTTCCTCGGGTTGACGCTCTGGCTGAGGCTTGGGTGCGGCTGCTGGTTTCGGCGCAGCTTCATGCTGCGGCGGAGGAGCCTTCGGCTTGGCTTCCTGCTTAGGCGCAGCCTCAGGTTTCGGGGCCGGCTTCGGCGCACTTTCCGTGCGGGACGGAGCAGCCTTGTGCTCTGGTTCTGTCCTTGGGGTCGTCGCCTTAACGGGTTTGACCTCGGGGCGCGGTGTGGTGTGTGTGGTCGCAGCGGCGTGCTCAGGCGGCGTGGCCGGGCGTTTCGGGGCTGGCTTAGTCTCAGCAGCCTTACTCTCGGCGGGCTTGCTTTCCGTCGCGCGAGTTGTCGCGGCCTTCTTCTCACTTTCCCTGTTCTCAGCAGCCTTGTTCTCGGTAGCCTTGTTCTCGGCTGCCTTGTTCTCAGCTGCTCGATTCTCGGCAGCCTTGTTCTCGGTGGCCTTGTTCTCAGCTGTTCGATTCTCGGCTGCCTTGTTCTCAGTTGCCTTGTTCTCAGCTGCTCTATTCTCGGTAGCCTTGGTCTCGGTCGACTTATTCTCAGCAGCCTTGTTCTCGACCGCCTTGTTCTCAGCCGGAGCTCCGCGGGCTGCTACGACGCCCTTGCCGGTGAATTCTCCCGGTTTGGATGTTGCCGCGACTGCCGGACGCCCATGATTGACGGAAGCCAACATTTCATGGTTCTGACTGGCGGAGTGTTCTTGACCTGATTGCGCCGCGGTCGGCGCAGCATGGTTCGCGTGAGAATAGGTTTCTTGCGCAGCTGTGGGTCGCGCGCTGACTCCACCGGATCCGCCGTTATAGCTAACGTAGTTTCTGTTGACGGTTACGGTCTTGCGGTAGGTGTTGTGAAAGTTCCCACCGTGTACGTTGTTGACGTATGTGTTGTAGCTGAACTGATTGTTGCGCCAGTAGCCGCCGTCGTAGCCGGAGCCACCGTAGCCGAAGCCATAGTTGACGCCGCCGTAGAAGCCGACTTCAGATCCCCAATACCCTTGATTCCAGGCATACCTGTCGCCGCCCCAACCCCAATAACCCGGAGTCCAGAGGAAGCCGACCGTGGGTGGCTCGACCCAAGTGCCAGGAACCCAGAAGTAGCCTTCCTCACCATAGCCCCAGTAACCGGGCGTCCAGAGATAGCCCTCTTGAGGACAAGCAGGTTGTGCGTAGACGACCAGCGCTGGCGGCGCGATGGTGATCGAAGCGCTGAATTGCGCGAGAGACGTGGCCGGTATAGCGAGTATTATCAACAGCGGCAGAAGATATCGAAGTGAGCGAAGAGCACGCATTTTTTTCATTACCTTGCCTAATCATCCTTCGGTTGCCCGGTCTTGCTTGAGTGCTGCGGGCTACGCGGATTGAAGGGCTACGAGACGCACACAGGATGAATCAGGTTCATTTTCATATCTGTTCAATATGACTCACTTTGCGCACATTCCCGGAAGCTCGCGGATGGACCATTATGGGTTGGCCGTTGGTACAGGTACGGACAGGCGAAGGGCAAGAGCACACCGCCGTAACATAATGGGCATAGGTCTCTTGCGGGTCATTCGCGGCAAGTGATAGGTTAGAGTCCATTTCGGATTCCACCCGCCCGGGATCTTGAAATGCAGGCGCATTAGGGCCGCGCACGACCCTCCGCGCAGGAGTAGTTCAGTTGGCACCGTGGACAGTTAGCGACACCAAAATTCCCCAGGGTCGTCTGGCGCTGGTCTCGTATTTGTCCGTGGCACTCGTCGTCACTCTTCTGGTGGGATTCTGGAAATTGCAAGTGGTGCAGTCCGGCCATTTTGCCGACCTCGCCGAGCGGAACCGCATCCGGTATATCCCGATCATCGCGCCCCGCGGAGCAATGCTGGATCGCGAGGGTCGCGTGCTCGTCGACAGTTACCCTTCATTCAGCATCCTGCTTCTGCGCGATGAACCAAAGCTGCTGGAAAAGAGCCTGCCGCAGATTGAAGAAGGGCTCGGAATCACCAAGGAAGATCTGCAGCAGCAGCTCGAAGCCGCCAAGCTCGAGCCCAAGTTCCAGCCGATTGTGATCAAGCCGGCCGCCAGCCAGGGAGACATCGCTTTCGTCGAATCGCACCGAGCCGACTTGCCGGTGCTCGAATTGATGATGGTCCAGCGCAGGCGCTACCCGCACGACGACATGCTCGCGAGCGCCATCGGCTACGTGGGCGAAGTTTCCGTGCAGGACCTGGAGAAGAGCGACGGGCATTACCGTCCCGGTGACATCGTCGGCAAGGCCGGGCTCGAACACGAGTACAACGAGACACTGGAAGGCACGGACGGCATGCGCCGCGTCGTCGTGAATAGCGTCGGAAAGGCCATGCGCACGCTCGAAGACGTGGAAGCGCTGCCCGGCAAACCGATTCAGTTGACGATCGATTACGATCTGCAGGCGATCGCCGAAGCGGATTTCGCGAACAAGGAAGGCGCCCTGATTGCGATGGATGCCCGCACCGGCGAGGTGCTGGCGATGGTGAGCCGCCCCACGTTCGATCCTAACGATTTTGCCGTGCGAATTCCGGCCTCAGAGTGGGCGCGCCTCAACACCGATCCCCAAACTCCTTTGCTCAACCGCGCGATTCAAGCGCAGCTTGCGCCTGGCTCCGTCTTCAAGGTTGTGATGGCCACGGCCATGCTCGAATCGAAGGCCATCCCAGCGAGTTACACGGCTTACTGCCCTGGGTATGCGACCTTTTACGGGCGCGTGTTTCACTGCGACCATGCGCACGGTGAAGTGGATCTCCACAAAGGCATCGTCGCGTCCTGCGATGTCTATTTTTACAACGTTGGCAAGCTGCTCGGTATCGACCGAATTGCCACCTACGCCACGGGTCTTGGCCTCGGTCAGCGCACCGGAATTGACTTGCCCGGCGAAGAACCTGGCTTGGTCCCTTCGGAAGAGTGGTCGGAGCGCGTGAACCATCACAAGTGGTATCCCGGCTCGACCATCTCTGTTGCGATTGGCCAGGGCGCTGTAACGGCCACTCCTGTCCAACTCGCCCGGATGATTGCCGCGATAGCGAACGGCGGCACTTTGATCCACCCCCACTTCTTGAAGAACGCCACCGACGTGAAGGCGGGGTCCTTCCCGCTTTCAGAAGACACCGTCGAACAAGTGACGGACGGCATGTGGGGAGTGGTCAACGAGCCTGACGGGACCACCTCCGGACAAGTAAAACTGCAAAACATCGACTTCTCGGGCAAGACCGGCACCGCTCAAGTGGAGAGCTTCGACCTGCAGCACAAACTCGGCAAGAAGCTGAAAGAAAACGGGTGGTTTGTTGGCTTCGCGCCTCGCCGCAATCCGGAGATCATAGTCGCGGCCCTCGTGCAGTCCGGAGGCTGGGGCAGCATCTCGGCGGCGCCGATCGTCCGCGACGTCGTGAAGGCGTACTACGACAAGAAAAACATGCACATGCAGCAAGCCACGGCGGAAAACGGGACGCCGCCCGTCGCTCCTCGCCCGCTCGTTGCCACCGTGGGAGCGCAGCATCAATGAAAGACCGGCCCCGCGTCCACGACTTCGACTGGACCCTCCTCGCGATCGTTGCCGCAATCAGCGGATTCGGAGTGGCGGAAATCTATTCCTCGACGCACGCCAGCGGAATGGCCGGAATGCAATACAGGCAGCTGATGTGGATTGCGGTGGGGATCGCGGGTATGTTTCTGATTTCGCGCATCGATTACCACACCCTCCTCGACCAGTCACCGGTGCTCTATGCGGTGGGAATCGCCACTCTTTTGATCGTTTTAGCGATAGGTCAATCGCGATTCGGGGCTAAGAGGTGGATCGCTTTGGGGGGTGGCCCCAGTTTACAAGTGTCAGAACTTATGAAGTTGATTATAATCGTAGTGCTGGCGCGTTTCTTCAGCGAGGTGCGAACCGACCGGCTGACCTTGAGGGATTTAGTGAAGGTTAGCCTCTTGACTCTAATCCCGGTCGGGTTGATTCTGAAGCAGCCGGACCTGGGGACAGCGATGGTGCTGATTCCAGTCGCCGTGGTGGGCGCGTTCCTGGCTGGCATTGAATGGAAGCACGCGGCAGTAGGCGTGGTCCTCGCTGCGATTCTGGTTCCGGTCGGCTGGCACATGCGGACCCACCTGAAGCCGTACCAGCAGCAGCGAATTGAGACGTTCCTGCACCCTGAGGAAGATCAGCGCGGCGCTGGCTACCAGATCCTGCAATCGCAGATCGCGGTGGGCGCCGGAGGCTTCTGGGGCAAAGGATTTGGCAAGGGCAGCCAGAATCAGTTGGGCTTCGTGCCCGTCCGATATTCGGATTTTATTCTGGCGGCTCTGGCGGAAGAGCAAGGGTTTATTGGAGTTTGCGTGGTCATGCTGTTGTACCTGGGTTTGATTCTGCGGCTGGTGGATAACGCGCAGAAAGCGAAAGACAAGGCCGGAATGTTCGTAGTGATGGGAGTCACGGCCATCCTGGGATTCCACGTCCTGGTCAACGCTTCGATGGTGATCGGGTACATGCCGGTCACCGGCATTCCCCTGCCGCTGATGAGTTATGGAGGATCGGCAACTGCCTTTGTGTTTTTGGCACTAGGCCTGGTGATGAACGTCCGCATGCGGAGATTCGTCAACTGAGCCTCAACAATTTTTTGTGCCCGCTCAGCGTCAGATGGAGTGACCGCGGCGGGAATTCAATTTCAATGAAGGATGCATCGGTGAGGAAAGCGACGAGACATCAAGGCACGTCTTTCCAGGGCGGCGCGTCGTGGCAGATGAATGCCACCGCCTCCCGTTCCGCCGGCTCAGGCGCGCGAGGCGCTTTTGTGTGCCGCGGCGGTCCGATGCGCTACGAGGAGTTTTCAAATGTCGAAGGAAATGGTTATCTCCGCCAACCCGCACGAGACGCGGGTGGCGATTTTGGAAGAAGGTCAGCTTTGTGAGTATTACGTTGAGAGGGAAAAAGAATTTGCGTTAGTTGGAAGCATTTACAAAGGCCGTGTTACACGCGTGCTGCCCGGCATGCAATCGGCCTTCGTCGAGATCGGCCTCGATAGTGATGCCTTCCTGTACGTCAGCGATTTCCTGGAAGATATCGAGGAATTCGACCACGTTGTCGCCACCGTCGAAGGCAAAGTCCAAAAGATAGAGGACGAAAGCGGGCACGCATTCGGGAATACGAACGCGGCGACGCCAGCGCTCGAACCTGGCGACGTCGAATCGGGACCCATTGTTGCGCCGGCAGGCGAAACAGCGAGCGAATTCACCGGTGCCGCACAATCTTCCACGGCATCGACGGCATCGCCAGCGTCGGCCGAGGGCCCATCCACATATGCGCCTCCTCCGCCGAGACCGCATTCGCAGCCACCAGCCTACAACGCGCCTCGCTCCGATCGCCCGCGTTTCGACAATCGGGGCGGAGGGCGTCGCGACTTCGGCGGTGGCGGAGGTCGCGGCGGGCGCGGAGGACGAGGGCGTCCGGGCCAAGGCCGTCGAGGCGGCGGTGGACGCGGACCCGATAATCGTTACGGCCGCGAATTGCCGCAATCGAAATACGCGTCGCCTCGCGGGCACGAGGACCACACCGAGTCGGCCCCGACGGGCGACTACACTCCGATCATCCTGCCGGGCGAATCGCTCGCAAAATATCGCGATCGTGGGCCGTCCGCTACGCCGCCGGTCGTTCCGGCCGACGAGCATGCTTCGGCAACGCCTCCGATTTCGGCGTCGAGCGCGCCGGCGATTGTTCCGCAGGAAGCGCACCACACCGAGCCGTTTCCGCAACGCGCGGAATACCATCCACCCGCTTCGACACGATTGGAACCGCTGCCCGGGGAGACGCTCTCGAAGTATCAGCCGAACGAGCCCTCCGCGGCGATGCATCCCATCGAGCTGCAGCCGCAGGAGGAAGAAGACCACGCCGAAGAGCGGGCCGAAGAACATCGGGCCGAAGATCATCGCTCCGCAACCGAAGAGTCGCAGGAATATCACCCTGCGATTGAACACGAAACGGATGAACCGGAGCACGCCGAATCCGGACACCAGCCCGAGCACCACGAAGCGGCGCACGAAAATCCCGAGATCGCCAGCCTAAGCGACGACCAGGCGGCCACGTTAGCCGCTCACGTCGCGGAAGCGCAAATCGAAGAGATTGCCGACGCGCACGAGTCCGCGAATTTCCGGGCCGAAGCGTCCAGCGATGCTGAAGCGGAGGATTCCGAAGCCGAGCACCACGACGTACCCGATGCAGACGACGAGCAGCTTGAAGAGGAAGAGGCTCAGGCCGAAGCCGAGGGAATGCTCGCGCCTTCGACGGAAGGCGATACCGAGCACGCACCCGAAGGCGGCGAAGCCATTGCCGCAGTGGCGGGAGCCGTAGAGGACGGCGTCGCTCAGCAGGCCGACCCGGCGCAGCGGCCGGAGAGCCAGCCGTGGAAAGCGAGCGTTCGCGGTGATCTTCGTTCCCGCATGCAGAATCCGGCGAGACGCGGAGGGCGCGATCGCGGGCGTCGCGATGACCGAGGCCGCAGGCCGCAGCCGCATGGCCAGGGCCATCACCGGCCGCAACCACGGCGTCCGCAGTTGATTGCGGACATGCTGAAGCAAGGCCAGGAAATCATCGTGCAGATCGCAAAGGAGCCGCTCGGCAAGAAGGGCGCGCGCATCACGAGCCACATCGCGCTGCCGGGCCGTTTTCTTGTGTACATGCCGACGCTCGACCACACCGGCGTTTCGCGGAAAATCGCGTCCGCCGACGAGCGAGCCCGGCTGCGCCATTTGGTGAACGATGCCAAGGGAGCGTCCGGCGGCGGTTTCATCGTTCGAACCGCGGCCGCGAGCGCGAGCCCCGACGAAGTTCGCGCGGACGTCGAGTTCCTCACGCGGACGTGGTCAGAAATCAAGGCGCGCTCCGAGCAACGCAAGGCTCCGTCGATATTGCATCGCGACCTGAACCTGGTGGAGCGCATCCTGCGCGACTTCGTGGGCAACGACTTCGGCGCCATCTGGGTGGATTCGGAGGAGGAGTTCACGAAGGTGGTGGACTTCATGAGCCGGTTCCAGCCGGAGCTCGTCAACCGGGTGAAGCTGTACACGAAAGAGAACCCGGTCTTCGAGGAATTCGGCATCCAGCAGGAGATCGACAAAGGCCTGCGGCCGAAGGTCTGGCTGAAGTCCGGCGGCTATATCGTGATCAACCACACGGAAGCGCTGGTGGCCATCGACGTCAACACGGGCAAGTTCGTCGGCAAAGGCTCGAACCGCCTGGAAGACACCATCGTCCGCACGAACCTGGAAGCCGTGAAGGAAATCGTGCGGCAGATGCGGCTGCGCGATCTGGGCGGCA
The DNA here is from genome assembly GCA_963737205.1 of uncultured Acidobacteriota bacterium. GTDB lineage: Bacteria > Acidobacteriota > Terriglobia > Acidiferrales > UBA7541 > Palsa-295. Next base: position 1,363,216 of record CAVTRV010000002.1, on the reverse strand, counting down.
TCATCGTGATCGACTTCATCGACATGGAGGACCGGCGCAACCGCGAGAAAGTGATGGCCGCGCTCGAAGACGCGCTGCGAGCCGACCGCGCTCCTTCAAAGATGCTGCGATTCAACGAGTTCGGCTTGATTGCCATCACGCGCAAGCGCACCAAGCAAGCCCTCGAACGCACGCTCTGCCAGCCCTGCCCGTACTGCACGGGTTCGGGAATGGTGAAGTCGATTCCCACGCTCTGCTACGAAATCCAGGCCGAGGCGCGCAAGATGGCGCCGGAAATGGATTCCGGCAGCATTACGCTGCGCGTCCATCCGGAGATTTCGAAGGCGCTGAAGACGCGCGAATCCGCGTTGGTGGAAGAGCTGGAGCGCTGGACGAAAAAGAGCGTCATCATCCAGGCCGACCCGACGCTGCATTGGGAGCAGTACGACATTTACTAGAGGCTGGGTCCTAGAGGTTGGAAGCTAGACGTTTGAATACTGGAAGGCGCCCCGGAGAAATCTTCGGGGCGCTTTTGTTTCGCGAAGGGCCCAAAATGCAATACGGAAAGATGTTCCTGCTGAGCTTCGCGCTAATCTGCGCCTTGGTTATCCCAACGACCGCTGCCGCCGAAGAGACTCACACGTGCTACTCGGCCGCGGGCCCAACTACGAGCGGCGAAACAGCCGGATTCACCTGGGAAATCAAGCCGATCAACGATAGGCATGAAGAGTGCATCGGTCGTCTGTGGTCTCCGTCGAAACATCTCGTGTTCAGCACGCGCGACTACAGTCTTTCGCTCGATTCCGTTTCCGGGCAGGACGTCAACGGCGACGGCCAACCCGATATCGTTTTCATCGGCTACAGCGGCGGAGCGCACTGTTGCTGGACTTACTGGATCGTCTCCCTCGGTACGCATCCCGGCCTAGTCAGGAAAATCTATAATGAGCGCGGCGTCAGTTTTAAGCCAACCGGTGCGAACAAAGCCATCGAAATGTGGGCCCTCGACGGATCGTTTGACTACTTCGACGGCTTCCGCTTTTCGCACGCAGAGACGGTGTTTCCCACCGTGGTGCTGCGTCTCGACGGCAGGAATTTCCGCGACGTCTCTGCCGAGCACCGCGATGAATACGATTCCCAGATCGCGAATGCGCGCGCAAGACTCCCGCCAGAGGTCGTGCGGCGATGGAGACCGTCGGACCCAGCCGCGGTGGAGATTCATGATTACGAGGACAGCGTCCTGACGATTGTCTTCGCGTACTTGTACAGCGGCCGCCCCGACGCCGCATGGCAAGCCCTCGCCGACTATTGGCCTCCGGGAGATGCCCAGCGCATTAAGAAAGTGATCATGAAGGATCGCAAGGCTGGACTGCTCCGCTACGTAAGGTAGTCCTGGCGTGAAGCTGCCGAGACCTCTTCGTCCTCTCCAAAGAGCCAGCAAGACCCGCCCAACAAGATGGCGGGCGGGCCGCCGACGCTACACTCGACCGCGTCGAATTCCTTCTAGTTCGAAGTATAATTCCGCGTTAGTTAATTGCGATCCCGCTGGACTGAAACCTGAAACCTGAAACCTGAAACCTGAAACCTGAAACCTGAAACCAGAAACCAAAGATGAACACCGGCGAACACAGATTTGAAAAGCGCGCTGAGTGAAGATGCATAATCCGGTTATGGCCCGGCAGGTGATCCATGTCTCCGAAGATGATGCAACAAGCGACTTCGCGTCGCTTCTGGCCCACGTGCGCGCAGGGGCGGAAATCATCATCGAGCGCAATGCCAAGCCGATCGCAATCCTCCACCCAGCCGAACCTTCTCTGCGCTTTCTATCTGAGTCACTGCGCCTGGCTCGAGAGCACGGCTCGACGGCCACGCTCGATGACGGTTTCGCGAGCGATCTCGAACACGTTATCAACGGGCATCGCGAGCCCCTGAACCCGCCTGCATGGGAGTGATCCTCGATTCGAGTGTGGTCATTGCTGCTGAACGCCGCAGAGAGACAGTCAGAACAAACTAGAAGCGATGAATTGAACGACCCCGGTTTCCAGATCCTGAACGAGGTCGCCTTCGGCATATCTGGCGATCAAACGGATATTGGGGTTCAGCCGCCGATTGTTCGCAATTATTCCTATAGCAGCTATCCCAAGCAGCAGTAAACCGAACTTGCCCCGAGCATCGTTCATGTCAGTACACCCCCGATGGCAGAAACTTTATCACATCAGTTGGCGTAGTGGAAGCGTGTGGCACTGCGCACCAAATTAGCGGCACGCTAACGCGATTAGACCATCGGATCATCATCAACGATGTTGATGCGAGCCGAACCAATGTGGGTTAGGTCCATCGCGGGGACACGTCGCGTAAATCCGTTGATAATTGTTTGCCCACAAGACGGGGAATCCTTCTTTATGATGGTTGCGATTAGCAGCAGTTTGACGAAATCCGCGTCCGCATCGCCACCAAGGACGATGTAACGTTCCGGGCCATGAATGTCTGTAACCACATGGCCGACCTTAATTGGGGACCCGTCGCGGTATTGCATTGCGAATCTCCTGTACTTGAGGCGCTTCTAGCGGATGTTAATTTGTGTAGTGGAGCGTGGCCTGTATTTGTATAGCCTTCGGGCTGAGCAGCGAGAAATTGTTATTCAGCACAAGGTAGTACGTCCCGCCCGATGGTAGCCGTGCCATGAAGGTGCTTTGAGTTACCTTTCCGCTGCTATAGTTCGTAGCCGCTGAATGGTGATTTTGAAAATTCACAAAGGAATCTGCATTCAGCACATATACTTCGACATCGTTTCCCATCCCGCCCGTGGCAGTGAAATGACCATCTATCGACACATCGGTAGCGCCGTTGGGCACATCGAGCTTGTACCACAGGTAGCGTGCCGCCCCGATTGTTACCGCGCCATTCGCAATTTGCTGATTATGGGCTTGCGTGACGAACGGTATGCGGGCAACCGGACCGTTAGCACTGTTTGAGGCAGGCATGTTTTGCCATACGATGATTGCGATGAGGAACCCAAGCACGAGTGTGCCGATGAAGGCTCGCGCGGGTGCTTTCGATCTTGCCGGGGCAGGCGCAACGGTTGGCACCGAGGCCGAAGCAGCGGCCAATGTGTGGCCGCACTTCAAACAGAATTGTGAATCGTCAGGTATTTCCTTACCACATTTCGGGCAGAACATGGGGGCGGAGCATACCTCCTTGTTCGTGGATGAATTGACGGTAGCACAAACAACATATGGGCACGACTCTACCACATGAGGCTCTTACCTTATAGCTAACCCCAGCCCGTGGTAGAATCCGCCGGGTCATGCCGATTATTGTTCCGGCGGAAAGCGTCGTGTACATCGAACTTCTCGTTCCCTTTGCAGGCGATGAAGGGGATGCGATATCCAGTTCGGTTACGGAACTCGAGAAATACCTCAAGTCCCGCTATCCCGGCATAGAGCGCGTTCAGCTTTGGTATCGCAATCCGCGCCCCGAAATGATGGCGCTATTGCTCAACCCTACCCTGCTCCATACGGCGACTGTGGCCATCACGGTTTTCAATCCATTCTCGAAGAGAATACAAACGCGATTGGCTGATGACGTTTACGATTGGCTCAAAAAGCGTTCCAAGTGTGTAAGGAGGCGACTCATGGGAAGGAAGCACTCCCCGAAGGGTCAGGTCGTGCTGAAAAAGGCGGAAAAGCTGAAGGCCGTCGAAGCATCCTTATCTTCTGGCGCTTCGGACGGGACTTTTGCAGCAAAGTTCAAAGAAATGTATCCCCAAGATTGGGCGAAGATAGTCGGCAGGTACAAGCAGCACGAAAGGACGGGCAAAGCCCATCCGATGCCAGAACCTGAGAAATACCTGCTAAATATGGTGAAGGTTTACAAAGCTAAACAACGCTAACTTAGTGGCCGTTACGCTGTCTGTTCAGCCGCAAAATAGTGCATCTTGTCGAGGTCGGTAATGAGTCCGGGCCCGGATGGGCGCCATCCCAGCCGTCGCTGCGTTTGCACGCTCGAACCGGTAAGGTCGCGACCAGCGAACATCGCCAGCCAGCCGAAATGGGCTGCTGCATCCTCGGGCGATTTGGAGACGACCGGCACTTTCAGGCCGCGGCCGATGGCCTCCGCAATGTCCCGAGCCGACACTCCCTCTTCTGCGACCGCGTGATACCTGGCGCCTGCTTCCTGCTTCTCAATCGCCAGCCTGTAGACGCGGGCCGCGTCGAGGATGTGCACGGCCGCCCAGCGGTTGAGCCCGTCGCCGACATATGCCGACACACCCTTCTCGCGAGCCACCGCGATTGCGAACGTGACGAGGCCCTGCTTTCGTGTGTCGTGAACTTGCGGAAGGCGCACCACCGAGGCGCGCACCCCGCGCTTCAGCAACGCCTCAGCCGTCTCTTCCGAGAGGCGCGGAAACTCGGGGGAAGGAGCATCTTCCTCCGTAGCGGGGCGCCCCTGCGCCGTCGTCGCCATCCCCGAGGTGACAAGCAGTGGCCGCTCGGAGCCTTCGAGCGCCGAGCCGAGTGTCTCGATGGCGCGCTTGTCGATCTCGCAATTTTCCTTGAATTTCGTGAAGTCGTGGACAAACGCGGTGTGAATTACCCCATCCGACATGGCCGCTCCGCTGCGCAGACTTTCGAGGTCTTTAAGATCGCCCCGATGTACCTGCACGCCGGCCGCGGTAAGAGACTTGGCGCCCGCATCCGAGCGAGCCATTCCAAGCACCTGATGCCCTGCGCCGATGAGTTCCCGAACGACGGCAGAACCAATAAAGCCCGTTGCTCCTGTAACAAAAATTTTCATAAATCGCTCCTTTACTCACATTATTGGAATACGAAATTATTGTGTGGACTGACTTGCTGCCCGAACAGTTTCGGCAATCGCGTTGAGCGCAGCAATCGCATCCGGCGGCAGTTCGATTGCTGCAGCGCCGAGGTTGTCTCGGAGATGGCTTACGGAAGACGTGCCGGGGATCGTCAGAATGTTAGGAGACCGCTGAAGAAGCCAAGCAAGCGCGACTTGCATTGGACTCACCTGCATGGACGCCGCTACCTGGTCTAGCACCGACGATTGCAACGGTGTGAATCCTCCCAACGGGAAAAACGGGACATAGGCGATGCCTTGCTGCGCGAGAGCGTCGATAAAGGCATCGTCATTACGGTTTGCCACGTTGTAGAAGTTTTGGACGCAAACGATCTCCGTGATTCTTTGAGCCTCCTGGAGCTGCCGGGGCGAGATGTTGCTGAGGCCGATGTGACGAATCAGGCCCTGACGCTTCAACTCGGCAAGCACGGTTAAGGGCGCCTCAATGGAACCTTCCGATGGTTCCATCATTCCGCCCACTCGAAGGTTGACGACGTCGAGCGCATCGACAGCGAGATTCCGAAGATTGTCATGAATGCCGGCGATCAGCTCCTGACGCGAAAGCGCTGGAATCCACGATTTGTCCGAACCACGCCGCGCGCCCACCTTGGTAACGATTACCAGGCCGGTCGGATAGGGATGAAGGGCTTTCTTGATGATTTGATTGGTCACATGCGGGCCGTAATAGTCGCTGGTGTCGATATGGTTCACGCCGGCGGCGATCGCCTCTCGCAGAACCGCGATGGCAGCGTCAACGTCCCGCGGCGGTCCCCAGATTTCGGGGCCGGTCAGTTGCATGGCTCCGTATCCCATTCGGTAAACGCTGATTGAGGTTCCGGAAAGGTTGAATCTGCCGCCGAGCTTCGTCTCTATATTCATTTTGTCTTTTCCTCCCATCTGCAGGTCCGGTTGCAAGTTTTTTTTTGCGATACGCTTTTCTGCCTTACTAACGCGAAAAAGACTCTCCAACCATTTCTTCGCTTTTCTTCCAAAGCGCCTCCGCCATTTGAGGATCGAGCGCATATGCGCGCACCCCTTCGCTTACGCCGCTGATCGTCACACCGTCGGGCACGATTTTCCCCACATGGCAGTTTTCGCAATAGCGGCCGCCGATCTCCCCAGCCGGCGCGACGACACCGGCCCATACGGACGTTGCCGCTCCCTGCGGGATCGTCTTCCACGCGAACGGACCCTTTCCCTCCGCGAGGAGCTGCTCGTTCATCTGTTTGATCATGCCTTCGAGGTGGCTGGGGTCCATGTTCCGGCCGAGCTCTGTCTGAATCACTCCTGGGTGCACGGCCGCGGCGCGCACTCCACGTTCGCGGTGCCTTTGGTCGAAGGCGACTGCGAAGAGAATGTTTGCCGTTTTCGACCGGCCATACGCGACGAAGGGATCGTAGGCTGTTCTCTCAAAGTTCGGATCGTCGAGGTCGACGTTCGAGAAACGGTGACCTGCCGAAGACAGGTTGATCAGTCGCCCTCCCCTGCGGATGAGAGGCGCAATTCTGTTCACCAGAACAAAGTGGCCCAGGTGATTGGTGCCGAACTGCATCTCGAAATGATCGGTCGTATCACAGAACGGCGTGGCCATCACGCCCGCGTTGGCGATGACCACATCAAACGGCTCGCCCTTTCGGAGCAGTTGATCGGCGCAGTTTCGGACGCTCGCGAGACTGGCCAGATCGAGTTCGACGAGCTCGAACCTTCCACCGTTCGCCGCCGCGTCCTTTCGGACTTGAGTTGTCGCCCCTTCGGCCTTGGCCAAATCGCGCGCGGTGCCAATCACGTTCGCGCCATGGGCGGCGAGTGACCGAGCGGTCTCTACGCCGAGCCCAGCCGAAACGCCTGTCACCAGGATTCGCTTGCCGCGTAGGTCGATACCGGACAAAACATCTTCGGTGGTTGATGTAGCTCCAAATGCCTTTGATGTAGCTTCCAATGCCTTCGCCATGTTTTTCTCCTCCTGCCGGTCCGCTTGAGGAGTGCCTATTGACAAGCGGTCACGACTCGAATAAAACGGAGAGTGTCTCCGCACAAGATAGGATAATCGGAGATGGTCTCCGGTTGCAAGTTTTTTTGACTTTTTTACATGGCTACGAAACCATCACAACCTTCCAAGCGGAAGCCCCGCGCCGACGCGCAGCGGAATCGCGAGCGCATTCTGGAAGTGGCCAAGGAGGCGTTCACGCGTTTCGGCGCAAACGCCAGCTTGGACGACATCGCCAAAGAATCAGGCGTTGGACCAGGAACCTTGTATCGGCACTTTCCGACGCGCGAGGAACTTCTACAGGCGGTTTATCGGTCCGAGTTGGAAAAGCTGGCCAAAGCCGAGCAGAAGTTTGCTCAGGCGATGCCACCGATTGAAGCATTGCGAGCCTGGCTGCTGTTGTTCGTTGATGGTATAGCGGCGAAACAGCTGATCGCCCCTGCAGTGAATACGCTGGTGGGCGATCCCAAGAAGGTGTTCGCATCTTCCCACGCTCAGATGCATGAAGCAATTCGTAGACTCGTGAAGCGCGCGATCAAAAGCGGCGATATACGCAGGGACCTCGACGCTATCGATCTACTTCGGGCTCTTGTCGGCGTCGCCAACGTGGCGTCCAGCCCCGACTGGCAACAAAGCGCCAAAAGACTGGTGGACATCCTGATCACCGGCTCACGCCCAGCGAAATAGGCCTGAGTGCAGCCGGAACGGACCTTCGGCTTTTCGTCCGCTTGATACGAGAAGCGCCCCCCGCTAAGTCCGCATCGAATTAAATTAACCTTCTCGAGAGGCGAGGTCTGCATTTCGCATGCGTCAAAGCCAGGCGAGTCAAACCGCGGAATACATGGCGTTCTTTCGGGCGCTGGAATCGGTTCGGTCTCGCGGCAAGAGGCTCTTCACGGATCCCTTCGCCATTCAGTTCCTGCGGCCTTCGTTGCGGAGAGCTGTATGGCTTTCTCGCGTGCCCTTGTTTGCTGCAGTAGTCGGACGGTACGCCGACCGCCGGCTTCCAGGCGCGCGCACTTCCGGCATCGCGCGAACACGTTTCATCGACGAAGTAGTCGAGCGGGCGCTTCGCGAAGACGTCCGCCAGGTGGTGATACTCGGCGCCGGATTTGATTGCCGGGCGTACCGGCTTGCCGGCATGGAAGCTGCGACTGTGTTCGAGGTGGATCATCCAGCAACACTCGAAGTGAAGCGCAAACATCTGCAGCGGGCGACCGCCAGCCGCCCGTCGAATGTGCGCTACGTGGCCATCGATTTCAATCAGCAGAGCCTGCCGGAAGTTTTGCGCGAGGCCGGGGTGGACGCGCGTTCGCCCACACTTTTTTTGTGGGAAGGCGTGACGAACTATCTCGCGGCAGAGGCTGTCGATTCCGTGCTTCAGTATGTTGCGAGTTTTCCGGCCGGCAGCCGGTTGATTTTCACGTACGTCCATCGCGGCGCGCTCGATGGGTCGGTGGTTTTCGAGGACGCGCCCGCGCTGCTGCGGAATGTAGCCGCGGTCGGCGAGCCGTGGACTTTCGGTCTGGATCCCTCCGAGCTATCGGATTATTTGCGCGAACGAGGCCTTCACCTGATTCGCGACGCCGGTGCCCGCGAATACCGCGAGGAGTGTATGGGTCCCGCGGGAAGAAGCATGCGCGGCTACGATTTCTACCACGTGGCAATCGCTGGCGTGGCCGGCAACCAGCACGTCGGAACTTGACGTTCAGCCCAGAATTCCCTGTGCGGCTGTGATCCTCGATTCGAGCGTGGTCATTGCTGCTGAACGCCGCAGAGTAGTATTCTCAGGCTGTTGATCACCCCTGCAGCTGGCACTGTTCCTCCAGCGAAATAGTGTACGATGGTCAGAGGAAGGACCCCGATGGCGACACTCGATTGGTCCCAATGCCCCTTGGTCGAAAGCATCCCGGGAAAACTAAGCGGTGCTTGGGTGTTTCGCGGCACACGAATGCCCGTGGCTACGGTTTTCGAAAATCTCGAAGCCGGAGCGACCATCGAGAACATTATGGAGTGGTTCGACCTCTCGCGAGAACAAGTCGCCGCCGTTCTCGACTTTGCCGCGCGCAGCCTCGAAGCCCCCGCCCACCGCTAGATGCTCGTCCTCTTTGACCACGGCACGCCTGCGCCTCTAGAGCCTTACCTCGCGAGTCATGCGGTCAAGAAAACGAAGGATCTCGGTTGGGACGTCCTTGCTAACGGCGAACTGCTGAAAGAAGCGGAGAAGTCCGGCTTTGAAGTATTTGTGACGACCGACAAAAACCTCCGCTACCAGCAGAACCTCACGCAACTCAGGCTTGCGATCATGGTACTTGGCAATTCGCGCTGGCCAGTTGTGCAACGATATGTCGACCGAGTCGTGGCGGCTGTCAACGCGGCGAGACCTGGCTCGTATGTCGAAGTGGAGATTCCGGATTCCTGACGTTCAGGCGGATTCCCGAGCCAAAATCCCCTGCGCGGCCTTAGGCAGGCGCGCCACTTGGTCGGGCGTCAGCTTGAAATTGTCGGCGAGCATCGAAGGCGGATTCGCGGCGAGCCATCCTGAAATGGAAATTTCCTCGTAAACGGGGCTGTTGAACACGATCAGGATCCGCGTCGTCTCGTCTCCCACTTGCTCGACAAAATGCCCGAATCCCTGCTGGATGAACGCAATTTGCCCGGGCTTGAATTCTTCCGTGGCGACTCGGCCATGCGCTCCGAAAATCGTGACGCGAGATTTTCCCGAAAGATAGAATTGCCACTCATCGGCGTTGGGATGCCAGTGCAATTCTCGCAGCGCTCCCGGTTTCAGCTCCTGAACTACCCCGGTGACGGTCTTCTGGATGGGGAACTCGAGCGACGATACGATTCGCTGCTCGCCGCCGGGGAAAACAATCGGTTTCGTCGCGCCAAAACGGAACTTGTGCGGAAACTGATTTTCCAGCGGATCGCCATTTCGAAACGCCTCGGGCATCGGCGGCGGCACTTTTCCCGACGTGATGTACAACTCCTGTTTCGGCAAATTCGCCACAACCGACTCCGGAAGTCCCAGGTTCCGCGCAGCCACGCGCCGCCGGCGTATGTCCCACCCAGTCCGTGATGCTGAATGTTCCGAACTCCGAAAAGTAACCGCTGTCGAAGACGAGCACAAAGTGCGCGTCGCCCGGTCCGAGGCACTGCAGCGCGTGGCCATGTCCTTTGGGGAAGTACCAGACATCTCCGGGGCCGAAATCGGATGACTCCGCCTGGCCGTTCGGCGCGATCACGGTGGTGCGCACGTTGCCTTCAATCACATAAGCCCATTCCGCTGCCACCGCGTGCCAGTGCAGCTCGCGCAGGCCGCCGGGTTTCAGGCGCATCGACACTCCCGCCATGCTCTTTGAGACGGGAAACTCGCTGACGTTGGCTTCCTTCGCCGAGCCTGCTTCGCCCACCCAGCCCTCGGAGGCCTCGATGTCATACTTGAAGTTTTCCAGCGGCTCGTGCTTACCCGGCGCTCGCTGCGCGGCAGCAGCGGTGGCTTCTGCGGTGCCCCACACCGAGAGTCCTGCGGCGGCCAGCGAGGCGGCGCCAAACAGTTCACGCCGCGTGATCGAGTCTGAGTCCCCGCCGATTTTCGAGTTCATGATTCCTCACCTCGCTGAATCTCTCTCATGTCTACGAGTAGCGCTGCTCTTTGAAGGGGTCGCCGTAGATGTTGTAGCCGTTCTGTTCCCAGAAGCCGGGAGCGTCTTGCGCCATGAATTCGATGCCACGGACCCATTTCACGCTTTTCCATGCGTAGAGATGCGGGACGACGAGGCGCACGGGATAGCCGTGCTCGGCGGGGAGCGGTTCGCCATTGTGTTTGAGCGCGAAAAGAGTGGTAGGCCGCAGCAAATCCGCGAGCGGAACGTTGGCGGTGTAGTCGTTTTCGGCGTGGACCATCACGTATTTCGCCTCGGGCTTCACCTGCGCGAGCTTCATCACTTCCGTGAATGGCACGCCTTCCCAGCGGACGTCGAAGCGGCTCCAACGCGTGACGCAGTGCATGTCCGCGGTGACCGCTTTCATTGGCAGGCGCGTGAATTCATCCCATGTGAGCCGAACGGGCCGCTCGACGAGTCCAGTGATGCGAAAATCCCACGTCTTCGGATCGAAACGCGGGACCGGGCCTTCGTGCAGCACCGGCCACTTCAGCGTTGCCGACTGGCCGGGAGGCAGACGTCCGGCGTCGCGCATGGCGCGCTCGAGTTGTTTGCGTTCGGTGGTTTCGCCGAAGATCATCTTCAGACCGGCGCTACGAAAATCCTATTCCACTTCCACCTGGATTCCGCCTACGACGCGGGCGGCGACATTGTAAATCACTGCGCCGAGGCCGCCTCCAATCGCTCCGATCACCGCGAACAGAATCGGGAAAATCACAATCGAGGCGACGCCGAAGAAGGGCGCCAGAAACGGCGGCAAACCCGGCGAAGAGTCGCGGGCGGCAACGCCGACAAACGAGAAAATCGCGGCGACGAGAAGCCCCTCGAAAAGGCCCAGCGCCGCATAACAAATTGCCGCAATGCGCATTACCGACAGCGGGTCGAACTTCTTGATCTTTTTCATGTCGCTCCCCCTGGTGAGTGCGGTTCGAGCGGAGACTAGCACGATTTAGGATGGTCCTCCAATGGCGGGCGGCGTGGGTCGCCGCTGGCGGGCACAGCATACCGTGCCTCTACGGGAAAACTTCGTGCGCCGCCGCGTGCTATCATTGCGAGTTCCAGGCAAAACGACTTCTCACAAGGAGTTCCATTGGCAGCGCGCATCCTGAACGGCAACGCCATTCGCGACCAAATTTATGGCGAGCTTGCGAGCGAAATCGCATCGCTTGCGGCGGCCGGGGTGCGTCCGGGGCTGGCGGCGGTGCTGGTGGGCGAGAACCCGGCATCGAAACTGTACGTCAACAGCAAGATCGCCGCGTGCAAGAAACTGGGACTCGCGAGTTTTCTTGTCACTCCGCCCGCGTCGATTACGACCAGCGAATTGCTCGGCGTCGTAAGCGAATTGAATCGCCGGGACGACGTCGACGGGATACTCGTGCAGATGCCGCTGCCGCCGCAGGTGGACGCGAAACGGATTCTGGAAGCGGTCGATCCCGCGAAGGATGTGGACGGCTTTCATCCGATCAATGTGGGCAAACTTGTCGCAGGAAGGCCGACTCTGGTGGCGTGCACGCCCGCGGGCGTGATGGAAATCCTGCGCCGCAGCAATATTCCGCTTGAGGGTGCGAACGCCGTGGTGATGGGCCGGAGCGACATCGTGGGGAAGCCGATGGCGTTGCTGTTGATTCACGCGAACGCGACGGTGACGGTGTGCCACTCGAAAACGCGCGATTTGAAGGAAACGGTGCGGCGCGCCGATATCGTGGTGGCGGCCATGGGTCGCGCGGCCATGGTCACGCCGGACTACATTCGTCCGGGCGCGGCGGTGATCGACGTCGGGCAGAATGTGATCACGGATCGCGCGGAAGCCGAGCGCATCTTCGCGAATTTTCCCGAGAAGCTTGAAGCGTTCCGCGCGAAGGGCTCGGTGCTCGTTGGGGACGTTCATCCCGACGTGGTGAACACGGCCGGCGCGTTTACGCCCGTTCCGGGAGGAGTGGGCCCGCTGACCATCGCCATGCTCATGAGCAACACGGTGAAAGCAGCGCGCATTCGGCGCAGCGCCCGAACAACCGCTCCCGTCGCTGCACGCTCAAGTTCCTCGTAGTTTGCAGAAAAAGGCTTGGCTCAAAGCCGCGGAGCGGCGATTGTATTTAGCCTGGCAGGGTTTCAGGGTTTGATGATTCAAACCCTGATGTCTAGAAGAGCGAAGCGGAATGCCGGGAACACGGCTCGCGGTACGTTCAAGTTCCTCGGAGTTTGCAGAAAAGGGAGCCTGGAACAGTTGTGGGAGCCCCCCGCTTTAGCGGGGGGCGCGGACTTCAGTCCGCGCGAAAGAGCGCAGCAAGTAAGCCCGGGGCTTTAGCCCCTGAAGCTACGAATCGAATCGATGCTCAAAATTGGTCTCACAGGCGGAATCGGGACGGGGAAGACGACGGTGGCGTCGCTGCTGCGCGATCGCGATTGCACGGTCCTCGAGATGGACGCGATCGGCCACGAACTGCTCGAACCCGAGCAGGCTGCCTACGATGAAGTGGTGGGCGAGTTCGGGCTGGGAATACTCGGCGACGGCGCCGTGGTGGATCGCGGCAAGCTCGGCACGATTATTTTTGCGGACCCTGCAAAACGCGCGCGGCTGAATGCGATTCTTCATCCGCGAATACTCGACGTGGTGCGGAAGTGGTTCACGGCGCTCGACCGGCCGGGCGGTCCGGATCTTGCGTTCGTCGAGGCGGCGCTGATTATCGAGTCGGGTTTCCAAAAGGAGCTCGACCGCATCGTAGTTTGCTGGTGCCGTCCGGAGCAGCAAATGGAGCGCCTGGAGTTGCGCGGTTACTCCCGCGGAGAAGCGCAGGCGCGCATCGGCGCGCAGATGCCGATCGACGAAAAGCGCAAGAAGGCCGATGAAGTGATCGACTGCTCGAAATCCATCGAAGAAACCGAGCGGCAGGTGGATGCGCTGCTCGAAAAACTGAAACAGTTGGCCGCTCCGGGCGGAAACATTTCCTGAGGCGGCCGCGTATTCCAAGCAGGGAGTTTGTGCTGCTGCGGCGCCACGTTGCGTTCCGCAGGAGGGGTTCACCGCAATGGCTATGATGCCTGACGAACCAGGGCGCCGAGCGTTTCGGCTGCTCGCTATCGGCGCGATTATCGGACTGGGAGCGTATTGGGCCGGCTCTCGCTACGGCCAGCATGAGCCTGCTTCGGTGAGCGCGGTTCCTGCTGCTGCTCCCGCGGCGGCGAGCGAGGTGGCTCTCGATCCCACAGAGACGGAGAATGTCCGCATCTACAAGCAGGCGTCGCCGTCGGTGGCGAACATCCTGACGAAAACCGTCGAGTACGATTTCTTCTTCAATCCTGTGCCGGTGGAGGGCGCGGGCTCCGGATTCCTGATCGATACGGACGGCCACGTGCTGACGAACAATCACGTGATCGAGGGCGCGCAGACGATCGAGGTCGCGTTCGGCGATCACACCAAGTACAAAGCGAAGTTTATTGGCGCCGACACCCTGAACGACATCGCGCTAATCAAGATCGATCCGAACGGCCACAAGCTGACGCCGCTTCCGCTGGGTGATTCGCGAGGATTGCTGGTGGGGCAGCGCGTGCTGGCGATCGGCAATCCGTTCGGATTTCAAAGCACGCTCACGACGGGAGTGGTGAGTTCGCTGGGGCGCACCGTGCAAACCGGCGAGAACACGTTCATCGACGAGGCCATTCAAACGGACGCATCCATCAATCGCGGAAACTCCGGAGGGCCGCTCCTGAATTCGCATGGCGAAGTGATCGGCATCAATAGCGCGATTTACGCGCCCACGGGCACCACGGCCGGCATCGGCTTTGCGATTCCGATCAACACTGCGAAGCGCGTCGCGGAGGATCTGATTTCACGAGGCCACGTGCGGCGCGCGACGATTGGCGCCGAGGGACGCACGCTCTGGCCCGATCTTGCGGGCGCTTTGAATCTGCCGGTTCAACAGGGAGTGTTGGTCGAGCGCGTCGTTTCCGGCGGCCCGGCGGCGCAAGCGGGAATTCGCGGCGGGAATCGCTCTGTGTTGGCAGGCCTGCGCGACCTGAGAATTGGCGGCGACGTGATCACCGCAATCAACGGTGAGCCGGTGAACAGCCAGTCCGACTTGAACTTGCTGCTGAATCGCGCGCGCCCCGGCGACACGATCTCGCTCACGATCATTCGCGACGGCAAAAAAATGAACGTGCCCGTGAAGCTCGGCGAAGGCTAACCCTACCCCTCGGCAGAAGCTGGCCGACTGCCGTCACGCCGCTTCTCGCGCCGCCCTTGTCGCGCGAGCCAACAATCTTTGCCTCTCGACGTTCGCGCGCTGCTCCGCTACTCTCCTGTCGCCGCGCGTCTCGCTCGGGTCTCTGAGGGAGGCACTGCGTCCGAGGCCTGGCTCCTTCACGTTCGCGTCAGCCCCCGAAGGGGGCGGCATACGATAGCCCACGGCGTAAGCCGTGGGACTCAGATTACCGGTATGCCCTAGCCCGCGAAGCGGGCGACACAATCATTCCAGAGGAATTCCTCGTCCAAGGCTGATTGGACGGGGTGGAGGCCCGGGCCTTCAGGCCCGGGAACAAAGCTCGAGCCGAAGCGGGCTTTAGCCCTGGGGCAGGTCGCAGATCCTTCGCGTCATCGACCTCATTGCGAACTGCACTTCGTTATGACTTCGCGAAAGGCCCCACAACGCTAACATTTGCGGCACCCGTAGCCGCGGAGCGGCGATTGTACTTAGCCCGGCACGCAGCAAAGCGAAGTGCCGGGTAAACCGCATACAAAGACCCAAAGTCCCGTAGGGACGATTGAATCTTCAGCCACGCGATTCGCCCAAGGCTGCCGGTCCTTCGTGCCGTCGACGTGGTTGCGAACCTTCACCATGTCTGCGCAAAAGCGCCGCGCGTCTCGCTCCGGTCTCTGAGGGAGGGCATTGCGTCCGAGGCCTGGCTCCTTCACGTTCGTGTCAGCCCCCGAAGGGGGCGGCATACGATAGCCCACGGCGTAAGCCGTGGGACCTCTTACCGGTATGCCCTAGCCCGCGAAGCGGGCGACACAATCATTCCAGACCACCCCCGTCCCATTTCATCGCGGGTCGGCGTATCGCCCCAAGTGACAACCCAATGAGAAAGGGTGCGTGTCTTTTAGGAGGTCGGACCTTCAGGTCCGACATCACGCGCGGCCTCAGCCCGCGCACCTTCGGCGCGACGTTCCTCGCGCCGCCCTTCTCGCGCAAGCCAATAATCTTCGCCTCTCGACGTTCGCGCCAGTCCGCTACTCTCAGTCCAGATTCCCTCAGATGGTAGGCCCAACTACTCCCGCGACTTAGGCTGCCTGAACGCCGCTGGTCCGAAAAGCTTGACGTCTTGCGACATGGCCTCAAATGTACCCGATTGTCTCGCTCGTTCCGGATCGGCCTGCACTTCAGAGATAATCTTTTCTCTCTGTCGATCAGACATAGCAGCCTGAACGTCTCGAACGACCGTCGCCCGATCAACCATGTAATCGGCCAGGCTTCTCGGAACATAGTAGGTCCGAGGTCCCCCAATGGTTCCTCGACGCATACGTACGCGCGTGCCTTTCCACTCACGACTGTATGGCATCTGCACAAATCCAAAAACCATCAGCTTGCACAGTTTCGCTTGAACAAAGACAGATTCCGACGTCGACCCGATGTCGATCTCAACCTCGCGCGCAAAGTAACGGTTCATGTTTGAGGGTACGTTGTCGAACCCTTTCATAGTCTCAATGCTGGAAAGTGGAAGTACGTGGAGTTCAAACTCCCCAGGATGTTGCCTCCGCCCAAACATGAAGTCCCTCCAGAAGTCTAGTGCTCGCGAAACCAGAGTCAGCTGCGCTTCTGAGAGATCGTCGAGCCCCATTCTCCTTAGTATGAATAGAACACGCCAACATAATGAGGCGCAAAACTGTGCAAACCATCCCTCGTAGCGCAGCACGGCCTCATCATCGCTGTGGTAAGGCTTGAACAATCGCTCTGCAGTTTCTCTTTCCCAAGCGCCCAGCATTCCTTCGCATTTTGGGCAAAGTAAGCGCTCCTTGAACCCGTCCTGCACTCGTAGGTTTGGCGCATCGCCACAGCGAATGTAACCGGTAGCCGACGTTGCGCGGAGCCATTCGATGACGAAGTGCGGAATGACATGGCTCTCGCACAGCGGACCAGACGCACTACAGAGGGGACATTGGGTCAGCGTGTCTTTGTGACCCAGGTTTTCGGGCGGGCTGTTTGGATTCGGAGGTGCGGTCATTTTTGCAGACGTACACTAACAACATCTTCAATTTTGAATGGTATGCCGTTGCGCCCGCCAACGCCCACGATCTCTTTGTACCACGCGACAAAGACATCCCCGCGCTCCGTCCCATCTTTGAGGGTCACTACGATACGGTGAACGCCCCAAGCAAACCAATCTGCTTTTGAAATCCGTTGCAATTTCTGCTGCAGCGAGCGCGAGAAAATCGGCCGCTTGGGTGCGCGCGCAATCGCGATGCAATCGTCTGCGATTGCTCGTCGCGTAAGCACATCAACTTCATTTCCCATAAGTGATGTCTGCCACCGAATCGATCCAGTTACGGTATCGATGCGCGCATATCCTGGAAAGGTCGCAGGAACGCCTTTCGCTTTCGGCATTTCGTGCTTCGCGAGGGCCACTCGAAGAGCTTCAAGGCGTTTGAACGTGTACTCGAAGCTGTCTACGGCCCTCGCCAGTCGGTCCGCGAAACGAGGCGACCTGATTACTTTGCGAAATTGCGACCATCGCATATCGGAGCCCAACCGATCAGCCCCCGGCTGGCGCAGTGCTCGCTTCTTATCGTCCATCAGTTTGCGACGCGCCGGGCCCGTCGCGACTCTGACTCTGGACGCAAAATCCACTAAGTCGTTCGCGCGCTGACGCCAAGTTCGAAGTAATTCGTAAATGCCAAACACCCAGAGCTGTCCGATTGCCGAGACAAACATCGTATCCGGGGGCGTCCGTTCGGCTTTAATGAGCTCAGCTACAAGTTCGGCTTCTAGCTCGTTTAGCCACTGATTGAGCAAGCTCAAACTGAACGCTTGCATCCGTAGAAACAAGTCGTCGAACAGCGGAAGCTTTTCCAACGCTTCAATGAGCGTAGGTTCTGAACGTCGCGCATGAGTTTTAGTCACCGCACTTGCTCCGCGTGTGCTAGGGAACCGGCCCGCCTGCCGGGTAGTGTCCTAATCCAGATTCCCGGCTTTCTGCTGCTCTGTACGCATGCTTCCGCATCAGTCGTTTTGCACTGGCCAAGGACAAATTTCGTTACCGTCTTTAAGATTAAACAACCGACAGAATTCTGCGTGATGGATGTCCTTTCCGAATTCGTCTTGGTAGGTTATGAGTATCGAAATGGTGTCCCACAGCGTACCGAGCTTAAGCTGTTTCAATTGGGTTCGCGTGAGAACGAGTTGCCCCGGCACGATGAAATCGGTCGCTACGATTTCCTTTTGAGGACGAATCGTTTTTGGTTCCCCCAACAATTCTTCACATCGACCGGGAGCGGCTTGACTCCTGTTTCCGACCGACTCGTAACGGCAGAACCTAACATTTGTTGCATCAAACGGTCCCATGTTCGGCACATCTATGTGAAAGGTCAGCCTGCCGTATTCATCGAAGTTAACGTGCGGCTTCCCGTTTTTCTGTTCTATGTTTGGACTGAAAGAAACAAACTTTACTCGCGGCCGAAACGTAAGTTTGAAAGTATTGGTGGCAGTCGTAGACGCTTCTTTGGCAGCCTCGGCGAGCGTATGGGTATCGGCGGAGCCGGATTTCATTTCATGCCACTGGAGCGCTATGAAAAGACAGGTAAGAAAGTTGATGCCGACGACTATCCTTGTCCACCTAAGCGTAGACCGCTCGTAGCCACCCAATTCTCTCTCTACATCTTGGAATTCATTGGGGGGCTGGAGTGCTTCTGGGCGCTTAATAGGCTCGGCAGTGGGCTCGGGAGCTTGGATTTTTGGACCACTGTCCAAGGCTATCTCGGGTTGGCTGGGAATATCGTTTTCGCTGTTCATGGTGGAGTTAGCGTAACAGATAAGCTTACAAGTCTGAACGCCTCGCCCTCCCTTCCCAGTACGTGTTTGGGATTCGTACCAGGGTGCGTGTGTTTCATTCCCCTTCATGAGCGGCCCTTATCGCGCAAGCCAAAATACTCGCCTCAAGTCGCGCCTGAATCCTCCGGCCGGGACAAATCTCCGGATTCTTTTTCCCAGCCAGTCCTATGAATACTATTTCCGTACAATTACGAATTGTTTACTCGGCGCATTCATGCTAGCGTTTGTTGTTTTTCGGTCTCGACGACAGACCGACAGGGGAGGCGAGGGATGAAATCAATCGCTACACTTCCTCAACAGAAAGCGCTGCAAGTCCTCGCGCTCTCAACCACTTCCCAGAAATCAATCGCTACAAAATCACACTCTTTCAAATTCTCCTGCCACTCGCCACGCGGCGTGGCACCCACCAAACGCTCTCCCAATTCAATTCCTAATCGGTACACCCGAATAATAGAAACGCAGCTAAATCCAGTCTTATCATCACGAGATCCATTTCTAATCGGAACTATCTGCACATGCAGTTCATCGGCCCACAGCTCGGAAGGAAGGTGACCAGCCGTCCATCACTCAATCACAATTCGATCAGGCTCGGCACAGCGCATTCAGTCGGAGGGCTTTTCGCGCCAGTCTTCGCGCAACTTGTCTTGCTCCCTTTCGGTGAGCTTGAACCACGATTCTGCCAGATCGCGCACGCGTTCGAGCGCGGCCTGCATCTCCGCTTGTTTCTGCTTCATGGTGTCGCCGTCGGCGTCTGTGGGGACGCGAATGGGCGGCGCGCAGAACATCACCGTCCGCGAAAACGGAAACGGCAACTGGAAGAGGTCCCACGACCGCTTGAAGGTGTAGCCGCGCTGGACGCCGATGTGGAAAACGGAAATCGGCGCTCCCGATCGCCGCGCCAGAATTACGGGGCCCGGTTTCGCCACGTAGCGCGGACCGCGTGGGCCGTCGATTGTGAACGCGACGTGGTGTCCTTCTTCAAGCTGCTTCGCCATTTCCGCCAGGCCCTCGACGCCGCCTCGACTTGAGCTGCCCTGGGCTGTGCCGAAGCCCAGGCGCTCGATCACGCGACGCGTCCATTGCCCGTCGAAATTCACCGTGTTCAACACCACGATGCCGCGCTTTCGCCAGATCCACACAGCGGGGAAGATGCAACGGTGCCAGAACGCGCCGATACCCACCGCGCCTCCTTCGCGGATTTGCAAGGCGTTGTGAACACCGATCACTTCATACCGAAGAGTCGGCCCCAGCAGACGTATCGCCCAATACACGAACCATGCGATGACCGGAATCTGCATCCGGCGCCAGCGCGAAAGCTCTGGCATCATGATTCCGGACAGAGTTTTGGCTGTTGCCGCACGTGGGTCCCCGGTGGGTGGCGCGGCCGGCCCGTCGGGGGAGGGTTTCGCCGTGTTGTCCTCTCCAGTGGTCACCACTGGGGTATAGTATAGGAATCCCCATGAGCCTCGGCCCCGAATTCGGGCGCCATGCTGGCGCGAGAGATTCGTATTCGCTACTACGCGTGTGGTTGCGCCAAGCAACTGCTGTGGCGGCGTGGCTGGTTGTCTGCTCGTTAACCTTCTGCTGCTCCGTCGCGCGAGCCGACACGGCGCAGAAAATCGTCGGACACATTCAGGGAAACGACGCCTCCGTTGAGACCGTCGCGGCCGGCTCGGACACCATCTCGAGCGCCGAATCCGGCGCGGACGTCTCGAACGGCAGCCTTGTGACGGTGCACTCCGGGCAGGCGCACCTCACGCTAATATCCGGCGGCGAGGTGGACATCTGCGGCCCTGCCAAGCTGACGTTGTTGCAGGCAGGCAGCGGGATCACTCTCGCGCTCAACTTCGGGCGCGTGCGCGTCCAGCTTCCGTCGTCGGCCGACCTGCGCATCTTCACGCCCACGATCATCGCCACGCCGATTGACATCCATGGCGCGGAGCGAGACGTCACCGCCGGTCTCGATCTCGACGACTCGCTTTGCGTGACGGCGGCGAGCGGCGCGCTGCTGCTCGAGAATCAGTTTACCGGCGAAAAACTCGTGGTCCCGCAGGCGGGTGAGTTCTCGCTCGCTCAAGGAAAGCTTGTGCCGGTGGCAGGCGCGGCGGGAAGCTGCCAGTGCTTGACGATGCAGACGCAGGTGATTACACCGTCGCCGGAGCCGTCGCTCGGGCTGACCGCCCCGGCTCATGTGGAGCCGCCGCCCGCTCCCGCCGCGACGGATGCCGCCAAGGCCGATCCGCCTGCGCCCAAATCAAGTGTGGAGTACAGCGTCCTGGCGTATGCGAACGAGGTGCGTCCGATCCCGCCGCCGGCGAAGCCCGTTCCTCCCGCGCCGCCCGTGGAGGCGATTCCCGAATACAAAATCGTGATGCCGCCGCTGAGGTTTTCGGCGTCTTCGCCTAATCCGCCGCCCGACCCGAGTCCCGACATGATTTTGCTTATCCGCACGGTGCACGTCGAGCCGCAATGGGAATTTTCCGGCCATGTGGATGCGCCGAAGTCCGCGGAACCGGCGCGGCCCGCGGCGAGCGCCGCCAACTCGCAGCCGCAGGTTGCCCCTGCGCCAGCGCAAAAGAAGCCGGGTTTCTGGGCAAAGGTTAAGAGAATCTTCGGCGGCAGCAGTTCGTAGACTTCTTCCGCGAAGATCGGGCCCTTCGCGGCGCATGGTCACGCGAATCGCAAACAAAGCAGAGCACGCGTGTTAACAGTGCCGACCACGATAGCGTCCTTTCTGTAGGAGCTTCCGCAATGTCAAAATCGGCGCACGCACATCATCCTTCGCTCCGCCACATCCCGATTCTCGCCATGCTTTTGTGCGCGACTCTTCTCTTAGCGGCCGGCGTCGCGTTCTCGCAGGAGAAACCAGACCTCGATGCCACTAACCGCATTCGCGACGCTGCTTTGAACCACTCCCAAATCATGGACCTCGTCGGATACCTCACCGATGTTACCGGTCCGCGTTTGACCGGCTCGCCCAACCTCAAGAGGGCCGAAGAATATGCCCGGGACAAACTTCGCGAGTGGGGCCTTCCTAACGCGCACCTCGAGGCGTGGGGTCCTTTTGGCCGCGGCTGGTCGATGGAAGGCTTCACCGCCAACATGCTCGCGCCTGGCTTTAGTCCTCTCATTGCTTACCCGAAGGCCTGGAGCCCCAGCACGAACGGCACGATCCGGGGCGAGCCGGTTTTTCTCGACGTGAAGACCACAGCCGACCTGGACAAATATAAGGGCAACCTGAAAGGCAAAATCGTCCTCTTCTCCCCAGCGCGGCATGTGGATCCGCTTTTCGATCCGCCCGCGCACCGGCAAACGGACGAAGAGTTGCTCAGCCTCGCCAACGCCGAGCCCGCCGGCGAGCCTCGACCGTTTCAATTCACACCAGAGCAGCGTGCGACCGCGGAACTCGACTACCGCAAATGGCAACTGATCCAAAGTGAAGGCGCCGCCGTTGTATTGCAGCCCGGGTTTCGCGATGGAGGAACCGTTTACGTCACGGCTGCCACCGTTCCGTATCCGCCTGACGTGCCCTTCGAGAAACGCGTGCAAGCCTGGGACATCACCAAGCCGGTAGTGACGCCGCAGGCCGTTGTCTCGGCCGAGCAGTACAACCGAATGGTCCGTCTTGCGGCGCGCGGGATCCCGGTGGAACTGGAAGTGAACATCGCCGTGCGTTTTTACGACGACGATCCCATGAGCTACAACGTGATCGCGGAAATCCCCGGCTCGGACCTGAAAACGGACCTGAAAGATGAAGTCGTGATGATCGGCGGCTGCATCGATTCCTGGCACGCCGGAACCGGCGCCACCGACAACGCCGCAGGCGCCGCCACGGCCCTCGAAGTTATCCGCATCCTGCAGTCGCTTGGTATGAAGCCGCGGCGCACGATTCGTATCGGCCTTTGGAGCGCGGAAGAGCAAGGCTCTCGCGGCTCGCGTGCTTATGTAGCGGCTCACTTGGGCCGGAAAATCGACGCGCCGGATGGCCAGCCGGGCCGGGCGCAGTTCGAGTTCAAGCCCGAATACGAGAAGTTCGACGCGTACTTCAATTTCGACTACGGCACCGGCCGCATCCGCGGGATTTTCTTGCAGGGCAACGAAGCCGCCAGGCCAATTTTTCGCGCTTTGCTCTCGCCATTCAAAGACCTCGGCGCTTCCACGCTTTCGATCGCCGGCGTCGGCGCGACGGACCACATGTCGTTCGATGAAATCGGCCTGCCGGGTTTCCAGTGGATTCGGGACTACATGGAAGGCCAGAATACCCGCGCGCCGCACACGAACATGGATACTTACGATCACGTCCTGGAAGACGACCTGAAACAGTCCGCTGCCGTAGCGGCGTCCGTCGTCTACGGTCTCGCCGTGCGTGACGAAAGAGTTCCTCGCAAGCCGCTTCCGTCGCATTGACCCCACGTCGCAATGACGAAAGTCCTGCCGGTAAATTTCTCGCGAAAAGACGATTGATTGGCGCGATGATGTAGGGCCGATGCAGCCGAGCCCCCCGAGTGCAAGCCCACTTCCTCCGACCGGAATTCCCCCTGAGCCACCACCGCTGGCCGCATCAAGCAAACGGCTGCTGCCATGGCTGGTGGCGGTGGCATTTTTCATGGAATCGCTCGACACGACGATTCTAAATACCGCGGTGCCGACAATCGCGGCGGCGCTCCACGTTGCGCCGCTGAGCATGAAGTCGGTGCTGGCAAGCTACACGCTGAGCCTTGCGGTGTTCATTCCAATCAGCGGCTGGATGGCGGACCGGTTCGGAACGCGCCGGGTGTTCGCCTCCGCGATTGGGATCTTCACGCTGGGGTCATTTCTGTGCGGTATATCGACCGACATCCACGCACTCGTGGCGTGCCGCCTCTTGCAGGGCTTGGGCGGATCGATGATGGTGCCCGTCGGGCGGCTGACGATCGTGCGGACGTTCGCCAAGTCCGAGCTGATTCGCGCGATGAGCTTCGTCGCCATCCCGGCATTGATTGGCCCCATGCTGGGACCGATCGCCGGCGGCCTGATCGTCGGATACCTCCATTGGAGGCTGATTTTTTTCGTGAACATTCCGATCGGCCTCGCGGGCTTGCTGATGGTCTACATGCATCTACCCGATTACCGGGAGCATACCGATCGTCTCGATGTGACGGGGCTGATTCTTTTCGGATCGGGCGTAGGACTTCTTTCATATGTGCTGGAAGTGTTTGGCGAACATACGCTGAGCGCGGCCGAAGTCGTGGGGCTTCTGGCGCTTTCCATCATTCTGCTGGCGGGTTATGGATTTCATTCGTCGAGGATCGCGCACTCACTGCTGCGTCTGGCGCTATTTCGGATTCGCACGTTCCGCGTGGCAGTCGTCGGCAGCTTCGTCACCCGCCTGGGCATCGGCGGCATTCCGTTTCTGTTTCCGCTGCTGTATCAGGTTGGCCTGGGGTACACGCCGATTCAATCCGGCCTGCTGACGATGCCTCAGGCGATTGCCGCCATGAGCCTGAAGGTGGCGATGCCGGGAATTTTGGCGCGCTTCGGCTATCGCGCCGTCCTGGTGTCGAACACGCTGCTGATGGGCCTGCAGGTTTTTCTTTTCGCCACCATCGGAAAAGGCACGCCGGTGTGGCTGATCGTGGGTGAATTGTTCTTCTACGGGTTCTTCACGTCGCTGCAATATACCAGCGTGAACACGCTGGCCTACGCGGACGTCACCGAGGAACAAGCGAGCGGCGCGAGTTCGATCGCGGCCACGGCGCAGCAGATGGCCATCAGTTTTGGTGTGGCTACGGCATCGCTGGTGACTGCGTTTTTCATTCCCGACCGCCATACCTCCAACGCCGCGCAATTCATTCACAGCGTCCATCGAGCATTTTTTGTTCTGGGCGGAATGACCGTCCTCTCCACGATCGTTTTCCGCGGATTGAAAAAAGGCGACGGCGACGCCGTGAGCCAGCAGCCGACGCTGCACGCCGGTTAGGGCTACGGGACTGGCGGCGAATTGTCCGCAGATGATGGTCGCAAAACGAGGTTTTGGCTCTGCAGGAAAGCATCGACCATCGGCGTCCAAATGGGGATTCCGGCCTGAGAAAACAAATGGTGGCCGTCCGCGCCGAACGGACCCGCGTTTACAAACTGAGCCGTTCCCCCCGCGACCGTGAACGCCTTGTAGAATTCCGCGGCTATCTGCGGAGAAAAGAAGTGATCGTTTTGCGCGTAGACCCAAAGCATCGGTACGCGCGACGTTTTCCCGAACTTACGGAATGCGTTGATCAGATCGGGTGCGTTGCACACCTCGTCTGCCGCCGGAGAACCTCGGCCACCGGCGAAGCTAATCCCGGCCACCAGGCCCGCTGGGGGTTTTGCGGTGAGCGCAACGGTGGCAAATCCACCGGCAGAACGTCCTATGCTAATGATGCGAGCAGGGTCGACTTCAGGAAGCTTGGAAAGGTACGCGATCGCCTCACGCAAGTCATTCGCCGACTCGACACCGGACCCGTAGTAATCCGGGTTGCGGCCGCATGCGCGGGCATCCTCGGCGAAATCGCCGCCCGAATCTCCATATCCGCGGCGCATGACGATTACGGTGGTCCAGCCGCGGCGAGCAAACTCTCTGGCCTGCGGCAACATCTCCGCCGGCGTCATCTTCCGGCGATCGCTGCCTGCCCTTGGAGCGCCGTGATTCACCAAGGCGAGCGGGTGAGGCCCCGGCTCATTGGGGCGAACCATTACAGCCTCGAGCCCCTTCTTTCCAGCTCCGTGCGCCGGAATGCGCAGTTCCTGCTCGACGAGATCCTGTCCGCTGATGGGAAGTGCGGGGACTGGCAGCAAGAACAGCGCCAACATCATCAGCCGAAATTTCGTTTTTGACTTCAAAAACGTCACCGTGATTCCAGGTTCCACAGATGTTATCTTACGTTTGTTTCGGCGGCTCGGCACATAGGAAGTGCAGGTAATACGATCTCATGCCCCAGCGCAAGGACGTGAATCGCTCATGAACATACTTGACCTCCTGGTCGGTAAGCCGATCAAGACCAGTGACGAACGCGGCGAGCAGATCGGCGCCGCGCAAGGCATCCCGATCTTTGGTCTCGACGCGCTTAGCTCGGCCGCGTACGGCCCGGAAGCGGCGCTCAGCCTTCTGATTCCGCTGGGCCTTCTCGGCGTTCGCTATCTGATTCCGATCAGCGCCGCCATCATCACGCTGCTCGTGATCGTGTACTTCTCCTATCGCCAGACCATCGCTGCCTATCCCTCCGGCGGCGGCTCCTATACCGTGGCGCGCTTCAACCTTGGCGCGAGTGCGAGCCTGCTCGCCGCGGCTGCGCTTCTTGCCGACTACATCCTCACGGCCGCCGTGGGTATTTCCGCGGGAGTGGGCGCGCTGATTTCGGCCATTCCGTCGTTGCTGCCGCATACGGTGGCTCTCTGCGTGGGCATTCTGATCGTCATCACGATCTTCAATCTTCGCGGCGTGCGCGACGCCGGCATGGCGTTCGCGGTCCCCACGTATTTGTTTGTCGGCACGCTTCTGATTACCATCGGTGTAGGCGTTTTTCGTGCGTTCCTCAGCGGCGGGCATCCAACGCCGGTAACTCCGCTGCCCCCTCCGCCGCCCATGCTCCAAGCCGTCAGTTACTGGCTGCTGCTGAAAGCTTTTGCCAGCGGCTGCACGGCGTTGACCGGCGTCGAAGCCGTCAGCAACGGAGTGAAGGCCTTCCGCGAGCCGGCCGTGAAAAACGCTCAGCGCACTCTCACCGTGATTATTGCTCTCCTGGCGGTGCTGCTGGCGGGAATTTCCTATCTCGTGAACGCTTACGGCATCGCTGCAACTGATCCAGGCCTGCCCGGCTATCAGAGCCTTCTCTCGATGCTCATTGCCGCCGTGTTCGGCAAGGGCTTTTTCTACTACCTGACCATCGCGTCAATTCTTGCCGTTCTGTCGCTCTCCGCCAACACCGCTTTCGCCGATTTTCCGCGCCTTTGCCGCGCCATCGCGCAGAACAACTACCTGCCGCACGTCTTCGGATACCGCGGGCGGCGGCTCGTCTATACCTACGGCATCGTTGTGCTGGCGGTACTTTCCGGCGGGCTGCTCATTCTTTTCGGCGGCGTCACCGATCGGCTGATCCCGCTGTATGCCGTCGGCGCTTTTCTGGCGTTCACGCTTTCGCAAGCCGGCATGGTGGTGCACTGGTATAAGCATCGCGGTCCGCATTGGCTGAAGAGCGCACTGGTCAACGGGTTGGGCGCGTTCGTCACCGGCATCACCGTCATCGTCGTGCTGGTGGCGAAATTCGCTCAGGGCGCCTGGATTACGCTGCTGTTCATTCCGCTCACGATTTTGCTCTTCACCGTCGTTCGCCGCCACTACCACGCCGTAAAAGTCCTCACGACGTGCATGATTCCTGTCGACACGGCGAGCCTCAGCAAGCCTCCGATCGCCGTCATCGCCATCGACCGCTGGAGCAACGTCACCCGCCAGGGAATTGAATTTGCCGCCCGGCTTTCACCCGAAGTGATCGCCCTGCACGTAGACCCAACCGAGCACTCCGAATTGCTTCAAGAGGACTGGAAGCGCTACGTCGAAAAACCCTTCCGCGCAGCGGGCAAGGAGCCGCCCAAGCTGCACCTGCTGCCTTCGCCTTACCGCTTCGTCATCATTCCCATCGTGCAGTTCGTTCTCGACCTTTCGAAAAAGCATCCCCATCGCAACATCATCGTGGTGATCCCCGAGATTGTGGAAGACAAATGGTATGAATACTTCCTCCACAACCAGCGGGGCCGGCTTCTGGAATGGGTGCTGCTCGCTCGCGGCAATGAACGGATCTTTACGGTGAGCGCGCCCTGGTACGTCGGGGAGCGAACCTGATGAGAGCTTGATCCATTCTGCAAGGCGAAACGGGAAGGTGGCCGCGCGGCGGCGTTCAGGCTTCGGAGAGACACGTTCTGAGTGAGCAGACGTAAGCGCCAAACAAGAAGCTAGTATCTGATATTCCAACCTGAAATCATTTTGACGAAGTGGAGGCGAGGGCGAGGGGAGAGGTGTATTGAGCAGAATGCGGGTTTGGCCAGTTAACTTCCAGCACAGCTTCCTTGCGAATGAGAAGTTTCGAACGGCGGTTGACGTGAATGTCGAGGGTGTTCGAGCCGTCGGAGACAATCTCCGCGATGCCTTCTTTTTGCATGTGCAGGCTCTCGTCGGCGCGGTACAGGGCGACGCGTAGGGGATGGACGCCCGGGGAGAGAGGGCAGTCAAAATGGAGCGGTTCGCCCAGATGGGCCGAGTCGAGCCGGGTAGACATCAGAACATCCTCACCGGCGTAGACGGCGAGGGTTTCCTCCGCGACGGCGGAGACGATCTCGATACGAAGAGAACCGGATTCCTTGGGATGAGAGGCTTGAGCTGCGTCGGGAGGCTGTTCAAGAGACGCATCGAGCGTTGGCCCAGTGGGCAAGGTAGAAGCTTGCTGCCGAGTCGCTTCAGATTTTGCCCGTCGGGAAGTTTTCGAGGCGGACGGCGTGGACACGCCTGGAAGCGGCGATTCAGGTTTTGTTGAGGAAGATGAAGAGTCTGTTACGGGCGAGTCCACAACTGCGATCATTGAAGGTGAGACCGATTCAGGCGGAGCGCTGTTCGTCGGGGTGACGGTGGAGGGATGGACCATAGGCGCAGAGGCGGTCACGGTGGGCATTAAGTGTTTGCGGAGGGCGGGCGCAATCGACACGACGGAAATGAGAAGGAGCAGAGCGGAGGCGACTGTCCACATGTCTTTGTTCCGAAGAGGACGACTCCACCAAGAGATCTTGGCGCGCTGACTTGCGGCAGAGTTGGACCGTGGCGGTTCAGTCTTGCTGTTTCGG
This sequence comes from uncultured Acidobacteriota bacterium, assembly GCA_963737205.1. Lineage (GTDB taxonomy): Bacteria > Acidobacteriota > Terriglobia > Acidiferrales > UBA7541 > Palsa-295. Next base: position 1,334,849 of record CAVTRV010000002.1, on the reverse strand, counting down.
GCGAAGGGGTAGACAGAGGCGGCCAGGGCTTCGGCGGTGGAGTATCGATCTGCGGGGTTCTTAGAGAGACAGCGCATGACGATATGGTCAAAGGCAGGAGGCAGCGAAGGATTCTGATGAGAAGGTGGCGGCGGCGTGTTGGAAATGATTTGCGCGCAGACGGCGACCGCGGAATCTCCATCGAAAGGCCGAATGCCGGTTGACATCTGGTAAAGGACGATACCCAGAGAGAAAAGGTCCGAACGACTGTCTTGCACATTGCCGAGAATCTGCTCAGGCGACAAATAGGCGGGAGTTCCCATCAGATTTCCGCTGCCGGAGTCTTGCGTTCCAAAGCGCGCGATGCCGAAGTCGCCGAGCTTTACTTGATGATCGAGAGTCACCAGAATATTGGCGGGTTTCACGTCCCCATGAATGATCTTTGCGCCATGGGCTCGGCCGAGTGCGGTGGCGAGATCGCCCGCCCACGCCGCGACGCGAGGAAGAGGCAGAGGGCCTGCGTCGAAAACGGATTCCAGCGTCTTTCCTTCAACGTATTCCATGACCAAATAAGGCGCGCCGTCTTTGTTCGTGCCGACATCGTAGAGGGCCACAATGTTGGGGTGTGAGAGGCCGCCGATGATTTGCGCTTCGCGGAGAAATTGTTGCTGAAGATCGCGGGAACCAAAACCTTGAAGAAAGGTTTTCAGCGCGACGGTACGTCCAATAAGCGTGTCGCGGGCTTTATCGACGCGGCTGGTGGCGCCCACGCCGAGCGTTTCGATAACTTCGTATCGATCTTGTGGGGTGTTCATAAGCCGCTCGTAACAAGCAACGTGCGCCAACCCTCCTTTGGGAAGGATGGAGGAAATCGAAGCGTTTGCGGTGCGCAGAGCGCCTGGCTCGCAGCGTTTTAGGCAGGCACCTTGACTGGCACCGGTTTGCGCAGAGCTTCCCCAACCTGATTCACCAGCATCTCGCGCGAAAACGGTTTGTTCAGGAAGGAAGCTTCACTTAGCAAATCGCCGTCGATTTCGTTGGGTTCCAGATATCCGGAGACGTACACGACCTTCAATTCGGGGTTCAGGCGTTTCATTCTCCGGGCGAGTTCCGGCCCGCGCATTCGTGGCATCACGACGTCGGTCACCAGGATATCGATGGAGTTGTCGTGCTCGGCGATCTGCATCGCCCGCAGGCCGTCCTCGGCTAACAACACGCGGTAACCCGCCGACGTCAGAAATTCGCGAGCCAGGGCGCGTACCTCGGACTCGTCTTCCGCGAGCAGCACTGTTCGCAGTTTGGCTTTTGGAACAGGAAATCTCGGCATGACCACTTCGTCTTCGAGTTTCTCGTCCACGCGCGGCAGGTAAATTTCAAATTTGCTCCCGACCCCAACTTCGGTCTCGACCCATATGAAGCCGCCAGTTTGCTTCACGACGCCATACACAGTCGAAAGGCCCAGGCCCGTTCCTTTGCCCGGCTCCTTCGTGGTGAAAAACGGTTCGAAGATATGAGCCTTTGTTGTGGGATCCATCCCAGTTCCCGTATCGGCCACGACGAGCTTGATGTATTTGCCGGGCTCGAGTGACGGGCGAGTGCGCGCGGCCTCTGTATCGACTGTCACGTTGTGGGTTTCAATGGTCAACTGGCCGCCGCCTGGCATGGCGTCCCGTGCGTTCACGGTCAGGTTGAGAAGCACTTGCTCGAGCTGGCTCGCGTCCGCTTTCACTCGACCCAGCGATGTCTCCGGCCGGAAGACCACCTCGATATCCTCGGGTATCAGCCGTTTCAGCAACTTCCCGATGTCATCGACGACGGCATTCAGGTTCAGCACCTTGGGTTGCAAGGCCTGCCTGCGGCTGAACGCAAGCATTTGTCGCGTGAGAGTGGCGGCACGGTCGGCGGCCCTTCGAATCTGCTGGCCGCTTAGGAGAACCGGATCCGCGGGGTTCGTTCGGTCCAGAATCAATTCGCTGTGGCCTTTGATCACCGTCAGCAGGTTATTGAAGTCGTGAGCCACGCCGCCCGCCAGCCGGCCGAGCGCGTCCATCTTCTGCGATTGACGAAGTTGATCCTCGAGCTCTTGTTTCTGCGCTTCATTTTTCCGCAGTGTGTTGCGCATGCGGTCGAACGCGCGCGTGGCTTGGGCTACCTCATCGCCACCGTGGGCGTGCAGCGGATAGGCATAATCGCCGCGCTCGAGTGCACGGAATCCTTCCAGAAGAGCTGCGAGCGGCCGCGTAAACGCGTCCGAAATCAAGAACACAAATCCAGCACCGGCGAACACCACCAGAAGACCCAGGGCAAGCAGCAGATGATTCAGTTCCGTAAGGTAAGCAGTGGCCTCGCTGTACGATCTCAGAACGGTTAAGCGCGCCACCGGACCCGGACCACTACTCAACTGCAGCGATTCGACGAAGAATTGCTCGTCCCCAATCTCGATTTGCCCAGCCGACGCTGCATTCTGCATTTTTTTGCCAGCCTCTTGCTCCTCGATTGCGCGAAACGTGCTGGCGACAACATTTTGGTCATAGCTCAAAACGACTTGGCCTGCCGAAATTCGTCCCATGTCGTGGACCGCACGGTAATCAATCTCACGGCCTACGATAATTGTGCCGGATCCATCGCCGATCTTTTGCAGCGCCACCTGATAAAGCGACCCGCCGACGTACCACCAATCGGCCGTTGAGCCTTTCGCAAGCGACCGGCGGAGCATTTCCCGAGCTTCTGGCGCCGGAAAACTCGCCTCGCTGGCGCGCAGGACCTCGACCTGGTCGAACCTATCCGCTACCGCGACAAGATCGCTTCCATCCGACTCCAGTGGGTCGGCAGAGGTTTGCAGTGCGCTCGTATTGTCCGCATCCCCGGACATTGCTGCCTTCGTGGCGAGAAGGTCCGCCTTTCGCGCCAACACTGTCTGGTGCTGATGCAGCAGCACATCGAAAGCGAGCAGCGAGGTGTGGGCTTCGGCGGCAACCTCCTGCCGCGCGTGCTTCTGGCCTGAGTAGCGCACCACGAGCAGGGTCGCGCTGCTTAAGCAAGCGGTAGTGAGCACCAAGGAAAGCAGGAGCTTTGTGCGTAACCTTAGATTGCTCAGTAAGTTAGCCGTTCTTAGCGCCACGGATGAAGGCCCCCTTGAGGCTAAGTTCCCAGGATAGTCTGCAACCAATTTTGGATTCTGGCTCCAGCGACCGAAACGGGAAATAGCTCCTCGGTACCGCTTGGAAGGTACTTCGGGGGTACTAAGCGGGCGGGGGCACTTTGCTCCCGCAGGAAGTCCCATTTTCGGGCTAGCCGTTCCCTGGACGGCGGCAACGAATTCATTCCGGCCAAAAGCGGCTATACTGTGGCCCTGCGCAGGGAGGCTCGATGACGAACCTGGAACTCGCAGTGCCTCTGCCGGCAAGCGATTTTGTCTCGGAAATTTCGCCCGCCGTCGACCGCGTTCAATGGTTCGTGCTGGCGGGCGTGATCGCGGTTACGTCCATCACATTCGGCCTGTACTGGGATATTTCCTGGCACCAGACGATCGGCCGCGACACGTTTTGGACGCCGGCGCACCTCGCGATTCATTTCGGCGGCATTCTGGCGGCGATCACGTGCACGTACCTGATTTTCTCCACTACGTTCGCGCACAACGCGCCCGCTCGCGCCGCTTCCGTGGGAGTCTGGGGCTTCCACGGTCCGCTCGGCGCATTTCTGACGGCGTGGGGCGGCGCCACGATGCTCACTTCCGCTCCGTTTGATAACTGGTGGCACAACTCGTTCGGCCTCGATGTGGAAATCTTGAGTCCGCCGCACGTTGTGCTGGGGCTGGGGATTCTCGGAGTAGGCGTCGGTTCGCTGCTCGTGCTCGTGGCGCAGATGAATCGCTCGAGCGGCGAAGCGAAAAAGAAGCTGGGGCGGCTCTTCCTCTATCTTGCAGGGCTGCTGATCGTCCTCCATCTGATTCTGCTCAGCGAAGATTGCGATCCGACGTCGATGCACAGTTCCATCTTCTACAAGATGATGACGTTCGGGACCCCGCTGCTGCTCGTTGCATTCGCGCGCGCTTCCGGACGGCGTTGGGGCGCGACGATCATCGCGTCCATTTACATGGCGTTCATGCTCGCCGGACTCTGGATTTTTCCCATGTTTCCGGCCGTGCCGAAGCTTGGCCCCGTCTTCACCAACGTCACGCACATGGTGCCGATGGGCTTTCCGGTGCTTCTGATTTTTCCAGCCATCGCTCTCGACGTCGTGCTCAACCGTTTCGCGAACCGCAACCGTTGGCTCCAGGCGGCCATTGCTGGGAGCGCTTTTCTCGCGGTGCTGCTCGTCGTCCACTGGCCGTGGGCCAACTTCATGATTTCGCCCTCGGCGCGCAATGCGTTCTTCGGGCAGAACTATTTCCCGTACCAGTTTCCGCCGTCGATGTACCACCTCGCTTGGGAGTTTTCGCATTCGGATGCCTCGCGAGGCGCGTTCTTGTTGGGACTGGGACTGGCGTGGATTTTCGCCATCGTGTCCTGCCGAATCGGCCTGCAATTTGGAGACAAACTGGTCCACTTGCAGCGATAGCTCGCACGCGGAAGCGAAAAGCTGAACCACAGAGGGCACAGAGAAAGGCTTGAGGGCACGGAGAATTTCCCTACAGCCGGAGAGTTGGTCTAAGACTTGCGTCGCCGAACCATCTCACTGCTTTTCGCCGTCGCGATCGCTTCCACCTGCGTCGCACACGTTGGCAGCCCTAACGTCTACTTTCAGGGCGAAGCCGGTCCGTACCATCTGGTGGTGATGGTCCGCACGCCGCAGATGATTCCCGGCGTTGCGGAGATTGAAGTCCGCAGCGACAAGCGAGGCATCCGCCAGCTCAAAGTCACTCCGCTGTTCATTGTCGGCGCCGGGTCGAAATACCCTCCTCCTCCCGACGTTCTTGAGCCGACGAGCGGCGACCCGCAATTCTTCGCAGGGAAAATCTGGCTGATGGAATCGGGCTCGTGGCAGGTTCGCATCGAAGCCGATGGCGACCAGGGTTCCGGCACGGTCGCAGTGCCCGTACCCGCGGCCGCTCGCAACACGCTCCCGATGGAGAAAGAACTTGGCGCGCTCCTCTTCGGGCTGATGATTTTGCTCGTGGCCGCTTTCGTTTCGATTATCGGCGCCGCCCGGCGCGAAGCTCAGCTCGAACCCGGCGAACAACCGAGCCCGCGGCAGAAGCGCGGCGCGCGCCTGGTAATGCTTGGCACTCTTGTCGGTGTGATCGGGATTCTCACGCTCGGCAGATTGTGGTGGACGGACGCCGCAGCGGCCAAGGCGAGCACCATGATTTATCAGCCGCCGAAACTGCAGGTGTCGCTCACCCCGGACGACAAAATGGAATTGCGCATCGGCGAATCCAACTGGCACATTCGCCGCCCAGAAACGGTGATGACCGCGCTGATCCCCGATCACGGCCACCTGATGCATCTTTTCCTGATTCGCACGCCGCAAATGGACAGGTTCTACCACCTGCATCCGGACCAGACCTCCGTGCAAATTTTTGACGACAATCTGCCGTCAATCGCCGCCGGGCACTACAAGATTTTCGCGGACATTGTGCGCGCGTCCGGTTTCCCGGACACGATGGTTGCGGATGCCGACATTCCGGAAGTGTCCGGGAAAAGCTTCACGGGCGACGATTCCGAAGCGAGCTGCGCCTGGGCTCACCGAGAATGGCCAGGACAATCTCGTGGCAGCGCTTCCCGATGGCGCGCGCATGGTTTGGGAACGCGACTCCGCTCCGCTCGCGTCGAACCAACTGCTGTGGTTTCGCTTCCGCGTCGACGATCCGAGCGGAAAGCCCGCAAGCGATCTCGAGCCGTACATGGGAATGGCAGCGCACGCGGTCTTCGTAAGCTCCGATTTCAGCGTGTTTGCGCACGTCCATCCGGATGGTTCGGTGCCGATGGCTGCGCTTACTCTGGCGGATGCGAGTCTCAGCGCGAGTCAAAATCCGCCGAAGGACTCGATGGTGGGAATGGCGATGCCTGGCATGACGATACCGTCGGCTGCGCACGACCCGCTGCCCGCGGAGGTTTCGTTTCCTTACGGTTTTCCGAAGCCGGGCGTCTATCGCATCTTCGTGCAAGTCAAACGCCGCGGCTTGATCGAAACCGGCGTTTTCGACGCCCACGTGAATTGAAAAGTGGGCCATAGTGCCTTGCGCATGCGTTCTTTGCCCATAGCTGTTCTGCTTGCGTTGTCAATTTTCGGTTCTCCGCTTTGCGTCCCGGCGCAAGACGCCGCGAAACAAAAACTCCCCAAGCCGCGCGAACTCGACTCCGGAATCATCTGGCAGCGCGACCCCGTCACAGGTGAGCTGAAGGCCACAGCGCGAAGCAAACCCGGTGAGGGGCCTTCCGACGACGCGCCGCCAACCCCCGCCGCTATCCGCAGCACCACGCAGATGGTTTCTGTCACATGCAGCGTCGCAACCGCTGACGGAACCGTGGCCCCCGGCCTCACGCGCGCTGACTTTCGCGTGTTCGACGACGGCGCGGAGCAGAAAATCGCCTACTTCGATGCGTCCACGCAACCCGCAAGCGTGGTGATCGTGATCGACGCGAGCCCCAGCGTCTTGCGCGATTCGGACGAAATCAAGAACGCCGCGGACGCGCTCGTCGATGCGCTCGCGCCGCTTGACCAGGCGGCCATCGTCGATTTCTCCGCGCACACGTACTTGCAGCTCCCGTTCACCGATGTTCGCGAACTCATGCGCCGCGCCATCGCGCGCGTGAATGTGCGCGAGCTTTTCGAAGACACGGGCGGCTCGAACATTTACGAGGCGGTTTATCTTACGGCGCACGAACTGTTTCCCGGCCGAACGGGCCGCAAGGCAATCGTGCTGCTTACGGACGGCCAGGACAGCGGCCTCGGACTCACGCTCGACCCCGCGAGCGAAGTGCCTTCGCCCGCGTCGCCCAACAGGCTCACGTTCGAAGATCTCGCCCGCCTGCTCGCTGCACAGGATATTCAGGTGTTTGCCGTTTCCACGGAAAACCGGCCGAAAATCATGACGGCTGCGTGGCTCGCGTTGCATGCGGGAGAAACTCTGGTAACGTCTGCAGCGAGCAAGCAGAAAATTCCCGCGTATACGCTCTACCTTGCTGAACTTGTGCGCCGCGCCGGCGGCCAGCTGTACTTTCTGCGCGAAGCGCCCACGCTGGCGGACTCGTTTCGCCAGATCGCGCAGAAAATTCGCGCGGAATATACGCTCGGCTACTATCCTTCGCCGGATTCGGCCGGACCCGCGCGCGCCGGATGGCATCGCCTGCGCGTGCAGCTTGCTGACCAGCCGGGCGCCACCGCCTCCCACCGCGCCGCATACTACGTTCCTGCTGGTCCTTAGTCCGGCCGGCGCTCGCGGCGCCGGGATCGCAACTCCTTAGAGTTGTCGTGCCCACAGGAATCTCCTTTTCAACTTGGAAAATCGTGATTCAATAGCGCGTTCATGTTCCGTCGAAAGCGATTTCGGCTGAAGCTGCCCTCGCGAACCCTCGATCTGGGCGTGCGCACGCTCGTGATGGGCGTGCTGAACGTTACGCTCGACAGTTTTTCCGACGGCGGCCTTCATTTCGATACGGAGGCAGCCGTCGAGCGCGCGTTCGAAATCGAGCGCCAGGGCGCCGACATCATCGACATCGGCGCCGAATCCACGCGTCCCGGCTCCGAAGGAATTTCGGCGCAGGAAGAGCTTTGGCGGCTCCTGCCGGTTCTTGCGCAGCTTCAGGGAAAACTCAAAATCCCAATCTCGGTGGACACGAGCAAGTTCGAAGTGGCCGATGCGGCCGCCGATGCCGGAGCCGAAATCCTGAATGACGTCACCGCGCTGCGCAACGATCCGCGCATCGCCGAGGTCGCGCGCAAGCGCAGGCTTCCGCTGATCCTCATGCACATGCGTGGCGAGCCGCGCACGATGCAGAAATTGCCGTTCGCGCGCGAAGTCGTGCGCGACGTCACATCTGGTCTGCGCCGCGCCGTGGCCATAGCGCGCCGGGCGGGCGTTGCCAAATCGCAGATCATCCTCGATCCCGGCTTCGGGTTCGGCAAAAGCTATCCGCAGGGGTACGAACTGCTCGCGCGCCTCCCGGAACTCGCACGCCTCGGCTTTCCGCTGCTCGTGGGAACTTCGCGGAAGAGCTTCATCGGCCGGGCTCTCGGCGGAGCGCCAGCCAGCGAGCGCGTCTGGGGCACTGCGGCAACCGTCACCGCAAGCATTCTTGGCGGCGCGCACATTGTGCGCGTTCACGACGTGGCCGAAATGGTGCAAGTCGCGCGTGTTACAGATGCCATCCTCGATCCGAAATCGATCCCGCCGCAGTCGAAGGCACAATCCTCGCAATGAACGCGTCTTCGTCTCAGCCGCCGCCCTCGAGTTCGCGCCGCGCCAGTTTCTTCGGCCACTTCGGCCAGCTCACGCCGGCGCAGCGCAATACCTTTCTCGCGTGCCTCCTTGGCTGGTCGCTCGACGCCTTCGATTTCTTCATTCTGGTTTTCTGCGTCAGCGCGATCGCTTCGCAGTTTCACGAGGAAGTGTCCACCATCGCCGAGGCGATTTTCATCACGCTGGCGATGCGTCCCATTGGCGCGTTTCTCTTCGGCTTCCTCGCCGACCGCTTCGGTCGCCGCCGCGCTCTCCTCCTGAATATTTTCTGTTACTCGTTCTTCGAACTGGCTTCCGCGTTTGCTCCGTCGCTCCGCGCTTTCCTAATCATCCGAGGGCTCTTCGGCATCGCGATGGGCGGGGAGTGGGGTGTGGGAGCGGCCTTGGCTTTCGAGACGCTGCCCGCGGAAGGGCGCGGCTTTTTCTCGGGCCTGCTGCAGGAAGGTTATGCGCTCGGCTATCTGTTCGCTTCTCTCGCGTACGGCATTTTCTTCGGCGTCATCGGCTGGCGCGGAATGTTCGTGCTGGGCGCGCTCCCGGCGATTCCGGTGATTTACCTGATTCTCACGCGAGTGAAGGAATCGCCCGCGTGGCTGGAAGGCCGCACCAGGTCCACCGAGCGCGATACGGAAGTGCGTCTGGGTCGCGGCATTCTGACGTACCTCGGCAGCTTTCTCTTGCTCGTGCTGCTGATGTTCGCGTTCAATTCCTTCAGCCACGGCACGCAGGACCTGTATCCCACGTTCCTCCAAAAGAACCACGGCTTCTCGCCGCACATCGTGGGGCTCATCGCGGTGATTTACAATGTTGGCGCACTGCTGGGCGGAATCGTTTTTGGTTCGTGGTCGGAAAAGGTCGGGCGTCGCCGCGCCATCGTCGTGGCCGCCGTGCTTGCGATTCCGGCGATTCCACTGTGGGCGTACTCGCGCAGTGTGCCGATGTTCGCACTCGGCGGTTTTCTGATGCAGTTCATGGTGCAGGGAGCCTGGGGAGTGATTCCCGCGCACTTAAACGAGCTGTCGCCGCCGGCTGTACGCGCCACGTTTCCCGGATTCGCCTACCAGCTCGGGAACTTCTTTGCGTCGCGCAATTCGGTTTTGCAGGCGCGGCTAGCCGAGCAGCGTTACGCCGGGAACTACGCGCCGGTGTTGGCGTGGACCGTCGTGATCGTGGCCACGTTGGTGGCAGTCGTCACAGCCGCCGGCAGGGAAGCGAAGGGCGCCGACATGTCGCGTAGCAGTTAGCGCCGTCACTAACCCGACGGGTCGAGGGTGGCGATAGGCGCCTCTAACCACCATTCAAACCCGCTCGCAGACCGCGGGCGAATTGGGTAAACTGGCGGTGTCAACAGCAGAAGCCAAGGAGCACTTCATGAGCGCCACTTCGCCTGCAGCACCTTCCACTTCGACGATTGCGAACATCAAAGAAAAGGCGCGCCGCCTGAGAATCCTATCGATGATGGCCACCACCGCGGCGGGCTCGGGTCATCCGACGTCGTGCATGTCCGCGGCAGAACTGGTGGCGGGCGCTTTCTTCTACGCGATGAAGTTCGACCCGAAGAATCCCAATTCGCCGGACGGCGACCGCTTCGTTTTGTCAAAGGGACATGCCGCGCCCGTACTGTACGCGGCGCTGGCAGAAGCGGGAGTGTTTCCAATATCGCGCGTGATGACTCTCCGGCAATTCTCGAGCGAGCTCGAAGGCCATCCAACGCCGCGAATTCCCGGAGTGGACGCGGCCACCGGCTCGCTGGGTCAGGGGCTTTCGGTGGGCGCTGGCCTCGCGATCGGCGCGCGCCTCGACAAAAGCCCCACGCGGGTCTACGTGGTCACCGGCGACGGCGAGCTCGCCGAAGGCCAGATCTGGGAAGCAGCGTCCGTCGCGGGGCACTACAACCTGGACAATCTCACCGTGATCACGGACATCAACGCGCTCGGGCAGAGCGATTTCACGATGTATCAGCACGACATGGACGTGTATCGCCGCAAGTTTGAGTCGGAGGGCTGGGCCGTTCAGGTGATCGACGGCCACGACGTTCCCGCCGTGCTCGCCGCTTTCGACTGGGCGAAATCAACCACCGGCAAGCCGCAGGCGATTATCGCTCGCACCCAGAAGGGTCACGGCTTCAGCCTGGTGGCCGGAAAACTCGGCTGGCACGGCAAGCCATTCTCGAAGGAGCAGCTCGCGCAGGCGATTCAGGAGCTCGGCGGCCCCATCGACGTTCCGCCCGATCCTGGCAAATCCTACGCGCGCACATCGCTGCCGCGCCGCGCCGATTTTCCTGCGCCCGCCGCGCCTGACTACGAGGCAGGCAAGCTCGTGGCCACGCGCGAGGCTTACGGATACGCGCTCAAACGCCTGGGCGCCGTGAATCCGCAGCTCGTGGTGATGTCGGGTGACGTCGACAATTCCACATTCTCGGAAGTCTTTGCGAAAGCGTATCCCGATCGCTTTTTCCAGGCGTATATCGCCGAACAGAATATGGCCAGCGTGGCGGTGGGCCTTGCGGCTCGCGGCAAGACGGCGGTGGCCGATACGTTTGCCTGTTTCCAAACTCGCGCTTTCGACGAAGTCCGCATGGCAGCGATCAGCCGGGCGAATATCAGTCTCTGCGGCTCGCACTGCGGCGTTTCGATCGGCGAAGACGGCCCTTCGCAAATGGCGCTCGAAGATATCGCCATGTTCCGCGCGGTGCACGGTTCGATCGTGCTCTACCCCAGCGACGCCGTTTGCGCCGAGCGGCTCACCGAATTCATGACGCGCCAGGACGGGATCACGTACCTGCGCACCTCGCGCCCGAAGACGCCGATCCTCTACTCGAACGACGAGAAATTCCCTGTCCCGGGTTTCAAAGTGCTTCGCCAGAGTGCGCAGGACCGCGTCACGGTGATTGGCGGCGGAGTGACCTTGTACGAAGCGTTGAAAGCGGCCGACCAGTTGAAATCGCAGAACATCGCCATTCGCGTGATCGATTTGTATTGCGTGAAGCCGATCGACGGCAAAGCGCTTGCCGAGCAAATCAAAGCCACTGGCGGGAAGCTGATCACGGTGGAGGACCACTGGCCCGAAGGCGGCATCTACGAAGCCGTCCTCTCGGCACTGGCTCAAGCTGGCGTGGCCCCGGCGAAAAGTAAGCAACTCGCGGTCGAGCGCATGCCGCATTCGGGCAAGCCTGACGAGCTAGTGGACGCCTTCGGCATATCGGCGCGGCACATCGTCGCGGCCGTGAGCGAAATCGGATAAGGCAGGCCGCTGACGGGCCGTGTTTCTCGGTTGACGGACTGCGATCCGCTCTTCCATTTCTGCTCCACAGCGGCACATGCGTTTCACACTGGCTGCGCCGCAGGCGAAGCTGGTCCCGGCGCCTGACCTAACCCGCTTACAAACCTGGTCCGTCCCTCCCGCCGCTTTGGGCACCGAAATGCCCCTTAAATACCCTACTATGAGTGTGCCCGTCGAAATTCAATCCAGTCTTCGCTCGAGCGCCGGCCGCGCCAAACCAAAGCCCTATTCGATCGAGCGTCGTTTCCGGCTCATGCAGTCCGGCACTTTGCTGCTCGCCATCCTGCTCTACTCGACGACGCTTTATCTGGCCGCTTCGTACCAGAGGAGTCTGGCCGATTCCCTGCAAACGCTTCACGTCACCGGCCCGGAAGCGCAACGCCTGGAAGCTCTGAACGCGCAGATGCGCGACTCCTCGCACCAGATGTTAATTGTGTTGATTGTGTTCGTCGCGTTTTCGCTCGTGGTCACCTCCTGGTTCCGGCGCGCTCATCAGAAATATATTTTTCAGCACCTGGATGAATTGCGCCAGTTGGTGGGCGAAGTTCGCCGCGGCAACCTGAACGTGACAGCGAAAGTGCCGGAGAGCATCGAACTCGGCTCGCTGATGGACGCGTTCCTCGGAATGGCGGCGGAGCTGAACGAAATGCGCTCTTCGCTCGAACAGAAGGTGGTGGAGCGCACCGCGAGCCTGGAAATCGCCCAAAAGGAAGTGCTGCAATCGGCCAAACTCGCGTCGCTGGGCCAGCTTGTTTCCGGCGTCGCGCACGAAATCAATAATCCGCTCACATCGATTCTCGGCTTCAGCGAACTCGTGCTCGGCCGGCGCGGCGTGGACCCGTCGGTGCTCGTTCCGCTTCGGACGATTCGCGAGGAAGCTCTGCGCCTGAAGAATCTCGTCGCCAACCTGAGCAGCTTTGCGCGTCGCGCGCCCCACCGGACGCAGCGTCTCGACCTTCGCACCGTGGTCGACCGGCTCGTCGATCTCCGCGACTATCATCTCCGCGCCGACAACATTTCTCTGCACGTGGCGAAGCCGCGCGATCCCGTCTGGGTTGTTGCCGACCCCGATCAGCTTCTGCAAGTGCTGCTGAACTTGCTGCTCAATTCCGAGCAGGCCATCCACGAAGACCGCGATTCCGGCCACATCTGGATCGACTGCCGTGCCGAAGGCAACGCCGCGCACCTGACCGTGCGCGACGACGGTCTTGGGATGTCCTCGGAAGCGCGCGAACATCTCTTCGAGCCCTTCTTCACCACGAAATCCCCGGGGCAGGGAACGGGCCTGGGACTGAGCATCTCGCACGGCATCATTCAGCAGCATAAGGGGACGATCTTGGCTGAAAGCGCTCCCGGCGCAGGCACGACGATTCACATCCAGCTTCCGGTATCGGTCGAACAGCCCACCGCGCCTACGCCCGGAAATGGCGCGTCCACGGCGGGCGCCGGCGTCGCTTCCGTCATGCGCCACGCGCTGGTGATCGACGATGAACAGGGAATTCTCGAGATGGTCGGCGACGCCATCGAACGCGCCGGCTGCCGCGTAACCATGCTGCAAGGCTCGCGCGAGCTGGAAGCGGCACTGGAGAAAGACAAATTCGATCTCGTAATCTGCGACCTGAAAATGCCGGGCCGGAATGGCCTCGCGGTCTACCAGCTTCTGCGCGCTGCGCACCCTGAACTGGCCAGACATTTCCTTTTGATGACCGGAAATCTCGCGGATGCCGAGGACCATGCCGTCGAGCTCGCCACGGTCCCAATTCTCGCAAAGCCGTTCACGCTCGTGCGTCTCCGCGAAGCCGTCGGCCAGCTTCTCGCGAGACCCTAGCCACGATTCCTCGCTTGTTGGTTCCTCCCAACGAGCCTTCACCGGGCACTTCCGACGCAGGATGGATCACGGTGCCTTATCGGCGTCCACGTTGGAGGAACCGGCGTTCAAGCAGCGGGGCGGACGCGCCCGGCCCGAGCGCGCCCGCTGCCAAGACGCCTATTGACGTGAGTCGTCCCGCCAGGAGTCTTTCACCTTGCGAACGACGCCGTGGAGCGGATTCGCCCCGAAATGATTGATTGCGCCATCCTCGAACGTCAATGTGATATTCGAAAACTCGACGAGCGTTCCTCCGGTGACGTCGATCACAACCGAGGAGCCTTGGATCGCGGCAGGGGCCGGGCCGCCGTCTTTTGTGATCGTGACTGGGCCGGTGACCTCAAATCCGCCGGTAATCGGCGCGACCGTCCGGCTCTCGACCGTAAGGTTGTGAGTGTGCTGCATTCGGGCGGACGTGGAGGTGTCTGCATTCAGCGAGGAGTCAGACAACTCCATGGTGACAGCTGCCGAGAAATCGGCCTTGCCAGACCTTTCGTCCATGGTCATCGTCCACGGCCCGCGAACCTCCCATGGGCCCACACCGCCGACTATCGGCGTGTAGTCGTTGAGAACGCCGCTGAAATGCAGGCACCTCGGAGCTTGGGCCAGAGCGGCGGTACCCACCGCCAGCACCAGAACCACGAGAATGCGTACTGCCAAAAACAAAGCTTTGCCTTTCATAAGAGACCTCCAAGTTTGAGAATCGCGCCCGCGCCGCCGAAGGTTCCTAGGGCGGCACCGGTGTCGAAGGCCGCGCGGGGGGACCAATCCGAGGACTACATTTTCGCCGGTTTCCACGCGATGCGTGCAGACACCATCGGACACCTTGGACGGTGTGGTCAAACAGCAATAAGCGGAATGGTCATTCGCCGTCAAATGCAGTCTTTTGCCGTCGGGCGCCGAGGGGTTACAATCGGGTTACTTACCCCGCGACGAGAGTGAAATCGTCAGGAGAACGCGATGGCCGAGCTATCCCCTGTCACATTGCCAACCGAGAAGTCCTCCGAAGGACGGCTGGATTCGTGGAAGGAAATCGCGGCGCACCTCAACCGCGACGTAACCACCGTCCAGCGCTGGGAGAAGCGCGAGGGGATGCCGGTCCACCGCCACGTGCACGACAAACGTGGCTCCGTTTATGCCTTGACCCCCGAGCTGGATGCCTGGCTGCAAAGCCGCAGGCAGCGCCTGGACGAGGAAGAGAGAGAGTCCACAGCGCAGACGGTGGATACGGAAGGCGGCCGCGAGCGACGCGCGATGCCTCCGGCCCGCCTCTGGCTGGCTTTGGCTGGGGTGGCTGTCCTGGCCGTGCTTGCGGTTGCCTATATCATGTCCCGGGGTCGCGCGGACCATGCGGCCCGTCCCAAAATCAAGTCGCTGGCGGTGCTGCCGCTGAAGAACCTGTCGGGAGACCCCGCACAGGACTACCTTGCTGACGGGATGACCGAGGCCCTCATCGGACGTCTCTCAAGCATCCGTGATCTGCGCGTCATTTCCCACACGTCCGTGATGCGCTTCAAGAATCCGCAGATCTCGGTGCCAGAGATCGCCAAAGCGCTTAATGTGGATGCCATTGTTGAAGGATCGGTGATGCGAGAGGGCAACCGGATTCGCGTCACGGCCCAGTTGATTCGCGGTGCGACAGATGAGCACTTCTGGTCGGAGACTTACGATCGGGAGTTGCGGGACGTGCTCGCTCTGCAGAGCGACGTGGCGCAATCTATTGCTGACAAGGTGCAAGTAACAGTCACCGGGGAGGAACACCAGAGGCTTGCGGCAGTGCGTCCCGTCGCGCCTGAAGTCTACGAAAGCTATCTGCAAGGTTGGTACGAGTTAAACAAGAGCTACAACAAAGCTGGCATTGAGAAGGGCCTCGCTTATTTTCAGAACGCCATAAACACAGACCCGACATTCGCGCCAGCATACATAGGCTTGGCAAGCGCATATGGCGAACTGGGTTCGAATTTTGTTGGAGATCCCCATGACCCGGCGCTTCAGAAGGAAATGAGCGCAGCCCAAAAAGCTGTGGAGCTCGATCCGAACCTCGCTGATGCGCACGTTCTGTTAGGCGACGTGCAAAAGGAACGTTGGCAGTGGACCGACGCCCAGGCCGAATACAGACGTGCCCTCGAACTGAACCCACACGACGTTGACGCTTACGCCAACCTTGCTTGGTGGCTGCTCTGCCAGGGACGCACGGAAGAGGCTTTAGCCCAAATGCGGCGCGCACGCGAGCTCGACCCGCTCTCGGTTGATGCCATCGACATGGGGTGGATGCTGTTCGAGGCCCGCCGCTACGACGAAGCCATACACGAACTCCGAAGCGTCTTGGAAGTTAACCCGGATGACCCGCTCGCACTTTGGGACCTTGGGACCGCCCTCATCGACAAGAATCAGCCTCGCGACGCGATTCCGGTTCTCGAGAAAGATCTGCCTCTGTCTAACCGCAGCCCGGGCGTCATAGGCGCTCTAATTCGAGCGTATGCGCTGGCGGGGCGGCGCAACGAAGCGCTTCGGCTGCTCGCGGAATTGCAGGGGCGCGGAAAGGCGGGCTCTGTTCCCGCCAGCGCTTTTGTGAACGCTTACTTGGGCCTTGGTGAAACCGATCAGGCGTTCGCCTGGCTCGAGCAGGCGTACAGGGAACATTCAAATATTCTGCAGTTTCTCAAAGTGGATCCGGCCCTGGATCCCATCCGGACCGACCCCCGATTTGCCGACCTGCTTCGCCGAGTGGGGCTTGGCTAGAGTCGTTACCGCGGTGTTCCAGGTTACCCCGTGCCACGATTACCGCGTTATGCCGGACAATGTGGACTGTTCGCGAGTACGCCGTGATCCGGGACTATTGAGCAACCAGGCGAGCGAATTGGTAGATTGTCGGTTGGGGGATCTTTCGTGGAAACCTCTGCCCATCGCCCGGTGTGGAAGACGTTGTTGGCCTTCGCGATTATCTATTTCGTGTGGGGATCCACGTTTCTCGCGATTCGCGTTGGCGTGCGCGAAGTTCCGCCGTTTCTTCTGGCCTCGATTCGTTTTCTGGTGGCGGGACTCGTTCTCTACGGCTGGATGATCGCGCGCGGCGAGCGGTCTCCGAGCGGGCGCCAATGGGCGTCAGCTTCGATGCTTGCGATCCTGATATTCGTCCTCGATTACGGACTGATTTTCTGGGCCGAACAGCGCGTTCCTTCGGGCATCACGGCGGTCATGATGGCCACGATCCCGGCGTTCATGGCGCTGTTCGAAATTATTTCTCTGCGAACGCAGAGGCTCACTGTCCGCTTGGGTTCAGCCCTCTTGATCGGGCTTGGCGGAGTAGCAGTGCTCACGAGCCACGCCTTAAACCTCGGCGGGGCGCCGATCGATAGGCGGGGCGCCGTGGCGCTGATTGTTGCGTCGGTCAGCTGGTCGCTGGCATCCGTGCTCACGCGCAAGCTGCCATTGCCATCCTCCAAAGTCATGAGCTCGGGAGCGCAGATGCTCGCCGGCGGAGTGTTTCTAGGTCTCACGGCTGCCGCGCTCGGCGAGTTTCGCAACTTTCATCCTTCCGCCGTCTCACGCAGCGCGTGGCTCGCGTTGCTTTATCTGATCGTCGCCGGCTCGATCATCGCGTTTACCGCCTATGTGTGGCTGATTCATCATGAATCGCCCACCAAAGTCGCCACCTACGCATATGTGAACCCGGTCATCGCTGTGCTGCTCGGATACTTCCTGGAAGGTGAAGGGCTCAGCCTTCGCACGATTCTGGGGACTTTGTTTGTTCTAATCAGCGTGGTGGTGATCATCACGACCCCAGCGAAGAAACGGGCAGCGACACTCTCAGTAGAGGACACAGGTTAACCCCGGGTAGCCGGGAACCGAGCCACTGCCGCCTTCCGGTGGCGCTGCCAACGCCGGATGAATATGCTAATGTTCCAGCTCGAAACGAAACGCGTCGTTAGCTGTCGAAAGTAAGTCCCCCCGACAGGGAAACTGACAGGGCAACTGAAAGGGCAACTGAGTGGCTGAAAAACTGGTATTAGTCGGCGTGATGCCTGAAGTGATCGCCCTTGATCCCGGCGATCAGGTGACGTGGATGTCGAACGCAGGCAATCTCAAGATCGAATTTGATGCCCATCGCTGCCCGTTCTCCTCGAACGTGCTCCAGGCGCCCGCGGGTGTCCGCCTCCAGAGCGGTGCGGCGCGCGCCGGCCTAACCCCCGGCGCATACAAATACCGCCTGTCTCTCAACGAAAGTGTAATCGCCCACGGGGAAATCCTAATCCGCGCGAAGTGAACTTGCGGTTAGTCAGCCTGGTGAGGCGTCCTGAGGTGGATAACGCCTGTTTCGCCAGGGCCTAGTCGCCGGCGACCGCAGACACCCGCTCTTGCGCGACGGAATCCGCAAGGACCCGGCGCAGCGGCGCAAGCATCGCTGCCGGCACGGCACGCTCCCGGGGTACTCCGAGTTCGGCAACCTTCCGGGGGAACTCGCGTCGACGGTCGAGCCACAGTCCGAATTCGCCAAGGAGATCGCCCGCCACGTTGGGATCGTCGGTACGCTCGACGCCCCAGAAGCGCAGCTTTTCCTCATTCTTTTGCAGCAATTGCAGGGACCCTTCGAGCTTCTTCATCGCCGCATTGAACGACGAGGCCAGGAAATAAACCGGCAAGGTCCAGCCCTCGGCACCGCCGCCAAAGGTGGCACGGACGCGAACGTTGTACTTGCCGTTCTGATTCCGCTCGATGGCGCACTGGTACTCATTGGACTGCATGGTCATCCTCGATTTCCGTCCTGCGATTGCGATCACGTCGAACGCCCCTGGCGCCGGTATTCGGCGACGCCTTCCTACATTGTTTGAGGCCACGCTTACTTTCCTGCCCTTGGAGCTGTTTGCCGGCATAAAAACTCCTCGAAGTCTGTGATCCGTGCAAGCTGCTTCGGCCGGGAAGGCTCGTGCCATCTGGTTAGGGTCCCAACAAAGGCGCCGCTGCCAGAAAACCGAGGCTCGCCTCCTGGGCGAAGGCGCGACCCCGCTGGCGAACGGGGCAAGCTGCGGATGGAAAGATTGTAGCTGACTAGCTGGTGGCCGGCAAGGGCCCGCCCGAAATTTTATAAGTCGCTTATTAAGATGGACTTACGGGTTAGCTGGCGCGGCTCATACGATCGAGAACCTCTTGATTGATCGTAAGCTTGCCTTCCTTCGTCAGTCGGTCCACGAGGGCCGCGCGGAAGGCCTGGAAAGCGGCTTCTTGCTTTCCCTGGAGGAGTTGTTTCTCGATATCCTGCTTCTGCTTTGCGAAATCGTCCATGTTGGCTGGCTGATGGGAGACGACCCGGTACACGAGCCAGTTTCCGCTCACCTGTTTGGGAGCGCTCACCTGCCCGGGAGCCATTCCGAAGGCCGGGTCGATCTGGCTGCCCGAACCGATGTCCGGCACAGTGCCGGTCCGCGAGAAGGGCTCTGCGCTCTTGACGTCGAAACCAAGACCTTTGGCGGCTTTATCGAACGCGGTGCCGCCCTGAGCCTGCTTTGCGAGTTCATCGGCCTTCGCGCGCGCGAGATCCAGGGATTTTTCCTGTTGATAGTCGCCTAGGACGCGATCGTTAACCTCGCTTAGCGCCGCCTGATGCGCCGGCAAGACGTCTTTCGGAGTAAGGATTACGTATCCAGCGTCGATATGGAGCGGCGAACTGAGTTCGCCCGGCCGCAACTGGAACAGGGCGTTGCGCACTTCCTGGGAGGCTCCCAGCGGGCCGATAACTTCCGTGCTGGCAACCGCTGGAGTGACTCCCGATTCCAGATTGAACTTGCGCGCGACATCTTCAATTGACTGGCGGCTTGACTGGCGTACCGCGCTCGCCATCTGATTCGAGATGTCGTTGGCTTGCTGGTTCGCCTGCTGGTCAGTAACAATCGGCAAGATCGACGCCCGGACTTCCTCGAAAGTCTTCGTGTGAGCCGTCTGACGATCGAGAACCTTGATGATGTGAAAGCCGTATTGAGTTTTGACCAGGTCCGAGATCGAGCCCTTCGGCAGATTGAACGCCGCCTGCTGGAACTCCGGCACCGTCTGGCCTTCGACAATCCAGCCCAGATCGCCGCCCTTTGGTTTCGTGGCGTCATCTTCCGAATATTTCTTGGCGAGGTCTTCGAAATTCGCGCCCTTCTTGGCCTGTTTCAGGACGTCTTCGGCCTTCTGCCGAATTTCGGCCACCTCGGCATCGGTCTTGCCCACGGTCTTGAGCAGAATGTGCTCCGCGTGGACGCTATTTTGCACTTTGTAGTCGTCGATGTGATCGTTGTAATACGCGCGGAGGGCTCCGTCCGTCGGATGCGTTTGCGCGCGGAGCTTGGCAAGGTCCAGCAAGGCGTATTGCGCCGAACGCCGTTCGGGAACCTGGTATTTCGCGAGGTTTTTCTTGAAGTAGGCCGCCAGCTCGTCGTCGCTCGGATGCACGGATGCCGCGAGATCCGCCGGCTTGATCAACACATATTGAATCGCCACCTTCTCATTGCGACGCCGGAAGTCCTGCTCGACTTCGGCCGAGCTCACCGTGATTCCGTCGGTGACGAGGTGCTGGAACTTCTCTGCGAGCATTCCCTGGCGAAGCGCTGCCTCAAAATCCGGCACGGACATCCGCGTGCGCATCTGCACTTCGGTAGCGTACTGATCCTTCAGCCACGTGCTGCCGGAAAACGCCTCGGGGAGAATCTGCTGGATGCGGTCGCGCTCTTCCTGCGGGGTGACTTCCATCGACAGGCGCTTCGCCTCATATTCCATGGCGCGCGCGAAAAGCATCTGGTCGAGGACTTCTTTCGTGTACAGGCCCCGCATCATGGGAGGAAGCGACTGCCCCTGAGTCATCTGGTTGAGCTGGCGCTGAACGTCGGTGGCCGAGATCGCCTCGCCGCCCACGCTGGCGACGGCGTCCGGACTGCTCCCGAGTTGGGACCCGCCAAACAGGCCCGGAATCAGGGTGATCACCATGCTCAAGCAGATCACCACAAGAATCACCGTCATCGCAACCTTGATCCAGCGATTCCGGTCCAAATCTCGCTGCTGAATGCTCTTCAACATAGCTCTACGAAGCCTTTTGGCCCCTCCACAAACCACTAATTATAGAGGAGTCCCGAACGCGGCTCAACGAGAATCGGGGAAGCAAAGCCACGTTGCTTGTGGCCGAAGATGATCATCGCGGCAAGCCCTTCTCGTTGTACAAAAGCTCGCCGTGGTCGACCGAACGGAACGGTTCCTCGAGGTTCGCTGCGCAATCCTTGCCAATCTTCACGAGACGATCCGCGAGTCCGTCCGCTCGCTCGCTGCGCACTCGGTTCAGGCGCTCGCGAACGGCTTCGGTGACGGCGGTAGGTAAGCTCTCGCCAGTCAGCTTTGCCAGCTCTTGAGCCAGTTTCTGAGTCTCGTCGTCCTTTATGTTCATCGCCATCGTCTACACCATTCCACCATGGGTGCCCGCTTCGCGCAACCCGCGGTTAGGTTTGTCGTGCGCTCTCAAAACTCCAGGCGCGCCTGGAGGGCGATGATGCGCGGCGAGCTGTCGCCTCCGAGGCCGACGCCCAGCAAACCCGTGGGCGGGGCCGTCGTGTAGGTAAGCGCGCCGAATCCCGCCTGTGTCGAGGTCTGTCCCGGAATCCCCGCCAGGACATCGCTCGGAAGGCCGAAATTCGGATGGTTGAACACATTGAAGAACTGGCCGTCGATCCGCAGCTTTACGCTTTCGGACAATTGGAACCACTTCGTCAAATAGAAGTCGCTCCAGAAAAAATCGGGTCCGCGCAAGGCGTTGCGGCCGAGGCTTCCAAACTGGCAGTTTTGCGATGTGTCTCCCCCATAGCACGAGCCTGCAGGCACGATTTGCCCGGAAGCGAGGGTCTGCTGCATCGGATCGACGGTGGAGACGAAGGCGTCGGGGTTGAGCCACTGAATCGCTCCCTGTGGCGTGACGCCAGATACCAGATGGTGTGCGTACAGTCGGACGCCAGGAATCGCGCTCGCGAACTGCGGCCCGCTGCCGTTCACAATTCCCTGCTCATTCGCGGAATACGGCGTGCCCAAAACGGAAAAGGGAACGCCGCTGTGCCAAAACGCCGTGCCGGAGAGCTGCCAGCCGTTGAGCGCGGCTCCGAGTTTGCGGTTCTTAACTTTCAGCGGCAATTCATAAACATACTGACCATTCAGGTTGTGCCGGATGTCGTAGTCGCACGGTCCGTAGTCACGGCCGAGCCCCCCAGGCAGGGGCGAGAGAATTCCTCCCGCGGCGAACTGGAGAAACCCGCCGTTCGAAACCTCATCCATGCAGCGGCTGAATGTGTAATTGATCTCTCCCTGAAGGCCATGGCCCAGCCGCTTGGCGGCAGTCAGTTGGAGACCGTTGTAGTGGCTGCTCGCGCCCGTGGAAAGCTGCGTGACGCCCGCGAATCTCGGGTCCGCCGGTTGCAGGTAGGCGAACGGCTGGAAGCATCCCTGACACACCGTTTGGTAGCCATTCACTTGCGTCTGATAAGGCTGATTCAGCGCGCGCGTGCCCACGTATTGTGCTTTCAAGCTGGCCGTCGTCCCGAATTGGTGTTCGATTCCCAGGCTCCATTCCATGAAGTAAGGCGCATGGAGTTTGCCGTCCGGGATGGCTGTGATCGCAACCGGTAGAAGACAACTTGTGGCGCTTGCCTGTGGAGACGCGCACGAAAGCTGCGCCTGGGGGAATCCCGAAGTAAAAATCTGATTTGCGGCGACGGTCGCGTCCACCGCGCTGTTGGCCACTCCGGGCGCGATCGCCGTGCAGCCGAACATCAGGTCGCAGCCCGCAGATCCGGGCCTGCCCACGGTGCCAAGCACTCCGCTTTGAAATGTCTTATCGTAAGGAGGATTGGTACCGATCAGGTCAGCCACGCTGCCCGGCAAGATATTGCTGAAAATCCCGAAGCCGGTGCGGAGCACGGATTTTGGCTCGAACTGCCACGCAATCGCGGTTCTCGGCTGCCAGATCGCGAGCGGCGTCGAGGAAAATAGATTTCCCAGGTGACTTTGGATTGCGGCGTTCAGCGGCTGATTCACATCGTGAGTGATCGAACCAAAAGAGCCTTGCAGGCGCGCGATTTCATCATGCGGGCTGAGGGGACTGGAATTGAACGTGTCGCGCACGCCGAACGTCCAGGTGAGTTTGCGCGTCACTTTCCAGGTGTCTTGCGCGTAGAGATCGAGATTCAGAAAGTTGAACGGCTCATTTGCGTTCGAAGGGAACGTCTCCGACGCCGTGTTCGCCGCTCCGTAGATGAATTGCTGCAACGTCGCATAGGTTACGGTAGGAACGGTGCCTTCTCCGAAATCATAGTCGTTCAAGCGGAAAATTCGGGTGTTGGTCCCAAACCTAAATTCGTGGCCGCCACGGCTCCAGGCCAAATTGTCATTGATGAAAAACCGCGTGGCTCGCCGGCCTTGCACCCACGTGTTGTCGAGCCCTCCAATCGGCGTGAAAGGGTTCGCGCCGCTGCCCTCGAGCACGATCGGGAAAGCCGAAAGCGTCTTCTGCAGGTTGCTTGGCCCAAACAAGCTTTCGTACCACGAGAATGCCGGATTGAAGTAGTTCACCAGATTCTGCGAGAAGACGTGCGTGTATCCCGCCGCAGCCGAATACAGAGGTTGCGGAGACACCGAATCGAACAAGGGATTGATCGGATCGGTGTACGCGGCCTGCACGCCGGTGTCGGCCTGAAAGCGCAGCCACGCCGTGTTGTTTTGGTTGATGTTGTAGTCGACGCGAGCGGTCTGTACCTGCTCGTGGTCGTCGCTGGTGTGCGAAACGCTTTGCTGGTTCGCGCAACCCGCCGCGATCGGACACCCGTCTATCGCCGTGGGCGTGCCACTCGTACTCCCATACAGCGAGAACATGTTCTGATAAAACGGAACCTCCTGCGGCGCGGCGGGGAAAATAACTTTCGGCTGACCATTCACAATCTCCGTGAGTCCTAACGGAAGTCGCTGCAGCACGTATTGCTGGAAGGCCGTACTAGGAACGATCGTCGGCGTGACGATCGGCAGCGCGATTCGCACCCATTCGCTGTCGAAGAAAAAGAACAGCTTGTCGTGCGCAATCGGCCCTCCCACACTCCCGCCAAAATGATTCACCGTCGAGCGCGGCTTGTGATTCCCCGGTGTCGCGTTTGTGAAATAGTCCGCTGCGTTCAATAGCGAGCCGTTCCAGATCTCGTAAAGATTCCCGTGAAACCGGTTCGAGCCCGACTTGGTGACGTAATTCACCTGCGATGCGCCGTAGCGCCCCTGATCCACCGAATACGAAAGCGTGTTCACCGTCACTTCAGAAATCGAATTCAAGCCCAGCACCAAATTGGTGGAAAGCCCGCTGTTCAGATTGGTGAGCGGGTCGTTCGTTTCCAGCCCGTCGACGATGTAGCCGTTCGACAACGCGGGAAGTCCGTTGAACTCCACATTACCGTAGCCGTTTGTCCCGCCGACGAAGTCATTTCCGCTGCCCGCCGTATTGACCAGCGCGCCGGGAGTAAATTGCAGCGGATAGGTCAGGTCGCCGCCGGGATTCGGGAGATTTTCCAGGCCTGGCGCATTCAGCGTGGTGGCTGTGTTCGCGTTCTGCGGATTGATCAAAGGCGCTTCGGTGCTTACCTCCACCGTCTGGTTCCGCTCAGCCGGCTTGAGCCTGAAATCCACCGTTTGTTTTTGCCCCAGGCCGGCAGACACGGCATCCACCTCCTGAGGCGCGAAGCCGTTCGCTTCCGCTGTCACGGAATACGTGCCCGGCGCTAACTGTGGAAAATTGAATCGCCCTGCCGCATCGGTTTGTGCCGGGCGCTTCAGACCCGTTTCGCGATTGGCGATCGTCACCGTGGCGCCCGCGATCGTTGCGTTCGTGATGTCCATCACTTCGCCGACGATGGCGCTGGTGGTTTCTCCCTGCGCGAACGCCCGCGCCGCGAACAGGAGGCAAATTAATGCCGCTAAAACCGGTCGCGAAAAGGTGGCCTGCTTCACGATGCTTATTCTCCGCAATTAACCGCCTCTATCTTCTCTTATTAACCATGGTTAACACCAAGAATGAAGCGGAGTATACACAAAGAGCCAGGGGACGTCACTTTGTCTTTAGCCCTCCCGGCGCCCGGCTTCAATCGTTGAAGACCAAGAGGCGTTCGACCCGTGCTTGCAGGATGGTATGATCGCGCGCGATTTGTGGAGGACAAGACGATGCGATTGCGAATTGTAGGCCCGAGGTTCGCTGCTCTTGGGGTTCTAGCTCTTGGGTTTGCGGCGGCCGTGATGGGTCAGGATTCGGCGCGCGTGGTGAAATACGAGCCGACGTATGCGACCGTGAAGTTCGCGTTCGGGCCGGGCGAGCCGGCAGCGCGCCTTGCCGCAGGCGAGATTCTCGAAACGGACACGCTGAATTGCACCGCCGACTGCGCCGGAATTCCGCCCGACAAGCTCGAGTTCGCCAAAAGCTCGAATTTGCTAACCGGGCCTTTCTATATCGAGGGCGCCGCGCCGGGCGATACCGTCGCCATCGAATTCCTCGAAATGGATCCGAACGGCGATGGAGAGGGCGAGATCGCGCCTGGGTTTGGCGCGATCAACTCCACGAGCTACACGCCGATGCTGAATCCCGCGCTGCCCGAACGAAAGTGGGCGTACCCGATTCATCGCGAAGACGGCACAGCCACTTTCACCGCGCACGATTCGGATTTCTCGGTGAAAATTCCGATGCATCCGTTCCTCGGTTGCGTTGGCGTGGCGCCTGCCTTGGGCGAAACGCGAGACTCACTGGTGCCCGCGGAATTTGGCGGCAACATGGACGCGTCGGAATCGAGCGTCGGTAACACGCTCTACCTCCCCGTGAATGTTCCCGGGGCACTGGTCTATGTGGGCGACGGGCACGCTGCCATGGGCGACGGTGAAATCGGCGGCACGGCAATCGAAGTTCCGATGCACGTGCGGCTGCGGTTTCACATCATCAAAGGGCAGAAGATTGAATGGCCGCGATGGGAAAACTCCAACGAATTGATGGCAGCGGGGATCTACCGGCCCCTCGACGACTGCCTGCGCATCGCGTTCACGCAGCTCGTCGGATGGATTCACTCAGACTACGGCCTGTCGGAGATGGACGCCTACGAACTGCTCTCTAAAACGGCGACCATTCATTTGGCGGAAATGGTGGACCCGAACTATGTAGTCGTGGCCAAAATCGACAAGAAGTTCCTGCCGCCCAAGAAACACTGACGCCCGGTCGAGTCAAAGAGACCGGTCAAATCGTTGACACTTCGCCGGTGGCACCGGATAATCACTGCGTCGGTGGCAGCGTCCCCAGCATGTAGCACCGATGCAGCCCTCGTCCTCGTTGTCGCGGACTCAGGGTAAACAGTTCCAACGAACCCAGTTCCAACTGACTAGATTGAGGCACCGGCAACTTTCGTGACGTCGTTGTACACTCTCGCGCTGTGGCTGGCTCCGGGTTCCAATCCCGTTCTGGATTATTGGCGGCGCAACATGGACCCGCTGAAGAATCCGTTCAAAGGCCTCTACCAGCTCAATGGGTTCGACTTTGCTGTGATGCTGCCGTATTTCGTCGTAATGATCATCCTCGCAGCATATGGCATCCACCGGTACGCGCTGGTCTACAACTTCTTCAAGAATCGCAAGAACGTGCCGGGGCCGCCGCCCGAAGTCAAAGTCTGGCCGAAGGTCACAGTCCAGCTTCCGATTTACAACGAACGCTACGTGATCGAACGCCTGATTGAGGCCGTCGCGCTATTCGATTATCCGCGCGAACTGCTCGACATTCAGGTGCTCGATGATTCGACCGACGAAACGCAAGCCGTCGCGCACGACTGCGTTGACCGCTTCCGTGCTCTCGGTCTGCCGATTTCCTACATCCATCGAGACAACCGCGAAGGCTTCAAGGCCGGCGCGCTTCAGGAAGGATTGACGTCGGCTGCGGGCGATCTGGTGGCGATTTTCGATGCCGATTTCATTCCCCCGGCCGATTTCCTGCGCCGGACCGTGCCGTATTTCGTCGAGCCCAAGCTCGCGATGGTGCAGACGCGCTGGACCTACATCAACCGCAATTATTCGCCGCTGACGGAAGTCGAAGCAATCCTCCTCGACGGGCACTTCGCCATCGAGCACTCCTCGCGTTTCCGCAGCGGCCTGTTCTTCAATTTCAACGGTACTGCCGGCATCTGGCGCCGCAACGCCATCGAAGACGCGGGCGGCTGGCAGCACGACACGCTCACGGAAGACACCGATCTTTCCTATCGCGCGCAACTTCGCGGCTGGCGCTTCCTTTATTTGCCTGAAATTGAATGCCCATCGGAATTGCCAGTGGAGATGAACGCCTTCAAGTCGCAGCAGGCGCGCTGGGCCAAGGGCTTGATGCAGACGGCCAAGAAGATTTTGCCGCGCGTGTTGCGCTCAGACGCGCCGGCCGCGGTGAAGGCCGAAGCCGTCTTCCACCTGACCGCCAACATCAGCTATCCGCTGATGGTGTTGCTCTCGATTATTTTGCTGCCGGCCATGATCGTGCGCTTCTATCAGGGCTGGTTCCAGGTGCTCGCGATCGACCTGCCGCTGTTCCTGGCTTCCACATGCTCCGTGTCGTCGTTTTATCTGGCCGCGGAGCGCGCCTTCTATCCGAAAACGTGGAAGCGCACGTTCCTGTACTTGCCCTTCGTGATGGCCACCGGGATCGGGCTTTCCGTTCGCAACGCCTTTGCCGTGATGGAGGCGATTTTCGGCGTCAAGTCGGAATTCGTGCGCACGCCGAAATATCGCGTCGAGTCAGCCGCGAAAGAACACGGCGCTTGGGCGAAGAAAAGCTATCGCAAACGCGCCGGCTGGATGCCTTTCGCCGAAGTTGCGCTCGGCTTGTACTTCGCCGCCGCCGTCGCCTACGCCGTTCAGAACGAGAACTACGCCACCATCCCGTTCCTCTTGCTGTTCGTTTGGGGCTACCTCTACACGGGCCTGATGTCCCTGGGCCAAACCTACCTCGAACGCCTCCGCTTCGGCGTCAACACCGCGCCTCCCGACACTCGCACCGCCACCACCGGCGTCCCAGGATTCTAAGTGGAAAACACCCTCCGCAACCCCTGGCGCCACAAAAAGGGTAACTGACCATACTTCCAAGTGGGAGACAACTATGTCCGACACCGTATCCCCGGCGGAGAGCGAGCCAATCGGCGTGGTTAGTTCGGGCTGGCTACGGGCGGCCCGGTGCTCGGCCTTAATTTGCACGATCGCCTTGGGCGTAGGATTTGTAGCTGAGGCCGCGGCTCATGACCCAGTGGTAGCCCTATACTCTTTTGGTCCCTGGGGGTCGCTCAGTCTTGCTCTGCTCTATCTTTTGTTCCGTAGGGGGAGGAATTCACTGGCATTTGCGCTTGGTCTGGGCGTGGCAACGGCTTTCATTGCCCTGTTCGCAGTCGTCGGTATTGAGGTGTCGCACACTAGTGAGGTGCTCCGCCACGTTTTTTTCATACTAGGAATGCTTATTCTGGTTCTGCCACCGTCTATTCTTATGATGGGTCAATCCACACTTGGTGCGTTGCTCGGTTGGCTCTTCAGCATCTCTTCGGCAATGCTCGGGTTAAGCGGCATTGTCGCATTCCAGAAGATGGCGCACGAAGCAACGGAGATGGGGAAACTGCGATTTGCCTTTGGCGCCGGAATATGTTGCTCGCTTGTCGTTTTGCTGATATTCACGGTGCTTGGCTTTCTCTTTTTCAGCTTCCACATGTGAACCTTCCTTGCCCTCTGAAAGAAGGTCGCCGAGGCCATTCGCTTGTGCAAAATGAATCTTGCGGCTAAGAGGCTGCGCCCCTTTGAGGCTCGCAATTCGCTTCTGAAGCTTGACGGCGACGCTTGCTGGGTTTATATTATTGACAGTTGTCGATGTCCGAAGTAGTCTCCCGTCATCGTCCCAGCGTAACGATCACTCGTTGCGTTGGCCCCGACCCCCCAGCGGGGGGTCGGGTTTTTTTCTTGAATGGCCAAAACAGCCGTATTCATAGACGGTTTCAATCTTTACCACGCGCTCGACTACTTCGAGAATGGCCCGGATCACCAACGATTTCACAGGTACAAATGGCT
Source organism: uncultured Acidobacteriota bacterium (assembly GCA_963737205.1). Lineage (GTDB taxonomy): Bacteria > Acidobacteriota > Terriglobia > Acidiferrales > UBA7541 > Palsa-295. Next base: position 1,306,212 of record CAVTRV010000002.1, on the reverse strand, counting down.
CAGTCTGCGGAAGCTCTCCGAACAATTTGTCTTTGGAGAGAGCACGGTCGAAGAGGTCTTGTACTTCACGACCTTAGCAACCTGGGACGCAGGGAAAACCGCCCGGCACCGAATCTTCATAAGAGCCCAGGAAAATGAGGGCGTCAAAGTGGTATACGGCGAATTCAAGCGCAAGCACAAGCACTGTAATCGTTGCCAAAAGGACTTTTGGAGCTTCGAAGAGAAGCAGACCGATGTCAACATCGCGCTGAACCTGTTCCAACTGGCAATTCAAGAGCGTTACGACAGAGCCATAATAATCTCCGGCGACACCGACTTGATACCGGCCGTAAAAGCGGTCCGCTCCATCTTTCCGGGCAAGCAAATCGGCGTCATTGTCCCGATTGGCCGGGCTTCGGAAGACTTCAGGAAAGAGGCAGACTTCCACTACCGAATGCGAGAACACCATCTCGCCAAGAGTCGCTATCCCGACGCGCTAAGGTTGGCCGACGGCACAATCCTCGACTGTCCGCCAAATTGGAAATGAACCCGGGCCGGCTCTTGTTTTGTCGGCTCGATCTGCCGCATCTTGTTCCACCTAGGCCGCAAGTATTGCCTCTTCTTTGCGCTGCTGCTACACTAGCGCGGCAAGAGCGTAACTGCTGCTCCTGCCATTGTTAAGCGCGCCTAAGCGCGACACTTTCCTCTAAAGGTTATCCATGTCTGGACATTCGAAGTGGGCCACAATCAAGCATAAGAAGGCGGCTACCGACGCCAAGCGCGGCAAAGCCTTCACCAAGATTATTCGCGAGTTGACGATTGCCGCTCGCACCGGCGGCGGCGATCCCATCACCAACCCGCGCCTCCGCACCGCCATTTCCGCCGCCAAGAACGAGAACATGCCCAACGACAATATCGAGCGCGCCATCCAGCGCGGCACCGGCCAGCTCGAAGGCGAGATGCTCGAGGAAGTAACCTACGAAGGCTACGGCCCGGGGGGCGTGGGCATGTTGGTTCAGGTCGTCACCGGGAACCGCAACCGCGCCGCCAGCGAAATCCGCCACATGTTCTCGAAGAACGGCGGAAACATGGCGGAGACGGGCGCAGTTGGATGGATGTTCCACCGCAAGGGCGACATCACTGTCCCTAAGGAAGTAGCCGACGAAGACAAAATGATGGGCATCGTGCTCGACGCCGGCGCCGACGATTTGCGCGACGACGGCTCCTTTTGGGAAGTGGTGACGCCGCCCGACAAAATGGAAAAAGTTCGCGACGCTTTGACCACCGCAGGGATCACGCCCGCGTCCGCCGAAGTAGCGTTCGTGCCCCAGAATTACGTCAAGCTCACCGGCCAACAGGCGCAGCAAATGTTGCGCATGATGGAAACCATGGAAGAGCACGATGATGTGCAGCACGTCTACGCAAACTTCGACATCGACGAAAAGGAAATTCAAGCGGCCGTAGCAAGTTAGATCGCAGTCCCGCCTGAATTTCCGCAGTGGTCATCTGCGAACGCCAGCCGCTCTTCTTCGACCCTCGTTGTCTCCCGCAGATTTCAACAGTGGGTTCAGGCTTGTCGTTCGCCTTTTGCTTCGTCTGTGTTTATCTGTGTTCATCTGTGGTTCCAAAGGTTTTACGGCCCTCCTCGCTACCCTAGTTCTCACACAGAGGGCTAGGGGCCATCTCCGAACGTTATACAGGCTTCAGCGTATGGCCGCTTTGGGCCAAAAATATAATCATGCTCCCGTAAGCAGTTGACCGAATCCTGGCTCTAGTCGCCGGGCTTCCTAAAACGGCGATTACAATTCTTCGATCTTAAAAGGAGTAAGAAAAAATGAAGAAATATCTCATAGCATCATGGGCCCTGCTGCTTTGCTTGATCATGCCGTCCATTTCGTCTGCTGCTTCTGACAAAGAAGACGACATCTCCCGCACGCAGAATGCTGCCCGGGTTTTTCACGAGATTATGGACGCGCCTGACAGCATCCCCCAGAGCGCTCTGAACAAGGCTCGTTGCATCGCGATCATCCCGGGCGACAAAAAGTTTGCGTTCATTCTCGGCGCTGACTACGGACGCGGCCTCGCTGTTTGCCGCACGGCAACCGGATGGAGTGCACCACTGTTCTTGGCGGTCGAAGGCGGCAGCATCGGCTACCAGGTAGGTGGAGCATCCACGGATCTGGTCCTTCTCTTCATGAACGACCATGCACTGCACAGCCTGCTCAGCGATAAATTTAAGCTGGGCGGCGACGCTTCGGTGGCTGCCGGCCCGGTTGGCCGTGACGCTGCCGCAGGTACTGACCTAAAACTAACTGCCGAAATCCTTTCGTATTCACGCAGCAAGGGCGTTTTTGCCGGCGTCAGCCTGGACGGCACGGTTGTTCACGCTGACAAGAGTGGCGACAGAGCGATGTATGGTTCGGACGTTCCGCGTCATGATGTTCTGAATGGCAGTGTCCCCGTGCCCGATGACGCACGCCGCTTAGACGCGGAACTTCAGAGGTATTCACCTAGCGCAGGAGATTAACAGCAGCTCCTGCGACTAACCTCTCGAAGTAGAAACACGCCGCATGCGGCCGGGGAACTCGATTCTCCGGCCGCATCGTCGCGTCTGGACCCTCCCGTCACCTTCTTGACGCCCATCCGCTCTCAAGCGCACAATTCGCCTCCGAGAAGGGATCTCCGCGTCGCATCGCTCTGCCGTGTGAGCGGCGCTCGGAAGCAACAGCTTTAGCTCAGGTATCCATGTACATTCACATGTTTGCTTTTCGTTGGAAGCCGGGCGTGACCGCGGAGCAGAAGGAGCGCGTCATCGCCGAAATCCGTGGGCTGCAAGGGAAGATACCCGGCCTGCTCGAAACCGCCGTCGGCGTGAATATTTCTCCGCGCGGACAAGGATATGAGCTTGGAGGCGTAATGAAATTCGCCGACAAAGCTTCCTTGGACGCCTACAGCCCGCATCCGGCGCATCAAAAATTGGTCCGTTGGTTGATGCCGCTCATCGAGCCCGTCGAAGTGGACTTCGAAGTGCCCTAACCGGAATTTCGCAGCCACCCCTCGTCACGACAAAACTCCCGCCCGTAATTTCTGCTAAGAATCAGCAGGCGAAAAAGGGCTTTCTCGGATTGGTGTGCGCACGTACACTTGTGCGCGAATGGCCAGCTTCTCAGCCTCCGACCGCGCGATCAAAGATGCGGGCGCGAAGCCGTCTCGAATTGCCGGGACGCTGCGCGTGTTAGGCGTCGACCCGGCCGTCGCCGGCGCCACGGGATACGGCGTGATCGAATACGACGGTCCAGTGCCGACGCTGCTGCGGTTCGGTGCGCTGAAGCTTCCGGCGCGCGCGACGTTCGCGTCGCGCCTGCGCGAAATTCACCGCGTGATTGCGCAGCTCGTCGAGGAATTCGCGCCAGACGCCGTCGCGGTCGAGTCGGTGTTCACCGCGCTCAACATGCGGACCGCGCTGAAACTTGCGGAGGTTCGCGGCGTCGTGCTGCTGGCTGCGGCACAGGCGTCGATTCCATCTCACAGCTACTCGCCGCGCGAGGTGAAAGCCAGCGTCGTCGGCTACGGCGGCGCATCCAAACAGCAGATGCAGCAAATGGTGAGTTCGCTCCTCAGGCTTTCGAGCGTTCCCGAGCCGGCCGACGCGGCCGACGCGCTCGCTGTGGCGCTCTGCCACGCGCATCTCTGGCAAGCGCGCGAGCGTCTGGCGGCTTCGATTCGAGTCCGTGCAACTGCTGTTCCTCACAGCAACCGAAGCCGCGCGGCGCGCGTCCCTAACTAAACATGAACATGAGGAAATCGCTTTTCGGATCTGCCGCCGTAATCTCGTGCGTGCTCTGGTGCGTTTCACTAGGCTTCGCCGCGCCTACAGGCTTCAGCGCCACGCCGCGCGCAGGCAGTCCCAGCAGCGGCGCCACGATTACATTTCGCAAAGTTTTCAAGTCGAGCTATCCGGAATTCGTCGAGATCAAGGTGACCGATGCGGGCGCGGGAACCTGCGACATTCGCCAGCTCGACGAAGATCCGAATCCACGCCCGCTCGACGTGGGTGCGCCGCTGGCTCAGCGGATTTTCCAGCTCGCGGCGTCGCTGCACGATTTTCAGGGGGTCAACCTCGACGTGCACCGGCGCATCGCCAACCTGGGGCAAAAAACGCTTCGCTACGAAAAAGGCTCCGAAGCGCACGAGGTGACGTTCAATTACACGCTCAACGATTCCGCCACGCAACTCCTCGACATCTTCGAAGGAATCGCCCGCCAGGAGTCCGACCTCGCCGACCTGCAACGCACCGCGAGGTACGACCGGCTCGGAGTCAACGACGTCCTGATGCAGATCGAGAAGGATTACGACAGGAAACTGCTCCCCGAACCCGACAAACTTCTACCCACACTCGACCAGATCGCCTCAGATCAAAAGATCATCGACCTTGCCCGCGAACGCGCCCGCACCCTCGCCGGCCGCATCCGCAGCGGGCGCTGAAACTTTCACCGCGACTTCCTTCCACTAGCAGGGTTAGCCATCTAGACGCCGCGGCCGCGATTCGCGCGCACGATGCGTGGAACTGTGCCTAGGCCTTGTGGAAACTCGAGACATCACCGTCCGCCGCGTGTCAAATCCGGGTACTAGTCTGGAAACTATGGAACTTTTTGCGCTCCTGCTCGGAACGCCCCCGTGTACAGATATATGTGTATGTGCCGTGCCGGCTATACGCGTTTAACATTTACGTCCATCCCCTCGGAAGCTTTCCAGCATCACAGGTAAGCAGAATTTATGGATGCTAGCGCATGGGTGCCAAAACAATGAAAATCGCAAAAGCTCTCGTATATTTCGTTTTCGTTTCGCTGGTTGTAGCTCTCGCCTCCGCGCAAACCGGTTTCGTGCGTTCGCGGCTCACGCAGCCCATCGACGAATCAAAGTTGACCGTTCTTCGCGGCAATACCCATCCCTTTGCGCGGCCGCAGTTCGACCGCGGCGCAGCTCCCGCGAGTCTGCCGCTCGAGCGCATGATGCTCGTGCTGAAAACCACTCCGGAACAGGGCGTGGCGCTCAACAATTTGCTTGCCGAGCAGCAGGACCGCTCCTCGCCGAACTACCACAAGTGGCTCACGCCGGCCGAATTCGGCGCACAGTTCGGCGTGTCTGACGCGGACATTCAGAAAATTACGGCATGGCTCGAGTCCCACGGCTTCCACGTGGACGACGTGGCGAACGGCCGCAATGTGATCCAGTTCTCCGGCAACGCCGCGCAACTCCAGTCCGCATTTCACACCGCGATGCACAAGTACGCCGTCAACGGGAAAGAATACTGGGCCAACGCAAACGATCCGGCGATCCCGGTGGCGCTCACGCCTGCGGTGACGGGCATCGCCTCGCTCAACAACTTCCCCAGGCACGCCGCGCATCGGTTGGCGGGCACGTTCACCCGCGAGATGGCTACCGGAAAAGTGAAAGCCGCCAAGAAGCAATTCACCTATGCTGCCGGTTGCCAGGGCACCACAGGCTCGGATTGCTACGCCTTGGGTCCCTATGATTTCGCCACGATCTACAACGTGCTGCCCCTTTGGAACGCGGGTATCACCGGCAGCGGCCAAACCATCGCCATCGTTTCCGACAGCGACGTCAATCCTGCGGATTTCACGAGTTTCCGCTCGCTCTTCGGTTTGCCCGCAGGCACCCTCAACAGAATTTATGGACCTGGCAGCAGCAGCTCGAATCCGGGCATCGAGTCCTGCGACAATGATGGCGACGAATGCGAAGCGGACATCGACATGGAATGGTCCGGTGCAGTCGCTCCGGGCGCCACAATCGATTTGGTCATTTCCGCAGACACAGACGTTGCCGCTGGCACCGACCTCTCGGCTCAATACGTCATTGACGGCAACGTGTCCCCGAAGCCGACCGTCATAGGCTACAGCTATGGCACGTGCGAGTTCTTCCTCACCAGCGCCGGTAATGCATTTTACGGTGGAAGTCCGACTGCGGTAGATTCGGTTGGCGAGTGGAAGCAAGCCGCGGCGGAGGGCATCACCGTCGTCGTCTCCACAGGTGATAATGGCGCGACCGGTTGCGAAGAGCCTTCAGGCAACCCCGCCTACAATGACCCCGCCACGTTCGGGCTCGCGGTCAACGGCATCGGCTCGACTCCTTATAACGTCGCAGTTGGCGGCACAGATTTTAATGACCCCACCGACCCGACCACCTACTGGAATTCGTCGGGCGCCACCTCCACCCAGGCATCCGTCAAAAGTTACATCCCGGAGATCACGTATAACGACTCCTGCACCAATCTGGCCCTGGATGTCCTCGTCGATACCTCGGCCGGCCAGGACGCCGAAACGAACTGCAACACGTTTTTCGCCGAAGGCCAGGCGAACGCTCCGGGACCGGACACTTTCAGCCCGAGCGAGCTCGTCGTCCCGTACGGTGGAGGCGGAGGCCCCAGCACTTGCATCAACTCCGACGTCGTCTATAACGCCAACGGTACGGTCACGGGTAGTCTCTCAAGCTGCACCGTAGGCTATTCCAAGCCCGCCTGGCAGACGGGCACAGGCGTGCCAAATGATGGCAAGCGCGATCTGCCGGACGTTGCGTTCTTCGCCGGTGACGGCACGATTCAGAATTTCTACGCCTATTGCGAAGTGGATGAAGACACAAGCGGGTCTGCGTGCAATCTTGCGTCCCCTTTCGCAGATATTCAGGGTGCAGGCGGCACGTCGATTGCCGCGGAAGTTTTTGTCGGCACGATGGCCCTCCTGAACCAGCAACTCGGAGCCTCTGGACCAGTCGGTCTTCCGAATCAAAACCTCTACACGCTTGCCGGTCAAAGCTGGGCTAATTGCCAGTCCGGCGGGGCACTGACGAGCGCCTGCATCTTTTATCAGGTCAGCTCGGGGAACATCTCCATGCCCTGCGTCAATCAGGACCAGTACGGATTCGGCATCGGCCCAGGGTGCGTAATCGCCACTGGGGGCGACACCGTTGGCACCACCGTACTGAACGGCACGCCCGCCTACACCGCTACCGCGGGATATAACATGGCCACGGGCCTCGGCTCGATGAACATCTACAATCTCGTCACCGACTGGAATCTCGGCGCCGAAATTACGGCCGGTACCACGCCGGATTACGTAATCTCCGGGTCGCCCACGGCCCTTACTCTCGCCAGCGGAGGCGGCACGGGAAGCGTGGTCCTCACCACCGTCCCGCTGAACGGCTTCACTGACACGGTCACCTACACCAACGGCACCTTGCCGGCGAATGTTACGTGCGCCTTCACCACCAACGCGAACGGGACAACCACTGCGCTGTTCACGGATAACAACACTTCCAACCTGCCGCCATCCGTTAGGCCTCTCGGTCCCGCGGGCTGGGCGCTTCGCACCATCGCGTCTCTCACTTGCGCGTTCGCTATCGCGCTGTTCTTGATTGTCGCGCGCCGAAGGAATCGTCTGTGGAGCACAGCCGCGGCCTGCGTCATATTCCTCGCCTTCATTGGAATGGTCGCGTGCGGCGGCGGCAGCAGCTCCGGTGGCGGCGGTGGTGGTGGCGGCGGCGGAGGAGGCGGTGGCGGCCCGGCAATTGTTCAGCCCGTGGCGGTCACAATCACCGGCACGAGCGCAACCGGCCACGTCAACCACACCACAACGGTCATGCTCACCGTCGAGTAGTCGACGCCCGGGAACGCCCTGGGAACGCCTCCCGAACCTTCGAGATCCTGATTGGCGGGTTGATAGTTGTTCTTGGGGATTGGCGCCGTCGCGCAAGCAATTCCTGCTTACCGCAGCTTGCTGAGATCGAACATGGTCTCAGCATGCTGCCCTTCGGGCGTCTCACCGGCGGATCTGCTTCTCAAATCGCCTCAAGCCTATCGTCTTTCGCAGCCGCAGGCTGCTTTGGAGTGCGGTAGCTTGCTACCGCTTTCTCCTCGCCGAAGCTTGCTTCGGCGGCCTTTCGCAACTCTGCCTCTTACAGATAAAGCTAAGCCCGACCATCGCTTGAGCCTTTTGCCTTAGCCTGAATCTGTGTTCATCAGTGTTCATCTGTGGTTTCCAAGGTTCTTGCCTTTGCCTTCCATCTCAAATTTCGAATCCTCCAGAGCCTGTTGAATTCTTCAACACCCGCTGACTTATTCAACGCCTCCGGCTGTCCAGCCCTCCCGCCGGTCAAAATCCTCCCGCACCATTCCCCACATTCCAAAAGACATCCGCCGCACTCTTTCTTTCTGGACATCTGGCCCCCGATTTGCCTATAAGGACGTGACTGCCCATGGGGGCAATCCAAACGAAGGAGAAAAACCATGGCACCCAAGAAAACCAGCAAGAGCACCAAGCGCCTGAAGAAGTCCAAGAAACTCGAAGCCACCAGGCCTCTGACCAAGGCACCGTCGGCTCCGAGTATCAGCGAAATAGTCGTGACGAAATCGTCCTAGGGGCTCACGGACACAGTGCGCGAATCCGAACGAGAAAAATGGGAAAAACCACGGCATCGAAAAAGAAAGCGGCCAAGAAGCTCAAGAAGGCCAAGGCCCTGCGGCACACCAAGCCTCTAACCCGCGCCGGCGACCAAGGCAGTATCAGCTAGGCGCGTAATCGCCCACAGGGGTGATCCGAACGAAGGAGAAAAACCATGGCATCGAAGAAAACCAGCAAGAGCACCAAGCGCCTAAGGAAGTCCAAGAAACTCGAAGCCACCAAGCCACTCACAATAATCCTCAAGGCAGGCGGCCCTGGCGGCGAGAATCCGACTGAATAAGTTGTCCTGAATTGGGGTAACAATACGAGCGAGACCCTGCCGTCCGCATCGCCCAGAAGGAGAAAAACCATGGCACCGAAGAAAGCTACCAAGAAGCTCAATAGGGCCAAGGCCTTACAGCACGCCAAGCCTCTAACCAAGCCAATCCGGGCAAACCGACCAAATATATGTGAAGTTTCAATCGGTTGTTGTCCATTCGGTCGAGAGCTGGGACGCTGAGTTTCCGAAACAATCAGTAACCCAGCAGACCGAATGGACTACCACCACGCCCGCCTCACCGCTGCCCTCGCCCGTCACGCTCATCTCTCGCCACTGCCTTTCTCTCGCATTCAGGAGTATTATCTCTGGCAAGGCGATTTGGGGTCCGGAGGTCTACGATGGTAAAGCGCAGTTTCCTTCCTGTTTCACTTTTGACCGCGACTTTCACTGCAATGCTCCTGATCGCGACGCCAGCACATGCCGGAGACAATACCGGTTACAGCTACGCCCGCATCGTGCGCCTCAGCTACGTCAGCGGCGACGTGCAGATTGTGCGCACGGACAAAGGCAACAACTGGGAGTCGGCGAGCCTCAACATGCCGGTGCAGCAAGGGTTCGCGCTGGGGACGAACAATGGTCGCGCGGAAATCGAGCTCGAGCACGGCAGCACGATCTGGCTGGCCGAAAATTCCGTTTTGCAATTCACCGAGATGGCGCTGTCGAACGGCGGACGCATCACGCGCATGACCCTGTCGCAGGGCACCGCGACGTTTGACGCGAGCCTCGCGACGGGCGACGTCTTCGAGGTCTCGACGCCGTCGTTCAAGATTACGCCGCCGAATAAATCGCAGTTCCGCGTGGACATGTTCAGCGAGGGCGGCGCGGTCAGCGCGCTTCGCGGCGACCTGCGGATTTCAGGCCTTGGCCCGAAGTTTACGGATCCAAACGCCGAGCCTACCGAAGTGCGGCGGGGCGAGACGTTCGCGATGAATAGCAAGACGGCACGGAGCGCGTTGAAGAGGAATCCCGCGAACGACGAGTGGGATCACTGGGTGAGCACGCGCGAGACAGCCGAAGTGAACGGTCAGAATCAGGCGCTAGGTTACACGAACGCGCCGTTCACATACGGCATGGGCGACATGGGCATGTACGGCACGTGGAATTATTTCCCGGGCTTCGGCTACGGATGGCAGCCGTTTGGGATGGCGGCGGGATGGGCGCCGTTCATGGCCGGGCAATGGATGTTCTATCCGTCGCTTGGATGGAGCTGGGTAAGCTCGGAGCCGTGGGGTTGGGTGCCGTACCACTTCGGCGGCTGGCAATACTCGGGCGCGTTCGGTTGGATGTGGATGCCGGGCGACTATGGGATGTGGACGGCCGCGCCAGTGAATTGGGTGGGCGTCGGGAATCGCATTGGCTGGACGCCCCGTTCGGTGACCCGTTCGGTGAGCGGACCTGTAAATGGTTTGGTAGGCACCGCGCCTGCTTCCACGGCGGTGATCGTCAGCACGAAGGCGCTCGGCAAAGAAGGCAAGAATCAATTGATGAGCGCGAGCGAGCTGGCCGGCAAGTTGACGCCGGGCGTTGAGCCGGCACCGAACGGGAAGTTCGGCGCAACTGGCGCACAGACAGCGAGCAGCGCTCGCGCTGTCGTTCCCACCAGTGCAAACCTGGGCGCGTTGCGCGCCGGGTTGGCGGTGAATTCGGCCGCAGCGTCGAAGGTGGATGTCGGCGCGGCGCATCTCGCTGGTCCACCACAGAATTTCGCGTTCACGAATGCGGCGCCAACGCCGTCGCGGATGCCGAGCCGGCCTCCCGAGCGCGCAACGCTTGACGCGGGTCTACCTGGGTTTGGGACGCCGGCGAGTCAATCGGCGAGCGCGACTTCGTCGCACGCGTCGACGCCCACTGCAACGTCAACCGCGCACCCATCAGCCGGGGCGTCGGGATCGACCGGGTCGGCAGGCAGGCCGCACTGACCCGTGCTTGCAGCCGCAGGCTGCTTTGGGAGTGCGGTAGCTTGCTACCGCTTTCTCTTCGCCGAAGCTTGCTTCGGCGCTCCCGGCCGACCTGAAGGTCGAAGATTTCAAGAAATGGTGATGCCGGCATAGCCGACGACCTCGTTGTGGTCGCCGGTGATGTCGCCTGACGTTGCGTAGCGCACGAGCTTCGCTTCCTTCGCGCCGAGTTGAATCATGGCGACGAGCATCGCCACCGTTGCCGCGTAGCCGCACATCGTGATTTCTTCCTTGCGTACCGTGTCGTAAAGCCCGCGCGGGTCGAGCGCGAGAATTCGGTCGATCGCTTTGCGATCTTTCTCGCGCGTGATGGCGTCGCTCTCGTAATGATTCATGTCCGTGCTGGCGATGACGAGCACAGGATCCGCCTCCGCCGATATCACCTGCGCGACAGCCTGCCCGAGCTGTTCCAGCGCGTCGTAGCGATCGCTCGCCAGCACGACGGGAACAAAACGGAAATCCGGCACGAGCCGCTGCAGGAAGGGAATGTGCACTTCCAGGGAATGCTCGCGTTCGTGAGCGACCGCGTCCTCGCGTAGAAGCGGGAAAGCGTGCGCGAGTTCCGATGCGAGCTCGGAATCGATAGGCGCTTCACCGAACGGAGTTTGCCAGGCGCCTTCGGTCAAAATGGCCATCGGTTGACCTTGTGGAAAGTGCCGCGGACCGAGGAGAATGCACCGGCTGGGAATTTGAAGCGAGGAGTACACCGCGCCGGCGACGTGCCCCGAATACATGTAGCCCGCATGCGGAACGACGCAGCCGAGCGCCGGAAGTTTCTCGGCGCCCCTTTCGCCATGAGGGGGCGCGTAGATATCAATTTCCGCGGCAAGTTCGCGCCGGTCGGAAGGGTAGAAGCGTCCCGAAACCGCAGGCGAGCGGATCATTCAATCAGTTGTAGCACAGGCTAAGAAGCGGGGCGCGGTTTCGGCGACACGACAGGAGCGGGGTTCAAAGGTTTTGACGCTTTGCCACGAACCGCAAGCGCGACGGTTTGGCCCTGGTTGTAGCGAATTCTCACTTTGTCGCCGAACTGATAGCCGCCGTCGCTCAGCACCTTCTGAATTTGCGACTGCGCGCGCGGCGAGTAGGTGAACGCGTGAATCATGCGTTCATCCGCCTGTTCGCGAACGACGATGGAATTCGAATCGAAGTGGATTACCGACGCTTTCAGCCAGATGGGTTTCGACGGAACTTCCCTCACCATCACCGGTGAAGCCGTGGTGGTTTGGGCGGCGGCAGGGCGGGAGGAAATCGCGCTCGCGAATGCCAGCGCGGACAAGAGGGCGAAGCTCTTATAGCTCTTCATCAAAGGAAATCTTCAGCGACTTCAGAAATTTAATGTCCTGCGGCGTAATTTCGATCTTCGGGTCGATGTCTTCCTCTTCGAGAATTTCTTCGTCGACGCGGATGTGCAGCGACTCGAGGAAGCGGCGGTCCTGCTGCGTCATTTTGGCATCCTGAGACTGGCGGCGCGCGAGGCCGATTGTGGCGTCGAGCTTAAGGACGATATCGAATCCGGCCGTGCGTACATTCGAAATCGCCTCGGCGATCCGGTCGGATTCAGACACACTGTCGTTGATGGCGTGTCCCAGCTCGCGCAGCAATTGTTTCATGCGGTCGTCGAGTTGCAAGGGCTCACCTCCCTGTGAATGCCCCTTTCCTATAACAATTTTAGGTCGGGGGCAAGGCCGAAACAAGGGCTCGCCTGCGGCTACGTACTTCAGGCGTTACCTGTACGATTGGATGTAGAAACCGGGTCCCGCGCTGCCAGCGGGGATGGTTATCGAGGGTGGTTCTGTGAGGCATGGGTGTAGCTCTTCAGGGCCGCCAGAATCTCTTCCCCGTAGAGTTCGGTCTTGCGCTTGCCGAAGCCGGGAACCTCGCGCAGTTCGCTGAGGGTGCGAGGCTTGCGCTGACACAGCTCGTCGAGCGAAGTGTCGTGCATCACCACGAATGCCGGAACCTCGTGCTGCTTTGCAGTCTGGCGGCGCCACTGGCGCAGATATTCGCGCAGGCCGGAATCGGCAGTTTCCGCCGGAAGTTGCTGCGAATGAGGAGCTTGATTGCTTCGGTCCTTGCCGTTTTCGCGATCGGGGCGACCGGGGCGGTCTGAGCGATCGCGGCGAGCCCGCCGCGGAGACCTGGCGGCGGGTTCCAGCCATTCGGCGCCGCACCCGCACACGTCGCAGGCGCCGCAAGAGCGCCATTTCGGCGTCTCGCCGAAGTGGACGCAGATCTGCCGGTGCCGGCACGTGGTCGAATCCACGAAGCGCCGGATGTTGTGGTAACGCTGCCAGGCGCGCTCTCGTTCAGCCGGGTCTTGCATTTCCTCGATGAAATGCACGAGCAAACCGATGTCGTATTTTTGCCAGAGCAAAAGGCAATCGGCCGGCTGGCCGTCGCGACCGGCCCGACCCGCCTCCTGGTAGTACTGCTCGATCGCTTTGGGCAGCGAGAGATGGATCACGGCGCGCACGCAAGCCTTGTTGATGCCCAGGCCGAACGCGATGGTACCGACGAGAACCCGAACCTCGTCCGACATCCACCGTTCCTGGCTGCTGCGACGCGCGGCTGGGTTCATCTTGCCGTGATACTCCACCGCGGGAATTCCGTTGCTCTCGAGGAAGGCGACGGTTTGTCCTACTCGCGCGATGGTGGGCGAGTAAGCGATCACGTGCCCGTCGGAGTGTCTCCGCACCGCCTTGAGAAGCAAATCCATCTGCTCGGCCGACTTGCACTCGCGCACGATGTAACGCAGATTCGGCCGGTGGAAGCTCGCGATGTACTTGTCGGGATTCTTCAATTGCAGTTGGTCGATGATGTCGTGGCGGACGCGCTGGGTGGCGCTGGCCGTGAATGCCGCGATGGGCCGATCGGGAAACTCTGTTCGCAAGCGGCTAAGCTGCCGGTACTCAGGCCGAAATTCGTGGCCCCATTCGGATATGCAATGCGCTTCGTCGATGACGAAAAACGAAAGCGGCACCTGTTGCACCCAGGAGGCGGTATCGGCGCGTGCCAGCCGCTCGGGAGAAACGTAAAGCAGGCGATATTTCCCCGCGCACGCGTCGCGCGTGATTTGCGTTTGCTCCGCGGCGGAGACTGAGCTGTTGAGCACCGCCGCCGGGATTCCCATGTGCGTGAGTTGCGCCACCTGGTCCTGCATCAGCGCGATCAGCGGTGAGATTACTATGGCGGTCTTCTCAGGCATCAACGCGGCCGGCAATTGGTAGCAGAGCGATTTTCCGCCACCCGTCGGCATCACCACGCACGTATCGCGGTTCTCCAGCAGGCTGCGAACGATCTGCTCCTGCCGCGGCCGGAAAGACTCATACCCCCAGTAGCGCCGCAGCGCCTCGCGCAGATCAGAATCGGAAACCATCTGGGGAGTATAGGGCGCACGTATGGCCGGGTCTAGTGAATCAGCGAGAAACGCTCTAGAATCGAGTGATGGATTCGCGAACCCTGCCCGCCCTGCGCCGATCGACGCATGTGACGTTGCGCGCATGGTGGCGCGCGATGCGGCAGCTTTTTCACGAGGCGATCGGCGCCATTTTTGCGGTATTTTCGTTTTACGGCGGCGTTGCGGCGTGGCGGGAGTGGAAAACGCACTCCATTCGCTGGCTCATCGCGTTCGCCATCGGCTATGCCGTGATGATGGCGGCGTTTTCGTTCGTCGCGTTCCGCCGCGCGCGCCGCATTCAGTAAGACGCAAAATGGAAAATAGAAAAGAAAAAAAGGCCGCGTCTACCACGGGCCTGCCCATCGAGAGCGTCGTCACACGCGACGATCTGCGCGATTGGGACGCCGAGCGGGAGCTTGGCTATCCCGGCGAATTTCCGTTCACGCGCGGCGTCTATCCCACGATGTATCGCGGCCGCTCCTGGACGATGCGGCAGTACGCCGGCTTCGGAAGCGCGGCCGAATCAAACCGCCGCTATCGCTACTTGCTCTCGCAGGGCCAAACCGGGCTTTCCGTGGCGTTCGATCTGCCGACGCAAATCGGAATGGACTCCGATCATCCCCTCGCTCTGGGTGAAGTGGGAAAGGTGGGCGTCGCGATCGATTCGCTGGAAGACATGCAGGCGTTGTTCGACGCCATTCCACTCGAAGGCGTCTCGACCTCGATGACGATCAATTCCACCGCGGCGATTCTGCTGGCGTTGTATGTCGCGGTAGCCAGGCAGCAAGGCGCGAACCTGCGGCGCCTCGCGGGAACGGTGCAGAACGACATCTTGAAGGAATACATCGCCCGCGGGACGTATATCTATCCGCTGCGCCCGGCGATGCGAATCGTCACCGATATTTTTGCCTGGTGCCGCCGGGAGATCCCGAACTGGAACGCAATTTCGATCTCGGGCTACCACATTCGCGAGGCGGGCTCCACCGACGTGCAGGAAGTAGCTTTCACGCTTGCAAACGGAATTGCTTACGTCGACGCGGCCGTCGCGGCCGGTTTGCAGGTGGATGAGTTCGCGCCGCAGCTTTCGTTTTTCTTCAATGCGCATAACGAGCTGCTGATGCAAGTGGCCAAATTCCGTGCGGCCCGGCGCCTGTGGGCTCGAACGATGCGCGAGCGTTTCGGGGCGCGCGATCCGCGCTCGATGATGCTGCGCTTCCACGCGCAGACGGCCGGCTCGTCGCTCACCGCGCAGCAGCCCGAAAACAATCTCGTGCGCGTCGGACTTCAGTGCCTTGCGGCGGTGCTGGGCGGCGCGCAATCGTTGCATGCGAACGCGCTCGATGAGGCTCTGGCGCTGCCTACCGAAGATGCCGCGCTCCTCGCGCTGCGCACCCAACAAATCATCGCCCAGGAAACAGGCGTGGCCAACACGGTGGATCCCGTCGCCGGCTCATACGCCATCGAAAAGCTAACCGATGAAATCGAAGCCGACGCTCGTGACTACATCGCGAAGATCGACGCGATGGGCGGAATGCTTCGCGCGATCGAAGCGGGCTACGTCCAGCAGGAGATTCAGAAATCCGCGTACGAATATCAGCGAGCGGTCGAGTCCGACGAGCAGGTGGTGGTCGGCGTGAACCGTTTTCAGGCTGAGGAAGAGCGCCCGATTCCCACCCTGCGAATCGATCCTGAAATCGAACGCACGCAAATCGCGCGCCTGAATGCTCTGCGCGCTCGGCGCAACGCCGTGAAATCACGCGTGGCGCTCGAGGAAGTGGAACGGCGCGCCCGCGGCACCGAAAATCTCATGCCTGCGATTCTTACCGCCGTCGAGTCGTATGCCACCGTCGGCGAAATCTCGGATGCGCTGCGCCGCGCCTTCGGCGAATACCAAGAATCTGTGGCGATCTGAAGTGGTGCTGAGTGGCTGCCGCCGATGCGACTACGAACCGTCCTCTGTGTCCTCCCTCTGTCCTCTGTGCCCTCTGTGTTAAGTTTTTAGCGGCTGAGCAGCGCGATTCGCAATCAACTAGTAAGCAGGCGTCGTATCAACGGGAGTGACACCTGATGTTTGGGAGCAAACCGCACGTCAAATTGATCCTTGCTTCGAAATCGCCCCGGCGCGCGGAAATACTGCGCAATGCAGGAATCGTCTTCGAGGTTCAAGCGGCTCACGTGAACGAAGCTCGGCGGCCGCGCGAATCCGCGCACACCTACGTTCGGCGTCTGGCTGCCGCGAAGGCCCGCGCCGTAGCGGAACATCTGAAGCGCAAGAAGCAGCACGCGATCGTGATTGGCGCGGACACGGTGGTGCTCGCGCAAGGGAAAATTCTCGGCAAGCCCGCCGATGTGAAGGAAGCCCGGCGAATGCTGCGCCTGCTGAACGGTCGCACGCATCAAGTCCTCACCGGGGTATCGATGGTGTCTCTGCCCAGCGGCAGGGAAGTTCACCACGTCGAAACCACTCGCGTGAAGTTCCTGAAGATTTCCAGCGCGGACATCGATGACTACATCGCCACAGGCGAGCCGTTTGACAAAGCCGGAGCCTACGGAATCCAGGGGATCGGAGGCCGCTTCGTGGCCTCGATTGAGGGCTGCTATTTCAATGTGATGGGGCTGCCGCTCTCGCGCGTGTGGGGGATGTTGCGCAACATGGGATACGCAAACGCGTTAGCGGGGCGGGTCTGGTCCGCGCTGCGCGATCTAGGCTCTCACGCCCTTTAAGGCAGAAGTGAGGGACCAGTCACCAAAAAAAACAGCGGCCTGGTCTGGCCGCTGTTTGGATTTCTGCCGTCCTGATTCTGGACTGAATTCCGCGAAATATCGCCCGCGCTACTT
Organism: uncultured Acidobacteriota bacterium; assembly: GCA_963737205.1. Taxonomy (GTDB): domain Bacteria; phylum Acidobacteriota; class Terriglobia; order Acidiferrales; family UBA7541; genus Palsa-295. The sequence goes on along the minus strand of CAVTRV010000002.1, from coordinate 1,289,241 downwards.
CTTCTCCTCGGTTGGAGCCGCAGCCGGCGGGTTTGCCGGCGTGGAGCTTGGGGGCGGATTCGTCGGCGTCGGTTGTTCGCGCATGCCCTCTTTGAATTCCCGAATGCCCTGGCCAAGCCCCTTCATCAACTCGGGAAGCTTGCGGCCTCCGAAAAGCACAAGAATGATCACCAGAACGATCAGAAGATGCATCGGACTGAGTTCCATGCAAGACCTCCAACGGCAGACTGCCGAGCGTCCTCGCGTCAGGCGGACTGCACCCAAGCCACTTCCAGCAATAGACGCCTAAAGTATAACACGCTCGTCCCCCACGCGACGCGTGACGTGCTCGCGATCGAGGTATTCAAGCAGGGGAATCGCATACTTGCGCGTGACGCCGGTCAGCTCCTTGAAAGCGGGCACTGCCAGGCGCGCGCCGTTCCGCTGCTTGTATTGCGCGACCAGGTCGCGCAACTGCGCCACAGCCGCGCGATGGAAAACCAGGTCCTCGGTGACCCGGATCAGCACCTTCTCGCGGAGCAAAATCTGAAGGATTTTCTGCGCGCGGCGCGCCTCCACCGGCAATTTTTCCAGCATGCCGGCGAAGCTGGGCACCGCCAGCCCCGCGCGCTCGAATTCCCGTTCGATCACTTCCTTGGCCTTCGCCTCTTCAGGCGAAAGAGCGATTTCGCGCCCCGCGCGCTGCACCAGGTCGCCGGAAATCGCCACGGCCCCAGCCTTGACCAAATCTTGCAGCGCAAGCTCGAAAACCGCCGCGTCGGGATCGCCCGCGCGTCCGCGGAGATCTTGCTTGGGTATGCCCGGGAGCAACGGGTTGGCGCGATGGAACTCCTCCACAGCTTTGCGCACCGCTGCGGCACAATCCGTGACGGATTTGAACGACGCGATTCGGAACGGCTGGTCGGCAACGATTCGCGCTCGCTTTTCGTTGACGAGTGCCTTTGACGCGGGGCGAACCTCAGTTTCCACCCATCCGGTTCGACCCATGATTTCGTCAAGCGTAAGCGCGCGCGGCTGCCTTTCCGCGAGCGCGGCCAGAATCTGCTCGTGCGTGCCGTGTTCGAGCGTTTCAAGGAATGGCGCCACCGACGAATCATTCGGTCGATGCCGTGAAGCGCGCGCGTCGATCACCACGCCGCCTCCGATTGTAACGACCGGTGAAAACTGCCGGAGGATGAAGCGGTCACCAGGCAGCAGGAGGATTTCGTCCTCGAGCCGCAATTGCGCAAGCGCCGTTTCGCCGGGCGCAAGGGTGTTCTTCTGCAGCAGTACGACTTCCGCGATCGTCTCGGCGGTGCCTTGATGAAAATGGACGCGCGCCCGGTTCTTGAGTGGCCGCGCCGACGCCAGCAGACTCGCGCGTGCGTCCACGCGCGCGGACGGCTCGAAAATGCCAGGAACGCTGAGCACCATTCCACGCTGGATTTCGCCGTGATCGATTCCCGCCAGGTTCACGGCGGTGCGCTGGCCCGCCACAGCCCGCGGAATCGCACTTCCGCCCGAATGAAGCCCGCGAACTCGCACCCGCTGGCGCATCGGGTAGATTTCGGCTTCGTCCTCGATTTTCACCGAGCCCGAAACGAGCGTGCCGGTTACGACCGTGCCGAAGCCTTTCATGGCAAACGAGCGGTCAATCGGCAGGCGAAAGTGCCGCGAAGGCTCTTTCGCTGGCGCTTCGCTTGCCGCGCGCTGGAGTTCGCGTTTGAGGGAGTCCAGGCCAGTGCCCGTTTTCGCGCTGACGGGCACGATGGGCGCGCCTTCAAGGAACGAGCCGCGCACGAATTCCTCCACCTCGAGCCGCACCAGGCCAAGCACGTCGGAATCGACGAGGTCAGCCTTCGTGATCGCAATGAGTCCGCGCGGAATTCCCAGCAGGCGGCAAATATCAAAATGCTCGCGCGTTTGCGGCTTGATGGATTCATCCGCCGCGATCACGAGCAGAGCCAAATCGATGCCGCCCACTCCCGCCAGCATGTTCCGGACGAAGCGCTCGTGGCCGGGGACGTCGACAAATCCGAGGCGCACGCCATCCAGCTTCAAGAAAGCGAAGCCAAGGTCGATGGTGATTCCGCGACGCTTTTCCTCCTCGAGGCGGTCCGGATTCGTGCCCGTAAGCGCTTCGACGAGCGAGGATTTTCCGTGGTCGATGTGGCCGGCCGTGCCGACGATGACGTGCTTCACAGTGTCCATGGTGTCCAGCCGATGCTAGCGGAGGAAGAAACAGGGGTCAAACGACGGAAGGAAGAACTTGGGCTACGCCTGCGCGGATTCGATTTCTTTCGCGATGGCGAGGGCCGCTTCGCCGGGGCGCGCGGCAGACGTAATCGGTCGGCCCACGACGAGGTAATTCGCACCCGCGCGTATAGCCTCGGCGGGAGTGGCCACACGCGCCTGATCATTCGTGGCCCCGCTTGCGGGACGCACGCCCGGCACGACGATGAGCAGCTTTGGTCCGCAGGCCTGGCGAATGGCGCGCACCTCGTGGGCGGAGGCCACCACGCCGTCGAGGCCAGCTTCCTGAGCCAATTTCGCCAGCGCTACGGCGCGCGAAGTGGTGCTTCCGGACATTCCGATTTTTCGCAGCGCGGCTGCATCCAGGCTGGTCAGGACGGTGACCCCCAGGAGGGCAGGCCGCGTCTTTCTCCCTGAGAGTGCCTCGCGCGCGGCGCGCATCATGGCCGTGCCGCCCGAGGCATGGAGGGTCAGCAACGTCACCTCTGGCAGGTCGGCGGCTGCACGGACGGCTCCCGCCACGGTATTCGGAATGTCGTGGAATTTCAGGTCGAGGAAGACTTCAAAACCAAGGGCCGCGAGCTTCTCAACGGCTCGCGGGCCCTCAGCGGTAAAGAGCTGGTTGCCGACTTTGAATATGCCGGCAACGCCGCGGATTCGACGCGCCACAGCGAGGGCTGGCTGTAGGCGGTCGTAATCCAGGGCGACGATTAGTCGTGATGATCCGGGTTGGGCCGTGAAGGCACCTCCAGAAGTTCCAGGCGGACTCTCGCGAGGCCGCGCTGGTCGAAGCCGAGCTTCTGAGCAACTGCGTAGGAGACGTCCAACTCACGACCTTCAACGTATGGCCCGCGGTCGTTGATGCGCACCACCTGGCTGCGATGGTTGCGCGTATTCACGACGCGGACGATCGACCCCAAAGGCAGGGTCGGGTGGGCGGCTGTTGCGCCATACATATCGTATGGCTCGCCCGTGGCGGTCGGTTGACCGTCGAAATCCTCGCCGTACCAACTGGTGGTGCATTCCCACACCGCCAGCGGCTTTGGCTGGCGAGCAGAGTTTGAAGCAGACTTAGCTGGGACAGGGCTGTTCTGCAGAGACGTTGCAAATTGGGAGGGGCTGCTTAGGTTTCCGGCCACCGTCGGATTTGCTGACGGCGTCAGAACAAGCAGACCCAACCCTAAGAACACCGACTCAAGCATCACAAAGGCCTTGGCTTTCATGTTCACCTAACTTTATTTGAATCAGCATATTGTACCTTGCGGGGCCGTTCCTGCCTACTACTTTACGTCTTTAACGCTCCCCGTAAGCTGCTGATTTCAAAAAGGTTTTGGCTCTGGCACCACGCTTCGAGACCCTTTACGAGCTTCTCTGAAGCTCTTGGGTCCACAAAGTGTGCTGTGCCCACCTCAACGGCTGAAGCTCCAACGAGCATATACTCCGCCACATCGGCAGGGCTTTCGATACCACCAAGCCCTAGAATCGGTATCTTTGTTACCCGACCCGCCTCATGAACCAACTTCACCGTTATAGGTTTGATCGCCGCCCCCGACAACCCTCCTGAGGTACTACCCAGACGTGACCTTCGGGTGTGTACGTCTATACACATCGCTGGGTAGGTATTCGCAATCACCAAAGCGTCCGCCCCAGCCGACTCAGCCGCCTTCGCGATAAGTCTAATATTTCCAACAACCGGGGATAGCTTCACCCACAAAGGACGCTTCGCAGCCCGTCGCGCAGCCCCTACAACCTCCGCCGTAAGGCCGGGGTCAGTACTATATTCCGCTCCTCCCTTATCGACGTTTGGGCACGAGATGTTCAGCTCGTACGCCGCAAGGCCCTCTGTGCCCTCCAAGACACGAATCACTTCAACGTATTCCGTTATGGTGCAGCCGAAGACGTTGGCGATAATCGCCGTGTTGTATCGCCTAAGGAGGGGTAGTTTTTCGGTCACGAAGGCGCGCACACCGACGTTCTGCAACCCTATGGCGTTGAGCATCCCGCTGGGGGTCTCGCACATTCGAGGCGCGGGCGCTCCGCCCATGGGTTCGAGCGACAGGCCTTTGACGACGATGCCGCCAAGGCGATCCAGGTCGACAAGGTGGGCGAACTCGACGCCATAACCAAAGGTTCCGCTGGCAGCGATGATTGGGTTCTGAAGAGAAACGGAGCCGACGCTAACTCGGAGGTCGATCTCTTGAATCTCCGAGGGCCGTGGCGCGGTTCGTGCCGACTCGGGCGGACTCACTGAAGAAAAGTTTAGCACGCGGGTCAAGAACACCCCGCCTCCGGCTGTGGATATCTGGGCAGACGTGGAAAGCGCGGACTGGATGAGTTTCTCTGCTAGGGTCGGCTGAGCGGCGCCTGGACCGGCTCGGAGAGCGGATAGCGGGAAGGCTCAATAGGACGCAAAAGGGTGTATCTTCCCAGGTGTTGGATGCCGGAACGGAAGTTCCAGCCGCAACATGAACGCACACTCGGACTCCCCGAAAAGCGCTCCGGAAACTCCGCCGGAACGCCCTGTAGTGAAGTTCAAGGTGGGTCGCCTGTCTTTGACCGGCCGCGCGGCATTGGCCGCCAACCTTATTTTCCTCGCGTTGATTGTTGCCCTCATCATTTACTCCCGGCCCGCGCTCGGTATTTTGTTGTCCGGCATTCTCTGGTTTCTCCTCATATCGTATTGGAGCATCCCGGTCAAGAACGCGCCGGCGCGAAAGAGCACCGAATCCGCGAAGTCGCGCCAGTTGCATGAAAGGCTGCTCTTACTCGCGATTTTCCTGCTCTTCATTCCGGTTCCGGGCTTGACGCACCGGATCGTGCAGCCCACGCTTGCGCTGGTAGTCACGGGCTTGACGATCCAGGTGGCCTCCATGGCGCTCTATTATTGGGCTCGGCAGCATCTCGGCCGGTTCTGGAGCGGAGCCATCACCATCACTGCGGAACACAAGCTGATTCGCACCGGTCCGTACCGGCTTTTGCGCCACCCCATGTACACCGCCGTGTTGGTCATGTTTGTCGGCACCGTAGTCGTCTCCTGGCAAATTCACGCGCTGGTGGGTCTTGCCCTTGGCATTGCTGTGTACCTGCGGAAAATTCGCATCGAGGAGCGTACGATTCGCGAGGCGTTCGGCGCTGACTATGAATCCTATCGGCGGAAAACCTGGCGTTTGATTCCGGGGCTGTTCTAGAAATGCGTGTAATCGCCCGATCAAGTCAACGATTCGATGTACCCTGTCCCAGGGGTTTGAGGACGTCCTCGATCGGCAACTGGAAATTCACCTTGGTGCGTTTCTCACCGGGACGAAGTTCAATGATGGCGGCTTGGTCCTTGGTGCCAACGCCCGGGTAGTAAACGGGAATTGGCACGTCACTGAAATACCCTGTACCTTTCCGAATACCTAACCCAACCACATAACGACCAGGTTTGACATTCTTGGCCTCGAAATAACCTTCAGCGTCCACATATGCAGACGTGAATAGTTCGCCGTCTGCGGATACGATTTGTACCCAAGGGTGCACTGTGAACGGCCTCCCGTCTGGGGAACGAACGCGGCCCGAAATAGTCCCGTTGTTCGGCAACACACTGCTCGCTGGCTGGACCTCAAAGTCGTGTTCCCAGCATCTCTGCTTCTCTACAGGAATGCTGCCTTTGAGCATTGAGAAAAAGCCCTCCACCTCCACTAGACCATACTCGGATGCGGGAGCGATGTCGTACTGGCCTACGGGCAGCTCAAATTTGAAATGTCCACCTTCGCTTGTGTTCTCCGCGTATTCGTCACCGGTCTTCACATTCTTGGCGACTACTTTATGATTCGCAACAGGAGTTGGTTTCACATCACCACTCTCGACCAGGCGCACGATAGTTCCGATAATGATGCCTCTATCGGTAAGCCGCCCCAAGCTCCGGAGCGTGGAAAGATCGTCGTCGGCCTCAGTGATTGGTTTGCTGGGGCCGTCATACGACAGAACCAGCTTATCGCTTTTTGGGTCGCGATAGAGATAGAAGAGCCACCTGTCCCCAGCTTGAATGTCAGTCTCAAGACACGCTTGATTGGTCGTGACGACCGCCTCGCTGGAATCACCAACGAAGACTTCGTCCGGGACTATTTGGAGGAGCTTGTCAGTATCGCCGACTTCAACAGAAGACCTTACGGTTCCCGTGAATACACGCGCATACCCTTCCGTGCCACACTGCTTCGCAACGCCCCTCAGTCCGCTGTGGATGCACATCACCTGTTTACCGTGGTACTCGCGGTCCTCGATGATCTGCGCAGAGAGGGATGGCGCAAGGCAAGCAACGGCCAAAACCACTAGGCCAGTGAGCGATTTGCGTGTCGCGAGCATATTTCGGAATGGAGATGCTAGATTGCGCCGGCTCCGTTGCTCGACTGGCCAAAAATCGCCATTACACTCATCGAGCAGATTATGTTTAGGGATAGGCGGCGATTCGGGCGTTACGACCCAAGTCCTGGTAAACGCTGCCGGCTCAGTCGGTCACCGGAACCCTCCCCGCGACGCGGACCCGACTTGGCTGCGACGCGCGGCGGTCTGTGCTAGGATGACGCTCGAAATAACGGCTTAGAGTTGCGAGTCAACCTGACCCTATGCGCGTCGTCGAAAAAAGGCAGCTGCTCTCCAGCGAAGAAATCGGGCGTACCGTGAACCGCCTTGCCCACGAAATCGTCGAAAAAAGCGGCGGAACGAAGGACTTGGCCCTGATTGGAGTGCGTCGGCGCGGCGTTCCTCTGGCCCACAGGCTTTCAAACATCATTCGCGACTCTTCCCATGTCGAGGTTCCGGTCGGCACGCTGGACATCACGCTCTACCGGGACGATCTATCGACGGTGGGGCCGCAGCCGATCGTGCAATCCACCGAAATCCCGTTTCCCGTGGACGATCGTGATCTCGTGGTGGTCGACGATGTCCTCTACACGGGCCGAACGATACGCGCCGCCATGAACGGCCTTTTCGATCTTGGGCGTCCCCGGCGCATCCGGCTCTGCGTTATGATTGATCGCGGCCATCGCGAGCTTCCCATCGAGGCGACGTTCGTCGGCAGAACCGTCCAGACCAGCGACACCGAAATCGTGGAAGTCCGCCTCCAGGAAGTGGACAAGGAAGAACGCGTCATGCTCGTGGACCGGGTGGACTAAGCCTCCGGCAGCCTGCCGAGGCGAAAACGTTAAAGGGAGACTGTGCTGCAGCGCTTGCAACACCTGCTCGGGATTGAACCCCTCACACGCGAGCAAATCACTTTTCTTCTCGATCAGGCCAAGCCTTTCCAGGAATTTCAGCGCCATCCGTTGAAAAAACTTGCCACGCTCCGCGGCAAGACCGTCGCCATCGCGTTTTTCGAGGCTTCCACGCGCACACGGATCAGCTTCACGACGGCGGCCGCGCGGCTCGGCGCGGACACGATGAGCCTTCAGGCCGAGTCTTCGAGCCTGAAAAAGGGCGAATCGTTGCTCGACACGGTGCGAACTCTCGAAGCAATGCGCCCCGACGGAATCGTGATGCGGCACAGTTCGTCCGGCGCGCCGGAATTCGCCGCCGCGCGGCTCGAAATCCCGGTGATCAATGCGGGCGACGGAACCCACGAACATCCCACCCAGGGTCTGCTCGACGCCCTCACGATTCGCGACCGCAAGGGAACTCTCGAAGGGTTGAACGTCACGATTCTGGGCGACATCCTGCACAGCCGCGTGGCCCGGTCGAATATTCACCTGCTGACGAAGTTCGGCTCGCGAATTACGCTGTGCGGCCCGCCGATGTGGGTTCCGCGCGAGCTGGACGCTCTTGCGCCAGGCGTGCGGCGCGTTGTGCGGATAGAGGAAGCGCTGGAGGGTGCGGACGCGATTATCGTGCTGCGCGTGCAGACCGAGCGCATTCACGAGCCGGCGCTTGCCGCTGAGGAATACGTGTTGGGCTACCAACTGACGCCGGAACGCCTGCGGCTCGCGAAGCCCGACGCCATCGTGCTGCATCCCGGGCCGATGATTCGCGGCCTGGAAATCGACCAGGCGGTGGCCGATGGCCCGCAATCCTGCGTCCTCGAGCAAGTAACGAACGGCCTCGCTGTTCGCATGGCCCTGCTCTACCATCTCATCGGCGGCGCAGCGGTTGACGCGCCACATCCCGCGAAGGAATGATCGAATGCTGCTGATTAAAAACGGGCGAGTGTTGGATCCGGCGAGTAAGACCGACGCGACGCTGGACGTCCTGCTCGACGGCGAACGAATCGCGAAAGTAGGCGCAAATCTTTCGGTGCCCGATGCCGAGATTTTCGACGCCGCGGGCCTCATCGTCGCGCCCGGTTTCATCGACCTGCACTGCCACCTGCGCGAGCCGGGGCAGGAGATGTCCGAAACGATCGAGACAGGCACGCGCGCGGCCGCCCGCGGCGGGTTCACGGCAATCTGCTGCATGCCGAACACGCAGCCAGTGAACGACAACGCCTCCGTCACACGTGGCATCGTCGAACGGGCCGCCGCGGCCGGAACCGTGCGCGTGTGGCCAATTGGCGCGGCGTCCGTTGGCAGCAAAGGCGAGGCGCTTGCGGAAATTGCCGCGATGAAAGATGCGGGAATCGTCGGCGTCAGCGATGACGGCAAGCCCATCGCGACCGCGCGGCTGATCCGGCAAGTGATGGACTATTGCAACGCTCTCGGGCTCCCGGTGATCGATCACTGCGAGGATGCCTCTCTTTTCGCCGGCGGCGTGATGCGCGAAGGTCCGGCGTCGGTGCGGCTGGGGCTGAAGGGAATTCCGTCGCAATCCGAATCGATTTGCGTGGGCCGCGACGTGGAAGTGGCGCTGCTCACCGGCGCGCGGCTCCACATCGCGCATATGTCCACCCTCGGCTCGCTCGAGTACGTGCGAGATGCGAAGCAGCGAGGCCTGCGCGTCACCTGCGAGGTGACGCCTCACCACTTCACGCTCACCGACGAGGACGTCCACTACGACACCAACTACAAAATGAATCCGCCACTCGCCTCGCGCGAGGACCGCGATGCGCTCATTCAGGGCCTCGCCGACGGCAGCGTCGACGCAATCGCCACCGACCACGCGCCACACCATCCCGCGAGCAAAGACGTGGAATTCGACCGCGCGCCCTTCGGCGTCACCGGTTTCGAAACAGCGCTTGCGCTCGGCTTGAGCGAACTTGTGCACAAAGGAAAGCTTTCATTGACGCGGCTAGTGGAACTCTTCACCACCGGTCCCGCGCACGTTCTCGGAATCGAACGCAAAATCGCGGCCGGGCGCCTGCCGACCTCACGATTTTCTCGGCGGACCATTCCTGGACGTTCCGCGCCTCCGAATCCGCCAGCAAATCGCGCAACACCCCGTTCGACGGCCGCGCATTCCGCGGCGCGCCCATGGCGACAATCGTCGCCGGCCGCATCGTTCATCGCCGCACCAAAACCGTCCAAGCCTGACCTGTCAGTGGCAGAGTCCCGCGTGGGAACTCGGTTTTGTGTCAGCCCCGGACCTTCAGTCCGGGGAGCACGGCCTTTAGGCCGTGCGAAAGAACCCAAAAAAAACTGAAAGGCTTCAGCCCCTGGAATTGCAGGATGGTTTCAGGGTGGAAGCCTGGGCCTTCAGGCCCGGGAAAAGTTCGCCAGGATGGCATAGGCTTTAGCCCTGGGAATTCGGGCGACCGCATGGCAACTCGGTTCCGTGTCAGCCCCGGACTCGGGTTTCAGGGTTTGTACTTGCAAACCCTGAGCTTGAATTAGTTCAGGCTTGCCGTGCGCCTCTTGCTTCATCTGTGGTTTCCGAGGTTTCCCGGCCCTGGTCGCTCAACCCTAGTTCTCACACAGACTCTTTAGCCCCGGACTTGCGAACGCGGGTCAATGCGTGGCTGGTTCAGCGGCGGGATGCATTCCGTGTTGCGGCACTTCGTGGACGCCGCGCGCGGGCGGTTCCTGGTGGAAGCGGAAAAGCTGATTCAGCGGGCCGGCGCCTTTGCCGATCGGGTACGACTTGTCGATCGCCTTCGTGACGTACGCCTTCGCCAGGATCACCGCTTCGCGCAATTGCTGGCCTGACGCAAGCTGCGCCGCGATCGCGGACGAGAACGTGCAGCCCGAGCCGTGCGTGTTCGGGCTTTTCACGTGGTCGCCGCCGAACATTTCCACGCCGGACGCCTCGCACAGAACATCGATCGGCTTTTCCAGATGGCCGCCCGTAACGATCACAGAGCGCGCTCCCATTTCGAGCAGTTTCTGCCCAGCCGCTTTCATGCCGTTCAGATCTTTCACTTCCATACCGGTAAGAAACTCCGCCTCCGGTATGTTTGGCGTCACGACGCTCACGCGCTTCAACAACTCATCGCGCACGAATTTCAGTCCCGCCTCGTCGAGCAACTCGCCAACACCGGCGGTTGGCCGCGAAACCGGGTCGAGCACCACGTGAGCGAATTTATGCTTGTCCAGAAAATCCGCCACCGCCGACGCGTTCGCGCGATTCGCAAGCATTCCGATTTTCACCGCTGCAATCGTGCAATCTTCCGAAAGCGCGTCTAGCTGTGCGCGCAACGTTGCGGAGGGAGTCGGATGGATGTCGCGCACGCCTTGCGTGGACTGCACGGTAAGCGCGGTCACCGCCGCGACGCCGTAGCAATTGTGCGCTGCAAAAGTCTTCAGGTCCGCGGCAATACCCGCGCCGCACGAAGGATCGAATCCCGCGATGGTGAGAAGAATAGGTGGCGTATGAGCCGAATGATTGCCGTGGTTATTCAAGTAGTGCCCTCCGCGCAGGCACAAATGCCGGCGGCACCTCAATTGCTGGGCACGCCGGCAAATTGAAATGTACGCGCGTTATCAATCGAAGCGCAAGAGCTATCTTTGATGTGGGATGTCGGCGCGGCCCGGCAACATTTCGGTACGGGAGAAATCCTACGGGAAGAGGCCGCGAACCAGCGTAGCGTCGGCGACGCGCCCCACTGCGAGCACGTACGCGCCAGTGCGCATGTGCGTGCGGTGCTTGCGCATCGTGTCGTGCACTTCGTGAAACGCTCGGCGCATCACCGATTCCAGCTTTGCGTTGACTTCGCCTTCCGACCAGAAGAAGCCCTGCAAATCCTGTACCCATTCGAAGTAGCTCACCGTCACGCCGCCCGCGTTCGCCAGAATATCGGGAAGCAGCATGATTCCCTTGCGCGCCAGCACCTCGTCGGCGTGCGGAGTGGTGGGCCCATTCGCGGCTTCCGCGACAATCCGCGCCTTGATCGAATCCACATTGTTGAGCGTGATCGAATTTTCCAGCGCAGCCGGAATCAGAATGTCGCACTTCATGGTGAGCAAGTCGTCGTTCGAAATCCGCGATGTGCCCGGCATGCCCACGACGGTCCCCGAGCGTTCCTTGTAGCGCATCGCCTTCAGCGGATCGATTCCTCGCGAATTGAACACGCCGCCCCGCGAGTCGCTGATCGCGACGACCCGCGCTTTCTTTTCCGCGAATAGCTTTGCCGCCAGCGACCCCGCGTTGCCGAATCCCTGGATCGCGACGCTCGCGCCGCGCAAATTAATTTTCTTGATCTTGCACGCTTCTTCGCACACCACCAGACAGCCGCGCGCCGTGGCTTCATTGCGGCCTTCCGACCCGCCGATCGAAACCGGCTTACCCGTGACGACGCCGAGCGTCGAGTATCCCTTGGTCATGGAATATGTGTCCATGATCCAGGCCATGGTCTGCGAATCCGTGTAAACATCCGGCGCGGGAATATCCTGTTCCGGCCCGATGATCGGCAGAATTTCAGACGTGAAACGCCGCGTCATGCGCTCGAGCTCGCCCTTGCTCATGCGCTTCGGGTCGCAGATGACGCCGCCCTTCGCGCCGCCATACGGGATGTTCACCGTCGCGGTCTTCCACGTCATCCACGTCGCCAGCGCTTTCACTTCGTCCAGCGTGACCGCGGGATGATACCGAATGCCGCCCTTCGCAGGCCCGCGCGCCACGTTGTGCTGCACGCGAAACCCGGAGAACACCTTCACCTGCCCGTTGTCCATTTTCGTGGGGATCGACACTTCGAGCACGCGCTTGGGCGATCGCAAAATCTGGCGCAGCCCCTGATCGAGCTTCAGGTATTCCGCGGCGATGTCGAACTGGATCTGTGCGATGCGATGCGGATTCAGATCTTCGCGCGGCGCGATGCGCGGAATCGGCTGTGGGGCTGGCTTGACCACCGTTGCCATTCTGCCTCCTCCAGACTTGGGATTCGCGCGCGCGATCAGCGATGACTTTCGCCGTCCGTTCGAGCCATCCTAAGTCGTGGACGTGTCGAAGTTTAGCCAAGCTGCCATGGATGTCAATGGAAACACTGCGAACTCGTAACACGAAGTGTCGCACCCGTCTACAGCGCCTGTCGCAGGAATAGCGGTAAGCTAAAGAATACAAATGGCTTAAGAAAAGACCACGATTTCGCGCTCCTCGACCGTCCCGCGCCCGCCAGACCACCCCGCCGGAGCACCCCCAGAACACATTGACCGCGCCGCCGCCCCCAAGTTAGGCTGCCTTGGGTTGTCCCTTCAGCACCCCAACGCGAGCGACTGGCGTAGTGCCGCAATCCAGCGTCCCCTCGCCCGCGTATCTTAAGAATGGAGCCATCGCAAGCTCGTGAATCCGGAGACGGGAGCGAAGTTGGACGCCTCAGACGCGGCGCTCATCCAGCGAATCGTCCAGCGCGACGAGTCCGCGTTGGCGGCGCTGTACGACCGGTACGCGGGCATGCTCTCGTCCGTGCTAAACCGCATTCTCCGCGACACGCAGGCCGCGGAAGAGATTCTGCAGGACATTTTTTACCAGCTCTGGCGGACGTCGTCGCGATTCGATCCGTCGCGCGGGTCGCTGGCGGGCTGGCTGACGGTGATTGCGCGAAACCGCGCCATCTCGCGCCTGCGCAAGCACAACCCAAGCTCGGGCGAGCAACTCGACGAGAACAGCGTCATAGTTCCCACGAATCTCGATAACGTGGTCGCCCAGAAGGAAATGATGGGGCGCGTGAAAGGCGCGCTCGGTCGGCTGCCGCCGGAGCAGCGCGCCGTGCTCGAACTCGCCTACTTCGAGGGCTTGACGCACAGCGAGATCGCGCAGCGCACCGGCGACCCGCTCGGCACCGTGAAAACGCGTTTGCGTTCCGCGGTGGAAACGTTGAAACGAACTTTACACCCATGAACGGTCACCCAACTCGCGAAGAAGATTTCGATCTCTACGCTCTCGGCGCGCTGGAAGGCGACGAGAAGCAGGCGATCGAGTCGCACGTGGCCTCGTGCGCCGATTGCGCGCGCAAAATCGCCGAAGCGCGCGGCCGCGTGGCGTTGATTTCGTTCGCCGCAGCTCGCGTCGAGCCTGCGCCCCATGTGAAAGAGCTATTGCTGGCTCGCGTTCGCGAGGAAGGCAACGGCGGCGCGCCCGCGCGCGCTGTCGCTCCGCGCGCAGCTCAGTCCTCTTCCGGGGGCGGCCTTTTCGGCCGCTGGTGGACGGCCGTGCTCGCGCCCGTCGGAGTGGCGCTCGCCATCGCCACAATCCTGCTGTGGAACCAGAACGAACGGTTGAATCGCGAGATGGCCGATCTTCATGCGGCGCTGGTCACGCAGCAAAAAAATCTGGAAGAGGCGCGCCACGCCGCGGACCTTCTGGCCGCGCGCGACACGATTGTCGTCCCGCTGGCGCCTATGCCCGGTATGCCGCGCGGAATGGGGCGAGTGACGTACAACTCCAACATGGGCATGCTCATGTACGACGGCAAAGTTGACCCAGCCCCCGCCAACAAGAGCTACCAGCTCTGGCTCGTTCCCATGAAAGGCGACCCGATTAACGCGGGCGTCTTCAATCCCGCCACCGACGAGATCAGCCACTGGATGATGAAGATGCCGCCAGGTGTCACGCCCGCCGCATTCGCGATCACCCTCGAACCCGCCGGAGGCATGCCCCAACCAACCGGCCCGAAAGTCCTAGCAGGTTCCGTCCCCGCGTTGAAGGGTTGACCGCGAGGCGCGAGGGCGAGGCACGAAGGACCAGGGGCGTGGGGCGAAGGACGAGGTGCGAGGGGCGTGGAGTGAGGTACGAGGGGTGACCGTAAGGTTTTGCCTTGTCTCAAATCTCAAATTTGAAATTTCAAATCGCTTGTGACCTGAAACCTGTCACCTGTAACCTGATTTTCTCAGCGTCCTCCGCGCCTCTGCGGTGAGCTTTTTTCCTATCATTATCTCTGCACTTATCTGTGTTCATCTGTGGTTAAAAGGTTTTGCCTTGTCTTTCTCAAATCTCAAATTTGAAATTTCAAATCGCCTTGCCACCTGAAACCTGACACCCGAAACCTGTCACCGGCCACTCGCCCTCACCCTCGCCCCTCACCCTCGTCCCGGAATCTGATCAACGCCCATGTAAGACCGCAGCGCCTCCGGAATCACGATCGACCCATCGCGCTGCTGATAATTCTCGACGACCGCAATCCACGTCCGCCCCACCGCAAGCCCTGACCCATTCAGCGTATGCACGAACTCGCTCTTGCCTCCACCCTTCGCCTTGAACCGAATCCCCGACCGCCGCGCCTGAAACGCCTCCGTGTTCGAGCACGACGAAATCTCCATAAACTCCTTGCTCGACGGCAGCCACACCTCGATGTCGTACGTTTTCGCCGACGCGAATCCCATGTCTCCCGTGCAAAGCTGCATCACGCGATAGTGCAGCCCCAGCTTCTGGAGCACCGCCTCGGCGTTGCGCACCAGCGATTCCAGCTCGTCGTAGCTTTGTTCCGGGCGCGTGAATTTGAACAACTCCACCTTTTGGAATTGGTGCTGGCGCTTGATGCCGCGCGTGTCTTTTCCGGCTGCGCCCGCCTCCGACCGGAAGCACGCCGTCCACGCGCACACTTTTTCGGGCAGCCGGTCGCCATCGAGCGTTTCGTCGCGATGCAGGCTGGTCAGCTCCACTTCCGAGGTTGGCGTCAGCCACAGGTCCGTGCCTTCCAGGTGAAACATGTCCGCCGCGAATTTCGGCAACTGCCCCACGCCCGTGAGCGAAGCCGTGTTGACGATGAACGGCGGCAGAATTTCCGTGTAGCCGTGCTCTTTCGTGTGCAGGTCGAGGAAGAAATTGGCGAGCGCGCGTTCGAGTCGCGCGCCGAGCCCTTTGTAAACCGCGAAGCGCGCGCCCGCAATTTTCACCGCCGCCTCGAAATCTAGAATCCCGGCAGCCTCGCCCAGCTCCCAGTGAGGACGCGCTGTAAAGTCCATCGCGCCTGTGGCGCCCGTTGTGCCCGTGGTAGATGGCGAGAAGTGCCTCGATGGATCAGGCGGAGGGGACCATCGCCGCACCTCCACATTATCGGCCGCGCCCTTGCCCACCGGGACGCTCGCGTGCGGAATGTTCGGCACCATCAGCAGAAACTGTTTCAGCCGCTCGTCAAGCTCCGCGATGCGCGCGTCGTTCTGCTTCACCCGCTCGGAAACTTCCTTCATCCGCGCAAGAATCTGGTTGAGTGCGCCAGTCATCTCGGGGAGCGCAGCCGACGGAGATTTTTTCAGGGTGGCGATTTCGTCGCTGGCCTTGTTGCGCTCCGCCTTCAGCAGCTCCGTCGACCGGATCAGTTGCCGCCGCTCGGTATCGATTTCGCGGAAAGGAGCGAGGTCGAGCGAGACGCCGCGGTCGCGCGCCATCTTCTCGATCGCGTCGAGATGCTCCCGCACATATCCAAGGTCAAGCATAGGAGCAGAAGGATACATGAAGTCCCGAGGCATCGGGAGTGGCTAGTGGCGAGTGACGAGAGTCGGCAGGGCTTCGGCATCGGGCAACTCGCGTTCCGAATTGTGGTTGGGTGATTTAGCTTCGTTTCACCTTCTGTTCGCTGGCGGCGAAGGGAAGGCAAACCGAAAGAGGTGTTTTTGTCGCGATTAGGTTTTGTCTTCTTCTTTGTTTTGATGTGATTGCGGCGATTTTTGAATGTGGCGTTGTCTCGATTAGATTTTTGTTCGCCTCTTGTGAGGCAGAGTCTTCGCCTTGATTTCGCTTTCGCGAGATACCCCCCTCTGCCCTACGGTAGATTAGAACTGGTCGGTGGTGAGTGTTTTCAGTCATTTGCGTCGATTTCTAATCCCGGTAAGGAAATCGAGGTTTGCCACAGAGTCACCGAGGGCACAGAGCCAAGGCGAATCTGACGAACCGTGAAAGTGTAGCGATTGAATTAGGGGGCTGCCTTTTATTTTGTGTGAGTTACGGCGATTTCTATTTGCAAAGTGTAGCGATTGAAAGAAGGGGTGAGGGCGAGGGGCGAGGGGTGTGGGAGGGAATCGGAAGAGAGGTCCCTCGTCGGCTTTTATTTTGAGTGAGTTATCGGTCATGTCCAAGTGTCCGACTGCAGGTTACCATATAATTACTATAATGTCAAGACCTAGTACCGTAAGAATCAGTCGAAAGTTGGCAGTTGAAAGTCGAAGGGTAGGAGCCTTTAACTGGCCATCAAAAGCCTAGAACCGGCAGAAAGAGCCGCGTTTGGCGTCGTCCGAAGCCTCCGACGGAGTCAGTTCAGAGGGGGTCGGAACGCGCACGCTTCAAACATCGAAGGGCTGCAGTGCGGCGAGAAATTCAGTCATCCTGCTCGGCCGGAGACTCGTCGCCTCTCAAGAACTGCAGTTCGTCGCGTATGAAGGTCAGTTTTGAGGGCGGGACTTGCAGGACTTCGGCCGCGGCTTCGTCTAGGGTTTGTTCAAGGTCGGAGAGGTCTTGCTTGCCTGCGTGATTCGCTGCGTGGCACTTCTTCGCCAACTGGGCGACTTTGCGATGTAAAGCGTCCTTCTCCGAGTATGCGGGCACTCGAACGTAGTCAAAGACATGTCCGGAAATTGATGTTGAAACAGCGTAGCTCCTGACGAACAGCCCGATGGGCGCGGAGTTGAGAATCCCGGAGAGGAAGTAAGCCGGTTCCTCCTCGTTAAAGGCGACGAGCACAAGCTTATGGTCAGGAATTATGGTTTCGCCGTCTTCGGCGATAACAGCGGCCTCGATCTCCGGGCAGATTTCCTTCCACACGACTTTGAACGGCGCATAGGTATACGATCCGACGTCGTATGAGGAGTAGAAGGGATCAACTTCTGGATCGAAAAACTGCGCCAACAGCGCGCAGTCGCGAATCTGCTTTTCGAATTCCTTGAAGTAGCCGAAGGTCTTCGGATAATCGACTTTAAGTGAGCGCTCCGGCATGGCCTTCGCTGGTTGCTCCGGATCTTGCGGGAGAATGATCTTGAGTTCGCTGCGCCAGGTCCAGCGTTGAACGTCTTTGCCGCGAACGAGCTTATGCACGAAAACGGGTTCAACTGCCATCGTCACCTTGCGAACCGTCTTCTTGCCGGATTCCGCAAGATTGGTGACGATCAGCTTATCGCCGGAGCCTGGCTGCGAGCTATCAAGCCAGAAAATCGTGTTGGTCGGGCAGTACACGCCTTTCCTGCTGCCGTACGTTGCGACGCTGTTCCCGTGCAGACCAGACAGAACATCGAGAACCGAGAGCGTGCCGGTAATCCATGGTGAACGCGGGTCGTTCCGGTCGACTGGGTTTGCGAATTCGTCGCGGCGATCAACTTTCGTCAAGACTTCCTTAAGCGAGCTGTCTTGGGTGATCTTGGCTCCCTTGTGCTTGCCCCACAGCACGTACGGCACGGGAAATTCCAGGGCTTCTTTGCCCTTCCCTGCAATGAACACGGCTGTGCGGTTCGTGGCACCCTCGAACACTTGTATCGTGCTCAAGTCTTCCACTTCGACCGGCGAGAGGAATTTCTCGCCCGAGCCTGGGCGGTTATAACGAAACCCCCGGAATCCATCGCCGCCACCCTTCGTTTTAAAGATGGACTGCGTGATGACGAAGCCGAGCTTGCCTGAGTCCTTCAGGTAAGAGTCATGGCAGACGTAGGTCATCAGGATCGAGATGTCGTCCTTCGCGCCGCCCAGTTTCGCCTTGTAGCCTTTGTGACGGAATAGGCCGTATTCGTGCCACAGCGATTTGGTTGAGGCTCGATACATGTCGGGCAGGCTCTCCCAATTCACCCAGGGAGGGTTTCCGACGATAATATCCACACGTGGCGTGAATAAGGGAGCAAAGGCGTTCTTAATGATTCTCGCCCATACACCGTTCTTGTTTTCGTGATCGAGCCGCACGAGTTCGGTGTACAAGGCGGAGTGGATGAGAGCATCGTCAACTGACAGACCGTCCTCCTTGCATCGGGCGACGAATTCATCGGGCGCGTAACCGTTTTGCACGCATTCCTCGAGCAGCTCCGCATAGCGGGCAATATCGCGCTGCGTGCGTGCAATCTCGGTCGGAATGATGAATGTGGCGGCTGCGGTCTTAAGCTCCCTTGCCTTTTCTAGATGGCCGGCAAACAGGCCACCGTGCTCGGAAGGGGTCATTATTGAATCGCACAGGTAAACCGGGATTTCGATACCGTCGACGTGGCTTACGAGGTCGCGGATTGCGATGAGATAGTTAGTGCGCGCCGCCATGACGGCCAGAGGGTTCAACTCAAAGCCGACGACGTTGGCGAGAATCTTGCGGCACAGGTCGCCCTCATTGAAATTGCACTTCTCGCGGTTCTGGTCGTACCAGCGCCGAATCCGCGAGATCGCCATGACCAAAAACGTGCCGGAACCGCAAGCAGGGTCGAGAACGCGAACGTCCGGATTGCCTTTGTACCCCAGGCGATCTAACAGATGCTCGGCCAGCCAGTCCGGCGTGTAGAATTCGCCAAGGTCGTGGCGAACGCTTCGCGGGAAAAGCTGGTGATAGAGTTTTTTTAGCAGGTCGCGGCTTTCCGAGGGGTCTTCAGACAGGGTGCCGGGATTGTAGCTGTCAAGCTGCGATACGAGCGACCGCACCCACGTCTCGACAGCGGGCGACCAAACCGGGAGGTACCAAGCGAATAGATCGCCTTCTAAGAAATTTGTGATGTTAAAGTGTCGGAAAATGCTGCCCGCCTCAAAATCTTCGAGTTCGCGTCTCAACTTGGCACTTGTGGGCGCTTGGATCATCTTGCTGAGCGGCGTGGGAAGCTGGTGCACGAAGGCAACGATCTGCGATGCCAGTAGCTTCATGAACAGGGCATAGTACGTGTGCAGGGAGAACAAAAGGTTAGCGGCTTTCAAACCCTTGACCGGTATGTCGTAGGATTCCGCGAGCCGTTTGATCTTCTCTGATGGCGTGTCAACATCGTAGCCGCATACTTCGCCAAAGAGAATTTTCCATTGATTGAAAAAGACCAGTGCTTTCGGATGGTCGAGCGCGAACAACGTTTCGTACAAGCCTTTGACCGCTGAACGGGCGAAAGCGGCGTCCGCGCCGAAGTCGCGCGCCAACTCGTCTGCGGTGAACGGCTTGCCTTTTCGGCCAAGATTGAACAACGCCCACAGGAATCGTTCGGCTGAATGCGGCGTGACCGGCACGGGTTCTTGAACGTGCCATTTGTCTTCGCGAAAACGAACGAACACGAAGTATCGTCCGTCTAGGCCTACGCCGAACAGGGAGTTGAGCGGTTGGCCGTGTTGGGCCCGCATGTCGTAGAAGCGGCTCTGTATCTGTTCGACGACTTTTTTTGTGCCTGGGGAGTCGAGCCTGGGCCCGAGCTTGGCGCTCGCACTGCTGGGGTTCTTGTATTCGATGAGCACGCGATCGTAGACGCTATCCACAAAGCCGCTAGCAACCGTGAATTCGTGTTTCCCGTCGAGCTTGATCCCCGCCGCTTGTTCGATGAAGGCAAGTTCGCGCTCGGAAGCGATCCGGATTTCTTCTTCCTTTGTTGCCCGGAGCGCAGCGGCGGTTATCTGCTCGGCGTAGAGCTTCGCGCGTTCGGCGATAAGCTGGTCGATATTAGTTTCGGTAGCCACTTTTGTGCGTGAACACAATCATTATCTTCGGTTCGGAGGCCGGCTTCAATGAGCTCGGCGCGCGCGTCATCATCTCATGGGGACCACGCGCTCCCACGCTTTAGGTTTGCAGATTTTCAGGTTTTATCAATGGTGGTGAGTTCTTCGCGGACGACCCCTTCGATTTCGCTCCGTTCGACCAATCTCAGGGCAGGCGGGAGTTCAGCCCTTCGACGATGCTCAGGACCTTTGGCGACGGAGCCTTGTTCGAGCGGCTCGTGGGCGCGGCGGACGTGTTGGGCGGATCGTTGTTGATCAGGGAATCAACGACCAGCCGGCCCGCCTGAAGGCGGCCACTAAAGAGGCGGGAGGAACTTTTTCTCGGAGCGCTGAAGCGCTCCTTCCCCCTGCTGAAGCAGGGGGCTCCCACGATAATCCGCAGCTCGCCAATCGGGAGATTGGCGCTCCCAGGCTACCACGGAAGGTCACGGCGAGGTGCCCTTCGGCTGCGCTCAGGACAAGCGGCGCCACGAAATGGGTATCAGGGTGCCGCTTGGGAGATTTGGATGGCGCAGCCACCGGTGCCTCCGGAGCTGGGGCAGGGCTGGTCGGCTAGGGGCGTGTAGTAGATGTTGGAGGTGCCGGCGAGGCCGGTGGATGCGGTGTCGATGACGATGCCGCTCGAGCCGCCCGCTTCGGTGGTGGCGCCGGTGGGCGTGGTGGCGGCGGTGATGGCGCCGCTGGTAACGTCGAAGCCCATCACGCAACCGTCGGCGAGGCTGCTGGTGCAGGAGGCAGGCTCGGCGAAAGTGAGAACGCTGGTGAAAATGTAATCCGCGGAGCCGGTGAAAATCTCGGTCAACTGGAGCCCGGCGGAAAAATAGCCGTTGCTAAAATTCGTGCTCAGGACAGGGCCAGCGACCGGCGTTCCCATCGCGTTGCCGGTGATGGGAATCTGGTAGAGCGTGTTGTTCGCCGAGCCGGTGTTGCCGACGACGTAGAGGTTTCCCGTGGGACTGGTGCCGTCGCCGGAGGTGAGGTAGTCGTTGTCGAAAGCGCCGGAGAGCATGAACTCGTAGCCGTCGCCGGTGGTCGCTTCGGTGCCGGACGAGCCCGACGCGAACGTGGCGGGGAACTGGAAGACTCCGCTGCACGGGACGCGAACGCCGCAGGGCGACGATGCGGACTCGAATCCGCTGTCGGCGCCGACGAAGACGTAGGCGGTTTCGGCGGTCGAATCCACGATGGGCGCATCGACGATGCCGAAAATGTAATCCAGCTGCGCGGATTGAATGACGGCTGCGGTGGAGGCGCTGACGGAATAGAGATAGCCGCAGCCTGCGGTGGCGCAATTCGCCTCGCCGCTCGCGAGATAGTCGCCTACGAAAATGTTGCCGGAGCTGGGATCGAATATCGGCGACGACAGTGCTTCTCCGCTGGTGTTGACGCTGACGGGCCACGGGCTGCCGGCCTCGGCGGGAGTTCCGCCGAAAACGCCGGTGAACTTGTGGAGCTTGCCGGCGTCGTCACCCACGTAGAGCGAATCGCTGGAGTAATCGTAGTAGACCGAAGAGCCCGAGTCGTTCGCGCCGCCACTGAAGGGAATTGCGGTCATGCAGGGCGCGGGGCAGCCGTGGTAGGAAGCGGCGGCGGTATTGCTCAGCGAGTCGGGATGACTGGCGTCTTGCGTGGTGGACGGGGCCCACTTCAACACGACGAGACTCGCAGCGGATGCCGTGGTTTGCACGAAGGCGACCTGCGAGCCGTCGGCCGAGAGAGCGACGGACGTCGTGATCGTGCCGCCATTTGTGTCGTAGGCCCAGTAGAACGAGGGCGCCGTGCCGGAGCAGCCGGTGTAGAGATTGTCGAACGCAACGATGCTGGCTTGGCTCGCGCCGCCGGGCAAACCGGTGTTGTAGACGACGAAGTCGGGTGAGGGGTCGGTGGCGCAACTGGCGGACGAGATATCGAACGAATATTTCGCCGGGAATGTGCCGAGGCCGAGCGTCGCGCTGGTTCCGAGATTAACGCTCCAATCAGTTTGGATGCGGTCTCGGCCGAACCTGCGCCTCGGGCGGAAGGGAATTGGGAATCCGCGCCGCGGCGGCGCGACCTTTTCGTTGCCGAGCGCGATGGCGGGCGTCACTCCGCGGGGGTATTGGCGTTCGGGTCGGCGAGGGAAACGCCGCCATTCGATTTGCGTGGGCGGCGCTTCCATTTCCTTTGCAGTTTCATTTGCAGGCGGACGCAGAGTCGGGCGCGAATCTGTTCTGGCGGCGGCTGCGCGCTTGCGTTGTTGCAGGACGAAGCGCGGGTCGCTCGCGATCTTCGCCCATCGAGCGTAGGCGCCAGCGTGAATGGCGTCGGCAGCCGTGCCAGGGTTGGAGAAGATCAGGCGGTGATGCGTCCAGTCGTCGATTGCGTGAAGGGGCGCATGTTGGGGGATTCCATGCAAGGGCGTGCGCACGGGCATGGGCTGTTGCCCCGACATTACCGTAGCGGCAGCAAGCGTGGCGCCGAGCGGCAGAAGTTTCGCGAGTTGGCGAAAGGACGGAATGATCATGGCGCTTGATTATGGTCCTTCGGCCCAGAGCGGGCTGAATACCAAATTGTAGGCGTTGATCGTGCCGATGCCGGTGGCGAAATCCCAGCCGGGCGTTGCGGCGAAGGCGGGCTCGTAGGCGGCGTCGGTGACGCCGGAAACGGAGCACGTGGCGCCGGTTCCGCCGCCGCCGGTGAGCGTGCAGACGGGATTGGGCGCATAGCCCGCGCCGGCATTCGTCAGAGTGATTGCGGTGACGTGGCCGCCGGACGCGGTGGCGGTGCAGGTGGCTTGCGTGCCGCCGGAGTAGCCGTTGTACGCGTCAGGATTGTGCGGGGCGGAGATTTTGCACGATGGATCGCTGGTGTAGCCGGCGCCGGCGTCGGGGACGGTGAGCGCTGTGACTGTGCCGGTGATGATGGCGCCATTGAAGCCGTTGCCGAAGGTCGCGCCGGGATCGTAGCAATTGGCGGAGTCGAGAGTGCAATTGACGTCGATGTCTCCTTGCGTGACGTCGTAGAACACGCAGGAGGTGGCGACCCCGCGGCGTGGAAGGGGCTGCGCGCTCGAATTACAACCCGTGCTGCCCGAGGCGCCGTATTCGGCGGCGGCAATCGCGTAGTAGACGGGATTGGGATTGCCCTGGCCGGGGACGGGCGTGATCGTGAGCGCGGCCGTGCGTTGATTCACGAGCGCTTGAATTCCGGCGACGATGGGAGAGGCAAAAGAGGTTCCGCCCGCGGCGCTCCACGTGGCACCGGATCTTGCGGTGGGATCCGGGGTTCCGGTGCACGGACTGCCGCCGAATTGGGAGCCCGTGTGGCTGTAGCAAAAGACGTAAAAATGGCCCCAGAGTCCGTTGGCGGAGAACAAAGAGACGTCGGGGAGGTCGCGCACGGCGTCATCGGGATTGCCGAAGAGTCCGGATTGCCACGACGGCTTCGGATAGCCGGCGCACGTGCCGCCCACTTCGCCGCTGGTGGAAGCCGCTCCTGTGGCGCAGCCGCTGGGTCCGCCGCTGCCGGAGCCGGTGGTGCGGAAGTAATCCTTGCCTTCACTCGAATTGCAGAATCCCGAGGAGCCGTAGGGAGGGTTATCGCCCACATAGGTGGCCACCAGAACGCTGGCGCAGGAATTGTTCCAGGGTATTTCCGGGATGTAACTCATGGCGGACTCGAGGTCGGGGCTGTTTGCGGTGCTCCAATACGTCGAGTTGGTTCCGGCATAGGAGTCTCCGAAGTCGGTGCCGCCGACGGCGACGTTGTAGGGCGTCGATGCCCAGGCGTTGACGCTGATCCCGTGAGACGCGGCGTCGGAATCGGGATCACAACTCGTGGGGCCTTCATCACCGGACGAAACGAAGACCGAGATGCCTTCGGACGCGGCAGTCTGGTAGACGGAGTACAGCGCGGCGTTGGCGGCGGCGCCGTTTCCGGGCTCGCATTCGCCGTAACTCGCGCTGACGATGTAGGGGTGGGTATCCGAGGCGGCGATATTTTCGAGCGCGATGATAGGGCCGGCGGTGGCTGTGTCCGAGCAGGTGGCCACAACGATCGCCGCGGCCGGTGCGGCCGCAGCGGCGTACTCCATATCCAGCTCAACCTCGATGTCGTTGGAGTTGTCGCCGGGATCGGTGCAGTTGTTCCCGGCCACGTTCGGATGAGTGACGGAAAGCGTTCCGCCATATTGCGTGAGCTTGAATTCCTGCTCGAAGGTGGTCCAGTCGGTGGTCGTGTATGGATTGCTGTCTTCGACGACCACAACCGTTTGGTTCGCGCCGGTGATGCCCTGGCTGAAGAGCGGATTCAGGTTGTAGATCTCGGCCAAGTCGGCGGGTGTGACGGCCTGAAACGTGCCGTTCGAGTCCGTGTAGCTGTACTGCGTTCTCGGCTTGATCATCGGATGCGGCCTGAAATCGTGGATCGAGACAATGCCTACGATCGCGGACGCAAGGGCCTCGGGAATTTCGGGGTCGTTGACGTTGGCGTAGTGGCGCTGGCCGTTTACTTCGAGGAAGTGAACGCTGACGCCGAACGCTTCGCGCAGCTCTGCCGCCGTGGCAGAAATGTCCATGACCACGCGATTCGGATAGACGAAGTTCACGCGGATTCGGTGCGATCGCAGCCAGGAGTCGATGCGGCGCAGATCGGAGTGCGACAGGCCGTAGGCGTCGCCGACTTGGGCCGGCGTGAGCCACTGGTGGAAATTCGCGGAGTTGCGCTGCGTGAGGGCTTCCAAATATTCATCGTATTGCTGCTCGAGTTCGGGTGGGCGGCGCAGTTGCAGGAGCATGTGTTCGAGCTTGAAATCGTCAGGAACCGGGCCGCGATCGTTCTCTCGAGTCGCCTCAGGACGGGTGTTTCCGCGGAGGGTCACGCGCAGGCGGTCGTCAATGTCCCTGTTAATCAGATCGCGGGTGATTAGAACGCGCGCCGATGCTTGGGGTTCGGCGGCCTTGGTGAGGGCGCCGCAGTGGAATGCGGCGACAAGAGTCAGGATCACGGCCGCGCGGCTGATACTCCAGATCACGTTTCCTCCGGCGAAAGGGAAACATACTTTCGGAACGCAGACACAAATGCACACACCGGGCTAAGGCTGCGATCGGGGAAGTCGGATGAAATGATGAGGCGGTTTCGGAGGTTCGTCAATCCAATTTCGGGCCAATTTCGGGCGCACCCCCCTTGCCGTGCGGCGGCGCACGAACCTTGCAATTGGGGGCGTGGGTTCTCAGAATAGCGTCCGCGGCGGGGGCTGCGGCATCGAAGGCCTATGCATCATGCGATGACAGAAGTTCTCGAGTTTGCGCTGATTGCGGTGACGTCCGTTTTCTTTCTGGTGGATCCGTTCGCGGTGATTCCGATGTTTCTGGCGATTACGGCGGAGTCGCCGGAAGCGGAGCGGAAGACGATGGCGCGGCGGTCGGCGTGGACGTGCGCGATTGTGCTGAGCACATTTGCGATTGCGGGCAGCCTGATTTTCAAGATGTTCGGGATCACGCTGCCGGCGTTCAAAATCGCGGGCGGAATCATCCTGCTGCAGATTGGACTGGACATGCTGCAGGCGAAGCAGTCGGGCACGAAGGCGACGCCGGAAGAGCAGCAGGAGGGCGCGGAGAAATCCGACGCGAGCATCATTCCGCTGGGATTGCCGATGCTTGCGGGGCCGGGCGCAATATCAACGGTAATGGTGCTGATCGGCGAGTCGCATTCCTGGTGGCAGCACGCGATCGTGTACGCGACGATCGTGCTCACGTCGGTGGCGTCGTACCTGGTGCTGGCGGGCGCGGGCCGCGTGCGGCGGTATTTAGGCGAAACGGGGATTCGGATTTTGATGCGGTTGATGGGATTGCTGTTGGTGGCGCTGGCGGTGCAGTTCGTGGCGAATGGGTTGATTGATTTTGGGTTGCTGAAGCCGTTGAAGTCGGCGTTTTAATTGGCCAGAGAGCAAAACAGAGAAGAGCATTTACCGCAGAGACGCAGAGAACGCAGAGAAATGCGAGAGGCGTAAAGAATCTGACCACAGAGGACACGGAGAAAAGCTGGAGGGCACAGAGGAAGTCTTAGAAACTGCAGCGGAGAGATTCCTCTCTGCGGGCCGGCCGTTCGCTTCGCGAACAAAAACAAGAGCCGGCCCTCCGCTCGGAATGACAAGACGCTTGACGTAGTTGATCAGTTCTTGGGGAAGTTGGGGTCGGCTTTCACCTCTAGGATTTGCTTTGTGTGGCGGTCGCTGTGAGCGGAGATGAATAGGAACCATTCGTAGGCGTCGACGGGGCCTAGAGGGCTGTTTGAAACGTGCGAGCGCAGATCGGCTGCCGGCAAGCTCTTGAGCGCATCGATGTTGCGCTGACGGCTCTTCAGGAAATGGTCGAGCGTGTCGGCTGGCGACCAGCGGCCTGTGGGAACGAGCGGTCCGGGCGCTTGCGCTTTGTGCGAGCGGTCTGGGACCATCGCGAGGATTGCCGCGTCGGTCTTTTTGTAGTCGCGGTCGGAAGCGCTGGGCGTTCCGGTTAATGCCTTCTGCACGCCATTTTCGTACATGAAGTCCTCAGCGAGGGCGATGTGCTCGAGGGTTTCGGCCACGGACCAGCGGTCGGGCGCGGACTTGAATTTCCACTGTGCGTCCGAAAGGCCCTTGGTGGCGTCGATAACGCCCTGGCGGGTTTGCTCGAGATATTGGACTCCCCTGTCTCGATCTTCCGGCGAGAGACTCTGCGCGAATGCGATGGTGCTGAGGCACAGGACTGCCGATAGGAACAGCGCTGCCTTTTTCATGGTGGGGCTCCTTTTCTCCTCTATATACGTTCTAGGCTGGAATTTGTTACGGTCGGCGCCGGGCACGGCATGCCCTGCCCCTACGGCGCAAGCCGAGCAAGCAGCGAGACGGTGAGCGCCGGGCACTGGTCAGGGCGAGTTTGAAACTCGCCCCTACAGGCCGAAAGCCAGTGCGCGCTCCAGAGACCGGTCGAAAAGAGCCGGCGAGACGCCAGCGCTACAAAACCTAGAAATCGTCGTCGTCGGGCTTCTTCAGGCGCGTGATTTTCAGCGCGATGCGGAAATCATGCGAACGCGCTTCGCTCAGAATGGCGCGTCGCGTTTCTCCCGGCAGCTCCGATGGTCCCATAACGCCGGCCGAATCGCGCGGGAAATATTTTACGAACAGGGCCGCGACGTGCGCGGTGGCGTACGAAATGGGCGTCGCAATCAGGCCGCGCTGGCGAATCTGATAGAGAGTGGGGAAGCTGGCGTCCCAGCGCACGAGCAGCGGCTGGTCGTTTTTCACGCCGCGGACGAGCACGGCCGCGGCGAAACGCGCGTTTTCGAGCGTGCCTTTGCGGATGAGCTTGGCCACCTGGCGAGGCGTGGGCGTTTTCGGGAAACGCTTGCGCACCAAGCCCTGCGAGCGATTCAAGCGTCCCTGGCGATACCAACGGTAGAGGCGCTCGAAATCGTTGCCGCCGATCTTTGCGTCGACGTCGCGGACCGGGATGACGTAGGGGAGCATGCAGACTTCGTCCTGTGCGGCGAGATAGACGGGCGTTTCGCCGATGGGCGGCGAGAAGCGGAATTTTTCGCGTTCGGCGAAGCGCTTCGCGAGCTTGAAATGGCCGTCGCGATAGACGCGCGGGCTGGAAATGGCTTCGTCGTACGCGCCATCGGCTGACCAGGTGGAAACGGGGTCCTTGCTCTCGGTACTTTCGAAGAGGCGGATTTGGATTGATTCGACCGTGTCGAGCAGTTCGGCGCCGCGTTTTGCGAGCAGGTTCGTGAGGCCGGGAGCGGCGCCGGTGCAAATTAGGGCGGCACGATTTTTGGCGACGAAGCGCTTGTGAAATCGGAACTGCTCGGGCCGAAACAGGTTGCGGGTGAGATGCGCGTTCAAATCGAGATAGTGCGCGCGCAGGCGCAGCGCGGCACGCAGAATGATCTGGTTGAAAACGGCGGGTGAGGCGTTGATGATCAAATTGCAGCCGCGCCCGGCGCGAACGATGGACCACAGATTGCGCGCGTTCGCTTCGACGATTCCAATTTTGCTTTTCTTGCCGAGGAAGCGGCGCGCGCGATCAACGTCGCGGTCGCCGCACCACACTGTGTGGCCCTGGCGCGCCAGCAGTTGTGCGAGCAACGAGCCGGTGCCGCCGGCGCCGAGAACGAAGATGCGCATCGGCTGGAAACTCTACCATATTCGTTGCGCTGAGGCGGTAATGCGGCCCGGGCATGTGCTTTCGAGGCGGAATTGGGGCTGCGGCGCAGCGCGGCGGTGGACGGCTGCGGAAACCTCTTTGCTGGCGACTAATCGACGGCGTAGAATCTAGCTGATTTCTCCGATCTTCGACGCCTACGGGAGCGAAAACCTACGGCTCGAGGGCGATGCCCGGTTTCAAAGGGTTGAGGGTTCGAGTGGAAACGCTCGCTCCTCCCGTCTTGGAAAGGAGAGAGTTCGAGGCGCGATGCGCCTTTGGACTTCTCGCCCAATTCCGAAGGCGGAGTTGGGCGTTTTCATTTCGCGAAGCGACGATTCCTCGCGACGGGCATCAAAGAGCCGAAGTGGTATCGACACGCGGATTTGAAGTGGGGCCTGAATGCCGCTGATTGACAAACACGGACGACCGATCACAGACCTGCGAGTGTCCGTCACCGACCGGTGTAATTTCCGGTGCGTGTACTGCCGGTCGGCTGATCCGGATAATCACATGGCGCACGACGAACTGCTCGACTGGGGCGAGTACGAGAGGCTCGTGCGAATTTTGGTGCGCATGGGAATTCGCAAAGTTCGCGTGACGGGTGGCGAACCGCTGGTGCGTCCGGGAGTGGAAAGCTTCATCGGCCGCCTGAAAGCGATCGGCGTGCAGGATCTTTCGATGACCACGAACGGGCATCTGCTCGCGGAGCGCTGCGACACGTTGATCGCTGCGGGGCTTGACCGGATCAACATCAGCCTGGATTCGCTGGACCGGGGCAAATTCGAACAGGTGACCAGGACGAAAGCGTTCGATCAGGTGATGGCGGGGATCGACGCGGCGCAGAATTCGGCGTTGCGGCCGGTGAAGATCAATGCGGTGCTGGTGCGCGGACTGAACGACGACGAGGTGGAAGCGTTTGCGGAGTTCGCGCGCGAGCGCGAGCTGATCATGCGATTCATCGAGTTCATGCCGCTCGACGCGGACCGGGCGTGGACGCGTGAATCGATGGTTCCCGCAGCGGAAGTGTACAAGCGGATTTCCGCGCGCTGGCCGCTGGTGCCGGTGGTTCACGAGCGCAGCGAAACGGCGCGCAAATACCGGTTCGCGGACGGGCGCGGAGAAATCGGATTGGTGGCGCCGGTAACGCAGCCGTTCTGCGGTTTTTGCTCGCGGATACGGCTGACCGCCGACGGAAAACTTCGCACGTGCCTTTTCAGCAAGGACGATCACGATTTGAAGTTCCTGCTGCGCGGCGGCGCAAACGACCGCGAGATCGGGGACGAAATTCTTTCGATCGTGGCGCAGAAGGAAAAAGGTCATCGCATCAACGAGCCGGGTTTTGTGCCACCGTCGCGGACGATGGTTTATATCGGCGGATGAAGGTGCGGGACGCGGCGGTCTTACATTGGAGCAAGCGCAAGATGGCGGATGAGGACGAATCCAAGCTTTTCTCGCTGACGGAAGCGGAACGGCTGCGGGCGCAGGTGGAGCCGATTCTGATCGAAGCGATGGAGTCGCGCCGGAAAATGGCGGAGTTCGAAGAAAAGCTGGCGAAGTTGGCTGAGCGCATTCAGCGGTCGGGTGGTATGCAGGTGAATTACGAGGGAATCGCGCAGTGGCGGATCGAGCGAAACCAGCTGGAGGATTCCGTCCGCGCGGCCATCGATCGCATTCATTCGACGGGCTGCATCGTGAAGGATCTCGACGTGGGCTTGCTGGATTTTCCGTCGCGCATCAATAACGAAGAAGTGTATCTCTGCTGGCGTCTTGGCGAGGACCGAATCCGGTTTTATCATGCCCAGGACGAGGGTTTCTCGGGGCGCAAGCCTATCGATCCGCGCGACACCGACTACAACAATCCCGTTCAATAGTCCGTTAGAGCGGCCGAGGCCCCGCCTGTGAGGTCGCAAACCCTCGTTCTTACCGCGCGGCCGTTTCGAACGGCTGCACGTCTCGCTCTATCCGGGCGAGTTGTTCATCTTCGGCAACTTCCAAGTCGTATTTCGTTTGAAGGTTGAGCCAGAACTGCGCCGTGGTCTTGAAATAGCGGCTCAAGCGCAACGCGGTGTCGGGTGAGATCCCGCGGCGCTCCGCGACGATGTCCGCGATTCGCGTTACAGGCACACGCAAGTCGAGCGCGAGCTTGTTCATGCTAAGCCTGTGAGGCTTCATGAAATCGTCAGCGAGAATCTCGCCGGGATGGACGGGCTTCAGCTTCTTTGCCATTCGAGTCTCCTAGTGGTAATCCGTAATTTCAACTGCATAGGCATCGCCGTTACGCCAGATGAAACAGATGCGCCATTGATCGTTCACGCGGATGCTGTGCTGTCCTTTTCGGTCGCCGCGTAACGCCTCAAGACGGTTCCCGGGTGGAGCGGCTAAGTCACGCAATTGAGTTGCAGCATCCAGTTGCCGAAGTTTTCGAAGAGCAACTCGCTCAATGCTCTTGAAGCGCCGTACCGATTCCCGCTTGTGGAGCTGTTCCGTATCCTTCGACGCAAACGATTTAATCACAGGCCAGTGTATACTGTTATCCGTTAAATGGCAAGAAGTAAATCAAGGAGTGCGTTCGCGCATATAACCAGACTCGCGGGTCTGGGTCGTTGCAGACGAAGTGCGAGCGCAACGTGTGGTAGGGTGGAAATGGAGATTGGCAATCTGTGACCAACCATTCTGAAAATCGGCTGAAGGATTCCGCGAGTCCGTATCTGCGGTCGGCGGCGCATCAGCCCGTGGACTGGCACGAATGGGGCGAAGGCGCGTTTCAGAAGGCGCGGGCGGAATCGAAACCGATTCTGCTCGATATCGGCGCGGTGTGGTGCCACTGGTGCCACGTGATCGACCGAGAGAGCTATGAAAATCCTGAAATCGCGGCGCTGATCAACAAGTTCTACATTCCAGTGAAGGTGGATCGCGACGAGCGGCCCGACGTGGATTCGCGTTATCAATCGGCCGTGAGCGCGATTTCCGGGCAGGGCGGCTGGCCTCTGACGGCGTTTCTGACGCCGGATGGCAAGCCGTTTTTCGGCGGGACGTATTTTCCGCCGGACGATGCGATGGGGCGTCCGGGATTCCGGCGGATCCTGCTGTCGATTGCGGAGGCTTTCAAGTCACGGCGCGCGGAAGTGGATAGCTCCGCACAGGCGCTGGAAGATGCTGTGGCGAAAGCAGAGGTTTTTCACGGCGCGCGCGGAACTTTCGACTCGTCGCTGGTCGATTCGATTCTCGATTCGGCGGAGCAGCTTTTCGACAAGACGCACGGAGGTTTCGGGAATGCGCCGAAATTTCCCCATTCGTCGGTGATCGACCTGATGCTCGAACGCCAGAGGTGGCCGGGCGGCGCGAGCTTGCGGACTGTGGTGGAGAAAACGCTTAGCGGGATGGCGGCCGGCGGATTCCACGACCAGATCGGCGGCGGGTTCCATCGGTATTCGGTGGACGAGCGCTGGTGCGTGCCGCACTTCGAGAAGATGACGTACGACAATTCGGAGCTGCTAAAGAACTACCTGCACGGTTATCAGGCGCTTGGATTGCCGCGTTATCGAGAGGTGGCCGAGGGAACGATTTCGTGGGTCAACGAAGTGTTGTCCGATCAGCAGCGCAGCGGATTCTACGCGAGCCAGGATGCAGACCAGACGCTCGATGATGACGGCGATTATTTCACGTGGACGGTGGATGAGGTGCGAGCCGTGCTTTCGCCGGAAGAAGCGCGCGCGATCGAGATTTATTACGACGTGAAGCCGCACGGCGAAATGCACCACAATCCCGAGAAGAACGTCCTGTGGATCGCCGCGAACACGGAGACGGTGGCTCGCGACCTGAAGCTAAGCGACGATGATGTGAAACTGCTGCTCGCGCGCGCGAAGGGGAAGATGCTGGAAGCGCGGCGGCTGCGGCGGCCTACGCCCGCTATCGACGAAACGATTTACGTCGGCTGGAACGCGATGTTCGTTTCGGCGTATCTCGAAGCGTGGCGCGTTCTCGGCCGGGAGGATTGCCGCGCGTTCGCGCTGCGGACTCTTGACCGCATCCTGGTCGAGGCGTGGGACAAATCGAAGGGTTTCCTGCACCGCGTGGGCGGGCCGAGGCTGGAAGGTTCGCTCGACGACCAGGTTTTTGCGGCGGCGGCGCTGCTCGATGCATACGAGGCGACGCTCGATCGCGGCTACTTCGAAGTAGCGGAACGCGCGATGAGAATTGCAGTGGAGCGATTCGGCGATGCTGAAGGCGGCGGGTTCTTCGACCGGGCCAAGGACGCTGCACCGATGGGCGGACTCGAAGTGCGGCGCAAGCCGCTGCAGGATTCGCCGACGCCGGGCGCCAATTCCGTCGCGGCAATCGTTCTGGACCGGCTGTACGCGTTCACGGGAGAGCGGCTGTATCGCGATTGGGCGGAAAAGACGCTTGAAGCATTTGCGGGCCGTGTGCCGCAGTATGGATTGTTCGCGGCAACGTATGGGCTTGCTGCGTTGTTGCACGCGCGCGGCGTTCTGCAGGTTGTCGTGCTGGGCGCGGAGGGCGATCCGAGCGCCGCGGAGCTTGAAAAAGCCGCCAACGAGATCTATCGCTTTGGGAAAGCTGTCCTGCGCGTCACGCCAGAGAAGATCGCGGCTGCGTCGCTGGCGCCTGCGTTGCGTGAAACGCTGCCTCATCTGGATGCGACGAAGGGGCAGGCGCTCGTCTGCGTGGAAACGACGTGTTACCCGCCGATCACGGATCGCAGCAAATTGACTTTGCTGCTTGCGGAGGTCGCGACCGGCGCAGCGGGAGCGGCGGCAAGGTAGCGTAGGCGAGTGGATTCGAGAACCGAGTCATTTCTTGCGTTGGAGCGGGTCCATTGGAACGAAAGCTTCGGCGTCGTCCGCGTGGTCGAGAACAAATTTTTGAAGCTCGAGCGTGGAAGCGGTTAGCACCAAATCCCCATCTACGTCTTCGTGGGGAATCGAAATTTTGCCTGCTTTGAGCTGTTTTCCCATCCATTCCTGGTCCAGCAGGCTCATATGCAAGACGTTCCCTTCGACCGAAACTTGACCGAGGATGTGAGCTGGAACCGCAAGCCCGAGATCCACTTCCTGCCCAGCGATCCGATTCCTTGTCTGCACGGCATCGAGAAACACGCGGCCCCCGAGTTTCACCAGGCGAATTTCAAAGACCGACTCGACGTTCGTCTTCTCGTTGAATTGCGTGATTACCTTGTACGAATCGGCGTCGCCACGCTCGAAGATGAGCGGCGACATATCACCGGTCGAGTCAATCCAAGTTCCGAGAAGGGCCGGATCGAACACGACATCTTTGTTCGTGTACAAAGGATGAATTGAAAACGCAGGGCCGCAAGCCACGAGAAGCGAAAGTAACAAGACGGCTGCTGATATCAGAGACTTTTTCGCGAACTTGAACGGATTCATTGAAGAATCTCCTTCGCTTTGCACCTCAAAGCGACGCTCGATGGGAAAACTCGCCAGGACCAGGCTTTGTGGTCCTCTGCGGAATCGTGGCGTGAAGCCTCCGCGCCGGGGCAAACGATGTTCTGAGGTACCAGTTTCCTTCCATCCAGAATTCGCGGACCTCGAGACCGACATTCCCGACGGACCACCTGCCAGTGGTCGCATCGAGGGGATGCTCCCGGTGATTGGGGGCGAGCCGGCGGATTTTTCCGCTGTGCTTCAGGCGGTGCAGGAAATAGCAGCCGAGTTCCGCGATCAGGATGGCGAAAGCGATCCCGCCAGCAGTTTCCAAAATCGTGAGCAACGACGGCAGGCCGATGGCGAATGCAACCCCTTGAGCGAATTGGAATTTCATTGGTTTCTCTCTCCTGCGGCTTGCTGACTCGCCGCGATTGACTCTGTGAGGATAGTGAACCCAGGGGCTACGCTGTTAGCGACAAGGGACGAAAGGTCCTTTGGTGTCAACAAATGTCGTGCTTTGTCGTGCCTGAACTGATTGAAGCACCTGGGCTTTGAGAGTAGAATCCCGCCACCAATCCGCAATCCAAGCAATGAAGGACACTCCTACTTCCCCTCCTCTCCCGTCCCCGGATGCTTCCGGAGGAGTCCGCTTTGATTCGTGGAAAGAGATCGCAGCCTATCTGAAGCGCGAAGTGCGAACGGTGCAGCGGTGGGAAAAGACCGAGGGGCTGCCGGTCCGACGTCACCAGCACCAGAAGCAGGGCAGCGTGTTCGCGTATAAGTCCGAATTGGATGCGTGGCGTGCCGAGCGCCAAAGCGTGGTCGATGCACCGGAGCCATCGGAAGCGTCGGAGCCATTGGATCGGACGGAACCTGCTCTGATAGAGGAAGATAGCGAAACGGATGGGCGGTTGCAGTCAGAGGTTGTGGAGGGCAGCGGATCGAGTCCAACGGCGCCGCCCGGGGGCCACAGAGGCCGCATCGTCGCGGCCGCTATCGTGTTCGTGGTGCTTTGCGGAGTTGGATATTTCTTCGGCGGAACCATCTACAACTGGTTGAAGCCGCACGCGAAGCTCACGGGCAAGGCGAGGCTCGTTGTTTTGCCGTTTAAGAACCTGGGAAGCGACCAGAGCGACGACGTCTTCTGCCGCGGGCTCACCGAAGCGATGACCACGCAACTCGGGCGGCTCGACCCGGAGCACCTCGGGGTAATGGCGAGCGGGACCGCGGCGGTAATGAAGGACCAGTCGATTGACGATATTCGCCGAAAGTTGAATGTGGATTATGTTTTGGAGGGGAGCGTGGTGCGGTCGGGAGATCAAATGCGCATCGATGCGCAATTGATTCAGGCCAGCGATCAGACTCACCGTTGGGCCGCCGGCTATACGCGCGATGCGGGAGACGTTCTGGCGTTGCAGAACGAAGTGGCGCAGGACGTTGCAGGCGAAATCAAGCTGACTCTCTCTCCCTCGGAAACGGCCCGGCTGAACGGAACGCCGAACGTGGACCCGGAGGCGTACGATGCCTACCTTCGAGGGCTGGTCTACTGGTCGCAGCGCACTCCGGACGGGACGGCGAAGAGCTTGGATTATTTTCAACAGGCGATCCGGAAGTCGCCGGACTTTGCGCTGGCGTATGCGGGGCTCGCGAATGCTTACTCGGTGCTAAGCGCGGTGCCCGTGGCGGCGATGGCGCCGGCCGAGGCCATGCCGAAAGCGAAGGCGGCCGCGGAAACGGCGGTTCGCCTCGATCCGGGGTCGGCGGAAGCACATGCGGCTCTGGGATTGGTGCGGCAGAGCTACGATTACAACTTCGACGCGGCGGAACAGGAATATGAGCGCGCGCTCGAGATCAATCCGTCTGACGGGAATGCGCGGCATTGGCATTCGCTGCTGCTGATGGCGAGGGGAAGGCATAGCGATGCCCTCGAGGAGATCGAACGAGCCCGGTCAGTGGATCCGCTCTCGCTCGTGATCCCCCCCAGCCGCATCCTGGCATTCTATTTCGACCGGCAGTTTGGGCGCGCGATTGAAGAGTCGCGAGCCACGCTCGAAGTGGAGCCGAATTTCCCTCTGGTGCACTACGACCTGGGCCAGTCGCTCTTGCAGAAAGGGCAAACACAGGACGCCATTGCGGAGCTTCAAGTGATGCGGAAGATTTCCGGCGACTCGCCGTTCTGCTGGATGGCGCTGGGACACGCTTATGCGGTGGCCGGGAATCGCGGCGCCGCGATGAAAGCGCTCGCCTCCTTGGAGTCGACGGCGTCGAGCGGGCACTACGTTCCCGCCGTCTACTCCGCCGCCATCTACGCCGGCCTGGGCGACCGGGATCAGGCCATGAAATGGCTCGAAAAAGCGTACAGTGAACGAACCGAATACCTGATCTATCTGAAGGTCGAGCCTATGGCCGACCCGTTGCGCTCCGATCCGCGATTCAAGGATCTGGTGCGACGAATGGGCCTTGAGTGAGTTTGCTTCGCGGGCATCGTTTCCGGCTCGACGAATTTTCCTGTGGACTCACACAACAAACCAGGGGTGTTGCGGTTTGGGGCGATCTGCGATGCCGTTCTTTTGGTGACGGCGCTTAGTTGAAGGCACCTGAGGGCGGTGAGATAATCAGCCCGCTGTGCGACGGTTCTAAAGCCGAGGCGAGGCGAACGGAGGAAGCCATGGCTCTGAGGGATGGGTGGATTGAGAAGCGGGCGGCGGCGATCAACGGCGGAGCGCGGAATTTTTCGCAGATGCATTTTGCGCGGCAGGGCGTCGTCACCGAGGAAATGGAGTACGTGGCGAAGCGCGAGAAGCTGACGCCGGAGGTGGTGCGCAGCGAAGTGGCGCGCGGCCGCGCGATCATTCCCGCCAACATTCATCATCGCAATTTGGAGCCTATGGGGATCGGCGTGGCATTTTTCTGCAAGATCAACGCGAATATCGGGAATTCGGCGACCACTTCGAACGTCGACGATGAGCTCGAAAAACTGCATCGCGCGGTGCACTACGGGTCGGACACGGTGATGGACCTTTCCACGGGCGGCGATATTCCCGCGATCCGCAAAGCGATCATTGATGCGTCGCCGGTGCCGATCGGGACGGTGCCAATTTACGAAGCGATCTCGCGCGTGCGGCGCGCGGAGGACTTGAACATCAACGTGATGCTCGAAGTGATCGAAGAGCAGGCCGAGCAGGGCGTTGACTACATGACGATCCACGCGGGCGTGCTGCGCGAATTCCTGCCGCTGGTGCGCAACCGCATTACGGGAATCGTCAGCCGGGGCGGCGCGCTGCTGGCGCAGTGGATGAGCTTCCACAAGAAAGAGAACTTCCTGTACGAGAATTTCGACGCCATCTGCAAGATTTTCCAAAAGCACGACGTGAGCTTTTCGCTCGGCGATGGGCTGCGTCCAGGCTGCCTGGCTGACGCGAGCGACGCGGCGCAGTTCGGTGAGCTGCGCGTGCTTGGCGAGTTGACGAAGAAGGCCTGGGAACACGATGTGCAGGTGATGATCGAAGGGCCGGGGCACATTCCGCTCGACCAGATCAAGCTGCAGGTCGATAAGGAAGTGGAACTGTGCCACGAAGCTCCGTTCTATACGCTGGGGCCACTTGTGACGGACATTGCGCCGGGCTACGACCACATCACGAGCGCGATAGGCGCGGCGATGATCGGGTGGCACGGCGCGTCGATGCTGTGCTACGTCACACCGAAGGAGCATCTCGGCTTGCCGAATGCGGACGATGTGCGCCAGGGCGTGATCGCGTACAAGATTGCAGCGCACGCGGCGGACGTGGCGCGGCATCGTCCGGGCGCGCGCGATCGCGACGACGCGCTCAGCTATGCGCGTTTCTTGTTCGATTGGAATAAGCAGTTCGAACTCTCGCTCGATCCGGAAACTGCGCGCGCGATGCATGACGAAAGTTTGCCGGACGACTTCTACAAGGAGGCGAAATTCTGTTCGATGTGCGGGCCGAAATTCTGCTCGATGAACGCGACGCAGATCGCCGAGGCGTACGCGGGGCAAACGCAGGAAGACCGGCAGCAGAGATTCACGCAGCTCCTCGCGAAAGTGGAGAAGTGCTAGGGGAACAAAATCGCGCCGCCGCGCGTAGTTCATTGTAGGTGCGAGGAACTGGAACCCTTCTCGCGGCGATGAACTGAAGGGAGTGACATGATGTTTGTACTGTTCGCAATGCTGCTTTACTTTCTGCCGTCGGTGATTGCGCACAACAAGCGGGACTTCGGCGGAATATTGGTGGTGAACCTGCTTTTTGGGTGGACGATCATCGGCTGGATCATCGCGCTGATTTGG
The DNA here is from genome assembly GCA_963737205.1 of uncultured Acidobacteriota bacterium. Classification (GTDB taxonomy): domain Bacteria; phylum Acidobacteriota; class Terriglobia; order Acidiferrales; family UBA7541; genus Palsa-295. The sequence continues at coordinate 1,251,220 of CAVTRV010000002.1, read as the reverse complement.
GCGTGCGCGGCCGAGACGAAGCCGCATGTGTTGGTGGTGGCGGGGCCGGGTGGGGGCCGCTACTGCTGCCAGTGCGGGACGGTGAGCGTTCCGGGCGGGCATTTCTGCGGAACTTGCGGAAGGGCGATTTGAGGCGGAGCAAAACCTTTAACCACAGATGAACACAGATAAGGCTTGAGGCGAAAATCTTTAAAGCAGAGATCCAGAAGTATCGGAACAGATGAACGCTGACAAGGCTTAAGACCTACCATTTTTTGTCTCCTCTTCTATCTCTATTTTATCTGTGTTCATCTATGTTCATCTGTGGTTCCATTTTTCTTTGGAAGGTGACCGTTGGGACAAGCCGGAGAATCGCTCCGAGAGGAATTTAATCGCTGGGCCGACTCGGGCAAGGGCGAGTCGATGGAGCACGACCATTGGCCGATCACGCGGCCGGCGCTCGAGATGATGCAAATCGCACGCGACGAAAACGTGATCGACGTTGGGTGCGGTGCTGGCTGGCTGTCGCGAATTCTGGCGCGCGGCGTTCCCGAGGGGCGCGTGGTAGGAATGGATATTTCGGATGAGATGATTCATCGCGCGCGCGAGGCCAGCGTTGAATTCGAGAATCTTGTGTTCGTGGTCGGCGCGGTGGAGGATATTCCGTGGGAGCCGAATTTCTTCCAGAAGGCGATCTCGGTGGAGTCTTCCTACTATTGGCCCGACCCTGCGAAGGGCTTGCGCGAAATCTATCGGGTGCTGGGGGAAGGCGCCTCGGCGTGGATCGTCATCAACTACTATCGCGACAATCCGCACTGCCATCAGTGGGGCGAGATGCTGAAGATTCCTACGCATCTGCTTTCAGGCGATGAATGGGCCGGGCTATTTCGAGGCGCGGGGTTTTTGCAGGTTGCGCACCAGCGCATTCCCGATCCGACGCCGAATCCGGAGGTTTACACGGGCAGGTGGTTCCGCGACGCAAGGCAGCTTGCCGATTTTCGGCGCGAGGGTGCGCTGCTGGTTTGCGGCACGAAGTGAGTGGTGATTAGTGATTGGGTGAGTAGTGAGTGGTGGGGCGAGGCGGGATTTTCGTAGCGCCGGCGTCTCGCCGGCTCTTTTTCTCGACTACAATCCAATCGTGCCCACGATCCGCAGTCGCGGCAAGCTTCCACACCGGGAAGCAGAGCGCGCCATTTATTTCGTTACCTTCCGGCTCGCCGATTCCCTCCCTCAATCCGTCCTGCGTCAGTTTGAAATCGAAAGACGGGATATTGTGGCAACCGCGCGCGCTCTGGGGCGTCCGTTGTCGGCTTCCGAACAGACGAAGCTTGAAAAACTCTTTAGTGACAAAATCGAAGCGAAACTGGATGCAGGGTCGGGCTGCTGCCATCTCGCCAGTCCGTTGGTGGCTAGCACTGTAGCCGAAACGCTCCAGCACTTCGATGGCTCTCGGTATCGCCTCTATGCCTGGTGCGTCATGCCGAATCACGTGCACGCGCTGTTCCGCCCTCTGGCAGGTCACGTGCTGGCCGCCGTTCTGCATTCGTGGAAATCGTACTCCGCAAAAAGAGCCAACCATCTGCTCAGACGAACGGGTCAGTTCTGGCAGCGCGAGTATTACGATCATCTCGTCCGCAGTGACGAGCAATTTTATCGGATCGCTAGCTACATTCTGCGGAACCCCGAGAAAGCGGGATTGAAGGATTGGCGTTGGAAGGGAGCGGCGCTTGAGACGTAAATAGAAAAAGAGCCGGCGGGACGCCGGCGCTACAAAGGCGGCCCGGCAGCGTGCGCGAGAATTAGCTCGCCAAATATTTCTGGAGTGGGTCCCAATAGTGTTCGTTCCAGCCTGACAGCAGGCTTTCTGCTTTGCCGATTGGGAAGCCGCTGTGGTCGAAGACAATTTTCGTGCCGCCGGCTTCTTCCTTCAGCTCGAATTTTGCGATCGAGTAGATGCCCGGATTCCAGTAACTCACTCTCCACGCTTGCACGATGCGCTCGTTGGGCACGAGTTCGACCTGGCGGCCGACGATGACGCCTCCGAAACACGAAAATGTTCCGCCAACATTCGGGCTGATCTCTGCCGGAGGAGCATTTTTGACCGGGCTTAGCTCCGTCACTTGAGTGAATTGCTTGGCGTCCGTCAGCGCTTCGTAGACGCGCTTGCGGCTGGCTTTGAAGACCACTTCCTGGTGGATCGCTTCCGCGGAGTGAGAAATTTCATCGCTCGCGGCGGTTGCGGACGCTGGCGAAGCTGCGCCAAACGCGGTTCCAGCAATGGTCAGTGCGGGGAATAACGACGCCATGCGTGCCGAAAATTCCCTGCGATTCAAGATAGTCGAGGTCATATACGTTCCTCTCTCTCAGTGGGCGAAGTATATTCCCCCAAGTAGCTCAGGACAACATCGTCGTTTGCAGCAGCGGGGTAGGCCCACGTACGTGACGCGCCGAAGCAAGCTTCGGCGAAGAGAAAGCGGTAGCAAGCTACCGCACTCCCAAAGCTGCGCTTCGCGCAGCAAGAACATACAAAATCAAGGGTCCGGGGGCGGGAGCGTTTTGATATACTCGCGCGTCTTCGGGCGCGGAGTCCGGGACGAACGGGGTAGAATAGGGCCATGGGCGTTATCGATAACCGGTTCGAGCGAAGTTACGTGCTGTCGACGGTGGACTATGTGTTCAATTGGGCGCGGAAGAGCGCGATCTGGCCGCTGACGTTCGGGTTGGCGTGCTGCGCGATCGAGATGATTGCGTCGACGACGTCGCGATTTGATATCGCGAGGTTCGGCGCGGAGGTGTTTCGTCCGTCGCCGCGGCAAGCCGACCTGATGATCGTGGCTGGCACGGTGACGCTGAAGATGTCGCCGGTGCTGAAGCGCGTGTGGGACCAGATGCCGGACCCGAAGTGGTGCATTTCGATGGGAGCGTGTTCGAGCGTCGGCGGGCCGTTCAATGTTTATTCGGTGCTGCAAGGCGTGGATCGGATTGTGCCGGTGGATGTGTATGTGATTGGGTGTCCGCCGCGGCCGGAAGGACTGTTCTACGCGCTGCTGAAGCTGCAGGACAAAATTGATCAAATGACGCTGGCGAAGCGGCCGACGGCGGTTCGGCTGCATGAGGGAATGGTGGACGATTTTAAGAAGGGTGTGATGGTGGCGCAGTCGCCGGCGCCTCGGTAGGGTTGGCCACAGAGACACAGAGCACACAGAGAAAGGCTTGAGGAATTCTCACCACAGAGGACACGGAGAAAGACCGGAGGGCACAGAGAAGGCTGTAAGAACAGCGATGAGGGGCGGCGCGCCGAAGCAAGCTTCGGCGAAGAGAAAGCGGTAGCACCCTTCGACTTCGCTCACGGCGAGAGCTACCGCGCTCCCAAAGCTGCGCTGTCGCGGAGCGAAAAAGTGGCCTCGGCAGGATTGGCGTCCGACCTCAGGGGCTGAAGACCATTGATTTTGAGGCTCTGATGTCGGAGCTGAAGCTCCGACCCCCTAAACTGCGGCGGACGAACGGAGAGACGGATGGCATTTGTGCGAGCGATGAAGATTGGGGAGCTTCCGCCGGGGATGGTTCGGGAGCTGCAGCTTGACGGCAAGGTGATAGCGCTGTCGAACGTGGGCGGCAAAATCTATGCTATCGACAACGTATGCCTGCACCGCGGCGGCCCGCTGGGCGAGGGTGAGTTGAGCGGCCAGGTGGTGACATGCCCGTGGCATGGATGGCAGTACGACGTTACGAGCGGCAAGCTGGTGACGAATCCGGCGGTGGGCGTCGAGACGTATCCGGTGGAATTGCGCGGCGACGACGTGTACGTGGATGTGGGGTAGGCACCACCAAGAGAGAAGAGGCAAAAGCAGGTCCCTCACCCCGCACAAACCGCGGGGATTCGGGATGACAACGTTGCCAGGGAAAAGCGAAAAAGGAACTGCCGCACCGCACTCATTCTAAACAGGTTAGCGTCCTTTGGCCGGAGCGGCGATGTCCTGTCAAGGTTTAGGGACCGTCTCGAGCGCGTTACTCCGAAGCATCAAAAATCCTGCTCATATTTTATGTCCATTTTTCCGCGAGTGCGTGTATAGTGCGCGCGATAACTTTTAGGGATGACGCAACTTCCCCAAAAACCTCGTCGATGGCTCCTGGCCGTTGACCCGCGTGTCTATCACTGGGACACGCTCTTCGTGAAAGGCAAAGAGATGTGGCGGCACGCCGGTCATAAGCCGGACGCGCTGCGACAGCTCAAGCAGGTTCACAAGGGCGACCGAGCCCTGTGCTATCACGGTAAGGCGGAACACTCGGTGTACGCGCTGGCGGAGGTGAGCCGCGATCCTTACCCCGATCCGCACCACGTGGACGAAAAGAAATTCGTGATGGACCTGCGCGCGATCGAGCGCCTGCCGCGGCAAGTGACGCTGGTGGAGATGCGGCAGAACCGTCTGCTGCGAAAAATCAAATTCATGAAGAACACGCGCCTCACGATCTGTCCGCTCACCGACGAAGAGTACTCGGAGATTCTGCGCATGGCGGGAATCGTCGCGTCACCGGGCATTCCACTTCCCTAAGAAGTAGAAAATAGAAAATCGAAAATAGAAAAAGGGAAAAGCAGATCCCTCACCCCGCAAAAACCGCGGGGAATCGGGATGACAAGTGTGCGGGGCTGCATCCAGACCCTGGATGTCGACAGAGATAATAGAAATCGAAAATTGAAATTCGAAAATTGAAAATAGAAAGAGGGGGCGCTCCTATACAATTGCGTCCGAAGAGGAGGCGTTTGCATGCGTAAAGGAAGCGGCGTCGTTTGGCTCATCGTCATTTGCGTGACCGCGTTGCTTGGAGTCCGATTATTGCTTGCGGCAGAACGGCGCGGGGCTTCGCGGACGCAGCCGGAGCCGGGCACCGAAAGCGGCGTTCAGGATGTGTGTCCGGAGCTGGCGAGAATATCGAGCGGTCAAACGCGCGTGGTGGACATGACGTACGCGATCAGCGACAAGCTGCCGACGTGGCCGGGAGATGAGCACGCATTCGAGGCGAAAACGGTGGCGACGCCGGAAAAGGACGGCTACTTCGCGCGCGAATTTTGGATGCTGGAACATTTCGGGACTCACATGGACGCCCCAGCACATTTTCCTCCGGGGAAACTGACGCTCGACCAGATTCCGGTGTCGCACTTTTTCGGTCCAGCGGAGGTGATTGATGTGCGCGAGGAAGTGGCGAAGGACGTTGATTACCGGCTGACGGCGGCGCGCGTGGAAAAATGGGAAGTGGCGCACGGGCGCGTTCCAGCGGGAGCGATCGTTTTGATGAGAACCGGGTGGGACTCGCGCTGGCCCGATCAGGCGCGCTATCGCAACTCGGACGCGCAGGGCTCGATGCACTTTCCGGGATTTTCCGTAGAGTCCACGAAGCTACTGATCTCGCGTGGCGCGGTGGGGCTCGGAATCGACACCCTGAGCATCGACTACGGGCCGTCGAAGGATTTTGAAGTTCACCGCACGGGTTTGCCGGCGGGCCTGTTCAATCTGGAGAATGTGGCCAATCTTGGGGAGCTGCCCGCGACAGGCGCGTTTTTGATTGTGGCGCCGATCAAGCTGGAAGGCGGGTCGGGCGGGGCCGTTCGGATCTACGCCATTCTGCCGTAATCGCTGGAGAGGCCGACTACTTCAACGGCGAGCTTCCGCCGCGGGCGTTGTTGTGCAGGTTTGCGCCGACTTTTGGCCATTGTCCTGAAAGGCCGCCATTGGGATCGAGATCCTGAATGGCGTGGATTTTGCCGTCATCGCACTGGACGTAGATGGAGCCATCGTCCGCGATGGTGGGCGAGTAGACATCACCCTGGGTGGGAAACTCCCAACGTTCTTTTCCATCCGCACCGACTGCGTAGAGCTTGTTGTCTGAGCTTCCGAAATAGATGTTCCCGTTCCGCGCGATGGCCGGAATGGAATGGACTTCGTTACCGGTGTGAAATTCCCATTTCAGATGGCCGTCGTGAGTGATCGCGCAGACATCGTTGTCCTTACAGGCAAGATAGAGGGTGCCGTCTTGGGCGACGGACGGAGACCCATGCTGGCCTTGCAGATCGAGAGACCACTTCGGGGTGCTGTCCGAATTGAAAGCGAGAATCTTTCCGTAGCATCCGAGGTAGATCGTGGAATCTCTGTCGAGCGCGGGGGGGCCGCAGCCGGCGGGAAGAGTATCGATCCACACGAGGGTGCCGTCGGCAGAATAATGAGTGAGGGCATTCCCACTGACAGTGAAAATGCTGTTATCCGGCGGGAGCGCGAAAAACATGCCAACGCGGTTCCACTTGACCTGCGCCACTTTTCCGGGATGTTCGAGCGCGAGCATAATCCCCTGCTCGGTGCCCATGAAGATCGTTCCGTCGTATCCGAGGCCGATCTGCGTGACCGGCGCGAGCGATGCTCCGTCCTCGCGGCCTTCGCCGTCAGGCCCGATACGCATGGCAGCTCCCGTGACCGTACTGATCTCGTCGAGCCAGATGTTGCCGGCGTCATCGATCACAGCGAAATTCACGGAATTGCTGGCGGATTCGTACGGTGACTGGCGAAACCATTTCTTGGTGCCGTCGGGATTCAGCGCGTAGAGGCCGCGGCGAGCCCCGACGTAGATCGTGCCGTTCTCGGCAATTGCCGGCGATTGCGGGAAGGTCTTCATGCGAAAGTCAGGTTTGCCGGTCTCGAACTCCCATTTTTGGGTGGGAGCAGGAGAAAGCACGCGGCTGCAACCGATGAAGGTCGTGGCCGCTGCTGTGAACGCCAATACGAGCGTCGTTCGAGAGGGAATCCTCGCCATGGTGTGGATTCTACAGGGTTGCGCGGATCGCGCAGCCCTTCCGGAGCGCGGGCGTACTCGATCAATTACCGCTGACGAAAGCGGTACAATCAGCGGTGATGGCGGGACGAGGGAGTCGTTGAGGAGCTGAAGAGTGCCGGAGCTGCCTGAAGTTGAGACGGTTGCGCGCGGGCTGCGAATGGTGTTGCCCGGGAGGCGCATTCTAGGTGTGCGGCTCGGCAAAACCGATTTCATCGATGATCCGGCCGCGCTGGAACGGGAGCTTCCCGGCAAGACGATCGCGAGCGTCGAGCGGTACGGAAAATTTCTGGTGTTTGCGCTCAAGGGGGCGAGTGGCGGCGCGGGCGAGCTTTCGCTGCTGATTCATCTGGGGATGACGGGGCAGCTGGTAACGTGCTCGGCTGAGGCGCCGGCGCCGCCGCACACGCATGCGTTTCTTTCGCTCGACGATGGGCGCGAGCTTCGGTACACGGATATTCGGCGGTTCGGAAGGATTAGGATTCTGGCGAATGGCGAGCACGCGAGCGTGCTCGGGAAGCTCGGGCTGGACCCGCTGGAGGCGACGGAGGCGGAGTTCATCGGCATCATGCGGGGGCGACGCGCGCGCGTGAAGGCGCTGCTGCTCGATCAGCGGGTGCTGCGCGGCATCGGGAACATTTATACGGACGAGAGCCTATGGCGCGCGCGAGTTCATCCGAGACGGCTGGGCGCGAATTTGAAGGCGCCGGAACTTCGGCGGCTTTATCGCGCGGTGCGCGACGTGCTGAATGAGGCGATTCGCTTGCGCGGGTCGTCGGTGTCGGATTACGTGGATGCTGACGGGCAACGCGGGGAGTTCCAGTTGCGGCACCGGGTGTATCAGCGCGAGGGGCAGAAGTGCTCTCGGTGCAAGACGAAGATCCGGCGCGTCGTGGTGGCAGGACGCAGCAGCTATTTTTGTCCTGGGTGCCAGAGGGCGCCTCGGAGTTAAGACCGATAAGGCGAAAAGCAAGACTCAACCAAAGCTGAACACAGAGGCCACTGAGAAAGGCTTGAGGACACAGAGAAAACCTGAATACGGAGAGCGCAGAGAGACCGATTCCCGCCGATGTCGAAGTGGTTCAGAAATGAGCCATCGGGAGTTACGGGCCAAGCAAGCTTGGCCCGAAGAGAAAGCGGTAGCAAGCTACCGCACTCCCAAAGCTGCGCTGCGCGCAGCAACAGAATTTGGCAAAACGACGGCGCGCAGCTACCGCCATCGGTAAATCAGGATTGCGCCGAACAGGGCGAAAATTCCGGCGTAGACGAATCCGGCGGTGGCGCTCACGCTGGACCAGAGCGCGCCGACGGCGATGCTCGAAACGAAATCTCCCACGCCGTTCACCGTTGCGAGCACGCCGAAACCCGATCCGCGATTCGCCGGAGGAAGAATCTCCGCCGCAGCAGATTTTTCGAGCGATTGCGCGACGCCAATGTGGATTCCAGCGAGAGCGAAGAGAAGTGCGAGAACGGGAATGGTGGGCTGCTCGAAAATGAATCCGGCATACGCGATTGCGCCGGTGAGGTATCCGGCGGCAAGGAGGGAGCGTTTTCCGACGCGGTCGCCGAGGACGCCGGAAACGTACGAGGCTGCCGCATTGATGAGATTGTGGAACGTGTAGAGGCCCACCGAAAGCGCTGCCGCACGAGTGGCGCCGAATCGCGGAGCGAGGATCTGCGCGGCGCGAAGAATCAGGAGTGTGGGAGCAAAATCTCCGATGCCGTGGGCGAAAACTCCGGCGAGATAGGTCCAATACTTTCGTGGAAGCTGCGCGAAACTTGCTGCGAAGCTCCGCGCGGGGTGGCCGTGATCCTGTTTGCTCTTCGGCGCGAGCAGCGCAAAGGCAGCGGCGGCGACGAGTCCCGGGAAAAGCGACCAACGGAGAACACCCCGAATGCCGATAGCGCCGACCAATACCGCGGCGCAAAGCGGACCGAGGACCGCGCCGAGCGTGTCCATGGCGCGCTCGAAGCCAAACGCGCGGCCTTGCTGTTCGGCGGTGACGCAATCGGCCAGCAGCACATCGCGCGAAGGGCCGCGGAGGCCGCGCCCGGTCCATCCTAGCGCGCGGAGCAGGAGCACGAAAGGCCAGGTTTGCGCGAACGCACAAGCGAACGTGGAAAGTCCGGTGGCCAGATATCCGATGATGCCGGTGGGTCTGCGCAACGCGGGGCGGTCAGCAATCCAGCCACCTGCAAGTTTGGCGAAGCTCGAGAGGCCGTCGGAAATTCCTTCGATCAGTCCCAGAGCGACTGCGGGTGCGCCCAGGCTCGCGAGAAACGCCGGGAGAACCGAGGTGGCAGCTTCGTGGCCCCAGTCGGAAAAGAGACTCGTGAGCCCGATGCCGAGAACGCCGCGAGTGAGCCAGCGTTTCCGCGCTGACGGCGCCATGATCTGTTGGCTCTCGGAGGGCATTATGCCGGGAGTATACCGGATTGCGTTGTCTTGTTCGGACCGCGCGAATAAGATTGAGCGCGACGGAAGCTGCGAATGGTCGATGAGGAGAATCAAGAAGCCAAATGCGAGCGGTCGTTCAACGAGTGAGCCGGGCGAAAGTGGTGGTGGATGGACGCACCACCGGGGAAATCGAGGCGGGGCTGGCGGTGCTGGTGGCCGTGGGGCGCGAGGACACAGCGGCGACGGCGGCATCGATGGCGGAGAAGATCGTAAATCTGCGCATCTTCAATGACGAGCAAGGGAAGATGAATCGCTCGCTGATGGATACGGGAGGAGCCGTGCTGGCGGTCTCGCAGTTTACGTTGTACGGGGACGCGCGCGGGCAGAGGCGGCCGAGCTTCATTCAGGCGGCGCCACCGGATAAGGGCAAGGAAATGTACGAAGAGTTTGTGCGCGCGCTCAAAGCGCTGGGAGTGCGAGTCGAGACGGGCGTTTTTCAGACGCATATGTCGGTGGAGCTGGCGAATGACGGGCCGGTGACGATACTTCTCGACTCGGATAAAGTGTTTTAGGAGTGCGAGGAGAATCCATCGCTTATTGAGCCCTCAGGGGCTAAAGCCCCGCTTTCTCTGCGGGCTTTTATGTCGGAGCTAAAGCTCCGACCCCCTAAAAGGCTACGGCAGTTTAGGAGAACGATCATGAGTGAGGTTGAGCGAATTCTGGACCAGATAGATCGCGCGTTTTCGGGGGATGCGTGGCACGGGCCGCCACTGAAAACCGTGCTCGAAGGTCTGACGGCCGAGGACGCGTCGAGCCACGCGATTGCCGATGCGCATTCGATCTGGGAACTCGTGCTGCACATCACCGCCTGGAAAATCATCGTGCGACACGAGCTGACGGGCGAAAAGGTGGACGTGACCGCTGAGATAGACTGGCCGCCCGTTTGGGAGACCAGCGAAGTGGCGTGGAAGCGAGCAGTGGAGAACCTGGACGAAAGCCACAAGCGACTGCGCGAAGCCGCGTCCGAACTGCGCGAGGATCAATTGGACGAAAAGCCGGCCGCGAGAACAGGGAATTCACGATACGTGATGCTGCATGGCGTCGTGCAACACGACTTGTACCATGCGGGGCAAATTGCCGTCCTGAAGAAGGCGATTCGGATTAGCCGGCAGGTGACGCATGGGACGGGCCGGGGAATTCATGGTTGATGTGTCTGTAGTCGATATTCGGCCGCCGCGCGCCGAAGACCATGAGCGGATGGCGGAGCTTGCCGGACAGCTTGGGTATCCGTCGACGGCTGGGGATATTGCGAAGCGGCTGGGGGGCATGGAAGGGCGGCGCGATTACGCCGTCTTTGTGGCGCAACTTGCGAGCGGCGAGCTTGCCGGATGGATCGGCGTGTTCATCTATCGCTGCGTGGAGGCGGACTGGCGCGCAGAGATCAGCGGGCTTGTGGTGGATGAACGCGCGCGCTCGCAAGGGATCGGGCCGAAGTTGCTGGAACGAGCGGAAGAATGGGCGCGCGAACGGGGATGCGCTGCAATCGGAGTGCGCTCGAATGTGATTAGGGATCGCGCGCATGGGTTTTACGAACGGCTGGGGTATGAGCACTACAAGACGCAGAAATCGTTTCGGAAGAACATTTGAAATTTGAAATTTTAAACAAAGGCAAAAGCGGAAAGCTGAACACAGAGGTCACAGAGAGAAGCCCGAGTTCACAGAGAAAGCGTCCTGAGGCGATAAGAGTCAACGATGCGCGGATTCGACTGGATTGCGGCGACGGGATTCTTCGGGATGGTGGCGTCGTGGGTCGCGTTCGCGGCAGTGTTTCTATTCCGAAAGAGGCCGCCGAAAGCGCCAGAGACGAAACGGGACAACGCGTCCTATTGGGGAATCGGTTTGCAAGCGGTGGGGTATTGGATCGTCTGGTTTTTCGCGCGGCCGTATTTTTCTCCGGTCTTTCCGATGCCCAGGACGGCGGAAATTGTGGTGGCTGCGCTGACGATCGCGATTGGGGCGGCGTCGGTATGGTTGTCCGGAGCGGCCGTAAGAACGCTTGGCAAGCAGTGGACGTATGAGGCGCGAGTGGTGGAGGGCCACGAGCTGATCACGCGGGGCCCTTATTCGCTGGTGCGGAATCCGATTTATCTGGGGATGTTTGGAATGCTGCTGGCGACGGGCCTTGCCGTGGGGCGCTGGCCGGTGCTGTTGGCGGCGATCGTTGTTTTTCTGATCGGCATCGAAATACGAATTCGCACGGAAGAAAAGCTGCTCCGGGAAGCCTTCGGTGAGAAGTTCGAAGAGTATGCACGGCGAGTGTCCGCCTTAGTTCCTCGATTGTTCTAGCCCGTTCTTCGTTTGCGTTGTTTGTGATTGCAGCTCACCGATAGCCTTATGTCTACGTTTGGAGCATTTCTCGCGAAGCTCATTTCTCTTATATATCGTCTTACGATATAATGCTTATTGGAGTCATGAGTAAGAAGACAGAGCAACGAGCGAACTACGAGGATTTGGCGGCGTTTCGATACGAAATCCGCCGATTTCTAAATTTCAGCGAACGCGCGGCGCGCGATGCAAGCGTCGAGCCACGCCAACACCAGGCACTGCTTGCGATCAAGGGTTTGCCGCCTGGCGTGCAAGCGACAGTTGGGGTGTTGGCGGAGCGGCTGCAAGTGCAGCACCACAGCGCGTGCGAGCTGAGCGACCGCTTGCAGGAGAAGGGCCTGATCCGACGCTGGCGGAGTGAGACCGACAGGCGGGAGGTGTTGCTCGAACTCACCCCACGCGGGGAGAGAGTGTTGGAACAGCTTTCCGCTGCGCACCGAATCGAATTGCGCGTCGCGGGGCCGAAGTTGATGAAGGCGCTCCAGGCCGTCGTCTCACACAACGTCCGTTCCAATGGTTCCCACGCAGTCTTGCGGGGAAAGCGCAAAGTGGGGCGATCTCACCAAAGTCATAAGGGAAGGAAGAGGGTGCGCGCGCGAATGAGGAAGGGAATCTCTTGACATCTACTCATCAGAACACAATGGCTGCGCTGCCGGAACAATCCGCCGGGTACAGAATCGGGCTGATTTCGCTGCTTGCGGCGATGATCGGCGCCCTTGCTGGGTTCATCGCCTATATCTTGTATGACCTGATTGGGCTGTTCACGAATCTCGCTTACTACCACGAATGGTCGTTTCATTTTCGCAGCCCGGAACACACTGCCCTGGGACCGTGGATCATCGTGACTCCCGTGATCGGCGGGCTCATCGTGGGCTTCATGGCGAAGTACGGCTCGGAAAAAATCAAGGGTCACGGAATTCCGGAAGCGATGGAGGCTGTGCTGACGTCGCGGAGCCGGATTGAGGCGAAGGTGGCGATCCTCAAGCCGCTGTCGGCGGCGATCGCAATTGGAACGGGAGGACCGTTCGGCGCAGAAGGGCCGATCATTCAAACGGGCGGCGCATTCGGGTCGCTGGTAGGCCAACTGATTTCGACCACTGCTGCCGAGCGCAAAGTGCTGCTGGCGTGCGGCGCCGGCGCGGGAATGGCTGCGACATTCAACACGCCGATCGCGGGCGTGATCCTTGCGATTGAACTGTTGCTCTTCGAGTTTCGTTCGCGCTCGTTCATTCCGCTGGTGATCGCGAGCACGCTCGCCACCAGCGTGCGCGCCGTGCTACTCGGGCAGAAGTCGATGTTCTCGATGGGGAATGTGAATTTCGACGCGCTGCACGGGCTACCGTTCTACTTGCTGCTGGGCGTGATTTCCGGCGTCGCCGCAATCGGATTTACGAAAGCGCTCTATTGGGTGGAGGATCAGTTTGATCGGTTGCCGATCGACGACCTCTGGCATCCTGCGATTGGTGCGCTGGGACTCGGAATCATCGGGTTCTTCGTGCCGCGCGTGCTGGGCGTTGGGTACGACACGATTTCCGACATCCTGAACAACAATCTCGCGTTGAAGCTGCTGATCGTGATTGCGGTTTTCAAAGCTCTGGCGTTAATGATTTCGCTGGGGTCGGGCACATCGGGAGGTTTGCTGGCGCCGATGTTCATGTCGAGCGCGGCGCTGGGCGGGGCGTTCGCGCTGGTGGTGAACTGGATTTTTCCGAGCGCCCATCTCTCGCCCGGCGCGTATGCACTGGTGGCGATGGCTGCGGTGTTCGGCGCGGCTTCGAGGGCGACATTCGCATTCATCGTGTTTGCGTTCGAAATCACGCACGACTACAACGCGATTCTGCCGCTGATGCTCGGTTGCGTTATTGCGGACTTGATCGCGATTCGCTATTTGCGAAGCTCGATCATGACCGAGAAACTTGCGCGGCGCGGACTATTCGTGCCGGAAGCGTACGAAGCGGCCGTGCTGCAAATTGTCAGGGTCGGCGAGGTGATGCGCAAGGACGTGGAGCCGATTCCGCAAGAGATGACGATTGGAGAACTCGCGGAGCGCACCGCTCGCGGGGAAGCAGCAGTGAATTTGACGCAGGGGCTGCCGATTGTCGACAAGGAAGGCCGGCTGGTGGGCGTGGTGACGCAGGGAGACTTGCTTCGGGGACTGGAGGGAGGCGCAACGGGGAAACTGACCGTTCTGGAGGTGGGGTCGAATGAGTCCGTGGTTGCGTATGAGGACGAGCTTGTGCACGATGCGATGTTTCGGATGTTGCAGAATAATATTGGGCGCCTCCCGGTGGTGAGTCGGGAAGATCCGCGCCGCATGGTGGGCTATTTCAATCGATCGAGCATCCTTGAAGCGTGGTCAAGGCAGATGCACGAGGAGGGAGTGAGGGAGCATGGGTGGTTTAGGCAGTGGCGGAATGCAAGGGATTCGTGAGCTATTACAGTGCGGTGAGCCGCGATCAAGCAACGAAAAAAGAGAAAATAGAAGAGGGAAAATAGAAACGAGAAAAGAGAAAAGTGGAACACAGAGGACACAGAGACAAACCGGAGGGCACAGAGGAAGCAAAAGTGCACCTTCTCGGAGAGGGTTCTTAGAAGCCGCCGCCGCCACCACCGCCGAAGCCGCCGCCTGCACCGCCGCCACCGCCGAAGCCCGAGCCTCCGGAACTGCGAGGAGCGGAGGACATCACGGTTCCCGCCTGCATGGACATCATATTGAGATCGTTCACGAGAAAGTACGCCTGAAAGGGGCCGACGTAGGTGCCCTGGTACCACTGGGGTGGTTGCATGGTGATGCCCGAAAAGGCCTGCACCCATTTTTTCTCGACGTGCAGCGCCATCGCGTAAGGGAGGAATTTTTCGAAGAGCTCCGGAGTCTTCTCGAGGCGCTCGATGCGATCGCTTTCGACGCGGCCGAGAAAGTTTTCGAAGCCCAGAACTTTCGCGTAGGTTTTCGCACCGGCGCTTGTTCGGGCGGTCATGAACCAGCCGAACCCGAAGATGATCGCGCCGCTGGCGATGCCGGCGACGAACCACGGGAGGTTCGACATGCCGGATTGTTTCGCGAGCCAGCCTCCGTAGAAGACAATCACGAATCCGATCGCGAGCCCTGCGCCCATGTAGCCTTGCCGGACGGTATCGGGGCGATGGAGGTAGTAGCCGTCCTGCACGAGAGCGTCGAAGATGCAATCGCGGATTCCGGGAAGTTGGCGGTAGAAGCGGTTTTGCAGGTCGGAGAGCGCGACGCTGGCTTGCGGAGCGGCATTGTCTACTGTTCCTGAAGAAAGCGAGTAATCCTGAACGCCGGGCGATTGCGATGCGATAGCGCCTGGAGCGGGAACGGAATCGCTGACCGTTGAGTCGTCGCCGAGGAATAGGCCCCTCAACATGATGCGTTCGTGGGGGCGAGCTTCGTCCCACTGAGCGGCAGGCTTCTTCAGGTGGAAGATGTAGTCGCGGTGATGGGTGAGGCCGAGCATGCCGGTCTGGTCTTTCTGCTCGATGGTGATGTAGCCCTTGACGGCGAGATCGACGAGCGTCGCGGTGATATCGCGCATGGCGGCTTGGTTGTCGACGAGAGTGCCGCACTCGCCGGGCGAGAGCTTGTCGGGCGGCTCGTATTGCACGGTGATGACGTCGCGCTCGGGATCGCGGCCGCGCGTCCACCAGAGCCAGTACATTACGAAGAGAACGATCACGGGAATGAAGAGGGGCCAGTTGCTTTGGAGGAACAGCGCGATGTTCTGCGACGGGGTGGGTTGGTGAACGAGGCCTTTATCGAAACCGACGACGGCCGTGAGTCCCTGGCGATAGCCAAGAGGATGATTGGCGCGAATCTCGACGACATTGTCGTTGACCGTGACTTCTGCGTCCTGCGCGCGCGAATTGTAGCCGCCCGTATAGGCGATGGCGTGAAGTCCGGTGGGGCCTTCGGGCAGTTCGATCCGCGCGCTGGCGGATTCTATGGGGGATTGCCACTCTTCGCCGGTGACGTTCCAGTAGAGCTCGTCGTGATCGGCAAAGAAACGGAGCGCGTCGAGGACGCGATAGCGCAGGATGATCGTGCGCGTCGAGTCGTCGGGCTCGGGGACGTAGATTTTGAATTTCAAGTCGCGGCCTTCGTGGCTCTGTTCGAGCTTCAGCGAATGGCCGTCCCCGTCCGTGGCGGTGACGTGATCGAGGAAGAGCGTGTAGTTGAATCCTTCCGGGTCAGTATATTGAATCGGGATGGTGCGATAGATTCCGTGCCAGCCCGTGCCGATGAACTGCGCCTGGATCGTTTCGGTTACGTCGATGGTGGCGTCGCGGTGGACGAGGACTTGTTCGTCGAAGCGCTGGATGATGATTTGTTTCGCCGCGGCGGGAAGGGCGGCTAGGAGGGCGAGGGCGGAAACTGCGAGAAGGCGTTGCGTCCGGCGCCGAAATGCGAATTTGAAATTTGAAATTTGAAATTTCGAAAACTGAAGCAAAAGCAAAAGATTACCACAGAGGACACTGAGAAAGGCTTGAGGGCACGGAGGGACTATCGCCGCTGCGTCGGCTTTGCTCGTTTCGTTGGGAAAGAGCCGGCGAGACGCCGGCGCTACATAAGACGGCAACATTCCGCTAGCTGGCGGCGCCGCCGAAGCTGACCTTCGGGGCTTCGCGCTCGGCGGGTGCGGTGATTTCGAAGAATTCGCGCGGCCTGAAGCCGAACATGTTGGCGATGATGTTCGACGGGAACTGCGCGATTTTGGTGTTGAAGTCGCGCACCACGGCGTTGTAGTAGCGGCGCGCGTTTTGGATGGAGTCTTCGATGGAGTTCAGCGTGCCCTGAAGCTGGTTGAAACTCTCGACCGCGCGCAATTGTGGATAGGCTTCGGCGAGGGCGAAAACCTGGCGCAGCGCGGCGGTAAGCATTCCTTCGGCCTGAGCTTTCGCGGCGGGACCTTCGGCGTTCATCGCTTGATTGCGTGCGGTGACCACGCCTTCGAGCGTGCCTTTTTCGTGCGCGGCATAGCCCTTCACGGTCTCGACCAGGTTCGGAATCAGGTCGTAGCGGCGCTTAAGCTGCACATCGATGTCGGACCAGGCGTTGTCGCACTGGACCTTCAGGCTGACCAGACCGTTGTACATGCTGATGACGAAGACCACCAGCACGACAATGATTATTAGGGGAACAAGCAGCATCGTCGTTGCCTCCGCAGCCGAGAGGCGGCTGCACATCTTGAACTCGCGGGCTAAGAATACGGCGGCTGGCGCGCAGAGTAAAGCTCAGGTGGCCGGTTGGTTTCCGGTTCGGGCAACTTGCGATCAATCAAGACGCTTGTGCCGTTGCTCGGCACGAACGACGTCCGCCAAGTTGGACTTGCCGACTCAGATTTTCCCTCCGGGCTTGCTCAGACATTGGCCCGAGAAATTGCTCGAAAGTTAATTCTTGAGGAATCGGAGGATCTCGCGCATCACACGGTCTGCCTGTTCAGTCTGAAACAGGAACTGTGCGTGCGCAGAACCATCCAGCACGATCAACTCTTTTGGTTGCGGAGCTTTCTCGTATTGCTCGCGAATTCTTGGCAGCCGAGGGCCATCGTCATTGGCATCGTCACGCGCGACGATGAAGAGACTGGCGGAATGTAGCTTTTCCGCTGGACCATTGGGCGATGCTCCAAGGAATACAATTCGATCGATGTCGCCGGTTTGCGATGCGATCGATGCGTCACCCGCAGCAGCTCCTCCCATGCTGCCTCCAATGATCGAGACGGTCTTCGCGCCAGTCGTTCGCAGATAGTGGACGGCACCCAGTACGTCCAATTGTAACGGAGCATTCATGGGATCAGACTGACCCGGACCGGTAGACTTGCCATAACCGCGGAAGTCGATTGCGAGCACGTGGAATCCAGCTGCCGAAAGAGTTTCAGCCTGTTTTTTCCAACTCTCTTTATCGAAGCGGCCGCCGTGTGCCAGCACGATTCCGCGGTTGCCCGCACCGTAAACATCGGCGTAGATCGTCCCGTCATCTTGAGTAGGAAAAGAAACCGTTGTTTGGGCGTGAAGCGTGCCCGCAAGCAATGGCGCTGCAATCAGGGTTAAGAGGAGGCGCATTCGCCGAATGTACCATGGAAGGAGGTAGCGAGAGGATGTAGAGGAGGTAGGTGGGCTAAGAATACGGCGGCTGGCGCATGGTGTAAAGCGGAGCGCAACCTAGTTGTTCGCAATTGCAAGATGGCCAGTGATGAGCGGCGCGGCAGGCCGTCTGCTATATTAGCCGGCGCATCCAGGCTGGCCAGCCCATGAAAGTAGAAAAGGGTTTTCTTAGCACCGTTCCGCGAAAGTCCCTGCTGACGTTTCTTCTCGGCGTTTTTCTTCTCTTCGGCACAGTGGGACTGGCAAGCGATATGGCGGATATCGGACGGCAGCCGATCGTGACGCTTGTAATAACGATCCTGGCGATAAGCACGTTCACGGTTGGCTACGCGATTGCGGGGTTCTTGCTGCTGAGACAATCGTGGAAGGTCATTGTTCCACTTTTCCTCGTACAACTCGTGGTGATGAATATACTGTACCGGTCGCTGCCATCGTTGCCGCCTTTCCGGCAAATCGACGCAAGCGCCATGGCACACGTGCGCAGCAGACTCACTATCGACGAAATCGCGATCGTGGCCGCCATCGCTCTGGGCTATACATGCTTCGTGCAAGCGACTGTTACCGAAGGGCGCCGCTATTTTCGCGCGCACGCCGAGATCGCACTGGCGCGGGAAATTCACCAGGTGTTGGTGCCGACGATTGACGCGAAGATGGGCGGATTCGAGTTTTACGGGCAATCGACGCCGAGCAGCGAAGTGGGCGGAGACTTAATCGACGTGGCGGGAACGGAATTGAAGTGGGTGGCGTACCTAGCCGATGTTTCGGGGCACGGAGTGGCGCCCGGTGTGGTAATGGGGATGACGAAGAGCGCGTCGCGAATGCTTCTTAAATCCGACGACGACACCGAAAACCTGATGCCGCGGCTGAACGAAGTGCTGTTTCCGCTGAAGAAGCCGGACATGTTCGTAACGTTTTGTTTTGTGGCGTCGAGCGGCGGGCAATTGAGCGCCGGACTTGCGGGACATCCTTCGATTTTGCAATTTTCGCCGCGAACCAACGAAGTGACGGAACTCGAATGCCCGAATATGCCGCTCGGCATCGTTCCGTCCGGGGAATTTGTGTCCTCGCGAATTGCGGCGGAGAGCGGAGCGCTCTTCGCACTGTACACCGACGGACTTCTGGAGACGGCAAATGCGGCGGGCGAGGAATTTGGAGTCCAGCGGCTCAAGGCGGAGTTGAAGCAGCACTGCAAAGAGCCGCTCGACGCGATCTGCCGGTCGATTCAAGAGAGTGTAAGGCGTCACGGCGCGCAGTTCGACGATCAGTCGATACTGCTGATCCGCAAGTCGTAGGCCCAAAACTGACGTCCGATTCTCATGGCTCGTCCAAAACGATGAAGATGCTGGGGCGCGCCAAGCGATAGCGAGAGCCGCACGGGCTGCTGGCGTGGCGTGGGGTTTTGGGATAGGCTTGCGGCCTAAACCGCGATACCCATGTTATTCAAAACGTTCAGTGCGGCTGTGTTTGGAATTGACGCGTACCTCGTGGAAGTTGAGGTGGACGTCGCGCCCGCGTTCGAGGGGCGGTTCAATGTGGTTGGCCTGCCGGATAACGCGGTGAAGGAAAGCCGCGAGCGAATCCGGTCCGCGCTGCGAAACTGCGGCTTCGATTTTCCGTCCACGCAAGCTGTCACCGTAAATCTTGCTCCCGCCGACATTCGGAAGGAAGGTTCCGCGTTCGATCTGCCCATGGCGCTGGGTGTGCTGGGGTGCCAAGGAACGTTCTTCGGGAAGGTTCTGGACTCGTACGTTTTTCTAGGTGAGCTGTCGCTGGACGGCGGCGTGCGGTCGGTGCGCGGAGCCCTGTCGGCGGCGCTGGCGGCGCGCGAACGCGGGATACCGAACGTGGTGGTGCCGGAAGCGAACGCGCGCGAGGCCGCGGTGGTGGAGGGGATTCGCGTGTTCGGAGTGAAATCTTTGCCGCAAGCGACGGACCTCATCAACGCGCCGGAATCGTTTCAGCCGATTGGAGTGGACACGTCGCAGATGCTGGCAGAGGCGAGCCAGTATGCGGTGGATCTGCGCGACGTTCGCGGGCAGATGTCGGCGAAGCGGGCGCTCGAAGTGGCGTGCTCGGGGAGCCACAATATTCTTCTGATTGGGCCGCCGGGCGCCGGCAAGACGATGCTGGCGAAGCGTATCCCGACGATTTTGCCGCCGATGTCGCTGGAAGAGGCCATCGAGACGACGCGGATTCACAGCGTGGCCGGGCTGCTTGATGATGCGCGAGGGCTGGTGGGCACGCGGCCGTTCAGGTCACCGCACCACACGATCAGCGATGCGGGGCTGATCGGGGGCGGCGCCATACCGCGGCCGGGCGAGGTTTCGCTGGGGCACAATGGCGTGCTGTTTCTCGACGAGCTGCCGGAATTTCAGCGCAACGTGCTGGAGGTGATGCGGCAGCCTCTCGAAGACGGCTGCGTGACGATTGCGCGCGCGGCGCTTTCCGTGAGTTTTCCGTCGCGGTTCATGCTGGCGGCGGCGATGAATCCGTGCCCATACGGCTTACTTCATCGCCGTGAGGCTGCCCTGGAATCAAGCTCAATCCCGTAACTCGATAGTCTGCGACGTGGATCTCGGGCATCGCCGCTCTGAGGAGCTTCCTCTTGTCGCCGCCACTCAAAAACGCCCATTCGTGGAAAACGCGGAAGACCCGAGCCAATTCTTTGGAGGTCAGCTTGGGAGGGCTAGACGGGGCCCGAGTCGCGAGATTCCCATACAGCGCCGCATCGCTCTCCAGGACCGCTAGCCGACGATCCCGCTCGGGGCGGTCGATAAGATTCTCGAAATAGGCATCCATCACGCGCCGCCGTTTCTCTTGCACCTCCACAAGCCCACTTTCGACTCGGGCCAGTTCCGGCTTCACTCCGTTCGGGGATTGGCTCGCGTAGGCGGTGGCAATCTGCCTTAGAAAGGTACGGTCACGTAGACGATCCGAAATCAAAACATCGAGGGATTGTTCCAGGCGTTCCCGACGCATATAGACATTTTCGCAATCCGGCAAACCCTTCGAGCGGCGCTCCTTTCGTGCTTCTGCCGTACGGGATTTGCAAACGTACCAATCTCGGGGAGCGTGCGAGTGCGTGTAGACGAAATTCCCACAGGATCCACAGCGTAGGAATCCGCCATACACAAAACGCCGATGGTGGTCAGGCCGCGCGCGCCAATGCTTCTGTTTCTTCAAATCGAGAATCCGTTGCAGGCGCTCGAACTCATCTTCCGAAATTATTGGCTCCAGTACCTTCACGCGAATGACATCCTCGGGACTGCGAGAGATTTTCGGACGATCACCCTGGCGACCGTCTCCGCGCGTGCGAATCGCGTTCGAGGATGGGTCACGCCTCTTGTCGATCACGCGCACTCCCGTGTAAACGCGATTTCGGAGGATGTTTCGCAGATTGAATGGCCTGATTCCGAGTCTGTCGCCAACGTCCTTGTAGCTCGTCTCTCCAGACAAAAAGAGCCGTGCAGCCTCGCGTACCTTCTCTGCTTCCGGCTTGTAGTGCCACGTCCCGCTTTTCGGGTCATATGCAACAGCGAACGGAAGTGTTTGCTGGTTCCCCGGATGCTTACCTGCACGCCGCTTTTGCTCTTTGGCACCCCAAACTCGCTCTAAAAGCTCTGATCTTTCCATTCCGGCTATTGCAGCCCTAATGGTCCCGAGAAAGCGGCCTGTCTTGTTCCCAAAATCAATCGGACCATCAGGCAGGTATAGGACCGTGCCAGTGTCCTGAAAAGTTTGTAATAGGACGTAGTCTGCGAAAGTGTCGGGGCGTATCATGCGCGAGAACTCACGGACCACAACGCCATGAATCGTTGGCTGCTCAATCCGCTTCAGAAGCCGCTGCATCTCGGACGTCCGGAGAACCGCTGCACCGCTAACGTTCACCAGTTCAATGCAATCGACAATCTCCAAGCCGTACGCTGTGGCGGTCCGCAGATTAATCGCGTGCTGTGCAGGAATCGATGCACGATCATCACGCGCCTGTTCGGTGGTGCTTACCCGGATTAATTCGATTACCTTTTTCATCGTCGTCAAAGCCCACAAGCTCCTTCGCGGTGCGGAAGACCTCCGCCACATTCTTTGCTTCCAATGCCGCTCTCAAGCGCTCCAGAGTCTCTCGTCTCTTCTCCGAGATTTCAAACGCGGCATCGAGAATGCCGTCTAAAGCAGGAGGCTTTATTTGCCCGGTGACGTGGCATCGGTTTGAACTTATAGCGCGAAGACTTTCACGCGGTAAAGCACTAAGGTCCTTCGCTTCGGCATTGTCGCGTTTAGCTGGGCTTTGGCGATGTTCTGGTGTCGGATCAAACTGCACCCTGTCCCTTCCAAGGCGCTCCAAATCTGCGATCTTGGTTCGCATGCTTTCCTACCGTACGGACGGCCTGTCCTCGATAAACTGTGTCGCCCTTTGCATTGCCAACTAGGTGCGATCCTCCAATGGTCCGTCGCCACGCGGCTTCGGCCTCATCAGGCTAGGAAGTAGCTGAATTTGAAGGCAGACGGGGTTCGGCATTTCACGCCTTGGGTGCCGCGCTCGGCTTATCCTCTATTAACCTCTGCAGGTCGTGCGCGAGGGTCGATTCGTGACCGTCAATGAGTGGAACGGCCTTGGCAAGCCATACCGATAGCTCTTCCATTGAACTACGGTCCACAAAGAGAGGTTCATTACGACGATTGTGGTCGTAGATCATGATTGTGAACTTGCATGTCAGCATTCCAATCCAGTGGTCCCACAGCCTCAAAAAGTAAACGTTCCCTTCCGCGCATTGAAGGTGTATGACTTTCTGCACATCTAGGTCGCGGTCGATATTTGGGGTCTTTGCCATGTCAGATTCTCCTTTCGATTTGAGATCGGCGGCCCGGTCTCCGTCCAAACGTCGTCCCGAACCCGTACCGTTCCTAGAGCGGAGAAGTTCGAGCACGTCGAGACGATGTGAGGATGAAGGGGCAACTTTCCCAGTAAAAGGGGAGTGATTTATTTATGAATCTTCGCTGAGGTGTGATGGTCTGCGAGGAAACGGCTGGTTCGCTTTGGATAGACGCTTGTATCGACTGTAGCTATTGCGGATCCCCTTCAAAGACACGTTTTCCCTTCCGCCGTTGAGCGCGAAATAAAGCCCACAACCAGCATCCTGCAAGGTCTTGCTCTTCAATGTTTCTTTGATTTCCTCATCGACGTAACCGAGCTCACTCAACTTTTTGGCCGTCTGCTCGTCGCCACTACCGAAACCGCCGCTCCGCTTAGCAATCAATTTGATTTGGAACCCTTCTTGGAGCTTGGCCATCAGCTTATCGATCTGAATCCCTCGGCCAATGTCCTTCACCGCCCCCGGGTCCAGCATTGGCCTACCTCGAAAGCCGATCGTCAGATTGTGCTGCTTGAAAAAAGTCCTAATTAGTCGGGGCCAATCCCTGTGATTAGAAAAAGCAAGCCCGGTGAGCAACGCGGCCAGGTTGTTTTCTAGCAACGAGGGCCGGGCCCGATTCCAGATTGACGGGATGCCATACCGTTGGGACACCGCCAATATTGTGGGCCATTGCTCGCGTGCGGGCAGTTCCGCTAAGGCCAGAATTTGGTCGAAGAATCGACTCTGCCTAGCGACGATTTTAGCTGAGCCACGCCACGGCAAATCCACTCCGATGTACGCCCGACCGTTCCACTGCTGGGAAATCAGTTTGCCTTGCTCGCGGTCTTTGCATCTTTGATCTTTGGCATCTTCGGTTCCCATTATTCCCCCCTATATTAATAGAACGCCGTTTGACACGAAATTGCCGAAACCGGCCTAAAATTCTTGGGCGAATACACGGCGAAGCCGAGCGGGGGCACTCAATCAAAGTTGTACGCTCGAAAGAGTGGAATCTTCACGAATATTTAGCTGGGTGTAGGGGACGTCTAGACTGCCGGGGAGCACTCGTTGAGAAGACGTAAAAACGGTGCTCCTTGTCGCGCCTCAATAGATATCAAGTCTAAGGGCTCGGGATTATGGAGTCAGATGTAAACCGGGGTAAGAGATACAGACCCCTGAAAGTACCCCACCCCCCGGCGTTCCCTGGTGGCCGATTCGCCACAACTCATCGCGGCGTTCTTGAAGCGCAGCAAACGCGACCCGTTCCTTGAAGCATAAACCGTCTACACGATAGGTCAAGTAATGGCGTGTGGACGGAGAAAAGTGGTTTGTGATACACATTCTTCACAATGTCTTGGATTTCCCTAGAGCGCCTTGTTCCCGAGATCCTCACTCTCATTCTGGCGGCAAGTGGGATTTTCGCTTCCACGGGCGTAGTTGAAATTGTCCAAAAGCTCGTGCGCGAGTTACTTACGCGGAGGAGGCGAGAGGCTGCATACGGCGTAGGTCGTAGCTACACCATGGATTCCGCCCCTCCTGAGCTCAAGGGACTGCCCGGAGAACCGAGTCTCCCCAAAGTGGGCCGTGAAGAGGGCCGCTCAAAGGGAGCAGAACGGAAAATAGCACGGTCGCGAACGCGGAATCCGCAATTGCGTTTGTTTTATGCATTCTTGTTGGTCGTCTGCGTTTTCGCGGTTTCAATAGGAGTTGTCTACACCCTTATGCATATTGGGGGACCGCTTGAAGCCACCATCAACGCGACAATCGCGAAGGCCGGCGGAAATATCTTGATCGTAGGCAGCGGATTATTCGCGGCATTTTTCGTTGTGGCGCTTATGGCGTTCGTCGCTATCCGTGTTTTTTCCGGGCACTTAAATCGGTAGATTGCTGCGGTATTTTCTTTCCACGTTTTCTCCGTTTTGAGCAATTTCCTCACTCCACGCGCGGGACGGCAGAGTTACTCAGGGGGCGCGCTGAAAAACCTGTGAGTGATCAGGCGGAAATGGGAGACAGACGCGCACGGAGGATAACGATTACTCTTCGTCTTCTTCTTCCCTGTGCTCCGATTCTATTTTCAATTTGGTTTCGTATTCCTTCATAATTCGTTCGGCCTCTTCTTTCGTTTCAGCGATCCCAATCGTTTGAGTCACTACGTCGTCAAACGTGGTCGGCTCGTCTGGAATCTGCGTCGCAGCGTAACGATGCTCAACCCGGAAGTACTTCCCGTTGCGCTCGCTGATGTATACTCCCCAACGGTCATCTGCCATTTTCCCTCCGTTCTAGTATGTTGTTACTTCGTAACTGACGGTACCACATTTTGCCTGGCGTAATCGGCGCGCTAAAATTGAGTTGAAGATGGATGGAGTGAAATAAGGTGACCCAACCGCGGACGGAAGGAGAACGCCTTTTTGGGAAATACCTGGACGAAATGCGGTACGTCTATGAATTCGAGAAAGAGTATCAAGGAAAAAAGAAAAGACCCGATTACACCGTTACGAAAGACGGCGGTACGTTTCTCTTCGATGCAAAAGATTTTGATCCGATGATGCCGGACCTCGGCTTCAGCCAGTTCGATCCGTACTTCAGAATCAGGCAGCGAATCGATGACGGACGTAAGAAATTCAAGGAGTTCAAAGAGTTTCCGTGCTCAGTTGTATTGCGAAATACCGGCAACGTTTTCGTAGACGTGGAATCCCCTAGTATCGTACTTGGTGCAATGTACGGAGATTCGGGATTCGAAATCCCCATTTATCTCGGCCCTGGGAGAAGCCCAACGCCAACCCCTCCGCCGCGGCAGGCTTTCTTGGGAGGTGGAAAAATGGTTAGCAGAAACTATACGCAGAACACCACAATCAGCGCGCTTGTCTCACTGCGCCATGTTGCCGTTGGAACGTGCCGACTAAGGGTGATTTTTAAGGAATTTCCGCATCTGAGCGTCGCCGAGTCGATAAACGTGGCTTGCGAGAGATTCCGAGACTTCGATGAGAATGAGCGTCACCTTGGAGTGATTGTCTGGGAGAACGCAGTGGCGCGAATCCCTCTATCTCGCGACTTATTTACGGGACCGTACGACCTGAGATGGGGCGTTGAAGGTGACTGTCAAACAGTCGTATTCGAGGGCGAAAAGCTTCGAGAGTTGATAGCTGATTGAGGAGGAACAGAGGTGGACTCGCGCAAGACTGTCATGAAGTGTGCTGGTTCCGTCGGCCCGCTTTGAGCCCCCCCAGAATCAACTCGATTAGCCCTTAACCCACCAATCGCAACGTTCCACGCTGCGGTAGCTGTACATGCAAAAAGCCTAATCAGTATAGACTTAGGGAAATCGTTGATTAACTCAAGTCATCGCCGTGGATCCTGGCTCGCCCTCTCGGGCGAGTTCATTCGAGAACAATGGATTAAGGCAGCGTTAGGAGCTTCAGTCGGAATAGGATGCGCGATTGTCAAAGAATTGGTTGCAGACGATGTTGCATTTCGCGACACTATTGCGAACGAATGGACGGCAGTAGCAAACCATCCGGGATTCAGCGGGTTTAGTTCCTATCGCCCACTAGGGGTAACGTTAATTTGGCTGTTTTGCATCGTCGCGTTATTGAAGGCCCTCCCGTCTATTCTCAAAGCAATCAAATCGTGGATTCTCGGTATCGTCAGCGGTCTATTCGTATGTTGGGCGGCATCCTTCTTTCTATCTTTCAGCCTAGCGTCTGTTCCTCCACTTCAACAACTGGTGAGAGCACTGGTCATAGGACTTACGCTCTCAATCGTGAGTCTCATGTTCCGCATCCGTGCGGTTCATGCGTCAACCTTAATTCCGCGTGAGATCTCCTTTGCGCTACCGAAGCATGGTCCAAGGACAATCCTGGAGACGAATCCTTCAGGGTTAGACGCCGAGTGCCCAATTGTGGAGTGGGACCAAGACGTACTCAATCGTTCGGCTCTTGTTGAGTCTCTAGGGACAACGGTGTTGGTGTCCAGAGCGCCCGTCGTAGCAATCGACGGACAATTTGGTGATGGCAAGTCGTCGGTGATGAACCTTCTGAAAAGAACACTACGGCAACATGCAATTGTTATTCCGTTCAGCGCTTGGTTACCCGGCTCCGAGGAAACGCTTGCAACCGACATGTTTAGCGACATTGCGACGGAGTGTAAGAGGCTGTACTACCTGCCTAGATTGCGCCGTCGTTTGCTTGCCTATGCGAAAACAATTTGCGGTTCAATCTCGTTTCTGAAAGCTGTCCCCGAATTGTTTCCTCCCGTTTCCCAGAAAGATGAAATCGAAGAGATGGGGAAGGCCCTGAGCCGGATTCCTCGCCGCATAGTAGTTTTGCTGGACGAGATGGATCGTCTACAAAAAGGCGAGCTTCAAGTTGTTCTCAAGATTCTCCGAGGAGTAGCCTTCTTTCCAAATCTTAGCTACGTATGTGCGTTTGATCGCAGTGTTGTCATGAGAACTTGCTTCGGAGAACACAATCTCGAATCAAGAGAGTACTTTGAGAAATTCTTTCCGGTTGTTTTTGCGCTGCCGAAACCGGATGCAAATTTGCTGTTTCAGATGTTGCACTTGAGATTGGTTGCGGTTTTCAATGAGTCGCATATGCTTCAAACGGATGATGAGAAGAAGCGATTCATAAAAACGCTCGGAGAACTGTGGGACAGGACGTTGATAAGTCTCTGTACGAATCTGAGGAAAGTAGTGCTCATCGTTAACGATGTCTCAGTTTCCGTTCGACCAATCGCACGCGAAATTAACGCTCTTGATCTCGTAAGTCTGGAGGTATTACGACGATTCTTTCCGAGCATCTATGAACAAGTCTGGCGGAACCAGGAACATTTTGTTGAATTCAGGATGTCTGAGAAAACTGTGTTCTACCATACTGAAGAGACCATCCAGAAAGAGCGAACTGCGTTTTTCCAGCTGCTACAAACCAATCTGGATGCGACTGGGCAACCGAAGGAGGCAGCCGACCTACTCCGATGGCTGTTCCCCGCGTATGCCAAGTATCCTATGAGTTCGGCGAAATGGACTCAACGTCGGCGGGAGGTTGACGATGAGAAAGCTGAAAAAGAGAAACGAATCTTTCACCCTGACTTCTTTCCTGTTTATTTTAGATACCAGGTTCCCGAAACGATGTTCAGTCAGGCTGACTTAGAGAGATTCGTCGACGTTATGAACTCCACTTCTTCTCTTAAAGCCTGCAT
The DNA here is from genome assembly GCA_963737205.1 of uncultured Acidobacteriota bacterium. Lineage (GTDB taxonomy): Bacteria > Acidobacteriota > Terriglobia > Acidiferrales > UBA7541 > Palsa-295. Next base: position 1,223,473 of record CAVTRV010000002.1, on the reverse strand, counting down.
TGACTACTTCTCTAGAACCTTCGCAGAAATTCCTAAGCAGTCTCCGCGCCGCTTCGATTTTCTTCACCGGATCGGTATTTCCGAGAATCGCTTCAATGATTTGCAAGCTGAAGCACTCGCGCACGCTGTCGCAAAACACGCCAGCGAGTATGTATATGACAGTATTATTTTTATGGCAGCCGAGGCGGGCCGCGCGCTTGTCATTGTCTTCGAGGTCGCCCAGCGATTCTCGAAGTCGAGCAAAGTCCAGGACATTTTGGAAGCATCTATCGCTAACGCCGCAGACGATACATTTGCGGTTCGAATCCTTGAACTGTCAAAACAAGACCGCAATAAGATCTTGCTCGATTTTTCCCATGTCAATGCAGACGGCCTCAAAGAAGTGTTCGTCAAGCGCATGGAACATCGGTATGGTCCCGAGGCGAGAATGTCAGACGTGAAACTAGCTCAGGGTGACCGCAATGCGTTCGTGATTTGGGCAAAACACTCTGATACGGCGCGGGGGATGGAGATTCAATTCTGGCGACAGTTCGTTGACCATAGCCAGAAACGTCTCGTGCAGGCAGTTGACTTCATATTTCCGGGAAATGTTCTCTGGGAAACGGACCCCACACCTCACGTCGATTTGTTATTCCCCATCGAAGAGTTCAAGGAGCTTCTAGAAACGTCACCTCAGGAAGGACAGCTGGACGAGAATGAAACTCGAACTCTGGAACGATTGCGTGAGTTGATTTCAGGCAAATTCAAGAACGGAGTTCCATTTCCCTGGCACCCAACTTAACCTTATCCAAAGCACAAACATACCTGCGGCGGTGTTTCCTTGCGTTTGTGCCCTGGCCGCTGGAACGAAAAACCCTTTCTTTTGTTTTTGGTTCTCTTTCCTTCACAATTGTTCAAATTTGGAATAGGCTCTGTCGGCATGGACAGTTCAAACCTGCAGGAGAGAGTGATACAGGCTCTTTCGGAAAAGATCCCCAATGCTAAGTGTCCCTTGTGTGGGGCGGATGAATGGAGCGTGCAGGTGGGAACGACATATCTGCCTCTCGAAACACAATTCACTGGTAGCGCTAGCTGGAATCAACGAGCTTTCCCCTCTATAGCTCTAATTTGCGAAAACTGCGGCAACACACACCTTATGAATCTAAGCATCCTCCTGCCCGACTTGGTGAACAAGGTTCGTTAAGATGGATGCGAAGCCGAAATTCAGCACAAGAAACTTCGCGACCATGACTTGTATGAGACGGGAATTCATAGTATTTCCTGTTAAGCAAAACGAATTGAATACCCTAGCATCGGGTCACACATCTATTCATTTTGGCTTATTTGGCATCTTTTTCGGCGCTTCGTTGACCCTCGGAATAACCTGCCAAACGGTCCCTCTTTCGGACCGTAGCGCAGTAATGTTCTTCTCAGCATTTTTGATTTGTGTCTGTTTTGCAATTTTCACGGGGGCAATGGCACTACGGGCATTCTTCAGTTGGAAGAAGATGATTACTGAAATCAAGGGGCAGACGACTGCGATCATTGTCAAACAGGAGCGAGACTAGCTGTAGTCCCAGGGGGCTTGTTGGTGAACCTCAAGAATACGAAATGCCAACGAGCCCTGCGAGCGTCTGCCAGTGCCGTGGATGCGGGATTCGCCGACCCTTGCGAATGTCTACGCGGACAATCACCTGAGTCTAGGCCACAAAATCTTCACAAAAACTTAGCCAGGTATGAGGGAGGTCTAGAGTGGCGGGGTGTCCTCATCGTGGAGAATTAAAAACGGTGGTAGAGAATTGAAAACGGAGCCGTGAGGCGTGGAGTGGCCCCAGGGCTCCGACGCATCTCATTTATGGCAAGATATGAGAAACTGTGAACACCAAGGTTCAAGGTTTCAAGGCGACACAGTGTTCGAGATCGTTCCCTTCGAGAAGCTCATTACGCCCGATCCGACGAACTTCGTATTGGGATCGCACGTTAACACCGACGGTCTACAGGAACTGCTCCGTGCGTACGAACTCAAACCTACCGTTACCGATGACGTCCGAAAGCAGTTCGAAGTGGCGAAGAAGCTGTTCGTTTATGGATACTTCGTCTACGAATTCTATACCCTGGCAACCTTCACGGGTATTCTCGCCGTAGAATCTGCCCTCATTCATCGCTTTACGGATTACCACAAAGCGGATTTTCGGCTCAGCAAGAAAGACGACCGGATGAGCGCGACGTCCTACGAGGGAGTTCGAATGTTGCTGAGGAAGGGCTGGAAGCTCAACGACGCCCCGGACTTTCGAGGTGGCTTCAAGTCTCTGCTCAAGTGGGCCACAGGAAAACACTTGATCAACAAGCCCCCGGGTTTTGTCGAATTCCTGCCAAGGATTCGAGGAACCTTTGCCCATCCGCTCTTTCAAACGGTGATACCAGTAGATACTGCTCAACTCGCAATAGCAGGCATGGTGGAACTCGTTAACGAACTGTTCAGTTGCTAAAGCACTCGTCGTGACCGTTCCTCCCTCAGGCCAGAAGGAGCTGTTGGTAGGGGCCGTGGGGATCGAACTCACAACCCTTTAGAATTTGGCCGGTAGTTCATTCGCGGAGATATTTCTCGGCTGACGCGCGATAGCCTGCCACAACGCGTGCGATCGGCCTCGCGCTCGTTATCCTGTGTTCTGCCTTTCGTGGACTCTTACCGGAACTGCGGAGGAAGAAATATGTCAGCGACGCGCTTCTGCAGAGTCCGTGATGACACATGACGAGCAGTTTGGTATCGCGTTTCTTCATCGCCTTGCGGTAGAACTTCAACGATCGCTTGTAGAACCAGCGCGGCCTTGGTTTCTTGTCGTCATGGAAAGGAAGCCATGTGTGTCGGAACTGCCGGACCTTCGCGTTGTTCTCACTCCACCGAAGATTGATGACGTGGGTTATGCCGAGGGCGCGTAGCTGCTTCACGTGGGTCTTGGTCTTGATGGCGCTTCCGAACGCGAGCCTGGGGCTCACGAAGAAAGCCCTCACCGGCTAGCCCCGGGCTGCGTTTCCGAGCGGCCTAGGCGTTTAGAAAACTTAAGTGCCAAAAACGTTATTTCGGTCCGTTTTGACCCTATGTATTCAGTCACTTGCAGCCTCCCGGCTTTTAGGCTTTTCGAAACGCCTCCTGGCGGACGCGTGCAGAGCCGTAGCCGCCGATACGCCTAGCGCGGCCCCTACCGCTCGCCACGACGCCCCTTGCCCCCGTAGGCGGTTGATTTCTGCAACGTCAACCGTGCTTCGAGGTCTTCCCCAGCGCTTCCCCTTTGCACGAGCGTTTCGGATGCCGGCCCGAACGCGCTCAGTAATCAAACTACGTTCCAATTCGGCCACGGCACCCAAGACGGTGAACACCAACTTGCCTGTCGGCGTCGATGTGTCAACCTGCTCTGACAAGGAAACAAACTCAATTCCCAAGGATCGAAACGTTTCAAGGGCACGAAGCAGGTGTGATACCGAGCGGGCGAATCTGTCGAACCGCCAAACGACTACTGCATCGAAACGCCGCCGGTGAGCGTCAGCTAGTAGCCTGTCCAGCTCGGGTCGCTTTTCCTTGGCGCCTGAGATTCCGGCATCGACGTATTCCGCTGTGACGGTCCAGCCACGTCGCTGGCAGTACTCACGTAGTTCTCGCAGCTGCATCTCGGGGTCTTGTCCGTTCATTGTGCTCACCCGAGCGTAGACAGCCACGTTCATCAGACTTTACTTTTTCCTTTCTTGCGTCCACGGCCCCGACAATAGATTTCTGTCTTCAATTGTCGAAGGCGTTCCAAGTCATCAGCATTCCAAAGCCGCGTTGCCCTCCCGTCCACGACTTCCAGCTTCGGAGCCCGTATGTCGCCGTCAGCAATCCAACGTTGCAGCGTCATAAGCGAAATCCCGGCCGCCTTAGCCGCGTAACGTGTAGAAACGGGCGCTTTCATAATGTGATATATATAACGTATTTAAGGCTAAATGTAAAGCCTTTTTTCCCGCCAAGCGGGCTAGCGGCTCAAAAGGGGTAAATAGGCCGGGGTTACGCCGCGTTCCGCTTGGCGTTCCCTGGCGCGTTTAACCTAAGGTTAAAGGGGGCGTTTTTAGGGCCTAGCGGGCCGTTTTTCCTAGCCCGGCGCGGCCCCCTAGAGCTTCTAAACGCTGGACGTAACGGACTCGTCCGGTTACGTCACTTGTCCGACCAGTGGCTACTCGGGGAGTTCTCCGCGTCTGTTCCATCACTACACAAGAGTTTCAAATCAGAGCGTCACCTTCTTGTGTTTCCCACAACTGCTCTGTCGGCCCCCCTCGAACTAATTGAGATGCTTGGGCTTAGAGGTAACGTCGATTCAACGGCTGGGCCAATCAATTGCCCTGGGTTTCGTGGAGTGCAATCCCTGGTCGATCTTGACCAGTCGAATGTTTGTGTAGCTGGAGGTATCGATTACGATGTTCGGATTGCTAGCACTGGGAGTTATCCTCGTTCTCTACTTCGTCCCGTACGTCGTCGCGAAGCAAAACAAGAAAGAGAATTCCCAGGCAATCGGCGCTTTGAACCTTTTCCTGGGTTGGACACTTGTCGGATGGGTGGTCGCCCTGGTGTGGGCCATGAGCAAAGATCCGAAAGCTTCGCAGACCGTGCCGCCCGTCATTATGAATCTCCCAGTGCCTCCCCCCTCGCCTCAAAAGAAGTGCCCCGTTTGCGCTGAACCAGTGTTGGTCGAAGCGAAAAAGTGCCGTTTTTGTGGTCACGAGTTTCGCACACTATTTCCCGTGGTCAGCAAGTGAGGTTCCCGAAAGTGCGGCTCACGCCAAGGCAATCGAGGGCTTGTCATCAGATGACGATTCCTTTCAAAGTCATGAAGTCGCTTGTTTCAATCGTTCTCCTAATGGCGACGGCTTCCTTCGTAAGTGCTCAGTCGAAAAACGTGACGGCAAGTACAGACCCCTTCACGGGCTTCACGAAACTGGAGTTGAAAGCGTTCGACTTCGGCCCGTTTCACGGTTTTCCGGATGCTTCCTATTCGGACGGGCAGCTCCTGAAGGAATTCTTCTCTGCTGTGGACGCGAGTTCACCGGAGAAGTAGGAGGATTGCCTAGGAACCATCCACCGCCGCTCGGTATCCCGCGTCCACACACAAGCCGGGGTGTCCTCATCTTCGAACCGGAGAGTGCTTCAAGAAAAAGTTTCGTGATTGCAGCTGCCGTCTAGAAAGCCGGGGTGTCCTCATCGCGGAGAATTAAAAACGGCGAAATCAATGCGCGCCTATTCTCCTCAGACGGATCATCCGGGTAAGCCTCCTTGATGTTCATGGGCGTCTCCGCGAAGCTTCATTCTAATTCTTCGAAGTCGTATTTGTTCAATCCAAGAAAGGCTCCGCGAGCCGGGTTGTAGATCCCGTACCGTTTGCCGGCACGTGATTGGGAATTGACATACATCCGAACAGGGAAGTTCTTCAACAGCTTGCGGGCATTTACGAAATCTTGAACCAGCTTTTGGCCATAACGATTCCGTCTGAACGCACTAGCTCGCCTCCTGACACAACCCCATATACGCTTCTGAAGTTTAGTTCGACAGAATTTGCAGAAGCCGTTTCCTCTATATGGCACCTCCTTTCGCTCACATCTGATGCATCCGTATTCCGCATAATAGTCGGTCATCTTCTTCAAGTGTTCTTGGGGGAGAAGCTGACGAATTGCATAGGCGATCGTTTCCGGCAAGAACCACGGCTGGAAGGTGAGCAAATCGCTGTCGGCAGCAGTACACGGTTTTCCCCTCGTACGATGAAATTTCTCGCGAGCCTTAGCTTGTTTGGCGGTAGTAGACACTTTTAAGCCTCCCTGGGGTGAAATTCGTGGACCGTCTTAGCCTTCTCTACCATGGTGACGCGGGTATACGAGGCCGTCGATTCTAGCTTTGCGTGTCCAAGTAATTCCTGAATTACTCTAAGACTTGCCCCATGCTCCAATAAGTGTGTCGCAAAGCTATGTCGGAGCATTTGCGGCCTGACGTGGCCACCCAGTCCCGCGCGACGGCCCAAGCTGTCAAAAATACGGATAAGGCCTTCAGCGGAGAGCGGCTGGTTCCGTTCAGGGCGGAGAAGGTGTGCATCGCGCATCAACTTGCGAAACCTTGCCCTGGCCGAGCCGTACGAGAGGTTTTCGAGCTTACCGAGTCTAATATTCTTCTTGGTCGGTTTGTCCGGGTCGGTATAGTCTGTCCAACTGACACGCCAGCGTTTGTCCAGAGTAGGATGGAGGCTTCCCTTTTGGACGGGGTAGTCCTGTTGAAAAACGAACCCATTCTTGCGATCACGAATATATTTCAACACGGCGCGAGCGGGGCGATGCCCGACTGGCACAACCCGAGTCCATCCCTTGCCTGTTAGACGTATAGTTCGTGCCCCGAAATCAATGTCTTCGATTTTGAGCCGTCTCAATTCGCCTGGCCTGCATCCTATTCCGTAACCCAGTTCAACTAGAGCCTTGTCGCGCTCGCTTTCGCAGGCCTGAATCAGCTTTGCCATGTCTGACTCGCTGATGACGCGTGGCGGTTTTCTATGAGGCGTGCGCATTCGCACGAGTCGGGGCGGAGCGTAGCCAACCATCCCCCCTAGGTTTAGAAAGTCATAAAACATTCTGAGAGTGGTGAGGTGCTCGTTGGCCGTATACGGCGAAGTTCCTGCCTCTGCTAAGTCACAGAGAAATCGGCGGACATCCAGGTGAGTGACCTTCGTTATTAATTTACCGCAAAGGTTTGCAATGAACATTTGGACCGTTCGCCAGCGGCGGTTGATTGTGTCCGGTGCGTAGTGCTGCATCACCAGCCAACTGAGATAGCTTCGCGCTAGGCGCTGATTTAACTTCGCGTGCGATTGCACAGGGGTGGGAGGATACCCGCAAGCTGGCCGGAGTCAAGAAAGTTTTGGAACTCGCCCTTTGCGTCAGCAGGATTCTGACGGCCTCCCCTTCACGGGCGGCCTATGAAGCCGGGGTGACCTCATCGCAGCGTGAACTAGAGTCGTCATTACAGATTCAATGAAAGTTGAATTGCAGCCCCAAATCCAAGACGCGGCGACAGACTCCGCTTTCGAGTTTCCCTAGTGATTTTGTTGGCCGGTGGGCGCCGCCGTTTGACTTTCATTTTCCTCATGCTCGCGAACCAACTCGTTGACTCGAAGGCGTAGGGCGGGGCGGACTTTTCTTCGTCCCCGCAAACCCAAGCAGGGAAGAAATCCGCAATGGCATTCCGCGTGAGCCACAGAAATTCTCTCACGTGCTTACGCCTTTCGTCGAGGTTCGTCAGGAGTCGCGCCAGGGAATCGTGGCGGCTGCCGTGCCACTCTGGAGGAATCTCCTGGGCTGCACCGGTTATGACGGATAGGTTGATGTCGTGTTCGAGGTGGCTCAGCCACGGCTCGAATGCGTCGAACCCTTTGGCTCTCTCGTAGACGATGCGGCCCCAAAATAATCCGTACTTAGGGCGTGCGGCAAAATCCCAGTTGCTTCCGTTGAAGCAAAATCCGTTGTCGGTCATGAAGGTTCGGAAGGGCGAGGCCCTGTGACTACGGACAAAGATCGCCTGACGGTCGTCGGCATTACCAGTCCATTTGTCGAAGACAAGCATTCCCAGGAAATCCGAAAGATTCTCGACCGCTCTCAATTGGTCGGGTGGTAGGAAATCGTATAGATTACCCACTCCATTGGGGAATGCCTGGTTGGCTCCCCATCGTGAGCCGAAGCAGAGTCCCGGACGGCACGGAACGCGCTGCCATCCTCTGTCCACCACCAACTCGGCCGTGTGACGAATCAGGTCCGGGGATACATCCACTATGGCGCTTTCCGGGACGGGCAACCCTAGTTTCTCTGCCAATAGCGCTGCAAGCAACTCATTTGCCAGGATTCTCACGCCTTGAGGATTGTTCTGGAATTTGACGACGTAGTACGCGCCGTCAGAACACCGCAATAGCTGGGCTTGTGACCCACCACGCATGCGGCGCACGTGTTCGACAGCCCGAACCCGCGCCGTCACTTCTTCGCCTCGCCTGGTTGCGAAGGCCGATCCCACACAACGGAACCGACGCTAAGCCGTCTACCGGCGACCGCATACGACTCAAGACACAGCCTTGCGGCAATATAAAGCCCCCCAATAAACATGGATCGTGCCTCCCGACTGGGAAAGAGACACAGCCAAAATCCCCACCACCCCGATTTAGTGAACCGCCCCCTTCTATTCCAATCGCCTGTGACGAATCAAGTCGTATTATCTTTACGGTACACTACTGTGTGAAGGGGTATTACTAGGGGCAATATGCCCCAGAATTCGCCCGGCAACCTGCGGGTCTGAGAGGCGTTTGACTCTAGGTTGGAGACGCTACGGCAGTGACAATTGTCTCCATGTATGTTTGTCCGTTGAAACCGACATACTTCCCCAGGGGGGCAGCGCCTCAATCAATCAGCTTGTTGCGGAGCGCGTATTTTATCAGGTCGCTGTAGCTTGAAAGTTTCAACTTCTGCATCAGATGGTTTCGGTGGGCCTCGACCGTCCGGCGCGAGATGTTCAGTGCGGTGGCAACCTGCTTATTTCTGTAGCCTTGGGCCAGTAACCTGAGCACCTCTATTTCGCGTGGCGTCAGCGGATGCCAAAGTGTCGGGTCAGTCGTTCCAACGCTGGCCTTTGCGGAGACGGCTTCGATGTCGATATGGAGTTCTTCGCTGAAGAAAGTTAGACCGCTCCGCATCCGAAGGATCGCGAGCCGAAGTGCTTCCTCGCCGTCCGACTTCAGAATGTAGCCGCGAGCACCTAGCGTAATCGCCTGCCTCACGACATCTTGGCGCGCGTCCATCGAGACAACGAGGGTGGAGACCCTCGGAGACTCCCTCTGAAGTATCCGAAGTACCTCAATTCCGTGAATGTCGGGCAGTTTCAAATCGAGCATGAGCAGGTCCGGGCGGTCCAGTTTCACCCGCGTGATTGTTTCAATGCCGTTCTCCGCTTCTCCGCAGACTTCGGTTCTGGAGATTTGCTGGACCATCTCTCTGAGGCCTCGTCGTGTCACAGGATGGTCGTCGGCGATCAAGACTCTATACGGCATTCCCACTAGTCGCTCCACGAGCGCGCTCTGGCGCAACCCGACCTACGGGAAACTCGACGTGAACCGTAAGACCCTTGTCCGGCGCACTGTGAATCTCCATAGTTCCGCCGTGTTGTTTTGCTCGCTCCCTCATGCTTGCGATTCCGACGCCGCGCGTTTTCCTGTCGGTTCCCAGGGGCATGCCTCTACCAGAATCTGCTATCTCCAACACGACACGGTCGGCTTTCCGACGCATGCTGACGGTTGCGTCCTTGCTGCCCGAATGACCGTGAATGTTGGCTAAGGCTTCTTGCACGATGCGATACGCACTAGTTTCTTCGTCCATCGTCAGACGATCTAGGTCTTCTGGTATTTCGACGTGTACATCAATCCCCGTCACTTGGCTGAATTGTTTCGAGTACGAAACAATTGCGGCGCGAAGCCCTAAGAGTTCAAGAGAAGAGTCGTGGAGTTCGTAGGATAGAGTTCGAATTTCCTCGCCGACTCTTCGAACGACTCGGATGCTTTCATCAACGATGTTTCGGGATGCCGGTGAAAGTTCAGTATCAGGCTTCTTGAGACCGCCTAAAGTCAGTGTTAGGGCAAACAAGTCTTGGAGGGTGTGTTCGTGAATCTGTTCGGAGATTCGTCTGCGCTCGTGATCTTGCGAGGTAATCAACCGGGTCGACAATCGACCCAGTTCATCCTCGTTTTGGCGGACTCTGAGGTGTGTCAACGCATTTTGAATGGCTGTCGACGCGACTGTCGATATTCCCTGGGCCATGGCAACGTCTTCTTGTCCAAAGCCAGCCTGCTTGTTGTTAAGAGCAATGAACGCAATGGCGTGCCGGTTCTTGTCCATTACCGGAACGCATAAGACACTCCGAAGCGCATGATCGGCTCGGATCTGAGGTGGAATCAGGTCATCGTGTTCCGCATCATTCGTGAGGTAACTCTCATTGTTGTGTAGTACCCATCCAGGAATGCCTCTTCCGGGTGGCCACGCGAAATTCGACCCCTTGAGGAAGGTTCCTTCGAAGAAGCTGTCGCACCAGACCCCCTCCTTCGTTCGCAGTCCCGCCCAAGCACTTTCAGCTCCGACCAACGTCAAAGCCTGGAAGTTGAGAAGGTTTAGAATGTCCTGTAGGTCAAGCGTTCGCGTGAGTGTCGTGGCCGTTTCAAACAGACCCTGAACAAGAATCTGTTGTTTCCGCAGAGCTTCCTCTGATCGCTTTCGCTTGGTGATATCGGTGGCAAAAACCGCCAGGCCCTCGGGGGCCGGGTAGAAACGGTTGTCCCACCAAGTGTCGCGAACCTCGTAATGGAACTCGAAGGCGACTTGGACACGGTCGTCCATTGCACGATGATATTGGCGTCCTACTTCGGTGTCGGCGATGTCTGGATATAGTTCCCAAAGGGTGCGGCCTAAAATTTCCTCGCGCGGACGTTCGATGGCACGAATCGCAGTCTCGTTAACGTACAGGTAGCGCCAATCTCGGTCGAAGAGGACGTGAACGTCTGCGACACTTGCGAGGACAGACTCAGTGCGAATGTGAGCTTGTCGGACTTCCTCCTGCGCTCGTTTGCGATCAGTGATGTCGTGTGCCATTCCGCGCACGATTGGTTTCGGGGTCCCCTCCGTTCGTAGAGTGTTGCGATATTCCCAAGTCCGCCGTTCACCTGAACGAGCCACGAGTTGCATTACACCTTCGGCGTGGCCATCCCGCTGAATTCGTTCGATGTATTCCTGGAAGAGGTCTCGGGTCTCCAGGGCCAGCATTTCGGGGATGCGGCGACCAATCAGGTCGCGGGCCGAGTACCCGAGGAGGCGCGCCGGTAGTTCGTTCATCCAGAGGACGCGTCCTTCCAAATCGTGTGTGCAGATCAAATCTTGAGTGTTCTCCACCAAATCGCAGTATTTCTCCTCGCTCTCTCTAAGTGCGCGGCTCCTCTCGATTCCTTCCGTAATGTCTTGAGTGACCCCCACGCGTTTAATCACGCAGTTCGATGAATTGAGAACTGGCCTGCCTCGCGTGACGAAGGTGCGTTCGCGGCCGTTTGGAAGCAAAACCCGAGTCTGATATTCGTACGGGTGCTTAAACTTCATGGCCCAATCGATAATGCTTCGTACCATTTCTCTATCTTCCGGATGCACCAATGCCCAAAAAGCGTCTTCTGACTGCCTCGTATGGTCTGGTCCCAAACCCAACAGCCGGCGAAGGTTGGGAGACCAAGTTTCTTCTCCAGTCAGAACATTCACCTCCCAACTACCTATGTCGGCGAGATTTTCGGCTTCTACCAGTAAGCCGCATTGAATCTGATCAGTCACGTCTGTGACTATCACGCCAATGCATCCGGCAAATCCCCATTCGCAGATCGGAAACACTGAAGCGATCCAATGACGAATCACCCCCGGCTCCCGCAGCATCTCTCCCGAGACTGGAAAATTCAGGGCCGCTATTCCAGTTCGACTTACACTGTGAAGGATTGGCAGAACGGTTGCGGCAAACTGCGGAATCAGGGAATCGAATTTCGTACCGACAATCTCTTTCGGAGAGACGCCAGTCATGTCGGCCAACGCTTCATTCGCTCGGATCACGCGGAAATCAGAATCAAATACGCCAAACCCGGCGGGCGCAGGGATGGAGAACGAGTCGAACGCGTGGTTCCGAAGGCTTCGCCAGCGCAGCCGCGTCCACTGCCTGACAAACTCGCGTCTTGCGTTTTCGATCCAATTCATCGAAAGAAGTCACTGGTACCGTGACTTGTCGGGGACTGAAACAGGTCGAGAGGGTACGCGTCGGGGGCGATGCGGGAACAATACAAACTGTTTTAGGGATTGTCAATATCTTTACACTAAGTATTTACACGTACCAAACGTGCGTAGTATTACTTATCGCTTGCGGCTCGCGGAGGCCCGCCGTCCCGAAAGCGTGCGAGGAGCCGAGCATGGAGTTATTCACGAAAGGATTTAGGATTGCAGGGCGGTCAGAGAAGGTCCTAATTGGCTTTCTTCGGTTTGGACGCCATCTGTTGAGCCGTCAAGAGGAGGAGCTTCGTGTCCTGCGCATCCATTCGACTCAGAAGCCTGCGAAACCGACTGAGAAATCGTGCGTCCTTGCCCGAATGCCCCCAAGCCGTATCGTCCCCCTTGCGCTTCGGGAGAGCAGCGAGCTTGGGAGGCTTCTCGTCGCCATCATAGAAGAGTTGGTATAGAGGAACTTCCATAGCGCGTGCCATCTTCTCCAGAGTCTCGATTGCCGGAACGGTGTGGCCGTTTTCGACGCGAGAAATGTAGCAACGCAGCAAACCAGTCCTTTTCTCGATGTCTCCCTGTGACATCTGCTTCGCTTCTCGCAAATCACGCAAGCGCTCACCGATCATCATGTCTGACTCCTGAGCTAGAATTTGGACTCGAAATTCTAGCTCACTTTGGCAAAACTCTCATTTTTACTTCTCCTCTCGGGCCTCCCAAGACTGCGAGCCTTTTCAGCCTCCTAAAGACCCCTTTGGGATCGTCTCGAATTGCCGGAATTGTGCTGCCGTGTGTGACGTTTCGGTTCAAATTCTTCGTGGCTTAAGCCAAGCTTACACAGAACCCCGGTGGTGAATGACTCTGAGCTGAAGCTGGTTGGTTTTCGACATCGAGGAGTCGTGCTCTCTCTTCCCTCCCTTCGGGAGGGCAACGACCCAAAACCGGGGTCGTTGCTGAAAACCTTTGTTTTTGTTCAAACCAAAAACAGCTGGTAGAGCCCAGAAATCGTTCACGCTTTCAAACCGTAGAGCTGTGAAAACGTGAAACCGTATATAGCTTTAGCTATACGGTTCTACGGTTTCACGTTGAACGTTTTCAGCTCTCCGACCGGTCAATTGGGTAGTACTGGAGCGTGGTTCCCTTTCCACGTTTCGAGACCCAGTGAATGCCATCACCTTGCTTCAGAATCTTGCGTCCGTTGGTTTCGGGCAGCTCGGCTTGCTCGAGAAGGTCCTTCTGGTCCATGCCACTCTCATCGTTAATCGCTTTCTGTATTTTTTTGATCTGGAATAACAGAGCCTCATCTGACGAATCGTCGACGACTTCAAATCGTCCACTTTCCAAGTCTGCACGCAGAGTGAGTTTCGGTTCCTGAATAAACCTGTGCTTGTAACAACGCAGACTCAGAATCGTTTCGTGCTTGCTCTTCTCCATGCGAAGTTCAAAGGCAGCATCTACACCGGCGAGAATGTCCGTTGATCCTCGATACTTGAAGTTCTTGGACTTGTCCTGGTGATGCAGGAGAAGGACGGTCGCTCCAGCGTCGGTCAGCCTCCGCAGATAAGCTATTACGAGCGCCATTTGTCTCGCGCTATTCTCGTCACCAGTATGGAATCGACGAAGCGAATCGACGATTATAAGCGGGTGAAGGCGTCGGGCAATCTTGATGAGTCGCCGGTCTCCGATGACGGGCGGAGAATCCTTAAGCCAATGTCCCCAGATCCTCAGAAAGGGCCCGTCGTGCAGACTCAGTGTCTTTTGGCGTTCACGAATTACGGAGAGAGGATTTTCAAAATCCAGGTACAAGACGGGCGTCCGAATTGTCTCGCAATCGAGAAAGTCGGCCCCCTGAGACACAGCCCCAGCGATCACGAGCGCGAGCCAAGTCTTGAATCCACTAGGAGGACCAGTTAACAAGTTGATTGAGCTTTCCCGGATCACTCCCTCGATCAACCATCGGCTCGATTCGTTTTCAATCTGTGCTGTCAGTGGAATGTCGGGAAAACTACTAATCGTATCGGGTATGCCTGAGCGAGGGAAGCGCCGAATTCTCCTCACATGTTTCCCGCGTCGGTACATCTCCTCCAGGAGGTTTTCGAGCTTGGCATGGTTGATGGTCGTGAGCCCTCCGTCCGATAAGACTCTCCGCCAGCGTCGTGGGGAGTCGAAGCGCTTCCAGAGTCGGCCCCTGTGAAACAAGTTTGCCTTGCCGTTTGATCGCATTTCAACTACAGGTTCTTCCATGTTGCTTCTCCTTGGCCAGATCAGGAGGGACAGCCTCGAGGCACTGCCGCCGGCCAAGGAGCCGTCTCGCGACGGTTCGGAAGGATGTCTTCCACGGCAGAACGCTCGAAACTATCCCCCCTGACGAGGTTGAACGCCGCCGGGCCCGAAATTCTCGGGGCCGGGGCGTCGCGCTTAGATTTACCGGCCCGGTGAATCGTTTTCTGAAACAGCATTCCCGACTGACGTCGGGGGTGATTCAGGGTTCAGGGCAGAGAGTTTCAATCGGTCCCCTGCACGAATCATCCGCCGGTATATGAAGCCATTTGGAGGCCCGAATGCAGGACTCTAACGACCCTAGCCATCTACACTCCAATTGAGCGGCAAGAATATCTTTGGAGCTGTCGCCGTAATGAGATAAGCCGTAGCCGTGCGGATTTTTCGGCGATCCCACGCGAGATTGCCATTGCTCGCCGCCGCAGATTCAGAGGTATGTGGCGAAGATTTCGGGGCCGCTGCTCGACCGGATCGATATTCATATAGAGGTTCCGGCGGTGAAGTACAAGGAACTGCGCGGAAACGAGGAGATTGAGCCATCCGCGAACGTCAGACAGCGGGTGTTGCGGGCGCGAGAAATTCAGATGGAGCGGTATCGCGGCGAGAAGAAGCTTTATGCGAACTCGCAGATGCCACCGAAGTTGATTCGGAAGCACTGCGCGATTTCGGCGGACGGCGAGAAGCTGCTCGAAACGGCGATACAACGGCTGGGGCTTTCGGCGCGGGCGCATGACCGGATTCTGAAAGTGGCGCGGACGATTGCGGATTTGGAGGCGGCGGCTTGTATCGAGCCGAAGCATCTGAGCGAGGCGATTCAGTATCGGACGCTGGACCGGACTTATTGGGCGTGAAGGCGGATTTGAATTTGAAATTTGAAATTTGAAATTTCAGATTCCGGCGACAGCAACGGCAAAGGAAAGGCAAAGGAAAGGCAAAGGATTGCCACAGAGAGCACCGAGAAAGGCTTGAGGGCACGGAGAGGTTACCTAGGAACGGGATTGGTTTCAGCAGGTGCTGAGGGTTGCGTTGAAGCAGTAGAAAAGGGCTGGGGCGCATCCAAGGAATGAGAGGGTATTGGGAACTCGTTGACTCGCGCGCGTCCGCTATGGTACCCATACACGCGCATTTGGCTTTGTTATTGGCGCCTGCAAGTGCAGGCGACTGTTCTTGGCACCTGTAAGTACAGGTGACTGGTATAGGCACCTGCAAGCGCGGGTGACGGTTTTTCCTCGACTCGGGATGGCGCCCACAGCCCAACGCATTGAGGTCACGCTGGAAACACTGCTGGAGAGCGTGGACCTTGCCGAAAGCATCGTCATGCGAATCGCCGAAGCCTCGGGCTTCGACGAGGATGACGTGCACAAGATCGGTATGGCCGTCCGCGAGGGCGTGATCAACGCCTACAACTACGGCAACCAGCACGACCGGCGGAAGAAGATTTTACTGACGGTGGAGCTGGGGCCGGAGCGGATGGTGGTGCATGTGGCCGACCAGGGCCATGGTTTTGAACTGACCGAGGTGCCGGACCCGCTGGCGGAAGAGAATCTTTTGCGCACGTCAGGGCGGGGGATTTTCTTGATGCGGGCGTTCATGGACGAGATTATGGTTCGAAAGTCCCCGGCGGGCGGGGCCGAGCTGATTATGGCTAAGAAGCTCCCGCATATAGTTTCTGACAACGGCCGGCGCCAGCCGGAGTAGAATGTAGGCCGCGAGGTTTCATTGTCACTGCAAGGCACGTTCCGGGAAGTGGGAGATGTTGCCGTGGTGGATTTCAGCGGCAAGATCACGCTGGGTGAAGGCAGCGCGATCCTGCGGACGACCGTCCGCGGGCTGATTGAACGAGGGCATCGCAAGATCCTCTTGAACCTGGCCGACGTCGATTACATTGATAGCTCAGGGATCGGCGAGCTGGT
Organism: uncultured Acidobacteriota bacterium; assembly: GCA_963737205.1. GTDB lineage: Bacteria > Acidobacteriota > Terriglobia > Acidiferrales > UBA7541 > Palsa-295. The sequence goes on along the minus strand of CAVTRV010000002.1, from coordinate 1,207,475 downwards.
GAGCGCGTATACGGCGGTGCGTAGCGCGAGCGGCGAGATGAAATTGCTGCAGCTTACGCGGCGCGTGCACGACATCCTGCAAATCACGCGGCTCGTCACCGTGTTCGACGTGCAGGCCGAAGAAGACGTCGCGGTCCGCAGCTTCCACTAATCCCTCAGGTTTCACTAATCCTTTCTCGGCCCCGAAGTGTCGTTCGAACCCTCCTGCGGCGGCCAGGCCCTCCTGCGACGGCAAACTCTGGACAGTGATTTCAGATTGTGCAAGAATCCCCGCCGCCGAGAGGTCTTGTTGTCCTGCGGGACGGGAATCTTGCGCGAGCGAGATTTCCAGTATTACCGGCCGGCGTCGCAAGCACCGATTCGGGAGATCACTCAAAGAGGAGTACCAAAGTTGGCTCGAGAACAGGGTGTGGTGAAGTGGTTCAACGCGTCGAAGGGCTTTGGGTTCATCCAGCGCCAGTCGGGCGAAGATGTGTTCGTTCACTTCTCAGCGATTCAGATGGACGGATACAAATCGCTGAATGAAGGCCAGCTTGTGGAGTTTGAGGTCAAGCAGGGCCCCAAGGGCTATCAGGCCGAGAACGTCACAGCGGTTTAGCAGGGTTTGATTTTGAACGTCCGTCTCCTCGCGAGACGGGTGGTTTGCGACGCCCGGCCCTTTTCAAGTTTGCGAAGGCGTGCGGCGGCGGGGTGTGCCGCGGCGATCGCCGAGGGCCCGGGATTCCTGCGGTTTTTCGCGCGTGCCTCGACAATATGCTAAAATTACGGTTCTGAAGGTTCCCGCGAGGTGAGGTTTTGGCTCATATTTCCCGGAAAGAACTGAAGACGGACGAGGTGCGCGAGACGTTCGCGCAGGGCGCTGAGGCTGTCCTTTCGCATCAGCAGGGGATGACGTACGTCCTGATTCTGGCCGTCATTGTGGCCGCGGCCATTTTTGGCTGGAAGACGTATTCGGATCGCCAGACGGTGAAGGCTTCGGCGGCGTTCGACGACGCCATGAAGACGTTTGAGGCACCAGTGGGCTTTACGGGAGCGCCGCCCGTCCCCGGCGAACCCATTTTCTTGAATGAGACGTCGAAATTTACGCAGGCTGCGCCGAAATTCGAGGACGTGGCGAAGAAGTATCCGCACACTCGTCCGGGGCAGCTCTCAGGCTACTATGCAGGCCTGAGCCTGGTGCATCTTCAGAAGGATAATGAGGCGAAGCAGTGGCTTCAAACCGCCGCGAACAGCGGCGATGCGGATTTCGTCGCGATGGCGCGGTACGAACTGGCGCAGCTCTACGATCGAGCTGGTCAAAGCGACCAGGCAGTGAAGATTTATCAGGACATGATCGCGAAGCCGACCACGCTGGTCCCGAAGCCTGTGGTGATGCTCGCGCTTGCGGAACACTACGGGCAGAAGAATCCCGTTGAAGCAGCGAAGCTTTACGCGCAGATTAAGTCCGACTACCCGGACACGCCGATGGCGCAGCAGGCGGATCAGGAACTCGCTCTCCTTCCTGGGAAGACGTAACCGTAGAGGATGGCCTTGACGATGCCGCTCGCGCCCTATGCCATGGACGTGAAGGCGTCGCGTGGCCGCCGTTATCCTGAACCGCAGCATCCCTATCGCAGCGATTATGCGCGCGACCGCGACCGCGTGGTCCATTCGCGAGCCTTTCGGCGCCTTGAGGCGAAGACGCAGGTCTTCACGACGCGCTTTTCCGATCATTTTCGCAATCGCCTGACGCATACGCTGGAGGTGGCGCAGATTGCGCGAACGGTGGCGGGAGCGCTCGAGCTGAATACGGATCTGGCCGAAACGCTGGCGCTGGTTCATGACATTGGCCACCCGCCGTTTGGTCACGCGGGAGAACATCGGCTGGATGCGCTGATGCGCGAGCACGGCGGTCGTTTCGAGCACAACTTGCAGGCGCTGCACATCGTGGAACAGTTCGAGCAGAGGTATCTGGATTTTCCGGGGTTGAACCTAACGTTCGAAGTGCGCGAGGGAATCGTGAAACACTCGCGGGACTACGCGGCCGCGGATTTTCCGGAGCTGAGCGAATACGCTCTCGACCAAAAGCCGCCGCTCGAAGCGCAGTTGATCGATCTGGTGGACGAGATCGCATACAACACGGCCGATCTCGACGACGGCTTCGAGGCGCGGCTGATCGACCTCGACCGGCTTCGCGCGGAGGTCCCCATTTTCGGCGGAGCCTACACGGAAGTGGATCGAAAGTACCCCAGCGGGCGGCGGAAACTGAAATTCAATGAAGCTCTCAAGCACGTTCTGGATTTGCTTGCCACTGACCTGATCGAGAACACGTCTCGAACGATCGGCACCAGCGGAGTGAAAACGGTGGAGGACGTGCGGCACCAGCCGAAACGGCTGGCTGGATTTTCACCGGAAGTAGCCAAACAGAACGCTTTGCTGAAGAGTTTTCTGCTCGCGAACCTTTACTCGCAGCCTACGATCGCGGAGGATCGGGACCGTTCCGTCATGGCGCTCGAAACGCTGTTCCGGTTTTTCCTGGAGCATCCCGACCGCATGCCGCCGCAGTACGCCGAGGCGGCCGAGCGCGAACCCCTTCATCGGGTGATTTGCGATTACATCGCCGGGATGACGGATCACTTTCTGCTTCGCCAGGTGCACGAAGTGCTGGGCGTCCCGGCGGCGCATTCCTAGTGCACGTTTTGGCGCTCGTTCGGCGCGCTGCACATTGCCCGTTTGGCGTCAGCGAAAAATCTGGGCCGCAAGGCTGCCTTGACATCGCAAGCACGGGTCATATAATGGACTTTTGGTACCAAAATGCAGGGAAAACACAATGTTTCTTGATGTAAACGAACTCGCCGTCCGAAAAACCCGCGTCCGGAAGAGTTACTCACCGGGGACGCTCGATTTCCATTCGGGCGAGTTCCGCCAGCTTGAACCGCTGGAGGTGCGAGCGACCGCGGAGCTGGTGGACGGCCAGATTCGCATCTACGGGAACCTGCACACGCGGGTGGAACTGGTGTGCGCGCGATGCCTGGATACGGTGGTGGAGGAGATCAGCCGGGATTTCGACCTGTTCTACAAGCCGATGACGTCGATCGCGCACGACGAGGAAGTCCAGTTGAATCTGGACGACACGGACATTGCGTTCTTCGAAGGCGACGGCCTGTTTCTGGCCGACGTGCTGGCCGAGCAAGTGAATTTGTCGCTGCCCATGAAGGTGATCTGCCGAAGCGATTGCCGCGGACTTTGCCCGCACTGCGGCGCCAACCTCAACAACGAGGAATGCCGTTGCGAGAAGCACTCTTCCGACCCCCGCCTCGCGCCGCTGGCCCGCCTCAAGCAGGACTGGTTCAAAAAGCAGTAAAGTACGCTACACTAGCGCTTTGCACTTATGGCCGCGTGAATCCGCGGCCCGCCAGAGGAGCCTCATGCCGAATCCAAAGCGACGTCACTCGAAGCGGCGCACCAGCAATCGCCGCGCGCACGACCATCTACAACCGCTCTCACTTGCCGAATGCCCGAATTGCCACGAGAAAAAGCTGCCCCACCGGGCCTGTCCTCACTGCGGCCATTACAAGGGCCGCGAAGTGATTGACACTTCGGCCAAGACGGCCTAAGTTCTCCCTCGCCTGCCTTTTCACACCGGAGCTTAGATGACAACCATCGCCCTGGATGCCATGGGAGGCGACCATGCACCGCGCGCCGAAGTGGAGGGCGCGATCGTGGCGGCGCGCGAGCTCGACGTTCGCGTGTTGCTGGTGGGCATCGAGGCTACGGTCCGGCAGGAGCTAAACCGGCACAGGTATCGCGCGCCGTCGATTGAGGTGGTGAACGCGACGGAAGTGATCACGATGCGCGATTCACCGTCGCAGGCCTTCCGGCGAAAGAAGGATAGTTCGCTGCACGTCGCGGCGCGATTGGTGCACGACGGCAAGGCGGACGCCCTCGTGAGCGCGGGAAACACGGGCGCGGCGATGACGGTGGCGCGGTTCGTGCTCGGGACCTTGCCTTCGGTGGACCGCCCGGCGCTGGCCGCGGCGTTCCCGAACATGAAGGAAAAGGTTTCGGTGATATTGGACGTGGGCGCGAACGTGGATTCGAAGCCCGCGCAAATCGAGCAGTTCGCGGTGATGGGCGAAATCTACTATCGAACGATTTTCGGGGTGCGAAAGCCGCGCGTGGCGCTGCTTTCGATCGGCGAAGAGGAAATGAAGGGCAACGAGCTCACGCGCGAGGCCTCTAGCCGGTTGAAGCAGACCTCGTTGAATTTCGTGGGCAACGTAGAAGGCCGCGACGTTTTTCGCGGGAACGTGGACGTGATCGTCTGTGACGGCTTCATCGGAAACATCGCGCTGAAGATCAGCGAAGGACTGGTGGAGCACATCGGTGGGATGCTGAAGAAAGCGATCAAGAGCAGCCTGAGGTCGCAGCTTGGGTACGCGCTTTCGAAGCGGGCCTTCGATGATTTTCGCAAGCGAACGGACTATTCCGAATACGGGGGCGCGCCGCTTCTGGGCGTGCGCGGCATCACGATTATCGGGCACGGGCGGTCGAATCCCAACGCCATCAAGAATGCGATTCGCGTCGCGAGCGAATTGTGCCGCTCCCGATTGAACGAAAAAATCGAACAGGAGCTCTCCGCCGCAACTGCGGCCACGGCGCACGCCGGGCGCGGCTGAGTCCGGCGGAAACCCCGACTCGCATGAGCAAACTTGCCTTCCTGTTTCCCGGCCAAGCCTCGCAGTATCCCGGCATGGGCCGCAATCTGGCCGAAACGTTTCCCGAGTCGCGAGCCGTTTTCGACGAAGCGGACGCCGCCCTGGGATTTTCGATTTCGAAGATGTGTTTCGAAGGGTCAGAGGATGAACTCAAGCAGACCGAGAATACGCAGCCTTCCATTTTGACGGTTTCGATCGCTGCGTATCGCATCCTCGAGAAGCGCGGAATTGCGCCGGATTTCGTGGCCGGTCACAGCCTGGGTGAATATTCGGCGCTGGTGGCGTCTGGCGCGCTCTCTTTTCCGGCTGCCGTGAAGCTGGTTCGCAAGCGCGGCCAGTATATGCAGGAGGCGGTGCCGGCGGGCGAAGGCGCGATGGCCGCGATTATGGGGTTGTCGCCGTCCGACGTTTTTGAGATTTGCAGGAAGGCGGCGAATGGCGACGTGGTTTCGCCGGCAAATTTGAATTCGCCCGAGCAAACCGTGATTTCCGGAGGGGCCGCAGCGGTGAAGCGCGCGGTGGAAATCGCGTCGCAAAGCGGCGCGAAGCGCGCCGTGATTCTGCCGGTGTCGGCGCCATTTCATTGCTCGTTGATGGGGCCGGCCCAGAAGCGGCTCGAACCCGATTTGCGTGAAGCGGCGTTCAGCGCGCTCCTTTTCCCGCTCGTTACGAATGTAGACGCAGAGGCCATCACTTCCGGGGAGGAAGCCCGCGACGCGCTGATTCGGCAGGTGACGATGCCGGTGCGATGGCTGGATTCGGTGCACGAAATGATCGAGAGCGGCGTCTCGATTTTCGTCGAGGTTGGCCCGGGAAAGGTTCTCTCGGGCCTGCTTCGGCAGATCGACCGCTCGGTGCGCTGCTTCAATGTGGAGGATGCGGCGAGCCTGCAGTCGACGCTCGACAAGATCGCGCAAGCGCGCGCGGAAACGCCGGAAAGCTAAACCGCGCCACTGGTTCGCTGCGAAGAGGGCTGGATTGGTCAGCTCTTAACGAATTCCAGGCAGGAAAAGAGCCGGCGGGACGCCGGCGCTACAAAAAATGTTCTCGCTCAAAGACAAAGTTGCTCTGGTTACGGGTGCGTCGCAGGGCATTGGACGCGCGACAGCGCGCGCCCTCGCGGAAGCGGGAGCGAAGGTAGCCGCCGGCGCGCGCAATGCCGACAAGCTCGCTTCGCTCGTCGCTGAAATCGAAGCCGCGGGCGGCGAGGCTCTCGCTGTGCCGATGGACGTGGCCGACGCGGCGCAGGTGAAGAACGGGTTTCAGCAGACGCTGGGGAAGTTCGGCAAGCTCGATATCCTGGTGAACAATGCCGCGATCACCCGCGACACGCTCGCGCTGCGGATGAAGCTCGAAGACTGGGAAGCGGTGCTGCGCACGAACCTTACGGGCGCGCATCTTTGCACGCAGCAGGCGCTGGGCGCGATGCTGAAGCAGCGGTCGGGACGAATCATCAATATTACGTCGGTGGTGGCGGAGACGGGCAACGCGGGGCAGGCGAATTATGTGGCGTCGAAGGCGGGGTTGATCGGACTTACGCGGGCGATTGCGGTGGAAGTGGCGTCGCGGAGCATCACCGTGAATGCCGTCGCGCCCGGATTTATCGCTACGCCGATGACCGACCCGTTGCCCGATGAGCTGAAGGAGAAAATGAAAACGCTGATTCCGCTGGGGCGATTCGGCTCGGATCGCGATGTGGCTGCGGCGGTGGTGTTTCTCGCATGCGATGAGGCTGGTTACATTACGGGCCAGGTGCTGGGCGTTAATGGCGGGTTGCACATGGGGTAGGCCGGAAGACCGAAACACAGAGGACCCGCCCAACAAGATGGCGGGTAAGCACAGAGAAAGGCTTGAGGACACGGAGAACGGTGCGAGGGGCAAACGCGGAGCTCTCATGTCGATTGAATCTTACGAGGAACTGATCGCGCTGAAAGAAGTGGGGCACATTTGTCATGTGGCGCTGCGGGCGATGGCGAGGTTCGTTCGCGCGGGCCTGACGACGCAGCAAGTGGCTGACGTTGGCGGAGAGGTGATGCGCGAGAATGGCGCGCGGTCGGCGCCGGCGATGGTCTACGATTTTCCTGGCGATGTCTGCATCAGTGTGAACGACGAAGCGGTGCACGGAATTCCCGGCGAAAGAGAGATTCAGCCAGGCGATCTGGTGAAACTCGATGTGACATTCGAGAAGAATGGGTTCATGGCGGACGCCGCGATCACGGTTCCCGTGGAGCCGGTGCCTGACGAGGCGCGGCGGCTCGCATTGTGCGCGGAGCGCGCGTTTCAGCAGGCGATGCGCGTGGCCAAAGCGGAGCATCGCGTGAGCGAAATTGGCCGCGCGGTGGAGCGCGAAGTCCGGCGCAGCGGTTTTTCGGTGATCCGGGCGCTTGGAGGCCACGGCATCGGGCGCACGATTCACGAGGCGCCCAGCGTCCCGAACTATGACGATTTCACTGCGCGGGCACGCCTGACGCCGGGAATGGTGATTGCGGTGGAGCCGATTATCACGATGGGCGCGGGACGGTCGGTGACGGCTGCGGACGGCTGGACGGAGCGCACGGTGGATGGCAGTCTTGCGGCGCATTTCGAGCATACGATTGTGATTACCGAAAAGGCTCCGATTTTGCTCACGGCGGCGTAGGCGTCGTTGAAATGAATGCAAGAACGACACAACCCGGCTTCGTCAATTCGCGCGGACAAGTTGTAGTTCGTGCGACCGGAAAGCCAGGCAGCGATCACCTTCAGCAAATCTACGAGCTGAAGTGCAACGGCTGTGGCGAGCACTATGGCGCTAATGGATCAGATATTTACGAGCGCAAGTGCCCGAATTGCGGTGGCGGAAAACCGGGTCTACCGCTTTGAGCGAAGGTTGACCCGGAATTACGCGGCGAATAGAATGGGCTAGGCGAACGTGCTATAAGGTTACGGGAATCGACAGGGGCAACCCCCGCCTCTCGAGTGCCCTGGGGCTCAAGATCGCCAATAGCGGAGGAAGATCAGAATGGCCAGCGTCGAAGAACGCGTAAAGCAGATTATCGTCGAGCAGCTCGGTGTGGATGAAGGCGAAGTGACGCCAACGGCTTCGTTTGTGGATGATTTGGGAGCCGACTCGCTCGACACCGTCGAGCTGGTGATGGCATTCGAAGAGGCTTTTGGCATCGAAATTCCGGATGAGGACGCGGAAAAGATCGCCACGGTCAAGGACGCCACCGATTACATCGAAAAGCACTCCAAGAAGTAGCTCGCGGGGCCTGTCCGCTGAGGCGGGTCCTTCCATCCCGAACAGGAGAATTCCGTTTTGAATCGCCGAGTTGTCGTGACGGGCGTTGGGTTGGTCTGCGGGTGCGGCATCGGCACCGACGAGGTGTGGCGCAACTTGCTTGCAGGCAAGAGCGGCGTCGGTCCGATTACGCATTTCGATGCCACGGCTTTCGACTGCCGCATTGCCGGGGAAGTCCGCAATTTTGATCCGCTGAACTGGGTGGAGAAAAAAGAAGTGAAAAAGATGGGCCGGTTCATTCAACTGGCCCTGGCTGCGTCGGATTTCGCGATGCGGATGTCTGAGCTTTCAATCACGCCGGAACTTGCGCCGGCCGCGGGAGTGTACATCGGCTCGGGCATCGGCGGTTTCGACGTTATCGAGCGCGAGCACACGAAGTACATGCAGGGCGGTCCGGGGAAGATTTCTCCGTTCTTCATTCCAGCTTCCATCGTGAATCTTGCGTCGGGACACGTGTCGATCCGCTACGGAGCGAAGGGGCCAAATTCGGCCACGGCTACGGCTTGCTCCGCAGGGGCGCATGCGATAGGCGACGCGTACAAGATCATTCAGCGCAACGACGCGGAGGTCATGATCGCGGGCGGCGCGGAGGCGGCGATCACTCCGATGAGCGTAGGTGGCTTTGCGGCGATGCGGGCGCTATCGACGCGCAATGACGAGCCAGAGCGCGCGAGCCGCCCATTTGACGCGCAGCGCGATGGCTTCGTTATCGGCGAAGGTGCGGGAGTGCTGATCCTGGAATCGCTCGAATTCGCGCAACGCCGCGGCGCGAAGATTCTGGCCGAAATCGTCGGCTACGGAATGTCGGGGGATGCGTACCACATCACGCAGCCTGCGGAAGGTGGCGACGGCGGGTATCGCGTCACGCTGGCGGCGCTGAAGGATGGCAAAATCTCGCCGGCGGAAGTGAGCTATGTGAACGCGCACGGCACTTCGACGCCGATCGGCGACGCGATCGAAACGACGGCGCTCACGCGCGTGTTCGGCGAGAATGCGAAGAAAGTGCCCATCAGCTCGACGAAGTCGATGACGGGACATCTTCTGGGCGGCGCGGGCGGACTCGAGGCGGGCATCAGCGTGCTGGCTCTGCGCGATCAGATTTTGCCGCCGACGATCAACTACGAGACTCCCGATCCCGAGTGCGACCTGGATTACGTTCCGAATCACGCGCGGAAGGCGGAAGCAGTGTATGCGCTGTCGAATTCTTTCGGATTTGGCGGAACGAATGCGTCGCTGCTGTTCAAGCGTTGGGATGAGAAGTAGCGGGAGACCGTTTTGAAGATTGGCGTTTGCATCAAACAAGTTCCGGCGAAGGATGCGCCGCTCGCGATCGTCGAGGGGGCTGCTTGGATTCGCGAGTCCGACATTGGATTCGAGACCAACGAGCCGGATAGCTTCGCGCTGGAGGAAGCGTTGCGCCTGAAGGAAAAGCACGGCGGCGAAGTGGTGGCGATTTCGATGGGCCCGGAGCGCGTGAAGCAAACGATCAAAGAGGCGCTCGCAAAGGGCGCGGATCGAGGCATTCACGTAGCGGACAATGAATTCTACAAACTCGATCCGCTTGGTTCGGCGCGTTCGCTGGCGGCCGCGATCAAGAACGAGAATTTCGACCTGATTCTCACGGGGCTCCAGAGCGATGACCAGGGATTCGGCCAGACCGGCGTGCTGCTGGCGGAATTGCTCGGGCGGCCGCATGCGACGATCATCATGGCGATTGAAGTTGCGGATGGGCACATGAAGTTGAAGCGCGAACTCGAGGCCGGATGGTTTCAGTGGGTGGAATTGCCGCTCCCTGCCGTGCTGTCGATTCAGTCGGGCATCAACAAGCCGCGCTACGCGACGCTAAAGGGCATCATGGCCGCCAAGAAGAAGGAAATCGCCACGGTGGACCGGAAGTCGCTGGGCGTTCCGGACTCGCCGACGCAGCGCGTGGAGCGAATTTACGTTCCGCAAAAAACGAAGAAGACGGAATTCATCACCGGGCAGCCCAAGGAAATCGCGGCGAAGCTGATCGAGAAGCTGCGGCACGAAGCGCGAGTTTTATAGGCCATGAAGATTCTGGTTATTACCGAGCAGCGCGAGGGCAAGTGGAACAAGGTGAGCTTCGAGACGCTTGCCGCCGCGCAGCAAATCGCGTCGCAAGCGAAGGCGAGTGTTTCGGGCGTCGTCATCGGCAAAGGCGTCGCCGCGCTTGCTGACGAGTTGGCCGGTTCGCAGCTCGACGAAGTGCTTCTCGTCGAGCACGACTTGCTCGAACAATATACGCCCGACGGATTTTCGCTCGCGCTGCGGCAAATTCTCGAAAGCAGCAAGCCCGATCTCGTTTTGATGCCGCACACCTATCAGGTTCGCGACTTCGCGCCGAAACTGGTGGCGTCGCTGGGCAAGGGGATGATCGGTGATTGCATCGGATATCGCTCCGAAAGCGGGAAGCTGATTTTTGTGCGGCAGATGTTTCAGGGGCGCACGTCGGCCGACGTGGTCTTCGCCGGCGAGCCGCCGTGGATCGCATCGTTTCAGGCGAGCGCATTTCGCGCGGATCTTGTGGCGAAGAATGCGACTGGAAAAGCGCCGGTGAAGGCAGTGACCGTCGAGTTGAAACCCGAGCAGATTCGGACGAAGCCCCTCGAGCTGTTCCGGGAAGCGAAGCAGGCCGTGGACCTAACGCAAGCGCCGATTTTGGTGTCGGTCGGTCGGGGAATCAAAGCGCCCGAAAATATCCCGATGGCGGAGAAGCTGGCGAGGCTGCTCGGCGGAGAAATTTGCGCGTCGCGGCCGATTTGCGACGAAGGCTGGCTTCCGATGGACCGGCAGATCGGCAGCTCCGGCCAGACGGTGGCGCCGAAGCTTTATCTCGCCCTGGGAATCAGCGGCGCGATTCAACACGTGGTGGGGATGAAAGGGTCGCGCACCATCGCCGCGATCAACAAGGATCAGAACGCGCCGATCTTCGAGGTGGCTGACTATGGCGTGGTGGGCGACCTCTTTGAAATCGTTCCCGCCCTCATCGAAGAACTCGAAAAGTCGAAGTAGATTCGCCTCCATCTCTGGTTCCGTGTCCGATTTCGCCACGGCGACTCCCGCTATCGAGCAGTAGCTTGCGCCAGTCGAAGCTGTCTGCCGTGCTAAGTGACTATGCTCCAGTAACTTACAGGCCCGCCAGTTGGCACTCGATCTGCCGACGTTCTGCCGGGATACTGCTACCTATTTTGGCGCCAGGCCAGACCGGCTCTCGATTCGATTGCGATGGGAGATGAATCATGAATAGCTTCTGGCAGGACGTGCGCTACGGAATGCGCATGCTGGGGAAGTCGCCAGGATTTACCGCCGTCGCGGTTCTGACGCTGGCGCTGGGTATCGGCGCGAATACCGCGATCTTCAGCGTGGTCAACAGTCTTCTGCTGCATCCCGCGGGCGTTGGGCATCCCGAGCGCGTGGTCGCCATCCGCGTGCGCTACGAAAAGCTGAACCTCAAGAGCATCGTGATATCAGCGCCGGATTTCGGTTTGTTGCGGAAGGATGACCGAGTCTTCGCATCCGCGGCGATGCAAGATTCTGTGGACTTCAACTACGCAGGCGGGGCGGCGCCCGAACGGCTGCGCTGCGCAAAAGTTTCCTCCCAATGGTTCGACGTTTTCGAAGCGAAGCCCTTGCTTGGCCGCGTTTTTTGGCCGGAAGAGGATCAGCCGAAAGCCGACCACGAAGTGGTGCTTTCGTATGGCACTTGGAAGAGCGTTTTCGGCGGCGATCCGGAGATACTCGGACGCACAATCCAGTTCAATGAAGAACCGTACAAGGTGATCGGTGTGATGGGGCCCGATTTCCGGTGGCCTGACCTGGTGGATGTGTGGGCGCCGCTTGCGCTCCCTCCGGGAGACTTTGCCGAAGACAACATTTTCAATGAAGCGCATTTCGTGGTGGCGCGGCTGAATCCGGGAGTGCCGTTCTCGCAGGCGGCTGCGTTTATGAACGTCATCACGCAGCGCGTGGTGAACGATCCGCGCAGCGCGTATCCCAAAAGCTCAGGCTGGGGAATGTTTGCCGTGCCGTTCACGGAATTTGTTTATGGCGATGTCCGGGCCCCGCTTCTCATTCTGGTGGGAGCCGTAGGGTTCGTGTTGCTGATCGCGTGCGCCAATGTCGCTGGACTCCTGCTTTCGCGCGCAACGGGCCGCGCGAGAGAATTCGCGGTCCGGACGGCCCTGGGCGCACCGGCTTGGCGGCTCGCGCGCCAAGTGCTGACGGAAAGCGCCGTGCTTGCGATCGCAGGGATGGGCGTAGGTTTACTATTCGCGTCCGCCGCAATTAGTGGATTGCTGTCGCTCGCGCGCGAAAACCTGTCGACTGGATTCAGCGTTCCAATGGACTCGCACGTTCTGCTGTTCACGTTGATCGTGACGGGCGCGTCAGCCCTGGTGTTTGGCGCTGCGCCAGCCTGGCAAATCGCCCGAACAGACCCGCAACGGAACCTCTCACAAGGCCGCGGCAACACAGGCGGCAGCCGCGCGAACCACCGTTTCCGTGATGTCCTCGTCGTCGGCCAGCTTGCGCTCGCCCTCGTGCTACTGGCCGGCGCGGGAGTCTTCCTGAAGAGCTTGTCGAAGCTTCAGGAGGTTAACGTCGGCTTCCGTCCGCACGGTTTGACCACCGCCGCGCTAGCGTTGCCCGACCATCAGTACGACACGGGCGCAAAACAGACCGCCTTCCTTCAGGCCGCACTCGAGCGCCTCCGGAATTCACCGGGCGTGGTCTCTGCGGCCGCGGGCGTACCCCTGCCGTTCAGCGGATTTGGCGGCTCGGCCTCATTCGAAATCGAAGGCCGGCCAAGACCGCCCGGCGATCCGGGACCTCACGGAGACGTTCGCCAAGTGAGTGCCGGCTACTTCGAAACCATGGGCATCCCGCTGGTTCGCGGCCGCTCTTTTGTGGAGGAAGATCGCAAAGGCGGACAGGCGGTGGCAATGATCGATGAAACCCTGGCGCGCCAGTATTGGCCGAACGACGACCCAATCGGCAAGCACATGAAGATCAACTCAAGTGATCCGTGGGCGACAATCATCGGCGTCGTCGCGCCCGTGCGGCATACGCAGGTAGTCGGCGAAGAGGCTTCCACGGAAGGCACGGAGGGCTCCGGGAAAGGTGTGTACTACTTCCCGCTCTATCAGCAGGAATCCTCGGCAGTTTTCCTGATTGCGCGATCGAACGGCAATCCCGCGGCAGTCGCGACAGCCATTGGGGAAGCAGTGCGCGGCGTCGACCCGAGCCAGCCGGTTTCCGACGTCAAGACCATGGATCAACGCATCGCAATGTCGATGGGGCCACGCCGTTCCGCCGTTGCATTGCTGGGCGTTTTTGCCATTACGGCCATTCTTCTGGCGGCGATCGGCTTGTTCGGTCTGGTGCGCTACAGCATCGCGCAGAGGACGCAGGAAATTGGCATTCGGATGGCTTTGGGAGCTCAGCCGAGGGACGTGATGAAGATGGTTGTACGCGAGGGAGGCAGGCTCGCGCTGGCCGGCATCGCCATTGGAACTGTGTTGGCTTTCACGCTCATGCAAATCGTGAAGAGTTCCTTGTACGGCGTCAGTGCCGCCGATCCGTTGACGTTTCTGGCGGTGGCGTTCCTGCTTGCAGGCGTCGCGCTCGTGGCCTGCTACATTCCGGCGCGGCGAGCGACGCGCGTGGATCCGCTGGTGGCGCTGCGCTATGAGTGAGAACCTTTCGCAGGGGAGATGCGTACCAAATGCTGACGCAGCGACGGGTGGAGAGCAATCGTCCAAGCAGTCTGCGCGAGATTGAATTCTTCATGGGGGTGACTTCATGACTGCAGTTCTGCAGGATGTGCGATACGCAATCCGGATGCTGGTCAAGTCGCCCGGATTCGCCGTGATTGCCGTGCTGACACTGGCGCTCGGCATCGGCGCGAATACCGCGATCTTCAGCTTGATCGACGCGGTCATGCTGAAGACGTTGCCGGTGAAGGACCCACGAAGCCTGGTTCTGCTCGCCTGGGATAACAACAAGTGGCCCGGTCACTGGGGGCAGGATGGAGACGACAGCCGGCTTTCCTTCTCGTATCCGGCATTCGAACAATTTCGAGAACAAAACCAGTCACTCTCGAGCGTGTTTGCGTGGGTGCCTCTCGGCTTCACGCCGCAGAACACCACGGTCAGCGTGAACGGCCAACCGACGCTGGCAAACGGAATGATGGTGACGGGAAATTATTTCTCGGGGCTCGGAGTGACGCCGCTGATGGGTCGCGGCATCATCGATTCCGACGAGCCCGAGGGCGCCGCGCGCGTTGCGGTAATCAGCTACGCATATTGGACTCGGCAATTTGCGCGCGATCCGTCGGTGGTTGGCAAGAACGTCGAGCTCAACGGAATTCCGTTCACGATTGTGGGTGTCACGCCACCGCAGTTCTTCGGCGTGCAACCGGGAATGGCGCCTGAAATCTGGATGGCATTCGCCGACAAGCAGAATCTGCGTCCGTGGGGCGACAACCCCTATCACGGCACGTCCGTGTTTACGGCCAAGGATTGGATCTGCCTGAACATCATGGGCCGCCTGAGGCGCTCCGTGAGCCGGACGCAGGCGGAAGCGGAACTCGACACCATCTTTCGCAACGCGCTGACGGCCGATTGGAAACCCGACCGGCCAGACCAGGTGCCACACCTTCAGCTTTGGGGGGCGAGCCAGGGCATCGCCGAGTTGCGCGAGGGCTTCGCAAAGCCGCTTTACATTCTGATGGGCGCGGTGGGCCTGGTACTGCTGATTGCTTGCGCGAACCTGGCTACACTGTTGTTGGCGCGCGCGACAGGGCGAAAGAAAGAAATCACGATCCGGCTTGCGATGGGAGCTTCCGCATCGCGCATCGTTTGTCAGCTTCTCACCGAAAGCCTGCTGCTGTCGTTGATTGGCGGGCTGCTGGGATTGGTGGTGGCTGGTTGGGCGACGGAAGGCTTGCTCGCCATGATTTCGAGCGGAGACAGCCGCGTGATTCTCGACGTACGGCCTGATTCGACGGTTTTGCTCTTCACGGCGCTGGCGTCGACACTAACCGGGATTCTGTTTGGTATCGCGCCGGCGTTTCGTGCAGCAAAGGTGGACCTCGCCTCAGCGATGAAGGACACGGCGACTAACGTCACGGAAGGCCGCCGCGGCCATGTGCTCGGAAAAGCTCTGGTTGTCGCGCAGGTTTCGGCTTCGCTCGTTTTGATGATTGGCGCGGGCCTTTTCGTCCGCACACTTCAGAACATGCAGAACAAGAGCCTGGGGTTTAATCAAAATAACCTGCTTCTGTTTGGGCTCGATCCAACGCGCAAGGGCTATCACGCCGAACGGCTGGTGAATCTGTTCACGCAATTGCACCAGCAGATTAAGGCTCTTCCGGGCGTCAAGGCCGCCACGTTGTATGAGTTTGCGCCTTTGACGGGCTGGTCGAGCAACACGAGCGCAACGATCGAAGGCTCGAGCCGCAAGATATCCGACCCAATCGCCCGGTTCGGAAGTGTGGGTCCCGATTTCTTTGCGACCATGCAGATTCCGATTGTGCTTGGGCGCGACATTTCGGACAGCGACACGATGAATTCGCCGAAAGTGGCGGTGGTGAATGAGACGTTCGTGCATCATTTTTTCGGTGACGAGAACCCCATCGGCCGCTCTTTCCACATCGGAGGTGTTGGCGAGGATCCGCTGCGATTTGAGATTGTGGGTGTTATCAAGGACGTGGAACTTACCGATGTGCACGACCCGCCGAGACCGAAGGCATTCTTTTCCTACACACAGGCCCCGGATCGACTCAACACGATGTATTTCGAGGTACGAGCGGCGGGTGATCCCAGGGGATTGGTTTCCGAAGTGCGCGATGTAGTGCGTCAGGCCGATCCCGATCTGCCGCTTATGAACCTGAGAACGCAGGTGGAGCAAACGGGAGAGGCGCTGGTGCAAGAGCGGTTGTTTGCGAGACTGTCGAGCTTCTTCGGGTTGGTGGCTCTGATGCTTGCTTGCATCGGGTTGTACGGGACGATGGCGTACTCCGTCACGCGCAAGACCCACGAGATCGGCATTCGCATGGCGCTCGGCGCAAAGCCGGGCGATGTGCTGGGCATGGTGATCGGCCAGGGGCTCAGGCTGGCGGCGGTGGGCGTCGCGATCGGCATCGTCGCAGGCGCCGGTTTGACGCGATGGATTGCGAGCATGATGTACGGCGTGAGCGCGACGGACCCGGTCACGTTCGCCGCCGTTTCGGCTCTGCTGATCCTTGTTGCGTCGCTCGCCTGCTACATTCCGGCGCGGCGCGCGATGCGAGTGGATCCGCTGATCGCCCTGCGATACGAATGATTTTCAACTGTTCCGAGAGGTGAAGCATGAACCAGCTCTTGCAGGATCTGCGCTACGCGGTTCGCATGCTTGCGAAATCGCCGGGATTCACGATCGTTGCGGTCTTGACGCTCGCTTTGGCCATCGGAGCCAACACGGCGCTCTTCTCGGTGGTAAACGGCGTGCTGCTGAATCCTCTTCCGTATCCGCAGCCGGAACAGTTGGTGACAATCCACGAGAGCAAGCCGAATTTCGCCACGGGCTCGATTTCGTATCCGAATTTTCTCGATTGGCAGAAGGACAACCGCACGTTGTCGGCGATGGCCGTTTCGCGGCCGTCGTCATTCAGTCTGACTGGTCTCGGCGAAGCGGAGCAGGTGCAGTCGCAGTTCGTTACTTCCGATTTCTTTCCGATTCTCGGCGTGAAGCCGGTAATTGGCCGAATCTTTGTGCGCGCGGATGACCAGATTGGCGCGGCTCCGGTGGCGCTCATCAGCGGAGGCTTCTGGGAGCGCAAGTTCGGCTCGGCGGGGGATGTGGTTGGCAAGACTCTCAACCTAGATGGGAAGGGCTACACAATCGTCGGCGTGATTCCGTCGGACTTCAATTTGATGGTCTACAGCTTCAGTCCCAGCGAGATCTACGTTCCAGTCGTTCAGTGGAGTAACAGTCTGCTCTTCAACCGCAGCTCGGGCCTCGGCTTTCACGGAATTGGCCGGATGAAACCTGGCGTTGCGATCGACCAGGTCCGCGCCGACTTTGCCGAAGTCACAGGAAATCTCGCGGCCGCCTATCCCGATTCGGACAAAGGCGTTGGCGCCGCGTTCATTTCTTTTCGGCAGTCGGTGGTCGGCCACGTCGAGCCATTACTGCTCGTGCTATTTTGCGCGGTCGGGTTTGTGCTTCTCATCGCGTGCGTCAACATTGCGAATCTGCTTCTGGCGCGCTCGAGCGGGCGCTCCCGCGAATTCGCCGTTCGCGCAGCGCTCGGCGCCGGGAAATCGCGCCTGATTCGCCAGCTTTTGACCGAGAGCATCTTGCTGGCATTTGTTGGCGGCGCGCTTGGTTTGTTGCTCGCGAACTGGGGAACGCGCGCCGCTTTGGGAGCTTTGCCTGCTGCGCTTCCGCGAGCCGCGGAAGTCGGTATGGACCTTCGTGTACTGCTTTTCACTGGTGCGATCGCGCTTCTAGCGGGAATTCTCTTCGGCCTGGTGCCTGCCGCGAGGATTTCTCGGACGAACTTGCAGGATAGCCTGAAGGAAGGAGGCCGTAGCGCCAGCGGTTCGCGCACGGGCGCTCACGGCGTCCTCGTGGTCGTGGAAACCGCGCTGGCCCTGGTTCTGCTGATCGGCGCAGGACTCATGCTTCGCAGCCTGGTTCAACTCTGGAATATCGATCCCGGTTTCAATCCCCGCAACATGCTGACATTCGGATTTTCGCTCTCGCCTTCGATGCGAAAAGCGACGCCAGCCGCAATTCGCGCTGCGTTCCGCGACGTTGACTCTACGCTTGCCTCCACGCCCGGGATCCAAGCTGTCTCGATGAGCTGGGGAGCGTTTCCGATGGGTGGCGATGACGAGTGGCTGTTTTGGATGGAAGGCCAGCCAAAACCGACAAACCAAAGCGAAATGAAGTGGACCCTCGAATACGTAGTCGATCCAGATTATCTCAAGGTGATGGAAACTCCGCTCCGCAGCGGCCGCTTCTTCACTGTCCAGGACGACGAGCATTCACCGCCCGTCGTCCTGGTGGACGACGTGTTCGTGCGTCAGTACTTCCCGAATGAAAATCCGATTGGCAGGCGTCTGTTCCTCGATAGTCTCCCGGGAAATCAACAGGCCGAAATCATCGGCGTCGTCGGCCACGTGAAACAGTGGGGACTCGATACGGACGACACCGAGAATCTCCGGGCCCAGCTCTATTTTCCGTTCATGCAGTTGCCCGATTCCGTGATGGCCCAGGCGCCTTTCGGCATGCGAGTGGTGGTGCGTTCTCGCGGCGCGGAGCCGGGTATCGTCGACTCAATTCGCCGCTCCCTGCAGCAAATGAACAGCGAGCAGGTGATTTACAGTGCGCAGACGATGGAGGAGATTATTTCCGGTTCCATCGCCAACCGCTGGTTCTCGATGATTCTTCTGGGCGCTTTCGCCGGACTGGCGCTTCTGCTCTCTAGTATCGGCATTTACGGAGTGATTTCTTACTTGGTGGGCCAGCAAACTCGCGAAATCGGGATTCGCATGGCGCTCGGCGCGCAGCGCAAGGACGTTCTTCGCCTGATTCTTGGCAACGGGGCAAGGATGGCGCTCCTCGGTGTTGCGATCGGTATTGTGGCCGCGCTCGGCCTTACGCGGCTGATGGCGAAGATGCTCTACGGCGTTAGCGCCACGGACCCGGTCACATTTGCCGTAGTCGCGCTCGTGCTGCTGCTGGTTGCGCTTGCCGCGTGCTACATCCCGGCGCGCCGCGCGATGCGCGTCGATCCACTGGTCGCATTGCGCTACGAATAGGCGATTCCTTATTGAAGATATGTGGTGCCACTGGCCCGGTAACTCAGGCCCCGGTGGACGCGGCGAGTTGGACGACGCCGATTTGCTGCAGCATTGCCAGCTTGTCCCAGTTGTCCCATGCCTCGACGATCTTGCCGTTCGCAATCCTGGCGATCGTGGTTCCAGTCATTGCAACTTGGTTTCCAGTGGCTCGCGGGCCCAAATGGTCTCCGCGATGATGCATTGTGGCGGACCATCGGACGACGGCCTTTTCTCCCTCCCCGAAACCATCCTCAACGGTGACTTTCATATCGGGAAAGGCGCTGCAGATGCGTTCGTAGAAGGGCAGAAACTCCCGCGGACCGTGGATGTCGCCTCCATTGTCACGAGTGCCGTGTCCAATGCAATCCGGCGCAAGCAACTCCATGATTGTCTCCTCGCGCCGTTGATTCCACACTTCTTCAAACCATCTTTTCAGGATAGCGACGTTGGCGTCTGACATTGAATTCTCCCTGTCTGAACTTCGTTACCGCGACGTTAAGGTTAATCGAGATTAATCCTTAACGCCGCGCTTTAACAGTCATTTCGGAGTAGACCAGCAGATTCCGCTCCCCATAATGGAAAGGGTCCCGATTAGATTTCCATTTTCGAAATTGGATTTTCGGGTTCTGCTAAGATGGCGGCATGGCGTCGACGGGGCAGCAAATTCAACGCGAACAACTGGAAGCGGACGTTCTGATCGTGGGTGCAGGGCCCGCTGGCCTGGCGTGCGCGCTGCATCTGGCGAATTTGATCGAGCAGCATACGTCCGCGAACAAGTCGCCCGCGCTGTCGGCTGAAAACATTTACGTGCTGGAAAAGGCGCGCGAGATTGGAGCGCATCAACTTTCTGGCGCAATCATGGACCCGCGCGGTCTGCGCGAGCTGGTTCCCGATTTCGAGAAGAGCGCGCCGCTCGACACGCCCGTGACGGGCGATGCCGCTTATTACCTGACCGCAACGAATTCCTGGAAGCTGCCCATCACGCCGCCGCCGCTGGCGAATCACGGCAACTATGTGGTTTCGGTGAACAGGCTCGTGAAGTGGCTCGGCGGACTGGTCGAGAAGAAAGGCGTGAACATTTTCACGCAGTTTGCGGGCAGGGAAATGCTGTACGAAGGCGATGGCGCGAACGCTCGCGTCGCGGGTGTGCAGACCGAGGACAAGGGCGTCGACAAGAACGGGAAGCCGAAAGACAACTTCACGCCGGGGTACGAGCTGCGCGCGAAAGTGACGGTGCTGGCGGAAGGCCCGCGCGGCTCGTTGACGAAAGAGATGGTGAACCGCCTGAAGCTGGATGGATTGAACCCGCAAGTGTACGGAATCGGAATCAAGGAATTGTGGGACGTGCAGCCTGGCCGCATTGACACGGGATTTGTGGCGCACACGCTTGGGTGGCCGCTTGATTCGAGCATGTACGGCGGCGGCTGGGTGTACGGCTTGCGCGACAATCGCGTTTCGCTCGGAATGGTAGTCGGGCTTGAGTACCACAATCCGCTATTTGATCCGCACGAGGCGTTTCAGAAATTCAAGACGCATCCATTCGTGCGACGAGTGCTCGAGGGCGGGAAGCTTGTTCGGTACGGCGCGAAAACGGTCCCATACGGCGGCTGGTATTCGATGCCGCGTAGTTACGTGGATGGCGCGTTGATCATCGGCGACTCGGCGAGCCTGCTCAACTCGCAGCGCCTGAAGGGAATTCACACGGCGATCAAGAGCGGGATGCTGGCGGCCGAGACGATTTACGAGGCGCTGTGCGCGGGCGACACTTCGGCGAAGTCGCTCGCGAAATACGAGCAGAAGCTCGATCGGAGTTGGATCAAGGAAGAGCTTTGGGCGGTGCGGAATTTCCATCAGGCATTTCACGACGGCTTGTGGAAGGGGCTATTTCTCGCGGGGGTGCAGTTCGTCACCGG
The DNA here is from genome assembly GCA_963737205.1 of uncultured Acidobacteriota bacterium. Classification (GTDB taxonomy): domain Bacteria; phylum Acidobacteriota; class Terriglobia; order Acidiferrales; family UBA7541; genus Palsa-295. The sequence goes on along the minus strand of CAVTRV010000002.1, from coordinate 1,186,738 downwards.
AGGGCGCGGGCTGGTGGACCCGATGCGAACCGAGGCGGGCTACGAGGAGTACGCGAAGCTGAATCGCGATCGGACGCTGGTGGATCAGTCTACGCGATTCAAGGGCGACGGCAAGCTGACGTTCGACCGGCTGACGGACGTCTACCACTCCGGCACGCGGCACGAGGAAGATCAGCCCTGCCACCTGCTGGTGCTCGATCCGACGATTTGCAGCGACCGTTGCGTGCGCGAGTATGGGAATCCGTGCCAGTATTTTTGCCCGGCGGCGGTGTATGAAATGGTGATCGAGAAGGGCGCGCCGAAATTGAAAATCAACGCGTCGAATTGCGTTCACTGCAAGACGTGCGACATCGCCGATCCCTACCAGATCATCAATTGGGTCCCGCCGGAAGGTGGCGGCGGACCAAACTACGAAGGAATGTGAAGGACGTTACTTCAGGGGCTAAAGCCCCGTTTCATTTTTTTGTGGGGGTCCTTTCGGGTGGCCTGAAGGCCACCCTCCCCGGACTGAAGGTCCGGGGCTGACACAAGGCCTTCCGAATTCAGTCCTAATCAAGGTCGAAATCGCGGAGCGGCTTTTCTACGGGTCCGTCTTTGGCCTTCTTTAGCCCTTCGGCGAATTTACGGGCGAGGACGTCTTCCTTCGTGCGCTCGGCTTCGACGGACGCTCGGAATTTCGCTTCCACCGATTCTGCTTGCTCCCGGAGGAGACGGGCCGTGTCGTCGAGATCGACGGACGGCGGCGGCTTTGGGGGCGGGATGTGCGACAGGACAACGCCCAGGTCACGGTCAACCGTCAACTTCGCGTGGCAGCAAGGGCAGTCGACCTCGAATGTGTCTGTCTTTGCCATGGGCGTATTTTACGCCACTGGCGCGGCATTGAAAACATAGCCACAGAGACACAGAGAAAACTCTGGAGCAGGCCTTCGCGCAACACGCCTAGCTAGGCGAAGCCACCGGCGATCAGGCTGGGGCTGGCTTTTCGCCTTTGGCCAGGCCGGGAATCGGGCGCGGCTCGGGACGCAGCGTGAGCTGCGGCTCCTTTGCAGGCACTGGTGGCGCCGGGGGCGGAGGAGGCACCACCTTCTCCGGCAGCGGCTTGCCTTCGAGTAAGAGCTTGAGCTCGGTGGCGTCGAGAACTTCGCGATCGAGCAGAGCTTGCGCCACGCGTTCGAGCGCATCGCGATAGGTTTCGAGGATGTTGCGCGCGCGCGTGTAGCCCATGCTGACGATGGCGCGCACTTCGCCGTCGATCTTGATCGCGGTGTCCTCGGAATAGTCGCGGTGCTGTGCGATTTCGCGGCCCAGGAAGATGGCTTCTTCCTTCTTCCCGAACGTGAGCGGACCGAGAGGGCTCATGCCCCATTCGCATACCATCTGGCGCGCGATTTCGGTGGCGCGCTCGATGTCATTTCCCGCGCCCGTGGTGATGTGGTGGAGGAAGATTTCCTCGGCGGCTCGGCCACCCATCAGAACAGCCAATTGCGATTCAAGAAATTCCTTCGTGTAGGTGTGCTTGTCGTCGATGGGCAACTGCATCGTGACGCCCAGGGCCATTCCGCGCGGGATGATCGTGACCTTGTGCAGAGGATCGGCGCCCGGAGTCATCGCGGCGACGAGCGCGTGGCCCGCCTCGTGATACGCGGTATTGCGCTTCTCCTCGTCGGACAAAATCATCGACTTGCGCTCGACGCCCATCAGGACCTTGTCCTTGGACATCTCGAAGTCGGCCATCGTGACGAACTTGCGGTTCTGTCGCGCCGCCCACAGAGCGGACTCGTTCACCAGATTCGCAACGTCCGCGCCCGAGAATCCTGGGGTGCCGCGCGCGATGACGGAAAGTTCCACGTCGTCGCCCAGAGGCACTTTGCGCGTGTGAACGCGCAGGATCTCCTCGCGGCCCTTCACATCCGGACGAGGAACCACGACGCGGCGGTCGAAACGGCCAGGGCGGAGAAGGGCCGGGTCGAGCACATCGGGACGGTTCGTAGCGGCAATGAGGATGACGCCTTCGTTCGATTCGAAGCCGTCCATTTCGACCAGGAGCGCGTTCAAAGTCTGCTCGCGCTCGTCGTGTCCGCCGCCCAGACCTGCGCCTCGATGGCGACCGACGGCGTCAATTTCGTCGATGAAGATGATGCAGGGAGCATTTTTCTTGCCCTGCTCGAAAAGGTCGCGGACGCGGCTGGCGCCTACGCCGACGAACATTTCGACGAAGTCCGAACCGGAGATCGAGAAGAAAGGAACGTTCGCTTCGCCGGCAATGGCGCGTGCCAGCAGGGTCTTGCCCGTTCCCGGAGGGCCAACGAGCAGAACGCCCTTGGGGATGCGGCCGCCGAGCTTCTGGAATTTTTGCGGGTCCTTCAGGAAGTCGATAATTTCGTAAAGCTCTTCCTTGGCTTCGTCGATGCCGGCGACGTCCTTAAAGGTGGCCTTCTTCTGCTGCGCGGTGAGGAGCCGGGCGCGCGACTTGCCGAAGCTGAGCGCCTTGTTACCGCCCGCCTGCATCTGCTTCATCATGAAAATCCAGAACGCGACGAGCAGGATCAGCGGGGCGAAATTGATCATGAAGCTGATCCAGTTGGCGTCCTTCACTTCCTTGTAGTTGTAGATGATGTGCTGATCGCTCAGCGTCTTGGTGAGATCCGGGATCGCGGTGTTGGCAACGGTCACGCCACGGAATTTCGTGCCATTGGTGTAATCGCCCGTGAGCTCGGCGCTGTTCTGAGAAAGAAAGATTGTGACGTCTTTGACCTCGCCTCCGTGGACCTTGTCCAGGAAGCTCGTATACTGCGGCTCGTCTTCGCGAGCCGACTGTCCGCCCGTGGAAGCCATCTTCCACAAGACGACCGCCAACAAGATCATCAAAAGCCAAAATAAAACCGTGCGTACTGTTGAGTTCACCGTCTTACCTCACCCTCTGTGTAACCTCGGCTCCCGGTGCCAGGTCGCCGTGGAGATTCCCGAGTCCCTAGAACGTTAGATGCTGCGAACGGCCCTGCGTATTCACCGCCGCCCATCACCCGGATATCGGAGGAACGCTTACAACTTCTCCTCTGCGATCACAACCGCAAGCCGGGTTTTCTTGCAGGCTCGAACCGCCTGCGCCACAGGCATCCCGCGAGCCCAGATAACTGAACCAGCGCTTTCCAGGACTGGCCACTCGCGACGCTCTGCAACTGGAACGCGCGCGGCCAAGAGCATTTGCTTCAACTTCCGTGGCTGGCGTCGACCGTGGGGCGGGTAGGCGTCGCCGGGTCGCCAGTTCCTCAGGATCAAGGGCGCGCGGAGCGAGTCGGCATCAAAGGTCTGATTGTCTCTTCTAGTTTCCCTCTGCATCTCAACCCAGTCAATCAATTTCAGGTGGAAGCGACTTCCAAGTTCTGGAACGGAAACACTGGCCGAGCCAGCGTTCGGAAGTACCACCGTATATTGGTACGCCTTTGGCTGCGAAATGGTTTCGCGGTCGCGCGCGGTGCTCGCGGTCCCAGCTCGACGCGAAAAGAAAAGATCGTTGAACCTCCGCTCGACCACAATCTCGCCCGGCAGTTCGATTCTGCGGCCGCTGGTTGACTTGGCAGCCAAACGAATCACTTGCTCCACATGATCGGCACAGAGTCCGCGCCTATCTCCTCGGACCCCCTCATACAGACGCCGGATCAACCGTTCGGTAAGCGGGCGAGAAACGGCGTCGCACTGCGCGTGCCCATTCTGTTCGCGCGTAACGGGCGCATTATCGGAACGGCCTAGCGGATTCAGTAGGTCGTTCACGGAGACGGAAAGCGTCTGATCGTGCGATTGGACCCCCGATTGGACCTTTGATTGGACGAGGGAACGGTAGCGTTCCTCGATGAGCGCTGACCAGAAGACTTCTTCCTCGCGCGAAAGCCGGGCTAGTTCGCACAAGTGGTCGACGATGCGCGGGGAAAAGTCGCGCTCGAGGATGGGCAGAAGCTGAGCGCGAATTCGGGCTCGCATGCGGCGCAGATCGGCGTTGCTCGAGTCTTCGCACCAGGTTTGCCCGAGGCCTTCGAGGTAACACCGAAGCGCCCTTCGACGGAAAGAAAGCAGAGGCCGAACGATCGTGCCTGCGGCCGAGCCTGCGACCGGGTAGATGCCTCCAAGGCCGACTGGACCTGTGCCGCGAATCAGGTGTGAAACGACGGTCTCGGCTTGATCGTCGGCGGTATGTGCGACGGCAATGCGAGTGGCGCGGCCTTCGTGGATTACGCGCTGAAAAAATGCGTACCTGAGCTTGCGAGCGGCATCCTCGAGGTTCCAGCCATGGCGTTCTGCAGCAGCCGCAACGTCCTCGCGGTGAAGGACGAAGTCGAGGCCGAGCGAGCCAGCGAGAGCGGAAACAAATTGGGCGTCTCGATCGGATTCGGCACCGCGCAACTGATGGTCGAAGTGCACGACTGACAACGAAATGCCCAGTTCCGCGTGGATCCTCTCAAGGATCCGCAGGAGCGCAACAGAATCCGCGCCGCCGGACACGGCCACGCCAACTCGATCCCCGGGCGCAAGCATCCCCGCGGCACGGATGTACTGGAGGACGGATTGTTCCAGAGGAGTTCGCATGGGCCGCTTCATCTTTCACCCGTCGTGACAGGCGAATCGTATAGTAGCAGCCGGATAGGAAGGGGTCGAGCGACACAGACGGCTTGCAAGCGGCGGCGCCGCCGGCTACAGGCGATCGGCAACCTGCTGGGTGAACAGGTCGCGACTGTAAGAAATTCTGCGATCCAGAGCGACCGCGGCGAAGTAAGAGCAGCTTTTCCGTTCGTTTTCGGTCCATGCCGCGATTTTGGGAGTGATCGAGCGCGTGATGCGGCCCAGCATGTCGAGCAAACTGTAGTAGGTTCCGACGACGCGAATCTCCTTGCGGTCGTCACCCCGTTCAGGGCAGAGGCGCACGAGCTCCACGATACGATCGAAGTCGCCGGCTGCAACGTTAGCGGCGGCGATGCCCGCGACTTCGCGAACGCGGTCGGACAGTTCAACCCTGCGCGTGTAAGCCAGGATCGAGCGGCAATGCAACACGAAGAACTGAAGCAAAGCCGCAACCGAAATGACGAAGATGAGCGCTGCAATCATCGAGCTCTCGCGACGAGACTGGCTGTAGCCAGCCGCGCATCCTCCGGAACCCTCGTAAACGTATATGCCCACGCCAGCGGCAGCCACAAACCGAGAATTGGGAGCAGGAATCTCAGGAACGGAAGGTAGAGGTGTGGAAACAGGTTGCCGATGGCATAGCTTCCCGCTGTAGCGCTGAAATAGACGCCAAGCGCGAGGACCAGCTGAACAAGGCGGGCGCGCGTCTCGCGCAACTTGAGAATCGTGCCCCAAAGGAGATACGTCAGAACCACGCCCACGAAGTAGAGGTTCTGCCCCAGCGCGGCGATAAAGCGGCTCGTGAGATGACTGCGATTTTCGTGAACGACGGCGTATGAAAAGATTGCGGTCGCAAGAAGCAGGAGCACAGCCGCTTGCCGGACATACTTGCTTACCTGCATCTCACTGAAGACCTGCTGATAAAAGCGAATGATGACCCAGAACATCAGGATCGTCAGCAGGCTGTCCGTATAGTAGTAATAATAGCCATAGGTGGGCGAGTTCTGGCCGTAGCGGCGCATGCAGAAATAGAGGCCGCCTGTAACCGCAGCTTCGCACAACATATAGAAATTAATGGCGATATTGCGAATGAATGTCTTCTTGTAGAGTGAATACACCACCACGTAGACTTCCAAGAGGAAACCGGCAAGGCAGATTGAAATGTCCAAATAAGAGCCAAGCACTCAAGCTTCTCTTCCAGGCTTGGCCCTTAACCTGAGTTCCCCGGGGTCAGTTGCGGCCCCCGCAGAATCAAGGGTGCTGAGGTTCGACTGACTAAGTCAGCGGACCCCACGGAATCGTTGGTGCTGGATTCGTCGTTGGTAACAGAGCCACTGGACCCCACGGAATCGTAGGTGCAGGATTCGTGGTAGGGGCTAGCAGCACCGGGTGGGTCACCGACTTCAGACCCATCGCGGTTGTCAACACCAACAGAACCAGTACAACGAGAGTCAACCACTTGTTCATTGGACCCCCTCCGAGTAGGAGTACTACGCGGCGGAGTCTATAAGTGGTTGATTGCCGTCAAGAGGGAAATTTTGGGTGTGTGTGTCTAAACGGTACACACCCGTCCCTCTTGGCTGTTCCAAGCCTTAATTCAAATTACGGGGGCAGACTAGCGTCTCGGAGTTCCGCGGGTCAATGTTACGAACGTACTATCTGGGCGAGCTGTGCCAATTTGACACCGCGACGTTTCAGCCTGGGAAAATCAATTTCCTCCGGCCGGTCGCGTTGGGACTTTGATAGCGGCTTGACACTTTGCGGAGCGAGACCGTAGCATCGAGAATTGACTGCTAGCCGGTGTAGCTCAGGGGTAGAGCGAGGGTCTCATAATCCCTAGGTCGTGGGTTCGAGTCCCACCGCCGGCACCAATCTCGTGTCCCCGTGAAAGCTGCCAAGCCTCTCCGCTGTTGAAGTACAATCCCGCGCCATGAGAAATGCGGAACGGCTTTTGATCGGAGCGGCCTCCTTTTTTTGTCCGGCACACGGTCGAATCCAAGGATTTCATTGAGGCGATCCTCGGCACCCCGGTTTGGCGGATGAAAGCTGACACGCTCGTCATCGTGAATCCGGTTGCTGGCGGCGGACGCGCGCTGCGAAGCAGTGTTGTTGTAGCCGATTATTTCGCGGAGCGAGGCCGAAATGTTGAGTTTTCCGAGTCTCGGAGTTCGGACGACCTGCGCGAGCAGGCGGCCAGCGCCGCTGCCGCTGGCTTCCAGTATGTGATCGCGCTGGGAGGGGATGGCGCGTTCCATCATCTCGTCGAAGGCCTGCGTGGCACGGAGGCAATCGCGGGAATTCTTCCGGCGGGCAATGGAAACGACATCGCGCGAGCGCTTGGCATTCCGCCCGATCCCGTGCGCGCGGCGGAAGCGTTCTTGCGCTCGTCTCCGCGCGCGATCGACATCGTGAGGACGCGCGTGGAGGGCAGAAGGACCGCACACTTTGTGGGTGCGGGGGGAATGGGACTTGACGCCGAGGCGGCCCACCTGGCGAACACCAAATTCAAGCAGTGGCCGGGCGTGACGCGATATCTCGCGGGCGCATTTTCCGCGTTCTTTGCCGGCACAACATTCGACTTGCGCGCTGAGATGGACGGTGTGAATTGGTCAGGGCGCGCACTTCTGGCGGTGGTAGCGAATGCGCCGTGCTATGGCTCGGGGGTGCGCATCGCTCCCGATGCAAAAATGAATGACGGCTGGCTCGAGGTAGTGCTTGTGCGCGAAGTTCCGTGGACGCGGTTGGTAAAGGCGATTCCGATTTTGTTGACTTCCGGGGATCTGCGATTCAAGGAAGTGGAGCGGTTTCGCTGCCGGCGCGTGAGGCTTGAAGCGGATCGGCGCGTGATGGTTCATGGCGACGGTGAGATTCTGGGCGAATCGCCTGCGGAATTTGAGGTGGTTCCGAGCGCAATTCGAGTGATGACGCCGCAGGCCTTGTCTTGAGGACTAGATTCTAGAGCAGCGCAAAAATGTGGAAGGCGGAGATTCCCAGGACGACCCCGATCGCGGACCCTGCGATCACGTCACTGAGGAAATGCATGCCGAGGATGATTCGAGAACTCGCGATCAAGAACGCAACAGTAAGCAGATAGGCCGTCAGGTCGGGATAGAAAAGTCCGACCGAAAGCGCGACGGCGAACGCGGTGATGGAATGGCCGGATGGAAAAGAGTACTTGTCCGGAGGAAGAATCGAGGCCCAGCAGTGGGGCTCGATTTCGCAGGGGCGCTTGCGCCGGCTGGTTTTCTTGAGCGCGCGAAAAATGAGAATTCCGGTGGCGGCGGCCGAGCCTGCCGCGCCGATTGCCGCGAACCGGTGGCTGCCTCCATAGAAGAACAAAATAGCGCCCAGCGCATACCAGAGCCAGCCGTCTCCGCCACGCGTGGCCAGAATCATCAAAATGCGGAACCAGCGGGGCGCGCGCCAGCGGTGCACGCGACGCATCAGGCGATGATCGTTTGAATTGATCTGATTCCAGACGGCTTTTCCGACGGTCATAGCGACCCTCCCATTGCCGTTTGTGGCACAGGACGCGGAACGGTGATCCAACGGGGACGCGTGCGCGACTTCGATTGATCGAGAAGTTCGGCGGCCCAGCGGCGGCTGAAAACTCGCTCGTCGCAATAGTTGAACAGGGTGATCGCCGGGATCAACAGGGCGAGGGGCGAGAGAGCCACTGTCCAGTGTTTTTCGCGCATCAGCTCTACGGCGATGGACAGCACGTCGACGGTCAGTTTCCGGAAGCTGCCGGATTCTCCGTGGACCCGGCCGGCGCCGTTGCGCAAACCCGCGAAAAATTCTTCTTTGTCACGCGCGCCCGGAACTTCCGTGAAGGCCGTGCCGACCGAGGGCATGGCGTGCGCGTCGCTTCCGCCGAGCGCGATCTTGTTCCACTGTTGGGCAAGCCTGGCGGCGCGGGCATTCGTTTCTTCGAGCATGTGACTGTTGCGCGTTTCAACGGCAGGAAAATATTCCTGGAACCACGCGAAGTCTTCGCGATCGCGCCGTCCCGTCAGGCTGGAGAAGACATGATTGATGCTGAAGAAAATTCGCCGCTCGCTGAGGTACATGAGCAGGGAGACCAGATCGTTCCGCCGCTGCTGGAGCTGGACGTGCTGACGCTCATGGAAGTCGTAAACACCAATGTGGACTTCCGTGCCGCTGGGCATCCGACACGTCAGCTCCTCGCTGAGGAAAAACCCGGGATGGGCGCGCAATCTTTCCGCGCCTTCGATGGAATCGTGATCCGTCAGCGTGAACAGATTCATGCCGCGTCGCTGGAGAACCGAATACACCTGCTCAGGATCGTTGTAGCTTTCGCGAGCGAACATGCTGGCAAACGGAGTAGTACACGCACCGGAAAAGTAGCTGTGGACGTGCATGTCGCATTTCACAACTACAAATGTACGAGGTCCGTGTTACGGAAATGTGACACTCACGCTAAACTTCTGAAAACTCAGACCTTTAACTCTTACGACACAGCCACTCCTTTTTAACATTCCCGTAGTGGGATTCGGCACCTGCGGTGCCAGAATCTCGCCAAATGGTGCGAATCGAGTTTTGCTTTTTCGACGCCGGCGGTGGCCATCGAGCAGCCGCTACCGCCCTCGAAATGGCCATCCAAGGCCAGCAAAGGCCTTGGGAAGTTCGGCTTACGAACCTGCAGGAATTACTCGACGAATTGGACGTTCTCAAGAAATATGCCGGCATCCGGATTCAGGACTACTACAACTGGATGCTCCGGAGCGGCTGGACTCTCGGCAGCAAGCAGTTGATGAACATCCTGCAAGCCGCGATTCGGCTGCGTCACCGAAAGACAGTTCGCATGCTCGAGGCGCATTGGAAGGAAACGCAGCCGGACATGGTTGTGTCCTTCGTGCCGCATTTTAACAGGGCGTTGGGCGAGAGCTTTCGCCTGGCATTTCCCGGGCGGCCGTTCGTAACGGTGCTTACAGACATCGCCGATTTTCCTCCGCATTTTTGGATCGAGCGCCAGTTGCAATACTTCATTTGCGGATCGGATCGCGCTGTGGCACAGGCAAAAGCGCTGGGTCATTCCGACGAGCACATTTTCCAAGCATCGGGGATGATCCTGCACCCGCGATTTTACGAGGCGCCGGTGGAAAATCGTGTGCGCGAGCGCGAAAAATTAGGATTGCGGGCCGATCTGCCGACGGGACTGGTGCTGTTCGGCGGGCACGGGTCGAAAGCGATGCTGGAGATCGCCGAGCGGCTGGACAAGTCGCCGCTCGAGCTGCAATTGATTTTGATCTGCGGGAAGAATGAAAAACTTGCCACCGCGTTGCGCGCGCAGAAATCGCGTTTGCCACGCTTCGTGGAAGGATTTACGACGAAGGTGAATTACTACATGCAGCTCGCCGACTTTTTCATCGGCAAGCCGGGGCCGGGCAGCGTCAGCGAAGCGCTTGCCATGAAACTGCCCGTGATTGTGGAATGCAATTCCTGGACTTTGCCGCAAGAGCGTTACAACTGCGAGTGGGTTCTGGAAAAGCAGGTGGGAATCGTGCTGCGCAATTTCAGGACGATTGAAAAAGCAGTGGCGCAACTGATCGAGCCGGCGACACTTGCGCGCTACCGCGCGAACGCCGCCGCGCTTCAAAACCGCGCCGTGTTTGAGATTCCGGAGATGCTCGAGAAGATTCTGGCCGAGTCTCGCAATCAGACGACGTCCCGCAATCAGACAGCGAAGCCGGAAAACGCCGGTTCCCGCGCTAGGTGACCTTTCCTTCAGCCTCCCTCGAAGACCATCCGCCGCGCTGCCACGGAAAAAACCGAAAGGGCCTGTAAAGGCGTACTTTAGGTGCGGCCGCATCCTTAGGCGCGATTCGCAATCTAATGGGGACGGCGGCCGTGCCGCGTCTACGAAGCGCCAGCCAGGCTCGACCTCGCGGTTTCGTTGTGTCAAGATTGCATTTGGAGCGCGGAGTGGCGCAAGGAGTTTCATAAATGGCAAAAGCAATTTTCGCAGCGGGATGTTTTTGGGGAGTCGAGGAAGCTTTTCGACAGTTGAAAGGCGTGACGTCGACGACTGTGGGTTACACCGGCGGAACGATGAAGGACCCGTCGTACAAGGATGTTTGTACAGGCACGACGGCGCATGCCGAGGCTGTGGAAGTCGAGTTCGACCCGAAGCAGATTTCCTACGACCAGCTTCTCAGCGTGTTTTGGCAGAGCCACGACCCTACCACCCTGAATCGTCAGGGTCCGGATTATGGCACGCAGTACCGCTCCGCGATTTTCTACGAGGATGCGGAACAGGAAGCCGCCGCGCGGCGCTCGAAGGCGGAGCTTGAGAAATCGGGATTGTTCAAGCGTCCCATCGTGACCGAGATCAAGCCGGCATCTAAGTTTTACCGCGCCGAGGATTATCACCAGCAGTATTTCGCGAATCGCGGCATCAAGTCCTGCCACATTTAGACCAAACGGGCGGCTCGCGAGCCGCCCGCGACCTGTCGAACAGTCCTAACTGGGATATGCGCGGAGCGCGATTACCGCGTTGAGTCCGCCGAAAGCGAATGAATTAGACAAAGCCGCTTCGACCCGCTGGGGCCGCGCCTGGTTGGGAATATAGTCGAGATCGCATTCGGGGTCGGCGACCGTGAAGTTCGCGGTGGGCGGAAGAATGCCGTTCTGCAACGCAAGTATCGTTGCGATAGCTTCGAGCGCGCCCGCGGCACCCAGCGCATGGCCATGCATCGACTTGGTGGAGCTGACCCCCAGCTTATCGGCGTGTGAACCGAAGACGGCTCGGATCGCGCGCGTTTCAACGGGATCGTTGCCGGGCGTCCCAGTGCCGTGAGCGTTGATGTAGCCTATCTGTTCCGGCGCCAGGCCGGCAACGCGCAACGCGCCGCTCATCGCGCGCGAAGGTCCTTCCACGGTCGGTTGCGTCAAGTGGTGCGCGTCAGACGTCATTCCGAAGCCGCAAATCTCAGCGTAAATTTTGGCGCCGCGCGCCTTCGCGGCTTCGAACGGTTCCAGGATCATCATCGCGCCGCCTTCGCCAAGAATCATCCCGCGGCGGTCCTTGCTGAAGGGGCGGCAGGTGTCCGGCGAGATGACGCGCATCGCTTCCCAGGCTTTCAGCATGCCGATCGTGAACATCGCTTCAGCGCCGCCGGTGACGGCAAGGTCGGATTCGCCATCGCGCACGAGGCGAAACGCCTGGCCAATCGCGTGATTCGCGGATGAACACGCCGTCGAAACCGTGTAGGTGGGGCCGCTGAGGCGAAGATCCATGGAGATGTGGCTCGCTCCGGCGTTGGACATTGTTTTGGGGATGGTGAGCGGATGCACGCGCCCACGATCCGTGACGTAGAGGTCTTCGAAGCCCACCTCGATGGCGGCTTGGCCGCCGACGGCCGATCCGCAAACGACGGCGCATCGTTCGCGCAACGGATCCGTTAATTCCAAGCCTGAATCGCGCATGGCATCGCGCGCCGCCACTACGGAAAATTGCGCGAAGCGGTCGATATAATCTTCTTTGCCGGGTTCGAAATGCTTTGTCGCGTCGAAATTGCGCACCTGGGCGGCGTTCGAAAATCGCAGGACAAGCTTATGAAAGTCGACGCCGGTGATGGGCCCTATTGCGGAGCGGCCTTCGCGGAGAGCAGTCCAAGTGTCGGCCACGTTGAGCCCGAGCGGCGAGATAATCCCCATGCCCGTAACGGCGACGCGGCGTGGCGCCATGTCAGGAGCGCTCCAGTTTTTCGCAGTGAGAAACGCGAAGTGCGATCATCCAGATGGGCGGCATCAGGTGGCCGGAGACGTTGAGCCAATCGAGGGGTCCGGCGGCGTGGCAGCGATGATTTTCTTGACGCCTTCGACGATGTCGCTGACCGTGCGAATCGAGCGGACGTCGTCGTCAGGGATCGAGATTTTGAAAGCGTTCTCGAGTTCGAAGAGAAGGGTGAAAACATCGAGGGAATCGATGCCCAAATCCTGGAGGTTCGTTTCGAGGGTGATTTTGTCCGGCGAAATCCGCTTCACAGACGCCAGGGTCGCGATCACCTTCTCCGCCACAGCATCAGCCATCGTTCCTCCGTAGGTCCGGTCCGCGCTCTCTGAGGACGAAAACCCGAGAGGCGCTGCAAAGTTGCTGGCCCCACCAAAACCGTAGCCCAACGCGCAGAAGAAATCAAATCGGAGCAGTCATTTCGTTACCGCGTGTGTCGTTACCGCGCATCCATCATTATCGGGCGTCTTTCGTCACCGTGCGTCTGGCGCCACGCCGGCGGGCGGGTTAAATTCGAAGACCTTCTTGGCCGCGGGCGGAAGTTTTTCGATGTTGCTCATGAACGTCACGACCTGCCAGATTTGCGTTTCGTTGAGTGTCTTGCCCCACGCGGGCATGCCAGACCAGCGCGTGCCGTGCTGGATGACATAGAAATTCTGGTTGTCGGGCATGTCCGGGGCATCCCTGAAAAACCCGGGAACCGGAGGATTGAATGAGCGCGAGAACTGGCTGTCCGGATTCGAAGGAATGCCGTGGCACCCGGCGCAGTGGTCGAGATAGAGATGCGCGCCGGCCGTGACGTTTTCTTCGGTGGGCGCGACAGGGTTTTTCACGTCGGGCGCGCGACGGTCCGTGGCCGCGTCGACGGCACTCATCGCGAACCTGCGCTCGAAGTCGGAAGCCTGGCTATCGGCTTCGAAATTGATGCGGCCCGTTTTTGCCATCCAAACCGCTCCGCCGACGAGCACCAGCAAAGTGAAAATGATTCCGAGTAGAAAGCTTCGCATTCGATCAATCCTCTCAATTACCGGAGGTCGCGACCCCACTTGTTCCGGTGTTCGCCGCGATCATAGCATTCACGACGCAAGCCGTGCCCCTCGGGTTTCGATCAAGGCTTCGACTCCCCTGAAATCGAATCGAGCTGCCGCTTGATTTGGCGCAACAGGGCCGAGTTTCGGGTTAACTCGTCCACGAGAATCTGGGCTTGCTGGGAGGCGCGCTTCCAATCGGCAGCCTCGGCGGCTTCCGTGAGGCCCGGGAGTTCGAGGTGGGCATAGGTGTAGCGCGCGCCGTAGAGCGAATGTTTCCACCAGGGGCGACCGGGAATCCCTTGCGGATTGCACCAGTTCCGCTCGACCTGCATCAACGCCGCGTTGATGCGCGCAGCGTTTGCCGCGTCGAGGCGGCCACTGGCAATGGCGCGCTCAACGCTGTGATTGAGTTCGCGTCCGGCGGTTTCGAATTCGGCGATGTCGCGCCGCAGCGGATCGATAGAAATTTTCGCGCTCACGTGCGTTGAGTCGTCGAGATCGTTTAGAAAATCGCGGATGCTCGCGCCGTACGACTCGAAATCGTAGGGCAGAATTTGCGCATTCGCCAGGCGCAGCGCGAGCACACCCCAGAGCTGCGTCATCAGCGTGTGATAGCGGTAGCCGGGATCGCCCACATGATTCATCCAATAGAAATCGTCGTACATCGAATGGTAGACGCCGTAGGGGCCGACGAAGGTGAGTCCAACGGTGGGAATGCCGAGAAAATTGAGGAAGACGGTGTGGTCGGAGCCGCTGCCGATTCGCGTGTTGGGAAGCTCGCCGTCGCTTACGGGACCTGTTTTGCGAAGTTCCGTCTGCCGCGAAACTTTCCATTCGTCGTAGAGGGTTTTGCCGGAGGGAGCGGGCAGCGTGCGGCTCACGTCGACCATCAGCGGGGCGAGTGAGCCGACGGCGTCGCCCTCAAAATCTTTGCCAGAGGTGGCTTCGTCGACATTCAGGTACGCAACTGCTTTTTGCTTGAGTTCGTCAGCGTACTGCTCGCCCCATTCGGTGGAGCCCGTTAGCGCATATTCCTCGCCGTCCCAACTACAAATGACGAGCGTGCGCTTCGGACGTATCCCCTGGCGGAGAAGTTCTCCGAGATTTCGAGTGAGCTCGAGCATCGATGCGGTGCCGCTCGAAGGATCCACGCCGCCGTAAACCCATGCGTCGCGATGATTGCCCAGAATCACCCACTCGTCGGGAGATTCCGCGCCGCGAATGCGAGCCTCGGTGACGTAGTAGGGCTGCACGCTCGTGTCCATGTCAACTTTCAGGTGAATGCGGACGCTCTTCCCGCCGAGCCGGTACTTCAGCGGAAGTCCTCCTTGCCACGACTCCGGCGCGACCGGACCGTCGAGATGTTCGAGTAGCGGTTTTGCGTCGCGCCATGAAAGCGGGACGCCCATAATTTTCGGCAGCGAGATTGCGTCTTCTGGCGCGATGCGTTTTGCGCCGGGAACCGACGCATAGCCCGGCGTTAGCGGGTCGCCCGGCTCGAGAAAATCGTACGTAATCGCGCCGCGTTGGATGTGACTCGCCGGGCCCCACGGACCGTCGGGGTAGACGGTGCCTTGCTTGTAGCCATCCTCTTCCGGATCGGAGTAAATCAGAATCGCAGCAGCGCCGAGCTGTTGCGCGGTGAGCGCTTTGAATCCGCGATAACTGTAGGGATTCGAGTAGCGCACAAGAACGATCTTTCCGCGAACGTCAATTCCGTGCTTGCTCAGGTAGGCGTAGTCCTCGGGATTGCCGCTGTGAGCGTAAACGAGGGGCGCCGTGACTTCTCCGGACGCGGAATAACCAAGATATGCGCCGTCCACCTTGGGGTTTTTCGTGTCGGGGTCAACATCGTACGCATCTTCGCGAAGGCTCGCGCGGAAATGCGTCGGGTGAATCATTTCGAGCGAGATTTCGCGCGGTCGCGAATTCAGCACATCGTATTCGTGAACGGTGACGTCCTCGAGCCCTTGCTGGCGCCATTGGTCGGCGACCCAGAGCGCGAGGTCGTTATTCCGCTTCGTGCCGGCCGGGTGAGGCTCGGAAGTGAGATAGCGATGGAACGTCCTGATCTGGTCCGTTGACGTAAGGGCGCGATAGCGCTGCTCGATGGCGTTTTCCTCTTCAGCGGCGCGAGGCGAAAAACCTGAAATGCTGAACGGCGTCGGTGAGCCGCTAGCCAGGGCGACGCATACAACAGAGCACGAAACGAAAAACAGGAGCAAATATTGGTTCGTCCGGCGCCAGGCCTCAAACGAGCGCAGAAGAGCCTCCCGTGCCCGCGAGGTGAGTTTTTTCGAGATCAGCGGCAGCGTGTTCGAGAGCCGAAGCCAGCATTTGGATCATTCCCGAAGTGATCGTGAACGGCGGCGCGAGCAGGATGTGATCGCCGCGGTGGCCGTCGACGCAGCCCTGTATCGGGTACGTCAAGACGCCTGACTCTATCGCATCTTCGGCAACCCGTGCCGCGATTCGAGCGTCGGGTGGGAAAGGTTCGCGGGTTTTCGTGTCGCGAACCAGCTCGACGGTCCAGAGCAAGCCCAACCCGCGAACATCCCCGACAATCGAAAATCGTTTGAGCCGAGCGAGTGCCGCGCGTAGCTCCTGACCAGCCGGCTCAACGCGGGCGAAGAGATTTTCCCGCTCGATGTAGTCGAGCACGGCGTTTCCGGCGGCAGCGGAAACGGGATGTGAGTTGTAGGTAAAGCCGTGAAGAAAGGAACCGGAGCCGCGTGCGATCGTTTCGGCAACGTGTCCTGCAACGATCACGGCACCGAGCGGTGCGTAACCGCTCGCGATTCCCTTGCCGACCAGAATCATGTCCGGCACCACACCCCAATGCTCGACGGCAAACGACTTGCCGGTGCGGCCCATGCCCGTCATGATTTCGTCGGCGATAAAGAGAATTTGGTGGCGGCGGCAGATTTCGGCGAGCCGCTGAACGTAGCCGTCGGGCGGGACAACGGCGCCCAAGGTGGCTCCGGAGACAGGCTCAAAAATGAACGCGGCTACGTCGTCGTGGCCGTCGCGAACCAGAAAGCGTTCGAGATCGTCTGCGCAATCGACATTGCATTCGGGATATTGCAGGTCGAAGGGGCAGCGGTAACAGAAGCACGGCGCGATGTGGCCCCATTCCGCGAGCAGAGGAGCAAAGGGCTCGCGGCGGCGAACATTGCCGGAAACGGAGAGCGCGCCGAGCGTTGAGCCATGATAGCTCTGGCGTCGCGCGATGACGCGCGTACGTTTCTGGTTGCCGCGCTCGAGCCAGTATTGGCGCGCGAGTTTGATCGCGGTCTCGGTGGCCTCCGATCCGCCGGAGGTGAAGTACACGCGGCCGTTGCGCCGCATTCCCTGAGGCGCGAGCGCGAGAACACGCTGAGCGAGCTTCTCGACGACGCCAATGTGAAACTGTGAAGAGTGGACGTAAGCGAGGCGCGAAGCCTGCTCGGCCATCGCCCGAGCTACTTCTTCGACGCCGTGGCCGATCGTGACCACCGCGGCGCCGCCTGAGGCATCCAAGTAGCGGCGGCCTTCCGTCGTGTATATGAAACAGCCCTCAGCACGGCTCGCTTGGGGATAAGACTTGAGAAAATTTCGGGGAAAGACTGCTTCGTTGTTCATTGGGTGCCGTGAGAGGCGGCGGCAATCTGCTGAGACTATTCAGAACGCAGGATTTTTGCAAGGCGGTTCCCGCGCGTCTTTCCAGATTGGCAATGTTTCCGTGAGCCTTGGCGCGTGGTCGATCAAGAAATCAGAATTTGATCTTCGATATGTCGATCGTGGGCTTCGGGTACTTCATGTGCATGTCTTCCAGCGTCTCCGCGATGATGTGGGAAACGGCCAGGTTGCGAAACCATTTCTTGTTGGCGGGAATAATGAACCACGGAGCATTTTCTGGGCTGCATTTCGTGAGGGCATCTTCGTACGCGGCGACGTAGTCGTCCCAGTATTTGCGTTCCTCAAAATCGGCTTCGGAGATTTTCCAGCGGCGGTCAGGATCATCGATGCGCTGGAGAAAGCGCTTTTTCTGCTCCTCCTTGCTGATGTGGAGGAAGAACTTGAGGATTTTTACTCCGTTTGCAGCGAGCATCGATTCGAAATCGTTGATCTGATCGTACCGCTTCGACCAGACATCCTTGGGCACGAGTTTGTGGACGCGGACGACGAGAACGTCTTCATAGTGCGAGCGATTGAAGATTCCGATTTCACCGTGCGCGGGAACAGCCTTGTGGATGCGCCAGAGAAAATCGTGTGCGGCTTCTTCGGGAGACGGAACCTTGAAGGACGTCACCTGGCAACCCTGCGGATTTACGCCGGACATGACGTGCCGAATCGTGCCGTCTTTACCGCCGGCGTCGAGCGCCTGCAACACGATCAGCAAAGTCCGTTTGTGCTCGGCGTAGAGGAGATACTGACGTTTGTCGAGTGTCCCCATGGCCTTTTCGACGCTGGCCTTTGCCTTCTTGTCCTTGTGCCAACCGAGCGTGTCGTCCGGATCGTACCTGGAGAGATGAACTTTTTTGCCGGGCTTGACGATAAGCTCCTTGATGAATTCCTTCGACATGAGCGATCCGCCTTCCCGTTGGCTGGAGCTTGACGCCCTGGGAAGCTAAGGATAACGCGTTGGCACGACCACGGCTAGAATGCGAT
This sequence comes from uncultured Acidobacteriota bacterium, assembly GCA_963737205.1. Lineage (GTDB taxonomy): Bacteria > Acidobacteriota > Terriglobia > Acidiferrales > UBA7541 > Palsa-295. The sequence goes on along the minus strand of CAVTRV010000002.1, from coordinate 1,168,687 downwards.
TGCAACCGCGCGAGTTAGCGCGTCTTGTCATTTGGGCGTAACACTTTTTTCATGGCACATTCAGATTCGCAAACGTATGATAGCGCTGGTTCAGGTCCCACATGGTCACGGTAATTCCCGAAATTCCAACAAGTTCAGAAGCGCCGCTGGAGAAGGTGGTCGCGCCCAAACGCCCCTATCCCGGGGCTTTGATCGTAGTCGAGGGGATTGACGGTTCCGGGAAAAGCACGCAACTCTACCTGCTCAAGCGGTGGCTGGAAATCGGAGGCTATCGCATCCATTTCACCGAGTGGAATTCGTCTCCGCTGGTGAAATCCGCCACGCGGCGGGGGAAACAGCGGCGCCTGCTCACGCCGGTGACGTTTTCGCTGTTGCACGCGGCTGATTTTGCCGATCGCTGCGAGCGGCAAATTATGCCTCTTCTGCACGGCGGCTATCTGGTGCTTGCGGATCGTTACATCTACACCGCATTTGCGCGAGACGCGGCTCGCGGATGTTCGCCGAAGTGGCTGCGAAATCTCTACAGCTTCGCTCCGGTTCCGGACATCACCTTCTACTTCCGCGCGCCCCTGGACGTGGCGGTGAACCGGATCGTGGCTGGGCGCCCGAAATTGAAATACTACGAAGCCGGGATGGACCTGGGGATTTCTCTCGATCGCGCGGAAAGCTTCCGCATTTTCCAGGAGCGGATCCTCAACAACTACGACCAGATGGTGGAGACGGATCGTTTCGTGCTGATGGACGGGACCGTTCGCGTAAACAAGCTGCAGAAGCTGATGCGCGGAATCGTGGAGGAGCGCATCAACCTGGATCAGTTCGCGCCGAAGAAGAAGAGACATGAAACGAGGCAATAAGAATTCGGGCGGCAACGGACGAAACGGCCGAGGTGCGAGCGCGGCGCGGAAAGAATCGAAATCGAACGGCCGCCCGGACACACCTTCGCGATTCTATGGATTGGCGCTTCCTGGCGTAAAGCTCGAGGAACTAGGCGGGTCGCTGATCGTGCTCGAAGGGAGCGACGGGTCGGGCCGCTCGACGCAAATCTCCCTGCTGACGGAGTGGCTCGAATCACAAGGATTCGCGGTGCAGACAATGGGGCTGCGGCGATCGTTCCTGGTAGGCGAAAACATCGACGCGCTGCTCGAGGAAAACGCCGTTACGCGAATGACGCTGGCATTGATGTACAGCACGGATTTCTTCGATCAGCTCGAGCGGCGAATTCTCCCGGCCCTGCGTTCGGGACTCGTGGTGCTGGCCGACCGCTACATTTTTACCCTGATTGCGCGGTCGGCTGTGAGAGGAATCGGCCGCGACTATCTGCACGGGATTTACGAAATGGCGCTTCGCCCGGACCTGACTTTTTGGCTGAACGTGCGCCCCGAAATCGCCTTCGATCGCGAGTTCAAGAAGGCGCACTCGATCAGCTACTGGGAATCGGGCCGCGACATGTCGCTCTCGAACGATCTGTTCCAATCGTTCATTCGTTACCAGTCGATGATCAAACGGGAATTCGAGTATCTGTCGAACCGGCACGGCTTCGTAGAAGTGGACGGCGAAGGAAGCGTCTCCGAGGTCAACCGAGTGTTGCGGAAGCGGATCGCCGCACAGCTGGGAATCCGGGGTACGCACTACCATCCTTCGAACGCCTTGTCGCACCTCTGGCGCTGAGTGGCCGCACCTGTCCAACTGGCAGCGATCGACGCTGGTTCTAACGCGATTCGTCTCGTCATTGCCCGCGCCACCTCCCTGCATCAGATACAGATTCTCGATAGCGAACGGGCAGCCGTCCGCCTCGGTCACAACGCCTTCACGCGGCGGCTTCTCGACGAAGACACCATCAACCGCGCCGCACGGGCTTTCCGCTTTTTCCGCGATCGCATGGAGCGCCACAACGTGGGGGCCTATCGCGCCGTCGCCACCGCGGCCGCGCGAGAAGCGCGCAACCACAGGGAGTTAATGGAGCGAATCCGCCGGAAGGCGGGAATCGAAGTGGAGGTAATCAGCAGCCAGGAAGAGGCGCGGCTTGTTTGTTCAGCGGTGCTCTGGGCGTTGGGAGATCGCTTCCAGCCGCGGCTGATCTTCGATCTGGGCGGCGGGAGCCTGGAGCTGAACTTCTTTCAGCGGGGCGTGCTCGACCATCGCATCGCTCTTCCGCTGGGCACGATTCGAGTGATGGAAACCTACCGGATCGACGGAGCAATCGACGAGGACAAGGCCACGCAACTGCGGCACCACGTGCTGTCCTTGCTGCGAAGCGCGCTGCCGACGCCACCAAAACTTGGGCGGGCGCCGATCGTAGCATGCGGGGGGAATGCCGAAGCCCTCGTACGCATCGCGGCAGGGCCGAACTTTGGGCACACTCCGGCGATCAACGTTCGGTTGCTGCGCGATCAAACCTGGCGATTGATGAGCCTCGACGTTCCCGGACGGATGCGAGCTTTTCGAGTGCGGCAAGATCGCGCCGAAGTGATGGGCATTGCCGCGATCATTATCACGACGCTCGCGAAGTGGCTCGACGTACGAACGATGCTGGTGCCGGGCGTGGGAGTGCGCGAGGGGATATTGCTCGATCTTGTGGCCGAGCAATACTCGGCCTCCGCTGGATCGGAAGAGGAAAAGGGACGCGCCGCCGAGCTGCTCGCGAATGCGCGCTGGTTCGGCAGAAAGCTCGACTACAACTCGCAGCACGCCGAACAAGTGGCGCGGCTTGCACTGTCCCTCTTCGACCAACTGCGCCCGATTCACGAAATGGGCGCGGAGTTGCGGCTCGTGCTCGAAATCGGGGCGCTGCTCCACGATATCGGCCATTTCCTGAACCGCAAGTCGCACCATCGTCACGGGGAATACCTGATTCGCAACGGCGAAATTCCCGGCTTGCGGGGATGGCGGCGGGATATGGTGGCGGCTCTGGTGCGCTATCATAACTGCAAGTCGGAGCCGCAGGTGGAGCACGCGTCGTACGCGGCGCTGGATGGAACCAGGCGCCGGCAGGTTCGCATGCTCGGGTCGCTGCTGCGAATCGCGGAGAAACTCGAGTCGGAGCACACGCAGCGCGTGGCCGGCGTGGACGTGCAGATTGCGGGGCATCGCGCGGTTTTCTGCATTCGGGCGGCAGACGGCACGCGGCTGGACATCGCGGGGATGGAAAGAAAATCCGGCCTGTTCGAAAAGGAGTTTCATCTGCTGGCCGGAGTTCCGTCGCGCTCAGAGAAAGGAAAAGGTCGCATAAACCATGATTCTCTACGTCGTGCGGCACGGCATTGCCGTTGACCGCACGGATCCAAAATCGCCGCCCGAGCCGGAACGGCCGCTCACCGCTGAAGGAGTTCAGAAGACGCGATCGGCCGCGCTGGGATTGAAAGAGCTGGACGTGAAGCCGGACGTGCTGATCACGAGTCCGTACCTGCGAGCCGCGCAGACCGCTGAAATTTTTGCTGAGGCGCTGGGATTTCCGACGTCGAAAATCCGCGTGAGCAACGCGTTGAAACCCGCGGCCAATCCAGCCGACATCGTGAAGGAAATTTCCCATTTGAAAGCGAAGGAACTGATGTGCGTCGGCCATGCGCCGCACCTGGACCAACTCATCGCTCAATTAGTGGGAGCGCGGGGCGTGTTTACAGAGCTGAAGAAGGCTGGAGCGGCGTCTTTGGAGCACACGGGAACGCAGGGCGCCTGGCGCTTGCAATGGGTTCTGACGCCGAAGGTGTTGCGTCAACTGGCGTAGGAAGCAGCACGGGCTTCGGAAGGCTTTGCCGCGATCAAGGCGTGACCCCATTGAAATCCGGCGCGCCAAACAATCCACGGTGAGTCCTTCTCGGAAGTTTTCAAGCGGAATTCCGCCAAGCGGCGCTTTCTTTCCACGCTGATTTTTTCCAGCCACTCGGTAACATTCGCCGGTGCGAGCGTGGGCGATTCCTTCCTGATATCGGCCCGCAGCACATCCAGATCGTGCACATCTCCGAGCAAATCCTGCATCTGCTTCATGTCGCTCGCCCACACTTCGTAGCGGTGCGGCAGGAAATTCTCCACCACGTAGCGGAAACGCTTGATGCCGATTCGCGTCCGGTGCCAGGCGATGCTGCTGGGATTCTTGCGCGCTCTCTGATAGAGCGCCACTGCCTCGTTGAATTTTTCCAGGGCCTGGCGCTGAAACACGACGCTCTCGAGCGGAAAGAAGCGCGCTTTTCCAGGCAGTTTTCGCAGAAGTTTGCGCCAGAGCTTGCGATCGAAATCGCCGAGCGCCTGCTCCGCCGACTGCCGGTATTTCTTTTCGCGGCGAGCCAAAAGCTGCAGCATGTGTTTGCGGACCGGATCTCCTCGCGAACCGAGCTTCTCCACCCATTCCTGCTCTACTTGAGTGTCGCGAAGGTCGCCGAGAGTGTGAAACAGCTGCTTGCTGGCTTTTTTGAGCTTCCGCCATCCGGGATCGGGATTGACCTCTCGGAGAGTGTCCGCCATGGTGCGGCAGCGGCGAAGGGCCACACGAACGTCGTGGACGTCATCGGCGTCCCAGTTGGGACGCAGTTCGTCGGCTTTCTCGAGGGCCCGGTTCATCCAAACTTCGAGGCCCGTTATTTTGGCTGTAATACCTGCAGGTAACGAAATCGCGATCGACATGGAAAGCTAACCGGCCCCCAGGCAGGAAGTGCCTATCCTATCGCGGACGCGACGGATTTGCCAGCGAGCCAGGGCTTCGTCGGAAGACTCCCAGTTTTCCCGGGTTTTCCATTGGGAGTTCGAGGATGCTGCATTCATCAGCGATTCATCTGGCCCTAACATAGCCCAGCAAAAATTACGTCGGGTTGCCTCCAGCGAGCGGCTGGCGCTCAGGTTGCTTCTGACCGGGCTTCAATGCAAATGCTTTCTTTTCTGAGAATCAAACGCATCCTCTGGCTAACGACGGTTGGCGTGACCGTTTTCGGCGCGGCCAGCGTATTTGCGCAGCAGCCGCCGCGCGAAGACTGCCCTCGGCCATCCAGCGGAAGCGCGGTGGCGACTCCGGAAGACCTGCGCAGCACGAATGGAGTGCTCGAGGTCCGATTGACGTACCGCAGTTCGGTGGACCCAGGCGGCCAAACTCGATACTGCTACGTTGACGAGCACGGCAACCAGGCTCCGACCCTGCGAGTTCATCCCGGAGATGAAGTCAGACTCGAGCTGAAGAATGAAGCGTCGCCGTCGGCGTCCTCGAAGGCCATGGCAGCCCATGGTGCGGCGAAGCCCGAAGATTGCACGAGCAGCTCCATGACGGGAACTTCCACCAACCTGCACTTTCACGGATTGATGATCCCGCCCACGTGTCATCAGGATGACGTGCTCACAACCACCGTAGATGCTGGTGATCCACCGTTCGAGTACAAGTTCCAAATTCCAGCGAACCAGCCGCCGGGACTGTACTGGTATCACCCTCACGTTCATGGCCTTACAAAGGAGCAAGTGTTAGGCGGAGCGTCAGGCGCGTTGATTGTGGAAGGAATCGAAAGCGTAGTTCCTGAGGTTGCGGGGCTGCCAGAGCGAGTCTTCATAATCCGGGATCAGAATCTCATCAATCCCAACGCCGTCCCCGCCGGAGGGCCCGCCTCGATCCCGCCGGTAATCCTGGACCGTGACGGCGACGCCGTGAACACTGGTACCGGCACGGGAAAGCCCGCCAAGGATTTGTCGCTCAATTTCGTTCCGGTTCCGTATCCGGATTACCCGCCGGCGGTAATCCCGATGAAACCTGGCGAGCGCCAGCTGTGGCGCGTGCTTAACGCCTGTGCGATCACCTACTTGAATCTCCAGGTTGTCTTCAACGGTGTGGTGCAACCCGTTGGCGTCGTTGGCTTGGATGGAGTACCGCTCGCCGAAAATGGTTTGGGCGGTTCAGGGGTTCTCTCGCTCACACATCTTGGAGTTCCGCCGGGTGGCCGAGTCGAATTCATCATGAATGGTCCGAAACTAGGTGCCAAGGCAGAGCTGGTAACCCGGAGCGTCAACACCGGACCTATCGGCGAAAATGATCCGGCCCGTCCACTCGCTAAGATTGTCGCTCTGACTGACGCCTCCGATTCCGCGTCAGTGCTTTCGGCGCATCCTCCTCCGCTCAAGACGCCCAGCGAAAAGTGGCTTGGCAAAGTCGAGCCCGTTCGCACCCGCAGGATGTACTTCTCTGAAAAGCCGAAAGATCCCAAGGATCCTGCCGGTCCCGCGGACTTCTACATGACCCTCGAAGGCGAACAGCCGAAGTTATTCGATCCAAGCTCGTCCACTCCCAACATCGTGGTTCACCAAGGCGACGTGGAGGATTGGATCATCGAGAATCGCAGCCAGGAAGTTCACGCCTTTCACATCCACCAAGTCCACTTTCTGCTGCTCGCGTGGTACGGTTTGGCGATAAACGAGCCCTACCTTAGGGATACGGTGAATGTGCCCTTCTGGGATGGCAAATCAAAATACCCAACCGTCAAAATCCGCATGGATTTTCGCGACCCGAACATTGTGGGCACCTTCGTCTACCACTGTCACGTACTAGAACACGAGGACGGCGGCATGATGGGCCTGATTCGTGTCGAGCCCCCCAAGTCCGCCAGCGCCCATCCGTCCGACGAGCCCGCTCGTCCCTAGCAGAGCTTTTAATAGACGTGTCATACGCCAATAACACAACGCGAGTATTCACCTGTGCGAGCGTTTGATGCCCATGGCGTCCAAGCGCCGGTTTAGCCGTTGCACAGGTTTGGGGATGAGGCACCGTGGCATTAGACCCGACAATTCCATAAGGAGACTTTATGATCCGGAAGAACCTTCGCTGGATGGCCTCAGTTCTGATGGCCGTAAACTTGGCTGTCGTAATACCCAGCAGTCTGATGGCGCAGCCACCACAGAGCAATTCGAGCAATGCGAATAATTATGAAACGGCAACTCCCATCAAGCACCTCGTCGTCGTCTTCCAGGAGAACGTTTCATTTGATCATTACTTCGCTACCTATCCCAATGCCGCGGGGTTTCAAGCGCGGAAGGATACCCCTACCGTCAACGGCCTCACCGAAGGCCTGATCGCGAATAATCCAAACGTTGATTACCCGCCGTTCCTGCTGAACCGCGGCCAAAATTACACCTGCAGCCAGAACCATGATTACAAAGCCGAGCAACAAGCGTTTGACAGCGGTCTCATGGATATGTTCCCGGAAGACACCGCACACGTCTGCTCGAGCACGACGTATCCCGACGTCGCTTATCTTGGCCCCGCTATCGTGATGGGCTACTTCGACGGAAGCACCGTAACCGCGCAGTGGAATTACGCGCAGCACTTCTCAATGAACGACAACAACTTCGACACGAACTTTGGTCCGTCCACGGTCGGCGCCATCAACGTGATCTCAGGCATGACCGGAGGCGTCGATTTGGGTCATTCGATCGCCGGCAGCGGTTACGGTGACGACATCACCACCACCTCCTCCGGGACTAGCGTCACCGGCGACCCCGATCCCTATTACGACGATTGCGGCTCTCCCGACCAATCTTCCCTGACTGGAAAGAACATCGGCGATCTGCTCAGCGCGAAAAAGATCTCCTGGGGATGGTTCGAGGGCGGCTTCACACCGTCATCCGTCGTTGCCGGTAAGGCAGTGTGCGCCACCACAACGAACCGTCTCGATGGAACAGCGGAAACTGCCTACGTGCCTCACCACAATCCGTTTGAATACTACGCCAGCACCGCCAACATTCATCACACGCTCCCCAAGAACCTGAGTGAAGTAGGTCACGATGGTCTGGCGAATCATCAGTACGATCTCAGCTATTTCTGGCAGGTCCTCGCAAAGGGTGAATTGCCTGCCGTTAGCTACCTCAAAGCGAATGCGGCTCAGGACGGCCACCCCGGCAACTCTTCTCCTCTCGACGAGCAGGTGTTCATCGTGACGCTCCTCAACAAATTGCAAGCTTCGCCCTTGTGGGACAGCACCGCAGTGATCATCACCTATGACGATTCGGACGGTTGGTACGACCACGTGCTTGGTCCGATCGCAAACCAGTCCGTTTCCTCGAACGATGCTTTGACCAGTAACGGCGCGTGCGGTACCGGCGCGAACTCCCTGGCGGGTCTGCAGGGACGCTGCGGATATGGGCCACGTTTGCCGTTCCTGGTGATCTCGCCGTTTGCAAAGGACAACTTTGTCGACCATACGGTGATCGACCAGAGTTCCGTTGTTCGCTTCATCGAAGACAACTGGGATCTTGGTCGTATCGGCGAAGGTTCATTTGATCAGATCGCCGGCCCTATCACGAACATGTTCGACTTCAAACACCACAGGTCTGACGTGTTCATTCTCGATCCTTTGACTGGAGCGATTCTGAACTACTAGAAATCCCCGTAGTCCTCTCTCCTGGTACGCCCCCTGGCTCGCCTCGAATCCTTCGAGGCGAGCCAGCCCCGTTTTTGGCCTCATCGTGCTGCGCTCCGATGTATTCTGGATGCCGCCCGAATCACTCTGTCGATGCATACCGGAGACGAGGACTTGCCCCGAACGTCACGCAGCGCCGATTTAACGCAAGTTGTGGAATGGGACGACGGAAATCTCCGTCGCAAAGAAGACTATCTCGCTGCCGAGGAGCCGCTCGAAATCCGCGTTGCTGAAAAGCCGCTGAGCGTGACGATGCGCACGCCCGGAAACGATCTCGAATTGGCCGCGGGGTTTCTGTTCACCGAAGGGCTGGTGCAAAGACGCGAGCAGATTCTGAGCCTCGAGATCAATCAGGAAAGCGACGAACCGAACCGCGGGAACCTGCTGCGAGCCGAGCTTGCTCCGGAATGCATCGCCGATTCGGAAAAGCTCCAGCGCAATTTCTTCGCGGCTTCCAGTTGCGGTATCTGCGGCAAAGCTTCCATCGAGTCTGTCCGATCGAGAACGCTTCAAACGCCGAATCCGGCTTTTGCTGTTGATCCGGAGACTCTGATTGGCCTTCCCGATTCGCTGCGGGCATCTCAGGCTGTTTTCGGGCGGACGGGCGGATTGCACGGGGCCGCACTGGTTGATACGCAGGGAAAATTGCTGGTCACTCGAGAGGACATCGGACGCCACAATGCGGTCGATAAGGTTATCGGATGGGCCCTTCTCGAAGGCCGGATTCCGCTCTCCGAGTCGATTCTTCTGGTCAGCGGAAGAGGCGGTTTCGAGATCGTGCAGAAGGCCATCGTTGCGGGGCTGCCGGTAGTGGCGTCGGTGTCGGCTCCGTCGAGTCTTGCGGTGCAGCTGGCACGCGAACTGCGGCTGACGCTGATTGGATTCCTGCGGGGGCGGCGCTTCGTGATCTATGCGGGGGAAGATCGAGTCCGCGAGCGGAAGTGACGGTCCGCGCCTGACGCGCGGGCGTCGCGAATCATCGTGCGGAAAGCTTCGAGCAGGTCGCGGTCCCACCAGCCACGCGCCGCCTCTTCCTGCATGATCCCGAGGGCAACGTCTGAGGTGTCGGCTTTGCGGTACGGGCGGTCTGTGGTGAGGGCATCGTAAACGTCGGCAAGCTGAAGAATGCGCGCCGTGAGAGGAATTTCCGAGCCGCGAAGATGGTCCGGATATCCCGAGCCGTCGTACCGCTCGTGATGGTGACGGATGATAGGCAGCACGAGGCGGAATGTTTTCAGCGGCTCGCAGATCTGCTCGCCGACAACGGGATGCTTGCGCATCACTTCGATTTCTGCCGGCGAAAGAGGACCCGGCTTCAGCAGAATCGAGTCAGGCACGGCAACCTTGCCGACGTCGTGCACGATTCCCGCGCGGCGAAGGGATATCACATCCTCCTCGGGTATGCCGAGTTTCTCACCCAGACTCGTGGACATTTCCGAGAGGCGATCGCAGTGCCCGCGCGTGTACGGATCCCTCGCTTCGATGCTGAGAGCGAGGGTGAACAGCACCGATTCGGCGTTTTCGAGTTCGTCGGTGTAATGCTTGAGCTTGATGAGCGACCGAGTGCGAGCCAGCAGCTCGTTGAAGTCGATGGGCTTGCTCAGAAAATCGTCGGCGCCTGCGTTGATGCCTTTGATGCGGTCTTCCGTGGCTGAAAGGCCCGTGATCAACACCACGGGAGTAAGCCGCGTTTCAGGCGCGGCCTTGATTCGCTTGCAGACTTCGAAGCCGCTCATTCCGGGCATCAGCACGTCGAGTAGAACCAGATCGGGGCGGAAAGAAACGCACTCGGCAAGCGCGGCGGCTCCGCCGGACGCGTCATGGACTTCGAAGCCTTCGCGCCGGAGGAGTGTTTCGAGCGCGGCTCTCGAAGCCGATTCGTCGTCAACGAGTAAAATCTTGGGGAACATGAGCTTTCGTGTCGCCTGAAGAGATCAACAACCTAAACCAATCGCTGGGATTTGGGCAATGGGACGCCGGTTCCACGAGTACCAGTCGCGTTTGTACGAGGTATTTCACCCGCAAGCGAACAACTGCAACTCTATCGCGTCTCGCATTGTCGAAACAACATCGAATCGCGAGGTCCAACAGAAACTCGCCCGAGTGAGAGAGTTCTAATCTAAGAAGCCTCCGCGAATCGAAGAGTTGCTAGTCTTTCCGCAACGTCGCTTCGATCACACCGTGCGGTTCTTCCGTGGGAATGAAAACCTCCACAGGATTATCCATTCCAAATGGTTCGAGGTCGGCGAGGCTGTAGTTCCTGTCCGGCAGAGAAAGACGGATCTCCCGGATGCTGTCGAAGCTTTCGAGCACCGCTTCACCCATGGCGTAAAGCGTGTGCTGGAGCGAATGGCTTTCGTGTTCGGCGAACGTTTCGAGCAACGCCTGGCGAGCGCCATGCCAGGTGGGTCCAAATTCGATTTCGGAGCCCTCGTATAGCCAGTTCGCCCGGATTGCGGTGGAGAGCATGCGGTCGGGATCCTCTTTCAGAGTCGTGTAGGGATCGCGCAGGAATTTCTCGAACGTCGATTTCGTCGTTTTCAACACGATGAGATTTTCAATCCCGGCATGAATGACGGTCTTTTCGCGCGTACCGCTCAACGATGCCGTCCGTTTCTCGTTCCCTGGAAGAGTGAACGCAGAGGCATGCGGTTTGCCGACGTGCGGTATCCGTGCCCACAGGTTTTCGGCGGCTTCGATTTCGACGCGCAAGACTTGCGGGTTGTATGTGAGGAAATGATCGATCAAGTGGAGACAAAACTCTTCCACGGCTTCCACCGGATACTGGCGCGCGAGGACGTACACCGTATTTTTCATCGTGTCGGTGGGAAGGATTTTGCGGTTCTCGCCCTTTGCGAGGGCTTCTTCGAACTCACCCTCAAAGCGGATGCCGACGGTCATTTCCTTAACGTCGTGACGCCCCTGCTGGCGGACGACGCGGAGGAAACGGACGCGCGATTCCCCGTAATTGTTTTCGGCGAGCCGGATGGTCAAAGTCAGCTCTCTCGGTTGCGCGAATCGATAGATGCCAGGAGTCGCCCCTGGGTGTCGATATCCTTACATCACATCACGGCAGGTCCAAGTCGAGACGATACAAATCGGTGTCGCTGCGCGTCAATGATGCGATGGCTTCACCATTCGGGGCAGAGCGCACAAACGCGCAACGGATATATCCCGCGTGCAGCAAACTCGAAAAATCGAAGAACAACTCGGGCTTCTTCCCGCCGATCGCATACCGGAAGACCGGCTCGTCTTGCCCGAGGATGTCCTGATAGTAGATGTATTTCGAGTCCGGCGACCATTCCGCCGGATTTAGAAGTGTTCCCTGAGCGACGTCTTTCCAACTCTTCGTTCTCGTGTCGAAAAGTTTCAATACAACTGGCCGCGGCGGACCCATGTGGGAGCTCGTGACGGCTACGAGGAATCGTTTATCGGGCGACCAACTCGGATGAATAAGTGTCTCGGAGCCTGGAATCTTCGAAATCTGTGAAGTTTGGAGATCCACGGAGTAAATTCCACTGGCAGGTGTCGCCACGCCACCCTCTTCAGGCCATTTCGCATAAACGATCGATTTAGCGTCCGGTGACCACTCCGGCTCATTCCGGCCGGCGCCGAAAGAAATCTCGGCGGGAGTTCCCCCGTCCGACGAAACGATAAAGAATCTTCCAAACTCAGTCCCGTCACTGCTGTGGAATAGGATCGTTCGGCCGTCGGGACTCCAGCGAACGCTGATGGTTGGGGCCAGCCCCGACGCCAATGATTGGCGGTGAGTGCCGTCCAAAAGCATCTTCCAGAGGTCGCCGCCACTGGGAAAAGCCAGCCAACGTCCGTCCCGTGAAAGATCCATCGCCACCGAATGCATTGTCGGGATCAGCGGCTGAACCCGATGTGACTCGCGGTCGTAGCGAACGAGGTCATGTTGTTCGTCGCCGCCCCAAACGAACAGTTGCGAATTCTTCTCACCAGGTATGGGTGATCCGTAGCTGTGAGGTCCCAGCGTCAACTGCACGGGTTTGGGAGCGGGGGCGAACCAGGAAGACCTGCCCTCGCGGACGGCCCAGACGGAGCGCAAACTATCGCGCATGGATTCAAAAAAGAAGTAGCGCCCGTCGGCCGACCATTCACCGCAGCATTCCTGTCCGGAAAAGCCAGCCCCAAGAACGGGATGCAGATTCTTGCCGTCCGCGGACACTTCCCAGATCGAGTGCCGATCAGCACTTCGCTCGAAGAGAGTGAATCGCAACCGTCGGCCGTCTTTAGACCAGCGAGGATCCTCCGACCGGCCTCCCAACGCGACCAATTTTTCGACGCGGGTTCCATCGCGCTCGCACGAATAAATTCCGTCCGGCTTCGTAAAGAAAATTCTGCGCCCATCGGGACCAAACACAGCATCGTCCGCGATGATGTCGCCCACACGACGCGAAGGGCCTCCGACAACGGGCGTTAATGACAGAGGCAAGTCCGGGCCCCGCACCAGGAAAGCGAAAGACAAGAACTCGGAGCGATCAGGAGAAATGTCCAGGAGCCGCGTGTTCTGAGATGGTTCGGGAAAAAGCTGAGCCTCACCTCCCGAGGCCGGGACTTGCATCACGTTCCAATGGCCGCCCGCGCGTTCCAGGAAAAACAGCCGCGCGCCGTCCGTTTTTACCCGGCCCCAGGGGTCGAGATGCTCGTTGTGCGAAACCTGGACCACGTTCAGAACCCTGGGCACGGGTTGGGGCAGAAATCGAAGGACCAAAACCAAAATGACAATCAGAACCGCCGCGATGCCCGCAACCGCTGCGATCAGTCTGGGCCGCCGGGAGGGACCAAGCTCATGACCCGAGACCTCCGCGACTTCTGTTGAAGCCACCGCCGCGCCGACCGGCAGTGCGAGAGTCCCAGGCGGCACCGACGTCGGCGCGATGAACCTATAACCTCGCCGTCCCACGGTCGCGATGAAACGCGGATTTTCCGCGTCGTCAGACAACGCCTGTCGCAGTTTGTTGATTGAAGTATTCAGGCTGGAATCGAAGTCGACAAACGTGTCGGCTGGCCACAACCGCTGGCGAAACTCCTCTCGCGCCACTACTTCGCCGGGCCGCTCAATCAAAATTGTAAGGACTTCGAACGGTCGGTCCTGCAGCTTTACCTTCGCCCCGTCCCTCCGAAGTTCGCGCGCCGCAAGGTCCACTTCATAGAGGCCGAACCGTATAATTCGCACGTGTGTCGGAAGGGTGGGCATCTCAGCGTACCGTTTGCACGGATTCTAACACAAACAAACTAACCGTTGCCCGAGTGCTTCTTAGGTAATCCACCGCCGTAACTCCATGAAGCAGCGCTACTTATCAGGTTATCAAAAAAATATCCACAGATTTTCGCCCGTCGATTGACGTTTCGAAACGCCTGCGCTATTGGCATCACTAATTGCTGAAAAGGAGAACCTCCATGCCCCAGACCATTCGAAATTGCAATTGTGCCTCTCGTATCTTTGGAGTTTTGCTAGCTCTTTCGCTGGTGGCGCTTTGCATGGCCACGCCCGCACGCGCGGACGCCACATATCAATACACAGGTCAGGCGTTCACAAGCTGGTACGGCGATGACTCGTGTGTCGCCGGCGTTGGTCAGTGCCAAATCACAGGCACCGTCACGTTTGCATCCACTCTCCCCGACAACTTGACTGCTGTGTGCTGCGGCGTGAATGTAACTGCCCTTTCGTGGTCCTTTACAGACGGTTTTTACACTCTAGACCAGACGAACTCCCAGCAGTTTTTCGCTTTCTCCACCGACTCCAGCGGTGACATTACCGGCTGGAACTTTGGCTTGGGCTCGCACAGCGCCTGCGGAACGCCCGCGTTCGATTGTTATGTGATCGAGGGCATCGACGCGTTCGGCGAGCACGGGGACGACAGCACAGACAGATTTGTAACCGACTCTGGCGCCGAAAGCTCTGTCGACGGCACATGGAAGCTTGTCTCGGTCACAGGAGGCGTGCCTGAGCCGTCCGCCCTTCTCTTGCTCGGCACCGGACTGCTTGGCGTTGCGGGAATGCGACGAAGGAATTTGCTCCACCAGACGCGTCGCCGGATTGCCGTGGATGTGGATTGGAACGAAGGTGCGGGAGGCTAGTATGCGACCGATCTGCAGGAAGCTCGCTCTGCCGCTGATTCTATTCGTTGCCGCTTGTCTTTCCGTGCCGAAGGCCCTCGCGGATTCGACCACGTCGTACACGGGCACGCTTTCTAGCCCCGAGGACACCTTTACTACGACTCTGACGCTGACTTCCGCGGAAAGCGTCGCGCTGCAGACGTACGGCTTTGGCGGCGGAACAAACGGCAACGGGACCGTGATCGCCCCGGGCGGGACTGACCCGTTCCTGGCCATCTTCGCGGGAACCGGAAGCGGCGCGACGATTCTCACAGACGGCATGGGGAATCCCTTCGGGACTGCGCTAGACCTTGGCAACTACAGCAGCTTCGTGGGCTGCCCTCCCGCAAATACGGTTTCCGATTTTGGAGATACCACGTGCGGCGACATCACGATGACGTTCGCGTCGCTGGCGGCCGGAACATACACGATCGTCCTCAGCGACGGCCAATACATCGCGAACGCCGTTTTCGACAACGGAACGCTCGGCGAAGGCTTCACCGATTTTACCGGCGGCGTGTTCTGCAACACAGAGGACTTCGACACCGGCACGCCTTGTCCCAACATTTCCGGAGCGTACGCGCTCGACATCACTACGCCCGGCGGCAGCGGAACCGGCACTGGTCCCGGTGGAGGCTCGCCGACACCGGAGCCCGCGACGTTTCTCATGATCGGCGTGGGGCTCACTGGAATCGGCTTGCGCAAGCCCTCATTGCGACGCGGGACAAAGACAACATGACTGGCTAGTGGGATGATTTTCCCGAAATAAAAAGGAGAACCAAAATGCGATTTGCGAAACGGCTGTTGATGGGCGTCGGCGCGGTGGCGCTGGCGGCAATGGCTCTGAGTTTGGCGGCGCCGAAGGCGGTTCACGCCACCGTCGCGGCGCTCGTGCAGGTGGTGAACACCACGACGAATCCAGCCGTTACCATGGATGCGAACATTTCCACCCGCATCCCATACCAAAGCTATCAGACGTACAACGCTTCCAGCGGCGGTTTCATTGGATTTACGCTTACTTACCCAACGGTGCCGGCTGGGTATCGCCTCGTGATTCAGAACGTTAACTCTCTTTTCTATGAGGTCCTGTCGAGCGGCGAGACCTTGTCGGATATCGTTCCTCAAGGGAACATCACGACCGCTTTCGCGCCGGACAAAGCCTTTCCCTCTTTCACGGGTTCGATGTCTGGCGGCGCTTACAGTACGCCCACCGCCCTCTTCAACTCGTCGATCACGCGCTATGTCGGGCCAGGCGACACTCCCTACGTGAACATGACCGCAGTCGTTGAATCCTCTACGATCATTGGAGTCACCGTAACCGGATATCTGGAGAACTGCGCCGTCACCGGCTGCCCGGCTCCCGTTCATTGATCCTGGGGGTGCTGAAAATCTCAGACCTAGGCGGGGCTGTTCGGGAGGGAACAAATGAGAAGCGCGAGTAATCACTCCGAATTGCCATCCGAGCAACGCGCGGGGTACGAGCCTCGCACGCAAACCGGCGATGAGGGTTCGAATCTCGACCAGTTCGAAGAGCTTCTCTCCGCCGCCGAACGCGCGTCGAAGGCCGCGGCGGCTGCGACCGCTGCTGGGCCGCCGGATCGAATTGGCGTTCCGCAGCAAAGTTTTGTTCAGTCCGAAAAGTAACAAAGGAGGCATGACCATGAAAAAGGGAAAGACAACAAGAAGCAAGCAACTCGCGAAGGGCAAGACCCTCAAGGGCGTGAAGGCGCTGCGTGCGGGAATCGACCCGCTCAATCCGCAGCCGCTGCCGCCGCTCAAACATGCTCCCATCTAGTCCATGCAAGCAGGGCGCCACGATTTCCTCCGAGTAGCGGGCAGTGCCGCAGCAATCCACGGCGCTGCCCGTCTGCGCTGACCACATTCCCTAGTTCTCCTCGGGCGTCCCACTCAATCCCTCCGAAGCAACCCTCGCGGCAAACGATCGCTCCTTGCGCCGCCAGAAATACAGCAGCGTAAGCCCGATCAGAATCAGCGCCACGCAGAGCCCCGTCCACAGACCCGGCGCGCCAAAGCCTTTCCGAAAGCACAGGTACCAGCCGAGCGGAAGCCCCAGCGCCCAGTAAAACACCAGGTGACAAACCATCGGCGTCCGCGTGTCGCCCGCTCCGCGCAGCGCCCCGGTGGCGACCGCCTGCAAACCATCGAAGAGCTGGAAAAACGCGGCGACGAATAACAGGGAACTTGCGGCGCCGATCACCACCGGATCCGGCGTGTAAATCCGGACGATGTAGCCCGGCACAATCCAAAACGCAATGGCCATGCAAGTCATGAACCCCGCGCCGAGCGCCATGGCCGTCCAACCGGCCCGGCTCGCGCCGTGCGGGTCGCGCCCACCGAGCGCGTGCCCCACGCGCACCGCCGCCGCCGAGCCAATTCCCAGCGGCACCATGTAAGTGAAACTCGCAGTATTCAGCGCGATTTGATGGCTCGCCAGCGGAACCGCTCCCAGCTTGCCAATCAAAGTCGTGGCCACCGCGAACACGCCGATCTCGATTCCAATCTGGCTCGCCGCGGGCAAACCCAGATTAAGCAACTCCCAGACGCGCGGAAAATGAGGCAGCCGGGAAGCCCGCCGCAAGCCGGTCTTGTGCCTCAGGTCGCGATACACTACGTAAACCATCAGCACGCCGGCCATGTACACGCGCGCAATGCACGTCGACCATCCCGACCCCACCGTGCCCATCGCCGGCAAACCCCAGTGGCCGTAGATGAGCGCCCAGTTTCCGAAAAAGTTCACGACGTTCGCGGAAATCAGCGAAAACATCACCGGCTTGGCCAGGTTCACTCCCTGCAGGTAGCGGCGAAAAA
Organism: uncultured Acidobacteriota bacterium; assembly: GCA_963737205.1. Classification (GTDB taxonomy): domain Bacteria; phylum Acidobacteriota; class Terriglobia; order Acidiferrales; family UBA7541; genus Palsa-295. The sequence goes on along the minus strand of CAVTRV010000002.1, from coordinate 1,151,351 downwards.
CAAAATAGAGCAGCAGCGGCAGCGTCCCCCAGTTTAATGCGCGCATATACGGAATCGTCTGGCTCATCAGGACTGGCTCGATGCCGAAAGAATGCACCGTCAGCTCCCACAGCTTCACCAGTCCCATCAGCACCGGAGCCAGCGCGAGGCTGAGGTAAATTCCGTTCACCAGGGAGCGGTGCGTATCCTCCACATCGCCTGCGCCGTGCGATCGCGACACCAGCGTGTCGAGCCCGAGCATCAACCCTGTGCCGAAAATCGCTACCGCGTAATAGAAAATGCTCGCCAGGCTCACCGCGCCGATCGCCACCGCGCTGTCGGTTTGGTGCCCCACCATCACCGTGTCGACGATGCCCATCGTCATCCAGCCGAGTTCGGCCAGCACGATGGGAATCGCGAGCCGAAGCATCGGCCTCACTTCGTCGGCAATGTAGTGCGCGAAAAGTCGTTTGAGCATGAGCGTGAGCCGCGTGAGCCCAGGGAAGTCTATCGGGAATTTTCACCGGGCAGAACCGGAATCGGCGGAAGCAAAGGGAGACAGAAGGGTGGAAGCCCCAGACTCGGGTTTCAGGGTTTGTCCCGAAACTTCGGGATGCAAACCCTGCCATAGGAATTCTGCTTTACCATCAGACCGATTCTCTTGACCTTCAAAGCATCAACTCTTAGGATAACTCCGTGAGAACCTCTCCTTCACCAGAGCAAGCCAAGATAATCCAACTGACCGATATATGTAAGAGCTTCCCCGAAATCGCCGGTCCTCAGGTCCCAAGGGACAATGTCCTCCAGATGCTGGAGACAGTCTTAGATGGCGACGTCCAGCTCGTTACTGTTGAAGGCGACGAAGGAATTGGCAAGACTACCCTCCTTGCGCAATTCGCAACGAAACACTCAGACAAGTGCTTCTCCATCTTTATACGACCAACAAGCCGGTTCGCCTATGATCCCACCGTCTTGCTATCAGACCTGTGCGATCAGATGAGCTGGCTCGTATCGGGCAAAGAACTCTCAACAGACGCAAGTAGTGAAGAGGCCATGCTCCGGCATCTCACGCTTGAGCTACAGCGCAACGCGAACCGAACCAGAAGAAAATTCTACTTTGTAGTTGATGGTCTTGAAGACATTCCGAAAGGGGGTCCCAATGCGGAGGAAATACTGGCGATGATCCCACTGGGACTTCCACAATTCAAAGTTTTGGTTTCAAATTCCCTCGACAGACCTCTCAAATGGCACGTAAAGACCCGGCACAAGTCCGTCCTAATCCCGCCCTTTTCGCTGGATGAGACAACTAGGTTTTTTGCGAGCCTCCAAACATCAGCAGAGCAAATCCACGAGTTCCATAAAGCAACAAAAGGGCTGCCCGCGAATCTCGCTGCAATTCGGCGAATCATAGAAGCGGGGATTTCTGCCGAAGACTTGTTGGAGGACCTGCCGAAAACGCTGCCGAACCTATTCGAATTCGAGTGGAGGGTCGTAGACGAAAATAACGAACTGCAATTAAATCTCCTGGCCACAATTGCACACGATCGCAGACCTCACAACATATCCGAACTGGCCGCCGTTTTCGAAGCCGATCGACGGATTGTCCGGACACTCTTGCGAATTCCCAGTTTCATTAAGCTTCCAGAGAGTGACGAACACGAGATTGTGTTCGTTTCGGAAACATTCAGAAAATTCGCATGTTCCCGACTACTCGGCAGGAGAGAACAGATCAGATCAAAACTAATCGACCATTTGCTGAAACAGCCGGACACGAAGGAAGCGCTCACATTCTTGCCTATGTACCTACAAGAGGCGGGCAGATTCGAGGACCTTCTCGCGTTCCTCTCCCCCGAACACTTCACTTCATTGATGGGCTCCAGCCAATCGCTCGCACCTGCAGACCAAAAAGCCGAGATGGGGCTGGAAACCGCGCTTCGATTGGACCGCGACGGCGACATCCTCCGATTCGGTTTAGAGCGGACCGTAATCGCCGATGTCGATGATTGTGCAATCTCAAAGTCCGAAATAGAAGCGAGGATGGCGCTCGGCGATTATCAATCGTCGGTTGCTGTGGCACAAACTTCAGTCCTAAAACACGATCGCCTGAGACTGCTCGCGACGATTGCGAAGCTCCAGAAGGATAAGGGGCTGACACCCGAACCCGAACTAATTGACCAGATCGCGCATCTCTATGACGAAGTAGATTTACATTCACTCAAGGATAAGATCCCCGAGCTTGCGACGGACTTGATGTACTCAAGACCGGACTTAGCAATAAAGCTAGTGAAATCTGCGAGCGCGCCGGACAAGGGCGGATTCGACCATGATTGGGAACTTGCACGCTTATCGATGTTCGCAAGTATGGCTCAGGGTTCGGCAACGAATTCGCTGTCACAAGCAGCTGAGCAAATCAGGGTCCACATCAAGGATCGGACTATACTCGGCTTCTCGACGGCGTTACCGCTGCTCATCGGAAACTATTCATCGACTGAAGTGCTGCGCGAAATAGCCAAACTGGAGGACTCGAAGGACCAACTTTTCCTGCTACGAGTTTGGGCCGACCACACGAAGCAACCAGAGAGAGCTGGCGACATTATTGAGTATGCCCTAAGGCTCGCAGTCAAAACCGCCGATTACACGCCTGTCGCTACGGACCTTCGCCAGCTAGCCAGACCCTTGCCACTACTGGGGGACACCGAACAAATGCGGCGGCTTGTGGGTATTTTAGATACACAAAAAGCCACCGCAGAAAAATTGGGGCCCACCGAGGATTACGTTAGGCTCCAACTGAGACTAACTGACGCGGAAGCACGCTACGACCCCGAGTCCGCCACTAGGCGTCTCCTCGAAACGTACTACTACATAGCTGAGATCAGGGATCTGGAGGTAAGCACTGCATGTACGGCGAGATTGGTTTCCTCCATCCCAAAGATAGATCCTTACGGCAAGCTCTCAGATTCCTCGGAAGTTCTTCACACATCGACCGCGGACTTTCACTCTCGCCTCCAACAGTTGCTTGACTCCACAGCGGACCATTACCTCGCTACGCGCAACGTTGTAAAGGCGCTTGCGAGGAACAGGATAGACCTGGCCATACACGTCGCGAGGTCACTTAACGTTGAGCCGCGCAGGGACGCCGCAACACTTGATATCTTCACGTGGGCGCTTGACCAAGAAGTTTCCAAGATTCCTCTGGAACAGCTGAGGCAATTGCTAGAAGGGATTTCTGATCCGGACACATACGACGAGGGCCTCCTAAAGGTTCTGGACCGTTTGAGCTCGGCCACTTCCGAGGCCCTTGACCCGGTGATGAAGGCATTTTCAACATTCATTGTGCCAATACAGAAATTGAACGACGCCAGTCTCCAATGCCGGGCGTGCTGCAAAGCGCTAACAGTCTTTTCCAAGGCCACCGCTAGGTCCCACGACCTGCAAATCGCATATGTCCAAACGATTCTCAAACAGGCTCGGGAACGAATCGGGGACGACCGACTGAAGATAGAAACCATGTACCGGATATCGAGTTTCCTGGCGCCATACTTTCGCGAGGAAGCCGCCCTATACCTCGATTTCGCCGATGATCTTCGGAAAACCGGGGCTGCATCGCCTACCGCCCCTAGCTACATGCTGTGCGTCCGACTCGCAATACGCGCCTACTCCGGATTACTGACAAAACATTTCGATTCGGAGGATGACCTCTCCCAACTCGTATCACAAATTGAGCGAGTTGCTTCCGACAGATGGCGGGTGTTTCTTTGGACGGATTTGGCACTAAAGTTCGTCCGGTTCGAACGACCGGACGACGCCAGGCGAGTCGTCTCCGCGCGGATAAAGCCCGCGCTCGAAAAAATCAGATCCCGAGACACCTGGCAATGGCAAAAAGCGGTGGCAGACGCAGCTCCCGCTCTATACGAGGCGCACAAGGCAACCGCCCTAGAACTTGTAAACGAGCTCAATATTAGCGAGCGAGATTCAGCACTGAATGCCGTGACTACTTTCATCCTCCGAAAAGTCTGGATCAAAGAACCTTACGAAAGCAAAGGGGCAATCAGTAAATTCCACATTAACTATGAAGAAGCAATCGATATCTGCGAACTCATTAACCTCCTCGATGAAGACGCACTGATTTACGCCCATATAGAAAATATAGTTAATAGTATTCTATGGAAACATAATAAATCGTCGTTCACACAACAGCAAAGAAATGACATTGCGTCCAGGCTGTCGGGCATCGCCTCACGCAGACTCCCAAATCCTCGATTCATTAAGCATGCCGGTTTCAAAATCATCGCCGAGGCGCAAATCTGCCGTTTGACGCGACCTCGGCCAAATCCAAATGAGCAGATTGAGACGACTACGGAAAGAGTCCCGAATCCCGCGGACCGTGCCTACATATTGTCAGCTATAGCCAGATCCGATAGTACCCTCGACCTGGCGCTGAGGGGAGCTTGCTTGCGCAAAGCAAAGGTGCTGGCTGACCAGATTCAATGCGCTCTTGACCGGGCAAGCCGCTACGAAACGATCGCGGAGTCAGCGGCCGAGATCGACCCAACTCTTTGCAAGGACTGCGTGCGCGAAGCATTTGGAATCCTTCCTCGGAGTGATGATTCCGAAGTCCGATCACTCAAGGCAGAAATCGTTGACTTTGCCCATCAAATTGATCCCGACTGGGCCGCGACACTCGCTGCTTCACTCGATAATGACCCGGCACGCACTGAAGTCCGAGAGCGAATTGCCGCCGAGGAGCTAAAGAAGAAGATTGCGGACGGAAAACTTCGTGAATCCTCGACGGACGCCGACACACTCGCCGATGCAACATGGTCGCTTCTGGGCCAACTCAATGCGAACCGGATTGAACCGCTACCCGTCAGTGACACGCGCGCATACGTTAGAGAGGCTTCCCTCCTGCCGCTCAGTCAGGCGTACCCCATAATGTCCTGGGTGATTGAGAATGCGATACAGAGGAGGTCACAGGCCGAAGAATCACGCCGCACCCTACGGGGGATCTACAGCGCCGTTCTAGTTGGGTGCGAGCTGTCCTTCAGGATCGGATTCAAGGCCTCATCCCAAGTAAGCAACCTCGTGGCCTGCTCGCGACCCCTGCGCCCCGACGTCGGAATTATCGTGCATACGGGCGAGCGTACGAAAGCGCTCGATTTCTTGCGCACCTGGCTGGTGGAGAACGCTGTTGAGTACGTGAAGATCTCAGACCCGTACTTTGGGCCCTCTGACCTCCAAGCCTTGCAAATTGTCTTGGGAGCGGCACCAGGACTGCGTGTACGCATCCTCACCAGCCGGAGACGACAAGAGCAAGAAAGCGAATGCGGGTCCCGTCCAATCGACGAAGAGTACCGCCGACGATGGAAGCAACTTTCAGATCAGACACCACCCGAGACAGATGTCGTCATCATCGGGAACGCGCGGGGTGATCTGCCGATTCATGACCGATGGTGGCTTACTCGCAACAAAGGCTTACGGCTGGGGAGCTCGTTCAATTCCCTGGGCGGCCCCAGGGAATCCGAAATCGTACCGCTAACTGACGCGGAGGTACAGAATCGCGAATTGGAGGTGGATCAGTTTTTGACCCTGCAAAAGCGGGAGCATGACGGCGAGAAATTGAGCATCTACGTGTTTGGCCTCTAGACTCAAGATCAGGCGGGTGACACAGCCTTAAGCATTTGACTCTCAGCGCGCCCGATCCCTTCTGCATTTGAAGGGGTGCGCGCGCCTTGGATTTTAATCCCTCCGCGTATTACGCCCCCCATAATTTCCACAGTTCTAACAGTACTGGGACTTGACAAATTGATAAATCTATGGTATCCTGCGGCTGAGTTCTTAGGATGAGATGATGAATACAGACGATAACCCGGACCTAGTACCCGACGACGAACCCGACGATCCCGTCCCGAACCCTCGGGACATCAAAGCCGCTCCCGAGGCTTCGGGACTCCTACAGAAAATATGGGACTTAAACCCGGACTCACGACCTCCCGAGACTTCGGGACGAAAACGGAACTCTCCCGAATCACTCCCTGCACAAGAACCTGCAGAACATAGCACCACACAAAAGGAGGATTTAACCATGCTTCCCGTAGAAGATCGCCACCAGCGCAAATGCGTCGTATGCCACCATCCCGACCGCGAAGAGATCGAGGAAGAATTTATCCACTGGCGCGACGTCTACTACCTCGCCAAACAGTACGACATTCGAGACTGCCGCTCCATCGACCGCCACGCCCGGGCCCTCGGCCTCGTCGAACGACGCCGCGAAAACCGCCGCTACATGCTCGACCGCATCCTCGAAAGCGGCCCAGGCAAAGTCACCGCCCAAGCCGTCATCAACGCAATCCGAGCCTACAGTTGCCTCACCGACGACAATCGCTGGGTCGAGCCGCCCACCCGAGTCGAATACGCGATCACCACAAATCGCCCCCCAAATTCCCCGCCGGACCGGGCTCAGCCCCAACAAAGAGACCCGGAAATTCTCGACGTCCCGAATGACCCGGAACCCGTCCCGACAAATTCGGGACCGACACATTCAGAACCCAGAACGATAGTAGGCAGCCCAACTCCGCCGCCAAACCTCCCCACCTGGAACGGCCGCTTCCTATGAACCGGGCAAGCTCTGCATCCCGGCCGGGGTGGAAGGGCGGGGCTTCAGCCCCGCCGCAACAGCGGCCTCCCTCAGGGGCTTTAGCCCCTGAAGCCAAAATCCGTCGAAATTCTAATAACGAAAACGCGATTAGAAACCACCGTAACTTTATGAAAACGCTCAGTCGAGGGAGGTTCTAATAGTCAAAAATGGGGGGTACAAAATGCTAGGGGGCGCGCGGCGGCGCGATTGGATCTGTGACTTTTGGTGAGAGGCCGTCGGGGGACCAGGCGTCGACGATGGTTTGGGCCATGCGGCCGATCAGGATTTCGGCTTTGTTTTCGGGGGTCCACGATTTGTCGGCGTTGTTGTAGGTGAAAACGGAGATGACGATGGGACCGCGCTTCGTGTAGACGAGCGCGACGTCGTTGCGGACGTCGTCGAGAGCGCCGACTTTGTCGGCGATGGGCGAAAGGTCTTCGGTGCTATCGGTTGTGGTGAGGTAGCGCGGCACCATGCCGTGGTCCTGCTGGTTGCGCATCATCGTGATCATCTGAAGGCAGAGCGAGCGGTCGCCAAGATCGCAGCGATAGATGCTCTCGATCAACTCTGCCATCTCCTTCGCCGTGGTCTTGCCCAAACCAAACTGTTTTTGATCGGGCGGCATGGGACCTTCCGCGGGCTTGAATACTTTTTTATAGAAATAGGTGTTCTTGAGGCCCATGCGCGCGAGCATTTCGTTGGTGGGGCGAAGTCCGACGGCGTCAATCACCATGTTCGTGGCGGTGTTGTCGCTGAGGGTGATCATCAGGGTGATGGCGTCCTTGAGCGTGAGTGTGAGCCCGGGGTCCATCAGGTTGAGGATGCCGGAGCCGCCGACTTGATTATCCTTGGTGAGAACAATCGGCGCAGAGAGCTTCAACTTTCCCGATTTGACCTGCTCGAACGCCTGCAGCATGAGAGAAAGCTTGATGACGGAAGCTGTCTGCACCGGGCGGTCCGCATCGAGGGAGACGGATTCGGCGGTGGTCAGGTTCTTTGCGTACAGCGCGACGCTGCCTTGGTGCGACGCGGCGAGTTCTTCGAGCCTCTTTTGGAGATCGGATGCATTCGCCGGAAGCGTAACCAGCAGAATGATGGCGGCGAGAATGATTTTTCTCATGGTACGGTAACTCCGGAGTCGGGACTTCAGCGGCTTCGGCCAAAACGACTGGCGGCGCGCAAACCGCGAAAGCCGTGGACGTGATTCTACGGCATTATGTCGTGGCTTCCGCCAAAGAACCGGCGGACGCACAAACCGCGAAGCCACGACCCACAAAGATTGCGCCTACGAGGAAATGGGATGACAAGCGAATCCACGAGCCCGGTGGCTCATTACTGCGTCACCAGGCAGCCCGAACGCGATTTCGCCAATTCAGGCCAGCAAAGAGCGCCAGAACTCCGCTCAGCAAGAGGAGGAAGCTCGAAGGCTCCGGCGCGGTCGTGCCGCCACCGCCATTGCCGCCACCGCCGCCGTTGACTGCGGACACAGCATCAAGAACGATCTCGTCGGCGTTATAGGCAATCGTCCAGTTGAAGCCGTCCAACTGGAATCCGGTGGTAGGCGCGTTGGCGAACGCGCCCGACATCTGAGTCGCAAACATGATGTCGAACGTTTCTCCGTCGGTGGGAGTGAAGCCGTTCAGCAGATCGATATCGAGGAGGGCCCCCGGATCGAGCGCGATGCTTCCGGCGCCCGCGAAAAGCTCGCCGTTGCCGGATGAGCCGATAAGCTCATCGAATATCGCGCCCGATTGCTGTTCGTAAGATGTCACAAAGAGAGTCCCCGGAGCGCCCGCATCTCCAGGCTGAACAATTCCTCCGATATTTACCAAGCCACTGTTGACAGCGCCCGTGCCCGAAAGAACGCCGCCTTGGAGTTGCACTGCCGGACTACCGATGCCGATCGTTCCGTCTACAATCGTCTGGCCAGCGGTCTGAACGTAGCTGGTAGTGCCGGGATTGTTGATTGTCGCGCCTTTGTCGATCAGAAGCGTGCCAGCATTCGTGAACGATCCGGTTTGGGTGATCGCTCCCTCAAGCGCGAGCGTCGAGCCAGCGGTAAGGTTGAAAGAATCCAAAGTGGCATTGCTGATTGTGGTGCCATTCAGGGTCGTAAACTGGCCAGAGAGAAAACCGCCGGTCACCCCTACCGCGTTGAGCGTGAGTCCCGCACCAGCGCCAGTCAGGGTTGCGCCGAGGCCGCTGTCGTTGATGCTCATCCCGATGAGCGTAGCGCCATTTCCAGTTATAGGAGAGCCGCTGAGATTCAGCAGCATAGTTTCCCCGCCGCCGTTGAACGTGGTACCGCTGCCCAGCGACAAAAGGTTCCCGACTAGAATCTGCCCCTGAAGAGCCACTGTAGAGCCGTCTGGGACCGCAAAGGAATTTCCCGCGCTTCCTAGCTGAGAATTGGCGATTGTGGTTCCGTTCAGCGGCGTAAACAGGCCGTCGAGAATACCGCCGCCGATACCACCGCCGTCCAGCGAGACGCCGTTCAACGTGATACCAGCGCCGAGGCCAGTTATCGTTCCGACGTTGTTGAGGTTCATGCCGGTCAGCGTGGCTCCATTGCCAGTTATGGTCGTGAAGTTGGTCAGCGTCCCGGTGCCATTGCCGTTTAACGTGACGCCATTTCCCAGCGTCACCGCTGCGCCGGTTGTAACCTTGCCCTGAATTGCCAACGTCGAGCCGTCCGTGAGGCTGAAAGAAAATGTGCTTCCCAACTCGGCATTGTTGACAGCGGTTCCGTTGAGCGTCGTAAACTGACCCTCGAGGGCACCGCCAGTGACCAATACTCCATTCAGTGTGAGTCCTCCCGCACCGGAGCCAAGCAGCGTGCCGCCGGCGTTGTTGACGTTCATCGCGACAAGAGTGGCTCCGTTTCCACTGACGGGCAGAGCGTTGGCAATCTGACTGGTGATCAGAGTAGCCGTGCCACCGCCATTTAGCGTGGAACCGCCACCCAGCGTGACTCCCCCGGAGTTAAAGACCGTATCCTGAAGTGACAATGTGGAGCCGGCCTCCAGGAAGAACTGACCTCCGGGTGAGGTAATTGTGAACGGTGCTCCTAACTGAGCAGAGCCGATCGTGCCGCCGTTCGAGCTGAAACCGCCTTCAAGAATGCCCCCGGTGATCGTGCCGCCGTTCAAAGCGATCGTGCCGCCGGTTCCCTGAATGATGTTCCCGTTGATGACGTTGCCGGAGAGTATTAGGGGATTGTTAGCGTCAGTCGCTTGGATGGTTCCAAAAATGTTGCTGACGGCGACGCTGATGTTGCCTGCGCCTTGTATCGTGGCGGCGTTATTGAGAGTGCCTGTTCCGTTAACGAAGCCTTCGCCGAGAGTAACCGTGTGTCCATTGAACGTGATGGTCTGCGTGCTGAGATTCATCGTGTTGAAGTTAGTTGCAGCGCCATTCAGCGTCAGCGTTCCCTCGTTCACATTGGTGTCGCCGACGAGTGTCGCCGTGCCGTTTACGGTCAGGCCAGTAAACGTCGTGAGGGTAATAGAGCTCTGCATGCCCAGATTCAGATCGTTGACGGTGGCGCTCACGTCCAGCAGCGGGCTTCCGAAAGGGTCCGTGGATCCGCCAATCACGACGTTGCTGGTGCTGAGGGGAACGCCGCCCGTCCAGTTACCTGGTTGGCTCCAATTCCCGTTGGCACCGCTCCAAGTGGACGTCTGCGCGGAGGCGATCGGAGCGCAAATCGCAAACAAAATGAGCGTGAGAACAAGGGCTCTACTTCTCAAGATGGTCTTTCCGATGGGTATGTTCATTTCTTTCCCCGACGAACTGGAGATTTCTGGAGCGGCCACACAAACCGATAACTGATGCGAGAGGCTCCCTCGGGAGGGTGAACCATTTTCGACTTCCTTGGCCTGTGGGCCGTGTTCTGAGTCTCGTGAAACGGCACGGGGAGATGCCGATATCCAGGTAGTACTCGCAAATTCGGGGCATGACGTCAATGGAGGTGAGATAGGGAAAAGCTTCAATTAACCTGTAGGTCCAAAGCACTCATTACATAAAGTTTATCTTGCCGCAGTGAATTAAATACCTCACAATAAGGGGCTGTCCCCCCCTCTAGTTTGTATGCGCGCCCAGGCTATCGTCTATCGATTTGGTCCCTACGAACTCCGCACGGGGACGCAACAGCTCTATAAGAATGGCATGAAGCTGAAGCTTCGGCCGCAATCCAGGCACGTTCTCGAGGTGCTGCTCGAGCGACAAGGAGACGTGGCCACGCGCGAGGAACTGCGGCAGCTTCTTTGGTCGGCAGACACGTTCATTGACTTTGAGCAAGGGCTGAATTCGGCGGTAAAGGAACTGCGAGCCGTCCTGAGCGATTCAGCCGATGCGCCTCGCTACATCGAGACGGTTCCAAAGACTGGTTACCGGATGATCGTGCCGGTGGAGCGCGCGTCTGCCGCCCCTTTGACTACGGAACAACCGAGCGAGCTACCGACAAGCTCAGATATTGCGTCCGCCCAGCCCTCCCCGAGGCGCGTTTCAGCGTTGCCTCGAATCCGTGGCCCAAAACGGCGGTGGCTGTGGCCCGTAACGGCAGGTGTAGCAGCGACCATTTTGCTGGGGATCGCTGGGCTTTGGGTATGGTCACGGAAGCACGTTGTTGCGGGGCAGACGGGTGGCCGCCTGATGATCGCGGTTTTGCCGTTCGACAATCTCACCGGCGATGCAAACCAGGAATATTTCAGCGACGGCTTGACCGAGGAGATGATCTCGCAGCTCGGACGCATCGACCCCCAACGCATGGGCGTCATCGCGCGAACTTCGGTTATGCATTACAAACAGAACCCCACGCCACTCGACCAGGTCGGCCGTGAACTCGGCGTCGAATATGTCATCGAAGGAAGCGTTCGCCGCGACGCCAATACCGTCCGCGTCTCGGCTCAATTAATCCAGGTGAAGGACCAGACGCACTTGTGGTCGCGTCAATATGATCGCGAGCTAAGCGGTTTGCTCGGCGTGCAGCAGGAGATCGCGCAGGAAATCGCCGACGAGATTCAACTCACGCTGGGAGACACGCGCGGCGGCAGCAGGAACGGCAGCAGCGCAACCGCCAGCAGTGCTGCGAACCGGCCAGCCATAACGCCGCCCGCCTCCTACGAAGCTTACGACCTCTACTTGAAAGGCCGCTTCTTCTGGAACAAGCGCACGGTCGCCGGTTTGCATCAGGCCGCCGACTACTTCCAGCAAGCCATCGACAAGGATCCCAACTACGCCGCCGCCTACGCCGGCCTCGCTGATACGTTCGCGCTGCTCAGCACCTGGAACTACGTCCCTGCAAAGGATTTCATGCCCAAGGCGCGGGCTGCTGCTCTGAAAGCTTTGCAAATCGACGACACTCTCGCCGAGGGCCACGCTTCGCTCGCCCTCATTGCCGAGCAGTACGATTACGATTGGCAGACCGCCGAAAAAGAATTTCGCCGCGCCATCCAGCTCGACCCCGGTTACGCGACTGGCCATCAGTGGTACGCAGAGTGTCTCGCCTTCCAGGGCCGCTTTGAGGAAGCCTTTGCGGAAAGCGAACGCGCGCGCCAGCTCGATCCCCTATCGCTGATCATCGTCACCGACCACGCCGTCATACTCTACTATTCGCGACAGTACGACCGCGCCATCGAACAGTTTCGCGCCGTGCGCGAAATGGAACCGGACTTTCCGCGTACCGGGCTCATCATCAACGCGTATGTTGCGGAGGGCCACTTCGCCGACGCGGCCGCGCTGCTCGAGTCGTCCGACGGGGTAAGATTGAAGGCCGCAAGTCCGCTTGCCTTTTTTGCTACCCAGACCTACGTTTATGGCCGATGGGGCCGCCAGCCGGAAGCGCAGCGCGCATTCGCCAAATTCGAAGCGGAGCTCAAGCGTCATCCGTCCGAGCCGAATTCTCTCCCCACTGAATCATGGGTGCTCTCAGAGAGTTATCTGGGAATGCATAGAAATGACGACGCCATCGCCGTCCTGGAAAAAGCTTATGCCCTGCGGACCAACGCGCTCATCAGCATCAAAGTCGATCCGGTGTGCGACCCCCTCCGCAATGCCCCTCGCTTCCATGATCTCCTCAGCCGCGCTCACTTCAACCCGTAATCAGTGGGGCGCCAAAGTGTTGGCGGGTCGCGAGGCGGGGCGGGTTCGGGGAGGTGCGAGACGGTTCGGGCGATTTGGCCGGCCATTGTGCCGAGGTGATCGGTGCCGTGGTAGATGTGGAGGATGAAACCGTCGGGATCGAGGAAGACGTAGCGCGGGATGCTCAATTCGGGGCCCGTGGACAGGCCGAACGCGTGATAGATGTCGGAGTTGTTGTCCCAGACTTGAGTCCAGTCCATTTGGTGCTGCGAGACGAAGCTCGTCCACGGGACTTGGTCGGAGTCCTCGTCGATGCTGATTACGACGAACTGGTTCGGCGGGAAATATTTTGCGAGCTGGCGAATGAGCGGCAGCGCGTGAATGCATGGCGCGCACCACGTAGCCCAGTAATCGAGGAGCACGAACCGTCCGCGGAGCGAGGCGAAGGAAATTGGCTGGCCGTCGATGCGGGCGGCGGTGAATTCCGGCGCGAGGCGCTGCCGAGTGAGGGGCAGGCCGAGGGCGGATGCAGGATTTTTGCCGGCGGCTTCGATTGATTTTTTGTAGGCCGAGGCTGCGTCGTCTTCGCGGCCTTCCTGCGACAAGACGGTGCCCAGATCGAAGTAAGCGTGGTCGAAGACCGGATCGAGAGCCACGGCCTGCTGAAACTCTTTTTCGGCGGCGCGGAGTTTTTCGGCGTCGGGCGGATTCTCGAACGATTCGCGAAGCCACGCGGTGCCGATCAGGCTGTGCGCTTCGGCGCGCTCGCGAGCGTTTGAGGCAAGGTCGAGCACTTTCGTCTCGCGCTGGCGGGCAGCCTCATAGTGGCCGAGTTGCAGCTCCGCCAGCGCGATGCCTGCGTTGACTTCCGCGGCGTCGGCGCCCGGCGAGCGTTCGGCTTGTTCGAAGTAGGCTTTGGCTTGAGCGTAGCTGCCCTGGCGAAGGGCTGCTTCGCCTAGTTCCAGGTAGCGATCGAAGGAATTCGTCGGCGGCTGCGACTGCGACTGGACACTCGACTGAGGGGTCCCGCTCGGGACCGGCCGTGAAACCTTGGAACCACAGATGAACACAGATAAACACAGATGAAGCAAAAGGCTGACACAAGACCGAGTTGCCACACAGACTATCGTGGCTGGTTCCAGGGTCGCGTGCGCGGCAACCACCGACGCACGTTGCGGCAATATTCTTCGTAGTCTGCGCCGAATTTTCCGCGCAGCGTGGGCTCTTCGTAGAACATTACGAACAGATCAACTCCCAGAGCGATAGCGGCAACGGCGGCGATCGCTACTGGGTTATAGCGCCCGAAGACAATCCACAGGCCAATCCAGCCGGCGGCGAAGCCCACATACATGGGATTGCGCACGTAGCGGTAGAAACCCACGACGACGAGTCGTTGCGGGGGAGCGAAGACTGCGGGTGTGCCGCGTCCCGTCCAGCCGAAATCCCAAATGCAGCGCAGAGCCACGGCGAATCCGAGCACTGACGGAATCGCGGCGAGCCAGCGCCAACGGGCTGCTCCCGCGATCTCGACGCTGAAGCCGAGCCATCGCGGGATAAGCCAAAACCACAAGGCGAAGAATGCTGCGCCTACGGTAAGCGACGCGGCGGTCGTCAGCCAGCGATTGCCGGGGCCGGCGGATGGATCGATTGTAGTTTGTGCGTCGGTCATCATTGGGGGTTCACCTCCGGTTGCGAGGCCGACTCTAGGATGCTTCTGCCGGAGTATACGCTTCAGACGATTTCAAATTGGAAATTTCAGATTTCAGAGAAAGGCGCAACTCACCGCATGAATGCGGGGCCGGGCCTCCAAAAGCGAAAAGCAGATCCCTCACCCCGCACAAACCGCGGGGATTCGGGGTGACAAGGCGATGCGCGCGGACCGGGGAAGTCAGCAGAGCCGTTAGAAATTTCAGATTTCAGAGAAAGCCAACAATGGCGGAGCTGCTCCGCGCGGACGCGAGGTGTCTAACATAGAAGCGCCGAAGCAAGCCCTCCCAAAATCCAATGCGGCGGGCAGGCTTTGGCGAAGAGAAAGCGGTAGCACCCTTCGACTTCGCTCAGGGCAAGAGCTACCGCACTCCCAAAGCAGCCTGCGGCTGCGGTCCGCGGCTAAGTGGCAACGGCTGAGTGATCCGCATTAGTGCGGAGGCTCGCGGCGATTGGGAATATAATTTTGGGACCCGGCCTTTGCACGTTTGAGCGTTGGGGAGGCATTCGATGGCAAAGCAACAGGATCGGGTGGAGCTGAAAGGAAGCGCGCGGGCGGCGTTGCCGGGCGGGCAGGACGTTGGACCGGCTGATCCGAATCAGCGGGTGGAAGTGACGGTTCTTTTGAGGCGAGGATCGAAGCCCGGCGAATTTCCGTCGATCGAGAAAATGGGCACTCGGCTGCCGCGCGAGCGAAAATATCTGACACGCGAAGAGTTTGCGCGCGCGCATGGCGCATCGGCGGCCGACGTGGAAAAAGTTCGCGCGTTCGCCGCGGAATACGGATTGCAGGTGGTGAGTGAGGATCGCGCGGCCAGGACTTTGAAATTGGCCGGGAGCGTGAAGGCGTTGAACGACGCCTTTGGCGCAAACCTGCGGAGCTACGAGCACGCTTCCGGCACGTTCCGCTGCCGGACGGGGAGCCTGACGATTCCGCGCGATTTGGACGGAATTATTGAGGGCGTTTTCGGGCTCGACAATCGCCCACAGGCGGAAACGCATTTCCGGCTGCGCAAAAAAAAACACAAAAAGGTAGCGGACCCTTCGTACTCGCCACTTCAGGTGGCGAAGGCATACAGCTTTCCGTCGGGCGCGAACGGCACGGGCCAAACCATCGGGATCATCGAGCTGGGCGGCGGCTACACCGCGGCCGATCTCAGCTCATTTTTCAGCGGCCTCGGAATTTCGGCGCCGAAGGTGACTGCGGTGTCGGTGGACGGCGCGACGAATTCACCCACAGGCGATGCGAGCGGACCTGATGGCGAGGTCGAGCTCGATATCGAAGTGTCCGGCGCAGTGGCTCCGGCGGCGCAGATCGCCGTGTATTTCGCGCCGAACACGGATCAGGGATTTATCGACGCCGTGACCACGGCGGTGCATGACGCGACGCTGAAGCCGTCGATTATTTCGATCAGCTGGGGCGGGCCGGAAAATTCGTGGACCGCGCAGTCGCGCGACGCGCTGAACTCCGCGTGCGAGGACGGTGCGACGATGGGCGTGACGGTTTTGGCGGCGTCGGGCGACGACGGCGCGTCGGATGGAGGCGCGAGTGGGACTCTTACTGTGGATTTTCCGGCGGCGAGCCCGTATGTGGTTGGTTGCGGGGGAACGAAGCTGACGATTTCCGGCAGCACGATCGGCAGCGAGCAGGCGTGGAATGAACTTTCGGCGAATGAGGGAGCCACGGGAGGCGGTATCAGCGAAGTGTTCGCGCTGCCGAGTTATCAGCAGAGCGCGAATGTGCCGAAGGCTCCGAACGGATTTGTGGGCCGAGGGGTGCCTGATGTTGCGGGGGACGCCGATCCGGAGACGGGTTACAGCGTGTTGGTCGATGGCGAGCAATCGGTGATCGGCGGGACGAGCGCAGTCGCGCCGCTGTGGGCGGGGCTGTTCGCGCTGATCAATCAATCGTTGGGGGCGAACGTGGGATATGTGAATGCGCTGTTGTACTCGGCGAAGGTGGATCCGACGTTTCACGACATCACTTCGGGAAGCAATGGAGGTTATTCGGCGGGTCCGGGGTGGGATGCTTGCACGGGACTGGGGAGTCCGGATGGGGCGGCGCTGCTCACTGCGCTCGGCGGGAAATGAGGCGGATTTGAAATTTGAAATGGCAAAGGCAGAAACAACGGCAAAACCGTGAAACCACAGATGAACACAGATACGGCGAAAACGACGGCAAAGGCAAACCACAGAGGACACGGAGAAAATCGGGAGGACACGGAGACGGCTACTCCAAATCTTGCCGGGAGGCCCTGGTGAAAAGCTGCCGCCCTGAAGGGCGGCGCTACAAAGTCAAGGCGAACGCCTGCTACTTCGATTTGGCTAGGGGCTTGTAGATTCGGATGATGTCGTCTTTCACTTCGACGACGCTGCCGGGGTATTCGCGGGCGGCGTGGTCGCGCAATTCGTCGATCGAGAAGTAGTCGCCGTGGCCGTCGAAATAGCGAGCGTCGTCGATGAGCATCACATGGTCACGGACGGGATGGCGGTAGATGCACTCGAGTTCCTGCTTGATGGGAGCGTCGATGTCGCCCCAATGCGCGTCGAGCCAGAAGAGCGCGGGCTCCTTGATTAGCGGAATGATCGTCGGCAGGACGGTGCCGCTGTCGCCTTGGTAGAGGTGAATGTTGGAGCGGTGGGCGAATTTGCGCTTCGCGCGAGCGGCGAGCCACTTATCGAGTTCGATCGAATAGATTTCGCGGAAGCGGTCCTTCTGCGCGTTGACCATGTGGCCGAGGTTTGTGCCCGTTTCCACCATCACTTCGAGATCGAAGCGCTCTGCAAATTCGGCCAGCGCACGCTGCTTCACGATGTGCGGCACTTTGGGTCCGGGTGAGCCGCGGAGCCGCCACCAGGCGTACTCGCCGCGATGGGCGATTCGCTTGTAAGGCTCGAAAAAAACGCTGTCGCGGAATCCCTTGTCGGTGATTTCGCGGGTTTCGTTGATGTTCTTGCGCTTGAACATGCTCGGGTTACTTCTTCGCGCCGTAAGATTTCAGCAGTTCTGCAATCTCTGTAAATCCGAAGTCATCTTCGGCATGCCACAAGGGCGAGTCGCTGGGGTTGCGGCGTGCATTGGGATCTGCTCCGCTTTCCAACAGCAACCGGACTGCATCGATATCACCACCGAAGATCGCCCAAAGAAGTGGCGTGTTTCCGCCATCGAACTCGTTCAGATTGTCCCCGGACGCAATGGCGTCCCTCATGGCTGAAATATCTGAACGCAAAGTGGCTTCCGTCAACCTGCTCATTCATCCCACCCTTCGGATTTAGCTGCATTCCTTCAGAGCTGCTTCCGTCCGAGGTCGTAGTCATTATAGCCGTATGTTGTTTGCGTGTGCCGCGCTCTGGCCCAATTTGCGACCGTGCGCTGATTGGTATAACCTCGGCGGTGTTAGACCGGAATGGGGGCGTGCATGCAATTCTTGCGAAGAATTTTCAAAGTGAAATCATTTGCGGTGGTTGCGGGCCTGGCTGTTTCGCTTGCGGTGACTTCGTTGGCCGTTGCGCAGCAGTTCAGTCCGCAACTTTATCAAGACATGCGATGGAGGTGCATTGGGCCATTCCGCGGCGGACGAACGGTGGCCGCGACGGGTGTGCCCGGCGAGCCCAACCTTTTCTATATGGCGCAGGTGAATGGCGGAGTGTGGAGGAGCACCGACTACGGCCTGACGTGGAATCCCATTTTTGACGGGCAGCCGACACAATCAGTGGGCTCGATCGCGGTGGCGCTATCGAATCCGAACATTATTTATGTGGGGAGCGGCGAAGGATTGCAGCGGCCGGACCTTTCGGTGGGCGACGGAATTTATAAATCGACGGACGCCGGAAAGACGTGGAAGCACCTGGGATTGCGCGATGGCCAGCAGATACCGAGGATTCTGGTGGACCCGCACGATCCGAATCGCGTTTTCGTGGCGGTGCTTGGGCACCCCTACGGCGCGAACGAGGAGCGCGGCGTGTTTCGTTCGACCGATGGCGGGGAAACTTGGAAGAAGATTCTCTACAAGGATGAGAACACGGGCGCGATGGACCTGGCGTTCGATCCGTCGAATTCACAGATTGTCTATGCGGATCTGTGGTCCGCGAGGCAGGTGCCCTGGGAAGGTTCGCTCGAAGGTCACACCGGCGGACTTTTCAAATCGACGGACGGCGGAGACACGTGGAAGCCTTTGACGAAAGGATTGCCGACGAATGAGCAGGGGCTCGGGCGAATCGGCATCGGCGTCGCGCCGAATGACGGGAATCGAATCTATGCGAATGTGGATGCCGGGCGGCTTGGGGGTATCTACCGCTCCGACGATGCCGGGGAAAGCTGGGAACGCGTGAACGATGAGGGGCGCGTGTGGGGACGCGGCGACGACTTCGCGTGGGTGCGCGTCGCGCCGGACAATAAAGACAAAATCTACGTCGTCAATACGTCGCTGTACCGGTCGACGGATGCGGGGAAAACGTTCACGGCCATCAAGGGCGCGCCAGGCGGCGACGACTATCACACGGTGTGGATCAATCCGGACAATCCGAAAATTATTTTGCTCGGCGTGGATCAGGGCGCGACGATCAGCGTCAATGGCGGCGAGACGTGGAGCTCGTGGTACAACCAGCCGACCGCGCAGTTTTTCCACGTAATCACGGACAATCAGTTTCCCTATTGGGTCTACGGCGCGCAGCAGGAAAGCGGCTCGGCGGGCACGACGAGCCGCAGCAACTGGGGAGAGATCACGTTTCACGATTGGAATCCGGTGGGAACCGAAGAATACGGTTATGTGGCGCCCGATCCGCTGCATCCGAATTATATCTTCGGAGGCAAAGGCACTCGCTTCGATACGGTGACTGGGCAGACACAGGATGTGTCGCCAGTGGTGATTCGCACGGGCCAATACCGGTTCGTGCGAACGGCGCCGCTGATTTTTTCACAGGCCGATCCGCACGTTCTTTATCTCGGCTCGAGCGTGGTTTTCAAGACCACGAACGGCGGGCATAGCTGGGACGTGATCAGTCCGGACCTGGCGCGGCCGGAATTCGTCTCTCCGCCCAACCTGGGCGCGCTCGCCAAAGGCAAGGGCGACGAAGGCACGCATCGCGGCGTGATCTATTCGTTGGCGCCGTCGCCGCTCGACGCGAACGTGCTGTGGGCGGGGACGGATGACGGCCTGATCTGGGTGACGCGCGACGGCGGGAAGAATTGGGCGAACGTGACGCCTCCCGATCTGACGCCATGGAGCAAAGTGGCGCAGCTCGACGCTTCGCACTTCGACACGGGCACCGTGTACGCGGCTGTGAATCGGTTTCGCGTGGATGATCTGCATGCATACATTTACGCGACGCACGACGGCGGGAAAACGTGGCAGAAGATTACCAGCGGCTTGCCCGACAATGCAGCCGTCAACACGGTACGCGAAGATCCTGTTCGCAAAGGGTTGCTATTCGCAGGAACCGAGCTCGCAATATGGGTTTCGTTCAACGACGGCGATTCGTGGCAGTCGTTGCAGTTGAATTTGCCGGCGACGTCGATGCGCGACCTGGTGATCCACGGCGACGATGTTGTGGTGGGGACGCATGGGCGCTCGTTCTGGATTCTGGACGACATCACGCCGTTGCGGCAGATCGATCGCGATCTTGCGAACTCGGATACGGTGCTGTTCAAGCCTGCGAATGCGTATCGCGTTCGGCGCGATATCCATCCGGACACGCCGTTGCCGCCGGAAGTGCCCGCGGGGAAGAATCCGCCCGATGGCGCGATTTTCGACTACTACCTGAAGGCGAATTCGACGGCGGCCGTGAAGCTTACGGTTATGGATTCGAGTGGAAAGATCGTGCGCAGTTTTGCGAGCACGGACAAGCCGGAAGTGACTTGGGAGCAGCTCGCCAAGGAAGTGAACGTACCGTTGTACTGGATTCGGCCTCCCCAAATTCTTTCGGCGGAAGCGGGAATGCACCGGTTCGTGTGGGACCTGCGCACACCTCCGCCGGGCTCGGTATTTCACGATTATCCGATTTCGGCGATTCCGCACGACACGCCGCGGTATCCGCTGGGGGTGTCGATTCTGCCCGGGACCTATACGGTGAGGCTGGAAGCGGGCGGCCAACCCATCACGCAAAAATTCGAGGTGAAGATGGATCCGCGCGTCGCGACTCCGGCGGACGGCCTTGCGGAGCAGTTCCAGCTTGCGACGAAGATTTGCGATGGGATGAATTCGAGTTTCGCGTCGCTCGAGCAGGTTCGCGCCGTGCGGGCGCAGTTGAAGGAGCTTGCTGCGCGGGCGCCGGCGGGTGCGCTTGCGGACGCGATTGCCGCGCTCGACAAGAAAGTGGCGGGCTTCGAAGGATCGGCGCAGCGGTTCGGGCCGCAGGCGGCGGCGCAACCTAGCTTCGCCAGGCTGAACGGGCAATTCGGGCAGTTGCTCGCGTTCGTCGATAGCGCCGACACTCCGCCGACCGAGCCCGCTCAGCAGGCATTCGCGAGCGTGCAAAGTTCGGCGGCGGAGCTGGCGAAGAATTGGGAAGAGGTGAAATCGAAGGATATCGCCGCACTGAACGAGCAACTGCGAAATGCGAAGCTGGCTCCGATCAATCTTGCGGCCGTGATCGCGCCTGTTGACGAAGCGGAGGGCGACGATGAGCCGTGAGTGGTGATTAGTGACTCGTGATTGGTGAGTCGTTCTAGGCCAGTTTGTCGATTTTGGCGGCGAGGATGAAATCGCTTTCGGTTAGGCCGTTGATTTTGTGGGTCCAGGTGGTCACTTCGGCTTTGCCCCACGAGAGCAAAATATCGGGGTGATGTCCCTGCTCTTCGGCGATGCCGCCCACTTTGTTCACGAAGGCGAGTGCCTGCTTGAAATCGGGGAACGTGAAGGCGCGCGTGATGTGATGACCGTTGACTACCTTCCATTGCGGCACTTGCTTCGCGAGGGCTTCGAGTTCGGCGCCTGCGAGCGGAGGAACTCCCCCTTTGCACGGGACGCAGGTCTTGTTGGCTAGATCGCTCATAGGGACCTCCCTCCAACCCTTCCATTCTACCCAAAAAGGCGAGAGCGCTGAGTTATCTCCAGCAATTCTTCGGCGGAATAATTTAGAAGAAACTTTGCATGGGTTCGGGCGCCCGCGGATATAGCAAGAATGCTAAGTATTGCCCGAATTTCTTCGGGGTCCTTAGTTTTCAAGACCTGAACTGCACCAACCTCGGCGAGGTCTCTAATCGCTTGGAAATAATCCTTCGCCAGCCACTTCGGCACTTCAGGATTTTTCCCGTCGTCACGAGCCAACTCGATGACAGCAACGATTGCATAGGTGTTCCAGTCAATCGCGCCACGCTTGCGATAAATTCGCACCAGATGTGGAACGGCAGCATACGACGCCTCGCCCACGTCTCCCTGATGGTGCAGTTCTTCCCATAAATCATGCCACACAGCCTTCATGCCTTTGTGGGTATCCAGTCTTGACAGTAGAGGCCGCGGGTCAAACGGCGTGCGATACCCTCCCTCGAGCTTCTCCCATCGTTTGTCGTCCAGACTGAGCATTATGATTTGCGAAGGGCGGCGGCGTGGGCGTCGACGTATTCGCGGACGAAGGCTGCGAACGCCTTCTCCAGGTGCGCGACTATGGGACCGGGCGCGGACGCGATCTTGCGGCCGTTGATTTCGCCGACGGCGATCATGCTGCGATTCGTGGACGAGATGAAAACCTCGTCGGCGGCATACAGGTCGTCGGGCCGGAGGGTGCGCTCTTCCACGGGCACGCCTGATGCCGCGCCAATCTCGAGTAGCACGCCGCGCGTAATCCCTTCCAGGCATCCCGAGTCGAGCGGCGGCGTGGCGACGCGGCCATTGCGCGCGCAGAAAATGTTCGCGGCGGTGCACTCGGCCACTTCGCCGCGTTCGTTGAGGAGCACCACTTCGTCGCAACCGGCCTGCTGCGCCTCGTAGAGATTCCAGACGTTGTTGAGCCACGAAGTGACTTTCACGCCGGCGAGCGGCGAAGCGGCGTGGCGTCCTTGCTCGCGCAGAGCGAGGCGCGCGGGTTCGCGGTACGACGGCAAATCCGCGGAATAGAGAATCAAATCCACTTTCGGGAAATTTTCGTCGCTGCGCCAGAAGCCGACTTGATTGTAAATGGCATAAACTCGCGCGCAGCCTTCGACAACGTTGTTGGCGCGAAGGACTTCGCTTAATTGCGCTTGGACCGCTTCGGGCCGGAACGGAAACGGGCAATGGGTGCGCTCGGCATCGCGGACGAGGCGCTTCCAGTGGCGCTCGAAGGCAAAGGGAATCCCTTGTGTAATGCGGACTGTGGTGAACAGGCCCCAGCCGCTCAGCAGGCCGGCCTGGCCCGGCGAGAGCCGCACCTCGTCGATGGGCAGGACCCGGTCATTGTGAAAGACGAAGCGATGAATCATGCGGCCCCTCGAAGGCTGAAACATTCTAACGCAGAGCGTGGGCAAAAACCCCTGAGGTAAATGATTTCGTGTCAGGGCATGACTTTAGTCGTGCCGCGAGCCGCGCAAAATGTACGGGGCTTTAGCCGCTGGGATAGGCTGCGGCTTCAGCCGCGGCCCGAGGCGGCTCAAGATTTGGCCTTCTCTCGTTTTAGACGCCGCAGGTAGGCCGAACAGTAGGGATACTCCTCCGCTGAAAGCGCATATCCTGCCTTCACTGGATTCTCAAATATGTACTCGACGTGCCGCGAGAAACTTGCTTCATCGGTGATCCGAACGTCGGAGAAGCCTCTCTGCCAAATCTCGCCGTTGAATCCCAGTTCTTTCTTCGCACGATAGGAAAAGTTCCCCTTGATCATTTGGACCGCTTTCTCAATGGTTGTGCCCGCATCGACCTTCAGCAGCACATGGAAGTGATTGCGCATGACCACGAATTCGTAGACCGTGAATTTTCCGGCGGTCGTATAGCATCGGAGAACGTCGATGAACAAATTGGCCATGCGCTCGGATTGCAATAGGGCCTTGGCCCCCGCAGTCCGTGAGGTCGCGAACTAGATTCTCGAATCTGCGGGGATACTGGTTGGCATCGAATGGCGCGATGGTCTCGACATGAGGAGAGGGATTATCGTGCGATTGCACATATTGTCAAAGGGAATTGACAAAGGAGTGAAAGCAGAAGCCGGGCCACGGCTGAAGCCGCGGCCTGTCACAGGGGCTAAAGCCCGGTTTTTTTGCGCCGCGCCTTCCGCATGGCCTGAAGGCCATGCTCCCCGGACTAAAGGTCCGGGGCTGACACAAAACCCCGCTGCCCGATGTAATTCTGTGCGATTGCGGCTAGAATATCCGGTTTGAAATTCGCGCGTGCGCGCGCGATTGCGATGCGGCTCGCCGCGTGCTCGTACTTGCCCTGTGTCGTGCTTGATTGAAAGAGGAATCGTCGAATGATTGTCGGTGTACCGCGAGAAACCTTTCCGGGCGAGCGGCGCGTCTCGCTGGTTCCCAGCGTGATTCCCAATCTCAAGAAGGCGGGCCTCGACGTCGTTGTGGAGAAGAACGCGGGGATGGAGGCCGGGTACCCCGACGCGGACTACGCGGCGAAGGGCGGGAAGATTCTGGGCGATCGCGCCGAGGTTTTCCGCACCGCCGACGTGATCGTGCAAGTTCTGTGCTACGGCTCGAACGACAAGACCGGGAAAGCCGACGTTCCGCTGTATCGCCGGGACCAGATTCTGATCGGATTTCTGCGGCCGCTGGGCGCGCTCGACACGATTCAGGATATCGCTCGCGCAGGCGTGACTTCGTTTAGCGTCGAACTGATGCCGCGCAGCACGCGCGCGCAGAGCATGGACGCGCTTTCGTCGATGGGCACGATTTGCGGCTACAAGGCCGTGCTGATTGCCGCGGACACGCTGCCGCGAATTTTTCCGATGCTGACGACCGCGGCGGGCACGATTACGCCGGGGCGCGTTCTGATCATCGGGGCCGGCGTTGCGGGCTTGCAGGCGATTGCGACGGCGCGGCGGCTTGGCGCGGTCACGTCCGCGTACGACATGCGTCCGGCCGCGAAGGAGCAGGTGCAGAGCCTCGGCGGGCGGTTCGTCGAATTGCCGATCGAAGCCAAGGATGCGCAGGACGCCGGAGGCTACGCGCGCGCTCAGGACGAATCGTTTTATAGGCAGCAGCGCGAGTTACTCGGCCGTGTGGTGGCGGAAAACGATGTGGTGATCACGGCGGCCGTGATTCCGGGGAAGAAATCGCCGATCCTGGTCACAGCGGACATGGTGGCGAAGATGGCGCCGGGCTCGGTGATCGTGGATTTGGCGTCGGAGCGCGGCGGAAATTGCGAACTCACGAAAATCGGCGAGAAGGTGGTGGCGCACGGCGTGACGATCATCGGCTGGTCGAACCTGGCGAGCACCGTGCCGCACGACGCGAGCCAGATGTACGCGCGCAACGTCACTTCGTTTCTCACGTATATCGTCAAGGATGGGAAACTGCGTCTCGACGCGGGCGACGAAATTGTTCGCAGTACCCTCGTGACGCAGGGCGGCGAAGTGGTAAATCCGCGCGTGCGCGAGTTTTTCTCGATGCCGGCCCTGGCGGCACAAACGTAGGAGGAAACGAATGCCTTCGGACTTCATCTCGAATCTTTTTGTGTTCATCCTGGCGGGGTTCGTCGGGTTTGAGGTCATCAAGCGCGTCTCGCCGCTGCTGCACACACCACTGATGTCGCTGACGAACGCGCTGGACGCGATCGTCGTCGTGGCGTCGATTATTATTGCGGGCAAGCATGAGACGACGCTCTCTACCGTGCTTGGTGTAATCGCGGTGGCGGCTTCGTTCAGCAATATGGTGGGCGGCTTCCTGATCACCGACCGAATGCTGCGCATGTTCAAGACGGGCAAATCCAAAAAATCATGAGCGGATTCTCTCCCGAGCAGCTCATCGACTTCACCTACCTGGTTGCCGCCGTTCTGTTCGTGCTGTCGCTCAAGTGGCTGAGTTCTCCAAAGACGGCGGGGCACGGCGTCCTGGCGGGCGAGATTGGTGCGGCGCTGGCGGTGGGCGCCACGCTCTTCAATCCGGAACTGGTGGAGTACAAGTGGATCGTCATTGCGCTGATTGTGGGCGCGGGCGTGGGCATTCCGCTGGGCATGGTTCACATGACGGCGGTGCCGCAGCGGACGGCGCTGAGCCACGCGTTCGGCGCGCTGTCGGCGACGATGATCGGCATCGCCGAGTATTACGTTCAGGCGCCTAACGTAAGCAAGTTCGGCATGACGGAAATTGGGCTGGAAGTGATCATCGGCTCGCTGACGTTCACGGGCAGCGTGATCGCCGCAGGCAAACTGCAGGAGATTCTGCCGCAGCGGCCGATCACGTATCGCGGGCAGAACGTGGTGAGCCTCTCGGTGCTGGCAACGGCCATCGTGCTCGCCGCGATCCTGGTGATTCGCCCTGAGTACACATACCTTTTTCCGGTGATGGTCGGGGTGGCTCTTATTTTCGGTGTTCTGCTGGTGACGCCGATTGGCGGGGCCGACATGCCCACGGTGATTTCGCTTTTGAATTCGTACGCAGGTCTTTCGGCGGCGCTGCTGGGTTTCGTGCTCAATAGCAAGATCCTGGTAGTCGCGGGCGCGCTGGACGGCTCGTCGGGCTTCATCCTGTCTGTGATCATGTGTAAGGCCATGAACCGGTCTTTCGCGAACGTGATGTTCGGCGCGTTCGGCAAGGTGCAAGCGACCGCCAAGGCCGCGGGCGAAGAAAAGACGGTTCGGAGCGCAAACGCGGAAGAGGCAGCCGCGATCCTGGCGAGCGCGAACAAAGTGGTGATCGTCCCGGGTTACGGGATGGCAGTGGCGCAAGCGCAGCACAAAGTGCGCGAGCTTTTTGACGCGCTGACGAAGCGCGGCATCGACGTCAAGTTCGGAATCCATCCCGTGGCGGGACGCATGCCCGGACACATGAACGTGTTGTTGGCGGAAGCCGATATTCCCTACGACCGGCTGATCGATATGGACGACATCAACTCGGACCTGCCGCAAACGGACGTGGCGCTGGTGATCGGCGCTAACGACGTGACGAATCCCGCCGCGCGCACCGATGCGAGCAGCCCGATCTACGGAATGCCGATTATTGATGTGGACAAAGCGCGAACGGTGATGGTGATCAAACGCGGAATGAGCCCGGGCTTCGCGGGAATCGACAACCCCCTGTACTACCTTAATCAAACGCTGATGCTCTTCGGCGATGCCAAGGCGTTTGTGGGCGATATTGTCCGGGAACTCGCGGGCACCTCGCACACCTAGTGCCGGCGGACTCCCCGGCGTGTCATCCAGACTGCGGGTTTAGGGTATTGACACGGCTTTGCGGTGGGCCTACATTTGTCTCGTTCTCTCGGAGGAAGCCTTGCGATCTTCGTTACGAACTTCGTTGCGAACTTCGGGCCGCTGCGTTTTGGTTGCGCTTATCTCGTCCGGGATGTTGTCCCTGCCGATTCGAGCCGCGGAAGACACGCCTTTCGGGATTGTTGCGCTTGCTGACCTGGCGCATGTCGGGACTGCGTTGGCGTCGACGGGAGCCACGGTGTATGCAGGCGATTCCGTTGATACTTCGGTTGGCGGCGCGCTCCGCTTGCGCGTGGGAACGGGCCAGCTCTATCTGCTTTCGGCGAGCGCCGCGAACCTCAGCCAGGACGGAAGCGTTTTGCGGGCGAGCGTGCTCCATGGCACGGTGGGCTTTTCGTCTCTGACGGCGCGGGAGTTTGAGCTGGACACGCCCGAAGGAACTATCCGAGCCGCGAACGGCCTTCCCGCTTACGGGCAAGTGACGATCACGAGTCCCAAGGAAGCAGTGGTTTCGGCTTATCGCGGGGCGCTGCTGCTCGAACGCGACGGCCAACAGCTATCGATCGAAGCGGGCAAGTCCTACGACGTGTCCCTAGTGCCTGACGCGGACGCCACGCCGGCGCAGGGACAGGCTGGAGTGAAGTCGGGTTACACTCAACACCTCGTGTGGAAACTGATCGTCATCGGCACGATGGGAGTGGTTGCCTACGTATTGTGGCGTCATTGGTCGGAGAGCCCGACCGATCCGCCGCCCGCTCACTGAGTGCGACTCTTCGCTGAGTAGCGGATAGCGTTCCGCGGCATTGCGCTTCGTCTCGTTCGATTTTTCCAAGCCTCTGCGTCGTTCCCACCAGAAGGATCCTAGGTCAAGCGGCCTCCAAAAGCGAAAAGCAGATCCCTCACCCCGCACAAACCGCGGGATTCGGGATGACACCGTGGTGAGGAATGGTACGTGGACTAGGAAGTCAACGGGTCCACGCGATCTGGATGCTATGCCGATCGTTGCGGAAGCTTGGGTGCGCTTGCGCTTCGGAATGCGCTGAAGAGATTGAGGGCAAACAGGGCGAGGGCGGCGCTGAAGAAGATCAGAACCTCGATGGTGTCGCGGTGGAGATAGAAGCGGAGATAGGTTGAGCCGACGGAAGTGCCCCAGGAGGTCCAGAGTCGAATCATGTCGAGTGCGGCCGCGAGCGTGACGAGGAAATGAATGCGCGTGAGCGGCTCGCTGAAGACTTCGTCATTGACCGGAGCGCGGGCCGGGAGAGGCTTTGCGAGCGGCGGCGTAGCAACCGTCTTCGCTACACCAGGCTTGGACGAAGGACTCCCCAGCTTTCCAGCCAGCAACCAGTACACCGCGGCGAACAGCGCAAACGGAACCCCGGCGGCGAGCCATAGGGTCCCGAACGGAACCAAGAAAATTTCGTCGCCGAATGGAAACGGAAAACGGAGCGACGGGAAGTTCAGCACGATCGAAATCAATCCGCCGGCCCAGAAGAACGCAGCCGAGATGCCAAAGAGCTTCACGGCGGAGCTTGGCCAGCTCCATGGCGTAACTTCTTTTAGTGTAACCGGCATCTTGGATTGGCCGAGCGCTGGCGCTACGGATGAATTTCGCAGCGCAGCCGAAGAGGCGGGCGCATACGGGGTTTTCGCATTGGCCGACGGCGCTGGCTGCGGGTGCATCCAGGACCAGACGACGTTGGCGACGAAGGTGATTTCCCCAAAGAAGGCGGTGAGACCGAGCATTTGGCCTTGAGGATCCCAAGTGGAGTATCCCGCGTCGAGGTCCGCGGCGGGATGCGCGAGGCGCAGGGCTCCGAAAAGCACGAAGAGCAAGCAGCCGATCGCCTGCGCATATCCAAGCGGAATGTTCAGGGTCTGGCGGCTGAATTTCCGGACGATGAGGTACTGAAAATAGAAAAAGAGGAAGAGCAGGATCAAGACGTTGAAGTAGATGATGAGATCGTGCTGGGTGGAGAAGTAGCTCGATCGAGTGCGGGGATGGCTCATCGTTGAGGCGGCGATGATTCCCGAAGCAGCAAAAGACAAGAGCGCGAGGAGACGGAGAAGTTTATCGGGAGGAAGCAGACGCTCGAGTGAATCGTTATTCATATCGCCTCCCAAGTGCGGCGCGCGATTCGCAAGCGCGGCGTCCTTGACACTGACGGGCAATTCTACGGATTGGCTTGGCCGGAATTGCGAACGTTAGCCTGGAACTTCGGCCACGGGCTTTGCATCAGCGTCTCTCCGACGGGAAACGCGTACAGAGTGCCGAGGCGGCTGGCGACATAAAGAGTGCCGTCATCGCTCAGGGTTGCTGCGCCCGTCGGCTCGATGTCGAGATCCGTTTTCCATTTTTCCTTGCCGTCCGGAGAGAAGGCGCGCAGCGTTTTGTAATCGGTGAAGAAAATTGTTCCGGCAGAACCCAGGAGTGGCTGTCCCACCAATGCGGTCGTGTCGAGCGACCACTTGACCGTGCCGTCGGGTTGCACGGCGTAGAAGTGCTGGTTGTGCGAGGCATAGTAGACCGTGCCGTCCGCGGCGACTACGGGCTGCTGCCCCGGATACGGCGGAAAATTCAGGTTCCATTTCTGCTGGCCGTTTGCGTCGAACGCGATCAAGCCCGCGCCCGTGGCGTACGTCGCGCCATCCTTGCCGGCCGCGAGACCTTCGAAGTTGAGGCGTGCCAGCGGCATGACGTGGTACGAGTCTGGCTGATTCCGGTCGGGAGTCACGGTGCCGTTGCTCGGGTAGGTCCAATGCGCATACGGCATGCCGCTATCGACGGCGAAGACGCCGGTGCCCGCGAGAACGATGGTGCCATCGGCTTGGATGATCGGCGCGGTAACAAACGACTGCGAGGAAATGCGCCAGATCGAATTCATTCCCTGATCGAGGGTCCATGCGCACGTTACGCCGGGAACGCAGTCGCAGTAGAGGCTCTTGTCGGTGAGCGCCATTCCAGTGGCGTTCACGGTGGGGTTCATGATTTTCTCGATGCGAGTGCTGCCGTCGGGATTGAACGCGATGAGCTTGCCGTACGCGAGGATGTAGATGGCGCCGTCTGTTCCGACGGCGGGTCCGATCACCCAAGAGCTGGAAGGGGCGGCTGGCTGCGTCCATTTCGTCTGGCCGGTGGTGGGATCGATGGCCATCAGATTCGCGGAGTCAAGCAGCGCGTAGAGTGTGTCGTCAGGACCGAGCGCGAGCGGACTGTGAATGGCGCCGATCTTGAGCGTCCACTTGGGCGAAGGCGCGGCGCTGACGGCCGCTGCTTTCTTGGATTCGCCGCAACCGGCGAGAAGCGAGGCGCCCGATAGGGTCAGCGCCAGCAGCGATGCGGCGGTTCGTCGCAAGGAATTTTCTCCTCGATGGCGTTTGGAAACTTCGTGACGGCTTACGTAGAAGCGTAGCACGCGGCCGCGCCCACAAACGGGCTAGCGACGCGAGTTGTGCCTATCGTTCAACTACCAAAAAAGCGAAGGCGAAGGCAAAGGCAAAGGCAAAGGCAAAGGATTACACGGATCCCGAAGCTTCGGGACATAGAGAAAGGCTTGAGGGCACGGAGAAGTAATGCTAGACGATTTTCGCGAATGATTCTTATGCTGCGTCAGAAGCGGGGCATGAGGGAGCTGGCGAGAATTAGGGATGCTGGCTCGTCCTCTTCGTCTTCGAGGAACGATTCGAACAGGCGCGCGAGAGGGCCGGTCCAGCGAGCGAGTTTCTTGCGTTTTTCGGCGAGAGGAGCGAAGCGGAACGGCGAGTGGGTTTCAAGTTCCGCAAGATACCGGCAGGTATAGAGCTTGGCCGACTCGCCGGCGGACCAAATCAGAAGCAGCGAACAGCTCATCCGAATCATCTCCGTGAGGGATTTGTGTTTCGCGGCTGCGCCATTGAGCGCGGAATGATTGGAGGGCATGCGGTCGACCTGGCTCATGACTCGATGACCGAAATTCAGGGTGTGAGCGGTCAGGTCGTCGAGCGGTTGACCGAGCGGCACGCGCGCGGCGGCCTGCGTGAAAATCGTGAGTATTCCTTCGCGCAGGTCTTGCTGAAGATCCTGAAGATCGTCGGCAAGCTGCAACAGCACTCCCCAATCGAATGCGAACTGAGCTTCATTGGGCGAAAGAGAGCCCGCGACCAAGTACGCGTCCGCCAGGACGGAAGCGCCGCCCTTCTCGAAACTGAGTTTGAGGACGTCGACGCCGGCTTGTGAAGAGCCGGAGCGAAGAAGGCGAACGCTGTTTTCCTGCGCGCGGTGAATCGCCAAAAGGCTGTCGTAGACCTGGGGCCAGTCGGCACGCGGGTACTCCTCTTCGATGAGTTCAACGAGACGCCAAATGGTGGCTTCGCGATCATTGAAGGCAGCGACCGCATCTCCACCGAGACGGCGGCGGAAGCGTTCGCTGAATGCGAGCTTCGCGCTGCGGGACGTTGCGGGGTCGTCGAGATAATTGTCGGTGTAGGGGTAGAGCATGCTGTAGGAGAAGATCGAGGGCGTGAGGCGCATGTCGCGTCCGAGGAGAACCTGAAGGCCGGACGCGGTCCATGCGTTGCGGCTGGCCTGAAAAATGTCGGAGGCGCTGACGCCGGGATCGAATTGGCGGGCTTGGCGAGCGAGTTGCGTGGCGACGGCAGAGAAGCCGTCGTTCAGCAGGAGTTCGAGATGGGAATCGTCAAAATCGAGACAGTATTTCGCAAAATCCGTGAAAGCCGAAGTGACGCGACTCCGCGCCGAACGGCGCTCCGACCGTGTGCGGGGCACATCGCGCAGCTCCGCTTCGACCGTGTGCAGAAGATGGTCGAGGTGAATTTCGCGGGCCGCTTGCTCGGCGGGCGTGAACGTGCGGTCGAAGGGCGGGAGGCAGAGCGCGGCGTTGACATCGCCACCGCTTGCCGCGGCGCGGTGCCAGAGAGAGAGCGATTCTTGAAGGAGTTCGCGCATGGCGATTCTGTTTCCCGGATTCAAGTACGCAATTGCTGCCTCAATTGTTTCGTCATTAAGCCGGCGGGGAGCGGATACGCTGATTTTCAACGCGCGACGGCGCGCTACCGGCCCTTGCGGCGAACGAAGGGGGTATGCTCGTTATCGAGTTCGTAGGGGATGCGCTTGGGGCCGGGCTTTTTCGCGACGAATTTCACTTCGCGGATGAGATTGCCGCCCCAAGCCTGGTTAATCCGGGCGCAGAAGTCTTTGTTCATTTGCTCGAGCTGCTTTTGCCAGGCTTTCGAGTCGGCGGAGATTTCGAGGCGTCCTTTTTCGCAGCGAAGCGGGCGCGTGTGAGCGGCGAGGGCCTTGCCGACGATCTGCGGCCACGAACTCGAGAGCCACGCGAGCACGGCTCCGGGGTGATCGAGTTTGCGCACGACGCGTCCGAGGAAATCGCTGGCCTTGTTCATGATTTCTCGCGCCCCCGAAGCGCGACGGCGCGAGATTCTAGCACAAGGCGCGCCTCGCGTGTCGAGGACGATGAGGCCACACAAGTGCTACAATCCCGGGAAACGCGCCCGTAGCTCAGCTGGATAGAGCATCTGCCTTCGAAGCAGAGGGTCGGGAGTTCAAGTCTCTCCGGGCGCGCCAGTTCTTTGTTCAGTTCGTTTTCAACAACTTCCGTCGATACCTGTTGATTCGTTTCAAACTCAGGAATCCGACCGTTCATACAAGGAAGCCTGTATTGTGGGCGCCAACCGTCGGTGCTAATTCTGAGGAGCGGCTTGCGTCCTGATGACGACCGCGCGCGATAGTGAGGAGAATAAATATATGATCAGACTTAAATGTCTTGCACTCGTTGCTGTTGCGGGGATTTGCTTCGCAGCGACGGCTCCCAAAGTCGGAGCCCAGGTCGCCGTCAGCGTCAACGTTGGGCCTGCCCCCGACTGCCCCTACGGTTACTATGACACCGCTCCTTATGGTTGCGCTCCCTACGGCTACTACGGGCCGGAATGGTTTACGGGCGGTGTTTTCATTGGCGCTGGCCCGTGGTTTCACGGCCCCGACAACTTCCACGGCCACGTAAACAACCGTTTTCATCCCGACCACGGATATAAAGGCCCCGCGCCGCACCCGGGAGATAAACCCTCAAAGCCCGTCGATAAGGTTGCCAACTTCAAAGGAAATGAAGTCCGTGATGGGCGCGGCCATGTGGGTGGCGGGGAGAAGCACTAAAAACCGTAGACGCTCGGATTGCTGGACGAGTGATTCGCTGGTTTGAAACTCTGCTTGGCGACCATCGCTGCAGAGGGCCGGGAGTTCTCCGTCGGGGAGGACTCCGGGCGCGCCACATTGGACCGTTTCGGCGGATGAGTCTCACGCATGAATGCACAAGTCCCTCTGTTTGATCCTGCCCGATCGGCTGTGGTGAGCATGGATTATCAGACGGCGATTGTGTCGATCTACGCGAAGGATCCGGATTTGCTCAAGCGGGCGGCTGGCGTCCTCAGACGAGCGCGAAGCTCAGGAATGCAGGTCATTCACGTTCGAGTGGGATTCAGGCCCAATCTTCCTGAGATCAGCGCGCGTAACAGTCTGTTCAGCGCGGTGAAAAATTCCGAAAAGCATCGGCAGATTTTCGAAGGGCCGGCGGGAGACATTGATCCGTCGGTGGCACCAGAAGGCAAGGACATCGTCGTCGTGAAGCACCGGGTGAGCGCCTTCACTGGCACGGACCTGGACATGATCTTGAGAGCGAACGATATCGACACGCTGATCCTTTACGGAATCGCGACGAGCGGCGTGGTTCTGGCGACGCTGCTCGATGCGGTGGATGCCGACTACCGCACCTTCGTAATAGGTGACTGCTGCGAGGACCGCGAGCCGGAAGTGCATGCCTGCCTCGTCGAGAAGGTGTTCCCCCGCTACTCAACCGTGATTCGCGCTAGTGAGTTTTAGGGCCAACAAGCGACGAATTGCCGCTGCCGTTGTCGAACGATACGACTAATTCCCATAAGACTCACCAGATGTATGACCTTCCGTCCCGAAATGGAACGACAAAATCGGTCTAAGGTGATTATCCGCCGCATTTACGGGAGCTTCTGGGTGGCTTTCTGGACTGCCGCTTGCTATTCATGTTGTGCGACGTGAATAGCGCTCAGCGGCCTCGGGGAGTTGTCCCGAGAGGTCGAGAGCATCTTAGTTGGAGGAAGAAATGAAGTACAAGACAGTTAGCTTTATTGCAGCAGCACTACTATTTGTTGCGTTAGCGACCTCAGGGAGCGCTTTCGCGGACCGAATTTCATCGAGCGGTAGGGATAGTGCAGGAACTGGCGTGATCGAAACTTCGGCGCCCGTGGCCCTGGACCACGTCGCCCTGGCCCATGCTCAATCAGCTCTTTCGGACGACACTCTCGGCGCAGATGCGTTTGGCCATTCGTTGCAGACCGAGCCCGTCGCGGACCACGTTCTGACATGGACCTCGACGATAATGCGGTTTCGCAGCGACGGTTCCACCTCGACCTCTGGACCTGGTTCTCAAGATCCGGCTGGTATTTCTGAAGCCCCGTCCTTCCTTCTGCTTGGGACCGGTCTTATTTCACTGGTTTTGTTCCGACGAAGGACTACCGGAGCTTGGTGATTCGCCCAGTTTCCCTAGTCGTTGTCTAACCCGGTGACGCCGCGTTGCGGCCCACCGGGTTTTTTTTGGCCGGGAGCCGGCAGATCTAAATCACGCCAGGGGTCACGCTAGGCGACGGTGACGCCGGCGAGGCCGAGTTCGGGGGCGATGGCGCGCAGGGCTTCGATGCAGAACGCGATGTGGTCGTCAAGCGATACGCCGAGTTCTTCGGCGCCTTTGTAGACGTCCTGGCGATTCACTCCGCGGGCGAACGCTTTGTCTTTCAGCTTCTTCTTTACCGAGGCAGTTTCCACTTCATGGATGCTCTTCGAAGGCTTGATCAGCGCGCAGGCTGTCAGAAACCCTGAAAGCTCATCACAGGCGAACAGAGTGTGGTCGAGGGGCGAAACTCGCGGCACTCCCGAATAGTCCGCATGACCCAGAATCGCGGTGATCATTTCCTCGGGATAGCCGCGCTCGCGCAGGATCTTCGAACCTTCGTAGGGATGCTCTTGAGTCGGATGATGGTCGGCATTGGGCCAGCGCTCGTAGTCGAAGTCGTGAAGCAAGGCGGCCAGGCCCCAGAGTTCCTCGTCAGCGCCTAGCTTGCGGGCGTAGGCACGCACGCAGGCTTCGACGGCGAGAGCGTGTTTACGCAGACTTTCGCTTTGGGTGTACTCGCATAGGAGCTTCCAGGAGTCTTCGCGGTTCGGCATTTGGTTTCTCCGTTCCGTAAGCTAGCACAACTGAACTGAGAACGAGACCAAAGAGCAAAAAATCAACCGCTGAGGCGCAGAGTTCGCGGAGAAAACCTGGGCCGAAAGGCGGAACACGGAGGTCACAGAGAAAAACTTGAGGACACAGAGAAAACCTGGAAATCAAAAACGGGGGAATCGAAGATTGCTGTGGAAAAACGGTGGGCTGTGGAAAAAATGGAGATTCGCAGTATGAGACTGCGCGAACGCGAAAAACGTCACGTTGACGAAGAACGGCGCATTCCTCGAAAGCGTTAACAGCCGCGGAACGGCTGGGCGAAGATTAGGAGAAGCGGGTAGTAACGCTTTGGCGCAAGGCAAATATCTTTGTTTACCTAGTCCTAGTACCATGGGCTAGAATCTCCGGGCTGGGCGAGGATACAGAATTCACTTGACAAGAATTGGCACGCTATGGAGAATGCCTCCCGCGCCTGTTCCTGCCTTCCCCGTAAGTGAACGTTCCTCCCCTTCGCATCGCCGGAATAGTCTATGAAGGAGATCCGGTGGCGGAAAAAGCGGAAAAAGAAGAGACACAAGCCAGCATGGAACTCGACCGTGAAGTAATCCGCTGTCAAGTATGCGGGTTAGTGCAATACCGTACACGCACGGGCAACTGCCGTCGCTGCCTGCGCCTGCTGCCCCCGATGGTGACGTTCGTCATCCCGACGCCGTCTCCTCAAGACTTACCGGGGGACGACCGACAACTGTTCGAAAACTGGCCTAACCGCGAAACTGTGGAGAATATAGGCCAGCGAATCAGACAGTTACGGGAGTCACGCGGCATGACGCAGAGCCAGCTGCAGGCACGCTCGCGCGTGTCCCGATCGTATTTGTCCCGGATCGAAAGCGGACAGATGACCCCCAGCCTCGGTACCTTGGAAAAGATTGCTGAAGCCTTGGGAGTTGGTCTGAATCGCTTTTTCGTCCCGGAGACGAACGGGGAGACGGTGCTGGAGGATCCGTTCATTCAGGGGCTACGTCCATTCCTGCGACAACTAGACTGGGCGCAGTGGCAGGGCATCCTGAAGAGGCTCCAGGCGATCAGCGAGCACGTGAACACCAATCACAACGTGCGACCGATGGCGCCCCCGCAGCACATAGAGCGAATACAGCACGCAATGCCTCGCCGGCAGCAGGCCGGCCACTCAGCGGCAGCGATTCATCGCTAGACCACTGGTTGGGCAACGCGGACAAGGGGATTGAACGTCGTCGCCCTGGCAGCCCGCCTCAGCGGTTGCCGGGCCGAGTTCGTTCCGTTCCGCGCCGCCAAGGGCATACGCTGGCGAACTCCGGGCCCAACAGGGCGTCGGCGCGCTACTGCGCCTCGCGTTTGCCGACGCGAAGCAGGGTAATTTTCACCCCACCATCGTTTTTCTTCAGTGCTACCAGGCGTGCCCCATCACCGTGATCGTCCACAAACGCCAAGTCCTGGTCATTTACGTCAAAGTGGGCGCGATCGAGGGCGGCACGTTCGTCCTTGCCCGTCTCAAGCCGGAAGCTGGACGCTAGCCGCTGGCGGTACCAGTCCTTCACCTTGTCAAGGGAATCCGGGGAGTCATAGGCCTCGACTGCAAGACCCAGGCCTTCGCCGCCGAACGAAATGTCGGCCGAGCCGCCTTTGCCGTCACCGGACTTCGTCGCGCCCGGGTAGACGGGAAGCCCGGTGGGATGGATTTCGTCGCCGTTGACCTTGAGTTCCCCGACGGGCGTCTGAATCTCCACGCGGTCGCCGGCGTTGTGGATGTTCACGCGGCGAAGAAACATGCCCGCGACGACAAGACCCAGAATCCCCATAAGAACGATGCCGCCGCCGATGATGCCGAGAATCCACCACACGGCGGTATTGCCGCCTGGCGGTGGTGCGGCCGGGGGTACGTGAGGTGGGACGGGCGGTGGGGCGGGCGTGCTGGACATGGTTCGCCTCCAGTTGTTGCGTGGCCGAAGATACCTCCTTCAGCCGGGATAGTTCATCAGTAGAACCGGACCTCGACGGCTGGATGCTTTTCCAGGTGCACGGAATCGATGAAATGAACCTCACCCTGTTCGAGGGTCATGATCAACGAGTGGGTGCGCGTTCCGTCGCGGAAAAAGCGGACGCCGCGAAGCATCCCGCCGCCCGTGACGCCGCAGCAGGCGAAAATGATGCGCTTTCCGGGCGCCAGGTCCGCGGTGTCGTAAATGCGTTTTGGATCTTTGATGCCCATCTGGGCCATGCGTTCGTGATGCTCGGGCTTTGTGGTCACCAGACGCGCCAGGATTTGGCCGTTCAGGCAGCGCAGAGCTGCCGCAGTGAGCACGCCTTCGGGAGCGCCACCGATGCCCATCACGGCATGCACGTTCGTGCCGCGAACCGCAGCTCGGATTCCGGCGGAGAGGTCGCCGTCGCCGATGAGCTGAATGCGCGCGCCGGCGGCTCGAATGTCGTTGATCAGTTTTTCGTGGCGGGGCCGGTCGAGAACGATCACGACCAGGTCTTCGATGTCGCGGTCCAGACGTCGCGCCATGGCTTGCAGGTTCACCTTGACCGGCGCATCAATGTCGATTGCGCCTTTGCATGGCGGCCCCACGATGATTTTTTCCATGTAAATGTCGGGAGCGTGGAGAAGGCCGCCGGGTTCGCTGGCGGCCAGAACGACGATGGCGTTCGGTTCGCCCGTGGCGCAAAGATTCGTGCCTTCGAGGGGATCGACGGCAATATCGACTTGCGGATACTTCCGGTTCTTGTCGCGAACCGCGGCGCCCACCTTTTCGCCGATAAAGAGCATCGGCGCTTCGTCGCGTTCGCCTTCGCCAATAACGATCGTGCCGTCCATGCCGACCCGATCCATTTCCTCGCGCATGGCTTCGACGGCGGCCTGGTCGGATTTATGACGGTCGCCTTGCCCCATCGTTCGCGCCGAAGATATAGCCGCCATCTCGACGACGCGCAAGAATTCCAGGCTGAGTTCACGCTCCATGAATGCTCCCAAGTTTAGAATCAAGTCTAGAAATGCAATGCGGACCCGACCGTGCGTGTCCCATCATAGTCCAATTGAGACGGTAGGGCTGATGGTTTTGGGAAATCAAATACACGACCAAGTCCGCTCGTTCTCTGTGGCCCTTTTCCGCTTGCCACGCACCATAATTTCCGCGTTATAGTGGTGGTGGCGCGTCGGACGCCACCGTGTCCGCGGGAAGGGCTGAGCCTACCGATTCGCAAGACTTCGACAACTCGAGACGAATCTTCTTTCCGCCCGATACGCGGACGCCGGGCAATGACTTGAAAGGAGATCGTCATGTCCGGAAACGTTCCACGTTCGTATCCCACGCGCCGGCTGCCCAAACAGCCCAGCCTGGAGCAGTTGCGTAAGCAGGCGAAAGACCTCCTCGCGGAATATCGCGCAGCCGACCCCAGCGCAGTCGCGGAAGTCCAGCAGTTCGAGCGCCGACCCGATCCAGCCACCTTCGCACTCAACGACGCCCAGCGAGTGCTGGCGCGCGCCTACGGTTACGAGAGTTGGCCCAAACTCAAAGCGTATGTAGACGGAACGAACGTCGCAAAGCTCGCCGAGGCCGTCCGGGCGGGCGATGCGGCGCAGGTGCGCGTCCTGCTGCATGCCCGGCCTGAACTGGTGAACAAGGACATGGCGGAAAACGACGAGCATCGCGCCCTTCACTACGCGGTGCTGGGCCGCGACGCAGCGATGGTGAAGTTGCTGATGGAAGCGGGTGCCGACGCCCACAAGGGCATCTTCCCGCATCGCGATGCGACTTCCGCTTTGGCGATGGCCCGGGACCGCGGGTATGAGGACATCGTGGCGGTGATCGAGGAAGAGGAGCGACTGCGGCGCGCGGAGATGAGTTGCCCCAACGCCTCGATTTCTCCTGTACAAGACGAAATCAACCACGCCATCCGGAAGGGCGACAACGCCACGGCGATCCGTCTGCTCCAGAGTGACGGTTCGCTGATTCAGGCTTGCGACCGCGACGGCAGGAGTCCGCTGCACATCGCCGCGCAAGAAACGAACGAGGAGATGGTGGCGTGGCTGTTGAGCAGAGGCGCCAATGCGCGCAAGGAGGACATTCGCGGCTTGACGCCGCTTGACCGCGCTGCGCTGGCCGCCAATCCACACAACGAGCACGCGAAGCGGTTTCCCGCCATCGCCAAGCAGCTGCTAGAGCATGGCGCGGCCGTGACGATTCGTGCTGCCGTAGCACTGGCCGACGCGCCGCGCATCCACGAACTCGCCCACGAAAATCCTGCGGTGGTGCGCGAGATCGATTCCTCCAGGGGCGGGCTGCTCAGCGTGGCCGTAAATCACGGAGACCTCGAAATCGCACGGTTGTTGCTCGACCTTGGCGCCGATGTGGACGAGCGAGTCATGCTGACCGACGTGGAAGAGCCCACGCCAAGCTGGGGCTTTCCTTTGTGGTATGCGGCTCTTGCGGGGCAGCGCGACATCGTGGAGCTGCTGCTCGACCGCGGCGCGGATCCCAACGCCAATGTGTATGCGTCGGGCTGGCCGCTGAAGAACGCGTGGGGTCACAAGGACGACAGCGTTAAGCGACTCCTGCTCGAGCGCGGCGCGAAGCCGCAACCTTACATGGTGGCCGAAGCGCATGATAAAGACGAGGCCAAACGGCTGCTCGAAAACGATACGAGCGAAAGATTGGCGAGCGAACTGGCTTGGTCAGCGGCCGACAACGGGTGCCCGGCCATCGTCGAGATGGCGCTCAAGAATTTGACGTGGCCTCCCAGCGACCCGAGGTGGCACTGGGTGATCATCCAACCGATTCGAGGTGTGGGGACGAATCACCCGGACCACGAAGGCCACTTCCGGTGCATGGACGTGCTGCTGCGGCACGGGATCGACGCGAACGTTTCACGCTACGGCCAAACCGCGCTGCATTTTACCGCTGCGAGGCTCAGCGATATCAGCGGGGCGCAGCGCGCGCGTTTTGCCGCCATGCTGATCGATCACGGCGCCAGGCTCGATTTGCGGGATGACATGCTCAAGTCCACGCCGTTGGGTTGGGCGTGCCGCTGGGGGCGAAAGGAACTGGTTGAGTTGCTCATCTCGCGCGACGCACCGGTCAACGAGCCGGATGCCGAGCCATGGGCTACGCCCGTGGCGTGGGCGGAGAAGACGGGGCACAGCGCCGTGCTCGAGGTGCTGCGGGAACACCAGCGCTGAAAGGATCTGGGGAAGCGGCTGGAGTTTGGCGCTCATCAGAAGGCTGCGATTCCGGTGATGCGTTCGCCGATGATGAGCTTGTGGATGTCGTGCGTGCCTTCGTAGGTGAAGACGGATTCGAGGTTGTTCATGTGGCGCATGATGGGATAGTCGTCGACGATGCCGTTGGCGCCCAGGATTTCCCGCGCGCGGCGGGCGGTTTCGAGCGCCATCCAGACGTTGTTCATCTTCAGCATGGAAATGTGCGACGGATGCGCGCGGCCCTGGTCCTTCAGGCGGCCGACTTGCAGCGCGAGGAATTGCGCCTTCGTGATTTCGGTGATCATCCAGACCAGTTTTTCCTGCACGAGCTGGTGCGAGGCGATCGGCTTGTTGTCGAATTGCTTGCGCTGCTTCGAGTAGCTGAGCGCCGTTTCGTAGCAGGCCATCGCGGCGCCGATGCCGCCCCAGCCGATGCCGTAGCGCGCCTGGTTGAGGCACGAAAGCGGGCCTTTCAGGCCTTCCACACCGGGGAGCAGGTTTTCGGCGGGGATCTTGCAGTCGGTCATCGCGAGGCCTGACGTGACGGAAGCGCGTAGCGACCATTTGCCGTGGACGTCCCAGGCCTTGAAGCCGGGCGTGCCTTTCTCGACGAGGAAGCCGCGGATTTTGTCGTCTTCGGTCTTGGCCCAGATGATGGCGACATCCGCGATCGAGCCGCTGGTGATCCACATTTTTTCCCCGTTCAAGACGTATTCGTTTCCCTTTTTCACGGCGCGCGCCAGCATCCCGCCGGGGTTCGAGCCGAATTGCGGCTCGGTGAGGCCGAAGCAGCCGATGGCTTTGCCCTGTTGCAGCCGGGGGAGCCACTTGTCCTTCTGCGCGTCGGAGCCGTACGTGTAAATCGGATACATCACCAGCGCCGACTGCACGGAAACGAAGCTGCGCAGGCCGGAATCGCCGCGCTCGAGTTCCTGGGTGACGAGACCGTATTCGACGTTCGACATTCCGGCGCAGCCGTAGCCTTTCAGGCTCGCGCCAAAGAATCCGAGTTCCGCCATCTGCGGGACGAGTTGCACCGGAAACTTTCCCTCGCGGTTGTACTCCTCGATGATCGGCAGAATCTCGGCCTCGACGAACTGCCGCGCCGTCTGGCGCGCGAGCTTTTCTTCGTCGCTGAGCAGGGAATCGAAGTCGAGGAAATCGACTCCGGAGGATGCAGGCATCGAGATTTCTCCTTGGTGGTCGCGCGTTGCGGCGACGGCGCGCACAGAGCGCCAATCGTGGTGACGCCAAACCCTCCCATTCTATCGAAGTGACGGCACGGCGCGCCAGCGGGCGAATCGCGACCCGTCATGGTTCCGAGTTGTGCCGGCGGTGAAACGGCACAAAGGTGCCGCAGAGTTGCCATGAATCGATCATACGGGAGTTACCGCATCGTCTGTCCTCGTGTTTATCTGGCAGCGTGCTCACGCTGATTTGGGCTGGCCTTCAAGCCGCTTAGCGAACCAAGTCCAACGGTTCGCTTCATGTTTTCAGGTCGTTTTCGTCGCCTTATGTTCGGTGCGTCGGGATTGGGAATCACGTACGGCGTAGGGCTGCTAAACCTTCGCGAGTGGGCAAGATTCCATCGATCGGTGGCCTTGCTCTTCTCAGCTTGCACGGCCGCTCATAGTTCCCTTCATTCCGATGCAGCTCACGAACAATGTTCCTGAACACGTCTTCACAGTGATTCGCATCATGATGGGCATTTTCTATGCGGGATTGAGCTGCGCTCGCGGGTTGGTGGCTCTACTTCTTCAACAAGAAGGATATCAAGGCTCAATTCAAAAGCGGGGCGGGTGCGGCCTCATTCGCAGTCCCCGGCACGACTGACTCGCCGCCGCCGCCGCTCAGCATCGCTATCGTCGGATGGTACCTCGTGATTACGTCCCCCATATTCCTCCTTATGGCCGTGTTTCGTTTTCCATTGTTTCTTTTCGGATACCTGATTCGGGGCAATCTTGCGGCTGGAGTGCTTATCCCATATGCGGCGATGCACATCTTTGCCGGATCGGCCTATTGAAGCTGCGGCCTTGGGGCCGACACTCGCCATCTTTTATTTCACTTCATCATTTTGCAAGCGATTCTGCTGCTGCGCTTCCCGGAAGCGATGCAAGGTTCCAAGAAGCAATCGCGAATTCACAACGAGGTTCAACTTTCCTCCGACACCAATCCATCTCTCGCCGTGGTTCTCGGCTTTGTCAGTCGGCCGCTGTACGCACTACTTCTCTGGTTTCTGATCACTCGGAAGCGCTTCTTCAAGGGCTCTCAAGAGAGCCATCCGTTTGAGTTGACGCGTCTAGGGCTGGATGCGATAATCGCGCGTTTATTTGAGTGCCCGGAGCGCATTCCTGGGTGTGGACCGCGCGACAGAGTATAATCTGGCTTCACTAAATGGAGCGATCAAGACCGTAGTTCCTCCTGACGATGGATATCCTCCAGAAGCTCGGTGACCTGTTTCTCCAAGCTGTGCCCACCGTGGTTATCGTTTTTCTGTTTTATCTCTTTCTGCGCTGGGCTTTCTTCGCGCCAATCCAGAAGGCGATGGCGGAGCGGGCCGCGAAAATTGAGGGCGCGCGCGCCGAAGCCGCAAAGTTGGAAGCTGAGGCGAAGCAGGAACTCGACGCCTACAACGAGGCTCTCCGAAAAGCGCGCGGGCAAATTTATGTGGAGCAGGAGCAAGCGCGGCAGGCCGTGCTC
Source organism: uncultured Acidobacteriota bacterium (assembly GCA_963737205.1). Taxonomy (GTDB): domain Bacteria; phylum Acidobacteriota; class Terriglobia; order Acidiferrales; family UBA7541; genus Palsa-295. The sequence goes on along the minus strand of CAVTRV010000002.1, from coordinate 1,108,462 downwards.
GACGAGCGCGCACGGCTGCTGAAGGCGATGCGCTCGCGCGCCCAAGAGGAAGTGGACGCGGCCAAGAAGAAGCTGGCCGGCGACGTGGCCGCGGCTCGAACAGAGCTCGAGCGCCAGGCGCCGGCACTGGCGGCGGAGATCGCGCGCGCGATTCTGGAACGTCGCCCGCCCGCGCGCGGAGGCGCGAGGCCATGAAACGCTTCCTGGCGACGCTCTGGTTTTTGGCGTTTCTTTTCGTTCTGACGAGCGTGCCTGCGCTGGCGCAAGAAGGCGAGGCGCCTCCAGAAGATTCGACCATGGGTTGGGTATTCCGCTGGCTGAACTTCGCAATCGTTTTTGGGGTGGTCGTCTACTTCGCGGTGAAGAAGGGCGGTCCTTATTTCCGCAGGACTGCCGACGAAATTTCGCGAAAAATCGAGGAAGGCGCGCGGGCGCGAGAAGCAGCGGAGAGCCGCCGCCATGAGATCGAGGCGAAGCTCGCGAACCTGGACAAAGAGATCGAGCAGATGCGCGCGGAAGCGAAGCGGGCTGGAGAGGCGGATGCGCTTCGGCTGCGCGCGATGTCGCGCCAGGAAGCAGACAAGATCGAGCTGGCAGCTCAGGCGGAAATTGCGGCGGCGGACCGAGCCGCGCGCCTGGAGCTAAAGGCGGTGGCGGCGAAGATGGCCGTGGATCGCGCGGAAAGCCTGTTGCAGAAGGAAGTGACGCCGGAAACGGAAGCCGGCTTGTTCGAAACGTTCGTGGCGGAGCTGGGGAGGAACGTCGAATTGAGCGGAGCAGCGGCACAGCGGTATGCGTCCGCGCTGGCGGATGTCGCGCTCGAGCGCAAGGACGCCGACGGGGTGAAGCGCGACCTCGCGTCGTTTGTTGAGGCGTTTTATTCGTCGCCGGAGCTGCGGAACTTTCTTGACAATCCCGAGCGTGGACCCAGAGCTGAAACAGAAGGCGATCGAGAAGATCACGGAAGTGATGCAGTTGGATCCGGCGGTGCGCAATTTCATCCGCACGGTCGTGGATCATCAGCGGACGGAAATGCTGCGCGAAATCGAGAAGGCGTTCGGGGACGAACTGAATGCGCGGCTCGGCATTGCGGAAGCGGAAGTTACTTCGGCGCGTGAATTGAGCGCGGCGGAAAAGAAGAAGTTGATCGCGGCGCTGGAGCAGCGCACGGGAAAGAAGATCGACGCGCAATTTTCGCGAAGACAAGGCGCTGCTGGGCGGCGCCGTGGTGCGCGTGGGCTCGACGGTCTATGACGGCTCGGTGCGGGAGCAACTGAGCGGTTGCGCGAGCAGCTGGCAGCTGAATGAAGCGGATCCGAAGCGGAATAGGAGCAACGGATGGCGAATATCAGAGCGGACGAAATCACAAAGATTCTGCGCGAGCAGATCGAGAACTATCAGCAGGCGGTGGCCGTCGAAGAAATCGGCTCGGTGATTTCGGTCGGCGACGGCATCGCGCGCATTCACGGGCTCGACCGCTGCATGGCCGGCGAGATGCTGGAGTTCCCGCACGACGTGTTCGGGATCGCGCTGAACCTGGAAGAAGACCAAGTGGGCGCGGTGCTGCTCGGGCGATTACACGCGAATTCGCGAAGGCGACACCGTCAAGCGGACGAACAAGATTATGTCCGTGCCTGTGGGCGAGGCGCTGATCGGACGCGTGGTGAATCCGCTGGGCCAGCCGCTGGACGGCAAAGGGCCCGTGCTCACGGACAAGAGCGAGCGCGCTGGAGCGCATTGCGCCGGGCGTGATTGACCGGCAGCCGGTGCGCGAACCGGTGCAGACGGGAATCAAAGCCATCGACGCGATGATTCCGATCGGGCGCGGCCAGCGCGAATTGATCATCGGCGACCGCCAGACCGGCAAGACCGCCATCATTCTCGACACGATTTTGAATCAGCGCGGCGGCGACATGATTTGCATCTACTGCGCCATCGGGCAGAAGCGCTCGACCATCGCGCAAGTGGTCAAGACGCTGACCGATTACGGCGCGATGGACTACACGATCGTCGTGGCGGCGTCGGCCACCGAGCCGGCGACCATGCAGTACATCGCGCCGTTTGCGGCGTGCGCCATGGGCGAGTTTTCCGCGACAGCAAGCGCCACGCGATCTGCTTCTACGACGACCTTTCGAAGCACGCGCAGTCCTATCGCGAAATTTCGCTGCTGCTGCGGCGCCCGCCCGGCCGCGAGGCGTATCCGGGAGACGTTTTCTTCTTGCACTCGCGCTTGCTCGAACGCGCCGCGAAATTGAACGATGAGCTGGGCGCGGGCTCGCTGACGGCGCTGCCCGTAATCGAAACGCAGGCCGGCGACGTTTCCGCCTACATTCCCACGAACGTGATTTCGATCACCGACGGCCAGATTTATCCTCGAAGCGGACCTGTTCAACAGCGGCATTCGTCCCGCGATCAACGCGGGCATTTCCGTGAGCCGCGTCGGCGGCAACGCGCAGATCAAGGCCATGCGGCAAGTGGCCGGCACGCTTCGGCTGGACCTCGCGCAATATCGCGAGCTCGCGGCTTTCGCGCAGTTCGGCTCCGAGCAATTGGATAAGGCCACGCAGGCAGCAATTCGCGCGCGGCCAACGGCTGGTCGAAATCCTGAAGCAGGATCAATATCAGCCGCTGCCGGTGGAAAAGCAGGTGATGATTATTTTCGCCGGCGCGAACCGGTACCTCGACGATCTGCGAGTCGCCGAGTGCCGCCGGTTCGAGCCGAGCTGTATCCGTTTCTCGAGACCAACTACAGCGGCTTGCTGAACACGCTGCGCGAAAAGAAGGCGTTCGACGACGCGCTGCGAGCCGGAAGCCATGCAAGGCGCTCGATGCATTTCAAGGAGAGCTTCAAGGCGTCCATGAGCGCCGCAGGCAGCAGCAGCAACGGCAGCGGACTGAAGCGCGCAGCTCATAAGAATTCGATGCCCACACTTCTCGATTACCGGCGCCGCATCCGCTCGGTGAAGAGCACGCAGCAGATCACGCGCGCGATGAAGTTCGTGGCGGCGGCGAAGCTGCGGCGGGCGCAGGAAGGCGTGTTCGCGGCGCGGCCTTATGCGCGGGAGATCCTGCGCGTGCTGCGTTCGGCCGCGGCGCGCATGGAGACGACGGCGCATCCGCTGCTCGAGCGGCGGCCCGAGGAAAAGCATTCTGGTGGTGGTGCTGACGGGCGACCGCAGCCTGTGCGGCGCGTTCAATACGAACGTGATCCGGCGCGGCGATACTTTTCTTGCGCGAGCATTCGTCGAAGAAGAATCGAAATCGTGGTGGTCGGCAAAAAGGGCCGGGACACGCTGCGCAAGCGCGGATTCAGTTTTGTGGCGGAGTATCTGAACGTTTCGAGCCAGTGTCGAATTTCGGCAAGGCCAAGGAAATCGCCGCGAAAATCGCGGAGCTTTACGTCAGCAAGGAAGTGGATGCGGTCTACGCCATCTACAACGAATTCAAGAACGTGATGGTGCAGAATCTGCGCGTCGGAGAAACTGCTTCCGATCGATCCCGCATTGTGACTCCGAAGACGGAGCTGGAAGACGAAGCGAAGCTGCGACGCATGGCGGGCCCGGAGGCGTCGCTGCCGCATGGAGGCTGCGCCGGCGAGTGGCGCGTTGCTGGTCGACTACATTTACGAGGAGCCGGTCGCAGGAAATTTTCAACGGGCTTGGTGCCGCGCTATCTGGAATCGGAAATTTTCCGCATCCTGCTGGAGTCGGCGGCCGCGGAACACGCGGCGCGCATGACGGCGATGGATTCGGCTACGCGCAACGCCGGCGAACTGATCGACAAGCTGACGCTGCAGATGAACAAGATTCGCCAGGCGGGGATTACGAAGGAATTGATCGAGATTGTGAGCGGCGCGGCGTCGGCAGCGAGTAGTTCGTGAGCGGCGTACGAGCACAGAATCAAGGAGGAGACAGCAATGGCAAATGAGCAGACGAAAATGGGGCGCGTTGTCGAAGTGATCGGGCCGGTGGTGGACGTGCAGTTCGAAGAGGGCCACCTGCCGCTGATTCACAACGCGGTGCGCATCACGAGCGAAGGATTCGACGTTCCCGAGCCGATCGACATCGTCGCCGAAGTCGAGCAGCACCTGGGCGAAGGGCGCGTCCGCTGCGTGGCCATGAAGCCCACCGAAGGCTTGGTGCGCGGCATGAAGGCGGTGGACCTGGGCGAGCCGATTTCGGTGCCGGTGGGCCGCGCGACGCTGGGGCGCGTGATGAACGTGCTCGGCGAGCCGGTGGACAAGCTCGGCCCGGTGAAGACCGACAAGCGCTATCCGATTCATCGCCCGGCGCCGTCGCTCGAAGACCAATCCACGACTCTCGAAATGTTCGAGACGGGCATCAAGGTCGTCGACCTGATCGAGCCGTACCTGAAGGGCGGCAAGATCGGGCTTTTCGGCGGCGCGGGCGTGGGCAAGACGGTGCTGATTCAGGAGCTGATCCACAACGTCGCCATGAAGCACGGCGGCGTTTCGGTGTTCGCGGGCGTGGGCGAGCGCACGCGCGAAGGAAACGACCTGTGGCTCGAATTGCAGGAGTCGGGCGTCGTCGTGCCGGGCAACTCGGAGAAATCGCGCTGCGCGCTGATCTACGGGCAGATGACCGAACCGCCCGGCGCGCGTCTGCGCGTGGGCTTGACCGGGTCTGACCGTCGCGGAATATTTCCGCGACGAAGAGCACCTGGACGTGCTGCTCTTCATCGACAATATTTTCCGGTTCGTGCAGGCGGGATCGGAAGTATCGGCGCTGCTGGGCCGCATGCCTTCGGCCGTGGGTTACCAGCCGAACCTCAACACGGAAATCGGCGAGCTTGCAGGAGCGCATCACTTCCACCAAGAACGGCTCGATCACGTCCGTGCAGGCGATTTACGTGCCGGCCGACGACTACACCGATCCGGCGCCGGCGGCGACGTTCACGCACCTTGACGCGACCACGAACCTCAGCCGGCAAATCGTCGAGCGCGGCATTTATCCCGCCGTCGATCCGCTGGCCAGCTTCTCGCGCATTCTCGATCCGCGCATTTGGGCCAGGACCACTACAACGTGGCGCGCGCGTGAAAGTCGGTGCTGCAGCGGTACAAGGAGCTGCAGGACATTATCGCGATTCTCGGAATCGAAGAGCTTTCCGACGACGACAAGCAGACCGTGGCGCGCGCGCGCAAGATCGAGAAGTTCCTTTCGCAGCCGTTCTTCGTCGCGGCGCAGTTCACCGGCATCGAAGGCAAGTACGTGAAGATCGAAGACACGGTTCGCGGCTTCAAGGAAATCGTCGAAGGCAAGCACGACGATCTTGCCCGAGCAGGCGTTCTACATGGTGGGCACAATCGAAGAAGTCGCGCGAGAAGGCGGAGAAATGGCGGCGGTACGCGCCTAGTTTATCGAGCAGGCATGCGGAGACCGACTTGCAGGAGAGTCGGACCGAATGCTACCGGAGAAAATCGAACTCGAAGTGTGACGCCCGCAGCGGCACGTCCTGCAGCGAAACGGTGAAGTCGCTCGAGATGCCCGGCAAAGAAGGCTATCTGGGCGTTCTGCCGGGCACGCGCCGCTGATCACCGAGCTTGGCATCGGCGTGCTTACGTACCGCACCAACGGCGAGACGCATTCCCTGACGGTGATTCAGGGCTATGCGGAGGTGCTGCCCGATCGCGTGATCGTGCTGGCGGAGATTTCCGAGCGCGCCGAGGAAATCGACGTCGCGCGAAGCCGCGCGCAAAATGGAACGAAGCGCAGGCCGATTTCGAAGGCAGGTTCGGGGGATGTGGATTGGCAGCTTGCGGCGACGACCCTGCGCGCGCGCTGGCGCGTTTGCAGGCGGCGTCGAAGAGCTAGAGGCGGAATCCTGGCCATCCATGCAGCATCGAATTAGGTGGCGATGGTTAACGATTCAATGCGAACTTCTTCAAGGAGCTTTTCCCCCCAGGGTCCCTGTGGTAGGAATTAGGAAAACATGGCTGAAATTACTCTTTACAGCACATGCTGGTGCGGCGATTGCCGGCGCGCCAAGCAGTTCCTGCGGGAGCGCGGCGTCGCTTTCGCGAAGTGAATATCGACGAGACGCCGGACGCCGAAGAACTTGTGCATGCGCGTCAATGACGGCCGGCGCAAAGTTCCCACCATCGGAATTGACGGACGCTATTTTGCCTGCAGCCCGTTCGATCCCTATCAGCTTGCCGAAGAATTGAAAATCCCGCTGAATCCGGTGAAGCGGTGATTACTGGTGGTGAGTAATGATTGGTGATCCAAACGGCGCGCCATTTACCGAGCAGCTGATCCAGAAATCCAGGTACACCTGCGTAATCAGTTCTGAAACGGCACTCAGGTCTACTCGTTCTGGCAAAGGCGAATGCTCCTGCGCCGCTAGTGCCTCCGCTTCCAGCTGTTTTCCCATTTCTTCAATTTCCGAACGCTTGTATTTCCCCTCTCGAATAGAAATCAGCAGATCCACTCGCGGGTTCGGCAAGGTAATCTTGCCCGTCTCGATATATTCCTTACCTTCGAGATATAGGCGAATCACGTGCATGGCATATTTCGTGTCGTAGCCATGCTTTTCCTCCAACGAGGCCCGGTGAACGTTCTTCTGCCCTTTGCGGCCGCAGCAAGCGTTCCATTTGGTCGTCTGCAAATTTCAGAAATGGTTTGACGTGAGCTTCGAGGCAAACACTTCTCGGTGCGACACGATGCGCTTCCACCAGTCGGTGAAACTCTTCCTTCGCAAATACGAAATGCAGAGCCGACGGATTTCCTTTGGCGGCCATTCCCGCCCACTTTCGCAACGAATACAGACAAACGTCCACGTCCTGCGGCCGTTTCCTCCTGTCTTCCACCTGTCGTGAAGACGAAGAATTCGTCGCGATCCAGGCCGATCATCTTCTCCGGTGGCTCGATGAAGACTCCATACCAATCTGTGTCATCCGTTCCCTCCACTTTGGCCCCATGCAGTTGGAGCCGCCGATGAAGGCTTGGATCAGGTTGTTCGGATACGGAAAGCCATATTGCGTGAAGTCAGGCTTCATAGGTTCGTCGATTACTCGCACAGTCTAGACTGCGCTAGACGAGGCCGCGGCCGCGGGTCATCACGCCGGCGACGCGCAGATCGGGAGTCAGCACAACGAGATCGGCGTCCGCGCCGGCCGCGATGATGCCCTTTTTGCCCGCGACGCCGAGCCGCCGCGCGGGAAGCACCGTGGCCATCCGCACCGCTTCGACCAGCGGCACGCCCAGCGCCACCACGATTGCGCAGCGCGCGGTCGAGCGTCAGCGTGCTGCCGGCCAGCTTGCCTTCGGCATTGCGGCAGATGCCGTCTTTCACGCGTCACTTCGAAATTGCCCAGGCGGTAATTTCCGTCGGGCATTCCGGTGGCGGCGATGCCGTCGCTGACGAGAAGCACCGTGTCGAATCCCTTGGTGCCGATCAGCACCTGGATCGCCGGCCCGGCCACGTGAACGCCGTCGGCGATCACTTCGGCGGTCACTTCGGGATCGGTGAGGATGGCGCCCACGACGCCGGGATCGCGATGCGAGAAAGGGCGCATGGCATTGTAGATATGCACGGCGTGGCGCGCTCCGGCGCTGAATCGCGGCGCGTGCCTGTTCATAGTTGGCGTCGGTGTGGCCGATGCCACCACGATCCTGGCCGCGACGGCCGCCTGCGATCAGTTCCATCGCGCCGGGCAACTCGGGAGCGATCGTCAGTATTCTGAACGAGCCCGTCGGCGGCTTCGAGAAGTTTCTCGAGAACTTCGACCGACGGCGCGCGAGGGACTCGACGGGATGCACGCCGCGGCGGGCCTGGCTGATGAACGGGCCCTCGAGATGAATGCCGAGAATCTCGGCGCGCGAGCGCGGCCGTTCTCGCTCCGGATTTTCGTGCGCGCGAATGTAGCTGCGCGATTCCCTCGAGGCTGCGGCACGTTTCTTCGATGCGGCGCTGTGACGGTGGTGGCGACGATCGAGGTCGTGCCGTGGCGCGCGACCGTGGACGGTGATGCGATCGAGCGCGCGCGGCGTCGCCTTCCATTACGTCGTGGCCGCCGGCGCCGTGAATGTGCACGTCGACGAAGCCCGGCACCACCGTCATGCCCGCCGGCACGTAGTCGATCGCGCCCGCGGGAACGCGTATCTCGTCGCGGTGGCCGAGCGCCGCGATCCGGCCGCCTTCGACGACGATTACGCCGTCGCTGATCTCTTCCTGCGGGGTCAGGATGCGGCTGGCGTGGATGGCGATGGCCGGCATGTCTGAGAGGGCCAGAACATGCTACCCGAAGTCGCGGCGAAATCACAGCGCGAGCCTTGCATCCGTTGCCTTCTCCGCTACAATCATTGTTGCAGCGTCATGCTATCGGAGGAAATGGATGGCATACGAAAAGCGGTACGTGGCCCAGAAGCGGCAGCGGCGCCGCCGCAAGACGGCCAAGGCCAAAGTAAAGCTCTACGAACAGGGAAAACTCCCGCACGACAAGCTGCCTGCGCTCGCCAAGAGATTTCTGAGCCGCAAGATGCGCGCCCTGAAGAGAGCCGAATAGCAACAGAAAAAAAGGGCGTCCCCGTTGGCAGGGACGCCCTTTTTGTCTAGCCTGCTGCCGCTACCCGCAGGGGCGGCAGTTATGACCTTCTTAGTTGCCGGAAGCCTGCGCGTGGGTGGTATTGCAGCCTTCGGCACGCTCAGGTAACCGGCGATTTTGTCCTTGCCCACCTGGTTGACGGTGAACTCCATCGGCGCCCGGCTGCCGTGCGTGAAGAAGTAGATCGGCTCGTTCACCGAGCGGTTCTTCTTCTCGTAGCGGGCGTCATCCACGTAGAGCGCCACGGTGTAGATGTTCTTCTTCGGGTTCACGCCGCGCAGCTCGACCATCAGGTCGCCCACCTTCTCGCGCTTGTTCTTCTTGTCGATGGTGAATTCGTAGTAATCGCGCTCGCCCAGACGGCGAAGTTCTTCGATCTCGTCGTGGTTCTTCGCGATCAGCGTGCCGAATTCGCCGCGGGCCATGTTCAGGTTGTTCTTGGTGGTCTCGAGGTCGGTCTTCACGCCGGTGACGTCGGTGCCGAGCTTGTTGACGTCATCGACGCTGGCCTTGGTCGCCAGCTGCGCCGTTCACGTTGTTCTGCAGGTCGGCCAGTTCCTTGGCGTCGTCTTCCTTGATCTTCTTGGTTTGCGCGCGCGCCCGGCTCAGTTCGGTCTGCGTCAGCTTCATCTTGTCGGTGACGACGCTGAGCTCGCCTTGGAGCTGCGCGTTGGTGTCTTCGGCCTTGGCCAGGCGCTGCCCGAGCACGTCGTCATCCTGTTTGAACTTGCTGCGTCTGGTTGGCCAGGCTCTGCTCCAGCGCCTTCGCGCGGTTCGAGGCCGACCAGCCCACGCCCAGCGCCGCCAGCGAAACGACCGCCAGCACACCACCACGATTCCGATCCACCGCGGCGCCGCCGCTTCTTCACGATTACATCTTTCTTTCTTCGATCATTTCGTTTCCTCCGTGGAATCCCCTTGCTGGTATGGAGAAGCACGCGCGGAACCAAATGGCCAGCGCGGCCAGTTGTCTGTAAGCCGCTAAATGTAATGAGGTTGGGCTACGCCATTGGTGCGGATGGCGCTGTGAGCGACTGCTATATGCTGCAATTTTTACGCGGGCTTAATGTTTTCTTCGTAGTTGAAACAGCACGCACTTCAGGGAGCATCCTGAGTCACGGTACTAGAACTATCGATCGGCTCGCAGCTATCGCGTGATGGTCATGTTGCGCAGCCGGCGATGCGATCCGCAAGCGGCGGATGCGTGCTGAACAGGCCGGAAAGCATTTGCCCCGCCGGTGAGCGGCGCCACGATGCAAGCGCCGACGTGGACGGAGAAATATCCATGGGGATTCGCTTGTTGTACGCGCCGAGTTTTTCGAGCGCGCGGATCAAGCCGTACGGATGGCCCACCATTTTCGCTCCCGAAGCGTCCGCCTGATATTCGCGCTGACGCGAAATGCCGAGCTGCAGCAGCACAGCGCCGCAAGGGCGCGAGGATCAGCATCAAGAGTCCGCCAAGCCCGCCGCCTCGCGCTCGCGGTCGCCGCCGCCGCCGAACCAGAATCCCATGTCCGCGCGACCCATGTGATGGCGCCGGCGATGGTCGCGGCGATCGACGAAGTGAGAATGTCGTAGTTGCGAACGTGGGAAAGCTCGTGGGCGATCACGCCCTCGAGCTCTTCGTCGTCCATCAGTTCCATCAGTCCCTGCGTGACGGCGACGGAGGCGTGGCTCGGATTGCGGCCCGTGGCGAACGCGTTGGGCGCCGCCTGCGGAATCATATAGAGCTTTGGCATCGGCAGATTCGCCTTGGCCGCGAGCCGCTCCATCACGTCGTAGAGGCGCGGCGACTGTTCGCGGCTGATGGGCTGCGCGCCGCTCGACGCCAGGGCGATCTTGTCCGAGAAGAAGTAGGCCGCGCCGTTCATGAGGACGGCGAAGGCCAGCGCGATCGTCATGCCGCGCGCCCGCCGAATGCCTGCCCGACGCCAGCAGAAGCAGCGTCAGCGCCGTCAGCAAAAATGCCGTCTTGAGTGTTTTCATGTTGTTTTCCCTGGCGCTATCTAGGCGGCGCCCGCCTTCGCCGCTCGTCGCGTAAACTTCATCTCGTCGCTGCTTGGATCCGCATCGACCACCACCGTATCGCCGGGCATGACTTCGCCGTCCAGAATCTTCATCGCCAGCGGATCCTGAATCAGCCGCTGGATGGCGCGCTTCATCGGACGAGCGCCGTACGCCGGATCGTAGCCCTCGCGGAAGAGCAGCGTCTTTGCCGCGGGTGTCAGCTCAGAGTCATCTGCCGCTCCGCCAGCAGCTTCACCACGTGCCGCATTTGCAGTTCGATGATCCGCTCGATCTGGTCCTTGCCCAGCGGGCTGAACATCACGATGTCGTCGATGCGGTTCAGGAATTCCGGCCGGAACAAGTTCGCGCAGCGCGGCCATGGCCTCTTCGCGCGCCTTCTTTGGATCCTTTCCGCCAGTTCGAAAATCGCCGTCGAGCCCACGTTCGAAGTCATGATGATCACCGCGTTGCGGAAATCGACGGTGCGGCCCTTGCCGTCCGTTAGCCGGCCGTCGTCGAGAATCTGCAGCAGCACGTTGAATACGTCGGGATGCGCCTTTTCGATCTCGTCGAGCAGCACGACCGAGTAGGCCTGCGGCGCACCTGTTCGGTCAACTGGCCGCCCTCTTCGTAGCCCACGTATCCGGGAGGCGCGCCGATCATCCGCGCCACGGAATGCTTCTCCATGTACTCGGACATGTCGAGCCGCACGATGGCGCGTTCGTCGTCGAACAAGAATTCGGCCAGCGCCCGCGCCAGTTCCGTCTTGCCGACGCCCGTCGGCCCCAGGAAAAGAAACGACCCGATCGGGCGGTTCGGATCGCTCAGGCCGGACCGGCTGCGGCGAATCGCGTTCGCCACGCTCGCGAGCGCCGCGTCCTGGCCGACCACGCGCAGGCGCAGGCGCTCTTCCATGTGCACGAGCTTTTCGATTTCGCCTTCCAGCAAGCGGCCCACCGGGATGCCCGTCCACTTGCTGACGATTTTGGCGATCTCTTCCTCGCCCACTTCCTCCTTCAGCATGGGATGGTCTTTTTGCAGTTCGCGCCAGGTTATCCTGCGCGGCCTTCAATTCCTTTTCGGCGGCCGCCAGCTTGCCGTAGCGAATTTCCGCGACGCGCGAAAGATCGCCGGCGCGCTCGTAGCGCTGCTCTTCCGCCTTCAGCCGCTCGATTTCTTCCTTCTGCTTGCGGATGCGCCCGATCGCGTCCTTTTCCGTCTGCCAGTGCGCCTTCAGCCCATTCGATTGTTCGCGCAGCGTGCCCAGTTCCTTTTCGATCTCGGTCAGGCGCTCTCGCGAATGCGGGTCGGTTTCCTTGCGCAGCGCCTGCCGCTCGATTTCGAGCTGCATGATGCGCCGCTCGATCTCGTCGATTTCCGTGGGCAGCGAATCGATCTCCATGCGCAGCCCCGCGGCGGCTTCGTCCACCAGGTCGATGGCCTTGTCCGGCAAGAAACGGTCGGTGATGTATCGCTTCGAAAGCATGGCGGCGGCCACGATGGCGGCGTCCTTGATGCGCACGCCGTGGTGCACTTCGTAGCGCTCTTTCAGGCCGCGCAGGATCGCGATGGTGTCTTCCACCGAAGGCTCGCCGACCTTCACCGGCTGGAAGCGCCGCTCGAGCGCGGGATCCTTCTCGATGTACTTGCGATATTCGTTGAGCGTGGTGGCGCCGATGGCGCGCAGCTCGCCGCGCGCCAGCGCCGGCTTCAGCATGTTCGAGGCGTCCATCGAGCCTTCGGCGGCGCCCGCACCCACCAGCGTGTGCAGCTCGTCGATGAACAGAATGATCTGGCCGTCGGATTCGGTGACTTCCTTCAGCACTGCCTTCAGGCGGTCTTCGAATTCGCCCCGATATTTTGCGCCCGCCACCAGCGCCGCCAGTCGAGCGCCACGATTCGCTTCGGCTTCAACACTTCGGGCACGTCGCCCGCGACAATTCTCTGCGCGAGGCCTTCCACGATGGCGGTCTTTCCCACGCCCGGCTCGCCGATCAGCACGGGATTGTTTTTCGTGCGCCGCGCCAGGATTTGCATCACGCGGCGAATCTCTTCGTCGCGCCCGATCACCGGATCGAGCTTTCCGCGGCGGGCGATTTCGGTGAGATCGCGCGCGTACTGTTCGATCGCGCGATAGGTCGATTCGGGATTTTGCGAAGTCACGCGATGGCTGCCGCGAATGGCCGCCATCGCTTGCAGAATCGCGTCGTGGGTTGCGCCATGGCGGGCGAGCAGTTGGCCCGCGGGATCGCGATCGCCGCGGCAATGGCGAGCAAGATGTGCTCGGTCGAGACGTATTCGTCCTTCAGGCGCTGCGCTTCGTCGAAGGCGCGCTCGAGAATTTCGTTCGAGGCCTTGCTCAGGTATTGTCGGAGACGCCCGAAACCTTTGGCAGGCGCTCGACTCGCTTTTCGACTTCGGCGCGAGCGCGTGGGCGAAGCGCCCAGCTTTTCGAGCAGCGGCGGCACCACGCCGTCGCCCTGGGCGATCAGCGCCCAGAGAAGATGCAGCGGTTCGATCTGCTGCTGGCCCGAGCGCCCGCCCATCTCCTGCGCGGCTTGCAGCGCTTCCTGGGCCTTCACCGTCAATTTGTCAAATCGCAGCATGGCTGAATTTTCTCACTTTCCCGGAACAAAGCCGCAGGGCTGCAGGGCCCGGCCACTGCCCTTTTCGGTGGTATATATATATTAATAGTTCAGACAACAAAAGGGGACCGCCAATCTTCCACTGGCCCTCTGGTTCCTTTCGCAGCTTCGATTAGTTATTGCTTTGGTGACGTTGATTTTCACCTGCTTGGCTTCGATTCGGCTCGCTTGGGCAGCTCGACTGTGAGCACGCCGTTCTTGTAGTCTGCCTTGATAGACCGTTGTCTACGGTGCTTGGCAGGCTAAAGCTGCGGCTGAACGAGCCGTAGGTTCGCTCGACCCGAAGATAGTTGTCTTCCTTCACCCTCTCCTCGAATTTTCGCTCGCCTTTTATGGTGAGTATGTTGCTTTCGATCCGTATATCTAGGTCCTTTTCGTTGACGTCCGGAAGGTCCGCTTTGAGCACTAACTCGTTCTCCGTCTCATAAATGTCCACGGCCGGAGCCCAAGTCGTCAGGGCCGCACCCTCGCGTTGCGTGTGAAACCAGTCTTCAAAGAGACGGTTTACCTGCTCCTGCAAGGTCGGAAGGTTCCGGAACCGGATGCAAACGGGTGATGGAACTCATGATTGGTTTCCTCCTTAAATATAGTCTTCATTTCCTGATCTCTGCGCATTCATTAGCGCTAACGTGATAATAAAATATGAGCAGTATATTGTCAAGTATTTTCGCAGCGAGAGTATAGATTACACATTGGGACGTCGTTGTCTTGGTACTATACTAAGGCCTTTGTTATAATGCATTTAAGATAGTGAGTCTCGGGCATCGTAAGCAGGATCGAGTGGTCCTGCGCTTGGGTGCGGTGCTCGGCAACGACCACAGATTTCCTTGCGCGCATCGTTCGCAGCCTCAGCGATGATCTGGAGGAAGAGCGGCTCCGCTGATGTGGTAGGAGCAAGAACAGGTGATGAGGAAGCCGCCGGGCTTGAGAAGCTTGAGGGCACGGAGGTTGATCTCCTTGTAACCGCGCTGGGCGGCGGGGATGCTGTCCCGGTTCTTGGCGAAGGCGGGCGGGTCCAGAATGATGGTGTCGAACTGGCGGCCGACTTCGTCGTACTCCTTCAGCAGGTCGAAGGTATTGCCCTCGCGGAAGTGTGCGTTGGTGATCCCGTTGAGCTGCTGGCTTGCGACGGGCGATTTCGATGGCGGCCTCCGACATGTCGATGCCCTCGACGTGGTGGCAATGGGCGGCCACCGTGAGTGCGAAACCACCGTGGTAAGAAAAGCAGTCGAGCACTTCCCCTGAGGCATAGCGGCGGGCGGCGAGGTGATTCTCGCGCTGATCGAGAAAGGAGCCGGTTTTCTGTCCATGCTGCGAGATCGTAGGCGAAGGTGATCCCGTTTTCCTTGACCAAGACTTCGCTTTCGGGGTTAACTTCGCCGTGCAGGACGCTCACGGTTTGCCGACAGCCTTCGAGCAGGCGGACCTTCGGATCGTTACGTTCGAGGATGCCTTTAGGCGAAGAGAGTTCTGCGAGGATATCGACGAATCAGTCTGTTTGAGTGCTTCGGTGGATTGGCTGAGCGTCTGGATAACGAGATAGTCGCCGTAACGATCGACAACGAGCGAAGGAGAGTAGATCGGCTTCGCTGTTGACGAGGCGAAAAGCGTCCGTGTCCTCGACAAATCCTTTGCGGCGGTATTTGGCGGCGTGACAGACGCGCTGTTTGAAGAAATTACGGTCGGCTGGAATGTCTTCTCGCGTGAGCAGGCGAATGGCAATCTGAGATTTGTCGCTGTAGAAGGCCCGGCCAAGGAAGAGGATAGCTTGTCCCTGCAAGCGGACGATAGAGCCTGCTGGGGCCTGCGTGGCGCGCACGTCGCTGCGGTAAACCCAGAGATGGCCGTTGCGGATGCGCTGGACTCCGCGCGGGCTGATTACGACGGAACCTTCTGCCACGTTCGAGCGCCTCGCGAACAAGCCGGCTGGGTGATTCGCTACAATAACCAGGGCCTGCTCCCGGAACGCCATAATCCTCGTAATCGAACAGGCGTTTCGATGGGAGCCAGTCGGTAGCGGCTCGCCCGGCGGCGATGCTCTCTTAGCACAATTGAAAGCCTCGTGCCAATGTTGTTCGCGCCGAAGCGCGCTTTCGGCGCCGTGAACCAATGAATCTCAGCGATTTCGATTACGAGTTGCCTCCCGAGCGAATCGCGCAGCGGCCGCCTGCCGAGCGCGACGCTTCGCGAATGCTCCTGCTCGACCGAAGCACGGGCGAGCGCGAGGACCGCGAGTTCCGCGAGCTTCCGGAGTTGTTGCGCGGCGACGAGCTTCTGGTTATCAATAACGCGCGAGTGCTTCCAGCGCGGCTCTTCGGACGGCGCGCAGGCATCCACGCCCAGCAGTTGGGGCAAAACAACCCGGCACGACAGGAGTTCCTGCAAACCGCGATAGAGGTTCTGCTCGTGCGCCAGATATCGAGCGATACGTGGGAAGCGCTGGTGCGGCCGGGCAGGAAGGTGCCGACCGGCGAGCAGATTGTTTTCGGCGAAGGCGAGCTTGAAGCACAAGTGGAAGGCCGGGGTGAGTTTGGCCTGCGAATTCTTCGCTTCCGCTCGAGGGGCAATTTCCACGAGCTGCTGGGCCGCCTGGGGCACATACCTTTGCCGCCGTACATCAAGCGCGCCGATGAGCCGCTCGACCGCGAGCGCTACCAAACGGTCTATGCTCGCGAGGGAGCGGCCGTCGCGTCGCCCACGGCCGGCCTGCACTTCACTCCTGAGATCCTGAAGCGGCTCCGCGACAGGGGAATCGAAATCGCGGAGATCACTCTCGACGTCGGACTGGGAACATTCGAGCCGGTTCGCACCGAGCGTTTGGAAGAGCACCCTATCCACAAGGAAAGCTACGTGATTTCCGAGTCCGCCGCAGATGCAATCGAGCAGGCGCGACGGGCCGGGCGTCCCATTCTGGCGATTGGAACCACGGTTGTGCGGGCTCTCGAAGATTGCGCGGAGAAGAATGCCGAAAGCGCGAAACTGATTGTCGCGGGACGGCGCGAAGCGGGCATATTTATTTACCCCGGCAAGCCGTTTCGAGTGGTGAACCAACTCCTGACAAACTTCCATCTGCCGCGATCCAGCTTGCTGGCTCTGGTGGCTGCGTTTGCGGGGCGGGAGCGAGTTCTGGCCGCGTACCGGCATGCGCTGGAATCAGGGTATCGCTTTTATAGTTACGGCGATTGTATGCTGATTCGGTGACGCCTGCCGATGGCGCCCCGCGGGCGGCTTGATTTCGTGCAACCGGAGCCCGGTTTGACTATAATCCGCTTCCTCTCGATGAGAGCGCCCCAATGCGCTATCTAATCCTTAGCGACATACACGCGAACGTGACAGCTCTCGACGCGGCTCTGGATGCCGCGAAGGGCCATTGGGAGAAAGCTGTCTGCCTCGGAGACGTGGTCGGATACGGCCCCGATCCGAACGAAGTGATCGACCGCGTGCGTTCTCTGGACGCCGTGACCATTCGCGGAAATCACGACAAAGCAGGCAGCGGTCTGGCGAACGCCGACGATTTCAATCCCGTGGCTCGAACCGCAGCCGTTTGGACGCGCGACCATCTTCGGCCCGAAAATCGCGAGTGGCTGGAAAAGCTGCCCACCGGCCCGCTTTTGGTGGATGGCTTTCACGTGGTGCACGGAGCGATTCACGATGAGGACGAGTATGTGTTTGCTCCGGCGCAAGCGATCGCGAGCCTGTTGGACGCGCCGTCTGCCGTGACCTTCTTCGGGCACACGCATCTTCAGGGCGGTTTCACTCTGCGAGACGAAAAAGTGGACGCGCTTCATTTCAAGCCGACGCGGCAACCTGTTTGCGCCTTTGACGATCGAGGCGGGCACGACCTATATGTTGAATCCCGGCTCGATCGGCCAGCCGAGGGATGGAGACACGCGCGCGGCGTTCGCGATTGCCGATCTCCCGAATCATTCCGTCGAATTCTGGCGCGTGCCTTACAACATCGAAGCGGTGCAGAAGCGCATGGAGGCAGCGGGCCTGCCCGCACCCCTGATCCTGCGATTGTCGTTCGGGCGATAAGTTCCAGGAACGCAGATGGAGCCGGAACCAACAGCGAGACGAGACGAAGGCAGGCAGTTTCCGGCGGCATTCGTCGCGGGGCTCGTTATCGTGGTTGCGTGCGCGGTGGGAATATCGCGGTACGCGCGTTCGCACGAGTCAGCCGCTGCCTCGGCGAAGTTGCCATTCGGTCCCGTCGAACAAGCGTACGCGAGCGAGATTCATTTCGACAACATCACGATGGCGCGCGCCACGAATATGCTGAACCAGGAATTCACGTATGTTGCCGGAGCGGTGACGAACGCGGGCTCGCGGTCCATTCGCACCCTGGAAGTGACGATGGAGTTTCACGATCCCTTCAATCAGGTGATTCTGCGTGATACGGAACAACTGGTGACGCCCGCGAATGCGCCGCTAGGGGCCGGAGAGCATCGCGGCTTTCAAGTTACCCTGGAGCATATTCCGGCGGAATGGAATCAGCAGTATCCTACGATCCGCGTTACCGGGCTGGTGCTGCAGTAAGGGTTGAAGTTCTGTTTCTAAACGAACGGCGGTTTGTCTATGGACGATTGGGCCGCATTAGACCGCGCTTTGGGTGAATTGGCGGGATCGGGAGCCGTCGAGGTCCGCGAGGACGGCGAATGGCTGGCCGCTCTTTCGGCCCTGCACTACGAATTGCGCTGCAACGGAAAATCGGCGCTCGTCCATTTGTGGTCAGACGAGCGGAACCTCACGCGGCGCATCCTGCGCGTGAAAGAACAATCCACGGAGCGACTCGTCCTGGAAGTGCAGCGGTTCGGCCGCCCGAGGCCGGGGCGGCTCGAGTTCCTTCGCACCGATTCGCCGCGCGCGGCGGGCCGAGTCACACGAGAACAGTTTCGAGCGCGCTTCCGCCGTTTTCTTGCCGAGCGTTTCCCTGATTCCGTCGTCGATTCGCTGACGGCGTCCCCCGACCTCGAGCACTCGTTTTCCGGCGTTTACGTTCGCGGACGCATGCACGAAGGAAGCCGCGAGCACGCGTTGATCGCCATCGCTCCGGGCGAAAACTCCGCCGCCATCGAGGGCATCCTCACGTTTGGCGTTTTGTGGCTGGATTGGGCTCGCGGCCACGCTAACAAGCGTCCTGTGGAAGGGTTGCGGGTTTTCGTTCCAGAGGGCACCAGCCGCTTTATCCGCGAACGTGCGCTTGGCCTTGCTCCCGGAGTGCGGCTCGAGGTTTTCGAATTCAACGAGGCGTCCCCGCGAATCCAGAAGATGGATTCCGCGGATGTGGGGAACCTTGAGACGTGGCTGGTCTCTCGCCGCGACGTTGAGTCCGCTCTCGCGGGCGCGGCCAATGCCATTGCTCGCGTGCGGGCGCTCGCTCCGGCCGCATCGGAAATCGCCCGGAGTGCTGCGCCTCGGATCGTTGCGGGCACGAACGAAGTGAGTCTCTGCTTTCGTGGTCTCGAGTTCGCGCGCTGGACGCGCGAAGGAGTTACCTTCGGGCTGAACGACGCGGGAGAAAGGCTCACCGAGCGAACCCAGCCCCGGCTGGAGCGTCTGATTCGGCGTCGGAGCTTCATCGTAACGCGTTCGCGGAAGAGAAGAATCATTTGCTTTTTCGCGCCGCACCCGAGCGATGGCTGGAAACGATCGTTCGCGAAGATCCATCGAAAGTCGACGCTCAACTCGATCCGCGCCATCTCTACGCGCAAACGCCGGCGCTGGCGGCAGGCGATCGCGGCATTCTGGATCTGCTCGGCGTGACCCACGAGGGCGGCTCGTGGTGATCGAACTGAAGGCTTCCGAAGATATTCAACTGCCCTTGCAGGCCGTCGATTATTGGCTGCGGGTCCGAAGGCACCAACGCGAGGGAGATTTTCAGCGCTCGGCTATTTTAACGGATTGAACTCGCCCGAGCCGCCTCTGGTGTGGCTCGTCGCGCCGGGGCTGCGCTTTCATTCCGCGACGGACATCTTGCTGAAGTACTTTCGTCGGAAATTCAGGTCACGCGAATTGGTCTGAACGAAAATTGGCGGCGTGGCTTGAAGGTTGTTTTTCGTCAGTAGAGCTTTGCTTGACCGGGTGTCCACTCAGAAAAAAAGAAGGGAAGCGGCCTGGTTAGTCAGGCCACTTCCCGGGGTGTGTCCTAGAAGTGATTTGTTTGCTTAGACGCTTCCCGGAGAGAAAGGTTGCCCTCGTGTAAAGGTTGCACGCGCAGTTTTCACGGAATTTCTATAGCCGTATCCCTAGTAAAAAAGATACTTGCGCCACTTCTCGTCGCGATGTCCGATCAGGCGCATCAGTTGCCGCGAAGTGTGCAGCGTAAAGGGCCGCGGGCGGCGCTGCAGCTTCAGCCCAGCCTCCTCGGGCGTGCGGTCGCCCTTGCGGTTGTTGCAGGTATAGCAGCAGGCCACCAGGTTCTCCCAGGACGAGCGGCCGCCGCGCGAGCGCGGCATCACGTGGTCCAGAGTCAGCTCCGAGGCAGGGAAAACAGCGCCGCAGAACTGGCAGGTGTTCCGGTCGCGCAGCAGAATATTCTTCCGCGATAGCGCCCGGCTCTGCTGCGGGATGTGCCGGTAGCTCAGAGCCGAATCACCGAAGGCACCTGGATGGCCTTGGAGGTCGAATGCACTTCGGTGTGGTTCGTCTCTTCGGCCTGGGCGACTCCCTTCAGCATCAGAACCAGAGCCCGGCGCACAGCCGTCACGTTGATTGGCTCAAAAGTGGCGTTGAGGACCAGAACGGGGGCCTGCATCAGCGAGGGGCGCGAAGCAGGCGAGTTGACAGGCTTTGCAACGGCAGGGTCCGGCGCGACGCCGCCGAGCCCGATATTGGGCCGGGGCCGCAGACTCTTTAGCCGGTTGTCCATTCGGGCCGCCTTTAGCTAGGCCGACACTCTCCTAGATACTAAGAAGATGCTTCCGACGGGCTGCTGGTTTCACGGCCCAGGCGGGTCCGACTGCTGTTTCGTGCTCTGGCGGGACCATCCGGGGACGACCCGCCACCGTCAACCCCATCACCGAGGCCGCTCCCGCCTTCTTAAGGCTCGCGCACAGGCGTCTAGTGTCGCCCCGGTCGTCAATACATCATCTACCAGCAGGATGCGCAGCTTGTCAACTTGGCCCCGTCGCGGATGGCGTAGGCGCCACGTACCGATTTCCAGTGCTCGCTGCGGGAGAGCACCAATTGGGCGGGCGGGGCCTGGTGCGCACCAGGAGATGGAACCGAGTTTCAGCCCCAGCCGCTTGGCCAGGGGCCTGGCGATCAGCTCGGCCTGGTTGTAGCCGCGTTCCCGCCGCCGGTCGGGATGCAGCGGAACCGGCACGACGAGATCGGCCTGCCACTTTCGGATCGCGCTCAACCATTTCCGCGAGCCGCGCCGCGAACCAGTCGCCCAGTCGCGTCACTTCCTCGTATTTCAGCAGGATGATGGCTCTGGAGAGCGCTTCGTTGTAAATCGCGAAGCTGCGCGCACGATCGAAAGCCGTAAAAATTTGCGCGGCACAGCCGGCAAAGCGGCTGCATCGCCTCGGCAGCCACCGGCGAAACGAAGGACGCCCGCAACTGGCACATCGGCTCCGGAATCGACACGAAGCCGTCCAGGCAGTGCCTGCAAATCGGGATGCGGCTCGCGTTCGTGAGAGCCGTCCGCAAATCCGGCACGGCGCGGAAAGAACACCGATGCCAGCGCATCGAGCGCGCTTGAAGGATCACGTTGCGTTCGAGTGAATCGGTCTGGGCAGACCCTACCTCAAACGCAGGAGCCGGAATAGATCGTAGAATTACTGACTTTTCAGCGCGACGTTCGGCTGCCCGCGATGGTCGCGACCCACGGGGAGATCGCTTAGAGCAGCCCCTGTTCCTTCTTTTCCTGGCAGGTGATGCAGTAGCGGGTCCACGGCACCGCTTCGAGGCGCTTCTGCTGAAGTTCCTCATGGCAGGAGATGCACTCGCCGAATCGTCTCTCGCGAATGCGCACGAGCGCATCGTCCACCAGCTGCAAGAGCGACCGGTCGTTGTGCGTCTGGCCGAAGAGAAATTCTTTCGTGTACGAGTTGGCCGCCTTATCGGCGAGATCCACCGTGGGATCTTCGTCCGCCTCACGGCCTTCCTGCTCCGTGCGCGCGATGCCGCGCACGAGTTCTTCGCGCCGGGTCACCAGCTTCTTTTTGTAATATTCGAGCCGCTTCTTATCCATGTAGTCCCCACATGTCCCAGAGAGGCCCAATTAGTTCACCCAAAACGCAGCGATTTTACCGATGCTCTCTCGCGTTGTCAAATCAGTGACATCAAGCATGTGCGAATACCGGCATTACGGGCGCAGCCCGAATCCTTCGCTAGAGCGTTCTCAGGACGTTCCCTGAGCGCACTGAGTCAATTGACAGCGCGCGGAACATAGATGCGCTCGCTCCGAAAGGATTCCGCCGGCCGCGTTCGCGATTTCTCGGCTTGCATCCGAGGCTTTGGTTGCGGCGGCGGAGTGCGGCTGCTAAAATCCTCTGTCTGCGACGCCTGGGAAGAGCCGCAATCGTATCCGTCCTTCAATCATCTATAGGATGCATCTTAGCGCAAAGCGCTACACGGCCCGCGTCGAACGGCCTGCGGAAACAAGAACTTAGCGGAGGATTGGTTTGGCCAAATACGATCTCGTGATCATCGGCAGCGGACCGGGCGGATATGTCGCCGCGATTCGCGCCGCGCAGTGGGGACTGAAGACCGCCGTCGTCGAAAAGGATCCGTTTCTCGGCGGCACCTGCCTGCATGTCGGCTGCATCCCCACCAAAGTTTTCCTGCACCACGCCGATATCTACGACCATTTCAAGCGCGCCGAGGAATTCGGCTTCGAAGTGAAGGACGTGAAGGTCAACTGGCCCGCGATGCTGGCGCGCAAAGACAAAATCGTCAAGAAACACGCGCGGCGGCATCGCGTGCTCTCTTCAAGAAGAACAAAGTCGAGTCCATCACCGGCTGGGGAAGCATCGCCGGGCCCGGGCCGCGTTTCCGTTGAGAAAGACGGCAAGACCACCGAGATCGAAACCACCTACACCATGCTCGCCACCGGCTCGGAAGCGCGCTCGCTTGCCGGGCGTGGAGATTGACGGCAAGACGTCCTGACGAACCGCGAAATTCTCACGTTGCAAGCGATTCCGAAATCGCTGGTCGTGGTGGGATGCGGCGCAGTGGGCGTGGAATTCGCTTCGATCTTTCGCACGTTCGGCACGGAAGTGACGCTTCTCGAAGCGCTGCCGCGCGTCGTGCCGCTGGAGGACGAAGAAATTTCCGCCGAGCTCGAAAAAGCTTTCAAGAAAAAGGGCATTCGCATCGAGACTGGAGCGAAAGTCGAATCGGTGAAGAAAGACGCGAAGGGCGCGACCGTCACCTACAAGGACAAATCCGGGAAATCGCAAACGATCTCCGCCGAAAAAGTGCTGATCGCCGTGGGCCGCCGCCCGCTCACCGAAAATATCGGCCTCGAGAAAACCAAAGCGAAGGTCGAGCGCGGCTTCGTTCACACGAACGCGTATCCTCGAAACCGACGAGCCGCGGCTCTACGCCATCGGCGACATCGTCGCGGGACTGCCGCAGCTCGCGCACGCCGCTTCGATGGAAGGCATCATCGCCGTGGGCCGCATGGCGGGGAAAGAGGTGCAGCCGTTTGACCGCAAGCGCTGCCCCAACGCCACCTACTGCGAGCCGCAGATCGGCTCGATCGGCCTGACGGAGAAGCAGGCGCGCGAAGCCGGCTTCGACGTGAAGACCGGGAAATTTCCGTTCCTCGGGAACAGCAAAGCCACGATTCTCGGCAGCACGAAGGCTTCATCAAAGTGGTTGCCGAAGCGAAATACGGCGAAATTCTGGGCGTGCACGCCATCGGGCCGCTGGCGACAGAAATCATTGCCGAGCCGGTCGCGGCGCTGGGCCTGGAAGCCACGCTCGACGATATGGCCGCCACCATTCACGCGCACCCGACGGTTTGGGAAGCGATGGGCGACGCGTTCAATGCCGTGCGCGGCCTGACGATCAATTTCTAGATCCTGGCATGCGGCGCGCAATCGATGTGTCGAGTTTCGATGAGGCGAGTGAATCAACTGGCAACGAGAATCTGCTGGGTTGTCGACGCTGGGGCTCATCCCCTACGCAGCCGCGCTGCGATTTGCAGCGCCGGCTGGTGGAGCGCGCAAAGCGCGGCGCGATTCCCGATGTGCTGCTGCTCTGCGAGCATCCGCACGTGATCACGCTGGGCCGCAACGGCAAGACGCGAGCATCTGCGCGCGGGCGACCACCTGCTCGCGCAGATGAATGTGGAATTTCATGCCACCGACCGCGGCGGCGATATCACCTATCACGGCCCCGGACAGATCGTCGGATATCCGATTCTCGATCTGGCGCGAGCATCGCCGCGACGTTCGCTGGTACGTCGAACAGCTCGAAGAAGTGATGATTCGCGCGACGGCCGACTTCGGCATTCGCGGCGAAGCGCGTGGAAGGGCGCGCACGGCGTTTGGGTCGAGTACGGCCGCGGGCGAAGAAAAGCTCGCGGCGCTGGGCGTGCATCTCAGCCGCTGGGTTACGTCGCACGGTTTTGCCTACAATGTGTCCACCGACCTGCGCTATTTCGATTTGATCGTGCCCTGCGGGATTGCGGACAAGCGCGCCACTTCGCTGGAACGCATTCTGGGCCGCGCCGTTTCGCGGCGAAGAAGTTCGCCGGCGCCTCGCGTCGCACTTTGGAGAAGTGTTTGAACGTGAGATGGTCTCCGTGACTCGCTCGCCGAATTGGAAGAAGCGCTAGCGGGCAGGCAATCTCCGCGCCAGAACCAGTTTGAGATACGCACGCGCGCACGCGGAAGCTGTGCAGGAGAGCCGGGTATGATCTCGTGCCGCTGACGCGCGAGCAACAACTCGATCTCTATTACTTCATGCAGCTCAACCGGCAGCTCGAAGAGCGCATGGTGCGGCTGTTCCGGCAGAACAAGATCGTGGGCGGCCTGTATTCGAGCCTGGGACAGGAAGCGGTTTCGGTCGGCAGCGCCTATGCGCTCGAGCCGCGCGATTGGCTGGCTCCCATGATCCGCAATATCGGCGCGCTGCTGGTGAAAGGCTTCAAGCCGCGCGACATCTTCACGCAGCACATGGCGAAATTCACGTCGCCCACCCTCGGCAAAGACGGCACGAGCCATTTCGGCGATTTGAAAGTGCGGCACATGGTTTCGCCGATATCCATGCTCGGCGATTTGATTCCGGTGATGACCGGAGTCGCGATGGCCGGACGATACCTCGGCCAGAATATCGTGACGCTCACCTGGATCGGCGACGGCGGCAGCTCGACGGGCGCTTTTCACGAGGGCCTGAATCTTGCGGCGGCGCAGCGCGCGCCGTTCGTCTTGATTCTCGAAAACAATCAGTGGGCATATTCGACTCCGGTATCGCGGCAGGTTCCGCTGAAGAACCTGGCGGATCGCGGGCTTGCCTACGGAATCACGCAGCAAGACGGTGGACGGCAACGACGTGCTCGCCGTCTACAACGCCACCAAGGATGCCGTGGACGATTGCCGCGCGGGCAATGGTCCCGTGCTGCATCGAAGTGAAAACGATGCGCATGAAGGGCCACGCGCAACACGACCCTGCGGAATACGTGCCCAAGGAAATGTTCGAGCACTGGAAGGCGCGCGACCCCATCACTGCTGTTTCGAGAAATATCTGACCGAAAACAAGCTCTGGGACGCGAAGAAGAAATCGGAAATTGACGCACGCATCGAACGCGAACTCGATGTGGAGCAGAAATTCGCCGAGGATTCCCCGTCTGCCTCCGCCGGAACTCGCGGAGCGAGGCGTCTACTGCGACGGGCTGCCACACGATTGAAGCCGACTGGAAGCGCCCCAAGGAAGAAGTCATGCCGCCGAAGTCCAGCATCGAAGCAGCGTGGACAGTGGAAGGACTTCGGCGGGCTCGAGGGCGAAATTCCCGGCGCCAAGGAAGTCGCTGCGCCGCCGGCAACGGAGGCAAGCGCACGGCGCCGGTCGAAAAGCACGCGGCCAAACCGTTGGTGAAGCCGGTTGCGCCGAAGACTGAGCCGAAAGTCGACATCGAAGAAGCGGCCGCGCTTGCGCGTTCCGTTTGGCCGCGGTCCGAAGGACAAGGCTTTCGTGCGCGAGGCCAGGGACAATCCGCGCAACAATCCTCGGGATAAACGGAGAAGACGCTAGTGGCGACGATCACCATGCTCGAGGCCATCCGCCAGGCGCTCTTCGAGGAGATGGACCGCGACCCCACAGTTGTCGCGATGGGCGAAGATATCGGCGTTTACGGCGGCGCGTTCAAGGTGACGGAAGGGCTGCTGGCAAAATTCGGGCGCGAGCGCGTGATCGACGCGCCGATCAGCGAAACGGCGATTGTGGGCGCGGCCTGCGGCATGAGCTACCTGGGCCTGCGGCCCGTCGTCGAGATGCAGTTCATCGATTTCATCGCGTGCTGTTTCAACCAGGTGACGAACTTCCTGGCGAAGTCGCACTACCGCTGGGGCGCGCCGGTGCCGATGGTGCTGCGCGGGCCGTCGGGCGGCGGAGTGCACGGCGGACCGTTTCACTCGGCCAATCCCGAGATGTATTTCGTCCACACGCCGGGGCTGAAGGTGGTTTACCCCTCGACTGCGTACGACGCAAAGGGCTTGCTGAAGTCCGCGATCCGGGACAACAATCCCGTGCTCTTTTTCGAGCACAAGTTTCTCTACCGCCGCATCAAAGAAGAAATTCCCGCGGGCGATTACACGGTTCCTCTCGGCAAAGCCGCGGTGCGGCGGGAAGGGCGGGACTTGACGATCATCAGCTACGCGGCCATGGCGCACACGTCGCTCGAAGCCGCCGAACAGCTCGCCAAGGAAGGCATCGAGGCCGAAGTGATCGATTTGCGCACGCTGCTGCCCCTCGATCGCGATACCATTCTGGGTTCCGTGAAGAAGACCAACAAGCTGTTGATCGTGCACGAGGACACGCGCACGGGCGGCATCGCGGGCGAGATCGCGGCCATCGTTTGCGAAGGCGCTTTCGAGGATCTCGACGGCCCGATCGTCCGGGTTACGGCGCTCGATACGCCGGTCCCGTACGCTCCGCCGCTCGAGGACAGGTTCTTGCCGAATACGGAAAAGGTTGTCGCGGCCGCTCGGGAATTGGCAAAATACTAGAGAGGGCAGGGTGGCATGGGAAAAACGAAGGGCGTCAACAACGTGGAGTTTGCAGTGGGGACGGAAGTCCGTATCGCCGACCGCGCGTTCCTGGAGGAATTTCTCGAGGCCGGGCAGTATCACCACGACCTTGAGCCGGAGCAGCTCGAGTTTGCAGGCCGCACAGCAAAGGTGAAGGCCGTCGAATTCTTTACCGGCGGCGATGAAATCTACTCGCTCGAGGGAATTCCGGGCGTGTGGCATGAGGAATGTCTGAGCCCCGCGTGAATTCCGCGATCCGGAGGAGAGAACGATGGCTGTTGATGTAGTGATGCCCCAGATGGGCGAAAGCATTTTCGAAGGCACGATCACCAAGTGGCTGAAGAAGCCCGGCGACAAGATCGAGCGCGACGAGCCGCTGTTCGAAATCTCGACCGACAAAGTCGATGCGGAGATTCCGTCGCCCGCCGCCGGCGTGCTGAAGGAAATCAAGGTCAACGAAGGCCAGACCGTGCCGATTCAGACCATCGTGGCCCTGATTGATGCGGACGGAGCCGGTGCCGCAACTTCCGCGGCCGCGCCTGCTCCCGCGAAGCAGCAATCCGCGGCGCCTGCACCCGCGCAAGCGAAGCCCGCTCCTGCGCCGCCTGCATCCGCACCAAAAGCCGCTCCCACGCCTTTTCCTTCCGCCGGAGCATCGCCTGCGTCTCAGCAGCCCGCTGCCGCGTCGGTGGGCGGCGAAAAGATTCGAAGCTCCCCGCTCGTTCGGCGTATCGCTCGCGAAAACAATATCGACCTCGCGCAGGTCCCGGGAACCGGTGCGGGCGGCCGCGTAAGCAAACAGGACATCCTTGGAGCGGTCGGGGGCGGTGCCACGCGCTCTGGCGAGCCGACGTCCGCTGGAACTCCGGCGAGCGGCGGTGCGATTCCGTTCCGCGCCCCTGCAGCTCCTCCTCCGCCGGCAGGCGGCGCCACTGCCTCGGCGGTGCTGGAGATGGCCGTTCCGCGTGAGCGGTTGTATTTCGGCCAGTATGAAGTGCAGCCGATGTCGGTGATGCGGCAGAAAATTGCCGAGCACATGGTGCTCTCGAAGCGCGTGTCGCCGCACGTCTATTCGGTGGACGAAGCGGACATGACCGCAATCGCGACGCTGCGCGCGAAGCTGAAAGAGAAGTTCGAACAGACCACGGGCACGAAGCTGACGTTCATGCCTTTCTTCGTGCGCGCCGCGGTGGAAGCGTTGCGCGCGTTTCCCACGGTGAACGCGTCGGTGGACGGCACGAACGTCGTTCTCCACAAGGAAGCGAACATCGGCATCGCCGTGGCGCTGGACTGGGGCTTGATCGTGCCGGTGATCAAGAACGCCGAGGAAAAGAATTTTCTGGGCATCGCGCGGGCCATCAACGATCTGGCCGAGCGCGCGCGGGCGAAGAAGCTCAAGCCCGACGAAGTGGCCGAAAGCACGTTTTCGATCACGAACCCGGGCGTTTTCGGCGGCCTCTTTGGGTTGCCAGTGATCAACCAGCCGAACGTGGCGATCCTCGGGCTGGGCGCAATCGAGAAGCGGCCGGTCGTGGTCGACGACGCAATCGCCATTCGCTCGATGGTGTACCTCACGCTCTCCTACGATCACCGCGTGGTCGATGGGGCGGCGGCTCACCAGTTCATGGGCAAGCTGAAGCACACGCTCGAGAATTGGACGGAGAGTATTCTGTAAGGCAAGTTGAGAAGTTGACAGTTTAGAATTGAGAGTAACCCAAGAGAGCGAGTCGACAGGCGCGCGTTTGGCTGACTGTCAACTCTTAACTCTTAACTCTCAACGTCGACCTGCAAGGTGCCTCCCTCACAAGAGCGCTCAGGTTCTCCCATGCACACTCCTGCTACCGCCAACTCCTGGGGCATTTCTCCCTGGCACATTGACTTCGCGCCGCCGGCTGCGCCGCTTCCCAAGGAGGCGGACTTCGTGGTTGTGGGTGCGGGATTCACGGGCCTCGCGGCGGCAGCGTGGCTCCGCCTGCTCGCTCCCGATAAAACCGTGGCGGTTCTCGAAGCATCGCGCGTTGGCGCGGGCGCCAGCGGACGCACGGGAGGAATGGTTCTGGCCGAAACTGCGGCGGGCGGCGAACCGGGCCTGGGCGACGTCCTCGCGGGCTTCAAAGAAATTCTGGCGAAGCTCGGCGTGGATTGCGATCTCGCGTGGCCGGGTGCCTGGGAAATCGGACGCAGCGGGGGCGCCACGCGGTCCCCCATCGAGTGGAACGATTCCGGCAAGTTGCGCGTGGTGCATGAGGTTCCGGGAGGAACGCTCGATCCCGGGAAGCTGGTGAGTGGTTTGGCTCGCGCCGCGCACCGGTTGGACGCGGGGATCTTCGAGAATATGCGCGTGGAAAATATCGACTGGAGCGACCACCCGCTCGTTCACCTCGAGCACGCAGAGATCAGAGCCGGGAAGATTCTTTTTGCGACGAACGCGCTCTCGACCGAGCTGTCCGGCCTGGCAGGCGCGGAGCCGCGGCTGACCCTGGCGGTGGCGACCGAGCCGCTTCGCGAAGAGCAGCTCCAGGAGATCGGCTTGCGGGAGCGCCAGCCGTTTTACACCATCGATTTCCCGTATCTCTGGGGACGCGTGCGTGCGGACAATTCCGTCATCTGGGGCAGCGGCCTGGTGGCAGCGCCCGGTTCCAGGAATCTCGCGAGCATTGACATCACGTCAGAAGATTGCCGAAGGCTGCTCGCTGCTCTCGAGACGCGCGTTCGCGGACTGCATCCCGCGCTGCGTTCGATCGGATTCACGCATCGTTGGGGCGGCCCGATTCTCTTTCGCGAGTCGTGGGTGCCCGTTTTCGACTGGCACCCCCAAAGCGTGGATAAGAGCAGGAAAACAACCGGCAACGCAATCGTTTTGGGGGCTTACGCGGGACATGGCGTCGCCCTGTCGTCGTATCTCGGCGCTTGGGCGGCTGAGGCGCTGCTCGGCAGGCGCGAGTTGCCAGAGTGGGGACGAGTCGACCGGTAAGTCGTGGAGAACGGGCCGCTAGCCCGCGTCGCTTCCCTGAATCATCCTTACTGCAGCCGCCGCTTCAAGTCCTCGGCAAATGCGTCGATCCGGTTCAACGGCACCATGGCGATCCGGCTGTCTTCGAACAAGCGCGAAATGAACGCGTGCCGACGGTTTTCCGGCGATGACTCGATTTCCGTGATGGCCGTGAATTCACACTCAGGAAGCCGCACGCGAATCCGTTCCGCAGTGTACGCCAGAACCTTGGCCTGTACGGGATCGCGGCCGAGCGCGACGGCGTGCAGGAAACCGCGGGTGCCGTTCCTGTAGGCGTAGTCGAGCTTGAAAGGATCGCCGGGTTCGGTGAATTCCTCCACGCGGATGCTGCGCTCGAGGCGCGGCACCCTGCGCCGGCGCAGCGCGTCGTCCAATCGCGCTTTGATCCATGCGCGCGCGCTTTCCACGATGCCGCCGCGGGCGCGGGGCGGAGGAGCCACGTGCTCGCGGTACAGCCGGTCCAATTCTTCGTCGAAATCTTCGGCGAGCAGCGCCTTTTGAGGGCTGAACTGCAAAGCGTTCGAAAGCGTCTGGTCGAGTTTTTCGATGTACTTCGCGACGTCTGCCGCGGGGCCATGCAACGCCGCGTCGAACTCGCCGGGCAACGCGCGGAGAAGATTTTCGTCGGCGCTCGGGTGCAGCCGCCGCACGCGCGCGATCTCCGACGATTCCTCGATCAGCCGCATGGAGTGTCGCGGCCCATCCACTTCCTCCAGCAGCACGCCGATGTTGGCCCACTCGTCCCGAATCAGGTTCGGCGTGTACCGCAGGATCCGGTAGCGCAGCGTGGATCGTTCTTCAGGCCGTTTTTCGTCAGGCATGGTTCACTTCCAATTGGGAAAGGGTTGTGCCGATGATTTCCGGGTTGAAATCAGCAGCTCGCGCACCAGCTTTCGCCGCCGCCACAGGTGTTCGAGCATTTTGTTGAGCGCGTCCGAATCGTCATCATACCACTCGGGCGGAATCTCGCTTTGGATCGCATCCAGATCGGTCTCGGCGATCCGCGCCTCGATGCGCGAAAGCCACGGCTCAAACGAATGGATCCCGCGCACCGATTCGTACACGCGATGGCGCGCGTAGATGCCGCGCAGCGGAGCATCCGGGAAATTCCACTCGCCCGCATTGAAGCAAAATCCCTGATCGATCATTTGCGCCTGATAGCGAGACTCGCCTCTCGAGCGAAAAAAGATCGCTTGGCGCCCGTTCGTGTTGCACGTCCACTTGTCGAGAACAAGCATCCCGCAAAAGTCGGCGAGATTCGGCACCTCCCGAAGCTGCTCGTCGGGCACGAAGTCGTACACCACCGTTTCCGCCGGAGAGCCCGGATACCGCGAGCCGAATTGCATCCCCGCGCGGCAGGGCGCGCGCCCACGCCCGAGTTGCATCACAAGATCGTCCGTGTGCGCGATCAGATCTTCGTGCACAAAGACCACCTCGGCCGCCGCGGTCGGCAATCCAAGCCTTGCAGCCAATCGCGTACCAAGCAATTCGTTCGCCAGAATTCGCACGCCCTGGGGATTGTTCTGAAACTTGACCACATAGTAGTCTCCGTCATCGCACCGCATCAAATGCGACTGCGCGCCTCCGCGCATCCTCCGAATCTGTTCCACGGTCCGCTTCATCGCGCACGCATGCTATCGGCGCAGCGACACCCGGAGCAACAGGAGATTTCAGTTCGGGAGGCGAGAATCCGATTTGGCGCGCGAACGTGTGCCGGAACGATTCAGCCAACGATCTTGGAATGGTCAGACAACCGGGGACAAACGACGCGAGGCACACTCCCAAATTTTGCGCGAGGAAAAAGGATCGCGGAACAGCGTCCCTCCAGCAGGGCAGGCTATCCCGCGATCCATTCGAACCAGCGAATCCAAAAAGTCAGCGCTTCTTGCGCTTGGAGCTCTTTTTCGCCGCCTTCTTCTTGGCTTTCGGCGCCTTCCTCTTCGGCTTTGCCTTCGGCTTCGCCTTGGCCTTAGCCTTTTTCTTGGGAGCGGCCTTCTTGGCTTTCTTCTTCGCGGCGGGAGCGGACTTGGGCGCGGGCGCTGCAGGCGCTTCAGACTCGTCCTCGCCCGGCTCGGCCTCGACGACGATTTCTTCCACTTCTTCGATTATGTCTCCGTCGTGCGGCGGTTCAAGGCCCTCTTCTTCCTCTTCGTAGCGGGGCAGCTCATCGTCTTCGTCATCATGCATTTTTGCGTAAAACATTCGATCCTCCGTGGGCTTCAGGCGTGCCGGACGGCCTTCCGGGCCTCCGCCGCATTCAAGCGGAGTATCGAAGCTTTGTCAAGGAGCAAGGGGAACGAAATGCGCGGCAACCGCAGGTTCCCCAGAGGCGGGACTCGGCGGACAAATCGAGCCGGGTTTGGCCGCAACCGTATCTCGTGTTACGACAGTGATTTGGGAAGGTCGCGCGACAGAAGTCTACAGAAGTCTAACGTTGGATCGACAAGACGTCCCCGGCCTGGAGGTCGCGCTCGGAGAGGAAAGGATTCGATTGCCGCAGAGCCGATATGGAGACGCCGTACTGCCGCGCGATCGAGTAAAGGGTCTCGCCGGGCTTTACCTTGTACTGCACGGGATCGCCCGATCCGGAACTTTTCGTCGAAACGCTCTCGACGCCCGCCGCGCGATTCTCCGCCGCCTTTGGCTTAGCCCGCGACGTCCGCACCGGCTCGCCACCCGCGTAGATGCGCAACCGCGCGCCGCGCGGCACCTGGTTGGCGGAAATGTGATTCCAACGCTTCAGCTCGGCCACCGTGACGTCGAAGCGGTCGGCAATCCCAGCGAGCGTGTCCCCGCGCTGCACGCGGTAATGCACCATCTGCACTGCGGGAGGCGCCGTGGGAACATTCAGCCAGAACCCGTCGGGAACTTGCGCGTGCGCCACGAGGTGGTTCGCGTTCTCCATCGACGCCACCGTCACGCCGTAGCGCCGCGCGACATCCGCCACCGTCTCGCCGTTCTCAACTTGGTGCAGCCTCCAGCTCGTCCATTTCTCTTCCGGGACGTGCTGGATGTTGGCATTGAACTTTTCCGCGAAGCCCGTGGGCACCTTCAATTCGAACTGCGCGTCGTTCGGCGTCACGTTGCGCAGCAGCTCCGGATTCAGCGCGCGCAAGTCGTCGATCTCGGCTCCCGTTGCGTCGGCCACCAGCCGCAGGTCGATGGGATGGCCGGGCTTGATCGTTTCGAACGGCTGCGGCTTTTCGGCGTCCACCTGCACGCCGTACAGAGCCGGATCCTTGGCCACCAGCGCCATGGCAATGATGATCGGCACGTAATCCTGAGTCTGCTTCGGCAGCGCGTGGCGCTTCTGCAGCTCCCAGAAATCGGCATAGCCGGTGCGCTCCACCGCGCGCACCACGTTCAACGGCCCGGAGTTATACGCCGCCATCACGAGATACCAGTCGCCGAACATGTCGTACAAATCGCGCATGTGGCGGGCGGCGGCGCGCGTGGCTTTTTCCGGGTCGCTGCGCTCGTCCACCCAATAGCTGCGGTCGAGATCGTATTCCTCGCCGCGGTACGGCATGAATTGCCAGATACCGCGCGCGCCTTTTCGCGAAACCGCGTCCGGCAGGAACGCGCTCTCCGCCTGCGCCAGATAGATCAAATCCTGCGGCACGCCTTCCTGCTTCAGCACCCGGCGGATCATTTCGCTGTAGCGCCCAGCCCGTCCCAGGCCGCGCTCGGCCACCGCCCGGCCACGCGGCGTCGTGAAGAAACTAAGATACTGAAGCACCGAGTCGTTCACGGTCAGCGGCAGGTCGTGGGGCACGCTGATAAGTTCTTGTTCGGCCCGCTGGGCCAGGCGCGGATCGGCGGCCGGCAACCTCATGTTCGCGATTTCGTCGATCGGCGCTGGCTGGCTGGGAGTGTCCGCCTCCTCATCCTCGGCGCTCTGCGTGGCATCCAGTTCGTAGGAGTGCATCGATTCGCCGATCTGGTCGAACAGATCCGACAACCGGGGATCGGCGTCCACTTGAAAACCGCTCGAGAAGATGAGCTTCACCGCGCGATCGAAGTTCGCTCGCGCATTCTCCAGATTCCCGGCCTTGTATTCTTTCTGGCCCGCCTCGAAGCTTGCCTGAACCTTTGCCAGCAGGATGTCTATGGCGGGGCGTGTGTCCGGCAAGAGCGAAACGTAAATCAGCGGGTGGCTCGGAAAGGGAAGCGGTTCTCGGACGTACTGCGGAACCTGGGCGGGCGCGGGAGCCGGAGGCTGCACGCGGACCTGCTTGGTGGCGGTTTCCTCGCAGCCGGCCAGCAATACTGCGCCGGCCGCCAGCGTGACCCAGAATGTCGCGCGGTGCTTCATATTCATGGCGCTGCGTGTAGCCCTGAACCCAGCAGATAGGTCGCGGTCCGTAGCTCTGGCCGCGAGTCTTGATCAGTCCCTATGAGCCTACCGGAGATAGTACGGAGCACCCACGACCGAGTCAATGGAACCGCTGCCCGGAAGGTTAACCGAATCACGACACGGGCTTAGTCCCCCCTCGCCTTCAAGTCTGAGGAATCCGTCACACGGTCAGCCCCCCGCTCTCAGGGCTTGTTTGTCACCCGACTTGCCGAGTCATTCTGAAGTTTTGCGATCAGCTCTCGGGCGCCCGGCGCGGCCGGGCTGTGCGGCTCCTCGCGCAGGAAAAGCTCGAGCGATTGTATTGCTTCTTCCTTCCGTCCGAGCCCTGCCAGCGCCTCGCCCAGCACGAGTCTGGCTTCCACTGCGCCGCCTTTGCTTTCCTGAATCGCCAACGCCGCCTGCTGCCGGGCGTTCTCGAACTTTTGCTGTTTGAGGTACGCGTCAGCGAGCAGCCAATGGCCCCGCCACTCTTTTGGGTCCAGCGAAACAGCTGGTTCGAGAACAGCCGCGGCTCCGGCGAAATCTCTCTGCTGTAAAAGCAATTGGCCCAGCTCCGTCAGCGCCCCGACGTGCCGGGAATCAAGCGAGATCGCGCGATTCAGATAAGCCAGCGCTTGCGCCGCGTCCTTACGCCGCACATAGAGAACGCCCAACAGGTAATTCACATCCGCGTTACCCGGGGCTAGCTTGTAAGCCTCCTCAAGGCGCTTCTGCGCCTCAGCGAGATCGCCTTGCTTCAGCGCGGCCATTCCTTTTTCCACTTCCTTGCGAGCCTTCGGCGCGAGCACTTGCCCTGGTCTTATGTCGGTCACCGCGCCGGAAACGTCCAGCGGCAAGGCAACGAACACGCGATATGCCTCGTGGCTGCTAGTGGCCGTTAGTTCCTGCTGCGTGGTCTTGAAACCGGGAGCGCTCACCTCAACTTGGTACTGGCCCGCTTTCACGTTGTCGAATTGCGCTTCCGTGCGGCCCTGCGTGCTTCCCCAGGTGACGGACTGCGTCGCCTCATCGCAGAGCTTGACGATGGCTTGCTTGTCCAATGGCATCCCCGCTTCGTCAACTACGGAAACGATGATGGATGAGCCGATGACGGCCGGATCGGAAAGCCCCGAGGGAGACGTGGGTCCGGTGGGTGTGGCCGAGCGCAAACGCGTCTGGGCCGAAGTGCTCGCACCAAGGGCGACGACCAAGATGGAAGCTGCCATCACGCATTTCTGCGGCCGGTTCATGCCGTTCTCCACATCGAGGCGACCAGCAGGGGATGCGAGAGTTTCTCACCTTCTCGGATCCCGATCAATCGCAGGACGAAAATGACCATCTAGGCCAAGGCTTGACGAAGATCTTCGATCAGGTCCGCGGGATCCTCCAGACCCACGGAGACCCGCACCGTCCCAGGCTCCACGCTCGCGGCGCGCAGCTCCGCGAGCGACATTTTGTAGTGCGAGGTGTAAATCGGAAGCACCACCAGCGATTCCACTCCGCCCAGGCTTGCGGCCAGCAGGAATACGCGGACGCGATCGCAGAAGCGGCGCGCTTCGGCAAGTCCGCCCTTGAGATCGAAAGCGAGCATCGAGCCGAACCCGCGCATCTGGCGTTTCGCCAGCGCGTGATCGGGGTGCGACGCCAATCCCGGATAGTGCACCCGCGCGACTTTGGGATGCCGCGCCAGAAACTTCGCCACCGTCATCGCCGTCTTGCCCTGGCGCTCGATGCGAATCTCGAGTGTCTTCATCCCGCGAATCAGCAGGAAGGCCGCTTCGGGGTCCATCGAGCCGCCTAGATTGATGATGTTCTGCCGCACCTTGTCGATCAGCACGCGGCTGCCCGCGGCCGCGCCCGCGATGACGTCGGAGTGGCCCGCCAGGAACTTCGTCGCGCTGTGCAGCACGATGTTGAATCCAAGCTCGATCGGTTTCTGCAGCACCGGGCTCGAGAACGTATTGTCGATCAGCGAAACCAGGCCCCACTCTTTCGCGAACGCCACCGCTTTGCGCAAGTCGACGAGCCGCAAAGTGGGATTGCTGGGCGTTTCGATGTACAGCGCCTTGGTCCGCGGGCCGGCGAGCCGCTCGATTCCGGCAAGGTCCGGCTCGACGTGGCGCACGGCGATGCCGCACCGCGGAAGCACGTCGCGCATCAGCCGGTAGGTTCCGCCGTAGAGTTGCGGCGTGGAGATCACTTCGTCGCCCGCCTTCAAAACGGCCAGAAGCGAACTCGATATTGCCGCCATCCCCGAGGCTGTGACGATCGCCGCTTCCGCTCGCTCGAGCGCAGCCAGTTTCTGTTCGGCAATGGCGAGCGTCGGATTGCCGTAGCGCGTGTAGATGTATGCCGAGCTCTTTCCTTCGGCCCAGAGCTTCATTCCTTCCGTGCTTTTGAAAGTGAAGTTTGCCGTGCGCGCGATCGAGACGCCTACCGGAACGCCCACGTGAAACCGCTCTTCGCCGGCGTGGATTGCCAGGGTCGCATCGCCCAGCCGTGGTGATCGGGAGCGTTTCCTCATAATCGCAGAAGCTTCGCCTACGTCAGAGCAGGACTGCAAGGGCCATTTTGGTTGACGCCGGATTTGAACGGCTCGGCGAGGCCGCGGCCGTCCGAGCTTGGAAATCCTCGCAGCTAAGCGAAAGATTTCGCGGCGGGCGACGTATATTTAAATCGAGGAGCAATCATGTTCGCTCTTGATGCGAGCGGCATCATCCAGGTG
This sequence comes from uncultured Acidobacteriota bacterium, assembly GCA_963737205.1. Taxonomy (GTDB): domain Bacteria; phylum Acidobacteriota; class Terriglobia; order Acidiferrales; family UBA7541; genus Palsa-295. Next base: position 1,071,971 of record CAVTRV010000002.1, on the reverse strand, counting down.
GCGTGGATCGTCTTCCTAGTGTATTGGTTCGCCTCCGCTCTGAGCCTCAACCGCATGAAGAAACGCGAGCCCGCTGGCGAGTTGTTGGTGCGGGCCCTCTTGCTCGGAATCGCTGTGCTGCTGCTCGATCGATCGCTCCCGATTTGGGGAGTTCTGAACCGGCGTTTCCTTCCTTACTCCGACGCAGTCGAGGATATCGGCGCGGCGCTGACGTGCCTCGGCATCGGTTTCGCTATTTGGGCCCGGTACCACATCGGGCGATATTGGAGCAGCACCGTTGCACTTCGCGCCGATCATCAGTTGATTCGCACGGGACCCTACGCGCACATTCGCCATCCGATTTATACCGGCATTCTCCTCGCGATCCTGGGCACGGGGTTGGCAGTTGGGAAGTATCGGGCGCTCGTGGCATTCGTGATTATGCTCGCCGGCTTTACGTGGAAGGCCTCGCGGGAAGAAGCTTTACTCGCGGGAGAGTTTGGAGCCGCGTTCGAAGAGCACAAGCGCGTCACCGGATTCTTCCTTCCCAAATTCTCCTGAGCCGCGTTCCAAAAAGGGAACTGCAAGGTCCTTTCGCAGGTTCGCTTTCCATTCTCCATTGGCTTTAGCGCCGACACCGGTTGGAAATGAACGTGCACGCGTGTTTGTGTATGAGAAAATTAGCAGTACAGTGCGCCGCCTCCCTGCGCGCGCGGAATGTCTGAAAGGGGCCACCGATGAGAAAGAAAGCTCTCGGATTGATAATTGCGGTGTGTTTGTTGTGCCTCCCCTCCTGCACGCTTCGCATGGCGGGACCATGCCTGGGTTACGGCTGCCCGGCGATGAGCGGCAGCGGATCCGCAAATGCCACTAACGCGAGCGTCGCGCCCGCGAATGCCGCGCCGCCAAGCGCGGCGCTGGTAGCCCAGAACACCGCGGCGCCGAACTCCGACGCGACGCCCGCAACTTCCCCGACGCCCGCGACGGCCGGGAAGAAAAAGCACCGCTTCCTTTGGATTTTCTAGGCTGACATTCCTTCCGCTTCGTCGCCTTCGTGGTGCGGCTTGTGCGCGGCGATCACTTTTTCCGCGAGTTCGGCGGGCACGAAATCGTAGTGCGAAAATTCCATCGAGTAGCTTCCGCGCCCCTGCGTCATGGAAATCAGCTCATTCGCGTAGCTGAGCATTTCCGCGAACGGCACCAGCGCCTTGATGACCACGCTTCCGGTGCGCGTTTCGCTGCCGCTGATTTTTCCCCGGCGACCGCTCAGATGGCCCATCAAGTCGCCCGAATACTGGTCAGGGGCATACACCTCTACGTGCATGATCGGTTCGAGCAGCGCGGGCCGCGCCTGCTTCATCGCTTCCTTGAACGCGAGCGAGCCCGCGATCCTGAACGCCATGTCGCTTGAATCCACGTCGTGGTACTTGCCGTCGTAAAGGCTCGCGCGAAAGTCCGTGACAGGGAAGCCGGCGAGAAATCCGCGTTCGGCCGACTCGCGGATGCCCCTCTCGACCGACGGAATCCAGTTCTTCGGAATCGCGCCGCCGAAAACATCGTCCACGAACTCGATTCCCTTGCCGCGCGGCAGCGGCTCCATCTTGATGCGGCATAGTCCGAACTGGCCGTGGCCTCCGGTCTGTTTTTTGTGTTTGCCTTCGGCGTCGGCTCTGCCGCGAATCGTCTCGCGATAGGCCACTTTTGGCGGCTTCAGCGTCATTTCGACGTGGTAGCGCTTGCGAAGTTTCGCCACCACCACTTCGATGTGCTGCTGTCCCGCGCCGCTGAGGAGAAATTCCTTCGTTTGCGGATCGCGCGAAAATCGCAAAGCCAGGTCCTCTTCGAGGATCCTGTGAATCGCCACTCCGATGCGATCTTCATCGGCGCGCGTTTTCGGCTCGACGGCGAAGGTGATCGACGGTTCCGGAATCCTCGCGGTGAGATAAAACATCGTTGCGCTCTTGTCGCCGAGCGTTTCGCCCGTCGTCGTCTCCTTGAGCTTGGCCACGGTTCCGATGTCGCCCGCGTGCATATCGATGACGCTCGTCGCGGTCTTTCCCTGCATCACCTGTATGTGCTGCAGGCGTTCCTGCGAATTGCGCTGGTAGTTTTGCAGCGTCGCGTCATTTCTCAGAACGCCCGACATCACCTTGAAATACGTGATGCGCCCGGCGAAGGGATCGGCCAGCGTCTTGAAAACGAAGATCGCAAGCGGCTCGGAATCGCCAATCTTGCGCTCGACGGTTTCGCCCTTGCGGTCAGGCGTTTTGTGGCCGCTGGCTTTTCCGCGATAAGCCGGTGAGGGCAGGATCTCGACGATGAAATTCAGGATCGCGTCACTGCCGATATTGTGCAGCGCGGAACTCAGCAGCACGGGGAAAACCTTTTTGTCGCGAACTTCCTCGTGCAGGCCTTTCCTCAAGTCCTCGGCCGGGAGCGTGCCTTTCTCGAAGAATTCCTGCATCAACTCGTCTTCGCCTTCGGCAACCAGTTCGACCAGCGCTTCATGGGCCGCCTGTGCCTCGTCGGCCATGTCGGCGGGGATTTCTTCGATTTTTGCTTTCCCGTCGCCGTCGGGCGTGTAGATCAGCGCCTTCATCGTCACCAGGTCGATCACGCCCCGAAATTTCTTTTCCGAGCCGATCGGCAACTGCACTGGAATCACGCCGCGTCCAAATACGTGCTGCAGCGAGCTGAGCGCCCGCTCGAAGCTCGCGAGTTCGCGGTCCATCCAGTTGATGATGAACGCGCGCGGCTGATCGTATTCCGTCGCGTAGTCCCATACTTTTTCCGTGACCACCTGCACGCCGGCCGCCGCGTCCACCAGGATCAGCGAGGCGTCGGCGGCAATTAGCGACGATTTCGTTTCGTTGATGAACGTCGAGTAGCCCGGCGTATCGAGCAGATTGATCTTGGCTTTTTCGGCCTGACCGGGCGCCTGCCATTCGGCATAAGCCAGGCCGGTGTTGATCGAGATCTTGCGCGCGATTTCTTCTTCGTCCCAGTCGGTGATGGTCGAGCCCTCGGCCACTTTCCCGAGCCGCGGCGTCATCCCCGCCGTGTACAGCAACGACGACACGAGCTGGGTTTTCCCCGTGTCGCCGTGGCCGACAATGCCAACGTTGCGGATCGCTTCGGTGTTATAGGATTTCATTGTTCACCTCGTTGAATTGCGAGATTCGAAAATGGAAATTCGAAAGAAAAAAGAAGATACCGTCGGCGGCCCTGAATGTTGTTCTCTGTTCTCTGCGGACTCTGCGTCTCTGCGGTGGATACTTCCGGGTTTACATACAAATGTGCGGAAAGACGATGCGTGACGCCAAACCTCGAATTCGTGCCTGGCATTTGCATGAGCATCACGACGCAAAGCCCACGGAATCCGTTTGGAACGGATTCGAAGGGCGCCCCGGCGTCAGCGCGATGACCCTGCGGACCCTTCGTCCGGTCGATTGGCACGCCAAGCGGCCGGCCCAGAAGGGCGGAGGAGCCGGATGCTAGCACACGGCTCCTGAATTGTTCAACTTGAAGAGTTGCTTGGGGCCGGCTTGATACCCAGGGGGGTAAGACTTCTAGGTGGCTCGGCTTCGACCGGGCGCCGCCAAATAAAAAAAGGGGACAAGCCGGGTTGAGTTGGCCTGTCCCTTCAGTGCAGATGGTGCGAACTACGTCTTCGGCGAAAACTTATTCTTGATCGGAATTAACGCGAGCAGACCGGACGCCAGCATCAGCAAGCTGGACGGTTCCGGCACCCCCGGGGTGCCTCCGCCCCCACCGCTCGTCGGGATCGGAGACGGCGCAAGTGCGAAGAAAGTACTGACGAAACCGGAGGAAGGAGCGTCACCCGTAGTGGCAGCCCCCGTCGAGGTGTTGATCGTATCGATCGTCTCGCCCGGGATATTCGCGCCGCCGTACAGCGTCCCATCTTCGAAGACCATCGCTCCAAGTTCAGCGGAGCCCAGGCTTCCAATCAACGTTGCGAGCCCTATTGTCGTGTTGATGCTGTAGAGGTTGGTTCCATTCGCAAAGTACAGAGTGCTCGAATTGGTCGAGAGAGAGCGCCAGGACCCAAAGCTGGAGATACCCGTGGCTCCAATCAGCGTCTCCGCACCTGTCGTTGGGTTCACCGAGTATAGATTCTTGTCGGTGCCGATGACATAGAGGCCACTGGTGGTCGAGCCGAAGTCATCGATGTCGACCGATGAGGTCCCAACGGTGGTGAGGCTCCCGTTTGCGGGGTTTACCTCGAAGAGAGTGCCGGTAGATAGGTGGTAGGAACTGGCGAACAGCTCGCCATCCGCCACAGCCATACCCGCTAGGGTCTGACCCGAATTGCCGAGCAGAGTGAACGCGCCCGTGTTGAGGTCGAGTGTTCCAAAGTCAGCGTTGTTCTCGCCCGTGAACGCCATGTCGTCTGCCCTTACGGTGACCGCGAACAACAAAGGAAGAACTAACAACGTAGTACACAACAAAGCCTTCTTTTTCAGGTTCATGCGCTTTTTTCCCCCCTAGAACTGCAGCGGGCGCAGCAGCAATTTCGAAGGTGTGTGTGATTTGGTCTAAGAGAGCCTACCTGCTCTCTCATCGCCAGAGTGAACCAGCGCTCGATTCGCCCGCACAGAAATCAGCGAAGTATTTGAACACAATACAGAGTTACTTGTCCGGCATTTTTGTTACCAAAGCTTAGAAGCGCCTAATTTAGTCTCGAAAGCAGCGAAGGACAATGTAGACACTGGGGATGGGGAAGAATTCTCGAGAGCAAATGGAGAGTCCTCCCTTGTTCGACGCGACAAACCGTTGCACATATCCAGACCGGAAATTCCTTTTTGATGATCCTTATGCTTCCGGAACGCGCTTCCAAGTCACAACTCCAAGTCCCATTACTCGCTCGTTTTGGTACCTCGCTTAACCTGTGCTCGTTCCTTTTCCGTACAAAGTCAGCTTGCCCTCGGCGACGACGCCGATGTAGCGGCCGCGGCTCAAGAACTGCATCACCTTCTTGCCCGAAGCAGCCATTTGCGCCCAGCGCGACCTTGTTTCCGGGTTCTGCTCGAGCCCGCGAATCTCGCGCCCATCGAAACTAAAGTCTACCTGCCGCAAGCCTTTTTTTGGCGTTTTCAGAACGCGATAGCTCTTCCCGCCAAGTTCGACGACGCTCGCGTTTTCGACAAGGACTTGCCGCCAGACCTCAATTAGTGCTTTTTCGAAGGAAGACTTCATCGTTTTGCCGTCCGCGGGTAATTATATGTTGGGGCGCGGTGAGCAGGAATACGTCCTAGGTATGACCAATCTTCGCGACCAGAGGACGTACCGCGGTGCCGCCAGTGAGAGCGGGCAGCGTCCGCGATCTCGACGAATGCAATCTGCGGGTTCTTCGTGGCCGGCGCCCGGAATCAAGCAACGATCGTGCGCGCGAAATTGGCGGTATCGGAGTAAACTCAGCCGCTCATTTCACTCTCGGAGGGTCCATCTCATGAGTCGTTCCGTTTGGCACCGCTTGGCGTGGCTTCAGGCACTCGCTTTGATTCTGGCTTCGGCGTTTTTGGTTCCGCGTTCGCTCGCCGCCGCGGAACAATCGGGAGCACAAGAGCAACCGCCGCAGCAACAGGCGAAGCCCGCCGCGGGCGCGCCGGCCAAAGAAGAAAAGCCCGCGCCGCCCGTGGAGAAATCTTCGGTCACACACCACTCCGCGAAAATCGGCGGGCAGACGATCAACTACACGGCGACGATCGGGACCTATGTAATCAAGGACGACGCGGGCGAGGCGAAGGCGAGCTTCTTCTACGTCGGCTACGTGAAAGATGGCGTTGCGGACCCGGCCACGCGGCCCGTGGCGTTCTCCTACAACGGCGGCCCGGGCTCGGCGTCGCTGTTCGTCCACATGGGCTTCGGGCCCAAGCGCCCGGTGCTGACGCCCGACGGCCATGGCATGCCGGCGCCCTACCTGACCACCGACAATGAGGACTCGTTTCTCGATGCCACCGACCTGGTCTTCGTGGATGCGATCTCCACGGGCGCGAGCCGTCCGGTGGCGGGGCAGGATGCAAAGCAGTTTCACGGCCTCGTCGAGGATGCGAATTATTTTTCGGATTTCATCTACCAGTACATCACGCGCAACAACCGCTGGGCGTCGCCGAAGTTTCTAATCGGCGAAAGCTATGGCACCACGCGGTCGGCGGAGCTGGCGGGTGTCCTGCAGCACCGGCACGAAATCTATCTGAGCGGAATCGTGATGGTCTCGACGTACCTGATCCCCCCGACCATCGACGAAAGCCCCTCAAACGACATGCCGACGATGATGTATCTTCCGACATACACGACGACCGCGTGGTACCACCATCTGCTTGCGCCAGACCTGCAGAACCTGACGGTTGAGCAGGTGGCGCAGCAAGCACGTGAGTTTGCCGACGGCGAATACGCTCAGGCGCTGTTGAAGGGCGACCAATTGCCGGATGCCGAGCGGCAGAAATTGGTACAGGACCTGGCGCATTTCACAGCGCTCTCGCCGAAGTACATCGAACAGAGCAACCTGCGCATTCAGGAAGACCGCTGGGCCAAGGAACTCGAGCGCGATAAGCGCCGCACCATCGGACAACTCGATTCGCGGTTCGAGGGCATCGATGCGGACGCGGCCGGCGACCACACGCAGTATGATCCGAGCGAGGCGTCTTACGAGGGCGCGTGGATGGCCACGTTTCAGGATTACATCCATCGCGAATTGAAGTGGGATGGCGACTCGTACTACCTGGTAAGCGCGCGTGTGTGGCCGTGGGACGAGCAGGGCACCCCGAATATCCTGGAGACGCTGCGGGCGGCGATGACCCAGCAAAGCTATTTGAAAGTGTTATTCGTGATGGGGTATTACGACGCGAACTGCCCGTTTCACGCAGTGGAATACACGATGAGCCACATGGGGCTCGAACCGTCAGTGCGGAAGAGCGTCAGTTTCACCTACATCGGCGCAGGTCATATGCCGTATGTGGATCAGGAGGCGCACGACAAGCTGCACAAGGACGTCGACGCCTTCATCAATTCCAGCTACGGCCACTGAACGGTTTTAGGGTGAGAGCCCGTGCCTTTAGGTTTAAACGTAGCGCCGCGCTTCAGCGCGGCATCTTCGTTTCAGCTGAGTAGAGCACGGCCCCTTGCCTCACTCAGTAAGGGTGGGCCCGGGGAGAAGTTCAGCAGGACAACGCGAGCTTTGCAGCTTGCGGAAAAGGTCCGCTTTTTAGGGGTTGTGTCAGCCCCGGACCTTCAGTCCGGGGAGGGTGGCCCTTTAGGCCACGCGAAAGAAGCCCCTAAAAAAATAGCAGGGGCTTTAGCCCCGGGGCCTCAGGTTTTAGTCGTGTCTGCATTTCGCTCGTGGAGGATTTCCCTATGAAGCGGTTCCGTGGTCACGTTTGGATTCTCGCTGCGATGCTTGTTTCGCCGAGCTTCGCCTACGCGCAGACGAAGCACGTTCCGACGCTGGACGAGTCGCTGAGCCTGAAAAGCGTCAACTCGCCGATGATTTCGCCCGACGGGCGTTTCGTCGCGTATCGGATGAACGAAACCAATTGGAAGGACAATGAGTTCATCTCGCAGATTTGGCTGGTGAATCTCGCCACTGGCGCGAATTTTCAGTTGACGCGCGGCAAGCACGGGCCGGGCGCGGCGGAATGGTCGCCCGACGGGAAGTGGCTCGCGTTCGTGGCAGAACGCGAATCCAGCGCGATCGAGCCGCTCGCAGAGGAAAAAAAGGACGAGAAGAAAGAAAAGGACGCGAAGAAGGAGGACGGAAAAGACGCTGACGCCGGCGGCGGCAAACCGGCGTCGCACCAGATGTGGCTGATCTCGCCGGAGGGCGGCGAGGCCTGGCAACTTACGAAGTCCTCGACGGATGTCAGCGACTTCGAGTGGTCGAAGGATTCGAAGTCCATCGCCTTCGCGGCCAATCCCGCGGAAACCAAAGCCAGCAAGGACCGCAAGGAAAAATACAGCGATTACGATGTGTTCGAAAAAGACTACGAGCAGAACCAGCTCTGGCTCGTCGACGTGAGCACGGCGCTCCAGAATTTCCTTCCCGTAGCCGCGAAACAGCTCACATCGGATTTGTCGCTCAACGTCGGTTCGTTCGCATGGTCGCCCGATTCGACGCGCATCGCGTTCAGCGCCACGAAAAATCCGCTGCTCGCGTTCGGCGGCGACGAAGACATCTATCTGCTCGATCTGACGAAAAACAACGCCGTCAAGAAAATCGTCGCGCTGGAGGGTCCAGACGGTTCGCCGATGTTTTCGCCCGACGGCAAACGACTCGCCTTCTCGACGGCGCTCGCCCAACCTTACTTCTTTTATGCCAATAGCCACATCGCAGTGGTCGATCTGGACGCCGTTCTCGCCAAAACAGCCACGACTCCGGCCGACGTTCACGACCTGACCGCGAAATTCGACGAGGATCCGCGCCCGATCGATTGGGGGCCTGACGGAATTTACTTCGTCGCGCTGCAGCGCACGAGCGTGCAGGCGTTCCGCCTCGCTCCCCAATCGGCGGAGATTCGGCGGATCACCGCGCCGGACGCGTTTTTCATCGGCGGCGTCTCGTTTACGAAGGACTTCAAGACGATCGCATTCACCGAGGCCGACGGCGCGCACTTGAGCGAACTGTACGTCTCGCCGGTCGCGGGCTTCTCTCCTCGCAAGCTCACTGACATAACCGCGCAGGTGAAGGATTGGACTCTGGGCACGACAGAAGTGGTTTCGTGGAAGAGCAAAGACGGCGCGGAAATCGAAGGCATTCTGCACAAACCCGCCGATTACGATCCATCGAAGAAATATCCGCTGCTCGTGATGATTCACGGAGGTCCGACGGGGATTTCGCAGCCTCTCCTCGCCGCGGGCGTATACGCGTATCCCGTGTCGATTTTTCTCTCGAAGGGTGCGCTCGTACTGGAGCCGAACTATCGCGGCAGCGCAGGCTACGGCGCGGCGTTCCGCGCGCTTAACGTCCGCAATTTAGGCGTCGGCGACATGTGGGACGTGATGAGCGGCGTGGATTCTCTGATCGCGAAAGGAATCGCCGATCCGAATCGGCTGGGCTCGATGGGCTGGTCGGAGGGCGGATACATCTCGGCGTTTCTGACCACGCATACGGATCGATTCAAAGCGATTTCGGTTGGCGCGGGCATCAGCGACTGGATGACGTACTACGTCAATACCGACATCACGCCATTCACGCGCCAATATCTGAAGGCCACGCCATGGGACGATCCGGAGATCTACGCGAAGACGTCACCCATCACCACAATCAAGCAGGCCAAGACCCCGACGCTGATCCAGCAGGGAAGCAACGACAAGCGCGTGCCCGTGCCCGACAGTTATGAACTCTATCGCGGCTTGCAGGATGAGGGCGTGGCGTCACGCCTGATTTTCTATACGGGTTTTGGCCACGGCGTGAATAAGCCGAAATCGCGGCGCGCGCTACTGCAATCGAACCTCGATTGGTTCAACCATTACATCTGGGGCGACGCGTTCCCGAAGGATTCGCCGCTCTTCGGCACGGGCGAGGCCTCGGAGAGCAAATAGCCGGGCAGGAAACTTCAAGCGGCTGCCAGGTTGCTCCTACGGGGAGACGCGCAAAGAGCCGTCTTTTTCGACGAAGCCGTAGGCCATGGCGGGCGTGTTGAACGCAGCGGCGGGGTTGCCTTCGCGATCGAGAAGTATAATTCCTCCCGTAGTATGGACGCGGTGCGCCAGCTTGCGAACGCACGCGTCAGCCACGAACTGCGCGAGATTTCGCTCGGCCTGCGAGCCTCCCGGTTTCGGGCGCAAAGCATAGGGATCGTCGGGCGGAGTGGACAGGAGGTCCACCGCCATCTTTGCCATCACGATTTTCATGATGCCTTCGCCGTGTCCTGTGCAGGAGACGCCGCCCCACTCCGCATCGGCGTAGCAGCCGCAGCCGATCAGCGGGGAATCGCCCACGCGGCCGGAATGCTTGCAACACGTGCCGCCCGTCGAGGTGCCGGCGAAAAGGCTTCCTTTTGAATCGAGAGCGACGGCGCCCACCGTCCCTTGCTCGTGGCCGAGGTGATTTTCGGCGGCGTGCGAATCCTCAAGACAGCGGCTCCAGGCCGCCCGCTCCGCATCGGTGATCAATTCTTCGGGATCGCAAAGAGGAATGCCGTTCTCCTCGGCGAACTGTTCCGCGCCGGCGCCGACCAGCATCATGTGGTCGCTCTTTTCGAGAATGCTGCGAGCCAGGCGAATGGGATTGCGAATCCGTTCGACGGCGGCCACCGCCCCGGCTTTCAGCGTCGCGCCGTCCATCATGATGGCATCGAGTTGGACGCGGCCGTCGCGCGTGAGGTGCGAGCCGATGCCGGCGTCGAACGTGGGATCATCTTCGAGCGCCACGATGGCGGCTTCGACGGCGTCTATCGCGCCGCCGCCGCCCGACAGAATTTCCCAGGCACGGTCGAGAGAATTGCGAATTCCGGAACGGCAATCCGCGAACGCTCCCTCAGGAATCTTCCAGGCGCCGCCGTGAACGATGAGAGAGGGTCGCAAGGCTCGCCGAGCGTCAGAGATTTTTGTAGAACATCAGCGTGAGGCTCAGCACGATCAGGATCGGACCGAGGAGAAACGTGAAGCCCATTCCCAGCAGGAAGCGAATAGCCCCCTGGCGCTTCTCCACCGCTTCCTTCGAAGGAAAAACGTGCAGCGGCTCTTCCTGCCGCAGCATGGCGCGAAAAACTTTCAGGTACGCGGAAATCCAAAACCGAATTTCGTGGCGGCATTGCCAGAGCAGGTCGAGTCCCGCGCAGATTACCAGCGCGCCCACGATGCCGAGCAGTTTGGGCATTTCAGCTTCCCCGGCCTGCCGAGCGGCTTAGGATCGCGGCTGTTTCAGGAGGTGCGTTCACCGGCCGAGCTGCTGCCTCAGCACGCTGCCCGCGAAGCTTTCCTTCCGTTTGCTGCCAGGTGTGTACGATGCGATGAACGACGCTGATATTCGGCCCGATCGCGAGAATCCACAGCGCCAGCCCCATCTGATTCGCCAGCGCGCCGACGATCATCAGGACCATGCGCTCGGGGCGTTCCCAGAATCCAACCTCCGAAGTGGGACCCAACGATTCCGCGCGGGCTCTTGCGTAGCTCACCATTACGGCCCCCGCCATCGCTATGCCGGCGAGAATGGCGTATGGGAAGCGGTTCACGCGCACGTAGTAGACGAGAAGTCCCAGAAACAGCATGAGATCGGAATATCGATCGAGGATCGACTCGAGGAACCCGCCGAATTTCGAGACGCGGTTCTGCCTTCGCGCCACTGGGCCGTCGAGCAGATCGCACAGCCCGGCAAGAATCATCAGCCCGCCAGCGGCCGCGAATCTGCCGGCAGCGAAAAATATGCAAGCCCACAGGTTCAGGGCCAGGGCCGACCATGTAATGACGTTAGGCGGAACGCCTGTGCGTGCCAGCAGGAATGCCAAACGGTCGATGGGCCAGGAAAGATACCGGCCGATAGTCCGTGTCAGCATGGAAGGGGCATTACTCCGTTATTCCTCGTCGTAAATCGTGTACAGCCGAACCACCTCGTATTCCTTCTTGCCGGCCGGAGTCGTCACGGTCACCTCGTCGCCAACTTTCTTGCCCAGGAGCGCGCGCCCAATCGGGGAACTGGTGGAAATCAAGCCCTTGGACGCGTCGGCTTCCTCCACAGTTACAAGCTTGTACTCGATCTTGGTGTCCTTGGCCACATCCAAAACGACGAGGCGCGAGCCGTAGGCGGCGCGGTCCTTCGGAAGATTGTTCAGGTTCATCATCGAAATATCGGCCATGCGCTGGTGAAGCTGGCCCAGCCGCGCCGAAACGTACGATTGGCGTTCTTTCGCGTACTTGTACTCGGCGTTTTCGGAAAGGTCGCCGTGCGCGCGAGCTACCTTGATTTCCTTGGGCAGCTCGGTGTGGAGCTCGTGCTCGAGGGCGGCGATTTCGTCCTTCAGCTTCTTCTGAATTTTTTCGGCAAGGTCGTTCATTTTAGGGCGGCTGCGAGGGCCCGAGAGGCGGCCCGCTTGGCAGCGTCAATTGCCACGTTACCTTCCGAGTATAGAGGATTTGCGCCGCAAATGGGAGCTTTCGGCTATTGCACTTCGAGGGTCAGGGAGGCGGTCTTCGTGTTTCCGTGACCGTCCTCGGCGGTCAGCGTGTAGGTAGTCGTCTTCTTCGGTTTCACGTCGATGCAGCGGTTTACGGAGGGCCATACTTCGCGGCCTATGTCCGGCTCGATTTTCACTGTCTCCGCGTTGGCGACGCCATAGCATAGCTCTACCGGGTCGCCCCGATGAATGAGCCCCGGGGTGGCATAGAAGATCAGAATTTTGAACTCAGTTCCTCCGACGACCTCCAGCGCGTGCTGGTCCTTCTCTTTACGCTCTTCGGCCGCCTTGGCCTTTTCCTTCGCCTCAATGTCGCGGGTTTGGCTCCAGCGCATGAAAAGCACGAAGCCGGCGTAAAGCATCGCGATCGCAACAACGATCGGCATGTAGCGCAGAATCTTGCGCGCGCGGTCGGGCGCTTCTGGTTCGGGTTTGGGTTCCGTCAGCATCGCTGTGAATTATAGCCGTGTCGGAGCAAGCCGGCGAGACGGCCTTTACATTCCTTGGGATGCAATGATATGACGGGCTGCCACTCGCGCCGCACCAGATGCGTTTGCGCCGGTGTGATTCATACTCTCAGAGCCAAAAGTAGCGGAGGCCGGAATGCCATCAAAGAGCCGTCGATTCCATCACTTTTTCGTTCTTCTTTTCGGATTGCTTTTCGCCGCCGCGCCGCTTTCGGCCGACGGCAGCCGTCCCGCCCGCGATCCCAAGCAGCCCGTGGACGAGGAATACACGAAGAAGATCCACGAGTACACCACCGAGCCGTTCTTCACGTCACCTCTAGTCGACTACCTGCCCGCCTCGAAGAGCGTTCCGACGCCGAAAGTAGTCCTCGGAGACGTCGCGGGCGCGCCCGGAATTCTTCCGTATTCGAGCCAGGTTTACGAATACATGCGCATGCTCGAGAAGGCCAGCCCGCGCGTGAAGGTTTTCTCGATCGGCCATACCGAAGAGGGCCGCGAAATGATTGCCGTGGCCGTCTCGTCCGAAGCCAACCTGGCGCACCTGGAAGAAAATCGCGCGCGCCTGGCGAAATTGGCTGACCCGCGCACGATCAAGCTCGACGACACCGAGGCAGACCGGCTCGTCGGCGCGTCCGTGCCCGTGTACTACATCACCGGAACGATTCACTCGCCCGAAACCGGCGCTCCCACGGCTCTGATGGAACTGGCGTACCGGCTCGCGGTCGACGAGAGCCCCTACATCTCCGACATCCGCAATGGCGTGATCACGCTGATTACCCCGGTGGTCGAAGTGGATGGGCGCGACCGCATGGTCGACATCTATCGCTGGCACCTCGCGCATCCGAAAGACAACTACCCGCCGCTGTTCTACTGGGGCCACTACGTCGGTCACGACAACAATCGCGACGCCATGGGCATGACGTTGAAGCTCACGCAGAACGTCCTGAACACGTATGTCTCCTGGAAGGCGCAGGTGCTGCACGATCTCCACGAGTCGGTGCCGTTCCTCTACGACAACACGGCCGGAGACGGCCCCTTCAACGCGTGGATCGATCCGATTCTCACGAACGAGTGGGAAATGCTCGCGTGGCGAAATGTCGCGGACATGACCGAATTCGGAATGCCGGGAGTGTTTACCCACGGAGATTTCGACACTTGGTCGCCCGGCTATTTGATGTTCATCGCGGCCACGCATAACGGAATCAGCCGCCTGTACGAGACGTACGGCAATGGCGGCGCCGATACCGAGGAACACACTCTTCAGCCGGACGAGTATTCGCGCACCTGGTTCCGCCAGAATCCGCCGCTGCCGAAGGTCACGTGGTCGCAGCGCGATAACAATAATTACGAAGAAACCGGGTTGCTGACCTCGCTGCACTATTTTTCCGACAACAACAAACTCTTCCTTCGAAATTTCTATCTGAAATCGAAGCGCTCGGTTTTGAAACCGTCAAACGAAGGTCCGGCGGCTTATGTTTTCCCGGCAGACGATCCGCGGCCCGGCGCCCAGGCTCAGCTTCTTTCGATCTTGCGGATGCAGGGAGTGGAGGTTTCGCGCGCGAAGGAAGCCTTTAGCGTGACGATGCCAGCAAAGAAAGAAAAGCACGCCGATGCGAAGGACGCGAAGCCGGGCGACGCTGGCTCCGATGCTCAGAAAGATGCTTCGAAAGATGCCCAGAAGAAGGACTCGGACGCAAAAGAGAAGGAGGCTTCCGCGCCGAAGACCCTTCAATTCGCGGCGGGCAGCTACATCGTCCGAATGGACCAGCCCTATTCGCGCATCGCGGACGCGCTTCTCGACTATCAATACTGGAGTCCCGAAGATCCCCAGAAAACGCCCTACGACGATACCGCCTGGACGTTTCCGGAACTTTTCACCGTTCGCACCACTCGCGTGGTGGACGTAAAGGTGCTGGATGTCCCGATGGAACTTGTGCCGGAAATCAAAGCGCCGGGCGGCGTAAGCGGCGGCGGGACGGTTTTCGCCATCAACAACAATGGCGACACCGAACTCGCAACTCTGCGGTACAAGCTTAAGGATGCGTCCATCGAAGCCGCGGAAGAGTCGTTCGAGGCATCAGGACATAAATTCAACCGCGGTTCGTTCATCATCAAGAACGCAAACGCCTCCGCCCTGCAAAGTGTCGCGTCGCAGCTCGGTGTTGAGGTAATCGGCCTCGCGGCTGAACCCTCCGTGAAAACCCACCCGGTACGTGCGGCCCGCGTGGCTCTGCTGCATACGTGGCTCGGCACGCAGGAAGAAGGCTGGTGGCGGCTTGGGTTGGACAAGATGCAGATTCCGTACGACTACATCAATACGCAGATGGTGTCGCACGAAACGGATTTGCGCTCGAAATATGACGTGATCCTGTTTCCGCCGGTGGGCCGGGGAGACCCGCTGCTGGTCGTGAACGGTCTGCCCACCGACTGGGGCAATCCGATACCGTGGAAGAACACGCCGGAGACACCGAACCTCGGAAAGAACGACGATTCGACCGACGATATTCGACCCGGGCTTGGCTTGGATGGTCTCGCGCACCTGCGGGACTTCGTCAAGCAGGGCGGCGTCCTGGTGACCACGATGGACACGTCGAATTTCGCGGTGACGCTCGGATTGGCGCGCGGAGTTTCGATCGACCGGCCGCGGCAGATGAAGATTGTCGGGAGCATCCTCAAGGCGCGGGTCGTGGATGGCGCGAGTCCAATTGCGTACGGCATTAACGAGAATCTTTCAGTCTACTGCGACAATGGGCCCATCTTCGATCTCTCGAATATGGCCGCATTCAGGGGCTTCAGGCGGCTTGGGAACCAGCAGACCGAACGGCCCACCGGCCGTGGAACCGCCGATGATCCCGACTTCACGCCGGGACGCCCGGGCGTTGCAGCTCCCGAGGAGCCGCACGCGGAAGCTTGGGAAGCGTTGCCACTGACGGACGATCAGCTGCGTAATGGAATCTGGGTGATTCCTCCGGCGATTCGTCCGCGCGTGATTCTCCGCTACAGCGATAGCAAGGACTTGCTGGTCTCGGGGCTCCTCGAAGGAGGAAGCGAGATCGCGCAACATGCAGCCGTCGTCGACGTGCCGAACGGCCAGGGGCACGTCGTTCTCTTCTCGAATAATCCGATCTACCGCGGCGAGACGATTGGCAGCTATTCGCTCGTTCTCAACACGATTTTGAACTTCGACAATTTGAACGCGGGCCGAAAACTAGACGAGAAATAGAGTCGTAGCGGGTCGCGATTCGGCGAAGACGAATCGCGCGCTTGATTTGCGCTCGCTGACTCTATAAAAGAGTATGCTATCCAACGGCTCTCGGGAACGTCTGACGCTAAGACGTGTGTCGAGATGGGGCTGCGTTCGGTGTGGATCGCAGAAACTGCGGAAGGTCGCCAGCCAAATTGCCGGTCGAGTTTCAGCCAATTGAGTTCTAACCAAGGAGCAGAATGAGAATGCTTCGCAAGCTTTCGATGATTTGCGCCGCGTTACTGCTGGCGCCCGTTGTGATCTGTGCGCAGACGGTGGACGAGATAATCGCGAAAAACGTCCAGGCCGTGGGAGGAATGGACAAGCTCAAGGCCGTGCAAAGCATTCGATCGAGCGGAAAACTGCAGGTCCAGGGTTTCGAGGCGCAGTTTGTGCAGCTCAACAAGCGTCCCGACAAAGTCCGCGAAGAATTTGTGATCCAGAGAATGGCTCAGATACAGGCGTACGACGGCCGCGCCGGCTGGTCACTCAACCCGTTCAGTGGCAGGCGCGACCCGGAGCTGATGTCGCAGGACGATACGAAGAGCCTCCAGGTGGATGCCGACATTGACGGGCCGCTCGTGGATTACAAAGCGAAAGGGCACACCGCCGAACTCATTGGCCACGACTCGGTCGAGGGAACCGACTGCTACAAGATCAAGCTCACGCTGAAGAACGGCGACGTCCGCTACTACTATCTCGACACCGATTCGTTTCTGCCGCTGAAGCTCGAGACTCAGACGACGATTCGCGGCACGATCCAGGAAAACGAGACGTACTACGGAGACTACGAGCAAGTGAACGGAGTGTATTACTCATTCGCCTTCGAGAGCGGCCAAAAGGGCGACACCAACCGGGCGAAAATTACGATCGACAAGATCGAGCAGAACGTGCCGCTTGATGACTCCATCTTTTCCATGCCCGCGACGAAAGCAGCGCCGAAACCGTCGGGCGGCAAATGACACCCGGTTCCTTTGATTTCCCACATCATCTACATGATTCGCCAAATGAGGATTCCATCGCGATGATTAAACTGCGTCTGAGCATTGCCGCTTTGCTGATTCTTGGGATTTGTCTCGTGCTGCCGTCGCCGAGTTTCTCGCAGGACGTGAAAGTAGACTCCGACACGATTTCAGGCCTTGGCGCGCGCAACATCGGCTCCGCCGAAATGAGCGGTCGAGTCGCCGCAGTCGCAGCCGTGAAGGAAAACGGCCGGCTCACCGTGTACATCGGAGCGGCGAGCGGCGGAGTGTGGAAGTCGATGAACGGCGGCACGACGTTCAAGCCCGTTTTCGACAAGCAAACTTCGCAATCGATCGGCGCGATCGCCATCGATCCCTCCGCGCCGAAAACCATTTGGGTTGGCACAGGCGAGTCGTGGACCCGGAACAGCACGTCCATCGGCGACGGAATCTACAAGTCCACCGACGGCGGCGACAGCTGGACGAATCTTGGCTGCAAAAACTCCGAGCGAATTTCGAAGATTCTGATCGATCCGAAGGACGGCAACACCGTCTACGCCTGCGTCCCGGGAAAGCTGTGGAGCGATAGCGACGATCGCGGAGTCTATAAAACCAGCGACGGCGGCAAGAGCTGGACGCAAATCCTGGAAGGTGGGAACGCGTCGACGGGCTGCTCGATGCTGTCGATGAGCTCGAAGGATTCGAAAACCATTTTTGCGGGCACGTGGGACTTCCGGCGGAAGGGTTGGACGTTCCGCTCGGGCGGCGAAAACGCGACGGCGCCGAGTGGCAGCGGCCTCTTGATGACGACCGATGGTGGCGCGAACTGGACCGATCTCGATGCGAAAAGCGCCAAAGGCCTGCCGCCGAAGCCCTGGGGACGCATCGCGGTCGCGATCGCACCGTCCAATGCGAACGTGGTCTACGCGCTGATTGAGTCGCCAGACAGCGCGCTGTATCGGTCGGACGACGGAGGCAAGACGTGGGGCCGGCGCGACGCCAGCCAGATGATGGTCTGGCGCCCGTTTTATTTCGCCAATTTGATTGTTGATCCGAAGGACGAAAACAAAGTTTACAAGCCGGACGGCGGTTTGATTCTGAGCACGGACGGCGGGAAAAGCTTCAGCGGAATTTCCGGCGGCGCGCACGGCGATTTTCATGACGTCTGGATCGATCCGGAAAATACTAACCACGTGATCACCGTCGACGATGGTGGCGTTTGGTACTCATTCGACAGCGGCAACAACTGGTGGAAAGCCAACAACCTGCCCATTTCGCAGTTCTATCACGTCAGCGTTGATATGGACGATCCGTACCACGTCTTCGGCGGATTGCAGGACAACAGCGTCTGGATGGGCGATTCGGCGTATCCGGGCGGGATCACCAACAGCCGCTGGGCCAATTTGGGCGGCGGCGACGGATTCTGGGCGTTTCCCGATCCCGTCAGACCCGAATTACGTGTATGTCGAATCGCAGGGCGGCGAAATCGCGCGCGTGAATCGCGTCACGCTCGAGTCGCGCAGCATCAAGCCGCAGCCGAACTACGGCGAAGGCAAGTTGCGGTTCAACTGGAACACGCCGATTCACATGAGCCCCAACGACCCCGGAACGGTTTACATCGGCGCGCAATTCCTATTCCGCTCGCGAGATCATGGCCAGACCTGGGACCGGATCTCACCGGATCTGACGACCAACGATCCGGAAAAGCAAAAACAGGAAGAATCGGGCGGCGTCACGGTGGACAACTCCGACGCCGAAACTCACACCACCATTTATTCGATCAGCGAGTCGCCTCGCGACGCCCAAGTGATCTGGGCCGGAACGGACGACGGCAACCTGCAAATCACGCGCGACGCCGGGAAAACCTGGACGAACGTGGTCGGCAACGTGCCCAATTTGCCGAAAGCCTCCTGGGTATCGTGGGTCGAAGCAAGCCGCTACGACGCCGCCACTGCATACGCCACTTTTGACCGGCACACGTTCGGCGACATGGATCCGCACGTTTTCAAGACCACCGACTACGGCAAGACGTGGACCGCAATCGTCGCACCGGGCAGCGGTGTGCGCGGATACGCGCACGTAATCAAGGAAGACACGGTCAAGCCCGACCTGCTGTTTCTCGGCACGGAGTTCGGGCTTTGGGTTTCGCTCGACGGCGGCAAGCAATGGTCGCAATACAAGGGTGGCGATTTCCCGGCTGTCGCCGTGCGAGATCATCGTTGTCCACCCGCGCGAATCCGATCTTGTAATCGCCACGCACGGCCGCGGGATTTGGATCATCGACGACATCTCGCCGCTCCGGAAACTCACACCCGACGTTCTGGCGCAGGACGCGGTCTTCGTCCAGGGCCGCGCGACGCAGCAACGCCTGCTCGCATCCGGCGGCTGGGCCGAGGGCAACGCCACGTTTGTCGGCCAGAATCCGGCGGACGGCGCGCTGATAATTTATTACCAAAAGAAGCGCCACATCTTTGGCAAGATGAAGATCGAAATCTTCGACGCCAACGGCAAGCTGGTCGACACGCTGCCGGCAAACAGCCGCCGCGGCTTGACGCGTGTTGAATGGGCCATGCGATTGAAGGCTCCGCGCGTTCCGCCCGCCGCTTCCGCCGCTTTCGAGGCGGCGCAGGGACCGCGCGTCCTTCCCGGCACCTACACCGTGAAGATGACGCGAGGCGACCAGGTCTACACGACCCAGCTCGTGATCGGGCTCGACAATCGCGCCAAGTTCAACGCCGAGGACCGCAAGCTGCAGTTCGATGCCTCGATGCGCGTCTACAATCTCTTGCGGGACATGAGTTTCGACGTGGACCGCATCAATAGCGTCCGGCAGGGGCTGGCGCAGAGTGCCGCGCAGCTTCCCGCCGGCGATCCGCTGCAGAAGCGGCTCGCGAGTCTGGCCGATCAAACCGACCAGATGCGGAAGAAAATCGTGGCCACGAAAGAAGGCGGCGCGATCACGGGCGAGGAGCGAATTCGCGAAAAAACCACGGGCCTATACGCAGCCATCGTGTACTACGAGGGCCGTCCCGGAGACTACCAGGTCGCTCGCATCGATTCGCTGAAGCACGACCTCGACGACGTCATGAAGGAATTCGACGCTTTTACGGCCAAGGATTTGACGGAAGCGAACGCGTCGCTCACGAAGAAAAAGCTGCCGCCGGTTCAACCCATCACTCGCGACGATTGGGACAAGGCCAACGGCGGGTCAGGCGGCGGCGCCTCGCCGCCGGCCATGCCGGCCACTCTTTTTCACGCGTTCGAGCGCGCGGACCAACTGACGCTGCTTTCGCGCTAGAAGCTATCTCATAAATGGTGCCCGGAAGGCCGGGGCTTCAGCCCCGTCGTCAGGCCCGCAATAAGAAAGGGCTTTAGCCCCTGAAGCCAGGCTGTTCGATCCAACCGAGCACTTATAGGATAGGCGCTACCCGGTTTGCGACGGCCGCTGGATGTGCAGCGCCTCCGCGATCACGTCCACATATTTCAGTCCGGCGCCGGTATTGAATAGAACCACGCGATCTTCCGGCTTCAGGAATCCGGTCGACAGCAGATGCTCGTAGGCTGCGGTTGCAGTGGCCCCTTCCGGCGAGAGGAATATCCCCTCATGCTGCGACCAGTCTTTCAGCGACGCTAGAATCTGCTCGTCGGTGAATGCCAGCGCCAAGCCGCCTGATTCGCGCAGGATTTCCAGGATGATGTAGTCGCCATACGCCTTCGGCACGCGTAAGCCCGACGCAAACGTGGCCGCTTTCTCCCACGCCTCGCTTGCCTTGCCGCCTTGTTCGAATGCGCGAACGATCGGAGCGCATCCCGCCGACTGAATCGCGATCATCCGCGGCCGTTTGCCCGGACGCACCCAGCCAAGCTCTTCCATCTCCGCGAACGCCTTCCACATCCCGATCAAGCCAACGCCTCCGCCAGTCGGATAGAAAACCGCGTCGGGATATTCCCATCCAAGCTGCTCCACCAGTTCGTAACCCATCGTCTTCTTGCCTTCCACGCGGAACGGCTCTTTCAGCGTGGAAATGTCGAACCAGCCTTCTTGTTCCTTGCGCTCCGCCACCATCCGAGCGCAATCCGAGATCAGCCCGTTGACCAAAGTGACCTTTGCGCCGTAGGCTACCGCCTCAACATAATTGGCGAACGGCACATCACGCGGAACGAAAATATGCGCTTCGATTCCGGCTGCGGCGCAGTAAGCTGCCAGCGCTCCGGCTGCGTTGCCGGCGGACGGCACCGCGAGTTGGCGCAGGCCATAGTGGCGCGCCATCGTCACGGCGAGGGCAAGTCCGCGCGCCTTGAACGAGCCGGTGGGGTTGGCGCCCTCTTCTTTCACGTACGTGTTCGGGTAGCGCCGGCTCCGCAGCATCGGCGTCCAGCCTTCGCCGAGCGTCACTGGCTTGACGTCGGGAAGCACCGACCGATAGCGCCACATGCCCGCCCACGGCACGCGCGCAGCTTCCGTCGCAATCGCGTCGCGTGAGGCGATGCCTTTGAGCGGGCCCAGATCGTAGCGGACGTACAGCGAGCCCGCGCATTTTGGGCAGAGCGTCTGCGGGCCGCCCGCGGGAACCGCGGCCTTGCACCTGGAGCATTCAAAGTGATCGATCGCTGGCATATGAATGACCATAACAAATCGCCCGAAGGCCCAACAAGCATGGAGCGCTTGAAAGACCACAAGCAGTGCGCGGGTTTCGCGGCCGAAGGCCGCTTTGGGAGTGCGGGAGCTTGCTCCCGCTTTCTCTTCGCCGAAGCCTGCCCGCCGCATTGTATTTTGGCGGGCTTGCTTCGGCGGCCTCTGCGGCCTGCCCGCCTTCACGCTGGGCGGGTCTCTGCGGTGGATTGTCTTTGGACTTTCATATCAAATTTCAAATTTCAAATTTGAGATCGTTTTTTTCTTTCGGTGACTAACTCAACTCACAATCCGCCGCAAGACCAGCAATCTTCCAGGCTGCGCTCGCTCTCAACCCTGGGGCTGGTGCTATTCCTAGTTGGAGCTCTGCTCCCAATCTTCCTGGGCCCGCACTCCTGGATTCTCGCCGTTCGCTGGGCCGGCCTGGCCGCGATGGCAGCAGGAGGCTGGCGCCGATCCCTCACCTACTGGATTTTCTTCTCAATGCTCCTAGGAGCCGAGATCGGCCTCGACCGTCCGCAGCTCGCCGAGCACCTCCGCCTGCTGAGCGACATTTTTCTTCGCCTGATCAAAGTGATTGTCGCGCCGCTGATTTTAGGCACCCTCATCACAGGAATCGCTGGCCACGGAAACCTGCGAAGCGTCGGCCGCATCGGCCTGAAGAGCCTCGTCTACTTCGAGGTTGTCACCACGATTGCGCTCTTCATCGGCTTGGCCGCGATCAACATCAGCCGCGCGGGCGAAGGCGTCTCGATGACGCCTCCAACGGATGCCGGCGCGCCAATCGCCGCGCCGATTGTCGTGCCCGCCGCCGCGCCCATGCACTGGGACGACTTCGTCCTCCACATCTTTCCCGAGAACATCGCGAAATCCATCGCCGAGAACCAAATCCTGCAAGTCGCCGTCTTCGCCGTCCTGTTCGGCATCGCGCTAGCGCGCATCTCCGAAGCGAAGCGCAAGCCGATTCTCAATTTCTGCGAATCTCTTACCGACACGATGTTCTCGTTCACGAACCTCGTCATGTACTTCGCTCCGTTCGGAGTCGGCGCGGCGATGGCCTACACCGTGGGACACCTCGGCATCAGCGTTCTTCTTCCGCTGCTCAAACTTCTGCTCACCGGCTATGTCGCGTTGATCGTGTTTCTGCTGGCCGTGCTGCTTCCCATCGCCCTCGTCGCGCGCGTGCCGTTGCGCCGCTTCCTGAAGGCCGTCGCCGAGCCCGCCACCATCGCATTCGCCACCAGCACCTCGGAAGCGGCTCTGCCGCGCGCGATGGAGGAAATGGAAGCGTTCGGCGTGCCGCGGCGAATCGTCGCATTCGTGATTCCGGCCGGCTACAGCTTCAATCTTGACGGTTCCACGCTGTACTTAGCGGTCGCGTCCATCTTTGTGGCGCAAGTGGCGGGAATTCACCTCTCGTGGTCGGAGCAGTTGTTCATGCTTTTCGCCCTCATGCTGACGAGCAAAGGAGTAGCCGGCGTCCCTCGCGCGGTGCTGGTCGTCCTGCTCGCCACAGCCGCCACCTTTCATCTCCCCACCGAGCCCATCTTCATCATCCTCGGCATCGACGCCCTGATGGACATGGCCCGTACCTCCGTAAACGTGATTGGGAACTGCCTAGCCAGCGCCGTAATCGCCCGCTGGGAAGGCGAGCTCGCCGAAAACTGATTGGTGTAACCGGAAGGAGGAAGCTGCATCTTATAAAGATGGCTGGCAGCACGAACGAAACTCACTCAATGCCGGGTCAAACTTCTCTCGAATGGGCGCACCCGCTCGTTCGCGAGTGGTTTGTCCGCCGCTTCGGCACGCCCACCGAGCCGCAGGAGCAAGGCTGGCCGCATATTCTCGCGGGCAAGACCACTCTGATCTGCGCTCCCACCGGTTCAGGAAAAACGCTCGCCGCATTCCTCGCGTGCATAGACCGTCTGGTTCGCAAAGCCCTCGCGGGCGAACTGCAGGATCAAACCGAAGTCCTCTACATTTCACCGCTGAAAGCTCTGAGCAACGACGTTCGCAAGAATCTCGACGTTCCGCTGTCCGAAATTTTGCAACTCGCGGGCGAGCGTGGCCTGCTCATGCCCGAAATCCGCACCGCCGTGCGCACGGGCGACACTCTCATGCACGAGCGCCGCGCGATGCTCGATCGTCCGCCGCATATCCTGGTCACTACGCCGGAGTCCGCATTCATCCTGCTTACGGCGGCCAAAAGCCGCGAAATCCTGCGCACCGTCAACACGGTGATCGTCGACGAAATCCACGCGGTTGCCGACGATCCGCGCGGCGCGCACCTCGCGCTTTCTCTCGAACGCCTCGATGCTCTGGTCGGGCAGCTGAGGCAATCGCCGATCCGCATCGGCCTGTCCGCCACTCAGAAACCCATCGACCTCATTGCAAAATTCCTTTCGGGCAACGGCCGGCCGGAGCCGGTGATCGTCGAAATCGAGAACCGGCGCCAGCTCGATCTCGCCGTCGAAGTGCCCGCGAGCGAACTTGGTCCCGTCGCGTCGAACGAGATGTGGGACGAGATCTACAAGCGTGTGGCCGATCTCGTAAGCCAGCATCGCTCGACGCTCGTCTTCGTCAACACGCGGCGGCTGGCGGAGCGCGTCGCCCATCATTTGGCCGCGTTGCTCGGCGAAGACGCGGTTGCCTCGCACCACGGCAGCCTCTCGCGTCAGCGCCGGCTCGCCGTGGAAACGAAATTGAAAGCAGGCGAGCTCCGCGCGCTGGTGGCGACTGCGTCGCTCGAACTCGGAATCGATATCGGCAACGTTGATCTTGTCTGCCAAATTGGTTCGCCGCGATCGATCGCGGTCACGCTGCAACGCATCGGCCGCGCAGGCCACTGGCGCGGAGCCATTCCGAAAGGCCGCATCTTTGCCACCACGCGCGATGAGCTCCTCGAGTGCGCCGGCTTGGTGTGGGCGATTCGCGAAGGCGAACTCGACAGGATCCACATTCCCGAAGCTCCCCTGGACGTCCTGGCGCAACAAATCGTCGCGGCTTGCGCCGCCGAAGACTGGAGCGAAGACGATCTCTTCGCGCTGGTCCGCCGCGCTTATTCCTACCGCAATCTTTCGCGACAAGATTTCGACACCATCGTCGAAATGCTCTCGGAAGGAATCGCCGCGCGTCGAGGCCGCTACGCCGCGTACCTCCATCGCGATCGCGTCAACGGCCGCCTCCGCGGCAGGCGCGGCGCGCGCTTGGCCGCGATCACGAGCGGCGGCGCGATTCCCGATAACTCGCTCTACACGGTTGTCGCCGAGCCCGAGCACACCACGGTGGGCACAGTCGATGAGGATTTCGCTGTCGAGAGTTTGAGCGGCGACATTTTCCTCCTCGGAAATACTTCGTGGCGCATTCGCAGCGTTCGCGGCGGCGCCGTGCAAGTCGAGGACGCGAAAGGCGCGCCGCCAAACGTCCCATTCTGGCGAGGCGAAGCGCCCGCCCGCACCATGGAACTATCCCGGCGCGTCGCCGACCTGCGGGAAAAAATCAGCTCCCTCGTTCCTGGTGACACGCCGGTTCTTGCCCGCGCAAACTCTCCCGAAGTCCGCGCCGCCGTTAGCTGGCTAAAAAACGAATGCGGCCTCGACGATGCCGGCGCTGAGCAAGCGATCGAATATATCGTGGCAGGCCGCTCGGTACTTCGCGCCGTGCCCACTCAGCAGACCGTGATCGCTGAGCGGTTCTTCGACGAAGGCGGCGGGATGCAGCTCGTGATCCACGCGCCTTTCGGCGGCCGAATCAACAAAGCCTGGGGACTCGCTCTGCGCAAGCGTTTCTGCCGTTCGTTCAATTTCGAATTGCAAGCGGCGGCCACAGACAATGGGCTGAATATCTCGCTCAGCGAGCAGCACAGTTTTCCGCTCGCGGACGTTTTTCATTTCCTTCATCCCGACTCGGTAAAGCCCGTCCTCGAGCAGGCGGTTTTGGCGTCCCCGATATTCGCCACCAGGTGGCGATGGGTGGCAGGACGCGCGCTCGCCCTCCTCCGATTCAGCCAGGGCAAGAAAGTTCCGCCGCAGATTCAACGCATGCGCTCCGACGATTTGCTCGCGGCGGTATTCCCGGAAGCGGCCGCCTGCCAGGAAAATATTCGGGGCGACATTTCGATTCCCGATCATCCGCTGGTGCGCGAGGCAATGACCGAGGCCCTCACCGAGGCCATGGACATCGACGGCCTGCGCGAAGTCCTCGCGGCGATCGGCGACGGCCGCATTCATTGCATCGCTGTCGATACGCCTGTGCCATCGCAGTTCTCGCACGAAATACTCAACGCCAATCCCTACGCCTATCTTGACGATGCTCCTCTCGAGGAGCGGCGCGCGCGCGCCGTCGAAATGCGCCGCATGCTGCCCGAGGCCGTGCTGTCGGAAGTCGGCCGTCTCGATCCGGCCGCGATTGCGGAAGTGCGCGAAGAGTCGTGGCCCGACGTTCGCAACGCTGACGAGTTGCACGACACGCTGTTGACGCTGCTGGCCCTCCCGGAGTCGGTTGCTCCCACTGAAAACGTCGGCGGAGGCGCGATTCCGTTCGCCGCGTCGCTCGATCGTTCTGTGGCCGCGTGGCGAGATTGGTTCGCCGATCTGGCATCTGCGAACCGAGCGAGCCGCGCAGTCGTTGACGGTCGCGCCTACTTCGTGGCAGCCGAAAGAGCGAAAGCATTCTCCGCGATCTTTCCCACCGTGCAGTTCGACTCGCCGCTGCCCGATCTGGGCACGCAACCTTCGCGCGAAGACGCCTTGCTATCGCTGATCACCGGTTGGATGGGGCACATAGGTCCGTGCACGGCTACCGATTTGGCGCGCGCTCTCGCCTTACCAGAATCCGACGTCGACAAGACGCTCTTGCGCATGGAGAGTTCGGGAATCGTCCTGCGCGGGCAGTTCACCGGTTCGGCAGCGGCGCAAACCGAGTGGTGCGATCGTCGTCTGCTGGCACGCATTCACAAGCTCACGATCGGAAAATTGCGGAACGAGATTCAGCCGGTAAACGCCGCGCAATTCATGCGCTGGCTGCTTCGCTGGCAGCATCTCGCGCCCGGAACGCAGACCTTTGGCGAGCGCGGCATGCTGGAAGTTCTGCGCCAGCTTCAGGGATTCGAGTCGCCTGCAAATTCGTGGGAGCGGCACATTCTTCGCAGCCGTGTGGCCGACTACGATCCGAAGGTTTTGGATCGGCTGTGCCTCACCGGCGCCGTCGGATGGGGCCGCCTGTCGCCGCATCCGGCCACGTTGCAGGAAGCATCCGGCGCGCGACGCCGCGTGATTCCCACCAGCGCCGCTCCCATCACGTTTTTTGTGCGCGAAGACGCGGACTGGATGAACTCGCAGCACGCCGCGAGCGGAGATCGTTCTCCGGGATTGAGCGCAAATGCGCGCGAGGTCTTGAGCTTCCTCCACCAGCGAGGCGCATCCTTTTTCGCCGACATCGTGCGAAGTACTCGCAAGCTGAAGTCTGAAGTCGAGATGGCTCTTTGGGAGCTGGTGGCCGCCGGCATGATTACCGCCGACGATTTCGATAATCTCCGCGCCCTGATTGATCCGCGAAGGCGCGCGGGCCGCGGCATTGGACGCATCGCGCGGCCCAGGCACAGCGGCGGGCGCTGGTCGCTGCTTTATGCCGGCGAGGCTCCGGATCGTGCGGTCGCGCTTGAATCCACGTGTTGGATGCTGCTGAGGCGCTACGGCGTGGTTTTTCGGGAGGCGCTCGAGCGCGAAAGCATTTTGCCGAAATGGCGCGAGCTTCTGATTACGTTCCGAAGGCTCGAAGATCGAGGCGAAATTCGTGGCGGACGGTTCGTCAGCGGCTTTCTCGGAGAGCAGTTTGCGCTATCTGCCGCAGTGGAATCGCTGCGAGCGATGCGCAAGCAGGAGGCTTCCGGCGAGAGCGTGAGTATTTCCGCGGCCGACCCGCTGAACCTGGTCGGTATTCTCGTTCCCGGCGATCGCATCGCCGCCAATTCAGGGAAGACCGTCACCATCCGCGACGGAGTAGCAGTAGCCGCCATCGACCTTGCCGTCGCGCAACAAGCCGTATAAGCCTTTCTCAGCGTCCTCTGCGCTTGCCCGCCATCTTGCTGGGGCGGGTCTCTGCGGTGGGTTTTTCAGCTTGGCTTTGTTACGGCAGCCTGCGGCGTTGTATTTGCAACGGGAGCCAGTCGAGGCAGCCGGACCAAAAACACCGTCCCCGATTCCGAAGTCTTCTCCACCACCACCGATCCAGCATGATCGTGCACGATCTTGTTCACGATCGCGAGTCCCAATCCCGTTCCATTCGGCTTCCCCAGGCTCACAAACGGATCAAACAGCGTTGCGCGGATCGCCGACGGTATCCCCGCCCCATTATCGACCACGCGCACATCGAACGAATCCTGCCCGGAGCTGATTTCCACTTCGATGTGGCCTTGCCATTGCTGCGTGGCTTCGCACGAGTTCAGGATCAAATTGAAGAACGCCCGCTCGATTTTCTTCGGATCGAATACGCCGTCCGTCTCTCCCGTCGCACGCACCGAAATCGTTCGGCTGCGAAACTCCGGCCGGGTAAGCACCGCTTCCACCGCGTGTCGGACCGCCTGCTCCAATGACCCAGGAACAGGGGAAATGGCTCCATCCTCTCGCGACAATTCGCGCAATGAGTCCAGCAAATCGAGCATCTGCTCCGAGGCGGCCTTGATCTCGTTGTAAACCTCGTTCCGGTCGAGCTTCAGTTTCTCGGCTTCGTACAGAAACTCGGCGTTCGCAACGAGGGCGGCCAGATGATGCCGGAGATCATGCGAAATGGAACTCGCCGCCCGACCCAGCGCTGCCGTTCTCTCATTCGCGATCCAGCGCTGCTGCGACGCCAGCAGTTCGCTCCGCATTTTCGCAAACGCATCGCCCACCTCTGCCACCTCGCTGCTTCCCGTGGGCGTTGTTATCGCGTACGCATAGTCTCCGGCCGCCAGGGCACGCACTCCAGCGACGAGATTGTCGAGGGGCCGCGTGATTGTCCGCGATACAAACGTAAGCAGCAGCGCGCCGAAGAGCACGGCCGATAATCCCAGAATGAAGATCGTGCGATTGAGCTGCTGGATGGATTTGTTCGCCTGGCCCAGCGACACGAGCACGTAGCATCGTACCGGCGTGGGCGGACCATCGTGAATCAACACGGATTTAACGTCGTATTGATTGGAGTGGAGGCCGACCTCTCGAGTGCTATTCGCGTCGTCATCATCGGGGGCGCCGAACAATGCCTGCAACTCCGGCTCCTCCGACGCGGGGAACGTGGAAGCGATGATGTTGTTTCCACTTGCCAGCACAATCTGGCTGCCGGCGCCGACGGCGAGCTGTTGCGCCACGCTGGAATCCACCTGCTCTCCCACCGCGATAACTCCCAGCTGCTTCGTCTCGGTCTCGGTTCCTGCCGTAATGGGACGCAAGAAGACCCAATACAATTGCCCTGCGGCGTACCACCACGCTGAGTCCTCTCCTTGCTCGAGGGACCTCTTGAGATCAGGTTCGGCGATCGCCGGGTTCCACACATCCCTTCGCACGTGAAATCCTAGGATTTGCCCCGTCGGATTCGCGACGAGAAACAGGTCGCTGCCCGCAAGACGCCAAAACGGCAACGACGCGTCCTGAATCGTGGGAGCGTTCTCGGTTGTCATCATGGCTTTCAGCGTGGGAAGCTCGGAAAGAAGAGCGGCGGTTCTCGAAAGCTGAAGCTCTCTCTGCTTCTGAACGCTCGTGAAGGCGCGCACGGAAGCCGCGGTGCTGTCGCGCACTTGCTGATCGATTTCCGATCGCACTTGGCTGCGCACGATGAAGAGGATCGCACCCGTCAGGCCGCAGACGATCAGCAGGTTCGCAATCAAAAGTTGAGTTCGAAGTCGCAGACGTGCCATCGGTTTGCCGGATCCGCTCTACTCTCTCGCCGCCGCCGCAACGTTTCCGGTCGTAAACTTGTATCCCGCTCCGTGCATGGTCAGGAAATAACGCGGGGTTGCGGGGTCGGGTTCGAGCTTCTGCCGCAGCCGCAGAATGTGATTGTCCACCGTGCGAGTGGTCGGATAATTTTCATAGCCCCAAACTTCGTTCAGCAATTCCTCGCGTGAGATCACGCGCCCCGGTGAACGCGCGAAAAACTTCAAGAGCTTGAATTCCTGCGCTGTGAGCGTGAGCGAATTGCCCGCTCGCGCCGCCTCCATGCTCGTGAAATCCACTCGAACGTCTCCGAACGTGAGGAGTTCGTGTTCGATCGTCTCCACCGCCACGTTCGTGACGTGCTGCGCAGGCGCTGGGCCGCGCCGCATCGCTCGCCGGACGCGCGCCAACAACTCCTTGGGGCTGAACGGCTTCGTCACATAGTCGTCCGCGCCCAGCTCGAGAAGCAGAACTTTGTCCTCCACCTCGGCGTTCGCACTCAACACCACCACCGGCACTCCGGCAGCGTGAGACTTGAACGCCCGGCACAATTCCTTTCCGGGCATGCGCGGCAGCTTCAGATCGAGCACCACAACGCTAGGCGTCTGTTTGCGGAAGATTTCGAGTCCTGCGACCCCGTCGGAAGCGATCCGCACGGCAAGTCCGTCTGCTTCGAAAAGACGCTGCAGCGTCCGCTGCATCGCCCGGCTGTCTTCCACCACCAACACGGTTTCCATAATTGCTCCGGCGAAATTAGTTCTGGTAATCGCTCGCTCCCGCTTTGGGATCGTAATCCTTGCCATATTTATTCTTGTGTCCGGCAGCGGTTTGCTGCGTCACTGGGATCGAAATCACCGGTAAGTTGGCGCTCTCGGTTTCGATATCCACGGAACGATCCACGGCCGTCAGGGCCTCAGGCGTCGCATTCTCGTACCACACGTGAAGGAAGTATTTTCCCGCGGGCACGTTGGGGATCGAAACGTGCCCTGACTTATCCGAGATTCCGTAGAAATCCGAATCCACCGTCATGATCACCGCCGCCATTTCCGGGTGGATGTTGCAGAAGATGTAGGAAGCGCCGGGACGGTCGAACCGGATTTCCTTGTGCGCTCCTGCTTCGTAGAGGCCCAGGTCAAACCTCTTGCCGCGGTAGAGCGAAAAAACATTGTGAAACCAGGGATCGAGATTGGGAAAATCCACCATACTCCCGATCGGCACCACGAGCAGTTTGGGCTCAAACATCTTGTTGTGTTGCACCATTCGGTATGTTTGCGGCGCCGCCACGCGAGCTGCAACAACGCCCCGCGGCGTGAGCCACTCAACCACTCTCGAGGCGTCTTTCACCGGCGCTCCGGAACTGGCGAGAAAGAGTTTCACCTCGCCACCGACCTCGAAGGGTTTTTCGCTTGCCGGGTCGTTTGTCTGCCCGATGGCGCTTGACGCCAGCGCGATCACCAGAAGCAGCAGCGAAATTTGGAGTCGGCGGTTCATGGTTAGAAAAGAAATGCCGCCGCCAGTCCGATTTGATCCGCGTCGACAGCAGCCCCCGAACTCGGATATGTCCTCAGGCGCCGGAACTCCGGCGAAAACAGCAAGTCCGATCGCGGCCGAAAGATATAGTTCACAAACACCATATCGTTCCGCGGTGAGAGAGTGCCAAGGGCTCCCGGGTCCAGCGCTTGGGCTTCGCGGAAATCGTCAGAGTTGCGGCCTCCCGTGCCGATCCCAAAATTGAACTCGTTTCTTGCGTCCACCTTGTACTTCAGCTGCGTCC
The DNA here is from genome assembly GCA_963737205.1 of uncultured Acidobacteriota bacterium. Lineage (GTDB taxonomy): Bacteria > Acidobacteriota > Terriglobia > Acidiferrales > UBA7541 > Palsa-295. Next base: position 1,040,871 of record CAVTRV010000002.1, on the reverse strand, counting down.
ATCCTCCCGCCATTGTGATGCCTTCGAGATAGGGAATAGCCATGGCGTAATAATTGTAGTCGCCCGCCGGAGGCACAGGCGTGGGCACTCCGCCAAACGCATCGATTCCTTTGCCAACGAAGAATTCCCCCGAAATCTCGGCGCGAGGAAATACCGGGAAGCGCCAGTCCGCAACGCCACCCCAGCCGGTCACGGTTGTCCCGCCCAGAAATCGCTGCGGCGAATAGATCGCGGATATCCCGAACGCAAACGTATGCCTCTCATCTCCGGCATTCTCCGATGCTCGGATGGCAAACGTCGGCTGCCGCGAATATTCCTGCGGAGAAGGAATTCGAACGCTCGAAGCTTCTCCCGCATAGCTCGGCGGATCCATTGCACCGGCATCAATTCTAATTTGAGATTTGCCGGCATCGATCCGCTCTTCAACGCCGATCGTGGGAGTCCACGTCCACAAATTCCCCGCAGCCGCAAAACCCGGAACGGCCACCGACATATAAGACGTCGGGACGTTCGGCGAAAAGAACGGAGCGTCAATTCCGCCGAAAAGGGACGTGTGCGTCCAATTCATCCGAATCCTCGCCACCCTCAGCCGAACCAGCCCCGACGTGTTCGACGCATAACCGCCCGGCAGTCCGCCAAAAAAATCCATCTGCACGTCCCCGACGGTATTTGCCCCAAAAATCTCGGGCCCGATACCCGTGATGCCGATGATCGACTGCCGCAGCGACGCTCCCACGCTTCCCGAGAAGCCGGGATAATTCGGCACCGCCACCGTTGGAACATCCAGGTTATCCACCTGCCCGGACACCGCGAACGCATTCAGCAGCACCATCCCTGAGAGCTTGACCCTATACTTCAGGTTGCTTTCCACTTTGTCCTGCTCTTGTTCTTCCAGTCGCGCATTCACGATCTGCCAGTCGTCCGCGCTGATCTGCGCGCTTTCTTGCTCGCTCGCCTTTTGCGGAGAAGCATTCGCACTGGACGCCACCTGTGCGCCAGTCGCCCCTCCCGTCGAAACGCCAGCTGAGACGCCGGTCTGCTCCCCCATCTTTTGCATCACCTGTTCGAGCATCGAGCGCAAATCTCTAATCTCCTGCCTGGATTCGGAAAGCTCCGCGCGCGTCTGCTCCAGCGAGTCGGTCAGCACGCGGATCTTCGCGTCCAACCCAGGCTGCTCCTGGCTCGACGCCGCTGGCGGAGAAGCCGACTGACCCCACGCCGGCACGCTTCCGATCAGCATGATCCAAACGATTCCCCCGCCCGCGCCCCGGCACGCGGAAAAAAACAATCCCTTCGCCCCTACTTTCATAAGACTCTTCTCCCCAGAGACCAAGACCTGCCGCCTTGGTGCTGCTGTTATCGCGAAACTCCTCCTCATACAATCTGGCCCACTCTGTTTTGATCCAGCTACGGCAACTGCCCACCTTCAACCAGCTCCGCGCCGTATTCGGCCTGAATGCGATGTATGAGTCTAACGCAAAGGCGTCGCGTGAGAACGAAACCAAACTACTCGCATCAGAAGCCACAAAAGAGAGCCTGGCGCACGGGGCCCGAAACAGGAAATGGAACAGGACATGGAACAGGATCGATCTCGATCGGCCGATTGCCGTTCATGGCGTTGAGCCGCTGGATGCAGCGGCTGCTCTCGCCGGCATGGGGCGATTAATATGCCTTTGCGAAAGCGGCCGCTACTCCGCGGATCTCGAGACGCGTCTTCCCCTGGGAGATAACCCGCCTCGGAGAACTCTACTGAATCACGTTCAGTGTGTTAGCCGCGTCATCAACGAACACGATCTGTCCATCCGAGTTGAACGCCAAACCAAACAGCGCGCCCGCTCCCGCCGGAGATCCCGTGTTGTCCAGAAGCAGCTTCGCAATCTGGTTGCCCTGCCGGTTTATTTCCGTGATGAAGCCGTCGTTACCGTTCACTGTCAGGACGTGCCCTCCCTCGGAAACGGTTAGTCCGAGCGGGGCATTAAGACTCCCGCCCCACGAGAACGTCACGCCCTCGCCCGCCGACGTCGTGCGGTCCAGCGCGTGCGGGATCGCCTGAATGCGATTCTGCAACGTGTCTGCGATGTAGAGCACGCGGCCGCCATCCTCTCCAAAGAACGTTCGGCAGTCTTCAGGGTCGCCTTGTTCGCAACTGGGGCTTAGTCCGACGCCGGTAGGCCCAAGAACGAGCGCCGCCGGATCGGTTCGCTCCTCAAAGCCAGAACCAATGACGGTCATCGATTCGATCCACGGCATCTGTTTCTGCGACACGCCCAGGTCGATTCGCACCACCGTGCCTTGGTTCACCACATTTCCCGGCACGCTCGAATTCGGGCTGGCTGCCACCGTTCCGTTCAACACATTCGTCACGAAGAGATGAGCCTGATCGTCGCCATCGACAGCCGTCATGTCCCATGGGCCGTTTATCAACGAGCCGTAGAACGTCTCCACCGGATTTCCCCACTCATCCAGCACGATCAAGCATCCAGCCTGTGCTGTGGCCGAAGTTCCGTCGCTTGTGGGCAAACTTCCCACAATCACCCAGCCCGTCTTGAGAACCGCCAAAGCCGTCGTCAACCCGACGCCGCCCGCGCACGGTCCCGGCAACTTGCTGGCGTCGATCTGAGCGAAAAGCGAAACTCCGCCGTGCGGAGACACCGCGACAATCGTGCTGCCCGTACCTTGTTGACCCGACGGGGGCACGCTGTTGTTGAAATTGCTCACTAGGATGTCACCTTCCTGCAGATTGCCCATGCTCCGCGGCACTCGCCACACTCCGTAAGGATTCACGTCACCATTCGCAGGAACGGTGGAAGCGATGAATTCGGGTTTCTGATTTTTCTTGAGTACGTTGTCGTCATCTCCAAAAGCGAATGACGTTGTTGCGAGTACGGCGATGGCGCTGAGTATCAGGCCAGCCAAAACAGTGCACTTGAGTCTTTTCACGATGTCTCCTCTTGAGGTTCCAGTCCCCAGATCCAAGTAACTCCGGCGGTGGCGTGTGCCAGGGGCGAGCCCGACAAACGCCGCCGCCGCAGGTACGAACCGAAATCCCGGCAGCTCTCTGGGGATTGGGCTGATGCCGGAATTTCAAGTTCTTTCGGGGGAAAATCTACGAGACTCGGCGCATCCGATTGCCACCAGCATGTCCGTGAATTGTCAAAAACTTGTAACGTCTACGGCGGGAATCCGAATGAACGAGAGGAGGAGGGCAACGCGACCTAGACACTATCGGTATTAGAATCAGTCATCTGGAGTCAGTGCTCGCCGCGAAAGCGATACAGGTCGCTGCTTCCCACCGGCACGCCCAGGAGCTTCAAATAGAAAAAGAGCTGATACTTGTGATTCAGCAGGTGCTCCAGATTCCCCAGGAGCAGCGTCACAAGCCGCTCCCCTTGAGGCTCAAACACAGTTGGGAGCTTGCGGCCAAGCTCTTCGTCCGTGCACAGCTCCAAGCCTCGAACGATGCACTGCGAATACTGTTCGAGCCGCTTTGCGGCGTCCTCAGGCCCGCACGCATGATTCACACTAAGATCGCGAAGTTCCGCGAAATCATTTAGTTGGACCGGATACGCGGCATAGAGAGCGGCGCAGAAGCCCGCGGCACAATCCAGCAAGTGTCCAAGGAGGTGGCCCAAGTCAGTCATGGGCCGCGGCGAAACTACATCCGTAGCGGGTCGCCACTCCAGTTTCTCCGCAGACACCAAGCTGACCAGATGGCCCGTTCGCTCCAGCGCTTCCAGCACCTTATCGCGCACCGCTTCCGTAAGTTCCCTTTTTCCCATGTCCGCCACCGTTCCCCTTACTTCCATCTTGAGTTTGCCGCGAAGCTCGCCGGGCAATCGATCGCCCCGCCGCTCGCACCTGCCAGCGGATGAAACGGCTTGACGCCTTCTCCGCTCCCCTGCTATACAGGCTCCTTCGATCGCGAACGCGGTGGCGTTCGCATGGATGCGGGTCAGCTTTCGAAGCATCTGCTACTCCCTAAGGCGAATCCTACTCACAACTCTCGCGCCGCCGCCGGGGAGCCGCCGTCTCTGTACGCGGCAAAAGATAGTTCGGTGAGGAAAACTCTCCCAAGTCGGCCTCTGTGGGCGCTTCTGTTTGCCGGATCCATGGTCCTGGGTCCCTCGTCTGCGCGCGCGCAGAGTTTACCCAAGCCGGCCTATCCTCTGCCAGATTCCAGTCCCGCCACAACCGAGGATTTCAACCGCCGTCTCGAGCAACTCCGCCGCTCTGTTTCCACCCAAATGAATGGAGCGGTGTCGGCGGAATATCGTATCGGCTCCCAGGATCTGCTGGAAGTGAACGTGTTCGACGCGCCGGAACTGAACCGTTCTCTTCGCGTCTCGGCGAACGGTGAAATATCGCTGCCGCTCGTCGGAGCCATTCAAGCCACAGGTTTGACCGCCCGCGAGGTCGAGAACTCGCTCGAAAGCAAGCTGCGGATTTATATGAACGACCCTCACGTCGGAGTCCTGGTGACCGGCGTCGAAAGCCATCCCGTGTCCGTCCTCGGAGCGGTGAACCAGCCCGGCGTCTTCCAGGTCCGCGGCCCGAAGACCCTTCTCGAGATGCTCTCGATGGCCCAGGGCCTCACCGATGAGGCCGGCGACAAAGTGCTCGTGATGCGTGGCGCAGGTGTCGATTCCGCTGCCCCAGACGTCGCGAAAGACGTCGCGAAAGACGCCTCGAACCCTGCGTCGGAGCACGCCTCGAAAGACGATCCGCCTGCCTCGTCGACCTCGACAGCGGCGGCCAGCACAGCGAATGCCGCCGCCAAAACTGAGTCGGCCACCACTGATCCAAACACGATTCAGATTGACCTCAGGTTGCTGCTCGACTCAGCCGATCCGCGCTACAACGTCCCGATCTATCCCGGCGACATTGTAAAAGTAAACAAAGCGGGCATCGTCTACGTTGTGGGCAGCGTGACGAAGCCCGGCGGCTTCACGATGAGGACCAATGAGCAAATGTCCGTGCTCAAGGCCGTCGCGCTTGCCGAAGGCTTGACCTCAACTTCCTCCAAAGGCCACACGCGCATCATTCGCACGGACCCGATCACCGGCGAGCGTTCGGAGATTCCCGTTGACCTGGGAAAAGTTCTCGCGGGCAAACTTCCCGACGTGCCGCTCAAGGCGGCGGACATTGTTTTCGTTCCGAAGAGCGGCACGAAAGCCGCCCTTTACAGGGGATCGGAAGCGGCAATCGCAACGGCGAGCGGAGTCATCATTTTCCATCCTTAAAAGGAACAATGGACCCAGAAACACAAATCAGGCCCTACGAGCCGCCGGCGCATTCTTCTTTGAAGCTGCACCAGCCGGCTATCTACAACGCCGAGCGCATGCGCGATGTTCCGGACCTCGTCGAATACTGGCGCGTCGTGCAGAAGCGCCGCGCGACCATTCTCACCACTCTGTTTGTCGTCTTCACCGTGGCTCTTTTCGCCACGCTGAAAGAGAAGCGCGTTTATGAGGCGCGCACCCTGATTGAAATTCAGAAAGAGAATCCCGATATCCCGACGCTGCAGGAACTCTTTCAGGTGGAAAGCATCTCGGACACGTACCTCGAGACGCAGAACCGGATTCTGAAAAGCGAAAATCTGGCCCGGCGCGTAATCACGCAGCTCAAGCTGGCGCAGTTGCCCGAATTCAGCTCGCGCGAGAGCCAGGGGCTCGCGCTCACTCCGCAACAGCCCGATCCGCAACAGAGTGACGCGCAAGCGGCCTCGGCCGCGCAGGTTTTCGCCGCGCCAGGCGGCGCTCCGAGCCAATCCGATGTTCCAGACGACGTGCTGAAGAAATTCCAGGATCGCCTCAGCGTTGAGCCGGTGAAGCGCAGTCGGTTGATCGAAGTAACGTTCGACTCGAATGACCCGAAGCTCGCCGCCCAGGTGGTCAACGCCGTCGCGTCCACCTACATTCAGCAGAATCTCGAAGCGCGCTGGGATACTTCGCAAAAGGCCTCCGAATGGCTGTCGCAGCAGCTCGAAGGAATGAAGGCCAAGCTCGAAAAGTCGGAAGACGATCTGCAGGAATATGCCAACAAGAACGGTCTTCTGTTCCTCGAGACCGATAAGGGCACGACGGAAAACATCGTTACGCAGCGCCTTCGCGAGTTGCAGGAGCAGCTCACGAAGGCCCAGGCCGACCGATTCGACAAGGAGTCGTTGTTCCACTTGCTCGAGCAGGGCGATTACGCGTCGCTGCCGGGCGTCTTCGACAATAAACTGATGCAGGATCTTTCCGAGCGCGTGGCTGAATTGGAACAGGAACGCTCGAAGCTGATCTCCACCTTTACGCCCGATTATCCGCGAGTGAAAGAGATTCAGAGCCAGATTGACGAAAGTCAGGCGGTGCTCACTGCCGAGCGCGAGCGCGCTGCCAAGAGTATCGCCAATGACTACCGCGCGGCCGTCGGCCGCGAGAGCATGCTCCGCCAGGCCTTTCAAGAACAGCAAAAGCAGGCCAACGACATCGCGGAAAAGTCCGTCCAGTACAACATCCTGAAGCGCGAGGCCGACACCAACAAGCAGCTCTATGTCGGCCTGCTCGAAAAGCTGAAAGAGACTGGAATCTCGACGAGCCTCAAGGCCACCAATATCCGCATCGTCGATCCGGCATATCCTCCCAAGAAACCGGCGCGCCCGCGAATCCTGCTGAATCTGTCGATGGGGCTTCTACTGGGTCTTTGCCTCGGAACCGGGGCTGCTTTCTTGCAGGAGCATCTGGACAATACGCTCAAGACGACGGAGGACCTCGAACGCTTCCTGCAACTGCCCGCACTGGGCTCGGTGCCTGCCGTAGCGGGCTTGGAAAACGGAAATGGCGTGCACGCGTTCTATGAACGTGCGCGAATGCTGACGGGTGAAAAAGGAAGGGGACACTCGAACGGCAACGGCCATTGGAATCGCATCGAAGGGAATGGGTTCAACGCGCCGCTGGCCGAGGCATTCCACGGTCTGCGCACCTCGGTGCTGCTCTCCACCGCGAAGCGTCCCCCTTCATCGCTCTTGGTCACCAGCGCGCAGTCGGGCGAAGGCAAGACGACCGTTGCCGCGAACCTGGCGCTTTCGCTCGCGCAGCTTGGCGAATCGGTGCTCCTCATCGACGCCGACCTTCGCCGACCGAGCCTCCAGAACTTTTTTGGCGTCGACAATTCTTCCGGGCTTGTGGATTTCCTGACCGGCAACTCGGACTGGCGGAAGGTCGTATGGCAATCGCCGGCTCAAGGCTTGTCGGTTCTCTTCTGCGGACCCATCCCGCCGAATCCCGCGGATCTGCTTTCGTCCGAGTACATGCCGAACCTGATTCGTGAGGCCACGAAGGAATACAAGTTCGTGGTGCTTGATTCTCCTCCCATGCTGAATCTTGCCGATAGCCGCATTCTCGCTACGCTCGTCGACGGCGTGATTCTCGTGGTCGGCGGCGGCGCCACCCCGCGCGAGTTGGTTCATCGCGCTTACGTCACGGCCGTGGACGCGGGATCGCACATCCTCGGCGCGGCCATCAATTTTGCGGATACGCGGAACGACTACTACTCGAACTACACCTACAAACCGAATGGCGACGCGAAATGACCCCCTCACTTGACGCCGCCGAGCTGACCGCCGGCCCCACCGATCTTCGCCCCACCGATCTTGGAATGGCAGCCGCTGAGGTTTCGCTGATCGTGGGCGTCGTTCTCGCGGTTGCCGCATTCGGCGGCACCGAGCCGATTTCATTCGCGGTGGTGGAAATTCTTTTCTTTGCGGTCGCGGCTTGGCTCTTGCTCCGCTCGGCATCCCTCGCCGTCTCCGTTCGGGCGCGCTATTTTGCGGTTCCGGCCCTGCTCACCGCGCTGGCCTTGCTCCAGCTGTGTCCGTTGCCGGCGGGATTCCTCTCGCGATTCGCGGGTCGCGCGAGCTACACAGGCGCGCGCTTCTCCGCTTTGAGCTTTGCTCCTTACGATTCGCGCAACGGCCTTCTGATTCTTCTCACTTGCTTCATCGCGTTTTTCCTCGCATATATCGTGAGTCAGGACCGCGGTCGGAAGCAGCGCTTGATCTTTGCGCTTGTCGCGCTGGGAGTCGCGGAAGCGTTCTACGGCTTGGCCCAGTACTTGATGAACGTGCAAACGATCTTATGGTTCACGAAGAAATACGATCTCGAGGATGCTACGGGAACTTACATCAATCGCAACCATTTCGCCGGATTTCTCGAGATGGTCCTGCCGTTCGCGGTTTGCCTGGCGATGTACGAAGGCGAAAAACTCCTCGCGCGTCGCAAGCATCGCAGCGGGCATGCCAATAAGCTGACCTCAAAGTTGACATCCGACGTAAAAACTCAGGCCGTCATCTTGTGGCTGGCCGTTGCAGTGGTGCTGATGGCCGCGATTGTGTTCTCGCGCTCGCGCATGGGACTTCTCGCGGCCTGCGCGTCGCTCCTGGTCGTGTTCGGACTCAAGATGCTTCAGCGAAAAGCGCTTCCCGCCGTTCTCGGCGTCGCTTTTGTCGCGCTCAGCCTCTGCCTTGCCGGCTGGATCGGTCTTCGTCCCGCTTTGAGCCGGTTCGAAAGCCTGGGGCAGGAATTCTCGGGCGACCAGAGCCGCCTCTCGATGTGGCCGGGCACGCTAAAGTTAATCGCCGAACATCCGATTGTCGGAACGGGACTCGGCACGTTCCCCGTGGTCTACACCGAGGTCCAAACCACGTTTCTGACGCAATTCGTCAACCACGCCCACAACGACTATCTGGAAATTACGAGCGACCTCGGGATTCCGGCGGCGCTGCTTTTGTTCGTTTCGATCCTCTTGGTGTTGTTGCATGCGGTACGCGCTTTTCTTCACGGAGAAGGGAAGTACGGGCCGGCAGTTTCGCTCGCTTGCGTCGGCAGCATCGTCGCGATTCTGCTTCACAGTTTGACGGATTTCAATTTGCATATTCCGGCAAACGCGCTATTGTTCGCGGTCATCTTGGGGCTCGCGCTGGCCTCCGCTCCGAAGCCGACGCCCGCGGAGGCGGCAGCTTGAAACGCAATTTCGAATTCGCTTTGAAACGGGCTCTGGACGTTGGGATTGCCATCGTCGCCCTGCTGCTTCTGCTCCCCGTCTTCGCGCTCATCGCGATCGCCATCGTTCTCGACTCCCCGGGCTCGCCGTTTTTCAAGCTTCGCGTTGCCGGCCGCGATGGCCGCGCCTTCGATCAGTGGAAATTTCGCACCATGGTCCAGGACGCGCGCCTGAAAGCGCATCCATTCGAAACTTTTTCCGCCGACCCGCGAATCACGCGAACCGGCCGTTTTCTCAGGCGCTGGAGCCTCGACGAATTGCCGCAGCTTTGGAACGTTCTTCGTGGCGAAATGAGCCTGGTAGGACCGCGCCCGGCTTTCGTCGAAGTTGCCAGCCGATATTCCGCGCAGGAAGCGCGACGCCTTCGCATGCGTCCCGGCCTCACCGGCCTCGCGCAGATTCAGGGCCGAAATTTGATTTCGTGGCAACGCAGAATCGCGCTGGACGTTGCCTACGTCGATCGCTACTCGCTTTGGCTCGACGCAAAAATCCTGCTGGCTACGATTCCGGTTCTCCTCAAGGGCGAAGGAGTTTACGGACCGGACGGCAGAGTACGAATGCACGATTTGGCCTAAGAGAAAATGAACCACACACGAAACGGAAAGCGGCGCGTCATCGTTTGGGGAGCGGGCGGTCACGGAAAGGTGATCGTCGATGCCTTGCTTGCCGCCGATTGCTGCCATATCGTCGGAATTGTCGATGACGACCCCACAAAAACGGGCGCCACGATTCTAGGCGTGCGCGTGCTCGATTTTGAGGGCGGCTTGACCAAATTCGCGAACAAAATTCATTTTGACGCCGTGGCCATCGGAATCGGCGACAATTATGCCCGCAGCGAGAAATTCCGCGAAATTCGCGAGCTCGGCCTCGAGCCCATGAACGTGATTCATCCCGCGGCGCATATCTCCCGTTTCGCGGAAATCGGCCAGGGCGTGACCATCCTTGCCGGCGCCACCGTCAATCCGGGCACCGTCATCGAAGACAACGTCTGCGTCAACACGTCGGCCTCCGTCGATCACGACAACCATCTCTGCCACAGTTGCCACATCTTCCCCAACGCGACGCTCGCGGGCGGAGTTCATGTTGGCGAACATGCGTACGTGGGATCGGGCGCAGTGATCGTCCCGAACGTGACGATCGGCAAACATTCCTACGTCGGCGCCGGAGCTGTCGTGCTCAAGGATGTTCCCGAAAGCGTCACCGTCGCCGGAAATCCCGCGACGCAAATTCGCGTTCAATCGAAGCGCCCTAATCACGAGCGCCCTGATCAGCGCCAATGGACACAATGCCTGTCGAAACCATAAACGTTCCGGCGATAGCCGGCGGACAACCGATCTTCGATCAGCTTTTGCCGATCGCCACTCCCGAAGGATTGCCCAGCGACGAATTCCTCGCCGACGTCCGCAAAATTCTCGAGAGCCGCTCCCTCACCAACGGTTCTTTCGTCCGCGAGCTCGAGGCCGCCGCTGCCGCCTATCTGAATGTCCCGCATTGCGTCGCCGTCGCGAACTGCACGTCCGCTCTGATGCTGATCCTGAAAGTCCTCGATCTGCATGGCGATGTGATCGTCCCCAGCTTCACATTTCACGCCACTGCCCACGCCGTCGTGTGGAACGGCCTCACGCCCGTTTTCGCCGACTGCGACCTGAACACATTTTGCATGGATCCCGAATCGGTCCTCGATCGCGCCTCGAAAAACACGGCCGCGATTCTCGCCGTGCACATGTTCGGCAATCCCGCGCCCGTCGAGCAATTCGAGAAAATCGCCGCGCGCTTGCGCGTTCCGCTCATCTACGACGCAGCGCACGCCCTGGGCGCGTCCACCGACGGCATTCGCGTGGGCGGCTTCGGCGTCGCCGAAGTGTTCAGCATGTCGCCCACGAAGCTCATCGTCGCGGGCGAAGGCGGCCTGATCGCCACGCGTGACGCAGCGCTCGCGCGTCGCCTGCGCACGGCGCGCAATTACGGCGACTCGGGCAATCACGACCCCGAAATTCTTGGCCTCAACGCGCGCATGAGCGAATTTCACGCCGCGCTCGCATTGCGCGGCATGGCCGGCGTCGAGGACCGCATCGCGCGCCGCAACCAGATTCGCCTCCATTACGAGCGTCGCCTCCGCTCCGTCGGCGGCCTCAGCTTCCAGCACGTGCCGCCCGAAGCGCGCAGCTCCTGCAAGGATTTCGCGATCATTGTCGACCCGCAGGTTTTTGGCCGCGGCCGCGACTGGCTCTCGAGCGCTCTCGAGAAAGAAAACATCGGCGTTCGCCGTTATTTCTGGCCGCCCGTGCATCGCCAAAAACTCTATTTCGATATGTGGGACGGCCGTCTGCTCCCCGTCACCGACCACATCTCCGATCGCGTCCTCTGCCTCCCGATTTATTCCTCGTTGCGCTACGCCGACGTCGACAAAGTCTGCGACGCCATTCTTCGCGCCTCCGATTTCGCGAAGCGCGGCAAAGCAGCCGTGGGGCAGAGCGCATGAAACCCGCGCCTCCACAGCGCGCGAAGCGCATTCTCGTCACCGGCGGCGCCGGCTACCTCGGTTCCGTCGTCGTAGCGCAATTGATCGCGCGCGGCTCCAAAGTCCGCGTCCTCGACGTGCTTCTCTTCGGCGACAAATCCCTCGACGCCTGCAAATCAAATCCCAATTGCGAACTCGTCCGCGGCGATGTTCGCGACGCAGCCGTCGTCGCGGCAGCCATGAAAAGCTGTGACGCCGTGGTTCACCTCGCCGCGATTGTCGGCGACGCCGCCTGCGACGAAAACCAGCAATTGGCTGCCGAGGTGAACCGCACCGCCACGCGCACGCTCATCGAAATGGCTTCCGAGTGCGGCGTTCGCCGGTTTATTTTCGCTTCCTCGTGCAGCGTCTACGGCGCGTCCGATTCCTTCCTCGACGAAACCGCCGCGCTCAATCCTCTCTCCATCTACGCGCGCACCAAAATCGATTCCGAAAAACTCCTCCTCGCTGCCGGCAGTCGCTCTTCCGCCAAAGATTTCTCCGCCACCGTGCTGCGCTTCGGCACCATGTTCGGGCTGTCTCCGCGCATGCGCTTCGATTTGGTGGTGAATCTTTTTGCCGCGCGCGCCGCATCCGGCGGACGCATCACCGTTTTCAATGCCGAGCAGTGGCGCCCCTTCATGCACGTTCAAGACGCGGCGCGTGCCGTGCTCGCTAGTCTCGACGCGCCCCGCAGCGCTGTCTCAGGCCAAATTTTCAACGCCGGCTCTCCGGCCTTGAATCTGCAAATTCGCGATGTAGGCGAGGCCATCCAGCGCATGATCCCCGGCACCGCCATCGACCGCATCGAAAACAACTCCGACCAGCGGAACTATCGCGTCTCCTTCGACAAAATTCAGCGCGCGTTGGGATTCGAGTGCCAGTGCACGCTCGAATCCGGCATCGCCGAAATCTGCGACACCATCCGCTCGGGCCAGCACGCCGCCTCCGCCCCGCGCGACTTCGACAACCGCACCCTGGCCCGCGCCGCCGCCCCCGCCTAGGGCAGTTTAGGGGGTCGGAGCTTCAGCTCCGACATTAGTCGGCGTCCCGCCGGCTCTTTGGGTTTGTCTTAGACTTAAACGTAGCGCCGCGCTTCAGCGCGGCATCTTCATCATCTTGCCGGTGTTGTAGCGCCGGCGTCCCGCCGGCTCTTTAGGTTTGGTTTGTCTTAGACTTAAACGTAGCGCCGCGCTTCAGCGCGGCATCTTTCGTTTTGGACTTTCGCTTTTGGTTTGAGGTGGAAGCCCGGGCCTCCGCCCCGCGCGACCTCGACAACCGCACCCTGGCCCGCGCGCCGCCCCCGCCTGACCATTCTTCGGTTCAGAGCCGCGGAGCGGCGATTGTACTTAGCCCGGCATGCAGCGAAGCGGAATGCCGGGGAACCAAGCCACAAAACAAGAACGAGTCCCGGAGGGACGATTGAGTGCGTGACAGTCAGCCCCGGGCTCGGTTCGCCTTAGGTTCAAACGTAGCGCCGCTGAAAGTCCTGAGCACGCTCGAAGGGCCGCTTCAGCGCGGCATCTTTCGTTTTGGACTTCCGGTTTTGGTTTGAGGTGCAAGCCCCGGACCCGGGTTTCAGGGTTTGTCTCGAGGCTTCGATGCAAACCCTGAGCCCAAAACGAAGAGGGTGAGGACCTGCTTTTCTTTTCTCTGTGTCCTCAAGCCGTTCTCCGTGTCCTCTGTGTTTCAGCTTTTCTCCGCGTTCTCGGCGGGAAAAGCTCTCGCCTTTGACTCAATTTCAAATCTGAAATTTCCAATTTCAAATCGCTTTAGCCTTCATCTGTGTTTATCTGTCCCGATCCCGAGACTTCGGGATTCGGGATCATCTGTGGATCCCAAGGGTTCTCCCGAATGCATCCTCACCGCCCTGCAAAACTCCCCCCGCACTTCCCTCAGCAGCTCCGGACTGAACTGCCGCGCCTTCTCCAAATTCCGCGCCGCCATCTGCTTCAGCCGCCCAGCGCTCGCCGCCACTTCCATAATTTTCTCCGCCAACGCGCCCGCATCGCCCGCCGGCGCCATCTCCGCCGCATCCAGAAGTTCCGGAATGCCTCCCACGTCCGACCCAACGCACGGACATCCGCGCGCCATCGCTTCCAGCAGCGCGCGCGGCAATCCTTCCGCATACGACGGCATCAGGAACAGGTCCACCGAATCGAGAAAATCAAACACGGCTTTGCCGAACGGCAGTTGCCCCAGGAACTGCGTCCGCTCCTCGATTCCAAGCTGCGCGGCCAGCGCCTTCATCGCGGCCGCGTAGCGGCCGTCGCCGGCCAGCGCCGTTTCAATGTTCATCCCCCGCGCGCTGCACAACGCCGCAGCGCGCAGCAGCACGTCCGGCCCTTTGTACATCTGCGCCAGGCTGCCGACGAACCCGACGCGAAACGCACCGCGCGCGCCATCCGTCCCAGCCGCTTGCTCGATTCGCCTGAATCGCTCGTTCATTTCCGCAGCCGACGCAAAAGCCGAATCCATCAGCGCGTCGGAGAATCCCACGGCGTAGGCGTCCTTCGCCGGCGGATAGCGCCGCTGCAGCGAACTTTGCGTCACGTAGTGCACCGCCACCGCTCCCCGGCACATCGCCCTCAAGTCCCGCGCGGCCACGCGCCGAAAGACGGGTCGCATCGCGCTGCGCCACGTTCCCGGCCCCAGCGCGTCCCACGGATCGCCCACCACTTCCAGCGCGTACGGTTTTCCGCGCCGCCTAAGTTCGCGCCACACCAATCGCCCCACCAGCCCGGGAACACGCAAAATATAAGCGTCGCAGCATTCGACGACGTGTCGCACGAGCCGCTTGAGTTCTGGAAGCCGCCGCAAGTATTCCCACGGCCCGCGATAGTCAGGCAACGCAAAGAAGGAAACCGAAGGCCCATCCGCGCGCGCCTCCTCGCGCCACGCGCGCAGCGGCTCACTCGCGCGCGTCGCGTCGCCCGCGCGCGCCGGCTCGGCGTCGGCGTGTCCGCTCGCCGCGACCCGCGCCAGCACCACTACCTCGTCAAACGCCTCCAGATAATTCGCCCAAGCCGAATACTTCGCCGGCCCGTCCACATAAATGTGCTGACCGGGTCCGCGCGTGAAACGCTGCTCAGTTGCTGTGAGCAAGCGCATTTTGTTGGATGGGCTTTGCGCGCCGGGCGTGAGCGCGCGCGCAGGGAGCGATGATCAACGCCAGCGCAATCGGGTAGACGGGGAAACTGATAAGGTCAATGGCCATTCCTCCCACAAGCACGGTTGCCAACAGTGCCAGGGGCAGCGTGGTGCCTCGATCTGCGGAGGCCGTCGACACGCAGGCCAGCCCTAACTGAATGTAAAAGGCGATGAACAAAACCAGGCCGATTATTCCTAGGTCGCAGGCAACTCGAAGTAAATCATCATGTGGTGCGAAAGAAGGGCCGAGCCTGGCGGGATTCGCAGCCGCCATTTGCAGGGCTACCTGATACAGCGGTCTGTCTAGATAGTCCACGACCGACTCGTCGAAACTGCCGATACCCCCGCCTATGAGAACGTTTCTACCTGAGGAGCCAAAATACCTGGCTCCGGCTCGCCATACCATGTCGCGTCCAGCAAGGTCGCCTTTGAAGAATCCCTCTTCATACCTTTCGACCAATGAGGCGGATTTGGATGCCATAAGCGGCTGAACGCCCAGAATGCCCACCAGCGCCAGCGCGGGAGCCCAAGCCAAGCGGCGGTGCCAAACGCGAAGCTTGCCCGAGGAGTCCTTCCGAAGTAGCAGCAAAAGGCTGGAACCTGCGACGACCGCGAGAATTCCCGTCCGAGAACCGGACAGAACTACAACGCCCGCGAGCAACAGGCTGAGTGTCAGGCTGCTCCAAAACCGAATGTAGCGTATCCGGCCGTCTCGGGAGTCTGAGACGACCACCGCTGTCAGTATTACTATGCCCATCGCGATCTGGACCGCGAGTTGATTTGGATCTATGCCTGCCGGGAAGAGCAATCGGAAATCTTTGGCAGTCGGGGTTTCCGCTCGGCTCACCCCGATAGCGGTCATCACTGCTAAGCCGAATAGAAAGGACAATCGCGCGATTCGCTGGCGGCGGGAGTTTCTGGCCAATACCTGGGTGAAAATAAATACCGACGTAAGGTTGAGAATAAGCAGCAAACCTTCCTTGACGTTCACACTCCAGATGAGTGTAACCGCGCCATAACTGACGAGCAGGAAAAGCGCCCACGAACCGGGTATCCGTGACCATCGTCGACTCAGGGTTCCCAAACTCAGGACGAAGATAACCGCTACGATTAGATGTTCGATTCTGAAATCTCCGGCGCGCACGGATAGCTTGTCTTCACTCACATACCAAATCGGCCAAAACACGAAATATAGGACCAAAACAATGAAGGCGGCTCGATCCGCGAGTACGAATGGGGAGAAGATGTTGGCCCGAGCCGCGTGACGGTCGAGCAGATCACCGGTCTCAAGGTGACGCTTTGAGCCGCTTGCCCCTTGAATGATCCCGTCCTGTTTTTCGCTCATCACCGTTCGGTCGCGGCCACGTAGAAGTTTGAGAGAAGGGAAGCGCTGCAGTCGGCCGAAAAATCTGTGCGACCCACCGTTTGCGCGGCCCATTCTATGTTTTTTCTTCCACCGTTAAGAGCATCGAGCGCACTTGCGGCCCAGTCAGCGGGCCTCGCCGATAAAGGAAGCCGAATTGATTGCTCAGGTAAGACGGTCGCTTCGTCCGTAACCCTATCTGAGACGACGCAGGCAAGACCGGCGGCCTGCGCTTCGATCAACGTCATCGGCAGTCCCTCCCAGAGGGATGGAAAAACAAAAATATCCATTCCTCCGCACATGAGGCGAGGCACGTCGCTGCGGTTTCCTGCAAAATGCATGTTTCCGTTGAAACCCATCGCTCTCGCTCGCGTCTCGATCTCGGGTCGAAGTGGCCCGTCGCCAACCAGCAAGAAATGAACGTCGGGTCGGAACTTCACGATTTCGCGCGCGACCTCCAGGAAAAATCGGTGATTCTTTGCAGGAACAAAGCGGCCAACGTGTCCCACCACGGTCGCATCCCGAGGGATACCAAGCTCTTCTCGAACATCGTCGCGCGCGATCGGTTCCTCGAATGGGCGCAAATCGATTCCGCAGTGGACCACTTGGATGCGTCCGTCCCTCGGCCAATCTTCGCCAAAGAGCTGCGCGGCGGCGAGCTGCGACGCGGCCAATCCGTGCGTCGCGTAGCGCTCGATCCACGATTTCATCAGCGAGCGGTAGCAACGTCGCGCGAGCGTGCTGGCCTTGTCGTCCTGGCTCGTGTGGCTGTGCGCGATGCGGACCGGCACTCCTTCTGCGTTTGCCCAGCGCAGGATTGCACCTGAAAAGAAGTGGACGTGGCTGTGAATCACATCATCGCCACCCCCGCGAAGGATTTGCCGGAAACGGCTGCGAAACTTCCATGGATTCGAGCCCTTCGGACATCGAACGACCTTGCTTCCAAGTCGTTCCCCTTCGCGGGCGTGCACACCGGGCTGCGATCCAAACGTGCAAAAATCGAATTGGAATCTGTCGCGGTCCATGTTCCTCAAAACATTGAGAAGCCATGTCTCGACGCCGCCGGGGTCCAAGCTGCCCAGCGCGTGCAGGATTCGTATTTGTTTTTGCGCCATCGCGGCTTCCCCACGCTAGAGGTTGCGGAAAAATCGAGCAGTTTAGGAGGCCGGAGCTTTAGCTCCGGCGTAACCGTTGCCTTTTCATCAGGGGTTTTAACCCCTGAAGCAAAGCTTTTGACTTTTTCCGCAACCACGCTCGACCGGGAGGCGAGTGTACGCCCCGGGGAGGGAAAGTCCAAGATTCTATACCTGATATGGGAGCCAAGCTCAGTTTGTGAGCGCAACGGCGTGACGCAAGATCCGCCTCGCTCTACTTTGGGGCGAGAAGTTGCGGTCGAAGTATTTCATGCCGTTTCTGGCAATCTTCGCCATTCGATCTTGGTCCCTGAGGAGTTCTTCGCAGACTTCAACGACGTCGCCGCCGTCTGCTCTTGTGGCCGCATAGTGGACGCCGTCTTCGAGTGCTTCCGGGAACACACACTCTGGCGGTGCGCAGACGATCACGGCGCCTAAAGCCATCGCTTCGGGCAATCGGTAAGTGATCGGTCCTTGTCCTGGTGCATCGAGCGCGATCCTTGCCCGCATGAGCTCGTTGAGGTAAGCGGGGAAAACCACCGTGCCAAATCCCCCTCGGAATCGAAGGGAACTTTTGCGTATTCGGGTCACCAGCCGTTCGCGTATTTCCTGACTATCCGTCCATGTGCCGAAGCGGGCGTATACATCGATGTTTTTCGCTGCAGGACGCTTGAAAACCATCCGCCTCGCCCTCGCCAGAAGTCGCGGACGGCTCGGAAAATACCCCGTGCTGACGACGTTTGCCGGTATTTGGGTTTTGGGAGTTACGCATTTGAAATAAAGGTCCACGTGCCCAGCGATCTCAGTAGAAATGATCGGGAAATCGGAATAATCATACGCGCAGCGGATACGCCGGTCTCCGCGCTGCACTTCAAAAATGTCTCCGCGGATATCGTTCGGAGACTTCGGATTGCGTGGCGTCCTGAGAAGATCTAGCTTATCGGTCGGCACAGGAAACCCAGAGCGCTCATGCCACTCCCGATCTCTCTCGGATACATCTCGCAATTCCACCGGCACGATGGATGCTAAGGCGTCCTTTACCATGTCCAAGCAGAACGAACCATGAGTCCAACTGTAGCGGTTCGGCCACAAAATCTTTACGCCCGTGAGATCCGGCAGCGGCAGACACTGGTCTAAATCGGAGCACAGCGGTATTTCAGAGGGTCTATCAAGGTACCAGCTCAGATGACGAACGTGCCCCGGCAACCTGCTCAGCCTGCTCATTTCAAATTTGACTCGGCTTCGTAGACATCATGGCTGGGCCACTACTGTCACCGCGTTGTCATCCCGCCTGCCCTGAGTCCCCGAACGGAATCCCCGCGCTTTCTGCGGGGTGCGCGTTGTTTGCGTCCCGGGTGATTCTGCGGGAAGGGATCTGCTTTCCGCTTTTAGCCGATCTGCTCTTCGATTTTTATAGTACTTGTACTTGACAATTTGGTAATTATATGCTATCCTGCAGTCGGAGACTTGGATGAGCGACAAACTTGGCCACCCACCCTCACTCCCACACCACAGCCAAAGAGGCGAAAAAAAAGCTAATCGCGACAACCCCATATTTAAAAATCGCTCCAATCGAATGAAAACAAAGCACAAGACATTTTCTAACCGCGACAAAAACACGTGTTCCGGTTCGCCGCATCTTCGCCCCAACCAGACCAGGCTCCCTCTCTGTGACCTCCGGCCTTTCTCCGTGCTCTCTGTGGTTCAACGAATTTCTAATCGGTACACCAAATTATTAGAAATCGCTCTAACTCGTTCAAAACAAACGGCAGCGACTCAGTCTAATCGGTACAAACTCACTGGTTCTTTTCGCCGGCTGAGGCGACTGGTCGAAGAGCCGGCCATGTGCCGATTCGGCCGAGCTGCTCGCCCCCAGAATCTCATCGTAAATCTCGGCCACTCCGCGCGCCGTTCGCTCGACGTCAAAAAGCCGCCGCACGAGCTTCTGGCCTTCCACCGCGCGCCGTCGCGCCTCCTGCTTGTCATCCAGCGCATCAAGCATCGCGCGCGCCAGCGCCTCCGGATTCTTCGGCGGCACCAGCCAGCCGGTTTCGCCGTCACGAATCAAATCGGGCAGCCCGCCCACATTCGTAGCGACGACGGGAACGCCGCACAGCAGCGGCTCGACGGCCCCGCCGCAATTTTCCGAATGCGACGCCACCACCGCCAAATCCAGGTCCGGGTACAACGCCGCCACATCCGGCCGCGTCCCCAGGAACGCCAGCGAGCCATCGCAAATCGCGTGGCCCCGATATCGCAGCCGATCTTCATACCACTCCGCGCCATCCCAGCCGCCACCAACCACAACGCCGCGAATTTCCGGCCTCTCGTTTCGCACGAGATTCAGCGCCGCGAAAAAATCTTCATGGCCCTTCAACCCTCGCTCCTGCCCCAAAAACCATTTCGGCGCGTACATGTACGCCACCATCCCCACCAGCGGAACGTCAGGCGCGACGCCGAGCTCAGCCCGCAGCCTTCCGGTGCGGCCTGGCGCGAATCGCCGGATGTCGGCCCCCGCATACGAAAGGAAAACCCGATTCGCCGGAACTCCCATTTCCAGATATTTGCGCCGCGTCCACTCGCAAGTGGCAATCCAACGATCCGGCGGCCCCGCAAGCCTCACGTCGAGATTCGCGAAAGCCGGCGACTCCAGATGCAAAGGCCCCGGTACCTGAAACACACGATGTATCTTCGATCCGCCGCCCAAGGCCAACCGAACTACGAGCATGGTCCCAACATGATGGCAATGAATCAGGTCGGGCTGAACTTTGGCTACAAGTTCCCGGCACGCCGCGAGAACCGCGGGAAGCTGCCACGGACGCCGCGCCGGGAAATCCAGGTTGACCGCGACGACTTCGGCGCCGGCACGGCGATACGCCGGCCCGAGACCGCGGTCAGCCGAAGGCAGCGCGACGACCACTTCGACGCCGAGGCTCGTCAGCACGCGGACTTGTTCGTAGGCCCACGTCGCGCCGACAGCCGTTTTCACGATGTGCAGTACTCTCACGGGACGCTCGCGCCGCGAAGCTTACCCCAGAAGCTGCGCTATGGACAATCCGGAGAAGAGGTGGTAATTAGATCACTCCAGCGGCTCGCGGTTCGCTCGCGAGCCCGAATTTTTGTGAAGGGGTCACTGTGAATCGGACCGCGCCGAACTCACATAAGGTAAAAGCGAGCGCTCTCCGACCCTCCATTGCGGTCGTAATGGCCGTGGCAATGATGCTGTATCCGGTTGCGCCCAGCGCCAGCGGCGCTCCATCGAGGCAAGCGCGCGAACCTCTCGGCGCGTTCGCGACGGTTGGCACCGTCTACGTGAACGGCGCGCCTGCGCCGTCCGCGCTGACGATCTTTGCTGGCGACACGGTTCTCACGGGCGACAACGGCAGCGCCACCTTCACCATGACCGGCAAAGGTTCTCTCAAGCTCTCGACGCAAACTCACGTGACGTTCACCGGGGACGCGCGCTTTCTGGCTGAGCTCACGGCGGGAACGGTGATCATGACGTCGTTCGCCCAGTCCACGGACGTGACGCTGCGGGCTGGGAACTACGTTATAGCTCCAGTAATTCAGACGGAGCAGTCGTCGTCCCGCATCGACAAGACCGCCAATGGCTCGTTCGCGGTTTCATGTCTTGACGGCAGCGTTGGTGTGATTCCACTGGAGGGCGCGAATGGCCGCGTGCTGGCTGTGGGTCAGTCGCTCGAAATTTCTGCTCAGGGGGACTTGGGCATCACTCAGGAAGCTTCGGCTCCGCCTGCCACAAATACGTCGGTGAAGAAATCGAGCAACAGCCATACGGGCTACATCATCTTGGGTGTCGCAGCAGCCGCGGGCGTGGGAGCGGCCGTCGCGCTGGCCGGTCACAAAAGCAGCACTCCGCCGGTGAGTGCTGCAACCGTGGCGGATTGAGCCCCTCGACGGTTACTTTGCGAGCCTGAAGACGAGTGTCACGTACTGTTCCGCGCCGATCGGTTTCCCGCCCAGCAGAGTTTGTCCGTAGCGCCATTGTTTCACCGCCGCCACCGATACTCCGGTCAACATCGCGGCGCCGCTCAACACCTGCACGCTCTCAACCGTCCCGTCCGGAGCGACAATCGCATCCAGCTTCACGATTCCTTCCACGCCTTGCCGCGCCGCGTCAATCGGATAGGATGGCGAATAGCTCGATAGCATTTGGCCGATTTGCAAATTGCCGCCGAGCTGTGAACCTTTCGCCCTCAGCTCTGGTGGAATCCGAATCGCGTGAAATTGCGAAGTCGCGCCCACCGAACCGCTCGGAACTCCCGACAGCGGTACGCTGGGCACCACAGGCGAACCTTGTGTGCTCGGCAAAACGACGGGGGATTGGGCGGGCTCCTTGTTTTGATTTGCCGCCGCAATGGCGTCCTGGTCGCGTTTCGCCGACGCCGCATACGCGTCCTGATCCTTTCGCGGGGTCGCTGGCTGGCTCCCTGGAACAGGCGTCAGATTCGACGAAGCTGCCGGCGCGGGCGCTTGTTGCGACGCAGTCACAGTGGCAATCGGCGCCGCCGTTTGAGGCTGGGTGTGTTTGTGTCTGATTAGGCTGGACTGTCGGCAAGGAACCATTTGCCTGCCGCGCAGATTGATCCTGGCTAGGTTTCGTGCTCGCGCCGGAAGCAGGTGCTTCGTCGCGGTGACTCGCGAGCGAGTTTGCAGGCGCGAGCGGGTTTACTATCACCGGGGGACGCGCTTGCGACGTCGGTGGTGAGTAAATTGGCTGACCTACGCCGCCCCGACCCCGAGAGGCCTTTCCATTGTCCCCAGATCCCGGCAGTCTTTGCGGCGTCTGCTGCTCCAGGCCGTTGCCGGGACCGTCCGTGGGAGCCGTCTGCTGGGGGCTCGGCGACTCGGGAGCGGCTGTAGCGCTGGGCGCCTGAGAAACTGTTGCGACGCGCGGTCGGCTGATGACGTCCGGATCGATCATCACCAGCGCGGCAAATCCCAAGGCAGCGATGATTCCAAGAGCGGCAGCGTAAGTCCACCAGCGTCGCGCTTTCTTAGGTTCCCTGGTCATGGCGGGCGCCGCGGGCGCCTTCCAGGCCAGCTGATTGAAACTGCCCTCTGGGAAAGCGCTTGGCCCCGCCATATTTACAGTAGGCGGCTCGGCGCGCCGCAAATCCGGAACGGACATGCGCCCGAGAGGGAATGAGCCCAAAACCGGCTGGGGGAGCGTGTCGGGAAGCTCCGCAGGCGGGCGAATGTATTCCCCTGAACGCGGAGGAGCTCCAGCCGGCGAAACGTTCAACGTGACTTCGTCGGCAGGTAGACGCGGCTCGGCGGGACTCGGCGGAATCGAAGTTGGCGGAACGAAGACGACCGGTTCCAGAGGCGCTTCGGGCTCCATCGCAGGTACCGAAACCGCATGCTCGGCCTCGAGAGGGCTCGAGCGCGAGGGTTTCTCAGGCTGGGGGGTCCGTCGCCGTAGAGGTTCCGGGGGAGCGGCGAGACGCGAAGGCTCGGCGGCGATCCACTCCTGAATATGGGCGCGGGCAGCCTCAGATAGATCAACAAACTGAATGCCCACTTCTTTCCTGGACCTGAGCTGCCACACCATTTTGCCGGCTACTTCAATCGTGAGGTCGGTTTTCGGCAGCCTAAACCGCATCCGGGGCAAATGGTCGGAGGCGACCACCTGCACTGCCTGCACAGCCAAGCCATCTTCGCTGATGTTGAGGATCAAGCCCGCGTTTTCGTCCGACAATTCTACGTACGCGAGGGCACGGACCACCGTGCGGGGGTGGACTCGGCTCTCAGCAATGCCGAGAGAATTTTCCTTTTCGCCATGTGAGAAGCTCTCTGCCATTCCAGTATCTTCTTGGGCGGCCTCCGCGAAGAATCTAATTCGATTTTATGCCTAGTAACCCCCCGGTTCAACGCTCTCCTTCTAGAAGGAAACAATCGCCTTGATCAATCGAGGGGTTCGATAGCTTGTCAGCACGGTGCGGATGCAGACCTGCCTCATGGTCTCTCCTGCACCAGAGAGACGCGGCGAATCCACACGGCACCTGCGATTTTGTTGTCGAACTTAGAGCTTGGCGGGCGCGCGAGCCGCACAACCAGGAGTCGCGTCCCTGGCGACGTCTGAAAATTCAACGTCTCCGTCGACCAATCGAATGTGCCGACGAGATTTTCGGTGGCGGCAAACACTTTGGCCATGTCCTCTATATCGAAAACCTGAAACCTCGGGCCGCTGTCGGTGGTGATTCCTCGGCGGCGAATTTGAGCCGAGAATTGATAGCGCGTCCGCGGCTGAACTGGCACGAGCTGGAGAACGTCCTCGTATTTCAGATTGCGGCTGCCGTCAAATTCGATTTGCAGCGAGCCCGCGCCGCCGGAGTCGGCTTGCTGGATGCTTACGGTTGCCCCCTGAACCGGATTGACGCGCCAGTCGAATCCGCCATTCAAAATCTCGAACGCAAAATCACCGTTGGTCACCAAGTTCCCCTCGGAAGTCCGCTCGCGAATTTGGCCGGGGAATCGGTTCCCCAGTTCGGCCCATTCCTGAGAAGCGGCGTCCAGGTCCCTGTGATGGATTAAGGCGTCGAAGTAAGGGAGTGCCTGATGCAGTTCGAACGGTTGTCTCGATTCGAGCAACCTCGCCCAGACGATTTTCGCCGCAGCGATATTTCCTGCAGTCGATTGAAAATTGAGATAGTCGATCAAGAAGGGGGCTCGCGCGGGAAGCACCTCGTTCAGAACCACATCGCTGTCAGGCGCTGCGTGCGTTGCGAGCGAGAAGACCTGCTGTTCGTCGATGCCACCCTCGCTCAGGACTTTCTGCAGCATTCGCAGGCCATCGTTTGGCCTTCCCGCGCGGATGTAGAAATTCGCGAGACTCCAATTGATATCGGGAGAATTGGGAAAAAGATCGCGAGCCCGTTCGAAGGCTTGAAGCGCATCGTTCGGACGGCCCGCCCAATCGTAAGCAGCGCCAAGATCAGCCCAATAGTGGGCATCATTGGGGCTCAGCCTGACGGCTGTCTCACAGAGGCGCACGATCGGGTCAGGATTCGGATTGTCCGCATAAAAACGCATCAGCGTCGCAAGGGCGCTGGGATATTGCGGATTGCCGGCGTCCCATCTCGCAGCTGCCTCGATATCCGGGGGCAGACTCTTTCGGAAAGACCACGCAGCGACGCCCTGTCGCGCCGCGAAATAGATCGAGAACACGAGCACAACCAGGAGACACGCGCGGGCAGCCAGGATCACCCACGGACGGGCACTCGCAATCCGATCTCCAGTCGACTGAGCCTGAGGCCCAGCGTCCGCCGTTTGGGTTTCGGCTGCCGGTTGCGCCGATGAGTGCATCTCGTGTCCAGAGAACGCAAGAACGACTCTTCGTTCGCTCGCGCTCTTCTTGAGTAGGTTTGTGGGGAGTTTATACTGTGCGAGCAAAAAAACAGAGGCCGTAAATTCTGGCGGAGAGGGGGGGATTCGAACCCCCGGTAGGAGTTTTAGCCCCTACAACGGTTTAGCAAACCGCCGCCTTAAGCCTCTCGGCCACCTCTCCGCTGACAAATCGAGTGTTTTGCGGGCGCGTTTGCGAAGCCAGTATAGCATCACGGGCCGGGAAGCGCGCGCCCGTCCTAATGCGTGGGCGCCGCTTTTGTTTTCGGGTGGCCCAGGCTCCAGACGTATGCTGCGAGCGCCGACGATTGCTCAGGCGTAAGCTGCGTGCCACCCATCGCCGGCATTGCATTCCTAAATTTTTTCGGTTGCGCGACGCCTTCCGTTATCGTTTTTTTGATTCCGGCGTAGCTTCCATCGCTCCACAGCCATTTCCCGCGCGTCAGATCTGGACCCAGGTTCGAGCCGTGGCCGGTCTGCCCGTGGCAGCCGGTACATCCAGCTGCGCCCACTTGGCCGGTGTAGATTTGCTCGCCCAGCGCAACCATTTCCGGCGTTGCTCCTGCGGGAACAGCTATGCCGGAAGCAGCAACACCGGCGTCCGGATGAGTACCCTCCGGAGGCTTCGGGTGCGCTCCGACGATCTCACCGGCTGGAGCCGTCGCACTCGGGCATGGTGGCCCGGCAACGTTAGCGCCGGCCGCGCCGTGGTAGACAATGCGATAAATTCGTCCGCGCACGTCATCGGAAATGTAGAGCGCACCATCTGGCCCAACCGCGATGCCGCTCGGGCGATGCAAGGCTCCGCCGGGAGATTTGACGGCTCCCGCGAAGCCATCGGCAAAGATCTCGCACCGCCCAGATGCATGGTCGCCATCAAGAGGCTGAAAAACGACGTTGTAGCCGCCTTGCGGATAGGGCGCGCGGTCCCACGATCCGTGGAAGGTGATGAACACGCCGTCGCGGTAGCGCGCCGGGAACTGCTGCTGGTCGTAATGGACCATTCCGTTCGGCGCCCAATGCGCGGGGAACGCTGCGACTGGAGCGAGCTTGTTGGCACAAATCCCAATCTTCTTGCCGTCGCCACCGTATTCCGGCGCCAGGACCAGGCTTTTTACGAACGGATCGTAATAGCATTCGGGCCAACCGTAGTCGCCACCCTCTTTCAGGAGCATCATTTGTTCGGCCGGCAACGTGGCTTCTTGATCTGGTCTGTAAAAGTCCGGCCAATTGGCATGGAGCTGATCCCGGCCGTGCTGCGTGACAAACATGTGGCCGGATGCATCGATGGCAAAGCCTTCGCCGTTGCGTATTCCAGTCGCGAAGCGTTCCGCCGGTGAAAAGACCTGGTCGGTCTTGTTTGCGTCGTAGCGCCAGATGCCGGCGCGCGTTTCGAGCTCTACACACGGATCGATGCCGGGCGATTTCAGCGTTCGATTCTTGACTTGGCATGAGTTGGTCGCGCTGGCCACATCGACGTACATCGTGCCTTCGGAATCGATAATAAAGGGATGCATCGGATGGTCGCCCGTTAGAGGTAATCCTGAAACAATCGTTGCCGGAGCATCTTTCGGCACGATGGCGCCGGTGGCCAAAGAGTAGCGGACGATGCGATCATTGATTTCCGCGTAGATCGAATCCTTGTAGAGGCCGACTCCAGTGCCGCCTTTGCCTCCACTCTGAATAGTTTCACCAAATCGCTCGATTACGTCTGCTTTCCCCGCTCCCGTCTTGTCTTGCAGAGCCACGAGGAATCCGCCCGGATGAGTCGAGCTATTGCCGAAGTACGCGCCGGCCCAAGTGTTTAAGTAGAGCACTCCGTTTGGAGCAACCACCATGTCCCGAGCGTGACCCACGCCGTCCGCAAATACCGTGGCGCAGAAACCGTTCGGCAATTTCAGTCCCGTGTCATCGTTTGGGCACGCATTGCTCTTGGTTGCGGTCCCGGGATGCGATTGACTCCGAGCCAATTCGATCGAACCAGCGAAGCACGTTACACAAAGCAGAGCAACGACGACCATCAGAAGTCGGGATGTGGCGATCGTTCGCATGAAAGTCCTCCGGAGACGCGCGGCGAGAAAACTCCTAGATGAAAGCTGCGGCGACGCGATGATACATGACGCGACTGCGGTGTTCAACTAAGCCGAAGAGTCATGGCCGGCAAGGTCTACGTTCTGGTGGATGGAGCCGCTGCTTACTTTTCCGCCGGAACGGGACGCAGGCGAACAAACAGAAGAAAGCCGGCGGGATGCGCTCCGTACGTGGAGTCGAGGAAAGCCGGCTTGCCGTACAGCGTGAATTGCCCTCCGACGGCGCTCGATACGCGGGGAATGATATTGAATTCGCGATCGTAGCCGAGCGTATAAGCTTGCACGCGCGCGAGGAAATGTTCCTCGAATCCCGGCGGCAGCGGATTCTCGCCGAGCAGCAGGAAATTCGTGCGATCGACGTTTTCAATTCGCGTCCACGCATAATTGTGACGCGCAAAACGGACGGTGCTTTCGCCAAGATAGCTGTTGAAGACTTCGCCGCCGGGAAAATCCTTGTTGCGTCCCCAAACGAGAGTCGTCGCCCAGTTGCCGGAGCCGTTGGCAAACGGGAGGTCGTACATGAGCGATGCCGTCATGCGGAGCGTGTCCTCCGCGGGGAAGAGCTGCTCGGGGCTGTGGAGGCGTCCGATGGAATACTGTCCGCTCCAGTTTGGAGCGGGATTGAGCGTCAGGCGCGTGGACCACGAATCGATCGGGCCTGCGCTGATCGTCCAGCGATTTTCGTCGGGCTCGCGGCCATGGAAGCCGGAAACTTCGATGCGCGCAATCTTATACGTCAGACCGAGTGTCACGACGTCGTCGGAGATATGTGTCGAGTCCTGCAAATGATGGCCCAGCGCGGCGAGCGGGTCTTCACTGGCTGACGTCCGGTGCGGGTACGCTTCCGGACCAAGCGCGGGATCGCCAACGGGCGCGGCATAAAACGAAAGCAGAGTATTCTCGCCGAGCTTGACGTCGTAGAGCGCGCCTAGCTCCATAAAGAGATTGTGAGGGTGTTGGCCGTCCACGATTGGCTTTCCGAAAGCCGTTTCGCCAATCTGAAAGAGTTCGGGGTACTGTCGTTCCGTGATCGTGGCCGGTTCGAGGCTAAACATTCCGCGCACGGTGAGAGTGCCGTGACCAACGGATCGCTGCGCCATCGGCATCAGCCAGCTTGTGCCGAACACTTTGTCGCCGCCGCGCGGCCCGGTTTGCTGAATCGCGTTGACGAAGGCGCTCCCGTGAAACATCAGCGTCCAATCCCCGGCACTTTTCATCAGCATCGCGTGCGGCGTGGACGCAGGTTCAGCGCTGGTCCCGGCGCTGCTGTGATCGAGAATCTGGTCGATGAAAGACGCGCGCTCGCCCTTCCTCATGCTCGCCATTTGCATCGAATCGCCGGACCCGTTCCGCATTCCGGCCATCGCCCCGTTCATCGTCGAGCCGTGAGCGACGAGGAATTGCGAACACGGGCACTTTTCGGCGAGAGGACACAAGGGCTTCGAGGTTCTTCCTGCCTGAGTAGGCGCGGCAGACAACGCAAAGAGCGCCAGCGCGAGGCTCGCGAAAAAGAGATAATCCCGAATGTTGCAATGATGGGATCGGGCGCGCATTCCAGAAATGACCGTAGCGGATTCGGAGTCGAGTTTCAATCACCAGTTTGCGTGGGGGATCGCAGACATCCTGGAGGTAAGCCATGCAGGGGAATGATGCGCGGGTAGCGGTGGTCACGGGTGCGGCGCAAGGGATTGGGCGTCGCACTGCGGAATTGCTTGCCGAGCGCGGGTATGCGCTGGGGCTGATCGACCTGCGACCAATGCCGGAGACGCTGGCGGAAATTGAGCGGCGAGGTGCTGAAGCGCTGGAATTTACTGGCGACATCACCGACGAAGGCGTCGTGGCGCGTTTTGCGGCGGCCGTGCGGGAGCGGTGGGGCAGAGTGGACGTGGTGGTGAACAATGCTGGCATCAGCTCCATTGCTCCGGCCGAGACGATATCGGCGCGGGACTTTCGGCGGGTGCTCGACGTCAACCTGGTCGCTCCGTTTCTAGTGGCGAAGACGTTTGGCGCGATGATGCTCGAGAAGCGATCGGGAGCGATCGTCAACGTGGCATCGATTGCGGGCCTTTTCGGCATTGCCGATCGCGCTGCGTACAACGCGTCGAAAGCACGGCTTGATTGGGTTGACGCGAACCCTCGCCGCGGAATGGGGAGGCCGTGGCGTGCGATGTAATGCGGTTTGTCCCGGATGGGTCAAGACGGCGATGGATGATGTGGATCAGGCGAAGGGAACATACAACGATGCCGATATCGTCGGGCGCGTGCCGACGGGGCGCTTTGCATCGGCGGACGATGTTGCGCGCGCGATTGCGTTTCTCGCGGATGCCACCGAGAGCGCGTTCGTGAATGGTCACACGCTGGTAGTGGATGGGGGCTGGACAGCGGACGCCAGTTGGGAAAGTCTGCGGCTGAGCCACCGCTGACGAGCAGAGTTCGGAAGTAAACACATGAGGACACTGAGGACATCGGAGACTGCAGAGACCGCGTCTACCGCTTTGTGGCCAAGTGGAGGCCGATGCCGCCAAAAATGTACGGGCGGGCGTGGACGTTGACGTAGCCCATCTTGAGCAGCAGCGACGACATCTCGTCCACCGAGAGGAAGCTGCGCAGCGAATCAGGAATGTAAGTGTACGTGCGAGGTCGGCCGTGCAGCAGAGTTCCCCACACCGCGCCATTCGCGTACAGGTATGCAAGATAGATCTCGCGCAGGATGGGATTCGCGGGCAGAAAGAAATCCAGGCTCAGCAGCAGACCGCCCGGGCGCGTAACGCGCTCGATTTCCAGAATTGCCGCTTCGAGATTCGGGAAATTGCGCAGGCCGTAGCCGATCAGGACGCAATCGAAAGAGTTATCGTCGAAGGGCAACGCGCTCGCGTCCGCGCAAACGATTTCCTTCACGCCGCGCTTGCGGGCCACATGCAGCATGGTGTCGGTAAGGTCCACCGCAATCGCTCGCGCACGGGGCAGGTGATCGAGGATCATCTGCGAGAAATCCCCGGTGCCGGAAGCGAGATCGAGAACGATGGCGTCTTGCGGAAGCGGAGCGTTCTTGACCGCGGACTCTTTCCACCGGCGGTCCATGCCATAGGAAAAGGCGCGCGAGATGAAGTCGTATCGCGGCGCGATCTTGCGGAACATATCTCGCATCAGGCGGGGGCTCTTTTGCTCGGGCGGCGGCATCGCTGCGGATTCTATCATCCGCTCGAAGCGCAACCCAGATTGGAAGTTCCAGAACGTCACCCGGCGGAACGAGAGCTGGGAAAAGGGGCAAAAGTAGTAAGAAGACGGCTGTCCCCAATCCTGATGCTACGGCGCTTTCAGCGAGACTGCATCAATGCGCGGGTCGGCGGCGCTGGCGGCGCGGTTCTCCCGCGTTCCGCGGACGACGCCTGTTTCGTCGGCGAAGAGATTCACGTAACCATAATTTCCTGCGCGCGCCGTGAGTGTGTAGCTTTTCACGCGTCCATCGGATTCAGGGCTGCCAGGAGCGTATTGGAGCGAGTAGCGCCCGGACTGAGCTTCCCGCAAGGCTTCTTGGCCGCGTTCGCCCAGAGATTCGAGGGCAGATGGAAAAGTTGCTTCGCTCGTCTCGTAGGCGTTGAGCGCTTGCTGTAGCTCGGTGATTGCAGCGATGGCATGGGCCTCCGCTTCTGGCTTTGAGCCGGCGAGCCGCCAGGGAAACGCGAACCACGCGATCCCGACGAGGCTCAACAAAACGACGGCCCAGAGAACGACAATCTTTGCGGGGGACTTCTTCTGCGGCTTTTCGGCGTTCCCGCCGGGGGGAACTTCGGTCAAATCCGCGCCGCAGTAAGGGCAGACTTCCGTGGCCTGATTGATCGGCTGCTCGCACTCGTGGCAGGTGTACACTCGCGGCGATTCTAGCAGGTTCGATGCGAGCACGCGGAATTCGAAGTCCCGAATTCGAAATTTCAGGTGAAGACTTCTACGGCTCAGGTGCTTGGCCGACAACTACGAGTCCCCTGCGGGGGCCGAAAGCGGAGCCTGAAAAGTCCCTGATCCACAGGGTCGCCCGTCGTTCCGGCCCCATCATTCATGGCGCAGCGCGACGATGGGGTCGACGTGCGTAGCGCGCCGCGCGGGAATGTAGCAGGCGGCGAGCGCCACCAAAGCCAACAGCACGGACACCGCGGCGATCGTCAGAGGATCGTTAGCGTGCACGTCGTAGAGCATAGAGGCCAGATAGCGCGTCACGCCGAGCGCCACGCCGATGCCCACGGCCGCGCCCACGAGCGCCAGGGCAAATCCCTGCCTCACCACAAGCCGCAGGACGTCCCCGACTTGCGCCCCGAGCGCTATGCGAATGCCGATTTCGCGGGTGCGGCGCGCGACCTCATATGACAGCAGGCCGTAAAGGCCGATGCACGCCAGCACCAGGGCCAGCAAGCCGAAAAAGGCGGAAAGCCGAGCGATCAGTCGCTCTTGAAACAGCAGCCGGTCGATCTGCTGTGATTCGGTTGTGACGTCTCGGAGCGGCAAATTCGGATTGATGTCCGCAACGACGCGGCGAATCGCGGGAACCAAGGCTTGCGGGTCACCCGCCGTGCGAACCTCGAACGACGCGCCCATGCCACTCTGCGGCACGTACATCGTCGGGTTGATTTCCCGGCGCAGGTCGTTGTATTTCGTATCGCGAACCACGCCGACGATTTCGTACCCCGCGCTCGCGGGCTCGTCTTCCTTTGCCGCGGATTCGCCGAACAGCTTTCCTAGCGGACTTTCTTTTCCGAGATATTTGGCGACGAACGCTTGATCCACGATCACGGGTTCCGGCACTGAGGCTCTGTGGCCCTGATCGGCGGCGGCCAGCTCGTAGTCCGACGAGTTGAAACCGCGTCCGGCAAGAAATGGGATCTGCATAGTGCTGAAGAAATCGGGACCAACCGACAACATGTCCGACTCCGACTCGCGATCCTGTGGAGTTCCCGGCCAGTGGAAGCTGGTCATCATCAAGGCGCCGCTGAGCAGAGGGACCATCGAATAGCTTGCCGACCTCACGCCGGGCGTTTCGGCGAGGCGGCCTTGCAAATCGCGATAGAAGCTATCGATCTGCGCATCCTTGTATCCCGCGAGCGAAGGGTTGATTCCGAAAATCACCAAGTTGCGGGAATCGAAGCCAACGTCGATGCTGCGGAGATTTTGCAGCGTTCGCACCAGCAGCCCCGCACCAACCAGCACAACGATCGCCAGCGCAACCTGCGTCACAACGAGCATGTTCCCGATGCTGAACCATCTGCCGCCGCCATGACCGAGGCCGGTGGAGACGCCGAAGCCCTCCTTCAGGGCAGGAGTCAAATCCACGCGCGCGCCGCGAAAAGCTGGCGCAACGCCGAACAGTATCCCGGTGAAAAGGGAAACCGCGATCGTGAATCCCAGCACGCGCATGTCGACGCCCGTGGCGAATCCAAGCGGCCGCGACTGATTGCTCGATACGAACGAGACGATCGCGTGCGCTCCCCAGATAGCGAACAGAATTCCCAGCGTGCCGCCAATCGCCGCCAGCATCACGCTTTCGGTCAAGAGCTGCCGCACGATGCGCGCACGGCCTGCGCCGAGCGCCAAACGTAGCGCCATTTCTTTCTGACGCGCCGCAGCACGAGCCACCATCAGCCCCGCGACGTTGGAGCACGCGATCAGCAAGATAATTCCCACCGCAAACATCAAAACGTACAGCGGATTGGCGAACCGGCGTCGCGAGCCGGTCAATCCAGTCTGCGCGTTGACCAGCGTTACCGTCGGTTCGTCGCCCGGCTTCGAGAGGGTTGTGGTTTCCGCAGGCGCTTGGCCTGGCGCGGCTTTCGTTGGTTGTGCTGCCGCTGGGGGAACCTGCGCAGATTTCTGGCCGCTGGCAGCAGGAGCAGGAGGAGCGGCGCTCTGAATCATTACTGCACCCTTCGGGCCGTCCCCTGGTGGTAAGTGCGCTGGTCCAGCGCCAGTGGCCGGAGGCCCGCCCATAACCATTTGTCTCCGGACAGACCCGCCTCCCGGTGGCGGCCCACCCGGCCCCGGCATTCGGCCTCCGGCCTCGAACAGCGGGACGGACCCGTGCAGCATTTCGTTGCGGAAGACTCCGGCGACTGCTGCTTGAGTCTGCGGCAGCGCGGTTTCGGTTTTCAGGCGTCCGAGAATCGTCAACCACCAGAAGCTAACGTTGTCCTGTCGGTTGCCCCACATTCGGTCATCATTGATGCGTTGCCCGGCGGCGAGCGGCAGCCAGACGTCATAATCGCTGCCCGGCGTAATGCCCGTGAATCGTTGCTCCGCCACGCCAACGATCGTGAAGGGAACGTTGTTCAATTGGATCGTGCGGCCAATCGCGGAGCGTGAGCCTCCGAAGGCGCTCTGCCAGTAGCCATAATTGAGCACCGCCACAGGCGCCGCCGTCGGCGAATCGTCGTTCGCTTCAAACACGCGGCCAGCCGCAGCCTTCACGCCCATCGTGCGGAAGAAATTCCCGGAAACCACTTGCCCGCTGATCATCGTAGCGGGTCCAGCGCCGGTCAGAGAAAGAGGGCCCGAGTTGGCAAACGCAGCCACTCCTGAAAACTGATTCGCCTTCGCTATCTCGCGAAACATCGGCTCGGAAAACGAGCAGCCAGAGGGATTCGGCGCGCCGAAACGGAGATCGGTGGGGCAATCGCCCGAGGACATGTAACCGTGGATCTTCGGCGAATTGCGAGCGCTCCATTTCAGGAGGACCAGTTCCGACGGCTTCTCCACCGGCAGCGATCGCAGCATCACCGCGTCAATGAGGCTGAAAATCGCGGTGTTCGCGCCAATGCCCAACGCCAGCGTGAGGACGGCCACCGTCGTGAAGCCGGGCGACTTCGCCAGCATCCGGAATCCGTAGCGAACATCTTGAAGGAGCTTCCCCATAGCATCTCCCTTCCTCGCCAAAGACGTGCTTGGGCCTGTGCATTCTGACGCGGGACCCGAAGTTAGGGAAGCGTACGCAGAGTCCGAACTGTGACAACGGTGCAGAATCAGGCCGGTCTAGCGTTTACTTCCATTCGTTCTTGTAGACGACGCCGTCCTTCATCACGAATTTGACGTCTTCGAGCTCGCTGACGTTCGCCAGCGGATCGCCGGGAACGGCCACGATGTCCGCGAGCTTGCCGGCTTCGACGGTTCCCAAGCGGTCGGTCCAGCCCAGCATTTCTGCGGGCGTGACGGTGGCGGTGCGGATCGCGTCCATCGGGCTCATGCCGTAGTCGACGTAATACTTGAATTCGAGCGCTTCGTTCAGCTTGGTCCACGGGAAGCCGCCGACGTCGGTCCCGAGCACGATCTTCACGTGCTTCTGCATGGCTTTCTGAAACACCTTTTTCTCGGCGTCAACCATGGGATTCCACGCGCCGCCGCGGCCGGGTGCCACATACGCGCCCACCATAATCGTGGGGCACCAATAGACACCGTTTCTGGCGGCTTGGTCGAGAAGCTCGTCCGTGAAACCGTCGCCATGTTCGATCGAATCCACGCCCGCGCCGAGCGCCGCGGCAATTCCGTCGGAACCGATCGCGTGTGCCGCAACCTTGTGTCCGATGCGGTGCGCCTCTTCGACGATCGCGCGGGCTTCGTCGTCGCGGAAATTCACGTGACTGTGGAGGACGCCGTCGGGCGTGAAGAAGTAGCCGTGGTCGGAATAATATTTGATCCAGTCCGCGCCGTGCATCACCTGTTCGCGCACCGCGAGCCGCGCGCCATCCACTCCGTCCACGGGCTGCACGCCGTGGGGCAGATCAAGTTCCCATGAGTACCCGAGCAACGGATACATTCCGGTGGGCGCCATCGCGCGCGTCGACACGACCATGCGCGGCCCGGGAACTTCGCCTCGATTGATCGCGGTCTTCACGTCGACGTCCGCGTACATCGCACCCTCGGTTTCCAGATCGCGTATCGTCGTGAAGCCATGATCGAGAGCGATGCGCGCATTCCGAGCCGCCAGAATCGCGCGATAGGGAATCGATTCCTTCAGCAACTGGTCGTCGTATTCTTGAGCGGTGACGTCGCCGTTCAGCAGTGTGTGCGTGTGGACGTCCATGAAGCCCGGCAGGACCGTGGCATGCGAGAGATCGATCACTTCGGCATCCGCGGGAGGCGAGCCTCCCGCAGCCACCGAAACGATCTTCCCATCCGCGATCACGATCAGCGCGTTCCTGATCGGCTGATCGCTCTTGCCGTCGATGAGCTTTCCGGCGCGGATGGCGATTTTCTTCGGCGCCTGCGCGGATAGCGGACCGCAGCAAACGAAAGCGAGAATGGCGATTGCGACGCGACGCAGCATGATGCCTCCTCCCGATTTGAGACAGCCGGACGGGCGGACTATAGGGGATATTCGAGGCGCATTACAAGCAGCAGAAAGGGGAGCCGACGCGGCCCGATTGCACGGTAGCATCACGTCACTTTGCAGGTCGCGTTCAGGCAACTCCCAGCGTTGATTCAGGTATCATTGTTGGTAGTCCGGAGCCTTGCTGGTCTGCAGTCGCAAGGCTTGGTAGCTTCGTTGCCACAAAAGGCAGGCGCCAATGTCGCCCGACCGCGCGCCACAATTCGTTTCCATCGAGATCGCTCGACAACTACTCGGGCGCGCCGGCGTGCCTGCGGATTGGGACCTTACACCTGAGCAATTTCGAACCGCGCTTCAGCGTGGCGCCTGGCGTCGATTCTGCGATAGACATCCCGATTCGAAAGACCTCGAGTCATACTTTGAAACGCTGCACATCTTTGACTTGGCGCTTGCGTGCGCGTGCTCGGCAGGAACCGCCGCGGCGTGGGATTTCTTTGTAGCCCAGTTTCGGCCGGAGCTTTATCGGGCTGCGCGCGCGATTGCAGGGGAATCGAGCGGGCGCGAGCTAGCCGACTCGTTGTACGCGGAGCTGTACGGCCTGCGGGAGTCCGGCGGCGAGCGCAAGTCGCTCTTCGACTATTTTCACGGTCGCAGCAAACTCACCACATGGCTCCGCGCCATCCTTTCTCAACGGCATGTTGACGAGATTCGCCGCTCGCGCCGCACGGAGCCGCTCGAAGACCGTGATGGAGAAGACTCCTCGGAAACGGTTGTGGCAAGAAGCGGTGGGGCCGACGCCGCGCTCGATCCGGAGCGGCGAAAGTATCTGGCCATTCTGCAAGCGACGCTTACGCTCGCGCTCGATGCGCTCGCTCCTCGCGACAGGCTGCGCCTCGCTTACTACTACATCGAAGAACTTACGCTGGCCGAAATCGGAAAATTGCTCGGCGAGCATGAAGCGACCGTTTCGCGGAAACTCGAACGCACTCGAAAGGACCTTCGCGGCCGAATCGATGCGACTCTCCGCGAGAGGAAGTTGAGCGATGCCCAGTTGCGGCTCTGCTACGAATACGCGCGCGAGGAGTGGCCGTTTGACCTGACGCTTCGGTTGCGCCCGATTTCTCCGCGGTCGGCGGACTCGGGCCCTGCAGTGTAAGTGTTGGATGGCCGCTTTAGCGTGTCGATGCAAGATTTTTGGTTTCGAACGTTCTGAGGTAGGAGAATGGTTTGATGGCTTCGCGGGAAGAAAACGAAGCGGTAGCTGGCCTGCTGCGGCGCAGTCTCGCGCGCGACGCGGTGGCGGACGCCTGTCCCGACCCGGAGTTTCTGGCCGCGTACTTCGAGCATTCGCTCGACGCGGCAGAAACCGCGCGTTACGACCAGCACTTTTCCGGCTGCTCGCGGTGCAGAGAGCAGCTTGCCGCAATGGTCCGCGCGGACGAGCCGAAACCACAATCGCGATCCGCGTGGCTGCTCGACTGGCGTTTGCTCACGGCCGCTGCGGCCGTGCTGCTGCTGGTAACCGTGTGGCTGGTGCGCAAGCCGGAGAAAGCAAATCTTGCCAGCCAGCCAGCAAATGCGCCTCTTGTTGCGGAGAAGGAAGAACCGAAGAGCAGTTCACCAGCGACCAGCGCAGCGGACCGAATCACCGCAATGCCGCAAGCCTCCCCGGAAACCGCCAAAAAGGTAGAACCCGCGCTAACTGTGCCAGCCCCGCAGCTGCGTCCTCGCGACGACGCGCGGAAGGACGATCAAAAAGCCGCGCAACAACTCGCGGATTCGAGTGCGCTCGATATTGAGGCGGCGCCGAAGCGACTTCAAGGCGCTCCACCATCGAACCAACGCGCCGTCGCTCAAACTAGGAGTTTCAAGCAGCAACAGAGTCTGACAAATCAAGCTGTACAGGGCGGTGTCTGGTCGCGGGGAGTAGCTGGTCATGGAGGCGGTGCTCAGCAGCAGCAAGTTCCTCCGGCTTCGCAAATGGTCATGGTGGAACCGAGCCCCGCGCCGACGCAGTCCGCCTCGGCAGCCCCGGAATCTGCTCCCGTAAACGGACGAACCGCACCCTCCGCGTCCCAACCAGCAACGCCAGCGCCTTCTGCTCCTGCGAGCACGGGAGCCCAGGCTGTCGGCAGCGCCAGCGAGACGGTGACCGTGACGACTGGTGAGATCTCGAATGACAAGAAAGATTCGCGGCCGCTTGCCAGCGCCTACTCGACCAGCGGTCAAGGAGCAATGCTCCAAATCCTGGCGGAGCGCTCCGTCGCGACTGTTATCGACACCCCAATTCCGGCGATCAAGTGGCGAATCACTACCGCGGGGTTCGTCGAGCGCTCGGAAGATGGCGGCGCAACGTGGAAGGGGCAGGAGCCAGATCCCGAAGCTCACCTGGTGGCTGGCTCGGCGCCCACCGACAAAGTGTGCTGGCTCGTCGGCAGCGGGGGCGTCGTCCTGGTCACGAAAGACGCGACGAACTGGAAGAAGATTCCCCCGCCGGTAACGGGCGACCTCACCGCAGTGTCGGCAAAGAGTGCGTCAGCGGCGACGATTACCACCGCCGACGGACGCCGATTCTCTACGCACAACGAAGGAAAGAAGTGGAAGCCTGAGAACTAAGCCGCCAAGTCCGGCGCGCTGCCACTTTCCATCCACTAACGAAATACCACGGGCTAAAGCCCTAGCCGCATAGGCGGCACGTGCCGTCGGCCGCGACGCCGCATTCCGGTTGCAAGAAATTAGGCCTCGGGCGTTCTAATGACAGGAAGAATTCACTAAAGGGAGACAGCCGATGTCCACGCGTAGATGGAAGACCACCACACTTGGAGCGCTTTCCGCGCTCGCTTTGTTTTTTGGCATTTTCGCATTTCACAAGACTGCCCATGCGGCTGGTCAATCCGCCGCGAAAACAGAACTATCAACGACGGAAAAGGACCAAGTCGACCTCAACATAACCGTCTACAACTCGAATCTCGCGCTGGTTCGCGACGTTCGGCAGATTCACCTCGAGTCGGGCGTCTCGCCGCTGAAATTCGAGGATGTCGCCGCGTCGATCAACCCGACGACGGTGCATTTTCGCTCGCTGAGCGATCCGGCGAAGCTCAGCGTGGTCGAGCAAAACTACGAATATGATTTGCTCGATGCCCAGAAGCTTCTCCAGAAGTACGTTGGCCGCGAGGTCACGCTCGTTCACGGCGAGCAGGATGCCAACTCGACGAAATGGGTCGAGACACGTGCGCTGCTCCTCGCGGACAACAACGGCCAGCCCGTCTGGAAGATCGGCGATGAGATTGTGACGGGCATGCCCACGAACTGGTACCGGTTTGCGGATCTGCCAGGAAATCTCTATAGCCGGCCGACTCTGGTTTGGACCCTCGAGAATCACGGTGCCGACGCGCAGCGCGTGGAAGCTTCCTACTTGACCAGCAATGTGAGCTGGAGCGCGGACTATGTGCTGACGGTTGCGCGCGACGGAAAGAACGCCGATCTGGACGGATGGGTGACGCTTACGAATGGCAGCGGCGTTGAATACCGCAACGCAAAACTTCAGCTCGTCGCGGGTGAGGTTCACCAAACGACGCCTCCTATGAATGGAAGAGCCATGGATAAAGCGATGGTCACAGCGGCGCCCGCAGCCCAACCGCAGTTCGAGCAGGAGGCGTTCTCCGAATATCACCTGTACACGCTGGAGCGCCGCACGTCGATCGAGAACAACGAATCGAAGCAGATCAGCCTGCTCAACGCGACCGGCCTGTCCGTGGACAAGCGCCTCGTGGTCGAGTGCCAGACGTACTACTTCCGCAACCGCCAGGGAATGGGAAACGCCACCCCCGAAACGGTGAAGGTCTACTACCGATTCAAAAATGAACAGGGGAACGGCCTCGGCATGCCGCTACCGGCAGGAACCGTGCGGGTCTATCAGGCGGATTCCAAGGGCGGCACGCAATTCGTCGGCGAAGATCGAATCAATCACACGCCCAAAGACGAACAAGTGCGAATCTACGTCGGCAACGCGTTCGACGTGGTCTGCGAGCGCAAGCAAACCGACTACCAGAAAATTAGCGGCGATACTTTCGAGATGGAATATCAAATCACGCTGCGGAATCACAAAGATGCCGACGTAACGGTGGATGTTCGCGAGCCGGTCGGAGGCGATTGGCAAGTGCTGAATTCGAACTACAAGCCGGCGAAACTGGACTCCTCGACGATCGGCTTTGAAATTCCCGTGGCAAAAAATGGAACCGCGACGCTGGATTATCGAGTGCGCGTGAAATGGTAGGTCTTGCTAGCGGCTCTTCGCCGTTTGCTGGGTAGCGATGGCGAGCTCTTCCGAATAGTGCGGATTGGTGGGGAACTGAGTTGTAAGTTCAGCCAGCAGCGCGCGCGCCTGTTCCGGTTGATGCTCGCGTTCGTAGGCCAGAGCCAGCATAATCTTCGCAAAAGGCTGGAAGTAGTGGCC
The DNA here is from genome assembly GCA_963737205.1 of uncultured Acidobacteriota bacterium. GTDB lineage: Bacteria > Acidobacteriota > Terriglobia > Acidiferrales > UBA7541 > Palsa-295. The sequence continues at coordinate 1,001,461 of CAVTRV010000002.1, read as the reverse complement.
GTGCTCGGCGGCTTCAGACATCAACTGTATCCCTCGCAGCCGGTCGCCATGCACGCCACCAAACCAGAGAAACGCCTTCTTGAACCCGGGGAGGCATCCGATCACGTAGTTGCTCATCCCCAGCGCAACGTACGCGTCCTTCGCGTTCGGATCGATCGCCAGCAGCGTGTTGGCCTCGGCTTCCGCCTGCTTCATCATGCTCAGCGCCGCGAGCTGCTTTTTTTCGATGAGCGCGTCATAATTCGATTCCATGCCGTCCGTCATCGTGAGGATCAGCAAGGCGTGCGCATTGTGCGCATCGGATTTCAGCTGATTCTTGGCCATCTCCCGAGCGAGGTGGTTCGTCTGCAGGAATTGATTGTTCCGATTCTCCGTTGGGTTGCCTTCCACGCCGCCCAGGAATCGGGCATCGTTCAAGAAGAATTCGGAACTGAGAACGCCCTTGGCGTTGAATTCCTCGTACAGGTAACTCGCGGCTTCGGCGGCTTTGCCCATCGCGTCTTCCGGGTGCAGTTGCTGATACTTCAGGAATTCCTGTCGCGCGGTTTTGAAATCCAGTCCGTACAGATGGCTGAAACCGCTCTCCAGAAACTCGCTGGAAGAATCGGGTTCCATGCGTGGCGCATTCTGGCCGGTCGCAGCCGTTCCGCTATCTTGCGCTCGAGCTAACGGAGTCGCGCTAACAATCAGTGCCGGCAGCAGGCAGGCAGTCGTCCACCGCGTCCGGATTGTCCTTCCCACCTTCGTTCGCACGTGTCCTCCATACTTCCCAAAGCCAGCCGGAATCCCTGCACCCATCAGGAGCCATATTCTATTTAGAGTGCATGTTCAATTCCACCGGTTGTACATGTTCCACTGTCCTACAGGTTATCGCACACGAATTGCGCAATATGTTCGAACAACAACACGGTGGCCGCGTGGTCGCCAATCGGGTGACCCCGTCCCGGAAAAATCATCAGCTTTGTGGCGTACCGGCCAGACGTGATCAGCTCGTTGAGCATTTCGGAAGTGTTCGCGAAATGGACGTTATCGTCACCGGTCCCATGGGCCATCATCAATTTTGCCTTGATACTTCCCGCCTGATTCACTGGCGAAGAATCTTTGTAACCCTCGGTGTTGTCCTGGGGGCGACCCATATACCGTTCGGTGTAAATCGTGTCGTACAGGCCCCAGTCGCTGACGGGAGCAATGCTAACCCCCGCCTTGAAGACTTCCGGCGCATTCGCCAGCGCATACAGCGTCATGTAGCCGCCGTAACTCCAGCCCCAGATGCCGATCCGAGATCCATCGACGTAAGGCAGGGACTTCAGATATTTCACGCCGGATAGCTGGTCTTCGAGTTCGATTTTCCCGAAGTGATGGTAAATAGGCGTCTCAAACGCGTGGCCGCGATTATACGATCCGCGGTTGTCGAGCGAAAAAACGATATAGCCCTTTTCCGCCATCATTTCGTCCCACAGCGGCGCTCCCCACGTATTGCGAACCGCTTGTACCTGCGGGCCTCCGTATGCGCTGATCAGCACGGGGTACTTCTTGGCTGCGTCGAAGTCCGGAGGCTTGATTATTTCAGCGGCAAGCTTGGCTCCGTCATCGGCCGCCACGGTGAGGAACTCGACGGGCGACATCCGGTACTCAGCGAGCTCGGCGACCTTGTTTTCATTGATCACTGCCACGCGCGTCCCATCGGTGCGATAGAGGTCCTGCCGCGGAGGAGTCATCGCGGTGGAGAACATGTCGACAAAAGCCGAGGCATCCGGCGCGATCGAGACGTCGTGCGTCCCGGCGCCGCGCGTGATTTGCGTGATGCTGTTGTCGCGAAGCGACACGCGGTAAAGCTGGTTCTCGATAACATCATCCTTGTTCGACGTGAAATAGACGTAGCCGCGCTTCTCATCCACAGCGGGGTGGCCGGCGGTGCCCGGCCCGACCCCGCCGGTTCCCGTGATGCCCCAGTCGCCGCTCGTGAGTTGTTCTACTTGTTTGCCGGAGAGGTCGTAGATGTAGTAATGGCGGAAACCAGTCTGCTCGCTTGACCATAAGAACCGCTTCCCGTCCGCGAAGAAGTGCAAGTCGTCGTTGATGTTGATCCAATACTTGTCCGTTTGCGTCAGAATCGTTTGCGACGCGCCGGTGACGGCGTCGGCGAAGAGCAGGTCGAGGCGATTTTGCGCCCGGTTTAGACGCTGAATGGCGACGTGCTGGCTATCGCGCAGCCAATCGACGCGAGGGATGTAGACATCTGTGTTCGAGCCGCTGTCCATCCACCGGGTTTCCGGGATGGCACCTGCCGGTCGTGAATTTCCCTTGGCCTCGCCAGCCTTTACAGGAACAACACCGACGCGCACGATCGGGTTGGCCTCACCCGCCTGCGGATAGCGCGTGTACTGCATCGCTCCAACCGGCGAGCTCATGTCCATGAGTGGATAGCGCGTCACCGGGCGCTCGTCCATCTGATAGTAGGCAATTTTCGAGGAATCGGGCGACCACCAGTAGGCGGTGCCGCAGTCGAGCTCCTCCGGGTAGACCCAGTCCAGTTGACCCTTCAGAACTTCTTCGCTGCCTCCCGTGGTGAGCGGCCGTGCTTCGCCGCCGCTCGCGACATTCACGACCCACAGATTCGCGTCGCGCACGAAGCTCACCCACCTGCTGTCAGGCGAGAACTTCGGATCGCTAATCTCGTCCTGGCTCGAGACGAGCGGCTTCGATGTGCCCGTCGCTAGGTCCAGAAGCACGAAACTGTTGCTCCCGACAAAAAGCAGGGATTGGCCGTCGGGCGACCATTGATAATTCCGCGCTTCCATGCGGCCGAGCCCGGTCGACTGAATGGCTTTTTCCTTTTCCGGCTGCATCACCGCGTTCAGCGTTTCCGCGTTGACCAGAACTTTGCGCTCGCCTGTGGCCGCGTCCATCGTCCAAATCTCGACGATCGTCCCGGCACGCGCCGCGAGATACGAAAAACGCTTCCCATCGGGCGCCCATTCGATTCCTTCCGTCAGACTTCCGCTCAGCGACGGTTCGCTGAAGATGCGTTCCACAGTGAGGTTCTTCGCCGACGGGGATTGAGACTGCGCCGCGATCGGCCTGGCACCCGTGGCAGCCAGTAGTGCGACTATCAAGATTCGAGTGGCGGGCGACAAGGAATGCATTGACACGCTCCCAACAAAGGGTCGCATTCTATATCGGCTGAAAGCGATCGCATAAGCCGTTTGTGTCAGGGAAAAAGATCGGGTCTTGTCGCGGCTTGGGAGCTACGCTGCGCGTTCGGGGGTAGGGGTGCTGGTAATTGCTTCTGCTCTGTTTCGTTGTCGGCGGATCAGGAACGCTCCAATCGTGATCCCTGCGGCCACCGCAAGCAGCGAGCCGTCGCGCAGCAAAGTCCTGGGCCCGATTTGCTCTCCCGGGCCGAAGCAGCTGCAGCTGATTTCTTGTCCCATCGCATAGGCTCGAACCATTCCCGTGAAGAATCCCGCGAGCAACAGCGTTGTGACAAGAGCCGCCCAGCGCAACGCGATTCCGCTAAGGAGCCACAGGCCGAGGAACAGTTCAAATGGCGGCAAAAGGTGCGCGACTACATTGACCGCCCAGGGCGGAAGAAGTTGGTAGGAGTCCACCTGCATCGCGAACATCGAAAGTGAAACCCGCAGCGAACCCGCTGACCACGGCATCGTGCCTTCTGGCTTCAGCTTGACGTATGCGGCGTACAAGAAGATCGCGGCGAGCGCGACCCGTCCCACGACGAGGAGAATGCGAACCAGACCACTGCCTGCTTCTCTGGATGACACCTGTTCCTCTATTGGCTCAAGACCGAATCGAGAAACTGCTTTAGCAACGGCCAGGAGACGAATCCTGATGTCGGGGGCAGGTGCTGCCCTTTATATGTGATAGCCCACGTTGGCGTCCCCTTCACGGGTACCTGGTTCCCGAGAAGAATGTCCTGTTCGATATACGGATCCACCGAGCACGGATGCGGAGGCAAATTGATCCCGTCGGGTTTGCCCGTGGGACCGGGTGGTTCGCATCCTTCCATGATTTTCTGGACGCGTTTGAAATCGGTTGCCGACATTGCTCCGGAGACGTACTTTTCCACGCTGCCGTCCGCGCTCCAGGAGGTTTGATTGTCGTACAGCGCCGCTTCGACGTTCGGGAATTGGCCTATTCGCGCGGCCGCATTAGCCCAGCGCGCCGCCTGAGGGGAAAACTGATGGCCCGGAATTGCGAGCGGGTAGTCGCGATGAACCAAATACACCTTTCCCGCCGCCACATAGTCGCCGATCATCGGCCTCAGCGTTTGCTCGAACAGGTTGCGGCACATCGGGCATGAATAGTCGCTGAAAACCTCAAACGTGATCGGAGCGCTTTTTTGCCCGTAGGCTTTCTCCAACGGCGGCAGCTCTTGCGTAGCCTTTGCCGCCTTGACAACTGGCTTGTTCTGAGCGCGCGCCAAACCCACCCCGACACCAAGGACAGCGATAACGACGGCGCTCACTGCCACCGTCCGCGCAACCCGGTTGCTCCCCTTACCTTGCGGCCTTCCGGCTCTCGATGGATTCCTTTGCTTGTTCAACTCTCTCCTCCGGATTCGAGTCGATCCCAAAGTAGCGGGTTATTGTAGCGCGAATGAGAGCCCCAGACTTCAAGGTTACGCGTAACTGTTTCGACGCTATTGGGTCTGCTTCTCAATCGTGGGATGCAGCCTGGCGCGCCAAGGTTCGACGCCAATCTGATTACGACCAGACGCCTTGCTTCTGCATCGAATAGGTGAACGGCCCGAGCGCAACCCCTGGGCTTGGCCGTTAAGGCCATAACATGCAGATAATAAGTGCCTTACTGTTGTGTATCCTATACTTGACAATAGGACACTCAATGTGTATTATGAATGGGCTTAGCGGATTCTAGTCCGCCGGGGTAGTCACAAGCTAACGAGGAGCGGATTCAATGAGCAACAAGATTATAGGTATTGACCTGGGCACGACCAATTCCGTGGTGGCCGTGATGCAGGGCGGAGAGCCGACCGTCATTCCTAACCAGGAAGGCGCGCGGACTACGCCTTCGGTCGTGGCAATTACGAAAAGCGGGGAACGCCTGGTTGGCCAGGTGGCCAAGCGCCAGGCAATTACAAATCCGGAAAACACGATTTATTCGATCAAGCGTTTCATGGGGCGCCGCTATGACGAAGTAACGGAAGAGTTGAAGATGGTGCCCTACAAGGTAGTCGCGCAGGGCGACCACGTCGCCGTGTTGGCGCAAGGGAAAGAGTACAGCCCGCCGGAAATCTCGGCCATGATCCTGCAAAAACTGAAGACTGCGGCCGAGGACTTTCTCGGCGAGAAGGTTACGGAAGCGGTCATCACGGTTCCCGCGTATTTCAACGATGCGCAGCGCACCGCCACCAAGGATGCAGGAAAGATCGCCGGCCTGGAAGTGAAGCGAATTATCAACGAGCCGACCGCGGCTGCGTTGGCCTACGGCCTCGACAAGAAGAAAGACGAAACGATCGCCGTGTATGACTTCGGCGGCGGCACGTTTGATATTTCGATTCTCGAGGTGGGCGAAGGCGTCATCGAGGTCAAAGCTACGAACGGCGACACGCACTTGGGCGGCGATAATCTCGACCAACGAATTGTCGATTGGCTGGTCGAAGAGTTCAAGAAGGACGAAGGGCTGGATCTCCATGCCAAAGGGAACGAGATGGCGCTGCAACGTCTGCGCGATGCTGCCGAGCGCGCCAAGATCGAACTCTCCACGACCATGGAAACTGACATCAACCTCCCATTTATCACGGCTGATGCCAGTGGACCCAAGCACCTCGTGAAGAAGCTGACGCGAGGCAAACTGGAAGCGATGGTGGGTGACATCGTTCGGCGCTCCATCGAACCGTGCAAACTTTGCATGAAGGATGCGGGAGTGGACGCAAGCAAAATCAACGAAGTGGTTCTCGTTGGCGGACAAACACGCATGCCTATGATTCAGGCGCTCGTGAAGGAGCTGTTCGGGCGCGAAGGCCACAAGGGTGTCAACCCGGACGAAGTGGTCGCAGTCGGCGCCGCGATACAGGGCGGCGTGCTGGCTGGCGAAGTGAAAGACATTCTGCTGCTCGACGTCACGCCGCTGTCGCTCGGCGTCGAAACTTTGGGCGGAGTGACGACGGTGCTGATTCCGCGGAACACGACAATTCCGACGCGGAAGTCGGAAACATTTTCCACCGCCGCGGACAATCAGACCTCCGTCGAGATTCACGTGCTGCAGGGGGAACGCCCGGTGGCCAGCGGTAACCGGTCGCTCGGGAAGTTCCATCTGATGGGGATTCCTCCCGCGCCGCGCGGCGTGCCGCAAGTGGAGGTGACGTTTGACATCGACGCGAACGGCATCTTGAACGTTTCGGCGAAGGACCACGCGACCAACAAGGAGCAGAAGATCACCATCACCGCTTCGAGCGGCTTGAGCAAGGACGAAGCGGAGAGGATGAAGAAGGAAGCGGATTCACACGCTGCCGAGGACAAGGCGCGCTTGGCGGAAGTGGAGGCTCGAAACAGGCTCGACTCCCTCGTCTACCAGACCGACAAGCTGATCAAGGAAAACCGCGAGAAGCTGGCGGAGTCGGACGTCAAGGCGGCCGAGGAAGCGCTCGAAGAGTCGCGCCGCGCGCTGACGGACGGCGGGTTGGAGCGGCTCAACACGGCCGTGGACAACCTCACAAAAGCTTCGCACCGCATTGCGGAAACGATGTACAAGGCGCAGCAGAGCGCTGCAAGTTCTGCTGGTGCGGGCGCGGGTGCAGCGGGCGGCGGCGCGCCGGGCGGGACTCCCGGTGCGGATAGCGGCCATGGTCAAGGACAAGGCGAGGTCGTCGACGCCGAGTTCGTGGACGTGGACGAGTCCAAGAAGCCGAACTAAGCGCTACAGTGGTTGGCTCGTTTTGGGGCGTTCGTTCGTGATGCGAGCGGGCGCCCCTTTGAACTAGGCGCGACGATCAAGGAGAATCATCCGTTGGCTGGCGACGGCGTTCGGCGGACCGGTCCGCCTCAGGCAATTCAGAAAATCCGGGACGGCGTATACCTCGTGCAGGTGGGAATCTCCATCAGCCCCAGCGCCGATTGGCGGCGGCTGTTTTACGAAGCGCAGCGCGACGTTCCACCCGACTTCACTCCTCGCTCGGTGGAAATCACCGGGACCTTGCTTCGCTTCAAATCCGATCCCGAAGGCGTGGAGCAGAGGATTGGTTTGATCGACCGCTGGATGGAGAAGGCCAGCCAGAAAGAAGCTGCGATGGGGGGGCGGTCCGAAGCGCAGTGGCAGAAGCAGGAAGAAGCGGAGCGCGAAGCACACGAACTGAGCGATTGGAACGCGCGCTGGTCGAAATTGTGAGGAGAAGGTCAGTCAAAAGTTCAAAGTTGAAGAGTTGAAAGAAGAACAAGGCCCCAAAAGCCAACCACAGATCCCGAAGCTTCGGGACACAGAGAAAAGCAGAGAGGGCACCGAGACGCAGAGAAAGACATTTTAGGAAAGAGCCGGCGGGACGCCGGCGCTACGAGAAACGCTGCTGTTGAGCGTTGTGATTCCTCAGGACAATGGCAACCACTACCAAACAGGATTACTACGAACTGCTGGGAGTGCCGCGCAAAGTTTCCGCGAAGGAACTTCGCGCGGCGTACCGCAAGCTCGCGCGCAAGTATCATCCCGATCTGAATCCCGGCGACAAATCGTCTGAAGAAAAATTCAAGCAAATCCAAGAGGCCTACGACGTTCTGTCGGATACCAAGAAACGGCAGATGTACGACCAGTTCGGCTTCAACACTCCCGGGCAGGGGGGTCCGCCTCCCGGCGCCGGATACGGCGGGGCTGCGCCGCAGGATGTTCACTTTGATTTCGGCGGCTTTGATTTTGGCGGGGGCGCCCCCGGCCAGGGCACGGGCGGCAGCACGAGCTTCCGCGATCTCTTCAGCCAATTCTTTCGCGGCGCAGGCGCGGCGCAACAGGCGCCGGAGCGAGAGACGGGCGAGGACCTCGAGTTTCAGATCGACATCACGTTCGCCGAGGCGATGCACGGCACCGTGAAGAAGCTGAGCATCACGCGGCTCGAGGCTTGCAGCGGGTGTCATGGCACGGGCGTCGCGGGCGAGGAAAAAGCGTGTCCCTCGTGCGGCGGCACGGGGCAAACGACGCAGGTAAGCGGAAAGATGCGGTTTCAAGTTACGTGCTCGCGCTGCGGTGGCGCCGGGAAATTGCAGTCGGTATGCAGCAACTGCGGCGGCGAAGGCCGCGTCCCGCGCGTCGATACGCTGGACGTGCGCATCCCGCCGGGCGCAAAGACCGGTTCGCGCGTGCGAGTTCCGGGACGCGGCAACGTGGGGCCGCACGGCGGTCCGCCGGGCGATCTGTACATCATCTTGAACGTTCAGCCGCATCCTTTCTTTGAAAGGCGCGGCGACGATTTGTACACGGTGGTTCCGATCACGGTGCCCGAAGCGTCCCTGGGCGGAAAGATTGAAGTGCCTACGATCGACGGGCGCGCGCAGGTGCGCATCCCGCCGGGAACGAACTCCGGAAAGAAGCTGCGTTTGCGCGAGAAAGGGGCGCCTTCCGCGCGCAATCCGGGCAGGCGCGGCGACCAGATCATCGAGGTGCAGGTGGTGGTGCCGAAACCCGAAGACGAGCGGGTGCGCAACCTGATGAAGGAGCTCACGAAAATCGAGCCCGAAGACCCGCGCACTGAAATTTTCGCGCGGGCGCACGTGTAGGCGATCTCATAAATGCTTGAACGCGGCCGCACGATTTTCCTCAGGGGCTGAAGCCCGGTGGTTTCCTAAGGGCTATATGTCGGAGCTAAAGCTCCGACCCCCTAAACTGCACTTATGAGACGGCCTTTAGGTGATGCGCACGCGCAAGGAGAGGAAGATGGCGCGCACGAAGAAAAAAGCCAAAGCGGGCTACATGATTAGCGCGGTGGCCGACCTATACAAACTTCATCCGCAAACGCTCCGGCTGTATGAACGCGTCGGTCTGCTGAAGCCTTCGCGCTCGCAGGGGAACACGCGGCTCTATACCGACGCCGACCTCGAACGACTCGAAATCATCCTGAACCTGACGCGCGAATTGGGCGTCAATCTCGCGGGCATCGAAATCATCCTCAACATGCGCGACAAAATGGGCGAGATGCAATCGCAAATGGAAGCGTTCATGAAGTTCGTGAGCAACGAAGTGGCGCGGAACTTCGCCGTCGGGGACCGCCGCGTCCGCAACGCCATCGTGCGAGCCGCCCCCCGCCACGCCATCCGCGTCGAGAAATAACCGCATCGCCTCGGAGTCCGAAGCGAAAATCCAGCGAAACCGAAACCTGCGGCGTCGTTAGGAAGTTGCTTCCTACTTTCGCTGCCCCAAACTGCCAGAAATTGCCGGGAAATGCACGTTTCGGCACAGGACCTATGACGGGGCGGTTTGAGCGGGGTGGGTACTAGCCGTCACTTCGTTGGGTGACCTTCGGGAACCCCGTTTCTGGATGGTTTCCGTGTGGCCGACTTCTTAGGAGACTCCAAAGGCGCTTGACTGCGGCCGCCTTGTACGAATGCAACTATGACCGAAATCTGACATCAAACGGACGCGTCATACCGCGCTGGAGGTGGTGGTGGACAAGAGCGCTTCGCTGAAGGCAGATAAGACTGCGCAGACGTCACCGGAAGCTCCGTTCACAACGTTCATTCAATTGGACGGGAGGTCTCCCGTGCCATCGCAGTTTCGTACTCCGGGGACTTTTACGATCACCCGGCTCCAGTCGCCGGCTGGGCTTCCTGACCGAATCACAAAGCTATCGCCCGTCCCTGCTCTGCTGGTGTCGATCTCCCTTAAGTCTCTGCCATCATCGAACTATCAGGTGTGGACATCAGACAAGCTCATTGCCACATCGATCGTTCACCCGTTTCACTCGAATGTCATCGATTTCGATTCACGGCCGATGTGCTGGGCAGGAAGTGCCTTCGATTACGTTCACTATTCTGTGCCTCGCACCGGACTAGATGACATCGCGGAGGATCTCGGTTTTGGCCGGGTACGTGACTATCGCCTGGCAGTGCTCGAAGACGATCTAGTGGTGGCCCAAATCACGAAGAGCATTCTTCCGTTCCTTGGGCGGAGCGACGCTCTGTCTGTGCTGGCCCTCGATCAATTCAACCTCATCCTCGGAGCGCATCTCATCCAGCAGTACGGTGTACTCAAGAAAACAGCGCGGCATTCAAACGGAGGTCTAGCGCCATGGCAGAAGCGACGAGCGTCGGAACTTCTTCGTGAGAACATGCATGGCCGCATCCGGCTCTCCGACGTTGCACGCGAATGCGGACTTTCCGCCAGCCATTTTGCCCGCTCGTTCAAAACCTCTTTCGGCACCTCCGCTCACCAGTGGTTGGTTCAACATCGCATTGAGCACGCCAAACAACTGATGGCCCGGACCACCATGTCGCTGATCGAGATCGCGCTTCAATCGGGATTTAATGACCAGGCAGCGTTCACGCGCACTTTCCATCAAATCGTCGGGGTCAGCCCGGGAAGATGGCGGCGGCGCTACACGACGCGGCATTCCCGAGCATAAGGCCTCATTTTCCAATCTTCAAAATAGTCACGTTTGCCCGCCGACAGTTGCGACTCATTTTGGGCAAAAAACAACAAAATCAGCAAAATCCTGCAAGAGAGCACGCGCACAAAAGCCTAGAGTCGGGGCGGATTCATTGAAGCTCAAACTGGAGGGGAGAAAAATCATGAAGAAGATTTACGGGGTTGCAACGCTCGTTGCTTTGCTGATGGGCGCGACTCTGATGCTGGAGAGGAGTGTTAACGTTGCGGCGGCGGCGCCAGCCGGCATCAAGAACGTGGTTCTGGTGCATGGTGCATTCGCTGATGGCTCCGGCTGGGAAGCCGTCGCCAAGACCCTCGATAAGGACGGCTACACGGTGTCGGTGGCGCAGCCCCCCGAGACTTCCTACGCCGACGACGTCAAGTACACGAAGGCCGCAATCGACGCCATGGCCGGGCCAGTCGTCCTGGTGGGCCATAGCTATGGCGGTTCCATCATCAGCGAGGCCGGCAATGATCCAAACGTCGCGGCACTGGTCTACATCGCTGCATTTGCGCTCGATGAAGGCGAGAGCTGTGCGTCGATCGAGCAGGCCCTGCCGCAAGCGTCCAAGGCATTCAAGCCAGACAGCAATGGCAACTGGTGGATAGAACAGGAGCATTTCGCGGCCGACTTCGCGGCGGATATTCCCCCGGCCGAGTCCCATTACATGGCCATATCGCAGGTGCCGATCTCCACCGACTCGTTTACGCACAAGGTCACGTCGCCCGCCTGGAAGGCCAAGCCGACGTGGTACATGGTGGCCGCCGCAGACCGGTCGATCAATCCGGACCAGGAGCGCATGATGGCGAAGCGCGCCAAGGCTAAGACGGTGGAAGTGAATTCGAGCCATGTGGCCTACATGTCTCACCCGAAGGAAACAGTCAAGCTCATCGAAGAGGCTGCCGCCTCCGCACCTGCCCATCAATAGCCCGCAGTCTTCATCAAGGGCTTATTGGCACAGTGCGTTTCCGCCGGCTGAACCCGCCTCGGTCGAGAGTGGGCCTCCGCCGATCCCAACGACATCGGCGGAGGCCCAGAGGAACGTCGTCATCCGAGGGAGACACAATGAACGATCGCATCACCGTTGAAGGCCGGGACGGCGCGTTCGGCGCCTATATCGCGCGGCCGAAGACCTTGCCGGCTCCCGCAGTCGTCGTTCTGCAGGAGCTGTTCGGGGTGAACGCCGACATTCGCAAGACCTGCGACGAATTGGCCGAACAAGGATTTATTGCGGTCGCGCCCGACCTATTCTGGCGTCAGGAGCCGGGCGTCGACCTTAGCGTCACCTCCGAGGCAGACTGGCAACACGGCCTTCGTCTCTATCAGGCCTATGACCGAGACGCCGGGGCCAGGGATGTTAAGGACACCGTCAACGCCGTAGCCAAGCTGCCGGGGTGCACCGGCAGGGTGGCCGTCCTCGGCTATTGCCTCGGCGGGCTGATGACCTTCCTGACGGCGGTGCGCTATGGCGTCGACGCTGCGGTCGCTTATCACGGCGGTGACACTGAGAAATATCTGGGAGAGATCGATGGGCTGCGTGCGCCGCTGCTGATGCACCTGGCCGAGGAGGACGAGTTCATTTCGAAGCCCGCGCAAGCCGAGATCAAGACGGCGCTTGCGAGGAAACCGAACGCGACAGTCTACAGCTATCCGGGTCAGAATCATGCCTTCTCTCGGCATGGTGGGGCGCATTACAACGCTGAGGCTGCAGCACTCGCCCACGAGCGGACAAATGAATTTCTACGTCAACAACTGCGGTGACCTTCGGTCGCTCCGGCGAATCAAGCCCGCGCTGGGCCTCCCCAAGTGTGCTTAGTTCGAGCCCGGCTTAAAGCTGCACGTAGCATCGGTGAGCTTTGTGGGCGCGACGGTGAGTTCCTGCAGGTGGTTTTTGGCCAGGACAGTGTTGAAGTCGGCGATATCCTTCTGCGTCGCCTTCCAAGCGTCCACGGTGCGGTTGTAGTTATTGCAGTCGCTCACCCAAGTGTCGATTTGGGTGGGAGTGGGAGCCATGTCGAGGCCCACCTGCATCATGCTGACCATGGTGTTGTAGTCGTCGTTCAGCATGAGGAAGGAATGGAGTTCGTCGGGCTTGGGAGTGGGGCGGCGGAAGAAGGACCCTGGCGGCGGCATCACGCCGCCGATCTTCGCTAGGTTGCTATCGAGCGTCTTGGCCTGCGCGGCAACATCGTCGGGCAGGCTGCTCTTCATCAGGGAAGCAAGCTGCGCCTTGACCGCGTCCACTTCCTGTTTGCCATCATAGCTCTGCTGCATGCCGCGATACGCGAGCAGCGTTAGCTGGTTCTGGGCGCGCAGCTCGGCCATGAGCTTAGGGTTCTCGCCAACGCGCGGGTCATTCATGACTGTTACGTGACGCGTGTAGACTTGGCCGTCGACGGTGAGCTTGAGAGTGTAAACGCCCGGAATCACCTGCGGCCCATGCGGACCAGGTGTGGTGGCGCCTGCCACCGCGTTCATCTGGTTTTCCAGGTCGTGACGGAAGGCGGGCGGGTCATCATAGAGCAGGTTCCAGTTGACGCGGTTCAAGCCGACATCGGTGCTGAGAGCGAGCGACTCGGGCGAAGCGAGCCAGTACCGCGGATAATCTTCGCCCTCGATGGGCGGCGGCAATGTGCTCGACATGGTGCGCACGAGATTGTCGTGCGAGTCGAAGACCTGGAGCTGAATGGGAGCATTGAGTTGGTGGCTGAGGTAATAATCCACGATAGCGCCATACGGTGGATTTGGTGCATGGGGCACTTCGACGGAGAAGGGCTGATCCCAGTTGCTGTTAATACGGGCGCGGATGGCCTCTTGTGGTTCAAAGAGATAGGCGGAGGCAGAACTGATGACCTTGGCATCAGCGGCGATCCGGCGCAACGGAGTCATGTCGTCGAGAATCCAGAGGCCGCGACCGTAAGTGCCGATGACCAGATCGTTCTGGTTGTGATCGGTGTGAATGGTGAGATCGCGGATCGAAGTGGTGGGCAGATTCTGGCGCAGCGATTGCCAGTGATCGCCGTTATCGAAGCTGACGTAGACGGTCGTTTCAGTGCCGGCAAAGAGCAGACCGGACTGCGTGGGATCGGCACGAAGAATGTTCACCCAACTCCCGGTGCGCTCGTCGCGAGGCAGGCCATTGACGATGCTGGTCCAAGTCTTGCCACCGTCGGTGGTGCGCCAGATTAAAGGCAGGTCCATGTCCTGATTGGTGGGTGCGGCGGCAGCGGGGCCGCGCTGGCCGCCGATGCGGCCCGTGACGTAGGCAGTATTGACGTCATCACCGGCCTCGATGGTGTTGAGGTTGGTGTTCGGCGGCAGGTCGCTCACGTTGCTGACGTTGTCCCAGTGTTTGCCACCGTCGACGGTCTTGTAGATCTGGCCGTTCGTGCTGACGGTCCAGACCACACCTCGCTTGACCGTAGAAATGGAGAAGTCGCTTATGGCTGGCGGAGGCGGCGTGAAGGTGGGCTGCTGGCCTTGCGCCTGCGGCGGCTGTGGAGGCGAGGGCGGCACCGGCGTCCCGCAGGGTATCGATGGCGCGCCCTTGGCGGTGGTGAGGTCGGGGCTGAAGGCCTTCCAGGAATGGGCGCCGTCGCGCGACACCACCAGGCACTGATAGGCAACGTAAAGGGTGCTGGGGTCGAAGGCGCTGTCGAACTTCTTCTGGAAGTCGCGACCCGCGCGGTATTTTGTGGCGTCGGCGCCGAAGTTGACCGCGACGTTCTGCCACTGCCCGGTGGACATATTGATTTTGACCAGGCCGTTCCCGCCGCCACCGGGGCCATAGCCGACCGCGTAGAGAATGTGGGGATTCTCGGGATCGGGTGTAATGACGCCGAACTCAGAGGAGGGCACCGGGCTCCAGTCAGTAAAGTCGATCTGGCCCCAATCGCTGCGGCTGGCGACCATCACCGCGCCGGTATCCTGCTGCGAAGTCACGATCCAGTAGGGATACTGGCTGTCGGTATTGACGTGGTAGACCTGGCCGATCGTCTGGTTATACCAGAGGCTCCATGTGTCGCCGCCGTCGAGGCTGACCGTTGCGCCCTGGTCGGCGCCGATCACCATGCGCTTGCCGTTCGTGGGATCGATCCAGAGCTTGTGGTAGTCCTCTCCGCCGGGTGCGCCCTTGAAGGCGTGGAAGGTGACGCCGCCATCGGTGGAACGGTACATCGCGGTGCTGACGGTGTAGAGGATGTCCGGGTTCTGAGAGTCCACAAAGACGCCGCAACTATAGGAGCCCTGGCCGTTGCTAATGCGTGTGTCTTTGCCTGCCATGTGCTGCCAAGTGGCACCGCCGTCGTCCGAGCGGAACAGTCCCGAGCCGTCTTCGATATTGTTGCCAACGATGTACATGCGCTGGCCACTGGTGTGCATCGCTATCGCCACGCCGACACGGCCCGGAAAAGGTGGAATCTTGAGCTCGGTCCAGGTCTGGCCCCCGTCGGTCGATTTGAAAACCAGCGGCGGCTTGGCCTGAGGCCGGGGCCCAGTGCCGCTGAAGAAGCCGCCCCCCGTGCCTTGCGTGTCGGCCAGCATGACGCTAGGGTCGTCATATGCGTACTCCACTTCGCGGGTGCCGTCGTAGCCATCGGGCCTCTTGAGGACATTCGTCCAACTGTTACCGCCATCAGTGGAACGGTAGATACCGCCGCCGTCGTGGGTGGCATCGCCGAGGGCGGAGGCGATCACGAGGTTGGGATCGTTGGGATCGACCAGGATGCTGTCGATCTTCACGGTGTTCTCCAGGCCGATGTGTTGCCAGGTCTTGCCGGCATCGGTGGACTTCCACATGCCGTTGCCGAGACTGCCGCCGATGGGATCTCCTGCGCCTGCATAAACGATATCAGGATTGGAGGGAGCGACCTGGATTGCGCCGACGCTGTCCACGCTCGTCTCCTGGTCGAAGATGGGAAACCAGGTGATGCCGGCGCTGGTGGTTTTCCAGATGCCTCCTTGGGGAGTCCCCATGTAGAACACGCCGGCCTGGCCGATAACGCCAGTGACGGAGGAGATGCGGCCACCGTGGAAAGGCCCGACGTTGCGCCACTTAAGGCCGGCATAGAAATCGGGTTTGACCTGCGCCGCCGCGCTCAAAGTTAACGCCAGCATGCAGGCGACAGCCTGCCCCCAATACACAACTCGCGAAATTCGCTTCATGATGTATGCATCCCTCGTAAGAATCCAGCCGCGCAAACGGCGAAAGTATACTGCAGGAGCCTCTGCGCCGGCACGGCGTTCGCGGAGAATTCGCGGCGGTCCCGAATAGCAACGCGCCCGGGATCTGCAAGGCCACATAGCTGATGAAGGAAATTCCTGCTCCCAGTCCAAATACGCGGTCGCTGAATCCAAGGTCGCGCGACATCCCGATCGCGGCATATGCCACGCCGGTGCGGTCCAGATAATTCGCAATGTAAAGAATGAAAAGAAACGGCAACAGCCGCAAGGCAATATGACGATGCGTGCGGTCCCCTAGATGGGCCGTGGCGGGCGTGATCGAGCTCGGAATGGCTGCGGCCACTTGAGTGTTTTCGTTGGACTGTGTGTGACCGGCGGAGTATATCGGAATTCCGGCAAGGACCGAATGAGATATGACGAGTTCGCCTGCCGGTGGCA
The DNA here is from genome assembly GCA_963737205.1 of uncultured Acidobacteriota bacterium. Taxonomy (GTDB): domain Bacteria; phylum Acidobacteriota; class Terriglobia; order Acidiferrales; family UBA7541; genus Palsa-295. The sequence goes on along the minus strand of CAVTRV010000002.1, from coordinate 985,239 downwards.
TCGAGGCCCACGGGGTAATGGAGCAAATGGAGAAGCTAGCGGAAGTTTTCGACCATCATAATATCGCTCGAAATGTTGTCGACCTGGGAGTACACGAGCCACTTTCCGTCCTTGGAGACGCAGATTCCTGCCCAGTGCGCAGTAAGTCTCCCGAGCCAAGCGATAAACGATATTTTCTTTGTTGCGAAATCGAAGAACATTACCGCCGGCTTGTCCGGGTTGCTATCCACAAAGAAAATGCCGTCGCGGCCCACGGTCCAGTCTACTGCGAATTTGAGAGTCGGCAGCCCGTCCAATGGCCTGGGGTCCCTTCCGTCAGGACTTGCATACTGAATTTTCGACTCCACTTCCCCGACGGCGAAGTAGAGTGCCTTTCCGTCAAATGATTCTTGTCCGCTCGCGAATGAGTTGCTGGCGATGACGCGGATCGCATCGCCTCCCCGCGATGGTACTTTGTAGATCCCAAGCTTGCCCGCCTCGCCGGACGTAAAATAAATCCAATTTCCGTCTCTGGACCACTGAGGCATGAACGCTTCCCGAATGTTGGTTTGTAGCTTCCGTGGTACACCGCCGTCGGGATCGACCAGAAACAGGCTCACCTCGCCCGCCGTCCAAGCATCGAACGCCAGCAGATGCCCGTCGGGTGACCATTGTTGCTCGCCGGCATTCCCCTCAGTCAGGTGACTGACCTGTTGTGCGTGCTGACCGTCGAAATCCGATATCCACACTTGCGCTAAACCACTCCGTGAGGATTCAAACGCGATTTTCCGGCCGTCGGGAGATATCTGCGGCGCCCCTTGGCCTCCCGTGGAAGCAACAAGAATGCGCGGCTTCTTACTCGGGGTTCGTGGGAGTTCCTGGCCCCAAATGTTGGCCTCAGAGTATCCCCGGACGAACGCAAGCCGATGATGGCCGAGTGCAACGACCGGTTGGGTAGCGTCGCCGATGAAGGACAGGTGTGTGACCTGGCGCGTCTCAACGTCGAGTTCGCACAGTGGGCCCCTCTTAAATAAGAGGTGGGTGTCGTCCGACCAGGAGATCGCGTCGACACCGACGTACTTGTCTTGAACAAGCCGAGGTTCGCTGGCATCCGCATTCGCTGTATAGATCAGCATCGTTTCTTGCGGTGTGTAGCAGAGAAAGGCCAGTTTCTTCCCGTTCGGCGAGAGGACCGGCGACCAGCCCGATGCGCAACCCGCCGGCACCGGCAGAGTTTTTGTATCGCCCGTTTCATGATTGAAAAGCAGCATGCGTCCTTCGCCGTCCGCGAAGGTGAGAGCCTTGCCGTCCGGCGACCAACTCAACGACATGGGCGGTTGATAGGAGAACGTGGCCGGCAGCAGTTTTCGTTCAACTCCGCCGACGGGCGGCACCTCGAAGAGTCCGCTCTCCCCGGCCGTATTCGACTTTCGGACGAACGCGATCACATGACCGTCGGGAGAGTAGGCGGGCACGATCCATTCGGCGGGCTTCTTGGTGATTCGCAGGGCTTCCTCCGAGCCGATTGCCTTGACGTAGAGATCGAAGTCCGTGCCTTTTCCTCCACTGGCCTCGTCCGCAGCAAAAGCGATTTGACTCCCGTCGGGCGAAAAAGCGGGCGACGTCTCGGAACCTGGGAACGAAGTAACCGGGACGATTATGGGTGACCCTGCAGGCGGCCGTGCAAGTCGCTCGTGGAGGTACGCAAAGCCACCTGCTCCCAACATGGCGGCGAGAAGCAAAGCGCCTGCGAAGAAGAGCCACCTGCGCCGGGAGTTTTTTTCGACCTGTGAGGTTCGGCTTGGAGTCCGCACAGCGGATGCTCCCGAATGCGCGCCGGAGCTCGCGATGTCACGCCGAAGGCGCACGAGGTCGGCTCGGAGATCGGACGCTGTCTGGTAACGGACGTCGCGGTCTTTCTCCAGCGCCTTTTCAATGATTTCCTCGAGCTTGAGCGGCACTTCCGGATTCAATTCCGAAGCCGGCGTGGGCGAGCCGCTCAAGATGGACTGGCACATAATTGCCGAAGTGGCGCCCGGAAATGGGCTTGTGCCGGTCGCCATCTCGTACAGCACTGTTCCCGCAGAAAATAGGTCCGAACGCGCGTCGAGTTCCAGCCCGCGCAGCTGCTCCGGAGACATGTACGCCACCGTGCCCACCACGTCACCCGTACGCGTGAGACCGTCTGCGTAACCGATCGATTCAGTGGAGTTGCTGTTGCCGGCAGCGGGGGCGCTCACCAATTTCGCGAGTCCGAAATCAAGGATCTTGGCGTGTCCGGCTTTGGTCACAAAAATGTTGGCTGTCTTCAGGTCGCGGTGAAGGATGTCTTTCGTGTGCGCTGCGTTCAGACCGCCCACGATCTCTTCCGCGAGCGGGAGCAAGGATTCGATAAGCATGGGTCGCTTGGAAATGAGCTGCCGCAGCGTCTTGCCTTCGAGAAACTCCATGACGATGAAAGTTCTGCCGTTCTCTTCGTCAATTTCGTGGATCGTGCAGATGTTCGGATGATTCAGGGAGGAGGCAGTCTGCGCTTCGCGTTGGAACCGGGACATTGCCGTGCGGTTGTTGGCAACATCATCCGGCAGAAATTTGAGAGCGACGAAACGGTGAAGTTTCAGATCTTCGGCTTTATAGACGACGCCCATCCCGCCGGCACCGAGCTTTTCCACGATGCGGTAGTGGGAAATGCTTTGCCCGATGAGGGAGGCGGAGTCTTGCATTTCGGTCATGTTAGAGTCACACAATGAGCAAGTCAACGAGAGCCAACGAGTGGCCTGCCAGCACAGGCACAGCGTGGAGAAGGGGCGCTAATGACTGAATGAGATACGACGAGTCCAAGTGTCGAGATGCTAGAATCTCTCCCAATTTGTTTCAGGATGGAAATAATGATTTTCAACGCTCATGCAACTGCAAATTGAAAACCTCAGCAAGACCTATCGTGGAAACCTGCGAGCGTTGCGCGATTTTCAGTTGGAGATGGGTCCCGGAGTTCTGGGCTTGCTCGGTCCGAATGGCGCAGGGAAGTCCACCCTCATGCGCATCTTGGCCACGATCACGCAGCCAACCGCGGGACGAGCCCTGTGGAACGGCACGGACATCGCACGCGATCCAGACGCCCTGCGAGCCGTCCTCGGATATCTCCCCCAGGACTTCGGCGTTTATCCCAACCTGAGCGCGGCGGAGTTTCTCGAATATCTGGCCGCCGTAAAAGGCCTCGGCGCGGCGAGCGCGCGAAAGCGCGTTGCTGAACTGCTCGAGCTCGTGAATCTTGCCGGTGTCGCGCGGCGGCCGCTCGGAGGATTCTCCGGGGGCATGCGGCAGCGGGTCGGCATCGCGCAGGCGCTGCTCAACGATCCGAAGCTCCTGATCGTGGACGAGCCTACCGCCGGCCTGGACCCCGAAGAGCGCGTGCGATTCCGCAATCTGCTCTCCGAACTTTCGGGCGAACGAATCGTGGTTCTTTCCACCCACATCGTCTCCGACGTCGAAGCCGTTGCCACCGACATCGCGTTGATTGCTGGTGGGCGGCTCGTCGCGCATGGCGCTCCCGAAGCCTTGCTGGCACGGGTGAACGGAAAAGTGTGGGAGGTCGTCGTCGCGAGCGGCGAACTCCCTGCACTTCGCCAGCGCCACCTCGTCAGCAACACGGCCCACCGCAACGATGGCGTGCATGCGCGCGTCGTTGCGGATATGGCGCCGGCGCCGGGCGCTCGTACCGTCGAACCCTCGCTCGAAGACGCCTATCTCGCGGCGCTCGCCTCCCACCGCGACGCGGGCTCCACTGGGATCGGCGCATGAGATCCCCTGGCGTCATCTACGCGATAGCCCGCGCCGATTTTCTCGAGCGCGTCCGGCGCTACAGCTACCTCGTCACCCTCCTGTTTGCCGTCTATCTGGGATACGCCGCGGCGACGGGGCGCGTAATGATCCGGCTCAGCGGCTACCGTGGGCTGTACACGTCTGCGTGGATCGGAACGATGATGGCTTTGGTGACCACCACCTTCGTGTCTCTCGTCGGCTTCTACATCGTGAAGAATGCGATCGACCGCGACCGGCAAACCCGAGTCGGCGACATCCTCGCCGCGACTCCGTTGACTAAGGTGTCTTATCTCTTCGGAAAGGTTCTCAGCAATTTCCTTGTGCTCGCGTCCATCGTGGTTGTGCTCGCTCTCGCGGCTTTCGCCATGCAGTTTCTTGCGGCCGAGGATCGCACCTTCCATGTGTGGTCGCTTCTCTCGCCGTTTCTGCTTCTGACACTTCCCGCGATGGCGATCACCGCCGCGATGGCCTTGCTGTTCGAAACGCTTCCGTTTCTCCGCGGTGGGTTCGGGAACGTGCTCTGGTTCTTCCTGTGGTCCTTCGGGATCGCCCTGCCGGAGGTTACGAAGACCCCTCAACTCGACCCGTTCGGTTTCTGGAGCGTGACTCAAAGCATGATGGCTGCCGCGCGCGCAGGTATCCCAGGATACAAAGGTGATTTCGAACTCACCGTCATCAATGAGCCGGTGAAGGTGGCTCCCGGCTTTCACTGGAACGGGTTGGATTGGACTGCCTCAGCGCTGCTCTTGCGGCTGATGTGGGTGGCGGTGGCGATTGCGATTCCGTTGTGTGGCGCCCTTTTTTTCGATCGTTTCGATCCCGCCAGATCGCGCGGTTTCCTCCGCGCGAAATCACAGCCGAAAGAACCCACGGCCGGGGAGAGCGCGGATCAGGGACGCGCTCAGATGCTCCCTCGCACCGCGGCGCCCACCCGTCTCACGCCGCTTGCTTCTCAAGCGCGGCATTCGAGTTTCATCGTTCTCGTGGCCGCTGAGCTGCGGCTCGCGCTCAAGGGCAGTCACTGGTGGTGGTACGCCGTTGCTACGGGACTCCTGATCGCGCAACTTGCCGCGCCGCTTCAAGTTTCGCGTGGGCCGTTGCTCGCCGCCGCCTGGATTTGGCCGGTGCTGATTTGGTCTGCGCTCGGCACGCGCGAGGCACGATTCGGTACATCGCAATTGATTTTTTCCTGTCCGCGCATTCTCACACGCCAACTCCCCGCCGCCTGGATCGCTGCCGCGCTGGTGGCCGCGCTCACCGGAATGGGCGCCGCCATCCGCATGGCGATCGCAGGCCAGCGCGCTGGTTTGCTCGCATGGAGCGCGGGCGTGCTCTTTATTGCGTCACTCGCATTGGCATTGGGGGTTTGGAGCGGCACGAGCAAATTCTTCGAAGGGTTCTACACCACACTGTGGTACGTCGGACCGCTCAACCGCGTCCCCGGACTTGATTTCACCGGCAGGGCTGGCGGTCGTCTCACTTCGCGCTACGCCGCCATGTATTTCTTGATCGCTGCGGTTCTTGTTGCGGTGGCATTTTTTCGCCGTGCGCGCCAGCTCGGCCGCGCCTGAACACCGCGGGAATTTCTGCTTCAAGATTTGATTCGGGAACCAATCGGAGTGCGCCAAGCCAAGCTCAGGACGTCTCCAGTTTTACCTCGGTAGGTTTCCACAGGCGAGTGAACTTCCACAGCGTGCGTATGCTTGCGCTCGACTGCTGGCGCGCATATTCTTCCAGCATGGCGCGGCAGGATTGTCCCACTTGCGGAGGCAGCGGCTGGAAAGTCGTCGAGCGGACGACGGAAGGCGCTCAGGTGCTGGCATCGGCGGAAACCGGGCGGCAGGGCGCCGTCATCGGCGAGCCGAAAATGGTTTGGGCGGTTCCCTGCGATTGCACTTCGGGTGACCGGACGGACCGCGCCCTCGCGCGCGCGCGCGTTCCCGAGCGCTATCGTCACTGCGACTTCGCGAACTACGAGACGGACAACGAGATCGAAGGCGTTTCTCCCGAGCAGCTTCTCGCCTGGAACCGCGCCCTCACGCAGGCGAAGCTCGTCGTCGAGCGCTTCGCGGCTGAATTTCCCGCAAGCAGCGAGCACGGCTTGTTGCTGATGGGGCCATGCGGAGTGGGGAAGACGCACCTCGCGGTCGCGGCCCTGAAGGAAGTGGTCCTGCGCGGGCATTCCGGATTGTTCTACGACTATCGCGAGCTTCTCAAGCAGATTCAGGACAGCTACAACGCCGAGAGCCAGTCCACCGAGATGAGCGTCCTCGAGCCCGTGCTGAAAACCGAAGTGCTGGTGCTGGATGATGTTGGGTCGAGCAAGCCGTCGATGTGGGCGCTCGAAACGGTCGGCCACATCCTGAATACTCGGTACAACGAAAAACGCGTGACGCTGCTTACCACCAATTTCCTCGACTCCGATTCGGCCGTGAACGCCACGATTTCCGCGGTTCCCGCTCGCGTGGCGGGAATGCGCGCGCCCACGATCGAAGATTCGCTTACGGATCGCGTCGGCAAGCGCATCCGTTCGCGCCTGTACGAAATGTGCCGCACGATTGAGATGTCCGCGCCCGACTATCGCAAGGAAATTCGCAACATCAGCCGCTTCCGCGCATAACACCAAGCGGCCTGTTTCGCGGCGTTCTTCTTATCTGAACGCAACCGCAACCAAATCGTAATATCCGGTGAATCTCCGCTGAATTAGCTGCTCGACGGTTTTGTTGACAACGTGCAAAGCGGGCGCGTATCATCTTTCACGATACGGCGTCGAGCGCGGGCGCTTATCCCCTTCATGCTCTAGCCCCAGATTGGGTGGAGTCCCGAGGTCGTATACTCGGAAAACAGGGTACGCATTCGCACGGAGGCCGCTCTCCATGTCACCCGAACACGACGAAAATCGCCAATCTTCCGCGCTCGACCCCGCCGGCCCGGATTCACCCGCAGAGAATCTTACAGGTGAAACCATGCTCGCCAGCGGACAGTCGCAATCGGCCAGTGGCGCCGCCACAGCCGTCGCGCGCGCGCCGGAACTCGCAGCCGCTCCCGTGAACGCGTCCACCGAAGAAGAAGACGCATCATCGGCTGGCGCCGACGAATCGGCCCCCGCTCAATCAACTGTCGAATCAGCTGTCCAAGCTGCCGCCCAGACTCCCGTGCCGTCTCCCGCACCGGCGGAAGCGCCTCAGTCCTCTGCCAAGGATGGTGACAATCCATCTGATCCGTCCGAATCCGAGACGATGGATCAGTTGATGGACCATTTCTCTGCGCCGCAAGCGGTTGCGGCCGAGGGTGAAATTTTCGATGGGCGCGTGCTGGCAGTGACGGATGCGGGCGTGGTGGTCGACGTGGGCGGCAAATTCGAAGGGCTTGTGCCCGCGCAGGAATTTCTCGATTCAGGCAGCCCGATCGAGTTCGGCGAAGGCCAAACGATTGAAGTGGAGCGCCTGCACGAGCAGAAGGACGGGTACGTTCTGCTGTCGCATGTGCGCGCCCACCGGCGCCGCGTGTGGGAACGCATCGAGAAATCCTACCGCGACCACGCCAACATCACGGGCAAGATCACGGAGCGAATCAAGGGCGGCTTGGTGGTCGACATCGGCGTGCGCGCATTTTTGCCCGCGTCGCAGATCGAATTGCGCCCGGTACACGATCTGGAAGGCTGGAAGGACCGCGACATCCAAGTCCGCGTGCTGAAGCTGAATCGCAAGCGCGGGAACGTGGTCGTAAGCCACCGCGTGATCCTCGAGGAAGAGCAGACTGCGAGCCGTGAGGCGCTTGCAGCGACGCTGGCGGAAGGTTCCGTCGTAACCGGCAAAGTGAAAAACATCACGGACTATGGAGTTTTCGTCGACTTGGGCGGAATGGACGGTCTGCTTCACGTCAGCGACCTGGTTTGGGGCCGCGTGCCGCATCCCTCTTCGGTGGTGCAGCCGGGCGAAGAGATACAGGTTCAGATTCTGAAGTTTGATAAGGAAAAGCAGCGCATCTCGCTGGGCCGCAAGCAACTCATGCCCGATCCGTGGAGCACCGTGCCGGAACGCTTCCCGGTGGGAACGCGCGTGAAGGGCAAGATTGTCGGCGTCACCGACTACGGCGCTTTCGTGCAGGTTGAGTCGGGCGTCGAAGGCCTGGTGCACGTCAGCGAGATGAGCTGGTCGAAGCGCATGAAACATCCGTCGAAGATCGTGAAGGTCGGCGACGAAGTCGAGGTCGTGGTGCTCGACGTGAAGACCGACCAGCGCCGCATATCGCTCGGCCTGAAGCAGACGTTGCCCGATCCGTGGAGCGCCGCGGCCGAGAAGTACCCGGTGGGATCGATTGTCACGGGCCGCATCCGCAACCTGGCGGATTTCGGCGCGTTCGTCGAAATCGAAGAGGGAATGGAAGGCCTGATTCACATCAGCGACGTGAGTTGGACGGAGCGCATCAAGCACCCGAGCGAGAAATTCAAGAAGGGTGAGAGCGTCGAAGCGAAAGTGCTCAAGGTGGATTCCCAGAACCGGCGGCTGTCGCTGGGCATCAAGCAGGTGAAGGACATCTGGGCCAACTGGTTCGCGGAGCACAAGATCAACGACGTGATCAAGGGGAAAGTCTCGCGCACCACCGACTTTGGCGCATTCGTGACGTTGGCGGACGGCATCGAGGGGCTTTGCCATATTTCCGAAATTGAGGAACGGCGTCCGAAAGGCGACCGCGAAAAGGAAAAGGGACCGCGAGGCGCTCGCGTGGCTTCTGCCCTAACGCTAGGCCAGGAGTACGATTTCAAGGTCATCCGCCTCGAGCCCGAGCAGCGCAAGATCAGCCTGAGCTATCGCGGAGCCCAGAAGCAAGTGGAGCGGCAGGAAGTGGAGACGTTCCGCTCAGCGAAGTCATCGCCCAACGCTACGATTGGCGACGCCATTCTGGCCAAGCGACAGTCTTCGTAAGCCGATTTTCGCGGGGCGCTGGGGCGTCGCCGCGCGCTAGACCTTCCCAGCAGGAAAGTCGTTTACCTTACGGTAGATTGGTGATATGCAAAGGTGGTGCGGTACACGCCCTCGGTCCGCAAACGGGCCATTTAGAACGACATCCTGAGAAGGAGGCTCTCTTCCCATGGCGGAAGTTGCCGGAGAGCACCAAAACAAAGACCACACCATGACGAAGGCGGAACTCGTCGAGGAAGTCACGCGTGTGACCGAATTGCCCCGGAAGGAATCCGAGGCCGTTGTCGAAACCATTTTCGAGAGCATCATCACGGCTCTACAGGCCGACGACAAAATTGAGATTCGCGGCTTCGGCAGTTTCCGCACGCGCCAGCGCCGCGGCCGCACGGGTCGCAACCCCAAGACAGGCGCGAAGGTGGAAGTCCCTCCGAAGAAGATCCCGTTCTTCAAGCCGAGCAAAGAACTGAAGGACTACGTAAACAACCCGCGCTCGGCGGGCGCCGCCGCGGGCCACACCGACTCCGGCCCCCAGAGCTGAGCAGGGATGGATTATCTTTGGACGCCGTGGCGATACCAGTACATCGCCGACGCCACAAAGGATGATCGCTGCATCTTCTGCGACGCGATCGCCGCGAATGATGACGCGAAGATGCTTGTCGTTTTCCGCGGGACAAAAAACTACATCATTCTGAATCGATATCCCTATACCACTGGTCACGTAATGGTGGTTCCCTACGCGCATGTGGCCGATTTGGCTGCCGCTGATCCCGAAGTGCTTTCCGAAATGATGCGGTTCGCGCAGCGCGTGAAAGTCGCGCTGGAAAAGACATACCATCCCGAAGGCTACAACCTCGGGATGAATCTAGGCCGCGCGGCCGGCGCCGGAGTGACGGGCCATTTGCATCTGCACGTGCTGCCGCGCTGGTCCGGCGATTCTAACTTCATGACCGTGGTCGGGGAAACGCGCGTCGAGCCCGAAGATCTGGCGACTACGTACGAAAAGCTGCGCAAGGCCCTCGCTTAACGTGCTGCCCTGATTTGAACTCGTGCCACTTGACTCCACGGATATGGTGGGAGCAGAATCCTCGCCAATTCCGATGCCTGGGCCGCCTTCCATGTTTGAATCCTCACCGCCCTTCATCCCGGCTCCGGCAGCACTGAGCAACTATATCCAGCCGAGTTTTGGACACGGCCTCCGTATCTGGTGGGCTTTCTTCTGGCCGACCTATCTGATCGCGATCATCGTTACGATTGCAGTCAACTTCACTGTGAAGCTCGGGTACGAGAACTCGCACATTCCAGCCTCCGTGGCCGGCCCCATCCTCAAGTACGACAATTTTGTTTTGCCCTATATCATTGGGCTGTTCGTAATGGATTACATCCTCGGGAAGAAATTTCGCCATTTCCGCGTCGCGTTGCTGACGAATCATGGCGGCGCAGATGCGCAACAGCTGGATTCCACTCTTCCCCGCGCGCTCCGCGTTTGGTGGACGTACTCATGGCGAACGTTTCTTTATCGGATGATCGCTACTTTCGCGGCCACCATTCCCATCGGGGTGATGATCGGTCTGTTCGATCGTGTTCCGTCGCTTCAGGCCGCTGTACGATTTCTATTCGCCATCGCTTTGGATGCCGCCGCCGGCCTCTTCGTCATCTATTCGAATATCATCGACGAGGACTTCGGCGATTTTCGTGTCTGCCTGCTGCCGCGCGAGAGCGAAACTGACTCCCCCGTGGCTCCGGCGCCTACTCCAGCCCATACATAAGGAACGATCTGCTCCGGGATTTCTGCTTCCATATTTCTGCGCTGCAGCCTAAGATTTCATCTTCATTGCCGAAGAGTCCCGTTTGAACCTTCAACTCACAGAAGAGCAGCAGCTTTTGCAGCGCAGCGTGCGCGAATTCGCCGAAGCGGAGGTGAAGCCGCTGGCGAAGGAAATCGACGAAACGGGCCGCTTTCCGCGCGACACCTTCAAGAAGGCTGCGGAGCTTGGCCTGACGGGCATCGCCATGCCCGAAGAGCACGGCGGCGCGGGCATGGACCACGTCTGTTACGAGATTGTAGTGGAAGAAATTTCGCGCGTTTGCGCTTCGACGGGCGTGATCCTGTCCGTGCAGAATTCGCTCTACTGCGACCCAGTTCATCGGTTTGGTACGGAAGAGCAGAAGAAGAAATTTCTCGAGCCGTTCGCGCGCGGCGAGAAAATCGGATGCTACGCGCTCACCGAGCCGCAGGCGGGCTCGAATGCCGCGGCGCTGGCCACGAAGGCTGTGCGCAAGGGCGACCGTTACATAGTGAACGGCACGAAAGCGTGGATCACCAACGGCGGCGCGGCCGACGCCGCGATCGTGTACGTCAACACGCAGCCGGAAAAAGGCGAGAAGGGAATCACGGCGCTGGTCGTCGAGAAAGGCACGCCGGGATTCGCTGTGGGCAAGGAAGAAAAGAAACTTGGCATCCACGGCACCGCCTGCACGGAACTTTCGTTCGCGGACTGCGAAGTTCCGCTCGCAAATCGCATCGGGCAGGAGGGCGAGGGGTACAAAGTGGCGCTCTCGACGCTCGACGGCGGCCGCATCGGAATTGCGGCGCAAGCCACCGGCATCGCGCAGGGCGCGTTCGAGGCGGCGCTTTCCTACGCGCAGCAGCGCCAGGCATTTGGGCACCCCATCGCGGATTTTCAGGCAATTCAATTCATGCTCGCGGATATGTCCACGGAAATTGACGCAGCCCGTTTGCTCGCGCGTCGCGCTGCATGGAAGCAGGACTCCGGCGCGCGGTTCACCATGGAAGCCTCGATTGCGAAGCTTTTTGCGAGCGAGATGGCCACGCGCGTCACGCATAAGGCGATTCAGATTCACGGCGGCTACGGGTACAGCCGCGAATATCCTGTCGAGCGAGCCTACCGCGACGCGCGCATCACCGAGATTTACGAAGGCACCAGCGAAATCCAGCGCCTCGTCATCGCCGCGTGGGTGCTGAAAAGCTATGCTTAACCACAGATGAACACAGATAAACACAGATAAACCCGTTCCTTGTGAACCTCAGCGGTTGACTCCGGATCCCGCCTGCTCTTAGTGCTCCTCGGTTTTTGGTTTTTCTTCATCAGTGTTCATCTGTGTTTATCTGTGGTTTCGCGCCGTGTATTCTTGCTGAGTGCTGCCACTCGATTGCGGGCAGGAATTCGATGCCGCGCGCGACGCGGACTTCTTCGCTGCGTTGCCGGAGCGCCCCGGCGTTCTGCTGATTGAAATGAAGGCGCCGAACGCCAAGCCGTATCTCGCGCGCACGGCGGACATTCGGCGTGCGGCCGAACGGTTGCTGCGAGTTCCGGAAGCCCTCTCGAAGCGCTTGAGTCTTCGCGAAGTTGCCGCCCGCGTCCGCTATCGAGTCACAGGCTCAAAGTTCGAGCAGACGCTCACGCTCTACGAACTGGCGCGTGAATATTTCCCGCATCGCTATCGCGCGCTCTTGCGGCTCCGGCCGCCGGCCGTGCTGAAGGTCAACTTGAGGAACGAGTATCCGCGGTGCTACGTTACGCGCAGCATTCGCGCCGACGGCGGATTCTATCTCGGTCCGTTCGCGTCGCGCCGCGTGGCCGAGGCATTTGCCCAGGGCTTCCTCGATCTTTTCAAGATTCGCCGCTGCCAGATCAAGATTCGCCGCGACCCCACGTTTCCCGGATGCATTTATTCGGAGATGAAAATGTGCCTGGCGCCGTGCTTCGCGGGATGCACGAAACAGGACTACGACGTGGAAGTTTCGCGCGTGGTGGAGGCTCTCGCGTCGGCCGGCGAGTCTCTCACGGACCAGCTCCAGCGCGAGCGCGAAGCCGCCAGCGAGGCTCTCGACTTCGAGCGCGCATCGGCGCTGCACAAGCGCATCGAAAAAGTCTCCGACAACCTGCGCGGCATGCCAGAGCTTGCGCGCCGAATCGACGAGCTCAACGCCGTAATTTTGCAACGCGCCGCCGAAGAGAAAACCGTCATCGTGTTTCCAGTTCTCGCAGGCCTTCTCCGCGAGCCGGTCCCGTTGCGTTTCGGTGAGCTCGCAAGCGAGCCGCGGTCGGTGGAGGCCATTTTGCGCGCCGCGTTGGACCCGCAGCCGGCCGCATCGGAACCTCGGCGCGCAGCACCGAACGCGAACTCCGATTCCGCGAATTCTGAATCCGCGAGCCTCGACTCCGCAATCGGGCCGGACGCTGGAAATGTTCCGAAACAGGTTCGGCGCAAAGAGTACGGATTGCGGGCCGCGCCGCCCGAATTGCCCGAGCACTTGTCGCTGGTGGCGCGCTGGTTCTATTCGAAGCCGCGCGACGGCGAAATCTTCTTTCGCGAATCCGACTGGCCCTATCGCCGGATCTTGCGCGCGTGCAGCCGGCTGCTCGCGCCGCCTGAGGCGCAAACGCCCGCAGCTCCTGCCGCGCCGGAATCGCCGCCGCCTGCGTCCCCATCGACGTAACTTCGTCAGAATCGAGCATCTACGGAGCCGGGCCCACGTCGTACAATTAAACAGATGTCGATAGCGGAGAAAGTGAAAACAGATACGTCCGGGTCACGCCGCCAGAGTCGCTTGAGCTTCGTGGACATGGCTCGCGCTCTGAAGCACCGCAATTTTCAGTTATTTTTCAGCGGCCAGCTAATCTCACTCATCGGCACGTGGATGGACAACGTTGCTGAAGGCTGGCTCGTTTATCGCCTCACCGGATCTTCGCTTTTGCTCGGCGTCGCCACATTCGCCGGACAGATCCCCGTGTTTCTGCTCGCTCCTCTCGGTGGAATGATCGCGGACCGCTGGGACCGCCGCAAAGTTGTCGTCGTGACGCAGGCGGCGTCGATGATTTTGGCGTCGATGCTCGCGGCCCTGACGCTGATGCGGATCGTCAAGGTGTGGGAAGTGATCGTGCTTGCTGCGATGCTGGGCATGGTGAACGCCGTGGATATTCCCACGCGCCAGGCTTTCCTCGTCGAGATGGTGGGCCGCGAAGATTTGATGAACGCGATCGCGCTGAATTCTTCGATGTTCAACGCCGCGCGAGTGGTGGGCCCGTCGGTGGCCGGAATCATCGTTGCCTGGAAGGGCGAGGGCTGGTGCTTTCTTCTGAATGCCATCAGCTATATTGCGGTGATCGCCGGATTGCTGGCGATGAAGGTGGAGCGCAGGTCGATTGCGCACGTGGCGTCGCCCCTCGATCATATTGCCGAAGGATTTCGCTTCGCCTGGGATGCCGCGCCGATCAGGTCAATTCTGCTGGTGGTGGCACTCGTGAGCCTGGTGGCCACACCTTACGCTGTGCTGATGCCGATTTTCGCGGCGAAAATTTTGCATGGAAACGCCCGGACGCTCGGAATCCTGATGGCCGGGTCTGGATTAGGAGCCATGACGGGCGCTTTGCTTCTTGCGGCCCGTTCGGACATTCGGGGACTCGGGCGCTGGGTGGCGATATCGGGAGTGGGATTCGGCACCGCGCTGATCTGCTTCTCGTTTTCGCGCGTGTTTCCGCTATCGGTGGCCCTGCTCGTTCCGGTGGGTTTCTGCGCCATGGTGCTGCTCGGCTCTGCGAACACCCTGATTCAGTCGATGGTGCCCGATCGGCTGCGCGGACGGACCATGGCGATCTACTCGATGATGTTCATGGGAATGGTGCCCGTGGGGGCGCTGCTTTCCGGCGTGCTGGCCGGACGCGTCGGCGCGCCATGGACCGTGGCCGTCGGCGGAATCGGCGCGATTATCGGCGGCATCCTTTTCGGGCGGCACTTGCCGAAGCTGCGCGTCGAAGCTCGCCGCCTGATGAGCGATCAGGGATTGGCCTGAGGCGCTCGGATTCAGGATGCAAGGGCGTCGGGCGCGCCGCGAATCTGCTCGCTCACCTTCCTCTGATATACTCCGCGCTTTAGCTTTGCCATTCTTTGCCGAGGTTCTTGATGCCGCCTCCCGCGTCAGCGAACGAAGATCGCCTGGCTGGTCACGCCACTCGTGAGGGCGCGCACCACTACGCGGCGCGCTTTTCTGGACGCGCTGCGGCCGGGCATTTCCGCGAAACTCCGGCGGGGCTTTTCCTTTCTTCCGTTGGCACAGGCACTTACCTTGGCGAACCCGATCCCGCCACCGATCAAGCGTATACCGACAGTGTCGTTGCTGCGGTCGAAGGTGGCTTCAATCTGATCGACACCGCGATCAACTATCGCTTTCAGCGCAGCGAGCGTTCCGTGGGGGCTGCGTTGAAGCGGCTGGTTTCGCAAGGATTTTCGCGCGACGAGGTCGTTGTCTGCACGAAGGCGGGTTTCCTCACGCCGGATGGCGAAATGCCCGACGATCCGAACGAATATTTTGCGCGCGAGTTTCTCGAACGCGGCGTTTTTCGTCCCGAGGAAATCGCGCAGGGCTGCCACTGCATGGCCCCGGGCTACCTGGCCGACCAGATCGAGCGCAGCCGCCGGAACCTCGGCGTCGAGTGCATTGACGTTTTTTATCTGCACAATCCCGAGACACAACTCGCCGAGCTTTCGCACGAGGAATTTCGGAAGCGGATTCGCGCCGCGTTCGCGTTCCTCGAAACCGCCGTAGCCAGCGGCAAAATCGCGGCCTATGGCATGGCCACTTGGAACGCGTTTCGCGAGGATGTGAAGTCGCCAGGGTACCTTTCGCTCGCCGACATGGTCGCGATTGCGCGCGAAGTGGCCCCGGACGGCCACCATTTTCGTTTCGTGCAGTTGCCGTTCAATCTGGCCATGCCGGAAGCGCTGATGCGCGCGAATCAAACGGTCGACGGAAAGACGATGGCCACCGTGCAGGCCGCGCGCGCCCTGGGCGTCACTCTGGTCACCAGCGCGGCGCTTCTGCAGGGCCAGCTGACGAAAAATCTGCCGCCTTACATCAGCGAGGCTTTGGGACTGAAAAGCAATTCCGCGCTGGCCATCCAGTTCGCGCGATCGGCGCCTGGCGTCACCACCGCGCTCGTCGGCATGAGCAACGTCGAGCACGTGAAGGCTAATCTCGCGCTCGTTGGCGTCGAGTCCGCTCCCCGCGACCAATTCCTCAAGCTATTCGAGCCGCGCAGCTAGCAGGGTGAGTCACAGCCCACTCCAGAGATTCGAGAGTGAGGATCGAGAGTCTGACTAGCGCTTCAGAAAAGAGCCGGCGGGACGCCGGCGCTACCAAAACCGTCGTCGAGCCACGCGTCAATCGTCGCGGCCACTTGATCCAGTTTTCCCGCGAAGAAGTGGTCGGCGCCCTCGACGATCACGAGGTGCTTCGGCTCCGGCATCGTGGCGAATAGTGCCTCCACATTCGCGCGCGACCCAAACTCGTCGTTCCCGCCCTGGATGATCAGCTTCGGTTTCGCGCGCGTGCGCAGGTAACTCAAATCGGAATCATTTACGGGGAGACCGAGCCCAATCAGTTTGGTGACGCGGGCGTCTTGGCATCCGACGCGCAAGCCCACCCACGCGCCGAAGCTGAAGCCGCCGAGCAGAATCGGCCGGCGGGGAAATTCGCGCGTGAGATAGTCGAGAGCTGCGCGAACGTCGTCCCGTTCGCCGCGGCCTTTGTCGTGAACGCCTTCGCTGAGCCCCGCGCCGCGAAAATTGAAGCGCAGCACCGGAATGCCGCGGCCATGAATCGCCTTCGCCGCCTGAAACACCACCTTGTTGTGCATGGTGCCGCCGAAAAGGGGATGTGGGTGGCACACGACCGCCGCGAGACTCGGATCGGCGCTCGCAACCGTCCAAAGCATCGCTTCCAGCCGCCCGGCCGGCCCTTCAATAAAAAAGCTGCGATGAAAAACGTCAGCCATGAGTGAGTAGGCGAGTGGGCTCAGGCTTTCGCCGGCTGGATCCACTGGACGGCGACGCAGGTGAGGACAGCGCTGATATTGGCATCGGGGTCGGAGATGGGACCGGGGCCGGGGCCATCTTCCACGGACTCCACGCGCACCACGCGCCCGCGGATTTCTCCGTTCCCCGCCCAGTCGCCCCAGGTAATTTTCGCGAGGACTTCGTCGCCGGCGGTGTAAATGTGCGACGTCTCGAACCGCGCGCCCGAGCGCGAAATGTCCCGCGTCATCGATTCCTCCGGCCACGGAGTTCCCACCGCCCGCACGAAAATCGGAAGCGCAAATGGGACGCGCGGGTGTTTACGGCGTTCCTTGATGATGGGCCGTGGCGTGCGGCGCAGCGAATCAAACCGCAAAGCCACGCGAAAGCCGCCCGCCGTGTCGCGGTCCACGCGAACGACCGTCGCCGGAGTTTCCGGCTGTACGGACGCTCCGTCCTTCGGGTCGTAGGGGAAAACGACCCAAATGCGGGCCTCGATGGCGCATGGCTCCGCGCGCTGGACGAGCAATCCCTCTCGCGAGACGTCGATCGTATGCGTCGTTTCCAGGCGCGTTCCCAGCGCTCCGTGCCACCGGATGCGCACCGGCATTTGCAGCAGCGCGCGCGGGTGTTTTCTCAAGTCGAGGGACGGCGGCGGGCGGAACATTCGTTCCATAGGATTCACATCCTATCGACTGCCACCAGCAAGGTCAAACAATCAAAACTCGAGACAACAGCTAGCTTTCGATCCGATTTATCGTCTAACTATGCTGTGGCTTTCTCGTGGAACTCTGGGCTCGAGTTCACTCTTGAGCTAACATCAACCTTTGTTGGGTGAATCCATGGAAAAGACTGAAGGCCAGCAAGAGACCGCCCGCGGCGTTCAAAAGCCTTTTCTCAGGAAACACTGGCTCAAGCTTGTGATCTTGGTTGTCGTGATAATCTTCACCCTTTCTTTTCTCCAACTCTCGACACTGGATGGCCCGAATAGTCGTCGCAGGGCCAATGAAGCCGTTGCCGTTGGGAAGCTCCGCAGGATTGTTGCACTTCAAAACGATTACGCCGCTTCGCACACCGCCAAAGGGTTTGCCTGTCGCCTGATGTTACTCAAGCCAGCCGCTCCCGCTGCTGGCGACTATGATGCCGACGCGTTCCTGCTATCAGAAAACCACGCGGGTTATGAGATTGCGCTTACCGAGTGTGAGCCTGGAGCCGACGGGGTGGTAAGGAGCTATCGAATCGCCGCTGTGCCGGTCGAACCGGGGAAATCGGGCGTTCCTGCATTCTGCACCGACCAAACAGGGGTGCTTCGGTATGACCTAAGCGGTTCGGTCGAACGCTGTTTCGCGCTTCACCACACAATTGGGTAGTCGCAATGCGCCAGCTTCAAGGCCTCGTAAACGCGGCAACGTCGAATTGATCCACTACCAAGCTCGAAGGCGCAGGGCAAGCGAAAACAGGCCGGCCCTGCGGGAGAAAGGCGAAAAGCCGTTGCACGCTGCCGGGAGCGATGGTACCTTTCGCAGCTACTACTACATGCTTAGCGGAGGGGGCCATGGAAGACGGAGTCGAGCGACGCGCCGCACGACGCTTTTCGATGTTGCTTCCCCTCAAGGTGCGGTTTTCGGCCGGTTCGGGCATAACAGAAAAGCAGGGTGAGACGCGCGACGTGAGCTTTCGCGGCCTGTATTTCCTGATCGAGGCAGTTCTCGAGACCGGCAGTTCGATTGAGTTTGTCCTCACGCTTCCTCAGCAGATCACCCTCGCGGGCGACGTGCATATTCGATGTTACGCGCGCGTGCTTCGAGTGGAACCGCAGAATGGCCGCCGCGGAGTGGCCGCCCGCATCGAACGCTACGAATTCCTTCCCGCGTCGGCCTGACGCCTTTCCCGAAACGTTTGGCAAAGGGGTAGAATACTCGCGCCCGGATGGGAGGGCTTATGTATCACTACGACCCGAATACGGCGCTCGATGAATTGCGGGACGACGCAGTTCTGCCGCATCCCGTTCACCTGCGCGACATGATCCTTCGCAACAAGCTCGACGCCACCACCGCGCTCGATTTGAATCGCGACTTCCAGGAATATCTGGCGCAGTTCGGCGAAGCGCAGCAAACCGCGCGCCATATTCTCGAACGCCTCTCCGCCGGCATACGGAAGGCATCCGCCTCCTAAATGGCGCGCCACACGCTGCTCATCGATGCTGACGATACGCTCTGGGAGAACAACATCTTCTTCGAGAAGACGATCGACAAGTTCATCGGGCAGCTCGAGCATCTTGGCTACACGCTTGAATATGTGCGTCACATCCTGAACGAGACCGAACGCCGCAATATCCGGCAGCACGGCTACGGTGTGCGAAGCTTTCGGCGCTCGCTGGAAGAAACGTACCTGAAGCTTGCCGGAAACGCCGCTCGCCGCGAGATCATCAAGGAAATCGAACGGATGGCGGTGGAGCTCGAAAACACGCCGCCTCCGATCATCGACGGCGTTCCCGAGACCCTTGCCTACCTTTCGAAGCACCATCGGCTGATTCTGTTGACGAAAGGCGAGCAGGCCGAGCAGGCCGCCAAGATCGAGCGCTCCGGTTTGCTCTCGCATTTCGACGCCGTCGAAATCGTCCTCGAAAAAGAAGCCTCCACCTACGAGCGAATGATCGAGCAATTCAAGATCGTCAAATCGCAGGGCTGGATGGTGGGAAACAGTCCCCGCAGCGACATCAATCCGGCGTTGCAGGCGGGCCTTAACGCCGTGTTCATCCCGCACCCGGCAACCTGGGAACTCGAGAAGGCCGAGATCGACTGCGGCACCGGCAAACTGCTGATCCTCTCCGCCTTCCGCCTGCTGCGCGCCCATTTCTGACGAGAGCAACCTACAAAGGTTTGTGTCAGCCCCGGACTCGGGTTTCAGGGTTTGTACTTGCAAACCCTGAGCTTGAATCAGTCTGGGGAGCATGGCCTTCAGGCCATGCGAAAACTCGCGCTCACAAAATTGAGGGCTTTAGCTCCTGGGATTGGCTGCGGCTTCAGCCGTAGCCCAAGGCAGGCTAATTTGGCTCTCCGCGCCTCCTGCGATCCCAAGACACTTCCACCGACATTCAGCGATAATCGAAGCCCATGGACTATCGTCCCGAATTTGCCGATTTCGAAGATGTCGCTTACCTGAACATAGCGAACCAGGGTCCGCTCCCGCTCGCTTCGGTCCGCGCCGCCCACGCGGCGCTTGAAATGAAGAAGCTGCCTCATCGAGTTTCCGACTCGCTGTATTTCGACCTGCCCGACCGCGTTCGCGAAAAGATCGCGAGCCTGATTGGCGCCGCTCCGGATGAAATCGCCATCACCACGGGCGCGAGCGCGGGACTTGCGAACGTCGCCGCCGGCATCGATTGGCAGCCTGGCGATGAAGTCCTCGTCGCGCGCGGGGAGTTCCCGGCACACTTCTCCACGTGGCTTCCTTATGAAAAAGCGGGAAAGCTGCGCGTGCGCGTGATTGGTCCGCGCGGCCGCTTCATTTCCGCGGACGACTACATCGAAAAGATCGGCCCGCGAACCCGCATCGTCTCGGCCAGCCTCGTACGCTACGACGACGGCGCTCGGCTCGACGCGGCCCGCGTCGCGCAAGCATGCCACGCGGCGAACGCGGCACTGCTGCTCGACATGTCGCAATGCGCGGCCGCGACGCCGCTTTCGATTCGCGACCTCGGCGCCGATTTCGCCGTAAGCAGCGCCTACAAATGGCTGCTGGGCCCGTACGGCACAGGATTTTTCTGGGTCTCGCCGAAGTGGCGCGAGCGCCTGGTTTGCGGCCCTTTCTACTGGCAGGCTCTCGAAGGTGCCCGCGATTTTCATTCGCTTCCGCTCGAGAATTTGCGCATGACAACCGCCGCGCGCCGCTGGGATTCGCCGGAAACGGCGAGCTTCACGAATCTGGCCGCGCTGGATGCGTCTCTCGATCTGCTGGTGAAGGTGGGGACGGCCGCGATCGCAAAACACAACGACGCGCTCATCGGCGAGATCGTCGAGCGCTTGCCGCGCGATCGCTGCGTTCTCGCATCGCCGGCCGAGCGTGAGTGCCGCGGACCTTACGTCTGCGTTTCGGCCCGCAAGCCGGAGAAGAACCGCGAGCTGCTCGAGAAATTGCGCGCGGCGCAAATCTTCGTAAGCCTGCGAGAGAATTCCCTGCGAATCTCCGCGCACCTTTACAATACTTCCGAGCACATCAGCCGCCTGCTGCACGTGCTGTCGGCGTCCTAGGGAGACTCGTCTCGCATGAATGCCCCAAACGCTCGCGTCGTTGTGATGGGTGCCGGAGCCGTCGGCTCCTATTTCGGCGGGATGCTGGCGCGCGCTGGCGTGGAAGTCACCTTGATTGGCCGGCCCGCGCATGTGGAAGCGATTCGTCGCGACGGGCTGCTTCTCGATACCACCACGTTTCGCGAGCGCGTCCGAGTGAATGCCTCCACCGATCTTGGTGCGGTTGCGAATGCTGAGGTCGTCCTTTTCTGCGTCAAGATGACGGACACGGAAATCGCGTCACGCTCGCTGAAGCCCCATCTCGCGCCGGGCGCGATTACGGTCAGCTTGCAGAACGGCGTCGACAATGTCGACCGAATCCGTGCGGCGTCGGGCATCGACGCGATTCCGGCGGTCGTTTACATCGCGGTTGCGCTGCCTGAGCCTGGTCATGTGAAACACTCGGCTCGCGGCGAACTCGCTATCGGCGAGCCGAGCAAGGAGCGCGTCGCAACGGAGCCGCCGTCCGAACGATGCCAGCGCGTCGCCGAACTTTTCACCGGCGCGGGCGTGCCTTGCCGGATTTCCGGTGATATTGAAGCCGACCTTTGGTCGAAATTCGTGGTGAACTGTGCGGGCAACGCGGTAGCCGCAATCGCCCAGACAACATATGGCGCCGCGGCCAGCGAGCCGCACACCCGCGAAGTGATGGCTCGTCTCATCGAGGAAACAGTCGCGGTCGCGCGGGCCTCCGGCGTGCGGCTGCCGGACACGAATTTCGTGCAAACGGGCCTCGAGTTTCTGGAAAGCATGGTCAACGCCACTTCGTCGACTGCGATGGATATCGCGCGCGGCAAACCGACCGAGATTGATTCGCTGAACGGTCTTGTCGTGCGTCGCGGCGCGGAATTGGGAATCGCAACGCCCGTGAGCTTCACGGTTCACGCCCTCGTGAAGCTTCTCGAAGTCCGGAACGCCCAGCAAAAAGCCGCGCCGCGGTAGCTATTCCGGCGGCGGGTGATATCGGAAAGGAATGTGCACAACCGCTTCGATGTCTATAGGCGCGCCGTCACGCGTCGCCGGACGGAATTTCCACTGCGCCAGCGCCTGCATCGCATTCGTGTCGAGCCGCGGATCGAGTTTGCGCACTAATTGAATGCTATCGACGGAGCCATCGGCGCGAATGATCGCGTAGAGCACCACCTCTCCCTCGATGTTTTCCTTGATCACGGCCGGCGGATATTTCGGGTCGATCTTCCGCGTTGGCACCGGACCCGACACCGTGCCCTTCGGCTTGTTGAACGGCGAAGCAACCTCGTCCAGTTGCGCGAAATTCAGAATCCAGCTTCCCGATGAGCTCGTCAGGTTCGGCAGGTTGATGTTTAACGAGTAGACTTCCTTCCCGGACAGAATTTTTTCCGGAGCCTCATTCGGTCCGAGGTCCGCAACATTCGCTGGACCCTTGCGAGCGGTCATGGGCTCCGGCCGGTCGGGAAGCGACCCAGCCGGCTTCAGCAGCAGCTTGGTGTGCGATTGTCCCGGCCCGATTCCTCCGCTGGGCCCGGCGTGCGCGTTGCCTCCGCTAACGCTCACCGCCGCTGGCAATGCGGCTGTCCCGCCGCCGCTACCCGTACCTGCAACGGTGTTCCCGTTTGCGCTGCCGCCGTTTCCATTCGGCGAACCCGGATGCTTGCCGTCTGGCGAAATTGCGACCCGAGCGGCGAGGTTGCCTGCCGGGACGCTTACCTCCGGCGCCGGAGGAGCAGGCGTGGCGGAGAGCGCAATCACGCTGCGCAAATTGGGATCACCGTTTGTCCCGCCCACTTCGGGCGCCGCGCCTGCCGCGTTCGTTCGTGCGTGGTGCGCTTGGGCCACAGCGGTGGAGGCCGGGATCATCGGCTTCTTCAACTGCGGCGTCACCGCCGCGGCTGACACAACGCTCAAAGCTTCCGAATTCTTCGCCACAGTTGGCACGTCGGGCGCGACGACGTTCGCCGCGGCGCGGCGCTGCATCTTCGGAGCAGAAGCGCTGGGCGCAATTTCCAAGCGCGGTCTTTGCAGGGCCGGGATCGCGGCCCACTGAACGATGTTGGGCAACGCAGGCTCGATCTTGGGAGGCGCGGCGGAGCGTCGGGCCGAATCAGCGTTTGTCGCGGATGCGTCACGCGAACCGGAATCGAGAGGATTGTTTGTCGCGGGTGAAACGCGTCGGCGCCGGGCTGCGCGGCCGGGTTGGTGGCGGGAACTTTCGGGGTCCGCAGCGCGTTGCGCTTTGGACCTGGCGCAGGCAAAGAGATGTGCGGCAAATCCTGCGCCGATGGGATGTACGTAAGCTCAATCTGTACCGGCGCGAGATTATGAGCCGTCGCCGGCAGAAAACCCCAAATCGGCAGGATCAGCAAGACGACGACGATCACGTGCCACGCCGAAGACGCCGCGAACGCCCAGCCAGAATTTCGCCCGCGAATCCAGTGAACCCGCAGGTGCGAGTCTTGCGGCAGCTCGCTTTCCTTCGGCGCTCGCGACTTCTCGAAAAAATCGCGCACGCTGGTGCGAAATTCCTGCCACGGCGACTCCCAGTCGACGCCGAGATCCAGGCGCGGCAAGCGCCCGTGCGGCGGCATCTCGACGATCGAGTCTCCGGGCGAGTCCACCGGCTCTTCAAACGCGCGTTTAGTTCCGGTCTGCATGAGTCGTCATTATAGCCGACGAGTTTAGGATGCGCCCACCCTACGCGGCGGCTGCCAGGCGGTAAAAACTTAGTGCCGCGTCGCCCTGCTCCAGCAGGCGCGTGCGTTCCAGCCGGTCAAACCGGTCGGGCAGCTCCGTCTTCACGCTGTGCTCGACAATTACGAATCCCTGCGGCGCCACCAGGTGCGATGCGTCGAGGAATTCGAGAACGCGCAACTGCTCTTCTGTTTCCTCGTAGGGCGGGTCGAGAAAAATAAAGTCGGCCACCAGATGGCGCTTGGCGATCTGTTCCAGCGCGCGCACGGCGTCGCCGTCGATTACCTCCGCTCCGCTGGCGATGTCGAGCGACTCCAGATTTTTCCGAATCAGCCGCGCCGAAGCCGCATGCGTCTCTACAAAAATCGTCTCCCGCGCGCCGCGGCTGATTGCTTCGATGCCGATCGCACCCGTTCCGGCGTAGAGATCGACGAAGAGCGAATCTTCCACCGCCGGACCCAGCACGTTGAAAAGCGTCTCGCGCAAACGGTCGCTCGTCGGACGCATCAGCAATTTGCCGGGACTCTTCAGCCGCCGGCTGCCGAATTTTCCAGCGATCACTCGCATGATCTACTCCACGCCTATCCAACGCCCCTATCCCACGGAGGCCAGTTGGTACCTTTTCTGCCAGGCCGGGCTCAGCGATTCGAGCTGCGCCACCACTTCGTTTGCCTGCGCGGGATTTTCTGCCAGCGCCAAAGCCTCTCGCCGCGCGAGCTCCAGGATTTCATGGTCGCGCAAAGGCTGCGCGAACGAAAACGCGGCATCACCGTGCTGCCGCGTGCCGAAGAATTCTCCCGGGCCGCGCTGCTTCAGGTCCTTTTCCGCGATTTCGAATCCGTTCGAGGTTGCCACCATGGTTTCGATGCGTTCGCGCGCCTCGGCTTTGATCGATTTTGGCGCGATCAGGATGCAATGCGATTTCTCGGTGCCGCGTCCGATGCGCCCGCGAAGCTGGTGAAGCTGCGCGAGTCCGAACCGGTCCGCGTGCTCGATCACCATCACGGTCGCGTTCGGCACGTCGACGCCGACCTCCACCACCGTCGTCGCCACCAGAATCTGCAATTCGCCGCGCCGGAACCGCTCCATGGTGGCGTCCTTGTCGTCATTTTTCATCCGCCCGTGCAGCAATCCCACGCGCAGCTTCGGGAAAATCGTTTTCGCCAGGCGCTCGTACTCCGCCGTCGCCGCTTTCAGCTCCTGCTTCGACTCTTCCACCACCGGATAAATTACATACGCTTGCCGCCCGCGCGTGATTTCACGCCGCAGAAATTCCCACACGCCCGGAAGCTGTTCGTTCGACGTCCACCGCGTGTCGATCGGCGTGCGGCCCGGCGGCATCTCGTCGATCACCGATAGGTCCAGGTCTCCGTACAGCGTCAGCGCCAGCGTGCGCGGGATCGGCGTCGCCGTCATTACCAGCACGTGCGGCGACGCGCCTTTCTCGATCAGCCGTTTGCGCTGCAGCACGCCGAAGCGGTGCTGCTCGTCCACGATTGCCAGGCCGAGACGGTAAAACAGTACCGGGTCCTCGATCAGCGCGTGCGTGCCCACGAGGAAATGCACTTCGCCGCTTTGGACGCGCGCGAGCACGTCTTCTCTTTCCGCGCGTTTTTGTCCGCTGACGATCAGTTCTACCTTGTAGCCCGCGCGCTCGAAAATCTTCCGCGCCGAAAGGTAGTGCTGAGCCGCGAGAATTTCCGTCGGCGCCATCAGCGCCACCTGGTAGCCGTTTTCGATCACGATTGTCGCCGCCTCGAGCGCCACAATCGTTTTTCCGCTTCCCACGTCGCCTTCCAGCAGACGTTGCATCGGGTACGGCCGCTCGAAATCTCCGACGATGTCCAGGAGCACGCGTCTCTGCGCGTTGGTCGGCTTGAACGGCAGAATCCGTTTCAGCGCGTCGCGAATTTTGTCTTCGCGGACGCGCATCGCGATTCCGCGCCGGCTGCGGTCGCGAAGCCGCCGCAATCCCAGCGCAAGCTGATAATAAAAAAACTCCTCGAAGATTAGACGTACCTGCGCCGGGCTTCGAAAGCTGTTCAGAAGCTCCATGTCCTCATCTTTCGGCGGGAAGTGCGCGTAGAGCAGCGCCTCGCGCCGCGTGGGGAATCGATAGCGTTCGCGAATGGCCGCAGGAAGCGGATCGGGTACGTTCAGATCGAAATTCAGAAATATCTGGTAGACGATCCGCCGCAACATCCGCGAGCTCAGCCCGCCGATGGATTCGTAAATCGGCACGATCCGCCCAACTTCGGTTGAATCCGGAGGCTTGCCGTCCATGCTTCCCAAGAGTTCGATCTCCGGGTTCACCATTTCGCGCCGCGCGGGGCGGTAAGGATCGATTTCCACTTTTCCGTGCAACACCACGACCTGGCCCGGTTTCAAGCGGTCCTGCAGGTACGCGCCGTGAAAGAACCGCGCGTGCAGATTTCCCGAACGGTCGCGCAGATTCAGGTGAAAAATTGGACCGCGGCCGCGCGCGAACCGCACCACGCTGCCCGCCTCCGCCACCTCCGCCATGATCGTGTGCACCTGACCCGGAATGGCCTCCGCGATGGGCGTAAAGCGGATGCGGTCCTCGTAGCGGAATGGGAGATAGTTCAGAAGGTCGCCCACGGTGGTGATTCCGCGCTCCGCGAGCGCAGCCGCGCGGGTGGGGCCGACGCCTCGAAGATACTTCACGGGATGTGTCAGGGTGAACTGCATCGCAGGAGGAAGATGCGCGCCGCGCGCCAGCCTCCTCTTATACCATCAGTCGCCGCGCGCCGCTTTCCGGGTGGTGTCGTCTGTAGGGGCGGGTTTCAAACTCGCCCGCTCTGTCCGTATCGGCTAAGCAACTCATCCACCTCCGTGTAGCCCGACGGATAGTCTACGCCGTCAACCGATGCTCCCGCATCGAGCAGCGCATGAACCGAATCGGGCGAGCGGATATCGGTCCAGTACGAATCCACGCACGCGCGCACCGCCAGCGCCAATGCCGTGCGTCCCTTGCCGTCGAGCGCGTTCACCGGCGCGCCCCGTTCGATCAAGAGTTTCACGGTGGGAGCATGCGCCTTCCACGCCGCCACGTGCAGCGCCGTGCTGTCTTTCGCGATTTCGAAGTAGGGGTCGCCCCCATACAACGCCGTCACCGGAACACCCAGATCAAGCAGTAGTCGTGCGCCGCCTGAATTCCACGTTCCCGCGAACTCCGCCAGCAGCGTGCCTCCGTCCTTCAAAAGTTGGTCGACGAGTTGCGGTTCGCTCTCCGCAATCGAGCGGACACTCGCGGCGTCGTTCCGGGCGCATGCGGCGATGAGTCGCTCGACGCCTTGAAGCTCGACCGCAACGCCCCGCTGTTCGAATAGTTCGAGCAAATCGCCACGCCCTCTTCGTGCGGCCATCGCCACCGCCGATTTGCCCGTAGATCCCAAGTTTCCCAGCTTTGGGATGCTACTCAGCAGAGTGGGATCGGCTCCGTGATCGAGCAACACCTCGATAATCTTGATTGAATTGTCTCTCTGCACCGCGTGATGGAGCGCCATCCTTCCCCATCGCGTAGTTTGATTCGGGTTGACGCCGCGCTCGAGCAGCCATTTGATCCCCTCGTAATCGTGCCAATCGGTCTTGCGGAGCAAAATCGTCGTCAGGCTGTCGTCGCTGAGCTTCCCACTCTCCACCAGGACCTTGAGCGCCGTGTTGTCGCGCGTTTCCGGCGCATGATACGGCGTCTCCCCGTCGTTTGGATCCGCGCCGCGTTCCAACAGCAGCCGCGTGAGCTCTGCATGGTGCGCAACGCCAGCCACGCCGTAGATCGCGCTCTCCCACTCCGGCTCCGGCTGGTGATTTTTCTCCGTCCAGCCCGTTTTCGCGCTCGCTCCGGCATCGAGCAACGCCTTCGCTGCCTGTACGAACCCGTCCGATCGTTGCTTGTCTACCCGCAGATATCGCGAAAAACAGAGATATGTCAGCGCATCCCAGCCATTCGGCCCACCCTTCGCCGCTGCGCTCTTCGCATCGCGCGCAATGAAACGCCTCACGCCGGCCGCGTCGCCCAGGATTGCCGCGGTGTAGACATTGCTGCTCGAAACCTCCGGATACGCGGCCAATATCGCATCCGCGCGATCCAGCGTTCCAGATGCGTGCGACGAGCCATCCAGCGGCACGCACGCGGCCTCGATGAAGGCCGCCACCGGATCGGTTATTCCGGCGACGAAGTTCTCCGTATTCAGCTTTTCGATTTGCTTCGCAAACTTCGGCCAACTTTCGAAGCCGTGCTCGCGCGCGATAGCGAATTGCGCGTCAGCGAGCGCAATTTTGGCTCTGGAGATTGCGGAACTCTGCAGGTCACTCAAACGAGAATGATGTGTCTTGATTCGCTGAACCGCTTCGGGATCGCCTGCCTTGCAGGCTTTCAGCAGGTCTTTCGCTTGTTTCTTGTATTGCTCGAGGCTGGGCCGTGCGGGTAGTTCTTCGGCGTCCACTACGACCTTCCTTTCGTAACTGCGCCTGGAGTCCGCCCGAATCAGGCTGAAAGAAGGTTCGTAACCTTCAAGATTTTACGTAAGGTGGGCACGGCCCTTTCCGCGGACTGGATGCGCCCTTCGCGCTGATCCCACTCTATCGTTTCCGATTCGCGAAATCAATCGTGCCAACCGGTAGGAAAAGTCCCTGACGCACCCCACATTGTCATCCCGAACCCCGTGGTTTCTGCGGGGTGAGGGATCTGCTTTTCGCTTTTTCGGCTCTCAGGGAGTCTCCGCGAGCGTGTACTCGAAATCGTACGAATGCTTTCCGTTGTCGATCTTGATTGTGAACGTGCCGGCGAGTCCCACAAGCTGCCCCGTCCCGGAATCCGGCACGACAGTAATGGTCAACTGCGGCGTCCCGCGCGTCATCGTCCCACTGTGCTGAAGGACGAAGCTGCCCTCGCGGCCATTCAGTTTTCCGGTCACGCGCTCAATCGCAACGTACCCACCCGACGATCCCTTGGCGCCCGTTCCGGCGCTGAGCATCTGGCCGCGGCTGGTCCCTTCGAGATCGCCGTGGAACTGTTTGTCGCTCAACATCCTGCCGAGACCCGCATCGCCGGGTTTGTCGTCGAACGGCACCGGCGTGAGCTTCACATCAAAAGTTCCCGTCGCATGCGTCGTCACGGCCTTCTCCTTTTCAATTCGAGTGGGAACCGTCCAATCGACCAACGTGTATCCCGACAACCCGGAACCGGGACGCAGGCAGCAAGCGTCAAGGTGACTGTCAGGCCGGTCAGCCCGCGATTTTAGGCTGGCAACCACTCTGAGGAGCAGGCCGCTGCCGGCGCGGATATTCAAATCGCCGTCGCTCGACGTCAGCGTAATTCGACCAACCGGGTCGCTGCGCCCAGCGTGAACAATCGTCACACCGTGAAAGCCGTATACCCCGCATGCATCAGAGGAAAAGACCCAAAACGATTGTGGCCGGTCATTGCCTTCAATCGCACCGCGGCATTCACCGGCGGCGTTGGGCCTCGCCTGACCCACCACGCCATCTCCGACTGGCTCGCCGACGATTTGGGAGCCGTTCATCACGTGGCCTCCGCCGCGGTATACGACTTCATCGCCTCCAACCTGATTTGTGGTGTAAATCGCCGCTTCAGTTCCGCGATCCGGACCCGCATCTGGAATCTGAGCGTCCTCTACCTCCATTAGCGAAGCCAAAGCTCTGAGATCGGTAACCAGGGCGAGCTTGCGATGAGACACCAGCAGCTCATCAAATGTTATCGAAATGCTCGCGCTAGCTCCGGGAGCACGTGGAGTCACGTCGATCACTTGCCCAGTAACCTTTGCGCCGGCGCGGATTCTTGATCCGTTCCCAAGGGAAACGTCTTGCATGACTCTGGCTGTGATGAGTTGTCCAAATTTCGTCTTTTTTGAAAGGGATGAATTCAACCGCACGGGAAGCACTGTTCCAACTGGAACTTCTTCCTGTGCGAAGAGTCCTGCGGGAAAAATCAGCAGGCTAAAGAAGAAAAGGAGGCTGTGTTTCATCGGAATCTCCCTCAGCTGGTCGTCTCACCCGAGGCTGGCTTCCGCGTACGATTCGTGGCGGATGGCACTCAACGGCCCTTCACTCGCCTCACTTCAAGAGTCTAGTTTAGCCATTCCAGGGAAGGGAAGAGAAATGGGAATCAGCCGCGGTGCAGGTCCTGGCTGATGATGCGCTGGAACTCAGGGTCGTCGTGAATGCACGCGAGGTCGCTGTCGCGAGCCGCCCAGTCCGGGTTGCTGAAACCCGATTCGACGGCGCGCCGAAACATCAGCAGCGCCTCCTCTTTCATTTTGATAATCCCGTACGTGCATGCGGCGTTGTAGAGTGTGTTCGGGTCTTTCGGCCGCAACGCGACGGTTTTCTCAAGCTCGCTCACCGCTTCGCGCGGCCTGTTCAGTGCGCCGAATTGCACCGCCAGCAAGCTGCGCGCGCGCACGTCCTCGGGCACGAGCTCGATCTGCTGTTGCAGCGCGACCACCGCCTTTTCCCTCAAGTTCCGCGATGCTTCGGGGTCGCCAAGCGCGGCGAGGGAATTCACCAGCGGAGGGTACACGTTGTAATCGTCACCGGCCGCTTCCAGCACGCGATCGCACAGGTCCGCCACTCCCTGGTAATTTCCCGAAGCGAAGTAGGCGCGCAGCAGCACGCTATACGCGCCTTCGCAATCCTGCTTGCGATCGACGGCTCTCTTCGCCCATTCGATCGCATCCTCGTACTTGTTCTGCGCGTAGAAGATTCGGGCCCGCGCCGCCAGGGCCTCCGCGAGTTGCGGTTGCAGCGCAATCGCGCGATCGGCCGCCAGCGTGCCTTTCTCGAGCGAACGCGGATCCTTCCCGTGCAGCTCATATTGCATGCCGCAGACTTGCGCGATCCCCGCATGGGCCTGCGCAAAATCCGGATCCAGCCGGATGGCATGCTCGAACATCTGCATCGCAAACTCGAGATTCTCGCGTCGCGCGTAGCTGCGGCCCCGGAGCAGGTAGTCGTAGGCCTGCAGATTCTCCGTCGGCTTCCGCGCCATGGTCTTTTCTTCCTGGGGAGAAAGCGTGATGCGCAGCGCCTGCGCAATGCTGCGGGCAATTTCCTCCTGCACGTCAAACACGTCCTTCAATTCGCGGTCGTAACGTTCCGCCCACAGGGGGAAATCGGTGGCTGCGTCCACGAGTTGCGCGTTAATACGCAGACGGTTGCCAGCGCGGCGCAGGCTGCCTCCCAGCACATACCCGGCATCCAGATCCTGGCCAATCTGTTTCGCGGTGGCCGGCTTGTCGCGATATGGAAGGATCGTCGCGCGCGGGAACACCTGGAGCCCTTTGATTTTCAGCAGCTCGGTGATGATGTCTTCCGTCATTCCGTCGCGGAAATACTCATCTTCTTTCGCGCCGCTCAGATTTTCGAAATAGAGAACCGCGAGCGATTTTTGCGCCCGCGCCGCGGGAGCCGGCGTGCGCCCCGAATCCGAATCATGCTTGAGCCGCGCAAGGTCGCCTCGCATGCTGGCGGCGGTCTGGTACCGCGCATCGGGATTCTTCTCCATCGCCTTGCCAATAATTCCGGAGAGTTCCGCCGGAAGACGCGGATTCAGCCGCGCGGGCAGAGTGGGAGTGCGGTTCAGAATCGCGTCGAAAATCACCGCCGAAGTATTCCCCGAAAATGATTGCCGTCCCGTGGCCATTTCGTAGAGCACCGTGCCGAAGGAAAAAAGATCGGTGCGATGATCCAGTTCCCCTCCGCGCGCCTGTTCCGGCGACATGTAGGCGATTGTGCCGATAGCCGAGCCGGGGCTTGTGAGATTGTCGTGCGAAGTCGCCGCCGTTACGTCCGCCGAAACCTCGCCCGCGCCGACGGGTTGTAGTCGCGGCGCCACCTTCGCCAGCCCGAAATCGAGGATCTTGGCGCGTCCTGAATGCGTGATGAAGATGTTCGCGGGCTTGATGTCGCGGTGGACGATCCGCTTGGCGTGCGCCACTTCCAGGGCGTCGGCAATCTGCACGGCCAGGTCCAGCAATTCCTCGTTTTCCATCGGCTTGTTATTGATCCGATGCTTCAGGGTGACGCCCTCGAGCAGTTCCATGCAGATGAAGGGACGCCCTTCATGCTCGCCGATATCGTAAATCGTGCAAATGTTGGGATGATTCAGCGCCGATGCGGCGCGCGCTTCGCGTTGAAACCGCTCGAGTGTTCCGCGGTCCCCGGCCATGTCATCGGGCAGAAATTTCAACGCGACGTCGCGGCCCAGGCGCGTGTCTTCCGCCTTGTACACCACTCCCATGCCGCCACCACCGAGCTTTTCTAAGACGCGATAATGAGAAACCGTGCGGCCGATGAAGGGCTGTGCGTTCGACATGGGGGTGTCATCTTAATTTGCTGCCTGAGGCAAGTCAATTTAACCGAGATATGGCTGTTTCCGCGAATCCGACGCAATGCAAAAGGGCGTTGACAACCTGACCACCGAACAACCCGGATCGGAGAATTACTTCCGATTCGCCGACAATCCGGGATGCAACCGGAGCCGTGAAGTGGTGCTTGTGAGCGGGCTGTGATATAGCCACTGTTATCTGCGAACGATATTGCTCTGGAAGCGAGAGTTACGCGTCCGATTGTACTTCCGGGCGTGATCTCCGGCCCCGTAACCGAGCAGAAAAACGGAGAGATAATGAAACGCGTCAACTTTGCTTTGCAGGTCTTCCGTAGAATGCTCGCAACCGCAGTCTTCGCACTAGCGGCCGCAGTACTTGCAGCTCAAACCGTAACGGAGATCACACTTCCCGGCACGCGCGTGTTTCCAGAGAGCATCACATCCACCGCCGACGGAACCTTGATCATCGGAAGCTTGGGGCACGGCAACGTGTTACGCATCGCGCCCGGCACAACGATGGCGGCAGAGTGGATAAAACCCGGTACAAACGGCTTGAACTCTGTGCTTGGGGTATATGCGGACGAGAGGAACAATCTGCTGTGGGTTTGTTCTGATAAATTTGGCAATACGGGTGAGGCAACTGCCGTCAAGACTTTCGATTTGACGAGCGGCGCGCCGAAGAATACCTACCCGTTACCTGGCGACGACCCTCTTTGCAACGACATCGCGGTTGGGGCTGACGGCACGGCATACATAACGGACACCAATTTAGACAGCGTCTTGATGCTGAAGCCCGGTGCGAGTTCTCTGAAGGTCGCTGCCAAGAATCCGCTTCTGGCTGGCGCCGATGGAGTGGCCTTCGGCGATAAGTCCACGCTCTATGTGAACAGCGTCACGGTCAACAAGCTTGTGCGCCTTGCTCTCGGGCCGGACGGTAGGGCGAAGAACATCATTGAGCTTAAGCTGCCTCGGCCCCTCGATCGTCCCGATGGAATGCGCACGATTGGCAAACAACGATTATTGCTGGCCGAGAATGCTGGAAGGATGTCCGTCGTTACATTCGAGGGTCCGGGGATGCAAAGCGTCGTCCTTCAAACGCTGAAAGAAGGTTTGGAGCCCACGCCCGGCGTGACCGCCACAAAAGGGATGGCTTGGATCGTCGAGGGGAAGTTGAACTACATGAGCAACGGTCCCAAGAAAGATCAAGATCCGGGAACATTCAAGATCTATGCCGTGCCACTTCCGAAGCAGTAACGGATATCGAGATCTCTGCCGTTCAGCCCTGACCACCGAACAAGTCGGGTCCGAGAATTGCTTCCGCTTCGCCAACTACACCCTCAGAACCCGTGAATGAGCGCTTTGATCGTTGGCATACTGAGGATCGGACTTCGCACCTACAAGTTCGATCCTCAACGAGTAGATTGCAGTTTATCTAGGTTCGGGCTTCGTCCCTTCCCGCTGCTCCGTCAAGAATCAGTGCGATCTCTGGATGGCCTGCCTTTTGCGCGATCTCGCTCAGTGTCTCGCCTTCGGGCGATCGTAACGTCCGAACCGCGCCGAGCTCGATCAGGAGTCGTACGATCTCTTCACGACCACGCGTAACGGCGTAGGCCAGCGGAGTGTCCCATGCTTCCGCGTCCCAGGGAAACAGCCCGTAGTCGCTGAAAGCCCGGTTCAACGCTGCCGGGTCTTCTTCCAGAACGGCTTTGACGCGTTGAGCCATGTCGTATTGGATTGCCTCGATGATGTCGATCGACCCGCGCAGAATCAGGTCGCGGGCTTCTTTGTGACCGGCATAGTCGGCCCATCCGGCCGGCGTGCCGTGATACTTCTCTTCGCGGGCGCGGACGTCAGCGCCGTGCTTCATCAACACATCAATCGCGCTCACGTTTCCGTGCCACGCCGCCGCATGCAGCGGTGTGTATCCGCTCGTCGAGTCGATCGAGGTCTTCGGATCGTCGCGTACATTCACCGACGCTCCATTGCGAATCAGCGTCTCGATCACATCGCCCGGCGCGCGTTCGCTGACGCGAAGGATCAAATGGCCCCATCGCCCGCCGGGCTTCAGTGTACCGGGATCTCTGCGCAGCAGGCTTTCGACGTCCGCGGTTCGATGGAGAGCCACTGCGGCCGGCAGCCGCACCTTCGCTCCGCGCTCCAGCAGCACTTGTGCCAGGTCGTGGTTGCCGCCGAGCGCCGCCAGATCGAGAGCAGAAAAGCCGGCTTCGTCGAGCGACTCCGTGTTAGCACCGAGTTCGAGCAGCGTCGCCACCGACGCGGGTTGATTCTTAATGACGGCAAGATGCAGCGGCATGCGGCGCATCCTCGTTCCGTTCATCCGCCGCTCCAGATCGTTTGGCGTGCGCGCAACCAGCTCACGGATCACCTCTGCTTCGCCCATTGCAACCGCGGAAAAGATATTGTGTCTCGCGCCGTGCGCCAGCAGATACGCAACGACCTCGGGATCGGGCTGGATGTAATCCCACGCCGTCGCCCACCCGATCACGCCGAGCTCGTGGTAATCGCCTTCGCCGATCGTATCGGCCCCATGTTTCACCAGGAGGCGAATGATAGGGAGGCGATGCTTCTCCACGGCGAAATGGAGCGGATACGCGTTGTCACCTTCGCATCGGACGTTGGGATTGGCGCCGCGCTCGAGCAGCAGCTTCACTGCCGCCTCGCTGTTGCCGAAGACGGCCTGGTGCAGCGGCGTTCTCACGCCCTCGCCGCCGCGCTCGTCAATGAGCTCCGGATGCGCATCAAGCAGCATATTGAGTCGCGCGAGGTCGCCTCTTCCCGCGGCATCGCGCAGAGACGCGACCCCCTCTGCGGTCGAGCCGGCTGCTTCAAGCGTCTTGACATGAGACTGCAGCTTGGACCAGGACGCGAATCCGTATTCGCTGGCAATCACCAGCTGCGCGTCCGCAAGCGCGAACGGCGACGCGGCGACCTGTTCTTCCGACAGCTTTCTCCAGCGCGGATGGTTCTCGCGAATGCGAGCTAAGGCCTCGGAGTCCGCGGCCTGCTGACGCTTCAACAGGGACTTGGCTTTTTTCTTGAGTTGTTCGAGGCTGGGGCTCGGCGGGAGTCGCCTTGACATGGAAATCTCCTTCCCGTTCGTGGCCTGTGTCCGCACCGCAGGCAGAAAGAAGATTTGTCAGATTGTGGTCGTGCAATTCCTGCAGGGTGGGCTTGGCCCTTTCCGCGGACTGGATGCGCCCCGTGCGCCGGAAACAACGATAATTCCTGGCTCATGGTCAAGTCAACCGCGGTCTGGCCACTGAACGAACTCTGTGCAATCGTCTACAGCCTGATACGCCCCGGACCCCTCGCTCCCGATTGGCTCACCCCTTGCAAGATATCCACAGGGATACTGCGCACGGAGAAATCGGCAGATTTTCGGGCTGCGTCCGATTGCCTCTAAGTACTGCCGTTACAATCCGTCACAGTGACTCTCCATTTCGGTCAGGAAAATTGCGGTGACGCAGATGTCCGATAGTGGGAAAATGCCAGATCCGGGTGCTCACCAACGGCCACTTGAGCCGTCTATTCCCCCGGAACTCGCGGAAAGGCTTGCCGGAAGAAGCGAGCTTCGCTGTTCCGACCCTGCATCACCGGTCGGAACCAAGCCGCAACCGGCCCTAGACACCATGGGGATGAGCGTCGCACTCCAGGGAGATGCGCGCCAGGCAGCAGCGGTGAAGCTCGCGGAAGAGCAC
This sequence comes from uncultured Acidobacteriota bacterium, assembly GCA_963737205.1. Classification (GTDB taxonomy): domain Bacteria; phylum Acidobacteriota; class Terriglobia; order Acidiferrales; family UBA7541; genus Palsa-295. Next base: position 949,652 of record CAVTRV010000002.1, on the reverse strand, counting down.
GGTCTCATCCGCAAGGCGCAGGCGGGCGACCGCCTGGCCTTCGAAGAGCTGGTCAGGCGCTATGACCGCGACGTACTGCGGCTAGCTCTTAATTTAGTCCACCGCCCTGAGGACGCGCGTGACATTTATCAGGAAGGTTTCCTGCGAGTTTACAAGAACCTGCACCGCTTTCGGTTCGAGTGCAGCTTCTACACCTGGTTGTATCGCATCGTGACCAACGTCGCTCTCGACCACCTCCGCCGCCGCACGAGCCGCCGCGAAGACCAAGCGCCGGTTCCCGAGGAAAACGAAGGCGGCACGCGCGATTTCTTCGATCGCCAGCCGGAAATGCGCGCCGCAGCCAATCCGGAGCGGCATCTGCTCGGTCAGGAACTCGGCCAGCACATTTCTGCCGCGCTCAACCGACTCTCGCCGCGCGAGCGCATGGTCTTCGAGATGAAACATTATCAAGGCCTGAAATTGCGTGCTATCGGCGACTTGCTTGGCACGTCAGAAGAAACAGTAAAGAATTCGCTATTCCGGGCCACGCGAAAACTGCGTGCCAGCCTGGATTTCATGAGGTAATGCGAGGCAATCGAAAGATGGGTTACGGGAAGAACAAACCGGGTCAGCCGTGCAGCGACATGGAACCGCTGCTGGTTTTATCGGCGGCCGGCCAGGAACTTGATCCCGCCGAGCAAGCGGAAGTCAGCGAACATCTCGCGCACTGCGCGGATTGTTCAGCGGCATACGAACGGGAAAAAGAGCTTTTGGTTCTGCTCTCTGCGCAACACGCCGAACCCGATGCGGTGCTGCTGGCAAGCTGCCGCGCGGGTCTCGAGGACGCCTTGGATCGCCGCGAGGAAGGCGGATGGTTCCGGCGATTGGTCGGCAGTCTTGTTTTGACGAGTTGGGTTTCGCCACATCCTGCCTGGAGCGGCGCGCTGCTCTTGATCATGGGATTTTCGGCGGGAATTTTCGGACCTCGCCTGCTGAACCATCCTGCGCGGCCCGCATCTCCTTCTTCTTCGGCAGCCAATGTGCCCGCGACGCCCGATCCGAATCGAACCGACGTCACCGAGCCCGCCAATCAAGCTTCCACCGGCTCTCTCGATCTTCGCACCGCGGAGGTGGCCGGCATCAACGTGCTCCCCTCCGGTACAAACGAGCCGCCACAGGTGGAGTTGCAGTTGACCTCGCAGCGGCCCGTCACTCTGCAGGGCACGGTCGATAACGACGACGTCAAGCGCGTGCTTCTGTTCGTTCTGCGCAACAGCGAGCGATTTGATGCCGACGTGCGTCTCAACGCCGTCGATCTTCTCCGCGCGCGCAACAACGATCCCGAGGTGCGGTCGGTTCTGTGCGGCGCCGTGCACTCGGACCGTAACGCTGCGGTGCGCCTGAAGGCGCTCGAAGCGCTGAATGGCGCGGAGCCGCAGGATCTTGTTCGCAAGACGCTGCTCGACGCGCTCGTCGACGATCAGAATCCCGGCGTTCGCGTCGAAGCGATCAACGCCCTCCGCACCATGGCTTCCAACGGCCAGGTGTCTTCCGACGATCACATGCTCTCGGTTCTCCGCGATCGTATGCAAAAAGATCCCAACACCTACATCCGGCTGCAGAGCGCAGCAGCGATTCGCGATTTCGGTCCGCGCCAAAAGTTCTGATCATGCGTGACGCGCGGCTTCTCCCAGTTTCCCGGCGACGTCTCGGGCAATTTGCTCGTCCCGTGCGTTTCAGTTTTCCGGGCGGCTTGCTCGCCGGTTTGCTCGTCGCGGGGATTTTCATTCCCGCGCCGGCCGCAGCGACCGGCGACGCACAGCCAGGAACACACGCGCCCTCCGGCCCGCGTCTCACCTCCCGACTCAACGGCAGTGTCACCACCCGCGATGGTGGGCGCCTGCGTCTCGTCACCGACCTCGGCAACATCGTCATCCGCACGGGAATTTCCGGCCGGGTCGAGTACGTGGTCAATCTCGAAGCCGACGCCTCCCAGAAAGACGCCAAGGAACTACTGAAGACGTTCAGTGTGTCCGCGCACGAGACGCCCGACGGCGTCTACCTCCGCGGCGCGACTGGACGCGAATCCAGCGGCCGCCTTTGGGTCACGATTCAAGCCACGATTCCGAAAAATTACAGCCTCGATGTCGCCACCGGCGGCGGCAATATCGAAGCCGGAGACGTCTCCGGCCGCGTCTCTCTTTCGACCACCGGAGGCAACATCACCGCGGGCAACATTGGCGGGCCTTCGCGCCTCTACAGCGAAAGCGGCGGCCACCTCACGGTGAAGAACGTCGCAGGTGAGCTGACCGCGATCACCGGCGGCGGCCACATCACGACGGGTTCGATTGCAGGCAACGCCAATCTCCACACAACGGGCGGGCATATCCGCGTCGCTTCGGTGGAAGGAATTGCGCGCCTCGATACCGGCGGCGGCAACGTCACCCTTCAGCACGCGGGAACGGAACTCATCGCCGAAACCACTGGCGGACAAATCGAAGTGGGCGAAGCCGCGGGACTCGTTCGGGCAAAAACGGGCGGTGGTGGGATTCGCGTGGTCCGCGTCTCCGGTCCGACCAATTTGCAGACCTCCGGCGGAAGCATTTACCTCACGCAAGTGGACAGCGCCGTGAAGGCTTCCGCGGCGGCTGGCGGAATTACCGCGTGGTTCGTTTCGCCGCCAAAGGGATCGGGCTCGTGCGACCTCGCCTCCAACGACGGCGACATCGTCATCTACCTGCCGCGCGAAATGCCCGTCACGATCGACGCCCGGGTGCAAATGGGCGACGATCATCGCGTCATTGTCGATCCGGCGTTTCCGCTGAAAGTCAGTTATGACGATAGCTCGAGCGGGCCCCGCACCGTCCGCGCGGAAGGCGCCTTGAACGGCGGCGGAGAAGTGATTCGCCTGCGCACCGTCGCGGGAAATATCCGGCTCGCCGTCAGCGATACGAACAAGCAGATTCAGCTTTACAAAGAGCAGATGCTGCAGCTTCAGCAAAAGCTCGAATTCCAGTTGCGCCAGCTCGAACTGCAGCCGCTGGCTCAAGATACGCCCCAGCCCTGAGTTGCTTTGTCCCGCTTCATGAAGCGGGACCGATGCACCGGGAATGGCAAGTCGCCCTGAACGCTCGAAACGAGCGGGCGCCCCGACACTTCGCGAACCGGCCCCGGGGGCCGAATGTTTGAGGAAGAAGGGTAGTTCTACTCAAGGGGGCGTCCCGTGAGCATGATGTCAATTTCGTCGGAGAATCGATCGAGAAGCGTAATCGCGAGCTTAATCGCGCGATCGCTCTTGCTGCTGGCCGTGGCTCTGTGCTTTTCCTGGCCCGGTTTTGCCGGCACTCAAACCTTCCTGCAAACCTATCCGCTGATTTCCGGCGGCAGCTTTGTGCTCGAAAACGTCAACGGCTCGGTGCGCGTCGAGGGATGGGAACGCGACGAAGTGGAAGTGCGCGCCGTGAAGACTTCCGTCAGCGACCCTCGCGATGCCGACCGCGTCAAGATCGAAGTCTGCAGCCAGCCCGGCCAGGTAGCCGTGCACACTCGCTATCCGCAGGGCGAGGGCGTCGACGTTGCGGTCGAGTACGTCGTTCACGTGCCCTATCGCGTCCTTCTCGGCAGCGTCGAGACCGTCAACGGCAGCGTCATCGTCCGCGGTGTGGAAGGCGGCGGCGAACTGCGTTCCGTGAATGGCGACGTGGATGTTCTCGATAGCTCCGGCCGCTTCAGCGCGAAGACCACGAACGGCAACTTGCACCTCCAGCTTCGCGACTTGCTCGACGGCGGCCCGATGAACATCGAGACCGTGAATGGCTCCGTGGTTCTGGGCCTTCCCTCGAACGCGCAGGCGGATTTGAAAATCCTGAGCATGAATGGCGACTTCTACTCTGAATTGCCAGTCACATCCACGACAGGCACCGCCGCCGCGCGCGCGTTTCGCGCCAAACTCGGCCACGGCAACGGAGGCGGGCAGATTTCAGTTCGCACGGTAAACGGCGGCATTCGCCTGGTGGTGGAGCGGCCAGGCGTCTGACGGGGCGTAATCTCTGGAAAGCGCGCAGTGCCTTGCACTGCCGGAAAGGTGAGGACCACTCCATGAAACATTTCAATTACTCCAACCTCGCAGGTGTGGGCGTGCTTTGCCTGGCGCTCGGCGCGGCCCCTGTTTCTTTGCCCGGCCAGACCGCCACGCCAAAACCTGAATCGCCTCAATCCCCAGCGGTAACTCCCAACCCAGACCAGCACTGCACAAATCTTGATTCCGCCGTGGAACAATTGGCCGACCACCTGCGTAATATGAATCTTGAGGGCAAGGTCGCCAGTCTTTCCCAGCAATTGGCGAAAGAGGAGGCCGTGATGAGTTCGCCCGAGTTGGCGAAATTACAGGGCCTCTCGGCCCAGTTGGAAGGCCAGTTAGAAGGAAAGCTCGAAGGCCAGTTGGAAGACAAGTCGGGAGAGCTCACAGCGAAGGCGGAGGAAATGGCTGCGCGCGCACAGGAACTCACTTCCAGGCTGCAGGACGACCAGGACAACGCTTCCAGGCTCATTGTGTCTGCCGACGAAGGCAGCGGCTGGCTGGGCGTTGAAATTGCCGAGATTACCCAGGAAAACGCCAAAGATTTAAAGCTCTCCGCCACGCGCGGCGTCGTCATTCAAGACGTCGAGCCCGACAGCCCGGCCGCGAAGGCCGGCCTCAAGCAGCATGATGTCGTCCTTCAGTACGATGGCCAGACGGTCGAGGGCACGGTCCAGTTCCGCCGCCTCGTGCGGGAAACTCCCGCAGGCCGCACCATTGCGCTCGTGATCTCGCGCGACGGCGCCACGCAAAACTTGTCCGTCGCGCTGGCCGACCGCAGCTCCTATTACGAAAAGAAAATGCAGGGGACCATCCGCGATTTCGGCAAGCCGTTCGCGCTCGCCACTCCGAACTTCGATTTCAATATCTCGTCTCCGGAGATTTTTTCGATGATGGATATGCGCACGCCCCTCCTCGGCATCAGCGCGGAAGATCTCACCGGTCAACTCGGCTCGTACTTTGGCGCGCCCAACAATTCTGGCGTTTTGATTCGCGAAGTCCGCAGCGGCACGCCTGCGGACAAAGCCGGGTTGAAGGCCGGCGACGTTATCATCAAAGTCGACGGCAGACCGATCGGCGCGCTCTCCGAACTCCGCGACCAGCTTCGCGACAAAGGCGACGGCAAGACGGTGAACCTCGGCGTCCTCCGCAAAGGCTCCGAGATGAGCGTCCCGGTCACAATAGAAAAGCCCAAGCCCATCGAGAAAACCCAAACCATCCACCGCGCCCAGCTCTAGGCACAAGAGACGCGTGAAGACGGAGCCCCCGGAGGGGGCGCAAGACCATAGCCCACGGCGCAAGCCGTGGGACTCTAGCACATGCAGATTTAGCCCGCGAAGCGGGCGACAGAGTTGCCACGTGTAGCGGGGTCAGCCCGCGCGTCAATGGTGGGGGGCCCGTTTTTCGCGGGACTCGCGTCCCTTTCAGAATCCTGATCGGCTACTTGGAAGGCGGCGAGACTCTGGCCGCCGTGGCGGGCGCGACACACCCGCACCCCGCACGTCACTCTCTGTCCGCGACGCTTTCCGCCAATCGTTTCGGCGCGAGGAGCTGATAACTGCAAACCAGCAATTCGCGCACTTCGTCCCAATCGATCTCCCCTACATCCAACCGCAGCGCCACCCATCCCCTCGGCCCAACATACGAAGGCAAATAAAATCGCGCCGGCTGTGCCGCGGCCAGCGCTGTGTTGTCGCCCGGCATCACCTTGCATGTGACCGCGACGATTCCGTCGCCGTGATGGTTGTCGAGGAAGTAGGCAAACGTCTTCTTCCGCACAAGGAACGCGGCGTGCGACCCATGAACTCGCCGCGCCGTTTCCGGCAGCGCCAGCGCAATCTTCGTCACGCGAACAAGCCGCGCATCTTCCGCTTTTCGCTTGGCCATCGCTCCTCGATTCCTTCAGGTACGCAACCGTTCCTATTTCACGGCCACAACCACCAGCGTGAAGTCATCGTGAAAGTTTCCGCTGCAGAAACCCACCACCTCTTTCCTGATGGCGGCAAGCAATTCGGCGGCGCTCAACGCAATGTTGCGGCTCACCAGCTCCACCAGTCTCGGCTCTCCAAATTCTTGTTCGTCCGAATCCATCGCTTCGGTCAGACCATCCGTATAAAGCACCAGGCGGTCGCCGGAGTTCAGCGGAAGTCCCGCATCTTCGTAATCCCGGTTCGGAAATATTCCCAGCGGAGCTCCTCCTTCCCGCAAGGAAACTCCCTCACCCGATTTGCGGAACAGGATCGGCGGCCAGTGGCCCGCGCTCGCATAGGTGAGCCTGTTTTCGGTGGTATCGATCGTGCAGTAGCAGAACGTAACGAATTTATCCGCGGCGATGTTATTTGCGACCACATCGTTCAACTTCCCCACGAGCGTGCCCGCCGACACCTCTTCTGAAGCGAACGCCCGAAAACTCGCCTGCAGGTTGGCCATCAACAACGCGGCGCTGATCCCCTTGCCCACCACGTCGCCGATGCAGATCCCAATCTTGGTGTCGCTGAACTTCAGCACATCATAATAATCTCCGCCCACCACGCTCGCAGGCTGCCACGCTCCCGCCACTTCCAGTCCTCGCACCTGCGGAATTTTCTTGGGCAGGAGTCCTTCCTGAATCTCTCGGGCCTTGTCCATCTCCTGTTCTTGCTGTTTCGACCGCGTATTCCCCATTTCGACGGCGCGTTGCAGCTCCAGATTCTTGCCCTCCAGGCGCACTCGCGTTCTCCTATACAAATAGCGGATGCTCCCCACGATCAAAATGACGAGGACGATAAGCCTGCCGGTGCTCCACAGTTGGGGGAGGAAAAACCGAATGGGAATTCGATACACCGCCATGATGAGCAGCACGGTCAACGCCGTGCAGGCCGCGGCCGTGAGGAACAAAAATATCAAGAAGACGACCCAGTCAAACGGAGGGCGAAGGCGCGCATACAACGGGTTGACGCGGTTCATGATCGGCGTCGTAAAATTTCCGATGAAGAGACTGTAGAGAAGTATGGGAACGAATCCCATGCCCTGACTGCGTACGCCCGTGACCCACAGAATCGCAAACAGCGCGGTCGCAACCACGAAGAGCAACACCTGTCTTGCAAAAAATGCGCGGACGCCATCGGAGCGGAACGAGAACTTCGGGGTGGGAAACGCCATCAGTCTTTTGCCAGAGTGGTTTCGTGCGACTAGGACTCGCCGAGCATGTTAGGCGGTACCGCAATGCGAGTCAACTCGTCAGCGGGATAGCGTATACGGACGCGAAAAAGGGACCACCCTGCTAAAAGGGTTCCGCACGGGAGAACGGAGACGGGACGCGGAGCGGCGCGCGCGAGAGGGACGCGAAAGGAATGTCCTCCAAGGCTTTCGGTGCAGGGTTCTAAGTGAAACTGAATCTAATCAGGCTAAAAAGGCACGTAGTGGGTAAAGGCGTAGAAGAGACCCGCAAAGAAGGCGACGAGCCACAGGGCGACACAACCCGCGTCGATTAGTAGTTGCCTACGCTCTATCTTGAAATTTCGCATCCAAAACGCTTCCAACCCTACAAAGAGAGGGAGGAGGGGTACCGAAACCAAGATCCAATTTCCGAACAAATGCCCACCGGCGCCGTTTGCAAGGCGAGGTCCGATAGGGGGGTACAACCTGTCAACCCAGAAGGCGAGCGAGTTGATCACACAACATGCCCTAACGAGAAAGTGCGCCACCCTGAAACTCGGGCGCCGCACAGTCATTCCGGAAGCTAGACTATTCGTCGACATGCCCTCTCCTCGCTTAAGGTTGGCCGGTGCAAAGTCCTCTGACGCTGCTGATTAGATGGTTCCAGATGTTATTTTCGAGGTCTTGTCCCGCCAGTTCGTAAAGAGCCTGTGCCTGAAGGCTTGCGAATTGACCGTTGACTTGTACCGCAAAATTAATTTGATTTGTGCCTGCATCGGTTGCGGTGAAGCTAATCGTGGCTGGATAGAGCACATGACCTGGATTCGTAGTGAACGAAAAGCTGTTCGAAGTAACTGACTGAACGGTCACCGATGTGTTTATCGTCTGGATGGGTACCGGAAGGCCCCCGTAGGTGGGGCTTGGGAGCGTGTTTGTATCCGAGATCGGGATTACCCCGCCTGGTGTGACTGGCCCGCTGCCGAACGTAACGTGCGCAGTTGCGAGATCGAGAGGGCCAAAGTTGCCCGTGAAGTTGGCGTATTGGGAGAAATCGGACTCGACCTGGCTCATCACACCAGTCGCAGTCAAGTTGCAACCAAATGTCATATTGTAATTTGGGTGGACCGGCCCTGTGGTAGGACCGCCGCCACCGCTCGATCCAACGCCTCCACCACCGCCGCCGGTAGTGCCTCCGCCGCATGGTGGCATGTCCGGCCGCGGGTCGAAGATCGAACTCATCAAATCCGTGCAGGGCTGACCTCCCCCGCTCCCGGGACTACCGGCGCTCGTTGGTGGACCGGGTAATGGCCAATAGGTTATAGAGCAGATCACAGTCGGAGGGCAAGGATCGAGCCCCGTGGCGTCGGCGAGGTTTAGGGGACTGTTAAGAACGTAGGCGTAACGGTTCCACGACTGTGGCGTACTCGGGTCTACTGCCCCAAGGCCAGCGGGGTCGGGGGACGGCCAGCGGCCCTGAATGCCGTACTCGCGGGCCGGGAAGTCGTAGACGTTGGAGGCAGTGTCCTGGTTCATGCCAGTGAACGAAAGGTCCGTCGTGCCGGAGTTGGCGTATTGCTCACCGAACGGACCATACGCGCCATCGTAGTACACGGTGCGCGTCGTCGTCGAAGCCAGGCGCGAACTGCCGAGCCAGTCGGAGTGGCGATAGTACGCCAAGCCGCTGGAATTGTACACGGCCATCGTGCCTCCGGTCAGCGGCACAAAGGCTTTCTGGAGCGTCGTCCCTTGCATGATAGCGAGCTTGGTCCCGGGCGGGCTGTACACGATCTCGTAGTACGTACCGCTCTTGTTTTGTTCCACCATGCGGCCGAGCGCATCATACGTCGCGCCGACACCGTCGACTGTTACCGGGTGTCCGTTCGAGTCCCACGCGTAGCTGTTCAGGGAATCGGCCGTCACGTTGCCGTTGGCATCGTAGGTTGGCGTGTACGAGCCGATGGACGTCATGTGATTTGTAGACGACGAATAGTTGGGCTGGAACGATTGGGTTCCGCTCTTGTTGATGTTTCCAAACGCGTCGTACGTGAATGTCTGCGACCACCCGGAACCGGTACAGGAGTCGCTCGCAAGGCGGGAGATGTCGTCGTGCGCATAGGTACAGGTCTGTGCGTTCGTGCTGTTAAAGGCATCGGTGATGCCGAGAGTTTCGAGCGTGCCGATGGAATTCCAAGTAAGAGTTCCAACCACCTGCTGTGAATTCACGCTGAAAGTGTACTTCGTCATCCGATTTGAGTTTGGATCGTAGGTGAATGAGTCGCTGTCAGAGGAACCGAAGTTGACTGTCAAAGGTTCACTCGCCGTATTGTAACTTGTGGTTGAGAGCGGATTCTGTCCCGATGAGGCCGAAGCAGAATAAAGTCGGCCCTCACCGTCTACTCCGTAGGTGATTGTCGGTAAGCCAGTGAGGTTGCTGAGCACGTTGGGCGCTCCGTTTGCCCAATAGCTGGCCGTAACGTGGTAGTACGTGGTTGAATGCGGCGTAGACTCATAAACGTCGCTCACTTGGCCGCGAACCGTGTAGCTGAAACCCAGGTCTGTGGTTTTCGAGGTGCAGGGCGAGAAGCAGGTGTACGCTTCCGCCAGTCGAGCTTTCGGGTAGGCCATGACCACACTATTTACCGTCGCCGAGTCGTACACCAAGTATCGGCTCGGGGTTACGGATGCATACGAGCCGCTCGGGTAGCTAGTGCTCGTCAGTCGATGCAGCGCGTCATACGCGTAGCAGACCGTGTTTCCTACCTGGTCAATCCTCTTGACGAGGTCACCTTTCGATGTACCGCACGTCGAGTCCGTGTCGTACGTGTAAACCGTCATCCCGCTGCCTGTCTCCGGGTTCAGCTCAGAGGTCATGCGTCCGAGATCGTCGTACGTATAGGAGCGGGATTGTGTGCTCGATGCCTGTGCGTTCTGGGTGACGCCTGTCAGGTCATTCAGCAAATCGTACGTGTACTCGGTCCAGTACCCGGTGGCCGTGTTCGTCTGCCCACACGTTCCGCTCCCCGTCAGGCTCGTGACCTCGCAGACGGACGTCAGTCGTCCGAGAGCGTCATACTCATATTGCGTTCTCTTTGTATTTTCGCCGCTGGGCGCTGGCCCCAACGTCCGATACGTGTCGTTCTGAGTGTATGAGAACTGCAGATTCAGAGGAGTTGTTTCGTTGTCGGCGATTTGGGTTGCGCGGCCAAGGGCGTCATAAGTGGTGTGGTTCGCGGGAGCGCTGGACTTTGTCGCGCCGGAGGCCGCTTGGTAGGGCAACGTGGTGCGATCGGGCCTCCCGAGGCTATCGTAATCGGATTCCACAGAGTCCCACATCGACCCAGTTGGTGTTTCCTCTTCCTGCGAGACTAGCCGACGCCCGAGGCCATCCAGGGTTACAAGACTATTCGCTGCGGAGTTGCCACCGTTGAAAGCTAGCGAGCTTTCGACCGACGCATCCGTACTCCCTGCTGCTGGGGTGTAGGTGTAGTTCGTTACGTTCGACGCCTGGTCGGCCAAGGAGCTCGGGCGCCAGAAGTCCGGATCGGTGTAATTATACGAGACGCTTTGTCCATTTTCGTCAGTGACAGAAGTCAGGACGCCGCCTGTGCAGTTCCACACCATCGATCGCGAGAGTGCAGGGACAGCCTCGGTGACCGACGTGGGAAAGGAATTACCGCACGAGCTGCCGGTGTAGCTTGGCGTCGTCGTTCCTCCGTTGACATCTGTTGCGACGTTGACGTTGCCAGTGTCGTAGTACGTATACGTCTTGCCGAGCGTCGTCGAACTTTGAACAAGCCCCGCAACCGTCGTCACGTTGCCGCGCGAGCCCGTGACTGAGATGTGCTGCGGCGTGCCCGTGGTGGCGGTGGGTGAGCCCGTAGCAGCGCACGTGGTGGTGCCGCTGGGAGTGCCTTCGTCGTAGCAATAGGTCGTCTGCGCCTTTATGTTGCTGGAACCATCTTCGATAGTCACCGAAGCGGGTCTGTCAAGGATATTATTACCCAGGCTGGCGTAGCTCGTCAGCGTCTTGCGGACGAGTGACCCTGGTGCGCCGCTTCCGTACGCGTACTCGTCCACTTCTGTGATCAGGGCGTTACCGTTGTAGGAACTAACTTTCTTAGATTGTAGTGTGCTCGACCCGCTAGGCCAACTCACGGTCACCGACTTTTGTGTTATTTGTCCGGTGATCGTGGTTGAGTTACAGGGTGAAGCGCTACCGTTGTAGCAGGTATAGACCGTCCTAAGCAGCGTTCCGGTCGATGTCGAGCCCTGATAGACCTGGCGCTCGGTCTCGTAAACGCCTTGAAAATTGATGTTGGTCTGATTGCTCTGTGGATCGGTGATCAAAGTTGTCCACGCAGTGCCGCTTTCCGAATGAGCGTACGTCCAGCTTCCATCAGGAGTCGTGCGGGTCAGCGTCGCCGCGGTGCCGTCGCTTAGGATACCGTTGTTGCCGCCCGAATACGCGTATGTGATCGTACCGCCCGTTGGGAGCTTGATCGACGTAATGCGCGCCGTCACGCAGTTCGTAGAGTATGTGCCGCTAAGCGGCGTACACGCTCCGGAAGAGGGCGTTGAAGGTGTAGCTTCATACGTGAGTGTGTATTGCGTGGTGTCTGGCAACACGATGCTACTAACGAGCGCAATGGCCGTCTTGCCGTATTCCGTAATACCCGAAATTCCGAAATTGGTCGCAACCGTGTAGCTGGTGTAATTTATCTGATACTTAGCGCTTCCGGTAGACGGGGCGGTATAGGTGAGGGTTATGGGACTGCTTGGGGTTCCTGAACCGGCCATCGTCAGAGCCGTTTGACCAAGTGTGTCCGTGTATGCACCGCCCGTCGCTGTGATTCGGTTCCCATTCCGATCCGTAATCGTGAAATTTTGCAGGTCCAGCACCGTTCCGTCGACTGTTGTTATCAGCTCTTGGCTAGGATCGCTGCCTGGCGATCCGATATTGATAAAGAAGAGTCCGTCTGATGAGGTACCGCTCCAACCGGGGTCGCCAGTGACGGTGTCGCTGTTGAGACAGCTGTTGTATACGTCCCTAACTCCCACACTGAATGAGTGTTGTGTGCCAGCGGGATCTGTATAGATGTATCCATTGTATGTTGTGGTCGTTATATAGCCGGGGCAGCTATCTCCGATGCACTTTCCACAGCCTTTCTGAGCAGTCGTCACACTGTAGCCCAGGTACCCGAATAGCGATGTCTTCCAGCCCCAGTTGTTCGCCGGCTGCCACGTCGAAACGCCGCTGATTGGCACGAAGACTGGAGACCACACCGAAGAATCGTAGCCGAGGGTGTATGCAAAAGGCAGCCCTCGACCCGCCTTACTGGAGACAGGAATGTTCAAATGAACATTGAGATTAGCGAGATCGACAGCGTCCGGACCATTTCCAAAGCTGCCGAAGGGTGGAAATCCCGTCGCGACTTGCGCGGAGGTCGTCGCGGCAAATGCTATGACCAAAACAGCTACAGAGAACAAGCCTGCGCGGATTCTCATGGCAAGGCTCCTATTGAACGCACAATGCAGCGAACGCGGATTGGGAAAGGCCCGAATTCAGGCTGACGGATTGAATTGTGATGTCCAGAAAGAGGCTACCGTTCAATAGCTTCTGAATCCTGAATGGAACTGGGACCCCGCTAACTACCTGATAGTTCGAGAAGTCGATTTCGACGGGAATGTTTGCCAGGGCGTTGTTGTCCGGGTGTGTGCTGAATGTGACGGCGACTGGCAGAAACGACGTGGAATCGAGGTAGATATCTTCATTGCTCAAAGTTGTGAGCAGTGGATTTGGAATTTGCGTCTGGAGGCGAAGGTGCTGAACGGAGGCGGCCGTTCCTGGTTTCGGCACCTACATACGTAGCGAGCACGTTTGTGCTTGCAGCCTGGGACAGCACTGTCAGGGCCGGGAAAAACCAGGCGGCGTCCGTTACACAATTATGGTAGGCCATTGGGTAAGTCGTACCATCGAGTCCGACCAAGCAGCCCTCTGGCAATCCGTTGGCGACGCTTCTGGCTTCGGATCGCGTGCCGGCCGAAGTGACGAGGTTCATAAGGCTGTTGCCAGTGCCGAGAGCCTCCAGGGTGATAGAGCCGTTTTCGATGTCGGAGCCGGCCGTGCGCGTGGCTGTGCCCGTCAGTGTCACGTCACTAACCTGGACGCTGCCAGTCAGTGCCGCGAGTGCCTGGGTAGCCAGAGCAACAGCTTGCGGATTGCTCGCCGGGGGCGTTGGACTCGTTGTTTGTCCAGCCAGCTTTGGAGGGAACATCAGAAACGCAGAAAGCAAAGCGAAAACCGGGGAGCAGAGAATGAACTTTCTCATAGTACCTCCCAAGTACAGGTGAAGCGCTGTATATAAAAACAAAGAGAAGTAATGTCAAGTTACAATTCTCAACATCGTGTGCAGTACTGTGGAAATCTCGGGGAATTATAGTGCAAGAAGAGGTAACACACACGACGACAACTCCTTTATTTGGCTGTAGGTACGCGCTACGGGGCAATGCTGGGGGTGCTCAACTCGCAAGGCCGAGACGAGGAACGACCTGATCTACTCCCCGCGCGCAATTATCCGTGTCAACGATAGGCTAAGTCTTGATTGGTCTGGTGATCCGACATCTGCCCTGCTATTACGCCACGCCTCCGGTATCAAGCCGAGAGTCCAACTAGCTGTGCAAGAGTAGGCCAGTGCCTCGGATGCGGTACGCGGGAGCCTGACCGAATGAAGGCTGCATATGGTTCTGAAACTCCAAGGGCTGATCGCAGGACTGCGACCGCAACACCTGCGAGGTGTGGCTGAATCCTCGTGATGTACGTTTTCCTATCGAGCCATGCAAATTCCTGCGATGGCTTCCAGTTCCGAATCGCATCAACGTGCGCGCGCTGAGTGGCGGAGCGTTGCGCGCGAGATTCCGGCGTTTGTGCAACCAGCCTGCCTTTGTCGAGTTCCTTTCGCGAGTGGACCGAGGCGCAGGACGCACAATAGGTTTTTCTACATTCGACACCACAGACTTTGCAAATCTTGCGATGTTTCGGCGGGGAGACAATCCTCCGAGTGTGTTCACCTCCACGTCCTTCTCTCCGATGATCTCCGGTGAGCGGCGCGGCGGGCCTCTCGCCTGGCTTTCGGACTGTTGTCCAGAGTGTGCGTGCAATCAATTCAGCCCAGGGCGCGACGGCGTTCGCCCACGCCTCTGCGGTTTGCGAAAGCTGAACGCACAGTCCGGCCATTAGGCGGCACGTTCCATCGGCCATCTCGAAGAAATCTTTTCGCCGGAACAAACGATTCGTGAGCCAATCGAGTACGTAGGCGTCCACTGCGGGCCGGACAGTTTCCATTACGTCACAAGCTAGAGAATCTCGGGTACGGCTGTCCGCGTGCATGAAACCGAGTCCGGGATCGAGGCCAACTGCTGCTAGAGCGAGGCGGGATTCAGACTCTAGGATCGCATAGAGATAATTCAGAATTGCGTTCGGAGGATTGACCGCACAACGGGGCGAGCCGGAAACAGGCGAAATGCGCGTGCCAAACACTTTCCAATGGTCCGGGATTTTTCGAGTATCCACTTTCGGAAAGTTGACCGGAAGCGGCTTCCAAGCATGCCAATAAGCATAGGCCGCTTTTGATTCAAGGCCGCGAATTGACGGAATCGTTGCAGCGGTATCGAGTGCGATGCGAGCTTGGGAGATCGTCTGCGCAGCCGTGGCGTTGTGCAGGCTCTCGCGAGCGATTCTCTCCTGGCCCAGAAGTTTGGCCGAGATTAGCGCTCGCGTGATTCGCAGGTCGGTCCCTGATTGAGTGGCTAGGGCTTGTGTGCGCCGGAGCCGGGCATCGGAAGGACGAACCGGGCCGGTCGTGGCGAGTACAGAACCATCGCGATCAAGCATGACGAACGCAGCGTCTTGGTCAGCAAGCCAACGAAGCGCTGCCAGCGAAACTATTCCGTCCGAGCCGATCACAATGAGGCGTCGCAAACCGTGCCCGACGCGGGGGAAACGTGCCTCGCGCCGGTCCTTGCCAATTCCATCCTTCAAAGTTAGGTGCCCGCGATCCACGCATACCGTAATTCCATACCCGTTGAGGGTCAGAGTCCCATGTCGAGGAGTGAGTAAATTGCGTGACTGCGGGAGTTGAGATACCGTTGCCGAAGCTGCCATCGGAGCACACCTCCTATGGTGGTTAGGGCTTGTCGTCTGCCACTAACAGGCGACAGGCCCGCTCTTTCTTAGCCGAAGAGCGAAAGCGCTATCACAATTATACGCCTAGTGGTGCCTGATTGGGGCGCATGGACAATGGGAACAACACCTGACAGCCTCACACGGGCTCTGGAAGCCATTGGGAATCTGACGCTGCAAGGGCTGAACGAGATTTTCTCTGGCGGACAGATAACCGGTCTAGCCGCCCACACCGAAATCGAGGTGCGACCTGTCAGTCAGAAGAGCGGTGTTTTTTATCGACATTTCGTCCCTTTACGCATGGGCATCGTGGCAGTCCTTACAGATAACTTCCGCCGGTACTTCAAGCTGGCTCTGGCCCACTCGCGCCAAACCGGAAGGAATCCCGAACAGTGGGCCTGGACTCAGCTTCAGCCCGCTGTGGGTGCAACACTCGACTGGATTCGCAACTGGTATATCCTGGCGTGCGATGGCGAAAATCAATACGTCCGACGTGCAGGATCAACCGAGTGGGTTCCGGGGCAGACAGTGTCATTTCCCGTTCCGCTCGCTGTCCCGCCTTTCCCACCGCCACAATCTTGGCGCGCACCCTCTTGGCTCTTTGAAGTCTCTGCAGCACTCTTTGGCATCGGACTCTTGAGGACGGAGCACGTTCCGGCGAGGGACTCCGAGGAAAAATTGCCCGAGGCACACACTCGCTTGCTGCTTAAAGGTGCCCGTCGCGTGTTCTTGTGGGAATTAGGAGCAGCAATCGCGAACGTACGGAACGAAGAAACCGCCGCCGCTGGTGCAATTCCAGCCCAGGCGATAGGCGGAGGAGAGACCGGAGCACCGAAAAAACCGAAGCATTGGTTAAAAGGGACTGACGGCCTTGCCCGCAAGGCCGATTTGTCCCGCTTCAAACAAGGGTTAACAGAAAAACAGGAGCTAGCCTTCTCGTTGAAGTACGAGTATCAGGTAGGCCCAGCCGAACTCGCCGCACGAATGGGGATTGACCGCAAGACCGCCCATGAGCACCTGGACGCTGCAAACAGAAAAATCGCACAACTTCGTTCAAGTGAAAAGCGCGGGGCCAACCGCGCCAGGAGCGAACCAGACCTTTAGTCCCTCAGCATCACCCCACGTCTCCCCACCCAGAGAAACTCTTTTCGTCCCGGCAAATAGATTCTTATTCCCTGCCCCCTCTGCTAGTTGCCTGGTAGTAGCCCCCCCACGACACCCCACGTGTGGGGCCTTAGGGTGAGTTCCAATAAAACAGATGAGTGGAAATGAGACCAAATTTCAAAGCCAGGCACGGCGACGCGCCTTAGCCGTGCTGGCCCGAGCACGCAACCGTGGAGAATCACCAACGGAGGCCGCTCATAACGAACACACGACTCTCCGTAACGTCCGTCGGCAAGTCGGCTCCGCTCTCATTCGCAATCCAATTACGGGGCGTTACACAGTCAAGAGCGGCGACACCTTCCGGCGCGATTTGAACGCACTCGGTTGGGACGGCTATGTGGCGGTCTCGGTCCGTTCCTCGAAGCAGGCTCATCTCGCCTCAGAGCATTTGATCGCGGTTAATCGATTCCTGCGCACAGGTGATTTCGAATGGCTGAAGCCCTTCGTTGGAAAACGCGTCGGCGACATTGAACTGCTCACAGATCCCGACCGGCTCCACGTCTTTGCTGATGCGGATTTGATCAAGCTGGACTCTCTCTATCGCGACCAGCGCGGTGCGAGGCGGGAGCAATAGCGCGATGGCACCCTCTCACAATCCAGCCCGTGCCGCTCGCCGAGAGACGGAAGCACTAGAGCAACGCGGAACCGAGCAGGTTCGCTGTATCTACTGCGGGAATACCGATCCCTTGTTGGTGCGTCCGCGTCGCATCCAGGACCACCACGTTTTCGGTTGCGACCGTGACCCGATTACGGTCGAAGCCTGTCTGAATTGTCACGCGGCTGCGCACGAAGGTTTGCGCGATGCGGAGGTCCCAATGAGGTGCGAGCAAGAACCAACCAAGTTTGCTCGGGCAATCTTTCGAGCATTAGCAGTTCATTTTTCACTGCTTGCTAAAGCGTGCTGGCGATTCGCCAAAAGAATGGAGGAATAATTTGATGATCCACGATCTTTATCTGCGGGCGCACATTGTTGTTTCCAGCGATAAGAAGAACAACCAGGTGAAACAACCAACGAAGGTCTCGCGCTCACCAAAACCATGGCCCGATTACGCCCTTGTCTGGGATACAGAGACAACGCTCGATCTTAATCAAACACTCAACCTCGGAGTCTGGCGGTTCTGTGAGCTACGGAACGGCGAGTATGTCTCACTCCAAGAGGGCATCTTCTATCGGGACGAAGTGGCCCCAGAAGACATTCAGGCAATCCTCGCTTACAAGAGAAAGTATCCCGCCGAAAAACTTGTAAACACTGCTAGCTCGGAACTGATCGTGCTGTCACGCGCCGAATTTCTTGAGCACATATTTTGGGAGTCCGTTCGCGCCGGTGCCCTGATCGTCGGCTTTAATCTTTCCTTCGACCTTTCACGTATTGCGGTCCGTTGGACAACCGCGCGCAAGGGCGGCTTCTCGTTTGTTCTCAGCCAGTTGTCCGGAAAAGGGATCGCGAATATTCACCGTCCGCGTATCCGTATTGCACCTCTTAACGGAGTGGCCGAGCAGATCGAATTAGCCGCCGTACAACGGAAAAGTGAACAGCATAAGTGGCGTCGCTTTCGTCCTCTGGACTTGCATACGCTCGCGTTTGCGTTGACCGATAACAGTTATTCGTTGGCGGGCGTAGTTGAGGCGTTCGGCTCCGAGCCAAAGAAAATGGAGCACGAGCCGACTGGACAGATAAACGAGGAGGAGATCACCTACGCCCGCCGGGACGTGCGCGCTACGCTCGGTCTGCTGAACGCGTTGAAACATGAATTCGAGTTGCATCCGATTGCCCTACTCCCTGATCGAGCCTACAGCCCCGCCTCCATCGGTAAGGCATATCTGCGAGCAATGGGAATTGTGGAGCCGATTCGGAAGTTTGAGCACATCCCACCCCAGGTTCATGGAATCGCAATGGCAGCCTACTATGGTGGGCGGGCCGAGTGCCGTATCCGGCGCTGGCCGGTCCCCGTCGTGCCCGTTGACCTGACAAGCGAATACCCGAGCGTTGACGCGCTGCTCGGCATCTGGGATGTGCTAACGGCGGAGCGGCTCTCAATTGAGGATGCGACGGAGGAGGTGCGGGCCTTGCTGATAGGCGTCGATTGGGACGAATTGTTCCAGCCCGCATTTTGGAAACAGCTTAACTTCTATGCGCGGATCACCCCTGAGGCCGATATTCTGCCAGTCCGCTCCGTTTACGACAGCAAATCTGGCACCCGCAACATCGGACTAAATGAACTACATTGGAAACAATCAATGTGGACCGCCGGGCCTGATCTGATCGCTAGCGTAATACTGGGCGGCCATATTCCGAATATCCAGGAAGCTTTTCGCATCGTTCCACATGGCAAGCAGCACGGCCTTAAACCGATAAAACTTCGTGGTGCCATTTCGATTGACCCAAGAAAAGAGGATTTCTTCACTCGTGTTATCGAGTACCGGAAACGGAACAAGGCTGATGATAAATTGCAATACTTCCTCAAAATTCTAGCAAACAGCACTTCCTATGGAACGTATCTCGAATTGAATCCGGTAAAGATAGACGCGAACAGACGGCCCAAGATCACCGTTCATTCCGGCGAGCATGTATTTCAGCAGGCCGCGCCAGATACCATCGAGGATCCCGGCAGTTTTTACTTTCCCCTGCTCGGCGCTTTGATTACATCGGGCGGACGGCTACTGCTGGCAATGATCGAGCGTTGTGCTCGCGGTGCTGGCGGGACGTACTTGTCCTGCGACACGGACGCCCTAATTATCGTAGCGAGCGAACAGGGGGGGCCAGTCGAGATGCCTGAGGGCGCTCCCCCAATTAAAGCGCTTTCATGGAAGGAAGTTGAGCGCATTACGCACCGATTCGATTCTCTTTCCCCGTACAATCGCGAGATTGTTCCGCATCTGTTGCGGCTGACTGATGAAAATTATGATGAAAGGGGCGCTCAACGCCAGCTTTTCGGATTCTCCATAGCGGCTAAACGGTATGCTCTCTATACGATGAAATGTAACCGGCCATATTGCAGCGATTCGGATTGCGTCACAGTTGTTGATCCCAAAGCCCACGGCCTAGTCTTTTTTGCTCCGAGCGAGGAACGTGAGAATGGCCTGCCGAAATGGTGGTGGGAATTGTGGCGTTTTCTTTTGACGCTCGAATTCAAGCAGATTATCGAGCCAACTTTTAACGTCCTGATGGTTGCCGGACGGGCCGTGAACGCAGAGACGGCCTGTGCTATTGACAACCAGCCCGCGTGGACTTTTCTGCCTGTCATGATGAAAATGAGAATCTCAACGCCTCATTATCTGGAGCAAATGAAAGGGAAAGCGACGCCGTTCGGATTTGTTTTGCATCCTCGCACGCGCGACAAGCTGAAACTGACACTCCTCACTCCCTTCAGCAAACAGCGTGCGGCGTGGGCACATTCCTTGTGTATTAACACGCGTGATGGAAAAAGTTATCGTTTGGAAGAACTCTCGCACGGCGATGTCATCACGTTGGGCGATATTTTGTGCGGCTATATCCAACACCCTGAAATCAAATCGCTCGGGCCGGACGGGGAGAAATGCAAAGCTTATACGCGCGGATTGCTGCGACGGATGACGATCAAAGGCGGCTTGCAGCATTGTATTGGAAAAGAGGTTTCGCGATTTGAGCAAGGGAAGGACGATTTCATCGAAAACATCGATGACGTGTGCATTCACTATGACGGCGGACGCGTGGCCGCAAACGAAACTCTGATAGCGGAGATTAAGGATCGGGGATTGCGAAAGACAACTAAACAGACAGGCCTTGATCGCAAGACAATTCGGGCAATTCTCAATGGAAAGAAGATGAAAATCTCAACGCTGGCGAAGGTGGTGATCGGGTTGCGAGAACGTTGACAGGAGTACCAGCAGATAACTCGCCGTTTGTTAACCAAACGTGTTACTTTCCCTCTGTTCGTTAAGGATTGAATAGTGCCACCAGCCCAGGCAGTACCGGCCTGTCGAATCCTCTCACTCGACGGAGGCGGCGCCAAAGGTTTCTACACGCTCGGCGTGTTGAATGAGATCGAAGCCATGATCCGGCCTCGCCGATTATATGAACATTTCGATGTTATTTTCGGTACGAGTACGGGAGCCATCATCGCAGCACTGCTTGCGCTCGGATACACCGTCGCTGAGGTCCATCGACTCTACCGCACTTATGTCCCCACTGTTATGAAGCCGTTGTCTGCGGGCAGCAAGTCCAGGGCTCTCCAGAAACTCACAACCGGGGTGTTTGATGGAAAACAGTTCACGGATGTTCTAACCGGCATCGGGATTGTCACAACGCGATGGCGGGAAGAACGCCCAATGATCTTTAAGGGTGACAAAGCACAAGCGCACGGGCGCAAAGATAGTTTCGTTCCTGGCTTCGGCTGCACGATTGCCGACGCGGTTCGTGCGTCATGTTCCGCTTATCCATATTTCCACAAATGCACCCTGACGACTAGCGCGGGCAACGTCGTTGAACTTATCGACGGGGGCTATTGCGCTAATAATCCAACGCTCTACGCTATCGCTGATGCAGTCCGCGCGCTTCGAAAACCACTTGAAGCGCTTCGCGTCGTGAGTCTTGGGGTCGGCGTATACCCTGAACCAAAGCACTGGTTCACTTTCAAATATTGGTACTCACTGGTGGGGAAGTGTTTCGTCGGTTTCACGGGCGTCGAATTGCTGCAAAAGACGCTCAACGTTAACACCGAATCAATGGAACAGCTTCGCACCGTGCTTTTCGGTGACGTTCGGGCGATTCGCATCAACGATACGTACTCCGAGCCTGAGATGGCCACCGATCTCATGGAGTACGACCTCAAAAAGCTAAACACCCTCTTTCAGCGAGGTGGCGATTCGTTCGCAAGGTACGAAACTCAACTCCGAGAACTCCTCGACCTTCCCGCACAAGGACTCGACGCCTAAGATGACGATTCCGACCAACCAACTCCAAACATGGTCTCATCAGGGTTCCGTCACGCAGTCGAGGCAGACTTACGCTACCGTGAAGAACGCGCTTGAAGCAGCTAGTGCACCCTACACCGATCGCAATTTCACGGTGTTCCTGCAAGGATCGTACGGCAACGACACGAACATCTACGCCGAAAGCGATGTTGATGTTGTAATTCGCTATAACGGAGCGTTCTATTCCGATCTTTCCAATCTACCCCCCGACCAAGCGGCCGCCCAGGATCGTGCCTTTAGTGCCGGAACCTATCCATATCGCGATTTCAAGAGCCACGTCCAAACGGCTTTGACGAGCGCTTTTGGAGTCGGAGCGGTCACGCCCGGAACAAAAGCAATCAAGATCAACGCTAACAATTCCCGTCGAAGCGCAGATGTGGTCGTCGCCTTCACGCATCACCGATACTATGGGTTCACCTCGATCTACGACCCTAATCACGTGACCGGAATATCTTTTTTTGATTCACACTGGAACCGCATTGACAATTTTCCCGATCAACATTCCGACAATCTCACAACGAAACACCAGGCGACCAACAGCCGTTTCAAGCCCACGGTTCGGATATTCAAAAACATGTGGACCAAATTGGTCGATGACGGCTTGATCGCGGACGGCATCGCTCCGTCGTATTACATCGAGGGCCTTCTTTACAACGTGCCGAATGACAAATTCGTCTCAGACGAATCCGAACGGATCTATAACATCTTGAAATGGCTCGACGACACAAAGGATCGAAGCCAGTTCGTATGCGCGAACAAACAATACTACTTACTCCGGGATAATTCGTCTGTGTGCTGGCCCAAATCAAACGGACCCACATTCATAAATGCTGTCATTAAGCTGTGGAATGAATGGTCCTAGAGCGATGGCAGGTGATCGGATAATCCCTTTTTTTTTCGGCGAAATCCGCGCGGATTCGCGCCGTTTACCCTTGTGGGTTCAAATGACGGATTTCTTCGCAGTTGGCCGAAAACTAACCCAGCGGGAAGTCGAGCGATTAGCATTGCTCAAAATTGGCCCCGCAATTTCTGTGCGACGTTCTTTATTGACTTCGCCGAGTTACGAACCCACGATGCCAGTTAAGGAGGGAAGGAGTTTTTTCCCCGTGGCGACCGACGGGGAATGTCACGTTTCCTTATGGAGATGAATCTTCCGGCAATAATCGTCCTGTTCGCCGTACTTCTGGCATGCCCTACAAGAGCAGGGTTGACGGTTAGAAACTGCATGGCCGAGAAAGCTCAAACTGATCCGGCCACGGCGGAGCTTCTTCGAGTTCTCAATGGTTCAAAGAGGGTCCAGCGCGTGCTAACTGAGGCCCAATCGGGAACCGAGTACCGAATTTGCTTTGTCGCGATCACAGCGGACGAGTTTCAGGGTTTTACTACTCACAACGAAGGCGAAGATAGGAAAGGCATTACAGTCCATATAGAAGCGGGTCTATCTGATCAGCTTACCGAACATCTGCTGGCTCACGAGCTTTTTCACATCGTACTACGTAAACAAGGATACCCAACCGAAGTTCGCGACGGATTGACTGCCGAACAGCGGAACGGAACTGACTTGGGACGAGTGCTGATGGACGCGACCCGATCGATGATGAACTGCTACGAAGATGCCCGGATCGACCACCTGATGTCAACTCGTGGATTTACGCCAAAGGTCCTCAACCGCCGACAATCCAAGAATATGATGGCGCAGGGCCTTCAGATGCAACCTCAACAAGGCGGAATTCCGTCGCTCTTGCGAAAGGATTACGCCCTTGTGAGCTATTGCCTTTCGATTCGCGAACGAGACTTTGACATGGGAGATATCTACAGGTCCTGGAGCAGTGTCGATCCTACACTTGCGGAAGATACCTTAGAAATCGAACAGAGCGTTGCAAATCCCCGGTACGACGATGTGCTTACCTACATCGACGCGACTAAGAAACTAAGGATAGCCGCTGGGTTCGACGGGCTTTTTCAATTTCTGAACCCGTCGACGCAGAATTGGGAATGACAATCCCGCCTACGTTCATCCTTGAAAAGAAATTTGCACGGTCCTGCTTTTAACACCCCGGCTCGGTGGTTGCGGAGCGAACAGAGACGGGACGCGGAGCGGTGCGTAGCGGAAATGGGCTGCCAAAAGGACGTGCGCCGCTACGCCTCCGGTTCTTGCTCGCACCGTCCCGTCTTGACCAGGGGGGTGGTCCCTTTTTCGCGTCCGTATACGCTATCCCGTCAACTCGTCAGCAGCACAGCGTATGGCAGTGCTATTTTGGTTCGCTTAGCGCCTGCAGGGAATTATCGATCAACCACCGGGCGCGTTCGCCGGCTTCGGCGATCGCTTTCTTTTCAGTTGCAAACACCACCGAACGGTCTCTTGGAGTCCACGCCTGACTTTGATCTTTGCCATTGATCCGATAGAGCGGGCGCCAGGCTTCATTCGGCGGGTGATTTATCTGCCGGGCGAATGGTGTTACCGTCCAGCCTTTATAGTCGAAATTGTAGTCCACACTTTCACCCTAGCACGTCATATGACGCGTCATATTTATCGCTTGAGAAGTGTTTCTTGCTTCTGTGGCAGGTTCCTAATTGCCGTGAAAGAGCGCATTGATTCGCAAGGTGCGCAAACCGGCCAGTGCCTCGCCTATTGCGTCTCGCTCGGCGCACGATGCGGCGTCTTGCGTAAGACTTTCGAGGCGCGTGAGCATGGCATTTTCCGCAACGCGCATGCGGTCTGGCAGCCGTGTCGGATTCACTTCACGAGCAACGGCTTGGTAGTGTTCGCGCCAATCGGATTGGAGCATAGCACCTCTAGAGAAACACCGAGTTTGATGGTCTACCTGTGGTTATGCTGCGTGACTTCTTACAGTACTTCCGACGTCCGATGGCACTGCGTTCCCGGACAGGTATCTGGGCGGGAACGTTGGCGAGACTTTCAGGCTGGCGCGCTATGCGGCACGGACTACACGGTATCGGCTGTTCGCTGAGGCAATCGGGCGGTCATTTGCCGGCCGTTTCTTGCCGGCCTTGGTTTTCTCGATTGCAACGCCGGCCAAAGTTAGGTCTTCCAGCTTGACCCAAAATTCGTCGCCGTTTGTGGTCAACACTTTGCCCAGCACTGCCGTCGACTCCAGCAGCACCACCGCGCCCGCTCTCTTATGGTCATGCGTCGCCTGCTGATTATTTTTCATGATTCAGTTTAACACAAGCGTAAAGAAAACTCAATAGTAACGGGCGACCTTTCCTGGCCGCGTCGGGGCTCGCGACTGGTTTCCTCCGCGTCCTCAGCGCTTGCCGCGCCGCTTGCTGGCGGACTTCTGCGGTGAATTTCGAGCCTTCTGGCGGCAGATTATTCGCGGACGATTTCGGCGTTCGCACTTGGAACCGAGATTCGAACCAGGCGCGGGCCATCGACGAACACGTCAATCTCGTTGTCTTCCGTTTTCACGCGGAGCTTGTCGACGCTTTTCCCGTCGGAGTCTTGCTTGCCCACCCACTCCGCTGTGGCCGTTCCGGGCGTCAAGTCCTGCGGGACCAGCACCGAGAAGGTTTGCACGCCTTTCTTGTCCCAGTCGTAGAGCCGCGCGAGGACTCCATATTGATGGTAGAGATTGTTGTCGAGGACCGCGACGCGAGGAGAGCTGAACGTGAATGTTTGCGTGAAAGGCCGCGCATTGCCCATGCGAAGCTCGCTCGTAACGGTCGTCCCGTCGAACGCGACCACGGCCGAAGCCTTCTTCGCTCCCTGCGTGGACCATTCGTATCGGACGGGCGTTCCGTCCGCGTGGAGCGCCAAAGTTCCTGTAACGTGTATCGCGCCATCGGGCGATTGTATCTCGGCATTTCCGTGCGCGATCCAGCCACCGTTGCCCGAGCCGATTTCGTATTCTTCGCTTCCCACCTGCTGGCCGTTGACGAGAATCCGCAGCTTTCCTTTATCGGGTGCGAAGGCGGGCACGGAAACGGATTTCGATGCTGAGCGCAAATCCGTGACTGCGACGGGAACTGGGTGTCGCGGGCCTGAGGCCTGCAAACCAGCTCCAGAGACGAATGCCAGTGCGACAATCACGGCCACTGCGGCGGTCGCCAATCCCGAATTTGAAAAAAGCCTATCGAGAAGTCCGCGCAAGAATTCTTTTTCAGTCTTCATGCGGTCACCTTTGGGAAAATTCCCAGCGCGAGAATTTGCTCCACCACGCGCAGGGGTTCGGTGTTGCTGTCCACCCGGTAGTCGGAAGCCTCGTAGAACGGCAGACGTTGCTGGTAGAGCTCGCGAAAACTGGCTTCATCGCGGAAGAGGGGCCGGTTGGTGATGCGCGCGCATCGGGGCAGAAGCACTTCGATCGGGCACTCGAGCCACACCAGGACGGCTCCATTTTCGCGAAGCAGCGCCAGGTTATGCGGCTGCACGTTGGTCCCGCCGCCCAGAGAAAGAATGCGCGATTGCTGCAGCTCTGCCGCTTCGCCCACCACGCGCACGAGCTGCTCGTGTTCGATGCGCCGGAACTCGGGCTCGCCCATCTGAGCGAAAATGTCCAAAATCTCCAGCCCCGTTGCGTCGGTGATTCTCTTGTCGAGATCCACATGCGGCCAGCCCACCTGCCGGGCAAGCAGCCGCGCCACGGTGGATTTGCCCGTGCCCATAAAACCGGTCAGGCAGACGAGTTTGCGAACGCGGGCTTCGGTCATGATCTTTTAGGAGAGCTTTTTCGCTGCGGAATGGCGCGATCAGTCACGCTTGACGATGTTGATTGTACCATCGAAGGAAGTCAAATCGACGTGCGCGTGGCCGGCCGTGTTGAAACTTCCAACTAGGGCTTGGCCATACTTCGAGGTGGATTGATACGAATGATTCGGAGGAGTGAGCTTGGCTTGATTATTTACTTTGCCTTTCAGCGAGGTCGCGCTGACGTCGAACGAGTCGCCCGCCAGGAACCGCAGCTCGATCACGCCGCTGTAGTTCTTCAGGCGATATTCGCCGTTGGGAAGGAATTCGCCGGAGAACAAAATATTTCCGGTGGAGGTCTGCGCGCGCACGTGCTTGCTGCGCGTGTCCACCAGCCGGAAGCTGCCGCTGATCGAGTTCACCTCGATGTGCCCCGCGCACCGCATGCACTGGAACGAACCGCCCACCGTCGCGATCGTCAGGTAGCCGGCGGCGTCCTGCAAATCCACGTCCGCGGCAATCGTCTCGACGTCCATATTGCCCAGGACGTTGGCGACGCTGACGGCGCCTGAATCATTATGAATCTGGAGTTCCGAATCCTGAGGAACGTTGATCTGGTAATCGGCGCGAAGGTCGTCGGGCGACACACTGTCGGTGATTTGCCGGGTCATTACGTCCACGCGGTTTCCATTCTGCTCCGCGTCCAGTTCCACGTGCCCGCTGCCGAGAGTGGCAATCACCAGGACTTCGGATTTGGTCCACGCCTTCACAGTGATGGCGCCGTTCGGATTGTGGATCGTGACGACCGGGCTGGCTTCCACCTTGAAGTGCTTTTCCAGGCGCTGGGCAGAGGCAGACGCGACGCCGAACAGCAAAAAGCCGGGCACCAGCAGCCCGGCCGATTTCCAGATTCGCGGAACAGCGTGATGCGTGCTCATGGCCTAGTCCCCCCGCTCGTTCAACTGCGCCAGCAGGTCTGCCTTCTGTTGATACGCTTCGTAGAGATAATCCCTGGCGACCTCGTTTTGGGGCTCGTCGTGAACGCTTTTTTCACACAAAGTAATATAGTTGTCAACAATCGCCATGTTTTTATGAAGTACGGCGGCCACGACAGGGTTAGAGCTAGGGAGGGACGCCATGGTTGTCTGCTCGACCGAATTTAGGTGCACGCTAAGAGGGCTTGTGGAATCTTTGGTGCCTTGAATCCAGCGGTAATCGTTCACCCGCTTCGAGATCGGGCCGCTCAGCGCCACGCCCACCGCAACCAGACCCGCCAGGTACGCGCCAGCCAGCGCCGGACGCGGAATCGGACTGAACCATCGGCGCCAACCTCCAGCCGCGGCCGTGCGTTCTGGTGCTTCATTAACGTGGACCAACGGGTCTCGGATCAAGCCTTCGCGCTCTAGTTGCGCGCGCAGCGAAGTCCAAACGTGGGCGGGAGGCTCGAGTTCTTCCGCGGCCAGGGAACGAGCGGCCGCCGTGATGGAGCCAAGATCATCCGCCATGCTTCGGCAGACGTTGCAATTGCGCGCATGTGCTTGCGCGTCTCCGGTGCGCTGGCCGTCCATCCACGCATCGAGCTGATTCAGGAATTGCTTACAGTCGATCGCAGCCATTTTCAGTCCTCGCCCACCGCGTCGCTTGCCGCCTTGCGCTCGTCGCGGGCCTTATCGCGGAGCACTTCATGCAACAGCTCGCGGAGCCGCATGCGTGCTTTGTGGAGCTGTGATTTGGAGTTGCCGATCGAGCAGTCCATGATCTCCGCAATCTCGTTATGTTCGTAACCCTGCACGTCGTGAAGGACGAACACCGCCTTGTATCCCGGCGGCAAATGGTCGACGGCCCTTTGCAAATGCACGCGGTCGATCGAGCCCATCAACCTCAAGTCCGGGCTGCCAAAATCCCGCCGGGGACCGCCGGACTCCTCGTCGGGTTCGGTGACCTCTTCGAGGGAAGTCTCCGTGCCCGACTTCTTCCGCAGCTTCATCAGGACGACGTTAACCGCCAGCCGATGCAGCCACGTGGAAAATGCCGACTCCCCGCGAAAGGTGGCGATTTTACGGAAGAGCTGGAGGAACGCTTCCTGAGTAAGATCCTCAGCCTCGGCCGTATTTCCCACCATCCGCAAGCACAGCGAGTACACGCGACGGCTGTGCAATCGGTAGAGCCGTTCGAAAGCCGCCGCATCGCCCTGTTGGGCGAGCCGGATCGCTTCCGCTTCCGGCAATTCTCCGTCTTCCGTTCGCCTCGCTCGGGCCACGCTACCCGTCGGGACACATCCCTCACTGCGATGCGTCAGCCGCTCTAGAAGTTGCACTTGCGTTGACTTCCGCGAGTCCTTTCCGGCAGCAGGGCGTTGCCCACGAATCCGCGCGGGCGGCGCGTTCGATGCCGGTACTTCAGTCCTCGCCTCAATTATTCGCATCGTATTCTCATAGGAATTGCGTCAAACGTCCAGTCTGCTTCCGCCATCTTCTGTAATCACACCCCCAAAACACGAGCCTGCGAACACTCAGATATAGATGCAGTTTCACGGCTCACCGCCGAGCGGGGAGGGACGAAACGACGACTTACGCCGAAGCCCGGGTAAGCGCCGGGCGCACTCGCCGCAGCCGCTTCGGAGCCACGGGCGCTTCCAGTTCCGCGGCGAAAGCGGGAAGTTGTTCCGCCGGGAGAGCGCGCAGGAAGGATTTCAGCACCACTTCGGTTTCGCGCAGGCACGTATTAAAGTCGTAGTGCAGGCAATCCAGCATCTTCCAGCAGTCGCCCGGCTGCACGGCCACTCCCTCCGCAATATCGTGGGCGGCCTCTCCGAATTCTCGGTCTAATTGTTCCAGCGTCTCCGACAGGATGCGCAGTTTCTGAAAGAAACGCCACCGGTCTCCGAAAAGTACGTGGTGCAGAATGCCGTTCCAGGAAGCGGCGCTCTGCGCGGTGTCCCCGCGGAAAAACTCGGTCTTCATCGGCTCGACGGCGGGTACGTTGCTAATGCGCCTGCCGCGCCTGCTCACGGCATCGTAGAAGCCCAGGAGTGCGCCGGAAAGGTGCCCCAAAAGGTCGGCCGCAACGCTCACTTGCTGGCGGGCGCAGACCAGTTCGCCGCGAGCGCGAAACGTAAGAGCATCATCCAGTGCCACGCTCATCATGGCGTATGAGCGCTCCCACTCGTTAACAGCGGTATCGAAGACGTTGTGCTTTTCTCGCGGCAGCGCCATCAGCCAATCTTGATAAACGCTCCGTCGAGCGGCGGGACGCTCGTTGCGCCTAAGGAACACAGATGCCCCCAAGAAGCGCGGGGATTATACCATCGTCTCTCTAATGAGCGTTTCTTGACGCTCCGAGACGCGCGCCGCTATACTCCCGAGTCGGTCGCAGACCCTGTCCGGAAAGGACCTAACTCTTGGAATTTGAGCCGGTTGACCAATTTCGTCAGCGCCAGAAAAAATTGCAGGAAATCGAGGCGCTGGGCCATCCGGCATACCCCCACAAGTTTGCCTGGACCCTTACAGCCAGTCAGGTTTTGAAAGGGTACGCGAATCGCAGCGCCGAGGAACTCGCGGCGCAGCGAGTAGAATTGCGCACCGCAGGCCGCATCGTGGCGTTGCGTCCCCACGGCAAAGCGGCGTTCGGACACCTCTTGAGCGATGGCGCCCGGTTGCAGTTCTACGTAAAGCTCGACGTTGTCGGCGAGAAAGCGTTCAAGCTTTTCCAGCTCCTCGATCTCGGCGACATTATTGGCGTCTCCGGCCACCTGTTTCGCACGAAGACCAACGAGCTGACGATCTGGGTGGAACAGCTCGAGCTCCTCAACAAAGCCCTTTTGCCGCTTCCTGAAAAATGGCACGGTCTGGCCGACACGGAACAGCGCTACCGGCGCCGTTATCTCGACCTGATCGTGAACGAAAGGGCTCGCGAAATCTTTCTTCGCCGCGCGCAAACCATCCGCGAGCTGCGGCGATTTTTCGACGAGCGAGGATACATCGAGGTCGAGACGCCGATGATGCACCCGATTCTCGGAGGCGCCACGGCGCGGCCGTTTGTGACCCACCACAACACTTTTGACATGGATCTCTATCTGCGAATTGCTCCGGAGCTGTATCTGAAGAGACTCACGGTGGGCGGGCTCGACCGCGTCTACGAAATCAACCGCAACTTTCGCAACGAGGGTATCGACGCGATTCATCAGCCCGAATTCACGATGCTCGAGTTCTACCAGGCGTACAGCGACTACCGCGAGTTGATGGATCTCACTGAAGAATTGTTTCGCGGTATCGCTGTGAAAATCTGCGGAGGCCCGAAAATCAAATACGGAGAAGTTGAACTCGACTTCAGCCGCTTCGAACGCCTGAGCATGCGGGAAGCAATCGCAAAATTCTGGCCGTCCGCCGCGGGTCCCGCTCCGGAATCCAGCGAGTTGTCAGCGCCAGGGGGCCCCGGCCGCATCGCGGAACGCTACAACTCTTTCGCGCGTTCTCGCGGAGCCGAACTCATCCAAGAAATTTCGAAAGCTTCCGATGGCGAACTCATCGGTGAACTATTCGAGGCTGTCGCGGAACAGCACCTCATTCAGCCCACATTCATCTACGATTTTCCCACCGCGATTTCGCCTCTCTCGAAGAGGAAGCCGGACGATCCTTCCACCACGGAACGCTTCGAGCTCTTCATTGCCGGCATGGAACTCGCGAACGGCTTCTCGGAGCTGAATGATCCCTTGGACCAGGAACGGCGGTTCCGCGCTCAGGTGGAAAAGGGCGGGCAGGAAGCTCCCAAAGAAGTGGACGAGGACTACATTCGCGCGCTGAGCCATGGATTGCCTCCCACCGCCGGCGAAGGAGTGGGAATCGACAGGCTCGTGATGCTCCTCACGGACTCGCACGCCATCCGCGAAGTCGTCTTATTTCCGCTCTTGCGCGCGGAGGCCGCGGAGCCCCCGGAGCTCCAGACCGGCGCGGCAGAAACGGGCTCGGCGCCCAGCCCCCCGGCAAGCGGCAAAACAGAATGAGATTCGAGTGGCTTGTGGCGCTGCGCTACTTGCGTTCGCCGAACCGTCCCGCCGTTCTGCGGCTGGTCACGTTGCTGGCTGTGATCGGAGTTACGGCGGGAGTGACCACGCTGGTCGTCGCACTGTCGATGAATTCCGGATTCCGCAAAGCGATACGCGACCGTCTCCTCAGCGTGACGGCGCACGTCAACCTGAAACCACTCAGCCCGAATGGAATTCGCAATTACCGCGAACTGATGGCCCGGCTCGGCGACACGCCGGGAGTGCGCTCGATCGAGCCGGCCGTTTACGATCAGGCGTTACTCTCTTCCGGCGTGCACGCCCGCGGAATCGTGTTGAAGGGAGTGGATCCTGAACTCGAAATACGCGCCAGCGAAGCGCTGCATCATTTGAATGCGGGCTCGGCCGATTTTTCTCCGGATGCGGATGGGATCCCCGCGCTTCTCGTGGGCCGTTTGCTTGCCGACGACATGAAAGTGTCGCCCGGCGACTACGTGACGCTCACAAGCCCGCAAGGAAATTTGACGCCTTTCGGAATGTTGCCGCGGTCGAGGCGTTTTCGCGTGACTGGGATTTTCGATTCCGGGTTTTACGATTACGACGCGAACTGGGGTTTCGTCACGCTTGCTTCCGCGCAGTCGCTGGCGGGAATCGGCGACGTCGTCAGCTTGCTCGAAGTAAGGGTGGCGAAACTTGATGATGCGCGGGCCGTGGCCGACGACCTTCTGCGCCGTGCCGGCGGCGGTTTCGCCGCTACCACCTGGATGGACGAGAACCGCGCGCTTTTTCGCGCCTTGAGCCTCGAAAAACTCGTCACCGCGCTGTTCATCGGACTGATCACTTTCGTGGCGGGGTTGAATATTCTCGTGGTGCTCACGATGACCGTCACGGACCGCGTCCGCGATATTGCGGTGTTGATGGCTATGGGAGCGCGCCGCAAGCAGATTCGCGCCATATTCCTTTTGCAGGGACTCGCGGTGAGCATCACGGGAATTCTCGCGGGCCTCGTTCTCGGTTATAGCCTCGCGTTTTTCGCTGACAAGTGGCGCCTGATTCCGCTGAATCCCGAGGTGTATGCGATCCCGTACGTGCCCTTTCACGCGAACGGATTCGATGCCGTCTGGATCGCGATTACGTCTCTCGCCATCAGCATCGCGGCAACTATCCTGCCGGCCCGATCCGCTGCGCGAATTCTGCCCGTCGAGATTCTCCGGTTTGAATAGCGGCGGCGACCCCGAATTCCCAGCTTCCCGGGCACGTTAATTCATTGAAATTCTGCCGCTACTTTTGTGACCATGGGTGCTGCCGTGCTAAAATCGTCATGGGAAGTAATTTAGACATTGAGGGCAATTCTTGCGACTTCCCCGGGAAAGGGTTTTGCCGGGCAGAGATACGGCAAAAATGTGAAAGCAATTAGATAAATTGCCCCTCTGGTCAGAGTCAGCCGCATGTAAAAGAAGGACATACGCTGATTGAAGTTCGGCATCTAACCTGTGAGAGAGTAAGCGGACAATGCCCAGCCTGGCGAGTACGGGTGTAGCGGTGGACGACTCATATTTCGGGGTCGCCGAAGACTCCGCCGTACTCCTGCGAACGCAAAACCTCACGAAGGTCTTCCGCTCGGGCCTGCAGGAAATCACGCCTCTGGACAAAATCGACCTGGTTGTTGAGCGCGGCGAGATGATCGCGATCATCGGGCCTTCCGGCGCGGGCAAAAGCACTCTGCTCCACTTGCTGGCTGCGCTGGACACTCCAACGAGTGGTGAAGTATACTTCGCTCGAAATTCGCTGTGGTCGCTTGCGGAAGAAAAACTGGCGGAGTATCGCAATCGCGTCGTGGGTTTTGTCTGGCAGCGGCACCATTTGCTTCCTGATTTCACAGCCGCGGAAAACGTGGCCATGCCGCTCCTGATTCGAGGCGAGGGATTGAAGCAATCGCTGCAGACTGCCGGCGAGTGGCTGGACGAAGTGGGGTTGGGTGGTCGCGGGGAACAACGCGCCGGCGAGCTTTCCGGAGGCGAGCAGCAACGCGTGGCCATCGCGCGCGCGCTTGTCCATCACCCGGCGCTGCTGCTGGCGGATGAACCCACCGGAGATCTGGATGAGCGAAACGCGGAGGGCGTTTTCGATCTGATGCAGCGGCTCCATCATTCCCACCAATTGACTACCATTCTCGCAACGCACAATCAATCATTGGCTCGGCGCACCGGCAGGGTATTCGCTCTCGAACACGGAAAACTCATTCCGGTCGCCGAACTGCACGCAACCACCGACGCCAGCAGGTCGCAAGTGGCCGCCGTGGGTGTAAAAACTCTGGGAGAGCGCGGGTGAACTGTGTTTGAACGCTACACGGAGAAGGCTCGGCGAGTGATCTTTTTCGCGCGGTACGAGGCGAGCCAGTACGGCAGCCCGTACATAGAGACGGAACATTTGCTGTTGGGCCTGCTGCGCGAAGACAAAGCGCTCGCGAATCGCTTCCTGCGAACCCACGGCTCGATCGAATCCATTCGCAAGGAAATCGAATCACGCATCACCGTCCGCGAACGCATTTCCACTTCCGTGGAAGTTCCTCTGAGTCAGGAGTGCAAGCGCATCCTGAATTACGCCGCGGAAGAAGCGGAGCGGCTGGGCCACAAGCACGTCGGCACGGAACACCTGCTTTTGGGCGTTTTGCGCGAAGAGAAATCCTTTGGCGCGGAGATTTTGATCGAGCGGGGATTGCGACTTTCCACTGTGCGCGAGGAATTGGCGCGCAGCGCGGGAGAGAAGGTGCCTGTGAATCGGCCAAAAGAAGCGTCACTGTTAGCTGAATTCAGCCGTGATTTGACCCAGGCGGCTATGGAAGGGCAGCTCGATCCGCTGGTGGGACGCGATCGCGAGCTCGAGCGCGCCGTTCAGATTCTCTGCCGCCGCACGAAGAACAACCCGGTCCTGATCGGCGAACCAGGCGTGGGCAAAACCGCCATCGTGGAAGGCCTGGCTCAACGCATCGCCGACGGCGATGTGCCGCCGTTCCTGGCCGACAAGAGGATCCTCTCGCTCGATTTGTCTCTGATTGTCGCCGGAACGAAATACCGCGGGCAGTTCGAAGAGCGCCTGAAAACCATCATGAAAGAGTTGATGGAGAGCCAGAACGCGATCGTGTTCATCGACGAGCTGCACACGCTCGTCGGTGCCGGTTCTGCGGAAGGCTCGCTCGATGCCGCGAATATTCTGAAGCCGGCCCTCAGCCGCGGCGAGATCCAGTGCATTGGCGCCACCACGCCAGCGGAGTATCGCAAGTCGGTGGAGAAGGATCGTTCGCTTGAGCGCCGCTTCCAGGCCGTCAAGGTCGTAGCCCCGGGTGAGGATGAAGCCATCCGCGTCCTCCAGGGCGTTCGCGACCGGTATGAAAAATTCCACGCCGTCAGCTACACCGACGAAGCGATCCGTTACGCCGTGTACCTCTCCAACCGGTATATTCCAGACCGGTTTCTCCCCGATAAAGCGATCGACCTTCTCGATGAAGCCGGAGCTCGCGTAAAGCTTCGCCAGGCCATGCTTCCCGACGAAGTGTCCGAAGTTCAGAAGCGCGTGAAGTTCATCACTCACCGGATGGAAACGGCGATCGCCAACCATGAATTCGAAAAGGCGCGATTCTATTCGGAAGAAGAGCGCAAGGAGAAGGAACACCTGCGCGTCCTGCGCGAGAAGTTGAAAATCGACGATTCTTCCACCGGCGTTGTGACGCGCGAGGACATCGAAGAAGTGGTCGCGCGATGGACCGGCATCACCGTAACTTCCATCAAGGAAGACGAACAGCAAAAACTGCTCCGCATCGAAGAAGAGCTTCATCGCCGGATCATCAGTCAGGAAAAGGCGATTACCGCGCTTGCTCGGGCGATTCGCAGAAGCCGCGCGGGCCTGAAGGCTCCGGGGCGTCCCGTGGGATGCTTCCTTTTCCTTGGGCCTACCGGCGTGGGAAAGACCGAAGTTGCGCGCCGGCTTGCCGAGTTCCTGTTCGGCAGCGAGAAATCCCTGATCCGGTTCGACATGTCCGAATACATGGAGAAGCACTCCGTGTCGAAGCTGATCGGCGCGCCTCCGGGATACGTCGGATACGAAGAGGGCGGGCAATTGACCGAGCGCGTTCGCCGCACTCCGTACTCGGTGATCCTGCTCGACGAAATCGAAAAGGCTCATCCCGACGTTTACAACATCTTGTTGCAAGTCTTCGAAGACGGCCAGTTGACCGACGGGCTCGGGAATACGGTGGATTTCCGCAATACCATTATCATCCTCACCTCGAACCTCGGCGCCCGGCAGTTGCAGAAGCAGTCCGGTCTTGGCTTCCAGTCCGCCGATGATCTCGTTGTGGCCAAGAGCCAGGACGACATGGTGATGGGCGAGGTCAAGCGCGTATTCAATCCCGAATTTCTGAACAGGCTCGACGAAGTGATCCTGTTCAATTCGCTCACGGATGATGACCTGCTGCAGATCATCGATCTGCTCGTGGGACAGATTAACGATACGCTGGTGCATCGCCAGGTGCAGATTGCCGTCACGCCTGAAGCGCGCCAGTGGATTCTCGAGAAGACCTGCGGCGACCGAAATTATGGCGCGCGGCCGCTCCGGCGCGCGTTGCAGAAGTACGTCGAAGACCCATTGTCGGAAGCTCTGATCCAGGGCGGATTGCAGCGGCCGGCCACGCTGGAAGTTTTCCTCGCCGGCGAGGCTCTTTCGTTCCGTCCCGTGGTTGAAGCAACCCCAGTGGCCCACTAGGAATCCCACACGCATGCCGGGCTGGAGCGGTCCGGCGGGGGAGCAAAAAATCTTGGGCGGGGGACTGCGGCCTTGACCACAGCCATGGCCGCCAGCAGGGAAATTTTTCTGCGCCTATTCGAATCCTTTGCAACCGTGTGCCTGATTCTCCTCGCGACCGGACAAGCCCTGTGGGCTCAGCAGCCTCAGGAGAACGCGGGCACGCAGTACGTCGTCGAGCGCATTGAATTTATCGGGAATCGCCGCATCCAGACCGGGACGCTCCGCGCGCGTATCTTCACGCACAACGGCGATCCTTATAGTGTGGACGCGGTTCGACGAGATTTTCAGGCGCTGTGGAACACCCAATTCTTCGAAGATATTCACGTGGAAGTGGAAGACAGCCCCGACAAGCCCGACGAAAAAATCATCGTGTTCTATTTGACGGAGCGTCCCGTGATTCGCCGGATCGAATATAAGGGCAACAAATCGA
Organism: uncultured Acidobacteriota bacterium; assembly: GCA_963737205.1. Classification (GTDB taxonomy): domain Bacteria; phylum Acidobacteriota; class Terriglobia; order Acidiferrales; family UBA7541; genus Palsa-295. Next base: position 913,275 of record CAVTRV010000002.1, on the reverse strand, counting down.
TCACCGAGTCCGACATTCTCGACGCTTTCAAGGATAAGAAGGTGGGGCTTTCAGTGGAAAGCCAGTTCGATCCCACCAAAATCAAGCGCGCGGAAGTGGTGATCAAGTCGCTTCTCGCAGCCCATGGCCGCCAGTTCGCCACCGTGAAGCCGACCTACGAAAAGATCGCCGCCACCAACGCCGTGAAGCTGGTGTTCAATATCGACGAAGGGCCCAAGGTCAAAGTGGGCAAGATCATCATTCAGGGCAACAAGGCGTTTTCGGACCGCAAAATCATTCGGACGATGAGGAACGACCGCCCGTACGCGATTCCTCTGTACTTCACGTACATTCCGGTAATGGATAAGACCTACGACCGGTCGAAGCTGGATGAGGACCTCGAAGTCGGCATTCGCGGACTCTACCAGAACAATGGCTATTTCCGCGTGGATGTCAACGTCGCGGGCGCCAAGACTGTCGACGTGAATCGTGGGGGCATTCCCGGACCCTGGCCCTACTTCGGAAGCAAGCACGAGAAGGCCACCAACATCACCATCAAGATCGATGAAGGCGAACAGTATCGAATGGGGAAGCTCACTTTCCGGAGCTCGGATCCGGATGAAGGGCTCGTCATCAAGCCGGACTTTCTGGGGAAAGTGTTTCCCATGAAAGAGGGTGAGATCTTTTCCACCGACAAGTTGCGCAAGTCCTTCGATACCTACAAAAAAATCTACGGCGAGTACGGTTACATCGACTTTACGCCGACGCCTAACTTCGAGATCGACGACACGAAGAAGACCATCAACGTGGTCCTGGAGTTCGACCAGCAGAAACAATACTACGTGCGCCGCATCGAATTCGCCGGCAACACCACCACGCGCGACAAAGTGATTCGCCGCGAGATTCTCCTCGACGAAGGCCAGATTTTCAATAACCGTCTCTGGGAATTGAGCATTCTCCGGCTGAATCAGCTCAATTACTTCGACACGCTCAAGCCCGAAAACGCCGACCTCAAGAAGAACGCCAAGACCGGCTCCGTGGATATCCGCCTGAAATTGCATGAAAAACAGAAGCAGTCCATCAGCTTCTCGGGCGGCGTCAGCGGAATTGCCGGCAGTTTCGTGGGACTCTCGTATCAAACCAACAATTTCCTGGGCCTCGGCGAAACGCTCACCCTCTCGGCGCAAATCGGCGACATTCAGAAAAACATCGTATTCGGCTTCACCGAACCGTATCTTTTTGATCGCCCCATTTCCAGCGGCTTTACCATATTTTCGAATCAGTTCAACTACAACACCGCCCGCCAGACCGGTCTCTTGCTGGGTACCCAGGTCGCAATCAATCCCGCTCTTCAGAACAACTACACCAACAATTCGAAGGGTTTCACCGCCTTTGCCAGCTATCCCATGCGCAAGTTCTCCTTCGCCCGCCTGGGGCTCACGTACGGGTTTTCAACGACGAACATCACTGCTTACAGCCAGTCGGCGCAGCTGCTTTTCGAATTCACGCAGTTCCGCAGCTTCGCGGGACCTTCGGCGTTGCAGGGCATTCAGGAAAGCTACGTGTCGCCGAGCATCACGTACGACCGCGTGAACAGCCCCGTCAACCCCACGGCCGGCAAGGCCTTTTCTTTTACCACGAAGGTGGAAGGCGGGCCGTTGCAGGGCAACGTCAACTCGGTACAAGGCGTTTTTTCGATGCGGTATTTCCGCCCGAACTACCATCACCGAAATGTCATCGGAATTAAGCTCCAAACCGCGATGATTTCGGGATATGGCGGAAAGGACGCTCCGCCCTACAACCGCTTCTATATGGGCGGCGAATATGACATCCGTGGTTTCGAGGCGTACACCATCTCGCCGTTCGTGGCGATCCCGAGTCTGGGCAGCACGAGCGTCGCCTATCTGGACCCGACCAAGATCGGCAGCAATGGGCAGCCTTTGACGCAGACTGTCTCAGTTCCCACGTTGCAGTTTTTCCCCACGCGGCCCGGCGGCGACACCCAATTCGTCCTGAACACGGAGTACCGCATACCCATTTACCAGAACTATGTTGGTTTCACGATCTTTAACGACTTCGGATTCGACGGCATTCTGCGGCAATCGCAGCTCGCTCTCAATCCGGCCGCGGTGGCGCAGTTCCAGGAACAATATCCGAATCCCGATTTCCCCACCTTGAGGATAGCCAACAATCTGCCGCTCATCCCAGGCACGAATTTCGTTCCGCACGCGTCCGGAGGCGTCGAGCTGGTGATTCAGCTGCCAATCATTCAGGCGCCGTTCCGCTTCTACTACGCTTACAATTATGCGCGTTTGACTCAAACGATCGAGGGGCCGTGCGTGGATGAAGTCGGGCTCACTCCCTGCAGCCAGGGCGGCGGTCTTCCCGGCGGATTTGCAGTGGATCCCGTCGAAAGGCAATATCTGCAAAGCCTTGGCGTCTACAACACCGTCATTGTGCCGGAGCTTAACACGTTCCTGCGATCCGAGACCGAGCGGCTCCCGGCAGGACTCATCGAACCAAAGAGCACGTTCCGCTTCACCGTCAGCCGGACTTTCTGACCCATGATGCGGCCCATAATTCAGAAGATAGCGGAGGAGAACACGACGGTGCGAGCGGCGAGGGGCTTGGGAGGAAGCAGAATGCGATCGCTGGGGTTGGTCGCGGTAGTGTTCCTGACAGTTGCGATCTCAAGCTGTGGAAGTAACTCCACAACCACCGGCGTCACGATCACAGCGGTCGGTGCGCCGCAAGGAGGCTCGCACCAGTCACCGGTGGTGGTCATAAAGGGCCAAACGGAAACCTTCGTCGCCAGCGTCTCTGGCGGTTCCACTACGACGGTTTACTGGCAGGTGTGCCTCCCTCCACCGTACCCACAAACGAACCCCCCAACGCAGCCCACTACCTGCACTCCAATTCCGGGCGTAACGAGTCCAACCACCAGCGTCATCTTGACCGGCTATGGCACGATCACGCAGAGTGGCATTTACACCTCTCCCTCAAACCTTCCGCAGACAAACCCATTTGTCGTCATGGCCGTCAGCCAGACGGACCTGACTGTTTTTGCAGTGGCCTATGTCCAAATCGATTCAGGCATTCGCGTCTCGATGTATCCCACCAGCGCGACCATTCCTACGCAAGACACCTACACATTGACGGCCACCGTTACGGGCACCACCAATACTGCCCTCACCTGGAGCGTCAACGGAACGACGGGCGGAACTGTTCAGGACGGCACCATCGTTTCCACTGGTCCGCAGACCGCTCTCTATACGGCGCCTACGTCTGGCTTATCCGCTGACATAGTCGCAACCTCCGTCGCCGATCCAACGGAATCGGCTACCGCGACCATTACGGTGGCGGCCGCGGCGGATCCCGTGCTCACGTCGATTGATCCCCCCATCGCTTCCCAGGGCTCTGTGCAGCAGGATGTGTACGTCATCGGCTCGAACTTCTTTTCGACGGACGTGCTGGTCGTGAACGGCACAATCGTACCGGTCACGTGGATTAACGTCTCGCTTATGCGCGCGACAATTCCTTCGTCTCTTTTGGCCCAGGCCGGATTAGTGCCGATTCAAGTCCAGGGTGACAACGGCCACACGAGCCCGACCCAAAATCTTTCGGTTACAACACCACGTCCCGCCGTGGTGGCGCTGACTCCCAATAGTGTTCCCGTCACGCCGGCAGGTTTCGGTGTGAACCTCACGGGAGGGTTCTACGTTTCGGGAACAACGATCGCAAATTTCAATAGCTTCACGGGTCCAAGTCCCGGCGTTACGTCCTCCATCAGCAGCAGCCGGCAGATGACCGTCAATCTTCCGGCCGGCGACTTCTCGACCGCGGGTCTCTATCCGATCGTCGTGCAAAACACCTGTCTGGTTGTCGGATACTGTGGCGTACCACCCGGTGGATCTTTGACGTCGGCAGTGAACATCGCTGTGACCCCGGACGCTGGCACGCTGCTAACTTTGCCCACCGCAACGGTCGGCGTTGGCTCAAGTCCTTCTGCGATCGCCGTGGACGAAGCCGATGGCTACGCCATCGTCGCGAACACCGGCAGCAATTCCGTTTCGATCCTCAACTTGAACGCGAATCCTCCGTCGCTCATCACGAATGTGGCCGTCGGCAATATGCCCACGAGCGTTGCCGTTGATGACGGGTTCACTCCGCCGCTCCATCGCCTCGCGCTGGTGGTCAACAACGCCGACAACACGCTCTCCGTGATCGACCTCTCCTCCTTCACGGTAACTCAAACCATCTCCCTGGCTGGATTCACTCCGTCGACCAGCCTCCCTTATTCCATCGGAATCAATCCCATGACGCATCGCGCGTTCGTGGCGGACTCGAGCGCAAACTCAGGCACGGTCATTGACCTCTTGAATCCGAACCCGCAGCTCCAGCCCGCGTGCACCACGCCGCCGTGCCCGCTGTTGCAACTGGGCGGAAATCCCACCTCGTACGGCACCGGCCCCACACCCGGGATTTCGATCGATCCCCGTCTGAATTGGGCCGTGGTCTCGGGCGGTGGCGGCGGGGCCGGAATTATCAATCTTGTCGACCTTGGCCGGTCCGCGATTCAGGCTGTCGATCCGGGGCGAGCGCCTTCGGTGATAGCTGCCTTCGTGCCGGGTGGCGCCTCGGGAGTGCAGGGCACCGGCGTCAATCTGGAAACGCACGAGGTCCTCCTGACGATTCCAAGCAACGGCAACTTCACCACTTTCAGTATGCTCGATCAATCGGTCGGCACGGTTGCGTTCACAAACAACCAAGTCATCGTGGACCAGCCGGGCTATGTTGCGGCGGCAGTCAGCGCCTTGCCGAATATCGCCGTGGCCGTAAACTCGAACGCCAATACCGCCGTGATTCTGGATCTGCAGAATCGCATCGTGATTGGGAACGTTGCCGTCGGCACGCAACCCGTCGCCGTGGCTGTGGATCCGAGCACGAATCAAGCGCTCGTCGTGAATCAAGCCGACGGAACGGTGTCGGTTCTTTCGCTCGGCACCGTGCGTTCCAGTGCATCGCTCGGTGCGGCACAGGCGCCCCAGATCACGCTTTCCAGCCCCGAGGTCGCGTTCAGTTCCACCAACCCGCTCACTCTTACCGTGACGGGCGGCGGTTTCGCGAATGGCGCGCAGGTTTTTCTCGACGGAACCGCGCTTGCCACGGTCGTTTCAAGCGGGCGCCAAATTGTCGCCACGGTGCCTGCGGCTATGCTGAGCGCCGCAAGACGCTATGCCGTATACGTGCAGAATCCAGGCCAGACCGCAATCTCGAACATCGAAGACTTGATCGTCGTCCAGCCCGTAACTGTGGGGGCGTCGCCGTTTGGCGTCGCGATCGACCCCGATTGCGATGTCGCCGCCGTGACGAATTCCGGCGACGGCACGGTTTCGATCGTGGCTCTCACGGCGAACGCGGCGCCACCCGGAGCGAATTGCGTTAGCGCGGGAGCCGTCGGCACCGTAGGCGCTCCGATTCTCGTAGGATCCGCTCCCGAGGGAGTGGCCGTACTGCCCCGCATTGGCGTCGCCGTCGTTGCGAACAACGGCAGCGACAACGCCAGCCTTGTCGATATGACCGAGATGAATCCTCCTACCACGATCGCGTTGTCGTGCAGTGGCGGATCCTGCACCGGAGTCACGGCCGTCGCAGTAAATCAGGACTTCAACAATGCCGAAATCACGGATGTTACTGGGAGCGGCGAAAGCGCCTACGGCAGCCTCAATGGTCTTTCCGTAACCTTAACCGCTTCCGGGGCTCCCTCGGCTTCGCCTTCTGGGGGGTTCGCGCCCCTCGATTTGGCGCCAACCGGAGTCGCAGTAGATCCCTATCTGGACTTTATTGGCGTGACGACTGCCGGACAAACGAGTGCCATCGACATCGTGAACGTTCCCGAAGGCCAGAAAACCGACGTTACAGACTTGCTGGGTGTCGGCCTTCAGGTTCCCACGGGAATCATTTTCGACCCGGTTAATCAGGTCTTTGTAGTAGCGAATAGCCTGGTCAACAACGTGATTTTCGTGGACCCGAATACGGCGATTGCAACGTCCGCGCAGGTCGGCATGAATCCGTCGTCTCTCGATTACAACTACCAGACCAGCACGCTTGTAACGTCGAACAACGCAAGCAAGACGGTGTCGATCATCGACTACATCTGTCCGCCCGGCGTTTTGAATATGTGTTCGGGACCGCAGGTTCGGGACATACTCGCGCTTGCCGGTTCGCCCCAATTTTCGGTCGCGATCGATCCCAAGCTGAATCTCGCGGTCCTGGTTGATCAGACCAACAACCGTGTGCTGTTGATTCCGCTGCCCTAGAAAACGTGACCTGGAAAGCATGACCAGAACGCGCGAACGGGCTGCGTGTCGTCGGCCATATGTTGGGCCAACCCTGCAGGCAAGCGGCGCATCGGAAACTACCAGGGCGAGTGCGGGCGCGGCTCGCCAGCATACTGGGACGCACGGCTGGTGGATTTTCCGAAGAGTCGATTCTGATTGACCCTTTTCTTCGTCCATAGCTATAATGCCCGGTTTGAATTGACCGCAATTTTGCACAAGGAGTGGGCAGCATGAAGATTCGATTGGCAACTACGATTCTGGCGGCCAGCTTGGCCGTCCCTGCAGTATGGGCTCAGGCGGGAGGCGCCGCGCCCGCGAAGGTCGGCGTGCTCAATATGGAAGTGGCAATTACCAGCACCGAAGAGGGCAAACAGGCGGCGAATGAGCTGATGGCCAAGTTCGCGCCTCGGCAGACTGAGATCCAGAACCTTCAGAAGCAAATACAGGATATTGGCACCCGGCTGCAGACCAACTCCAATACTCTCTCCGATGATGAGAAGTACCGCCTCTCGCGCGAAAGCGATTCGTTGACCCGCAACCTTCAGCGCAAACAGCAGGAAGCGCGCGACGACTATCAGGAAGCGCAGCAGGATCTGATCAACAACCTCGGCCGCAAGCTGATCACTGTTCTGGATAAATACTCGAAGGAAAACGGCTTCGCGCTGGTTTTCGACAACTCCTCGCAGCAGAGTCCCGTGATTTACGCTGCGAGCGCAGTGGACGTAACCCAGGACATCATCAAGCTCTACGATCAGAACTACCCAGTTAAGGCGGCGGCAGCGAGACCCGCCGCGCCGGCCGCCCCGAAACCGGCCGCTCCGAAACCTCAGCCGCAGAAACAGTAGATTCGGTTTCGCCGATGTCGAAGCTTCCCGGCCGAACGGCCGGGAGGCCTCGTCTCTGGCGGTGCCGTATCGGCCGAAAATCCAGCCTCCCAGGCCGGCCTTGCCTTTTATCGATAGGGAAACTATACTGGGTTGCTTTCATCTAGGTCGCACGGCCGAGTGGGCGCGAGCCCACTTTTTTGTTGGGCGCAGTTTTCGGGCGCTGGGTAAGGCCTGATGGCGGGCGTCTAAACGGCGTAAGAGCCGTAGATGGAACAGAATGGACCTGGACAAGATTCGCGAGGCGGCGGAGCGGGTAGCTCGCTCGGAAGGCCTGGAAGTCTTTGACGTCGAGTGGAAGATCGGCAAGCAGAGGTTGCTGCGGGTCTACATCGACAGGTTGCCGGGCCCTCAGAACCCGGAAGGCCTTGGAGTCAGCCACAGCGATTGCCAGCGGGTCAGCGAGCAGTTAAGCGTGATTTTGGACGTCGAGGACCTGGTTCCCGGACCCGGTTATGTGCTCGAAGTTAGCTCACCTGGCCTCGACCGCAAGCTGCTGAAGCCGGCGGATTACGAGCGGTTCGCGGGAAGGCTCGCGCAGATTTGGGTGAACGAGCCCGTCGAGAACCTGAAGTACCTCGAAGGCCGTTTGGGCGGCTACTCCGAGGGCACGGTCAAGTTGAATGTGAAGAACCGGGAAATAGCGGTTCCGTTCGCCGGGATACGCAAGGCGAACCTGGTTGTCGAGATCTAGGGGAGAAACGAAATGGCGAGTCTGCTGGTCCAGACAATTGAGCAGATCAGCCGGGAAAAGCACATCGAACCGGAGATCATCGTCGCGGCCATTGAGGACGCGATGGTGGTGGCGGCGCGGAAATTCTACCGCACCGAGGAAGAACTGCGTTCGAAATTCAATCCTGAAACCGGCCATGTAGACGTGTATTCAGTCCACATCGTTGTTGAAGAAGTACAGGACCCCTTGCGCGAAATCTCGCTCATCGACGCGCGCAAGCAGAGTCCCGAAATTGAAGTGGGCGGTGAAATAGTCCATAACAAGCCCACCGACGTTCTGGGAAGAATTGCGGCGCAGACCGCGAAGCAAGTGATTCTCCAGAAGGTGCGCGAGGCCGAGCGCGACACCATTTACAACGAGTTCCACACCCGCGTGGGCGAGCTGGTGAACAGCATCGTGAAGCGGCTCGAAGGTCCGGACATCATCGTCGACCTGGGCCGCACGGAAGCGCGCCTGCCGAAGCGCGAGCAATCCAGGCTCGAAGCCTACAATGTGGGCGACCGCCTCCGCGTGACGATTCGCGCCGTTGAGCGCGCCGCGAAAGGCCCGCAAGTGGTGGTCTCGCGCGCCGATCCCGCTCTGGTGCAGCGCTTGTTCGAAATGGAAGTGCCTGAAATTTACGACGGCACCGTGCAGATTCGGGCCGTGGCGCGTGAAGCCGGCGAACGCACGAAGATCGCCGTCGAAAGCCGCGACAAGGACGTTGATCCGGTGGGCGCCTGCGTCGGCATGAAGGGAATGCGCGTGCAATCGATCATTCGCGAGCTACGTGGCGAAAAAATCGACATCATCCCGCACAGCGAAGAGACCGTCGCGTTCGCTCAGAAAGCTCTGAGTCCCGCGAAGGTCACTCGCGTTCAGATTATCGATCCGGAAGAGAAGCGCCTCGAGGTGATCGTCGAGGATACGCAGCTCTCGCTCGCCATCGGCAAGAAAGGGCAGAACGTTCGCCTCGCCAGCAAATTGATCGGCTGGAATATCGACATCAAGAGCGAGGAAGAGAAGCGCCGCGAGATCGAAGCGCAAATGGCCGCTCTCACCGCGCCCGGAACGCCGCTTTCGGAGCTGAAGGGCGTGGGACCCAAGACGATCGAAAAGCTCGAAGCAGCCGGCATCACCTCCGTCGAAAAGCTGGCGGACATGACGCCCGAGCAGTTGGTGGAAATACCGGGAATCGGCGAGAAAATGGTGGAAAAGATTCATCAGTCGGTCGCCGCTCACTTCGAAGCGCTCGAAGCTCAAGCCGTGGCGCCGGCCGAAGGCGTAGTGGAAGAAGCAATCGTCGAAGAAGCCATCGCGGAAGAGCCGGTCACGGACGAGCCCGTCGCGGAGTCCGAGACCGGTGAAGCGACGCCGGAAGCCGGCCCAGAAGCTCTTGCACCAGTCGCCGAGGAAGCCGAGGGCTCCGTGGCGAGCGAAGCCGGTGCGGCAGCTGCCGTGCCCGAAAACGAAGAACAGAATAGCGAGCCGTCCGATTTGCCGGTGGCGTCCGAGCCGGAATCCGAATCGGAGTCAGGCACGGAGAACCCGAAAGCTTCCGAGTAGACGGAAGTGCGAAATAGGAGCTGATGTCAGACCCTAATCAAATCCGAATTAACGAGCTGGCCAGGGAACTCGAGATCAAGGCGAAAGTCTTGATCGACTTCCTGCCCGAAATCGGCGTAACCGAGAAGAAAACCCACTCCAGCTCGCTCGACCTCGATAAAGCCGAACTCGTACGCAAACATTTTCTTGGCCTCGCCGCTCAGGAAGCCGCGGCAGAGGCTGATAAAGCCGCCAAGACTGCCGCCGCAAAAGCGCGTCCTGCACGGCCCGTGGCGCCTCCGGCCGCGCCGGCTAAGCCAGCAGCACCGGCAGCGGTCCCTGGTCCGGCAATCGCATCAGCGCCCGGCGCCCCTCCTCGGCCTGCCGCGCCAGGAGTTTCTCCCGCGGGTGTCAGCAGACCAGCTATCGTTCCGCCGCGCCCAGGTGCGCCCGCCGCGCCGGCTTCGGCTGCGCCCGCTACGACGGTTCAACCTGGTAGCGCTCCAGCAAGGCCCGCGGTTCCGGCGCACGCGCCTGCCGCACCGGCTGCCGCTCGGCCAGGTCCGGTGCCCGCACATCCAATCAGACCTGGTGTAGTCCCATCGCGACCCGGCGCGCCAGCCGCGAGTCCGTCTCAGCCTGGCGGACCAGGATCTCAGCGCCCAGCCACCGCAAGTTCCGCGCCGACTTCAGGAGCTCCGCGGCCTGCGGGTACTCCCGCGGGTCCTGGTGGACCCACCAGTCCGCAAGGTCAAAGGTATCCTGTTCGTCCCGGCACTGGCTCGGGCCAGCCTCGACCTGGCGCTCCGGTTGGGATGCGCCCAGCGGCTGCGCCCGGCCAAGCGCGTCCCGGTATGCCTTCTTCTCGTCCGGGCGCTCCGCCGTCGCGTTTTCCGCAACGTCCCGGAGGTCCCCGTCCAGGTGGTCCCGGTGGCGCGAGGCCCGGCGGTCCGGGTCTTGCCGGCGTGCCGAAGGCCGAGCCTGGAAAGCCGCTCTACGCGAGAAAGCCTCCCGTTAGCACCACGCGCGGCCGCCCGCTCATGGAAAAACGGTTCGCCGAAGGCGAGCGAAAGCTTCACCCGGTGCGAACGCGTCCCGGCGTAGGTCCGGGAGGAAGAATTGCGCAAGCCGAGCCGGTGGCGCCAGTTCAGCGAGAGCCGCGGCTGGTTACCGTCACGGAAGGAATCACGGTGCGCGACCTGGCCGAAAAGCTGGATATTCGCGCGAAGGATCTTCTGAAGACTCTGATGGATCGCGGAGTTTTCGCCAGCATCAACCAGGCCCTCGACGCTCCCACTGCCACGTCCCTCGCGGAAGCATTCAACGGAGTTGTGACCGTGGTCACGTTCGAGCAGGAAGCGGCGCAGGAAGAAAAGGTAAATGAAGAACGCACCGGCCACGTCGTCCCTCGCGCGCCCGTTGTCACCGTGATGGGTCACGTCGACCACGGCAAGACGAGCCTGTTGGACTCGATCCGCGAGACGGAAGTGGCTGCCGGCGAGGCCGGCGGAATCACTCAGCATATCGGCGCGTACGAAGTGCACGTGAACGAGCGTCGAATCGTTTTCATCGACACTCCGGGCCACGAAGCGTTCACGCGCATGCGCGCGCGGGGCGCCAAGGTTACCGACATTGTCGTGCTCGTCGTAGGCGCAGACGATGGCGTGATGCCGCAGACGGAAGAGGCGATTGCGCACGCCAAAGCCGCGAACGTTCCCATCATCGTCGCGATCAACAAAATCGATAAGCCCGACTCGCAGCCCGAACGCGTGAAGCGCCAGCTCGCCGACCGCGGTCTGATGCCCGAGGAGTGGGGCGGCGAGACCGTCATGGTGGAAGTTTCGGCCAAAACGAAACAGAACCTCTCCCGGCTGCTCGAAATGATTCTGCTCGTCGGTGACCTGCGCGAACTCAAGGCCGATCCCGACGCGCCCGCCAGCGGCACCGTGCTCGAATCACGTGTAGACAAAGGTCGCGGCCCCGTCGCCACGGTATTGGTGCAGAACGGCACGCTGCATGTCGGCGACGTCTTCATCGTCGGCGCCGTTTACGGCAAGGTACGCGCGTTGTTTGGCGATCGCGGCCAGCCCATCAAGGAGGGCGGCCCGTCCACTCCCGTTGAAGTTCTGGGCTTGCAAGGCGTTCCCGAAGCGGGCGACCAATTCCAGGTCACGGACGAGGCTCGCGCCCGCCACATCGTCGAGTACCGCCAGGCCAAGCAGCGCGAAGCTTCTCTCGCCAAGACGGCTTCTTCCGGCCGCCTCACGCTCGACCAGCTGCACGAACATCTCCGCGCCGGCGAATTGAAGGAACTGCCCATCGTTGTCAAGGCGGACGTCCAGGGCTCTGTCGAAGTCTTGAACGAAATGCTGCCCAAGCTCTCGAACGACGAAGTGAAGCTCAAAGTCATCCAGGCCAGCGTTGGCGCTGTCACCGAGACGGATATCCTGCTCGCCTCCGCGTCCAATGCCATCGTCGTTGCCTTCAACGTGCGTCCGGAGCGCAAGGCCAGCGACCTCGCCCAGCGCGAAAACGTCGACATTCGCCTGCACACGATCATTTACGAGTTGCTGGATGAGTTGAGGAGAGCTGTCGCGGGCCTGATTGCTCCGATTATCAAGGAAACTTATCTGGGCCGCGCCGACGTGCGCGACACTTTCCGCGTGAAGGGCGCCGGGATGATCGCCGGCTGCCACGTCCAGGATGGTATCGTCAAGCGCGACGCCGATGTGCGCGTGTTGCGCGACTCCGTGGTGATTTACACCGGCCGCGTGATCTCCCTGCGGCGCTTCAAGGACGATGTCAATGAAGTCCGCGCGGGCTTCGAGTGCGGCATCGGGATTTCGAATTTCAACGACGTCAAGGTGGGCGACATTCTCGAGTGCTTCAAGATGGAAAAGACCATGCCCGTCCTCGATCCAAATTTGTCGGATCGCGGGCGCTCAGCAGAAGCGGCGGAAGCGCGTCGCAGTTGAACCGCTTCCAGGTTCCCCGTCCCCGTTGAATCGTGGGAGCGGAAATGCCAATCGGCCTCCTCACTCTGGAAATTCACATCCCAGACGCGCGGTCTCTCAAAGACAAGCGGCAGGTGCTGCGCAGCCTCAAGGATCGCCTTCGCGCCCACTTCAATGTGGCCGTTTCGGAGCTCGAGCATCAAGACCTATGGCAGAGGTCGCGCGTCGGCGTCGTCAGCATTTCCGGAGACGCCAAGCATCTTGAGGAATCGCTCGCGGCGATTGCCGCTGAATCCGAGCGCATGCTCGGCCGCGATTTGGTTTCGCAGGACATCGAATATTTTGAGGACAGCCCGTCATGACCCTCGGACATCGCTCGGAGCGCGTAGCGGAAGAAATCCGCAACGAAGTTAGCCTCATGCTCGCGGGAGAACTGAAAGATCCCCGCCTCGCCGGACTCGTGAGCGTCACGGAAGTGCGCCTGACCGGGGATTTTCGTACCGTGCGCGTCTACGTGCGAATCGAAGGCGACGAGGCCGAACGCGCTACGGCTCTCGAGGGTCTGCGAGCCGCTTCGAGGTACGTTCGCCACGAACTTGTCGAGCGTCTCCAGCTTCGCCGCGCACCGGAAGTCTTGTTTCTGCCCGACGAATCCGAAGAGTACGGGCACCACATCGACGAGCTGTTGCGCAAAGTAAGAAGCCCCGAGGAGCGGTAACCTTCGCGACGCGAGCGCCCGCGAAAAATCCCGCCGCCCAACCCATGCCCAGAATTCCACAGCCTCCTCCGGTCGACGGAATCCTCGTCGTTGATAAGCCGCGTGGCAAGACGTCGCACGACGTCGTCGAGACGGTGCGCCGTCTCGTCGGATTCCGCCAAATCGGGCATCTCGGCACCTTGGATCCGCTTGCGACGGGCGTCCTGGTTCTCGCGCTCGGCCGCGCCACTCGTCTCGCGCGCTTTTATGCCGGCCGCCGGAAGCGCTACAACTGCGCCGTTCGGTTCGGTTTCTCCACCGACACCTTCGACGCGGATGGCGAGCCGCTCGGTCCCGACTCGACTCCTGCGCTTGACGCCGAGGCGCTGGCATCCTTTGCGTCGCAATTCGTCGGAAAGATTCAGCAGATGCCGCCCTCCTTTTCTGCCAAGAAAATTCACGGCCGCCCGGCCCATGAACTTGCGCGCAAGCACAAACCCGTGAAGCTCGAACCCGTGGAAGTGGAAGTTTACGAATTCCGGTTGACGTCCGTGGAAGGTTCGGTGGCGCGCTTCACCGTCGAATGCGGCGCGGGCACCTACATTCGCTCGCTCGCCAACGACCTGGGAAAACTTCACGGTGCGGGAGCGCACCTCTCCGAAATCGTTCGCACCGCCGTAGGCGAGTTCACGCTCGACCATGCCGTGGCGCTTCCGGATCTCGAACAGGATGTGAAGGCTGGAAAGCTTGCCGCTCGCGTCATCCGGCTCGAATCGATGCTCTCCGAGCTCCCGCGTGCCACGGTATTGCCGATCGTCGAAAAGCGCGTCCGGCACGGTGCCAAATTCAATTTGCCGATCGCGCAGATTCAGCCCGGGCAGGTCACTGCCGCACAAGGCGCGCCCCAGCAACTCGATTCCGGAGAATGGAAGCCCAGCCGGCTCCGCGTCTTCAATCAGCAAGGCCAGCTCATTGCCATCGCCGAGCCCGTGGTCCCGCGAACCTACCAGCCTCTCGTCGTCCTCGAAGCGACGCCCTGAATATTCTGCGAGCACGTCCGCTAGGGCTGTGGCTGATCGGGAGGCCGCTGCTGTTGTACCTGCGGCGGATTCTGCGGAGGATTTTGCTGCTGCGGCGGCCCTTGGGGCGGTTGTTGTGCAGGCGCTTGCGGTGGTACCTGTGGCGGCTGTTGCGCGGGTGCTGGTCGCGGCTGCGCCTCCGGACCCAAACGGTCCCCCAATCCGCGTTCGATCCGCGTCGTGCTTGTCGCAGTAGCCGGCGCTCCGCGACCTGCGTAAATGACGTGGTCCTTGCGAGGCGCCAGAGAAACCATTCGAGGCGTAATCAGGATCAACAACTGCGAGTCCTGCTCCATAACGCTATTCTGCCCCGCGAGAACTCCCAATCCCGGCACTCCCGCAAGCCCCGGCGTTCCGTTCAGCGCGTTCGTCACGGAGGGCTGCATGATTCCCGCGAGCGCGGTGGTTTCGTTCTCCTTCAGCCGTACCGTTTGATCGAGCGTGTCGCTGTCGATTACCGGAATCGAGTTGAAGCTCTGATTCGCGATGCTCGTTAGCTCGAAATGCAGTTGCAGCGTCACCTCGTCGTTCAAATGGATGCGGGGAGTGGCTTTTATCTTCAAGCCGATGTCGAGATATTCGGAGCCGGGAAACTGTGTCCCCTGGCCGCCCGTCGAGCTGGTGGATGTGCTCGTGTCGTTCAGAATCACCGACACCGTGTTCGACGCGTTGTTCGCGATCGCCCCGTCGGGCGTGCCGTCTCCGTTGAAATCCGCCGTCACCACCGAAACCGGATCGTTGCCCACCGCCAGCTCGTAATTCGAGTTGAAGGTTCCGCCCGTCAGCCCGAAAAGAAGCGAGACCGTGTTGCTGGTGGAATCGGTAACCGCCAGGTCGAGAATGCCGTCGAGATTGAAGTCGGCGACCGCAATTGAAGTGGGTCCTTCTCCTGCTTCATAGTCAGTGTGCGTCGCAAACGTCCCATTGGCTGTTCCCGTGCTTCCGAACTGGCCGAACAGGATCGAAACCGTATCGTCGGTATTGTTCGCCACCGCAAGATCGAGCGCGCCGTCCCCGTTGAAGTCTCCTGTCGCGACGTAAACCGGAGCAGCGCCCGTCGCGTAGTCGGTGCGCGCCTGGAAGCTTCCGTCACCGTTCCCGAGAAAAATCGAGACGGTGTTGTCGTTCTGATTCACCACCGCGAGATCGGCGTGGCCGTCGCTGTTGAAGTCGGCCGTCGCCAGGGCCGTTGGTGCGTGCCCCGTGGTCAGCAGCGCTGACACCGTGGCCGGCGCAGCAAACGCTCCCGTGCCGTTTCCTAAGAAAATCGAGATGGTGTTGTCGCTCTGGTTCGCCACTGCCAGGTCGAGGTTGCCGTCGCCGTTAAAATCCGCTGCCACCACGGAGATCGGCGTGGCGCCGGTTGCGATATCCGTCTTCGCCCCGAACGTTCCATCTCCGTTGCCCGGCAGAATCGAAATTGAGTTCGCGGTCTTGTTCGCCACCACAAGACTTATGTTTTTCGTGGTGTTATTGAAAACACCCGTGGCAATCCACGTCGGTCCTGTTCCGGTTGGATATGTAACTCCCGGCGTTACGAAGGTCCCGTCGCCATTTCCAAGGAATATCGAGACTGTGTTGTCCGCGAAGTTCGAAACGATCAGATCCTCGATGCTGTTGTTTCGCAAGCTTGCCGCGGTAACGAATGCAGGAGCGTTCCCCGTTGTGAGCGCGGTAATCGGGAAGTTTTCGGCGCTGATCGCAGTCGTGTTTACGTTGGACGTCAGGCTCGACGAGAATTGCGCCAGCGAAACCGGAAATTTCTCGCCCACAAAGAAACTGGCAGGCCGGCCGTCTTCCGCCCTCAACATGATGCGCCGCCCGTGCCGCACCAGCGAAAGCGTCCGCGAGAGATCGCCCGTCGCTCCGGGCATGGTCGAGAGAAACGTAGACTTGCCTCCGCCAAACGCCACCACTGGTGGAAGCAGCGTGTTCAAGTTGATCTGCCCGGAGGCGATCTCCGAAGCTATTTGGTCGGCGGTCAGCCCGGCAAGCGCCGAAGGCGCCCCGAATATTGTTTCGAGCACGCTGACGAGCCCGGTCAGCGTGTTCGCTTCCGAGAGCTGCTGGCTGGCGATCGAGTACACTGTTGCGGTTTGCGGCGGCGTGATTCCGATCTGCTGGGCGTAGTTGCGGTCCACCTCGAGAACCTCGATCTCCAGCATGAGTTCGCCCACAGGTTGTTCGAGGTTCTCCACCATGTCGCTGGCCACCGCCAAAGCGCGCGCCGAACCGCGGACCGTGATCGCGTGGTGTTCCTGATCCACATCGGCCCGCGTAATCCCTGTCACTTCGCGGACGAGCCGGAAGAGGTCTTGCATTTCCTCCGACGTTTCGGATGTCGGCAGGGGAATCGTCCGAACGATCAAGCTCTCGTAGTCTCGCCGCTTCTGCGGACTGTCGTCGGACACAAAAAAAAGACGTTTGGTCAATGGCTGCCAAAAAGTTCGAGTCGCCTGGCCGAGCACGTCCATCGCCGTCAGAAAATCCACGTCTTGGAGTTGCAGTTGGGCCCGCCGCGCCGGTAGCTCTACGTCGAACGCCACTTGCACTCCGAACTGTTGCGCTATTTGTTCGTAAGCTCCGCGGACGTCTCCCCGATAGTTGATATTTTGCGCCTCGCGCCGGTAGTCGAGGTGAATCGGGCCCATCAGCTGTGGCTGCTCGCGAACTTCGTCCGCTCGCACCGGTTCAAGTGAGGTCAACTGCGCGAGCCGCTCCGTGATGGACCTGTCGGATGGATCCAGATAGCTGGCCTCGAGCAGCTCCTTCCGGGCGTCTCCGAGGTGGCCGGAAACCGCATCCTTTTCGGCCAGCTCCACTTTCGCTTGGATCAGACGCCCCTTCACCACTTCTCGCTGGAGCAGATAGTCGTGGTCGTTGGGCGCCGATTCAAGCGCTTCGGAATAGGCTTCATACGCCGCCTGCCAGTTCTTATTGCGCTCGGCCTCGACACCCCTCTTGTAGGCCTCTTTGGCCTTCTTGTTGTCGGGCTTTGTGGTGGGAGCGCTGCTCGGCTGGCTCGCCGGGTTGTTCTTCTGGCCCGAATTCGTTGCCTCTTGGGTGGGGCGCCGCGCCGCGAGCGCAAATGCGCATACCACCGCAAGCGAGACACCAAGCAGGGCCCCACGAAGAAACCATCGAGGATTTCCGGTTCTGGACATCAAAGCTATTAGACGCTTATTGTACCGGGAATGTCGTGCGGGACGGGCGGGAAACTATTGAATTCGCTTGATTTTGGAGGGCCGCGAAGATACACTCGCTTACGTACTTGATACTCGTTATCAACTGGAATCGGCACCCCTATAAATGCTATCCGCCCTCCTAGTCGCACTCCGCGAAGGCGTCGAAGCCGCGCTCGTCGTCGGCATTGTACTCGTTTATCTCCACCGCACCGGCCGCAGAGCGCTCGTCGGTTACGTCTGGGGTGGGGTCGCATTGGCCGCCGCGGCAAGCGTGGCCATTGCCATTTTGCTTCAGCGTTTCGGCGGAAGCGAGGACGGCTTTGAAGGTCTGCTGATGCTGGTGGCCGCCGTCCTGGTAGTCACCATGATTGTGTGGATGAATCGGGTCGCGCGCACGCTTCGCAAAGACATCGAACAGCGCGTCGAGGCCTACGCGCAGAAGTCCACGCGCGCGGCGGGGTGGGGAATCGGCGCGTTCGTCTTTTTGATGGTGGTCCGCGAGGGCGCCGAACTCGTTCTGATTCTTCGCGCCGTGCAGCTTTCCAGCGCTGGCGTGCAAGTCTGGATTGGAACGGGGCTCGGCATCGCCATCGCGGTTGGCGTCGGCCTTTTCTTCTTTCAGGGAACGTTGCGCATTCCGCTGCACCGTTTTTTCCGCGCCACCAGCGTCATTCTGATGGTCGTCGCGTTTCAGTTGGCGCTCACGGGCGTGCACGAACTCAGCGAGGCCATGTGGATCTGGTCGAGCAAAACCGAGATGGCCACCGTTGGCCCGATCGTCCGCAACGAAGTCTTCTTCTTCGTCGTGATTCTCGGCGCCGCGGCCCTCGTCGTCCTCCGCGAATGGTTCAGCGCCAGGCAGCCCGCTGCTAACCCAGCCTTGAACCCGGCCCAGCGCCGCATGCGCGAGTGGGAGTTTCGTCGCCAGCGCCGCTGGAGCTTTGCCGCGGCGATTCTGTGCGTGCTGGTGGTGCTCTCGCTGGCCGCCGAATTCGTCTACGCGCGCGCCATGAACGCGCCTTCGCAGGCAAAGATGCTCGCCGGCGAAAACGGTCAGGTCCGCATCCCCCTTTCCGAGCTGAACGATTCGAGCCTGCACTACTTCGCCGCGGACGTCGACAACACAGTGATTCGCTTCCTCGTGATTCACAGGATGAACGGCGACTACGCCACCGCCCTCGACGCCTGCCAGATTTGCGGCCGGCAAGGATACCGCCAGGAAGGGCAGAACGTCGTTTGCCGCAATTGCGGCGCCGCGATTTACATTCCTTCGATCGGTGAATCCGGAGGATGCAATCCAATCGGCGTGAAGTCGCGCGTCGAAGGAGGAGACGTGATTGTGGACCTCTCGGCGCTCACACAGGCCGATTCGACGATCCACGCTCGCTAGACATGTTCGCCCGCCTGGTAAGGGAATCTTTCGTTCGCAATCCTCGCCGCAAACTGCTCACCGCCGCCGCCTTGATGGTCGGCATGGCCGTCGCCACTGCCACGCTCACTGTTGCTCTCGAAGTGGGCGATCGCCTGGCACTCGAATTCCGCAATCTCGGAGCAAATCTCCTCGTCACGCCGCAATCGGACACGCTCCCCGTCGAAATCGGCGGAGTGGATTACCGCCCCGTCGACGAAGGCGCTTACCTGCGCGAAGCCGATCTCGGAAAGCTGAAGATGATCTTCTGGCGCCACAATATCCTCGGCTTCACTCCGTTTCTCGACGTACCGGCCTCCGTGGCCGGCGTCAACACCACCGTCAACACAACCCTCAGCACAACATTGATTGGTACATGGTACGAGCACGAAGTGCCGGTTCCCGACGGCACCAGGTTCAAGACAGGCTTGAGCGCTACGCACCCGTGGTGGCGAATTCAGGGCCAGTGGTTCCACGACGACGCCAAGGAATGTGTGGTCGGCGTAGCGCTCGCTGCCAGAAATCCCGATGCGTTCGCAATCGGCAAACAGATCCAGGTCACGCCCAGCGTCGAGACAAACGCCGTCGAGACAAACGCCGCGTGGCCTCTGGTGGTGACGGGAATCGTTTCCACCGGCGGCTCGGAAGACGATGCCGTGATTGTCCCGCTCTCGTTCCTGCAAAAAATCTCAGGCCGCCCTGGCCAATTCCGCCAGCTCTTCGTCAGCGCGCTCACCAAACCCGCCGACGCATTCTCCGAGCGAAATCCTGACGCGATGACGCCCGAAGAGCACGATCGCTGGTTCTGCTCCCCCTACATTTCCTCGATCAGCTTCCAGATCAAGCAGGTGCTGCCGGGCACGGACGTGCGCACGATTCGCCGCGTAGCAGACACCGAAGGCCGCATCTTGACTCGCGTGAGCACGCTACTGTGGATCGTCACCATTGCGGCGCTGATTGCGGCGGCTCTGGCCGTCGCCGCCACTTCGGCCACCACCGTCCTCGAGCGCCGGGGCGAAATCGGAATTTTGAAAGCGATTGGCGCGACGAACGCCATCGTCGCCGGGATGTTTTTGACCGAGCAGCTTCTGCTCGCGATCACCGGGGGCTTATTCGGTTTCGTCATCGGCCTCGCTTTGGCGTGGGTACTCGGTGCGAGCATTTTCGGCAGTCCGGCATCGCCCCAGTGGGTGCTCTTGCCCGTGATCCTCGGGATTGCCGCAATCGTTGCGGTGCTCGGAAGCTTGATTCCTTTGCGGCAGGCGGCGCGCTTCAATCCCGCGCCGATCCTGCGAGGTGAATGATGTTCGCGCGCCTGCTTTGGAAACTTCTGCGCGGCAGCAGCGGACGCCTCACCGTGGCCATGATCGGCGTCATCAGCGGCGCGGCTGTGATTTCTGCGCTGCTCAATCTACAGCTCGATATCGGGCACAAACTTTCGCAGGAATTCCGCTCGCTGGGCGCAAACATTGTCATCGCGCCGAAACCGTCAGCACAAACCGGCGCTGGCGCGGCGTCACTCCTGAGCGGAAACCAAATCGAGAGCGACGAAATAGCGCGCGGCCTGGCAGCGGTCGCGTCGCCCGACGTCGCCGCGTCCGCGCCCTATCTCTACATCGTCGCGCACGTCGCCAACGTGCCCGTCGTCGTCGCCGGCACGTGGCTCGACCAAACCCCGAAGCTCGACCCCACGTGGAAAGTCGACGGCAATTGGGTTGCCTCGCGCGAAGCTGACTCTGAAGTCAATTCGCATTGTCTCGTGGGCGCCAACGTGGCGCGCCAATTTCATCTCGCGCCCGGCAGCCAACTCGATCTCGCGTACCTCGCCGAAAACGCAACCTGCAATGTAGCCGGCATTTTTGATTCAGGCGGGTCCGAAGACAATCAAGTCTTCGTGAATCTCCCTGTGGCGCAGCATCTCGCCGGCATCCAGGGTGCCATCAGCCTTTGGCAATTGAGCGTCGGAGGCTCGAGCCACGCAATCGCCAAGTACGCTCAGAGCCTCGCGATGCAGTTTCCCGGCCTCTATGTCAGGCCGATTCCGCAGGTCACCCGAGCGGAAGGTGATTTGATGGGTCGCATTCGGCTCCTGATCGTCGCCACAATCGTGCTGATCCTCGTTCTCACCACTCTGTGCGTTCTCGCCACCATGGCAGCGCTTGCCATGGAGCGCCGCGCGGACGTCGGCCTGATGAAGGCGCTCGGCGGCTCGATTTCGCGCGTCCTTCGCCTATTTCTGGCCGAGGTCGGAGTTCTCGGCGCGGTCGGCGGAGTGCTCGGATGCGCTGTGGGCCTGCTGCTCTCGCGCTGGATGGGCCAACGCGTGTTTTCAGCGTCAATTTCGCCGCGCTGGGAAGTTTTCCCGCTCACCATTTTTCTGATGATAGCGGTGGCGCTCGCGGGGGCCTTGCCGCTCAGGCTGCTCGGAAAAATAAAACCCGCCGTGATCTTGCGAGGAGACTAGTGGCATCGCTCGTCCAAATCGAAAATCTGCGCAAAGAATTTGGCAGCGTGCGCGCCCTCGACGGCGTCTCCTTCACCGTCGAAGAGGGCGAGTGGATCGCCATCATGGGCCCCTCGGGCTCCGGCAAGACCACGTTGATCAATATTCTCGGCGGACTCGACTCTCCCACCGCTGGCGTAGCCGTCGTCGACGGAACCGACGTCGCGCGTCTGGATGAAACCGGCCTCACGCGCTTCCGCGCCGAAAAAATCGGCTTCATCTTTCAGCAATTCCATCTCGTCTCTTATCTCACCGCGCTCGAAAACGTGATGCTCGCCCAATATTTTCACAGCACCACCGACGAAGGCGAGGCGCGCGCCGCGCTCGTGCGCGTCGGCCTCGCCGAACGAATCGACCACCTTCCGTCGCAGCTTTCCGGAGGCGAGCAGCAGCGCGTTGCCGTCGCGCGCGCCTTGATCAATCATCCCAAACTGATCCTCGCCGACGAGCCCACTGGCAACCTCGACGAAGCCAACGAAGAAACCGTCATTCGCCTGTTTCAAGAGCTCCACGCCGAAGGTCACACCATCTTGATGGTCACGCACGATCCCGCCATCAGCCGCCTCGCCGACCGCAAAATCGACCTAGCTCACGGCCGCCTCGCCGGCATCAGCGTCCTCTCCGCCACTCCCGATTAGCCCCTGGGAACGCCTCTCGAATCCCGACGCTTCGGGATCGGGATCCCGATTGCGAGTCGATGTTTAGGGGGTCGGAGCTTCAGCTCCGACATTAAGACTCAACTTTGATCAGGGGTTTTAACCCCTGAGGCTGGCACAAGCGAGCGTTCATCGGAAGGCCTCTTGCTCCGCCTCTCGCGCATTGGTCTTTTCCCCGCCATCCCTCTAAAATGGAAACTGCGATGCCCATCCCCATCGACGTTCGCAAAAAGCCCATTAGCGTGAAGGTTCACGTCTCCACAGGCGAAGGCGCCGAAATCACCTGGTCCGACGGCCACACCAGCCGCTACGATTTTCCGTATCTCCGCGACCATTGCCCCTGCGCCCTCTGCAACGATGAGCGCGCAAAAAAAGAAAAGTTCCCCGGCGCGGCGCCGTCTCCCTCCAGCGTTCTGCCGATGTTCAAGCCCCGCGTGAAAGCCAAGTCCGCCACGGCGGTGGGGAACTACGCAGTCCAGATCGAGTTCACCGACGGCCACGCCACCGGAATCTTCAGCTTCGAGCACCTCCGCGAGATTTGCCCCTGCGAAGCCTGCGCCCGCGAATTCCGCTCCGTCTCCGCCGCAACGCCCGCTCACAATCATTAGGGTCTCGGGACCGCCGCGTTCCGCGCCGCGCTGTCATCGCGCCTGCCGTGAGCGCAGTCGAAGGGAGTGAAGTCCCGCGCGCCTTTACTTTCCCACGCGAAGCGTGGGCGCGGGACGGAGGGACCTCTCTTCCGCCTTTGCTTCAGCCGTTGCACTATCATCTCTCGGTTGCTTCTTGTCGTCGCAGCTTCTCCGTGTCCTCCAGATTTTCTCCGTGTCCTCTGTGGTTCGCTTTTCCTCTTTTCTCTTTTCCGTCCCTGCCAGTTGACTCCGCGCTCCGCCAGCGGTACTTTCCACGCAGCATTTCTTCTCCGGAATCGGCCCAACAAAATCGCGCAGTGGGAGAACACCATGGTAAAGCTTCTCATCAGGGTGAGTTACTGGCTGGGAGTCGCCTGCGTCGTGCTGGCTGTGCTGAGTAAAGCCTTGAACGCCCTTGGCATGAACTACTTGCAGTTCATAACCAGAGGAAACGACGTGGACTATCACAGTTTCGTGCTTGGCGCCCTTCTCTTCTTCTTGATGGCCATCGCCACATCCTGCTTCGACTCGTTCAACAAGCACAACCCGTAGCCTGTTTCGTCTTCATGTCCCAAGGAAGCCGGCAGAATCGAGAACGGTTTGAGGGTGGAAGCACGGGCCCCCTGCCCTGAGCGCAGCCGAAGGGCCAGGCCGGGGAAAAGTTCGCGAGGATAGCGAGGATTTTAAGACTCTCTGTGAGAACCCCGTTTTTCGTCAGGGCACGGCTTTTCATCCTGACGCAGCAAGGGCAGCCGTGCCTTAACCTTCTCCGGGCAGAGCCGCGGAGCGGCGATTGTACTTAGCCCGGCATGCAGCGAAGCGGAATGCCGGGGAACCAAGCCACAAAACAAGAACGAGTCCCGGAGGGACGATTGAGTGCGCGACAGTCAGCACCGGATCTTCAGTTCGGGGAGGGTGGCTTTTTCACGTCCTTGCCGCTCAACCCGTAGTCCTCACACAGAGTCTTCAGCCCCGGGACTTGCTCTTTCGACCGCTAATAGATCAGTTTCAGCGAAAACTGAATCTGCCGCGAGTTACCCGCGGTCTTGCTGATTTCGCCAAAACCGGATCCGTTGAGGATGTTCGCCGGCAAGCCCATGTTGACGATGTTGAAAAGGTTGAAGAACTCGGCGCGGAATTGCAGGTCCACGCGCTCAGCCCCTCCGCTGCGCCGGCCGATGGGAGTGTCCTTGATGAGAGCGAAGTCGAAATTATAGTAAGCGGGCCCGCGGAAGCTGTTGCGTCCCAGAGTCCCAAACCTTCCCTGGTTCGGCCCTGTGCCGCCAGCCACGTGGATAGGAATGAAGAAGAAATCCGTAGCGTTGTTGGCGCCTTCGCCAAAATAATCCTCGCGGTTTTGCCGCGCAGTCGAAAGATCCGGCCTGGCGATCTGGTCGGGACGGTCCACGCCATTTGATCCGTAACCCGTCTGCTGAATGCCCGAGTAGACCGTGAATGGTAAGCCGGAGCTGATGCTGGAAATGCTCAGCAATTGCCAGCCGCCCGTAACCTTTCGGCTGACGGAGCTGAGAAACCCAACCTTCTCCACTTGCAGGTCCTGAATCGCGCTCAGGCCAAAGCTGCGAGTCACATCGAACGTCGATGGGCCTTTTTCCGGATGCGTGTCGAAAGGATTTTGGGAGAACCCGGACGTCACCGCACCAGTCGATCCCGTTCCGCCGATTACCTCGCTGGTATCGTCAATCGACTTGCTCCACGTGAAGCTTGCCTGAATGCCCGGACCGCCATGGACAACCGTTCCCGAAAGCGAAGTCTGCAATGCGTGATACGTGGAATGAGCGTCGTCAAAGATCACGTTTTCCACGCCGAAGCCGCCGATCACATTGCCTGAGCTGTCGAACTCCGTGTACGGAGCGAACCCCGGGCCTGCGCCAGGATAAGCGTTGGGGAATCCGTAACGCGGCAACTTTTCGGCGGCCGTTCCCACATAACTCGCGTCCGCCGTCAAGTTCCCAATCTTGCGCTCGACCCCGGTCGTCCAAGTGAAGAGCGTGCCGTTCCCAAAGGAACGATCGATCCCGCTCAAGTTGAGTGCGCTCACGACGTGGCTGGGCGTCAGCGCGGCCATATCCTGCTCGTAGCGGTTCACATCCATCACCGTATTCGGCGGGACGTCTTTCGGGTTGCCCGAGGCGAAAATGTTCACTCCTTCCGGCGTGTACACGTCCGGCAGCTCCGACGGAGTAATTTGGAAACCATAACTGATCGGTGCGCCAGAAGCCGCAACCAGCCGGGGGTAAACAACGAACGGCGTCGAACCCGTAAGAAAGTTGTCCTGCCAAATGTTCGGCGGAATCACGGTGATGGCGCCGCCCACGTTGAACGACAAGTTGTTCGTGGCCTGCCATGAGGTTTGCACGCGCGGGCCAAAACCGTTCCAGTTCGTCTGATACCCCGGTTGCGGATTCACCACATACTCCTGCGTGCCGTTTTCTGCGAGAAAGCCTCCCGTGCGGTGCGCTCGCTCCGTGATTGGCGTGTAAAGCTCCCATCGCAGTCCGTAGTCAATCGTCAGGCGCGGCGTCGCCTTCCACGTATCCTGCGCCCAGACGCTGTAATTGTTGCGCGAGATGGCTGCCGGGCCGATGTGCGATCCGTTCGAAAAAGGGGGCGAGGCGATCGCCGCGGTATACACAAACGCACTCCCGGAGAGAAAGGCCGACAACGTGTCGGGCAGCGGATCTCCGACGGCAATGTTGTGTGTCCCGCTTTCCGAGCTGATTGCCTCGGTGGCATAGGCCGTGCCCCCGCCGAAGTCGTACTCGCCGTTCGGACTGATTCCGAAATACGTTGTGTCGCGGTTCAGGCGCGCTTCGAAGCCGGCTTTGAACGCGTGATTTCCAGCCGTGTACGCCACCGTTTGGCGGGCGTGGAATAGGTTTCCGTAGGCCTGCATTACCGATCCGCCCGCGGTATTAAATCCTTCGTAGAGACCGTCGTTGAATTTCACCGCGGGATCGGTGTGATCGGTCGTGGGAAATCCCGGCGTGGCTCGTTCGAAGCTCACCAACGATTCCAGGGTCAATCGTGGCGACACTGTCCGCGTGTACGAGAGGGCCACGTTGCGTTGCCTGTCGATATACTGCACACCGAATGCCGGATCGACCGCAGTCTGATCGGGATTCGTCGTGGGCCCCGTCAGGTTGTCCATCGTGAATCGCGCGAAGAATTGATCCTTCGACGAAATCTTGTGATCGATGCGCACCGAGAACTGGTCTGCATTGGTCACCACTTTGGACGCAGTGGCATAAGTACGCACGCCAAACGAACCCGCCTCATCATTCGGCATCGGATACCGCGCCAGTATCGCCGCAATGCTGGGATTCACCGGGACCGTGAGTGTGTCGGTCGATCCGTCCGGGTAGGTTACGACATCGATGCCGGAGCGTTCGGCTGCCGTGGGCACCGGCATCACCTGCGTCGTTCCCAGCACTTGACGGAAACCCTGGT
The DNA here is from genome assembly GCA_963737205.1 of uncultured Acidobacteriota bacterium. GTDB lineage: Bacteria > Acidobacteriota > Terriglobia > Acidiferrales > UBA7541 > Palsa-295. Next base: position 887,232 of record CAVTRV010000002.1, on the reverse strand, counting down.
ACTCGACGAAGTAAAAAGTGCGCTCTCGGCCGTCATACACCTTGGGAATGTAAATTGGACCCCCATTGGTGAATCCGAATTCGTTGCGCCGGAAAGGCGGAATCCGGCCGGGATACGCCGGCGTGGGATAATCGAAGTAGTTGCGTGCGTCGAACGCCGAGTTGCGCACGAACTCGAAGATCGAGCCGTGAAAACCGCTGGCTCCGGACCGTGTGATGATGTCGGTGAATCCAGAAGCTCCGCGTCCTACTTCGGCGGGCATCCAGCCGGAAACGGACTTGATCTCTTCCACCGCGTCCACGTTGAAGTTCGAGAACGTGGAACCACCCATTTCCGGATCGCTGATGTCCGCGCCATCCATGGCGAAAGTCGCCTCAACGCCACGCTGGCCATTAATTGCGAACTGCGCGGTGAAGTTTGTCGCCCCGTTTGTGTCCGTCATGGTGCCGGCCGCGAGCAGCAATAGCGCGCTGAAGTCGCGCTTGTTCAGGGGCAATTCGCTGACGGCTTGGCTCGAAAGTTTCTCCCCTCCCGTAGTCTGATCCGCCTCAAGCGCCGCCACAGTAAGTTCGCCGCGCCCCGAGAGGGTGAGCGCCATGGCCGGACTGGCGGCCGTCACGTAAATCGCTCCGGCGTACTTGATTTTGCGGTCGCTGGTTTGCACCGTCAGCCGATATTCCCCCGCAGGCACCGCCAATCGGAAACGCCCATCCGAATCTGTGACCGCCTCGATTTGGACGTGGACACCGGCTAAACGAACGATTGCGCCAGGAATAGGCGCGCCCGCTGCGTTGCGCAGCACGCCATGCCAGAGCGGAGTGGCGGACTGGCCCCAGCCAGGGACCGCTGAAACGCAAAGAAGAAACAACAAAATCAAAGCGGCATATGGCAGCCGGCCACGCTTCCTTGCCCCCTTGCCTCCTGCCTCCTTGCTTCCTGCCTCAGCTGAGCTGCCGAACCTCAAGGACCCTCCGAAACTGCCTCGATCTCGCCCTCACTCCTCGTCCCTCACCCCTCACCGATTGTGGCACGTCCGTTTCTAAGCGCAACGCCTTTAGGGTGGAAGCCCGGGCCTTCAGGCCCGAGGAAGAGTTCGCAAGGTTGGCACGGGCTTCAGCCCTGTGGTTTTCGCTCTCGACTTAGAGCGCCGTAGGCGCGGCAGAAGTTAGCCCAGCGCGTAAGCGCTGGGATAATTCGAGAAACAATCCCCAGCGCCGTAGGCGCGACACACGCTAGCTCCGATCGCTAATGGATAAGTTTGAGTGAGAGCTGAATCTGCCGCGAGTTGCCTGCGGTTTTGCTGATTTCGCCAAAACCGGATCCGCTGAGTATGTGAACGCGATTCTCGGGTAGAATCGCGACCGATGCCGCAAGACCACACATCCATCTGGCAAGATGCGGCCGCGCGTGATTTCACACCACTCGTCGTCTTAGCGCTCGCCGGAGTTCTTCTCCACATACTCGTCAGTGGCCGGTACGGATTCCACCGCGACGAGCTGCAAACATACAACAACGCGCTCCACATGGCTTGGGGTTACGTGGAATATCCGCCGATGACGCCGTTCATCGGCCGCGTGGAACTCGCGCTTTTCGGGAACTCCCTCAGAGGTTTCCGGTTTTTTCCCGCCGTGGCGCAAGGCATTGCCGTGCTCCTCGTCGGTCTCGCAGCCCGCGAACTCGGCGGCAAGCGTGAGGCGCAACTTGTGGCTGCCTTGGCGGTGATGATCACCGGGCCCTCGTTGTTTTGCGGGTCGTTCCTGTCATACACATCCCTCGACTATCCGATGTGGGTGTTGGTGGCCTACCTCGTGATTCGCCTCCTCAAATCGGAGGATGCCCGCTGGTGGCTCGCAATCGGCGCAGCCATTGGCGTGGGCATGATGACCAAGTACACCATGGGTTTTCTCGTCCTGGGAGTTGTGGGAGGCGTGCTGCTCACGCTGGCCCGGCGTTATCTCAGGAGCCCGTGGCTGTGGTTCGGGGCGGCCGTAGCGGTGCTGGTGATGCTGCCGAATGTGATCTGGCAGGTTCAGCATCATTTTGTCTCCTTCGAGTACCTGAAGAGCATTCACGCGCGCGACATTCGGTGGGGCCGCACGAAATTCTTCCTGCTCGATCAACTCTGGGCATGCACGAGCTTTGTCACAGTGCCACTGTGGTGCGCGGGGCTCGGGTACCTCTTCGCAGCGCCCGACGCCAAGCGTTACCGGTTGCTGGGCTGGATGTACGTTGTTCCGCTGGTGGTGTTTATCGCCGCCAGGGCACGCGGGTACTACTTGGCGCCGGCTTACCCGATCCTCTTCGCGGCTGGTGCCGTCTGGGGAGAGCGATGGGTGGGCTCGCTCAGCGCTCGCTCCGCCTCGATCGTGCGGCGAGTCACTTGGAGACCCATGGTGATTGCGGGCCTGTGCACCGCGGCAGTCGCACTCCCCGTTGCGCCGCTCAACTCTGCCTGGTGGCGTATTGAGGAGCGCGTAGTCGGCAATTTCAATTTTGAGATAGGCTGGCCGGACATGGTTGCAACGGTTGCGAAAATTCGCGATTCGCTGCCTGCTCAGGAACAGGCCGGGCTGGGCATTCTCGCGGGAGATGACGGCGAGGCGGGCGCCTTCAGCCTCTACGGTCCTGCTTATGGCTTGCCAACCGCTATCAGCGGCATGAACTCCAACTGGCTGCGCGGCTACGGCGATCCGCCGCCCAAGACAGTCATCGCGGTAGGCATGGGTCGCGATTTCCTCGATCGGAACTTCGGCTCCTGCGAACTGGTTGGTCGTTTGTCGAACCCGTATGGCCTCGAGAATCAATCGATCGGTGGCTATGCCGACGTCTTCGTTTGTCGCAACCTCCTTCAGCCCTGGCCCGACTTCTGGCAACACTTCAGATACTACGGATGACAACCGCCCCGTCCGGGAAATGGTGCTCGGAAGGGCCGGGCTTTTTATCCTGACGAAGGAAGGGCAGCCCCGCCTTCAGGCCGCCAATAGGAAAGGGCTTCAGCCCCCGAAGCCAGTCTCCGGTCCAGGCGCCTTTCTTGACCAGCTTGTCATCCCGAATCCCCGCAGTTTGTGCGGGGTGAGGGATCTGCTTTTTCTCTTTTGAGGCCGCTTGACCTAGGATCTCAACAAAGCCAAATAGCCTCCGATTCCGGTTCGAATTCACCCGCGCTCAATTTCAAATTTTGACAGTACTGGGTCTTGACATCGCAGTAACTATGTGGTATCCTGCAGCCAGAGGCTTGGGAAATGACAGGCAAAGCGGACCATACCAACCCAAGGCGAATCAACGTCGCGCTTCCGCGTCTCGTTGCCTCCTGCCTCAGGCGGCCCCGGGCCGCCGGAGCTTCACCAGGAAGGCGGCCTCGGCGCGCCGAAGCCTCTGGCGAAGGCGGCCTCGGCGCGCCGAAGCCTCTGGCGAAGGCGGCCTCGGCGCGCCGAAGCCTCTGGCGAAGGCGGCCTCGGCGCGCCGAAGCCTCTGGCGAAGGCGGCCTCGGCGCGCCGAAGCCTCTGGCGAAGGCGGCCTCGGCGCGCCGAAGCCTCTGGCGAAGGCGGCTTCGCCTCACTTTCTCCCCCTTGCCAAAATCCTTATAACGAATCCGCGATTAGAAATCGACGCAAATGATTGAAAACATTCACCAGCGACCCATTCTAATAAGCAAAAGGGAGGGGGTATATTTTCGCAAAAGCGAAACCAAGGCGAATATTCTAGCCACTTGGCCGCTCGCCGGGACCGCTTTCCTCTGCGCTCTCTGCGCCTCTGCGGTGCGCTCCTGAATCTTCACACCGTCCTGGTCGCTGGGGCGGCTAATCGCAACAATTTACGATTAGAAATCGGCGCAACCCCATGAGAACACAACGAGAACCAAATCCTAATCGCAACCAAAACGGTTATTCGGGTTCGGCGGATCGCAGCGTCGCCCTACTATCGAATCTCCGAGGTGCAATTCGGGCACCGCGTGGCGGCAAGCGGAATCTGGGTTGCGCAATAGGGGCACTCCTTGGTCGACGGAGCGGCCACGGGCTTGGGCTTCCAGTGGTTCACCATGCGGACCAGCAGGAAGATCGCGAACGCCACGATCAGAAAATCGATGATGTTGTTCAGAAACAATCCGTAGTTGATGGTTGCCGCGCCCGCGGCTTTCGCGGCCGCCAAGGAGGGGTAGGGTTTCCCCGAAATATTGATGAAGAGACTCGAGAAATCCACCTTCCCGAGAATGCGCCCAAAAGGCGGCATCAGGATGTCGCCCACCAGCGACGTGATGATTTTTCCAAACGCCGCGCCGATGATGATGCCCACCGCCATGTCGAGCACACTTCCCCGCATAGCGAATTCCTTGAATTCTTTGAACATTTTTTGTGCCTCCGTCGATTTAATTTCGAATTTCAGTCACGCTTTCACGTCGCGCGAAGAGACAACGCGGCTCCCACGATCCCGCGAGCCGCGAGTACGCCGCCCGCGATCGCGAACGGCACATTCGCATGCCGCAGCGAAAGGAGCGGAGTCGCTATGAGCAGGATTCCCACGACTCCCATCGACCCGGCGCGTACGCCCGCCTCGATGCGTCCTGCGTTCGGCGCCGCTCGCGACCATGCTCGCGCGGCCCAAAAGATGAAAACGCCCCCGAGCAGAATCACCGCAACAGGCCGCGACGGAACCACAATCGGCCGCGTCAACGCGATCAGGATCAGCAGCGCGCCAAGCAACAGAATGATGAATTCGGTGAGTAAGCCGAAAAGGTTCGCCGTCGTGGGCATAGCGGCATTCCCTGGCGGATTATCCATCAGGAAGCGCGGTCGGCGCAACGCGGTCGAGGCTGGCGCAGACGAAGTGGAGTGTTACAATAGCGTGCTTTTCGGGCGGAAACTTCGTTCGCGCGGCGTCATCCAATAGCAAGCGATTGAATCGTCGGAGAGACAAAATTGGAAAAAGTCATCATCATCGGCAGCGGATGCGCGGGGCTCACCGCTGCCATTTACGCGGCGCGCGCCGATCTGAAGCCGCTCGTCCTTGACGGCTACGAGCCCGGCGGCCAGCTTGCGCTTACCACGATCGTCGAGAATTTCCCCGGATTTCCGGAAGGCATCCTCGGGCCGCAGCTCATCGAAAACGCCCGAAAGCAGGCGCAGCGATTTGGCGCGGAGTTTCGCACAGGAGCCGTCACGTCGGTTGATCTAAGCGGGCCGCCATTCAAGATTGTCGCCGGCAAAGAGAACTTCGAATGCGAGGCGCTGATCGTTGCTGCGGGCGCCTCGGCGCGGATGCTCGGCATCGCAACGGAAAAACCTTTGCTGGGCTTTGGCGTTTCCACCTGCGCTACCTGCGACGGATATTTTTTTCGCGATCGCCAGATTCTCGTGGTCGGCGGCGGCGACACGGCGATGGAAGAAGCCACCTTCCTGACGAAGTTTGCGAAGCGCGTCACCATCGTGCACCGCAGAAACGACTTCCGCGCCACCAAAATCATGCTCGATCGAGCGCGCGCGAATCCCAAGATTACTTTCAAGACCCCTTTCGTCGTGGATTCCATCGACGACGTGGACAAAAAATCCGTCGAGATGGTGACGCTTCGCAATACAGAGACGAATGCAACCGAGACGATTCCGGTCGAGGGCGTGTTCGTCGCCATCGGGCACGACCCGAATACCAAAGTGTTCAAGGGCCACCTCGAAATGGATGAAGCCGGATATCTCCTCACGCACGACGGGCCGAAGACAAGCGTTCCCGGCGTCTTCGCTGCGGGCGACGTTCAGGACCATCACTATCGCCAGGCAATCACGGCCGCAGGTTCCGGCTGCATGGCGGCGATGGATGCCGAAAAATATCTCGAAGGCCAAACAAAATAACTCCGCGGACGGCGGCTCTAGTAGCGCGAGAGGCCGCCTCGCGGCATAATCCGGTATGCATGCCCACTGAGCCCGTCGCCCCGCCTGCCCGCCCACAATTCCAACCGATGCGCTCGCTGCTCTTGCATCTTTCCGGGAGCAAACGTCTGGCGCCCGTCATCATGAATCTCGGCGTCAGCCGCCGCGTGGCGCGCCGGTTCGTCGCCGGCGAAACGCTGGAAGATGCGTTTGAGGCGGCGCGCGCCGTGAATCGTGACTTGCAATTGGCGAGCCTCGATCATCTCGGGGAGAACGTCGATGACGAGGCCGGCGCCCGCCGAACGGCGGAAGGCTATCTCAGCGTCTTCGACCGCATCGCGCAGGAAAAGCTCGATGCGAACGTGTCGCTGAAGCTCACGCAGCTAGGCTTGGACTTGAGCGTTCCGCTCTGCGAGGGTCTACTCGAAGCGATTGTTGCCCGCGCAGCCGGCCGGTCCAATTTCGTTCGCGTCGACATGGAAGGATCGGCCTACACGCAGCGGACGATCGATATCGTGAAGCGCGTGCGCGCCAAGCACGCGAACGTTGGAACCGTCATGCAGGCGTATCTCTATCGCACCGAGCAGGACGTTCACGACCTCCTGGAAGTGGGCTGCCGAATTCGGCTTTGCAAAGGCGCTTACAATGAGCCTCCTGAGCTTGCGTTCCCGAAAAAGACGGACGTCGACGCAAATTACGTGAAGCTGATGAAAATCCTGCTGCCCAGCGGGATCTACCACGGAATTGCAACGCACGATCCGGCAATGATCGAAGCCACGAAAAACTTCGCGCGCGAGAAGAATATCAGCCGCGAGCAATTCGAGTTTCAAATGCTCTACGGCATCCGCACCGATCTGCAGAAGCAACTTGTGCGCGAAGGGTACCGCCTGCGCATCTACATTCCGTACGGCTCGGATTGGTTTCCTTACTTCATGCGGCGGCTGGCCGAGCGCCCGGCAAATTTGACGTTTTTTCTCCGCAGCCTTCTGCCCCGATCTTCATGAGAGTTTTTCGCGATCGCTTAGGTCTTGCGGCAGACGGCCACGCCGTCGCGGAGAGGCACGATAACGGGGAACAGCTCCTCCGACGAATAGATTCGTTTGTTGAACTTTTGGATGCTGCGAGTGTTCACGTCTTTCGCCGCCTTGGTCACGTGTCCCGACCACAGCACATTGTCCGTGACGAGCAGCCCGCCGCTCCGCAAACGGGGAACTGCCTTTCCGAGTGCGGCCGGATACTGATGCTTGTCGATGTCGATCAGGATCAGATCAAACTCGCCGGGAATTGTGTCGATAAGCTCGAGAGCGTTGCCTGTGAGCACATGAACCCGGTCTTGCACGCCCGCGCGTTCGAAATGCGTTCGCGCCAACGCGGCGTTGGCGGGATCGCCATCCGTGTAATAGACCTCCGAACTCGCACCTGCGGCGCTTGCAAACCAGAGCGTCGAGTAGCCGATCGCCGAGCCCATCTCAAAGATGCGCTTTGCCCCTGAGATCTGCGTGAGGAGATAGAGCAGCCTTCCGCAGGCGGGTCCAATGATCGGCACGTCTTGCTGTTTCGCGTAACGTTCCATGGAAGCGAGCACTGCGTCGCGCTTCGGCAGCAGGTCATCGAGGTAGGTTTCCACTTTCTTGTCGAGGATTCCGGGCATAGCTTCTCCTTCGCAGCGTGAGGCTATCCAATCGTATCGCCGGGCTTGAGCGTGTGAATTTCGAGGCCGGAAATGTCCTGCGTCAGCTCGCGCAGCCGATCCGGCTGGCCAGTCAGCACGGGGAATGTGCCAAAGTGCATCGGGATCACGTGATGCGCGCCGAGCAGGCGAATCGCTAACGCCGCTTCACGCGGTCCCATCGTGTAGTGGTCGCCGATGGGCAGCATCGCCAGGTCAGGCGAGTACAAATCGCCGATCAGCTTCATGTCTCCGAACACCGTCGTATCGCCGGTGTGATAGAGCGTCAAGCCGCCGGGCAGGCGAATGATGTAACCGCAGGCTTCGCCGCCGTAGACGATCTTGTCGCCGTCCGTAATGCCGCAGGAATGAACGGCGTTGACCATGGTGACTTCAATCTCGCCCACTTTCTGCGTGCCGCCTTTGTTCATGGAGCTCGTGTTTTCCACACCCTTTGATTCCAGCCACGCGCCAGTTTCCGGAATGGCCACAATCTGAGGCTTGAACTTCTTGCCGAGCTCCACAGCATCGGCGATGTGGTCGAAGTGCCCGTGGGTGATCAGGAGCGTGTCGAGTTTCTCGACGTTCTTGAGCGATTCGGGGCACGCCGGATTTGATTTCACCCAGGGATCGACGATGATGACTTTGCCGCTGGGCGTCGTGATCCGAAAGGTAGCGTGGCCGAACCACGTCAGCTTGTTCCCTCGAGTGTGCAGCATGATTGCTTTGCCTCCGAGCAGAATGAGTAAGAGTGGCTTGTTATGGCGAACCGGCGGGCGAGCCCGAAGTCGAGAGAATCACACGGATTCCTTGCTCGAACGCGGCACGCGGCTGCTCACCGACGAAGTGGCCGGCGATGCGCCCATCGCGGCCGCAGAAGACGGTTTCCGGCATCGTCCCAGACCATTCGGGATTCACGCCGCGATAGAACGAATCCACGTCGATCCCCGGCTTCTGCCGGTAGTTCGGGAAGGTGGGTTGATTCTTGGCAAGAAACCGGCGCACGAGGTGAATATCCGCGTCGTCGTCCATGCTTACGCCGAACACCGCGAGCCCTTGAGGCGCGTACTGTTTCGCGAGGTCAACGACCATCGGGAATTCGTCGCGGCACGGTTCGCACCACGTGGCCCAGAAAGTGACCAGCAGCGGTTTCCCGCGGTATTTCGCGAGGACCTGGTTGTAGCCGGCCAAATCGATCAGCGACGGATCCACCGGAGTCGCGGCCTTATGCGCGCTGGAGCGGGCCTTGGTGGAGCTTGTCTGGGCGAGCGGGGAGCTGGCGGTCGAGAGAGCCAGAATTATCCCGGCCAAAAGGGCTATGTAACCGTTGCGCGGAACAAATGCGTTAGATTTCATCACGTCGTCATTCTATCGGGCTTTCCCGGTTCCCGGCAACTTCCCGGGCGCGCGGCGACGGCTTGTCCGTGCTAGAATTTGGTGATATATAAAATGGCTTCGGGGTTGTACGATAAAGATTGCTGGACCCCAGGAAGACAGCCCGTTTTTGAGGAGAAACCCTAATGGCTTATGTGATTGCCGAGCCGTGCATCGGAACCAAGGACACCGCTTGCGTGGATGTCTGCCCCGTGGACTGCATCCACCCACGAAAAGACGAACCTGATTTCGCGGCGGAGAAGATGCTCTACATCAGCCCGGATGAGTGTATCGACTGCGGGGCCTGTGTTCCGGTTTGTCCCGTCACGGCCATTTTTGCCCTCGAGGACCTGCCGGAAAAGTGGAACAGTTTCACGCCCATCAATGCGGACTGGTACAAGAACAAGAAGGCGTAGGTGATTTGGACGCCGAGCTAACGGCTCGCGTCCCTGAGAATGCTATCGTAGGCGCGGCGGAGCAGCGGTTCCGCCGCGCTTTTGTTTTTTCCTTTGTTCTTTTTTTTACGGGGGACAGTGTTCGCGTGGAGATCCGAATTGATTTGCCGGGAGTGAAGCTTGGAACCGTGGAAGCGGACGATGTGCGCGTCATTCTCGTCCATCCTGAACTCGCGAACTTGATGGACCGCGTCTGCGAGCAGAAGCGGCGGGAATCTTCAGTGGAGAGCTTGCCGGACGCGGAGCCGGTCCGGAGCGTCCGCGCCATGTTTCGCGAATGGGGCATGGACCCTTCGAAATACCGTGCGTCTTCCGAGGCGCTTCTGCGGCGCGTCGTTCAAGGCAAGGGGCTGTATCGAGTCTCGAATGTCGTGGACATCGGGAATCTCGGCTCGATCGAGACAGGGTGGCCGTACGGCTGCTACGACCGTTCCCGAATCCAGCCGCCGATTGTGTTTCGTCACGGCGCGGCGGGCGAACGCTACGAGCGCATCGGCAAAGAGATGTGGCACCTGGAAGGAAGGCCGGTCCTCGCCGATGCCGAAGGCCCTTTCGGCAGTCCCATCAGCGATTCGACGCGGAGCATGATTACGGAGTCAACCCGCGAAGCCCTCATCGTGATTTATGCGCCGGCAAGCGCGCCGGACACGGCCGTTGAATCGGCAACCGTGAAGCTCGGCGAGCGGCTTACCGCGTTTGCGAGTGCGTCCGCTGTTCGCTCCGGAATCTCGCGATGAACTCAACGCCACGCGTCGCGCGATTTCCCGGCCGGTCGGTGTCCGATTTTGGACATTGGCTGCCGAAAACGACCATCCCCTTCGAGGCAGCCCATGGTAAGTGATTTACAATGTGGGTCTTCTTATGGTACGCGTGGTGCTAATAGATCCCGAGGGGAGGAGAAACATGTCACTTTTCCGCGATCTAAGAGTTGCTTTCCACTCACTGATGCGCTCGAAAGGGTTGGCGACCATCGTGATCCTCACACTGGCGCTCGGCATAGGTGCGAACGCCGCCATCTTCACGCTGGTGCGCGGCGTGCTGCTCAAACCTCTCGTTAACCGCGGCGAGAACCGGCTCATCTACATCCGCCAGAGCGCACAGGGTCTCGGCGGTTCTAACGTCTTCTTCTCCGTCCCCGAAATCAAGGATTTGGAGGCCAGCGTCCATTCCGTCTCCGAATTCGGCGATTTCTCGCAGATGGGCTTCACGATGATCGGACTCGGCGAACCTCGCGAAGTGCAAGGTGGAGTCGTCGTCGGCACCTACTTCGACGTCATGGGCCTGCATCCCGTTCTCGGCCGTCTCATTGGGCCTCAAGACGACGGGCAGAATGCGGCCGGCGTCATCGTCCTCACCTATCGGTTCTGGTCCACCGTTTATAAGAAGGATCCCAATGTGATCGGCAAAACGGTTCGCCTCAGCAGCATTGGTGATCGTTCCGCCACGGTCATTGGCGTCCTTGAACCCTGCGTTCCTTACCCCGCCGACACGGAGATCATCGGCAACGTCGTCACTAGCCCGCATCATCTTTCCGCCACCATGGTCACTGGCCGCGTCCATCGCATGACCGAGCTGTTCGGCCGTCTTGCTCCCGGCGCCACGCTCGAGCAAGCCCGCACCGAATTGCGCACTTTCTACGCCGCGATGCAGAAGGACCATCCCGAAGCCTATCCCGATAACGGCGGCTTCCGTATCGAAGCACGGATGCTTCGTGACCAGATTACCTCCGGCGCGCGCACCGTTCTCCTTGTCCTTCTGGCTGCCTCTGGCCTCGTCTTCATAATCGCCTGCTCCAACGTTGCGAACCTGATTCTCGCGCGCACGGTTCGCCGCGAAGGCGAACTTTCGATCCGCGCCGCGCTCGGCGCAAGCACTGGCGCGCTGCGCCGGATGTTGTTGGCCGAAAGCCTTCTGCTCTGCGGCGCTGGCGCGGCGCTCGGCGTGCTGATCGCGCAGCCCCTGGTCTCCATCCTGGCTCGATACGCTTCGCGTTTCTCCATCCGCGCCCTCGATCTGACGGTGGACTCCAGCCTGCTTTGGGTGGGAGCGGCGCTTGCGGTGGTCGCCGCCGTGATTTTGGCCTTTGTACCCCGCTTGCCATCGGCCACCGCGTCCAATGGGATGAACCTCGCAAGCGGCAGCGTCCGCATCACCAGCAGCACTAGCCGCCGCCAGCGCATCTTTGCCGTGACCCAAATCGCGGCCTCCTTCGTGCTACTCGCCGGCGCCAGCATGCTGGTCACAACGCTGATCGCGCTACAAAAGACTCAAAGCGGCGTGGACACCCGCCACGTCCTTGCCATCGATGTTCCCGCTTTGTCCTACGGAAAAACGCCTGAGCAAGTCGTCGATTTCTACAAAGAATCGATTCGCCAAATCGACGCGCTGCCCGGCGTCACTGGGACCGCTTTTAGTACGATTGCTCCCTGGCGCGATGTCAACTACACCGGTCTGGGTCTGCAATTCTCAGGTGATGGCCACACTCACGCCAAAGACGATCCTCGCGCGATGTGGCGCACCATCTCTCCCGGCTTTTTCGCCACGCTCGGCGTTCCCATTCTTGAAGGCCGCGATTTCAATTCACTCGATGACCAGAACCGAGAGCCCGTCGCGATCGTCAGTGAGACTCTCGCGCAGCGCATGTTCCCCGGTGAGGACGCCATCGGCCGCCACGTGTATTGGACCGATCCCGTGCTTGAGTTCCTCCCCGGCAGCGACGCCGAGAAAGCGCGATTCACGTCGCCCCACCGCATCATTGGCGTCGTCGCTGATGTGGACGACGCACATGTTGTTCCGCAGCCCGCCGTCACCATCTATGGCACTTTCGCAGACGCTCAGATGTTCGGCGGGCACCTTTTCATCCACACCAACGCAAATCCCTATGCGCTTGTGGCCCCAGTCACGCAAATCATTCATCAGTTGTCCTCCGATGAGCCCGTCGAGCATCCCGCTACTCTCGAAGACATCCGCGCCGAAGTCCTGGCGCCGGACCGTTTGAACTCGCTGGTCTTTGGCGTCTTCGCCGCAGTGGCCATGCTCATTGCTGTCGTCGGTGTTGCTGCCGTGCTGGCGTTTTCTGTCAGCGCACGAACGCGCGAATTCGGCATTCGCCTCGCGCTCGGTTCCCAGCCGGAAAACATCCTCAGAACTGTCATCGGGGAAGGAGTGGTTATGGCTGGGGCGGGCCTGATAGCAGGCGCCGCATTCGGATTCCTGGCGGCCCGATTGGCCGCCGGCTATTTCGTCGACGTGAGGATGCCCGGAGTCTTGCCCGTAATCGTTTCGGCGTCCGTGCTTCTTGGTGCTGCAGTGGTCGCGTCGATGCTTCCAGCGGTACGCGCTGCGCGCGTCGACGTCATACAAGCCCTGCGATCGGAGTGATTTTCCCGGCGCGCCCAAGTTTCCTGTGAGCCGACGGGTCGTCGAAGTGGAATCGATTCTCCGGGCGATCACTTCCGGTTAGTCAACGCCTGGAAGGAGCCGGTCAGATGCCGGCGTACCAGGCGTAGCCCGCTTCCGGAGACGCGGAGCCCAGACCCTTGCCAAACTTCTTCAGGCTGTCGGTGACCGTCATGTGGGTGATGAATTTCACGCTCTTGTAGCCAAGCTGGCGGGGGACCCGGAGGCGAAGCGGGCCGCCGTTGCCCACGGGCAGTTCGTCCCCGTTCATCCCATACGTGAGGAAAGTCTGCGGGTGCAAGGCATCGGCCATATCGATGCTTTCCCACCAGTCGGGCTCGATCGAGAAGTAGACCACGTATCTGGCCTGCGGCTGGACGCCCACGGCATCCATGACGTGGAAGAGTGGCACGCCGATCCACTCGGCTATGTACGACCAGCCCTCTTCGCACTGCACCATCGTGATCTGGCTGCGAGACGGATAGCTCTTAAGCTGTGCAAGCGAAAATGAGCCGGGCCGGTCGACCATGCCGTCGATGGTGAGCCGCCAGTCAGCGAATCCTCCAGCCTGAAGGCGCTTGAACGCTACACTCGGCGGCGCCATTTCGTTCGGGAGCGGGCGCTTCGAAATCTGGCTCCGGGAAAATTCGCGGGCCAAGGAATGCCTCGTGAGCAACCGTTGCGATGCGTAGGTCAGCGTTTCGCCCAGGCCGTAGACTCCGCCGTGATCGGGCGGGACGAGTCCATACTTTTGCGCAAGACGCGCGGCTACGGCCAGTCCCGATACGCTGGCCGTGGCTGCGAGTCCGCCTATGATCAGTTTGCGGCGCGAAAGATCCGTCATGCGCCCTCCTTGTGTGTTCCGGCGCGGCCCGTGATCATTGCTCGCATGCGGCTCCTGAATCCGGCCACGCAAACCATCACGACGTGGACAAACAGGAAGAGCACGAGAGCGAGAGTGACGAAGAAGTGAAGCGTCCGCGCGGATTGCTGGCCGCCCAGCACATTGACCGTCGCCGGAAACGCGGAAATAAACGCGGGAGACATCGCCAGTCCCGTCCAGATTACCAATGGGAACAGTACGAAAATCACGAGCAGGTAGCTAAGCCGCTGGAGCACGTTATACGACCAGAATTCCGCCTCAGTCGGCCGCGCGAAGCGCAAATGGCCAGCGATTGTGCTTGAGAGCGCCCGCCACGAAAGATCGCCCTTGCCCGGGAGCAAGTTCCTCCGAAAATGCCCCCCGAAAAAGCCGTAGATTGCGTACAGCAAGCCGGTCAATATCACAATCCAGGCAGCTTGAAAGTGGAGGTACCGGCTCCAGCCGTTCTGATCCGGCAGCACGTAACCGTAGCCGGTGTGCACCAAATCCCTCGAAGAAGGGATAGGCAATTGAAACCACGGTTTATCTAATACAGTTCCGGTTTCGCCCCAATAGAAGCGTGGATGAGAAATCAGAATTTCAACTCCCGTGACGAGCAGGGCGAAAAAGCACAGCGTGGTAATCCAGTGAGTGATGCGGACGAGGCCAGAATGCCGCGAAGTAACCGTCGTGGCTGGGACGACCGGGGCAGAACTTGGGGCGTGAATTCCCAGCGGCACCTCAACGGATTCCGATGTCGCCATTCTTAGCCCCCTGCTGAGGTCCTGACTCTCCCAGAATAGGCGTCATATTACCACGCTGCAGGCACTGAAATGGATGAGTCCAGGGTCACGGCCAGATCGGAAGTACTCCAAGTGCCCGCACGACTAACCAGGAGTTAGCGAAGCTTATGGTTCCAGACGCCCTTGTTCGTCGGCTCACTCTGCATTGTTGCAGTACGCAACGGATTCACGGCCGCGAGAGCTGGGACCTTTTCATGTGCCTACTGTCCCTATGAGCGTCAAGGCACCAGTGGCGCCATCGACGCTGTACATCGAGACGTCGTTCGAGGCGGAGTTCGTCACATAGGCGAACTTGCCGGACGGATGGATGACGATGGAGGTAGGATTCGATCCTGCAGCTATTGTTCCTATGAACGTTAAGGCCCCGGTCGTGGCGTTGATGGTGTACATGGAGACGTCGTTCGAGTTGAAATTCGTTACGTAGGCGAACTTACCCGCAGCATCCACGGCTACGGAGACAGGACCTGCTCCCGCAGCAATCGTTCCTACAGACGTTAAGGCCCCAGTCGTGGCGTCGATGGTATACATCGAGACATCGTTCGAGTTGAAATTCGTTACGTAGGCGAACTTACCCGCAGCATCCACGGCTACGGAGGCAGGACCTGCTCCCGCGTCGATCATCCCAATGGACGTCAAGGCCCCGGTAGTGCTGTTGATGGTGTACATCGAGACGTCGTTCGAGTTGAAATTCGTTACGTAGGCGAACTTACCCGCAGCATCCACGGCTACGGAGGCAGGACCTGCTCCCGCAGCGATCATCCCAGTGGACGTCAAGGCCCCGGTAGTGCTGTTGATGGTGTACATCGAGACGCTGGATGAACCGCCGAAGCTGCCTGCCGGAAAAGCTCCCCCATCCGCCGCATAAGCGAACTTGCCGGATGGATCCAACGCCACCGAATTGAAAAACTCCGGAGTTCCGTTTATCCCTGTTCCGTTTATCCCTCCTGTGGTGGACGTTAAGGCCCCGGTCGTGGGATTAATGGTGTACGTCAAGACGCTGCCAAAATCGATATCCCACACATCCCCCGAACTCGCCACGTAGGCGAACTTGCCAAAGGGATCCACGGTCACGGAGTCGGTGAATTCGTCATTTGAAGGCACCGGTGGCCCTATGGACGCCAGGGCACCCGTGGTGGGGTCGATCGTGTACATTGACACGTAGCCACCAACGCCGCCATCGCAGCCCGCACTCGCCACATAGGCGAACTTTCCGGCAGGGTCCACAGCGATTGATTGCGGATCAACTGCTCCTGTCGTTATGGTAAAGGTGAAGGAGTTCGAGCTACCCCCGCCGGGTCCAGGATTGAAGACTGTGACCGCCGCTGTCCCGGCTGCGGCAATATCACTCGCTGAAATCTGGGCAATCAGTCCGTTAATACTGCCATTACCAGTAGTCGGCCGGTCGCTGCCGTTCCAGCGCACGATTGAACTGGCCCCAAAATTTAGCCCAACTACCGTCAACTGATTATCTGCTGAATCAACGAACTGTTCTCCTGCGGGAGCGCAGCTTGGGTAGAGAGCCTGGATCGTCGGGAGGGAGTTAGAGCCGCTGGTGATGGAGAAGTTCATCGCATTGGAAGTTCCACCGGCGTCGCATCCGTAGTCCCAAGGGCCGCAGCCCGTCGCAGAGGGGTTGGTCACTGTCACGGCCAATGCGCCCGCTGAGGCGATACTGGAAGCGGGGATGGCCGCAGTCAACTGCGTGGAGTTGACGAACGTGGTGGCGGGCACTGCTCCGCCGAAATTGACCGTTGAAGACGCGACGAAATTCGTCCCATTGATCGTAAGCGTGAAAGCCGCACTACCAGCCACGACACTGTTCGGCGAAATTGTGGTGATCGCTGGACTGGGTGGCGGAGGCTGGTTGTTGACTGACTGACTCGTGCCGCCCCCGCATGCAGCGAGGAATACAACAGTGACTATTCCCAAGATTGCTAGCCTTCTCCGACGGGAAGATTCTAAGATCACAGCCGCGATAACCAGAGCAATGACACTCGGATGAAATCTCACGTTCGTGAATGATCTAGATCGCCGAAGTGTACGCGAATTTTGCATCTTTAAACCTCAATGCCGCCTTACCCTTCTTCCGCCACTCTTGTTGTCCGAACCACTGCCGTAACCATGGGTCGGTCACGGAGTGCAGAAAATCCGAAGATGAGTCAGAAGCAACGGCGCGCACCCCTCAAAAATCGAGGGGATGCGGCGCCCTTAATGCTGTGCCACCCGCGTAGGGGGTTTCCCGGCCAGCGCTACTTGTACAGTTCCGCCCAACTGGCGAACACCTCCGGAATAGTTATAGTGGACTGCCCTCCCGTGATGAGCACCTCTCCGTTGGTCAGTCGTGTTGCCATGTGATGGAAGCGCGCGGTTTCCATGCTGCTGGTGGGACTAAAGTTACTGGTTGTCGGATTGAAAACTTCGGCGCTCGCGAAGGGGCCGCTGTAGGAGAATGCTCCGGCCACAAGCACGGTGCCGTCCTCGAGCAAAGTAGCGGTGTGATCAGCTCGGGGTGCGCTCATAGAGCCCGTCCGTGAAAAAGATCCCGTTGCTGGATCGAAAAGCTCTGCGTCCTGAACCGGAGTTCCATTAATTCCTCCGGTCATCAACACTTGACCGTTATTGAGCAGGGTGGCGGCATGGTCGTACCTGAACTGGATCATCGTGCCTGTGGCCTTGAAGGTTCCAGTGGCGGGATCGAACAATTCGGCATCGTTGAGCGGAAGGCCGTCCCAGATATCTTCGTCGTCACGGCCTCCGGCAATCAGCACCGTCCCGTCGTGCAGCAAGGTCGCCGTGCATCCCCATCGACCTCCCACTACCAAATTGCCAGTAGCGGTGAACGACCCAGTAGCGGGATCGAACAGTTCCGCGGCGTTGCCCACGGTCCCGCCTGTCAACAGCACTTTGCCGTTGGCGAGCAGCGCCGCGGCGTGCTGAGACCGCTGATTACTCATTCCCCCAGTAGCAGTAAACGTTCCAGTGGCGGGATCAAATAGCTCCGCTGTAGTGAGATCGTCGGAATCGTCCGCTCCGGAGAGATCGACCATGCTGGGGGATCCACCTGCAATGAGGACTTTCCCATTTTGGAGCAAGGTGGCCGTGTGCGCGAAACGCGGGCTCGTCATGTCTCCGGTGGGGGTGAAAGTTCCCGCAGCGGGGTCAAATAATTCCGCTGTCGCGAGAACCTCCGTACCGTTGAATCCACCTGCAATAAGGACTTTTCCATTTTGGAGCAAGGTGGCCGTGTGCCACGCGCGCTCGGTTCCCATGTCCCCGGCGGGTTGAAATCCGTGGAGGTTGGAATTGGTTGCGACATCAATCGAATTTGAACTGCCTGTGATTCTGGACGCGGCGGTGTCGGTCGCCGTGATCGTCTGGCTGCCGGGATTCGTCAGAGATGCCGAAAAGATTCCTGCTCCGTTGTTCAGAGACGAGTCGGCTGGAAGCAGGGCTTGGGGATCGCTGCTGGTAAAGTGAACGGTCCCGGAGTAACTGGTCACTGTGTTGTTCGAGGCGTCGAGAGCGAGCACGGTGACACCGAATAATGTGTTGGCGGAAACCGTGGCTGGAGCCATTAACTTCAAGTGACTGACCACTTGAGGGGCAGCGCCGCCCGCAACGTTGCTTCCGTTGCTACCGCCGTTCCCGCCTCCGCATCCGGCGTAAGCCGCCAGCCCCACGAGAACAAGAGCCAACATCGTGCCCTGTCGTCGTTGCATGACTCCCTCCTTCGAATCACCTTTGCGATCGTGCGAATCGCGTCGGATGTGCTAGCGCTCGTCGCGGGGCTCGTTGCGGACGACGCCGTGAATTGGGTCCGAGCCGAAATGGCCAGAGGCGGGTCCCGAAAAGGCCAAGGTAACATTTGAAAATGGGACCTCGGTTCCCCCAGTAATGCAGACTTGGAGACCTGAGGGTCCTTTCGTGTCGAAAGGCGAAGGCCCTCCATTGGCTGAGATTTTCGGAGTTCCGACCGTGGGGGTTCCGGTTATCACGATGACAGCGCCAGTCGTGGGCGGGGTTGAAGCCGGCGGCAATGGGCAAACACCGCTAGCATCGCTCGTCAGATACGTAAATGGGGCCGTCATGGTGATGTGGTGAGTGTGAGCGCTGCGGGTTGTGGGGTTTGCGGGGTCGACGATGGCTTCGGAGATTCCGTAGTCGGATGTCTCCATGTTCATGAACGCCGAGAAGTCCGCAGTCCCCGATTCGCGATGTAGGCGCACGGACCATTTACCGTGCAACTCGTACGGACCTCCTGCCACGGTTGAAGGTGTGAAGTCGTTAATCAAGCCACTGAGGCGCTCTGGCGGTTGATCCTGGGCTAGAACGCCGACCCCTGCAATCAACGAGAGAACCGCAATGGTCGCGAGCGAAAGTGAGAAATACTTGCTTTTCATGGAATGCCTCCTTATTTTTTCCAGATTGACGGACTCTTCGTCCGCAATTCACTCAATCACGGAATTGCCGAGCGGGATCTGGGCATCGAAAGTGAAACCCTCACCCTTGCGAAATCCGCCCGCCACGTCGGGCAGGCAACAGTGCGGCACCCGAATGCTCGGCCGGGGCCACTTTGTATGCCGAGCCAATGCTCCCGTCTTTGTTACTTAATTGCCCTTCACCAGAGTCCCGCTGACAACCGTGTTTGCGTCCGTCTCGATAATCAGCATTTCTTTCCCATGGTCGACAATTACGAAGCTGAAATTCAATGGAGACTGGCCTTTCGACGTTATTGTAAATGTGCCCGTGCAGTTCGCATCGACCGTGAACGAACCCGTGACGGGCTCGTCCGCGAGCGCCAGAAACGTGCCACCCTCGCTGGCCGCTATATGTCCGCGTATTACTCCTTCTCCAGAAGGGTCGACCGTTAACTTCAACTGACCGATGAAAGCCACCGCTCCTGTGGTGCTGGGTGCCCCTGCGAGGAAGACTCCCATTGCTTCAAACCCAAAATCACCGTCAACTCCGGCATTGGTGCAGGTCGGGGAGCCCTGCTTTACGGCGAATCCCTCCGAAAAAAGGTGAAGGGCCAAGAACCCTCTTGGCGTAACCACAATGGAGAAGGGCGTGGCTCCCGCGGGTATACCTGTGCCGGTGCAGTTCGAGGCGATTGCGTATGTTCCGGTGACAGGCTCGGTGACGATTACACCGTCATGGGATGCAGTGTTCTCTCCGGTAAACGTGCCTGTGTTTGGGTCAAACGTGATCTGGGTCACGGCGGCGGAGGAAGGGATGCCGTTGATATCTGTGCCGTCGTGCAGAAACCCGTAGGTGCCCCTCAGGGAGGCGTTTGAACAAGTCGCCGCCTCGGCAGCGGCCGGCCTGTCGTCGTTGATCGCAGCGGCGAGGTGCCTTGGCGTTCGCGGTTCAGCCAGCGCGCCGGTAGCAACCGCTAACACGAGAATTGCGATCCCTCTTACTTTCCACGTCTTGGTCTTCATTGTGACCTCCGAGGTTCACTGCATCAGTGCGCCGACACTGGCGCGGGAGTACTACTTCTTGCAACGGCGTCCGTCTGATTTGTCCATGTTTTACCTCTGATCCCGTAATCGCACTGTTAGTCCTTCCCCTCCTCCAGCCTTGTCCCCTCTTCCGTGACAATCGTGCCCGACGCCACGCTGAGCACGAAGTATCTCTTGCCTCCGTCAAGGACGACGACGTTATTGCTGTTTGTGCCGTCCGCATCGAAGAACGACCCCGTACAATCCGGATCGACCGTGTAGGTCCCGTTCGGTGCGGGGTAATCGGTCCAGGGCCGGATTACACCGTCGGTGCTTCTGGTGTTGCGAATGAGGCCGCGCGTTCCATCTCCGCTATAGAAGGCGATGCCAATCTCGGCGATGGGGCCACCCACCACATTGTTCACGCCCGTCCTGTGCCAGGCATATTTCCCTTTGAGGCTGGCAACGCTACAGACGCGATCGTTGGCATGAACCTTGGTCACGGCCCCTGGAATGCGGGCAAAAGTCACAAGGAGCGCGAAACCTGTCACGAGAAGAAAATACTTTCCGAACTTGCCCATTTTTGATTCTCCTTTCTTTTTCCGGCTTTAAACTCGGGTTCGTCTCTGGGCCATTGGTACCGCCCGCACGAGCGTGGTGACATTGGCCTGAAGCGGTTTGAGGCGCAATAGTGGGCGTATGGTCTGCAAATGGTCTGGTTCTGATGGTGCACCTTTGTGAACTCAGGGGACTTACGGGGATGCAGTCGATCCGATACATACTCTTTCGGCCTGAAAACAATTGGTGATAAACTCCCGGAACTCTCGAGACCATGCGATGGCAGTGACTGCCCGAACCCGCAAAATGCGCTTCGGCGCCTTCGACGTGGACCTGCGTTCGGGCGAGGTGCATAAGTACGGCATCCGCCTGAAGCTACAGGACCAGCCGTTCCAGGTGCTGGCGATTTTGCTGGAGCATGCGGGTGACGTGGTTACGCGCGAGGAATTCCGTGAGAAATTGTGGCCTGCAGACACTTTTGTCGATTTCGATACGGGGTTGAATAGCGCCATCAAGAAGCTGCGCGACGTGCTGAGCGATTCAGCCGAGGAGCCGCGCTACATCGAGACTCTGCCCCGCCGCGGCTACCGGTTCATCGCTCACGTCGAAAACGGCGCACCGCCGGCATCAGGCACAGTCGAACTGGAGCTCGGGCCGGTTCTCCCGTCGCGGGCGGCGCACGCAGTTTGGAACAAGCGCCGCGTTGTCGTGGCGGCCAGCGTCGCAGCCATGGTGATTGTCGCCGCCGTCGTGGCGTGGCGCGCGTTTTTCACGCGGCCTGTGCTGACCGAGAGCGACGTCATCGTACTGGCGAGCTTCGTCAACAAGACCGGCGATCCGATATTCGACAACCTGGACAAACCCCTCGAAGTGAAACTTACCGAATCACCTTTTCTGAGCCTGCTCTCGGAAGGAGCGGTCCGCGAGACGCTGCCCACGATGCGCCGAGATCCGAACGAGCGAGTGACACGGGAAACGGGCATCGAAATCTGCAAACGGCGAGGACTCAAAGCCGTGGTGGTGCCCGAGATTGCCGCCTTCGGAAATAGATACCTGATCACGCTGGAAGCGATCGACGCGCGGAACGAAAAACCCATCGCGCGACGGCAAGAGGAAGCGCAATCCAAGGATCAGGTGGTCGCGGCGCTGGGCAAGGCGGCTTCGGGGCTGCGGAGACAACTGGGCGAAAGCCTGAGTTCTCTCGAGAAATACAACACGCCGCTCGATCTGGCGACCACAAGCTCACTCGAGGCATTGCAGGCCTACCGGACCGGGCTGACATCGTATCGTTCCGGAAAGATTCCTGAGGGCGTCGCCCTCTTTGAGAGAGCCGTGGAGCTGGACCCCAAGTTCTGTTCCGCTTACGTCATGCTCGGCGGCGCCTATCACGGCCTCGGCGACGAGGAAGCTTCGAGGAAGAATTTCGCGCGGGCCTTCGAGTTGAAGGATGGCCGTCTGACGCAAGAGGAAAATTTTCTGGTTACGGCCACCTATTATTGGAATATAACAGGCAACCTGGACAAGGAATACGCAGTACTTGTTTTGTACCAGCAAGCGTACCCGCGCAGCGTCAACGCCGCCAACTTGTTGGGGATCAATTACGAGCAGCGCGGCAAGATGGAAGATGCGCTGAGGGAATTCGACTGGGCGATTGACCATTCGCCGGCCCCCTCCGTCTATTACTATACGAACAAAAGCCAAGTACTCCTGAGCATGGGCCGCTTCGATGATGCCAAAAAAGTGCTCGAGGAATGGCAACAGAAGGGATCTCTGTTCTCGTATCAACTGGATATGCTCTACCGAATCGCCTTTATCGAGAACGACACTGCAGCGATGGAACGCCTTGCGAAGGAATTTCCAGCCGATGATACCGGCTGGCTCCAATTGCAAATGCAGTTCGCGTTCCTTCGCGGCGACTTTGGCAAATTCCGCTCGCTCAGCGAGACGCTTGTGAACCTTCAGACCCGCGCAGGCCGGATGGAGAATGTTGAGGACGAACTTTCTGCGAGGGGCCAGCTCGAATCATTTGTCGGGAACTATGCAGTGGCACGGAACCTCTGCCGCCATGCTGGAGAAGGGAATCACGACAGCGCAACCGCGCTGTGGCGTTGCGCCGAAGCATTCGCCGATGGCGGCGACGTAACGCGAGCGGAAGCGCTTGCAGCGAAACTGGATCGGATGGCTCCTGAGGATGCAATTCAACAGAACGTGTACCTCCCGCTGATTCGGTCGGTCATCGAGCGGCAGCGAGGAAATGCGGGCAAGGCGGCCGACTTGCTCGCGAAGTCCCACGATTACAGCCTGGACGTCAACTACCAACTCGCGCAAGCGTATTTGGCTGCGAGAGATTCCGCGAAGGCCGCTGCCGAACTTGAGAAGCTTCTCGATGAGCGCGCAGCGGGTTGGTGGCAAGTCTACGCTCCGCTGGCGCAACTCGGTCTCGCGCGGGCCTACGCCATGCAAGGGGACCGCGAGAAGAGTCGCAAGGCCTACGACGTTTTCTTCAGCACCTGGAAGGATGCGGACCCGGATATCCCGATCCTCCGCCAAGCCAAAGTGGAATACAAGAAACTCACCGCATTCCCATCTGCCGCCGCTTCAGCATCGGGGGAACCACGATAGCCCTGTTTTCCTAAAGTACTCGCCTTGCTGGAATTGTCTGAACTCTGAAGCGATTTGCTACGCGCTGTCTAGCCGGGCAAGAGTGTTTCTTGGCCGGCGATGGCTTGCCAGCCGCGTTGGCCGTAGACATACACATGGGTAACACGCAACTGCCGCGAAAAAGGATGTCCGTTCTCGGTTCCGCGCGAACTCCAGAGACAAGTGACCACGGCCGTGTCCTCAAAGACGCGCACATGGATATCTGTCGCAACAAACGAAGTGTACTTGATGTTGGAGTCTTCGATTGTGGCCATCCAGCCCGCCTTGTCCACGGTCCGTCCCGACGGCAATATCCCCACGAAGTCATCGCCATAGATTTGCCGGAACAGCCCCACATTGTTCGTCTGCAGCGCCCGGGCCGTGTCTTTTTCCAGATTGACCAGCTCGTCCTGCTTGATCTCATTTTCCTTCGCCAGCTCCCTTAACTCAATGGCACTAAGGCCCTGTGCGCGGCTGCAGGGAACCAGAGAGCCGGCCAGTATCACCAAGAGCAGTATGGATAGCTTTCTCATGCCATGGCACCTCGTCATCCGGATGAGCCGGGCCATTCCCAAGAAGTTGTGGTTCCCCAGAGTTTGCCCCGTCTATAGCAAGTATAACGCGAGCCACACCTATCTTCGCGGAGCCTGCGCCCTTCTTCTAAACAGCTGGAGCGCGACCCGAGTTTGTCCTGCCAATCGAAGTGGGGTTATGCTGTAACGTCGCTTCCCTCGTGAGGCTATTCGGTGCAGAAATTTCAACTTGTCCTGCTGATTCACGCGCATCAACCCGTAGGAAATTTTGAGGATGTTTTCGAGAGCTCCTACGCGAAGTCGTACCTTCCGTTTCTCGAAACTCTTGCGCGACACCCTTCCGTTCGCATGGGACTCCACTATTCCGGTTCGCTTCTGGAATGGATCGAGCGGGCGCACCCGGAATATTTCGGTCGCTTGCTCGAGTTGGTGCGCCGGGGGCAAGTGGAAATCGTGGGCGGCGGATTTTACGAGCCGATTCTGATCGCCGTTCCGGCCGAGGATCGCCGCGAACAGATCACTCGTCTCGCGGACTATATCGAAAAGCATTTCGGGCGGCGACCCGCGGGCGCCTGGCTGGCAGAGCGGGTGTGGGAGCCGCAGCTACCCTCGTCGCTCGCCCCGGCAGGCGTCGAATACACGCTGGTGGACGACAACCACTTTCTAGGCGCTGGATTTGAGCTGGAACAACTGCACGGCTATTACATCGCGGAAGATCAGGGCCACAAGGTGAAGATGTTTCCGGGATTGAAATCGTTGCGGTACCTGATTCCATTCCGGGGGGTGGATGAGATTGCTCAATTCCTGAAGAAAGCGAGCGTCGAGCATCCCGGCGGCTTTGCGGCGATGGGCGACGACCTGGAGAAATTCGGCGTTTGGCCGGGTACGTATGACCTCTGTTACAAAAATGGCTGGCTGGAGAGTTTCTTCAAATCGCTGGAAGGCAGCTCGGACTGGCTGGAAACGTCCACTCCGTCGAATGCGATTTCGTCGCACGCACCGTTGGGCCGCGCCGATCTTCCCACTGCGTCTTACACCGAGATGATGGAATGGTCGTTGCCGACTCCCGCACGAAACCGCTACCACGCGTTGACGGAGGAGTTTTCCTCACGGCCTAACGATTTGCCTTTTCTGCGTGGTGGAATCTGGCGGGATTTTTTCAGCAAGTATGAGGAATCGAATCTGCTGCACAAGAAGATGCTGCACGTCTCCGCAAAGGTGCGGGGTCTCGCGAGCGGCCGCCGCCGAGACAAACCTTCCTCTACGGCGGTGGACAACGCGACGACGCTCATGCTGCGAAGCCAGTGCAACGACTCGTACTGGCATGGAGTGTTTGGCGGGCTCTATGCCCCGCATCTGCGCACGGCTCCGTGGCGCTCGCTGGTGGAGGCTGAGGCGATCGCCGACGACCTGTCGCACAAATCGCGCCAGTATGCGGACGCGGCGGAACTCGACTTCGATGCAGACGGGCACAACGAAGTCTATCTGACCTCCGATCGCTACGCCGTGCTGTTTCGACCCCACGACGGCGGCACGATCTGCGACATCGACTGCCGATCGTCCAACGCAACGCTGATCAACTCGCTGATGAGGCGCCCCGAGTCCTACCACGCGAAGTTGCTAAATCATCAGACGCAGAACTCGCAAGGCGTACAGTCGATTCACGAGCAAACGCGCACGAAGGAGGCAGGGCTCGAGCGCTGGCTGATCTACGATCGCTGGCTGCAAAACTGTTTCAGGCTTCTTCTTTTCGGGCGCGACAAAAACTACCAGGACTGTGCGAGTGTCCGGCTCAACGAAGATGCCGGGCTTGCGGGAGGTCCCTATTCGATCACGCAAACGTCGCCGAAGCTCGTGTCCCTCGCGTCGCCAGCGGGCGCGGATTGGCTCGCGGAGAAACATTTTGCGCTTGAGTCGACGCCGGAGGGCTTCGAAATCATCTGCGACGTCAGCCTGAAGCGTACCGCTGAGGGCACTGCGGCAGTGAATATCGGAATCGAAAACGTCGTCAATTTTCTGGCGCCGTCGGCTCCCGATCGCTATTTCGAGTCCTCGGGACAGCGGTTTCCGCTGCGATGGTCGGCTGCGGTTCCCGCGTCGCCTCTGCGGGTGGTGGACGAATGGCAAAAGGTGAGCGTCACTCTTACTGCGTCTGGGGCGAACGAATTCTGGGTGGTCCCGATCGAAACGGTATCTGAATCCGAGGACGGCTTCGAACGAATCTATCAGGGCTCCCAGATCGTGGCCGTGTGGCCCGTCGAATTGCAGCGCGGAGGCGAATGGAAAGGCAGGCTGGCGTTCAAGGTTGCGCGTATCGGCGAATGAGCCCAAAGCCGCGATCCCTTGAACTCGCCGTGCGAACTCGTCGTGGGAACTGAGGTTGCAGTCGCCTTCGAGGCTTTGCTACAGTCTCGCGCGGAGGAATGAATGGCTGTTTCGCAGGAACTACTCGACATCCTGGTTTGCCCCCTGGACAAGACCCCGGTCAAGTTGACGCCGGATAAGCAGGGGCTGAAGTGCCCCAAATGCCATCGTGTTTACCCCATTCGCGACGACATTCCCCTAATGCTCGTGGACGAAGCTCGCATTGAAGCTCAATGATCCGTCGCGGTTGCTCGCGGACCTTCCGCCGAGTTCGAAAATCCTGATCGCGCGGCTGCGATCGCTCGGCGATCTGGTGCTGCAAACGCCGGTGATTGCGGCCCTTCACGACTGGCGGCCCGATCTGCAAATCAGCGTTTTGGCAGAACCTCGATTCGCCGCGGTCTTCGAAGGGAACCCGGCCGTTTCAGATTTGATTCTTTCCCGAGGATTTTTGGAGGCGGCTCGCGAATTGCGGCGGCGTCGTTTCGCGGTTGCGTTCAATCAACACGGCGGCCCGCGCAGCGCGCTGATGACTGCCGCGTCAGGGGCGCGCACACGCGTCGGCTGGAAGGGATTCCAGTTTTCTTTTCTCTATAGCGTGCAAGTCCCGGACGCGAAGGAGTTTTACGGAACTCCGATCGTTCATGCTGTCGAGCACCGGATTTCGCAATTCTATTGGACGGGATTGCCTCGCGGGCCGATTCCGCGGGCCCGCGTATTTCCGCAGCCAGACGCAATTGGATCCGTGGGTCATGCGCTTGCGCAGAAGGGAATTGCGGCGGGAACTCCATACGTTGTTTTGCAGCCGGGAGCACGCTTGGCACGAATGCGCTGGCCTGCCTCGAAATTCGCTGAACTGGCGCGCTGGCTGCGAAGTGAGCGAGGAATCTTCAGCGTGGTGAATCTGGCCGGCGGCGACGCCGAAGTCGCCGCGGATGTTCGGCATGAACTGCGTGACGCAGCCCTTATTCTCGAGGCGCTCAGCCTGCGCGAATTGATTGCGCTGATTGCAGGAGCGAAACTCTTCGTCGGGAATGATTCCGGCCCGGCGCATCTGGCGGCGGCCAGTGCGTGTCCCGCCGTGGTAATTTATGGGCCGACCAATCCCGCGCAGTGGCACCCGTGGCAGAGTGAGTATCGCGCAATTCACACTGAGGCCACATTCAATCCGCGGCGGGGAGATAAGAGCATGGCGGAAAGCGAGCCGCGTTCGATCGATTCGATTACATTCGAGGAAGTGAGCCGCGCCTGCGAGGAGCTGTTGAGTGCGCCTGCAGCGCCGAAACGCGTCAGCCTAAAACCGACTGCGGCCAACAACTGAGGAAAAATATCTGACGATGGCGTCTGAACCGAACTCCTCGACCAAGAGCTGGCTGGACGCAATTCGCCGCGACTGGGATGAGCGAGCGCGCGAGGATGCTCGCGCCTACATTAATTGGCCGGACGTCGCGAACGAGGAAGAGGCCTTTTTCGCGTCCGGACGCGAAGACTACGAGCGCTACGCCAAACCGTTTCTCGCGAAAATGAATTTCGATCCTCGCGGGAAGACGGCACTGGAAATCGGGTGTGGCATCGGCCGAATCGGCCGCTGGATGTCGCAGGATTTTGAGCAGTATGTCGGCGTGGACGTCTCTCCGGAAATGGTTCGCAAGGCATCATCGTACCGGATCCCCCGGGCCCGCTTTCAAGCCGTATCCGGCGGCGACCTTTCCGGGATCCCAAACGAAAGCGTGGACTTCGTCTTCTCGTTTGCGGTGTTCCAACATGTTCCCGACAAGGAAGCGATCTTCAATTATTTCGCCGAAACCGCTCGCGTGCTGCGGCCGGGTGGAATTTTTCGCCTCCACATGAAAGGTTTGTGGACGCTTCCGCTGGGTCGTCTGATGGTCGAGGCAGGGTTCTCGAACGCCGACCGAGGAGCGCGAAAATCGTTTGCGCGGCTTCCTCTCGTTCGCGTGCGGTATCTCGACACCTGGCAAGGACGATCGATCCCGCACTCAGAAGCCTCAGCAAAGTGCCGATCATTGGGGCTTGAAGTCCTGGATATAGAGAACGAGTGGACCACGATGATGTGGATCGGCGGAAAAAAGAAGTCTTCAGGCGCCTAATAGGGCGGGAAGCTGATCGACTCGTCAGCGCGGTCAACCCAGAGCGTTATTTTCTGAGTCTTGTTCTGTTTGGCTTCGTCATGGTCACCGGGAAACGGTTCGTCGGGGCTGACTTCGATGACGATTGCAACGCTTGGCCCGTTCTTTACGCCTTGCGGCGTACCGACTCTGAAACTCTTGATCGGCCCGTAGTAGCCGCTCGAGCCCCAGTCGTCGAGAAAGTCCTTGAGCGAGTATGTCGGCGATGGTTTCCAGATCCGATAGGCCTCGTCGGTATTGCCGGTGGCGACCTCCGTCAGGAAATGCCGAACGGTGCCCCTCTCCTTGTAAAAGCGCACGCCCATCCAATACCAGGCGAACAGAAACACGACGACGATAAACGCGACAACAGTAATGATGTAACGGCGGACCTTGGCAGGCGGATGTTCTTCGCCGGAATCGAAAATGCCCACGAATGCTCCTTTGCGAACTATAGCTGGCGCTTGAACAGCGCGATGCTGCCTGCGATCATGACCGCCGAAAAGCCCAATAAAATTAACACGTCCATGTAAATTCCTTCAATGCCGGTATCTTTCACGGTGAGGTTCCGCAGAGCGTGGACCGTATATGTGAAGGGATCGGCCACCGCGAACCACCTCAACCACTTCGGAAACGCCTCGATCGGATACACCGCGCCGGACGGGAAGAAAAGAAGCGTATTCAGGACGCCGAAAATCGCGCGCGGCACAAGTGGGTCGTCCACTCGCACCATCACCAGAAACATGAAACTGATCATGCCCAGCGACGCCACCAGAACGACGATTGCGAGATAGAAGAGTCTCACCGGATCCCAGATGTGAGGAATGCCGGCAATCAGGCCGCCGACCACCGTGAGAATCATGCCTGCCATCAAGCCCTTGAGCGCTCCGGCCCCGATCAGCCCCAGCACGAGCTCCGTCTTGTGAATGGGAGTCAGCAGATATCCTTCGTGCAAGCCGCGCGACTTGTCGTCAATGAAAGTGATTCCGCCCCCGATCATCGCCACGATGAAAATGGCCATGGCGATCGACCCGGCGAGCAGATACTTGATGTATTCGACGTACGGATACACCTCGACCACGTTGAGTTGCACCACCTGATTAAGACGCGGCTCGGTTGACGGCGCGTTGAGTTCGTTCACCATCTGCTGCAAACGCTCGGCGATCGAGCTGGAAACGAATTGATCCGTGTTGTCTTCCACCAGAGCGATGCGCGGACGATCGTGCTGGTAATAGCGTCGCGAAAAATCGTCGGGAACTTCCACTACAGCGTGGATGGCGCCGGCGCGAAGGTCGTCGATGGCGCGCTGCTGCGAATCGTAGCTGATCACGTGCAAAGTCTTGGCTCCGGCGGCGATCCCGTTGAACATCTCCTGAATCTGCCTCGATTGGACGGAATGATCCTGGTCCACAAGCCCAATGCTTGCGCCGCTGATCTTGCCACCGAAGGCATACCCGAGAATGACGAGTTGAACGAGCGGGAAAATCATGGAGGCGGTCATGAGCGCGGGGCTGCGGAAAAACTTCCGCATATCCCGTTCGATGAGAGCCATGATGCGGTACAGCTTCATCGCCGCGAGTCCTCCCCGCTTTGCAAGGCGGTGCCTCTCGATGGTGCGTCAACGATAGAGATGGCTGATGTCATACTTGCCGCCTCCGGACGCCTCATCGCGAAGTTCCCGTCCCGTGTAGTGCAGGAACACATCGTCAAGCGTGGTGCTCTGCACCGTCACTTTGCTTACCCGCACGTTTTGCGCGCGCGCCAAGTCCATCAGTCCCGCGACGGTCGATGGACCATCATGCGAAGCAATGTGAACCACTCCGTCACGCTGCGTCACATCGGCTGCTTGTGGAAGTTTTTTCAACTGCGCGGCCCAGTCACTCGGCGCGCTTTCGAATTCGGCTTCGACGGTATCCGTGCCTGGGATGCTGTCCTTGAGTTGCGTCGGTGTATCGAGGGCCACGAGTTTCCCGTGGTCGACGATGGCGATGCGCTCGCAGAGCTTGTCGGCTTCGTCCATGTAGTGCGTGGTCAGTAGGATCGTCAGCTTCGAGTTGTCGCGAAGTCCGCGAATCATTTCCCACACATTCGACCGGGAAACCGGATCCAGTCCCGTCGTTGGCTCATCCAGGAAAAGGATTTTGGGCGAATGAACCAGGCCGCGTGCAATCTCGAGCCTCCGCCTCATGCCGCCGGAGAACGTGCGCACAAGCGCATTCTTGAACTTCGCCAAGTCCACCGATTCCAGCAAGTCGCTGATCAACTTTTCGCGCTGGCTCGCGGGAACGCCATAGAGCTTCGCGTGAATCAGCATGTTCTCAGACGCAGTGAGTTCCGGATCCGAGGTGAACGCCTGCGGAATTACGCCCAGTACCTGTCGAACGCCGTCGGGATCGGTGCGAATGTCGTGTCCCGCGATCCGCGCGGTGCCGGAAGTGGGCGGAGTGAGCGTCGTCATCATGCGAATCAAGGTGGTTTTGCCCGCGCCATTCGGGCCCAGAAGGCCGAAAATCTCGCCGTCCTCGACGTAGAAGTTGATGTCGTTGACGGCGACAAGGTCGCCGAACTTTTTCACAAGATGGTCCACTTCGATCGCGTGCATCTAAAGTTCCTCGGGGCGTTAGAGCCGTGCGAACCAGCTCTTTTTCTCGGGTGGCGGCAGCAGCGCGGTTGCGGTCATTCCGGTGAACAGCCTGCGCCCCGGATTCGGAACGGATATCTTGATCGCAAACGTTTTGATGTCCCGCTTCGTTCGGCTCACGTCGCGCTGCGTGGCGAAATCGCCTTCCACTCCCTTGAAGAAAACCTGGCCGTCAATCACGTCTCCGGAGGGAAGCCTCACACGCATCTTCTGGCCGAGCTGGATCTGATCGATGTACGTCTCTTCCACATTGGCGTGCACCCAGAGATGGTCGATGTCTACGACCACCACGATGGGAGAGCCCTCCGCGACTACTTCGCCTTGTTTTGCCACACGCACGGAGACGATTCCGTTGATCGGCGCGTAAATGCGCGTATAGCCGAGCTGAGTCGCCATGGCCGCCTCATTCGCGCGCGCTTGTTCGAGCTGCGCGATCGTGGTCGAAAGCGCGCTCTTCCGTATGTCCACTTGCTTGCGATTGGCCTGGGCGATGCCCAGCGCGGCCTGCTGTGCTTTCACTGATTGCGTAATAGACTGTAAATTGGCCTGGGACATCCGAACTGCGGCCTCGGCGTGATCGCGCTCTTGCGCCGAGACTTCGCCCTTGTCAAAGAGCTTCTGCATGCGATCGAGATCGGCTTGGTCGCGCCAGAGCTGCGCGCGGGCCTGCTCGAGCTGAGCGTCGGTTGCCGTGACAGTGGCGCCTGCCTGTACGATGGAAGCCCCCGTCTGGTCCTCGGTCCATGAGTAGTTGTGCTCGGCCTCGCGCACGGATGACTCGAGCGTGCCGACGTTCGCCTTTGCCGCCTGGAGGCTCGCATCGAGTTCTTTCGGATCGAGTCGCGCGATCAAGTCGCCTTGCTTTACCTCGGAACCTTCATCCACCGTCAGGGTGATGATCCTGCCGGTGATCTGAGGACTCACGATGACTTCATTGCCGTCGATGACGCCGATCAGCGGAATGTTTTTATCGTGAGGCGTGGAGAAATAGTAGACGATGAGGGCAATTACGAACACGATTCCCACAAAACGAAAGAATTTTGCACCGCTCATCGCGACCTCTCCTTGGCGACAATCAAGCCATGATCTATAAAGTCCAGCACGGCACGCTTTCTTTCCTCGATCGCATTCGGCGTCAGCAGGTTATATCCCACAACCTGGCTCAGGATGGGCGCGGCGGCGAAATAGGACGTAATCATGCCGACGATCGAAAATGCCGCGTGATGTTCATCCACGTCACGGAGCAAGCCGCCAGCAACTCCTTCTTCGATAGCGCGCGCGAGTTGGGTGTAGAACGGACGCAAGTATTGCCGGACAATCCGATCGAAATTGCGGGTTCGCTCCATGGCTTCTCGCTGGACCAGCCGGGGATAGTTGGGGTGCGTCGCCAGAAAATCAAAATAGCCGACAATGAACGCTCGAAGCTTTTCTCGAGGAGAAGAATATTTCTTTGGAGGTGCATATGTTGTGCGAAGTTGCCGAAACAGGTTCTCTAGTACGGCCTGGTGCAGGCGCCGCTTGTTGCCGAAATAGTAGTAAAGCATTGCTTTGTTCGCGTGGGCCGCTGCCGCGATCTCATCCGTCCGCGCTCCCGCCATGCCCTGAGCGGCAAACCGCTCCTCCGCCGCGGCCAAAATCCGCCGCGCCGTGGCAGGATTCTCAGTTCTTTTACGTCCTCGCATCACTTTTTGTTACACAAGGCTGGTTGCCGCCAGCGATGCCTTCGGTGTCCCGAAGGTTTCTGGCCGGGCCTATTCTTTAACTAACTGGTTAATTTAATCGGCAGAGGCCCGAAATGTCAAGGCTGCCACTCCTGAGGCCAGGCTCCTCAACCTTCAAGGGCCCCGGCGGCGCCGGGCGGAAGCTCAATCGAGTATTTGGTGCGGGCTTTTTCCCGGTGCAGGTCGAGGGCAAGACCAATCAAGCAATCGATCAATTCTGAGTAGGGTAATCCCGAGGCTTCCCACAGCTTCGGGTACATGCTGATCGAAGTGAAACCCGGAATGGTGTTGAGTTCGTTGACGAAGATTTTCCCGGTGCGCTTCTCGAGAAAGAAATCGCAGCGCGCCATACCCGTCCCTTCGATCGCCTGGAAGGAGCGAATAGCATAGTCCTGAAACCGCGCTACCTGCTTCTTCGTGAGCGAAGCCGGAATAACGAGCCGCGTGCCTTCCTCGAGGTACTTCGCGGCGTAATCGTAGAATTCGCGGTGCGGGACGATCTCACCCGGTATGGAGGCACGAACGTCGTCGTTCCCCAACACGGAAACCTCGATCTCCCGGCCAACGATGCCGCGCTCCACGACAATTTTCAGGGCGAATTCAGCGGCCAGGTCCATCGCCGGCCCTATTTCCTGGGGCTTCGTGACGCGCGTCATGCCCACGGACGAACCGAGCGTCGCAGGCTTCACGAATAGCGGGAATCGAAGTTTTTTCTTGATCAGCTTGATGATCGCAGCGCGATCTTTCTCCCACTCGGAGCGCCGAATCGCAAGGAAGGGTACGACGGGCAAGCCCGCTTGCTCGAAAAGACGCTTCTGAACGTCCTTATCCATTCCTACAGCCGAACCCAGAACCCCCGCGCCCACATAGGGCAGTCCGGCAAGGTCGAGGAGCCCCTGTATGGTGCCATCCTCGCCGAAAGTCCCGTGCAAGACGGGAAATGCGACGTCGATAGTCACGCTCGGCTGACCTGTGCCGCCGGCGAGCGGAACGAGAGCCGCGGCGCTGGGGTCGGGCGGAAGGACAACGCGCTCGCCCGATTTCAGCACATCGGGCAGCATTCTGTGGGCCGTGGTTCCGACGAGCCAGCGCCCGTCTTTTGAAATGCCGATGGGCACGACTTCGTATTTCTCGGGATCGAGTGCGCGAATTACGGACGCGGCGGAAGCCAGCGACACCTCGTGTTCGCTGGAGCGCCCGCCAAACAACACGCCGACGCGCAAACGTTTCTTGGCGCTCATTGTTTCACCAATAGGGTGGCTGCTTGCATTGCCGAAGATTTCACAGAATTTTCTTTCCCAAGCCGGAGAGGACGAGCTCGACGCCGAGCGTTGCCGTCGTATTGTGAAGGTCGATCACTGGATTGATTTCGACAAGTTCGAACGACACCATCGCGCGGCTGTCCGCGATCATCTCGAGCGCGAGGTGCGCTTCGCGGTACGTAACGCCGCCGCGGACGGGCGTGCCCACGCCGGGTGCGTCCGATGGATCAACGAAGTCCATATCGAGACTCACGGCGATTCCAGCCGTGTCATCGGTCGCAAAACGCAGCGCCTCGGCCATCACCTCTCGCATGCCGCGCTCATCGATATCGCGCATCGTGAAGATGTGAACGCCAGAGTCCTTTACGAGCCGGCGTTCCTTGGCGTCCAGATCGCGAATGCCCACAAGGGCAATATTGCGCGGTTCCACCATCGGCTTGATTCCGCCCAGGTCGGTCAACTCAGGCGGCCCGTAGCCCATGATCGACGCGAGCGGCATTCCGTGAACGTTCCCTGACGGCGAGGACTCCGGTGTATTCATGTCTCCGTGCGCGTCAAGCCAAATGAGGCCGATTCGCTTCGATTCCTTGTGGTAGTGCGCGGCCGCGCCGCCAGCCGTTCCAACGGCGATGGAATGGTCGCCTCCCAGCACGAGTGGCAGCAAATCTTCGTCCAGCGTCTTCAGAACGATGTCAGCAAGCCCCTTGCACGTGACCGAAATTTCGTCGAGATATTTCGCATTCTTCACGCCGTAGTGCTGTTCTTCGGGCTGCTTCACAATGATGTTGCCGATATCTTCCACCTGCCGCCCAAGCTGCTTCAGCTTCGCCTGCAATCCCGCGACGCGCAGCGCGGAAGGCCCCATATCGACGCCGCGACGGCTGGCGCCAAGGTCCATCGGCACTCCGATGATTCGGATTTTCTCTGCCATGCTGGTTTCTTTTGCGATCCCGAGACGCCTGGGAGACGCTCAAGGATAGACGCGATACAGCATCCGTGGAAAGGGGATGACCTCGCGAATGTGCTCCGTTCCGCAAATCCATGCCACCGTGCGTTCGAGGCCGAGTCCGAAGCCCGCGTGCGGAACGCTGCCGTAGCGCCTCAAGTCCAGATACCACTGAAAGGATTCTTCCGGCAGCTTCTCTTCGCGAATGCGCCGAATCAACGTCTCATAATTCGACTGGCGCTCGCCTCCGCCGATAATCTCGCCGTACCCCTCGGGCGCAATCATGTCGAAACTGAGCGAAAGCTCGGGACGCTCGGGGTCCGTGGCCATGTAGAAGGCTTTCATCGCGGCGGGATAACGATGGATGATGACGGGCTTGTCGAAGTTCTTCGAGAGAATCGTCTCTTCGTCGCCGCCGAAATCGTCGCCCCATTTCGCGGAGTTTCCGGCGTTCTGCAGGACCCCGATGGCTTCGTCATAGCTGATGCGGGGAAATGGCGGCTCGATTTTCGCGAGTTTCGAGACGTCACGCTGCAAAGTTTCGAGTTCGCGCGCCTTGTTCTTCACCACGGACTGCACGACGGCACTAACCAATCCTTCTCCAAGCCGGATCATGTCTTCCAGATGCGAATATGCCGCTTCGGGCTCGAGCATCCAGAACTCGGTCAAATGCCGCCGCGTCTTCGACTTTTCAGCGCGAAATGTGGGGCCGAATGTGTACACCTTCCCCAGCGCCGCGGCCGTCGCCTCGACGTAGAGCTGCCCTGATTGCGTGAGGTAGGCTGTTTGATCGTCGATATAGTTCACTTCGAAGAGCGTGGTGGTGCCTTCGCACGCCGCCGGCGTGAAAATCGGCGCATCGGTGAGCGTGTAGCCCTGGCTATCCATATAATTCCGCGCAGCGCCCTCAGCTTGGGCGCGGATGCGCAGAATCGAGGCTTGCCGCGGCGTTCGAATCCATAGATGGCGCTGATCGAGCAGAAAGTCGACTCCGTGCTCTTTGAGCTGAATCGGATACGGCGTTGCCTCCGGAACCCGCTGCACCACCTCGGCCGCATTGACGTGAATTTCGTAGCCGCCCGGAGCGCGTGGTTCGGCCTGAATCTTGCCGCTCAGGATCACGCTGGATTCCAGCGTCAGACCTTTGAGCGCCTCGAACGCCGCTGGATTTTCCTTCAGCGAGACGACGCCTTGAATCACGCCGGTGCCATCTCGAAAAATAGGAAACAGCAATTTGCCGGACTCGCGGAGGTTGTACA
Source organism: uncultured Acidobacteriota bacterium (assembly GCA_963737205.1). Taxonomy (GTDB): domain Bacteria; phylum Acidobacteriota; class Terriglobia; order Acidiferrales; family UBA7541; genus Palsa-295. The sequence goes on along the minus strand of CAVTRV010000002.1, from coordinate 851,321 downwards.
GCCAGCCGCGAATCGTGACGGCGCTTCCAGCGTGCTGTCCTGCGTGCTCGATGGAAACTATGGGAAGGCCAGCGTGGGTTTCCTGGGTCATCGTTTTCCGAGATTTTCTTCGATCTTATCGAACGTCGCCCGCACCTGATCGAGCACTGGTCCGCCAGCGGTTTGCTCCTTCAGCTCGAGAACGATCGGAAGCGGTTGAGAGGCCGCCGAAAACAGGCCGAGAGTCGCGTCCCAATCGATCGTCCCTTCATAGGGCAGCAGATGCTCGTCCTTTTCCCCGTGGTTATCATGAATGTGCGTAGTAACAAGGCGTTCGCTCATCAATTCGAAGGCGCCGCTTACGCCTGAATCGAGATGCGCGTGCCCCACATCGAGGCACAACTTCACGCCGTTCAAGTGAGTTTCCTTGATGAACCGCTGCAGCGATTCCGGCGAGCCTAGTTCACCGGGCGTGTTTTCGAGCGCGATCGTGACGCCGCGTTGCTTGGCGAAAATGACGAGATGCTCGAGCGAGTTGAAGGCTGCGTCGAATTTCTTGGGATCGGCCATCTGGCGGGAGTGACCCATGTGCTGGACGAGGTACTGAAAGGGAATCCGCTCGGCCACTTCCAGTGCCCGCTTCACTTCGTCTACCGCATCCGTTCGGCGGACGCGTTCCGTATCCGAAATCGAAATCGGAACGCCGCTGTCACGCCCAACGGCAGTGTCGCGTTCCGTCGGCGAGTGCAAGGAATGCAGTTTGAGACCAGATTCCTCAAGAGCTCCAGCAAGTTCGCGCACGGCCGGCTGCGAGGGGTAGTTGAAATGTCCCAGCGAGCAAAAGATCTCGATTGCGGGAATGCCTGCCTGCGCGATTTCCGCGAGCAGCGTTGGCCCGAGCGGTTGGTGGACATACCGATAGGTCGAAAGAACGCGTTGCATGAAGTCCCCAGCGCCTCAGTGAAGAATTACCATCGTCCGTGGAAAACGTTCTCGCGTCAATAGCCAGAGGCGGCGCCGTTTCGCCTCGGGTCGGCAGCGCCGAGCCGCTCGCCTGTGCTTGGGTCGATACCGATCGCTTCGATCATTCCCAGCCATCGCTGGTTCTGCGCGATGCGGTAGCCCCTACTTTCCAAATCCTGCAAAACGGCGGGAGAAATCGACGGCTCCAAAACGACGTCCTCCGGCATCCACTGCTGGTGGAAGCGAGGCGCGTTAATCGCGGATTGGGCATCCATGCCGAGGCGCGTCCAGTTCAGAATCGAAAGCAGCGTCACGGAAATAATCGTCGGGCCGCCCGGCGAGCCGGTGACGAAGCTCAGTTTGCCGTCGCGCAGCAGAATCGTGGGCATCATGGAACTCAAGGGGCGTTTTCCCGGGCCCACCGTGTTGGCTTCCGACTGAACCAGACCGAACATGTTGGTGGAACCCGGATGCGTCGTGAAATCGTCCATCTCGTCGTTCAGGAGAATGCCATCGTGAGAAGTCACGCCGGAACCGAAGTAGGCATTCAGCGTGTAGGTGTTTGAGACGGCGTTGCCGGCGGCGTCCACCACTGAGAAATGAGTGGTATGACCCTCGCGCGAGGCTTCCGCAAGCGCGATTGCCGCAGCGTCCTTGTCCGCCACGGCTGAGCGGCCGCCGGATTCTGTGCACGGCGAAAGGGATTGCTTCCGAAAAATCTTGGGGTTATCGGCGCCGACCTGCTGGCTCGAAGACGCCTTGGCCGGATCGATTGTTGCGCGCAACGAATCCGCATAGCACCCGGAAATCAGACCGGCCACAGGCACGCTGGCGAAGTCGGGGTCGGCCAGGTACATGGCGCGGTCCGCGAACGCTCGCCGCATCGCCTCCACCACCCAGTGCACTGATTCCGGATCGTCCCACGACTTAAGAGGAACCGATTGCAGTATGTTCAGGGCCTCAATCGTTGCGACGCCGCCCGAGCTCGGCGGCGGACTCGTGATGACTTCCCATTGGTGACCGTTCACAGCGTACGTCTTCGTGAGTGGCTCGCGGATTTTTGCGCGGTAGCGGTCAAGGTCGTCGAGCGTTATCAATCCGCCCTCTTCTTTCATCTCGCCCGCGAGATCGTGCGCGGTGCGGCCGCGGTAGAACTCGGCAGCTCCATCCTTCGCGATCCGACGGAGCGTCGCGCCGAGTTCGGGCTGCTTCAGAATCTCGCCTGTCTGGTAATAGTCGCCATCCTTCAAGAAGATGCGGCGGCTGATGGCAAACTGCTGAAGGCCCGAACCGTGACTGCGCAGCAGACCAGCAAGCATTTCACTCAGCGGGAAACCCTCTTCGGCAAGACGAATCGCCGGCGCCATCACGTCCGGCAGCTTCATTGTTCCGTATTCGCTGAGTGCAAGCGTAAGACCGGCAACCGTGCCGGGCACGCCCACCGCTCTGTAACCTCTTACAGAGGCTTTCGCGTCCACGGTGCCGTCCGCGGAAAGGTACATGTCGCGTGAGGCTTTGGCTGGCGCGGTTTCCCGGTAATCCACGAATTCGGCTTTGCCGTCTGCTTTGCGCACCAGCATGAAGCCGCCGCCGCCAATGTTGCCTGCCTCCGGTTCAACCACGGCCAGTGCAAACGCCACCGCCACGGCCGCGTCGACCGCGTTGCCGCCCCGCTTCATGATTTCGACGCCGGCATCCGAGGCGAGTTTTTCGTCGCTGACCACCATTCCCTTGGGGGCGCGGACGGCCGTCGTCGGCCAATCCGGATTCGGACCCGCGTGATCGTATTCCTGCGGCTGCTGCCCCTGACTCTGAGACTGTGCCTCGGAGTTTCCAGAGAGGGTCACGGAGAGAAAGATTGCGATGCACGAAAGGAACAGCGAAGGAACGGTCTTCTTCATAGGCGATGGAACTCTATGGGACTCGGCGTGAGCGCGTCAAGTAAAGTGGAGCGATTCCCGGTTGCCCGAGAATGGAGTTACCTTCGAAGCAGAGTCGTCATCACCAACGCAACAATAGATCCTACGAGTAAGAGAATTCCCAGCCAAATGAAGATGCGCGGATGCCGGAAGAGGCCAGGTATGGGCACTTCCCCAGAGGGATCGAGGACGTCAGCGCCGATCCCCTTCCGCGGCGGACCCATGCCGCGGGCCGCCGAGGTCTGCGTTTCAGGATCGCGTTCGTTTTCGCTGAATTGGTGCGGCATGAAGCGATGCTAGCACTGGAAAAGGCTCGTGACAATCACCCTGCCTGCCCAACACTGCCGGGCTAATTCGCAAGATAGTTGACGAGTGCGAACGCCACGATCGCTCCTACCAGCATTGCCAGAACAATCCATCGCAGGGTATCGTCTCGTCGTCGCTGGAATTGCTTTGGGTAGGCGCCGACGTACGGGAGAGCCTCGGCGACATCGGATTCTGGAGTCCGGTTTTGGGCCGAGAGCGGGTCGTGGCGATCGGGCGTGAAATCGATGATATCTTTCGGCATCGCAACACCATCGTAGGACATCAAGGCGCCGACGCTTCGCGCGAAAGATCGAAAGGGTACCTAAGAGTTAATTGGCGGAAGCTCGGCCAGGATTCGCTCAGGCAATTCCTATGTGTCGCTCTGCTCGCCCACGGAGAAATAGGTGCAATCCGGATGTTGAAAGACGAGCGCGCTGACGCTCGCTTCGGGGTCCATCATCATTCCTTCGGTGAGATGGATTCCGATTTCTTCCGGGTGAAGAAGGATCCAGATTCCGGCCTGGTCCTCAAGATTCGGGCATGCTGGATAGCCGAAACTGTAGCGCTTCCCGCGGTATCTTGAAGTGAAACGGTCGGCCATGGTCATCGCCGGAGGGTCAGGAAAGCCCCAATCTTCGCGGATTCGCCGATGCAGCCATTCGGCGCAAGCCTCCGCCGTTTCGAGCGCCAGCGCCTGCAATCCATGGGAGAAAAAGTAATTTCCGGCGGTTTTTTCCGCCTCGGCACGTTCGCGAATGCCGGCGCCGGCCGTGACGACAAAGAGCGCGATGTGATCGCGCCCAGCTCTACTCGACGGAAGAACGTAATCGCTCAGGCAGAGCTTGTCGCCAATCCGCTGGCGCGGGAAATGGAATGTGTGAACCGGCGCGCTCCGGCCCGGAGCAAACAACGCAATCGAATTGCCCTTGCGCTCTGCTTCGAAGAACTGCCAAACCGCCGAGATCTTCATGAACTTCGCGGCCTCGCGCTTCACTTCTTCCATGTTGTTGAAGAGTCCGAGCGCGCGCGGATCGCGTTCGGCGAGCGCCTTCTCGAAATTTCCGCGGAAGCCGAGATGACGCCCGAAAACCATGTACGGATTCACGTAGCTCCAAACCTCATTCAGGTCGGGCACCACGCGCTTCTTCCGGTCCAGATACGCCACCTGTGGAATCGGCAAATCAACGCGAACTCGCGGCGAGCGCTCTTCGCCCGCTGGTTCTGCCGGGCGCGGCGCAGGCTCGTCGAGGACGGCAGTGCCGACGTACGTGTGCTCCAGCAAAGTTCCGTCGCGGCGCGCGGGATCGCTCAGCTCGTTCATCAGGCGCAGTCCCGTCATGGCGTCTTTCGCATAGCAAACGGCCGTGTTGTACTGCGGCGCGATCTTCGTCTTCGTGAACTTCTCCGATAGTGCGGCGCCGCCTACCAGCAACGGCACGTGTATTCCCGCTTCGCGCAAATCGGACGCGGTGGTCACCATCTGTTGCGCGCTTTTGACGAGCAGACCCGAAAGCCCGATCGCGTCCGGCTGGTGCTCGCGGTGCGCGCGGATCAATTCCTCCGGCGGAACCTTGATGCCGAGGTTGATCACGTCGTAGCCATTGTTCTTCAGAATAATTTCCACCAGATTCTTCCCAATATCGTGAACGTCGCCCTTCACGGTGGCCAGAATCACCTTCGCGCGTTTTTCCACATCCGCCTTCTCCATGAATTTCTCGAGGTGGTTCACGGCGGCTTTCATCGCTTCCGCCGATTGCAGCACTTCGGCGACGATCAACTCGTTGTTGTTGAACAGCCGCCCGACTTCGGCCATTCCGCCCATCAGCGGGCCATTGATAATCTCCAGCGGAGCGGCTCCTTCTCCCCTCTTGAGATCCAAGTCTGCAACCAAGCCATCCTTCGAGCCTTCGAGGATGTAGTTCGCGAGCCGCTGATCCAGCGGCAAGTCCTCGGCCTTGGCCTTCTTGCGCGTGCCCGCTCCGCGAAAGTGGTCCGAAATCGCGGCAATGTTGAACTGATTGATGGCCGCTTTCTCTTCGCGCGATTGTTTGCGCCAATCGGCGGGCGCCCCGCGCAGCAGCGCCGCTTGCGGATGGCCTTCGGGAATCTCCGCCGGCACGCGATTGAAAAGCAGATTCTCCGTCAGCGTTCGTTCCCGCTCGGGAATGGAAGGGAATCGCTCGATGCGTTCCGCATTGACGATCGCGAGATCGAGGCCCGCCTTCGTGCAGTAGTAAAGGAAAACCGAGTTCACCACTTCGCGCGCGCCCGCCGGCAACCCGAACGACACGTTGGAGATTCCCAGCACCGTCCGCACGTAAGGGATTTTCTGTTTGATCAGCCGGATTCCCTCGATCGTTTCCACCGCGCCGCCGATGTAGTTCTCATCTCCCGTAGCGCAGGGAAACACGAGCGGATCGAAAATGATGTTTTCCGCGTGGATGCCGTACTTCTCCGTTAGCAGTTTGCGCGACCGCTCCGCAATTTCCAGCTTCCTTTCTCGCGTGAACGCCTGCGCCTGTACGGGATCTTCATCAATGCATCCGACGATCACGGCAGCGCCGTAGGAGCGCGCCAGCGGGCACACTCGCTCGAATTTCTCTTCACCATCTTCGAGGTTGATCGAGTTGATTATGCTTTTCCCCTGGCAATAGGTGAGTGCAAGCTCGATGCCGTTCGCGTCGGTGGTATCGATCATGATCGGAGCTTTGATCTTCCGAATCAGCTGATCGTAGAACGGCGGGATATCCTTCATCTCGTCGCGGTCCGTGCTTTGCAGGCAGACATCGACAATATGCGCGCCGCTTTTCACCTGCCGGCGCGCAATCTCGGTGGCTTCCTCCCATTGTTCCGCGCCGACCAGATTCTTGAATGCACGCGATCCGATTACGTTCGTGCGCTCGCCGACGATCAGCGGGCGAGTGCTCTCTTCCGCTTCGATGACGTCGATGCCGGAATACACGGCGCGATGATTCGATTCGGGCGGACGTCGCGGAGCCTTGCCTTCTGCCATCTGCGCGATGGCGCGAATGTGCTTTTCCGTGGTCCCGCAGCATCCCCCCACGATATTGAGCCAGCCCCGCTCGACGAATCTGCCAAGCTGTTCCGCAAGGGATGTCGGCGTCTCCCCGTACCGACCTTCCTCGTTCGGCAGACCCGCATTCGGATAACACGAGACGAATCGCGTCGTGAGCGATTGCAATGTGCGGATGTGGTCCGTCATGAATTCAGGGCCCGTCGCGCAATTGAGGCCGAGCGAGATCAACTCGACGTGGTCAAGAGACGCCCACAACGCTTCAATGCTTTGCCCGGCGAGCATGCTCCCCATCGGTTCGATCGTCACCGAGATCATCAGCGGAATCGGCTGGCCAATTTCGTGGCTCAGTTCCTGAATCCCGAGCACGCCAGCCTTTATGTTTCGTGTGTCCTGCGAAGTCTCGAGCAGCAGCACGTCGGCGCCGCCTTCGATAAGGCCTTGCGCCTGGTCGCGAAAGTTCTTCCGCAGGGCATCGAAGGTGATGCCGCCGGTCACACTGATTGCCTTCGTGGTTGGGCCCATCGAACCTGCGACGAACCGCGGCTTCTTCGCCGTGGAAAACTCGTCGGCCGCCTGGCGAGCGAGCTCTGCCGCGCGGCGGTTGATCTCACGCGCCTGGTCGCCGAGACCGTACTCTGCAAGTACGATCGGCGTTCCGCCGAACGAGTTCGTTTCGATGATGTCCGAGCCGGCTTCGAGATACTTGCGATGAATCGAGAGCACCACGTCGGGACGCGTCATCACCAGGTTCTCGTTGCAGCCTTCGAGGTGCGGCCCTCCAAAGTCGGCGGCCGTCAGGCTCTCCTGTTGCAGCATTGTGCCCATTGCGCCGTCGAGCACCAGGATGCGCTCGCGCAAAAGCTCTCGAAGAACTACGCCTGTTTGGATGAGGTCCCTCATGGCGTCAAGTATATCCTCTCGAAAGACTTGCGATTGAAACGCGCGGAAACGGTGTTGCCAGGCTTACGTGGGTCCTGTGCCTCGTGGGAGGCCAGCACTGCGAAACGATTTAGGTCAGATGTGAAGGTTCTTCACTCACCGATACGACTACCTTATTTTACGCGGCTTCGGACAGAAACTCAACCCTGAAGGACGCCGGCACAAGTCCAACCGCTGCACCACGTTCCAGCAATTCCCGCACGGCCCGGCGGCCCTCTTCTCCGTAGTCGAGCGTCCATCGGTTGACGTACATGCCGATGAATTTGTCGGCCAGAGCAGGGTCCATGTCGCGGGCGAACTGCAACGCGTAATTCAGCGCAGCATCGCGATGCTCCAGAGCGTAGCTCACGCTGTCGCGGATCACTCGCGCAACCTGGAGGCCCATTTCCGGGCCAAGTTTCCGCCGAATCGCGTTCGCTCCCAGGGGCAGGGGCAGCTTGGTGGTTTCGTGCCACCACTGGCCCAAATCCACCACGCGATGCAATCCCGCCTGCGAAAAAAGCAATTGCCCCTCGTGAATCAGCAGGCCGGCTTCCACTTCCTTTGCCTGCACAGCGTCCAGAATCTTGTCGAAGGGCATCGTCACTGTTTCCACGTTGGGCTCGAACAGCTTCAGCGCCAAATAGGAAGTCGTCAGCGTGCCGGGAATGGCCACTTTGCGTCCGGCGAGGTCGTTTTTCTTGATGGGATGGGACGCCACAACGATCGGACCGTAGCCTTCGCCGAAACTCGCACCGCAATCGAGCAACACGTACTTATCGGCGACGAACGCGTATCCGAAGAAACTGATTGCCGTGATGTCGTATGTTTCGTGTCGCGCGGCCTGATTCAAGCTCTCGATGTCAGAGAGGATGTGCGTGAACTTCACGCCCGGCAGCCGGATCTTGCCCGTGGCGAGCGCGTAAAACATAAAAGCGTCGTCGCTGTCGGGTGAATGCGCGAGGCGTAGTTCAGCGGTCTTGGTTGCTGCGACTGGCGTGGACATCGCTGGGTCCGTCCTGGCGCTCACTGGAATCGCTCGGCTGCGGCATACGGCTGAGGTAGACACTTGAAGACAGCCGTCGTGCCAGTTGTGGTGCCCTTGCGGGCTAAGTCAGCTCTGTGTGCGTCTTCCGGTGTGAATGCCCAATTAGAACGCCGCCAGAATACCATAGACACCGTTTTGCGTACAGTTGACGCGGCGACGGCCGGCACGCCCACTGGAAGGCCGATTATCGAACGCCTATCGCACACCTACTGGACGGTGGACGTCGTGGGCCTTGGCAACGGCGAGGCGTGGTGCGTGACCAGCAGCCACTGCCCGTCGCGCCGAACGAAGACGTTCGTGGCCTGAACCGTGGCTTCATCAAACCCGTCCGCAAATGCGGTGGTCACGTGCTCGGTGCATGCCACCCATCCCACATCGCCTTCCACGCGCACCCACACGGAACTCAGCGCGATTCGAACCCTTTTCGCATTCGCGAAAATCCTGGCCCAGCGCTCTCGCACCTCATCCCAGCCGATGAGTAAGTCCCAGCCAGGGTGGACGCACTGTACGTCATCATCCTGCGCCCAGACCCTAGACATTTCCTCGAGGTCGCGAGACTCGAACGCGGCGTAGAACCGCTGGTTCGCGTTGCTAAGGGCTTGTTCCGGAGACGGCTTCTGTTGCGCGGTTAGTGGGGGCATGACGGAATAAATGGATTCCAAAACCGATGATTGGCCCGCCCGTTGGTGTTCCTGGCGAGAACGCGAGCGACATTATACCTGAGGAGGGGAACTACTGCGTATTGTCGGATTCAAGGGGTGGGTCGTCGCTCGTTGCTGCAGCGCCGTGCTTGTCGGCCGCGTGGATTCTTCCCGCGCCATCCTGGAAGAACGACCTGTGTCCCGCCTTACCATACTCATCCGGCGTGGCGACCAGTTCGAAGGTCTGATTATTTGGATCGGCCGTCGAAATCACGCGGTAGCGGAAGTGATATCCCCCCGCGGCGCCGCCGGCAAGTTCTTTTGAAACGAGCGATGCCTGCTCCGGCGAGATTTGGCCGGGATCCGCGGGACCCAGCTGCGCGAGCGAGTCCGGCAGCTTTCCAAACGCGCGCTTGTACCGCTGAATCGCGTCGGTGAATCCCTGCAACGCCGTGATGATCGCAGCTTCCCGTTCAGCGACGTCTTGTTCCGCCCATTGCTTCGAGAGTTCCGGGATATCCAGCAGCACCAGTCCCAGCGAGAGAATCCGCCAGCCGCCATTTTCGCGGACCAGTCCGAACTGCGCCTGCTGCGAGTCGACCACCGTTACGGGAATGAAGGCGAGATTTTCCCGCACGCGCGCCTCGCCGAATCGAAACTCCACCGATCTGCCGGGATCTTCGCATCGCAAAACAATGTGGTTTTGTGAATCCGTCGAAAGCAAGGGCTTGCCGGGATCGTCGATCAGGGAGAATCGCTTCAGAAGGTCGCTTCGTTGGTCCTTCGGCAGCGCTCGAAACGCCGGGGCGTTATCAGCGGTAAGGTAATTTGCAAACTGCGTCTCGTTCCCACGGCAAGCCGCCGTCAGCGCGCTCGATAGCGCCGCGGCGGGGTCGGTCTCGTGGCCATCCTGCGCGCGGGCGGGCGCGCAGGGCAGCAGGGCGCAACCAATGAACGCAGCGACAAGGCTTGCAAACTTCGACCGGCTAATCATTACGACTGGGATTTCGCTTGAGCGAAGATGGTTGCCAGGTCGCGCGTGAATTGTGAACGCGGCATCACTGTGCTGCAGCCCGCAGCCTTTGCTCGTTCGGCGAGCTCCACCTGAACGTGAGAGAGAAACGCGACGATTGCAAAGTTGCGCGGCTTTAACTGCATGCGCTCGATAGCGGCGATAGGCTGGCTGCGCGAATTCAGATCGACCACGACAAGGTTCGGCGCTTCTTTCGCAATCTCTCCCGCCAGGGCGTCGGCCGTGCTGCAGGTACGCAGTTCGACGCCGACGTGCCGCGCCGTCTCGAGCATCTTCGCCTGAAAAAACAGGTCATCGACGAGGGCCAGAACTTGGGCCATCCGATATATCTCCGTTCCCGGTGTACCATGCGCCCGTGGCCCGCACAAGGCTTGGCTTCGACAACGCCTTCCCCGTGGGGTATAACGAGGGAGAACACTACCATTGTGGAGGATTCATGGCTGCCACTCCGAGCCCCGACGCGTTGCCCGGAATTCCTGTTCTAGAACAAACGCCCATCATCATCGAGAAGATTGTGTGGGCGTGCACCGACGAGCAAATGCAATGGAAGCCGGCGATGGATCGCTGGTCGATCAGCGAGGTGCTGGCGCATCTTGCCGAGGCGGAGGTAATCGCTTTCCGGGAACGCATCCGCGTGATGATTGAAAAGAACGAACCGCAAATCGAAAGTTACGACCAGAACGCGGCCTATGCCGCGGGTAACTACTCCGGGAAGAAAGGCCGCGAAAGCCTGAAGACATTCTGCCACGAGCGCGATCGCAGCCTTTCGTTCTTGCGTTACGTTCAGCCCACGGTGCTGGCGCGCAAGGGGCAGCACGCAAAGCTTGGGCCGATTACGATCGGCCATCTGATGAACGAGTGGGCGTTCCACGACCTGGGCCACATTCGCCAGATTGCGGAGCTTTACCGCTCGCGCGCTTTCTATCCACGCAGCGGTCCTTTTCAGCAGTTTTACACCATCAAACCGTAACGGAAACGCTTCAAAACAGAATGGACTCCATTTCACACCGCATTCTTTCCACCTTCGATCAGCTCGAACGTGATTCGCTCGATCTCCACACCTTTTTCGAATTCGTCGGCGGCAACCAGCCGGAAGAGCGCAACGCCGTCTTCGACAAAATTTCCGAACTCGTGAAATCGGGACTTCTTCACGACGATGGCGGAGATTTTTACAGTCGAACGGAGGATGGCCGCCTGGGAATCGCGGCGCCGAGTGACGTCACGCTGTACACAAGACAGGGCTGCCATCTTTGCGACGAGGCCAAGGCAGTCATCACGCCGCTGCTGGCCCAATGCGGCGCAAAGCTGCGCGAAGTGGATATCGACGACGATCCAATCCTGCGCGATCGCTACACCGACGACGTTCCCGTCATCCTTGTCGGTTCACAATTCTTCGCGAAGCATCGCGTCGATCCCGCGCTCCTACGCCGAAAGCTCGAGCAAGCCCAGGGGTTTTAAGGTCGGCAGAACGGTCGACCTAGTGATCGGCTTCTTCGTGCGCGCCGACGGTTTCGTCTGGATTGTCTCCAAGGCGGCCCTTGACGCGATCGTAGACGCTGTACTGGCAAGTGGATCCGAGCGCTTCGTTGTAATAGGTGGGAACGCCGAGGGCCGTGCGCAACTCTTCGTTGAATATCCGCAGGTCGGCAAGCTGGCCCACTCGAATCGGCAATTTGGTGCCGTCGTGCGTCAACAGGAATTTCTGATAACCCGCGTCCCAAAGATGGGTGAACTGCCCCTGCGACATGACGGAGGGAATAACGGTCATCTGATAGCGGCCTTCGGAAGCCTTCCGCAATTCCGCGCCGCAGCCATATTTTTCGATGCGAACCACGCCTCCCGAGCTGCGGACGAGGAACCCTTTGCTCGAGAGCGACTCAATCTGAGGTTGATCAAATAGCTTGTTGACGTACCACATGGTGATTCAGAATATGGATTCAATGGGTGTTCTGTAAAGCCAAAAATCTGGGTCCCAAGAATCTGGGTCGAAAACCGGACGGCAAGCATCAAAAGAGACATGACACGGCAACACCATCCTCGGCCGCTTGTCTTTCCTAACGCACCCCTCGGTTCGCGCTGTCGCCGCTAAGTGCAAAGCAGTGCTTCGATTTGCTAGACTCCCTGAAACAAACTGAATACGAGTGGATCGAACAGAGAAGAACGTGACATCAGTGAACAAACCAGTCGTGTCCGCCCAACACACAGCGCCCGGCGCTCGCGTCGGCCAGCATCTGCTCGAACGCATCGGCAACACACCCTTGCTCAAGATCGTGCGGATCGGCGCCGATTTCCCGAACGTTGAGTTCTGCGCCAAGGCGGAATGGTTCAACCCGGGCGGCTCCGTGAAGGATCGCGCTGCGTACTCGATGATTCGCGAAGGAGAGCGCAGCGGCCTATTGCGTCCCGGTAAGATCATTCTCGACGCCACAAGCGGGAACACGGGCATTGCCTACGCGATGATTGGCGCAGCTTTGGGCTATCGCGTGAAGCTTTGTTTGCCCAGCAGCGCGTCACCCGAACGCAAGAGCATCTTGGAAGCCTACGGGGTCGACATCGTCTTCACCCCGGGCGGCGAGGGAACCGATGGAGCGATTCGCCGCGTCCGTGAGATTTACAACACGGAACCGGAGAAGTATTTCTACCCTGACCAGTATTCGAATCCCGCGAATCCTGACGCGCATTATTCCGGCACGGCCCCTGAAATATGGGAGCAGACGCACGAGCGGATCACGCACTTCATCGCTGGCCTTGGTACGAGCGGCACGTTCGTCGGCACGACGCGGCGACTTAAAGAGCTAAATCCAAAGATCCGCTGCATCAGCTTTCAGCCGGACTCGGGCTTTCACGGCTTGGAAGGCATGAAGCATATGGCTACAGCCATCGTGCCGCCGATCTACGATGCCAGCCTCGCCGACGAAGATTTGGCTGCGCGAACCGAGGACACGCATCGAATGGTGAAGCGCCTCGCGCGCGAAGAGGGGATTCTGGCCGGGGTCAGCGCGGGCGCAGCGATGCAGGTCTGCCTCGACGTTGCGGGCCGGCTGCCGCGTGGAGAAAACGCGGTAATCGTGACAATCTTCCCCGATTCCGGAGAAAAATATCTGACGGAGCGCTTCTGGGGCGAAGAATGAGCAGCGTGCTGAAAATTCAAGTCGAGCTCATTCGCCGCATCCAGGCGCACGGCGTGGAAACATATCCTCACGAGTGCTGCGGCGCGCTGCTTGGCCGTGATGGCGACGAGGCGCGCGAAATCACCGCGCTTTTGCCGCTCGCGAATCGGCGCGACGATTCGCCCCGTAATCGTTTCGAGCTGACTCCCGACGACGTTCGCCTGGCGGAAAAGACCGCGCGCGAAAAGCGGCTGGAACTGCTTGGCTGGTATCATTCGCATCCAGATGCGCCAGCGCGCCCCAGCGAATTCGACCGGGAGCACGCTTGGCCGTGGTACAGCTACCTGATCGTGAGTGTGCAGAAAGGCGTAGCCCGTGACACGACTTCGTGGCGATTGCACGACGACCGCAGCGCCTACGATTCAGAGCGCATCGAAACGGTCGCGCCATTGAGTTCGTCCGCTTAGTTCGCACAGGAGACAAGGATGTCAGTGAAAGTCATCATTCCGACGCCGCTTCGAGCCTACGCAGGCAAGCAGGAGATCGTTGAATTGCAGGCCTCGACGGTGGGAGAGGCTCTCGCTTCCTTGACGAACCGGTATGCGGAGCTAAAGAAGCACCTGTACGCCGATGACGGCCGTTTGCGCAGTTTCGTCAACGTTTACGTCAACGACGAAGACATTCGCTACCTGCAGAAGGATGCGACGCGGCTGCACGAAGGCGACACTGTGAGCATCGTGCCGTCGATCGCCGGCGGCGCGCAAAGTTGAATTCGAGTAGAATCCTGGACAAGTTCCAATGGCTACGAAAACAGAAATTTCAACGACGCCGACAGCCGCCGGCCTAACACCCGTGACGCTCTCGAACGAAGAGATCCTGCGCTACAGCCGCCACTTGATCATGCCCGAAGTCGGCATGGAGGGGCAGCTCAAGCTGAAGCAGGCCAAGGTCCTCTGCATAGGCACGGGCGGACTCGGAGCCCCACTCGGACTCTATCTTGCGGCTGCGGGAGTCGGCCGGATCGGCTTGGTCGATTTCGACTCTGTCGACCTCACAAATCTGCAGCGGCAGATTCTGTTCAGCACGGCTGACGTCGGACGGCCAAAGATCGAGGCCGCGGCCGAGCGCCTCCACAATCTGAATCCCGATATCCAGATCGACCGCTACGAAACGCGCTTGACCAGCGAAAATGCGCTCGAACTGTTCAAAGACTACGACATTGTCGTCGATGGCACAGACAACTTCCCAACGCGCTATCTCGTCAACGACGCCTGCGTCCTGCTCAAGAAACCCAACGTCTACGGATCGATTTTCCGATTCGAGGGTCAGATAACAATCTTCGGCTATCCAGACGGGCCGTGCTATCGCTGCTTGTATCCAGAGCCGCCTCCTCCGGGCCTTGTTCCGTCCTGCGCGGAAGGAGGAGTTCTCGGCGTGCTGCCTGGGATCGTCGGCGCGATTCAAGCCGCGGAGACGCTCAAACTTATCATCGGCAAAGGTGAGCCTCTCGTGGGCCGGCTGCTTCTCTTCGACGCTCTTGCAATGCGTTTCCGTGAGCTCAAATTGCGCCAGAATCCCGAATGTCCCGTTTGCGGGAATCACCCCACCGTCACCAAACTGATCGACTATGCGGAATTCTGCGGCATTCGCGGCGAAGAGGCTCCCGCGCCCCAGACCACCGTGCCCGAGATTACTCCGAAAGATCTGAAGTCGCGGCTCGATCGCGGCGATGACCTTTTCGTGCTCGACGTTCGCGAGCCCCACGAGTATCAGATTTGCAATCTAGGCGGCCACTTGATTCCGCTGGGCGACCTTTCACGCCGCGTGAATGAACTCGATAGCTCGCGGGAAATTGTGGCGCATTGCCGCAGCGGCAAACGTTCAGCCGAAGCGGTGGAATTCCTGCGCAAAGCAGGTTTCCGGAAAGTTCTGAACCTGAAGGGTGGTATCCTTGCGTGGTCCGACGAAGTGGATCCCTCGGTTCCCAAGTATTGAGTTTGGCCAGCACTTACCACTGACATGGCGGAGGATTGAATGGCTCAAGTAAAGATCACCGTAAGACCCAACGGCCCTTTCCGAGTGGAAGCGCCGGAAGGCGCCGTGGAACTCGTAGATGCCAACGGAAACAAATACGACCTCACCGGCAAGCCTGCCTTCTCCCTTTGTCGTTGCGGAGGCTCCGTCAACAAGCCCTTTTGCGATGGAACGCACAGCAGGATCGGATTCCAAGCCGCGGAATCAGCCGTCAAAGCTGCGGACGAGAATAAGACTTAGATTTCGAAGAGTCGCCGCCAAATTGGGAATGACCGGTTCAGCCTTGTAACTTTTCTACCCTCGGAGCAGTTCCGCCCCGGTACCCTGGAATCCCAAACGCGCACTAGAAAATAAGTAAGTGTCCTGTAATCAGTAGTTAGATAGTACTAAAACTACATGTCGCAAAGGAACGTCGTTTGCTCTCCACTTAAAGGGGCGTGTGTTCTCGTTTGGGGGATTTGTGGAGCGCGTAGCAAAGTTTTGGGGGCACTTAGACCGTTTTCGACTCGTCCTCGTTTGGATGATCGTTATCGGGGCGTACCTCGTCTTCCTGCTGGCTCTTCGGGGCTCCTCCTATCTAGCTGACCCCCTCCTCGATACGTATCTTGAAATGGCGGGGAGCCTTATCGCATTCACGTTCGCCGCGAACGCCCTGGTCCGCTTTCGCGGCACCCATGACCGCATCTCCCTGATCCTTGCTTTCGGTTTTGTCCTGGCGGGTTTGATCGAAGCAGGGACGAGCATGACGTTTTATCGCGGCATGCTCATTACTTCCGTTCCAGGGGACCACATCTCGATCGGCTGGCTCGCCGGAAGAACTCTGCTGGGAATCCTCCTGCTCGCGGCTCTTGCAGTGGAGCGGCGCGTTCCCGTGTCGCGCGACCCCGGCAAAGAAATGGCTGTCGCCACACTGATCGTCGGCGCGGTGGCCTATCTCACCAGCGTCTTCTATTTCATGCTGCCGGCGTCCCCGAAGATTCATCCAGGCGCTCTAATTCCGCGGTTGTGGGACCTGCTTCCGGCGGCTATCTACGTCGCGGCTGCAATCGGCTATCACTTGCGCTTGCGCCGCGTGAACACATCCCTGGACCGGGCCTTGTACGTGGCCGCCATGCTCAACGCGCTTTGTCACATTACGATCAGCGAATCGCAGCATGTGCTCGACGCGCCGTTCACTCTGGCGCACGTATTCATGGTTCTGAGTTATGTGGTGGTTCTTGGCGGGACGCTGCTGGACAATGCTCAGCTCTTCGATCAGGTGAGCACCCTGGCTTCGTCGGATCCTCTGACGGGTCTTGCTAATCATCGCCGGCTGTTCGAGGCGCTGGAAAGCGAGCTTCAGCGTTCCCGGCGGACGGGCCGTAGTTTTGCCGTTCTGCTCTTTGACTTGGATGGCTTGAAGAAAATCAACGATAAGTACGGCCACCTCACGGGCAGCCGCGCCATCAAGCGTCTCGGCACCGCTCTGCGGAGCAGCAGCCGCGCAATAGACCTGCCCGGCCGCTATGGAGGCGATGAATTCGCCCTGGTTCTCCCGGAGTCTGGCGAGCGAGAAGCGAAGCAGGCCGCCATCCGGATTTGCGAGCAGCTTGCGAATGACGGTCAACAACCGGCCATATCAGTCAGCGTTGGCGTTGCCGTTTATCCGTCCGATGGAACGACAATCGAAAAGCTTTTGGGGTCCGCTGACCGCGCTCTGTATCGCATGAAGGGCCGCAGTGAAAAAAAGCTTCGTTTCCGGCACGTCGCAGCCTGTCTCTAGCGGCTGCCTCGTAGAGGTTTGTGTCAGGGCACGACGTCAGTCGTGCCGAAAAAGACGCAAAAACTCAGGGGTTTTAACCCCTCTGGCCAGCAGGAATGGGCCTTCGAAGCATTTATGAGATGAGTCTTTAGAATCTGGCCGGGGGACTGCAAATGCATTTTGGAGTAAGGATTCCAAAAACTTTCGATGCGCTTCGAAGCGAGACGCGTATTCCCATGGAAGTGGGCGTTCAGGTGACGGGGAACGGCGCGCTTCCAGGCACGGAAGCCACTTTCACCTCAAACGTAAGCTCCCGCGGAGCGCGGATTCTCAGCACCCGGCGCTGGAAGATCAACGATCGTCTGACGATTGCAACGTTCAGCGGCACGTTTCGATCTGTAGCGCGCGTCGCTTACTGCCAGCCGGAGCCTCAATTGTCAGCTTTTGCCGTGGGTGTGGAATTCTTGAATACTACGGGCAACTGGGTCGTCGCTCCATCTCACGCAGGTGCTGTTCTCACGCACTGACAGTCGCGAAGTCATAATCCACCCGCTTTGCGCCCTTCCTATTGCACGAACCCCACATTGGTGTCCGGAGTTGGACCCGGTCCCTCACGGAGCGGGCCGAATTGCGCCTCGTATTTCGCGACGTTTTCCTCAAGCGCGCGCATCAACCGCTTCGCATGCATCGGGCTCAGGATCAAGCTCGACACGAGCTTGCCCTGCGGCACGGTGGGAAACATGTAAACGAAATTCAGCGTGAATTCTTCGGCGTTGTGGTGCACCACGACGAGATTAGAATATTGACCGAGCAACTCTTTCTCGTCGGCCTTGATTTGCACTTGCTGTTGCTGCTTCGGCGCTTCAGCCATTCCTCGCTCCTTCGGATCGCATTCAGCTCACTATAGCAGAGCCTCCCGCCGTGACTATAGTTTTTCCGCACCGTTCTTTGCCGTGCCGATTGACGTCCTATCGAGTTAAGCGTAGTTTATACGCTGAGTTCAGCTAGGTTAACTCTTGGACGAGTCCAACAAGACATCCGGCTATCAGCCGGCGCATCCGACCACTCAATCCGCTGCCGCATCCGCTCCCGAACTGGCCGGGCTCCTGACGCATGAAGACGTGGACCGCGCCCGCGACCGCTGGCAGGTTGCCCGCGTGCGCGGCAAAGGCCGCGGGCCGAAAGCGTTCGGCGGGTTCCGTCTGCTCTGGCTTCTCGTCGGTCCCGGCGTGCTCGTTTTCCTCGGCGAGAATGATGCCCCGAGCATGCTTTCCTACTCGGCCGATGGTGCTCGGTTCGGCATCGGATTCTTCCTGCCGTTCGTCGTGCTCACCTTCGTGATGGGCTTCATCGTGCAGGAAATGACCGTTCGCCTCGGCGCCGTTACCCACCGCGGGCACGCCGAATTGATTTTCGACCGCTTCGGGAAATTCTGGGGCTTCTTTTCGATGGGCGATTTGATCCTCGGAAATTTTCTTACCCTCGTGACGGAATTCATTGGCGTGCGAGCTGGTCTCGGATTTTTCGGCATTCGACCTGGCGTCGCTGTTGGCGGAGCTCTCGTCATCGTGCTGGGAGCCATCACATCGGGTCGCTATTGGACCTGGGAGCGAATCACGCTGAGCCTCGCAATCTTCAATGGTCTTTTTATTCCGGCCGCTATCTTGGCGCGGCCCGATTGGCACGCCGCGGGCCGCGCTTTCCTCACATGGATGCCCTTGCCGCGCGGAAACCAATACGAGATTCTTGTGCTGATCCTGGCCACCATCGGCGCCACCGTCACGCCCTGGATGCTCTTCTTTCAGCAGAGCGCTGTGGTGGACAAAGGTATGCAGCCCCGCGATATCAGCGCTGGGCGCTTCGACACTTTTCTCGGTGCTCTGCTTGCCTCCGTTTTTGCTATCGCCGCCATCCTCGCTACGGTTCCGCTGTTTCACCACGGGATCGACGCGTCTCAGTTTCAAGGCGCCGAGTTCGCGCAGGCGCTCGAGCCGTGGATCGGGCACGTAGGCGCGGCGCTTTTCGCGCTCGGCATTTTCGAAGCGGGAATTGTTGCGGCGATTGCGATCTCCACGTCGTCTGCATACGCGTTCGGCGAAGTTTTTCAGACGGGCCATAGTTTGAATCGTCCGTTGCGCGAAGCTTGGCCGTTTTACCTCACTCTGCTTGGCTCTGCTTGCACCGCAGCAGTGCTCGTCCTGATTCCCAAGTTTCCGCTCGAGTTCGTGGCCTTGACCGTCAACGTGATTGCGGTTCTCGCCATGCCTCCGGCACTCGCGTTTCTCCTGCTTCTGGTGAATGATCGCGAAGTAATGGGCGAGCATGTGAACGGAAGGTGGGCAAATGTCGCGGGCGTTACGGTCACACTGCTTTTGATTTTTGCGGGAATCGCATTCGGCGTCGCCACCGTTTTCCCGAAATGGCTTGGAGGCTGATCCAAAGAGTATGGACTCTCGCATGAATAACATGACCAAACCGATTCCGGCCGACGCCGCCCTTCGAGAGGAGAACGAACTCGAAGCGGTTGCTGCTGCTGTGGCGCAGCCGGACCTGAAGGATCCTCGGCTCGTCTTGTCGCTGCTCGAAGCGGACCAAGTGGTCGCGGCGAAGCGGCGAACTCATTTCGGGCAGCGGAATCTTTCGGTTGGCGTTCGAGTGCTGTTGTGGGGACTCCGCGCTTACGTCGTGATGATGCTGATAATCGTTTTGATCTCGGTGCTTCGCGCCATGCACGCCGTTCGCTAAAGAGTTTGTGTGGCAACTCGGGTTTTGTGTCAGCCCCGGACTCGGGTTTTAGGGTGGAAGCCCGGGCCTTCAGGCACGGGAGAAAGTCGTCAGGATAGCGCGGGCTTTAGCCCTGGGCATTGCGCTTTGAGCGTGGAAGCTCCGGACTTGGTCCAGAGAGCACGGCCTTTAGGACGTGCGAAAACGAGCCCGATCAGAAATCGGCTTATAACTCCGGTCTCCCGCTGATTTGTAGAATTTTCGTCGCTGTGCGAGAATTTCCAGGGCGCTCAACACGCACTCTCAGAGAAACCTGTGACTCAGCAACCAATGCCAAAGAGAAATCGGACCGCGATTATCGTTGTTTTGTTCCTTATTTTGGTCGCTGGCGGCGCGGCCGTGCTTTACTCGCTCACACAGTGGAACGTCCCCTCGGTTGGCAAGAAGATGCGAAATCCCGTGCCGGCCACCGAGTCCACGATCGACGAAGGAATGTTCGTTTATTCGAAGAATTGCAAGAGCTGCCACGGCGAAAACGGCGACGGCAAAGGCGACCGCGCCCCCGAGCTTTCCGTGATGCCCAGCGATTTCACGAACGCCGCGGAAATCAGCCGGGTCTCCGACGGCGAACTATTCTGGAAAATCACGCATGGCCACAAACCGATGCCCGCGTTCGAGGACAGGCTGAACGACACGGAGCGCTGGCAGGTAGTGGATTACATTCGCACCTTCGCAAACCCGCCAGCCACCCCGCCAGCGCATTAGCAACGATCCGTCGCGCCTAGTTCAGTTTCGCCAGAGCGTCCGCGACTTCTTTGATGTCCGGCAAGACCGGAATATCATAATTCTTGAACCAGCCGATTTTCCCGTTGCGATCGACGATAGCAATCGCGCGCCCCGTAATTCCCTTGTCGGCGAGATAGACGCCGAATTTGTCGCCCACGGCGCCGCGCGGCTGAAAATCCGCAAGCAGCGGATAGTGAATCCCCATTTTCTCCGCAAACGCTTTGTGCGACCACGCGCTATCGACGCTGATTCCCAGCACCTGCGCATTGAGTTGCTCGAAGCGCTTCATATCGTTCACAAAGCATGCGTGCTCGTTCGTGCACACCGGGCTCCAGTCGAGCGGATAAAAAATGATGACAACGTTCTTGCCCTTGTAGTCCGAAAGCTTCACTTCCTTCTGGTTCTGATCCTTCAGCATAAACTCCGGAGCCGCCGTTCCCACGGAAATCGCCATTCTAAATTCCTCCTTTTAGAGCGCAATAAACTCGCAAGCCATGTAGCCGAAATCAATGATAGCCGAACGCGCGCCGGCCCACAAAGCCTCCGCGAGTCCGCGCCGCGTCGACCTCGCGGCAATCGAAAATCAAATCTGCTAGGATTAGCTCCTGGAAGTGAGGAGCCGCAAAAGGCTTGCCCGCAATTTCCTGCGACACCGCATACCCCGACATCGAGTTCTCGCCGCGCAGCCGCAACTGGTGGGCGCGGCTGAAAGGCACGGCCCCGGAATGCGTCCATGTGCATCGCGGCTCACCCTGGAGGGCGACGCTGCTGCCCGACATCGTGTTCTTCATCGGCCGGAGCGAAATTCGCCGCATGCCGCTGCGGCCGGAGGTCCTGCTCTGCCGCGAGTGCCTGCTCGATATTGCGACCGCCGAGATCGCGAAGTTCGAAGGCCGCGTCGTGGCGTTCGAGCCCGATCCAAGTTTCACGCAATACTTCTTTGCGGCAGCGCCTGACTTCGCGCCAGTTGGGATGGCGCCAGAAGTGGAAGAAGCGATCGAGACGAGACTGAAATGGAATGACGAAACCTGCGCCGCATGCGCAAGGCCGGCCACCTGGCTCTGGTTTTCGTCCGCGGAGGTGGGGAGCCTCGACGAAGTACAGCGGATTCGCGATTCAAAGGGCGAACTGCTTTGCTCGACGCACGGCGCGCGAAAGTTGCGGAAGGCTTTCGAAAAAATTGACGAAGCGGGCGTGACGTTCATGAATTTGCCGTATGGAGAAGCAGGTGCGTATGTCTGGATCTAAAGTGCAACTCAAAGATGTGATCGAAAAATACCTGGCAGCCTCGGGCGGCTACGGCCGCGAGGTGGCGCTTGCGTCGCTCGGATTCACCCGCGAGGAAATTGAAGACGTTTTCAGCATCTTCGACGAGGACTACCACATCGGCCGGTTTTTTCACTTCAGCCGGGCGGTCGGCGCCAGCTACGAAATCGACGGATTTCCCCAGACGCACGTGTCGATCGATTCGTCGATCCAATCGATCCTCTGATTTGCCGCAGCGGCCTTCTCTGCGTCTCTGCAGTGAATCCATCCGCTCATTCAGTCTTTTACAGGCGGAGGCGTCGGCACCGGCGCAATCAGCGTCAGCGGAGGGCTGAACGAAAAATCGGGATCGACGTCGATGGGGATGTCGGTGGCTTTCGCCAGGATCGCTGAAAGCTCCGGCGGCATCACCGCGTATTTTTTGAACCACGCTTCGCTTCGCGCGCGATCCCCTGTGGCTTCCTGCTCCAGCAATTCCTTCGCGAGCGACGCAATCGCCACGGGAATTTTGTCGAAGTCGATTTCGTACACGCCGCCCAGTCCAGGCGCCGCGCGAACCGCTCCCTGCTCGAGCAGATAATTGAACTCCATCATTTCGCCCTGGCCGTGCGCTTCGGCGATTCCAAAACGCACCGTGCGGAAAATTCCCGCTACATACGACGCGTAGAACATCTGCTCTTTGTCTTTCGGCAGCGCGCCATGGTCGATCAGCCATTTCAAGCAGAACATTCCGACGATGTCTGCCTTCGATTCTTCGAGGGCTGAATATTGCGGACCGATGGCCTCGTTAATCGGGGTCGGGGTCGCGCCGGCAGCCGTGTGCGCGTACGCAGGACCGAGGCCATGCGCGATTTCGTGCATCATCGTCGTGTCGAGGTATCCTTCGCCGGTGGCTAGGGTCGCCTGGCTCTGGCGCATCACTCGCTGCGCGAGCGGCAGGATGATGAAATTCACGCGCGCGTCCATGAAATTCTTCCAGAAGATTTTCTTCGAGCCTTTCTGTTCGTGGACGCGGGGATCGTTCGGCAAATTGTCCGCAACGGCCTGGTAGCCGTGCAGCAGATCGCCCGCGCGATAGATGGCGTCCATTACTTCCATGGGTGACTGCTTCCCGCGCTTCGACGGCAAGTCTTCTGGCGAAAGCGGCAACGCCTCTTGCAAATCCGGGACGTACTTCTGGAACACGGCAAGCTTCTGGCTTTCCTCCTCGTTGCGAATCATCACGGCCGCGCCGTAAGACGTTTTCACGCCGAGCAGGGAATCGAGATAAGTTTCATAAGGCGCGAAGACGATGTCGATCTTCGGGTTGTTCAGGTCGAGCCAGGCGAGATCGCTCGAAAAATAATCGTCGTTCAGCAGGGCGGCGGCGCGCAGCCGAAGGAATTTCGCGAACGCGGGATCGTCGTCGCTCAGGTCGGCGGCATCGCGCAAATCCTGCGCCATCAGGTCGAGAAAATCCTTGAACGCGACGTGATAGGGAACCGTTTCGAGAAACTCGTCTTTCCGCTGAACGATTGTGAACGGATCGTAGAGCAGCGCCTTCTGAGCGGGATGCGCGCCGACGTAGGCGTCGAATTGTTCGCGGGTCAGGTCCTCGGGGAAAAATCCGCGTCCCGGCGGCGCAGTTTGCACGCCAACAAAGGGTTTGTCGTCGTTCACCAGATCGAAGCGGCTACCGTTGATTTTCAGGTATTCGCGCAGCAGCATATCTTGCGGGTCTTTGCTTTTCGCGAGCGAAACGTAGAGCTCGAGCCCTTCGGGATCGCTCTGCCGCCAGAAGATGCAGTCGAGCAGTCCGGCCGCGTCCACCAGCTTGATCATCATCTTGCGCTGGTTGTGCGTCAGTTCCTGGGAACGGAACGGAATCTTGATGCGCTTGAATTTCGCCACGCGCTGCGCGAGATCGGGAATCACATCGGTTTTCGATATGGTCAGCGGCGGCAGCGGCGGGAGGGTGGAGACGACCGGAGGATTTTGGTCCGCCTTGGCTTGTTGCGCCGCCTTCGATTGCGGCGGTTTCGACTGCTGCGGGGCGCCCGAAGCCGAAAGGGCGACGATTGCGGCGGCGATTGTCAGCCACACGGGGCGAAAGTGAGGCAAACGGAAAATGGTGTTTTTGTCGCGGTTAGGAATTGTCATGTGATTTGTTTTCATGAGATTGGGGCGAATTTTGAATGTGGGGTTGTCGCGATTAGATTTTTTTTCGCCTCCGCGAAAATGGAAGCACAGGACGTGGATGAGGTAAGGGAAAGGACGCTGATTGTGCCCGCGAGAGGTACTGGGACGAGCGTGCCCGATGCAACAACGCTGGAGGTGGGTTTTTGGCGATTAGAGGCGGTCCCCACTCTTTGTTTGCAATGATTTAGCATGGTTTCTAATAACCGCGTTTGGCGTTTAGAGCTTCTTCGCTACCCAGCCTCCGTGTGCGTTTCTGCTTCCTCCTGGCCGAAAAGCGGCCATCTTAGTTCATAGCACAGAATCGGCGAGACGGCGGTGCCGCGCGCAATTTGCTTTGTATACGAAGCAAAATGCGAAGGCCGTTGTCGCGATGCCGGTTGCCGCAACCATCTTAGCTGGCGATGGGTGGTTTTCCCAAGGGTAGCGTAAGAGAAGCATGATAAAGGGAGGTTTTTCCCTGCTTCCGGGCTGTGGCTAACTTTTGCTGCGCCTACGACGCTCGGGAGAGGCTGGACATCAGAGGCGGGAAGGCGGCGAGATCCTTCGATGAGCTCAGGATGACGACTCAAACTGTCGTCGCTCGACGGCGACGGTGCTGCGTTGGAGGCGGCTGGCGAGGGCTTGTGCGTCGGTTATCGCGTGCGTGTGAATCATGCCCGCTACCCTGTCACAAGCACCAGGGGTTTCAAGAACCAGTTCGACGGTTTACAAGCGACGGTAAGCGCCAGCGAGCGTGAAGGGCGTGGATGCAGGGCCCAGGCTTCTTGATTTAATAGTTGAGCGACTCTAGAATCCGACACAATGGCAGAGCCCACATCTCTGATTGGTCAGAGTGTCTCGCACTATCGGATCCTGGAAAAATTGGGCGGGGGCGGAATGGGCGTGGTCTACAAAGCCGAGGACCTGGAACTCGGCCGCTTCGTCGCCCTAAAGTTTCTGCCTCCTGATATCGCGCACGACGCGCAGACGCTCGAGCGGTTTCGCCGCGAAGCACGCGCGGCCTCCAGCCTGAACCATCCCAACATTTGCACGATCTACGAGATTGGCAGCGACAATGGCCGGCCGTTCATTGCCATGGAATTTTTGGATGGGAAGACGCTGAAGCACCGCATCGAGGCGAGTCCACTTCCGCTGGACGAAGTGCTCGAGCTGGGGATCGAAGTTTCCGACGCGCTGGATGCTGCCCACTCCAGCGGCATCGTTCACCGAGACATAAAGCCGGCGAATTTGTTCGTGACGAGCAGAAAACATCTGAAGGTGCTCGATTTCGGACTCGCCAAGGTTTCATCCACGGCCGGAGCGTCGAGCGAATCGGCAGCGCCCACCGTAGCCACAGATGCGCTTCTCACGAGTCCGGGAGCTACCGTCGGGACGATTGCATACATGTCGCCGGAGCAGGCTCGCGGAGAAGAACTCGACGCGCGCAGCGACCTATTTTCTTTCGGCGCAGTTTTGTACGAAATGGCCTCGCGACGCGTGGCTTTTCCAGGTGCAACGGCGGCGCTCGTGCTCGACGGGATCCTGAATCGCACGCCCGCGGCGCTTGCCAGCACAAGCGCCAGTGGCGAACTCCCGGCGGAACTCGGCCGCATCGCGACGAAGGCTCTGGAGAAGGATCGCGCGCTCCGGTATCAAAGCGCCGCTGAGATCGGCAGCGATCTGCGAAGGCTGAAGCGCGACTCAGAATCCGGAAAACTGGCGTCGGTCACGCAGCAAACTTCCATCCCACAATCTGGCACGGCGAAAGCGGCGCCGACCGCCATGCGCAGCCGCGGGGCGCTGATCGCTTTCGTGGGCGCCCTGCTTGTGGTTCTGCTTGTAGCGGCGGCCTATTTTTATTTTCATCGCGCGCCGAAACTGACGGATAAGGACACGATTGTCCTTGCCTATTTCGAAAACAAGACGGGCGATTCGGTGTTCGACAGCACGCTTCAGCAGGGACTGGCGGTGCAGCTCCAACAATCGCCGTTCCTTGTTCTTGTTTCGGACCAGGAGGTACAGCACACGCTGCAGCTGATGGGCCGGCCGGCGGATACGAGACTCACTTCTGCCGTGGCGCGAGAAGTTTGCCAGCGAACGGACGGCTCCGTCGTGCTGGAAGGCTCGATCGCGCAGCTTGGCTCCGAGTATTCCATCATCGTCAAAGCGATAGACTGCGCCACTGGGGAAACGGTAACCAGCACGGAGACTCAAGCCCCCGACAAGAGCCATGTACTCGAAGCGCTGGGCAAAGCTGCCTCGGAGATTCGACACAAGCTGGGCGAATCCATCGGCACGGTGAAGAAGTTCGATACGCCGCTCGAGCAGGCCACAACCTCCTCGCTCGAGGCCCTGCAAGCCTACAGCCTGGGGGAGAGAACTCTGACTGCGGGCGATTACGCGGAATCCATGCACATGTATCAGCGCGCCGTTCAGCTCGATCCAAACTTTGCGATGGCGTGGGCGCTGCTCGGCGTCGACTACAACAATTTGGGCGAGAACACGCTTGGGGCCCAGGCCACGGAAAAAGCGTACAGCCTGCGCCAACACGTCAGCGAACTCGAGAAGCTGAACCTTACGGCACACTACTACAACTTTGATACCGGCGACCTCGAGAAGGCCTTGCAGGCGTACAACCTCTGGGAGCAGACATATCCCCGCGACTGGGTTCCTTCGAACAACAAATCGGCCCTGTACGGTTCTCTCGGGCAATACGACAGGGCGTTGGCTGAGGCACAGGATGCAAGGAGGCTTGCGCCCAGCACAGGCCTAACATATGAAACGCTCGTCGGCTCGGAAGTCTGCATGAACCAATTTGACGCCGCCCGAGCTGTTATCAAAGAAGCGCAGACCAAACGACTCGACTCGCCGAGTTTGCGGCTCATGGCGTACCAACCAGCCTTCGATGAAGGCCAGTCCGACACAATGGCAGCGCAAGTAGCATGGTCGAGAGGCAAACCGGGACTGGAAGATGTTTTCACGGCTTACGAAGGCGACACGGCCGCATATTCGGGGCGACTCTCGCAAGCCCGCGAGCTTTCCGACCGCGCAATCCTTTCGGCGCGGCAAGCTGGCGAAAAAGAAGCGGCCGCGACGTATCAAGCTGCAGCAGCGGTGCGCGAGGTCCTGTTTGGCAATGTTGCGCAGGGGCGCGAGCAAGCCGCCGCCGCGCTGAAGGTCTCCAACGGGCGCGATGTGCAGTATGGAGCGGCGCTGGCGTTCGCATTTGGCGGCGACGCTTTGAAAGCGCAATCCCTCGCAGATGATCTGGCGAAACGCTTCCCCGACGATACGCTCGTGCACATGGACTATCTGCCGACGTTGCAGGCTCAACTGGCTTTGATTCACGGCGATCCTTCGAAAGCTATCGAATCGCTTCAGGTGGCCGTTCCGTACGAACTCGGCCAAATCGGGATTTCGTATTTCTTCGCGTCGGCATATCCAATCCACGCGCGCGGGCAAGCACTTTTGGCTGCCCACAAAGGCGCCGAGGCCGCGGCAGAGTTTCAGAAGATTCTCGATCACAAGGGAGTCGTGTTCAACGAGCCGATTGGCGCGCTAGCGCATCTGGGCCTTGCGCGCGCGGTTGCGATGCAGGGCGACACGGCAAAAGCGCGCGCGGCTTATCAGGATTTCCTCACGCTGTGGAAGAACGCTGATCCTGATATTCCCGTTTACAAGCAGGCCAAAGCTGAATACGCAAAACTCTCTCAGTAGGTTGCGGCTCTGAATTCCCACAAAGACAGGAGCTGTTACGTGGGAGCTTTTTTCGCGGCCTGAGGCTACGCTTCCCCGGCCAAAGCCGGAACTCCCACGGCGAGATTTAAGCGGTGCGTGGAATCAATCGTCCCTCCAGGACTTGTTCTTTTTTTCCGCGGGGTTTCCCGGCACTTCGCTCCGCTGCGTGCCGGGCTAAGTACAATCGCCGCTCCGCGGCTGTTGAGTCAGCGTGCGAAACGTGCAGAGTTCAAGAGTGGGTTTTGCCACAGACTGTATAGCCGGGGGCAAGATGCCGCGCTGAGGACGGGCGCTGCATTCAACTCCGAGTCAAAAACGCCGGCGAGACGCCGGCGCTACGAAAACCAACATCGTCACTTGACGCCGACGGTGCTGCGTTGGAGGCGGCTGACTAGGGCTTCTTGCTCCTGGCGGATGGGGGCCGGCAGGCGGTCGCCGAACTTGGCAAAGAATTCGGCGGTGGCGCGCGATTCTTCCAGCCAGTCGGCGGGATCGACGCGGAGAAGTTCGTCGAGGGCGCTGCGCGAAATCGAGAGGCCGTCGAGCGTGAGCGATTCCGGCGTGGGAACCAAGCCGATCGGTGTCTCATTCGCGGCGGCGCGGCCTTCGATGCGGTCGAGCATCCATTTCAGCACGCGGACATTCTCGCCGTAGCCCGGCCAGAGGAATTTTCCGTTGGCGTCCTTGCGGAACCAGTTCACGTGGAAAATCTTGGGCGCGTGCTTGATTTTCGGGCCCATCTCGAGCCAGTGGCCGAAATAGTCGGCCATGTTGTAGCCGCAGAAGGGAAGCATGGCCATGGGATCGCGGCGCGTGACGCCGACTGCGCCCGTCGCGGCGGCGGTGGTTTCCGAGGCCATGGTGGCGCCGACGAAAACTCCGTGCTGCCAGTCGCGCGATTCGTAGACGAGCGGCGCGAGGCGCGCGCGACGTCCGCCGAAAATGATTGCGGAGATGGGAACGCCCACGGGATCGTCCCAGTGAGGCGAGATCGAAGGCGACTGCTTCGCGGGAACGGTGTAGCGCGAGTTCGGATGCGCGGCAGGGCCTTTATCCGGCGACCACTTTTCGCCCCTCCAGTCGATCAATCCCGCGGGTGGAGGAGTGCCAATGCCCTCCCACCAGGGCTCGAGCGCCGGCGACAGGGCAACATTGGTGAAAATCGCGTCGTGGCGCAGAGCGGCCATGACATTGGGATTCGTGTGCATGTTGGTGCCCGGCGCGACGCCAAAAAAACCAGCTTCGGGATTGATGGCGCGCAGCGTGCCGTCATCGGCGATGTGCATCCAGGCGATGTCGTCGCCAACGGTGAAAACGCGATAGCCCTCGGATTCGAGCGCGGAAACCATCATGGCGAGATTCGTTTTGCCGCAGGCGCTGGGAAACGCGGCGGCCATGTAGGTGACTTTTCCGGTGGGATCTTCGAGGCCAAGGATGAGCATGTGCTCGGCCATCCAGCCCTCGAAGCGCGCCATCCAACCGGCGATTCGCAGCGCAAAACATTTCTTGCCAAGCAGCGCGTTGCCGCCATAGCCCGAGCCGACGCTCCAAATCAATTTTTCTTCCGGGAAATGCATGACGAAGCGGCGTGCGGGGTCGACTCCCGCCAGCGCATGCAGGCCGGGAACGAAATTGTCGGTGTTTCCTATACGGTCGAGCGCAGCTTTGCCCATGCGCGACATGATCCGCATGCTGGCGACAACGTAGCGGCTGTCTGTAATCTCCACTCCGAGACGGCTGTAGGGCGAATTTTCGGGTCCCAGGATGTAGGGTGCGACGTACATAGTGCGACCCTTCATCGAGTTTTCGAGGATGGGGCGAACTTTGGCTTTGGCGTCTTCGGGAGACATCCAGTTGTTGGTGGGCCCGGCTTCGTCTTGCGTGCGCGTGCAGATGAAGGTGACGGATTCGGTGCGCGCAACATCGTTCGGGTTGCGGCGGCCCAGGTAGCAGCGCGGGTAGGTGAAAGGATTGAGTTCAGTGAGAATGCCGTCGTGGAGAAGGCCGTTGATGTGGCCGCGATTCTCCTCTTCGGAACCGTCGCACCAGACGATGTGGTCAGGGTTCGTCAGGCGCGCGGATTCTTCAACCCAATTTTCGAGTGGCGTGGACACCCAACCTCCGAAAGTCGATGCGGGAACGTCGCTTGGCGAAGCGGCCCGGGCGCTTCGCACAGGTGGTGCTGAGGTGCCGTTACGAAAAAAGTGTAGGGCAGGGGACAGGGAATTGCAAGACGGGGGGATTGGCCACGGAGACACAGAGAACCTTGGAACCACAGATCCCGAATCCCGAAGTCTCGGGATCGGGACAGATAAACACAGATGAAAACAAACAAAAGGAGCCGGCGAGACGCCGGCGCTACTCCTGGCGGAGGGCTTGCATCGGGTCGACGCGGGTGGCGCGATGCGCGGGGATGTAGCAGGCCAGGAAAGCGGATGCCATCAGGATGGCGGCGACGGCGCTGAACGCGGAAACGTCGATCGTGCCCACGTTGTAGAACAGGCTGTGCATGGCGCGGCCGACCAAGTAGGCGCCGCCGAAGCCCAACGCCAGGCCGATGAGAGCGAGGATCATGCCTTCGCGCAAGATCAAACCCATCACGCGGCTGGTGCCCGCGCCGAGCGCCATCCGCAAGCCGATTTCGTGGGTGCGCTGCGCTACGGCGAACGACATGACTCCGTAGATTCCCAGCGCCGCGAGGAGCAGTGCTATGCCAGCGAAGCCTCCGAAAAGAAACGCCGAGAAGCGATCGCCAGACATGGACTCGTCGATGATCTGGTCCATCGTCTTTACGTCGGACAGAGGCAGATTGGGATCCATGGACTCGGCGATGTCAGCGATGCTCTTGCTGAGCGTGGCTGGGTCGCCGATAGCGCGGACAGCGATGGCGGCCTGCGGCCAGGGACTCTGCCAGAAGGGAACGTCAATTTCGGGGAAGCCGTCACCTTTCGGGCCGCCGTTTTTTACGTTGCGGTAGACGCCAATAATCTGCCACGAGATATAAGGACCGAGCTTCGTGACGCCCGGAATCAACTGCTCGACGTTGATGCGTTGCGTCAACGGGTCGACGCCTGAGAAATATTTCTTTACGAAGGTTTCGTTCACGACGGCGACGTTCGCGCCTCCGGCGATGTCTTGTTCGCTGATGGCGCGTCCCTGATAGATAGTGATCCCGAAGGTCTGGAAATATTGCGGAGTCACCATGTTGAAGCCTGCCCCCGGGCGCTGCGAGGGATCGTCAACACTTTTCCCCGCGATTTCAAACGGCATGCCGAAGTTCACGCCCTGAAGCGGCATTCCTTCCGAGGCGGAGACGGAGGTGACGCCGGGGAGCGCTTGAGTCTTCTCAATGAACTGGCGATAGAACGCGACGATTTGTTTGGAATCGGTAAGGTGGCCGTCTGGAACCGGGAGACCGAACGTCAGCAGGTGATCGGTGTGGAATCCGAAGTCGACGTGCGCGACGTTCCACAGGCTGTGAATCGCGAGTCCGCCTCCCGCGAGCAGGCTGAGCGCGAGCGCGAACTCCGCCACGACGAGCGTCCGGCGCAATCCATGCCGGCCGACGCTGGATGCGGAGCGTCCTCCCTCTTTGAGCACTTCGTTCAAGTTCATGCGCGCTGCTTGCCAGGCTGGGGCGCAGCCGAAGAGGACTCCCGCGATCATGCTGGCGGCCACAGTGAATAGGAGCACCGGAAGGTTCAGGCGGAGGTCCGCCTCGGACGGCAGAGTGAACGGCGGCATCATGACGATGATGAGTTTGAGAAGTCCCCACGCCAAAGCGATGCCCACGACGCAGCCGATCGCGGCCAGCGCGAGACTTTCGGCGAGGAACTGGCCGAACAAGCGCTTGCGGGAAGCGCCGAGAGAGGCTCGCACGGCTACTTCTTTTTGGCGCGTGGTGGCACGCGCGAGCAAAAGGTTGGCGACGTTGGCGCACGCTATCAGCAGTACGAAAGCGACGGCGCCCATGAGCAGCCACAGGGCGCGAATCACGTCGCGATCGAGAAAATCGTTGTGGAGAGGCTCGACGCTGGCGCTCCAACCTCTATCCGATTTCGGATAGACTTCGGCGATGTGGCGAGTGACGGCGTCCATATCGGCGTTCGCCTGCGCCAGAGTGACGCCAGGCTTGAGGCGGCCCATTACGAGCAGCCAGTGGAAATCGTGATTGATTTGGTCCGGTTTGAAGGCCAATGGTATGTCCACGACGTTCTGCAGACGGTCGGCGGGACCAGGAGCGAGCACGCCAACAATCGTGTAAGGCTCGCCGTTCATTTGGACCTGCTTGCCAACGATGTTGGGGTCGGCGCCAAAGCGGCTCTTCCAGAACTTGTTGCAGAGGATAGCCTCATGATCCTTGCCGACTTGGCCCTCTTCGGGCAGGAAATCGCGGCCCAGGAGGAAACGGTGCCCCATCATCGCCTGAAAGCCGGGCGTCGCGGTTTGCGCGTCAACGCGCTCGGGGCGGCTCGACGTTGAGAGATTGATGCTCGCGCCGGTAAAGGCGCCCATCTGCTGGAAGACGGTGTTCTCGCGCTGCCACTCGAGGAAGTTGCCGGCGGCGGTTGAGTTGCGATTGCCCTGAATCTTCGACCAAACCATCATGAGCTGCTCGGGATGAGGATAGGGCAGGGGCGCGAGCAACGTGGCGTAGACGACGCTAAAGATGGCGGTGTTGGCGCCGATGCCCAGGGCGAGCGCGAGCACCGCGACCGAAGCGAAGCCCGGATTCTTGACCAGGAGCCGGAAGCCGAACTTGATGTCACGCAAGAAGGTGGTCATCGATGCCTCGGTTCGCCGACAAACGATTGGACTACGCGATCACGCAGTGCGTGAGCTGCAATCTCACACGTAACAAACGATGGTTACCGTGCAAATGTTCCACCAATTCGCGAAGCGCTACAAGGTGTAGCAGTAAAGGACTTACGGCCGCGTTCCATTTGTGAGAGGCTTGCGCGCTGCTCGGATTCGATGCTGTGGTGTTCATTTGCGAACAACGCGAGCTGCGCTTTTGGCAGTGAGGCGTTTGTGGCCACAGAGTCACAGCGAGAACAGAGGAAAGAAATGCAGCCACGGATGAACAGTTCGAGCGCGGTTCGGTTTTCGCTTTTGATGAGTCTTTCGGCGCTGGTTGCGGCGGGCGTTGCGAGTCGCGCCGGTGTGACTGGTCGGCAGGCCGCGAACAGCTCGGGTGCGCCGGTGCATTTGACTGCCGAGCAGGACCATCAGCGGATCATGGACCTCTTGCACATCACGTCGCTGCGGCCGGGTGCGGACGGTCGGGACCCGAAAGCGCCGAACGCCGCCAACTATGACGAGTCGAAAGCCAATCCCTATCCGAATTTGCCCGACCCGCTCGTCTTGAAGAGTGGAAAGAGAGTGGAGACGGCGAAGGCGTGGTGGGAACAGCGGCGGCCGGAAATCGTCGAGGACTTTGACCGCGAAATCTATGGCCGCGTTCCCGCGAAGGTGCCGGCGGTGAAATGGGAAGTGGTCAGCGCGACAAAAGAGATGAACGGGGACGTGCCGATCGTGACGAAGAAGCTTGTGGGGCACGTGGACAATTCCGCATATCCGCAGATTGCCGTCGATATTCAGTTGACGCTGAGCACTCCGGCGAAAGCGCCGGGTCCTGTCCCGGTGATGATGGAATTTGCGCTGAGCCCGGAAGTGCTGGCCGCGCTCATGAAGCGTTTTCCGCAAATGCAGACGAACACTCCCGGGCCGACGTGGCAGCAGCAAGTGCTGGCGAAGGGATGGGGTTATGCGGAGTTGGTTGCTACGAGCGTGCAAGCCGACGACGGCGAGGGATTGACGCAAGGAATCATCGGCCTCGCGAACAAAGGCCAGCCGCGAAAGCTCGACGATTGGGGCGCGTTGCGCGCTTGGGCGTGGGGTGCGAGCCGCGCGCTGGATTATTTCGAGATGGACAAAGCCGTGGACGCGAAGCGCGTGGGAATCGAGGGGCACTCGCGGTACGGCAAGGCCGCGCTGGTGGCAATGGCGTACGACCAGCGTTTCGCGATTGCGTACATTAGTTCGTCGGGGGAAGGAGGCGCGAAGCTCCATCGCCGGAATTTTGGGGAGCTGGTGGAAAACGTTGCGGGGACGGGCGAATATCATTGGATGGCGGGAAATTTCGTGAAGTATGCGGGGCCCCTGACGGCGAACGATTTGCCGGTAGACTCGCATGAGCTCATTGCGTTGTGCGCGCCGAGGCCGGTGTTCATCGGGGCTGGTGCCACGCAAGGCGACGGGTGGGTGGACGCCAAGGGAATGTTTTTGGCCGCCGTCGGAGCAGGACCCGTGTACAAACTGCTCGGCAAGAAAGACCTTGGGACCGCAGAGTTTCCTCCGATCGAGACAGCGCTGATCGATGGAGACGTGGCTTTCCGGCAGCATGGCGGCGGACACACACCGGCGCCAAACTGGCCGACGTTTATTGTGTTTGCGAGCCGGTATCTGCAGAGGAATTGACACCTCACACTTGGCAGCGAGAGGCGACTTCTGATTCCACCGCAGAGACGCAGAGAGCGCTGAGAAAACCAAGAAAGAAAGCTAAACACAGAGGGCACTGAGAAATGCTTGAGGTCACGGAGACGCAGCGGCGCTGAGAGTTGCTCATTCGGGGCGAGTGTTATACTTCGCGAATGTACGCGCGAAAGCTGAAGGCGGAAATTGCGATTGCGGGCGAACGGCGGGCGGCGCCGCTCGACTGGCTCGACAGCTTTTGCATGCGGAATTTCACCGGTTCGGCGGAGTTCGACGACACGCTGCCTGTTGCTGAGGGGCAGCTCGAAGCCGGATTGCGGGTCGATCCTGAGCGGCTGGCACAGGCGATGAGCGAGTGGTTCACGAAACGCGGAAAAGGCGATGGGAAGCCGGTGGTCGTCGAGATTCGCGAAGGGACCTAAAGATTACCGCAGAGACGCAGAGCGCGCAGAGGGATTTTCTTCAGCAGCATTCTCCGCAATTTCGGATCATGCGCATACGAAATCAAGTAGAGTGTGCCGCAAATAGAAGAGCCGGGCCGCTCTGCGTATGATTGGGGCGTTGCAGCGATCATCGCAAAAGGCCCGGCTCCTCACATCTGTTTCGACGCGACATCGCTGGGATTGTTAGCATGGCGTCAAGCGGACTCCTCGGAGTGAAGAGCAAAAAACTTAGAGCGGTGCCTCAGGGGTTAAAACCCCTGATGAAAAGCGAGTCTTAATGTCGGAGCTGAAGCTCCGACCCCCTAAAAACCGGCTTTTTCCACAAGCTACTAAGTGCGGGGCTGACGTTAGCGGTGAATTTCTTCTTCGGCGGCGGCGCGCTGGCGAGAACGCTCGGCCCGGCGCGAGGCCATGCGATCTTCGAAGGCCGTGAATTTGTGATCGGTGAGAGCGGCTCTGATTCGCGGCAGCGCAGCTTTCGTTGCTTCCGCGCCGGCGGCGACGAGCGCGGGCGTCTTCACAAATTCGTCCCACAGAATGCTGTGAACGTCGGGCTCGATCAGAACGTCGGTGGCGTCGCGCCACGGCTGGTGCGAGTTGGACTGGATGATCGAGAAAGACCGGCTGATCACTTCGATCGTGTTGCGCGGCTTGTTGGCCAGCAGGCCAGGTTCAAGATGCACGGCGATGACGAAGTCCGCTCCCATGTTGCGCACGCAGACGGCCGGGACAGCCTCGGTGAGGAAGCCGTCGACGAGCACGCGGTCGTCAATCTCGACGGGCAAAAATAACCCGGGATAGGCGCAGGACGCGCGCAACGCAGGCCCGATTTCACCTTTTGTGAAATGAACTGACTCTCCGGCGAGCAGGTCCGTCGCCACGATTCCGAGCGGAGTTTTCATCTCGTCGAAATTGTGCAACGGCGTGAAGCGGCGAACGAAATCTTCGAGGCGCTCGTTGGAGGCCATGCCCATTCGGGAGATGGTCCAGCGGCCGAAGTCGCGAAAGCGCGTGGAGGAGCCCTGAAATTCCATTTCTTCGATGGTGCTTCCGCCCGCGTAGGCAGTGGCGATGAGGGCACCGACGCTGGTGCCGGCGATGTAGTCGATGGGGATGTCGTTTTCTTTGAGGACCCGCAGAACGCCGACGTGGGCGATGCCGCGCGCGAAGCCGCCGCCGAGCGCGACGCCCACGCGAGGCCGCGGTTCGTCGCCGGAATAGGCGAACGTGCGCAGACCTTTTACGGCGGTCCCAAGCCACTTGAATACGGTGCCCATCGTGTCCTGTTTTTGATTACAGCAGGGTTTACCCGCCCTTGCAGGCGAACCCGCGACCCCTTATAGAACACTTTAGCGCACTTCGGGTTGCGCGGCGTTTGCGAGTGCGATGAAGGGTTTGCAAGTGTAAACCGTGGACAGGACGCCAGTTTCCAATCGCAACCACTGACCGAGTCGCGCATAAAACTTGTGAGATACTCCGACTGTCTATGTGGTTCAATCGTCGGAAAACTGGACAACAGACGGCTGTTCGCATTAGGAAGCACACTGCGCTCAGCGATGCAGTACTGCGCTCTGACTATGATGCAATGCGACAAATCATGGCCGCAGGCGCGGACCTAAACGAGTTTGACGATTTCAGGATGACGCCACTTCTTTGGGCAATCATGAGAGGTGACATTTCCGCGGCCAAAATGCTGTTGGGGAGCGGAACGGACCCGAATGTAAGGCCGAATCCCAGCGACTCTCCCCTTTGGAGCGCAGAGGACGATTGGGGAATGGTGGAGATTGCCGCGCTGCGCCGGGCATATGGAGCAACCAAGTAGCGCCTCGGGTTCTTCCTGGGACGCAGCGTTAATTAGGCATGTGGACTCACTGTTCAGAGATCGACGCGACTGGTAGCATACTCACGATCGGTTGACTCATGTCGCATTGTGCCAAATGTGCGAGCTCATTTGTGGGCGACGTATGTCCGCGCTGCGGAAATGCACCCACGGTGCCGTGGAGGAAATTCAATAAGTCGCTCACCGGAGCCTTTTGGGTGCTCATTCTAGGCGGGATTGTCGCGTTCTTTGTAACTTCGAGGCTCTTGGATAGGCTGCCGGTACTGCTTCTTTCCTTGATTCTTTGGGTCGGCCCGCTGATTGTCCGCTACCTCGCGGTCAGGGGCAAGTGGGCCGACTCCCATCAAAGAATCATGCGCATGGTGTTTAGGTGGGCGGCTATCGCAATGGCGGGTATGATTGCGATCATCGTCGCGAATAGTTCCCTGGATAGGGTGCCTGCGACGGAAATCCACCTGTACGTTCTCGCAAAGAGCTCTCATGCGGGAAAGGGCGGGCCAGACTACGTGCTGATTGTCGGACCCTCATGGCGGGCTGGCAGGGATCGCGAAGCGTTGGACGTAGGACGAGATATTTTTTCTCGCGCGCATGTTGGCGGGGCAGTCTCGATCGATTTACATCCCGGATTCTTCCACTTACCGTGGTACAACAACGTTTCACCGGACTAAACTTCACTGGTCGTTACCTAACTCCTGACAAGTTGCATAATCGGAATTGAGCCAGGACGAAATGAGAGGTGCCGTTGACCGCGCCGCGGCGGTTTGTCACTATGTCGCCGAGTGCGTGCGCAGCGCGAATCTGTGCCTGACCGGGGCGAACTCCAACCATGAAACGCAAAATTGAAAGAGTGGCGGTGCTTGGTGCGGGAACTATGGGAGCGCGCATTGCGGCGCATCTTGCGAACGCGGGCATTCCGTGTTTCCTGCTCGATATCGTTCCGGCCGAATTGAGCGCTGACGAAAAGCGGAAAGGGCTGACGCTCGAAAGCTCCGCGGTGCGCGATCGAATCGTGCTGGCGGGACTCGACGCGGCAAAGAAGTCGCGCCCGGCGGCATTTTTCACGCCGGAAACGGCGCGCCTGATCACTCCTGGAAACTTCGAAGACAATCTCGCGTGGTGCGGCCAGGTGGATTGGATCGTCGAGGCGGTTGCCGAAAACCTCGAAATCAAGAGGAAGCTTTTCGAGCGCGTCGAAGCGGTGCGCAAGCCGGGAACGATTGTCACGTCGAACACTTCGGGTCTACCGATCCGGCTGATCGCCGAAGGGCGCACCGAGGATTTTCAGCAGCACTGGGCCGGGACGCATTTCTTCAATCCGCCGCGCTACATGAAATTAGTCGAGCTCATTCCGGGGCCGAAGACGCGGCCCGAAGTGCTGGAAGAGCTGGATGAGATTTGCGATTTGCGGCTTGGCAAGGGCGTGGTGGTGGCGAAGGACACGCCGAATTTCATCGCCAACCGCATCGGCACGTTTTCGGTGCTCAACGTGATGCGGCAAATGCAGGCGCTGGGCATGACGATCGAAGAAGTCGACGCGTGCACGGGGCCGGCCATCGGGCAGCCGAAGTCGGCGACGTTCCGGACGGCCGATATCGTGGGGCTCGACGTGCTGGTCCACGTGGTGCGCAATATTTACGAAAACGTGCCGGACGACGAATCGCGCGAAATGTATCGCGTGCCGCCGCTGGTGGAAGAAATGATGAAACGCGGCTGGCTCGGCGAAAAAACGGGCAGCGGCTTTTACAAGCGCGTTAAAAAGGATGGCGAATCGGAAATTCTCACGCTCGACTGGCACACGAAGGAGTACCGGCCGCGCCAGAAGGCGAGATTCGGCTCCATCGAAGCGGGCAAAGCGATTGAGGACACGCGCGAGCGGCTGCGCGCGCTGGTCGCGCCGGCGCTCGAGGGCAAAGGCGGCGACAAAGCGAATCGGCTGCTGTGGTCGACGTTAAGCGAGACGTGCCTTTATGCGACGCGGCGCGCGCCGGAAATTGCGAATTCGATTGTGGATGTGGATCGCGCGATGCGGTGGGGATTCGCGTGGGAGCTTGGCCCGTTCGAGGTGTGGGACGCGATCGGCGTCGAGCGAATGGCGGGGGCGCTCGAGCGCGAAGGCAAAACGTTGCCGCCGGTAGTGGGGAAAGTTCTCGCGTCGCCGCAGAAGTCGTTTTATGAAACGGCGAAGGGCCGCACGAGCTATTTCGATTTTGGTGGCGGCGCGTTCAAGCCGGTGGAAGAGCCCGCCGGAATTATTATTCTCAAGTCGCTCAAGGAACGGTCGGGCGTAGTGCAGGAAAATTCGGGCGCGAGCCTGATCGACCTGGGCGACGGCGTAATCTGCTGCGAATTCCACTCGAAGATGAACTCGATTGGCGGCGATCTGGTGGCGATGATTCACGCTGGGATCAATCGGCTGGGTTCCGAATTCGACGCCATGGTGATCGCGAACCAGGCGGTGAATTTTTCGGTGGGCGCAAACTTGATGCTGTTGCTGATCGGCGCGCAGGAAGGCGAATGGGACGATATCCACCTGGCCGTGCGGCAATTCCAGCGCGTCAATATGGCGATCAAGTACGCGCTCGGACCTGTGGTGGTGGCGCCGCAAGGCCTGGCGCTGGGCGGCGGATGCGAAATCAGTTTGCACGGCGCGCGAATTCACGCGGCGGCGGAAGCGTATCTCGGATTGGTGGAAACGGGCGTCGGGCTGATTCCAGCGGGCGGCGGCACGAAGGAAATGCTGATTCGCGCGAACGAACACGCAGCCGGCGGCGAGGATCTGGATTTGTTTCACGCGCTCAAGCCCGTGTTCGAAAATATCGCGATGGCTAAGGTTTCGACGAGCGGCGAGGAAGCAAGGTCGCTCGGGTACTTGCGGCCGTCGGATCTGATTGCGATGAATCGAGATCGGCAAGTGGCCGACGCGAAGCAGACGGCGCTCGGGATGGTACGCGCCGGATACCACCGGCCCGCGCCGGCGCAGATTCGCGTGCTGGGCGAGGAATTTCTCGCGGGCGCGAAGCTCGCGATTCACATGATGTTGCGCGGCGGTTACGCGAGCGAACACGACGCGGTGGTTGCGCGGAAGCTTGCGTACATTCTCGCGGGCGGCAGCATCACCGCGCCGCAAATCGTTCCCGAGCAGTATGTGCTCGATCTGGAGCGCGAGGCGTTCGTCAGCTTATGCGGCGAGCGCAAGACGCAGGAACGCATCGCGCATACGCTGAAGACCGGCAAACCTCTTCGTAACTGACGCTGCGAACGCTGAATCGCTCCGGGTCGGAGTCTGCTAACATCTACGAGCAGAGTCCTATATGGCCAAAGAGTACGTCGAGCGGCGAGAAGGTGGGTACTGGGTAACGGGGACACGGGTGTCGCTCGACTCGATTGCTTATGCCTTTCTGCGCGGATCATCTCCGGAGAGCATTGCGCAGTCATTTCCCGTGTTGACGCTGGAAGAGGTGTACGGCGGGATCGCGTTTTGTCTCGCTCACCAAGCGGAAGTCGATGCGCTGCTGCAACAAACTGAAGCGGAGTTTTCAGCCCTCGAAAAAGCGAGCAGGGAAGCGAACTCGCCTCTCCACAAAAAACTTCGCGAAGCTCGGGCGAACTCGCACCAAGCTGACGTCGGGTCCTGACACACACGATTCGATAGCTTCTAGTACCCATCTCTGATTCAGAGGGCAACTTTTGCGTTCGAAACGTGTTCATACAATGTGGGAAACCTGCGGCACGTTATGCGAATCAAAGTGTGTGCGGGTGACTTGGGTGCTTGCGGGAATGTTCGAAGTTTCGGCGGAACTTAGTTCCGCTTACTGCGCAATATATTAATGCGATCGATTGACGTACTACCGGCGACTAGCCCTGGAGATGATGATGATTCGAAGCGGGAAACTGTTCATAACTTTACTGATATTGGGTTTTGTTGCGGCTGCGCCGGCGAAGGCGCAGACCGCCGCTGGTTCCGCGGGTGACGCGAGAACGAACACGATGGCGCCAGTGTACGACGTCACGAAAGAAGTGAAGGTTCAGGGCACCATTCAGAAGATCGATGACGGCGGGACGAATGGCCCAACCGGTACGCACATCATGGTCCAGACGGCGCAGGGCGTGGTCGACGCGCATCTGGGATTCGGCGCCGCGAGCAAGCCGGAATATCTCGGCATCGCGGCAGGACAGAGCGTAACCCTCACCGGGATGATGCAGAGTTTCGACGGCACGACCGTGCTGATGGCGCGGATCTTGACGACTTCGAATCACATTTTCGTTTTGCGGAACGAGCATGGCATTCCCGTTCGCGCCATTCCGCGCGGAAGCAGCAGCACGAAGAGCATTTTTGGTTTAGTTTCTCCGAGCGTAACCCGTGGGACTTTTTTTGATGCAGGGTTTGCAAGTACAAACCCGGCAACCCCGCAGGAGAGCGTTTGATGCGAGCCAAGGTTCAGCTCGTCTCGCTTGTGGCGCTTACTGTTGCGGGGCTGATGAGTCTGGCGGCCTGCGGCGGCGGCAGTTCTGGGCCGCCCCCACCGCCACCAACTCCCACTCCCTCATCGAATGGACTCACCATTTATCCGTCCATCGCTAGTGTGCCTACCGGCAGCACAGCGAACTTTACCGGCTATGTCCCGAGCGATGCGACCGCGACGATTACCTGGGCGGTAAGCGGTTCCTCGAACGGTTCGATTACCAGCGCCGGCGTGTACACGGCGCCGACATCGGTGCCGAGTCCGGCCGCAGTGGCGATCACTGCGACATCAGGCGCTTTTTCTGCCACAGCCGTAGTGACCGTTACAGCGGTGCAGGGAATCGCGGTTAGTCCTGCCGCTGCTTCGGTTGCCGCAGGAAGTACGACACCGTTTTCTGCCATGAACGGCGCCAGCAACGTGACTTCGACCGCGACGTGGGAAGTGAACGGCACGCCTGGTGGTGACGGCGTTCATGGAACGATTACTG
The DNA here is from genome assembly GCA_963737205.1 of uncultured Acidobacteriota bacterium. Taxonomy (GTDB): domain Bacteria; phylum Acidobacteriota; class Terriglobia; order Acidiferrales; family UBA7541; genus Palsa-295. The sequence continues at coordinate 810,193 of CAVTRV010000002.1, read as the reverse complement.
GCACTGGCGAGTACACCGCGCCGCTGACGCCGCCTCCCGGCGGTTCAACCGTGATAACGGCAATGGTCGCGGGCAGTTCGGGCACGTCCACCGTGACCGTAGTGTTCTCGAGCCTGTCTTTGAGCGGCCCTTATTCGTTCTCATATTCCGGCGCCGATTCCACCACGGGATTCCTTCTCGTCACGGGTAACTTCACGGCGAGTCCGGTGGCCGGTACCGACGGCGGCACCATTGCGGGAACGGAAGATGCAATCGATGGAAATAGTCTCCAGGCGGGCGAGGCGATCACAGGAACCTTTACCGTGGGGCCCGATGGGCGCGGAACGATGACCATCAGCACCGGAGAAACCTGGCAGTTTTGCCTCGCCAGCACCGAGCATGCGCTGCTGATCAACTTCAATACGGGAGTCGCAAGCGGAAGCGGCACGATCGACCAGCTGTTTACAAATACCACGCCGTTGGCGAACGGCCTGCGATTTGTTTTTCAGGCCTCCGGACTGGATATCAACGGGAATCCCGTTGGGATTGCGGGCGCCTTCGGCAGCCTTGGAAGCGACGCGTTGGCTCCGAACACCAACGTTCTGGATATGAACGACAGCGGAGCTCCTAACGACACTACGACTACGGACGATACGACCCTTACGGGTTCCTTCACCCTGGATCCCGGAAATCTTACTGGGACTATTACGTTGACAAGCACGGACCTGGGCGTTTTGACGACGGGCGCCGCCACCACGACTTCCATCATTTTCGATATGTACGTCGCGAGCGACAACCATATCCGGATCATCGAAACAGACGGACAAGCGTTCCTGGCGGGCGACATCTATCTCGCGCCAACGCCGGGAGGAGCCGGGTACACGGCAGCGGTACTTCAGACTGGCAACTATCCCTTCACGCTGGGCGGCGCGGCCGCTGGCGGCCCATATGCGGCTGGAGGCGTCCTCATCTCCAACGGCGGCGGAGCCTCACCAACTGGGGAGAGCGGGAGCATTACCGGTGGGGTGTTCGACAACAATGGCCCCGCGATCTCGACCCAGAGCGACGCGCCCATCACTTCGAGCAGCTATGGAGTGGACCCGACGACCGGCCGCATTTTGAGCACCACGGTCACGAGCAAAGGAACTTCCAACTGGGTAGGGTACGTCACAGCTCCGATCCCCGTGGATCCGGCGAGCCCGGGCTCGGCAACCCAAGTGCAGATGCTCATGCTCGAAACCGATGTCAATGTGGTGGCAGGCGGCAGCGCCTATCTTCAATCCACTACGAGTGAACCGAACGGCAGCTACGCTCTGAACCTCACGGGCCAGGCGACGGGCCTTAACGGCGGCGAGCAGGATGTTCTCGCGCAGCTTGGAATCAACGGAACTACGGTCACCGGAAGCATGGACATCAATAATTTCGCCACCGAGACGACCGTCGTCGGCCTCAACGTGGCGACCAACAAGAGTACCGTGGTCAGCACGGACGCGAACGGGCGAGGCACCGCAACCTTTACCGCGGCAAACGGAGCGTCGTTCCCCGTGGCGTACTACGTGGTCGATCAGAATACTGTGCTCATGATTGAAACGGACAGCGCAAGAATAATGAACGGATTGCTGACAAAGCAGTTCTAGTTTTCTTTCGCGCTTTCGCTTTTTCTACGAGAGGGCTCGTCGGGATGAGCCCTCTTTGCATTTTTTCCCCCTGTTTGTCCTCTGACTCTCCCACGAAAGTTGTAACGCGCTGGCGCGGCTGCGCGTCAAGACCTGCGTCAATACACGTCTCGGGCAGCGCTTCGGCTTTGCATGCCCTTGATTTTGGCGAAGCATGCCGATAGCATCCGAGTCCGTTTCGCTGTTCAACACAAGAAGCTTGATTACCGAATGTGGCTGAAACTGGGGTGTCCTATGAAGCCGATGAAACAAACGTTGAAATTGGCGCGATTCCGCGTGTTCCTTTCGCTGGTTGGCATCATTCCGCTGATCGTTGCGCTCTTCGGGGTGTCGCGCGCGGCGCGGGGCGAAGGCGGCGAGCCGCGCTATTTCGCGATCACGAATGCGCGAATCGTCCCGGTGTCGGGGCCGGCGATTGAAAGCGGCACCGTGGTGATCGCGAAGGGATTGATTCAAGCGGTGGGCACGAGCGCGACGATTCCGCCGGAAGCGTGGGTGATCGACGGCAAGGGCCTGACGGTGTATCCGGGCCTGATCGACGCCGGAACGAACATCGGCCTGCAAGAAGAGAGCGCGGCGCCGCCGGCAGCAGGCGGACGCGGGGCAGCTCGCCGAGCAGCTCCCGTGGGGGAAATCGCGCACGGCCCGGAAGATCGTCCCGGCACGACGCCGTGGCGCGTGGCGGCGGACGAATTCAAGACGGATGACAAGCGCATCGAAACTTGGCGCAACGCCGGGTTCACCACCGTGCTCACTGCGCCCGATGGCGGGATTTTTCCGGGGCAGGGAAGCGTGGTGGATCTTGCCGGAGAGCGTGTGGGTGACTTCGTTGTGAAACCGGCAGCCACGCTGCAGGTTTCGTTTCGACCGGCCGGCGGGTTTTTCGGCTTTCCGGATTCGCTGATGGGAACGATCGCGTATATCCGCCAGGTGCTCGACGATTCTTCGTGGTACGCGCAAGCGGAACCCATCTACGACGCAAATCCGACGAAGAATCAGCGAATCCCGTACGACCGGGCGGAGCGCGTAATCAACCAGGCGCTACGGGACAAAGAAGTAGTTGTCCTGCCCGCGAACAGTTCCGGGCAGATACTTCGCGCGTTGCGCCTGGCGGACGAGTGGAAGATTTCTGCGGTGTTGTATGGCGTGCAGCAAGGCTACGCGGTGGCGGATGCGATCGCGGCGAAGCAAGTTCCGGTGATCGTCACGCTGAAGTGGCCGGAGCGGCCGAAAGACGCGGACCCGGATGCGGACCAAACGCTGCGCGACCTGCGTTTTCGCGACCGCGCTCCTGGAACACCGGCGGCTCTGGCAAAAGCGGGCGTGAAGTTCGCATTTTCGTCCGAGGGGCTGGCGGGGCCGAAGGATATTTTCAAGAACGCGAAAAAGTCTATCGACGCGGGCCTCGCGCCGGATGCGGCGTTGCGGGCGTTCACGATCGATGCTGCGGCGATTCTCGGCGTCGGCGACCGACTGGGCACAATCGAGCCGGGCAAGATTGCGAATCTGGTTGTGGCGGACGGCGACATCTTCAACGAGAAAACGAAGCTGAAGCACGTGTTCGTTGACGGCAGTTGGTTCGAAATTCATCCCGAGTCCGGGCCACCGAAGCCTCCGCATGGCGGCGAGGAGCCCAAGCCTATGCGCGCAGGCGGGGCGTCAACTTTGGAGTCGGGGGTGAGCCGATGAGGAACTCAAAGATGATTCTGGCGCTCGTCTTGTTCGCGGCGTTTGCCGTGCTTCCAGCGCACGCGCAGAACTCCGGCACAATCCTGATTCAGAATGCGACGATCCTGACGGTGACGCACGGCAACATCGAGCATGGCTCGATTCTGATTCGCGACGGAAAGATTGCGGCCGTTGGCACGGACGTGAAAGCTCCCGAAGGCGCAACCGTGATTGACGCGGCGGGACAATTTGTGGCGCCCGGGACCGTCGATTGCCACTCGCACATCGCTATCGAAGGCGGAGTGAATGAAGGCGGGCCGTCGGTTTCGTCGATGGCGCGAATTCCAGACGTGCTCAACGCCGATGACATCGATATCTACCGCGATCTCGCCGGCGGCGTCACCGAGGCGAACGTTCTGCATGGCAGCGCGAATTCCATCGGCGGGCAAACCGTGGTGATCAAGCTGCGCTGGGGCAAGCCGGCCGACCAGCTTCCGTTCGAAGGCGCGGTGCCCGGAATCAAATTTGCGCTCGGGGAAAATCCGAAGCGCTCAGGATTCAGACCGCCCGCCGGAGTGCCGCAGCGCTATCCGGGAACGCGGATGGGAGTGGAGGAGACGATCCGCCAGGCGTTCATCGAGGCGCGCGAGTACAAGAAGCAATGGGACGACTACAACCAGCGCAAAGCGGCGGGCGAACAGAATCTGATTCCGCCGCAGCGAAACGTGACGCTCGACCCGCTCGTGGAGGTGCTCGAAGGCAAACGGTACGTGCACGCGCACTGCTACCGAGCCGACGAAATTTTGATGCTGCTGAGTGTGGCCAAGGAATTTGGTTTCAAAGTGAGGACGTTCCAGCACGTTCTGGAAGGCTACAAAATCGCGGATGAACTTGCCGCGGCGGGCGTGGGCGCGTCTACGTTCTCCGACTGGTGGGCCTACAAGATGGAAGCGTACGACGCGATTCCCTACAACATGACTTTGATGACGGAGCGGGGCGTCGTCGTTTCGGTGAATTCGGACGATGCGGAGGAGGCGACGCATCTGAACCAGGAAGCGGCGAAGAGCATGAAGTATGGTGGGCTCTCGCCGAATGAAGCGCTGAAACTGTTCACTCTGAATCCCGCGATCCAGCTCGGAATCGACAATCGAGTGGGCTCGATCGAAGTCGGCAAGGACGCCGACCTCGCCATCTACAACCACGATCCGCTGAGCGTGTATGCGGTGGTGCAGAAGACGCTGATTGACGGGCAGGTTTACTTCGATCGCCAGCGCGATATCGCGCAACGCGCCGCGAACGACAAGGAAAAGCAAGACCTGATCGAGAAAGAAAAGAAGGCGAGCGAAGCGGAAAAGAAACCGGAAGAAAAGCAGGAGAAGAAACCAGAAAAGAAGCCAGATCAGAAGAAAAAGCCGGGCGCGCCGAGCGGTAGCGGAAGTGGCGTGGTTGTGGGAGGTGCGCAGTGAACGCACGTATTCTGAAATTCGTCACGCGCGCTTCAACTTGCACGTCGTTGCTAGCTGCAATGGCGACTCTGTTGGCGCTTCCGGCCAGCGGTCAAAACGCGCCCGTCGTCTACGCGATCGAGAACGCGAAGGTCTATACGCTCGCGGGGCCTGCCGTTGAAAATGCCACCGTGATCATTCGCGACGGAAAGATCGCCGCGGTTGGCGCCAACGTGGATGTTCCGGCGGGAGCACAGGTAATCGACGCGAAGGGCCTCGAGGTGTATCCCGGGCTGTTCGATCCGATCACGCAGATGGGGCTGGACGAAGTGAGCGCGGTGGCCGCAACAGTCGACGTGACGGAGTTGGGCGACTACAACCCGGACGTCGTGGCGGCAACGGCTGTGAATCCTGCGAGCGCGCACATCCCGGTGACCCGGTTCAGCGGAATCACGCACGTGGTGGCCGCTCCGGGAACTTCGGGGTTCGATTCTGCGGGCGGAGGCGTGATCACCGGACAGGCGTCGGCATTTAACCTTGCCGGATGGACGATGGACGAAATGCAGATCAAGCGCTCGGTTGCGATGGTGATCAACTGGCCGACGCTCGAGACGCGCTCGTTCGATTTCGCGACTTTCTCGATTCAGGAAAAACCGTACGCGGACGTCAAGAAGGAATACGACAAGAAAATCGACGAGATCAGCGATTGGCTCGACCGCGCGCGGCACTACGCACAGGCGCGCGAGAAGGGTTCGCCCGCAAATTTCGAGCGCGATTTGAAGCTGGAAGCGCTTGTGCCCGTGGTGGAAGGGAAATTGCCGGTGCTGGTGATCGCGGCGAAGGGGCGCGACATCCGCAGCGCCGTCGAGTTCTGCACGAAACAGAACTTGAAAATGATTCTCGGGGATGGCGCGGAAGCCTGGAAAGTGAAAGACTTGCTCAAGGACAAAAAGATTCCCGTGATTCTCGGGCCCACACTGCAACTGCCCGAGGAAGAGGACGTCCCCTACGACCGGCAGATGGAACAAGCTTCCGAGCTCGAGGCCGCCGGAATTCCAATCGCGTTTTCCAGCTTCGGAGTGGCATTCTCGCGGCGCCTCTCGCAGTACGCGGGCGCGGCCGTCGCGTATGGATTGCCGCACGAAGAAGCGTTGAAAGCAGTGACGCTCAACGCAGCGCAGATGTTGGGCCTTGCGGACGAGCTTGGAACCATCGAGCCCGGGAAGATGGCGAACTTGATCGTCACGGATGGCGATCCACTCGAGATCAAAACGCAAGTTCGCTATCTGTTCATCAAGGGACAGCTCACGAGCACGGAAAACCGTCACCATGAGCTGTACGAGGAATATCGGAAACGGCCGCAGCCTGCCCACTAAGTGAAAATCGAAAATCGAAAAGAGAAAAGAGAAAAGAGAAAAGAGAAAAGCAGAACACAGAGGACACGGAGAAAATCCGGAGGACACGGAGACACTCCGCTCCGCTGACACTAAGTGAAATCCGAAACCCGAAACCCGAAACCCGAAACCTGAAACCTGAAACCTGAAACCTGAAACCTGAAACCTGAAACCTGAAAACCTCAGTAAATCCCTGTTGAACATATCGCCTCACATCGCTCGAATCGGCTGAAGCACGAAATGCGCCCTGATGTATTCTTTTTGCGGGGGTCAGATGGGTTTCCTGCGCTCGCGTTTCCTCGGAGTGGTGTTTCTGTCGACGGCGCTGGTGTGCGCCGTCTGCGCGTCCGGGGGCTGTTCCAAGCGCTCGACCGAGGAAGACGAAGCGAAGAAATCGGAATCGACGCAGCCGACGATAGTCTTCATGACGGATTTTGGGACGGCGAACGACGCGGTAGCCATCTGCAAGGCGGTGATCCTCAGCATCGCGCCGAACGCGCGCATCATGGACATCACGCACCAGGTGACGCCGTACTCGATCGAAGAAGGCTCCCGATTTCTGGCAGGTGTGACGCCGTATTATCCAGCCGGCACCGTTTTCCTGGTGGTGATCGATCCTGGAGTGGGAACGTCGCGGAAAGCCGTGATCGTGAAATCGAACAAAGGCCAATTTTTCGTCGTACCGGACAACGGGTTGATCACGCCCGTGGCCGACCGCGACGGCATCGAGGGCGCGCACGAAATCACGAATACCGCCTGGATGATCGGCCAGAACGTTTCGTCTACGTTCCATGGCCGCGACGTTTTTTCGCCGGCAGCCGCGCATCTGGCGTCGGGGGAAGACTGGACGATGGCCGGGGGCGTGGTGAAGGACCTTGTGCGGTTGAGCCCGCGCGCCGCCACAATCGAAAAAAGCGGAATCACCGGAGCCGTGATCGGCCTTGACGATCCCTATGGCAGCTTGATCACGGACATTCGAGGCAGCGACTTCACGGACCTTGGCTACAGGCTGGGCGACAAGGTCACGGTCAAGATCGACCGGGGCTTTTACACGATTCCATTCGCGAGAACTTTTATGGATGTTCCGGTGGGCCAGCCGCTGTTGTACATCGACTCGCGCGGCCGCCTCGGAGCGGCCCTCAACGAGCGCGACTTCTCGAAGAAATATAAGATCGCTCCTCCCGTTCCGATCTTCATTCCCCGCAAGGGCGAATAATTCTCGAAAACGCCTGGGATGCGCCCGGGTTCGCCGCTCCTTCGTGCGCTCAAAGCGTCAATGGAAAGTACAAAGGTACCATTGCCCGTTTTTGTCGCCCGCCGTGAAAATCGAATAGAAGCGGGGAAAAGCCAAAAGAACTGAGGGGATACGGCAAGTCGCCGTGAATCGCTAATGGCACCATTGACGAAAGACGCCGTCGAAACGGGGAATTCGCCCCAAGAATCCGCAGTTTCGCAACCCAATTCTCAACCGAAATCTGGCGGCGGTCATCTGCGCTCCGATGCCGTTTCGCTCGAAGTGCCCGTAAAGGTCCATGGCTCGCGCGTTACAGAGGCGGTCCGGGGAGCGGCGCCTCAGATGCAGCCTTTTGAAGAGCAAACCACGACGATGATCGTGTTTCCGCAGGGAGGCGTGCTGCGGATGTCCGCGTCCGTTGGCGCCGGCCAGATGCTGGTGCTGACGAATTTGAAATCGAAGCAGGATGCGATCTGCCGCGTCCTGAAAGTGCGCAGCTTCCCGAACATGCAGGCGTACGTGGAAGTGGAGTTCACGCAAGCGCAGCCGGGATACTGGGGTGTTTATTTTGCGGCGGACAGTTCCGCAGTCCCCTCGAAGTCCGCGCCCGCGGCGCCCCCGGCGTCATCGGCGGCCCCTCCGCCGGAAGCGAAGCAGAAGAATGATCTTGAAGTGTCCTGGGCGCCCGCACCTACTGCGGCGCCACCAAAGCCAATCGAGACCACGACATATTCGAAACAGGCGAAGCCAGTCGTTCCCTCGGCGCCGGCTCCTCCTCCGCCCGCAAAGCCCGTTTCGCCGTTCGTTTCCATCGGCTCGCAGGAAGATGTTCAACTGGCTGCGTCCTCCACGCGCGAGATAAGGGCCGTGCAGCCCTCCGAAATCAAGATCGCGCCAGCGGCAAAGATCGAGCCAAAGGTCGAGCCAAAGGTCGAAAAGGAAAGCCGGGCCACGGAGGCAATCCCGACACCGGTGGCGTCTGCTGCTTCCACGGAATCGACCGCTACGCTTCCTCCTGCCTCGCCAACGACGCTTTCAATCGAAGACCTGCGAGGCGATGACGAGACAGTCTCTTCTATCTTTGCGTCGCTCGATAGCGAAGCCAAGCAGTCGGCCGCGGATTCGAAGGCGGCTGAGGGCGGCCGCGCCTTCGGAAGTTTTGGAACCGCGCCGACGCTCGCGGGCGAGCATGCCGCAGCCGCGGGCCAAGACTTCGGCGCTCGTTTGGAGGCCGGAATCGGCGGCGCCACTCCGGCAGCGGAATCTAAGCAGAATTGGATATTGATCGCGGCGTGCATTGCAGTTTTGTTTCTCGCGGCAGGCGGAGGCGTGCTGTATTTCCGTCCGAAATCGGCAGACACTCAGGGTGTCGCGACGCCGGTTACGGCACAGCGAACGGGAACGCGGGAGACCGCCGCGGCCAGTACGCCGCAGCTCCCTGTTTCGCGTCCAGCTCAGTCATCGACGCCCGCCGACTCAAGCGGCTCGCGCATAGGCGCCGCGTCCGCACCATCCGTTGTGGTGAACGCGAGCGGCGCTTCGGCACGGGGCAGCAAGCCGGTACCCGCGCCGTCGCAGCCGGCCGCGGCAGTAGATCAGCCGACCGCGACTGCAAGTCAGCCGGCCGCTACGAGCGCCCCGCCGGATATGTTGGCGACAACGATGAATGCGCACCCAGTGTCGTCTCAGCGCGCCGTGGAGCAGAACGACGCCCCCGCGCTGGACACCGCTACAAGCACGACGAGTCAGCCGGCCGATCTGCCGGGAGTGGGTTCCGGTTCGATTGCAGCTCCCCCGCCACCGGAAGCCGGTTCCGACGCACCACTAAAAGTGGGCGGGACAGTGAAAGAACCGAAGCTGATATCGTCAGTTCCAGTCGTCTATCCGTCCGTGGCGAAGGACGCACATGTGCAGGGCGACGTTGTCGTAGACACGCAGATCGACAAGAACGGAAATGTTGTGCGCATGAAGGCTACCTCCGGTCCGATGATGCTGCGGCAAGCCGCGCTCGATTCCGTGCGCAAATGGAAATATCAGCCCTCGACGCTGGATGGTCAGCCGGTTGCGGTGGAGATGCTGGTGACGGTGAAGTTCCGCCTCTAAGCCGCCTCATTCGATTCGAGTCGCACTCTACTTTATGTACTGTTTATGTACTGCAATTTTTGTCGTGTTCATCAGGAGACTTCGCGTCACTCCAGCAATGGAAGCCCGAATCGCGGATCACGTGTGGAGCATCCAAGAAGTCGTGTCAGTGCTGCATAACAGGAACCGAGCAGCGGCGTAACCGATTGTTGACACAGGCATGGCTTCATGAGACAAACTTGCGTCAATACGGGATGATTACCTCTGGGGCTCCGGAAACTTCTGTATTAGGAAAAGGCAAGCAGATTGCTCACAATCCTTGGGTACAACCCTATGTGGAGCGACGCACGTCTTACTCTAATGCGTGGGAGAGTCCAGCCATGACCGAGATTGCTATAAAGGAGTTACAGTTAGAGTTGGTGTCTCTGCCCCATCTTGACCTTCTGCACTATCTCCTGACCGAGTCGGCTGGCAAGCATGTCGCACATTGTTTAGATCTAGACTTGGTTGCCACGGGAGAGACCTGTGAAAAGGCTTCGCTAAAACTAGACCGTCTTGTAAAAGCAACCATCGAGCTTGCACTGGCGACCCAGCAATTTGCAAATCTTGTGACAAAGGCACCGCAAAATTTCTGGGATGAGTTCGCAGACGGCAAAAGCGTCGAGCTAGAACCTCGGATACTGCACATCAGTATTCCACGATCAGTGCAGATAGTTCCGGTTCCCGAAAGCAGATTGAAGGTTCTCGCGCGTGCTGCGCATGCGTCTCAGTGAGGTTCTTGAGCTTCCTGAATTTAAGAAACGCGATATAACCCTCGTTGGTTTTGGAACACGGGCGAAATAGAATTCGCAGTATTGGCCCACCGCAGCGAAAAAGTATTTCCGATTCCGAAGCTGCGCCATCTCATCGAAGTTCAGCCAAACGACCGCGACCCGGTAGTTGACCAGCCCGAAATAGATTCCATCCTCAGGCACTTTGGCTATTTCAGAACAATTTCATCCCTATCGGACGAAACGCCAAAATGAGTCACTACCAAGCGATCCCTTGCTGTTGCTTTTTTCTGCCTGGTGGCATCCAATAACTCCGAGTTAAAGCTGATCCAGGCGAAAATTGCGGGCGTCTGTGTTGATTTGAGGTGACTTATGCGAGAAGCGGTAATTGTGAGTTCCGTGCGAACGCCGGTGGGAAAAGCGCCCAAAGGAACTTTGCGGACGACGCGCCCGGACGACCTGGCCGCGGCCGCGATCCGGGAAGCGGTAGCCCGCGCGAAAGGCCTCGACCCGAAGGAAATTGAGGACGTGATTCTGGGTTGCGCGATGCCGGAAGCGGAGCAGGGAATGAACGTCGCGCGGATCGCCGCGTTGCGAGCGGGATTGCCCGTTGATGCCTCCGCGATGACGATCAACCGCTTCTGCTCGTCCGGCTTGCAGGCGATCGCGCTGGCTGCGGAACGAATCATGGCTGGGCAGGGCGACGTCGCCGTAGCCGGCGGCACCGAATCGATGAGCATGGTGCCGATGGGCGGAAACAAGATTGCGCCGAATCCCTGGCTGATGGATCACTACCCGGACGCCTACCTTGGAATGGGGCTCACTGCGGAAAATCTCGCCAAGAAATATGGAATCACGCGCGAGCAGGCCGACGAGTTTTCACTGGCGAGCCACCAGAAAGCACTTGCCGCGATCGCCGCGGGGAAATTCAAGGACGAAATCGTTCCGGTCGATGTCAGCTACGACGTTCTTGAAGCAAGCGCGAACGGAGGTTCGAACGGAAGTGCGAACGGTTCGCGGCCGAAAACGGTGAGCCTGAAGTTCGAGACGGATGAAGGGCCGCGCGCTGATACTTCCATGGAAGCGCTGGCGAAACTCAAGCCCGCATTTCACGTGCACGGCACGGTGACGGCAGGGAACAGCTCGCAGATGAGCGATGGAGCGGCCGCCGCTGTGGTGATGAGTGCGGAGCGGGCGCGCGCGCTCGGGTTGAAGCCGCTGGCGCGATTTATCGCGTTTGCCACGGCAGGGTGTCCGCCGGAAGAGATGGGCGTCGGTCCCGTGTACGCGATTCCAAAGGCGCTGAAGATTGCGGGGCTGACTCTCGATCAGATCGACGTGATCGAATTGAACGAAGCCTTCGCGGCACAGTCGCTAAGTGTGATCAAGCTCGCCGGGCTCGATCCGTCGCGAGTGAATGTGAACGGCGGAGCGATCGCGCTGGGACACCCGCTGGGTTGCACCGGCGCGAAGCTTACTGCCACGATTTTGCGCGAACTCGAGCGGCGCAACGCGCGTTATGGTCTGGTGACGATGTGCGTCGGAGGCGGCATGGGCGCCGCGGGAATTCTGGAGCGCGTAGCGTAAATCCAAAACTCATGGGCTCAGAAGGTGAAGGCTACGGAGGCGGGCTTCGTGTGCTAGAGTCTCCGCGCCATGAGAAAACACCGCCTGACACTTGCCTTAGCCTGTCTCTGCCTGCTGTTCACCAATTCAGCCTCTTTTTTGCACGCCCAAAACAAACGCGGCATCACACCCGAAGACTATCTCTCGTTTAGGTTCATCGGCGATCCGCATCTCTCGCCGGATGGAAAGCGTGTCGCGTACGTTCTCACCACGATCGATCAAAAGAAGAACCGTCGCGAATCTTCCGTCTGGCTCGTGCCGGCAGATGGTTCCGCAGCACCCCGAAGGGTGAGCGCCGAGGGATTTAGCTCCCGCTCTCCCCGCTGGAGTCCCGACGGAAGAACGCTTGCGGTCCTATCAGCCCGCAATCCTGAGTCCTCGGCTGGCGATTCTCCCAAAATGCAAATCTTCCTCCTCTCCATGGAAGGCGGCGAGGGCATTGCCCTGACGAAACTGAAGAACGGCGTCGAGAGTTATGAATGGTCTCCGGACGGCACGCGTATCGCCGTGGTGAGTTCTTCTGGGCCGAGCGACGCCATCGCTCCTGCGGACCGGAAGAGCGACGTCCGGCACTACACGCACATGCGGTACAAATTCAATGACTCGGGATGGTTTGACGACAAACGGCGGCATCTGTGGGTGATTAACGTATCGACCGGAGAGGCAAAGCAAATCACCGAGGGTCAGGACTGGAACGACACGGATCCACAGTGGTCCCCGGACGGCACACGAATCGCTTTTGTATCCGACCGGACCGGCAAAACGTACGACGACAGCGACAACACCGACGTCTGGACGATTCCGGCGAACGGCGGTTCGCTCACGAAAATTTCCGATCATCTCTTCCAAGACGAGAGTCCGCGATGGGCGCCCGACGGCAAACAGATTCTCTTTACCGGCCAGACTGCTCGGCATCAATTCCCCAAATTGTACGTGGCGGATTCTTCCGGGGGTGTACCCTCACGCCTTGCCGTCACGAATCTCGATTTGATTCCTACAGAGCTGAGCTGGCCGGCGCCTAATTCGGCGTTTTTTGCCGCAGGCATCAAGGGCGAGACACAGATCTTTCGCGCTGATACAGCGGCGGGCAGTTTCTCGGCGCTCACTTCCGGCGAGCGTGGCGTGCACGCTTTCGACGTGAACGAAAGCGCCGCGGAAATGGTCTACCTCGCGAGCGATTTTCAGCATCCAGATGAACTTTTCATCGCCCACTTGAATGGCACGGGCGAAAAGCAGTTAACACATGTCAACAGCGACCTTTGGTCGCAACTCGAACTTCAGCCGGTCGAGCGTCTGCCGTACAAGAGCACGGACGGCTGGGCCGTGGACGGATTCTTCGTCAAACCGTTTGGCTGGCAGCCCGGCAAAAAATATCCGATGGTGCTGGTGATCCATGGCGGCCCGGAAGGCATGTTTGGCGTCGACTGGTACCACGAATTCCAGGTTTATGCCGCGAAGGGTTGGGCCGTCTTCTTCTGCAATCCGCGAGGCTCAACCGGCTACGGCGAAAAATTCGAGCGTGGCGAAATCAACAACTGGGGCGGCATGGATTATCAGGACATCATGGCCGGGGTGGATGCCGCGCTAAAGCAATATCCCTGGATCGATGCCAGCAATCTTGGCGTCACCGGCGGAAGTTACGGCGGCTACATGACCAACTGGATCGTTTCACATACCAACCGCTTCAAAGCGGCAGTGACTCTGCGCGCCATATCTAATTTCGTGAGCGACGAAGGTACGCGCGACTTTCCTTTCGGTCACGAAGAGTATTTCAAAGGCTTCGTCTACGATGACCTCGATCAATACTGGGACGCATCGCCGCTGAAGTATGCTCGCAACGTCCGGACGCCGACCCTGATTCTCCACTCCGACATGGACTTTCGCGTTCCCATTGAGCAAGACGAACAATGGTTCCGCGCATTGCAACACTATGGTGTTCCGTCGGAGTTGGTGTTTTTCCCGCGAGAGAATCACAACCTCACGCGCACCGGCGAGCCTAAACATCTGGTGGAGAGCCTCAATTGGCAGGTCTACTGGTTCGACCGCTACCTGAACGGCAACGCAAATGCCAAAGCTCCGGACGCGCAGTAAAGCTTGCGGTCACTTTTTCGTCGCGTCGGCTTTCCACATCAGCTGATACGGCGCGTCGCCCATTTTGTACGACTCCTCAAGGTGAAAAGTTTTTTCTCCAGTGCGGGAGTAAAGGGCTCGATTGTGGATTACGACGTCTCCCATCTTGAAGTCGAGCTCCGTTACCAGGTTGTTGCCTTCCCACTGTGCTTTGCCAACGATCAATCCCGGAAAGTTGCCGACAGTAGCCGTGGTGTAGCCGCTCGAAGCCGGGTCCCACGCGAACAACTCGTGTCCTATCTCCTTGCCTAAAGGACTCTCGTCCTCGAAATCGGCGATGATCGAAAAGCCGCCGGGCCCCAGTTGCGCCTTGTACCAACCCGTTTGCTTTCCGCCTTCGCCGGTGAGCGGAGTTTTCAAATACTCGCCCTGCACGTCCCACGTTCCGATGAGAAATTTCAGGTGATCCATTTCCGGGCCAGGCGTCGGCGCTTGCATTGCGGCAGGCGCGGACGCCGGTTTCTCGGTTGACGATTGCTGCGCGCGCACTACCGTCCGGCAAAAGACTGCAAGTACAAGGACCAATCCGCACACTGTGATGATTCTTCGCATGAGCAGTTCCTCCTGAGATTGTGTCTTGCGGCCGGCTGAAATATTACTTTGCAGCTGGCTTCCACAGACCGATCGTATTTCCCTCGGGATCCGCCATCCAGGCAAACGTCCCGGTGGGAATCGAGACGGGCGGCACCAGAGTCTTGCCGCCGAGCGATTGGGCCTTGTCCAGGTACGCCTGCACGTCCTCGACCTCGACGTAGAAAATCGTGTAGTGATAAGGCTCGTGCCCGAGCTCGGTGATGTGGCCGGTGGGTCCACCGCCCGCGTCGATCATCGCGGCTGGGCCGGCCTGCTGGATTTTCCAGCCGAAGAGACTCGTGTAGAACTGCTGCGTTTTCGCGCTGTCTTTGCAGCCCACTTCGAAATGAACCACGGGATGTGCCATGTTGTCTCCTCGCTACGAAAGGATTCGCGTTCGCCGGCGCCCTCGATTGTAAGCCAAGCGAGACCGTTGGGCTGGGGCATACTTGATTCGCCATCGTGTCGCGCCCGGCGGTTGCTCTTTGCCGCTGCTTCCCGGTAAGATGAAGATTCCTCGGTTAGGCACAGACTCACAGCACATTGGAACCTTATGGCGACCACAGCCTGGTACTTCGCTTACGCCAGCAACATGAATCGGGCACAGATGCGCTCGCGCGCAGGCGAAATTCTGGAAGAGCGTCCGGGACGGCTTGAGAACTACGAGCTCGCGTTCAACAAGAAAGTCCGCGGCGGCACGGCCGGCGCGAACGTCCGGCCCGCGGCTGGGAAGGCCGTAGAAGGCGTCCTCTACAAAATTAACGAATCGGCGTTTCGCAATCTCGATCGTTTCGAAGGCGCGCCCGTTCACTATCGTCGAATTCAAGTGAATGTGAAGGATCGCGATGGCCGGCCCGTTGCGGCGGAAGCGTTCATTGCCACGAAAGTGGAAAAAGGTCTCGCACCCGGCGGCGCATTATTTGAAGACGATTCTCGATGGCGCGGCGGAGCATGGTTTGCCGCAGGACTACGTGGAATCGATTCGCGCAGTAGCTGAGGCGGGCTGAGGTTGAGTGAATTGCCGCGATCGCAGCGAGTTTGAATCGACGACAGAATGAATCGTTGGGACGGATGAGAAAGCGAGGCAGGCCATGGCGACCACTCCTGTAGCGCAATCGCTGAATCGAGGCGGCGCGTTCCTGATTACGAACGTCAGCCCGGAAGATGTTTTTACTCCCGCCGACCTTACCGACGATCAGCGGCTGATCGGCCAAACGGCCGAAGAATTCGTGACGAAAGAAGTCCTGCCGAACGTCGCGGAGCTCGAGCTACACAAAGAAGGGCTGATGGCCCGGATGCTGAAGAGCGCGGGCGAAATCGGTCTCCTGGGCGGCGCGATTCCTGAAGAATACGGCGGATCGGGGCTGGACAAAGTTTCCGCGACGATCCTGGCCGAAAAGCTGGCCGGCTACGCGTCGTTCGCGGTGTCGCACGGCGGCCACGCGGGAATCGGGACGATTCCGATCGTCTATTTCGGCACCGAGGAGCAAAAGAAGAAATATCTCCCGAAGATCGCGACGGGAGAAAAACTTTCCTGTTATTGCCTGTCGGAACCGCAGGCTGGGTCCGATGCTTTGGCCGCGCGAACGCGAGCGGTGTTGTCGCCGGACGGAAAGAATTGGATTTTGAACGGCCAGAAGATGTGGATCACGAACGGCGGCTTCGCGGATATTTACATTGTGTTCGCGAAGGTAGATGGCGAGAAATTTTCCTGCTTCATCGTGGAGCGCGGCACTCCTGGTTTTTCCGTCGGCGCCGAAGAAAAAAAGATGGGGATCAAGGGCAGCTCGACGGTGCCGATTTTCTTCGAGAACGCCCCGGTGCCGAAGGAAAACCTGCTGCACGAAATCGGCCGCGGGCACATCGTCGCATTCAATACGCTCAACGTGGGGCGCTTCTCGCTCGGCGCCTATTGCCTCGGCGGGGCCAAGAACGTCCTGGCAGCTTCGTCGAAATATGCCAAGGAGCGCACGGCATTCGGCAAACCAATCGCGGAGTTCGGCCTGATCAAGGCGAAGATTGGCGAGATGGCGATTCGGATTTACGCCGTCGAATCGATGATTTACCGCTCGGCGGGCATTATTTCTGCGGCAGTTTCGGAACCGCAGGCCGGCGGGGACAAGACGCAGCAGGCGATGCAAGTGCTGGAGGAATACGCGATCGAAAGCTCGATCAGCAAAGTGGTCGGCAGCGAAACCGTGGATTACTGCGTCGACGAGGGCGTGCAGATCTTCGGCGGGTACGGCTTCCATGAAGACTATCCGGTCGCGCGCGCGTACCGCGATAGCCGCGTCAACCGCATTTTCGAGGGCACCAACGAAATCAACCGCATGCTGATCATCCAGATGCTGATGAAGCGCGCCATGGCGGGCATTGTGCCGCTGATTCCGGCGGCGATGAAGCTGGCGGACGAAGTTCTTGCCGGCCCCTCGTTCGAAGAAGCGGCCACCGGCGCGTTTGCCGAAGAGGAGCGATCGCTCGCGCAGGCGAAGAAGGTGTTTTTGCTTGCCGCCGGAACGGCTGTGCAGAAGTACCGCGAACATCTGGCCGATCATCAGGAAATTGTGGCCTCGCTGGCGAATATCGCGATGGATGTTTACGCGATGGAATCGTCGTTGCGGCGCGCGCAGAAATCGTCGGCCAAGAGAGGCGAATCGGCGAGCGTGATGGTGGATGCCGCGCGGGCTTTTATTTACGATGCGATGGACCGCGCGGAAAAAGAGGCTCGCACGGCGCTGGCGGCCACGGTCGATGGCGATACGCTGACGACCCAACTCGCGGTTCTGCGAAGATTCGCGAAGCACGCGCCGCTCGACACGATTTCGATTCGGCGCCGCGTTGCGGACGCGGTGCTGGCGCAGGACCGCTACCCGTTTGAAGGCCGCTGATTCAAAACCACCCTGGAACACCACTTTGTCATCCCGAATCCCCGCGGTTTGTGCGGGGTGAGGGATCTGCTTTTCGCTTTTGGAGGCCGCGGACCCAGAATCTCAGCAGAGCCAATTGAAATTCCCGCATCGAGATTGCTTCTCATCCATCGCAGCTTCTCCGTGCCCTCCAGCTTTTTCTCTGTGTCCTCTGTGTTAAGCCTTTCTCCGTTTTCGACCTGGCGCGGGCGCTAGAAGAAATTCGCGAGCGCGATCACGCGAATCAAAATCGAAATACAGACTCTGATGTAGACAAAAAAAGTCTGTCGCGAATGTGTGCAATTCGCGAGAGCGCCGTTCCTTCCTTTGGAAACTGTTTTCCTCTATCTCATTCTGCGAAATTCACATCTCCTCGGATTTCAGTCACTTGCGGGTTGACCCCTTTGGTTTGCTGGTTGCATCAAATGGAGCGAGGTCAGGCGAGAATCCATGAAAACGGTTCCGGGGAATTTCAAAAACTTGATGAGCAAACTAGGCGAGAAGCTGCGGATTCGCAGGGGCATGCTGGCGATTGTGGCCGTTGCCTTCGTTTTCCAGATGTATTTCGTGCGCGAACTGGTCGCCGCCGAGCTGCTGTTTGGGCTTGGCTTCGCGGTTTTGCTGGGATTTGCCGGTCTGTTCTACGTGATCGGCGCGATCAGCGAGCGAGGCCTGGATTGGACCGAAACGGGCGTCCGCGTCATCGCGGATTCCGCGCGGCGCGGCTACGCGTCGCTGGAAGAAGTCAGCCGAAAGCCGTTCCGCCATCCACGTTCGGAGTCTGCGCAGTAATCGCGCTGGCTTGCCCGCGTACGAGAAATAGGGCCGCAGCGGCAATCTCCTCCTCCGCCGCCTGCGGCCATCCCTCCAGAATTTGAATTTCATTGAAAGACCTACGGGTAGGCGGGCGGCCGAACCCTTTTCGGTACCGCGATTCTTCCTCCTTACGCACACTCATAGTTAACGCGCAAGTTGATTTGCCGTGGCCTTTGCAGTTGAGCTTGCGGTTCGGAGTGCCGCACTCCGCATCGACTATGCGGCAAAATTGGGCCAGATCTCGGCTGAAACATCTCGACGCAATCGCTCGATGAGGCGCGCGTTTACATCGGCTCGCTCGCGGTACACAGCACTCAAGAGCCGCCATTCCCGGTCTTCCTTCTCACCGGACGGAAAGTAGGCGGCGGCGCGTTCGCAGTCGAGCGCAGCTTGCTGCCACGTTTTCGTATCTCGTTCGAGCATTTCGAAAATGTCCTCATAGGGGTCCGCCGCTTTCAGCCGAGGCTCCCTTGCCGTGGCTGGATCGCTCTGGTTCATTCCCTTGCTTGCCATCGGTACCCCTTTCGCGCGACGTTTAGCAGGATTATTTTAGGAATGACGGTTCGGCGTGACTGTACATTTATGCACACTTTCGCAATTTCAAAATTGTGGTCTTCTTGGGAGGTAGAGCATGTCGAGGCCGAGATCGGGCGGGCGGCCGAGCCTTTTCGGTACCGCGCTTCTTCCTTCTTGCGCGGACTCCTAGTTGACGCAGGACAAAGTTTGCGGGAAACGTCCGGTTTCGGCGTTAATCAGGAGTTGTCCGTCGCAGGCTCCACAGTCCGCGCACCGAGAGAATGAGGGAGAACATCCCAGTCACGCCGAGCGCGTGAAGCGTCCAGACGAACAAGAAGGCTGGGCTGGACTTGGCGATCTGGCCGCGAAAAACGCCTTCCGCTCCCACCACGTGGAAGACGGGCATGGCCAACGCAAGGAGTGACCCGACGAGCATGATGATGTACCCCGACCGCCGTTCGGCGAGCAACAGCGTTCCGTAGAGCCAGATGACCAGGATGGGCACCGCAACGAGGGTTGAGCCCCCTGCCTCGGGCGTCCCGACCCTGGCGTGGATGGTATCGCTCGTCAGGTGAAGCGTCATGAAGAGGATCGAGAGCAGAGACGTGATGGTCAGCAAGAGGCTTTGCTTCATTTGGCAATTCTCCTGGTCACACCGTACGCAGCTAGGCGACTAGTTCCGGGTTGCCGACGGCCCGGTCCGAACTGACTCCTGGCTTCAACGCTGACCAAATCCACGCCTGCCAGATGACGACCGAGGTGCACACAGTTTCGATCGTCGCGAAGAACACGTACGCCGGATAAACGGGGTCCCGAAAGGCACTGTTAGTCAGAGGCAGAACGAAGGTGAGGAAACCGTTTACAAGGGTCATAATGACACCCGCGATGATATTCGTCAGCCGGTTCGCTCTAAACGGAAGTAGCCGACACGCCACAATCATGGCGATGGGTATTTCCATCAAGACCGCTGAACCCAGCAGAGCCCATTGTGGGAGATGTGGGGCTGTATTCGGCGAGCCAACGTAAGCGAACAGAGCAAGCACGTCCGCATACAGGTAGTTTAGTAACGCGAAGATCCAGAATAGAGACAACCGCTCCTTCGTGTCATGCATATCAACCTCCTACGGAAAAGCAATGCAGGTTCTGAGTTGCGCTCCCACCCGGGTACCAGGATTCCTTTTCCCATTATGAGAGGGGAATCCCGCCAAGGTTTGGATAATAGGCTATACGGGGAGACCAACGAAAAAGATTCACGGGGACCGCGTTCCCTCGTGCCAACCCGTCGATTTCGGGTCAACTCCCGATAAGTCGCGTAGCCGGAAACTTGGTGCAGCTGTCCGATTACCGCTGACCTCCGAAAAGCGTCACAAGACGGTGAGAACCGAGGTGTTTGCTATCCGGTTCGTTCTTTCATTTCCCAACCGCTTGTCGTCCATTTCTTTGGTCTAAACTGGATAGCGGAGACGCTATATGCTCAGTGCGTTCGCCTTCGAGGTGATGGATAAAGAATGGCCACTCTGGCAGGTACTCGCGGTCTTCTTGGGATTGGGCCTCGTGGGGATGTTGCTGTGCCGGAAGTGGCCGATGACGGCTCTCGTGATTCTCCCGTTGATAATTCTCTTAGGGATTGCCCACGCTGAAGAACTGAATGACCCTTTTGTGGGAGAAGCAATTAGACGCGAAGCGGGAGTTCGATACGTAGTCCTGTCGTACTTGGCGATCACTGGCAGCCTGGGTTTACTTGCCTTGGGAACAATTCAGGGCTGGGCGCGGCATCGACGCCCTGCTAAATAAGATTCGCCGGGTGCCCCGTCTTTTTTTCTGCTCTTGGTATTGGCGACGCGCATCACCGTAAGGCTCACATCAACCAGCAACCGAGACCAACGAATCCAACTCGTGGGTCTTTGCCTTTATTCGACACGAGACCGCGAGTCATGGAATGATTCCTCGCATGGGGCGGCGACTGGGATGGTATGGCGCCGGTGGCGCGTCGGTGTCAATGCCAATTCCGAGGGGTCGGAAGACCCACGCTCCCAAAACCGGAGCGATGGGGCACGCGCCCGTGGAACTGTTGGGCCCGATTAATTGGGTGAGTTCGAGCTTGCGATCAGAGTGTTCGCCAAAAACAAGTTCAAGAAGGAAAGCCTGGGGCACCCGACAGGTTGCGGCCTTTTTGTGCATCTCCGTCAGTATTTGACGGGGTACGAAAAACGGACAACAATACCGTGGTCTAATCGCCTATGGACTCCGAAGAGCGCCAATTTTGGGTTTTGCTCACCATATTCGGTGCGTTGTTCGCAACCGGTCCGTTTATTTTCTTTCAATCCATTGGATGGGGACTTTTTTACACGATTTTCGGATTGAGCGGTCTCATCATGTTGATACGACAGCGGACACAGGGAATTGTAAGCAAAATACCAGTCAGAATGCCGTTGAAGATAATGGCCTGTGTGGGTGTGGCAGTGCTTATCGGGCAATTAATGGATACCATGTTTACACTCCGAAGCGACATGGACGCCTATGTAGTACCCCGGACGCTGACTAGAACTCAGGCAAACGCAATACAGAAAGTGCTCTCTGCTTCCGAATCGCCTGGACCTATTAACGTATTTTCTGATGTTAGCGACTTGGAAGCGACGGCATATGCAGGCTGGTTATCTGGAGCAATGATCAACGGCGGATGGGATGCTCGTGATATGCCTGTCAAACCTTGGGATGCTAGTGACCCAGAAAAGAACGGGGGCGATTTTTACAACGTATACGTCGCGATGGACCAAGGCGTTTCCATTAGGACTTGCACAGTTGGCCAACCAAAAAAACCGGACCCGAGGCATCCTACCCCAGATGTCGTACTCAGAACAGCGTTTGAAGCCGCGCACCTAAATGTCGGTAGCGGTTCCAAATATAACTGTGCAAAATACTCCTTCATTGTCGAGGTTGGTCGTAGACCTTTGGAGATTCGCACGCAGCCTCTTCGAGCGAAAATCGGAGAGTGGATCACGAGGCACTTAGTTTTTCCCTCTTCGTGAGAGGGCCCGGTGCCCCATGTTTTTTCCGGTTTCGGTGCTGGCGACGCGCATCACCGTAAGGCTCACATTGGGTGAGTTCGAGCTCGCGATCGGAGCGTTCGCCAAAAACAAGTTCAAGGGAGGACCAATGGCAGAGACGTTCGAAGCATACCGAACTCGAGTCCTAAGCTATCTTGGCGATGAGGAGCCCATCGGAGTACAACAAGCCACCCCATCGCAACTCGATCGGCGTCTGCGCGATGTCGCGCCCGAGGAGTTGATCCGGCGTCCTGCACCTGAAAAGTGGTCAATCGCCGAGATCGTAGCGCACTTGGCGGACGCGGAGCTGGCGATGGGGTGGCGATTGCGAAACATGCTGGCGAATCCGGGCGTGGCCTTAACGTGGTGGGATCAGGACGTATGGGCGGAGCGCTTGGGTTACGCGCTGCAAGATGCGAGCCTTTCGGCAGGGGTCTTTCGGGCGCTGCGCGAGAGCAACCTGCGACTGTTGGAGTCGGTCCCGCGCGCACGGTGGGCGGAGTGCTATGGAGTCCACGAGGTACGCGGACGGCAAACGGTGGAGGAGTTCGTCCGCTTGGAAGCGGCACACGACTTGAACCATCTTCGGCAGATCGACCGCATCTTGGGTAGGTGCATGTAGTGGTAGCCGTTTGGCTGCATCAGCCGGAGACCCAGCGGCCGAGGCGGAACGTGTAGCGAGCACCGATATCGTCGTTGCTGGTTTGCGTGTCGCGTTTCTTACCCTCAAATTTATAGTTCTGCGTCCAGGTACTGACTACCTTGATCAACCGCCTGTTTACGCGCCGTTGATGGGGAGCCCCTGTGTTATATTGTCGGTTGAGCGATTCTGGCCAGCGCGGTTCCGACATGGACAAAATTGACCGAATCACAATAGATCCAGCCCGGATGAACGGGGAGCCTTGCATTCGCGACCTCCGGCTTACGGTTCGTCGCGTGCTTGAGGCACTGGCCGTCTATCCAGATCGCAATGAATTGAAGCGCGAATATCCGGAACTCGATGACGAGGACATCCGGCAAGCCCTGGCCTTTGCCGCTGGCTTGCTCGACGACAGAGTATTGCCGCTTCCCACCGTGCGATGAAGTTGTTCCTCGACCACTCTACACGCCGCAAAACCTTGTTCCGGCCCCTTAGGAAGTGACCAGTGAAATTTTTCACGACAGAAGAAGCGAAGAGTTGGTGCGAGGCGCGTGGGTTGACAGTTACCGTTGATCGGTATCTTCGCTACGGCGCGGAAAGTTCATCCTGCTTCACGCTCGGACTGGAAGAAAAGCCTTCGAGCCTGATCGGCCTCGCTGACCATCTCATTCCTACGTGGGAAGACGTTCCCTTTGAAGGGGCACTTCTGTGGATCAGGGAACGGCGTATCTGGGGAGATCACTCTGAAAAAACCGGGGATGTCATCATCGAGCAGATGAGGCTCGCGGCGGGAGAAAAAGCACCTTTGGAAGAACGTCCTGGGCATCTCTTTGGAGGTGACGAAGTGTATGAGACACATGCCTACTTCCTGGTACCAGTGTTGTTTGGGTGGGATGCTTTCCTCATACCTGAAAGCGGCGACTACTTCGCTTTTATAAGTCACGATGGCGTTGCGGAGGTGGTGGGCCGAACAGCAGAGAAAGCCGAGGAAGTGCGCCAACGTGTGCGGGACTGGAATCCCAAGGAGGACAAAACCTGGTATCCCGGAATCGCCAGCGGGTAAGCCCGCGATCCGACCGGCGAGCAGCGCTGGCCACCCGCGTTCTGTGACGTACAGGACCATGTAAATATTTACCATTGACTTAACTATAGAAATGTGCTACCGTTGGCCGTTTTTATGTGAGCACAAATCGAGCAGCAGGAGAGGGGGCCGGGTCCCAGTACCCAAAAACAGGGAGACCGGCAAAAAACGACAATGCCGCCAGACAGAGCCGATCCTAAACCAGCCGAGCTCAACTCCGAAGCCCCAGACTCGGAACGCGAGCCGCAAAACCCTCCCAGCCGCCACAAAACCAGCCTCAAATATCACCAAATCAAATGCGCCATCTGCAACCACCCTGACCGCGACGCCATCGAGGAGGCTTTTCTCGACTGGACTCGCCCCGGCGAACTGGCCCGCGAATTCAAACTCGGCCACCGCACCGTGGTTTACCGCCATGCTCACGCCCTGGGCCTCTTCAAAAAACGCGCCCACAACGCGCGATTCGCCCTGGGCCTCCTCATGGAACAATCCAGCGTCATCAAACCCACGGGCAACGAAATCATTCGCGCCGTCCGCGCCTTCAGTTGCATCGACGAATATGGCAAATGGACCGACCCTCCCCGCCGCCTGGTCGTCACCCACCTCGACGCCAAAGGCGCAGAAATCTCCCCCAACAAGCTTGACCCCGACTGGCAAATGGGAAACCCTTCGGGGCCAATGCCCAGAGTGGAAGAATCAATCGCTACACAAATTTCACAGGCAAATCCCTAACCCGGTGGACGCCAACAACATCCAGAAAATCAATCGCTACAAAATCACACTTTTTCGGCGCCGACGTCGCCGCCTGCAGGTTTGCAGCCCGCATGTTTGCAAAGGCATACGGCGAGTGCGGGAACGGGTAGCGGAGGAGGCGCCGCTTCAGGTAAACTAAGTGAGTTTCCGGAGCGTAAATGACGCTGACGAACATCAAGGGTACGAACCACGGGGCGAAGACGCTGGTGCGCGTGCGGCCGCGCGGTTTCTGCGCGGGGGTGGTACGCGCGGTGGACATCGTCGATCTGGCGCTCGAGGCTTATGGGCGGCCCGTCTACGTGCATCACGAAATCGTGCACAACCGTTACGTCGTAGACCAACTGCGGCGGCGCGGCGCAATCTTCGTTGAATCAATTGAAGAAGTGCCGATCGGCGCGGTGCTGGTATTCAGCGCGCACGGCGTGCCGCCGCGAGTCCGCGGCGAAGCGCAAGAGCGGCAATTGCGCGTGATTGACGCAACGTGTCCGCTGGTCACGAAAGTTCATCTGGAAGCGCTGAAGTTTGCGCGCGAAGGACGCACGCTGATCCTGATCGGCCATCGCGATCACCAGGAAATTGTGGGCACGTCGGGTGAAGCGCCGGATCAGACGGTGGTGGTCGGCAGCGTGGCGGAAGTGGACGAGCTGCAGGTGCCGGACCCGGAGCGGCTGGCGTTCCTGACGCAGACGACGCTTTCTTTGTACGACACGCAGGAAATTGTGGCGCGGCTGCGGGAACGCTTTCCGTCGATCGTGGGCCCCGCGTCTGACGACATCTGCTACGCGACGCAGAACCGGCAGGAAGCCGTGGAAGCGCTGACGCACGAAGTGGAGCTGATCCTGGTGGTGGGTTCGGCGAACAGCTCGAACTCGAACCGGCTGGTGGAAGTGGCGAAGCGCGCCGGCGTGGCTTCGCGTTTGATCGAGGATGCCAACGACATCGACGCCTCGTGGGTTGAGGGCGTCTCGACGCTGGGACTTACGGCGGGAGCTTCCGCGCCGGAAGTTCTGGTGGAGCAGGTGAGCCAGCGGCTTTCGAAACTCGGGTTTACGAACCAGCGCGACCTGGACTTGATTCGCGAGGACGTTCGCTTTACGCTGCCGGCGGAACTCGCGGCCCATCAAACGTCAGGCTGACGCGGCACGCTCGCTGATTTCTGTCTTTGGGGCGGACCTTTTTTTGGGGCGTACTTAGCGGATTCCAAGGAGCGATTGAGTGGCGGTCAAAGTTGTCCGCCAACCGAACAAGATTGCCTTGCTGGGCGTGCCAACCAGCGCCGCAGCGATGTCAGCAGGCCACGAAGCAGCACCCTCCGCTTTACGCACCGCAGGTCTGATCGATCGACTCAAATCCATCGGCTATGAAGTCACCGACCTGGGCGACGACCCTACGCAGCTTTACAAGCTCGACGAAGAAAGTCCGCGCGCGCGAAACTTGCCCGGCGTGATCGCAGCGCTCGAAGCGCTGAAACCTCGCGTGGAGCTAGCGATCAAATCAGGGGCGCTGCCGTTGATTGTGAGCGGGGATTGTTCGGTGGCGCTGGCGACAGTGGCTGGAGCGCGGCGTTATTTTCGTAACGTCAGCATGATCTACGTCGATCGCGATGCCGATATCAACGTGCCGGCCACTACGCCGTCGGGATGCGTGGACGGAATGGTGGTGGCGCATCTGACGGGCCGCGGCGCGGCCGAGCTGGTGCGGTTCTGGGGAGAGCCGCCACTGGTTCGCGAGCCTGACCTGGCGCTCTTCGGCACCGACCGGATCGACCCGAGCGAAGCAGAAGCGCTGAACCTGTCGTTTCTGCGGCGATATGACGCCGCACACGTCAAGTGCATGGGCGCGGCAGCGGCGGCGCGAATTGCCCTCGAACGAACTCACAGCAACGGCCATGAATTCGTGCTGCATTTCGACGTCGACGTGATCGCGGATTTTCAGGCGACGAACTATCCGGGCGGCGGCGGCTTGACGCTGGACGAAGTTCGCGAAGCCCTGGAAGTTTTCGCGCTAGAGAAGAGTCTAGCCGCGATCGAAGTCACCGCTTACAATCCGGCGAAGGATCCCGACGGAAGCGGCGCGAAAATCATCATCGACTTGCTTGCGGACATTCTCGAAAAGCGGCTGGAGGCGTTCAAAGCTGCTGCACCCGCTGCCTCCCCTAGTGAAGAAGTCTCCGCAAAACCGTTACCGACCGCGCCTGCGGCACCTGCGGAGGAACCTGCGAGCGGGCCCGAGGCCGAGACTTCTACGGCGAACGAGGTTCCGGTGCCTCCTGCGACGCCCGGCGAAGCGTGGTCTTCGGATTCCCTCGACGACAAATCTGGCGCGGCGGAGGAGTTGCCCGAAGCCGCAGGCGAATCCGGCGAATCTCCCTCTTGAAGATTCACTCAGCTGAGAAATTTCCCTCGGTGATCATTTTTGATGTCGACGGCGTGCTGGTGGATACGCGCGGCTCATTCCAGAAGACAACGCTCGAGACGGTGCGATTCTTCACGGGCAAGCGCGTCACGTCTGCCGAACTTCATCGATGGAAAAACATTTCCGGATACAACGACGACTGGAAGCTCTCGACGGCGTGGGTGCGTTCGCTGGGCGGCAATTTCGAATACGAAGAGGTGAAGCGGAAGTTCGTCGAACTGTACTGGGGCAAGAACAACGATGGGAACGCGCGCCGGGAAAAGTGGTTGCTGTCCCGAGCCAGCCTTCGGCGGCTTGCGAAGAAGTCAGAACTCGCCATCTTCACGGGGCGTGTGTGGAAGGAACTCGACTACACGCTGGACAGAAACAAAGTTCGCGAATTCTTCAAGCGGATCATAACGGTGCAGGAGGTGAAACTCCCCAAACCTGATCCCGAAGGGCTGCTGAAAATCCTGAATGGGCGCGACGCGAGCGATACGGTCTACGTCGGCGACAATGTGGACGACGCTCTAGCAGCACGAGCGGCGCAAATTCCGTTCGTAGGCGTGCTGCCGCGAGGGGGCGAGGAAAGGCGGCAGCGCATTGGGAGGCTGCGTGAGCTGGGGGCACTAACTATCCTTCCTAATATCAATAACTTAGAATTGTGGGTTACCCGACGATCTCGTTGCTCCTAGTTCCAGAACCTTCCGCCCATCAAAAGCCTAGCACTAGAGGTTAGTATCCGATAGGCAACGTACCATTGCCCAACAACGCCTGACGCCTCATCCTGTTGTGAGCGGCGGGCCGTCCCGCCCGACTCCCATATGGCCATTAACGCTGACAAGCGGACCACCGCAGCGCGTGCATTCGTGCGCAGCCTGAACATTCTGCTGAAGTTCGCGCGGATGTACGACTTTGGCCATCCTCGCACTGCCAAGCAATATGAAACCGCCTGGACGGAATTGAAAACCGCTCTCGGCGACAACGAAGCGGGTGTGTTGCTGTCAGTTTCGGGCGATCAGCTTCTGCTCGACGGCACGCCCATCGAGTCCGCGGCGGCTGAGAAAAGCTTCGCGCGAATGCTGTCCGCGTCGGGCATCGCGAGCATTCACTTTTCGCCGAAAGTTACGCAAGCGAGCCTCGCGAAATTCGTGCGCGGTTTTCCCACCGGCAGTGGCGCCAAGCCGGGCCAACTCGCGGAGCAATTGAAGCAAGCGCTGCAGGGCGACCCGAACATTCACGTCAACGAAGTTTGTTTTGTGCCGGCCGATTCGGCTGTGGCGAAGAGCACTGTGGCGCAGCAGCTGGCGGCGCGAACGCTGGGATTTACCTCAGGTCAATCGGACGACATCTTCAACGATCCTGAGAAACTTTTGCAGCTGATCATGGCAGCCGAGGGAAAGAAGGGCACTGGCACCGGCGGTCCCGGCATGGGACCTGACGGGGGCGGTGGATCTGGCCAGGGCGACGGATCCGGTGGAAGTGGATCCGGCGGAAGTGGCTCGGGTTGGGGCAATGGACCAGGCGGAAGCGGCTCGGGCTGGGGCTACGGCCCTGGCGGGCCAGGCGGCGGATCTGGTGCTGGATCCGGTTACGCTCCGGGAGCTGGTCAAGGTGGTGGTCCGGGAAGCGGAGGCGCTGGCAGCGGTGGGCCTGGCGCGCCGGGGACGTACTCAGGAACCGGAGGTCAAGGTTCTGAGGCTTGGACTGGATCTTCGGGGGGAGCTGCATCTGGATTTTATGGAACGGGATCGTCTGGCTCGCCGGGAGGCGGATCCGTCGAAGGCGGGGCCGTTCAAGTGGGCGCTGGCCCAGGTGGTACGGGCGCCGGTGGCACTGGTGGTGTCGGTCCTGAAGGCGGCACATGGAATATTGTGGGAGGGAGCGGTGGCGGCACGCCGCTCGACCCGAACGCAGGCGGATTCTGGCTTAAGGGCGAGGGCGCAGCTTCGGGTGGTCCTGGAGGAACGGGCGGGAGCGGCTCGGGCAGCGGAGCTGGCTTGGCTGGCCCAGCGGCGGGCCTTGGAACTCCCAGCGGAAGTCGAGCGACGGGCCCTGGTGTGATAGGCGGCGCAGGCGTTCCAGGCCCCGGAGGATCTGGTTCCGGCGGGCAGGGCACTGGCACCGGGGGAGTCGACGCGGGCACTTGGAATATTGTGGGAGGGAGCGGTGGCGGTTCGCCGCTCGACCCGAACGCGAGCGGATTCTGGCTGAAAGGCGAAGGCGCCGCTTCGGGCGGTCCTGGCGGAGCGGGCGGTGGCGCGGGGAGCGGAGCTGGCTTGACCGGCCCTGCGGCTGGCGTCGGAGCACCCGGCGGACCCGGAGTAGGTGGGCCCGGTTCGGGCGGCGTTGGGCGACCCGGACTTGGCGGACCTGGGTTCGGCGGTCCTGGTTCCGGTGGACCTGGCTCGGGTGGACCTGGAGCAGGTGGCCCCGGATTCGGCGGTCCTGGAGCGGGTGGGCCTGGCTCCGGTGGATTCGGACCAGGCGGGCCGGGAGCGGGCAACTTCGGACCGGGGAAACCGGGCGGCGCGGGTCAAGGTCCCGGCGGCGCAGGCGGCCCGGGAGTAGCTGGTCGCTGGGGCAGTGCGACATCCGGAATCCGAGCTACGCGCTCTGCGCGCGCCGGCGCGGGTTCGATGGCCGTTGAAACCGGCCTGATGACATTGCACGAGGACGAACTGCAGGGAATCTTGCAGGTTCTGGCGCAGATCGCCAGGACCAACGAAGGCGCGAAGGACAAGCTCGATCCGAACGCGTTTCAGTCGCGGCTATCCACATTGCCGCGCCGCGCACGCTTCACCGTGAGCCAAGCGTTGTCTGCGCTGGCAGCGCAGGCGCCCAACGAGTCTTCCGACAAGCCCACGTTGCTGAAACTGGCGGAACACATTGCGGTACGCTTCGCGCTGGAAAGCTACGAGCGCGGCGACGTAAAAGTGAATACGGTGCGGCAGCTCCTCGACGAGATGGATCAAGAGCTGGACTCGCTGCGCAAGATCCTGGGCATCTACGAAGAGAAAATGACGCGCGCCGGACTCGAAGTGCAGTCGCACGTGGACTTGCTGGCGCAGCAATTCTGGGCGCACGTTTCGGAAGACAAGAAAAAGAGCGTCCTGGAATCGGACGACGCGTGGTGCGTTCCGGCCATCAAGGCTCGCGAATACGTGGAAGCGTTACGCGTCAAGGGCGAGAACGAGGCCGCGGACAAAGTTCTGCGCAACTACGCGAAGGGCATCACGAACAAATCGCCAGAACCTCGCCGGCAAACTGCTCTGGGCCTGGCGGAGCTCGCTTCCGTGTATGCCGCGAGCGACGAGAAGCTCTTTGCCGAGACGATCCGGGAAATCGGCGTGCAACTCGCGGAGGAAACCGAGCCCGAGCTACAAAGCCTGGTCGGCGCGGCGTTTGTCCGCTTCTCGCAAGAGGCTGCCAAGAAGCGTTCGTTTGCGGGCGTTCAGCGGTCCGTCGAGCTGATGGATTACATCGAGGCCGAGCGGCCGGGCGTTGCGAAGAATCTACGTCCCAGAATTCAGATCGAAAACCGGCTGCCCGAATTCATCGAGGAAGCATTGCGGAGCGGTGAAGTTCCGAGCGGACTCTCGGATCTTCTGCGCCGCCTGCCATTGGCTTCATCTCAACATATCGCTTTGCGTTTCAGTCGAGCCGGTTTCCGCGAAGATTGCGAAGTGCTGGTTTCGATGATGGAAAAGCTCGGGCCGGAGGCGCTGGATCATCTTCGCAAGCTTCTAAAGGAAGGCAGCTCGACGGAAGCGATCGACACCGTCGGCATTCTCGTGCGAATGGACCCTGAGTCCGTGGAGCAAGTGCTGCCGGCGCGCATGCAGGAATGGAAGCGCACGGCGCATGACCGAATCGTTCGGCAGATCGCGTCCAGCGGGTCTTCGGAGCGCGGCCGGCTCCTGCTGGGTCTCTTCGATCATCTGGATGCGCTGATTCGTCCGCTCGCCGTGGATGAAATCGGCATGTGCGGCGACCGGGGCGCGGACATGCGCCTATTGCGAATCGCGGAAGGCGACGTGCCGAAGGAAGGCACTCCCTATTTGCGCCTGAAGGCCATGGAAGCCCTGGGACGCCTTCGCACCGCCGGAGCCGAAGCGGTGCTGAGAAAGATTGCGGAAACGCGCAAGGCGTGGCGCTGGGCGAATCCTTCGGAACTGCGCCTGGTAGCGACTCAGGCCATGGAGAAGATCGATCCGGAATGGGTGCGCAGTTTCGTGCCGCGCAGCGGCCTGAGCATCGCGGAGTTCTCGATCGAACCGCTGGACGCCGACCCCGAATCTTCGGCGATTCGGCAGCGCCGCTATCCGCGCATGAGGCTGGAACGCCCGATGTCCGCCACGACGACGAACCTGAAAGAAAACTGCATCGCCGAAATTCCTGAAATGACTCTCGGCGGAGGCGTCGCGGTGTGCGAACAAAGCCTGCACCCGGGAAGCATCGTTTCCTTCCGGTTGAACGCGCAGAAACAAAGTGTTAAGGCGCAAACGATCGTTCGCGACGCGAATACGCAAGCGCGGGCGTTCGAAGTGGTCGACATGGACCTAGAGGAGCGCGCCAAATTGCGCAAGATCTTGGTTCAGATCGGAAACGTCCAGAAGCAGACGACCCCGAAGGAACGCAACCGTCGGGCTGTTCGCACCATTCTCTCGAATCCCACCTAGGTTTAGTTTCCCGGCAGAAACAGGTTCGATTCGGTACCGCTGGTATACCGTCGCGGCACAGCAGTTCGCCCACGTTCCTGCGTTTGGCTTTGTTTGGTGCGAATCCATCCTCACGTGGGCGCCGACAGTAGTTTTCAAAAGTGCTCCATAACGCACAGTATTGAGAGCTACAAACAGGGACACTTGAGCCTCGCAGCTTTTCAAGGAGACTCATCGTGAAGATTTCAGCAGTACTGTTGGCAGTCCTCGTGTGTTTGGGCGCATCGACGACAGTCCAGGCTCAAACTGCAGTTTCGTCCGACAACAATCAAACGCCGATCTACCGAGTGAGCGTAGTTAGCCGCACGGTGCCTGCTGTGAAATATGAGCATCGCAGTGGCGCAACAAGAATAGGTTTCCGCGGTACCGACCTGATGCCGGGCGCGTCGGGTGAAGCAAGAGTAGAGAGCAAGCGTGGCACGATGGGAATCGAAGCTGAATTCAGCGGCCTTGCGGAACCCACCACCTTGGGCGGCGAATATCTCACCTACGTCCTGTGGGCGATTTCTCCGGAAGGTCGTCCCGTGAATCTTGGCGAGGTTTTAGTGGGTGACAATCACCGCAGCAAGCTGGACGTAACGACGGATTTGCAAGCATTCGCGTTGATCGTGACCGCAGAACCCTATTATGCAGTGCGGCGCCCCAGCAACGTCGTGGTCGAGGAAAATGAGCTTCTGCCTGGCACCGTGGGAACCAGCGAGGCTGTGGACGCGAAGTATGAGCTCATCGGCCGGGGCGGCTACATCCCCACCGGCTATCATTTTGACCCCGTAATCATGAATGCGAAACTGCCGCTCGAATTCTTCGAAGCGCGCAATGCGGTGCGGATCGCCAAATCGGACGGAGCTGAGACCTTCGCAACCTCCAGCTACGAGAATGCCGTGAGGCAGATGAAGCAGGCCGATGATATGGCGATCATGAGGCATGTCGACAAGAAAGCGCTGATTGCCGAATCGCGCGAAGTGGTGCAGACGGCGGATGACGCACGGGAAATCGCCGTGAAAACCGTCGATGCAAATCGCGTGAACGACGACAGGAACGCGGCAGCCGCGCAAGTGGCGGACGCCAACGCCCAATCCAATCTAGATGCGCAAGCTCGCATGAACGCGGAAGCAGCGAGCGCCGATGCCAACCGCCAGCGAGCGGAGGCCGATCGGGCCGCCGCTAGCGCCAATCAAGCCGCCGCTGCGGCACAACTGCAACAACAGAATGCCCAAGCGGAATCAGACCGGAATCGCGCAGCCGCGGCTGATGCCAACCAAGCCGCCGCTAACGCCAATCAGGCCGCTGCGGATGCCCAACAAGGCCAAAGAAACGCAGAGGCTGCCGCGGTGACTTCCGATCAACAGCTCCAGCAAGCGGTGCAGGATCGTGAAGAACTTCGCGCCCGATTGCTGCAACAGTTCAACGCCATTCTTACCACTCGCGACACTGCTCGTGGCCTGGTGGTGAACCTTTCCGACGTGCTTTTCGACACCGGGAAGTACACGCTTCGCCCAGCGGCCCGTGAGAAGCTAGCCAAAATATCCGGAATCGTTCTTGCTTACCCGGATCTCAGGTTGGCAATTGAGGGCAACACGGACAGCGTTGGCACCGACGCCATGAATCAGGAACTTTCGGAAAAGCGAGCCAGCTCGGTGATGGATTACCTGGCGCAGCAGAGCATTCCGCAGGCATCGATGACCTCGCAGGGTTTCGGCAAGACCCAACCCATAGCGTCCAATGACACCGCGGAGGGACGGCAACAGAACCGCCGTGTCGAGCTAATCGTATCGGGCGATGTAATCGGAACGACGATCGGAACGGTATCTCAAAACCTGCCGTTGAGCCCACGTCCATAAACGCATCGCAAGCGCCGGTTGAGAGGCCCTGGTGTTCCAGGACCTCTCAGCTTTGCGTGTGCGCGTTTTGCGCTTCCATTCGCTGGACCCGCCGTTCGGCGCGCAGCGAGCCTAATCGAAGCGCGGCCACGAACAAGGCCGCAAAACTCAAAGCCGCCAGCAGCCAGAGACGCTTCGGATCCAATCGAAGTCCAATCCATCCAATCGCGGCCATCGCGGCTGTGAGCGAGTAGGAGACCAACGCCACTTTCCGCGGCGACCATCCTCGGGCCAACAATAGATCATAGAAGTGGCGGCGATCCCCATAGAAGGGTGAGGCTGCGTCGCGCAACCGGCGAACCACCGCAAGGCCTGCGTCGAACAGCGGAAGCCCTGCGACCAAAAGCGGAAAGACGAGCGAGGGCGTTGTTCCGCCGGACGACCGGCAGAAGGCCAGCGCAAGAAACGCGACCGTGAATCCCAGCGTAGTGCTGCCGGAATCTCCCATGAATATTTTTGCGGGCGGAAAATTGAAAACCAGAAAGCCCGTGCACGCCCCAAACAGACTCCAGGCAACGCCGCTTGGAAATTGGGCGCCCGCTCCACTAAGCGCGAAGATGTATGCGAGGGCAATCATTCCGGCGACGCCGGCCGCAAGCCCGTCGGAGCCATCGAGGAAATTGAAGGCGTTCGCGAAGACAATCACGAAGAGGCAAGTGGCCAAGATGCTGGAGGCGCCAGTTCCAAGCCCAGGGACATGCCAGCCGGCGCGCCAGAGCAAAAATCCTGCAGCGGCTTGCGCGGCAAGGCGGAAAACGGGCGAGAGTCCGCGCAGATCGTCAACCAACCCTGCCATCCAGACGAGCGCCAGTGCCGCCAGGAAGTACGCGGCTGAGCCTGCGGGGAAGGACTTCGCGATAACGCAAGCGCCGAGGATCGCCAGCGCGATGGCGACGCCTCCGAGACGTGGAATTGGCTGTGCGTGAATTTTCAAGGGTCCGGGCTGGTCGAAAATGCCGAACCGAATGCAAAGGCGGCGAACCACCGGAGTGAGAAACACCGACAGGCTGAAAGCTGCCACGAACGATGCCGCGTCGAGCGGGTTCACGCGGCTCACCCGATCACCTTATGAACCAGGCGTTTCATGTGACGCATTCTCACGCGAGCTGCCTTGCGCGCTAGACCGCGCACGCCGAACTGGCGAAACGCCCTGCCGGCGTCGCGAACGTAGAGGCGCAAGAGTCCGTTTGACATGTCGCGATAGAACGCGCGCTCGTACGACCCGTCTGAGATCGAGGCGGAGATGCGGCTGAAACGATCCAGGATTGCGTGATGCATGGGTGGCGAAGGAATTTCGCCAAAGCCGCTCTCGCCCAGCACGACCGGCCTCACTTCAATCTGAACGAGAGTGCCTGCGGAGTCGAGCGCCGCGACGACGATCAAACCCTCGCGCTCAGCGGGAGATGCAACATATCCGGAAACAAGGCTGCCTAGGCCATAAAAGCAAAACGCTTGGCGGTCGTCTTCGCATTGCAGGATTCTTGCGCCGCTGATTCTGTGCGAGTGCGAAGCAGCCACGATGTCGAAGCCAATCTCAGCGAGACGATCCATCAGTTCCGCGTCCTCTGGGTCGGGATAATTTGTTCGCAGACATCCGGCGTGGAGCAACGCGACGCAGCAGCGCGCGCCTTGCCCGCGCATGTGATTGAACGCTGCGAGTCCGCGCGCGACCGTCGCCGGTTCGACGCCGGCCGAACGGCGGGTTGCGGGTTCGGAAGTGGCGCGGGCCGCGGCCCAGAATCCGACGCGAACGCCTTCTGGTCCCTGCCAGGCCGTAACTTCGGGCTCGCCGCACAGGTCGCGACCCACTCCGAGCGCGACCATCGCGCGTGCCGAAATCGCTTCACGAGTTCGCGCGATGCCCTCCACTCCGAAATCGTAGATGTGATTGTTCGCGATCCCGAGGATGCTCGCGTGAATCGATTCGAGATAGTCGAGGCAAGCCGATGGCGCGGAAACGATGTCGCCGAGCCCATACACGGGCCGCGCGGCCAGACCCGAAGAATCCAAGACGGCTTCCAGATTGACGACGGAAATGGCTGCGTCTTCGAAGTGCGGCGCGAGACCGCCGGCCATTTCCCGCCACCTATCGTGAGGCGAACAGTGAGTCGAAAAAGTGAGCTTGCCTGCAGGCAGAAAGTCGCCAGCGATGCCTACCCGCGCCGCAATCGTTCCTTTCGCAGGGGAGGCCCAAAGAACCAGGCTCTGCGGACTCATGTGCTGTTGGTCCTGTTGGATGGGCGAGTTCATGCGGGCATCCTCGACAGCACCCAATTCAAAAGGCGTTTCCGCATGGGATGAATCCACATCGGCACGACGATCATCGTCAGCAGCGCCGCCGAGATTCCGGCGCTGGTTCTGAGCGAAAACATCGAATGCGACTGCGAGGCACGGAGGAACGGGAAAAAAATGACGGCTCCGAACAAGCTTGTGAGGATGATGCCGGCGCTTTCCGGGGGCAGGAGTTGCGCGAAGAGAACACGGTTTTCGACATGATAGGAAACGAGCACAATTGCGTATCCCGCGATCAACGATAGAACGGAAGCAGCGACAACAGCGGTACCGCCGAAAAACTTGCCCACCGCAAATCCGAGTCCGGCGTTCAGAATCGCCGTCGCAGCGCACCCAACCGACACCCAGCGCAACGCACCCGTTCCAAGATCCATCACGTACGCCGGGTTGCAGAGCACGTTGACGAGCCATCCCGCCGCCAATAGCCCGACGAAGCGGACGAAAACCTCGTCGTAGCGTCCAATCCAAATCATCGAGACAACCGGGCTCACCACGACCAGGAACGCAAACGCCGGAATCGCGAGGAAGAAAATTAGACGGTACGATTCGCGATACACAAACGGAATCGATTCGGGGTCGGTTTCCTGCAGGCTCGATACGGTCGGCACCAGGACCTGGTTCGCCTGAACGATTAACTCACGAAATGTCACGACCCAGCGCGCCGCGACATCATAGAGGCCGGTCATCGCCAATCCGCCGAATTTTGTGAGCAGCGCTTTCGTGACAGGCTCGCGCATGGCCTGCGTTGCGGTGATGAATTGGAACTGCGCGCCGTATCCGATTGCTTCGCGAAACAGGCGCGGACTCCATCGAAGCGGAATGAATGGAAGGCCGGGCACGCGGCGCTTCAAGAGAAGCCACGTCGCGAGAAAACAGGCGACGCCCTGCGCGACCTGCGCGTATGCGAGGCCTAGCAACCCGTGCCGCGGCACGAGCCAGAAAGCGAGCGCGAGATAGGGCGCCGAGCTGCCCAGCTCGACGTAGTTGACGTGGCTAATCAATTGATGGCCTGCGAGCCCGGCTTGCAAAATGCCGCCGACCACGTTGATCCACAGCGCGGCCAGCGCGAAAGGAAGAATCGCGTATGCCTCCCCCACAGTCACTGGCGGCAACAGGATCCGCAGAATCCACTTTGCGGCGGGATAGAGTCCGAGCAGCGCGACGCCAAGAGCCAGGCCAATTGAAATTACGGCGGTCTGGACCAACACGCTGACGTCGTCGGGCTTCTCTCGCGCTGCGTATTTCGCGACGAATTTCACGATGCTCGTCGAGAATCCCTGATTCGCGAGTGTCACAACGGAGGTCGTGGCAAGGACGAGCGACCAGATGCCGAGCCGCTCGAAGCCGATCGCGCGGATCAAGAAGCGATAGAGGAAGAAGAGAATTCCGGCGTTGCCGATCACCTGAACCAGCGTGGTGACCGCGTTTAGAAATACCTGGCGGCGTTTCATGGTGAGTTCACCGGGAGATGCAGCTGCTTCGGCGCCGCCTGGCTGGATCGCGGTTCCCGCTGGGGTGTCCACACCCCGGAGGTGCGACCCGAGAGGCACTTCAGAGTGCCAAACAGCGCGGCAAAATTTACGATGCAGAACGACATCGGCACAGACCACAGAAACCCGCGCACGCGGTCACGCAGAATGAAGCCGGCAGCCGCGAGCGCGTAGAAGGCGGCCTGCAACGTGAAGGCAATGTCGAAGAACCGCGCATCAAGCAACAAGAAGTTGCTCGCGAGCAGCGCGAGCAAGAAATATGGCACGAACCAGCGCAGCAGCTTGTGCGACCAAAGGCCCATCGCGACCGCTC
Organism: uncultured Acidobacteriota bacterium; assembly: GCA_963737205.1. Taxonomy (GTDB): domain Bacteria; phylum Acidobacteriota; class Terriglobia; order Acidiferrales; family UBA7541; genus Palsa-295. The sequence continues at coordinate 772,767 of CAVTRV010000002.1, read as the reverse complement.
CGTACCGGAAAGGATTCAGCAGAGCACGATGGGCGAGAAGCGCTCGAAAATCCTAGCTGATGACTCGCACTTTGAGCCGCAGCATCGCTTGGGGATCGTTCTGACTGAGGTCCGTGGAAGCGGCGACGCGCTCGTCGAACACGTTTCGCATCCCAGCGCGCGCCATGCGCAGCGGCAGCACAAAATCATCGCCAAGGTTCCGCTCGAGCGGCCGCCACAGCGAGCGCCTCATGGCAAACAGCGACCCCGAAGCCATCGCAAGCAGCCCGCGCTGGCTTTCCTGTTTGCGCAGCCACGTTTCGTAGCGCAGATACAGGCCTTCGTTCTGAACCGTGGCGGTGTCGCGAGCGTTCGTGTATTTCGGACGCGCGGTGACGAGGCCCACGCGCGCGTCGGCGAAATTCTCGATGAGAGACCGGAAAGCGCCGGGCGGGAGCAAGCAATCCGCGTCGGTGAAAACGAGTATCGAGCCGGACGCGACGGCGACAAGCCCGTTCTGAATGGCGCTTTTTCCCTGTTGCTGCGGGAACGAGATCAGGCCGACTCCTTCGCCCGCAAACTTCTCGACGATCTCTTGGGTCCGATCAGAGGAGCCGTCGCTGCCTACAAGAATTTCCACTCGCTCGCGCGGGTAATCGAGCGCAAGCAGGTTCCGCAGCTTCGCTTCGATTCCGGATTCCTCGTTGTGGGCGGGAATGATGACGCTGATGGACGGGGCGCTGTCTCCGCGTTTGAAATGTTCGCGCCGACCGAGCAGACCTATTTTGAGCGCGAAGGGATAGCCGAAATAGACCCATGCGACGACGCTCAGGCATGTCCAAAAGACAAGCGCGGCTATGCTTGCGCTCATGAGATTGCCACTTCCGTGTCTGCGTAAGGAACTTCCACGCGCGCGGCCAAATCGCTGTAACCGATCAGCCGAATGCCGCGCCTATCGATGACCTCACGCAGCTCGCGTTCGGTGAGCCACACCATTTCCTGCTCGCGCTGAGCGCGAATCGCGTCCGTTTCGGAGAATCCGCGTTCGAACAGGCCCGGATGGCAGGCGAGCTCGAAGGTTCCCGCGGGGAGATTTTCGAGGGCTGCTTTCCAGCGCTCGCGAAGATTCGTCAGGTTCTTGCGGTCGTTCGAATGGAAGGAGATGCGGCTGTCGGGCGACGCGAATCGCCGGAAAAGTGTGTGCTGCAAGGTGCTTCGATAGGCCTCGACGAGCAGGCGGCGCGGCACACTCCCTTCGTGCGGCCCGCCGACGGAGCCATTCTTCGGCCACACGGCGCAGCGCGACGCCCGCATGCAAGGAATGCCTTCCGCCGCCAAGGCGCGCGCGAACGGCCGCGCTGCAGCAGGATACAGGTGCATGTGATGATGGGAATCGGCGTGTGTTGGTGTGATGCCGTGGTCCCTCATCCAACCGATTTGCGCGCGAAATTCGGCTTCGATTTCATGTGCCGCGGCGCGCCCGGTCCAGAGTTTGCGAGCCATCACTGCGGGCGAGTGAAAACGTCCCGTTCGGTCCACCAACGTAGGCACGTCGCCGGCGCGCAGGAACGGCCGCCCCTGGCAGATGTTCAGGTGAACACCGATGCCAAGGTTCGGGAAATCGTGACCGCGAGCGATCGCGTAAGCAGCCGCGGGCATGTTGGTGATCAAGGACGTGCTCGTGAGGAACCCGTACCGGTGCGCGACGATGATCCCGTCGGTGATGCCCCGGCTCATGCCGAAATCGTCTGCGTTGACGATGAGCCGCGTTTCTTTCGCTGATTCCGTCATAGGTCCGCCTGGTTGACCGCTGCGTGATTGCCGCCGGCCCGATTGACGCGCGTCTGATTGACGCGCGCCTGATCGACGATTAGGGGAATTTTGCCGCCCGGCCCTGCCAGCGGCTCCGTCGCAAGGCCCGCTGTCACTTCCATCCCTGGCCCGAGCAATTCCTGCAAGTCCGCGCGAATCTGCATCATTTCGTCCATCGCGTGGCCGTTGCTTGCCACCGCGCGTACGACAACGCGGGCACGCTGGTCGTGAACGAATTGGCAGAATCGCAGCGAATTCGACTGCTTTAGGAGTTGGTTGAGCGCGCGCGGCGAGAACAGGCGGCCGTCGGGACAGTGCAGAACATCGCTTTCACGGGTGATCGTTGGAACTACGATCGGGAAGGCTCGCCCGCACGGGCAGGGTCCATCGTGGAGCCAGCGCCCTCGATCGCCGATACGGTAGCGGATCAGCGGCATGGCGGAATTGACGAAGCCGGTCCAAACGAAATGGCCTTCGCCTTCCGGTCCGGCGGGCTCGTCGTTTTCGTCGAGAATTTCAAGGAATCCGTAATCCGGGATCAGGTGCATCGTGCCGCGCTCGCATTCCTGAATCAGCCCGCAGAACTCCGTCATGCCGTAGCTATCGAAAACTCGCGCCTGAAACGCCTGCTCGATTTTTCGCCGCGTCTCGGGGTAGAGCGGCTCGCCGCTCGTGAAGACGACGCGCATCGGGATTCGTTCGCCGCAGAGCAGCGCGAAGTCCGCAAGGATGCCCAAGACGGACGGAAATCCCTCAAGCACTTTTCCCTGCTGCGTACGGAGGAAATCGAGATAGTTGGGCGCAGTTTGAGCCGAGAGATGGAAGATGCTCATCAGGACCTGGCGCTCGGGCGCGTTGTAAGTCCAGTAGGGAGGCTTGGCGCGATCTGCTGGAACGATCCGCGAGCCGTACAGCGTGACGCGCGGTTCCCGCGGTGCGACTCCGACCCACGACCATTGCCGGAGAAGGAAAGCCCAATTTTCGCGAACCTCCTCCTCGGTGTAGGCGACTTGAAGGTTTGAGCCAGTGGTCCCGGTGGTTCCTGCGCGAATCAACTGTCGCCTGGGAATGGCGCCGGCGACGAGGCGCTCCTGGTTGTGCTTTACCGTTTCGCGCCGCAGGACTGGCAAGCGACGCAGGTCGTTCGGGGACTGAAGTTGGATATCGGGATAGGCGGAATAGAAGGGAACTGTCGTGCGGGCGCGTTCGATGGTTTCCTGCAGCGCGTTTAATTGGTAGGCGACGATTTGGTCGGAAGTCCAGGATTCATGCGCGCGCAACTCGCGCAGAATTTCGAACGTTTGCGGAGCGTAGCGAATCCGCGAGAGAAACCACCCGCGCGTGCTCGTCACCAGATTGCGAGCGGGAGATGGGAGGCGGTCGTAGACGGTCTGCCAGCGGTGGAGATTGGCGCGCACGAGCGGTTCAAGCATGGGTGGACTTTCTGGGAGCTGCGCGTTGCGCCGTGAGTTCGGCGCAAAACCGCTGCAACTTCCGGACCTCACCACAATTGTTGAATCGCTCGACCACGGCAGCGCGGCCGTTCTGTCCCATTTGAGCCGCGCGAGCCGGGTGCTCGAGCATCCAGTCGATGGAACGAGCCAGGTCGTTCGCATCTCCCGGATCGAAAAGGAGTCCCGCGTGAGCGCTCGCGAAATATGGCCGGATGGGAGGTAGATCGCTCGCGATTACAGGAAGGCCGCATGCCCAGTACTCAAAAACCTTCACGGGAATATTCAGCAGGAACTTCGGGACCGGTTGCAGCGGACACACGCCGATGCGGGCCTGGCTCAGTGCGGCCGCCATTTCTTCGTGGTCGATTCGACCGCGAATCTCGACAATCGATTCGAGGCCCATGCCGCGAATTCGTTCGCGGATTCTGGCTTCAGCTGCGGCGCTGTCGAAATATCCGAGCAGGAGCGTCCGCGCGCTGCGCTGACGGTCCGCGAGCAATCGCAGGGCGTCGAGTAACACGAATGTGCCCGCGCGTTCCGAGATACCTCCTCGGTAGACTACGTCGAATAACCTTGCCCTGGGCCGCGGAGCGGGAAAGAAGTCCAAATTCGGGAAATTGTGGAAGACGAGCTTGTGGCTCTTGCCGGTGCGAGCGAAGCGGCGAAGCGTAAACGGGTCCGCAGTGATGACGCCGTCGAGACACCGCGCGGCGATCGATTCCAAGCCTTCGACTACTTTTCCGGCGAGCGCGGCGACTGAGCGCGGCACCGACCGGCTATTTCGCGCCATCGAAGGGAAATCTTCATACGCGTCGTAGACCACGCGTTTACGAAAGATGACTTGGAGCGCGAAAGCCAGCGGCAGAAGCTCGGGATCCTGAAAATGATAGAGGCTTGCGTCCTGGCGCAAAAGTTCGCGAAGTAACGCGGGATTTGCCAGTGCGCGGCGGAGCCGGCTCTTGTGAAACGGCGTCGCAATGAATTTGATGGCGTCATCCTGTTTGCGCGGCATCAACTTGGGCGACATGGGGGCAACGTAGCGCACTTCAATCCCGGCCTGCGACAGCGGAAGGCATTGGCGATGAAACGGGCGGCTCTTCAGGTTCGTGTGCACGGTGGTGAAGTGACACAGGCGAATCGCAGGAGTCGCCACGCCCCGACGCGCTTCGAGGTTTTCGATTTCTGCAACGTGCGCCGAAATGGTGGCTGTTTCGCTCATTCAATTTGTCGCGTTACGCGTGGGCCGCTCTCATCCGCTGCCAATTGAGCTCGAATCGTTCCGCGTCCTTCACTCGATACCCGCGAATGACGAATACCAGAGTCATGAAAAGCCATGTGGAGCGGTCGGAATTGATGTCGCCGGTATTCACGGCATTCACGATGCCGATCACGAGAAGCGCGGCGGCGATCATCGAAATTGTGAAGTAGGGAGACCGCCGGTCTTTTAACTGGCGGCAGGACTCTCGAATCGCGCTTCCGAATATCGCGATTACGATCAACGCCGCCGGTATTCCCAACTCGCACGCGATCTCGAGGAAAATATTGTGCGGCCACTTGTAGGAGCCGGGATTCGGCGACGAGTAACGGAATCCGCCAATTCCCGCGCCAATCAGTGGATGCTGCTCGAGGAGCTTCCAACCGTAGTCGAGAAGCTCGCCTCGAAAATCCAATAGAGCGCTGGCAGTCTTGCCGGCCACGAGCGTCCCCAGGTAGTCGAGGGACGACGCGGGAATGTTGAGCCACGGCAGCGCAGTCAATCCGATGGCGAGAAGACAGGCGGCATCGAGCAGCAACCAGCGATAGAAGAAAAGGCTCGCGACGATTACGACCGCCAGTGCCACGGCGGCGCCGCGCGATCCTGACCCGATCAACGCGGCGGCGGGGACGAGGAGCAGGGAATACGTCAGCATCCGTTTCGACAGCGGCAACTTGGGAATTGCGGCAAACCAGATCACGGCGATCAGCGCGCAGGCGACGTGCCCGAGACCAATCGTGTTGTCGCTCGGCGTGACCAACCGTTCGGAGCCACCGAGGCGCGAAAGCGAGTACAAACAGATTGCATACGCGCCCGCGGCGACGCCGATAAGGAAACGCTTCATCGTTCGCGGCGTCTCCAGCACAAAAAACGGGGCGACAATGGCGATTCCCGTGACGGCCAGGAAGCGCCCCAGTTTGTCGATCCCCGCCTCGAAGACCGGCGTGTAACTGAGGCTCGCGACCATCATCACTGTGAGCGCGATGAACAGAAAGTAGACCGGCGGCATCGCCACGATGCGTTTCCCGCGAAGCAAATTGAGGATGATTCCCGCGACCAGCACCGCCGCAAGGGCAAGCGTCAGATCGACGGGCAAAAGCCCGGAGACGCGGTCGTCGCCTTTGACGTCTCCCACTACCAGGTACAACGCCAGCGCGAACTCGGGATAGATCAGGAGCGCGACGAGGCCACCGGCAGCGAGAGCGAGACACAGGAGCTTGCGCGGCTCATCGACGATGGCGAACAGCGCAAAGCTGGCCGAGAACGAGGCCGCCAGAATCGGAATCCGGTAACCCAGAGTAAAAGGCGTCGTTGCAAGCCGGCGCAACCGGAGGGCGATAGTCATTTACGCTTCCTCCGGCAGGAACAGGACATCTTCGACGTGCTCGATCGCGCAAATATCAATCGGGCTTACGGCGTCGACCAAGTCGCGTGCCGCATAGCCGAATCGCGCCATGTACGTCGCCAGATCGTCCAGCTTGCTGCTCATTAGCGGATATGCTCGGGGGGCGATTTCGCAAATGATTGCGGGGCGGTGGCTGGAATTTGCGAAATAGCGCTCCAATCCCTTCAGGATCGGAAACTCATATCCCTCGGCATCAATCTTTATGAGGGCGACTCGCTCGATCCGGTTTGCCTCGATGTAGGAATCGAGCCTGACGACGGGGACGTCGAGCGTGCCGGTGACCTCTGGCTCCGATTTGTAGGAAGGGACGAGTGTGTTTTGGCCCGGTTCGCGCGTGACGTAGATTGTGCAGGTGCCGGGATTGGCTCCGGCGGCGCTCGCGTTGGTGACGATCGAATACTCGGAATTCAATTGGGCCAGCCGCTGGAGCTTTTCGAAATATTCCGGGACCGGCTCAAACGCGTGAACCTGTCCGCGCACGCCAACGATTCCCACGGCGATCGCGGACAAGTAGCCGATGTTGGCTCCCACATCGAAGAAAACATCGCCCGGCTTGAGGAACCGCTTCATCGCGTCGATCACAAGCAGCGCGTAGGAGCCGAAATACATCGGCGCCGTGCCGCGGTAGTTTTCGAGGCCGTACTCGAAGACGACGTTGTTGATGCGCCGCGAGGCGGGGAGAGCCGGCATTCGCCGCGTGGTGTTGAGTTTTGCGAGCATGACGCGGCAGAAGAGCGAGGGGTTTCTCGCCAGCAGGGACGCCGCCCTCGAAGCTGTGGCCCTCAGATACACCTCGATTTGTCCTTTCCCGGCTAGCTCGCGTGAGCCGCGAACGCGGCTTCGCCTTCTATAATCGTCGCGTGGGCGAACAGCTTTTGCAGTTCGCTCATGCGCTCGAAGTCGACTCGCCGTAGCCGGTTTTCTTTCGCGTCGCGTATGACACCGGCTTTGCATCCGTGAAGGTCGAGCTTGATCGCGGTGCGCGGCTTGTTTTCTGGTCCGGGGCGCGTCCAAGCCGGGCCTTTGTGGATGCCGTTGCCGTGGATCGCAGCGATGCTTCCGCGTTTGGTGCGAAGCGTCGCCCACGCATTCCGCGGATAAACTCGCTCCACTTCTTCATCGCTTAGGCGCCCGTCGTTTCCCGCGAGGCCTAGATCGCGCGAAAGGCGCGGCCGGCAAGACCGCACGTCGTAGTGATTCGATCCGGGAACGTAGACGAGCGGCCCATGCGCATCGTCGATATCGACCAGATAAATGAAAATCTGGAGCGAGTCGGATTCGTCATTGTCCTTGTGAAAATTGCTGGAGTGCAGCGGCCGATTGTGAGGAAAGTCGCGAACCACAGTGACGCGATACAGCGGGGGAACATAGCCCAGAAAATTGGCGGCGATTTTCAAAATGCTCTCGTGGAAGGCGATGGGTACAATTTCGGGAATCTGCACGAGCGGATCGCGCAGCGCGATCATTTTTTCCGTCGCCGCGAGTTCCTCGTAGGGCATGCCTTGCAGGCTGGCTCGATTTCCCGTCTGAACGGAGTACGCCCGCTCGAAATCGATTTGGAGATCGCGGAACAGTCGATCCGCGGTCGCATAAATTCCGTCGACCATCGCATCCGGGAAGAATCCGGGAATCAGCGCATAACCGTGCTCGCGCAGGCTCTCGACATGCGCTGACTCGAACTCGCTCATCGCAAATAAATGGGGATGCTGCTGGTAGAGGCTGCGGCTCCCGGCGCCCGCTACACGGCGCGAGTACAGCAGGCGCGCCTTGCAAATCGCGCTGTAAACGTGTGGCTGGGTGCGAATCGTCCGCAGGAGAAACGGGGACCGTGAGCCTCGGCCATTGGATTGTGGATTCGTTTGCATCATTGGATCTCGCGGGAGACCTCGCGCGCCGGGAGTGGCGTCAGGACGATGAGTGAAATGAACAGCCGCTGGCCCACGCACGACGTGTAGATTTTCCGAATCCCGCGCAAGGCGCCCGGCAGTCGAGTCGCGATCTTTTTGACGGCGTTCTGCACTCGGCTCCGGCCCATCTGCTGCCAGCGCGACACGCGGGAAAGTTCGTCTTCGAATGGGGTTCGAATTCGACGCGCGATTGCGAAACCGTACTTCGCGCAAATGAATTCCAGTGTACGGAGTCCCAGAAAGTGCAAATCGTCTGGGATGCCCCAGTGCATTTGGTTCCAGCGGCTGACGTTTCGGCTCATTTCGCTGGTTCGCAGGATGAGTTTTCCGCCCGGCGCGAGGAGCGAGCGAAGCGAACGGAACATTGGGTCGAACGAAGGAATGTGTGAGAAGACATTGATCATGGTGATGACGTCAAACGTGCGAGCGGTGCGAAACTCTTCGAGAGGAACCCGAAAAATCTCGCACCCTGCCACTCGTTCGGCGAATTCTGCCGCTTCGGGATTCAACTCGATGCCCGCGCGATAGAGACGCGGCCGGCCCGCGAACCTCTCGAGCAAGTGTCCTGTGCCGCACCCGACGTCGAGCAACGACGTGGCATCGGCGCACTCCTGCGAGATGGACGCGAAGTGCCGCTCGTAGTACAGCCGCTCGCCTTCGTGGCGGCGCGCGCAGTCCAGGATTTCGATTTCGGCGTGCCGGCCCGAGGAAACCTGCTGATGCTGCCAGGCGCTTGAGGGGTACGGATCGACGAAAAACAGTTCGCAGTTGTCGCAGACACGCAGCGCGCAGCCGTCGTCGCAAAATGCGAGATCGTTGTTGGCGCTGCCGCACAAAGGGCACGCGGGCACGGAGTAAACGTGCGCACCGGCGCCAGCCGCCGATGAGTCGAGCGCGATTTGCGGTTGTCGGAAATTCTCAGCGGAAGCCAAGATTTGTCTCGATTCTCGAAGCGGGGCATTAATCGCCCGCGATCGCTGACCTCACCAACGGCGCTCGCTTGCTTTCGGGCGTCGAACGCGCGTGTTCGAGCGTTTCGCGAACGGCGGCGCATACCTCAGCTACCTGTTCTTCGCTCATTGAGGGAAAGAACGGCAGCGCCAAGCAGCTTTCGGAAGCCGCATCGGTGCAAGGAAGCGCCCGCTGGGGCGCGAGTTCGATCTCGCGAAAGTAAGGCTGGCGATGGATCGCTTCGAAATAGGTCTGGCAGGCGATGCCTCGTTTTCGCAGGTCTTTGATGAGTTCGTAGCGCAGGATCGGAGCAAGCGAACCGAGTAGCCGAATCACGTAAACGAACCAGCTTCGCTTCGTCCGTGGCTCAGTCTGAGGCGGATCGTGCAGCAGGGCAACCTCAGGAACTCCGGCCAGCAGGCGTGAATAGCAGTTAGCCACGCGTTCCCGTGCAGCGAGAAGTTCTTCGATGCGCTCGAGCTGCGCCAGGCCAAGCGCGCAGTGGAGATCGCTGAGCCGATAGTTGTATCCGAGCCGCGCGTGGCGCAACCATGCCGCGCTTTCGTCACGTCCCTGGTTGCGCAGGCTGCGGCAAGTGTCCGCAATCGGCGCATCGTTGGTGACCACCATGCCGCCTTCCGCGGTAGTCATCTGCTTGTTCGGGTAAAACGCGAACGCCGCCGCGTCGCCAAAGTTACCCACGGCCTGCCCGCGATACGTGGCACCCAGCGCTTCGCAAGCGTCTTCAATCACGCGAAGATTGAAGGTGCGCGCAATATCGAGGATCGCGGCCATTTCGCACGGCAGACCGAAGACGTGCACGGGGAGAATCGCCTTCAATAATCGGCCGGACCGGCGGTTTACGAGGCGTGCTTCGGCGGAATCCCAGACGTAGTCGCGGGCGATCGCTTCGCGAATTCTCTCCGGGTGGAGATTCAAAGTGATGGCATCGATATCCACAAAAGCGGGCAGCGCGCCTTCGTACAGCACGCAATTTGCAGACGCAACAAAGCTGAACGAACTCGTTAGAACTTCATCGCCCGCGCCGATTCCCAGCGCCTTAACGCACAGGTGCAAAGCCGACGTGCCGCTGCTCGTCGCCACCGCGTATCGCGCGCCCACGTAAGCGGCAAATCTTTCTTCGAATTCCGTCAGCGCCGGACCGAGGCTCAGCCTCCCGGAACGCAGCACGCGCGCGACGTAATCAATTTCGCGTTCGCCGATGTCCGGCTTCGAGAGTGGAATGTTCACGCGACCTCCGCGCGGCTCGCGCTGGCGAGGACGGCGTCTTGCGCTGGCTCCTCGAAACCGTCTTGGCGACAGTGCTGGAATTCGGGGACGATCGTGTGCACGAAGTCGAGCAGCCCTTTGCGATTCTCCGCAGCGAGGAGTTCCTCCATCGTGCGGACCTGCGCCAGGATGCCGCGCCCGCGCGAGTTTTCTTTGCGAATCACCAGGATTCGCTCGCATTCGGTTGGCACCGGCCGTTCCCAGCGCTCCCACAGCTCCTCGTTTACTTTTTCTCCGTTCTTGAGGCCGGTAAACTCGATCGACAGGTCTCCGTCGGGTCGGAGTCCCGAGAAAAGCATCATCGTCTTAGCCAGCTCATAAATGTTCAGCGGTTCTCCCATATCGAAAACGAACGTTTCGCCACCCGTCCCGAGGGCCGCGGCGCGCAGAATCAAATGAACCGCTTCCGGTACGGACATGAAGTAACGAGCGGCGCGAGGGTCCGTGACGCGAATCGGCGCTCCCTTGCGAATCTGGTCCCAGAAGAGGCGCAATACGCTGCCCGTGCTGCCGGCGACGTTGCCGAAACGGACGCTCGAGAACCGCGCATCGGTGGTCGAGGCAAGTTCTTGCATGCACAGCTCCGTGATCTTCTTCGAGAGGCCCATGTAGTTTTGAGGGCTCACGGCCTTGTCGGTGGAGATGTTGACGAACCGCGTCACGCCGCATTCGAGGGCCGCCTGGGCGATGTTGCGCGTGCCAAGCACATTGTTGCGAATCGCTTCGTGCGGATGCAGTTCCAGCAGGCCGACGTGCTTGTGCGCGGCCGCGTGGAACACGATGTCGAGGCTTTCGTTGCCCAGGGCGTCGCGCAACGCATCCCCCACGCGGTCCGCATAGACCAAATCCACAAGAAGAGGTTTCACGCGGCTCGCGCCGAGCCGCTCCGCCATTGCCAGGTGAACGTAGAACAGGCTGTTCTCGGATTTGTCGAGCAGCAGGAGCTTGCGGGGATTCGCTCCGGCGATTTGCCGGCAGAGTTCGGAGCCGATGCTGCCTCCCGCCCCCGTTACGAGCACCGTTTTTCCACCGACCACTTTTTGGGTCTCGCGCACGTCGAATTGAACTTCCTCTCGCTGCAAAAGGTCCTCGATTCGTGGGTGGCGCAGATCCTGGCCGGAGACGGTGCCATCCATCAACTCGGAAATTGATGGAAGCGTCCGCACCGGGATTTTCGATTCGCGGCAAGCATTCAAGATGTCGCGCATCTGCGTGCGCGTCGCGCTGGGAATGCAAACCAGGATCTCGCCGGCGCGGTTTTGCACGGCGATTCGGGCCAGGTCTCTGGTGCTTCCTTCGACGCGGACTCCGCAAACGGACCTTTTCCACTTCACCGGATCGTCATCGACGATTGCGACGGGACGATACGAAGAAGCGGGGTCGAGAACCAGCTCTTTCAGCACTTGCATGCCGGCGTCGCCTGCGCCGACGATCACCACGGGCTTGCCGGCCTTTCGCGCGGCGGCGCCTTGCGCTCGGACGATGCGTCCGCCGAAGTGAAGGCCGCTCCAGAAGAGAATCAGGAAGGCGGCGTCCATCAGGAACACGGCTGCGGGAATTGCAAGGCGCTGGAATTGCCACCAGATGACGGCCCAGAACAGAACGCCGCTAATCGAGACGCCCTTGAGAATCAAAATCAGGTCAAGGACGCTGGCATACCGCAAGGAGCGGCGATACAGACCTACTCCGACGGCGGCGGCCAACCGAAAGATGATCAGAAGCCCCAGCGTTTCGCGAAGGGTCTGGACAATCCAAGTGGTGCCTCGCGTTTCCGCGAGCGCCAAAACAGCCAGCGAGTAGGAGAGCGCGGCAAGCGCAACCTCAACAATCAAGACGATCGGGGACTTCCGAACGTGGCTTAACTGCTGCCAAAACTGAACCACTGAATTTTGCTTGCCGCGGTACGCGCCAAATCTGGACCGAGTGGCCTGTTCGACTGAGAGGGTGTGCATTTTTTGTAGACCCCGCTACTTCGTTTTGTATTGAGACGGGACCCGTGTGCCTTGATTCCGGTACCGAGATCCCAAGCCGGAACCAACGCGACACGCGTCCTGTCGTGGCTTTGCCCTCTACGGTCCACGGGTGGACCGGGACTCAGCCACTCGGTATCTGCGCGGCTCGGCCGCGCTGGTTCGCCCGAAGGGTCAAATCTTCCTGTAAATTGCCTCGGGAATGGGGTACATCCGCTTGTTCAAGACGGCCCCCAGCAGCGGAACCTGCGCTGCCTGGAAATTCTTCTTCACATCAAGAGCTGTTTCGCGGCGCGTGGAATTCGATCCCACGACAAGAATGATTCCGTCTGTGAGCTGGCCCAGCAACACCGCGTCGGCATAGGAATCGACTGCGGGCGTATCAACCAGCACGAAATCGAATTCGTCGCGCAGCTCTCGAAACCGCGAGCGCAAGCTGGACGGGCTGAGCGCTCCGTTCGGTTTGTTTCCCACCGCACCTGCCGTGATGAGCCAAAGGTTGAGCGCTGGCATTCGCCGGGCGAAATCGTAGGCCGGCCGGGAAGTCTTCATGAAATCCGCGAATCCAGTTCCCACTTCCACTCCGAATTGCGCGTGCAGCGAAGGCGCGCGCAAGTTCGCGTCGAGCAGGCACACGCTGCCAGAAACCTGCGCGGCCAGAGCTTCACCGGCTCGAGCGCATAGCCAGGTGCAGCCCGCACCCCGGTTCACTCCGCAGAACGCGACGGCGCTGGGAGTCGTTGCCGACCGCGACAAAATGAAGACGCGCTGGACAAGTTTCAATACTTCGTCGCCGGCATCTCCTGATGGCTCTCGGTGATGACCGTTCGTTTTGGGCTGCGAGGGCCGGACCTTCGGGCCGCGCAGTTCTGCGCCGAGACTGCCGTCCGACTGGAGCGTGTCCATATGTCGACTCACGCTTATTGCCTCTCCGTGGTTTCTGGGATCGAGGCGAGCACGCGCAAATCGAGATATCGCCCAAGTTCATCGGGAGTGCGGAACGATGGATCGATCCGGTCGATTGCGTAGGCGGCGCCGACGCTTGCCGTTCCGGCGGCAAACAAGCCCGCCGCGAGGAGCCAGCCGAGATGCAATGTGGGCAGAGCCGGCACGGTGGCGGCCTCTGCGATGCTCACATTGACGATTCGATCGCGGTCCAGCGCGTCGGATATTCGCGCCTCTTCACGCTTGCGAAGATAGAGGAGGTAGTTTTCCTCGGCGGTCTTGACATTTCGAATCAGGTCATCTTGGGCTGCGGCGTCGCTATCGAGCTGCTGCGCCACGTCCTGGTGGTGGCGCACCACGCGCGCGGTCGCCGCGGCCTTCGCTTCGAGTGCAACTCGGTCCGTCTCCGCCTTCGACAGCTCCGTTGCCATCCAGTCCTGCGCGGGCGTGCGATCTGTTGTCACTTCCTCGATAGGCGCCCGCGCAGCTTCGGCAATCGCCGCTTTCGCGTCCGCAATTTGCGATTGCAGCTCGAGCACCGGCGGATAGTCGGGCGCGTACTTCGTCAGCATGTCGCTGCGCTTCAGTTCGAGTGACAGAAGCGTGCTGTGGAGCTGCGCGAGCAGCTCGCCGTTGTCGATTTTTCGCACTACGGTGGTTTGCCGTTCGGGTGACGCGCTTTCCTGCTGCCTCAACTTCAGCGCGCGCAGTTGCGTGGAGTAGGCGTCGGCGCGGTCTTGATCCATTTCGGTCTGGAACTGGCTGAGCTGCTGGAGAACGAGCTGCTTTTGGGTGGGAGCGTCCAGGAGACCTTTGCGCTCGCTGAAGTCGGTCAAACGGGCCTGGTAGGCGGCCAGGTCGTTGCGGTAGTGCTCGGTTTCAAGATCGAAGAAGCTGAACGTTCCCGGTGGGCGATGCACCGCGGCATGCTTTTCCTCGTAAAGGCTTGCCAGAGTCTTCAACACCCGGGCGGAGAGCTCCGGATCGCGCGAGGCATACGTCACGCGAATTATGGTGGTTTTTTTCAGCGGATCCACGATGAGACGGTTGTCGAGTGTCTGGACCGCCCGTGCCAGGACCGTCGCCTTCGTGGACGTGGCGCCGCGCAGGCCGTCAATCCATCCTTGGATTTTTCGCAGCCAGGCGGGCCCATTTTCTGCATTCAATCCGCACGCGATTACTACTTGTTCAAGCAGGTCGCGGCTCTTGAGCAGTTCCACCTCAGAATTCAGATCCTCTTCGGTGACAGGCGGCACCTGGCCTGTGACGACGGGAACGTCGGGATTGGGCGTGACAACGGCGTCGACCCTGTCCCGGTTGACCAAGATTTTCATCTCCGCTTCGTACTTGCGCGGCATCAATAATCCAGACAGTAGCGCGCCCAGAAAGATTCCCAGAAAAATCATCGATGCCAGCCGGCGCTGCCGAAAGACCGGCGCTACGGCATCGCGCAACGTCACGCGCAGGAACTCGTGGTTCCCGTTCGCGCGAATCGCAAGATCTTCGATTCTTCGATTCCGAAGTTGGCTGTCGTCATTCAATGGGCGTCACTCATCGGTAGAGCTGGTAATACGTTCCCACCCCGGTGCTCGGAATGAACTTCTTCACTTTTGAAATCAAATTTTGCGGCACCACGAGCATATCCCCGGCGCGAATCTCGGGATCTTCGTTGACATCATGTCCCTGCATAATGCGTTTGAGGTTCAGGTTCTTCACCTCGTACCAGTCATTGTTCACACGGCGGAAAAGAAGAACCTGGGAATGTTTCGCCGAATCTTCGAATCCGCCGGCGATGGCAATCGCTTGGGTCGCCGTGGTGTAACCGCGCAGGTCGTATCTGCCCGGCTGGTGAACCTGCCCGTTTACGACAAAGTAGGGCTTGTTGAATGTTTTCAGTTCGATCGTGACGATCGGGTCGTGGAGCACCTTGGTGTAGGCCGCTCGTATCGCCTCCGCGGATTGCGCGGTAGTGAGGCCCTCCAGGCGAACATCGCCGACGCCCGCGAGGCTCGCGAAACCATCCGGCTGAATATTCACGGTCTGATCGAACTCCGGTGTGAGGGGAAAAGTGAGCGCTACCACGTCGCTTGCGCAAAGCCGATACCGATCGTCGCGGTGCTGCAGGACGGGGCGGTCAGCCTGAGGCGGTCCGCCGCTTTGCGACGTTGTCGCGGGCCCTGCGTCCACACTCTGCGTGGAACCTTCTTGATGGGCAGCCAATTTCGAAGGAGTGGCAAGGAAGATCAGCGGTGCCAACGTCAAAGAGAAGAGTAGGCGAAGTCTTGTTGCCAGGGTAACTGGGCGCGAAGTCATCGAGTGAGGACCCTCGTGCGCCGGAGTTGGACGGCGAAGCCGGAGTGTTCGGTTTGACTATTGGCTGGTTCCACCCGCAAAACGGAGCCTTGCCCCTCCAGCCGCAGCGCCTGCGGCCCGCGCGCCTCGGGCGAGAGTTCGAATTCGATTTGAACCTTTGCGTGGCGTGGCGGGCCGTCTGATGCCAAGACGTACGCTCCTTTCGGGCTTACGTCGCGAGTCCGCCCTTCCGCTTTCCGCGGCAGCCCTTGCGGATCTGTCCAACGAAGTGCGACGTTGAGACTGACGACGTATCGAATCGCCGCTCTGCGTTCGATCAGCAGGGCATTCGAGCCAGCGCGCTGATGTGCGCAATCGAACTCGGCCGAAAAAATAGCGTGTCTTTGCATAATCACGTGAACCGCCAAACTATTCGGGAGTGCTCAAACGCACAAGGGATGGAATGTCCCCGGCCAGGGCCAATCGCTTTGACGGCAGTAATTCACGCTAAGAATCTGGGGTCAACTGCCTCTAACGCAGGCACCTAAGGCAACGAGTCATTCGTCTCTATTCGGCACGGCAATGGTCGAACCGGACTAGAGACAAATGACCTCCCGCACGCAACTATCCGGTCAGGCGGCTGACCGATTTCTCGGTCGAATCTTCGCCGGAGCCGTTCTGGTGGTTCTGCAGGCAATAGAGGACGAGTTCGACACGCGTAGAGACGCCTAGTTTATCGAACACGTGAAAGAGGTAGTTCCTGACGGTGTGCTCGCTTAACCCAAGTTGAAGAGAGATATCCTTGTTGGTAAGTCCTTCCGCAACAAGGTGTACGACGTCCGCTTCGCGCTTCGAGAGGCGTTGGATTCCGCGCGTGTCGCGGAAGCGAACCGGCATCGTCCGGCCGAGCGCCTCCAGCAAACCGCGCATGCTCTCGCTGCTGGCCCACACTTGTCCGTGATTGACGGCGTGGATGCACTTGCCGAGGGTCTCGATGGGCTCGTCGCGAAAGATCACGCCGCGAGCTCCGCATCGAAAGGCGTCGATGACTTGCTCCGGCTCGCGCGAATTCAACAGCAAAATCGCGCGGGTCCGGAGGCCCAGCGAGCGAATTTCGCGCAGGACGCGATAGCCCTCGAGGGCGCCCTCTTGCAACTGAGCGCTGACGATCGCTATGTCGGGCCGCTTTTCCTTCAGGAGACCTACTGCATCTCTCCCGCGGACCGTGCAGCCGACTATTGTCACGTGCTTGCCTTTTGGCCGGAAGGCACTCTCGACCAATTGGCAGTTCATCTGACTTGCTTCTGCAATTACAACGCTGACGACAGAACTCCTCCACTGCTGCTTTTTTCGCATGACTGCTCCGAACCGCAGCTTTGGAGGCTGAAAGGGAAGCCAGATTCTATACGCGGCAAGCGAAGCAGCACAACTAAAAAGTAATGCCAGGTACCTTTCGATAATCAATCGGCGAGCCAGCACCCGGGATGTTGTATCCAGGTTACCCGTCGCTGGCCTTCGAACCCGCGTGCAGCCTAACGCAGCCGCGGGGAGTTTTATCATTTGGATGAAAATGCTCGATTCCCTACAATGCTTCGGATATTGGCAACGTCTCGCTTTCGGCGGTGTTTCAGAATGCGAGAGGCTGGGAGACCTTCGGAGATGAAACTGATTCGCTTTGGTGAGCCGGGCAACGAAAAGCCCGGCCTGCTTTTGAATAGCGGCGCGCGTTTGAACGTTTCCGGGTTCGTTCGCGATTTTCACGAGGAGTTTTTCGAGGCCGATGGCGTCGCGCGCCTTGCCGCCTGGATCGACAAAAAGCATGGCGCGGTGCCCAGGGTGCCACGGAGCGATCGATGGGGACCACCCGTGGCGCGACCTAGCAAAATCATTTGCATCGGGCTGAATTACCGCGACCACGCCGCGGAGACCGGCAATCCGATTCCGGTCGAGCCGGTCATATTTTTCAAGGCCACGAGTTCCCTGGTGGGTCCGAATGATGCGTTGGTAATCCCCAAGAATGCGACGAAAGTGGATTGGGAAGTGGAACTCGCGGTCGTCATTGCCAAAACGGCTCGCTATGTCGCAAAGAAGCATGCCATGGAATTCGTTGCGGGTTACGCGCTTCACAACGACTACTCGGAGCGCAGTTTTCAGCTCGAACGGGGCGGGCAATGGGTGAAGGGGAAGAGCGCGGACACGTTCGCGCCACTGGGGCCGTTCCTGGCGACGCGCGACGAAATTCCGAATCCGAAGAATCTAGCGATGTGGCTGAAGGTGAACGGCGAATTCCGCCAGAAGAGCACGACCGCAAACATGATCTTCGACGTTCCAACGCTCGTCAGCTACATCAGCGAGTTCATGACGCTGCTTCCGGGTGACGTCATCAGCACGGGTACGCCCGCTGGAGTCGGCCTGGGCATGAAGCCGCCGCAGTACATTAAAGCGGGCGACGTGATTGAACTGGGCATCGAAGGCCTTGGCGAATCGCGGCAGCAAGCTATCGAGTGGCGGAAGCCTCGCGCGCCTGCTGCGACGAGCGCGCGGTTGGTGTAACCTTGCAACGACGCCGCCCGGGTGGCGGAATGGCATACGCGGGGGACTTAAAATCCCCTGACGCTAACGCGTCGTGTGGGTTCGACCCCCACCCCGGGCATTTTTCTTCGAATTCGAACCGATCCGAGGCGGATTTTCGTGCTGAAATTCGTGGTTGTACTGAAGCGAAAGTCCGATTGGACGCCCGAGAAATTTCGCGACTATTTCGTGCGCGTTCACGGTCCGCTTGCTGAGAAGATTCCCGGGCTTCGGCGCTATAAGCAGAATTTTCCCGTCGCGGACGCGAAACGCAAACCGCCGGAATGGGATTGCGTGGTGGAATTGTATTTCGACGACAAAGGGGCGATGGAAGCAGCATGGATGACTCCGGAAGGCGAAGCCGCCACTCGGGATCTGGAAGTTTTTGCGGATTTGGCGCGGACGACGTGGTCGATTGTGGAAGAGCGAACCGTAGTCGCCTAAGCGGCGGGTAC
This sequence comes from uncultured Acidobacteriota bacterium, assembly GCA_963737205.1. Lineage (GTDB taxonomy): Bacteria > Acidobacteriota > Terriglobia > Acidiferrales > UBA7541 > Palsa-295. Next base: position 754,481 of record CAVTRV010000002.1, on the reverse strand, counting down.
TCGCGATTGCTGCGCGCGAGACCTTTCGCTTTTGCTTTGCAGTAGGTATGCAGATAGTACCGATTAGAAGGTCAAGTTTTGCTGATAGTGCGAGACTTACACGTTTTTCTAATATTTTCTGTACCGATTAGAGTTTCACTTTAGGTTGACTATCCAACCGTGCGCAAAGACAAGGTTTGTCCTTCGACGGATGTTGCCGTGGCCGACATTCCTGAGGGCGCAAGCATCATGTTCGGCGGGTTCGGCGGCGCGGGATTTCCGAACAATTTGATTCAGGCGCTGGCGCGGCAGGGCGCGCGCAATCTGCGGGTGATCAGCAACAATTGCGGAACCGGCGACGGCGAACTCGGCATCCTTTTCAAGAACCGGCAGATTCGCAGCGTGGTGGCCGCGTTTCCGGGGCCGGGCGCGAAATATTTTCAGGAACAGTTCGATGCGGGCGAGATCGAGCTGGAACTTGTGCCGCAAGGAATTTTGTGCGAGCGCATGCGCGCGTACGGCGCGGGGATTCCGGCGTTTTACTCGCCGGTGGGAGTGGGGACGGAAGTGGCGCGCGGCAAGGAAGAGCGGAATTTTCGCGGGAAGCGGTACATCCTCGAGGAAGCGCTCGGCGCGGACTACGCTTTCATCAAGGCGCATCGCGCGGACCGGCTCGGCAACCTTGTGTATCGCGAAGCGGCGCGGAATTTCAATCCGGTGATGGCGACGGCGGCGGCGACCACGATTGTGGAAGTGGAAGAGATCGTCGAAATCGGCGCGCTTGACCCGGAGACGATTGTGACGCCGTCGGTGTTCGTCGATCGAATCGTCCAGGCAAAGGGGCAGCGATTTGTCTAAAGCTCGCCTCACGCGCGAACAGATCGCGGCGCGCGCTGCGCGCGAATTGCCGGACGGCGCGTACGTCAACCTGGGGTGGGGAATTCCGAACCTTGTGGCGGCGTACCTTCCGGCGGGCGTCAACGTTCATTTTCACAGCGAAAATGGAATTTTGGGGATGGGCCCGCGCGCGAAGGCCGGCGAGGAGGATTTCGATCTGGTCGACGCGATGAAGGTTCCCGTCACGATCGTGCCGGGAGCGGCGTTTTTCTCGCAGGTGGACGCGCACGTGATGACGCGGGGCGGCCATCTGGACGTGTGCATCCTGGGCGGCTTGCAAGTGTCTGAACGCGGCGATCTGGCGAATTGGCGCGTGCCCGGCGCGAAAGGCGCAGGCGGCATCGGCGGCGCGATGGATATCGCGGTGGGCGCGCGGCGGTTGATCGTCGCGATGGAGCACAACGCGAAAGACGGCTCGCCGAAAATTGTGAAGCGCTGCACGTATCCGCTCACGGCCGTCGAGTGCGTCCACACGATCATCACCGATCTCGCGGTGATCGACGTGACGCCCGAAGGCTTGTCGCTGCGCGAAGTGGCCCCTGGCTGGACCGCCGCCGAAGTGCAGCAATTCACCGAACCGCGCCTCGACACGCGACGCCTCACGGCAACTTGACCTTCAACTTTTTCGGGTTGGATTCCGCTATTCGATGGCGACGGGCGCGGGCACTCCGGAACCAGGAGGCTCAATGGAATCAATAGTGATCTCCGCAGACGGCACGGGGCCGTGGAAAACTTCGATGCGGCGCGCCACGCGCTTCTTATTCCACGCCTCAAAATTGGAATAGACCACTGTTTCTCCATCCGCGAAGCTCGCGCGGAGCATACCGTCCGAATCAAACCAATAAGCTTGTCCTGACGTCGGATGATTGCTCGCGTTTACGGCGCCTCGTGCAGGCCTGATCAACACCGGTTCACTCGAGTCCGAATCTTGATTCGGATAGACATTGCTCGCGGAGACTGCTGAATTGCCCCAGTCTTGTTCCTGAAACATATGTGGGTTGTCAGGATCGGGGAGCCTGTCCTGCATTGCTGTCGCGACGGCTTTCATTTCGAATTGACTGCGATCGTCTCCATTGAACTGTGTCGTTGTGGTTCCTGCTGCTCGCGTTTCTTGCAAAACGATTCCTCCCAACACGACTCGCCGCATCCACTCTTCCGGCGAGCGCCAGACCTCCTCGTATTTTCCCGCTTCGCCACCCACGGTGGTAAAACTTGCGCGCAAGTGAAATGGCTCACCGTCTCGGAAGCGCAGGTCGCTTGCGAGGTGGTACCGCCTTATATGGTCTGCGAACGAGATCGGCTCAAATTCTTTGCCGTTTGCTCCTAACGGGGCGTACTTGAGATGAAACGGAATCTCGAGCGTGGTCACGACCTGGACTGGCGACCCGTCGACAACATAAGGCTCGAATTTCCAGTTCTTGATTTGAGCCATGGCGGTGTGATTGATCGCCTGATTTTTGGAAATCGTGAAAGGAACTGCGCGGATATTACCGGTGCGATCGATGTGCACAGTGATGGCGACGACGCCGTCTACCGGAAATGTGTAACTCGAGGGCCACGTGAGTGGGGGACGCGGCTCATCCGCCGCCGTTAGCGCCGATTCTGGAACTGAAGCAAAGCGCACCCGTGAGGCGAAACCTGTGTCCTGGGATGCATCGAAGAGGTTGGATTCTTGCGATCCAGTGCCGGCGTCCGACACGGTCAGCGGTTCCACCACGGCGAGAGTTGCGACCACGTCCGAAAGGTCCCCTGCTCCCCACACTTCCATTCGCTGAGGAACGCGCTTGCTTCCAAAAACCCCGTAGACTCCGAAAATAATTCCGACAGGCGATGCAAAAATTTGCTGCGCCGTGCCATCCCCGTTAAAGCACACCGACGCATACGACGAGAACTTTTGATCGCCCGAGCCGTGAGCGACTTCCCAGTTCTCGCAGCCGGGGCGGCCTTCGTCTGCGGAAGCGTTGGCAAGCGCATCCACCGGAACTGGATTCGTGGAGGCTTGAATCAGTTCGTCTAGCCAAAATGGAAGATAGTCGGCAGAATTGGACTTAGTAGCGGGAGCCATTTTGAATGGCGGTCTGAGTGAACACCGGCGACTTCACGGTGCGACGCCATTTATCGAGCGCCGCCCACCACACCTCGATCTCCGCGTTGTAGTCGCGAATATGTGCCCTGCTGGTGTCTTGGGCCGTGAGTTTCAAATGAAACGGCGGGGCTCCGGGCTCGGCGAGCGTCGACAGCTTTGCGGCACGTGCGACGGCGTCGTGAAAATCGTCGTGGGATGTCTGAGCTCTGGCAGAAGAGGCTAGCTTTGCTCCGGCGAGCGCCAGAACAACGCCCAATCCCAAGTGTAACGCGGACTTGCGACCTATCATGCTCGCCAATGTATCAAGTACGGTAATTACTACGCAAGTTGAGCAAAGAGCCGCCACCCCGCGGCTAAAGCCGCAGATTCTTCGATGCCGTGGTTCGCAGGGCCTAAAGGCCCTGCTCCCCCGACTGGAAGTCGGGGGCTCCCACGGCTCGTTGGCGGCGCATAAGCAGAGTTTATGGATTGTGCAAGAAATAGAAATTTGACTTATCCTTGCGAATCCGGCCAACTGGGTGATTCAGAGTGAGGCAGCGCCTACACGCGCCCACTTCTTGCGAGGGGTTGAAGATGACGGAGCACAAGCACCACGGCAAGCCGAAGTTGACCGGCGCGAGGATCCTGTGGGAGTGTCTCGAGCGCGAGGGCGTCAAAACCATTTTCGGCTACCCTGGCGGCGCCATTCTGCCGGCGTACGACGCGCTGAAGCACAGTTCGATTCATCACATCCTGGTGCGTCACGAGCAGGGCGCGACGCATATGGCGGATGGTTTCGCGCGCGCCACTGGCGGAGTGGGCGTGGCGATCGCCACTTCGGGCCCTGGCGCCACGAACATGGTCACCGGCATCGCCACCGCAATGATGGATTCCTCGCCGATTGTTTGTATTACCGGGCAAGTGGGAAGCAAAGTGCTCGGTTCGGATGCGTTTCAGGAAACGGATATCACCGGTGTGACTCTTCCCATCACGAAGCACAACTATCTCGTCACGCATGCGAGCGAGGTGGCGCACGCCGTTCGCGAAGCGTTTTATGTGGCGAAGTCGGGCCGCCCGGGGCCAGTCCTCATCGACATCACGAAGGACGCGCAGCAGGGCACCGCCGAGTTCGATTGGGAGGCAGCCGAGCCTCACATGCGAGGCTACCGGCCTGATCTTTCTCCCGCGAATGAAGAGTACGAGCGGGCATTGAAGCTGATCCACGGTGCGAAGCGGCCTGTGATTTTGGCGGGACACGGAATTCTGGTTTCCGGCGCTATCGCCGAAGTGCAGGCGTTTGCGGAGCGAACGTCGATTCCCGTGGCGCTCACACTATTGGGGCTGGGCGCGCTGCCGGCGTCGCATTTTCTCAACCTCGGCATGATGGGTATGCATGGCGAGGCCTGGGTGAACACGACCATCCAGGAAGCCGATCTTTTGCTGGCTTTTGGCATGCGCTTTGACGACCGCGTGACCGGGAGCCTGAAAACCTACGCGCCGAACGCGAAGAAGATCCACGTCGATATCGATCCAGCCGAGATCAGCAAGAACGTGAAAGCGGACGTGGCCCTTGTCGGCGACCTTCGCAAGATTCTGCAGGAGCTGTTGCCTCGCGTGGAGCTGGGCGATCACCGGGAATGGCTCCAGTACATTCATCGACTCAAGGGCGATGTGGCTGTGCGCGACATACAAAACCTTCCGGATAGCGGTCACTTGTATGCGGCGCATGTCATCAACGATCTCTGGCACGAAACGCGCGACAGAGAAACCGTCGTCGTCACGGACGTGGGCCAGCACCAGATGTGGGAAGCGCAGTATTACAAGCACGAGCGTCCGCGGTCGCTCATCACGTCGGGCGGACTGGGGACGATGGGATTTGCTTTGCCTGCCGGCATCGGCGCAAAGGTGGCGCGGCCCGAGGCGGATGTGTGGGTGGTCGCGGGCGATGGCGGCTTTCAGATGACGATGGCTGAGCTTGCTACAATCGTGCAGGAAAAGTTGAAGGTGAATATCGCCATCATTAACAACGGATACCTCGGAATGGTGCGCCAGTGGCAGGAGTTCTTCTACGAGCGCAATTACGAGGCGACTCCGCTGTTGAGCCCGGATTTTGTAAAGCTGGGCGAGGCTTACGGCATCCGCAGCGTGGCGGTGAAACACCGGTCTGAAGTCGTCCCGGCGGTGCGCGCGGCGCACGCTCACGATGGACCCGTGCTGATCGATTTCCAGGTGGAGCAGGAAGATTCCGTGTACCCGATGGTGGCGGCGGGCGCGGCTCTTCACGAAATGATCCGGCGGCCAAACCCGCTCGAGGAAACCGCTGCGGACGAGTGAGGCCTCAGGGGCTGAAGAGTTCTGTGTGAGAGCTAGGGGCGAGAACTAGGGGCGAGGGCGAGGGTGAGGGCGAGGGAACAGCGAAACCTTGGAAACCACAGATCCCGAGTCCCGAAGTCTCGGGATCGGGACAGATAAACACAGCTAAACACTAAAACGATTTGAAATTGGAAATTTCAGATTTGAAATTGAGTCAAAGGCAAAAGCTTTTACCGACGAGACGCGGAGAAAATCTGAAACACAGAGAAAACCTGAAATACAGAGGACACGGAGAACGGCTTGAGGACACAGAGAAAAGAAAGCAGATCCTCGCCCCATCGTTTTGGGCTCAGGGTTTGCATCCCGAAACGTCGGGAGAAGCCCTGAAACCCGAGTCCGGGGCTGACTGTCACGCACTCAATCGTCCCTCCGGGACTCGTTCTTGTTTTGTGGCTTGGTTTCCCCGGCATTCCGCTTCGCTGCATGCCGGGCTAAGTACAATCGCCGCTCCGCGGCTCTGAGCCGGAGAAAGTTACGGCACGCTGCCCTTCCGATGTCAGGGTAAAAAGGCGCGCCCTGACGAGAAGCTGCGTCGTCTGCAACCGGTCTTAGGATTCTGTGAGGCATAGCATGCTGCACGCATTTATCGTCTACGTTGAAAATAAGCCGGGCGTGCTGTCGCGGGTCGTGTCGCTGTTTCGGCGGCGGGCCTACAACATCGATTCGCTTACGGTGGGGCGCACGGAGAAGCCCGACGTTTCGCGGATGACCATCGTCATGGACGCCGACGAAGATCAGGCGCGGCGCATCGTCGCGAACGTCTACAAACTGGTGAACGTCCTGCTGGTGGACGTCATTACGAAGGCTGGGCCACCTGCGATTGCGCGCGACCTTTCGCTGATTAAGGTTTCCGTCACACATGATAACCGCTCGCATGTGCTGGAACTCGCCAATGTGTTCCGCGCGCGCGTGGTCGATGTCGCCCCTGAATCGCTCACGATTGAGATCACCGGCGTCGAAGACAAAGTGGACGGATTGCTCGAAGTGTTAAAGCCGTTCGGCCTGCTTGAAGTGGTTCGCACTGGGCAGATCGTGATGCGCCGCGGCGACAAACCTTCCACCGTCACCGCCAAGAATGGCGAAATTGCCGAAGTTGCGGGGCGCCAGGCGGAAGTCGAGACTGAAGAGGACGCCGCCGCCGGTTCCGTCTAGCTCCGCGAACGAGTTCCTCTCGCCTCAGAAAACAGCCGCACCAACTCGGGCTTGACGCGCGCCGGCCGGTCGAGTGCCTCGATGAACGCCTTCCGCTGTCTTGCCGAAACGATGAAATCGCGCCCGTCCGCGAGGACGTGCTCCGCCTGCAGGCAAGCGCTCTCGAGGATAAAGTCGGTTACGGAAACGCCTGCACTTGCCGCGCCGCTGCGAATCAGCTGCGCTTGGCGAGGCGTGGGCCGGAGGTTCATGCGTTTGGTTCGGATGGTTCTCGATCCCGCATTTGCCATGGCGTCTCCCCGCGAGGCTCCCGTCTGCTCATTGTATGACAGCCCGAGGCAGTCCGTTGATCCATCAACCTATCTCACAATGCTCAGTTGGATCGAACAGCTTGGCTTCAGGGGCTAGAGCCCTTTCCCTGCCTTCTACTTGCTCCCGCACACTAACCAGCATTCCCGGAACCCAATTCCCTCGAAAATCGATTCGCGCCTACTACCGATGGTAGTAGAATCCGCACGATTTCAATTCTGGGGGCTATCTTGAAGAACGGAATGGGGCGTTTCGTTTCGGTTGTTGCAATCGTGCTGTGTGTTTTCGCATTTATGCCGTTGCTGCGGGCTCAGACTCTTAAAGAAGACACTTTGAAAGGTATGAAATGGCGGCTTGTGGGGCCGTTCCGTGGCGGACGTGTGCTCGCCGTGGCGGGCGTCGCGGGTGACGCGGACACATTCTATTTCGGGTCGGTGGCGGGCGGAGTTTGGAAGACGACGGACGGCGGCCTCGTGTGGACGCCGGTCTTCGACAAAGAACCGATTTCCTCGATCGGCGGCATCGCGGTCGCTCCCTCCGATCCCAATGTGATTTACGTTGGGACTGGCGAGGCGTGCATTCGCGGGAATATTTCGTTTGGCAACGGCGTGTACAAATCCATCGACGCGGGAAAAACGTGGACGCACATCGGCCTCGACGACACGCAACATATCGGGCGCGTGATCGTCGATCCGCGCAATGCGGACATCGCTTTTGTCGCGGCGTTGGGGCACGCGTACGGACCCAATGCCGAGCGCGGCGTGTTTCGCACCGCCGACGGCGGAAAGACCTGGCAGAAAGTTCTCTATCAGGACGACAAAACCGGCGCGATCGACATCCAGTTCGATCCATCGAATTCGCACATTCTCTATGCCGGACTGTGGCAAGCGATGCGAACGCCCTGGAGCCTCGATAGCGGCGGTCCGGGCAGCGGGCTTTACAAATCCATCGACGGCGGTCTGACGTGGAAGAAGCTCGAAGGCCACGGTCTGCCGAAGGGAACAATCGGCCGCATCGGTGTCGCGCCCGCGCCTGGCGATTCGAATCGCGTGTACGCGCTCATTGAAGCGGAAGATGGCGGCCTCTACCGCTCGGACAATGCCGGCGAATCGTGGCAAAAACTTACCGGCGACCATCGATTCACGCAGCGCGCGTGGTATTTCACGCATGTTTTCGCCGATCCCAAGAATCCCGACACGGTCTACATCCTGAACACGGGGATGTATCGCTCGACGGACGCGGGCGCGACGTTCAACCCGATTTCTGCGCCGCATGGCGATCGCCACGGCCTGTGGATCGATCCCACGGATCCGAATCGCATGATTGAAGGCGACGATGGCGGCGCGACGGTGACGTCCGACGGCGGCAAGAGCTGGACTCCGGAGAACAACCAACCGACCGCGCAGTTCTACCACGTCGCCACGGACAATCAGTTCCTGTATCACCTGTACGGCGCGCAGCAGGATAATTCCACGGTGTCGATCGCGAGCCGCAGCGATGGCGGTGCAATTACCGACTCCGACTGGTTCGACGTGGGCGGCGGCGAGAGCGGGTTTGTGTTGCCGGACGCGCGAAATCCGAACATCGTGTATGCAGGCTCCTACGACGGCTTGATTACGCGGTTCGACAAGAGCGACGGCCAAACGCAAGATATTTCCGCGTGGCCGCTGAATCCCATGGGCCACGGCGCCGCCGATTTGGTGCACCGTTTCCAGTGGACGGCGCCGATCGCGCTTTCGCCCAACGATCCCAACGTGATCTATCACGGCGCGGAAGTGCTGTTCAAATCAACGGACGCGGGAATGAGCTGGACGGCGATCAGTCCCGATCTCACTCGGAACGACCGCACGAAGCAGCAGTCGAGCGGCGGCCCGATCACGAAAGACAACACGAGCATCGAATATTACGACACGATTTTCGCCATCGCCGAGTCGCCTCTCGAGAAGGATCTCATCTGGGTGGGCACGGACGATGGTCTGGTGCAAGTGACACGCGATGGCGGAAAAAACTGGTCGAACGTGACGCCGAAGGATATGCCCGAATGGAGCATGATCAGCTTGATCGATCCTTCGCCGCATGACGCCGGTACCGCTTACGTCGCCGTGGACCGCCATCGCCTGGACGATCTTCATCCGTACATTTACAAGACCACGGGCTACGGCAAGCAGTGGACGAAGCTGACGAACGGAATTCCCGACACCGCGTACGTTCATGTCGTGCGTGAAGACCCGAAGCGCCGCGGCCTTCTCTACGCGGGAACCGAAACCGGCATCTTCGTTTCGTACGACGACGGCGCGCACTGGCAGTCGCTGCAGATGAATCTCCCGCAGGCTCCCGTCGACGACCTCACGGTGCACAATGATGATCTGATTGTCGCCACGCACGGGCGCGCCTTCTGGATTCTCGACAACATCGAGCCGCTGCGGCAGCTCGACGACAAAACAGACGGCGAAGACGTGCATTTCTTCACGCCGCGCACTGCCTATCGCTCGCGCATTTTTTCATTTCACATCAGGAACATGGCCGTGGGCGAAAATCCTCCCAGCGGTGTGATTTTCGATTACTCGCTCAAGGATGTTCCGAAGGATGCGATCAAGCTTCAGATCCTGGATTCGGAGGGAAAGGTAATCAGGAAGTATTCGAGCAAGAAAGTGGACGAGCAGCGTCCACCGAGTGAAGGCGAACCCTTCGATTTCGGCGGAGGGGAAAAGCTTCCCGCCGAGAAGGGGCTGAACCGCTTCGTTTGGGATTTGCGCTACGAGCCGGCCATCAAGGTTCCTGGACTCGTGGTTTGGGGAGGCTCGGGAGAGGGCCCGGTCGCGGTGCCCGGCAAGTATCAGGCAAAGCTCACGGTTGCCGGCAAGGATTACGCGGTGCCGTTCGAACTCAAGGAAGATCCGCGCGTGCCAGTCTCGGAAGCAGATTTGCAAAAGCAGTTTGAGCTGGGCCTGAAGGTCCGCGACCGCCTGAGCGAAGCGCACCAGTGCGTGAACGAAATGAAGCAAGCTCAGGCGCAGATGACCGCGCTGAAGACGCGTTTGGGCTCTGACGAAAAAGTGAAGGACATCGTTGCGGCCATGGACGACCTCAACAAGAAGATTGAAGCCGTCGAGGACGGCCTCGTCCAATTGAAGGCGAAGGCGGGCGAGGACGCGCTGAATTTCCCGAACGGTCCGGCGGATCAGTTGCAGGCGCTCGGAAGCACGGTGGATAGCTCGGACAATGCGCCGACGACGCAATCGTACGCCGTGTTTGATAAATTGACCGTGCCCATCGGCGAGCAGCTCGCCAAGTGGAAGGAGCTGAAGGACAAGGATCTGCCGGCGCTGAATGATAAAATTTCGAAGGCCAATATTCCGGCGATCGCTCTGACGCCGCCCAAGGAAGAATAGGTGAACTATAATTGTCGATCGAGGCGCGGGCACGGCATGCCGTGCCCCTACGGGGCGAGATTAACAAGCCGCGCGAAGCGCCGTTGATTTCTGACTAATGGAAACTGAGAACAAAGAGCGGAAGAAGCAGCCGGCGACCTACTGGATCGGGGAGGGCGGGGGCTGGCTGTTGCGCCACGTGGTGAGCGGACTTGCGGCCACCGGCATCACGCCGAATATGTTCACGTTCCTCGCTCTCGGCGTAAATTCGTGGGCGGCGGTGCTTTTCGCCGTGGGAAGTTTTCGCAAGGCTGCGGCCGTTCTTTTCCTCGCGGGATTTCTCGACATGGCGGACGGTCAGGTGGCCCGGCGCGTGGGACGCGTGACGGCGTTCGGGGCGTTTCTCGATTCCACGCTCGACCGATATTCCGACTTGGCGCTGTACATGGGCCTGGTCGTCCACTACACGCTGGTCGGTAGGACGTTTTATATGACGCTCGCGGCGGTGGCGATGGCCAGTTCGTTCATGGTGAGCTATTCGAGGGCGCGCGCGGAGTCGTTGATCCCGTCGTGCAAAGTGGGATTCATGGAGCGGCCGGAACGGCTGGTTTTGCTGATTCTCGGCGGAGCGTTCCTGAAGATGGCGCAGGCGCTGTGGGTGATTGCCACGATTTCGACGATCACCGTAATTCATCGCACCGTGTATACGTGGCAGGAATTGCGCGCGGGGCGCGGGCTGCCTGAGGCGGGCACGAGTCAGGTGTCTTGACCCCAGGAAGAAATTCCGAAGCTAAACACAGAGACCACTGAGAAAATCCGGAGAGCACAGAGGAACCGCAGGTCGCTGCTTCGGAGCTTGCCGCATGTTTTTTTAATTCTCGGATTCCCAAGCCTGTAGCGATTCTTCCACTGGCGCAGCGACGATTTCCTGCACTCGGAGCCGCAGCGCGTCAACGCCAGCGCGGTCGACTTTCGATGTGTCGATCGTGTCGTGCAGGTAGACCGTAATCTTGCCCGGGTGCAGCATCCAGTTTCCCGTCTGAAAGAATTCGTAGGATCCCGCGATGCTCATCGGCACGATCGGGACTCCGAATCGCTGCGCGATCCGGAAAATCCCCTTCTTGAACTCCTGAACGTGCCCGTCGCGAGTTCGCGAACCCTCCGCAAAAGCAATCAGGCTGATGCCGGAGTCGAGCGCCTGTTTCGCGCGCGTTGTCATCGTCTCCAGGGAATTGCGGGAAGGAGCGTCCGGTACGGGAATGTTCCCGAATCTTCCCATCATCCAGCCATAAATCGGAAATTTGAAATGGGACTCGAGCTCGAACCCGCGAACGAACTGTGGAATCGCCGAATAGATCACAAACGCATCGAAGAGGTTGACGTGGTTGCACACGAAGATGCTTGTCCGCTTGGGATCAAAACCCGGGGCGCGCCGTACCTCGAATTTGACGCCGGCGAAGCGGAGGATATTCCGAAAGAAAACGCGCTGGGGCCAGTCGTTCTTGCGCGGATCGATGAAGATTCCGAGAGCAACCAGAAACGTGCAGACAATGGCGAAGTGGATTCCGCTGACGGCCCAGAGCAGCGCCGAGCGAACGGTGAGGTAGCCGTTCTTCATACGACGGCGTCCAGAACGCTCGGGAGGATTTCGAGCGAGCGGATATCGAGCTGCAGGATTTCGCCGTCAACGAGCACGTTCACGGGGCCCCCGAGATCGACTTCGATTCGCTGAGCGGCGGCACGCGAGGCCAGCGGATGATGGATGTGCGTGCCCGTGAAGAGTCTTGGAAGCATCCGAACCAATCCCAAGCGCCCGATCGGTCCCCAGCGGACGTATTCGATCCGGCCATCCCCAGGGTCGGCGTTGGGAGCGATCATCATTTTTCCGCCGGTAAACTTGCTGTTGTTGAAGCTGAGAAAGAGACAGGGGCGCTTGTCCCAATCGACGGCGCCATCGAGACGATGCGGAAAGGCGACATGCTCGAGTCCGACGAGTTGCGTAAACACGCCGAAAATGTAGCCGAGTTCACCGAAGCGTTTGAAGCGGCGGTTCGCGAGCGCGCCGACGTCTGCCGGGAACCCGAGACTCACGAGATTCAGGAAATAAATCTCGCCATCCGCGTGACGCAGGCGAACCACGTCGCAAGCACGGCGGCGGCGATTTGCGAGCGCATCGATCGTATGCTCGACTCCGCGCGAAGTGAAATCCTTGAGGAATGAATTTCCCGTGCCCAGCGGCAGAAACCCGAGGGTCGCACGATCGCCCGCGAGCGCTTGCGGGAAAACGCCGTTCAGAATTTCGTAGGAAGTTCCGTCGCCGCCGACGGCGAGAAAGTTTCGAAATCCTCGCTTGTAAGCGGCGCGAGCCAGCATGGTTGCGTCGCCGGCCGTCGCAGTTCGAACGACTTCGAGATCGATATCCGCTTGGCGGACCCGATTTAGTATGGGCTCCGCGAGCCGGCCGCAGCGACCGCCTCCCGCCGCCGGATTCACGATCGCGAAGAAACGTTCCTTCACGAAGGGAAGTCCTCGAGAGAGCCAAACCGACGGCAAATCACAGCGGCACCACCGCGTCGCGCGAGAGGCGCTCGCGAATCTGCGCGGCCAATTCGGTGCGCTTGATTTTCATCGAAGCCGTGCGAGGAAAATCGTGCTCCCAAACGACGTAACCGTTAATCCGCTTGTAGTTGAGCAGAAGGCGATTGCAGTCTGCGATTTTCGCGGCAAGGCCGTGGGTCACCGTCTGAGCAGAATCGGGACGAAGCACAAGCACCAGCTGTTCGCCGGTCATCGTGCGAGCCGGCCAGAGAAAATTCGCCGCAAAGACGCAAAACTCCTTGATGGGAAGACCTTCGAAGGTGTTCTCGATGTCTTCGGGATAGATATTCTTTCCCTCTTCGGTGACGATCATGTTTTTCTTGCGGCCGAAAAGCTGGAGATGGCCGGCGTTATCGAGGCGCCCAAGATCACCCGTCATGAGCCAGCCATCGACGATGGTTTCGGCAGTCATTTCCGGATCGTCGAGATAGTGCGACATGATGGTGTTGCCACGCACCGCGACTTCGCCGACGCCGTCGGGGCCGGGATTTACGATTTTGAGCTGCATTCCGGGAAGAGGCTTGCCGACGGTGTCGGCGCGAAACGGCTTGAAATCGTTGAGCGTTATAGTTGTCCCTGCTTCCGTGCAGCCGTAACCATTGCCCACGGGAATCCCAAGGTCGTAGAAAAATTGAAGAGTAGCCGGTTCCGTGAATGCGCCGCCGACGAAAAGCGCACGCAACTCGCCTCCGAATGCGGCGTGGACCTGGCGAAGCAGGGCGCGGCTTAACTTTGGATTGGGGCGCCTTCTTGTGAGCGCCCGGTTAACGGCAACGAGTGACTTCAGCATCCGGCGGCGAGGCCGTGACAGCTCATCGAAGCGCTGGCGCAGCCCTCGTTCGAGGCTCTTTAGAATCATTGGAACGACGGTCATGTAAGTGATTTTGTAGCGTGTGAATGCGTCGCGAATGTACTCGGGCCGCAGGGTGCGAAGGTGAACCACCGCCGCGCCGCACGTGAACGGGCCGATGAAGCCGACCATGAAATCGATCGCGTGATTCGTCGGAAGAATACTTAGATAGCGAACGCCCGGCCAGAACGGGTACAGCGACCTGAGTGCGATGCATTGCTCGAGGTAGTTCTCATGCGTGAGGACGCAACCCTTGGGGCGTCCGCCGGTGCCGGATGAGTAGACGATGCAGGCGGGATCCTTGCGCTGGCGCGAAACGAAAACCGGCTCGCGTGCGTCGCGGAATTCCTCCCACCGCTTGGCGCCCGCGAGATCGGCGCCGGCAGGAGCTTCCGTGACGAGAACGACGCGAACACCCAGATCCCTGAATTCCGCGGTCTTTGTGATCGCGCGCCACAAGTGGTGCTCGACGATCAGGAATTCGGCATGCGAGTGCTTGAGCAGCTTGAGCTGTTCCTCGGGCGTGAGTTTATAGTCGAGCGGCACGAGGACGCCGCCGCAAAAGAATATCGCGTAGGCGGAGATCAGCCATTTCGACTGGTTGGTCATGATGATCGCGGCGCGGGAGCCTTCTCGAAATCCGGCGTCCTGCAAGGCACGAGCGAGGGGAAGCGCGGCTTCGTTGAATTGGCGGTAGGTGTAGCGAGCGGTTTCGCGGTCGCGGTCCGCCTCGATCAGACAAACCTCTTCGGGCCACGTTTCAAGGGCCGCGCGCAATGCTTCGCCCAGGGAATTGTATTTGCGAAGGTCCAGCATCAGAGGCGGGATTGGATGCGCTCGGCGAGGGTCCGGAAGTCGGTGACGCCTTGAAGTTCGTAGTCGGGCAGCTCGATGTGAAAATGGTGTTCGATGCGGGTGAGCAGGTCCAGCGCCTGAAGGCTGTTGATGCCGAGCTTCTTGAAGAAATCGTCGTCGGGACGAAGCTGCGCACGAGGCACTTTGAAATGCTGCGCAGCGAGCTCGAGAATCTCGTCAGTCGTCGTATCGAGTGTCATGAACCTCTATCTTGCCACAAACAGGCCGTGGTGTTGCGTGGTTGCGCTTCAGGGCAAATAAGGAAGCGCGTCAGTGCTCTCGACGAATTTGCGCAAGCCTGCCTCGACCGCGGGCCGCGTGAACAGGTCGCAGAAGATATCGATTTCGCGGCGAAGCTCCTCATGGGGAATTGGCTTGATGAAACGCTTCGCTGCGATGGCCGTGCCGCGGTCGAATTTCCCGATTTGCGCGGCGGTTGCGCGAGCGACGCGGAGAGCGTCGCCTTCGGCTGCTACCTGGCTGACGAGACCCACCGACTGGGCCTTCGTCGAGTTGATGCTTCTGCCGGTAAGGAGCAGGTCGCGGACGACCGCGTTGCCGAGATCACGCTTGAGCCGCGGAATCCCGCCGAATCCGGGGATCAGCCCGAGGCGAAGCTCGGGAAAGCAAAAGCGCGCCAATTTGTCGGCGACGATCAGATCGCACGTGAGCGCGAGCTCGAATCCGCCTCCAAATGTGACGCCATGGACGGCGGCAATCGTCGTGAGCGGAGCTTCATCGAGCGCGTTCATCACGCGATGAATGCGTTCGAGAAAATCGCGCACCCGCGTGAACCGGTCCGCCGCAGCGAGAGGCTGCGATTCGCGATAGAGTTCGCGCAAGTCGGCGCCGGCACAGAAGCCTTCCTGGCGGGCGCTCGAAATGATGAGGGCGTGGGCCTCGTGCGCGAGCGGTTCGAGCGAGGCGACGAATCGCTCGAGTTCACCGAGCGTTTCCAGGCCAATTTCATTGCAAGGCGCGCGGTCGAGCACCAGCTCGATAACGCCGTCCGCAACGTTCCATGAAAGCGTCTTGCCGCGAAAATTGTTCATGCGGGTTTCTTTTGATACATCTCGTCCACTTCAGCCGCAAAACGCGCAGCGATCGCGTCGCGCTTGAGCTTGCCGTTCACGGTCAGCAGGCCATTTTCGATCGTGAATGGCTCCGGTACCACGTGAAAGCCTCGAATTTGCTTGTAGTGGGGAAGATCAACGTTCACTGCGTCAACGGCGGCTTGAACGCTGGATTCCTTGAATCCGTTTGTCGAACTGGCTGCAACAAGCGCGGTAAGAAAGCTGCGTTGATTGCCAACGAGCACCACCTGCTCAGCTTCCGGCAATCGGGCCGCGAGGGTCTGTTCGAGCGGCTCCGGCGCAATGTTATGGCCCGAATTGAGAATGATGAGGTTCTTGATGCGGCCGGTGATCCGCCAATTGCCGCTCGCGTCCGCGTCACCTTGATCGCCCGTATGGAACCAGCCTCCTTCGAGGGCTTTCGCGGTTTCGGCCGGACGCAGCCAGTAACCCGGAAACACGTTTGGTCCGCGCACGAGGATTTCACCATTCTCCGCGAGCGACATTTCCACTCCCGGAATCGCGGGCCCCACGCGGCCGGGATACCACGTGATCCGGATCGTCCATGGTGCAAATCGCGGTGGTTTCCGTAAGGCCGTAAACCTGAAGAACGGGAATTCCGATCATCCTGAAAAATAGCTGGGTGTCGGCGGACAGCGGAGCCGATCCGCAGATGAGCGCCTTCAAATTGTGGCCGATGCTCTTGCGGATTGTGGGAAACATGATCCGATTCGCCAGCGCCAGCGAGAGCGAGTCGAGGAACAGAGGCTTGCCTTCGAGACTCTGGACGTAAGCTCGCTGGGCGCGCGAGAAAACCGCGGCGGCGAACCCGCCGCGCTTCCGGATCATTTCCTGAATCCTGGCGCGAACGCGTTCGAGTAGCGCGGGAACATTCAGGAAATAGTCGGGATTCGCGATTTTCAGCTCTTCGGTCAGCTTTGAAAGGTCCGTGGAGAGCGTGAGGACGCTCGTGCGCGAAAGAGCCGAGAGGAGCAGGATCCACGATGCGGCGAAGCAAAACGGCGCGTAGTGAAAAATGCGGTCGGGAGTCGCGTCGGAGTCCTTGTGAGTCAGCATGAGCTGATCCAGGCGCGCCGTGGTGCACTGGATAATGTGGTTGAGGTTGCCGGCATTGAGGATCACGCCTTTCGGTTCGCCGGAGGTGCCGGATGTGTAGACGATCGCGAGCGCGTCGGAATCGGCGTGGTGAACGGGAGCGGGCGGCGGCGTGAAGTCGTCTGGAAAAACAGTGTCGATCAAAGTGATGTGGGGGATGGTATGAGAAGCGGCAACCCAAAGGTTTTGAATTTCCGCGGCGAGCGCGACGTCCGCGCAGAAAATGCGGATGGGACTCGAGTCCTTCAGCATCGCAACCAACTCTGCAGGCGCCTGCCGCGCGTAGAGTGGCACGACGACGATGCCTTCCGCCATCATCGCAAGATCGAGTGCAGCCCAGCGGATGCTGTTCGCGGCGAGCAGGGCGCAGCGATCGCCCGCTTTCAAGTCTCGCGAGCGCAGGAATGCTCTGGCCTGCTGGATCAGCGATAGTAGTTCGCCGCCGGTTGCGGCCACAACCTGGCCGTCGCGAACTTCGCACAGAACGGGCGCGGCTGATGATTTCTGGAGCTGCGCGAAGATGTGTTCGAGGAAAGTCATTTATCGTTACGCCGTAGTTAGTACGGATTCGTTTTTCTCGACGAGCTGCCGCAGGCAAGGACTGAGCGGCGGCAAATAATCCTCCCAGCCCAGAACGCCGGTGCGAATGGGAAACTCGGGATAGCGTCGCGCGACCTGCTCCTCGAAATAAACGCCCATTCGCGCCATCAGTTGAAGGTTGCGCGCAACGACGCGGCCCATGTCGAGGCGAATTTGGTCCGCCTGGGCGTCGAGCGCGCGCAAGGCCTCGGGGATTTTGTTCTCGAGTTCGGCGTCGTCGACGCTCATAAGGAGGTGTTGGTGGCCGCGTTCGCGCATCAGGTTGCGGATGCGCTCGTCCATCGTAACTCCCACGGAGGGAACGCCCGCGGGCATCGACGTGACGATCGCATGGTAACGCGAAGAAACCATGCGATGCGAAGCGCGCAGAATGCTTACAAGTTGGTACATGTTGTACTGGTCCGAGGCAAAAATGGGCGCGCCTCCCAGCTTTTCCGCAATGCGGTGGCAGGCGTCGCGGTCGAGCATTTCCATGGGGATGAGTATGGGAAATACAGTGCGATCTTTGCGGTAGTTTTTCACGCCCGCGGCCATCGCCGAAAGGTAGCGTTCGTAGGCGGCGTCGACGTCGCGGCCCGAACGGTGAAAATAAATCGTGCGATAGTAGCTCTGCTTATAAGCGCCGGCCACCGAGTGCGCAATCCATTTTGAAACGGAGGGCTTCACGGGCCAGAAAAAGGGATTGATGGGACAAATGGCGAGGACGGGCGTCGCGCCGTCCCAGCCCGCGTCGAGCAGAGCCTTGCAGCCGTATTCAGGGCCGAGCGGCTCGAAAGTCCACGCGGGGTCCGTGCCCAATTCGGATGAGACGCCGAGTTTCGCCAAGACTTCCTGCGATTCCGGATTTCGCGTGATGATGAACGAGTCGCGGCAGAATCGCCTGCACATCTTCTGCAGAAAGGGATCCATCGCTCCCGCTTCGCCGCCGTAGGCGACGCTCAGTTTGTTCTGCGCCGATGCGATGCCGAGCGCGCCAATCATCATGTTGGTGAGCGCGCTGGCGAATTTGCTTTTGAACATTGAGCCTTCGCACGCGACGACGCCATGATTCTTGCGGACTTCAGAATGAAGGAACGGCGGGTAGACGTCCGGGAGATGCACCTGGCGAGCATCGCCAAAATAGCCGCGCGAGAATTCTAAATTCTGCGACATCACGCTGAGTTCGACGTTTTCGGCGCCGAGAATGCGGCGCACTTGACGCGCGATTTCTTCCACGCGCACGTCCGAACCGGTGTTGCGCGTGCCGTTGTAGCTGGCGAAGAGCAGCTTGAGCTTCGAGCCGGGCCTCCACGCGGTTCCCGCACCGAGCATCCACTCGAGTTTGTTGAGCTCGATCAGGCTGCTCACCCACGCCTCGAGGACGAAGTCCGTATCGAGCATTAGCGGGCGTCCTGTGCCGCTGCGCCGGTAGGCCAGCCGCGATATTTGTATGCGAAATTGTTTTCGCGCGTAAAGCGCAAAAGCGGGTAGCAATATTGCGAAAACGGCGCCGGTCGCCGCCCCATCTCGGCAACCGCGCGAGCGTTGTCGAACACGGTATTCCAGACGAGATAGGGGAGAAAGACTTTCAATAGCGTCGCGATCCCGCCCACCTTTCCCCCACTGCCTGCCAGAACATTTACCATCTTGGACGAAGGTCCTTCCATGCCGGGGACGAAGATCGGCGCGCGCTTTCCCTGCGCCCTCGCAAGCGACTCGGTGAGCTCGGAAAACGTCTCAGAATCGACGCCCGACGACAGGTGATAAATCTCGTGGGCGGGGTGCGGCTTCTGGTGCAGCATCGCCACAGCGCCGGCTACAAAATCGACGGGCACGATATCAATTTTGTCCGTGGGACGGAAGGGAAGCGCGGGCAGTCCGGCGAGGAAAACGAACGCGCGGACCATGTCGAATTGGTTGGTTTCCGGGCGGCGGCTGTCACCCAAAACGATGCTGGGACGGAAAATCGTTCGCTGAACGTCTGGCAGCAGCCGCCGCACCATGTGCTCGCAGAATTTCTTCGTGCGGGCGTACGGATCGTAGTCCGAGCGGTTCCAGTCGATCGCCGAGTCTTCCTCTACCACTTCGTTCGAGCGATGGCCAGCCACGGCCACCGTGCTCACGTGACTGAAGCGGCGCAGGCCGTGATCGTCGCGAGCGCGCATCGCGAGCTGTATCACTTCGAGGGTGCCGCGCAAGTTCACATTGAGGCAGCTCTTTTCGGATTTGCGATTGAGCGAGGCGGCGCAGTGAATCACCGAGTCCGTGGTGTGCGCGAGACGGCGATAATCATCATCGGCCAATCCGAACTTAGCCCCGGTGAGATCCCCCCGGAAAATGTTGATCCGGCCATTCAGATAGGATTCGAAGCGGGCAAAATCCAGGTGCAATTGAAGCGAACGCCAAAGGCGTTCCCGCGCTTCCTGGTCGTCGCGCGCGCGCACAAGTAGGTTGAGCGGATCGGAGTGGTCCGCGAGCAGATTCACAGCAACGTGGGCACCGATATAGCCGGTGGACCCGGTCAGGAAGATGGCCACAGGATTGAGTGTCAGGGCGCCGCAGGAGTTGCGTCCCCCGCCCTCGCAGCGCTGGCCTCGGGGCGAACTCCGAGGGGCACGCTACGGCGGGGACGAGGCTCCGGCTGGCGACCTTCGATGAGAGGATAGCACCACTTTCGCAGCGCCGGAATGTGGACGTTGATCCAATAGTCCCACCAATCGAGCGAGCGCGCATCGTAGCCAAAGGCGGCGCGCTCTTCGGGAACCAGAGCTGCGGCGAGTTGCTCGACGTGTACCGCTTCGAAGACGTGGTCGTTGTGCAGAATGAATGGTTCGAAAAGCTGGACGAGCTTGATCACCCGTTCGAGTTCGCGTTCCTGGCGCGCGAGAGGGGGCCGCATGAAGGGAAACGGCTCGACGCTGCGATTGATTGCTTGAACGATGGCCTTCTGAGCGGGAGCCGACAGCGTCTTGTAGCGCGCCTTTGAGACGGGGATCGCGTCGAATCTCGCGCGGATACGGTGGTGCAGGTCATCTTGGGCGCGATAGAACTTGCGGTGACCCAGGCCAGTCAGTTCGATGGAGCGGCGCATGTCGCAGGGATTCGAGACGGACGTTGCAAGCTGGTAGACCCGAGCGTGGCGACGCTGGACCAGGGCCGCGGCGATCAACGTCATCCCGCGCGACACGAGATCGACCGGAATCAGATCGAGGCACTTGGTTTCCTTGGTCGGAAGCTGGCGGAAGAATGTCCCGAGCAGATAGGAAAGGGAAGCTGACGTATTGATGCCTTCGTTCCAGCCGAGGAACGGCTTTTCGATCGAGGACTCGACGATCGCCGGGCGAACGACGGCGATGGCCGCGCGCGGATTCGCGTCGAGGAAATTGCGGATCAGCGATTCGGACAGGCTCTTCGTAAACGTGTACGTGTTGGGCCAGCCAAGCTCGGCGGCGCGCTGAAGGCCGGCATTCGTCAGCGTCTCGCGAAGCCATCGAACGCGATTCTTGCGGATCTGGTTTTCGAGCGCGTGGCCGTGTAAATCCTTGGCCGCGTGCTTCTTTTCCATCGCGGCGCGGCGAAGTTCGTCGGAAAGCTCCTGGGATTCCGCGCGGGCTTCCGTCTCGCGAATCAATCCTTCCAGCGATTGCCACTCCTTTTCGGCGTCGAAATCCGGCACGCCGCGCGGCGTGTAGTTTTTGGGAAGCTGCTCCCGAATGCGGCCATCGCGCTGTCCCACCACGTAGCAAGTGGACAAATGCAGCAGGGCGGCATGGTCGCATTCGCGAAGGAAATCCAGCACGTACGTCGTGGCGCGGACGTTCATTGCCAGCGCATCGCGCAGGTCCGGGTTGAAATCGGTGAGGCCGGAGCTGTTGACGACCACATCCAGCGAGCGGGATAGGCGTTTGCGATTCTCGGCCGACAAGCCGAGAAACGGCTTGGTTACGTCGCCTTCGATCACTTCAACGCGCTCGCGAAGGAACTCCGGGAAACGCTCTCCGTAGCGCTCGGCAAGCTTCTCGAAAACCGGCGATTCTTCCACCGTGCGCTGAAAACGCTCCAGAGCCGTCGTCGACCGGTTGCGCCGCACGAGCAGGTGAATGCGCCCGATTTCCGGCAACTCAGCAAGCAGATTCGCCAGCCACACCTTCCCGATGAAACCCGTGGCGCCGACCAGAAGAATTTCCTTGCCTCGCAGCGATTCCCGGACTGAGAAAGGCGCCATTGGCCTGCGCGAATTTATATGCACGACTGGTACGCGAATGGCGGGTATGGTTCGCCGCGCCGGTTCAATCGCGAGGTCCAGCATCTGCGGATCGTTCTCGAAACCAAGATCGCTCAGGAGCCGGCTGCGCGTAGTTCTGCCGTCCGGTCCGCCGCCCGTGAGCCGCGCGAATGGTCCGCGAGGCCGAATCACGGGCTCGATCAATCGTCCTGTGGCGATACCCTTGCGGAAGTCGAGGCGATTGCACAGGATTCGATCCACGCCAAGATGAATCGCGAGCGGACGCATGATGTGGTCCAGCCCCTGGCTGACCAAAACGACTTTGCTTCCGTTCGCCAGCATCTGCTGCAAGTTCTTGACGCCCTGCTGCTTCAAGCGAGGCTTGAGAACATATTCGAAATATTCTTCGCCCAGAAGATCCAGGCGGTCGCGACTCACGCCGCGAAGCACGGCATGAAGCAGGCGCGTGGCGACGACGCGATTCGTGGTGTAGAGCGCCGGGCGGGCCACCGCCAGTAGGCCCATCGCGCCGCGCCGCGACCAGCGTTCGAGAAATGTCTGCGCGTTCCAAGTGAAGAATCCTACTGGGCGGACAGCCGTGAGATTGAGAAGGCTTCCTTCGACGCGCCAAAACAGAGGTTCACGCAGCGGAGCGATGCTGCCGGGCTCTCCGTTGGTTGCCACCGGATTGGATTCGATAAGTTTGACCGAGGACATTGTTTCGGAATGGAAACCCGTGCCAGTAACGAAAATTAGCACGGCGTCGGCGTCACAATCAAGAGACGCGCGATCTTAGATTTTTCTGGGACTCTGCCGGAACCTCAATGTTTCTGCGGGGAATCCGGGTAGGTGAAGCGATAAGTCGAGCCCGCAGGTCCGGCGACACCACGTGTATTGTATTCCATTTCGTACTTGAGATGAGCGTCGTCCGACGGATAGGCGGTGCCCGCCGGATACGGATACGGGATCAGAGTGTGAAATGGCATCGGCGAGACGGTGTCGCCGTGCGCGGCATAGAAATCCATGTCCTTGGCGAAGCCGTCTGCGTAGAAAAAGTAGTCGCGAGTCCATCCGGCGGGGAGATCGAGCGCGTGCGTTGCGTCGAAATCCACCGCGACCTCGTCGCCGGAGCCGAAGATGACGTACTTGTCGTCGGACGCGCTGAGCAGATCGGTGACGTCGCCGTAGCGCGTGTAATTGCCGGTTTGGCGCGTGTACGGCCCGGTGAGGCTGACGTCCTCGTAGATGTACGAAATGTTGTTCCGTGGGTATCCCTCGACGACGCGCGGGTAGCCGCGGAATTGCAGCGACGCCGTCGCGAGGGGAATCTCCGTTGTGCGGAACTGCAAATCCGCGGGCGAATTGTCCACGCGGATGCGGTCCCAATAAATTTTCAGGTTTGTGGTGATGCGAATGTAGCGCGTTCCCGGCGGCAGCTTGCCGGTGAGGTCGGCAACCATGGTGCGCGCCAATCCGGCTGGGAATCCCATGTCGTCGACCACGCCGACCCATTTGCCGGAGCTTTCGAGCGCTTCGACGTACGGCGCAATCGGCGCAATCCCCGCCTGCCAGGCGGCGTACATCGAATTCGCGGTGAAATAGTCGGTGAAGCCGTCCATGATCAGGCGAAGCGGCTTGGACGGATCCCACGCTCCCAGGTCGAGCTTCAGCGAGTGCATGCCGGCGAACCCCTGATAGGGCGCGTCGGGGAAATCCGTTACGTATTTTTGATCGCGCTCGGAAAGCAGCGGAAGGACGTCGCGACCGGCGTCGTCCCATGCGCCGGCGGGAGGGTGCGCGTCTTTGCTGGCCATGACTTTGAATTTCGGGAACGGAGGATTGCTCGCGAAATATTCGTTGGGCCAAACTTCGACATCCGACGGATGGTCGACCGCGATCAGGCGCGCCTGATCGAGATAGTCGAGCTCTTCCATTGGTTCGAGCATACGGAAACGGATGCGGCCGTTTTGCGCCGCCACCTGCGAGCCTGCGACCTTGAAGTATTCATCCGGGTCGGGCACGTTGCGTTCGTGTGGGCCTACCCAGTGGCCGACGATCCCGGGGCCGATCATGTCCGCCAGGAACTCGAATTTCTTGCCATTCCACACGAAGACGATGGGGCAGGAACTGCCGCGGCGATCGATTTCGACAAGCTCATCGCGCCGTCCGGCCGGAGTTTCCAGTTCGTCCTGCAAGACGCCGGTGGGCCAGAGAAGGCGAATAACATCGGCCTGCGTTTCAGTTCCAAGGCCGGCGACAATTTCGGCCGGCCCCTGGCCCAGATAGCCGGACGCGCCGGCAACTTCCCATTTCTGGCGAAGCACGCCGGCCGAAAGTTCCACCTTCGTACCGATCCCAGTCTTGTTGTCGTGCTCGCCGTGAAACGCGAGCTGGAGCCAGTTGTGCTTGTTTCCGCCCACGTTTTTCAGCAGAACGGGCGGCAGATTATTTTGCGTGATGAGAAGGTCGGGCGAACCGTCGCCCGTGAAATCGACGGCAATGACGCTCCGCGGATTGTGGAGGACAACCTTGTCCAGGCCGGTTTCGGCGGTGACGTCGCGGAACCCGGCGGGGCCCTGGTTGCGCAACAACGCGATGCGTCCTTCGCCGGAAAACGTCTCACCCACACCGACCAGGTCAATCCAGCCGTCATTATCGTAGTCGATGGGAGCGATGCCCCAGCCGCGCATCCAGCCGAGGTCAGGCAGCTTCACGCGATCGAACGACTTGCCTTCGACGTTGCGCCAGAGGCTTATCCCCGGCTGGCCCCAGTGCGTGAACGCGAGATCCATCCAGCCGTCTTTATCGAAATCAAGCGCGACAACGCCAGCGGCGGCAGCGGGCATCTCCGACGACCATGGGGTCACAGAACGAAACTCGCCTTCACGAGGGTTCAGAAACACGGCGGGCGGTTTCTGCCAGCCGGTGACGACGAAATCGATCGCGCGATCGTTGTTAATGTCACTGCCTATCGCCGCGACGGATGCCGAAGTGCCGGCCAGCGCGGTCTGCTTCGTCCATTCGGTGAACGTGCTATTGCCATTGTTGCGCCAGAGGACGTTGCCAGGAGGCGGCACGTCCTGCGGGAACGCAAATGGCTCGGACGGATTGGCCAGCGGGAAGTCGTTGAACCGCGTGACATAGAGGTCGAGATCGCCATCATGGTCGTAGTCGATGAAAGTCATGCCGAGGATGAGGCCTTCGGTCTGGATTCCGGATTCATCGGTCTCGTCGTCGAAAGTGCCGTCACCTTCGTTGTGAAAGAGATGGACGTGGCGATTGATGGCCACCGCCAGATCGGGTTTGCCGTCGTTGTCAAAGTCGCCCACGGCGCAGCTCGTGCCTTCGCCGTACAATTCCAGCTTCGCCGCTTTCGTCACATTTTCGAATTTTCCGTTGCCCAGGTTTCGGTACAGCGCGGCGAAGCCTCTGCCATCGTTGACCAGAAATATGTCGGGCTTGCCGTCGTCGTCGTAGTCGATGATGCAGGCGCCGCTGCCGAGGAATTTCCCGAGGCCATACGCGGCGGTATCCGGCGCCGAGTTTGGCGCAGTTTCAGGTGTTGCATCGGTTGCCTTCGGGTCTTTCGTCGAAGGTTCAGGGGCGAGGCCTGCGAGCGAAGTGACGTTGACGAAATGAACGGGGATCGCCGGCGGCACAGGCTCCGGACCCGGCGCCATCTCCTCGACAAGCGAATACTTTCCCTGCTCGCCATACGTGAAGCTGATGGGCTTGCCGAGCTTATCGGCATTCATGTGCTGGAAGCGGTCGAGGTGCTCCTTCGCGCCGTCTTTGTCGCCGGAGCGAAGAAGCGCCTGCGCGAGCCCAAATTCCGCAGAGAGATGGAACGGATTGAGTTTGAGCGCGGCGCGGAAGCGCTCAATTGCTTTCGGGTATTGCTGTTCCTGCGAGTAAAGAAGGCCAAGGAAATATTGAGTGTCGGCGTCGTTTGGATCGATCTGGGCCACTTTCTGAAACGCGATGATCGCCGCGTCCGCTTTTCCTTCCGCTTTGTCGATGAGGCCGAGATTGAACCACGCGCGCGGATTCGAAGGATCGAGCTCAGCCGATTTCGCGAGCACGCGATGGGCGTCGTCGTAGCGTTGCATGTTGGTGAACGCGATGCCCATGTTCAGGCATGGAACGTCTGACCTGGGATCGAGGACGCACGCGCGCTGAAACTTGCCGAGCGCCGCTTCGAATTGCTGGCGGTTCATCAGCGCCACGCCGAGGCTGTTCTCGCGAACGGCTTCGGTGTGGGAGCTTGAAGGGGCAGGAGCGGCAGCGGTGGCGCGCGGTCTTTGCGCGACGTGATGCGGCTGTGGCTGCTGCTGTTGCTGCCGGGTTGCGCCCGCAACGGCGCACGCAACGATCGCAACGGGAACACCAAGCCGCAGGAATCGATTCATTCTTCGAAGTCCTTGTGTTTTCGTGGGCGCGACATATACCAGTTGGCGAAAGGACGAAGGCGAGACGCCTCCGCTACGCCCCTGGCATTCTAGCGTTTTGCGAGCGGTTTCGCAGCGGCCAGGCCCTGGCCTTCTTTGATCGTTACGATTTGACCTGCGGCGACGTTCGCGAGGTGATCCACTTGGCCGCTGGGCCAACGAACCTCGATCGCGTCGGCCTGACCGTGCGAAGCGAGGCCGAATGTAAGGATCAGCTCACTCGACGAAAGATAGCTCGAGCCGCTCGAAAGCGTCTTGGACTGCGCGTCATTTCCTGCGGTCACTTTTACGACAGAGCCGATGCCGTCGCGATTCGATTTCGTGCCAACGAGTTTGATGCGGAGGCTGTAATTAGTCGCGCCAGTATTGCGGAACAGCAGCGCCGGGCCGGCGTTCGTTGAGACCAGCAGATCGAGTGCGCCGTCGTTGTTGATGTCGCCGTAAGCGGCGCCGCGACCGACGCGAGGCGCGGCGAACGCGGCTCCCGCCGACGAAGTGACGTCCTCGAATTTTCCGTTCCCTAGATTACGGAAAAGGTGCGGCGGCTCGGCGTAGTGGACGCGCTGCTGCACATGTTCGATCGCGTCTTCGATGTGGCCGTCGGCAATATAAATGTCGGGCCAGCCGTCGAGATCGTAGTCGAAGAAGAAGCAGCCGAATCCGAGAGTGAGCAGCGTCGCGTGACCCACTTCGGATTGCGGCGCCTCGTCGACAAAAAGGCCGTTGCGCTCGTTGTGATAGAGCGAAACCATTTGATTCGAGAAATTCGTGATGATCACGCTCGGGTAGCCGGAGCGGTCGTAATCGGCGGCGTCAACGCCCATGCCGGCTCGCGCGATTCCATCCTCGCTGTAGGCTACGCCCGCTGAAACTCCTTTCTCGGTGAACGTGCCATTGCCGTTGTTGACGTAGAGCTTGTTCGGCTGCGTGTCGTTGCTGAGGAGCAGATCGGGCCACCCATCCTGATTCGCGTCGAGAGTGGCCACGCCCAGACTCTTCGAGGTTGCATCGAACAGGCCGGCTTTCGCCGTGGCGTCTTCGAATGTTCCGTTGCCGCGATTGTGCCAGAGACGAACGGACGTGCCTTTGTAGGCTTCCGGCGTGCAGTAGGATTTCGATTTGCCGTCGAGCGAACAATAGATATCCGTTTCGGGCGACCACTGGACGTAATTCGCAACGACGAGATCGAGATGGCCGTCGCGGTCGTAGTCAACCCAGGCCGCGCTGGTGCTGAATTCGTTGGGTCCCCACAGGCCTGCCTGCTTCGTAACGTCGGTGAAGGTTCCGTTGCCATTGTTGTGGAACAGGTGATTCTGGCCGAGGGCGGTGACGAAGATGTCGTCGTAGCCGTCGTTGTCGTAGTCGCCGACCGCGACGCCCATGCCGAACATTTCCACGGCGAGGCCCGCTTTGCGCGTTACGTCGGTGAATGTGCCGTCGTGATTGTTGTGATAGAGGGCCAGCGTGGTGTGCTTTTGCACGTGGCCCGGGAAATCGGTGCCATTGACGATCAGCACGTCCTGCCAGCCATCGTTGTCATAGTCGATGAAGGCCACACCGGGCCCCATCGTCTCCGGGAGCCATTTCTTGCCGAACGCGCCGTTATTGTGGACGAAATGAATTCCGGCGGCGCGCGTGACGTCCTCGAAATGAACCGCGGCCGGTGCGGCGCCCGGTCGGGCGGCCCCGATCAACGCCGACGAGCCAAGCGCAATTCCAATGGCAGCGACGCAGACCGCCGAAGTCTTCCAGGCGCCGGCGAAATGGGCCATCAATCGGAGTCCTTTGCGGAGCGGGCGGATGCGCCTCGATGAGCGGGCGCAACGGAATATTTCTTGGGCGGCGATGCGGGAACGAGCGCGAGATCGGACACATGCTCGTGAATCGGTTGGCGTTCCGTGTTGTCGTCGGGATGCTCGCGGAGGTAGGGGCCTGTCAACGTCTGCGCCGATTCGTCGGCCTTGAAGCGCAAATAGCGCTTCTGAAATTCGCCGGCGCGGTCCGGCTGGCCCATGCCCGTATAGCAGAGCATCAGGTTGTAATTCGCTTCCAGATCCTCGGGGTCGATTGTGAGCGTGGCCTCAAATTCCTTTTGTGCTTCGGAGTACTTGTGCTGAAGGAACAGGATGCGGCCAACGTCGTCATGGACAACACGGTCGCGCGGGTATTGCTTCAGAACTTCGCGCAGGTGCGAGATCGCGTCGTCGTAGCGTCCTTCGCTGCGCAAGACTTTCGCATAGAAGAAGTGCGCCCGGGCAAGATCGGGCTTCAGCGTCAGGGCGCGCTCGAGAACTTCGCGAGCAGACGCGAGGTTGCCTTCCTGCACGCGCACGCGGCCAATATTCACCCAGCCGTCCGCGTTGTTGGGATCGATTTTCGTGGTCTTCTCGAACGCGCCCGCCGCGCCCGTGAGGTCGCCCTGAAGGAACAGGCCAATGCCGTAATCGTTCCACCGCGACCAGTCGCTTTGATTCAGCGCTTCGCTGGGAGCGGGCTCGCCCGCGGTGGCAGGAACAACACTCAGAGTGGCTATATTTTCGGCCACCACGACGATCGGAGCATCGGGGATGCCTTTGCCGCCGCCGGGAATTCGCAACGTGCCGCCTGTGAACACCCAGTGCGTATCGTCGAAGCCGGGCGCAACAGCCGGATTGCTCTGCGAAGGATCGTGCACGCCGGCGAAAGAGAATTGCGTGTTCCACCACGCAAATTTCCGGTAGTTTAGCTTCGCGTGCAGGTGGATGCGTCCGGCGGCGCTTTCTGGAATGTGCACGCGATAGTGCACCGTGTCGGCCGCGCCTGGTGGAATCAAATGCACGTAAACCACCGCGCGCGTGGCCCATGCATTGCGCTTGTTGATGGGATTGCCGTGCGCGTCGATTTGCAGCGAGCGATAGAAATGCGCGCTGGGGTCAACGGGGCCCTTGCCGCCATCTTTCACCTCGCCGCTCCAGAAGATCGTGTGGCCTTCGTCGTCGGTTGCGTTCAGCTCGAGCCAGCAATCGTAGGCATCGACGGTGCCGCCCGGGAAAAAGTGGCCCACCTTTCGGGTGCGGACCACAACATCGACGCGATACGTGCTGCCCGCGCGAACGGAAGCGATCACGCGATTCAGCGGCGCGCTCAGGAGCGCCACAGGAGTGGCCGACTGAGCCGCGTTGGCCGCCGGAATCGACGTTTCCGCCTCCTCGCCTACGGCGAACGTGGTCTGAAAGTCCGGACTGGGCGCTGCGGCGGCGCCTGTGCCGGCCTGCTGCGGCGTCGTTTCGGGCGAGATCGCGAAAATGTCCACGCTCAACTGATCTTGCTTGAGGAACTGTTCCGTGTCGTTGAGTTGCGCCTCGTCGCCATTGACGTACGGCAGGGCCGTATTGGCGGCGGGGAACTCATGGGAGTGGATCGTACCGGAATTGCCGAAGTCCTCGGATTTCTTGAGCGGCATGTGGCAGTCCGCGCACTGCTGCGGCCGCGCGGGATAGTAAAACGAGCGCGCGCCCTGGCCCGAAACGCCGCTTGCTTGCCAGTTGTCGTATTCGTTGAAGCCGCGCACCCAGCGATAGTGGTTCACGGGAACGTCAAGATGCACTTTGTGGCACGAGGAGCAAAACTCGGCGGTCTGGTTGCGCATGAACGGCTTCAGGAAAACGCGGCGATGCGGCTCGGGATTGAGGTCAACCAGAAAATCGTGCAACTGCCGGACGATCGGATTCTTGCTCGCCGCCAGCTGATGCATCACCGGATATTCCAGCTCGTAATCGCCCTGGCCCATCGAGCTTTTCACTTTCACGAACGAGTGGCACATCATGCAGCCGAGCCCGGCTTGGCCGGCGGGCGTGTCCTCCACCTCGCGAATCGGCCGGTCGAACATGCCGCTGAAAAGCAGCGCAGGATCGTGGCATCCGGCGCACCATTTCGAGGGCTGAATGCCGACCGTGTCCTGCATGTACTCGATGCTCTTGCGGTACCAGGCGTTGTTGAACGAGGAGAAGTGATGCGCGGAGCTTTGCCACTGGCGGTAGATGTCCGCATGGCAGCGCTGGCAAGCGTCCGATTCGATGAAATAGTCAGCGGGGATGCGGCCGCCGTGCTTGGTTTGCGCGGAGCTGGGGAAATAGAGGCCCGTTGGGCCGTCGCCTTCAGCATCCATGGTTGCAGGCGCGATCCGCGGATTCTCGATTCGGTTCGCGCGCTGCCACGGAACCGTTCGCACCCACCACGCGCCCATCGTGACGAGCCCGGCAGCGATCACGAAAAGTGCGCCGCGAATCGCGCCTTTCAGATAACTGCCCACCATAAATCCCCGCCGGCCGGCCCACGCTGAAAGGAGCAACGCGCCTCCCGCAACGCATGCGCCGATGTGCCCGAAAAGCAGCGGCCAGTCGCTCTTGCGAGTCCCCGTGAAAATCAGGACGAGTCCGAGGACGCCTCCGAGCGCAAGAAGAGGCCAGCCAATGCGCTCGGCGGGCGCTGCTGTGGGCAGAATGGAACGCAGCGAAAGCCCGAGGACCACCACCAACACGAGACCTGCCACCAGGTGCAGCAGCACCGCGACGAAATAGGGGACGTTTGCGGCGGGCCAAGCGAAAACGTACGCGGCCGTCAGGAACAGAACCGCGAGCAGAGATAGCCGGAGCCTCTTCATTGAACAGGCTCGCGAGTCGCCCAAGCGTGCAGGAAAAATCCACTCGGTGGCAGCGCAATTTTGAGGTTTGCGAAGAGTTTAGGCAAGATTATGTCCCCGCGCATGCGCAGTACGAACGTAAGCGCGAAGTAGCCGCGAATTTTGCCAAACCAGGAGCGTGGGTCAATAGTGGATTCATACTAGACCATGATTTCTGCCCGGTCGCCGTGCCGGTGAAAACTCCGGGTCTAGAAGTGAAAGTTCGTCTCGAGGTAAACAAGCTGCCCGCTGGGGTCCCTTGGGTAGATTGTCGAGACCACACCCTTGCCCCATGCGTGGCCATAGTAGAGAGTCGCCGCGAGAGAATGCGTAATTTGATAGTCCGCGCTCGCATCCCAGACATTTGCCAGACCGCGATCGCCGCCGCTGGGCCGTCCCGTATATCCGAAGGTCTTGCGCTGAAATGCGCCTCCCCCCGAGTACCAGAGATCCGCTGCGTTGGCCAGCCGCAGGGCGTGCACTTCGCTGCGGAGGAGCAGCTTCGACGCCGGCCGGACGTTAATCGTGCCGTAGGCGTCTTCATTGTTTATCATGTTGTAGAACGGGAAGCGCGCGTAAAGGCGCGGTGTGGTCAGCACCTGGAAGAATGTGCCGTGGCGCGTGTCGTTCGGATTCCCGTCGCCGCTTCCGTACGAATACCCCACGCTCAGCCAGGGTTTCAGCGTGTCGACGGGTGGCTGCCATCCGATTTCACCGACGAATGCCCCCGCGCGCTGCGCGAGTGCGCCCCACGAGCCCGTCTGTATCGCGCCCCAGCCGAGAAAATCGAACTTGCCCGATGTCGTTGAGTTCACCACCTGCGCGTAATCCGCGCCGAAGGTGGCAATCTCTATCTTGCCCAGATCTGCGGCGCGAACAGCCTGCGGGCGATTATCCGTTTTCAGAACCGTCGTGCGGTGATCGATGTAGCCGAGGCTGAAAATGCGGAATTCCATGGCGTCGTGGGCAGTCGTCATGGATCTCGTGAAAGCGCCGTAGTAGACGTCGATATCGAGTTCGCCCATGCCGTCCACCTGAAACACGCCGCGGGTAGGCCGGGCGGCGACAAAAGTGAAATTATTCTCGCCGGGACTCCAGGACGCCTGCACTCCATCGAAGGAGCGTTGCACGGCTGAGAAGCCAAAATTCGATATCAGGCGGTGTGCGATGCGCGTCTGCACAAGCGTGGCGAGAGTTGCGTCCGCGGGTTTGAGCTCAGTGCCATCAAAGTACTCGAAGCGCCCGAATTTTGCGCTGGCGGAGCCAAAAGCCTTGAACCGAACAAACCCTTGCTTGATGAACGCATTCGCAACGCTCGTGTTGTTGCCATTGGCAGCAAAGTATGTTCCCCCGAGGCCGAGCTGTCCTTGCGGCGCGGCTACGACAGCGGTGCTCGGCAGCCCTAGAATCGCGTCTTGAGCAGCTTCTACCTCCCAGTCAAAGCGATCGCTCTCCTGACCAATCGCCACGCGAAGCAGCGAGTCACCGAAAGTATAGTTGCCGTTACCCGTGGCGCCTTTGAACCAATCCCAACCCTCTGCACGCGCGCGCCAGTTCACGGCGATATCGAGCGGACCCAATTTGTGTTTTTTGGGCTGCGCCGAATCTTTGTCCTTCGTATTTTTAGACTGGGGCGACGCAACGGCTGTCTGTTGCTGAGCATCGGCTCGACCGCCCGCAAAGAAACAAGCCATCGCCGCCAAACACAAAACGATTTTCGATTTCATTTGCCGCCCTGGTGAATTGATTTCGGCGCAAAGACTGTGCCGGATGCCCCGAATGCCCGAACTGGTCGCGAGTTTTCCTTAGGAGAACGCGCGGGTCAATAGTGGTTTTGCATTACGCGCGCGATCGTGATGCGCCTGGAAGGGAACCGCGGCAAACCGAGACTGGCTCGTGGTTACTATCGCGGCGCTCCGCGCATCCCAATATCTCGCGTGCTAGACTCTTGCGCTCGCATCGGGTGAATCGGAGGCGAATTGGACGAGCTGGTTTTTGCGTCGTTGTGTGAGATGGCGAAGCGCGTCAGCGACGGAAGCATTTCGTCGGTTGAACTGGTCGATGCGCACATCGCTCGAATCGAGCGGCTGAATCCGAAGCTGAATGCGTTCGTGCACACGGATTTTGAGCGCGCGCGAGACGAAGCGAAGGCTGCGGACGACGCAAAGCGCGCGCGTTCCACGGCGCAAGCGCTTGGTCCACTCCACGGCGTTCCGATCTCGATCAAGAGTTCGATCGATGTAGCGGGATTTCCCTGCGAATGCGGGAGCAAGTTGCGTCGTGGGTACGTGGCGTCATCGGATGCACCCCTGGTCGGGCGGCTGCGCGCCGCGGGAGCAATCATCCTCGGCAACACGAACGTTCCCGAGTGCCTGATGGCGTGGGAGACCGACAACTTGATCCACGGCCGAACGAACAGCCCGTGGGATTTGGAGCGCACGCCCGGCGGCTCGAGTGGCGGCGAAGCAGCCGCCATCGCATCGGGCTGCTCCGCCGGCGGAGTGGGGAGCGACGGTGGAGGATCGATTCGCGTTCCGGCGCACTTCAGCGGAATCTGTGGACTCAAGCCGACACCGGGCCGGATTCCTTCCACCGGACACTATCCCGGATCGGCGGGACCATTCGCGCAACTCGGCGTTGTCGGGCCGATGGCGCGGACGGCGGGAGACGTCGCGCGGTTGTTCGAAGTGATGGCTGGGCCGGATCCGGGCGATCCGTGCTCGGCTCCGGTGCCGCTGCGTCGTTGGACCGATGGCGAGATTCGCAATCTGCGCGTCGGGTTCTTCGAACAGGACGACATGGCGCCTGTTACGCCGGAAACGGCTGCGGCGGTGCGCACGGCGGCGGACGCGCTGCGCGGCGAGGGATTCGAAGTTGTCGAGTGGCGGCCCGAGAATCTCGATCGCGCGTGGAAACTCTGGTGGAACCTGTTCGGCCGCGCCGGGCAGATGGCCTTCTCGCCGATGCTCGACGGGCACGACGCGGAGATGAGTCCCATCTTGCGCGAGTTTCGTGCGAGGGTGGCGGAGGAGCCGGCGTTGAGTGTGACGGAGCTGCTTAATACGACTCTGGAGCGTGATGTGTTGCGCAACAGGTTCCTCGCCAAAATGGAGGAATTTCCGATTTTGATTTGTCCTGTGTGCTCGATTCCAGCGTTTCGTCACGGCGAGCGTTCGTGGATGGTTCAGGGGCGCAAGGTTGAATACCTGAAGGCGATGGCTTACTCGCAGTGGTTCAACTTGCTCGGAAATCCTGGTGCCGTGGTGCCGGTGGGCGAGTCGCCGGAAGGGTTGCCGATCGGCGTGCAAATTGTGGGCCGGCCGTGGGAAGAGGAAGCCGTGCTTGCGGTGGCGGCGAAGATTGAAGCCGCGTGCGGCGGCTTCCGCCGGCCGCCGATCTAGACTACGCGGTCCTAACGTTCAGGATCGCGACGCCTCAAAAGAGGAGGCCGCCAAGAACGATCAGCAACCCTCCCGCGCCGATCATTTCGTTGCCTATAAAGAAGCCCATCATGCTCGCGCCTACTCCTGCCTCAAGCAGCACGGCGAAACCGCAGAACAAAACAAGAAACTTGCGCAATTTCGTTTCCGTGAACGCGGCCGCCAGGGCAACGACTGCAATCACGACCCAGTGCCACGCGACCGAAAGAAAAATCACCCCGAAGGCTGCCTGCAAGCCGGGACTCAAATTCGAAGCGGCCAGGGCAGGAAAAGCCAGCCTGGTAGCGGCCACGCAATGGAGCGCGGCGCTTACGAACAGCAAGAAGCTCCCGAGAGCGACCAGAAGCCGTGCACCTTTTTGACGACCGTTCATCGAAACCTCCCGCGACCCAAAATCAGCTCGTAATGGCGCGCGCGACCAGAAGTATCGCAAGCGCGTAGAAGACGAACATCAGCCCGAGAAACGCTCTGGCGCGGATATTGGCGCCCGCGAATTCTTTCCACACGAAAATGCCCCAGGCGGCGGCGACCATCGGCGCAGCTTGTCCGATGGCGTAGGAAATGGCGACGCTCGCGCCGGGATATTGCGCCGCGGCCAGATTCAGCATGGTGCCGGTGGTCCAAATGGCTCCGCCGAGAAGACCCAGCACGTGGCCGCTGACCGGCGCGGTGAAAAATCCGCTGAAACCAAGGGGCTCGCCGACGAGTGGCTTCTTCATGAAATAAACGTTCCAGACAAAACAAGACAGCAGCGCGCCTAGCGTGAGAAACACGACCACGCTGTAGGGGCCGAGCGGGTTGCCGTGCGTCATCGCGCGCGTGGAGAAAGGCGCCCAGAGTCCCATCAGCACGCCCGAAACGACGCAAATGACGATGCTCTTGCGCGAGACTTCTTTTCCAGCGTGGAGCTGTCCGTAGGCTTTTCCGTCGACGATCACAGCCACGAAAGCGCAGATCACTCCGGCGGAGAGCAGTACGCCGTTTCCCTTGGGCTGCTGAACGTAACTGAGAATCACGCCAACGACCAAGGCAATGCCGATCGAAACTGGAAATGCCGTCGCGAGGCCCGCCAAGTCGATCCCCGCAACGAGCAGAAGATTTGCGAGATTGAAAATCGCGCCGGCGAGGAGCGCCCACCCGACGTTCGAAAGATCTGCGGTGTGAACGTTGTAGGCAAAGCTCGAAGCATCGTGCCCGCTACTTCCCAGCGTGTACGCGTACACCAGCGACGTAAGGAAAATTCCGATCGCGTAGTCCCAGTAGAAAAGCTCGAAGCGGTAATCCTTCACGCCTTTGTAGGTGTTGGCCCACGATCCCCAGCAAAAGGCCGTGACGACCATCATTGTGAGGGCGGCGCCGAGGGTTTGTGGGGTGAACATGAGATCGAGTTTAGGCGTTCTCCCAACTATTCAGCACTGCAGCAACGCGTCCTGACACAAAAAACGCCGGCGAGACGCCGGCGCTACACAACGGCGCCGGCTGCGCGGCCGCTAGCCTGGATGAATGCGATCACTTCATCGCGCTTGGCCATCGCGCGCGCGCCCACCTTCGTGCAGCAGAGAGCAGCGCAGGCGTTCGCGAAGATGCCAACGCGCGCGAAGTCCCAGCCTTGCAGCAAGCCGTAGGAAAGGCCGCCCATGAAAGCGTCGCCCGCGCCGGTGGTGTCCACCACCTTCACTTGGAACGCGGGGACGCGGACTCTCTCTTCGCGGCTCGCGATCAGGCAGCCGTCGGCGCCCAGCGTGATAGCCACGATCGAGGGGCCGAGCTCGAGAAGCTTATCGGCGATCGCATCATAGTCCGATTCGCCAGTGATTTCGCGCGCGGCAGCTTTGCAAGGCTTCAGTACGTCCACGAACTTCAGCGCCTCGGTAAGTTCCTGCTGCGTGCCAAGATTCATCTGCGCGAAAAAGCTTGGCGAAACGTCGAGGTCGAATAGGACGCGCACGCTGGCCTGCTTGGCGAGTTGCATCGCTTCTTTCACAGGAGCGATCGGGAGCTGCGACGCCTCGGTGTGAAAGTGTTTAGCGCGGCGGATGTGAGGCGCGAAGCGGCTGTCCACTTGATGCACGGAAAGTTTGCCGTTGATGTTGGGAAACATGTAGATGCAGCGCTCGCCCTGCGCGTCGACGGGAATCCACGTCATCGTCGAATATTCGCCTTTGACCACTTCCACTCCCGAGAGGTCCATGGCGTCGTCGGCGAACGCTTTCCGGATGAGGCGGCCGTTTTCGTCGTCACCGATCAGGCCCAGCCAGCCGGTCGTCACGCCGAGGCGGGCTACCTGCGTGAGATTGTTTCCGGTGACGCCGCCGGCGTGAATTTCCATGCGGCTCGCGCTGATCTTTTCTTCGGGGCCGAGCAGGCGCGGAACAATCGCGAAATAATCGACGCCGCAGCTTCCGATCCCCACTACATCAACATTGGCGGGCATGAAGGGCCTCAGCGAACCGGACGTGCTTATAGTTCCGGGCCGATGCGCGAGTCAAGCGAAAACGCCGCCGAGCGAATCCGGCGGGCACTGCCGAAAGAGGTTCTGACTCGAATGCTATAATCCGCCAATGTTCGCGATTTTGCTGATGTTCGCGGCGTCGTTTTCGCAAACACCCGCCACGCAATTTCAATCCCTCGTCGAAGAAGCTCAAGAGGCGGTGCGCGGCGAACGGTTCGCCGACGCGATCGCGCAATATCAGCAAGCGCTGGGAATTTCTCCCCGGAATGCCAACGCGGAAGTCGGGCTGGCGCAGGCCTACCGCGCCGTTCACAACTACGACGAGGCGAAAAACATTCTGGAGCGCTCGGCGCGCGAACATCCGAAGAATGCGACGCCGCTGGCGGTGCTCGGCGATCTCGAAATCGAACTCCAGACCTACGCGGCCGCAGTGCGCCATCTGAACGCGGCGCTTGCGCTGAAGCCGGACGATGAGTCCGCCCGAATCTGGCTGGCTGTTGCGTACAAGTCGAAGGGCGATGTGCCGAACGCGCTCGCTGAACTGGCGAAGGTTTTTGCACGCGATCCGAAGAATGCGCTGGCGTACTACGAGCGCGCGCAAATCCATGCCGACCGAAACGAAAATGCCGCGGCGTTGCGCGACGCGCAAAAAGCCGTCGACCTGCAGCCGAATCCAGCCGGGCGGTTGTTGCTGGCGAAGGTCCTGCTGCGGCCGCCTCCGGGCGAGTCTGCATCGGATGGCGTGAAGCGGTGCGCGCGCGCTGCGGAAGCGCTCGAGCCGCTGATGCCGGAACGCGCGAGCGATTCGGAGACGCTGTTCCTGCTTTCGCGCGCCTATCAGTGCGCAGGGCAGGGCGAGCAAGCGGAGAAAACTCTCGCCGAATTCGAGACCGCCTCGAAGAACGACCGCGCGACGAAAGAGAATCAAACCGAAGCGAAGCACCTGGTTCAGCAGGCAAACGAAGCGGCGATGAAGAACGATTTTCAGGGCGCGCTCGATCTCTTGCAGCAAGCGCTGGCGAAGGATCCCACATATGCCGCTGCTTATTCGCAGCTCGCGAAGCTTTACTATTCGGCCGGCGACGTGGAGAAAGCGAGAGATGCGATTTCGCAGGCGCTGGCTCGCAATCCCTACCAGCCGGATTTTCTGTACGTGCAGGGGAGAATTCTTGAGAAGCAGGGGAAGCTCGACGAAGCGCTGGCAGCATTCGAGCAGACCGCACTTGTGAATCCGAAGGAAGCGGACGCGTACTTCGAGATGGGCGCGATTTACCAGCAGCGGAATGATCGCGAGCACGCGCTAGCCGCGTATAAGAAGGCGGTGGAACTATCGCCGGACGACGCGGATTACCGAAAGGCACTGGCCGCGATGAAGTAGCGAGTTGTATGGAGGCGCATGAGTGCGAGACTCAAAGAGCGGGCGAGACGCTGATTGGATAAAGGCGTCGGCTCCTTCGAGCGAGTAGACTTGGCGGTGTTAGACGACCAAGGCTCGGAGGGAAGGAGCCGAGCGATGATGATTATAGGATGTGATTTTCACACGCGCCAGCAGCAGATTGCGATGTTGGATAGCGAAACCGGAGAGGTGGTCGAGCGGCGGCTTGCGCACGAGAATGGGGAGGTGCAGAAGTTTTACCAGTCGTTGGCGAAGCCGGTTCGCGTGGGAATCGAAGCGACGGGTTACACGCAGTGGTTCGAGCAGATGTTGGCGAAACTGGGGCATGAGCTGTGGGTGGGAGATGCGGCCGCGATTCGCGCTTCGGTGGTGCGGAGGCAGAAGACCGACAAGCGAGATGCGGCACATATCCTGGACTTGCTGGTGGAGGATCGGTTTCCGCGCATCTGGGTGCCGACGCCAGCCGAGCGGGATGTGCGGCAGTTGGTGCTCCATCGCATGAAGCTGGTGCAGATGAGGACGAAGGTGATGAACCAGCTGCATGCGTTGGCAATGGGCCAGGGGCTGTGCCGGAAGAAGAAGTTGTGGAGCAAGGCGGGCCGTCAGGAACTGGAAGCGTTGCCGTTGGGACCATGGGCCGATCGGCGGCGGCGCGAGTTGCTGCAAATTCTCGACCAGTGGGAGGGGCCGATCGCGGAGCTGGATCGCGCGGTCGAGCAACAAGCGAAGGGCCGGGCTGATGCGGTTCGTCTGATGACGCATCCGGGCGTAGGACCAGTGACATCGCTGGCGTTCGTATTGACGATCGGGACGGTCGAGCGCTTTCCGCGAAGCCGGGAGGTCACGAGCTATCTGGGATTGGA
The DNA here is from genome assembly GCA_963737205.1 of uncultured Acidobacteriota bacterium. GTDB lineage: Bacteria > Acidobacteriota > Terriglobia > Acidiferrales > UBA7541 > Palsa-295. The sequence goes on along the minus strand of CAVTRV010000002.1, from coordinate 715,780 downwards.
CCCGAGCGTGAACTCTTCGGCCGGGCGTATGCGGATCGGAGCGATCAGCAAGCAAGGCAGTTCGACGACGCGCTGGTTGCTGGTGGAAGCCGGGCAGACGGCGGCGAGATTGGATCCGGAACTACGGCGGGTGTATCAGCGATTGAAGTTTCGCCGCGGCAGTCAGATCGCCAAGGTTGCGGTGGCGCGCCGGTTGGCCGTGAGGTTGTACTGGATGCTGCGCAGTCAGACCGATTATGAAGAACTGATGGCGCAGCTGGTTCGCATGCGGGGTAGCTCGGGTAGCGCCGTGATGGAGATGAGTCCATCGAGAGGCTGAATGAGCGCCCTGCCTCCCCGGAAAGCTGGGGAGTTCGAAACAGCAATCATGATGGAAAGATCGAATCGATGGATGGTGGGACCAAAGTTTCCACCGAACGATTGAACACGCGAGCCTTGGGCGGGCAATGCAAAAGATTCCTGTTGAGGAAAAGGACAAAACCAGAGACCGGAGAAATCACCGGTCCCCCGATCAAAAGGATTCGTGTCTCTTGACAACGCCGACGCCTTTATAGACGGCGCTACGAACGGCCGCCGAAGCAAGCTTTGGCGAAGAGAAAGCGGAAGCAAGCTTCCGCACTCCCAAGAGAGGCAAGGATCTAGTGAGCATTGGGGGTGGCCGCGGTCATCAGGGCGATGAATTCTTTGTAGAACTTCGCGAGGTCGAGATCTTCCTGGATTTGGAATGCAGGGCCGTGGAGGGCAGGCGGTTGTCCCAGCTCCGACGCGACGGTGTTGCCGTAGGTGGCGCCGCGGTCGAGCGAGACGTCGAGGTACATCTTTTTCGTTTTCGTGATGATCGTGGGATCGAGCCAGGCGGCCGCAGCGAGTTCGTCCCACAGGTAGCATTGATACGTGCATTGCGGCGCGTATTTTGCGACGTACTGCGCCGAGGGCGTTGTACCCTTCGCAATCTCTGCGATCAGAGCCTTGTCCATGCGCGTTTTAATGGAGATGTCGACTGTAGTGACCACGACGCGCGCCCAGGGAGCGCGCAAAACGCAGCGCGCAGCTTCCGGGTCCATCCAAAGATTGAACTCGCGGTGCGGCGTCTTCAGAAATTCAGGATCGGTAGTCGCCGGTTGAATGCTGCCGCCCATCAGGACGAGTTCCTTCGCGAGCGAAGCGAAGTGCGGGTCGATGGTCTGCGCGAGCGCGAGATTCGTGAGCGGGCCGCCTTCGTAGATCGTCACCTCGTGCGGATATTCATGGACCATGCGGACGAGGAAATGTGCGGCATCTTCATTGGCAGCCTTCACCGTGGGCGTGCCTTCGAGCATCGGCGGAACTTCCCACGGTCCGTGGACGGGGTTGCCGAAATTCCACGCGCCCTGATAAGTCACCTTCCCGTATTTCTTTTCCCATTCCGCCACTGCCTCTTTGCTGTTGACGATGGGGAAGACGGCGCCGGGCAGCACCGGAATATCGGTGCGACCGATTATTTCGAGGAGGCGCAGCGCGTGCTGCACTTCTTCGTCGCGCCAAGCGTCGCCCGTGACCACGGTGATGCCGAGAACGTCGGTGAGAGGCGAATTGATCAGCGTGAGGAGCGCCTGCATGTCCGTGCCACCGGGCCCGGCGCAATCCTGATCGATGATGACTTTGCGTTTTTGTTCCGCCGCAGCGAGAGGCGAGGCAGCGGCCAGAAATACAAAAATTAGAAGGGCGAGGAGAATTCTTGTCGTCGTGCCGCACTGACGATTTTCGCGAATATCTGATCTGTGACGATTAGACATGAGGTCGAGGTTTCGTTTTGAGCAAGATACACCGAATCCGGACTTGGATAGGCAATTTTTGCCGGGACGCCCGGCTGCATTTTCCCTCGAGAGTGATCCGATTCGCTTCGCGCGCTCTGCCGCTCATCAAAACTATTCTGCATGAGCATGTTAGCGAAACTGTCCGTGTGGCACGGCAGTTGCCTATATGCCTGCGGCGCCGCCTCTATGGTGGTGTTTTGCCGATATGCGAGACGACAACAACACGCAAGAATTTCCCCGTTCTGGCGCTCAGGCTTATTCACGCGCCCCCATCATCGGGGCGGCCTGCGGTTTTCTGCTCGTTCTATCCTCCATTATTTTGAGTTCGCATAGCTTCCTAGCCTTTTTCAGCCTTGAGGGCTTGATGATCGTCGTTGGCGGTGTGATCGCGGTGGCGTTCATAAGCTTTCAGGCCGATGACGTGCGCAAAGCGCTCGACGCTATCGTGCAGATGTTCAAAGAGCCCCAGATAACCCATGAAAATCTTCATCGGGACATGACCGAGATCATCCGTTGGGCGCGCCTTATTAGAGACAAGGGGATGCGCGATCTTGAATCCCGAATCGATACAAATGGCGGAGACGACCCTTTTGTAAGGTACGGGCTCAATATGGTTGTGAGCCAGTATGCGCCGAAAGAAGTGCGTTCGATGATGACTACGGCGGCGGACGCGTGCTACGAACGCGATTGCGTTCCCGTCGACGTGCTGCAGGCGATGACGAGCCACGCTCCCGCCTTTGGGATGGTCGGCACACTCGTCGGCATGGTGACGATGCTGTGGAGCTTAAACAACAACGTGTCCAGCATCGGGTCGAGCCTCGCGGTGTCTTTTCTTTCCACGCTTTACGGCGTTCTTTCGGCGCGGATGGTGTATATGCCGGCAGCGGCAAAGCTGCGACGGGAAGTGGAGAATCGCCGCTTTCGCAACCACCTCATCACCGAAGGCTTGGTGATGTTGGTGAGCAACAAGACGCCAATGTACATCCAGGACCGTTTGAACAGTTTCTTGCGGCCGGAAATTCGTGATTACTTCAAGGCGAGCGTCAGGTACCCCCTCAAAACTCGAGTCCTCAATCATGCCGCTGTCAAAATGGCGGAGTCCGCGAAAGTGCGTGTGAAGGCCGCTGGCGCATGAGTCAAAGCTGGCAAAGAAGGTGGGAACAGACCAGTCACACCGACGATTGGCTGATGACGTATGCCGATGTGATTACGCTTCTGATGTGTTTTTTCGCAATCTTTTTGTCCGTTTTGATTCCCCAAAAAGATGCGCCGCAGAACGCGCAGATTTCACGGCCCGTGGAGCAGCCTGCGAAACCGCCGGATGTTCCAATGGCCAATTTGCCCCTTTGCGGTCATCCGAACACCGCGCTGGCGACGGAGGCCAATAACGATGACGCACCCATTCAACCCGTCAAAAAGCTGCCGGAATCTGTATCTGACAGCGCGGCTCCAGCCGCATCGCAGAGTAAAGACAGCATCGAACAGACAAACGACAAGCCTTCAACGCCGACAACAAGCAGCGCCGCCGCTGCCGTTGCTCCCGAGACAGGCGATAAGTCTTATGCAGCCCTGCTCGGAATCATAAACAAACTGAAATCCCGGGGTCCCTCGAGCATCGAACGGCAGGGCAACAGGATCACGACGCTGCAAATGAGCAGCGCCCCATTTTTCGATAGCGGCTCGGCTGCTTTGAGCAGATCTGGAAGAGGCATCCTGAAGGACGTCGCGGTGAATATTAAGTCCGATAAATACAGGGGCTATGAGGTGACGGTGGAAGGCCACACGGATGACGGCCCCATCCGCACCCTGCAGTTTCCGTCCAACTGGGAGCTGTCAACGGCGCGTGCCGCTGCGGTGGTGCATTTCCTTCTTCAGCAGGGCATCCCGGCGCAAAGACTTCGCGCCGCCGGTTATGCTGATACCTTTCCCGTCGCGCCCAACCGCGATACCAGCGGAAAAACCATCCCCGAAAACCAAGCCCGCAACCGCCGCGTCGTCATCAAACTGGAAAAAATTGAAAAGACGCACTAGCGATTGACTGCGCCGAAGCCTCAGAACTGGAAGCGCACGCCGGCCTGGAACGCAAAAGGTGTGGCGCCCGGCGCGAGTTCATTCACGGTTCGGTATCCGGGCGTATTGCTCGGCGTGGGCAGCGCCGTCAACGCCGGGCACGACAGGTTCGAGTACGCGGTGGCATTCACCGGCGTGCATACAGCGTTGCTTGTCGGGCCGACGAAGCCGTATACATCCGGGTCTGAATAGAGATTGCTGGCGTTCGTCAAGTTGAAGAAGTCCGCGACGAGGCGGAGCTGATAGCGCTCGCCAAGGTTGAAGTTCTTGCTGATGCGCATGTCCCAATTGAAAAAGTACGGCTGGCGGCCCGGATATTCCGGCATCAAGAACGGTTTTCCGCTCCCGATCTGGACGACTGGCCGGTCGTTGAACGAAAACTGGTTGACCACGCCATCGGCGTTTGTATCCACGGTGTAATACGCCGGGTACGCGATCCCGCTGTGAGCGATGATGTTGGTGCTCCAAGTGAAGCCCCAGGGCAGGTCGGCCACAACGCCGCTCTTGAAGGCGTCCGTGATATCGAGGCCGTCGCGACCGTAGTCGATGTTCAGGTTAAATGGGTCTTGGGGACCAAAGAAAGTTTCAGTATCGCGTTCGCTCGACGCATTGGAGTAATTGCGCGACCAGGTGTAATTCGCAAAAAACTGGTAGTGCTGGGCGAAACGCTTGTTAACTGCGGCTACGATTTCGTTGTAGTTCCCGCGGTCGAAGCTCGCGAGCTCGTTGAATGCGAAGATCGTCGGATCCAGCGGGGTCGCGAACGGCGCCCATGTTCCGTCCGCGTTTTGCGAGACGGAACCCTCGAGCAGCGTTCGTCCAAACTGATCGGTGCCTTCAGGAACGAAATTTCGGTACCAGTTCGTAGTGCTGAAGCCCCCGGTGCGCAAGTCCCACGAATGCACATACGCGTAATTTGCGGAAACCGTCCAGGAATTCGAGAACGAGTGTTCCACGCCGACGGTGAAGTTTGACACCCTGGGATTGCGGAAGCTGGGGTCCACGTAGCTGGTGGATTGGCATCCGATGAACGTGGTGCCCATAGGCGGGTTGCACAAGTCGGCGGCGCCGTAGGGCACGCTCGACGGATAAAGATAGGGAAGTCCGCTCTCCGGCGCGCAGAAGTACTGCGTCGGGCAGAACAGCGTGGTTTGGTTCGCCGCACCAACCGTCGGGAAGAAAATGAGCGGTGTCTGTGCGTAATACAAACCCCACGCACCGCGGATCACGGTGGGATGTTCATTGCTGCCGACGTTCCAGGCGACGCCCACGCGCGGACCCCACTGGCTGAAGTCGTTCGGAACGCCTTGTGGAGGGGCTTTCTGCTTGCTGCCGTTGATTCCCTGGCCGACCCAGACCAAATTCCCCACGATCGCGGATTGCGGCTGAGGATTCGTGGTTCCGTCCCAGCGCAGGCCGTACGTCAAAGTGATTCTCTGCGTGAGCTGCCACTTATCCTGCCAATAGAGCCCGGTGCCAGTCTGGAAGTTGTTCTGCAGAGTATTTGCTTTGAACACGTTCGCGCCATTCAACGCAATTCCCTGGATGTAGAAGTACGGGTTGGGAGCAGCCGGCACCGTGCCAGAATAGTTCGCACACCACGGGGCTGCCGGGTCCGGTTCAAAATCGCACAGGGTGTTGAACTCGTACTCGCCCACGCTCCAGCCGGCGAAAATGTCTTTGCGGTCCTCAAACGTGTCGACGTCACCGCCAAACTTCATATCGTGCTTTCCGAATGAGTAGGAAAAGTTGTCTGCGCCCTGCAGTTTTCCCGCGTCGTTGTTGCCGGGAAGATAAAAACGCTGACCGAAGGAGGCGCCCGATTGGTTAATTAGGATTTGCGGGGCGCCGTTGTAAATCGCGTGGCGCTTGCGGGTTTCACCGCTGATGCTGAATCGAACCTCATTCACTTTGCGGCCCATGACGGTCGTCAGAGCGAAGACGCCCCCGATACCCTGATTCACAAAGTTTTCGGCCGCGCCGATGGAGTAAGGCGTTTCCGTCTGCCCCTGGCCTCCGGTAAACCCGTTGGTGTGGTTGCGAGTTCCCAGGCCGCGGATGCTGAAGTGATTCGCGGGGCTGAACTGATAGTCATAATGACCGAGGAGCGTGAAGAAGTTTTGATACTGATTGTGCGGGCCCTCGAGGCCGCCGACGGTCGAGACGCCATAGCACGCAGGCATCAGAGCCTGGCCGACAGCGGCGGCGCCGCCACACGCGGCGGGAAGAGTGTCGGTCCCGTTCACGGGCGCGGTAATGATTGGTCCAGCAGATGCCAGGAAGGCAGAGCAGCCGGGAACGCTGGCGTCCGTGCAAAGGACGGTGTCGAGCGGGCCATTCTCACGCTGAATGTCAGTCGAGAGGAATAAAAATTGGCGGTCCCGATGGATCGGAAAGCCGACGGATCCGCCGAACTGATTTTGATTGTCAATGTTCGACGGATTGCCGAGGGCATCATTCGCGGTGATGCTGCCGCCGCGATAATACTCGTGAGCTTCCCCATGAAGCTGGTTCGTGCCGGATTTCGTGACGACGTTGAGAAGGCCGCCGCTGGCGCGTCCGAATTCGGGAGCGAAGCCGTTGGTAACAACCTGGAACTCCTGCACCGCTTCCAGTGGAACGGTGAGGTTTTTCGTTTCGAGTGAGCCGAAATTTTCGCCGAAGTAGTTGTTAAAGTTGTCGGCGCCGTCGATCACCAGACCGCTGTAATCGCTCTGCTGGCCGCCCATTCGCAATCCGCCGCGCAGCCCGGGAACCACCTGCACGGTGGGTGAAAGCTGCGCCAGGTCGCGATAATCGCGGCCCGGGAACGGAAGGTTTTCGACGCTAATGGAGTTGAGCAGCTGGGTGATGCCGGCGGTCGAGGTGTCGACCGGCGCAATGTTGGCGACCACTTCCACACTTTGAGTTTGGCCTTTCACGGGCAGAGCGACGTCGACGGGAACCGCCGAGCCGATATTGACGACGATGGCCTTCACGGTGGTGGTAGCGAAGCCGCTGAGCTCAGCGGTGAGCTGATATTCTCCGGGGGCGACGTTCTCGAAGTCGTAGCCGCCGTCGGCATCGGTGGTAAGCTCGCGCTTGATGCCGGTGGCGATGCTGGTAAGCGTGAGTTTCACGCCCGGCACGGCCGCGTGCGTGGAATCGTAGACCGTTCCGCGGACGGCGCCATTCTGGAGGTTCTGCGCCCGTGAGGCTGCGGCAAGCGAACAAACCAGCACAAACATCCAGAACGCGCTTCGGTAATTTCTCATCATCGCTCCCTCAGAAGTTCGAAAGCCCAAAAAGGAAACTCGAAAATCGGAACCCGGAGTCTAAATTCGAAACCGGATTGGTCGTCGAAGACGAGACGGTTTGGCGTTGCTGTGAGGGAGACGGACGGACGCGCAAAATGCTCCCGCAAAATGTTCGCGTTGCATCGGCACAATCGGCGCCCCACCCAGAGGCCCGAAATCGCGCGTAGGCTAGCAGTGTGAGTTTGGCGGAGTCAAGCGCAAAGTCGATTCGGAATTTTGATGCGCGGCAGCACCGTTCCTGCGGGCAAAGGATCCCAGAGAATTTACCGCAGAGGCGCAGAGAGAACTGCGCAGGAAGCCCGGCAGCGCATCCTGTTAGAATCGACGCCGCATGAGCCGGCGGAACTCAATCCCGTTCATTACGCTGATTGTTTTCGGCGCGCTGCTATTGGCGCGCGCGCAGGACACTCGCCGAGCGGCGAACGACGCGAATCCTTACAGCGTGCAATTTCGGGATGTGACACGCGCGGCGGGAATTCATTTTCATCACGAGCGCGCGGCTTCCGCCGACAAACTCTATTACGAGACGATGGGTGCGGGTGTCGCGTTCCTCGATTACAACCAGCACGGCTACCTCGACATTTTCTTCGTGAACAGTGGTTACACGCCCTTCTTTCATCCGGCGCAGCCGCCGCAACCGGCGCTCTATCGCAATAATGGCGACGGCACGTTTACCGACGTAACCGCTGCAAGCGGAATTCACGCCGACGGCACGTTTTTCATGGGCGTGGCCGTGGGCGACTACGACAACGACGGGTACCCCGACATTTACATGACCGGCTACCGGCACTCGGTGCTGCTGCACAACAACGGCGACGGCACGTTCACCGACGTAACCGCGAAAGCGGGCGTGGGCGATGATGGCAACTGGGGAACAGCAGCCGGATGGTTCGATTACGACCACGACGGCAAGCTCGATCTGCTGGTGACGAATTACGTGGCGTTCGATGCCGATCATCCCGTGCTGTGCGGCGACAATCGTCCCGGGTATCGCGCGTACTGCCATCCCGACAGCTTTCACGGCGAATCGATGCGCCTGTACCACAACAATGGTGATGGGACGTTTACGGATGTCACCGAGAAGGCCGGGCTCGTGAACAACGACGGAAAGAGCTTGGCCGTGGTTCTGGCCGATCTGAATAACGACGGCTGGACGGACATTTTCGTCGCGAACGACACGCAGCGAAATTTTCTGTACTTCAACAATGGCGATGGCACATTTCGCGACGCGAGCTACAAATCCGGCGCGGGCTTCAGCGAAGACGGCCGGCCAGAGGCGGGGATGAGCGCGGATGCCGCGGACTTGACTGGCAATGGCCGGATGGACCTCTACGTGAGCCATCTCGATTTCGAGCTGAACCGGCTGTATCGCAATAATGGCGATAGCACGTTCACGGACGACACGATCGCGTCGGGGCTGGGGCAAACGAATATCCTGGACAGTTCGTTCGGCGCGCGGTTTTTCGACTGGGATAATGACGGCTGGCGCGATCTGCTGGTGACCAACGGACACATCCTGGACAACATCAAGCTCTATCATCCCGAGGTTGCGTACGAAGAGGAGCGGCGGCTCTACCGGAATGTGGGCCAGGGACGATTCGTCGACGCGACGAAGACGCAGGGCGCGGATTTTCGCGCGCCGCGAGTGGGGCGCGGACTTGCGGTTGGGGACTTCGACAACGATGGGTGGCTCGATTTCGTGGTGAACAATAATGGCGAGGACGCGCAGCTCTTTCGCAACGAAGGCGCAAGCGCCCCAGCGGCGCGGCGGAATCACTGGCTGGGCGTCCATCTTGTGGGCACGAAGAGCAATCGCGACGGGATTGGGGCACGGCTGAAACTCACGGCGGGTGATTTTGTCAGCTACGATCAGGCGAAAGGCGGGATGAGTTACTGCTCGGCGCAGGACCCGCGAATTTATTTTGGGCTTGGCGAACATGGGCGCGTGGATTCGATCGAGATTTCGTGGCCGAGCGGAACCAAGGACGTCGTTAAGGACGTTTCGGCGGATCGAATCATAACGTTGGCAGAGGGAAAGGGAATCGCGAAACAAAACCTTGGAACCACAGATGAACACAGATAAAGCAAAAGGCAAAAGCAAAAGGAAGTTATGTTGACGCGGGGTCTTGAAAAAGCTGACCACAGGGGGCACCGAGGAAAACATGAGGGCACAGAGGAACCGGATAGTGTGGTGCGTCTTGTTTCGTATGGTTGCTGCAGCGGCGTTGATCGCAGCACCCTGGGGCCATGGCTCGGAAAATGCCCCGATGACGAAATCGCCAGCCGTGGCTACCAATGGTCAAGATACGGGCGATCCGTGGAAGCGCGTTGCTGTGGCCACTGCTGCGAGCTTTCGGGGGTTGAGCGCGGTTACCGCGGATATTGTTTGGGCGAGCGGGACGGGCGGGACGGTGATTCGCACGCTTGACGGCGGCGAGACATGGGTGGTGCGAACGGTGCCCGGGGCGGAGAACCAGGATTTTCGCGGGATTCGCGCGTTTGATGCCGACAACGCGATCATCATGAGCACGGGCAACGCTGAAAAAGGTCTCGCGCGGATTTATCGCACGAGCGACGGCGGTCAGAACTGGGCGCTGGTGTTCGAGACGAAAACAACGGGCGTTTTTTTCGATTCGATTGCGTTCTGGGACCGGAAGCGCGGCGTCGTGCTAAGCGATCCGGTGGACGGGCACTTCGTCCTGTTTCGCACGAACGACGGCGGAACAACGTGGACGCAGATCCCGCCGTCGGGTTTGCCACCTGCGCTGAAAGGCGAGGGATCATTCGCCGCGAGCAATTCGTGCATCGCGCTGCAGGGCGAGCGAAACATCTGGTTCGTCACCGGAGGCGCGAGTGTGGCGCGCGTGGTGCGGTCGAACGATGGAGGCGATACGTGGGCGGTGGCCGAGACGCCGATCCATCCGACGAATGCAAGCACGGGGCTCTTCTCGATCGCGTTCGTCGACGCAAAGAATGGAGTTGCGGTTGGCGGTGACTACGCGAAGCCACAGGATTCGCCTCCGCCGACAATGATTCGGACGAGCGACGGCGGCGAGACGTGGCGAGCTGTGGATGAGCCTACGCTGCCCAGGAAACTCTTCCTGTCTTCGGTGGCGTTCATTCCTGAGCCAGGTTATTTCACCGGCGTCGGAGTGTTGCGCGCGGTAGGGCCGGCTGGTGCGGTGTTGCAGCGTTTCGGCAGGCCTTGGATGGTGGAGAGCAAAGAAAACTTCAACGATGTGGCAAATCCCGACGCGCACGTGTCGTGGGCGGTCGGGCCGAAGGGATTTGTTGCGCGATTGAGTGACCGCTGAAGGATTAGAAGAAACGGCAAAGGATTACCACCGAGCGCACAGAGAAAGACCAGAGGACACGGAGAAAACCGGCCGGCAGAAAGCGCCTAGCGGGGCGAGCTTAGCGAAAGCACGCCCCGCGTCGGGCCGGGCAATTAGACCGCGGAAAGCCTATTCTTTCTGCGAATTGACGTAGTGGCAGACGTCTTTCACCGCGTTGTGCAGGAAGCTCGTCTGCGTGCTGTATACCGCGTCGCCGCCGTGCCGAAATATCGTGAATGAGTAGCGGCCCACCCAACGCGCTTCGACCATGTAATCGGACTTTTTCGGGTCCGCCGTGAGCGAGACGTTGGGGCACTTGTCGCTGAAGTTCTTGAGAACGTCCGCGCTGGGGATGTTCGACCCGGGAGACAGGAAAACCTTCAGCGGCCGCGGGTCGGCCTTCATGGTTCCCGCGCACGCGAGCAACAGCAGAGCTGCGCCTAACAGAATCCTCTTCATGGGTGCAATCTCCTCCTAATTCCGCCGAACCTTCCCCATCTACACTGACGCAGTTTTGCACCGAATGGTTGCAGTCTGGAAGCGGGTGTTACGTGTTTGCAACTCTCACGGCGAGGATGTCGTTCCCGCGAACTTCCAGCAGAATGCGCGGCAACGGACGCGGCGGCGGTCCCGCGAGGACAGCCCCATCCACGATGGAAAAGAGGCCGCCGTGGCAGCGGCACTCGAGGCCGTTTTCGTCGGGACGGTAGAACACCGGGCAGGAATTGTGGGTGCAGATGCGGCTGTAGGCGACGTACGTGGCGTCGCCGGTACGGACCAGGATGCAGGGGGCCACATCGGTGGGGTACTGGAAGATTTTCGTGCCGCCGACCGGGATTTCTCCCAATTGCGCGATCACTTGCGCGGCAGCGGGGCGCGAGTGGAACCACAGGCGAAGGGCGTACAGCCCGCCGATGAGGATAGCGCCAACCGATATCGCGAACGATTTCGCGAAGCTGCGGCGCGTGGGTTGTGGGCTTGAAGCAGGTTCAACCATTTCGATTCGCGCCGCGAGGCTTTCCCTCGCGAAGTGCCCGTACCCACGCGTTGATCTCTCGCGCACGGGAGAAGGTGGGGAGCGCACCCACGTACTTTACAAATGGATTCTCGGGGGCGCGCGCCGGGCGGATCGTAGTCCGATCATCTTCGACAACGAATTCGATACGATCCCCGGTCTTCAGTCCGAGTTGGTCGCGAATCTCACGCGGCACCTTGATCTGACCTTTGTTGTTCATTCTGCTGGACGGGCGGACCATATTCTTTTGACCTGGCTAGGCGACGTGGCCTACCTGGAGGCGCGTTTGCAGCAGGCGGAGAATTGAGTCGCGGGAGATCATGCCGACGATGTGATTCTCGGAGATGACCGGCATCTGGTTGATGTCCTGCGTCTGCATGCGCTGCAGGATGCTCATGGCGGGTTCTTCCGGCGCGGCCGAGTGGATTTTGTCCACCGGCAGCATCACGGCTTGAATCGAAGTGTTCTTCCACTCGTCCCGGGGAACGGCGCGGGCGGCGGCCAGCGTCACCAAGCCAACAGGGGTGCCAGCGCCGGTCACCACGTGGCAACGGCTGCCGGTGCGCAGTACCTCGTGCACATATTCGTCGATCGACATGTCGCGAGTCACCGTCGGAACGTCGCGCGTCATGATGTCTTCCGCGCGCACGCCCGCGAGCGTGTTCCGCACCGCCATGCTCGCGTAACTTTCCTGCGCGGCAGACAGCAGGAACCATCCGATAAACGCGAGCCACAGGCCGCCCACCCAGTTGCCGTGGAGCGCCTGCCAGACGCCGTAGAAGATCATGAGGTAGGCGAAGAGCTTGCCGGCATTCGCCGCGATCTTAGTGGCTTTCGCGAAATCGCCGGTTACGCCCCAGACGATCCCTCGCAGCACGCGGCCCCCGTCGAGCGGGAATCCGGGAACCAGATTGAATAGCGCGAGCATAAGATTGATTTCCGCCAGCCACCCCGCCGCGGCATGGATCATTTCGCTTCGCGTCACATATCGCCAAACCAGCCCGAAGCAGCCTGCGAGGAAAAGGCTCGAAAGCGGGCCTGCAATCGCGACGTTGAACTCCTGCTTCCCGTTGGCCGGCTCGCGGGTGATGCGGGAAAGGCCTCCAAAGACGAACAGCGTGATGGATTCCACCGGAATCTTGTAAGCCTTCGCCACCACGCTGTGGCTCAGCTCGTGGAACACCACAGAGGCGAAGAAAAGAAAACTCGTGACGATGCCTAAGGCCCAATGCTGGTCGCGGCTCCACGCGGGATGTTGGGAAGTGAACTGAGTGGCCAGCGAGACGGTTATGAGCAGGAAGATGATGAACCAGCTCGGGTGCAGGTAGAGCGGAATCCCGAAGATGCGTCCCAGTGGGATGCCGGGTTGTTCCGCGGGTCGAGCGACTGGCTCTGCCATCTCAAATCCCTCGGGCTAAATTCTAACAGAATTCTGCGGCGACGGTCTCCGCGTGCGGTTTTCCACGACGTGTTCTCGTCGCCACGAACGCGGCTTCCTCTGCGCGCGATAAGTGCAACATTTGCCGCAAAGGCAGCGCGGTTACTGGCGTGCATTTCCGTCCGTGCAGCCCAGCGAAAGGGAGAACGGAGATGGATTACATGATCGATCTGGCAGGCGTTGCAGCGGCGATTGTGCTTTCAATCGGTTTGGCGCTGTGGCTGGAGTGGATGACCTTGCGAGGATTGATGCGGTTGATGCCGGCAAAGTCTGTGGCGGTGGCGCCGCAGGTAGTTGCCGCAAAAGCCGTCGATGACCGGTATTCGGGTCGGTATTCGAGGTATTCGTCCACCAAGGTGGCATGAGTGGGGACTGGCTTCTAAAGAGTCTGTGTTGCGAGTCGGGTTTTGTGTCAGCCCCGGACCTTTAGTTCGGGGAGGGTGGCCTTTAGGCCACCCGAAAGAAGCCCCCACAAAAAGTTAAGGGGCTTTGGCCCCGGGAATTAGAAACGGTCTTAGGGGAGTTTGAGGCGCAGGCAATGCCTGTGCCACAGAGGAAAGGTAAACCCTTCCAGCGCCTAGCGGCACTGTCAGGGTAAAGGAGGACGTCATGCTGTTCTTGAAAGGCTTGCTCGTGTTTTTGGCATTTGGTTTTCTGGCGTGCGCGGCGGGACTGGTGCTGTACGACATCTACCTGGCGTTCGAGCTCGACCGGCTCCTGCGCAAAAGTGAAACTCCGGCTCCGGACGCGGGGACTGGAGATGCTCAATCCGGAGACGCGCCTGGCGTGGGCACCGGAGCCGGCCTTCCTTTGCTGCGTCCTTCATCTCGTCCTCCTGCTCCGCCTCATACTCCGCGCGGACTTCGCTGGAACACACGGTGGAAGACCGCTGCGAAATTCGTCCTGATCGCGGCCGTGCTGGCGCTGGCAGGCGAAAGCATCGTCGTGGTGCCTGATGGCGAGGCAGCCGTCCGCATCAGCCAACTCTACGGTGTGCGGCCCGGCACCTTGTATCCTGGGACGCACCTGATCTGGCCGCTCCTTGACCGCGTGCAGCTCTACGACATCCGCGATCGCGTTTTCCAGACGGCGTCCGGCGCCGCGGCGCACGAAAAATTCGAATTGCTCACGGTCGAGTCCCGCGAAGGCCTCTCGGTGGGAATCGGCGTGACCGTGCGCTACCGCGTGGATCCTCGGAAACTCGACTACATCCAGGCGAACCTGCCGCAGCCGCTCGATGAACAGATCGTCGAGCCGGTGGTGACGGCCGCGTTTCGCGAGCTTGCGCCGAACTACATCGTGCGCGACGTCTTCTCGGTCAAGCGCGAGGAGTTTCGCAGCCACGCGGCGCAGATCATCACGGCGCGGCTGGCCGGCGACGCGATTGTCGTGAAGGAGGTGCTGCTGCGAAAGGTGGAGCTGCCGGAGGAGTACGCGCAAGGGCTCGAAGGCTTGCTGCTCAAGGAACAGCAGGACGATCAGATGGCCGTCGAGACCGACATCGAACAGAAACGCGTGAAGATCGCCGAGTCGCAGGCCGAGGCGGCGAAAGTCCGCCAGGTGAAACAAGCGGAAGGCGAGGCGGCGGCGAGCGTGATCCAAGCCAAGGCGCAGGCGGACTCGATGCAGTACACGCTGCCGCTGAAGCAGAAGCAGATCGAGCAGTCCCGTCTCGAAGCCGAGGCGCGCAAGGAAGCCACAATTCAAAATGCCGAGGCCGAGGCGCAAGCCAAGGTGATCGACAGCAAGGCGGAACAGCAACGTCGAGGGCTCCTGGCGGATGCCGAAGCGCAGGCGAAGATCGTCGATAGCAAAGCTGAGCAGCAGCGGCGGAACATGTTCGCCGAGGCCGAGGCCAACCAGATTCGCGTGACGGCGCAAGCCCATGCCGAGGAATTGCAGCTCGAAGCGGCGGCGCTGAAGTCGAACCCGCTGCTGGTGCAATACACGGTGGCGCAGAAGCTGTCGGATAAGGTGCAGATCATGCTGGTGCCGAGCGACGGGAAATTCTTCTTCACGAACGACGTGCTCCGCTCCGCGCTGGGCGGCGATCCAGCCGATCCGCCCGCGCGGCCAGGCTCGAGACCGTAGGAGATTCCCGGCCGGCCTCGCTCGGCTGCGATTTCTTTTTTGGGGTCAGGGTTTGCAAGTACAAACCGTGAAACCCGAGCCGAGGGGTGAAGTCAGACCGGTCACCGGGAGTAACGCCGGCAAAAACCCTTGCGGGTGGCCCGGAACTGCGCGTCAGTGAAAACTGGATGCGCAACACGAGGCCACCCAGCCGGCGCGCAGAATCGGGTGTGCTATCATTAGTAACCACGAACGCGATTCACATTTGGTTGAACTCGATGCGGTTGCCACGCAGGTCGCACTCTCTGCTTCGCGCACTCCTCTTCGCGCTTCTTCTGATCGTTTCTCTCATTGCGTTGCCGCAAACAACATGGGCCCAGTCTTCAGCGCAGCCTGCCCAGCTTCCGCCAGCGTGGAATGACGCCGTGGCGCGCCTCGCAAACAGAATTGGCAGCATAGCCGGCTCGCAGGGGACGATTTCGATTATCGTGAAGAATAGTTCTTCATTAACTGACGCCGACGTCGCCGCGGTTTCGCAGGCACTTCAAGTGGAATTGAAACGGCTGCGATTTTCCGTGGTAGCCGAATCGTCGGCGCAGACGCACGCGCTCGTCACGTTGTCAGAAGGCGCAGAGGGTTATGTGTGGGTGGCCCAGATGCAAAACACCGACGCGGAACGATTGGCAATGGTAACGGTTCAGAGAACGAACGGTATCACGTCGGGTCCGCTACCCGTGATCGCCAGGAATCTTGTGTGGGAGCAGCCCGATCCTTTCCTCGATTTCGAGTGGCACGAGGTTCTGGGAGGTATAACAAGCACCACAACGGCTCTTGAGCCGGGATTTGTGACGCAGCACTTCTTCGGCAGAACCGATTCCTCCACGCCGCTTCGGGATTTGTTGCAACCAGCGAGTGCCCTTAAGGTAACAAGAGATCTGCGAGGCGAATTTATCGACACACCCACAGGCAACGGAAGGGCCCTCGTTTCGGGCACGCTTTGCGTATCGTCCACGTCGTGGGTGTGCGGCGAACCACCCGGCGGAGTTTGGCCGCTGTGGCACGGAATTGGCGGTCATTACGTGCAGGGCAGAAACTATTTCACGGGATTGGATTTTGGCCAGGGCATGGCAAAGGCCAAACAGATTCCGTTCTACTCAATATCCTTTTTGGAGCTTGACCACGGACAATTCTGGATTACGACGGAGTTGGATGGCAAAGCGCGACTGTATCAGGGCGACCCACCAGCAGTGTTTTCCGGATGGGGTGACGATATCGCGACGATTAAGACGGGCTGCGACCGACAATGGCAGGTGCTGGTAACGGGGACCGGTGACTGGATGCAGCCCGACCATATTCAGATCTACGAGATTAAAGATCGTCAAGCAACCCTGGTCGGGCAGCCACTCGAATTTCCCGGGCCGATTTTGGCTTTATGGCCATCCACCGATATGAGATCGGCTCGCGTGGTTTCGCGAAATCTTCAGACGGGGATGTATGAAGCGTCCATCGTGTCTGTTACTTGCAGCGAGTAGCGCCGCACTTGTCGCGCTCGCGGCGCTGCCTGCGTCGACGGCGCGGCGGCCGAGGTATGGCGGAACGCTGCGCGTGGAAATTGGCGCCGCGGTGACTTCGCTCGATCCTGCGGTGGCTGCGGCCAGCGCAGAAGAAGCGGCCGCGAAAGACCAAATCGAAGCGCTGATCTACGATCATCGCAATCCCGACGGCACGTTTTCCGATCCCGGCCCATTTCGGATCGCCGAATGGGAGCCGGGGAAGCACTCGACCTTCGCCGCGAATGAGGACTACCCGGGCGGACGCCCGTTCGTCGACGCGATCGAAATCCAGATGGGACGAGCTGCAAAAGACCGGCTGGTCGATCTCGAGGTGAACAAGATCGATTTCGCTGAGATACCCGCCGAACAGGTGCGTCGCGCCGCCGAACGCGGAACGCGCGTGAGTACATCGCAACCGGACGAACTGGTGGCGCTCGTATTTATCGCGAGGCATCCCGCCGCCAGCGATGCACGCGTTCGCGAAGCCGTGGCCAGCGTGATTGACCGCGCGGCCATCGTGGACTTCATCCTGCAAAAAGAAGGTGAGGCGGCAGGTGGGCTTTTGCCGCAATGGTCGAGCGGGACCGCGTTCCTGTTTTCGACTACGCCCGACGCGAAGCACGCGAAGGAACTATGGTCGCAAATCGCGCCATCCCCCAAGATTGTGTTGGGATATGATTCGGGCGATCCGCAGGAACAAGCAATTGCGGAGCGAATTGTGGTGAACGCGCGAGAAGCCGGCATTGGTATGACGCTACAGGCGATCCCGTCCGCCGCGCCGGCAGACGCGAGCGCGGATGCGCGGCTCGTGCGCATGACGATGGCGTCGCGGTTGCCGCGGGCGGCGCTGGTGAATTTTGCCGGCATGCTCGATCCGCTGGCGGGCCTGAACGACGATCCGCTGCCCGACGCGGCCTCACCCGAGCAGATTTATGAGTACGAACGATCGATCGTTCGCAGTTTTTCCGTGGTTCCGATCGCGTGGGTGCCCAAAGTGTACGGACTGAGCGCCCGCGTTCGCGATTGGAAAGCGCCGGGTCCGGGCGAAACCTGGCCGCTCGCGGACGTCTGGCTCGACAGCACGGGCGAAGCATCGATTGAAAAGGTAAATCCGTGACGTTTCGCAGCAAACTTTTCTGGATTTTCACTCTGACGCTCGTGTTGTCGGTGGGGCTGATTGCCGCCGGTGTCACCGTGGTGGCGCGCGAGGCGTTCGACGAATCGAATCAGCAGCACAGCGACGCGCTGGTGGAGCAGTTCCAGCGCGAGTTCGAGCGGCAGAAGCAGGAAGTCGTCCATCGCGTCAAGGCTATCGCTGAGGAAGATCCAACTCAGCACATGGCGATTGACCTTGCGCGGCCCCAAGCCGACGTTTCTGTTTACGTTAACGACGCCCGCGGCGTTGCCAATTCTCACCAGTTGGACGTTCTCGATTTTCTCAGCAACAACGGTTCGATTATTTCGTCGGCGGAAAACCCGGCGCGCTTCGGCTACAAGATGGACTGGGTCACGCAGCCCGTCGACTGGGTCACGCAGGGCTCGTTTCTGATGAAGCTCGATACTCAGGATGGGCCGGTGCTTGCTCTGATGGCAGTCTCGAAGGCCGTGCGCGTAGCTGACAAGGATCTCTATATCGTCGGCGGCGAGAGACTCGGAAAGGAATTTCTTGCCTCGCTCGTGCTTCCTGCCGGAATGCGCGCGCTCCTTTATCTGAACCTCGACCCGGACTTCCAGCCCGCCAATCTGATCGACGTAAACGGTTCCGTCGATCAGGCGCAGCGATTTGCTCCAATCATCCAGAAGGAGCGCGAGCAGCCGAGCGAGCTTACCTACAAGATCGACTGGACGTCGGATCCGGCGAGCGCGGAAGTGTTTCATGCGTTGCCGCGTCGCGGCCGCCAGGGTGAATTGCTGGGCGTGTTGCTGGTGGGAAGTTCGCAGCGCGACGTGGTGCTGCTCGAGCGGCGCATCCTCGAGCTGGCCGTTGGAGTGGCGGTCATCGGCGTCCTAATCGGACTTCTGCTCAGCTGGTGGGGAGCGGCGCGCGTCACTCGGCCGATTCGGAAGCTGGCCGACGCGGCGCACGAGGTCAGCCACGGGAATTGGAGCGTGCATGTGGATCCTCGCAGCGGAGGCGAGGTGGGCCAGCTAGCGCGCGCGTTCAATCAGATGACGCAGCAACTGGTGGAGCAGCGCGAACGGTTAGTTCAGGCCGAACGCGTGGCAGCCTGGCGCGAAGTGGCGCGGCGATTGGCGCACGAACTCAAGAATCCGCTGTTCCCATTGCAGACCACGGTGGAAAACCTGCAGCGCGCCAAAGAAAGTAATTCCGACCAGTTCGAGGAAGTGTTCCGCGAATCAACGGGAATCATGCTTTCGGAAATCGAGAACCTGAAGGCCATTGTCGGCCGCTTCAGCGATTTCGCGAAGATGCCGCAGCCGGAACTTGGCACCGTAAATCTGAACGAGGTTGTTCGAGGCGTGGTGAAGCTCTTCGAAGCGCAGTTTGGCGCCGTAGGACGCCCGCCGATCACGCCGGAATTGCACCTGGAAGAAAATCTGCCCCCGATCCAGGCGGACCAGGCGCTGCTGCACCGCGCGCTGGAAAATCTGGTTCTCAACGCGATGGACGCGATGCCCGCCGGCGGAGTCCTGATGCTTCGCACGGCGCATGAGAATGGCAATGTGGAGCTCGAAATTTCCGACACCGGGATGGGCCTCACGCCCGAGGAATGCGACCGGCTCTTCACGCCGTACTACACGACGAAGCAGCACGGCACGGGACTCGGTCTCGCGATCGTGCAGTCCGTCGTCAGCGACCACGGTGGCCGCATCTCCGTCGAAAGCGAAACGGGCGTCGGCACTTCGTTTCATGTGGAGCTTCCCGCGAATCCGCCGCACAAGCCGCAGGTGTTTCCCATGGTCTTCGAGAAGCAAGAGGTCAGTTCAGGTTCGTGAAGAGGTTGGCTGAAAAGGTATAGTCCAAGTGGCCCCGAAAGCCCACATCCTTATCATCGACGACGACGCGAACACGCTCGCGTCCCTCGCGCGCGCTTTTCGTCTTGCGGGCCACGAGGCCACTGTGTGCGACAACGCGGCAAGGGCGCTCGAACTTGCGCGTGCGGAGCGTTTCGACCTGATTCTCTCCGACGTCGTCATGCCGGGAAAAGACGGCATCGCCCTGCTCGAAGATTTCAAGAAGATCGGCGTCACGTCGCCGGTGGTGATGATGTCGGGGCAGGCCTCGATTGAGATGGCCGTCAAGTCGACTCGGCTTGGCGCGCATGACTTTCTCGAGAAGCCCATCTCGACCGAAAAATTGCTGTTGACCGTGGAGAACTCGCTCCGCATCGCGCGCCTCGAGGAAGAGAATCGCGACCTGAAGCAGCGCCTCGGAAAGCACCAGATTATCTGGGCGAGTCCCGCGATGCGCGACCTGATGGTGCAGGTCGAGCAGGTGGCGGCCGGCGAAACGCGCGTCTGCATTCGCGGCGAAACGGGAACCGGCAAGGAACTGATCGCGCGAGCGCTCCACGAAAAAAGTTCGCGCCGCGGTGGCCCGTTCATTTCCCTGAATTGCGCGGCGATTCCGGCCGAGCTGCTGGAATCGGAGCTGTTCGGGCACGAGAAAGGCTCGTTCACGGGCGCGGCCGGGCGCCACGTGGGCAAGTTCGAGCAGGCGCACCGCGGCACGCTTTTCCTCGACGAGATTGGCGACATGCCGCTCGCGATGCAGGCGAAACTTTTGCGCGTGCTCGAAGAAGGCGAGATCGAACGCGTCGGCGGCGACAAGCCGCTCGCCGTCGATGTGCGGATTATTGTGGCGACGCATCGAAACCTGGAAGAGCAGGTGCGCGCCGGAACGTTTCGCGAAGATTTATATCACCGCGTCTTCGTGTTTCCGATTTCGCTTCCGCCGCTCCGCGAACGTCGTGAGGACATTCGCGTTCTCGCGGAGCATTTCGCCAGGCAACTGGCGGAGCAGAACGGCTGGAAGCCGAAGACCTTTTCGCGCGACGCGATGGAAGAACTCGAGCGCTATTCCTGGCCGGGAAACGTTCGCGAGTTGCGCAACGTGGTCGAGCGCGCGCTGCTTCTGAGCGCGGGCGATACCGTGGAGGGCCCTGTCGTCCAGCGCGCGCTGCCGCAATCCGCGCAGCTTGTTACCACGAATACGAATGGATCTTCAGCCGCGATCGAATCGGGAACTCTCGCGGGCCGCGTCGAGGCCTTCGAACGCGAGACCCTGCTCGCGGAGCTCAAGCGCAATCACCATCACATGACGAACACCGCGAAAGCGCTCGGCCTCGAGCGCAGCCACCTCTACAAGAAATGCCAGCAACTCGGAATCGACGTGCGCACCATTCGCCAGTCGGAGTAGCGGACTATCGCCCACCAATCATGTCGCGAAAACGCATTCCGCTCATTCTGTGGCTTGCTCTTCTGGCCGTATTTGCTTTGGTCTCTGCCGGCCAGTCAGCTGTAAACAAACCGACTTGGGCCAAGAAAGGCGTAACTTTTCCCGTCGGCTGTAGCCGCGCCATCCATCCAACTCGCCCTGTCAAAGACTGCAGACCGCTCCGAATTCCATCTCCTGATGGCAAGAGCGTCGTCGAGATCAGCTACAACACGCCTGCGAATTATCCCGACATCGAAATGGCTTCCTTACGGGTAACAAGGCACGGAAGATACTTGGGCGACGTCGATCCTGTGGGAAGTGTAGAAAGCGAGCTTACGTGGTCGCCAGATTCAAAAGCCTTCTTCGTCAATGGCAACGACAACGGATATGGCGACGATCATCTTGCCGTTCATCTGCTTGATGATCCCCACCTCGGGCCGGGTTATATCACCGGAGAAGTTGCGCGGGACATGGTCCGCAGCTTCCCACCTTGCCAAGCCAAGGACGCCGAAGACAACTGCGCAGAACTTGCAGCCGATCCGGATGGCCTCATAGGTGTCGTGGGGCTGGACTGGATCGGTACTTCTTCAAAGATGGTCGTTATGGCCCAAGTTCCTTGCAGTTCATCGATGGGCGGAATCGACTGCCAGGTTCTGGGCTATGAGATAGAAGTACCCAGCGGCAAGATATTGCGTCGGATGGAGCCAAAGGAATTCGCAAGGCGCTGGCAGCACAGTATGGCTTGGAAATTCGAAGATCCAGGTCCTGCCGAATTCAAAGAAGCTGAAGGTTCGCCGGCGTCCGTCAAGAAACAATAAAGCCGCTCAGGCGGGCGGGGTTTTCGATGCGCCGCGCTTTAGGTTTTGTAGCGCTCGGCTTCAGCTCAGAATCTTTTTGTTGTCCGTGCCACGATGCCGCCCTGAAGGGCCGCGCTGCGAAATTCAACCCGCTGACGCAGACACTCCCGCGCGCGACTCCGCATACACGCGTTCCAGAACGAGGTGCGTTGGTAAGTACACAACGACGGCCATGAAAAGAATGCTCAGCGCGACGTGCACCGGGGCAGGCCCGATCTTGCGATGCCAGAAAGGATCGGTGAAAGCGAAGTTGATGTTTGCCGCCGGATTCGTAAACCGGCTCGCGACGAATGCGGCCGCCGCAATTGCCGACTGCACGGCCCACGCGCGCCGGTCGTAGCCGGTTCGGACGAGCGCCCATAGCAGCAACAGCGGCAGAAACACATGGAAAAGCGAGAGCAGGCGAATCCACAGCGCGATGTGAGCGTCGAAAAGATACTCGGTGCCGCCAATTAGCTGACGATGTGCGACGACTTCCCAGCCCGCGTCGACCGCCCACGCCAAATCCACCAGCAGCGACCCAACGGCCTGGCTTGAAATCAGCAGGGCGTTGTCGGTCCACACGCCGATGCAAGCGAGAAAGACGGCGAGGTCGCACAGATGCAGAAAATTGGCAGGCCCCCAGGCGTGCCAGTAGGCAGGAACCCACACGATCAGCCACACGCCGGCAGCCCATCGAATCCATGGAGCGAATCCGTGCTGATCCGCAATGGAGGCTGCGCCAGATGAAGCCATGGAAGTTTCCCGAAACTGGCGGACATGCTATCAAAGTCGGGGCTTCGCCAGACTGCCGAAAGACGCGAGGTCCCGCACGACGTCCGGCACGATGTCCCTCGAGTCGCAACTCCACCGATTGTTTTCGTGGCACACGCGGCAGTTCGCGTGGGAAGATTTCCCTGTTATGCAAGGTGTTATGGAATTCGTTCCAGCATCGATCGCAGCAGGAGCCGTGGTTGCAGCCTCGGGCGTCTTCGCGTATGGCGCCGTCGCGCCGGAGTCGCAGCTTTTCGGCCGCACGATTCGCCGCACCGGCGATCTGGCCACGATGGCGCTCACGTTCGACGATGGCCCCAACCCCACCGTGACGCCGGCGCTGCTCGATCTGCTCGACCGGCATGGCGTGCGGGCCACATTCTTCGTGATCGGCGAATTTGTTCGCGCGGTTCCGGCGCTGGCGCGAGAAATCTCCGCGCGCGGACACGTGCTGGGCAACCACACGCAAACGCATCCGCGGCTCACTTTCTGCTCGCCCTCGCGCACGCGCGAGGAACTCGATCGGTGCGACGAGGCCATCGATACCGCGACTGGCGGCAGACCTCGCTGGATGCGGCCGCCCTTCGGCTTTCGCAGCCCCATCCTCGATGGAATCGCGCGCAAACGCGACCGTGCAGGCGTGGTGATGTGGTCGGCGTCGGCGCGAGACTGGAAGCCGCAGCGCGCCGAATCCGTGATCGAGCGTCTGCGGCGCGTGCGCGGCGGCGACATTGTCTTGCTGCACGATGGCGATCATCGCGTGCTCAAAGGCGACCGGCGGCACACCCTCGAGGCCGTCGCGCACTGCCTGCCCCGTTGGAAAGACGCAGGCATTCGCTTCGTGACGCTGGACGAGTTGCGCGAACAGGCTTAGGCTAGGCGCATGGACGAAAAACGGTTTTACGACGAGAAGGAAGAAACCAAGCAGATGCCGCTGGTGTGTCCCCATTGCCGCCAGGAGGGAACTTTCCCCGTGCGCTGGATGGTCCGCACGAAAAAAGCGCAGGTTCCCGGCGGCGCCAACGATCAGGACAAGCAGGCCTTCGCGAAGGCGCGCTCCTACATGGTCCGCATCGACAACCTGGTCGCCTGCCGCAACATCAAGTGCAGAAAACGCTTCGACCTCACCGGCCAAACCGTTTTTCTGATCTGACCGTCTCGCCGGCTCATGTTGTCTCCTCGTAGGGGCACGGCATGCCGTGCCCGCGCCGTTGATGTAGCTCGGTTCTTCAAAGCCGAGGCCTTCGCCCGCCCGTCAGCACGGCACTCGCCTAGGACCTGTCATCCCGACAGAGGCGCCTCTCAGCCGACGAGGGATCTGCTTTTCGTCTGTAGCGCCGGCGTCCCGCCGGCTCTTTTCTATAGACGCTTGATCCCGCCGTGCCGTGTGAGGGCGCGAGTTCACTCGTTGCCAAGGTCCGGCATCTATTCCTCGTTTACGCTCGTGGTACAATCCACTCGTGAATGTGATCGTCAAGAATCGGGATATCCTCGGCGGAGTTCCCGTCTTTCGCGGGACCCGAGTGCCGGTCCGGGCTCTATTCGACTACCTCGAAGGCGGCGAAACACTCGAGGACTTCCTGCAGGGCTTTCCCACTGTCACGCGCGAATCAGCGGTCGCTGCGCTCGAAGAGGCGAAAGACCTTTTGCTCGCCCGCTCCTAGATGCGCGTTCTGATCGACGAATGTATCGACGAGCGGTTCCGAAACCATTTGCCCGGCCATGAGTGCCAAACAGCGCGTTACGCCGGACTGGCGGGACGCAAGAACGGCGAGCTTCTTACGGCTGCGGAAGCCGCCCGATTTGATGTGTTCCTCACCACCGATCAAGGGATCGAATATCAGCAGAATTTAGTCGGGCGGAATATCGCCATCATCATCTTCCGTGCGAAGTCGAACCGCTTGAGGGATCTGTTGCCTCTCGTGCCCGCTTGCCTTGCGCACATCGAATCCATTCAACCAGGTCAGATCGTCAGAATCGAGGATTAGGTCGGCTTTAACTCACTCCTCCGCATCCTCATCATCATCTCCTGCGCACTGCAAGCGTTCACTGCGATATCTCCCGGGCTTCTTTGTCACCGGAACTCCGCTGCATTCTCGACCGCCCACTGGTCCAGCGTGATCGGTTTCCGGCCAAGAACACGTTCCACGTTGTCGTTGACACCCGCCAGACGCCCTTCGCGAATGGCGCGCCATAGCGAGATATGGGCCTCGGTCTCCGCCACACCCGCGCCGGTGGCCGCAAATCGCTCGCGTGCCTCCTCGTCGGATATCGATTGAAACGAGAGCCGCTTGCCAATCGCGGCTCCGATCTTCGCCGTCGCTTCGGCGAAGCTCAGCGCTTCCGGCCCGGTGATCGGCAACGATTTCCCCTGGTACTCCCGCGTCGTCAATGCCTTTGCTGCGACGGCGGCGATGTCGTCCGAATGGATGAACGCTCTCCTGCCATCGCCGGTCGACGCACGAACGACGCCTTCGCTCCGGATAGACCTCGCCCACGCAAGCAGATTTGACATGAATCCAGTGGGCTGCACAAACGTGAATGCTATCCCGCTCGCGCGAATCGCTGCTTCGCCTCGCTCATGCCAAGCGCCGATCGCAAGGCCCTGCTCCACATCCATCGACGAAAGCTTAACCAAGTGCTTCACGCCGGCGACCTTAGCGGCCTGCGCTGCCGCTTCGTCCCGTTCGGGGATTTCAGGCCCGCTATTGACCAGGAAAAGCGCATCGATTCCCACGAGCGCCGCTCTCAGCGACGCGGGGTCGGCGAGATCTCCCACCACAACATCTGCGCGATCGCCGAATCGCGACCGCGCCTTCCTGGCGTCACGCGCGAAGATTCGCGGCCGCTCGCCGCGCTCCATCAGGATTTTGACGACGCGGGAGCCAACTCTCCCGTCGCTCCTGTAATCAGATACGTCATGATAGTCTCCTGTAAATGAGCAAGTACTCTGTATTACTTGTACGTTTGCTCATAAACAAGAGCCACTGTACGCGATGCTCCTTGTATTGTCCACTCGCATTGGGAGCAGTGATTTCGCGAAGCAATATCAGATAGATCCGACGGATTGTATATATTTGCTCACATTTGTGATAAGGTCGCGCCAATGAAACACGGCCCCAGAAGAACCTCGGTTCGACGCCGGCCAAAGCAGCGCCGCGCGCGTCAGACCGTCGAAGCCGTGCTTGATTCCGTTGTAAGAATCCTGAAACGCGAAGGCGTCGATGCCGTCACTACGAACCGCATCGCCGAGGTTGCAGGGGTAAGCATCGGCTCTGTCTACCAGTACTTCCGGGACAAGCGCTCGATCTTCGTCGCCCTGCACCAGCGCCACGTCGATCAGATCGATCGCATCGTCGAGAACACGCTGGTCGACCACGCCGCCTCATCGCTGGACGATTTCGTTCGCGCCATGATCGAGGCGATGATCGAAGCTCACGCGGTCGACCCGGAACTCCATGATCTGCTAATGAGCCAGGTTCCGCACAGGGCGGACGGCACTCGAGACTTCGCTGTGCGCCTTCACGGCGTCTTCCGGCTTGCGATCGCATCCAGATCCCGCGAGCTTAGGAATCGCCGTGATCTCGATAAGGTCGTCTTCGTCGTCACGCACATGGTTGAGTCTCTCTCCCATGGAGCAGTGCTCCGCCGGCCGCCAGGCCTGTCGCTAGCGGACGCGAATGAAGAGGCGGTGCGAGCAGTCCTGGCCTACTTGCGCGCCTGAAATAGACCGCACGAGCGCGTGCTTTGACTTTCAACCGTTAACTATCGACTTGCCGCGGCTGCTATCTGCGCTCGACAGGCGTGGGCGCAATGGCGGCGGGTTCGCCATCAAGTACTTCGCGGATTTTCTGCGCGATGGCTTTCAGGTTGAAAGGTTTTTGCAGGTAGGCGACGCCGCCTTCGAGGACGCCGTGGCGGAAGATGCTGTCGTCGGTGTAGCCGGAGATGAAAAGGATTTTGGTGTTGGGCCGCTGCGCGGCGATGCGCGAGGCTAACTCGCGGCCGCTGAGTCGCGGCATCACGACGTCGGTGACGAGAATCTGTATCGCGCCTTTGTGAGCCGCAGCCACTTCCAGCGCCTGAACTCCGTCGACGGCTTCGAGGACCTGGTATCCCGTACCCATCAGGTAGTCGCGAACCAGCTCGCGCACGCTGTCCTCATCCTCCACGAAAAGGATCGTTTCGCTTCCGCGCGGCGGCGCCACGACGGTTTTTTCGATGTCCCGGTCAACCTCCGCGGTAACTTCCGGCAGGTAGACCTTGAACGTAGTTCCGTGGTCGATTTCGCTATACACATAAATGAAGCCGCCGCTTTGCTTCACAACGCCATAGACGGTGGCAAGCCCCAATCCCGTGCCCTTTCCCTGTTTTTTCGTGGTGAAGAACGGCTCGAAGATGCGCGCCTGCGTTTCCTCGTCCATGCCGCAGCCCGTATCGCTGACGGTGAGCATCACCCACGGGCCCGGCTCGATATTGTGGTGCGCCACAGAGTAGTCGCGATCGAGCGTGACGTTCGATGTTTCGATTGTGAGGCGTCCGCCAGTGGGCATCGCATCGCGCGCGTTCACCACCAGATTCAACAATACCTGCTCGATCTGGCCCGGGTCGGCCTTCACGCGGCCTAGCTTCGCCGCTGGAAGGAAGGTCATGTCGACGTCCGCGCCGATCACGCGCGAAAACATCTTGATCATTCCTCCCACCACTTCGTTCAGATCCAGGACGCGCGCATGCAGCACTTGCATCCGGCTGAAAGCCAGCAGTTGGCGCGTCAGCCCCGCGGCGCGGTCGGTAGCTTTGTCCACCTGCTCCACGTTGTGTCGCAACGGCGACGTTTCCGCAAGACGATCGAGCAGGATTTCGGCATGGCCTTTCACCACCATCAGCAGGTTGTTGAAATCGTGCGCCACCCCTCCGGCCAGCTGCCCGATCGCCTGCATTTTCTGCGACTGGCGAAGCTGGTCGGCCAGTACTTTGCGATCGGTCACATCCAGGGCAACTCCGATCACTCCGATGATTTGGCCTTCGCTGTTGCGAAGCGGCTGCGCATGACAATCGAAAACACTCTTCGCCCATTCCAGTTCGAAGGCGACGGATTCCCCCGCGAGCGCTTTCTTGTGGGCTGCAAGGGCGGGGAAATCGGGGTCTTTAGTGCGGAAAAAATCGGTCAGTGAAACGCCGACCGCTTGATTTGTGCGCAATCCCAGAGACTCGAGCGCCGCTCCCACCGACGACGTGAAGCGAAGATCCTTGTCCGTGGTCCAGAGAATCGCCGGCACCTTCTCGATCATCATGCCCAGCCGCGTGCGGCCTTCATGGCGCTCGATCTGCGAGCGATCCAGATCCTCGAGCATGCCGTTGATGGCGCTGCCCAGGAAGGCCAGCTCATCGTTACCGGGGACCGCCAGGCGAGCGGAGAGGTCGCCGCTCGTTCCAATACTCGTAACGCTTTCGCTCATGTTGGTCACGCGCGAAAGCACGGTTCGCTCGAGCAAGTAGAGCGTCACCGCGCCGAACGTGAGCCCGGCAGCGAGAAGAAGCAGCAGGAACTGCAACAAAGTTGTCTGGCCCTGCTGGTAGATCACCCGTTGCATCCGGACCCGAAGGATGATTGCGGGCCTGCCGTCGACGTCCCTGAGTTCTCTGTACGCAGCGACGAAATCCACCCCCAGCGGTTTCACCCGCGTCGAATTGGAGTCGGGGAGTTCGTTGGCAGCGTCGCGATAATCTTTGGGCAACGTCGCGGAATCAAGACGCGCTACGCCCACGGACAGGTGCGTCATTTCCGAGAGACGCAGAATTTCGTCCGCATCCAGCGCGCGTCCCATGATCATGGTTCCGACGATCGGCCCCTCGGAATTCGTTGTTACCACCGGACGCGAAACCACCAGCACCGCACCCGACGCGAGCACCAGGATTCCCGAGCGCTTGCCGGACACGTTTTCGTGCGTAAGGAGAAGGGATCCCGGCTTCAGGTGATCGAGCAGATCCGCCGGAACAGGCACTTCGTCGAGAGTGACGAGATTATATCCGCGAGAAAAGACGACGCGGCCCGAGTTGTCGAGAATCACCACGAAACTCAGTTTGAGCTGCCCCATCGCAATAGGAGGAAGATCCACTGCCCCGTAGTGAGGATTTCTGCCTTTCAGGAACAGGTAGGTTTGATTCCAGGCGGCATAGTCGATCTCGCTGCGGTCGAGCGCTGCAAGTTCGTCCGTCAGCGCGCTCGAGACCTCGTCCATGTCGCGGCGAGCGAAGTCCGTCTCCAGATTCGAGTAGCCGCGCAGAAGCAGGACGCGAGCCAGGGTATAGAGTCCGCCCACCAGCCCGAACATCGTGACGAGGATGATGAGAAGCGTCTTGCGCCGCAGGGAATGGGGCAAACGGAAATGGTTGGCGAAGAAGGCCAAAGGGGATTTGCCTCAGATATACAGTATATTCGCCAAGTGGTTGGGACGACTTTTGAGGTGTCTTAGTCGTACACGCTCCGTTCGAAGTAGCATGGCCGAAGGACCTCGAAACAGGCCAAGAAGCATTGGCGCTCGGGGTGGGGAAGCGTTATCCTCAACAATATATAAAGACATCCAAGCCTGAGCGGAACGCATCTCCCCACGAGCGAACGCGTCGGAGGGAACCATGACAAAGCTCCTGCATTTAGCGATAGCGATGGGATCGATTGTCGTACTCGGACTCGCGGCGCCTGTGCTGGCGCAGCAGGCCGCACCGCCGCCCGTGTCGCAGAGTCAGACCCAGGCTCCGCCGCCGTCTTCCGCAGCTCCCGCACAACAATCTGCCGCTCCGAGTGACGTCGGCAAGGCGGATACTCCCGCTCCGGCTGTCCCGGCTGCTGCCGCACCAGGCGATCAACCTGCAGGGGCTGCCCCGGCCGCTCCGCCAGCCTCGGTTGTGCCGGCTGCCCCGGCTGCTCCTTCGAAGATCGAGCTTCCCACGGGAACTCACATCCCGCTTGTGCTCCACAACGCAGTCTCCACGCGCAGCGCCCAGCCCGGCGATCCAGTTTATTTCGAGACCTCGTTTCCAGTGATGCTGAACGGCAAAGTGGTGGTCCCGGCAGGCTCGTGGGTGAGCGGAGAAGTAACCGAGTCGAAGCGCCCCGGGCGCGTGAAGGGACGCGCGGAACTGATGGTTCGCCTGAATACGCTGATCCTTCCGAATGCGTACATGATCAGCTTGGCGGCTTCTCCGGGCAATGCCGGAACCGGCGGCAACGAGACGACCGATCATGAAGGGAAAATTTCAGGTGACACAGATAAGGGCGCGGACGTTGGTACAGTAGCGAAGACGACGGCGGCCGGAGCCGGTATCGGGGGACTCGCGGCGCAAAGCGCCAGGGGAGCGGGAATCGGCGCCGGCGTCGGAGCGGCCGTCGGCCTTGCCACGGTGTTGCTCACGCGAGGTCCCGAAGCGGAGCTTCCGCGCGGCACTACGCTCGACGCGATTCTGGATCATCCCATTCTGCTGGACGCGGACAAGGTGCAGTTCTCGAGTCCCGGTCAGGCCTCGGCCTTGCCTGGTCCGCCGAATCGCGAGCCGGTGCGCAACAAGAGTCCTTTCTAGAAGGTATTTGGGTCCGTTGTCACCCTGTGCTGCGGCCTACTGCGTCCCTACGGTGTCATCCCGAATCCCCGCGGTTTGTGCGGGGTGAGGGATCTGCTTTTTGCTTTCTCTTGCCGGTCTCGTTCAGGGTCGAGCTGAGTTGATTTTGGCGGACGCGGAACGCGCCTCGCGATTCTGAAAGCGCAGCGGCGAAAACGCTTCAACGTCCGCGCTTACCTTCCCGTCCGTAATCCATTCTCGAACAAGTTTCGCAGTGATCGGTGCGAGCAGAACCCCGTTTCGGTAATGCCCCGTGGCGACGATCAGCCCCTCCGTGTCCGTTGGTCCGAGGATGGGCAGATCATCCGGAGTACCCGGCCGCAGGCCCGCCCAGGTGTCGAGGGTTTCGGCGTTCGCAAGGGCTGGCGCCAATTCGAGAGCGGCGCTTAGAATCTTCTGTAATCCGGCCGGCGTCACGCTTTTTTCGAATCCTGCGTCTTCGAGAGTGCTTCCCGCGAGGATGCGGCCATCCAGCCTCGGCACAAGATAGCCGTTTGCTGACCGCAGCACGCGAGTAAGCTTCACGTCGCGATGCCGCAGTGAAATCATTTGGCCGCGCACGGGGCGCGTCGGCGCATGGCGAGCGATTCCATCTTCCATCGCGCCCGAAAAACAACCCGCCGTGATCACCACATGGCCCGCGGAAATTCTTTGGCTGCCAGCGACGACGCCGGCGCACCGGCCGCCTTCCATGAGCAGCGATGTGGCGGCACAGTCCGCGCGAATCTGCGCTCCGCGATTTGCGGCCGCCGAAAGTACCGCATCCATCAGCGCGCGCGGATCAATCGTGGCTTCGTCCGGGAGCCAAGCGGCCGCACCTGCCGCGCCATTCAGCGAAGGCTCCATTTTTAGCGCGGATTCAAGACGAATCGGCTCCGCGGACAATCCCAGCCGCCTGTGCTCCGCGACGAAATTGTCGCGCGCGGCTTCACTGGAAGCGCCGTGAAAGATTTCGAGAGTTCCTTCTCGCGCGAACCCTGCGTGCTTGCCGGATACTTCTTCGATCGCCGCCACGAATTGCGGATAAAGCCGCAAGCTCTCGTTTGCGAGGGGGACCAGCTTGGTAGAGCCATGAGAAGCCGGAGAGTCAGGTCCAGGAGCGAGCATTCCCGCCGCCGCCCATGAAGACTCGCGCCCCGGCTGCTGGCGGTCGAGAACGATCACACGGAGATTGCGCCCGGCTAACTCAAAAGCCGCCGCGCTGCCGATGAGGCCGCCGCCGATGATCGCGACGTCGAATGTATCCCCGAATGGATTGGGACTGGTCATGTTGAGGCGCGTCCGTGGACGCGAAATTTCACAGGGAATCGACAAGCTCAGTCGAGAGGAGTCGCGCCTTCTGCGCCAGGTTTTGCGCCCGCGCCCAGTCGCCGCCCTTGCTTGCATCCCGGGCCTGCTCGAGGAAGCTGTGGATTTTCTCCACCAGATCCTGCTGTCCGGCGCTCAACTGCCTTCCATTGGCCTGCTGCAAGTTCTTCTCCGCCGCGCCGACGTCCTCATTCATTTTGCGCTCGTAATTCTGCTGGTCCGCCGCCGAGAGCTGCGGCGAAATGAGCGGCACGGGAGGATGAGCGGATGAGTCGGCGGCGGGTTCCGACGCGGCCGGCTGCTCCGTGGCCGGCTTCGGAGGCGCGGGTGGATTGTTTGGCTTGGCGATAGAGCCCAGAGGCGGCGGGGACGAGCTGGTGGCGATAGCGGGAGCAGGAGAAGGCGCCTCGGTTGGTTTCGGGGGCAAAGCATTTGTGTCCGGTGCGACGCTCATCGGCCGCTCGGCGTCGGGCTGCGGCGCTGCCGTCACCGGCGCGCTGGCCTGCACCTTCTGGCCCAGGCACCCCGCCTGCGCGAACGCCATCGCGAGAACGGCGAGCGCGGGTCCGATTCGGCTTTCGAGTTTCCGGCTGGGCATCAGCGTTTCTCTTGGGCGAACGGCTGGCTAAAGTCTCGAATCTTCTCCGCGGGTACGTCCACCAGGCGCGCCAGCGGCAATTCCACGCGGAACGTGGTTCCGCGCCCTGCCTCGGAATCGAATTCTATCCGGCCGTTGTGAAGCTGCACGAACCGGAATGTGTTCGCGAGGCCGATTCCAGTTCCCCCCGGGCGCGTGGTGAAAAACAACTGAAAGATTTTCTGTTGATCCGCGGCCGCGATGCCGCTGCCCGAATCCGTCACTGAGACAACGGCGAATTCGCCGCTGCGCCGCAGGTTGATTCCGAGATGGCCGCCGGACGGAGTGAAGTCGCAGGCGTTCAGAACCAGATTGAGCACGGCCTGATGAATCAGCTGGCGGTCTACCAGCACCGGCGGAAACTCGGGAGGATAATCGAATGTCAGGTCGAGCCCCGTCTTCTTGATGGATGGCCGCGCTGCATCGAGAACTTCGTCGAGCAGCACGCGAAGGTCGGTTTCCTCGAGGCGTAGTTCGACGGGTTTCGTAAAACTCAAGAACGTCTTCACGGCGCGGTCGAGCCGGTCGATTTCGCTGTCGAGCATCTTCACCGCCTGCTGATGCTCCGGGTCCACCGGCATGTTTCCCTTGAGCACCTCGAGCCACAGGCGCATTGAATTGAGCGGATTTTTCACCTCGTGCGCCACGCCGGCCGTCACGCGCCCCAGCGCCGCGAGCCGCTCGGAAACCTGGAGCTGGCTGCCGATGCGTTCCAGCGACTCGAGGTCGCGAAGCGTCACCAGGGTTCCCATGCGCGCGCCGTGTTCGCGAATGGCTTGCGCGCTGACCCCGATTCGCTGAGGCCCGTTGCGGCCCTCGAGAATCGCCTCTTTTCCGTCCACGGGCTCGATTTCCTCGCCGGCGATTCGAAGCGCCGCGTGAATCGGATGTCCCGGTGGAAAGATTTCGCTCACGGGCTGGCCACGCAATTCCTCGGCGCGCCCGCCAAGAAAATTCTCCACCGCCGGACTTACCAGCACGGCGCGGCCTTCGCCGTTGAACAGCAGCAACCCATCTTCGAGGCCGCTCATCACCTGATCGAGGTTTTCGCGCAAGGTGCTGAAGATTTCCCGCACGTCGCGGAGTTGTTTTCCGATGCCCACGATTTTCGTGCTCACCACGCCGAGTTCGTCGCCGCGCGCCACGGCCGGCTCCAGGTCGAACTGGCCGGCGGAAATCCGGTCGAGTTGCGCGGAGATGCGTTCCAGAGGCGCGAGCGAGAAGCCGCTGGCAACCAGGGCCAGGAACGTGGACACCAGCACGGCGCCGAGAGCCCAATATGCGGCCGAAATCAGGCCGGGTTGAATCTGGTTCCGCAGGAACGCCGACGACAGTCCCACCCGCACCTCGCCGTACGGACTTTCACTCAGGTCAAACGGTACGGAAGCTTCGTAGTTTTGTGACGGTCCGAAAAGTTCCTGGAGCTGCTTGAAGAATCCCGCACTCGCGAGGGAATTGATACTCGGCCTCGGGGGAACTTCCTGGCCGCGCCGCGATGCGTCGCTCGAGACTATAGCGATGCTGTTGTTGTCCGTAATCGTTATTTCCACGATGCTCGGATCGAAACCGAGATCCGTCTCTCGCAGGGCGTTCAGGGTGCTGCTGTTGTCAAAGGCTCGCTGAATGTAGGCGCGCAATTCCGCGGGATCGGATGGCGCCCGCTCGCCGCGCTCACTCGCTTCGCTTACGGCGCTGATGCATCCCCGCAGCACTTGCTGAGCGATAAAGTCGGCGTTGCGCGCGGCCTGCCGCAGGGTCTGCCGCGTCAGCCGCCCGATGTACAGGCCCGAAACCACCGTCACCACTGCGAACACCAGCAGCGACGTGGCCAGCGTGAATCTAGTTTTTAGGCTGAGACGCATGTTTTCGCCCCGCCTCGTATTCTTTTAATTTGTTGTGGAGCGTTTTCAGGCTGATGCCGAGCAATTCCGCCGCGCGCGTTTTGTTCTGGCTGGTGGCCGAGAGCGTCTGCAGGATCAGTTCGCGTTCCGCCGCGTCCACAGTGGTACCCACCGGGAAGCGCAGCGCGCCCAGTTCCGAGCCGCCGATAGCCGGAGCGTGCCCGAAATCCGACGGCAGATGCGCGCGCGCGATCGAGCCTCGATCCGACGCAATCGAGGCGCGC
Organism: uncultured Acidobacteriota bacterium; assembly: GCA_963737205.1. Classification (GTDB taxonomy): domain Bacteria; phylum Acidobacteriota; class Terriglobia; order Acidiferrales; family UBA7541; genus Palsa-295. The sequence continues at coordinate 681,511 of CAVTRV010000002.1, read as the reverse complement.
TCGAGCACGTTTCGCAGTTCGCGAATGTTCCCCGGCCACGGGTACGACCGAAACAGTTCCATCACGTCCAAGCCCACGCTCGATACCTTGCGTCCATGCTTCTCCGATATTTCCGAAAGCAGATGGTCCACCAGGATCGGCAGGTCGTCCTTGTGGTCGCGCAAGGGAGGCAAATGTATGTGAAACACATTCAACCGGAAGTACAAGTCCTGCCGCAAGTGGCCGTTCCCCACGGCCTGTTCGGGATTCTTGTTGGTAGCCGCCAGAACGCGGACGTCGATCGGCGTTTCCACCTTGCTGCCCAGGCGTCTCACCTTCCGGTCCTCGAGCACGCGCAGCAATTTTGCCTGCGTGGGCGCGGGCATTTCGCCGATTTCGTCAAGAAGCAGCGTGCCGCCGTCGGCCAGCTCGAAGCAGCCGATGCGCCGCTCCGCCGCGCCGGTAAACGCACCCCGCTCGTGCCCGAAAATTTCGCTTTCCATCAGGGATTCGGGAATCGCCGAGCAATTGATGGCCACGAACGGATGGTCGGCGCGCGGCGAAAGCAAGTGGATCGAGCGCGCCACCATTTCCTTTCCCGAACCAGTCTCTCCCGTGATCAGCACGGACGCGGTGGACGGCGCGGCCATCTCCACCTGCCTCATCACGTCCTGCATTGGCGCGGAAGCGCCCACCAGGGTTCCCAGCTTTCCGGCCTCGCGGAGTTGCCGCGTCAGCGCAGCCACCGCTTGCTGGTCGCGTGAGCGCCCCAGCGCTCGGTCGAGAAGCGCCCGCAAAACCGGCGGTTTCAAGGGTTTTTCGATGTACCAGAAAGCGCCGGCATCGATGGCCTGCACCACGCGCTCGTCGCTCCCGCGCCCAGTGATGATGATCACCGGGATTCGCAGAATTTCGTCGCCCAGATGGCGCAACAGCTCGAGCCCGTTCATGCCGGGCAGTTCCACATCGGCCAGGATTACGTTGGGATGAAATTCCGGGAACTTCGCCAGGGCTTCTTCGCTGCTGCCCACTCCCAGTACTTCACAATTCCACTTGCGCAGCAGCGCTTCGTAGCCTTTGCGGGCGTTCTCTTCGTCTTCGACGATCAAGATTCGCTGCAGGAGAGATTGATTGTTGGACGACATCACGAGCTAAATCTACCAGTTGTGCGGGCGGAATGCCAAGAGAACCCCCATAGGACACCGATCGAAGGCCGACGGAGCGCCGCTCAAGCGCAGCGCTCCGCAAGAATCGCCGCGTTCCGCCCGTTTTCGAGATCGCAAGGTCTCGAAATCTCAGGAACGCGAGCGTCGCCAAATCGCTCGGCAGACTGTGCCTCGGTTACCGGCCCACGTAGAGTGGGTGGTCGAGACTCAACTCCAGCTTGGTGTTCTTGTCGAGCGTCAACTCCTGGCCCAATCCCGAACTGAGCATGAAGGCTGTGACGGCGCCGGCTGCCGCTCCCATCGCCGCGTCTTTGCTGTTGTGGGCTGCCACGCCAGGCGCGGCACCGACGAACGCTCCTGCCGCCGCAGCTTCCGCCTCATCCTGCGTCTTGCTGGTACGTGCTTCGATGGCGCCTTCGCGCTCGAAAACCACGTGGACCGAGTGCACGCCGGGCACGCCTGACACAAAAGCCACCAGCGGCTGCCACTTGCTGGAAGTTCTCACGTCGTCGAACGTCAGCCAGATGCGCGCTCGCCCGGTCTTATGGGCCTGCTCGACCTTATCGACGTGGCCCCGAATTTCAGTACCCGGAGGCAATGTCGCGCCGTCGGGAGCCGACATAGGTTCGAGGGTATGAACCTTGAAGGGGGTCCCCGTCTTGACCTCTTTCGTGCTGATCGCGTCGTCGAGGCCCACCAGAAACCGCGTGCCGGGGGGAATCGTCCCGGAAGGGCCACTCGATGGCGCGCCCGCTTGATCTTGCGCCTGAATGCTTACCGCAACCGACACCAGCAGAACCGCCGCAGCCACAAGCACACCCATGCGTCTCATTTGCTTCTCCTTTTCACAATTTGTCTTAGGCTTTCTGCTGGCAAGAAAGCTCGGAATCCGATTATGTGAGATGACGCTCGGCCTGACAAGGTGGTTTTCGAGCCGCTAGTTCGAGCTCTTTGGGAAGGTTTTTGAGCGCGGAAAGCTCTGAGAAGCGCTCGCTTCCCATTTTGGGACCTTCGCCGTTTCGTTCCTGCAAGTCATTGCATAACAGTGACTTCTGTCCCTGCGTACAATTACGATCTTGTTTGCGGTTCCATTTTGGAACTAGACTCCCGGCCATCCAGAGACTGTTCTTCGCCCTAACGGCTCTCGAATCAGCGGAATGCATCGCGTTCCCCAATTGGAATTCCCGTTGCTTCTGAATTGGGGAAAGAAACCACAAGGAGAATCCAACATTGGCCAGTGGAGCCGAGCCCGCCATAGCGTACGAACGGCACATGTCCGGAACGGTTCTGATCGTTGATGACGAGGGAGCCACACGCGATTTGTGCCGTGATGTCGTCACCGAATCGGGTTTGCGCACGCGAACCGCTTCGACCACCGAGGAAGCGCTCGAAATTCTCGATCAGTATCCGATCGATATCGTCCTGACCGACCTCCGAATCCCCGAACTTGGCGGGATCGAGCTTCTCAAGCGGATTCGCGACATGTATCCGCAGACGGCGGTCGTGGTCTTGACGCAGTACGGCACGATCGAGAGCGCTGTCGAAGCGACGCGGATGGGGGCGGCCGACTACGTCACGAAACCGTTCCACATTCCCGAGCTGCGAAGCAAGCTGGACCGCGTCGCGCGCACGTTGGAAGTGGCGCAGGAAAATCGCGTCCTTCGCGAGCAGCTTCGCACGCGCCCCGGGTTCGCGGGTTTGATCGGGCTATCGCCCAAAATGCAGCGGGTGTACCGGCTGGTCGAGAAAGTCAGCCAGCATACCTATCCCGTTCTGGTTCTGGGCGAAAGCGGAACAGGAAAGGAGTTGATCGCGCGCTCCATCCATTTTTCAGGCCCGCGACGGAACCGGCCCTTCGTCCCGGTGGATTGCTCGGCGCTGGTTCCCACTCTGATCGAATCGGAGCTGTTCGGCTATGTGAAAGGCGCGTTCACCGGGGCCATGCACGCGAAGACGGGCCTGATGGAGGCGGCCGATTCCGGCACCTTGTTTCTCGACGAGATCGGCGACTTGCCGGTGGATTTGCAGGCCAAGCTTCTGCGCGCGCTTCAGGAGAAGGAAGTTAAGCCGGTGGGATCCACCGATCGCGTTTCCATTTCGACGCGCGTGATCGCGGCCACGAACCGCGATCTGGAAGCGGCCGTGCGGCAGGGCGCGTTCCGGCAGGATCTGTTCTTCCGGCTCAACGTGGTGCAAATCAAGCTGCCTCCGTTGCGGGAGCGAAAGAGCGACATTCCCCTTTTGGTGAATTTCTTTCTCGAAAAATTCGCGGACGCCGACGGCAGCGTGCGCACGATTTACGAAGAAGCCATGGCGCGGCTGATTGCTTACGACTGGCCCGGAAACGTCCGCGAACTGGAGAACGTAATTGAACGCGCCGTGGCTCTTGGTTCCGGGCCGATTCTCCACGTCGGCGATCTCCCCACGAACCTCCAGTATGGAACAGCCGATCGCATGCCGCACAGCGACGAAATTGTTCCGCTGGACGAGCTGGAACGCCGCGCCATCCTGCGCGCCTTGCGCGAGGCGGGCGGCGACAAGCTGGCTGCGGCTCGCCTTCTGGGCATCGGAAAAACCACGTTGTATCGAAAGCTGAAACAATACGAATCGAAGTCGCACCTCGGCCAAAATTAAGATCTCTAATTTTGTTCCCACAATCGTCGATTCCCCCGCCCCAAGGATTCTCTCTCGGCCCCCAAATTCCTAAACAGGCACAGGTCCGTACCGAACTGGGAAGCCCAGCTGTTCCAACTCGGCCGCAACAACCGCCAACCCCTTTGAAACGACAGTGATTCGGGCAGTTGCAACTTGGTCAGTGGCATGCACAACAGAGAGGCATGTCTGCACAAGTAATCACGATTCGCGAGTTCCGCTGGAAGCGCGCACTGCGCCGCGGTATGGAGTATGCCGTCGCCATAGGCACCGCCCTGCTTTGCAGCTACTGGATCCTTCAGGGGCGCTAGTGACGCAGCCCCCCAAGCACATGAATGGACTCTCTTCTTCCGCGGTGAAAGAACACACCGACCCGGGTTCCCGCGTAGCGTTCAAGGCGCGGTTCAAGCCCTCGCATGTTCCGGGAGACGACTCATTCAGCGCCGTCTTCGAATCGGCGGGTGAGGCCTTGCTGCTCACGGACACGTCCGGAATCATTCAGCGAGCCAATTCCCGCGCGAGACACTTGCTGGGACTGAAGCTTTTGAACCCGCACGGCATTGGCCTCGGCACGGTGCTGGCGGAATCCTCCGGGGCGCAGCTTCTTCGTTTGTGCGATTCAGCGAAAACGGACAAGAATCCCGCCATAGATGCGTCTCTCGTGACCGGCCATTCCGTGAGGATCACATTGCGCGCGATTCTGCCGGGATCCCACTCGCTCCTTCTGTGCCTTGAAGAGGGATCCGTCGTGCGGCGCGCGGAGGAAAAATGGCGGCAGGTGGATGCGGAATTGAGGAGCGTTCTGGATTCCGTGCCCACCGGGATTCTGTTGCTTGATCCGGCGGGCCGCGTGCGATTCTCGAGCGCCCGTTTCGGGCAGCTTTTCGGAATGAATGCGCGCAGCCTCGAACAGTTCAGGAGTTTCGAGGAACTCGAGGAGACGCTCGCGCAGCGATTCCGCAATCCCGATGGGTTTGCCGCCCCCTGGCGCGCGTTCGCGCAAGGGCAAGGCGAGCCGCTTCATGACGAACTGGAAATCCTGCGGCCGGCGCGGCGCGTGATTGAGCGCTTTTCGCGGCCGGTGCTCGATGGCGAAGGCCAAGCCACGGGATGGCTCGAACTTTATTCGGACGTCACGGGCGAGAGGCAGATTCAATCGAAGATGCTGCAGACGGAGAAAATGGCCGCGCTCGGACAGCTTGTCTCCGGCATCGCGCACGAATTGAACAACCCGCTTACCGCCATCATGGGATACGCGCAGCTCTTGTTGGGCCACGGACTGAAGCCCGGCCAGCTCTCGGAAGCCAAGAAGGTTTACCACGAGGCGGAGCGCGCGCGGCGCATCGTGAAAAATCTCCTCTACTTCGCGCGCGAGAACAAACCCGAGCGTAGCCACGTCGACGTCAACGAAATCATCGAACGCACCCTGGCGCTGCGCAGCTACGAACTCAAGGTCGAGAACATCGCGGTCGATTGCGATCTCGCTCCCGGCTTGCCGAAGACCATGGCCGATCCCTACCAGTTGCAGCAAGTGATCCTGAATCTTGTCATCAACGCGGAGCAGGCCCTGATCGAGGGGCGGGGACAAGGGCACGTCTGGATTCGGACCCGCCATCTGCAGCAGCGTTCAGGCGACCGCATCTCCATCGAGATTGCCGACGATGGTCCTGGAATCGCCTCGGAGATCGTTTCGCGAATCTTCGACCCGTTCTTTACCACCAAGCCGCTGGGCGTGGGAACGGGCCTGGGACTGTCGATTGTCTACGGCATCGTCCACCAGCACAGCGGCGAGGTGACGGTTGATAATCACTCCGGACTCGGCGCCAGGTTCACAGTGGAACTGCCCGTGGTCCAGGTTCCGGCGCAGGAACAGCCGGTCGCCGTGCTCGCACCTTCGAACGGCGATGGGTCGGCCCCTCGAGGCCACATTCTCGTCATCGAAGACGAGCCCACCGTCGCGCAGCTCGTGGTGGATGTCCTCCGCGAAGAAGGGCATCAGGTGGAAGCCGTTCTCGACAGCCAGGAAGGCCTCACTCGCATTTCACGCACTTCTTACGATCTGGTGATTTCCGATTTGCGCATGCCGCGGCTCGACGGCCCGGCATTTTACGAAACGCTGGTCCGGCAGGGAAGTCCGATCCAGAACCGGATTCTGTTCATCACAGGCGACACTCTGGCCCGGCGGACACTCGAGTTTCTCGAACCGAGCGGGCTTCCCTATCTCGCGAAGCCGTTTCTCGTCGAGGAGTTGAAACTCGCCGTGAACCGGCTGCTTCAGGCAAACCAGAAGCCGGCCGCCAAGGCGAAACCCGCGCGCGACAAGAAAGCGCGTAGCGCGGACGCAGAGGATTAAGCTTGCAGGGAGCTACGAAAAAGGCCATGGCGCCGAAAGAGTGCAGCGTGCTAGTGGGAACTCCCAATGCCATTTTTCTGCAGCGCTTGGGCCAGGAGGTCCAGCACCTCGTGGGTCCGGCCTCGGTCTCGTTCGCATCGAGTCTGGAACGCTTGCGCGAGACGGCGGTTCGAAACAGGCCGCACGTTATCCTGGTTGACGACCGCCTTCTCGGGCCGCGTCCTCTCTCCGATTCCATTGCTGAATTCTCCGCCGTCGTTCCCACCGTCCTTGTGGCGCCGTACGACCGTCAGGCCGAGGTCGCCCACCTGATTGCCGATGGGCACGTGGAGTTCGTTCCCCGCTTGGGAGACTGGGTGCCGCTGGCGGCAAGTCTGATCGAACGAAGGCTGCGCTGGGCGAGAGCGTTCGTCCCGTCGGGACAAAGCGACATCGGCGAACTCTTCCGCCACGAAATCAATAACCCTCTTACCGGTATTCTCGGCAATGCCGAGCTGATTCTCGCGCACAGCGATCAGCTTCCCGCCATCGACACGCAGAGAATCCGCACCGTCGTCGAACTCGCCGTCCGCCTGCGCGAAACCGTTCGCCGCGTCAGCAATGAATGGGAACCCCAGCCTGACTCCGCCAAATCCGCATAGTCAGTTCCCACTTCCGTCGCGTCCCGTCTTGAATCTCCGTTCGCAGGTTGCTACAATTGTTATAACAACGAAAGGAGCCCCATGGTCGAGCTCAAGGTTCGCAAGATCGGCAATTCTCTGGGGGTAGTGCTTCCCAAGGAAGTCGTCAGCCGCCTCCGCGCCGACGAGGGCGACCGTCTTTTCCTGGTGGAAGAGCCAAACGGCGCCTATCAACTCACGCCCTACGACCCCGCTTTCGCCAAGAAAATGAAGAAGGCTGGGGAAATCATTGGCCGCTATCGCAACGCTCTGCACGTTCTCGCCAAGTGAGTGAACCAGTCTGGATAGACGAGCGAGAAGCCCTCGCAATTCATGACCAACTTTTGGCCCTCGACGGGGGCGCACCGGGAGTGCGAGACGAGGGCTTACTCGCGTCGGCTCTCGCGCGGCCCAGGCAGATCCATGCTTACGACGACGCGCCGGACATCGCGGACATGGCTGCTGCCTATATTGCCGGCATCGTACGCAACCATCCCTTTGTGGACGGAAACAAGCGCACCGGCTTTATCCTTGGTGTGCTGTTCCTCGAATTGAACGGTTATCGCTTCACCGCGACAGAAGAAGCCGCTGCCCAGTCTGTGCTGAGCCTCGCGGCGGGAACACTGGACGAAGCGGCCTTTGCCGCGTGGGTGCGGGCGAACGTTAAAAGACACTGAACCACTTTCCCCGCTAACGGTTTCCGTGTGCTTCGTCAGAGAGTGAGAGGCAACGGCCAGGTGTGCACTGGCTCGCCCCGACTACCGAGACACCGCTCGAAACTCGGCGCGGGTGTACGATTGCGGGACGGGCGGGACGCAGCCCCGCGGAGGCACTCAATGGGAAATCTCTTTCAGGACGTTCGATACGGCGTGCGCATGCTGCTGAAGAACCCCGGATTCAGCGCCATCGCCATCCTTTCCCTGGCGCTCGGCATCGGCGCGAACACCACCATCTTCACCGTGGTGAACGCCGTGCTCCTGAATCCACTCCCCGTGAAGGATATCTCGCGCGTCGTCGAGATCGACACAATCGACACCAAGACCCACGTGACGCAGGCGAATAACACGAAATTAGGTATGTCGTTTCCGAACTGTCGCGACTACGCGCGTGAGAATCAGGTGTTCGACGGTGTCGCCTGCTTCATGCCAGTACCTCTCACTTGGAGCGGCGGCGGGGAACCGAAGCAGGTCTCCGGCCAGCTGGTCAGCGCGAATTATTTCGACGCTTTGGGGTTGCATCCCCTAGCGGGCCGCTTCTTTTTCCCCGATGAGGATACAAAGCCGAGCGGGAACAACGTCGCTGTAATCAGCTATAGCCTTTGGGCGAACAAGTTCGGCTCTGACGCCAGCCTGATCGGGAAGACCGTCACCCTGAACGCGACTTCTTTCACCGTGATCGGAGTGGCGCCGCGGGGATTCAAAGGCACGTTCACGTTCGCGGATTCGGAAGAGATTTGGATTCCCTCGAGCATGTACCCCCAGGTGTTGGCGGGGTTTATTCGCGACTGGTTCAACGACCGCCGGGCTCTCTTGGCTTCTTCCGTTGCGCGGCTGAAGCCCGGCGTAAGCGTGGCTGCCGCGGAGGCGTCGCTCAAGACAATGGCGACGCATCTGGAAGCCGAATATCCCAAGGACAATGGGGGTCGCAGCATCGCTCTTACTCCACTTGCCGAAGCGGCCGTAGGAGCAGATGCCCACGACCAACTTACGCTTGCCGGCGGAGTGATGATGGGGATCGTCGGGCTTGTGCTGCTGATTGCGTGCGTGAATCTGGCGAACCTGCTGCTCGCGCAAGCCGCGCGCCGCGAAAAGGAAATGAGCTTGCGTGCGGCTCTCGGCGCTAGCCGCGGACGGATGCTCCGCCAGCTCGTGACGGAAAGCATGCTCCTGGCCATTACCGGAGGCGGGGTGGGTTTGGTCATCGCGTATTGGGGACGAACAGCGTTGTGGTCGTTCCGGCCGCCCTTCGTCGAGCAGAGCGGCATCGACCTCACTCTGGATTCGCGCGTGCTCCTCTTCACGCTCGGCATTTCCATCGTCACCGGCTTGCTCTTTGGGATTGCGCCGGCGATCAAGGCGTCGCGGGTCGATCTCGTGGAGACCCTCAAAGTGGGTGGCCGCGGAAACACAATCGGCTGGCGAAGTAATCCCATGCGAAGCATCCTCGTGGTTTCCGAAATCGCCCTGGCGATGGTTGCGCTGATCGGCGCAGGGCTTTTCGTTCGCAGCATGCAGAACGCGCAGCGAACGAATCTCGGCTTCGAGTCGCGAAATCTTTTCGCGATGGCATTCGATCTGGGCGCTCTTCACTACGACGAGGGCCGCGGCCAGCAGTTCTTTCGCGATGTGATTGAGCGCGCGAAAACATCCCCCGGAGTTGCGGATGCCACCGTTGCGGGCAATATGCCGCTCGGCGGAGGGTTTGCGCGCACAACATTTCCGGAAGGCCAGGACGAAACAACCGGCTATCGCGGGACTCTGACTGAACTCGACGACGTCGCGCCGAACTTTTTCAATACTCTGCGGATTCCGTTAGTGGCCGGGCGAGCATTCACGGATTCCGACCGCGCGAATACTGCTTGGGTCGCCGTGGTGAACGAAGCAACGGCAAAGCATTTTTGGCCGAATGAAAATGCGCTAGGGAAGCGGTTCCATTTCTTCGATGACCCGAAGCTCAGAGAAATCGTCGGTGTCGTCGCCAACACAGTCGTGAATAACATCGGCGAAGAGCCGCAACCTGTCATATACCTGCCGATGGCGCAGGACTATTCGTCGTTCGCAACGATTCAGGTGCGCACGATTGGCAGGCCCGAGGCTGTGCTCGCGACGGTGCGAAGTCAAGTGCAGTCGCTCGACCAAAGCCTCGCGATCACAAACGTGCAGACCATCGGCGAAGTCGTCAGCCAGGGATTGTGGGCGCCTCGAATGGGCGCGGCGCTGCTCGCGTTGTTCGGCGGATTGGCGCTGATACTGGCGGCCGTCGGCGTTTACGGCGTGCTTTCCTATTCCGTGAATCAGCAGACCCACGAAATCGGCATTCGCATGGCGCTGGGAGCGCAGCCGTCGAGCGTGCTCTGGCTCGTCATCGGTCAGGGACTGCAACTCGCGGCCGCGGGGCTCGCGCTCGGACTCGTCGGCGCCCTCGTTGCGATGCGAGTGCTCACGAGCCTCCTGTTCGGAGTGAGCACGCACGATCCGGTCACCTTCGCCGGAGTGTCGTTCGTTCTTCTGGCTGCGGCGGTTCTTGCGTGCTACATTCCCGCGAGGCGCGCCACGCGAGTGGATCCCATTATTGCGCTGCGGTACGAATAACCGGACTGCGAAACTCACATTTTCGAATCGACACGCAAATTTCGTCACGTAGGGGCGCGTCTGTGACCCGCCCTCAGCCACCGCGCCCGTCCAATGGAATGTTGGCCGCCCGCACGAACTGGAACCTCAAGACCAACAGGCTGAGCGAAGGGCTCGCGCGTCATCGCGCGGCCGGAAATCCCCTTCTCGATCTCACGGCGTCGAACCCAACCACCTGCGGATTTCACTACGACTGCGACGCAGTCCTCCAGGCGCTCGCGAATCCCGCGTCACTCGTTTACACGCCGGACCCGAAGGGCCTTGAATCGGCGCGCAGGGCCGTCGCGGGCTACTACGCCGAACGCGGCGACGAGCAGCAAGACTTCGTCGAAGACATAATCCTCACGACGAGCACGAGCGAGGCCTACTCGTTCGTGTTCCGCGCTCTCTGCAATCCTGGCGACGAAATTCTGGTTCCCGCGCCGAGCTATCCGCTGTTCGATTTCCTCGCCGATATCCAGGACGTAAAACCAGTGCGCTATCCGCTCGTCTACGATTACGGCTGGCAGATCGACTTCGCCGCGCTCGAACGCGCCATCACGCCGAGCAGTCGCGCCGTGATTGTGGTCCATCCCAATAATCCCACGGGGCATTTCTGTTCGGCGCGCGAGGCGGCGCGATTGAACGAGATTTGCTCGCATCGCCGAATGGCTGTGATCGCCGACGAAGTGTTTCTCGACTTCGCATTGGCGGCTGAAAAGCCGCAGAGCTTCGCCGCGAACACCTCCTCTCTCACATTCACGATGAGCGGCCTCTCGAAAATCTCCGGCCTGCCGCAAATGAAGTTCGCGTGGCTCGTTGCAAGCGGCCCGCGCGAATTGAAATCCCAAGCTCTCGCGCGACTCGAAGTAATTGCCGACACTTACCTCTCGATGAACGCGCCGGTTCAGCACGCCGCCGCCGCATTGCTCGGCCAGCGGCACGGATTCCAGCGCCAATTGATGGAGCGAGTGCGCCAGAACCTCGCCGAGCTCGACCTGCAATTGACTCGGCAAAAGCTTTGCTCGCGGCTCGAAGTGCAGGGCGGCTGGTACGCGGTGCTGCGAGTGCCCGCGACGCGCCCCGACGAGGACCTCGCCATCGCCCTGCTCGAAACCAGGAACGTTTACGTTCATCCCGGACATTTCTACGATTTCCCGGCCGACGGCCATCTCGTCGTCAGCCTGATCGCGCCTCCTAGCGACTTCCGCAAGGGTATCGAAGCGTTGATGACGATGTACTAAATCGGCCTTTGGCGGGAAATTCACCCGCTGTTGATTCCCCCTCCAAAAACGCCCGCGCTGGCGTGGCCCCTATTTACATCGGTGCGGACTTTTCCTACCATGCTTGGGCGGCGTCTCGGAGTCGTGTCTGGGCGCGACTTGGATTCCCCACGTGCCGAGGCCGCAGACAGCCAACATGCCACGTTCCGCCCGTCTCGTCGTGATCGAACCAAACGGCACGCGCCGCGAAGTGCAGATAGCCACGTTCCCATTCCGCATCGGCCGCCAGGCCGGCAACGAATTGACGCTGCGCGACAGCCGCATCAGCCGCCAGCAAGCGCAAATCACAGCCGAAAAGGGAACGTTCACGCTCGAGGATATGGGCAGCCGCCACGGCACCTTCGTCAACGGCGAAAAGGTCCTTCGCTACGAATTGAAGGCGAAAGACAAGATCGATTTCGGCATGGCCGATTCCTACAAGCTGCTCTACCTGGGTTCCGGCGCCACGATCGAGGAGCTCGTCGAACGCGTGGAAGCTCCCGCCCCCACTCAATCGGGTTCGCGCGAGCTCTATCACCTGGGCGTCCTTCTGGAAGTCGCCCGCACTCTCGGCACGGGTCTCTCGCTCGAAGACGTCCTCACCGCGGTCGTCGACGCCTCCATCCAGCTCACCCGCACGGAACGCGGCGTTCTGCTGCTGGCGAACCCGGCCGGCGAGCTCCAGATGATTGTTGCGCGCGACGCGGAGAAGGGAACGTTGCGGCCCGATCAGTTGCAGGTTTCGCAGAGCGTCGTGAAGCGCGTGGCAAATTCGCGGCGCGAGCTGATTGTCACCGATACGGGCGAGGACTCGGGAATGGGAGCTCAGGAGAGCGTCGCGCGGCTCGAACTGCACACCATCGTTGCGATTCCGATCGATAAGCTCCCTGTGATCGAAACGCTCGACGCCACGATTTCCACGCGTCAGGGAGAATTGCTCGGCGTGCTGTATCTCGATAGCCATTCTTCGTCGAGTGCGTTCACCGATCTGGACCGCGAAGTGCTGCGGACGCTGGCGCGCGAAGCTGCCACGGTCGTCGAGAACGCGCGGCTGTTCGCGTCCGCGCGCGCCAAAGCGCGGCTCGACCACGAAATCGAAATCGCCAGCGGGATTCAGCACCAGCTCTTGCCGAAAACGCTGCCGAACCTGCCGGACGTTGCCGTCGCAGGCTCCACTCTTTCCTGCCAGTCCGTCGGAGGCGATTGCTTCGATGTGATTCCGCTCGGCGGAGGCCGCCACGGATTCTTCGTCGGCGACGTTGCCGGGAAGGGAATCTCGGCCGCGCTGCTGGCGACCCTGTTGCAAGGCGTGTTTTTCACCACCGCGGCGATGGATATTTCGCTGCCCGGCGTGTTCTCGCGCGTCAACCAGTATCTTTGCGAGCGGAGCGGCGAGGACCGCTACGCCACCGTTTTCTACGGCGTTCTCGACAAGATGGGCCGTTTCGAATATGTGAACGCGGGCCACGTGCCCCCCCTCATCCGCAAGCTGACAGGCGTGGTCGAAGCCCTCGGTTCCGCGAATTTCCCGGTGGGAATGTTCGCCGAAGCGGAATATCAGAGCGCGCGCGTGAACCTGGACGCGGGCGACTTCCTGGTGATCTACTCGGACGGCGTTTCCGAAGCGTCGAACATGAACCACGATTTGTTCGAGGAATCGCGCCTGCGCCAGATCCTCGAAACCTTCGCTGGGCAAACCGTCGAGGAGCTGACCCAAGCCATCCGCGACGGCCTCAAAGCCTTCACCCAGGGCGCGCCGCAATCGGACGACATCACCATCCTCGCCATCCAATACAAAGGCAACGCCGCCTGAACGGAGTAACCGAACCTAGGATCGCCAGGAAGGACAATTCATGGAGAAAGCAGCACAGTGCGCCGCACAAGTCCCATCGCCGGGCGAACTGGCGAAGGACGAATCGGGTCTGTTTTCCATTGAGTCGGTGCTGAAGCTGCAAAAACTGATTTTTGCTGGCTCTCCTCTGTCCGAAGTCCTGACGAACATTGCTCAGTTGGTTGAATCGCAAGCCCAAGGCATGTCTTGCACGATTTGGCTCCCCGACGAAGACGGAAAAGAACTCTATTGCGCTGCCGCGCCCAGCCTTCCTGGATTCGTCGATCAAGCGGGGACCATGGTTGTTGGTCCGAAAGGCGGATCTTGCGGAACGGCGATTTATCGAAAGGAGCCTGTGTATGTAAACGACATCCTGACCGATCCCGCTTGGGACCTCTATCGCGATCGCCTGTTGCCTTATGGAATTCGTTCCGTTTGGTCGCGGCCATTGTTTACGAGCGAAGGCAAAGCCCTCGGCACTTTTTCTATCAACTATCGCGAATCACGCAGCCCTGGCGCCAAGGACCTGCAGTTGATCGAGAGTGCCAGCCACATCACCGGGATCGCGATTGAGCGCCACATGAAGGATCAGGCGTTGCAGCGCGAGCGCGATCGGTTGCGGCTGCTTCTAGAGATCGCCAGCGGCGTGAGCTCCAGGTTGGACCTCCGGCAAGTGGTTGAGGCCCTTTCGACCAATCTATTCAGGATAATGCAATGTGACGTGTCCGCCTTGCTGCTGCCCGACTCCGAGAGCGGCGCGTTACGGGTTGCTACTTTGCACAATCCCAACGCGCGAGGACCGTTTCGCGAGGGATCATTGGTGCCCATGAATGGTTCGATTTCGGGTCAGGTATTGCGGAAGGCCAAGAGCGTCCGGATCGATAGCTTCGAACAGGTCCGCGACGATCCTGAAATTTATGGGAATCCTGACGGCCAGCTTCTTTATGAGCGCGTGATCGAAGAAGGCCTCAGGACGGGATGTTATCTTCCGCTCGTAGGCCGAGATCGGGTGGTTGGCGTTCTCATGCTCTGCAGGCGTTCGGACAATGCTTTTCAGAAAGACGACGTCATCTTGCTCGAGCAGGTGGCCTGTCAGGTGGCGATTGCAGTTGAGAACACATTGGAGTACGAAAAGGCGACGAAGGATCGAGACAAGGAAACGAAACAGAGACTCTACCTCGAGGAGGAAATTCGCGCTGAGTTTGGGGAAATCGTCGGAGAGAGCCCGGCGTTGAAGACCACGTTGAGCCTGGTCTCTGTGGTGGCCCCGACGGATTCCAGCGTGCTGATTCTGGGAGAGACGGGAACGGGCAAAGAACTTGTTGCGCGTGCGATACATAAGCTGGGCAGTCGCAGCGAGAAGGGATTCGTGAAACTGAATTGCGCGGCAATCCCTCTTGGACTTCTCGAAAGTGAACTGTTCGGTCACGAAAAAGGAGCATTTACAGGCGCCATCGCCCAAAAAACGGGACGGTTCGAACTCGCCGACAAAGGCACGCTGTTTCTTGATGAGGTTGGCGATATACCTCTGGAACTTCAGGCAAAACTGCTGCGCGTCCTGCAGGAGCAGGAATTCGAGAGGCTCGGCAGCAACCATACGCATAAGGTTGACGTGCGGCTGATCGCCGCCACGCATCGGGATTTGCCCACGATGGTGAAACAAGGGACTTTTCGCGAGGACCTTTATTATCGTCTGAAAGTATTTCCGATCCAGGTCCCGGCGCTGCGACAACGCACAGGGGATATTCCGAGATTGGTTCGGCATTTCACGGCACTCTACGCTCAACGGATGAACAAACGAATTGACGCAATCCCGGCGGATACGATGGATGCATTGGCGCGATACCCATGGCCAGGAAACATCCGCGAATTGCAGAACTTTATCGAACGCTCCGTGATTCTCTCGCCGCAATCCATATTGCGCGCGCCAGTGTCCGAGCTGGAGCCGTTCCAGCCTCGCAAAGTGTCCAATGCTCCTATGAATGGCCTCGCTGAGGTCGAGCGCGATCATATCCTTCGCGCGCTGGAAGCGAGCAACTGGGTGATCAGTGGTGCGCAGCCGCGCGCTTGGGGATGAAGCGAACGTCGTTGGCTTACAGGATGAAGAAGCTTCGTATTCGTCGGCCTGAAGCGATCCCACAGAAACGCCGTGTCGCCGCTGCCGCTGGCGAAGACTGAGTCTCGAAACCGTTGTAGCGAATCACCGTCCAGTGGCAGTCAATCCGACGGAAAACCGTCACCGACAAACGTCCGTCAGAGATTTGTCACGTACGGTTCGATATCTCGGCGAGCTCCCCTCCCTGCAAACTTCAAACATCAGAGTGATTTGCATTGAATTTTCGTTCTTCGCGTGAGCTTTCCTTATTTGGCATTCCATCTGCCTTCAGAGACCGGAGCGCCTGCGGGTGCTGAAGAGATGGCAAGCAGCAAAGGAGATAGCGCGATGCTTCCGAAGATCAAACTTGCAGTGGCGTTTGTTTTGCTGACGCTCGTTTTCGGGTTGCAGCCTGCGGCGCGCGCACAGGAAAGCGCGAAGCAAGATAACAAAGCCAAGACCCTCGAGACAGGTACCTTCCACGGCAAAGTCCATCAGACTTCCGGCCGTGCCACCATTTATCAGGAGGCAGACGGAAAACTGGTCCTTCGTCTGACGAATTTCAAGACCTCCAACGGGCCCGACGTCCACGTGATTTTGGTCGCTCTAAAGGACGCGGACGACGATGCCAACTTCCTGAAGAACGGCACCGAACGAGTGGAACTGGGAAAACTCAAAGGGAATGAGGGCGACCAGAACTACCGGATCCCGGCAGGTACGGACTTCGCTAAATTCCAAACGGTTTCGATCTATTGCGAACGCTTTAACGCGAATTTCGGCGCTGCGCCGCTGCAGAAGTTCTGACTCGGGGAAATCGATCGCACGTGGAATCGGGCAGCCCGAACCTGCCCGATTCGACTAACGCAGAGGAGTGAGCCGTGAGCGGCAACGTAAATTCCTGGCTTGCACGTAAGAAGTGGATACTGATCGCCGTCGGAGTGCCCGTCCTCGTGGCCGCCTGGTGGGCTTTTCGTCCAGAAAAGCTGTGGGTGAATGTGAAGGTCAATGAGCCCGCACCCACTGGCACAACCGCCGATCTTCAACCTCTCTACACAGGACTAATGGCCGGTAGAGCGCATCCGACCAGCGGACGCGCTTCCATTTATCAAACCCCTGACGGCAAGCGCGACCTACGTCTGACGGATTTCACCACCTCGAATGGTCCAGACGTCCATGTACTTCTTGCGCAGAGCACTGACGAGAACCTCAAGCAAGACTTTGTGAAGGGCGAGCTGAACAGTATTGAACTGGGGCAGTTGAAAGCGAACCAAGGTGATCAAAACTACGATCTCCCTGATTCGGCAGATCTGAGTAAATACGACGCTGTAGTCATTTATTGCGTGCGATTTCATGTTGTATTCGGCTCCGCGAAGCTCGAGAAGTTTTGAGGGTCGTACCCGCGCTAGAAATCAGAGAAGTGAGAAGAGGGCTTTGTGATTGATGCGACATCTTGTGGTTGGGCCAGGCACAGGAAGAAACGTGAAAGAGGGAAGAATCAAAAAGAGAGGATTAACGAGATGACGAAGGCGATTCTCAGCAGTTTCGTCCGGCGAATGTTCGGTGGCCTTCTGTTGATGGCAGCGTCTGCCGTTTTCGTTCCGGGTGCCAAGGCGCAAATCGCCCCGCCGCCGGCTTCTGTTGGCGCGCAGGTTCCCCTCACGTATTTCGGCCCGGCGCCGGCGGACGTTCAGAAGGAGTTGATCGGCCCATTCAAGCTTCTCAAGGCCGGTGAGGTCGACTTAAAAGCTGAAACCGTGACCTTGCCGCTGTACGAAGGCAAGATGCGAGACGGCCGCAAGGTTTGGTACATCTTGACCGATACCACGGATTCAGCGAACGCGGCGGCACTCGGCTTGAACTTCTCCGCAAAGCTCAACTACGCCGCTGTTGGGCGCGCAGCTCGGCACGCCACGCTCGAGAAGGATACAACGCTGACGTTCGAGAGCGGCACCGTCGACTTCTCGCCGAAGCGCCGTGTTGTGCCTGGAGACGCGCCGAACTATTTTCCGCCGAAGGTGGCTGAGCCTGGTTCAGTCGGAGATCAAGATTATTCGCCTTTGGTGAAGATTGACAATGCCGGCGGCGCGATCTACAATGCCCCGATCGTTGCGTTCAACGTTGAAGCCGGTCAGATCAACTTCTGTAACGGCAACCCCGATTTCTCGCTCGTGCACGACAAAGTGGTGAAAATTTGCCCGTCCGACCAAACGGTGACCCTCCAATTGACGGAAGGCTTCAGTTTTGCTCGGCCCGTGCTTTACCTAAGCATGGACGCAAATGATCGCATTGCTGCGACTCTCGAAGGAGCAACGCTGGCTCCTGCTCTCAAAGACATCACGGTGGGACACGACGACAGCGCGTTCAGCGCAGTTGAACGAATCTTCCTTTTTGCGAACGGTCCTACCGGAAAGGAAAACCCCCAGCGTCAGGGACTGAATAGCGCCATCAGTGACGGACTCTCTCCGCTGAATGTATTGGGCGGAATCCCGACGGTGGCGACGGACTACAGCCCCCTGTGGGATCTGAACCTTGGAGTGTGGACGCAAGACGCAATCAACAAGGGCTATCGATCCAGGCTAACCCTTGAATTCGAAGTTCTCGATTTTGTCCGGAAAGGCTTTGTCACGGGACCAAACGGCGGGTCGTTTGGTTCAACCGGACTGATTGTGAACTGCCCGATTGTATGGCGCTACCTCTAGACCAGGGGGGACGCTCAGTTGTGCCGTCACATCAATGAATTCACGTGGACGGTACTGCAGATGAAGCCGGCGTTTTGAATGCGAAGGCAGCGAGAGTATGACTTCAAGTTATCAAAAGAGGTTCTCTTGTTTGGCGCCAGTGATCCTCATTGTGATCTGCGCCAAGCAAGGGTCCGCGCAAAGGAAACCCGACGCCGATTCCCGGATGGCTTCGCCCCCAGCGACTCGGGAAATCGATCCATCCCGCTGGGAGCCCATCCTGATCGCGTCTCCGTCGACAATAGAGGTGACGGCGCCCGAGGCGCTTACTTCGGCAAAAGTTCGCTCCGAGCTACAAGAGCTTCGGCGAAATCTCCTTTCCGCTACCCCCCATCAGAAGGCGCTGGCGAGGAAATGGATCACCCCGAACCAGGGCGGACAGTGGCGTGCGCTCCTCGACGATCTCAGCTTGCACAATATCGCGGGCGCTCCATCGACGCTTCGGCTCTATGCTGCGCTTCATATCGCGATCGCAGATGCGGAGGTGGCGGCGCGAAATCGGCAGACCTTTTACCGCAGACCGCACCCGATGGAAATGGACCCTGGCATTCAACCGCTTGTTCCTTCCCTGAGTCCCTTCGCGTACCCTTCCGACCTGGCCGCGGAGACCGGAGCCGCAGAACGCATTCTGCTGTTCGCGAGACCAGAAGCCGCTGGGCGGATCAATGCCTTGGCGGATGAATCCATGCGTGCCTTGAAGAGCTCGGGCGTTTATCTGCAAAGTGACTGTGAGGCTGGACGCAATCTTGGAATCCTTGTCGCAGAGCAGGTACTCTCGGTGTTTGAGAGAGACGATCGACCCAGCCAGTTGGTGTTCGCCAAGGAGATGCCCTGGGAACAGCCGGATGCTCCCGAGACAGTGCGCGCCGGAGCCCGTTTTCAGTTCGCCCACACGAGCTACGACGACTCCGTGAAATGGACCGCGCCGCAGGAAAGGCAAGGCGTGACTTACGGGGATCTGCCACCGTGGAACCAGACTCTGCCGGTTGATCCGACGGCTGGACACTGGAAGCCTCTCATCCTTGAGAGCGCTGATATATTTCACGCCCCTCCTCCGGCCGCCAACAGCTCCGCGCGGACGATGCAGGAAATGGAAGAAATCGCGACGGCGCTGAATAACCGAACCTGCTACACAGATTATATTGTTTTCAAATGGGCGAACGAGCAGCCGGGACGATGGACAGCTCAAATCATGGACGAACTAATGGAGCGGTATGGTTGGGATGCTCCGAAAACGGCGCGCGCCGAAGCGATTCTGTACGCCGCAATGTACGACGCCCTGTTGACTACCTGGCATGAAAAGTTTCGTTACCTTCGTGCCCGGCCAGCTTTACTCGAACCGACTCTCCCGACTGTCATCCTGACACCAAAGCACCCTTCGTACCCTTCCGGGCACGGAACCTATGTCGCTGCCGCGGACGCCGTACTCAGAAGTTTTTTTCCGGAGGACGAGTCCGAATACGGCTATCTCGTTTCCGAAGTTAACAATGCGAGGGTGTGGGCCGGTGTGCACTTCCGGGAAGACCAGATTGCGGGAAATGTCATCGGCCGGCAGGTCGCCGAGGCGGTCCTGCAAAAAGTGCATCTGGACGGCTCACCCGGTGACCGGTCGAAGCGTGTACTTGGCCAACCGCTCGTAACGTCCGCTTTCTTTGGAGACGGTGGGCCTCGGTACCATTGAGTGTTGCGCGTGTGGATCCGTTCGGTTTTTCCAACCGAGCGGACAGAACGAATCTCAGTTCAGCGCGCTGCCCAGATGAATTCTGAGTGGGTCGTTAGGCTTTCATCGCCACACCCAAGAAAGGAAAATCTGATGACCAAGTATCAGCAGGCTTCTGCAGCCACGGCCGGGGTGCAGGTCAGTTTACCTCCGACTTCCATCCAGAGGGTCGAAGCCGATGGCATGCAGGTGTTCTATCGCGCGGCAGGCGAAGCAAACGCGCCGGTAGTTCTCTTGCTTCACGGATTCCCAACCTCGTCGTTCATGTTCCGCGAACTGATTCCGCGCCTGGCTAGCGACTATCGCCTGATCGCGCCAGACCTCCCGGGTTTCGGATTCACAGAAGTGCCGCCTGAACGAAAATATCCTTACTCCTTCGATCGATTGGCGTTCACGATCGACGCTTTCACGCAGGCACTCAAAATCGACCGCTACGCAATCTACGTGTTCGATTATGGCGCGCCAACCGGATTCCGTTTGGCGATGACTCACCCCGACCGGATCACGGCGATTGTTTCGCAGAATGGGAACGCATACGAAGAGGGCCTTGGTGATGCTTGGGGCCCGATCCGAAAGTACTGGGCTGCACCCACGGCGGATAACAGGGACATACTCCGCCAAAGTATTTTGACGGCGGGAGGAACGCGCTGGCAGTACACCCACGGCGTAACAAATCCGGAAAGTGTTCCGCCTGAGTCATACACATTGGATACGGCTTTGCTCGAACGGCCCGGGAACAAAGAAATCCAGCTCGATTTATTTCTGGATTACGCCTCGAACGTAAAGCTCTATCCGAAATTCCAGGAATATTTTCGCAAATCGAAACCGCCTTTGCTCGCGATCTGGGGCAAGAACGATCCTTTCTTCGTTCCCGCAGGAGCGGAGGCTTTCCGGAAAGACATACCTGGCGCGAAGGTTCAGTTCCTCGATACCGGACATTTTGCGACGGAGACGCACGTCGTCGAAATTGCGGCGGCGATGAAGGCCTTCCTCGGGAACGCGCGCTGAGATAGCGAATTCAGATTTCCATCGATGAATGAAGATGAGAACAAGGAGGAAGAAATGGAACGTCGTAGCTTTCTCGGCACGCTCACAGCTGCATCTCTCGTTGCGTTCGAAAGCTCTTTCACTGAATTTGCGCGAGCGCAAAACACCGCGCAAGCTGCCAAGATGGGCGAATTCCCTCAGAACTCAGCAATAATCTTGGTCCATGCGGCGTGGGCTGACGGGTCTTGTTGGAGCAACATTGTTCTTCCTCTGGAGCGGCGCGGTCTCAAGGTGATCTGCGCGCCGATCCCGATGACGACCCTAGGCGATGACGCTGTCGCGTTGAGCAGAGTACTGGAACGGACCAGCGGACCTGTAGTCCTGGTGGGACACGCCTACTCAGGCGCAGTGATCGCTGCGGTACGGGAACAGCGGGTGAAGTCTTTGGTCTATGTTGCCGCTCTCGCGCCCGATGAAGGCGAACCAGTCGCGAAGGTTTTTTATCGCGACGAACCGCACCCAGATCAGCCGAAGATGGTTCCCGATTCCCACAACCTTATCTGGATGCCGGAGGATGCGTTTCAGCGGGCGCTTACCCACAAAGCTTCTGCCGATCAGTCGAGTATTGCGGCCGCGCTGCAACGGCCCATCGCTCTCCAATGCGTTCAAGAGCCAGTGCCTGCCCCCCTATGGAAATCGAAACCGACGTGGTATCTCGTGGCGGAAGAAGACCGCATGATCAACCCGAAGACGCAGCATTTCATGGCCGATCGGATGGGTGCGACCGTGCGGCCACATCCTGTGGACCATACACCCATGTATTCGGCGCCGTCGGTGGTGGTCGACGTGATTCTGGAAGCTGCGCGAAAGACTCTTTCGAAATAGCGCCTTCGCCTGCGGACTGAGTTTCTGATCGAAGGCTCTTGCCGAGAATTTGTCGCCCAGAACTTCGAATTTAATCCCATGCCTTGGAAAGATTAATGGAAATCGCAAGCAGGAGTCGGAGCGAGGAGGAAATGTTGGAACGCCGCAGCTTTCTCGGTACGCTCGCCGGCGCATCTCTGGGTGCCCTGTCGGAGGGCATTTTTGCTGATGTTGCGACGGCGCAAAACGCGACACAAGCCGGCGTGAGTTCGGCGGATCGAATCCCTTTCGAGACTTCTCAAGTGGAGGTTTCGGGAAACACGATATTCGTGCGCCGCTACGGAAAGGGGCCGGCCATTTTGATGGTGCACGGCTTCCCGCGCACAAGCTTGATGTGGCGATTCCTCGCGCCAAAGCTTGCCGAAAACCACACCGTGATCTGCGCAGACCTGCGCGCCTACGGCCGCAGCGGAATACCCGCTTCAACTGAGGACCACTTTCCTTATTCAAAGCGCGCGATGGCGGACGAACTGGTTGGCGTGATGGACAAGCTCGGCTTCCCGACGTTCACATTGATCGGCCACGATCGCGGAGGACGCGTCTCCTACCGGATGGCCCTCGACCATCCGAAGAACATCGAGCGCCTCGCTGTCTTTGACGTGATTCCGATTCTCGAAGCGTGGAACCGGTCCGATGCGCGCTTCGCGCAGACTTACTGGCCCTGGATTTTGCTGTCGCAAAAAGCCCCGCTCCCGGAAAGCTATCTGCTCGGTGCTCCCAAGGCTGTCTTCGATAATCCGTTCGGACACGGTTCCTTCAGCGGCGAGATTCTTGAGGAATACGTTTCCACCTATCGTGATCCGGCCCGCGTTCATGGAATCTGTGAAGAATATCGCGCCGCGGCGACAATCGATGTCGAGCACGACCGCGCCGACAAGGAAGCGTCCAGGCGCATCGAATGCCCGATGCTGCATCTATGGGCCGTGGGTGGTCCGCTGGACACGTTCTATGCAAAAGATGGAGGCCCGCTCGGTATTTGGAGGCAATGGGCTCCGCACACGCAAGGCCAAGCGATGAAAGGCGGCCACTTTTTCCCGGAAGAAAATCCCGACGACACCGCCGTCCTCGTCAAACAGTTCCTATCCACGTGAGCCACTCATCGGGGCATGCTCGGATGGGCTGCCCCCGGATCACGCCAAACCCGAAAATGTCTGCGAGAAGACCCGCGCTAACCTCGGAGTTGCACAAGAATCCGCGATATCCCTAGCAATGGTTTCGTCGTATCCGTCAGGACGCAGAGCAGACGAAGACGCTTGACGACCCATGGGAGTCAGAACTGTTGGATGTCGACCGCATAGGGCCAATTGGGGTATATCTACGGCACAATGTCAGTAGAATCCGTGCCACGCGCGAAGAGCCACGCCAATAGCGAATACACCCAAAGAATTAATCGGGTCATCGACCATCTTCGGGGGAATCTGGATCGCCAGGTGAAACTGAAGGAGCTGGCTAGCGTTGCCTGCTTGTCGGAATTTCACTTCCATCGGATCTTCGGTGCGGTTTCTGGCGAAACTCTGAACAATTTTACGAACCGGCTTCGTCTTGAAAAGGCCGCTCGTCTTCTTCGTTATTCCGATCAAAGCGTCACCGATATAGCCTTGGATTGCGGTTTTTCGTCATCGGCCACGTTTTCGCGCGCCTTCCGATCCGGCTACGACACTTCGCCCAGTCAGTTTCGAAAAAGTGGCGAGATCAAAAAGAGCAAGATTTGCAAAGAACTCTTCCCGGAAGACGAATATGGTCTCCCCATGAGCGCGGAAGAAAAGAGAGCCGCGTTTCCGGTGAGATTGATCGACATTCCCGAAAGGCAAGTCGCGTATATTCGGGTTACGAATGCCTTCGAGATGGACCGAGTACTTGCCGCCGTGAAGGCAATCACCGAATGGGCCAAATCTCAGGATATTTTTTCGCAAGGAATTCTTTTCGGAATGACGGTAGACGATCCACACGTCACCCCAAAGCATCTGTATCGATATGAGGTCTGTCTTGCGTCGTCTCTTCCCTTCAAGTGCAGGGAAGGAATGTCGAAATTGAAAATGCCGGCTATGCGTTACGCCGTCATAAAGGTTTCCGGCGACATCCATAAGGTGGCTACGGCTTGGGACTACCTCTACCGAGACTGGCTTATCAACAGTGCCTACGAGCCCGAGCACGCTCCCGCACTTGAGGTTTTCCTGGACAAAGAAAGCGCGACGGATTGGTCGCATTTTGAATTGGAACTATGCCTGCCGGTTCGTAAACCGGCGGAGATGCGGAGCTAACATAAGACATGGGATGGCTGCTCTCCCAGAGACTGCTTTAATTTCGCAAGTAGATCGAAACAAGGGACAATAACCGAGGCAATGCGTTAGGGAGGAACTTATGATTGACGGAATTGGCGGCGCTTTTCTGTTTTCCAACGATACAAAGAGACTGGCGGCCTGGTATCGCGATTGCCTCGGAATAGTTCCCGAGGGCGAAGATGCTGAGTGCAGTTCCATCTACGCATCGTTCGAATATAGGGATCTCGCAAACCCGGAGGTCAAGCGAACGATAGCGTGGGCGATTATGCCCACGGATCAAGACATCAAAGATAAGCCGCGAACGGGTAAGATTAATTACACAGTGAAGGACATGGGAAAAGTCCTCAGCCATCTTAAGAGTAAAGGCGTGGTAATCGAAAAGACCGAGGCATATCCCTCCATGGGGACCTTTGCGTGGCTTAAAGATCCAGATGGCAATCCGGTCGAGCTTTGGGAGCCATCCAAGGAGTGAATGCTAATCCCTGGTTTGATTGCGGAGGCCTGCAACCATCCGAATTGTTTAGTGCTGCCTTTTAGCGTGAAACTGATCCGACTGGTCACATAGCCAGCGTGCAAGGTCATAGATTGGCGATTACTTCCGAGTGGCCGACAATCCGGAAGTTCGCTCGATCACTCAACACAAGAGCGTTTTCTCGGGATAGAGTGTGGATGCCAACATTCTCTGGTAAACGGGTTATTATTCATACGATTTTGGGGCGGCTTCATGTTTACTCCAGAGGAGTTGCGGCAGGCGAAAATCTTTGCCTGTCTTGACGAAGCCAAATGCGTTCAATTGGCGCAGACCATCGCCGATGTGCGGCTTGAGCCGGGAGAATGGGTCTTTCGGGAGGGCGCACCCGCCTCGTTCTATGTGCTGTTGGAAGGGAGTCTGCGGATAGTTCTAGATGTTCACGGAAAGCAGACCGAGTTTCCGCAGTACGAACTCAAGCCGGGCGAGTTCCTGGGTGAAGTGCCTCTTCTGCTGGGAACACCGACCTTCGGCTCATTGCGAGCCCAAACCTCGTGCCGCCTCGCGCGCCTGGATAAGCAGCAGTTTCATCACTTGATTCGGGACTCAAAGGAGGCCCGCACCCTGATTCTGCAGACGCTGGGGGAACGGCTTTTGTTGATCCAGCAACGTTCTCTTTCTTTACCAACAGCGCGGGTGCTCATTTTCGGCCGCAACAAGGATGAGGACTGCCATAACATCCGAGCGTTTCTTTCAGCGAATCGTATTCCTTACGAGTGGGTTGATCGTGATGTCTATCCGGACAGAGTGCCGGGTGGCCTGTCCGACGCCCCTGATTGTCCGGGCGTAAGTGTTGACGGACAGCTTTTCAGTGAGCCGCCGACAACAAGGGAAATTGCAGAGGCCTTGCAACTGCAGACCAGGCCCAATCACGACAGTTATGACGTGGTGATTGTGGGGGCGGGACCTGCCGGGATGGCCGCAGGTGTTTATGGGAGTTCTGAAGGGCTTCGCGTGCTGATTGTCGAGCGCTGCGCCTGCGGCGGGCAAGCAGGTACATCATCCCGTATCGAAAATTATCTGGGATTTCCTGAGGGAATTTCAGGGGAAGACCTGACCGGGCGCGGATTCAAGCAGGCGACTCGCTTCGGCGCGGAAGTTGCGCTGACGCGTTCCGTTGAAAAGCTTACTCCATCGAGCGAAGGCTATCTGTGCGGGCTTGACGGAGGCCAGACAGTCTTGGCCCGAGCTGTCGTGTTGGCTATCGGTGTGGATTGGCGTCGCCTGCAGGCGAAGGGTGAAGATCGACTGCTTGGACGCGGCATATTTTATGGAGCGGCCCGGCAGGAGGCCACCAATGTGGTCGGCAAGAAGGTCTTCATCGTGGGAGGCGGCAATTCAGCGGGGCAAGCTGCCATGTTTTTATCGAGCTATGCGGCTGAAGTAAAGGTTTTGGTGCGGGGCGACGGGCTGAAGCTCAGCATGTCGCAGTATCTGATTGATCAGATTACACCGAAGGCCAATATCGAGGTTCTTCCCTTTACGCAGGTTGTTTCGGCGAACGGTGAAAATCACCTGGAACGAATTGAGGTGCGCCTGCAAGCGCCGCATGAGGCGGAGAAGATTCTCGGCTACGAAGCGGATGCCTTGTTTGTGATGATCGGCGCCGATGCCTGCACGTCATGGCTGCCAATAGAACTTGAGAGGGATCCACGCGGCTATCTATGCACAGGACGCGACCTCACCACCTGGAAACTCGATCGCCACCCGTTCCCGCTGGAAACGAGCCTGCCAGGCGTCTTCTGCGCCGGGGATGCGCGACATAACTCCATCAAACGAGTATCGAGTGGAGTGGGCGAAGGAAGCATGGCCATCGCTTTTATTCATCAATACCTGGCTATATAGCAGACTAGAATGGGTGGTAATGTTGGGCGAACAAATTCCGCTTCAGCAATGGTCCACCTTTTTTTCGATTACCTCAGCGGCATCCGCGACCTTGCTCGGGCTGCTGTTCGTCGTCATTACCATTGCGCCGGGGATTGGGCGACAACTTACATCCAAGAGCAAAGTGTACCTGACCCCTGCAGTGATTTATTTAACCAGCGTCCTCATCATGAGCGCGCTGCTGACCATTCCCAATCAAACGCGGCTTTCAGCCGTTCTTTGCATCTGCACCATGGGTGTTTTCGGCCTAAGTTACATCGGCTCGCTCACAGTTTTGCGAGGCGAATTTTACCAGAGTCGCTTTGACCGGTACCGCTATGCAGTGGTGCCGTTGCTCGCATACGTCGTCTTGTTCAGTGGTGGCTTGGTATTGCGCCGAAGCGGGCAAATCGGCCTCGACGTCGTTGCAGCAGGGATGGTCATGTTGCTGAATGCCGCCATTCAGAATTCGTGGTCAATAGCGATATCAATCATTTCGTCGGAGGAGTGAGGTTGGACCATCGCAGCTTCTTTCCGCCGCCTCGTCGCGATCGCGGTATGGGCATCGTCCAGCAAAGTTATCGCTCAGGCTAGCCGATCGCGAACTCTGCGATGTCGCTCGCAGTGGAGCGAGCGATATCGGGACATATGACCGGCAAGAGGATCTCGATGCCGTGGCAGGCGCCCATCATTTGGCGGCAACGCGCCGAGACGCCGCTATCCATCAGAAGCCGGTAGAAGGCGATGCCCTCATCGCGCAATGGATCGCACTCGTTGACGCTGATGACCGTCGGCGGCAGGCCTTCGACATCCTCGCGTGTGGCGAAGCTGGGCCATGCGAGAGGGTTGCGGGCGTTAAAGGCCTCGATGCCGTAAGCCATGGTGGCGCGGTTGTCCTGGAAGTTGAGCACGATGCCCTCATTCTCCATGGAAGACGGGTACTGCGGCTGCGGCCACTCACCGGCGATGTAGGGGCACAAGGAGTAGATGCCCTTAATCAGGCCAAGTTCACCATCCTGCTTTAGCTTCATGCCTACGGCCAAAACCAGGTTGCCGCCGCCGCTTTCTCCAGCGACGATAATGCGCTTCGCATCAATCTTGAGACTGGTTGCTTTCGCGTGTACCCACTTGAGGCCCGAGATGCAATCGTTCAATCCGGCAGGAAATGGGGCGATTTCCGGTACTTCGGAAGGGTGCACGGAGTTGCGGAATTCAACCATGGCCACCGCGACGCTATTTGCGGCGATCATACGACCCCAGGTCTTATAATTGCCTTCGAAGCAGGAGCTCATCTCCATGCGGCCGCCATGGATGTAATACACGCACGGCAGAGTTTCATCCTTGTCTGGCCGGATGTACCGGATCTTGATGGTGTTTCCGTCGGGCGAGGAGGTGAGGGTCTCGACGCGCACGCTCAAGCCGGCGGACGGAGCGATCTCCTCGCTGTCCATCGAGTCGAAAAAGGCTGTTTGATGGGCCAGTGCGGCCAAGGCCGCCGGGGAGTTTTCCTGTTCGAGCAGTTCTTCACGGCTCGAAACGTTCGGCTTTTCTACTGGCGCCGGCATGCCGGCGAACACCTTTTTGATCCGGGGATCAAGGCGAGGATCGGTTTCGGTCTTCGAAGGCGTGCTGGCTTTCGCTATTGCTCTTGCGGCGCTCCCGCCGGAAGGCTGCGGCGCATTCAGCGGTGTTTGGGTCGGCATGTCGGTCCCTTTCTGATTAAGAGTGAAGTTAAGAGTAAAGGCAAGTGACCTGCAGTGCGTCGATCCGCTTGCTCGGTGGTGGATAGGTCAGTCTTCGCAGCAGACCTATCCCGCGTACAGCCCTGACTAGGCGAAACCGTCTCTTCGTTTCGGTTCTACGGTCTGACCGCAAGGCCAAACGTGTCATCGAGCCAGTCAAAAATGCGGGCGCTGGCAAGACGATCCGCGACGCTACCGACTTGTGGCCTGAGCCCGAGCGTCCGAACCGATCTGCTTCGGAAGCCACTGAGAAACTAAGTCAATTACTTCCGGCAGCTTCGAGACGCCACCCAACACGGCACAGTGTCCAATGTCCGGTATCAAGTGGATTTCGGTTTTGGGGCGGCCTTGGAAGACAAGGGTATCGGCTTGCGGGACGAAGTAGTCGTTTGCGCCGTTGATGACGAGCATCGGAGCGTTTTTTGTTTGGTCGAGCAGCGGACGTCGTGAGAACTGTTGCACTGCCGCCATGAATTCCGGAGTGGATGGCTCTTTGTCGAAGCCCATGTCGTTGCCGATGATGCCCGGCATGCCAAAGGGCAAGTTCTGCGCGTTCTCTTTCCCCCAAGCCTTATCAACTGGACCGCCGAGCACGATTGCGGCATCGACGGCGCTCGAAAGCCCAGTCATCGCCGAAAAGTTGCCGCCGAACGAAAACCCGAGATGCGCGACCTTTCCGTTGCCGAGCTTGCGCGCCTCATTCACGACGCCGAGCACGAGCTCGTCGCCTTTGACGGAAAGTGGGATTGTACTTTCGCCCGTGCCTGGGATGTCGAAGCCCAAGAGCGTAATCCCGAGGCGTTGGGCCAATGTCACGTAGATCGCGTGCAGACCCATTTTGTAGGTATCGACGCCCCCGGTGTAAATCAGCACCGGCGTGCTCGCATACTGGCCTGTCACTGAAAACAGATGCACCGGTGTGCTCACAGTTCCACCTTGATAGGGGATCGCGAGTATTCTGCGCTCGAATTTCACGGGGAAGCTCGGTGCCGCCTTGAGGTAGCATTCAAGCTGATTTTGCTGCGCCTTGCGCCGCGCATCGTTGGCGAGGCAGGGAAATATGGCAAAACCGTAGGCGAACGACGCGAGAAGCGAGTTTCCCTCTTCAAGATATTTTCGCGCGAACGCGGACCATTCGTAAGACCATCCGCCCGGCGCATCTGCCCACATATCCTTGATCGTGGCGCGCAACGTGTCGACATCCGCTTTCGGGATGCCAAACGCAATGAACTGGCTGTAACGGTCTTCGAAACTGGCTTCGGGGCGGAGATCATAGGTATAGCTCATATTGATTCCTTTCAATCTGCTGGTTGTATTTTTAAGTTAACGCATAAAATTGCAACGAAATTTACGAGGCGGAAGTTGTAACCGTGATAGCAGCGAACGCCGCCACTCTTCTCGCCTTTTCGTCCCACACAGCAAGCCGACGATGAAAATTCGCCCGTTCAGCGGCACAGGCTCATCCCTCTTCGGCCTCAGCAGCCTCAATAGCCCCCAACCAACTCCGGCACAAATGGCGAAACATCCTGAATTACCACAGATTCCTTTCTCGGAAGATAGTAGTCGCGCACCGTGCGGTAGCCAACCCCAAAGTTTTTTCGCAACGCCTTATTGCGGCTCAGCACACTCGACGCCCCGGTCTCGTGTTTAGGCGCAGCCTGCTGTGAGGGCTTCTGCCCCTCGCCGTCTGCAGGGTGCTTATGGACCTCTTGAGAGGCAGACGAGTGCTCCGGGTTGGACAAAATCGGCCCACAAATTCGGATGGTTGCAGGTTTGCAGAGGTGATTGATATAGAATTAACTTGGTTGCGGAGGCCTGATTTGAACTAGCACCTCCGCCGCCACACGTGTTCTCACCAGGCATCGAAACTCCAATCTTCGCAATTGCGTACTATCTTGCAGAGGTCCACATGCGCCGGACCGTGCGTCTGTTTTCGCGAATCCTGCTCGCGCTGATCATCCTGTCGCCGGATATCGTTGCGCTTGTCGGTGAGTTCATTGGGCCCGGCATCCTGCATCCGGCGAATCTCAATCCGGAGCGTCTCGAGCAGGCGTTCGGGCACTCTCAACGAAGCCGCCGGACGAAGTGGAGTTCGACGCCGGATAGCGGAGCGCCGACCTCATGCATTGCGCCACCCGTTACGAGGGATCCGAGGTCGATGGCGACAAATCCGGTGCTGTTGATCAACTCGATCACTCGCTGTTTGGCTTCGATGTCGTCGCCAGATGTGAAGATGACGGTACGAGGCTTGTTCGGCGAGAAGTCCTGTATCCAGGCCATCGGCATGTTGCTGATCGATTTTACAAGCCGAGCGCCAACCGCCATCTCAGCAACTATTTCGCTCGATATGCGCCCCTTCAACGCGGCCCGCGATCTGGTCACGCCAGCCAGACTAATGTCTGGCGGCTCCAGATGTGCGTTCGTCGCATCGATCAGGATGCGGCCTCGCCAATCAATACCGTTGAGGGCGTCAGCCACACTGACCCAATGTGTGGCAAGAATGACGACTTCGCACTCGGTAGCCTGTTGTTTCGTTCCGGCGATTGCGCCCGAACCGAGATCAGCGACAAAATCGGCCAGCGTCTCCGGACCTCTGGAATTAGATACAACTATGGTGTGACCAGCGTTTATCAAATGGCGGCCGAACGTACGCGTTACGTTACCGGCACCTATAAACCCTACTTTCATGACCAATCTCCTTTCTTGTGATTTCGCCACTTTCATTGGTGTTACAGATTGTGAGATGAGTCTGCGTAGTGATACGGTGTGGTAGTTTGTTCATGTCACTCTGATAGGTAGGGACTATCAGTCATGGAACTCAGACACGTGCGATATTTCGTTGCGGTCGCCGAAACCTTGGGCTTTCGGCAGGCAAGCAAACAACTCCATGTCTCCCAGCCCTCATTGAGCGTCCAGATCAAACAACTTGAAGATGAACTGGGTGTTGCACTTTTTCGGCGATCAAAGCGGCGGGTTGAAATCACCCGTGCGGGCGAAGTCTTCTTGTCTGCGGCAAGAGAAATCCTCTTGAGACTTCAGCAGGCATCGACAGCGGCACTTCATGCAGAGAGTGGCGAGGTAGGAACGATCCGGCTCGGGTTCATTCCGACGGCGAGCTTCCATATTCTTCCCCGGGTTCTCGAGAAGATCAGAAGCACTCTTCCTCTTGTGAATGTGGAGCTCAAAGAAGGAGCTGAAGACCCCCAAATCTCAGGACTACGCTCGGGAACCTTTGATGTTTGCATTGGTCATTTGAGCCGTACCTACGACCAAATCGAGAACATGCTGTTGATTCGGGAGCGACTCGTCGTGGCTCTCCCGAAAGGGCACAGAGCAGCCCGCAAGAAGCGTGTGGGCTTAAGAGACCTTGAAGGTGAGCTGCTCATCATGCCCTCGAAAGACTTGTTGCCAGGTCTGCATCAAATGATCGCGGCGGCCTTTCTGAAGAATCATATGCCCCTGGAGAAATATCAAATGGCGGAACATTTTCAGACCGGGGTCAACCTAACAAAGGCCCGCGCGGGATATATGTTCCTTCCATCTTCTGCAAAAGACTTCGTTCCCGATGGCGTCGTGTTACGAACTCCAGGTTTTCCTATCGGACCGTTGGACACGTTTGCTCTATGGTCACGGGGCAATGTAGGCCCGCTTGTTCACCGCGTCCTCAGCCTTCTCAGGGAAGTCAGGAAGGAGTTGTGAGAGCAGGCTCATCGTTCGGCACAAGGCCGCACAGAGGCTTCTGCGCGCTTAGCGTGCGACCGAGAGACCAATAGGACGGCGAGCGGAGCCCAAGTTAATCGGTACCACTTTTGGGTGTCCGTCATCCCTCATCCCTCGCCCCACACCCCTCGCCCTCAACCCTCTTGGCTCTGTGTCCTCTGTGACTCTGTGGCCAATCCGGTTTTTCTTGTCGGCGTCGCTCAGTGCGCGCCGTCAGGAGCCGGTCGACGAGTAGTGCCGCGTGCCGAAATCCCACAGCGAAATCGCCAGCGTCAGGAATACGACGGCCACCACGGGAACAAAGCCGATGTATTCGGGACTGACGACTCTTCCCAGCATGCGGACGCTCGGATAAAAGGAAGCAAGGCCGAACGGAATGATCCAACAGAGGAAAAACTGTACGGCGCCGCTGTAAATCGAGAGCGGGTAGCGGCCGAACGCGATGATGTTCCACACCGGCGGGTGAACGCCGATGCGGTCCTCAAACCAAAAGGACACGGTGCTGAGAATCAGGAAGATCGAAACGTAGATCACCGCCGCGCAAATCGCAAAGAAGAACAGCGTCGCGAATTTCATCGGCGTCCACGGAATGTGAAGATGCCGCGTCGCCCACCACATGCAGAACGCGCCGGTGGCCACTTCCTGGAACGACTCGATGCGAAAAGCCTCGAAAAGCACTTGAAACAGGGAAGAAACCGGCCGCAGCAGAACGCGATCGAATTTCCCCTCGATGATGTAGTTGTTCCCGAAATCGTACAGGTTCAGGCTGATCACATTGAACAGCCCGTAGGGAATTTGCGTGAATCCCCAGAGGAACAAAACTTCCTCGAACCGCCAACCTTTCAGTTGAGCGGTTTTCTGGAACAGGATCACGAGAAAGCCGAGAGAAAAAATCGTCGCGGCGAAGCTGGTGGCGATGCTGACGAAAAAATCCCCTCGATAGCTAACGCGCACTTTCGCATACTGCGAAAAGTACTCCCAAAGAAGCATCGCGTGACGCTTCGCGGCGGCCAGAATGGCGTCCACACGAGTGTTCGCTTGAGTCACCGCACTCGAAGCCGGAGAAGCTGTGGGCACCTAGCCTCCGTGAATCGTGATCTTTCGCGACGCACGGTCCCACCACACGTGCGCGAGAATCAGCAGCGCCACCACCCAGAGCCATTGCGTCCCGAGAGCGCGCCACGCTTGCCCTCGGTCGAGTTTGCCCAGGTAAATTTGCAGAGGCGTGTTGGCGATGTGCTCGAACGGCAGCCACGCCATCACTCGCTGTAATTTCTCGGGGAAGAACGCGATCGGAATCAGGAGCCCCGACAGCAATTCGATCAGCCAGTATTTCGCGCGAATCAGCGCCAGAATCGACTTGAGCGGAATCGCGCACGTTCCGATCATGAAGTTGATGGCGGCCATCAGGAAGAAACTTCCAACCACGGCGGCGATGAACAGGAGGAAATTCTCGCGCGAAGCTGGACCCTGAATCGGGAACACGAGCGCCAGGATCACCGCGGTGGGCAGCGTCAGAAGGCCAAGCCGGAACGCCGACTCTCCCATGGCGCGCGAAATCCACATCCACTGAATCGAGACGGGCTTGATGAAATCCATCGCGATCTTGCCTTCGATCACTTCGTACGCCATTTCCTGGTCGATGGTGTTCCAGTAGAACGAGCGAATGATCCAGCCGACGCTCACGTAGGTGATCATTTGCGCGAGGGTGTACCCGGCGAGAGACGACGACGACCGAAAGACAGCTGTCCAGATGAAGTAGTAGACCGTGACGTTCAGAAAATACGTGATGATTCCCGTGAAATAGCGCAGGCGGAACGCGAGGATATTGACGAACCCTACGCGCGAAAATTCAACGTAGGGAACCAGCGTTTGCGCGATTCCATTCACTCGCTTTGCTGGCCGTGGATGGTCTTCAAGTGGTGCTTGGGAATCCGCGATAGCACGCCCGCCGTGAACGTGGCCAACTTCACGCCGGATGGCGCGTACACGGAAATCACCAGCTGGTTAGTGAGCGGCACGCCCTGCGACGGGACCTGGAACGCGAATCTCATGGGAATCTGGTCGTTCACACGCCAGGACTTGTCATTGGAAACCGATTTCGTCACCGACCAATTCGCCACCGGCTGCACGCCGCGCGGATTCTTCCACACGGCTGTGAACTTCAGGCCGTCCAAGAATTGGTTCACGGCCTGTTGCGACGAACCGTTTCCGGGCTGCACGAAATCCACCGGAGCATTCGAGATCCCCGAAGCGCACGGCGTGATATTGCCCGCCAGAGCGATGGCGATCTTCGACGGGAACTCCTTCACGGGCTGCGCATCCTTGCGGAACTCAATGTGGCGGCCGGCGCCGAGACGCTGGAGCCCATCGAAGAATTCACCCGACGAAAGAGCGCCCGACAGGTTGCCGCAATACTGGTCGCCCTTGATGGGTTGCGAAGCCACTGGGACGAACAATTCGAATTGCTGTTTCTTCTTCGGCGCAGCTTGGGCAGAGCTCGCAATCAGAAAAACCGCAATAGCAAATAGGATGGCGGACCTCAATGCATATCGAATCTTCATACACTGACCTCCAAAAGCGCCTGGCCGGCGTAGATGCGCTTGATGATTTCCTCGATCGGTTCATCTTCGATGAGCAGGTCGCGAACTTCCACCGCAGAAAGAATCTGGCGGATCAGGTCCGCCGTGGCGATCTTCATGCGGTCGAAACGAATGCGATACGTGAGCTCATCCACTTGTTCCAGTTCGAGGCCATCCCGGGAAAACCCGCTGATGCCGGTTATCTGTTCTCGATCTTTGAGCGCAAACTTAACTTGCTTTGTGCGCAGAAGTTTCTGTTTAAGGTGCGCCAGGGGACCGTCGTACAAAACCTGGCCGTGGTCGATAATCATGATGCGACGGCACAACTCTTCTATATCGTCTAAGTCATGAGTAGTCAAGAGGATAGTAGTTTGGAACTCGCGATTTATGGCGCGGAGGAAGTGCCGGACGTGGTCCTTGGCCACCACGTCGAGCCCAATCGTTGGCTCGTCGAGGAAAAGCAGCGGCGGATTGTGAAGCAGTGCGGCCGCCAGGTCGCAGCGCATGCGTTCCCCCAGGGAAAGCTTGCGCACCGGCGTGTGCAGGTAGTCGCGGATGCCGAGAATCTCGTCGAAATGCTCCATGCGAGCGTCGAAGTCCCGCTGAGACACATCGTAGATGCGGCGCAGCAGCTTGAACGATTCGATGACGGCGATGTCCCACCAGAGCTGCGTGCGCTGGCCGAAGACTACCCCGATCGTCTTCACATACTGGGTGCGCTGCCGGCATGGGACGAACCCGTTGACGCGGATTTCGCCGCTGGTGGGGACCAGAATGCCAGTCAGCATCTTGATGCTGGTGGATTTTCCGGCTCCGTTGGGGCCGATGTAACCGACTGTTTCCCCTCGGTCGATCGAGAAGCTGACATGGTCAACCGCGGCGAGCGTGCGATACTCGCGCACGAACAGGTTCTGGATCGAGCCCCAGACGCCTTCGCGGCGCTTGAACGTGCGGAATTCCTTGCACAGCTGATTGACGTAAATAAGGGAATCGGAGCTCATGAAACTCTTTGAATCTTAGCACCACTGGCGTCGGCAGACTCGTTCGCAAGGCGTCGACCGCTTGTGTTAGACGGAGGAGCCTTCAAGAAGGAAGGGTCGAGATTACGCAAGCCGCTTGCGGCGCACCGCGCCCAAGCTTAGCGAGCCCGCGCCAAGGAGGCAGAGGCCAGAAGGTTCGGGCGTCGAGGCCGGCGGCGCAACTGGACATGGTGATTCACTACCCGTGGGCCCCATGTCCTCGCATGTCCATGTCCCAGGCGTCCCCGCGTTGAATGCTTCTGGGCTGCCAGCCCCCGGACCGGGAAAGGAGACGTCCCCCGACATTCCAATCGTGTCCGTTTCCAGATCACAGTGGCCGAAACAACCGATTACAGATACGTACCAGGCGGTAATGTTGCCCATCGCATCCGTGTCGATCCCGGTCACGGTGATGCCACTACCCATGGGTGCGCAAGAACTGAGGCTAAAGCCATTCCCGTCTGTGAAGGAGTAACTATCTGGCGTGACCGAGGCGTCACTTAGATCTGCGAAAAGCTGAGCCGAAACCGTGAACGAACCCGAAATCTCGCACGGTCCGGGATTACACACGTAGCCGTTGATCCGGTTATTGAAAGGAAGGCCCTGGTAGCTGTAGACGAATGTGTCCGCGTTGGCAGTTGACGCCAGACCAAGCGCCAAAACCGAGCATACAACCAAACCTGCGATGAGGCCGAGGGTTCTCGCCCGCCCGCCGGTGGTGCCGGTCGCCATGTCTCTTCCAATCATATAGATAGCCCCCGTCGTCAGGCCCCCCCAGCGGATCAACGTGCGTGGGCCCAATCCGCAAATAACTACATTCATAGGGCATCCGTGCTTCCACGGCGCTTTATTGAAAATGAAGGGTTTACCGCCGGGCCCTAGAAGAATAGGGAGAACGAATTGCAGGTTTTGGTCATATCGATTCCGGTGTGTGGGTGCTGCAAGAGATCGTCGAGGCCCCCCAACTGGTTCGCCCAAGCACCCAGCCGCAAGCGTCAGATGCGAAACAGGACGTCCTCGCGGTTGAACATGCTAACCGCCGCAACGATGCCAATGCCGGCGTAAACGCAGGTCATCCCGAAGACCGCGGCCATCAACCCCCAGGGGTGGTTCCCCGCGAGGATTTCCTTGCTCACAAGGCACGTATTGAGAATCGGGACGAGCGCGGTCTTCCAGTCGAGCTCCACGCCGGGCAGGGTCCCGATGATGGCCGGGGCGATGACGATAAAAATCAGCGGCGAGACATACGTTTGCGCTTCGCGATAACTCTTGGCGAAGAGCGCGACGGCCAGGAGCACGGAAGCGAAGAGGACGGCAATTGGCAGTAGGAGTACAACGACGGCGCCCACTGCGGCCGGGTCAATCGAGATTTTCGGCGCAGAGGCCCCGTCGCCGAACATTCCTCCCCTCGATCGGGCGAAAGTGAAGCCCAGCGACAGAAGAGACAGCAGCGCCGTAACCACCGAAGCAGTGACCACAGTGAGGAACTTCCCGATGACGAGATCGGTGCGCGCGACAGGGCTTGTAAGAAGTGTTTCCATCGTGCCGCGTTCTTTTTCACCTGCCGTCAGATCCATTGCGGGGTACATCGCTCCGGTGAAGCAGAAAATGATGATCATGTAGGGGATAAAGCCGCCGAACCTCGCGGCGCCGACCTTGGAGGGTGGAGCGATATTTTCCGCTTCGACGGTGAAAGGCTCGAGAAGCGTTGCGGGCAAACCCCGGGCGGCGAGGACCTGAGCGGCGATGCGCACGCGGTAGTCGTCGAAGAATTTCTGCAGCTTCTCCTTGGCCAGTTCGGATTTCATGTCAGCTTCGTAGTAATCAATGGAGATTTGTTCGGGATGCCCTGCGGCGACGGACGCGTCGAAGCCGTCCGGGATTTCCACGAGCGCGCGGATTGTCTTGTCGGAAACTTGCTGGCGCGCGTCACTCTGATAGGGGACGATCTGGATTGCGGGAAACTGGCGAAGCGCATCGAGAATTTTCGGCGAATCGTCGCCGCCCTGAATCATCATCGAAGAAGCTTCTCGGCTGGCCTCGCCGCCGAATTTCTCCGCCGCCCAGCCAATCACGGTAAAAAGCAGCGGAAATGCGATCACGGGAATAATCACCATCGAGCGGATGGTCCGCTTGTCGCGAAGCATGTCTCGCAATTCCTTGCGATACACGATGAGCGCGTTGCCGAGATTCATCGTCCATCTCCCGAAACTTTCACGAAAGCCTCTTCCAGGTTGTTGCAGGCGTACTGCGTAAGAAGTTCGTCGAGCGTGCCTTCCGTGCGAAGGCGTCCGTCATGAATGATGCCGATTCGGTCGCAGAGCTTTTCCACCTCGGTCATCACGTGCGTGGAGAAGATGACGGTCTTGTTCCGATCGCGGCACTGGCGGATGAAATCGGTGATGGCGCGCGCGGCCATCACGTCGAGGCCGTTGGTGGGCTCGTCAAAGATCATCACCTGGGGATCGTGAATCAGCGTGCGCGCGATCGAAACTTTCTGCTTCATTCCCGTGGAGAGCTTGGCGCAACGGCGGTCGCGAAACTCCTCCATGTCCAGCGCCTTGAATATCTCGGCCATGCGGCGGCTGATCGTTGCCGAATCCAGGCCATGCAACCGGCCGAAGTACTCGACGGTTTCAGCCGCGGTCAAGCGGTCGTAGAGCGCGGTGGCCGTCGAGAGAAAGCCGATGTGCGCGCGGACCTTGGTGGGCTCGCGAACGACGTCGAAACCCGCAACGGTGGCGTCGCCCGAAGTGGGGAAAAGAATGGTGGCAAGCATCCGAAGCGTGGTGGTCTTCCCGGCGCCGTTCGCGCCCAGCAGGCCGTAGATTTCGCCGGGCTTGCAGGAAAAGCTCACCGAATCCACGGCGCGAATTTCGCCCCGCTTCTTGTTGTTGAAAACTTTGCCCAATTCGCGCGCTTCAATCATCCCAAGCCTCGCGCAGGAGATCCTCACAGACTGGGGAGAGAGAGGCCACCCCAGGCTACCTGCTAGTACGGTTCTGAGCCGTCAAGATTACACGGAAATCAAGATTCGAGCACGAAGGCTCTTGGCCGGCGAATTCCGTTCTACCAATTCTGCGCCTCGAGGGGTAGGAGCGGCATCGAAAAGGCATGGACCTACAACTTGAAGGAAAGCGCGCCCTCGTCAGCGGATCGACGGCCGGGATCGGCTTTGCCATCGCGAAGGCGCTGGCAAAAGAAGGCGTCTCGGTGATCATCAATGGCCGGACGGCGGCGCGGGTCGAAGCAGCAATTTCGAAATTGGCTCAACTCGGAGTGAAAGGGAAACTGGAGAGCTTGCCGGCCGACCTGGGCACCGCCTCGGGCGCAGCGGAAGCGGTTCGCCGCTTTCCCGACGTGGACATTCTGGTGAACAACCTCGCCATCTTCGAGGCGAAGCCATTCGAGCAAATCACCGACCAGGACTGGCTGCACTTTTTCGAGGTGAACGTGCTGAGTGGCGTGAGGCTCAGCCGGCATTATCTGCCGCGCATGATCGAGCGCAACTGGGGCCGCATAATTTTTATTTCGAGCGAATCGGCGATCCAGATTCCCGCTGAGATGATTCACTACGGCACCACGAAGACGGCACAACTTGCGGTTTCGCGAGGCCTGGCCGAGCTCACCGCCGGCACCAACGTCACCGTCAACTCGGTGCTTCCCGGACCCACAGCTTCCGAAGGCGTCGACAAGTTTCTGGACGGCGTCGCCGCGATGAAGAAAACCGATCGCGCGCAGCTCGAGCGAGACTTCGTTCCCACGATGCGCCCCACGTCGTTACTCCGAAGATTCGAAACTCCTGATGAAGTTGCGGCGATGGTTGCGTTCTTGTGCAGCCCGCTGGCGTCCGGCACAAACGGGGCGGCGCTGCGCGTGGATGGCGGCGTAGTGCGCACCATCATCTAGCGCGAATATTTGGTCGAGTTTGAATTCCAATACCAACCAGCGCGGGATTCTAGCCTTTGTGGCAGGTGGAGCAGTGCTTGGCTTCGAAGTTTTCCATGGTCACTTCGAACATGTTGTTGCAGCCGATGCAGACGCGATGAATTTTCGCGGGCGGCTTTTGGCCCGGTTTAGGTTCTGGGGCGTGGCTGGAGTGAGGAGCCTGGTTCGCTTCCGTCATGAGCGGATTCTAGCACGAACTGGGAAAGCCGGAACGATCGGGCGATTGAGACCAAAGCTCCAGTATCACTGGCATCTCTGAAAGGGGAATATAGCATCACCCCTTATGTACCTCGCGGCACGCTCCGGTGTTTCATAGGCAAGCGTCGAAAGGGTTTGTTACAATTCCGGCATCTGAGGGGACGGCTCGCGCCAAAAGGCGCGGTCGACCATGGCAGAAAACAATAAGCAAAAATGGGTGATTTTGTCCCTCGTGGCGGGGCTCGCCGTCGTGTTGGTGATTGTGTTGGCCTCGCGAGGGCAGGGACCGGCGGTTAGTGTCGTTAAGATCGGCGCGCGAAGATTTGAGCGCGGTGGTCACCAGCAACGGCAAAATCGAGCCGATTGCGCCAACGGTGGCGCACGCCGAATTTCCAGCCTTTGTCGCCCGCGTGTTTGCAACCGAAGGTCAGACGGTCCATCGCGGCGAAGTAATCTTGACTCTGGACGCTGCGGATATTCGAGGCCAGTTAGCCCAGACCCGGGGCGATCTGCTGTCGGCGCAGTCCGATCTGCGAAATGCGCGGGCGGGAGGAGCTCCGGATCAACTGGCTGAGCTCCAAGGGCAGCTTCAACAGGCGCGGGCGGACGTCGAGAACCTGGAGCGCACTCACAAGGCGC
Organism: uncultured Acidobacteriota bacterium; assembly: GCA_963737205.1. Lineage (GTDB taxonomy): Bacteria > Acidobacteriota > Terriglobia > Acidiferrales > UBA7541 > Palsa-295. The sequence goes on along the minus strand of CAVTRV010000002.1, from coordinate 641,294 downwards.
TGCTCGATCTCGTCGCAAAACAGGCTGCGACCCAGGATGAGTTGGCGTTGAATGAGTCGAACCTGACGAAGGCGCACGCTCGCTTGGATGCGGCGAACGAGAAGAAGCAGGCGATTGCGCAACAGGCAAGCGTAACGGCCCAGGCCGCGGAACTGCACGTCAGGCAAGACCAGGAGCAAATTCAGGCGCTCGAAGAAAAAGTGCGCTCCGCAACGGTTATCGCGCCTTCGGACGGAACGCTCTATTCGCTTCCGGTTCGCGCGGGCGATTACGTCAAGGTCGGCGATATAGTGGCCGAGATGACCGATTTGCGGCAGGTGCGCGTGCGCGCGTTTGTGGATGAGCCGGACTTGGGTTGGCTCGAGCCCGGACAAGATGTGCGAGTCACGTGGGATGGGAAACCCGGGCAAACGTGGAATGGCCAAACGCAGCAGCTTCCCAAGCAGGTAGTCCCGAGACAGAGCAGGAGCGTCGGGGAAGTTCTTTGTTCGGTGGACAATAGCAACCTGGAACTGCTTCCGAACGTGAACGTGGAAGTGAAAATCATGGTGCGCGAACGGAAAGGTGCGGTAGTGGTGCCGCGAGCGGCCGTGGGCTACGACAAAGGGCAGCATTACGTGTTCGTGTTCGACGCGGATAAGGTGCATCGCCAAAACATCACTGTGGGTATCGCGAGCGCCTCGGGCTATGAGGTGCTGTCGGGATTGAACGTGAACGACCGGGTTGTGCTGCCGGGTGAACTGAAGTTGCGCGACGGAATGGATGTTCGCGCCACGGAGGCGAATTGAGCGCAGCGGCCTGCAGAATTTCGATCCTTCCTTTCGCTTTGATGTTGCTGCTGGCTAACGCTGGATCCGGCCGAACGCCGTTTCATTCCACTGCTTCGCCGGCGCCGCGGTTTTCGCCCGAGGCAACGCCCGATGACGCGGCGCTGCAAGCCGCCGAGCACAAATTCGATTCCGGCAACTACACTGCAGCGATTGCGAGCCTACAGTCGGTAGCTTCGCAGAATCCATCGAACGCCGCGGTTTTTTACTGGCTCGGCCGGTGTTACTACGAAATCCGCGACTACGATAAGGCGATTGCGAACGGCGAAAAATCGGTGGCTCTTGACCCGAAAAACTCGGTGTACCAGCAGTGGCTGGGCCGAGAGTACGGCGGCAAAGCCGACCGCGACCAAAGCTTCTTCGTCGCGCGAAAAGTGAAGAAGCAATTCGAGCTGGCGGTGCAACTCGACCCCTCGAACATCGCGGCGCGAAGAGATCTCGAAGAGTTTTGCGTCGAGGCTCCCTGGATCGTCGGCGGGAACGCGGACGAAGGGAAGACGCAAGTGGATGCGATCACGACGATCGATCCAATCGAAGGACACCTCGCGCGGGCGGTATTCGATATCCGGTCGTTGAAAAAGCCGGATCTAGCCGAGGCCGAATACCGGCAGGTTCTCAGCGCGAAGCCCGGGAAACCCGAGCCCTACTTCGAAGTGGCGTCGTTCTTTCAGAAGCAAAACAAGATCGCGGACATGAACGCGGCGATTGACGCCGCTGCCCAGGTGAAGCCGAACGACCCCCGCCTGGCTTACTATCGCGCCGCGGCCATCATCTCGAGTGGATCCGATCTGTCGCGCGCGGAAGAGTACTTGAAATCGTACATCGCGAGCACGCCCGATCGCAGCGATTGGCCCTCGCACGCAGACGCGCGCGACTGGCTTGGCAGGCTCTACGAAGCGCAAGGGAAAGCGGGCCAGGCTGCGGAGCAATACCGCGCGGCGCTCCAACTCGAACCCGGGCGCAAGGAAACCCAGGCGCGTCTGGCAAAACTGGAAAAGGGGTCGCGATAGCACGGCGGCCGCAATCACCCGAAACTCCGATCCTGAAAAAGGCATCGAATTCTATCGGTAAGCTCTATGCGTAACACCTCTGCCTTCTGGAATGAAACTCTGCAGCTTGCGGTGCAAGCTCTGCGCGCGAACAAGGTCCGCGCCATGCTCACAATGCTGGGCGTCATCATCGGGAGCGCATGCATCGTTCTGGTCGTCACAGTCGCCCTGACCGGCAAACGCTACATTATTTCGGAAATCGAGGGCGTGGGTTCCAACCTTGTGCTGGCGGAGATGATCAATCCGGGCGGCGCGGAGAATCTGGCGCGTTCCGATCAAATCACGCCCGCGGATCTTGAAGCCGTAAAGCAGGACATCCCCCAGGTAACCGAAGCCGCTGGAACTGACGACATTCGCATGAACGTCACGGTCGGCGGTGCGGTGCATCCGATCAGCCTTGTCGGCGTCACGGAGGGTTTCAACACGGTCCGCCGGCTCATAGCTGTCCGGGGCCGGTACTTCGATCAGGACGACATGATGTCGCGAAGCAAGGTGTGCCTCATCACCGAGCAGCTCGCCGCTTCGATGTTTCCGTACGACGATCCTCTCGGCAAGGATATTGCGATCGAGGAGCTGCATTTCACGGTGATTGGCGTTTTTCGCGAACGCGTGGCCACGTTCGGCCAAACGGAGATCACTCCCGAAACCGTGATCGTGCCTTTCTCGTTGATCAAGGATTACACGGGCACCGACTATTTCAAGTCGTTCTACGCGCAGGCACAAAACTCAGAGGACGTGCCGATCGTCACCGAACGCGTGGCGGAGGTTCTGGCGAGCCGCCACCGGCCCGGAGCGAAGTATCACGTCTGGAATTTGGCGGGCATCCTGGCCGCAGCGAAGAATATCTCCATGGCCTTGACCCTGCTATTGATTGTAGTGGCGATGATCGCGCTGACGATCAGCGGCATCGGAATCATGAACATCATGCTTGTGACCGTGACCGAGCGAACCCGGGAAATTGGAATCCGGAAAGCGATTGGCGCGCCGCGCGCCGCAATCTTGTACCAGTTCTTGGGCGAGGCGGTTCTAATCAGCGGCACGGGCGCTCTTGCGGGAATTGCGATCGGCATCCTGATTCCCGTTATCGCGAACATCGTGCTCACGATTCCACCCATCGCGACATTCTTGAGTGACTTTGTCCCAGCCGGCGGGGACTTCAGTGTCCCGATATCGTGGGCGTCGGTGGTGCTGGCGTTTGTGGTGTCCTGCTCGACGGGACTCATATTCGGCTATCTTCCCGCGAACCGCGCAGCGAGACTTCAGCCAACGGAATCTCTACGCTATGAATAAACTATCGAAATGCGCAAGCATTCTGTTGTTATGCATGGCGCTCTCTGCCGTTTTGGTGCGGGCGCAGAATACGCCGAGCCCGGAGAAACTGACGCTTCGGGAGGCGGTTACGCTGGCGCTGCAGAATAGCCGCGACCTGAAGCTGGCGCGCGTGCAATACAGTGTTGCACTGGGCGAAGCCAGGGTCGATCGCGCGACGTTTCTTCCGAACATATACACAGGCGGAGGATACGTCTACACCTACGGGTTTCCTTCCGTTCCGGGCAGCGGTCCGCCGGCGGTCTTCCAGCTGGATTACAAACAATCCCTGTTCAATCCTGAGCTGAAGGGGCAGCAACGCGCTGCCGAGGATCGCGCGCGCAGCCAAAAAATTGAGCTGGACCGAATCCGCGACAGCGTAATGGTTCGCACAGCCTCAACGTATTTGGAGCTCGCGGAGGTCCGGCACTTGATCGAACTGATGAGTAGTGATCAGGCCAGCGCGGAGAAGATACTCGCGCTTACCAGGGAACGCGTCGCCGCGAACCAGGAACTTGCAATTGAAGAAACGAGGGCCGAATTGACCTCGGCAAGAATCCGGGAGCGCCTGATAAAGCTCCAGGACCGGAACGAGACGTTGTCGCAGCAACTGCGTGACCTCGCGGGCGTGCCGGACGGACAACCAATGGAAGTCGAGCCCGAGGAAACGTCGTTCGCGCTGGATCTCCAGGAGAGCCAAGTGGCCGCCCTCGCGGTCGAGAACGATCCTGGAATTAAAGAGGCCGAAGACGAACGCTCCGCGCGGCAGCACCTTTTGAAAGGGGCGCGTCAGGGCTACTGGCCAACGATTGACGCCGTCGCCCAGTACAGCCTGTTCAGCAAGCTGAATAACTACGACCTCTACTACCAGACTTTCCAGCGGAACAATTTGAATGCGGGAATCGAAGTCACAATCCCGCTGTTTGCGGCGAAGACTTCCGCGAACGCCGCGTTGGCCAAGGCGCAACTCAACGAAGCAGAGCTGGTGCTCAGCAACAAACGCGAGCAAGTGCGCCTCGAGTCTGGGCAGGATTCACGTGAGACCCGGGAGCTCGGGGCCACTCGGGAAGTCGCCCGGCTGGATTTGAAGCTTGCGCAGCAAACCTTGGAACTCGCTCAAGCGAAGCTGGAAGACGGAAAAGCAACGCTGAAGGACGTCGAGCAATCCCGCCTGGATGAGAGCGACAAATGGATGGAATTCCTCGACGCCAATCTTGCGTGGCAACGGGCCCAATTGAAGGTCCTGCAGGCCACAGGGCAGTTGGCCAAGGTGCTGCAGCAATGAGACATCCGACCAAACGCTTGCTTGGATGGCTCACAAATCGAGTAGAATAGAGCTTCACGCGTGTGGCGTGGCTGTACGTAGTTCCTGAGGGGGACTGTAAATGTCGTCTGCGATGAAGACCTTGTTTTTGAATCCACCAAGTTTTGAGAAATTTGACGGTGGCGCCGGCTCGCGTTGGCCCGCCACCCGCGAGATCGAATCCTACTGGTATCCCGTCTGGCTCGCTTACCCTGCTGGGATGCTGCCCGGCAGCCGCTTGTTGGACGGCCCGCCGCACCACATCTCTCCTGAGGAAGTAATCCGCACGTCGGCAGATTACGAGTTTTTGGTGCTGTTCACGTCCACTGTTGGCTTTCAGAGCGACATTCGCATGGCTCGCGCGATGAAGGAGAAGAAACCCGACCTCAAGATCGCGTTCGTCGGGCCGCAAGTGCAGATCAAACCGGCCGAGAGCCTGCTGGCGAGCCAGGACATTGATTTTGTCGTGCGCGGCGAATTCGATCATGCCGTCGTCGACTACGCGCTGGGCAAGCCGCTCTCCGGGATTCCGAACGTCAGCTACGTGAAGGACGGCAAAGTCGTGCACAACCCGTCGCGCGAGCCGCTTCACACCGAAGAGCTCGATGCGTTGCCGTTTGCCACCGAGGTTTATCAGAACAATTTGACGATCGAGAAATACAACGTGCCCTTCCTCCTCAACCCCTACGTTTCGTTCTACACGGCGAGGGGCTGCCCGGCTCTTTGCACGTTCTGCCTGTGGCCTCAGACGCTTTCCGGCCACGCCTGGCGCGTCCGATCCGTCGAGAATGTGGCCCGCGAATTCCGGCAGGCGCACAAGATGTTCCCGCAGGCCAAGGAATTCTTCTTCGACGACGATACGTTCAACATTCGAAAAGACCGGGTTCTCGCTCTGTGCAAAGAATTCCAGCCGGTCGGCTTCCAATGGTCCTGCACGGCGCGCGTCCACAGCGATTACGAAACTTTGAAAGCCATGAAGAACGCCGGTTGCCGCTTGCTGATCGTCGGCTTCGAATCAGGAGATCCGCAGATCCTCAAGAACATCAAGAAGGGCGCTACCGTGGAAATGGGACGCACCTTCGTTCAGAACTGCAAGAAAGTGGGCATTCACGTTCACGGCGATTTCATCATCGGTCTGCCTGGCGAAACCAAGCAGACAATCGAAAAGACGATCGACTACGCGAAAGAACTCGATTGCGAGACGATCCAAGTTTCGATGGCCCATGCGTATCCCGGCACGGAACTGTACGATCAGGGCGCGCGCGAAGGCTTCCTCGCCACAGAGGCGATCACCGATTCGCTCGGGCATCAGCTTCCGCATCTCGAATACCCCGGACTCAGCCGCGAGTACATGGTCGAGTCCGTGAACCGATTCTACGACAGCTACTATTTCCGGCCGCGCGTGGCCTGGCGGATCGTGCGCGAGGCGCTCTGGGACGGACATGAGCGCAAGCGCCTGTTCCATGAGGCTGTGGACTTCATGAAACTGCGCCACGATCGCCGGAAAGTGGCGCGCAAGGGCGTCGCGAAGAAAGCGCTCGTCCAGGTGCCGTCGATCGAGTCCTCGCGGACAATGGAAGTGGGCGGCGAATCATAGCGCGAATGAAGGTCGCCGCGGACCTGCGCTTCAAGACGTACCTGCTCATCTCGATGCTGATTTTCTTCGGGCCGATCGGCGATCTCCTGATGAGCAAGGGGATGCGCCGCATCGGCACGGCGCCGAGCTGGAATCCAGCGGCCCTTCTTCATTACGGCTTTCAAGTTTTCACCTCGCCGATCATTTGGTGCGGTACTCTCGCGATGATCGGCTTCTTCATTTCATACACGGTTGTCCTCACGTGGGCGGACTATAGCTACGTCCAACCTGCTTCCGCCCTTACATCCGGGATTGCTGCGCTGCTCGGCCGATTTGTCCTGGGTGAGACGGTAACGCCCCTGCGGTGGGCGGGCATCGCGATCGTTTGCCTTGGCGTGTTGATTATCGGTTACACACCGCCGCGCACCACGGAGCCGATCGATGCTAATTGAGGTGATTCTGGTTTTTTTCATCGTGGTTGTCGGAACGGTCGGCGAGATGTGTGTGACTCGCGCGATGAAGATTATCGGCGAGGTAAAGGAGTTCAGCCCGCGAACGCTGCTGGGCGTTCCAATCCGCGCGTTTCGGGTTGGCTGGATGTGGATCGGCTTCGCGATGATGGCGCTCGCCTATTTCGCGCTGTTGGGCATGCTGGCGCGAGCGAACGTCAGCTACGTGATTCCGATTACTTCGCTGAGCTATGTCGTTGGAGCCATCGGCGGCAGGTGGTTCCTTGGGGAAGCCGTCACGCACCAGCGCTGGATCGGCGTGCTGCTGGTTTGCGCCGGCGTGGTTCTCGTTTATCTAGGCAAAGGTTGATCGTGGCGTGATTTGGACCGGGATTCGCGACGCGCTCCTGGTACTGGCGGCTGCGCCATTTGGCTACTACTTCGCCGCGATTCTCGCAGGCAGTGCGTTCTTTCGCAAGCGCCCCTCCGATCCTAAGGATTTCACGCCTCCCGTCAGCATCTTGAGACCCATCTGCGGTCTCGACCGCGAAACCTATCAAAACTATGAAAGTTTCTGCCGTCAGGATTACCCCGAATTCGAGATGTTGTTTTGCGTTTCTGACGAGAACGATCCCGCGATTCCCACCATCGAAAAACTGATCGGAGACTTCCCGCGCCGTTCGATCCGGTTGCTGATCGGTTCAGAGCCGCTGGGAGAAAGTGACAAGGTCAACAAGCTCTGCCGCATGGCTCGCGAGGCGCGCTACGACTTTGTCGTCGTAAGCGACAGCGACGTGCGCGTCGAACCCGGCTTCTTGCGGTCGGTCGTCGCGCCCTTCTCAAATCCCGAAGTTGGCGGCGCTACCTGCTTGTATCGAGGCATTACGGATGGATCGCTTCCGGCGGACATCGAGGCTCTCGGCAATAGCACCGATTTCGCGCCCGGCGTGCTCGTCGCGTGGTTGTTCGGCGGCCTCACCTTCATGCTCGGTGCCGTGATGGCCACGACGAAGAAGCACCTCGCCGAAATCGGCGGCTTCGAATCGCTGGTCGACTATTTCTGCGATGACTACGAACTGGGCAACCGGATCGCGGCCCGCGGATACCGCATTGAGCTCAGTCGGCTTCCAGTGGCTGTCGATTATCCCCACGAAACGTTTGGCGGCGCGTTCCGTCATCAGGTTCGATGGAACCTGAGTATCCGCGCTTCGCGTCCGTGGGGCCACCTGGGACTGATTTTCACCCAGGCGTTGCCGTGGGCCGTGCTGGTGGGAGTGCTGGTCTCGCCGCGCGCGGCGATCGGCTACTTTGCGGCCGCTTTTCTTTTCCGCAACGCGGTGGCGATATCGGTTGGATTTGTTGGGATGAAGGATCGCCTGGTATTGCGCAGGCTCTGGCTGCTGTTGTTCCGCGATGTTTTTTCGTTCTTTGCGTGGGCTGCCAGCTTCCTCCCACAGCGGATTCACTGGCGAGGGCAGGAGTTCTATGTCCGAAAGCGATTGTTGGTGCCGGTTCCGACGCGCCATTCCTAGCGCGTCGATCTCAAACAGAGGGACGCGCCAGAGTTGACGACGCTCCCATTCGCCAGTAAAGTAACAAAGGAAAGTAATTCAAGGGGTCGCGCCGCCGTCGCTTCTTTGCTCTTTCCCACCAGTTGGGAGGTCGTACAATTGGCAGTACATCAGATTCTGGATCTGATTATCCTGGTTCGAGTCCAGGCCTCCCAGCCAACTTTTCGGTTGCGCAGCGTCCCGTACGAGTTCTCGTTATCACCCAAAGCGCTAACGTTCGTTCGATCAGATAAGAGTGCCGAAAGAGGTTCTTGAATGAAGGCGTTTCACAGCGTGCTCGTTTCAATTATTGCGCTGGCCGTGTTCTCCGCTCCGAAGCTCAGGCCACTCAAGGAATTCAGCAATTGGCCCGCGGGAACTTCACCCACCGAGATCGGAAAGCGCGTGGCTGACCGTTTCGCAGCGGGCCCGCACACCAATTCCGGAAAAACCACGCCGCCCGATCACATTACCTATCCCGAGAGCGTCGCGTGGTACGGAGCGCTTACGTTTGCTCAATTGAGCGGTGACAAGGATCTCACCGCGCGTTTGATCCAGCGCTTTGATCCGCTGTTCGCTGAAGAATCGAATTTAGTGCCCGAGCCCAACCACGTCGACTCCACGGTTTTCGGCTCTGTCCCGTTGGAAATCTTTATCGAGAGGAAAGACCGGAAGTACCTGGAGCTGGGCCAGCGCCTGGCCGACAAGCAATGGGACAATCCCACGGCAGACGGTCTCACCAATCAGACTCGCTACTGGATCGACGACATGTACATGATTACGCTGGTCGAGGTCCAGGGCTACCGCGCCACCGGCGATCCGAAATATCTCGACCGCGCCGCCTTGGAGATGGTGGCGTATCTCGAGAAGCTGCAGCAGCCCAACGGATTGTTCTACCACGCCCCGGACGCGCCGTTTTTCTGGGGCCGTGGCAACGGCTGGGTGGCCGCAGGTATGGCGGAGATCCTCCGCTCCTTACCGCCCGATCATCCTCGGCGAGCCAGGATCATGCGTGGCTATCAGACAATGATGGCGTCACTGCTCAAGTTTCAAGGCAAAGACGGCATGTGGCGCCAACTTGTGGATCATCCCGAGGCGTGGCCTGAAACTTCGTCCACTGCGATGTTCACTTTCGCCATGATCACCGGCGTGAAGAACGGCTGGCTCAATGAGAAGACCTACGGTCCAGCCGCTCGCAAGGGTTGGTTGGGCTTGGTCACCTACCTCGAGCCGAATGGTGACCTTCGAAACATCTGCGAAGGTACTGGCAAGCAGAACGACCTCAACTACTATTTAGCTCGCGCGCGTTTAACGGGTGACCTTCACGGCCAGGCCCCGCTTCTCTGGTGCGCTTCGGCGCTGCTCCGACAGGGCCCCTAGCTTCTCTCCGCGATGCCGGCCTGCAGCAGGAGCCGGTACCTACCGAAGTGGTAGCAATCCATACGCGCAGAATTGGCCGCTTCCCGTGTTCTTTGTGCCGAAGCTTGCGAGATACACCTTGCCATTCGCCACCGTGGGAGGCGCCATCTTGGAATAGTTGTTGCAGTCATCGCGCGCCGAGTCTTGAAGAGAATTCCAGAGTTCGTGGAGTACGTTGTCTGCCTCATACGCGTGAAGAATGCCCGGCCTGGACTCGTGATGGGCGTCTCCACTCGCCTGAACAGCGGCCCACAGGATTCCGTCTTTGGATCCATTCGCCGAAAGAGAGAGCATCGCCCCCGGGTGGCCCACCGTCGCGTCCGGCCTTATCTCAAACGGGGTCGTCTCGAATTTCCCCGCCTCGAATTTATACGCTCTCAAATGGTCCTTCTGTCCCCAGACGTAAACGAGCGGGCCATTCTTGTCGCTATTCCAGTAAACCAGGCTGTGAATGTGCGAAGGGCTGGCCTGAAAATGTTGCACCGCATTTTCGTCGCCGAGATGCCCCATGTGATTCGCGTCGACAAGGTAGAGAACGCCTTCCTTGCCGCCGTCCGCCACCAGGCTTGTCCCTGGGATCAGCAACGCGCCGGAGGAGTCAAGGTCAAGATCGTTGCGATCGAGCCGCTCGTGGTTCGATGGCGTGAACCAATCCAGTAAATGAAGCTGTGGATCGAGCTTGAGAAAACTCTCGCTGAAATTCGATTGCCCGTCCCAGCTCCCATTGCCGGTGACCACATGGATATTTCCGCTCGCATCTACCGTAGGACCCTGACCCGATTGCCAAATGCTCGCGGCTTTTCCCGTGGAAGACGGGTTGAACATCGCGATTTGCTTCAGCGATTTGGCGTCGTAACCAATCAGAAAGCCGTGATACGAGCCTTTATCGCAGTGAGACGCGTAACCTACGTAGACCACGCCGTTCAGGAGCAGTAACGCCGGCCGCTGATTCTGAAAGAGAGGATTGAAGCCGTCCGCGGAAATTAGAGCAGGACTGTTCGCTAGCTCCGCTCCCGTGGTGATATCGAGCGCGTGCAGCCTCTGAGCGAAGGCCGCCGCCGCTTTCGTCAGCGCGACGACGTACAGCGTCCCGCTTCCCGCATCAATCACCGGCGTCCCGATGATGCCCATGTTTCCAGTGATGTCGGCGCAACCAAAATTCCCGTCGGCAATGCTCGCGGGGGGTCCAAAATTCACGTGCCAGTACGGTTCCGAGGCTTTCGCGTCATCCGCATCGAAGGCGTACACGCTGTTGTTGACGGTGGTGACGTAGACGACGTTGTGTTCCCCGCCCGCAATTCTCACGCCTGCCGCATACAGTGGCTGGCCGTAAACTTGATCGTCCACAACGCGCTTGAAGAGCAAACCGAATTGTTTCGCGTTCACGTTCGACGGGGTCAGGATGGTCTCAGCAAGATTTGCTCCCGTACGGGCGTTGTTGTTGTGTTGCGTTAGTACGCTCACCTGCCCGAACGCCGCCGGCGTGGCGAACAGCCACGCTAGAAATAAGGCCGCGAAGGACCCGCGGATTTTGTGTATGAATGGAAGGGAAGGGGCGCGCACCATTGTGACGGGAGAACTATATGGTTCGCTCTCGGGCAAGTCAAACCACAAAACCTGAACGTGTTGTCTGAAAAACTCAATCGAGATGCAGACACGAGGCGCGAAATGCCCTTGACCCCCCAGCTTCATTCCATGTAGGAACTTCTTGTGCCGCATCAGGAGACAACAATAGAGCAGCCCGCGAGCCGTATCGGTTCCTTCCGCTGGGTGATCTGCGCTCTTCTTCTGCTCGGTACAACCAAGAACTACATGGATCGCCAGATCCTGGGCGTTCTCAAGACCACGCTGCAGCACGACCTCGGCTGGAGTGAGACCGACTACGCCAATCTGGTGTTCGCGTTCCAGGCTGCTTACGCGGTGGGATTGCTCTTGGTCGGCCGGCTGATCGACAAGATCGGTACACGCGTCGGCTATGCCGTGGCGATGGTCGCTTGGAGTTTGGCGTCTATGGGGCATGCCATCGCCCATACCCTTTCCGAGTTCATCGTGGCTCGGGCCGCCCTCGGCCTCGGAGAGTCGGCGGTATTTCCAGCGAGCATCAAGGCCGTGGCGGAATGGTTTCCCGCGAAAGAGCGGGCATTTGCGACCGGGATATTCAACGCGGGCACGAATTTGGGCGCGATCATCACTCCGCTCATCATTCCCTGGATCACGATTCATTGGGGCTGGCGCGCGGGATTTATTTTCACCGGCGCGCTCGGTTTCCTGTGGGTTGTGTTGTGGCTACTGGTCTATCGCAAACCGGAAGAGCATTCGCGTGTATCGCCGGCCGAACTGGCCTATATCCAGAGCGACCCGCGCGAGTCCGTAGCAAAGGTGAAGTGGCTGAGCCTGCTCTCTCACCGGCAGACCTGGGCGTTTGTTGCCGGCAAGTTCATGACCGATCCGATCTGGTGGTTTTACCTTTTTTGGATTCCCGATTTCCTTCAGCGCAAACACGGGCTCGCTCTCACGCAGATCGGTCTTCCGCTTGTCGTAATTTACGTCATCTCCGACGCCGGCAGCGTGGCGGGCGGCTGGTTCTCATCAGCGTTGATCCATCATGGCCGTACCGTGAACGAAGCTCGCAAAATCGCGATGCTCGTTTGCGCTTTGGCCGTGGTTCCGATTGTTTATGCGTACCGGGCCTCAGGGCTCTGGACCGCCGTCCTTCTGATTGGTCTCGCCGCTGCCGCACATCAGGGATTCTCATGTAACCTGTTGACCCTCTCGTCGGACATGTTCCCGAACCGGGCCGTGGCGTCCGTGGTCGGAATCGGAGGAACGGCCGGCGCGATTGGCGGAATGCTCATCGCGAAGATTGTCGGCCACGTGTTGCAATGGACTGGGAGCTACATGATTCCGTTCATGATTGCGGGCGTAGCGTACCTGGTTGCGCTTGGGTTGGTCCAATTGCTCGCTCCGAATCTGAAGCCGGCAACTCTGGCGGAGGAGGGCGGATCGTCGGCGGCCTGAAATGAAGCTACCTGATAAATGGTGCCCGGAAGGGCGGGGCTTCAGCCCCGCCGTCAGGCCTGCAATAACAAGGGGCTTTAGCCCCTGAGGCCAAGCTCTTCGGCCCAACCGAGCATTTATGAGATAGGCTCATGTGTCTGTGTCGAACTCGAAAGAGAAACTGATTCCACCTTGTTTTATGGCCGCTAGAATGACAATGATTATGATCACGCCGAATGATAGGGCCGGAGTATTATCTCGAATTTGGAGGAACAAGAAATGAGCACGCAGGCACAACCAGACACAGAAAGAATGATCTTTCGAGCGACGAATCGGCAAGTGGGACGCCATGTGTCCGTTACGCCGAAGAACAGCACGAACCGCCATCTTTCCTATGGCCGAATCATCTTGAATCACTCGGTTCCTTCGGTATCGTTCGCCACCGGAAACCAGGAAACCGGTCTCATCAGCCTGAGTGGCAAGGGTGTGGTTCGCGTCGCAGGCAAGAGCTACGAACTCGGCCAGTACGATTCGATCTACATCCCTCGCGGAGCGCAAGTGGAAGTCAGCACCTCCATGGACGCGGATTTCGCCGAGTTTTCCTCCGATGTCGACAACACCTATCCGGTGCAGTTCGTTCCTTACGCTGAGATTTCAAAGGATGCCAGCCTGCGATTCGCCGCTGGCGCTCCGGGGAGCTCGCGCCAGGTGAACATCTGTATTGGCAAGAACGTGGAGGCCGGCCGCCTTCTCCTGGGATTCACGGTTTCCGATCCGGGCAATTGGACGAGTTGGCCGCCGCACGAACATGCGGAAATGCTCGAGGAGATGTATGTCTATTTCGACATGCCCCATCCCGCCTATGGAATTCAGCTCGTGTACAACAACACGGAGTACCCTGAGCTCCTCACGGTTGTTCGTGACGGCGATGCCGTCCTGATACCCAGCGGTTATCACCCCAACGTCTCGGTGCCATGGCATCGCATCACGTTTCTATGGGCGATGGCTGCTCATCGCGAGAAGGAATTTCGGAAATTTGGTGTGGTCAACGTTCAGCCGGACTTCAGCCAAGGCGGTTCGGCGCTGGAAGCAAGCCGGAAGTAGCTCCTGATAGGCTCTTGCGTTCATCGCTTCTTTCTATTTTTGTGCCGCATAACTCTTAGGGCATGGGGCGAATCTTCCGCGTGTGTTCGCCTCAGGTTGGGCAATAGAATTTATCTCAGCCTGGCAAGGTACGCTCTGTCCCCTCTCGATTCACCTCTTGGGTAATTTTGGTTCAGGCGCCGTGGCCGTCTTGGAGTAGTCACCCTTCCGAAGAAAAGTGCGCACTGGTTCGCGCGGAGAGCGATGCCGAGGTGTCACCGAAAGGTGGCCCCATGCCGAAGGCGGCTTGCATTTTGAACTTCCGCCACACGCGAATGTGGCGCCACCACAGGTCGAGTTGACGTGGACGCTTTGAACAGGGAGTTTGTTGGTGAATCGTGCCATATCGGATCGCGTTCCAGGCTCTCCTTGCCAGTGCCATCGAGCCGGAGTCTTCGGAAGTGCGACGGTTCCATGTTGCGGCCTTCTTCTGCTGCTCCTCTTTGCCGCTGTTCCCGTGCACGTTCAGGCGCAGTCCGGAATCGGCGAGTATCAAGTGAAGGCGGGCTTTCTCTTTCACTTCGCCCAGTTGGTGGATTGGCCTGCCGCGGCCGCAGGCGGTCCCGAGTTCGTCCTCTGCGTGTTGGGGGACGATCCATTCCACGGAGAACTCGAGAGCACATTGGGTGGAAAAGCGATCGGATCCCGGCCCATTCACATTCTCCACGTCAAGCAACCGCAAGAAGCGCGCGCTTGCCAGGTCCTGTTTATCGGCAACACCGAGGATCAGCATCTCACCAAGATTTTCAAGGAGCTCGGCAACTCAGCCGTGATGACCGTGGGGGAAGCGAACGACTTTATCGATCGAGGCGGAATGATTCGGTTCACTTTTGAGCAAGACAAGGTTCGGTTCGAAATCAATCTGAAAGCGGCCGACGCGGCGGGACTAAAGTTCAGTTCACGGCTCCTGCTGCTCGCGACAAACGTTGTTGGAAAGCAAGGATAAAGGATAAGGGTGCGCGCATGACTTTCCGGGATTTATCCATACGCCGCAAGATGACGGTTTTAATCCTCTCATCGAGCATCCTGGGATTGGTTCTGGCATGCGTGGGCCTCGCGGCCTACGAACGCACCAGTTTTCGTGCCAGCACCACCAATGAGATTTCCGCGCTTGCCGACACCCTGGGAGCAAACGCGGCGGCTTCTTTGGTGTTCAATGATCCAAAGACTGCTGACGCCATGCTGCGTGCGCTGGCGACCGAGCAGCACATTCTCGGAGCGCGTTTGTACGACACGAACGGCAACGTGTTCGCCGAATATCGTCGGGAAAGCGACGCAAATAGCTTCACAATGCCTCCCTGGCGCGCCGACGGAGCGACGTTCACGCCGGACTCCCTCGTCCTTTTTCGAAGTGTGTTCCTGAATGGAGACAAAGCTGGTTCGATCGCGATCGTTTCCGATTTGATCGGATTTCGAGCCACCTTGGTTGAGTACACCAAGATCGCGGCTTTCGTGCTTATGATTTCCCTCCTGGTCACTTACGCCGTCTCATCTCGCCTGTTGCGGATCACCACCGCACCGATTCTGCAACTTGCTGGCCTTGCCAAAAGTGTTTCCGCTGGGGAAAACTACTCGCTCAGAGGGATCGTGCAGAGCCGCGATGAGGTCGGCACGCTGGTTTCATCCTTTAACGACATGCTCGAGCGCATTCAGCAACGCGATGCCGCCCTGCAAAAACTCAACGGTGAGCTGGAGGAAAGAGTCCAAAAGAGAACTGCGGAGTTATCTCGCGCCAAAGATGTGGCGGAGGAGGCGAGTCGCGCCAAAAGCGAATTCCTTGCCAACATGAGCCACGAGATCCGTACTCCTCTCAACGGCGTGATCGGCATGACGGAACTCGCCCTGGAAACCAAGCTCACCCCCGAGCAGCAGGAGTACATGGAAACCGTCAAGCTTTCCGCGGACTCTCTCCTCACCGTGATCAACGACATACTCGATTTCTCCAAAATCGAATCCGGAAAAGTCGTCTTGGAGGCTGTCGATTTCAATCTTCGCGATATGCTCGAAACAACCCTTAAGACGCTGGCGTTCCGCGCCCACGAGAAGGGCCTGGAACTCCTTTGTGAAATCGCCCCGGAAGTTCACGAGGCCGTTAACGGAGATTCCAGCCGCTTGCGGCAGATCATCGTCAACCTCGTGGGCAATGCCATCAAGTTCACTCATCAGGGTGAAGTGGCGTTGAGGGTCTCAGTGGACACGGAGGAAGGCAAAGATGAGATCCTGCGTTTTTGCGTGTCCGACACCGGAATCGGAATCCCGATCGAGAAGCAGAATCTGATTTTCGATCCTTTTGCCCAGGCGGATACTTCCACCACTCGCAAGTATGGCGGCACAGGGCTCGGGTTGACCATTTCGGCTCGCCTCGTTGCCATGATGGGCGGACGGATTTGGGTACAGAGCGAACGTGGAAAAGGCAGCCAGTTCTATTTCACATCGAAGTTGAAGACTTCCGGCAAAGCGCCCGAAATCGGAACGATTGCGCCACCGGAAATCCTGCGGGGCGTGAAAGTCCTTATAGTGGACGATAACCGCACGAATCAGAGGATTCTCCAGGGGATGTTGAGCCTCTGGGAAATGTCATCCACAGCCGTCAGCGGCGGAGAACAAGCCCTCGAGGAACTTTTCAGCAAAGCGAATTCGGCAAAGCCCTACGGGCTTGTCCTCACGGACCTGCACATGCCAGGCATGGACGGTTTCGAGCTCGTCGAGCGAATCCGCCAGAGACCCGAGCTTTCCACGGCCACGATTTTGATGCTCACTTCCGCCGGCCACCGCGGCGATGTGGAGCGATGCAAACAGCTTGGCATCGCAGGCTATTTGCTGAAGCCGATTCGGCAGTCCGAGATGCGAGAAGCGATTGCTCGCGTGCTGGGGGCGCAGCAACAATCCGGCGCAATTCCGTTCATCACTCGATATTCGCTTCACGATGCCCGCGACCCTTCCGAAGTGTTGAACGTCTTAGTCGCGGAAGACAATGTGGTGAACCGCCGGCTTGCTACCCTGCTTCTCGAAAAAAGAGGCCATCACGTTACCGTCGCCTCCAACGGGCGAGAGGCTTTTGAAGCGCTCGAAACGGGAGCGTACGACTTGGTGCTCATGGACGTCCAAATGCCGGAAATGGACGGGCTGGAAGCAACCGCAGCCGTCCGCAAAAAAGAAAATTACACCGGGAAGCATCAGCCTATCATTGCGCTCACGGCCCATGCTATGAAGGGCGATCAGGAACGTTGCCTCGCCGCCGGAATGGACGGTTACCTCACAAAGCCCATTCGTCCGCAGGAACTCGACGTCGTTCTTGAACGATATCTCAAACTGCGAGTGAAAAATCCAAACCCGCCCGCCTTCGTCGAAAAAAAAGAAACAGTCCCGTAGCAACGGGTGCGCCCACACAGTGTGGGGAGAGTCTTACGGCCGGATGCTTTTATTGAGGCCAGAATCCAAATTAGGCGATGATGTGGCGACCCCGGTCGGGCTTGAACCGACAACATCCAGCTTAGAAGGCTGGCGCTCTATCCAGTTGAGCTACGGGGTCTTCGGCTTCTGAAATCCTACCACAGCGGGCCGTAAGTGCTGTTGACTCAGCAGGCAATCTCGGCCCACTTTTTGCATCGAGACGGTCGGGTGAGTTCTATTCCCATCCGACTCGGCCGAGGAGCACGAAGCGAAGCGACTTTGGTCTTTCTTCTTCTCATCCTTTGCGATCGTCGAAAACGGCTTTGAAGCTAGCAGAGTTGGAGATTCATCCTGAAATGGGTTCTGCTTCCCCCTTTGGAACGGAAATCGAGCGCAACTCGTTTTCAGCTGTGTGAACCTGATTCGAATTCTCGCCTGTGAAATCAACTACTTAACCCCCAGTTAAGTCGCGTCCGCGGGGAGTGAAAAGCTCAACCTGCGTTTGGCATGAACTGTGCACGGACGTCCTTCCGCGTGGGCAATGTGAGCTCGAGAACTCGTCGTGGGTTCTCGCGCAATTGTTAACGCGCTGTAATGTTACTCGAATATTTATATTACTGTATCTGTAAATAGCACGCGTCCTGGAGCGGTGAAAACGAGTGTTTGTGCCAACAACAATTCAGCCCCTCGATTCTGGTCGCGTCCGAGAGGCCCCCGATAGAACCGGTGATAGAGCCGATAACAGAGCCGCTGGATAACGCCATACAACGATTGAAGAGGAGATTCTGATGCGTAACGTCGCTGTTCGAAATACCTGGCTCCTGGCGCTTCTGATGACCGGTCTTCTGGCCGCATGCGGCCGCGAGCAAGCTCTGGGTCCGGCTCAGCCAGCGGTGATGTCTACCACGCCCGCCAATGCCGCCACTGGCGTGATCCTGAACAGCGTCATCACGGCCACATTCAACGAGACGATGGCCCCGGCTACGATCAACACGACAACCTTCACTGTGACGGGACCAGGAGGCGCCGTAGCAGGCGCCGTCACGTATGCGGGCACCACGGCTACGTTCACTCCAAGCGCCTCTCTCGCGGCCGACACACCGTACACCGCCATGATTACCACAGGAGCGCAGAACCCCCTGGGAACCGGGCTGCTCAACAATTACCCGTGGACATTCACGACTGGCGCTCCGACCGTTATTTCCACGGTCCCCGCGGCAGGTGCGACGCTCGTGCCGGTTAATACCATCGTTTCCGCGACGTTCAGCGAGGCGATGAACGCTGCGACCCTCAATGCGGGTACGTTTACGTTGAAGGGGCCAGGCGCAACTCCTGTCGGAGGAGTAGTCACTTACTCGGGCAGCACTGCAACGTTCACCCCGACAGCCGTGCTTGCAGCCAACACCCTGTATACCGCCACGATTACTACCGGAGCGAAAGATCCTACAGGCGCGGCACTGGCCGCCAACTTCGTGTGGACATTTACCACCGCTCCGCCGCCCACGGTCGTTTCCACGACTCCGACAACCGGCGCCACCCTTGTGCCTGTCAACACGACCGTCACGGCCACGTTCAGTGAAGCGATGAACCCGGCGACGATCAATGGCGCAACTTTCACGTTGACCGGGCCCGGAGCCACTCCCGTCACCGGCGCCGTCACTTATTCCGGTAATACGGCAACTTTTACGCCGGCGGCAATCCTCCATGCCAGCACCTTGTTTACGGCAACCATTATGACCGGGGCACAGGACCCCACCGGCGCTCCGCTGGCCGCCAACTATGTGTGGACCTTTACCACCGCTCCGCCGCCCACAGTTGTTTCCACTGTTCCAGCAAACGCGGCCACAGCCGTCGCATTGAACTCGACGGTGACCGCCACGTTCTCCGAAGCGATGAACCCTGCGACGATCACCTCCACTACTTTCACCTTGACTGGACCGGGAACAACGCCGGTGCCTGGCGCCGTCACTTACGCAGGAACCACGGCCACATTTACGCCGACGTCGCCTCTCGCGCCCAGCACCCTATTTACAGCCACGATTACTACCGGGGCAGCAGATCCCACCGGCAACGCGCTGGCGGCGAACTACGTGTGGACTTTCACCTCGGCCACCCAGCCGCAGGTTACCTCCACGAATCCTGCCAGTGGCGCGATCAACGTGCCGATCAACCAGAAGATTACGGCCACCTTTAACGAGCCCATGACCGCTTCCACGATCACCCCGGCCGGGGTGTTTAGCGTGGCAGAAACCACCAACGGAGCTCCCGTGACTGGCACCGTGACCTACGACGCGGCGAGCAACACCGCTATCTTCACGCCGAGCGCTGATCTTGCTGCCAGCACTCAATTCACAGCCAAAATTACAACGGCAGCCCAGGATCCCGCGGGCCAGGCGCTGGCCAGCAACTACAGCTGGAGCTTCACGACCGGCACGGTTGCCACCGCTGTCGCACCCACCGTGCTTTCCACCGACCCAATCAGCGGCGCTGTGGCTGTTCCGCGCAACCAGAAAGTCTCCGCAACTTTCAGCAAGGCGATGGACCCAGCCACAATCTCCGCGACGGGAACATTTACCGTGGTAGTGACTCTCGGTGGAGCACCTGTTCCAGGCACCGTCGCCTACGATACGGCGAGCAATACGGCTGTTTTCACGCCGACCGCCAATCTCGCGGCCACCACGGAGTACACCGCCACGATTTCAGCCGCTGCCAAAGACCTCGACGGCAACGCGCTGATCGCCGGGAGCGTTCCGAATCCGTGGAACTTCACCACCGGAGCAGTCCTTGACACCACGGCTCCGACAATAACGCTGACCAACCCTGCCAACGTGGCCACAGACGTTCCCACCAGCACGACGATCAACGCCACTTTCAGCGCTCCGATGAATCCTTTGACGATCACGACCGGAACGTTCCTGATCACAGAAACCTCGAATGGAAGTCCTGTGTCCGGCACTGTCGCGTATGACGTGCCGAGCCAGATCGCAACGTTTACTCCGTCAGCCAATCTCGCGGCCAGCACTGAATACACAGCCACGATTTCACCCGCGGTCCAAGATCTCGACGGGAATGCGCTCGCGGCCGGCGTCGTGCCAAATCCATGGAGTTTCACCACCGGTACAACGGCTGGCGGCGCAGGTCCCGCGAACATCAACCTCGCCTCGGCGGGGAATTTCGCGGTCATGGCCACTTCTTCCACCACCAGCACGGGTCCTGTAATCGTCAACGGTGACGTTGGATTGGATCCTGGAACCTCGCAGGGAATTCCGCCGGCACAAATCAACGGGACGATTCACATCAATGACGCCGTCATTGCCAAGGCCCAATCCGATCTGTTGGCCGCCTACAACGACGCCGCCGGCAGACTCCTTCCGACAGTGATAGCTGCAAATCTGGGAGGCGTCACACTCACTCCAGGACTGTATACCTGCGCCTCGACAGCGTTTTTGCTCTCGGGAGCAGGACCCCTCAACAACCTGACTCTCGACGCCCAGGGCGATCCGAACGCAGTTTTCATTTTCCAAATGGGCTCCACGCTCACCACCGCGACTGGTTCTCAGGTAATCCTCGCGGGCGGCGCCAAAGCGAGCAACGTTTACTGGCAAGTGGGTACTTCAGCGACCTTGGGCATTGGCAGCATATTCGAGGGAAACATTCTCGCCGCCGTGTCTATCACGATGAACACGAGCTCGGTAGTCGACGGAAGACTGTTCGCCGGATCCGGCGGCGGAGCGGCCTCGGCAACGGTTAGTGGCACGAGCGTGACAGTGCCTCAGCCATAAGTCCGAATTGTTGGGACAAAAAGCACGGTAGCAAGGTTCGATGACCGCGAGGCGGGCTTCGTCGCCCGCTTCGCGGCTTGCAGGCACGATTCAGGAGGCAACAATGAGATTGGCAGCGCGAATGATCGCCACAATGACGGTTGCTTTTGTATTGGTGCCTGCACTGCACGCGGACGACACTGCAACATCGAAAGCGAAGCCGAAGGAAGACGTCGCGCCGGCTTCCGCTGCGGGTGACACTAAACCGATTCCCGAAACTTCTCCCTTGCTGTCGTCTCCTTTCCGGCTAGAACCCGCAGGGCCATCCGCCCCGCCGCCAATGGCCATGAGTCAAATGGGAGATTCAGATGTGTACGTCCCAAAGGGGGAAGTCTTCGTGGGCTACACATTTTGGCGGAACACGCCGGCTTACTACGACAATCGCGTCGACTGGTTGCACGGCGCCAGCATGAACGCCGCCTACAACTTTGACAGCCATCTGGGCCTCGTCGTCGACATCGCGGGCTTTCCCGACACCAGCATAAGACTCGCAGCGCCCGGCACACCCACGCAGAAATACGATGCCAGCGGAAGCGTCTACACCTACCTCATCGGTCCGCGCCTTTCGTTCCGCTACCAGCGATTGACGCCGTTCATCCAGGTCTTGGTGGGAGCCGCGCTCGCCAGCCCGGTCACCATCAACGGATGCACCGGAGATCCCGTTTGCACCCCGCTTGATTCCGAATATGCCTTTGCCATGACCTCCGGAGGCGGACTTGACGTCACGCTGACCCGTCATATCGCCTGGCGTCTGTTTCAGGCCGAGTACCTCACCACGCGGTTCAGCAATCCTCCGTCCAACAATGGCGGCCGCGATTGGCAGGGCAACCTGCGTCTCTCCACCGGAATTGTCCTTCGGTTTGGTGGAATTGCTCCCCCACCGCCGCCCCCCAACCGTCCGCCAGTGGCTTCCTGTTCGGTTGATAAGACCATGGTCTACCTGGGATCGGGTGACTTCGCCGTTGTGCGCGTCAGCGCCAGCGATCCCGACAACGATCCGCTTACCTATTCTTGGACCTCGAATGGCGGTGGCGTAGTCGGCAACGGTCCCGAAGTCCGATGGAACTCTTCGGGCACCACCGTCGGCTCCTACACCGTCAAAGTGCGCGTCGACGACGGACGAGGCGGCGCCGACACTTGCTCCGTGGATGTGCGCGTTGACCCGCGGCCCAATCGTCCGCCTACCATGTCCTGCTCCGCCGACCGCACCACCGTCACCGTCGGCGAGCATGTGCAGATCACCGCCGTCGCCAGCGATCCTGACAACGATCCGTTGACCTTCTCCTGGAGCGCCAGTGGCGGCAGAGTGGAAGGCTCCGATTCTTCCGTCAGGTTCGCCACAGCCGACCTCGCGCCAGGATCCTACACCGTCGCAGGCCACGTGGACGATGGCCGCGGCGGCACCGCGGACTGCCAGGTTGGCATCGCGGTGCAGGAACCAGCGCCTCCGCCGGAAATGGTCGAGATCGAAGCCAGACTCGCCCTTCACAGCATCTATTTCCAGACGGCTCGGCCGAGCATCGCCCATCCCGACAGCGGTTTGCTCGAGAGCCAGGAGATGATTCTCACCAAGCTGGCGGCAGACTTCCAAAGGTACTTGACCTACAAACCGGACGCCCACTTGATCCTCGGCGGCCATGCCGATCGTCGCGGTACGGAGGAATACAACAAACTCCTCACGGAACGCCGCGTTGATCGCACCAAGCGCTTCCTCGTCGAGCATGGCATCCCCGCAACCGCTATCCAGACGCGGTCTTATGGCAAAGAGGACGATCTGACGGCGGACCAGGTGAAGGAACAGATCGCGACGAATCCCGACCTCACACCGGACGAGCGGCGACAAATGCTCGAAAATCTGCCGGTAATCGTCATGGCCAATAACCGCCGCGTGGACGTCACCTTGAGTACCACGGGACAACAGTCCGTTCGCCGCTACCCATTCAACGCGAGAGACTTCCTCGCGCTGATCAACACGGAGGGCGTGGAAAAGCATCGTCCGGCCAGACCGGCGCCGATGAAGCCCAAACAGCCCTAGAAGCGATCTCATAAATGATGCCCGGAAGGGCGGGGTTTTAGAGTCTGTGCGAGAACCCCGCTTTTCGTCAGGGCACGGCTTCAGCCGTGCCGTAACGGATCCAAAATCAAGACGGCTTTAGCCGCTGAGAGACGCTGGTTTTTTTTGGGAGTGCGGGAGCTTGCTCCCGCTTTCTCTTCGTCGAAGCTTGCTTCGACGCGTCCGACCGGAGCACGCGATGCAGGAAGGAGCCACTTCCGTCTCGTGTCAGCCCCGGCCTCGGGTTTCAGGGTTTGTACTTGCCAACCCTGAGCTTGAATTGGTTTAGACTTGTCCTGCGCCTTTTGCTTCATCTGTGTTTATCTGTCCCGAAGCTTCGGGATCATCTGTGGTTCCAAGGTTTCGCGGCCCCCTGTCGCTCAAGCCTAGTTCTCACCAGACTCTTTAACCCCTGAAGCCAGTCTGTTCGACCCAAGCGAGCATTTATGAGACAAGTTCCAGAACAACGGCCGGCAATAGTCGGTCGGGCAACACGCGTCGTCGCAATCTGCTGCGGGTCCTACGGCTTGGTGGACCACAGCAGAAGGCCGATGAACAGCAGCTGCATCGGCGCGCGCAGCCAAAGCGGGGTAGCGGCGCGTCCTCCCAATTCCATGTGATTGAACGCCGCTCGCATGTTGGCGGGAAACATCGCCACGAGCAGCGCAATCAAACACAGTCCCGCCACCGCCTGAAATTTCGGCAGCAGCAAACCGGCCGCGCCGAGCAACTCCAGCACTCCCGCGATGTAAACCATCGCCATCGGCCACGGAAACATCAGCGGCACCATCCGCGCCAGATCGTGCCTCAACTTCGTGAAGTGCGCGACGTCCGTGAACGCGAACATCGTCGCGAGCGCGTAGCGCGCCGAGTCTTGCCACGTGGCCAGCGCGGCAATGCCCAGCGCTCCGATTCCGCGAAAAATCAGCCAGCTCCCGAACAACAGAATCAGTACAGCCATTGCGTCTCCAGAAAAGTGTGCGCCTGAGCGAGCCGCGCCATTCGCTACGGTGCGGCCACTCGCCCCAGGTAAAACCGAAAGAACGCCTCGGGGTCCGAATGCAGGCAAACTTCCGCGTTCGGGGTTCCCGCCTCGGGCCGCGTGAGGCCCTTTTCGTCCACGCGAATGCGCATCGGCTGCACAGGACACAATTCCGGCTTCACGATGTAGGCGATCGTCATCGGATCGAACAGCGTCGGCGTCTCCTGCCCCCATTCGTGATACAGCAGCGTCAACGCGTCCGTCATCGGCATTCCTTGCCTGAAAAGAAACGCCCGCTTCACCTCGTCCAGCTTCAGCTGCGTTGAATCCAAAGGCATCACGTAAATCGGAACGCCCGCGGCGAACAGTTTCTGCGCGGACGGAATATCGTTCAGGATATTCCATTCCGGCTGCGGCGGAGTGGGCGCCCCATAAGGATCGCCGTATCCGCGTTCGATCGACCCGCCCATCATCACCACACGCCGCAGCTTGCGAAAAGTTTCCGGATCTTTGTCGATCAACGCCCCCACGTTCATCAGCGGACCAATCGCCACCAGCGTGATTTCGCCGGGATAGCGCTGAATCTGTTCGCGCAGGGAGTCCACGGCCGCTGCGTGCGACGCCTTCGCGAAATGCCCGCCCTCCGCATACGCGCGTTGCGTGAATGTGCTCTTCACGGGCGTTGGCGCTCCCGCCGCGACGGGAATCTCCCGTCGTCCGGCTTCTCCCAACAAACGGTCAGCGAGTTTCGCGCGCGTCTCGGTGTCGCCGAACGTCGTCGTCACGCCCAGAATCTGCAGCTCCGGGCTGCGCAGCGCCAGGGCCAGCGCAAACGCGTCGTCGATGTCGTCGCCGATGTCCGTGTCGATGATGATTTTTTCGGGCGCGGCCGCAGGCTCTGGTGGTGGCGATAGGGAACTGGTTTCAGCACTGGCGTCGCCAGCCGATGGACCCTTCGCTTGCTCTGGGGAAGTCGCGCCCGCCTCGTCGGTAGGAAGCGCGAACGCAACATACACTCCGCCGGAAGGCGACTTCAGGTCCTTGCCGCCGCCCGCCGCGATCACCACGAACTGCCGGCCATCGACAGCGTAAGTTGCCGGCGTCGCGTTCCCCGCAAACGGCAGCGTCGTCTCCCACAGCAGCTCGCCGGTCGCCTTGTCGAAAGCGTGAAATTTCCGGTCGAAGTCGGTCGCGCCGATAAACAGCAATCCGCCCGCCGTCACAATAGGTCCGCCATAATTTTCCGAGCCCGTATTCTTCATGCCGTTGGCGGCAAGCTCCGGATATTCGCCAAAATTTACCTTCCACAGCGGCTCGCCCGTATTCAGGTCGATCGCGCTCAGCGTCCCCCACGGAGGAGCGATCGCGGGATATCCCTCGGGGTCGACGAATCTGCGGTAGCCGGTGAAGCGATAGTTCATCCCGGGCGGTTCCGGCATCGAGCCGCTCATCGCCTTGCTCTCGCCGCTCGTAAGAAAATCCACCAGCGCCGCTACCTGCCGCTCCGACAAGTTCGGAAAGCCCGTCATGCGTCCCTTGCCGTTTTTGATCGTGCTGGCAATCCGCTCCGAGCTGAGGCGCGTCCCAACGTTCACCAGCGACGGAATCCCCGGCGAGCCGGCCAGCTTCTCGCCGTGGCAAACGCTGCACTGGCTCAGATAAATCGCGCGTGGCGAGTTCTTGCCCGTGTTTGGCGCCAGCGCCCCGGTCCAAGCCATTTCGTTCGCGTTCACGTAGAGGATGCCCGTCTCCGGATCCACCGCCGGCCCTCCCCACTCCGCGCCGCCGTCGAAGCCCGGAAAAATCACCGTATCCACTCCCACGCCGAACGGAACGAATTGCCCTTCGCTCCGAAATTTGCGGAACTGCTCCGCAGCCCATTGATGCGCCGCGGGGGTGCGCTCGGTAAGCATGTCTTCCGTGAGAAGTTGCCGCGCGAACGGAGCGGGCTTCGCGGGAAGCGGCTGCTCGGTCGCCGCGATTTCTCCCGGCACTTTGCTGGCGGGGAACTTGTGATACTCGATCGGAAACAGCGGCTCCCCGGTCGCGCGGTCGAACAGGTAGACAAACCCTTGCTTCGTGGTCTGCGCCACCGCATCCACCGTTTTCCCGTCGCGTTTTACGCTCACCAGGGCCGGCGGCGCGGGAAAATCGCGGTCCCACAGATCGTGTCGGACGCCCTGAAAGTGCCAGATTCGCTTGCCGGTCGACGCGTCGAGCGCGATCAGGCAATTCGCAAACAGATCGTCCCCCACGCGATTCGCGCCGTAGAAATCGAACGCCGCCGAACCCGTCGGCACGTAGACGATGCCGCGCCCGGGATCGACCGCCATTCCGGCCCAGTTGTTCGCCGCGCCTGAATATTTCCACGCGTTCTTCGGCCACGTGTCGTAACCGAACTCGCCGGGATGCGGAATCGTGTGAAACGACCAGCGCAATTTTCCCGTGCGCACGTCGTAGGCGCGAATATCGCCGGGTGGCGCCGGCAAAGTTTCCGGATTCCGCGCACCGACGATCAGCAAATCCTGGTAGACGATTCCGGGCGTGGTCAGCGGCGTCCACTGCGACTTCGGATCGCGCCCCAAATTCTCGCGGAGATCGATTCGTCCCCTCACGCCGAATCCCGCTATCGGCTTTCCCGTCGCCGGGTCGAGCGCATAGACGAAATTCATCACCGCGACCAGGATGCGCTTGTCCGCGCCGCCAGACCAGTACGCGAGGCCCCGGTTGGCCTGCGTCCCGCGCACGCCGGAATCGAACTCCCAGCGCCGTTTGCCCGTGGCCGCGTCGAGCGCGAATATCTTTTGCGTCGGCGTGATCCCAAAGAGCACGCCGTCGACGATGAGCGGGCTAGTTTCCAGGCCCCCGGCCTCGCCCGTGTCGAACGTCCACGCCAGCTGAAGCCGCTTCACGTTCCCCCGATTAATCTGGGCAAGCGGCGAATAGTGCGTATTTTCCGGGTTACCGCCATAGACGCGCCAGTCCCGGCTCGCAGCTTCAGTCTTCGCTTGCGACTCTGTTTCGTGCAAATGGGCGACCGGCTCCCGCGAACGCCCGAAGGGCGGAACGAGCAGGAACCAAGCCGCAAGGAATGCACCGAAAACTCTCATTTGCCCCCTGTCCGGCGCGCATCATACCGCAACTTCGGAGGCTGGGAGTGAGAGACGAGGA
The DNA here is from genome assembly GCA_963737205.1 of uncultured Acidobacteriota bacterium. Classification (GTDB taxonomy): domain Bacteria; phylum Acidobacteriota; class Terriglobia; order Acidiferrales; family UBA7541; genus Palsa-295. The sequence goes on along the minus strand of CAVTRV010000002.1, from coordinate 614,253 downwards.
CGCGAACGGAGCTGAGGATGACGCTCGTCGCTAGCCGCCGAAGAAGCTGCACGGGCAGCTAGAATCAATGAAAGTGAAGGGATGCGAAGGCGGCACCACGTAGTGAGGCCATCCTGCGGCGATCACTTGGAACGGGCGGTTCCTCTCTGCGGTCTCGGCAAATAAATCCACGGATTTGGAATCGTCTCTGTCTCCCTCGGCTTTTCTTGTGAGGGGAACCAGCGGTACAACCGAATAAGAGTTGTGTGCCACACGGCCGAATCTCTCAACCGCCTCGATCACCGTCCTCGCGTCCAACATGCCGGGAAACGTGACCCGGAGGCTGTTTTGAAAGGCATCAAGCATGATGTGCAGGACATATTTGTGCCACGACCGAGTCGCCTTCAATATCTGGTCGTATTGAAAATATCGACCCTGATGACGCGTCAGAATTGTTACGTCGTAGTTGAAGCCAGGTCCAAGTTGCATTTTAGGACCGCGATTCCCGACATAAGGACGCGCCGAGTAGTGGATGTGCAAATCTGCTTCCCGCGTAGTCTTGAAATGCGCGAACACCGCGTTGTTGGCGAGTTTGTCCACGAAAGCGTATTCGTCGCCGTAGCTAGCGCAGAAGGTCCAAAACCCCTGATCGAAGTCCCTCAAAAACTGAATCAGACGATCCAGATCGTAGGCGTGCAGGCCTCGGCAATGGGCTATGCGATTACGAACCGGCAATATTTCTTCAAGCCGTACGCGGAATACCTTCTTCCTCGTGAAGTAAGACGCGAACAGCTTCCACATCTTGGTGTCGTAGATGATCTTCAGAAGAGAATCGAAAGACATGTACCAGAGTGGGTCAGTTTCAGCAGTTGAGATGTGTTGGTACTTCTTGTCCCTGGCTGTCGACTTACTCGCCATCCTGACGTTTACCTTGGCTCGCATCAGAGCAGCCTCGGCCTCACTCAGCCAATGCATACCGTAGTAAGACTTCAATTCCAAATACACCATCTCTCGTGTCCAGGTCTCAAGCTGGTAGAGGTGCAAGAATGCTCTCAGCGTGTCGTCGGTCACCTCGGGCGGCAACTCAATATTTTCGATTCGCATCTAGGGCGTCATCCGGCCCGTACTTACGGCAGCATCAATCCGACGCTGCAACAGAGACGCCAATGTCAGCAGATCAAAAGCATCCTGCTCATCGACCTTCCAATGTATCTTTGGCGCATGTGCCGTGGGGTTGCGGAACGCGGAAAACATGCCTTTCATCAAGTTAATCATGCCATTCTGCTCGTTGCGCTCCGAGTCCGTCTGTAGGGAATTGAACGCCAGGATCGGGATGCCTGTCTGGCCGAGGGCGAAGGCATCATCCACTAGTTGAGAGCCATCGGTCGTCAGCCCCGTCCGCTGCCGAATCTTGTCAGCAACGCTCTTTGTAGCTTCTAACACGGCGTGAAAGTAATTGTTAGATACAAGCTCCGACCGACAGAATTTGAGAACATCGACGTGAACACCGCGCCGCCTCAACTCACTGCGGAGCTTGTCAGCGCGTTCCGCAGCTTCGTCGAGAGTCTGTGCTGCCTTTAGAATGCGTAATTTCCCGTTTGGTTCCAGTTGGTAGCCACAGAAAATCAAAATATGGTTCAGTCGGTGACGAAGATCGTCGAAAACGTCGTGGCGGGTCGTGAACCGGACCGGATTCATCGTCCGATACATGAAGGCGACGAGAAGATTCGCATTCCGGTCTCGGCGCTGCGTCTCATCAAAGACTGCGCGTAGACGACGCCATTTGGTCCCGGTCGGATCGCTGTCCTGGATATTCATCTGGCGCAACATCACACTGATTTCGGAACCCGTGGCGCTGTCGCCGAGGACCTTGCAGATTTCCTCAAGCTGCATGTCGTCAAAGCAGGGGACTGTCGACATCGATCAGTCCTTCGCGCAACTTAAGCCGATACCGTCTCGAAACATCTGCTCTTCGTCCGCGAACCACCTACCAGGCATTTTCACCTTTACCTTGAAATCTGTCGGCGGACAGTTGGATGCGGCGACCTTCAAGTACACGTAGTACTCGCCAGGGGCCAGTAGATTGCCCTTAGATTTGGGACTGACTTCAGTCTCCAATGCAAACACCGTTTCATTGGCAGGAACGTCGTCAAGGGTTTCGAACGGAGACGCAATCTTCCGCGAAGGGTCGGTTATATGACCGAGGTCACAATAAATCGGGGGCATCTTGGGCAGCAAGTAGGGCAGCGTTGCAATGCGCTTGTGCGTCCACGTCAGCGGCATGGGCGTGAAGTGATCAACGCTTTCGTATTTCCTGTCTGCCTTCTTTCTTTTCACTGCGGATGCGTATACCTGAACGTCTTGAGCCGCCTTTCTACCCGAATTGATGACCTGCAGCCGGAAGTAATAGACCTCAGTGTTCACATCGAAGCGCGTCTTCTCCGCGTCTGGACGAGCCAAGCGGAGCTTAAGATCGAGCGCCGGTTTGAAGAACCAACTCTTGATCCACTCCTGGAACACCGCCACAAAGGCGAGAACGAGAGTACCCCCTGCAACAAACCAATTTGAGACAGGACCGTTCCAGAATGTTTCAGCAGGCCGCTGTGCCACTGGCGGTGCCTGCGACTGAATTGCCTGCACCTGTTGCAGAACAATGAATGCGAGCTTAGTTAAATGCACGGTGCCGGTACTCTATCACGACACCGCTCTCGCGTTTGATTTGGCGGGTGGCCGGGTGCCGCATCCTCGCGATTTGTGCAAGGGTGCGGATTCCCCCCCCCTCTATCGGCTCCAAAAAATCCTTCCGGCCAGGCGTAGATCGCTAGCTCTCTCCCTGCCTATTGCCGGGTGCCCCAAGTTCCTTCTTGAACTTGTTTTTGGTGAACACGCTGATCGCAAGCTCCAACTCACCCAATGAACCGAGACCGACAACTCCACCCGCGGGGGTGCCCCATGGTTCGCGCTTTTCCGAACCGTGGGTCTTCCGACCCCTCGGAATCCGCCCGGGTTTCACCCTCAACTGTAAACTGTCAACTTCGAACCGCCGGGTGCCGCATCCTTGCGATTTGCGCAAGCGTGCGGATTTCCTCCTCTGTCGCGTCCAAGAAGCACTCTCGACTAGGCGCAGATCGCTAGCCCTCTCCCTCCTTGCCTCCTCTTATCCAGTACTTCCAGTACCATGTAAATATTTACCATTGACTAAACACACGAAACGTGCTACCATTTCGTGTTTTTATGAGTTGCGAAATTGACGTCACGGGCCGAGGGAGCGGCGAGAATTCGAGTCTATGAAATCTAAGTCGCCTGTAGTTACAGGCGCTCATAAAAAAGGGGATCCCGAAGCTTCGGGACTAATAACCGGAACGCGATTAGAAATCGCCGCAAATGATTGAAAACATTCACCAGCGACCCATTCTAATAGTCAAAAACTGGGGGTACTCTCTTCATCTCTGTGCGCTCTGTGCCTCTGTGGCAAATACCTGCCTGACCGCCCTGGCGGGGTTCCGTGCCTCCTGTCTCCTTGCCTCCTGGTTACGAGGCGAAGAAAAATCTAATCGCGACAACCCCACATTCAGAAATCGCCGTAACTCCCTCGCAGCAAAGGAGAAGACATTTTCTAACCGCGACAAAAACACCTCTTCCGCTTTGCCGCACTTTCGCCCCCGGTCAGCGCCGTTGTCTTACAGAGTTCAGCCTCGGGTGACCGTCGCTGCGTTCGCGGGTTTAGCGGATACAATAACGGGCTTGGCCGAGATTCCCATCAGGAGCGGGGAACGGGGGACTGCGACTTGGTGACGATTCAAACGATAAGCGCGGCGGTGGACCGAGTGCGAAGTGCGATTCTGGTGTCGCCATTCGCGCGCTCGGAAACGTTTTCGCAGCTCACCGGCAACTCCATTCTGCTGAAATTCGAAAATCGCCAGGTCACGGGATCGTTCAAAGAGCGCGGCGCGCTGAACAAAATTCTACTGCTCAGCGAAGAAGAACGCCGGCGCGGCGTGATCGCGGCGTCGGCCGGGAATCATGCGCAAGCCGTCGCATATCACGCAGCCAAACGAGGGATCGCGGCGCAAATCTGCATGCCGCTCACGACGCCGCTGGTGAAAGTGTCAGCCACGCGCGGCTACGGCGCCGAAGTGATCCTCTTCGGGGCGAACTACGACGAAGCCTGCCAGGAAGCCATCCGGCGTTGCAACGAACAGCGCCTAACGTTCATTCACCCATTCGACGACGAAGCCGTGATCGCGGGGCAGGGAACGCTGGGAATCGAGATGCTGGAGCAGGCGGCGGATTTGGACGCCGTGGTGATTCCGGTTGGTGGCGGCGGCCTGATCGCGGGCGTGGCTTGCGCGGTGAAAGAGACGGTGCCGCGCGTTCAGGTGATCGGCGTGCAAACTTCGCGGCTGCCGTCGATGAAAGCCGCGGTGGAAAAGCGCGCCGTGGTGACGCTTCCTGCCGACAAGACGATTGCGGACGGCATCGCGGTGCGGAGTGCCGGCACCCTCACGCTGCCGCTGGTTGAGAAATATGTGGACGATATTGTGACCGTCGACGAAGAAGAGATTGCGAACGCGATTCTGCTGCTGCTCGAGAAGGAGAAGACTTTGGCGGAGGGAGCCGGCGCCGTGGCCGCCGCCGCGGTGCTGAACCAGAAGGTTCCGCTCAAGGGGAAGAAGTTGGGAATTCTAGTGAGCGGCGGAAATATCGACGTCACGCTGCTTTCGCGGATCATCGAGCGCGGCTTGGTGAAGGACGGGCGCCTGGTGCGAATCCGCATTCACTTGCCCGATCATCCGGGCGCGTTGCAAAGGCTGTCGAGCGTGATCGCGACGCAGAAAGCGAACATCATCGAGACGGCGTTCAATCGCGCGTATTACGGGGTGGTGCTCGGCGACACGGCGATCGATATCACGATGGAAACGCGCGGCCCAGAGCATGTGGCGGACCTGAAAGCGGCGCTGGAAGCCGCGGGATACGTGCATGAGCAGGTGCAATAGCGCGCCGGCGGGTCATTCGTGGCGGAGGGCGAGAATTGGGTCGACGCGCATCGCGCGGCTCGCCGGGATTGCCGTCGCGGCCAATGCGATCAGCATCGTGACGGCGGCGACGGAAGCGAACACGACCGGATCGACGGGGCTCACGCCAAACAACATCGACGACACCATCCGCCCGAGAACGGCGGCGCCGAGCATTCCTCCGACGAGGCCAATCAGCAGAAATGCCAGCGCCTGCCGGACGATGATCGTGAGGACGTCGCCTGGCTGTGCCCCGAGCGTGACGCGGATACCAATCTCCTTCGTCCGCTGCGAGACCGAATAGGCCATCACGCCATAGAGGCCGATCGCGGCGAGAAGGAATGCGATCGTGGCGAGGACGCTGAGAAGGCCCGCAACAATCTTTTGTTGAAATAGGGAAGCGCCGATGAATTCGTTGAAGGACGTGGTGGCGAAGACGGGCACCCCCGGATCCACCGACTGCGCTTGCGCGCGAAGCGCGGAGATTGCCGAGTCGACCGAGCCCGCGGTGCGAACCAGGAACGTGAATGCGAATTCAGGGCGGTAAATCCGGCGCATGGGGACGTAGAACCAGGGCTTTGGGCTCTCCGTGAGGCGGTAATACTTCGAGTCTTCCACCTCGCCGACGATCGTGAACCACTCTCCCCAGCCATGCACTTTGCGGCCAATCGCGTATTGGTTGCGCAAAAATCGGCGCACGAATTCGCGGTTGACGATCATTGTGGGCGGGTGCTCGCGGTCGTCGTTCAAGTTGAAGTCGCGTCCCGCGAGCACTGGAATCTTCACCACGTCGAAATATCCCGGCGCGACGATCTGGCGGTAGATTTTCATATTCTCGGCGGGTCCGGGAACATAGCCTTCGATTTCAAGGTCTTCCCAGGAGCCGCCGCTGATGCTGAGCGGAACCCAGTCCGTGTAGCTGACGGAAGTAATGCCAGGCTGGCTTTCGAGCCGCTGGCGCAGGCGTGTGCAGAACGCATCGGCTTGCGATGCGTCAAAGCTCGCAGCGGCCAAATCGAATTTCCCAAGGGCGACGTGATCGGCGTCGAAGCCCGGGCGAATTTCCGCTGCCCGACGAAAACTCTTGAGGAAGAGTCCCGCTCCGATCACGGCGATTACCGCGAGCGCCATTTCCGATGTGACCAGCAGGCCGCGGAGGCGTTGCGAGCGAGCTGTGCCGGTTCCACTGCGACCGCTTTCCTTCAGCGCTTCCGTCACATTTTCGCGGCCCGCGTGCAGTGCGGGCGCCAATCCGGCGAGAATAGCGACTCCGATTGCCAGGGCGAGCGTGAATAGCAGCACTCCCGAATCCACGTGCGGCCGGAGCAGCGACCACGGTGCGGCGGACGCGGGCATCAGCCAGCCCAACGAGCCCCCAAGCCATACGGTGGCGAGCAAACCGAATAGCGAGCCGGCAAACGCCAGGATCAAAGTCTCTGTGAGGAGCTGGCGGACCAGACGCGAACGCGGCGCGCCCAGCGCCAGGCGCACGCAAAATTCCTTTTTGCGGCTCATCGAATGCGCGAGCAGCAGGTTCGCCACGTTCGCGCACACGATTAAGAGAAGTACGGCGCAAGCGCCGGTCAAGAGGCCCAGTGGCGCCCGCAGCGAATCCTGAATCCCGTAGTGGGATTTCGACACCGGCAGCAACGTGGCGCTCATGCCTTCGCTCGTGTCGGCGTTTGCTGCGGCCATGCGCCTGCCGAGTGACTGTATCTCGGCGCGGGCCTGCTCCAGCTGGACGCCGGGCGCGAGGCGCGCCATCACGCGGAACATGCGCGTCTTGCGATCCTCGAGCATCCACCCGTTGCTCGAATTGAGCAGCTTGAATGTGGTGGTGGGCGCCCACATTTCGAAGTCGAGGCCTGGCATCGAGCCATGGAACGCTGGCGGCGCGACGCCAATGATCGTGAACGGGTAGCGGTTGATGCGCACGGTGGCGCCGAGGGCGGACGGGTCGGAGTGGTAGTGGCTCACCCAAAGCGAATGGCTGATGACGACGACGGCGCTCGAGTTCTGGTCGTCGCCGCGCTCCGCTCCCGCGAAGAATCGGCCGAGCTCGGGCTGAACGCGCAAGACGTCGAAGTAATTGCCAGAGACAATTTCGCCCCAGATGCGTTCGACGTTGTTGTCATTGCCGACGGCCAGCGCCGTGGGGTACGTGGCGGCCATCGATTCGACCATTTTGGAATTGTCGCGGAGGTCGCGGAAATCGAGATGCGAAGTAGGCGTCCAGTCGTTTGAGGGAGTGAGGCTTTCGAGCGCGACCACGCGGTCGGGATCGCCGGCGCCGGGCAGGGGATTCAGCAGAACGGCGCGAGTCCAACTGAAGATGGTGGTGTTCGCGCCGATGCCGATGGCCAGCGTGAGGATTACCACCGTCGCAAAGCCGGGATTGCGGCGAAGCTGCCGGAACGCGTAGCGAATGTCGGCGAGAAACGATTCGAGCGAGGGCCACTGCCAGACTTCGCGGCTGCACTCTTCGATCACGGTGGCGTTGCCAAACTCGCGGCGAGCGGCTGCCCCAGCCTCTTCTCTCGGCATTCCGCCGGCGACGAGTTCGTCGGTGCGTTCTTCAATGTGCGTACGGATTTCGTTCGAGACGTCGCCGTAAAGGCGGTTGCGGGAAAACAATTGCTTGAGCCAATTCATGATTTCACCTTATGCCGCACCGACATGGAATGCGTTTCACATTCCATGCGAATCATTGTCCGATCATTATTCGCAGCGCAGCGCGATCATCGGATCGACGCGCATCGCGCGCCGCGCTGGCACCACGCAGCCAAGCAGAGCGGCCGACAAGAGCACGAATATGGCCGCGATGAAGGTCGCCGGATCGCCCGATGACACTCCTACGATGGCGGCCGGTAGGGCCCGCTTGACGCCCAGCGCCAGGAGCAAGCCAATCGCGAGTCCGGGCACGAGGGGTTTGATACCTTGCGCGAAAACGAGCCGCATGATGTCGCGTCGCGTGGCGCCCAGCGCCATGCGGAGTCCAATTTCCCGCCTCCTCTGATTTACTGAGTGAGCGATCACGGCGTACAGACCAACCGCCGCGAGCAACGTGGCGACTCCTGCAAACACCGAGTAGATGCCGCCGAACAGACTCACTCCCAGGCGGCTCTCGGCGATGCGGTTTTCGAGCGTGCGCACCTCGTAAACCGCGAGGTTGCTATCCATGTGCTGCACTTCGCGCCGGAACGGGTCCGACAAACTTGCCGGCGGCACGCCCGTGCGCGCGACGAGAAAGGTTTGCCTTTGGGGCTTCTCCGCAAAAGGCACGTAAATCAACGGATCGCGTGCCAGCGTTTGGCGGAAATTCTGAAGGACATCGGGCACGACGCCAACCACCGTCAACCACGCGCCGGGCAGATTTTCGTCCATCACACGAATGCGTTTACCGAGCGGTTCTTCACTCGGCCAATATTTCGCCGCGAAACTTTCGTTGACGATGACTACAGGCGGCCCGGCGACGCCGTCAACATCGACGAACAGCCGGCCGCGGCGCGGCTCAATCTGCATGGTTTGGAAATAATTATTGCCGACGACCAGACATCCGGCCTCCGGCAACTGCGTGGCATCGTTGCTGCGACCGTCAAATTCCAGCGAGAAGGGAATCCAGCCACCGAGCGGCATGTTCGACGCTACGCTGGCCAGCTCCACGCCGGGCAGCGCGGTCAGGCGCTTTTTCAGGTCTTCATGAAACGCAATCCAGTTTTCGGGCTTCGGGTATTTCGCTTCGGGAAGATTGATGCGCATTGTGAGGACATTTTTCGTGTTCACACCGATTGGAGTGCTGTACATATTTACGGCGCCGTGAATCATCAGGCCCGCTCCGACCAGCAACACGACACAGAGCGCCATTTGAATCCCCACAAGCACGTTCGAAAGACGCAAACCAAACTTGTTGCCGACTACACTGTGGCCGCCGCCTTCCTTCAACGCGGCATTTGCGTCCGCTTTCGCCAGTTGCAGCGCGGGCGCCAATCCAAACAGAATTCCGACACCGACGGAAATCGCCGCCAGATAAAGCAACGCAGTCCGGTCGAGGGAGAGATGCAGCCAAATGGGTTTCTCCATCGTGCCCATGCCGCTGTCGAACCGCTTTAATCCGGCTACAGCCACGAGACAGCCCAACAGCCCGCCTGTAACCGACAGCACCACGCTCTCCACCAAAAGCTGCCGGATGATGGGAATCCTTCCAGCTCCGATCGCAACGCGAATGGAAATCTCCCGCGAGCGTAGTGTGGCCCGCGCCAGCAGCATGTTGGCGACGTCCGCGCAGGCGATTCGCAGCACGAATCCAACGGCGCCAAAGATCGCGAGAATCAGCGGTTTCATGAAATAAAGGCCGGTAATCTGCTCGATCGGCCGCACCTCGGTTGTGACGTCCTTGTTCGTGTTGGGGTATTGGGCGGCAAGGTTGCCCGACAGCGCCGTGAATTCCGCGCGGGCCGTTGCCAGCGCTACACCGTCGCGAAGCCGCCCGAACACCGTCAGACCGCGGTTGTCGCGCTTTTCGAGGGCGGCATCCGGCACCAGCGGCGTCCACAAATCGGTTTCTTCCGGGAAGCGCCGCGCGGGCGGCATCACGCCAATTACAACGCGAGGAATTTCGTCGATGCGCACGGACCTACCGATAATGCCGGGATCTGAGGCGTAGCGGTCGCGCCAAACGTGATACGCGATGATCAGCACCGCCGGAGCGCCTGGCTGCTCGTCGTCGGCGACGAAATCCCGCCCTAGAAGGGGTTTTTGCCCTACCACCGCAAAACCGTTCGCCGACATTTGCACGGAGTAATAGCGTTCCGGCAGGCCGGTGGAGTCGCTCAGGTTCACCGGGGCGAACGTATAGGCGCCCAATCCAGCCAGCGACTTAGTCTGCGAGCGAAAATCGCGAAAGTCCGGGTACGACGTTTCCCAATCCTCGCTGTGCGCCGCATTTGTGCAAGTTATCCAGATGATCCGATCGCGATTGTCGAGTCCCATGTCCCAGGACAGCGCGCCGTTGACGATCGTGTATATCCCTGTGTTCACTCCGATGCCCAGAGCCAGCGCGGTGACGGCCACTGCCGTGAATCCGGGATTCTTGATGAGCATGCGCAGGGCGTAACGAATGTCCCTGAGGAAATTTTCGATGGATGGCCAGCGCCAGATGGTGCGGCTGTCCTCTTCGATCAGACCAACGTTGCCGAATTCGCGTCGAGCGGCTGCGGCAGCTTCTTCTCTGGGCATGCCGCCCGAGAGGAGTTCTTCGGTGCGTTCGTCGAGGTGCGCGCGGATTTCTTCGGAGAGATCACCATAGAGGCGGCGGCGCGAGAACAATCGCTGGAGCCAGTTCATGACTCGCTCGGCGACAGGACGCGAGTGATGCCTTCGAGCATCCGTTCGAAGCGCGAGACTTCGCGCTCAAGATGCTTCGAACCGGCCGGCGTCAGCTCGTAGATTCGAACGCGGCGGTTGGTGGAGGAGGTGCCCCACTTCGCTTTCACGAGGCCTTCCTTTAGCAAACGCTGGAGGGCCGGATAGAGCGAGCCTTCTTCGATCTGGAGCAAGTCATCGGAATTGCGCTTGATGTGCTGTACGAGAGCATAGCCGTGGAGCGGCTGGCGCTTGAGCGTTCGCAGAACCATCATCTCCAGGGCTCCGGGGAAAAGGTCGCGTTGCTCGTTTTTGTTCATGGTGTGAAGTTGGCCCCGTGCTGTTTTGGTCTAGGCCTAGACCAAAATAGCCTAAGGCCTGTGCGTTGTCAAATCGTATTTTGCGCTGGACAAGGCGGAAGAAGAGGCGGCGGCTGTGTCAGTGCGACGGCATCGAAGCGGATGGCGAGGCCGCAAGCCGGCGTTGAAAGAAATCGAACGCGGCGGAATAGGCTGCAAGCCAAGTCTTGTGCAGCAGGAAGTCGTGAATCTCGTTGGGGAAGACGAGTTCTTCGTAGTCGACTCTTTGTTTGCGCAACGCGTCGGCGATTTCCACCATTTGCGAGAACTGGACGTTGCGGTCATCGTCTCCTTGAATCAAAAGAACGGGAGACCGCCAGGTTTTCACGGACGAGATGGGCGACGACTCCCACGCAAGACGCGCCGCGTCAGCTCGAGCTTCCGGATCGTACGAGGGAGCGAAATTGCGAATCTCGGGGTTCCAATCGTGGACGCCGTGAACATCGACGCCTGCCGCAAACAGATCGGAAGCGCGCGCCAAGCCGAGCGCGGTGAGATAGCCGCCGTAACTCCCGCCCCAGAGGCCGATTCGCTTCCCATCCACATCGGGCCTCCCGCGCAAATAGAGTCCCGCGCCGAGCACGTCGTTGAACTCGCTTGCTCCGGCCGCGCCATAATTCAGCGCTTCGCGAAAGTTGAGTCCGTAACCGATGCCGCTGCGGTAATTCACCGCCAAGACCACGTAGCCGCGGCTGGCGAGGTACTGGTTCATGGCGTACGCGTTGCTGTAATAAAACATGTAGTGCCAGCCGAGGAGCATCTCGCGCTGCGAGCCGCCGTGAAAGAAGACGACGGCGGGACGCCGGCTGCCGTCATTCGCGTGCGGCGGAAGAAATAGCTGGGCGTGAATCTGCATTCCGTCGGCGGCTTGCAGGATTACCTGCTGCGGAGCGACCAACTGAGACGCGGGGAAATCCGTTGGAATCGAATTCGGAGCAAGATCGCGAATTTCGGTGGCGCTGGCCGCGATTGCGGGCCGCATCGGAAGCCGAGCATCGGAGCGCAGGACTGCTATCGTCCGATTGTCGCTGGCGACGACGGGCGCGGTCTCGATTCCCGTTCCGGCGGTGACGGCTTCAGGATGCGCCGCCGCGACGCCTACGCGCCACACGTGGCGGCGGTCGATATCATCCTGGTTCGACGAGTAGACGACGCTTTTGCGATCGCCGCTGAGCGACGCATATTCAACCTCGAAATCCCCGGGCGTCATCAATTCGGCAGCGCCGCCATTTTCGGCGACTGAGTAAAGGTGCGTCCAGCCATCGCGTTCCCACGGAAAAACAATTCGATCGCCGGTGCCCCAGAAGATTTGATCGTCTGCAACAATTTGGCGGAAGACGCTGCCTTGTCCCGCGGAAGCCTTCCAGATTTCGCGCCCTTTGCCGGTGGACACGTCCGCAACGCGAATCGACCAGGGCGCACCTGTGCGCTTCGGTTCAAAAACAAGATCACTCTTCGAAGTGGGAATTCGGAGGAAAGCGATCCGCGAGCTGTCTGGCGACCACGCCGGCTCATCGTCGCGATCCGTGCTCGGATCCAAATAGCTCACCGTTTTCGCGGAAAGCAAATACACGCCGACGAAGCTATGATCGCCGCGCGAGCTTACGAATGTGATGGATTGCGCGTCCGGCGACCAACGAAGCGTGTTGTTCTCACCTGACTCGTGGATCAATTGCTCCGGCTTGTCGCTGCCGTCGAGCTTCGCCAGCCAGATTTCCCCCTTGAAAACGTAGGCAACGACGCCGCCCTTTGGCGAGACGGCAGGAGAATGGCCCTCGCCGATTTTCTTGGGATCGCCGCCGGCGAGAGACACAACCCACACGTCCTGCTCCACTCCCGAGGCTGCGCGCGAGGGGTTAGGGTACGCAGCACGGCTGAATTCGAGATCGCCGCCGCGAACGTAGACAATCGAATCGGCATCGGGCGTCCAGGCAAGCTCGCCGACGTCCTGGCCATCATCCTGCGAATAGCTCGTGATTTGGCGCGCGGAATAGCCGCCGCTGGCTGCCGGCTCCGCGATCCATACGTTTCGCTTTCCCTCCGCGTTAAACACCCACGCAAAGCGGCCCTTCACCGGAGCCGCGATCAAGTCCGTAGGAAATGGGGCGCTCAGGACCTGCTCAAGCGTGAAGGCGCGGCCTTGATTTTGATGGGCGGGCGAAGCTTGGGCGGCCGGGACGAGAGCCGGGTAAGCAAGCGCAACGAAACACACGATGCGGAGGAGTAGTCTCATGTTCCTGGAATCTCCCTGAAGAAAATGAAGCGAGATGGTACGTCAGCAGGTCGAGCAAGGCAAGTTAGCACCTAAGAGAACTCGCGCAGACGCTCTAGTCCCAACTGTCGCGTTCCTTTTCAACGTGATCAGTGGAGTAAAGGCCACGAGCCAAACCTCGAATTGCGGCGCGATGCGACTTGGGTTTTCGAAGAACGATGAGGCGGTCGCCGCGAACAACGACGAGTAACTTGTCACCTGGTTTTAGGCGCAAGGCCTCGCGTGCCTCACGCGGGATCACGATCTGGTACTTCGAGGAAAGAGTAGTTTCGACCATCGCTCTACATCGTAGCGCAAGGCAAATCGGATGGTGAACCTTTCTAGCGCGCGATCAGGGTTGACTGGCTAGAGACGCATTGCCAGATGCCGTTCTGGCTCACCCACGTATCCGTGAACCGGCCTCGGCGAGAGTAGGACTTTCCGTTGAACGTACCTTTCTCGCGGTAGATGCCAGTGACAACAGCTGAACTGCCATAGGCGCGGACGGTGACCGACTCGTTTGTGATCAGCTCGGGGTGCAGCGCGGGGTTGACGACGCTGGCCAGGAATTCGGTTTTGTTCATGAAGGTGCCGTCGTAGTCCGTGTAGGCCAGGGAATTGGCGAGCAATTCATCGAGCGCCGTTTTGTCTTTCCGCTGCTCGGCGGAATTCCAGGCGTTTTCGAACGCGAGGATGCGGTTTTCGTCGGCGCTGGTTTTCGAATCGAGTTGCTTCGCAATCAGGACAGACGCCGCCACGAGCGCCAGGCAAATGCCAAGAACTGCTCTCATCGATCGGTGCTCCTTCAAGGGAGAGAGAAGCTGGAACCATTGTATTTTCGAAGCTCAGGCGAACGAAAGCCGATCGGGCCGTCAGTTACACAAAAGGAACGTGGTGGATGCTTTTACGCCCGGCATGCCGGGCTGACTTCGCACGATCGCGCGAAGCTAAAATTGAGTTTCCGTTGCGGAGCCGATTGAGCGCGCGGCGGCGTAGTGCTACGTTAAGTGCGTTTACTCGGGAGACGCCAGCGAATGAGCGTAGGCAACTTGCCGTTCCGCGATCCACGAATCGAAGCCGTGTTGAATCGGCTGCATCGTCAAGCGGCGGCGGACAAATGGAAAATTGCGCGCCGCGTTCCGCTGCTTGCGTGGGCGGCCGCGCGCAAGCGGCTTTATGATCCGACTTTCGAGTACAACTTTTTCCATGACCTGTACATTCCCATATCCCGCGAACAGGGAGCCATGCTTTATCTGATCGCTCGGGCGATTGATGCCCGCAGAATCGTGGAATTCGGTTCTTCGTTCGGGATTTCGGCAATCTATCTTGCTGCGGCGGCGCGCGACAACGGTGGCGAAGTGATCGGATCGGAGCTCGAACCCTCGAAGCACGCGCAAGCCACAAAGAACATCGAGGATGCGGGGCTCTCGGGCTACGCGAAGATTCTTCCCGGCGATGCGCGCGAGACTTTTTCATCGATCGCGGGGCCGGTGGACCTTGTGCTGCTCGACGGGTGGAAGGCCATGTATATCCCGGTGATCGAAATCCTGAAACCCAAGCTGCGAAGTGGCGCGATCGTGCTCGCCGACAATATTTTCACGTTCAAGAAAGTCCTTCAGCCTTTCGTCGACTACATGCAATCGGGCGAGAACGGATTCGCGTCCACCACGTTGAAAATCTCGGATGGATTTGAGTTTTCCGTTTTTGCGGCAAAGAAGCCAGTCTAGCGCTACACTGAGTCGCCGAAATCGCGTTCACTTTCGAGAGCGAGGGAAATCCTGCCGTGCAAATCTTCGACGAGCTCAACATCCGCGGCCTGACTCTTAACAACCGCATCGTGGTTTCTCCCATGTGCCAGTATTCGAGCACCGACGGATTCGCGAACGACTGGCACCTGGTTCACCTGGGCAGCCGCGCTGTGGGCGGACCAGCTCTGGTTTTCTTTGAAGCGTCCGCGGTGACTCCGGAAGGCCGCATCAGCCCCCACGACCTGGGAATCTGGAAGGACGAGCACATCGAGTTTCTCGCGCGAATCACCAAGTTCATCCGGGAACAGAAGGTTGTGCCCGGAATTCAGATCGCGCATGCGGGACGAAAGGCGAGCACGCCGCGTCCATGGGAAGGCACTGGCTCGATTCCCAAGTCGGCGGGAGGCTGGACGCCGGTTGCTCCGAGCGACATTTCGTTTGACGATCGCCACGCGACGCCCGAGGCTCTCGACGAGGCTGGTATCCGCGGTGTGATTGACGCCTTTGCCGCTGCGGCGCGCCGGGCGTGGAGCGCCGGTTTTCAGGTTTTGGAAATTCACGCCGCGCACGGATACCTGATTCACGAATTTCTTTCGCCCGTCGCGAACATGCGCACGGATTCGTACGGCGGCTCGTTCGAGAACCGTACGCGATTCCTGCGAGAGATCATTCAGGCGGTGCGGCGCGTTTGGCCAGAGAGCAATCCTCTCTTCGTTCGCATTTCGGCCACGGACTGGGTGAAAGAAGGATGGGACGGAGAACAATCCATTGCCCTGGCGCAGGAACTCGTGCCGATGGGCGTGGACGTGATCGATTGCTCGTCTGGCGGGATCGTCCCCGGAGTGCATATTCCGCTGAAGCCGGGTTATCAGGCGCCTTTTTCGAAGCAGATTCGAGACGCCACCGGCGTGCTGACGGCCGCCGTCGGCATGATCGATACGCCGAGACTGGCGGATGAAATTCTCGGCCGCGGCGAAGCGGACTTGATTGAAATGGCGCGCGAGTTCCTGCGCCATCCCTATTGGCCGCTCCAAGTGGCGCGGGATTCGGGGTTCCCAATTCCATGGCCCGCGCAATACCTGCGAGCCGCGCCCGCAGACACGCCGCCGCGCTAGAAACGCGGATTTTGAAGCCACTAGTCCGCCGTACCCAAACCATCTACCATGTCCGTCGTGACGACGGAAACCATGCATCGCCGCATCGCGGTCGCCACAGTGATCGTGACGACGAGCGTGCTGCTGAGCCGCATACTCGGATTTTTCCGCGAATGGGCTGTGGCGCACCAGATTGGCGCAAACGCCGTTACGGACGCCTACAACGCCGCTTTTACGCTCCCCGATTTTCTGAACTATCTGATCGCGGGAGGCTCGCTCAGCATCACTTTCATTCCCGTCTTCGCGAAGTACGTTGCCGAGGACCGCGAGGATCAGGGATGGCACGTTTTCTCGACGGTTGTGTCCGTGATGGGTTTCGTGCTCGTGGCGCTGGTGATCGTCGGGGAGATCTTCGCCAACCCGCTCGTAAAAGTGGTCGCGCCGGGATTCAACCCTCCAGAGCACGCTCTGGCGGTGTTTCTGACGAGGCTGATGCTGCCGGCGCAAATATGCTTCTACGAAGGGAGCATTCTCAGCGCCGTGCAGTACGCGAAGGGACAGTTCATCATCCCGTCGCTGGCGCCCATTGTGTACAACTCGTGCATCGTCCTGGGCGGCCTTCTGCTTTCTTCCAGGATTGGAATCACAGGATTCGCGGTAGGCGTTCTAGCGGGAGCCTTCCTTGGAAATTTTCTCTTGCAGGTTTATGGCGCCGGGCGCGCCCATGCGGTCTTCTCTCCCAACTTCGACGTAACCCATCCGGGTTTTCGTTTCTTCCTGAAACTGTCGATTCCCATCATGCTGGCGCTGGGACTCACCTTTGCCGATGATTGGATCATTCGCCACTACGCGTCGTTTCTTCAGCACGGGTCAATCACCTGGCTGACCTACGGCAAGAACTTGATGAGAGTACCGCTGGGACTCGTCGGGCAAGCCATCGGCGTGGCCTCGTTTCCCATCCTTGCCCAGCTTTATTCCGAAAAGAAACACGAAGATCTCAACCGGATTCTGAACTCCACTTTCAGGGCCCTGATTTTCATTCTGGTGCCGATTTCCGCGTTGACCATCGCGGAAAGGCTTCCCCTCGTGCATCTAGTTTTTACGCATACGCGCCTGCACCAAGGGGATCTGCAGGCCACAGCCGTCGCGCTCTCCTATTTCTCGATTGGCATGTTTGCCTGGGGCGCCCAGAACATCCTGGCACGCGGGTTTTACGCCACGGGTAACACGATCATTCCGGCGGTGGCTGGCACGCTGATGACGGGGCTGAGTCTGCCGCTGTATTGGTTTCTCGTGCAGCGTCTGCAGTATCGCGGCCTGGCGCTCGCGAGCTCGGTCGGAATCATCGCGTACACGCTGGTTCTTTTCGTGCTGCTGAATCGCCGGACCCAGAATCGCGAAGCGGGCGGACTGGTGCTCTTCTTCGCAAAAGTAAGCGCGGCCTCCGCAGGCGCCGGCCTGGCGTGCTATGCGCTCGCAAACTGGGTGGAGAATTTTCTCCCGTGGCAGCGTCCGCTCGGCGCTCTGGCAGTGCTCGCGATTGTGACTGTGGTTGGCATCCTTCTACTCGGCCTTCTCATGAAGCTTCTGCGGGTCTCGGAGTTCGAAGGCTATCTGAAACTGGCGTCGGCTGCAGTATGGCGGAGGATGGGCCGAGTTCCTGGAAACGACGCTGGAGTTTAGAACCAAGTCACTCATCACCACTTGATCCCCCACGCTTGACATGGCGATTGCTTCTGGGGAATGCTCTGGCGCCATGCCGAGAACAATTAAGCGCTCCCGAGCTGCGTCGCGGTTGAGTCTCGCGGATTTGATTGGCAAACTCAGCCACAAGCGCCAGGAAGTGATCCGGCCAGTCGTGGAAAGCCCGCGCGAATTCGTGCTGCTGAGTGTCCGCAGCCTTGCGAACCGGCTTAAATCGGATCCCGCGACGATCGTGCGTGTTGTTCGCGCGATGGGATTTACCGGCTACCGCGAGTTCCAGCGATTTCTGCACGAGTTGTCGATCGCGCACGCCACGTCGTTTGACCTGATGCGCGCCAGCTCAACGCCGGATTCGAGCATTCCGGCGCATGCCCGCGAGTCGCTCGAACAAGAGGGCCGCAATCTGCAAGCGTTGCGGAACAGCCTCGAATACAAACGCGTCGAGGCGCTCGCTCGTAGAGTCCACGCGGCAAACCGAATTCTCATGATCGGCGGAGATCTAGCCTCGACGCTGGTGGCGTACTTCGAGTACCACTTGACGGTCCTCGGCTTCACCGTGATCACCGCCACCACCGCGGGGCTTGTGACGCACACCTCGCGCAATGTGGGGCGCGGCGACCTGGTTTTCGCGATCAGTTTTCGCCGCGGCCTGCGGCAAACCGTTGAGGGAATGCAAGCGGCGTCCGCGCGCGGCGCTTACTGTGTGGGGATCACGGATACGTTCGTTTCGCCCGTCGCTCGATTCGCGGATGAATGCTTTCTCGCATCAGTTGAGACGCCATCCTTCGGGGCGTCCTACGTTGCGCCGATTGCGTTGATCAACGTGCTGCTCGTGGCCTGCGCCAATTACCGGCGCGGCCGCACACTCTCCCTGCTCAAGCAGGCCGAAGCCGAACAGCGGCTCGGCTTCCGCTGGTATGAGGTATGAAGGGACAACTCATGAGATTGCGCCATAGAAACCTGGTTCGTGCGGTTGCATCGCTTGCGCTCGCCGCGGCTTCGTGGGCTCTTGCCTGCCCTCACACGGCGCAAGCGCAGAAGAATTCCGCGCTCGCGGCAAAGATCAGCGAAATTGAGAGCCGTCCCGAATACAAGCACGCCACATTCGGTGTCGAAGTGTATTCGCTGGATGACGGCAAGGTGGTGTTTGCGCTGCGCGGAGATGAACTCTTCACGCCGGCGTCGACCACGAAGCTTCTCACCGAAGGCACCGCGCTGGAACTCCTGGGCGCGGACTATCGATTTCACACGCGCGTGTATCGCACGGGCCCGATCGGCGCGGACGGAACGCTCAACGGCGATCTGATCCTGGTGGCGAGCGGCGATCCGAATCTCTCAGGCCGGATTCAGCCTGACGGGAGTCTCGCATTCGAGAACGAAGATCATTCCTACCAGGGCCAAGACGAAACGCGCGCCGTTCCCGGCGATCCGCTTCTCGTCGTGCGTGAAATTGCAGCACAGGTTGCCTCTCACGGCGTGAAAAAAATTCAGGGCAACGTTCTCGTGGATGCGAGCCTGTTCGCAGAGGGCGATCACGAGGAAGGAACCGGCGCCGTGATCTCCGCGATCTGCGTCAACGACAATCTGGTCGACCTCACAATTTCTCCCGGCGACAAAGAAGGCTCGGCCACCACCCTGAAAATTTCGCCCGCGACTTCGTACGTCACGTTCATCAACCAGGTGACTACGTCCGCGTCGAACATCCACGCGAGCGTGGAGCCCTCGACCGACACCGCCAACCCGGACGGCTCGCATACCGTCACGCTAACCGGCACTTTTCCCGCGGGACATGCGTCGATTCTCTTCGCCTACCACGTGCCGGAGCCCAGCCGGTTCGCCGAAGCGACGCTCGTGGAAGCGCTGCGAGAAAAGGGAATCGCGGCCAAGTTTCCCGCTCTCGTCACCAAGCCAGATTTCAAAGCGGCATCGAGTTCCTACACGCCGGAGAATCTGGTGGCCGAACATCTATCGCCGCCCTTGTCCGAGGAAGTGAAGGTCACGCTGAAGGTGAGTCAAAATCTGCACGCGAGCATGACTCCATCGATTCTCGGAGCGGTGCTGGCGCATAAAACGACCGATAGCGAGCAGGCCGGCTTCGACCTGGAGCACGATTTTCTTGCCAAGGCCGGACTCGATCTAACGGCCGCTTCGCAAGCGGACGGCGCCGGCGGCGCACCGTCCGCGTACTTCACGCCCGACTTTGTAGTGCATTACCTCGCGTTCATGTCGAAGCAGAAGGATTTTCCCGTCTTCAAGAGCGCGCTGCCGATTCTGGGCCGCGATGGCACTCTGTTCAAGATCCAGATCGATTCGCCCGCCGCGGGCCACGTTTTTGCGAAGACCGGAACGTTTGGTTCATACGACGCGCTCAACAAGAACGTGATGCTCAACGCCAAGGGGCTTGCCGGTTACACGACGACGCCGGATGGCCGCCATCTAGCGTTCGCCGTTTATGCGAACCGTGTCTCCCTGCCGCTCGACGATCCCGATGCGCCGCAGATGGTGGTGGGCCAGGCGGTAGGCGAAATCGCCGCCGCAATCTACTCCGGCCCGCGAGAGTAGCGGACTCGTTTTTCGCTTCTCAGCGAGATGATCGAGCCCGACGCCGACGCTCAATGCTGAACTTCGGCCAGCACCGGGTGTAACGTAAGCTCGCTGTCTTTCAACACCTCGAGATCGCGCTGCCAATTCTGTTTCCCCTGCGACTTCACTTCGATGCGGTGCGCGCCGCTGGGCAAGCGAATCGTCGAAGGCGTCTGCCCCACGAATTTCCCATCAATGTAGATTTCCGCGCCGGCAGGATCGGAAGCGATCGCGACGCTGCCGGCCCCGAGATCGCTGCTGCCTCCACTCGGAGACGCCGCCGATGCGTCGGGATAGAATCGGCGCAGGACGCGGATCAGATCTTCCGCGCTCAACGCAAATCCGATTCCCTGCAGAGGCGTGTGGTCTGACCCCTGAGTGACCAGCGCTTTTTGTGTGTTTAGTCCTACGACCTCGCCGCGCGTATTCAGCAGTGGCCCTCCGCTGTTGCCAGGATTGATCGCGGCGTCGGTTTGAATCCAAGTGCCGCTCCCGGCCTCCCTGTCTGGTCCGACGGCACTAACGATGCCCTTTGTCACGGTATCAGCCATGCCCATTGCGGGGTTCCCAATCGCGATTACGGTTTGGCCGGGACGAATCTGCGACACCGCGGCCAACGGCAAGTAGGGAAAATTGTTGCCATCCACTTTAACGAGCGCGAGATCGAATCGAGGGTCGACGTAAACCACTTTTCCCGGGAGTTTGCCCCTTCCGTGGCATTCAACAATCAAGGACGATTCACCGCGAGCCACGTGTGCGTTGGTTGCGATAACCCCGGTGTCGGTTACGAAGAAACCTGAGCCTTGCTTCGTCGTCCCGGCAAGGAGGACGACGGCGGGAGTAGCCCTTTCAACTACGGTCTCGACGGGTATCTCGGGCCGGAGGTCAACCCTTGCGCCGCCGAGCGCGCTCGTGCTAACGGTTCCTCTGAATACTGCCGAAGCTGCATCGAGTGACACCTTGATTTGATCCGTCTTGAAGAGCCAATAGCGGCCATGGTTGCGGCCGTTGAGCCCAACCCAGTCGAAGGGCCCTTCGGTCAACTCGATCTCCTGAACGCTATAGCCGTCCTTGTAGACTCGCGCCAGCATGCCGTGTTCAAGACGCGTGCCAAAAACCGTATGGGTCTTGTGAAAGTATCCGCTGGGAAACTTGGCAACGTAGGGAGTGACGCCCACGACCACGCCATTGATCTCGACGGTGGCGCCGGGAGGGGAGCTGGTGATCGTCAGAGTTTCAGCAAACGTTCGCTGCGCCGCGGCGCAAAACACCAGCAGCGCGAGCGATGCATAGAGACAGTGTCGCCTCGATGGCTGCATCGGAGCCCTCCGAGGGAATTAGTAATGGCGAAAGATTCGCACCGGATCGCGCCGTTGTCAACCGCGAGCTTCGTCAAGCAGCTGCGCGGATGGAGAAGATCGTACCGGTCATCTTGAATGAATAAACGCCCGGAAAAGCGGCCAAATCCCCGCAAATAATTTCCTCAGATTTCTGAAACCTGGCGGCAAAGCGCCACATCTCAATATATGAGCAATCGCACGGTGATTGAAGCAGCCGCGCGACACTCACCCACAGGGACTTGGCAGGCCTGCTTAGTTTTCCTCGGGTAACCCAGCTCAATTTCACAGGAGGAAGTACAACTATGCGTCTACACGCGAAGCAATTCTTAGGTGGGCTCGCTCTTCTTGCTCTGTCTGTTCCCGTTTGGGCAGCCCACTCCGATTCAGTCGCATTCTATTCAGACGGCACAACCACAATTGCCGGGACCCAACTCAAGCAAGGCGACTACCAATTGAAGGTCAAGGACAACGCAACGGAGCTTCAGGTCACCAACCAGGATGGGAAAGTGGTGGCGCACGTTCCGGTGCAGTGGGTTCAGAACCCCAATAAACCCGAAACCACGACTGTGGTGGTGGACAACAACAAAATCGTCGAAGTGGACTTCGGCGGAAAAACTCAGGCAGTCAAAATTCCCACGAGCTAAACACGAACAGCCAAGAGAGAGGGGCGGGCTCAGTCCCGCCCTTTTTTTTTGCGCTGAAGCAGCCGCAGCCGCGGCTTACTTCAGGTACGTCGCGAGCCAATCGAGAAAAGTTTTGTACCAGAATTCGCTGTTTTGAGGTTTGAGCACCCAGTGGCCTTCGTCGGGAAAGATCACGAGCTTCGAAGGCACTCCCTGGCGCTGCAGCGAATTGTAGAATTCCAGGTCCTGGGTGTAGGGCACGCGAAAATCGAGTTCGCCGCCGATGACGAGCGTCGGCGTCTTGTATTTGCCCAGCGCCGCGCCAAATTCGCTTGGCGACCATTTCTTGTAGTCCGCACTCGCCCACGGGGGGCCTCCATATTCCCAATCGGGAAACCACAATTCTTCAGTCCCATACATGGAGGTCAGGTCGTAAGGGCCTGCGTGGCTGATGAGACACTTGAAGCCGCCCGTGTGCGTAGCAATCCAGTCGATCATGTAGCCGCCGTATGAGCCGCCCGCGGCAGCCAGTCGCGACGCGGCGATGAAAGGATATTTCGCCACTGCTGCGTCGACGCCATCCATCAGGTCCGTGTAGACTTTTCCGCCCCAATCGCGGCTGATTTGTTCCGTGAATTTAGCGCCGTATCCGAACGAGCCCCGCGGATTGATCATCAACACGACGTATCCCGGCGCGGCCATCACCTGCGGATTCCAGCGATAGCCCCAGGCGTCGCCCCATTCTCCCTGCGGCCCGCCGTGAATCAGAAGCAGCAGCGGGTACTTTTTCGACGCGTCGAAGCCCGGCGGGCGAAGCAGCAGACCTTCGATTTGCGTTTTGTCGGCGACCTCGAACCAGAAGGCCTCCGCGGCGGGAAGTTCGAGCTGCGCAAGGATGGCGGCATTCTGATGGGTAATCTGGCGCACATTGGCGCCGTCGGAATCCGCGGCAAAAATTTCCGCCGGCATCGTCAAGCTGCTTCGCGTGAAAACGAGGCTGCGGCCGTCGCGGCTGACCGCAATTTCGCCGTTGGCGCCCGTCGCGATAACGGGTTTCGGCGAACCGCCTGGATTCGTCCCAATCGCGTAGACGGGGTTCATCGCTTTTTGCGTGGTCACGAAGTAGATCGTCTTGCTATCCGGCGACCACGCGAACTCGTCGACGTTGTCGTCGAATCTCTCGGTCAGATTGATCAGCTTGAAGCTTTTGCGGTCGTAAAGCATCAGGCGCCAGCGATCGCTTTCGTAGCCGGGCTGCAACTGCGCGCGATAGGCAATCCATTTTCCGTCGGGCGAATATGCCGGACCCCAATCGTCCGCCGGATTTGTGGTGATGCGCTTGGGTTCGCTCGCGCCCGAAACGGGAACGGTAAACAGATCGCCGTTCGTGCTCAGCGCCTCGTCCTTATCGGTGTTAGCGGTAAAGGCGAGTTCCTGGCTGTCGGGCGAGAAGGCAATCGCTTCGGGCTCGCCGAGATTGAACGGCGGCACATCGTAATTCGCACCGGGCGTCAGGTCGCGCGGCGTTCCTCCGCTGGCAGCCACGATGAACAGGTGGCTGCGCGTGCCGTCCCACCAAGCGGTCCAATGGCGGTAGAGCGATTTCTCGTAGACGTGCGCCTTCACCTTGTTTTTCTCCACCTCGGCGGCGCGCTTCGAATTGCAGTCGTCGTCTTTGCAATCAGGGAAAACGTTGGAGACGAACGCGATCCATTTTCCGTCGGGTGACCACAATTCGTTGTCCGCGCCCGTGGACAGGGAAGTGACGCGGCTGGCTTCGCCGCCCTCCAGCGCGATCGAATAGACCTGAGTGGCGCCGCCGCGTGACGAGAGGAACGCAAGTTTCTTCCCGTCCGGCGACCAGCGCGGCCGCTCGTCGCTTCCGCCACGCGTGATCTGCCGCGATTCGCCGCCCGCGGCGGGAACGATCCAGATGTTGTGCGTCGTGTGATTCGCTTCGAGATCGGGCGTGGCCACGTCATAGGCGATCCACTGGCCGTCGGGCGAGATCTGGGGATCGCCCACGCGATGCATCGAGATCAGATCCTTGAACGTGATGGCGTGCCGCTGCGGCGCCTGCGCTGGCGTGGAAACTGAGCACCAGGCCGCGAAGATTGCGACGCCAATCGCAATCGCGACGAACCGAATTCTTGCGTTCATGCTTCCTCCGAAGCGATAGTCTCTGCCAGCGGCGAGCATTGTACGCTGGGCGGCAGGCCCATGGGAGGAGATGGACGCCGAATGCGCGGAAAAATAAAGAGACCCACAAATCGTGCGTAACGCGTCAAGAACTGCGTCGGGTCCGAGACGAACTAAAGCGCCGTAGGCGCGTCACAAGTTAGCCCAGCCCGTAAGGGCTGGGGAAACTGAAAACGAAAATCAAAAGCACCGTAGGTGCGACACACTCAGGCTAACCAAAAACGAATCTCGGATCGAACTCCACGCCGTGCTTCTTCAACAAGGCAATAAATTCCTCCTCGAAACTCATCTTCCTATGATGCGCTTCCTGATTTTGTATGTATTGAATGACCGTTGGAACAAGGGAAGCGCTCACGCTGAACGCCGCGTATCCTTGCTGCCACGCGAATTTGTGGCCCTCCTCCTTCGCCCATCGTGAAGAGTTCGATTTGATCGCAAGAACCGCCTTGGCGATTGGCAACGATGGCGGGACTTGCATGAGGAGATGAATGTGATCGTCCATGCCGCCCACGGCGTGAGCGAGTATACCGAGCTTATGGCAAACGCCGGCCAGCATAGGCCCACATTCGCGGTTGAAATTCTTTTGAGATGGCTTTGCGCCGCTCTTTGGTGCTGAACACAACATGAACCACGTTTTGGGAATACGTGTGAGGCATGTGTCGCGCCTACGGCGCTCGGGAGGCTCTATATATCATGGACCCAACGCTTACGCGCTGGGCTAACTTATGCCGCGCCTACGGCGCTGGTCGTGTACCGTGCCGTGCCCTTTCCAGCGCGGAGGAGCGCAACAAGTTAGCCCGGCCCGTAAGGGCTGGGAAAGCTGAAAAGGAAAATCCAAGCGCCGTAGAGCCTGCCCGCCGTGGCGGGCGCGGCACCCAACCAAAAACGAAGTTTGGGCCAAGCTCGCCGCCGTGCTCTTTCCAGCGCCGGAGGCGCGCAACAAGTTAGCCCAGCCCGTAAGGGCTGGGAAAACTAGGAAGAAAAATCGCGAGCGCCGTAGGTGCGACACTTGGTGAAGGTTTAAACGTAGCGCCGTGCTTTAACGCGGCAGCCTTTCTCTCGCAGTTAGAGGAGGTAGACGAAAACGCGCGACGGACCCGGGCCAATCTGAAACCTGAAACCCGACACCTGATCCCCGCTTCGCCCCTGAAACCTGAAACCCGACACCTGAAACCTGTTTTGATTCCAACGTCGAAGGACTGCGGCACCCCGAAAATCAAAGGCTTAAGGCTGTGCCACCCGCGCTTGGCCCGATCCGCCGCTGGCCGTTACGAGCGCACCATTAATACTTCACGCAAGACGGGTATATTATCGAACGACATGCGCCCGATACATCAAGCCCTGCGTCGACTTGCTATTACGGTCAAACAATCATTCGCAGCACGCATATACCCCGAATTGATCCAGGTGGCGTCTCTCGGCAAGACGAGAATGTTTTCTTTCGTGCGGTTCATGTGGAAAGGCGACTCCGGGGAGGAAAAGAAACCAGTCTCCCACTGGTTCCACTTCGGCTTACAAGCTGTTGTAGGGGCCTGCCTCCTGTATTGGCATTGGAACCCGCCCCCTCCCAACAAGGCCGTGCTCGCCCTCGCGGCCTGCGCAGCTTTAATGGTGTTCGCAGCAATGCGGCCCATCCACAAGGCCATCTATTTCGTTCTAATAGTCATGCTAGTTCTTACTGAAAGTCACGCCATTGACAAAGACAGGAGAGACTTTGCGTTGGACGAAGCCTCCAGACGGGAACAAGAAAACACAAAGTTTCAAGCAATTGCTAATGGGATACAGGGCGCGATCACCGACAGCGACACAAACTTTAAGGCTACGATGGACAGCGTAAACAACGCGACCAATATGGTTACCGGGGGAGATACTTTCTGTTATTTGTCCTTGGAGCCGGCCCTCAATGGGTTCGGCATGGACATCATAAAAGTCGGAAAATATCCCCTCAGATTCAGGAGGGTCACCATCGAAAATCAAACGATGTTCGGCGAAGAAATGCAGAAATTGCAGCCAGGCATTCGGGCCGGGACCTTAGACGCCTTCGTTGCGATGTCTCAAGCTGGCCAACTCAGCGAAGCGCATATTCAGATTCCAGATTTCGCGACAGACTCCACCTTCATGGGATCGTTCCCATACCCTAGCAGCGGGGAAGAGCTAAACTTAAACATAGTGTTTAACGCGTTTAACGGAATTTGGGTCGAATATTATTCAGCCAAAAAAGTAAACGGAAAATGGCGGCAAGCCATTTATGTAGACACAGGAGAACTTAGACGCCCAGAATGGTACAAGAAAATTGATCCCGGATTTCCGGTAGATGCTCAAGGGTTGGTCCCCGGCTGGCCCCACCCCGTAACGAAACGTTAGGATCCATGGGCCAGCCCTTCTCGTGTCTTGCCTCTTCCGGATTGGTCACGTACTATCCACGCTAGCATGGAGCCACCGAAATCGACGGATGTATTTTGTAATGCACTGGTCGGGAGATGGCAGCTAACGACACCATGGTGTTGCTATCTCCTCATTTGCCTGGCAATCACGATCGCGATCAGAGCCTTCCAGAGCCTATTCAAGGCGTCGGCTTTCAAATACGACAGTGCCGGAGAGGGCTATAAATTTGGTGAGGCGGAAAAGGGTAAGAGCTACTGGAGCCTTTATTGGGACAATTTCTTCAGCTTCCGATTGCGGAAGCACAGCGACTTGTTCCTCCCCACTCTGATCGGGTTCATCGAGCTTGCTGCGTATCCCATCCTAATCGTTGTCGGGCAGTACGTCTTCATCGGGGCATGGCTGGGAATCAAAACGGCGGGGGCGTGGAGGGGCTGGCGGACATCGCCCACGGCATACAATCGGTTTCTGCTTTTCAACCTTTTGAATCTCGTCATAGCCTATTCCATCCTGACGCACCTCGTTCACCGTATACCGTGCCCGTGAGAGACGATGGACACTCGTCCCCTCCGGTTTGGCCGATTAGATGACGTTGTAGGGGCGGGTGGCTGGCCGGGTGCCCCAAGCCTTCCGTTTTTATTTGTTGTCGGCGAACACTCTGATCGCAAGCCCCGGCTCAACCAATAAACCGAGACCGACAACTCCACCCGGCGGGTGGCCGGCCCTTTGCCTCCGGCTTGAAGTTGCGGTTGCTCTTGGTTGAAGCAGTTGAAGTTCGGGGTGCCGCAGCCCTTCGATGTCCCGAGACTTCGGGAGCAAGGGCGCGTCTTTGTTTTTCTCGGCGCGCTCGTTGCCACCGTCATTCTCCGACCCTGTTCGTCCTCTCTCTCAGTACTCCCAGAACCATGTAATAGTTACTCTTGACTAAACGTTAGAAGTATGCTACCATTCCCCGTTTTTATGATTCGTACCAGAGACTAGAAGGACAAGAAGTAGGAACCATAAACCAAACAAAGGACGCAAAATGTCGCCCATGCACCCATTCAGGACCTCACGCAGGTCCCCACTCGACGACAACGGGCCCAACTCGGCCGCCCTCCGCCGCAGCCTGGCATCGCTCCAAACAAACGACCGCCGCACCCCTTCGGCTCGCGTATCCGCAGAAA
This sequence comes from uncultured Acidobacteriota bacterium, assembly GCA_963737205.1. Lineage (GTDB taxonomy): Bacteria > Acidobacteriota > Terriglobia > Acidiferrales > UBA7541 > Palsa-295. The sequence goes on along the minus strand of CAVTRV010000002.1, from coordinate 586,449 downwards.
TACGGAGGCAATCAGCGTCAGTAGAAATACCGACATCGCCTAAGCAAGAATACGCACCGCCAAAGGCGCCAGCCACCGAACTTCTTCCCGAAACACAACCCAAAACGATCCAAACCGCCCAAGCCGAAATCCCCCAAGCCCCCGAAATGGAAGACCAAGACACAGAAGATCTCGACGAAGACGACGAAACGGAGGCCCCGGAAAAAGACGACGAAATGGAGGCCGCGGAAAATGTTCTCGAAGCCGAACTGAGCGACCGCGAGGAAGCGAGGATAGAAGCCGCCGAACTCCGCGCCGCCCAAAGTGCTCCTCGCAGCGACCTCCTCGATGCGAGAAGGTTCCCCAAACACTATCCCGCCGACCCCGCCGATCCGGGGCGCCACGAGCGCCTCTGCTCCATCTGCCGCCACCCGGACCGCGAAGCCATCGAGGAAGCCTTCCTCCAGTGGCAGCGCGCATGCGACATATTCCGCGAATTCAAGCTCCCCAGCCGGACCAGCGTCTACCGCCACGCCCACGCTGTCGGCCTCTTCGAGCAGCGCGCCCGCGCCATGCGCCACGTCCTGGAAAATATCATGGAGGAATCTTCAGCCTGTGCGCCTTCCGCCGACAGCATCATCCGAGCCGTCCGCGCCTACAGCTGCCTCGACGACCGCGGCCGATGGATCGAACCCCCTCGCCGCATAATCATCCAGCGCGAACCGTACCCCGCGCCCTCGCTTCCGCCGGGACGCGAAATCACGGTCGAGCCGACCGGGACCACAGAAAGGTGAATGCGATGGGCTTCAATTTCAGGACGGCGGGGCTTTTTACCCTGACGCAGGAAGGGCAACCCCGGCGAAAGGCGAATGCGATGGAAATCAATTTCAGGAGGGCGGGGTTTTTTACCCTGACGCAGGAAGGGCAACCCCGGCGAAGGGCGAATGCGATGGAAATCAGTTTTAGGAGGGCGGGGTTTCAACCCCGCCGTAAGCGGCTCGCATTCCTCAGGGCTTCAGCCCCTGAAGCCAGCTTTTGGAATTTCTATTCGGTACACCCGAATAATAGAAACCCGCCTAACTCGCTGAAAACAAAGATCGGAGGTGAATCCTAATCGGTACTATCTGCACACAATTCGGCGCACGTTACGGGGCGGCTCCATGCTCCCTCGCCAAACGGGTAACGCGGCCAAAAACGGTTGCAATCGAGATAGCCTGTGTTACCATTCCGGGCGTCTCCGCGGAAAGGGAATTTATAGGTCGATTGAAAATGAAAAAAACTATCTTGGCGTTCGCTTTGCTAGCCATGCTGGGCCTTCCCTTGGCCGCGTCAGCAAGTACGATAACAGGCGTTCTGAACGTAACAGGCACGGTTGAAATATCCCTTGGCAGCATCGCGTTCGCTGGCGGCCAATTCTCCATAAACAGCCCTGCCTCTTCGCAGCAAGGTGGTTTCGCGACTTTGGAGGGGACGATGGGTGGGATCGACAATATTACGAACCCTCCCGACGCGACCGGCTCGCTTGACGTGCCGGACTTTATGACGTTCGCGGCCGCTCCAAACATCACCGTTACATTGACGTTCCTCGAACCGGGAGTGGACGGCGCAGCGGGTTGCACATCGACGCCTCCAGCGGCTGGGCAGATATGCACGCCAAGTGTACCCGCTCAATCCCCGCTTGACCTGACAAATCTATCAAACGCGAGTTCGGTGGCTTCGTTCGTTATTTCGGGAACTGAGTGGGACAGCCTCACGGGCAACAGTGTCCCGATTAATGGCGTATTCACGATCCCGCTATCAAACGAGAGTTTCCAGGGCTTGCTGGAGACCATCGGCACCGGTGGCACGGTCACGTCCTCCTTCGCCGCGCAATTCACCACCGCCGGCACATCGTCGCCCCCGACAATGCCGGAACCCGGAACCCTGTGGATGCTAGTAATCGGGATGATGGGATTGGTTGGTTTGAAGTCACCCCGGTCTATCGCAAGGAAATCGACAGCGAGTTAATACTTACTTCCCGCGCGGGCAGCGAAGATGCCGCGCTGAAGCGCGGCGCTACGTTTAAACCTTAAGGCGCGAACCTCCCCGGACTCGCGTTGTCACACAGACTCTAAAGCCGTGCCCAAATTCCCAGGGCTAAAGCCCGCGCTATCCCAGGGGCTGAAGCCCCTTTAAATTATTTTTTTGTGGCTTCTTTCGGGTGGCCTAACCCTTCCTGCGTCAGGGCAAGAGGCCACCCTCTCCGGACTGAAGGTCCGGGGCTGACACAAAACCAAGATGCCGCGCTGAAGCGCGGCGCTACGTTTAAACCTTAAGGCGCGAACCTCCCCGGACTGATTTTAGGCCGTGCTCCGCTCGGCCGAAGCGAAGATGCCGCGCCCGCCAGGGCGGGCAGGCTGAAGACCGCGGCGCTACGTTTAAACCTCAAGGCGCGGACCTCGGCTCTTTGCGATTGGGTCAAATGTCTTTGCGATTGCATCGGGGGGATGCGCGCTATATCGTTCGTGCCGAGTGGAGGGGCCATGGGGAACGCACTCGCGGTGCACCGGCTGCAGTTTGCCTTCACCATTACGTTTCACTACATTTTTCCACAGCTGACGATGGGCCTCGCGCTGCTGATCCTAATCCTGAAGACGCTCGCGCTGCGAACGGGCGACGATTTGTACAATCGCGCGGCCCGTTTCTGGGGCCGAATTTTTGGGATCAGCTTCGCGCTGGGAGTGGTCACCGGAATCCCGATGGAATTTCAGTTCGGCACGAACTGGTCGGAGTTTTCGCGAGCCGCGGGCGGAGTGATCGGCCAGACGCTGGCGATGGAGGGCGTGTTTTCATTTTTTCTGGAGTCGTCGTTTCTCGGGCTGTTTTTGTTCGGCGAGAAGCGGCTTGGCCCGCGAGGGCATTGGTTTTCGTCGCTGATGATGTTTATCGGATCGTGGCTCTCCGGTTACCTGATTGTGGCGACCGACGCCTGGATGCAACATCCGGTGGGATATTCGCTGGCGAGCGACGGATCGTTTGGCCTGCAAAGCTTTTGGGGGCTCGTGCTGAACCCGTGGGCGCTCTGGCAATACGCGCACACGATGCTTGGCGCGGTGCAAACGGGCTGCTTCGTGATGGCGGCCATCGGCGCGTACTACTTGCTCTCGGGCGTCCACGTGGAACAGGGGAAATTGTTCGTTCGCACGGCCGTGATCGTGGGCGTGATCGCGGCGTGCATGCAGCTTTCTCCCACGGGCGACAAACAGGGCTTGATGATCTCGAGGTATCAGAAACCGACGCTCGCCGCGATGGAAGGCCTGTTTCAAACGCAGGGCGGCGCGCCGCTTGCGATCCTGGGCCAGCCGGACGTGAAGAATCAGCGACTGGATAATCCGATTGTGGTGCCGGACGCTTTGAGCTTCCTCACGTATCGCGTCTGGTCGGCCAAGGTGGACGGCCTCGATAGTTTCCCGCGGTCGGATTGGCCGGACAACATCGAGCTGCTGTACTTCAGCTACCACATCATGGTGGGACTGGGCACGGTCTTCATCGCGATTCTTGTGATTGCTGCGTGGAAACTATTTCGGGGAACACTGTACGGTTCGAAAATGATGCTGTGGGTGCTGATGCTCGCGCTGCCGTTCCCGTTCATCGCGAACACGGCGGGATGGATCACGGCGGAAGTGGGCCGCCAGCCGTGGCTGATTTACGGGCTGATGCGAACGAGCGCGGGCGTTTCGCCGCTCGTCTCCGCGGGAAGCGCGTGGTTCACGCTGCTCGGATTTCTGGGGATGTACATGATTCTTGGCATTTTGTTTTTGTATCTGGTGTACCGGGAAATCGATCGCGGCCCTGCGCCGGGTCAGGCGGAAGCGGCGTCGACGGCAGCCTGATTCGGATCGAAAGAGGAAACGATGGGAACAGTCTGGTTCTGCCTGGTGGCCATCATGCTGGCCGGCTATGTGGTTCTCGACGGATTCGACATCGGCGTGGGCATCCTTCATCTCTGGCTTGGCCGGACCGATACGGAGCGGCGAATCCTGATGCGTTCGATTGGTCCCGTTTGGGATGGGAATGAAGTGTGGCTGATCGCGGCCGGCGGCACGCTTTATTTCGCGTTTCCCTCGCTGTACGCGTCGGGCTTCAGCGGATTCTATCTGCCGCTGATGATGGTTCTGTGGCTGCTGATTCTGCGCGGAATCTCACTCGAATTTCGCGGCCACATCTCGCAGCCTATTTGGGCGACTTTGTGGGATGGGGTGTTCTCGGTGGCAAGCATTCTGCTCGCAGTTTTCTACGGCGCCGCACTTGGCAACGTGGTTCGCGGCGTGCCGCTTGACGCGAACGGCCGCTTCTTCGAACCGTTGTGGACGAATTTCGTGCCGTCGGGCGAGACCGGAATTCTCGACTGGTACACCGTGCTGGTCGGTGTTGTGGCGCTGGCTGTTCTGACGTTGCACGGCGCCACGTGGCTCGGCTTGAAGACGGAAGGCGAGTTGTATTCGCGCGCGGTGCGGAGCGCTTCGGCGATTTGGTGGCTCGTTGCGTTCTTGACCGTAGCGCTGACGCTGGTGACGTTCATCATGTTTCCCGAGCTCTTCGCGAATTTTCGGATCCAGGTGTGGGGATACGTTTTTCCCGTCCTGGCGATTGCTGGGCTGCTCGGAATGAAATGGACGATTGGACGCCAGGACGCGACTGCGTTTGGTTGTTCGTGCGCTTATATAGTCGGAATGCTCACGAGCGTGGTTTTCAGCGTTTATCCAAGCGTGCTACCGGCCAGCACGAATCCCGCCTTCGCACTTACAGTAGCGAACGCAAAAGCCGGCGAATATGGCCTGAAGATTGGCCTGATCTGGTGGGCGATCGGAATGGCGCTCGCGAGCGGATACACCGTATTCGTCTACCGGAGCTTCGCAGGGAAAGTCAGCAGCGCGGATTCCGAAGAGCACGAAGGCTACTGAAGAGGCCTGCGGAAAAAGTCAAAAGCGTGGCCTCAGCGGTTAAAACCCCTTATGAAAAAGCGAGCTTTAATGTCGGAGCTGAAGCTCCGACCCCCTAAAAACCGGACTTTTTCCCTGAATTGTCCGGAGTCGTGAGTCCCGATCATCGCGACGGCTTGCGCGAGCCGAAGAAAATCAGGCCGATGCCGAGGACCACTTCGATGCCGCTCGCGAGGCGCGGGATCGAAATGATTCTGCGCGTTTCGATCACTCTCTGATCCGCGATCGTCACTTTCTTCGCAGACAGCAAGAAATTCGGATGAATGAGCGCAACGACGCCCAGAACCAGAAACAGAACTCCGAAGGCGGCATGGAGCGTGAGTTTCATGGGAGGAGATGGCTCTGTCGAGACCCCAAGTGAAGTGGCCTCCGAAATCGAAAAGCAGTTCCCTCACCCCGCAGAAGACGCGGGGATTCGAGATGACAAAACGGTGCGCGAGTGCGTCCCAGCATGAAAAGTTGCGTTCTCACTTGCCCGTGTTTTGCGCGTCCATCGGAACCGCTTGCGCGAGCGGATGCAGGATCTCGCCCAGGTAGTCGGGGCGACTATTGTTGCGCTCGAGATGCGGGTACTGGACGCCGCCGCGATAGTCGACGGCGTAGGTTTGATATTGTGCGCCGTTTGAAACGAGCAAGTGAATCGGCGCCGCCGAATTTTTTGCCGCGTCCACGGCTGCGCGCAGCGCTTCGGGCGAAAACTGTCCGCCCTCGACGGCCACAATTCTCATTCCGGGACCGATCCCGGCCTGGTACGCAGGGCCGCCGTGAATAACGTCATACACGGAACCATCCGCGGTGATGCCGAGACCAATAGAAGCGCTCAGGTCTACGATACGAGAGACGATTTCCGTGTTGGTTTGGATCTGGTTTGGCTCCTCATTGTAGTAGATCTTCCATCCGCCATTTTCGACGGCTTCGAGTGGCGTGCGCGGCGGCAGAGAATCGAGGTGCGAGCGAAGAAATCCGTTCCAGTCGTAGGGCGCGATTCCGTTCAGCGCCGCGACCACATCATCGAACGTATATGTGTTCAGCGCGGGCTCGCCGGCGGGTCCGGCGTAGAAAGCCTTGCAGAAATCGTTCATCGATTTCTGGTCGTTGGTCAGGCGGCGTATCGTGGTGTCCACGTCGAGCCAGAGCAACTCACCTTCTTCGTAGAAGTCGGTGCCGCGCCGCCAGTTGGCCCAGTCGGTTCCGGCGTTGTAAAGGAACGGCGCCGCGTCCGCCGTGTCTTGCAGGGGGCGCCAGTCGCGTCCCGGACGGTGCTCGTAAGTTGCAACCAGGTACGCGAGCGCTTCGCGTGATTGCTCGGGAGTGAGCAGGCCGCTCCTCGCCGTGAGAACGTTGCCGAGATATTCGGTCAATCCTTCGTAGACCCAGAGCAGGTCGTCCTTCATGGGTTGCTGGTAATCCGGTGTCGCGAGGCCCAGCGGGCGGCGGTACTTGCCGTTCCACGAGTGCACGAATTCGTGCGGAAGCAGCCCGCGCGAATTGAATTTTCTCGGATTCGTCGATCAGGCTGCGCTCGGACGTGCGGTCGTCGCTGGATTCATGATGCTCGAGGCCGAAGTGGGCCACGTCGTCGCTGAGAGTGACCAGAAAATGGTAATCGCGATAGTGACGCACGCCGAAAAGCGCGCCTGTTTCGGCGACGAGCTGGCGGAAATCCAATTCCATCTCCGGACTCATCGCGAGAGCCGCCTGGCTGTCTGCGGCGATGTCCATTTCATGAGGCGGATTCTGGCCCGGTGTGAGCTGGATCTTATGGAAGTACCGGCCCATGAGCACAGGCGAGTCAACGAGGGTGTTGAGCGGGACGGCGGCAAAGTCGATCGTGTCGCCGGTTGCGTTTCGGGCCGGGGAGGGCGGTGCCAAATTCCCAGCCGGTGGGGATCTTCAGGCTCGGCAGGAAAACCAAATCGCGAACGGCGTAGCCTTTGGGATAGAGCAAAACCGTGTTCCAGCTCAAGACATCGAGGGAGGCCGTGGCAGACGCGCCTGCGGAGAAACCTGACGCGGGAGCGGACAAAAGAAAATCGAGATCCACATCGAGGGAATTCGCGCCAGGCGGCACGTCGAGATGAATCGCGAACATGTCTACCAGATCGCGGCGCCACGGAATCGTCTTCCCGGCGGCGCTGAACTTCATTCCGGCGACGTTGATGATCGGGCCGTCGGGCATGTGTTCGCCGGGAATCCATTCAGGGTAGTACAGCGTCAGCGCGCCGGTCTGCACCGGAATCTGCTCGTGCGCGTGCAGAATTTTTTGCGGAGCCTGCGAAGCATCGACGGTGAGGCGGATTGTGCCGGGCGGCGTTTGCGCGCGGACAGTTTCGGCGGCAGCAATCCCAATTGCGAACGCGATCAGCGCCGCTAACGTAGCGCCGCGGTATCGAAACGACATTCAATCCCCCTTTGCGGACTCCTCTATAAAGGTACCAGAGATTCTTCGCGGGTCCCATGCATCGGGGCGAACCTTGGACGCGCGTTCGCCGCACGACCACGTTTCCGGGAACTTCTCGAGACACATGAACGTATCTTACTTTGGAACGGCGAATGCGGCCCGCGAGGAGAGAACATGGGTTCAGTGAGCGACCAATTCAGGCAGATTCTTCGCAGGCTTCGGCGCGCTCCGATGTTCACCGCCATCACGCTGATTACGCTTGCGGTAGGCATTGGCGCGAACACGGCTATTTTCACCGTACTCGAAAGCGTCCTGCTGAAACCGTTGCCGTACCCCCACCCCGACGAACTGATAGGTGTGTGGGAAACCGCTCCGGGCGTCAATATCAAGGATCTGGACCTTTCGCCTTCGGACTACTTCATCTATCGCGAGCAAAGCCGCACTTTCCAGGATATTGGCCTGTACCATGGCGATTCCGTCAGCGTAACGGGCGTAGCGGAACCCGAACAGGTTCGAGTTCTTGATGTCACGGATGGCATCCTTCCGATTTTGGGTGTGCCGCCGATGCTGGGACGGTGGCTTAGCAACGCCGACGATACTCCTGGAAGCCCGGAAACCGTGATGCTGACGTACGGCTACTGGGAACGCAAATTTGGCGCCGATCCATCCGTCATCGGGCGCAACATTACGATCGATGGCAGGCCTCATCAGATCATTGGCGTCATGCCGAAGAAATTTCACTTTCTAAACTGGGAAGAGTCGCCACTTATTCTGCCCTCTCGGTTCGACCGCAATAAAACCCATCTGGGCAACTTCAGCTACGACGGCATCGCAAGGCTCAAGCCGGGAGTAACGCTGGCGCAGGCCAGCGCTGACGTGGCTCGCATGCTCCCGATTGTGATGCGCAGTTTCCCGCCGCCACCAGGATTCAGCCTCGAGCTGTTCAAGCACGCTGGGATCGCCCCAAACTTGCGCCCGCTGAAACGCGACGTAGTCGGCGACGTCGGCAAGCTTCTGTGGGTTCTGATGGGCAGTATCGGCATGGTGCTGCTGATTGCGTGCGCGAATGTTGCGAACTTGCTTCTGGTTCGCGCTGAAGGGCGCCAGCAGGAACTCGCAATTCGCACCGCTTTGGGCGCCAGCCGCGGCCGCATCGCGGCAGAGTTGCTGCTCGAGAGCTTGATCATCGGCTTGATGGGTTGTGTGCTGGGACTGGGGCTTGCCTACGGCGCATTGCGCCTGCTGATTGCCATGGCGCCTGCGGGCCTGCCGCGCATCGACGAAATCGGCATCGATCTACCGGTTCTCTTATTCACGCTGGCCGTTTCGTTGCTTGCCAGTCTACTGTTTGGTTCGATTCCGGTGCTGAAGTATGCAGGGGCGCGTGCGGCGACGGGCCTCCGCGAAGGCGGGCGCACGCTCAGCCAAAGCCGGGAGCGGCACCGCGTGCGGAATACACTCGTGGTCGTGCAGGTGGGACTCGCGTTCGTGCTGCTGATATGCTCGGGGCTGATGATTCGCACGTTTCGAGCGTTGACGCACGTCAACCCTGGCTTCGTCAAACCCGCCGAGATTGAAACGTTCGTTCTTAGTATTCCCGAGGCGGAGGTCCGAGATGCCGAGCCAGTAGTCCGCATGCAGGAAGCCATCCTGCGAAAGATCGCCGCAATTCCAGGCGTCTCTTCGGCCGCTCTCATAAGTTCCGTTCCCATGGATGGAAATCGTTGGACCGATCCCGTGTTTGCACAGGATCGAGCCTATGCCGAAAGCGAAATTCCTCCCCTTCGCCGGTTCAAGTTCGTCTCACCCGAAGCCTTCGAGACGCTTGGAATTCCGCTCATTGCCGGCCGCAATTTGACGTGGGCCGACACTTACAACAGGCTTCCGATCGCTCTCGTTTCAGAGAATTTCGCCCGCGAGTATTGGCATGATCCGGCGAGCGCCCTCGGCAAGCGAATCCGAGTGAGCTCGAAGGACGATTGGCGCGAGATCATCGGCGTCGTTGGCGACGTTCACGACGATGGCATGAATCAGGAAGCACCCACAGCGGTATATTGGCCCATCTTCATGAACCGGTTCGAGAGTGAAGACGTGGAGATTCGGCGGGGCATGTGTTTCGCCATTCGAAGCTCGCGCGCCGGCTCTGAAAGCCTGATGAAAGAGGTTCGCGAAGCCGTATGGTCGGTCGATCCCAATCTTCCGCTCGCAAATGTTCGCACTCTCGATTACTTCTACACGAAGTCGATGGCCAGGACTTCGTTCACTCTCGTGATGCTGGGCATTGCCGGGGGCATGGCGTTGCTGCTCGGCACCGTGGGGCTTTATGGCGTGATTGCGTACTCGGTGTCGCAGCGGACGCGCGAGATCGGGATTCGTATGGCGCTCGGAGCGCAACAGAAGGAACTCACGGGGATGTTCGTTCGGCAGGGACTGTGGCTGGCGGTGGGAGGCGTTGTTTGCGGGCTGGCCGTAGCGATCGCGGCGGTGCGGCTGATGTCGTCATTGCTGTTCCACGTGAGCCCCGGCGACCCCGTCACATATGGCGCCGTGAGCGTCGCTCTGATTGCAACGGCAGCGCTCTCGAGCTACCTCCCGTCGCGCCGCGCAGCAGCCGTTGATCCCGTCGAGGCTTTACGCGCCGAGTGATCGCGACGCGCGGCCATGAATAGGGCGTCATAGCGCTATTTCTCTAGGTTACGGGCGTGGCGGTTTTTCGAGGTGGATTGAAGAAGGGAAGTTCGCGGACGATTGCGCGGACCTTGTGCCGCGCGGCTTCGACGGTAAGCTCCATCTGCAGCTCCGTGCCGGGCGCGGCGTGCTCGCGATTCAAGGTGGCGAGCGCGATCATTTTCTTCAGCGTCGGCGACCACGTGGTGGACGTGGCTTTGCCGATCTGCAATCCGCCGCGATACACCGGCACGGCCACGCGCGAAGCTGTGCTAGCCACCTGCGGCGCGAGGCCGACCGCGTCATACAGGCGCTCGACATCGTCCCAATTGATGTCGAGGCCCGCCAGGAGGCGGTTTGGGCCGCGGCGGTTTTCTTCTTCGAGAGCCGCGCGTCCGATGAAGTGTTCCTTTTTCAGGTCGACGAGTCGCCCAAGACCGATTTCATACGGCGAGTATTTCTGTGAGTCGATCATGGCCTTCTTGCTGCTGAAATAGTCGACCTCGATCAGGATCAGTCCGGCCTCGATGCGCGCCACATCTAACGCGAGCATTCCCGCAGCGTGCAAATCGAACTGACGTCCGTGTTCGAAGAGCGCGTCCCACACGCGCGGCGCGTCGTTCCACGCAATCCAGATTTCATAGCCGAGGTCGCCCGTGTAGCCCGTGCGCGAGATATCCACTTCCACACCGGCAATTTTGCCGCGCGTGACGCGAAAATATTTCAGATTCGCGATGTCGGCTTCGGCGGCTTGCGTGAGCAAGCGCGCGGAAGTGGGGCCTTGCAGCGCGAGCGCCGCGACCTTGTCGGAAATATCTTCGATCTCGACGTCGAGGCCGAGCGCGTTCTGATGAAACCAGCGCATGCTGGGGTCGGCGGCCGTCCAACGGTAAAGATTCTCGCCGAGACGCGAGATGGTGCCATCGTCGATCACTTTGCCTTGCTCGTCGCACCAGCAGCAGTAGATCACCTGGCCGATCGCGACTTTGTTGATGTCGCGGGTGATGACGCGGTTGACGAGCTTCGTCGCATCCTTTCCGCTTACGAGATATTTGTAGAGCGGCGTTACGTCGATCAGCGCAGCCGCGTTGCGAATCGCGTTGTATTCGTGCTCGTGATGGGTCTCGTAGACGCTCACCGCGTAGTAGCCTGACCACTCGCGGTAGTTCAGGCTTTCGCACAATTTCGAAGTTCGGTCGTGGACGGCGGTTCCTATGGGCACGGGTGCTCCTGTATTTTGCGGCGGCGATTATAGCAGGAGGCGTGAAGCAAGGGGCGAGGGGCGAGAGCGAGGGGCCAGGGGAGGGCGAAGATAGACCTTTATAGCAGGAGGAGGCGGCAGGCAAGGAGACAGGGAGGCAAGGAAAACCCAAGACCTTGGGAACCACAGATGAACACAGATGAACACAGATAAGAACGATTCAAAGCCAATGCTTACACATTAGGCTAGATTGCGTCGCGCCTCAAACAGGGTGGACGGCGATTGTAGCTAGAGGCAGGAAGTCCGGAGGCAAAGAAGCACAGAGGCGAAGAAGCAGGGAGCCGCCTACGCGCAAGGCGCTTCGGCGCGCCAGGGGCAAGGAAGCAACGAAGCAACGAAGAACAAGACCTTGGGACCACAGATGACCACAGATGAACCAAACCTTGGAACCCTGATCCCAAATCCCCAAGTCTCGGGATCGGTACAGATGAACACTGATGGAGTGAAGCGACCGAAGTATCTGCGTTGGGCGCGTTCGTCCTTGTGGCTGTGCGGGACGACCTGTAAAATGCCACGGCTTCGGTTTCGTTCGAGGCGAAGAGAAGAGAGATCCCTCCGCTCCGACCCGCGCGTCCCGGCATAAACGGCCGGGACGAAATGCAAAGGCGCGGGACTCCGGTCGGGATGACAGGCGCATAGGCGCGGTTTCCATGGCGAAGAGATACGACGCAATTGTGATTGGCGGAGGCCACAACGGCCTTGTGACTGCGGCGTATCTCGCGAGGGCGGGGAAGAAGGTTGTGGTGCTCGAGCGGCGGCACGTTCTGGGCGGCGCGGCCGTTACCGAAGAGATCATTCCGGGCTTCAAATTTTCCGTCTTCTCCTACGTGGTTTCGCTGCTGCGGCCGGAGATCATTCGCGATCTCGACCTGCCGCGCCACGGCCTCGAGATCCTTCCGCTCGACGGCACGTTCACACCAATGCCCAATGCCGATTTTCTGTGGCGCGTGAACGATCATGGCAAGACGCGGCGTGAACTCGAACGGCATTCGAAATTGGATGCAGAGGCTTACGAGGAATTCGGCAAGGCCATGGTGCAGATGTGCCGGTTCGTGAAGCCGATACTCGGAATGATTCCGCCGGACCCGAGCTCGCTGGACCCGCGCGACCTGAAAAAGCTGGCGTTTCTCGGCAAGCGCTTTCAATCGCTTCCGGCCGAGGACAAGTACAACCTCGTCCAGCTCATGACCATGAGCGCGGCCGATTTTCTCGACCAATGGTTCGAGACGGATGTGCTGAAGGCGACGATGTCCGCGTCGGGAATCATCGGCACATTTCTCGGCATTCGTTCGCCGGGCACCGCGTATGTTTTGCTGCACCACTACATGGGCGAAATTGACGGTGCGTTTCGCTCGTGGGGATTCAGCCGAGGAGGCACGGGCGCGATCTCGAATGCTATCGCCGGCGCCGCGCGCGAGGCGGGAGCGGAAATCCGCACGGAAGCGCCGGTATCGCGGATCATCATCAAGAATGGCGTCGCGCAGGGTGTGGCGCTCGAGAGCGGCGAAGAAATTCACGCCGAGATCGTTTCGTCGAGCGTCGATCCGCGGCTCACCTTCTTGAAATTCATCGAATCGCGCGCGCTGCCGGGCGATTTCATCGAAGAAGTCGAGCGCTACAAATACCGCGGTTCTTCCGGCAAAGTGAATCTCGCGCTCGACGCGCTGCCGGAATTCACCAGCCTGCCAGGCGCGGGGCGTCATCTCCGCGGAGCCATGTCGATCTCGCCTTCCACCGAATACATGGAGCGCGCGTACGACCAGGCGAAGTACGGCGAATTTTCTCGCCGCCCGTACATCGATATCGTGATTCCCACGCTCACCGACCCGTCGGTGGCGCCGCCCGGAAAGCACATCATGTCGTGCTTCGTGCAGTACGCGCCCTACAAATTGAGCAAAGGAAACTGGGACGAGCAGCGCGAAGCCTTTGGCGACACCGTGATCGATACGATTTCGGAACACGCGCCCAACCTGAAGAAAATCATCATTGGACGGCAGGTGATTACGCCTCTCGATATCGAACGCGTCACAGGCCTGAGTGAAGGCAACATTTTTCAAGGCGAACTTTCGCTCGAACAGCTCTTTTTCTTGCGGCCGGTGGCGGGCTGGGCGCGCTATCGCACCCCGATCAAGAGGCTGTACATGTGCGGATCGGCTACTCACCCCGGCGGCGGAATCATGGGTGCGCCGGGACGGTTGGCTGCGCTCGAAATTCTGAAGGATAAGGGCAAGCACTGACGATGGCGGCCGCGCGGGGATTTGGTTTGGCAGAAAAGCAAAAGTCAAAAGCAGATCCCTCGCTGCGTTCCGCGCGTCCCGGCGTAAACCGCCGGGACGAAATGCAAAAGCGCGGGACTCCGCTCGGGATGACAGGTTCTGTAGGGCATGATACGGCGGGGTTGAAACCCCGCCCTTCCAATTGATATGGCGAAGACACACGACGCGATTGTGATTGGCGGCGGGCACAACGCTCTCATCACGGCATTTTATCTCGCGAAAAAGGGATTCAAGCCGCTAGTTCTGGAACGCCGCGCGATCGTTGGCGGCGCCGCAGTCACCGAAGAGTTTCATCCGGGATTCCGTTGCTCCACGCTGGCGCACGCGGGCGGACCTCCGCTTGCGTCGATCGTGACCGATATGCAGCTCGCGCGCCACGGCCTGCAAAAGCTCGAATCGCCGGTGCGAATTTTCGCGCCGACGTCGGACGGTCGCGCGCTGACGTTGTATACGGACACGAAGCGCTCCGCCGAGGAGATCAAAAAGTTCTCCGCGAAGGATGCCACGAGCTACGTGGAATTTCACGAGCGTCTCGCGCGCGCCGCCGCCATCGTCGAGCAGCTGCTCGAGATGACGCCGCCGGTGATCGAAAACCCGTCGAGCGAGGACCTTTGGAAGCTGGTCAAAATCGGGCGCAAGGTTCGCGGCCTCGGCAGACAGGAAATGATGCGGCTGCTGCGCTGGGGACCGATGGCGGTGGCGGACTTTGTGGCTGAGTTTTTCGAAACCGATTTGCTACGGGCCGTCGTCGCAGCGCGCGGAATTTTCGGCTCGGCGATGGGACCGTGGTCGGCGGGCTCGACCGCGCTTCTGTTGTTGCGCGCAGCCGCCGATCCGTATCCCGTGGGGAATTCGGCGATGCCGAAGGGCGGAATGGGCGCGCTGACGTCAGCAATGGCGGCCGCCGCAAAAGAAGCGGGCGCGGAGATTCGCACCGTCGCCTCCGTGTCGCGCATCCTAGTGAAAAACGGAGTCGCGATCGGCGTCGCACTCGGGAGTGGGGAAGAGATTTCCGCGAAAACGATCGTCTCGGGAGTTGATCCGCGCCGCACTTTTCTCGCGCTGCTTGATCCAGTTCACCTGCCGCCGAGCTTCGTCGTCAAAATGCAGAACTATCGCTGCCTGGGGACGATCGCGAAATTGAATCTGGCGCTCGACGCGCTGCCTTCGTTTACCGCGCTGAAGAATTCTACCGACGGCGCCGCAGCGCTGAGCGGGCGCATCCATATTGGCCCTGGAATCGACTACCTGGAGCGCGCATTCGATCATTCGAAATACGGCGAATTGTCGGCGGAGCCGTATCTGGATGTGATGATTCCGACGCTCCTTGATCCTTCGCTCGCGCCGGCGGGGAAGCATGTGATGTCGATTTGCATGCAGTTCGCGCCGTACAAATTGAAGACGGGCGATTGGTCCGCGAAAGATCGCGACGCGTTGCGAGACACGATTGTGCGCACTCTTTCGGCGTACGCGCCGGACCTGGCGTCGAAGATACTCGCCGCCCAGTTGCTGACGCCCAAGGACCTCGAGGATGAGTACGGCCTGACGGGCGGCCATCCATTTCATGGCGAGCTTTCGCTCGACCAGCTTTTCACCATGCGCCCGCAGCTCGGTTGGGCGCGGTACCGCACTCCGGTGCAGGGCCTGTACCTTTGCAGCAACGGCACGCATCCCGGGAACGGCCTGACGGGTGCTTCCGGCGCAAATGCCGCCCGCGAAATCCTCAAAGACCTCCGAAGATAAGTCTCATCATTTCTGTGCTTTCCGTTCGCCTTAGCGACGGAATCGCGGATTCCGCCTGTTCGCCCGCAAAAAGCTCTTGACAGGCTATACTGTGTACCGTACAGTGTGTGCGACACACTATATGGCGCACGGTACTAACAGCGACGGCCTGCTCGAAAACCTTCGACTCGAACTGCGCCGCGGCTCACTCGTTCTTGCTGTTCTGGCGGCACTTCGCAACGAGCAGTACGGCTACACCCTCCGAAAGGCGTTGGCCGACCACGGCATGGAGATCGACGAGGGGACGCTCTACCCGCTTCTGCGCAGGCTGGAAACTCAAGGCTTGTTGCTGAGCGAGTGGCGCGAAGAGGACAAGCGGAACAAGCGGTTTTACCGATTGTCGCCTGAGGGAAAGCAGATTTTGAAGCCGCTGTTCGCCGAATGGCAGAGCATCGACTCGTCGCTGGATGGAATTTTCAGGGAGTCTTGACATGGATGGAGGCACGGAACGCGAAATGGAACTTCTCGATAGCTACCTGAGAGCGGTGAAACGCTATCTGCCCAGAGGGCAGGCAGACGACATCATCAAAGAGCTGGGCGACGATCTGCGTTCGCAAATCGATGACAAGGCCACGGAACTCGGCCGGCCGTTGAGCGATGCCGAGCAGATGGCCATCTTCAAGGAGAATGGCGACCCGATGCTGGTGGCGCGCCGTTACCGGCAAGACCGCCGCAGCTTGTCCCTCGGCTGGGAATTGATCGGCCCCGAATTGTTTCCGATGTATTTGATCATCCTGTGCGTGAATCTGACGCTGACGGTGGCTGCGATTACCGCCTTCGCGCTGTTCCAGCACGCGCCCATCACGATCCGGGATTACTACTTCGCGGTGGTGGTCCAGATCTTCTGTGTGACGCTTACGTTCATCATCCTGAATTTTATCCGGCGCAAATTCCCGCAGCCCTGGTACTACCCTCCGGCGGAATTGGCGCCGCTGATACCGATTTCGCGGTGGTATTCGATGTCGGGACTGATCTTGTGGAGTGTCATTGCTTTGTGGTGGCTGCTGATCCCGCATTTCCCACGCGTGCTGCTGGGTGGCGCCGCCGCTCATCTGAATTTCACGCCCTCGTGGCACAAACTTTACATCGCGGTCTTGCCGCTCCTGGTGGCTTTGATCTCGCAGCGAGTCATTAGTCTTGCGCGCCCAGCGTCGACGTGGATCCTCCCGGTGATGCGTCTGGCAATCAACGTCGCCGGTACCCTCATCTTCTTCTTTCTCGTTTTCAAGGGCCCGGGACTGGTGATGGCAAACGCAGCGCAATACGGCCATCTCGCCGAAGTTGCCAATGGATGGCTCATGTGGGGTTTGTTCGGGCCGTGGCTGTGGATGTACACGGGCGTCGCCGCCCTCGTGTACGCCTGGTATTGCGTGCCGCACCTGCGCCGGTTGCTTCGCCGCGAGCAAACGGGGCCGGCGGCAACGGTTTCTAATGTGCCGTGTGAATCGCGAAAGGAACGAACATGATGCAAGCATCTTTCTTGCTGCTCTATTGCCTGACGCACTACGGCGCCATCGCGGAGATGTTCCACTACGGATTCAGTTTCGGCGTGGCGGTCCTCACGGCGCTCGCCGGGGCCGCACTTCTGGAAACGACAAGGCGTTCCGCTCCACGGCGGCCTAGCCGCGCCCAATCTGGCGCGCAGCAATTCTAACAATCGGGAGGCACAGGTATGAACAATCAGGACGCGAACGATCACTGTTTGGCGGAACTCTCGGGCGCGAGCAAGCGCTTCGGCAAGATCGTGGCGCTCGACTCGCTTGACCTGGAAGTGCGGCCCGGCGAATTGCTGGCGGTCCTCGGCCAAAACGGCGCGGGAAAAACCACGGCGATATCGCTGCTGCTTGGACTCGAGCAGCCCGACTCCGGCTCCGCGCGCTTGTTCGGCCAGTCGCCGCACCTTATCGAGGGCCGGCGGCACATCGGCGTGATGATGCAGGAAGTGTTTCTCGCGGCGGAGCTCCACGTGCGCGAACAGATCGACCTCGTAGCCAGCTACTACCCGAACCCGTTGACAGTCGAGCGCGTGATGCAATCAACACACACGGAGTCTCTGGCCGATCGGCCTTACGGGAAACTTTCGGGAGGTCAAAAGCGGCAGGCGCAATTCGCAATGGCGATTTGCGGGCGGCCGAAACTGCTTTTCCTCGATGAGCCCACGGTGGGGCTCGACGTGCAATCGCGCGAAGTAATGTGGGCCATGCTGCGCCGGCTCGTTGACGAAGGCGCTTCCATCGTCCTGACAACACATTATCTGGAGGAAGCGGAGGCGCTGGCCGATCGGGTGGTGGTGTTGGCCAAGGGGCGCGCGATTGCTTCGGGCACGGTGCAGCAGATTCGCGCACTCGTGGTTCGCAAGCGAGTGACGTGCGTGACCAGCCTGGACCTCGGCCAGATTGCCGCATGGCCCGACGTTGAAAGCGTAACCCGCGAGCAGCAGCGGCTCCTGATCGCGACGAGCAATCCGGAAGTGGTGGTTCGCCGATTGCTGGCCGCGGACGAAAATCTGTGCGAACTCGAGATTCGCCGCGCCGGACTGGCGGAAGCGTTCACCGAACTTACCCAGGAGGCTGCGTAATGAGCTCCACCTATTTCGAAACAGGCAGTGGGTTCACGCACGCGGGAGCCATGTCGCGTTTGCAGATTTTTCGCGCTTACCTCACGGAAGCAAAGTACGAGTCTATCCGCATGTTGCGCACGCCGTCGTTTGGCATACCGTTGCTGGGTCTTCCCGTGATGCTGTTTCTTCTCTTCGGAGTGCTCATTTTCGGCAAGAACATCCAGGGCGATCCGGATGCAGCCAAGTGGTTGTTCACGGCTTTTGCCGTGATGGGAGTGATGGGCCCCGGCATGTTCGGCTTCGGCGTGTCTTTGGCGATCGAGCGCGAACAAGGTTTGCTGAAACTGAAGAGGGCGCTGCCTATGCCTCCGGCGGCCTATCTCGTTGCGAAAATGCTGATGGCGTTGTCATTTGGAGCCATCATCATGGCCACGATGGTGGCGGCGCTGCCCGTCGGCCATGTGCCGCTCGGCGCGGGCCAAGTGTTTGGCGTGGCGGCTATCAATATTCTGGGCTCGCTGCCATTCTGCGCTATCGGCCTGTTCATCGGGACATTAGCGACGGGCCGAAGCGCGCCGGCCTTTGTCAATATTCTCTATCAAATGATGTTGCACCTATCGGGGCTGTTCTATCCTCTGCCGAAGGTTCTGCGGGCGATTCGACCCATATGGCCGACCTACCATCTGCAGCAACTAGTCCTCTGGGCCGTGAAGTCGCCAAGCGATGGCACGCCAATCGTGCATGCAGCGGTGCTGACTGGTTTGACGGCGGTTCTCGTGGCGCTGTCAGTCCGTCGGCTCGTGCGGATCGGATGAGCCGGGGCGGAGCGAGCGGGTTGCGTTGACTCCCAAACAAAAAGTCCCCGCCGAGATGGCAGGGACTTTTCGTGCAAGGATTTAGCGGAGGCGCCGAGTCTGCTTATTTGCCTTCGTAACCGTGGTCGCTGCCCAAGCCGGTGCAGAAATCATAGCCGGGAGCCGCGAGAAAACCGCCGTAGGGACCGCAGTTGTCACGGGTTATGTCATTGAACGAGTCAAAGTCGAAGATGTGTTCGTACATCTGTCTGAGTTCTTCCGCCGATGAATTGTGGAAATGGCCGGCAGCATTGATGATCCCCCCCATCACCTGCACCGCCACGCTAGTGCCGCCGACGATGAACCATCCGCCCGGCTGGCCCCCGTAGAGGTTCGTGTCGAGCACCCAGACGCCCGTGATGGGATTCGAGTCGAGCGATACATCTGGCGTCGCGCGTGACGGCCCCGCGAGATGCTCGATGATATTTTGGTACTTTGGACGCGGCTCGTAAAAGCTGGGTCCTCCGCCGGTCAATGTCCAAGCGCCCTCGTAGAGGAAGTCCCCGGTAAACGGATTGCGGTTGGTGCTGGTGCCGCCCACGGCTACGACGTTCGGGGATACGCTCGGGTATTGCGTTCCCGGGTTGTCTCCCGTCGAGGCGAGGTAAACGACTCCCGGAAATGTGAAGACGGGGTCAAGCTCCGTCTCGTCTGCAAACTCGAGTCCACCCCAACTGTTGCTGACTTCGCCGCCGCCGGCCCCGGACACCAGCTCTCCGGCGATGAGTTCTGACGTATACAAATCCAGGTCACTGTTCGAGTTTGCCTCCACGAGGACGATTTGTGCGCCCGGAGCCATTGCGTGCGCCATCTCGATGTCAGTGGATTCCTCGAGCTCCCAGCCACCTGTTGGATCGAGCGCGGGGGCGACGCCATTTTCGTAAACCACGCTGAAGTTCGCTGGCGGCAGGCCGAACTGGGCCGAGAAATTGGCCAGGTCGCTCGCCGCGTTCGGGTCGTCGTAGGCGTCAACGATGGCAATGACGCGACTTCCGCCCGTCGGATTCTGTGATACCACGTTCGGATTGCACGCTCGTCCTTCGCCGCCCACAAGATGGTAGAGGCACGCGAGGGAGGCTGGAGTTTCGTATGCATACCCTGGAAACGGCGGGCCCACCTGCGCCGGCGCGGCCTGGCCGTTAGTCTTGGCGAAGCCGGGGCTGAGGACCAGAAGGTGCGTATGGGCCCGCAGGCCCGTATCCGCCGGCAGTTCTTCGCTCGACTTG
Source organism: uncultured Acidobacteriota bacterium (assembly GCA_963737205.1). Taxonomy (GTDB): domain Bacteria; phylum Acidobacteriota; class Terriglobia; order Acidiferrales; family UBA7541; genus Palsa-295. The sequence continues at coordinate 566,461 of CAVTRV010000002.1, read as the reverse complement.
GGGACGCTGACACTCTGATTCGCGCGAACCCTGTTATTTTGCGCCGAAGTAACGTTGAAGACTCCCGAAAGACCTAGAAACAAAACGACCGCTGCCGGACCTATACCCCGCATGGGTTGCCTCCTCAGATGAGTTTTTCGTCTAACCGACACACCACCGCCCTGACGCATGGCGGGCAATTTCTCCACCAAACGATGCAACCGGCGGTTCAGCGAGGGCGCTGATGATAAAGAGGCTTTCGACCGCCAAGCTTTCGCGGAGTATAACGTCCTTCGCGAAAAGGGGAAGGGCGCTGTCACTAATCGGCAATACTTTTGTCCGCTGCTGGGAAGGCGAGGCTGCGCTGTAAGGACAGGTTGCTGTTTGCACACCTGCGCCGAGGGTAGTGCGGCACAGGCAGGCGCGCCGTCGGCTACACTTGTAGTAGACATTTATAGTAGGAACGGGCAGCCCAGGGCCTTCAAGTAGCAGCTTCAACGGCGAGGCTGCGGCCCATCCTCTCAACCTCTTGGAGGCTTTATGGCGAAGTGGCTCTGGATCGGGGCAGGAGTGGTACTGCTGGCGATCGGGACGGCAGGGTACGTTCTGAATGGCGGCGCTCCAGCGCCCCCGAAGGGCGTCTGTCCCGCGCTGCTTTCCGCGGCGCCTTTTGACGCGAATATTGTGGCTTACGCGGACCTAAGCTCGATGCGCTCCTCTGACTTTACGAAGCAGTTCAACGCTTTCGAGCAGACACCCCAGGCGGCTGCCTATCGCGATTTCGTCGCCAACACAAACTTTCACATCGACCGTGACCTTGACCACATTCTGCTCGCGGCTTCCACCGAAGGTCAGAATGGCGCGCTGGTGCTGGAAGGACGCTTCGACCAGCCGCGCGTGTCCTCCTATGTGGCGAGCTTGGGTGGCACCATGAAGCACTACGATGCGGGCGATCTGTACGAGTTCCGAGTCAGGTCTGCGCCAGAGACGACATCCATGATGTTCCTCGGACCGAACCGCCTGGCCTTCACTCTGGGGCGCGACGCTCACACAGAGATGCTGATGCTTGCCGACGCGGCAAAGGAAGCCGATCCGAACCTGCACGCGGATATCTGTTCGCGGGTGGAACGCGTGGCGGGAGCGCCGTTTTTCCTTCTGGGTGACGTGCCGAAGGCGGCCGTCGCGCAGATGACCCCGGTTGTTGCCCGCCAAAACCCCAGCGCAGCCGACATTTTGCAGAGCTTGCGAGGCTGGGACATGGCCTACTGGATGGATGGCGACAGTGTGAGGATAGCCGTGGAGGGGCAATTCGACAATTCCTACGACGCGCTGAAGTCGCGCTTCGCCTTCGAAAAGATGCGCGAATCGATTCGGAAGGCAGCGGTCCAGGCGAAAACAGGAGCAGGCGCAGCGAATCCCGGGGAACCGATCGTCGACGCCATGATGGAGAATCTCGCGATCTCGATCGACGGCCGGTACGTTCGCATGGGGACCGCGCTGAAGAAGTCCGACCTGCAGGCGCTTGCCGCGGCGGCCACTGCCGGACGCCACTAAGCGGTCGCAAATTCCCTTTGAAACCTACGGTGCTCACTTGAGTGCAGCCAAACCACCAGCTAAACTGCCCGCCAAGCCGGACGATCCTCGATCGCGCCGGCGCAGCCGTCGTCTGCGCGTTCGGATCCGCATTCTGGTTCGAGTGGAGACCGAGCGGAAGGAGATCGTTTGGGAGGAGACGGACGCCCTGATCGTCAACGCCCATGGCGCGCTGATCCTTCTTGCGATCGACGTATTGAAGGACAAGTTTCTGACAGTTCAGAACCGCGACACTGGAAAGGAAATTCTGGCTCGCATTACGAGCCTGGGACCCCGGTTCATGGGCAAGGCCGAGGTCGGGATCGAATTCATCCGGCCCGCGCCGGAGTTTTGGGCCCTGCCCGAGCAGCCCGACGACTGGCAAGCGGGCTCGCTCCCGAAAGCGCGCCGTCTCCACCTGCAGAAAGTTTAGCTCCGCGATGTCGAATGAAATCGCGCGCGTTGCGCCCTCCATTTTTTCGTTCTTGTAACTTCGCGAGATCAGGTCTATGACATTCTGAGGAGAGCCGTGGTGGCAAATCTATACGTTGCGAACGTTCCCAACGATCTGTATAAGGCACTGCGAGAGCGAGCCAAACAGGTGCGTCGGTCCATTGCTGCCGAGGTCCTCTGCTTGCTCAAAGAGAATGTTCCCACTGAGAAAGAGCTGGAATCGAGGCGGGCATTTGTCAGCAAGCTCGAACGCCAGCGTTCGAGAAATCGATCAAACCGCCGATTTCCCTCGACTGAAGAGATGCAGCGCGAGGACCGCTCCCGATAGCTGCCTCGTCTTGTCGAGTGACTCGCCGCTCGATAGAATAAGCGTTTGATGACACCCGGAATCGATGCCAGGAGACCCGAAACCATGACCTCACCTGCCACCACGCTGCATCGCGGCGAGTTTCAGAACGAAGCGTTCATCGATTTCACCAAACCTGAAAACCGAAAGGCGATGGAAGACGCGCTACGGCAGGTGAAGGGAATGTTCGGCCGCGAATATCCGCTGGTGATCGCGGGTGAGAAGGTGATCACGATCGAGAAGACGAAGTCGCTGAATCCGTCGCATCCGGAGGAAGTGATTGGAGTATTTCAGAAAGCCACGGTCGAGATGGCGAACAAGGCCGTCGAGGCAGCAAGCCGCGCGTTCGATCGGTGGAAGCGCGTGCCGGTCGAGGAGCGCGTGGCGACGATTTATCGGGCGGCCGACATTCTGCGTAAACGGCGCTTCGAGCTGGATGCCTGGCTCGTCTACGAAATCGGGAAAACGTGGCCTGAGGCGGACGCGGACATCGCCGAGCTGATTGATTTTTGCGAGTTTTACGGCCGCGAGGCGCTGCGCCTTGCGAGCCCGCAAAAACTCGTGCCGATGCGCGGCGAAAAAAACTATTTGAAGTACATCCCGCTTGGCGTCGGCGTGATTATTCCGCCGTGGAATTTCGCGGCAGCGATCATGGGCGGAATGACGGTGGCGGCGATCGTGACGGGCAACACCGCGATTGTGAAGCCGTCGAGCGATTCGCCCACGATGGCGGCGATCTTCATCGACATTTTGTATGAGGCAGGTGTGCCGCGCGACGTGGTCAGCTTCTTTACCGGTCCCGGGAGCACCGCGGGGGAAGCGCTGGTGACGAATCCGAAGACGCGGTTCATCGGCTTCACGGGATCGAAAGAAGCGGGGTTGCGCATCGGCGAACAGGCGTCGAAGGCGCAGCCGGGGCAGGTTTGGATCAAGCGCACCGTTCTTGAAATGGGCGGCAAAGACGCGATCATCGTCGACGATGAAGCGGACGTCGATGCGGCGGTGGAAGGCGTGGCGATGTCGGCGTTCGGCTATCAGGGGCAGAAGTGTTCGGCGTGCTCGCGCGCAATTGTGGTGGAAAAGGTCTACGACGAATTCCTGAGCAAGCTGGTGGAGCGCGTGAAGAAGATCACGGTGGGGCCGAGCGAAGATCCCGCGAATTTCATGGGGCCGGTGATCAACCAGGCAGCCATGAAATCGATCCTCGGCTACATCGACACCGGGAAAAAAGAGGGGCGCTTGCTGACGGGCGGAAAGCACACGGGCGGCGACGGTTATTTCATCGAGCCGACTGTGATCGCGGACGTGAGTCCGAAGGCGCGCATTTTTCAGGAAGAGATTTTCGGGCCCGTGCTCGCCGTCACGAAAGCGAAGGATTTCGACGAAGCGCTCGCCATGGCCAACGACAGCGAGTTCGGGTTGACGGGCGCCGTCTACTCACAGAATCCGAAGAAGATTGAGCGTGCTGGCGAGGAATTTCACGTCGGGAATCTCTATATGAACCGCAAATGCACCGGTGCGATGGTGGGCTCGCATCCGTTTGGCGGATTCAACATGTCCGGCACGGATTCGAAGGCCGGCGGACAGGATTATTTGCTGCTGTTCCTCCAAGCCAAAACGATTTCGGAAAAAGTCGGCGCTACGAGGTAGCGCATCTGCCACGGGGGCCAGCCCAAGTTGCTCGAGACTCCGCGACGGTCAAGCAGCGCGTTTGCAGTGGCCCAAGCGAAGTCGAAAATTGTGCTCGACGTGAGGTACCAGTCTCGCGCTAGTACGGCCGACAGGAATCCGCCCGACACGCGCTCAAAATCGATCGCTACACTCCGCGGATAGATTTCTCCCTAAATCCTTGTGGCTCAGTCACATCGCAGAAATTAATCGCTACAGAATCACACATTCCGGGAGGCTGATTCAGGTAGTCGGGTTGGGGCGCAAGCGAAACCCCCAGCGCAGAATCGCGTATGCGACCGGACCTGACGCCAGCAGCAGCGGCGCCCAATGCCACACCAGCGGCTCGCTGTAATACACCTTCATCGCGCACAAAATCGCCGGGAAAATCAGAATGTAAGCGATTCCGGCTTTACCGCCAGGAATGCGAAAACTTCGCGGCGCGTTGGGAGCTTTGGCGCGCATTCGCCACGCCGCGAAGAGCGTGAGCAGCGTCGTCGCGATGCGCGTCCAGATATAAATATTGACCAGATCCTCCACCGGGAACTTCGCGAGCAAGCAGTAAACCAGAGCCGACGCGCCGATCGCGTGCGCCGGCGTGCCGAATCGCGGATGAATTTTCCCCAGCCACGATGGCAAATAGCCGTCCTCTGCCATCGTTGCGGGAATGCGCGTCGTGTAGAGAATCGTGCTGTTCGATAGCGAAAGCGTTCCGATGATCGACGCCACCAGCATCGCCGCGCCCAGCGCTTCGCCTCCGATCAGGCGAGACGCCGTGACGATGTATCCGGTGTCCCACTTCTGCCAGTTGCCCAGGACGGCGAGCGCTAGAGTCGTCGGTAGAATGTAGGTGAGGATGTTCATCGGCGTGTTCCACGCGAGAAGGCGCACGAAAGTTTTCTGCGGATTTTTCATCTCGCCCGTCACGCTGGAAAGCTGTTCGTATCCCGCATAATTCCACATCGCCAGCGCGAGGCCCTGGCCGAAAACACTTCCGAACGGCCTGCCCGGCGGTGTAAACGGAAGCACCGGATTGTAGTGCCAGTGGAAAAGCGAGACGACGCACAGCCACGCCACCGGAATCATCATCGCGACGAGCAGCGCCACCGAAATCCAGCCCGCCACCTGGATTCCTCGCGCGTTCAAGTACGCGAGCAGGCATAGGACCAGGCACGCGGCCGCCCACTTCGTAATGCCGGTGAGCCAGGGGAGGTAGTCGGCGAGATAGTCCATCAACAGCACGCCGTACAGGCTGTTGAGCAGGAAGGTTCCGGTCCAGTTCCACCAGCCGCACTGAAATCCCCAGAAATCACCGAAGGCAGCGCGGCTCCAGCGGTAAAAGCCTCCCTCGACGGGAAGGATGCTGTTGAGCTCTGCCGACGCGAAGGAAATTGGAATGCTCCAGAAGAGCGGCACGAACGTGAGGAATACGAGGGCCATTCCGGGGCCGGAGCTTTTGAAGATGTCCTCGAAACCGAAGGGTCCGCCGGCCGTGTAGCCGTAGAAAATTGCGAGCAGTGGGATAAAACCGATTTGGCGGAGGCGCGCGTTGGCCTCAGCTTGCGAGGAATGTTGCGAAGAAGTTGCGTTTTTCATCGGGCGCGGCGCGCCGGGATGATATGGGAGGGTCGCCGCCAATTCAACGAGATTCAGTCTTTCGGCTTTGGCGAAAGGGCGAACCGCGGCACGCTATTGTCTTTTCAACTCCGCGGTCCAATTCGTGATGACATTCAGGGTGAGTGAGGTGGTATCCGGCACAGCGCTTCCGATGAAGCCCTGTCCATTTTTCGGGCTAACGTCAAACATCTGGCGGACCATCCCGCTAAGGAATGGGGATCGAAACAGCGGGCGAACGCTTTGAATTGCGAGGCTCTCGGGGGATTCCTGAATCGAGGCGGCCATCATGTCTCCGCCTCCACCAACGAAGTAGAGTTCCTTCCCATCGCTGCTCCAGGCAGCAGGCGGCGCCAGCACGCCACCCGCACTAACCTCCCATTTTCCCTCTCCCTTGGGGAATGAGGTTATGAAAATTCCGTCCTTGCCTGATTGTGTTGAATCATAAGCAATCCATTTTCCGTCTGGGGAAACGCGGCCGCTCGATACATCACCGGAAGTATTGGGAAGTGGAAAGGGCTTGCGATCGCCCTTGAGCGGCATGACCCAGATTTGTTGATTGCTAAGCTCGCCACGATCGAAAATGAAGTATTGCCCATCTCGAGTCCAATCGGACGGGTGGTCTATCGAGCCGGAGTCAAGCAGATCGTCGCGGCTGCCGCTGCCGTCCGCGTTCTTGACATAGATCTTGGTTCTATCAGTGTTGGCCACGCGCGACGAGTACGCCACTTTCGTTCCATCGGGCGACCAAACAACAAACCAAACGTCTTCTCCGAACGTGAGGCGAGTCCGGACTCCGGTCTTCAGATCAGACACAAAAATGTCCGCCGCCGGTCCATCGAAAACCGCGGTAGCCACGCGCGTCCCATCCGGAGAAACTCGCAAATCCTGCAGTTCGCCGGAGATCGGGGCCAGTCCTTTCAAGTGCCCGGTCAAGTCGAACCAGGACGTCGGATATTTCACTTGTCCCGGACTCTGAAATACCAAGACGCCATTGTCGGACGCAGACGCCATCACTCCCCAATTGCCTTTGTCTTCAAGGACCGCTGCGATGGGCGTCGCAGCGCCTTTCAACTCCAGCCGGTCCGGATCGAATTCTTGCGCCATCAAACTGCCTTCGCGGAAATAAAGCAGGTATCCTGAGGAGTAGAAGGCGTTGCCGGCGGTCTTGAGAATGAATTTGCCGGGAGCGCCATCGATGCTGCCCGCATAGATTCCTGAAGATTCTTCCTTGCCGGCCATGTGATTGGCGGCCAAGTACAGGAAGTGCTTTCCGTCGGGGAGAAAACGAGGCCATCTGTGCGTGGAGTGCACGGATCGATCTATCGTCGTCGCCGAAACCGGCTTGCCGCCGGACGCCGGGACGCGATAGATCGTTTCGTAGATGTAAGGCGAGAACACGATGGTGTCACCTGCCCAACTGCCGCCGCGCCCGTCCTGCGCCGGAGCCAGGCTGACTGGGGGACCCCCAGCGATATCGATGCGCTTCAATTGCTGGTCAGCGAAAAAGCCCAGAGATTTGCCGTCGGGCGACCAGAATGGAAACTTGCCGTTTTCGGTGCCAGGCAGCGATTTCACTTCTCCCGTGTCCAAGGAGCGCACGAACAGAATTTGCTTACCATCGGTCATCCCGGGAAACGCCACTCTTCTGCCGTCGTGCGAAACCACGGTGCCGCCGGAGTTGTCCCCTAACGTCCAAAGCATCACATTGGCGGGTGGCGGAAGCACCGCGCGAACCATGGGCTCGGTGGTGGGCCGGTCGAAGGAGAAGTAACTTACCGCTGCTCCGACGGCGAGTGCGACGACAATGGCGGCCGTTGCGATGGCGTAGCTCAGCGCGCCTCTCCGCTTTGCGGTCTTGCCAACTGCCCCGAACGGCGACGAACTGTCGGACGACGATTGTGCGATCCAGTCGAGTTCGTGCTTGATATCGGCGGCGCTCTGCCACCGATCATCGGGACTTTTCGCCAGGCATTTTCGGATGACGTGATCGAGAGCAAGCGGCGATGCCGGATTTACGGTAGTAATCGGCGTGGGTTCCTTCTCCAAGATCGCCGATGCGACGCTCAGTTGGCTTTTGCCTTCAAAGGCGTATTTTCCCGTCACCATTTCATAGAGAACTGCGCCGAAAGAAAATATGTCGCTACGCCCATCGAGGTCTCTGCCTTCCACTTGTTCGGGCGACATATATTGGAACGTGCCGACGATCGTGCCTTCTTGCGTTACGGGGCTGGATGACGCAGGTGTGTGTGCGGCGGCGGTCATCGTAGCGCCGGCTCCCAGCGGGACGACTTGCTTGGCCAAGCCGAAATCCAGCAGCTTCGCGCCCGTCGGCGTGAGCATGATGTTGCCGGGCTTCAGGTCGCGATGCACGACGCCGCTGCGATGTGCCTTGTCGAGCCCATCGGCTATCTGTGCGCCATATTTCAGCACTTGATCGAGCGGCAGCGGCCCCTTTTCGAGCCGCTTTGCCAGCGTGCCGCCTTCGACGCACTCCATCACGAGGTAATCGACTCCGTCCTGGTGACCAACGTCGTAGAGCACACAAATGTGGGGATGATTCAGGCTAGAGATTGCTTTCGCTTCGCGCTCGAATCGCTGCTTGTGGACAGGATCGGAAGAAAGCTGCGCCGGCAAAATTTTGATCGCGACTGTACGGTCGAGGCGCGTGTCGCGCGCGCGATACACCTCGCCCATTCCACCGGCACCGAGCGGCGCCAATATTTCGTACGGGCCAAGCTGAGTTGCGGGTGCTAGCGGCATGAGCGCGTGATTATATCCTGAAGATGAACCGAGCGGGGTCCGGGTGGCCGTTTTCGATCTACGGTTCCAAAGTTCCGCCTACGTGACGGTGATGTCGAAGAGGTGCGCCTGAAAAGCGTCCAGGCGGACGAAAAGACCTGTGTTACTGAGTTCTGCGCCTTGGCGGGCATAGCGGACGTCGTTTAGCTGATCGTAGAAGACATATTCTTTCGTGGACGAGACGCGATCGCCCAATCGAATGAGTCCCTGCGCCACGCCGCCTAGCAGGTTCACCACGATCATCTTCCACGCTGTGTCAGTCCACCACTCGTGCCCGATGAGATTTTCGGAAGTGGCGTCGCCGCCCGCAGGGGTCACGGGAAGGAAATTCCACTGTCCGTGGTGAAAAACGTCCTCGTTCGTGACGCGCAGAATCTTCTCGAAGAAATTCAGGAACGCGGGGTCCGGCGGCTCCGGAGCCGCGACGCGCAACGCGACCGGCAATTGGATTTTGCGGCCCTCGAGTTCACCTTGCTGATAGAAGCGCAGCCCGGGAAGCGTCGACAGGAGCGTGCCCGCCGCGGGCAACCGCTGCTCGCCAAAAGTGACGGCGGCGCGAGGCTCGTCGTGGTTTTCGAGGAAACGCGCCAGATGACTCTGGTAGGCAACCGGAGTCGAGAGCCGCGAGCGCACGTCGCCGACGTTCTGATCGCGAACGGCGTCGTATATGTCTTTGCCATATGCGAATTCGAACCCGAGATTCATCAGCCGTTCTTCCGTGCCCCAGTACGCTTCGGCGAAAAGAATCAGATTTGGCACTGCGGCATGCGCGTCCGCCCAGAATTCCTTCTCCGGCAATTTTGTGTCGCCGAGCAGATGACGCCACACCTTCGCAAAGATGTCGCTGAGTTGCAGCATCGCCATGTCGCAGCGAATGCCGTCGCAGTGCGCGGCGATGATGCCGAGCCGGTTGATCAGCGCCGCGCGCAATCCCGGATTGAAGTGGTTGAGTTGAGCCGTATCCGTCCAGGGAGGGAAGTAAGGATCGCGGCCGAGCGCGACAAAGACGGGGCCTCTCGGCATTTCGACGCGAAAAAAACTCGTGGGATCCGCATCAAAATCCTGCTGCGTGCCCTGCACGTAGAACTCGGGATGCTCACGCACCCACGGGTGGTCGAGCGCCGTGTGGTTGCCGACGAAATCCAGGAAAAGCGCCAAGCCCCGCGCGCGAAGCTTTTCGCGAACGCGATCGAGATCATCCCACGCGCCGATGCGCGGATCGGGAGTGTATTGCGCGACGGAATAAGGGGAGCCGACAACGTCCTCCGGCTTCCATCCCGGCAGCGCGCGAGCGTACGAACCTGTGTTAGCCGGCAGGAGCGCGATGCGTCGCGCTTCCGCGCTGCGCTGCCAGACGCCCATGAGCCAAATAATGTTGAAGCCGCGCTGCGCGAGAATGTCCCACTCGGAGTCCGGAACGTCGGCCAGCTTGATGTAACGTCCGAGACGCGCGGAAAGTTCTTCAAGCCACGCCCAGGTGTTGATCTCGTAGAGATGCGGATGAGGGCGAAGAGCGATGGGAGGAAACAGACTCGATGGCTGGGCCGTCACACAACCGAGCGTAGACTGGGCATCGGAACAATGTCAACACGATGCCTTGCGCCAACGAGGCGCCAACTTCAATCTCATCTCCCCGGAGATTTATGACCTAGAAAGATTGTGTGCCGGGGACCGCCTTTTTTCAGGCGGCCGCGCACGTGCTCCACTTCGACGGCAAACCTCCCATGGCGAAGACGTTGTTCGAATTTCCGGTCCTCTCGAGCCGACCAGACGGCCAGCACCCCGTCCATCTTGAGAGCCGCGAAGGCGGCGGCGATTCCGCGGTCGTCGTAGAGCCAATCATTGTTTGACGCGGTAAGACCGGCGGGGCCGTTGTCCACGTCAAGCAGTACGGCATCGAACTGGCCGGGGCGCGAAGCGAGTGCGACGGCGACGTCATCGATTTCGACGCGCACGCGCGGGTCCGTCAGCGGGTGTCCGGCCAGTGGTGCGAGCGGGCCGCGGTTCCACTCGACCACTGCGGGCACTATCTCGGCCACGACAACGGTCGCGTCCGGCGGGAGAAGGTCGAGCGTTGCGCGCAGCGTGAAACCCATACCGAGCCCGCCGATAAGCGCGCTGGGCCGCTCTAGCTTCAACGCCTGGCGGCAGGCGAACGTTGCCAGCGCTTCCTCCGAACCGTGCATGCGGCTCGACATGAGGCTCTTGCCGTTGGCGAGGATGATGTACTCGTCGCTGCGACGCATCAGCTTCAGGACGGTACCGTCTCGAGAAAGCGCCTGGCCGAGCAACTCCAAAGGCTTCACGAGTGGGATGTTACAGGAGAGGAAAACGTAAGTAAAAAGTAGTGCTGGTTTCGGTGCGGTTGCGGGCGATGAAGCTCCGGGTAGTGTCCTAATAGTGCGTTGCTAATTCTGGTCGGCCTCGGAAAGAAAGGCCGCCAGTCGATCACTCCTCGAGATGTTGAGGAGAGCTTTCAGGAACGCTTAAATGTTGAGTCTCAGGAGTCTTGCCGCCATCTTGTACTCAGCGATACGCTTATCCCGCGCAGCTTTTCTTCGTTCTCCGCTTGGATCAAAGGCACTGATAAACACACAAAAAAAGGCTGCAAATATGGCTACACCCATGGCTACAAAAATGGCTATAAATCGGGCGGCTTCCATGTCAGTCTCCTGCAAACAGTCTATACGTTCCAGGGCTCGGACGGCAACACTCCGGCGCTGTCCGGCCCAAAAACACAATCAACGCAGTATTAGGACACTACCAAGCTCCGCGTCGATTTGGCATCGAGCCTTTACGAGGCGCGCTACTTCGTCGAATCGCTGCTTTTGTTTGGCTCCCAGAGAATCTTGAAAACGACGGAGCGGCGGACTTCGCCCGAGAGGAAGACCTGGGGAACGGTTTCCAAGTGACGATCTTGCTGAAGATTTCGGCCCCACGCCGAGAACGTGAATCCATGGAAGGGATTGGTGGAGACGCCCACATCGACGCGATTAATAAGCGGCACCTCTCCTGGAATGGCATTGTAATGATACCAATTGGAATCGAAATTCAGGTGACGGGTCAGATCGAAACGCGATTGAGCGTTTACTTGCTGCCTGGTGTTATTCGCGACAGCGGGAAAGCCCGTGCCAGGTGTCGAGTTGCCACGGAGTTCGGTGATCGTCGCCAAGATTGTCCAACGACGAACCGGTATGTAGCGGACCGAAAGTTCGAGTCCGTGCGTCTGGCCGCGCTCCTGGTTTTCGACAACCTCGGGAATGTCGATGAAGAACGGCGACGGGTTGACGATCGGCGCGCCGGGGGCTCCCAGGCCGGTGAGGTCGCCATAACCGTTGTAATAGATCGCGGCGTCGGCTGAGAATTTCTCCTCCCACTCGTACCGGTATCCCAGTTCGTAAGCGTGGAGGATTTCCGATTCGGTGCCCGGCGCTCCTGAGATAAGAATGAACGTGAGCGGCGGAGGGTCGGGATTGACTTGCGCGAACCGCTCTTGAATGCCCTCATCAATTTTCGGAGGCGTTCGCACCCCGCGCGAAACCGACACCCAGATCGTGTTCGACTGATTGGGCGTCCAGACCGCGCGAATCTGCGGCTGATACTCGAAGCCCGTGTAACTGTTGTGTTCGAACTTCGAACCCGCGATCACGCGAAGCGTGTCCGGAACCAGCGTAACGTCATACTGAATCAAGCCGCTGTAGGTGGTGTAGCGGTTGGATGGCTGCAAGAAGCTCACGGTGAACGTGGACGGCCAGGTATCCTGCGTGGTCGTGATTCCGCCGCCCACCGTCAGCGTTTGCCGATTCGAGATTGCGTAGTTGTGTTGTAGTTCCACGTCGCACGTGGTTCGGTAATCCGTGTCGATGACAGCGACGCGATCATTCCAGTCACAATAAGCCAAGACATCCGTGGACGCCCGCTCTCCGTATGTGTGTTTCCAACGCGCCAGAACGTGACCGCCCTTGACCACGGTGGCGTAATCGACGGGTGCGGGTGGGGATACCGGGCTGAAGATTTCGTCCGTATCTTCGATGCGGCCCGAATAACCCTCTGCGTCAAAAGTGATGGCGTCCTTTGGCGATATCGTCCAATCGAAGCGCACACCCCCCTGCGAGATGCTCCAAACGTCGTTGTTTTCGGCGCCGGCTGCATTGACGGTAGGCAACCAGTAGTTGCTCGTTCCATAGAGACGGTAGGTGAAATCCTCGCCAACGCTTCCCCCATAGCGCACGCGAGCTGCGTACCCCTCGTTGACACCCGCTGACGTGGAGACTTGCGGTCCCTGCGTCTTTGCTGATTCCTTGGTGATGATGTTGATCACGCCGTTTACGGCGTTTGCGCCCCAAAGGGTGCCGCCTGGCCCGCGAATTACCTCAATGCGGTCGATATCCTCGAGGGGCGGGTCCTGCACATCCCAGTAGACGCCTCCGAACGTCGTTGAATACACAATCCGGCCATCGATGAGGACGAGCATTTTGTCGTTGAAGGTGTTGCTGAAGCCACGAGCGCTGACCAGCCATTGGTGCGAACTCTGCTGGACTACGTATAAGCCCGGCACCATGCGCAGCGCATCCGGCACCGAGGAGAACCCTCCCCGGGTAATGTCTTCCGCGGTGGTGACGAAGATTGCGGCCGGCGCCTTCGAAAGGGTCTCCGACTTCTTGGAAGCGGAAATGACGTCGATCTTCATCAAGTCTTCGAGGCTCTGGCTGGTAAGGTCGGTATTTGCGTTCTGCGCGAGGGCCGGCAGGACGACGAAGAAAAATAACGAGAATATGCCGACAGCGCGAACCAACACAGACACACGGCCTCTCGCCGCGACGATCCTTCGCCGAACCAGGTGGGACAAAGTCTTCCCTCTGGTTTCTCATCGGCCAGCTTACTCGAGCGTTGACGCGCTGATTGGGGCGGGTTTCCAAAAGCAGCAATAGAACACGCTCCGTCAACCCGTGTGCCGGTACGGAACAACGGCAATGGGGGTAATCGCCGGTTGTTACTCTGAAAGGAATGGGCTTAGCCCCTGCGCGCGGTCGGGAATGCTGGACAAAGGCCAAAATTAGTGACAGAGTATCGCGGGGCGGCGGTCACAAGTTTTCAGCTGAGGAGGAATCAAAATGGTGAAGCGTCTGATGTTTTGCACGGCAGCACTTCTTTTCGTGGGCGGAATGGCCCTCGCGGGACAGGATATGGCCAAGAAGGGCACATGGTCGGGCGTGATCACCAACGACATGTGCGGAGCGAAGGATGCCCGCGCCGCCGGGGCCGACTGCACGAAGACCTGCGTGAAAGAACACGGCGCAAAGTACGCGCTGTATAACCCTGCTGACAAGAAAGTGTACGTTCTCGATCCGCAGGATAAGGCTTCCGGGCATGAAGGCCACAACGTAACCGTGACGGGCACGATGGACGGCAACACGATTCATGTCGACTCGCTCACGATGGCGAAAGGCAACTGAGCAGCTTCATTCTCAGATAATCTCTAACCCCATCTCCGCAAAGTATGTAGCTCCGAAGCGGGCAGATGTTCGAATCTGCCCGCTTTTCTTTTTGGCGCGGGAGCGCAAAAGGCGTTTGGTATACTGCCCGGCTGCGCGGCCGTTTGCGGGGCGCATTTGCTTGGAGGCCCGTCGTCAATGAATATCGGGTTTCGCGTCGCGTTTGTTTCGCTCCTCACGGTTCTAGTGCTCCCTTCGATCGCGCCGAATTCCTTAGCGGCCAACTCCCAGGAGGCGTCGCCACAGAAGCGAAATCTCACGGGGGACGATTATTTTCGGATCAAGGGAGTGGCAGAACCGCAGATTAGCCCCGAAGCGAAGTGGGTGGCCTACACGATTGAGACACGGAACCTCAAAGAGGACAAAAACGAAGAGCGAATCTGGATGGTGGCGACGAGCGGAGGCGAAGCGATACCGCTCACCGCGGAGAGTGTCTCGTCGTCGCATCCGCGCTGGAGTCCTGACGGAAAATATCTCGCGTTTCTCTCGGAGCGTGAGGAAGGGAAGAAGCAGGTTTGGCTCCTGAACCGCAGCGGCGGAGAAGCGCAGCAGGTCACCGACGCGATTCAGGACGTGAATGATTTCGCGTGGTCGCCTTCCGGCGATCGACTTGTACTTATGCTTCAGGACCCAACGCCCGATGAGCTCGAAGCGGCGCATCATAAGGAAGTCGACAAGGAAGCTGACAAGGACGCGGACGACAAACCAAAACCCAAGCCGCGGCCCTGGGTGATCGACCGTCTGCACTTCAAGGACGACGAAATCGGCTATCTCGATCGCCGCCGAACCCACCTTTACGTTTTCAATCTCGGCGATCGCAAAATGATGCAAATCACTTCGGGCGATTATGGCGACACGGCTCCGGCCTGGTCGCCGGATGGACGCTCGATTGCGTTTGTCAGCAACCGCTCGGCAGATCCGGATCGCAATTTCAACGACAACATCTGGGTGGTCGCCGCCGATAACACGGACCAGGGCAAGAATCTAGTTCGCGTCACCTCGGGTGCCGGCACCGACGGCGCGCCCACGTGGTCGCCGGATGGGAAATGGATTGCGTTTACCAGCCAGCTCGACCCGAAGCTCTTTCAGTACGCCACGTTTGATCTCGCGAGCGTTCCGTCCAGCGGCGGCGAGCAGAAGGTTCTTACGCGCGCACTCGATCGCAACGTTTCTTCGCCGTGCTTTTCCACGGATGGCAAGTGGATTTACTTCATCGCGGACGATGACGGCACGCAGAACGTCTTGCGAATTCCAGCCACGGGCGGCGAAATCACTCGGCCTATCGGCGGACGCCTGATGGTGGATTCGTTTTCAATTGCAGCCGACGGGTCCGTCGCGGCGCAAATCGGGACGGTGGAGCGCCCGGACGAAATCTACCTGCTGCCTCTGGGAGGCGAGCTGCGAAGACTCACAACGACGAACGATGCGCTGATGTCGCAGATTCGTTTGCCGAGCGTCGAGTACGTTCATTTCAAAAGCCAGGACGGCACTTCCGTCGCCGGCTATTTGTACAAACCGCCCGATTACAAGCCGGGAAAGCGCTACCCCACGATCCTGCAACCCCATGGCGGACCCGTGTGGGCTTATTACGCGGAGTTCAATTTTCAGCCGCAGCTCTACGCGGCCAACGGTTACGTGGTGCTGACGCCGAATCCGCGCGGTTCGTCCGGCTACGGCGAGGATTTCTGCAAAGCGATCTATGCAGACTGGGGCAACAAGGATTTTCAGGACGACATGGCGATCGTTGACTATGCGGTCGCGCAGGGAATTGCCGATCCCGAAAAACTGGGCGTCGGCGGCCACTCGTACGGCGCGATCTCGACGAATTTCATCATCACGCAGACCACGCGCTTCAAAGCCGCGATTTCCGATGCGGGGGAATTTCTCTACATCACGAACTGGGGCCACGATCTGTACGTTCGCGAATGGGAAATCGAGCTGGGGCTGCCGTGGGAGAATCGCGCGCTATGGGAGAAGCTCTCGCCTTTCAGCCGCGTCACGAAAATCACCACCCCAACAATGGTGATGGGCGGCGACGTCGACTGGAACGTTCCGATCATCAATGGCGAGCAGATGTACGAAAGCCTGAGAAGGCTGGGCGTGCCGACGTTGCTCGTCGTGTATCCGGGCCAGTACCACGAATTTCACCGGGCTTCGTTTATTAAGGACCGATACGAACGCAACCTCGCCTGGTTCGGCCACTACGTGAAAGGCGAAGGCCCCGCGATTCCGCCGGAAAAAGCCGCGGACTGACCCTCACCGCGAGAGCGTCATCATTGGGGAGCCTGCTGCGGATTACATTGCGGGCTCGCGAACGTCAGCGTGATTTCCTTTGTGGCTTCATCGGCTCCGTCGACCGTGATCGCGTCCGAGTCCATGCGCGCGGGAGCGGCGCAATCGCTATTGCCCGGCCGGGACGCGGCGGCGCGCGAGGGATCCAGATCTTCCCACGCGGAGAATGTGTAATGCGCGCCCTCGATCAAAGTGAAGGCGTACGTGCCGTCGTCAATTTTTTCGGCAGAGGGGTTGTCGCCCTTATCGGCTTTTGCCATCACCGTCACGGCGCCGGGCGGTTTTCCATCCTTCCAGCTCAGATGAACGCGCAGTTCGCGCGTCGGGTAGCTATCCTTCACCGCGAAATCCACTTTGACCAAATCCTGGCCCTGTTTCAACGCGATCGGCTGCGCTTCGCTCAGGTCGGTGGCGCCGGGATAGAAGGTGCGCCGAAACGGCGAATTCGGATTCATGCGATTACCGCGATTGTAGACGATGATGTATTCGCCCGGGCCGATGTGGTCGAAATCGAAGACGCCCTTGAAGCCCTGGAACGTCCACAACCCTGAACGCGAACCGTTGTACGTGCCGACGCGAAAGAGTTCTAGCGACGCCAGCCTCAGCGGCTTGCCGTCCGGACCCAGCACCGTCCCCTGAATATGCCCCGTCGGGAGCGCGTCCACGTTGTATTCGTAGCAAGCCTCGCCGGGAATCTTGAACATCGGCAGCGGGCCGGTGAGGGTTCTCTTAGTCAATTGCATGGTCGGCGGAAGATCGGCCGTATAGCGATATTCGCCGGCGTGCACGTCGTAAAACGAGTAGACGCCGTTCTCGTCAGTGGTGGCGGTGAAGCGGTCGTATTGGGAACGCAATTTCAGCGCTACGTTGGGAAGCGGGTCGTCGGGATCGTCGGGCAGCGCGAGCGTTGGCGGCTCGGCTCGGCGCAGAACGCCGAAGACGGAAGCAACGCGCTTGCCTTCGCGCATCGCGCGCAACTGCGGCAGCAGCGCGAGTCCATCGCTCGCGAGGCGCGTGCCATTGCAAATCGTGGCGAATAGGCGGCCTTCCGTCTCCTGTTGCGTGAAGACGACATACTGCGTGCCCTTTTTGAATCGATAGCCGCAATCGCCGTCATCGCCGCCGGAGAAAACATCGATCTCGGCAGCATCAGGGCCGGCGAACCTCTCGTCGATATGAAAATGGTAACGCCAGATCGCCGCCGGCGGGAGCGCACTCGCCTGGCCGCCGGCGTCTGCGGGAGGAGTCGCTCGCGGGACAGGCGCAATTTCGGTTACCGTGCCCAGAAAAACCACGTCGTCCTTCTGTAAGCCGGGGCACTTTCCGGGCGGGGCTTGGGAGCATGCGCACGCGTGCAAGGCCGCCGGCGCTGCAAACATCAAAAGCCAAAGCGCGAACAGGGTCCGTTGAAGCATAGGGATATCGTAATGGCGCTCGCGGGTAAAATCGAGCGCCGCGAACAACTTTCTTGAGTGAAGGTGCCGCTCGCTTGCGAAGAGCTTCTGGGTGCGGACGCCGATTCCCGGCCCGATCGATGCGGTCCTTTCTGCAAAAAAGAAACACTGCTACACTCGAACGCGCCTGCCCGGTGGACCATGACGAATTTCAATCACTTTAGCGAGGGGAATAATGCGCATTGCACGCTTTCTTGCGGCTAACTTTATCTTTGTAGCGCTGGCATACGGAACGTTTGCCGACACGCTCGTGCTCAAAAATGGCGACCATCTCACCGGCACGATTGAGAGCTCGAATGCGAAGGAAATCACGTTCAAGACCGATTTCGCGGGAGAAATCAAAGTGCAGTGGTCCGCGGTGAAGGAAACTGCCACCGACAAGGCCTTGTACGTGGTGAAAACTGACAAGGCCACGGTCAACGGCACGGTGACGGCTGAGGATTCAATCGTCACCGTTCACACTGCGAACGCGGGGGACGTGACCGTTCCGCTCTCCAATGTGGCCATCATTCGCTCGCCTGACCAGCAGCAAGCCTACGAAAACAGCTTGCATCCCGGCTTGCTCGAAGCCTGGAAGGGGGGCGCGAATCTGGGATTGGCCCTGGCTCGCGGCAACAGCGACACCACGAACCTGGCCGTTGGCTTCAATGCCGATCGAAAAACCAACTCTGACGAAACCAAGCTGTATTTGTCGTCGATTTATTCCACCACCGGGACGCCCGTCTCGGCCACCACAGCAAACGAAATTACGGGCGGCATTCGCTACGACAGAAATATCAATCACACGCTGTTCGGGTTCGTCAGCGGCGATTTCGCGCACAATGGGCTTCAGGACCTGGACATACAGCAAATCTACACCGGCGGGCTCGGAGCGCACCTGATTAATCACCCGAACACCAGTTTGGACGTGCTCGGAGGCGTGAACTACACCCGGGAAACGTACAGCGGCGCGACCGTGGTAGGCGGCCCGAGCACGAACGTTCAGCGGAATCTTGCGGCGC
Source organism: uncultured Acidobacteriota bacterium (assembly GCA_963737205.1). Classification (GTDB taxonomy): domain Bacteria; phylum Acidobacteriota; class Terriglobia; order Acidiferrales; family UBA7541; genus Palsa-295. Next base: position 547,785 of record CAVTRV010000002.1, on the reverse strand, counting down.
TTACGGTGGGCGAGAATTTCATGAAAAAATTCGGAAGCACCTCAACGCTCAATGAGCATTTCTATTTTTATCCGGACCTGACCGATACGGGCGAGTACCGGTTCTCGCTCGACGCTGGCTGGGTGACGCAAATCAAGAAATGGCTCGGCTGGCAGGTAACGGTCAGCGACCGCTACATCACCAATCCGCCGATCATCGGGACGAAGGACAACGACGTCGTTCTGTCCACGGGATTGAACTTCTCATTTAGCCATTAGGAGCCTATCTCACAAATGCTCGGTTGGATCGAACAACTTGGCTTCAGGGGCTGAAGCCCTTTCCCATCGCGGGTGTGACGGCGGGGCTGAAGCCACGCCCTTCCGGGCATCATTTATGAGGCAGCTTCTAGTCATTTATCTGTGAGGTGAGGCTGGCGCGTCGATCGGATCGGTTTCCACCGAGGCTGCCTTCTTCCTGGGAGATTGGAGGGACAGCCCTGTGCCGTTGTGCGCGCGAAGTTCTTTTGACTTCCGCTTCCCTCACCACATAGAATCCCGCGGGGCAACGAGAGCTATCGATAGTTGGGAGGGCAAGCACGCCAATGAGAAAGTTTTGCTGTCTTTTTATCGCAGGATTACTGATGCAGGCCGGAACGGCAGCGCGCGTTTCCGCGCAGCAGTCCGAGAGACCCGAGCGCGATGCCAAATCGCCGGAAGCAAAGCCCGCCGAAGGCTGCGACGCGGCCGCTACGAAAGAAGATTCGTCGGCTACCGACCACACGATTCACCTCGGCGCGCAGACCATACCCTACAAGGCCACCGCCGGCTTCACGCAGCTCAAGAACGATAAGGGAGACGTCACGGGCCTGATGTATTCGGTGGCATACACGCGCAGCGACGTGAAAGATCTCAGCCTGCGCCCCGTCTCGTTCCTGTACAACGGCGGGCCGGGCTCGGCCACGATGTGGCTGCATATGGGTGCGTTTGGGCCACGCCGCGTCCACGTGGCTGACGGCGAGTTCACTCCTCCGGCTCCGTATAAGCTCGTTGACAACACTGAAAGCCTGCTCGACAAGACCGACCTCGTCTTCATCGACGCGATGGGTACCGGCTACAGCCATGCCGTCTGCAAGGCGGAGAACAAGGATTTCTGGGGCATCGACGAGGACATCGACGCATTTGGCCAGTTCATCGATACCTACCTCAGCCGCAACGACCGCTGGAACTCGCCGAAATTCCTGATTGGCGAAAGCTACGGGACGTTTCGCTCTGCCGCGCTCGGCAACTACCTACAGAACCACTTCACGATTCATCTGAACGGCATCGTCCTGATTTCGTCGGTGCTCGATCTCTCGACGATCACGTTCGGCTCTGGCGACGATCGCTGTTACGTTTTCTATTTGCCGAGTTACGCCGCCGTCGCCTGGTACCACAAGGTGCTGAAGGATCGCCCCGCCGATTTGCCCACGTTCATTGAAGAGGCGCGCCAGTACGCGCAAGGCGATTACGCCGCCGCTCTTTTTAAGGGCGCTGCGCTACCTGCGGACCAAAAGGCCGCCGTCGCCAAGAAGCTTGCGTACTTCACGGGTCTGAGTGAGGATTACTTAATGAAGGCCGACTTGCGCGTGAAGCTGGGTCAGTTCATGGCCGAACTTCAGCGCGGCGCGGGCCTCACCACCGGCCGCATCGACGCGCGATTCACAGGGTACACCTATGATTTGCTCGAAGAGTTTGCGCAGGGCGATCCCGAAGGGCCGGCGGTCGGCGGCGCGTATACCGCTCTCATCAACGAGTACAACCATGACGAGCTGAAATTCGGCAAGGACCGCGTCTATCACAACACCGCCGGCGACACCAACTGGAAGTGGACACGCCGTCCGAGTGGAAGGGGCGGATTCTTCCCGGGCGCGCCGAACGTTGGCGACGACCTCGCGCAGGCAATGATCACGAACCCCAAGCTGCTGGTGCAGGTGGAAAACGGCTACTACGATTTCGCGACGCCGTTTTTCGCGACGGAGTTCACCATGGCGCACCTCGGCTTGCCGCCCGATTTGCAGAAGAACGTCAGCCTCGACTACTACAGCGCGGGCCACATGATGTACCTGCACGACGAGGATCGCGTCAACCTGCACAACCACATCGCCAGCTTCATCGACCGCGCCACACATCCGTAGCGGAAGGCTCAGAGGGGAAATCGAGTAACGTCGAAAGTTGAGCGAGCGATGGGATGACTTTCGGTCGTCGTTGCATGATGACGAGTGACGGCGACCCTCCCTAACAGCTCCCCTTCACTATTCCTTCGTGGTTCTGAGCAAAGGCAACGCGTTGCGTCAGTGCCATGCCATGCCAGGCGAAGCTCCCGCATGCAGCGGCAGCTTCCTACCGAATCGTCCCCTAAACGTCTACAGGATGCCTTCGATTCCCGCATCGGACGAATTTCTCTATCATGGCGTCCAGTTGAGGGGCCAAGTACAAGAATTCTGGCAGTAGCGCAAACCATGGAGGACAACTAAAGATGAGAATTTGGCACAAGATGTTGCAAGGCGGTATGGCCTCATTCGTCCTTTTCGCGTTGGCAACAGCCGTGTCGGCGCAGAAGATCAGCCGCGACTACGATCACAACGCCAATTTCAGCGACTACAAGACCTACACATGGATTCGTCCGCCACACATGGCAGATCCGCTGATGGCGCAGCGCGTAACGGATGCCGTAAACGCGCAGCTCTCCGCAAAGGGCTGGACGATGGTTCAAGACAACGCTGACGTGGGGATCACGGCGAACGGCGCCACGCAGGAAGAGCACACCCTGGACTCGTGGTACACAGGCTTTCCCGGCTGGCGCTGGCGCTGGGCTGGTGGCGGCGAAGTGACGACTACCGTGGACACCTACACGGTGGGAACGCTCGTCATCGATATGTTCGACACGAAGACGAAACAAGTGATCTGGCGCGGAACCGCAACGGACACGCTGTCAGACAAACCGGACAAGAACGCTGACAAGCTCAACAAGGCTGTCGAAAAAATGCTCAAGGACTTTCCGCCTAAGTAAGTCTCCTTTTTGCCCCGCAATAACTCCCCCGGCCTGCCGGATCCAAGTCCGGCAGGCCACCCCCTAATTTCCGGCGTTCGGTTGTGGCGAGAGTCCGAGCTAGTAGTCCGCCGACCTCGGGTCCGCGCCCGAAAGCACAGCGAAGCTCTACAGTGAATTCCCGCAGCACGTGAATGATCCAACGGATTGTGACATTTTAGGACCCTGCTATTGTTCGCTGGATAAGGCTGCCGTTTTTCGCTGGGAGGTAGGAGGTAAGAATGCTCTCCAACTGGAAGGCTCTGATTGCCTCATCGGACCTTGAAAGCCGTCGTGCGATTGCGGCCATCCTATGCGCTAAGGGGCTCGACCCAATCTTCGCCGGCACGGTGGCCGAAAGCTGCCAGGTACTCGAAGACGAAGATGTTGCTCTCGTTTTTTGTGATCGCCAACTAACGGGCGGGGGTCCTCGTGAGCTCTTGCGAATTGTACGCTCCTCAAAGAGGAAGGCCCTCGTGGTAATTACCTCGCGCCAGGGTGATTGGGACGAATATCTCGAAGCGATGCGGCTCGGCGCTTTTGACGTTATCGCGTCACCTTGCGTCCCAACGGATGTTGAATGGATGGTGGTGCAAGCGGGACGTTATCAACGCGATCGTGCAAGGCGCGGGTTTGCTTTCGAAGCGGGCCGGACGATACACGGCGGCAGCGATGCCCGGCAAACCGCTTAATCTGCATTGATCAGTATTCGTGTCTGCCGACAACAAGAAAAGTATGGTCCGCTCAAACGATGACCCTACAATCCGCGCGTTCGTCGCCGTCGCAAGCGTCATACTGATTCTTGCAGCCCTATACTTCGCCAGAGCGGTCCTCGTCCCGTTGTCACTTTCGATCCTGCTGGCCTTCATTCTGAGCCCTGTAGTCTCGTGGCTTGAGAGGTGTCGCGTGGGCCGCGCGCCAGCCGTGGTCCTTGTCTGCACCCTCTTCGTCGCCGGCTCTGGGGCGCTTGCTTGGATCGTGGGTCATCAGCTCTACCAGGTCGCACTGGACCTGCCGAACTACAAGGACAACATCGAGAAGAAGCTGGAGATCATTCGGCACGTGAATGACGGCGCCTTGAATCGCGCCACGGGCACGATCACTCAGTTGCAAAAGGACCTCGCTGCGCCTGCCGCACCTTCGTCAAGCAATTCGACATCCCGGCCAGAGCTCTCGACAAAAGCAAGTCCTCGCCCAGTGCCGGTGGTCATTGAACCCTCGCGGGAAGTCTTCCCGACGCTCTTTTCACTTTTAGGTCCGGTCATAGGACCGATAGGGATGGCTGGGATGGTGGTCGTCTTCGCCGTCTTCATCCTGCTGGCGCGCGAAAAGCTGCGGAATCGCCTGTTGCGGCTTGCAGGACGCGGCCATCTGAGCAAGACAACGCAGGCGCTTGACGAAGTTGGTACCCGCGTAAGCCGATACTTGCTCCTGCAATCGGCTGTAAATTTCGCTTACGGCGCATCGATTGCGGTAGGACTTCATTTCGTGGGCGTTCCGAATGCGCTTCTGTGGGGAGTACTGGCGGGCTTGTTGAGGTATGTGCCTTACATCGGACCTCTTATCGGCGCGGCCCTCCCCACTTTGTTGGCGTTGGGCGTTTTTGAGGGCTGGAAGCGGCCACTTCTCGTGATCGGATTGTTCGTCATAATCGAAATTGTGGTCGCATACGTGGTGGAACCGCTTCTGTACGGATCCCAGACCGGAATATCGTCGCTAGCCGTGCTTGTTTCTGCGGTCTTCTGGACGACGTTGTGGGGTCCCGTTGGATTGCTGCTATCCACTCCAATCACGGTTTGCCTCGTGGCCTTCGGGAAATACGTTCCGCATCTTGAGTTTGTCACGATCCTGCTGGGAGATCAGAGCGTGCTTTCTCCCGAGGTGAAAATCTATCAGCGCCTCCTGGCTGCGGATTCCGAGGAATCGCGCGAAATCGCGGAGGAATATCTCGAAGGCCACTCCCTCTTGGAACTCTACGAATCGGTTCTTGTTCCCGTGCTGATTCTGGCGGCACAGGATCGACGTCGCGCGGAGATGGACGAATCTCATCAGAGATTTCTCTTCCAGGGTCTGCGTGAGATCATCGAAGACCTGGGCCAGCAACACGAATCTCTGGCATCCGCGTCCGAACAGACGGCGCAATCACAAGCTCGTAAGGAAGTTGCCGAACGGGAAGAATCAGAAAGGATTGTTGCTTTGCCCGCGCGAGACGAAGCCGACGAACTTGTTGGACTCATGTTGGAACAGCTCGCCGCGAAAAGCGGGTGTCAAATCGAAACGCTCCCGGCGGGGTCGCCGGACGAGTCGGTTCGCCAGATTGGTAAGCTCCAACCCGTCGTCATGTGCATATCCGCGCTGCCGCCAGTGGCGATTGTGCAGACGCGCTCGGTTTACCGCAGACTGAAGCGCCAAAACGCCGACACCCGCATCGTGATCGGGTTATGGAAATTCTCTGGCGAAACCAGCAAAGCCGAGGAACGGCTGGGTGTGTCGAAAAGCGACCGGGTGATCACTTCGCTCGCGGATGCCCTCGAACTAATCAACGCGTCGCATGAAGCGGCCTTTCAAGACGCTTAGAAACGATCTTTAACGCGGCCGCCGCAGCGTCCAGACTTTTGACCCTCATCCTTGATCCGCAGCCCAGACGCAGCGAGCTAAGGCAAGTCTGAATTCTGTCTACAGGGTTCCCTTGATGGCCCGTTTCGAGTACGAACAACTACACTGAGCCCGAAATCATCGGAATCTGGTCGCAGGCTGACCAACCTCAGGAGACACTAGTCCATGAAAGAGAACAGCTTGAAAGACGTCTTCATCGATGAAGTGCGGGACCTTTACAATGCCGAACAGCAACTGATCAAAGCCCTCCCCAAGATGGCAAAAGCCGCAAATTCTCCGGATCTACGTGATGGGTTCGAGAAGCATCTCCAACAGACGAAAGAGCACGCGTCGCGTCTTGAGCAGGTGTTGAGCGGCCTCGGCGAACCTGTTAAGGGCAAGAAATGCAAAGGTATGGAAGGGATCGTCGCCGAAGGCGCGGAGATCCTTTCGGGGGACTACGAAGGCGCAGTGATGGACGCTGCACTAATCTCCGCGGCCCAGCGCGTCGAGCACTACGAAATTGCCGCCTACGGCTGCGTTCACGCCTACGCCACGCTGATGGGCGAGACCGAAGCTGCGTCGTTGCTGGAACAAACGCTGGAAGAAGAGAAGGAAACGAATGAAAAACTGACCGAACTCTCCGAAGGAATCAACGCCGAGGCGTTCGGGCAAATCACCTCGGAAAAACAAGGCGTGCCGGCAAAGAAATCCGCGAAGGCGGCAGGTGTCGGGAGATAGTCAAGCGAGACTACAGCGTCAAGGAAAGTCAAGCGGGTAGAGAAAGCGCATGTTGCTGGTCTTTTTGATGATCGTGCTCCTGGTGGCGCTGTTCGGCAGCCTTCGGGCCTGGCCACACAGCAAAGACTGGGGAATCAGTCTTATGCTGCTTGCTCTTCTTACGCTGTTTCGAGTGGGACGGTCGTGGCCGGGCCGGAAGCACGTAGAAGGGTACTAGCAGGAGTTATTCTGGCGGTGGTCGAATCGAAGACGAAATACTCTCCCGGACGAAAGTTGATCAGGTGAAGCAGACGAGCCTTGATATTTTCGAAACCTTGCACCGACTCGATCCACACGGGCCGGCTCTCCGGGATTCTCCTGAAGATATCGTAGGTCGCTTTCATAGCTCTCCTCCGAGCCATTGCTTTCAGCGTCCTTTTGTTGGCCGCGGCTTGGGAGTTGCAATTCGGCGGTCAGCGGGAGCCAAGGAAAGGATTCGTAAATTAAAGCAAGAAAAGATAGTTACAAGCTCCCGGCGTGCAGGGGCCTAAGAAATGATCCCGGACAATGTGTAAGAACTCGAGCTGTTACGTAATATTTCACAAGTGCGACTTGTCTCCCGCTATCTTGGAGACAGCGAGTTGGGCGTTGATTTGCGCATAGACAACCGTACAATAGAGCTAATCGAGGAGCTGATGGGACTCAAGATTTTGATCGTGGATGATGAAAAGGCTGTGCGCTCCGCGGTGCAGAAGCTCCTCGGGACGCGGGCGGGATGGACAGTGGTGGGGGAAGCTACGGACGGCTCCGAAGCCGTGGACAAAGCGAAGGAGTTGCAACCAGACGTCGTGATCATGGACGTCACCATGCCGCAAATGAACGGACTGGAAGCAACTCCAGAGATCAAGAAGGTTCTTCCGACCGCCGAGGTGCTCATTTTCACGCAACATGACTCTCCCCAAGTCTTGCGTGAAGCGCAGAAGGCAGGCGCGAGTGGATGTCTGCTGAAGTCCCAGGCTACTTGGCTCATCGCAGCCGTCGAAGCCCTGAGCCAGCACAAGCCGTTCTTTCCGGGCAAGAACTTGCCGCAAAAAATCTAGGTTCGAGTATCACGCTTTCTGTGCCGGAGGCACTGGATGGCCGCATCAGGCGATGAATCGAATCTCTACGCCACCGAGCGGCGTCGCTATGGCGTTGAAGCGCGCCTTGACGCGGGAAGCCATCGGCGAGAGATACAAGCCGCCAGTGAAGGTCAACCAGCCAACAATGAAGAGCTTCGGAAGCTCATCGAGCTTTTAAGAAAACAAGCCATAGCATCGCATACGTATGCGGAAGCAATGGCCGAAACAGTTCGAGAATCCATCCTGCTCCTCGACTCGACCTTGCGCGTGATTAGGGTGAACGGCTCATTCCTCCGGACGTTCAAAGTCTCTCGCGAGGAGGTTGAGAAACGGCCGTTAGAAGAGCTCGGTAACGGTCAATGGAAGATTCCGGCTCTGCTCCATCTCTTAAGCGAGATTCTTCCCAGGCACACGGAACTGAGAAATTTCGTAGTCAGCCAGGTCTTCCCCGCTATCGGGCAAAAAGTGATGCTTCTGAACGCGCGTCGAATTCATCGTGCGCAGGACTCGGAGCAAGTGATTCTGCTCGCGTTGGAGGACATCACCGAGCAAAAACGGGCCATCGAAGACGCACAGAGACAGACAGAACTCCTGCACCTCGCGCATGATGGCATCATTGTTCGCGACCTGAACAGCGCCATTCTTTTCTGGAACCGAGGCGCAGAGGAAATGTACGGCTGGACGGCAGGCGAAGCGTGTGGCAACGTGACGCATCAATTCCTGCAGACTGTCTTTCCCGAACCGTTCGATCAGGTCCAGAGCAAGCTTTTCACGTCTGGCTACTGGGAAGGCGAACTCGTGCATTCGACTCGCGACGGGCACAGGATTACCGTCGCGAGCCGCCAAGTTCTGCAGAGGGATCCGCAAGACCGGGCAACCGGCATTCTTGAAATCAACCGCGACGTTACGCCTCGCAAGGAAGCGGAAGAGTCTCTCCGCAATCTATCGGCACGGCTGCTGCAGTTGCAAGATGAGGAGCGCCGGCGAATCGCGAGAGAACTCCATGATAGTACGGGGCAGAGTCTGGCCGCCCTGGTGCTTCACCTCTCCGCGGTGAGCGCCAGGATCTCCGCCATCGATCCTTCTCATGTTGAGCTGCTGCAGGACGCCATTGGCTTGGCTCAGAAAGCCTCGGATGAAACTAGGACGCTCTCGTATCTGCTCTATCCTCCAACGCTGGACCATTCTGGGTTGCGCTCAGCACTGGAGTGGTACGTCGACGGGTTCACGCAGCGCAGCAACATAAAGGTCGATCTAGATTTGTCTCTGGGCCCGGAGCGGTTGCCCGATATTGTGGAAAGAACGCTCTTCAGGGTTGTTCAGGAGAGCCTGACGAATATATTCCGGCACTCGGGCAGTGAATCGGCCACCGTTCGGATCGTTTTGGATTCCGAAACGGTCGAGTTGCAAGTGTCAGACAAAGGCAAGGGCATTCCCGCGAATGCATTGGGCGGGCTGAATCGTGCGGGAGGACAACTTGGGGTTGGCATCCGGGGGATGCGCGAGCGCGTCCACCAACTAGGGGGGTGGCTGCAGGTGAAGTCTGGGGCGGGGGGAACCACGATCCTTGTGGGGTTACCTGTTCCCGATCCGAGCCACAGTGACTCACCGCAATCGTCGAATCTAGAACGGGGGAGGCGGAGCAACAGCGTTTGAGCTTCGCGAAGTGTGGATAATTGGGCCCCTCGAACGATGCCTGACCTGCGTTTCCGCCTGCACCAGCTGCCACTTCCACCTGATTAAGCGTTTTTTCAGTGCGGGTCCACTCGATCCCCGCGACTCGTTGAAAATAAGAAGTTTGGCGGCATCACTAGTCAAGGAATACAGGAAAAACCCTACAAAGGTACAGGATGGTTCCGATGGATGAGAGTTCCCAGTTTGTTTACTGTTGATGCTGCTTGGCGCCAGACGGCAAGTTTTCGTCCCAGCCGTTTATTGGCGCTCTTAGATTTTCATCCAGACGCAGAGCATTCCAGGTACTGGAATGCTATCGGAAGGAGAACCGTTGGAGCAGCAGCGAGCTCGATGGAACCGCGAATCCATGCCCTCCGATCCGGGAGACTCCAGATCGGATTCGAGAAATGAGCTCCTCCTTGTGACGCGGGCTCAAGGCGGAGATGAGGAATCCTTCGGTCGCCTTGTGCAACCGCATATGCGGAAGGCGTTTTGCACCGCCTTCAAGATCACGCGCAATCGCGAAGATGCCGAGGATGTCGCGCAGCAGGCCATGCTCAACGCATTCCTGCACATTCATCAATTTCGCGGAAGGTCGCGGTTTTCCACCTGGCTGCTTCGCATCGTGATGAACGAAGCGCTGATGCGGGTTCGGCGACGGCGCTCCGAGGCCAAGTATCTTTGCGTGGATTCGGACTCTGACCAGAGGCCGAGTTTGCTCGACACCCTTCCAGCGGAGGAGACGTCTCACCCGGAGGTCTTGTATTCCAAAGCGGAAAGAAGAGACACTCTCTGGGAGGCAATCGAAGGGTTAAGCAAGCGGCTGCGCGTGGTGGTTTGCGCCTTGGGACTGCAGGAGAGGAAAGCCAAGGAAGCAGCGAGAATACTCGACCTATCCCAGTCTGCCGTCAAGACGCGATTCCTGCGCGCCCGGCAGCAACTCCGCCAATGTTTGACGGAACGTGCGTGTACCTGAGGCATCCAATGATAAACAAGCGAATCGGCAATCAAGATTCCGTTTTGAAACGAGGGGAGCTTCGTGCGCGTCTCATACCTGAGCCCAGCCGATCTCCTGTTATGTCTACCAAGTCCGCAAACCCAATTCCTGGCTCCTTGGAGACGAGAATGAAGACACTTCGTATTCTGATTGCGGACGATCACGATCTCATGCGACGAGGCGTGAAGGCGCTCCTGCAATCTCATCCAGGGTGGGAAATATGCGGCGAAGCGCACACTGGCCGCGAGGCCGTCGCGAAGGCCCAGGAGTTGAGGCCCGACATCGCGATCTTGGATGTCAGCATGCCCGATCTGAATGGAGTGGACGCGGCAAAGAGAATTCATAAAGAGTCGCCGGACACCGAAATCCTGATCCTTTCGGTGCACTACTCGGACCAGCTCATCCGGGATATCCTTGAGGCGGGAGTGCGAGGGTACATCGTGAAATCGGACTCCGACCGCGATCTGATTATAGCGATCGAGACTTTGGCAAATCACAAGCCGTTTCTGACGCCTCGCGCCACGGAAGTGATGCTGACCAACTTCAAAGAAGGCAGAATGCGCAGCTCGGAGACGCCGACTACAGTCGGTAACCGGCTCACCACGCGCGAGCGTGAAATAGTCCAACTGCTGGCCGAAGGAAAAAGCAGCAAGGAAGTGGCCTCTTCTCTTTGTATCAGCGTGAAGACGGCCGAGACGCACCGTGCGAACATCATGCGCAAGCTTCAGTTACACACTGTAAGTGAGTTGGTCCGGTATGCCGTCCGCAACCAGATCGTCGAGCCGTAAGGGCGCCGCTCGTTCCCCACGAAAGTAGCGACGTCCTACAGTAAGTTCCGCAATCCGCCTGACTCATTGCCTGTATTGTCGAATTGACTGCGTTCTAGGACTATTCGTGAGCGGGCCGTCGCATGGAGGGATGCGGAAACGGAGCCGGAAAAACCGTCGACGGGTCAACGTTGATGTTAGGTGGCTATTGTTACGCTTCTTCCTTCCAACTGCAATTTTGACTCGCAACACGAATGGGAAACTTGAAAGGACGACACATGAATTGGGCACCCACGTCAGATCTGACGATCCGAAGTCTCGAAAGGGAACGGTCATCAGCCGAAAGTTCTCTGGACGCTGAACTATCAACTGTCTTGGTTGCCAGCGTCGATCCTGATATTCGCAGCAGCTTGAGTGCGCTTCTCGGAGCTAATTCGGCGAAGACCGCGTGGGCGAATTCGGTGGAGGGAGTTCGGTCTGCACTGCTGAAAGAGAACGTTTCCGCATGCTTTTGTGGTTTCTGGCTTCTAGACGGCACATACCGCGACGTCATCAGGCTCCTGAAATCCCGGCCCATAGAAATTCCTGCGATCATCGCGTGCGCTCCCGGGTGCCCCGATGAATACCAGGATTATCTTGCAGCGCTGAATATCCGCGCTTTCGACTTCATCTCCTTTCCATACAGCGCCGCCCATCTCGAACGAGTGCTTCGAGCCGCACTTTGGACGCACAGCCTTTCCGAGCGAAAGCAATCGCACAGGCGAACGGACTCCAACGGTTCCTCGAATCGTTCGTGGAATCAAGGCGAGATGCGCAAGGCGGGTTAGTCCGCGGGAACCATATTCTGGGTCAGACCGAATTCAGTTTCATTATCGCAATATCCGATCTTCGTCCAAGCGATTCTCCAATATCCTTGCAGGTATTTGCGCGTTTCGGAAGAGGTTAGCTTTGCGTGCGCTGGACCGAAGTGTGAATTCAGTTTCACTCCTGCCGGCGGGAATCGAGTAATGTAAGAAGCGAAGGCAACCATGGCCACGGCTCAACCGCTCATTGCTTCCCCGGAGATCGAAGAGCCAATTCGCGCCGAGCTCTTTAGCCTCGAGCGCCTCGAGGAACATGCTGAGTCGCTTGCAGCGGCCCAGACGGTTACCGACAGGTCCGACGAGGGTCTTCCGCTTCTTCCACGAGTCGTCGAGAATGGCCGCGTCCTCGTTGAGTATTACCGCTCCACGGCCCAGGCAATTTCGCGAGAGCAAGCCATCACGCCGGCGGCCGAATGGCTGGTGGACAATTTCTACATCGTCGAAGAACAACTTCGCGAGATTCGGGATGACCTGCCGGCGGGCTTCTATCAAAAGCTTCCAAAACTTGCCTCCGGCCACTTGAAAGGCTATCCGCGCGTTTTTGGCGTTGCCTGGGCATTTGTGGCTCACACCGACAGCCGGTTTGACCCCGACACCTTGCGTCGCTTCGTAGCTGCCTACCAGCGTGTTCAACCCCTCACGATCGGCGAACTGTGGGCGGTGGCCATCACACTTCGCGTGGTTTTGGTCGAGAACCTTCGCCGTGTTGCTGAGCGTATCGTCCAGAGCCGCGATGCGCGACAAGAGGCCGATACCCTTGCGGACAGTCTACTGGGAACCGGCGGGCGGTCGGTGCTTTCGACTGCCACTGTGTTGCGGAAATTCGAAAAAAAACCACTGGATCGCGCGTTCGCGGTGCAACTCGTCCAGCGATTGCGCGACCTGGATCCGAAAGTGGGCCCGATCCTTCTCTGGCTTGACGAGCGTCTCGCTGCGCAAGGGTCAACAGCTGACGAAATCGTGCGTACCGAACATCAGGACCAGGCGGCAATGAGCGTCACCGTCCGCAACATCATCACGAGTATGCGGCTGATGTCCGCATTCGATTGGCAGGAGTTTTTTGAGAGCGTAAGTCTTGTTGATGAAGTGCTTCGCAACGGAAGCAACTTCGGCGGAATGGCTTTCGCGACGCGAGACCAATATCGCCACGCCATCGAAGCTCTTTCTCGGGGTTCCGACCATTCAGAGATCGAAATCGCCGAACGCGCTGTACAGCGCGCAAAGAAGGCTCGCGGAAGACCAGCGGAGAATGGGCAATCGGTTGACCAGCGGCTCACCGAGCCCGGTTTCTATCTTGTCTCGCACGGACGCCAGGACTTCGAAAGGGAACTGGGCTTCCGCGTAACCTGGCGGAGCTGGCTTTTGCGGCTTTACGTACGTGCGGCAGTCCCCGGTTATCTCGGAACCATCGCCGTCCTCACGGCAGTTATTCTCGCGTTCCCCCTAACGCACGCTCGAGAATTGGGTGTCCTCCCGCGGTACCTCGTTCTGTTCGGTCTCCTGGCGGTGATCCCTGCTTCCGACCTTGCGATCGCGCTCATCAATCGCGTGGTAACGGACTTGCTAGGACCGCGAACGCTGCCGCGTCTTGATTTTCGCGACGGTGTGCCGAAAGAACAGAGCGCAATCATCGTAGTGCCTACTCTACTTACGTCGCAGTACGCGATAAAGGAGCAGGTGGAGCAGCTGGAAGTTCACTATCTGGCGAATTCCGACGGCGATCTTCGCTTTGCGCTGCTGTCTGACTGGACGGACGCAGCTACGCAGGTGGTCGAAGGCGATGATGAGCTTCTGGCCGCTGCCGCGGAAGGAATCGCAGGCTTGAACGAACGCCATGGTCCGGTGGCAGGGGGCGGCGATCGCTTCTTCCTATTCCATCGCAAACGAGTTTGGAACGAGAGCGAGCAAAAATGGATGGGATGGGAGCGGAAGCGCGGAAAGTTGCACGAGCTGAATCAGCTTCTGCGCGGATCTACGAGCACGACATTCGTATCGGTGGACGGACGCACTCTGAAGGAAATTGCCGGTATCCGCTATGTGATCACGCTCGACGCCGACACTCGCTTGCCTCGTGGAGCGGCATCCCGTTTGATCGGGACGATGGCACATCCTTTGAATCTCCCGAAATTCAGCGCCGCTGAGCAACGCGTCGTGGACGGGTACGGAATTGTCCAGCCCCGCATTACTCCTTCTTTGCCGGCGGAGCGAGAGGGTTCACTTTTCCAAAGAGTGTTTTCCGGGCCGAGCGGCATTGACCCGTATGCATCTGCCGCCTCCGACGTCTACCAGGATTTGTTCCGCGAGGGTTCGTACACCGGCAAAGGAATCTATGACGTTGACGCGTTCGAAGAAGCCCTGGCGGGCAAAGTAAAAGATAACACCCTGCTCAGCCACGATCTTTTCGAGGGCATCTTCGCGCGTTCCGCGTTGGCAACGGATATCGAGCTTTTCGACGACTTCCCGTCGCACTACGAAGCTGCGGCTGCCAGGCAACATCGGTGGGCGCGTGGAGACTGGCAATTGATCCCGTGGATTTTCGGGCGCGGCGGCCTGTCGCGGGAGGAACGGCGCAAGATCAAGATCCCCTCGCTTAGCCGCTGGAAGATGCTGGACAACCTGCGGCGCACTCTTTCGGCCCCGTCTATGTTTTTGGCGTTGATTGCCGCGTGGCTGACGCCTGGATTGTCTCCGTGGATGTGGACCCGGTTCATTCTGGCGGCCATTTCGCTTCCCGCCCTCCTGCCTTTTCTGGCTGGGTTGAATGCTCGCCTTGGCGGAGTCTCCAAGAGAAGTCAAATTCGCGGAGCGCTCTCCGACCTTTCGCTTGGAGCCTCCCAAATCGGACTAACGGTCACGTTTCTCGCGTACCAAGCATGGCTGATGTCCGACGCGATACTCCGGACGTTGGTTCGCCTATTCATAACCCACAGGAACCTCCTGGAATGGGTAACGGCGGCGCAGGCAAAACGCAGGGTGGACCTGGATATTTTCGGGATCTATCGGCGCATGGCGGGAACCGTGGTGCTTGCAGTGACAGCGTTTGCGGCTGTTCTACTGGTGCGCCGCCAAGCTTTGTATGTCGCCGTGCCCTTCGTCGTCTTGTGGTGCGCGGCCCCAGCGGTGGCGCAATGGATCAGCCGTCCGCCAAAGTCAGCCGACGCGGAGCCGCTGCCCCAAGCCGACATAACATCGCTTCGCTCGATCTCACGCCGGACGTGGCGCTTCTTCGAAAATTTCGTGTCGAAAACTGATTGCTGGCTTCCGCCAGACAATTTTCAGGAGGACCCGAAGCCCGTCGTCGCGCATCGCACCTCGCCCACAAATATTGGTCTGTACTTGCTGTCTACAGTCGCGGCCAGGGACATGGGATGGCTGGGCACGCAAGACGTGGTGGAACGGCTGGAAGCTACGTTCCAAACGATGAGCAAGTTGGAGCGGTTTCGAGGGCACTTTTACAACTGGTATGACACGGTCAATCTTCGACCGCTCGATCCAAAGTATGTCTCGTCCGTGGATAGCGGAAATATTGCCGGGCACCTGTTGGCCCTTGGCAACGGTTGCCGAGAGATGATTCAGAAGTCATCCGTTGAATCGAGCGCTCTCGCGGGTGTGGGCGACTCGGTTCGCCTCCTGCAAGAAGCACTGAGCAAAGTAGCGGATACCAAGCGCACGCACACAGTTACGGTGAAGCAACTTAGAAACGCGGCGCGGAATATGGTCAACGCGATGGGCAACGCGCCGGTGAACGCCGCAGATTGGGCGATCCGATTTGTCGAGTTGAGAGAGCACGCCCAGACAGCCGCCGACATAGCGCAAACTCTGGCACAGGAGTTGGGCGATTCTCCTGCTTCTGAATCGCGCGCGTGGGCCGAGGCTGCGAGGGCGTCCGTCGAAAGCCACTGGCGCGACGCCGCGATTCTGATCCCGTGGCTGCGCTTGTCCTCTGCTGAAATCATGGTCATGGCGCAGCGGCCTGCGGAGCAGGCGCCCGAGTGGCTTGCGATCGAGCCTTTCTTTCGAACGGTTCCCACTCTCGGAGAGGCTCCGGACCGATTTGAGGCCGCGCTTCGCGAACTTGCCGTCCTGCGCGGAAACCTTGTCCGTGACGCTCGCGCCAATCAAGACTTGCTCGCGCGGATCGACGCGCTGGTGAGAGCCTTGCGCAGTTCAGCCGAAGAAGCGACGGCGCTGCAACGCCGGCTACTGGGTATTGTCGCGAAATCCGAAGAGTTCTTCGGAGCCATGGACTTCAGCTTTCTCTTCGATAAAACGCGCAAGCTCTTTTCGATCGGCTACCGCGGCAGCGATGGAACTCTGGATCCAAACTGTTACGACCTGCTTGCATCGGAAGCGCGGCTCGCCAGCTTCATCGCAATCGCAAAAGGGGACGTTCCATCCGCCCATTGGTTTCGCCTGGGCCGCGCCCTGACTCCCATCGGACGAGGCTCGGCTCTCATCTCGTGGTCAGGCTCCATGTTTGAGTACCTTATGCCGGACCTTGTCATGCGATCGCCTGGGGAAAGCCTCCTGCGGCAGACGTACACGCAGGTTGTTCTTCGCCAGATCAGTTATGGCAACGAGCGGCGTGTACCGTGGGGTATCTCCGAGTCGGCTTACAACGCTCGCGATCTCGACTTCACATACCAATATGCCAGCTTCGGAGTTCCCGGGTTGGGATTGAAGCGAGGGCTCAGCCAAGACCTCGTGATTGCCCCTTACGCCACTGCTCTAGCCGGCATGATCGCCCCGTCCGAAGCAGTGCGGAACTTCGCCAAGCTTGCCCATGCCGGCGGCCTCGGGTCCTACGGCTTTTACGAGGCGCTCGACTATACGAGCGCTCGACTCCCGGAAGGTGAGGATGTCGCCGTCGTGCGTGCTTATATGGCGCATCACCAGGGGATGTCGCTGGTTGCGTTTGACAACGCGTTACACGACGGCGTGATGCAAAGCCGCTTTCACGCGGAGCCGATCGTGCAGGCCACGGAATTGCTGTTACAAGAACGCATGCCACGCGGCGTTCTGGTGGCGCATCCTCGCGCTGAGGAAGTATCCGCGTCTGCTCAAGTTCGGGAATTGATCCCACCGGTTGTGCGCCGTTTCAAGACGCCGAACGACGCAACGCCGAGAACGGAACTGCTCTCGAACGGACGCTACGCCGTAATGCTCACAGCCGCAGGCTCGGGTTACAGCCGATGGCGCGATATTGCGGTTACGCGCTGGCGAGAAGACCTGACCCGGGATTGCTGGGGAACGTATATCTTTCTCCGCGACGAGCAGAACGGGAACGTCTGGTCAGCCGGCTACCAGCCGACCTGCGCTGAACCCGACGCCTATGAGGCTGTTTTTTACGAAGACCGCGCGGAGTTTCTTCGCCGCGACCGCTCACTCACCACGACTCTTGAGGTGGTGGTTTCATCGGAAGACGATGCCGAGGTGCGTCGCGTCTCAATTTCGAACATGGGGGCGCGGGCGCGTGATATTCAAGTGACTTCGTTCGCGGAAGTGTCGCTGGCGACCCAGGCATCGGACGTTTCGCAACCGGCTTTCTTGAACTTGTTTGTCGAGACGGAGTACGTTCCTGGTGTCGGCGCCCTGCTGGCCACTCGCCGCCGGCGCTCGGATGACGAAACTCCCGTCTGGCTGGCCCACGTACTTGCGGTGGAAGCGGAGACAATCGGCGATCTGCAATTCGAAACAGACCGGGCAAAGTTCCTCGGACGCGACCGCAATCTACGCAATCCCGTCTCGGTCATTGACGGGCGGCCGCTCTCCAACACCGTTGGCGCCGTGCTCGATCCCGCTATATCCCTGCGGCGCACAGTACGCGTCCCAGCCGGCGAGAGTGTCCGCTTGATGTATTCCACAATCGTTGCTTCTACACGCGACGAGGTGTTGGAGCTGGCCGACAAGTATCACGACGCGCGTATATTTGAACGCACCCACACTCTGGCGTGGACGCAGGCCCAGGTCCAGCTTCATCACCTGGGAATCAGCGTGGACGAAGCGCACCTGTTCCAGCGTCTCGCCAATGCCGTCCTGTATACGGACGCGTCGCTCCGGCCCGGTGCGGACGTGCTTAGTCAAAGCACTCTGGATATTTCCGCTCTGTGGGGATTGGGAATTTCCGGAGACCTGCCAATCGTTGTCGCGCGGATCGATGACCCCGAGAATCTGGATCTGATACGGCAGTTGCTCCGGGCACATGAGTACTGGCGCATGAAGCAACTTGCTGCCGACGTCGTCATTATCAATGAAAAAGGGCCGTCATACGTCCAGGAACTGCAAGGCTCTCTCGAGGCGGTCGTACACGGGAGCCAATTGCGCCTTTCTCCGGATACAAGCGCCACAAGTGGCAGGATCTTCCTGTTGCGAAGCGATTTGGTGCCGGCTCCGATTCGCGCTCAGCTACAAAACGTTGCCCGAGTTGTCCTTCTTAGCCGGCGGGGAACTTTGGCCGAGCAGATCGGCCGCGTGCAACACAGAGAACCTGCTGTGTCTCCGCCGCACCAGGCCCGGAATCCAGGAAATCAGGAGGTGCAGCCGCCACAGCAGCACCTCCAGTTCTTCAACGGCTTTGGAGGTTTTGCCGAAGGCGGCCGCGAGTATGTGGTCGTATTGGGAGAGGGCCTACGTACGCCGGAGCCTTGGGTGAATGTTGTTGCAAACCCTTCGTTCGGGTTTCTGGTATCCGAGTCGGGTTCCGGATTCACCTGGTCGGTGAATAGTCACGAGAATCAGCTCACGCCCTGGTCAAACGACCATGTCACCGACGTTCCAGGAGAAGCGATTTATATCCGCGACGAGACCACTGGGGAACTCTGGAGTCCCGCGGCTCTCCCGATTCGCGACGAAACTGCCACCTATGTAGCGCGGCACGGACAAGGGTACAGCCGCTTCCAGCACGGCTCTCGCGGTATCGTTTGTGATCTCGTGCAGTTTGTGCCTTCGGAAGATCCGATCAAGATATCCCGGCTGGTCTTGCAGAATAGCTCGGGCCGCACTCGGCGGCTCTCTGTCACAGCTTATGCCGAGTGGGTGCTGGGCAGTTCGCGTAGCGCGACGGCGCCTTACATTGTTACCGAGGTTGATACGGCATCCGGTGCGCTGTTTGCTCGAAGCCTGTGGAGCGGCGAGTTCGGTGGGCGAATTGCATTTGCGGATCTCGGCGGGCGGCAGAATTCCTATACTGGAGACCGCACTGAATTTTTGGGCCGCAATGGCGGACCGGAACTTCCCGCCGCATTAGCGCGTGGCGGACCCCTTTCAAAGCAGGTGGGAGCCAGCTTGGATCCCTGTGCGGCGCTGCAAACCACTCTCGAGATTCGTCCTGGCGCGCGCGCCGAAATTGTCTTCTTCCTTGGGCAGGCCGAGAACCGCGATGAAGCACGCAAGTTGTTGAATCGCTTCCGTTCGGCCAATCTTGACGACGCGCTGCGCGACACCACTCGCCGATGGGACGACATGCTGGGCACCGTGCAAGTGAAAACTCCAGACCCGAGCATGGATTTGCTCCTCAATCGTTGGCTGCTTTATCAGACCCTGTCTTGCCGCATGTGGGCTCGCGCGGCGTTCTATCAGTTGAGCGGCGCCTACGGTTTTCGCGATCAACTTCAGGACGTACTCGCTCTGGGAGTGGCGAACCGTGGAGTGGAGCGCGAGCATTTGCTTCGCGCGGCATCTCGCCAGTTCGTCGAAGGCGACGTCCAGCATTGGTGGCATCCGCCCTCCGGCAGGGGGATACGCACAAGAATATCCGACGACCTGGTGTGGCTGCCTTACGCCGTCATCAACTTCATTGAGGCGACAGGCGATACAGCGGTTCTGGAGGAACTGGTTCCGTTTCTCGAGGGGGACACTCTGCTCGACGGGCAAAAGGAATCGTATTTTCAGCCGCGCGTTTCAGAGACGCGAGCGACGCTGTTCGAGCACTGTGCGCGCGCGCTGGACCACAGTCTCTCCATCGGCAGCCACGGCTTGCCCCTGATAGGTACCGGAGATTGGAACGACGGCATGAACCGCGTGGGTCAGCTGGGGAAAGGAGAAAGCATCTGGCTCGGTTGGTTCCTGCATACCGTGCTTTGGGAGTTCGCCAAAGTGGCGGACGCGCGTGGCGAGCACAAGCGCGCGGAAACCTGGCGCTTGCACGTTAGCGCGCTCAAGGCCGCTCTTGAGCGCGAAGGATGGGACGGCGAATGGTATCGCCGCGCTTATTTCGATGACGGAACGCCGCTGGGTTCAGCCCAAAATGCCGAATGCCGTATCGACTCCATAGCGCAATCGTGGGGAATCATCAGCGGAGCCGCGGAACGGGGCCGCGCTGTGCGAGCGATGGACGCTGTCGACAATCAACTCGTGCGGCGCCCCGACGGACTCGTATTGCTTCTGACTCCGCCATTCGATCACGATCCACACGATCCCGGCTACATAAAGGGCTACTTACCCGGGATCAGAGAGAACGGCGGACAGTACACCCATGCGTCCGTCTGGACACTGATCGCCTTCGCCGCGCTGGGCGATGGCGACAAGGCCGTCGAACTTTTCCGGATGGTAAACCCCATCAATCGCACGAACTCCCGCGCGAACGTGCAGCGATACAAAGTGGAGCCGTATGTGGTTGCGGGCGACGTCTACGCGGAGCCGCCCCATGTGGGACGCGGAGGATGGACCTGGTATACGGGTTCGGCCGGCTGGCTGTATCGAGCTGGCTTGGAGTGGATTCTTGGTTTTCGCGTGCGAGGAATGTTTCTCAGCATCGATCCTTGCATTCCTCGAAGCTGGCCGTCCTATTCGATCGAGTTTCGATATCACTCCGCGGTTTACAAAATCAACGTGGAGAATCCCTCGGGCGTTGCGCGCGGCGTGGCGCTTACGGAGTTAGACGGGAAAATCCTCGCAGGTTCAGCCAGCGTTCCGCTCGCCGACGACGGGGCCACTCACAACATCCGAATCGTACTCGGCTAGCCTGTTGGGCCTCCTATTTTACCGGAAAAATGCGGATGGTGAGTCTGGCGACCATAAAAGGGGGGAGCCCCGACTCGAAAACTTCCTGCTCTTTCGAGCCAGGGCCCGGGGGAGTGAGAACTCGGTTAAGCTTCTTTTCTGCCCGCCGCTATCAGCGCGATTCCGCCAACGAGCGCGAGACCTCCGACAATCGGAGGTAGTGGGATCGTTTTATGCTCGGTCTTGGTGGCTTCAATCGGACCGACGTGCAGCACTCTCTTGTGCGTGGTGTAGGTTATGCCTTGGTATGCTAGAGCAATTGCTCCAACAATTACAAGAAACAACCCAAGCACTGACGCCGTTTTCATAGTCCTCCTTCGTTTTCGCTGCCCCGCCAAGATCCGCCGAGCTGCGTTTCATCAAGCCCGTCGCACCAGCCCACCGAGCAGCGTCACGAGAAACAGAATGAGGAAAACGAAAAACAAAATCTTGGCGATCCCTACCGCTGCCGCGGCGATTCCCAAGAACCCAAACACCGCAGCGATAAGCGCGATCACAAAGAACGCGATAGCCCATTGCAACATGGAACCTCCTATGAACTTCTGAAAACATAGCCGCACGCTTTTCTCGATGCGGCCGGCTGTTACAGAGCAAAGTCTAGGTCGCATGAACGCGTAAGAACATACAGTCACATAGGTAGGACGGAAGCGGTTTTGCCCTAGGCCAATTTCTCACGTCCCGACGTTGGGTTACTTGGCTATCGAGGTTGAACCCCCGGATACCCGACCCCTCCCGTCTTCTCTCAGGGCTAGTCCCTATTCCGAAGCACTGATTAGTGCGGTGTTATGGATATCGCAACATCGTGTTGGAGCGATGGCGTTCAAGGAGGAAACGATGAATTGGGATCAAGTGGAAGGTAAGTGGAAGCAGTACAAGGGTCGGGTGAAGGAGAAGTGGGGCAAGTTGACCGACGATGATCTCGACGTGATCGACGGACGGCGGCAACAGCTTGTCGGCAAGCTTCAGGAGCGATACGGCACCGCCAAAGACGTCGCTGAAAAGCAGGCGGATGAGTTTGTCCGGTCGTTGAACGAGGAAGCCGCCGAAGAGGACGCCGCGGAACGCCGAGCGGCTCGACGGGCAACCCGCGCTTAGAGACGAGTGTTTCGGATTGGTACGAGACGCCTCGCTTTTCTTCGCATTCTTACAACCAGCGGGGCGTCTCGCTTTTTTTGTGGTTCAGCTTAACCCTCAAATCGCGTTTTGGTATCCGTGAGTTAATCGGTTGGTTTTCAGCCAAAGATAAACTGAACACCCGATGTGTTGTCCTGCGTTGAGGGAATAACCTGGGCAAGTTGGGAGACGGATCGGACCGGCGGATAGCAGATTGAAAAGCGTTCGTTCAGATCAGTTTCACTAGCAAGTCGAAAAGGAGATCGAAAAATGGATCGCACAGCGCAAATTGGAAAGGGTTTGCTCTTGGTAGCATCACTGCTCTTCGGCATTTCCCTCGTTGCGAGCCCCGTTCCTCGACAATCTGCCGACAATACGAAGACCAACCAGGGCGACGCCAGCAATGGTGCGGTTACGGCCGACCAGCAAAAAATGAATCCCACGGATCGCAACATCACGAAGCAAATTCGGAGCGCCATTTACAAGGACAAGTCGCTTTCCACATACGCGCACAATATCAAAATCATCAGTCAAGACGGCAAAGTCACGCTGAAGGGCCCTGTTCGCTCGGAGGATGAAAAGGCCAATGTCGAGGCGAAGGCTGCCGCCGTCGTAGGCGCTACAAACGTTACCAGCCAGATCGAAGTGGCTCCGCCAAAACAATCCCAGTAGACGTGATTTTGAATCGCACGTGAAATCATAAAAAAGGAGAAAACATATGTCAGGAAAAAAGACCGCTGTATTCGGAATTTACCCGAGCTTGTCGAGCGCGGACAACGCGACCGATACGTTCATTCGATCCGGCTTTCCCGCTGCCGATATCTCCGCGCTCCTTCCCGAGAATCTTGGCTCGCGGCAAATTGGAACCGAGAAAGCTACGAAGGCGCCAGAAGGCGCGGCCGCAGGGGCAGGTTCCGGCGCCGTGCTCGGAGGGGCGCTCGGTTTGTTGGCCGGGATTGGCGCGCTCGCTATTCCGGGCGTTGGTCCGCTCATCGCGGCTGGACCGATCATGGCCGCTTTGGCGGGAGTGGGCGTCGGTGGCGCCGTCGGTGGGTTTACAGGCGCACTCATCGGCCTCGGCATTCCGGAATATGAGGCGAAGCGGTACGAGGGCCGCATGCAGAAGGGTGCGATCCTGCTGTCAGTCCATTGCGAAACTTCCGACGAAGTCAAGCGAGCCAAGGACCTCATGAGAGGCACCGGCGCGGAGGATATTTCATCCACCGGCGAGTCCTCGGCTGACTATGCGACGGCTGACCAGCAGGTCCGCCGCACGTCTTCCGGCGGGAGGATGTAGTTTCTTTCCGGGGAGGAAGCTCGATCTGAGCTTCCTCCTCGACCTTCTCCCGCGCCAGGAAGCAAAACGGCGATAACGAATTGAGTGCATGAAAAATCAAATCGGAGGACCTTCATGAGCAAAGGAAATAAATGGTCGGAATCGATTTCCGTATTTGCTGTCGGCATCGGCGTAGGCGCCGCTCTCGGAATTCTGTTTGCTCCACGGTCCGGTCAGGATACGCGCGACGTTTTGAAGGAAAGCGCCAACGACCTGGTTGACACGGCAAACCAAGGTTTCGACAGGGCACTGTCGGCAACGCGGGACTGGACTCGCCGCGCGCAGGATGGCATCGACGAGGCAAAGGACCACTTGCGACAAGCCGCGGGCGCCGGCGAACGCGCTTATCACGATGCGAAGAACACCGCTTCGTAGGGTCATCAAGAGGAGAAATCTTGCTTCTGCGCCTAGTCCTGCAGAATCTTTGCCAGCGACTTATAAACCTGCAGCACTCCGTCGCGCTTGTAGTGGATTAAGCCCAGTTTGCGGAATTTGTTCATGAAGAAATTTACACGAGGGCGCGTCGTCCCAACCATCTCTGCCAAAGTGTCCTGATTGATCTTCGCCGTGAGCGACACGTCCTTATCGCCCTTGTCGTACTCGGCTAGCAATAGGAGTGTTCGCGCGAGGCGTTTTTCACTCGAGTTGAAAAGATGGTCGATCAAGTCCTGCTCGATCCGATGGTTGCGTGCCAGAAGGTAGTTGATGAACTGGCTGCAGGCGGCGGGCTTGTCCTGAATCGTATGTAACATCTCATCTCGGTCGATAACCATCACCAAGCTCGGCACGAGGGCCACCGCTGAGGCAGCGTGGAATGTTTGGGTACTGATGCAGCCTTCGCCAAAGAAGTCGCCGCGTCCGAGGAATCCAAGGATGCCGGTCCTCCCTCGCTTCGACACTAACGTAAGCTTCACTACTCCCTGCCTGAGGTAGTGCACTTCAGTGCATTCTTCACCCTGCGAAAAAATCGTCTCACCGGCTTCATATTCCACCTCCTGCGATGGTGGCAGCCCAGTGGGGAAGAGAACCTTAGCTCTGTCTACGCGCTTAGTAGCTTTCATCCAAACCCCTCCATGACATCAGCAGGGTCTTATACATCGGTCAAGAGGTCGCTCGCTGTCTAAACTTGAACAGACAAACGAGTCCAGCAGGTTTTATCGTGAAAGAGTCCAGGCCAGTTTCTAAACTCCACTGATTCGGCGAGACGCCAAAAAATAGCACGTTGGCACCATCGTCCGGGGAATGAGAGAGCATGGGACTCGGATACGACATCTTCAGGAAACTTGATGATGGCACTCCGTATTGGTTGGCGCAAGCCGCCACATTGGAGGAAGCCACCGAAAAGCTCGACGCCTTCTTTCGTGAGAAGCCGGCACAATACTTTGTCCGCGACGCATCGACAGGCGAAGTCGTGAGCCGCCGCCGACCCAATTTGGACTAGCAGAACACCACGCATCCATCCACCAGCGGCCATCGCGGACATACGACATTCCCCTTCTGTTACTACACTCTGGACCCGATAGAGAGAACTCTGCCGAAGTAATAGCTTGAACAGCGTACTGAACGTCTCTCGGCCCCGGAAAATCGTGCCTCTCACCCACGCAGCCCGTCGCACCAAAGCCACACCGGGTAAACGAAGGGATGACTGGCGGAGGAAGATGGAATGCGTATCATTGCCGTTATTCGTTTGATGTTGCTCTCGTTTTTCATGCTGGCAATACCGGCCACGGCATTCGCGCAAGTCGCTGTATCGATTACGATCGCCCCGCCAGAGCTGCCCGTCTATGAGCAGCCTCTTTGCCCCGGCGACGGTTATATCTGGACTCCTGGCTACTGGGCTTATGACTACGATATCGGCGATTACTACTGGGTGCCCGGCACGTGGATAGAGGCCCCCGAAGTTGGCTTCTTTTGGACACCAGCCTATTGGGGCTGGGGTGGTAGCGCCTTCATCTTTCACGAGGGTTATTGGGGTCCGACCATTGGCTTTTATGGCGGGATCGACTATGGCTTCGGTTACGTCGGCCACGGGTACGAAGGCGGTCGCTGGGACAACGGGCACTTTTTCTACAACACAACCGTAAACAACGTGAACGTTACGGTGATCCATAACGTTTACAACACGAAGGTAGTCGAGAACACTACGGTTGCGCGCGTCAGCTTTAACGGCGGCAACGGAGGGATCGACGCGCGTCCCACGGCTCAGGAAGAGGCCGCCGAACATGAGAGGCATATCCCGCCTGTAGCCGCTCAAACTCAACATGTGTCGGCTGCCCGCGCGAACCCTGAGCTGCGGGCGTCGGCGAATCACGGCAAGCCACCTATCGCTGCCACTTCTAAGCCTGGAGAGCTTCAAGGTCAGGGAGTCGTGGCGGCCAAAGAGGGCGGGCGCTACAATCCGCCTCCGGCCCATGCGCAGGAAAACGCCGCTCATCCTGCTACCACCACTACCGCTGTCCATCCTCGCGACCTTCCGCCTGCTACAAAACCCGCTGCTCCGAACACCGGGGACCCGAAGCTGGACAAAAAATACCAACAGCAGCAGGATAAGCTGAGTGCTCAGCAGGACCAGGAACGGCAGCAACTCCAGGCGAAGCAGGACCAGGAACACCAACAACTGGCGAAACAAAAAGCAGACGACGCAAAAACGCAGCAGCTCGAGCAGAAGCATCAGCAACAAACGCAGCAACTACAGCAAAAACACACACAGCAGCAACAGCAGTTGCAACAGCGCCAGCAGCCGCCGCACCCAGCCACGCCGAAGCCGGGGAAGCCTCAGTAGGCGCTAGATTGAAAGATCGCACCTCAATTAGTGAGAGCCGCTTCTCTCGGCGCACAATTCAATCATTCCTTTCAAAGAGGTTAATAACGCGGTTTTGGTATGTACAGAAACCCCGCGCTCGCCTCGCGAGTCTGCGTGGACGGAGAAGTGCATGCCTGATCGTTCAGTGAGAGCCAAAGTCGCGGAAAAGCGATCGGCTCCTCCTAAGAACGTCGCGAATCTGTTTTACACCCTTGGCCCAGGTTTGATTACTGGCGCCGCCGATGACGACCCGAGCGGTATCGCCACGTATTCGCAAGTGGGCGCCCAGTTTGGCTTGGGCATGCTGTGGACCATGTTGTTCTCCTTTCCGCTCATGGCCGCGATACAGGAGATCTGCGCCCGCCTCGGCCGCATTACTGGGGTGGGCATTGCGGAAAACCTCCGCAAAAATTATCCCAAACCCATTCTCTATGGACTCGTGTCGCTACTTTGCTTGGCGAATATCTTCAATCTCGGAGCCGATGTTACGGCCATGGGCGCAGCGGCGAAGCTCGTCTTTGGGGGATCGCTCAATGCCTACGTCCTGATTTTCGGACTCTTATCATTGATTCTTCAGGTCTATGTGCCGTACAGAAAGTATGTCCGCTATTTGAAGTGGCTCACGCTCGTCTTGTTTGCTTACGTGGTGACGGCCTTCGTCGTTCACGTTCCATGGCCGGCGGTGGCTCGCGCCACGCTCATACCTTCCGTCTCGTGGACGCCCCATTACTGGATGGCACTGGTCGGGGTTCTCGGAACCACGATCAGTCCTTATCTGTTCTTTTGGCAGACCTCCGAGGAAGCGGAAGACGTGCGTCTCAACAAAGCCGAGCGGCCTCTCAAAAAGAAGCCTTCACAGGCCTTCGGTCAATTCCGCCGGATTGCCATCGACACGCGGGTTGGAATGGGATTCTCAAACTTGATTGCATTCTTCATCATTCTCACCACCGCAGTGACTTTGCACGCTTCCGGCGCCGGCAAAGGCATCCAGACCTCGGCCGACGCGGCGAAAGCTTTGCAGCCGCTGGCCGGAAACCTCGCTTTCCTGCTCTTTGCGCTTGGGATCATTGGGACGGGGTTGTTGGCTGTGCCCGTCCTGGCTGGCTCTGCCGCTTACGCGATAGCGGAAACGTTTCGATGGCGCGCCAGTCTTGAAAACAAGCCGCGTCAGGCGCCTAAGTTTTACCTCGTTCTCGCGGCGGCCACTCTAATCGGCATCTTGCTGAACTTTTTGGGCATGGACCCGATCCGCGCCCTTTTTTGGTCCGCCGTCATCAACGGCGTCGTGGCCGTTCCGCTCATGGTCATGTTGATGATCATCTCAGCGAACCGAGCCGTCGTGGGGAAATTTCCACTCCCGCTTTACGTCCACATAATCGGCTGGAGCGCGACGGCGGTTATGTTTGCGGCGTCGCTCGCTTTTCTGGTGAGCGAGGTGCGCGGATTATTTTGAGATTTGAAAGCGATTGAGGTCGTCGAGCGCGATGCGGCAGCCCACATCCCCTCTCAGATACAGGGAACACTGTATGGACCGCTTCGGGAGCTCACATATCATCACATACCATGGGGTGTTTATATTCAAGAGGATGCGCAGATTCCTGCGTTTCCGTGCGAGTGCCTACGCCAGTTTGCCATTCAGTGCGGCTTTAGACGGAGAACCAGGGGATGCGGATTCCGGTGCTTGATGCCCATGAGCGCTTTGAGAAAGCGCTGCGCGAAAGTGAGGAGCGCTTCCGCTCGGCCGTGAACAACATGGTCGAAGGCGTGTACACGCTGGACTCCCAAGGGCTGGTCACTCACGTAAATCCGTCAGCGGAAGCGATGTTCGGATGGACCGCGGCCGAGTTGTTCGGGAAGAAGATGCATGAGGTGACGCACTACAAACACTCGGACGGCACGCCCTTTCCGGCAGCCGATTGTCCTGGTTTGCAGGTTGTGCAGAGCGGAATCGAGCTTCGCGAGCATGCAGACGTATTTATTCGCAGGGACGGCAGTTTCTTCCCCGTCGTTTTCAGCGCCTCTCCTTTGAAGCAGGACGGAAAGATAACCGGCATCGTGGTTGGTTTTCGCGATGACACGAAGCGCCGGGAAGCCGATGAGGTGCTGGCGCGACAAACCGCCGATTTTCTCGATCGAAAGCAAAGAGACGCCGAGCTGGCAAAACAGTCTCGCCTGCTGGACTTCAGCTTCAACGCCGTCATCGTGCTCGGTTTCGAAGACCGGATTACATATTGGAATAAAGGAGCCGAGGAGCTCTACGGCTGGACGCGTGAGGAAGCCTTGGGCCAGATAATTCACACGCTCCTTCAGACGAAGTTCCCGGAGTCGCTGGATGCGATTACTGCCTGCCTACGCCGGGAAGACCGATGGCAGGGGGAGCTCAATCACACCGGCAAAGACGGCCAGAGCATCACCGTCTTATCAAGGTGGGCGTTGATACGCGATCCGGAAACGAATTCCAAGTCAATCATGGAAATAAACACCGACGTTACTAAGACCAGGGAGGTGGAGCGGCAGCTGCAGGCTTCCGTTCAAACCTTGGAGGATCGAATCGCGGAACGCACGCGTGAATTGCAGAACGCCACCGATAAACTCAGAGAGCTCTCCGCAAGGCTGCTCCAGGCGCAGGATGAAGAACGAAGACGCCTCGCCCGCGAATTGCACGATGGCGTAGGCCAATTGCTGGCTGCCCTCAGCATGAACCTTACGACGCTGGGAGATGAAAAAAACCAGCTTAGCCGGGTTGCTCGCGAAATCCTCGACGAGAATGACGGCTTGATCGAGCAGGCTTCGCGAGAGATTCGCACAATGTCTCACCTTTTGCACCCCCCCTTGCTGGACGAGGTAGGTCTCGAGTCGGCGCTGCTCTGGTACGTCGACGGATTTTCCGAACGCAGCAAAATCGCAGTGCGCCTGCAATTGCCTCAGGATTTCAGCCAGGGATTGCCACGCGATCTTGCGTTATCTCTGTTCCGAATCGTCCAGGAGTGTTTGACGAACATTCATCGTCACTCAGGAAGTCTCACGGCTCTTGTGAGAATCGAGCGTTCACCCCATGAAATAACTCTGGAAGTCAGCGACGAGGGCAGGGGAATTCCCCCCGCACTGCAGTCGACAATTTCCTCGGGGGCGAGCTCTGGAGTGGGATTGCGCGGAATACGTGAAAGAATCCGGCAGTTTGGTGGCCGGTTCCAGATTCGTTCGGGAGAAGACGGCACGAGCATAACCGCCGTTCTGCCGATCCCCGCGGCCAAAGAAAAAGCCACCGGTCGACCGGACGACGATCGACGCATCGTTCAGGCTCACGCCGAGATGCCCCGCCAAGACGCAACCACGATCCTCTGCATCGATGACGAAACAGAGGGATTGTTGGCCCGGACGCTCTTGCTCGAGTCTGCCGGCTTCCGTGTGATTGAGGCAAATTCCGGAGAGGATGGCATCCGTCTGTTCCGGTCCGAAAGGGTTGCCGCCGTCATCTTGGATTATTGGATGTCGGGAATGAAGGGAACCGCTGTCGCGTCCGAGCTAAGACGGATCGACCCAACTGTTCCAATCATCGTTCTTTCGGGAATGTCGGATCTCCCAGGAGAAGCGGCAGGGCTTGTGGATCAGTGGATCGTCAAGGGCAGCACGCGGCCGGAGCAACTCCTGGATTGCATCAACGCTTTGCTGGATCGTCGAGCGGTCTGATTCAGATGGTGTAGAAGAATGTTTCAATCAAACGTAAGCGGGACGCGTATCCATTCACTCCCTTGGCGCACGTCCCAGCTATCTGGTGCTTCAATGGAGAGCCCAGCATGCGACCTAGCCCAGCGGGCATATTTCCCCGCAAGATCGTTCTTCTTTTCTTACTGCTCGGCGCTCTCGCGACCACTGCACATCCGCAGCAGAGCCAAACCTCCCAGGAAAACCTGAAGCAACTCAGTCTGGAACAACTCGGGGATCTCGAAGTCACCACGAAGGCCAAGGCGCCGGAACAGGTTTGGAAGACCGCGGCTGCGGTCTACGTGATCACCCAAGAGGACATCCGGCGCTCGGGAGCGACGAGCATCCCCGAAGCGCTGCGCCTCGCGCCTGGCGTCGAGGTGGCCCGCATCGATGGCAACAAGTGGTCCATCGGAATTCGTGGTTTTGGAAGCCGTTTGTCACGCGCCGTGCTTGTGCTTATCGACGGAAGAAGCGTCTACACCACTCTGCTGGCCGGGGTTTATTGGGAAGTCCAAGACACGGTAATGGAGGACATCGAGCGTATTGAGGTGATACGCGGGCCGGGCGGCACCGTGTGGGGACCCAACGCTGTAGATGGTGTAATCAACATCATCACCAAGAGCAGCAAGGATACGCAGGGAGCGTTAGTTGCCACCGGTGGAGGAGACGAAGAACAGGGATTTCTGAGCGCCCGGTACGGCGGAAGCACTTCCAATGGTCTTTCCTATCGCGTGTACGCCAAGGGTTTCAACCGGGCGGCTGAATTCCATAGTGACGGGGATAACTACGACCACTGGAAAGCCGCGCAGGGCGGCTTCCGCATGGATTGGGCCAAAAGCGCGCAGGATTCCTTCACCCTTCAGGGCGATCTGTACGACGAACGAGCCGGCGAGAGCGTATCGGCCGTCAATTACACGCCGCCGTTCTCTCAAGTTCTTGTCGGAGACGAAGTTCTTTCCGGCGGAAACATTGTTGGCCGATGGACGAGGACCTTCGGAAGCGGCGACGACATTCAACTGCAGGCGTATTACGACCGGACCAATCGTTACGAGCCCAACTTCGGCGATATTCGCAACACGTTCGACGTCGATTTTCTCGAGCGATTGCACCTGGGATCGCGCCACCACGTGTCGTGGGGCTTGGGTGCGCGGGCCAGCCACGGCACCGAACTGGCGCCCACATCCGGCCTCTACTTCGTTCCGAGCTCACGAACCGACCAGCTCTACACCGCTTTTTTTGAAGACGATATTTCTCTTTTGCCAAACCAGTTGACTCTCGAAGTCGGCACAAAACTCCTCCACACCAATTACATCGGCGTGGAGCCGGAACCAAGCGCCCGTCTGTTGTGGACACCCACCGGCACGCAGACGATTTGGGTGGCGGGCACGCGGGCCGTGCGGACGCCGTCCGATAGCGAGCGAGATTTCTTCTTGTCGGGATACATCGGTACCTCAGGCGGCTTGCCGTACTTCGCGCGCTTTAATGCCAATCCGACCTTCAAGTCCGAGGTACTCGACAGCTATGAGCTCGGATACCGCGGCTTGGCGGCGCCGAATCTCTATTTCGACCTGGCGACTTTCTTTAATCAATACTACGACGTGTTCAGTGAGGAGATAACCGGCGCCCCGTATGTGGAGAACAGTCCCGGGACGCCGCACTTGTTGTTGCCCGCGCAGTTCCGTAACGGGCTTTTCGGCACAACGGCAGGAGTAGAGATCGGTCCCGAATGGAGGCCCGTGAGTTTCTGGCGCCTCCGAGGGTCCTATTCGTTTCTGCATATGTCACTGAGGAAGAGTCCGACTTCAATGGACGTGGGAACGGCGCCGATTACGAATGGTACGAGCCCCCAGCATCAGGTTCTTCTACAATCTTCCCTAGACTTGCCCAAGCGTTTTACTTTCGGTTTCGATTATCGGTATGTCAGCGCTTTGCCGGGAATTTCGATACCGTCATATTCCACGGGCGATGCACGGATCGCGTGGAGCTTCGGTCATCACTGGGAAGTGTCAGCCGTCGGACGGAATCTTTTCCAGCCCAATCACGTTGAGTTCGCCAGCGATCCAGCGCCGAATGTTGCCATCAAGAGGAGCTTCTACGGAGAGATCGTCTGGAGGAGCAAGCAAAACTGACGACCGTGACGCCTGTCAGCGCATCTGTTCCTGCTTATCCCGTATGGCGGACCCGAACGCTACAGCGCTTTGCGCTGTTCGTCGCCATCCTCTCTGGGTCTGCCGGATTCTGTCCCGCTGCGCGTGCTCAACAGTCCAAACCGGCCGAATATCAGGTAAAAGCTGTCTATCTGTTCAACTTTGGAAAGTTCGTCGAGTGGCCTAAGGCTGCGACTAAGGATGACTCGTTCCCAATCTGCGTACTGGGTCGTGATCCCTTTGGCGCGGTGCTCGACGCTACGCTCGCCGGCGAGAAGATCGATGACCGCAGGCTCATAGCGAGACGAATTGCGACTGCGCCCGATGCGACCGGCTGCCGGATACTCTTCATCGGCTCTTCGGAAAATAGCCATATCAAGGAAATTCTCACCTCGATGGAGAAGTCCGGCGTGCTGACCGTGAGCGATATGCCTGACTTCATGGGCAACGGCGGGATGATCCAGTTTGTACTCAAGGACAACAAGGTCCGGTTTGCTGTGAACCTCACTGCCGCACAAAGGGCGGGACTGACCTTTAGCTCTCAACTGTTGAAAGTTGCGATCGAAGTCAAGAAGGAACCACAGAACGAAGACGTGAACCCATGATCAAGCTTCGAGATTCACTTTCGAAGAAGCTCACCGCGATGAATATGCTGGTGAGCGGCGTGGCGCTGCTCTTGGCGTCCGCCTCGTTCTTTGCCTATGACGTCATCACGTTCCGCACCAACCTCATAAACAACACTTCCACCCAGGCGCAGATCATCGGATCGAACGTTGCGTCTCCATTGATCTTCAATGACACAGCGTCCGCCGAGAATACCTTGTCGGCTTTGCGGGCGGCCCGGCATATCGTTTACGCCGGTGTCTATACGGTCCAAGGAGAATTTTTCGCGGGATACTGGCGCGGTGCTCCTCAGTCGCCTTTTCCCCTGCCGCCTTTCAACGTCGAGCAGAACCAGCGTTTCTGGTTCGAGAACGGACAGTTCGAGCGAGTGCAAACGATCGTCTTTCAAGGTAAGCCAGTGGGAATCGTTTACCTGCGGACGGATCTCGGTGCCATCTACGATCGTCTCAGAAGCTACGCCATCATATTGCTCGCAATCTTGAGCGTATCCCTTTTCGCAGCTCTGGGGCTCTCGCGGGTTGCACAGCGGGTTATCTCGCAGCCCATCCTGAATCTAGCGGACACGGCCCGGACTGTGTCCCGAGATAAGGATTATTCAATCCGCGCTCAAGCTAGCGGGGATCACGACGAGGTTGCTCTCCTCGTCCGTGCATTCAACGAAATGCTGCTGGAGATTCAGAAGCGCGATTCAGCCTTGCAGGAAAGCGAACAACAATTTCGTACCCTCGCTGATTCCATTCCGCAATTGGCCTGGATGGCGGAAGCCAACGGCAGCCTGTTCTGGTATAACCATCGCTGGTATGAATATACGGGGACCTCGCCGAAAGAAATGGCCGGTTGGGGCTGGCAGTCGTTGCATGATCCTGCCAGGCTCACAGAGGTCCTTGCCAAGTGGCGAGCATCACTGGCTACGGGCGAGCCGTTCGAAATGACCTTTCCCCTGCGCGGCGCCGACGGGACCTTCCGCGAGTTCTTAACGCTTGCGATGCCGGTTCGCGATGCCCGGGGTAAAATCGTACGATGGTTCGGCACGAATACAGACATTACCGAACAGCGTCGCTCCGAAGAAGCTCTGCGGCGGACCGAGAAACTCGCCGCCACTGGCCGATTGGCCGCAAGCATCGCCCACGAAATCAATAATCCCCTGGAAGCGGTCACGAACCTCATATACTTGGCGCGAAAGCAGCCTTCCAACACGCGAAAATACCTTGATCTGGCGGAGCAGGAACTCGACCGGATTGCGCAAATCACCAGGAATACGCTGGGTTTCTATCGCGACACTGCGTCACCCTCGGAAGTAGACGTATCCCAGGTTCTCGAAGAGGTTCTGGGTCTGTATATGAGAAAGCTCAACTTCAAGAAAATTGTTCTCCGACCCGATTATGGAAACGGAATCAAGATTGTGGGATACCCAGGCGAGGTGCGCCAGATCTTCGCCAATCTGATCGCCAACGCGATCGAGGCGCTTTCTGTCGAAGGATGTCTTACGATTCGTGTGTCGAGAGCCCGGGCGGCGGATAACTCTCGGCGGCAGGGAGTGCGCATCACTTTCTTGGATAACGGCAGCGGTATTGCCCCCGAGGATCGAAAGCGAATCTTTGAGCCTTTCTATACGACGAAAAAAGATGTCGGCACCGGCTTGGGATTGTGGCTTACTCTGGGATTGGTGAACAAGCACCACGGCTCGCTGAGGCTTCGAAGCAGCTTTCAGCCGGGCAAAACGTGGACGGCTTTTTCGGTATTTTTGCCGGAAGACCCTGTGAAGCGCTAAAACTTGGCCTTGCGTAATTGAAGCCGAACTATGGAGAACTCATGATCCCGAACTGGCAAGCCGCAAGCACACCCGTATTTCCGTCATTTGGGGACCCGAAATGGATTCCAAAGAATGCCGGCCCGGGCCCGGATAGTCGTAAGAATGCCGATCAAACGAAGAAGCTGAAAATCATAGTCGTCGACGACGAGGCGGTGATTGCTGAAACGGTTGTAGAAATCCTGAATGGGGAAGGGTTCGAGGCGGCGGCTGTCTCCGACGGTGCTGCTGCCATCGAATTGGCCAAGACTTTGCGTCCGGACGTCGTTCTGAGCGATGTGATCATGCCGGGCCTGAATGGAATCGAGACCGGAATCAGGATTCGTGAAATCGTTCCGCGTTGCAAGATTATCCTTTTTTCGGGACAGGCGATGACGGTCGACTTGCTGGAAAAAGCCCGACAGGAGGGCCATCGCTTCGACATTCTCGCCAAACCGATCCAGCCAGAAAAGTTGGTTTCCGTCATCCGGGCCAGTTCGGGCCTCGTCTCATGATGGCTCATTTTTCCCGATCAAATTGCGAGTTCGCTCGCGGGTGTATGTGAACGCTGGTTCTTGGGAAGAACTGGGGTGAGCGACGGGATTTGAATCTTTCACTCAATCACTAAGTCTCGTTGATTCAACTGGCCTGTCCCATCGCTCGCACCGAAAGCCTCATAGAAGAGCCGTGTTTTGGACCCATTTTGGACGCACGACACCAAAAGGTGCACCGAGCGGCGGAAAAACAGGAGGACCTGGTGAGTCCGAAAGGCAACATGATGTAACTCCCGCCAGGACGCGGGAAAGCAACCGGCCGGAGAGTTCTGACCACACTTTGAGGTCGTGTTGTCTACACATGAGCCCGAGCCTCGCGAGTCGAATTCGCCAACGCTTCATGTTTTGAGTAGTACTTCTTGAAGGAATTCCACGGTAGCACGCCATGACCGGGCGTCGGATTGGGGATGAATGACGGCTTCGGGCGTTTTTCCTGGAACTGACCCTTCCCCGGTAAAACTGTGCTTTGCCTCAGCATATACGGTGATCTGCCAGTTGGCTTGCGCATGGCGCATCTCCTCCCGAAACGCGACTAGAGCTTCGAAAGGGACGACAGGATCAGCGTCGCCGCAAAGAACGAGTACTTTCGCCTCCACGCCGTGGGGCTCGGCTGGTATCGGCGCACTCAAAATTCCGTGCAGGGAGACAACTCCCAGCAGCGGCGCACCGGCACGCGCCAATTCGAGAACACCGCACCCACCGAGACAATAACCGACGGCGGCGATCCGACGCGGATCGCATTCCGATCTACTTTGAAATGCTTGTAGAGCCGAAAGAACCCTTCGGCGGAACAGCAATCGATCCTTCAGGAGCGGTGCCACAACGTCCAACGGCGACTGCGGCGGGCCGGGCTCGGTACCCGCGCCAAACAAGTCAGCTACGAAGACCGCATAACCCAACTCCGCGATTCGATCTGCTCGCCTGCATATCGATTCGCTGACGTTCAGCCAAGTGGGTACAACCAACACACCGGCACCATTGCGCGCCGCACTTGCCGCAGTCAAGTACCCTTCAAGGAGCGTCTCGCCATCCCGGTAAGAAACTGGCACGCCCATCAAGCGTTCCAGTCGTCCAGGATTTGGTCGCCACGCATGCGGCCCAAGAAATTGTGAACTGATGTTACGGCCGCCGCACCATCTCCAATCGCGAAAGCAACTCGCTTGGGCGTGCCGTTTCGACAATCGCCTGCGGCGAATACGCCCGGAAGGCTGGTCTCGACTGTGCATGGCGGCCGAGGTTCTTTCCAAACCGGCAGAACCGCCACCTCGGGCCCGGTCAAAAGAAAGCCCTTCTCATTCCTCGCGACCGCGCCGGGGAGAAAGCCCGTCCGCGGCTTCGCTCCTATGAAAACGAAGAGGCCGGATGTGAATTCTCTTTTCACATCGCCGTCAGATTCGCGTAGGTGAACAGCGGAAATGTGTTCGACTCCCTCCACTCCGAGAAGTTCGGTGTGGAAGCGGATTCTCACCTTGTTGTTCGCCTGAAGTCTTTCCGAAAGGTACGACGACATTTTTCGAAGGTCTGAACCACGCACGAGCAGAGAAACCTCGCTGGCGCTCTGAGAAAGAAACATGGCGGCTTGCCCTGCCGAGTTTCCGGCGCCGACGACGTGCGTCGCGGAATTTCGACAGAGGCGAGATTCGACGTTGGTCGCGCTATAGTACACACCCGAGCCTTCCAAGGTATCGAGTCCCGCCACGTTTAAGAGGGCGTACGAGACTCCGGTGGCGATGATCACCGTTCTGCCCAGCACATAGTCCCCTTCAACAGTTCGCACTCGATAGAATCCGTTGCTGCGCCGTTCGAGATTGGACACGGTACTCGGAACGTGGAAGTCCGCTCCGAATTTCAGAGCCTGAAGGTAGACCGCATGAGCCAAGTCTTGTCCGCTTACCCCATCCGGGAAACCCGCGTAATTTTCGATCCGCGATGTCAAACTCGCCTGGCCTCCTGGCCCGAGGCCATCCAGTACGAGACAGGACAGACCTTCCGACGCTGCGTAAACTGCCGCTCCCAGTCCCGCCGGACCCGCACCGAGAATTAGAACGTCGCAGGTAGAACTTGGCAGGCTTCGCCGAAGATGGAGATGGTCGGCTAATTGTTCGCGGGTGGGAGCCTCAAATAGTACGCGGCTGCCGTGTGCAACCACAGGGTACGACTGAACGTCTTCGCGGATCTGTTGGAGCTTAAGCTCATTCTCCTCGATGCAAGTGTCTAACCACTCGTGCGGTACACTGTTGCGGAATAAGAGCTGCACCGCATCCAATGTGGCTTTGTCGTCCCTTTTTCCGTAAACGGTCAGTCCTCGAAATTTCGACACGAGCAACAATTCGCGGCGACGCTGAAATGATTTCCAGAACTTTTCACCGAGTTGCGGCCTTCGCGTGAACATGTTTCGAAGCTGGTTCGGCGTGAGTCGAATCGTCTCTACATCGGTTTCAGCCTCGCAAGAAACCACAGAAGGCCGATGCGTAAAGAGATCGATGTCGCCGGTGAAGTATCCGCGTCCATAACGCACGAACACGACTCGTTCGCCAGTCGAGACGTCCACTATGCGGACCCTGCCCGAAAGGATTGAGTGGCTGTTGAACGGATAATCTCCGGCGCAAAAAAGGGCTTCATCCTTGGCAAACGAGCGGCGCTCGCCGAAGAGTGCGACTTCAGCCATCTCAGCTTCACTCAGTTGGGGAAACGCAACTCTGTCCGAGAGCGGGTCAGGACCCAGTCCAAAAGCCGCGACAGGCTCATTCGCTTTTGGAAGCTGTGAGTTATCAGAACTCGACATTCATCACCGGGCCTGACGCAACGTTGGAGCCTCCAAATACTCACAGCACAACGACAACTCACCCGGGTTCACACCGGAGGCAGCAATGCGAATGCGAATTTCCCCGGCCGCCGGAAACGGGTCCGCCATCTCGCCCACCACCAGCACTTCACGAGCCGGCCCCTGCTGCTCGTACCATGCCGCTTTCATTTAGAGCTCCTTAGAACTTCAGAACATGTTTCAAAGAGCTACGCGTATAAGTCCAGGGGACCCGCGGTCATGGTCGTTTGTCCGACCTCGATGAGGTACCCATCTGGGTCGCGCATGTAACACCGCAATTCCGTTGCATGGACTTTGGGCTCGGTGATGAATTTCGCGCCGCGCGAAGACCAAAGGTCATAGTAGCGCCTGATATCAGTGACGCGGAGGTTCAGAAAAATGCTCAGGACGTTTTGATCGCGCGGCAGCGAAGCGACCACTTCAGGCTTGTCGTCGGTCGGGCCGCCACCACCGTTGATGGTGAGCCAAATGTTCCCGAGGCGCAGAAACGTTGGCTCGCCCTCGCGCAGCACCGTAGCGCCGAGAACGTCGCGGTAGAACGCCACTGAGCGCTTTATGTCTCCAACGATCAGCGTATTTGTAACTACGAACTCCATTTCGGGACTGTGATTCTTTTTAGCCATCTAACCGCCTCTTCTAGCGGGCGCTTTTCCGATATCCATGCGTCACGGACAGGAAGTATGACGTTGGTCGGCGAGCCGGACTACCTAGACAAACTGCAATTGTATTTTCCGAATTTGGAAAAGTGCTGGCGAAATCTCTAGAATGCGGCAACCTCCGTTTGCCCCTCTGTGATTTATGGCATTATCTAGCCAATGTCTAAGAGAGCGACGGACGAGCAATGACCGATCTGAATTCGCTCATGATCTTCGCGAAAGTTGTCGAGGTCAAGAGTTTTTCAGAGGCAGCGCGACGTTTGAAAATGCCCACATCGACCGTCAGCCGCCGCGTGGCGGAGTTAGAGGATCAATTGGGGGTGCGGCTGATCGAAAGATCGACGCGCAGCCTGAGGTTAACGGATGTTGGCTCCGAAGTGTTCGAACAAGCCAAACGGAGTTCGGAAATCAGCGAAGCAGTTGATAACATCGCTTCGAATCACGCATCGACTGTGTCAGGAGAACTGCGGCTGGCATCGCCGCCCAGCATCTCTGATTCTTTTCTCGCTCCGCTAATCGGTGCTTTCCAGACGGCATATCCAAATGTCCGCATACAGGTATTTATCACGGACCGGATCGTCGATCAAATTGCCGAAGGCGTGGACCTTGCATTTCGGGTTGACCCTCAACTGAAAGATTCATCGCTCATGGCTCGCAAAATCCTGACCTATCGCCATCAACTTGTCGCGAGTCCTGCCTACCTCGCAAGTTGCAAGCCACTTCAGAATCCGAACGACTTGCTTCAGCACCGATTGCTGGCGTTCTCGTTTTGGAAGCCAGTTAACGTGTGGACGTTCGTCAATGGCAGAAGAAAAGAAACTCTTACGTTTCACCCTCACCTTTCCATGAATGACTATGCGGGTCTTGCGGCCGCCCTACTTTCTGGCACGGGTATAGGTGATCTTCCGCCGCTGGTACAGCCCGAGTTACTGCGCGAGGGCAAGCTTGTCGAAGTTATGCCGAAGTGGCACTTCAGCATTTTTCATCTCTGGATCGTTCACCTGCGAAATCGATACCTTGCGCGTGCGGTCAGTGTGTTCAAGGAATTTGCCGCCGAAAAGGCACCGACGATGTTTCCGTCGCTTCCGACGTAACGACGGCATGAACGTCGGCTGATCTTCTCGTTTCGGCAATGGAACGAAATACGCATATGCGAACCAAACTGTTTTCCTTGGGAATAGAGCACAAAAGGCTAAAACACCTGATTCTGCCATGCGAATCGGCCTCGACTCCGGTGGGTTAGATTCAATCACTTACGCTGTTCGCCGAAATCGAGGTTTTCGCCACGAATCTCCACGCGAGAGCCGGCCTTTTCAGGACTTCTGCTCGGGCCACGGCCACGGTCCGTTGCTCCACAACTCGACTATACGTCTGAGACATTCGAGCTGCATCTGATCATCGCCAGCGTGTCCTTTTAGAACTCCGGTAATCCAGTCCTCTTTCGAAATTCCCTCGGCCCCGCACTCCGCAGCATTTTCGGCCAGCAAACTCGCCACTGAACCAGTCTCCGAAGAGCCAAGCGAGCATTCGGGCACCGCCGTTGCCCGAAGCACTCGAAGGGAGACTTCGGAGTTATTTGAAGACCTGGCGGCCAAATCCAGAGCGGTTGCTTTTTGCGACGCGCCGCGGAAAGCCGCTCGGTGCAAACAATGTCGTGCAACGAAAACTCTGGCCAATCCTGGACAGGCTGAAGATTCCGCGCTGTGGCCTCCATGCGTTCCGCCACACGCATTCAAGCCTGCTTCTGGAAGTTGGGGCGCCGGCGACGGTCGCTCAAGCTCAACTTGGCCACTCGGATCCGCGCATCACGCTCGGAGTCTATTCGCATGTGATCGGAGACTCTCAGCGACAGAGCGTGGAACGCGTTGCACAAAAGTTGTGCAGTCAATTGGACCCCTCTGGACCCACGGGGAAAATAACGAGAAATGGGTTCAGCAGGTTAGTTGGGGTGAGCGATGGGATTTGAACCCACGACCCTCGGTGCCACAGACCGATGCTCTACCAGCTGAGCTACGCTCACCTTCGGATGCTGCCAGTCTACGATATGTGCTTCCATTTGTCATCGGGCGGAGCACAACCGCGTCGATGACCCTCTCGCCGTTGCGATAGCGTTCCCGCCGAAGGGAGTCATACAGCACTAATCCGCATGTCCCACGGACGATCGCAACTCCACTGCAACCGCACTAGCGAATCCATATAGAGTCGGCGAAAGGCTTGGTCCCGATGGAGTCAGGCTCGATGAGCAGACCTCGCTATGTCACCTTGCTACCATTACCTTGCGAAGGTCAGCCAGTTTCACCTGGCCAACCCCACCCGTCCATGAAGCATCCAAAGCACTTACGGACGGGGTATGTCGTGCCCAGGGGAGTACCTGTGGGGGATACCCAGCCCGAGATTTTCTGCTATGCTCGAAACTTGAGCGCAGTGGCGGTGTCTAATCTCCTTGTAAGGACACGGCCTGGAGGCGCGGCGCAAGGCATGTCCGACCTAGCACAAACTTTACCGTGGGGACGCGACGAAGCGGTGCTGGTGACCGAGCTTCAGGCGGGGTCTGACGCCGCGTTCGAATGGCTCGTCACCTATTACCACGCGGGCGTCTATAACCTGGTGTATGGTATTTTGTCCGACGCCGCCGACGCGGCCGATGTTACTCAAGAGGTTTTTCTCCGCGCCTTTCGCGGAATCCGCGGATTCCGCCGCGGGAGTTCGCTGAAGACGTGGCTGTATCGCATTTCGGTCCGGCAGGCCCTGAACCATCGCCGCTGGTGCTGGCGTCATCACAGGCAGCAGATTTCGATCGACGCGGATGAAGACGGCAGCGGTTGCACGCTCGACCTGAGGGGCGCCGAACCAACGCCGTTCGAGCAGTTCGCGTCGCACGAAATGCAAGCCACCGTGCGGAAGGCGCTCGCGGAAGTTCCGTCTCTTTTTCGCAGCGCCGTGATTCTAAGAGATTTGGAAGGTCTGTCGTACGAAGAGGTCGCGGAAGTCCTGGAAGTTTCCGTTGGAACCGTGAAGTCGCGGATTCTGCGCGGGCGGCGCATGCTGAAGGAGATTTTGGATCCAATTCTTCGCGCGGCGAAGAGCGAGGCGACGGTCGAACCTCAGCCGCAAGCTGCGGACGTTCCGGTTCGCGGCCAACAGGTTCAGCGGGAAATTCGGGATTCTGAGGCCTCGGTCGCGGCGCATAACGTTCTTTTCGCCGCAGCCAAAGCGCACGGAGACAGTCGATGAAATGCCAGCAGGCACAGCGTCATTTGCCGGGTTACCTCGACGGCGCTATTGCCTCGCGCAAGCACTTTCAGGTGCGCGAGCATCTCGAGTCCTGCGCCGGTTGCCGCGAGCAACTTGAGCAGTTTCGCCGGCTCTCGGTCTGTTTAGCGAACGTTCAACCCGTGAGTGCGCCTGTGGACCTCGCCGTGCGAATTCGCGTTCAGGCATCGCACGTGCGAACTTTTTCGGGCAGCTTGCAGCACGCCTGGTCGCGCTGGAAGCTGGTATTCGAGAACATCTTCCAGCCGTTCGCGGTTCCCGCGACGGGCGGGATCGTCACGGCCGTCGTCGTTTTCGCACTCCTGGTTCAGAATGTTCTGGTTGGCGTGCCGGTGGGATTCGTGCCCAACGATCTTCCGCTGAACTTGGTCCAGCCCGCGCAGCTCGAAAGCCTTGCCCCATTTGCTGTGCCGGGCATCGTTGCGGGCGAAGGTCATCCGGATTCCGGCGCGCTGCTCCTCGAGGCGACCTTGAACTCGCACGGCGAGGTTGTCTCCTACAGGATTATTTCCGGTCCGAGCGACGCGGCAGTGCAGCGGCAACTCGATCAGGTTTTGCTGTTCTCTCGTTTCCGGCCTCGGCTGAATTTCGGGCGTCCCACCGATGGCGGCCGCGTCCTGCTGGGCTTTAGCGAAGTGCGCGTCCGCGGATAACTTGCCTTTCGATCGTCTTGCATGAAGAATCCCATTCGGTTCCTGATGCACGTGCCCGTTCCGTGGGTGTTCGTTCTGACGTATCTCCTTGGCGTAGCCCTGGGATTTGTACGTCCTTGGACTATCTCTGCCGCGGCGGCTCGTGTGAGTGTGATCACCGGAGGTGCGCTGTTTGCTATGGGCGCGGTAATGGCCGGCTGGGGCCTCACGATCTTCCATAAGGCTCGCACAACCACTGTCCCGGGCGAGTCATCCGTGAGGCTTGTGACGTGGGGACCGTATCGTTTCACCCGAAACCCCATGTATGTGGGTCTCTCCCTGGCCTACCTCGGCGAGGCGGCATTGCTGAGACAGATCTGGCCAGTTCTTCTTCTGCCTCTTACGCTTGCCTACCTCAACTGGACGGTGATTCCCGTCGAAGAGGCAAAGCTGCAAGAGGCCTTTCAGGACCAGTATCAACAGTACCGCGTAAGCGTGCGGCGTTGGGTCTAAGGACGATCCCGGCTTTCTTGACTCAGCGCGAACTGCCCGCTAGAGTTTGTCCTGGGCCTTGCGGTTGTTCGCTGCGGCGCACAGCCAGAGTCCCAAAAGGGGCGGCGGCGCGATACAACCCGCCGGGCGCTGCCCTCGCTCCAAAGAGAAGTGGAAAGGTCGAGGAGTTCCCCCATCCGAAGGCTCGTTAAGAAATATTCCGCTCTGGCCTGTTTCGGTTTGCTCGTAATCGGCGCCGCGAATTGGCCCGAAAGCTCGCCTGCAAGAACAAACGCGGGCGCGCAGGAAACCGCCAACTATACGGGAATTTCGGTCGAATCCAGCCAGCAGATTTTCGCCACGATGTGCGCACTCGACGCGGCAGGGTTCGATTCCGACGAGAGCACGCTTGCCGAAATGCCGAGCAGGCTCAAGTTGCGCGCCGACTTACTGAAGCAGCAAGGTCCCGCCACCGACGCTATTCGGCAATTCTACCGCGACCACGCGCTTGCGAACTCCGGCGAGACCCTCTCTCGATACATCACTTTCGCCCTTGTGGCCGGTCCGCCTCCGCAGTTTCAGTTTCTCTACGATCACGACTTGCTCCCGCCCGAAGTCTTGAGCATCGAGAGCTTTCAAGACCTCCTCGTGAATTTCTATCGGGAAGCGCATCTGGCTGCGCGCTGGTCGGCGGTCGAGCCGGAGTATGAACGGGCACAGGCCGCCTACGATTCCCCGGTGCGGCGGATCGTCACCGTGTCGAACGCCTACCTCAGGGAAGTCCTGACGGCATCCCGCGGGCGCACTTTTGCGGTCAACGTGGAACCATTGGTCGGCAAGCGAACGAATTTCAGGAACTTTGGCGACAACTACTCAATCGTCGTCGGGACAACTTCGCCGCTTCCCATCGCCGACATTCAGCATGCGTATCTACACTTCATGCTGGACTCGCTGCCGTTGCGCTACCGGAAGGAAGTGGAAGCAAAGAGCGCTTTGCTGAATATCGCCGCGCGCGCGCCCAGGTTACCGGTGGACTATCAGGACGACTTCCTGAACTTCACCGACGAGTGCGTTATCAAGGCGGTGGAGTTGCGGCTGCAACGGCCTTCACCGGAAAAGCTCGAATCCGTGCTGAAGGAAGACGATCAATCCGGATTTATCCTGGTCCGCCCCCTGGTACAACAACTTCAAATATTCGAGAAGGGCGGACCGGCGATGTCATATTATTTCCCGGAACTGATCGCGGGGATCGACGTCGCGGCGGAGCAAAAACGCCTGCAGGGCGTGACCTTTGCTGCGGCGGACGCGAGGCCTGTCCAAAAGCATCAGGCCGCGTCGGCTTCTGGCGACGATTTCGACGAGGGCCGTTTGCTGGCGGAGGGCGACCGGGCGATTGCGCTAAGGGATGTCGCGGGCGCGAAGAAAGCGTTCGAACAAGTTCTCGCGAAAGATCCGAACCAGCCCCGAGCGCTGTACGGGGTGGCGATTGCCTCGATTCTCGAGGGCGATGCGGACGAGGCGAAGCAGGAGTTCGAGAAAGTGGTAACGCAGGCGTCGAAGGGCGGCTTAGTGACTTCAGCCGACGCCGTTGATCCCGGCCTCCTGGCGTGGGCGCATATTTAT
Source organism: uncultured Acidobacteriota bacterium (assembly GCA_963737205.1). GTDB lineage: Bacteria > Acidobacteriota > Terriglobia > Acidiferrales > UBA7541 > Palsa-295. Next base: position 503,429 of record CAVTRV010000002.1, on the reverse strand, counting down.
CTGGGCCGCATTTTTGACGTGGAAGACGACCGCGAAGCCGCGATTCGCGAATACCGCGCGGCGCTCGCGGTGGTGGGAGCTCCAGAGACTGCGCGCGTTGCCGCGCAGCGAGGGGTAGAATCGGCCTATCAGCCGGCTGCCCAGCCAGGCGGAACGCCGCAATGATCTTGCAACCCGCAGTTGCGTCCCTGCTTGACGCGCGCGGGGCTCGAAAGAGGAGGAACATGACCAGTTCAACAAACAGTCGAACGAACCGCCGAGCGTTGCGAATTCTGATAACCGCGCTCGGAGTTTTGGCAATAATCGCGCCCGTCTCTCGAGGGCAGGCTCAGACCGGATCTCAGCAATCGCAACAACCACCGCGACAGGAGCAGCCGCCCGCGAAGCCCGGGGACCAGGGGCAGACGCCTCCCGCGGGAGGCCTGGCGCCTGCCGAAGCTCCGAAAGTTGATCCCGAGGAAGAGAAAGCTTACAAAGACTTCGCGGATTTGAAGGCGGACGACTTCGACAAGCAAATCGAGATGGGTGAAGATTTCGTCAAGAAGTATCCGCAGAGTAAGTACGATTTAATTGTTTATTCGCGTCTGACAAGCGCGTATTACGGCAAGCAGCAAATGGACAAAATGTATGCCGCCGGAGACAAGGCACTGGCGCTGAACGGGGACAATGTGGACGTCCTCGTGCTGATTGGCTGGGTGATTCCGCATAGTATTGACCCGAACGATTTGGACTCGGACCGCCGCCTCGCCAAAGCCGAGGGATACGAAAAGCACGCCCTTGAGGTGCTTCCCACGTTAACGAAACCCGAAGGCTTGGCGGACGACCAGTTTATCGCCGCGAAGAAACAGAAAGAGTCAATGGCTCACAGCGGCCTTGGGCTTGTCTACTTTCGCCAGCAAAAATTCGACGATTCGCTAAAGGAGCTGCAGTTGGCAACCGCGGATAGCGGGCAGACCGATCCGGTGGACTATTTCATCATGGGGCTCGACCTGGGCAGCTTGAAGCGCTTCAGCGACGCGGCCGACGCGTTCCAGAAGTGCGCTCAGATTCCGGGCGGGCTGGCGGACCGTTGCAAGCAAGCTGCAGACAAGGCGAAAGCTCAAGCTGCGGCGCCGCAGAAGTAGTCGCCGAGGTCTTGCATGACGGATGAGGAGCGCGCACAGCTCGAGCAGGTTTTGGGGCACACCTTTGAGCGCCCGGAACGGCTCGAGCGCGCTTTGACTCATCGATCGCACCGGCAAAGCGCCGCCGGAATCGACAACGAGCGCCTGGAGTTTCTGGGCGATCGCGTCCTCGGGCTTGTCGCCAGCGAACAACTCTGCCGCACGTTTCCGGAGTGGGATTCGGGCAAACTCTCGAAGGGGCTTGCGCGGATCGTGAGCGCGTCGTCGATACACGTGGCGGCTCGCGGGCTCAAACTCGGCCACCACTTGCGGCTGGGCCCGGGCGAAGAAAAGACCGGCGGCCGCGAGAAGAAGAGGTTGCTTGCCGACGCCTACGAGGCCATTGTTGGCGCAATTTATCTCGATGCCGGGCTGGCTGCGGCCGGCGCTTTCCTGCAACGTACGTTGCTCGAGCCGGCCTTGGGCGGGCAGGTGGAAGGCCTGGGCCGTTCGGATTACAAGTCGGCGCTGCAGGAATGGCTCCAGCAGCGAAGCTTAGGCATAGTGGAATATCGCATCCGAAACGAATCCGGCCCCGAGCATCAGAAAACGTTTGAAGTGGAAGTGTGGCACGCCGGGCGGATGCTCGCTGCTTCCGAGGGCCGCAGCAAGAAAGAAGCGGAGCAGTCCGCAGCAATGCTCGCGCTGAACACTCTTGAAGCGAGTCACGGTATCGCCTGAATGGAAACCGAAACAAGTACATTCGTACCCGAAGAGGCGAAACTTCCGCCTCAGCCGCAGGCGCCGAGTGCGCGCGTGCAATCGAGCGGCACATTCGTCGACTATGTTGAGTCGCTTCTCGTCACCGTCCTGATTGCGCTGTTCGGCACGACGTTCATCGTTCAGGCCTTCAAGATTCCCTCGCAATCGATGGAGCCAACTTTGCTCGTCGGCGATCATCTGCTGGTGAACAAGTTCATTTTTGGCGGGCACGGCGCGTGGTACGAAAAGATACTTCCGTACCGCGCGGTTCGGCACGGTGATATTTTGGTGTTCAAGTATCCATTCGACGATCATCCGCATTACGTGAAGCGGGTCATCGGATTGCCGGGGGATCGCATTCGGATCGTGGATCAGCAGGTCTACGTCAACGGGAGCCGTCTGGTGGAACCGTACGTGGTGCACGAGGCGGGAGCCGGGGATCCCTTCGGGGACAACTTTCCGCCGCTCGATTCGTATTCCGTTGCGATTGGGCTGCGCCCCGAGTGGGCCGCGCAAATCATGGACTACGTGCGCCGCGGCGAGCTGGTGGTTCCCGAGAATCACTATTTCGTGATGGGAGACAACCGCGATCACAGCTGGGACAGCCGCTACTGGGGCTTTGTCGATCGCGACGCCGTGATGGGCCGGCCCATGGTGATCTACTGGTCGGTGCAAGCCACGTCGGATGACTACGCCAATCGCGGTCTCAGCGGAACGTTGCATGGCATCCTCGAAACCATCCTCCATCTCCCCACCCGCACACGCCGGCATCGGATGCTTCGCGAAGTCCATTAGCATCCCGGAGCTTCAGTCTCGCTTCGATTTCACTGTGTCCTCCGGTTTTTCTCTTTGCCCTCTGTGGTAGTCCTTTGCCTTTGAATTCGAAATCTCAAATCTCTTTAACCACTACCGAAAAGCTTGCAAGAACCGCGCGCCCCGCATAGTCTGAGTAGGTCGAAAAAGCACATCGAGCCGACCTCTTCGCCGTGTCGAATACACTTTCAGAACCGATCATCCTTACCGAGTCGCCCGGCCCCACCGAATCTACGGTTTCGCGGAGACCGGCGTGGCGGCGTTGGGCAACGCGAATCGCGCTTTTGCTGATCGGAGTTTGGCTTGCGGACGCTGGAATTTCGTTGCTGCTTCAGCATACCGCATTGAAACGGCGGCTCACGTCGCGTCTCAGCGCAGCGTTCGGACGGCAAGTGGAGGTCGGCAGCTACCAGTTCAGCATTTGGGCTGGGCCCACGCTCGAGGCGCATGCGGTGACGGTGGCAGAAGACCCTCGCTTCGGCGAAGAGTATTTCCTTCGAGCTGAGGCGCTCACCGCGCGCATTCAATGGCGGAGTTTGTTTTCCGGTCACCTCGAACTCGGAACGCTGTCGCTGTCGCGGCCCAGCTTGAACCTCGTCCGCAACTCATACGGAGACTGGAACCTGGCCGAATGGCTGCCGCGGCCCTCAAGCGCGCCTGCAAATGCGCCTGTCCAAACTGGACCACAGCAGCCCACCAAGAGCCTGGCTGCGTTCCTTCGCCTTCGCAGAATTGAAGTGGACGACGGCCGCGTCAATTTCAAGCGCGGCGATGACAAACTGCCGTTCGCCTTCTCGGACATCCGTGGCACGCTCGAAACGGAAAGTCCTGGCCGGTGGCGCCTCGATTTAATTGCAACGCCGTCGCGAGCCGCGGCCATCGTTCAGCAGCCCGGAACGTTGCATCTCGTCGGCCACGTCGGCGGAACGTCGTCGCGCTTGCGGCCAGCGGAGCTGCAGCTTGATTGGAGCGGCGCGTCTGTCACCGACGTTCTGCGCATGCTGCAGGGCCATGACTACGGCGTCCGCGGCAGTCTGGACTTGTCTGTTTCGGCCCGAACCGATGGTGACTCGTGGTTGATGGAAGGGCACGCGGCTCTCGCGCAACTTCATCGCTGGGATCTAACGCTTCGCGCCGACAATCCGGCCGCAAGTATTTCTGCCAAGGCGAAACTCGATTCGGATGGATCGCGGCTTGAGTTCAGCGACGCCCGTATTGAGGGTCCTCATTCGAGCGCGCAGATCCTCGGGGCGCTCGACTGGGCGCAGCCCGGGCCGGCATCGCGCACCGAGCTCCGCGTCGTCTCTACGAGTATCGGTTTGAGCGATGTTCTTGCGTGGGCGCGCGCCTTTCATCCGAACATCTCCGACAATATCGTTCTCAACGGCTTCGCCCATCTTGAGTTGAACCTGGGCGGCTGGCCGCCGCGAATTGAAGGCGGAACCTTCGACTTGCCCCGCGTCGAGCTAATCGGCAGCCGCCTTCGCGCGCCTGTTCGCGCCGGTCCTATAACAGTTCGTTACGACGCGAAGGGATTCGCTCTTGCGCCCGTCGCGGTCACGTTTGGTTCGCTTGCTAGCTCTTTCCGCGTGGACGGTGTGGCGAAGTCGGGTGCGAGCGATTTTAACGTCCACATCCAGGGAAGCGCTTTTCAAGCGCGAGATGTGATTTCGGCTGCGTCTCAACTGGGCTGGAATCTGGCTCGAGGGTGGGATATCGCTGGACCCGTGCGCTGCGACCTTCATTGGCAGGGCACGCGGCGCCCGTGGCACTCGGAGTTTGCTGGAATCGTCGAATGGGGAACAGCGTCCACCGGAGCTTCGCTGCACGCTCAATTCCTGAATCTGCCCGTCGAGCAGATTCGCGGCCGCGCCGAGCTGAAACCCGGCGCAACACACCTGACGCTGACGTCCGCGCAGGCTTTCGGAGCACGTTGGAGCGGCACGCTCGACCACGATTTGGCGCATGGATGGCAGTTCGCGCTGACCGCCGACGAGCTCTCCGCGTCAAATCTTGACCAATGGCTGAATCCTCGCTGGCGCCAGAGTTTTCTCGATCGCATGCTTCCGTTCTTGAATTCGCGCGCCCCGGTAAACGCCTCGCCCGACGGCGTTCGTGCGCGCGGCCGGATTGCGGTGGATGAATTCATGGTCGCTCCGCTAGTCGTGAAGCGCCTTCGTGGGGACTTGAGCCTCGACGGGCGTCATTGGGAGTTTTCGAATGCCGAGGGGCAGTTCCAGGGTGGTGAACTCGCCGGCTCTTTCGTTGCGGGATTGGAAGCAGTTCCCAATTACGAAGTCGCTGTCGATTTTTCCGGCGTCGACCTTCACTCTCTCGCCGCGGAGTTTCCGTCACTCGCAAATGTGTTTGCGGGCTCGGCTTCCGCCAAAGTTTCCTTGGACGCACATGGCGCTAACCGCTCGGACCTGTTGGCTTCGCTCGAGTGCCGCGGAACAGCTCGGGTGATGGGAGCCTCGATCGAAGGCATCAGCCTGCCGGAATCCGGATCCGCGGCGTCGACCGAGCCGGGGACGACCGCGTTTCCCGACGCCTCCGCCGCGTTCACATGTGGTGAAGGTAAAGTCCAGTTTCAGGATCTGCTGCTTCGTGGCACAGCCTCAGACTGGGACGGCATCGGAAGCGTCGACTACAGCCGGAATTTGGATTTGCGCCTGCGTCCGGTTTCGGGCGGCTCGGATGCGCCGCGCATCGCGAAAACAGCCGGCCCGGCCGACGACGAATATCGAATCACCGGCACGCTGCGCTCTCCACAGATTCAGAAGATTGCAGCGCCTGTGCGCACTCCCGACACCAAGCATTAGCCCAATTTGCCTCCCGATTTACCGTGTGCTAGCGTCTAATCTTTCATGCTACGTTTCGCAGGCGTGCCCTGCCCCCTGGTTCTTATCCTCGTCTTGCTCTCTGCTGCGTTCGCTCAAACCGCGGACCGCCGCGTCCAACTCGTGCCGCACTTCGCGCCCGGCGTCACCCTGCGCTACAGCATCGAAACTCGAACCACCTCGAACGAGCATACGATTTCTCCCATCGAGAACAACGAGGGGGGAGGGCCGTTCAAGCAGACGACGAGCTTCGTCATGCAACTGGACGTTCTGGCTCTGCTGCAGACAACACAAAGCGTCGCCAACTTCGTTCGCTTTCGCGCAAGCTTCGAAAAATCGCACGCCGATTCGGCCTCGGGCGCGTCCGCTCCCTCTGGTAGCAGCTTTGACGACAGTGTGGATCAGCTCGAAGGCCGCTCTTTCGAGTTCACCATCGGCCCCGACGGCCAAATCGCAAGCGTCAAAGGACTCGATGAAATCACCACCAATCGCGAGGCTGCTGAGCGCGCCATCTCGTGGATCACGGTTCTCTCGAGCGCCGGCAGCGTCCCGCCTGAGGGTGTGGAGATCGGTCAGAGGTGGAAAAGCGACAAGGCGCTCACGGGACTGCCGCTTTCGGATGTCATCTGGCGGTCCGAATCCAGCTACCTGCGCGACGAGCCTTGCGCTGCCCCGGCAGGTGTGAATGATCCCAGGGATCCTGGTCCGCCTGCGCAGACCCAGGAAAGCTGCGCAGTGATTCTCACTCATTTCGAAATTTCCCGCCGCGGCTCGGAGCATTCTGACGCCACTCCCGACGATTACCGCCGCAACGGCTTGCGCACCTCCGGCAAATGGACCGGCTCGGGCCAAAGCCTGAACTCCGTTTCGCTCGTGAGCGGCTTCCTGGTCAGTTCCAGCCAAACTGCCACGCAGGATATGGACTACGAAATCGTCAGCGCTGCGAGCGGCTCGGCCATCCACCAGGTAGGCCACACCACCACGCAAACGGAAATCAGCATGGTTGCGCCCACGGCGGCACCATGACGCCCGAATCGGTCAGTTTCGGGTAACAGGCCTCGCGAGAATTAGCAACATAGGAGTCATCATTCTAGGAATAGAATTAAATGATGAAGTTCTCCAAGAACGCGAGTCTGATTGCCATCGTGGCGTTTCTAATTCCTGGCTCGCAGTTGCCTGCTATCCACTCGGCAATGCAATCAGCGGAGGTGGCCGTCTGGAAAACTGACCTCCGCGACTCACGGCACAATTGGGACGATTTGCACACTCCTGCAGTTTTTCAAGCGACACGAGAAATTGCCTTCGGTAGCAATTCGGAACTGGTCGTCGCGAAAGACGGCGGTCCGTTTGCAAAGCCAAACGAAGTACACGCATGGGTGCTAGACGCCAAGAATGGAAAGGTTCTGCGCGAGGCCGATTGGACTTCGGGTTCTTGGCCTTTCCTCTTTGCAACTTCCACTGGCAAATATGCAGTTGTGACTCAAGCCGGGATGGCGCTCTATTCGCAAGGATTGCAGAGTGTCGTCGCTACCGGGGTCCACACAGGGGACAAGGCATCGCCCGATGGACGCTATCTCAGTGCAACTGAAAGTATTCCGGGGCATGAAGTAACAATCTTCATCGATGCGGAGAACTCTGAAGCCAAATGGAACCCAATTCCAGGATTTATACGTTTGGTCAATCGCTGACAATCGAGTTGCATCTTCGGCGTTTAGAGGCGAAAAAGGGGTCGTGTCGGTAAAAGACAGCACAAAGCAACAGCCAGAGTATGAAACGGACTGCAAAGGCGCCCGACCGAACTTCGTTACGAGTGATTTATTGGCCGTTCTGGGATGCGAACGATTAGATGTCGTGTCCCTGACTAACGGGAAGACTTTCACTTTTACTCTCGAAGGAGCCGATGCGTTTTTTGCCGCTGTCTCACGAGATGGAAACCGTTTTGCGGTTATTCAGGCGTTTACACGGCCCGCTGACCCTCCAATTCTTTTGCTGGAACGGGTCACGGTCTTCGATGTAACTCGACGAAAGCCAGTGTTTGCGACGGATATTTCTGATCTGAAAGACTTCACAGTAGGCCGATCTTCTGGGGTGGCGCTTTCCCCCGACGGCTCTAGCTTGGCAATCAATTCCGCAGGTGTGGTTCGTCTCTTCGCGCTTCAGCAAGGGCTCGCAGCGCCTAATAAACGCTAATTGGAACCTGCCCGCAAACAATCTTGATCCCCTCGCCTGCAGATCCCAGCAGACCATTGACGCCCGCGCTATAATAGAAGTTTTCAGGTATGGCAATTTTGCACACTGAGGAGCCCCGGTAGTGAACTTCAAGCTTGCCAGCGACTACGAGCCACGCGGCGATCAGCCGCAAGCCATCACGCAGCTCGTTCGGGGTGTGAACGACGGCGACCGCCATCAGGTTCTGCTCGGCGTCACTGGGTCGGGCAAGACGTTCACGATGGCAAAAGTGATCGAGGCGGTGAATCGCCCCACAATCGTTCTCGCTCACAACAAGACGCTCGCCGCGCAGCTTTTTCACGAATTCCGCTCGTTCTTCCCGCAGAACGCCGTCGAGTACTTCGTCAGCTACTACGATTATTACCAGCCCGAGGCGTACGTTCCGTCGAGCGACACGTACATCGAAAAAGAAGCGACGATCAACGAGGAGCTCACCAAACTCCGCATGAGCGCCACTCGGTCGCTCTTCGAGCGCCGTGACGTCATCGTCGTCGCGTCCGTCTCCTGCATTTACGGTCTCGGCTCGCCCGAAGCGTACTACGGCATGCTGTTGATGCTGGAAAAGGGCCAGTCGATCGCGCGCGAAGCGATTTTGCGGAAACTGGTCGAAATCCAATACGACCGTGCCGAGGATCTGCGCCGCGGCACGTTCCGCGTTCGCGGAGACATGATCGAAATCTATCCGCCCTACGAAGATTTCGCCGTGCGCATCGAGCTCTGGGGCAGCCAGATCGATGCCATTCGTAGGATCGATCCGCTCACCGGCGAGATTCGGTCGGGCGACGCCGAAGTGACGCGGCTGACGATTTACCCGAAGACGCACTACGTTCTGCCCGCCGAGCAGCGTGAGCGCGCGATTCAGAGCATTTACGAAGAGCTGGAATGGTGGAAGCCGGAAGTGGAGCGCGCGGGCAAGATCGTCGAAGCGCAGCGCATCGTGCAGCGAACTCTATTCGACATCGAGATGATGCGCACCATCGGTTACTGCCACGGTATCGAGAACTATTCGCGGCACATGTCGGGACGCTTGCCCGGCGAAGCGCCTCCGACGCTGCTTGACTACATTCCGTCGGATTTTCTTTTGTTCGTCGATGAATCGCACCAAACCGTTCCGCAACTTCGCGCGATGTACCATGGCGACCGCTCGCGAAAGCAAACGCTCGTCGACTTTGGTTTCCGCATGCCGTCGGCGCTCGATAATCGCCCGCTCACGTTCGAAGAGTTCGAGCATCGCACCAATCAAGTCGTCTACGTCTCCGCGACGCCGGGACCCTACGAGTTGACGAAGGCCGGCGGTGTGGTGGCCGAACAGGTCATCCGCCCCACCGGGCTGGTCGATCCCCAGGTGGAAGTTCGTCCCGTGAAAGGCCAGGTCGACGACCTGCTCGAGCAGATCCGCGTGCGGGCCGCTCGGAACGAGCGCGTGCTGGTCACGACGCTGACGAAACGCATGGCCGAAGACCTGGCGGAGTATTTCGCGGAAGTGGGAGTGCGCTGCCAGTATCTCCATTCCGAAATCGAGACGCTCGAGCGCGTGCGCATTCTCCGCAGTCTGCGTCGCGGCGAATTCGACGTGCTGATCGGTATCAATCTCCTGCGCGAAGGACTCGATTTGCCGGAGGTTTCGCTCGTCGCGATTCTCGATGCGGACAAGGAAGGCTTCCTGCGAAGCGCCACGTCGCTGATTCAGTCGATGGGCCGGTGCGCGCGTCACATCGAAGGGAAAGCGATTCTCTACGCCGACACGATGACGGACTCGATGCGCCAGGCCATCGACGAAACTAGCCGGCGTCGTGCGAAGCAGGAGGCGTACAACATCGAGCACAACATCACGCCGCTATCGATCATCAAGTCGGTCGACATGCAACTAGCTTCCATCGTTGAAGCTGACTACGTTACCGTGCCCTTGGAAGACGCGACCATCGGCGAGATTTCGAACGAGGAGCAGCTCACGAAGGCCATCGCGCAACTCGAGGCGCAAATGCGCCAGGCAGCGAAAAGCTTCGAGTTCGAGCGCGCCGCGTCGTTGCGCGACCGCATCCGCTCGCTAAGGCAGCGCGACCTCGGCCTGATCCCCGCCACGTCAACTCCCGCGCTGGCATCGACGCCATCTCCCGCGGCCGCCCCGCCAACCGGCCCCGGCCCGGAAGCAAGCTCGGCTCCGGCCCCGAGCTCCCGCGCTCACCACAAATAGCTGATCCGCATTAGTCCCAATGGCTCTTACCCCTTCGCAATTCGACTTTTTCTGTTCCACCTCCCTTGAACCGAAATTCTGCCCTCAGCGTTCCGCTTCCAAGTGTTCCGTTGAACTCGCCCGGATAGTTCGAGCTATCGGGAATGGAAAAGCTAATCTTGTCCCCCACTACCTTCACGTCCACGAGGATCAAGGCGTCTGGCACGCCTTGCGCAAACTGTAGCGTCGCTTGGTACCCAGTCGAGGTACCAACAATCCTGATCTCGTCACCCAAGAGGTCGCCGCCCTCCTCGTTGTAGTACATGTTCGTGTAGGTGCCCGTGATCCGCAATCCTTTCTGCCCATGAGCAAGTCCAAGTGTCCAGGGAATTAAAAGCATCAATGTGATCAACAACGCTGATATCCCGAGGTTCATCGCGCGATTGAGCATCTCTTGAGTCCTCCCGAGATAAACGAATATGCAGTCATGTCTCGATCCAACCCCGTCACACCACTCCCCGCTTCAACTCTTCCAGCGGGTAGAACGTCCCGCGCCATATAATCCCGCCCTGCCACAGCGTAACGATCGTTGACCTCGCCAGCATCCAGATAAAAATCAACGCCCCGATTGGATGCGACAACGCCCACAGCGGAGACACGCCGAATTCGATGGCCGCTCCCGCATGGATCAGTACCGGCATCCCTACGGCGATTAGGCCGAACAGGAGCGCCCAACCGCGCTCGAAAGGCAACACCGCGAAAGGGAACACCGACATCAGAAAAATCCCGGCGATCTGCAGCGACGTGAGCCATAACCGGTACCCCGTCGTCGCGAAGAAATTCTTCTCCGTTCCGCGAATCATATTCCGCACGCCGTCATGCCAGTGAACGCTGACGGCCTGGCCCGCTCTTGCCACGCCCGAGCGCGCGCCCGACTCTTTCATCACCTTGCCGAGCTTCATGTCGTCCACCACTTCCATTCGCAGGCGCCGGTGCGTTCCCATCGCCTCGTAGCTGCTGCGCCGAACCAATTGAAACGCGCCCACTCCCATGTAGCCGCGCGATTTAGGGTTGTGCGCCTGCCACGGCTTCGTGCCCATGATGAAACCGAACCCGAAGAACGTCATCGCGATCGTCTCGAAAAAGCCGTACATTTCCGCGCGCCCGAGAAGAGTCAAGTGGTCCCAGCCGTTCTGCAGCGCGAGCGCCACCGACCGGCGCAGCAGATCGGGAGCGAAGAAAACGTCCGCGTCGGTGAAAACCAGCCACTCGCCGGTGGAATGTTCGTACGCTTGCTGGAGGCCGTGCGGCTTACCCAGCCATCCCTCAGGCAGCACATCGACGCGAACGCACTTCAGTCTGGCGTTGGCGCGCGCCGCAGCCTCGAGAATTGTTTTCGTGGCGTCCTCGGAGCGATCGTCGACGGCGACCACTTCGTAGTTCGGATAATCCTGCGCGAGAAACGTCGCCAGCGGGCCGGGAAGCTTGGCGGCCTCATCCCGCGCCGCTACGAGAATGGAAACCGTGGGGCAACGCGAAGAATCGAGCGGAACCGTATCGCCAAGATTCGGCAGAGAAGAAACGCCGCGCGCAATTTCGACGGTCTGAACGATCCAGATAAATGCGACCAGTCCCAGGACTCCCGTGAAGAGAAGGTGCAACTCCAATTTCCTCCGGCGAAGAACGGAATCAGCTATGCTATCACCTAAGAATGCCACGCACGATTTCCATCGTCGGAGCAGGACGCGTAGGAAAAACTCTCGGGAGATGTCTTCACCGCCTCGGCTGGCGCATCGGAGCCGTGGTGGCGCAGTCAGACGCTCACGCGAAGGCGGCCGTCCGCTGGATTGGTGCCGGAAGGCCGCGAGGTCGGGTAACTGGCGATGTGTTCGAAGCGGATGTTATTCTGCTTGCGACGCCGGACGATTTCCTGGGGCAAGTCGCCGCGCAGCTCGCGCGAATCGGTGGCAAAGCTTCTATAAGACGGGTCGTTTTTCACACGAGCGGCGCGCTCGATAGCAGCGTTCTTTCTCCGCTGGCGCGCCTCGGCGCAGCTACCGGTTCTCTTCATCCCATGCAGACGTTCACAGGAAGAGAAGTGCCGAAGTTGAGCGGCGTAATCTTTGCGGTTGAAGGCGACGCAGCGGCGCGGCGCGTCGCTCAGCGAATCGCGCGACAGTTAGGCGGCGTCCCGGTCACAATCGACGCGAGGAGCAAAGCCGCCTACCACGCGGCCGGGGCGCTCGTCGCAGGCCATGCGCTGGCGCTCATCGAGGCTGCCACGCGCATACTGATGCGCTCTGGCTTCACGCGTCGCCGCGCCATGCAAGCAGTACTACCATTGACCCGCCAGATGCTCGATAATTTTGAAAGGTTTGGTCCGCGGGCTGCTTGGACGGGACCAATCGCGCGCGGGGATTACGCCATCGTGCGAGCGCACGGAAAAGCGCTGCGCGCGTATCCGCTCGAGTTTCAGCAGGCATACACCGCGCTCGCGCTTCTCGCGGGGCGAGTGCTGGCGAAAGATTCCCAGGCTACGATTGCCGGCGTCAAGCGCGCTCTGAAAAACAATACTAACCGGAGGCTATTTTGAAGAAGCTGCACATTCCAGTTGAACACACCACGCTCGCGAACGGACTACGCGTGGTTGCATCGCCCGACCATTCCGCGCCGTTCGTCACCGTCGGCGTGTATTACCAGATCGGGTTTCGCCTCGAACCGCGCGGCCGCAGCGGCTTCGCGCATCTTTTCGAGCACATGATGTTTCAAGGTTCCGAGAATGCCGGGAAAATGGAGCACATTCGCCTCATCAATTCCTCGGGCGGCCTGCTGAACGGCACGACGAATTACGACGTGACCAATTATTTCGAATCGGTACCGTCCAATGCTCTCGAACGCGTCCTGTGGCTCGAGGCCGACCGCATGCGCGCCCTGAAAGTAGACGACGAGAATTTGCGCAATCAGCGCGACGTGGTGAAAGAAGAAGTGCGCGTCAACGTGATGAATCAGCCGTACGGCGGATTTCCGTGGCTCGACCTGCCGCCGGTGGCGTTCCGCAACTGGCCGAACGCGCATAATTTCTACGGCGACTTTGCAGATCTCGATGCCGCGACGCTCGCGGATGTGCAGCAGTTCTTTCGCACGTACTACGCGCCCAACAACGCGGTGCTGTTGATGATCGGCGACCTCGAACCTGCCGAAGCGTTTTCGTTCGCCAAGCGCCACTTCGAAAATATTCCCGCTGGCCCACCGCCGCCGCGCGCGGACGTCTCCGAGCCGCCGCAAATCGAAGAGCGTCACGGTGAAGTGCCTGAGCCGTTCGGTCCGCTCGCCGCGATCGCCATCGGATACACGATGCCGCCGCGCGGCGCGAAGGATTGGTATGCCGCAGCCGTCCTCGACCGAGTGCTGCACGGCGGGCGCGCTGGGCGCGTCCATCACCAGCTCGTGCTCGAAAAGCAAATCGCGGTCGAAGCCGGAGGCGGCACGGACCTAATCGACACGAACGGTCCGACGCAAATGGTGACTCGCATTTTCCCCAAGCCCGAATTCGAACCCGCCGCTGCGATTGCCGCTTTCGACGAAGTTGTGCGCGAAATCAGCGAGCACGGCGTCACGGAAGATGAACTCGCCGCCGTGAAAGTGAAGATTCGCTCCGACTACTACTCGATGCTCGAAGGCGGCATGGGTTCGTACATGCCGCGATTCGGGCTGATGCATTATCTGGCGTCCTTCACCCTGTTCGATGGCGACCCGGACCGCGTGAACACCGTCCTCGACCAATTTCAAGCGGTCACGTCGGCCGAAGTTCAGGCTGCAGCGCGGAAACTCCTGGTTCCGCAGAATCGCGCGGTACTCGTGCGCAAGCCCGTCGCAAAGGGAGTTGCCCAATGAGCACTCCTGTCGTTGCAAACTCGAGTCCCGTCACCCCGCCGCCGCTCACCCCCGAGCGTCCGGTCGCATGGCCGAAACGCACGGTTCGAACTCTCGCCAACGGATTGCAAGTGGTGCTCGCCGAGTCGCGCGAGTTCCCGAAGATTTCGGCGCAGCTTTTCTTCCGGAGCGGCAACGCCGTCGTCGCGCACAGCGCTCCTGGACTTGCCGACATCACGGCCAGCGTGGTTCGCACCGGCACGGCGTCTCGTACCAGCCGTCAAATCGAGGAAGATTTGCGGCGCATGGGCGCGGACCTCGGCGTGCACTCGGGAGCCGATTCGAGCGCAATTGCTACTTCTGGGCTCTCCGAATTCTCCAGCGGTCTTTTGGAATTGTTGGCCGACCTCGCGCGTCACGCATCGTTCCCGGAAAGTGAATTCGAGCGCGAACGGCGTAAGACGCTCGAGGAGCTGAAAATCGAGCGCACCACTCCGGGATTTCTCGCGAACGAGCGGTTTCGTCAGGTGCTGTTCGGCAAGCATCCTTATGCGATCGTCTCGCCCAACGAAGAGCAGGTTGCGGCGTACCGGCGCGGCGAGCTCGAAGATTTCTATCGCCGTCATTACACGCCGGCGAACGGCCTGCTGATTATCGTGGGGGACTTGTCGAGCGAATCGATGATGGAGCAGATTGATAAGATTTTCGGCGGCTGGAAAGCTCCGCAGCCGGAAGTGACGCAGGCTCCTGCGCCACCAAAGAACTCAGGCCGGCACGTGCACCTGGTGCATTTGCCGGGATCGGTGCAGACACAAGTGCTGCTGGGCAATCTCGCGATTACGCGGCACGATCCCGATTGGTATCGAGCGGTGCTGGCGAATTCGATCTACGGCGGAGCATTTCATTCGCGGCTGGTGGTGAATATTCGCGAGCAGAAGGGCTACACCTACAGCCCGCGCAGCGGCATCAGCGCGCTGCGGCAGTATGGCTACTTCAGCGTGCACGCGGCCGTGCGGAACGAAGTGGTGGCGGCCACTCTCACCGAGATGTTCTATGAGATGGACCGAATGCGTTCGCTTCCGGTTACGCCGGAGGAGCTGGAAAGCGCGCGAAATTATCTGGCCGGCGTTTTCTCGCTCGGCGTGGCGACGCAGGAAGGTTTGCTGACGCAGCTCTCGACGGTGTACCTCGAACGGCTGCCCGAGAATTATCTCGAGACGTACCGCGAGAGAATCCGCGCGCTCACCGCCGATGATGTGCTCACCGCGGCGCGGCGCCATTTCGATTCAGCGAACGAGCAGATCATTATTGTCGGCGACCGCGACCAAATCGCCGCGCAAGCCGCGCTTTTCGGCGATGTTGAGACTCTTGATGCGCAAGGCAATCCCCTCTAGGCACGGAATTGCAATCGGCCTCTTCGCGGCGCTCTTGTTTTTCGCGCCGGTTCTGGCCCGCGCTCAGGCGAAGCCGGCCCCCGCGAAAGCAGTCGACCTGAACACGGCCACCGTCGAGCAGCTCCAGCAATTGCCCGGGATCGGTCCGGTGAGAGCGAAGGCGATCGTCGAATTTCGCGAGAAGAGCGGGCCGTTTCAGCGCGTCGAGGATTTACTGGCGATTCGCGGCATCTCGAAGTCGCACTTCGAAAAGCTGCGTCCTTATGTAACCGTCAGCCCGCCCGCGAAAAAGCGTTCGACCTAAAGCAATCCCTTCACCGCAGAGGCGCGGAGGACGCAGAGAAGAACGACCGTAACTCATAGCGTTTGGTGGCTCGATTTTGCGGCATCGGCGCTCGCCAGGGGAACCTGGTCCGCGATTTCCAGGCCGTAGCCTTCCAGCGCGACCACCTTGCGCGGGTGATTCGTGAGAACGCGAATCCGCCGCAGCCCCAGATCGATCAGAATCTGCGCGCCAATTCCGCTTTCGCGCTGCACCAGGCGCTGCGTTCCCACATCCTGCGCCGCGTCTCCGCGCGCGTGATAGCGGATACGCGGCACAGACTCGCCTTCCTCGGTACGCGAATCAATCTGAAATCCGCGGCCGGTGTGATGCAAATAAACGAACACTCCGCGGTCCGCCTGCGCGATGGCGGCGAGCGACCGTTCGATGATCGCGTGGCAGTCGCACGCAGTCGAACCGAAGACATCGCCGGTGAGGCAGTGCGAATGGACGCGAACCAGCGGCGGATCGTCGTTTGCGCGCGCCCCAGCCGCATCGGCTGGCAAATCGCCGCGAACCAGCGCCACGTGGAGCTCGTTATCGATGTCGCTCGAATACGCGATCATGCGGAAGTTGCCGTGCTTCGTCGGCAAAATCGATTCGGCGATGCGCCGCACGTAACGTTCGTGCTGCATGCGGTAGCGAATCACGTCGGCGACGGTGAGCAGCTTCAGACCGTGCGTCTTGCAAAACTCGATGAGCTGCGGGATGCGCGCCATCGTGCCGTCGTCGTTCATGATTTCACAGATAACGCCCGAATGATCGAGTCCCGCGAGCCGTGCGAGATCGACGCACGCTTCCGTTTGTCCCGCGCGCACTAGCACGCCGCCATTGCGCGCGCGCAAAGTCTGTACGTGTCCGGGACGCGCCAGATCTTCCGGACGCGTGTCGGTATCGGTGGCCGTGAGGATCGTGGTGGCGCGATCGGAGGCGCTGATGCCGGTGGTGGTGCCTCGGCGCGCGTCAATCGGCTCGCAGAACGGAGTCCCGAAGAGCGACGTATTGCGCGGCGAAATCGGCTTCAAGTCGAGCGCGTCGCAGCGTTGCTCAGTCATCGAGAGGCAAATCAGGCCGCGTCCATACTTGGTCATGAAGTTGATGGCTTCCGGCGTGATTTTCTCCGCCGCCATCGCGAGGTCGCCCTCGTTTTCGCGGTCCTCGTCGTCGACGAGGACGATCATGCGGCCCTGCCGGATATCCTCGATAGCCTCTTCAACGGTGGCGAATTGTGATTTCTGCTCGGTCATGGGTGCGGCCCTATCGGCCGAGCCTCCATTCTACCGGATTTTTCCGCTGGTGCGAGATGCGGGCTGTGTGAAGGTGCGCGGCGAAGGCTTGGCGAAGGGAAAGTGGCATTTTTGTCGCGATTAGATTTTCGGATGTCTTGTGTTTGCTTGAAATTGCGGCGATTTTTGAATTCGGGGTTGTCGCGATTAGAAATGGATTGGGGATTGAGGGACGAGGGGCGAGGGCGAGGGACGAGGGGCATCTTGGACTCAGGGTTTGCATCCCGGTTAGGACAAACCCTGAAACGTTTTTGAGTGCAGGGTTTCCAAGTAGAAACCCTGAGACCCGGACCCGCTTTTTTGTAGTGGCGCTTGTGGTGACAATCGCATGTGCAAAAATACCCCCCACCCTACGGTTATTAGAACGACCTCCGACTGAGTCTTTTCATAAGCTTACGGCGATTTCTAATCGCGTTCCGGTTATTAGAATTTCCTTTCTAAATTTCGTAGGTTCGAATTCTCGCCGCTGATATGCGCGCCCGTAAGTACAGACGACATATCCGCGCCTGCAAGTGCAGGCGACCTGTCAATTTGGCAGCTCATAAAAACGGGCCATGGTAGCATGGAATTCGCCGGATGGGTAGTAACAAAGTTACTATAGTAGTTCTATAACTTCTAGACCTAGGAGGTTCACGGTCGATAGAGACGATTGTCCTCCACGTTTGGAGTGACATTTGTACCTACGCACGTGAAGGCCGCGTTCGAGGTTGAGAGGAACCTATAAATGCTTGGTTGGATCCAACAGCTTGGCTTCAGGGGCTAAAGCCCTTTCTTATCGCGGGCCTGACGGCGGGGCTGAAGCCCCGCCCTTCCGGGCACCATTTATGAGATCGTTTCAGGTTAAGGTCGAAAGGAGGTGGGAACGCGCACCTTTCTCGGCGCCGGCGAAGGATGCGCCGGTCGCCTAAAAACACCCCCCGTTCGATCCCGAATCCCGAAGTCTCGGGATCGGGACCGCGTCCCGAAGGGTCGGGAGAGGGGGCACCCCCGGGTTGGATTCGTTGGTCTCGATTACTGGTTGATGTGAGCCTTACGGTGATGCGCGTCGCAAACGGCAAGACCAAAAAAAGATGGGGCACCCGGCGGCCCTTCGGTCCCGACGGGTCGGGACCGCGTCCCTAAACCTGGAGGCTGAAGCACCGGCCCTACAAACCCGCCTTGTACTTGTCGTAGTGGTCTAGGACCTATTTTCTCGTCTCCGCTATTCTTGTCTTCAGAGCGCTGTCAGTTGCTGTTGCATCCAGATAGCGCAGTACAAACAGGGCTGCGCGCGGCTCTCGGTCGCCAGAATTTTCGACAAGTCGCGGGTCGGCAAAAGACTCGGTGAGAATGTCCAGGATGCTCTGCACCTCGTCGGGCCGCAACGATCTTTCGGCGACGACTCTGGTCACGGCTACGCCAGCGGCGTCCCCCATTGGCCCGACCATCTTGATCGTGTGTCCGTCTATCACCCCAGTTTCCAGCGCGCGTCCGATGACTTCCTCTGGCGTACTGATGGTTTGGCAGAATGACACCGAGGGACAGCTGAACAGAACAAAGAAGAACAGTGCAAGAGTCGCTTTCATCATTCACCTCGACGCGCTGATGTCGGACCCAGTTCCGGGACTCGAAATGGAATTCGTTATTGTTCCATGACCAAAACTGTTGGCGGTAGCGGCGGTCACCGTAAGGCTCTGGCTCCTCACCGTATAGGAGTTACTCCCAATGATCATCGTGAGGGTTTGACTAGCGGTGTAGCCTCCGGAGGGCGTGGGCAGAGCGCTGCACAGACCCTGAGGCACATCATGAAAGGTGCCGTCTGACGCAGTCGTGGCGCTACTCGTCGGATAGCCGGGGGTTGGACCCACATTGTTGTTAAACGTCCCGCCGGTATAAAAAGTACCGTTTTCATGCGGTGTCATGCCGGACGACCGTATGGCCTTCGGCGTCGGACTGCTCTGGTCAAGTACCTGGTATTTGATGTCTACCTCGATTCCGTAGTTCATGCTCCCAGGGCAACCATTGGGTGGACCCGACCCATTGGGCAGCACCACCACGCTCAGCACGCTGAGGCTCGTCGGTACCTGGACGGTGACGCTCCCGCTAGCCCCAGCCTCGCAGTCATACTCCGGGTCCGTGACCGTGCCGGAAATCGTCGCCGAGCCACCTGCCACGCCGTTGACGTCTGCGTCCTCGCCAGTTGGGTCTGTGACCGTAGCTACGGAGGTGTTGCTCGACCAATAGGAAAATTCGTAACCGTTGCCATTGCCGTAGTCTTCAAAGGTGCCGGTGCAGCCGGACCCTGAAGTGACCAAGTCGATCATTGCAACGACTCCGCCCACGTTCGTAGTGGTTCCCAGGGGAACCAAGGACGTTTGGGAACTCCATTCGGCGCCGGCGACCGTACCGTATTCGTTGCAACTAAAGCTTCGGGCCATGCCCGTGCTTGCGTTCGATTGTAATACGCGGCCTTTGCCCGCTCCGTGATGTGCCATGATCCAGGTTGCCACACCGGACGTGGTGCCAAGCGGGATGATCTTGCCGGAATCATCGGCAGTCTTGTTTGCAATCAGGTCGCCGATATTAATTCCCTGGGTTTCCATGGGTTGTAACACGTAGTTTTTGAGCCAAGGGACTGCGCTGCCCGAAAGATGGACCTGAAAGGTTTGCGGCCCGCCGCTGTTATTGAAGAGCAGGAGGGTCGACTCGGTGCCGCCCTGGGTTGACCAAGGTTGAGTGCCGACATTGAAGGGTCCAGTTGGTCCTTGGCGAGCAACTCGACTTCGGCTGCACGCAGCGAAGTCTGGGAGACCAGCTTGGCGGAGATATCACCCGGCGATCCGTCCGAAAGAACCAGGAACGAATTCCTTAGGTCGGGGTCGCCCTGCAAATTGTCTAGAACCACTTCGCGGGTTTGCCCAGGCGGGACTGTAACGACCTGCACTTGATATGCGCTCGAGGTGCCGCCCGTAGTCTGCGCGTATTGGACTGTCACGTGAACCGCCTTTGCTGAAAAATTGGCAAGGGAAAGCTCCGGTACGTAATTCCCACCTCCCAAAGCCGTGGTTGGTCCCACCGGCACGCCGCCGAGCG
The DNA here is from genome assembly GCA_963737205.1 of uncultured Acidobacteriota bacterium. Classification (GTDB taxonomy): domain Bacteria; phylum Acidobacteriota; class Terriglobia; order Acidiferrales; family UBA7541; genus Palsa-295. The sequence continues at coordinate 483,562 of CAVTRV010000002.1, read as the reverse complement.
CCCAATTAGGGGAGAGCAAAACCTTGGGGTCGGTGAAAAACACCGAACTGAAGTACTTTACTCCGACTTTCTGATGCGGCGCTAGACCGAACGCTGCGAAAGAGCCCGGAGGTCCGTCGCTGGTCAAGGCGATTCCTGTGGCGGGGCGCGACGCACCCTGGCTGGCCTGCGGTGCGGATATGAGGTTCGCCCCGTCCGAGGTGTTGCTGGAGCACGCCTCGGTCAAGATCGTGTGGCCCGGGGCGAGGTTGACGGTCTTTGAGAAATTGGGGCCGTTTGGGCCAAGGCATTGAATCGTTACATTCTGGGCAGTGTTTGCGAGGCTCGTTACTGCGACCAACGGGGAGCCTTCGCCCTTGTCAGCTACGCTTCTGAGAAGTTGCGAATCGGCCGAATTGACGAGCGCCAGTTTCTCGTCGATGAAGCTCGGTTGCTGGGAGTTCGCGTAGGTGATCGACAAGGACGACAGAATAGCGGGGCCCTTCAGTTCGGCGCTCGGCACTACGACGATGCTTCCCATGGTCGCGGTGGCTCCCGATGACTCAAGCATAGCGGCTATGTCCACTCCCTGCTGGCTGTGAGGAGAGAAGGTCACCCGCCGCTGGGCGATCTGAGCACCATCCGGAGCGCGCAAGATCACATCTGCGTACGTAGGTATCCCGGATCCGTTCACAAGCCCGAGCGCGCTCGTAAACTCGGCGTTGGCGATGAAGAGCGGGGCGACAAGGAGGGGTGGGGTGGATGTGACAGCCGCCTGCGATTTGGGCGCGGCCTTTACGCTTTCTCGGTGACCGGTCCCGTACGCGACAACGGAGAACAATACCAAGATTGCTGCTGCAAAGACACCAAGACGTCTCGCAACGCGGCGCATGGGAAGCTCCTTTAGATTGAGCGCGAGGCCGTGAATTGGGCCTGAGTGAGACAACCTGCGCCGCGTCCGCCCGATGGGAGGGTGTTCCGGGCAACGTGCCAGAGCGTTAGGTGTTCGGCAATCCGACTTTAAGGAATCGCCAGAAACTACGACAGTGATGTCCTACCTATACGCTCATATGCATAATACTGTTAAGTATTGTTTTATAAATTAATACTCAGGTGACGAAGTGGATTCGGAAGCCAACGAGGAGGGGCTGAGGGTGACGCTAAGCCACGGCACTCAGGGCAAGGGGGCGGAAGTAGGCAGGGCGAGGGTGGATTCTAGTGCAAACGTAAAGGCGCCAACCAGGAGATTGGCGATCCCGAAGAAGCTGAGTGTCGCGCCTACGGCGCTGAAGCTGAAGCGAAAGGCTGCCGCGCTGAAGCGCGGCGCTACGTTTAAACCTTGGCGGGTGGGTCTGAGACCCACCCCTACGACGAACCTCGACTCGTGTCTCGGTGCGATGTGCTAGCGGGGCCAGAGCCAGGTGAAGGTGGCTGCGGTGAGCAGTGCGTAGATGAGGCCGTCGATCACTTCCTTGATGACGCCGCTCCACGGCTGAGCTTTCCAGATGCCGTTGCTCAACGTGCCCACACCGTAAGCCAGGAATGAGGCCAGAGCGACGGTGTGAAAGACGTGGTGGTAATTGGCGCCGAACTTGAGGGTGGTGCCGGCAAGAAGGGCAGCAATTGCGCTGACAATCAGGCAGTAGACGAACCACAAGCCCATGAACTTCGCCATATTGGGCGGGCCGCTCGGAAACACGGTCATCATCCCCACAGGTCCTTGCTTGTATTTTTCGGTCATCGCCGGCGACTTCATGTCCTTGTGGGTGCCGAAAGGGAAGATGTAGAGGCCGCGCTTCAAGCCCGCGGCGCGCAGTACGGGGAGGATCTTGTCCTCGTCCGGGAGCGGCTGGTAGTCGCTGCGATGGTACGGCAAAACCATGTGCAGGATGGAGCTGGCAACGAAAACGATGACGGCGGACAGCAGGATCGGCAGCCAAAGCGCAGTGAGAGGGACCACGAGCAGCCTCCTTATGAGTTGCGAAAGCTAATGCCCCAGATTTGTCACGCGAGGCTACGCTTGGTTGGGGTTCAGGTCAAGGGATGAGGGGGAGAGGCGAGAGCAAAACCTTGGAAACCACAGATGAACACAGATAAAAAAGGCGCAAAACGAAATGGGGGAACCGGATTTACCGCCGAGACCCGCCCAGCAGGATGGCGGGCCGGGTGCAGAGGGCGCTGAGAAAAACTGAAACGCAGAGAAGAGGGCGGGCTAGGGCAAGGGTGAGGGGCGAGGGCGAGGGCCAGGGAGAGGAACTGCGCAGAGCCCTCAGACCTCTTCCCTCACATCGCGACGATAGCCGCGGGCTCAGGCCGTAAGAGTGGGAATCAGGCCGCCTCGACGGTAAGTTTCAAACCAATTGCCTTGGTGACGGCAACCAGGGTGGACAAGCGCGGATTGCCGCGAGCCGAGAGCGCCCGATAAAGACTTTCACGCTCGATTCCGGCGGCCTTGGCGACCTTGGCGACGCCCTGGGCTTGGGCGAGATGGCGTAGAGCAATCAACAGAGCGCGAGGTTCATCCGCATCTTCCAACGCGGCTCGCAGGTACTCGGCGGCGAACTTCGGGTCCTTCCGGAGCCGGCGAATCATCGCCTGATCATGAGAAATGGTGGTTTTGCGTTTCATGGGCCGACCGGGCGAGTGCGCTCAGTTCCTGCGTCGCGGAGAACCGATGCGAGTTGGTTCGCCAACAACGCTCCCAGCAGCGTTTCCATGGCCCTGAGGTCAACTTTCTTATCGCTTGTATAGGCGGCGTCGGCCCGCTCCAGTGCCGCATAGTATGGCTTCTTGTCCCGGGCTATCTGCTCCGGAATCGTGGGTGAACCAGGGACACGATATCCAAGTCTGACGGAAAGAACGACGAAGGAAGTGGTGCGAGTGGTTCGACCGTTGCCGTCGACAAAGGGGTGAATCCAGTTCAGCCTCCACATTACGTATGAGGCCAGATGGATCGGCGTACGAGCCCAGTTTGCATTCACATACTCGCAGAGGTCCTCAACCAATTCGGGCACAAGGTGAGGGCTCGGATGGGTATGCTTGCTTCCCTGAATTTGGATCGGTCCCGGACGATATACGCCTGGGTACCGGTTTACGCCTTCTAGTGCCACACGGTTCAAACCCAGAGTTGCGGAAGGTCTTAGCCTGAAGGGTCGCTCTGGCTGAAGCCAATATTCTATTTGTTCTATTGCAAGATCGAATTGCCGGAGGCCATTCTTCGCTTCTTGGCGGGCTTTCTGGTCGGGGTCAACAATTAGCTCTGCTTCGAGCGCCTCACTGTGCCTGTCTTCGGGGGGCATAGCGGCTTATTTTTCCTTCAAGGCCTCCGCTTCTTGGTCGACAGTTTGACGAGTGATCCTAGGGTTCTCGATATTTGTATTCCCAAAGGCGAAACTCCGCCTTTGCTCTTCCTTCTGCTCGGGAGAGACATCCAGCTTCTTAGCAGCATCCAGCAACTGTTGAAGTTCCGTAGCCGTCACGCCGCACCTCTACCCTCTGGAATCCTTCGCGAGAATAAGGATTGCGATACTGCGCACTTATTCAAGCTTAAGGTAAAGATGCCCAGTTCTTAAGGCGTGGGCGAGCCAGCTCAAGTGGAATGGTACCAGACGCCACCGGCGGGAGGCAATAGACGCCGTTCGGCGAGTGTTCACCAAAAGAAAAAAAGGGCGCCGCGGTGATTCACCGAGACGCCCTTTTTGGATCTGGCCTCAGGGGCTGAAGCCCTCAACCTTCGGAGGGCTAATGTCGGAGCTGAAGCTCCGACCCCCTAAACACCTTCTGCGATTTAGTACATGCCGCCCATGCCGCCACCGCCAGGCATACCGCCACCGCCGCCTGCGCCAGCGCCCTTCTTGTCGTCTTCGCGGATGTCGGCCACGAGAGCTTCCGTGGTGAGCATCAGGCCGGCGATCGAAGCAGCGTTCTGGAGAGCGAGACGGGTGACCTTGGCGGGGTCAATTACGCCCTGAGAGACAAGGTTGCCGAACTCGCCGGTTTCCGCGTTGAAGCCGAAGTTATCGTCCTTCGACTCGCGGATGCGGCCGACGATGACCGCGCCTTCGTGACCGGCGTTGTGCGCAATCTGACGAGCCGGTTCCTCAAGCGCGCGCTTGACGATGTTGACGCCGATGGCTTCGTCGCCTTCGAGCTTCAACTTGTCGAGCGGTCCCAGGCAGCGCAGCAGTGCCGTGCCGCCGCCGGGAACGATGCCTTCCTCGACAGCCGCGCGTGTTGCGTGCATGGCGTCCTCGACGCGAGCCTTCTTTTCCTTCAACTCCATCTCGGTTGCGGCGCCCACTTTGATGACGGCAACGCCGCCAACGAGCTTCGCAAGCCGTTCCTGGAGCTTCTCGCGGTCGTAATCGGACGTGGTGTCTTCCACCTGCGCGCGAATCTGCTTCACGCGGCCTTCGATCTCCGCCGGCTTACCGCCGCCTTCGACGATCGTGGTGTTGTCCTTGTCGATGGTGATTTTCTTGGCGCGGCCGAGGTCCTCGACTTTCACGTTCTCAAGCTTGATGCCGAGGTCTTCGGTGACGGCCTTGCCGCCGGTGAGGGTGGCGATGTCTTCGAGCATGGCCTTGCGGCGATCGCCGAAGCCGGGCGCCTTCACGGCAGAGCATTGGAGGGTGCCGCGAAGCTTATTCACGACGAGGGTCGCGAGCGCTTCGCCTTCCACGTCTTCCGCAATGATCAAAAGCGGCTTGCCCATCTTGGCAATCTGCTCGAGCAGCGGAAGCAGGTCCTTCATCGAGCTGATTTTCTTTTCGTGGATCAGGATGCGGACGTCTTCGAGGACGCATTCCATCCGCTCGGGATCGGTGACGAAGTAGGGCGAGAGGTAGCCGCGGTCGAACTGCATGCCTTCGACCACTTCGAGCGTCGTCTCCATCGTCTTGGATTCCTCAACGGTGATGACGCCGTCCTTGCCTACCTTCTTCATCGCTTCCGCGATGATCGAGCCGATCTGCCGGTCGTTGTTGGCGGAAATGGTGCCCACCTGGGCGATCATTTCGCCTTTCACGTCCTTGTGAAGTTTCTTGATTTCATCGACGGCCACTTCGACGGCCTTTTCGATGCCGCGCTTCAGGGCCATCGGGCTCGCGCCGGCCGCTACCGTCCGCACGCCTTCGCGGAAGATGGCTTGTGCCAGCACGGTCGCGGTGGTGGTGCCGTCGCCGGCAACATCGGAAGTCTTGGAAGCGACTTCACGAACCATCTGAGCGCCCATGTTCTCGAGCGGATCCTGCAGCTCGATTTCCTTGGCCACGGTCACGCCGTCCTTGGTGATGATCGGCGCGCCGAACTTCTTCTCGATCACAGCATTGCGTCCCTTGGGACCCAGCGTGATCTTGACGGCATCCGCGAGGACGTTGACGCCGCGCAGGATGGACTGGCGCGAATTCTCGCCCGTCACGATTTGCTTTGCCATAACTATATTTCCTCCCTAGATATTCTTCGTACTGGTTGCCCGGTCCCGGTCGTTAGGGAATCCGGAAGTTACTTCTTGCCGCCGGCAGCTTTCGCCGAGTGGCCGATTTTGGCGAGGATCTCGTCTTCCTTCAGGATCATGTACTCCTCGTCGTCGATTGTGATGTCGTTGCCGCTGTATTTGCCGAACAGGATTCGGTCTCCGGGTTTCACGTCGAGCGGAATCAACTCGCCCTTCTCCCGGCGCCCATTTCCCACGGCGATGACTTCGCCTTCTTGCGGTTTTTCTTTGGCCGTGTCGGGAATGATGATGCCGCCCTTCACGGATTCTTTCTCTTCGAGCCGCCGGACCAGCACGCGGTCGTGTAGCGGTGTAATGTTGACTGCCATTTTTGCTATATCCTCCGGTGGGATGCTCTAAATTGCGCTGACGGGAAGAGCTTACAGGTGATTAGCACTCCTCTCAGGCGAGTGCTAATATAGCACGTGGGCGCAGCATGTCAAGCAAAAACCTGACAAAAGGGCACTCACTCCTCGGGGTCGCGCCCTGGATTAACTATATATTTTTCAGCGCGTTGCGGAGTGTCGGATATTTCCGACACTTGGCCGTTGAGTTGCCTCCTTTTCGGGCATAGAATCCGAGTTGGGGAGCTTCTTTGGCGGCGCTGTTCTATATCCGGCTCATCAGCTTGACCGCGGGAACGATCGTCTACTTGTTCCTGCTCGCGCTGATCCTGGGCCATCGACGCCCGCGCAAATTCGAGCGCTTGCTGTTCTTGCTCGTGCTCTCACTCTTCCTGATGTATGCGGGCGGCCTGCTCGAGATAAACGGGCGGATTCAGTATGGTTCGCTGCCCGACGCCACGCGGCTGCTTTCCACGATTCTGTTCGATTTGGGCGCGTTCTTTCTGCTGCCCTTGATATGGCATACCCACGTCGAGTACGCGCGCGCAGTTCAACGTGCGCGTGTGAAGCCTGTGCTTTGGGCCGGCGTTTGGTTGATGTACCTGATTGCGCTCGGCGAGTTGGTCGGTGTCGTTGTTTCGCACGTGGGTGGCAAGCCCTTTGGCGGCGCACTGCTGAGTTTCGCGGGTTTCAATCCGTTGGGAGGTTTAGCGATCTGTGCGGGCTGCTGCCGCCGTTCTGCAATGGGCCCTCATGCGCCGCGAGCGAAGTCCGAGTACAAAGACACTTGGGAGGTGGCTCCTCTCAATCTCATCGCTGCTCTTCGTCATGCTCATAGTCCGCATTCCCTACGAGGCTGTTTCGCCCTTCCTCTCTGACTTGCTCGCCACGGCGACCGTAGTCCTCGCGATCTTTCCCGGTGCGCTGCTTATTTATTTCGCGCTGAAGCACAACTTCCTTGAATTTGGTGCGCAGAGAAATCTGGTGTACGCGCTGTCCGCGACGTTTCTGGCGCTGCTCTACCTCGCGCTGGTGCATCGCGTGAGCGGATGGCTGGCACCGGTGTTTCCGCCAGAGGCCACCGCGAGCGTTCTGCTGTTCATCCTGATTTTTCTCTTTGAGCCGATCGAGCGAGTGATCGGCCCGATCCTCCATCGGCGCCTGAGCGAGCGGATGGACCACGTGCAGCGGCTGACGTTGCAAATACAGCAGGAAGCTCGGCAGGGCAGCGTCGCGGAGCTTGTGGCGCTGGCCGAACGGCGCATCCGCGAGGAGTTCGGGCTGGCGGCCGTGCGCATTTCCGTCCCACGCGATGCGGCGGCGCAGCTGCTCGAAATTCCCGGTGGGCTGGGGCATGCGGTGCGGCTGCCGCTGATGAAGGACAAACAGGAAATCGGCCTGCTCGAAGCTGTCACCACCGGCGCGTACATCACGGGTGAAACGTCCGCGGCGCTGGAATTTCTGGCCGAGCAGTTGCCGGCCATGTTCGACCTGTGCCGGCTGATTGAAGAGAAATTGCGGCTCGAGAGGGAACTGGCGGAACGCGAGCGGCTGGCTCTGCTGGGGCAGATGGCCGCGAGCGTGTCGCACAATTTGCGCAATCCATTGAGTTCCATGAAGACGATTCTCCAGGTGCAGCTCGAGAAACCGGATTTGCCGTTCGATATCAGGCACGATTGCGCGCTCGTGGTGGGCGAAATCGACCGTATGAGCACCAAGCTCACGCAGCTATTGAAATTTGCGAAGCCGTCCGTGAATGGCCAGCGGATCGGGGCCGTTGCCCTCGCGAAGCAAACCGCGGCGCTATTCGGCCGCGACGCCGAACACCGAAACGTGCGGCTGGAGTTCGATTGCCCCGCACGGGAGGTTTGGCTGCTTGCGTCGGAAGAGGCGCTGAGCGAAGTTTTATCCAACTTGATCATCAATGCCATCGAAGCGCAGCCGAATGGCGGACGCGTGCGCGTCGGGTTGACGCAGACGCGCGAAAAATCTCGAGATTCGAGTGGAGGATGATGGCCCTGGAATTTCGCAGGAAGCGCGAGCGAAGATTTTCCAGCCGTTTTTTACAACGAAGGCGACGGGAACCGGGCTAGGGCTTTCGATCGTTGCGCGTCGCGTAGCTGAGATGGGCGGCGAGGTTACGTGCGACAGCCCGGTGAGAAACGAAAAGGGAACGCGGTTCACGGTGAAATTGCCGGCCGCAATCGGAAAGGAAACCACGGACGATGCAGTCGATTCTGATCGTCGATGACGACTCCGCGGCGCGATATGGAATGCGGCGCGCGCTCGAGGGGCGATACCGCGTAACCGAAGCGGATTCGGCGGACGCTGCGCGCAAAGCTCTTTCGGGCGGCAGCCCGCAGCTGATTCTTCTCGACCTTGTGATGCCCGACGAAGGCGGCGTTTCGTTTCTGAAGTGGCTGCGTGAGAGCGGCGACGGAACGCCTGTGCTGATTGTCTCGGCGCTCGACACGGCGAAGACGGCGGTGGAAGCGCTGCAGAGTGGCGCGACGGATTACATCGTGAAGGGATTCGACATCGAAGAACTCCGCCATCGCGTCGCGAATATTCTGAAGCTTGCCGAGCTAGGTGCGGAGAATCAGCGGCTTCGCCGCGAGCTGGTCGCCGAGGGCAATTTCGGGCGCATGATCGGGGGCTCGGCCGCCATGCGACGGGTGTTCGAGATGGCCGAACGCGTCGCGCCGACGGACACGACGGTGCTGATTCTCGGCGAGAGCGGCACGGGCAAGGAGCTACTCGCGCAGGAGATTCATGATCGTTCGACGCGCGCGGGAAAGCCGTTCGTCGCGATCAATTGCGCCGCGTTGCCGGAAACGCTGATTGAGTCCGAGCTATTCGGCTACGAAAAAGGCGCATTCACGGGGGCAGCGCAGCAACGGAAGGGCAAATTCGAGCTTGCTTCGGGCGGCACGCTGTTTCTCGACGAAATTGGCGACATGAATCCGGTCACGGAGGCGAAGGTGCTGCGCGCGCTCGAAAGCCGCCAGATCGAGCGGCTCGGTGGACTGCACGCGATCAACGTGGATGTTCGCGTGGTGAGCGCGACGCATCGGAATCTGCAGGCGGAAATCGCGGCGGGCCGTTTTCGCGAGGATTTATATTACCGAATTCGTGTGGTCACGCTCGAATTGCCGCCGTTGCGCGCCCACAAGGAAGATATCCCGTTGCTCGCAGCAAAGTTTTTCGAACAATTCGGCTCGCGGCATCATCGCCAGGCGAGGTTGAGCCCCGAGGCGATGGAGTTGCTTCGGCGCTACGAGTGGCCGGGAAACATCCGTGAGCTTCGGAATGCACTCGAGCGAACGCTCGTATTGTCCGAAGGAAATGAAATTCATGCCGCAGACCTTCCCGAGGAGATTCGTCTCGGCACGGGCGCAATCGCGTCGCGGGACGCGGCGAATTCGTTCCTGAGCGAATCCGATTTTCGCGAAGCTAAGCGCCAATTCGAAATCGCGTACTTCAAGCGCAAACTCGAGGAGCACCACTGGAACGTCTCGAAGACCGCGGAGGAAGTCGGCCTGCACCGCCAAAGTTTGCAGGAAAAGCTCCGCGAACTGGGAATCCAGCGCCCCGGCAAATGATGAGGGTACAAAAGCTCACCACGGAGGACACTGAGAAAAACCGGAGGACACTGAGAAAGGCAGGCTCTCTTCACAGCCGAACACTGGCGAGAGCGAAAGCTGCTATCCTACGGTGATTCCGATGTCGAAATCCGCTCGCAGCCGGAATTCTCTTCCGATCGACGATGCTGCTTTCGGTGTCAAGCGGCGCAAGGCGGTGCCGCACGAATTCGTGCTCGACGCGCTTTCTGCGGTTTCACCTGAGACTCGCTCCATGTTCGGCTGCCTCGCGTTATACGTTGAGGATAAGATTGTCCTCATATTGCGCGACAAGCCTGGCAAGTCTCCGGATAACGGGGTGTGGCTTGGAACGACTAAAGAGCATCACGAAAGTCTCCGTCGCGAGTTCCCGAACATGCGATCGATTCGGGTGCTCGGAAAAAAGGTAACGGGTTGGCAGGTCCTTCCCGCGGACGCGTCCGATTTCGAAGAGGCAGCGTTGCACGCCTGTGAACTCGTAATCGCCCGAGATCCCCGGATCGGAAAAGTGCCGGCGTCGCGACGGGCCTCGGGCGCGCGCCAGCGCAGGCGTTCGTAAGCGACTGCGACGATGACTCGAGACGCGACCCCCATTGCAGCGTTCATCCTTGCGGGCGGGGAAAGTTCGCGGATGGGAACTAACAAAGCCTTGCTCGAACTTGGAGGCGTGCCGCTGATCGTGCGCACGGCGCGCCTGGTGGAATCCGCCTCCGAAACTAAGCCTATCATTGTTGGCTCGCCCGAGATCTACGCTCGACTGCGACTGCATGTGATTCGCGACGACTGGCCGGGCGCGGGTCCGCTCGGTGGCATCGCCACCGCGTTGCGGGCGTCCGAATCGCAATGGAACCTGATCGTCGCCTGCGATTTGCCCTACCTGACGAAGCCCTGGCTGGAACATCTGATCCATTGCACAGAACGCTCCGATGCCGACGTGGTGCTTCCCGTGAGCGACGCAGGCGCGGAGCCGCTCTGCGCGATGTATAACAAGAGCTCCGAATCGGCGATTTGGCTCGCGCTGGATCGCGGCGTTCGCAAAGTCACCGACGGGCTCGCCGGTCTTGACGCCGAGCACATAGAACCGGGCGAATGGAAAGCCTTTGATTCCGAAGGTCTCCTATTCAAGAATATGAACTCGGCCGCGGATTATGAGGACGCAAAGGCGCGACTGAACGACAGGGGTGAGAGGTCAAATGCGCGCCTCAGGGGTTAAAACCCCTGATGAAAAGGGAGCGGTTATGTCGGAGCTAAAGCTCCGACCCCCTAAACTGCCGTAGAGTCCAATTTCGGCGGACAGATGAGCGACCACTACTTCGAATTCCGGAACGTTTCGAAATCGTTCGACGATAACAACGTCCTGAAGGACGTGAATTTCTTCGTCAACAAGGGCGAGACGGCAGTCATCATGGGCCGCAGCGGAGTGGGGAAATCGGTTTCGCTGAAATTGCTGCTCGGGTTTTTGCAGCCGGACGCGGGACAAATCATCGTGGCGGGCGAGGACGTGGCGGGTTGGAGCGAAGCGCAATTTTCGACGATTCGCCGCCGCGTCACGATGGTGTTCCAGTCGGGCGCACTCTTCGATTCGCTTACCGTGGCTGAAAACGTTGCGTTCCCGATTGTGAGCCGGGGTGGCGCCACCGATCCTGACGAAGTGGATCGAAAAGTGAACGAGTTGCTCGAGATGCTGGAAGTGAAGGAGTTTGCCGATCGCATTCCCTCGGACCTGAGCACCGGAACGAAGCGCGCCGTGGCGATTGCGCGGGCGCTGGCCGAAGATCCCGACGCGATCCTTTATGACGAACCCACCACCATGGTTGACCCCATCATGGCGGGGCAAACCAGCGAGCTGATCCTGAAGCTGAAATCTAAATTTCACAAGACCTCCATCGTGGTGACGCATGATACGCACCTTGCCAAGAAACTCGCGGACCGCGTGATCTTTCTTCACGAAGGCCGCGTCGAATTCTTCGGCATGTGGCCGGAGCTCGAGAGCTCGAAGGATCCGGTTCTTCGCAATTTTCTCCTCCAGGACGAATTGATTCCCGCGCTGGATGCAAGCGCGTGAGCGCTCCCGCCTCGAGCGATCCCAAGAAACAGCTTCGCCGGGTGATGGGTTTCTGGGACGTATTGCTCTTCAACATTGCCACCGTGCTCGGCCCCCGATGGATCGCGGCTGCCGCCCACAACGGAACATCCTCGATCAGTTTGTGGGTGGTCGCGGCGCTATTCTTCTTCGTGCCGTCGGCATTTGTGATTACGGAGCTATCCACTCGATTCCCCGAAGAAGGCGGCCTGTACGTCTGGTCCAAAGAGGCGTTCGGAAATTTCCACGGCTTCGTGGCCGGCTGGACATACTGGATCTACACACTGTTTTATTTTCCGGGCTTACTGATGGCGAGCGCCGCGATGGCGGCCTACATCGGAGGCAGCGGCGCGGCGCATCTGGCGCAGGATCGCACCTTCCTGATGGTGGTGTCGTTCTCTCTGCTGTTCGTCGCAGTCGTGCTGAACATCATCGGCCTGAACATCGGCAAGTGGCTGCAGAACGCGGGTGGGGTATGCACCTATCTCCCGTTGCTGATGCTGGTGGGCCTGGGCGTGTACACGTGGCGAACGAGCGGGCCGCAAGTTCACTTCACGTGGTCCAATATGCTGCCGGTTTGGAACTTCGGTACCGTGAATTTTTGGCCGCAGATCGCGTTTGCGTTCGCGGGATTCGAATTGTGTTCGGCCATGAGCGAAGAAGTGCGCGATCCGCGCAAGACGTTCCCTCGCGCGATTTTCAGTTCGGGCATTTTGATCGCGCTGATCTACATTTCGGGAACGATTGCAGTTCTGGCGATGTTGCCGCCGGAAGTGGTGGACCCGAAAAGCGGCGTGTTGCAGGCTCTGGCGTCGACCTCGACTCTGCTGCGCATCGGGCTCTTTGGAGTGATCGCCGCGATCCTGGTGAGCATCGGCAACGCGGGCGGAGTGGGCTCCACGGTGGCCGGCGTGGCGCGCGTTCCGTTCGTCGTGGGCATCGACCGCTATTTGCCTGCGGCGTTTGGCAAGATTCATCCGAAATGGAAGACGCCCTGGGTGTCGATTCTCGTGCAGGCGGCGATTTCGGGCGTGATTCTTCTTTTGATCCAGGTGAACGAAACGGCGAACAGCGCGTACCAGATTCTCGTGGACGCGGCGACGATCCTCTACTTTATTCCGTTCGTTTACATGTATTGCGCGGTGATCAAACTCTCGAACCGCAAAGATCGCGGCGCCAGCAAAGACCAAATGCTCATCCCTGGCGGAAAAACGGGCGTGTGGATTGCCGGGTCGCTGGGTCTGCTGGTGGTGGTGGCGGGAATCGTGCTGTCGCTGATACCGCCGGCCGAGTCGACGAACAAATGGATGTTTGAGACGAAGCTTGTGGTCGGAACCGTTCTCTCGGTGGTTCTAGGGCTGGTGCTTTATCTGCGCGGCGCGCGGCAGAAAGCGCGCGAATTGTCTTCCTCAGGCACCGGTTCTTCAACTCCGCGCTAAAAAACGGCGCGGCGCTGCACTTTCTGCTTTGTTGCGAGCGAGAAACGCGGGTCCACGGGTCCGCCTTGCGCAACGCGAGCGGCCACGTACTGGCCGAGCGATGGTCCATGCTTGAAACCGTGGCCTGAGCCGCCGCCAACGAGCCACACGTTGTCGAGTTCCGGGTGCTTGTCGATCAGAAAATCCCCGCTCGACGTGTTTTCGTACTGGCAGACGCGCGTTTCGAGCACCGGAGCATCGCGCATGGCAGGGAAACGCCGCACCAGATATTCCTTGGCCACCGCGAGCGATTCGGAGCTGGCGACGCGCGACTGCGTGTCGGGATCAGCTTTTGGGCCGTGGCGGTCGAACGCCACTTTGAAACCGCGGTTTTCGATGTCGGGCATTCCGTAGAATTCGTCCTTCAGTTTCAGCCACGTGGGCATTGCGGGCGCGGCAAACCGCAAATCGCCCGGCGGCACGCCGAAGAAAAACACTTCCTGCCGCGACGGGAAGATGCGCTCGCCGAGGAGCTCAGGAAACAGTTTCGGCAGCCACGGTCCGCACGCAAAGACAAACGTCGACGCGGAGAATCGCTCGCCGCTCGTTGTGACGATTTCGGCCAGTTGGCGCCAGCCGGCGGGAGCGCGCACGGCCTCATTTCGATATTCGACGCCGGCCCTCTCCGCCTGCTCCACCACGCATTGCACCGCGCGCCGCGCCATCAGCACGCCACTTTCCGGTTCGAAGATGCCCCAGCAATCGTCCTCGACGTAAATTTGCGGATAGCGCTCGCGCAATTGCGGGAGTGAAAGTTTCTCGAAGCGCACGCCCACTTTTTGCAGAGTGGCGGCCGTATCCTGCGGGTATTTTTCGCCTTCGCTCGCGATCCAGAGGACGCCTGTTGGCTGAAAAAGCTCCGGGCGATCAGCCGCCGCGAAGAGTTCCTTCCATAGCGGCAGCGCGTTCATTGACCAGCGTGTGTAGACTTCGTCGGCGCCGTATCCCATGCGAATGATGCGGGATTCGCCGCCGGAGCTCGCGCGGGCATTCGCGGGGCCATAGGCGTCCACTAGCAGCACGCTAGCGCCGGATTTCCGCAGAAAATACGCGGTCCACGAGCCGAACACGCCGGCCCCGATTACGATCGCGTCGTATGTGCGTTGCGCGGCCATCTAGAAACCTTCTTCGATCAGCTGGCTAACGGTGAGACGCGAAGTTGCGGGCCGCTTGTCAGTTTGGAGGAGGCTTTCGACATATTTCGCGAGGATGTCGCACTCGAGGTTCACTGCGTCGCCGGGAACCATCGCGCCCACATTCGTGTGCTGACGCGTAAAAGGAATGACTGCGATGTCGGCGATGCCGTGGTGCCAGCGCGGCGACGGTCAAGCTGATGCCGTCGATCGCGAGCGAGCCTTTTTCGGCGATGTAGCGGCGCAGTTCTTCAGGCACGCGCACGGAAAGCCACCAACTATCGCCTTCGGGTACGAGGCGCGTGACGCGACCGATTCCGTCCACGTGGCCTTGCACGAAATGGCCGCCCAGGCGCGCTCCAACCGCAAGCGGCCTTTCGAGATTGACCACGTCGCCGGCCTTCTTCTCGCCGAACGACGGTGCGCCGCAGCGTCTCGCCGGAGAGGTCGGCGCTGAAATGCCTCGCGTCGAACTCGACCACCGTCAGGCAGCATCCATTGACGGCGATGCTGTCACCTAGTTTCATGCCGCTCGAGATTTCGCCGGCGCCCGAGAGATTCACGCGGAGACGCCCGCCTTCGGGGCCGTGCTCGAACGATTCAATTTTCCCGGCGCCTTCAACGATTCCGGTAAACATCGTGAAAATATCCTTCGACCGCAAAATCGGGCCCGAATTGCCTGCAAGTCAAATTCGACAGCGCTGGCCCGTTTGCGAACCATTGCTTCGACGTGCGCGCCAAAGGCACGCCACGCGTCCCCATGATCCTGGGAGCATAGAAGAGCAGCATCTTATCCACAACCCCGGCTTCCAGCGCGGCGCCATTTAAGTCCGCGCCAGCCTCGAGAATCACGCTCAGGATTTGGCGGCGACTTAACTCGCGGAGAATGGCACGCAGGTCGGGGCGACCCGCACGCTCCCGAACGCGCACAACTTCGACGCCGGCCTTTTCAAGCGCGCGCGCTTTCGCGGAATCTGGGGGCTCGAGCGTGAACACGATGACGTCTTTGCGCGCGGTTCGCACGAGTTTTGAGCGCGGCAAAATTCTCAGCGACGAATCGAGCACGACGCGGACCAGCGGACGCCGCCTGGGCAGGCCGGTGCGATCCGTCAGGCGCGGATCATCGGCAAGGACGGTACCGATTCCCGTAAGCACGGCGTCGGCGGCATGGCGGAGGCGCTGCACCTCCTTGCGCGAAGCGGCGCTCGAAATTGCGGTGGGCCTGCCGGGGCGGATTGCGATTTGGCCGTCGAGCGTGAGCGCGGATTTCAGCGTGACCAGCGGGCGGCCAGTCCGCATCCACCACGCGAAAGCCTCGTTAAGCCGCTGCGCTTCCTGCTCGCGCACACCTGGCGTCACTTCGATTCCTGCTCGGCGAAGATCCGCGAAACCGCGGCCCGAAACCGCGGGATTGGGATCCTTCATCGCAGCGACGACGCGCGCAATCTCCGCCGCGATGATTGCTTTTGTGCAAGGGCCGGTGCGTCCGGTGTGGCAGCACGGTTCCAGGGTGACGTACAGCGTGGAGCCGCGCGCCTTCGTGCCCGCTCGCTTCAGCGCGACGATTTCCGCGTGATCGCGCTTGTCATATTCGTGAAAACCTTCTCCGACGACGCGCCCGTTCTTCACCAGCACAGCGCCGACGATTGGATTGGGATGCGCCAGGGCTGTGCCGCGCCGCGCCAGCTCGAGCGCGCGGGCCATCCACGCCTTGTCCACCTCGCTAATCGAAGAGCGAGTTGACATACGTTTGCGCGTCAAACGGCACCAGATCGTCTATCTGTTCGCCTGTGCCCACAAACCGAATCGGCAGGTTCAGCTCGCGCGCGATCGCGACGACGATGCCGCCCTTCGCCGTGCCGTCGAGCTTCGTCAGCACGATGCCGGTGACGCCCGCGTGGCTCCAGAATTCGCGCGCCTGGTTCAGCCCATTCTGGCCGGTGGTGGCGTCGAGCACGAGCAGCACGTCGTGCGGCGCGCCCGGCACAATCTTCGCCGCGGTGCGCTTCATTTTTTCGAGTTCGGCCATCAGATTCGATTTCGTGTGCAGGCGGCCGGCCGTGTCGACGATCACGACGTCCGCAGCGCGTGCTTTCGCGGCCGAGAGCGCATCGAAAATTACCGCCGATGGGTCCGCTCCCGATTTCTGCTTCACCACTTCTACTCCCGCGCGCCGACCCCAAACTTCGAGCTGCTCGATAGCCGCGGCGCGAAACGTGTCCGCCGCGCAGAGCACCACACTGGCGCCGTCTTTCTTCAGGCGATTCGCCAGCTTGCCGATCGTGGTCGTTTTGCCGGTGCCATTCACCCCGACCACGAAGAGCACGCGCGGCGCAATGTCCACCTTGCCGTTCGAGTTCCCGAGCGGCGCCGTCAGGATTTTCAGCACCTGGCTCTTCAGTTCCCGCCGAAGCGTGTCCGAGCCTTCGAGCTTGTGCTGGTTCACTTGCTCGCGAAGGGCCGCGAGGATTTCTTTCGTTGTGCGCACGCCGATGTCGGCGCTCAAGAGGGCCGATTCGAGTTGCTTCAATAGCTCTTGGTCGACGGGCCGGTCGCCGGTGAGGATCTGCTCGACGCGCGCCGAAAGCTCCGAGCGCGTCTTGCTGACGGAGTCCTTCAGCCGTTCGAGCAGAGTCGGTTCAGGTTTTCCGAAGAGTGAGATCATGGATGCGCGCCGCGTTCAGCGAAGCAATCCATTCTAGCAGAGATTTGCGCACGATGCCCGGTGGCGGCGACGATTCGAGAAGAAGGCTTACCACAGAGGTCACAGAGAAACGCTGGAGGTCACGGAGAACGGACTATTTGTCGGGGCTTCTTCGGTCAGACTTCGACGAGGGTGGCGCTGAGGCGCAGCCGGCCCGCGGCGACGGCGTGTTCGAGCGCTGCGACGACCTGCGCGTCGAATTTCACAACGGAAAGCGACCGAATCCGCTGCATCGCGAATTCCAGGTCCATGGCGGACTGGTACGGCCGGTTCGTGGTGATGGCGTCGAGCGTGTCGGCGACCGCGATGATTCGCGCCATCATCGGAATTTTCTCGCCCGCCAAGCCGTAGGGATAGCCGCCGCCGTCCATGCGCTCGTGATGGAGCTCGATTCCTGGCAGCATTTCCCGAAGCTGCGCCACAGGCCGCATGATATTCGCGCCCTTCACGGTGTGCTGCTTCATCAAATCGAATTCTTCGTCCGTCAGCTTGCCCGGCTTCTTCAGCACGCGATCCTCGACGCCGATCTTGCCCACATCATGCAGCAGCGCCGAAATGCGCAGCCGGTCGAGATCCTCCGTGCTCAAGTTCAGGCCTTCGCCGATGATCATCGAGTACTTCGCCACGCGCCCGGAATGGCCTCGCGTGTACGGGTCCTTTTCGTCGATGGCGGCGGCAAGCATGCGAATCGAGCCGAGGAAGAGGTCGCGATTCTCGGCCGCGGCCTGCTTCAGCTTCTTGACGTACTCCTCGATGTCGCCCGCCATGTGGTTGAACGTCTCGGCGAGCTCGCTGATCTCCGCGGCGCCCTGCACGGCCACGCGTTCGTGAAATTCCGCGCGGCTGATGGCGCGGACCGATTCCACCAGGCCGCGAATCGGCCGCGTGATGCCGACGGCGAAAACGTATCCGAACGACAGCGCGACGAACGTGACGCCCAAAACGAAGCTCAGCGCCTGCTGGCGCATTTCCTTCACGCCGGCGTCGACGCGCGCGTCGTCAAGGCTGCGCTGCGCCACCACCGCCCATCGCAGCTCCGGGATCGTGCTGTACGTGCCGATCATTTCCACGGACTGTCGCGGATCCTTGTCAGGTATCTCGAAATGGATGGTCTGCGTCGCGCGCAGAAGGGCAGGGAGTTCCTTGAACTGTTTCACAAGCGGCGATACCGACGTGATGTCGCGGCCCGGAACAAATTCGCTCGCGTCGGGATAGGCGACGATGTCGGCCGTGCACGTCCACGATGAAAACCGTGCGATGGCGGACGCTCACCTCTTGCAGCCGCGCCTGCAGCCGGTCGATCGATACGACGGCTGCGAACATCCCGTTGAACTGGCCGTCCGCCAGCAACGGCACGGACATCACCAGCGCCGGGTGATTCTCCCTGCCCAACGCGAACGGTTCGCTCATCGAATCGAAGCCCTGGAAATTCGCCTGGAAGGCGCGCTTGAGCGCCGCGCCCACGAATGGGTCCTGGTCCGCGCTGAAGCTTCCGGCGGACTGGCCCTTGGCCTGCTTGTTGACGGCGGTGACGTACAGAATGTCCGGATCGTTCTCGACGAATTGCCCGCAGCAGGCGCGTTAGCTCCGGCGCGTGCGCGGGATCATCCACGTCGTGAATCCAGCCGGTCAGCGCGAGCACCTGCCGCTGCGTGACGAGCTGGTCGCGCACACCCTGCTGGAATTGCAGCGTTTCGCTGGCCAGCGACCGCGTGGTTTCGTTCTGCTGCACCTGCTCGGTGTCTTGCAGCTTCTCTTCGCTCAGCCGCAGCACTTGCCGGTGATAAAGCCAGAGCGGAGTGACGCTTACGAGCAGAAGCGCCCCCAGCACGATCCAGAGGATGCGTAACCGCCGCGCTGTGAGGGTCTTAAGGGCTTGAATGGGCACAGGGATTGGCCGCCATTGAAATGCTATCGAACGCAGCCAGCCCGCACAACGGGACGAAGGTACTGCCGTGGCGGATAAGCTACGGGGCTGTTGGCGCTTACGAACTGGGAGTTATTCGGAGAGACTTCACGCACTTGCGCGCAGGTGGATGCAAAAAGCTTAACACAGAGGGCACAGAGAAAAGCTTGAGGACACGGAGGCAGACGGATTTTTCAGCGGCCGAACTTCAGGCGGTTTTCGGTTCCGGCCACCAGGCGTTCGATGTTCGGCAGGTGCTTCACGAGGATCAGAATCGAGATCAGGATGGTTCCCACGGTCACGTAGGGCGACGGCGCATGTCCCGGCGCGTACAAGACATACACGAGGACCGGCATCGCCACCGCAGCCACGATCGAGCCCAGCGACGAATAGCGCCAGAAGGCCACGGTAACGATCCAAAGAACTGCTGCGGCCGCCACCGCTTCCGGACAAATCGGCAGAAACACGCCGAGGCCGGTTGCCACTCCTTTGCCGCCCTTGAATCCGAGCCATACCGGAAACATGTGGCCGATCACCGCCGCGAGCGCGGCCGCCATCATCCAGCGAATGTCGCCGTGCGTCCATCGCGCCGCAATCCAGACGGCCGCATAGCCCTTGGCGGCATCCAGCAGCAGCGTCAACACGCCCGCGATCGCGCCCGCGTTGCGAGCCACATTTGCCGCGCCGATGTTTCCGCTCCCGGTCTCGCGGATGTCCCGGCCACGCGCCTTCACAATCAGAAAACCGAAAGGGATCGACCCCAGCGCGTACGCGATCAGAGGAATCAGCCAGTCGTTGGTCACGCGCGTTCCTTCATGACGATTCCTTACAAAAGGAAAGCTGGCCAGTTTCTTATATTCTGCGGCCGAGCGCCCAAGAATGCTCTCGAACAAGTGAAATTCGGTCTCGCGGGCTGAGCCGAACTCCCGCGTCTGCAATTCGTTTGCGGCGCGCACCAGTTCATCCGCGCGGCCAGGCGGATTGAATCGCGCGAGCGTCAGATGCGGTGCAAAGTCGCGCGACTCGCGTTGAATTCCCAATGGCCCCAATGATTCGAGCGCGCTCTCGATATCCCCGGCCAGCTTCGCCATATTCGCCGACGCTTCGATTCCGCACCAGGCAACGCGCGGCCGGCGTTCGTCGGGGAAGAATCCCACGCCGCGGAAGTACATCTCCACCGGCTGCGGGGAACGAATCGGAGCCAGCGCCGCTCGAATCGCGTCAAGATTTTTCGCGTCCGTCTCGCCGATGAATTTCAACGTGATGTGCATTCCCTCGGGACGCACCCAGCGCGCGCCCTTGCCGAGCGGCTTGAGCCGCGCGATCAATTCGCGCATCGCCTGGCGAACGTCTTCACGAAGCTCGAGCGCAACGAAAAGCCGCACGGATCATCCTCGCGCGTGCGCCGAATACGGAAAATGGCGCCGCACCATATCGAGCGCGGTCTGGGTCGCGTACTGGCGGATGCGGTCGCGGTCGCCCGGAAAGCGAAACGCCTTCTCGCGCGGGCCGCGCTCGCCTGCGAGCCCGATATGCACCAGGCCAACCGGCTTCTCCGGCGTTCCTCCGCCCGGGCCGGCAATCCCGGTGACGCCCACTCCCAGCGTGCGCGCCCGACAGCCTGCGAATTCCGTCCGCGAGCGCCAGCGCGACCTCGGGACTCACCGCGCCTTTGGCTTCGATCAATTCCTTGGGGACGCCCACCAGCGCCGTCTTCAATTCGTTGCTGTAGCACACGACGCCGCCAAGAAAATAACTCGAGCTGCCGGGAACATTCGTCAGCCGTTCCGCCAGCATTCCGCCCGTGCAGCTTTCGGCCACGGCAATCGTCGCGCGATTTTCGGTGAGGACGCGCGCCACCACTTCTTCGAGCGTTTCGCCCTTCGTCGAAAAAAGATTTTCGCCGAGCGCCAGCGCCATCCGGCCGGTGATTTCGTCGAGCAGCTTTTCGGCTTTCGCGGGATCGTCCGACCAGATGCGCGGATGAAGCTGGATTCCGCTCGGCGCAGCCAGAATGGTCGTCTCCGTGTCCGGATAGAGGGCGTAGAGCGGCGAAACGAGCTGCTCGACCTCCGATTCCGCCATTCCGGTGATCCGCAATTCGCGAGTGAAGAGGCGCTCGCGATGATTCAGCTTGGCGAGGCGCGGACCCACCTCCGCCTCGAACAGCGCGCGCAGCTCGTTGGGCACGCCCGGCAGAAGCACGATGATGTGGCCGCCGCTCTCGAGCCACAATCCTGGCGCGGTGCCGCGGGGATTCGGCAAAATCGTGGCGCCCTCGGGAACCATGGCCTGCCGCTCGTTGATTTCCGGCATCGCGCGGCCGAAATCGCCGAAAACGTTCCTGGATGTGCCGGAACACTCCTTCGTCGCGACGCAGCTTTCGCCCCAGCAGCTCAGCCACAGTTCGCGCGTGCGGTCGTCGTCCGTCGGGCCAAGGCCGCCGGAGGCAACAACCAGCTCCGCGCGTTCCATCGCGTGTTCAAATGACGAGCGCATCTCGTCGCGCGAGTCGCCGACCACCGCCTTATGAATCACGCGAATGCCGAGCTGATTCAGCTCAGCGGTGAGAAAAAGGGAATTCGTATCGAGGCGGAACGGCGTCAGCAGCTCGGAACCGACAGCGATGATCTCCGCGTTCATTTTATTTGGGCGCGCTTGAAGCGCGACAGACTGTTGTACCCGATGCGCAGCAATGCCCGCAAGTGCGCGGATGGATTCCTTGCGAAGTAAGTTGTTTCCGGTAGGGGCATCGCCGCGGCGGACCGTGCCCGCAAGCTGAAAAAGGGAGGCCGGTTTTGCTAGCCGTTAAGGGGCAGGCCCTCGACGTCCCAGTCGAGCGTGTAGAGCGCGGTGTTCGTCGTGATCATCGCGCGATGCGATGGCATCAGCGCGAGCCCAACGATGTTGCTGCCGCCAAGCACAAGCTCCGGTTCGGCCTGCGGCGTCAGTCGAACGATGCCGCGCTTGCCGCCAATCGACGCCGCGACGTAAAGATTGCCGCGCCGGTCAAACGCCAGCCCTTGCGGGCGCCCCAGTCCGCGGAAAAACGTGGTCACCTCGCCCGCCGGAGAAATTCGATAGACGCGATCGAAGCTCGACGTCGTCGGCCCCGTAACGAAAAGCTCTCCCGCCGGGCTGAACGCGAGGTGATACGCCGCCATCGACGGCTCGAGCGTGGCGAACACGAAAATCTCGCGCTCGGGGCCAATCTTGAAAATCGTTCCGCTGCGGTCGCCGATGTAGAGGTTGCCGAGTTTGTCGAACGCGAGGCCCGTCGCAATCCCCATGCCTTCGATCCACTGCATCGCGCGGCCGTCGGGCGACACGCGATGGATCGTGCCGTCGTTCCTGCAGGAGACGAAGAGGTTGCCGCTGTTGTCGAGCGCGAGCCCGGTGGGGTTCATCAGCTCGGTGATGAAGGGCTTTATCGCGTGGTTCGCGGTGACTTTGTAAAGCGAGACGGGAACTTTTTGCCCGCGCTGGCCGCTGAACGTGACGTACACGTTCCCGCTGGCGTCGACCGCGGGATTCGCCACTGGGTGCAGGTTATCGGCGATTTGCACTCCGAGCGCGATCGGGAACGGCGCGCTCTCGACGCTGCCCATGCGCACGCGCACCGCGCCTCCCGCGGCACCATCGGGGACGCGCGCAATCAGGAAATTGTCGGCAGCGAGTATGAGGTTGCCCTCCATCGTGCCGAACTGCACTTGTGGGCGCGAGTGATTGCGCACGCTGAAGCCGCTTCCCTTGATCGAAATCTCGCCGCCGGGAAGCGCCGCCGCCGGTTTCACGCTCTTGATTCTTGGCGTGCTGTTCATGGAGAAAGGCAGTTCACAGTTGAAAGTTGAGAGTTGAAAGTAAAAACCAAATTCGAAAACGCGCTTCACGCCCTTGCCGGACGAGGTTCTTAGGGCGTCGGAGCTTCAGCTCCGACATGAAGCATCGCCCTTTGAGCGGGCTTTAGCCCCTGAGGCACGTCCCTTGAACCAATTCTTGCGTCACAACCCTGCCGCGCGCGCAATCCACAATCCAATTCCAGCGTAAATCCCGGCCACCCAGTCGTCCGCCATGATACCCCACCCGCCGGGCAAAGCCTCCGCCTGCCGCGCTGGAAACGGCTTCCAAATATCAAAGACGCGAAAAAGTATAAAACCCAGCAGCAAATATTTCCAGTTAAGGGCTGAATCTGGCGCGACGAGTCCGAAAGGGACGCCGATCCAATCCGCGTCTAGCCCATGATGGGCGAACAGTAGCGGGCAGCCTATTAGGTACGTAAGATGCTGGCCAGAGACTTCATCTATCACAACGCGCCCAGGGTCCTTCACTCCCCAAAATTCGGACGCACGACCCGCGGACCAGACTCCAAGCGCGGCGACGACGATTGCGAACGACACTTGCAGAAAACTGTTAAGACTCAGGAATTTGGATCCTACGTTGGCTCCCAGAAATAGATGCCGAAGTTCGCTGGTGGGGCTGGTCACGAGCAATAGCACCCAAAAGGGAAGCAATACTAGAAGCACACCGGCGAGTGAACCCCACGTGCCCGGTGCCTTCGGAAGATAGCCGAGGCCGCCAGCGGTGGCGATAAAAAGCGCGAAGCGCGGCTTTCGCTGCGGCGCGGAGATCGACGACGTCGCGGTCGCGTCGGCACCAGCCGAACCTGAGGGCTCAGTTCTCGCGCTCATCCGCGTCTCGTTCGGAATTTTCGGGCGTTGATTCGTCGATCACCGGCTCGCTGATCCGGTACTTCTCGCTCGCCCAGTTGCCCAGGTCCAGCAGCTTGCATCGCTCGCTGCAAAAAGGAAACTCCGGCGAAGTCTCCGAGTGGGTGGGCTTGCGGCAGATGGGGCAGCGCCATTCCATGCTCAGAGAATACCTCAAAGCGCCGCGCGAGCAACTTTCGCGAGGATGTTTAGGGGTCGGAGCTTCAGCTCCGAGATTGACGGCCACCAAGAATTTTGGGCTTTAGCCCCTGAGGGAGATTTTCGCCGCGCCGGTGTCTCGTCGTCTCTTTTGCTTTTTTTATGCGAGGATAGGCAGGAGATTTTTCGCGGCTGGCGCAATCGCTTGCGCCGCGGGAGCCGCTTCAAATTCAACTGCGCGGCCGATCAAATCGTATTCCTTCGCTTCCGTGATCTCGATCGTCGCAAGCGACCCCGGCGACGGCAACTCCGCCACATCATTCACGCCGTCGAATTCCGTGATATAGATTTTGCCGTCGATTTCGGGCGCCATGCCTTCCAGGCGCGCTTCCCAGATCAGGTCCGTGTCTTTCGATGGCCCTTCGAGCATCGCCTGCACGCGCTGGCCAACGCGCTTGCGCAAGTTCCGCGCCGAAATCTTCTTCTGAATCGACATCAGCGTGTCGCGCCGCCGCGCAATCGTCTCCGCATCCACCTTGTTTTCGTAATCGAAGCTTTTCGACGCGTCCTCGTCCGAGTACGCGAACACGCCCATCCAGTCGAATTCCGCCGCGCGAACGAAATCGCACAGCTCGCGAAAATCCTTTTCCGTTTCGCCGGGAAATCCCACGATGAACGAAGTGCGAATCGAGACGCCGGGAATCGTCCGGCGGGCGCGCTCGAGCAATTTTAGGAACGCGTCGCCATTCGACCCGCGCTTCATGCGCGCCAACACGCTGCGGCTCGCGTGCTGCAGCGGCACGTCGAGATATTTCGCGAGGCGCGGATGCGCGGCGATCGTTTCCAAGAGGCGCGGAGTGATGCGATTGGGGTAGCAATAGAGGAAACGAATCCAATGCAAGTCTTCCACCTGCGCCAGCCGTTCGAGCAGCGTCGCCAGGCCGTCGCGCAGGCCCAGATCCTCACCATAAAAGGTCGTGTCCTGGCCGATCAGCGAAATCTCGCGCACGCCCGCCGCGGCTAGATTTTCCGCCTCGCGCACAACCGACTCGAATCGGCGGCTGCGGAATTTGCCGCGAAGCTGCGGAATCACGCAAAACGTGCAGGGATGGTCGCAGCCTTCGTTGATCTTGATGTACGCGGTGTGCCGCGGCGTCGCCAGAATGCGCGGCGTAAGATCGTGATAGAGGTAGGTCGGCAGCTCACTCGCAGTGGCACCATTCGCGGCGGACGCGGCCAGCTCGCCAGCGCACGCCTCTACGATTTTCTCGAGTTCGCCCGTGCCGACCACCGCATCCACTTCCGGAATCTGCTCGCGGATTTCGTTGCGGTAGCGCTCGACCATGCATCCGGCAACAATCAATTTCTGCGCGCGGCCGAATTTCTTGTACTCCGCCATCTCCAGAATCGACTGCACCGATTCCTGCTGTGCCGGCGCGATGAAGCTGCACGTATTTACTACGAGAACGTCCGCATCGCCCGCTCGCGGTGTGATTTCGTACCCCGCGCGCGCAAGAATACCCATCATCACCTCGCTATCAACGAGGTTCTTCGGGCATCCCAGGCTTACGAATCCAACCTTCGGCATCTCAGCGGGCTTTCCTACCGCAGTCGCAAACACTCAATTCTAGCATGGGTGTTGGCGTCTTCGATGACATGGTCTATCGTATTGAATTCGCAATGGAATCACATGCAATAATCGATGCCACCAACTACTCCTTCGAAGACTTTATTGAGTTGCACTTCAATCACGAATTCGCGCAGAACGTTAATCAAGAATGGTATTGGAACTCGGACCTGATATTTGCACCGACGCAGTTTTGTGCTTATTACATCCGTCTCTTCCACGAGCCAGAAATTCTTTTTTCGCGATTTTCAAAAGCGCAACTTGAGGGAGGGTTCTGGGGAATGATAAGTGGGGTCGATTGGTCATTACGGACGCTGCTTTGGGAGCTTGATATACCTTTTTCGCGCAGAGAAGAGTGCGTAAGAGCTATGGTTGATCTGTTCAAACGCTTTTTCGCAGTTGAACCTTTGGATACTTCTTGTCACATGTGGTGGGACGCCCTTTGCCACGACTGGCACTCTGAGAATCGGGCTCGGGAGAGAGGCGGCGAGGACTTACAAATGCAGGATGTGATGTTCGAAACTTTATCTTCGATTCTTTACCTCGACGCACCGCAATGTCAGGCAGCCGCCCTTCACGGATTGGGCCATCTGCACCATCCTGAAACGCAATTCCTCATCAACAAGTACATCGATGACCACCCTTCGCTAACTCACGAGCAGAGAGAATATGCTTTGGCTGCTGCAAAGTTTGAGGTGTTGTGAGGGTGGCTGCCGACGAGAGTCACTCGTGAATCCAGGCCGTTATTTTCGTGAGCGCAGGGTGTCGCGGATCGCGCGAAGCAGAGCGGACATTTCGCGCACCGGCGCGGGATGATCGCCGAAGCGCGCCGACTGGTACAGCTCGGTGAACTGCGCGACGGGCGCCGCGAGTTCGGGCGAAGGAATCGCCGCGGCGAATTCGAGCGCCGTTTGCGACGCCGCCTTCTTCCAGCCGCGCTTTTCGAGCAAGCGCAGCATTTCGCGATACTCGAGCGCCGCCAGCGACGACGTCAAATTCCCTCCGCGCCGCGCGCGCAGACTCAACCGCGCGATCGCATACGCGATCACCCACCGGCCGCGCAGGTACACCAGCAGCCCCACGAGAATGATCAGAATCGACGGCAGAAAATACGGCGACGCCTCGATCCTGCGATCCACTGCGATGAGCAACCGCATCGCTTGCTGCTGCTTCACGAGATAGTACTGCCGAGCGCGCTCGCCCAAATCTCGCGATGACTTCTGCAAATTCTGCGCCAGCAAAGTCTGGTGCGTGAAGTCGTAATTCACCACCCACTCGCTCCACGCGAACTGAAACCAATCCCAATACAGCGCAACGCGCTCGAAAAAACCGCCGCGCTTCGCATCCGTTGCGGCAGGCGTGGGGTCAAACGTCATCCATCCATAGCCCGGGAAGAAAACTTCCACCCACGTGTGCGCGTCGCTTTCGCGGATGATGTAGTCGCCGCCCAGGTCGTTGTACTCGCCGGGGAGAAAGCCGGTGACGTATCGTGCCGGAATTCCCTCCGCGCGGAGCATCACGGTCATGGCCGCCGCAAAATATTCGCAATGGCCCGCGCGCCGCACGAAAAGAAACTGTGGGAGCGGATCGTTCGTCTGCGGCCCTGTAAGGTCAAGCGTGTAGCTGTACTTCGTTTTCAGATACGTCTCGATGGTCGCCGCCTTGTCATATTCGTTGTGCGATTTTGCAGTGATTTGGTCCGCCAATCTTTTGATTCGCGGATCGAGCGCCGGAAGCTGCAGATACGTTTCGCGAATCGCGTCGGGATAAATCGCCGGCGCCTGCCGTAGTTTGGCGGAAGCCACTTTCGGCAAGTCCGACGTGGCTTCGTAGCGAACCTTCGAGTAGTTGTGAACCGGATTGAAAATCGATCCGGTTTTGTCGACGAACAAAAAGCTGTTTCGCGGCCGATATCCGGCGCGCTCGCCTTCGCTGCCGAAACGTCCGCGCAACGTTTCCGGGGTTGCCGCCACGAAGATCGCGTCCGTGGCGATGGGCTCCATCAGGATCGTGTAGCGCAGAGTAATGTAGTCTCCAGGGGCCAGCGTCACGGGCCACAAAGAATACTCGCCCGATTCGTCGGGAGCGATGACGGTTTGCCCTCCGCTCGGCGTGAACCAACGCTTGCCATCGAAATTCGTGAGCACGATTCCGCGCCAGTGAACGTTTTCGGCGAGTCCCGAGTCGCCCTCGATGCGCACGCGCATCACCACCGTGGTGTTTTTCTTGATTCTGCCGATTTCGCCCAGCGAAACGTCGTCGCTGAATCCGGTGAGCGGGCTTGGCTGCAGATTGAGAGCGGCCAGATAGCCGGTGGTGAACCGCGGAATCAGAAAGAAAAGCACGCCGCCGATCGCCAGCGCGCTCACGGCCACGAATACCGACGTGAGCGCAAGCGCGCGATTCAGTTGCAGCGCGAGCCGCGAGCCCGGCTCAACGGGCGGCGAAACCGCGCCCGCCGCGCTGCGCCGGATTTCAAGCGCAACGAACGTCGAGACAGCGAGAATCAGGAAAATCGCGAGCGCGACGACGAAGCTGGTCTCGACCGTCAGAATCGCCGACGCCAGCATCGACGTAACCGCGAGCACCGCAAGGAAAGCGTAATCGCGATTCGTCGATGCGGAGTAAAGGCGCACGAGCGTCGCGAACACAAGCAGGTGAATCGCGGCGAGCAAGGCCGCGTAAAGCGTCGGATTCGGCGCGCCCACAGCGAGGTTGCGCGAAAACACCCACAGGTCAGCGGGGAAGATCAGAAAATATGCCAGGACCAGCCAAGTCGCAACGCGCTGCGTGATTTCAGGGCCGCGTCCGCGCCAAACGCGAAATCCCTTGTAGGCCAGCGCAATCGAAGGAACCAGCACCGACACGAAATCCAGTTTGCCGGTGGAGATGACCGCCAGCAGGCCCGTCGAGACGAGCAGGAACAGCGACACCTCGAAGTATCGTTGCACCGCCGAAACCGGCGGCATCGTAGCGCGCGCGGAAGAGGCCATGACCCTGCATCAATGCTAACACCGGTTCACAGACCGCTCGCGCACCCGACGCGAACTCGCTAACGGAGCAGAACCCTTCTCTGCCTCAGACGGTTAGCTTTGCTTTTTAGGGGGTCGGAGCTTCAGTTCCGACATGAAGGCGCAACAATAGAAGGGCTTGAGCCCCTGAGGTCAGTTGCAATGACGTCCTAGACGTTAGACGCGACTGCTGCCGCGGCGATTTTGCGCGTGGCGCTGGAAACGGGAAGCTGCGAAAGCTTGTCGAGCGAAATCGCGCGAGTGCGCGGACGCCGCGGAAGCTCCGCAACGCGCGCGAGAAACGGCAGCAGCGTGATATTGCGGAACGTCACTCCGTGACGCGCAGCGGGCAGCGCTTCGAGCGACGCACCGTTCGAGCAGTCCACGCCGAGCGTTGCCCGAAGGTGCGCGGCAAGCTCCGCTTTAGCGTTTCGCGCGACAGCAAGGGCTGGGAACTGCCACATCCGCGAAAAAAGAACGTGGTCGTGCGCTCCAGGATCTTTCACCAGCAGCGTGCGTCCGCGAGGATCGCGCAAAACCGCTGCCGCAATCCGCAGTTTCACGGGGGCGCGCTTGCGTCGCGGTGCGGGAATTTTGTCGGTTAGCCCCAGCGCCCGCGCGCGGCACCAGCGCGCAACCGGACACGCGTCGCACCGCGGCGATTGCGGAGTGCACACTGTCTCGCCAAGTTCCATCAGCGCCTGGTTCCAGTCGCCGGCTGCGTCGAGCGGAAGCAGGCGCTGCGCGGTTTTGCCGAGCCGCTGCCAGCGTCCGCCGGACCGCAAATCACCGCGCAGAGCCTCGATTCGCGCAAGCACGCGCGCCACGTTGCCATCGAGCACCGCCAGCGGAACGTCATACGCGATGCTGAGTACTGCCGCTGCCGTATAGCCGCCAGTTCCCGGAAGCTCGAGAGCCGCATCAATCTCGCGTGGAAATGTTCCGCCGTGCCGCGCCACAATTTCCTTCGCCGCGCGATGAAGATTCCGCGCGCGGCTGTAGTAGCCGAGCCCGGACCACAGCCGCAAAACCTCGACCTCGCGCGCCTCAGCGAGCGATTCGACATCGGGAAACCGCGTAAGAAAACGTTCGTAGTAGGGAAGCACGGCGGCAATGCGCGTCTGCTGCAGCATCACCTCGGCCACCCACACGCGGTAGGGATCGCGGCTTGCGCGCCACGGAAGTTCGCGCCGATGAGCGCGAAACCAGCCCAGCAGCTTCTCTTGAAATTTCGCGAGATGTCGCGGGGGGAATTGTGGCAATCGGCGCATGCGAGCGGCCGTATTCTCGCATACTGCCGCTTCCAGGCCCTACAGCGAGTCCATGAACAAAATGTACGACGAGGACCACAGCGGCGTGGGAATGGTTCTCTGCGCGCGCGACGTGAGGATGATCTTGAAAACTTCGCCTTCATTGCTCAACTCATTCAGAAATTCGCCGCCCGCGGCCGAGGTTTCCGGCTCGATGCGTGCCAGCGCGCGCAGCGCGTCGTAGATGATTTCGCCGGCGGGCGCCATGCAGGTGACGAATTCGTCGGTGCGAAATTGAATCACGGCGCCGATCTCGTTGAAGTGCCACGCGATCGACGCGGCCAGGGACACGCCGCGCTCGAACCGCTCGAGATGTTCGGCCATCGCAAGTTCCTCCGAAGCCGCACCCGAATCCTTGCGCGGTGGCCCGATAAAGGGATCGAGCACCAGCATCACGCGCCGCTCGTCCTCGCGCGCAAATTCGCGCACCATCAACTTCCCCGTTTTCGCGCTGGTCTTCCAATCGACGAATCGCGCGCTGTCGCTCGACACGTATTTTCGCAGCGAGTGCAGCTCGTGGCCGCGGCCGCGAAAATGGCTGGCCATCTCTCCGCTCAGCAGCGGCAGCACTTCGGCAAGCTGGTCGGAGGGCTGGATGCGCGGGTAGACGACGATCTCGATCTCCGAATCCACGTGCCGCATCTTCTCGAAGAAGCCGAACGGGAATCGCGTGCGAATGCCGAACGCGTTCTGCCAGTAGACGCCGCGGCGCGAAAATCGCAGTTCCACTTTCTGGCGCGCCGAGCCCATCCGCGGCACGTACGGAAAAAACACCGGAGTCGTAAGGATTTGCCCCTGGCTTTTCTTGCTCTCGCCCACCACGCGCAGCGAAAACGACGGCCAGATCTGCTTTTCGTTGCGCAGCTCCACTTCGGCGATCACGGGCTGCTCGGCAAAAATGTGCTCGGGCAAATCGAACTTCAGCTCGATGCCACTCAGCACCATGCGCGACAGCACGCCCGAAATCAGAATCCCCGCTAGCGAGCACGCCAGTATCATGAACAGTAGGTTATTGCCGGTGTTCACAGCGGCAAGAATCAGGATGAAAACTGCGGCGAGATAGACGATGCCTTCACGCGTCAGGCGGTAGTCGACCTGATACGCCAGCCAGCGCAGGCTGGTGCGACGCGCCAGTGCCGGAACGATCGTGATTCCCACCCAAGCGGCGAGTCCCAGCGCGATAACCGTGGTGATTCCCGCCAGCCACACGCGCCCCTGCTGCGCTTCCGCGGCGGAAAAAAGCGCCACCACCAGCGCCACTGACAGCACCGCCATCGCGATGCCGAAGCTCCGCCAGCCGGGGCGGTCACGCCGCTGCCACATCCGCGCAACTGTCGATTCTGCCATCGGGGTTTGTAGCGCCGTCTATAAAGGCGTCGGCGTTGTCAAGAGACACGAATCCTTTTGATCGGGGGACCGGTGATTTCTCCGGTCTCTGGTTTTGTCCTTTTCCTCAACAGGAATCTTTTGCATTGCCCGCCCAAGGCTCGCGTGTTCAATCGTTCGGTGGAAACTTTGGTCCCACCATCCATCGATTCGATCTTTCCATCATGATTGCTGTTTCGAACTCCCCAGCTTTCCGGGGAGGCAGGGCGCTCATTCAGCCTCTCGATGGACTCATCTCCATCACGGCGCTACCCGAGCTACCCCGCATGCGAACCAGCTGCGCCATCAGTTCTTCATAATCGGTCTGACTGCGCAGCATCCAGTACAACCTCACGGCCAACCGGCGCGCCACCGCAACCTTGGCGATCTGACTGCCGCGGCGAAACTTCAATCGCTGATACACCCGCCGTAGTTCCGGATCCAATCTCGCCGCCGTCTGCCCGGCTTCCACCAGCAACCAGCGCGTCGTCGAACTGCCTTGCTTGCTGATCGCTCCGATCCGCATACGCCCGGCCGAAGAGTTCACGCTCGGGTCCAATCCCAGATAGCTCGTGACCTCCCGGCTTCGCGGAAAGCGCTCGACCGTCCCGATCGTCAATACGAACGCCAGCGATGTCACTGGTCCTACGCCCGGATGCGTCATCAGACGAACCGCATCAGCCCGGCCCTTCGCTTGTTGCTCGACCGCGCGATCCAGCTCCGCGATCGGCCCCTCCCACTGGTCGAGAATTTGCAGCAACTCGCGCCGCCGCCGATCGGCCCATGGTCCCAACGGCAACGCTTCCAGTTCCTGACGGCCCGCCTTGCTCCACAACTTCTTCTTCCGGCACAGCCCCTGGCCCATTGCCAACGCATGCAGCTGGTTCATCACCTTCGTCCTCATCTGCACCAGCTTCATGCGATGGAGCACCAACTGCCGCACATCCCGCTCGGCTGGCGTCGGCACCCAGATGCGCGGAAACCGATCCTCCACCAGCAAGTCCAGGATATGTGCCGCATCTCGCTTGTCGGTCTTCTGCCTCCGCACCACCGAAGCGCGAATCGCGGCCGCATCTCCCACCCACAGCTCATGCCCCAGTTTCGCCAACATCTGCTCGAACCACTGCGTGTAACCCGTCGCTTCGATTCCCACGCGAACCGGCTTCGCCAACGACTGGTAAAACTTCTGCACCTCCCCATTCTCGTGCGCAAGCCGCCGCTCGACCACCTCTCCGGTTTCGCTATCCAACATCGCAATCTGCTGCTGGCGCGTGTGAAAATCACATCCTATAATCATCATAGCTCGGCTCCTTCCCTCCGAGCCTTGGTCGTCTAACACCGCCAAGTCTACTCGCTCGAAGGAGCCGACGCCTTTATCCAATCAGCGTCCCGCCGGCGTTCTTTCGACGTTCTCCGCGTCCTCTGCGCCTCAGCGGTGAGGTCTTGCTTTTGCTTTCTCTGTGTCCTCGGGTTTTTCTCAGTGCCCTCTGTGGTAAGGCAGGCAGTTCGCTTCCCGCTAAACCGGCACGCGCGTAGTCTCCATGATGTCTCGCAGGATCGCCTCCGCCTGCTCCGATTTCTTCTGCGTCGAAACGTAGCGCGAGCTCACCACCACGCGATGCGCGAACACGGGCACGATCAGCCGCTTGAAATCGTCCGGCAAACAATAATCGCGCCCTTCCAGAAACGCGCGCGCCTGAGCCGCCCGATGCAGCATCACGGCGCCGCGCGGGCTCACGCCCAGGCTGAGCTGCTCGGTCTGCCTCGTGCGCTCGACGATTTCGAGCGCGTAGTCGAGCAGGCTGTCTTCCACTTTCACTTGTGCCGCCGATTCCTGCATCGCGATGACGTCCGCCGCGTCCATCATCGCCCCGATTTTCTCGGGGGAAGAGTGGCCGGAGCCGTTGCGGATGATTTCCTTTTCGCTCTCGCGCGAGGGATAACCCATGCGGATGCGCATTAGAAACCGGTCGAGCTGCGATTCCGGCAGCGGATAAGTTCCGTGGTGCTCGATCGGATTCTGCGTCGCCAGCACCAGGAACGGTTTCGGCAGCGGATGCGTGTGGTTGTCCACGGTGATTTGCGATTCGTTCATCGCTTCCAGCAGCGCCGACTGCGTTTTCGGAGTCGTGCGGTTGATTTCGTCGGCGACGATGATGTTCGCGAAAATCGGCCCCGGCTTGAACTCGAATTCCTGCGCGGCGGGATTGTAGACGCTCACGCCGATCACGTCGCTCGGCAGCAAGTCGGAAGTGAACTGAATGCGCTGGAACGAGCAGTGAAACGAATTCGCCAGCGCCTGGGCCAGCGTCGTCTTACCCACGCCCGGAACGTCCTCGATCAGCAGGTGGCCGCGCGCGAACAGCGTCGTCAGCGCAAGCTGAATCACGTCTTCCTTGCCCTTCACGACGCGCCCAATCGACCGCTTCAGCTCCGCCAGCCGTTCCGCCGTAGGCGCGCTACCCGCCGCTGCGCCCGCTTTGATGTCCGTCGTTGTTTGCAATTCCCTCGGCCTTTTGCTACAAAAGTTATCCCGCTGGTTTGCGCGCAGCACAGGCACCTGCCGCGGCAACCGGATTGGCTATTGTAGCGCCGGGCTTAAGCCCGGCAGATTTTCACTTTATGGGCGACTAGCTCAGTTGGTTAGAGCGTTCCCCTCACACGGGAGAGGTCCAAGGTTCAAGTCCTTGGTCGCCCACCATGCCCCACGTCAATTCTGCCACCATTCGTTAGACGCCTCGCCCCCGTTTTGTCGGCATGTGCTCAACAAGTTGTCGGTCGTCCGCAGGCCGATCGCAGATGCGCGCGTTTGAGAACGTCTTGTGTCAGCCCCGGACCTTCAGTCCGGGGAGCACGGCCGCTTTCGGCCGTGCGAAGGAAGCCCCCAGACAAGCACGGGGCTTTAGCCCCCGGATTTGGATGTTGGCCCGAAGTATTGCCAAACTCTTCCGCGCGACAAGCACCTGGACGTATAGTGAATTGAACTATGCCGAAGGCCGACACGCCTACCGTCATTCTCCGAAGCCTCTTCGTCGGAATCGCCAGCCTAATTGTGGTGGCTGGCGTGAGCCTCTTCGTAGGCGTTGCGATTGCCTTGCGCGAGGCTTCCGCCGACGTCCCTCCGGGCACGGCTGCAGGGGTGGATCTTGTAATGCTCGTGCGCGACGCCTCCGCGACTGCCATACTGCTCCCACTTCTGGCTTTTCCTATTGGTTTCTATTTCGGTTTTCGATACTTTTCGAGGAAGGTTTCTTGAAGGGGGAGTAGTGACTCAAATCTTTCGCTTCCTACAAATATTCGGTCTCGGCACGTGGATCGGCGGAATCATTTTCCTGAGTTTCATCGAGGCGCCGGGCGTCTTCAGCATCCTCTCGAACCGCGAGCAGGCCGGAAGCATCGTCGGCTACTCACTCACGCGACTCCATTACATCGGCATGATCGCGGCGGTGATTTACCTCGTAGCAGGGCTGGCGCTGGCAAAGTCCGCAAGGTGGCTCATCGCGCCCGCCGCGATTCTCATAGTCCTCATGCTAGCGCTGACGCTCGTCTCCGAGTACGGCGTCCGCCCGCGCATGGCCGCGCTGCGCGCGCAAATGACGTCCGTCGAAGCCACGCCGCCGGAAAGCCCCGCGCGGATCAGTTTCGATCGCCTCCACCGCGCATCAGTGCAGCTCGAAGCGACAACGCTCCTCATAGGCATCGCCGCCCTGTTCCTGACCGCCCGAAAATAGCCCTACCGCTGTCCGCGGCAATTCGTAGCGCCTTTCTTTTTCCCCATGTGTGTTTATCTGTCCCGAGACTTCGGGATCTGTGGTTCCCAAGGTTTTCTTGGCGTTCCGTTAGGACGCGCAGGAATACCATACTCGAAGCTGGTATTGAGTATGGTATACTCTCGAACATGGCAACGGCGCGGAAGATTACGGTGGAAGTTCCGCAGGAGCTTCTCGAAAAAGCGCAGCGTGCGAGCGGTAGCGGCATCACCGAGACGGTGCGCGAGGGGCTGCAGCTCGTTGCGGCGTCGCGGACTTACGCGCGCCTTCGCCAACTCCGGGGCAAAGTTCGCTTCTCGCGGACGCTCGCAGAGTTGAAGGCCGACCGATGATCGCGGCCGATACGAGCACTTGGGTGGCATTTCTGGAAAATGGCTCGGGCGAGGACGCACTGCTGCTCGACCGAGCCCTCGGAGATCGCCAAGTGTTGATGGTACCCGTTGTGCTCACCGAGTTGTTGAGCGACCCAAAGCTTCCAGCGGCGGTGGCCAAAACTCTGTCGGAAGTTCCTCTGGTCGAGATCGCGTCCGGCTACTGGCAACGTGCAGGAGCATTGCGGGCAAAGGTTCTCACTAAGCGCCGCAAGGCGCGACTTGGCGATGCACTCATCGCGCAGAGCTGCATCGACCGAGGCATTCCCCTCCTCACTCGAGACCGCGACTTCCGAGCGTTTGTGGAGGCTGCGGGCCTCGATCTGATGCTGGCATCCGGCGTCGCTTCTTGACCGCCCGGTTGCCGGTGGCCTTCGTCATCTTCCGCGCGTCCTTGCCGGCCAACCCTACCGCGCGCCACATGTACCAGCTCGCGACCGTTCGCCACGGACGCCAGCGTTCCCCGAATTTCAGCAGCTCCTTCGGTTTGGGGATGCGGCGCTTTCGGTAGGTAAGCGCAAAGCCCTTCTGCACGCCGTAGTCGTGAATCGGGAGCACGTCCGGGCGGCCGAGACGAAAAATCAAAAACATCTCGACAGTCCACGCCCCAATCCCACGCACGGAAATCAGCCGCTCCACCAATTCCTCATCCGACATTTTCTCAGCGTCCGCCAGCGTT
Organism: uncultured Acidobacteriota bacterium; assembly: GCA_963737205.1. Classification (GTDB taxonomy): domain Bacteria; phylum Acidobacteriota; class Terriglobia; order Acidiferrales; family UBA7541; genus Palsa-295. The sequence continues at coordinate 447,823 of CAVTRV010000002.1, read as the reverse complement.
GGGACAATTCCGTCGATCGTTTTCTGCGCCAGGTCGCGGGCGGCCGCGATCTTCGCGTGCGAAAGGCCCGCTTTGCGCAGCGCCTGCGTGCGCACTCGCAGAAGTTCCTGCGGCGTGGGGCAGACGCCGTTCGAGCCCAGCGCCCTGACGCGCGCGAAAATCGTCGCCGCCGCTTTGCCGGAAATGCTCTGGTAAGCGATGGCTTCGAGCAGCGATTCGTACACGCTGTCGCACTCGTCCAGCTTGAATTGGAATCCGCCTACCTTTGCGATCACACGCGCGAGAGGCTCATCGGTGCGCGAGAGAAATTCGTGCGCCGCGATGTGGTCAAACGGAAGAATCAGCGTGTCGGTCATGCTCGGCTTATTCCGGACGCGGCCAAGAGAACGTTATTGATTCTTCTCCAGCAGAGCTTTCCACCGCACCCAGGCCTCGTCGCGAGCTTTCTTGTTTGCGTCGCTCGCGTCTGGCGCTTCGCCGGCGCGCATGAAGCCGTGCCCCGCGCCGTCATACGTCACAGGATCGAACGGTTTTCCGGCGGCTTTCATTTGCTCGATTGCATCTGGAATCATGGCGCCAATCCGCGCATCGTTTCCCGCGAAGAAGCCGTACACCGGCGCCTTGATGCGGGCCATGGCGTCTTTCGCCGGTGGCGGACCGTAGAAGACAAACGCCGCCGAGAGATCGGGACGGTTCGTCGCGAAACGGAAACTCTGGCCGCCGCCCCAGCAAAAGCCAACGACGAAGAGTTTGCCGTTCGACGCTGGAAGTTTCAGCGCGTAGTCGGCGGCGGCGTTCAGGTCCGCGGTAACCTGGTCCGGATCGAGGTGGCTCACCGCCTCCGTGGCCTTGCCTTCCGCGAAATCGGACGTGCGGCCGCCGCCGGGCGCCATTCCGGAAAGCAGATCGGGAGTCACCGCGATGTAGCCTGCTTCCGCCACTTCGTCGGAAACTTCCTGGGCCCAATCCGTCAAACCGAAGATTTCGTGAATCACGAGCACCACCGGCCGCTTGTGCTTCGTCTCGGGGTAGACGACGAATGTTTCCACAGAGCGGTCGCCGTGCTTCACGGTAACCCATTCGCTGTGACGCGAGGACTTCTCAAGCCGCGCACGCGCCCAGTCCTGTGCGGAAGCAGGGCGAGCGCTGAGCAAAACGAAAGCGGCGGCGATTAAGAGTGCAGCGAAGCGTTTCATTGGATGTCATGCCTTTCTAACGGCGGAGACGAACGAATCGAGATGATATACGCGCGAGGCGCAAGCGGCAAGGCGGGGCGACGTCTGGCAGTGTCGGAATTAGTCCGCTAGTTTCCTCGCCGGGAGCTCGATGTTTGTGCTGGCGCTCGCCGAGTCCCGTGACGACCCGCCGACTCTTACTTGGAATTTGCCGGCCGGCACAGCCCATCCATGCGACCAGACGGAAAGACGCGATGCGGGAATGCGAACCTCGATTTGGCGCGAAGCACCTGCCGCGAGCTCGACCCGTTGCCAACCCACAAGTCGTTGCGGCGGCTCGCCGGCGTCTGAAGGCAAACTGGCGTAGAGTTGGGTAGTTTCGGTGCCAGCCCGAGTGCCGGTGTTCTTCAGGGTGAACGTGGCTAGAACATCCCCCGAAGAGATAGCCTTGACCTGCAACGCGGAGTATTGAAAGCGGGTGTAGGAGAGGCCATAGCCGAACGGGAAGAGCGGTTCAATTGCGTCGGCGTCGAACCAGCGATACCCCATTTTCAGCCCTTCGCGATAAACCACATCCAGATCGCTCTGTGAGATTTCCTTCTGCGGAAGATCCAGCTCGCTCTTTGGAAAAGTGAGAGGCAGTTTCCCCGAGGGATTTGTTTCGCCGACGAGCACACTCGCGATAGCTGGTCCACCTTGAACGCCCGGGTACCAGGTGGCAAGAACGGCCTGCACTTGCGCAATCCAGGGCATGGTCACAGCAGTCCCATGCTCCAGAATGACGACGGTCTTCTTTGCCTTCGCGGCAACCGCAGTAATCAGTGCATTCTGGCGGTAGCTCTGATTTGCCGGATCTTCTTCCGGGCCCGGCAGGGACAGAGTCTTCAAATCAATCTGCTCAGTGGTGAATTGGGTTGCGAATACGATCGCTACGTCGGCACGTTCGGCCGCTGAGACGGCGGCAATCGCGTCTGTTCCATCAAAGTATTCGATGTGAGCGCTGGGAAGTTTTGCTCGCAGTGCTGCTAGTGGAGACGAGGGGTACCAAGTGGCGCAGAGAGGGAGTAAATGTACGAAGGGATCCTTCGCACCGGGTGTGAGGCAGGGAACCGCCTGGCCGTCGCGGGGCGGCACGTTACCCGAGCCTCCGCCAGCCATTACACCCTGGTCTGCGTGGCCCCCAATCACTACGATGGACGTTGTTTTCGCCGTTAGGGGTAAAACAGGGGAGGGATCCTGCTGCGTTCCACTGTTCTTCAGAAGGACGATCGATTCCTCAGCAGCATGAAGCGCGAGCGCGTCGCCGGCTTGGTGATCTATCGTGCCTCCATGGTGTGGGGGGTTATCGAGGATGCCTAAGCGAATCAGCACCCGCAGCTTGCGCAGGACCATATCATCGAGGCGGCTTTGGGGTACTTTCCCGGAGGTGATAGCCGCTTTGAGTCGCTGGTTAAAATACGAGTAAGTGCCGAGCGGGCTGACAGCGTAGTCATCTTGCGAACCGGGCTCCTCCTCATCGGTTCCGGCATTTGCGGCCTGAACCGTATCTGTCACCGCCATCCCCCAGTCAGACTGCACTACGCCTTGGTAGCCCCACTCATTCTTGAGGATGTCCGTAAGCAAGTGCGTGTTTTGGCACGACTTCTCAGAGTTGACCAGGTTGTACGCGCACATGATGTTGCCCGCGTGGCCCTCGCGGACGCCAATCTCAAACCCTTTCAGATAAAGCTCCCGAAGGGTTCGCTCGTCGACGATGGAGTTCGAAGTGAAGCGGTTTGTTTCCTGATTGTTGGCCGCAAAGTGCTTGATGGTGGCGACGACCTTTTGCGCTTGGGTCGCACGGGTGCGCGCGGCGATCAGTTCTCCCGCAAGGAGGGGATCTTCGCCGAGGAACTCAAAAGTGCGACCGCCTCTGGGTTCCCTGGCGAGATTGATTCCGCCTCCGAGGCCTTCGGCAAAACCTAACGCGCGGAGCTCTTTAGCGATGAGTGTTCCGTACTGGCTTGCCAGACCCAAATCCCAACTGGCTGCTAACGCAAGCGTGTTGGGGAGGGGCGTGACCCCTTTGCCTTCGATATTGACCCCTGAGCCGGAATCCGCGGAATAGAAGTCCGGAATTCCGAGACGGGGGATTCCTGGAATGTAGCTTGCTCCTCCGATGGCGGAGGTTTGGAACCCGGCGCCATGAACGAGCTGAATTTTTTCGTCGAGCGTCATCTGTTCCAGCAGGTGATGCGCGCGGGCGTCGATCTTCTGATCTGTTGCAGCGGACTGTGCGAAAAGCTGTAGATTGCAGAGCGAAAGGGCTGCTGCCAGGCAGATCACCTTCCGCCTACTAAACGTCACACCCATGATTCGACCTCCTCTGCTCGAGTGCGATGGCGAGCAGTGTTATACATCAGAGATGGACGGGAATACATCCGCAGGAGGTCCGAACGACCTCGGAGGAGCGCGGTGGGAGCTTGTGCTAGTATCGAACGCTTATGCAAACAGGAATTATCGGGCTGCCGCAGGTGGGGAAGACGAGCTTGTTCCGCATTCTCACGAAGGCGCGCGTCGACGCGCGGAGCGCGCCGAACCAGGCGCACGTGGGAATCGCACGCGTGCCGGACGAGCGCGTGGTGAAGCTCGCGGAGGTGTTCAAGCCGAAGAAGGTGACTTACGCGACGATCGAGTACGTCGACATCGGAGGACTTCAAAAGGATCGCGAGAAAAACTCAGCGTCGCTGGTTCCGCTGCGCGAAGCGGACGCGCTCGCGCACGTCGTGCGGCTTTTCGAGGATCCCTCGGTGCCGCACGAAGGCGGCTCGCTCGACCCGATGCGCGATATCGAAAGCGTCGAAATCGAGCTGATGCTCACCGATCTCGAGCAGGCAGCGAAGCGAATCGAACGCGTCGAAAAGGATTTGAAGAAGAAGAAAGAGCCGCTCCTCGAGGCGGAATTGCAACTGCTCACGCGCTGCCGGCTGGCGCTGGAATCCGAAAAGCCGTTGCGCGAACTCGAATTCAAGCCCGAGGAGCTGAAAATGCTCCACGGCTTCAAGTTCCTCACGCAGAAACCGATGCTGTACGTGTTGAATCTCGGCGACGAGGAAGCGGCCGACATCGATCGTGTGGTCGAGAAGCATCACCTCGAAAAGCTCGCATCAAAGCCGCACACGTCGGTGGTTCCGTTTTGCGGCAAGATCGAAGCGGAGCTTGCGGATCTCGACGACGCCGAGGCTGCGGAAATGATGCGCGCCTACGGTCTGGCAGAGTCAGGCCGCGATCGCTTGATTCAGGCAAGCTACAAGCTGCTCGGATTGATTTCGTTTCTCACCTGCGGCGAGCCAGAGGTCCGCGCGTGGACCATCGAGCGCGGCATGAGCGCGCAAAAGGCTGCCGGCGCGATTCACAGCGATATCGAGCGCGGATTCATCAAGGCGGAAGTGGTGAACTGGGAAGATTTGCTGAAGGCGGGAAGTTTTCCGGCCGTGCGCGAACGCGGGCAACAGCGCCTCGAGGGCAAAGAGTACATCGTGCAGGAAGGCGACGTGATTCTGTTCCGCCATTCGAGCTGATGTGGCTCTGTTGAGATGCTAGGTCAAGCGGCCTCCAAAAGCGAAAAGAAGATCCCTCACCCCGCGGAAACCGCGGGGATTCGGGATGAGAAGGTGGCGAGGAACGGCGCGTGGAGTGGGGAAGTCAACAGAGCCAGCTAATCGCGATGCCGACTGCGGGAGTAACTCGCTGGCTGCTGGCAATCTTGCTGGGCCTAACGGCCGCGGCGGCGAACCTTCTCGGCGGTTCGCTGGTGGCGCATCACGAGTGGTCGCACCGTTACCTGAAGTACTTCATTGCGCTGGGCGCGGGTTTCATGCTCGCCACGTCGCTGCTCGAAATGGTTCCGGAGTCGATCAAGCTGCGGGCCGATTCGCAGCAGACGCTTTTCGGCGACACCAGCGTAGTCTTCGTGTTCGTCCTGGCGGGTTACCTGCTCGTGCATTTTTTCGAACACACGGTGGCGCCGCATTTTCATTTCGGCGAAGAGACGCACCACGAAGAAATTTCGCACGCGCATGCCAGCTACGCGGCGTTGCTGGGCCTCGTGATCCACACGTTTTTTGACGGCGTCGCCATTGCATCGGGTTTCCTCGTTTCCACGTGGCTCGGAGGCGTGATCTTCGTTGCGATTTTCCTGCACAAGATCCCCGAGGGATTCACGGTGGCGTCGCTGATGATTGCGAGCGGCGAGAGCCGGCGAATCGCCTTCATCTCGTCGGCAATTCTGGGTGGGGCGACGCTCGCGGGCATGGGCCTGATGTTCGCGCTGCGCACGACCTTGGTGGACGCCTTGCCGCTCGCCTCCGGCGTAACGCTGTACGTGGCTGCCTCCGACCTGATTCCCGAAGTGAACCGCGAGCCTGGGATTGCGATGGCAGTCTTGGTGTTTCTGGGGGTGGCAATCATGTTCGCGTTCAAGCTCCTGTTCCAACTCTGATAGTCGACTGCGGCTCCCAGGGATCGTTCGCGCGAATCCGTGATACCCGAAGATGCCGGGCTCAAGCCCGGCGCTACATTTAGACCTTCGGGAGCGTCGGGGTGGGGACGGCGATGGCGGCTCGAGTTCAATGCGTGGTTTTATGGAGTAAGCCTGTTACTTTCAGCAACTTGCCCGGATCCAGGGTATTGTAACCAAGAAGACCATAGCTCATACCGCAACCACCTGAGGCCCGCAACTTTATGAGGGCCAATGTGTTAGATAGAATGTGGAGGCCATGACCAGGTCTGACGTCCAATTGATGCTGGACGTGAAGGCTGGGGACGATGAGTCCTTCAACCTTCTGCTGCGGCGGTATCGCACGCCGCTGGTCAACTTCCTATTTCGTATGGTACGCGATTCGGCAACGGCGGAAGACTTGGCGCAGGAAGTTTTTCTCCGGGTTTACCGCGCCCGGAAGCAGTATTCTCCGAGCGCGAAGTTCACCACCTGGATGTTCCGCATCGCGACGAATTTGGCGCTGAATTCGATCCGCGACAACCGGCACCGCCAGATGGAGACCTCGATCGACGCACCGGTAAGCGATGAAGATTCGGCGCCGCGGGAACTTCCGGCACGCGAGATGAGAATAGATGAGCATATGGTGGAACGCGACCGCTCCGAATTCATTCGCCGCGCCATTACTTCGCTGCCGGAAAAGCAGCGCGTCGCGGTTTTGCTGCATAAGTATGAGGAGATGGACTACGGCGAGATCGCCGGAATTTTGGATTGCTCGGAAAGCGCGCTGAAGTCGCTTTTGTTCCGCGCCTACGAGGCCCTGCGGGTAGAACTGGCGCCGCTCGTCACCCAGCCAGTGCGAACCAGCGCAGGGGAAGGAAGGGCGTCATGAAGTGTGAAGATGTTTCGAAAGAACTGATTGCGTATCTCGATCGCCGTGCCAATTCGGCGGAGCGGCAAGACGCCGAGCAGCACCTGCTTGCGTGCGAGCAGTGCCGCACGCGCGCCGATGAGTTTCGCAAGCTCTGGGCCGTTCTCGACGAAGTGCCGGTCCACGAGCCGTCGTTCGGATTCGACGCGCGCTTGCGGCAGCGGATCGCCGCTGAACCGAAGCCTACCTGGTTCCGGTGGCTCGTGCCGCAGCCGCGGCTGGCCTTCTCAATGGCGTTGCTCCTGGCGCTGAGCGTATGGATTGCGAGGTTCCCGCAGCAACCGAAGACGGGATCGTTTGCAAGCGCTCCGTCGGCAGATGAACAATTTCAAATGATCGAGCACCTGGGTGTGCTCGAGAACTACGACTTGCTGAGCAAGTCGGACGTGCTCGCCGAGGTGCCATCAACGCCGGCACCGCAGCCCGATGACCAGCAGAAACAGCAAGCGCCCGATGATGGCGGAGGCAGCCTCTAAGATGCGTCCCGGCAGGCTCATTTTCGCGTTCGCACTCGCGCTGATGATGGCGTTTGCGGCGCGGCCTGCCTCGGCTCAAGAGAGACCCAGAGTCGCTGCCAGACAAGCTCGCAGGCAGGCGCTGAAGGCGAAGATCCAGGCCAGGAACCAAGGAAACAACCATCCCAACGGAGCAGGAGCGGCTGGGACACCCAAGGCGAACGGAGGCGCGACAGGATCGGTTCCGAATGGAGGCGGGTCCAATACGAACGGCGCCAACGGCCAACATGGTCCGAGCCCAAACACCCCCAATAACAACAACGGTGGGCAGCCTAATCCCAACGTTGCGCATCCGGAAGGCGCGCCGAACGCGAATCTGCCGGCCGGTGCAGAGCAGCGGCTCCGCGACATGTCTCCGCAGGAGCAAGAGCGTTTCTTGCAGAACAACCAGCGTTTCCAAAATCTGCCGCCAGAACGGCAGGCCCAGATCCGACGCAATCTACAAAAATGGAACAGCCTTTCCCCGGCCGAGAAGGATCGTCTGGGCCATGCCGGTGACCGTTGGGAGCAGATGACTCCCCAGCAGCGGGATCTGTACCAGAACCACATCCTACCCAAGTGGCAGCAGATGTCGCCCGATCGGCGGCAACTGATCAACGGCCGGCTGCACACGCTCCAGGCGATGCCTCCAGCTGCGCAAGAGCGGGCACTGAACGATCCGCGGTTCATGCAAGGTCTCTCACCCGACGAGCAAGGCGTGCTGCGCAACCTGGTCTCGCTGCGGAACCCGAATCCGTAGTCTTCAACACGTATCTCGCCTGTGCGTGTTTACTCTTACAAAACAAAATTGGGTCTCGAGCGCAATAAAACAACAAGCGGTGGTGAGAGCGTAGTAGTGGTGCACAACTAATTGTGGTTGAGCTCGCTCGAGTGCCGGTCTGAAACAGATTTTTCCTTCTTGTAAAATAAAAAATCTTTTCCCTGAGTGACGAATTCCTCTTGACATGCAGAAGAACAGGCCTACAATCGCGGTCCAAGTGGGAAAAAGTGGCGCAAAGTGGTAAACAGTGAAGGGAAGTGGCGGGGGCGATCCAGCGAGTGATTCCCATCGCAGACACGCCGGTGGAAGTTCTCAAGGTCATTCATGCTGCGCGGCAACTATCTGGCGACGGTGGACGAGAAGGGCCGAGTGAAAATTCCGGCCGACTTCCTCGCCGAGCTTCGCAAGATGGGCAAGAAGTTCTACGTCACCAGCGCGAAGGGCGACCACGCACGCGTGTACCCAATGAAAGAGTGGGAGGCGATCGAGAAGAAGCTGGCGAAGCTTTCCTCGTACGAACCCACGAAACGCAAGTTTCTGGAACGCACGAACTATTTCGGCCAGGTAGTGGAGGTGGATGGGCAGGGGCGCATTCTGGTTCCACCTGTGCTGCGGGACGCGGCGGAGATGAAGGGCGAAGTGGATGTCCAGGGACAGCTCACATACCTGGAAATCTGGAATCACACCCGATTCCTCAGCCGGCTGAATGGCGATCCGATTACGGCGCAAGACGAAAAGGCATTCGGCGAACTGGGCATCTAGCTTTTGAGCGTCCTGCATACGCCGGTTCTGGTGGACGAGGTCATTGAATGGCTTCGCATCCGGCCCGACGGAATTTATGCGGACGTGACAACCGGCACGGGCGGTCATGCTCTTGAAATCGCGCGACGCCTGACGACAGGCCGGCTGGTGGGTTTGGATCGCGATCCGTGGGCTCTCGAGATTGCCCGCGAACGCTTGAAGCCGCACGAGCGGCAGGTGGTTCTGGTGCACGCAGAGTTTTCACAGATCGGCGAGGTCGCGAGGGAGCTGGCACTCCCGCCGCTTGACGGGGTACTCGCCGATCTCGGGGTTTCAAGCCTCGAGCTGGACAGCCCGGAACGGGGATTTTCGTTCCGCTGGGCTGCCGCTCTGGACATGAGAATGAATCCTGATTCCGTGTTGATGGCTGACGAGATTGTGAATCGATGGTCGGAGAGAGATTTGGCCGACCTCCTCTATAAGAACGCGGACGAGAGGGATTCACGCAGAATCGCCAGGGCAATCGTTCGGGCGCGGCCAATCCGCGACACCGAACATCTGGCAACGGTTGTGGCAGGGGGCCGAAAAGCAAGGGGAAGGCAGAAACTGCATCCCGCGACAAAAACGTTTCTGGCGCTGCGGATAGCGGTGAATCGAGAAGAGGAGGAACTCGGGCAGTTTCTTTCGCGGACCCCTGCCACTTTGAATTCAGGAGGACGGTGGATCGTCCTCAGTTACCACTCGTTGGAAGATCGTCTCGTGAAGCACGCGTTTCAGCGGCTGGCGCGAGAGGGAAGTCTACGGCTGCTCACCAAGAAGGTGATTCAGCCTAGCGCGGACGAGGTTCGCGCGAATCCGCGCTCACGAAGCGCGAAGATGCGAGTGGCGGAAAAGATTTAGCGGGCGCGAGGTTGCGCCGCAAGGCAACTGGGAGTTCATCATGACTGAATATCACACAGTAAAGCGCATTGATAATTCGCGGCTCGTTCGGCCGGCGGCTCCGGCCCGGCTACGCGATTTCTGGCGCCGATTGGCGGCGGGGAGCGCGCTGGCGTGCTGCCTGCTCGTCTACGTGTGGCAGCACTTCGAGTGCATCCAGCTCCGTTACCAGATCGAGTCGCTCGAACAGCAGCGCGTTCAAGCGGGACAATTGAATCAGCAGTTGCACGTCGAAGTGGCGACGCTCCGCTCGCCGGGCCGCGTGGATTCGATTGCGCGGAACGAGTTGGGCTTGACGATTTCCGTTCCCGGGCAGGTGGCTCCGGTGGACGCTTCGGCCGACGCTGTGGTGGCGCAGGCACGCGCCGTGGTTCAAGTGTCGCGGCCTTGATTTGGTCATTGATTTATTGTGGGCCCGGAATCCCGGGCCATTTTCCGGCGACGCAACTCCATGGGCCGCCGGGCTAAGCTCCAGATCGGATAGTCCGGAGTCCAGGGGTTTCGGGGCTTGTGCGCCGCGGCGGACAACCCTGAGTTCAAAATGTACCAGCGCAATTCGCGTCTCCGCTGGCTTGTCGTTTGGGTTCTTGCGGTGGTTTGGATGGCCGTGGTTCTCGGCCGCCTGAGTTACCTCCAACTTTTCAGCTACGCCGAGTACTTCGTCAAGGCCCAGCGTCAACAGCAGCGCATCTTTGAAATCAGCCCGAAGCGCGGCGCAATCTATGACCGCAAAGGGCGCGAGCTTGCCGTCAGCCTCCCCATGGATTCGGTTTTCGCCGACCCAGCTGAAATCACCGACGCGGAGATGGTAGCGCGGCTTCTTTCCCGGGTTCTTGATCTTTCCCCTGAAGACATCGAAACGAAAATTCGCGAAGCGCGCACGCCCGTGCGCCTGGCAAAGAAGCTTTCGCCCGCCACCGTGCAGCGAATCGATGACATGAATTTGAAGGGCGTCTTCTTTCAAAAGGAGAACCGCCGCGATTATCCCGAACGGGAGCTCGCGGCGCATCTGCTTGGCTACGTCGACGTCGACGAAAAGGGAATCGGCGGAATCGAGCACTTCCTGGACAAGGAAATTCGCGGCCGGCCCGGGAAGATGATGGTCATGGCCGACGGCCGGCGCCGCTGGTACGACCGCACGGAAGCGGCTGCGGATCCCGGCGCGAGCGTCACGCTAACGATCGACCAAACGATTCAGTACATCGCCGAAAAGGAACTCGGGCGCGCGATTGCTGAAACTCATGCGATGAACGGCACGGTGGTGATTCAAGATCCCAACACAGGCGAGCTTCTCGCGGTTGCGAACTGGCCGCCGTTTGATCCGAATAATGCGGGTTCTTATTCAGATGATGTCCGCATGGATCGTGCCGTCAGCGCCGCCTACGAACCGGGATCGACGTTCAAGGTTGTCACCATGGCTGGAGCGATCGAGCACGGCGTCACGAACCCGGATGAACTGGTGGATTGCCAGATGGGCTCGATCCTTGTTTTTGGCAGGCTGATCCACGATTGGAAGCCGTTCGGGATTCTGACCGTGCGCGGTGTCCTCGCGAACTCCAGCGACGTGGGCACAATCAAGATCGCTCTGCGGCTGGGCGCGCCGAAGTTCTATGAAACGATTCGCAAGTTCGGAATCGGCCAACTGACCGGCATCGAGCTGCCTGGCGAGAATCGCGGTCTGCTCCGCCCGATTGAAAACTGGACCGCGAGTTCGATCGGCTCCGTCGCGATGGGCCAGGAAGTGAGCGTCACGCCGGTCCAGATTATCTCCGCGGTTTCGGCGATCGCCAACGGCGGCACTTTGTATCGGCCTCGCGTTGTCCGCGAGATTCACGGCGGCGTGCAGTCGATGGCTCTTCCCGGCAGTGAACCGTCGCAAGCCACGGACCCGAGGACCGCTGCAACGATGCGCGAAATGATGGAAGACGTGATGCTCGAAGGCACGGGGAAGCATTCGCAACTGGATGGCTATACGTCGGCCGGAAAATCGGGAACGGCGCAAAAGATCGATCCCAGAACGGGCCGATACTCCGCGACGCAATACAATGCCTCATTCGTCGGCTTTGCGCCCGTGAACGATCCTGCGGTGACCATTTTGGTTGTACTCGATTCGCCGGTGGGGCCGCACCACGGCGGCGAAGTGGGCGCGCCGGTGTTCAAGCGCGTTGCCGAGCAGGTGCTCGCGTACCTGGATGTGCCGCACGACGTGCCTTCGCCCTCGGACACCGAGACAGCCAAGAATCTGCATCTAAATCAAGAGACGTCCGCGCGGAAAGCTTCGTCCACCGACGCGACCAAAGCGCGCTTCGAATCGGCGATCGCGCAGGAGGGCCAGCAACGGCCCGCTCAAACGGTTGCGTTCGGGAGTCCTGGCTCGATCGTCGTTCCGAATCTCGCGGGTCAATCCGTTCGAGACGTGACGGAAGCGTGCCTGCGTCTCGGTCTCGTGCCCTCGCTGATTGGCAGCGGTGTTGCACTGCAAGAGTTCCCGGAGGCGGGAACGAACGTTTTGCGCGGCAGCCGCCTGACTGTGTGGTTCGGGCCGGCCGGGCGAGCAAGCGGCACGAGGGGATGGAAATTGAGTGTGCACGTGAAGGATCACTGGATGGTTACGCATGACAACGCGAGCCCCACAGATGCCAGCGTGATGCTTACCGAACTGCTCTCGGGCAGCGAGATTGGAAAGGTCACCGGCCCCATCGAGTTGAAGATCCGGTCGATCGCATACGACAGCCGAAAGGTGACGCCGGGTGGGATGTTCTTCGCGCTTCAGGGCGAGAAGCTAGAGGGGATCAAGTTCGTGTCGGATGCCCTGGGCCGCGGCGCCATCGTCGTGGCGAGCGAGCAAGCGCGGCTGGCTGGATTTCCGAAGGAGCTCACCTGGGTGGAATTGCTTCCGGGTTCGGAGCGGCGCGACCTGGCGCGCGCAGCGGCGAGTTTCTACCACCAACCCGCGACTGCCCTGAAGCTTGTTGGAGTCACCGGGACCAACGGTAAGACGACGACCACATTCCTCGTCGACTCGATTCTGAAAGCGGCGGGACTCACGGGCGGCCTCATCGGGACGATCGGCTATCGCACGCCGCAAGGCAGCCGACCCGCGCTGAACACGACTCCGGAATCCCTCGACTTGCAGCAGATGTTCGCCGAGATACGCGATGCTGGCGGCACGCATGCCGTGCTCGAGGCAAGTTCGCACGCGCTCGCGATGGACCGCCTGTGGGGTTGCCACTTCGCCGCAGCAATTTTCACGAACCTGACGCGCGATCACCTCGACTACCACAAGACCTTCGAAGAATACTTTGCCGCGAAACGCCTCCTGTTTGAAGGCACTGGCGCGGGCGCGCCCACCGTAGCGGTGCTCAACGCGGACGATGACTACGCCACTCGCCTGGAGGGGCTTGCGCGCCAAACGCTCACCTACGGACTGAAAAACGCGGCAGACTTGACGCCCAAGAAGCTCAATCTCAGCTCCGGCGGACTTGAATTCACGGCGCAAACTCCCGCGGGAAAAATCGAAGTGAAGTCTTCGCTGGTGGGCCGGATCAACGCTTACAACATCCTGGCTGCGATCGGAGCCGGCATCGCGCTCGACATTCCGGCGTCAAGAATCGAAGAGGGTATATCGAATCTCGACCTCGTTCCCGGCCGCTTTCAGCGAATCGACGAGGGCCAGCCGTTTCTCGTCATCGTCGACTACGCACACACGGATGACGCTTTGCGCAACTTGATTTCAACGGCGCGCGAATTGAACGCGTCCGGGCGGATCATCACCGTGTTCGGCGCGGGCGGCGAACGCGACCGCACAAAGCGTCCGTTGATGGGCGAAGCAGCAGGCTCGCTGAGCGATCTCGTCGTGCTGACGAGCGACAATCCCCGCGGGGAAGACCCGCTGCGGATCATCAACGACGTCGTCGTAGGCTTGCAGAAAGCGAGCGCGAAATACCGCGTCGAGCCCGATCGTGACCGCGCAATCGCAATCGCTCTCGAAGAAGCGCGCCCTGGCGACATCGTCTTGCTCGCCGGCAAGGGCCATGAGACCGGCCAGGTGCTGCGAGACCGAACCATCGACTTTGACGATCGCGAAAAGGCCCGCGCCATTCTGCGGCGCAAGGGCTTTTCGAAAAAGTAGGCAATCAGGCGAAACGCGAGTCTGGTTCGCTGAGGGCCTTGAGTTTGCATATCAGTTTGCATATCAGTGGGATGTTGGCAGTCTGAGAGCCAGGGATTGAGCGACAAGCCCAGCCCATTGGAGACGCAATGCGGTGGACGGTGGTTCAAGTGGCTGAAGCACTGGGTGTCTCGGCTCCCAAGGGTCTCGACCCCCTGGCCGGGCTGGCCGGCGTCTCGATTGACTCTCGTACTGTTCACCCCGGAGAACTGTTCCTCGCCATACGCGGTCCGCGTCACGATGGACACGGTTTTGTCGCCGGCGCATTGGCTGGAGGTGCTGCGGCCGGGGTGGTGGCGCGCGAACGGTGGCCCGAATACGCGCCAGAAATCCAGGCGCGGCTCTTTGCCGTGGACGACACGCTCTCTGCGCTCCACCGGCTGGCCTCACGAGCGTGTGACATCTGGCGGAAAGCGCGGCCCGGACGGCTCATCGGCGGCGTGGCAGGTTCGATCGGCAAGACCACCACGAAAGAAATTCTGGCGGCGCTCGTGGGCTCGCGGTTCCGCGTATTGAAGACGCAGGGGAACCTGAACAACGAATACGGGGTGCCGTTGACGCTGCTGCGGCTCGATGAGGAATACGACGCCGCCGTTGTGGAAATGGGAATGTCGCACCGGGGCGAACTCGCACGGCTGGCGCAAATCGCTTCGCCGGATGTCGGCGTCGTCACGCGTGTCGCGATCGAGCATCTGGAATTTTTCGCGTCGCTCGACGAGATCGCGCTGGCGGAGCGCGAGCTGATCGAGAATTTGGCGTGGCCGGGTGCGACCGCCGTGCTCAACGCGGATGACGAGCGCGTGGCGCGATTTGCGGAGGAGGCGAGAGGGCGCGTAATCACCTTCGGCGCGAATCCTCGCGCCGATTTCCGCGCGGAAGCAATCGAAGAGCGCGGCCTGGAAGGCTCGGCTTTCGATTTTGTGTCACCCAGCGGCCGCGCGCGGCTCGAATTGCCACTGCTCGGGCGCCACAACGTAATGAATGCGCTGGCGGCTCTCGCGACGGCGAGCTTTTGGGGCATCGGCGCCGCCGAAGCGAAAAAGGTGTTTCCATCGCTCGTCCCGGCGGACAAGCGCGGCGAAGTGGCGCGTTTTGAAGACGGATTTACGGTGATCAACGATTCTTACAATTCGAGCCCTTCCGCGTTGAATGCGGTGACGGAACTTCTCGCGTCGACCCCAGGACATCGGCGCCAGATTCTTGCCGCCGGTGAGATGCTCGAACTCGGCGATTCGTCCGCGGACCTGCATCGTGAATGCGGCCGTGCCGCCGCGCGCCTGCGGAAAATCGATTGGATTTTCGGTGTAAGAGGCCACGCTGCGGAATTCGTTCGCGCAGCCCTCGACGCCGGACACCCGGCCGAACAAGCCCAATTCTTCGAGAATTCCGAAGAAGCCGCGCGATTCCTCGCGAAATTTGTCACGCACGGCGATCTTTTGCTCTTGAAGGGTTCTCGGGGCGTCAAGATGGAGAAGATTCTGGAAGCCATCGACGCCGGGCATCGCCGCATGAATTCGAAGCCCTCGCCGGAGATTCTCGCGGGCGGGAAGGGGCGGGGCTGAATGCTGTACTACCTCTTCTACTTTCTGCTGCGCCCGCACTTCAGTCCGCTGAACGTATTTCGCTACATCACGGTTCGCACTGCGGTTGCGAGCATCACCGCGTTGCTGCTGTCGCTGCTGCTGGGCCCGTGGGTAATCGAGCGCCTACGCGAGATGCAAGTGAAGCAGTACATACGCGAAGACGGTCCGAAGGGACATCAGAAGAAAGCCGGAACACCGACGATGGGCGGCGTTCTGATCGTCGCCGCAATCGTGATTCCGACCATTCTTTGGGCCGACCTTCGCAATCCGTACGTGCTGCTCGCTCTCGGGGCCACGCTCGCATTCGGCGCGATCGGGTTCATCGACGACTACAACAAGGTCGTTCGCCGGCGTAACCTCGGTCTCACTGCGCGCGGGAAATTTCTTCTCCAGGTGCTCACGTGCATTGGAGTGGGTGTTGTACTCGTCGGACTTCAGGCCAAAGGCGCCTACTCGACGCAATTGAGCGTGCCTTTCCTGAAAAAACTGCACCCGGATCTTGTTATTGATTCGCTCCTCGCCCACCGTCTCCTCTGGCCGCTCGCGTTCGTGCCATTCATCGTGTTTCTCGTCATCGTCATCGCGGGCCTTTCGAATGGCGTGAACCTTACCGACGGGCTCGACGGCCTGGCGATCGGGTGCGTCCTGGTTTCGTCGACGGCGTTGACCGTGATCACGTATCTCTCGAGCAACGCGCGCTTCGCGGAGTACCTCGAAATCCAGAAAGTGCCGGACGCGGCGGAGCTGACGATTTTCTGCGGCTCGGTGGTTGGCGCGTCGCTCGGCTTTCTTTGGTACAACGCGCATCCGGCGGAAATGTTCATGGGCGATGTGGGCTCGCTCGCGCTGGGTGGCGCGATTGGCGTCGTCGCGGTGATTCTTAAGCAGGAAATTTTGCTGCTTTCGATTGGCGGCATTTTCGTAATCGAGTTGTTGTCGGTAATCATTCAGGTTGGTTCGTTCAAGCTCACGGGAAAGCGCGTCTTCCGGATGGCGCCGCTCCACCATCACTTCGAACTCGCGGGTTGGAGCGAATCCAAGATCATCGTGCGGTTCTGGATCGTGGCGCTCGTGTTTTCGTTGTTCGCGCTGACCACTTTGAAACTGAGGTAAACAGCTTTGAGGCCCGGGATCGATCTCGAGGGAAAACGAGTTCTGGTGGTCGGACTGGCGCGCACCGGCGTGGTGACTTCGCTGTTCAGCGCGGGGTATGGCGCCATCGTGACGGCCACGGACGAAAAGCCGGAGGCGAAGTTGACGGAAGTTGCCGCGAAACTTCGCGCCGCAGGCGTGAAGCTTGAATTCGGTGTGCCCAGCCAGGCCACATTTCTCGAGCAGGACCTGATCGTTTTGAGTCCGGGCGTGCCTGCGAAGCTCCCTCAGCTCGAACTGGCGCGGTCTCGCGGGATTCCCGTTTGGAGCGAGATCGAGCTCGCGTGGCGTTTTCTTCGCGGCAAGCTGATCGGGATCACGGGCTCGAACGGAAAAACCACTACGACTTCGCTGGTGGCGCACATCCTGAAGACCGCCGGAATCCACACGCTGGTGGGCGGGAATATTGGCGTGCCGCTTCTCGCGCTGGTTGAGTCTTCCACGGACTCGACCGTCACGGTGGCGGAAATCAGCAGCTTTCAGTTGGAGACGATCGCGGAATTTCGGCCCGAAATCGGTGTCCTGCTGAATCTTACGCCGGACCATCTGGACCGCCATGCGTCCTTCGACGAGTACGCTCGCGCGAAAATGCGCATGTTCGAAAATCAACTCGATCGCGACGCCGCGGTGCTGAATGCGGACGATCCCGAGGTCACGCGCCGCATGCCCACGGGGCCGCACATCTTCTGGTTCAGCCGCCAAAAGCGGGTTGCTTCCGGCACGTTTCTGCGCGACGGGCAGATTTTCTTCCGCACGGAGGGCGCGGAGGTTCCTCTCGCGCGGCGCGACGAAATCCCGTTGCGCGGCGAGCATAACGTCGAAAACGTTCTCGCAGCGTGCGCCGCTGCCTATCTGGCCGGCGGGGAACCAGCCGCAATCGCCGCCGGCGTGAAGACATTTCGCGGCGTCGAGGACCGTCTGGAATTCGTGGCCGAAATCGGTGGCGTGGCTTTCTATAACGACTCCAAGGCCACCAACGTCGACGCCAGCCTGAAAGCCATCGAGGCTTTTCCCGGCCCGCTGATTGTGATTCTCGGCGGCAAGGACAAAGGCGCGCCTTACATCCCCTTGCGCGAACCTCTGCAGCAGCGCGCGCGCCTGGCAATTGTGATCGGCGAGGCGGCCGAAAAGATCGGGTCGGAGTTAAACGGCGCGGTGCCGCTCGAGCACGCGGGAACGCTCGACCGCGCGGTGCAAATCGCGGCGGACTCGGCTC
Organism: uncultured Acidobacteriota bacterium; assembly: GCA_963737205.1. Classification (GTDB taxonomy): domain Bacteria; phylum Acidobacteriota; class Terriglobia; order Acidiferrales; family UBA7541; genus Palsa-295. The sequence continues at coordinate 430,163 of CAVTRV010000002.1, read as the reverse complement.
GCGCGGGTGACACGGTGCTGCTCGCGCCGGCCTGCTCCAGCTTCGACCAGTTCGAGAACTACGAGCATCGCGGCCGAGTGTTCAAGGAACTCGTTGCCAAGCTCGAAAACCAGCCGGCGCGCTCGACCGCGCAACGAGGATGACCCATGCCGCGTAGCCTTCAGCCCGACCGTCAACTGTTCGGCGTGACGCTGGCGATGTGCCTGATCGGCGCCGTGATGGTTTTCAGCGCCTCGGCCGTTACCGCGCGCGAAGAATACGGCAACGGATATCTTTTTCTGATTAAGCAGCTCATCTACATAGCGCTCGGAATCGGCGGCATGTTCTGGCTGATGAATGTCGATTACCGCAAACTGCGCCAGCCGCGCGTAATTTTTACGGGTCTCGGAGTGACGGTCCTGCTGCTGATTGGGGTTCTTTTTCTTGACCGTTCTCATGCGACGCACCGCTGGATTCGCGTGGGTCCGCTGAGCCTGCAGCCTTCTGAAATCGCGAAGCTCGTGGTGATTTTCTATCTTGCCTGGTTTCTCGAGATTCGCCGCGCGCCTCGTGGCTACGGCGTGAACAATTTCCAGCAAACGCTCTTGCCGGCGCTCGGCGCAGTCGCGCTGATCGTCGGCCTCGTGCTGGTCGAGCCGGACATGGGCACGGCCTGCATGATCGCGTTCATCGCGGCCGCGATGCTTTTCGTGGCGGGAATTTCGCTTCGGTACATTTTGCCGTTCGCGCTCGCGGCAATTCCGACGATTTACCTCCTCATCGTGCGCGTGCCTTATCGTCTGATGCGGGTGCAGGCGTTTTTTTCGCCCGGCACTGACCCGCAGGGACACGGTTTTCAGCTGCTTCAATCTTTGATTGCCATTGGGTCTGGCGGATTCTCCGGAGTCGGACTCATGGAGAGCCGCCAGAAGCTCTTCTATCTTCCGGAAGCGCACACGGATTTCATCTTCGCGGTGATTTGCGAGGAAGTCGGCTTCATCGGAGCGGTGGTGGTGCTCACGCTCTTCGCGGTTTATGGCTGGCGCGGCTTCGTCGCGGCCATGAAAGCTCCCGACGATTTCGGGCGCTTGCTTGGGCTAGGCATTACGACCATGGTTGTCGGGCAGGCGATGATCAACCTGAGCGTGGTCCTCGGGCTCATGCCGACGAAGGGCATTCCGCTCCCGTTCATCAGCTATGGCGGATCGAGCCTCATCGGAATGTTGTTGGCAACAGGCGTGCTGCTCAACATAAGTCAGCACGCGGACGAGACGTGAGCGCGGACTCGAGGCGTTTGCCGCTTGCAGACGCGAGCAGTCTATTGATCGCGGGAGGCGGCACGGGAGGGCACGTTTTCCCGGCGCTCGCTGTCGCGGCGGAATGGCTGCGGCGGGGAACTCAGGCCGTCTCGGAAAGGGAAAGAAACGTCGTGATCGTGGGAACGGAACGCGGGATGGAAGCGAAACTGGTGCCTCAGGTGGGCTTGCCGCTCGAAACGATTCGGGTCGCCGGCCTGAAGGGTATTGGCGGGACCAAATTCTTGCGCAATGCCGCCATGCTTCCAGCCGGGCTGTGGGATTCGCAGCGGATACTCAGCCGCCACCACTTCGACGTGGCCTTCGGCGTGGGCGGCTACGCTTCGGGTCCGATGATGCTTCTCGCCGCAATGCACCGGATTCCCTCGGTCGTCTTCGAGCCGAACGTGGAGCCCGGCTTTACGAATAGAGTCCTCGCGAACATCGCCACGCGTGTCGCTGTGGCACACACGAGGACAGCGGAAAGGCTGGGCAACAAGGCCGTGGTCACGGGATGTCCCGTGCGTCCGGAATTCTTCTCAGTACCGGCTCGGGAACATCGGGAGCCCTTCCGAATCCTCATCACGGGAGGGAGCCGCGGAGCCTTGCCGATCAATCGCGCTGTCGTCGACTCGCTGGACATTCTCGCGACCCGAAAAAACCAGCTTTTCGTCGTGCATCAAACCGGCGAACGCGACTATAATGCCGTACGTGTCGCCTACGCCCGGCGTGAATTCCATGCGGAGGTTTTACCCTTCATCGAAGATATGGCGGAGCAGTTTGCCCGGGCTGACCTGATCGTCTGCCGGTCGGGCGCCATTACCGTGGCGGAGATTTCAGCCGCCGGACGCGCCGCCATCTTTATCCCCTTCGGCGCCTCCACAGACGCGCATCAGACCCGTAACGCCGAGGCTATGCAGAACGCCGGCGCCGCCCGGCTGCTCCCCCAGGACGAACTCACACCGGAGCGGCTGACAACCGAGATCTTCTCCCTCCTGGACCAGCCCCGGAGACTTGCAGAGATGGAAAACCGCGCTCGCGCGCTCGCGCGTCCGCGCGCCGTTGAGGATATTGTGGACCTGCTCGAAAAGGTGGCGACTCCGAAGGACGGCCAGCAATGAACGTCACATTCCGCAATTTCCAGCGCATCCATCTTGTCGGCATCGGCGGCAGCGGCATGAGCGGGATTGCCGAGGTTTTGCTTTCCACCGGCTACGCCGTTTCCGGTTCCGACTTGAAGATTTCCGCCGTCACGGAGCGGCTGCGGAATCTTGGCGCCACGATTCGAGAAGGCCATCAGGCGGAAAACGTGCACGGCGCGCACGTCGTGGTGATCTCCTCCGCTGTGCGGCCCGACAACGTCGAGGTGATCGAGGCGAACCGGCTGAAAATCCCAGTGATTCCACGCGCCGAGATGCTGGCCGAATTGATGCGGCTGAAATATGGCATCGCGGTCGCAGGCGCCCATGGCAAGACGACAACTACTTCGATGGTCGCCGCCGTACTCGCCGCGGCTGATCTTGATCCGACGTTCGTCGTCGGGGGGCGAGTGAACCACGTGGGTGCGAACGCGCGAGTTGGCCAGGGCGAGTACATGGTGGTCGAAGCGGACGAAAGCGATCGCTCGTTCCTGCTGCTGGCGCCGGTGATCGCCGTCGTGACCACAATCGACCGCGAGCATCTGGATCAGTACTCGTCGCTCGAGGAAATCCAGGACGTCTTTCTCCAATTCGTGAACAAAGTGCCCTTCTACGGCACGGTGATTCTCTGTGTGGATGAACCGAACGTGCAGGCGATTCTCCCGCGCGTGAAGCGGCCCGTCATCACCTACGGCACTTCGAGCCAGGCGGACCTCGTGATCGGCGAGATCAAGCTCAAAGGCCTCTCGAGCGAGTTTCGCCTGACGTATCACGGCGACGACCTCGGCGTCTTCCATCTCCCTTCGCCGCCGGGGATTCACAACGTGCGAAACGCCGCCGCCGCGGCTGCCGTCGGTCTTTCGCTGAACGTTCCCGCGGACCTAATTCGCGCCGGTCTGGGAAAATTTGCCGGCGTCGGGCGCCGTTTCGAAATCAAAGGCACGTTCGCCGGAGTCACTCTTATCGACGACTACGGCCATCATCCGGCTGAGATTCGCGCCACGCTCGAAGCCGCGCGCGGATGCGGTTACAAGCGGCTCCTAGTGCTGTTCCAGCCGCACCGCTACACGCGGACGCAGCATCTCTGGGAGGATTTTCGCAGCTCGTTCAATCAAGGGGACGTGCTTGTAATGAGCGAAATTTATCCGGCGGGCGAAGCTCCCATCGAGGGCATCACGGGAGAACGCCTCGCCGAGGCGATCAGCACAGCCGGTCACAAGAACGTGGTCTTCTCGAACACGATGCAGGCAGGTATGGAGTACATGCTGCGCGAGGCGCGGCCCGGCGACGCCGTGCTGACAATCGGAGCGGGCAGCGTTGGACGCGTCCTGGAGCAGCTTGCGCTTCTTTTGGGTACAAGGGTGCCTTCGATTCATGCGGATAAGTAACAGTTCGCTGGCGGCGCGGCTGAAAGAGCTCGAGGTCGAGTTGCGCCCAGGGGTGTCGCTCACGGAAAAGACGTCGCTCGGGATCGGTGGCACCACAGACCAGATCCTATTGCGTCGGTACGACACGATTCGGGAAGTGATGCGCCTCCTTGCCGAGAATCAGATTCCGTATCGCTTTCTCGGAGGTGGCACAAACGTTCTCATCGCCGACGGCGAGCTGCCCTGGGTGGTGCTGCATCTTCCCTCGGCGCATCCCGGCGTCCGCATTGAAGGCAACGCAGCATTTGTGGATGCGTCCGCCGATTTGGGTGGCATGGTCACCTTTTGCGCGAAGCACGATCTGGGCGGCATGGAAGGGCTAATCGGCGTGCCAGGAAGCGTCGGTGGCGCGCTGCGAATGAACGCCGGCGCCTACGGCACGCAGATCGGTTCGTACGTCCGCGAAGTGGAGCTGTATCGCGCCGCGAAAGGGGAAGTGGAAACGATTCGCGGCGAGGAGATTCGATTTGATTATCGCCACACGTCGTTCGCTCCGGATGATGTGATGCTGCGCGTGAAACTGGAGCTTCCCCCGAAGCCGTACAAAGAGATTGTGGCAGGCATCCGGGTTTGCAACGAAAAACGGCGCTCGAGCCAGCCGCTCAACCAGAAAAGCGCCGGCTGCATCTTCAAGAACCCTCAGGGAGGCTCGGCGGGGCGCATGATCGACGAGCTCGGACTGAAGGGCCATCGCGTGGGCGACGCCATGGTAAGCGACCGCCACGCAAATTTCTTCGTGAATGCAGGCAATTCCTCTTGCGCTGACATGCTCAAGCTGATTGACTACGTTCGCGAGCGCGTGCGCACGTCTTACGGGATCGAGCTCGAAAACGAGGTAATCGTCTGGCGAAATTAAAAGCCATCGATGTGGACGCCTATCCGCAGGAAGTGCTCGCGGATGAGGAGCCGAAGTATCTTCGCCGGCAGAAGCCGCTCGAAATCAAGCGGCGCAAGTTCGGCGGGCGAGCCTGGAAAACGTATCTGCGAGTGGCGGTGTGGACTGGCGCCGGACTTGCGGGCGTCTGGCTCGCGTACAACGCCGGGCATTTCCTGCTTGCGGCGCCTGAAATGGCGCTGATCCACCCGGAGCAGGTGGTGGTTTCTAGCGGCCGCGGCGAATCGCCGCGTTACGTTTCGCGCGCCGCCGTGGTGGAAGTGTTCGCCGCGGATCGCGGCAAGAGCATTCTGCGCGTTCCCCTCGCTCTTCGGCGGCGCCAGCTCGAGTCCATCTCGTGGATCGAGCAGGCGACGGTTCGCCGCGCCTTGCCGAACACGATCGAAGTGGAGATCACCGAGCGAACGCCCATCGCATTTCTGCGCCAGGGAAGCGAGATGTCGCTGGTAGACGCGCATGGCGTCATCCTCGAACGCCCCGCCTCGGGCGATTTTCATTTCCCGGTGGTAACCGGCATTCTCGCGGATATGCCGCAGGATGAGCGCGAAAAGCGCATGCAGCTTTTCGCCGGTTTTTCGGAGCAGGCGGAAGAGGCGCGCGCGGGCGCGATGCAGCAGGTAAGCGAGGTGGATTTGTCGGATGCGAATGATTTGACCGCTCGCGTCACTGGGCTGCAGCCCGCGGATTCAGCTAACGAATCGTGGGGAGCGTCCGGCCAGCCGGTGGTGGTTCACTTCGGCGACACCGATTTCGAAGCGAAATTCCGCACGCTTATCGACGACATCGCCGAGTGGCGCGCGGCGGCAGGGCGCGTCGAGTCGGTGGATTTGCGATTCAGCCGCGAGGCCATCGTGAATCCGGACACAGCCAACGCTACGCGGCAAGTGGCGCAGCAGCGGCCGCAGCGGACGGAGACGGCACCGGTTGCCGTTCGCAAGAGCGCGGCAAAGCATTCGCGGTAAGGTGATTTAGTTACTGCATGTAATTTTTTGAGGGTTCTGAGGGAGCGGCGGATTTGACGAAGAAGGAACGGCACATTGTCGCACTGGATATCGGCAGCACCAAGACTTGCGCATTGATCGGTGAACTCGAAGACGACGGCGGTGTGAAGTTCGCTGCATTCGGCGCGGCGGAATCGAAAGGCTGGCGCAAGGGCCAGATCGTGAATCTGGATCTCGCGGTGAGTTCGATTCGGCGCGCCGTGGAGGAAGCGGAGACGATCGTCGGCGTCCCCGTGGAATCGGCGCTAATCGGGGTTGCCGGAAGCCATGTTCGCGGCGTCAACAGCCGCGGCGGAATCAATGTCGGCGCGCGGCCTCGCGACGTGCAGCGCGAAGACGTGCGACGCGCGATCGAAGCGGCGCGTGGCGTCTCGCTTCCCGAAGACCGCGAAGTGCTCCACGTCCTGCCGCAGGAATTCTTTCTCGATGCCCAGGACAACATTCGCGACGCGATCGGCATGGTGGGCCAGCGCCTGGAAGCGAATGTGCATATCGTCACCGCTTCCGGCACGGCGACTCAGAACATCGTGACGGCCGTTAATCGTGCGGGAGTCCGCGTGGACGACACCGTCCTCGAGCAGCTCGCCTCGGCCGAATCGTGCGTTACGCAGGATGAACGCGAGCTTGGCTGCTGCCTGCTCGACATCGGCGGCGGCACCGCTGAGCTGGTCGGCTACGTTGGCGGCGTCGTGCGTCACACGGCGGCGATTCCGGTGGGTGGCGACCATTTCACCAACGATCTGGCGGTCGGCCTGCGTACGCCCGTCCCCGAAGCGGAAAAAATCAAGCGCGAGCACGCCTGCGCCTTCCGCGATCTGCAGAAAGAAGACTTCTCGATTGAGATCGCCAGCGTGGGGGATCGCCCGCCGCGAACCATCTACGCGCGCATGCTTTCGGAGATTGTCGAGCCGCGCGCGCAGGAGTTGCTCATTCTTGTTCGCGAGGAGTTGCGCCGCGGTGGACTCGATTCGCAAATTCCCGCCGGATTGATTCTCACTGGCGGCGGCGCGCATATGCGGGGGCTCGTCGAACTCGCGGAGCGCGTTTTCAACCTGCCGGTTCGCGTGGCGTCGCCTCGCGGGCTAGCTGGGATGAGCGAGGAAGTTTCCCAGCCTGAATACGCGACGGCTGTTGGAATCGTGCTGTATGGGGCGCGCACGCGGCGCCTCGCGGGAGCGCGTCCCAACGGGTGGACCGGAAAGTTGAAGGCTTTATTTGCTGGGCAGTGAACAATTTCTAGCAGAAGCGAATTTCTGAGGGAGGAAGCATGACGCCAAAAGAATCGGGTATTCGAGTTTCATTCAGCAATGAGGAATCGCAGAACGGCGCGCGGATCAAGGTGATCGGCGTGGGAGGCGGCGGGTCGAATGCCGTCAACCGCATGATTCGCGCGAAGGTGGAAGGAGTGGAATTCGTCGCCGCGAACACGGATTTGCAGGCGCTGAAGCTGTCTGCTTCGCCGGTAAAGTTGCAGATCGGCGCCAAGCTGACGAAGGGCCTGGGCGCCGGCGCGAATCCCGAGGTCGGGCGCAAAGCGGCGCTCGAAGACACAGAGAAAATTCTCGAGGCGCTCGACGGCGCGGACATGGTGTTCGTCACGTCGGGGCTCGGCGGCGGCACGGGAAGCGGCGCCGCTCCCGTGGTCGCGAATCTCGCCAGCGAGCTCGGTGCGCTCACCGTCGCCGTCGTTACCAAGCCGTTCGCGTTCGAAGGCAAGCGGCGCATGCTGCAAGCCGAACAGGCGCTGGCTGAGCTGATCGGCTGCGTCGACACTGTCATCGTGATTCCCAACGAGCGGCTGATGGAATGCGTCGAGCACGGCACGAGCTTCTTCGAGGCGTTCCGCATTGCCGACGATATTTTACGCCAGGCTGTGCAGGGCATTTCGGACATCATCACGATTCCGGGCATCATCAACCGCGACTTCGCCGACGTAAAGACGATCATGTCCGGCCAGGGTTACGCGGTGATGGGCACGGCGGTTGCGTCCGGTTCGAATCGCGCCGTCGATGCCGCCAATCGTGCAATCAATAGCCCGTTGCTGGAAGACAATTGCATCCAGGGCGCGCAGGGGATTCTGATCAACGTCACTGGCTCATCGACGCTGTCGCTTCAGGAAGTGCACGAAGCATCCACGATCATTCAGAAGGCGGCGCATGAAAACGCGAACATCATTTTTGGCGCGGTGCAGGACGACGCCATGAAGGAATCCGTGAAGATCACCGTGATCGCTGCGGGCTTCCGCGAAGTGGCGAACAAGAAGACGGTGTCACGGCCGTCCTACTTGCCGAAAACGTGGAAGGCGGGGCGCGAACAGACGGCACCGATGGCGCCGACGCCTTCGAACGTGGTCCAGCAAGTGGCGCGCAACGTGACCGAATCGATTCGTGATGTTCCGGCCGACGATCTCGACGTGCCTACGTTCCTCCGCCGCCAGGCACAAAAAGCTTAGGTGGATTCGTGAACTAGAGGGGCGGCTCGCTAGCCGCCCCCTACGCAAGAATGTTCAAGCTATTCTTTTTCTCTGTGGTGTCAGGTTCTTCTCCGTGCCCTCTGCGGTGAGCTTTTCGGTTCCTGCTGGGTGTAGACTTTCCCGCGGTGCCAGTCCGCATCGATGTTCGATTATTGGAGGAGTTGCTGGCGAAAGCGCGTAAGCAACCGGCGCGCGAGGTCTGCGGGCTGCTGGCCGGACGCAACGGAATCATCACGCGCGCACTTCCGGCGACGAACGCGGCGGTCGATCCTGCCACGTGCTATGAAATTGCGCCGGAGGAATTATTTCGCTTGATGCGCGAGATGCGCGCCGCAAGACTCGAGCTCCTCGGCATCTACCACTCGCATCCCCACGGCAAAAACGAACCGTCGCCGCGCGACATCGAACGCGCGTATTATCCGGATGCGGCCTATTTTATTATTTCGCCGCTTCCTACAGCGGTGCGGCCGGTGCGCGCCTTTTCGATTCGCGAAGGTCGTGTGACGGAGTTAGAAATTCAAGTCGAAACGGCGAAGGAGACTCATGATTAGTCGACGTGATTTGCTGCGGATGCTGGGTGCGACAGCAACCGGCGTGGCTGCAAATGGGCTTTCGTTCTCGCGGATCAACGCGGCGGAGATGAAGCCCAAGAAGATTCTGATGTTCACCAAGTCCTCGGGCTTCGAGCATTCCGTCATCAAGCGGGACGCTGGAAAGCTCGGCCTTGCCGAGCAGATCGTCACCGATCTCGGCAAGCAGCACGGTTTCGACGTGACCGCCACGAAGGACGGTGGAGTTTTCTCGAGCGCGGACCTGAAGCAATACGACGCGTTCTTCTTTTACACGACGGGCGATCTCACAACAGCAGGGACCGACAAGAATCCTCCTATGACGCCCGAAGGCAAGCTGGCCTTCCTAGATCTGGTTCACGGCGGCAAAGGGTTCGTCGGCACGCACTCGGCCAGCGATACGTTTGACACCTACGGCGACCGCTTCGATCCCAAGCCGCAAACGCTCGATCCGTATCTTCAGATGCTAGGTGCGGAATTCCTCGCGCACGACGCGCAACAAAAAGCGCGCATCACCGTCGCCGACAAGAATTTCCCAGGCATGGCGCCGCTTGACGATGGCGTGGAGATTCTCGAGGAGTGGTATCCCTTTCGCGATTATCAGCCTGATTTGCACGTGCTGACGATTCTCGAAACGGAGGGCATGCAGGGGCCGCACTACCAGCGTCCGCCGTATCCGAACACCTGGGCACGCATGCACGGGCGCGGCCGAGTGTTCTACACCGCGCTCGGTCATCGCGAAGACGTGTGGAATTCGGCGACGTACCAGAGCTTGCTGCTGGGAGGAATTTCCTGGGCGCTCCGGAATGTGGATGCGGACGTGACGCCGAACATCTCGAAAGTGACGCCCCACGCAAACAATATTCCCGCAGGTGCTTTCGAAAGGCCGAAGAAGTAGGCAACGGTTTCAGCGCTTTAGCGCAGGGGTACGCGCCAAAAACCGCCCGCAGGATTCGGCAGGACCATCGTTGACATCACTTTGACCACGACAACCGTGATGTCGTCGTGCTGCGCGCTGCCGCCGGCCGAGAATTCCTTCAAGCCTTCGAAAAGAAGATCGAGCGTCTCTTTCGCGGAGCTTCCCCGACACCGATGCCACACTTCGGACAATTTGCGCTCGCTGAAGTCTTCGTCGTTGCTGTTCCGCAGCTCGTGCAGGCCGTCCGTCGCGAGCAGAACGGTATCGCCCGGGGAGAGCTTGATCGAGTGAACATCGTAAGACGAGCCGGGGAACAGTCCTGACGGCAAGCCGCCTTCTCCAACGGTCTTGCAGCCTGCCTCGGAAGCGTGCAGCGGGAAAGGCAAACCTGCATTCGAGAATTTCAGCTCGAGCGTAGCGGGATTGAACAGCGCATACAGAGTCGCACAAAAGCGGCCGGAGACAGGACGCACGAGCAACCGTCTGTTGAGCGTCGCAAGCACGGCGTTGGTGTCCTCGCCTGTTTTGTTGGCCCCGCGCAGCGTGCCCATCACCATCGCCCCATACATCGCGGCCGGCAGGCCCTTACCGACGACATCGCCTAGATAAATTCCCACGAGCCCGTTGGGCAGATCGAAATAGTCGGCGAAATCGCCACTGACGCCGGAGAAAGGCGCGAAGCGGCACGCTACTTCGAAGCTCGGTCCTCGAAGCGGACCGGTAGGCAGCAACGACTCCTGAATTCGTCGCGCCTCATCCCTTTCGGCTTCCCAGACGTTGCCGGGAGCCTTTTCGATCGGAATCGGCTGTTCGACGGTCTCTGGCATCGCCATGCTAGCAATCCTCTCGGGATGAGTCAGCGCAATGGTCCGAAGCAGGAGTGGCACGCTGGGTGCCAAAGCGCGACAAGCAAATCGGATTGCGGCGAGCGCACGAAAGAGCTTAGCAGGATGCGAGGGCCGGAGAAGTGTGCGGCGGAATCGGAACTGTTCCGTGGCGAAACATTTGGGTGCGAGTGAAACGCCGCGGCGCGCAGCGAGCCTTCGAACCATCTTCCGCGGAATGCTCAGGGATTGGCGCGATAGCTGTGGAGAGCGGACGCGGCGTCGGCTGCTTCGAGGCGCTTCACGTAGAGGGGAAACTTCGCGGCAAGCGCGGCTACTTCGGCGCGGATGCGCTTTTCTGCGGCTTCGTCGTCGAGGTGATCGAGAACTTCTGCGATCCACGCGGCGATTTTTTCCATTTCGGGTTCGCGCATCCCGCGCGTGGTGATCGCGGGGGTGCCAACGCGAATCCCGCCCGCCTTCATCGGCGGAAGAGGATCGAACGGGATCGAATTTTTGTTCACCGTGATTCCGGCGCGATCGAACGCGGGCTGCGCGACGCTGCCGGTGAGGCCGCGAGCGTTGATATCGATCAGGAAGAGGTGATTATCCGTGCCGCCGCTGACCACGCGGTAGCCGTGCTTCGTGACGCCGGCCGCGAGCGCTTTTGCGTTCGCCACCACTTGCCTTCCGTATTCGCGGAATTCCGGCTCCATCGCTTCCTTCAGGCAAATCGCTTTGGCCGCGATGATGTGCATCAGCGGGCCGCCCTGGATGCCGGGGAAGAGAGTTCGGTCGAGATCTTTCGCGTACTGCTCCTTGCAGAGAATCATGCCACCGCGAGGACCGCGCAAGGTCTTGTGCGTGGTGGTGGAAACGAAATCGGCGTGCGGCACGGGACTCGGGTGTACGCCTGCCGCGACGAGGCCGGCGATGTGCGCCATGTCGACGAAGAGCAGCGCGCCCACCGCGCGAGCGATCTCGCCCATGCGCGCGAAATTGATGATGCGCGAATAGGCGCTCGCGCCCACGACGACCATTTTCGGTTTGTGCTCGCGCGCGAGGCGGTCGAGTTCGTCGTAGTCGATGGTTTCAGTTTCCTTCGTTACGCCGTAGGCGACGAACTTGTACATCTTGCCGGAAAAATTCAGAGGATGGCCGTGGGTCAGGTGGCCGCCGTGCGCCAGATTCATTCCCAAGACGGTGTCGCCGAGCTGAAGCGCGGTCATGTAGACGGCGATATTGGCTTGCGTGCCGGAGTGCGCCTGCACGTTCACGTGTTCCGCGCCGAAGAGCTGCTTCGCGCGGTCGATGGCAAGCTGTTCGGCCTGATTCACGAATTCGCAGCCGCCGTAGTATCGCTTCGTGCCGTAGCCCTCGGCGTATTTGTTGGTGAGGACCGAACCCGCTGCTTCGAGCACCGCTTCGGAGACGAAGTTCTCTGAGGGAATCAGCTCGATGCTGGTGGATTGGCGGCGGAGCTCGTCGCGGAGGATCTCCGCGATTTGCGGGTCCACTTCGTCGATGGGGCGGCTCATGCGATGGGCGTCGTTGGTCATGTGAGTGGTGACTGGTGATCCCGATAGGACATTTTCGTACCGATTAGAAAATCTTTTCTCTTTTGTTTGCAGGGAGTTATGGCGATTTCTAATTGTAAATTGTACCGATTAGCCGCCTGCGCGCTACGCGCTTCGGTGCGCCAAGGCCGCCACCCTGCCTTCGCTCTAGAGGTAAGTGATGGCCCCCCTCTATATTGCCTATTAGAAAGGGTCGCCGTCGTTTGTTTCCATGGAGTTGCGGCGATTCCTAATCCCGGTGAACGGATCGGGTCCGCGTCCTGCTCCCGCATTCGCTTTGTCGAGGCAGCTTGCACGGTTCCATGGTAGTAGAAAATTTCTGGCGCGCAAGGAATAAACATCTGGCGGCCGAAAGTCGTGGCGGAAGTGCGAAATTGCCGCAGCGAGCGGGACGCGTTTTTCATTCGGTCGAGGCACTCAGGAGCGGTCGTAGAGATCGGCGCGGGTCCAGGTTCGCTTTCCGATCTTGAAGCTGAATCGCTCGAATGTCCGTTCGAGCGCCTCCAACTGGCCCTGTGTGCAGCCGGACGTCGCATTCTCGGCGGCGAGAGTCTTTAGGTATTGGCGTACCAGTTCCGTCAGCGTGGCACCCCGATCGGCGGCGATCCTTCGCACCTGCCTGACGACGTCATCATCGAGTGAAAGCGTGATCTTCATTTCCACAGAATCAGGGAAATCGGCAAAGCGTGCAAGGAGAATTCGGCCGTCAGGATCAGCCTACTGAGACGGTTTCTTTGCGCGGAAGGAGAAACCCAAACATGCAAGCGATGCCGGCTTGCCAGAGGACAAGAAGGGAGTTGTAGTCCCAGTCGTCGGTGCCCAGAGAATTTCCCGCCTTCCACGCGAACACCGCTAGCAACCCCGCGAGTAGTGAAAAAGCAAGAGCCTTCAGAAGGAAAAGCCGCGATCCGTGCCGGGATGACAAAAACAAGAAGAAGCCTGCGAAGAGGATCGCCGCTCCCACCACGCCGCCGGTGAAGAAGCTGTCCGTCGACAGAAGCGCGAGTCCACGTTGCGAAAAGTCAAGGAACTTAATGTGAAGAGGCGTCTCGATCGTCGAAAAAAAAGCGGCCGTATATGCCACAACGGACGTCGCGATGAAGCCCAGGACTTTCCAGGCCGACCGCAAACCTCGGAACAGGACAAAGTAACCTGCGATGACGATTCCGAAGGCGGCGGCATAAAGAACGTCGCTGTCGTCAGGAAGCAGATGGAAGTGTGGCAGCACAACCATCAAGACCCCCGCCAAGAAGCCGGCAAGCGCGAGGGAGGCGAATATGGCGGGACTGCTCTTCGTGCCGGCTGTGGACGCGCTTGGTTGGGTCAACAGAGCCTTACCTCCACCACGATGTGTTGCGCCAGAATATACAACGACTGACGAGGGATGGGATAACTCTAAGTTTGATGATGTGTAAATCTGGCCTAAAGTACGTCTACTGAAACCCCGCCCCTTGCGGGTCAGGGCCGGGCGTGATTTCGGATTTGAGAGTTCAGATTTCGGAAAAGACATAAGGATTAACACAGAGGCCACGGAGAAAGTCCAGAGGACACGGAGAAGGCGGGCATGATTTCAAATTTGAAATTTCAGATTTCAAAGGGAGGCAAGCGGCGCCGAAGCAAGCTTCGGCGAAGAGAAAGCGCAAGCAAGCTTGCGCACTCCCAAAGCAGCCTGCGGCTGCGAAAAACGTAGACCTAAGCCGATTTGAAAATTTCAGATTTCAGAGAAAACCTAAACGGCCTGAGGCAAGGCGTTTGGGGGATAGAAAACGGGCCGGCGGCTGGTTTTCTACAACAGAGGCGCAGAGGAAGGCCAGGATATTCCACGGCGAGTCAGATGGCGGCGGAGACGATGCGTTGCGGGGTGAACGGTAGAGTTTCGGGCAAGCCGGTCTGAAGTAACTTGGCGAAGGCGGAGGCGATCATGGGGCGGCCGAAGAGGTAGCCTTGCCCTTCCGCGCAGTGCTGGGCCTGAAGGAATGCAAGCTGTTGGGGCGTTTCGACGCCCTCGGCGATGACACGGCGCTTGAGGCTCCAGCCCATGTTGATCGCGGCACTGACAATGGAAGCGTCGTCCGGACAGATATTGATTCGCCGGACGAATGACCGGTCGATTTTTAGGGCATCAATTGGAAACTGGCGCAGGTAGCTGAGGCTGGAGTAGCCGGTGCCGAAGTCATCCACGGTGAGACGGATGCCCATGATTCTGAGCTTCTGAAGCACATGGGCGGTGGACGAGGTGTCCTCCATGAGGACGCCTTCGGTGACCTCAAATTCCAAATAGCAGGGTTCCACGCCCGTTTCCGCAAGCGTCTCGGAAACACCTTCCAAAAAATTCTTGGCGCGAAACTCGACGGCAGAAACGTTCACGGCAACAGGGATGAGCGGCAAGCGCGCGTCCTGCCAGGCGCGAACCTGCCTGCAGGCTTCCCGCAGCACCCAGCGGCCGATTCGGAGAACGAGGCCACAGTCCTCGGCAAGGGGCACGAAGAGAGCGGGGCGCGTAAGCCCTCGCTCCGGGTGGTGCCAGCGTATCAATGCCTCAACGCCGGTGATCTTGCCTGTGGCGAGATTTACCTTCGGTTGATAGTGCAACACGAACTCGTTCCGCTCGAGGGCGTGGCGCAAGTTGCTTTCGAGAGACTGGCGCTGGACGGCCTTCGCATTCATTTCGGCCGCGAAGAACTGGAAATTGTTGCGGCCGCTCTCTTTGGCGTGGTACATCGCAGTGTCCGCATGCTTGATGAGCGTTTCGGCGTCCCCTCCGTCTTCCGGAAAGATGCTGATGCCGATGCTGCCGTCGATATGGAGCTCATAGCCCTCGATCGAGTGAGGCGCGCGGAGCGAGGAGAGCAATTTTTCAGCGCTGGCGGCAGCGTCAGAGGGATGGGCAATATCCGGCAGCAAGATGACAAATTCATCGCCCCCCTGGCGGCTCACCGTGTCTGAAGTTCGCAAGCAGGACGACAACCGCTCCGCGACGGATTGGAGGAGCTTGTCGCCGACGGCATGCCCCAGCGAATCATTGATGTATTTGAAGCGATCCAGGTCCACAAAAATCACGCCGATCTGTTTGTTCTGGCGGCGAGCCAGTGAAATCGACTGAGATATCCGTTCGTTGAGGAGCAGGCGATTGGGCAAATTCGTGAGGCAATCGTGCTGGGCCGCCCGGATCATCTCGATCCACATGGTTCGTGCCTCGCTGACGTCGTGGAAAACGATCACGGCGCCAGTGACGTGACCCGCGCGGTCGTGGACAGGTGTGAAGGAGCCTTCAATGGCGGATTCAAATCCGTCGCGGCGGGCCAGGACGCAATTTCCGGGGAGTCGCACGGCCCGATTTTGCTGGAGAGCCACGTGCATGAAGTCTTGAGCGGGCAGGCGGGTGGCAGAGTCAATCGTCTTGAAGATTTCGGCGAAGGGATGGCCGGCAGCTTCTTCGCGAGGCCAACCCGTCATGCTCTGTGCAACCAGGTTGAGGGAGGTGACGTTGCCTGCATTGTCCGTGCAGATGACGCCGTCGCCAATCGAATTCAGGATTACTTGTGTGCGTTCCCTTTCCACGCATAACACGTCTTCGGCGGTGTTGCGTTTGATCGAGCTGCGCAGAATGCTCTGCAGCGGATGCCGGCGGAGATGAGCCGGCCGGAGATAGATCTGGGCGCCGCGCGCTACCGCTTGCTGTGCGAGAGCTTCGTCATCGCCGCCGCAGAGGACCAGAATGGGAATGCCTGGCGAGACGCGATGCAGCCTGTCGAACGTCTCAATGCCTCGACTATCGGGCAGGAACAAATCCAGCAAGATAGCGGCAATACTTTCGTCCGTCAGACGAGCGACGCCATCGGAAAGCCGGCGAACCCATTCCACGTCGAACGGACCGGTGCGAGAGTGGGCGAGGGCAGCTTGAATCGCATGGGCGACCGCCGAGTTATCCTCGATGACGAGGATCCTTGGATCCTGAACGGCTGCAGACATAGTGAATCACACGCATTTCCGGAAGGGGGTAACACTCGGAAGGGGAGCGAAGTATCCCAGTTAGTCCCGCAGAGGTCAAGGGATTCTTCGGTGTTTGTGCTACAGAGGATTCAGGCTTCGGAATTGGATACTCGGGGCGTCCTGATAGCCGTCGCACTAACAAAGCACTGGGCGACGATCTATTCACAGCTCGTCCACGAACGACAAATCGCGACGCTTCACGTACTTGTTGTAGCAGTTTTCGCACATCCAACGTTCGTCTCGATCCCGAAACCCAAAGTCACCGTGGTCAATGTGCTCCCGGCATAGTTCGCAGTGCTCGTGGTCCCATCCGCCCGGGATGACGCGCGGTTCTTCTTGGGATAGCGACGTTTGCTCTGCTTCCGGTGCGTATCGCTCCGTGAAACCGCGTTTGTCGGCTCGTTCCAATTTTGTCCACGTCTTCACCTCGCGGCCGTCAACAATTGAGACATCCTTTGCTTCGAATACTTCGGCGACCGCATCGACAGCCTGAAAGCGCACATGCTCCCATCCCCATTTTTCATCCAGTACCATCCAAATGTTATAGGCTTGCCAGGCTGGGCTCAGGTAATAGAGTGTTTTTCCGACAATCTCGGGTAAGTCCTTCTCGTGAGCGACTAGGGTCGGGGTGCGAGTGTCTTCACCGAGGGATTTCCATTGCGCGCAAACGGCCAGGCGGTCGCCAATCAAGAGCCAGAACCAGGTTATTTCTCCCACTCGCCCAACGATACGGTCGAACTCTCCATCAAGGTCGAACGTCGTGAAGCCCTGTGCATTCGTTTCTCCCCGAGTCACTCGGGATACACGGAACTTGGGGAAATCCTCCAGCGTCTTTCGGTTGTCCGGGTTCATTTGACGGCACTGCGTACATCCTAACCGGGGCGGCCAATTTCGAGCAAAGCCTGTTTTACCCCCGTTCTCGCGAACGGACCTCAGCGAATCACTCAGCGCACGATTAACGGAAACTGGCCACCATTATCCGACGGCTGGAAGATGTTTACGGAGACTTCGAAAGTTCAAAACTGAGCCGCTGGCCGGGGACGCCGTTCCTCAGCAATACCGCGGGTCAGGAACTACGACACTCCTGAGGAGTTTCTGCCGCAGTTCTGGGCGGGTCTGCGCGAACTACTACGTGTGGTAGTAGGAATGGCGAGTGGGATAGGCTCCCTCGCGGATTCAATCACGGAGATGATCCGAGCGGAGGATTGCGTGGGAATTGAAGCATCTGGGCCTCAGGGGCTAGACAGTTTGCGGAAAAAGTGGTGTACGGAAAGGCCCAGGGCTAAAGCCCCGCGCTTCCACCCAACTGCACTCCTCCCGCAGGCTGTAAAGGCCGGCCAAGGCGGTGATTACGGCGGGGTTAAAGCCCGGCGCTTCCGGCTTTTCCTGCCAGTTCACATCCAGACGCGGTGGACGTGCTTGGCGATGGCCTGCGTGGTGGTTTTGGGCTGTGCGGCGGCGCCGGCACGGGCGCAGAATTTTCGTGGCGGGTTGCTGGGGACCGTCGAGGACATGACGGGGGCGCGCGTGCCTGGCGCCAGCGTCGCCGTACAGGCGGTTGGGTCGCCGACGATTCAGCGCGAGACGACGAGTGACACCGCGGGGCAATTCCGCGTGGAAGATTTGCTGCCGGGCGTGTATCGCCTGAGCGTGAAGGCCAAGG
The DNA here is from genome assembly GCA_963737205.1 of uncultured Acidobacteriota bacterium. GTDB lineage: Bacteria > Acidobacteriota > Terriglobia > Acidiferrales > UBA7541 > Palsa-295. Next base: position 412,409 of record CAVTRV010000002.1, on the reverse strand, counting down.
GATTCGCGGACGCGGGTTCTGACATAAACGTGGTGGTCAGCACGGTGAAGGAAGTCACCGTGACGCTGCACCCGGCCGCGATGTCGCAGACGGTGAACGTCCAAGGCCAGGCGTCGTCGATCGCGACGGAGCCCATCAACACGACGAGCGCCGTGCATCAGACCGCAATCACCACGCAGGACCTGGAGACGATTCCGCTCGCGGCGCGCAGCTTTGCCAACATCGCCTACCTCGCGCCGGGGACCGAGCCGGTGGAACCCTCCGATCCCACAAAGGCGCGCATCACGGCTGTTTCGACGGGCGGCAGCTCGGGCTTGAACAACGAGTTGTCGGTGGACGGGGGCGACAACTCGGACGACTACATCGGCGGCTTCTTGCAGAATTTCTCGCCCGACGCGGTGCAGGAATTTGCGGTGCGCACCGCGGGAGAAGACGCCGACACGGGCCGCACGACGGCTGCGTCCATAGTAATTACCACCAAGCGCGGCACGAACGACTGGCACGGCGAGGGCGCTTTCTACGACCGGCAGGCCGCGCTGAACGCGCGATTCCCGATCGAGAATCCGGCGCCGAATCCGAAGCAGCCGTTTTCGCGGCAGAATTACCTCGGCACGGTGGGCGGGCCGCTGGTGCGCGACAAAATCTGGTTTTTCTCGTCGCTCGAATACGTTCACGAAAACGCAAGCATCGCATACAGTCCCACGAGTCAGACGCAGTTCAACGCGCTGGCGGCACTCGCGCAAATGGGTTTGGTTGATGTGAACGGCACGGTGGTGAGCTCGATTCCCACGCCGAATATCGTGCCTGTGCCGTTCCGCGATTATCTGGCGACGACGCGATTCGATTGGGCGCAGTCGGCGAGATCGCAGTGGTTCCTGCGCGCGGCCATCGACAACTATCTGACGCATAACGCGCTGGTGCAGCAGGCAGCGCTGCAATCGACCGGCGTGGAAGAGCACAACAATTACATGAATCTGGTGATCAGCAACCAGTTCACGTTCAGCCCCACGTGGCTGGGCTCGTTTGTGTTCGATGCGAGCGGCCTGCACCTGACCGCGGCGCGCAATTCGGACCTGGGATTCGCGCTGGCGTTTCCGTTCACGGCGACGTCGGCGACAATTTCGGGATTCGAGACGTTTGGCGACAATCAGTTCGTCACGCCGATCACGGCGTTTCCGGTGGTGCGCAACCAGGAAAAATATCAGCTTCGCTATGACATGACGCACACGACTGGCGCGCACTCGATCCGGTTTGGCGTGAACTTCATTCACGAGCCGGTGCTGAGCGGGGCGTTGACGAGCAATCAGGAGACGCTGGTGTCGTTTGGCGAAGACCCGACGGATTATTTGGCTGACCCGGCGCAGTTCACGGCCGATTTGTCGTTGTGCACGCCGACTCCTTCGCCGAACGCGAATCCAGCGTCGTCGTGCGGTATCACGCCGGCAGGGAACGGCACATTCGGGCAGAATATTCAGAGGCTCGGGTTTTACGCCGAGGATTCCTGGCGCATCACGCCGCGGCTGACGGTGAATTACGGTTTCCGTTACGACCACAGCTACGGGCTGTTCACCGCGTCGGGGCAGAGCCAGTTGGACAATCCGGCTTACTTGACGCTGAAGGCGCTGCAGATTCCATTACTGAATGGGGCGCCGCATGATTTCAACGGAGCGGTGGGACCGCGGCTGGGAATCGTCTACGGCCTCGGCGAATCCGAAAACACGGTGATTCGCGCCGGCATCGGCATTTACTCGAACGACCTGGCGCAGAACGGGTGGGTGCCGGCGTTGCAGGCGGTGAACACGCCGCCGGGCGTTTGCGTGAATCCAGGCGATCCGGGATGCCTGCCTCCGGCATCTTCGACGGGGCCGATCGGGACCGTGGCGGGCTCGGGCGCGATTATCGCGCCGGGTTACAAAACGCCATACGCAATGCACGTCACCGGGGGCATGCAGCATGCTTTTGACAGGAATTGGCTGATCAGCGTGGACTACACATACGAGAAAGGGAACCACGGCTTCGCGCGCTATCAGTATCAGGCGGGGTTCACGCTGTTCTCGCCGCTGTTTTCTCCCGGCAACGGATGCCCGGCGGCCGAAGACGTAATCGATTGCCAGCGAGACAACGTTCCGAACGTGACGGTTTTCAGGTCGGATAATCGTTCGGCTTTCAACGCGATGATGATCCACTTGCAGGGAAACGTTTCGCGGCGATTTAGTTTGGTGGCGAATTACACGCTGTCGAGGGCGGACACGTGGGGATGCATCCTGGGCGAGCTGTTCGACTACGTGGACGGCGTTTGCAATCCGCTGAAACCGTTTGGCCCGGGAGACTATGGGCCGTCGGGAGAGGACGTGACGAGCCGGTTCGTGCTGGCGGGGACGTTTCACGTGCCGGGTGGCGTTGAGCTGACGACGCTGATTCAGGCGGAGAGCGCGCGGCCGATTACGCTGACCACTTCGACTCCCGTTACCGGGCTTGGCGATGACGTTGATGACCGCGCGGTGGTGAACGGCGTGCAGACGACTCTGGATGAATTGCGAGGAACGCCGTACATTCAGGCGGACCTGCGCGTCACGCGGCCGTTCAAAATCGGGGAGCGCTGGACCGTGGCGCCGTTCGTGGAGTTTTTCAATTTGTTCAACCGCAACAATCCCGGCGCGAACTACGTTACGGATGTGGGCGCGATGCCGGTGCCAGCGGCGCAAGTGGCTGCCGGCAACATCACGGACCTTTGCACGAACGCCGATTGCACGACGACCACTCCCATCACCAGCGTGAAGCAGTTGCGGTTCCCGGGCGGAGCGCTGGGGGATTTCTTCGGGCCGGGGACGACGGTGGGGATTCCGTTCGCTGCGCAGATCGGCGCGCGGGTGACGTTCTGAGACAGAGAAAAGAGAAGAGGGAAAGAGAAAAGCGAAACACAGAGTTCACAGAGAAAAACCCCGGAGGGCGCAGAGAGTGCCGCGCTTACGGCGCTCGATGAGTTTGTTCATCATGTACTCAATCGTCCCTCCGGGAGTCGTTCTTGTTTTGTGGCTTGGTTCCCCGGCATTCCGCTTCGCTCGTTTATATGTCAGGGTTTGAATTATCAAACCCTGAAACCCGCCGGGCTAAGTACAATCGCCGCTCCGCGGCTCTGAACCGAAGCCATGCCCTGACGAAAAACGGGGTTCTCAGGCAGACTCTGAAGGCCCGCCCTTCCGGGCAGCGTTTATGAGGTAGTTTCAGTTCAGGCTGCTCCCAAATTTGTGCAGGGCTTTATTGAGCCGGGATATCTAATTTTGGTCGGGATTTTTGGCGCGGTGGCGCATGCCGGGGAAGTGGAAGTTGCCGAACATGGTGTGCGGGCCGCCGTAGATGAATTCGAGGGCGACGTTCTCTGCGGCCTCGGCCGCGAGGTTGTAATTCCCCATGCGGAAGCCGTCCGCGGGTTCGTAGCGGTTGGGATACCAAACGAGCGCCGCAGTCATCGTGCCGGCGTACGGAGCACCAATGGCTGCCAGCGAAAAAACGCGATGGCCATCGGCGCCGCGGCGCGCGGTTACTGTGGAAATCAGCGCGTTTTCAAGGCGCGGAAAAAAGCCGTGGCACGAGCAACGATAGTAGATCGTGTCCTCGCGAAACGCCTCAGCAAGGGCGTAGCGCGTCGAGACGGTGATCAGCTGGATGCCGTAGTTGCTGGCGAGGCGCACGCCGTAGGAGTCCCAGCCCTGGCCCCACTCGGGCGGCGTGCTGTAAGCCTGCTGAATGCCGGCGCTAGCGGCGGCGGCTATGAAGGGATACGGGCCGAAGGCGTCGAACGCGAAGTTGCGAATTTTTTCGTGCTCGGTGGGCCGGTGATAGGTGATCCCGGGCTCGACGTGCGTCGTGGCGGCGGTAGAAGACGAGCTCGATGACGAATCCTGGCGTGGCGGCTGCGCCGGTTGTCCACTGGCGCCGGCGCCGGCAGCTCCCTGGCCGCGGGCGGGAGATGATGACACAGCGAAGGCCGCGAACGCGACGAGACAAACCACTGGCAGGTGCATCCTCATATTCGACTTCTCCTCTTCAAATGGAACGCACGCCGGTGAGGGTCCGGACACGCCGCCACGTACCCAGGTTCCACGTCGCGGCGTGCGATTCAGCAGTTCCTAGTCGAAGCTTGCCTCGACGATTTGCGCCACTTTCTTCCCAAAGTCGTACGTGGCTCTAAGATTGCCGCCGAGAAAGCGCACATTGCCGGTGACGTCCTGGTCGCCGAAGGATTTGCCGCTCTTGTCGTAGAACTCGCAATGAACCTTGATCTGAGTGGCACCGGCAACGGTGGTTACTTGCCGTTTCTCTTCGCTGCCTTGCTTGAATCCGTACACATTGCTGTGAAGGACGACTAGATCCGGCGCGTCCGCGGCGGCGCGGTCACCGTCACGGTAGACGTGCTGGAACTTCTTGGTCTGTTCCACCTGTTCGATCATGTTCTCGTAGAGAGCCAACTGAAACGGAAGCGGAAGCTTAATTTCGTTGGACTCGACCATGAGGATCTGAATGGAGGACGCCTTGATCTTGGGCTTCGGAGCCGGTGGCGTGGTCTGTTGCGCGGATCCGCTAATGGCCGCGAACAGAAGCACGACGCCAAGGAACGCGAGGGAGCTGAGGTAGCTGGTCTTCTTCATGTTAATGCGCGTGTTAATGCGCGTGTTCATGCTCTTGTTCGTGCTCAGGTTGATGTTCATGGCCTTCTCCCCTGCGGCTTCGGCGCCGATGCTGGCGGAGTGGCTCCGGGCTCAATCGGAACGCTGGTCTTCGCGCCCTGGGCCAGCAGAGCTACCTTTGCGGCCGTCGACGAGCCCTCCGGCATACTGAACACTACGCCATGGACGCCGCCGGAACTGTCGACATAGGTGAGCGAGAGGGTATCGATCTTGGTGCGAAACAGGCTCAGGAATCTTCCGGAACCGTAAGGCGCGAACATCGAGAGCGTGCCAATGGTTCCGCCGATTGTTCGCTGGGTGTCGGCGCCCGTCAGCACTTCGGTGATCGAGGTGGTCGGGACGTCCGCCTTCTTTTTGCCTGAGGTGAACTCCAGAGTGCCCTTTGCGATCGTCAGGGTTCCGGTGGAATTGTGTGGGATCCCGTCAAGACCTATAACTTGTTTGGTGTTTGCGACTGTGTTCGTACCTTGATCTTGCGCGAAGCCGGGCAAAGCCAAGGTCCCAACACCTATCAGAATCGCCCCGGCGGCGAGGAGGACCGGCAGCGCGCGACGCAGAATCATCGTTAACTCCCTTCGAGTAAGAAACATGGCCGAAATGAGGATGCAGTGGCCGCCTACACTACACCCTTTTGGGTTTTCGGACACTAAGAATCATCGGCGGGCAAGGCTGGGGCGTCCAGTTCCGAAAGACGGAAATCGGGAGCGGCGCCAGCGGTCTGCGCGAACGGCTATTCGTACCGCAACGCGACCATGGGATCCACCTGCATGGCTCTCCGCGACGGAAGATAGCAGGCCAGCAGAGTGACAAAGCACATCAAGATGGTGATGCCGGTGAAAATGGCGAAGTCAGAGGCGCTCACGCCGAAGAAGATCCCGGCCAGCAGACGCGCCAATACCCACGACATGGGAAGACCTATCACGAGCCCGATGGCCGTAATGATCAGGCCGCGCGTGAGCACCAGACCCAGGATATCGCGGCTATGCGCCCCTAGCGCGATGCGGACGCCGATTTCGTGGGTGCGCTCGGTGACGGAATACGCCATCACGCCATAAACGCCCACGGAAGCGAGCACCAGGGCCATGACTCCCAGCACGCTCAGCATCACCGCGACGTAGGAGAGCCCGAGCAGCCCGTTGGAAATCACTTTTTCCAGAGTCATGATTTCGGAAACGGGCTGGTCTGGATCGATGTTTTCCACTTCGCCGTGCACCGCAGCGGCAAATGCGGTTGGGTTTCTATCAGTTCGGATCGCCATGAAGCAGAAGCCCTCGGGCGATTGTTGGTAGGAGAGGTATATCGGCGGCGTCTCCTTCGATCCCTCGATGCTGTAATGAATGTCTCCCACAACTCCCACAATTCTGAGCCAGGGCGACTTCGAATCTTCGGCACCTCTTTTGACGAATCTCCCGACGGGGTTTTCTCCGTGGAAGTAGCGTCGCGCAAAGCTCTGGGTCACCACGGCCACGGGAGGCTGGTCGGCTCCGTCCGTTTCGGCAAGGAGACGTCCCTGGCGAAGCGGAATATTCATGACGCGGAAATAACCCGAGTTGACGCTCTCCACGTCGGCCTGACGATATTCGCCGGATAGCGGCGGCTTTCCCTGGATGGAAATGGTGGCGTCCGACTCATAAACGCCGAAGGGCACATTCGTGGCGACGGCGGCGTCCTTTACGCCGGGCAGCGCTTGAAATCTCTCGAGCGCCTGGGTGAAGAAGGAAGCCTTTTGCTGCGGCGTCGCGTATTTCGAATCCGGCAGGCTGAAATGCATCGTCAAAATCTGCTGCGGGTCGAGATCCGGATTAACGACGAGCAATGCGCGAACACCTTTGGATATCAGTCCGGCGCCAACCATCAAAACGAGTGATAAAGCCACTTCCGCAATCACAAAAATGCTGCGGAAACGCTGGTTCGCGCGACCTCCCGTATTGCCGCGGCCTCCTTCCTTCAATTCCTCGTGGACATCCGTCCGGGACATTTGGAAAGCAGGCGCGAGACCGGCAACCACGCCCGCAAGGATCGCCAGGCCAGCCGTGTACCAGAAGGCATCTGATTCCAATCGGACGTGTTTCCACATGGGAAGGTACTTTTCTACCTCCGGAGGCATGTGGGAGCGGATGAGTCCTACTCCCCATTGCGCGAGCAGCAGGCCAAGGCCCGCTCCCGCGAATGCCAGCACCACGCTCTCCGTCAGAAGCTGCCGCACAATCCGCATCCGGCTGGCCCCGAGCGCTCGGCGCACCGCAATCTCTTTCTGACGGCTGGCGGCGCGCGCGAACAGCAGGTTCGCGACGTTGGCGCAAGCGATGAGAAGCACAAAAAGGACCGCGACCATAAGAAGCTGGCAGTATTCATCCGAAAGCTTGCCCGCCACCCACACTCCAATGGGCTCTACATTCACGCTCCACCCGGTTTCGGATTGAGGAAACTGCTTCTGAAGGCGGCCCTCGATCGTGGCCATTTCGGCCGCTGCCTCTCGCAGCGGAACGCCCGGCTTCAGGCGCCCCACGGGCATCATGTAGTGACTGCTGCGCAGGGTTTGCTCTTCCGGGGTCAAGGCCAGCGGCCGCCAGATTTCGACGGCGACGGGAAAAGCAAAATCTTTCCCCATGACGCCGACGATGTCACACGTCTTGTGGTCCAGGGTCACCGTCTTGCCCACGATGTTTGGATCAGACGCGAACCGGCGCTGCCACAGGCCGTAGCTGAGAATGGCTTCCTGGTCGTGTCCCGGCTGTTCTTCGTCCGGCCGGAAGGGCCGGCCCATCGCAGGCATCACACCGAGCGTATCGAAAAAATTGGAAGGGACGCGCGCGCCCGCCAGCTTTTCAGGATCTCCGTTGCCCGTGATGTTCCAGCCGTCCCATCGCCACGCCGTCACTTCTTCGAACGAGTGGCTCTGGTTCTTCCAGTCAAGATAGTCCGCGGGCGACACAGTGCTCCAGCCAATCGTTTGTTGCGGGGCAAGGTTGGTGACCATGACCAGGCGATCGGACTGGGGAAACGACACGGGTTTCCGCAGGAAGGCGCTTGCAACGCTGAAGACAGCCGTGTTGGCCCCGATTCCCAGGCCAAGCGCCAGCACCGCCAAGGCCGTGAATCCCACGTTCTTGCGCAACATGCGGAGGCCGAGTCGAACGTCCTGGGCGAGCTGCTCGAGCCAAACGAAGCTCCAGATCTCGCGCGTCTCTTCCTTTACGCGCGTGACGTTGCCGAATTTGCGGATAGCGGCGTAGCGCGCGTCGTCTGGCGACATGCCGCGCTCGATATTGTCCTGCGTTTCGCGCTCGATGTGTTCGCGGATGTCCTGGTCAAGAGCTTCGAGCATCTTCTTGCGACGTGCCATGGTTCAGCCTCTCGTCTTGCCAACGACTATTCGTACCGCAGTGCGACCATAGGATCGACTTTCATCGCGCGGCGCGCGGGGATGTAGCAGGCGGCGAAGGCGACGAGCGTCAGCAAAATGGCGACGCCCGCGAACGTCTCGAGATCGGCCGCACTGACGCCGTAGAGCAGGCTCGACATCAGGCGCGCAAGCCCGAAGGCCGCAGCAATGCCGATGACGATCCCGCTGCCGGCGAGTCTCATGCCTTGGCCAATCACCAATTGGAAGACTCCCAGCCTCGGCGCGCCGAGCGCCATGCGCACGCCAATCTCGCGAGTTCGCTGCGCCACCGAATACGAAATCACGCCGTAAATTCCGATTGCCCCGAGAACTAGCGCGAGCCCGCTAAACAAACCAAGCAGCACGAGAGTCATCCGCCGCGTCGCCACCGAATTGCTCACGAGTTCTTTCATCGTCGAAATGGCGAAGATGGGCTGATCTTTATCAATTGACGCCACCGCTCCGCGAATCGCCGAAGTGAGCGCGGCGGGATCGACGCCCGATTTCACGAGGAGAGACATGGTGCTCGTGGGATTCTGCCGAAACGGGACATACACTTCGAGCCGCGCTGGATTCGCGAGTCCGTATAGCCTCGTGTCGGCGACAACTCCGACAATCGTGCACCATTTTGGAGGATTCTTCTCTGAAGGGTGGCCGAACGTGAAGCGCTTGCCGACAGGATCTTCATTCGAAAAAAGACTCCGCGCCACATTCGCGTTAATGATTCCCACGAGCGGCGCACTCTCGTTGTCCGCATCGGTAAAGGCGCGTCCGCGGAGGAGCGGGATTCCGAGCGTCCTCGCATAGTCTGGGCTGACGATGTGATAGTCCGGATGCGGATAGTTCCCCGGCCTCGGCAGAGCCATTCCCTCGATCGTGATGTCCGTGCGGCTGTGATCGCCCGTCAGCGGAACTACGGTTCCTACCGCCGCACTTTCAACTCCCGGCAGAACACGGACGCGATCAAGCAGTTGCTGCCAGAAATTCAGGATGGCCGGGTCTTTCGAATATTGCTGCGTCCTTAAATCCATTCCCATGGTCAACACGCGATCGGGCCGGAAGCCGGGATCTACTTCCAGCAAGCGATAAAGACTTTTCATCATCAGGCCCGCGCCGATCATAAGGATGAGGGCGAGCGAAGTTTCGGCGATTGCCAGCACACCTCGCAGGCGATTTTGCGCCGCGCTCGCGCTCGCCGATCGCCCACCTTCCTTCAATTCCGATTGGACGTCGGGTTTGGCCCAGTGCAGGGCGGGCGCCAAACCAAAAATGAACGCCGCCAGTATCACCACGCCCCCTGCAAACAAAAGCACCGCACCGTTCAAATTCACGGCGTCGTCTGACAGAATGCCCGACGGGATCAGATGCGCGATTCCACGAATCCCGCCCACTGCGAGCGCGAGGCCCAGGGTGCCTCCGAGAAGCGACAGCACAAAACTTTCGGTCAGCATTTGGCCGATGATGCGGCCGCGGCTAGCGCCAAAGGCAATGCGCAGCGCGATTTCCTTGGTGCGGCCCGCGCCGCGAACAAGAAACAGGTTCGCCACATTCGCGCATGCGATCAGCAGCACGAACATCACGGCGCCAAAAAGCACAAGGATTGCGGGCTTTGCGTCGCCGATGAAAGCGTCGCGAATTGGCTGGAGCGCCACGCTGCACTGATCATTGGCGGTTGGATATTCCTTCGCCAACCGCGCCGCAATGCCTTCCATTTCCACGCGGGCTTGTGCGAGTGGAATGCCCGGCGCAAGTCTGCCAATCACGGTGGTATCGCCGCGATCGCCACGCTCGGCGACTTCGTCGGCATTGGCGGTGGCCCAGACGCCGATGGGCAACATCACATCCGTCTGGTCGAGCGAACGGTAATTGGGCGGCAGCACGCCAACGATCGTGAAACCGCGGCCGTCGAGGGTGATCGTCTTGCTGATTGCGTCGGGATCGCCTCCGAAATGCGATTGCCATAGCGAGTAACTCAGCAGAATCACCGGCGGCGTGCCTGCTTTTTCCTCTGATGCCTCAAAATTGCGTCCGAGGAACGGGCGGACGCCTATCATCGAAAGAAAATTCGGCGACACTGCGTCGCCATTGATCTTTTCGGGCTGGGTTATTCCAGCGAGATTGAAACCGACAGACTGAATGATGGCGAACTGCGAAAATGAGTGACTCTGGGCGCGCCAATCGAAGAAGTTCGGATAGGACACGCTGACCTTTCCAACCCTCGGCGTTGTCTCGTTCAGCACGATCAGACGCGAAGGGTCTTTGTATGGCAGCGGCCGCAGCAGGACTGCGTAGACCACGGAGAAAACCGCCGTGTTGGCGCCGATGCCGAGGGCCAACGTAAGTACGGCGATAATCGTGAAGCCCGGAGACTTGCGCAGGATGCGGACGGCGTAGAGGACGTCTTGCAGCAACTGCTCGAGCCAGACGAAACTCCACACGTTGCGTGTCTCTTCTCGCACGCGGGTCACGTTGCCGAACTTGCGCATCGCCGCGAAGCGCGCTTCCTGCGGCGACATGCCGCGCTCGATGTTGTCTTGCGTCTCGCGTTCGATGTGGTCGCGGATGTCTTGGTCGAGATCTTCGAGCATGTCTTTGCGGCGTTTCATAATTTCATCTCTCCATCACTCGTATCGCAGCGCGACCATCGGATCGACGCGCATTGCGCGGCGCGCCGGGATGTAGCAAGCCGCCAGCGCAACGAGTGCGAGCAGGATCGCGACACCCGCGAATGTCGCTGGGTCCGTCGGTTTCACCTCGAAAAGCAGACTGGCCATCAGGCGAGACAGCGCCAGCGCTCCTGCAATCCCGAAGGCGATGCCGAAGAACGCGATTTTCGCTCCATCTCTCATGATGAGCCGCAGCACGTCGCGCCGCTGCGCTCCCAGCGCTGTCCGTATGCCGATCTCATGAGTTCGCTGGTTCACGGCATAGGCCATCGCGCCGTAAATTCCCACCGCAGCCAAGATCAACGCGAGCGCGGCGAAGAGTCCGAGGAGCAGCATGTTGAAGCGTTGCTGCGCAAGCGACACAGCCATGAGATCGTCCATGGTGTGCACGTCGCCCACTGGAATCTGGCTGTCCAGGCTCCAAACCTGCTTCTTCACTTCTTCAACGAGCCCAGGAGACGCATCCCGAGACCGGATAGCGAGCGTCATGAATCGTCTCCAGCGCTCGTCGTTCTGCGAAAAAGGGCTATATACAGCGGGATCCGCCGGTTGGTTCAATCCCGAATGTTTCACGTCGCCCACCACGCCGATGACGGTCATCCATTGAGGCGGCCCGGTGTCGCCCGCCCAGCGGATGCGCGCGCCGATTGGGTTTTCGTGCGGGAAAAATTCCCGCACAATTTCCTCGTTCACAATGGCGACGAGTGGCTGCCCTTCGCGGTCCAAGGGGGTGAAGTCGCGACCCGCGCGCAGGGGAATCTGCATCACGTGGAAGTAATCGCCCATCACCGAAAGGGTTTGCACTAGCGGCTCACCTCCCACCGCGACCGGCGGGCGTCCGTCGATGACCAAACGGTGGCGCACATAATTCCCGCCGAGCGGTATATCCGTCACCATCGCCGCTTGCACGCCCGGTAGGGAATTCAAGCGGGTGAGCAACTCGCGGCGGAACTGTGTTTGCTTGGGGATTTCGCCGTACCTTGTCGTGGGCAATTGGAGATACATCGTCATTACGTTCGCGGAATTGAAACCGGGGTTCATCGAGCGCAACCGTGAGAATCCTTTGATCAACAAACCGGCCCCCACCAGCAGCACCAAGGCAACCGCCAGTTCTGATGTGACCAAAATTTTCCGTATGCTATGGCCCATCGTGCTGGCGGTTGTGCTCCGCCCGCTTTCTTTCAGAGCCTCGGCAACGTCCGCACGAGCCGCGATCCATGCCGGCGCCATTCCGAACACGATGCCGGTGAGCACTGAGACCACGAAGACGAACAGCAGCACTCGTGTATCCATGTGAATCCCGCTCAGCCGGGCCAGTTCCTCCGGCCTCAAGGCCAGGAGCATGCTCGTGCCCAACTTCGCGAACAGGAGTCCGGCCGCACCGCCGAGGACCGACAACAGTGCGCTCTCTGTCAGCGTTTTCCGGATGAGCCGGCCGCGGCCCGCGCCCAGCGCCGCCCGAATCACCAATTCCTGGCGCTCCGCAACCGCCCGCATCATCAGCAAGCTCGCGAAATTCGCGCACGCAATCAGCAAAACCAGGCCTACAGCTCCGAAGAGCACCAGCAGTGCCGACCGCACGTCTCCTACCAGCCATTCATGCAGCGGAACCAATTGGCTCTTCCGTTCTTTTTCTTCGGCCGGATACTGCTCCGCGAGCCGGCGGTCGATCGCGGCCATATCGGCCTGCGCCTGCGCCAGCGTAACGCCCTCCTTCAATCGCCAGTAGGTATGCATGAAGTGCAAATCGCGCTCAGCACCCGCTCCCGGGTCGCGGACGATGAGTGAAACGAAAACGTCGGCATGCTCTGCTGGCGGAGCAAAGCTCGCGGGCAGTGCGCCGATCACCGTATAAGAGTTTCCGCCCAATTGAATCGTGTTGCCCACCGCATGTGGATCGCTGCCGAGGTAGTTTTGCCAGAAGTGGTTGCTTACCATGGCGAGACGCGGCCCGCCTTGTACATCTTCCCCAGGCGAAATGATCCGGCCCAGCATCGGCTGTACGCCTAGCGTTTCGAGAAACCCCGCATTGATAAGCCCGACACGGACTTGCACAGGTTCGGTTGCACCTATGTAATCCATCTTCTCGACGTTGATTCCGCCCCCCTGTGAGAATGAGCGCGTCTGTCTCTGGATATCGATCACGTTCGGGAGCGAATCGTGTTCCTTTATGATTACGAGTTGCTCCGGATCCTTGTAGGGAAGCGGACTGAGCAGCACTCCATTGATCACGCTGAATATCGCGGTGTTTGCGCCAATGCCGAGAGCCAGGGTGAGGATGGCGACAGCCGTGAAGCCCGGGGACTTGCGCAACATGCGCAGGGCGTAGCGAACGTCCTGCAATAGCTGCTCGAGCCAGGCGGAGCTCCAGACTTCGCGCGTCTCTTCCTTCACGCGCGTGACGTTGCCGAACTTTCGGACGGCGGCGTAGCGCGCTTCCTCGGGCGACATGCCACGGTCGATGTTGTCCTGCGTCTCACGTTCGATATGGTCGCGGATGTCCTGGTCGAGATCATCGAGGATGTGCTTGCGGCGTTTCATGATTCGCCTTCCTGCTCCGCGGGCTGGAGGATCCGGGCGATCGCGCCCGCCAGCTTGTCCCACTTGCTGGTTTCGAGCGCCAGTTGCCGCCGGCCCTTGGGCGTCAGCCGGTAGAACTTGGCGCGGCGATTGTTTTCGGATGTGCCCTCTTCCGCCGAAATCCATCCGCGCTTGATGAGCCGGTGCAGGGCGGGGTAGAGCGAGCCCTGCTCGACCTGCAGCACATCGTCGGACTTGAATTCGATGGCCTTGGCGATGGCGTGGCCGTGCGCCGGCCCGAGCAGGAGGGTGCGGAGAATCAGAAGGTCGAGGGTTCCTTGCAGCAATTCGATGCGTTCGCGTTGTTCTTTGGTAGACATTCTAGGTGAGGGTACTGCGCTTCCGGTAGAATGTCAAGGGGAGTGAGCTCCCGGCTCGCGAAGCGCTTCGAATTGACTTCACTGAGGGACTTCCCTAACCTTATTCGTTTACCGCGCACGCTTTGCGGCCGCTACACGGTCAGAAACGAGCCAGAGAGAGAATGTCCGACCAGAAACTGCCGACACGCAGCGAAGATTATTCGGAATGGTACAACCAGCTGGTGCTGCGCGCGGAGCTCGCCGACTACGCGCCGGTGCGCGGCTGCATGATCGTGAGGCCGTATGGCTGGGCGCTGTGGGAAAACATCACCGCGCAGCTCGATCAGCGGTTCAAAGCCACGGGCCACGTGAACGCCGCGTTCCCGCTGCTGATTCCGCGGAGTTTCATCGACAAGGAAAAATCGCACGTCGCGGGATTTTCGCCCGAGCTGGCGGTGGTGACGCACGGCGGCGGCGAAAAGCTGGAAGAGCCGCTGGTGATACGGCCCACTTCGGAAACGATCATCGGCCACTCGTATGCGAAATGGATTCAGTCGTACCGCGACTTGCCGGTGCTGATCAATCAGTGGAACAGCGTGGTGCGGTGGGAACTGCGCACCAAGCTATTTCTGCGGACGCTCGAATTTTTCTGGCAGGAAGGCCACACCGCGCACGCGACCGCCGAAGAAGCCGAATTCGAGACGCGGCAGATGCTCGACGTGTACACGGATTTCGCGGTGCGCGAAGCGGCCGTGCCGGTGATTCCGGGGCGGAAGTCGGCGGCAGAACGGTTTGCCGGCGCGGACCAGACATTTTCGATCGAAGCCATGATGGGCGACGGCAAAGCGCTGCAGTCCGGCACGTCGCACAACCTGGGGCAGAATTTCGCGAAGGCCTTCGAGATTCGCTACCTCGATAAGGGCGGGGTCCTGCAGCATTGCTGGACCACTTCGTGGGGACTTTCCACGCGCTTCGTCGGCGCGATCATCATGGTGCATGGCGACGATCAAGGGCTGATTTTGCCGCCGAGGCTGGCGCCGTTCCAGATCGTTATCGTGCCGATCTACAAGACCGACGAGGAAAAGTCGAGCGTGCTCGAAAACGCGCAGCGGTTGCGCAAGGAACTGATCGACGCAGGCATCCGCGTGAAGATGGACGAGCGCGAAGGCTCGAGCCCCGGTTTCAAGTTCAACGACTGGGAAATGCGCGGCGTTCCGCTGCGGATGGAGCTGGGCCCGAAGGACGTGGCGAAGGGCTCCGTGGTGCTGGCGCGGCGCGACCGGCCCGGCAAGGAAGGGAAGTCGTTCGTGCCGCAGCCGGGGATTGCCGCGTCCGTCACGCAGATGCTCGGCGAAATTCAGCAGGCGCTGTACGACCGCGCGCTCGCGTTTCGCAAGGCGAACACGACCGAGCCTGCCGATTACGGGCAGTTCAAGCAAGCCGTCGAGAAGGGCTTTGCGTTCGCGTGGTGGTGTGGCTCGGGCGACTGCGAAGGCAAAATCAAGGAAGAGACGAAAGCCACCATGCGCTGCATCCCGCTCGACCAGACCCTCGGCGGCGCGTCGCAAGCCGGCGGCTCCGGCAAATGCGTTTACTGCGGCGCCGCCGCAACCGAGCGCGCCATCTTCGCCCGCGCCTACTAGGGCTCGTCCACCCGCGTTTACTCATCGCGAACAGGGGTTCGCATGGTGGCTTTTCGTGTGCCTTTCGCCATGCTACGGTTTTGGCATCCACTTGGGTTGATCGGCTTTGGGTTCGAGATTGAAGCGGGCACAGCCCTCCTACGGCGGGTGAACATGCCGCGCCCCTAGGGAGCAGGGCCGAGAAGAACCAGGTGACAGTAACCGGACGGTCGGAGGCATTATTTTCACTGGGCGGCCAATGCGAGACGGGATGCGAGGGGCAGCACGCCTGAACCTCATCATGACGCTCCTGTTCCTGGGGGCGACGATCTTCGTCGCAGTGAAGATCATTCCGCCTTACTTCACGAACTACCAGTTCCAGGACGCCGTCGAGAGCGAGGCGCGTTTTGCCCTGGCCGGCTATCCCCGCAAGAGTGAAGACGACATCCGGCAAGACATCTTCGACAAGGCGCAGAAGCTCGACATCCCGATCCAGAAGAAGGAAGAGATCCTGGTCACCATGAACCAGGGAAGCGTGAGCATCTCGCTGGACTACTCAATTCCCATCGACTTGCTGGTGTATCAATTCAGTCTGCAATTTCATCCCCACGCAGACAACCATACGATTTAAGATAGAACTCTCACTAGAGTGAGGCTGCGCCAGCCCAAGCGCAGCGGTGTAGTGGTGTGAGTCTGCTCACAGGGTGCATGTGGAGAATCGATTGCGCATCCGAGTCCGAGGCTTCCTGACGTCGCGCGTAGGACTGGCGCTGCTGGTTGTGGCGCTGGCTGCGCTGGTGGGCGCCACTTCCATGCTGACGTACTATTACGTCCAGTTCGGGAAGATGGTGAAAGAGCGGCTGACGGGCCAAATTTTCCAGAATACCTCGCGCGTCTATTCCGCTCCGGGGCGCATCTACGCGGGCGAAACCCTGAAACAAACCGATCTTGAGGAGTACCTGATCCACGCCGGGTATCAGGAAGGCGGCGTCCCGGGCGCGCCAGGGGAGTTTAGCGTCACCAAGACGGCCATCGAAATCCGGCCCTCCGAAGATTCCTACTTCAAAGGCAACAACGCGATTCGAGTGGACTTCTCGGGCCCGTATGTCTCGCGAATCGTGCAGATTCCGGGCGGCGTGCAGCGCGATTTCGCCGACGTCGAGCCGACGGTGCTGACCAACCTCTTCGACAGCTCCCGCGAAAAGCGGCGCGTCATCCGGTACGACGACCTGCCGAAGAATCTGCTCGACGCCGTGCTCGCCGCGGAGGACAAACGATTCTTCGAGCACGGGGCGCTGGACTTCATTCGCGTGTTCGGCGCTGCCTTTTACGACGTGAGCCGGGGACAAAAGGCGCAAGGCGCCAGCACCATCGACATGCAGGTGGCGCGGACGTTCTTCTTCACGACGAAACGCGAGTGGAGCCGCAAGTCGAAAGAAGTGCTGATGGCGATGGAAATCGACCAGCGGTTCTCGAAGCAGCAGATTTTCGAGCTCTACGCGAACGATATTTATCTGGGCAACCGGGGCAGCTTCTCGATTCGCGGCTTCGGCGAGGCGGCCGAGGCATACTTCGGCAAGGATGTGCACGAGCTGAATTTGGGGGAGTGCGCGTTCCTTGGGGGCATCATTCGCGCGCCGAACCGCTATTCGTCCGCCGAACATCACCTCGACCGGGCCGTCGAGGCGCGCGATCGCGTCCTGGGGCAGATGGTGGAGGATGGCTACGTTTCGCAGGCCGACGCGGACGCCGCAAAGAAAATGAAGCTAAACTTCGTGCAGGGCGGCATCGTGAGCGGCACCGCGCCCTATTTCGTGGACATGGTGAAGGACCACATGCTCGCGAAGTTCTCGGAAGCGGACCTCGAGAACCAGAGCTACCGGATTTACACGACCCTCGATCCCGATTTGCAGCGTGCTGCGTCGGAAGCGATCCAGGGCGGCATGCAGAATGTGGACAAGCTGCTTGCCAAGCGCTACGCGGCCTGGCAGAAGAAGGGCGAAGTGGTTCCGCAAGTGCAGGCCGCCATGGTGGTGATGGACCCGCACACGGGCGAAATCCGCGCGCTGGTGGGCGGCCGGAATTACGGTGAAAGCCAGCTCAATCACGCGCAGGCGCGCCGCCAGCCGGGATCGGTGTTCAAGCCGTTCGTCTACGCGGCGGCTTTCGACAATGCCGTCGAAAACATGCAGCCGATTGTCACGCCTGCGACCTCGGTGGACGACGTCCCCACCACGTTCGACTTCGACGGCAAGGAATACACGCCGAACAATTACGGCGAAGAATTCTACGGCACGATCACGGTGCGAGACGCGATGATTCATTCGCTCAACGTCGCCACGATCAAGGTGGCGGAGATGATCGGCTACCAGCGCGTGGTGGACGTGGCGCGCCAGATGGGATTGGGCTCGAACATTCAGGCGACGCCCGCGGTGGCGCTCGGAGCGTATGAAATGACGGCGATCGACGTTGCCGCGGGCTACACGGCCTTTGCCACCAACGGCATCCGAGCCGAGCCGCTCTTCATCCGCAGCGTGATTGCAGCCGACGGCGGCACCGAAGAGCAAAATAATCCGCAGCTCCGCGCCGTTCTCGATCCGCGGGTCGCCTTCCTGGTGACGAGCCTGATGGAAGACGTGATCAACCACGGCACCGGCACGGCTGCGCGCAGTGTGGGCTTTACGGCTCCGGCAGCGGGGAAGACCGGGTCGTCGCGTGACGGCTGGTTCGCCGGGTTCACCTCGAACCTGCTGTGCGTGGTTTGGATCGGATTCGACGACAATCGCGACCTGGATATTACCGGAGGCCTGACCGCCGCGCCTATCTGGGGAGAGTTCATGAAGCACGCCGTGGAGCTGCCGGCGTATCGCAACACGCAGGAGTTCGAGCCGCCGGCGGGCGTGATTCAGGAGATGGTGGACCCGGACACGGGCCAGCTTGCGACGACGTCGTGCCCGAAGACTGCCCCGGAGTACTTCATCTCCGGAAGCGAGCCGGCACAATACTGCCAGCTGCATGGAGGCGCGGAGGCCGCCCAATCGACTCCCGGGTCGTGGCTGTCGCACCTCTTCGGAAGGGGTTCGCCCGCGCCACCTCCCCCGGCGGGCGTGAATGGCCAGGCAAACGCATCGAATCTGCCGAACCATCCCGGCGCGAAGACGGCCCCGGGAACTCCGGGAGCGCCCGTTCAGCCGGCGCCGGAACCAGAAAAGAAAAAGGGCCTTCTGGACAAGATTTTTGGTATCTTTGGGGGCAGCAAGAAGCCTCCGGACAATCCGGACAAACCACAGGATAAGCCGTAGGCCTCGCCGGGAATCCGGCTCGCTTTCGCGAGCTGGTGAAGGAGCAGGTTATGAGACGTTCGCTCCTGTTTGTACTCTCGCTTGTTCTTCTGTCGGTTTTGCCCGCACGGGCGCAGCAGGTCTCCGATACGCCCGCAACGGTTCAGGATTCCGCCCCTCCCTCTGAAACGATGACGCCGCGCCAAACTGCGGAACTCCGTGCCGATATCCTGATGGCTCGCAAGGAATATCTGGATGCGGCCCGCGCCTACGACGACATTCTGAAGACCGATCCGAACAGCGCCGCGATCTTCAACAAAATGGGCGTCGCGTATCAGCAGCTGGTGGACCTGAATCGCGCGGAGCACTGCTACAAGAAAGCAATGCACGCCGACAAGAATTTTGCCAGCGCGATCAATAACACCGGCACCGTCGAGTACGAGAAAAAACACTACGACAAGGCCATCGGCTACTACCAGAAAGCGCTGGAGCTGCGCGTGGATATGGCGCCGATCTACGCCAATTTGGCCTACGCCTACATCGAAGACAAAAAGTATCCCCAGGCGATGGACGCTTTTGGCAAAGCGGTGGCGATCGACCCCAGCGTTCTGGAGACCAAGGGCGGCAACGGCACCGTCATCCAGCAGAGGACTACCACTGATCCGGGCCTCTTCTACTTCTTTGTCGCAAAATCCTATGGGATGGTGGGTGACGCCGAGCGCACCGCGCACTATTTGAAGCTCTCTCGCGACGATGGTTACAAGGCGTTTGCCAGCGCCCAAACGGATCCCGCGTTTGCGAAGGTGATCAAGGATCCCCGCGTCCAGGAAGTGCTCACGGTGGTACCGGCCTATGCAACCGACGGCCGCAAGCCCGTCTCGTACTGATTTTCCTGCCGGGAGTTAGCGACTCTGCGCGAAAGTGCTTTTCGTCTGCTCAGGAGCCGAATCTTGCCGCGGCGCGGGCTCGGGCGCGCGCTGCTTCTTCTTCCCGGTTTTTCGGCGGCGCGGTCGTTTCGAGGGAACGGAGGAAGCGAGCCGATACCCGCGCGATTTCATCGACGGCCGATAGGAACCGCGTTTCGTTGGCCTTCGATGGCTTGTTGAAGCCGCTGATTTTTCTCACGAATTGCAGCGAAGCCGCGCGAATCTCGTCGTCAGTAACGGGCGGATCGAAGTTGTAGAGTGTTCTGATATTTCTGCACATGCTGTGTACTCCGTCCTAGGGCCGTGCTCAGGCCGCGCTCAGTCCGAGCGCAGCGCTTCCATGACGTCCACGCGCGCGGCCCGCGCCGCCGGCAGCACGGACGCGACGAGCGCGGCGACCAGAAGCACGACGGCCGAGCCCACAACGGGCAAGAGGCTCGGCATCTGCATCCCCTCGAAAAGACTGCCTGCCACCCGAGCCAGTGCGTACCCGAACACCACCCCTGCGACGATGCCTGCCACCGCCATCACGGCGCCCTGAAAAATCACGTTCGTCAGAAGGTGCCGCGGTTGCGCGCCCAGCGCGAGGCGGATTCCGAACTCGCGCGTTCGGCCGCTCACCGAGAATGCCAGCACGCCCGCCACGCCGATCACCGCAATCGCCAGCGCGACGGCCGCAAACCCGCCAAACACGAGAGCATTCAGCCGGTCGGGCGTGAGCACTTCGGCGCGCACGTCTTCCAAAGTGGCGGGACGCTCCACCGGCTGGTCCGCCGACAGATCGCGAATGATGCGCGTAATCGGAGGCACCAGCGCGTACGGATCGGTTTTGGTGTGCACGAAGAGCCGCCCGCCCCAGATTTCCATCTGTTCGAACGAGGAATAGACGGTCAGGATCGGGCCCGGCACCACATGCTCGTCGTCGATGTCCCTCGCCACGCCGATGATGCGCCGGGGCGCGGGGCTGATGTCGATGAACTTCATCACCGGATCGGTCCACTCCATGTGGTGGCCCACCGCGTCCCCATTCGGGAACATCCGCTGCGCCAGGGTTTGGCTCACGATTACCACTGGGTCGGAGTCTTTCCGATCGGAGTCGTTGAAATCGCGTCCGGCGATGAGGGGGACGCCGAGCGACGCGAAAAATCCGGGTGAAGTGACGCGCAAATTCGCTCGTGGATCCTCCTCGCCGTTCGCGCGAACATGGCCGTCCGCCGAGAACTCGAACCCAGGGCCGAAGCTGCCCGCGTCGCGCCACGGCACGACGAGGCCCAGGGCCGCCTTGTCCACGCCCGGCAGAGCCTCGATTTGCCGGATCGATTCCTTGTAGAAACCCACCACCTGCTCGGGTGTGCGTCCGTAGGAAATCGCCGGTACGTTCAGCGCGAGCACGTTGTGCGTGTCGAAGCCGGGCCGCGCAGCCTGCATCGTGAGCAGCGTCTTCAGCAGCATGCCCGCGCCGGCCAACAACATGAAGGACGCGGCGATCTGCGTCACGGCGAAGATCCGCAGCCTGCGGCCCGTGCTGCCCGTGATGCGCACGCCGCCGCTTGAGAGGTTCATTCCGTTTGCGCCTCCGGCCGACGGCAGGCGCGGCACAAACGCGAGGAGCACGGCGGCGACGATGGCGAGCGACGCGCCCACCCAGAGCATGCTCGAATCAACCGTCAGATCGAGTGCGCGGACAGAAAACCGGGAAGCGTAGCGAGCCAGGATTGCTACCATCGGCTGCGCGCTCAGGACGCCCAGCGTCGCGCCAGCGCCGCAGAGCAGGAGGCTGTCGGCGAGCAGCGCGCGGCGCAGGGTCCAGGAGCTTGCCCCCAGCGCCGCGCGGATCGCGAGTTCGCCTTCGCGCCGCACCGTGCGCGCGAGAATCAAATTGGCGGCGTTCGAGCAAGCGATGATGAAGACGAGCCCCGAAGCCCCGAGCAGCACCAGCAGCACGGTGCGGGCGTTCGACGTGATCTGGTCGCGCAGCAGCGTGGCGTTGATCTGGAAGTCTGCCTTCTTCGAATACGCTTCTGGATGGTCTTTAATCATTGCGCCGTAAACGGCACGCAGCTCGGCGCGGGCCGACTCGAGGGTCTGCCCGGGCGCGAGCCTCCCGAATAGCTCGGTCATGCGGTGAACCCGCCCGGTCACCATCGTCGCCGAAAGGTGATGAGGGCTGGTCACGACGTTGGCGATAATCTCGGTTTCGGCCGGATACGGCACCGACGGTTCCAGCACGCCGACGATGGTGGCAGAGCGCGTGCCGAGCCGGACGTTCTTGCCAATCACCGATGGGTCGCTCTTCATCACGGTGGTCCAGAAATGGTAGGTGAGCACCGCTGCGCCGGCCGCGCTCGGGCCGTCGTCGTGCGCGTCGAGCAGCCGCCCGAGTACCGGGTGCAATCCCACAACCTGGAAATACGATCCGCCCACCACGCCCGCCCGCACCTCGCGCGGCTCGCCGAGCCCGACCATCGTGAAGCCGATGGTGGAGAAGTCGCCGAACTCGCTGATCGTCTTCACGCTGGCGCGCAAATCCTGAATTTCGGGCACGGAGAATGCGACGTCCTCGACGCCGAGGCCGCGCGCGCTCTGCCGAATGTAAATCAGCCGGTCCTCGTCGCGGTTCACCAGTGGCCGCAGCAGGACGCCTCGCACCACGCTGAAGATGGCGGCGTTCGCGCCGATGCCCAGCGCCAGCGTGAGCACCACCGTGATCGCAAGCCCTTTGGTGTGCATTAGCGAGCGCACCGCGATTTTCAGGTCGCGAATGAACAAGTCCGGCTTCAGCGTCATCCTTCGATCTCCTTCGATTCGGGCGGCAACGGCGTTCCGGGCCCTACGGGGATTATCTTCGATTTTGGCGACTTCGCAAACATTGAAGCGAGCGCCCCGGCGAATACCACTCTTCCCCAATGGCTCTTTCGCGGAACCTTGCGACGTTTGCGGCGCAGTAAGGGGAGCGGGGGTCTACAATGGAAGGGTGGAAAAGAAGATTTTCTGGGGCAGTTTCACTATCCTGGGACTCCTGGCCGACCTGGCATTGCCACTTTGGTGGGCGCTGGCGGCAACGATTCCCATCGGCGCCTTTAGCTGGTGGCTGGCCTATCGCAGCGACTGGTTTTAGCTCGAAATCCCCCTTCCCAGCCGCGAATAAAGCCGAATTCACCGAATTTTACCTGGCAGGCTCCTGGCGGTGTAATTTTGCTCACTCGCCAGACGTAACAAAAATTGAGACAATTCGTTATTCCATTGGAGGCCCATGTCTCTGCAAGCCGCACCGCCGCAACACGATCTCGGTTCGCTGCGGATCGATGACCAGAAGCGCAAGGCCGGTAACACCGGCAAGCGCATCGGTGCGTTTTTTGCGGTCCTTTTGGGCTGCTTGGTCGTGGCAGCGGGCGTCTACGCGTACATGCACCAGAAACCGCTCGTCGAGGTGATCGTCGTTCAGAAGGCTGCCACCGGCCCGCAGGCTCTGCTGAACGCCAGCGGATACGTCACGCCGCAGCGGCGTGCGACGGTGGCCGCGAAGATTACGGGGCGGGTCACCGGAGTTTTCTTCGAGGAAGGCATGCACGTCCACCAGGGATTTATCCTTGCCACCCTGGATGATTCCGACCTGCAAAAAGCTCTTATATCGGCAAAAGCGGATCGCGATGCCACCCAGGCGAACATTGCCGACCTTCAAGTCCAACTGAAGAATGCGAACCTGGAATTGCATCGCGCCAAGGAATTGCAAGCCGCCGGCGTTCAGACGCAGGAAGCTTTGGACAGCGCGCTCATGGCGTCTGACAGCCTGAAGGCGAAGATTGCGATGACGGAAGAGCAAGTGGCCGCAGCGGCCGCGCGCATTCAAGAAGCGCAGCAAGCTGTGGATAACTGCGTGATCCGCGCCCCGTTCGACGGAATTATCGTCTCGAAGGACGCGCAGGTGGGCGAGATGGTGTCACCCATCTCCGCGGGGGGAGGCTTCACGCGCACAGGCATCGCCACCATCGTCGACATGAACTCGAACGAAATTGAAGTCGACGTCAACGAAAATTACATTGCGCGGGTTCAACCCGGCCAGGAAGTCACCGCCGTCCTCGACGCCTATCCGGACTGGCAAATTCCCGCTGTCGTCCACATGATCATACCGACGGCCGATCGGCAGAAAGCCACCGTCAAGGTGCGAATCCAGTTCAAGAAGCTGGACCCGAAAATTCTTCCGGACATGGGCGTCAAAGTCACGTTCATGGGTGACGAGCCGAAGAAGGGAATGGCAACCGATCCCCCAATCGCTATTCCGCAGAATGCGGTTCGGGACGACGGCGGGCAAAAGGTAGTTTTCCTGGTGAAAGAAGATCGCGTCGAGCGCCGCGCGGTGAAGCTGGGAGCAAGTCGCGGTTCGGAAACGGAAATTCTGGCGGGACTCGCGACGGGAGATACGGTGGTCGTGAGCGGTCCTGCCGATCTGCATGATGGTGAAACGATCGCGGTGAAGAGATAAGGGGGCAAGGGACATGGTTCGAGTGGATGGCAGCGGGCAAAGCGGCAGCTTGATTCAGGTTCGCGGGCTCGGAAAGGTGTATCGCCGGGCCGGCGAAACGATTCACGTGCTGCAGAATTTGAATCTGGACGTCGACAAAGGCGAGTTCGTCGCCTTCATGGGACCGAGCGGCTCCGGCAAGACGACTCTGCTCAATCTGCTGGGCGGTCTCGACGTTCCTTCGAACGGCTCGATCACCGTCGCGGGGGACGAGATCACGCATATGTCGGGCAGCAAGCTCACGGAGTGGCGCGCCCGGCACGTGGGGTTCATCTTCCAGATGTACAACCTGATTCCGGTGCTCACCGCGTTTCAGAACGTCGAGCTGCCGCTGCTGCTCACAAAGCTTTCAAAAGTCGAGCGACGCAAACACGTCGAGACGGCGCTGGGCGTCGTGGGATTGGCCGACCGCATGAACCATTACCCACGCCAGCTTTCCGGCGGACAGGAACAGCGCGTGGCGATTGCCCGCGCGATCGTTGCCGATCCCACGTTCCTGCTTTGCGACGAGCCCACGGGCGACCTCGATCGCAAGGCCGCGAACGAAATCATGGAACTGATCCTGCGTCTCGTGAAGGAGTATGGCAAAACGGTCCTTATGGTGACGCACGATCCTGTGGTGGCTCGCCTGGCAGACGTGACTCTCCACCTTGAAAAAGGCGTGCTGGTGGAATCGAAGCAGCGTGCGGAAGTGGTGGCGGAAGGTGTCGCATGAAATTCCGGAGCCTGATTTTCGCGAATCTGTTTCGGAAGAAAATGCGGCTGGTGCTGACGATCGGTTCGTTCGCGGTCGCGCTGTTCCTGTTCGCGTTTCTTGCCGTCGTGAAAGGCGCTTTCAACCGCGGCGCCGACATTGCCGGCGCGGACCGCCTGATCATCATCAACCGCATCTCGATCATCAACCCGCTGCCGCTTTCTTATCGCGACCAGATTCTCCGCATTCCGGGCGTCAAAGCGATCACGCACAACAACTGGTTCGGCGGC
Source organism: uncultured Acidobacteriota bacterium (assembly GCA_963737205.1). GTDB lineage: Bacteria > Acidobacteriota > Terriglobia > Acidiferrales > UBA7541 > Palsa-295. The sequence continues at coordinate 387,456 of CAVTRV010000002.1, read as the reverse complement.
ATCTATCAGGAAGAGAAGAACTTTTTCCCGCAGTTCGCGATTGATCCGGAGAATCAGCGCCTGGTGCTGCCGGAGCTGGTGGTCCCCGAGGACCAATGGCAGACGTTCCTGAAGGACCGGGAAGGCTGCATTGCAGGCGCCAGGACTGCGCGTCGATTCGGATGGAAAATCGGCGATCGCATTCCCATCAAGAACGTAGGTTACGGCCTCACAGGCACGTGGGAGTTCAATCTTGACGGCATCTATCATAGCGAGAAGGCCGGCGGCGACGAGAGTCAGTTCTGGTTTCAGTGGGATCGTTTCGAAGAGGGTGTCCCGGAGAGCTTCAAGGGCAACGTGGGTTGGTACGTCTTGAAACTGGATAATCCCGATGACGCCGTCCGCATCAGCAAGACGATCGACGCCATGTTCGCGAATTCGCCTTACGAGACAAAGACGGAAACCGAGTCAGCCTTCGCGACGGGCTGGGTGAAGCAATTCGGGAACATACAATTCCTCATCCTCACGATCGGTGTGGTCGTGTTTTTCACGCTGCTGCTCGTGACCGGCAATACGATGGCGATCTCCGTTCGCGAGCGCTTTGGCGAACTCGCCGTCCTGAAGGCGATTGGGTTCAGCGATCGGCTGGTGCTCTTTTTTGTCCTTGGCGAGTCTCTGATCATCGCGCTGGTCGGCGGCCTGCTGGGCCTCGGTCTTGCGATGCTGGCCGTCCCGGCCCTCGGAAACGCGCTTGCGGGCCTGCTGCCTTCGCTGGTTTTGTCTCCTCAGATTCTTTCCATGGGGCTGCTTACGGCAATTCTCGTTGGAGTGGCCGGCGGAATATTGCCGGGAATCGGCGCGATGCGCATGCAGGTGGTCGCAGCGTTGCGGAGGGTTTGATGGCGATTCCTTTGATCTACAACATTCGGAGCGTAAGAGCGCGGTGGACGTCCTCGATCGTCGCTGTCCTCGGCATCGCCGGCACTGTGGGCGTCTTCGTCGCCATGCTTTCGCTCGCTCGCGGGTTCAGGGCCACGCTTGTTGCTTCCGGCTCGGAAGACAACGCTCTGGTCCTGCGCGGCGGCGCCACCTCGGAAATGATGAGCGGCATTCAGCTCGACATGGTGAAGATCATCCAAGATGCGCCTGGCGTCGCGCACGATGGGTCGACTCCGCTGGTGACGTCGGAAGTGGTGGTGGTTGCGCCGTTCCCCCTGCGCGCCACCGGCACCGACGCCAACGTTCAGATTCGCGGAGTTTCCGCGAACGTTCTCGAGGTCCGCAAGAACGTGAAGATGTCTCAGGGCCGAATGTTTCAGCCCGGACTTTCCGAATTGATTGTCGGCAAAAACGCCAGCGCCACCTATTCGGGATTGACGGTGGGCAACACGGTGAACTTTGGCGGCGGCCACTGGCAGGTTGTGGGCGTCTTCGACGCCGGCGGCAGCTCGTTCGATTCTGAGGTTTGGTGCGACGCGCGCGTGCTGGACGACGTTTACAAAAGGCCCACCAACATCTTCCAGTCTGCCACCGTCCACCTCACTTCGCCGGCGGCCTACCAGCAGTTCAAGGACTCCGTCACGTCCGACCCGCGTCTTAATGTCGACGTGAGCCGCGAAATCGATTACTACGCCAAGCAGTCCACCACGATGACCCGCTTGATCACCGTCTTGGGAGGGCTGGTGGCATTCGTGATGGCCATTGGCGCGATCTTTGGCGCGCTCAACACGATGTACTCGGCGGTTTCCGAGCGCGGGCGCGAGATCGGGACGATGCGGGCATTGGGCTTCGGCGCCGCCGCCGTCGTGTTTTCGTTCCTCGTCGAGGCGCTGTTCATCTCGTTTATTGGCGGCGCAATCGGGTGCGTCGCCGTGCTGCCTCTGAATGGCCTCACGACGAGCACCATGAATATGCAGACGTTCTCGAATATTGCGTTCGCGTTCCGCATCACGCCGCCCTTGCTCGTCGGCGGCATCATTTTCGCGCTGGCGATGGGGTTGCTGGGAGGCTTTCTTCCGGCCATTCGCGCGGCGCGCAGGCCAGTGGCCCTCGCACTACGCGAGTTGTAACGCGGTTTTGTACGGAGCAGGGGGTGGGCCTTCAGTTTGCCCGGACCTTCGAAGCGCTCCGATCCACTAGGGGAAAAGTATTATGAGCACTCGCCGGTTCTCTGCCCGGGTCGTCCGCTGCTTCCTCCTCACTGCCCTGGCCATCTCCATCACTCTCGTGGCCTTTGCGGCCCAGTGGTGTGTCTCGGCGGACGACGCCGGCACGGTGGGAATCGTTTTCCGACAGATCTTCGCCGAGGCGCAACCGAACCATCGCGGTCCCTTGGCCGTCATGCACGTTGACGAAGACTCGCCCGCCGCCAAAGCCGGCATCCATTGCAGCGACTTCGTAGTCGCAATCAACGGGGTGCCCGTGCCGGGACGCGAATACTCCGATATCATGAAGAAAGATATTCAAGGACCGATTGGCGGCACGGTCCGCTTGACCATCGCAAGGTATGACGGCAGCCAATCGGAAATCACCCTCGTCCGCGCGCCTTTTCCGCCGCACGTGAATCCGGCGTCCGATCCATTCGTGTACAGCGTCCCCGGAAGCTGGGGAATCGATCCACGCTATCCTTTTCCCTTGCCGTGGTCGCCGGCGCTCGCTTACCGCGGTTTCGAAAACCTTTTCTATACGCCGAACTTCGACCAAACTGAGTCCCCCGAATATCACTCCTATCTGTTCTTTTTGTGGCTCGAAGGCGAGCCCCCGATCAGCGCAAATCAACTGCAATCCGACATGCTGGTGTATTTTCGCGGGTTGGCCGAGGAGCGGGGTCGAAACTATGGATTCACGCCCGATCTTTCCAAAGTGTCGGCAAACTACAACGAAGATTCAGCACCCCCACGGACGTATGGGGGTGTGCCCGCCCGCACCTTCAGCGGAACCGTCACCATCTGGGATACGCACGGCAAGGTCATCACCCTGAACTCCGAAGTTGCGAGCTCAGTGTGCCCCCGGTCCGGCCACACGGCCCTGTTCTTCGGCATGTCCCTCGAGCCGCGCGATGGAGACATCTGGAAGCAAATCGACGCGGTTCGCGATACGTTCCGATGCAGCCGGTAGGACGCAGCGTTGGTATCTAGATGATTCCTACGGTGAGCTACGCTTTCGAGGGAAGGGAATCGGAGCGTTTACTTTGCGGTACCCGGAAGACTGCCGCAACCGCGCGCGAGCCTGGTCGGCCCACGGCCCATTCGGCGCGTACCGCAGGTACAGCATCCATTGCTCGTGCGCCAGCCGGCGCTCGCCGCGCTTATCGTACGCCAGCGCGAGATTGAAGTGCACGTCCGCGTGTCCCGGCATCATTTGAGCCGCGCTGCGAAGGTGATGGATCGCTCCCTCGATGTCGCCTTGCTCCTCGAGGACGCACCCCAGGTTGTAACGCGAAATGCCGTTCGTGGGATCGATTTGTACAGCTGCCCGAAACGCTGCGCAAGCCTCGTCCGTGCGTCCCATCTGGTAGAGCGCCACGCCAAGATTGATGTGCGCTTCCACCCAGCCCGGCGAGAGATCGATTACGCGCCGGTAGTTTTCCACGGCTTGCTCGAGCATCTCCGGCTGCGATTCGTAGTCGATCGCGCTTTCGAACAGCTCTTCGGCAGAACGCGCGCACATCGAGTAAAGCTTTTTCGGTTCGACGCTGGCCTCGAAAGGAAGCACCCACTGCTTGCTGAAAGGTTCGAAGGGAGACGCCGCACCGGGCGGTACGACGGCTACTTCGCGTCCCCGCTCGACGAGTTGAAGCTCCTGAAGTGGGACGCTCGAGTTCCCAAACTGCTGCTCGACCATCGTGACGGCGCGGCGGAGACGCTTTGCGGGAATATGGTTAGAGGTAAGACGCTGAACGGTCCGAAGCGCGACGAGGTCGCCAAAGCTGTAGAATCGCTCGCCCCAGCGGGTGTGCGGCCTGACCAGTTGCAGGCGCGTCCAATAGCGAAGACGGCTCACTTCCAGTCCCAGAATACGACCCACTTCCCGTTGCGTATATCGCTGCGCCAACTCGGCGAGGCCCCCCAGCTTCGTCCAGCTTACTGCGCTTACTGCCGCAGACGATTATGCACCCGGTGTCAATGCTCCGCTCTGTGAATTCCACAGGTCCCTGTGCATTTTTGGAAACGCTGGTCCGCGCTATGCTTGGAATGCGCTTATCGGGAGTCTGCCACGACAGCGACTCAGTTACGCAGTGTTCTAGCAGCGTGAGCCACTAGGGAATCCGCGCCGACAGTATGAACGCTCTTGAGGATGCGATTCAGCTCGGGTTGCGTGAATCTAATGTTGTCTTTGGTGGTTGTGCAGATGATCTCGACGTGATGGCCCTTCAGATCAAGAACCTCCAGCCATATCTGCCGCGATCTTCGAGGCTCGCCGATTTGGAACCCGCGTTTGTCCGGCAATTCAAAGGAAAACGCGCCTGTTTCGAGACTGGCAGGAAAGGCCATGGCCTTGAGCGTCAGCAGCGTTAGGCCTCGCGCCGACTCCGCGCGCGGTCCGAGCGCTCGAATAGACGAAGGCGACGTGTTCAACAGCGCGGCGTACTGATCGTACGCTGAACGGTTCATGAGATCGCCAAAGACCGGTCGCAGACTCTCCATGTGCGACGATTGGTCCTGTACCAGTTCACTGAGCAATCCACTCTGATTCGCGGGTGCAATGAGGAGCAGATCTTGCCCCGACTCAAACTTGAGTTGCACCATGCCGCTTTCAGCCGAGTTCTTGGGCGACTCCCTTGTTTTGAAGTTCGCATTCCATGGAACCTCAAACGAATAGCCGAAATAAGACAGCGTCGTCCCCGGCGCGTTAGACACGGAGTAATCGGTCAGCGGCTGCGGAATCACCTTCAGCGCGGGGATCTTCTTCGCCTCCCATCTAACTGTAAAGAAAATGGCGATTGGAGGCCCAAGGAGCCTGACCAGAACTGCGAGGAGAACAAAAAGTGCCGCCACGCGCCCGAACGCACATAGGAGCCGTCGCCACCATGACGCTTGCTCCCAGGCTGTTACGTGAACGAGGGCTCCCATGATCAGATTCTTGCAGCCTCGGGGTAGTGTCACAACACAACCAACGCGTCGCGTTGTTTAGGGCGCCATCTGTCCCTGAGGACAGGCGAGTCTTCGGAGCCCGGCGCAAATTGCCCTCATCCTGCCATTACCCATAAGACTACACGCGGTTGCGCCCGCGTCCGGCCTTGCTAGACTTTGAACGGCAGGATCCGCAGCCCGCCGCATGCCTTTCGACACCACAGAACGGCTCTATCTCGAGCGCCAGGTTACCCTCGGGCGAGCTGTGCTCGTTTCGTTGTCTCTTATCGTGCTGCTCGAAACGGCGCAGGCGCCCGTCCGCCGGACCGCGGTTGCATTTCTCTTCGGCTACCTGGTGATCGCCCTAGCGACCGAGCTGGCCCAGCGCTGGTTCAGCGAGTCGAGGTTTCGCATACCCCTGACCGCCGATTTCGTGGCGCTCGCCGTTTTCCTGTACCTCACGCCATCCGTTTCGGCCTTCTGGTTCCTGTTACTGTTTGCCGTATTTGCTCTGGCCACACGCGGCAAAACGCGCGCCGTGCTCGCCCTCGTCCTGGCATCCACAGCCGGTGTGATTCTTCGCGTCGCGTGGGCCCATCCGTTTCAGTGGCAGAGCGTCTGGCACTGGCTCGTAATCGGTTTTGGCACCATCGTTTCCGGCCTGGGCATGGGATTCCTCGGCGCACGCGAGCGCGAACATCTCGATCGGCAGCAATTCATCGAGAAAATCACCGGCCTTCTGCAATTCGACCGCGGTCTGACGGAGTCGATCCGCCAGGCCCTCGGCGAGCTGGCCCTCGAGTTCGGCTGCGAACAGGCATGCCTCGCCATGCGCGACGACGAACTCGAGCGTTTGTTCGTCTGGAAGGTTCGCCCGAACGAACTTGAACCGGCCGGCGCGGAAGCTCTGCCCCTGACCCGCTCTGACGCCTTCCTGATCGACTCGCTCGAGATCTCGATGGGCTGGGCATTCCGGAATGGCAACGGCGCCGGCGAGGGATTCGGTTGGGACCGGCGCACCGGCCGCCGCTTCGCATCCGTGCCTGCGCTTTCTGAGCCTGCACGTGAAGAGTTCGGCGGTGTCCGAGGCTTGCTGGCCGCGACGATCGAAGCCGGTGGCCGCCCGTCCGGCCGCGTACTGCTCGTGAATCCCAAGCGCCGCTTTTCCACCGGAGACCTGCGCCAATTCGAGCAAATCGTCCGGCATATTGGGAGGCCGCTGGAGAACATTTTCATGCTGCGCAGCCTCCGCGCGCGCGCGGTGGAGTCCGAGCGAAGCCGCATTTCCCGCGACCTGCACGACGGCATTCTCCAGACGCTGCTGAGCATGAACATCCAACTCGATGTGATCCGTCGCAAACTGGCTCAGACCTCCTCCCCTGCCGCAGGAGAGCTGTCGAACCTCCAAAAGACGCTCCAGGAGGAAAGCCAGGAGTTCCGGCGCATGGTGACGGACATGAGGCCTTTGCGCGTGGAGAGCGCCGACATGCGCGAACTGATGCTGGGGTTTGCCGAGCGCTTCCGCAACGAGGCCGGCATCGCCATCGATCTGTTCATCGAAGACCGCAATCTGAGGCTTCCAGACCGCCTTTGCAGGGAGCTTTTCCAGATTTACAGAGAGTCACTACACAACATAAAAAAGCATGCGCATGCTAGCCACGTCGTGGTAAAACTAGGACAAGACGAGGCGAAAGTCTTTTTGGCAGTAGACGATAACGGCCGGGGGTTCAGCTTCTCCGGGCGATATGAAAGCGAAGAACTGGATCGGCTGCGACTGGGCCCGATTTCGATAAAAGAACGAACGCGAAGCGTAGGGGGCACGCTTACGGTGGAGTCCAATCCCGGGCATGGTGCGCGTCTCACCATCGAAATTCCATTGAATTGAAAATGAGCAAAGCAAAACAGGCGATTCGTATCCTGGTCGCGGACGACCACGCCATCTTTCGGGATGGTCTGCGCAAACTGCTGGACGGCGCGGACGAAATCCAGATTGTGGGCGAGGCTTCGAACGGCGTCGAGTGCACCAAGATGCTCGCGAAGCTCAAGCCGGACATTCTGCTGCTCGATTTGCGCATGCCCGAAAAAGACGGCCTCGGCGTCCTCGAAGAATTGAACTTCGAAACCACGCCGACCCGCGTAATCGTGCTCACGGCGGCCGAAGACGACCGCGATGTAGTGCGCGCGATGCGGCTGGGCGCTCGCGGAGTCGTGCTGAAGCAGTCCGCCAGCGACCTGCTTGTCAAGAGCATCCGCAAGGTGTATGACGGTGAAATCTGGCTCGACAATCGCATGACCGCCGAGGTAATTGACGCGTTCAAAAAATCCGCCGAATCGGGTCAACGCCGCGAAAAGCCGCTCTTGAGCGACCGTGAGAAGGAAATCGTTCAGTTGGTCGCGCAGGGCTTTCGCAATCGCGAAATCGGAGAGAAGCTCTTCATCAGCGAGCAGACCGTAAAGAATCACCTGCACAACATTTTCGACAAGCTCGGCGTCTCCGACCGCCTCGAGCTAGCCCTCTACGCCATTCACCACCGCCTGATCGACCAGACCTAAGACCGTCTTACCCCATTCTGATCATTCCGAAATCAAGCAAGGAGTGGTGCCGCGTCGGGACAGCTCATTGCCATGCGCGCTATTCCTGACGCAAGGCTTCGACGAGCTGAATGCGCATCGCGCGCGCCCCGGGAACCGCGCTGGCAATCGCGACGACTATTAGCAGCAGCACCACGCTTCCGATAAATGTGATGGGATCCATCGGAGAGATACCGAACAGGAGGCCCGCGGTAAGCCTCCGAGCAGCAAAAGCGCCTGCGACGCCGATTGCCGCGCCGATCAGCGCCATATGGAAGCTCTGCCGCAACACAAGCCACAGAATGCCCCTCGGACTGGCGCCAAGCGCGAGGCGAACAGCCATCTCCTGTGTTCTTTGTGTCACGAGGTACGATACGACACCGTAGATCCCAACAACCGCGAGCGCCAGTCCAGAAACAGCGAAAAGCACGAGCAACACGGTGGTGAAGCGCTGACTCCCGGTTTGTTCGTCGACGTGCTCTTGCATCGTTTGTACTTGAGCAAAAGGCATGTCGGAGTCGAGCTTGTGCAGTTCGTTGGCAATTGTAGGTGCAATTGTGCGCGGCTCCGAGGAAGTGCGAATCACGACGTCCTTGAAGCCATAGTTCACCAACGGATGCTGCGAGTACAGGGTCACGATTTGCGGCTCAGGCGGCAATTTCAGGCCGGCATTCCTGAAGTCTCCAATGATGCCCACAATTGTCACGTCCGCGGAATCGCTGGTGCTGCCGCCTGGCGGAAGATTCAGGAACGCCGGCGCGCCGATATGAATTTGGCGGCCAAGCGGATTCTCCGTCGGGAAATATTGGCGTTTCAGGGCCTGATTGATTAAAGCCACTGGAGGGCTGGTTGCAATATCGGCTTCCGTGAAGTCTCGCCCCGCAATCAGCGGAATTCGCAAAGTCTTCAACCAGCGCGCATCCACAACGCCAAACTGTGCGGTGGGAACGTCCTGAAGACGCGAAGCCGGATGACCCGGAATATCAAGCATCTGAGTCCAGCCATCGGTCGGCGGAAAAAGAGTCGTCACGCTAGCATCTATGACGCCCGGCAGCGCGCGGATTCGATCACCAAACTGGTCGCAGAACCGCGTAATTGCCTGCGCGTCGGGATAGCGGGCAGGCGGCACGTAAAAATGACCTTTGAGCAAGTGGTCCGGCTCGGCTCCAAGTTCCTGGCGATTCAGCTTGACGATGCTTTGCACGAGCAAGCCCGCGCCCACCAACAGCATCAACGACATCGCCATCTCCATCATCACCAGAACGCTGCGCATCCGCTGGCTCCTGACGCCTGAACTGCCGGAGCGTCCGCCTTGTTTCAGAGCGTCCACGAGGCTCAGCCTCGTTCCTGTGAGCGCGGGCGCAAGACCGAAAAGCAAACACGTTGCGCCAGAAGCTGCCACCGTGAACATCAGGACTCGCCAATCGATTGAGACGGAACCGATCTTCGGAATCTCGTTAGGAAATAATCGCGTAAGGGTCGCGACGCCTCCGCGAGCCAGAGCAAATCCGGCAATTCCTCCGGTTATTGAGAGCAAGGCAGTCTCAGCCAGGAGCTGACGTATCAGCCCTTTTCTTCCCGCGCCGAGAGCAGCGCGCACCGCCAGCTCGCGTTGGCGAGTGGAGTTGCGAGCCAGCAGCAGGTTGGCGAGGTTGACGCAGGCGATGAGCAGTATCAGGCTGACCGCTCCCATCAACAGCAGCAGCACTGGCCTCAATTCGCCCACGCGCGTGTCTGACAGCTTTTTGATCATCACGCCGATCCCCTGATCGACCGGATGTTCCGCCGCCAATTGCGCGGCTATAACCGATAAGTCGGCTTGCGCCTGCTCGAATGTCACGCCGGCCTTGATACGCCCCAGTGCCGCATCTCCGCGTCCCCGCCGAGAAGTTTCGGGCCACTCGTCCCCGAACGGAAACGGAGTCCAAATGGATACGGAGCCGAATCCGCGCATGCCTTCATCTTCGATCCAGTCGGGAATTGTTTTTGGCATGACTGCCACGATGGTGTACGGCTCGTCGTTGATGATGATTTTTCGGCCGAGTATTGCCGGATCGCTGGCAAAGCGGCTGTTCCAGAGACGCTCGGCGATCGCGGCCACGTAGTTTCTTCCGGGTTGATTCTCCTCGTGCGTGAAGAGCCGGCCCATCAGCGGCTGCACGTCCAAGACTTGAAAATAAGCCCCAGAGACCAAGCCGACTCGCATCTGCTCCGGTTCGCTGCCGACGCCGCCGAAACTTACGTTCTTGCGCCAGGTGTCATACGCAACCATCTGCTGAAAGCTGTGATTTCTTCTCGAAAAGTCTTGAATGTCAACGGGCGAAGGTCCGCCCGGATAGCCATAACCTGTAAGCAGAGCGCCGCCCTCTGTCGAGTAAATGCGAACTACCTGGTCCGCGCCGGGAAGCGATAGGGGCTGGAGCATGAGGGCATCGATGAGACTGAAAATCGCGGTATTTGCGCCGATTCCAAGCGCAAGCGTAAGCACGGCAACAATGGTGAATCCGGGACTTTTGCGCAGCGTCCGTACGCCATACCGCAAATCGCGGGCAAGTCGTTGCGCCCAGACCCAATTCCAAACGTCGCGGACTTCTTCCGCGATCAAAGTGGGGTTACCAAGAGCGCGGCGAGCCGCATACTGTGCGTCGTCACTGGACATGCCGCTCTCCGCTTGCTCTTCCGCCTCGAGCGCCAAATCCGATGCTAGCTCCCGCTCGAAGTCTTCGCGCCGCTTTTCGGAGCCGGCGAGTCCGCTGAAGCGCGACCGAATCCATTTCCCGAAGCTCATCATGATTCTCCACTCGCAGGCCGCATTACTTGCGCGATAGCGTCTACTAACTGCTTCCAGCGTGACTCCTCGCTGGCAAGCTGCCTTTTGCCTGCTGTGGTCAGCCGGTAGTACTTAAACTCGCGATTCCGGTCTTTCGCCGTCTCCCATTTCGAGTCGATCCAACCTTTGCGTTTCATGCGATGCAAGGCCGGATACAGCGAGCCGTGCTCCACTTGCAGAAAATCTTCGGTGGTCCGCTGTATGTGTTTCGCGATTTGATGGCCATGGGCCGGCCCAAAGAGGAGAGTGCGCAGAATCAACATATCCAGCGTACCCTGGAGCAGTCCCGGCCGATTCGAGGATGTCTTGTCCATGGTTTCAGATTCTACATTGAGGGTAGACGTTCTACCACCACATTTTGTTAGCAGGCATTTTCGTTCTTGGTCGCTCTGGAAGAATTGCGCCGGACCCAAACTTCGGCCTTCTCAGCGTCCTCAGCCCCTGCCTGCCATCTGGTTGGGCGGCCTCTGCGGTAAATCGGTCCAAAGTCTTCACCAGTGTTCATCTGTGTTCATCAGTGGTTAAGAGATTTTGTGCAACTTCCTTGGTACCCCGCGCCCGGATGAATTATCCTGTTTATGACTCGACATGAACGCGCCAGATTCCGAACCCAGTCTTAAGAATCCTTCGCCGGTTTCCGCGGCCCGGTCCATCGCCCTCCATCTGAACGGCGCGTATCCGCGCTCTGCGGTCCTTCTGAGCTGTCTGGTCTTGTTGCTCGTACTCCTCGCTCTCACAGCGCTCGTTTCACGGCTGTTTCACAAGAAGGTGCACAGCCTGGCCGATGATTGGTTCGCCGAAGGCCAAACCGACTTTCAAAACGGCGACGCTGCTCAGGCAGTCGTCGACTACCGGAACGCGCTCGTTTATTCGCCCGGCAATCCGGTCTTTCAGTTGCATCTGGCGCAGTCGCTGATGCTGGCAGGGCGCGTGAATGAGGCGCAGTCCTATTTGCTCAGCCTGTTGACGGTGTCTCCCGCCGACGGCGAAATCAATCTCGACCTCGCTCGCACGGCCCAAAACTCGATGCCCGACGCGCTCCGGTACTACCACGGCGCGATCTATGGGGAGTGGCAGCACGACCCTGTGGTGATGCGTTGGAACGTCCGCCGCGAGCTGTGCGAGTACTTGCTCGCGCGAAGCACTGTGGCCCAGGCGCAGCCGGAAATCATCGCCTTGGCGCAGGACGTCCCGGCCGGCGACATCGACAGCCAAAAGGTTGCCGCCGCGCTGCTGCTTCGCGGAAGACTCTGGAGTCGGGCCCTGGATGCTTATCGGGCGATTCTCGCGGTTCAGAAGCATGACGAAGATGCGCTTGCCGGAGCCGGAATCGCCGCGTTTCAAATGGGCCAGTACGCGCACGCGCGCTCCTATTTCGATGAGCTTTCGCCGCAAAGGCAGTCCGATCCGGACGTCTCCCCGCTTCTCGCCGAGGCCCGGGACGTCGAGGCCGAGAGTCCGTTTGCGCGCGAACTATCCAGCGACGAACGTGCGCGCCGCACGCTTGCCGCGATTGCGCGCGCGGAATCGCGGCTCTCCGAATGCTCGCAGCAGATCGGCCAACCAATCGTTGCCACGCCACCCATCACGCAATTGCAAGAATTGCACGCCAGCGTGGAAGCCGCGAAAGGGAAGTGGACCCAGCGAGCCCTCGCCCAAGACCCTGCCGCGATTGACGCTGCCATGCAATGGGTGTTTCAAGCGGAAACCGCCGCGGCCCGCCGATGCGGAGAACCTCAGGACACCGCCGATCGCGCCCTCCTGTTAATCGCTCAATCGCAGACGGGTGCTGACCAATGAGCGAAACCGTCTCCGTTCCAACCGGCGCGGGACAGCCGGCAGTCGCCCCATCCACTGCGGGCACCGACACTCCGCGGAGCCTGGTCGCCTCTGTCCGCGAATCCTTTGCGCGCTGGTTGTACGCGATCGGCGAGGATCGTCTCTTTCTCGTGCTCGCTGTGCTCATCGGCATTTTTTCGGGCATGGCGGTTGTTTGCTTCCGCATCGCCATCGAATTTACCAGCTTCACATTTCTTGGCTCTTCGCTCGCGCCTTCGCCCCTACGCGTGCTGCTCGCCCCGACGCTCGGCGGCCTCGTCGTCGCGGTGCTTGCCCTGCGCGTGTTCCCGCAAGCCCGCGGCAGCGGCGTCAACCAAACCAAGGCCGCCGTGTACGTCCGGAACGGCTACATTCCGTTCAGCGCCGTCATCGCAAAATTTGTCACCTGCGCTCTCTCCATCGGCAGCGGACACTCGCTGGGCCCCGAAGACCCGTCGCTCCACATGGGAGCGGGAATCGCGTCGGTGATCGGCAGAAAGCTAAAGCTCTCCCAGAGCAAGATTCGCCTCATCGCACCCGTCGGCGCGGCAGCGGGACTCGCCGCCGCGTTCAACGCTCCCATTTCCGCCGTGCTGTTCGTTATCGAAGAAGTGATCGGCACCTGGAGCGCGGGCGTTCTCGGCGCCATCGTCCTCGCCGCCGTCTCGAGCGTCGTCACGATGCGCAGCTTTCTTGGCAAGGAATCGCTTTTCCGCGTTCCGCCGTTTCAGCTGGCGCATGCCTGGGAAGTTCTCGCCTACGTCGTGCTCGGCGTCGTCGGAGGCATCGCCTCGCTCGGCTTCTTGAAGTGGATCGCCTACGCGCGCCCTCGCCTTCAGGCTCTTCCCACTTGGACACAATATTTCCAGCCTGCCGCGGCGGGGCTCATGGTCGGGTTGATCGCCATCAGATTTCCGCAAGTTCTGGGCGCGGGCTACGCCGTCATCGACGAAGCCATGCACGGCCAATTCACCTGGAAGCTTTTGATCCTTCTGGCGGCGCTGAAAATCCTGGCCACTGGCTTTTCCTTTCTCAGCGGCACGCCCGGCGGAATGTTCGCTCCCTCGCTTTTCATCGGAGCGATGCTCGGCGGCGCAGTGGGCTCCATCGAGCAGCATTTCTTTCCCGCGCTCACCGGCACCATCGGCACGTTCGCGCTCGTCGGCATGGGAACGTTTTTCGCCGGCTTCCTTCGCGTGCCGATCACTTCGGTGTTCATGGTCATCGAGCTTTCCGGCAATTACACCGCAATTTTGCCGGTCATGATTTCCACGCTGGTCGCCTACCTCATCTCGCGCCAGTATCAGAAGCTTCCGCTCTTCGACATGCTTTCTCGCCAGGACGGCCTCTTGCTCCCCTCGATCGAGGAGCGCCGCGAGCAAGTCGCATTGGTCGTCGACGACGCGATGCGTCCCGACGCAGCCATCATCGTCGAGCCCGCCGACTCCGTCATTGAAATCGCGCGGCTTTTCGCCTCCGAAGGCGACAGTGTGGTGCTGCTTCGCGTGAAGGTGGGCGAATGGCGCTTGCTCGACCCCAACCACCTGCTAAAACTCTGCGCGGCCGGAGCCCCAGACACGGACGCGGGCACGCCATACACGGCTGCCAACGTCGATTTCAAAGGTCCGCTGCCCATGATTTTTCCCGACGAGCCGCTCGAAGAGGTGATGCGCTGGGCCGGCGACTGGCCTGTCCTTCCCGTCGTCAACCGCGGCGACCTCGGCAAACTCGAAGGCGTCCTCACCCTCCCCGACATCCTAAGCGCCTTCCGCAAAGCTGCCATCGCCTAGCTGCCAGACGTGCGGGCCGTTTCTTGCTTTCTCTCTGCCTTCGCCTTCATCAGTGTTCATCTGTGTTTATCTGTGGTTGGCAAGGTTTTGTCTTTCTCTGTGTCTCTGCGCCTCTGTGGCAGAGTTTCGCCTTTCTCCCGGCTTCGCCCCAGTACCTCCGTACCAAAAACAACCCCCAGAATTGGAGCTATCGCTCTATAGGTTGAAAATGCTCGCAAACGTACTCTAACGAGGAACTTAGAAGGCTGTATCGGAGGCAGGTGTCCTGTGGCTCTAAAAGAGCGACGTGCTTCGCGGCGTTTCCTAATGCGTTTGCCGCTCACCGTCCGTTGGACGGACGAACTTGTAGTGGGAGAAGCTCTCACGGAATCGCGCGAAGTGAGTTCTCGCGGACTCTATTTTCATCTCCCGAAAGGACTTAGGAGCGGTGCTCCAGTCGAGATCGTTATGACTTTGCCGCACGAGCTCACGCAGGCGGGCCCTGTCCGCGTGCGCTGCCTGGGACGCGTCCTGCGCAGCAGCCCTGAACATTCAGGCGATGTGGGCGTCGCGGCAGCGATCGAACGTTACGAGTTTATGCGCGCGGGCGAACTCTGCGTCTAAGCGTGCCGCGTTTTGCGGCATCACCGCGCTCAACAGTTTCTTAATTCAGATTTCTTACCCAGACCCTGCGGAGATGGGTAGGAAACGGCCGGGCGGCTTGGGTCCCTCAGCCAAAGCCCCCGGCCATTTTTTTTGACCACGAAACGCTCTGCGTCAATTCTCCCCCGCGCGGATCAACCGCCGCCTTTTGATTTGCTACGTTCCCGCGTCCGGGCGCGCGCGGGAAGGCCGGCAACGCCGACTGAGATGGCGTGAGGCGTGAAGGACTGCTAATGAAATGCACCGGCGGCTATCGCCGCCAGCCCCAAGAATACGAACATCGCGGTCTGGAAGATAACGCGCCACATTTCGGCGTTCCCTGACGGGCACAAACGTTCATACTGTTCCTTTATGCTGCTCATTTTTGCCGGATGCATTCCGAAGTAGGAAATCTGCTGGCTTTCCGGTAGCTTTCGATTGATTTCTCCAATTTCGACGAAAATAAACAAGCCCGAAATGATCGCGCACGTGGCGGCGATCCCCAAGAAAATCGATCCTGCAAGATTAAGGCGTAGCAAATTCATTCCTTACAGACTTACCGGGTATCCCAGGCTGTCGCCTCCGATGCCTCTGTCGCGTAGGCCGAACCCGCCGAATTGTGACTCGACTTACCGCAACTCCCGTCACTCGTCACTCGCCACTGCTTTCTCACTGGTCCTGCAAGCCCACTTTGTTGCTGCGGTAGGGGGCGAAGCCCGTGCCCCAGTCGACGCTGAGGACTTCCATGTCGAGTTTT
Source organism: uncultured Acidobacteriota bacterium (assembly GCA_963737205.1). Lineage (GTDB taxonomy): Bacteria > Acidobacteriota > Terriglobia > Acidiferrales > UBA7541 > Palsa-295. The sequence continues at coordinate 372,018 of CAVTRV010000002.1, read as the reverse complement.
TCCCCGGCGACGCGGACGAGAAGGTAGTGATACGGGTTCTGGCCGCGATCGACGCTGGGCCTGACCAAGTGGTCGAGGGTGACTTTGTTGGCTGCGTTGGCCTTCAAATACTCGGTGAGATCGGGCTCGCCCGAGTAGGTGTAAATGGGCGCGCCGCCGCCTCCCGAGACGACCAAATCCATGCGGTGCGGACCGCTCGAATCGGAATAGTGCTCCACCCAATGTTCGAAGAGATGTTCGTGGCCGGAGATCACGACGCGCACATGGTGGGCGTTGAAAAGAGGCATGTAGCGTTCGCGCAGACTGATGGTTTGCGGCTCGATGGTGGGGCCGCCGTGCGGCCCGGAAGAAAATGGCGCTTGATGGCAGAAGGCGATCACGTTGACGTAGCGCGCGCGGTCGAGGCCTTCGAGCTGGCCTCTCACCCACTGGAATTGCTTTTCGTCGCCGGCGATGTCGGCGTCGAAGGCGATCGCGAACGTGTTGCCGTAGCCGAACGAATAGGTGGGGTAGCCGGACAAGCGGCGCGGCGAACCGTCCGGCGGAATCAATTGCGAAACGGCTTCGAGATAATTTCGCAGCGGCGCTTGGCGTTCGGGCGCGTCGGCGGTGAGAGCGTCGCTGACGTCGTGGTTGCCGGGCGCGAGAAAATAGGGGACGCCGGCTTCGGCGGTGAGGCGATTGATGACGGGCACGAAGCTGACGTTCCATTGATGCGCGTCCACGCCGCGGAGCACCGCGTCGCCCGACTGCAGGACGAAACGAACGGGGTAGGGCGTGCCCTGGAGCTTCTTGATTTGCGCCAGCATGGAATCGACGAGCATCGAGTGGTCGTACTGAATGGCGATTCCGTCGCGGCGGCCTCGCGTGTCGCCATAGGCGATGAAAGAAAAGCGCGTGACGTCGCGCGACTCCGCTTCGGGCGGCAGGGGAGTGGTGGGCGGCGAGATGGGCTTGACGCGTTCGGGTTCCTGTCGCGCTCCTGCAAGAGCCAACGAGGTAGCCAGGAAAACCACCGCCGCACAGAGACTTACGACGTTGCATTTCGTCATCGAGAAACCCTCCACGTCCGTTCCGGTTCGCGCGGGAAGTTTACTTCAGTCGGCATCATGGTTCGAAGATGCATTTGAAATGTGAAATTTCAGATTTGAAAAGAAGCGAAACATTAACACAGAGGACACGGAGACAGGCGGGAGGGCACGGAGAGTTTCATGGTACAAACGAACTTGGAGAAAGGAGGCCCTAGTATGGAAGAAATCGCCATTTCGAAGTTCAAGGCTACCTGCCTCGCCGTTCTGGAGCGGGTCCGGAAGACGCGTCGGCCAATCCGTGTCACCAAATTTGGGAAGCCAGTCGCGGAGGTTGTGCCTCCATCGGCGCCGCCGCAAGAGAAAAAGTGGACTGGCTCGATGGCCGGCACCATTCAGATTCACGGCGACATTGTTGGCCCTGTATACGACCCAAAAGATTAATCCTAGTGGTCAGCGGCTGGAATCGAATGCGCGGGAGTGGAATTCGAGAGAGGCGGGGAGGTGGGCGGCGAAATAGGACCAGTCGTGGGCGCCGGGATAGAGGTGAAATTCGTGGGGGATTTTGCGCGCGACGAGCAGATCGTGGAAGGCCTGCGCGCCGGCGTTGAATCCGTAGTTGTCGTCGGTGCCGCAATCGAAGTAAATCTGCAGCGACGCCGGGCGTGGGCTGTTGCGCACGATTGTAAAAGGGTTTTCGCGCTGCCAGTAGGCCGGGTCGAATGGTACGCCGAAAGCCGAGCCGAGGAATCGCGAAATTCCCATTTCCTGCGCGCCGGACATGCCCGCGATCGGTGACTTCTCGACGAGCGCGGCGCTGTGTGCGCTGAGCGACCCGAATAACTCCGGATAGCGAAAAGCAAAGCGCAGGGCGCCGTAGCCTCCCATCGAGACGCCGGAGATGCCACGATCGCCTCGGCCGGCGCGAATGCGATAGTGGCTTTCGATGTAGGGAATGAATTCGCGAATGAAAAAATCCTCGTAGCGGACGCGGCGGTCGCGAGAATTGACGTAGAAGCTTCGGCCGGCGTCCGGCGTGACGATCAAGAATTCCTTGACCTGTTTCTGCTGCCACAAGTCTTCCACTGCGTTAAATCCGCCCGAATCGACGAACGATTGCGAGCTTCCTCCCAGGCCGTGAAGGAAATAGAGAACCGGGTAATGTTGCGGCGGCTGCGAATCGTAGCTCGGGGGCAGAATCACGCAGTAGGGAACCGGACGGCCGAGGATTTTGCTGGGAGCGGAACGACATTCGGCGCGGCCTTGAGCGCGGACGGGCGGCGCGAAAAAAAAGATGAAGAGAAGGGCTAATGTGAAGAACGAAAGACGACCGAAAGAGAAAGCAGTTCCCTCACCGCCATCCGCAGAAGACGCGGCCGGGTTCCCTCCGACCGCGTTCAGGGCCAGCGGGATGACATCAAAGCCAAAACCCGCCAATCGGGATCCCGAAGGTTCGGGAAGGGTTCCCAGGGAGCTACTCATAACGAAGAGCTTCCACCGGGTTCAGCTTCGCTGCGCGAGACGCAGGATAGAGTCCCGCGGCGAGGCTTACGGCGATGGAGAACGCGATCGCTGCTGCGACCATCCACCAGGGCACGGACGAGATTTGAATGTCAGGCAGATCCTGGCGCCGCAGATAGATGTTGGTACCGAGGGTCAGGCCGCGGCCGATGAGCCAGCCGATGAAGACGCCAAGGATTCCGCCGACCAATCCCATCGCGCCAGCCTCGGCGAAAAACAGTTTGCGGACGTCGCCATCGGATGCGCCGAGGGCCTTGAGCACGCCGATTTCGCGGCGACGCTCGAGAATGGCCATCACGAGCGTATTGATGATACCGAGCGACGCGACGATCAGCGCGAGGCTGCCGAAAAGAGCGAGGATCGCGTCAAAGACGCTGAAAACGAGCCGCAGATTCTTGCTTGCGTCGAGAAGCGAAAATGCGGAAAAGCCCATCGCTTTGACGGCGTCTTCGGTGGCTTGCACGTCAGCGGGTCTTTTCACGCGCACAGTGAGGCTGGCGTACGCATGCCCACTCGATCTGTTGCCCGAGCTGGCGCGCAAGATGTCGCGCAGATCGTTCTGCTGTGCTGCGCTGAGTTTTTGCGCCGGGCCTTCCGGGATTAAGACGCGGCCTCGGCCGAAACCTCCGAAGCCGGCGGCGGGCTCGGTTTCGACGATTCCCACGATGCGAAGCTTCGCTTGCCGCGGTATCACATTGAAGCCGGCCGACAGTCCTGAATCGGTGGCGGCACTCGTCGTCGCACCCCCGGCAGCATTTTTTGCCGGCGGATTTGCAGCGGTCTTTGACGAATTGTCCGGCGGGATAGCTTGGCGCTCGGCGTATCGAATCGTGATTTCCTTCCCGATCAGCGAGTCAGGTTTGTCCGAAAGCTGTTTCGCGAAGTCGATCTGCAGGATTGCTTCGTCGGCATCGGGACTCGAGAAAAATGAACCCTTCATTCCGTCGAAAGCGCCGCCATTGCGCGCCGAGTCGGGAATTCCGGCGACCATCGTCATGTAGGAGTTGCTGTCATACAGAATTTCTGTGCTGAAGCGAATTTCGGGATACACCTCGACGACGTTGGGCAGCTTGGTCATTTGCTGGCGCGCGTCTTCGTCGAGTGGACGATCTTCTGCCGGGGACCCGGCCGTCTGGCGAGGCGGCCGGCCAAAGCCACGGTCGTTCATCTTCGGGCTGACGAAGACGGCATCAAACAGGCCGGAGCTAGAAAGGCGCTTGCTGGCCAATTCCTGCAAGCCCACGCCCAGTGAGACCATTGCGACGAGTGAAGCCACGCCGACGGCAATGCCTAGGGTGGTGAGGGAATTTCGAAGCAGCGCCTCGCGAAGATTGCGAGCGGCCAATTCCGTAAGATCGCGAATCTTCATGTCGACGCTCCGTCACTCACCAATTTTCCGTCTTTCATTTGAAGCAAGCGATGGGCGAAACGCTCGGCACGTGGGCGTTCATGCGTCACCATGACGATGGTCATGCCGAGGGATTCGTTGATTTCGCGCAACAAGATCATGATTTCGTCGCCGGTGGCGCTGTCGAGGTTCCCGGTGGGCTCGTCAGCGAGAAGAATGGTGGGGCGATTCACAAGCGCCCGAGCGAGCGCCGCGCGTTGCTGCTCGCCACCGGACATCTCCGCGGGCCGATGAGTAAGACGCGGTTCGAGATGAACGCGCCCGACGGCTTCGCGAACACGCGCGGCGCGTTCACTGCGATCGACCTCGGCGAGGCGGAGCGGAAGCTCGACGTTTTCTTCGAGCGTCATTCGCGGGAGGAGATTGAAAGCCTGAAAGACGATGCCGATGGTGTGGCTGCGATGTTGGGCGAGTTCGTCGGCGGTCATATCCGCGAGATTGCGATCGTGGGCAAAGATGGCGCCGGACGTGGGGCGGTCGAGGCCGGCCATCAGGTTAAGGAGAGTGGATTTGCCGGAACCAGAACTGCCGAGCAACGCCACGAATTCCGCCTTGCGAATGTCGATCGAGACGCCGTCTACGGCTCGGACGAGTGAGCCGCCCATTTGGTAGTGCCGGGAGACTGAGTTCGTGCGGATGGCGAATCCGTTGGTGGAGGTCATTTACGCTCTCAATGGTACTACGCATGGGAGCGCAGGCGAATAACACGCGGAGAGCAGCGAGCGGTTTGCTAAGCCACTAGCCTCCAGCAATGGCGCCAATGATGAGAAAGGGCTCTGCACCTGCGGCGACAGCACGGGGCAGCGGGGTATCGGGCGGTTCGTGCGAGTAGTCCTCAGCGCACGCGAAGAACCTCAGGAACGGGCGTCGCTCTTGTGTGACGTGGTCGCGGATCGTTCCGCGCAGCATCGGATAGCTGGCCTCGAGTGCGTTGAGGATCGATCGCTGCGTGACCGGACCTTCCACAGTGATTTGCACCTCGGCGCCGACGCGTGCCAGCGTGCGAAGATGCGCGGGAAGCACGACGCGAATCATGAGAGCGTCTGGACCTCAACGGAAAGCACGGCGGGAAGATCTCGTACGATGGCGGTCCAGTTATCTCCGGCATCGGACGACGCGTACACCTGTCCGCCCGTCGTGCCGAAATACACGCCACACGAATCGAGCGAATCCACAGCCATCGCGTCACGGAACACATTGACGTAGCAGTCGCGTTGCGGAAGACCCTTCGCGAGTTCCTCCCATTCGTTTCCGCCGGTGCGGCTGCGATAGACGCGCAACTTTCCGTCGAGGGGAAAGTGCTCCGAGTCGCTCTTGATCGGGACGACGTAGATGGTTTCGGGTTCGTGGGCGTGAACGTCAATCACAAAGCCAAAATCAGTGGGCAAGTTGCCGCTTACTTCCTGCCAGGAATCGCCGCCATTGTCGGTGCGCATGACATCCCAGTGTTTCTGCATGAACAGGACGTCCGGCCGCGAGGGGTGCATCGCGATTCGGTGAACGCAGTGGCCGACTTCAGCAGCCGGGTCCGGGATCTGCTGGGAGTGCAGTCCGCGGTTGATGGGCCGCCACGTTTTGCCCGCGTCGTCGGTGCGGAAAGCGCCCGCAGCCGAGATGGCGATGAACATCCTGTCAGGATGGCTCGGATCCAGAACGATCGTGTGCAGGCACAACCCGCCGGCCCCTGGTTGCCAGTGCGGCCCTGAGCCATGGCCGCGCAAACCAGAAAGTTCGTGCCAGTTTTGCCCGCCATCCGTCGAGCGGAACAGCGCAGCGTCCTCAACCCCGGCGTAGACTGTGTCCGGATCGGTGAGCGACGGCTCAAGATGCCAGACTCGCTTGAATTCCCAGGGATGGGGCGTGCCGTCGTACCACTGATGGGTGCCGGGAACGCCGTCGTACACGAATTTGTTGCCAACTGCCTCCCAAGTCTTCCCGCCGTCGTTGGAGCGTTGTATGAGTTGCCCGAACCAACCGGTAGATTGCGACGCATAGAGGCGATTTGGATCGGCGGGAGAGCCCTTCAGGTGATACGTCTCCCAGCCGGCGAAGTGAGGGCCGGTGATGTCCCATCGCTGACGCTTTCCATCGGACGTCAAGATGAACGCCCCCTTGCGCGTACCAACTAGAACCCGAACCTCGCTCATCCTCAGTCCTCCACGTTTCGTCTGTTCTGTATTCTAGAGTGAAACTCTCCTCGGGGCTCATGTCAAAGGGAAACTGAATTCGAGAAAGTCGCTTGCGCCGTGCTGTGGAAGGAAAGTTCGAAACTACGCTAGAATAACATCCTGCTTCATCGGGACAATTCACGTCGGGGCGTAGCGCAGCCTGGTAGCGCGCCTGCCTTGGGCGCAGGAGGTCTGGAGTTCAAATCTCCACGCCCCGACCAGTACTTCAATCACCGAACCGCGCCAGGCTCAGAGCGCGGCCAAATCTCTCAGCGGTATGTGACGTAGAGGCTGGGAAATTCCTGCTGAAGATGTTTCACCTTAGGCAGGTCAAACATCGCGATGTAGGGGCTGTTCGGATTGTGGGTGGCGTAGTCCTGGTGATAATCCTCGGCTCGGTAAAAGCCGGTTAGAGGAGCGATCTGCGTGACGATCGGGCGCGAGAAAAGCTTGGCCTGATTGAGCTGGTCCACGTAGGCCTGCGCGATTCGCTGCTGATCCTGGTTCGCAAAGAAGATCGCGGAGCGATACTGCGTGCCCGAGTCCGGACCCTGTCGATTTAGCTCCGTGGGATCATGCGCCACAGAGAAGAACACTTTCAGCAGCGTCCCCAGAGTGATCTGCGAAGGGTCGTAGACAATCTCCACGGACTCGGCGTGTCCCGTCGCGCCGCTGCTGACCTCTTCGTAATCCGGATTTTTCACCGTGCCACCAGAGTAACCGGAAGTCGCTCGCGTCACGCCTTTCACGTGCTCGAAGACGGCTTGAATTCCCCAGAAGCATCCGCCAGCGACGACAATCGTTTCGTGGCCTTTTTTCGCGGCTAGAGTTTCGTCCACGGCCGGGTCGGGAAGCGCGGTGGCCGCGCTTGCCGCATTGTGGCGCATTGCGCCGAACCAAATCAGCAAGGCTACAGCTAAGGTCAATGCCAGGGTCACGAAGCGATTCATCGCTGTGTCTCCTCAGAATAATTGCTAAGAACTGCCACCACTCGGTGCTCGCTAAGCATTCCTATGAAGCCTTGGCGAATCTCATCGCCACAGAATTCATGCAATAGCGCAGACCCGTGGGTTGGGGTCCATCATCGAACACATGCCCGAGATGCGCATCGCATAGCCGGCAAGAAACCGCCGTCCGGATCATTCCAAAACTGCTGTCGGAGGTTTCCAGAACGTTCTCTTTCGCGATGGGCGTCCAAAAACTCGGCCAACCGGTGCCGGATTCGAACTTGGTGCTAGAATCGAACAAGGCAGTGTCGCAGCAGATGCAGCGAAACACTCCCTTCGCGTGATTGTTCGGATTTTCGTTTGTGTAGGCGCGTTCGGTGCCGGCGTGGCGCGTGACTTCAAACGACTCGGGCGAGAGCTGCTTTTTCCATTCATCTTCGGTTTTCATGGTTCGGGGAAGAGTTACGGCGTCTTTGCGCTGGCCGGCGTCCGTGAACTCGACGATCTTCACCGTTTTCGGAAGCCCCGCAGCCGCAGCTTCGGCGTGCAGAGGTTCGCGCCTCTGAACGCACCACCATGCAAGTCCTATGGCGGCGGCGCCGCCGCCGATCAAGAACGTTCGGCGCGGGATCGCACTCGGAGCCGCGTCGTCTTTTTTGTCGAATTTGTTGTCGAAGGAAGCCATCTTAATCTCCCCGCTTTTGAGCCCTCACTGTAAGTACGCAGAAAGGGTCCATCCGGATGTCCGATAAAAGCACATTGACGTGCATGGGAGCGGGGCCCCCGAGATCCAGTCCCTGCGATCTACGGCACCGAAGTGGAACTTCGCCGCGCGGCTTACTTCAACGAAGCCATGTCGATGACGAAGCGGTACTTTACGTCGCTCTTGAGCAGACGTTCGTAGGCTTGGTTGATCTGCTGAATCGGAATCATCTCGATATCCGAGACAATGCCGTGGTCGGCGCAAAAATTCAGCATTTCCTGAGTCTCGCGTAATCCGCCGATCGCAGAACCAGCGAGGCGCCTGCGCTTCATAAGCAGATTGAACGCCGCGACGGGAGCTGGTTGCGATGGGGCGCCCACCAGGACCATCGTGCCGTCGAGCTTCAACAGCTGGAGATAGGCGTTCAGATCGTGGTCCGCGGAAACGGCATCGAGGAGGAAATCGAAGGTGCCGGCGTGCTTCAGCATCTCGGCTTCGTTTTTCGAAATCACGACTTCGTCAGCGCCGAGGCGGAGAGCATCGGCGGTTTTGTTGGGGGACGTGGTGAAGAGCACGGTGTGGGCGCCAAAGGCGTGGGAAAATTTCACGCCCATGTGACCCAGTCCGCCCAAGCCGACGATGCCGACCCTGTGTCCTTTGGCGATATTCCAATTGCGCAGCGGCGAATAGGTGGTGATGCCGGCGCAGAGAAGTGGCGCGGCGCCAGCGGGGTCCAAGCCATTCGGCACACGGACGACGTAAGCTTCGTCAACCACGATGCTGTCCGAATAGCCGCCGTACGTGACGCCGCCGAGAAACTGGTCTGGGAAGTTGTAGGTCAACGTGAAGCCGGGGATGCAGTATTGCTCCTCTCCAGCGCGGCAGTTGGCGCAGGTGCGGCAAGAGTCCACCAAACAACCGACCGCCGCCATATCAGCTTCCTTGAATTTCTTGACGGCGCTGCCGACTTTGACGACGCGGCCGACGATTTCGTGTCCCGGCACGCAGGGGTACACGGTGGGCATCACCGATTCCCATTCGTTGCGAACCTGATGCAGGTCGGAATGGCAAACGCCGCAGAAAAGAATTTCGATTTGGACGTCTTGAGGGCGCGGAGAGCGGCGCTGAATGGTGTGCGGCGCCAGGCTGGACGAAGCGCTCTGCGCTGCGAATGCTTTCGCGGCGAAGGCCTGTGGTTTCGCGCTGTCCTTGGCTGGTTGCTGTGCTGCGTCGGTCATCTCTTTTTCCTCCGTGGTGAGTTCTAACAGATATTCTAAGTCGAACGATGAGCGCGCGTCACTAGCAGAATCGGCCAATGCACTTGCAGAGGGCGCCGCCAAGCAGCGACGAAACGCTCTGCCGCGTGTTTTCCATTCATGTCCTCCGTTCGAAATCGAAATGTTCCGATGATGAAGTACCCACGTGTGGCCGCGGAGTGGATCGACCGAAGCAGCGTCAATCCGTCTGTTCCCAGTTGTTCTTGCAAGCTCCTATGTACCATGGTAACATGGTACCAGGTGTAGGGAGGCGTTTTATGGCGGCCGAGGGACAGCATCTGGTGGAACGCGTGCAGACGGGCGTTCGCATGGAAAAGAGGCTGCTGAAAGTGCTGAAGGCATTCGCGGAGTACAACGATTTATCTCTCGGCGACCTTTTGGAAGGGATCGTTTTGCACGCGTTTGACGGGAAGTGCCCTTTCCATGCGGAGTCTCTGCGCCGCATACGGGATCTCAAGAAATTCTACGGTCTCGACCTCGACTCGAGGGCAAGCCATCACCTGACCGAGGCTAAAGCGGATCATTCTCAGAGAAGGGAGAAACACAACAAATGAATCCGAATCTCAGGAGGTTTGCGGTTCCCGCACTACGGTGGACTTTGGGGTTGGTGGTGTTGATTGAATCATTCCAAGAGGCTTTTTCACCTGCGGCGATCCAGCATTTTGCGAAAATCGGACTTCCGCAGTGGGTACGGCTAACGCTTTCGGGCACCGAAATCATCGCTGCGATTCTCTTTCTAGTGCCTTTGACCAGTGTTATCGGCGGCTACGCTCTGATCGTGATTTTTGCGTTTGCCGCGGCCCTGCACTTCCTGCATGGGCAGCACGACATTGGGGCGCTGGTCGTCTACAGCATGGCTGCGGTGGTAAGCATGACGAATCATGACACCGCAACACGGGAGGCAGCGCATGACTGACAATGAGTTGCTCGAACGGTTCGAAGGGTGCACGCTGCCGAACTCGGGTTTTCACCACCAGGATCATGTGAGAGTGGCATTCCTGTATCTGTGCCGATATCCGGTGTTGGAGGCCCTTCAGCGTTTCTCCACTTCGCTGGCAAGATTCGCCGCTGCGAACGGCAGGCCCAACCTCTACAGCGAGACCATCACCTGGGCCTTTGTCCTGTTGATACGGGAGCGGATGGCTCGAACGGGACATCAGCAAGTGTGGGAGGAATTCGCAGCCGGCAACCCAGACCTCTTGAATTGGAAAGATAACGTGCTGAAGAAATACTACCGCGAGGAAACGCTCGCCTCCGAGCTGGCCAAACGTACTTTTCTCTTCCCGGATAAACTGATGCCGTGCCTTGGGAAAACAGATGGAAGAGGTTGAACGGGCAGGCCCGGCAGAATACGTCGATGCGGTTCGGGAGCTAGATTCCGAGCAGATTTGTCTGTGATTTTCCGTAGCCGTGTTCGGCGGCCCAAAGATTCAGGGGAATGGTGGCGAGTTCATCCACGGCGGGAACTGCGCGAGCGTCCTTCGTCAGATCCACCGTCTTTATGTAGGAGTGGCATGTGTCGCAAGCCTCGACGCGGACGTGCTTGAACTCGTCGGCGGTGTAGACGGCGAGCTTGCGAGGATCTTCTTCGCCGCAAGAGGGGCAAACGATGCGGCGATACTCCCAGTCCGTTCCGCAGAGCGCGCAAATCAAGAAACGCTTGCCGCCGTCGCCTTCCTGGCGAAGCGCTCCCACCTGCGGTTTGCTGCCGCAAAAGGGGCATGTAGACGGCGCCGCGCCCGGTGGAATCCGCGGCGAATGATCCGCAAGATATTCCGCATACGGCTGCAAGAAAATCCACGCCATCAGGCTTTCCGCCGTCGATAGATCGTCCGGAACGCCGGGACCTGTCTGCCAGAACGCAGCCAGAACATCCCGCCAGCGTTGCGCGCCTTGAGCGCGAAGCCCGCTCGCAGAGGACGCTAAACGAGCTGGGCCATTTGCTTCAATCACAGAAAGCAGCGCACGAAAGCGCGGGAGCAAGAAAATAAAATCCAGGTCCGCACGCGACATTGTCAGTGACGGGGCCAACGATGCGATCGCGGGATCCGAAACTGATTGTGAATCGAGATCCGAGTAGAGCGATTTTTGAAACTGAGCGATCCGTTCGTAGAACCGGAGACCTTCGGCGGCAAAAGAATACGTGGTGGCCAATTCGTGCGCGCGCCGGATACGCGCGTCCCACTTGCTTGTTCTCATTTCCGAGCGTTCGGATCACGCGCGATCTGGTTGTACCAAATGCCGTGATACCGCTTGGCCCAATTCGCGGAAACGTCGCCTCGAATCACGGAGCCGAACGCGCCTCGCTCCATCGCCGTTCCCATATACACATGGATGATGAAGAGACCAATGGTGATGAGCGCCGCCGAGGCGTGCACGATGACGGCGATGTAGCGCAGGAAACGAAGGCTCCAGGGAATCCAATTCGGAAACCACAGAACGAGTCCGGTGAGAAGCAGCAAAATGCCGCACCAGAAAAAGCCCCAGAACAGCAGCTTCTGTCCTCCGTTGAATCGCCCCGCGGTAGGGACCTGCTCGTCTTCGTTTCGGACGTAGTGAGGCAGGGCATCCCACCACTGCTTGTCCACTTCCGTCTCGTGCATTTGCCTTCCCCACATGCGGAACATCAGCAGCACCGCGGCGACGAAGACCAGGCCGAACCAAGGGTGCAGTTCCCGCGCCACCGTTCCTCCACCCACGACGACCGCCAGCCAGAATAGCCAAGGAGACCAGAAGGCCAAGCCGGTGAGCAAAAGATACAGGTAGGAAATGCCCGCCATCCAATGGATCAGACGCTCGTGAAACGGGTATCGGAGCACCCGCCCGCTGGGGAGGATATAACCGTCGCTCATTTTTTCCCTCCCTCGCCGGGTTCCTCGGACGGTCTCGGGGTTGGAGTAAGCTTGTCGTCGTCGCCTTCGATTATCTTAGGCCCGAAACGCAGATAGTGAACGAAGACGCCGAGCAAGCCGCCAATGATCGCGAAATTCCCCAGCCATTTCAGGGGCTTCTTCCAAACCTGCACGGTCCACGGAATGCGCGGATTGGCAGGCAAACCGCCATATTCCTCAGTCCTCGTCGCGTCGTGCAGCACGTAGATCACGTGCGTTCCGCCCACGCCCGATGGATCGTATACGCCCGCGTTGGAGAAGCCCGAGACGTCGCGCAGTTGGGCGGCTCGCGTTTCAGCCAGTTCCTTCATTTCCGGCTTCGTCCCAAAATGTAGGCAGCCGGTGGGGCACGCCTTGATGCAAGCCGGTTCGAGCCCCACCGACACGCGGTCATTGCACAGCGTGCATTTGAACACCTTGCGCGCCGCGGGGCTGAATTTTGGGATGTTGAACGGGCAGCCGGTCATGCAGTAGCCGCAACCGATGCAGTGCTCTTGCTGAAAATCGATGATGCCGTTCGCGTATTGCACGATGGCGCCGTCGGCCGGACATGCTTCGAGGCATCCGGGTTCCTCGCAGTGCATGCACTGATCCTTGCGCATCAGCAGCATCAAACCGTGATCGGGGTGCTCGTATTCGTTGAAACGGATCAGGTTCCAGTAATTCCATGCGGTATCAGGCATGGTCTGATACGAATTGTTGAACGAGGTCTCGGTGAACGGGTACCCATTCCATTCGAGGCACGCGACTTCGCACGCTTTGCAACCGATGCACGTCGTGGTGTCGATCAACTTGCAGACCTGGAATTCCCGGTTCAGCCCAGCGCCTGGGACGCTACCGGCGTGGCCTGAAACCCTGATTATTTCCGTTCCCGCCTGGCTCATGGTCCGCTCTCTACGCTTTCTCGACTCTTACGAGGAAGCCCTTGGATTCCGGGGTGTGGGCGTTCGGATCAACTACCGCCGGCGTAAGCAAATTTGCCGGCGTGCGCGCGTCTCTGCCTTCATCCTCGGTGATTCCGCGGAATCCCTGGTGAATCGGCAACCCGATCTGGTACACCTTCTTGCCATCGATCATCATCGGTTTCAGCCGCTTTGTGACGAATGCCTTGGCGACATACGTTCCGCGCGCGCTGATTACCTTGATCATGTCTGTTCCGCGAATACCTTTTTCTTCCGCCAGTTCCACGGGAATTTCCACGAACGGCTCCGGAATCAACTGGACGTTCATCGGATTATTTTTCGTCCAATAGTGATACTGCTCGGTTAGCCGGTAGGTGGTGCAAACGATGGTGAATTCCTCCGGTGATCCCAACTTGTCGTAGGGCGTTTTGAACGCCTTCACCAGGGGATTCGTCGACTGATCCGGATGCAACAGATTCTTGGTGGGACTTTCGAACGGTTCGTAATGTTCCGGGAACGGACCATCCGCCAGAACTCCGATGGGAGCGAACAATCGTCCCACGCCTTCCGGGTTCATGATGAAGGGGCCCATGTGATCTTTTGGATGGGAGTCTGGCTTGAAGTCAGGCACATCGTTGCCGGCCCATTTTCCCGCGGCCTCGTTCCACCAGACTTGCTTGCGCTCCGCATCCCACGGCTTGCCGTCCGGATTGCAGGAAGCGCGGTTATAGAGAACGCGCCGGTTGGCAGGCCACGACCACGACCAGTTGGGAAAAACGCCCATGCCGGAGGGGTCTTCCGTGCCGCGCTTCTGGATCTGGGGTCCCGCTTCGGTCCAGGAACCCGAGTAAATCCAGTTGCCGCACATGGTGGTGCCGTCGTCCTTGAGCCAGGCAAACCCGGGTAACTGCTGCCCTGCTTTGATCACTTGGCCCGTGGCTGGATCCGTCAAGTCCGCCAGTGCTTTCCCGTTCAGCTCCATCGCCACTTGGGCAAGGGGCGGGTGAGCGGAGTCCGCATATGCCCAGCTCAGATTCAGAATGGGGTCAGGGAATTTGCCGCCTTCTTTCTTGTAGAGGTCGCGGACGCGCAGGAAAATCTGCGCCAGGATATCCTGGTCGAGCCGCGCTTCTCCCGGAGGCGGAACTGCGGCATATTTCCAAGTCACCCAGCGCGCCGAGTTCGTCATGCTGCCGTCTTTTTCAGCAAACCCAGCGCACGGCAAGCGGTATACCGTGGTGTTGATGGTTTTCTGCTCGTCAGCCGTGATTCCCGGAGCCTTCCAGAACTCGCTGGTCTCGTCTGGATAAATCTCGCCCACCACCAGCCAGTCGGCCTTCTTCAGCGCGTTGATGTTCTTGTTCGTGTCCGGCCCGATCATCACGCCGTTCATTCCGAAGGCGATCATGCCCTTCACCTTGCCGTTGTACATGTCGTCCCAAATGTGGGTCCACGAGTAATCGCGGTCCACTTTGGGAAAGTAATCATACGCAAAGCCGTTTTCCTTCGTCGCTGCATCGCCGTAGAACGCCTTCAGCAACGAGACCATGAATTTCGGCGTGTTTGAGTAATAGTTGAACGAATCCCAGGGTCCGGGCTTCGAAGCTGTCGGCGTTGTCCGTTTCAAGAACGCCGCCAGGTCCGTGTCCGCGGGAGTTGGCACTTTCAAATATCCAGGCATGCCGTCCGCCAGGCCACCCATGTCCGTGGCGCCCTGAATGTTCGAATGGCCTCGCAGCGCATTCACGCCGCCGCCGGCGCGGCCGACGTTCCCGAGCAAAAGTTGAATCATGGCGGCGGTGCGAATAATCTGCGTTCCGAAGGTGTGCTGCGTCCAACCGACGGCGTAGATAATCGTCGCGACCTTCTTCGTGTCGCCGTCTCTGCGGACGGAAGTGAATAGGTCGACGGCCTTCAGGTACTGGTCCTTCGGGATGCCCGTAATGCGCTCGACGAGCTCGGGCGTGTAGCGCGAGTACTGTTGCCTCATCAATTGAAACACGCAGCGCGGATGCTGAAGCGTCAGGTCGTAGGCGACATTTGGCGGCAGTAGGGGCGGAGGCGCTGGCGCGGCCGGTTGCGCGTCGCTAGCGGGCGCTGCGTGTGCAGGAGGGGCCGCCGCGTGCGGCTGGCCGCTGAAGTCACCGCCTTCCTGATAATTCCAGGTGGATTTATCGTACGTGCTCGCTGCGGAATTGAATCCGGAGTATAGGCCGTCCTCAGGAAGCTTGAAGCCTTCCTTGACGATGAAAGCGGCGTTCGTGTAATTGACGAGGTACTCTTTGGCGATCCGGTTGTTTTCGATCGCGTAGCGGATCAGGCCGCCAAGGAACGCAATGTCCGTGCCAGCGCGGATTTGCAGGAACAGGTCGGCGGTGGCGGATGTGCGAGTGAATCGCGGGTCTACGGAAATCAACTTAGCGTTGCGGTTGCGTTTGGCCTCCATCGCCCACTTGAATCCGCAGGGATGGTTCTCGGCGGGATTCCCGCCCATGATCAACATCATGTCGGTGTTTTTGATGTCGATCCAGCCATTGGTCATCGCCCCGCGTCCGAACGTTGGTCCCAAACTTGAGACCGTGGGGCCGTGTCAAACACGGGCTTGGTTTTCTAAATACACCAAGCCCAGACCCCTCATGGCTTTCACAGCCAGAAAATTGAACTCATTTGTATCCGTGCAGCCGCCGATGAACGAGATGCCTTCGCAGCGGTTCGCGGTGCGGCCATTCGCGTCTTTCTCCACAAACGTCGCATCGCGGGTTTTCTTGGTCCAATGTGCGATCTCGTCGAGGGCGCTATCCCACGAAATGTCCTGCCAGTCCGTCGCGCCGGGCCGCCGGACTTGCGGCTTTGTGAGCCGCCGCGGGTTGAGCATGTCCTGCTCAAGTGAAGAGCCCTTGGGGCATAGCGTCCCGCGGTTGGTGGGATGATCGGGGTCGCCTTCGACGTGAATCACTTGGGGCGTGACGTTCTTGGCTTTGTCGCCGATCGTGTAAATGATGGCGCCGCAGCCGACTGCGCAATATGGACACGTCGTCCGCGTTTCGGTGGCGCGGGCAATCTTCAACTCGCGAAGCTGCGCGTACGCCGGCGCTAGATCGAAGCCGAAGACAGTCGCTGCTGCGCCGCCAATAGTGGCGACTTTCAGGAAATCCCGGCGCGTCGTCTGCATTGTTTGAGCCTCCTCGTGGGCTAGCTCAAGCTGGTTTCAAAGCCATCCGGTCGTTTTGGGTGCGTCGAGGCACCCCTGTAATCAGTCCATATGTGGGTTCGATACCAAAATCGTGGGTTTGGGTACAAAGAAAAACAAAGAAAAACTCGCGGTCGGGGGCGGCATGAGGTAGACCAACAGACGATGCTGGCGGTTCCGTAGGTCGAGAGCCAGGAGCCATCGCAGAACCCCCGTAACCCGGGGATTATGGTTCGGTACCGGAATATTGTCCAGCAGATTCGTTCTGAAACAGGCGCTGGGCCGGCGCGCGTGGGGAGAATCGAATCAGTGCGGAGCGTTGCAGACGCGTGAAGGTCGTGGTGACATGACTTCGGTAAGCTGTGCTCGGAGATGAAGGAGCGCCGTCGAGTGAATTTGCGAAACCCTCGACTTGCCGATTCCAAGCATCGAGCCCACCGCCTTCATGGGCAGGTCTTTGAAATGATGGAGTGCCAGCACCTGGCGCTCGCGCTCGGAAAGCTCCGCAATCGCGTTCATCAACAAGCGACTCATCTCGGAACGGACGGTGATTGAGAAAGGATCGTCGTCATGGCTCGATGCGTCCTGGTTGGACGGCTTGCCGTCGGCGACAAAGCCTTGAAGATCTTCGATCTCGAGTCCGTCCAAGTCGCGCAAGAGGCGCTGCAAATCGGTGAGACCCATTTGAAGTTCGGCGGCGATTTCCTGATCGGTGGGGGCGTGCCCGAGATGGGCCTGGCACGTTGAAATGGCTTCCTCGAGGCGGCGGCCCTGGCGGCGCAACGCTCTTGGACTCCAGTCTCCTTGGCGGAGACTGTCCAGAATGGCGCCTCGAATGCGAAATTCCGCGTAGGCTTTCAGCTTGACGTTCTTCGCCGGGTCGTATTTCGCCACGGCGTCCAGCAGACCAACTACGCCGGCATTAACCAGGTCCTCGAGCCGCACCTGAGGCGGAAGGCGGCAATGGATTCGGCGGGCAATACAGTGAACGTGCGCCAAGTGCTCAAGGACGAGCTCCTCCCGCTGTGCCGGGTCAAACCTGAACGGCGCCACGGTTTCTGCTGCGGGCCTCTCTATCGAACGCTCCTCGACGCTGGTTCCTGGCGCATAGCCGTGGGCGCTCATGCGGACGCAGCCCTGGCAGGGGACGTGTCGGGCTCCGCTTTCATCAGCCGGTATCCGGTGCCGCGAATGGTATGGATTAGCTTGTCTTCCGACTCTCCGTCGACCTTCTTGCGCAGGTAATTGATGTAAACCTCGACGACGTTCGTGTGCGGCGCGGCCGGCAGATTCCACGCATGCTCGATGATTTGGTCCCTCGTCACGCCGTGTCCCGCGTTCCTCATCAGGTATTCGAGCAGCGAATACTCCTTGGAAGTAAGGCGGATCGCCCTTCCGGCTCGCGTTACGGTGCGCTTGGCGGGATTGAGCTCAAGATCCTGCACCTGCAAGATGGTGGTGAGCGGACGTCCGCCGCGGTGCAGCACGCCACGCGCACGCACGAAGAGTTCCGGCGATGACGCGGCGGAGCGGAAGACAAAATCGTCTGCGCCCAGCGTCAGCAGGCGAACGCTGTCTTCCAGTTGTGTCCGATTGATGAGGACGAGAATGGGAAGATGCGGCCGGATGCCGCGCAGGTGTTGGAGGGCCGCGAGTCCCGCGGGGTCGGACAAGCTCATGTCCAACAGCGCAAGATCGTATTCTCGGTTCTCGGCGAGGGATCGGGTTCCCTGCCAGTCGGTCACACGGTCGACTGCGTAGTGCTCGGCGCGAAAACTTTGCTCAAGAAACGCGGCAAATCCAGAATCCGTTGCTGAAACGAGGATCCGCATCCGCAAAACCACTCCTGGAAGGGGGAAAACATTGGATTTTTTGAAGGGGAGAACAGGATAGAGAGAGTGCCAGCAAATTGTCAAAGATATTTCTGACGAAAAGTTCCAAGCGTTTCAAGAACTGCAATTGTATACCGGGAGCAAGCACGCGAGCGTGAAGTGGAGGATCCAGGCCCACAAAATGCCTCAAACGCTGGTGATTCGTCCTGAAACAGAATCTTGTTTCGGAACAAAAGCCCAAAAGCGGCTCTATACGAATTGCCTGAGATGCGGAGACGACGAAGGAGTTAGCTGGCCTGACATCGGGTTTCCTCTTCCCGTATTGGCAATGTAAGTGCACCCACCCTTCTTGCTGAATTTCGCCTGATTTCTCGCGAGCGGAGCGGGGCCCGGAGGCCCATCCTGAAAATGTCCCGATGAAACAATCCCGCCTCTTGCAAGGAGACTTTGCGTCGATTCGCGCCGGGCTAAAAAAGGCGGAGCGACGCCAGTGGTGGCTTTCGTTCTCCGGCGTAGCCGTGACTCTGCTGTTAACCCTGGGGATTGTTTCGTTTTCGCTGGTCGTGTTCATGCTTCAGCGGAATTTCTGGGACGAGCTCAACATTCATATAGCGATGCGCGCGCTGGTGGGAATGGTGCTGCTCTTTTCCGTCTACGTCATATATCAGCAGTGGCAGATACACCGGTTTCGCATGCGGCTGGTGGCGCAGGAGGAGCTTTTCAGCCTGATCGCCGAAAACGCGGCGGACATGATTGCGGTGGTGACCGCCGACGGGAAGCGCTTGTACAACAGCCCGTCATACCAGAAGTTGCTGGGCTACTCGCTGGAAGAACTGGAGAAAACCTCCCCGTACGATCAAATCCATCCGGACGACCTTGCCGCGGTTACGGCGGCCGCCCAGGAGGCGCGAACGACGGGAGTGGGCCGGCGGTTGGAATACCGCGTTCGGCACAAAAGCGGCGAGTGGCGCGTGCTGGAATCGACGGCGAGCGCGGTGCGAAACGCCTCCGGAGCAGTGGAAAAGCTGGTGATCGTCAACCGGGATATCACGGAGCGGCGTGAACTCGAGCAGCAACTGGTGCTGTCGCAGAGACTCGAAGCCGTGGGGAAGCTCTCTGGGGGCATCGCGCACGATTTCAACAACCTTCTCGGTGTGATTATTGGCTACAGCGAGGCGCTGCAGCAAAGCATCGGCCCGGAAAATCCTCTGCGCGAAGCGATCGACGAAATACAAAAGGCAGGACAACGGGCCGCCACCTTGACGCAGCAGCTGCTTGCGTTCAGCCGCAAACAGGTGCTGGCGCCGAAGGTTCTGGATCCGAACGCGATCGTCGCGGACATGCAGAAGATGCTTCTCCGTTTGATCGGCGAGGACATCGAGCTGAAGTGCAATATGCCCGGGGATCTCGGCCGGGTAAAAGCCGATCGCGGGCAACTCGAGCAGGTGATCCTGAACCTGGCCGTGAATGCTCGAGACGCGATGCCCCACGGCGGCGAACTGAAGATTGAAACGGCGAACGCTCAGCTTGGCGAAAAGGATGTGCAGCGCTACCGCTACGTGATTCCCGGCAGCTACGTCGTGCTTAGCGTGAGCGACACTGGCACGGGGATGGACGAAAAAACACAGTCGCACATTTTCGAGCCATTTTTCACAACCAAGGAAATGGGGAAGGGAACCGGCCTCGGGCTGGCGACTGTCTACGGAGTGGTGAAACAGAGCGGCGGCTATATCTGGCTGGAGAGTGAAGTCGGAAAGGGCACGACCTTCCGCATATTCCTGCCGCGCGCCGAAGGAGTGCCGGAGGAAGCCGTCCACGCCGAACCGGTGAAGAGAGGCGATGGTCCATGCACGATATTACTTGTGGAGGACGAACCATCCCTTCGCAAGTTGACCCACCGAACATTGAAGGACATGGGCTACTCGGTGCTGGAAGCAAATGACCCCGCGCAAGCCATCGACGTTGCGAGAAACACGGACACGCCAATCGATCTGCTGCTCACCGACGTAATTATGCCGGGCATGAGCGGCGGCGACTTGGCAAAAAAGCTGTCACCGGAGAATCCGCACATGCGCGTGCTGTTCATGACGGGCTACACGGACGGAGCGATCGAGGTGCGCGGTTCTCTGATGCCTGGACTGGTAGTCCTGCGGAAACCATTCACGCGCGACGTTCTCTTACGAACCGTCGAGAAATCTCTAGCGCAGCCGCCGAACGAGAGCCAGATCGAGGATGGTGTAGTCCACGCTGGAAAAGAGACGGCCTGATGAGGGTAAGGAGGGAGAAATATGCGGAAATTGTTGATCATCGATGACGACGAGGCCGTGAGAAAGGTCCTGCGGTTTCGCCTGAAAGACTCGTACGAGATTATCGACACGGGCTCACCGGAAGAAGCTCTGTCTCTGGCGCTGAAAGAGAAGCCCGATGCCATTCTGCTCGACCTAATGATGCCTAAGTATTCCGGGTTCGAGGTTTGCCAGACCGTTTCTTCGTTGAGCTTCACGCAGCATATTCCGATCGTCATCGTTTCGGGGGAATCGAGCGCCCAGTACAAGGATTTTTGCGAAGCGCTCGGAGCAAAGGACTTTGTGCAAAAGCCAGTGGACTTCGACCTGCTTCAGAAGAAGTTGGCAACGCTAATCGAGAGCAACGGGAAAGCCAATCGTGGCGAGCCGCGCGTCCGTTTGCGCGTGATGCTGAAGCTTCGCTCGGTGAGCGCCGAGGGGATCGCCACGGACGTGCTCACGGTAACCGAGACCGTCAGCGCCAATAGTTTTCTCTGTGCGTACCAGCCTCCGCTGGCGGAAGGCGCCCTCGTGGAGGTCTACCTCGCGAGGAACGGGCAGCAATTTGCCGGCAAAGCGCGAGTGGTTCGCGTCGATTGGCCTGGAACCCCTGGCCAACGCGGAGATTTCAAGTTCATCGAAAAGCCGATCGAGTGGATCTTGCGTTAACTCGAAGCGCGCCCAGCGGGTGTTCGATGCCGGTTCGACAATTCTTCAGCTCCTGAGGACCTCGATCTGATCTCCGATCGTCGTGTGGCTTTTTGCGATTGTGCTCGCGGGAAGTTCGAGCACGCTCCTCGCGCTCGCGATCACTCGCGAAACTCGCCACGGCCGAAGATTTTCCTCGAGATGAACCACGGTCTTGTTTCGGTCGAGAAAGATGATGTCAATGGCGAACCGCATCCCTAGGGTGTGGACGCCGTGCGATGGAATGATCCAGAGGCCGCGGGATGCGTGAGCCCAAGTTGGCCGCTGGCCCAGCAGCCCCACCAGCCGAGTCAAGAACGTATCGGCGACACCCGCATCGGCTGCCAGCAATGTCTCTCTCGTGCGGTTGCGCAGCGACACGTTTCCCGAGGCCGCAGTCACAGTGTTCCCGGTAGAAGCTGTTCGGGCGGACTGCTGTGGCAATACGAAATTGCGTTAGTCCGATTCACGCCGGCTGCGACGCCAGATGATGATGGCCGCGATCAGCACAGCTACGATGCCGGCTGCCGCACGAATCATAGTGGTTGTATCCATTTGTTCCTCCTCCCTGCTTTGTACTGCTCTTGCGATGGCCTTTCGAAAATTTCGTTAGTGCACTCCCCCAGGCGTGCTGAACGTCCGAATGATGCTGATCACAGCAGGGCCCAATAGCACCGCGAACATGGCCGGAAAGATCAGAAATACGAGGGCCGGAATCATTTTCACGGTCGTCTTGGCGGCGGCCTCTTCGGCGCGCTGACGCCGCTTCGTGCGCAAGTTGTCGGAATGGATGCGCAGGGATTGCGCCAGATCCGTTCCGAAGCGATCGGTTTGAATCAGCATGGTGACGAACGCCTTCACGTCGTCGACGCCGGTTCGCACGGCTAGCTCCCGCAGAGAATCGATGCGGCTCTTTCCCACGCGCATTTCCAGGTTGACCAGCTGCAGCTCGTCGCTCAATTCCGGGTATGAGATTCGCAGTTCCTGCGCCACTCGAAAGATCGCCTGGTCGAGCCCCATCCCGGCTTCGACGCACACCACCAGCAAATCCAGCGCGTCCGGGAGCGCGATGACGAGGCGGCGTTGCCTGCGTTTCACCCGCCAGGAAAGCCAGAAATCGGGCAACAGGAATCCCGCGAGTCCCGCGAAGGCAAACATGAACAGGGGATTCAGCTTATAAGCTCCGGTGGAGTACATAAGAATGAGGAAGACTGCGGGCAGCAGCACTTCCATTCCCTGCAGAATCTTGACGGATTCCGGGCTGCGATACCCCGCGCGCAGCATCGTGCGGACCTTTTTTGAGAGTTTTTTCTCGGACGAGGGCAGGAGCCTGCCCAAGTCACTCAAGGCTTTTTCGAGCTTTTGTCTTTGCTGGTCTGAGAACGGAACGGAGGGGCCGGCGGGAATGATGGGCCGCCAAAGTTGAGTGAGCCGCGCTTGAAGAAAATCCGTCGAAGGCGCAAGGGTGAGATACAGCGTAATCGCTGCGGCGAGCACGGCAAGAAACGCGATTAAGGCGGTGAAGAAAATCATTCCATCGTCTCCGTCAGTTCAGACCTCGATGTGAACCACTTTCCACAGCACAACGGCCCCAATCACCTGCAGCGTGCAGGCGACGCCGAGCATCTTGTGGCCCAGCGGGTCGTTGAAGAGAAGCATTACGTAGTCCGGGTTCAAGAATCTCAAAAGCAACAAGAGTAGAGGCGGAAGGCCCATCAAGATCACAGCAGTGAGACGGCCCTGAGCCGTTCGTATTCGCACTTCGCCCAGGATTTTGAAGCGCTCACGGATCACGCGCGCCAGATTTTCCAGTAACTCGGCGAGATTGCCGCCGGTTTCCTGATGCACGAGCATCGCGGTCACAAAGAACCGCACATCCGGCAGAGGCACGCGCTCGGTGAGGTGGAACAGGGCATCGCGCAGCGGAAGTCCCAAGTTGTGCTCGTCGAAGGTGGTGCGGAACTCAACGGCGATTGGATCAGAGAGCTCGTTCGAAATCAGCTCGAGGCCCGAAGTGAATGCGTGGCCGGCGCGGACGGCCCGGTTCAGGAGATCAATCGCTTCGGGAAAGTTTCGTTGAAACTTTGAAAATCGCTGGGCGCGCTTGAACGAAGCGAAGAGAATCGGAGAAAAACCGGAACTCACGCCGATCAGAATTGCCAAAGCCAGAGACGGCAAGAGGGTCCACGAGACGAGAAAGCAGATCAGGCTCAGCACGGCGCTCAACAGGACGAGTTTGGCGGGCTTGATTTTCCAAGCCGCTTGCGTCAGAAGGGTCTGCAGCGTCTTCGACCACGACCAGCGATGCAGCAAGCGATTGAGTAGCGGAACGCTGCTGAGCCCTCGATCGACCATCAGGTCGTCGTCGTAAGACGCAACCTGCGTCTGCTGCCGTCGCGAAATTTGCTCGAGGCGCCCGGTCAGGTCGGCCGGCTTCCGCGAGCCGATGAGCATACTGCCCGCCCATACCGTGAGCAGGACCGCGACGAACGTGATTGCGATTACGAAGAGCACGCGATCAATCCTTCGAGCCGCGCAGGCGACTGAACATGTCCGCCGGCAGCTTCAAGCCGGCCACTTCGAGCCGGTCGGCAAACTTGGGACGAATGCCCACGGGAGTAAACTCGCCCAGAACTTCGCCTTTGGGTCCGACACCTCTCTTGTGAAATTGGAAGATGTCTTGCACCGAGACGGTCTCGCCCTCCATGCCGGTGATTTCGGAGAGGTAAATCACCTTGCGAGTTCCGTCGCTCATGCGGCTCACCTGAAGAATGACGTCGACGGCGGAAGCGATCTGGCGCCGGATCGCCTTGTCCGGCAGATTCAGCCCGGCCATGGCGACCATGGTTTCCAGGCGGCTCAGCGCATCGCGGGGAGTATTGGCGTGAATGGTGGTGAGCGATCCATCGTGACCCGTGTTCATCGCCTGCAACATGTCGAGCGCCTCTTCGCCGCGAACTTCGCCGACGACGATTCGGTCGGGACGCATGCGCAGGGAATTGATCAGAAGCTGGCGCTGCAGGATCGCGCCCTTGCCCTCGATGTTCGCGGGTCGAGTCTCCAGCCGGACGACATGTTCCTGCTGCATCTGCAACTCGGCGGCATCTTCGATGGTGATAATGCGCTCGCGATCGGAAATGTAGGAGGACAGAAGATTCAGAAGAGTGGTCTTGCCGGCGCCGGTTCCACCCGAGATCAGGATATTCAGCCGCGCTTTCACGCAAGCCTTGAGGAGGTCGAGCATTTGGAGGGTCAGCGAGTTATTGGTGACAAGCTCGGCGCCGGACAATTTCACGTTTGCAAAACGGCGAATCGAGAGGCACGGGCCGTCGAGCGCGAGCGGCGGAATGATCGCGTTCACGCGCGACCCGTCCGCGAGCCGGGCATCGACCATCGGCGAGGACTCGTCCACGCGCCGGCCAACGGCAGAAACGATGCGATCGATGATCAGCCGCAAGTGGGCGTTGTCGCGAAAATGAATGTCCGTCTTTTCCAGGAGTCCGCGGCGCTCGACGTAGACGTGCTTGTACGTATTGACCAGAATGTCCGAAACGGTCGGGTCTCGCATGAGGGGTTCCAGAGGTCCGAGCCCGAAGACTTCATCGAGCACCTCGCGCGCCAGCCGTTCGCGCTCAATCAGCGTGATGGGCATCCCGTCGGTGTCCATCAGGTTCTCGATGATGCGGGTCAATTCCAGCAGGGCCGCTTCGCGGTTCATCTGCGCGAGCCGCTCGAGGTTCAGGTTCTGAATCAGCTTGCGATGAATCGTCGATTTGAAGGACGTGTAATCGGTTCGCGGCGGAGAGGTGGTGAGTGCCATGGGAGTGTGCTATCGGCTGGACGCGAACATATTGGTGAGCGAACTGCGTCGCGCGACAGGCTTCGCAGCCGGGTCCTGGATAAGGTCGGAAGCGAGCTGCCGATATGTGGCGGTGAGCGGACTGCTGTTCGCGGTCAACGGGGTGCCCTGCGTCACCGCGTCGCTCACCTGACGATAGTCGTTCGGCAAGCGCGCGAATATCTTCCGCCGCAGCCGCTGTTCGACGTTCTGCAGAGCAGATTCGTCGCTGCGGCGCCAGCGATTGATGACGATCTTGAGCTTGTCGCCGAGAGATTCCACGCCGTCGACGGCGGCGACGTATTTCTCGAGAGTCCACAGCGAAAGCAGAGACACTTCCGCGACCACGAGTATGGCCCGCGCCGAGCGAAGAATGGGCGACCACTCCGACGGGTCCTCCACGCCGACGTCAACCACGAGATGATCGAAGCAGCTCTGCGCCACGGTCAACACACCGGCCATCGCCGCCACGCTGAACCGCTGCCATTCGTCCAGGCGGGCTGCTCCGGCAAGGACGTCGAGACCGGTCTGGTGTCGCGTGACGAGGCCGCCGAGAAAGTGCGCGTCAAGTCGCTCCAGGTTTTCCGTGGCGTCGTGCAGCGTGAATTTCGGCTGCAAATCAAGCAACAAGGAGATATGCCCCAGCGGCCTGCCGAAATCGAGCAATAGGACGCGCTTTTTCGTTATCTGGGCGAGCTGCACTCCCAGATTCACGGCCGCGGTGCTCGTGCCCACGCCGCCTTTTGAACCGCCTACCGCAATCACCTTCCCGGCCGGCGCGCCATCGGGAGGCTTCTCGGCAGCGAAGTGGAGAAGGGCATCACGCAACGGCTCTGCGGCGAGCGGCTTCGCCAGGAAGTTCTGCACGCCGCTTCGCATCGCTTCCATCAGCAAAGCCGGTTCGGGCGTCGCGCTGGAGCACGCGATGATGTACGCGGTAGGGCGCAACTGGCGCAGGTTGGCTGCAAACCCGAAATACACTCCGGGGTTGGCCGGCAAATCCAGGAGGACGACGTCCGGAATCGCTTCGCCCGGGGTCGGGTGGATTTCAATGTTCGGGTCCCACTCGTGAACCGAGTAGACGAGACCTGTTTGCTGCAAGGCAGCCCGCATGGCCGCTGAGCCAGGCTTATCGGAGCTGATTACCGCTGCCGTCAACATCGGCGCGCCCCATGAATTTCGATTCGTGCAGCGTCATCCACCCGTTTCGACACGTTTGCTCTCCTCATTTCGGCGAAGGCTTCTGGCCGGGTTGCGGCGGAATCGAATCGAGGAATCCGCTCGGAAATTTCAAACTCGGCGGTGGCGTCCCGGCCGGAATCGGCGCCACGATGCGCGGTGTTACCAGCACCAAGAGCTCCGTTTTTGTCCGGTCCTTCGATTGGCTCTTGAAGAGGTCCCCGATCAGCGGGATGCTGCTGAGTACGGGCACCTTGTTGTAAATGTCTGTGACGCGATTATCGACGAGCCCCGCGATCGCGAAGCTCTGCCCGTCGCGCAACTCCACGTCGGCATCCACGCGGCGCGTGGAAATCGCGGGAATGAAGAAACCGGAAATCGTGACGGCGTTTGTGTAGTCGAGTGCGCTGACTTCCGGCCTGACTTTGAGATGAATGGTGCCGTCGTTGGTGAGATCAGGCGTAAATTTGAGGCTGACGCCGAACTGCTTGAATTGAATCGTTATGGTTGGCGCTGTGCCCGCTGCTCCTCCCTGGACTACGGGGAATGGGAATTCGCCGCCGGCAAGGAAATCCGCCTCCTTCCCCGATTCCGTCAGCAGATTCGGTTCGGCCAGAATTTGCAGGAGGCTTTTCTGTTGCAACGCCTTGATCACCGCGCCCAGATCGATATCCGGCCGGAAAATGAAGATGTTGAGCAGGTCGCTGAGGGAAAGGCTCGACGAATTGAGTCCGGCGCTCGAATCGGTGGTCGAGCCGGAGCTGGAAGTACCGGAGCTTTGCTGGATCTGGATCGGGCCGTACTGTTGCGTGCCGGTTACCGCCAGCGTGCGAGTGGTGGATCCCGGAACGCTGATGAAATTGAAGCCGAGGTTGGTCATGGCCCCGCGATCGACCTCGGCGAATCTGACTTCGAGCAGAATTTGACCCTTGGGCGGCCGCGTGGGAGCTTCGAGCAAATTGAGCGTCTTCGGCTCGACCACCGACACCAGTTGATAGATTCTGTCCGACTCTTCTTTCGAGGAGACGTGGCCGGAAAGGATGATCGTGTCCTTCGAAGACTCGAGTTGCACCTGTTCTTGCGGGAACGCGTCGTGAACTTGCTTGCTCAGGCTGCCGAGGTCGAGATCGACGGTTAGTTCGTACGCATGGCTCTGCTCGTTTTCATCCCACAGCACAAGGGAAACGCCGCCGGGCGACTTCGCGTTCACGAGCACTTGATTGGCGCTGAGAACCATCACGTCGGCAATCAGGGGATCCGCGATTGAAACGCGGCGGATTCGCGCGGCACTCGAGAGTAC
The DNA here is from genome assembly GCA_963737205.1 of uncultured Acidobacteriota bacterium. Classification (GTDB taxonomy): domain Bacteria; phylum Acidobacteriota; class Terriglobia; order Acidiferrales; family UBA7541; genus Palsa-295. Next base: position 344,862 of record CAVTRV010000002.1, on the reverse strand, counting down.
CAGCGAGCGGCCGACCAACAGGTGAAGCTGCGTCGCGTTTTCCGGCTGACGTCTGGCGGCCTCAGAATTCGCTGAGGGTTGAGCTGCCGCCGGGGCTGCGGCCCGCAGCGCATTTGTCTGCGCGCGAAGGTAAACCCAACAAAGCGGAATTGCCGCCGCGAGCATGATGCCTCGGGCAAAGCCCGCTACGGCTGCTCGCTTCAGTTTCCGGACTCGAATTGACTCAGCCACTGGCGTGCCCTCATTTCTGCGGAATGGCGCTCATTTCCGGCTTGTTGCCGCGGATCACTTCCACCTGATAAGGCGCGGGAGCCGTCGGATTGGCGGACACGCGTGTCACCGGCCGATTACTGCGCGGCAAAGGGAGTCGAGTCGAGGTGCCGAATAAGTCGCCGAGCACGGCGGGAGGGGTGTTCACCTGCTTCGTGTCGCCGAAGTTTCTCAACGCGAGTTGAATGTGCCCTTGCGTGCTCGCGAGAGTCAGCGTGTTGGCCTGATCGGGCGTGACGAGAAGCGTGACCACAGCAACCGTCTGCGGCGTGCCATCCTTGTCGGGCTGGATCTTCTGTCCTGCGGCGAGCACGCGAATATCTTCGAGAATCGTTCGCGTCAAGATGCTTCCCTGACCCTCGATTCCGCCTGTCGCCAGGACGTCGACGCTGGCGCCCGGTTGCACGAATCCAGCCACGCCCACTACGTCGTTCACCGCGACCGCCACGCCGCGCATCCCGGGAGGAATCATTGCCGGAAGGCCCGCGCTGGAATCCTTCGGCGCGAGATTCCCTTCCAGGACGGGCTCGTTCTCAAGTAGTGGGCTCATCAGGACCCTGCCGACGCAATCCTCGGGGCGAGCGAACATTCCTTGCATCGGCCCCGACGCCGGCCAGTCGATTTGGCGAAGATCCTTTGCATCGAGGCGCGTTCCCGGCGCGAGTGGAGCTGCCGCGACCACGATCTTGGTCGGTGCGATGCGACCCGGTGAAGAAGCCGCGCGCGAAAGCTGGCGGTACACCAGGATTGACGCAAGCAGCGCCAGTGGCACCGCGACCGCCAACGCCATCAGAATTCGCCTTCGATCCATTGCAAGTCCTTCTCAGTCCGTTTCGAGCCCAATCCACAAGCATAGAAAAGCTGTCAGCGTTACGGCCGCACTCACAGGCCACAGCAGAACCCGCACGAACGGCGGCGCGTTTTGCAACTCCGCCGCCAGCAGCGGCAGGAGCGCAGGCAACAATGCTCCGAACTGCACCAGAATCCGTCGCGCGTCCATTCGTTCCTTCCTTCACGCCTCCTCAGAATCACCATCCGGGCAAACCGGCGCAGAAACATCCAAACGTGGCTAGTGCCGCGGCCACCCCGAAGGGAAGGGAAAGCGCGGCCGGGTTGTCGAGGTTGATTTCAGGGTGCGGCTGGAGCCCAAAGATGAAAAAGCCACGCAGCAGTTCCCACATGTTGCGAACGGTTTGGACGAATCGTTTCTTTCGAATGATTTGAATGACCGCGAGGAGTCCGCTAACAAGAATCGTGACCAGCAGGACGATGATGATCCGCGTGGGACCCAACCAGGCGCCAAGCGCCCCCATCAACTTCCAGTCGCCGCCGCCCAGCCCGCGTAGAAAAACCACCGGGAGGAGCACAATCATGACCGCGCCGGCGCCCTCCAGGGAACGAAGTCCGCCCTCAATTCCGGAGACGAACGCGTTCGTTGCGATTCCCGCGATGAGGGCCGGGACGGTCAGCCAGTTCGGGATTCGTCGAGCGCGCCAGTCCAGAAATCCTGCGATGCTCGCGATCAAGACAGCGCACGCCGAGATTGCTTGATTTCTCAACTCTTTCTCAACTCTACGCACACTTTCCCGGTTGGAACTCTCCACCCCCGCTCCACTCGCACATGCCCGTGCGACAGCGGGTCTGCTGTTTCGTCTGCGATCTGGCGGACCGTCTGTTCGCCCCGGTCTCACGATCCATTTTTGCGGCCACTTTGCCGTTCGATTGGTTGTGGCGACTCGGGGCCGAGGCCCCCCTCTTTCTCAGCCGCTCCCGAACGAACCGAGGTCGAAATCGCCGCATTTAGGTATTCGTCGTGACATTCGTCGCAACGTTCGAGTACACCTCACTGATCGCATGCGCCAACGCCTTCATCGAAGCCACCGCAGCGAGCGCCACCAAAACGATGAGCAAGGCGTACTCGGTCAAATCCTGACCGGATTCGTCTTGCCATAGCGTTCTAAGTTGGTCTCGCATTTCACGGCGGTTAGGTGTTGGTGGTCAGGTTCGTTGCGGCGTTCGAATACACGGTGCTGATCGCCGTCGCGAGCGCCTTCATCGAAGCTACTGCTGCGAGCGCGACCAGGACGATGAGCAAAGCGTACTCGGTCAAGTCCTGACCCGACTCGTCTTGCCACAGCATTCTCAAACGTTCTCTCATTTCTCCTCCTCGAGGTATCGGGAAGCAGACTGCGCCACCCATCGAGTAGTACGGCACTCTGGGTGCCAAACGAGGCCAGAACAGGCGCTTGATTTACAGGCGGTTAGCGAAGCGAAAGCAAAGGAAGCAACCGGTCGGATGGTTCACCATGAAACGTTCGACCCGAGGTGGAATGAATGGTACTAACGCAGTTGCGTCGGCGCACTTGCGCTGGCTGGCACAATTCTTCGGCGGACATAAAGGGAGCTGACCTGATCGGCATAGATCAATTGCCACTCCGGCAGTGCTGATAGGACAGTCGCGAGCGGCGCATCGCTCCGGATCAAGCATGTTGCGATGTCATATTTGCCCAGGAGCCGCAGCGAGCCCGGCTCGAGACGCGCGATGCTGAGGTAGTCGTCGAGGACGCCGGCGCGCTCATAGATGTCCGCGCGGCCATCGATGAACACGCCTTCGCGCGGAACGTGCGACCATGCAAGATAGCCTCCCCAACCGTACTCGTTGAAGATGTGTCCTGAGGCCTGACCCGCGCCGAGATGTCCGAGAGCTGCGACGGGGTAATGTGCCGCGCAAGCTTTCTCGAGATTCTCCCTGGAAGGAAAGTAATAGATCAGCGCAAGACCAATGATGGCGATCAATGCCGCATTGAGCGGCGTTCGATCTCGCGCTCGGTCGTACGGAGAAAACCACCAGGCCAGCGGCAGAGCCAGCAACGGTACAGTCACAAGCAGGAACAGAGGAACGAATCGAAGATGCAGAAACGCGACAATCGCGGCAATCGCGACAAAGGCCAGGTCGTCGAGCCGGCAATGAAAACGCAACAGGATTTTCGAGATCAGGAATCCAAGCAGGAGCACCAGTACAGTCAGCGTCAAGACACGCTGGCTGGTGATCGGCATCCACTCCTGGATGTTAGCGACGTTCGCGGGCTGCAGGAAGCCGATGTCGAGCGGGTAAGCCGCCAGTTGCGAGCCATAAGGCGTCACGAGCAGAGCCAAAACGCTTGCCAGAGTCGCAACTTCGAGTTCGATGCGCTGAGACTGGCTCCAAACGAAGGACTCAATCCCATTCAGGCGGAAGCGCCACAATCCGCTCGCCCACGCAATGCCCAGTGCGAGAAAGCCGAAAACGAATGTACCGTGCGTGTTGACCCACAGCAGAAATACGAACGGCAAGATCCAAAGAGCGCGGCTCTTGCCCCGCCGGAATCGCTCGAGGATCATCAGGACGATAACGAAGAAGATGTATCCGAAGAGTTGCGGGCGCAGCGACCAGAATCCCGCAGCCACTGGTACGATCACGGCGCAAACGGCGAAGGCGGCCTTGGGATTTTCGCATCGCATCGTCGCATAGATGTACAGCAGCACGAGCATTGTCCCTGCGAGCGTTAATTGGAGGACCCGCAGCCCCTGGAGCCGCCCGGCGCGGTAAGCTCCCGCCACCGCGACTTCACCGAGCCATTCGTATGCAATCCAAGGAGTGCCGGCAGCGGTCCAGGAATATGAATCTGCCTGGGGCACTTTGTGAGTGGCGAGTATCTCTTCACCGGCGCGAATGTGCCACCAGGTGTCGCCCTCGCTGAAGAGTGTGTCCGTCTTTGTTCCCTCGGACAGCGTCCCGAAGAAAACAGCGGCGACGAGCAGCGCTCCCAACAACACGGGGAATGAGAACACCTGCTGAAATGTCTTGCCTGTGACGCTCCGCGGAGATGTCCGTTCGACAGGTAACGCGTATTGTTCCGTGATATTCACGCTTGCGAATCCGGATCCTGGAGCTAGATCAATCGATAGCTGGCTTGCGAGTCAGTCTCTTTTTGCCTTCAAGTGCTCGAACTCAGGTACCACAGCAAACGGCTGCATCACCCGTGCGATGCCTTCTCCAATGTGCTCGATTTTCTCCTCCGCGATGTGTCCGAGGAGCAATGCGGCGCGCCGCAGATAATCGATGCGCTCGGGAACCAGGCCCATCACGCGAGCGCACGTTGCGTCCACTGCCAAGGGATCGTCGCCCATCACCAGAACACCGCTCGCTTTCGGCTGGCCTTGCGTGGGGCCATTTCCTTCCATGCCGACGATTCCATCCACGATGGCGAAATCAGGGCGCACCGTGCTGTTCAAGTCCAGAATCGATTTCGAGATTCCCGCCCAGTGCAGGATGTTCTTGGGCCAGCCGTAACAATGGCCGGGCACAATGCCGAACATGTTCTTCAGCGAAAGCGTCACTCCAGCCCAGTGATGCGTCTTCAGCTTGGGCATCGAAACGACGAAATCGGCGCGCAGAACGGTGGCAGGCAGATAGAGGCGCTTGAGCGACGAGGCGCGCGTCCGAAGCGCGACGGGCCAGACGTCGTCGACGTTCAAATCCACGAACGCGCCATCCAACGGACCGAGATACTCCCGCAGCCGAATCGCCTCGAGAATCGTTTCGGTGTCGCGTTCGAGCGCCGGCCCTTCGCCCACCATCACCGTGGAAGCGCCCAAGCACAGGAAACTGTCGCGCGCGGCCGCGACAACGCCGGGATGCGTATTCATCACATGGTTCGGATCGGCACCGACGAAATTGGCCTTCAGCAGTACACTCTTGCCCTTCACATCGAAGTTAAATTCGGCCAGCGTCTCCGAAATTACTTGAGCCAGATCAAGCTTGTAGGAACTCGCGGAGCGGATTGCCACGCGGGAAGGCGGCCTCTGGAACGAGGGCATTATCGATGGCGCCGCGTACGACATTCTCAATTGCTCTCGAAGGTCGCGGGCTGAAGCCAGCGCGGCACAGGTCGGCTGGCGAGCGATGCCCAGGCAAGCACGGGCACCTGGCCCAGGAATCGGTTGTGGTCATACATTTCCGAAAGCCGCGAATCGATAGTGTTCACGCTTCGGCCGAATGCCTTCAGGCAGAGGTGCGCTAACGCGAGGGAGCCCGGTCCCTGTGCTTCCAGGTAAGTTCTTTCGAGCCAGCCAAGGCTGTCGGACAGGCAGCGGCGCACATCGGCACGCTGCGCAAATTCGCCTAGCGCGAGGAGCGCCCAGCATGTCGGTCCAATCAACGGTGTACCGGCCGTGCCATAAACAGAAGGATTGCCGCAATTCCATCCGCCGTCGGTGCACATCCGATTGCAGAGCATTTTCTGGGCGAGATTGCAGCGGTTGTCCACGCGGAGCAAAAATGACGGCGAGCCTCGGGCCGGGCGCAGCGCGAGCAGTGCATAAGCGGTTGGTTCCACCCAACTGCTCGTGCCTGGCGTCCAGCTCCATCCGCGGAACCGGTGATTTTGTGAAATGAGTTGAGGCCGCCCGAAGAGTCGGTGGCGCATGCGCCACCAGATCCCTCCCTCGCCCGGCCAGTCCCGGCAAAGCCAATTCCGGGCCGCGTCAAGCTCGGGCGTTGAACCTTCGATGGTCTGTAGTGCGAGGCACGCGAGCGAAGTAACCCAGTCTCCTGTTTCGTCTCCTGCGACTGCCGGCCACGAACCGTCCGAGAGCTGCGCCTGCCGCAGAAAGTGCGCTCCGTTGAGTTTCTTTCGGCTGAGCGGATGTTCCGAACCCAGCCCGCACATTGCCAGGACGGCCCAGCCCGTGGGTTCGATCACGCTGTCCTGGCCGCGCCGAAACCCCCAGCCGCCGTCTGGATTTTGAGCCGAGATCAAGTCGGGAAGGCAGACCCGTTCGGCAAAGGACGCGTCTGTGGCCAGTGCAGTCCTGATCGATTCGCCCTTCCGCGATGCCGCCTTTTCCGAAGTGGCTGCTATCAGGCTCCAGGCTTTGAAATTGATGTTTTGCAAAGACGAAGGGCCCCCGGTGCGAGACGGGTGCAAGCGCGTTGCCATGGGCGAGAAGGCCGGGCGATCCACCAACGAGAACACAAACGTTTCTCGAATCAAGACCTTGCAGCAAGGATTCGCCTGATCACAGGTCGTAAGACGCGGCATCTTGAGCGGTCAGCAAAGCCAAATCGGGGCATTGATTCTGTTTTGAAACACCCTCCGTTTGGTCGGTTCGACTGAACAGCGCGGAAGTAATTGATACGGCGATTGATAGATAGGGACCAGTACGCGCCAGCGTTGGAGTGAGGATTGCTCCAATAGGTGGGAGCCGCAGCCCGCAAGATTGCGCTGGGCGTGTGCCTCCTCGACGAAATGAGTACACGCTTCAAAACACGACGAGATTGCAAACGACAAACAGTTCCTTCCGTGCGTCGAGCCGACGCAGGCCAAGCGATCGTGGTCGTCGCTCTGGCCCTTGTAGCGATTCTAGGGATTCTCGGCTTGGTGGCGGACGTGGGCTATTTGCGTTACTCGAAGCGTCAGCTTCAAACGGCCGCGGACGCCGCGGCCATGGCAGGGGCGTCGGAGCTCCCCTACGGTGACGTTACCACTGGGGCGCAGGCCGATTCAGCCGCGAACGGATTCACCAACGGTACCAATGGCGCCACCGTGACGGTGAACAATCCGCCCCTTTCCGGGCAGCATATCGGCGACTCGAACTATGTCGAGGCGATCGTTGCGAGGAGCACGCCCACGTTCTTTGCGAAGGCGTTTGGCGTGAAAACTGTGACGCTGCAAGCGAGAGCGGTGGCTCAGTTGGGGAGTGGCAACAACTGCATCTTCGCTTTGGACCCGTCGGCCAGCGCGGCGCTCTCGGTGGATACCTTCGCGTCTCTTTCATCCCAGTGCGGAATCGTAGTCGAGTCCACGAGCGGCAGCGCACTTTCCTGTGCCTTCCTGGCTTCCATTTCAGCTTCGTCGGTCGGCGTTGTGGGCGGTGTGCAACGCTTTCTGTGCGGAATCAATCCAAATCCCGTGACAGGCATCGCAATTCCGACTCCCACTGATCCGCTCGCGTACCTGGCGAAGCCATCGGTCGGCTCGTGCACGTTCGCCAAGCAGCAAACCTATACTTCGGCGACCAGCCCTCCATCGCACCCCACCACTCTGAATCCAGGTGTCTACTGTGGCGGGATAGCAATTCAACCCGGCGCCAGCGTGGTCTTTAATCCTGGCGTCTACGTTCTCAAGTCGTCGAGCGGAAGTAACCCCACCGGCGGCCTGACGGTCGACATCGGCACGAACGTCACCACGAGTACGTCCCTCTCGCCTTATGGCGTGATGTTCTACAACTACGGGCCTGTTGGCGCGATCACGTTCAACTTTACGTCCTTCTCGTCGGGGAACCAGGTATCGCTGTCGGCCCCCACCGCGGGAGCCTATCAGGGATTGTTGTTTTTCCAGGACCCCGGAAACATCAGCCCGGCCCAAATTATTGGCAGCAGCAGCTACAACACATCACTGCAGGGTTCTTACTATTTCCCCAAGGCCGGCGTTGTGTTTGCATTTAGCGGGACTGTGAAATACGACATCCTCGTGGCCGATACGATTCGATTCGCGTACCTCACGTTTGGCCAGGGCTCCTTCACCAGCAGCGGGTTCTCGAAAGACTACACTTCGCTGGCGACCGGTTCTCCCGTCAAAGGAAACGGCGTTTTGGTTGAATGAGCATGTTTTATCCCTTCCCAAACGCGGCAGCGTTTCGCCGGCGAGAGCGAGCAACTCCATCGGCGCTCCGCCATTCGTTCCTACGATCGGAATCCGGAGGGAGTCTGGTGGAATTGGCCTTGCTGCTTCCGATCCTCACGATGCTACTGCTCGGCACCGTCGATCTGGGCCGGCTCGCGTACATGAGCATCGAAGTTTCCAATGCCGCGCGTGCGGGAGTCCAATATGGCCAGCAGAATTCGTCGACCTGGGCAGACATCACGGGAATGCAGACTGCCGCAACGAACGACGCGGCAGATCTGGCCGGCGCCAACAACGGAAACTTGACTGCCGTAGCCACGTATTGGTGCCAGTGCTCGGACGGAACCGTCGTAACGCCAAACTGTTCTCCTCAGCCTTCTTGCTCGGCGAACCATCGCGTCGATTATGTGAAGGTCGTCGCGACGGCGACCTACAAGCCCTGGTTTCCGTGTCCCGGCGTTCCTTCTTCGACGAGCTTGACGTCGCAGGCGGTGATGCGTGCCGGGCAGTGACACAGTCACGGTATCGAGGCGCGAACGTGGTAGCGCGCTCGTCGAGTTCGCGGCCGTTTTCACGCTCCTCTTCACGTTTCTGTTCGCGATCATGGATTTGTCACGCGCGCTCTACGCCTACGACTTCGTCGCGGACGCGGCGCGGGAAGGAACGCGTTACGCCATGGTGCGGGGCTCAACATGCACGAGTTGGACGACTGCTTGCCCGGCCGCGGCGTCGGACATTCAAACGTATTTGAAGAACGTTCCGGCGGGGATCAATCCGCAGGGCGTGACCGTGACCACGACCTGGACTCCGAACAACACTCCGGGCAGCGTCGTGCAAGTGCAGGTGCAGTACAGCTTTCAACCGATTTTCCCTTTGATACCGAAGGCTGCGTTGATAATGACGAGCACCTCGCAGGTCGTGATTTCGCAATGAGCAGCGCCTGGAACGCTCGGGCTTTTGCGCTGCAAGCCAGGAACGTTGGACATCCGGTGACTGAAGTGAAAACTAGGAGGGCATCGAAATGGGAGCACCCGACCCGTTTTTCCATATTTACGCTGGGATCGTGATTGTCCTGATCGGATTCGTGCTGGTCGAAATCCGGCGGTTGCGCAAGAGCACGGAACGCAAGTAGCGTTTCTTCCGAGTTAAGACGCGGCCACGTCCACACGCCCGCACACGCCGTTCTATCAGTGTGCCTCGCCTCCAAACCCGCGCTCATTTCATGCCAGCGGATTCAGATTGTCTTGTCTTTCGAATAGCAGAGCGATTCGAGATTGCATTCGATACATCGTGGCTTGCGCGCCTGGCAGACGCGCCTGCCGTGCCAGATGAGCTGATGCGAGAAAAGAATCCACCGATCCTGAGGAATGATCTTCATCAGGTCCTGCTCGATCTTTTTCGGGTCCGTATTCTTCGTCAAATCCAGTCTCTGCGAGAGCCGCTGTACGTGTGTATCCACGACTACTCCCGAAGCAATCCCGAAGCCGGTTCCCAGAACCACGTTAGCGGTCTTCCTCGCAACGCCGGGCAAAGTGAGAATCTGCTCCATGGTTCGCGGCACTTCACCGTGAAAATCCTCGATGATTTTCTTGCTCGCCCCCATGATTGATTTTGTCTTGTTGCGGAAGAATCCCGTCGGGCGGATTTCCTGTTGGAGTTCTGCGGGGTTTGCGTAGGCGAAGGCTTTCGCGTCGGGATATTTCGGGAAGAGTGTCGCGGTCACTTCATTGACGCGCACGTCCGTGCACTGCGCGGAAAGAATCGTCGAAATCAGAAGCTGGAATGGGTTTTCATGCTTCAGCGCGCAGGTCGCTGCAGGATATGCTTCATCGAGTTTCTGAAGAATCGCTTTGACGCGCGCCGGATTCGCGCCGCGTCCCAGCTTTGTGCCTCGTGAACCCTGCTTCGATCTCGACGCGCGAACTGTGCTCGGGCGTGAGGCCTTATGTTTAGCGTCTGGCTTTTTCGTTTTCGCCATGGAGCGAAAACTATAGCACACGCCTGTTTTTCAGCGAGGCGTCACTCCGCGAAGAACAGGCTCTGCGCGAAAGGCCACTCCGAATCGCACCACTGGCCCGCGCAGCGGAAGCCCGTGCGCTGGCCCATGGCGACCACCTCTTCGGGATTGTATTTGTGCGAGCTTTCGGTCCAGATCGTCTCCCCCTCGCGCAAATAAAAGCGGAAGCCGGCCTTTCGAATCGTGACGTGCTGCCACACAGTAGATCGAAGATGCATTTCCACGCGGCGCTCCGACTCGTCCCACCGAACGGAGTGCTCGAAACGCGAGAGGTTGAAATCGCCGTCGAGTTCGCGATTGATCCGCGCAAGCAGGTTCTTGTTGAACGCGGCGGTAACGCCAGCAGGGTCGTCGTAAGCCAAAAGAAGCTGGCGAACGGGCTTCTCGAGATCAGTCGCAAGCAGCAGGGCATCGCCGTCGCGAAGGGTTTCCCGCACCTGGCGCAGGAAATACTCGCCCGCGGGCCGATCGAAGTTCCCGATCGTGCTGCCAAGAAATAGGACGAACAGCGGCTCGCCTTCCCTCCGGCGCATTGCGACTTCGCGGAGACCATCGAGGTAGGCTCGCTCGAACCCCACGATGCTCACCGATTCGATCTGCCCGAGTTCCTGCTGGCATCGATAGAGAGCGGAGCTCGAAATATCGATCGGGTAGTAGTTCACGCGCTGCCGGCGCGCGAGCGCTTCCAGAAGCCAGCGAGTTTTTTGGCCGCTGCCGCTCCCGAGCTCCGCCACCAAAACGGGTTCGGGAAGAAGGTCGACGATCTCCGCCGAATGCCGCTGCAGCAGCCGCATTCCGGCGCGGCTCAGCCCGTATTCCGGCAGAAGGCAAATCACGTCGAAAAGAGCGGAGCCTACCTCGTCATACAAATACTTCGACGGAAGCTCTCTTTGGCCCGATTGAGTGAGGCCGACCACAACGTCGGATGAAAAGTCGACAAGCGGCTCAGCCGCCGGAGCTGCAGGCATCATTCGAGGCGCGGATCCCATGGTTTAGCTCTCCACACAGCGGAATGTGGCGTACACGTACGGATAGTGAGGCTGGAACCAGTTCCGGAAAGACCGGCGGAGCATGCACGCGTCCGTGCGAGCCGATCCGCCTTTCATCACGAAATGCTTGCCGTCGAAAAAATTCGCCGAATAGCCCCGGTAGAAAGGAAACGCTTCGAACCCGGGAAGCGGAGCAAAGAGAGTCGAGGTCCATTCCCAACCGTTTCCGACAAGGTCGTGAACGCCGAACGCACTTGCCCCGGCGGGATACGCGTCGACGGGTGCCGCATCCCAGCGATCGTGGTGAAAATTTCCGCGTGCAGCGTCCGGCGGCGCGTCGCCCCAGGGGTAGGTCCGCTCCGTTCCATGCGGCGTGCCGTAGGCTGCGCGATGCCATTCCGCCTCGGTGGGCAACCTCTTGCCAGACCAGCGCGCAAACGCCGACGCCTCGGCGTGACTCACATACACCGGCCACGAGGACGGCAGGGGAATCGTGCCGAACATCGCGCGATATTCCCATTGCGTATCCGGGTCCGAGGCCGCGGAGCTCGAACGTGGCAACCAGAAGTGCGGATGCTCGAGACGCCGCTGCCGCTTCCACTCCCAATCTTCAGGCGTCCAGTAGATCGAGTGCTCGTATCCGCCGGCATGAAGGAATCGGAGAAACTCGCCATTCGTCACCGGAAAGGCGTCGATGCCGAAAGCTGGAACAAACACCTGCTGCGCGTCAAACTCATTGTCCCACCCGAACAATCCCCGGCTCTTTGGTTGGCCGAGCGTCGCAATGCCCGCTGGAATCGATGCGCGGCGCTGTCGGGGCGCTGGTCTGGGATCGGCAGAAGATGCCAGTTGAGGTGTTTTCCGCTCCACCGCCATATTGTGCAGGAGATATGCAATCGTCTCGGCGTGCATCAGGCGATGCTCGATCGCGACGTTCAGCAAAGTGCTGTTGGTGAAGCCTCCGTCCTGCGACTCGTACGCGCTGGCGCTCTGCAGCTTCTTGCCCAAGGTTTCGCGAATATTCCGGTTGTATTTTTCCACGCGAGCGATGTTCGGCCAGTCGCCAGGCGTGTCGGTGGGCAGCCCACCACCCACGGGGTCGATGCCGAACGCAAAAAGATTGTCGAATTCCGTATCGCGGGATTCGGCCCCCACTGCCGCAGCAAGCAAGTTCCAGTCGAAGGCCTCGAGGTGGCCCAGGTAGAAAATCAAGCGATGCCGCTCCGCGATCGGGCGGTCGTAAAACGAATTCGGCGGGAGCAACTTGAATAGCGCGTCCGTCCGAGCGCGCGCTTCATTCATGCGCGAGGCCAGAGTCGGCCGCACCTTAGCAGTTATCGGGGAAGTTGCCATATCACCTCTGGGCGGGAACTTCCTTTTTACTCCCTCGCGGACTGCAGGGGCAATAGATTTGTTCGCGCACTCGGTATGAGATGCGGGAGACCTCAGAAGGGTGCCAAGATTGACCCCTCAAGCGCTCTGACGATTTTCCTGAATGCTTTTCCCCTGTGGCTGTACTGGTTTTTCTCCGCAGGAGTCAACTCCGCATAGGTCCGGCCGAGTTCCGGAAAGAAGAAGATCGGATCGTAGCCAAATCCAGCCGACCCGCGAGGCTCTTTCGTCAGCATTCCCCGCGCTCGATCGGAGACCACTGCGATAGCTTGTCCCTCGCGCGCAATCGCAATCACGCAAACGAAATGCGCACGGCGAGCGTCGCCTTCTTTTCCATCCATTTCATGCAAGAGTTTTCGATAGCGGTCGGTGTCCGTCGCATCCGGACCAGCGTAACGAGCCGAATGAACGCCGGGAGCCCCGCCTAGCGCCGGGACCACAAGACCCGAATCGTCCGCCAAAACGAGTTCGCGCGTGTACCGGCTGAAGTGCAAAGCCTTTCCAGCGGCATTCTCCGCGAAGGTCGGCGCGGATTCGTCGAACGGAGGCAAATCGCGAAAGTTCGGCAGCAACTCCACTTGGATGTGCGGTCCTGCGAGTTCGAGGTATTCGCGGAGTTTCCCGGGATTTGAAGAGCCAAGCGCGATTCGAATCGGCTCGGACCTGCCGCTCGCGCTGCTAACGGCGGGCACTGAAGTTCATGTGCAGCAGCTCTTGCTGCACGCTGGTGAGATGCTGAATCCCGCCGGCTGCAAGATCGATCAAGCGCTGTAATTCCTGGTTCGTGTAAGGACGTCCCTCGGCGCTGGCCTGCACTTCGACGAAGCGGCCCGTGCCGGTCATCACCACGTTCATGTCCACCTGCGCGCGCGAATCCTCTTCATACGCAAGGTCGAGCAATAGTTGATCGTCGACGATGCCCACGCTGATGGCCGCCAAAGAATCGATCAGCGGCACCGAGCGCAAAATTCCCGCCGCCACCATGCGTTCGAGTCCCAGCGCGAGGGCCACAAACGCGCCCGTGACTGACGCAGTCCGTGTTCCGCCGTCGGCTTCGATCACGTCGCAATCGATCCACACCGTCCGTTCGCCCAGAGCTTTCAGGTCGGTGACGGCGCGCAGCGTGCGGCCGATCATGCGCTGAATTTCGAGCGTGCGTCCCGATTGGCGTCCGCGCGCCGATTCGCGCGGAGTGCGCTCTTCCGTCGAACGCGGCAGCATTCCGTACTCGCCGGTGACCCAGCCTTTGCCTGTGCCCTTCAAAAAAGATGGCACGCCGTCATCCACTGTCGCGGTCGCGATTACGCGCGTTCTTCCGGCTTCGATCAGCACGCTGCCTTCCGCATGTGTGATGAAGTCGGGCGTGATCTTCACGGGCCGCAGATCATCGGGCGCGCGTCCGTCAGCTCGCAAGAAATTCTCCCTTCGCTGGTCCTGGGTTGGTCAAGAGATACGGAGACACAGTTTGCCGACTGCTGCACGAAGTGTCAACACGTCCCGGCAAACGGGCTGGGTCAGCGTTTCTGAGGATTGCTAGCGGGTAGCGCGGCGGAATTAGGCGCTGGCGGCGAGGCGCTGCCTTGTGCTGGCGCGGGAACCTGCGGCGGGACAGGGTTCAGATCGAAGAAACCGGTCAAGTCGACGTGGCCGGCCAGCGTTTCCACTTCCTGCCCGTGGATCAAAATCTTCAAGCGATGCAGCGACGGCACATTGTTCTCGAGCGTGAAGGCAATCGAATCCACCGCCGCAGTTTCACTGGAAATGCCCGACGGAACTTCCGTGACGAGGGCATCGGAGAAATCTGCGATCGCGGTTCCGTCGGGGAGAACATAAAAACCCAGGATCGTCGTGTCGGCGGGGAGCGTGCGCTGTTCGGGAGTCGGCGGGCTCGAGATCAGCTCCTCCAGCACCTGTTTCGAACGCTGCACCGGATCGGCTGAGAGCGGCAGTTCCACCAGAACGGGAGCAACCCTGTCGGCCCCCGCGCCCCAGAAAATCTTCGCTTGCTCTTTTACATCCGTCGGTGTGGAAATCGGCGGAGCCAGAACCTCGCGTCGTGCCTGGTCCTCGGACTTTGGATTTTCGGAAAGGTGCTGAATCCGCTCGTGCATGCCTTGAAGGCTGACGAGCCCGATCAGGACCGCGATTCCCAGAATGCCCAACGCAAATTTGATATTTCGCGGCATCAGTTTTCCGGCGTTGAACCTGCGGAGCGGAATGCCTGAAGTCCACGGGCAATCGCGGCAGCCAGTGGCGAAGCCATTGCTAAGAGCGAGTTTGGATCGGCGACGGAAACGCTCGAAATCTCCACGGCCACAGCCGGCGCGGCCACCGAGCGCAATTCACGGATCGCGACGCCACTCGTCGTGATCGGCGATCCCGCAAAGCGCTGCGCGAGTTCTCCCTGCAACGCATCCGCGAGGCGACGGCTCGTTTCAACATACGGTTGTTGCGCCTGGTCCCAAGCGAGAAGGGAAGTGGCAGGTGGCGCGTTTTGCGCGGTTGTTGTCTCGCTTGTAGCGGGAGGCCCCGCGGGAGCGCTCGCGAACCGGTAGTAGTAAGCGCGCGCGGTTCCCACAGTGCCCGTCGATGAAATATGCAGGCTGACGAAGACCACGTCGTGATACGTGTTCGCCATGGCCGCGCGATCGTCGTACGAAGGATTCGAGTCGTCGTCACGCGTCAGCACCACGCGAAAGCCTTCGCGCTCAAGTTCGCCACGAACGGCGTGCGCGTACTGCAAGACGATGTCCTTCTCGATCGCTCCCGTTCCGCCTCTTGCGCCGCTGTCGGTGCCGCCGTGTCCGGGATCGAGAACCACCACAGGCTCCACATGTACCGGCGATGCGGGAGTTGGCGCCGGAGCCTGTTGAGGCGGAGCGGGCTGCTGGGTAGCCGGCGGTGGCTGTTGTTGCGCAGGTGGCTGGCCAGTTTGTTGGCTCTGGTCCTGGGCGCTAGCTTCCGCAAACGCGCGCTTCTCGAAGCGCGGACTCAGCAAGGTGAAGGCGATGACAGCGACGAAGATGACGAAAGAACAGAATGTTCGCACGGCAGAAGAGAATATCAGAAATGTACGGCGGCGCGAGCGGCCAGGAAACCGCTTGGCGCTAACCGTTACTGTCCGCGCGGATCATGTCGGCGGCCTTTTCGGCAATCATGATCGTCGGCGCGTTCGTATTTCCTGCCGGAATGCGGGGTATAACGGATGCATCGACGACGCGCAACGCCCGAATCCCGCGAACGCGCAGGCGTGGGTCCACTACAGCAAGAGCATCAGTTCCCATCTTGCAAGTCCCAACTGGATGATAGAGCGTTTGCGCTTCCGCGCGAATGAAAGCGGTGATCTCATCGTCATTCTTCACGTGAGCGCCTGGATGCAGTTCGTCGCCACGATATGCCTGAAACGCTTTCGTGTGCGCAAGTTGGCGAGCGAGCCGAACTCCTTCGGCAATAACTCGCATGTCCGCATCGGTGGAAAGGTAGTTCGCGCCGATCGCCGGCCTATCGAGCGGATTGGTGGAGCGCAGCGCAATGTTGCCGCGGCTTTCCGGAGCAATCAACGTGGGCCCGAACCCGAAGCAATGTTCCTTGCGCCGGTCGAGCCCATGATTGACGTAATACGCCGGGCCAAAAAGCATTTGCAAGTCCGGCGCGTCTAGCCCTTCTCGCGTGCGACGAAAAATGCCTGCTTCCGCCACATTCGACGTCAGCGGTCCCTGCTTGAAGATCAGCCAGTTCAGGAAATTCCAAAGTGATTCGGCGCTCGCAAGACTCACCGCCTTCGTCGAGAGATACCCCACCGAAACCATCGGATGATCTTGCAAGTTCTTTCCCACTCCAGGCAGGTCGTGAATCGCGCGAACGCCCGCGCGGCTGAGTTCGTCCGCCGGGCCGATTCCGGAGAGCAGCAGGAGTTGCGGAGAATTTACGGCGCCGCCTGCCAGAATCACCTCGCGCTCGGCACGCGCCTGCTGTATCGCGCCAGCGCGCACGTATTCGACGCCAGCGGCTCGATCATTCTCGAGCAGCACGCGCGTCGCATGCGCACCAGTCAGCACCGTAAGGTTCGGACGGTGACGAGTTGGCTTGAGGTACGCGTCGGAGGCGCTGTGCCTGCTGCCCTTCTTCTGCGTGACCTGGTACAGTCCCGCTCCCTCCTGCTTGGCGCCGTTGAAATCGTGATTTGCGGGGATTCCGATCTCCTCAGCGGCGGCGAGAAACGCTCGCGTGATTTCGTTGACGCAGCGAAGATCGCAAACGTTCAGCGGCCCGCCGGCCCCGCTAACACCCGACCCACTCCGATTCTCGAGCTTCTCGAAATACGGAAGAACATCCGCAAATCCCCAGCCTTTGTTGCCGAGCCGTTTCCAGCCATCGTAGTCGGCCGGATTCCCGCGAATATAAATCATCGCGTTCATCGAGCTAGAGCCGCCAATCATCTTTCCGCGCGGCCAATAGAGCCGCCGCCCGTTGAGATGAGGTTCCTCTTCGGTGGAATAATTCCAATCGCAATTTGATTTGAAGAGCTTCGAGAACGCGGCGGGAATGCGAACTTCTTTGGCGGTGTCAGCCCCTCCGGCTTCGAGGAGCAGCACCCGTGCGTTGGCGTTCTCCGTCAAGCGCGCTGCCAACACGCATCCGGCGGATCCCGCGCCGACAACGATGTAGTCGTAGGTTTTGTCTACTGGCGGCACGCCGCCTGAATTAAATGCCAAGCGAGCGCCCGTCTGCAAATGTTATTCGTGCCGGGCTTTAGGCGGCTTTGCGCTGCCGGATTGCCGCGCCCAGCCAGCCGTCGCGTTTCAAGCTGGCTGTGGCCCAATATACCACCACGCCTCCGGCGATCAGCAGCGCGCCAAACGTGAGGCCGCTCATGCCCAAGATCTGCTCCGACTGGCCGTGGACAATCGAGAAACCGAGCAGCAGGGCGGGGCACACGCCGAGCAAGATCGCTCCGGGCAATCCACCCGGGACGCGGAAGGGGCGACGCAGCGTCGGCTCCTTGATGCGAAGCGCGACCAGGGCCACAAACTCGAGCAGCAGGCTCATGCCATACAGAAGGATGTCCAGGGTAACCAGCCGCTCGAAGCCTAGCCCGAGACACAGGGCCCAGCCGGCGGCCAGCACCAGAATAGCCACCCACGGTGCGCGCGTCTTCAGGTGCAGTTTGCCGAACACGCTCGGCAGCATGCCGTCCTGCGCCATGGCAAGCGGCAGCCGCGAATAGCTCATCACCAGCGCGTTGAACATCCCAAAGCCGCTCATCATCCCGCCGAGGACGAGCCCGAACCGCAACCACTTGCCGCCCATCATTCCGGCGAACGTGGCCCACGAACCTGTTTGGAAGGCCGATGGCGACATCCCCGTCATCCACATTGCCAGGAACGGCACAATGTACGTGATCGAAACCACCAAAACGGCCAAGAGCATCGCGCGCGGATACGTCTTATGCGGGCGTTCCACCTCTGCAGCGATGGTGGACGCGTTGTCCCAGCCCATGTAGTTCCACATGCAGATAAGCAGGCCGCCGACAAGTCCGACTGTGGAACTAGAGGCGGGAGCGCTTGCGGCACCCGCGAAAGCACCAATCTTGAACGGTGCGATCAGTACGATGATCGCGAACGGAGCCGAGAGCAGGAAGAAGAGCCATAGCGAGGAGAGCGCCACCACTCGAATTCCCGCGATATTCATCACCGCGCAGACCGCCACGATTCCGAGCATCACGAACAACCCTCGATGCCCCACCGCGAACCATGGCGCCAATACCTTCAGATACTCAAGGAAGAGCGTCGGATAGATCGCCATGTCGAAAACGCTGGCGACAAGCGACAGCCAGGCCTCCTGAAAGCCCCAGAAGTTGCCGAGGGCGCGCCGCACCCAGGCGTAGTAGCCGCCTTCAGCGGGAATCGCGCTGGAAAGTTCCCCAATCATGAACGCAGTCGGCAGGCTCCAAAAGAGCGGCGTCAGCAGCAGGATCAGAATTCCGCGGCCGTAACCTGCGCCGTGGATGATGTCTTCCGTGCCGTACGTGCCGCCGGACACCATGAAGAACGTCGCAGCCACGAGAGGCCACAACGCCAGCTTCGCAACTCGTTTCGCGGAGGGGACTGCTCGGGAGGGGAACTGGGCTGGCAGGGATATCGTGCTCAATTGATTGTCGCGTCCTCCACCAGGCGCGCTTGAAGCGCAGCCATAAGCAACCCTCGCTCTCTCCTAACTCCGCTTTCTGGAGCGAGTTCGCAAAATGGAGAATACGGAAATCGTACTGCGATGCAAGAGAAATCTGCATCCTCGCTCAAAATTCCTGAGCGCGTGTGCCGAGAGTTTGGTGAACCAGTAAGAAATGCGGAGTGCAGGAGGCGCAGCGGCGGGCCCGCGCGCCCGCAGCACGCCGATTCGGACTACCGGCGATCCCCGCCGCTTGCGGTTGCCGACCGGTGCAAGTTCGTCTGCGCCGCTGAACTCGCCGTACTTGAGGTGCTCTTTGCTTCGGAGGCAAACGGGCTGCTGAGTTCTTCCTCCGCCGCGATCCAATCTTCCGCGTCGTGCCCGTCCTGTGCTCCCCGCTCGATGTAAATCTCGTACGCTCGACGTTCAACCTCTTCTCTGCTTGGTTTTCGTGCCATGACCCCCATCCTTTCCTTTCGTGGATTTTGGAAGCTCCGCCACCACGCTAGAAGAACGTTGTGCTGGGCTCAATCCGGTAAAGCCTCTAGCGCGCCCTAAGGGCTTGGAGACCCCTATACGCGAAACCCAGGAGTCCGCGGCCTCCCAAGCGAAGCTCTCAATGCGTTAGATGCGCTCGCCCTGGGGAAGATTTCATCAATTTGCTACGGAGCTTCTCCAGAAACTAGAATGCTCCCTTGCGTTGCCCGCGATTTGACTTGCTACCGCCCACGCACGACAATCCTCTCGCGCCCGAGGAAAAGCCGTCCGGGCCAACCACTAAAACGAACGGCTGAGGTGAACCATGGCCGTCACCCGACGTGATCTCGTATCTTTCCTGCCTGCCGCCCTGTTCCTTTCGGCAGCCTTGCCCGAGTTGACCCAGGTGCAGGCCAGCCAATCCTCGCCGAGCCCTTTGCCATCTGGCGTCTATCCGTTTGCTAGTCTTGCGGTGAATGAATCGCCAAACGTGATCACTCGCCACATCCTGAAGGGAAGGCTGGCTACAGGAGAATCTATCGAGGTTCACGAAACCACTCTGCCGCCCGGAGGCGCGCCGCATCCGCCGCACCATCATGTCCACAGCGAAATGTGGCTGATTCGCGAAGGCACGGTGGAAATCACGATCGAAGGCAAGGCCCATCGCATTTATTCAGGTTCTCTCGGTTTTGTCCGCTCGAATGAAGAGCACGGCGTCACCAATCCGACCGACAGGCCGGCGACGTATTTCGTCGTTGCCGTTGGGCCGGGCGCCGATGCGTAGATCGTTTATTGCGGAGGCAGGGATCTCGACAGTTCGCTGTAGTATTTTTGCAAAACGTAGAACGCTTGCTTGCGTTGCCCCCGATTTGAGATCAGGCCTTTGCGATTGTAGTAGTCCTGAATTCCTGGAAGAAATCGCCGAGCCGAATGGAAGTCCATCAGCACCCACGGCGTCATTCCTGCGAGTGACGGTATGCGCCGCAACATGCCGAACTGACGGCGGTAAAGGTCGGCCTGATATTCCTCAGTCCAGCGCGCGGCGACGTCGCCGTGGTTTCCAAAGGGAGCGCCGGCTCCGAATTCGCTCACGATCACCGGCTTTGGGTACGCCATTTTCCACTCGAGCCGGTCGGCGTCCTCGGGCGGCCCGTCGTACCAGCCTACATACTCATTCACTCCCAGCACGTCGAGAAACTCGCCCAGCGGATCGTCTTCCACGCGAGTGTTCGGACCATCGTACTTCCGCTGGTTCATCGCGGACGTCAGGAGGCGCGTGGAGTCGAGCTGCCGCGTGTATGCGGCCATGCTTTTGAGGAACTCGGTGCGTTCGGGGGAAATTGGCGTTTCATTGCTCAGCGACCAGAGAGCCACGGCCGCGCGGTTTTTGTCGCGATCCACCAGGTCGCGCATCTGCTCCTCAGCTACTTCGAGCGTCTTCGGGTTCGTCCAGTCGTTCCCCCAGTAGACCGGCACCTCCTCCCACAGCAGCAGGCCAAGCTTGTCGGCGACGCGCGCCATGTACTCATTGTGCGGATAGTGCGCCAGGCGAACGAAGTTGCAGCCCAGTTCCTTGGCCCAGCCGAGCAGGGTCTGATCGTCCTCGACCGAGAACGCGCGCCCGCTCCGGAACGGAGCTTCTTCATGCATCGAGATTCCACGCAGGAAAATCGGCTTGCCATTCAGCAGGATTTGCGTGCCGCGCGTTTCGACGCTGCGGAACCCGATTTCTTCCTCGACGCGGTCGCCCTCTCCGGAAATCACCACGCGGTAAAGCTTGGGTCGCTCCGGCGTCCAAAGTTGCAATTGCGCAGGACACTTCGACGCGGGTTTTCCCCCGCATGCGAGTTTATTCACATCAAAGCCGATCACTGCGCGGCCATCCGGCGATGTCAGCGTCTTGTACGCGATGTTGAGCTCGGGGATTTCCACCGTGACTTCGTTCTGCGACCGCTTGCCGTCGAAGTCCACCCATCCGGCGATTTGCGTCGTCGAGCCTTTTGCGAGCTGCACGAAATAATCTCGAATGAAAGTCTGCGGGACGTCCACTAGATCCACGTCGCGCGTCAACCCGCCATAGTTCCACCAATCGTTGTTCAGGCTGGGAATTCCGTCGGCGCGGCGGACGTTGTTCGCCTCGACGATCAGGAAATTGTCGCCGTCGCGCACCGTATTCGTGATTTCAAAATCAAACGGCGTGAAGCCGCCTTCGTGTTCGCCGAGCTTGGTGCCGTTCAGGTAGACGCGAGCCAGGTAGTTTGCGGCGCCGAAGTGGACGTAGGTGCGCATCCCTTCGCGCTTGTGATAGGTGAACGCTCGTTTGTACCAGAGTGGCCCTTCGTAGAAGAAGAGTTCGGGCCGCTGCGTGTTCCAGTCGCCCGGCACGTTCAGCGTAGGAGAAGCGTCGAAGTCGTACTCGACCAGGTCGCGCTTGTCTTTGGGTTTGCGGTCCTCGTAGAAACGCTGGCCCAGCCCGGTTTCGTAAGGATCGACGATGATTCGCCATACGCCGTTCAGGCTTTGGACGGCGCGCCCGGGAACGTTTGCGATCAGCGAAGCGGACTGCGGATCAGCCGCAGCCCGCAGCGAAACCATCAGTAGCAGCAGCAGCGTCCGTTTCAGCGTCGTCATAGGAGTTCTCCGCCGCGCCATCTTACTCGAAAAGCTGGTTTCCGAGGCAAGGAGCCGCCTTCGCGCAAGGCGCCAGGAAGAAAGCTCGAGGGAGCGGCTCACGCCGTCTCCCTACCATTTTTTGTAACGGCGCCTTGGTGCTCCTCGCCTCTCCGAAATACCTTCCACCTTTTGGCGATTAGACTAACCTTCGAGTGAGTGTTTTGTGGTAGTCACGGCCGTTTCTAATCGCGTTCCGGTTATCGGAATTTCGCCTCTTTTTATGCGAGGCTGCAAGTGCAGGCGCCATTTCATAGATTCGATTCTGGCTTCCCCTTTGCCCCCGTGATGTCAATTTCGCAGCTCATAAAAACGGGTCGCGGTAAAATGCGAGTCCGGGAAGAAACCGCGCTCGGTTGCATCATTTTACTCATTGGCGTACGCCTTCTTCTTACTCCTTGCGGCAACCGGCTGGCACGCGCCAAACTCATTCCGGCAGACAACCGCGCCCCGAGTCCGATACTCCCTTTCCCGGTTCGTGACGTCCCCTCTCTCCGAAGTCTTTGCACGCCCTTGTGGCAGGGGGGATTATCATGGCCAATTTTGCGGAACACGCGCTCACGAATAGAAGCCTACCCGTTGGCGGCGCGTTCTCGCGCTCTTCCGATTGTCGTGCCGTTCAACGAGCACTTATCCTAATCCTGCTTTGTCTTCTGCCTCCCTTTGCCTCAACACGCGCGCGCGCCCAGAAAAAAGACGAAACTCCAAACGTGCTCGACCTGAGTCTTGAGGAATTGATGGCGCTCGATGTTGATTCCGTCTCCGGTGCATCCGGCTTCAAGCAAAAGGTCACGGAAGCGCCCGCCTCCGTCACGATTATTACCGCGGAAGAAATCCAAAGATACGGCTACCGGACTCTTGCCGACATCCTACGCAACGTACGTGGTTTTTATGTCAGCAACGACCGAAACTATAGCTACCTGGGCGTGCGCGGCTACGGACTTCCCGGAGACTACAACAGTCGGATCACACTGCTGATTGACGGCCACCGGCTCAATGATGACATTTTTGACGCGGCTCTGATTGGGACAGAGTTCGCCCTTGACGTCGACTTGATTGACCATGTCGAAGTCATCCGCGGTCCTAACTCCTCCCTTTATATCGCCAGTGCCTTCCTGGGCGTGATTAACGTAGTTACAAAACGCGGACGGGATTCGCAAAAAGTGACTGTGGCAGGCGACGTGGCCAGCTACGGCACGTACCAGGGCCGGGTCACCTACGGCGATCAGTTCAAGAATGGTTTGGAGCTGCTTCTTTCCGCTTCTTTCTATGATTCCCATGGCCAGGACCAGCTCTTCTTCCCGCAATTCAACACGCCCGCCACCAACGACGGCATCGCGCTGAACGCGGACGGCGACGAGTTTCACCAGTTCTTTGCCAATCTTTCTTGGGGGCACTTCACGTTGCAGGGCGTGTTTGGGTCTCGCGAAAAGGGGATTCCAACGGCTCCCTTCGGAACCGTCTTCAACGTCACTGGAACCCACACCATCGATGCCCGTGGCTACCTCGATCTGCAATACGACCGCAAGCTTGGCAGCGGCTGGAGCCTCACCGATCGTCTCTACTACGATCAATTCAACAACGATGGCACTTATATCTATGACTACTCGGAATCCGGTGGACCCTCTCGTGTGATGAACAGGAACTTCGCCCACGGCAAATGGTGGGGGGATGAGGTGGCTTTCTCGAAGCAGGTCTTTGCCAGACAGCGATTAACCTTCGGCGCCGAATTCCGCGACAACTTTGAGCAGGATCAGGGAAATTATGACCTCCAGCCCTTTGTCCAGTATTTCGCCAGCTACAGGAACTCGAATATATTTTCTGCTTACGCTCAAGACGAAATTCACCTCCGCAAAAACCTCGTTTTGAATCTGGGCCTTCGCTTCGACCACTATTCGACCTTTGGTGGCACCACCAACCCTCGCGCCGCTCTCATCTATAGCCCCTGGGACAAGTCTACCTTCAAGCTCCTTTACGGCCAGTCCTTCCGCGCTCCCAACTTCTTCGAGCTTTACTATGCCGCCCCCGGAAACGAACCCAACCCTTCGCTCCGACCCGAAACCGTCAAGACCATGGAGCTGGTGTGGGAGCAATACTTTGCCAATCACTTTCGCATGACCATGTCTGGATTTTATTACCCCATCCGCGGCTTGATCGGCGAGCAAGTAGACCTCGCCACGGGGAATGCTTTCTTCACCAACGCCGGATCCCTGGATCTTCGAGGCGTGGATTTTGAATTTGCGAGAAAACTGTCCGGCGGTCTGGAAGGCACGGTCAGTTACTCCTTTCAGGACGTAAAAAGCCCGATCGCCCCAATGCCCCTCACCAATTCTCCCAAACACCTCGTTCAAGCAAGCCTCAGCGTTCCCCTTTTCGAGCAAAAACTCTTTGCCAGCATGGATCTTCAATATGTCAGTAAGAGAGCGACCCTGACGGGCCAATACACGGGAAGCTATGTCGTTCCCAATTTCACGCTATTCAGCCGAAAAAAGGCATGGGAACTATCAGCGAGCCTCTACAATGCGTTTAATCAGAAATATGCCGACCCTGGTGGCGCCGGCCTGGTGGAGGACACTATCGTTCAGGACGGCCGAACTTTTCGAATCAAAGTGGGATACAGATTTCAATGACGAATACATGGCTGCACAGCCTCAATAATGATACGAGACCGCCTGGGGGTTGGCGTTCCGTGCTTCGCGTTGATTCGCGCCAAATCTGCCGAGCTTCTATCTTCGGTATCATCACTTGCTGGCTCTTCCTTATCGCTTCGCCCAAGGCCTTATCGCAGAACGAGGAAAGTGCGGAATACCAGGTCAAACTCGCGTTCCTGTACAACTTTACAAAGTTCGTCGAGTGGCCGCCCGAGTCCTATCGCGTCCCGAGTGCGCCCCTGTTGATCTGCATCGTTGGTCATGACCCATTCAGCCAAACCCTTGAGGATGAGTTACGCACCCGCAATGTGGGGGGCCATCCCGTGGAAATCAGGGCGCTGCAACCAAATGACAAACTCAACCGGTGCCAGGTTGTATTTGTGCCCGCCACGGAGAAACAACACGAACTCAGGATTCTGAGCGACCTCAAGGGATCCAGTACGCTGACAGTTGGCGAAACGGACGGATTCGCTGACCAGGGTGGCATCATCAATCTGACCGTCGAAGCAAACAAAGTCCATTTTGAAGTCAACCGGCTTGGCGCAGAGCGCGCCGGCCTTAAGATCAGCTCAAGGCTCCTTAGTATTGCGAAAATCGTGAATGAATAGGGTCAGACAGGTAAAAATGACGCCCCGTCCGGCACGAGGCCGAATGCCACCTGCTTTGCCGCTTTTTGAGAGGGAGTCCACATGCCTCGTAAACGCGGTAACCCGACGTTGAAGTGTTAATACAGCATTCGGCTGACAATGCGGCTTGTCGAGCACGGGACGGATTGAATTTCTTCTTTTTGTGCAATCCTTAGTCCGATTACAGTTGCGTGACTCTCCTATACGGTGGAATCCGCGATGCAGAAAGGCGGTCGGGATGAATGACAAGCAAGGCACAGAAGCCGGCTTAACTCCGAGTCAGCGGTTACTCAACGATCTTTGGGAAGAGCACCTCCGCGACGAATTCGCGACTAAGGATACGAATGCAACGCTTGGGACCATGGTGCTCGACGCCTACGTGAATCACATCCCGGTGTTGACCGGCGGCGTTGGTCGCGAACAATTGCGCGAATTCTATTCAAAGCACTTCATCCCCAAGATGCCTCCCGATACGGAGATCGTTCCAATCTCCCGAACCATCGGCGTGGAGCGGCTGGTGGACGAAATGATTTTTCGCTTTACTCACACCATCGAAATGGACTGGATGCTTCCCGGCATCGCTCCTACAGGTAAGCGGGTGGAGTGCCCGCTGGTGGTAATCGTCCACTTTCGCGATGGAAAGCTTTCCAACGAGCACATCTACTGGGATCAAGCTTCGGTGCTGGTGCAGGTCGGGCTTCTCGATCCAGCCAGGCTGCCCGTCGCGGGCGCAGAAAGCGCGAAGAAGTTGGCGAACCCCACCTTGCCCTCCAACCACTTGATTGAGCGGGCTAAGGCGCAGCGCAAATCGTAAGCATTTCAGCTATATTCGGTCAGCATGGAACAGAAACCTTCCCAACAATCTGGGCAACCTCAACACGAACTCCGGCACGAACTCAGCGCGGGACAAATGGCGATGGTGGCGATCGGCGGCTCGATTGGCACGGGTCTGCTATTGGGATCGGGCGCGGCCGTGCAGATCGCGGGGCCGGGAATCATCGCGTCTTACATCATTGGTGCGCTGATCGCTTTCACTGTGACGATGGCGCTGGGCGAGATGTCGAGCCTGCATCCCGCCGCCGGCTCGTTTGGGGTCTATGCCGACAAATATCTCAACCACTGGGCGGGTTTCGTTTCGCGTTACGGATACTGGTTCTCGCTGACGATGGCGATCAGCGCCGAACTGGTGGCGTCCGCTACCTACATGCGTTACTGGTTTCCACAGACTCCGGCGACGGTTTGGTTTGCGATATTCGCGGCGCTGCTGCTGTTCATTAATTTGGGGACGGTGCACGCCTTTGGCAGCTTTGAATACTGGTTCGCGATGATCAAGGTGGTAGTGATTGCCGCGTTCATTCTGATCGGGGCGGGATTGCTGCTGGGCGCAAAGGTTCCGTCGCACTATACCGCTGACGGCGGCTTCCTGCCGCGCGGCGCGACGGGTCCCTTGCTGGCCGTGTCGTTTGTTCTCTTCAATTATCTGGGAACCGAGATGGTGGCGACCTCGTCGGGCGAGGCGCGCTCGACGAAGGACATTGTGCGCGCGACCTACATCGCATTCGGCGTGCTGACGTTCGTCTATGTTTGCGCGACCGCGGTCCTGGTGGGCGTGGTGCCGTGGAACCTGGTCGGCGTGGGGCAGAGTCCTTTCGTGACTGTATTCGAGGTGGCGCACGTGCCCGCGATTTCGCACGTGATCAACTTTGCGGTGCTGACGGCGGCGCTCTCCGGGGCGAACGCGAGCCTGTACGTCACTTCGCGCATGCTGTACTCGCTGGCCGAGTCCGGCTACGCGCCCGCAACGCTCGCAGAGTTATCGGGGAATGGCACGCCGCGCAAAGCCCTACTGGTGACGGCGTCGGGAATCCTGATTGCGCTTGTGGTTCAATACATTGCGCCGCAAAATGCCTTCCTCTACATGATCGGGGCGTCGCTGGTGGGCGGAATGCTGGCGTGGTGCATCGCGCTGGCTTCGCACGTGGCCATGCGGAGAAAAATGTCGCCGCAGGAAGTGGCGGCGCTGCCGATGCGCGCTCCAGGCGGAGCAGTCGCGTCGATGATCGCGTTCGCGGCGATTGTGGTGATCGTAATATGTACGTGGTGGGCGCCGCAGGCTCGCATCACGATTGTGACGGCAGGCCCGTATCTGCTGCTCTTGACCGCGTTTTATCTGATGGTGAAGAAAAGGCGCTCGCGGAATAAGATGGCTTCATGACCGACGCTCTTCTGCGCTATCGCTTCGAGTTCCCAATCCTCGAGAAGACCACCTACCTCATCAGCAATTCGCTGGGCGCGATGCCGCGCGGCGTTTTCGACGCACTCAATGACTACGCCGGGATTTGGGCCGAGCGCGGGGTGCGCGCTTGGGAGGAAAAGTGGTGGATGCTGGCGCTGGAGGTGGGCAACGAAATCGGTGAGCTGATGAACGCGCCGGCCAACTCGGTGGCCGTGCACGGCAATGTGACGCAGTGCCAGGCGGTGGTTGCTTCCTGCTTCGATTTCAGCGGGAAGCGCAACAAGATCGTTTACTCGGACCTGAATTTTCCCTCCGTGATGTACTTCTGGGAAGCGCAGAGGTCGCGCGGCGCGCGCATCCACATGGTGAAGACCGACGACGGCATCGAGGTTCCCACGGAACGGCTCCTCGAAGCGATCGACGAGGAAACGCTGCTCGTGCCGGTGTCGCACGTCATCTTCCGCAGCTCCTATATCAATGATGCAGAGGCGATCTGCGAAAAGGCGCGCCGCGTGGGCGCACACGTGATCCTGGATACATTTCAGTCGCTTGGCTCGGGCGTTCCGGTGGACGTGCAGGCGCTGAACGTGGATTTTGCGTGTGGAGGCCTTTTGAAGTGGCTCTGCGGCGGCCCGGGAACCGCCTACCTTTATGTTCGTCCCGATCTCGCCCGAGAGCTGGAGCCGAAGTTTACGGGTTGGCTCGCGCACGATAATCCGTTTGGCTTCGAAATCGGCGCGACGCGTTACACGCACGGGCCGTACCGGTTCATGAACGGCACGCCGAATGTTCCGGGTCTGTATGCCGCGAGGCCGGGGCTAAAGATTCTGCGCGAGCTCGACATGAATCAAGTGCGCGAGAAATCGAAGCGCCTCACGGCGCGAATCATCTCGCTGGCGGAGCAGCGCGGCTGGCGCGTCAGCGCGCCGCGCGACCCAGCGCGTCGTGGCGGGACTGTCGCTGTGGACATGCCCAATTCAAAAGAAGTGTGCGCGGAGTTGCTGAAACGCGACATTCTGGTGGACTGGCGGCCGGGGGCTGGGGTGAGAATGTCGCCGCACTTCTACAATAAGGACGACGAAATCGATTTCGCGATGGCGGCAGTCGACGAGATTCTTCGCAGCATGCCCCGCGCACCGAGCCTCGCCGTTTGAACGCAGCGCCCCTGGAGCGAACTTCGCTCCGTGCGACGGGCAGCTCGCGCGTGCTACCGTATCGAAGCCAAATCACTGTCGGAGTCATCATGCTCTCAAATCGTTCCGTGCCGCCGTGCACCGTCATTCCCGTGCTTTACTATCCCGATGTCGGCGCCGCGGCGGACTGGCTCTGCAACGCATTCGGTTTCACGGTCCGGCTGCGCATTCACAACCACCGCATCCAGCTGAAGGCGGGTGACGGATGCCTCATAGTGGCGGAAGGGAACGTGCCCGCGGACACCGCGCACCTGGTGATGGTGCGGGTGCCCGATGCGGATAGTCATCACCAGCGAGCCCGCCAACATGGCGCGCAGATCCTCGATCCTCCGGCCGACTTTCCCTACGGCGAGCGTCAATACGGCGCGAAGGATTTCGCCGGCCATCGTTGGAAATTTACCCAATCCATTGCCGACGTAGCTCCCGAGGACTGGGGCGGCATGGCCGTGGATCTGGAATAGATGACTGCGCAGAGAAAAAACTGCCGCGCTGAAGGCCGCGGCGCTACGCTTAAACCTTTGACCCAACCCAAGCAAAACGATTTTCTATTGGCAATGAGGGCGGTCGGGCGGCGAAGTGAGCGCTAATTTGAATTGACATACAACGGAGCCGGTGACAGAGTTTCCGCCGGTGAGTGGTACCGAAATTAAATTTTTTCCGCGGGACAGTCCACTTGAAAAGGTCAATATGAAAAAGCTGTGTTTCGTGGTTGCGCTGGCCGTGACTCTTGCGTTTTTTCCGCTGATTGTGAGCGCGCAGTGGGTTCCGTTGAATGGCATCGCCAGCGTGCAGAAGCAGGCTGACGGCGTGACGTTCACGATGCAGAAGGGAACGCTGCGGCTGCAAGTTTGCGCCGACGGGATCATCCACGTTGTCTACGCAGCGGGCGCTTCGATACCCGACGTGCCGCAATACATCGTCACGAAAACCACCTGGGCTCCCGCGCAATGGACGATGGATGAGACGGACAAGGCGGTGACGCTCACCACCTCGAAGATGAAAGCGAGCGTCACGCGCAGGAACGGTGCGATCCTTTTCACCGACGCCGCGGGGAACAAGCTGTTCGAAGATGGGGCCAGGAGCCTGACGCCCGTCGAGGTGAATGGTGAAAAAACCTACCGCTCCGAGGTGTTTTCGGGCCTGTGGGATTCCACCGAGGCTTTCTACGGGCTCGGGCAGCATCAAGCCGGCGTTTGGAATTATCACGGCGAAGATGTGGACCTGCTGCAAGACAATACCAACATTTCCGTGCCGTTCTTCGTCTCCACGCGAGGCTACGGCATTCTGTGGAACAACACCTCGCACAGCCGCTTCAACAATCGTTTCCTGCACGCGCTGTATTTGAGTTCGAGTGTGGCGGACACGATCGACTATTACTTCCTGTACGGGCCCGATTTCGATCCGATCATCGCGAGCTATCGCGAGCTGACGGGCGCGGCGCCGCTCTTCGGCAAGTGGGCGTACGGATACTGGCAGTGCAAGAACCGCTACGCCTCGCAGGCGGAGTTGCTGGGGATCGCGCACAAATATCGCGACCTGCACATTCCGCTCGACAACATCGTGCAGGATTGGTTCTGGTGGAACACGATGGGTGAGCCCGTATTCAATAACAAGTTCTATCCCGATCCGAAAGCCATGATGACGGAGCTGCACGACAATCACGTGCACATCATGTTTTCGTACTGGGCGTATTTCAATCCAGGCTCGCCGGTGTACGACGAGATGGACAAGCTTGGTTATTTCATCGACAAGATAAAGGTTGGACCCAACGACATTCATCCCACCGGGCAGGCGTTGTATGACCCGTTCAATCCGAACGCGCGCAAGTACTACTGGAATTTGCTCGACAAGGTTTTCGCGCTTGGCGCGGATGCGTGGTGGCTTGATTCGGACGAGCCGGAAACCGAAGCTCGCCAGGCAAACATTCTCGAGACGGAAAAAGTAGCTCTGGGCAACGGCGCGCGGTTCGCCGACATGTTTCCGTTGGCACACACCGGAGGAGTATATGAAGGGCAGCGCGCGGCGTCAGATCAGAAGCGCGTCTTCATTCTTTCGCGCTCCGCGTTTGCGGGAATTCAGCGCAATGCCGTGACGGCGTGGTCGGGCGATGTGGAATCGAACTGGCTGAATTTCGCGCGGCAAATTCCCGCCGGCCTGAATTTCGAGCTTTCCGGCCTACCCTATTGGACCACCGACATCGGCGGGTTCATCATCGGCAACCCCGATGATCCGGCGTATCGCGAACTGTACGTGCGCTGGTTCGAGTATGGCACGTTCTGCCCAATATTTCGCGCACACGGCACGCGCACCACAAACACGAATGAGATTTGGTCTTACGGTTCTGACGCGCAGCAGGTTTTGGCGAGCTTTGACCGGCTGCGTTATCGCCTGATGCCGTACATTTACTCGCTCGCGTGGAAGGTGACGAATGAAGGCTACACGCCGATGCGGGGGCTGGTGGCGGATTTCCGCACGGACGTGCGCGCGCAGAATATCGGCGACCAATTCATGTATGGTCCCGCGCTGCTCGTCAATCCGGTGACGGAACAGGGCGCGACGTCGCGCCAGGTCTATTTGCCGAAGGCGAAGTGGTACGACTTTTGGACCGGGCACGCGATCGATGGCGGCGTCACGCTTAATGCCGCGGCCCCGCTCGATCGCATTCCGTTGTACGTTCGCGCCGGATCGATTCTGCCGATGGGTCCGGACATTCAGTATTCCACCGAAAAGGCTGACCCGATCGAACTACGCGTTTACACGGGCGCGAATGGCAGCTTCACTTTGTACGAGGACGAGAACGACAATTACAATTACGAAAAGGGTGCCCACGCGACGATTCCTATCGTATGGGACGACGCGTCACACACGCTGACGATCGGCGATCGCGTGGGGCAATTCCCGGGCATGCTGCGATCGCGGACATTTCAAATTGTTTTTGTCGGCGAAGGGCACGGAATCGGCATCGGCCCCACACCGCAGGCTGACAAGACCGTGCAGTATTCGGGAACCAAGGTCACCGTTGGTCCGTGAGCCTTCCGTGAGAGGATCCGGGCTTACTTGGCCGTTGCGGGGGACTGCCCGGGGTGCTTCCAGAAATTGATTGTCCACCAGCGCGTCGATTTGCGATGGCCGTGACCCGCCGTGGCGACACGAGCCGCGGGGCGAGCATCCTGTCTTAGCGGGCCTTCCCTGAGATCGAACTCGGCATGGATTTTGGCGAATAGGCACATAGTTTCGAGCCTCAATATAACCGGCAGCAGATCAGGAAGGCATAAGCCAACCCTAAGGATTTCGTAAGCCTCTAAGGCATAGAGGCGTTTGCAGATGGGCGACGCCCTGGGGTGATGGATGCGCCGCCAAGTTTTTGGAACTCGAAACGCCGCGAAACGGAATCTATGCTGTGTTAGTCCGCTCTGGCATGAACCGCGCTCGTGAAGTTCGCCCCCTGATGCGCGCCGCAATGTTTGCGCGAACCCCCATTTCACTGTTTTTGTCACTGTTGCTCGTGCTGCTGCCAAGCGTCCCAGTGCGCGGTCAGCAACAGCAGCAGTCGCCGCCCGCGCAACAACAGCAACAGCAAACGCCAGCGCCGACACCAACGGCGCCGCCACAGCAACAAGCTCCAATGCCACCGAAGATTGCCGTCCAGACGAATATGGTCACGGTGGCTGCCACTGTGCGCGACAAGAAAGGCGAGATCATCTCGAACCTGACCAAGGACGATTTCGCGCTCGACGAGGACGGCCGTCCCCAAACCGTCAGCTATTTCGCGCGCGAGAACGATCTGCCGCTCACGGTGGG
Source organism: uncultured Acidobacteriota bacterium (assembly GCA_963737205.1). Lineage (GTDB taxonomy): Bacteria > Acidobacteriota > Terriglobia > Acidiferrales > UBA7541 > Palsa-295. Next base: position 312,705 of record CAVTRV010000002.1, on the reverse strand, counting down.
TTTGCTCGTCGACACGAGCATGAGCCAGCGGCGCCTGATCGATCAGGAACGCGTAGCGAGCGCGACTTTCGTCGATCACGCGCTGCGCGAGGAAAAAAAGGATCAGGCCTTCCTGATTCACTTCGATTATGAGGTCGAGCTCCTGCAGGACCTTACGCCTTCGCACAAGAAACTCGATGACGCGTTGAGGGAATTGCAAACCCCGGAGCTTGAAGATGCCAGCCAAACTCAGGGTGGCGGCGGGCAGAGCGGCGGCGGCCAGGGCGGCGGGCGTCGTCGCGGCGGTGGCGGCACGCTGCTTTACGATGCGGTTTTTCTTGCGTCCGACGACCTGATGAAAAAACAGCAGGGCCGGAAAGCGCTGGTTATTCTTTCCGACGGCGTGGATCACGGCAGCAAGGAAAGTCTCTCGAGCGCCATTGAAGCGGCGCAGCGCGCGAACACCGTGGTCTATTCAATCCTCTTTAAGGACGACCAGGCGTATGGTTCGCGCGGCGGCTACGGCGGACCTCGTGTGGGCATGGGCGGAGGTGGCTATCCCGGCGGCGGAGGCGGATATCCGGGTGGAGGCGGTGGAGGCGGGCGCCGCTACCCGCAGCAGCAGGACCAGCGTCCCGATGGCAAGAAAATCCTCGACCGCATCTCGAAGGAGACGGGCGGTCGCTTATTTGAAGTTACGAAGAAGCAGGCCGTCGACCAGATTTACGATCTGATTCAGCAGGACCTGCGCGCCCAGTACATCCTGGGCTACGTTCCGGATAAATCGCCCACCAGCGCCGACTACCGCAAAATTCATCTCACCACGAAGCAGAAAGACCTAATCGTCCAAGCCCGCGACGGTTACTACGCGGACCAACAAGCTCCGGCGCCAGCCCCGGCCGCAGCGGCAACGAAATCCGCCTCGGGTAATTGACTCGTCCCCTGAAACACCGCGGCAAAGGTGTTAATCTCATCGAATGATGGCTCGCAAAGGGGCATCCACCATGAGGCTGCTCGCTCGGCCCGGAATCCGTCGCGGCGCAATTATCTGCGCGTTGCTGCTCGTGCCGGCGGCTCTGGCGTCGCAGGACGCGCAGAATGCCCCGCAGAATCCCCAGCAGAATCAGAAGATCAGCATATCCACTCGCCTGGTCGAGCTCGGCGTCATCGTCCGCGACAAAGACGGACCAGTGGAGGATATGACGAAAGACGATTTCGCTGTAACCGACCGCGGAAAGCCTCAGACAATCAGCGTGTTCACAGTAGAATCCGTCAAATCCCCCGCGACCATACCGCAGCTCGCAAAGATGCTGCCGCCAAATACGTTCTCCGACCTGCCGCAATACGGCGCCGGCACGCCGCGGAGCGTAACCATCGTCCTGCTCGACAACCTGAACACGTTGTACGGCTCGGCGGCCGCGTCCAGATATGAGCAAACGCCCTACTGGGTGGAGGACCTTGCCCTGCAGAACGCAAAAAAACATCTGATCGAATTCGTCCAAACCCTCGATCCGGGAGACCGCGTCGCGATCTACGGCCTCCGTCACTCGCTGCACATCCTGTGCGATTTCACCAACGACCGCGACCAGCTGCTCGCGATTCTGAAAGCCTACGACACGGCATCCGTCACCAATCGCCGAGTCGCCGAGCCCGGCAACGTGATTCTAGACTTCCCCGGACATGACAGTCACAGCGAGGATATGTTCGGGCAGGGAAGTGGATTCGAGAACGGAGCAGCGTCGCGTCTGGCAGAAGCGGCCAACGCGGATCGCGGCGCGGAAACAATGACCGCGTTGCAGCAGATTGCCGCGCACGTCGCCAACGTTCCCGGACGCAAGAATCTCGTGTGGCTCACCGCGAATCTTCCGTTCTCCGGCGCGGACATGGCGCATGTGCTGAGTCCGGCAAATATTGCGGTCTACCCCGTGGACGCGCGGGGTTTGCTGGGGCAATCGCCGACGGTGGCGGCCGGCATTTGGGGCACGGCCGATTTCGATGCGGTTTCGGGAGCCGGAGGTCACCTTGACAACATGCCGGCACAATCCTCGCAGCCCATCGGCATCGCTACCATGCAGAAGATCGCCGACGAAACCGGCGGGCAGGCATTCGTCAACACGAACGACCTCGCCGGCGCAATCCGGAAAGCCGTCGAGGACTCGGCCGTGACCTACACACTTGGCTTCTACATCGACGCCTCCGCGCTTGACGGGAAATTTCACGAGATCAAGGTCCAATCGAAGCGCAAAGATGTGACCCTGCGCTACCCCAAAGGGTATTTCGCCTATCAGGAGACAGGCGGCACGCAGGATCAGAACCTGAAGACACTCGTGACCGCAGTGCTGAGTCCGATTGAATCGTCGTTGATTCCGCTACAGGCCACGCTGGAGCGAGTGAACCAGCCGGAGCCAAATTCTCTGAGCATGTTGTGCTCGATTGATGTGCACAGCCTTCAATGGACGCAGACCGACAATCTCCGCAAGGGCGCCATCGCGGTGTACGTGATCCAGCAGGATCCCGCCGGCAAGGTGCTGCAACAGTGGGAGAAAAAATTCGACGTCCAGTTTACGAATAGCCAGTATTCCGCTCTGCTGAAAAGCGGGATGGTGTTTCGCCAGATTGTGCACCTTCACGCCGGCGCCGCCACCCTGCGCGTCCTGATCGAAGACCCCGGCACGAGCCAGATTGGAAGCCTCATCATTCCGCTGGCGCAGGTGAATTAATTCAGATTAGCTTCATTTCTCGAACAGAGCGAATGCTTCCGGCAACTCGATGCCAAACTTTTTGCACAGAGCGGAGACGTCTCGAAAATCCTTGTCCCTCAGCTCGTAGCCGCTATGAAATTTGACCGCCCATTCAGGTGAGATACATCTGACGCTTCGACCGTTGATCGAACCGGTTCCCGTCAATGAAGCGGCTGGGTACGTTTCGCCGTTTTCTGCCGGGCCGTAAACGCCGTTTCCTGCGGCATTGATGACGATGACGTGGACGTCGATTTCTCTGCCGCTCTCATCTCCCAAAACGAAATTCCAAGGCTTGGCTTCCTTCAACTTTATCTCGTTGAATCCACGGACTTGCAGTGACTGGCGCAGTTTCGAAACATCTTTCTGCTGAATGGCTATATCGAGGTCTTTATGAGGGCGTGTCTCTTCACCAAGGAGCGCGTCTACGCCCCACCCGCCATCTATCCAAATTGTGATTCCCAGGTTTTCCAGTTCGGCATAGAGGCCGACTACGTCGACGGCATTCATCAGTTCGGATATTTCACGGAGCAGCCGTACGGCCGGCTCGTCGCCATGCTCACGGGTTTGCCGGACATGGCTTCGTCGAGCGCCGTCGACACGTAGTTCTTCGCGCCGTTCACGTCGGCCACGTCGGTGGTGGGCCTGTCGTCGATTGCGCCGTTGTAGATCAGCACGCCCTGTGGATTGATGATGAACATGTGCGGCGTGGTTTTCGCGTCGTAAAGATGGCCGAGCGCGCCGTCAGGATCGAGCAGCACGGCCGTGGGCGTCGCGTTCACCTGCTTCAGATAGGAATTTTCCTCGGGCGCGGTGACGTAGCCCTGCTTGCCCGACGCGGACGAAACTACCGTGAGCCAGACCACTCCCTTGCTGGTCCACTCGTGCTGCAGGCGCTGCATGTTCCCGCTGTTGTACTGTTTCTGGGTGTACGGGCAGCCGCGGTTGGTCCACTCGAGGACGACGAACTTGCCCTGGTAGTCGGAGAGCTTTTGCGTCTTGCCGTTGCTGTCTGTCGCCGTGAAATCGGGGGCACGGTCGCCCACGCGCGCCGCGCGAGCCACCGAAAGCACGATCAACACTGCCATTCCCGCCACGATTGCCGATGCAAGCCACTTCTTCGTTTTGTCCTTCATGTTTGCCTCCCTCAGTTTTCTTAGCCGCCCACAACCCAAATTTGTAGCACAAACTTGATTACGACCGCATTACGGAGCGACGGGCGCCGCGATCTGATACACGCTCCCGCGCCCCTCTAACCCGAAAACGATCAATCCCCGCAGAACAGAGACAGGCTTCTCGAGCTGCTGCGACTTCTCAAGCGTAAGCTGAAACGCACCGCCTAATTGCGAAAATGGCTGCGGAGCCGCATTCTCGATCTCATCCGCGTCCAACGGAAAGAATATCGCATGGCCTACGATTAGACCCTCAACCCGGAGCATGAAGTGCTCCTTGTCTTGCGTGGCCGAGATTTTCCAGTCCGCGGGCGCACGCTTGGGAAGTTGCTCTCGCGTTTGCTGAAACAGCGCGTGCCACTTGGACGCGTCAGCGGGTGGATCACCGCCCGCGGCCGGAAGCGACAGCGTCAGATGCGCGTTGCCGGGAATGCACACCTCACGGCAGACCACGTATTTGACGTCGGCCCCGATGGGAAGTGCGGCGACGGGAACTGCCGCAGCCGCCGATGAGCTCGCGGCGCGCTCGATTGGCGCCATCAGCAGCACCTGATTCTCGTATCCGTAGTCGATCACCGAGCCGCTCCCGAGCCGCACCGGCTGCGGCCAGCGAATCGCACCCGCTCGATAACCCGCCGGAAGTTGCCATGCGACCTTCGGCGGCGTGCCCGAATCTCCTGCGTTCTGCCAGTAGATGTGCCAGCCGGGGTCCAAGCGAAAGAGCAGCCCGAACCACGTCGTCGCCTTGGATGGCACTGCCTCGTCGGCAATCAGCTCGATTTTCGCGTGCGACGGCGGCGCCGACTGGGCATGGGCTGTCGCGGCCAGAGCCAGCGCCAGCAGCGCGCAGCCGATCAGCGGCGACGCGATGCCTCGCGGCTTCGAGAGCGGGGGATTGGCTCGATTTGCCATGGCGGTACAGTACGTTTGACGAAGCAGACGCCCGTTTCGTTGCGGCAGCGAAAGGGCAGCCTTTTGTGGCGCCGGCCTGTCCTGAGCAAAGCCGAAGGGCGTCTCGCCAGCGATTTGGGTTTGTCGAAATCGTGAACTGGGTTTTCGAGTGTCAGCCCCGGATTCGGGTTTCAGGTTTGTCCCGCGCCTTTTGCTTTATCTGTGTTCATCTGTCCCGAGGCTTCGGGATCTGTGGTTCCAAGGTTTCACGGCCCTGTCGCTCAACCGCCGAACCGCTCAGTGCCCCAGCTTTTTATCGAAGAAGTTCGCCATCAATTCGAGCGCCTCGGTGGTTTCGGGGAACTGGAAGTGGTACCAAAACGCGTGCGGCATAGCCTCGAAGACTATGAGTTGCGCGTCGTCGCCCGCTCGGACCAACGCGAGATGAAATATGCTCGTGCCGCTCAGCAAGATGTCTCGCGTGCCGGTCACGAGCAGCGTCGGAGGCATCCCGGTGAGGTCGGCAAAAAGCGGCGACAATACCGGGTCCTTCCGGTCGGTTTTTCCTACATATGGGTCATCGGAACCGTGGCTTGGATGCGAAGGCTCCATCAGCCCCGGAAAGCCGTCGAGCGTGAACAATTGTATCGAGTCGCCGGGACGGCTGAAGTCGGCGAGGCCCGAAAAGAATCCGATCGCGCCCGGAAGCGGCAGGTTCAGTTGCCGGAAGCGCACCGCAGCTTCCGCGCTCAGAATCGCGCCCGCGGACGTCCCAAAGATTCCGATGTTCTGGGGCTTGTAAGTCTTCAGCAGCTCCTTGTACACCGCTACGACGTCATCGACGGCTGCGGGAAACGGATTCTCCGGGGCCAGCCGGTAATAGACGCCCACTACCTTGATCTTTGCCAGATTCGCGATGGGCACCCCTTCGATTTGCGAACCCGAGTCGGAATTGAAGCCGCCGCCGTGCAGGTTGATGAGCACTCGCTCGCGGTTCGCTTCCGGCGTGGAAAGCGGCGTGATGACGTCCGTGGGAACGCCGGCAATCGTCTTCTGCTCGATGTTGACCGGGAAGAGCCGCTTGGCTGCCGCGGAACCGCGCGCGCGCCACGCGTCGGTGCCCGTGCGACGCTCGGTCAGCGTCTGCGCCCCGTGCTGAATGTGCGTGAGCGATTCGAGCCATTTCTGCGCCTCGGGGCTGATCGTCGTAGGCATCGGAACCACGCGCGTGATGTGCGCGGTCCCATCGGCGTCGAATGTGGCCGAATCCCGCTGCGCCGGATCGGACTGGGCGTGCGCGGCGCCAGCCAGCGCACAGATGAAGAGGGCGACAAGAATCGGCGTCAGTTTCATAAGAAGCTCCTAATATCCTTCGTCGTGCGAACGTGCGTCCCGCGCATGAAAGCGCGTCCCTGCGGTGGTCGGCGCGGATTGTACCACTGCTATCCAGGGGGATTTCGTAGCCGCCTCGAACGGAACGCCCGGCGGTGGGCCAGGTTCCGGTAACCGTGCTTACCAGGGATTATGACTCAGCTCATTCTTCTAAATGTACTCGTCAATGCGGCATTGGGAGCCGTTTTGCGCAACCTCAACGGTGGTTGGCGCGTCTTAGGTTCAGGAGAATCCCAATGAAGCTGAGCCTTCGTGCATTTTTTCTCTGTGTGTCTCTCGTCTGTGCTGGGCAGGCCGGAGCTGCCACCTTGCCGGATTCCTGCGGTGCCGACAACGTCAAATTCGATGTCAAAACAGAAAAGAACCAAGCCGCGCTTGCCGGGCCAGCAGAGGGCACGGCACAGATCGTCTTTATCGAAAACCAAAACCAAATGATCACCCCTTTCCACTATTCAACAGTCCGATTCGGTATGGACGGAGCCTGGGTGGGCGCCAACAAGGGCAATTCATACTTCGTATTGACGGTGGCCCCTGGAGTTCACCACCTATGTGCAAGTTGGCAATCGGACCTGGAAAAGTTGAAGAGGAATGTCAAGCTGACATCCTTTACCGCCGAGCCGGGCCAAGTTTACTATTTCGCGGGCGAGATCGTGGCCTCCCGCGACACCTTAATCTTCAATTTTTCGGAATTGAACGAGGATGAGGGCAAGTATCAAATCAAGTCCTTTAAGCTCAGCACTTCAAAACGAAATGGGTGAGCGCGCCGCGACTGAAGTCTGCTGGGCACTTGCGATTCGTTGACATCAAGAAAATAGCGCCGAACCGTATCCCGCGGCTAGGTCGGTGGTGGTGGCATGCGGGGAGAGATCTATGAATAGGATGCTAGCGCTAGGCGTGGTCATATTCTTCGCAACGACGGTATGGGCTCAGGATAATTCATCGCCGCAAAAGCAGGCGGGGTGTGGTCCCGACCAGGCTAAATTTCAAGTCCAGCGGCAGGCACACGCGCATCCCACCGGGACCCCGGAATCCGGCAAGGCATTGGTGTACGTGTTTGGAGATTCGGAACTGGACAACGTGACGATTCATATTGGGGGCCTGATTACGCGCGTGGGTGTGGATGGCGCGTGGGTCGGAGCCTATGAATACAAGTCCTATACATATTTTTCGGTGAATCCTGGCGAGCACCGGCTGTGCACGAGCCAGCAGTCCTCCCTGAAATCACGACGGGATGATAACGCTTCCGCAATCACATTCACGGCGGAGGAAGGCAAAGTGTATTACTTCCGGACACAACCGACTCCGACGTCGCTCGCGCGCAGCGCAACGTCGGAAGTACCGAATGGCGAGGTGGAACTGGCAGCGGTCGATCCGGCGCAGGCGCAGCTGATGGTCCCGAAGTGGGCTTACAGCACTTCGCAGCCCAAGAAATAGTCCGCCATGCGAGCCGGTACAATGCTCGGCGGCACGGTAGCGTTTCTTCTGTCGGCTCCAGCTTTTGGTTTTCCAGGTTCACCTCTCGGTACTGAGAATATCCCGCAACTCATGACTGACTCCACTTTGGTATGCAAAGGGGAAGTCATCGAAGCACCCGATGTAACCTTCTCGGCCAACCCGCAATTGCCGCGCCTGACTGCAAGCGCAATCGTCCGAGTCGATCGATGCTTCAAGGGCCAACCGCCTGAGGGCGGTGTAGTTCCGGTCCTGTCTGACAATGTGCTGCCCTCTGGAGGCACGAGCGGTGGAACCCCGTTTGTGGTTCTACGAAAGGGCGACTACCGCCTTTACTTTCTCAAGCCGAAGGGCGAGGAATACGTCCTAACAGACGGCTGGTTTGGCCAGCTAACCATCTCGCGCAACCTCGCGAGCGATTCCTCGGAAGACTCGGACCCGATGCACCGCCTGGAAGCAGATTTGAAAGCGGGTCTTACTGATCCCGACCGCGACCGGGTGCTGGATAGCATCCACATGCTGGGAAGCATGCGACACTTGCAGTCCAAGGCCGAGCTTATTGCCCTTCTGGACGCACCCGACTTGCTGGAGCGGACTACTGTTTGGGAGGCGATGTTGCGGCTCCACGACTATTCCGTACTGCCTAGCGTCGAACAGTGGCTCATGGAACAACCGCCAGCGCCGACTTCTTTAGCCCTTCCGAGGGATTCGCTTGTCCAGATGCAATATAGACTGGCTGCTCAAATCTCCGAAATTCGCGATCCCGCATATCTGCCAACCTTAGAACGTTTGCTGCGGCTTCCCAACTTGGCAATGCGCAGAGGCATCCTCCAAGGCATTCGGTCGATCGATTCGCAGCAGAGCGCCCCGACTTTTCTTAAGCTGCTCGATGATCCGGATGATGATATCGGATTCATCGCCATGCAATCCCTGTTCGAATTGGCAGGTGGCGGCCCGATCGACTGGGTTCCGTCCTTCGAGCAGTTTCACGAGAATCGAGCGTACTACGCGAATCTCTGCCGACAATGGTGGCAAAGCAAGGATCACCGGCCCTAGCGAGCAGGAGCATGCGGAGCAAGTGGAGGTGTAGTCGCGTAATCGGACGTTTGCCGTACCAGAGCCCTAATGTCCGATTACCGCGTTATCGGGCACCTGCCGATTAGCTGGTGATGACGCCTGTTCTCGTTAGGCACGCTCAGCATTGTGCAGAGTAGGGCATAATGCTGGTGAAAATGAAGCATCCCGCTGCACTTTTCTTTTCAGTCTGCGCTGTGGTCGATTTCGCGTTCGGCTGCATCAAGTGGCATTCGGTTGCAATCTACTGCGCCGTTTGTCCAAACTACGACTTAATTTGAGTCGAGATGCCATCACCCTAAAGTGCTGAGCGACTCGGCCAGCGCTGGAGTCAGTTTAGGAATTCGTCCCGGCTCGAAGCGGGGAAACACCGGCTGCGGGGCCGGTCTCATGGAATTTGCGCCGGTAGTGGTCGACCGTCATCCGGATGGCAGGCACGCCGATTAGGATTGGTAGCACCCAGAGGAGCGTATACATCTGACTTCGCGCGAGCGCAGGAAATAATCGCGAGCCGCCGAACACCAGGAAGGCGGTGTAGCCAGCAATGCCGGTGCCGATCATCGAGCCAAGATGCATGTACCACCAGTGCATGTGCGATCGTGGACCGCTCAGCAGGTAACGCAGATTTCGCGCTCCCAGCAAGGGGCCAAGGGGACTCAGGCCGATGAGCGGACCGCTGCGGAATTTGATACCGAGGACGAGCACAGTCAAACCACCAAGGACGATCGCCAGGTTGAGGACCAGGCCGAAAGCCATCTTCAAGTTTTTTGTCGCACGCCTGGTCTCGACGGCCCAGATTCCTTGCCAGCCCAAAGCAAGCGTAACGCCCGCTAGATAGGCTAGGAAGGTCGCGGAGACACGTTGTTCGCTCACAAAATGAGAGAGCTCCGCCGCTGAAAGGGGCCGCGTGAACTGCCGAATCGCAAGAGGGACGGAGAAAGCGAGCGCACTCATAACGAACGCCGTGACGACAACCACGGACATGCAGAGCACGTAGATCCATCCTGCGCGAACATGAACCCTACCGCCCTTGGGCGCGATCACCGGAATCCAAAACAACATGAGCGCGATGCTGCCTGCGACGACGTGCGCCCAGCGCAGGGACACAAACACGCTTGCCATTGCGATGCTCCTTTCGCATTCGTCTCCGAATTCTAAGTAAGGATGCCTCACACCATGTGAGCCAGCCTTGATACGCATGCCGTCCCATGCGCGAGGTCAGGTGGCGAAGCACTTTATGAAGAAGTTCCTCGCCTCCATCAACATCTGCTCACGCCTTTCAGTGGTCGAAATAACCCGCGCCATCGTCAGCACCCCGGCCATACTGGGGAACAACAACCTAACCTTCGCCAGCTTTTCTTCTCGCGTCTGACCTGGAACAAATGGCAGCAGGCGCTCACGATATGCCTCCAACGACGCCTCAATCCGCCTCCGCACACCTAGCGGTTTCCGCGCGAGTTCCGGCCCGAGGGCGGAGAGCATGCAACCGGTCCCAAGCGAATTCGCGTGGCGCGCGCTTAGATAGTGTTCGATGACGGCCCGCAGAGCCTGACCTTCGGGGGCGGACCTTGCAACCTCGACCATCCCTTTTCCCGTTTCGTCGATTGCCCGCGCAACCGCTTCGACGAACAGGTCGTCCTTGCTCTTAAAATGCCGGTAGAACCCCCCCTTCGTCAGGCCTACCTTCTTCATCACCGTGCCGATGCCGCTGCTGTCACCACCCCGCTCGCGGAAAGAGCGAGCGGCAACGGAAAGAATGTTCTCGTGGTTCTCCGCTTTGTGTTCCAGGGAATACCGCATGGCGTAAGAGTACGAGCGTACTCTAATACCTGTCAAGGCCTAAATTTGATCTTGGTAACGCCCACCGCAGCGGCTCGAAGTGCCCTTGAACAGCGCGAAGACCGCCCAAAAACAGAAAGCCTCGCCGCGCCTGGTCGCCCAGGAGAACAGTCGGTTACCACGGCGCGGCTGTTCGTGCGTAATTACTTGTACATCGTGGTCTTGCCAGATTCTCGCGCTAGCCATTCTGTCTGCTAACCTGAACCTAGACGACTATCCGCATCCGTTCCCATTGCTCAGAAGCTCGCCCGAAGAGTGGCGAAGCGAACTGCTAAGAAGATCGCCCCGAAGGGCGGTCAGGGAGTAAGACGTGAAAATCGCATCTTTCGGTTTTGTCACTGCGGGGGTTCTCGTGGTCGCGGGGGTTATAGGCGTCTCGGCTGCGCCCTCGTTCGGCCAGACGCAGGCGCCCGCGCAAGCCGCCCCGCCTGCCGCCACTTCTCAGCAGCAACCCGCGCAGCAGGACAAGCAGTCGAGCCCGCTTTACCGCGTCACCATCACGGCGCGGACTACGAAAGCTATCAATTACCGGCATCTGAGCGGACCGACCAAGATCGATTTTCGCGGCACGGTGTTGCTGCCGCTGGCCCATGGAGAAGCTCGAGTAGAAGGGAAGCGCGGCGCCGTTCGCGTCCAGGCCCAATTCGAAAAACTGGAACCAGCCACGCGTTTCGGTCCTGAATTCCTGACCTACGTCCTATGGGCGGTTTCGCCCGAGGGCCGCGCCGACAACCTCGGCGAAGTTCTCCTCGAAGGCTCGAAGAGCAAGCTCGATGTGACCGCGCAGTTGCAGGCTTTCGCGCTGATCGTCACGGCGGAACCGTACTTCGCGGTAACGCAGCCGAGCGAAGTGGTGGTGCTCGAAAACGTGGTTCGCCCGGACACGATCGGCGAAGTGGAAGAGATGGACGCGAAGTTCGATCTCTTACAGCGCGGGCAATACCAGTTCGTCGAGGGCAACGCGCAGCCTTCCGAATTGGACTCGCACATTCCGCTGGGCCTCTACGAAGCGCGCAACGCACTGCAAATTGCGAAGGCCACTGGTGCCGACCATTACGCCGCCGACAGCTATCAGAAGGCGGTGCAGCTTCTGAGTCAAGCCGAGGCCTACCAAAGCAAGAAGGGCGAGAAGAAGCAGATTGACATGACGGCACGCGAAGCCGTTCAAACCGCCGAAGACGCGCGGGCGATCACCGTGAAGCGCCTCGACGAGGAACGGCAAGCGAAGGAACGTCAAGCGGCGCTGGATCGCGAGGCAAAGGCCAAAGCGGATTCCGAGGCCGCGCAGCGCGCCACGCTGGAAGCGCAATTGGTGGCGGAACGCGCCGCTCGCGAGAAGGCTGAAGCAGAAGTTGCGCGCGCGGCCGCGTTAGCGCAACAGCAGGCCGCCGAAGCGGAAGCAGAGCGCTCGCGCGTGGCCGCCGAGCAGGCAGCTCGCGATAAGGCTGCGGCGGAGGCCGCCACCGTCAACGCTCAGGCCGCTACGGCCAGCGCCGAAGCTGCCAGAGCCGCCGCGCTCGCGCAGCAGCAAGCAGCGCAAGCCGACGCCGAAAGGGCTCGCAAGGCCGTGCAGGATTCAGAAGCGGAGAAGGCGGCGCTGCGCGCGCAACTGCTTGACCAGTTGAACACGATTTTGCAGACGCGCGACAGCGCTCGCGGGTTGATCGTGAACATGTCGGACGTGCTGTTCGACACGGGCAGCTACACGCTGAGGGGCGCGGCGCGCGAAAAACTGGCCAAGATTTCCGGCATCGTGCTGGCCCATCCGGGGCTGAATTTGCAGATCGAAGGGTATACGGACAGCGTCGGCGGCGACGACTACAACCAGGAACTCTCCGAACACCGCGCCGAGGCCGTGCGCGAATACCTCATCGAGCAGGGCGTCGCGGGTAGCGCCGTGACCGCGCGAGGCTTCGGCAAAACGCAGCCGGTGGCGTCGAACGACACGCCCGAAGGCCGCCAGAAGAATCGCCGCGTCGAGTTGGTGGTGAACGGCGACGCCATCGATGCCGCCGACGCCGCGACGACGCAGCAGTAGGTTAGACGTTCAGAGTTAAGAGTTCAGAAGTTGAAAGTTAGAAGTTGAACAGTTGAAAGTGAACTGCGGGTCTGTTAGCCGTCTTCACAAGGCTTCTAACTGGAAGTATTCGGCCGCGTCACTTAACTCGCCTCCGCCGTACAACCTGAACCGAATTAAGCCCTCAAGCAGCCTCAAAGTGACAGAAAAAGACGCCAACCGGCTTGAGCTTCCGCCGAGAGCGCGGGTATGGGACGCCAGTTTACTCGAGAGAAGGAGCCAACAAGCACATTCTATTGTCGCGCGGAAACCGAAGGCATCCTTCCGGGCGTCGGGTAAGGATCAGGGAGTTCGAAGCGCGTGGGGTGACCATTGACTTCATGAGCTTTAACCACTTTATCCCAGTCGGCGAGGGGCACTTTGGCTCGAACGTCCGGTGGGCCGATGAAGATGAACCACGAGTACCCCGACCCTCTTCCCCCCGTATCCATCACACCGAATCCGCCATGACTATCATCGGGCATCACATATTCGGAGGGCACGGGGTGAAGGTCAACGTTTCCGTTAGGAAGGGTGGAACGATAGTAGAACTCGTCCTTCCGCTTGAAATCATGAACGCGGAGGTGGGAAGTTCGCGGGACCCCCGATTCCGGAACGTCGATTTCATAACCGCCATCTTGCCTGTGCGGAAGTGGTGAAGCCTGCGGATCGTTGAACACGATCTGAATCCATCCGACGTACTGATCCGGGAGAATGAATGTGTAGTGCGGATGCTTTGCCCACGCCCGATTTGACGCCGCGCAAATGAACAAAATAAGCGCGCCTGCGAAGCCAATCCTCTTGACGTTCCTTCTCGCTGGGGGTTTCATACCCGCTTCCTCGAATAGTGAAATCAGCCGCTTTGGCGTCGCTAGCCGGCGATTGCCTTGTACTGCTCGGCGGTCAGCGGGACCACCGAGAGGCGGCCTTGCCGCACGAGGGGCGAATCGGCGAATAGTCTGTTGGCTTTGATTTCCGCCAGGGTGACGGGCTTCGCGAGCGCCTTTCCGGCTTCGATCACCACGCGCGGATTCTTCGGGTCCGAAGCGTCCACGGAAACGACGGTGGCGGTTCCGATCGCGCTTTTCGTGTCGCCGGTTTCGTAGATGATCAGCCGCGCGCCCGGTTTCATCGCGCCCAGGTTTCTGAGCGCGACGGGATTCTTCACGCCGTCCCATTCGGTTTTCTTGTCGCGCACCAAATTCGCGAAGGAGTACGCCGAGCCTTCCGTCTTGAGCAAGTAGTGGTCTGTCGCCATGCTCCTACTCTAATCCAGCACACGGCCAAAAGGGAACTCGAAGTGCCGTCTACGACTCTAGTAGTTGATTTTGCCTTTGCACCTCGCGTGGCCGGTGCTAAGATTGGTTCCCCTTCGATAGCAGTCCCTGCGCACACCCCTCCGCGCGGGAGAGAGGCTCCAAATGGCAAAAACTGATCGGCGCGAAGCGCAAAGGTTCGCTGTGGCGGTCCCTCTGCGGGTGCGCTTCGGAAAACGCACGGCGCCGGAGGAATTGGTGGCGACCGTGAATCTTTCCCAGCGCGGAGTGTACTTTGAGACGGAATCGCCCGTTCGGGAAGGTCTTCCGGTTCACCTCACTCTGGAAATGCCGGAAGAGGTTACCGGCGTTCCGGTAACGCTGTGGAATTGCGCTGGGGAAGTGGTTCGCGTGGTGCGCCAGGATGCGTCGTGGAAGGTTGGAGTAGGAGTAAGAATCGATCATTGGAAATGTTGAGGGGCAGTGTTGGCGGGAAATGTTAAGCGAATCGGCCGAATAGGGGAGACTCCACATGACGAACAGCGAAGCGATCGTGGTGCGGGACAAGCAGGACCGACAGGGATCGAAAGTGCAGGCGGCAGCGGAGTCTCAGTTGCGGCTGCTGATCGTCGAAGATTCTCGGACGGACTTTGACCAATGCGTTGCGACACTCGAAAGGTCGCAATTAAGTTTCCGGGCGGTGCAAGCGGCGACGCTCCGCGAGTTCGAAGAGCTGCTCAGCAGAGGCGAGTATGACGCCATTATCTCGGACTACAAGCTGGCGGGCGGAACGGGGCTCGAAGCGTTCGACGCGCTGCGGCGGTCTCGCAAAGAGACGCCTTTCATCGTGGTCAGCAGCGCACTCGGCGAGGAAACGGCGGTGGCTTGCATCAAGAGAGGCATGGCCGATTTCGTCCTGAAGGCGCGGTTGACCGCGCTGCCCGGGGCAATCCTGAAAGCTTTGGCGGATCAGAGAATGCGCCAAGAGCGAGCAGCCTCCGAACTGGCTCTGCGCGAAAGCGAGAGGCGGTTCCGCGTGCTGGCCGATTCCATCGCGTCGGCCGTGCTGGTCTACCAGGGCACGCGGTGCCGATACGCCAACATGCCCGCGCACATCCTGACCGGGTACTCGGAGGCGGAATTGCTTGCGCTGAGCTCGTGGGATCTGCTCCATCCGGATTCGCGCACTCTGATGATCGAGCATGGCTTTTCGCATCTTCAGCCAGAGAAGGCCAAGTCGCGGTTCGAAATCAAAGTGGTCACCAAGCAGGGCGAAATTCGTTCATGGGATGCTACCGTTGGATTGACGGAACTGGATGGTCAGCCCGCGGGGATCATCACCGCGATCGACATCACCGAAAAAACGCTGAAAGACCCGGCGCGCGAAAGCGGCGTGCGCGACCCGCTCACAGGGCTGTTCAATACCGCCCAACTGCAAAACGTGGTCCGCACAGAAATAAAACGGTCGGAGCGAAGCGGCCGGTCCTTTGCGTTGTTGCTTGTGAGGCTCCGGGAGTTGATCGCAGAGAGCGAACATTTGCGCTTGTTGGCGGAGAGTCGAGCGCTCTGCAAGGTGGCCAACGTGGCTGGAGCGGTGTGCAGGAGCGGAGACATCGTCTTTCGCGATGGACCGCGCGAATTCGTTCTGCTCCTGCCCGAAACCTCGGCCGGAGGAGCGCGCAAGCTCGTTGTCCGATTGGGAGAGCGCATTGCAGCCGAAGAAAAAGAATCCTCGATCATTTTGGACGGCGGAATCGCGGTGTTCCCCAAGGATGGCCCCACTCTCGACCACCTGCTGCGCTCCGGCAGAAGAAATTTCAGGAAGATGGAAGATCGAGCCAGCGGTCAATTCGCCAGACCCGCGTAAGGCGCAATCGATCGCGAAGCTCGATGGGCAAGGAACAATCCACGACACGACAAGTGGCGATATTTTTTGACTTCGAAACGACAAGGTTTTTGCCTCCTCACGACAACTCTTTCCGCGCCGCGCTGCACACTCCCTGCTGAAACGGACCAGCACCACGACTTCGGATCCATTTCAGAGGAGAAAACAATGCTTTCAAGATGGTTGGCAAGGGTGGCAGGAATTCTTTTGCTTTGTCTCGCGGTGTCGGCGACGGCGTCGGCTCAATATGGCGGCGGAGGTACAGGCGGTACTGGAGGCATGGGCTCGAGCGGTACGAGCACGTCCAACTACAGTTACGGTAACGGCAAGGCCATCGGAATTGGAGTGGGAGTCGCGGCAGGAGCGGTGGTGGGCATCGCGTTGCTGGTTCATCACCATCACGCCGCCGAGCGTGCGCAAGCCTCCGTCATCGGGTGCGCCCAGACCGAGACAAACGGAATCAGCCTGAAGAATGAAAACGACAACCAGACGTACATGATTCTCGCCGGCGGCACTCCCGTGCAGGCAGGAGAACGCGTCGAACTCAAGGGAACGGCGACTGAAGAAGGCTCCGGGACGCATATTTTTCGCGTCAGCGGCGTCGTCAAGAGCTACGGAACGTGCGGGTCAACTTCGGCCGTCATGGAGAAGCCCGCGGGCGCGAAGGACTGAGGTAGCGCAAGGCCCGGAGCAAAGAACGGTAAGCAAAGCTTGCGCCGAGGGGCCCGAAGTCGTCGATCGAAGTCGAGCCCGTTGTTCCCAGAGGGGTGGATACTGCTGAAGAGAAGGATCTTCTGAGGTCCACTCCTCGGGAACAATCAGTGAACTCGAACCTTACTGGCACCGCCTTCGTCCGCTGCATTCAGCGGAGCAGGATAGCGGCGCGTTCTCGGATCGTTGATTCGATCTTCCCCTTAAAGGGCAGCGCGGCGAAAGGCAACGTGCTTTGAAGGATGACTTCTGACGCGCCCACGGTGAAAGTTCCTGACACCGGGAACCCCATTGCCGAAAAACTGAACGTCCCGACATAGCCGGTCCAACTTTCCTGTAGATCGCTGACTTTGTCGGAGAACTGTGCCTTCACCTGACCGAGAAGCCCTTTCACTCGACTCAATGCCTCATCCTGCGGAAGCTGGTGCGGAACCGACACGTTGATACCAGGCATCTTCTGTTTCATCTCCCTTACCGCAACTCGTGGAGGCAAGAGGATCGGTCAGCCGTCGATCTCTATTCGCCACCAAGACGTTGTGCCCTGCCGAGCTGGCAGGTTTAATGCAGAATGCTCACTGAGTTCGCTCGCGAAGGGCGACCAATTCCGTGCTCACGGGGACGCCGCGAGTGACCTTCACTCGCAGCAAGGCTTCGAAGGGTTTTACTTCGCCTTCCTTGGAGACAGATAGGCGCAAGAGCAATTCCTCGACGGAGTTTTGCCGGCAGACGTATTCAACCGCGCCTTGCGTGCCGAAGGTTGTGGTTCCCGCGAGAATCATGACGGATCGCCCCGCGTTCAGTCCTGGCAGAAGGGCTATCACCGCGTAGTCTTCGGTGAGCGGAGAATTGGAAGGACTGGCTAGGACGGCCTTCGGCTCGCTTGGCGCGGCGTGCACGTTGACGATAGCCAGATCCCCTTTTCGTGGACCTGACGCGACTCGCTGAAAAACAAATTCCTGGGTTCCAGGAATCTCCGTCAACGTCAGATTCTCCGAAGGGGACCCGACGAAAATCAGATCATTGTTTTTCGCATCGTCCAAAGAGAAGAGACTTCCACGTTTCACGCGAATCTGCCGGTGAAAAAGTTCGAATACGTGATCCAGACTGTGGACCGCAAGGACCTCTCCCACACCCGTGTAATGATCGAAGACAACATCCTTCGAATCGCGCGCGGGGCTGTAGTATCGCAATCCGACTTCCGGACGGCCCACGAACGCGGCATTGCTGAATATCACCCACGGTTCGTCGGACCCTGATAGAAAAGGCGCCCAAAAAATTCGAAACGCCGCAGGCACTTGCTCGGCCTGGCTCGCAGAAGCGACGGCCGCCGGCTTTCGGGTCGCGACCAACACGAATATCGAAGCCAGCGCGGCAGCCAAGAGAACAGCCAGGGTAACCGCCGCGATCCTCCAAACCGTCGGAGCGCTCTGGACCTCGACTCTCTCGGCTGCGAAGTCGATCCCGTTTGGAGGGTGTGCCTTCGCGGCCGCAGCCCGATGATGGAAGGCGAGGTGATACGTCCCCTTCGGCAACTCCACGACGATCGGATCGTCCGTTCCCTCCGAGGCGTAATATTCCGCCAACTTGGTTCGAAGCCTGCCTGCCTGCACGCGGATCGTGGAATCCAACTGGGGATCGAAATCTGGGGGGCGGCCGAAAACCTCTGTCGCGATCTGGTACTCCTTCAAGGGATCGGCCGGGTGTTCGAGCGCTTGCCGGGCGAGGTAACGGAGCAGCTTACACAGCGACTCGGAACTGTGAAGGGCGTGGCTCACAGCCAAGCGGTCTATCTGCCCCAAGAGTTGATCCCTTTGGGACACGCGAATGCCCGTAACTCCCATGTGACACGAAGGTAACAAACCTCCAAAACCACTGCAAGCGGGGCATTTGCGCCCGTAACGGTATCAAACCCACTGAGACTTATCCTTGCCGTGCTTCGTGCATAAGAGTACACCAGCATCAGGGTGAGGTGGTACGGCAAGTCCCGAATCTCCTGGAAGGTTGTGCGGCGACCCGAATCGAAACTGGGGTCTTGGGCTTGGTTTGTGCGCGGTTCGACTTGCGGACGATCGATGCAGACGCCCGCTGCTCGCGTTGACAACCCTGGCAGAGGCCATTCAGCCCCCAACTCCCACCCTGGGGCCTGAAACCCGGAAACCCAAACAATTAGGCGCGGAGAAATCATGGGGAGAGCGACGATGAGAAACGGAATCCTGAAGCGGATTATCCTGTTAGCGTCTTTCTTCGCCGTAGCGGGTGTTTGTTTAGCCCAGAGCGACACGGCGCGACTCCAAGGCACTGTCACGGACCCAAGTGGCGCAGCCGTTAGCGGCGCTACCGTTACGGTCACGAACGCTGATACAGGCCACTCCGAACCTGTAAAGACAAACACAGACGGATTCTACGTCGCTGCAGCGTTGCCTGCTGGGCACTATCACGTCTCCGTGGCGAAGGACGGTTTCAAGACAGACACACGAGATTTTGAACTCCAGATTGCGCAAATCGCTGTCGTTGATTTCGGGCTGCAGGTCGGCTCAGTTTCGCAATCGGTGACTGTGGAGGCTGGCTCTCCAGTGGTTGACTCAGCGGACTCCTCGATCGGCGAGGTCGTGGAAGCTCAACAGGTGGAGGAGATGCCCCTGAACGGCCGCAATTTCACGCAGCTTGCTTTGCTCGTACCGGGCGTTATTCGCGGGAGCGGCAACGCTACGGGCGCAGGTGGTAATGCGGAAACATTCCGGTACGGACAAGAGGGCGGGGCATCCCTAGTGGTGAATGGAATCCGCGCCCAAGCCAACAACTTCATTTTGGACGGAATCGATAACAACGACGCTCTGGTAAACACCATTGTGATTTTCCCGCCTGCCGATGCCATCGAGGAATTCAGAGTGCAGACCAACATCGCTCCCGCCCAGTTCGGCCGAGCCGGCGGAGCCTTGGTGGTGACCTCCATCAAGTCCGGGACCAACGACTACCATGGGAGCGTTTTCTGGTTCAACCGCAACAAAGAGCTGAACGCCGAAGATTTCTTTTCCGGTCCGCCAACTCCCAGTTTCGTGCGCAACCAGTTTGGCGGGTCTGGCGGAGGCCCCATCATCAAGAACAAGCTCTTTATCTTTGGCGATTATCAGGGATTGCGGCAAAACGTACCCAGCGGACCGTCATACGCGACGGTGCCTACAGACCTGATGCGGTCAGGCGACTTCTCTGAGCTGCTGAATCCTGCAGACACTGCCGGACTCACGCTGCCGACAGGCGGCCCTATCTATGACCCGTCGACGGACGGCTCGGTGGCTGCCACGCCAACCAACCCCAATGGCGCTCTGCAGTTCATGGGCACCGGCGCACAGCCGAACGTCATCCCTTTGAATCGGCAAAACCCCGCGGCCATTGCTTACCTCGCCGCCTACCCCGAGCCGAATTGTGAACCGCTGGGCGGGTCCATATCAGGACGCACGATACAAGACAAGAATTGCGATAACCTTTATCACAATTTCAAAATCGAGAGAACAGTGATTGAGAATTGGGATGATTGGGACATTCGCGGCGATTACATCCTAGACACGAAGAACAGTTTGTTCGTACGTTTCAGCCACGGCCATACCGACCAGACGAACACCACATCCTTGGGCGTTCTCCCTTCGGGTTTTGGCTCCGGGACGAATTTCAATTGGCCCAACGGCGCTTCGGTCGGCCTAACCACGACGGTCAGCCCAACAGTCGTCAATGAATTTCGCGGCGGATACGTCCGGGACCAGTACGGGTATATACCGCCGTTGAATAATGTTGCCTGGTGCACGCAGTTTGGCATCGCCAACTGCTATACAGTGACGAATACGGGCATTGCGTTGATCGGGGGCTACGCCGGGCAAATTGAGTACACCGGAGATTACGGGGTTTACTTGATTCCGCAGACCGGCTTCAACTTCAACGACTCAGTTACCTGGATCAAGGGCAGGCACACAATCAAAGTAGGCGGAAACTTTCTGCGCCGCGAACTGAATTTGTACCGGCCGCTGGCTGGCAAGGGCTTTTTTGGAATTGCCGGCAATGGCAACAGCCCCCAGTTGGGTTCGGGGCACACAGACACGGGTTACGAAGTTTCGGACTTGTTCGCAGGCTTCGTGGACGGCTACGCGCACGGCACTCCTTTCGGGATGGTTGGCACGCGCAGCTGGGAAAACGGGTTCTTCGTCCAGGACGACTTCCGCGTGACGCGCCGCCTGACACTGAACCTGGGATTGCGCTATGACATCCTTACCTGGCCAGTTGAAGTTGACAACAGGCAGGCCAATTTCGACCTGACGACCGGAGCGCTGGTACCGGCCGGAAGCAACGGCACACTGCGCACGTCGATTCCCAATGACTATCATGACTTCGGCCCTCGCCTCGGCTTTGCCTATCAGCTCACGGGTGACGGCAAAACCGTTTTGCGCGGGGGATATGGGCTCTTTTATTTCATCGACCGGGGCGGCATCAGCAATCAGTTGGCTCAAAATCCACCGTTCGCCGGTGAAAACACGGTTACCTACACGCAGGGTTATCGGATCACGCTAACGGGCTCTCTGCCCTGCGAACCTACCTGCACACCCGCCGAGCTAATTTCTACCAATGCCACCGGTCCGTTGCCCAGCGGAAGTTTCACCAATTTGAACTTGTCCGCACCGACGGGCGTGAGCGTTACCGGCCTGCTTTCGCAGAACGTGACACCTGAAGTCTCCGAGTGGAATCTTCAGTTGCAGAGACAAATCGGCACGAACCAGTCGCTGAGCGTCGCCTATGTGGGCACTCATGGGGCGCACCTCATGCGGAATTACAACGCGAACCAGACTCTGTACGGCACCGGTGCACAACTCTATCCGGATTTGGGCGGCGTCACGATCCAGGACTCCAGGGGCAAATCGGACTACGACGCCCTGCAAATACAGTACGAACACCGCCTGGCCGCAGGCTTAACGGCCACCGGGGCATTCACGTGGTCGAAGACGACCGACGACTCCTGCGGCAATCTGGACGCCTGCGCTCCGCAGCTCTACACCGACTACGCGATTGAACACGGATTGTCCACCCAGGACGTGGATTACGTCTTCAGCCCAAGCGTACTTTATGAACTGCCGTTTGGCCGCGGAAAACGATGGGGCGGGGACGCTTCTAGGTGGGTCGATTACGCTATTGGAGGCTGGCAATTGAACGCCATCTACTCGCTGGAAGGCGGGACTCCTTTCAGCATCACCGCCAGCGGCAATCCCAGCAGCACGCGCGCAGATCTCATAGGCAAGCCCGTCATCAATCCGGGCAGTATCACGGACTACGTCGAACCAGGCGCCTTCGCCGTGCCGGCCATTAACGGTGCGGGCTACTACATCGCTCCCGGCACTTCAGGCCGCGATATGATTCGCGGTCCCGGGTTCTCGAACATAGATTTTGCTATGTTCAAGAACATCGCAATCACCGAGCGGTACAGGGTGCAGCTCCGCGTTCAAGCGTACAACCTGACCAACACGCCGCACTTCGCCAATCCGTACGATACGAACCTTAATGATGGACACATCGGGGCGATTAACAGCGTTCTGACGAACAGCTGGCGCCAAGTCGAACTGGCCATCCGGTTTACCTTCTAGCCGGGTTGCCGGTGGCGGCGAGCACACAGACACGGACTATGAAGTGTCCGACACTCTGTTGAGGAGCGGAATAACGCCGCTCCTCAACCTGACATGCGATACAGTCCGGGGCCATAAACGTGATTCGGCACGCTCACCGTCCACTGGCTTTGGCGTTTCTGCTCATCTGCTCGACCACTGCGCTTGCGCCGGTGTCGGGTGCGCCTTCACAGCCATCGCACGAAGCTCGGACTGCAGGGCCCCGGGTGACAAAGCTTGATCCGCCGAATTGGTGGACCGGATTTACGCCGGATTTGGAATTGCTTGCGACCGGCGAAAATCTCGAAGGAGCCAAAGTGACGCCCGCATATAAAGGGTTGCGCGTCACGCGATGGAAGACAACGGAAAGAGGGAAGTATTTGTTTGTGTGGCTGAGTATCGCTTCGGACGTGAAGCCTGGTGACGCGCTTCTCCAGGTTCAGACTCCGTCGGGAGAGACTTCCATAACGCTGCCGCTGGCGCGGCGGGATTCCACCGACGGGCGATTCCAGGGCTTTTCGCAGAATGACGTGATTTACCTCATCATGACGGACCGATTCGCCGATGGCGATCCGAGCAACAATGAGCCCGCGAGCTCGCCGGGCACATACGACCGGTCGAAGGCGCGCGCGTACCATGGCGGAGACCTGCGCGGCATTCGTGAACACCTCGATTACCTGCGCGACCTCGGCGTAACAACGATCTGGCTCACGCCGGTCGTCGAGAATGACCCGGCATCCCCGCAGGACTATCACGGCTACGGCGCGGTGGACGAATATGCCGTCGAACAGCATTTCGGCACTTTGAAAGACCTTCAGGATCTCGTCAGCTCAGCTCACGCTAAAGGCCTGAAGGCGATCCTCGATTTTGTCCCGAATCACGTCGGGCCACGTCACCCTTGGGCGGACGCGCCCCCTGAGCCCGATTGGTTTCACGGCACAAAAGATCATCACACGACTTCGAACGGAAACTTTCAATACCTCGCAGACCCTCATGCGCCGCCTCGCTACTGGCGCGATGTGGTCGACGGGTGGTTTGCCGGCGTTCTGCCCGATCTGAATCAGGAGAACCCAGACGTCGCGCAATATTTCACTCAGAACGCGCTATGGTGGGCTGAAGAGACCGGTATCGATGGCTACCGGCTGGACACTTTCCCCTATGTGTCGCGCAGCTTCTGGTCGCAGTGGCATCAGGCGCTTCGCAGCATGTATCCCCGCATGACGACGGTGGGCGAAGTTTTCAACCGCGACCCGGACGTTACATCCTTCTTCGCAGGAGGACGCGCACAATTCAACGGAATCGATTCGGGCGTGTCGACGGTCTTCGATTTTCCGCTTTTCCACGCGTTCCGCGATGTCGTCAGCGGCGGGGCACCGATGCAGACGATCATCGATGTTCTCTCTCGCGATCGCCTCTATCCGCATCCCGAATTGCTCGTCCCTTTTCTCGGCAATCATGATGTCCGGCGCCTGGCAAGCCTGCCTGACATGTCTGCCGAGAAACTGAAGCTTGCGTTTTCAGTTCTGCTGACGATGCGGGGAATCCCCGAAATCTACTACGGCGACGAAATCGGTATGGCCGGAGGCGACGACCCGGACAATCGCCACGATTTCCCCGGCGGATTTCCAGGCGACCCTCGCAACGCGTTCCTCGAGTCAGGTCGCACGCCCGAGCAGCAGGAGCTGTTTTCGCACATTCAGCATCTTCTGTCTTTGCGCCGCGACCACCCGTCGCTTCGCGATGGCCAGCTCTGGAATATCTTTTGGAACCAAAATGTCTACGTTTTCGCGCGAATCTCGAAAGACGAGCGCGTGCTGGTGGTCATAAATGTGGCGACAAATGCCCAGTCGGTGGAGTTCTCACTTTCAGACACACCCCTGGCTGGCGCTTCGAGGCTCGTCCCGCTCTACGGCGGCAGCCCACAGCAAATTCAAAACGATCGAGTTGACGTGGTCGTCCCGGCTGACGGCGTCCAAATGTATTTGGTGGCACAATGACGCGCACGCAGAAAATCCTTCTCGCGCTGATTTCGGCGATCGCGCTTGCGCCCGCAAGTTTGTTTGCGCAGTCCGCACCAGGAGCGCCGGGAGCGGTGCCGACTTGGACGTCCGGCGCCAAAGAGGGCGTGGGAACGTCGGCCACCGTCCAATCGAAAGTTTGGTTTACGCTGCAAGGCGGAGCGATGACCGAGGTCTACTATCCGCGGCTCGACACCGCCAACGTTCGCACGCTCGAATTCGCCGTGAGCGACGGAAGCACGGTCTGGCTTGAGTCGAAGGACATGGAGCACTCAATTGAATGGATTGACCAAAATGCCTTGGTCTTTCGCCAAACCAGCCGCGACCCGGGAGGCAGCTTCCGAATCGCGAAAACTTACGTCACCGACCCCCAGCACGACACGGTGCTGATCGACGTGGAGTTTTCGGGCCCCAAGACATCCTCTCTTTACCTGCTTTATGATCCTTCGCTGAAGAATTCCGGCTATGGCGACACGGGCTACTTACAGGGCGATGCGCTCGTCGCACAAAAGCAAGACATCGCGTCCGCTCTCGTCAGCAGTTCCGGATTTGAGAAGACTTCGAGCGGGTTCTCGGGTGCGAGCGACGGCTACACCGACCTTCTTCTGCACCATCGGCTTGATTGGTCCTACTCGCGAGCTGAGAATGGAAACGTCATTCAGGCCGCAAGAATCAGCGCTACACATTTCACGTTGGCTCTCGGTTTCGGTGCCACTCCCGCGGCTGCCGTCGAAAGCGCGCGCGCCAGCCTGCAACGAGGTTTCGCATCGGTGAGCTCGGAATATGTCAAGGGTTGGCGGGAATACTTGCAAAGCTTGCGTCCACAAGATGGCCCTTACGCTAGCGAATTCCGTCTTGCGACGATGGTTTTGAAAGCTCACGAAGATAAGACCTATCGCGGCGCGGTCATCGCTTCGATGAGCATTCCCTGGGGAAACGCGGTGAAAGCGGACGCTCCAACGGTGGGCGGTTATCACTTGGTTTGGGCCCGCGACCTCTACGAAGTTGCCACAGCTTTCATCGCCGCTGGTGATCACGCCGCCGCCGAGCGCGCCCTCACATATTTGTTCACCGTCCAGCAAAAACCTGACGGAAGCTTCCCTCAAAATAGCTGGCTCGACGGCAAACCTTACTGGACCGCACTCCAAATGGATGAAATGTCGTATCCGATGATCCTCGCCTGGCAACTGGGCAAGACCGATGGCGATACCTGGACACACCACGTGCGTCCCGAAGCCGAATTTGTTTTGAGTCATGGCCCTGCGACCCAGGAGGAGCGCTGGGAGGAAGTGCCGGGCTATTCGCCGTCAACGATTGCTGCCGAGATCGCCGGCTTGGTGTGCGCTGCCGACATTGCCCGCAAGAACGGAGCCAACGAAGACGCGGAACGATATCTCCATACGGCCGATGACTGGAATGCGAATATCGAGAACTGGCTCGTTACAAAGAGCGGGCATCTAAATCCGGCCGGTGGTCCTGGCGGGTATTACATTCGCATCGACGAGGGCAAAGATCCGAACAAGGGTGATCCGCTCGACGTTCACAATGGCGGCGGAGTGTGGGATCAACGCGACGTGGTGGATGCCGGCTTCCTGGAGCTGGTTCGGCTGGGGATTCGTCCGGCGAACGATCCAACAATCCAGAATTCGATGAAGGTGATCGACTCAACCATTCGCGTCGAAACACCGAACGGCCCGGCGTTCTATCGATACAATCACGATGGCTATGGTGAAACGTATTTCGGCGGGCCGTGGCTCGGCGAGGGCATCGGACGCTTGTGGCCGATCTTTACGGGCGAGCGCGGAGAATACGAAATTGCTCTCGGTGGCAATCCCGGGCCGTACCTCGATGCCATGCTTCACTTCGCAAACGCTGGCGGCATGATTCCAGAACAGGTCTGGGATCGGGCGCAGCCGACGTCATCGCACTTCGTTTTCGGATCGGGAACCGGCAGCGCGACTCCTCTCGCGTGGAGCATGGCCCAGTTCATCCGGCTGGTGATGTGCGCGCAGGAAAAGCGCATCGTCGAACAGCCGGCCATCGTCGCCGACCACTTCCTGAAGCATCAGCCCTGATCTGTTCTTCGCCAAACTCCGGGCCATAGACGAGCAAAGTGATTCGCCTCAGCTTCATCAGCCCCGACGTGGTTTCGGCAAGCCGAGTCGTGCAACGCACAGGAACAATCATCCACACATCTTCGCTTGCTGAGTGGGGCGTTGGGGATCATTTCCGCCGAGGAACGCTTTTCGGTGGACAGAAGAACAAAAGCCTGTAGTCTGGCGCCGTTGGCCCGGAGGTAGAAGAAATGGAAGCGAACCCAGTGCTGTTCCGCGATCTGACTTACATATTCCTGGCTGCCACTGTTGGGGGACTTGTGGCGTGGCGGCTTCGTCTGCCTCTTATCCTCGGGTTCGTATTGGGCGGGATCGCGGTCAGTCCGTTCACGCCAGGGCCGCACATATCTGATTTGCATACTTTCGAGGTGTTTGCTGAAGTCGGCGTCGTTCTGCTGATGTTTTCAATCGGAGTCGAGTTTTCGATTCCGGATCTGATGCGCGTGAAATGGGTCGCGCTGGTCGGCGCCCCACTGGGGATTCTGTTGATGCTGGGCATCGCGGTGGCGGCGGGGAAGCTCACCGGCTGGAGCACAACGGAGGCGCTCGTCATTGGCGCAACCGTCTCAGTTGCCAGCACGATGGTACTAGCGCGGCTGCTGAGAGACGCCGGAAAGATGAACACAACCCATGGCCGCGTGATGATCGCAATCACTCTTGTGGAGGATCTGGCCGTCATCTGTATGACCGTCCTGCTGCCCGCGTTTAGCGGCACAGGGAATGGCGGCTTCTTGAAGGCAGCTTGGACTCTCGGTAAGGCTTTGGTGCTCCTGATTCCGGTGATCTTCCTCGCGCTAAAGGTGATCCCGAGCCTTCTCCGGCGAGTTAAGGCAACGTGCAATTCGGAACTTTTCCTGTTGGTGGGGATCTCGGTTTGCCTTGGGACCGCAGCACTCGCACAAGCGGTGGGATTCTCGGTCGCGCTGGGCGCATTTCTAGCCGGTCTATCCATCAGTGGTTCGGAGGACCTTCACGACGCCCACGCTCAGCTTGTGCCGCTTCGCGACGCGTTCGTGGCGCTCTTTTTCGTTTCGCTCGGAACCCTGATTGATCCCAAGGTGCTCCTCAAGAGTTTGCCGCTGCTTGGCTTGATGCTTCTGCTCATCGTGGTCGGTAAATTTCTGGTCTGGATGGCGGTTGTGCGGCTCTTCCGCTATTCCCTTTGGACCGCAATTGCCGTGGCCGCGGGGCTGACGCAAATCGGCGAGCTCTCGTTCGTGGTTGTGCAAGTCGCGCGTTCGTCGGGAATGGTTGCCGAAAACGTTTTCAGCACTGTGATCGCAGCGTCATTGATTTCGATACTTCTGAACGTTTTCATAGTACGCGCCACGTTCGGATGGATAAGCCGCAAGTTTCCCGAAGGCGGCCCTAGCGTCAGTGAAAAAGCAGCCTGACTAGGAGAATCAGCTGCGCTCCAGTTGACCGCGTCTTCCGCTGCTTGAGCGTTCTGTACTCCACGATTTTTCAGTAACTTACGTGTTTTCAGCACGCCTCCAAAATTTGGAGGTCTCAAGGTTGTAAGCAAGGAGGCCAATCGACATAAAGTATACGCATTTTTCCCGGTACCTTTACATCGTCGCCAATTTAGTACTTGCGCGACACGGCGAATTACAATATACAGTTTTCTCCTTAGTGCTTATTAATCCCAGCCAGAAGATTGTTTGACAATGAAGGGTACGTAAGTACATCTCTGCGAGATTTACTCTGCGAGGAGGTGCGCCGGTGGACAAGACGACCGGAGTTCTAGTCTTGTGCCGCAATCGACTCCTGAGGGAGTCTATAGCTCGCATTCTGGCAAAGCGGGCAGAGTTTGAGGTCATAGCCACCAAGGAGACCGGGGCGATCTCGCGAGAGGATATGGTTGATTCGGGGGCCAGCGTCGTTGTCATGGACTCGCTGGAATACCAGCTCGAGAGCGGTTCAGTAAAATTCCTGCTAGTCGCAATGCGGGACGACCGCAAAGACTTCCTCACGGCGATCCGACGCGGCGTCCTTGGGTACGTCTTGGAGGATGCCTCGGCTGCGGATGTGCTCTCTGCGATTCGCGCCGTGGCTCGGGGTGTGGCGATATGCCCGCCGCATTACCTTCGGGTTTTATTTGACACTGTTGCTGGACAGTGTTCCGAACTTCCTAACAATCATCGGCGCGCGCAGACGGGACTGACTATCCGCGAACAGCAGATCGTTCCACTGATTGGACGCGGTCTGGCCAATAAGGAAATAGCGAATCTATTGGGCCTCTCCGAGCAGACCGTAAAGAACCATGTGCATCGGATCCTGCGAAAAGTGGGCGCCGAAGACCGCCTTGGCATTTCAGATGCGTTACTGACCGCTTAGTACCAGGTATCGGGCAGTACTTCACACAGTACGGTCCCCCTTCACCTTAGTGTGCCGCCAGTACGAGTTTCCCCCGTCCAGCCTGGAATCTATTTTGAATCTAGGCTCGAGGCGTCAAACCCCGGATACTCCACCGAAACAGGGAGGGCTCTCATGAAACTGATCCGAGTCTTGGTGGCAAACCGCCCCCGACTGATTCGCGAAATGGTGATGGCCACGATTTCGGATCAGCCCGATCTGGAAATCGTCGGCGAGATACAAGACGAATCAGAAATCGTCAGCGCGATTGACCGGACGCAGCCAGATTTCCTGATCGTGTCGCTCGACAAAACAGATCAGCTGCCAGAAACGTGCCGACTCGTTCTCCAGGATCATCCACGACTACGCGTGATTGCGATCGCGCCCGACAGAAACAGCACGGTCTACTACTGGGCGTCGTTCCAGATTCAGGCGAGTCATATCGAGCCATCCGAAGCGGGAGTGCTTGCTGCGCTTCGCAGAAACACACAGCCGACATTGAGGCTGCAATGAGGGAGTCGCTGACGATCGAAATCGCTATCGACGGGGGATGGCGAATGCCCCGACAGATGGCCGCGCTGATTGCGCTCTTTGCCGTGTGTTGTTTCCCAGTTCGAGCGCAGGATCAACGTATCTCGAGACCGCAAACTACTGATCTGGAGCGCGAGAATCTCGGGCGTGTGGCGGCCTCGGCAGCAGAAATCAAGAAGGCGCTGCTGAAGGACGAAGGATTGTTGGTGGAATTGAAGCGATGGGTGGCAAAGGACGCCACCGACCAAGGCCAAATTGTCAGTGACGCAGATTTGACCGACGACGCCATCTTCGACCGGTTGGAGACGGATGTGTCATTCCGGTCAGCTGCTACGGCGTTGTTGCGGAGGTATGGGTATCTCCTTCCGAAGGTGAATCCGGACTCAGAGATTGGCAAGGAACGCGAACTGCTGATTCAAGAGCGTACGAAATGGCTCGCGCAGAATCAGGAAGAGGAGCTCGCTGCGGCCCGCCGGAAGGCGTCCCAGGATCTCGAAAAGGCGGCCTGCGATCCGCGATTCGATGCAGATTGCGGCGCGGAATCCGGACGCTCTAAACGGGGAAACACGTCGGAGACGTCGCTTCAACCGGGTGCCGCTCCTTCGCCGGCCGAACCCGGGGAGACGAATCTCCCCAATATTCCGTCTCGGAATGCAGACCCGCTGGAGCGCGCCCAAGCGATACAGGGTACCGACGAAACGGCTGGGGGCTTCAATCAACCAGGACTGAGGAATTCGCACGAGGTTCTGCGGTCAGGCGGCGAGAGCCGAGAGAATCTGCCGACGGGCCCTGGCGCTTCTTTGAATCCGAATAGTGCAGACGGCGTCTTCGGATCGTTTTTGTATACCGGCAGTTCGGCCAATCAAGATGCAATCGCCGCGATGATGGGTGGTGGGGTGTCCCGCGGTGCCAGCGATCTGGGGCTCGACGCGAGCGGATCAGGCAACGGTGATGCAGATTGGCTTGCTGACCGCGGGCCTTCATCCCGTGTGGCGGAGGTTCCTCTGAATCGGCGACCTCGGGATCCCGCGTTGCTGCAACCGGCGACCATGGTCCGTCGGACCAGTCCGTATGAGGACATTCCGTCGCTTTACGATATGTACATTCAGGCAGTCCCCCGTCCGGCTGAGCCCCGCCGTTTCGGAGAAGAGGTTTTCCGAAACGGAGCGCAGGAATCCCAACTAATCCCCATGGATCTTCCCGCGGGTCCTGATTACGTCGTTGGTCCCGGCGATGGACTCGCGATCGATCTGTGGGGCGGAGTATCGCAGCGGTTGTACCGCAGGGTGGATCGAGAAGGACGAGTGAGTTTGCCCGAAGTGGGGCCGATTCTGGTAAGCGGCAAGAGCCTGGAGGACGTGCAGACGAACGTGCAGCAGATCTTGCGAACGCAATTTCGCGACGTCTCGGCGGATGTTTCGCTCTCGCGGCTGAGGACCATCCGCGTTTACGACGTGGGGGAGGTGCAAAACCCGGGCGCTTACGACATCAGTTCGCTGTCGACGCCGTTGAACGCCCTTTTCGCGGCGGGGGGGCCCACACAGCGAGGATCGCTGCGAATTGCGAAGCACTACCGCGGGACACAACTCGTTCAGGTGGTTGACCTGTACGATCTGCTTCTTCGCGGTGTGAAGTCGAACGTCGAAAGGCTCGAAAACGGCGACACCATTCTAGTGTCACCCGCCGGCCCGGAGATAACAGTCGAAGGGATGGTCCGCCGTCCCGCGATTTACGAGCTGAAAGACGAAAAGAGTTTGGCCAGCGTACTCGAGCTCGCCGGCGGCCTGCTTCCGGTGGCGAGCCTGCGACACATCGAAGTTCAGCGTGTGGTGTCACACGAAAAACAGACGATGCTGAGCCTGGAGATTCCGGAAGGAGAGGGCAGCGAAGAGATCACTAAGAAACTTGAATCGTTCGAGGTTCAAGATGGCGATCGAATCCGCATCTTTCCCATTTCGCCATACACCCAGGATGCGGTTTACGTCGAGGGACACGTCGTCCGCCCCGGGCGGTACTCCTATCGCGCGAATATGCGGGTGACGGATGCGCTCTCGTCCTATAAGGATTTGCTGCCGGAACCGGACTTGCGGTACGCCGAGATTATCCGCTTGAACGCGCCTGACTTTCGGCCGAGCGTTGAAGGCTTCAATCTAGCCGACGCGCTCGCGAATCCCGCGCAAGCACCGCTTCTTCAACCGATGGATACGGTGCGGATTTTCAGCAAGTTCGATTTCGAGAACCCGCCGGTGGTATCCATCGCGGGCGATGTTCGGGCACCCGGCACGTATCGAACAGCGGGCCAGATCCGTTTAAGCGACGCAGTGCACCTTGCGGGTGGGCTTGCAGCGGACGCACAGACTGACGACGCGCAAGTCTTCCGCTACCTGCCGGATGGCAAGCCGAAAATCTTCAGCGTGAGCTTGAGCGGGGCTCTTGCGGGCGATCCATCTGAGGATATCGCGCTGGAGCCACGCGACCGTGTATTGGTCCACCGCAGTCCGGATGCTGCCCAGCCCGCGACGGTCTACGCTGAAGGCGAACTAGTGAAGCCAGGCCGCTATCCGCTGACCTCCAATATGACTGTGGCTGACCTAATCCGTGTGGGCGGCGGACTGAAACCCAGCGCTGACACGCAGGCGGCTGATTTGACGAACTACGAGTGGAAAAACCAAGCAAAGCTAACAGGAGAACACGAACCGATCGCGATCTCGAAAGCGTTGGCGGGAGATCCCAATGCGAACGTACCCCTACACAACGGCGACGTCCTGACGGTTCGCCAGCTTCCCGGCTGGAACGACTTAGGCGCTTCCATCACTTTGAAAGGCGAGGTGGAACACCCGGGCACGTACGGAATCCAGCCCGGGGAGAGGCTCAGTTCGGTTCTCGAACGGGCGGGCCGGTTCGCGCCAGGCGCTTATCCCTATGGAGCGGTGCTGGAGCGCACGGAAGTGCGAGAGCTGGAGGCCAAAGCACAGACGCAAATTATGCTGCGTGTTAAGGATCTGCAGAGCAATCTCGAACTGCTTCCGGAAACGGATCCAAAGCAGAAACAGGCGAAAGAAATGGCGCTGCAGCAGTATCAGGCAACTCTGACCGAATTGAGTTCGAATCCCCCGGTTGGGCGGGTTGCCATCCGTATTTCATCGGAGGTGGCCCGTTGGAAGAACACCGCCGCCGACGTCGAGGTGAGGGCTGGAGACACACTCATCATTCCTAAGCAACCGGGCTTCGTGATGGTGACGGGGCAAGTTTTCAACCCCACTGCCGTTTCTTACCGACCGGGGAAAAGCGCCAAGTGGTATCTAGAGCAGGGTGGCGGTCCTACGCCGATGTCGAACAAGAAGGCCATCTTTGTGATTCGGGCGGATGGTTCCGTGATTGGAACAACGGAAAGCTTGTTGAGCGGGAGCTCGCTGAACGTCGTCCTGAGGCCAGGTGACACAGTGGTCGTGCCCGAAAAGGCGATCGGCGGTGGTGTCCAATGGCAGACCGTCTTCCTCGCGGCGCAGGTGGCATCTTCGGTTGTGACGTCTGTGTTCATTGCTGTGCACTATTGATGGGCATCGAGATGACCCGCGGATGGAGGGAACTTGTGCTTGGTTGTCTCGCACTCGTGATCTATGGGGCCACTGGAATGCCTTTGTTTGCAAAACCTCAGGAGCAGCGGGTGGATGCGGCCGGAGTCGACAAGAAAGAGGATCCAAATCACGAATCCCAGTTCCCAAACTCGGACTCAGAACCACCCTCGAAATCGGCAGACGACGAGAACTCATTGGGGATTCGCTGGCTGGCGAACTTCGCCAAGGATCAGAAAGCGATCTGGACGAGTCCGGCCGGCTTGCGTCTTGTGGACGTTGATTGGCTGCTACCGCTGGGAGTGGCGACGGGGGGAATGCTGGCGACGGACACGGAATACAGCAAGCATCTGTCGGATTCACCGAGCCGGCTGAAGTACAGCACGGACCTGTCGAATTACGGCTTGGGCGCGTTCGCGGGAGTGGGAGGTGGGCTATACCTCTGGGGCAAAATAACGCATGACGATCACAAAATCGAAACCGGATTGTTGGCCGGGGAGGCCGCGATGGACAGTTTCGCCGCGGCCTATGCTTTGAAATACGCATTTGGCCGGCAACCCCCGCTTCAGAATGGCTACCGCGGAAATTTCTGGAGCGGCGGTGATTCTTTCCCGTCAGAGCATTCCGCGGCCGCATGGTCGATTGCAGGCGTAATCGCCCACGAGTATCCGGGTCCGCTTACGACGGTTCTCGCCTACGGCGCCGCAGCGGCCATAAGCGCTTCGCGTCTCGATGCCAAGCAGCATTTTCCGTCGGATGTTCTAATTGGTAGTGCGATTGGTTGGTACGTCGGACAACACGTCTACCGCGCGCATCACGATCCCGAACTCGGAGGCGACGAGTGGCAGACGTACGCGGAAGCGCACGACGACGGGCCGGACCCGGACCTCAGCACAAAGACCGGGGGGGCTTCTTACGTCGAACTCGATAGCTGGATTTATCCTGCGCTTGAGCGGCTCGCCGCGCTCGGCTACATCGACTCCGAGTTTCTTGGGATGCGGCCGTGGACCCGGATCGAGTGGGGGCGCCTGGTTGAAGAGGCAGGCGACAGAATTCGTGCGGAAGAATCGAGTCCGCCGGAAGTGAATCGCTTGTACGAGACGCTGGCGAAGGAATTCGAAACTGATCTCGACGTGCTTGCCGGGGGTGCCAACCGTTCTATACACATGGAGTCCGCCTATACGCGGCTGATGGAGATTGAGGGCCAACCTTTACACGACAGTTATCACTTTGGCCAGACGATCATCAACGATTTTGGCCGGCCGTACGAGGAAGGATTCAATAATGTAACTGGTTTCTCGGGATGGGGAACTGCTGGTCGTTTTACGATCTATGTGCGTGGCGAATATCAGAATGCACCTTCCGCCCCCGCCTATTCCGAGCAAATCAGAAGCACCATCGCGTCGATCGATCTGAATCCAATTCAGCCGCCAACACCCGTGGCCAGCGTGAGTCAGTTCCGCTTGCTCGACGCGTATGTGTCCGCCGACTTGGAAAACTGGAGCCTCTCTTTCGGCAAACAGAGCCTCTGGTGGGGGCCAGACTACGGCAGTGCAATGCTCTTCAGCAACAATGCCGAGCCCATTTACATGTTTCGGGCCAGCCGAATCGCCCCGTTCACGCTCCCCTGGATTTTCCGCTGGCTAGGGCCAATGAAATTGGATTTCTTCTTCGGTAAGCTATCGGACAACCAGTTCCCTCCACGCCCCCTGATCCACGGAGAGAAGGTTAGCTTCAAGCCCACAGCCAATCTCGAAATGAGTTTCAGCCGAACGAGCGAGTTCGGGGGAGTCGGCCGTCCGCTTACACCCGGGGCCCTTTGGAATAGCTACTTTAGCTTCCACTCGTCCGTCTTCTACCCGGAGTCACAGAGTCCCGGAAAACGTACCGGCGGTTTCGATTTCACTTATCGAGTTCCGCTGTTGCGCGACTGGCTGACGGTGTATGCCGATTCCCTTTCGGACGACGAACCAACGCCCGTTTACGACGGGAATAAGGCGGGCTGGAATCCGGGCATCTATCTTACGCACGTCCCTGGTTTGCCCAAGCTCGACTTGCGAGTGGAGGGCGTCAACACCGATACGAGCAAGAGCGAAGGGGGACACTACATTTATTTTGACAGCTTCTACCATGATCTCTACACGAACAAGAACAACATCATCGGAAGTTGGATTGGAAGAGAAGGCAAGGGCATTCAGGCTTGGAGCACGTACTCGTTTTCTTCACGAAGCACCTTCCAGTTGGGATACCGGCACGCAAAGGTTGACTCCGATTTCATCCCCGGGGGCGAAACCGTGAACGATGCGTCGGCAAAATTGGACTGGTGGGTGCGGAGTGACCTGAGTCTGTCAACTTTTTTCCAATACGAAAAATGGGTCGCTCCCATTTTGGCGCCGGGCCCACAAACGAACTGGACCACATCAGTTCAGGTGGGGTTTTGGCCTCATTCATGGAGCAAGTGATGACTTCGACGCTTGAAAGCCGCCCGAGGGCTGGTCAGTGACGGAAACCGCAGCAAAGTTGCAGTCCGAGATCGTCATCGAGCACGAGCTTCCGGAAGGGTTTGCGCCGCATCCTGAGCCGCGCGTGACCCAAGAGCATCCAGCGGCCAGTCTGCGTTTGATCTGGTCGAAGCGGCGCTTTCTTCTTCGCGCTGCGGCGGTTGCGCTAATCGCGTCGACTGCCGTGGCGTTCTTGATTCCGAAGTCCTACACCTCGATTACACAACTTATGCCACCGGATCCCCAGTCCCCATCGGGCATGGCAATGATGGCTGGGTTGGTTGCGAAGGCTGGAGTTGGCTTGTCTGGCCTCACAGGTGATCTGCTCGGGTTGAAGAGTTCCGGTGCTCTTTTCATCGGTGTGCTCCGAAGCCAGACCGCACAGGAACGCCTAATCAAGGAGCTCGGACTGCAGAGAGTCTATAAGAAGAAGTTGATGACGGACGCGCGGGCAATACTGGACGAAAACACCTCAATTTCAGAAGATCGCAAAAGCGGCATCATATCCATCAGCGTCACCGACCACGATCCGAACCGCGCCGCCGCTCTCGCCAATGGCTACGTAAACCAGTTGAATTCCCTCGTGGCGGAGCTTTCCACTTCCTCAGCTCACCGAGAGCGTGTGTTTCTCGAAGAACGCCTGAATGTCGCAAAGCGCGATCTCGACGACGCTGCGAACCAGCTCGCGCAGTTTTCCAGCAAGAACAATACGCTGGACATCCAGACTGAAGGCAAAGCCATGCTTGACGCCGCGGGCACAATCGCAGGACAGATGATCGCCGCGCAATCGGAGCTCGAGGAGCTGAAACAAATATACACCGACGCCAATCCGAGGGTGCGCGCTTTGAATGCGCGCGTCGTGGAACTTCGCAGGCAGCTCGAGAAGCTCGGCGGCACAGCCGAAGATGCAGCGAAAGCCGATAAATCGTCGACGGAAGTTTCAAACGGCATGCCGTATCCCACGATTCACAGTTTGCCCTTGCTCGGCGCGAAATATGCCGACTATTACCGCCGCGCGAAAATCCAGGAGACCGTTTTCGAGTTGTTGACCGAGCAGTACGAGCTCGCCAAAGTCGAAGAGGCCAAGGAAACTCCAAGCGTGAAAGTGCTGGACCCGGCGCAGGTTCCGGAGAGGAAATCGTTCCCTCCGCGCATGACGATTATGCTTCTTGGAACATTCCTTGGTCTTTCCGCATCCGTCGTTTGGGTGCTGGGCGCTGAGCGGCTGCGCGTTGTTGACCCGGACGACCCGCGCAAGATTCTCGCGCAGGAAGTCTTGGAGACGATGAAAGGGCAGTGGTTTTCGCGGAATGGCGCGAAACCAAACCCGGAGAAAGAAAAAGGATTTGAACCGGCTCAACGATTTCCAGGCTCCGATCAGCGAGGCTGAGAAGTCACAGAGCCGCTTGTACGCGTAAGAAACAAAAAGGGTTAGGTTGCATATTGCCCTGTAGGCGACGGGGCGAAGCTGTCTCCGAGTTACATGTGCCCCGTGACTGGCGGGCCAACTTGGGAACAAAATGCTGAATGCATCGAGAATCGAATCCTCCGCGGCACCGGTGTCGGAAGTAAAATCACTTGCTGGCGAGGAACTGAAAGACTTTGTCCATCCTAGGTGGTATGCCGCATACACGCGAGCGAACCACGAACGGCGCGTAGCGGTCCAGCTTGCGGAACGCGGCGTTGATAGCTTTCTCCCACAATACGAATCGGTGCGCAAGTGGAAGGACCGCAAAATACGTCTTCAACTGCCTCTCTTTCCTGGCTACGTTTTCGTTCACCTGGCGTTACAAAACAGACTCCGAGTATTGCAGGTTCCGGGAGTGGTGTGCCTGGTGAGTTCTGCGGGGAGGCCATTGGCGGTGCCGGAAGACGAATTCGTGAGGATACGCGGATTCCTGAGACAAGGATTGCGTGCCGAACCGCATCCTTACCCGAGGCCCGGACGGCGTGTTCGAGTCCGGAGCGGCCCCCTCGAAGGAATGCAGGGCACTGTGGTGAGACGAAAGAACGGCAACTGGCTCGTGATTTCGATGGAGCTCATCCAGAGGGCAATGGCGGTAGATCTGCACGCGGCAGATTTAGAAGTGCTGTCGCATGGAAGCGGCAAAGTTTAGATGAAATGGTATTCGCGCGTAGTGAAGCCAAGATATTGCCGGCATATTCCAGATGACGAACAGCATCCAGGCCCTAGACTCGCGGTTCTACCCTCGTCACACTGACCATTGGGACGACCGACTTTTTCGCGAGGTCATACTTCGACATGTCCACAAGGACTCTTTCGTCCTCGATTTGGGAGCAGGTTCCGGTTATGTGGAGCAAATGAATTTCCGTGGCGCAGTTGGAAGAGTCTGCGGCCTCGATCCGAGTCCGTTCGTCCTGGCAAATCCTCACTTGGACGAAGCTAAGATTGGTTCTGGTGAAGCGGTCCCGTGGCCCGAAGAGACTTTCGACGCCGTTTTTGCGGATAACGTCCTCGAGCACTTGTCAGATCCGGAAGCTGTTTTCAGGGAAGTTCTCCGCGTCCTAAGGCCTGGTGGTTTTTTTTTAGTCAAAACTCCGAATCGGTTTCACTACGTAACGATGATTGCTCAGCTCGTGCCTACTTCTTTTCATAAGTTTTTCAACCGTCTTCGCGGAAGAAATGAGGCGCACACGTTCAAGACTTACTACGGCGTGAATTCTAGAAATGCAATCGCAAAGCTAGCGAAGAAATGCGGATTTGAATTAAACGTCTTGCGACGGATCGAAGGCCGACCGGAGTATCTGAGGTTTTCGGTACCCAGCTATTACGTCGGCATGGCATGGGAGCGGCTAGTTAACCGTTTTGAATTTCTTTCGGGGATCCGTGTCCTGATCGTGGCGGTACTGCAGAAGCCTGAGTTAAGCAAACTTGCCGCCAGAGCTCAAACCGAATCGGCGTCGCGCATTGTCGGAAGCCCCTGACCGCTCAGTGTACTTATCGCAGCCGGGAGTTCGACCCTTGAAAAGGCATGCAAGCATTTCCAATTCCGGATGCAAGAACCTTGCAGTTTAAGGCGAACGGTAGAGATGAACGAAAAAGCGCAAGCTTATAGCGCCCACTTAACCAGTGGGCGCCTCTTGGCTCGCAATACCGCATGGAACCTGCTCGGCTACGGCGCTCCGATGGTGGTGGCGGTTTTCTGCATTCCCATCCTTATTCGAGGATTGGGCACGGACCGTTTTGGGGTGCTCACCCTGACTTGGGCTTTGATCGGCTATGCGAGCCTGTTTGATCTCGGCCTTGGCCGTGCGCTGACGCAGCTGGTGGCGCGTAAATTGGGTGTAGGGGAAGAAGCGGAGGTTCCTGGCTTGGCTTGGACGTCGCTTCTTCTGATGATGTTGCTGGGGTTCGTCGGAACAGCATCCATCTTGCTGATTTCCCCTTGGCTGGTCGGGCGCGGATTAAACGTCCCGGCTACGTTGCAGGGGGAAACGGTGCAATCGTTCCGGCTGCTGGGGCTCTCCATTCCGTTCATCATTACGACCACGGGCTTACGAGGCTTGCTGGAGGCGCACCAGAAATTCGGGTTGGTCAATGCCCTGCGTATTCCGCTCGGCGTGCTCACGTTTGCCGGGCCGTTGCTCGCTTTGCCATTCTCGAAGAGCCTGGTTCCAGTGGTCGCTACGCTGGTGGCCGGGAGGATCGCCATCTGGGCAGCACACCTGGTGGTATGCCGGAGAGTGCTACCAGAACTGGACAGTTCGATTATGTGGGACCGATCCGTCGTCGGGCCACTGATGCGTTTCGGCGGCTGGATGACGGTGAGCAACGTGGTGAGTCCGCTAATGGTCACGCTCGACCGCTTTTTTATCGGTGCTCTGGTGTCCATGACCGCGGTTGCCTATTACGCGACCCCTTTTGAGGTCGTAACCAAGATCTTGCTTGTCCCTATCGCATTGATGGGCGTGATGTTTCCGGCCTTCTCGGCAAGCTTTGCGCGCGACGGTGCCCGCACTGCGCTTCTTTTCGGCCGAAGCGTCAAATCCGTCTTTCTTGTGCTGTTTCCGATCATGTTGTGCACGATCGTGTTGGCCCAGGATGGACTGAAGCTTTGGCTGGGAGCTGAATTTGCGCAGCACAGCTATCGCGTGCTGCAATGGCTGGCGGTGGGAGTCTTCCTTAGCGGCTTGGCGCAGGTGCCTTTCTCGCTTTTGCAGGGCGTGGGAAGACCGGACGTGACCGCCACATTGCATCTCATCGAGCTTCCGATCTATCTGGGCCTTATGTGGTGGCTGATTAGCAAGCGCGGCATCGAAGGTGCGGCCATCGCTTGGTCAGCGCGTGTCTCGATTGACGCTTTATTCCTGTTTGTGCTCGCTAGACGCTCTCTGCCTGGCAAGAGCGTGATACCGCTGCGAACGGCGCTCCTGCCCGGCGCGGCGTTGCTGATTCTGGCGTCGGCCGCTTTGCTGCAGAGCCCCTTCGCGAAGGGCGTATTCCTGCTAGGAACGATTCTGTGCTTTGTGCTGGTCATGTGGTTCCGGATTCTCACTCCCGAAGAACGAACTCTCGCGCAAAGCTACCGGTAAAGAAAATCATGTTCTTTGACAAATGTTTGGCGCTGGTCTTCAGCGTAATGATCCTGGGGCAGACATATTTGGTCCGGCGATATGTAGGCACTTGGCTGTTTCCGGCGTGCATTTTCGGGCTTTTTTGGTTTGCTTACACTTTTATTCCGCTGATCGCATTGTTCTGGATGCCGGTGAACCCGTTTGCAATCGGCTTTCTATTTTTGTGCGCGGTTGCAGTTTCTTGGGGCTGCTTGGCTTTTGACTGGAAAACTGCGGTCGCGAGAAACCGACAGATGGACAAGACGGCGCCACTGGTGTACTGGAATCCCTTTCTCAGGACCGCCTTTTATGTAGCGACGCTCTCTTCACTAATTTTTCTGATGCTCAATTCGTCCGCTCAGGGTTTCTCGCTTAGCGACTTATTTTATGATTTGTACGCCAGCGCGGAGTCTTACGCAGTCATGCGTTACTCCGAAAGCCTTGTTGGAAACATCTTCAATCCGTTGAGCATTGTCTTTGCGTACCTGGGGGTCATTCTAGGGGGACTGCTCTTTTCGTTTGCTCCGACGAGAAAAGGGCGGTGGCTCATCATTGCCTTGTCTTTTCTCCCCTCAATACTTGTGGCGGTTACCCAGTCAGCTAAGGGCTTTTTGTTTCTGTGCGTTGCATTCTTTTGCGCCGGGATACTGGTGTACCGGGTCTCGGTGGGCAAGTTATACCTCGTTGAGAAAAGCAGCATCAGATCGCTGGCGCTCAGCGGGCTGACCCTAATTTCGATTGTGACGGTTTCTTTTCTGACGCGCGGCTTGTACACCATTCAGAACGGTAACGAACTACTGGATACATTATTGAGGAACTTTGCGTCGTATTCCTGCAGCCATATCTATGCTTTTTCCGACTGGTTTTCTTTCGTCATCGGAAGGCATTCAGAACTTGTCTACAGCCGTGAAGGCGCCGCTCACGGTTTCTACACTTTCGCGGCGCTGTTCAAGCTGATGGGCAGCAACAGAGTGCTGCCAATGGGTGGTTTCGACGATTTTTATTCCCATGGCGATATTCAGCCAGGGAACATTTTCACGATGTTTCGCGGGCTTATCCAGGATTTTGGGCTCGTCGGCACGGTGCTGTTTATGCTGGTCATGAGCTTTCTGTTGCACTGGGCTTTCCACGCGATGTTACTTAAGAGGAAGTCAGTGTTTACTGTCACGGTTTTCATATTCATGGTGGGTTACTTTTACCTGTCCTTTGCCATCAGCTTTCTCATCTGGAACACCATTTACGCGACATTCGTTCTCACTTGGATGGTATTGCAGATCAACAAACTGATTCTGCAAAGAAGAGGCCGGTGGCTGGGGGCGTCACAATTGCCAACCAGTGCAGCCGCGGGTCCAGCGCTTTCGCGGTCTTAGGTTTTGAGGAACCCGGCATATGAATTTAGGTTTTGTCTGTACGAACTACAACAACTCAAAGTACACCCGAGAAGCCGTAAGCTCACTCCTCAGAGACGGCGGAGATGTGTATCGAATTGTTGTGGTGGATAACAATTCCGACCGGAAAAACGTCGAGACACTAAAAGGCATCGCCAGTGGATGCCAGCATGTCGAATTGATATTGAACAAAGAGAACGTGGGTTATTTCAGAGGCCTGAATGTAGGGATCCGGCGTTTGAGATCCAGTCAACCAGATATCAAAATCATGATTGTTGGAAACAACGACTTGGTATTCCAGAGCGGTTTTACTGAGTCTGTCCACAGGAACGCGTCCTTATTTGAGAAATATGCCGTTGTTTCACCGGACATCGTAACGCTGGATGGGGTCCATCAAAATCCGCATGTCATCAGCAAGATCAGCAAGTTTCGCGAGTTTGTCTATAGTCTGTATTACGCAAACTATTATCTGGCTCTCGCTATCCGGCAACTGGCGAAGCTGACCCGGAGCTTTACCGAGAGGCGAGACCAGACCCATCACGAAACAGCGCAGGAAATCTATTCAGGTTTGGGGGCGTGCTACTTGCTCGGTCCGTTGTTTTTCCGCCATTTCCAGGAGTTGTGGGCGCCGACATTTTTGATGCACGAAGAATACTTTCTGAGGAAACAGCTGAGCGACAAAGGCCTGCACATTTACTACGAGCCCTCCATCAAAGTCCTGCATTACTTTAACGCGGCCGTGGGCGCACTCGATGCTAAGAAAGCGTGGCACGCGGCGCGCGAAGCGCACAAGATTTATCGACAATACGTGAAGGTATTCGGCTGAACGCCAGTAATCGGGTTGAGCGTAGCGAGCCACCAACGAGTTCTCCATTCTCGAGCGGCGATTGAGCAATTCGGTACAGGCCTTGTCCGGTACTGAGCCAGAGAAACGGGAGAAGGTTCATCACATGTGTGGAATTGCAGGTTTTTCCGGCCGGCCAGCAGCTGAAGTTTCAGATGCGGTACTCGACCGAATGAGCCATCGCGGCCCTGATGGTCGGGGGCGTTTCAATTCATCCTGTGGTTCCTTATCGTTGTTCCATACCCGACTCGCCATTCTGGACCCGACACCGGACGGCGCCCAGCCTATGTCGGCGGCGGATGGGCAGGTGGTCATTACTTTTAATGGCGAAATCTATAACTTCCGCGAATTGCGTTCCGAGCTACAGAAACGCGGCTACACCTTTTGTTCGCGGAGTGATACCGAAGTACTCCTGGCTCTCTATCTGGAACATGGAACGGCGTTATTGGAGAAGTTGAATGGCATTTACGCCTTTGCGCTTTGGGATGCGCGTTCGGAATCGTTGTTCGTCGCTCGCGACGGAATGGGGGTTAAGCCCCTTTATTTCAGCGAATCCTGCGGCGCTTTTGCATTTGCCAGCGAGATCAAGGCGTTACTGTGTTTCCCGTGGGTGCCCCGCGCGCTCGACCCGCAAGCGCTAGCGCACTACGTGCAGTACTTGTGGTGCCCGTCGCCGCGTACGCCACTGGCTGAAGTACATAAGCTGGAACCTGGCACGGCGTTCATTGTTCGAGCAGGCCGAGTCGTCAAACGCTGGCGGCACTATGCGCTTTCTGCTCCAAGCCCTGACATGACACGGTCTATTGCGGATTGGACCGCTGACGTCCGGCGAACTCTAGCCACGGCCGTCGAGCGACAGATGGTTTCCGATGTTCCTTTGGGAGCGTTTCTATCGGGTGGATTGGATTCCAGCGCCATTGTTGCTTATGCCCGCCAACACACGTCGGAAAGACTCCAGTGTTTCACTATTGATTTTGGTGAGCAACTGGCGAAGGAGGAAGGCGTAGAGCGAGATTTTCCGTACGCAGAGCGGGTTGCCAGACACCTAGACGTGGACTTGCATGTTGTGCGCGTGGATTCCGGAATGGCAGACGAACTGGCGCGCATGGTCTGGCAGCTCGATGAGCCCCAAGCCGATTTCTCCGCACTTAATGTGCTATTCATCAGCCGGCTGGCGCGACAGCAGGGAATTAAAGTTTTGTTGTCGGGCGCTGGCGGCGACGATCTGTTTACCGGTTATCGGCGGCATCGTGCCCTTGGGCTGAACGCTGTTTGGAATCGCGTTCCTAAATGGTTGCGGGGCGGTCTTTCCGGTTTGGGAAGGCGATTGCCCGGACGGCCGCCGCTTCTCCGACAACTAGCAAAATTGCTCACGGCAGCCGATAGTGAGGGCGATGCGCAACTGGCGTCGTACTTTGATTGGGCGTCGAGCACAACGGTGCGCAAGCTCTTCGTGCCGGAACTCGGCCGGAGTTTGAATGAGGAGCCTCTGCTCGCAGCCCTCCAAAGTATGCCTGAGACGGCCACACCGTTACAGCGCATGCTCTTGCTTGAGCAGCGCTACTTTCTGGCCGACCATAATCTGAATTACACCGATAAGATGAGCATGGCGGCAGGTGTGGAAGTGCGTGTGCCGTTTCTTGATCCGGACCTGGTGGCTTTAGCCGCCAGGATTCCGGTCGGCATTCGGCAGCATGGAGCCCAGGGTAAGTGGATCCTAAAAAAAGCTATGGAGGGTATTCTTCCTAACGATGTCATCTATCGGCCAAAGATGGGTTTCGGCGTGCCACTGCGTGCCTGGCTGCGCGGGCCACTGAAGAACATGCTTCACGATCTGCTGTCGACGGATACGCTTCTCAAGCGCGGGCTTTTCGATCCTAAGGCCGTGTCGCAGCTGGTTTCAGAAAATGAGAAGGGTCGCACCGACCATGCTTACAGCATCCTTAGCCTGATGTGCATCGAGTTGTGGTGCCAAGGCTTCCTTGGGGGAGATGCGAACTGGCTACAGTTGCAATCCAACGATGCAGATGTTCGCGCCAGCAACGTCCAATGTCCAATCTCAGCATTTGCGGAATAACGTTCGTCATCTACCTCACACCGAATTCCTTTTGAGGTTCCATGCATCAAGTACTTCTTAACCTAGGGACAGGCGCAACATCACTGATGGATGTCCCCATCCCTTCGCCCCAGAAGGATCATGTGCTGATCCGCACGCAGCGCACCCTGATCTCCGCGGGCACCGAGCGCATGTTGATCGAGTTCGGTCGTACTTCGATGCTCGCGAGAGCACGGAAACAACCCGACAAGGTCAAGATGCTATTCGACAAAGTTAGAACGGACGGTCTCCTCGCTGCGATAGACGCAGTGCGTACCAAGCTTGACCAACCGCTGGCCCTGGGCTATTGCAGCTCAGGTGTGGTGATCGAAGCCGGTGCTGGAGTCACTCAATTTGGACCGGGCGATCGAGTGGTTTCCAATGGCAGCCATGCTGGAATTGTCAGCGTGCCAAAGAATCTGTGCGCGCGTACCCCTGACAACGTCGAAGACGAATCTGCCGTCTTTACTGTGCTGGGTGCGATAGGTCTTCAGGGTCTGCGCTTAGCTCAGCCGACCCTTGGTGAAACTGTCGTAGTAACA
Source organism: uncultured Acidobacteriota bacterium (assembly GCA_963737205.1). Lineage (GTDB taxonomy): Bacteria > Acidobacteriota > Terriglobia > Acidiferrales > UBA7541 > Palsa-295. The sequence continues at coordinate 268,083 of CAVTRV010000002.1, read as the reverse complement.
GGCCTCGGCCTTATCGGGCTGATGACCGTGCAGATGTTGCGCGCCCATGGTTGCAGGGTTATGGGCATCGACTATGACCCGATACGGCTCGAGATGGCGCGCAAATTCGGGACATATGCCGTAGATGCGTCCGCGAGTGACGATGTCGTGCAGCGCGCTATGGACTTTTCTCGCGGGCGGGGTGTGGATGCAGTCATTCTTACGGCATCGACAGAAAGTTCTGAGCCCGTCTCGCAGGCTGCCAAGATGTGTCGCAGGCGCGGAAGGATCGTGCTGGTGGGCGTCACCGGACTGAAACTCTCGCGACACGATTTCTACGAAAAGGAAATCACGTTCCAGGTGTCGTGTTCCTATGGTCCGGGCCGTTACGACGCGTCCTATGAACAACATGGACAAGACTACCCGGTCGGGTTCGTGCGGTGGACTGAGCAGCGTAATTTCGAGGCAGTTCTGGATCTGATGTCATCGAATGCTCTGGATGTGGCACCCCTGATTACGCATCGCTTCACCATCGAACACGCCGAAGCAGCTTATGACGTCCTCACCAGCGGCGAACCTTCACTGGGCATCGTGTTGGAGTACCCCGAGACGCAGACAAACAAAGACGCAGAGTTACGCACGGTCGTGCTCAATAAGACCAAGCCTTTCAGCGTAGCCGCCAAGCCCGTGGTGGGTTGCATCGGGGCCGGCAATTATGGCGGGCGAGTGCTGATTCCCGCTCTGGTGCAAGCCAAGGCTGAGCTGCACACTCTTGTCACAACAAATGGCCTGAATGCCGTCCATCAAGGACGCAAGTTCGGTTTCGCGAAAGCATCGACAAGCGTGCCGGAGTTGCTTGCGCAGAAAGAAATCAACACGCTATTCATCGCTACCCGGCACGACAGCCATGGTCGCCTTGCGGCAGAATCACTTCGCAGCGGGCGGCACGTGTTCGTGGAAAAGCCGCTAGCGTTGAACCGGGAACAACTCGCCGACGTTGAGACGGCCTACGCCGAGTCCGCATCACGGGGTGCAGCGCCAATTATGCTTGTTGGCTACAACCGCCGATTCTCGCACCACGTGCAACGCATGCGCGAGATGCTGCGAGAGACGCCAGGTTCGAAGTCGCTGAGCCTGTTGATGAATGCAGGTGCGATTCCACCGGATCACTGGACACAGGACTTCAAGGTTGGCGGTGGTCGCATTCTTGGAGAGGCATGTCACTTCATTGACTTGGCGCGTTTCCTCGTTGGCGCGAGGATTGTCAAGGCAAGCGCCGGTGCGATGCGGGGTTGTAATGGCGCTGCGCAAAGTCTAGACACTGTCCAGATTTCGCTGGATTTTGAGGATGGCTCGATTGCCTCCATTCAGTACTACGCCAACGGCCACCGTTCATTTCCGAAGGAGCGCGTTGAAGTGTTTGCCTCGGGGCGAATTCTTCAGTTGGAAAACTTCCGTGTGCTCCGCGGGTTTGGCTTCCCCGGATTTCGAGGTTTCCGGACTTGGCGCCAGGACAAGGGGCAAGCCGCTTGCGTACAAGCGTTTCTCAAGGCTATTGAGTCGGGGGGACCCCCGCCGATTCCGATCGAAGAGATTTTCGAAGTTTCGCGGGTTTCAATAGACGTGGTGGAAGGTCTAATGGGGCACTAAACGGACACGGAGACAGTGTCTGCCACCCTTATCGGCCAATTCTTGAAAGCAGTCTTTTGCTGGATCTCGGACTCTCGTCTTTAGACCTCGGATGTTGCAACGAATAAACTACTATCGACGCATCTTTAGCGCATATGTGGGAGGCGGGGTCAGCCAGTTAACCTTCTGGCACGACGCTCCGGAGGTGAACTCCGAGCTTCGGCCTAACGAACTAGCCGAATACTACATGCCGTTCACGGGCAAGGCCAATTATCAAGGTCCGTACGATTCTTCGGGAATCCCCATGCTGAATTATCGCGGCGCAATTGGTTTGCAGTACAACCCGATAGCCATCGCTCAATATGGATTAGGCAACTACACCCTGTACCGCCGGACCGGTGATCCAGACAAGCGCATCAAGTTTCTGCGAATTGCAAACTGGATGGCTGACAATCTGGAAAGTAACCATGCCAACTTATGGTTCTGGATGCATAAGTTTGATTGGGAGTACCGCCAGACTCTAAGGAAGCCGTGGTATTCAGCTCTTGCGCAAGGACAAGGAATTTCGCTGCTCGTCAGAGCCTACCAGGATACTGGAGAGTCGCACTATCTGGAGGCCGCTCATCGCGCCTTCGCCTCTTTCAGAGTCGGAATTTCCGATGGCGGAGTAACCTACATCGATCCGAGCGGTAACACTTGGTTTGAGGAATATATTGTTTGGCCTCCGACTCATATCCTTAACGGCTTCATTTGGGCAAGTTGGGGAGTATACGACTACGCCCTGGCCACAAAAGACTCTACCGCCCGGGACCTGTTTGATCGGGCAGTACGGACTTTGAACAGTGCGCTTCCCAGTTTTGATATCGGGTTTTGGTCCCTGTACGAACACTCGGGCACATTGCTGCCGACGCTCGCCAGTAACTTTTATCACCTATTGCACATCGTTCAGTTGAGGGTGATGTTCAAACTTACAGGAAACCCGCAGTTCGCTCGCTTCGCTGATCAATGGGAATCCTATAGCAGCAGTTCGTGGAACCGGAGTCGTGCGCTTGCCTCGAAGGCGTTATTCAAGCTTCTCTACTATTGAGTGCAATTTCGTTCGAGTTCCCGATCAATGAAAATCCTATACCTCTCGCAATACTTTCCTCCAGAAATGGGAGCGCCCGCAGCCCGTGTTTCTGAGCTAAGCCGTCTTTGGCAGAAAGCCGGACACGAAGTCACGGTGCTCACGGGGTTTCCACATTATCCGAGCGGAGTGGTTCCTCAGGAATATCGCGCAAAACTCCGCGGCCTGATTATGCGAGATGACCTTGATGGAGTTCGAGTAGAGCGCACTTGGCTGGCTGCGCTGCCGAACCGCAAGATCTGGGAGAGGATTCTCAATTACACCTCGTTTACGGTTTCCGCAGCATTGCGGGGCAGTTTCCTGGAAGCTCCGGATATTGTGATCGCAACCTCCCCACAGTTGCTCGAGTGTCTCGCAGGGCTGTGGATCGCGACACTCAAAGGAGTCCCTCTGGTCTTCGAAGTACGCGACTTGTGGCCGGAATCCTTGACTCTAAACGCCAATTCCGGCCTGAACCGGATGGTACGGTGGGTTCTAACTAAGATTTCCGATTTGCTCTGCAAAGATTCTCGCCATATCGTGGTCGTCACGCCTGCATTCAAGAAGCATCTTATCGAACACTATGATGTCCCTCCGGAAAAGATCTCAATTGTTATGAATGGAGTTGATCCCGACGTATTCACTCCGAGCGACGAGACTGGTTCTATTGTTGAAGAGTTTAGACTAGGCGGCAGATTTGTCGTGTCTTTTATCGGAGTCCTAGGCAACGCTCACGGTCTAAGCACGGTCGCTGGCGCTGCTGCCCTACTTCAGGAAACACATCCAGAAGTTCTACTACTCCTTGTGGGAGAAGGGGCGGACAGATCCAATGTGCAGGCTTTGGCCGCGACGATGGGCTTAAAGAACTTGCTAATCGTTGGGCAGCAGCCAAGGAACAAAATTCCCGCCCTCATACAAGCCTCGTCCGCATGTATGGTTCTGTTGAAGAAATCGGAAGTCTTTAAGACAGTGATTCCGTCAAAGCTGCTCGAGTTCATGGCTTGCGGCCGGCCAGTGATCCTTGGAGTGGAAGGCCAAGCCCGCGAATTGGTGGAAAAGGCTGATTGCGGAGTTTGGATTCCCCCTGAGGATTCGGCAGCGCTTGCGCAAGCAATCGACCAACTTTACAGAGATCGCGAACTCGGGAAGCGCCTGGGGAGAAATGGCCGCAACTATGTTGTGACGTATTGTTCACGGGAGCAGACTGCCCGGGAGTACATTGCCGTACTGCAGCGAGTGGCTGGAATCGACAGTGTTGTACTCGAGAATGCAGCCTGCAGATGATAGTTAGAAGAGCGCGTGCGACGCACAGGTACCTCTCCAGCGCGAAATGCTTAACTCCATTTCACATCATGGCTCGCATCGGTTTGTCGCAATTCAAGTCGGTTTTTGCCACACGGCGCTGACGAGAGCGTTGACTGGAAGTTGCCTCGGTCGGTTCTTACCATTCTGACGGCGAGTTTCAAGAACATTCCGGGTATCGGGATAATTCAGCAATCATGCCTCCTGTTCGTTGGTTTCCCGAGCCCAGAGATTCGCAATAACACATGGCCTATCTCTTAGCGTTTCTATTCTGTTTGTTTCTCTCCACCGTATCGACTTGGTGCGTCCGTGAGATTGCAAACGCCCGAGGTTGGATCCACGTCCCGACGTCGGACAGGCACATGCACACCATACCTACGCCGAGGCTTGGAGGGATCGCTATCTACTTTTCGTTCATGAGTGTCGTGATGCTTGCGATGGTGATTCCACGCTTGCTAGGAGCGTCGTCGCAGCTGCCGACCAGGCAAGTGGCAGACCTATTGGGGCCGGCACTCATCATTTTTCTATTAGGATTATTCGATGACGTACACCCGTTGAATGCTTACTGGAAATTTGCAGTCGAGACCCTGGCGGCAATTTGGCTTTATGCAGGCGGATATGGGATTCACAATCTGGAGTTAATCCATGGCGGGCAAGTACTGTCTTGGGTCTATTGCTTGCCGCTAACGGTTTTGTGGGTCTTGCTGATTACGAATGCGTTCAATCTGATCGATGGGTTGGATGGCCTTGCCGCTGGTTCCGCGCTTTTCTCAACCATGGTTGTTTTTGTGATGTCGCTCATCGTTCCGAACGCGTTTGTAGGATTTCTTACGGCCGCATTGGCAGGCGCTACTCTCGGATTCTTAAAATTCAACTTTCATCCAGCGTCCATTTTCTTGGGTGATTCGGGGAGTTTGTTCATCGGATTCATGCTGGCTGCGCTGGCCCTTGCCGGCTCTCAGAAAGCGCCAACAATTGTGGCGGTGGCGATTCCCATCGTATCGCTGGGCTTTCCCATTCTCGATGTAGCTCTTGCGGTGATACGCAGATTTCTCGCGGGCAAGCGCCTGTTCGACGGTGACAAGTTCCATATTCACCACAAATTAGTCAAGCTAGGATTATCGCAACGAGATGCCGTTCTCACCCTCTACGGTGTAACTGCTGGATTTGGATTCTTAAGCCTGGTCTTGCTTCAGCAGCGAAGAGCCATCGCGTTGGTGCTTGCGGTTACGGGCATTGGCATTTTTCTTGGAATACAGCAATTACGTTATCAGGAATTTGCAGAACTTCGCTCGGTGCTGCAACGCGTGACCCGACGCCGCCAAATCCTGGCCAACCATGTGGCCATTCGGCAGGCCGCGGAAAAGCTTAAGGAGTGTCAGGATCTCGGTTCGATATGCCAGATTCTGCGGGATACCCTTGAACCGATCGGATTTGATGCAGTCCGTTTTCTAAAGTCTGGTAATAACGGCTTTTCAACGTCCACCCTTCAGCCCATGCGCCACCTGCCTGATGGAACTTGGCTATTGTCATGGTTTGCGCACGAAGTTGCTGAACCCCCGTGGGAGTTAAAACTGGAACTGATTAACGGCTCAACGAACCGTTGGGGTTACCTTTCATTGATTCGCATGTCCAATGACAATCCGCTGTCACTCGACCTCAATATGTTGAACGCGGAGTTTCGCTACTCTCTCTCTGGAGCGATTGAACGAGCCACCGCTCGTCTGGAAGAACTGGAAAGGACAGGCGAAGACGCGGAAGACCTAAGGACTCGTGCGATTGCGGCTGGAACCATGGCTGATTGAAGGCACAAGAACGGACGCCGTCCGGAATCCTCGTTGAACCCCCGAAAACCCTTCGAAGAAGCTGCCTGTAAGTTGTTGATCCTTTTGTAGTCAGCGAGCAGCCGTCAAGCTTTCCGAAAACAGATATTTTCAGCCGGGATCCTGTGCCGGGGGCCTCTATGGCACACGGAACACGAACGTCGGAGTCCGCAAATTCCCCTGTAAGTCATTGATAAAAATCGCCTTAAGTATCTTGGAGGCGGGGGGAGTCGAACCCCCGTCCGAGAAGCCTTGCAACCCGAAGACTACATGCTTAGCCCGTTCCGTTTGGTTTCGCCGCCGACGCTCAGAGCGGGCAAGACGCGCCGTCGACTAGTCCGATGATCTCGCCGCCGCATTACGGACCGAAACGCGACAGCCAGCCTACTGTGTGACGCCTCGTCTCAAGCGCGTAGGTGACGCCTGAGGAGACGCGCAGCTTACTTTTGGTTAGGCTGCGAGTGCCAACTGTGAGTTGCCAGTTGTATTGTTTCACCCGATTGCGGGCAGGTGACGCCCGGCATGCCTTCGAGCCGCGACAGCTTCCGTCGAAACCGTGTCGCCCCCGTTGGTCTACCCATTTTACCACGCCGGGGACCGTGGCCGGCTTTTTCGGCTCATATATGCGCGAGTGACGGCGGTGGCAAGTGGTCAACCACGTGAACAAGAGTGCTACAATCCAATCAGAGGCTGTGACGGATGCGGACGGCGACTACCAAGGCTCAAATGCTGGAAGATGCGGGCTATGCCTACAGCTTTGACCGGCTGATCTATGTGAACAGGGATGCGCGGAAGGTATTCAGCATCGAGTTCGTTCAAGATAATAGTGAAGGCGAAATTGAAGCGCGAATCAGCGAACCTGCGCCGCCCCCCGGCGAGTGGCGCTTCTATTTCAGCACCGAACCATCTGCCGCAGTTAGGCGCGAACTCTCGGCGCTTCTTGGGTAAATGACCGAACGAACGGTTGAAGATTGCCTTCGTGAGGAGTACTTCGCCCTGTTACCTGAGGCGCGGGCAGTCGCCGACGAACTGGAAACACGGGTTCGCTACTTGCTCCTGCCGCTATCCACGAAGCTGCTCAGATACGAACAGCTCGTCGTTACGTCGCGAGTGAAAGACTGCGAGAGCGCCCTGCAAGCCCTGCGGAGGCGCCAAGAGGGCAGGACTTTCGATCCCGGCAAGTCAGATTCATATACTCTTACCAATCTCCGCGACCTCGCAGCCGTTCGCGTTCTCGCTTTTCCGCCGGGCCGCTTGATTGAGGCTGACGATATGTTGCGCTCCCACTTCGCGTCCTGGAACTCGGACCCCGTTCTTGATGATGACACCGGCGAGACGATCGCGTCCAAATATCACGGTTACTGCGCCGCAAGCGCGAAATTACATGGCGAACTTCAGATCGTGCCTATGCTGATTGGGTTGTTTTGGCAGGTTGAGCATTCGACTATGTACAAGCCCTCCTCGCAACTCAAGGGCATTGACGGCTCGCCGCAGATGCAGCAGCGTAGAGGCGGCGTCCTAAAGGCGCTCAGAGCCTTCGAAGACGAGTTCGAGCGATTGCTCCGCAACGATCCGCTTAGGACGCCCTAAAGCCTTGGATGTTCCTCACGTCGTGGCTTGACGAGCCGCCCAAATGCTGCGTCGCGCTGGAGTTGGCGGCATATCCCGCACATCCATGAAAGTTCTTCCGTGCTAGACTCGGGCCACCCCCAAAACATTCTGCGGAGGTACCAGTGAACAAAGCGGATGGTCCTGCGAACAACATTATTTCCGCCGATATCGGATTACCGACCGAGTCAATCTCCCCAGGTCCTGACACCAATGCGACGGCAGTTCCCGCCGGGGGCCCCACCGAAAAGAAGTCGATCGGCAATTACTTGCTCGTCAAGAAGTTAGGCGAAGGTGGCATGGGGCAGGTGTGGCTGGCCGAACAGACCGCCCCGGTACGCCGCCAAGTGGCGCTCAAACTTATTAAGGTCGGAATGTACGACGACACCAGCCTGCATCGCTTCGAATCGGAGCGACAGTCGCTCGCGATCATGGATCATCCTTCGATTGCGAAGGTCTTCGATGCCGGCACGACGAGTGACGGCCAGCCCTATTTCGTAATGGAATTTGTGCAAGGGCTTCCGATTACGACGTACTGCGACCAACACCACCTGAGAATTCGCGATCGGCTGGAACTCTTTATTCGCGTATGTGAAGGCGTGCAACATGCGCACCAGAAAGCGATCATCCACCGCGACCTCAAGCCGGCGAACATCCTCGTAGTCGAAGTCGACGGCAAACCCACACCGCGCATCATCGACTTCGGGCTCGCAAAAGCCTTAACGCCGCAGGGGCCCGGCGAAATGATGTTCACGCAAGCGGGCGGTTTCGTCGGCACTCCCGCGTACATGAGTCCCGAGCAGGCCGAGCCCGGCGGGCACGACGTGGATACTCGAGCCGACGTTTACTCGCTGGGCGTCATTCTCTACGAACTGCTGACTGGCTCGCTCCCGCTCGACCCTAGGCAGTGGCAGAAGCAGCCGTTGCATGAGGTGCTGCGGCGGTTGCGCGAAGGAGAGGCTCCGCGGCCAAGCACCAAAGTGGAAACCGAGAAGGCCTCCTCGACCGCAGCTGCTGAGGTGCGCGGGACACTCCCAAGACAGCTTGTGAATCAGCTTCACGGTGACCTCGACTGGATCACCATGAAGGCCATCGAGAAGGAGCAAGAGCGCCGGTATGGCGCGCCATCAGAACTAGCGGCGGACGTTCGCCGTTATCTGAACCACGAGCCCGTCGAGGCTCGGCCTGCCAGCGCAGCGTACCGGTTAAAGAAGTATGTCAGGAGGCACCGCGTCATGGTGGCAGTCGCGGCGGGCGTCGTGCTGCTGCTCGCCGGTTTCACTGTCGTGCAGGCCGAGCAGTTGCGCCGAATCACCCGCGAGCGTGACCGTGCCACCCGCATCAGCGATTTCATGACGAGAATGTTCAAGGTGTCAGACCCGAGTGAGGCGCGAGGCAACACGGTCACGGCTCGTGAGATTCTGGACAGGGCCTCTGCTGAAATCACCAGTGGCCTCGCGCGAGATCCAGAAGTTCAAGCTGAGATGATGCACGTCATGGGCACGGTTTACGATAATTTAGGGCTTTATTCGCGTGCGCAGCCCCTCGAACAACGCGCGTTGGACATTCGGAAGAGCATTCTGGGCACGCGCAATCCCGACACCTTGAAATCAATGAGCGATCTGGCGAATGTTCTCGCGAACGAAGGACTGTATGCCGAATCAGAGAAACTTGACCGCGAAACGCTGGACCTTCGCCGCCGGACTTTGGGGCCGGAACGCCTGGAAACGCTCGCGTCGATGAGCAACCTGGCGCGAGATTTGGCCTTCGAGGGTCACTACGCGGAAACGGAAAAGTTAAACCGTGAAACGCTGCAAATCAGGCGGCGTGTCCTGGGACCAGAACATCCGGACACACTCGCGTCGATGAGTAACCTGGCCGAAGCCCTGCGTATGGAAGGGAGCTACGCGGAAGCGGAGAAATTGGATCGCGAAACGCTGGAAGTCCGCAAGCGCGTTCTCGGCCCGGATCATCCAGACACGCTGGCATCGATGAACAATCTGGCGCTGCTTTTGGATGATGAGAGCCACTATGCCGAGGCGGAGAAACTGCATCGGGAAACGCTCGATATCAAACGCCGCGTTCTGGGCCCCGAGCATCCGGACACATTGTTGTCGATGAACAACCTGGCTCGAGACCTGCAATCCGAAGGTCAATACGCGGAGGCGGAAAAATTGGACCGGGACGCGCTTGAGGTTCGCCGGCGTACTCTGGGTCCTGAACATCCTGAGACCCTGGTCTCAGAGGGCAATCTGGGAGATGTATTGAGTGCGGAAAATCGATTCGCGGAGGCGGAGGCATTGCAGAGACACGCACTCGCCGAGCAGACTCGCATCCTCGGACCGGAGCACGCGGATCGGCTGAGCACAATGACTAGCTTGGCTAACACACTGATGCAGATGAAGAAATACGCCGACGCGGAGACGCTCCTGAAAGAAGCGCAGCAGATTCAACTACGCGTGCTTGGCCCCGATAGTCCCGACGCCGCTATTTCGACGTATAACCTCGGGGCTGTGGCGGCACACCGCGGGCAGCCTGATGCGGCGCTTGCTTTTTTGCGTGAAGCCGTCGACCACGGCTTGCCGCCGGATGGTGATTTGGGGCTCGATAGCGATCCGGACCTTAAATCGCTGCACGGTGATCCTCGTTTTGGCGCGCTCGTCGCTTACGCAAAAGAACGCGCCGCCGCCGCGCAGAAGCCCCGCTGACTCCCCTTCTCTTGTCGTGCAGACAGGGCGTGCGAAACTGCCACTGATGCTCAGGAACGCCTTTCCTGAATGTCCATTGACACCCCCGTAGACCGTTTCCATAATTTCAAAATGGCGGAAAAAGGCTCGAAAGAGCGCGCTAAACCCCTCGAAAGGGCCCTGGAAGAAGCTGTGTCTCGGGCGCTGCGCGACAATCTCGCGCCGCTCCAGCGCACTGCTGACGAGCTTCAGCAGGCTTACGCCGATCTGGTCGCCGCGTGCTCCTCGAGCCGTCCCACTAACGCGCTTCCCGCAATGCTCCGGGCGCAAACGGCCGCTTCAGCCCTCGCGGCAGGCCTCTCGGTTCTATCGAATTTCGTCGCCGTAGCCCTGAACCCACGCGATCGTCATGAAGTCGAGGATGAGCCCGAAGCGAGGGAATCCGCCCGCGTCGCCGTGCAAGAAGTGGAAGAGGAGCCGCCCGCTCCTGCTCCCGCCCCCGCGATCGCGCACGTCGAACGTGAATCCGAATGGGCCGAAACCACTCAGGAAGCGCCCGTCGTTCCAGTGACGGCGAAGGGTGGGCACGACGAAGTTGCCGTTGTGCCGGAACCGAACATTGAAGTTGCCGCGGAGGTTGCCGCGGAAGAAACAGTCGCTGCTGAAACTGGGGTATTCGACCTTGCCAGCCTGCCCCCCGAGGTCCAAGATTTACACCGGCGGGCGAACCGTGTAGCGAAAGTCGCCATGCAGGACATAAAACTGCTGCGGCCCAAGGACGTCCGGCTTGGCCGCGAGCACAAGGATATCTGTCATCGCTTACGCAACGATCTCGATAAGGCCCGCAAGGAGTACGACCGGCGGTTCCGCGCGATTCTGGAAGATCCCATCGACTACTTCCATCACTGGATGGTGGAAATTCTCGCCGAAGGCGATCCGCAAACGCTCGGAGAGTATCCGTATCCCTCGCCCGTTCTTCGGAACTAAAATAGAGTTGATGAAAACCGGAGTCCGGCTCGCTCTCGCCGCTGGAGTGTTGTTTGCTGTTTCCCCGCTTGCGCTGCCTGCGCGCACCAGACCCGCGGCGCCCCCAACACCAACGACGACACGGACGACGACGCGCAAGACCGTAGACGCTGCGAAGTATCTCCAACAGCTTTCGCGCCAGCTGAAGGACAAAAATCCCGCGCCTGCTTACGAACAGCTCAGCGCCTTCGCGCTGCAAAAGACTTCCGGCGTGTTTGGAATGCGCGCCGCGCTTGCGCTCGGTTATTTCGATTACTCCAAGGCGCACTACGCGCAAGCCGCGAAGTGGTTTGACCGCGCAAAAGGCGATCCGCTGCTGCGCGACTATTCGCTCTACTGGACGGCCGAGAATGATCTCGCGCAGGGTCACAGCGCCGACGCCGTCACCGAACTGAAGCAGTTCCGCCAGAATTTTCCCGATTCCGTAATCACTGACCAGGCGCTGCAAACTCTCGGCGAGGCGGCTCTCGCCTCGAATCAGCCTAGCGAGGCAATCGCGGCCCTGAACGCCTATTCGGCCACAGGCGATCGGCCGGCGCTTCTTTTCCTCCGCGCCGAAGCGCACGAGCAAGCGGGAGAAAAAGACCTGGCGGCAGCCGACTATCAGGCCGTCTACATGCGGTTCGCCGTGAGCGAGCAGGCAAGGGAAGCAACCATGAAACTCAGCTTCCTCGCCGGTACGCCCGGAACGCAAATTCCGCCGATTTCGCTCGACCAGCGCAACGCGCACGCGGCGACACTCTTCAACTTGAAGGATTGGGGCAACGCGCGCAATGAATACGCGCAGCTTTTGCCGGAGCTTGCCGGCCCCGATCGCGAACGCGCGCAGCTTCGCATTCTCGAGTGCGGCGTGTCGCTGGGCTCAGACCCCGCAGCAATGGCGTCACTCCAAGTGACCGATCCCGACGTCGACGCCGAACGCTTCTACGCGCTGGCCCAGTATTACCGTTCGCTTCAGCAGGACGCCGAAATGGCGGCGGCTGTCGAGGGCGCGGCTTTGAAAGCGCCGCAGAGCCACTGGGCGGAATCGGCGCTGATGCTTGCTGCCAACGAATATTGGGTGGAACTCGATCGCGATCGTGCCGCCGTCTACTACAAACGCCTGGTGGAAGATTTTCCCGCGGCGCCGGACGCAATCCCCGCGCACTGGCGCGTTGCATGGGTGGAAGTTCTGAAGCGGCAGCCCGACGCGGCTCAATTGCTCGCCGAACATGTCGAGCGGTATCCGATGTCGCAATTTCTTCCCGACGCGCTCTACTGGCTGGGGCGTCTGGCAGAGGAAGCCGGAAGTGCGGGAGTCGCGCGAAGCTACTATCAGAAGCTGGTGGAACGTTTCCCGCAAAACTATTTCGAAGCTGCCGCCGCAGCTCGCCTCCGCGCGATGGGAAACGGGGCTGCCGATGATCCGGAGGCTCTTAGCTTCGTTCCTTCTCCGCCGGTTCCCGTGAAATTGGGAGACGACATCCCGGCGGCTGCGGCAGACCGCCAGGCGCGCGCGGATGCCTTGCGCTCGATCGCATTCGACGCCTCCGCCGAACTCGAATTGCGCGCGGCATATGCCTCGACGGGCGAGCCTCGATTGCTGCTCGAAACCGCGAAAGCCGCGGTGGAAGCGGGCCACATCGGCGAAGCGATCGTCGCCGTTCGCCAAATTTATCCGCAACTCGAAGCGCGGCCCTTTGCGGAAGTGCCCCACGACGTGTGGCTCACGGCGTACGCGATGCCGTTCAAGGGATCGATTCACCAGTGGTCGGCGAAGGCAGGCGTCGATCCGATGCTCGTGGCCGGCCTCATTCGCCAGGAATCGGCCTTCGCCGAAGAAGCGCGCTCAAACCGCAACGCGATGGGGCTGATGCAACTCGAGCCGAAGACGGCCAAGCTGCTGGCGCGGCAATCCGGAGTTGGATACTCGCAAGTGCGTCTTTTCGAGGGCGACTACAACGTGCGCCTTGGCACGCTCTATTTCTCCAACCTTCGCAAGCAATTCGGCAGCATCGAATCGGCCCTGGCCGCGTACAATGCCGGAGAAGACCGCGTCATCGCCTGGACCGCGGGCCAGACGTATCGCGAGCCCGCGGAATTCGTCGATTCGATTCCGTTCACCGAAACGCGCGAATACGTCGAAATCGTCACGCGCAACGCGGACATCTATCGCAAGCTTTACGGAGCGCCGAATGAACCCCGCAAAGCCGTCACCGGCCGCAAGCACCCACGCTAGCCATCGTCTTTCCGCGAAAGCCGAACGCTTCACCGAATCCGTGATTCGCGAGATGACCCGCCTCGCGCTGAAACACAACGCGGTGAACCTCTCGCAAGGCTTCCCTGATTTTCCCGCGCCGGCCGAAATCAAGCGCGCCGCGCAGGACGCCATCGCCGCCGACATCAATCAGTACGCGATCACCTGGGGCTCGAAATTGTTTCGCAACGCCATTGCCGAAAAATTCGGGCACGATACGGGGCTCACGATCGATCCCGAGCGCGAAATCACGGTTTGCTGCGGCTCGACGGAAGCGATGATGTCCGCGATGATGGCCATCATCAATCCGGGCGACGAAGTGGTGGTCTTTGAGCCGTTCTATGAAAATTACGGTCCCGACGCGATTCTCTCCGGCGCGACGCCGCGTTTCGTCAAGCTCCGCGCGCCCGATTGGACGTTCGATCCCGCCGAACTCGCCGCCGCGTTTGGCCCCTCGACGAAAGCCATCATCCTCAACACGCCGAACAATCCGACCGGCAAAGTCTTCGAGCCCGCCGAACTCGAAGCGATTCGCGACCTGTGCAACCGCTGGAGCGCGTTCGCTATCACCGACGAAATCTACGAACACATGCTCTACGACGGCGCGAAACACATCTCCATGGCCACGCTCGACGGCATGCGCGACCGCACCATCACGATCAACGCGCTTTCGAAGACTTACAGCGTTACCGGCTGGCGGGTCGGCTGGGCCATCGCGCCGCCTGAAGCGACGGCCGCGATTCGCAAGGTGCACGATTTCCTTACGGTGGGCGCCGCCGCTCCTCTGCAAGAAGCCGGCGCAGCCGCGTTGAAATTTCCGCAGAGCTATTACGACACGCTCGCGCACGAATATGCCGCGCGCCGCGACCGCTTGCTCGGCATATTGACCAGTGCGCGCTTTCGCTGCTTCAAGCCGCGCGGCGCCTACTACATCATGACGGACATCTCCGCCTTCGGTTTTCCCGACGATGTCACCTTCGCGAAATATCTCGTCAGTGAAATCGGCGTCGCCGCTGTCCCGGGATCGAGCTTCTACCAAAATCCCGCCGATGGCCGCACCCACCTCCGCTTCACCTTCTGCAAGACGGAAAAGACCTTCGAGGCTGCCGCCGAGCGGCTGCAAAAGCTCTGCTCCTGACGAGGCTTGCAAAGAAGCTAGTCCGATCACAATCTGTCGAGTCGCTCGCCACCGCACTTGGGAGTGTCATTTTTTTCGCGAGTGCGTTGGTTGCGTCTATCCCGTATTACCGGGGCAGGCCTTTTAATCCGCGCGAGGCCGTGATTTCGCGATTGCAGGACCCGTACCAGAATCCGAACGGATATCTGATTGCCGCAGCCGGCACGCTGGTATTTGCGCTGCTGACGCTTCCTGCCGCCCGCCTTTTCTTCGTAAGACTGCGACACATCCACCGAACGATGGCGCGGACGGGAGCCGTGCTGACTGCTATCGGGCTCTTGGGCGCTGTGGCCCTGGCTTGCCTTGCGCCGTTTTCCAGCTCGTTCGACTCATCTCACACCGTCCTCGCCTTGTCGATTTTCATTACTCTCAGCGCGGGGCTCACTGTTTGTCTGGGATTGGCTGCCTGGTCGACGCGATGCCTTGGTGTCTGGTTGGCTACCGTCGTTCAATTCGCTGCGCTGCCCGTGCTCGTGTACATGATCTTCACACCAGACTTTCCACCTGAACGTAGCTTCTTAAGCAGTCTGGCGTTCTTGGAGTGGGCGCTGTGCTTGATTACCGGCGCTTCCATACTCGTCCTCGCGGCTCTGCTTAATTCCAAAATGTTCTCGGGCCCGTCTTTGCGCTTGAATTCGAAAGATTCAGACGCAGGGGTACATACGCAAGGGATGCCGACCTTATAACCTTCTACCGTCGAGCAGAGTAGGGATGCATACGTCGGACTCCTTAACCTCACACGTTGCTTCGATTCAAGCCACGGCAATAACTGCTTGCCCTCGCGTGGATTTCTCGCCAAAATGCGCCTTCGGAAAGCCGAGGTGTGCGATGTCCACATCGAGAGTTTTGCTTTCGGTCGCTCTGTCTTTTTTGGCTGCGTTGTTTGCGCTATCGAATCATTCTGTCTTTGCGCAGACGAGCCTTACGTACCAGAAACCGCCGCAGGCCATCATCAACATGGTGGATTTCCTCCCGACGCCGGCGGTGGTGTTGTCGCCCGCCGTGCCGGGACAGAAGCGCTGGATGCTGATCGAGCAGTACGCCGGGTTGCCGTCGATTGCAGATTTGGCGCAGCCGGAGCTGCGTCTGGCGGGTTTGCGATTCAACCCGAAGACGGATGGCCCCAGCCGCGCGCGGTATGCGATATCGCTGAAGCTGCAGCCGGTGGAGAAGAGCGACGCGATCGCAATTTCCGGATTGCCGCCGAATCCGAAAATCGTCGACGCCGAGTGGTCTCCTGACGCGCGGAAAATCGCATTCGTAAATATCAGTGATGCGAAAGAAGACGCAGGCTTGAGCCTATGGATCGTCGACGTCGCGACGGCTCAAGCGCGCCGGCTACCGGGAATTGCGCTGGACGGAATTTTCGGCCAGGGGCAAGCCTGTGAGTGGCGCAGCGATAGCGCCAGTTTGATTTGCAAGACGGTTCCTGCGGACAAGGGACCCGCGCCCGTGCGGAGCGAAGTTCCCACCGGACCTGTGATCCAGGAAAATCTGGGCCGCGTTACGCCGGGAGCCACTTACGAGGATCTGCTGAAGAGCCCGGAAGACGAGGCGTTCTTCGACTACTATGCGACGTCGCAAATTCGGCTGGTGTCCCTCGACGGATCGAGCAAGCCGCTCGGCAAGGCGGGCGTCATTGTGGACGCGTCTCCTTCGCCGGACGGGAACTGGCTGCTCGTTTCCGAGCTTCATCATCCCTACTCGTATTTATTGCCATTCGGGTATTTCCCGCAGCGCGTTTCCGTGCTGAACGTGAAGGACGGAAGCAGCAAGCAATTGGTGGACCGGCCGTTGCAGGACACGATTCCGAACCTTCACGACTCTGAACCCGCGGGACCGCGCGATCACGAGTGGCGAAGCGATGCTCCGGCCACAGTTTCTTGGGCGGAGGCTGGAGATGGCGGCGATCCTCGCAAGGACGTTGCTGTGCGGGACACGATTTTGTTTCTCGATGCGCCGTTCGCTCAGCCGCCGCGCAAGGGGCTCGAACTGCCGGTGCGTTTTCAGGGCGTCCAATGGAGCAGCGACCATTTGGCATTGGTCGAAGAACGCAGGTGGAAGGATCGAAAGCGGATTATTCTGGCAATGGATCCAAGTTCGTCTGCTGCGGCTGTGAAACTGTTCGAGGGCTCGTTTGAGGATCGATATCACGATATCGGGCAGCCGATCGAACGACGCAATGCGGCGGGAAAGTTCGTGCTGGAGACGACCGCCGATGGGCATGGCATCTACTTCCGCGGGCCCGGCGCGTCTCCGGAAGGCGACAAGCCGTTCGTATCTGTGGTGAATTCGTCGAACGGCGAGACGAAGCGGATTTGGCAATCCGCCGCACCGTACTACGAAATCCCAACGGCTGTCGTGGACCCCGGCAAGCAGACCATACTCATACGGCGAGAGTCGCAGGAGAAAAGCCCGAATTTCTATCTCGCAAGCGCCGGCAATGCGCCGGCGACGCAGATTACGTTTTTCCCCAGCCCGTACGGCGATGCGCCGCTGCCGAAAAAGCAAGTGTTGCACTACAAGCGGGCAGATGGCGTCGATCTAAGCGCCAATCTCTATTTGCCGCCGGGCTATAAACCTGAGGATGGTCCCCTGCCAACTCTGATGGAAGCGTACCCGACGGAGTACAAGACGAGGGCGTCGGCGGGACAAGTGACCGGCTCGCCGTATCAGTTTCCTCTCGTGTCCTGGGCGTCGCCCGTGCCGTTTGTCACGCAAGGCTACGCGGTGCTCGAGAATGCAAGCATCCCGATCGTCGGGGAAGGGAACGCGGAGCCCAACGACACGTATGTCGACCAGCTTGTGGCTAGCGCGAAAGCTGCCATTGATGAAGGCGTGCGTCTTGGCGTTGTCGATAGGAATCGCGTCGCTGTGATGGGACATTCCTACGGCGCGTTCATGACCGCGAATCTGCTGGCTCACAGCGACCTTTTCAAAGCCGGCATCGCGCGCAGCGGCGCTTACAACCGCACGCTCACTCCGTTTGGGTTCCAGAATGAAGAGCGCACGTATTGGCAGGCGCCAGAGGTGTATAACAAAATGTCCCCGTTTTCGTATGCGGACAAAATCAAGACTCCGCTTTTGCTGATTCACGGCGAGGCGGACAACAATTCCGGCACGTTCCCGATTCAGAGCGAGCGGTTTTTCAGTGCCTTGAAAGGGCATGGTGCCACGGTTCGCTTCGTGCTGCTCCCGCTCGAATCGCACGGGTACGCGGCGCGCGAATCCGTGCTGGACGTGCTCTGGGAAATGAATAATTGGCTGAACACCTACGTGAAGAACGCGAGCAGCAAGACAGCCACGGCGGGCGCTCAATCGCCTTGACGACTCCGGGCTTCGCTCTTCTGTGTGTTCTCAGGCCTTTCTCCGTGTGCTCTGTGTTTCAGCTTTTTTCGCGCCTCGATTTCGTCTGTTTCGCCTATCTCCATCTTGTTCCGCCTGTCCCGACGATCAAAGGTTTTGACTCAATTTGAAATCTGAAATTCGAAATTTCAAATGGCCCTAGGTGTTCATCTGTGGTTCCCACGTGTTAAAATCCGACGCGATTTCGGGAGACCGATCGATGGCCATGGAACTTGAACTGATTCCTACGGGCACGCACCTCACCTCGAAGGGTGAAGGCGAGCCGCGCGACATCGGCGCGAGCCACACGCGCACGTTCCTCTGCTCCATGGTCATTACCGATCAAATCGAACAGGAATCGCTCGACCTTTCGATTTGGGGTTCCGAGGACGGTCAGAACTGGGGAACCAAACCGCTTCTGATGATGCCGCAGCGTTTCTATCGCGGCGAGACGCGCCAGATTCTCGACCTTTCGTTCCGGCGGGAAATCCGCTTCATTCGCGCGAAGTGGGAACTCTTCCGCTGGGGACGCGTCGCACCGCACCCCATGTTCGTGGTCGGCTTTCACGCGAGCGAAGTCCCCGCCTTCGCGCACACCCACGCACCACAACCCGCCACCACATAGGATCGCTTACAAAGGCCGCCTGGAAGAAGCTTCGGAAGGGCGGGGTTTTAACCCCGCCGAGGACGATGGTGTGTTCAGGGGCTTCAGCCCCTGAAGCCAAATCTTCTGACTGATCTATGGATCTGTCTGACTTTCAGATTGATGGATCCACAACGCCGCCGTTACCCCCACGAGCGTGCCGCCAAACAGCAAGAAGAACAGCAACCTGCGCTTACGGTGACGCGTATTTTTCGGCGGTGTATTATCCTGGTCCTGCGAGCCTGACTGATCCTCGACGACCACGCGAAACGTCTTGCCTTCGGCGATCGTATGCAGCTCGCCGTCATTATCGAGGATCAAATCGCCGCGAACCGCCCACACGATTAACTCGTTCGGGCTGTTGATTGTCACCTGGCCGCGCGTGGCATTTTTTCCCGAGCCGCGGAAAGTCCCAGCGGGTGTCTCGATCTCAAATTGGGTCGAATCCGGCACGGCGAAGCTGGCGGTGCCGCGAACCAGTTTCACTCCGGCCACGCCCGAGTGTTCCGAAAGCGTTGCCGCAGTGGCGGCACTGAAGTAGAGCTGGCCGGCTCCCAGCCGCAGACGCAGGACGCCGGGATTCTCCGTGTCGACTGCGTCGCCGGCATAAATTGTGGCGCCAGAAACGGCCGAAACACCATCCAGGTGGGCGTGCTCGGCCTCTGCGACCATGCCCAGCGCCTTATCGCCGGTTGCCAGTGCCGGCAGATTCAGAAGCCCCGCGCAAAGCACGGCCGCAACGCACTTCGAGCCCAACGAGTAGCCGGTTTTTCCCAAGTTCATGGCATCGACTTTGTTCTGAGAAGCGGTCGGGGTCAATGGCCGAGAAGGACAGGGTTGTTACAATTGCAACACCCTCGGCTGCGCTGGGCCGCGCGGCCACAACCCAAATGTTTGCAGTGGCTTAGGGCCGTCGGTCGCGCCGGTGGGCAACATTAGCACCGGAACAGTTATTACCACTCAAGCACGCTGACAGGGACCGGGCGATTGACTGCCCCGCAGGCGTCTTTCATCATCGCCGGATACGCGATTCATTCTGGAACACAAGAGGCTCTTCGCTGAACGGCAATGCCAAACGACTACAATCATCGTTTCGACGGCGCGGCTCCGTCACGCTGCAAATCGCGCGCGACGTCGAGGCTCTGGCCACGCCTGTGCAGCGGGTCCGCCGCGCTCCTAGTCGCTTGGTTCACCTTGGGAAGTGTTTCCCCTGCGAGAGCTCAATCCGAAAACACCCAATCAGAAGACACCGAATCAGCTGAAGCGCCGAAGCCGATTCCGATCCTGACCGCAGGCATGGGTTTCGTCACCCAGTTCCAGGGCGGCCAGCCGAATCTTGACCCGCTGATTTCGCCGATCTTTCTCATTCCCCTCGGCGACCACTGGTTGATCGAGTCGCGCGATACGTTTGAGTCCGATTTCGCGCAGCCGCCGGGCAGCAGCGCATATCACGGCTACGTGCAAAAGGAAGTCGACTATCTCCAGCTCGATTACATAGTGAATCCGTACGTCACCGTCACGGTGGGGCGCTACCTGACACCATTCGGAATTTTCAACGAGCGGCTTTATCCCATCTGGATTCGCGACCTGCAAACCGATCCGCTGATTCTGCCGATCGCCACGGGCCCGAGCGGCGCCGGGACGGGAGCCATGGTGCGCGGCGGTTTCCCGCTCAGCCACAAGGTGAACCTCAACTACGCCGGATACTTCTCGACGAACATCACCGAATCGCCCGTCGATTCATACCGTTTCGCCGGTGGCCGCGCCGGGCTTTATTTCCCCGGTGCGCGTCTCGAAGTGGGCGGCTCGTTCCAGCATTTGCTGCAATTCGACCGTTCCAACTCTTTCGGCTTTCACTTCGCATGGCAGCCTTCCGCTCTTCCGCTCGACGTGCGCAGCGAATACGTGCGTTCGAGCGAGGGCAGCGGCTACTGGGTTGAATCCGCCTACCGGCTGAGCCAGGTGCCGAAGGCGCAGGATCAATTTCGAAAAATCCAGGTAGTCGCGCGCATGCAGCAGTATTTCCTGGGAAGAGACTCTGACTGGACTTGGAATTCGACCGGCTGGGGATTATCGTGGGTGAACGCGCAAGAGTTTGAGTTCGGCGTGAATTACTACCTCCGCGATAACCTGCGCTTCGTAAGCAGCTACGGCCGGCAATTCAGTTCCTACAGCACCGAGAATATCTGGACGGTCGGCGTCACTTATCGCTTTGTCCTTCCCTTGGGGCCCGGGGAGATGCGCTGATGCGAAAGAGCCTGACGCTTGCGTTGTTGATCGCAGCTACCGTTGTACTCACATTCGTCGCAGCCGCGCAGGAACAAGCGGTGGTGAATTCGGCGTCCACAGCAACGCCCGTGGCGGCCGCGCCAGCCCCAGCCGCGTCTACGAAGACCGCGCCGAAATCTGACACTGCAACCAGTTCGAAGACCACGGCAATCCACGTCGAGCCGTCGCTCCGCATCGAAGGCGAGAAGCGCTTCCACGCGAACTGCGGCCGCTGCCACGTGGCGCCGACCAAGCTTCCTCCGCGCGCAGCCGCAACCATCATTCGCCACATGCGAGTCCGCGCCACCATCACGGATGACGACATGCGGCTCATCCTGGCGTACCTCACTCAATAAACATGCCTCTCGCCAGCGCGAAGCAAATCTGTCAGCGTGCGCGTACCGCAGCGTTCCGGCTTCTCGTGGTCGCTCTGATCGCCCTGCCGCTGCTGTCGCTTCGCCTTTTCGCCCAGCAGCCGCCCGAGCGCCTCATCGAAATCCTTGCCGACCATGACAGCCGCTACAAAATCGTCGGCCAGGATAAACCTCTCATCACGGTGACGGCGGGTGAGGCCATTCGACTGAGGATCACGGCAGTAAAGGCGAAAAATCATGCCCGCGACGGCTCGATCCACGGTTTCGCTCTGTTGCGTGCCAGCGATCACGTGCCGGTGCCCGACTGGGACTTGCTCTTGAAGCCCGGCACGCAAGACTTTTCACTTATCGCGCCCGACGAGCCCGGTGAATACTTGGTAGTTTGTACCGTCATATGCAGCGCCAATCATGAACAAATGACGATGAAATTTATCGTCGAACCACGCGCAAAATAAGCTTGCGCGCGCTTGTGAGGAAAGCTTCTGGGGAAAGTTTCTCGGGAAAGAGAGAAAGAAAATGCCGCAAACGAAACGCTCCATCTTGTTGCTCGCAGTCCTCGCGCTGGCCTCTGCGTTCGTCCCGCTATCGCGTGGCGCTGGCGACAAGGTCTTCAAAGGCTACATCACCGATTCGCAGTGCGCGTTGAACGTCCATTCGCTCAGCCAGTCGCACAAGGAAATGCTCCAGACCAAAAACGCCGGAACCACGCCCGCGGACTGCGTCTTGTACTGCGTCAAGCAGCGC
Organism: uncultured Acidobacteriota bacterium; assembly: GCA_963737205.1. Taxonomy (GTDB): domain Bacteria; phylum Acidobacteriota; class Terriglobia; order Acidiferrales; family UBA7541; genus Palsa-295. The sequence goes on along the minus strand of CAVTRV010000002.1, from coordinate 246,137 downwards.
GGCGGCCGATATGTTCTTCAGGATAAGAACAAGGTCTATAAGCTGGACGACCAAAACGTGGGCCAGGAGCTTGCGGGCAAGAAAGTGCAAGTCACCGGCGTGCTCGACACCGAGACGAACACGATCCACGTTCGCAAGATCGAGGTCGTCACCGACGATTCTCACACCGACTACTGATCTCCGCCTGCGTTGGCCTTGCATCCGCCCCCCGCAAAGCCAGATACGTGTCCCTCAAAAGCTGCGCTTGGCCTGCCTTCGCGCCCCGGTATAATGTCCTTCGCAAGGGGAACCTGAAGCAAGGACTCTGCGTATCTCATGTGCAGACGCGTCCTGAATGATTGACCCGGAAGGGCGCGGCTTTAGCCCCGCCGTCAAGGCTGGGAATAACAGGGCGCTTTAGCCCCTGAGGTCATGTCGTTAGAAGGGAGGCCCCCATGCTGAAATTCCTGCTGTGGTGCATTCTGTTGATTTTGTGCTGGCCGCTCGCGCTTCTGGCGCTGGTGCTCTACCCGATCGTTTGGCTTCTGTTGCTGCCATTCCGAATCGTCGGAATTGCGATTGACGGCGTGCTCGAGCTCTTCCGCGCCATCATTTTCTTCCCCGCGCGGATTCTGCGCGGCCCGCGCCCTGCCTGATCGTGGCGATTCCGTGAACGTGCCCAAGCGCCGTAGGCGCGTCATAAGTTAGCCCAGCCCGTGAGGGCTGGGTCCGCGAAAGCAAGAACACCCCGAGCGCCGTAGGTGCGGCACAAAATTCGCCGCTTCCTTCCTCCATTCTCAGCATCCACTGTAAGATAGAAATTCAGGGAGCCGCACAGCCCATGACGTTCACCATCGCCCCGATGAAGATGAAAATAGCAACGACGACGGGTTCCCATCACCCACTCTGCATCGCCGCCGAATCGTCTCCCGAAAAGTCCAACGCGAGTGCCGCCGAGCAGTGAGCGCCGCCGCAATCCCGGTCGATCACAGCGCGTGGCGCCCTCGGTTTAACCCCTGGCTGATCGCGCTCACCGTCACTCTCGCCACATTCATGGAAGTGCTCGACACTTCCATCGCCAATATCGCGCTCCCGCACATCGCGGGAAGTTTCGGCGCCAGCCCAAACGAATCCACCTGGGTCCTCACGAGCTATCTCGTCTCGAACGGCATCGTCCTTCCCGTGAGCGCGTGGCTCGCCACGCGATTCGGCCGCAAACGTTTTTATATGTCGTGCGTCGCGCTGTTCGCGGCCAGCAGTTTTCTCTGCGGGCTGGCGCCGAGTCTCGGCATGCTCGTCTTCTTCCGCATTCTGCAGGGCGCGGGAGGCGGCGGCCTGCAGCCCAGCGAACAAGCGATTCTCGCGGACACATTCGCGCCCTCGAAACGCGGCATGGCTTTCGCCGTGTATGGCATGGCGGTGGTCGTCGCGCCGGCCATCGGCCCCACGATCGGCGGCTGGATTACCGACAACTACAGTTGGCGCTGGATTTTCTACATCAACGTTCCCATCAGCATTCTCTCGCTGTATCTCACGCACAAGCTCGTCGAAGACCCGCCGTACCTGGCCGTCGAGAAGGAGAAGCGCCGCGGCATTCGCATCGACTACATCGGCCTCGGGCTCGTCGCGCTCGGCGTCGGCGCCTTGCAGCTCTTTCTCGACAAGGGCCAGGAAGAGGATTGGTTCGGCTCGCACTGGATCCTCCTTCTTTCCATCGTGGCGGCCGTTGCGCTTACCGCGTGGGTGATTTGGGAATGGCATCACCCCCATCCGATTGTCGAGTTGCGCTTGCTGAAGATGCGCAATTTCGCCACCGCCGTGTTTTTCATGTTCATTCTGGGCACGGTGCTCTACGGGACCACAGTGCTGATTCCGCAATATCTGCAGCTCTTGATGGGCTATTCCGCGGTGATGGCCGGCGAGGCGCTGGCGGGCGGCGGCTTCATCATGATGCTCACGATGCCCATCTCGGGCGCCCTCGTCTCGCGCGTGGACGCGCGAAAGGTGATGTGCTTTGGTTTCACGGTCACCGCGATTGCGCTGTTTTATATGTCCACGCACCTCGTCTTGACCATGGATTTCAGGACGGCCGCGATGTTGCGCGTTTATCAGACGCTGGGTCTCGCCTTTATTTTCATCCCCACGAACACGCTTTGCTACGTCGGCATCCCGCGCGAAAAGAACAACCAGGTTTCGAGCATGATCAATTTCGTGCGCAACATCGGCGGCAGCATTGGAATCGCGCTGATCAGCGCGTTCGTCACGCGCACCGCGCAGATACGCCAAAGCTATCTTTCCGCGAACACGCAAAACGGCAATCCGAAGTTCCGGCAGATGGTCGACGGCCTTGCGGCAACGCTGCAAACGCAAGGCCTCGATCCCGTGCAAGCGATGCGGCAGGCCTACGCGCGCATGGGCGCGATGCTGGAGCAGCAGGCGACGGCCCTAGCGTACAAAGACGTCGTCTCCGTCCTCGCCATCATCGTCGCCTGCCTCATCCCCATGGCCTTCATCATGAAACGCCCACCCGCCAGTGGCGGCCCCGCCCCTCCCATACACTAGAGCGCTTAGGGCGGAAGCCCCCGACTTTAGTCGGGGGAGCGTGGCCTTCGGGCCACGCGAAAGAGGCCCCACAAAAAAATCAAATGGGGCTTTTAGCCCCGGGCTTTGCCTGTCCTGAAAACTGAAAACTGAAACCTGAAACCTTCGCCCCAACGCCGCACTCAACTAATATGATGAATGGATAAAGCATGAGGGCGGAGCGAAAGGCGGAGGCGGGGCTTCGAGTGTTCACGATTGGACATTCCACGCGTCCAATTGGTGAGTTCATCGAGTTGCTGCGGTCGAACGGCGTCGAGCGGCTGCTGGACATTCGCACGATACCGAAATCGCGTCACAATCCTCAGTTCAATACGGATGCTCTCGCAAAGTCGCTGCGCGATGCGGGAATCGATTACGTTCATTTGAAGGCGCTGGGCGGATTGCGGAAGGCGTTGCGCGATTCGCGGAATACGGGCTGGCGCAAGACGAGCTTTCGCGGTTATGCGGATTACATGCAAACGCCGGAATTCGAAGAGGCGCTCGCTCGCGCCATCGAACTCGCTGCGGAGAAACCGACGGCCTTCATGTGCGCCGAGGCTGTCCCGTGGAGATGCCACCGGTCGCTGGTGGCGGATGCGCTGATGGCGCGCGGGATCGAAGCGATGGAAATCATCGACATCTCGCCCCCGAAGCCGCATAAGCTGACGCCGTTCGCGCGCGTTGACGGGACGCGCGTCACGTATCCAGCCCAAACTGGAAGTTTGCTACCGGAGTAAGAGACAAATTCAAAGGCGCCGACCCTTCGGTCCCGACGCCTCGGGACCGCGAGGGACCCTAACGGAGTGAGCATTCTGAAGAGCGGCGCCCCGGAATACCCGACGCATGACGACGAGGTCGGATTGATCGAGGGAAAAGAGTCTGGTTCTTTACTTATTCTTCAACGCACGTCTGGCCATTTTCTGCGCGGCGCGTTTCTTCCCTTGCGCTTCGTCCCTCGACTGGATGGCATGTGCGTTGACGATTGCCCGAATTAGGCCCGGAAAGCGTTGCTCGAGTTCCGTGCAACGCGAGGTGTTGTGGACTTCCACACCGCGACGCTCACCACGGATCAGCCCCGCCTCTCTCAGTTCCCTAAAGTGCTGAGAGAGCGTGGACTTCGGGATCGTCTTGTCGCTGACTGTCCGAAAAGTCGAGCAGTTTTGCGAGCACTCCTGCGATACGATGTCCGCGTAAATCGCCACCCGCACCGGGTCGGACAAGGCGTGGAGAATTCCTTCTACCGTAATCTCCTCAATGGATGGGTGGAACAGAGGCCGCATGCTAATAAGAGTAGTCATTCAGGGGAAATGGTTCAAATAGTTCTATTATTCCGAACTACTGAATCGTTTCAGGGTCCCGTTTCATCTACTTAGTGAAAGCGAGTGTGGGGCGGCCTACACGCATGAAAGGAGAACAATCATGGGAAAGCTCGAAGGGAAAGTGGCTGTCATCACAGCAGCGACGTCCGGGATGGCGCTCGCCACCGCCAAGCTCTTCGTCAAAGAGGGCGCGTACGTTTTCATCACAGGACGCCGCAAGGATAAGCTCGATGAGGCCGTCAAGCTCATCGGCAAAAACGTAACCGGCGTGCAGGGCGACGCCAGTAACCTGGCCGACCTGGACCGCCTCTACGATACGGTGAAGCGCGAGAAGGGCAAGATCGATATTCTTTTCGCCAGCGCCGGACAGGGCGAGTTGGCCAAGCTCGAAGAAGTAACGGAAGAACACTTCGACAAAACTTTCGACCTGAACGTGCGCGGCACGCTCTTCACTGTACAAAAGGCGCTGCCTCTGTTCAACGACAACGGCTCCATCTTCTTGAATGGGTCGATCGCCAGCATCAAGGGATTCCCGGCCTTCGGCGTCTACAGCGCCAGCAAGGCCGCGGTGCGCTCCTTCGCTCGTACTTGGCTGGTAGAGCTCAAGGAACGCAGAATTCGAGTCAACATCCTCAGCCCCGGCACCATCGACACGCCAACCCTAGACCCGCTCGGGCCAGACGCGAAGGAGTTCTTTAAATCTCAGATCCCTCGCGGCGAAATGGGACGCCCCGAAGAGATCGCGACCGTCGCGCTCTTCCTCGCCTCAAGCGATTCAAGCTTCGTCAACGGCATCGAACTCTTCGTCGACGGCGGCACGGCCCAGATCTAAGTAATCGTCACAGGTGTGCGGATGCTATCGGCATTTCCGCGAAATGCGGTGCGCAGACCACTTTCTGGGTCCATCCAACGGTGCTACGCTCACAGATGATGAATCGCGTCATCAATATCTGGGCTGACGTTATTTGACCGTTTTGCTATCTCGGCTCAGTTTGGGCCGAACAAGCGGCGCGAGAACTGCATGCTGATTTGCGCTGGCTTCCTTTCGAGATTCATCCGGACACGCCACCCGAAGGTGCACCGAAGCCGTTTTCGCCGGAGCAGTGGCCGCAGGTTCGCCAGAGGCTCAAGCGTTTAGCTCAAGAAGTCGGACTTCCAATCGACCCGCCGCAACGTAACGTGAACTCACGTTTTGCGCTCGAGACTGCCGAGCTCGTGCGCACCCAAAAGGGCGACTTCGAAGCCGGCGCTTTTTACCACTATGTTTCGCGCGCGTTTTTCACCGAACACGCCGATATCTCGAAACGCGAGATCATCGTCCCAATCGCTGAACGCTTCGGCATCTCTGCTTCAGACGTGGAAACCGCCTGGCACGAGCGGCGGTTTTCTCCGACGGTCGACGCCTTCATTAAAGAGGGGCATAAGGCCGGCGTCAGCGGCGTCCCAGCCATGGGGTGGCCGAATCGGAGGGCAATCGTCGGGTTGATGCCGCCAACCGAGCTCGTGCTTCGACTTCGCAACGAAGAAACCGACGGCGTTCATGTGCGGTGAGGCAGTGCCGTGGAGATGCCACCGGTCGCCGGTGGCGATGCGCTGGTGGTGCGCGGGATCGAAGTGATGGAGATCGTCGACAGCTCGCCCCCGAAGCCGCATAAGCTGGTGCTGGGCCGCATACTGCCGCTTCGGGATCAGTGCCCGTCGGCTGGATGGCGCTGCACGGATTTTAGCTGTATACATAGGATTATGACCTTCCTGCGTCGCGTCGTAACGCTCTCTTGCAGCCGCAACCTTGGCCGGTATCCAGAGGCCCGACGGGCGAATTGCGCCCTTGGGACGATTCAAGCGTCCATCGCTTTGCTAGCGCTGTTGTCGTTGGTGCATTCTGCGCGGGCCTTCGCGGCGAATCCTGACCTGGAGACTGTGCTGACTGGCTCACGCCAACGTATTGAGAAAATGGACTACCGCTTGACCGGTCGGCTCACCCGGGTGGAAGGCGATGGCAAGCGCACGAACTACAAGTTTGTCGCCAAGGCTCACTGGTTTCCCGATGGTCTGCGTCTGCTAAGCGAGATCTCGGGGACTGGCTCAGAGAAGACGAGCCTTCTTTTGCATATGACCGTAAGCGGGCACGTGACCATCGAGGCGGTACTTCCTGGTGAGAAGGCCGCCAGCGTGTTGCCATTCGAACGTTGGAACGACCCACTAATGGGAACAGACTTCTCCTATGAAGACATGGTAGAAAACCAGTTCTTCTGGGAGAACCAGGAGCTCCTGGCGCCGGAGAAATACGGCGCACGGGATTGCTTTGTCCTCAAGAGCAAGCCCGGGTCCCAAGACCGGACCTACTATGATTCGGTAACATCGTGGATTGACCGCAGCATTTTGTTCCCTGTGCATGTGGTGAAGACGCTTCACGGGACGGGTAAGCAGAAGGAATTCATTTACTATGGGCTGCGGCAGGTCAGCGGCGTTTGGTCTGCGACGCGAGTGGAGGCAAAACTGCAAGGCAAGCCCGGCTCCACGATTCTTGTGATCGAAAGAGGCTCGGGAAAGGCAAATCTTGGACGCAAGGACTTTGATATCAGCCAGCTTAGCGCCCAAGCAGAGAAATGAAATAAATCGAGCCGCTTAGTTAGGCTGTTGCAAGGCCGGTGGCGTCACTGGAGCATCCACGGTTTGTGGCGTCACGGCATAGTTTTCTTTTCAGACATTGCTGTGGACCCATATAGGCCAAAGGGCCACCAATTCCAGTCACCAGCAAGTCGCAATAGCGCCGGCCCGACAACCATCCGCACCGCTGTCGCATCAATAAGCACCGCCACGGCCAGCGTAAAGCCCAGCATCTGGACAACCAGAAAGCCTCCCACGGTGAATGCGGCGAACACGGCAATCATAATTGCCGCGGCGCTCGTGATGAGGCCGGCCGTACGCGCCAGGCCCTCGATAACCGCTGTTCTTTCGCATAGACCACCCCGGCGTTCTTCGAGGACTCTGGCGACCAGGAAGACCTCATAGTCCATGCTCAATCCGAAGACGATGGCAAACGCGAGAATCGGCACGATCGGGTATACCGTCCCGGTCGGTCCGCCGAGCCCAAAGAGTTTGCTGCCGTGGCCTTCCTGAAAAACGACAACTAACGCGCCGAATGAAGCGCCAACGGAGAGCAGATTGAGAAGGATTGCTTTGAGAGCCGCAAATAAGGAACGTAACCCGATCAAGAGCGCGAGCAAGCTACCGAATACGACGCCAAGGACCACCCTCGGCAACCACTCTTTTACTACCGAGTCATAATCTGCGTCGAGTGCGGGAACGCCGCCGACGCGCAGCACAGCGCCGGGCACGCCGGTTATCGCCGCGACATCGGAGGAACGCACCTCTCGTACCCATCGTATCTGTTCGTTGGGCGAAAGAGTGGCGATGGGCAGCAACTCAATCAACGTAGCTTGGCCATCGCTGCGAAGAAAACTCTTGCGGATTGGCTCGGGAACATCGTCGACAGCATCCGCACTGTTAGACATTCCTGTGAGGGTCGGAAGAGATAGGACCTCTTGCGCTCTAGGATCGCTCTGGAAGCGTGTCGTCAAGCGACTGACGGCAAGCCAGCCAGCCGGCGAGAGCGGCGGAGACTGCGGCGGCAACTCCAGGATCACTCGGAGGGACTGCACGATACCCGACCGTCCCATGCCTTGCAGCGTGCGCAGTGCTCGCACCGACTCGGCTGCAGCCGGGAGTGAATCATGGTCAGGAATCCCGGGGGAGATTCTCCGTGCCTGGAACGAAAGGATGAGTAGCGGAACCCCGGCGACAAGCAGAGCTGTCCAGGGCCGGCGCGTTATGATGCTGCCCCACCGTACCCACCGTTCACTCGGTGCGCGTGGACTTTCGCGCGTTTTGAGTTTTCTGCCTGGAAGGCGCACTCGGGCGGCATTGATGCGATGCCCTAGCAGACCAAGCAACCAAGGCAGAATGAATGTACACAGCATGACGCTCAAAACGGTTACCAGCAGGCCAACTATTCCAATGGAACGGAGTTCGCTGATGGGGACAATCAGCAGCGACGAAAATCCGATTGCCACCGTCGTGGCCGAGATCAGCAGCGTCTTCCCCGCTTGCCCCGCAGCGATATCGGCAGCGCGGCCGGGATCATATCCCTCGGCCAATGCTTCGCGAAACCGGCTCACCATCAGCAATGCATAGTCGATGCCCAAGCCAAGGCCGAGCATCGTTGCCAGATTCTGCACCAGAATCGACAGATGCAGGTAATGTGAGAGCAGAGCAGCCGCGCCCAGCGCCATCGAGATGGAGAGTACTCCAATTCCCAGCGGCAATAACGCGGCCACAAGACTGCCGAAAGCCAGGATCAGCAGGAACAGCGTTACCGGCATCGCTCGTTCTTCGGCGTGTTTGACATCATCGGCGCTGACCTTGCGAAGATCGAGGGCCAGTGGCGTTTCACCCGTAATCTCCAGCTTGATATTCGGGTATTGCGACCTAAGCTGACCTTCCATCCAGTCTGCTTTTGCCCTCAGCGTCGGGACCAACGCCTCAAAACTTTCTCCATGCGGATCCAACCCGACGATGATCAAGGCCCCGCCATTGTCCCCAGTGAACAGAGGATCTGGCCAATCCAGACCCGAGACGGCGCCCGACACCCCAGGCACGCTGCGCAATGAACTGGTTAAGAAGCCTAATACATCTGCGCCCTCTGCTGAATCCGGGTCGGGGACGCCGCTGATCACTATAATCAGGCGGTGGCCGTACGGAGACTGGAAACGCTGCGCCAGTTCTAGAGCAACTTGTTCGGATTCGCCGCCCTTGATGTGAGTGGCACTCTCCAGGCGACGTTCGACTTTGTAGGAAAAGGGTATTAGCGCAAGCGCCATAGAAAACCCCGACATCGCCAACCAGAATCGGCGGCGAGCGGCGCCACGGCCAGTCTTCAAGCCTGGTGTTACCATGGAAGATCCACGTCGTTTCCCGGTCCGTCGGAGAGCAACGAAACGACTTCGTTGATCGGGCACATCCATAATATAAGATCAGACTGAAAATCCACTGGGGTTCGGCCTTGAACTGCGCGGATAAGGCAAGAGATCGCCATCTTGTCTCTGTGCCTTTGTGGCCGTCCCACGCCTCATCCCTGCGCGCCCGCAGCCGCGCGAGAATCCACTTCTGCGCCGCGCCGTCGGCAGGGATGGGAGTAAACCGTAAATTCAAGAGCCGGAGTGACCCCACCTTCAAAACCGCCGACCCTTCGAAAACAAACCCACGAAGGATCGGGCACCCGAAAAATCAAGGGCAACGTCAACTTCGAAGGCTGCGGCACCCGGCAGGCCAAATGACCGTCGGCGTCCACGTCGTACCCCCCGAAACCTGAAACCTGAAACGCGAAACCCGAAACCCGAAACCTCACCCCTCGCCCTCACCCCTCGCCCTCATCCCTCGCTTGTCATCCCGACAGAGCGCCGTCCGCGACGAGGGATCTGCTTTTCGCTTCCTGTGGCGACGGCCTGTCCTGAACGAAGTCGAAGGGCCCCGGGCCGTCCTGAAACCCGAAACCTGAAACCCGAAACCTGAAACCTTCGCGTCGACGTTGTGCTCGATTATTATGGATAAAGCATGAAGGCGGAGCGAAAGATACGGGGCTGCGGGTTTTCACGATCGGGCTTTCCACGCGTCCGATTGGTGAGTTTATCGAATTGCTGCGGTCAAACGGCGTCGAGCGCCTGCTCGATATTCGCACGATACCGAAATCGCGGCACAATCCTCAGTTCAATACCGATGCTCTCGCAAAATCGCTGCGCGATGCGGGAATCGATTACGTTCATTTGAAGGCGCTTGGCGGATTGCGGAAGGCTCTGCCCGATTCGCGGAATATGGGATGGCGCAACGCGAGCTTTCGCGGTTATGCGGACTACATGCAAACGCCCGAATTCGACGAGGCGCTCGCTCGCGCCATCGAACTCGCGACGGAGAAGCCGACGGCGTTCATGTGCGCCGAAGCCGTGCCGTGGAGATGCCACCGGTCGCTCGTGCCGGATGCGTTGGTGGTGCGCGGGATCGAAGCCATGGAAATCGTCGACAGCTCGCCTCCGAAGCCACACAAGCTGACGCCGTTCGCGGGCGTTGACAGGACCCGCGTCACGTATCCGAGCGAAATTGGAAGTTGCTGGCGGAGTAAACCGCAAACTCAAGAGCCGGAGTGACCCCAAATTCAAAACCGCCGTCCCTTCGATCCCGAAGCCTCGGGACCACGAAGGAGCGGGCACTCGAAAAATCAAGGGCAACGTCAACTTCGAAGGCTGCGGCACCCGGCTTGGGCAATCGAAAAACCATCACCAGAACGTCAGATGAATAGGAGAGAATCTCTCCATGTCCCGTCTAGCCCGCTGGGTGGGCCTCAGCCTGGTCGTTCTGAGTACGAGTCTGCCTGCTCAATCTGATAGGAGGGTTCTGGAGATAGTGATTCATTCCGGCTGGGGAGGTCTTGGAGCATCTCAAGACCTAACGATCACCATCGCGCGAACTCCTCATGGCTTCCAGCGAGACGGCAAGCCAGTGGAGCCAGCGCTAGTGCAAGCGCTTGTATCGGCCGCTGAAGCACCGCGATTTTCAAAACCCGATCCCGCCAATCTGGGGATAACCAAAGGTTGGCTTCAGTCCCAACTTGAACCTGTGGAACAGCAAATGCACGGAAAGATCACAGACGCTACCGCTCGTCAAAAGGCGCTGTTTGAATCCACGTTCACCGACCCCGACAAAATCGGCGGTGTTCTTCCGAGCCTGTTCACGTATTCAAAAACCGATGATTATCCGAATGCTGAGATCAAGATTAGGTTCTCCGAGGGTTCCCATCTCACCTTAACTTCGCATTCCTACTACGAGTTCATGCTTCCCTGGACGATCAACGCCTCCGATAGCGCGGAAACGTACAATGCCGACATCTCTAGGGCGATTTCAGCACTTCTTCCTCCGAAGAGCGCAAACAAGCAGAGACTTGCAGGACCTGAATTCGCTTTCGACATAGCTGACGCAGTGATGGCCAGCATCGACAATCAATGGAAGGAAATCGGGGCCGAAGACCACGCTGGCGATTCGCTCGCGAAGCTTCGCAGCCGGTACACAATCAGTGCAGCTGACGTCAACCCATATCATGACGCGGAGTTTGGCGTTTCTTGGAGAATTAAGGGCCCACATGAAACGAACCTTCACGTCACACTGCATAAGCCCGACTTCCCGAGAAACTTAGAGGTTGAGGGCATTTTCCTTTTGGACGGCAGCGGAATCCACGGCGTCGATGAATTCCTCAAAACAGGATCCCAATATGAAGACCTCGCGCTCTCTGTCACATGGCTGATGGATTGGCTTCGCGAGCACCCTGATAGACCCGCATGGCTGTTCAATGTGCATGGCCTTTCCCTTAGCGAACATGCCATGCAGACCTTCACTAAAGATATGAGGCTCCGAGAGCGGGACGATCTCGTTGAGAAGGTCCGCGCTCAACAGTCACAGATCGCGTTGATGAAGATTGATGGAGCGGACTGGCTCATTTTTCCAGATAGGCATCTTCTTCTCTGGCGATACCAATGGTCCCGCGGTCTTCTGAATTGGACGCCTGATGATTTTGGTGAAGGCGAATGCGCCGAGTATCGCGTGAACAATGGCGGGTGCTCTGGGCGCGAAGTTTCGGCGGAGGGGATCCTAATCCCTGATCGTACTCCGACGGATGTGGAGTGCCTGAAGGCCGGGTGCCACGGCCTTTGACGTTGACGTTCCGACTTTGAATTTTGGGGTGCCGCATCCTTCGGTGTTTCGCGGTCCCCATCCGGAATTTCTAATCGCCCACTGATCGCACCGTTCGACGATTTCCACAGGCTCGACGAAAGTAGACTCCGCAGTTTCTTCTGTTTACCCATATCAGTACTTTCCACAATAGAAGATAGCCAGCGAATTGTGTTAGCGTGAGTCGGGCTTTTCTAGAAGCCCAGCAAAGGAAGGCCACAAATGACGAAGGCGGCCCTTGTGGACGACTACCAGAAAATGGCGCCGCCTGAATCTGTTTCCCGCCACTCGCCTGCCGCGCCTCTTTCTGGCGGATCAATCGCGACTCGCGACTGTTTTTCTAATCGCCCAATACAAGAATTAGAACATGACCCAACCCACTGAAAACAAACGACGCCAACGCGCCCTAATCGCCCAAATTTCAGACATGTCAATTTTCAATTCTGAAAACGCGACAAAGAGCAGCCCGCTCTCTTGGCGGAAGCCGGGTGCCCGTATCTTCCGTCCTTGCATCCTGCCTCCTTGCTTCTGGCCTCTGTGCAGGGATAATGGAACCGTTCGGGCGCGCGAGCATCAAACAGCTTCACCACGACTCCGGGGGCGCCCTAGGCGATCATGGCGGAAATAACCACACTGTTCTGGGATAACGGCGGCGTGATTCTGACGAACGGCTGGGACCGCGACGCTCGGAAGCTCGCCGTGGGGACATTCCATTTAGATTGGGAGGATTTCGAGGATCGCCACGAGCTGGTGCTCGACGCGTTCGAAACGGGCGCGCTTTCGCTCGACGATTACCTGAAGCGAACCGTCTTCTACCGGCCGCGCTCGTTCACGATCGAAGACTTCAAGAAATTCATGTTCGAGCAGTCACAGCCTTATCCCGACAGCCTGGCGTTCACTGGCGAGCTGGCACGCTCGCGAAAATACTTGATGGCCGCGCTGAACAACGAATCGCTCGAAATCAATGAATACCGCATCAAGAAATTCCACCTGCGCGATTATTTCGAAGCGTTCTTTAGTTCCTGCTATCTTGGTGTGCGCAAGCCGAACGCTGGAATCTATACGCTGTCGTTGAAGATCACGCAGCGCGAGCCCGGCGAGTGCATCCTGATCGACGATCGCGGATTGAATCTGGAATGCGCGCGAGAATTGGGAATGAACACGATCCAGTACAAGAATCTGGCGCAGCTTCGCGAAGACCTCGCGCGGTTTGGAGTCGGAAGGGCGGGGTTTTAACCCCGCCGTAAGGCAGTCGTTTTCTTCAGGGGTTTCAACTCCTGAAGACACTGAGCGATAGTAGGCGCCAACATTGTTACGGAGGAGATTCACATGGAACTCGGCATGATCGGGTTGGGAAAGATGGGCGGCTTCATGACGGAACGGCTCGTGCGCGGTGGGCATCGCGTGGTGGGATATGACCGCGACGCGACGGCCGTCCAGCGCGTGGTGGACAAGGGTGCTGGGGGCGCGGATTCGCTCGACAAATTGTTCGCGCAACTGAAAGCGCCGCGCGCCGTTTGGCTGATGGTTCCTGCGGGCGCGCCCGTCGACCAGACGATTGATTTGCTGCTGCCTCATCTCGCGGCCGGCGACACGATCATCGACGGCGGCAATTCCTATTACAAGGATTCTGTCCGCCGCGCCGCGGCGCTCGCGCCCAAGAAAATCAATTTTGTCGATTGCGGCACCAGCGGCGGCGTGTGGGGACTCACCGAAGGGTACAGCATGATGGTGGGCGGCGACGCGGACACGATCAAGCGCCTCGCGCCGATTTTTCAGACGCTCGCGCCCGGCCCGGACAAAGGCTGGGGCCGCGTTGGTCCGGCGGGCTCCGGCCACTTCGTGAAGATGGTTCACAACGGCATCGAATACGGAATCATGCAAGCGTACGCCGAAGGGCTCGACCTGCTGCGGCACAAGAATGAATTCGGGCTCGACCTGCTGCAGATCTCGAAAATTTGGCAGTACGGCAGCGTCATTCGGTCGTGGCTGCTCGACCTGACGGTGGATGCGCTGTCGAAGAATCCCACGCTCGAAGGCATCGAGGCTTACGTCACCGATTCCGGCGAAGGCCGCTGGACCGTGGTCGAAGGCGTGAATCTGGGCGTGCCGCTGCCGGTGATTTCGGGCGCGCTCGAGGCTCGCTTTCGGTCGCAAGAGCCCGAGCCTTTCGCCAACAAGCTGCTCGCGATGATGCGCCACGAATTCGGCGGCCATGCGGTGAAGACCGCCGGAAACGACTGACGGCCCCCGTCCAGCAGAAGGTCGCCGCTGGCGTTGACGTTTTACGAGCGGCGCAAAACCTGCCATTTTCTGCTAGTTTGAGGCATTCCTGAGCCTCAAATTGATTAAGGTGATTAATTAAATTGCTTAACTGATTTGGCTCGGATTTGGCGGCGTTTTGTTGGTGACTCTTCGTTCGAATTCGCGAGACTCGTGGGACAAGCGCAGCGAGAAATTCGGGCGATGAATCAGTCGCGTTCGAGGCCCTTGATCGGGGGAGCGGCCTTGTGGCCACGGGATTTCCAGGCGCCGTACGCGGCGGGCATGAGCGACGCAACTATAACAGCCGCAATGACATAGTGGATGCGCTTGTCGATATTGGGCACCGTGCGCCCGAGCGTGTAGCCGAGCAGAATCATGCTCCAGACCCAGAGGAATCCGCCGACGATGTCGTAGAGCAGGTAGCGCGCGTAGTTCATTCCGGCTGCGCCGGCGACGGGCGGGCAGAAGGTGCGGATGATCGGAACGAAGCGCGCGAGGATGATTGTCTTGGTGCCGTAGCGCTCGTAAAATGCATGAGCCCGTTGGAGATAGTGCTTCTTGAAGAAGCGCGAATCCTCGCGGCGGAAGAGGCTGGGCCCCGCCCTCCAGCCGATGAAGTAGCCGAGCTGGTCGCCGGCGATCGCGCAGAGCGCGACGAGCGTAAGTAGCATGGATAGTTTAAGTTGCCCGGCCCCGGCGAAGACGCCGGCGGTGACCAGCAGGGAATCGCCGGGCAAGAAAAAGCCCACGAACATACCCGTCTCGACGAAGACGATGATGCAGACGGCCAGCGTGCCGCCCCACTCGATAAGTCCTCGCACATCATAGAGTTGCGCGAGTAGGTGCTTCAGGCTGTCGAGCATGAACCCCTCAGATTTCGGCGGAAAATCACGGCACGCAGAATAGCAAGAAAGTGCGCGTTTTGCGCTCGTCAACTTTGCGGACGAGCGGATGGTACTTCGTTCCTACCAACTTTAGCCCGCTGTACCATTGGCCAGTACTAGACCCTGCCCGAGAATGCAGTTGTTGGGCGCACTCACTCTCGGACGAGGTGACCTGGATGGAAGGTGGTTACGCACTGTGGATGGGGCAGCCCGTAGTGCTTCGAGTTTTGGCAGGGACCATCCGCGTGCCGTTGCGCGGGCGGCTGGTTTACGAAACCGAGAACGTGGTGCGGTTGCGGATCGCGGATAGCTGGGATGTGGACATCTACAAATCCATGGTTCTTGCGGTGGAACACGACAGTCCAATATACGTAGTGAACTAGGAGGGGGCCATGAGCACGATGGCAACGAAGAACTGGAATTCAGATCGCGGCCCGGTGGCGACGGCGATCGCTCTTCCGGCGCAGGATTCGGAGACGTCGATGCGGGATGCGATGGTGGTCGTGCGCGACACGATTGTCGTCCTCGCCATCCAGCTCGCTTTCCGGGCGGGTTTGTTGCTGCGCCGCTGGAATTATTAGAAAGGCAGTTGAAAGTTCATAGTTGAAAGTTGAAGGTTAAGAACGCCCCCGCCTGTTGGAGCAATACCGCCTGAAAGAACTTCCCGTTGGGAAAAAATAAGAACGAGATTGAATAAGGGGCCGAGACGTTATAACGTGTCGGGTCCTGGGATTAGGGGTGTGGAATGAGGGCGAGGGGTAAGGGTGCGCCTTCGCTTGAAGCGCTCCTTTCGTCTAGAATCGACACTCAGGACTGCCCGAGCAAGCAGGTGGAGTGTGGGGTCACAGCTTGCCGCAAAGGGTCAAATCTGCGATGAAGAGTAGCGTTACGTCGGAGCCCATCGGAGCTCAGGGTGAACCAAAGCTCCGATCCACTAAGAATGCGTGTGACCAAGGAGCGGAACTGATGAGAATCGCGAGCGTCGCGAGCGCTTTTCCTGAGCATTACTACAAGCAAGAGTTGCTGACAGAAGCGCTCAAGAACGATTGGCGGAGCCGGCTGCCCAATCCGGATATTCTCGACCGCTTGGATGACAGCATGAAGGTGGACGGGCGCTTCACCGTAGAGAAGATCGAATTTTACGAGAACATGCACACGTGGGGACAGGCGAACAACTGCTGGATCAAGCACAGCCTCGATCTGGGCGAGAAGGCGTTGTGCCGGGCGCTGGCGCGGGCGGGGCTGGAGCCGGAAGATTTGAGCGCGATATTTGTGACGTCGGTGACGGGGATTGCGGCGCCATCGATTGATGCGCGGCTCGTGAATCGCATGGGACTCTCGCCGAACATCAAGCGCATACCGATCTTCGGGTTGGGATGTGTTGCAGGCGCGGCGGGAATTTCGCGCGCGGCGGATTACGTTCACGGCTACAAGGACCAGGCGGCGGCGCTGCTCTCGATCGAATTGTGCTCGCTGACGCTGCAACGCGATGATTTGTCGATGGCGCACTTGATTTCGGCGCTGCTGTTCGGCGACGGCGCGGCCGCGACGATCGTGGTCGGTTCGGAGATGAAGTTCAACGGGAATGGGAATGGAAGTGCGGCGCACGTGCAGAAAGGTCCCGAGATTGTCGCGACGAAGTCAATTTTTTATCCCAACACCGAAAGAGTGATGGGTTGGGATATCTCTGAGAAGGGCTTCCGCATCGTACTATCGCCGGAAGTGCCGGACACGGTGGTGAAGCACCTCGGTGGGGATGTGGATGAGTTCCTCGGAGAGCAAGGGCTGAAGCGGAGCGACATCAAGAGTTGGGTGATGCACACTGGCGGCCCGAAGGTGCTCGAAGCGACGGAAGTCGCGCTGGGGCTCACGTCGAAGGATCTTGAGGCTTCGTGGAATTGCCTGCGCAAGGTGGGCAACATTTCTTCCACGTCCGTGCTGCTGGTACTCGAAGATGTGTATATGCACCGGCGGCCGGCACCGGGCGCGATGAGCATACTCGCGGCAATGGGGCCGGGGTTCTGCTCGGAACTGGTGCTTTTGCGGTGGTAAGTGCACGTTGGGAAGGGGCACAGGTAAAGGGCGAGGAAAGCAGGATTCATGCAGTCGGATGTGGTCGTAGTGGGTGCAGGGCCAGCCGGAATCGCAACAGCTATCGCGGCAAGACTTAAGGGTCTTCAGGCTACGGTCCTCGATTTTCGCAAGCCATCGATTGACAAGCCGTGCGGCGAAGGTTTGCTGCCAGAAGCCGTAGAAGCGCTCCACAACCTTGGGATCGATCTCTCTCGCGCGGCATTTCCTTTCTCGGGCATTCGATTCTCCGACGACCAATCCTCCGTAAGCGCAAGAATTGCGGGGCGGGCCTACGGCTTGCAGCGCAGGATGCTGCACCAACTTCTCGTCGACCGTGCGACAGAACTTCGCGTGCGATTTTTGTGGGGTGCGCGCGTCTCGGAATTTCATTCGGGCCATGTGAATGTTGGCGACGAGCGTCTTTCATTCCGTTGGCTGGTGGGCGCGGATGGGCAAAATTCCAGCGTGCGCAAATGGGCGGGTTTGACTCCCCGGCGGCTCGCGCATTCACGGTTTGGATTTCGGCGGCACTACGAGGTGAGGCCGTGGAGCGAGTTTGTGGACGTCCACTGGGGCGAGCGATGCCAGATGTTTGTCACGCCAACGGGCGCGGAGGAAGTTTGCGTGGCCCTGCTAACGAGCGATCCGCAAATGCGGATCGACCGGGCGCTCGCGCAATTTCCCGGAGTGGCGAATCGACTGCGTTACGCCGAGGCGACTACCCAGGAAGCGGGCGCGGTGAGCGTACTGGGGCGAGCGCGAGCGGTGGCTCGCGATAATGTGGCGCTGGTGGGCGACGCGTCGTGCGCAATCGACGGGATCGCGGGGCAGGGACTGAGCCTGGCGTTCCAGCAGGCCATAGCTTTGGGCGAGGCTCTGGCGCGCGAGGATATGCCGCAGTACGTGGCGGCGCATCGCCGCATCACGGCAAATGCCGTGCGAATGACGCGGCTGCTGCTGATGATGGGCTCGAGCGTGACACTTCGGCGAAAAGCGCTGCGGCTATTTGCGAAGAATCCCGTTTTCTTCTCGCGGATGATGGCGGTTCACACGCGCGAGGGGAGAGAACCAGTGCTGAAGGCGCGGGATGTGGTGGGGCTTGGCTGGCGGATATTGTGGGCGTGAGGGCGCCCGTCTGGTCGGCGGCGATTCTCCTTGCGGCCGCCAGTGCTTTTTGTGGCGCGGCGCGGGCGCAGGAGACCGTCGTAACTTTCGACGCGGCGAGCACGAAAGTCGAGTTCACGCTGGGCGCGACGCTTCATACGGTTCACGGTACGTTTCAATTGAAGCGGGGGCAAGTGCGGTTTGACCCTTCGACGGGGCAGGCGAGCGGCGAGATCGCGATCGACGCGACCAGCGGCACGAGCGGCAGCGAGGATCGCGACAAGAAAATGCACAACGAGATACTCGAGAGCGATAAATATCCGGACGTCGTTTTCGTGCCGAGCCGTGTGCAGGGGGCCGTTCCGGCGCAGGGAAGCGCGAAGGTGGAAGTGGCGGGCGTGCTGCGGCTGCACGGCCAGGAACATCCGACGACGCTCGTGATGTCTGTGGAGCGCGCGGGCGAACGAGATTTGTCGGCGACGACGCAATTCGCGATTCCGTATGTAAAGTGGGGACTGAAGAATCCGAGCACGTTTCTTCTGCGCGTGAGCGATACGGTGGAGATCGATATTCAGGCGACGGGGCATGTGGTTGCGGCGAACGCGACGCGGTGAGAAGAGTCTGTTTGAGAACCCAGGGTTGAGCGACAAGGGCCGTAAAACCTTGGAACCACAGATGAACACAGATAAACACAGATGAAGCAAAAGGCCCACGACAAGCCTGAACCAATTGAAGCTCAGGGTTTGCCCGCCACGGCGGACAGGCATCCCGAAGCCTCGGGACAAACCCTGAAACCCGAGTCCGGGGCTGACACAAAACCGGGTTGTCACACAGACTCTGAAGACCTGAGCTACATGAAACAACGCTAAACTTGTAGGTCATGGTTACGCTGGTGCTGCTTCCGGGACTTGACGGCACGGGTTTGCTGTTCTCCGATTTTGTTTCCGCGCTTGGGCCTGAGTTCGAAACGATTGTCGTTCGATATCCCACCGATCAGCGTCTTAGTTATGCGGAGCTGGAGTCGATGGTTCGCGCGTCGCTTCCGACCGATCGGCCTTTCGTGCTGCTGGGAGAATCCTTCTCCGGCCCAATCGCGATTGCGATTTCAGCGTCGCGGCCACGCAGCCTTGTGGGACTGATTCTGTGCTGTTCGTTCGCGCGATATCCGCGGCGTCTGCTTGCAAAACTTCGGGCGTTGGTTCCCGTCATTCCAGTTAAAGGAAGATTCGTATCACTGGTGGGGCGAGTGGCTAACAGGAGAGGCGTTTCACCGGCGCTTCGGTCGAGGTTGAGAGAGGTCGCGGCGAAAGTTTCAAGCAGGGTTTTGCGGGCGAGGATCGGCGAGGTGCTTCGAGTGGATGTGAGGGATAAGTTGGCTGAGATCGAGGTGCCGATTCTTTATCTGCGCGCTTCGTATGACGGCGTTATTCCGCGTCGCGCGTCGGAAGAGATTCGGCGGCTTGTGCCGGGGGTTCGCGTCGTTGAAGTCGATGCGCCGCATTTTCTGTTGCAGGCAGTGGCGCCACAGGCGGCGGAGCTTGTCGGCGAGTTTGCGCGGGAGGTGGTCGAGCGACGAGGGGCGTGAAACCTTGGAACCACAGATGAACACAGATAAACACAGATGAAGCAAAAGGCGATCTGAAAGTTTGGATTTGAAATGGCTCTGTTGAGATCCTAGGTCAGCGGTCTCCAAAAGCGAAAAAGCAGATCCCTCACCCCGCACAGGCCGCGGGGATTCGGGATGACAGAGTGGCGAGGAGCGGCGCGTGGAGTGGGGATGTCAACAGAGCCATTTGAAATCTCAAATTTCAGATTTGAAATGGAGTCAAAGGCAAAACCTTTGAAACCATATATCCCGAGCCTCGGGACTGATGCGAAAGGCCGCTGAAGCAAGCTTCGGCGAAGAGAAAGCGGTAGCAAGCTACCGCACTACCAAGGCTGCGCTGATCGCGCAGCAAGAAAATTCCCCGGTTATCGGGCTATTTGTCGGTGAAGAGGAGTTCGCGGGCGCGCTGGGAGGCCTTCACAATGGCTTTGATCAGGGTGACGCGGAGGCCGCCTTCTTCGAGTTCGAGGATGCCGTCGATGGTGCAGCCGGCGGGAGTGGTGACGGTGTCTTTCAGCTGCGCGGGATGGAGACCTGTTTCGAGGACTACCTTGGCCGCGCCCAGCGCCGTCTGGGCGGCGAGAAGAGTGGCGAGCTCGCGCGACAGGCCCATCTTCACGCCGCCTTCCGCCAGCGATTCGAGAATGATGTAGATGAAGGCGGGGCCGCTGCCGGAAAGTCCGGTGACGGCGTCCATGTTCTTCTCGTCGACGACAACCGTTTTGCCGACGGAGGTGAAAAGCTTGCGAGCCGTTTCCAGATGCTCGGCCGTGGCGAACTTGCCTCTTGCGATGGCGGTGATTCCTTCGCCGACCATCGACGGCGTGTTGGGCATGGCGCGAATCACGGGAACGTTCGAGCCGAGGCGTTTTTCGATGTACTCGGTGGGCACGGACGCAGCGATGGAGATGACCAGTTTCTGCTCGTTCAGCTCGGGGCGAATTTCGTCGAGCACCTGGCCCACGACCTGGGGCTTCACGCACAGCAGGATCAAATCGGATGCGCGCGCGGCGGCGCGATTGTCCGTGCCGAGCGGGACGGCAGTGGTTGCGGCATTCTTGCGGTCGGCAGCCGCGTGCTGCACCGTGGCGGAAATGTTCTGGGGCGGCAGAAGCTGGTGCTTGAGGAATCCGTCGATGAGAATGCCGCCCATTTTGCCCGCGCCGAGGACGGCGAGACGCATCCGCTTCGCGTTGTGTGACTGAGTAGATGTGGGTGTCATGTGAGTGGTGCTCCCTTCGATACCGGATTTCTCGAGAGAAATGCGAAGAAATGTGCGATTAGAGCTGCGTTGGATACGGGCGCGTTTGACTGGTGTAAATCACGGGCAACGTGAAGATGATACAAGATATCCAATGTCTTGGCCATTCTGTGGAACTTGGGGCTTGTCTGGCTGGAATATGATTTGTACCAGAAACAACGCGAGAAACGTCTTAACAATTGATGGAGGCGGACACATATGACAAAGAAAGTGAAAGCCGCAGTTCGGAATCATTTCCGTTTTTTGCTCGGATGTTGCGGTGCTGCGGCGCTCATTTTGCCGGCTAGCGGATTAGCTGGACGAAGCGCCGCAGCGAAGGCGATCCCGGAACCGGCGTCGCAAGCGGCGGCGACGTCGGCTGCCAAGCCGAGTTTGGCGGGAACGTGGAAGCTCAATAAGGATCAGAGCGATGACCCGCGACAGAAAATGCAGCAAGCGATGGGGAACTCGGGTGATGGCCAAGGCCAGGCAAATGGCAATGGAGCCGGCGCTAACGGCGGACGGCCGGGCAGAGGTCAAGGTGGACCTGGTGGCGGGGACGGAATGATGGCCGAGTGGGCGCAATTGACCGTCACGCAGCTCGACGCTAACGTGAAAATCACCGGCGCGTCCGGCCGCCTGTTGGCGACCACGACTCCGCCGGATCCAGCCGCTGACTCAAAGAGCGACGCGGACGCGTCGAATTCAGGAGGCGGCGGCCAGCGCGGTGATCGGCGTACGCCGCCTGTTGCGCAGTGGCAGGGAAGTCAGCTGGTTGCGACGGGGCACGGATTCGGCGGAGGCGGTGGAGGCGGCGGCACAACGCGCACGTACGAATTGTCGCCCGATGGGAAGCAGCTCATTGTCACGACGAAAATCACGAATGAGCGGCTCACGCAGCCCGTGACGTACCGCCTCGTTTATGATTCCGAAAAAAGTGGCGGCAGCAATCAGTAAGTTCGTTTCGTTGGGCCGGCCCGCTCCCGCGTTTCGCCTCTGATGATGTGGGAGCGGGCCAAACTTTTAAGGAAGAGGAAGGCTAGGAACGCGGCCCTTCTCCATGATGATCCAATTTCAATCAAGCCGGCGGCGAACGAGCTGGATGCTGGGTTTGCTGCTGGCCGCACCGCTCGGGTGTTCGGCGCGCCACTGGCAGGCCGCCCAGCAGCAACAGCAGGCGCCGCAGCAGGGCGGAAGTTCGTCGGCGGACACGGCCGCTGCGCCGAAGGTGGTTGCATCCACTACGGGACAGGTGCAGACGCAATCGGGCCAGCCTGTGCCGGGCGCGACCGTGCGGCTCACGAACACAGATACGCACAAAGTGTGGCTGAGCTGGACGGACGAAACGGGGAAGTTTGTTTTTCCGGAGCTTCCCGCAGGTTACTACCATGTCGAGGCGAGCCAGCTCGGTTTCGTTGCCGCAGCCATCGATGTGAAACTTCCGGTTGTCCCGAGCGGGCCGATTCCCGTGGTGCTGAATGTGGCGACGCTCGCGGACCTGGCGCCGCCGGCTCCCAAACCGGCCGAGACCGCGCCCACAAATTCGAGCGCGCCCGCGGCGCCTGGAAGCGCGCAGAACCCGCCGGCAAATTCGTCGACCGCTACTAACTCGCAGAATGCTTCGAACGCGAATCAAACACCTGCGTCAGGTGCGAAAGGGACGTCGCAAGGGAACTCTGCCGGTCAAAACCGGAACGGCGGCGGCCGCGGACAGGTGCCCGCAGGCGTGACGAACGCGATGCGGCAGGGAATGGCGACGACTGGATTCGAATCTGCGGACTTGACCGGAGAGGGCGCGGGCGGGCAGCAGAATCAAAATCCGGGGCAGTCAAGCGACAACGGCAACGCGACCGTTGCGCTGGCGACGAACACTGGAGGGGGTGCGTCATCGGACTCGTTTCTGTTGCAGGGAACTGTGGGACAAGGATCGGCGGTCACTGGCTTCGGGGGCCCTGGTGGGCCCGGAGGGTTCGGTCAGGGTGGCATGAATCCGAATGACTTGGCTCCCGGCGCACCCGGCGGTGGCGGGGGATTTGGCGGACCTGGAGGAGGCGGGGGAGGAGCCGGAGGCGGCGGCTTCGGAGGTCCTGGCGGAGGACCGGGTGGAGGCGGACGGGGATTTGGTGGCGGAGGCGGCGGGCAATTTCGCGGCGGTCAGGGTAGCGGACCCGGTGCAGACGGCGGGATTTTTGCGGGGCGAAGCCGGCTCGCGCGGCAAGCGATCAATCGCCTGCGATTTGGTTTTTACGATCAATATTCGAATTCCGCGGTGAACGCGAGGCCGTACTCGATCACTGGCCAAGAGTTTCCGAAGGTGGCGAACTACAACGAACGGTTTGGCGCGAATCTGGGCGGCGCGCTGAAGATTCCGCACGTCTACAACGGCAGCGACCGGACATATTTTTTCCTGAACTATCAGCACCAGCTCGTCAAAAACGGCGTGGACAATTTTTCGCTGGTTCCCACGGAAGATGAGCGCAGCGGGGATTTCTGCAATGTGGGCAACGGATTCACGCTGTACGATCCGAATTCGAATATCGCGGGGCCGCGCGCAGTTTTGGGGAATGGCTGCCAGATTCCCGCCATCAACAGCGCTGCGATGGGTTTGCTTACGTACATTCCTTTGCCAAATATAACGGCGATGGCCGGGCCGCAGGGGCAGACCTACAACTACTTGTTGCAGGCGAATACGCCGCTCAACAGCGACGTGGTGAATTTCCACGTTCTGCACACGATCAATTCCAAATTCAATTTGAACGCCGGCTATAACCTGAATTCGCAACGGACGAACACGCTGGGCGACTTTGCGAGTATTGCGGGAAAGCAATCGACGCTGAGCCAAAGCGTGAGCCTGACGCTGAATCACAATTGGTCGCCGAAAATGGTGGAGGCCACGAGCATCAATTGGAGCCGGAATCGCGTGCAATTGCTGAGTGACAATTCGTACCTCAACAACATCGCCGGCGACCTGGGGATTGGGGGAGTGTCTACCGATCCGATCAATTACGGGATTCCGGGAATTCAGTTCACGAGCCTGGGCGGGTTGAGCGACCCCGTGCCGTCGCTGGTGCGCAATCAAACGTTCCGCATGTCGGAAGGGTGGACGTATATCCGTGGCAGCCATACGGTGAAATTCGGCGGCGAATTCCGGCGCATTCAGTTGAATACGACTTCGGACCCGAATCCGCGCGGAAGATTTCTGTTCACGGGCCAGATGACCAGCCAACTCAACGCCAACGGGCAATCGCTGGAGGATTCGACGACGGAGCCTTACTACGAATTCGCCGACTTTCTGCTGGGAATGCCGTATAACACGCAGATTCGAACCGGCGATGCGAACACATATTTTCGCAACTGGGAGTTCATTGCGTATGGCCAGGACGACTGGCGCATCAACAAGAATTTCACGCTGCTATTTGGCTTGCGCTACAGCGCGGTGACTCCGCCGGTGGAGCTTTACGGGCACGTCGCAGACCTGGATTTGAATGCGGAAGCGACCGCGGTGACGGTGGTAACGCCCGGAGCCCCGGGGACGTTCAACGGAATTGCAACGCCGGGAGACGTGGGTCCCTACAACGGCACGTATCCGCAGGCGCTGATTCACGGCGATTACACGAATTTCGCGCCGCGAATCGGATTCGCTTGGCGGGCGCCGATCAAACCGAAGACGGTGGTGCGCGGCGGGTTTTCGATGTTCTACAACGACTCCATTTACAATACGCTGGCGCAGAACTATCTGGCGTACCAGCAGCCGTTCGCGGAGTCGGCGAATCTTTACACGTCTGCCGCGCAGGTCCTCACGCTCCAGAACGGATTTCCGACTAGCGGCTCAAGCATCCCCCTCTGCAGCCCGAGCAATCCGCCACCCAATTGCATCGTCCCGAACACGTCGGGCGTGAGCCCATTTTACAGAGACGGCTATGCGCAAATCTGGATGCTTTCGACGGAGACGGACTTGCGGCCCAACTGGGTTCTTACGCTGACCTACACTGGAACGAAGGGAACCGATCTTGATTTGCTTCGCGCCCCAAACCGCGCGCCGCTGGGATCGAATCCGCTCGAGACCCAATCGCAGCTGGCCATCCCCTATGCGACGAGCTTCGACTACGATCAGACCGGCGCGAACTCCATCTACAATGCTCTGCAAGCACGACTCGTGCATCGGTTCACACATGGGCTCTCGTTGCAGGCGTTCTACACATTCTCGAAATCGTTGGACAATGCGAGTTCGATCGGCGGGAGCTCGCCAACTGTGGTTCAGCAGGACGGCAACTATGCAGCGGAGCGGGGGCTATCGTCGTTCGACATGCGGCATCAGGTGCGGCTGATGACCCTGTATGAGCTGCCGTTTGGCGAGAGGCACCGCTTCGGGGCTCGCGGGTGGGAGAGCAAGGTGTTCGGCGACTGGCGTTTGCAGAATATTGTTACGTGGCACACGGGGTCGCCGTTTACTGCATATCTGGGTGGCGGAGCGTCGAACAACTCCGGAACGGGAGCGAATTTTTCGGAGCGCGCCGAGCAAGTGGGCGATCCGAACATGGGTATTTGTGGCGGGACGGCGCTCAACTTTTTCAATACGGGTGCGTTCGCGGTTCCGGCCACGGGAACGTATGGCGACGAACGGCGCGGGGCAATCGAAGGGCCGTGCAGCTTCAGTTGGAATGCGTCGCTCGCGAAGTCGTTCCGGTTCGGGCCGCGCGAGCGGCAGCATCATGTGGACGTTCGATGGGAAGTGCAGAATTTGACGAACACGCCGAGTTTCAGCGGAATCGCGACGACACTGGGGTCTTCAATATTCGGGCAGGTGACGAGCGCGGGATCGATGCGGTCGATGGATGTGATGATGCGGTTTAATTTCTGATGAAAGACGAAGACATCTCGAAAACACAAACACCCGCCGAAGCAAGCTTCGGCGAAGAGAAAGCGGCAGCAAGCTGCCGCACTCCCAAAGCTTCGGACCGCGTTGCGGTCCTCCGCGGAGGCCCGTTCGCCCAGTCCAAAATTTTGGTGATGATCTTGATCGCCGGGATCGCGATGATGCCTGCGTCCGCGGGGCAACAGCAGTCGGCGAAGCCGCCGTCGAGCCAAGGGGCCGGACAGGCGGGCGGGAACACGCCTGCGGTGGTGCCTGCGCCGGCGGCGCCGCGGCCAGCGCAAAATTCGCGGCAGAGGCAGTCGACGCCTCTGCGCTCGACGTCGGACCTGGTGCGCATCGACGTGGAAGTGACGGATCGTTCGGGCAAGCCGCTCAAGGGGCTGAAGGCCGAGCAGTTCAGCGTAAGCGACAACGGCAAGTCGCAGAAGATTTCGATTTTTACGTACGAGGACATCGAGGCCGTGGAGACTGCGGGCGCGGCCGACACAAACACGAAGCCGATTGTCGTGCCGATCGACAGTCCCACGCCGGTTTCGGAAGAGGCGCTGAGTGATCAAGTCCGCGACCGTCGAATGCTGGTGCTGTTCTTCGATCTCACGTCGATGGGGAACGATGATTTGCTGCGGGCTCGCGACTCAGCGAAGAAATTCATCGATAAACAGATGACGCCGGCTGACCTAGTAGCGGTGGTCACGTACACTTCGCGGCTTTCCGTTTGGGCCGATTTCACGAACGACCATGAGAAGCTCCAAAAAGCTGTGTCGCGACTGACAGCCAACGTATCGTCCAGCTTGGCCGATGGCCTCTATGCCGCGGCGCAGGAAGGCGAGTACGACGTTCAGGGATACACCGGCGCGGCGTACACGGCCGATGAAACCGAGTTCAACGTGTTCAACACGGATCAGAAACTGGCGGCCGTCGAAGGGCTTGCGAACGTGCTTGCCGCGATTCCCGGGCGCAAGTCGATCATCGAGTTCACAAGCGGAATCACGCAGACGGGAGAAGAGAATCGCACCGAATTGCGCGCGGCCACGGATGCTGCGAATCGCGCGGACGTGTCCATTTATTCCATTGACGCGCGCGGGCTTTTCACGGCTCCTCCGGGCGGCGACGCGACGACCGACACCGCTACGGGAACTTCGATGTACAGCGGCGCGGCCGTGTTTCATCAGACAGACCAGCGGCAGGACTCGCGGGATACGCTGGCGACGCTATCGACGGACACGGGCGGAAAAACGTTTTTCGATCTGGGAGATTTGAGCGATGCCTTCCCGAAAATTCAGCAGGACAACACGGGCTACTATCTGGTGGGCTACTACCTCGGGTCGAACGTGAAGCATGACGGAAGCTGGCGAACCGTCCATGTGAAGGTGAATGTGCCGGGCGCGCACGTGCGCTTCCGCAACGGCTACTACGCGCCGCGCGATTTCCAGCACCTGGAACGAGAAGACCGCGACCAGCAGCTTGCCGACGCGGTTCATTCCGAGGATCCGATTGTCGAGCTGCCGATTGCGGTGGAAACGGCGATGTTCCGGCTGAGCGACACGCAGGTGTATGTGCCCATCGATGCGAAACTTTCAGCGACGGCGCTCGATTGGGCCGAAAAGCATGGGAAGCGCGAGGCCGAGTTCGATTTCGCTGCGGAAGTGCGCGCGGTATCCGGGGGCAAAGTGCTTCCACAGGCGGTTGCACAGCTTCGAGACACGATCACGGTGCATCTCGACTCGGAACGATTCCAACAGGTGAGCCAGGCGAACTTGCAATATCAAGGCGGCGTGGTTCTCTCGCCGGGGACGTATCATTTGAAGTTCGTGGCGCGCGAAAACGAATCGGGAAAGATTGGGACATTCGAGGAGGACATGACCGTGCCGGCGCCTGCCGCTGACAAGATGACGCTTAGCTC
Organism: uncultured Acidobacteriota bacterium; assembly: GCA_963737205.1. Classification (GTDB taxonomy): domain Bacteria; phylum Acidobacteriota; class Terriglobia; order Acidiferrales; family UBA7541; genus Palsa-295. The sequence goes on along the minus strand of CAVTRV010000002.1, from coordinate 218,529 downwards.
GGTGTTGCTGGCGAGCCAGCTTGTGGCGGTGGAGAAATCGGCGGAAGTGGAGCTCAAGACGCAGGGCGCGAAAGCCAAGCTCGTCGCGTCGCCGCTGGAAATGAACGGCGAGCGAATCGTCTCGAGCGTAACGCGCTACTTCACGCAAGAACAGACGCTGTACATTTTCTTCCAGGCTTACTACCCCGAGAAGCCGGAGACGTTCGACCCGAACGCGCTGCGGGCGGGGCTGATCTTCTTCCGTAATGGCCTGCAGGTGAACGCGACGCCGCTGCTGGGTCCGACGGATGTGGATCCGAAGACACGCACCGCGTCGTTCCGCATCAGCTTGCCGCTATCGAAGCTGCCCACTGGCCGTTACGCCGTCCAAGCCGTGGTGATTGGCGCAGGAACGCAGCAGGCGGCGTTCGGGCGGTCGTACCTGGCGCTTCAGCAGGCGCCCGCGGCGCCGAATCCGGCGACGCAAGCTCCTGCAGTACCCACACCCCAGAAGCCACCGACGCAGTAAGCAGTTCCCCTGCTGAGCTACTGATCAGAAGCTGTACTTCAGACCCAGCTGCAAGTTGCGCGGCCCGGCATCTCCGGTGATGTTCCCAAAAGTCGGTTGGTCCAGCATCGAGGTGCTCGGCTGGTCGAAATTCACATGGTTGAAAAGGTTAAAAGCGTCGGCCCGGAACTGAAGCTTCTGGTTATCCGACCACGGCATCGTGAATTCCTTGATGATGCTCATATCAATATTCCAAGAACCCGGGCCGGTGAAAATATTGCGGTTGCCGGGACCACCCGCAATTGGATAGGTGAATGCGTTATACGCGTTTGTCACGTTCGAAAAGTACTGAACGGTGTTCGGTACGCCGGGCGTTCCCGATGGAACCTGGTGGACGTCGGAAGTCAAGTCCGATCTCTTGCCGATAAAGACGCCGGGCTGAGTCTGGGTGAAATCGATCGTGAACGCGCCGGAGTCGACCTTGTATGGGTCGCCGGTGAATGCGGTGACGATGCCTGAGAGACGCCAACCGCCGACCACTGCGTCGAGAATCTTAGACATATTATTGCCTATCCACTTACCGCGACCAACTGGCAACCCGTACACAAAATTCGTGTTGAATATGTGCCGGTGGTCAAAATCGGAGCTGCCGCGGCAAACGTGGAGATCGCGGAGGTCGCAGATTTCCGCGTCATTAAAATCGCTGAGGTTAACTTGGACACCGGAATCATTGTCGATCGAGTGCGAGTAGGTGTAGTTGGTTTCCATGGTCAGGTCGTGCGAGAACTTGTGGCTCACCCGAATGACCAATGCATTATAGTTCGACGAACTGTAGTTGCCGATATAGCCGACTGCTCCGTTCTGAGCCAGGAGTCCGACGTTCGGCAGCAAGAGTCCCTGTTCCGTAATCCCGCTGAAGCTGTGGTCGTCCGCCAAGCTCAGGACAGTCGATGACACATCGCCGATACCGAAATAGTACCCGCCGTAGGTGTCGTATAGCGCCTGCTGCGTGCAACTGATACCTATAATGCTCATGCAGGTCGAACCAGCTCCAAACGTCTGAGCCAGGGCCGCGCTCATTTCATTTTCAAACCAGGGCTGATTCGCGACTGCCGCTCCCATTTGAACCGCCGTTTGAATGTTCCCAAACGCCTGGTACAGCGATTGGCCAGTCGGATAACCGCCGGCGGGATTCTGGTCGATGAAGTTCAGCGTTTGCGCCGGATCACCGAGAGCCGTGAGTCTGCGTCCCAATTTTCCGAGGTAAGTGGCTTCTACGAGCCAGTCACCGGGCAACTCTCTCTGGATGCCGAATGAGAAATGCATATTGTAAGGAGTCTTAAAGTTTGGATCGTACTGGTAAAACGGATCCCCGCCATTGAAGCCCCCATTGAAAAAGCCGATTGGGAACCCGTTGGAATCCAGGTTGGGTGTGAATGAGGGACGCGGGAGTGTCCCTCCGGCAGGGACGGATTGAACGGATCGAAGGCCTGGCGACACGTCAGCTCCGGTGCACGGAATAGCGCACGCGAACCGCGGATCAGTTGCCAGATTCGAGTTGACCGTCCCGACCGTGTAGCTGAAGAGATAACTCGCCTCGTCCAGCTCGAATCCCTGCCCGATCAGGTTGTTGTCGTAATCCATTCCAAAATGGGCGCGGATGCTGGTTTGCCGGTTGCCAAATAATTTGCCGAGGAGCCCTTCCGTTGACGAGGGCGAATAAGCGAGACTAATTCTCGGCGCAAAGTTCTTGTGATCAGGATGGTAGTACGGGGGCCCATGATTCGCGCTTCCGCCCAAGCCATAGGTGATGAACGGAACGGCGTTCGGGCCGGAAATACCGTCAAGCGCGTCCGCAACACGCGGCACGAAAATGTCAAACGGCGCGAGATTCGGCACAACTTCGAAACCGTTCACCTCGGACAGAGGCTCGTGAAACTGCCACCGCAGGCCGTAGGTGACCGTAAGATTAGATCGAACCGTCCAGGTGTCCTGCGCAAAGAATTCGTACTGCGTTGAATGAAAGTCACGCTCTACGACTTGGCCTTGAGGGGTTGCGTTCCCGGCGACGTCGTAGTTGTAGTTGGCCGTTACCCCTTGCAAACGGCCTAGCGCAACGGTGAGGAGCCGACCAAACTCAGCCGAATCGGCGCCCTGAGCGGAGCTGCCGAAGTCGCTCGGCAGACAACCTGGGTAAGTGGGGTTGGTGCAACCCGTACTTGGTCCGAGGCCGTCCAAGTCCCCACCGATCCCAACTCCAAAATAGTTCGTGTCCGTTAAATTGCCCGACTTGAAGATGACCGGCGAAATCAACCCGCCGAACTGAAGCGTGTGCTTTCCTCGAGTCCAGATGAGAGTGTCGCGTCCCTGGTAGACCGGAACAACTGGAAACTGCTGGTTCAACGGCAGATACGGATCCGAAAATACTCCTCCATAAAATGGATCATTGAACGAGAGGTAATCGGGAGAGGTGGGTGCGTAGTTTATGGCAAAAGCGTTGACCTGATTGGTCTCTCCGAAGGAGGCCTGATTCGTGATGTTCGGGGAGATCGTCCAAGTATCGCCACCGACCCACTGACGCGAGTGGTCGACGTACGACGAACTCGGATTCGGGTCGCCAGGGAAGACCTGAACGTTGTGCCCACCGAAACCGCCCTGAACGCTTCGGTCCCAGGTTCCACGCACAAACAAGCGATGGTTCGTTGTGGCCTGGTAATCGACCTTGCCGGTGTAGGTGTTGTAGCTGTTGACGACCGGGGCGACAAAGAAGAACCCGGCGGTATTTATTCCATCGCCGACCGAGTTATTGTTCGGTGTAGCAGGGTAGCCGCGCGTCGTGAGGAAGCTCAGCAACGCCTGATCTGCTCCGGTCCCCTGCGGGTCGAGCGCCGCCAGAGAGTTCGCGCCGGAGGCGGGCGTAAGGACAAGGTTTCCGCTGCTGTTCGTGTAGTTCAGTTGGCCGTTGTAGAACGATGAATCAGGCACGGTCTCGTTGATTGACTCGCTCGTCTTCTGGCGAAGTCCGTCGTATGAAAAGAAGAAGAAGATTTTGTCCTTCTTGATGGGACCGCCCACATTCCCGCCGAACTGGTTCAAAATAAGTTGTGGAATCGGGAGCCCCTGAAGGTTATTGAAGTAGTCGTTGGCAGCGTAAGCCGTGACGCGGTTGAGCTCGTATGCCTGGCCATGAAAATCGTTGGTGCCGCTCTTGGTAATCATCTCGAGCTGGCCGCCGGAACTGTGGCCGTAAGTGGCGTCGTCGCCGGTTACGGTGACCCTCAGCTCCTGAATGGAGCTGAGCGGAGTATTTACGACGGGGTCCATCGCGAAGCCGCCGCGCTGATCGTTGATGTCCAGCCCGTCGAGTGTGATGTTCGTCTGATCTGAACGTGTGCCGGTGACGGCCCCGCCTGGCGTTACACCCGGGGCCAACGTGAGATACACAGAGGCATTATTGACGAAGATATTCGGCAGGTCCTGAACGCGATCCGCGTCAATGACGGAGCCGATGGAAGCATCCGTGGTGTTCAGCGTCTCTCCCATGTGCGATGTAACTTCGACGGTTATTTGCGTCCCGCCGACTGTGAGGTGTGCATCCTGCGTAGACTTCGTGCCGACGTTGAGGGTCACCTTGTCCAAGGTCAGGGGCTCGAAACCGTCCTTGGAGAAGGCGAGAGAATACTTCTCGGCGGGTGGAACGTTGCGGAATTCGTACACGCCTACGTTGTTGGTCTTCGTTGTCGCCGAGAAGCCGATCGACGAATTGGCGAGGGTCACGTCGACGCCGCCGACAACCGCTCCAGAAGGGTCGGTGACGACGCCGGTGACGGCGGAGGTGGCTTGCGCAGCGGCTCGCGTGCCTGCTAAGGCCGCGAGAAGCAGGAGCACGCCGAGCGCACGCGCTGCGAAGCGCGGCAACGAAGCGATCCAGTGAGCGGAGTAGCCAGTCAAGCTGATTTCCATATGCACCTCAGTGGTTTGAATGTACGTGGCATACACCCCGGGTGTTCCACTCTTCAATGTCATTGCAATCGGCTGTGCAGTTTCGTGGCCAATTTTCGTCAAGTAGTTTCGAGATTGTAACCATCAGAAACTAAATGCGGTACATCAATTCCGCGTAGTGTTTCGAATTGGCTACGTCCGAATGGCAGTATGCGGATATGAGTTTCAGTATCGGCTGAGGGCTGGAAACTCAGGGGAGAGGGGAGGCTCGTGTTGCGGCAAGAGTGTGATCCAAAACAAGAGCCCGCGGCGGAGCAAAAATGCTCGCCGCGGGCTTTCGGTGATGACGTTAGACCGTTCTATTAGCCGCGAGAATGAGGCTTGTCCTCATGAGGTTTGTCGGCTTTGGGTGGCGGCGCCGGTTTCGGCTCTGGCTTCGGTTGTGGCGGTTTCTGGTTGAGCGGCGGGTGGACGTCGTAGTTCTCGTCCTTCGCCTTGACCGGCGCCGAGTACCTGACTGCCGGCCGTACCTCGTTTTGCGCGGGCGGCCGATTGTTCTCCCCATTCATGTTCTGGTTCTTGGGCTCGTTTGGATTGTTTTGGTTCGCCGGAGTGAACGGACGGAAGCCGTTGTTCTGGTTGCCTTGAGTGTTGGTCTCGTTCGTGTGACTTGGCTGCGCCGTCGTTGGGTATACGCGATTCGGCTCCGGAGTCGTTTGGTTTGTGCGATTCGGCTGCCCCACAAAAGGCTTGCTGTCGTTTGTGTATTGCGGAACGCGCCGGTTGACCGGCGTTGCAGGGGTCAGCCGTGCGACCACCGGTCTCTGCGCGAGAGGCACGGAAGGCCTTGCGGTGGTGGTTACCCTGGCGGTCGAGGAGACGTAGCTACTTCTCGTCGGCGCCATAGGAGCATTCTCTACGACGCGCACGCTCTTTATCTGCTCATCCGAGATGCGAACAGATGAAGCCTGAACGGGCCGAGCGCTTGTGAAGGTCTCCTTCGAGACGGCCGTGATTGCACGGGTGTTGTTCTCGTAGGTGTAGTGGACGTTGTTGTTGACCGTCACGTTGCGGTTGACGATGACTGTGTTGTAGACGTTCGTCACCTGCGTCACGTTCACAATGCGGGTGTTCGTTACGTTCACGTTTTGAACGTAGCGCTCGCTGCAGTGATACGCGGGAACAAATACGTCGCGAGGACCCAGCGGGAACCACGCCACGCCCGTGAAGCCTCCGCCGATCGCGACGGAGAGGCTGAATCCGCCTCCCCCTACGAAGCCAACGAGAGCGGGAGCGTAAACCGGACGGACGACCAGCGGACCCGGCACCCAGCCCCAGTAGCCGCCGCGCACATAAGCCCATCGACCGTAGTGAAACGGCGCCCAGCCCCAGGGCTCAGCATCCACCCATGTCCAGCCCCACGGAGCTACCCAGACCCAGTGCCCCATGTGGTACGGCGCCCATCCGACCTCGACGCCACGAGGGATCCAGACCTCTCCATAATCGGAATCGGATTCCCAGCTGCCGTTTTGATCGAGGTCGTAGTAGCCGTCAACGTCGCGCGAAACGTAGCGAGCCGACGGGGAATTGTTTTCGGTTTGGTCGCGTGTCTGGGACCAGCTCTCGAAATCGTCGAAACCGGGTGCAGATTCGGCGTCGTAGTTAAGCTGGTCGGTACCGTTGAAGGTGTACTGCTGCCCGGGCACGAGTTCCCAGGACTCGCCACCGCCCGTCACGGAGCCTTCGCCTTCACGGACGATGATCGTGGTCGTGTTGGAATTGGGATCCGTGGAGATTCGATATTCGCCGGTACGCGTGAGAGTGAATGCCAGATTCGGCGTGTCGATCTCCCAGGCGTCGCCCGGGGTGAGGTTGCGCAGGTGAACTTCAATCGTCCCCTGAGCCAGCTGGATTTGCGCGGTGCGATCATCCAGGTTGAGGAACGAGATTCCCGTTTCGGCGGAGAGGCGAATGGCCGTGCTGCCGATGTGAACTTCGCCGCGAGAATTCTGGTCCGCCCATAGATTGTCGCCGGTGGTGAGCGGGCGATTCGGATCCGCCTGGACCCAATCGGTGTCGCCGGAGACCTGGTACGAAACCGAACCGTCGATGAAGTTCAGGCGCGCGACGCGTCCCGGAGGATCGACGTCGGACTGAGCGGCTGCCGGCTTGGGCAGGACCGCGAACAGACCAGCAATGAGGAGCAAGGATACGAAGGCCGAGCCAATTTTCTTCATGGCATGGACTCCTTTCGCAAAAGAATCTTTACACACAATAGCAGCATTTTGAAGCCAACTCGCAGCGAAGAACCAAGTGAACCACAGAATGATAAGCAGCGTCATGGCTTTGTTGCTCCCACGATGTAAAACCCTTCGTGGAAGCAATAGTTTCGCTGGAGCTCGATCGCGCGTTGAGCGATGTTCGCATGGCTGTCGATTTTAGCGAATTTGGCCGGGTGAACACGCCACGGCCCCGAAAATTTCGGGGCCGTGGGCGATTATGAATTCAAGCGATCGTTAGCGGTGCCCGTGGCCGCCGCCGGAGTGTCCGCCTCCGCTGTGCGAACCGCCGCTGCTGTGCGAGCTGCCCTTCGGCGCGCTACTTCCTCCCGAGTTGTGCGGCGCACTTTGGTTGCGCGGCGCGCTCTGAGTGCGAGGCGGCGTGAAGGTGCGCGGTGCGTTGTACGACGGCCGAGGGGCGCTATACGAGGGCCGAGGTGCGTTGTAACCGCCACGCGACCCGTAGGGACTATTGCCGTAGCCGTTGTTGCCGTAGCCAGTGTTGCCGTAGCCAGTGTTGCGTTGCGTGACGATGGGCTGATGCATGTTCAGTGACGGCCGGCTGAACCCTGATCCGTATGCGCCGCGCGAACCCGATGACGGAGGGTTATACGCGGGCCGATTTCCGCCGGAAGGAGGCGCGAACGAGCCGCGGCCCGCGTAGCTCCCCGAATTGCCCATTGGGCGCGAGTTTGCCCCTCCCGAGCTTGGCGGAGTGAACGTGTGCCAGCCCGGACGCGAGGATGTGACGGATGTTGAGCCGCGATTTGTGCCGAAGTTCTGCGCTGGCCGAGCGGTATTGGCCGGGCGTGAAGTGGAGTTGACGGCACCGCGACCTGCGAACCCGTTCGATGTGGCGTTGGCCCGCGTGCCGCTGAAGAAGTGCTGTGAGGCCGAAGGAGCGTTGCGATACGACGCCGGATCGGCTCTGCGGTCCGTCGGGCTGTAGCTCTCGCGGCTGGGCTGAACCGGCATTCTGCCAGTGCTCATGCTCGCGTTTCGCAGCGTGCCCTCGCTGATTCGCTCCTGACGAGCTGAGACAGCGCCTCGACCGAAGTCGCGGCCGTCCATCGAGCTGATGCCGCCGCGGATGCGATCGTTGCGGAACGCCTCGTTGGCGTTCGAATACTGGTGCCAGGTGGATCGTCCAAGCGGCCCAAAGCCCTCGTGGAACGTATTGATTCGATCGAAGCCCACGGCGCCGACTCGACCTCCCCAGCGACCCCACCACGGGTGATACCAGTCACCAGGTCCCACGGGCAGCCAGCCAACGTGGCCCCAGCCAAGGCCAAATCCGAAACCGACCCCGAATCCGAAGCCTCCGCCCCAACCGAAGAAGGAGACGTATGCTGGCGACCAAACGGGGTAATAGCCCGGATAGATTCCGACGGGACCGGGCCACCAGGCCCAGTTTCCGCCGTAAACGAACCAGCGGCCATAGTGATAAGGAGCCCAACCCCAAGGCTCATAAGAAACCCAAGTCCATCCATAATAGGGTTCCCAGACCCAGCGGCCATCGCGGTAAGGCGCCCATCCTGCATCCGCTCTCGGAACCCAAACCTGACCGTAGTCGGGAACTTCGGTCCACGTTCCATTGGAATCGAGGTCCTGCGAGCCGACGTAGTATTGGTTTGTGTGCTTGGATGTTTCCGCTCGCGCGATGACACGGTCGCGGTCGTTGCACCACGAATCCCAGTCGTCTGGGACCGGCGCGGGATCGATCTTATACTGAGGAGTGTCCGCGCCCTGAATGGTGATCATCTGGCCTTGCTCGACGTGAGTGCTGCCCTGCGGCGTGGAGACTTCGGCTGAGCCGCGGCGCACGATGATGACGCTTTCGTCGTTTGAATTGACGAGGACGCGGTACTCGCCTTCGCCGTTCGGGCGAAGCGAAGCATTCGGAGTGTCGACTTCAGAAGCAGCCTCAGCGCCTTTCAGAACGGAATACGTCACGAGGCCCTGTCCCACCTGAATCTGCAAATTGTTTTGATCGAGGGTCACGACCTTCACGGTGGCGTTGTTCGACATGCGCAGGATGTTCGCCCAATCGAGCTGAAGCTCGCCCTTAGAGCCATCGGGCCCGGTGGAAACGCGGTCGCCAGCCATGATCGGAGTATTGAGCGTTGCGGCGACCCAGTCGCCATTGTCGCCACGTTGGGTGGAGACGCTCCCGTGAATGAAGCTCACGCGAGCAACGCCGGGTTGATTCTGCATCGTCTGGTCGGCGTCGTTCGATGGAGGACCTTGCGGCTGGTCGCTTGGGGGAGGCGGCGCTTCTTGAGATTGATCTTGCGCCAGAGCGGTGCCCGTTGTGCCCAACATCAGAATAAGAGCCAAAATCGCGAAGTACTTTTTCACTAGGCACCTCCTGGCTCACACGCCAGGAATCTTTGAATCTACCCTCGGTAATGCAGGGCCACTGCCAAAGCTCGAGGGTCGGCCTCGTTCCTATACAAGTTATTTGTTATCTCGTGTTTACGACTAAAATGGCGGCTTCTTACGAGGGCATCGAGGGGCTTCTAGCCGGTGGTTTTGAAGCGGAAGTGGTGGTTTTCAACCACCGTCGGGGCATGCCGCCTAAGCCACCTACGCGGGGCGTTCTGCCTCCTAGGTCTCGGGCTCGGGGTCAGGGACGCCCATTTTGGAGAGGCGATAGCGGAGGGCGTTGCGCGACAGGCCGAGTGCGCGCGCGGCCTGGCTCTTGTTGCCGTTGGCTTGGCGAAGCGCTTCGCGGATTGCTTCCTCTTCCCATTGATCGAGGGTCATCCCCGGGGGAAGTACGTGAGACACGCCACCCGAGTTCGAGCGCGCGACCGGGACATCGAGTTGGATATCGCTGACGTCAAGGGCGGGTCCAGAAGACAAAGTCACCGCGCGCTGGATCACGTTTTCCACCTCGCGCACGTTTCCCGGCCAGTGAAAATCCACGAGCAGTTTCATTGCTTCCGGCGTGATGGTGTGTGCGGGCTTCTCCAATTCGCGCGCAAATTTCTGGAGGAAAAAATTTACCAGCCCCGGAACGTCCTCCTTGCGGTCGCGGAGAGGCGGGATGTCAATCGCGACGACATTCAGGCGGTAGTAGAGGTCCTCGCGAAAAGTGCCCTCCTCGAGGGCGGCGCGCAAATCGCGATTCGTGGCTGCAATCAACCTGACGTCGACTTTGAGAGTTTTGGTGCCGCCCAGGCGCTCGAACTCGCGTTCCTGCAAGACGCGTAGCAGCTTCACCTGAATCGCGGGAGGCACATCGCCGATTTCGTCGAGAAAGAGCGTGCCTTTGTCGGCGAGTTCGAACTTTCCGGGCTTGCTGGTGGTCGCGCCGGAAAAAGCGCCCTTTTCGTAACCGAAGAGCTCGCTTTCGAGCAGGGTTTCGGGAATCGCCGTGCTGTTGATTTTCACGAACGGGCCGGCGGCGCGCTGCGAGTGCTGATGAATGGCGCGAGCGACAAGATCCTTTCCAACTCCGCTTTCGCCTCCGATCAGCACGGTGGCGTTGGAACGAGCCACTCGTTCGACCAGCGCCAGCACGGCCTGCATTTTCTTGCTGTCCGCGACGATGTTGTCGTACTTGTACTTCACTCCGAGGGCTTCGCGCAGAGTCCGGTTTTCCTCGCGGAGTTGCTGCGCGCCGAGTTCTTTGCGAATCACGAGCACGAGCTCCGCGAGCGAAAATGGTTTGAGAACGTAGTCGTTGGCGCCCGCCTTCATGGCTTCCACGGCGGATTCGACCGTGCCGTAGGCGGTCATGATGATGACGGGCACGTTTGCGTCTGTGCGCCTGACGGCTTGAAGAAACTCGAGGCCGCTCATTCCGGGTAGTTTGAAATCGGTGACAATCAAATCGTAGGGCTGCTTGCCGAGCATTTGCAGGCCGGTCTCCGCGTCCGGCGCGGATTGGGCCACGAAGCCTTCGTCGCCAAGCTGAAGCTCGAGAAGCCGCCGCATCTTGGCTTCGTCTTCTACGATGAGAATCGAGAGCTTGTCGGGATTCATGCGTGGGAGCCTTATTTTGCCACAGACACACCGAGACGCGGAGTCCGAAAGGCCGGATTGTAACGGACCAGGAAGCCGTCGACCATTAGACGGTCAGCGACTGCGGCGGCTTCCTATTGGTGCTCGAGGAACAGGCTACGCGGTCGTGGCAGCAGCGGGCGGCTGGAACGGATAGTCGAAACTTCCGCCGTAGATTGCCGGAACTTTCGCTCCCATCGGGCGCAGATAGGTGGCGAGCTGGCCGCGATGGTGGATGCTGTGATTGTTGAGGAATCCAAGATAAAAGACGGCCGGGAAGTTGAAGACTCCCGCGAAGCCGACCGGAGTGAGCAGTTGCTGCGGCGATAGAGCCGCAACCATGGCGGCAGCGCGCTTGAAATTGGTGTCGTACCACTCGACGAGCTCTGCGGTGGTCTTCGGCTTGTGCTCGGGCGCTCCCATCTTGAAGTTCAGGTTGGCAATTCCATCGAGAAACTGGACGTCGCTGTTGGCGATATGCCAAGCCAGATCCCACGCGGAGCGGGCGTTTGGATCGGGACGGTAGCTGGACTTCTCGTCGGGAACGGACGCGATGACTTTCTTGGTCGTTTCGAACTCGCGCAGAATGCCGTCGAGCATGACGGTTCGAAAGCCGGCTGCAAATTCGGGAGTAACACCTGGTTGCTCGGACATATTTCCTCCTTGGGGGCAGTAGATGATTTCGTGTGTAGGACTGGAACTAAGTTCGGTTTCGGGAACGTGGCAATTGTACACCCGTCTAGCCCGCTGGCAGGTTGGGAGTTGTAAAGAGTCAAGCGCCTTTCGGCATCATGGCGCGCAGAGCAGCACCTCCACAGGGTATTTTTGGAAAATGCGGTCTACGGTGAGCACAGTCAGCTCTTCGACACGCGCCTGTGCAATCAGGAGACGGTCGAACGGATCCTGATGATGGAAGGGCAAATCGACCACCTCGAGCGCCTGGCGATGTGTAATGTCCAAGGGAAGGGCGCCTAGTCTTCGCAGACAGGATGGGACCCACTGTCCGGGAACATCGGGCAAGTCGAGTTTGCCGAGAGCGTATTTGATCGCGATCTCCCAAGAACTCGCCGCCGAAAGAAAAAGGGTTGCAGGCTCGTCGGCCAATAGTTGCTGCGCACGACGATTCAACAGGCTTGGTGAGATAACCGCACGCAGGAATACGCTGGTATCGAGCAGGTAGGGCATGCTCAGCGCTTTTTCCGCTTAGCCGGGGTGCCGAGAAAACCAGCCAGAATCTCCGGAGGCAGCGGCGCATCGAAATCATCCGCGATACGAGCGCGGCCCTTCTCGAATCCCAGTTGACGGCGCCCGCGCTTGCGGGGCACTGGGATCAGGCGAGCCACTGGAACGCCGCGGTTGGAAATGGTTATCTCTTCCCCAGCCGCGACGCGTTGAAGGAGCCGCGAAAACTGCGTTTTGGCTTCATGGATGTTTACCGAACTCATCGAAGGCCCCCCACGCTTATGAATCGGAGTCTAGTCCAGTAGACTAAGTCATGTCAATAGGATTCTCCGGCAGGAAGACGCGGAAGCGGGCGCCGCCTGTGGAATCGGTTTCGAGGCGGATGGAGCCGCGATGGTCGTCGACAATTTTTGCGACGATGGCGAGACCGAGTCCGACTCCGTCCTTCTTGGACGTGAAAAACGGATTGAATATTTGATCGCGCAATTCCGCGGGAACTCCCGGCCCGGTGTCCTCGACCAGCACGGAGACGCCGGGTTTGGCGCCCGAGGTGTCGGATTGAATGGCGAGGCGCAAGATGGCTTCGCGAACTGGCAGTTGTGCGTCCATTGCCTGAAAGGCGTTGGTGATCAGGTTGATGAAAACCTGCTCGCAGAGCTGCGGATCCGCCTGGACTTCCGGTAGTGCGGCCGCATAGTTTCGTTCCACTTTGACGTGCGCATTCGGAAACTGGTTTTGCACCGATTCGAGCGCGCGGTCGACAATTTGGGGTATCCGGACGGCGCTCAATTCCACATGCTGGGGGCGCGCGAAATCGAGGAAGCGGGCTACGAGCGCGTTCAGGCGGTTCACTTCGGATGAGATGAAACCCGCAAGCTCGGCGGCGAGAGGCTGCGATGCCAGCAACTTCTGACTTAGCATTTCGGCCGAGCCTTTGATGACGCCGAGGGGATTGCGAATTTCGTGCGCGAGGCCTGCCGAAAGCTGGCCGAGAGCGGCGAGACGCTCCGAGCGGCGCGCTTCGGCTTCGGCGCGTTGCAACTGGCGATTGGTCTCCTCGAGCGCCGCGAGCAGCTCCCGAGATTTCCTCGCTTCGCGCCGGTTTTCCACGGCGAAGCGATTGACGAGGATTGCCGCAATGTAGAAGAAAAGAATCCGGAACGCGAGATACGCGGCATTTTCGGGAGTGATCTCGTTTTCGGTCTTCAAGGTTGGCAAATCCGGAAGAAGCAGAGAGCAATACGCGATCGATGCCAGGGTGGTCCACAACAAAGTTGCGATCGTGCCGAACTCCATCGCGGCCGTGATTACGGGAATGAAATAGATTGGGTAATAGGCGCTGTTGATCGCGAATATTTCGCCCGTGTGCATGAGCAACAACGTGCATAGAAGAATCTTGAGAAGCACGGAGTAGACGCGCCCGCGGCCCGGGAGCCATGCGATCAGCTTGCCCTCGAAGAGCTGCAATATCGCGATGGCCAGAAGGATGAGCTGCTTGTGGATTTCGTCGATCGGCGGAAGAAGGGCCAGCCCGAGCAGGAGAAGGATCCAGAGAAAGTCGATCCACCGGGCGGAAGATTGTTTGCGGTCGAGCATGCGCTAGCTTGCTCTCAGAGACTCGACATGAATCTAACACGATGGCAGCGAGTTCGTTCGCGAGATGTCAGCTTCTATTGCGGCCGCGTGTAAGGTGCGCATTCGCGAGCCTTGAAAGCCAGAAATCTGAGTTGGAGCGTCGAGGGAGATGCGCTTAGAATCTGACGCCGGACAAGGCGCAGATTTGCGCGAGGAAGGCGCGGCCACTCGAGTGGAGAACAAACTGACAGAGGGAGGGCGAGCGCCAGAGGAATCCCGCGCCGCGCTCGAGCCGGGCTCACATGAGCCGCCGCGCTGGAAACTTGCCACACGCGTCGCCTTTCGATTCTGCTTCACTTACTTCACGTTGTATTCCCTGAGCAACCAAATATTTGGCGGGCTTTTCCTGATTCCGAAGATCGAGATTCCCGATCCCGGCACGCTTTGGCCGATGCGGCAGATCACGTTTTGGACCGCCGCACATGTTTTCCGAGTGACGCATCCGCTGGTTTACACGGGTAGCGGGAGCGGCGACAAGACATTCGATTGGGTGCAGGCGTTCTGCCTGCTGGTGATCGCGCTCGTCGTCACGGTGGTCTGGTCGTTGCTGGATCGCCACCGGGAGAACTACGCTGCGATGTACAAATGGTTCCGGCTGTTCATCCGTTTTGTTCTCGCGTCTGAGATGTTTCTCTACGGCTTCGACAAAATCATTCCGCTCCAGATGCCGTTTCCGTACCTCGCGCGGATGCTGGAACCGTACGGGAATTTTTCGCCTATGTCCGTGCTCTGGTACTCGATCGGCGTTTCGACGGCGTATCAAATCTTCGCGGGGAGCGCGGAAACGCTGGGCGGCGTGTTCTTGTTGTTCCCTCGCACGACTACTTTCGGAGCGCTGGTCTGCCTGGCCGACATGATCCAGGTATTCATGCTCAACATGACGTTCGACGTGCCAGTGAAACTTTTCTCGTTTCATCTGATTTTGCTGGCGGTGTTTCTGCTGGCGCCGGACGTTCGGCGGCTGTGGGATTTCTTCTTTGCCGGCCGCGCTGCCGCCCCCAGTGCGGAGCCGAGCCTGTTTCGGAGTGCGCGAAAGAACCGCATTGCGGTGATCGCGCAAGTGGTGTTCGGCGCGTACCTGATGGGAATGAACATCTACGCCGGAGTGCAATCATGGCATGAGTACGGCGGAGGGCGCCCGAAGTCCGCGCTCTACGGCATCTGGAATGTGGAGCAGATGTCCATCGACGGGACCGCGCGGCCGCCGCTGCTGGGCGACAAGGGACGGTGGCGCAGGCTGGTTTTCGATTTTGTCGACGGCGTTGCGTTGCAGAGCATGGACGAAACGTCGACGGGCTATAAATGCTCGATCGATTTGAAGGCGAAGAGTTTTAGCCTGATGAAACCGTCGGATCAGAAATGGAAGGCGGACTTCACGTTTGAGCAGCCGGCCGCTGACCGTATGTTGGTGGACGGATTGATGGACGATCATAAGATTCATGCGGAGTTGAAACTCTTCGACCGAAAGCAATTCATGCTGGTGAGCCGAGGCTTTCACTGGATCAACGAATACCCGCTTACGCGCTGACGCCTCTGAGTTCCAACCTTCGCGTAGCCGATTTTCTGGAGGGAGAGCCAGCGAAAGTATTCATGGCCGAGAACGGAGTAGTCTACGGAAGATTGCGACGGTGAGCTTCCGCTCACCGTCGCTCCAGGGAGTAGCAACAAACCTAGTGTAGGAAGCGATTTGCGCCGAGAACGAGGCTTAGCGTCAGCAGCGCGATCGCGATTTCGCCGAGCGCGCCGACGATGAAAGGCCGCGCACCCTGCTTCCACATGTCGCGAATGTTCGTGCGCAGACCCACGCCGGCAAACGTTAGCAGGAACGCCCAGCGTGAAAGATTGCCGAGGCTGGTCAGCTGGTCCTTGCTGAAGACCGCCGCGGTAGCGAGCGCCGAGATCAGAAGGAAGCCCAGCACGAATTTCGGAAACTTCTGCCACAGGAATGCAGCTTTGTTGTTGACCTCCTGCCTCTGTTCCTTGCGGGCCCAATAGATGGCGTAGCCGAGAACGACGAAGCCAATCATGGCGTTGCGCGCCGTTTTCGCGAGAACCGCGATTTTGCCCGCGGCATCGGAATACATCGCGCCTGCGGCCGTGACTTCTGCCGTGTTGTCGATGCCGAGGCCGGCCCACAGACCGTAGCTGAGATCGCTCAAATGCAGCCAGTGCGCAACGAGCGGGAATACGAAGAGCGCGATGGCTCCGAGCGTGAGGATGGCGGCGATGGCGAAGGAGGAGTCCTCTTCATCGGCATCGATCGCCCCTTGCGTGGCTATGATTGCGGAGACACCGCAAATCGACGAGCCCACCGCAAGCAGAGTGGTGAGCTTAGGCTTGAGCCCGAAAGCGCGGCCGAGGGCCGTCATGAAGAGGAGCGAGAGCGCGATTTCAATTGCGACGAGCACGAGGCTGACGCCTCCGAGTTTCAAAACGTCGCCGAACACGAAACGAGCGCCGAGCAAAACGATGCCGGCCTTCAGCCAGAATTCGTACGTGGCCAGGCCCGGCCGGAATGCGGCGGGAATGCCCACCGTGTTCGCGATCACCAGCCCGATCACGATTGCCCACAACACGTACTCGATGTTCGGCAGCGTGAGGTGATGCGCGCGGCCGTAGAGCGCGATCGAGCGCTCCACGAACTTTCCCGCGTAGCCGACAGCCACGAGCAGCAAGAGGCCGGGAATAAGCCGCGCGGCGCGCTTGAAGAAATCAAGCGGATGGGACTGAGTGAGTGCGACGGAGCTGGAAGCGGCCATGTGAAATCCTTTCGTGAGCGGTGATTAGTGATTAGTGATTGGTGACCCGTGAGATCACCACGGAACGTGTTTAATCAGTCCCGACCAGATAAGAAGAGCCAAAGCGAGCGCCAGCGTGACGGCCCACGCGTCCAGAGAGAAATGGGAAGGGGCCGCCGGGGATTTGGGGCCATTTGCTTTCGTTGGTTCTGACATTCGAAATCTCCTTAGATGATTCGGTTGAATTCGTTGCGAACGGAAAAAGTTACGCGAGATTGAGAATGGTTCTACAGGCGGAGTCTTGGAGGGCGATGGAGAGGAGCCTGGCGCCGGAGTTCTCGGCCGCGCGGGCAAGCGAGCGGCCGAGCAAGAGGATTGACGGCGCCTCCATTTCTGGTGCGGCATCGAGTTCGCCCAGCGTCGTGGGCCATTCGCGCTGGTCTGGCGTGGAAGCTTTGGAGACGATCACGGCGGGGAAGTCCGGCGGGAGGCCGGCATCAAGAAACTCCTTCCGCAGACGGCTGAGGCTTCGGCCCGGCATGTAGACGATGAAAGAGGCGTCTTCGCGGGCAAGGCCTCGCCAGTCATTTTCCGGGGCGTCCTGCGCATTGTGACCGCTGATGATTATGACCCGCGAGTTTGTGCGGCGGTCCGTGAGCGACGCGCCGAGAGACGCAGCCGCCGCGATTCCCGCGGTGATTCCGGGAACAATTTCATAGGGGACTCCGGCAGATTCGAGCGCGTCAATTTCTTCCGCAAGCCTGCCAAAAATCGCGGGATCGCCGCTCTTCAAGCGAACGACCTCGAATCCGAGTCGCGCGGCGCGGATCATCCGTTCGTTGATCTCTACCTGCGTGATTTTCTTTTCGCCGCAGCGCTTTCCCACGTTGACGACCTGCGCGTGAGGCGCGGCAAGGGCCACGATCTCCGCGGAAACCAGATCATCGTGGAGAACCACATCGGCGCGACCCAGGAGCCGGTGCGCCTTGACCGTTAGAAGTTCGGGATCGC
The DNA here is from genome assembly GCA_963737205.1 of uncultured Acidobacteriota bacterium. Taxonomy (GTDB): domain Bacteria; phylum Acidobacteriota; class Terriglobia; order Acidiferrales; family UBA7541; genus Palsa-295. The sequence goes on along the minus strand of CAVTRV010000002.1, from coordinate 201,247 downwards.
CGGGTCCTGCGCCGACGAGATAAACGGTGCCTGGCGAATGGTGGGTCATCGCTGCGCCTCCACATCTGTCAGCTTTGAGTCAGCTAGATCGGACTGCGCGAGGCGATGCAGGAGCCTCTTCCGCTCGTCGGAAGCAGGCAGCGAAGCGAGTATTTCGCGGCGCGCTTCGCCGATTTCCTCGACCCGGTCGCCGAGGGATTCGTGGAGGCTCTCTTCGACTTCGACGCGAATTCGCTGAGCCAGCGCAGGGCTTTCGCCGGAAGTGGAAATTGCGATTTGCAACGGACCGCGGCGCACCACGGCCGGGAAATAGAAATCGCAGTTCGGCGGATCATCCACGCTGTTGCAGAGAATGCCGCGACTTTGCGCTTCGCGAAAGACGGCGCGGTTGACGCCGGGATCGGAGGTGGCGGCGATCACGAGGAAAGCGCGGGCAAGATCGTTTGCCGCAAACTTGCGGCGTAGCCAGCGAAGTTTTCGCGTGACGGCAAGGTGTTCGACGATTGCGTCGGCGCGCGGCGCGACCACGGTGATCTGGGCGCCGCACTCGAGGAGAGAGGTGACCTTCGAAATAGCCACGGAGCCTGCGCCCACGACGACGCACGGTCGTCCGGCGAGTTTTATGAACGCTGGAAAGAGGGCGGGCGGCATGTTCAATCTCCCACCACTTCCGGCACAACGCCTTCAGCAGTGTCGCGCTCGGCAAATGGCGCTTCGCAACCTGCCAGTTGCGCCCGAAGCTCATGGTCCGAGAAGCGCGAAAAGTACGAGCGGAGATTCTCGTCGCCAAACCGATTCGCGACGTAGGAACGCAGCAGGCGCGCGATCGCTTCCGGGACTTCGCTGGCGGGGCAGCGGTAACCGACGGGCCGCGCGATGCGCTGGTGTTCGCCAACGGCGCCGCCGAGGCAAAAATAATAGGCATCGACGCTCTCGCCCTGGTGATTGATTTTCTTGCCCTCGAGGCCAATGTCGGAAATCCAGTGCTGGCCGCAGGAATTCGGGCAGCCAGTGACGTGAATCTTGAGCTGCTGATCGAAGGCAGGGACGCGGTCTTCGAGTTCGTCCACCAGCCAGCGCGTGAAGCCCTTCGTCTCAGTGATCGCGAGCTTGCAGAATTCCGTGCCGGTGCAGGCGATGGCTCCGCGCCAGAAAGGCGACGCGGCAACGGGCAAGCCGGCGTGGTCGAGTTCGCGCGCCAGGACGTCCACGTTCGCGCGCGGCACGTTGACGATCAGCAGATTCTGCATATTCGTCGTGCGAAGTTCGCCGGAACCGAAACGGTCGGCCAGGTCCGCCGCGGCGCGCATCTGTTCCGGCGTGGTTCGTCCGCGCAGAACCGAGGCGCCCACATAGAAAAGGCCGTCTCGCTTCTGCTTGTGAATTCCCACGTGGTCGCGATAGACGTCCACCGGCGCGGATTCTTCGACGGCCGGATCGAGCTGGTAGCCGAGACGACCATTCAATTCTTCGAGGAAGCGGTCTGGCGTCCAGCCGAACTGCGTGAAGAGGTGCTTCATGCGGGCGCGCTTGCGATTCTCGCGAAGAACATCCTGATCGCGGAAAATCTCGGCGATGGTGCGGACCACTGGCAGGGCCTGCTCCCAGCGCACGAACGCGTTGAGGCGCACGGCGAGATGCGGGTCTGCCGAGAGGCCTCCGCCCACGCGCAGCGAAAAGCCCACCTCGCGCTTGCCATGGTGGAAGCGTTCGCTGGCCGTGAGCCCGATATCGTTGATTTCCGGATACGAGCACCACACCGGGCAGCCGGTGATCGAAATCTTGAACTTGCGCGGCAAATTGTAGAAGTCGGAATTACCGGCCAGAAAATTTGCCGCTTCGAGAACGAGCGGTGACGCGTCGCAAATTTCGTCGGCGGCAACGCCGGCGATGGGGCAGCCGGTGAGATTGCGCACGACGTCACCGCAAGCGCCGCGAGTGAACAGGCCGACCTTTTCCAGTTCGTCGATGGCCTCGGGAATCGATTCGATGGTGAGCCAGTGAAGCTGAATATTCTGCCGGACCGTGAAGTCAGCGCTCCCGCGCGCGTGGCGTTCGGAGATGCGGGCAATGGCGCGCAATTGGTCGGAGCGAAGAATGCCGTTGGGGATGCGAATGCGGAACATGAAGTAGTCGGTCGCTTTTCCCTCACCATTTTTGCCGCCCACCGCGCCGACGCCGTCACCTTGCGTGTAAGTGCCCCACCAGCGGAAGTAGACGCTGGTCCATTCGGGAAGGACCGAGGAGCGGCCCTTACGCGCGAACTCGCGGATTTCCTCGAGCGCCTCCCACGGGTTCTTCGCCCGCTTGAGGCGTTCGATGCGCTGCGCCTTCGTTTCCTTAATCGCTTCGTGAGGCGTATGAACAGCTAAGTGACTCTCCACGTTTTCCCCTGAAAAACAAAAAACCCGCTAACCAGTATCTCGCTGGTGAGCGGGCCGTTAAATCCGACTTAGATGATTGCTAGGTTATCGGATCACACTCCCGCGCCAGCCGTGGAGATGACAACAACAAGAGCACGGCATGCAAAGATTGGCGCGAGTCAGAGCGTCCATACAAGAATCGTACCGTCCAATGGGCCGCGAGTCAAGAGTCGGAAGTTTGCCTCGTTCCTACGGCTACTGGACGATCCTCACGAATAATGCTGACTTACCGACAGGATGTTCCCATCCGGATCCTTGAACCATGCCACTTTGTCGCCGCCGGGCGCGGTCCAGATCCCGAGATCCTTATCCTGGACGAAGGGATACTTTTCGGTGGCGACTCCTCGTTCCTTGAGCCACGCGGTGGCGGCTTCGATGTCATCCACTTCCCAGCCGAGGATCGTGGCTTGTATCGGAGTGAAATTTGGCACTTTGGCGATGCGAATCTTATGGCCGCCGACGCTCACGACCAACGCGAACTGGTCGAGGCTCACGAACTCACATCCGAGTTTGCCTTCAAAGAACGCGCGAGCCTCGTCGTAGTCCTTCGTGGGAACGAATCCGACCATCTTTGCTGATGCCAACATTTGTGCCTCCTAGGTCCATCGAGGACTTCAGAAATACCACTTGCCTTGTAGAACTTCTCTCGCTATTGTGACAACAAATGTCGGAAAAGTGCCACAGCATCCTTTTCGATCGGAAGGGGCCTCTTCTCAGCGACGTTGCGAGCGTGTCGGCTGACCTTAAAGAAGGCCATGTGATTCCAGAACACTCCCATCCGGAAGACCAATTGTTGTTCGCTTCGAAAGGGGTAATGACGCTGCGGACGAAGCAGGGCGTCTGGGTGGTACCTCCGTTGCGAGCCGTTTGGATTCCCGCCGAAACGCCGCACTCGGTGGCCATGTCGGGGGCCGTTTCCATGAGAACGCTTTACCTCCTACCCGGGCTATGCCGCAATCTTCCAGCGAAGTGTTTCGTGATGAACGTGTCGCTGCTTCTGAAGGAGTTGATTCTTCATGCTTGCAGCTTTCAGAGATTGAATCGGCGGGTTTCGACAGAACGACGCGTCGTTGAAATTATTGTTGATCAATTGAAGGCGACCGAATCCATACCGCTGCAATTGCCGTACCCGGGCGACTCGCGAGCTGCGCGGGTGGCGAAAGCGCTGACGGTGAATCCCGGGGATCAAAGGCCGCTGGAGAGGTTGTGCAAGGAGTGCGGCGCAAGCAAGAGAACGATTCAGCGCCTCTTCCTGGAAGAAACGAAAATGACTTTCGGCAAGTGGCGCCAGCAACTCCGGCTTCTTCATGCCATGCAGGTGCTTGCGTCGGGAGAAAAAGTGACCACGGCGGCTCTCGAGGCCGGTTACGGCAGCACGAGCGCATTCATATCGATGTTCCGCAAACAACTCGGCACGACGCCGAAGCGATACCTGAAAAACGAGACTGACGCAGTAGCCGCGGTTTGACGAGCCCAAGAGGCTGCGTCGCCGGGTGACGTCGCCTACTTACGAACGGCGTGGCCACCGCCTCCGGCAACCGCTCCGGGTTCTGCCGGCGAGAGGCCGTAGCGTTTGCGTGCTGCAGCGGGCGCCGCGCCTGTGTCCGGCGGAGGCGCGGACATGATCTGCAAATTGCGCTCGTTTGCCCAGGCGTAGTCGCGGAGTGCTTCAAATTGGGCGACGAACTGGTCGCGCCAGGCCGGCGAACTGAAAACAAGCGCCGTGTTGACCTGCTTCCAGGCGCTTAGTGAAAAGTTCGTGGAACCCTCCCAGCACCAGAGCGCGCCGCCCGGCGCGGCGTCGGAGACAATCCCTTTCGTGTGGCAAATATATTCACTGCCCGCGGGCGACGTGCCGACCGTGACTTCCACACCCGCATGAACAAGCTGCTGCACGAGAGGCGTTTCGGTCTTATCGGTATATTGCGAGTAATCGAGATAAAGATGAAGGGGAGTGCCCTTTTTGTGAGCGGCGATCAGATCGGTGATCATGTCTGGCAGGGTGAAGGCGTAAGCAATGATCCAGGTCTCGCCGGGGTCGAGAAGATTCTTTAGAAACGCCTGCTGCGCCACTGTGCCGTCCTCTGGGAGCAGGTAACAGGTGATCGTGGTATCGATTGTGAAGGGCATGCCGGCCTCCTGTTGTGAGATATCAGACGAGTCTCCTACGAAATGGACCTCCGGAACCTCTGATATTAGTATGTCGCCACCGAGACGCGCAGCACCACAGGCTCCGCACCAAAGTTGAGACCCCAGTCCGTCTCGTCGCCATTCCAGATGCGCAGGAACTTGAAGACGCCGTTTTCGTAGGTGCCCTCTTCGACGCGCAGGAACTGGCGGTGTTGCCATTTGCCGTCGATCAGCGCTGAGGGAGTCTGTCCGATTCCATCCACGATATGCTGCGACTTCCGCTGCTGCTCGGTGCCTGCAGGCCGGAAATCGACGCGGCAGAAAAATCCCGTCACCAGAAACTGATTGTCTTTGAGCTGGGCCACCAGGGCGCGCCCCGTCGGCTCCGCATTCCCCACGGGTTGACCGCTGCGTCTGGCTCCATACGACACGACGGCGTTCCAATCGCCAAACGGCAGCGTCTCGGTGATCACCGGCGGCACTTCGGCCACGGCCTTGAGTTTGCCTTCAAAATTGAGGCGCGCGACCTCGCGCTGCATCGGGCCGATCAACCGGTAGTTCATGGCCCAGGGCAGGAACTCGTCCGGCTGCCGGGAGCCTGGGCCTGCATCGCGATCCCGCGTGTAATCCATGCCGAAGGGCGAAAATCCTATGGCCTGCAGACCGAGGGCGGAGAAGAAAAAACGGGCATTGCTCGCTCCGCCGGTTTCGGGAACGAAGAGCGCATTGTCGTCGCGGTGATAAAGCTCCAGCACCTTCAAATACACGGCGGGGTCGTTCTGATAAATGTCCGGAGCCAGGATATCGAGCGCCGGCGCCGCGACTTTCCATATCGGAAGCACGTTGTCCGTTGGGCCGCCACTTTCGTACGTGCCGGGAGCGTCAGGTTTGAGCGGGTTGCGCAAAGCTGCATTGGCATAAAGCGGCAGCGGATAGGCGGCTTTTCCCGCGGCGGCGACTTGCCCGACGTATTTCGCCACTGACCAGGCGTGGAAGCAGACTTCCGCTTCGGGACCAAACGCATCCAGCCAGTTCGGAGATGGCGAAGCGGCCTTCACTTGCATGGCGCTGAGAACTTCCGGTGGCACCGGCGCTTCGAAGAGTTTCTGGGCGGTGGGGGAGTAATCGCGGGCCGTGCCCCACGTGCCCGCCTCGTTCTCCACCTGAACCATGATCACGGTGCGCTCGGCATCGGCCGCCTTGAGGTGACGCATGAAAGCAGCGAAGGCGTTCTTGTCAGCGTCGAGCGACGCAGTGGCGTAGGGCGAGGGCGAGTCCACCGCCTGACCGTTCTTATCCACCATGTGCGGATAGCGGTCGGGGGCCAGTTTCATCCACTCGGGCATGTAGTGCTGGCTGCCGTTTTTCCACGTTCCGAACCAGAGCATCACGAGGCGCACATGATGCTGGCGAGCCTCTTTCAGCAGTGTGTCCACCGCTGTGTAATCGTACTGCCCGGGCTGCGGTTCGAACTGCTCCCAGTAGACTGGAATCTCTACCGTATTCACATTGAGGAATTCCATCGCGGGCCAGATCTTCGGGAACATGGCCGGCCAGTCGCTGGAGTTGTGCACCTGCGCACCCAGCATTAGATAGGGAGCATCATCCACAAACAGGGCGAAGCGCCCATTCTCTTTCACGATGCGAGGAAGCGGGCGCTCGTTCACCTGCGCTTGGGCGGTAAACGCGATGTTTGTGGCGACGATCGCGGCCAGAACGGCAGAACGCATTTTCATCTCAAGAGTCCGTTGGCGGGATAGTATCCCGTACCAGCACGGTCGTCCATCGCCGTGCGCCGGCCAACTATCCCTGAGTGATTAAGAATACGAGACCGACACATTGCGGTGGTGCGCCCGGGGTGGCTCGAACACCCGACCTTCTGCTTCGTAGGCAGACGCTCTATCCAACTGAGCTACGGGCGCGCTGGAGGAAGTTGCAGCAAATAGTGTAGGACGCCCTCAGGCGAACAATCAACAGCTTTGTCGCATCGGACGAAATTTCAAGCTATGCAGGCAGCGATCCATCCACGCACAAATCCAACGATTCCGCGATGCGATCGTGGATGTAGTTGAGATCGGCCTCTGAAATCGCGTAAGGCGGCAGCACGTAGATAATGTTGCCGAGTGGCCGCAGCAAAATCCCCGCGTTGATGAAGAACTGGTAGAGCTTCGGTTTCAGGCTGGACATGTAGCCCGCATCATCGGCGCGCAGTTCGATGACGGCGATGGTCCCTATCGCTCGCACGTCGCCAACCGCCGGATGCGCTTTGATCGCGGCGAGTCTTTCCGCGTGGATTCGAGAAATCATTTCGATTCGCTCGAACACGGGCTCGCGCTCGAAGACCGCAAGGCTTGCCACGGCCGCGGCCGCCGCAATCGGGTTCCCGGTGTACGAGTGGCCATGAAAGAAGGTGCGCGTTCGGTCCTCGCTCACGAACGCGTCGTGAATCGCGCTGGTGCAAACGGTGGCGCCCATCGGCAGCGTGCCGCCCGTCAATCCTTTCGACAGGCATACGATGTCGGGAACCACGTTCGCCAGTTCGCACGCGAACATTTTCCCGCAACGACCGAAGCCCGTCAGCACTTCGTCCGCGATCAGCAGCACATCGTGCTCGGTGCAGAATCGCCGCACGCGCTGCAAGAACTCGACCGGGTGAACGATCATTCCGCCGGCGCCCTGTAGCAGAGGTTCCACGATGACGGCGGCAATCTCGCCGCTCTTCTCCTCCAGCAGCCGTTCGAGCTGATCGGCGCACTCGATGTTGCAAGCCGCGCGCACTTTCCCCACAGGGCAGCGGTAGCAATAGGCCGAATGCGCGCGGTGGACCGGGAATCGCATGCCGCGAAAGGGATCGGTGAAGGTCGAGTCGGCGCTCACCGACATCGCGCCGGCCGTATCGCCGTGGTAGGCGTGCTCGAGCGCCACAATGGATTGCTTTTTCGGTCGGCCCGAGTTTTGCCAGTACTGCACCGCCATTTTCAGCGCGACCTCGACGGCGGTAGAGCCATTGTCGGAAAAAAATATGTGCTCGAGCTGTGCCGGCAGAACTTTGCGCAGACCCAGGCACAATTGTTCGAGCGGCTCGTGTGAAAAGCCTGCCAGCAAAACGTGGTCGAGCTTGCGCGTTTGCTCCGCGATGGCCGACATGATTGCCGGATGACCGTGGCCGTGTGGGTTCACCCACCACGACGAAATTCCGTCGATGAGGCGGCGCCCGTCGTCCGTATACAGGTAGGCGCCTTCGGCTTTCGCGATACGAATTGGAGGCGGGTCGAGCGCTTCCTGCGTGAATGGATGCCAGATTCGGAGTGGGTGGCTCATTGTGCGAACGCGCGACGATCGAAGTGTTTTCGAAACGCTTGCATCAGCGTACGCCGATTGATGCGCGGCAGAACCGGAATCATTCCCACCACTGCGACGTTGCCGTAATGCTCGATCGCTTTTCGGTTTTCCGGGTTCGGCTTGCCGACCATGATGACGCCACATATTTCTAGAGCCGTGGCCCGCAAAGCCGCGAGTGACAATGTCGTGTGGTTGATCGTGCCGAGCGAGCTTCGCGCCACGAGCAGAACGGGCAGCTTGAGGCGCTTCATGACGTGCGTCATCAACTGGCTGTCGTTTACAGGGACAAGCACGCCGCCTGCGCCTTCGACGATCAGGTTTTCGTCGCGCGGCAAACTCGGCAGCTTGATTTTCTTCAGGTCAATGCGAGTTCCTGCGCGCCGCGCGGCAAGGTGCGGCGAAACGGGTGGAGCAAAACAGTACGTTTCGGGGATGGTTCGCTCGCGCGGCAAGCTCGCGAGTCGCATCACCGTGGCGCGATCCGTGCCCTCGCGCGAGCCGGTTTGAATCGGTTTCCAGTAAATCGCGTCCAGCGCGGCGCACAGCAAAGCAGAAGCGACCGTCTTCCCAATTCCGGTGTCAGTGCCGGTGACAAAAAAGCGGCTAGGCATGCACAACGCTTGCGGATTGCGATTGCGGCAATGACTGGAAGGCGATTCTCAACGCTCGGGCGAGGCGCTGAACGTCTTCGCGCGTGATCTTCGCCGTCAGCGATATGCGGACCCGCGCCGCGCCGCGGGGCACCGTCGGCGGACGAATGGCCTTGGCCGCGAAGCCGTCCGCTTGCAGATGCGCGGCGACGTGGAGCGCCGATTCGTTGCTACCGCAAAAAACGGGAACGATCTGGGTGGCGCTCGCGCCGAAACTCGCGCCCATGGCGGAAAGTTCCTCGTGCAAGAGGTTCCCGATTTCGCGAAGGTGAGCGCGCTCGGCATCCGATTGCTTCGCGAGATACAGAGCGGCGCGAATCTGGCCGGCGAAATAGGGCGGCATCGCCGTGCTGAAAATGAAGGCGCGCGCGCCGTTCACGAGGCAATTCTTGAGGGTCGTGCCGCAGCAAACGAACGCTCCCGCGCTGGCGAGGGCTTTTCCGCACGTGTGTATGATCGCCAGGGTTTCGCGCGAAATGCCGTACTCGGCTGCGAGGCCGCGCCCTTCGGGGCCAAGCACTCCCGTTGCGTGAGCTTCGTCGAGGATCAATTCCGCTCCATGGTCGCGAGCCAGACGGAGCAAGGGACCGATGGGGGCGGTGTCGCCTTCCATGCTGAAGACGCTTTCGGTGACGATCACTTTCGCGCCTGCACATTGCGAGTGCTCGTGCAGTGCGCGTTCCAGAAAATGCATGTCAGCGTGCGGGTAGATCACTTTCGTGGCGCGTGAGAGACGGATACCGTCGATCAAACTCGCGTGATTGAACGCGTCGGAAAAGACGACGTCGCCGGGCTTCAGGATCGAACTCAGCAGGCCGAGGTTCGCGGAATAGCCCGAGCCGAAATACAAGGCAGCGTTCGTTTGCGCAAAGGCGGCGAATTCGGATTCGAGTGCTTCCCATTCGGGCGTGTTGCCGGAAAGCAATCGCGAACCAGTGGAGCCGACGCCCTTCGCGTTTGCTACGGCTTCGGCAACCGCTTGCTTTAGCCGCGGGTCCGTGGCGAGGCCGAGATAGTCGTTCGAGCAGAGGTCGATGCCACTGAGGTTTTCGAGGCTACGCAATTGCGCTTGATCGCGCAATTCATCGAGTTCGCGCGCGGCACGCGTTTCGATATGGCTTCGCGCGGCGTCAGGCACTTTGCATCGCCTTCATGCCGAGCGCCTTCAGCAATTCGGCGTCCTCGTCGGCGGCGGGATTCGGCGTGGTGAGAAGTTTTTCGCCCGTGAAAATCGAGTTGGCGCCCGCGAGAAAGCAGAGCGTGACCGCTTCCTGCGACATCGACCGGCGCCCGGCCGCAAGGCGAACCATCGACGCGGGCATTAGAATCCGCGCGGTTGCAATCGTCCGCACCATGGCAAGCGAATCGATTTCGGCCGTGTCTGCGAGTGGCGTGCCCGGCGCGCGGACCAGCATATTGATGGGGACGCTCTCAGGGTGCGGGTCGAGATTCGCGAGCTGCCACAAAAGGCCGACGCGATCATCCTCGGATTCGCCCATGCCGAGAATTCCGCCGCAGCACACCGTGATGCCGGCGCGGCGCACGTGCGCGATCGTCTGCAAACGATCTTCGTAGACGCGCGTCGTGATGATGTTCCCGTAAAACTCGGGCGACGTATCGAGGTTGTGGTTGTACGCAGTGAGGCCCGCTTGCTTGAGCTGCATCGCCTGGCGCTCGTTGAGCATGCCGAGCGTGCAGCACACTTCGAGGTCGAGCGCAGCCACCGAGCGGACCATTTCGAGCACGCGTTCGAATTCCACGCCTTCCGGGACCTGCCGCCACGCCGCGCCCATGCAGAAGCGCGTTGCGCCATCGATTTTCGCTTGCGTGGCCGCTTCGAGGACTACGGCTGGATCGAGAAGATCCTGCCGCGCGACGCCCGCCTGGTAATGCGCGCTCTGCGGACAATACGCGCAATCTTCCGGGCAGCCGCCCGTCTTGATCGAGAGCAGCCGGCAGAGCTGCACTTCCTGCGGCTCGTGAAATTTGCGATGGACGACCTGCGCCTGGAAGATCAGCTCCGGCAGCGCGAGCGAATAGATATTGCGAATTTCCTCGCGCGTCCAATCGTGACGCAGTTCGTGGCGCAGTTCGTGACGAGGTTCGGTTGGCTGGCTCATTGTTCGGGTCCAAAGATACCAAAATCCTCACGCGCCGTCCGGTGAGATTTTAGCAAGCCTAATGAGCGAGAGCCGCGCGTCCGCGTGTGCCATGGCCGTGCGTTTAGGCTGGACTTTGCACGTGCTATTTCGTATCGATGGGATGCGCGGATTTCTCGAAGAACTCGTTTTGGAGCTTCAAGCTTTCGGTGTCGGCTTTCACCGCACGAATGGCGGCGACGAGTTCGTCGGTCCACGTTTCCATGTCGAATTCGCCCAGTTCCTTGTTGGCCGCCGCTGCGTTGCCGGCGTAATGATTCGGGAAACGCGCGTACCACCAGATGCCTGTATACAGCGAACGCGGCAAATTCAACCGATGCAAATCGGCGCCGGATTCAGCGTTCGCGCGATCGAGATGGACCGTGTCCAGAGCCGAAATCATGGTGTGCGACGTTTCGGCTTCGCCGGCGTGCATGTCATGCGGCGATTTCATGGCCGGGCGGCCAGCGCGGTCGAGGTCGGGCAAGCCAAAGACGTACACGACGTAATCGTGGGGCGTCTGGAGTTGCGTCTGGGCGAAGTATGGGAGCAGATACTCGTTCCCACCGTGCCCGTTCGCGATAATCACTTTCTTGCAGCCGTTGCGCGCCATCTCGTCGGTGGTGGCCTGCAGCAATTCCAGTTGGAGGCTTGCGCTGTACGCGATCGTGCCCGGCTCGTGCCGCGCCTCAAATATCTGACCGAAATAATATTCAGGGAAGACCACGGCGAATTCCTTGTGTGCAGCGTTGATCGCGACGTAGCGGACGTTGAGCAGGTCTGTACCGAGCGGGAGTTGCTGCCCGTGCTTTTCCAGGATTCCGAACGGAAGGATGCAGGTGCCCTGCGATTGCTGGATGGCTTTCACGAAGTCGCCTGACGTCAGCGATTCCCACTGGACAGGCAAAATCGATTGCGCGCTCGCAGCGGGAACGAAGAGAGCGGCGATCAAAATGGCAATCGTCAGTTTGAAAGCATCGAAAACGGGAGTAACTCGGACGCAGCTTTGCGCGGCCAATGAAGTCATAGAAATCCTCCGTATCGGGACGTGCGGCTCATCCTAGTACAGTGAGGTTCCGTTGCAAGGATTTTGCGTGGGCGACACGACGCGACTTGGCGCGCATGCCGAAATTATTTTCGGTGATGGCCGGCACGGCGCTTCTTGTCATAGGCCGAAAGCGCGTGCTCGATGATTGGATATGCCTGCGCAGCTGGGAGGATGTCGTCGACTTCCACCTTCTTGCCCTCGAGCTGCTTGTAGTCTTGAAAGAACCTGCGGACCATGCTGAGCTTGTGCACGGGCAGCTCGCTTGCTTCGTGATACTCGTTGTATTCGGGATCGGCCGTGGCCACTGCGATCACTTTGTGGTCTTTCACTCCCGAGTCGATCATGGTCATCAGACCGATGGTCCGCGCGTGCATGATGGTGAGCGGAACCACGGCTTCCTGGCAGAGCACGAGGACGTCGAGAGGGTCGTCATCTTCGGCGAGCGATTGCGGAATGAAGCCATAGTTCGCGGGATAGTAGACCGCGGAGTAGAGGACGCGGTCCATCTTGATCAAGCCCGATGCCTTGTCGAGCTCGTATTTCACGCTGGAGCCGAGCGGGATCTCGATAACCGCGTTGAATTCCTTGGGGAGGTGCTCGCCGGGACTTAGATCGTGCCACGGATTGTTCATTCCCACCTCCGTTTGCCTTAGGGTCGATTCGTCAGGACGACTTTGCCGCCTTGGCGGGCAAAGACGAGGACTTTGCTGCGGTCGATGTTTGCGATCGCCTGGTCGGCAAGAAAATCTTCGCTGAACAGGAAAACGCGGTTCGGGCCGTTCCAGAGGCGCGCGAAAGATTCGTTGTCCTCGAAAATCTGAGGCGCGCCTGGGAAGAACGAGCCGAACCACAGATTCCCGTCGCGGCCGTTCAGCACGTGCAACTGGATCCCCGTGTAGTAGTTCAGCGTCGAGCCCCATTCGTACTTGCCGTTGATGACGATTGTGTCGCCGGGCCGGTACGCCTGCTGAATCTCGAGCGCGATGCGTTTCGACGAAAGCTCCGGTGAAAAAATCACCAGGCCGTCGTGGACGCAAAACAGGACGACGATCATCATCCCCGCCAACGCGAGATTTCCGGCGAAGCTCCAGCCGCTTCGGCGAAAAATCCAGTTCAAGCCCGTGCCCACGAGAAGACCAATGCCGACAAGCCACAGCGGCCGGCGAAACAAACCGAATGATTCGAGCGTGAGGTCGCCCATGTGGCCGAGCGAGAGCTTGTACGCGCCGGGATGCGGCGTCAGGACGGCGCCGATGTCGGTGCCCGGCGGAAACGGATGGGTTTTGGCGAGCACTGCCATCGCCGCCGAAAATCCGGCGATGCCGATGACGAGGAGCACGGCCGACGCGATACGGCCTGCGCGACGTTCGCGGCTTGCGGCCGTAGATTCGCGTTCGCGTTGGAGCCAGCCGCCTGTGAGCAGCGCCAGCGCCGGCAACGCGGGCAGCGAATAGTATTCCTGGCGCGTAGAGAAACTGAAGAACAGCATGATCACCGCCGCCCAGATCGCGCAGAAAAGATTCGCGCGCGCTCGGGCGTCAAGGCCTTCGCGCCAAGTCCTGAAACGGCGCGGAACCTTCCCGAGCGCGGGAAACAAGTAGACGAACCACGGAAAGAGCCACGCGAGCAGCAGCGCCCAGAAAAGCAGCAGCGGGACCTTATCGTAGTCGTACGGAATGCGTTTATTCAGGTAGCGCAAGAACTGTTCGTTAACGAAGTAAAACCAGAAGAAGCCTTTTTCGGGGCCGACGGGCTGCGCGGGACTGCGGATCGCGGCAAGGATGTGCCACGGCGCCGCAACGGCCAGAAAAACCAGGGTGCTTGAAAACAGATGAAACTTCAGGATTTTGCGCAGGCCGCCCGTCGCCAGCAAGAATGCGCCAATAATCATGGCCGGGAACGCGAGTCCGATCAGGCTTTTCGTCAGCACGTTCAACGCGATCGTGGCAGCGATGCCCCAGCAGAGCCACTGCGACGGGCGTTCCTGCTCGTACGCGATGAGAAAGAGATAGAGGCCCAGCGTGAGCCACATCGCGACGAGCACGTCTGGAATCAAGAAGCGCGTGTAGACGAAAATCCCAGGCGCGGTGATGAGAATCAGCGCCGCGTAGAAGCCGGCCTCGGTGCCGAAGTAGCGGCGGCCGAAAATGAACGCGCACCATGCCAGTCCGAGCACGCCGAGCGCGAGCGGCAAACGCGTTTGCCATTCGCCGACTCCAAAAAGCTTGTAACTTGTGGCAACGGTCCAGTACATCAGCGGTGCTTTTTCGAGATAGCGGATCCCGTTGATGTACAGGGTCACCCAGTTGTGATTCAGGACCATTTCGCGCGCGGCTTCGGCGTGAATCGAATCCGCGTCATCGAGCAAGCCCGGCTGCGCGAGCGCCGGAATATAAATCAGCAGCCATACACCGATCAGAATTCCGATTGCAGTGGCTTTCGAGGGAAAGCCCGTGCCCGCAACGGGTCGTGAAACTGGCGTCACAAGAGTGGTTTCCATGCGATGTGCGAGGGCGGTACAGCAGCTAATCGAATCCGCGGAGCAAGCGCCCAGCGTCCTGGCGAAATGAATGACTCAAGGCCGTTTGCGGCTCGATTAGCGATCACCCGATTTGCGGGCACCTGATTTGCGGTCACTCGCTTTGTGGTCAGAGCCCCGCGGCTTCCCCGAGAAAAAGCCCAGAACCTCGCTGGCGAAGCCGTCGCCGATTCCGAACACTTCCTTCGCCTTCGAGTAAAGATGCACAGCCTTCTTGTCCAACCATATGAGGGCCGCCTTGGTCTTGGTGTCCCCTGGCCGTGGCTGATAATTGGTTGAGCGCGCCGTATACGTCGAGTCGTGCTCCACTGTGTAGTAGTACAGAGCCAGGCTCTTGCGCGAAGTGTTTTCCGGGCACGTAAGCTTCTCCGGAAAGCCGTGATACGACGTTTCGGTGGTGCTGAAAATCAGCGCATGATTCAGTAGCGGCGGAACGCTCGCCACGCACCGGCTCATCTGTTTGTCCCAGAGTTCAATGGCCCCGCCCCACTGGGTTTCCCAGTCAGGATTCAGATACAGGATGAGGTTGATTCTCCGGCGCCAGTTCTTCTGGTGATGGTGCATGGTGAAATCTGCGTGGAGATTCAGGAACCCTCCTGTAACGGACTGATGCAGGCCGCCGCCTTCGAGCGTCGGATCCCCAACGAGATTCGGGATCCCCGTAAGCTTCGACAGCCAATCGAGGAACTCCGGGGAGTTGAGTTCGTCCACCACTTTCCCCAGCATCGGCGGGAAAAGCTCGCGCTTCGTGAGGCCGGTCTTATTCTCGTTGTAATGCTTGTACTGAATCCACTCGCTGCTGCCGTGAACCGGGAATTCATCGGCGAGGGCGCGCGCCGTGGCGTCATCGAGAAATTCGGGAAGGTGACTATGCGGATATGGCTCAGCTTCGCGATACTCTCGCGCGAGTTTCGAGACGGCTGGGCTCCAACGGTGGTAAGGAAACAGCCGTTCACCCTGCACCGCGATCGAGGCGGTCGCCATCAGTCCACCAACCCTTTCTCCCGCAGCAGTTCTTGGATTTCGCCCAAACCTAAAGGATGTCCCCGAGCCCGTGTGGAACTTTCAAGTATAAATCAGAGAATTGGCTTTCGATATGGCGTTCGTGTTGAATCAGTTCGCGCGGCAAACGAGCACCTGCTTGTTCTGATACGGGCAAGTGAGTCCCGGGATGCCCGGCTGCTCCAGCACCAGCCAGCTGACTCCGTAGGAGCTTCTGACCCGCTCTATGTCGGCCGGATCGAGGTGGCTTAGGCCTTGTGCCGCGTGGACCTGCGCAAGGCACTCGTCCGCAAGCGGAAGGTTCGGGAACATGATCACCGCGCTCCAATCTTTCGTGGCATCGGACAGACGGCTGCGCTCCGCGATGGCGCGGAAGCCCTGGTAGTCTTCGCCGGGCAACGCCATGTAATCGGGATTGAGAGCGAAGATGGCGTCGACCGGAGTGTTTTCGCGAGACCACACAAACGCCTGAACCCATGGATTCGTCGAAGGCAGCCCAGGCAATTCCACGTGATGGTCAGAAGGGAAAAGCTGGAATTGCGCGCAACTCATCGCCAGGGATATAGGCACGAACAGCGCGATCCATCGCACTGGACGAGCCTTCAGCAGCGATTCGCCAAGCAGCCCGCCGGCCACAAGCGCCATCAGCAAATAAATCAGTTGGAAGCTGCGCATCGGCTGATAAATCGTCAGCACTTCGAATCGCCGTGGGATTGTTATCACCAGCCCCGCGACGAAGCAGATGGCACCCAGATAGAAGAGCGAGCGCGTCAAGAGTTCGAGCACGGGCCGCTGCTTTTGGCGGGCAATCCGGCTGAACCACCAGAGCAGCGCCAACGGAGCGAATATCCCGAGCCATTCGTACCAGCGCCAGCGCGGCAAAAAGTAGTATCCGTGATCGCGGAGACATTCGGCGTAAGCGGACGAAGGAGCGGTGAGAGGAAAGCCGGGGAAAAGCAGCGCGGCGGAAGGAGCCGCAGTGAGCGGTGTGACTTTCTCCGTCAGCACAAGCAAGATCACATAGAAAATGCCGAAGACGGTCATGAGCGGGTGGATAGCGGCAGTGAGGATCAACCACAGAGCGGTACGCCAATATTCGCGTTCGAGTGCAGCGTCAATGGCGAAAAGAATGCAGAACGCGGAGATCGAACGCGGGTGGAAGTACTGGTCCATGATGTACAAAGTGGTGCCCGTGGCCGGCAGCGTGAGCAGCGCGGCAACCATGGTCACCGCGGCCCAGCGCCCCGGCTCGGTGGGGAAGCACTTCGACGCAATTCTCTTGCACGCCAGAAGCACCAGGAAAATCGCTGCGAGCTGCCAGGCGAAAAGAGCAGCGCCAAGCGAGAGGTGCGTGAGGCGGACAGACGCGGCGACGAGATTCGGAAAGAGCGTCAAACGCGCATGCGTCTGAAAGAATTCGGCGCCAAAAGGGTAGAGCGAGGGGTTGAGTATTTTTTTGATTTGCGGAATGTAGATCTCCGCGTCTTCCGCTGACGGATGGTAGCCGTGAATGGCGATCGCCGCGAGAGTGAGCAAGAGAAGAACGAGAGGATCGCGGAGCTTCGTCCAAAACCGATGGGAAGATTCCGGGTGGGACGTCATGCGTCGAACTGCGCCGGTCGGGGAAGATAACCGGGAATCAACTTCAAGGCACGCGCTCCGTGAGTTGCTCCGCTGCGAGCACGGAATTGCGAAGTTCTGCGGGGGAGTCGTTCAGCTTGCGCCCCTTGGGATCGAGGATGCGAAAACGTCCCATGCTTCGCCGCTGCAGGAAGCATTTCACCGTGGCGCCCAGGACGCCAAAACCATATTGCACGCTGCGGCCGAAGCGAATGGACGACGCTTCATCAAAGTAGCGCGTCGGGCAGGATATTTCGCCGATACTGAACCCGAAGTGGATCATCTGCACAATCATTTCGTTGTCGAAGACGAAATCGTCGGAATTTTCGAGAAGCGGCAGCGTCTCAAGCACCTGGCGGCTGAACCCGCGAAAGCCCGTGTGATATTCGGAGAGTTTTGCGTCGAGCAGCACGTTCTCGAAAGCCGTCAGAAAACGGTTCGCCATATATTTGTAGCGCGGCATGCCGCCGCGCAGGGCGCCTCCGCCCAGAATCCTCGAGCCGAGCACGACGTCGTACACGCCGGACGCGATCATTCCCGCCATGGCCGCCACCAGAGTCGGCTTGTACTGATAGTCCGGATGCACCATCACGATGATGTCGGCGCCGGTTTCCAGGGCCTCGCGATAGCAGGTTTTCTGGTTGCGGCCGTAGCCGTAGTTTCTATCGTGAACCAGCACTCTCAGCCCCAGCTGGCGTGCGATCCGGACCGTGTCGTCCGTGCTCGAATCATCCACCAGAATTGTGGTGTCAACGATGGACGGAAGTTCGCGGACGGTGGCCTCGATCGTCTTCGCGGCGTTGTAGGCCGGCATTACCACCGCGATGCGCTTTCCTTCGATCATTCCGTCTCCGTACGAATCTGTCCGGGCATTTGCAACACGAGGCCCCGTAACAGGAGAATTTTAGCATCAGATGACAAGCAAATTGCGTATCATTCCGTTTCATTGTCGGTTTCACTGGCGGTTTGAACTGTGATTCGACGCAGCGAGAAACCTCGGAGAGGATGGAACTGGACTCATGAATATCGGGCACTCGTGGCGGAGCGCAGCGCTGCTTGCTGGGGCATCTGCAATTTGCATTCTGGGACTGCTGTGGAAGCCGGATGGGCTGATCGCGCGGACTTCGGCGGCCCAGGAGCCAGCCCTCAAGAAAGTCACGGCGGGCGATGCTTACATGAACGTTCAGGTTTTGAAAGATATTCCATCCGACCAATTGCTTCCCTCGATGCGCTACATCACGGTGGCGCTCGGCGTTACCTGCGATTTCTGCCACGAACCGAAAGGTTTCGATAGCGACGACAAGCCCGAGAAGGTCACCGCTCGCAAGATGATGGCGATGATGCTCGCCATCAACAAAGACAATTTCAACGGCCGCCGCGAAGTCACTTGCTACACGTGCCATCACGGTGCGTCGAAAGCAGCGAACACGCCAGTAGCGATGGCCGTGGCCGCCGCGATCGGTTTCGGCGGCGCGGTGCCTCCGCCCAACGGCGGCACAGCGGGTGCTCCTGCCGCTGTTCCGAGCGCGGGAATCACCGCTGCGGGTTCGACGGCGGCCATTCCTACGGTTGACGACATTCTCGCCAAATATACCGAAGCTCTCGGCGGCTCGGCCGCGGTGGAGAAAATCACGACGCTCAGCGAGAAGGGAACTGCGGAAACACCGGCGCATCGAATGAGTGCGGCCGCGGAGGTCTTCCGCAAAGCCCCGAATAAAGCGATGGCGGTCACGCACGCGCCGCCGGGCGATATCGCCGACGGTTTCAACGGGACGATGGGTTGGCACCAGCGCCCGGGGCATGGCGCGGAAGACCTCGAGGGCGACGAACTGGTTCGCACCAGGCAGTGGGCGGCCTTCATCCCCGGCCTGAACCTGAAGCAGGACTTCGCGCGTGCGCAAGTGGCCGGCGTCGACAAAATCGGGGATCGCGATGCCTATCGCGTGATCGCGTTCCGCGCCGGCGGAGGCCAGGTGCGGTTCTACTTCGACAAGGAGTCAGGATTGTTGATCCGCGTTTCCGAACGCATCGAGAGCTTTCTCGGGGCGCTGCCTCAGGAGACCAACTATTCCGACTACCGGGACGTCAGCGGTGTGAAGATGCCATTCAGCGTCATTGTGGTGCACGGTGACGAACCGACCATTTACAAATGGGAACGCATTCAGGCGAACGTGCCAATCGACGAAGCTCGTTTCGAGAAGCCCGCAGAAAAGCCCGCGCAGTAGCGATCGGACCTACTTATGAATGGGATTTTGCGGCGCTGGTTGTGCTGGCGGCAGGACGGGCGCGACCAGTAGCGGGCCGCCGCACGCCGCTTGCACCTGCGCGGCCAGCGCGTCCGCGAGGATTGTGCCGTTGCGCGATTTGGCCGAGCAGACTTGGGCCGAGGTCAGGCCCAGCGCACCGCGTAAATCGGTGCCGTCCAGATTCGCGCCGGTCAAGTCCGTGCCGTTGAGAACGGTTCCCCCGAGTTGCGCGCCGCGAAGATCGGTGTCGCGCAAGTTCGCATCAATGAAGATTGCGGACTCGAGTTGCGCGTTTCGCAGATTTGCCCCCGGAAGCTTCGCCGACCAGAAATAAGCCTGCTGCAAATCCGCATGTTCCAGGTTCGCGTTGTCGAGGTAGGCGGAGCGAACGTCCGCTTTTTCCAGGTTGGCGCGATCCATCGACGCATTTGTCAGCTTGGCCCCGTAGAGCGTGGCCCCCTGGAACTGTGCGTCAACGAGCACTGCATCGACCAGGGAGCAATACGATAAGTTCGATTCACGAAAATCGGCGCGATCGAGATTTGTGCCATCGAGGTCGCTGCGATCCAGGTTTGCGCCTCGCAGGCGAGCGCGATCCATGATGGCGTAGCGCAGCGTCGATTGCCCCAAATCCGCGCCGCGCATATCCGCGTCGGACAAAAACGCTCCCTGGAAATTCGCCCGCCACAAGTGCGCGTTCGCCAGGAACGCGCCGTAGGCCTGCGCGTACCGGAAGCTCGTATTGTTCAGCTTCGCGCCTCGCACGGATCCGATCTGGTCGTCGTTGCCGCTCCAGTTCGCAGGGCGCGTTGAGAGCGATGCCTCCGTCAGGTCTGCGTACGGGTCGAATCCAAGCGACCAGAAAACGGTGGCAGCCCAGCGTCGGATGTCGCTCTCGCCAAACTGTGGCGCGCGGAGTTTGTCGTGTGGCGCGCCTTTGATCGTCCCCACGGCGAGAAAGGTCAAGACAAATCCGAACGCAATCGCGATCGAGAGCGGATTCACTTCGCGCAGCTTCGAAATCCACTGCCTCCTGTGCTTTGCATCGAGCGACCACCGTTCCTGCGGCCGGCCGATTTTCATGGTCGAGTAGAGCGCCACACCTGTCGCGATCACCACCAGAACTTCGTGCAGCATCGTCCCGTGAAGATCCTGCAAGGTGAGGTAACGCGCCCAGAAGAGCACGAGCGTCGTGGGAACCACCCAATAGGCCAGCAGGAGCGCCACGGCCCGTTCGATAATCCGCGTGGAAGCGGCTTCGCGATTCATCCAGCGGAAGTGCACGCGTAGCAACCCTGTGACGATGCGTGGCCCGTCTTGCCCGAGCTCGCGCCCGTTGGGGAAAATCCCCGGCAGTTCGAGGACGGCGTCCCAGAGGCGCTGCAAGTGAAAATGGAACACGAGGTACGTAAGGAACAGGACGACGGGCGCGACGAGGTAGATTTGCGCGGTCGGCAGCGCGGCGGCGGCCGCCTGCGAATGCAAGAAAGGAATGATTGATAGGTCCGAGAGCAGTTGAATGTCTTTCGTTTTCCAGATTGCCAGGCCCGACACCGCGCTGATGGCCATTGTCGCCATGAAGAACGCTCGGGCGACCTGCGACGTGCGTTCGAATTCCGGGCGAGCCTCGAACTCAGCGATTTGCTCAGGCAGCGACGCCTCGTGGAGGTTGGCTCCCGCAAGTTGCCGCGGGACCAGGCCCATGGCCGTATCGAGCGTGGCGCCTTCCAGGTTCGCGCCTTCGAGGTTTGCGCCAACCAGACAGGCTTCCTGCAGATTTGTCCGCACCATGCAGGCGTCGCGGAGATCGGCGAGCAACAGGTCCGCGCTCTTCAGGTTTGAATCCTGCAAGTCCGCGTGGCGGAGATTCACTCCAATCAGTTCCGCGCCCTCCAGCTTCGCGCCCGCGAAATCGGCTTTGGTGCCCACGACGCCGCGCGATTCCACCCATTCCTTGTGGCTCGCGAGGCGCTCTTCGAAGGCCCAGTCACTCACCGCGACGGGAATCAACGGTGCGGCTGCGGACAGGGAGACGTCCTGGCCATGAGCGATTGCGGAAACCTCTGCCTTGGCAATTTCGTCCACCGCTTGCTGAGCTGACTCGATTGCCGCGGCGACGATCTCTTCGGAGAAACTCTCTTGCATGCCGATGACTTCGGTGCCTGGAAACGTTTCGTCTGGGGCAACTGTTTCGGATTGCGTCGCACTGGGCATGGACGGAGTGGGTTCGGAAGTTTTGTCCGCGACCGTTGTAGCGGGAGCTTCTTCGCGCGAAGGAGTTCTGTGTGACTGTTCGATCGGAAGGGCTGGAGAATCTTCGCGAAATAGGTCCGCGAGAACGTCGGTCGCCGAGGGCAATTCCGTCGCAGAGATCAGCCCGTCCGGCGATTCGATCGCAGGCTTGCCGGCATGTTCTTCGTTCGACACACTCAGTCCTTCCGCTTCCTCGGAAAGCGGAGGCCGGAACAGGGACGACATGAAATGGTCCTTTTCCCCAGTACGGTTCGAGCCCACACCCGTCGCAGGCTGCAGCTCTGCTTGCTCGCGACCGCTCAATATTGCGGTCGTTGTTCTACCCTTATTTTAGCCTCTGCAATCCTAGCGCGAATCAGTGTGTCGAACTCCCTGTCCAACAGTGCAACAGGCGTACAGCTGTTCATACGAGGTAAGGGTCTACTTTTGTGGAGTCCCCGGCGCGGAAACACAGATCAAACAGGACTTGCGGATGCTGCTATAATCCCCGCCCGTCGGGGTAGCGATTCGCATGGCCACAACGCAACCAACGAACGTCGCAGTCGCGGCGCCTCCGGGCTCCCCGGAGCGATTGCAATCGCTCGACTTCTTCCGCGGGTTGACGATTGCGGGGATGATTCTGGTCAACAACAACGGCGACTGGAAGGTCGCCTACCCGGCGCTGCAACACTCACAGTGGAATGGCTGGACGCCCACGGACCTGGTGTTCCCATTCTTTGTTTTCATCGTCGGTGTTTCGATGGTGTACTCGTTTAGGACGCGCTTGGCTCGCGGCGATTTACGCAGCGCGATCATGATCCACGCGACGCGTCGCGCGGCCATCCTTTTTGCCATCGGCGTTCTGGTGATCAATAGCTTTCCGAATCACTACAATTTGTCCCACATTCGCATCGAAGGCGTTTTGCAACGCATCGCTGTGTGCTATCTGATTTCGGCGGTGTTTGTGCTGTGGTCGGGGCCGCGCACGCAGATCGCGGCGATTGCCGCATGTCTGGTCGGCTATTGGGTCCTCATGCGTTATGTCCCGGTGCCCGGCTATGGTGTTCCCACACACGATATTCCGCTGCTCGATCCCGACCGCAACCTCGCGGCGTGGCTTGACCGCAAGCTTTTGATGGGACATCTCTACGAAGGCACGCGCGATCCGGAAGGTGTGCTGAGCACGATTCCCGCAATCGCGTCTTCGCTTCTGGGCGTGCTCACGGGCGAATGGCTACGTTCGAACCGGACGGCGCTATCGAAAGCCTTGTGGATGCTGATGTTCGGGGTGCTCGGGCTCGCAGCGGGCAAATTCTTCAACATCTGGTTCCCGATCAACAAGAAACTCTGGACAAGTTCGTTCGTCCTCTTCACCGCGGGATTCGCCCTGGTGCTGCTGGCGTTTTGCTATTGGGCGCTGGATGTCCGCAAACTCCGCGGACGCTGGACGATGCCGGTGCTCGTCTTCGGAATGAACGCAATCGGGGCGTACGTGCTCTCTGAGGTGCTGGCCTCTACACTGGATTCAATACAGATAAATCTCGCGGGCTCTGGAAACGTTTCTTTGCAGGAAGTTATTTATGGATGGTTTTCGTCGTCCGGCACTGCGTCGACTGCCAATACCTCGCTCGCGTACTCCATTTCGTTTGTGCTCGTTTGCTGGCTCGTGATGTGGCTTCTCTACCGCAAGCGCATTTTCCTCAGAATTTAACTCCAATTCCGGCTTGCTGCTGAACTTGCCTGTGGAGCTAATGTGGTGGCGCGTAGAAGTAGTAGTCCGCCGAATAGGGGCGCTTGGCTTCCGTCCCACTGTGAGATGCGTCGCAGAAGTCCGGCGGAGGCTGCTGACCGCCCTTCGTGTGCAGACGCTGAATTGTTGTCGCTCGAGTAAGGATTCCGGTGCCGGAATGCCCGGTCGCGGTTAGCAATAGCCACGGAATCGAATCCGCGTCGGACGCGTCCTGACGAGCGATCACTTTCCCCGTGACCTCACTTCCATCGGCGTTGAGTTTCCACGCCGGACCTGCGTAATGAGTCCCGATCGTCGCGCCGCTTGCGTCGTGCAAGTCAGCCTCGGGAGCTTTGAAAACCCACGCGAATTTCTGGTCGGTTCCAGCCTGACACACATAAATCTGCCATCCGGTCGCGTGCGCTTCCAAAATCAATTTCTCGCCGCCGGGAGCCTTGAGCTTCTCCGGCACATCGTTCGGGGCCGTTTGCGGTAAGCTCGCGCCCAGCAGCAAACACAACAAAGCCACGCCTCTGATTGTTGTCATGTCGCGGATTGTAGCATGCGGCCTTTCCGGCGAGTCAGAGTGCTGAGCGGCACCGAGATTTGTGGCGGTCAATCGAAAGGAACTGGAGGCGAGCATGGCAGATATTCGAGGCTGGTTCGCGGCGCGATTGACCCGCGAATGGCTGGTGCACTCACTCCGGACTGCCGTGGCGGCAGTGATGTCGCTGCTCATCGCCCGGCTTTTTCGCCTTCCAGAGGCCTATTGGGCCCCGATCACGACGATCGTCGTGATGCAGTCGACTCTCGGCGCCGCCTTGGCGGCCTCGTGGCAGCGGTTCATAGGGACCGCGCTCGGAGCCGCGGCGGGAGCTGTGCTCGCGGGTTATTTCGGGACGAGCGCGGTCTGGTTCACGGCGGGCGTTTTTGCGTTGGGATTGATCTGCGCCCTGCTGGGTCTCGAGAGGAATGCGTATCGCTTCGCCGGCATCACGCTTGCGATCGTGATGCTCGTTGGGCACAAGGACGTGGCATGGCGGATGGCGATTCACCGGTTCGTCGAGGTGTCGGTGGGAATCGCAATCGCACTGGTTCTCACTGCAATTTGGCCGGAGCGAGAGGCCGTCACGGCTAAGGAACCACATTAGCCAAAAGCCGCAAGCCGCGAGTCGCAAGCCCTCATGCCTGACCTTCACGTTGGCATTTTCAGGAAGAAGTAGACCGCGAGAAAGGTGAAGATCGCGTCCGGCGCCCAGCCCGCTAGAAGCGGCGGCAGCAGCCCGACGGTTCCCATCGATTCGAGCAGCGCCGCTACGGCACGGTAGACGATCCCGATGCCGACGGCGAGCGCCAGCCCGCCGATCGCCCCGCGCGTTCCCACCAGGAACGCAAAGGGCGCTCCCAGGCAGACGACGATCGCCGCGATCAGCGGGAACGCGAACTTTTCGTGCCATTGGACGGTGAGCCGCGAAGTATCGAATCCCGCCTGGCGAAGGCTGCGAATATAAGAGCGCAATTCGCGCCAGTCCATCTGGTCGGATTGGCGCACCTCGCGGCTGAAGTAGGAAGGCGGCTCGGAAATCTCCGCGAGCGAAA
The DNA here is from genome assembly GCA_963737205.1 of uncultured Acidobacteriota bacterium. Classification (GTDB taxonomy): domain Bacteria; phylum Acidobacteriota; class Terriglobia; order Acidiferrales; family UBA7541; genus Palsa-295. The sequence continues at coordinate 176,549 of CAVTRV010000002.1, read as the reverse complement.
ATGCCTGAAACGGAGTGAAGCGCGTCACGCGTCCGTCGTCGAAGTCGCGAACCCAGCCGCCCGTCAGAACCCACGTGTTTTCCGAGGGCTCCCAGGTGGCGCGCGTGGCGAAGACGCGCCGGCGCACCTGGAACGTCTGTGGATCGAGCTCGAACACGTTCAACCCGCCGAAAAGCTCTCGCGCCGAGTCGAAGAACTCGTAGTTATAAATCTTGGCGTGCTCGCCGAAGATCCATTGATGGGTCGGCTGGAAGTAAGTTTGCGCCGGCCGACCTTTGATCTCGTTGCGGAGCGCATCCTGCTGCTGATTCGCGTATGGCAGGAACGTCTCGCTCATCACGAACATCCCGATTGCCACCACGCAGCCGGCGAGCGCGAGCGGAAGAATCAGCCGGTAGAGGCTGATGCCGCTGGCCTTGAACGCGATGACTTCGTTGTTTTTCGCGAGGACCGCCAGAGTGACCAGCGTGGCGACGAGAGTCGCGAGAGGCGCAAGCAGGTACACCATGTACGGCACGAGGAAGCGGAAATAATTGAGAACCATCAAAGCGCCGATGTGATTCTTCGAGATGTCGCCAAGAAGGTCGAATAGCGTGAAAGCGTCGAAAATGAGCACGAAGCCCAGCAGCAGGACGAAGAAATAATAGAAGAAGCGTTTCAGCAAATAGACGTCAAACAGCATGGGAAAGCCGAGCGCCCGCTTCGCCAAAGAGGCGCGAAGGCTCGAGGCCGACTGCGCCCTCACGGCCCAGCCATTCAGCGCGACGCCGTTGGCGCCTGCACGCCTCGAAATGGGGCCGTTGGAAATGGGAACGGCGTCGCCGTGAGTCAGGCGCGGGCGGATGGTCGTCGCGCGCCGTCGCAGCGATTCCAGCCATGCCAGGATGCGGCTGGGCCGGCGAATGGTCTCGATGCGCCGCAGGAAGATGAAACCCACCAACGCTCCAATGATGTTGGCTGCCCAGATGCCGATCCAGGGAGAGATCAAGCCTTGGCGCGCCATATGATCCCCGGTGACGAAGATGAAGTAGTAGCCCCCGATGAGGACGAGCGTGAGGATCATGCCGGCCGCGCGTCCGCCGCGTCGCGGCCGTACGCCGATAGGAACGCCGAGCAGCGCGAACACCAGACACGCGGCGGGGAACGCGATGCGGTGCTGAATTTCGATGTGGGCGTCGCGCCAGGCAGCCCCGTTGGCCGCGAGAAGCGCGGGCAGATATTGCTCGTTATCAGTAACGGAAGTGCGCGCCGGGCCCGCTGCGGATGCGGAGGTATCGATGGGAATGTTCATCGTCCCGAAGGTGGTGACGTTGTAGCGATCGGGCTCGCGAGGATCGTATTCGTGGGTCCCTCCCGCGTCGAGGTGGATCCCCACCTGATTAGGGTCAGGGCCGGCGAGAATCAGCGCGTCCTTCGCGGTGGTGATCGCCGAAGATTGCGAGCCTCCGGACGACACGAGGAACACATCGCTCCAGTGCGTCGCAGCCTCCGTAACGTCTTGCACGTATAATACCCAGTGCGGAAAGCGCTCGTCGAACACTCTGGGCTGAACGGCAAACGGAGCCTGCGAGGACAGAATCCGGTTTTCGAGGCCCCGCAGGGTGCGCAAGGAAAGCGGGCTGAGCCAGAAAGTGATTAGAAGCGTCAGCATCGAACCGCCGAGCGCGAAGAATCCGATCGGCACCAGCAGCCGTCGAAGACTGATACCCGAGGCGTGAAGCGCGACGATTTCGCTGTCAGCCGAGAGGCGTCCAAGTCCGATGAGAACGCCAACAAGCACGGCCATCGGAATGGTGAACACCAGCACCGGCGGCAAGACGCACAAGAAAAGCAGCGCAACGCTGCCGATTCCAACCGAGTGGCGTACGACAAGGTCCATCAGGCGAACGAGTTGGGGGATGAAGAATACGAAAGTGAAGACAGCCAGGCCCAGCAAGGCGTGGGACGCTACTTCACGGCCGATGTATCGGTCGAGCAGGCGCATTTTCGCGCGCATCCATCCTAGCATGAACCCTTGGATGCCGCGGCCCGCGCGGCCGAACCGCTTTCCAGGAAGAAATCTTCTGGCGGAGAACGACGGCGGGAGTTTGTCGAGCAGGCGGATGAACTTGCCCCCGGAACAGAGAAACACCGCACGTGCGACATAGTTGCTGAAATTTGGCGGCCTCGCCGTTCGCCGCTTGGACTTTCGCTAAACAGGACGAGAACCGTTGAGCCGAGTGAATCTTGTCATTCTCTGGCATATGCACCAGCCGCAGTATCGTGATCCTTCGAGCGGCGAATATTTGCTGCCCTGGACCCGGCTGCACGCCCTGAAAGACTACTGGGGAATGGTCCGCGTGCTCGGAGAATTTCCCGGCGTGCACGCGACGTTCAACTTCGTTCCGCTGCTGGCGTCACAAATCGAAGAGTACGCCAGCGGCAAATTCAAGGAGCCGTGGTACGAGATCGCTTTCGCTCCCGCGGAATCGCTGCGGCCGGAGCAAAAGCGGGAGCTTCTCGAGCGTGCATTCCACGTGAACGAGAATTATCTGCGGCGCTGGCCCCGTTACGCCGAGATCCACTCGCAGTCGCTCTCGGGCGGGGTCGAGACTTGCCTCGCGAATTTCAGCGTGGGCGATTGGCGCGACTTGCAGTTCCTCTCCCAGCTTGCCTGGACGGATGAGGAGTATCTGGCTAAGGATCCGGTTGTAACGGCGCTGTCTGCCAAAGGCAGCGGGTTCACCGAAGAAGATAAGTCGGCTCTGCGGGAAAAACAGGGCGAGCTCATAAGTGCAGTCCTGCCCGAGTATCGGCTCGCCTCAGAACGCGGCCAGATCGAAATCTCCACCACACCTTATTACCACCCGATTCTGCCGCTCTTGTGCGATACGGATATCGCCCGGGTCTCGAACCCGCACACGCCTTTGCCGCATCCGCCGTTCCGTTACCCGGAGGACGCGCGAGAGCAACTCGTCAGGGCGCGCGCATTTCATGAACGTCTGTTCGGAAAGTCGCCGGCGGGACTGTGGCCATCGGAAGGTTCAGTCTCCGACCAATCTCTCGAGATCGCCATGGAGCTGGGATTCAAATGGTTCGCCACCGACGAAGGCGTTCTCGGCCGCACGCGGAATATCGGCTTTTGGCGCGACGCCGGCGGGTATCCCGAGAACGGCCCCGAGTTGTATTCGCCGTGGAGGCTTGTGTTGGGCTCCCTTGAGATGACGGGCTTCTTCCGCGACCACTACCTGTCGGACTTGGTTGGCTTCGTTTACAGCCGGATGGATGCGGGCGCGGCGGCCGCGGATTTGCATAATCGCATTCGCGCGATTGGCGAACGCGAGCCCGCGGGGCGGATAGCCACCGTCAGCTTGATTCTCGATGGCGAAAACGCCTGGGAATACTTTCCGGGTAATGGACGCGAATTCCTGCGGCAGTTCTACCGCCGCATCGAACAGGATCCCGAGATTCGAGCGCTGACGGCGAGCGAGGCCATGGAGGCTGCGCAAGACCGGCCCGCGCTGCAAGGAATCTTTCCGGCGTCATGGATTGGCGCGAACTTCGACGTGTGGATTGGCCACGCGGAGGATGTGCGCGCGTGGGACTTGTTGCGCGATGCGCGCGAGGCATACGCGGCGGCCGCGCTCCGCATCGCCAACGGTTCCGCAGCCGATCGCGCGGGACTGGCGCGCGCGTATGAATCGGTGCTCGCCGCCGAGGGAAGCGATTGGAACTGGTGGTACGGCCCGGAACACGCTTCATCGAACGATGCCGAATTCGACGTCCTGTTCCGCAAGCACCTCACCGAGATCTACTCCGCGCTCGGCGAGCAGGCGCCTTATGCCCTGGGGCACCCGATCAAACGTGCGCTGGAACGCGCGCAACGCGAGACGCCGACGGCCTATCTCGATGTGAAGGTGGATGGCCGCGAGACCACCTACTTCGAGTGGCTCGGCGCGGGTTTCTACTCCACCGACCTTCACACCTCGGCGATGCACGGCCGAATTTTCGTTTTCAGCGCGTGCTACTACGGATTCGGACCGGAACATCTGTTTTTGCGCATCGATCCAGTGCCCGAAGCCATCGCCGAGATGCCCGAGTTCCAGTTGCGTTTGACGCTGTGGGATTCCCGCGAAACGCGCGTCACTCTCGGCTTCGAGAAAAATAAGCTGGCGAGCTGCGTGGTCGAGCAGGGAGGGGCGTGCTTGCTGCATCCTGAGCAACTGGTGACCGCGGCATACGAGAGGATTTTGGAGGTCAGCTTCGCGCGCGAGCTTTTCGATTTGCATGGCAGGCGGGGGGAACTGATGTTCAGCGTGGCCTTGTGGAAGGGCGGATTGCCGGTGGATGCGCTGCCCTCGGAGGGTATGGTAGCGATCGCCCTGGGCGAAGAAAATTTCGCATGGAAGGCCGAGTGAACACGAAGCAATGAGCGTAAGAGAGCAGCGCTGCAAGCGGACTCTGAGCTAGTGTTGGGCCGACCCATTGAGCCCGCCGCGGTAACTGGACATTTCCCGCAAATGTCCGGTTACGCGACGACTCGTCCACTGGGAGTGCGGTCTTGGGCGGTAGCATGGCGAGAAATACTTCTTCTATTGCATTCCCATATGTCCCTGGGGCATCTTTTCTCTGCGTTTGAAGTGACGGGAGGGAGGATTCATGCGAACTCTTCGATCGTGGCTATCGCGCTTTAGCGATCTGTTCAACAGGCGGGGCCGCGATCGCGAACTCGCCGACGAACTCGAATCACACCTCCGACTCCACATTGACGACAATTTGCGTGCCGGGATAGCGCCGGAAGAGGCCCGGCGTCGGGCGCTGATTGCGCTCGACGGGATTGAGCAAGTCAAGGAAAGCTATCGCGAGCGGCGCGGCCTTCGGTGGCTTGAGACATGTGCGCGAGACGCGCGGTTTGGACTGCGGATGCTGCGCAATAATTTGGGATTTACGACGATCGCGGTTTTGTCTCTTGCGCTGGGGATCGGCGCGAACACGGCGATTTTTACGCTGATCGATGCGGTGATGCTGCGGATGCTGCCTGTGAAAAATCCGCAAGAGCTGGTTTCGTTGAATCTTGCCCCTGACACGCAGTTCCCGCGGGACGCGAACGGGGATCTCTCGACGCAGTTTCCATACCCCGCGTTCGTGCAAATGCGCGAACACAATCAAGTGTTATCAGCGCTGTTTGCTTTCAAGGACGCGGGGCGAGTGAGCGTTCTGGTGAACGGCAACGCGGAGATTGTGCAAGGGCAACTTGTGACGTCCAATTATTTTTCCGCGCTCGGAGTTCGGACCGTGTTGGGTCGAGATTTTGTTTCCCGGGACGATGCAGCCGGAGCGGAGTCGGTCGCGATTATCAGCTACGGATATTGGCAAAGCCATTTCGGCGGCCAGACGTCTGCTTTAGGGCGCCAGATTTTGGCCAACGGGGCGCCAGTGACCGTCATCGGGGTTGCGGCCCCGGGGTTTTTTGGGTTGCAACCCGGGAGCGCGGTGGATCTTTACATGCCGATGGCGATGCAGCCGCAGATCGTGCCGAACGTTGCAGACCCAGCAAATCGAGGCACATCGGCGTTCGCCCAAACCGACCTGTGGTGGATTCAGTTAATGGGACGACTGAAGCCGGGAGTGACAGCGGAGCAGGCGCGCGCGAACCTTGACGTGATCTATCGTCCGGCGGTGCTGCAGGGGTTGCAGCCGGAAGCGGCGAAGGGGCCACTCGTTCCACCGGCGCTCGAAGTGGTGCCGGCGGGTGGCGGGCTCAACGGATTGCGAGGGACGTTTTCGAAGCCGCTGGCGATTTTGATGGTCGTCGTGGGAATCGTGCTGCTGATTGCATGCGTGAACGTTGCGAATTTGTTGCTCGTACGTTCATCGGCGCGCGCGAAAGAAATTGCGGTGCGGCTGGCGCTGGGCGCGTCACGGGGCCGATTGATTCGGCAACTGCTTTTGGAGAGCGTTCTGCTTTCGGCGTTTGGCGGGTTGCTCGGGCTCGTTTTTGCTTATTGGGGATGCAATGCGCTGGTGGCCATGATCCCGGACGGAGACAATCTGGTCTTGATCGATGTGCATCCCGATTTGAACGTGCTTGGGTTTACCGTGGCCGCGTGCGTGCTCACGGGAGTTCTTTTCGGGCTTACGCCAGCGCTCCGTGCGACGCGAGTTGAGTTGACTCCGGCGCTGAAGCAAACTACCGCGACGCTCGGGACGACCCGCGACACGATGTACACGACGAAGACGCTCGTGGTGGCGCAAGTGGCGCTTTCGGTGGTGCTGCTCTTCGGCGCGGGGCTTTTCGTGCGGACGCTGGTGAATCTGGAAACGATGAACGTCGGGTTCTCGCGCGACAATTTGCTGCTCTTCGGAGTTTCGCCGAAAGACGCGGGATATAAGGGGCAGCGGTACGCCGATCTCTGCCGCGAAATTCAGAGTCGCGTCGGGCAACTGCCCGGCGTTGAGTCGGCGACTTCGTCGTTGATTATGCTGCTGAGTGGGAGCATGTGGCTCGGCAATATTAAAGTGCCCGGATATAGCGCAAGGCCCAATGAGAACACGAGCGTCTCCGTCCTGCCGGTGGGCGAGGGCTTTCTTTCGACGATGAGAATTCCGCTGCTGGAGGGGCGGGATCTGAGTCCGCGCGACGATGAGAGTGCGTTGAAGGTGGCGTTAGTCAACGAGACGCTGGCGCGGAAGTATTGGCGGAACGAGAATCCGCTTGGACGGCATTTCACGCTGAGGAATGTGGATATGGAGGTTGTCGGAATCGTCGGAGACGCAAAATACACGAGCCTGCGGCAAAATATTCCGCCGACTGTCTACTATCCCTATGTGCAACAGATGGACAACATGCCGGGCATGCGTTTCGAAGTGCGTACGGCTGGGGATGCAACAGCGTTAATTCCATCGGTGCGGCAGATTGTCGCGTCGATCGACAATCGATTGCCACTCTTCGACGTGAAAACGCAGACGCAGCAGGTCGACGAAATTCTGTATCAGGAGCGGCTGTTTGCAAAGCTTGTGGGATTTTTCGCGACGCTGGCGCTAGTGCTGGTGTGCGTGGGGCTGTACGGCGTGATGTCGTACAGCGTGGCGCGGCGGACCAGCGAGATTGGGATTCGGATGGCGTTGGGAGCGCAGCCCGGAAATATTTTGGGGATGGTTTTGCGCGAGACGATGTTGCTTGTTGGCGCTGGCGTGGTGCTGGGCGTTGGTGCATCGTTAGGGACGGCGAAGATTGCGTCGCATCATGTGGCCGGCCTGCTTTATGGGTTGAAGATTACGGACACGGCGTCGATTTGGGTTGCCGTTGCGTTCATTGCGATTGTGGCTGCGGTCTCGGGATTCGTGCCGGCGCGAAGGGCGATGCGCGTCGATCCGATGGTGGCGTTGAGGCACGAATAGAATTTGCTCCCGACTGGTTGTTTGTGGGCAGCGAAATCGGATTCATCCGTTAGCTTTCCGGGTCAGTGCCAGATAAATGCTGCGGGCTCAAGCGAATCCGCTGCCTTCCCTCACAAAAGGACGAAAGGGTATGTTGCCCTTGATGGACGTCTTTCCAAATCATTGCTCAGTTGACATGTATTGACATTTGAATCCGTCGGATAGATAGTTGCCGCGTTCCCTTTTCGCGTTCACTTTCCGCGCGGGCCTGGGAACCAAACTAATTGAAGTTGGCTCGACGTTTGAGCCGCCCAACCTGAAAGCGAGACTCTCGCTTTCGGAGGAGGGCCTAAATGAATACGATGTGGTACCGGACGTGTGTTTCCGCGCTCGCCCTGATCGCGGCGTTGCTTCTCTCCTGTCAAAGTAAGACGCTTCGTCGTTCCTCACCAAAATCTGTCGCAAAGCAGCAACCTGCTCGAACCGACGCTCGTCTCGCTCGGAGCGCTTCGCCCTCCACTCCCTTTTCCATACCACTCACCTTTGAGCCGAACGTAGCGCAAGCTCCCGGCGCCGCCCAATTTGTAGGTCGAGGTCACGGGCTGGCAATCGCGTTGACTCGAGATGGAATCGAGTTGGCCGCGGCGTCGGCGCCACGCGCGCTCGACGGGTCGCGGGAACGAGCGGTGGCGTCGCTGCGCTTTGCGCAAGGCCGCCTGGTATGGCGCGGCGTGACGAAAGTACGCGCGGAGAGCAATTACTTCGTCGGAAACGATCCGCGAAAATGGCGGACTCACGTCCCACATTTTGCCCGCGCAGAAGCGACGGCGAATGGAATGGGGATCGTCGTCTACGGGAACGAAGAGGGGCTTGAGTACGATTTGAGGCTGAGGCCGGGAGCTGACGTTTCAAAACTGCGCCTGTCTCTCACCGGCGCGACGCGCGTCCACGTTGAAGCCAGCGGCGAAGCAGTCATGCGAGTCGGTGCGAGCGAGTTCCGCATGAAGAAGCCCACAATTTTCGAGGAGTGGCACGCCGAAAGCGAAACACAGAGGTCACAGACAACAGCAAGAGAGGACACAGAGCACAAAGCGCCACGCCGGAGAATCGACGGCGAGTATGTGCTCGAAGCTGACGGAACGATCGGCTTTCGCGCGCTCCGGCGCGATCCCAAGGCGGCGCTCGTGATCGATCCTTCGATTTCCGTGGCATATGCGAGTTTTCTCGGCGGCTCGGGAAGCGACACGGCGAGCAGCGTGGCAGTCGATTCCACCGGGAAAATTTATATCGGCGGCACGACCACGTCGCCCACCACGTTTGCGGAGCCAACAACCGCGCAACTCGGACCCGGCATAGGCTCAGGCGGCGCCGGCGCCGCGGAATTTTTCATCGCGAAAATCGATCCCACGCGGACCGGGGCGAATTCGCTCGTTTACCTGACGTTTCTAGGCGGAAGCGCGAACCAGGCCGGCGGGCTCATCGCCGTCGATAGCAAAGGCGACGTCGCCGTCACCGGAACCACAACGTCGAGCGATTTTCCGGTCTTCCCCGCGACGGACACGAGCGCGCGCACGAGCGGCTCGAATGACACCACCGTTAGCGAGATCGACCCCACCGGCGCGAACCTCCTCTACTCGACAATCTTCGGAGGCAACGGCGCGGAATCGAGCCAGGGCGCTGGAGGAATTGCGCTCGACAAATCCGGGAATATTTTCGTCGCTTCGGATACGAACTCGACGAACTTGCCCGTCACCGCAGGTTCTTACGGGCAGACGTACATGAGCCCCACGACCGATGGATTTCTCGCGGTGTTCGAGCCGAGCACCACTTTGCAGGTGACGTATTGCACGTACCTGGGGTTGGACGGCCAAATCGGTGTCGGCGGCGTGGCCGTCGACGCGACTGGCAACGCCTATATCGCGGGCTTCACCTCCGATCCGAACGCCGATTTCCCCGTGACGAATTCGCTTCAGCCAACCTACGGCGGCGGCGCGTTCGACGCGTTTCTCATGAAGATTTCGCCCAGCGGCAATGGCGCGTCCGATTTGATTTACGCGACGCTTCTTGGCGGCAGCGGTTCGGATCAAGCGTTTGCTGTCGCTGTGGATTCGGCCACGCCGCCCAATGCCTACGTCACCGGCACCACCGCTTCGACAAATTTCCCCACGAACGGAACCGTCGCGGCATACCGAATGAGTTTGCCGGCGAACGCGACCTCGCTGACGAATGATGCATTCCTGAGCGTGGTTGCTCAGACCGCCCTCGGCGTGCCATCGCTTGCGTATTCCACGTACCTGGGCGGCTCGCAAGCCGATGCGGGGCAAAGCATCTCCGTGGCTGCCCCTTACGCCGTTTACCTCGCGGGAACGGCGAATTCGTGGGATTTCCCCTGGCGCGATAATTTTCAGCCGTTCAATGGCTACGGCGACGCTTTCGTCGCGGAGCTCGACACTACGTCGGCCGGCGCGGCTTCGCTACTCTATGCGACGCCGCTCGGCGGCACCTCGCCGCCAGGAGCGAACGCGAGTGCGCAGGGAAGCGGGATCGCGCTCGACGCCGGCCGGCAACGCTTGGGTCGTGGGGCAGACGACGTCCGCCGATTTTCCATCGGCCGGAAGCCCCGCCAATGGTTTTCAGCCGATCTGCGCAAGCTGCCAGCAATCGCCCGCATTGACGGATGCGTTCGTCGTCGAGATTCAGGAGAACCCGGCACAGCAACTCCCGAGCTTGTACTTCGCGGCACCGGGTATCCCGTTGAACTTCGGGAAACAGCCACTCGGCTCGATCAACACTCTGTTCGTCGCCGTGGAGAATGGTGGCGAAGTCCCGCTGCACATCTGGAGCCTCGGAATCGCGGGGCCGAACAGCGGCGACTTCTCACTGAGTGGCGCAGGCCCGTGCCAGCCAGCGACGATCGCGCCAGGAGGACCCGTAGTCTGCTCCTTTGACGTGAACTTCAAGCCGACTATGGTGGGCCCAGAGGAAGCGTTCGTCCAGTTCACCGATGACGCTCCGCCTTGCGACGCACAAATGGGCGCGCAGTGCGGCGGCAATCCGCAAGTTCTTGAGTTGGTCGGAGTGGGCGTTGGCGTTGGGCTTGCCGCGCTGCCGGCCAGCCTGAATTTCGGCGATCAAACCGCGAACACGGTGAGCAACTCGCAAAGTGCGACGCTCACGAACACTGCGAGCGATTCGATTTTCATCGACAGCGTTCAGGAAGGCGGAGTCAATGCGGCGATGTTCCCACCGGCCAGCGCGTCGGGGGCGTGCGTCGCGGGCCCGGCTGGCTCTCGGCGGGGAGCAGTTGCCAAATTTCCTATCAGTTCGCGCCCACATCGGCCGGATCGTTCCAGGCCGAGGTGGAAATCCAATATCACGTTCAAGGCTCGCAGCTGGAGCAGGAGCAGGTAATCCCGCTTTCGGGAATGGGACTGCCCGCTGCGGCTATCGCATCCGTTGCGCCAGTGATGCTCAATTTCGGTACCGTGTCGGTTGCCGCGACCGGCCAGACGCAAGTGGTCACCTTGTCCAACACGGGCAGCGCGGCATTGAACGTGACAACCATCAGCATCACCGGAACGAACGCGATTGAATTCAGCCTCGCTGCATCGGGCAACACGCCGTGCCCCACAAGCAGCGGCAGCGTGCCAATCGGCGGCTCATGCACGATGGGCGTAAGTTTCGCGCCGAAGACGCCCGGAACGAAATCGGCCACTCTGAGCTTTGCCGACAACGCAGCCGGAAGCCCGCAGACGGTGGCGCTGAGCGGCACCGCCCAAACCACGGCGATTCAAATCGCGCCGATGACCCTCACCTTCAGCGGACAGAGCGTTGGGACGACCAGCGCGCCGCAGCCAATTACGATCACGAATGCGGGTGCGAGCGCGCTCACGATAAATGGGGTGACTGTGATTGGTACAAACGCGAGTGATTTCACGGAGTTGGACAATTGCGCTAGACGGAGCTTGGGTGCGAACGCGACATGCACGGTGAAGGTTTATTTTGAGCCGGCCGCCACGGGACCGCGGAGCGCGTTGATCAGCGTTTCCGACGATGCGCCCAACAGTCCCCAAGTCGTCGCGCTTACCGGCGCAGGCACCCAAGCCGCAGTCACGTTCGCGCCCGCAGGCGCGATCAACTTCGGAAACCAAGCGGCGGGAATTGCGAGCACTCCAGTCAGCATAACGGTGACGAACTCCGGGAACGGCGCACTGACGCTCACCAAGATTTCGTTCAGCGGCGCAAACGCCGGCGATTTCACCGAGACCGATACCTGCAACGTGAGCGTTGCGGCGGGCGGCACCTGCACCATCAAGATCACTTTCGACCCGCAGTGCGCAAACAGCCAGGCCGCAAGGACCGCCAGCCTGAATATTGCCGACAACGCGCCCGGCAGCCCGCAGACCATTGCGTTGAGCGGGACCGCGACTGGCAGCATCTGCTTTGCCGTGCCCGCGAATGGCACGACGACAGCCACCGTCGTCGCCGGGAACAATGCCAACTACTCTCTCGAGGTTGGCGCGGCCAACGGATATGCCGGCACTGTCACCCTGGCATACACCGGCTGTCCGCCGTCGGCCACCTGCACCGTGACGCCAACCAGCGCAAGCGTGGGCGGAAATACGCTCGTGCCGTTCACGGTGACCGTCGGCACCTCCGCGGGACCGAATGCCGCGATTCTCCGCGTGCCACACGACGAAATAACTCCGCGGGCTCGGCGTACAGATATGCGATTCGTGCTTCTGGTCCTCGCATGGCTGGCAAGTCTTTTCGCGGTTATCACCACGCGCCGGCGCCGTAGCGTGGCTTCGCGGCTCGTGGCGATCGCCGTGTTTGTTTGCGCCATCGGATGTGGAGTAGCGGCATGCGGCGGCGGAACGTATACCACCGGCGGCGGAGGTGGAGGCGATCCGGGAACGCCGGCGGGAAATTACACGATCACCGTGACGGGCACGGCGAACGGAGTCGCGCAACCGTTTCCTCTCACGCTGACCGTAGATTGAAAACACAGCAGCGACGGGAAATCAGAAAAGTTTCACCGCGAGGTCGCGCGGGTGCGGGCCGACCGGAATCAGCGTGATCAAGCTTCCCGGCGGGCCTAGCGCGCTCGAAGGTTGCGCAATTCTAGTGCGAATCACGGCGAGATCGTTCGACGCCGTGTCCACCACAAGAAGAACGTCGCCGCCTGGCACGAGCGCGCAGGTGGCAGGCGCCTGCCCGACCGGGATCGGGCGCAGCACTTGACGGCTGTCCACCGAAATGGGCACCACGTCGCCGCCGGCGGAATCGGACACGTACAGCATCCCCGTCTCGGGTGCCAGAGCGCCGTGCATGGGCGACATGCCGAGCAGCGCGAAATCGCCCACTTCGTTCGTCTCCGTGTTGACGATCAGCAGTCCGTGCGATTCGCTCGACGGGATGTAAAGCTCGCCGCCATCGGGCTTCAGAATCAAATCGTCGGGCGTGCCGCCCAGCACCAGGTTCGTCAGTAGCACGCGTCGCTTCAAATCCACCACGGAAATCTGGTCGCTGGTGCCCGAGGTGATGAACGCCTTTGCCGAGTCGGGCAGAATCGCGATTTGCTCTGGATGCGGCGCCGTCGTGACCACGCCGAGAGGCGCAAGCGTAGCGGGGTCGAGAATCGAGACCGTAGCGTCGTCGCGATTCGACACCACGACGAGTTTTCCGTCGGGCGAGACGCGCGCAATCCACGGGCCGCGCCCTGCGCGGGCTCGCGCGACGATCTGCCGCGAGGCGGTGTCAATCGCGACGACGGAATTCGATCCGGGCGCTGCCACGTACGCACGCGCGCCGTCCGGCGAGAAATCGAGCGCGTAAGGCATCGTGCCCACGGGAATCCGCGCAACAATCTGATTCGTATTCGCGTCGAGAATCCACGCGTACCCGCCGCTCGAGCTCCCAGCTCCAGAAATTGGCCCGGAACTAAGCCCCCAAATTTCCTTGCGCGTCGGATGCGCGCGAATCCCCGTCGGCCCGGCGCCGACCGCGATCGTTGCCACAGGTGCGAGCTTGATCAGGTCGATCGCGGTGATGGTGCCGTCCGCCGTGTTCGCGACGTAGGCGAACAGGTGCAGCCCCGGACGAAGGAACGCTGGCCGCAGCTCCACGGCCACCTCGCCCACCGCAATCACGGCGAGCAGCGCCAGCAGAAACACAAGCCGATAGTTGAGCCGCATTTTCATCGAAGAAGCGTCATGAATATCAATGTGATGAATATCATGGAACCCGCCCGAAAAGGCGTTTTGGTTTCGATTAGAACTTCGGTTGGCTTTTGTTTTGAGTCAGTTGCGGCGATTCCTAATCGTAAATTGTTGCGATTAGGAGCGAGGGTAGAGGGGGAGGGGCGAGCGGCCAGGGGGTAAACCCGGTATTCGCCTTGGCTTCGCTTTCGCGAAAATATACCCCCCTCCCTTCTGCTTATTAGATTGGGCCGCTGGTGAATGTTTTCAATCATTTGCGTCGATTTCTAATCGCGGTTTCGTTATTAGAATTCTCTCCTTTTATGCGCGCCTGCAAGTACAGGCGACTCCGGCTCCTTCCTCCCCCTCGTACTGTCAATTTGGCAGCTCATAAAAACAGGTCATGGTAGCATGAAATTCGCCAGATGGGTAGTTACAAAGTTACGGTAGTAGTTCTATAACTCACAGAGCCAGGGGCTGGCCCACCCGTCGATGTTCAAGGACCAGTACTGGGGAGAATGCGGTTCAGAGATGCGGTTCAAAGTTGACAGTTTACAGTTGAAGGTGAACCCGGGAATCGCGCGGCGCGAGGAGGAGGCTCAACTGAGGAGGCGCCAAAGGCGCGTCGGCGTCAAGGCCAATTCCGAGGGATCGGAAGACCCACGGTTCGGAAAAGCGCGAACCGTGGGGCACCCCGCGTGTGGAGTTGTCGGTCTCGGTTCACTGGGTGAGCTGGAGCTTGCGATCAGACGGTTCGCCAACGACAAATTCAAAACGGAAGCCTGGGGCACCCGGCGTGGGGCACCCCCACCCCCGCGGGTGGAGTTGTCGACCTCGGTTCATTGGGTGAGCTGGAGCTTGCGATCAGAGTATCCGCCAACGACAAATTCAAAAGGGAAGGCCTGGGGCACCCGGCACCCCGCGTGTGGAGTTGTCGGTCTCGGTTCATTGGTTGAGCTGGAGCTTGCGATCAGAGTGTTCGCCAACAACAAGTTCAAGAAGGAAAGTCTGGGGCACCCGGCCCACCCGTCGATGTTCAAGGACCAGTACTGGGGAGAATGCGGTTCAGAGATGCGGTTCAAAGTTGACAGTTTACAGTTGAAGGTGAACCCGGGAATCGCGCGGCGCGAGGAGGAGGCTCAACTGAGGAGGCGCCAAAGGCGCGTCGGCGTCAAGGCCGATTCCGAGGGGCCGGAAGACCCACGGTTCGGAAAATCGCGAACCGTGGGGCACCCCGCGGGTGAGTTGTCGGTCTCGGTTCATTGGTTGAGCTGGAGCTTGCGATCAGAGTGTTTGCCAAAAACAAGTTCAAGAATGAAAGCCTGGGGCACCCGGGAATCGCGCGGCGCGAGGAGGAGGCTCAACTGAGGAGGCGCCAAAGGCGCGTCGGTGTCAAGGCCGATTCCGAGGGACCGGAAGACCCACGGTTCGGAAAACCGCGAACCGTGGGGCACCCCGCCGGTGGAGTTGTCGGTCTCGGTTCATTGGTGAGCTGGAGCTTGCGGTCAGAGTGTTCGCCAACAACAAGTTCAGGAAGGTAGGAACGCATGGGCACCCGGCCGACGACAAATTCAAAATGGAAGCCTGGGGCACCCGGCCAAGCTGCTGATAGCGCGTGTGAAAATCACATCCTATAATCAACATTGCTCGGCTCCTTTCTTCCGAGCCTTGGTCGTTAGCAGCTACCAAGTTCACTCGGGAGAAGGAGCCGACAACGTCATCTAATCAGGCTTCTATGGGCCTACGGCATCGCGGAACTGCTTCGGAACATCTGAGATGCCGAAGGAAACGACGCTGTAGGGCCCAGAACCGTAGTAGTCCTGGTGTGGAGTCTTTAGATAAAATCGAATTTGCAAATACCAGGAGGGTCCCACATGGTTCGCCGGTAGGCTGAGCAGCAGGCTGGTTCCCGGCTCAACTGTCGTGGTGTTAACGATCTCTCCGCTGGGGTAGCCCTCAGGGATTTGCTCATTCGCGTCGTCGTTGTTTGGCGGATTTTTGTCTTGGTTCGATGGGAAGGGGGTTGGAAGGGCGTGTGTGTCCACAGGAACTACTTCATCGTAGGGAGCGATGCCCACGCCGCCCGTCTCGCTATCAAAGGTTCCCACCGTAATTGGGAGGCGACAGTTGTTCACAAGTCGGAGCCAGAGTCCCCTGTCCGGTTCGTGTCGTGACAGGGGCTGGCGCTTTCCGACATGGTCGAACTGGAGATAGGCGTAGGGTCTGGAGGGATCGATGACGAAGCTAGACGCGCTCTTCTGTGCGTGGGTAGGCGTGAAGAGTGCGTTCTCGAAGAAAAGGCTGCATAGTACGACAGCCACGAATTTGAAGTTTCTCATTATTGTGACCTATTCACTCTCGTGTTCCGTGAGAACGCGTCGTTTTCGAGATTCGGGTATGACGTTTTCAGCCGGGTGCCCCAGGTTTTCTGTTTTTGGTGTTAGTTACGCGCATCACCGTAAGCCTCACATCAACCAGTAACCGAGACCAACGAATCCAACCCGCGGGTGCCCCATCGTTCGCGGTTTGAAGCTGTGAAAAAACCTTCCGAAATAATCTCAATCAGCGCTTGAAAACAAAGTGAAGCTGGGTATGCTCGGCGCATGAGCGAAGAAAATGCGACAAGCAAGCAGCCGTTGATCCGTCCGGTGAACCGAAAGCAGATGAGTTGGCGAGCGGTGGATGTGGAGAGGCTCGTCGAGGAGGACCATCTGGCGAGAGCCATTTGGGCATTGGTGGGGCGGCTAAACTTGAGTGCCTTTTATCAAGCCATCGAGAGCAGTGCGGAAGAAGGCGGTCGTCCGGCGTTCGATCCGCAACTGCTGATCAGCTTGTGGGTGTATGCCTACACCCAGGGGATTGGATCGGCCCGGGAACTGGCGCGACGGTGCGAGTTTGATCCGGCTTTCCAATGGTTGACGGGACTGGACGAAGTGAACTACCACACGCTGGCGGACTTCCGCGTGGAGAAGCAAGAAGAGTTGGACGAACTATTCACACAGGTATTAGCAGCCCTCAGCAAGGAGGGGCTGATCACGCTAGACCAAGTGATGCAGGATGGGACGAAGATTCGCGCAACGGCGAGCCCTCGAAGTTATCAGTGGGAGAGCAGCATTCGGGAACATTGGGATCGTGCGCGGCGGCGGGTGGCGGAGATGGGCGACCCGCGGAACGACGAAGGCACCCCGAGAGTGAAGCAAGCGCGCGCCAGAGCGCAGCGGGAACGGCAGGAGCGCTTGGGAAAAGCCCTTGGAGAGCTGGAAAAGTTGCGGGAAAAGAAGCCGGGAAAGGGGCGCATCAGCATCACCGAGCCGGAAGCGCGAAGGATGAAGTTGCCCGATGGCGGATTGGCGCTTGGCTACAACGCGCAGATTTCCGCGGATGCGGCACACGGGTTGATCGTGGGCGTAACGGTAACACAGGAAGCCAACGACACGGGTCAGTTGGTTCCCGCAGTGGAACGCATCGAAGAACGGTTGCACCGAAAGCCGGAACAAATGGTGGCCGACGCGGGTTACACCACGCGAGCGGCCATCGAAGAGATGGCCGAACGAAAGATAGATTTTCTTGGGAGTATGCCTCGAGAAGACGCGACCACGGGAAGGACCGCTCCCCACCGGCTGCCTCCGAGTGCTTTCGTTTTTCAGCCCGAGACGAATCGCTACCTGTGTCCCGAGGGCAAGCTGCTGCGGCCCCAAGGACGTCACAACAACAAGAAGCGGGGGGTCGTCACCTATCTGTACGAGGCCAAAATCAGCGACTGTCAGCCTTGTATGCGCAAACCGGAATGTTGCCCGGGAAACCAAAGCCGCGGCCGAGGGATTTTACGTTTGGAGGAGAACGCCGCCGTTCAAGCCTTCCGGCAGAAGATGGAAACCGAAGAAGCGCGGGCGAACTATCGTCGGCGCGGAAGAGTTGTGGAATTTTGCCATGCGTGGATCAAGAGCAAGCTGGGCCTGCGCCAGTTTCACGTGCGTGGCCTTCGGAAAGTACAAATGGAAATGCTGTGGGTCTGCCTCACCTACAACCTGCAGCATTGGATCCGCCTCAACAGACTCCAACCAGCACCCGCGGCCACCTGAAAGCGATCAGTAGAAAAGGTGAACGACCAGAAGGCTTTCGAAGAACAAACGCAGCATCCCAACAAAAACACGCAATCGGTCCGATTCGATTTTCATCCCGAAGGTTTTTTCACAGCTTCGGTTTTCGAACGGTGGGTCTTTCTTTATTCGACGATATCCATCGATAGTAGCACCGTCCCACTTTTTCATGTAGAAGCGATAGCTGCTCCACGGCCAGTCTTTTGGATTCCGTACCAAGCCGGTGTCGGTGTCAAGGCCGATTCCGAGGGACCGAAAGACCCACGGTTCGGATCCCGAAGCCTCGGGACCGCGAACCGTGGGGCACCCCGCGTGTGGAGTTGTCGGTCTCGGTTCACTGGGTGAGCTGGAGCTTGCGATCAGACGGTTCGCCAACGACAAATTCAAAACGGAAGCCTGGGGCACCCGGCGGACCCCGAGCGGAAGAACCCACGGTTCGGAGAACCACGAACCGTGGGGCACCCCCGCGGGTGGAGTTGTCGGTCTCGGTTCACTGGGTGAGGTGGAGCTTGTGATCAGAGTGTTCGCCAACGACAAATTCAGGACCGAAGGCCTGGGGCACCCGGCCGTCGAAAACGACCCCAACTCAAGCCCGCGATCTCCATAGTCTCTTTATGCGAATCCCATAATCCGGGCGACCGCGCCGGTGACCTGACGGTAACGGGCCGACTCCCCGTTCAAATGTTTACGGCCTTTGGGAGTCAGCTTGTAGAAGCGAGCACGCCGGTTGTTGGCCGAGAGGCTCCACTCGCCCTCGATCCAGCCTTTCAACTCCAGGCGGTGGAGAGCGGGGTAAAGAGAGCCTTCTTCGACTCGCAGCAGGTCCTCGGACAATTGCTGTATCAGTTGGGCGATCGCATAGCCATGGAAATGGCCGCGCAGCAATATTTTGAGAACGAGCATGTCCAGCGTTCCAGGCAAAAGGTCGGCCTTCGGTTTCTCCGTTCCCATAGACGTCCTTATTATAAGCGATGGATTTCTATTCTGGACAGGCCCAAATGGAGAACTTCTTTAATCAGATAGTCTACGGGGGCGAATGTCCGATTTCGCGGCGATCCTTCCCGCAAGTGGACACCTGGTGGATGGTTCCCGCTGCCGACAAAACGCTAAATACAGGTAGCGCAGCGAGTTGAGAGTGAGGACGGTGGGAAGAACACGTGCTCCCAGGAATGCGCCGATGTTGACGCATTGGCGGGATTTGCGGTTCGGGATTTCGCATGACCCACAACATGTTGGAGGATTCTTAAATGTTCCGATCCATTGCTCGCGTCGTGGTTCCTATTGCCCTGCTATCTGTTTCCGTCTTGGCGTCCTTGGCTAACGCTCAAGAAGGCATGCCCAATCCGATCAACGCGCCGAATCCGCTGACGACGACGCTTTCCATTTTTCGGAGCAATATGCAGGACAAGATCATGAAGTCGGCGGACGCGATGCCAGAGTCCAAGTACAGCTATCGGCCGACGAAGGACGTTCGCTCGTTTGCCGAGATCCTGATTCATGTGGCGGCTATATCCTATACTTTGTGTTCAAACGTCAAGGGTGAAGCGCCCTCCGCCGCAGCTCCCCTGGAGGTTTCGAAGACCAAGGTCATCGCCTACCTTAAAGGCGCGTTCGACTACTGCGATGGCGTGTACTCCGGGTTCACCGATGCGCACCTCAATGACCCGGCGGACTTCTTCGGCGCCAAGACGAACAAGATGTTCATCTTGACGCAAGTCGGAAATCATGACGCCTTGCATTACGGAAATCTCGTAACATATCTGCGCCTCAATGGCCGCGTGCCGTCCGGGGGCTGGTTTTGATGGCGCAGCGGCGCGCGAGCCGACACGCAGGTTCAGCAAAAAGAGAAAGCGGGCCGAATAGAGAGAGCACTTGCTGCTCAAGACCATTTGAACGGCTGGGTGTCCAATTGGCAGTGCATTTGTTTGTGATGGAAGGCTTCAGCCGGAATCAGACCGAACCTCAGGGGATGGAACGCGCGCGCGGTCCTGTCCGTTGATGCCAAACCGCCAGCTCACTCTTCGAGATCGGATTCGAGTTCTACCCGGGTGTTGGCCAATTCTTGATGAGCCAGGGTATGTGGGGAGCCAAAGTGGAACAGAGAAAGTCAGCGTCCATGCCACAATCCTTCAGGTTCGCACGGACGACGAGGCATCGTGCGGAACAAAACTGTAGGAGTCTCGTATTCACCAGCATGAGAATATCCCTCCTATGGTCGTACCTTTTTCTTCTTGCGATGCTTCCAGCGGCAAGCACTAAGGGCCAGACCGCAAAACCGTCCGGTGAACCGTCTAGCACTGCAACCGCCAAGCGGAAAGACACGCACTCTTTCACGTCTACGGTAGATGCCGCAGCGCCCAACCTTCTGCGGGAATATGTGGTACCTGGGGCTGCGGTCGCGCTGATTCAGAAAGGTAGAGTCGTCTGGATGCACGGCTATGGTTTTGCTAACGTTGCCAGTGGGACACACGTCACGGCCGAAACAGTCTTCAACGTCGGCTCGATTTCGAAGTCGCCCACGGCTTGGGCGGTCATGCAGCTCGTGGACCAAGGCAAGGTGGATCTGGACCGCCCTGTTGATTCTTACCTCAAGCGATGGCACCTGCCTGCGTCTTCGTTCGACAACAGTCAAGTCACGGTACGACGGCTGCTCAGCCACACTTCCGGCATTTCGAATCATGATTTTCATGGATGGGATCCAGGGAGCCCTCTTCCACCGATCGAGGATTCGCTTTCCGGCAAAACTGGGACGGGAGAAGTGCGAGTGGTGGCTGCACCTGGCTCTGGTTTCCACTACTCGGGAGCGAACTACGCCATTCTTCAGCTCCTAATTGAGGAAGTCTCTGGCCAACGATTTCAGGACTATATGAGAGCGAACGTTTTTCAGCCTCTTCAGATGCCGAACAGTCAGTATGGGCTGCCGCCGAAATCTCAGCAGTTGATGGCCACACCGTACGATGGTCTCGGGAACGCGATCGCGATTCAGCGTTACAACGAGCTTTCAGCCGCTGGACTTACTACGACGCTACACGATCTGGCCAAATTTGCCACGGCGGGACTGCGAGGTCCGGCAGGTGAGGCAGCAGGGCGGGGCGTGGTGAAGGAACAGAGTATCGCCCAGATGCAATCCCCGGCTCCGAATTCACAGTGGGCGGATCGCGACCCGTTTGGACCCGAACCACAATACGGATTCGGTTACACGGTGCGCCCGGCGCAGTTTCTCGGGAAGGTTGGAATCGGGCACGGGGGATCGAACCGGGGATGGGAGAGCTTCTATCAAATTGTGCCGTCCACTGGTGACGGCATCGTGATTATGACCAACAGCTCCAATGGAGGCGCATTCATTGCGTCTTTGCTTTGTTTGTGGAGAAGGTGGGGTGCGGGGAACACACAGATTGAGTGTCCGAATATCGACATTCGCGCGGTTCTGTGCGGGACCTATCGTTCGAAGGGTGTGAAAGAGGCCATGGCGCGGTACCGTGAGCTCCGCCGGAACGCGCCGGACAAGTATGACTTTGACGTCCTGCAGCTAAACTCGATGGGCTATGAACTGCTGCGCAATGGGGACACGAAAGGCGCCGTGGAGATATTCCGCCTCAACGTCGAACAGTTCCCCACGGATGCAAACGTGTACGACTCGCTCGGCGAGGCGTATTTGAAGCAAGGCGACAAGGCGCTGGCCGTCGAAAACTACAAGAAGTCACTCGACCTCAATCCTCAAAATGAAAATGCCCGTGACGTGCTGAAAAAACTGGAAGTGTCCAGCCAATGAGCGCGTTGTGACCGGCCACTCCCTGCGCTCCGACCGTTAGTCAGGCTGGGGATATAAGCCCTCGCGAACGCGTGACTCCCTATCACCGCCCATTCGCCGCATCCGCCGCTCGCAATACTTCCTCGGGCCGCACGCGAACGAAGAAGTCATCCGTCAGGTCCCGCCACAGGACCTTCCCGTTCGAGTCCAGCAGAAATTCAGCCGGGCGCGCGATGTCGGCGCCGTCCGGGCCGGCGTGCGGGTGCACGAGGTCCCACTGCCGAATCGCCGCCAGCTTATCGTCCGCCAGGAACAGAAACGAATAATGCGCCTGGTCGCGAAGACGCCGCGAAACATCCGGCGGATCCACGCTGATCGCCACCACGCGAATTCTGCGGGCGTTGAACTCGGGTAACTTGCGCTGGAAGCTCCGTAACTCGGAGTTGCACGCGGGTCACCAGTATCCCCGATAGAAGATGAGCAGCGCCCCGGCAGTGTTCCCGCGTGGCTCTCCAACCGCCGGCCAGTCATTCGTGCTGAACTGCGAAGCGAGCAGCGCGGAGAGCGTCACGGGTTGGCCATTCTCGTCCGCCAGCGTGAAGTCCGGCGCCATCTGACCCACGGCTGGGGCGCCGCGCGATTCCGGAACTTGCCGCGCCATGTAGAAGACGACGAAGAGGAAGAGGCCAACGAGCAGCGTGCTGAGCGACGCGAGAATCGGGCCGCTCACTTTGCCGCGATAAGCCTCCGGCTGCTGGAACGCGCGCCGCAGCCCGGTAATCAGCAGAAAAGCCGCGAGCGCAAACAGGATCAAATTGGCCCACGGAAAATCCCGCGTCACCGCAAACCGGACAAAGAAATACTGATAGCTTGCGACGCCCACAAGCGCCAGCGCGAACCCAGCCCACAATCGCCAATTCCAGCTCCGCTTCATCGTCGAGCCACCTTCGCAACGAACGTCCGCCAGAAAAGTATCACGGCCCTGACTCGCGGCAAAGTGTACTGATTGACCTGGGAGCACCGAGGACCGTCCCCTCTGGGCTGGCGTACTCCCAAAAACCAGAGGCTAAGGCTGTGCTAGGCATTATATCTTGACATCAAGATATCTGTGCTTCATAGTCGCCGGTATGGACAGCCAGATACGCGCGGCAATCCGCTACGTCCGCTGGAACGACAAGTACTGAGGATGAGAATGATGAGATATAGCTGCAAAGGGATCGCGCTGCTCATTTGCTTTTTGGGATTCTGCCTTGGCACGACTGTACGAGCGCAAACGACCGACACTCTGCCTGATTACGTGCCACTACTGCCGCAGGTGAAAGCGAAGTCGCCTGTGATCGATCCGGAGAAGGGCTACTTCGTGGAGGAACTGAAACCTGGCGTCTTCATGATCACCGAGGGCGCCTACGAATCCGTTTTCGTGACTACCGGGAAAGGTGTGGTTCTGTTCGATGCTCCCCCTTCGCTTGCACAACACATCGGGCAAGCCGTGGCGGAAAAAACGAGCGAGCCCATCGTGGAACTCGTGTACACACACGTCCACGTGGATCACATTGGTGGGGCGGGACTGATTCGGAAACAGAATCCCAAGATGGAGATTTTGGCGGAGAGCGGCACGGCCGACTTTTTGCGTGAGATGCAAGATCCGCACAGACCAGTGCCGACGCGCTCATTCAAAGACCATGACACGCTGAAACTAGGTTCTTTGACGGCCGATATGAAAGTGGGCTATTGGCACTCGCCCGAGGGCGATTTGCTCATCTCCATTCCGGATAAGAAATTCGTGATTGCCATCGATGCGTTCTCGTCAGGGGCCACGCCATTCATGGGCCTTGATCTGACGATGAACATGCACGAGTACCTAAAGCTCTTCGATCAGCTCCAAGCCATGGACTTCGACATTATGGTGCCGGGCCATCACGGCACCCCCGCCACACATGAGGACGTTCAAATTGCGAAGAGCTACGTCACCGACGTGTACAACACTATGGCGCGCATCCTTGGGGAAGATCATCAAGGCCTGAAGGCGCGAGCCATGCAGAAGTATGGTGCGGAAAATGGCTGGGCCATCGCCAGTGTTGTTATCAACAGCGAAGTGGATCAGTGTGCAAACGAAATCAGGGGACGCTGGATCACGAAATTGGAAGGTGTGGACATATGGGCCGCGAGCCACTGCCGCACAGTTTTGGTTTACGCGGAGTGGGATGTGGGCACGCGCTAGACGAATACACATCTTGAGGCCAAGATAGTTTAAGAAAAGTCTCTCGAAGGCCGTACAATGCCATTCATGCCTGTACGCACAGCGGCACGTCAAAAGACCGAAGCAACTCACGTGTTTCTGGTGTTGTGGAAGGCCTACCGTGCGATGGATGCGAAGGGCGACGAAAGCAAGAAGAATGTGGGTCTCGGGGATTCCGACTTCCGCGTTTTGGAAGCCCTGCTGCACAAGGGGCCTTTGCCGGTGAACGTCATCGGCGAGAAAGTGGAATTGACGACGGGTTCGATCACCACCGCCGTGGACCGGATGGAAGCCAAGTGGTTGGTAGTCCGCAAGAATCATCCTGAGGATCGCAGAGTGCGGATCGTTGAGTTGACGGCGAAGGGACGACGCCTGATTGAAAAGGCCTACGCCCAGCACGAACGCAACATGGAAAAGGCGATGCGAGTCCTCTCCCGCGAAGAACGTGGCGTGCTGGTCGAGTTGCTGAAGCGTCTTGGAAAACAAGAGCCGGAAGATGACACGGAGTCTGGCCGCGGCGAGCGCTAGCGTTTCCCAGAAGCTCAGTGGATACGCCTGAACGAGAGTCCTCTCGCCAGGATGGTCCGTTCTAGAAGCGAAATCCACGCCGACAGCCTCCAAGCGCTGGACAATCTCAGCAGACTGATATACCTTGACATCAAGAGGAGTATTCCATGACCCAGAATGAGAAAGCGGTGGCTGAGGTGCTGGCCGCATACAACGTGGCTCTGAATTCGTCCGACACCAACGCGGTGATGCCGCTCTATGCCGACGACGGCGTCTTTATGCCCCCGTACAGTCCGTCGGCTGTCGGTCTGGCAGAAGTGCGCAAAGCCTACGATGCCGTCTTCAAGGCTATCAAGCTGACTGTGAAATTCAACGTTGCGGAGATCGTGGAGATAAGTCCGGAGTGGGTTTTTGCGCGAACGAATTCGGCCGGCCAGACGCTGAATCACGCGACCGGAGGGGTGAGTGCCGAAGGAAACCAGGAGTTGTTCCTTTTCCGCAAGGGACACGACGGAAAATTCAAGATCGCGCGCTACAGTTTCTCACCGACCAACCCTCCGAAAAAATAACGCAAACTCGGACGAATCACAATTCAAATGGAAATTTCAGATTTCAGAAAAGGCAAAGGATTAACACAGAGGCCACAGAGAAAGTCCAGAAGAACACAGAGAAGGCGAGCAGATTTCAAATGGCTTTGTCGAGATTCTACGTCAAGCGGCCTCCGAAAGCGAAAAGCAGAGATCCCAATTCAAGTGGACATTTCAGATTTCAGAAAAGGCAAAGGATTAACACAGAGGCCACAGAGAAAGTCCAGAGGAACACAGAGAAGGCGAGCAGATTTCAAATTTGAAATGAAGTTATCGAAATAGGCTCATCTCAATGACGACTATGAAGGCAGCAGTCATGTACGCACCAGGCGGACCGGAGGTGCTCAAAATCGAAAGCCGCCCGATTCCGAGACCGGACGAGAACCAAGTGCTTATCCGCGTCCAAGCCTTCGGATTGAACCGGTCGGAGCTTTTTACGCGCCAAGGTCACTCTCCGGACGTGCGTTTCCCTCGAATCCTCGGGATCGAGGCGGTCGGGCTCGTCGAGGAGGCGCCCGGGGGGAAGTTTCGCAAAGGCGAGATCGTTGCGACGGCTATGGGGGGCCTTGGCCGGCAGTTTGATGGCAGCTACGCGGAATACACCTGCGTGCCCGTAAATCAAGTGCAGTCAGTGCAGACGCAACTGCCGTGGGAGAAATTTGGCGCTATCCCGGAGATGCTCCAGACGGCTTGGGGCTCGCTGTTCAAATCGTTGATTCTTCAAAAAGGCGAGCGTCTGCTGATCCGCGGCGGAACTACGTCTGTGGGACTGGCGGCTGCAGCGATCGCGAAGAAGCATGGCGCGTTGGTGATTTCGACGACGCGAAATCCGGATCGCGAGAATCTGCTTCGTTCCAGCGGAGCGGACGATGTTCTGATCGATACCGGCGCAATTGCCGAAGCTGTGAAAAGGAAGCATCCCGATGGAGTGGACAAGGTTTTGGAACTCATCGGGACGACTACGCTGCTCGATTCGTTGCGTTGCGCCAAACAAGGCGGCGTTGTTTGCATGACGGGAATCGTCGGGAACAAATGGTCGTTCGACAATTTCGCCCCGATGGAAGCGATTCCAACGGCGGTGAGGCTCACGGTGTATGCCGGGGAATCCGAAGACTTCATGCGTACTCCAATCGAGGATTTAGCCGCACAAATCGCGGCTGGCACTCTGACGGTGCAAATCGGAAAGGTGTTTCATCTCGATGAGATCGTCGAGGCTCATCGATGCATGGAAGAAAACAAAGCAGGCGGCAAAATCGTGGTGCTTACCTGACCAGAGCCTATCTACTCTGTTGAGATCCTAGGTCCAGAGGGCTCCAGAACGAAAAGCAGATCCCTCACCCCGCACAAACCGCGGGGATTCGGGATGACAAGCGGTGCGGGATCGCTTCACGGCCCAGGATGTCAACGGAGCCAGATAGCTTCGAAAAAACTTTCGGGCGGCCTACACTAAGTCGTGCAACAGTGACTGCCAGTCAACGGGCACTCTGCCTTCGGGACCTGGAGATGGCTGACTCGCGGGCCGCGACCGCGGCGGCGCCAACCTCATTCCTTTTACGATTCTTCCTTTTCTGTAGTCGAAGAACCAGTTTTGAAGAGGTTCGAAGCTGGCCACGATGGGATGCCCAGTGAGGATCGCGTGCTTTTCGGCGTGTTGCCCCGGTGAGCTGTCACAACATCCGATGTGGCCGCATTCAGCGCATCGGCGCAAGTGAAGCCACCAACCGGCCGTCGCAAGGCACTCCTCGCATCCGGTTCCGGTTGGCTTTGCGTCGGGATTGATCCCCTCAATTTTTTTCATGACGGCGGGTTCATCACGGGCGTTCTAGACCGGCTCATCACGGGTCCGTCTAAGGCAGGCAGCCGTCCGCGATCCATTTAGCAAAAAGTTCGATCTGGGATTGAGGCCAGGGACCTTCTCCGTTTGGCGGCGGGGGCGGCATTAGCGCGCCGCCGATGCCACGAATGCGATTGTAGATGGCGCCAGCGTGCTTCTTGACGTCATCGTAACTTCCCAGGTTGAAAGCCTTAATCATGTGTTGAATGTCTCGGTCCGTAAAGAGCGGACGAATATCCGCTTCAAAGCTCGTCGGCTTCGTCATAGACACCTCCCAGCGACCACGCTTTGGGCATCAAAGAACCTCAAAGATACTATAAATGGGGCCATCGGGTAGCCGGTGGCCGATGCCGACTGCGATGATCCGGTTCATCCAATCGTATTTTGGAGCGCTGGTCTCAAACATCGGATTCATCCGGAAATAATAGCTCGCCGGGTCGACGGTCTCACCCTTGTCAAGTTTCCCGATGACGCTTGGCGGACCAGCGCGCAAGCATTGATAAGTCACGACGATCAAGGCCCCGTCCGTCGTTCTTAGGACAAGCCGCACGTCTAGCTTAATGCAGGAGTCGGTGCGAACGGCCTGCCAGTCGTTGCCAGTAACTACCTCGCCGGACAACCGGTCGCCCTCAAAAGAGCCTCCCTGGACGATGCCGATGCGACGGAAGGCGTTGGGAGTTTGACCAACGACCAGTAGCGGCGGCACCTGCTCGCGCAAAACGAACAATGGCCGCGTTTGCAAGCTCTTCAGAGTCTCGGGCAAGCCTTTGCTCAGTGAAGTTGACATGATGTTTACCTCTTACCGGCGGGTGGAGTTCGTTTCGAATAGTGGTCTTTGCGCCTCACAAGAAAGCCATCAGAGCCTTGCGAAGCGCTTCGGGCTGTTCTTCCGGAACAAAGTGGCCTGAATCGGGGATCACCACGGACGTCACGTTCTCAAAGTAGGGTTGGAGCGCTTCTCCCATATTCGGAATCGAATATTGCCCGCCGACTGCCAGGAGACGGATGGGGAGTTTGCTCTTGAACTGTTTTTTGTTGAACTCCATGTCTTCGACGATTTTGCGGCAATAGTCGAAAGCCGCGTCCATGCGTCCCTCTCGCGCGTACGCTTGCACATAGGCAGCTACGTCTTGCGCAGGGACGGCTCCCGGATTGTGCACTTTATTTTTGAACCACCATCCGACGTAGATGTCCTCTTTGCCCTTGGTGAGCTCGGCGGGCAAATCGGGAAGCATTTGGAATATGAAGTTCCACTTTCTCTTGTAGTCGGAAAGTTGAATGTCGTTCGTTAAGGTGACGCCCGGAATCCCTGCTTCGATGAGAGTGAGCGACTTGAAATCGGCGGGGAAGAGAAGCGCCCAGCTGTACGCAACCCACGCGCCAAAATCGTGAGCCACGACGTGCAGCGGCGTGCCAAGATTCGCTACGACGAACTCATGAAAGACTCTCGCGACATTTTCGGTTGTCGCCGGGGCTGAAAGTATTCCCGAGTCTCCGAAACTGGGTAAGTCGGCCGGTATGGTCTGAAACTTTGGGGATAACAGCGGAACTAATCTATTCCACGACTTGCGCGTTTGCGGGAAACCCGATATCAGCAGGACTTTCTCTCCACTTCCGATTTTGTCGAACGCAATCTTATTTGCTTCACTCTTTGCATCTACGGACGCAGAACCGGCGGTGATCCCCGATTCTGGCTTTGCGAGTGGGGCGGCGGTGGCCGTCTCATCAAAACCGAACCCTACGCTCGAGGCGCCGGCGAAGGCGATGCCTCGCGTCAGGAGCTCACGACGACGCAGCGACTCGTTGCGCTTGACCGGCTCATCTGCGCTCGATTCGTCGTTTCCGTAACGCGCCATTTGTCCCCTCCTTGTCCCCCGAGTCCAAACTTCTTACCGGTTGACCCGGCCAGTGTAAACGCTCAATTATCTTGATGTCAAGATACAGAGGTTCGGATTAGGTGTAGAGTGTCGCGCCTACGGCGCTGGTCTGGAATGGAGTGGTTGGGGCTAGTTGATGGTGCGGTGGACGACGGCGGCGATTTCGCGGGCTTCGACGATGAGCTGCGCGAATTCGTCGGGCAGGATCGATTGCATGCCGTCGGAGAGGGCGCGGTCGGGATCGTGGTGGACCTCGACGAGGAGGCCGTCGGCGCCGACCGCAATGGCCGCGCGCGAAAGCGGCAGAACTTTGTGGCGTTTGCCGGTGCCGTGGCTCGGATCGACGACGATCGGCAAATGGCTGCGCCGCTGCACCGCGGGCACGATGCTGAGGTCGAGCGTGTTGCGCGTGAAATCGGAAAACGTGCGCACGCCGCGTTCGCAGAGGATGACGTTGTAATTGCCCTCGGACATCACGTACTCGGCTGCCATCAGGAATTCGTCGAGCGTGGCGGACATCCCGCGTTTCAGCAGCACCGGCTTATGCGAGCGGCCTGCGCGCTTCAGAAGCGAAAAATTCTGCATGTTGCGCGCGCCGATCTGAATCACGTCGGCGTATTTTTCCACGAGGTCGAGCGATTCGTTGTCGATCGCTTCGGTGACGATGCCGAGGCCGAATTCGTCGCGCACCTCGGCGAGGATTTTCAGTCCCGGTTCGCCAAGCCCCTGAAAGCTGTAAGGCGACGTGCGCGGCTTGTAAGCGCCGCCGCGAAAGAGGCGCGCTCCCGCGGCTTTGATCCCGCGCGCGACGGCGAAGGCCTGCTCGCGAGTTTCCACGGCGCAGGGTCCGCCGACGAGGCCGATCGCGCCGTCGCCGAAACTGACGTCGCCCGAAGGCGTGGGAATGCGGACGACGGTGTTTTCGAGCTTGACGTCGCGGCTTACCAGCTTGTAGGGCTTGCTGACGGGGATGCATTCGATGACGCCCGGCATCGCTTCGAGCGAGCCAATATCCACGGCGCCCTGATTGCCGGTAATGCAGATCGCCGTGCGTCCTGCGCCGGGAACGGGCAGCGCCTTGTAGCCGAGCGACTCGATTCGCTGGCAAACGGCGCGAACCTGGTCTTCGGTGGCATGGGACTGCATGACTACCAGCATGAATGGCTCCGTGAGTGGGGCGAAACTACGAGTCTACTTCATGCGCGAGAGACGCTGCAATGAGACGCTGCCGAACCAGGAAGAGATGCCCAGGAGCCGGCGGGACGCCGGCGCTACAAAAGCATTCGTACGACCGAGAAATTGGAGGCGCGGGGCAGAATCGAACTGCCGAATAAAGGTTTTGCAGACCTTCGCCTTGCCACTTGGCTACCGCGCCCTAGATAAGCCAGAAACCGAAGAACGTCACGTGCAGGTCCGACGAGGCAATCATAGCACTAAGAATGGCGCGATGTGAATCGCCGCGACTGGGGTCAGTCTCCTTTTCGTCCATCCCCCTGCAGCTAGGCTGCAGCCCGTCCTGGAGTCGCGCGAGTTCGGTGTTTGCACGCTCTGCGCGAATCCGATAAAATGGGTGGTTCAACACTGGACAACCTGAGGGAATGGCGGAAGAACAACAGAGAATTATACCGACCTTCGACGCCGCCGACGAGTATCGTCCAGAACCGCCTCCTCCGCCTGAAATTCCTGCCTGGAAAGACGGAAGCATCCGAATCGGGATTCATACATCCATTGCAGGTGACATTGTGGGCGCGCTCGAACTGGCGCACGGGCTGGGGGCGAACGCGCTGCAGATTTTCTCGTCCAGCCCACGGATGTGGACGCAAGGGCCGTTGCGGATTTCGGAAGCCGATGCGACCCGGTTTCGCGCACGCCGCAAGGAACTGGGGCTGGGTCCGCTGGTCGTCCACGACAATTACCTGATCAACCTGGCGTCGCCGAATCCGGTGCTGCGGACGCGGTCGGTGCAGGCGTTTCATCAGGAGCTGGTTCGGGCGGCGGCGCTGGGAGCCGATTACCTGGTGGCTCATCCGGGAAGCGGGCGCGAGGGCACCAAAGAGGCGGCGGTTGCGGCGATCGCGCAAGGGCTTCGGCAAGCGGCGCGCGGCCTGCGGCTCGGCGACTTGCAGATATTGCTGGAAAATACGGCGGGGCACGGGACGTCGGTGGGGTCGCGGTTCGAGGAGCTGAAAGCGATTCTGGATGCCAGCACGGACTTGACGCTGGGAGTGTGCATCGACACGGCGCACACGTTCGCGTCGGGCTGGGACATTCGCACAGCGGAGGGACTCGACGCGACGCTGGAAGCGATTGACCGCACGGTGGGGTTGGCGCGCGTACCTGTGGTTCACGTGAACGATTCGAAGACGCCGCTGGGGTCGCGGGTGGATCGGCACGAGCATATCGGGAAAGGCAAAATTGGGCTGGAGGCTTTCGAGAGGATTCTGAATCATCCGATGCTCGCGGGGAAGGCGTTCATTGCGGAGACGCCGATCGACAAGCCGGGCGACGATAGGCGAAACGTCGCGACGCTGTGGAGAGCTGGTGGGGAAGACCGTAGTGGCTAGCGGAAGAGATGGGATGAAGCCGCGAAAGAAGAAAGCGGGAGGTAGAGGAGGAAGGGGAGGGAAAGGAAGTAGAGGAAAAAGCGTCGCGACAAAGCGCGCGCGCAAGACGAAGCAGGCCCGGTAAAAACTTTACCGCAGAGACGCAGAGGTCGCAGAGGAAGGCAAGATCGAAAGAAACTGCTGAACACAGAGGGCACTGAGAAAAGCTTGAGGGCACAGAGGAAGCAACGCACGGTCAGGACCGAGATCAACTGTAAACGACGCGCGAAAGGGTGACGGACAGAGTGGCTGAATACGATCCACAGCGGATTGAAGCGAAGTGGCAGAAGGTGTGGGAGGAGCAGGGCGCGTTTGACGCCAAGGACGGCGACGCGTCGCAGCCGAAATACTATTTGCTCGAGATGTTGCCCTATCCTTCGGGCACGCTGCACATGGGCCACATGCGGAATTACACGATCGGCGACGCGGTGGCGCGGTACAAGCGGATGCGCGGATTCAACGTGCTCCATCCGATGGGCTGGGACGCGTTCGGGCTTCCGGCGGAAAATGCCGCGATCAAGAATCACACGCATCCGCGCGAGTGGACGAACGCAAATATCGCCGAGTTTCGCAGGGTGCTGCGGCGGTTCGGGTTCAGCTACGACTGGCGGCGCGAAATCTCGACGTGCGAGCCGGAATACTACCGGTGGAACCAGTGGTTCTTCCTGCGCATGCTCGAAAAGGGAATTGCGTACCGCAAGAAGAGCAAAGTGAATTGGTGCCCGCAATGCCAGACGGTGCTGGCAAACGAGCAAGTGATCGACGGCTTCTGCTGGCGCCACGAGACGACGCAGGTGGAAAGCAAGGAATTGGAACAGTGGTTCCTGCGAATCACGAAGTATTCGGATCAATTGCTCGAGGACATGAGGCAGCTCGAAGGCGGCTGGCCCGAGCGCGTGCTGGTCATGCAGCGGAATTGGATCGGGAAATCGCGCGGCGCGCGCGTGCGATTTGGCGTTGCGCAGACCGATGGCCTCGGGTTCGAAATCTTCACCACGCGCGTCGACACGATTTACGGCGTGTCGGCGGTGGTTTTGTCGGCGTGGCATCCGGACCTTGAGAAATTGCTCGAAGGCGTGCCGGGGCGCGGCGCGATGGAAGCGCAGCTCAAGGCGATGCGGCAGAAGAATCTGAGGGCTGTCGACCTGGCGACCGCGGAGAAAGAAGGATTTTTCACGGGCAGATTTGCGATGAATCCGTTTTCGGGCGAACAGGTGCCGATCTGGGTGGCGAATTTCGTGCTGGCAGAATATGGAACGGGCGCGGTGATGGCGGTTCCGGCGCACGATCAGCGCGATTACGAGTTCGCGGAGAAATATAACCTGCCGGTGAAGATCGTGATTCAACCGGCGCAAGGTCCGCCGTTGAAGGTGGACCACATGAACGAGGCGTACACGGAGTACGGACGGCTGGTGAATTCGGGGCCGTATTCAGCGGGCTGACTTCGGACGAAGCGATTGTGCGAATGACGGCGGACGCAGCTACGAAGGGATTCGGCAAAGGCGAAACGACATATCGTCTAAAGGATTGGGGGATTTCGCGGCAACGGTATTGGGGTACGCCGATTCCGGTGGTGTATTGCGAGAAGGATGGAATCGTAGCGGTGCCGGACGATCAATTGCCGGTGCGTTTGCCGGAGAATGTAACGCTTGACCGGGCAAGGTCAATCGCCGCTGGCGAGCGACCCGCAATTTGTGAACACGACGTGCCCGAAATGCGGCGGTGCGGCGCGGCGAGAGACGGACACGATGGACACGTTCGTGGATTCGTCGTGGTATTTCTACCGCTACACCGATCCGCACAACGACCGCGCTCCCTTTGGCAAAGAGGTTGTGCGGTACTGGTTCCCGATTGACCAATATGTGGGCGGAATCACGCACGCGATTTTGCATCTGCTTTATTCGCGGTTTTTCTGCAAGGTGATGCGCGATTTGGGCCTGGTGAATCATAGCGAGCCGATCACGCGGCTGTTTACGCAGGGGATGGTGCAGAAGGGCGGAGTGGCCATGTCGAAATCGCGCGGGAACGTGGTGGGCGCGATCGAAATGGCGGACAAATACGGATGCGATACGGGCCGGATGTACACGCTGTTCGCGGCGCCGCCGGAAAAGGATTTGGAGTGGAGCGAAGAGGCGATTGAAGGCTCGTCGCGATTTCTCAACAAGCTTTACCGGCTGGTGGCGAAGCATGCGGACCGCTTGCGGGACGTCGCGATCGATTTCGATAAGCAGACCAACATCGTGACGGCCAGCGCCAAGGAAAAGATCCTGGTGCGCAGGTCGCATCAGACGCTTAAACGCGTGACGAACGATTTCGAGTCGCGCTGGCACTTCAATACGTCGGTGTCGTCGCTGATGGAATTGCTGAACGCCATTCAGGAGCAGGAGCCGCTCGACGTTGACGTGTCACCTGTGATTTTGAAGCGCGTGCTGACTGCGTTCGTGATGATGCTGTCGCCGATCGCGCCGCACCTGGCGGAAGAGCTTTTCGAGATGCTCGGAAATACGGGCGGGCTCTCGCACGCGAAGTGGCCCGTGTTCCGCGAGGACTTGACCAAGGAAGATCAGATTGAGGTGATCATTCAGATCAACGGGCGGCTGCGCGGGAAGATTTTGGTCGATGAAGCGATGAGCGAGGACGAGACGCTCGAGCGCGCGCTGAAGGATCCGCGAATTTCGGTGCTGCTCGATGGCAAGCACGTGGTGAAGACGATTGTGGTGCCGAAGAAGCTGGTGAATATCGTGCTGAGGTGAGCCGAAAATCAAAGTCAAAACCTTGGGAACCACAGATGAACACAGATAAAGGCCAAGGCGGAAAGAAGCTGGTGAATATTAGCTGGGGGTGAAGATGACGCCACAAAGCGGAACGGCAGAGCGGCGTGAGGCAGGAGGCACGGTGAGCACGAAGCGCGGAATCGTGGTGCTGGATTTCGGCGGGCAATACACGCAATTGATTGCGCGGCGGATTCGCGAGCAGCAAGTGTTCTCGGCGATTCTGCCGTGCACCGCGAAGCTCGACGAGATTCGCGCGCTCGATCCGGCCGGCATCGTGCTATCGGGTGGCCCATGTTCGGTGTACGACGCCGCTGCGCCCGTGTGCGACCCCGGAGTCTTGCAGCTCGGCGTGCCGGTGCTCGGAATTTGCTACGGGATGCAGTGGATGGCGCGCACGCTCGGAGGAAAAGTGGAGCGCGCGGAGCGACGCGAGTACGGTCCGGCGGACCTCGACATCCAGAAAGATTCGGCGCTATTCAAAGACGTGCCGAACCGACTGAAGGTGTGGGAAAGCCACGGCGACCACGTGGTGAGCCTGCCGGAAGGATTTGATATTACCGGGCGAACGGAGAATGCGGTCGCGGCGGTGGAGAATCGCGCGAAGAAGCTTTATGGAGTCGAGTTTCACCCGGAAGTGAATCACACGGACAGCGGGACCGAGATTCTGCGGAACTTTGTTTTCGAGATTTCCGGCGCGAAAGAGAATTGGGACCGGGCCGGCTTCATCGCCGCGACGGTGGCAGCAATCCGGAAGCAGGCGGAAGGCGCGCGCGCGATTTGCGCACTGAGCGGCGGCGTGGATTCAGCCGTGGCGGCGGCGCTGGTGCATCGCGCGATCGGCGAGCGCCTGACGAACGTTTTCGTCGACACCGGCTTGCTGCGGCGCAACGAATTTCACGACACGCTCGAATTGCTGCGCAAGCGGCTCGGACTGAACGTGATCGGCGTCGACGCGTCCGAACGTTTTCTGGGCCGGTTGAAGGGAATCACCGATCCCGAAGAGAAGCGGAAGAGAATCGGAGCGGAGTTTATTGCGGTGTTCGCGGACGAGGCGGCGAAGCTGGCGGGCGATTCGCAGTCGAGCGATTCGCAATCGGGGCCGATCAAGTTCCTTGTCCAGGGCACCTTGTATCCCGACGTGATCGAGTCAGTGTCCGTGAAGGGGCCGTCGGCCGTCATCAAGTCGCACCACAACGTGGGCGGGCTGCCGGAGAACATGCCATTCGGGCTGATCGAGCCGCTGCGGGATCTGTTCAAGGATGAAGTGCGGCAGATTGGCCGGGAACTGGGGTTGCCTCAGGAGATACTAGTGAAACATCCGTTTCCCGGGCCCGGCCTAGCAGTACGATTACTCGGTGAAGTGACGCAAGACCGGCTCGAGATCTTGCGCGGGGCCGACGCAGTGGTGGTGGAAGAAATTCGGCGCGCGGGCTTGTATGACAAAGTTTGGCAGGCGTTCGCGGTGCTATTGCCGGTGCAGAGCGTGGGAGTGATGGGGGACGATCGCACGTACGGATACACTATCGCTGTGCGCGTCGTGGATTCGCTGGACGCGATGACCGCAGATTGGTCGCGGCTGCCACGTGAAGTACTCGAGAGAATTTCGGCGAGAATCGTAAACGAAGTGGCCGGCGTAAACCGGGTCGTTTACGACATCAGTTCGAAACCCCCGAGCACGATCGAATGGGAATAAGGCCGGCTATCGCCCCTTCGCCCCTTTCCCCAAAGGAGTGCGAAGAGAGCGTACAGGACCGGAAAACGTCCATAAACACGGCCTTCCGGAGGAGAGGCGCTCTAGCGGCAGAGAGCGTGCCGAAGAGCATCATCCGGCGCCGAGGAGATGGAAGTTAGCGGTTAGCCATCTTCTGGGCCATGTAAAGGAGCAGCCGTCGGTCGCCGTCTTCAATGCGGCTCAGCAACCGGCGGAAGCGGCCCAGCAAACGCGCCTCTTTCCCTGTGCTTCCCCACGCGATATCATCGGCACTCTTCCGCTTGGGAAGATTAGGCAGCACGGGCGGTTCTTCGCCGTCGTAGAATAGCTGGTAGAGCGGGATTTCCATGGCCCGCGCCAGCTTCTCTAGCGTCTCGATCGCCGGAACGGTGTGACCGTTTTCGACGCGCGAGATGTAGCAGCGAAGAAGCCCAGTGCGCTTTTCGATGTCACCCTGGGAAAGCTTCTTTGTTTCACGTAACAGGCGGATACGTTCTCCAATTATCATGGCGGGTATTGTTGCATGGGCCATCGAAGCTCGCAAGGCTAAACTGTTTCGTCGCACGGCAATCCGGATGTAACCTAAACCCGATGACTGACGTCCCTAAAGACGTGGCAGCACAGGCTACCGCACTCCCAATTCCCCTTACTCGGCGGAGCAGGGGCGAAGAAGACAGGGAGCTGGTCCGGCAGGCCCAAAACGGGAATGAACCCGCTTTTGAGGAGCTGGTCCGGCGCCATCAGCAGCGTGTGCTCGCGCTGGTGGGTGGCATTTTGCGGCGGCGCGAGGACGTGGAAGACGTTGCGCAGCAGGTGTTCCTGAAGGCGTTCGTTTCCCTGAAGCGCTTTGACCAGCGGGCTGCGTTTTCCACATGGCTCTACAAGATCACGGTGAATGAGTGCTGGGATTACCTGAGAAAGAAGAAGGTACGGCCGCTGATGTACGAGGCGGATTTGTCGGAAGAGCAGGTTTCGCGTCTGGATGGAATCGTGTCGCACGACCGGCCGCCGGTAGGGCCCGGCGAGCGCGCGGAAGTGAGGGACTTGCTCGAGCGGATGCTCGAGAAGCTGCCGGATCAGGACCGGGAGTTGCTGCTGCTGAAGGAAGTGGAAGGGTTTTCGGTGCAGGAACTGGCGGAGATTCTCAATCTCAACGTGAACACGGTCAAAGTGCGATTGTTCAGGGCGCGCGGGCGAATCATGGACGTTTATCGCAAACGGTTGGGTTCGAGCGGGCACTTGGGCGGTTCCCCGGAGGCGGGGAAGAAGAAAGGCGCGGGGTCATGAACTCTGAATTTCATAGTGGGACATGTACGGAGTACGAAGCGAGGCTGGAAGACTTTCTCGGCGGAGGGCTCTCCGGAGCGGAGAAGAGGGAAGTGACGGAGCACCTCGAGGGTTGTCCGGCTTGCAAGTCGGCGGTGGAAGTAGCCGGAGCAAGCTCTCACTTGCTGAGTTTCATGGACGCTTCGGCTGATCCGGGGCCGGCGTTTGCGCGAAATGTGATGGCGCGAATCCGGTCCGAGGAGGGCGCGCGAGAATCGCGAGGCTTTTGGCAGCCGTTTGTTTTCCTAGCATGGCGGTTCGCCGCCACGGCGGCGCTGGCGTTGGTGGTGATGGTGACGTACGACGTAAGGTTCCATCAAGCGGGCGCGGCGGCGGGCGGTGCGAGTGTGCAGCAAAGCGACATTCACGACTTGTTCGCGACGGACGCCGATCGCGTGCCCACCAACCCTGACGACGTTCTGATCCCCGCGGCGGAAGACAATCATGGAAGCAAGTAATTCAAGCAAGACGAGGCGTGAGGCGGCTCTCCTGGTGCTCGTGGTGTTTCTCCTGGGGCTGCTTGTCGGCGGCGTGGGCAATCACCTGTGGGGAGAGCGCGTTTGGGGCCGGCAGCAAGCCGTGTCGCACCAGGGTCCTCCGTCGCGCCAAGAGATTGTGAACAAGCTTACGGCTGAACTTCAGCTCACGCCTGATCAGCAGACGCAAATCGGGCCGATTATCGATGACACGCGCGCGCAGATCCGGGCTATCTACGAGCCAGTCGACGCGCAGCACGAGAAGATCCGGCAGGAAGGCCGCGCGCGCATTCGCGCCGTCCTGACGCCGGAACAGCAGCCCAAGTTCGATCAATTCTTGCAGCGCATCGACGAACAGAAAAAGAAAGACGCTCCGCCCCAACACTAGCCGGAAGCTGACCCTCTGTTCGACTCGTCTCCAGTTTCGTTCCAAGCGCCATCGTTGATGTCTCTGGCCCTTTCTCCGTCATGGTTCGGTGGGCGCTTCCGTCGCCGTGTCGAGGGTCGCCAATCTGTTTTGCGAGGATTCGTGGACCAGCAACCTCAGTTCCGCGTGCGCCTCCAGCAGGAGTTGCCGGGGCGCGTAGCCCGCCGCCAGGAAAACCGGGCGATGTCCCAGCCATACGATTAACGAAGTGCCTGTCAGAAACACGCTGTGAACTCTGGCGATGAGCCAATCCATGGCGGCCCATCGGCGTGGTGCGAGCCGCGACAACATCGAAGCCTGAAACCGCAGGTGCGCGGCCTCGTCGGCCAGAATCCGCGCGCTCATAGCTTTCAGAAGCGGTGAGTTCGTCGCGTTCCGCAGCGCCCGGTAGTAGGGAACGGCAATGATCTCCGCGGTGACGAGAACCCTGAGCGACAATTCGAGGCCGGCAAGTCCGCGGAGCACGCGGAAGACCGAATCTACCCAGTGATGCCGGAGGGCCGGGATTTTCTGCGCCTGCATGAACCGCAATAAGTAGCCGCTGTGACGTTGCTCTTCCTTCACGAATAGGTATAAGGCGCGGAGAAAATCGGGATCTTGCGCCGCGCGTGCGTGCACCAGGCCGCGTTTTAGCAATCGCTTGCCGTTCGATCCCTCACCGAGCTGAAATTGCCGGATCGAACTTTCGATGGCCCGGCGTTCGTGCGATGCAAGTTGATATGTATCCGCCCAGGGCAGCTCGTCGGCCGTAAGGCGATTGGCGCGGAAGTATGAGCACCAGAAACGGGAAATCTTGGTTGAGGTCGGCATGGCGCCTCCTTTGGCTTATGTACTTTACATTGCAAAGTACTCTGTGTAAAGAGGCGGGCGGGAGTAATGAACCGACTAGAAGGTCCGGAGGTTCTCACAATCCGTATAGCGGCGCTATTGAAGTGAAGGGGAGCAGTCCTAGAACGGGATGTCTTCGTCGGAAATTTCGGGGCCGGGGCCGGCGGACGGGCCTTCATCGGGTGCGGGGCCGGCCTCGAAGTCGTCGTGCGGACGGCTGGAGCCGCCACCTGCTCCGGGGCCTGCACCAGCGCCTGCTGCGGCGCTTTCGCCGCGCGGCGTAAGCATCTTCATCTCGTTGGCAACGATATCGACGCTCGTCTTCTTCGATCCGTCTCGCTTGTCGTCCCACTGGCGGGTTTGCAGACGGCCTTCGATGTAGACGAGCTGTCCTTTCTTCAGGTATTGCTGCGCGATTTCGGCCAGCTTGCCCCACATGACGATGCGGTGCCATTCCGTGCGCTTCTGGCGCTCGCCGGCGCGGTTCTTGAAGGACTCATCGGTGGCCATCGTGAAGTTGCAGACGGCTTGGCCGCTCGAGATGTAGCGGGTTTCCGGGTCGCGCCCCAGGCGTCCGACGAGAATCACCTTGTTGACCATGGACGGAGTATAGCCCAACTTGCGAGGGGCGGGAAGAGGAAGCCGGAGACTACCAAGGATTACCACAGAGGACACGGAGAAAGACTGGAGGACACAGAGAAAGCAACACTGGAGCAAGACCGAGAGCAAGACCGAGAGCAAAACCTAAGGCAAAACCGGAAAGGACGGCCGAAGCGTGCGCAGACGGCGAGACCCGCACGACTCTGGTAGAATCTGCCGAGCGAAATCCAAATCTTCTTTCCGGGGTGCGTCAATGAGCGAAACTCAGAATTTTGAGAATCATGGCAAGATCGTGCCGGCGTTCCACTATTTCGTGCTGCCGGTGTACGCGTTGAACTTGGTGTCGTCGATCCTCCATTGCGTGCGGCTTTTTTCGTTTGATTCGGTGGTAGGGGTTCTTCTGGCGCTTG
Organism: uncultured Acidobacteriota bacterium; assembly: GCA_963737205.1. Lineage (GTDB taxonomy): Bacteria > Acidobacteriota > Terriglobia > Acidiferrales > UBA7541 > Palsa-295. Next base: position 136,940 of record CAVTRV010000002.1, on the reverse strand, counting down.
CCTTTGTGGTGGGGGCGCTGTGTGCGCGGATATTTGCGCTGAAGGTGCAGGATCGCGTGATCCGTCTCGAGATGCGTCTGCGATTGCAGCAGGTGCTACCAGCGGAGTTGCGCGGGCGGATTCCGGAATTTACGGTCAGCCAGCTGGTGGCGCTGCGATTTGCCGGCGACGCGGAGCTGCCCGGCCTGGCTCGCAAGGTGCTCGACGAGAAACTCACCGATCGCAAGACCATCAAGAAAATGATTCAGAAGTGGGAGCCCGATTATTTGCGCGCGTGATTCAACTACAAATCCTTACCACAGAGGACAGAGAGAAGGACGGAGAACCCAGAGGAAATCTATCCGCGACTTCCGTTTGGTCACGCAGGGGTGCCGTTTCCGGGCCGACCATGGACAGGATGGCTGAGCGCTTCTAGTGAGGCGCAGTGTGGGATGTCGTTGTGGCTGGGATGCCCATTTCGTGAAGCTTTGCCTGGGCGCGGCGCGATGCGTCGGAGCCGGGAAAGCGGCGCAGGACATCGCGAAAATCGCGTATCGCGGAACTCTTTAGCCCCAGTTCCTGTTCCGCCATTCCTTTTTTCAGCAACGAATCCGCCAGCTTGAAACTGTGGGGGAAGTTCGTGAGCACTGTGTCGTACGCCGGGATCGCATCTTTGTAGTCGCCCTGAGCGTAGGCGATTTCGCCGAGATAGAACTGGGCGTTCGACGCGAGATCGTTCGTCGGGAAATTGCGAATGTAATCGCTAAATTCCTGATGGGCGAGGTCGTACTTGCCCGTGTTGTAGTCGCGCAAGGCGTTCTGATAGAGCGTGTCGGCAGAGATGGGTGGCATCGCGGACATGGAGCCGTTGCCCGGCGGCACCTGACCTCCGGCGCCCGGCCCTGGTCCGTTGCCGGGATTCGCTCCGCCCGGATTCATTCCTCCTGGAGCGGTAGCGGGCGCGCCGCCTGAAACCTTGCCGTCGATGCTCTGCAGAAGGTTTTGCATGTCGGTCAACTGCTGCGAGAGCTTGCCGACGCGCGCCTGAACATCCTGGAGATTGTCCGAGAGGCCTTGCGTCTGCTGCGCCATCGTATCGATGCGCGAGCCGCTGGTGGCCTGGACCTCCTGGACGGCCTTCTGCAGCGAATCCATCTGCACGCTCAGACGATTCACGGAGTCCACCTGCTGCTGGACGAGCGTCTTCAGCGAAGCGTTGTTGGTGTCCACCGCGCTGCGCAGGTCTTGCTGGCCTTGCAAAAGTTGCGCGACCTGCTCCTGGAGTTGGACCATATCGCGGTTGACCGCGCTGGCCGGCTGCGGCGAGAGCATGGCTCCGCCGATCGCGCCGAGAATCAAAACTGAAACTGCTAGCACAATCCATCGTGTGCGCAAAGGGACGCCTCCTTTTCGGTCAGGGTTTGCCCGCCGCGGCGGGTAAACCCTGAAACCCGACGTGAAATACCGAAGCGCTTTCAACATGAGGGCGGGGAACGATGCGCGAAAGCGCGTTCGCAAAAATTGAAATCGAAACCATCCGAAACATTATGACACGGCCGCCAGAGTGATGCCGAATTGACCGATCGTCCACCGCTCAGTGCGGAGTGCGGCCGGGCTGGTCGCTGGGCTCGCCTAGCTTCTTCGCAAGATCGTCCAATTGGGTTTCAAGCGCGTCGAGCTTGGCTTGTTCGGTTCGCAGTTGCTGCTCGGCGTCGGCCTCCGTGGTCTGACGCTGCTGCTCCACGCTCGCTGAGGCGTCGAGGTCGGATTGCGCGCGGTTGATCGAATCTTGGACTTCCTTTTGTTGCTCCGGGCTGTCTGCGGCGCTTAGCGCGTCCTGAAAGCGTTTGATTTCGGCCGTTTCGCTCTTCTGGACGATTTGCACCTCGGCGAGTTTCGAGCGAGCGTCATCCAAGTGTTCCGACGCGCGCGTAACCGCCGCTTGTTGGATTTGCAAGCGGGACAGCAAAATCTGGGCGCTTTGCACGCGTGCCAGCGAAATGCGCAAGTCCTGACGAAGTGCGCGGACTTCGGTTAGCAGAGCCTGGAGCGTCTGCGAGTCGGAGGAAGGCGCCTGGCCGAAAGTGGTTGCCGGGAACCCAAAAAGTGCGATGCCGAAAAGCGCGAGGGCAACAAAAGATGCACGCCGCATTGAAACCTCCTCACGTGTGCCCGAATCACGGGGAGCGGCGACCGCCTGAGCCGCCGCTCCTCGCGAACGTGAACCCTATTTGTGAAGCTCGTCGTGAACCGCGTTTATTTGGCCATGACGAAGTGGGCGCGGCGATTCTGTTGCCAGCAGGACTCGTCGTGCTCGGTGCAGAACGGGCGCTCTTTCCCCCAGCTTACTGTGTCAATGCGACCCGCAGCGATGCCGAGCGAGATGAGGAAGTTCTTCGCGGCATCGGCGCGGCGTTCGCCGAGCCCCAGGTTGTATTCGGTGGATCCGCGCTCGTCGCAGTGACCTTCGAGCGAGATACGAACGTCGGGGTACGAGCGCAGGAACTCGGCGTCTTTCGTCAGGGCGTCGCGCGCATCGGAACGAATCTCGGACTTATCGAGATCGAAGTATGCGTCGCGAACGTTCTGCGAGAAGAGATCACTGATGTTCGGCTGAGCCATGGTTTGCGGCGGCGGTGTCGGTGCATTTACGTCAACGTGAGCGGTCGCGCTCGCGGTGCCTCCGGGACCCGACGCGGTGATAGTGTATGTGGTCGATTGGGTGGGCGAAGCCGGCGTCGAGCCTTCCGGCGCGACTTTTCCGACGCCTCCGTCGATGCTGAGATCAGTGGCGTTCGTCGACGACCACGACAACGTGACCGTCTGGCCGGCGTTGATGGACGTTGGCGACGCGTTGAGAGTGACGGTGGGTTGCGCAGCCGGCGGAGCTGGCGTTGCGGCTGGCGGTGGAGCTGCGACCTTCTTCTTACAGCCTCCGGCGAATAATGCTAATCCGATGAGACCCAGGAAAAGGGTCAGCTTGCGAATGGCACTGGACTGCATTGACTGCCTCCCTTTGGCGCGCTTGTGAGGGCTTACAAGCTCGCTCAGAATGAATTTCTACTCGACCATCTGAACCAAACAGAGCAACAACATTTTCGCCGCGATACGACGACGGCGAATGTATGAGTCAAACAACCGAAAAAACAGGGGCCGTTACAACGCGTGAGCCTGACCGCTCCGCAACGATCGCGGAAGAAAGCCTACATCCGTTAGATTCGCGAACCAGCGCACTGGAGCCAGGGAAAATCGCCAACAAAAGTTAACGCGGCGACCAGTTCGGCGATTCACTCTGCCCGTCGAACGTGAGCTGGCGCGGCTCGCTGCCGTCCGCCAGCATCGACCATATCTGACGCGTGCCGGTGCGCGTCGATTCGAAAACCAAGTGACGCCCGTCCGGCGCCCAACTGGGCCGCTCGTTGCGCCCTTCGTCTTTCGTGAGTTCCACCAACTGATGGCTCACAATGTCCATGACATAGATATCGTAATTGCCGCTCGGACGTCGCCAACTGAATGCGATCAATTGTCCATTTGGTGACCACGAGGGATCGACCACGTAACCCATGTCCGGGAGCTGGATTTTCGCGACGTTGGTTCCGTCGGAGTTCATCTGATACAGCACGGGCACGCCGTCGCCGCCGCGGTCGCTGACGAAAACCATCTCTTTGCCCGTCTTCGGATTCCAGGCCGGCGACGTATTCACGCCGGCCGCGAACGTGATGCGGTGAACGTGTGTGCCGTCCGCTCCGATTGTGTAAATCTCGGGGTCGCCATTTTGGCTGGACATGAACGCGATCTGCTGGCCGTCGGGCGACCACGCGGGCGAGCTATTCGTGCCGCGGAATCGGGGGAAAGCGATAAGGCGGTTTGAGGCGCTCGAATAAATGCAGATTTGAGCCGACGTGACGCCGTTGCGATTCGGTTCGTAGCAGGTGAAGGCGATGCGCGAGGCGTCGGGCGACCAGCGCGGCGTGAGCGAAATCGATTTGAGGTGGGTCAACTGATGCTGATTGCCACCGTCATAATCCATCGCCCAGATTTCCTTGTTGCCGGTTTTCCCGCTGACGTAGGCAATCTGCGTTTGTGCAATGCCGGGCAGGCCGCCGCTGAGGCGCGAAATGATGTCGTCGGCGAACTGATGCGCCAGGCGGCGCGCATCGGCGTCGGTGGGCGCGCCGCGATAGACTTTTTGAAGCGCGATCGGCGCGGCGGGATTGTTCACGTCAGAGAGATAACCCGCCACCGCGAGAGTCGATGCGTCGGCGTTCAGCGTGCCGTACGCCACCATGTAGGCGCTGGCCGGAGCCGCGGACCATGCTTGCGCGTGAAGCTCGCTCGGCTGGCTCGGGATTTGCGTCGGGTAGAAGCTCGGACTTACGAGATCGAGAATCCCGGAGAATTCGAGGTCGGACCAAAGCACGTCGTGAAAAGTTTTCTCGAGTGGTTGTCCGGCAGCCGAAGAAGCAGCGAGGTCCGGCGCGGCGAGGCGGGCCTTCGAGACGCCGAGGCCGGTGCCGGTTTTGAACCAATCTTGTGCCGCGGCTGGATGCGCGGAGCCGAGGAGCACGGCGGTGACGACGACAAACAGCGTTTTTCGTTTCATAAATGGATGCCCTTTAGTAATGCCAAGCAAAGCAAAAACGCCGGCGAGACGCCGCCGCTACAACTCAGCTAGCGATGGAAGTCGAACCAGAATTCGACGCCGACGCGCGTGCCAGAATATTCTCCTGGCAAAGCGTTCAGGGGACTGGAATCGCGAATGGCTCGAATCGCTGAATTATCCACCGAATTGTTTCCGCTCGAACGCGTGATCTGAATATTCGTGATCGTGCCGTCGCGCAGAATATCGAACGTCGCCACCACTCGCGGCGCGACGCTCACGCCTTGGTCGATGGTCGATTGCAGCCAATTGCCGCTGATGCGCCGTTGCACCGCTTCCACATACCACGAAAACCGCGAGCCGAAATCCCCGCCCCCTACGCCGTTGAATCCAAGCCCGGCCTGCGTTGCGGTGCCGGTGCCCATCGCGAAGGACGTGTAAGGAACGGTCGGCGTGCCGCCACCACCGTACGGAACCGCATTCGGCGGAGGCGGCGTCGGGTTCTCCAAGACTTTCGAAGGCCGCGTGACGTATTTCTGCGGCGGTTTCAGCAGCTTGAACTTTGTGATCGGAACAGCGTCGGGAGGAGGCGGCGTTTTGATTTCCGGCGGCGGAGTTTTGTACAGCCCCTTCGATTCGTCGACGACGCGGTTCGGCGTCTCGATTTCGGGGCGGGGCATCGGAATTCCCGGAACGCTGCCTACGACTCCTACGCTGATCGCGCCGCCTGGGCCGCCCCAGTCTCCGGAGCGATGCGAAAGGTAGGCGTTCACGATTAGCAGAGCGGCGATCCCAATGTGCATCAATACAGAGAAGGACAGTGGTCCCTTGAGGCTTGGCATCAATCGGTCTGCGGCAATCGCTGACATTGGTTGGCGGTTCGCTGCGCTTGTGCCTTTCTATTGTGAACGCTCGGAAAGCGGCTGCGTGACGACGCTGATATTTTGTATGCCCGACTGCCGGAGCGCGTCCACCACGGTGGCCCAACTTCCGAACGGGACGCTTTCGTCGCAGCGAACGTACACGGCGCGATGCTGCGGGTCGTGCGACTGCGCCACGACTTGGGCTCCCAGGTCATGAATGTTGATTGGCTTGTCGTTCAGATAGACGCGCTGCGCCCGATCGATGGTTACAACCATGCGAACTTCGGTGAGCTCTTTCACCGTTTTCGTCTTCGGGACGTCCACTTCGATTCCGGACTGCAAAATCGGCGCCGTAATCATGAAAATAATCAGCAGCACCAGGACCACGTCGATAAACGGCACCATATTGATTTCGGAAAGCGAACTGCCGGTGTCGGCTTGAAGCTTTGGCATAAAGGGCTATGAGCTGTACAGAGTCTCGATCTTGGCGACAAATTCCGCGGCGAAATTTTCCATGCGCGAGGCAATGCTGCGGATGCCGCGAAGATAGTGGTTGTAGGCGATTACCGCCGGAATCGCTGCAGCGAGTCCCGCGGCAGTGGTGATCAGGGCTTCGGCGATTCCCGGCGCCACCGCGCGGAGACTTGCAGTGCCAGCGTCGCCGAGGCCGGAGAATGCGTCCATCACGCCCCACACGGTGCCGAACAGTCCGATAAAGGGCGACACCGAGCCGGTCGTGGCGAGCCAGGACATGCCTTTTTCGAGGCGGCGAACTTCGTCGGCTGCCGCGATCTGCATTTCCACGCCGACCGCGTTGGCGTTCTTCAGCGTACGGACGGCCGTGGCTGTGCCTCCGCCGCGCGAATTCCCGCCGCCCACTTGCGCTTCCAGTTCGCGATAACCCGCTTCGTAGACGGTGACGAGCGGGCTGTTGCCGGCGCCCGCGCGAAGCGTTCTGGGATCGGGCAAAGCGCCCGACCGAAACATTTGGAGAAAGCGTTGTGTTTGAGCTTCGATGCTACCGATCTGGGCTGATTTCTGGAAAATTATGGCCCAGGAGAAGACAGATAGAATCAGAAGAATTAAGAGGACGCCGCGGGCCACCCAGCTCGTTTGCTCGAGAAGCGTGAGAGGGTTGGCAAAAAGAAGCAATGTCAGGACTGAAATCGTTCTCCCCCAGAGAAAGATTCAACTCCGAAAAGCGGTTCCAACGTAGCACACGCAAAACTGAGATACAAAAACTTAGATGCAAGGTGCGCGCAGAGCGTCACCTGTGGCAGGCCTCTCGACAGCCCGCGCGTGGAAGGCTAAACTCCGATTCCGCTGTGTGGCGTTGGTCTTTCATGAGAGAGACAGCTTTATTTCGCGGCACATTCGCTGAGGAGGACATCGTGATTCGGATTGATCGACGGTATTCGTTCGGGCTCTTGGCAATCGTGCTTTTGCTCGGCATCGCTACTCGGGCCGCGGATGATGTGCGCACCGAATCAGGTTCCGTAGAAGGCACGACGAGCGCCGACGGCAAAGTGCGAATCTTCATAGGCATTCCTTTTGCTGCGCCGCCTGTGGGCGCTCTTCGGTGGAAAGCGCCGCAGCCTGCCCCGCACTGGAAGGGTGTGAAGAAGGCGACGGAGTTCGGCGCGCGCTGCATGCAGGGGAACGTTTATGGCGACATGGGCTTTCGCGATAGCGGCCCCAGCGAGGATTGCTTGTATCTGAATGTCTGGACGCCCGCGACGTCCGCGAAAGCGCATCTCCCGGTGATGGTGTGGATTTATGGCGGAGGGTTCGCGGCGGGCGCGACGTCTGAGGCGCGTCAGGATGGCGAGGTGCTCGCGAAAAAGGGAGTGGTGGTTGTGAGCATGAACTACCGGCTGGGCGTCTTTGGATTTTTCTCGTACCCGGAGCTCACGAAGGAATCAAAGCACAGCGCGTCGGGCAATTACGGTTTGCTCGACCAAGTGGCGGCCCTGGAATGGGTGCGCAAGAACATCGCGGCCTTCGGCGGCGACCCCGGCAACGTGACGATCTTCGGCGAGTCGGCCGGATCGTTTTCCGTTAGCGCGTTGATGGCCTCGCCTCTCTCCAAGAAATTGTTCCAGCGTGCGATCGGCGAAAGCGGCGCATTCCTGGACAAGGGCCTGCGGACAAGAACGCTTGCGCAGTCGGAAGCGGAGGACGCCAAATTTGCCGAGTCCATCGGCGCCACGTCCCTTGCCGCGCTGCGAGCCAAGCCGGCAGCCGATCTTTTAGCAGCCGCCATGAAACAGAAGGACATTCGCTTCTGGCCGAATATCGATGGCTACTTCTTCCCGAAGGATCCTCACGTGATTTACGAGAACGGGGAACAGTGTCATGTTCCGCTGCTCGCAGGATGGAACAAGGATGAGGGCGACTATCGCGGCTTCTTCCAAAAGGACGATCCGACGGTGGCGAATTTTGTCGCGCGAGCGCATGCGGTGTTCGGCGACAACGCTGACGCGTTCTTGAAGGTTTATGCGGCTTCGACCGACGAAGAAGCGAAACGAGCCGCGCAGGATCTCGAGGGCGATCAGTTCATCGCGTACGGCACGTGGAAGTGGATCGAATTGCAGGGCACGACGGGGAAGTCCACGGTCTATCGATATGAATTCGATGACGCGCTGCCGCAGCCTGCGGGCGTCGAGTCGCACGGAGCCTATCATTCGGCTGAAATCGAGTTCGTTTTCGAAGCGCTGCCTTCGAAGAAACTTCCGTGGCGGCCCGAGGACGAAAAGCTTTCGGACTTGATGTCGTCCTACTGGACCAATTTTGCCAAGACCGGCGACCCGAATGGCCCCGGCCTGCCGCAGTGGCCGGCCTACAGCGCCGTGACTCAATATGAGGTGATGCATCTTAGCTTCGATTCCCACGCCAAGCCGGACGCGCATCGCGCCCGGTACGAGTTCCTCGACGCGCTGCCGCCGGGCAAGTAGGCTCTGCGGATTCCCGCGCGGCCGAACAGCCGCGCGGGCATGTGTTAGAATGCAATTAAATCATGAGCAAGACGTTCGACATCGGCATTGACGCGCTGCACTCACCGGCAACGAAAGAGGGTGGGTCGGCGGGCACGGCATGCCGTGCCCCTACCGGCTCTACTCCCGTGGCCGGCGCTCGCGAAGTTGGCGGCGCGAAATCGTTTTACATCGAAACGTTTGGCTGCCAGATGAACGTGCACGACTCGGAGAAGGTGGCGGGCGTGCTGCTGGGGCGCGGGTATCGCGCGGTGGACGACGCGCAGCAGGCCGATCTGCTTCTCTACAACACGTGCAGCATTCGCGAGAAGGCGGCGCAGAAGGTTTTTTCGCGGCTCAACGACTTCAAGTGGGCGGCGAAGGCGAACGAGAAGGTGATTGCCGTGCTCGGGTGCGTTGCGCAGCAGGAAGGCGAGGAAATTTTCGAGCGCGCGCCGTGGGTGAGCCTGGTGTGCGGTTCCGCGAGCTACCGGAAGTTGCCGGAGCTTTTCGAGCAGCTTGAATCGGGCGGGCGGCGCGTGATGGGGCTGGACCTCGACACCGACGAAACATTCGAGACGGAAATCACGCGGCGCGACAATCCTTTTCGCGCCTACCTCACGATCATCGAGGGCTGCGATTATTCCTGCGCGTACTGCGTGGTGCCGCACACGCGCGGGCCGGAGCGCAGCCGCGCGAGCGATTCCGTCCTCGCGGAAGTGCGCCGGCTGGCGGATGCGGGCTACACCGAGATTCAGCTTCTCGGGCAGACGGTGAATTCCTATCGCGATCCTTCGCCGCGCGGGCCTCGATTTCGCCGGCCTGCTGCGCGCAGTGGCGAAAATCGACGGAATCCGCCGCGTGCGGTTCACCACTTCGCATCCCAACGATTTTCGCCGCGAGATCATCGAAGCCATCGACGAAATCCCGGCGCTGTGCGACCACATCCATTTGCCGGTGCAGTCGGGCTCGACGCGAATTCTGAAGGCGATGCGCCGCACGTACACGCGCGACGAGTATCTCGAAAAACTTTCCTGGATCCGCGGCGCGCGGCGGCCCATCAGCGTGACCTCCGACGTAATCATCGGCTTCCCGGGCGAGACGGCCGAGGATTTCGAAGAAACGCTGACGCTGCTCGATGCCGCCCAGTTCGACAGCGTGTTCGCGTTCAAGTACTCGCCGCGGCCGAATACGCCTTCGCTCAGCATGCCCGACGTGATTCCGGAAGAAGAGAAGAGCCGCCGGCTCGCCATTTTGCAGGAGCGGCAGCGCCAGATTCAGATCGCGACGCAACGAAAAACTGGTGGGCGAGACGTTTGAGGTGCTTGTCGACGGGCGTCACGCGGCGCGGGGCCAATGGAGCGGTCGAACTACAAGCAATCGAATATTAAATTTCACTTCAAGCCGTGAAAACATTCTGGGAGAATACCTGCAGGTTCGCGTCACGCGCGGAGGGCCCAACAGCCTTGTGGGCGAGCACGCTGAACTGCAATAGGGACGCGCAGCACCGGAGGCCACCATGGAACTCGAGGTCAAGATTCGAGGCTTGATGATGGATCCGGTGACCAACATGCCGGTTGTAGTCCTGAAGGAAACCGCGGGCGCCGGGATTCTGCCCATCTGGGTGGGGATCTACGAGGCGAATGCCATCGCGCTCGAAATCGAAAAAGTGCAAACGCCGCGTCCCATGACGCACGACCTGCTGAAAAACATGCTGACCGGCCTGAACGTGCATGTGCAGAAGGTGGTTGTGTCGGACCTGAAGGACGACACTTTCTACGCGCTGATCTGGATGGAGCGCGACGGCCAGATGATGTCGATGGATTCGCGGCCCAGCGACGCGCTCGCGCTGGCGCTGCGGCTCGATTGCCCGATTTTCGTCGAAGACGAAGTGCTGAAGAACTCCAAGATGGCCAGCGTCGTCTCCGAGAAGAGCTCGAACGAAGAACTCCGCAAGTGGCTCGAGAACCTGAACGACGAGGATCTCGGCCGCTATAAGATGTGACTAGTGACTAGTGGCTAGCGGTTAGAAACAGGACTGTACTACGTCGTTCGTCCCGCCTGCGCTGTATTTCCGAACGTTTGAGTTCCGCTACGCCGCGTATTCGCTGATTACGTGCAGCAGGCGTCGCGCCGATGCAGGAACGGGCACTGCGCCGCTCAGGATTTCATGGCGGTCCACAGTGTCGCCATACATCGCTTTGTCCCCGCTCTTGTCCGCTTGCACCACGGCCCCGTCGAGAGCCACGCCGGCGAAAACGCCTTTGGCACGCGAATAGGACAGAATTTCGGCGGTGAGTCTAACGTCGGTGCCTGCGTCCGCGCTCCGGCCCACAGGTCCGGCTGCCACGGAAGCGTCGCCTCCGAGTTTGAATTTGTCGCCAAGCAGGCTGTGCAAGGCGTGATCGTTCATGAAGAGCATCACGAGGTCGGTGGATGAACCTCCGATCTGGTAACCCACGCTTCCTCCGTCAACAGCCAAAAACATGGGAGCGCTCCAGCCATGCTCGTTGCGACAGGTTACGACTCCCCTGCCGTAGTTGGCGCCGAAAATAAAGGCGAACTTCACTTCGCCCGGGACAATGGCGATGCATTTTGCCGATTTCAGCAGGCCGTGAGGGATGCCGTGATCGGGCGTATTCATGATCTCTTGAAAGACCTGCGCGGCTTTGTGCGTGCGATTGATGTCGTCGTCGCGATCCGAGGCGACGGCGGTTAGAGTTGCAAACAGGGCCAGCATTGCTACCACCAAGAAACGTTTCAACATAAATTTATCTCCCCTCAAGTGTGAACTCACCGACGGAAACGCGCTGCCAATTCGTGGATACCGGGGCCCGGGCCGTAGTTCGCTGAATGTTGATTTGGTTTCTTATTAGCCACAATTCCACCGTGGCTTCGAAACCGGCGTTATTTTACACCCGCCTCGCTTGTTCGTTATGGTGTAAAGCAATTTTCTTCGGGAGTACTCGCGGCGATGTGAGTAATCAGTGATGTCCCAGAACGATACAGCACGAGAGGCCTGCGATTTGCAGCCACTTTCGGGGAGATCGTTTCTTTTGTCCGTGCCCGATCTAGTGGCCCGTGATCTGGCGGATGAAGTCAACTTCATCTTGCCGGTAGGGCTGTCCGTCTGTACGGAAGATTTCGTGGAACCACACGGGCGGCTGGTGGTCGACGTAGGGGTGTTCCCACGAATCCCACGGCAGATATGTTTGCGTTTTTCCCGCCACGAGGCCCCAGTTAATCGCAGCCACTTTGTATTTCTTCGCGATGGGCAAAATTCCCTGAAATGTGCTGCCTCTGGGCCGAGCCATATATTCTGTGCAAAGGATGGGGCGATCGAAATGCTGCAAGGAGAGAACCGTCGCCTCGAAGTTTTCGGGCTTCTCGTAGCTGTGGAACGAGACAACGTCAGACTCGCCCAGCTGAATTTTCTCCATCGGGCTGAGTTTTGCCCCTGCGGACCACTCTCCGTTCCAGACGCCGCTGGTTAGCGGCTGCGAGGAATGAGCCTCTCGCGCCCATTCGTACACCCTGGGCAAGAGAGCCACCACCAGGTCCACCTTGTTTTTCGGTTCCAGATTCCCGTAGCTTCCACCATTCGTGTTATCGGGCTCGTTCCACAAATCCCAGCCGAGAACGCGCTTGTCCTGACCGAAGGCCCCGACGATGCCTTTCACATACGCTTCTAACCGGGGATATTGCGCTGGATCCTGTAGCGCTGCCGCTCCAGGGCTCTGCAGCCAGCCGGAATTGTGCACTCCGGGGCGCGGATCGCGCTGCTTGCCGAGGCGAGGATTCGGATCCCAGACGGAATCGAATAGCACGAAGAGCGGTTTGATGTGGTGCTTGTCCGCAATTTCGAGAAATACGTTCACGCGCTTCTTGAAGCCTTCGGGGTCTTGCTGCCACAAGAGATCGTGCAGAAAAACGCGCATCGTATTGAGCCCGATCGATTGCGCCCAGCCGAGTTCCTGGTCGATGCGCTGAGGATTGAACGTGTCCGCCTGCCACATTTCGAGTTCGTTGATCGCGTAGGAAGGGATGTAATCGCTTCCCACGAGCCAAGGTTGTTTTGCATACCACTGGCGGGCGGCTTCGGGAGTCCAGCGCGCGATGCGGGATTGATCTTGCGCCGGCCCGCTGACACTTAGGCTCAGCGTTAGCATCAGGCCTATGAAAATACTCGCCGTCATTTTGCGGTTCATTCGTTCTCCATTACCTCAGAAGAGGCGGTGGCGCATCGCATAGCTGGCGACGAGGCCCGAGAAAGTGTCTTGCGCGGCGTGTTGCATCATGCCGGGGCGAAGGCTCTTGCGCCACGCTGCGAGCGCGCCAAAGAGAGCGCCGTACACGGTGATTGTCACCGCGCCTTTCCAGCCTTGATACAGGTGTGCGGCGCCGAAGATCAGCGCTTGGAATACGACGGCGGCCTCCGGTCTCCCTGTGAGCGCCAGGAACTGCCGTTGCAAGTACCCGCGGAAGATAAATTCTTCGCAGAATCCGGCGGTGGTCGACAAACAGACCCACATCACCATTTCGGTGTACGTTCGCGGGAGCAGCACCTTGAGGGCTTCGAGCCCTGCGTTATTCTTGCCGAGAAGCAGGCTTGCCGCAATCAGCACGCCAGCCACGACGCACCAAAAGCCCAAGGCAATGGCCACGTCGATGGCGAAATTCGCAAATTTGTTCCACTTTCCGCCGATAATGTCGCCCATTTTCTTGCCAGCGCTGCGCACGCCGATCCAAACGTACAGCAGCATAATCAGCTCGAACCCAATCATCAGACAATATAGAGGAATGCGGCTTCGAAGTTGCAGCGTCTGAATCTTTGGCTGCTGGTGCGCCTGATAGCCGGTGAGCGCCAGCGTCACGACGATGAACACCACCGTGTGCCAGACGGGCGCGACGCGGCTGCGATCTTCGGGAACCGGCGCGGGCGTCGACGTGACGGGCGAGATTGGCGGCGTCGTAACCATTTCGTGTTGAGGAGAACACTCTCGCGAGCGGCACAGTGTAACACTCCGAGGTTCATCGCTCCATCGGGCGATGCTGTTTTGGCAGCCGTGGTATAAGGAAGATTCCAAGAGCGCAGATTCCTCGGGAGAACGGGATGGCGAAACTCCATCACTACGCCGTCACGGTCGAATGGACGGGCAACACTGGAACCGGCACTGCCACCTACCGCGGCTATGAGCGCCGGCACGAGATTTCGGCGGGCAAGCAGAAGCCGCCAATTCCCGGCAGCTCCGATCCGGCCTTTCGCGGAGACGCGTCGAGCTGGAATCCCGAGGAATTGTTGGTTGCTTCGCTCTCCGCGTGTCACAAACTGTGGTATCTGCATTTGTGCGCGGTTGGCGGAGTCGTTGTGGTGGCGTATGTGGATCATGCAGAAGGCGAAATGGAAGAATCAGCGGACGGAGGCGGTCGCTTTCTGAAAGTGACTCTCCGCCCCGAGGTCACGCTCGCGCCAGGCTCGGACGTCGCGAAGGCGCGCGAACTGCATGCCGAGGCGCACGCGAAATGCTACATCGCAAACTCGATGAATTTTCCCGTTGAGCACGAGCCGACCATTCGCGTGGAGTAAGGGGATTCTCCGAAGGTCGGGCCCGAGAATCTTTGCACCGGCTTGATTTTGCGGTACTGATGTCGTGGCTGAAGCCACGACCCACAAACATTCCTCCAGCGCAGAAACGAAACTTGAGCACGCAAGCGAAGACAATCATCACCATCGTCAGTGTGGGCATCGTCCTGGGGTATCTCGTGTGGACGCTAAGCGCAGCTCTTGGTCCTTGGACTCCCGCGCGCGAAATCGGTCTGGCGATTGCCGCAATTGCCTTTATCCTTTGGATCGTAGCGCGGCTCCAGCTCGGGAAATCGTTTTCGGTTCAGGCGAAGGCCACTGAGCTCGTCACGCGCGGCATATATTCGAAGATTCGCAATCCCGTGTATGTGTTCGGAACGATTTTCATTGTAGGCATGATTTTGTGGGTCGGGCGACTCGAGTATCTGCTGGCTGTACTCGTAATCATCCCACTGCAAGTGATCCGCGCCAGAAAGGAAGCGCAGGTACTAGAAGCGAAGTTCGGCGACGCATACCGCGAATATCGCGCGAAAACCTGGTTCTGAATTCGCCCGCTGTTCTCCGTGTCCTCGCTCTTCTTCTCTCTGTGATCTCTGTGTTCCTGTTTGGACTTGGTTTTTGAACTGGCGATCTATCCGAGCGGCTTCGACATGTTAATGAAGCGGGCAGGAATCTTCGGTTCGCCGTCGCCTTTGAACGGTTCCGTCCCCGTCTCGACGTACCCAAGTCGCCGATAGAACGGCGGCAGCTCCGCCCGCAGGTCCACGATGCGCATGTCCATAAAGCGGCAACCGGCGGCGCGAGCATAGTCCTCGACGACGGCCACCATATTCTTGCCAACGCCTTTCTTTTGGCGCGACGGCTCGACTGCCAACAAGCCAAAGTAGGCGCGGTCGCCACGCAATTCCACGTAGACGCAAGCGGTCATCCGTCCCGCATCTTCCGCCACCAGAAAGACACCTGTCTTCAGCAGCGCGCGGATTTTATCGGGGTCGGTCCGGTCGCGATCGATGAAAAATCGCTCAACGCGAAACGCCGCGTTGATGAGGCCGGCGATCGCGTCAGCATCCGCCGTAGTGGCTGTTCGAGTGTCCATGAAGTTGCCATTCTTAGCCAGAAGATTGTACAGGCTAGAACCGGTTCACGGCACGTGCCGCTCTGAAACACCCGAGAGGGAGGAGGACGAGGCTGCTCGGTGCGTTTACCTGTCCCCGAAAACCAAGTAGCGTCACTTTTTGCTTGCAGAGGCACCGCCGAAATGGGTAGAGTGGGCCTACTTGTAGTGTGACGGGAGCCGCACGGGGCCATATATGGGCCTGCGGTTGCCATTGAAGGGAGCGAGGGCCGTCGATTGACCTGCGTCCTGGCAATTGCCAACCAAAAAGGCGGAGTCGGGAAGACCACGACATCCATCAATCTCGCTGCCGCTCTCGCACTGAAGAAGAAAAAAACGCTCCTGATCGACCTCGATCCACAATCCAACTGCACCATCGCGTTTTTTGACGCCAAGTCGATTCAGACCACGATGTTTGACGTCTTCGCCGAGCATCCCGTGGAAATGGCGAAGATCATCCAGCCGACGAAAGACCCGTACTTATTCGTCGCGCCCGCCCGGCTGGCGCTGGCGCGGCTCGAGCAGCAACTGGCGGGACAATTCGACGCGCCCTTCAAGCTGAAGGACGCGCTCGCGCCGATCCTGAAGGACTTCGAGTTCATCGTGCTCGACACTCCGCCCGCGCTGGGAATTCTCACGGTGAACGCGCTGGTGGCGTCGACGCATTTGCTGGTGCCGATTCAGGCCGCCTACTTCGCCATCGAGGGCACCGACGATTTGCTCGAAACGTACGGCCGGATTCGTTCGCGTCCCAACCCGGACTTGAAAGTGCTGGGCGTGGTGATCACGCTGTTCGACAAGCGCACCAACATTTCGCGCGACACGCACGAGCAGATTCGCGCCACGTTTGGCGACGCGCTTTTCAAGACGCGCATCAGCAAGAACGTCCGGCTCGAGGAAAGCCCGGCCTACAAGGAAACGGTTTTCACGTACGCGCCAAAATCTTCCGGCGCCGAAGAATACAAGAAACTCGCTCAGGAGGTAATACAACGTGTCCAAGAGGATCGGGTTGCCCGTCACTCTCAAGATGCGGCATGACGCGCATTACGTCGAGACGCTGACAAGCTTCAGCGGCGCGTCGATCGGCCGCATGATCCCGATCGACAAGATCCGGCCGAACCCGGATCAGCCGCGCAAGAATATCGGCGACGTGCGAGAGCTGTCGGATTCGATTCGCGAAAAAGGCGTGCTCGAACCGTTGCTGGTTCGCTACATCCCGCGCGAAGACACCTACTACATTATTTCTGGCGAGCGCCGCTACCATGCATCGAAAGCGGCGGGTTTGCACGAGCTGCCCTGCATCGAGAAAATCGCCGACGACGCGGAAACGCTCGAACTGGCGCTGATCGAAAACTTGCAGCGCAAGGACCTGACCGCGTTCGAGGAAGCCGATGGCTTGCAGCGGCTTGCCGACCATTTCGACTACACCCACGACGACATCGCGAAGAAAATCGGCCGCGCGCGCTCATCGGTCACCGAGACGATGTCGCTGCGCGTGATTCCCGACGACGTTCGCAAGGCTTGCATCGAGAAGGGAGTTGTGACGAAGTCGCTTCTGCTGCAAGTGGCGCGGCAGCCCAGCGAAAAGAAAATGCACGACATGGTGCATCGCATCGCGCAGGGTGGCATGACGCGCGATGAAGCGCGCCGCGCGCGCAACGAAGAAACCAGCGTCACTCCGCGGCCCCAGCCCTTCGTCTTCGACTACAAAGCTCCGGACGATTCCTTCCACGTGCGCGTGCAATTTCGCAAGAGCCACGTCGGCAGGGAAGAGCTTGCCGCGACGCTGCGCGCCATCCTGCGCGAAATCGAATCCGGCGCCTTCTCCGCCACATCTGCCGCGTAGTATCAAGCCGCCCCCGGAAACGAGGACTTTGGACAGCTCGGGCGTGAGCGCGACCCGCTGGGTTCTAATCTTGCGGCAGGTGCCTTTCGGTTCGGATCAAAGAGGAGGCCACCTCGCCATCATAATGATGGCGATGACAGCGATCGCAATCGCCGCCATAACCGCAGCAAACTTCACCCAACGAGGGATGTATCTTTCATCGTAGCGCGGGGGACCAGAACTCGGCTCCGGTGGAACGAAACTACCCGTTTTGCCAACCGTCGTGCGCATCGCAACGCTTGCCCTTGCAACTGAGGCAAAATTCTATCGGCAGGGGGTCCCGGATGCAACCTGGCGTGCGATTCTGCGCAAAATCGCGTCCGGCGCCTTCAGTTCCTGCGCCGCCTCGTCGTAACAGGGGAGTCTCGCCGAGTTTTGTTCTGTGGCTCAGGCTTTCGCGGGTTGATACTCACCCTCGCCTTTTTCGATGTGACTCCAATTGGCCTCGGCAAGATAAAGCTGGTTGCCATCCGGATCTTCGAATCCGATGAAAGAACCGGCCTTGCCTTCGTTGATGACGTCGCCCTGGAAACGAACGCCCTTTGCTTTCAACGCGCTGATCGCGTCCCTGATCGAACCCTTCAGTTGCAGGCCGATCGCCATCGATCCCTTTCTGCCGGCCGGATTTACTGGAGATGCCGGGTGAAGTCCGATGGTGAGTCCCGTACCTGCCTCGATCGAAGCCCAGTGGTCGCCGAAGCGATACGCGAGTTTCAGCCCGAGCGTCTCGGAATAGAAGCGGACGGCTTTGTCCATGTTCGAAACGTAAACGGTCACATTTCCGCCTGAAAACATCGTTTCCTCCTTGTTTTGCCCGCGAGGCCTGGGGCAGCGTCCGAACTTGACGTGGCCTTCATTTCAGGCCTAAGGCCGTCGGATGCTTCGGTTGATAAAGGCCGATTTCGCCGCCGCCCGGAAGCCGCATGCTCGTAATGGAACCCCATCTTTCCTCGTGAACGGCAGAGCATGTGACGCCTTTCTCCGCGAGCATGGCCATTGTGGCTTTCAGGTTGTCACACATGAAGTAGAGTTCGTGCGGACCATTCTTATCGGACCCATGGAACGCGGCCTCTCCCGGCGGCAGAGCGAAGATTAGCCAGCCATGACCCGCATCCACCGATTTGAACCCGAGGACGTCGCGAAAGAATGCGCGGTCGGCCTCGGCGTCTTTGCTATAAACAACTACGTGAGCGCCAGAAATCATTTGCGTCTCCTAGAGATGTCCCGTACTCCTGCAGACTGCATGCTCCGTTGAACTTCGAAAACTCACGATCGAACCGGAACACTACCAACGTTGCTCATGGCTTGTAATTGTTCGTCGAAGAATGGTACTAGGTAAAGAGCCACTTTCGCAGCAAAGGGTACCACTTTGAACCGCCCGCAGAACCTGACCCTCCCTGACTTCAGGATCGAGCCGGAGTCGGCCTGCCCGATGTACCGGCAGATCTACAACGAACTGCAGAAGGCGATTCTCGAAGGAAAGCTAGCCGCGGGCACGCGCCTTCCATCCACGCGAGATCTGGCCCGCAGGCTCGGAGTTTCGCGGAACACGGTGCTCAACGCGTATGAATCGCTTGCTTCGGATACGCTGGTAATAGCGCGCAAAGGCTCGGGCACGCGCGTGAGCACGCCCGCGTATAAAATCCGTTCACTCGCGACGCCCATGCGGAGGCCTTTCGATTTGTGGGCTGCTCTTCGCGAAGCTCGCTTTCCCGCAGCTTCGGCCGGCCTGCGCGACCTCGACGGAAATCCCCTCTATGTTCATCGCTGAGATACCCCAATAAATGAATCCACAGGTGAATCCATGCGCATGAACACCAAAGTCTTCCCCGACCTCGATTCGCTCAGCCGCGCCGCGATGGACGAAACGCTCGCGATCATTCGCGATGCCGTCGCGCAGCGAGGCCGCTTCGCGATCGCGCTTTCCGGAGGGCATACTCCGGCGAAAATGTACGAGCTCTGGGCTGCGACTCCTTATCGCGATCAAACGCCGTGGGACTGCGTTCATCTTTTCTGGGGCGACGAGCGCTACGTTGCACAGGACGATCCGCTCAGCAATTTCAGGATGACGCGCGAGACTCTCATCTCGCACGTGCCGATTCCTGCGGCAAACGTGCATCCCATGCCCACGCTGCCCGGCCCTCCGGAGAAATCCGCCGAGGCGTATGAGCAAGAACTCCGCAAATTCTTCGGCGCCGCGCCTCCCGAATTCGATCTCCAACTCTTGGGACTTGGGCCGGAGGGTCACATCGCCTCGCTTTTCCCGGGCGCCCCGGCGCTCGAAGAAAAGCAGCGGTGGGTGATGGCGGTGGAGGCGCCCGCAAAGCCGCCACAGCGTCTGACCCTGACACCGGTCGTCCTCAATCAGGGACGAAACACATTTTTTCTGGTGGCAGGCAACGACAAGCGCGAAATCATCTCCGCTCTCCGCAACGAACCCGATTCGAAACCGAGTCAATACCCGGCGGGAAGAATTCGCCCAGCAGGCCGCGTCCTATGGTTTTTGGACCAGGCGGCCGCGGGCTAATTCCTGCAATTCCCGAAACTTTGACCCCCTTCGAGCGTCCAATGGGTTTC
The DNA here is from genome assembly GCA_963737205.1 of uncultured Acidobacteriota bacterium. Lineage (GTDB taxonomy): Bacteria > Acidobacteriota > Terriglobia > Acidiferrales > UBA7541 > Palsa-295. Next base: position 117,366 of record CAVTRV010000002.1, on the reverse strand, counting down.
AGCTCAGCGTTGGCCCGAGACAGGTGTGACGAAATCTGTCGTCCGTCGTTCTACCCGGCTAGGGAATCATTCTTAGCAGGCTTAAGCGCCACTACCCGCGATAAGATAGTTGAACCGGTGGGGTCCTTGGGGAGAGTTGGAAACCACGTGCTCGTGCCTACAAAAGCAGTCCGCAACATACTGACGCTTACCGCCGTCGCGGTAGCGGCAGCGGGAGCCGCCTGCACCAACACGGCGGAGACGGCACCGAACCTCGCGGTGCCGGTGGCGGCCGCGAAGGTGGTTCAGAAGACCGTCCCGATCGAACTCACGGCCATCGGTTCAGGCGAAGCCTACAGCAGCGTTTCCATAAAGGCGCAGGTCAACGCGGTGCTCGAGCAGGTTCACTTCACGCAAGGCGACTTCGTGAAGAAGGGGCAGTTGCTCTTCACGCTAGACGCGCGCCCATTTCAGGCCGCGCTGGAACAGGCGCAGGCAACCGCCGCTCACGATAAAGCGCAGGCCGGACTCGACGAAGTTCAGGCGCAGCGCTACGAAAAACTCTACGAGGCAGGCGTGACCCCGAAGGAGCAGCTCGACCAGACCAAAGCTACCGCTGTAGCGCAGGAAGCTGCCGTCCAGGCCGATGAAGCAGCTGTTCAGTCCGCCAGGCTCCAGCTTGAGTATTGCCAGATCTATTCGCCCGTCGATGGCCGCACCGGAGCCCTGGAAGTGTATCCGGGAAATCTCGTGAAGCAGAACGACGTGCCCATTCTCGTCGTGATCAATCAGATTGCGCCGCTGTACGTGGATTTTTCGATCCCGGAGCAATACCTGAGCGTGGTCAAGAAATATATGGCGCAAGGGCGGCTTCAGGTGGAGGCGACGCCCTACGGCGATCCCAATCCCGAAACCGGCTACCTCACATTCACCGACAACTCTGTGGACGCCACTACGGGAACGATCAAGCTCAAAGCCACATTCCCGAACGCCAACCACAGCCTGTGGCCGGGACAATTCTCGACGATTTCGCTCCGGCTTGCCGAACAGGAAAATGCGATCGTGGTTCCCACGCAGGCCGTTCAGACGGGACAGTCCGGCGATTTCGTTTTTGTCGTGACGGCGGACATGACCGCCGAATCGCGTCCGGTGAAAGTGGCCCGGACCCTCGGCGAAGAATCCGTGATAGCGCAAGGTTTGGCGCCTGGCGAGACCGTCGTCACGGATGGCCAACTCCGCCTCATTCCCGGAATCAAAGTCCAATTCAAAGACAAAGCGCACGACAGCTAGCGCGGTTTCCATGAATATCGCAGCCATTTTCATCCGCCGCCCCATCATGACCGCTCTCGTCATGATGGCGATTCTTCTTTTCGGCATCATTGCGTACCGTTCGCTCGCGGTGAGCGACCTGCCCAACGTCGATTACCCCACGATCCAGGTTTCCGCCAGCTTGCCCGGCGCGAATCCTGACACGATGGCGTCGGCCATTGCCACGCCTCTCGAGAAGCAGTTCTCGACGATTGCCGGCATCGACTCGATGACTTCGTCCAGCTCTCTTGGCACCACGCAGGTCACTCTGCAGTTTGATTTGAGCCGCAACATCGACGGCGCCGCGCAAGACGTGCAGGCCGCCATCGCGCGCGCCGCTCCTCAGCTTCCGCCGAACATGCCTACGCCGCCCACGTACACAAAAGTGAATCCGGCGGACCAGCCCATCCTGTATCTCGCGATGGGTTCGAAGACGCTGCCGCTCTACGTGGTGGACCAATACGCGGAAACGCTGATGGGCCAGCGCATCTCGATGGTGAAAGGCGTCGCGCAGGTGGAGGTGTATGGCGCGCAGAAGTACGCGGTAAGGATCCAGCTTGATCCACAGGCTCTTGCGACGCGGCAAATCGGCATCGACGACGTGCACGCCGCCGTGCAGAACGCCAACGTAAATCTGCCCGTGGGAACGCTCTACGGCAAGGATCGCGCGTTCGTGCTTCAGGCGAATGGGCAACTCACGCACGCGGCGTCGTACCGGCCCTTGATTGTCGCCTATCGGAACGGATCGCCGGTGCGCCTCGAAGACCTGGGAAAAGTTTTCGACAGCGTGCAAAACGACCGCGTTGCGAACTGGTGGAACAACACGAGTTCCGTCGTTTTGGCTGTTGAGCGGCAGCCGGGAACGAACACCGTGGAAGTGGTGGACGCGGTGAAGACGCTATTGCCGCAGTTCCGCGCGATCATTCCGCCTTCGGTGCAAATGCACATTTTGTACGACCGCTCCGTTTCCATCCGCCAGTCGGTGGGCGACGTGAAATTCACGCTGTTCCTGGCGGTGATACTCGTCGTACTCGTGATTTTCCTGTTTCTCCGGAATCTTTCGGCCACGCTGATTCCGAGCATCGCGCTGCCGATGTCGATCATCGGCACGTTCGTGGTGATGTATGCGCTGAACTACACGGTGGACAATCTCTCGCTCCTGGCGCTGACGCTTTCCGTGGGATTCGTCGTCGACGACGCCATCGTCATGCTCGAAAACATCGTTCGCCATATCGAAATGGGCGAAAGCGTGATGCAAGCCGCGCTGAGCGGCTCGAGGGAGATCGGCTTCACGATCGTTTCCATGACGCTGTCTCTCGCTGCCGTCTTTATTCCCGTGCTCTTCATGGGCGGGATCATGGGGCGCCTGCTGCACGAATTTGCCATCGTGATCATGGCGTCCATTCTGGTTTCGGGCTTCGTCTCGCTGACGCTGACGCCGATGCTTTGCAGCCGCTTCCTGCGCTCTGAACACGGCGCGAAACACGGCCGCGTGTATATGTCGCTCGAACGCTTCTTCGATCGCCTGCTGCGTGTTTACGACGTTTCGCTGCAATGGTCGCTGCGCCACCGGCCATTCGTCATGGCGGTCTCCGGCATCATTCTGGTGATCACCGCATGGCAATTCGTTGTGATTCCCAAAGGTTTTCTCCCCGCGGAAGACAACGGCCAGCTCTTCGTTTCCACGGAGGCGCAGCAGGGAATTTCCTTCGAAGCGATGCGGACGCACCAGATGGCGCTGAATCAAATCGTCATGGACGACCCGAACAGAAACGACTTTTTTTCCAGCATCGGCGCGTTTACTTCCAGCAATTCCGGCGTCTTGTTCATGCACCTGAAAGAGCGAAATCAGCGGCCAAAAATTCCAAGTCAGGCGATGCTCGACCTCGAGCAGAAGTACGGCAAGACTCCGGTTCTCGGCGGCGCTATTCGTGCGCTCGCGCCTCTCTTCGCGCATCATCCGACAATCGACGAAGTTATCGACGAGCTGCGTCCGAAGTTCGCGGCCGTGGCCGGCATCAACGCCTACATGCAGAACTTGCCGCCGATTCAGGTGGGCGGCGAGCTCACCAAGAGCCAGTATCAGCTCACGCTGCAAAGTCCGGACACGTCCGAGCTGTACCGCTACGAAGCGATCTTTGAGCCGAAAGTGGCGCAGCTTCCCGGTTTGCTCGACGTCACCAGCGATTTGCTCATCCACAATCCGCAAGTCACGGTCAATATCGACCGCGACAAAGCGTCGGCCCTGGGCGTCTCAGCCGAGCAGGTGGAAGACGCGCTCTACACGGCCTACGGCCAGCGGCAAATTTCCACCATCTACGCGCCCAACGACGAGTATTGGGTCGTGATGGAGCTCGAGGACAAGTATCAGGCTGATCCCGCGGCGCTTTCGCTCTTGTACGTGCACTCGACTTCGGGCGCTTTGGTTCCGTTGAGCGCCGTAGCAAAACTGGACACGAATCTCGGCCCGCTCACCGTGAATCATCTTGGCCAGCTTCCCGGCGTCACTATTTCGTTCAACCTGAAGCCGGGAGTCGCGATTGGCGACGCCGTCAACGAGATCGAAAAGCTCGCGCGCGAAACTCTTCCGCCGACCGTGACCACTCAATTCCAGGGGACGGCGAAGGCGTTCGAAGCTTCTCTTACGGGCTTGGGAATCCTGCTCGTAATGGCGATTCTGGTGATCTATATCGTTCTCGGAATTTTGTACGAGAGCTTCATTCACCCCATCACGATTCTTTCGGGATTGCCTTCCGCCGCGTTCGGAGCCTTGCTCACTTTGCAGTTATTCCACCTCAGCCTCGATCTCTACGCGTTCGTGGGCGTGATGATGCTGATCGGCATCGTGAAGAAAAACGCGATCATGATGGTGGATTTCGCGGTGGAGCGCGAGCGCGAGGGCCACAAAACCGCCGCGGAAGCAATTTACGAAGGCTCGCTGATTCGCTTCCGTCCCATTATGATGACCACCATGGCCGCGCTGATGGGCACGATTCCAATCGCGCTCGGCTCGGGCGCCGGGGCGGATTCGCGCCGGCCGCTGGGCCTGGCTGTTGTCGGTGGTCTCGTCTTCTCGCAACTCGTCACGCTCTACCTCACGCCGGTGTTCTACACCTACATGGATTCGTTCCAGAGTTGGACTCAGCGCCGTTTCGGGAAAGCGATCGGTTCGACGAAAGACGAGCCCGGCCTCGCATCGGCTGACTGAATTATCTGATTGCCGCGCTTCGACAGGCCGTCCAATGAATCTCGCATTCGTATTCCTTTTCTTCGCTGTACCGTTTTGCCCTCGTGGACAGGTGAGACCTGTCGTCGCGTACCATTGACCCTGCTGTGCGCGCCGCCTAGCATCACTGCGGACACACACCAGGATGCATTTTGCTTCAGACCTTCCCCGGGACATGCGCACCAGACGCAAGCGACGTGGGCCGCGCATGAATTCCCGCGTGCCGGTGATCATAGAATGGAACGGTTGTTCCGGACCGGTACACTTCGAACCCGGCTTCACTCGCGTGGTGAACAATTACGGCTGTTTACTCGTGAGCCCAAAGGAAATTGACGTGCAACAGCAATTGCGAGTGACGAATCTTGCCACCCGCAAGTCGGTGGCGGGCGTGGTTGTCTGGAAGGGAACGAAGCGGCCGGACGGTTGGGACCTGGGGATCGAACTCGTCTCGCCGGAAATGGATTTTTGGGGTGTGGATCTCTGTTGATCTTCGTGTGATCTCTGGCATGGGGGATGCGTCTTGAGAATCCAAACTTTGAAGCTCCCTGTCGTGAAGAAAAGCGACTCACCGGCAAAATCAAGCACGGCCGCTCGTCCGTTTGGGCCGCCCATCAAGCCCGGACCAGGATCGGTGATCGCTCCGAGGCTGGCGCCGGGACTCGGCAAAGTCACACGCCCGGATGCGCCCGAGGACAAGCGTCGCAGCCAGCGCGTGATGCTTCGAGTCCGCGCCAACATTCACGTGGCGCTGCAAGGGAAGCAATCGTCATTCGAAGTCACTACGCTGAGCGTGAACGATCATGGCGCAATCGTCGTCGTCGAGCGGAATCTTCCGGCCGGGACGATGCTCGTGCTCGAACACGGCAACACGAAGGAATGTGTTGCCTGCAAAGTGGTGCGTCCCGCGCGAGAAATGCCGGAAGGCTATCACATCCCTATCGAATTTGATTCGCCCGCCCCAGACTTCTGGAAAATCGCCTTCCCGCCAAGCGATTGGCGCCCCAGCGAGTAGCACCTCTTCCATCCGCAATTTGACTTCATCCCATCGAAAGTTCTGATCGATCCGCGACGCGATGCGTGGAAAGATGTTAAATTCCACGCTGGCGTACGACCGACCGATGCCCAAAGAAAAAGCGATTCAGAAGCTGCTGGCTGCCAACCGCGGCGAGATTGCCATTCGCATCTTCCGCGCCGCGAACGAACTCGGCCTGCGCACCGTCGGAATTTACTCGAAAGAGGACCGCCTCAGCCTGCACCGTTTCAAAGCGGACGAGGCTTACCTCGTCGGGGAGGGGAAGGGCCCAGTCGAGGCGTACCTCGATATTCAGGGCATCGTCAAAATCGCCAAGGAGAAAGGCGCCGACGCGATTCATCCGGGCTACGGCTTTCTCTCGGAGAACCCGGCTCTCGCGCGCGCCTGCAAGAAAGCTGGAATCACGTTCATCGGTCCCACGGCGGAACTCCTCGAGCTTCTCGGAGACAAGACCGCCGCTCGCAACCTTGCCGCTTCGGCTGGCGTGCCCGTGCTGCCGGGGACGGAGCACCCGGTTACGTCCGCGGCTGAAGCGGAGAAAATCGCCGCCGAAATCGGATACCCGGTGATCGTCAAGGCCGCCATGGGCGGCGGCGGACGCGGGATGCGCGTGGTGCGCGAGGAATCCGAGCTTGCCGCCCGCCTCGATGAAGCGCAAAGCGAGGCCCTCTCGGCGTTCGGCGACGCATCCGTTTTTCTCGAAAAATATCTGCCGCACGCGCGCCATCTGGAAGTGCAGATTCTCGGCGATCACCACGGAAACCTGCTCCATCTCTACGAGCGGGACTGTTCGGTTCAGCGCCGCCATCAGAAGGTGGTGGAGGTGGCTCCGGCGGCGAATTTGGATCCTGCGATCCGCGCGGAGTTATGCGACGCCGCGGTGCAGCTCGCGCGCAAAGCGAACTACCGCAACGCAGGCACCGTGGAGTCTCTCTACGACGTCGACTCGCGCAAGTGGTACTTCATCGAAGTGAATCCACGCATCCAGGTGGAGCACACCGTCACGGAAATGGTGACGGGCATCGACATCGTCCGCGCGCAAATTCAAGTGGCGCAGGGACACAGCCTGCACGGCGAAACGATGTCGCTTCCGAAACAGGAAAGCGTTCCGCTGTATGGCGCCGCGTTGCAATGCCGCGTCACCACCGAAGATCCCGAAAAGAACTTCGCGCCCGACTACGGAAAGATTTCCACGTACCGCTCGCCTGCTGGATTCGGCATCCGCCTGGATGGCGGCACGGCGTACGCCGGCGCGTCGATTACGCCGTTCTACGACTCTTTGCTCGTGAAGGTTACGGCTTGGGGAATGAATCTCCCCGAAGCGTGCCAGCGGATGGATCGCGCGCTCCGCGAATTTCGAATTCGCGGCGTCAAGACGAACATCCCTTTTGTCGAAAACGTCGTCAATCACACGCAATTTCGCGCCGGCGAAATCACCACTTCGTTTCTGGACAATCACCCCGAGCTGTTTCGGTTCCCCGCGCGCCGCGATCGCGCCACGAGGCTCCTCAGCTACGTTGGCAGCGTCATTTTGAACGGCAATCCGGAAGTAAAAGGTAAGGAAGCTCCGAAAGACCTTGAGTTCGCGGTGCTCCCGTCCGTTCCCGCCGCGGATCCCGCTCCCGGAACGCGTCAGCTTCTTCTGAAACTTGGCCCCAAGAAATTTGCCGCGTGGACGCGCAAGCAAAAGCGCTTGCTGATCACCGACACCACTTTTCGCGACGCCCACCAGTCTTTGATGGCGACGCGCGTGCGCACGTACGACATGCTCGCCGTGGCTCCCGCGGTCGCGCGGCGGCTGCACAATTTGTTCAGCCTGGAAATGTGGGGCGGCGCCACCTTCGACACGGCCCTTCGGTTTCTCCACGAGGATCCCTGGAGCCGTCTCCGCGACCTGCGGCGCCTCGTCCCCAACGTTTGCTTTCAGATGCTCTTGCGGGGCGCCAACGCAGTGGGCTACGCGTCGTATCCCGACAACGTGATTCAGGAATTCGTGCGCGAAGCTTACAAGCAGGGAATCGATATCTTCCGCGTGTTTGATTCGCTGAACTCCGTCGAAAACATGCGCGTCTCTCTGGACGCGATCCTGGAAACCGGCGCCGTTTGCGAAGCCGCCATCTGCTACACGGGAGACATTTTCGATTCCTCGCGCCCGAAATATTCCCTGAAGTATTACGTCGCGATGGCCAAGCGCCTGGAAAAACTCGGCGCGCACTTTCTGGCCATCAAGGACATGGCCGGGCTGTGCCGTCCCTATGCCGCATTCGAACTCGTCCGGCGGCTGCGCGAGGAGATCGAAATTCCCGTCCATTTTCACACGCACGATACCAGCGGCGCGAACGCTGCCTCGGTGCTCAAGGCCGCCGATGCGGGAGTGGACGTCGCGGACGCCGCGGTTGCCTCGATGAGCGGTGGAACCAGCCAGCCGAATCTGAACGCCATCGTCGCGGCTTTGCAAAACACGCCGCGCGACACCCAACTCGATCTGGAAGCGCTCAACGAGTGCTCCGACTATTGGGAGACCGTTCGAACTTACTACGCGCCGTTCGATTCCGGCCCCAAGGCAGGCTCTTCGCGCCTCTACGAGCACGAAATTCCCGGCGGGCAGTTTACGAATCTTCGCGAACAGGCTGCGGCCATGGGCCTGGGCCATCGCTGGCGCGAAGTGGAGCGCACCTATGCCGAAGTAAACCAATTGTTCGGAGACATCGTGAAGGTCACTCCTTCGAGCAAAGTCGTCGGCGACATGACCCTGTTCCTGATGGCCAAGGGCATGAAGCCCGATGACGTCTTGAAACTCGACGCCCATCACGATGTCGCGTTTCCGAATTCCGTGATCGAGATGTTTTCCGGGGTGCTGGGCGTGCCGCCGGGCGGCTGGCCGAAGAAGTTGCAGAAAATTATTCTGCGCGATGCTCAGCCGTTAAAAGGCCGGCCCGGCGCGAAACTCCCCGCGGTGGATTTCGCCGCCGAAACGGAGAGTCTGCATCACAAGACGGGCCGTCCCGTCGCGCTGGATGATCTGCTGAGCTACTTGCTGTATCCGGATGTGTACTTGAAGTACGAGAAATTTGTCGAGGCTCACGGCGACGTGAGCGTTTTGCCCACGCCCGCATTCTTCTACGGTTTGAAATCGGGCGAGGAAATTGCCGTCGACATCGAACCCGGAAAAACGCTGATCATCAAGTTCCTCACCGCCGGCGAGCCGCACCCGGATGGCACCCGCACTCTCTTCTTTGATCTGAACGGCCAGCCGCGCGAGGTGAACGTTCGCGATCAATCGCTTCGCGTCGTCGAGCGCGCGCATCCCAAGGCCGATCCCGCCGATCCCAGCCAGATTGGCGCTCCCACGGCCGGCCTCATCAGCAGCATCGCGGTGCAGGTGAATGAGGGCGTCAAGCGCGGCACAAAGCTGATGACGCTGGAAGCGATGAAAATGCAAACGAACATCTGCGCTTCCATCGACGGCCGCATCGCCAAGTTGCTCGTGCCGCCGGGTCAAAGCGTCGAAGCCAAAGACCTCCTGGCCACCATCGTCCCCACTGTTACTCCCTGACCGCCGCCGCAGGTTTCTCCGTGTTCTCCCGGTTTTCTCTGTGTCCTCTGTGGTAATGCTTTGCTCTTCCTCGCGACGGTCTCACCTCATCCACGGCAACCGCTCTAAGTCCACATTTCCGCCCGACAGGATTACGCCCACCTTCTTGCCTTCCGCCTTGATCCGACGCAACAAGACAGACGCCGCGGCCACCGCGCCCGACGGTTCCACCACAATTTTCGCGCGCTCCCACAACAGCATCATCGTCGACACGATTTCCTCTTCCGAAACCAGCGAGACTTCATCCACACGCTCGCGCAGAATCGAAAACGTCAGCGGGCACAGCGTCGCGCGCAAACCATCCGCAATCGTTTCCGTTTTTGCAGCTGGTTCGATCTTGCCCGACGCCATCGACCGGTACGCGTCGTCCGCGTTCCTGGGTTCTCCGCCCACCACGCGAATCTCCGGTCGCAGAGTCTTCGCCGCGATGGCCGTGCCGCTCAGCAGCCCGCCGCCGCTCGCGGGCGTGATGATGATATCGAGCCCGGGAACCTGCTCGAGGAGTTCGATCGCTGCCGTTCCCTGACCCGCGATGACGCGCGGATCATTGTACGGGTGCACCAAATGCGCTCCAGTGCGCTTCATCACATCCGCAGCCGTCGCCTCGCGCGACGCCATGTTCGGCTCGCACTCCGTGATCGTGCCGCCGTACGCTTCCACAGCGCGTTTCTTCACCGCCGAAGAATTCGAGGGCATAATCACCCACGCAGGAATTCCACGCCACCGCGCGGCCAGCGCGAGGGCCGCCCCATGATTGCCCGATGAAGGCGCAACGACGCCATGTTTCGCCTCTTCATCGCTTAGCGAGAAAACGGCGTTCGTCGCGCCGCGAATCTTGAACGAGCCGGTCTTTTGCAGGTTTTCGCACTTGAAGAAAATCTGCGCGCCGGCAATTTCGTCGAGCGACGAAGAGGTGATGACGGGCGTTCGATGAATGCGCGGGGCAATTCGCCGGTGCGCCTCGCGAATCGCTTCAAGATCCGGTTTTTGGTCTGCTCCCGCGTGTGTCGCCATGGGAATTTTGCCGATGCATTATGGCACACGGATTGCCGCCTTCGTTGCGCGCGCACATTAAAATTCTTGACGCGCATTTCTCGTCGGTGCGATTCTCGCGAAACCCCTTCCGTAGTGATTCCCAGCCAGCATTCGGCACAAGGAGAAAGAAAACCATGTCAGGCCACGAACGCCGCATTTCGCCACGGAAGGAATGTGTAATTCCAGTGAGGTTTCGAATCGTCAACAACGGAACGAAGCCCAGCGACGCATCGGTGCGATCCACCGAATCCGTTAGGGGCCCGCTTACGCACGCGCACAACGGCACGCAGGACGGCGAAACGGTGAACTTGTCCGAGCGCGGAATCTACTTTATCTCGGGCCAAAAGGTAAAAGTCGGCGAGGAGCTCGAAATCTATTTCACGCTTCCATTGGAAGTGACGGGCCGCAAATCGGAGAAAGTGCGCTGCCACGCGCGCGTGGTCCACGCAGAAGTGCTCGATCAGGAGGGATTGACGGGAGCAGGCGCCATCGTCCAGCGCTTCGAAGCTGTCTCCGCTCCCCGCAATTGGGACAACTAGCGCAGCGGTGCGTGCTTCGATTGCCTAGCGGGCACGGCATGCCGTGCCCCTATGGCGAAAAGGACTATTCTTTCGCGGCCCCGCGGTTATTTCGTGCCGCTCGAAGTGATGAACGTCACCTTCGCCGACGTCTTATTGTCGAAGCGATCCGAAATTTCCACCGCGATCGTGTGCTCGCCCGGCACGAGGCCCGAAAGCTGAATCTCATACTTCTGCTTCGGCGAGTCTGACAGCAGCCCCACCGGGAACACCACCTGCCAGTCTCCGCCGTCGAGACTGTATTGCGCGCGCGCCAGCGCCCCGCCGGTGCTGACGCCTTCGAATGTGACTGTGGCCGTAGGCGAGTGCGCCTGCGCTCGCAAGGCATCGATTCGCGGCGGCGTGTTCGCCACTTCGAACCGGTCGCTTTCGCGCTCGTCCGCTTGGGCTTGATCGGGAGGATTCGACGGCGAATCCGACGCGACAATTTTCAGATAGTAGGCGCCGTCCGGCATCGTGGTTGTGTCCCACGAATAATAATGCTGGGTGATTTTGTCCTTCAGCAGCCGCCAATTCTTTTCGCCTTCGCCGCGATAGTAGATGGTAAAAACCAGATCGTCGTCATTGTCGTCCCGCGCGCTCCACAGGACGCTTTCATAGCCCCTCTCCTCGAATCCCTGCGGAGGGACATCCATTCTCGCGGCCTTCATGGATACTTCAGGAGCTATATTTGGCATGAACGCCCCTTCACGCTGAGGCATTCGCAACTGCACGTTCGCCGCACCTGCGGGTCCCCCAGGCTGCGCTGCGAATCCCTGGATTCGCACTCCCGGGTCTTGCACCACGATATCTTCCACGACGGGCGCCACGTTCTTCGGTTGGTACGCCAGCGCTCACCCAGGAAATGCTGGGCGCTGCGCCGCCGTCTGTGTCCAGGAACACTGCCTTCCACTGAGCGAATCGAGCAGGCGGGCAGCTCACTGCGTCGGCATCGGGATCTTTGTACGGGCCGGCCCACGGTCCCCAGTTTTTCTCGGGGCTCGAGGTGTTGCCCGAGCGCACGTAGAACGCCACCTTGCCTCGTGTGGCTCCGTTTTCGCCCCACCAGCTCAAGCGTCCCCAGTGCGAGAAAATTTTGGCGTCGAACGTATCCGATTCGAAGCTGCCATCCTTCTCGTACCCCGGGCCCAGGGCAAAAATCTTGCCCGGATTCGCGGTGGCCACGAACATCTTCCCGCCCGCTCCTGCCACCAGGCTGGTCACCTGCGCAGACGCCGATTTGGCGATGCTCGAATAAACGTCGTTTCCTTCGAGCTCGATCACCGCGCCCTTGTTTCCCGTGCCGAGCAACAGTTTCCCCGCCGGTGAGAGTCCGGCCGAAAAGACGAGATCCTCGCGCGAAGTCCACAGCGTCTGCGGCGAGCCGTCGGGCGATATCTTCACGACCTCCGCTCCGCCGGTGGCCGACGCAAAATACGTCAACGGAGCGACGGGCGGCCCGCCTTGCGCGCCACCCTGCGAGATCGTGATATTCCCTCCGCCCTGAGCTGTAATCACCGCGGTGGGTGCCTGCGGCGGCATTTGGGGAGTCGCCGCGAGCAGGTTGCGGTTCTTCTCGCCTATGGAAGCGGCGTACAGGTTGCCGTCCGCGTCCTGGAGCAGGGAAGTGACCTCTTTCTTACCTGTCTCGTAAACGACAAACGAACTTCCCGCGGCCGGAATCACCTGCGCATTCTTTCGTTCCACCGGCACGCGCAGGATCAAGCCATTCGGCTCGGTCCCGATCAGAAGATTTCCTTTCGAATCGAACGCCAGAGAGCGCGCGTGGCGCTCATCGCTCTGGTAGAAGACCTCGCCCTTGCCGTCCGGCGCAACGACGTAAACTTCGCCCTTGTCACCGGTTCCAACGAAAAGCGTTCCCTGGCTGTCCATCGCCAGCGCCCAGATGTATTTCGTCTTCGGATCGAAGAAGACGCTCTTCTGTCCGTCCGGCGTCACCTTGTAGACTTTTCCGTCCGGCGACGTCCCGACGTACAGATTATCCTTCGCGTCAAATATGATTGCTTGCGCGGCCAGCTCCGACGAATCGAAAACGGTCGTCGCCTTTCCCGCGTCGTCCAGCCGGAGCACTTTCGCGTTCGGGCCGCCCGCCGCATAGAGTCGTCCGTGCGAGTCGAGCCGCAGTTGCCAGATGTAAGCCAGATTCGGGTCCGCAAGCGCCGTGAACTCCGGCGCCGGCATCAGCTTCCCGTCGCTGCGGATCGCGACGCCCTTGGCCGTCCCCTTTTCGAACTCACCGGAGTCCGATTGCCGCCAATATCGCGTGTGCTCCGCATAAGCGAGCGAGGGCAGCAAGGAATCCAGCCGCCACCGCGCACACAAGAGTTGTTCGCCATTTCATGATGCCGGCTCTCCTTTGAGGACAGTTCACTTTACTGTAATCGTCAGCGAGTGCTCGCCCGCAATCACCTGGTGCATTTCGACGGACCACTGGCCCGCCGTCGATTGCCACAGCAGACGCGCGCCACCCGGATTGTGCCTTTCATTCAGCACGTTAATTTCGGAAAGCGGCGCGTTCGGCATTTCCTTGTCTTCCACGAGCAGGGTTGGAGTAGGTTGCAGGAGAGTGGCGTAGAGGCGATCATTGCGGCGTTCGCGGTTGACGAGCTTGATCAGCTCCTCCAGGCCCGGCAACTGCGCCTGCGAGCTTGCCGCGAGAACTTGTACGTTCCGGTTGACGGTGTCGGCGTCGCTGATTACCAGTTGCAACGGTCCTCGCGCTACTTCATCTGGTATCGTGATCGGAATTTCCTGAATGAACGGCGCGCCGCGATACGGCCGCAGCAAAACCTTCGCTGAAACCGTCTCGCCGGGATGCACTTCGCTCTTTTCGATCCAGGCGTTTTCGATCGTCGCGCGGAGGCGCTCGTTCATCGCCGTCACGTGCAGATTGATTTTATCGATTTGCGGCAATTCGTACGGGTTCGAGTAAATTCGCCCGAATGCGCCCTGAACGGCAATCGCCACCATGTACCCGGCGGGAATCGGCGAGTCCGTAGGCGCAAAAAGATCGTCGATCTGAACCGGCGTGTGACCCTTGAGTTCGATCGTTCCGTCGAGCTGCAGCGTCAATCCCTCTCCGTACGCCGTGCTTCCCAAGATGCCGTTATAAGCGGTCAGCGCCACCAGCAGCGGCGTCAGCTGCGGGCTTTCGATCACCTCAAAATGAAAATCCTTTTTGATTGCCGGGGTTTCCAGCGTTATTTCCATGGGGACCATCGGTGGTCCCGCGCCGAGCTTGCCGATGATGGCCGTCGCACGGTCTCCCGTGAGCGTGCCGATGATGCCGCCCGTCGTGATGATTTTCGTCGACGCCATCGACGACGCCAGCGTCGTGACCACGTGCGCGCGCGACATCGGCAGCTTCACGTTGCCGTAACCGAATATCGGATGGCCGCAAGCCATGATCTCGTCGGCGTCTACAGTGGTCACGGTGCAGCCTGTGCTGATCGACAAATCGCCGCGGATCAGGTCCACTCCCACCATCTCGCCCGGCTTGAGCTGGAAATCTTCTGGCGAAGCGGGCGCCGTCCCGCCGGCCATCACCGCTACGCCCCAGGACGAAAGTTCCTTGCCGAATTGCGCGAGAGTCTGCGGGTAGAGCCCGGACGCAATCAGCGGCGTCTCGATCGGAACCAGAAATTGCGCGCCGCCCGCGCCCGTGAACCGCGAAAAGTCGTCCGGCAGAGGAACCCGCATCGCCATTGCCGAAGTGGATGTCTCCGTCGTTGCCGCCGTTCCCGCTGGAGCCGGCATCGCGTTCGACCTTTCGGCGTCGCGCATGCTCGCAATCGGCGTTACCCCGCCAATCGCTTCCTTCGTGAAAATGCCGAGCTTCAGCGAAATCGCGCCCGCAAGCCTCCCGTCGAAATAGACGGGGCTGCCGCTCATGCCGGCCACCACTCCGTTGTGTTCCGCTCTGTCGCCCAGGAGCTGCACCAAAATCACATCTTCCTTCGGTCCCAGCGCGTTCTCCAGTACGCCCAGCACGACCAGATCGATCTTCTCGACTTTATCGTCCTCGAAAATCGTGTAGGCAACGCCCTTCATTCCGGGCTTGATCTCGCTAACGGGAATCGTCTGCGTGCCGTTGCTGGCGGGGACCTGCGCGCGAACGGGTAGCGCGAGAAGCGCCAGAACAAGAACCAGACTAAGGATTGTTACTGCACCAGCGGTGGAGAGTCTTCGAAGCACGAATGGCATGGGATTACGATAATACGCGCCTGAATCCATCGGCGCAAATGGACCCCCGGTTCTAAGCATTAAGTCCCAGACATGATGGTACTAGATGCCTTCGCCGTGGCCTTTGTTGCTCAGATGACTTCAAAAGCCATACCCGCACGATGTCTCCGGGACGTAACGACACAATAGTTAGACGCCGGAGCCGGTCCTTTCGCGCCGTCTACTCGCTATCGCGGCCCGTAATCGCCACCCGGAACACCGGCTTGGCCTTCTCAGCAGCTTCCATCTCATACGTCTGCGCCGTCCGGCTGGGATCGTAATCACGCCACAGCCAGATCATCTCCTCGGGAAACTCCGCCGCGCCCTGACCCGGATTATGCGTCCCCTTGCCGAAACTGAAGTGAAAGTCGTAATCCTTCAGTTTGAGCGCGTTAGCCATCCGCACGTTGGCCAGCGGCCAGCTTCCGTAGCGATCCTGTTCCATGTCCGCCGAACCATCCTGGAGCCACACGCGAATGTTCCGCTTCGGCTCGCGCAGCACCTTATCGGGATAGTCCTGGCCGCCATCTGGATTATTGGGATCTTCCTTCCACTGTATGCTCGTGAAGCTGCCGATCCACGAAATCACGCGGCTGAACTGGTCCGGCATTTGCCACGCGGCGTTGAACGAGCAGATTCCGCCCGACGACAGCCCCGTAATCGCGTGGCTGTACGCATCCTTGCGGATGTTGTATTTCGCAGCTACGTCCGCCAGCACCTCGTCGCGCAGGAAACGCACGTAGCGGTCGCTCACCGTGTCGTACAGCGTGCTGCGCATCGAATCGTCCAGCGTTCGATGCCACTTGTCCGAATATGCCTTCACGAAGTTGTACGTTGGCGTGCCCGGCGAATCGCCGATCTTGCCGGGAAATATGAAAACGCAAATCATCACCGGAATCTTTTTCTGCGCGATCAGGTTGTCGATGGCGTTCAATACGGGAATATTGCCGTCGCGCTGCGTGTACCAGCCGCCATCCTGAAACACCATCAGCGCCGCGGGCGTCTTCGGATCGTACTGCGCCGGCACATAAATCCAGTATTCGCTCTTCATGCCGTCGTAGATCTTGCTGGTGTGGACGATTTTGTCCGACAGCGCTCCCGACGGCACGCCGGCCTGAAGATACGAGAGCGACCCGAACGCGGGCAGATCGAGCCGCCCGCCGAATCGCGTTCCGTTCACCATGTAGTAGAACGAGTGCAGCCTGCCCACCGGCTCGATGTGTGCCGCCGCGTACCAGAGATCGGATCCCGCAAGAGCCTGCATCTGTGGCCCGGGCGCATCGTCAATCATTAGCGACGGTTGCGAGGCCGCGTTCGTCGCGAAGAAAAATTCGGGACCCCGCCCAGCCCACGCCGTTCCCGCGCTCAGCTCCTTCGCGTCAAACGTGGCCGAAATCGCGCCGCGCAATTCCGCGTTATTCGATTTCGCAAGCTCAATCAGCCGCGTCGCGCTCACCTTTTCCTGCCCGTGCGCACAGGCGACCACAATCATCGCCAGCAGCGCACATATTGCGACCCGCGGCCGCAGGCCGCTTTGGGAGTGCGGTAGCTTGCTACCGCTTTCTCTTCGCCGAAGCCAGCCCGCCTGTTGTTTGGCGGGCTCGCTTCGGCGTGGCGGCACGTCGTCGTGCGAAATCTCGCGGACAGAACACTGCGAGCGTCGGTGCTGTTTCAGTATCAGGTTCATAGGAGTTTCCTCAGAACGACCGCATACCCTACCACGTCGAAGCCGCGGAGCGGCGATTGTACTTAGCCCGGCATGAAGCGAAGCGGAATGCCGGGAAGCGAATCGAAAAAGGACCAGTCCCGGAGGGACGATTGTATGTACTGCGTCCCGGCTCTGCCGAACTTTGCACAAGGATGTCAACAGAGTCTTCGCAGGTTTGGAGTATGATTCGCCGCGCTGGCCGGGTGGCGAGCGAAACGCTTCTGAAATATCGATTTGGCACTCATCCAGCTTCCGATCGGGGGAATCCGATGAACCAGCTTCCAAAGTTGCGTTACGTCACTCTCGCCTTCGCCACTCTCGTTTCGCTGTGCTTCTGGGCGTTGGCGCCAGCGGCGCGCGCGCAGATAACGACCAACGATCCTCCCCAATACGGCCCGTACAACGCCGTATTCTTCGCCGATGGCGAAGGCCTGAAGAAGCCCCTGAACGAACACGATTCCGTTTTGCTGGCCAGCTCGCCGTGGACTCTGTATTGCTGGATTCGCCCGGACGAAACGTTGCAAGGACCAACGCTCATCGTTGGCATCGGAACCATCGCTGACGAATACTCGCGCTACATCGCAGTCGAGCACGGCAATTTTGTCTTGCGAATTGGCGAGGGCAACAGCATCGAATCGGAGGCCAATCTAACTCCCCGTGAGTGGCACATGATCGCGGTCACTTTCGATGGAAGCGAATTTCGCCTCTACAACGACGGCGGTCTAATCGGCGGCGGCAAACTCGACCTCGGCAGCGTCAGTCCCGTGTTGCAAATGGCGCCCGCCGCGCAACCGTGGCCCAATGCCCGCCACTTCGGCGGAAAGATCGCGTCGCTCACCCTGTTGCGTCGTGCGCTCGACGCCAAAGAAATCGCACAGCTCGCCGCGCAGCCACCAAATTTCGACTTGATCGAATTCGAGGAAGGCTCAAAGCCCTGGCCCGTGCAAACGCGAGGCCAGGCCGGTTACCGCGCGCCGCAAGATCCTTCCACAATGCCCGTGAGCAAAGCTCCGTTTTCGAAGCCTGTCGCGCGCGCATCGCCCACGTCGCGCGAATCGCTGCGCGCCAGCGGAGAAAACGAATGGACACTGGCAGCCGGCTGGACTCTCACTCCCGCGCCTGAAATAAAAGCATCGGGACCGGAAATGTCTCAGCCCGGTTTCGCGACCAAAAGTTGGTGGGCCGCCACCGTTCCCGGCACCGTGCTCACCACCATGGTCGACCGCGGCGTCTATCCCGATCCCGATTACGGTCTCAACAACCTTGCGATTCCCGAAAGCCTCAACAAACAAGACTATTGGTATCGCGTCGAATTCAAAGCTCCCGCCACGCTTGATGGACGCCACCTCACGCTCACGTTCCAGGGCATCAACTACGCCGCAGCCGTTTGGCTCAACGGGCAATCGCTCGGCGCGATCAAAGGCGCTTTCATCCGCGGCGTTTTCGACGTCACCGGCATACTGAAGCCGGGTCAGACGAACGCGCTCGCCGTTCGCATCTCGCCGCCTCCTCATCCCGGCATTCCGCAGGAGCAATCGATCAAAGGCGGCCCTGGCGAAAATGGCGGAATCATGTGCCTCGACGGCCCCACGTTCGTCGCCACCGAAGGCTGGGACTGGATTCCCGGCGTTCGCGACCGCGACACGGGAATCTGGCAGCCCGTGACGCTCACCGCCAGCGGCTCCGTGAAAATCGGCGACGCGCAGGTCGTCACGCGATTGCCGCTGCCCGACACGAGCCGCGCCGACGTCGAAGTCACGGTGCCTCTCGAGAACGGCTCCAGCGCGCCGATTCAGGGAACTCTCAGTGCATCCTTCGAAGGAACCACGCTAACCAAGTCCGTCACCGTGCCGCCCGGTGAAATCACCTTGACGCTCGCGCCCGCGGAATTCTCGCAGCTTACTGTGCAGCAGCCGCGCCTATGGTGGCCCAATGGCTACGGCAAGCAAGACCTGTATCACTTGAAACTGAATTTCTCTGAGGGCGCGGCGAAGAACGGCGCTGGTAATGACAACGTGTCGAGCGTCAAGAATGTGACATTCGGCATTCGCGAAATCACCTACGAACTCAGCTTGCTCGATTCCACGGGCCATCTGCGCCGCGTCGAATACACGCCGTCACATGCGAAAGGCGAATCCGCCGTAGACGTGACTCACAACGGCATGCGCGACATCCCGAACCCTGACCCATTCCCGTCGTTTTTCCCCGAGGCCTGGCGCGACAACTGGCATTCGACGGTCGCTTCGTTCGCCCCCGGCGGCGAATCCTCCTCCGCGATTCAGCCAGCGCCGGAAGAAGACTCGAAAGCCGCGCCCTATCTCGTCATTAAGGTGAACGGCGTCCGCATCGCCTGCCGCGGCGGCAATTGGGGCATGGACGATTCGCGCAAGCGCGTCTCGCGCGAACGCCTCGAGCCCTATTTCCGGCTCCATCGCGACGCCAACCTCAATATGATTCGCAATTGGGTGGGCCAGGACACCGAGGAAGTTTTCTACGATCTTGCCGACGAGTACGGCCTTCTCGTCTGGAACGATTTCTGGGCCTCGACGCAAAACTACAACGTTGAGCCGGAAGACCCGGCGCTCTTCCTCGCGAACGCGCGCGACACCATCCTGCGCTTCCGCAATCACCCGTCCATCGTGATGTGGTGCGGCCGCAACGAAGGCGTTCCTCAGCCGATCATCAACGAAGGGCTCATCGACCTCATCAATTCGCTCGACGGCACTCGCTACTATTCGCCCAGTTCGAATCAGGTGAACCTGCAGAACAGCGGACCCTACAGGTATCAGGATCCGGTGCTCTATTACACCACGCTCAACCACGGCTTCTCCGTCGAAACCGGCACTGCTTCGTTCTCGACGCTCGAATCATTCCGCGCGTGGATTCCGAAAGAAGACCAGTGGCCCATCGACGACGTCTGGGCCTATCACGACTGGCATCACAGCGGAAACGGCGACGTCGCGACATTTATGACCCAAATCCAGGCGGAATTCGGCGCGCCCACGAGCCTCGAGGATTTCGAGCGCAAGGCGCAGATGCTGAACTACGTCGATCATCGCGCCATCTTCGAAGGAATGAACGCGCACCTGTGGGCGCCGAACAGCGGCCGCCTGCTCTGGATGACGCAGCCCGCTTGGCCGAGCAACATGTGGCAGATTCTGAGTTCCGATTACGATACGCAAGCCTCATTCTACGGCGTGAAAAAGGCGTGCGAACCTGTCCACGTTCAGCTCGATTTTTCAAACTACGAAGTCGCTGTCGTCAACACGACGCGGGCCGCTCTAAGCGGATTGACGGTGAGTGCGAGCGTTTTTTCGCTGGATAACAAGCTGCTGCTTCGTCACGAGGAGCCAAAAGACGTAGCGGCCGACTCCGAAGCCGATGGGTTCAAACTGGACCTCGAGCCCCTGCTGAAAGACGGTGTTTTCGTCGTGAAACAGAAGTCGCAAGGTGAGGATGACCAAGCTCCGGCTGCCGATCTCGCGCCGTTGGTGAAGGGTGGTGTGGTTCTTGTGAAGCTCGAACTGCGAAACAGCGGCGGCGAGTTGCTATCACAGAATCTGTATTGGCTTGGCGCGCAAAGTTCCTCCTACAGAGCGTTGAACCGTATCCCCGCTACCACGCTCGGATTCAACGCGGTCTGGAGTCGTGCGGGAGACAATGTGCAGGTCCACGTGCGCGTCACCAACAGCGGCAAGTACGCGTCGCTCGCCGACAAGCTCACTCTCATAAATGGAAATGACGGCTCGCGCGTTCTTCCCGCGTATTACACCGACAACTACATTTCCCTGTTGCCCGGCGAAACTCGCGAAATCGACATCGAATATCCCGCCGCCGCAGCCGACGGCGTCCCCAACGTGAAATTGTCGGTCCGCGGCTGGAACTTCGCCACCGCAACACTCCCGGTCTGGGAAAAGGGAAAAGCCCGGACGGACATTCAGTAGCCCCCGAGAACGCCTCCCTGGGAACGCCAATCTCCTGATTGGCGTCTTGTTTGCCCCGTAACCTGAAACCTGAAACCTGACACCTGAACCCTAGCCCCCGCCCTCGCCCTCATCCCTCGTGCTACGATTGCGCGATGGCAAAAAAGATCATCGCGCCCGGCGGAACCGTCTCCGGCGTCGTCGAGCTTCCCGGCGACAAATCCATCTCGCACCGCTACGCGATTCTCGCCGCGCTCGCCGAAGGGACCAGCGAGATCTTCAACTACGCGTCCGCCGCCGACTGCCGCAGCACCCTCGAGTGCCTGCGCCGCCTCGGCGTTCAGATCGACGTCACCAAAGATCGCGTCCGCATCGTGGGCGTCGGCTTGGGCGGACTGAAAGCCCCGCGCCGCGCTCTCGACGCCGAAAATTCCGGCTCCACGATTCGCATGCTTGCAGGCGTCCTCGCGGGACAGCCGTTCAAGTCCACGCTCACGGGCGATAGCTCGCTCCGCAAACGCCCCATGCGCCGCATCGTCGAGCCGTTGCGCCAGATGGGCGCCGGGATTCGCACCGAAGACGGCGATCGCGCGCCGCTTGAAATTCAAGGCGGCAAACTCCGGGCAATCGACTACACGACGCCCGTTCCGAGCGCCCAGGTGAAGTCCGCGATCCTGCTCGCCGGGCTCTACGCCGACGGCGTCACCACCGTGCGCGAATCCGTTCGCACGCGCGACCACACGGAACTCGCCCTGCGCGAATTCGGCGCCACCGTCGACGTCGAAAAGGGTCTCGCACGCATTCATTCGCGCCCAAAACTCCTGGCACGCCAGCTCACCGTTCCCGGCGATCTTTCGGCAGCGGTCTTCATGATTGGCGCCGCGCTCGTCCTGCCGAAGTCTGAGCTTATGCTGCACAACGTGGGCCTGAATCCCACGCGCACGCGCGTCCTCGATTTCCTGATTTCGATCGGCGCGTCCATCAACATCGCGTCCGTGCAGTTGCGCGATGGCGAACTCGTCGGCGACGTTGCCGTCCATCACGCGCCGCTCTCAGGCGGCAGCATTTCTGGCGCGCAAGTGGCGGAAATGATTGACGAACTCCCCATGCTCGCGGCCCTCGGCCCGTACACGGAGAAGGGAATCGAAATTCGCGACGCAAAGGAATTGCGCGTGAAGGAAAGCGACCGCATCGCCGCGCTAGCCGAGGGCCTCCGCCAGATGGGCGCCACCGTCGAAGAATTTCCAGACGGCCTCCGTGTGGCCGGCCACGCAGCGGAAGGATCGTCACCGAGTGTCGAGAGCGGAGAGGTTTTGTCTCGCCACTCGTTACTCGCCGCTCGTCACTCTATTTTGCGTGGCGCCAAAGTGGATCCCCGAGGCGACCACCGCATCGCCATGGCCCTGGCCGTCGCCGCCCTCCGCGCCGAAGGCAACACCACCATTCGCGACGCTGACTGCGCCGCCGTCTCCTTCCCCGAATTTTTCACCAAGCTCGACGAACTCCGCGGAAAACGCTAGGAAACGCGCGTCCGGACATTCGCCCTGGTGGCGTTGCGTCGATCGCTATGGGCGGTCGGGGGACGACTCCCGCTTCCGCTCGTACATCAATCGCCGCACTTCGTCGCCATCGATCAACTTGCCGCGTTGAGCCGCGGCATAGCCCTCGTCGATCTTCGCCTTGACGTCGGCGCGATTTTCGACCAACCGAAGCTCCTGCTCGCTCACCATGGAGGCAGCGCCCCTCCCTTTCGACTTTCAACTCTCACCTCTCAACTCTCAACTGCTCTTATGCAGCGAAATCGTGCCGTAGCTCGTCACGATCGTGATCTTCGGCCCGTGCGAACCGAATTTGCCGTTTAACTTTCCCACGTTGTCGTCGTTCGTCTGCTGCAAGTTAGGGCTTTCGAAATCCGTGGAAATCTCGCCGCCGCGCGAAAAGGCCGAAATCTCGAAACTCGATTTCTCCGGCATCGTAAGCTCCACCTCGCCTGAATCGTTGGTAACGTTGATATCGTCCGCAGGCGGCTGCCCATAGTGAATTTTGATGTCGCCGTGCGAATCGGAAACATCCAGCTGCCCGGCGACATTCTCCACGTCGACATCCTTGTTATGCGTCGTGAGCTTGGCCGAACCAGCCACATCGGAAACCTGCAGGTCCCCCGAATCCAGTTCCATGCGTCCCGTCATGTGAACCAGCGTCAAATCCGACCTTTGCGACGTGTAGTGCGTGGTCTTCACCACGTTGCGAACGCGAATCGGCCCGAAGAACTCGCCGTCGAACGTGGCGTCGCCCGCCACGTCGGAAACGTCAATCTCGTTCCCACGCCCGCTCAAGCGAAAATTTCCCGCAATGCCGGTAACCCGCAGATTGCCCTTCTCGAGCGTCACAGCCACATCCGACCCGGCATCATGAATCTCCACGTCGCCGTTGTGCGTATCCGCCTCAATCGCTCCCGCAATTCCCGCCAGGGTGATGTCGCCGCGCGAAGTGCTCGCGGTCACGCTCGCCTTCTTCGGAATTTCAATATCCAGATCGACGCCCACGTCGCCGCTTGAATCCTCCTGGTTCGCCGGGTGGACCCGGTACCCATCGCTGGTCTGCTCGATCACAGCCTTCACCTCGGCCATGCGGCGGTCGGCCTCGGATTCGTTCTCGTCCGACGCCGACTTGTTCGCGGTGACGCGCAGTTCATCTCCATCGCCCGCATGGACGGAAATATTCCCGCGCTCCGTCTCAATCGTAATGTGCGCGCCCGCGCCGACCTTCTTCGCCGGCAACGCGTCCGTCTGCGAATATTTCTGGGCGAACGGATTGATCTTAAAATCGAGGTCCGGATGACGTTTGCGGATGTGATCCACCAGCCCCAGGCCCGCCAGCGCAAAGAAAACCAGAATCAGCAGCGCCGCCTCGCCGCCGGAGAGAACGGTCGTCCGTTCCCCGGTTCGTCGCGCCGCAAGATGATCGATCAGCTTCGCCACACCCCACAGGATGAAAAGTACAGGCCAGAACCGCCAGATGAGCCTTCCGACATCCAACTGAGGTTCGAAGCGGTACAGAAGGAAAACCACGCCAAGGAAAATCAGAAGCAGACCCGAGAGGATCGATCTTCGCTGTTGAGAGGTGGTCACGCGCGCCTCAGGAGCCCCTCAGGACCCAATATGGCCCTCGCGCGAAACCAGCGACTGGCCCACCAGCACCCCGCCGATCACAATCAGCAGGATCGGCCACAGCTCCCAGAATCCGTATCGCGTGTACGTTCCCAGCAGAAACAGCACGCCGACGGTGATCAACACGATCGGTCCCATCAGGCCGCGCATCCGGCAATGCGCGCAAGGGCAGGAAGTTTTTTGTGCGTCCGCCATCAGAAAATCTCCTCTACTTTCCTTTTAGCCGGTCCGCCAGCAGCCACCCTCCGACAACCACCAGCGCCACCGGCCAGAGCCTTCCAATCCATTCCTGATCCAGCAGGTGGAAGTTTGCCAGCAGCAACAACACGCCGATTCCGATCAGCACGATTGCGCCGATTGGTTTTCGTCCCGCGCCTGGCATCAAATCCGGTGGCGGCGCCTCACCCGCGTTGCGCGCCTTCGCCACTCGGTACGCGTCCATCGGCATGTAGAAGCAGAACGCGACAAACGCGACGATCACGAACGCTCGCAGCGAGTCGCTGATGTCAGACGCCATCGCCGCGATTAGCGACGCGAAAATCAGTACGTGAATCAGCGCCTTGATGTACTCCCCGTTGTACACGGCGCCCAGCCCGGGAATGAATCCCAACGCCGCAGCGGTTCCGGCACGCGAGTCCGTCGCAGGAGGCAACACCGCTGCGCCTTGCGGCCCGGCAATCATTCCGCCAAGGCAATTCTCGCAGTAAAGCGCGCCGTGCACTTCGCGCGTGCATTGCGGGCACAGCGGCTTGCCGCAGTGACGACAAAACCCGGTGGCGTCCGTCTCCGTGTGAACCGCGCATTTCATTGAGGTCTCCCGGTCAGGCCGGCGTCAACGTCGACGACGAGGAGAGCCACCGGCGCCAGGGTTTGTCCCAAAGCTGCGGAATGGAACCCTTGAGCAAAAAACTTCTCGGTTCGAGCCTCGCTGCGGCCTGGATGCGTTTCGGATTTTTGTTGCTGATGGTCGGTCGGCGGTTGCTGCTGGTGCGGCTGTTCCGGAGCAGGCTGCGACGGCGTCGCCGGCTCGAGCCGCGACTGAATCTCATACACAACGCGCAAATCGTTCACGAATTTCACGCCGCGCGCATACGTCAAATGCACCTGCCGATTCGCCGCGCGAAACGCGTCGGCGGGATTAAGATTGGCTTTCTTCAATTTGCCCGGCGTCACGCCGCCCGCCTGCACCACGATGATGCAGCACGCCGCGACGGTGGCAAATCCCATCACGAATCGCGGCTGCCACAGCGTGGGCACCCAGGCGAACCACCGCCGCCATCCTTCCTGACTCGCGCGCGGGCCCAGCGTCGCATCCAGAATCTTCCGCGAAAGGTCCGCCGGCTCCTCCACCAATTCGAGCCCGCGCATTTCGCTCACCAGCCCGCCCACCCGCGCGACAAGACCTGCACACGTGGCGCACGTCTTGCTATGCGTCGAGAACGCCGCCAATTCCGCCGGGGCGAGTTGCCCCTCGAGGAAATCGCTAAGCCGCTCTTCCGTTAGTGTGCAGTTCCAATCCATGATTCCCGCCTCGGTCCTCATTTTCTCTGCGTCCTCTGCGTCTCTGCGGTGGTCTTTGTCTTTCTCTGTGTTCTCCCGCTTTTCTCAGTGACCTCTGTGGCTAATCTTTATTCTTTTTCTTCGTCGTTAGTGTGGCCTCAATCCCATCTCTTCCAGAATCCTAGCCAACTCAATCCGTCCCCGGTTGATCCTCGATTTTACCGTGCCTTCGGGCACTTGCAGCACGATCTGAATCTCGCTGTAGTCGAGACTCTGCAAATCCCGCAAAATCACCGCCTCGCGCAGTTCGGGCGACAGCCTCGAAAGCGCATGCTGCAATTGCACGCTCAGTTCCCCCGCCTCCGCCAGCTTGTCCGGCGAACGCGCCGACGAATGCTTCTCTTCCAGCTGCGGCATCGCGTCGTCGATCGAGTCCGTGATGCGGTCGCGCCGCGTCCGCCGGTAATGATCCACCAGCAAATTCCGCGTCACGCTGGTCAGCCACGTCGGAAACGCTCCGTACGCTGCCCGGTAACTGGCCAGCGTCCGATAGATGCGCAGAAAAACCTCCTGGCTCAGGTCTTCCGCTTCGGTTGGATTGCCCGTGAACCGGTAGCACAAGTTGAACACGCGCCGCGTGTGCCGCCGCACAAGTTCCTCCCAAGCCGGCCCGTCGCCCCGGAGACAGTGCTGCACCAGTTGGGCATCGGGCTCCAATCGTTTTCAGCCTCGCAACCCTCATGCGTTTTCGGCCTCAGTAATGGAACGTAAATTGCAGCCGAAAAGTTCCCCAATCCCCGGGCGCGCCAAACCCGCGGCCGGTCGATAGCCAAGACGCAAGCCCAAGCCGCGCTTTTCGCCGCATCTTATCCGCCAGCCCGCAGGAACACAAGCGCGCTGATTTTCGGGTAGTGGGTCAGTCTGAAATTCCGTCTGAATTCTCGAATATCAGAACTCACTGTATGGCATCATAAAGCCATGCCTAAACGTTCAAGCAAGGAGCGCGATTTTACGGTGATCGCTCGCGGAGTTGTAGAACATGCTATCGGCCAGCGACTAGATGGCAGCCCATTAGAAAATCTAGATGAAGACAAGAATCCTCACGCCGTTGCATTGGGGAGAATCGGCGGAAAGAAGGGCGGCAAGGCTAGGGCAAAAAAGCTGTCGGGCGCTGAACGCAAGCGTATAGCTAGAAAGGCCGCCAAGGCTAGGTGGACTGTTCGGCCCTCTGGCCGGGGATAGGAATTGCGATACCCTGCTGCTGATTCTTCACAAAAGCTACGCCATTTTGATTTTCTATGATCTTGAAGGCACCTGTGTTCATCAGCAGATTCATATAGCTGTGATGAACGCTGAGAACGGCATCCTGTAGCTCTCCGTCCTCTTCTAATTTCTTAATCACTAGCCCCATTTTCTCGCATTCGTTCACGTCAAAATGACGGTCGTGAGTTTTGTTTGTGGGGTAGTCCGAGAGGGCTTTTGCAACCGCCTTCGCCTTTTTCTTCTTATCGGGAAGCGAAGCAAACATGCACTTCGCTAGTTGCTGCTGCACAAAATTATTCGACCAATCGATTGCGTTTTCGCATTGCCCTAGAAACGTAGGCTTGTACTGTCCGATTATCTGCTGCCAGATTACAATCCGACTCGGGTCTTTCTTAACCTCCTTCAACGCCCGCTTGAACTCTCGCACCACACCGTGAGCTGGAATTCCTCTGAGTTGCGGATCGATTGGCCCTAAATTGGATTCCTTGCCCATCCGAATCTCCTTGCAGCAACAGGCCATAATTGTGCCCGCAGACATAGCGATTTGGGGCACAAACGCTCGTATGTCGCAGCCGAACATCTTCTGGAGGTAGCTCACAATCGCTTGCGTGGCCGCAATACCACCTCCAGGGGTATGCAATATCAGGTCCAACCCTTGCTTCCTGTCTAGTTTGTGGACTGTACTCATGAACCCAGTCATATCCTCGTCATTTATTTCAGACAGACCTACGCCGGGCTTGGAGAGCCAGCCAGAATAATAGGCAATGACGTTTCTTCCGGTCTTTTCGTAGAGGGCTTTTAAGTATTTATGACGAACTACGTTGTGGGCTTGCGTCGCCTGAATGGCAATTTGCTGAATTTCTAAGAAGATTTCATTCCAATTCGGCATCCTGCCTCATTAGAGGACTTATGGTCGTGGTAGCCGCTGGCGTTGTCGTTGACGGCATATACCTGAGCGCCGACGGCTGTTCCAGACTGTCATCGTCCGTGTAAATTCCCTGAGATGGCAAGGGGTTCGGCGTGAAGACAGTCTTGTACTCGCGTTCGATTTCGCGCTTTCGATTCTTGTGTGTTTTCACGTGTGTCCTCGCTGGGTGACTCTTTTTATCACCTTGAATAGCCTTTGTCATATGGTACTCCTCAAAATAGTTCTTGACTTCCTTGCACGCTCAAGCATAATGGTCAGTATGAAAACGCTGACCACCGAGCAACGCTCTCATATAATTAGATGTCTCGTCGAAGGCAATTCGATACGGGCCACCGTCCGTATGACGGGTGCCGCAAAGAATACGATTGTCAAACTCTTGGCCGAAGTGGGTCGAGCGTGCTTGGAATATCAGGACAGATACCTTCGCAATCTTCCGTGCAAGAAAATTCAGTGTGACGAAATTTGGTCGTTCTGCTATGCGAAGGAAAAAAACCTTCCTGAAAAATTGCGCGGCAAGTTTGGTTATGGTGACGTTTGGACATGGACTGCATTGTGTGCTGATACGAAGTTGGTTCCTTGCTGGCTGATAGGTGGTCGCTCTGCTCGCTACGCGAACCACTTCATCTCCGATCTGGCTTCTCGTCTCGCCAATCGTGTCCAGTTGACCACGGACGGCCACCGAGTATATTTGGATGCCGTTGAGAGAGCCTTCGGTTCGGAAATTGATTATGCCATGCTTGTCAAACTGTACGGCAACGACCGAAGCGAAAGCGAGACTCGTTATAGTCCGGCGGAATGCATTGGAGCGATGTCCACCGCGATTATCGGTAATCCTGATTCGCGACACATTTCTACTAGCTACGTTGAGCGCCAGAACCTCACCATGCGGATGCAGATGCGTAGATTCACACGACTCACGAACGGCTTTTCCAAGAAACTTGAAAATCATCAGCATGCCGTGTCGCTATATTTCATGTATTACAACTTCTCACGGATTCATCAAACGCTGCGCGTGACTCCTGCGATGGAAGCGGGAATTGCTGCGCATCCGTGGGACATTCAAGAAATCGTTGATTTAATTCCGACTCCCAAACAGGCTCCGCGCGGAGCCTACAAAAAGAGAATTTCAGACTGACCCACTACCGATTTTCGGGTAGTGGTACAGTTTGACGGTTCGCGCGATGGCCGCTGGTGTCACGTCGAAGCTTTGGGAAATGAGCGAGAGTCTCTGTGACGACAGTCCTGACAAAATAAAGGTAGGCACATGAACGACAAAATACAGAGACTGGAAGAGCTGAAGGGATCACTGAAATTTCCACATGAATTGGGCGGGGAGTTTGTGCCGGAAGGCTGTCCGAAGCAGTTTCAGTTTATGTTTGTCGCGGAAATGCCGTCAATGAGTGAGCCTAAAAACTCGACTGTGGTTTATCCCAATTTTAGTGCAGCAGCGCATCGCGGCGACTTTTTGAAAGAGATGATGACGAAATGCGACGTCGCTGGCAGCTATATTACCGACATCGTAAAGGACAGGGACATGCCAAGACGACCGACAAGGACGGAGATAGAACGATGGTTACCATTTCTGCTTCAAGAAGTGGAGATCATACAACCAAAAGCCATCATCGTTTTTGGCAAGAGAACCTACGACTGGAGCTTCAAGCCATTCGTCGAACCCCATATCCCGAAACATATAAAAGTGGCCTGGGTTTGGCACTATAGTCAGCAGGGCGCAAAATCGAACGCCGAAGTTGAGCAGAAATTTGAAGAAGTCATAAACAGAATCAGAAAGCCCTGAACACCCGAACAGATCGCCAAAAACTGGCCTAAGGGATCAAACTTTACCACTGCCGATTTTCGCGTTCCGCAGGTGGACTGTCGCTGTCTGAAACTGTTTCAATTCCGAGATTACGACTCTTCGCCGGCCACTTTCTAAATTCCTCCTGAACTTCGCGCGTCCGCTGCCGATTCGAGAATTATGTCGCGAAGGTTCGCTTTTTTTGCGCTCGTGGCGTTTCTCCTGCCTGCGTTCCTCTGCCCGCACGCGCAAGCGCAAACCGTTCCACCATTTTCCATCACCGTCAGCGATCTTGCCGCGACACGTCCCGCATTGCCCGCCCTCGCTCATCTAGACCTGGCCGCAACCGCACCCATTCACGTCACGCCGCACGCTTCAGCGCCAGAGAGCGTCATGCGGCGGCGCAGCCGTGCGTGGCTCGCTCTGAGCCTCGCTGGCCAGGCAGCGGCGCTTACCGATGCGACGACCACACTCGACCTCAAGCGCGCACATCCGATCACGTTTTACGAGAACGATCCTCTCGCTCGCCCGCTCGTGAATTTGCCCCCGCCTGCCTATGTTGCGTCAGTGGTGGGCCTCACGGCTGGCGTCAGCGCTATCAGTTGGAAGCTGCGGCGCTCGGAGCATCCGTTGCTGCGCCGCTTCTGGTGGGCGCCGCAAGCCGCGCAGATCGCCCTCAACGCCGAGTGCGCAATTCGCACCTCCCGCAAGTAATTCCGAAGTTCTTCGCAGCCGCAGGCTGCTTTGGGAGTGCGGGAGCTTGCTCCCGCTTTCTCTTCGCCCAAGCTTGCTTCGGCGCCTCACTTTCGTTATGCCAGTAGCTGTCACTCCGAGCGGAGCGCCGCGCGTGGCTTTTCTCAGCGTTCTCGGCGTCTCTGCGGTGAATAGCAGGATTGGGGTCGCGCGGCCAACCGCCAGCCTATTCCTCGCCCCTCACCCTCGCCCCTCACCCCTTCTTCACAAATCCCGCGCACGCAATTACCGGTAGCCTCGGATATTTCGGAAATCTCGGATCGGTAGCCGACAACTCGCACAAATAAAACGTGGCCCCGCGATCCGACTCAGCCCGCCGCGCATGTACGCACTCCGCGCACAGTCCTACGTTGCGGCGCTGATCGGATGCCTCTTCGTGCGTGGCCATGCTGCGAGCTTAGCATCCGACGATGATCGGTTGTCATCCCGAGCGAAGTCCCGCGTGCCTTTGCTTTCCCACGCGAAACGCGGTGGCGGGACGCAGAGAGGGACCTCTCTTCCGCGTTTTGCCGCGGCCCAGTGATACCTGGCAGGTTATAGTACTACTACCGTGACTTTGTTACTACCCATCGAGCGCGTTTTGTGCTACCGTGGCTCGTTTTTATGCGAGACAAGATTTGCGCAAGAGGAACCAGCGGAAGACGGGGCATGGCCTCAGTTCCTCTAATCGCCAAATTCAGTTATTAGAACCCTTCTAACCCACTCAAAACAAACGAAGGCAGCTCGCCCTAATCGCCAAAATGCCAGGGGGTATTCGCTGCGGTCGCAGGTTTTCTCCTCTACCTCCTCTGCCTCTCTTACCTCCTCCACCTCCTCCCTCTCCTTGACGCCATCGCCGCCAAACTGCTACGGTGCGGCACCCATGCAGCGCTCCTTGCGAAGGTACCTCCTGCTCCTGCTCGCCGTCGCGGCGCTGGCTTTCTTTCTCTACAAGTTTCGCAACTCGATCACGATTCAGGGATTTAAGTGGTCGATGGTGGCGGAGTCTCTTCGCCACGCGCGAATCGATCTTCTTCTCCTTGGGATCCTCACAATCTATGCTTGTTTCGCCATTCGATCGCTGCGCTGGATGCGATTCTCTCGCGCTATCGGCAAAACGCATTTCTGGAACGTTTATCCCGCGACGCTGATGGGCTTTTCCTGCACCTTTCTTCTCGGACGCGCCGGCGAACCGATTCGTCCCGTGCTGATCGCAAAAAAGGATTCGCTTCCGGTCGCGCCCATGTTCGGCGTCTACGTCCTCGAGCGCGTGTCAGACATCGCAGCCACGGCCGTGATTGCGGGCACAGCGCTCCTCATGTTCGAACGCCGCGGCTTGATGCCCGGTGGCAACGATCCAGTGATGAACGCCGCGCGCAAAGCCGGCATCGGCCTGCTCGTATTCTTGATCGCCGCGATTTCGTTCCTGATCTACTTTCGGCAGCACGGCGGTGCATGGCTCGCGCGGCGGCTCGAGAATCCGAAGTGGCGAACAGGTTGGCGCGAGAAGGTTGCCGTCATCCTCGAAGGTTTTAGCGACGGATTGCGGGGAATTCGCACGTGGAGCGATCTCGGTGTGCTGGTTATCTACACCGCGATCCACTGGGTCCTTGTGGCGTTCGTCTATCTCTGGGTAGCGCACGCGTTCGGAGGCCAATTGGCCCAGTTGACGTTTTCCGGAGCGCTCCTTGTTCTCGCGTTCGGCCTGGTCGGTTCGGCCGTGCAGCTTCCCGGGGTCGGCGGCGGCGCGCAGGTTGCCACATTTCTTGTGTTGACCCTGATCTTTGGAGTAGAAAAGGAGCCGGCCGCTACGATGGCGATCGTGGTTTGGCTGATTGGTTTCGCAAGCTGCAGTCTTGTCGGATTGCCGTTGCTGTTTCGGGAGGGATGGTCGATGGGAGAGCTGCGTCGCATGGCGCAGGCCGAAGAGCGCGCGGGCGAAGCGGTGTTGCTTGCCGAAGCCGAGGGAGGCAAGCAAATTCCCGCCTCGGATTCCGCCGATTTGCGGGAGCGAACCCCGTGAAGTGTCCCTTTTGCTCTCACCTCGATGACAAAGTCATCGACTCGCGCGAAGCTCGCACCGGCGATTTGATCCGCCGCCGCCGCGAATGCCTCAAATGTGGCCGCCGATTCACCACCTACGAGCGCATCGACGAAATCCCGTACATGGTCATCAAGAAGGACGGCCGCCGCGAAAAATTCGAGCGCCAGAAAATCCTGCAGGGATTGCTGAAAGCCTGCGAGAAGCGGCCGGTTCCGGTCACGAAGCTCGAAACGATCGTCGATGAGGCGGAAGCGTTCGTTAGCGAAGCCGCCGACCGCGAACGCACCACCAACGAAATCGGCGAGCAGCTGATGAAATCGCTGAAGAAGCTCGACAAAGTCGCCTACGTTCGCTTCGCCTCCGTCTACCTCGACTTCAAAGACGTAAAAGAATTCATGGACGAGCTGAAGGGCTTGCTAAAAGACCGCGCGAAGAAATAAAAAAAGGGATCTCCGGCAACGGAAAAGGAGCTTACGTGACCAAGAAACTGGCGCTCGTCTTGATGTTTCTTGCGAGCGCGATCACCTGTTTCGGGCAAGCCGATAACCTACTTTGTCCGAAGCACATCGAAGCGCCCGAGTATCCGGCGATTGCCCGTATAGCACACATTGTAGGGCGGGTGGCTGTCAAGCTGACGGTAGACGCGGACGGAAATGTGTCGAGCGCCGAGATCGTCAACGAAGACCCCGCTACCAAGTTGCTCCAGCGAAATAGCAGAGAGAATGCCACGAAGTGGACTTTCGAAAAGCCGCCGCATGCGCCGTTCGATCTTACGATCACGTACGAATATCGACTCGACGAATCGCTCCCTGTCGACCCCGGTGACCGGCCAATCACGAAGGTAATCTTGGATTTGCCGAATCACGTATCAATCGTATCGAATGACCGGATCACCATGACCGACGACTCCAAATCCAAGAACTAGAAGGCCGGGCGATGCTACGCTTGCCAGACGCCGGCGGCGAATGTCTTGATGGTGTCGAAGCCGAGGTGTTCGTAGAGCTGCACGGCTTGCTTGTTGATGGAAGTAACGGTGAGCGAGAGAAATTCATATTTGCGGCGGCGCAGCGCCTGGATGGAATGCTCCATCAGCTGCCGCCCAATGCCGTGGCCCTGATAGCCGGGCAGGACGCAGATTTGCGTCGTGTGGCCCACGCCTTCGGCGACGGTGGAAGCGAGCACCATGCCCACCAATCGGTCGCCGGTAACAGGCCGCACCAGAAAGGACGCTTCCGGCAAGAATTGGCCGCAGCCGGGAAGCAGCACGATATTGCGGAGAAATTTCATGCCGCCCGCTTCACTGCGGTATTGGTCGTTGATTTCGCCGTCGACGTGGTCGGCGTAAGCCAATTGGATCAGCCGCGCCGCGGATTCAAACGCCCGGTCGGTCCACGGCTCGATGCGCAGGCCGGAAGAGAGAGGCTTGTTCGCAAGCTTTGCCTGCTCAAGCGGCAGCAGCATGAATTGCCGGGCGTGAAGCCGCAGGAACTGTGAGAGGAATTTCGGGTCCAGCCCCGTGCCGAACGGCATGAGCTGCGCTTCGATGCGCTGCAACCGGGGAGTCACATGCAGCGCGCTCATCATTTCCGTCAGCAGCTTTTCCGTGATCGGCGCCTGCGGATATTGCGACGACGCGAACAACCCGCCGATCAGCCCCTTATGATCCTCGAGAACGTAAAAGCCGTACCCAGCTGGCTGCCCGTTCTCCATGGCGACAAAGCCGCCGAGGGCATGCGAATCGATGAATTTGCGAATCAGCTCCACCGATGACCGGTAGTCCCAGTGGAGCTCCTCGCGCCAGTGGCGAGTCTCCTCCTGGAAGAGAATCTCAAGCGAACGGGAATGAACTTGGCGAAGATCTAGAATCTGCATGGAACTCGCGAGCGCCCCGTAGCCATTATAGCTTCGCCCAATCGAAGAACCCAACTCGCCGAAATTGTCCGAACCGTTACCCATACGGAATCAATTAGGCGAAACAATTGTGCTAACATCGCTTTCGCTAGGCGCGACTTCAGCGCCCGACCTAACGGATGGCCGTCCTTTCAGAGCTACGCTATCCCACAACGCGTCTCGCCAAGGTTATCTCAGGCCTGCTGGCGCTGATCCTTTTCGCCATCGTCTCGGTGGCGACGATTTCCGGCTACCTTCTTTACCAGATTCTCAGGCCCGCGCGAACGCCCGCCACGTTCGATTTGAGCGTGATGATGGGGCACCCGACGACATTCGCGTTCACGCTGCCCGACGGCACGCAGCGGGAGGGCTGGTTTTTCCCGGGACTGCGCGGCGCCCCCACCGTGGTCCTATCCCACGGATACACGTCGCAACGCGCGGACGTGCTCACGCTCGTTACCGCGCTGCAGGAGCACGAATTCAACGTGTTCCTGTTCGACTACACGGGACATGGCACAAGTCCCGGCGTGACCACGCTCGGATACCGTGAAACCGCCGAATTGCGCTCCGCCGTCCAGGCGTTATCGACCCGCGACGACGTCGACCCCAAGCATTTCGGATTCTGGGGCGTCGACATGGGCGCCTATATTTCCCTCGAAGTGGCTTCTTCCGACCCGCGCGTGGCCGCGTTCGCGCTCGACAGCGTTTACGACGACCCGCAACAGTTGGTGGAAATCGAGGTGAAGCGCTCGGGACTGGCGATCCTGCCGTACGTGAGCCGGTTCTGCGCCTTCGGATTTCGGATGGTCAATTACCAGTACCGGCGTGAACTCCCTGTCTCCACGCATCTCGTGGGAACGCGCGGCGTTCCTAAGCTTTTCATCCAGGCCGACGATCGTCCCGCGTTGGCCAACGACACAGCCGCGATTTTTGCGAAGTCGCCAGACCCGAAACAGATGGTGCGCGAGCGGCTCAGCTACCTGGATATGTCCGACGACGACCGCAGAACCTATGAAAATCAGATCGTGAGTTTCTTCTTGCAATACCTTCCGCCGACGCCTCCGCGCTGACAATCCCCCCGCTTCATTCTCGGACTCCGCGAGGCCTGGCGCGCACCGGCACCATTACAATTGCTTGATGGGATTCGTCGAGCGTGCCCTCAACGAGCCCTCGCGCCCGCAATTCATCGAACCCTTTCGGCGTGGTCAGCACAAGCGCCGCGTCAAAGTCCGTCGCCGTCCACTCAGGCAGTTGCCGCCCGAGATAGAACGCGAGTCCATACTCCGATGCCCGGGGCAGATCATGGACGAACAGGCGATCGGGTCGAAGGTCGTCGCGCAACATCGCGCCGACGGGCCGCGCCGAGTAATAAGGATCCAGCTTTGGCAGAATCGCGATTCCCGCAACTTCAACGAGCATGCAAACTAATAGCAGAGAACCCCAAACAGCCGCACGTTGGCGCGACAGTCCCAATACGGCAACCAATATTCCCCCGATGACCGCCGCAACAGCAGAGACGATGATCGGAACTCGCACAGGATTCGTCACGCCGCCAGGCAGTCGATGCATCGCCCAAAACAATCCCGCGACGGCCAAACCAATCCACGTGAGGCCAACCAGAACGAAGACCCATCCGTTCGATCGCGAACTTCGTTCGATCAGCTGCGAAACGCCGATCGCCATCACCAGCGCCAGGGCCGGAATGCCGGGAAGAATGTAACTGGGCAGTTTCGATTGCGAAAAACTGAAAAACAATATCGGGAAGATCGCCCAGCACGAGAAGAAAAACGCGGGAGAGTCTCGCCACGATTTTGCGCGCCAGAGTCCTAGTCCTTCGCGAGCCCCCGGGATCAGAAACGCCGTCCAGGGAATCAGTGCCAGTAGAGTGATCGGAATAAAAAACCAGAACGGCTGGCGGTGTTGGAAGACATTCGAAACATATCGTTCGAAATTGTGCTGAAACAGAAAGACTCGAATGAAATCGGAATTGCGGCGCGCGCATAGAACGTACCAGGGAAGAGCAACGACGCAGAACGAAGTGATTGCGAGCGGATGGAGCATCCTGAACGCGACGCGCCAGTGCTTCGTCGCCAGCGCCCAAATCCCAATCGCGCCTCCAGCCAGAATAATCGCTGCCGGACCTTTCGCGAGCACGGCGAGCCCGAGAAATGCCCCAAACCCGAAAATTGCAGTGAACTCGCTCCGGTGTCCCGCTAGCGCGGGATCAGCCGGGCCGCGCAATACTCCCGCGTGTCGCAATATGGTTGCAGCGCAGGCCATCGCAAGCGTGATGGAAGCGGAAAAGAGCATGTCCGGCGTGGCAGCGCACGAGAACCCGATAGCGCCGACGCTGGTGGAAAAGAACAGTGGCGCAAGAAGTGCGGGACTCCACGGGCATTCTTCAAAGCCGTAATGTCTCCATCCGAGCCACGCGATGCCGAGCGCCGCTCCGAAAGCGGCAAGCGCCGAAGGGAGTCGCGCCGCCCATTCCGGTGGCAGATGCAGCCGGAATCCGATGGCGGCTGTCCAATAGTATAGGATCGGTTTCTCGAACCACGGGCTGCCGTAGAGTCGCGGCGTAACCCAATCTCCGGTCTCGGCCATGGCGCGGGCGATCCAGGCGTAGCGCGGCTCGTCCGGTCCCAGGAGGCCGATGGTTCCCAAGTGGCCAAACAAACAGATCAGCGTCGCGAGACCAACCGCGAGCCCCGCCAAAAGCCTTCTACGCCGTGATTCCAATGAGCCGCCCAATTCGCGACGAGTCTAACACTCCAGCGGCGGGATTTTGAGTTTCTGACGGCGATTGCGACACCGATTCGCTTCATCCCGCTAGCTTCCGGCTTCCGGCCTCGCGCATAATGGCACGCGATGCGGGAGCGTTTGGAGTACTTCGCGGCATGGCTCGGATTGAAGTCGCTCGGAATTCTGCCGAGGCCAGCGGCGCGATTCGTCGGCGCGACCTTCGTCTCAATCGCATATCTCGTTCGTGCGCCGCTGCGCCGCGTCGCGATGTTCAATCTCCGGCTGGCATTTCCCGATTGGAGCGACGCGCAGCGCAAGAAATCAATCCGCGGGATGAATCGCCAGGTCGGATGGATGATCGGCGAGTTCTCGCAGTTCCCGAAATATATGCGCGGCGGAATCGAGCGCATCGTGGTCGTCGACGGCGCCGAGAATTTTGACGATGCGAAGGCACGCGGGCGCGGCGTCCTTTTTTTGACCGGGCACATGAGCGCGTGGGAACTCGCGCCGTTCGCGCACGCTCTTTACGGTCATCCGCTGCATTTTCTGGTTCGCCCCGTCGCGAATCGATACGTCGACGCGCTCATCAATCACTACCGCTGTCTTTCGGGCAATCGCCCCATCGACAAAAACCGTTCCGCGCGCGCGATACTCAAAGTGCTCGGGGACGGCGGAACCGTGGGAATCCTGAGCGATCACAACACGTCGTTGGATGAAGGAGTCTTCGTCGATTTCTTCGGGATTCCGGCATCCACCACATCCGGTCTCGCCCGGATCGCTTTGCGAACTGATGCCGCCGTCGTGCCGGGCTTCCTTCGCTGGGACGCAGCGCTAGGGAAGTACTGCCTGCGTTTTGAGCCGGCGGTGGAATTGGTGCGCACCGGTGACGAAGAAGCAGACGTTCGCGAAAATACGGCGCGCTTCACGCGTGTAATCGAAGATTACGTTCGGGCGTATCCCGGCCAATGGTTGTGGGTGCACAAACGGTGGAAGACTCGTCCGCCCGGCGAAAAATCGATTTACCCATTCTAGTTCGGCGCCGTGACGGCGCAGGTTTCGAGAAATTGTCGATTGAGAGGCAACTATGACTCGGAATGCCGGTGAATTGGCACGTTACTTGGGGGCTGTGGTTCAAGGTGACGAGCGCCTCGAGATTGCGGGAGTCGCCAGTCCGGAGCGCGCTCGAGCCGAAGATTTGATCTACCTCCATTCACCGCGGCACCTGGACCGCGCTGAACGCTCGGCGGCGCGTTGCGTGGTCGCGACCTCTGGAAGGCGATTGCCGGGCAAAACAATCCTCGAAGTGACGGACCCGAAATTCGCTTTCGCCAAAGCAGCCGCATGGCTTTTGCCGAAGCCGAAGCCTCTCGCCGTGATACATCCCACCGCGATTGTGCCGCCAAATGCTCGCGTTGGAGCGAACGTGTCGATCGGCGCATACGTGGTCCTCGAGGAGGGCGTCGAAATTGGCGCGAACACCGTGATTGAACCTTTTTGTTTTCTCGGCCGCGGCGCGCGTGTGGGAGAAAACTGCTGGCTGCATCCGCGCGTGACGCTGTATGCCGGCGTGCGGCTCGGCAATCGCGTGGAGATTCATTCCGGCGCAGTGCTGGGAGGAGACGGTTTCGGATACGTTTTTGGCGAAGGGCGCCACTGGAAGTTTCCGCAAATCGGCGATGTGGAGATCGATGACGATGTCGAGATTGGTTGCGGCGCAATGATCGATCGCGGTTCGCTCGACTCCACCCAAATTGCCAAGGGCGTGAAGATCGACAACCTCGTGCAGGTCGCTCACAATGTGAGGATCGGCGAGCACACCGTCGTGGCGGCGCAAACAGGAATCTCAGGCAGCAGCACGCTGGGGAAGAATGTGATCGTGGGTGGGCAAGTGGGAATCGCCGACCATTGTACTTTGCAAGACGGCGCGATCGCCGGCGCGCAAGCGGGAATCCCCACCGGCAAGACGATTCACAGCGGACAAATCGTCTGGGGCACGCCCGCAAGGCCTCTCGAGAAATTCAAGCAGCAATATGCGTGGTTCGCGCGGCTCCCGGAGCTTGCCGAGCGCGTGCGCAAGCTCGAAGAGCAGCAGAAGCCAAGAGAGACTCAGTGACCTGGAATCCAAGTCCGCCTCCGTTTCAGGGCAAACTGGCGGTAGTTGGCGGGCAGTGCCGGAAAGTGGGCAAGACCGCCCTCGTCATAGACTTGATTTCCGCGCTGCGCGAGTTCGAGTGGACGGCGGTGAAGATCACGCCCCACAGCGATTCGGAGTGCCCTGTGAATGGGCCCGGATGTGGCTGCGCTCCGGACGAGCATACCTTTGCGATTCGCGAAGAGGCGAACCCTGGAGCCGGAGACACAGGCCGATTCCTTGCGGCGGGCGCCAGGCGGGCGCTTTGGGTCCAGACAAAGACCGGCCGGTTCAAGGATGTCTTGCAGCCCTTGGCCGCCGCCTTGGAACACGATCGTCACGTGCTCATCGAAAGCAATGCCATAGTCGAGTTTTGGCGTCCCGACACGCTCCTGATGGTGTTGGATCCTTCAAATCCTAACTTCAAGGATTCGGCTCGAAACCTGTTGGGATTGGCGCACGCTTTCGTTTTCCGTTCGCCATTTGCCGAAGCCGAGCCTGCCGGCTCGGCTCTCGCACAGGTTCCCGAGAAGCCCCGATTCCTGCAGCCTCTCGGGCAGACCCTTCCGAAGGGTGTGCAAGACCTTACGAAGCACCTTTTGGCCCCATCAGATCATCCCAATACTTGTCTCAAAAGTGGAAATCCTGCGGCGTTTTAGGAGTTGACCCCTGCCGGATTACCAAAGATAATAGGCGGAGGCCGTAAGTGTTTGCGATTCCGGGGATTGGCAACCCTGAGGGTGGTCGGGAAAGAGTCCAGAACTTGGGCTGCGATCGATTCTCTGACGGCTTGGCGCGGTGGGCGCCGCAATCAAAGCACAACCAAGAGCTGGGCGGTGGCGATTCGTTAATATAAGGGCTCGCTGGTGGTGCATCCGTGTATCCGGTCCCGTTTTATGGCGAAATCGGAGCAAAGCTGTTAGACAGATAGTTTACAGATGTCTGAGGGGTTGATGACACCTGAGCTTAAGCTGCGCGTACAGCCTGGGAATGACGGGTCGGCTCACGCCACCGGGACCGCTCCGGCGCGAGAAACCGCGGAGAGGGCTGATTCTCCTGTAGGGCACGCAGTGGATCGCGCAACCCGCTACTTGCTAGGCACCCAAAATCGTGAAGGCTATTGGTGGGCCGAGCTCGAAGCTGATACCACGCTTGAATCCGACTACATTCTCTATCTCTACGTTCTGGGGCAGCTTTATTCCGAAAAGACGCCAAAGCTGGCGAAGTACATCCGCGAACGGCAGCTTCCCGACGGCGGCTGGAACATCTTCTACGGCGGTCCTGCCGAGCTGAATGCCACGGTGAAAGCCTACGTAGCCTTGCGCCTGGCGGGAGATTCCACCGTTGCGCCGCACATGGAATCGGCGAGACGCA
Source organism: uncultured Acidobacteriota bacterium (assembly GCA_963737205.1). GTDB lineage: Bacteria > Acidobacteriota > Terriglobia > Acidiferrales > UBA7541 > Palsa-295. The sequence goes on along the minus strand of CAVTRV010000002.1, from coordinate 77,191 downwards.
AAGTAAGGGAACTGGGCGGCCTCGAAGCTACGAATTCCTACGTCCGGTTTTACCTTGCGATGGTCGGCGCGATCGACTGGAGCTTTGTGCCGGCGATTCCGCCCGAGCTGATGCTCCTGCCGAAGTGGCTCCCCGTGAACCTCTACGAGATGTCGTCCTGGACGCGCGGAATCGTGATTCCGATGGCGATTGTCTCCACCCTGAAGCCGGAGTGGCGTTTGCCCGACGGAATCACCTTCGACGAGCTTTTCAAAGTGCCCGGCGCCAAGCCTCCCTCGCTCGTGTGGGACAAGCAGGTTGTCTCGTGGAAGAACCTCTTCCTGGCGCTCGACCGCGCGCTGAAGCTGTACGACCGCTTGCCCTGGCAGCCCACGCGCAAGGCCGCGCTGAAGCGGGCGCGCCAGTGGATGCTCGAGCGGCTCGAGCGCAGCGAAGGCCTCGGAACGATTTACCCCGCGATGATGAACTCGATCTACGCGCTGCTCGCGATGAATGGCGACGTCAACGATCCGCTGACGGTGCGCGAGATTCGCTTCCTCGAACGTTACGAAATCGAAGAGCACGGCGCCATTCGCGTGCAGCCTTGCATTTCACCCGTGTGGGACACCGCCATCGTGATGGTTTCGCTGGAAGAAGCCGGAGTCGATCCGGCGCATCAGTCCCTGGTCGCGGCAGAGCGCTGGTTGCTCGACAATCAGATTCTTGGCTCCGGGGACTGGCAAGTGAAGAATGAAAAGGCCGAACCGGGCGGCTGGGCTTTCGAGTTTCGCAATGAGTTCTATCCCGACGTGGACGACACCGCGTTTGTCCTGATGGCGCTTGGCCGCGTAGCCGATCCGGAGCCGGCTCGTTTGCAGGCTTCGATTCGCCGCGGCCTCGCGTGGCTCGTCAGCATGCAGAACGGCGACGGCGGCTGGGGCGCGTTCGACCACGAGAACAATCTCACGTTTCTGAACAACATTCCGTTCGCGGACCACAACGCGATGCTCGATCCGTCCACGGCCGACGTCACCGCTCGCGTTGTCGAGTGTCTCGGCCAAATGGGCTGGCCTGCGGCGCATCCCGTGCTGCAGCGCGCCCGCGCTTTCCTGCGCCACGATCAGACGCCGGACGGCTCCTGGTTCGGGCGCTGGGGAGTGAACTACGTCTACGGCACAAGCGGCGTGTTGCGTTCGCTCGAAACGTCTCGGACTTTCCACTGAAACGGATTGCCGGCGCGCGGCGGATTGGCTGCGCTCCGTGCAGAACGCCGACGGCGGTTTCGGCGAGTCCATTCTTTCGTATTACGATGCGTCGCTGAAAGCGAAAGGGCCGAGCACGGCTTCGCAGACCGCCTGGGGCTTGATCGGATTGCTTGCGGTGGTGGGGCCGAATGACGCGGCCGTAGAGCGCGCGGTTGCGTGGCTCGTCGAGCATCAGAATCCGGACGGGACGTGGGACGAAGACGAGTTCACGGGCACCGGTTTTCCCTGCGTGTTTTATTTGAAGTATCACCTTTACCGGATTTCGTTTCCGCTCTACGCGCTGGCGCGCTATGACAACATGCGCAAGGGCCGCAAGAATTTTGTGGGTGTGCAGGTCCACGCCGACGACTTGCAGCATCAAAATGGACATCGAACGGATATGGGGGGTAATGGATGAGGGTTCCTTTCAGTTTGACCGCCAACATGACGGGCTATCTCGCTCGCAAGACCATGAGCGGCGACAAGAAATTCCCGCTGGTGATGATGCTCGAGCCTCTGCACGCCTGCAATCTGACTTGCACGGGCTGCGGCCGCATTCGCGAATATAAGTCCACGATCAACGAGATTTTGACCGTCGAGGAATGCCTCAAGGCCGTCGACGAATGCGGCGCGCCGATCGTTTCCATTTGCGGCGGCGAGCCGATGATCTATCCCGAGATCGGCCGGCTGACGAACGAAATCCTCGCGCGCAAGAAGCACATTTACCTCTGCACGAATGGAATGTTCATTCGCAAGCACCTTCGCGATTTCAAGCCCACTTCGCGCCTTTTCTTCAACGTGCATTTGGACGGTCTCGAGAAGACCCATGACATCTGCGTCGAGCGCGATGGCGTGTTTCGCGAAGCCATCGACGGCATCAAGGCCGCAAAGGCGGCCGGTTTTCTGGTGACGTCGAACACGACGATCTACAAGGAAACCGACATCGAAGAAATTGCCGAGCTTTTCGCCTATCTCCAGACGCTGGGCGTCGACGGCCACATGCTCTCGCCGGCCTATTCCTACGCCGCCGTGATGACCAAGGAAATCTTCATGTCGCGCGACGAAATTCGCGAGAAGTTCCGCCAGGCCAGCCAGCTTCTGGAGCGCTACAACATCGTCACTTCGCCGATCTACATGGAATTTCTGCGCGGCGAGCGCGAGCTGATGTGCACGGCGTGGGGCAATCCGACCTACAACCCGCGCGGCTGGAAGGGCCCGTGCTACTTGATGACCGACGCGCACTATCACACGTTCAAGGAATTCATCGACACGGTACCGTGGGAGAAGTACGGCCGCGGGCGCGACCCTCGCTGCGAGGATTGCATGGTTCACGCCGGCTACGAAGCTTCCGCCGTTCTCGGCGGCAACAAGAAGCTCGGCGACACCTGGAAAATGCTTAGCTGGACGGTTTCCGGCAAGATGGGCGGAATACTCAAGGGTAAGTCTGGCCCGGCGAACGGCAAGACCAACGGCAACGGCCACCACAACGGCAACGGACATTCGAACGGCAACGGAAACAGCACTCGCACGTCCAAGCCCGCTACTCCTGTTGCAGCGCAGGAGGACGAGGTTTTCCGCATTCTATGACCACCCTTGTCACGGGTGCCACCGGGTTCGTGGGAAGCCACGTCGCCCGGCAACTTGTCACCGCAGGACATCCGGTTCGGATTCTCGCTCGAAAAAACAGCAATCTGCAGCCGCTCGAGGGACTCTCGGTCGAGCGCGTCGAAGGCGATCTGCGTGATGCGGTTTCGCTTGAACGCGCGATGAGAGGCGTTCGCCGCGTTTTTCACGTGGCCGCCGATTATCGTTTGTCGGCGCGCAATCCCGGCGAACTTTACGAAAGCAATGTCGACGGCACGCGCTTGCTGCTCGAAGCCGCCAGAGATGCAGGCGTCGAGCGAATCGTTTATACCAGCACTGTCGCGACCATGGCCGTTCCGGGCGACGACGGGGCTCTGCCGAACGAAGAAACGCGCGCGGTTCTCGACCAGATGATCGGCCACTACAAGCGCTCGAAATTTCTGGCGGAGCTTGAAGCCATCAAAGCCGCATCCGCGGGTGTGCCCGTCGTGATCGTGAACCCCACGACGCCGGTCGGGCCGGGCGACTGGAAGCCCACTCCCACGGGCCGCATCATCGTCGATTTTCTGAACGGCAAAATGCCTGCGTATGTGGACACGGGCTTGAACGTTGTTGCGGTCGAAGATGTTGCCGCGGGGCATCTGCTCGCGGCGGAGAAGGGCCGCATCGGCGAGCGATACATTCTCGGCGGGCGCAACATGACGCTGAAGCAGATTCTCGATGCGCTCGCGCAGATTACCGGCCGTCCTGCGCCGCGGGTGAAAATGCCGCACGCGGTCGCGCTGGCGGCGGGATACGCCGACGAATGGATTTCGCGCCTTACGGGCCGCGAGCCGCAGATTCCGGTCGAGGGCGTGAAGATGTCGCGGCACCGCATGTTCGTCGAGAGCGATAAGGCGGAGAGGGAACTCGGGTACAGGCCGGCTTCCGTCGAAGCGGCGCTGGAGCGCGCGGTGCGCTGGTACGAACAGCATGGCTACGTTCGAGGCCGCGCCGGCAACAAGGCGGTCCCGCACGCAGCGGCAGCATGAGCGTTGGCATGAAGATTCTCGTCACATTCGCGCTCGAAAATGAATTCGCCCCGTGGCGGGCGATGCACGATTTTCGCTCGGGCAAGTGGGGCGCGCTTGAGGCCTATTTTGCTGAGATTGGCGGCGCGGACGTGGGCGTTGTTTTGACCGGCGCCGGGCCCAAGCAGGCGGCATTGACTGCATCCGCGGCCATCCGGAGCGAATCGGATTCGATCAGCCTTTGCATTTCCTCGGGGCTCGCGGGCGGGTTGAAGGACGCCTACGAGATTGGACACGTGCTGGCCGCGAAATCCGTGTTTTCCGAAGCCCCGCACGCCGACTTGCCGAGCCACGTCCTCGATAGCAGTCCGGCGCTCGTTGCCTTTGCTGGGGAATGCGGCGCCACAATCGTGGATCAATTTTATAGCGCGCCCCACGTGGTGGGGCGTTCTGAAGAGAAGCGCCATTTGGGCAAGGTCGCGGACGCCGTCGAGATGGAGAGTTTTGAGATCATGCACGAAGCGGCCGCGTTCGGCATTCCGGTGGTCGCCATCCGCGCGATCAGCGATCTCGCCGGCGAGGATCTGCCGCTCGACATGGACGGCGTTTTCAACGAAGAAGGCCGCGTCAGCATTCCGCGCGTTCTCGGCCAGGTGGCGCTGCATCCTGGGTCTCTTCCCGACCTCATGAAGCTTGGAAACCAGAGCAAGCGCGCGGCGGAATCCCTGGCGAAGTTTTTGGATCGCTACGTTCTTATGCTGGTCGACCGGGCCAAAGCCCTCGAAACGAACGCAGCGACGGCTGGCCAATGAGCCACACAGCCACACAAGCCGGGACGCGCGAAGCCGAGCGAAAGCATTCGGGGCATATGCGCGCTGGTGTCTACCGCGGCAAGGGCCGCGTGGTCGTCGAATCCGTGCCGATTCCGGAGATTGGCGAAGGCGAAATCCTCTTCCGCGTCGCGGCATGCGGCATTTGCGGAACGGACATCAAGAAGATTCACCACGGATTCGTTCAGCCTCCGCAGATTCTGGGGCACGAGCTTGCGGGCACCGTCGTGCAGGTCGGCCGCGGCGTAACAAAGTTCAAGCCCGGCGACCGTGTCGTCAGCTTCCACCACATTCCTTGCGGCGACTGCTTCTATTGCGAGCGGAAGCTCTTCTCGCAATGCGCGGGATACAAGAAAGTCGGGCTGACCGCCGGCTTCGACCCCAATGGCGGCGGCTTTGCCGAGTACGTGCGCGCGATGCCGTGGATCGTCGAACGCGGGATGATCGCCTTGCCGCCGGACGCGACGTTCGAAGACGCCACATTCGTCGAGCCGGTGAACACGTGCCTGAAGGCGGTGCGCAAAGCGCGCGTTGCGCCTGGCGAAAAAGTCCTGGTCCTTGGCCAGGGTCCCATTGGGATGCTCCTCATGCTGCTCGCCAAGCACGAGGGCGCGGACGTGTTTACGAGCGACCCCATGCCTGGCCGCCGCGAAGCCAGCGCGCGCTTCGGAGCATCTAAATCGTATGACCCGGCTGAGGGGCGGCTTCTCGACGAAATCCGCCGCCATACCGACGGACGGGGCGCCGACGCGGTCCTGGTAGCCGTGCCCAACCCGTCACTAGTCCCGGAGGCTCTGGCCCTCACGCGGCCCGGGGGGCGCGTGCTACTGTTTGCTCATAACGATCCCGTCATGCAATTGAGCTTTCCAGCAGCCGCCGTAGGGGTGGAAGAGAAGGAAATTCTGGGAAGCTACAGCGCTTCGGTGGAGGAGCAGGAGGAATCCGCGGCGCTGGTATTCGAGCGACGCTTGCCGGTACGGGATTTGATCTCGCACCGGTTTCCGCTCGAACGAATTGCAGACGCGCTGGAATTGGCTGCGCGCCCGGCGGATGATACATTGAAAGTGGTGATAACGCACGAATGAGAATGGAACTCAACGGACACATGACCGCGGCCGTATTGTATGGCCGCGAGGACATGAAAATCGAACGGGTGGATATCCCGTCCCTTGGCGACGACGAAGTTTTGGTCAAGGTAGAAGTGGCGCTGACGTGTGGCACGGACTTGAAAGTTTGGAAACAGGGATCGCATCCGCGAATGATTCATCCTCCCGCTTTGTTCGGCCACGAGTTGGCGGGCGTTGTGGAAGTGAAGGGCGGAGCGGTGAACGGCGGCGTGCGGCAGGGTATGCGCGTTGTGCCGTCGAATTCGGCGCCTTGCAACGCTTGCGCGTATTGCCGCAAGGGCCAGCCGAATCTTTGCGAAGATTTGCTGTTCAACAACGGCGCCTATGCGGAGTACATCCGCATCCCCGGAAGAATCGTCCGCCAGAATATGCTCGAGATTCCGGATCAGGTTCCGTTCGTTGACGCCGCCATGGCCGAGCCTCTCGCCTGCGTGCTGCGAGGAATTCACGAAACGGGAATTCAAGCCGGCGATACCGCGGTCGTTGTCGGTTGCGGGCCGATCGGCCTGAAATTTATTCGCATCCTCTCGGGCCGTAAGGTTCGCGTGATCGCGCTGGGGAAGCGAAAGAGCCAGATTCGAATGGCGGAACGGTTGGGCGCGATCGCGGCCTTCGACGTTTCGGAAATTGACAACCCCGTGAGCCTCGTCCGCCAGTTGACCGACGGCGCGCGGGGAGCCGACGCAGTCGTCGAGGCTGTCGGCTCGGCCGTGACCTGGCAGTGGGCTCTGCAGATGGTGCGAAAGGGCGGGACGGTGAATCTTTTCGGCGGATGCCCGCGCGGAACGCAAGTAAACTTCGATCCGGCGGCGCTGCATTATTCCGAAATCACCATCAAGTCTACGTTCCACCACACGCCGCGGTTCATTCGAGAGGCGCTCGAAACGATCGTGCGCGGCGAGATTCGCGCCAGCGATTTCATTACCGGCGAAGTCCCGCTCAGCGAACTGCCGCACGTCTTCGAACACATGAAACATCGCAACGGCGAGTTGAAGACGGCCGTCATTCCCTGAACGTCCCCGACCGAACCTTGACGGGGTACCAGCACGAACGTTGTCATCCCGAATCCCCGCGATTTGTGCGGGGTGAGGGATCTGCTTTTCGTTCTTGGATGCGGCTCGAGAGAGTCAGATAGTTGTAAGGTCCCCATCGAAGACCCGGCCACGCGCCGGCGTTGCTAAGTCTCAATGCTAGCTACACCTGAACTGGAAATCGCGCGGAATCTTCCCGCCGCTGGCTGCTCGCCGGAAGAGGCGCAGCGTTACACGCGCTGGCTCGCGACGCATCACTATGAAAATTTCAACGTGGTTTCGTGGCTCCTTCCGCGGCACCTGCACCAGCATTTCTACAACGTCTACGCGTACTGCCGCTGGGCGGACGATCTCGGCGACGAGGTTGCCAACAGCGCGAGAGCGCTTGAATTGCTCGACGCTTGGGAAGACGAGTTGCGCCTCTGCTACTTTCACGGCAAGCACCCGTCGCATCCGGTCCTGATCGCGCTGCAGGAAACGATTCGCGCCAAGGACATTCCCATCGAGCCCTTCAGCAATTTGCTTCGCGCTTTCCGTCAGGACCAGCGCGTCCAGCGGTACGCCACGTGGGACGACGTGCTCGACTACTGCGTGTACTCGGCCAACCCGGTCGGGCGGCTCGTCCTGTACGTCTGCGGCTACCGCGACGACGAGCGCCAGCGCCTTTCCGACTTCACCTGCACGGCCTTGCAGCTTGCGAATTTCTGGCAGGATGTCTCGCGCGACCTCGAAAAAGGACGCATCTACATTCCGCTCGACGCGATCGCGACACACGGGCTGAACGAGGCCGACATCGTCGAGCGCCGGTTTGACGCGCGCTACGTCGCATTGATGAAGGACCTGATCGCCAGGACGCGAGCGTTGTTTGCGTCGGGGCTGCCTTTGGCGGAAAGCTTGGAACCTGCGCTGCGAATCGACATCGAACTATTCAGCCGCGGCGGCATCGCCGTTCTCGACGCGATTGAACGCAGCGGCTATGACACGCTGAATCATCGTCCGTCGTTGTCGAAACCGGCCCAGCTTCGGTTACTTGGACGAGCGCTGGCTCAGCGCGCGTTCTCGGGATCATCGAGCCGGCGCGAGAGTCTGCCGTCCAGCGACGCGACGACTACGGGCTCAGCTTCTGCGTACCTGGCTGGCGCTCCGGGCTCTACCGCGAAAGACTCCGAGGCCGTCCGCGATTCCTACTCGGAGTGCAACCGAATCGCCCGAGCGGCGCACAGCAGCTTCTACGTGGCGTTTTTCGGTTTGCCGCGCGAAAAGCGGAACGCCCTTTGCGCCCTCTACGCGTTCAATCGCCTGGTCGACAACGTCTCCGACGAGCCCGGCGACCTCGAGTCGAAGCGCCGCGGCCTGGCCCGGTGGCGCGCGCGCCTCGACGAAGTCGGGGCGGGCAAGACGGACGGCCACGTGATTCTGCCGGCGCTCGCGGACACGATTTCGCGCTACGCGATTCCCACGCGCTACTTCCACGACTTGATTCTCGGCGCGGAGATGGACCTGACGATCGCGTCCTATCCCACGTTCGACCGCTTGTCCGAGTATTGCTATCGCGTGGCCGGCACGGTGGGGCTCACTTGCCTGCACGTTTTCGGTTTCAGCGACGCAAAGGCTCCGGATTTCGCGGAAAAGCTCGGCCTCGCCTTTCAGTTGACGAACATTATCCGCGACGCCCGCGCCGACTTGGAAATCGGCCGCGTCTATTTGCCGCAAGAGGACCTCGATCGCTTTGATTGCCAGGCTCGGGATTTGAGCGGACCGCTCACGCCGCAGTTGCGTGAACTCCTCGAGTTCGAGGCGGATCGCGCCTGGCGTTTCTATGAAGAGGGAGCCCCGTTGATTCAGGATGTCGATTCCGACAGCAGAGCGACGCTTTGGGCCCTGGTTCGGACGTACAGCAGCCTTCTCAATCGAATCGAAGAACGCGGGTTCGACGTCTTTTCTTCGCGCGTCTCGCTTTCGACTGCGGAAAAACTTCAGTATCTCCTGAAGGCTGGAATGAGTGAGCGGTGGAAAAAGGATGCCCTCGCAAAGCGTTCTGGTGATCGGCGGCGGACTGGCGGGGCTGTCTTCCGCCGTCGCGCTGGCTGAAGCAGGCTGGCGCGTCTGCCTGCTCGAGAAACGTCCGCATCTGGGAGGGCGCGCCACTTCCTACACGCTGCCGGACGGAAGCGAAGTTGACAATTGCCAGCACGTCACCCTCGGCTGCTGCACGAACCTGGCCGATTTTTATCGCCGCGTTGGAGCCGGAGACAAAATTCGTTTCTACGATCGGCTCTATTTCGCGGATGCGCACGGAGACCGCTCCACCATTGAAGCTTCGCCGTTGCCGCCGCCTCTGCACATGGCGCCTTCGTTTCTGCTGTTCAGCGCGCTGACGCTTGCGGATAAGCGCGGCATCGCGAACGCCATGCTCGCAATCGCGCGATCAGGCGGCGCGCCCCCTTTTCTCGAAAAAGGCGACATTGAGGGCGTCTCGATGCTCGATTGGCTGCAGAGGATGAAGCAGACGCCATCAGCCATCGAGCGGTTCTGGCGCGTCGTGCTCGTCAGCGCGCTTGACGAGGAGCTCGATCGTACGGACGCGCGCTATGGAATCGAAGTGTTCTGGAAAGCGTTTCTGGCCAACAAGTCGGGATATCGCGTCGGGATTCCGTCCGTGCCGCTCGCCGAGCTCTATGAAGGCTGCCGCGATGCCGTTGCAAACCAGGGCGGGGAAGTGCGGCTCCGCTCCGGCGTGCGAGGAATCAATATCGAGGGAGGCCGCTTCGTGACTGTCGTGCTCGACGACGGCTCGCGGGTCTTTGCCGACGCTTGCGTCCTCGCCGTTCCGCACGATTTGGCACTCGCGCTGCTGCCCGCCGATATGAGCGCACATGGCGCGGCCCTTGAGAGCCTTCGCAAAATCAAGACGTCGCCGATCACCGGTGTTCACCTGTGGTTTGACCGTCCCGTGATGACCGAGCCATTTCTCACGCTACTCGATCACAAGACGCAATGGATCTTCAACAAGTCGCTGCTCTCGGCGAACGTTGAAACCAACGGCAAGTTGCCGCGTCCAATCACCGGGACGCCTGCCGCAGCCGCAACCGAAAACGAAAACGGCCAGTACCTGCAACTTGTGATCAGCGCGTCGTACGATCTGGTTCCGCGATCGAGACAAGAGATTATCGACCTCTGTATGCGCGACCTTGCCGATGTGCTGCCCGCAGCGCGGGAAGCGCGTCTTCTGAAAGCCACCGTGATTAAGGAAGTGAATGCGACGTTTTCGCCCGAACCGGGCGTTGACCGGTGGCGCCCCGGCCAGGAAACCGCGGTTCCGAATCTCTTTCTTGCGGGCGACTGGACACAGACGGGCTGGCCTGCCACAATGGAGGGAGCGGTGCGCAGCGGGTATCTCGCTGCCGAATCCTTGCTCACCGGTTTTGGTCAACCCCGAAGGTTTCTGCGCCCCGATTTGCCGTTCGAAGGTTTCTGCAAATTGTGGGCCGATCGCCGGTTTAGCAGTTTGTCCTGAAGGTTTGGGACAAACCCTGAGCCTCATGCATGATCGAGGCAGTCCGTCCGTGGCCAACTGACCAAGGAATCGCACGCCTGAGCGCCAGTGCCGGGCAATTTGGGTTTGTCCGTCGCAACAACTACGCGCGTTTGCAATTGTAAGGATCGCGGGGGCTTCACCCAGCAACCCCTCGGAGGTTTTCATGGATCGGAAGTACAGACAAAGAGGATATGAGGATCGGGATTCTCGCGACAAGAAGCGGGAACCACGTCCCGATCGTCCGAACGAACCCAGGCCCAAGCAGGAGCTGATGGGGCCGCGCACGCCGCGAATGGTTGGGACGGTGATGCGCGCCCGCTGTTCGAGCTGCGGCGCCGTTTTAGCGCCAGGCTTCGACCAGAGCGGCCAGTGTCCCAAGTGCCACACCGAGCTTCACTCTTGCAAACAGTGCGTCCACTTCGATACGGGCAAGCAGTTCGAATGCACGCAGCCGATTCCGGAGCGCATTGCCAAGAAAGATGCGAAGAACGACTGCAAGTTCTTCGAGTATCGCATGACCGTCGAGAAGGACACGTCCCCTGTGAACTATGCGACCAACACTCCCGCGGCCCCGGCTCCGGGACGCCCGAACGACGCGCGCAAGGCCTTCGAAGATCTCTTCAAGAAGTAGCTTTCTCAAGTCCGACCTCGCCGAGTCGCAGCCCGCAGCAGCCGCGCGAGTCAGAACCGCCTGTCGATAACCAACCGTCCCGCACGATCACTTGCAAAAGCTTCGCACTTGTTGCTTCGCGCCCACGCCCTCGCTGCGCGAACCAACTCGCGCGCGATTCCTCGCCAACGGTCCTTCGGCGGAACGTATAGCCCTTCGATGTATCCCGTTCGGTTGCCCGGCAAACCGGCCACGTCATCGCGAATCGACAACTCCATAACTCCCACCAACTGTCCGGATTCACCTTCCGCGACAAGCACCTCACAAGGCTCCTCGAGCCTGCCCGCGAAGAATTGGGCGATCTCGAACGCATGTTCGTCGGCGCCGTCGGGCCAGAGATCGCATCTCATCGCCTCCCAAACGGGAGCGTCAGACGCGCGTACCTTGCGCACAATCATGCGGAGCATCATTGTGGAGGAAGAGGAAACAGCGTGGGCTCTTTTGCCGGCTCGGTAGCAATTGCATCGAGCTGCGGGTAGTGGCTCCGCAGCGGTTCCGGAACTTTCACTTTGTTCTTTGTCAGCAAATGGACCAGCTCCAGCGCGTTCACGACCGCCTTGCCTTGAAAGTGGTTGTTTGCCACCACGAAAGTCACCTTCGCGTCCTTCGCGGCGTCGCGAATGCGATCGGCCCAAGGGAGCAGCTCCTGCTCGCCATATAGGTAGTTGTAGCGTTCGTGACTCGGTGTTTCGGGATCGTCGCTGAACCACGTGTCGTACCGCCGCCCGTGCAGGCGAAAGTACCCGATCTTCGACGTGACGCGCTTGTCCGGCTTGATCGAGCGGCCGATCACCGGCTGGTCAATATTGCAAATTCCCACCGCGCGCTCGTGGAGCAGGTCGTAGAACTTCTTTTGCGCCCAGGACGCGTGACGCACCTCGACCACCAGCGGATAGTCCCCGAACGTGTCGAGCAGCCACTTGAGGCGCGCCAGATTTTCGCGCGTTTGATGGAACGAAAACGGGAATTGCAGCAGCACGGCGCCCAGGCGCTTCGCATCGCGCAGAACGTCGAACCCGAGGCGAACGGCCTTCTCGTCTTCAGCCGCCGCCGTGCCCTCGTGCGTGAACTTCTGCCAGAGTTTTGCGGTGAACAGAAACCGCGGATTCTGCGAGACTTGCTCGATCCATTGCGAAGCGAAATCCGGCCGCAAGGGGCTGTAGAACGAAGTGTTGATCTCGATTGCATCGAAAAAGTCCGCAAGATACTTCGCTTCGTGAAAGCCGCGAGGCCGAGGCGTCGGATACACGATTCCGTTCCAGTCGTTGTAAGACCACCCCGCCAGCCCCACGAGGACTTGCGGACCCGTGGCCAGTGCGACAGATTCTCCCAGCCCGGATTTTCGCGGCTGAGCCATTTCAAAGTGACCCATATCGAGCGTATGACGCAATTCCTGACGATGTCAACGCGCCAGACTCGCATCCGCATCGCAGCCTAGCCGGACGGCCAGTACCGCGCGCGCGAGAAAGTCGTCACAAATGTTGCAAGCCGCATCGCGCAGCGCTATCCTTGAAATCGCCTCTGTATGTGGACGCTCCTTCAGCAAGTCAGGCAAACGTTTCCAAGGTGCTCATATGAAAATCGACTACAGCAATGTTCATGGCGAAATCCGCAAGGAATTGGAACATGAGTCGCAACATCACATCGAAAAACTGGGTCGTCTGCTGAAAAAGTATTCTCCGGATTCGGTTCACCTTCACGGCCGTCTCGAGAAAGCAACGCGCAAATCGGAATTCGAACTTTCACTGAACCTCATTCTTCCCACGGGCACGCTGCACGCCACCGGCACGGGTTCCGACGCGCGCGCGTCCGCGAAGATGGCCTTCACCGAAATCGAAGTCCAGGTGAAGAAGCACCAGGGAAAGCTGCGCAAGGACTACGTCTGGAAGCGCAAGCGCGCTGGCGTCGCATTGAAAGCGTACGAAGTTTCCGCCACCTGACGCTGACGCGCCCCTCGGCGCCGCAACGCGCCACAAGGTATTCGACCGCGGCGGCGCCCTCGTTTACAATCTCGGCACCGTGAACCCTCCCGCGCCGCAATTGACGCCCGAAGTCGCCGACCCAAATCGGCGCGTCCCTCGCCGCCGCTGGGTGATCGCGTCGCTGCTCGGCTTCGGCGTGCTGGTCAACTACTTCGATCGCGTCAACGTCTCCGTCTGCCAGGACGCTCTCCACGCCTCCTTCGGCGTCACCACCGTGCAGTTCGGCTACCTTCTCAGCGCCTACAGTTGGAGCTACGCGCTGATGCAGATTCCGTCGGGCTTTCTGCTCGACCGCTTCGGCGTGCGCAAAGTCGGCCGCATCAGCACATTGATATGGAGCGCCGCCTGCTTCTGCTCCGCTGGCGCATTCGGAATCCGAAGTTTCTTCGCCTCGCGCTTGCTGCTCGGCGTCGGCGAAGCTCCCACATTTCCCGGCTGCGCGAAGGCCGTTGGCTACTGGTTTCCCCGCAGCGAACGCAGCCTTGCCACCGCGTTCTTTGACGCCGCCGCAAAGCTCGGCCCCGCGGTCGGCGTACCGTTGATCGGCCTTCTGCTGCTGCATTACGGCTGGCGCTGGAGTTTCGCCGCGACGGGCATCATCAGCTTCGTTTATTTTGTCGCATTCACTCTGTTCTATCGCAATCCCAGCGAAGATAAGCGCCTCACCGCCGCCGAGCGCCAATTCATCGTCGCGGGTGGCGCGCATGTGGAAGCACTTCGCGACGCGGGCCAGACAGCAAAACGAAAAGTGCCGTTCGCGCACATGCTCCGCCAGAAGAAAGTCATCGGCCTGGTGCTCGGCTTCGGCTCGTACAACTACACTTTCTATCTGCTGCTCACATGGCTGCCGAGCTACCTCACGAAATCGTTGGGCGTCGACCTGCGCCACTCCGTGATGTACACCAGCATCCCGTGGGCCGTGGGCACGCTCACCGATTTCTTCGTCGGCGGATGGCTTGTGAACGCACTCATCCACCGCGGATGGGACGCGAGCCGCGTCCGGCAGACCGTGCTCGTCGTGGGAACCAGCCTCGGACTTGGAATTTTCGGCGCGGCGTACGCGCACTCTCCTGCGGTCGCCGTCTTTTGGATTTCCGTTTCCATGGGAGGCTTGTCGGCGGCGTCGCCCGTCGGGTGGTCGATCCCCGCGCTCATCGCGCCCGAGCGCGGCGTCGGCACGCTCGGCGGAATCATGAATACGTGCAATCAGCTCGCGGCGATCGTCGCGCCCATCGTCACCGGCTACATCGCCGACCGCACGCGCTCATTCGCGTGGGCGTTCGCGACCGCGGCCGCCATTCTCGTCCTCGGCATCGCCGCCTACATCTTCTGGCTAGGCCGCATCGAGCCCATCCCCGATCCCGCGTAGCACCCTGCCGAGTTTCTTTCGGGCGATTATTCATGGGCTCGTATCGATCGGCACGTTGTAGAAAAATCCCATGCGCAATTCAATGTTCGGCCCATGAAACTCGGTAGGTAGCGACGCAAAAGGAGCAGAGGCAGTAACCGAATTGAGAGCTGCGTTGTCCAAGTTATCTATCTTAGAGCTTCGTTCGAGAGCGGTTGCTTCAATCGTGCCGTCCGCATGAATCTTGAACCTAACGATGACGATACCCTTCTCACCGTCACGGGCTTCTTGCGGCATCGCTGCGTACCAATTACGTCTTACGTCCGTCACCATGACCTGCAGGTATGGCGCGAAATTTACGCCCTGAGTGGGCGTAAGAAGCGAGACGCCTGGCGTCATTCCTGCAGGGCGTGAACCTGAATCGGCTGACATCGACTTGGCTGGATATCCCTTCGTCTTCCCCGTCCGCGAATTGAACACCGCGAAACTGCCGTCCGCGTGCGCGATCACTTCGAGATAATTCCCCGCATCCGGCCCATCGGGATTCGCGATAAATTCCTCCGCGACGTTGTGCGCCGCGCCGCCTGCGTCCGCAAAATGCAATTGCCACAGATTCTCGAGTCCCGGCGATTTCTCGATGATGTCCCACACCGACGCCGCCCCACCCTTCGTCGCGCCATTGTCCATGATCGCGACGCGCGGCGCCAAGCCCCACACCAGCGCGGGGCCATCGCTTGCGTCCGAGCCGTGATGCGAAACGATGAAAATATCCGCGTGGCCCAGCTTGTTCACCGGACACATCAATTCCATTTCTTCGTCGTGCGTCAAATCGCCGAGGTCGACGATGCGCAACTTGCCAAAATTGATGACGGTCCCCAGCGACCGTCGATTTTCCGTCACGTCCTGCGGATATTGGGGCAATCCCGCGCACGCGGGATTTTTCTGCCCGCCGCCGGGAAGGGGATTCGCAATCGTCGCCGCGTCCGCGCTCACCACCGTTGCCTGCATTCCCCGAATCGGCAGCGTGTCTCCTGGCTTTGGCACGATGTGCTGATATTTCCCCGTCGCCAGCATTTTGCGGTACGTCGCTTCCATCATGACGGTGGCAGCGTCCGTGGTCTCGCGGTTCTCGCCGTGGTCGATGAACGTTCCGATGGGAATTCGGTCCGCGAGCTGCGGCGCGCCGCCAACGTGGTCGCCGTGATAGTGCGTGATCAGCACGTAGTCGATTTTGGTGACGCCCGCTTTCTTCGCCACCGCGACGATGCGGTCCGCATCGCGCCCGTTGAAGTCCGGCCAGCCCGTGTCGATCAGCAGCGATTGCCCCGCCGGCGTAACGAACAAGGTGGCCTGCCCGCCCTCCACATCCACAAAGTAAATTTGCAAGTCTTTCGACTGAGCCCGTGCTTCAGGCGCCGCCATCAGCAGCGAGAGGGCGATGAAGGCGGCAAGTCCCGCCACCAGCCATGCTTTCGGGGTTTGCGTCCTGAAACCCGAAACCCCAAACCTGAAACCTGCTTTTCGCCTCATGTCAGCTCCTGGCTCGCGGTAGTTGCCGAGCGGCGAAATCATCGTCCAGTGGCTCACTCGGGTCAAGGCCGTTCTGGCCGCAGCGCCGGCCCCAGGGGTTCTGTAGCGCCGACCTTCAGGTCGGCACGCTTTGCTAGGAGAAAGGCCCAGCCGAAGAGAGGGCAGGCGAAAGTGCGGCAAACCGGAAGTGCTGTTTTTGTCGCGGTTAGAAAATGTCTTCTCCTTTGGTGTGAAGGGGTTGCGGCGTTTTTTAATTGTGGGGTTGTCGCGATTAGATTTTTCTTCGCCTTTTGCTCGGGCTTCGCCTCCTGGGCGACCCCTCGGCTCCCGGTAGTCGCTCGGGATGCCGATCCTCCACGGATCGGCACTCTCAGCCGAAGCCGCGTCCCACAGCGCACTGTTTGTCGTCATCATAAAACGAGCCACGGTAGCACATTCGGAGTCGTTTGAAAATTCGCAGAAATACGGATTGACAAGGCGAAAAGTAATCGAAGATCAGTGGCGGATGCAGGCTTGATATTCCATAACATCGGCGGCCTCTGAGTTCAGCCGATCGGCTGCTGCGTTGATGCGCTCCAGGTCGCGGGAGTGCGTCCTGCGCCGGCTTCGTTCTCGAAAGTAACCGCGCAGTATATCCTCGATAAGGGCTGAGCGGGAGATCTTGGAACCGGCCAGATCGTCAACCTTAGCCAGGACGTCCGTCGATAGCGTGATCGAAGTCTTCCGTTTCATTCTACTGTCATACCACCAATACCCAGTCTTGAAGCGAAAGCGCGCAGAATATGTTCGTGAGTACGCCAAGAGTTGAAAGTCAAAGGCACGCACCCTTTGCCAAAAACGAAGCTGTGAAAAAACCTTCGGGATGAAAATCGAATCGGACCGATTGCGTGTTTTTGTTGAGATGCTGCGTTTGTTCTTCGAAAGCCTTCTGGTCGTTCACCTTTTCTACTGATCGCTTTCAGGTGGCCGCGGGTGCTGGTTGGAGTCTGTTGAGGCGGATCCAATGCTGCAGGTTGTAGGTGAGGCAGACCCACAGCATTTCCATTTGTACTTTCCGAAGGCCACGCACGTGAAACTGGCGCAGGCCCAGCTTGCTCTTGATCCACGCATGGCAAAATTCCACAACTCTTCCGCGCCGACGATAGTTCGCCCGCGCTTCTTCGGTTTCCATCTTCTGCCGGAAGGCTTGAACGGCGGCGTTCTCCTCCAAACGTAAAATCCCTCGGCCGCGGCTTTGGTTTCCCGGGCAACATTCCGGTTTGCGCATACAAGGCTGACAGTCGCTGATTTTGGCCTCGTACAGATAGGTGACGACCCCCCGCTTCTTGTTGTTGTGACGTCCTTGGGGCCGCAGCAGCTTGCCCTCGGGACACAGGTAGCGATTCGTCTCGGGCTGAAAAACGAAAGCACTCGGAGGCAGCCGGTGGGGAGCGGTCCTTCCCGTGGTCGCGTCTTCTCGAGGCATACTCCCAAGAAAATCTATCTTTCGTTCGGCCATCTCTTCGATGGCCGCTCGCGTGGTGTAACCCGCGTCGGCCACCATTTGTTCCGGCTTTCGGTGCAACCGTTCTTCGATGCGTTCCACTGCGGGAACCAACTGACCCGTGTCGTTGGCTTCCTGTGTTACCGTTACGCCCACGATCAACCCGTGTGCCGCATCCGCGGAAATCTGCGCGTTGTAGCCAAGCGCCAATCCGCCATCGGGCAACTTCATCCTTCGCGCTTCCGGCTCGGTGATGCTGATGCGCCCCTTTCCCGGCTTCTTTTCCCGCAACTTTTCCAGCTCTCCAAGGGCTTTTCCCAAGCGCTCCTGCCGTTCCCGCTGCGCTCTGGCGCGCGCTTGCTTCACTCTCGGGGTGCCTTCGTCGTTCCGCGGGTCGCCCATCTCCGCCACCCGCCGCCGCGCACGATCCCAATGTTCCCGAATGCTGCTCTCCCACTGATAACTTCGAGGGCTCGCCGTTGCGCGAATCTTCGTCCCATCCTGCATCACTTGGTCTAGCGTGATCAGCCCCTCCTTGCTGAGGGCTGCTAATACCTGTGTGAATAGTTCGTCCAACTCTTCTTGCTTCTCCACGCGGAAGTCCGCCAGCGTGTGGTAGTTCACTTCGTCCAGTCCCGTCAACCATTGGAAAGCCGGATCAAACTCGCACCGTCGCGCCAGTTCCCGGGCCGATCCAATCCCCTGGGTGTAGGCATACACCCACAAGCTGATCAGCAGTTGCGGATCGAACGCCGGACGACCGCCTTCTTCCGCACTGCTCTCGATGGCTTGATAAAAGGCACTCAAGTTTAGCCGCCCCACCAATGCCCAAATGGCTCTCGCCAGATGGTCCTCCTCGACGAGCCTCTCCACATCCACCGCTCGCCAACTCATCTGCTTTCGGTTCACCGGACGGATCAACGGCTGCTTGCTTGTCGCATTTTCTTCGCTCATGCGCCGAGCATACCCAGCTTCACTTTGTTTTCAAGCGCTGATTGAGATTATTTCGGAAGGTTTTTTCACAGCTTCACAAACCGCAAAGAGTGCGGCACCCTGCAGACCTAAACCCAACACCAGAAGCGAAAGCCTGAGCCACCCGCCAGGAGTATCCGATCCCGTTGTGGCGGCCATGATTCAGTCAACGCAGTTGGTGAGTCCTAAAGTCACGATTGACGGGAACCCCGTCGAGGTACGCACAATTGGCGAGCAGAAGGTCGGCGGGCGGCTCGGGCACGTTGCCACTTTGGGGATTAAGTCCGTCAAGAACAAGGCATATTTGCAAGGGCAACACGCTTCGGTAATAGCCTCGCGGAAACCAGTGATCGATATTCAACTACCGGCGAACGACAATATCGACAACTATATAATCGTCGAGATGGATGACAAAGGTGACCGGAGGGAAATCGAAATGGGCTCCGCTGGCGGAACCGTAGGGGAAAAGGTCGGCATTCGCGCCGATAGAATCGTGCGCACTTCTGCAACTCCAGTTGGGGGCCGGCGTTTCAGGGTTTCAGCCGTGAAGGACTTGAAGAGGGGCGAGTACATTTTGTACTCAGTTGGGTCCGCCGATTTCCCCCATGGTGTTTATGGACAGGGCTATGATTTCACGGTTCAGTGATTGGCGGCCATGAGAACAACGAGAGCCCGTTCGGCAACTTGTGATGGGCTTGTTTTGTTAGGAGCCCTCATCGCCCTTGCGCCTGTATTGCTCCGGTCTCAAGCAAAAGAGGGTGAGAAAGCAGATACGGTGCTTTTGGCCGATGGGACGCCAGTCCACCTTGTACTGATGGACGATCTGCAAGGGAAAAAGCTGCGGCCGAAGCAGACGGTTCATTTCAAGGTGCGCGAGGATCTCGTCGTTGGTTCTAAGCTCATTGTGAAAACAGGCACCGAAGCAATTGGGCACATTGAATCCATATCAAGGAGTGGTCTGTTGGGAAAATCTGGGAGGCTTGTTCTGCAGTTCGACTATGTGACCACTGTGTCGGGTGCAAAGCTCCTGTTGCGGGGTGGCGCGGGAGTTAGCGGAGGAAAGGGTGGTGCTCTGACTGGGGTGTCGGCTCTTTGGTACGGTCCAAACGCGAACTTGCCCGTAGGAACAATACTCAATGCCTATGTCAACCAAGATCAGCGGTTCACGTTCCCTTAGATAGCTTACTACTAACCGAAAATGTCCAGGCACTCCGTAGTTCTCTCAACGATTGGCCGAAGTAGCCAAATACCTTGGAACGCAGCCAGAGGGCTAGTTATAGTCAGGCCCTTCGTCTAAGGAGGCGTCTTGTAATGTTGCAAGGTTTCGTAGATGACAGCGGAAGTGACGGCACGCGCGCGCCTTACATCCTTGCCGGCTTTGTCCTTCCGTCTGAGAAATGGGCTTCTTTTTCCGATGATTGGCAAACAGAGCTGGTCCGAGAGCCACGCATCGAGTACTTCAAAATGGCAGAAGCTAATGAGAAAGACGGCCAGTTTGCAGGAATGCCAGAGGAATTTGTTAGATGCAAAATCAACGACCTACTGGCAGTGATTGACTCTCACGAGCCGGATGGCATCTACTCAGCCTTATCTTGGATGGAATACAGGGAAATTCTTAAGCCTTCGATGCCGCAAGGTTTTATAGACAATCCGTATAATCTTCTGTTCCCGGCGATCTTCGATGCAATTCTGTTTTATCAAAAACGGAAAAACATCTTCCCCGAAACCGTTGATATTGATTTTGATGAACAGGGGAGCGCTGGATGGTTCGCCACCGTATGCTTCCGATTTCTTAGGCAGTACTGCGAACCTGATGTCCAAAAGATGCTAGGGCGCACGCCAACAATGCTCGATGACAAGAAAGTCATGCCACTGCAAGCGGCTGATATGCTCGCGTGGAATATAAGGCGCGAATTCGACTCAGAAGAAAAAGAGAAAAAATGGCACTGGCTCTACGAACGATTGAGCGCCCATGTTTGGCTCGGGGTAAATTACGGTCCGCCTAGCTTCGAAGCCGCACGGGAATTGATACGGGAATCCTACCGCGATTTCGGTCGATGATATAATTATGCGTAACCGGTATAAGCGTTTACCGTCCAAGTAATACGGAACGATATGAAGGGGGCGGAGCTGGTAACCGCGCGGAGGCGAGTCCGAATGATTCGTAAGGGTTGGGCTGTTTGCGCGGTCTTGGTGGTTCTGATGCCGTTTGCGGCTTTGGCGCAAACGCAGAAGCCGCTCACCAACGACGACATCGTCAACATGACCAAGCAGGGTTTCGACGCCTCTCTCATCATCAAAGCGATCCAGACGAGCGACACAAGTTTTGACGTCGCGCCGCAAGCCCTCATCGACCTCAAGAACGCGGGCGTGAGTCAGCCTGTCATGGAGGCGATGATGTCGGCACACGCGAGTCAGCCGACGGCCGCAGCGGAGGCGGTTCACGGAGCGACGAACGCGGCTGGCAATGGAGCGCCCGTTGATCTTTCCAAACCAGGGTGCTCGGCGAGCGGATGTCTCTTAAGGGAAGGAACTGAGGTGACGCTAAAGTTCGCGACCGCGCTGAGTTCGAAAACGGCTGCGGATGGCGATCCGGTGGAATTCGTTCTCGACGATGACCTGAAGGTAGGAGACGCGCTCGTAGTTCCCAAGAACGCGCATGCCACGGCAACGGTGACGAACGCCAAGAAAGCGGGAATGATGGGGAAGGGCGGCGAGTTGAATGTGCAGCTTCAGTACCTGATAGCCGGGGACAACCGAATTCGCCTTCGTGGAACTAAAGGGAAGGAAGGTCAGAGCAAGACGGGAGCGACCGTGGCCCTCACCGTTCTTTTCGGACCTATAGGTTTGATCAAGCATGGCAAGAACGTCGAGATTGCAGCAGGTACTCCGCTGACCGCATATATTGACCAGGACGTCTGGCTCCCGCCGGTTAAGTGATTCACGCGGGTGCCGAAGCCTGCGACGGTTGAAGGCACGGCCCGTCAAGGCGGATCTGCGACGTGGTGTGCCCCTGCGAACCGAACGCGGCAAAAAGCAGATCCCTCGTCGGCTGAGGAGCGCCTCTGTCGGGATGACAGGCGGGGCGCGCCCTTCGCGAAACACGCCGGGCACGGCATGCCGTGCCCCTACCGGACCGAAAACCAACCCGGCGGCAGAGACGGCGTGGCAACAAGCTGACGGCCGGGCATCCCCGAATAGTCGGGACCGTGCCCTGCGGAGCAAAACCGGCAAAAAGCAGATCCCTCGTCGGCTGAGGAGCGCCTCTGTCCCTTCGACTGCGCTCAGGGCAGGCGGGATGACAAGCGCAAAGCGGGAAGAGAGGTCCCTCGCTACGCTCGGGATGGCAACCGGGAGCGTCGGCGCGCTTCGCGAAGGGGTAGACCGGTGACCGGCGGCCGGCGCTCTTCTGTGTGCGTTGAAATATTCAACGGTTGGTGATTTTCCCAATGCTTGCGCATGCCTCGCAAGCTGTTCTGGGGTGGCTCCCGCTCAGGATCGAAAGGACTTAGCGCGCACTTCGCGAGGCTGTGAACATTGGAACGGTTATTGCAGATAAGGATGGCGAACGCCCGCGCGCGGCGGCCTCAAAGAGAGGGGAAATCGCATGGCAGGGAAGAAAGCCACGAAAAGTTTGAAGAAGGGCAAGAGGCTGCAAAAGACTTTGTCCCTGCAGGCTCGGCCGATAAAATACACCGGCCCGACCATGAATTAAGGAAGGAGAAAAACCATGGCAACCACAAAAGCCCGCAAGAGCAACAAACGGCTAAAGAAATCCAAGCAGCTCGAAGCAACGAAGCCGCTTCTCGTGCCGGTGCCGCCGCCGAAGAACGTCATGCCGAAGTAAGACATATATCGCGAGTCGAGTGGCAGCGCTGGGTCCGGCGGGCCGCACGATGACCGAAGGCGTGACCTGAAAGAGAGGCCCAGCGCTAAAGCGCGGAATCGAAGGCGAGCGCGTTCCCGGAGAGCTGAAGCACTCCTTTCCCGTGCTAAAGCACGGGGCTTCCACCGAAAGAAACGGCACGGAGTTTCACCGGCGAGACCCGCCCGACAAAATAGCCGGCATGCGCCGAAGCAAGCTTCGGCGGAGAGAAAGCGCAAGCAAGCTTGCGCACTCCCAAAGCGGTCTTCGACCGCGAAGAGACCCGCCCGACAAGATTGCGGGCACAGAGGACGCTGAGAGCGAAAAGCAGATCCCTCGTCGGCTGAGAGGCGCCTCTGTCCCTTCGGCTGCGCTCCCCTCGGCTACGCTCGGGGCAGGCAGGATCAGGGCGGGATGACAGGCGGGACGCTCCCTTCGCTTAGGGGGTACAAGGGCTGGCAGCGGAAGTCGAGGTGGGGCTTACGCGGCAACTGTTGCGGGCGACGACCTGCCAACGCCCGTTCGTCCTGCGCCATGTGTCCACAAGAATCGCTGTCATATTGGAGGGATGGCGGTCACGAGTGACAACAAAAGTGGTGGAGGAAGTCACGATCGCAAAGTCGCCGTAGACCCTCGGGGAGATTTCGTGCAAGGTATTCTCACTGTAAAAACGAACGTTATCCAGCCACGGCGACCGAGTTGTCCACAGTTTGCCGCTCCAAGCGTAGAGCGCGAATTCCGGCGCCAGAAACTCTTCCAGCTTCGCACGGTCATTCGCGTTGATGGCGTCGGTCCAAGCATTTGTTAGGGTGACGAGTTCGGCAGAGGCCGCGTCCGGGCCGGGTTGTGAGGCCGGTTGGCTCGCCGAATTTGGTGATTGAACGGGCGACGCGTAGAGAAAAAGGACGAGGAATACCGCCAGTAGTTGCTTCATGGACGCTCCTAGCTTGCCAATTCCGACAAATCTATCACAAATTAATCGCGGGTCGCGCGGATGACGTCCTATTCTGTTCTTGTGGAGGCGTCATGACGTTTGCAAATTTGCGCGCGTGGTTGCTGGGATTGGCATTGGTTTCTTGTTGGGCGGTCACGCCGCTGGTGGCGAAAAACCTGGCCGCGCAGAAATCCGCGGCGGGCGGCGTATTCGCGTCGCAGATCCGCCTGCCCACCGCGACGAGAGTCACGGTGAAGTATCCCGACGGGAGCGAGGTGAAACTCAGCCCGGAAGAGCAGGTGGCGTTTGTCTTCGTGGTGAGCACGGAGTCTCTGGAATACAAGTGCTGGAATCCGGCGCACCTGGGCCGAGCGTGTTCGTTCGACGGGCTGATCAAAGGAGTGCCTGACAAGAACGGGAAAGTGCTCGGCTTCACAGAGAATCCGAATCAGGACGCGAATTACCGCTACACGCTGACGTTTTCAGACGCGGGCGATCACTATCAGATGGAGGCTGTCCCGCAACGCCCCGGTCTTGGCGGGTTTCTCTGCCTAGGGAAGAAGAACTGGATGTTCGGCGACCTTTTCTACAACCCCAAGGGCGCTGCTACGACTGCGTCGAGCAAGCTGGGGAATATGAATGTTGCGGGGTTCGATTTTAGTCGGCCACAATTTTAGATTTTGATGCATGCCCCGAAGCAAGCTTCGGCGGAGAGAAAGCGGTAGCAAGCTACCGCACTCCCAAAGCGGTCTTCGACCGCGAAGAGACCCGCCCAACAAGATTGCGGGCACAGAGGACGCTGAGAGCGAAAAGCAGATCCCTCGTCGGCTGAGAGGCGCCTCTGTCGGGATGACAAGCGTATCCCGCATACAAAGGCAAAAACGCCGGCGAGACGCCGGCGCTACAAGTGGCGAACGCGCGAGGAAAGCTTAGCTGTTGTGCTTGATGATGGTTTTGATGTATTCGCGGCCGCGCTCGAAGCCCCGGATGAACGGCCGGCTTTCGTGCATGCGCGGGTGGAGGTCGCCGAGTTCCTTGCGGCATTCCTCGTAGTTCTTGTTGCGGTGCTTCGAATGCAGAGCGGCCTCGAAGCCGCAGCGGAAATAGCGCTCGTCATCCTCGAATTTGTCGCCGGTGGTCTCATATTTATCTTTTTCGACGTTGCGCAGACCGACCCACCAGTCATCACGGGCCTGGTCGATACTTTCGGCGCCAGCGTGTTCGAGAACGCCGCGAACGGCCTCGGCCTCGTCGTTATCGGCCATGACGACAACGACCGAGCGGCCTTTGCGCAAGGCATCTTCGTAGACGAACATCTCGTCTTCCGGAAGTCCTTCGAAGACGTTGCTCTCGATTGCTCCGCCGGCCATGCCGCCACCCACCGCACCAATCGCGCCGAGCAATACTCCGCCGACTACTCCAATGGCGAGCACCTGGCCAACGCCCGGAATCAGAAAGGTGGCGATTAGCGGCACCATCCCGACGCCTCCTGCAACCCCCATAGCGCCTCCCACGACGGCGCCAATTGCTTTACCCATGCCCGGTTGCTCACCGTCAACCACCGGTACGGCAGCGATTTCTTTATCGGTCGAGTGAGGCGCGAGGATGGTCACTCGATTCTTCGGAATGTCCAGGGGAACGAGTTCCGCGGCGCCAAGTTCTGCGTCCGATCGCGATTTGAAGACTCCTACGACGGCTTTCATGGGACCCTCTCTTTCGGCTCTTTCGGCCAAGTATAGCCATTGAGGCAAGAATTGCAAAGTTGGAGAAGTAATCGGCCAGCGCCAAAGGCCGGGCACGGCATCCCGTGCCCCTACAGGCCGGACGGGCAAAAAAGCAGATCCCCCGTCGGCTGAAAGGCGCCTCTGTCGGGATGACGAGCGGGCCGCCCAACAAAATGGCGGCAGGCGCCGAAGCAAGCTTCGTCGGAGAGAAAGCGGTAGCAAGCTACCGCACTCCCAAAGCGGTCTTCGACCGCGAAAACTGCGTCGCGCTAGCGGTGCGGGACGTTGGTCGACGCAGAGGCGTCCTGATCGGTGGCCGGTGACGCGTTGGGGTCGCGCTTCGCCTGCCGATGCTTGTCGGGCTTGGGCTGAGTATTCTTAGCCGAGGCCAGACCGGGGCAGCCGTAGCCGTCGCACGGGGGGCCAGGAGCGCGGAGGCCTGCAATCGACACGGGAGAAAACAGGACCAAAAGCAGCAGAGCGAGACCGATTCCCACGATTTTCTTGTTCATAAAATCCTCTCGTTGGCGCCCCCGGGGAGTAGGGCGGTCCAACCTACCTGTCTATTTATCGGACTACCTCTCGGGGCGCAAGAACTTTTCCTGAACAGACTGGGCAGCCTCTGAGCCGCGACGGGACGTGTGCGGGAGAAAGTTGCGCGGAGGCTAGATTAGTGATTGGGAGAGACGGAGGTCTGTACAGTTTTGAACACTTTTGCAATGTGACCAGCT
This sequence comes from uncultured Acidobacteriota bacterium, assembly GCA_963737205.1. Classification (GTDB taxonomy): domain Bacteria; phylum Acidobacteriota; class Terriglobia; order Acidiferrales; family UBA7541; genus Palsa-295. The sequence continues at coordinate 51,609 of CAVTRV010000002.1, read as the reverse complement.
TGCCTCCATTTGCCTCTAACCAAGTGTGCGAAATGGAACAGACGCTGTCCTCGGCGTTTCCTAAGATGTCGCTGTTCCGCGAACCGACCCCGCCCGGTGAGCGAGAACAAGAAATAGGCGGGGGGAAACTGTGCTGTTGGAGAACGAGAAAAATGAAACAGGGGCAGGCAGATCCGATGGAGGATTCGTTTGAGAAGGCTCGCAGGGAATTCTTCGGAATCGCAAGGACATCGCCGGAGGTGGGCGCGTCCGCGGGTGAGTTCTTCCAGCCGCGAAATGAAATCGCGGCGCAAGAGGTTACCGGTGCTTCCTCAGAAGAGCGCGAGGCAGCTTAGCTGCTCGTTGTCGCTCCCCGCGAGTTGGCTGGACTTGTAGGTTTGCGGGGTGGCGCGTCTCCTCAGCATAGAGGAACGCCCGTGCCAGCCGATTCCGCGCTCGGTTAGGACCGGACCGAATTCACTTCTTTTTTGCGGCCTCGGCGGCTTCGAATTTCCGTTCGACGTGCGGTTCTGAGCGCAGACCGCCTGAATGCAGCACGCAGCGCTCTCCCACAGCCACACCACAAGTCGGACAGGGAACCGCTAATAACTGTTTGGGTGAAAGTTTCCTCGCCATAGTCAAAGATTGCTATAACCCCAGCGCTAAGGCTGTCACATTCTGGACACTTTTCGCGTCTTTCTTCGAGTACAGTTCCATCCATAAGGAGCAGTCAGAGATGAATGGCAAGAAAATGAGTATTTACTTGGGTCGCGCTTTACTATCTTCGATCGTCGTGCTGACGGTGGGATTCCTGGGATTCGGAGTGCGCGCGTTCTCGACGCCGGATCTTACGAGGCTTGTGTTTGCCGGCGTAGTGGTTGTCTCGATTGGGATTCTCGTGTGGTATTTCATCCTCCGCCGATCTGCGCGCGAATCGAAGGCCCGTTCGCCGCGTCGTGAATCAGCCTCTGTGAGGCGTTCAGTCTTTTCGCGCGGATGGATGGCAGACGCCGGGCGGTGGATGCGCGGGATCGGTCACAGTACGGTGTCGCGGAAAGCTCCTATGAAGCCGGGGGAGCACCTGGGCGCTGAAGCGGGTGTGGTGCGAATTGGGAAGCTCCCGAATTCACGTCGCGCTGCCTGAATGCGGCGGCGGTTCGCCGGATCTACTAAAGCGGGACAGACCCAGCAAAAAAACAGATCCCTCGTCGGCTGAGAGGCGCCTCTGTCGGGATGACAGGCGTATTCCCACGTACAAAGGCAAAAACGCCGGCGAGACGCCGGCGCTACAAAACCCTACGCGGTGTGCGGGTGTGCCTGGTAGTGCTGGCGCAGCAAATCTTTGCCGTAGTCGTTGCCGTTGGGCGTGCGGACGACGCAGTGAATGTGCTGCTGCGTGGGCTTCTGCGGATTGGCGGCGAAGCGCGCGAGGTTTGCGGGGCGCTGGTGGTCGAACTCGATGAGGATCACGGGGCTGTGGACGCGATAGTAGAAGACGCTGTCGGCCGCGCTGCCGCCGATCCAGGCGAAATAGGTATTGTCGAGGTGGCGCGTGACCTGGTCCATTTTCACGCGCGCGTGGCCGTCGTCGATATTGCTGACGTAGAGGTGCACGAGATCGACCAGGCGGCGGCGCTGCGCATCGGGAAAATCGGCGGCGCGCAAGCCGGCGTAGTCGAGAACGACGTTGTCCTTGAAGGCTTCGGTCAAATTGTTGTTGCCGGTTTTTGAGAAATTCAGAACGGCCTTCTGGCGCTGCGCGTCGGGAAGCGCCTGCAGCAATCCCAAACCATCGTTCTGTTCCTGCTGAAGAATCTCCACACCTTTGTACTTGCCCGAATCCGCGCGCACAGGCTCCGAACCGAAGAAGTGCGGAGTCATCACCACCTGATCGCCGAGAACGAAGTAATTGACGATGGCGTGGTGGCCGTCGAGGCGCCAGCCCCAGGGGTCGGTGGCGGAAGGCTGGCCCATGATGGTGAAGTAATAGAGTTCGTCGCCTAGGAAGATGTGGTCGTCGCTGAGCTCGGCGAGCGTTTCGTTGAGGAGCATGATGTTGCGCGTGAGTTCGAAGCCGCGCGTGCTGAGGGAAACGCGCATCAGGCCGAAGGCGGCGTCGCGCTGCGGGGGCGTCATTTCCTGAATGCTGATCCCCTGGCGCACGTAAAAGTGCTGGTTCATCCATTTGCGCCATTCGATGTCGTCGACGGGATACAGGCAGCGCGCGAGCTGCACGGTGGTGAGGGACGCGATGAATTTCGCGGCGGCGTTGCGGACGGGCTCGGTGGAAACGCCAGTGGGCGAGATTTCGAACAGGCCGGGGACGATCGTGCCGTTGGTCGTGATGCCCTTGAAGGGTTCGGCGAGGCCTTCGCGCTCGAAATCCTCCGACATTTTGCGGAAGCGCTCGGCGGTGTCGGCGGGAGTTTGGTTTTGGTCCTGGCCGAAGACTTTGGTGGCCCACGGCGCGAGCACGGCCGCTGAAATCAGCGACGAAAGGAACGCGCGGCGCGAGGCGTGGTCAGGCATTGGATGCGAATGAGTGTGAGCCGGGTGATCGTGATGATGATGATGCCCCATGGTGCCTCCAGTGCGCCAAACGTCCGCGCGGCCGCATTGCGTGACAAGGTCCGGCCGCGAAAAGCGGGACGAAGATAAGCCAAGCGCGCAGCGGATGCAAGCCGGGGCTAGTGTCGAACGCTGCGACAACTCGGAGCGATGACTCCTATCGGGCGTCGCAGAGCTCGACTGGATGCTGAGGATACTTAGTTTCGCGCGTTTTCTTTGGCTGCTGCAGCAGACGGGTCCATCTTTCCCGCTGCCTTCGAATCGTGATAGCGCGTCAGGAACACGAGGAAGGGAGTTATTTCAAAGGGCATTTTTTCACGGGCCGAACTCAGCGCGACTGGCTTCGTCTTCAGGAGTTCGACGCTATCGTCCCAAGGATTCACTTTGACGCGCGCACCGAGCGGCAACGCCGCCACCTGATCGAGCTTATCGGCCTGGAGCGGCGGTCCCAAAGTGAAGAGCGCGGAGCTGAGGGCCACACCGTTGCCGAGGCGCGCATCAATCAGCGCCGGGAGCGCGGCCGAATCCGCGGAAAGTTGCTTCAGAAATAGGGCTGCGTTTGCGAGTTTGTCTTTGTAGGGCGAGTTCTTCAGCAAATCGAAGGCTTTCTTGTTGGCTAATTCCACGTCCGCTGGCGTGGCCTTGAAAGAAAAACGAGAGAGCGCTTCGCCGACTGTGACGTTCGTCGTGTCGTTGAATCCCCACTGATCGGTGGACGGCTTGGTGATCATGATCGCCGCCAGTTCTTGCGCGAGCGCGGTGGCCAGGCTGGCCTCGTCGGGCAGAACGTCGATCAAGCCGCGGCTCAGGACGATCGTGTGGCCGATGGAGAATGATTCGAGCGTGCCGGTGAGCATGACGCGGCAGTGAACGTCGACGTCAAGATTGTTGGTCACCTCGAGGTTGTTGACGACGGTTTCGAGAACTTTGTCCACTTCTCCCGGAGGCGCAAGGAGTCCGATGGCTTGCAGGCGATTGACGACGTTGACTTCCGCCCGCTGCTGCCATTCGCGCTCGGCTTCAATCGGAGAATAATCCTGCGGATTCGCGCCGCGATCGAGCGGAGCCGCCGCATTCAGCGGCTGATTGAAATCGGCCGTGCGATTGGCGGTGGTCAGGTTGTAGCCCCACAGGCGGGTCTGGGCCTTGAAGCGGACAGCGGAGCCGGTGTTGTTTCTGAGTTCCGATTTCTGGCTGTAGATGAAGGCAGGCAGCCAGACGTCTGGCTGAAGATTCATGCGCCAACTATCAAAACGGAGGCTGAGACCGTCTCCTTCATCGCCATTGGATTCGAACGTGCCGTTAAACCGAACTACGGTGAACCCTGAATCCTCCGCCCAAATGCGGCCGTTGAAGCGGCCTTTGCCTGTTTTGGGCAGCGGAGTGACGTCAAAAACCACGCAGCGGACTTCACCAAGGAATTCACGCCCCACGTATGTGAACTCGTAATGCTCGCGGTCGAAGCCGTTCGGGTCGACGTAGACCATTCGAAGAAAATCGTCGGAAGGGGCGGGGGACCCCGCCTCGACGTGTGAAAACGGATTGAACGCCGAGCCCTTGATCTTCTTTTTCTTGTCGAGCATCGAATCGTCGTTGATGCCCTTCGAAAGCCCGGCTTGGCCCAGGAAATAATGATCCTTCACAGGCACAATACCCATTGCGGCATCGGGCTTCATGTCCTGGATGTACGTCTCGACGATAGGGGTGAAGCGGCGGATCGCAGCGACTTCCTCATATTCGCGCGCAATCATGCGATTGATTGCCTGGTCCACGGTGGTTACCGGGCCAGTGGTCGAACTGGCGACCGGGGGCTGAGAACGGTCGCCGGTTGGGCCCTGTGCCGCGGCGGAACTAGCGAAAACGCCCGCCAGAACGATTGCAATCGAGAATTGGTTCAACGCGCGCATGGAATCCCCCTTGGACAAGCCACTTTTCCCCTATTTGCGTTCGCCTAGTTAATAAGCAATGGTAGCAGGGAGCCGAGCTTCGGGTACTAGGACTAGGCGGCCGTGTGCGCAAAGAATCAGTCGAAGAACGTACGCAAGAGTCTCAAACCGGGGCCGTTAGGAACCGTTGGAGATCGACGGGAAAGATTGCCTTTTCAGGCATCCGGCGCTTTTGGCGCGTCGGCCGTGCGCGCCGTCTTCGCTGAGTGAGTCGCGGCTGATTTTGGTTTCGTGTGTAGCTTGGTCCGCTTTATTCTGACATCTCTCGGGTGGATCACCGTCAGGTAGGGTAGCTGTTTGAAATCGTCCTTTTCGTCAAACGTCAAAATGGTGGCGATCTCGTTGTTTTTCATGATGACGCTGTGGATTACATCGCCGACGCCTGAATGGTAGCTGAGGATACCTTGTCTCACATCATAGAAGAATTCTGCGAAATCGTAGTCCTTGTTTGGGCTGACCTCGCATAAAGATATTTTTAGATTCTGCAGGCGCCGTACATTCACAAGTCGGTTCTCAACCTCAGCCACTTCCATGCGATCCATCTTCTTATTCGATACCAAGATGTTCACCATCTCAGTGATTGCCCACACAGAAGTGCAGAGCTGAACGTTTCTAAGCTGTGCGAATATGGCTAAGGCATTCGCAACTAAGGCCTTCTTGATCCCTTCAGACTTGTCTGTTGAGTAGTGCGCGATCAGGATGTTGCTATCGAGGTAGATGCGTTTCATTTTTTCTTTGCGCGAAAACGGACCACTTCCTTCTTCTTAACAGTTTTGAACGCCTTGAAAGCGACGGTTTCGCCCGATTTCGTTTCAAACTCCACGGTCGTTGGTTTCTTCACAACTGCAATGAATCTTACGTTTTGCTTGGCCATGACGCCATATTAGCACCCCTGGTCTGGTCCGAAAAGCGCTGCTCATTCGCAGAAGAACGCATGGTTTTTCGCAGCGCGCTTCAGCCCAGCTTGTTATCATCCCTTGTTTCGATTCATGCGGTTTGGATGGCGCGGTTCGGGCGCGCACACAGCGAGGGCGGGCGATGAAGAAGCTGCGAAGTCAGGAATGGTATGGACGGCAGGACCGCGATGGGTTCGTCTACCGAAGTTGGATGAAGAGCGAGGGCTACCCGCACGATCTTTTCGACGGGCGGCCGATCATCGGCATATGCAATACGTGGTCGGAGCTGACGCCGTGCAATTCGCATTTTCGCGATATCGCGGAATGGGTGAAGCGCGGAGTGTATGAGGCGGGAGGCTTTCCGCTGGAGTTTCCGGTGATGTCGCTGGGCGAAACGCAGTTGCGGCCGACGGCGATGCTGTTTCGGAATCTCGCGAGCATGGACGTGGAAGAATCGATTCGCGGGAACCCGATGGATGGCGTGGTGCTGCTGATGGGGTGTGACAAGACGACGCCTTCGCTGCTGATGGGTGCGGCCTCGTGCGATCTGCCGACGATTGGGCTTTCGGGTGGCCCGATGCTGTCGGGGAAATTTCAAGGCCACGATTTGGGCTCGGGAACGGGCGTGTGGCAGATGGATGCGAAGGTGCGAGCCGGCGAAATGCGGCGCGAGGAAATGTTCGAGGCGGAAAGCTGCATGCATCGCTCGAAAGGGCATTGCATGACGATGGGAACGGCGTCGACGATGGCGAGCATGGTCGAGTCGCTGGGAATGGCGTTGCCGGGGAACGCCGCGATTCCGGCTGTGGACGCGCGGCGCTATACGCTGGCGCAGATGACGGGACGGCGCATCGTCGAAATGGTGCGCGAAGATGTGCGCATGTCGCAGATTTTGACGCGCGAGGCGTTCGAAAATTCGATTCGCGCGAATGCGGCGATTGGCGGCTCGACAAACGCGGTGATTCACTCGATTGCGCTTGCGGGGCGCGTGGGCATGAAAATTGACTTGGACGATTGGGAGCGACTTGGGTCCGGGCTGCCGTGCCTGGTGAACATTCAGCCGTCGGGGAAGTATCTGATGGAGGATTTTTTCTATGCGGGCGGCGTGCCGGTGGTTCTGCGCGAACTGGGCGAGGCGGGCGTGCTGAACCGCGATGCGTTGACGGTGAACGGACGGTCGATGTGGGAAAACGTCCGCGAGGCGCCCTGCTGGAACCGCGATGTGATTCGCACATTTGCGGAGCCGTTCAAGGCGAATGCGGGAATCGCGGTCCTGCGCGGCAATCTGGCGCCGGACGGCGCGGTGATCAAGCTCTCCGCAGCGAGCCCGCACCTCTTGCAGCATCGCGGTCGCGCGGTGGTGTTCGAGACGATCGAGGACTTTCACGCGCGCATCGACGACGAAGCGCTGGACATCGACGAGAAGTGCGTGATGGTGCTGAAGAATTGCGGACCGAAAGGCTATCCGGGGATGGCGGAGGTGGGGAACATGCCGCTGCCGCCGAAAATATTGCGCAAGGGCGTGCTGGATATGGTTCGCATTTCCGACGCGCGCATGAGCGGAACGGCGTACGGCACGGTGATCCTGCATGCGTGCCCGGAAGCTGCGGCGGGCGGGCCGCTCGCGCTGGTGCAAACCGGAGACACGATCACGCTCGACGTGCCGAAGCGTTTGGTGCAGCTCGACGTGGACGAGAAGACGCTGGCCACGCGCCGCGCCAAGTGGACCGCGCCGCCACTGCCGGAACGCGGCTGGGCTCGCCTTTACGTGAAGCACGTTCAGCAAGCCAATCAGGGCGCCGATCTCGACTTTCTGGTGGGGCACAGCGGCTCGAAGGTGTATCGCGACTCGCACTGAAGCACCCGGGACAAAATTCGATGAGCGCTCCAATCACTTGGGCCTTCGCGGCAGGGCAGTTGTTTGCGAGGATATTCCGCCAAACGAGCTTTTTCGCGATATCATAGCCGCCGCTTCAAGGGCCCAGGGTTGTTTGGAGGGCTTGCCACGGCGGCCTGACGCAGAGGCGAGCGGAGAGGTGATGCCATGGTTCATCGCGGAATTGCCACAATTGCTGTCGCTTTAGCGCTGTGCTTCCTGCTTCTAAGCCACTTCGACTCACAGTTTTTCTTGATCCACTTCTACGAATCGCTGATTTACGTCGTGATCCTGCTGATGCTTTTCTATTTTGAGGATCGCTGGGCTTACATGATGGGAATGGTCGCGCCTCCGATTTGGCTGGTGCTGACGTTGGCCTGGAACGGCCTGCGATCCATCGGGCACCAGATATTGGCCGCTTTTCAGCCTGGTACGCCCTTCTATGCGACGAACCTCTTGACGACTGCGGCGATTGTGCTGTCCGTGGTGATGGTGGCCGGCTGCGCGAACCGGTGGCGGCGCGAGTTCACTGGGCTGCGAAAAGGATGGAGCACTTTTCTTATTACATTCGCAATCGCTGCCGCCTACTACGCGGTGATGGTTGTCTGGATCCTGCGTTTTCCACCGCCAGCGTCACGATAAGGGATAGTTAGCAATGAGAATTCTCCTTGCCGTGGACGAATCGAAGTCGTCGCAACAAGCTATCGAGAAGATCGCGCAGCAGTTTCGGTGTGAAAAAGGCGAGGTCCGCATACTGCACGTCTTGCAACCCATTTCAGCGGCACCGCCGCCGCAGATGGCTGCGGGATACGCTCCGGAATTGGAAGCTTTGGCCAAGCCGGCAAAGGAGCTGCTAGCGCGGGCGGCAAAGTCTCTCACGGACGCGGGATTCAAGACGGAGACGCTTCTGAGGGAAGGCGATGTTCGCGAAACCATTGTGGATACTGCTCAGGAATGGAAGGCCGATCTGATCGTGATGGGCTCCCACGGGTACCGAGGCGCGCGGCGGTTTCTGCTGGGCAGCGTGGCCGAATCAGTCGTCCGGCACGCGCCATGCTCCGTCGAAGTTGTGCGCGTTTGAAACGGCCGGTGCGGCCGCACCCGTGTCTGAATTTCAGTGCGATAGCAAACGATACGTCTTGCGGGCAATCTGAATCTCTTCTTCACTCGGGAGCACGCGGACGACCACGCGGCTTGTGTTGCTGCTGATCGTCGCCGAGTTGCTCTCGTTCTTGCGCGAATCCAGGACGATGCCGAGCGACTCGAGGCCTGCGCAGATTTTCTCTCGAACGATTGGGTCGTGTTCGCCGATGCCGGCTGTGAAAACCAGCAGGTCCAAGCCGCCGAGAATCGCGATGAACGCGCCGATCGCTTTCTTCGCCGTGCGACAGAAGATTTCAACCGCGCACAGAGCAGCGGGATCGTCAGGCATCTGATGCAGTTGGCGCATGTCGCCCGAGATCCCGGAAATTCCCAGAAGCCCCGATTCGTTGTCGAGCAACTTCTCCGGCTCCTCGACGTTACTTCCGGAAGTCCGCAAGATGTACAGAAGCACGCCGGGATCGAGATCGCCCGTACGCGTGCTCATCACGATTCCGCCGGTCGGCGTGAGTCCCATCGTGGTGTCAATCGAGGCCCCGTTGGCAGTCGCCGTAACGCTCGCGCCGTTTCCCAAGTGCGCGATGATCATTCGAGGTGGAACATCTGCACCAAGCCGGTGCAGCACGGATTCGCAGGAGAGTCCGTGAAAACCGTAGCGGCGGACGCCCGCGTCCCAGAATTTTCTGGGCAACGCGAAGCGCGACGCGGCTTCGGGCATGGTGCGGTGAAAAGCCGTGTCAAAGCAGGCAAACTGCGGCACGCCGGGGAAGTGCAGCTGCGCTTGGCGAATCATGTTCAACGCAATGGGCACATGCAGAGGCGCAAACGAGGCAGCGGCCTCGAGTTCCGTGAGAACTTCCGGCGTAATTCTCTGGTGGTCGCGGAGTTTGGGGCCACCGTGAACGATGCGGTGGCCGATGGCCGCCGGCGCGGGGAAGGGAAGGCGGCCGATTGCTTCAGCGACCGCGCGAACCGCTTCAACTTGCTTGGCGAAGGCGTGAGGCTCGTCCTTCAGCACTTCACCTTTTGCGCCGTGAATCCAGAAGCGGCCCTGATTCGAGCCGATCCCTTCGGCGGCGCCGGAACAGAGGGGAACCACGTCATCGTGCGACGCCGTGAACAAGCCGAACTTCAGGGAAGAGGAGCCGCTGTTGAGCGCGAGGATGATTGTCTCGGGCATACGCGCGTCAATTCAGAGGCCATTTCCAATTTCGCGTCTCAGTAAGCATGCATTCGCTCGATTTGATCTTCGTTCAAGGGGCCGTTCATCTGCATTTCCCGTTCTGGATTCGAAGCCTCTCTTGTCGAACTCACAAGCATACGCCAAAGGCCACGTTGTGATTATGCATGCGGCGTCAAAGGGTTGGATGAAATTGGCGTCAATGAAAGGCGCACTCGACGAGCGCCAATCGACGCATGTTTCACGAAGTTTCTTTCGTGTGATATGTTGTGGACCGATGGTTGCAGGACGCGTACGAGGCAGGGGTTGACGCAAGGCGAGAAGCGAAGGAAGGAGCACTCATGCAGGTATTTCGGATAAACGAGAACGAACAGCAGCAGTTCGCCGAAGCGCCGGAGATTGCGATGGATCTAAATTTCGGGCAATCCAATTTCAACTACTACCTCGTGGTCAGCTGCCGGATGGCAATACTACTGCATGAGAAAACATTTGCCGAGCCCGAGAGCGAGTATCTGCGACAGCGTGGTTTGCGTTCAGGAGCAAAAGAGCAAACGGCTGATTTTATGGAATGGTTCAACTCGCTTCCCGCATTGCCGAGCATAGCAACGGCGACACCTGTGCAGGCCTGGCAATCGTTTTGGGCAGCGATGAGTCCGGTATCCACCATCGGCCCACTGCCGCCCCCTCCTCCCCGGCCCCCTTCAGTCTACGGTCATCTTCCTTTCACAGCGGCCACCCTTGCCGAAACAGTGATCTACCGCTGGGAAGCCTACCCGACGAGCAGGAGGATCGACAGAACCAAGAATCCGCCGCTTATTGCGAAGGAGACGTATGCGGCGCCGGCATCCGAAGTTCCTTTCGCCCCAACCGGCTTTGCAGCTGTGGCGCGATTCGCCCTGCCGAACTTGATGCCCGCCTGCTATCGCTATGAGTTGCAGCCAGTCGTAGACACGCCTATCGAGTGCGGCGCTGCGGTTCCGCTTTACGGCCAAACGGGTGGCGGCGTTGAAGTGAAACTTACTCACCCGACCATAAACAGGCGCGCGATTGCAGATCCGATCGTTCTGCCAGCCTTGTAGATCCCTGCCCTAGCGGGCATCCCAACAAACTGAACACTTCCGTCGTGCTTTCAGTAACGGAGAGCCGCGCGTTGTTTAGATGCGGATGACATTCGGCGAATCACCACCTTACGTGAGCCGCCGCCTGAACAACCAGGCGGCACCGGAAAGGGCGACCAAGCCAATTACTGTGAGCGAGAAAAAATCAGGGAAGACGAGCTGGATGAAGCCGGCGTCCTCCAGGTAAACCCGTTTGGTCATATCGAGAGCATAGCGAAGGGGATTGATGACCATGGCCGATTGGAGGAATTTCGGCATGCTGTTGAACGGTGTTGTCAGGCCGGAAAGTAGGGCGAACGGCATCGAGAGAAGAAATGCGTAGAGCATCGCCTGTTGCATGGTCGCGGAGATCGACGAGACCAGAAGACCGAGACCGACTGCCGCCGTCAGGAACAGCACGAGTCCGGAATAGAGAACAAAAAAAGAACCCGCGAAAGGAATGTGAAACCAGAACTGGGCGATAAGTAAAACTGTGGTGGATTGAATCAGGCCGATGACCAGGTTGGGAACGGCCTTTCCCACCATGATTTCGGACGGCCGGAAAGGAGTGACGAGCAACTGGTCAAACGTGCCCTGCTCGCGCTCACGGGCAACGGACATAGCTGTAAGCATCAGCGTACCCATCATCGTCAGCGTGCCGATCAGACTTGGGATCATGCCCCATCTCGAATCGAGGTTGGGGTTGAACCATGAGCGCATGACGACGCGGATCGGCGGCCCGGCCTCGCCGCGATCGGTTCGCCAACTGTCGTTGAAGTCTTCGACGGCACTTTGGACATACCCCGACGCCGTGGCGCTGGTGTTGGAATTGCGGCCGTCGGAGATCACCTGAACCTCAGCGGGTTCGCCGGCGAGCAGGTGCCTCTCGAAATCCTGGCCGATTTGAATGACGAGGAGCGCGCGGCCGCTGTTGATCCAAGCGGAAATGTCCTCGGGCCGGCCGAGATCGGCTTGGCGCCGAAAGATGCCGGAGCCATCGAGGTGGGAAAGAAACTCGGCGGAGGCGGCGCTGTGGTCCTGGTCGAGGACGGCGTACGCAACGGAATTGAGGTCGAAGCTGGCAGCGTAACCGAAGATCAAGCACTGCAGGATCGGCGGCAAAAAGATGATGAAGCGGCTACGCGGGTCCTTCAGGACGGCGAGAAATTCTTTCCGGATGAGCGCCAAGATGCGAAGAAGAGAGGATATCATTCGCTATCTCAGGAAAGCTGCTTCTTCGTGACCAAACGGGTTAGGATCAAGAGCATAGCAGCCATCGCCGCCAGAACCCCCAAGTTCAGCCAGACCACGCTTCCCACGTTTCCAGCGAGATAAAGAGTTTGCATGAGCGCGACCGCGTATCTCGCCGGCAGGACGTAGGTGATTCCGCGGATAAAGGCCGGCATGCTGCGCAGATCATAGAGAAAACCCGAGAGCATCATTGCCGGCAGAAACGTGAGCATCATAGCCAATTGGCTGGCCAGGAATTGACTTTTAATCAGGGTGGACACAAGCAGCCCTATTCCCAATGCCACCAGGAGGTAAATCATCGAGGCGGCACAAAGCAGGAAAAGGGAGCCGCGGAGGGGAACCTGGAAGAGATATTGACCCGCCAGCAGGCAGAGCACGAAACCGATCATGCCCAGCGCAAAATAGGGGAGGAGCTTGCTGATGAGAAACTCCCCCGCGCGCATAGGAGTAACGAAGAGAGCCTCGAGTGTTCCGCGCTCCCATTCGCGAGCGACTACCATGGCGGTGAGGAAGGCTCCGATGATCGTCATCACCAAAACGATCAGGCCCGGGACAAGAAAATACCGGCTGCTGTTGTTCTCGTTGAACCACATCCGGTTGACTACAACCGCCGGCCCGACCGAGGCCGAGGCAAGGTATCCCTCCTGCGCCGCGCTCCATTGGGCGACCGGTCCCTGGGCATAGGCTTGCATGATGCGCGCCTGGTTAGCATCGGTGCCATTGACCAGGATCTGGACTGCCGCTTCGCCCAAGTGCCAGCGCCGACTGAAATCGGACGGGATGCGCAACACTCCGTCTACCTTCCGATCCAGGAACGCCGCGTTCGCTTCGGCCATCGAGGGGGCCATCGTTACGGCGAAATTAGGCGAGAGCCTGAAGGCCGCGACAAGGCCGGTGCTGTCCGCCGAAGTGTTTTCGTCGACTACGGCCACGGAAATCCGGTTGACATCGAGGGACATTCCATACCCGAAGAGTAGAATCATCATCAGCGGGAAGACGATGCCGATCGTGATGCTGCTGGGATCGCGAAGGATCTGCAGCGTTTCCTTCACCGTGAGCGCCCGAATTCGCCGCAATCTTGCTAACCAATCCTTCATGGCGGTCCCTCCGCGTGTTTGCCCGCTTGCCGGCCGCGAGCCTTCAGGACGATGGCGATGAATGCGTCTTCCATCGTCGCGATGCGGCCCGCCTGCGGCGGCGCCTCGGCGCGCAATTCTGCCGGTGTGCCTTGTGCTAGCACCTTTCCGCTGTCGAGGATTGCCGCTCGGTCACAATACTCGGCCTCCGCCATGAAATGGGTGGTCACGATCACTGTCATTCCGTTGGAGGCAAGCGCCGTAATCCGCTGCCAAAATTCTCTGCGGGCGAAGGGATCAGCGCCGCTGGTCGGCTCGTCCAGAAAAAGAATCTCGGGCCGATGAAGGAGGGCGGCCGCCATGGCGAGGCGTTGGGCGTACCCGCCGGGTAATTGTGCGCTGGGCAGGAGGACGAAGGGTTCAAGTTTGAATTGGCTTAGGGCCCACGCGATTCTCTCGCGTTTTCTCTCGCCGCCAAGACCGTAGGCTCGAGCAAAAAAATTCAGGTTCTCACCGACCGTCAATTGTCCATAGAGCGAAAACTTTTGCGCCACGTAGCCCAAGTGCTGCCGAGCCGAGGCCCTGCTGTGGCGCACATCGACCCCCGCAATCGTCAAGGTTCCCGCCGAGGGCGGCAACAGCCCGCAGAGCATGCGGAAGGTGGTCGTCTTGCCCGCTCCGTTCGGTCCAAGCAAGCCAAAAATTTCCCCGCGTTTGACGCTGAAACTGATATGGTCGACGGCGACAAACTTGCCGAAGCAGCGATCAAGATCGCGGACTTCGACGATCGAGTCGCCGCGGGTGCCGCCGAAAGCGGGTTCGTCCGGCGCGTGAGCCGCTTTCTCAGCTGGTGTTGCTTCCCGATCCTGCTGCAAGAGAAGCATGAATCCGTCTTCCAGGCGTGCGGGAGTCGGCTGGGCTGCCACGCCGCCGAACATGGCGCCCTCGGTGTGGCGAGAGCCGACCTTGCTAACCAGCCGGACCAGCCCGCCCTCCGGCACGGCGTCGACGACATCAGGTTCGTCGAGAAGCCGAACCTGGAAATCCCGCGCCTTCATCCCTTCTGGTGGCTTGGCGAGGAACGTGCAGCCGAGCGCCAGTTTGCTAAGATCCGACGGTGGCCCCTCCGCCAGCTTTTTCCCCCGTTCAGGACCAGGACTCGTTCGCACGCTTCTGCTTCCTCAAGATAGCTGCTACTGACCATGACCGTCAGACCCTTCTTGACCAGCTGGTGGATAATCTCCCATAGTTCGCGGCGAGAGAGCGGATCGACGCCGACGGTGGGCTCGTCCAAGAGCAGCAGTTTGGGGGAGCGGACGAGAGTGCAGGCCAAGCCGAGCTTTTGTTTCATTCCTCCGGAAAGTTGCCCGGCCAGCCGTTTTTGAAATGGATCCAGGCCGGTCATTTCCATCAGGCCGGTGTATTGGGCACGTCTATGTTCGACAGTGATCCCATGCAAGTCGGAGTAGAGATCCAGATTTTCCCGGACAGTCAGATCGTCATACAATCCAAATTTCTGCGGCATATACGAAATCTGCGACTGGATGGATTGTGGTGCTTTGGCCGCGTCAATCCCAAGCACATTGACGATGCCCCTATCGGACTTCATCAGCCCGGCCAAAAGACGAATTAGTGTTGTCTTACCGGCTCCGTCAGGCCCGATCAAGGCGGTGAGTTCGCCGTGAGTGACGGAGAAAGAAATATTGTCGAGCGCGAGCACCGATTCCCCGGTCTCGCGACGAAAGGACTTGCAAACGCCGTCCAAGCACAACGCTGGAGAAGAGGCAGACATCGTCATTGCGAAGGGATGGTTGAGACCGTCTTTGCCGGGCTTGGCATCAGCGTCTCCCACCCTCCGCCCAGTGCCTTGTAAACAGCGATGAGATCGAGCGAGACCGCCTGATCGCTGACCGCCAATTGGTCATCCGATTCATAGAGCGATCGGCGGACATCTAGAACGTCTAGATAGTTGACTCGGCCTTTGGCATACAGGCCATCGGCCATACCAAGCGAGCGTCTGTTTTCGGCCACCTCTTCGGCGAGCGCATGACGGCGGTTCTGCTCCTGCGCGTAGGTCACGAGGGCGGTCTCGGCCTCTTGCAGGGAAATTAGAGCGGTCTTCTGATAAGTTGCCAAGGCCGCCTCTTGTACAGCGGTTTGAGCCCGTACTTCCGCGCGCACGCGGCCGAAATCGAGCACCCGCCATTGCAAACTTGGACCGATCGACCAAAAGCGGCTGCCGGGCTCAAACCATTGGCCGAGGCTCACGCTTTCGGACCCGACGTCCCCAGTCAGGGACAGTTTGGGAAACCATTCGGATTTTGCCACGCCGATGCGGGCTGTCTCGGCTGCCAACTCGCGTTCGGCCCGACGAACATCCGGGCGGCGCCGCAGAAGATCGGAGGGAAGTCCAATCGGAATTCCCGGCGGCGCTGGCGGAACGCCGGCGGTGGGGGAAAGTTCGGCCACGAGTTCACCCGGTTGTCGACCGAGCAGGACCGCTAACCCATACATAGCCCCCCGGATATCGGTTTCGAGCGGCGGGATCGCCGCCTGCAAGCTTGCAAGCAGGGCTGCTGATTGGGTCACGTTAAGTTCAGTCGCTACCCCGACTTGAAAGCGGTCGCGCGTGAGTTCCAGAAATTCCTCCTGAAGCTTGAGGTCGCCACGCGCGATTTCCAGGCGTTGCTGGGCTCCGCGTAATTCGACGTAGTTCCTGGCGACCTCAGCAAGCAAACTCACCATCGTATCGTTGCGAGCCTCGATAGCTCCTTGATATTCCGCAGTTGCGGCTTCGAGCGCGCGGCGCTTGCCGCCGAAAACGTCAATTTCCCACGAGGCGTCGAAGCCTGCCTGGTAAACGTTGTATTCGAAAGGGAAGTTCGGCGGCAACGGCAGCGATCCAAAGATAGGCTGATCCCGGCTGATTGTTTCTTTCACAACGGATCCCGAGACGTGGGCCGTAGGCCAGAGATCGGCCGCGCTTCCTTGTCGGACCGCCCGTGCTTGCCGCAGCCGGGCTTCCGCCACGAGCAAATCCAGATTCGATTGCGCCGCGCGCTGAATCAGCGAGTCCAGCTCGACATCGTTAAACGAAGCCCACCACGATGACGGTGTGGTCGCGCTATCGGTCACCCCGTTCGCCAACGGCGAGGTCCACGAGGCTGGAGTACTGGCGGGGGAGGGGTGATAGTTCGGGCCGACGGTGCAGCCGCCGATGCCGACAATACCGACTGCAGCCATGCCTGTGAGGATTTTTTTCCACGACACGCGGTCGACTCCTTCCTATCGTTGGTGCGGAGCGAGCGGGTCCATTTCCAGGCTCACCGTCGCCGGCATGCCCAGACGCATTTCGTCCTGGGGATCATCCACGAAAACGCGAATTTCATAGACCAGGCTGGAGCGCAATTCTTCGGTCTGGACCGTCTTTGGCGTGAATTCAGCGACCGAAGAAATGAAACCGACCCAACCCGAAATGGTCCGGCCCGCAAAACTATCGGCGCTGATCGACGCTCTCATGCCCGGGTGAATCCTTCCGAGATCGGACTCGGAAACATAGGCCCTAATCCACTTTGGATCCACAATTGCCAGATCGAAAATGGGCCTCTGGGGAGACGCCATATCGCCAACCTCCAAGAGTCTGGAGCGCACCACGGCATCGCAGGGAGAAACGAGGACAGAGTCGGCCAGTTGCCGGCGCACGAGCGCCAACTGTGCCTGATTGGCTCGCAATTGCGCTTCTCCTTGAGCAATGTCCTCCGTCCGCGGGCCGATCTGAGATAGATCCAGAACTTTTTCCGAGGCGTCCAATCGAGCCTGCGCCATAGTCAAGGAGGCCTTGGCGCTGTCGATGTCTTGTTGGCTGATAGCCCGCCCCGTAGTCAGGCCCGCCAGCGCCGTCAGACGCGTCCATTGCTGGTCGGCATTGACCAGGTCCGCTTTGGCCGATGCGACATTAGCTTGGGCTTGCGCGATTTCCTCGGGGCGGCTGCCGTTATGCAGTCTGTCCACCGCCGCTTGCTGGGCCTCGACCACCGCTTCCGCCATCGCCGCTTGTGGCTTGAGCCGACTGGTGTCCAGTCGAGCGAGCGTTTGTCCGCGCGTGACCTTGTCCCCTTCCTGCACCAGCACCTCAACGATGCGCTCGCTATTGTTGAAAGAGAGTTCGACTTCGCGCAGATCGACATTCCCGTACAGAACCAACCGGTTCGGGTCTTTTTTGGATTTGCCGCCCAACTTCACCAGCACGGAACCGGCTGCGACGGTGACCAAGAGCGCCAAAACGACTGCCCCGGCAATAAGAGCCTTTTTGTTTGTCATGGCGTCAGGTTTTGGGCCCGGCCTAGGGTCTCAGACTTAGGTTCGCCTCGATGTTCATGTGCTCGAACGGTCCAGTTTCGACGCGATGAGTTTTGACGCTGTGGCTGACCGGGTCCGTAGTGCGTTTCGAGACCCAATTCCACACCTTTCCATTGGCGTCGGGGTGCATGGTGAGCCGAAATACCGCACTCATCGCATGCGAATGGGGCCAATATCGCGCCGCGGTGCGGGTATTATATGCAAGTCGCGGCGGGACGCAAGAATTGCGTGAGGCAAGCCACGGATCTTTGTGGAGTCTGCATGCAGACCATAGTTTGAAGAAGGGATCTTGAGCGTCGGGATCTGCTCCGCAGGGAGTTCCGGCTAGATGCGGTTCAGGAACTGGGAGGCGTTGCAGAGGCAGCCACGAGCAAGCGCGCACAGTGAAGGCTGCCCCCGAGCATTACCTGGAAACTACAATCAACCTTTTGCAGCAAGTGTCGGCACGCGAGGTCTCGCCGACGCACTGTCACTCCACGCCAGGAGCGGATGAGGAGTATCGGCAACCGACCAAACGACGGTCGGGCGGTCCGGCTCGAAGTTGAGATACCCTCCGCTGTAAGTCTCGATTCGATGCTGGCCACCGGGCTCGTGCACGTAAAAGAAAAAGCTCTCGCTAGCGCCATGCTTTGCTGGTCCGAGTTCGATCGCCAAACCTGCCTCGATCGCTGCATCCGCTGCGAGCAGGACCTCTTCCCTCGACTCCAGCGCATAAGCCACGTGGTTTAGGCGCCCCTCTTTTCCCTCGGCATCAATCGTCAAGCCCAGGTCGTGGTCGAGGTTCGTACACGCCATCGCCGCGAAGATTTGAATGTCTTTGCTCGGCCCCTTGATCATCTCGTTTAGCTTGAACCCGAGGACGTCGGCGTAGAAGGCGCACTCGCGAGCGACATTCACCGAACTCAGGTTGACATGGTGAAGAAAACGCGCGGCTGTTCCAGATCGGCTTGGCTGACGCCGCTGTGGCCTGTTGCGGAAACGGCTGCGAGCCTCCTCCGCCGGCACGTATCGCTCTACTTCCCAGAATATCTCTCCAACGTGACCCCCGGGTGTCCGGAAACGATAGGCCCTGCCGTGTCCGGTGCCGCCCTCAATCCAATCATTACCCGCGCCAACGCGCTTGATCTCGGCAGCGGCGGCCTCCAAGGCCTCTTCGCTCTGCGCTCGCCAAGACACGTGACCCAGGCCCGGAGTATCGGCGCTCGTGAGCATCAGACTGTGGTGGAACGTCTCGCCCCAGGCCCGCAGGTACACTGACCGGCCATCGCGCGCTGTCTCGGTGAGACCGAGGAACTCCGTGAAGAATTTCGCAGAGCGCTCAACTTCTGGAACTAATAATTCAACATGCGCCAATTGGGAGACTAAGTGCTTTGGCATGGTATAGGCCCCTCCGCTAGATTTGCCGGTAGACGCTATCACCCTCCGTCCGAGGGGTCAACCAATTAGGAGCCAGGCAACAGAGATCCGGGCAAAATGAGCGCAATTCAGCTGCGAGTTGCCACGCTGTGGAATCGCTCAGATTCGCTCACTCAATTGTTCTTCGAAATGGAAAGTCTTTTTGACGGAGACTGCGATTTCCCTGCGCCTCGCAACGTCAGCTTGCCAGCCTCGGAAACAGTGCGGCATTTGCTTTGCTGACGCCGGAGCATATTTGAGTATGGAGATCGCTACTGTCGAATTGTTTTGCGAAGAATGAGACTTGGTTCGGTTGCGAAAATGGGAAATCGCTGCCATAGAGCAAATGATCGGGTCGCGCAAAAGAGAGCAGCGCTGAAAGGGTTGCGGGAGCCGTAGACATTGCCGTGTCAAAATAGAATTTCCTGTAGTCATCGAGATATTCTTGGGCGCTTCGCTCGGGGTAGGTGACCGCCAGAGTCTCGCTGAATCGCTGAACGGCGTATGGAATATAGCCGCCCCCGTGGCAGAGAATGAACTTCAGATCGGGATACCGCTGCATGACTCCTTTTTGTACAAGGTTGGTCGCAGCGCGTACGGTGCTGTGTAGAAAATCGCTCAGGTGTGGTGGGCTGCCGGAGAGCACTGGGCACGGCAAATGCACGGGATGCAAGAAGATGACTGCGCCGCGCCGGTTGAGTTCCTTAAAGAGCGGCTCGAAAATCAAATCACCGAAATATACTTTTCCTAAATTCGTCTGCATATAGAGCCCATCGGCTTTCAAGCTGTCCAGCGCATACGAAGCCTCGGCGATGGCGTCCTCTGGGTTCAACAATGCGATAGAGGCAAAGAAGCCGAACCGATCAGGCCTGGAGTGAGCTGCGGCCGCAACACTCTCGTTACCCTTGCGCGTGGTGCGGCGCATTGCCTCGCGAAGTGGCTTGGTGCCCCCCAGCCACCCCTCGCGCACTCTCATCATGATCTCCAGTGCCGCTTTGTTCTTTGGGAGCTTCGGAAAGGGAGACAGGATAGCAGCGCGAATTTCGTTTTCGTCCATCATCCGGAGTGCAGCCTCCGGCGACCACCAGATCATGTCTTCGCCATGCCGCATCTCAACGATCGGGTGGTGTTCGGTCATCATGTGATGATGCACGTCGATTCTGAAGGGCTGGCGCATCACATTTTTCGCTCGCGAATAAGCACCTAACCGCGGCTTCAGGAAATCGCCAATTGTACATCACATTCCCAAGGTACAGGAGTTGACGTACAACGCTCGGTTTCGGGCGTGACGCCGTGAAATCGATCGCGTACGACCAAAACTTCACGGGGCCTTTCCGTGAATCCCGCGATCGACATAAGTGTTGATGAGATCTGCCCGTCAGTAGACTGTGTGTATATCGCCATCACAATTGTTACCGAATTCTAGAAAAGTCTTAACACAAGTCGCACCTTCGGTTTCCCTTTCGCATAAAGATGGGGCATTTGCTCGGCACCAGAGCACGATTTTCTCGACACGTCATTCGCGTTTATGTATCAAAATGGGGCTTTGTTTCTTCCGCAGGGAGGTAAGGTTGGCTGAAAACCCATATCTGGAGGTGTCGAAGTCGCCCGAAGACCAGATGTTGCTTTTGACCAACGGACAACATTGGACGATCGGTCGCGGTTCTGACAACACGTTCGTATTTGACGATGACATGATGTCAAGGCACCACGCCGTCATTCAAGAGATGCAGGCCGGCACCTTTTATTTCATCGATTTGGGCAGCAGAAACGGATCATCCGTGAACGGACGTAGAGTGACCACGCCGCTGCCTTTGCATGGTGGCGATGTGCTCGTGTGCGGTGGAACCAGCATGATCTTCCGCAAGCGCACGGTGGAGGCGGCGGGCGAAGCGTACCTGGCAAAGTCAGCACCGGAAACCCTCGTTTCCTTTTCGCGCCGGTTGGTGACCGTGCTTGTCATCGACATTCGCGATTTTACCGTGCTTGCGCAAAATTTGGATGAGGCGATTCTCGCACGTACGATCGGTACGTGGTTTCGTGAATCCGGCGCGATCGTCCGGCGCCACGGCAGTTCGGGTGATAAATACATCGGCGATGCGGTAATGGCCGTATGGACGCACGCCGGCAAGAATCCCGAAATGAGTGAAATATTGGACGTACTCAAGGCGCTTTCCGAAATTCATGGCGTCACTCGAGATCTGCGGGAGACGCTTTCGAATAACCAATCCATGCGAATCGGCGCCGGCGTAAATACAGGGATGTCCGTGCTTAGTAATACGGGTGCGGAGGGAAGCCCCGAGTTCAGTCCGCTCGGAGACAGTGTAAACGTAGCCTTCCGCTTGGAATCAGCCACGAAGGGCTCTGGCTTTGATGTCGCTCTCGGTCAGAAAACATTCGCAAGTCTCCGCGACATTCCAGGTGCAGAGAATTCTTTTGAAATGCGCGCAGTTGCGCTTAAGGGTTACAAGGACCCGGTCGATGCCTGGTTGACTTCCTTTGAGTCCTTGGAACGGTTTCTCGAGAGCGCGAACCACAGCGGCTGATTCCGCTCCCGTTTACGCCGCGGAGTCCCACAAGTTTTCCCGGACAATCCGCCAGCTATCCTGTCGACGCCTGCTTAATGAAGACGCCGAGTCGGCTACTTCTGCGGATAGCGAGTCCAAGTGAATGAAGTGGCGTGAATGAAGTGACGGCAGGCGAGGTCCACCACGGCGTGGTGGTCACACAATCTTGATTTCACGGAGAAGGCCACTGGTGACGTCGTAGATGAAGCCGCGGACAGCGACAGTCGCGGGAATCCACGGATGTGTGCGGAGCTTCTGCAATTGGTAGCGGACATTTTCCTCGATGTTTTGAAAGGTGTAGAAGGAGGACGGAGTCACTGCGTCGGTTCCCGTTCGATTCCGAATTCTAGTCCGCAAATCCTGTTCGTTGGCTTGCATCAATCCGCAATCGGTGTGATTGATGACCATGATCTCCTCAGTGCCCAGCAGATAATGCGATACGACCAGGGAGCGCAGGGTGTCCTCTGTAACGATGCCGCCGGCATTGCGAATAATGTGCGCCTCCCCAGTTTTGAGACCCAGGGTGCGGATCGACAGCCGCGTATCCATACAAGTCAGGACTGCGAGGTTGCGCTCCGGCCGTGGGGTCAGTTTTCGCAATTCATGACTGCGCGAGTACATTTCGTTCGCAGCGAGGACTTCGTCGATAACGCTCATGTTCGTGGACAGTCTAACCCGGCCTCATCTTAATAGCATCACGAAGAACGCGAAAGCCCTGGCACGGAGCACCGGATTAGATTGCCAGCGCCGCACCCTCTTCGGCCAACCCTAGGCCGGGCCCCGCGGCTCCGGCAGTCCAAACCCTGTTTGGGGGTGGAACTCGACGTCGAGGCTGCAACTTATCCCCACTCTCACCTCGCTCCCATTTCCGTTGGAAGTCAAACACAGGCCTTGCGACCGGAAACGAGACGGTCCATAATCTGCCGATTTAATGGCTCAGATATTCCGTTACCCACACTTAGCCTTAAGGCTTCTCCAAGGGTCATCGTGAAGCGTATTTCGGCCGCGGACCTCGCAAGCCATAAGAGACGATCGGCCAGGACTCGACCCGCGTCCCAGCCAACTCACCGCGGAACACCAACGCTTGATCGAACCCTTCAAGGGGGCCGTGCCCCCGTGGCGCGCGTGGGGACCATACGTCCTTGAGCGCGCCTGGGGGACAGTCCGCGAAGACTATAGTCCGGATGGAGACGCCTGGAATTACCTGACGCACGACAAGGCACGCAGCAAAGCCTACCGCTGGGGCGAGGACGGCATCGCCGGCATCTGTGATCGTTTTCAACTTCTCACGTTTGCGCTGGCGCTGTGGAACGGTCGCGATCCCATTCTGAAAGAGCGTATGTTCGGCCTTTCCGCAACCGAAGGCAACCACGGCGAAGACGTCAAAGAATATTATTTTTATCTGGACAACACCCCGACTCACAGCTACATGAAGATGCTCTACAAATATCCTCAAGGAGAATTTCCCTACCGAAGACTTGTGGAAGAAAATGGCCGGCGCGCCGGCGCCGGTCCGGAATTTGAGCTTCTTGATACTGGAGTGTTTGACGAGAACCGCTATTTCGATGTTTTCGTGGAATACGCCAAGGCCAGCCCGGAGGACATTTGCGTTCGCATTACAGCGTTCAACCGTGGTCCGGAAGACGCCGACTTGCAACTCCTTCCCCACTTATGGTTCCGGAATACTTGGGCATGGACCGATCCACCAGGGCCGGAACCCAGCATCCGTCCAGGGCCGACAGGTGAAGGTTTTGTGAGTCTTTCCGCTGAGGAGGTTCCCGGCGTAACTCTAAACAATCTGAAATATGATTACCGCGTTGGCCGGCGTTACTTATTTGGACCACCAGGAGCAGAACTGCTTTTCACTGATAATGAAACCAACGCGCCGCGAGTTTACGGACCTTGGGCCGTCAGCCGCAAGCAACACGTCAAAGACGCCTTCCACCGCTATGTCATTAACGGCGAGAACTCGCTCAACTCCGAACGGGCCGGCACAAAAGCCTGCATGCGCTATAAACTGCGCGTGGCTGCAGGCGGCTCGGCGACTTTACGTCTGCGTTTGACGTCCAGCGAGATGCAACGCCCACTGAACGGAATTGACAGCGTATTTCGCCAGCGCAAAAAGGAGGCTGATGAATTCTACGGGGCCATCCAGCCTCAGGGGGCAAGCGCAGAGGAAAAGTCCATCCAGAGGCAGGCCTTGGCCGGCATGCTGTGGAGCAAGGCAGTCTACATTTTCGACGTGACGCAATGGTTGCAAGGTGACAATCCTCGTTATCCGCCGCCAGCTTCGCGTAAGCGCATCCGCAACTCTCATTGGCACCACCTGAATTCGATGCGTGTGCTCTCGCTCCCAGACAAATGGGAGTTTCCGTGGTTCGCGTGCTGGGACCTGGCGTTTCATTGCGTGACGCTTGCCCTCGTCGACCCGCAGGCGGCCAGGGACAATCTTTGGGTCATGCTCTTTGAGCAATTTCAGCACCCCAGCGGGCAAATTCCGGCATATGAATGGGAATTCTCCGACCTGCATCCGCCCGTGCACGCCTGGGCCTGCTGGCGCATTTACAAGATGGAAAAGAAGGCCAGAGGCAGGGGCAACCGCGATTGGTTGGAGAAATGCTTTCACAAGCTGCTCATCAATTTTGCGTGGTGGGTGAACCGTGTGGACAGCCAAGGCTTAAACATCTTCGAGGGCGGCTTCCTTGGCTTGGACAACATCGCCGTGGTGGACCGGAGCGAGAAACTTCCAGGCGGCGCCATTCTGGAGCAATCCGATGCCACAGGTTGGCTGGGGTTCTTCTGTTTGAATATGATGCGCATCGCTCTGGAGTTGTCGAATCAGAACAGCGTCTACGAGGATCTGGCCACGAAATTCTTCGAGCACTTCATTTACATCGGCGCGGCCATGAAGAAAATGGGCGGCCGTAACTACCAGCTTTGGGACGAAGAAGACGGATTCTTCTATGACGTCTTGCGCTACCATGACGGGACTTTCGAGAAACTTCGCCTCCGTTCCCTCGTCGGGCTCATTCCAATGTTTGCTGTTGAGATTTTGGAAGAAGAGGACGTGGTGGCGCATCCACAATTCATCGCCAATGTTGGCTGGTTCATGCGAAACCGGCCGGAACTAATGGGTGCGGCATGCTTCTCCGATGAAAGAGATGGCGCCCGCCGGCACCTTCTTTCCATCGTTGACAGCGAACAGCTGCGGCGTATCCTGCAGCGTCTGTGGGATCCCAACGAGTTTCTTTCCCCATACGGGATCCGCAGTCTCTCAAAATATCACGAGAAAAACCCGTTCGTCCTCGGGAGGCACGAAGGGCGCTACGAGCCAGGAGAGGCCTCGACAAAGATTAAAGGAGGCAACTCCAACTGGCGCGGTCCCGTTTGGTTTCCTACGTCCTTCATCCTGCTGGAGTCGTTGCTGAAATTTGGCGAGGCCTTGGGACCAGATTTTTTGATAACTGCGCCCGGCAGTCCCGGGTGTCCCGTTACGCTCAGGGAAATGGCGGAAGGAATTGCTCGGCGAATGATAAGTCTTTTCAAAAGGGATGGCGCGAAGGGGCGTCCGATATTTGCCGGAATGAAGAAATTCGACGAGGATCCGTATTGGAAGGACTGTGTTCTGTTCAACGAGTACTTCCATGGAGATACCGGGGCAGGACTGGGAGCGAACCATCAGACCGGTTGGACCGGCCTCATTGCCAACCTCATTCAAGAGTGGCATAGCTTGGAATCACGTGACCATTAGATGGGCCGTTCGTCTGGTCATCTGAAAGCTTTGGGGACAAAATTCGTTGCGAATTGTTGAGAGGCTGAAGCAGCGCGCGCGGCAAGAACCGCCAAGAATCGTCCTGCCGGAGGGCGAGGACGACCGCATCGTTCAGGCCGCCGATCGTGTCGCCGGAGAGGGATTTGCGAAGCCGACTCTGGTCGGCCGCGTGGATGCGATCCAAGCGATAGCACGTATTCATGGTTGCAAGCTTGAAGGGGTCAAGATCGTGGAGGTAAAGTCGAGCCCGCAACTTGATGACTACGCTCGGATCTACTTCGAGCGGCGACGCGCGCGCGGGACGACCCTCGAAGAAGCCCAAGAGCTCGTCCGCACGCCCTTGTTTTTCGCTGCAATGCGCGTGGCCACAGGCGATGCCGACGGGTTTGTCGGTGGCGCCGCTACTCCATCTGCCGAAACCATTCGTGTCGTTCTGCGTTGTCTCGGTCTGGCACCCGGGAAAAAACTCGTATCCAGTTTTTTCCTTATGGTTCTTCCAAAGACCGCTGACACTTACGGCGAGAACGGCGCCATGCTGTTCGCCGATTGTGGCGTTGTACCTGATCCATCCGCACAGGAACTGGCAGAAATCGTCATGGCAACCGCGGAAAATGCCCGCCAGCTCCTGGAAGCAGAGCCGCGCGTGGCGTTGCTTTCGTTCTCAACCAAAGGATCGGCCGCCCACGAAGAAACTGACAAAGTCCGTGAAGCACTGCGTATCGTAAAGGCGATCAGCCCGAATCTGGCAGTGGATGGTGGGCTCCAGGCCGACGCTGCGCTTGTACCTGCAGTCGCCGAAAGGAAGGCGCCGGGATCGGCCATCGCAGGACGCGCCAACGTTTTAATTTTCCCCAACCTTGACGCGGGAAACATTGGCTACAAGTTAGTAGAGCGGCTTGGGGGCGCCATGGCGTTAGGTCCCATCCTCCAAGGATTGTCGCGGCCGGCAAACGATCTTTCTCGCGGCTGCTCCAGCGAGGATGTGGCAAATGTAGTGGCCATTACCGCAGTTCAAGCTCTGGCCCAACATGGGGCGAGAGCCTCTGTGTAGAAACCACACTACTAGACCAGCCGCGTAGAACATCGCGACGACCGTTTGCTATCGCGGCAAGGTCCAATCTCCACCAATTCAATGAATTAATGGGTCGCAGCTTGCGACGTCGAATCAAACACGTCGAACAGCTTTCTGGAGACGTTTCCCACCCAGTACGAGTGCATTGGCTTGGTCGTCGCCATATGAATCGGCGCATTCTCCCAGGCGAGAAATGCCTCTCGACTTTCCCATTCCGAAAGCAAAATGTAATTGCCTGGCTCGGCAACATCGCGCAGCAGCTCGTCCACGATGTGGCCAGGCGTTCCTTTGACCTTGGCCGTAACTTCCGCGTAGGCTGCCTCGAACCCAGCTTCTTCACCTTTCCTGATTTTAGCGAACACCATGACTCGAGCTCTCATGTTTTCCAATCCCTTCTACATGAACCAACAAGTTTTCCGTCGTCATCTGTGCGGACTCACGCATCGCACGCAACTCCGCCGTCCAATCATCCTGCATAGGGCTGCGCTCGAATTCGTGAAACGCCTGTTCGTTAATCCAATCGGAAGTAATCACATACTCTGCCGGTCCGCCCCCCCGCAACAATGCCTGACCCAAATTCCCCGGATTGAGCCGAACTCGGTCCGCCACTTTTCGCCAGGCGCGCTCAAAATCTTCGGCTTGCCCCTCTTTCACCTTTATGCGCAGCGTCATTCTGATCATGAAGCTATATACCTCCGTCCACGTTAATCGTAGCTCCGGAAACGAAGCGCGAGAGATCGCTGGCCAAAAACAAGACTACTCCGGCGATGTCCTCCGGCTTTCCGAGTCGTCCGAGTGCCGCGAGCTTTTCGTAACGGCTGCGTTGCTCTGGCGTCAGTCCGCTGACCTGATCGGTCTCGATTATCCCGGGAGCAATTGAGTTCACTCGGATTCCCCGCGGGCCCAATTCCTTGCAAAGCGACCGCGTTAAACCCAAGACTCCGGCCTTCGACGCCGTGTACGCAACTCTCCCCACCATACCGACCATGGCTACCGCCGAGCCGACATTTATGATAGACGCCCCTTCGCCCATGATTTGCTCGAGGGCCTGGGTCACCAAAAACATGCTCGTCAAATTGGTGTCGAGCGTGCGTCTCCATTCACTCGAATCCAAGTCCCGCAGCGGCCTGTGACTCACCACGCCGGCGTTGTTCACCAGGACATCAACACGGGAGAGACGGTCCTTGACTTGCGACGCCATTCGTTTGATTGATGCTTCATCGCTAACGTCCACTTGAAGCGCGTAACTGTTGCCGCCAGCTCGCTGCAGCTCGGCATCGAGACTGCTGGAATCTTCGCTGGCGCGATTATAGCAAGCTGCCACCAAGACACCATGCCTCACCAACTCGAGCACAATCCCGCGTCCGATTCCACGTGATCCACCCGTGACTACGGCACGTTTGCCTTCCAGGTTGAATTTCATACGCTTCCAGTCCAAAGCTACGAAGTTTTGGCGTGGCTTGACGGAATCTCCGCATCGTACTGATAAAACATCCGCGCGGTTGCGTCTTTCGGCGAGCGCCACGTTTCGGGGTTGTAAGGCGAGACGTAGGGCTCAAGTTTCTTACTGATTTCGCGGAAGAGCGGGTGATCGCGAATGTTATCCACTGCGGCAGCAGCGTCGCCATCTGCCTCAAACAAATGAATGTAGAGGTCTTCCAGGACATACAAACTGCGGTGGCGGATGCCCGCCAGCTTTGGGAGTTGTGTCGCGTCGGACTCGGCAAAAATTTCGGCTACCTTTGCTTCGGCGCCGGGTCTGATCCGCGCCACAATCACAGCACGTTTGGTCATCTCGACTCCTCCACTGAGCGCAGCGGGTTCCCCTGCTCACACTCGATAGATCATGCGGGACTGCACCACGGTGTCTGCGAGGTTTCCATACAGACGGGCGTTGTCAATCGCGACCGCAGCTTGCGCCCCGAACGCACTGGCGACCTCGAGGTCTCTTTCGCTGAATTTTTGGTTGTCCCTCTTGTTGACCAGCTCGATGACTCCAATCATTCGGTCACGGGCCTTGAGTGGCGCCGCCAGCAAATTCCTGGTTACAAATCCCAACGCACGGTCGGTGGCGTCTGAAAAACGGGCGTCGTGGTGGGCCCGAGCCACGATCACCGCTTTTTGGTTCTTCAGGACCCAGCCCGCAATCCCCGAGTTCGCGGGCATTCGCAAGGTCTTGACATCCTTCTTAGTTTTGCCGGCCGCAGCCTCAAACTTCAGCTCTTGATTGGTATCGTCGTATGTCAATACCGAACCTGCCTCGGCACCCACCAGATCCGTGGCGGTCTCGATGATCGTCTGCAATAATTCGGTGAAGTTGAGCGTGGAGTTGAGTCGGATGCTGGAATCAACCAGGGCGCGCCGGATCCGCCTTTCTTCTTCCAAGTCGCGCTTGAGTGCTGCCACTTGATCGCCGCTTTTTTTCATACTGCCCTCCTCATGGTGGGAGCCTCCGGGACGATCAACGTGCCTTGGGGCGTCATGTATTTCTCGATGAAGTCCAGGTGATAATCGCCGCTCCGGAAAACCGGATGATTCAGTAACTCAAGATGAAAAGGTATAGTGGTCTTAATGCCCTCACACGTAAATTCTCGCAACGCACGCTGCATTACGTTGAGGGCATCGGTCCGATCCTCGCCCTGGACGATCACTTTCGCCAGAAGGGAATCGTAGTAAGGAGGAACCGCGTAGCCGCTGTATGCATGCGTGTCCACTCTGACTCGCGGTCCACCCGGGGGAATGAACCGCGTAACCGTGCCGCTCGCCCCCCTCCAGCCATTGGCGGGATCCTCGGCGTTCACGCGGCACTCAATGGCATGGCCGCGCGGGGTGATGTCTTGTTGTTTCACGGGCAATGGTTCGCCGGTCGCCACGCGGATCATCAGCTCCACAATGTCCAATCCAGTGGTGGTTTCAGTGACCGGATGTTCGACTTGAATGCGCGTGTTCATTTCCATGAAGTAGAACTGCCGATCGCAATCCACCAGGAACTCCATCGTCCCTGCGCTCTCGTACCCAATCGCCTTCGCACCTTTTACCGCGGCCTCGCCCATCCGACGGCGCAGATCAGGGTCAATATAGGTTGAGGGCGACTCTTCGATCAGCTTCTGCTGACGACGCTGAACCGAACAGTCGCGTTCGCCCAGGTATACGACGTCGCCCTGCCGATCACCCATCACCTGGATTTCAACGTGCCGCGCATCGCGAATGAACTTCTCGAGGTAAACGCGATTGTCTTTGAACACAGCCTGAGCAGTACTTCGCACGCTTTCTAGTGCTGACGCCAATTCGGAATGTTTCCATACCACTTGCATACCGCGCCCGCCGCCTCCGGCAGAAGCCTTTAACATCACCGGGTACCCGACTTCCTGCGCTTTCTGTGCTGCCTCCTCGTAGTTCACCAGGGGTTTTTCAGTTCCGCCCGGAAGGGGCAGCCCCGCGTCGGCCATTAGTTTCCGCGCCTCTGACTTGTCTCCCATCATTTCCATAACGTTCGGAGGAGGGCCGATGAACACAATTCCGGAATCGCGGCAAATCTCGGCGAAATAGGTGTCCTGCGAGAGGAACCCGTAACCGGGGTGGACGGCTTCTGCTCCGGTCATCAGGCAGGCATGAATAATGGAAGGAATGTGCAAGTAACTGCGGCTAGCTGGCGCCGGCCCGATCAGGATGGCTTCATCCGCTAATTCAACCGGGCGTGAATCGGCGTCCGCCTTTGAATAAATCTGGACAGTCTTGATGCCCATGTCGTGACAGGTGCGATTAATTCGCAACGCGATTTCACCGCGGTTACAAATCAGGATCTTTTTGAACACAGTGCACCCACCGGCCAGTTCTATTGTCAGCGGAAGATCACACTCTCTTTGCTCTAGCCCTTGCTTCCGCCGCTTGAATTAATAAGCATCAAGCGCTGTTCATAAGCGACCGCCATCGCGTCCTCTGCCAAAATTTCGATAACCACGCCTCGGCAATCACTGACCAATTCATTCATTACTTTCATCGCTTCAATTATTCCGACCTTCTGCCCTCGCTCAACCGTATCCCCCACCTGCACGAGGGGTTTTCCTCCCGGAGACGCTGCCCGGTAAAAAACCCCGACCAAGGGTGCCAAGATGGGGACCACACCCGCAGCGAGGCCGGTTGGCTCGCCGGTGCGCGCAGGAGCTTGCCCTGCCACTGCCGGGCTGGCCACGACCGCCCCAGCTTCGCGCTGTATTTCAACCTCCACATCGCCGGCTTTGATGTGCATGCGAGTAGTGGCCGTACCCTCCAGCGCATGCGCCAGGTCTTTGGCTTCTTTCAATGCCTGACGGATTAGGTCTACATTCAAATTCGGCACAGCTTGTTTGATTGCTCCCATCGCTTGGCTCACTTTGATATTGAAGTTTTATTCGCCCTGGGCGGCTGTGCCGAAACATCCGAATGCACGAAACCGTTTGTAACGCTGTTCGATGAGGTCCGAAGGATTCATCCGCGCCAGAACGTCGAGATTTCGCACCAGTGCCTCCTTGAGAGACGCTACAGTCCGAGCCGAATCCGTGTGTGCCCCTTTCTCTGGCTCCGGCACGAGCTCATCCGCGACTCCAAGTTTCAATAGTTCTCTCGCCGTCAGCCTTGATGCTTCGGCGGCACGCGGCGCGCTCGCTGCATCCTTGAAAAGAATTGTTGCGCATCCCTCTGGGCTAATGACGGAATAAATGGCGTTTTCCAACATCAGGACGCGATCGCCAACGCCGATGGCCAGCGCTCCGCCACTCCCTCCCTCACCGATGATAGTGCAGACGATCGGAATCGGCAGACGTGCCATCACCAGCAGATTGCGTGCGATGGCCTCGCTCTGGTTACGCTCCTCTGCCTGGAGTCCCGGGTACGCGCCGGGTGTGTCGATAAACGTCAAAAGCGGCAAGCCCAATCGGCCGGCATGCTGCATCAATCGCAACGCTTTTCGATAGCCCTCCGGGTGAGGCATGCCGAAATTGCGTTCGATGCTCTGTTTTGTTCCCCGTCCTTTGGAATGCCCGACTACCATCACCGGGCGCCCATCGAGCAACGCAGGTCCTCCTATGATGGAGGGATCGTCACCATGGCAGCGATCGCCGTGCAATTCTGTAAAGCTGTCGAATACAGCGGCAATGTACTCAGACAGGTTCGGCCGGTCCGCGTGACGCGCGAGTTGCACGCACTCCCACGCCGAACGAGATTGCGCGGACTCCGGCCGAGGAGTGGCAGGCGCAACGGTGGGTGATGATGACGGGGCGCTCGCTTCTCGCGTGTTTGCGTAATATGAAAGCAATTTCTTGAGAACCAGCGGCAGTTCCGCGCGCGGGACAATCAAGTCAATCTGACCCTTTTCAAGCAGAAACTCCGCCGTTTGAAACCCCTCTGGCAGTTTCTGATGAATCGTTTGCTCGATCACCTGGGGTCCGGCAAATCCAATATGGGCCTTAGGCTCCGCGATGATCACGTCCCCAAGCGTGCCAAAAGAAGCGCTCACCCCACCGTAGGTTGGATCCGCAAGCAGCGAGATAAATGGCACCCCAGCTTCTGCCTGCCTCGCGAGGGCTGCAGCGGTCTTGGCCATCTGCATTAATGAAATAGCTCCCTCTTGCATGCGCGCGCCACCGGAAGCGCAGCAGACCAGAACAGGCGTCTTCGTAGAAATCCCAAGTTCCGCGGCTCGGGCTACCTTCTCGCCCACTACGGAACCCATGCTTCCGCCCATAAAAGTAAATTCCATGGCGCAAACAACAACCGCGTAGCCCCCGATCGTTCCGGTCCCGTAGATCGCCGCCTCCGGCTCGCCAGATTTGCGGCGGCTCTCTTCGATTCGAGCCGTATACGGAAGCGAATCGCGGAATCGCAAAGGGTCGCCCGGCAACAAGTCGACATCGCGTTCTTGGAATGAATTGGAATCGAGCAAAAAGCTGAGTCGTTCGCGAGCGCTCAAGCGAAAATGAACGTTGCACTCGGGGCAAACCTTGAGGTTCTTTTCCAGTCTCTTATTGTAGATATGGGCGCCGCACTGCAGGCACTTCGTCCAGCGGTTTGTTGGCAGGGCAGCGACCCGCACGGCAAATTCGGGCGCTGTTTGGGGTATCGCCCGTGGCTGGAATGCCATTGTTACACTCCCAGGGTTTCGTTTACCGTTGCTTCAGGAGTACGCATCTCGGCGTACTCTTCCATTTCTTCGCGCAAGTGTCGAAATAGCTCGGCTTCTCTCTTCGCCGATTCGATCACGGTGCCAAAGACGCGTTCTTTGGCATAAGTCAAGAATTGCGTCGTCACGCCGTAGCAGTCAAGCCTGCTTGCGAATAACGCGGCATCCAGGGCGCCATGCCAGTCAGACCGCTTGATTCGACACCAAATGATACCGTGCTGGGCCATGATTCGAGCCGCTGCATCCTTCTCTCCCAAAGCGCGTAATCTGCCCTCGGCATCCGCGTAGCGCTGGAGATGAATTAACAGTCGCGCGAGCTCGTTCAACACGCCAGGGGAAGGCGCCTCTGGCAACTTCCGTGACAGCACTTCTACTGCCAGGCCGGGTTCTTCAAGCGTCTCGTACATCTGCGCCAGCGCATACTGTACTGCTCCGTCTTGAGGCCGCAAGCCTGAGGCTTGTTCGAGGGCCTCGCGCGCCCGGGCGCGGTTGCCGCAGGCCAGGCAAGCGTATCCGAGATCAATCAACAAATCAGCCTGCTTGGAATCTTTGCGAATTAGTCCCTCAAGCACCTCGATTGCCTTGTCCAGCTCACCCTCGGTCTGCAGGGCCTCGACAAGTTGCCGGGCGTATGCCATCTCTCGAGGGGCCTTTCGCATGGCCGTTCGAAAATGCTCCGCGGCCTCCTTGAAATTACCGCTGGCAGCGGCGATCCTTCCCTGCAGCGCGGCGTACCGCGCATCTTCTGAGGGATCTGGAAGTGCGGCAAGGCGGGCCGCCCACGAACACGCTTCCGCAAGGTCTCCCCGCTCCAACGCCTTTACGCCAGCTGAGTAGTAGGAATCAAAATTTGCCGCCGCGCTCGGTTTTTTGGGCTCTGTCATCAGTTTTTTACTGATCGTGGATTCATGCCGCACCCGGCTGCGCTTTTGCGCCGACAGTTTTGCGAACCGATTCCTCAATTCGCTGCTTGATGACCGTCATCTGCTTTTGCGTGTTCGTATTAAGATGTTTTTCCATCTGCACGTCGTTGACCGGCGCAGTCGGCTTCATCGTGAATTCCTGCACCCAACGCATCCGCGTCCCGCCATCAACTTCCTGGTAATACCATTCAATGTTCATGAACTCGAATGGCCCAGTCTCTACCCGGTGGGCTTTCACGGTATGCGTCGTAGGATCGGGGGTTCTTTCTGAGACCCAGCTCCAGACTTTGCCGTTCTCGTCTGCGTGCATGGTCAACCGGAAGACCACGGCGTTTCCCTTACGCTCCAGAATTTTTGCCTCGGCGTACTCAGTAAATAGATTGGGCCAATTCTCAACGTCATTCGTTGCTTTCCACACTGTCTCCAGTGGCGCCTCGATCAGGATGGAGTTATCGGTCCTCACCGCCATATGTCCACCTCATTATTTGTTCTTCTGCAGACGGCCATTCGTGTAGTCGATCGCTTGCCCTATCGTTGTAATGTGCCGCACATCTTCGTCCGGAATGGTGAAGCCGTACCGCTGTTGGACTTCGAGATGAACTTCTACAAGCGCCAGAGAATCCAGTCCCAGGTCGTCAAATGACAAGGAAGGATCATTCTTGATCTGCGCTTCGGGTATTCGCAGGCGCTTGACGAGAATATCCTTGAGGTCGTCAAATGTGAATGCTTGCGTCGCCATGTATTCCTCCAGAATGCATTCCTTGCCGCGGTTGTGGATTCACTCGAGAGCGCAGCGTAGGCATTTCTTTCTCCATCGCTTTTTGCCCGGCGCACACAAACAAGTCCGCAAGCTGAAAATCGCGCCAGGTTGATGGTCCAAAACACGGCGTAACCACAACGTCTGCCAAAGATGCTTGACGGATACCGCAATCAAGCTGCATCAGGTCCATCACCTCCAGCAACGTATCCAGCATGCGCGAGCCGCTGGTGGCCGCGGTTGCCGGCAGTGGGACCTCTGTGGGCCAGGCCGGGAGCATATCACGGCTAATCAGATTAATAGCGACCACAATATCCGCACCCGCGTTTCGCACGGCCTCCGTTGGGACAGGGGTGAGCGCGATCGCATCGACTAACCGCTGCGAGTCAATCGCAAAGGGCGGATGCAGGCCGGGCACTGCCGTCGCCGCCATGAGGGCTTGCCAGATCGACCCGTCGGCCATTGGAACAGAGCGCTTTCGCTCGAGATCTACAGCCATGATAGTGAGCGGGATCATTGTGTCCGAGAAGTTCAGATCCTGGGTCGTCTCAAAACAAATGCGCTGGAGTTCATTCGTGCCGCTGGACATGCCGCCAAACGAGAGCCTGAAAATGGAAGCGACGTTTTCCGGTGTGAATGCGTGCTTCATGTTGGTTTCGATCGCTTCTACGTTTTTCCCCAGCGCCAGCCAGGCGCCCACCATCGCGCCGATGCTACTTCCGCTGACGTAGTCCACCGGGTATGCGCTCTCTTCCAAAACCTTCAGCGCACCAACGTGCGCGTAGCCCTTGGCGCCGCCGGCCCCCAGAGCCAAGCCGATTTTTGTCCGCGAGAGATGCCGCCCGAGCCACGCAATATCCTTATCAGGAGCCTTTGCATTGATCGTTCTGACTACCTTCAACCCGGCTACTTTACTGGGTGCGCGCCCGGCCTCACGGATTACGAGTACAATTTCAGCAGGGCGCCCGCATTCCCGTGCGGCCCTTGAACATTCCTCTTCATCTCCCAACAACACAACTCGATCCATGTGCTGAAGCAGACCTACAGAATCTTGCGCACCGAGGACGATCAGCACTGCGCCATGGGTCGAAAGCGAATGATCGAGGATTTCAAGGACCCCTTCGGTATCGGTTTTTTGATGGCGCACGCTAGCTGGTAGGGCGCCGGTAAGGTCGAGGCACAGCACGCTGCGTGGGCTCGCAGCTTGGGCGCTTGCGACAATTTGGCCTGCGAACCCCGTCATACTTTCGCCCGTAACCAGGGCCACAGCTTCTCCATGCTGCTGGCCCCAGCCTAACTGCGCGTCCGCGCGCGCAAGGCGCCGGCTCAAAATGCGGGTCAGGTTTGCGAGTAACTCTGGATGCTGAGGAAGAATTGAGCCGAATGTCTGCTGGTCAAGTTCAAGCGTGGTCGTCGGAAGAATTGCTTCGACGGTCGCCGATCGCGGTTCTCCTGTGATTAGCGACATCTCTCCGACAACGTCGCCTTTGTGGAGCCGTGCCACTGTCCAAGAACCTTGTGGTCGGCCCACTGAGACACGTGCCGAGCCGCTTTCGATAATGAAAAGCGTGCGCGCCATGTCCCCCTCGCGGCAAATAACCTCTCCCGGCGCGAAGTGTCTGGACCGCAGAACTCCGTGCATCTTCTCCCGGGCAACGGGCCCCAGCCCTTCGAACAATGGTATAGTCGCCCACTCCCGTTGCATGACCCCTCGTGACTTCAACTCAGGCTGGATGCTTTCTCAGGACCAACGAGCTGTTAAACCCTCCATAACCGCGAGCGTTCACCAAGACCGTGCCCACCTGCATTGACTTCGCCTTACCCATTACGAAATTGAGTTCACAGCCCCTCGCCGGCTCGGTCAGGTTAATCGTGGGAGGCACGACGGAATCTCGCATACTGAGTACGGCCGCTGCCACGTCAAGTGGCGCGCCGCCAGCGTAGAGCCTCCCCACCATTGACTTCGGCACGGTAACCGGCACCGAAGACGCCCGATGGCCAAACACCGTTCGGATTGCCCCCGCTTCAATCGCGTCGCCCTTCAGATTACCCGCGCCGTCCGCAAAGATTACGTCTATGTCCTCGGGTCTTAGTCCAGCATTCTGAATTGCTTGCTGCATCGCCCGTGC
Organism: uncultured Acidobacteriota bacterium; assembly: GCA_963737205.1. Taxonomy (GTDB): domain Bacteria; phylum Acidobacteriota; class Terriglobia; order Acidiferrales; family UBA7541; genus Palsa-295. Next base: position 15,508 of record CAVTRV010000002.1, on the reverse strand, counting down.
CAATTGTTTGCCGTCAGGAGAAGGATGGGCGAAATGGTACGCATCCTGTGTGGCGCTGTATCCCAGGATCTCGGCGTAAATATGTGTCGCTCCTCGCTTCTTGGCGTGCTCGAGCTCCTCAATGACGACAATCGCGCCACCCTCTCCGGGGACATATCCGTTTGCTTTTGCGTCGAACGGCCGGTAGGCCATTGCGGGATCACTCTCCGTACTCAACAACCCGTTCTTAAGCTGGCAGACCAACGCATAAGGACAAAGCGGGGCTTCCGTCCCCCCACTTACGACGACATCCACGCCACGCCGAATATTCCTTCGCGAGTGAGCCATCGCCTCCAGTCCACCGGCACCCTCGGACACGACCACACCGCAAGGGCCCTTCATGCCCCACTTGATGGCAATCTGTCCCGTGGTGGCTGCATAGAACCACGCAATGGATTGATATGCGCCAACGTACAGCACTCCCTTGTCCCACAAGTTTCCGATTTCCCGCTGCCCAAATTCATTTCCGCCTGAAGAGCTGGCCGTGATTGCGCTCAGGCGGTACGGATCAACTTTTTTGACTTCAAGTTGGGCATCTTTGAGGGCCATCTCGGCAGCCGCCATCGCCATCCAGGTCCAGCGGTCAGTTTGAACAATAAGCCGCCCATCAATAAAGTCATCCGGCTTGAATCCGTCCGCTTCACCAGCCAGCTGCGTCGCATACCGTGAAGGATCGAAGTGCCTGATTCGCCGGACCGCATTAATTCCTTCGCGCGTCGCGGCCCAATAGGCATCCGTCCCGATGCCACTGGGAGCGACGACTCCAATTCCTGTAATGACGGCGCTTCGATTCAAGCCCTTAGCTCCGGTGGCTTGGTAAAAATCATTGCCGATTGAAATCCGCCGAAACCACTTCCGGTCGATAGCACCACATCAACTTTGGCGCGTCGCGCGACCCTGGGGGTATAGTCCAGGTCGCATTCCGGATCCGGATTTTCGTAATTCGCGGTGGGAGGAATGACGCCAAACTCAATGACGAGTGAGCAGACCGCCATCTCCAATGCACCGATGCCGCCCAATGAGTGGCCTATCATGGACTTGATTGAGCTGATCGGAATCCGATAAGCCTGCTCGCCCAGGGATCGCTTAAAAGCCGCAGTCTCGTGGCGGTCGTTTTGCTTGGTTCCCGACCCATGGGCGTTGATGTAACCAATGTCAGTTCCCTGGATGCCGGCTTGCTTCATGGCATCTGTAATTGCTTCAGCCATCTCAACGCCATCAGGCCGCAATCCCGTCATGTGGTAGGCATTGCCACGACTCGCATATCCCCCAACTTCACAATATATATGTGCGCGTCGAGCCAATGCATGATTCATCTCCTCCAGGATGAGCACCGCACTGCCTTCTCCCATCACGAAGCCATCCCGGTCACGATCGAAGGGGCGGGACGCATGAGCAGGGTCATCGTTCCGCGTTGACGTTGCTTTGATGGGTTCGAAGCAAGCCATGGCAATTGGCGACACAGGCGCTTCAGCAGCACCGGCGATGACGATGTCGGCTTCGCCATCCTGGATCAGATAATACCCGTAGCCGATTCCGTCTATTCCCGAAGTGCAACCTGTCGAAACGACTACGGCAGGACCGTGCGCGCCGAACCTGAACGCCAGTTCGCTTGCCAGAGTGCTGGGGATGAGGGCTTCGTACAAATAGTTGGACCCGCCGTCGGGATTCACAAGCCATTCCTTCCCCCGATTGCTTACGTCGACATACCCGTTCTCCAAATTAATGGTTGCTCCCACGGCAGAACCCATCGTGACGCCCATCGAGTCCCGATCTACGGCTGTCAGGTCGAGGCCACTGTCCTTGATGGCTTCGTCCGCAGCCACCACCGCAAACTGGACCGAACGGTCCATGCGTTCAACCTCCTCTGGTTTCAAGCCCGCGACCAGAGGATCGAAGTCGCATTCTGCGGCAATTTGTGAACGGAAACCGGTGGGATCAAACAAACTGATTCGGCGGGTGGCGGTTCGGCCGGCGGTGAGGAGTTCCCAGAAGGCCGCGCGGTTGATTCCTCCGGGAGCTACCACGCCGATTCCGGTGACAGCGATCCTGCGAGCAGACAAATGCGCTCCTTTGAAAAGACGTCAGATTGGATAAATTTGGCTACTCAACGCGCGGCCCACGACGGATGAAAGCTATTCCGTGTCAACGTGGCCCAAATCTGGTCGCGGAGCTAAGGGCCCCAGGTGAAAGACTATCAATACCTCTTCCGTTCCTTCGTTCATCAGACGGTGTTTGACATTAACAGGAATCAACAAAGCCTGCCGCTCGTTGATCCGATGGCTGACACCGTCCAGGCGAGCGATCAGGTCGCCTCGGACTACATAAATGAATTCCTCAGAGTATGGATGATAGTGTTCGGTGATTCTATCCCCTGGCGCAATCGTCGCTACGCCCATGAATCCGGATGTAGATCCCACGGTCTTGGGTGATAGCAATACTCGAACGTCTCCACCACGCCGCGTGTCCTGCGTTGCAGCATCGTATCCGAAAATCTTTGCAGCTGGAGTGGCCATTACGTCTCCGGTCTCCTGACTCGTTGCGAAAGGGCAGCCTATCTCGTGGACATGGGCTGCAATCTAGTACAACACCAAATCTCTGTCAATTAACTTGAACCCAAAGGGGTGCAGTTATTTGAGTTGTCTGTTCTTGAAAAACATTCTCTATACAGTCTAGTACGCCACCCATGGTCATGAAGCGAGTCCGCTCACCAGGTACCCAGCAAGCGCCACTAGCCCGCACGCAGTCCGGATCCCGTGGACACGGTCCCACGTATCCCGCACTTCCGGATAGTTCTCCGGCAACGCATCCAGTGACCAGCCTTCCATTTTCAAATTTGTCCGCACATTAAAGTAGCGGGAGGTGATGACGACTCCCAGCGTTCCTGCCAGTCCCACCACCAACGGCGCGATCGTCGCCAGCGTATGCCGGGGCATTACCACCAGTAGTGCTAATCCCGTGAGGCCGGAGACGATTCCCGAGGGTTTCATGTAGCGGTCAGTCTGGTGGCCGAGCATGGCAACGTGAGTTTGCACGGAAAGGCGAGAGGGCAGAGCTCGCTTTACCGGCACAATCACCATCAAGACGTAGAACTGGCCGGCGCCGACAAGCGCGGCCGCGAAAATATTGACAAAGTGGAGCGCTAGAAGCATTAGGTCCATAAACAGAGCTTCACATTAGTCCAGTTCCGTGACGACCATGACCGAAAGAGGCCCCATCCGGCTCTGTTGACATCCTCTCTTCAACCATAAAAACGCCAGGTACCCAATTGCTGGGAAAGTTGTTCGCAAGCGAGGCAGCAGGTGCAACGGCTGAAGTCGGACTTCTGCCATTTGCTCGCGTAGCCCGGCAAGTTTCCTGCTGTCATCCAGTTTGACCCTGCGCCGTATTCTTGGGATGCGGCGTCTGCGCACTCCAATTCCAGTCCCGGATTTCCGGCATGTCGTCGCCATGCTTGCAGATGTAATGCCGGTGCTGGATCAGCTTGTTTCGGACGAACTGTTTGAAATGCGCGCCTTTGTCTCGCAGCCTCGGTACGCGGTCCACGACATCCTGGGCCAAATGATATCGGTCCACCTGATTTCGAACCGCCATGTCGAATGGAGTCGTAGTCGTGCCTTCCTCTTTATAGCCCCTTACGTGCAAATTGCTTTGGCGCCGCCGGTAGGTCAGGCGATGAATCAGCCAGGGGTATCCGTGGTACGCAAAGACAACAGGTCTGTCCGGCGTGAACAGCGAGTCAAAATCTGGATCGCTGAGCCCGTGCGGATGCTCGCTGGATGGCTGCAGAGTCATTAAGTCAACCACATTCACAACTCGGATCTTGATGTCGGAGAAATGATTTCGCAGCATGTCCACGGCAGCGAGTGTTTCTAGTGTCGGAACGTCTCCCGCACAAGCCATCACAGTATCAGGTTCGAGGCCGTGATCGTTGCTGGCCCACTCCCAGATTCCGATCCCATCAGTACAGTGCTGAATGGCCCGGTCCATATCGAGCCACTGAAGCGCTGGCTGCTTTCCTGCCACAATGACGTTGACAAGGTGTCGGCTCCGCAGGCATTGATTCATGACACAGAGTAAAGTGTTCGCATCGGGTGGCAGATATACGCGCACGACGTCGGCCTTCTTGTTCACCACGTGGTCGATAAAACCCGGATCTTGGTGGCTAAACCCATTGTGGTCCTGTCTCCAAACGTGAGAAGTCAACAAGTAGTTCAAGGAAGCGATGGGTTGGCGCCATGGAATTTCGCGCGTCGTCTTCAGCCACTTCGCGTGTTGATTAAACATGGAATCAATAATGTGAATGAAGGCTTCGTAACAGGAAAACAAGCCGTGTCGCCCCGTGAGCAGATAGCCCTCCAGCCATCCCTCGCAGAGGTGCTCGCTGAGCACCTCCATCACCCGCCCGTCGGCAGAGGTGTGTTCGTCCACCGGCAATGTCTGTCCCATAAAGACCTTGTCCGTCGCCTCGAGCACTGCTCCCAGCCGGTTCGATTCGGTTTCGTCGGGCCCAAACAAGCGGAAGTTGCCGGCCCCGAGGTTTAACTTCATCACGTCCCGGAGAAACTTCGCCACCACCTTCGTGGCCTCTCCCACTTGCATACCCGGGTTTGTGACAATCAACGCGTACTCGTGGAAATCCGGCATGGCCAGGTCTCGAAGCAGTCGGCCGCCATTGGCGTGAGGGTTCGCGCCCATTCGACGATTGCCTTTGGGGGCGAGTTCCTCCAACTCGGGGAGGAGCCGGCCGTTCTCGTCAAAAAGCTCTTGTGGCCGGTAACTCTTCAGCCAGTTTTCCAGGGCTTTCAAGTGCTCGGGCTTGGAGTTAAGGTCCGCCAGCGGCACTTGGTGTGAGCGCCATGTGCCTTCAACCGGCTTCCCATCTACCGTCTTGGGGCCCGTCCAGCCCTTCGGCGTTCGGAGAATCAGCATTGGCCAGACTGGCATGCCGGTGTGTTTACCCTTGCGGGCAGCGTTCTGCAAGTCATGGATTTCATTGACAATCGCATCGAGCGTGCCGGCCATGAGTTGGTGGACAATCTCAGGTTCGTCCCCCTCGACGAAATATGGCCGATATCCGTAACCCGCAAATAAATGATTCAATTCTTCTCGGCTGAGTCGCCCTAGCACCGTCAGATTGGCAATTTTGTAGCCGTTTAGATGCAGAATTGGTAGCACCGCTCCGTCGCGAACCGGATTCAAAAACTTATTGGAGTGCCAGCTCGTTGCCAGCGGACCGGTTTCCGCCTCGCCGTCGCCAACCACACAGCAAACCAGCAGGTCGGGATTATCGAATGCCGCTCCATAGGCGTGCGCTAGCGAGTAGCCCAATTCGCCTCCCTCGTGAATCGAGCCAGGTGTCTCGGGCGCAACGTGGCTGGGAATGCCACCGGGGAAGGAAAATTGCCGGAACAATTCTTTCATCCCGCTTTCATTTTGGGGGATGTTCGGATAGAACTCGCTGTACGTTCCTTCGAGATAAACGTTTGCCACAATTCCAGGACCGCCGTGTCCCGGCCCAGCGACGTACAGGGCACTCAGATCGTATTTCTTGATGATCCGATTGAAATGCACATAGATAAGATTGAGCCCTGGCGTGGTGCCCCAATGGCCGAGCAATCGCGGCTTTACGTGCTCGACCTTTAGTGGACGGTGAAGGAGAGGATTGTCGAGAAGGTAGATTTGTCCCACTGACAGATAATTCGCGGCGCGCCAGTATGCGTCCAGCCTGAGGAGTTCCTCCGGAGCTAGGGGGCCTTTAGGAGCCGTGGTGGTATCGGTCGTGCTCATGCTCATTTTCTCCTATGCTCGGCCTTTGCTCTCTTAGGGCACGCTGGGAAAACGATGTCGGAATATTTCTATTTGGGATGATTCCAAGCGGTTTAACACGGGATTAAGAGGTGCTGAGTTTCTTGGCCGAAGAGGCTTGCCCTCGGTTCCAAGGCACCGGCACACTATACAATCTGATTACCTTTTTCAAGTTTATTCGTCTCCGCGAAGCGTGACAACATGCCCCGGACGGACTGCCGCAGCAGTGCCGTGAAGATCGAGGGATTCCGGAAGGCATGGTATTCTGCTTGTGTCAGGCCGGTGCTAGGGAGAATGGAGCCCCAGACGGATCGCGACACCGGCGAGCAGCTTTATGCGGCGCCGCGTGGACTACGTTCGAAGCCGAGGGCAAAGATGGTCTGTCACGGAGCGAATTTTCACGACTTGCGGAGAACGGGCGCGAGAAATTCGGTGCACGCCGGCGTACCTTAGAAAGTGCCGATGCGCATCTGTGGCCGGAAAACGCGCTCCGTGTTCGATCGCTACACGATCGTGTCTCCGAATGACGTCGCCGAAGCCGGACGCGAACTGGAAATTTTCCATGGCTTGAAAGTCGGGGACAATTCGGGGACAATCGGGACCGTTCAGACCCCCAGGCAATCCGCCAGTGAACTGATTTAGTTACCACTTAGGGGCGTAGCTCAGTGGTAGAGCAGCGGCCTTTTAAGCCGAAGGTCGTGGGTTCGATCCCCACCGCCCCTACCAACCTTCTTTCCTTTCAGTACGTTAGATCGTCGCTCCTGTTCCAATCGGAACATTTGTTCCAATTGACCGTTTCGCAATGCGCTCCATAGAGTCGCGCTGCGACTGCGGAATAACGTGAGCGTAGACCTTTAGCGTCGTTCTAACGTCGGCGTGCCGCATCTGAGTCTGCAGCACGGTAATAGGTTCGCTCTCGGCCAACTCCGTTGCTAGGCCGTGCCTGAATGCGTGCAAACCAACATTCTCGGCAGAGATGCCTAGCTCGCGGAGGATCGGCTTTAGTCCTGAGCGGACCACGTTATTTCGTGACCTGGAAAATCCGTCTTTGCGTGGAGCAGGGAAGAGAAGTTGATTTGGATTCTCTTTCCAGTGGTTCTCTAGATAGTCGCGGAGCATTGCTTCCAGGTCAGACGGCATCGGAAGCAGGGCCACGGACTTCTTAGTTTTGGGTTGACGGACCATCCTTGTCAGATCATCCGCGGACTTGTTGACACGAATCGTCTTTCGGCGAAAATCCAGATCGGGCACGGTCAAAGCCATCAACTCGCCCGCCCTGGCGCCCATAACCGAGGCCAAGGCGAACATAGTCTTGTAAGGCTCTTTTGCGGCTCCTACGATCAGGCCTACCTGTTCACTCGTGAAGAAAGCCTGCTCTGGTGTCTCAGGCTCTCTCACCGTTAAATCAGAGAAAGAAACCGTACTTGTTCTCATTCCAGACTTTTTCGCATAACGCAGCACGGCAAAGATCGTCTCCAAAACGTTGATGATGGTCTTAGGAGACAAATCGTTTTGCAGACTGGTAGCGAAACGCTGTAAACGAGGAACATCCAAAGCGTGTGGAGCTTCTTTCCCGAAGACTGGCAGAACATGAATACGGAGGTAGCTTTCCCGCTGCCGCACCGTTGCCGGCGAGAGCTGCGGAGCCACGTCCCGTTTCCATGCGTCAACGGCGTCTTGAAACGTTTCACCCTTGATGGGGACGGGAACGCTTCCACGACGACGATTGATTTCTGCCATGAACAGATCGTGTTCTCGGCGAGCGGCACGTTCGGACAGGGCATTGAGATCGCCAATCAGATGACGAGCACGCTCAGTCGTGATCGTCCCATCAGGCTTCTCAACGTCCTTGTAAAACAACGTGTACGCTTTGCCGTTTTGCACTTGAAAACTACCCTTTTGAAACCGCCTCTTAGGCACTGGGCCTCTCTTCCGGCCTGTGCCCTCTAAGTGCGTTGCGGTAGCGATTGTAGTAAGCGGGCAGTCTGACAGTCCACGAGTTTTTGATGAAGGCGCTACTAAACGGAAGGGCGCGGAGCGCGAACCTGGCGGCGTCGGCACGGTGCCCGCATCTGACGAGATTTCTAGCGACTCCTCGTTTAAGATCGTTAGCAATGAGCTGTTAGACATGACACCCGATTACCTGATTGCTTCAAGCTGACCCGCTTGCCTTATGTGTTCCTGCGGTCTTCCCTTACGGTTCATGGCTGGGCCCGCCTGAGAGAGATGGGCTTCCGTTGGCGGATTGCGAGAGAGTCGATCCAAGTTGCAACTCCGCTTGCGCCTTGGTGACCGTGCGCACGGCATAATCTTGTGGATTGTGTTTGTCGTCTGCGCGGTAGTCGGCGATGCGCTGGATCACGACTTCGGGGTCGTCGCCTCGGGAGAGGGCGCGCTTCGCGTAGGCCCAATCGTGCTCGGATTGGCTTTTGTGGTCACTGGGGACCGTCCGTGGACGTTCTTGGTCGTCGTTTAGATGTCGGGGTGTTTCGGGTGAATCTTCATGGATAGTGAAATCGCGGAGCGTGTAGATCGCGTCGCTTTCCTGTCGCGCTTGGACGATGAATTCCTCGGGAAGTTTCCGATTGGCGAATCCCGGCACACGAAGCACGCGCGTCGAGTCCGTCGCTGCCATATCACCGCCGAATTGATTGGCGAGGCTGTGCAGTAAAGATTCCGCCTCATCCTGACTGAATCCGCTAACTTTCCATACGACCTGGTGCTTGCCGGGCGAGGTGTCGAGGACAAAGTTTGGCGTTGGCACTGAAGGCGAATTTCGAATCGTTTCGAGAGCCTCGTCACCCTTTCTGTCGAGGTCGAGATAGACGTGGCGGATATCCTTTATGCTTCCCTTTGTCCGGCTGTGAGCGCCGTCTATGATGGGATTCATTCCCATGAATACGTCGGAACCGCTGGCATTCTGATTGGCGAGCCAAGTTTGAAAGTCGGGGCTCGCTATCGACTCAGCCTTGGCGATTCGTTGCACCGTGTGACCTGTGGAGCGATTCCGTACGAGGATCGCAGCGTTGTCTGCGGGCTCGAAAAGCTCCCGTACATACTCCGAGGCGGTGAGAGATCGTGGTGTGAATGCAGTGTCGTTGCTCATGGGTGATCCTGCTTGGCCAAAAAGACCGCGCCGTAGTCGAAGAGGTCCGCATCTGGGTCGTATCTGTTGATCAGGAGGACTTCGGAAATGTATCTGCGTCCAGGCCGGCGCTCGACATGGATTACGACGTTGAGCGAATCAGCGATGTTCGTCTTAATCGCGCGGTACGGCAGTTCGACCCCGCTCTGAAGGACGCAGCTCGTGAAGCGCGCGAGCCCCTGTTGCGCGGAGTTCGCATGGATGGTGGATAACGTTCCCGAGTGCCCGGTGTTCAGGAGTTGCAATAGATCGAAGGCTTCGCCACCGCGAATCTCGCCGAGAACGATGCGGTCCGGGCGGTGGCGGAGGGCTGCCTTCAACAGGTCTCGGATAGCGACAGCGGGAAGGCCGTTCTGTTCGCGGCGAGCCTCGAATCGAACGAGGTTTTCCTGCGCGAGGTGAATCTCGGCAGTGTCCTCGATCACAAGCACCCGCTCGTCCTGGGGAATGAATTTTCCGAGGATCGATAAAAGTGTGGTTTTACCAGTCCCGGTTCCACCGCTAATGAGGATGTTCTTGCGTGCGAGGACGTAGTCTTCGAGGTGGTTCGCGAGGGCGCGGTCGAGAGTGCCAGACCGAATCAGATCCTCCATCTCGAAGTGGCGAGTGTTGAACTTGCGGATCGTGAGTGTGACGCCGCCGAGACTGCACGGCGGGATGATTGCAGCGACGCGGCTGCCATCGGGCAAGCGCGAGTCGAGAATGGGCTTCGATTCGGAGATGTCGTCACCAAGACGCCGGGCGATATTCTTCACGGCAACCATGAGCGATTTTTCGCCGATGGATACGCCCGGCACCTGTTGAAGGAAGCCCTGTTTTTCAATGAACACGCGGTCGGGACCGTTGACCATCACCTCGCTGATGGAGTCGTCGAGAATGAGGTGCTCGATGGGCTTCAGGAACGGCAGGATCATTTCGAATCCGTTCATTAGAGTTTTCCTTTGGCGAGTTGCACAAAGTACGAATCGTTTGGATCGTTGTAGTAAGGCTTCAGGTAGCAAAACATCGGCGGGGCGGGGTTGATTCCGTCGTAGGAAAGGATGACGGACTGCGCGTTATGCAACTCCATGAACGTCTTCATGTCGAAGCGGTAGTCGCTTTGCGTGTTGTAGCTCTTGGAGGCGACGATGTTGGCTTTGTGGGAGAGGGCCTTGCCGGTGAGCCAACTCACTTTGGTGTCGTGCCCGCTTTCCGACAGGCTGTAGCTGACTTTTAGCTGGTCTTCGCGTCCGCAGAGATCGCTCGCCGTCCTCGCGGAGAAATCATCCGACAGCGAGAGGAAAATCTTGGTTCGGAAGGTTTGGAGAAGTGTGCGCCAGCTTTCGCCGGGCAGCGCGGATCGCAGCGAGCTGATGCTCTGGGTGGCGACGATAGGAATGCACTTCGGCTGGCGCGACAGGCTGAAGAATTTCTCGTCGCCGGTCGGGTCGCTTTCGCCTACGGTTGCGAAGTGCTGGTACTCGTCGCAAAGGAAGAGAACCTGCCTGAAATACTGCTCGGGGTGCGCCTCGATTTTCGGAACGCGATTGAGCACGGCGCGCTCGAAATCGAGCTTCATCATCACGCCGAGAGCCTTCGCGAGTCCGGCGTTCATTCCGATGGGGAAATTCAGGGCACAGACAGCCCCGTGCTCGATAAGCCAGCCAAACGAAGGCAGGGGCTTACCAAACTGATTGTCGGCGTTCTTCTGGGGGTCGTAACACTCCTTCTTCGGGCAGAATACTTTTTTCACTTTCGGGCTGTCATCGAAGAGCGAAAGGAAGACCGAAACACCCTCGACAATAGACGTGCGCAGCTTCGGCTCGATCCTTCGCCAGTCATCATTAAACCAACGCTTCACGGCCTCCAATTGCGCTAGTTTTTCTGCATTTGCCTGGGCCGGGTCCAGGACCGTGCGGGCCTCGGATTGAATGCCTCGCATCCTTAATATGTCCCGCAGCTCGGGCGTGGCGGGTGCGAGAAAGCGGTCTTCCTTCTCGTCGTGCACGAAGCCGAGGCCCGCGAGGTCGGCGGTGCGCTCGCCATAGACCTTCGGCGTGACGGCTACGTAGTGGCGTCCGAGAATGATCTCCTCGGCCTCCGCGATCCGTTCTTCGAGCAGCGGCGGAGAGATCGCGCACTGGTAGACATCGAAGAAGGTGACGTAGTCGTAGGCGACCTTATGAAGGAGGATGATGAACTTGACGAGGTTGGTGTACGCCTGCTGCCAGAAGGGTTCCTTGCCACGGCCAAAGAGATTGTTCAAAAGCGAAGCGATGTTGTATGCGAGGGCGTAGGCGTCCAGGTCGTTGTGAAGAGGGTTGTAGCAGTATTCGGAATCGAGGCTGATTTCGATGTAATCCTCGGCCCGCTGGTGACGGTCGAGGATGTCTTTTGCCTTGCGGCAAAAATCGCCTTTCACTTCAAGGATCAGCCCGCCGATGCGCTTGTCTTTGTCGGCGGCTTTGTAGGCCAGAATCTGCTCCGCGAACGGAAGCATGCAGCAACTCGTCTTGCCACTACCAATAGCTCCCAAGATGGCGATTCCCGTGAACAAACCGCGCTCGGGAATCGTGAGCCAAGAGGGAGCCTTGGCGGGCACGCGGTTTGCGCGGGTTATGCACTTCGCCGACGACAAGAAAGAGGTCGGTTCTCTTACTGGGATCGGGATACTTGGGAAGGCGACCTGGCGAGATGGTGCGGCGCGCTTTCAAAGTAAAGATGTAGAGGCCGGAAAGCGCCGTCGAGCACACCAGGTACGGGCGTGGTGAACAGGAGCGCGTAATAGAGGTATTTGAAGCTCAAGAAAGCGTGCGGAGCGCGCAAGGCAATGACACGAAGGAAGATTTGCTCATCGGGGAAAGGGTGCGTGTAAAACAGGAACGCTCCTGCGGCCATGGCGAGGATGGCCGAGATGAAGACGCGCGATTCCAGTGTTCTTTGCATTAGGCCCTCCCTCGCGCTTCGGTGGGTTGGGTTTTGTCGGGGCCGAGCTGTGCCGTGCGGCGCGCTTCGCGCCACTTCCGGTAGTCCTGGTCCCGCCAGAGCACTTTCTTCAGGACGGCATTGATGACGTGGTCGGCGTTGCTCTCGATGAACCGGGCATAGTCTTCGAGCAGTTCGTTGACCGGGCTCTTCGAGTCTTACTTCCCGAGTCATGATCCCTGGTGCTTTCTTAACGAGCGGCATACTGTTCCTCCTCTGGTGATGTGTGTTTCTTCCGAACTCCCTGTCACCGTGGAAAAAACGGCCGGCACGATTTACCGTGCCGCAGGGCGGGAGCGACCCCACGAACTTTTTGGGCGGCTGAAAGCCGAAAAAGTGGGGTCGCTCCCGCCCGATTTGACGTTTTTTCCACGGTGACTTTCGCTTTCCCCGGTTTCGTATTTCTCCGGTTTCCAAGGACTTCGGATCTGTTGCGGGTGAAGAAGTGTCAATTTCAAAAAGTGCAGAGCGTAATTCTTACCTTCTTCACTCGGTATTCGCTGAATCCGACGACAGGCCCAATCCGTTGCAGCAGAAACGTATCGAAGCCAACGCTGTGCTTCCTGTCATTCGTTCCAACCTCCTGCCGGATGCCGATTTCGCTGACGCGACCGTTTTTCCATCCGCGATACAGCCCTTCGAATCTTTCCCCGGTAAACCGGGCACGCGCATGGTTCCGAAAAATGAGGTCGGCATCCGTCACCGCACGCGTACTGTTTTTCGTCCCAAGCTTTGCGCACGCGGAAGTAGTGAAGCAGATCCCCGGCGATGTCGGATTCGAGTGGAATCTTCACGAGGGAAGAAAAGATTTCCGTGGCCTTCCCGAAGTGCGAATCGGTACGGGATACATAGACCAGCCGGAACTCCGAAAGCTGTCGGAAAAGCGGGAGATAGCTTTCCAGATGGCGGACAAAATCCGTGAATGCCGCTGCACCTTCATGGATGTAGGTAAACGTCACCACAGGCGAGGGAGGAACGAAGAACATCGGGAACTTATCCACGAAATGCCGGACGGAAGTGCTGGAGGTCTTGCTACCTAAGTAGAGTCTGGCCGGAAGATAGTGCTTCTGGATGTTCAAAGTCCCGCAAAAGAAGCGGACTTTTTCTGGCTCGGTTTCAAGGTACTGATACCCCTCATTCAGGAGAACGAAATCGAGCATTCCGATGCGCCGCTGGATGTATTCGATTTCGTGTTCGCGGCGATTGCGGATGTTCTCGCGTTCGATCTGGCGATAGAGGCGGCGGGAGAAGAGGTGGTAGACCGTTCCGCTCTTCGGAAAGCATTCGGTTCGGGCGTGTTTCCTGGCGTGAAGTTTGCTCCAGAAGGTGGTCGTGCGCTTGCCCCAATGTGCGCCGGTGAACGCGAGAAACTGGCGAGCCGTGAAGTAGCCGGAATGCGTCGCCACGATATAGAGAAACCGCGATTCCTGCTCGGTGTAACCGAGGGCTTTGAGAGCTTCGAGATGGGCCGGTGCGATGTTCATAGCGTGAGGATTCCTGCGGTGATTTCGCGTTCGTCGAGAACGCGGCGCAAACGCGATACGTCTTCCGAACGCCCATAGAGCGAGAAGCCTGCGGCGGCTTTCTCCGCCATAGCCCGCGGCCTGTAGTCACGCGTGGCCAATTCCAGGTCCACGTGACGCAGTTCGAGTTCCGGGGTCTCGTACTCGACGCGCAGATCGGGTACGGGAATCTTTCCGTTCACAACCTGGAGGTGGTGCTTTTCGGCGACTTCGCTCTTACGGTCCGGGTCGTCTTTTTCCGGCCCCAGCAGGGCCAGATCGCGATTCAGATTCCGTTTGAGTTCATAGTCGAGGAGCACGCGGACCGGCCTGCCTCCGCTGCGCTCGATGCGGGCGGCCTCTTTCTGATAGAGCCGGTAGAGATCGGCGTCGTGTTTGACTTCGCGCGGCTTCACCAAACCGTGGTAGATGGGCTGATCGTCGGGGAGTTGGTTCGTCTTCGTGAGAAGGCGGTGCCCAGCTTTCGTGAGGGTCACAACTCGCAGGGTCTTCTTCTGCGAGATTTCAACGGTCTTGTCGGTGACGAGAGACTGCCGCGCGAGTCCGCGAATGTCCTTTTCCATCCGTTCGCGATCTCCGCCGTAGGCATGCTTCGCGAGGTCCGTCACGGCGATCACGCGGAACTTGCCGATTTCCTTCAGGGAGTGCATCTCGGAATCGCGGAGGAGATACGCGCGATCACGGACGTAATACGCGCGTGGGGAAGCACTCCGTCCGTCGCGGGTGGAATGCTGTTCCCGAGCTTCGGTGCTGTCGCCACGGCCAGGGGCCTCCGGCGTGGAATTCCTACCGTCTCGTGTGTCGGGAGGTGTTGCTCTGTGCTGACGGACGGAGCGGCGCGTGGACGAGTCGCGCGTGTCCAGCGTGTCTTGCGGATCGTGGGAAAAGGCGTCGCGCGACACTAGTTGAAATCCTCCTCGTTTACGGGAGCGGGCATGTCCGCATGGCTGACGTTGAACTGCTTGTCGAGGTGCGAGAGTTTGCGCCCGGTATTCTTGAGGAAGAAGCGGCGGCTGATGGCGAGCGCAGCGCCAAACAGGTTCATAAAGAGGACCGCGAGGAAGATCAGAATCGTTGTTCCGTAGGCGTGGTACAGGACCGCTTTGTAGCGGGCCATGAACTTCAACTGGTCGAGGAGCCAAAATCCGTAGCCCAGCAAGAGTGACGATGGTGAACAGCAGTGCGTTGGCGATCATCGTGAATTCCTCGGTTTCGGTGAGGGTTTTCCCACAAACCTTGTGCGTTTCCGGGAGCGGGCGGAAAGCGGGTAGCAACGGAGGCCCTCCAGAAGCGCGCCTGGGGTATCCGAGAGCGAGGACGAGCCGATGGGATGTGGCGTGCGTGGGGAGGAAACTTTCGTGGCGGGGACTAGCGTGGCGTGCGGAGGTTGGGCCGATGTTGCGCTGCGTCCGCCCGCGACCTCTTCGGTTTGCGCGTGGACTGGGATTCTCATTTGAACGCCTCGTCTTCGCGGAAGTAGGTGATGGTCATTCCGAGCGGGTTGATCGGAATCAATTCGTTGGGCACCTGGGACTTGAAAAGGAAGACAAAGTTCGCGGTGTAAAGATCGCGTTTCAACTCGCTATGGTCGGCGGGCGAGTAATAGACCATGTAGAAGTCCACACGCGCGCGGAAGGGCGGCGTTTGCATCTCTTCGAGTGCGACTTTCTTTACGTCCACATCGATCTCGGGCGCTGCGGTATTCGTGATGAATTTCTTGATGATGTCGTCCTTGCGGTAGGCGTCGAGAATGCCGTCAGCAAGCTTGCCGTCGAGGAAGTACAAAGACTTCGAAAAATCATCCTGGATCGTGTAGCGGTTGCGACGGTAGTAGAGGGCGCAAAACTGGGACAGGAAATACTTCGCTTCAGCATCCTGCGGCTTGTATTCAAGGTTGTGGTAGTTGATAGCCTCGGCGCGGCCCAGATCGTCGATGCGGATCACGAGCGGGCGGAAGTTCTGGAAGGTGCGGATGGTCCTGAGGTCGATGAGGGCGAGGGCCACACAAACGATGGACAGCAGAGCCAGA
>CAVTRV010000001.1:0-32804 GCA_963737205.1 uncultured Acidobacteriota bacterium | reverse complement strand
GTTGAGCAGAGGAGCCAATGCGCGCAAGGAGGACATTCGCGGCTTGACGCCGCTTGACCGCGCTGCGCTGGCCGCCAATCCACACAACGAGCACGCGAAGCGGTTTCCCGCCATCGCCAAGCAGCTGCTCAGAGCATGGCGCCGCCGTGACGATTCGTGCTGCCGTAGCACTGGCCGACGCGCCGCGCATCCACGAACTCGCCCACGAAAATCCTGCGGTGGTGCGCGAGATCGATTCCTCCAGGGGCGGGCTGCTCAGCGTGGCCGTAAATCACGGAGACCTCGAAATCGCACGGTTGTTGCTCGACCTTGGCGCCGATGTGGACGAGCGAGTCATGCTGACCGACGTGGAAGAGCCCACGCCAAGCTGGGGCTTTCCTTTGTGGTATGCGGCTCTTGCGGGGCAGCGCGACATCGTGGAGCTGCTGCTCGACCGGGGCGCCGACCCCAACGCCAATGTATATGCGTCGGGCTGGCCGCTGAAGAACGCGTGGGGTCACAAGGACGACAGCGTTAAGCGACTCCTGCTCGAGCGTGGCGCGAAGCCGCAACCTTACATGGTGGCCGAAGCGCATGACGAGGCCGAAGCCAAACGGCTGCTCGAAAACGATACGAGCGAAAGATTGGCGAGCCAACTGGCTTGGTCAGCGGCGGACAACGGGTGCCCGGCCATCGTCGAGATGGCGCTCAAGAATTTGACGTGGCCTCCCAGCGACCCGAGGTGGCACTGGGTGATCATCCAACCGATTCGAGGTGTGGGGACGAATCACCCGGACCACGAAGGCCACTTCCGGTGCATGGACGTGCTGCTGCGGCACGGGATCGACGCGAACGTTTCACGCTACGGCCAAACCGCGCTGCATTTTACCGCTGCGAGGCTCAGCGATATCAGCGGGGCGCAGCGCGCGCGTTTTGCCGCCATGCTGATCGATCACGGCGCCAGGCTCGATTTGCGGGATGACATGCTCGAGTCCACGCCGTTGGGTTGGGCGTGCCGCTGGGGGCGAAAGGAACTGGTTGAGTTGCTCATCTCGCGCGACGCACCGGTCAACGAGCCGGATGCCGAGCCATGGGCTACGCCCGTGGCGTGGGCGGAGAAGACGGGGCACGGCGCCGTGCTCGAGGTGCTGCGGGAACACCAGCGCTGAAAGGATCTGGGGAAGCGGCTGGAGTTTGGCGCTCATCAGAAGGCTGCGATTCCGGTGATGCGTTCGCCGATGATGAGCTTGTGGATGTCGTGCGTGCCTTCGTAGGTGAAGACGGATTCGAGGTTGTTCATGTGGCGCATGATGGGATAGTCGTCGACGATGCCGTTCGCCCCAGGATTTCCCGCGCGCGGCGGGCGGTTTCGAGCGCCATCCAGACGTTGTTCATCTTCAGCATGGAAATGTGCGACGGATGCGCGCGGCCCTGGTCCTTCAGGCGGCCGACTTGCAGCGCGAGGAATTGCGCCTTCGTGATTTCGGTGATCATCCAGACCAGTTTTTCCTGCACGAGCTGGTGCGAGGCGATCGGCTTGTTGTCGAATTGCTTGCGCTGCTTCGAGTAGCTGAGCGCCGTTTCGTAGCAGGCCATCGCGGCGCCGATGCCGCCCCAGCCGATGCCGTAGCGCGCCTGGTTGAGGCACGAAAGCGGGCCTTTCAGGCCTTCCACACCGGGGAGCAGGTTTTCGGCGGGGATCTTGCAGTCGGTCATCGCGAGGCCTGACGTGACGGAAGCGCGTAGCGACCATTTGCCGTGGACGTCCCAGGCCTTGAAGCCGGGCGTGCCTTTCTCGACGAGGAAGCCGCGGATTTTGTCGTCTTCGGTCTTGGCCCAGATGATGGCGACATCCGCGATCGAGCCGCTGGTGATCCACATTTTTTCCCCGTTCAAGACGTATTCGTTTCCCTTTTTCACGGCGCGCGCCAGCATCCCGCCGGGGTTCGAGCCGAATTGCGGCTCGGTGAGGCCGAAGCAGCCGATGGCTTTGCCTTGTTGCAGCCGGGGGAGCCACTTGTCCTTCTGCGCGTCGGATCCGTACGTGTAAATCGGATACATCACCAGCGCCGACTGCACGGAAACGAAGCTGCGCAGGCCGGAATCGCCGCGCTCGAGTTCTTGGGTGACGAGACCGTATTCGACGTTCGACATTCCGGCGCAGCCGTAGCCTTTCAGGCTCGCGCCAAAGAATCCGAGTTCCGCCATCTGCGGGACGAGTTGCACCGGAAACTTTCCCTCGCGGTTGTACTCCTCGATGATCGGCAGAATCTCGGCCTCGACGAACTGCCGCGCCGTCTGGCGCGCGAGCTTTTCTTCGTCGCTGAGCAGGGAATCGAAGTCGAGGAAATCGACTCCGGAGGATGCAGGCATCGAGATTTCTCCTTGGTGGTCGCGCGTTGCGGCGACGGCGCGCACAGAGCGCCAATCGTGGTGACGCCAAACCCTCCCATTCTATCGAAGTGACGGCACGGCGCGCCAGCGGGCGAATCGCGACCCGTCATGGTTCCGAGTTGTGCCGGCGGTGAAACGGCACAGGGTCCGTTTGAGTTGACGCGTCTAGGGCTGGATGCGATAATCGCGCGTTTATTTGAGTGCCCGGAGCGCATTCCTGGGTGTGGACCGCGCGACAGAGTATAATCTGGCTTCACTAAATGGAGCGATCAAGACCGTAGTTCCTCCTGACGATGGATATCCTCCAGAAGCTCGGTGACCTGTTTCTCCAAGCTGTGCCCACCGTGGTTATCGTTTTTCTGTTTTATCTCTTTCTGCGCTGGGCTTTCTTCGCGCCAATCCAGAAGGCGATGGCGGAGCGGGCCGCGAAAATTGAGGGCGCGCGCGCCGAAGCCGCAAAGTTGGAAGCTGAGGCGAAGCAGGAACTCGACGCCTACAACGAGGCTCTCCGAAAAGCGCGCGGGCAAATTTATGTGGAGCAGGAGCAAGCGCGGCAGGCCGTGCTCGACGAGCGGGCACGGTTGCTGAAGGCGATGCGCTCGCGGGCCCAAGAGGAAGTGGACGCGGCCAAGAAGAAGCTGGCCGGCGACGTGGCCGCGGCTCGAACAGAGCTCGAGCGTCAGGCGCCGGCACTGGCGGCGGAGATCGCGCGCGCGATTCTGGAACGTCGCCCGCCCGCGCGCGGAGGCGCGAGGCCATGAAACGCTTCCTGGCGACGCTCTGGTTTTTGGCGTTTCTTTTCGTTCTGACGAGCGTGCCTGCGCTGGCGCAAGAAGGCGAAGCGCCTCCAGAAGATTCGACCATGGGTTGGGTATTCCGCTGGCTGAACTTCGCCATCGTTTTCGGGGTGGTTGTCTACTTCGCGGTGAAGAAAGGCGGTCCTTATTTCCGCAGGACTGCCGACGAAATTTCGCGAAAAATCGAGGAAGGCGCGCGGGCGCGAGAAGCAGCGGAGAGTCGCCGCCATGAGATCGAGGCGAAGCTCGCGAACCTGGACAAAGAGATCGAGCAGATGCGCGCGGAAGCGAAGCGGGCTGGGGAGGCGGATGCGCAGCGGCTGCGCGCGATGTCGCGCCAGGAAGCAGACAAGATCGAGCTGGCAGCTCAGGCGGAAATTGCGGCGGCGGACCGAGCCGCTCGCCTGGAGCTAAAGGCGGTGGCAGCGAAGATGGCCGTGGATCGCGCGGAAAGCCTGTTGCAGAAGGAAGTGACGCCGGAAACGGAAGCGGGCTTGTTCGAAACGTTCGTGGCGGAGCTGGGGAGGAACGTCAATTGAGCGGAGCCGCGGCACAGCGCTATGCGTCCGCGCTGGCGGACGTCGCGCTCGAGCGCAAGGACGCCGATGGGGTGAAGCGCGACCTCACGTCATTTGTTGACGCTTTTTATTCGTCGCCGGAGCTGCGGAACTTTCTCGACAATCCGAGCGTGAACCCAGAGCTGAAACAGAAGGCGATCGAGAAGATCACGGAAGTGATGCAATTGGTTCCGGCCGTGCGCAATTTCATCCGGACGGTGGTGGATCATCAGCGGACGGGAATGCTGCGCGAAATCGAGAAGGCGTTCGGGGATGAACTGAATGCGCGGCTCGGCATCGCGGAAGCAGAAGTTGTCTCGGCGCGTGAATTGAGCGCGGCCGAAAAGAAAACGTTGATCGCGGCGATGGAGCAGCGGACGGGAAAGAAGATCACGGCAAATTTTCGCGAAGACAAGGCCCTGCTGGGTGGCGCCATCGTGCGCGTGGGCTCCACAGTCTATGACGGGTCGGTGCGGGAGCAGCTCGAGCGTCTGCGCGAGAAGCTGGCAGCCGAATAGAAGACAATCGACGGCGTGACGGCACTTCAGGGGCTAAAGCCCCTGAAAGAAATCCGAGCCTGAATGTCGGAGCTGAAGCTCCGACCCCCTAGACTTCGGTTGGGGAAACGAGGAGCAACGGATGGCGAATATCAGAGCGGACGAAATCACAAAGATTCTGCGCGAGCAGATCGAGAACTATCAGCAAGCGGTGGCCGTCGAAGAGATTGGCTCGGTGATTTCGATCGGCGACGGCATCGCGCGCATTCACGGGCTCGATCGCTGCATGGCCGGCGAGATGCTGGAGTTCGCGCACGACGTTACCGGGATCGCGCTCAACCTTGAAGAGGACCAAGTGGGCGCGGTGCTGTTCGGGGATTACACGCGCATTCGCGAAGGCGACATCGTCAAGCGGACGAACAAGATTATGTCGGTGCCTGTGGGAGAGTCGCTGATCGGGCGCGTGGTGAATCCGCTCGGCGAGCCGCAGGACGGCAAGGGTCCGGTGCTCACGGACAAGAGAAGCGCGCTGGAACGGCTGGCGCCGGGCGTGATTGACCGGCAGCCGGTGCGCGAACCGGTTCAGACGGGAATCAAAGCCATCGACGCGATGATTCCTATTGGGCGAGGGCAGCGCGAATTGATCATCGGCGACCGTCAGACGGGCAAGACCGCCATCATTCTCGACACGATCTTGAATCAGCGCGGCGGCGATTTGATTTGCATCTACTGCGCCATCGGGCAGAAGCGCTCGACCATCGCGCAAGTGGTAAAGACGTTGACCGACCACAACGCGATGGACTACACGATTGTGGTGGCGGCGTCCGCCACGGAGCCTGCGACCATGCAGTACATCGCGCCGTTTGCGGCTTGCGCCATGGGGGAGTTCTTCCGCGACAGCAAGCGCCACGCCATCTGTTTCTACGACGACCTTTCGAAGCATGCACAAGCCTATCGCGAGATTTCGCTGCTCCTGCGGCGCCCGCCCGGACGCGAGGCGTATCCGGGAGACGTTTTCTTCTTGCACTCGCGCTTGCTCGAACGCGCCGCCAAATTGAGCAATGAACTGGGCGCGGGCTCGCTGACGGCGCTGCCCGTAATCGAAACGCAGGCCGGCGACGTTTCAGCCTACATTCCGACGAACGTGATTTCGATCACGGACGGCCAGATATTCCTCGAGGCCGACCTGTTCAATAGCGGCATTCGTCCCGCAATCAATGCGGGCATTTCCGTGAGCCGCGTCGGCGGCAACGCTCAGATCAAGGCGATGCGACAAGTGGCCGGAAGTCTCCGGTTGGAGCTCGCGCAATACCGCGATCTCGCTGCTTTCGCGCAGTTCGGCACGGAGCAATTGGACAAGGCCACGCAACAGCAACTCGCGCGCGGCCAGCGCCTGACCGAAATCCTGAAGCAGGACCAGTTTCAGCCGTTGCCCGTGGAGAAGCAGGTGATGATTATTTTCGCCGGCGCGAACAAGTACCTCGACGATCTGCCGGTCGACGAGTGCCGCCGGTTCGAACTCGAGTTGTATCCATTCCTCGATACCAACTACAGCGGTTTGCTGAACACGTTGCGCGAAAAGAAGGCATTCGACGACGCGCTGCGAGCGGAAGCCAGCAAGGCGCTCGATAATTTCAAGGAGAGTTTCAAGGCGTCCATGGGCGCCGCGGCAGCAACAGCAACGGCAGCGGACTGAAGCGCGCGCTCATAACAATTCATGCCCACACTTCTCGATTACCGGCGCCGCATCCGATCTGTGAAGAGCACGCAGCAGATCACGCGCGCGATGAAGTTCGTGGCTGCGGCGAAACTCCGCCGCGCGCAAGAGGGAGTGTTCGCGGCGCGGCCCTATGCGCGCGAAATCCTGCGCGTGCTGCGGTCGGCCGCGGCTCGGATGGAGAGGACGGCGCATCCGCTGCTCGAGAGGCGTCCCGAGGAAAAGCTGCTGGTGGTGATTCTGACGGGCGACCGCAGCTTGTGCGGCGCGTTCAACACCAACGTCATCCGGCGCGGGCTCCTTTTTTTGCGCGAGCATTCGTCGGAGAAGAATGAAATCGTGGTGGTCGGGAAAAAGGGCCGGGACACGCTGCGAAAGCGCGGGTTCAGTTTTGTCGCTGAGTATCTGAACGTTTCGAGCCATGTCGAATTCGGCAAGGCCAAGGAAATCGCGGGGAAAGTGGCGGAGCTTTACGTCAGCAAGGAAGTGGACGCGGTGTACGCCATCTACAATGAGTTCAAGAACGTGATGGTGCAGAAACTGCGCGTCGAGAAACTGCTTCCCATTGATCCCGAAATTGTGACTCCGAAGACGGAGCAGGAAGAGAAGGAAGCTGCGACGCACGGCGGGCCCGGAGGCGCCCTGCCAGTGGAGGCTGCGCCCGCGAGTGGCGCGTTGCTGGTGGACTACATTTACGAACAGCCGATTCAGGAAATTTTCAACGGTCTGGTGCCGCGGTACTTGGAGTCGGAAATGTTCCGCGTGCTGCTGGAGTCTGCGGCAGCGGAACACGCGGCGCGCATGACAGCGATGGACTCGGCAACGCGCAACGCAGGCGAGCTGATTGATAAATTGACGCTCCAAATGAACAAGATTCGCCAGGCAGGGATTACGAAGGAATTGATCGAGATTGTCAGCGGTGCGGCGTCGGCAGCAGAGTAAGCGGTGATTAGTGATTGGTGATTGGTGGTTCCGACACGAAGGCGTGACTCGTAACTCGTGACTCGTGAAAATCAAAACCTTTTCCGAGTTGACGGTTTGGCAGAGAGGCCACGAATTAGCGCTGTTGGTTTATAAGTTGACCGCGAGTTTTCCGCGGTCGGAGATGTTTGGCATTGTTTCGCAGCTGAGGCGTGCTTCGGCATCCGTACCTGCGAACATTGCCCAGGGTTTTGGGAGACGAACAACGGGAGAGCTTCTGCGCTCCTTGCAGATTGCGGCGGGCGAGATGGAGGAGGTTCGGTACTTTCTGATGCTGAGTCGGGATCTCGGTTACATTCCCGCCCCTCGCTTTGAAGAGGCGTCAGCACTTTGCGACTCAGTTGGGCAGCTAATCAGCGCGTTGGGCCGTTCGCTTAAAGCGACTGCAGCACACAAGTAGATTTTTACGAGTCACGAGTCACGAATCACGAATCACGGAGTCTCTAACAAATGGCAAATCAGCAGATGAAAATGGGGCGCGTTGTCGAAGTGATCGGGCCGGTGGTGGACATTCTGTTCGAAGAGGGCCACCTGCCGTTCATTCACAACGCTGTGCGCATCACGAGCGAAGGGTTCGATGTTCCTGAGCCGCTGGACATTGTTGCCGAGGTCGAGCAGGAGATGGGCGAAGGACGTGTCCGCTGCGTGGCGATGAAGCCGACCGAGGGATTGGTGCGCGGAATGAAGGCGGTGGACCTGGGCGAGCCGATTATGGTGCCGGTGGGTCGCGCGACGCTGGGGCGCGTGCTGAACGTGCTCGGCGAGCCGGTGGACAAGCTCGGCGAGGTGAAGACCGACAAACGATATCCGATTCATCGGCCCGCTCCGTCGCTGGAAGACCAATCGACGACTCTCGATATGTTCGAGACGGGAATCAAAGTTGTCGACCTGATCGAGCCGTACCTGAAGGGCGGAAAGATCGGACTATTCGGCGGCGCGGGTGTGGGCAAAACGGTGCTGATTCAAGAGCTCATCCACAACGTAGCGTTGAAGCATGGCGGCGTTTCCGTGTTCGCAGGCGTCGGCGAGCGCACGCGCGAGGGCAACGACCTGTGGCTCGAAATGCAGGAGTCGGGAGTCGTGGTCCCGGGTGACTCGCAGAAATCCCGGTGCGCCCTGATCTACGGGCAGATGACGGAGCCGCCTGGCGCGCGTCTGCGCGTTGGCTTGACCGGGCTGACCGTGGCGGAGTACTTCCGCGATGACGAGCACCTGGACGTGCTGCTTTTCATCGACAATATTTTCCGGTTCGTGCAAGCGGGATCGGAAGTGTCGGCGCTGCTGGGCCGCATGCCGTCGGCCGTCGGTTACCAGCCGAACCTGAATACGGAAATTGGCGAGCTCGAAGAACGCATCACGTCCACAAAGCATGGCTCGATTACGTCCGTGCAGGCGGTTTACGTGCCTGCCGACGACTACACCGATCCGGCGCCGGCGGCTACGTTCACGCACCTCGACGCAACCACGAACCTCAGCCGGCAAATTGTGGAGCGCGGCATTTATCCCGCCGTGGATCCGCTGGCAAGCTTTTCGCGCATTCTCGATCCGCGCATCGTCGGGCAGGACCACTACAACGTGGCGCGAAGCGTGAAAGTGGTGCTGCAGAGGTACAAGGAGCTGCAGGACATTATCGCGATTCTGGGAATTGAAGAGCTTTCCGACGACGACAAGCAGACGGTGGCGCGCGCGCGCAAGATCGAGAAGTTTCTTTCGCAGCCGATGTTCGTTGCGGCGCAGTTCACGGGCCTCGAGGGGAAGTACGTCAAGGTGGAAGACACCGTGCGCGGATTCAAGGAAATCGTCGAAGGCAAACATGACGATTTGCCCGAGCAGGCGTTTTACATGGTGGGAACAATCGAAGAAGTGCGTGAGAAGGCGGAGAAGATTGCGGCCGTGGCGTAGCCAGGTGGCGCGCTTCAGGGGTTAAAACCCCTGGGAGGGGGCGAGGCTGATGTCGGAGCTAAAGCTCCGACCCCCTAAACTGCAATCTGGTTGTGGAGTGGCAAACGGAACCGACGAATGTTACCCGAGAAAATTGAACTCGAAGTGGTGACGCCGCAGCGGCTCGTCCTGCACGCGGACGTGAAGTCGCTGGAGATGCCCGCGAAAGACGGATACCTGGGCGTCCTGCCGGGACACGCGCCGCTGATCACGGAGCTCGGCATCGGCGTGCTCACGTACCGCACCAACGGCGAGGCGCATTCCCTGACGGTGATGCAGGGCTATGCAGAGGTGCTGCCCGATCGAGTGATCATTCTCGCGGAGATTTCCGAGCGCGCGGATGAAATCGACGTCGCGCGAAGCCGCGCCAAAATGGAGGAAGCGCAGGCCCAACTTTCGAAGGCAGGTTCGGGGGACGTGGATTGGCAGGTTGCGGCGACGAACCTCGCGCGCGCGCTAGCGCGTTTGCAGGCGGCGTCGAAGAGCTAGAGGCTGAATCCTGGTCATCCCAGCAGCATCGAATTGAGTGGCTATGGTTAACGATTGCATGCGAAGTTCTTCAAGGAGCTTTTCACCCCAGGGTCCCTGTGGTAGGAATTAGAAAAACATGTCTGAAGTGACTCTCTACAGCACATGCTGGTGTTGCGATTGCCGGCGCGCGAAGCAGTTCCTGCGCGAGCGCGGCGTCGCCTTCCGCGAGGTAAATATCGACGAAACGCCTGATGCTGAAGACCTCGTCATGCGCGTCAATGACGGCCGGCGGAAAGTTCCCACCATTGGAATTGACGGTCGTTACTTCGCCTGCAGCCCTTTCGATCCCTATCAGCTTGCCGAAGAATTGAAGATCCCGCTGAATCCGGTGAAGCGGTGATTGGTGAGTGATGATTAGTGAGTGGTGAGTGGTGAGTAGTGAGTTGTGATCGATGAAATGCGGCTCACATCGATTACAAACTTCGGAACGTGCGAAAATCCCCCAAAATCCTGAAGGCTAGACGAGACCGTGGCCGCGGGTCATCACGCCGGCAACTTGCAGGTCGGGCGTGAGCACGACCAGGTCGGCGTCGGAGCCCACCGCGAGGATGCCCTTTTTCCCGGCGATGCCGAGCCTTCGGGCGGGCAGAATCGTCGCCATTCGCACCGCGTCGACCAGCGGCACACCCAGCGAGACCAGATTGCGCAGCGCGCGGTCGAGCGTGAGCGTGCTGCCTGCGAGCTTGCCTTCCGAATTGCGGCAGACTCCGTCGCGCACCGTAACTTCGAGCGTGCCCAGGCGGTACGTTCCATCGGGCATGCCTGTGGCGGCGGTGCCGTCGCTTACGGCGAGAACCGTGTCGAATCCTTTCGAGCCGAGCAGGACTTGAATTGCAGGTCCGGCCACGTGAACGAGGTCGGCGATGATTTCCGCCGTCACGTCGGGATCGGTCATCACGGCGGCGACGACGCTGGGATCGCGGGGCATAAACGGGCGCATCGCGTTGAACATATGAACCGCGTGACGCGCGCCGGCGCGAATCCCGTCCATCGCCTGCTCGTAGGTTGCGTCGGTATGGCCCATTCCCACCACGATCCCCACGCCTGCAGCGTGCGAGACCAATTCCAGGCCGCCTGCGACTTCGGGAGCGACCGTGAGCATGCGAACGAGCCCGTCAGCCGCTTCGACAAATTGCCCGAGAACCTCCACCGAGGGCTTCGCGATCGATTCGACGGGATGAACGCCGCGGCGCGCTTTGCTGATGAACGGGCCCTCGAGGTGGATGCCAAGAATATCGGCGCCGAAGCGGCCGTTCTCCTCCGGGTTTTCGTGCTTGCGAATGTAGCGGGCGATGCCTTCCAGGCTCTTGCACGTCTCGTCGGTGGGCGCAGTCACCGTGGTGGCGACGATGGACGTTGTGCCATAGCGCGCGACGGTGGACGTGACGCGATCCAGCGCGCGAGAGTTTCCTTCCATCACGTCGTGACCGCCGGCTCCGTGGATGTGAATATCAACGAAGCCCGGCACCACCGTCATGCCGGCTGCGACGTAGTCGACCGCGCCCTCGGGAACCGTTACCTGGTCGCGATGGCCGATCGCGACGATGCGGCTGCCTTCGACGAGAATGACGGCGTCGTTGAGCTCCTCAAGCGGGGTGAGGATGCGACTCGCGTAGATGGCGACGGGCGGCATGGTCGAACATGCTACCTGAACTCGCGGGTAAAATCCGGGCGAGTGTTTGCTTAGTTGTCCTTCTCCGCTACAATCGGTGTTGCTAAGTCGTCATGCTATCGGGAGGAATGAATGTCTCATGAGAAGGGTTATCTTGCGGTGAGGCGGCAGCGCCGGCGCCGCAAGGTGGCGAAAGCCAACATTAAGCTCTACGAACAGGGGAAACTCCCCCACGACAAACTGAACGCTCTGGCGAAGAAATTTCTGACGCGCAAAATGCGGGCCATCAAGAGAGCCGAATAAAAGCGAAAAGGGCGTCCCGCCCCGAATATTCGGGAGGGACGCCCTTTCCTGTCTTAACCCTGCGCCGCTACCCGCCAGGGGGCGGCAGTTTATTTCCCTTCTTAGTTACCCGAAGTCTGGGCGTGTGTCGCTTGAGCCTTCGGCACGCTCAGATAGCCGGTGATCTTGTCCTTGCCCACATTGTTCACGACGAACTCAAGCGGCGCATGGCCGTTGCCGCGCGTGAAGAAGTAGATGGGCTCGTTCACCGAGCGGTTCTTCTTGTCGTAGCGAGCATCATCAACATAGAGAGCCACCGTGTAGATGTTCCTCTTAGGGTTGACGCCGCGGAGCTCGACCATCATGTCTCCCACCTTCTCGCGTTCGCCCTTCTTGGCGATCGTGAACTCGTAATAATCGCGTTCGCCGAGGCGACGGAGTTCGTCGATCTCGTCATGATTCTTGGCGATGAGCGTTCCGAACTCGCCGCGGGCCATGTTGAGACTGTTCTTCGTCGACTCGAGATCGGTCTTGACGCCATCGACGTCCGTGCCGACTTTGTTCACGTCATCAACGCTGGCTTTGGTCGCGAGCTGCCCGTTCAGGTTGTTCTGCAGATCCGAAAGCTCCTTGGCATCGTCATCCTTGATCTGCTTGGCCTGCGCGCGAGCCTTGTTCAGCTCGCCCTGCGTGAGCTTCATCTTGTCGGTCACGACGCTGAGCTCGCCTTGGAGCTGCGCATTCGTGTCCTCAGCCTTCGCGAGCCGCTGTCCCAGCACGTCTTCGTCCTGCTTCACTTGCTGCGACTGGTTGGCCAGGCTCTGCTCCAAGGCTTTTGACCGGTTTGAAGCGGTCCAGCCGGCACCCAGCGCCACCAATGAAACGACGGCCAGCGCGACCACCACGATCCCGATCCAACGGGGCGCAGCCGCTTCTTGCACGATCAGATCTCTTTCTTCGCTCATCTTCGTAATCCTCCGTAAAATTCCCTTGCAGCGTACTGGAGGAGCACGCGCGGAACCAAATGACGCCAGCCGCGGCCATTGTCTGTAAGCCGCTAAATGTAATGGGGTTGGGCTACGCCATTGGTGCGGATGGCGCTGTGTGCGACTTGCTATATGCTGCAATTTTTACGCGGGCGTAATGTTTTCTGCGTGGTCGAAACACACCACTTCAGGGAGCATCCTGAGCAGGTACTAGAACTACATCGGCTCGGCAGCTATCGAGTTATGGTCATGTTCCGCAACTCGGCGATCCGATCCGCCAATGGCGGGTGCGTGCTGAACAGCCGGGAAAACATCTCACCGCCGGAGAGCGGAGCCACAATCATCAGCGCTGATGTAGTTGGCGGGACATCCATGGGGATTCGCTTGTTGTACGCGCCCAGCTTTTCGAGGGCGCTGATGAGACCGTACTGGTGCCCGACCATCCTTGCGCCAGATGCGTCCGCCTGATACTCGCGTTGACGCGAAATTCCGAGTTGCAGAAGCACAGCCCCCAAGGGAGCCAGGATGAGCATCAAGAGTCCGACAAGCCCGTTGCTGCGCCGGCGGCCGCCGCCGAACCAGTATCCCATTCTCGCCACCCACGTGATGGCGCCAGCCAGAGTTGCGGCGATCGAGGAGGTGAGGATGTCGTAGTTGCGGACGTGCGAGAGCTCGTGCGCGATCACGCCCTCGAGTTCGTCGTCGTTCATCAAGTCCATCAAACCCTGCGTGACGGCGACGGAGGCGTGACTCGGATTTCGTCCCGTCGCAAACGCATTGGGCGCGGGCTGCGGGATCATGAAGAGCTTGGGCACAGGGATGTTGGCCTTGGCGGCGAGCCGTTCCATCACGGAGTAGAGTCTGGGCGCCTGCTCGCGGCTGATGGGCTGGGCCCCGGCGGACTTCAGAGCAATCTTGTCCGAGAAGAAGTAGGCGACGCCGTTCATCACAATGGCGACGCCGAGCGCGAGCGTCATGCCGCCGCGCCCGCCAAATGCGGCTCCAATCGCCATCAGCAGGAGCGTGAGAGCCGTAAGCAAAAATGCCGTCTTAAACGTTTTCATTTTGTTTTCCCTGGCGCTATCTGGCCGCGCCTGCCTTTGCCGCTCGTCGCGTAAACTTCATTTCCTCGCTGCCTGGATCCGCGTCGACCACAACCGTATCGCCCGGCAAAACCTCTCCATCTAGAATACGCAGCGCGAGCGGATCTTGTATCAGGCGCTGGATGGCGCGCTTCATGGGGCGCGCGCCGTATGCCGGGTCGTAGCCTTCGCGGAACAACAACGTCTTCGCCGCGGGCTTCAGCTCGATCACCACCTGCCGCTCGGCAAGCCGCTTCTTCAGATTCTCGAGCTGCAATTCGATGATCCGCTCGATCTGTTCCTTGCCCAGGGGGAGGAACATCACGATGTCGTCGATGCGGTTCAAGAATTCGGGGCGGAACAATTCGCGCAGCGCGCCCATCGCCGCCTCGCGAGCCTTCTTCGGGTCCTTCGCCGCCAACTCGAAAATCGCCGTCGAGCCGACGTTCGACGTCATGATGATGACGGTGTTACGGAAATCGACGGTGCGGCCCTTGCCGTCCGTGAGGCGGCCGTCTTCGAGAATCTGCAGCAAAACGTTGAACACGTCTGGGTGCGCCTTTTCGATTTCGTCAAGCAGGACGACGGAATATGGGCGGCGGCGAACCTGCTCGGTCAACTGGCCGCCTTCTTCGTAGCCCACGTATCCCGGAGGCGCGCCAATCATGCGGGCCACGGAGTGCTTTTCCATGTATTCGGACATATCGAGGCGAATGATGGCGCGCTCGTCATCGAAAAGGAATTCGGCAAGCGCGCGCGCAAGCTCCGTCTTGCCCACGCCAGTCGGGCCGAGGAAGAGGAACGATCCGATCGGGCGATTGGGATCGCTCAGGCCGGAGCGGCTGCGGCGAATCGCATTCGCGACGCTGGCAAGCGCAGCATCCTGGCCGACTACGCGCCGGCGGAGCCTCTCTTCCATGTGGACCAGCTTGTGGATTTCACCTTCCAGCAAGCGGCCCACCGGGATTCCAGTCCACTTGGCGACGATCTTCGCGATTTCTTCCTCGCCGACTTCTTCCTTCAGCATCGGATGATCTTTTTGCAGTTGCGCAAGATGCTCCTGCGCGGCTTTCACTTCCTTCTCGGCAGTGGCGAGCTTTCCGTAGCGAATTTCGGCAACGCGCGACAAGTCGCCGGCGCGCTCGGCCTTTTGCTCTTCCACTTTCAACTGCTCGATCTGTTCTTTCAGTTTGCGGATGCGGCCGATCGCTTCCTTTTCCGTCTGCCAGCGGGCCTTCAGCGCATTCGACTGTTCGCGCAGCGTGCTCAGTTCCCGCTCGATTTCTTTCAGGCGCGCTCGCGAGTGCTCGTCGCTTTCCTTGCGAAGAGCCTGGCGCTCGATTTCGAGCTGCATGACGCGGCGCTCGATAACATCGATTTCCTGGGGAAGGGAATCGATCTCCATGCGGAGGCCGGCGGCGGCTTCGTCGATCAAGTCGATTGCTTTGTCGGGCAAGAAACGGTCGGTGATGTATCGCTGCGACAGCATGGCGGCCGCGACGATGGCGGCGTCTTTGATGCGCACGCCGTGATGAACTTCGTAGCGTTCCTTCAAGCCGCGCAGAATCGCAATCGTGTCTTCCACCGACGGCTCGCCCACATTCACCGGCTGGAAGCGGCGCTCGAGGGCCGGGTCTTTCTCGATGTACTTGCGGTATTCGTTGATCGTGGTGGCGCCGATGGCGCGAAGTTCGCCGCGCGCCAGCGCCGGCTTCAGCATGTTCGAGGCGTCCATCGAGCCTTCCGCGGCTCCGGCGCCGACGAGGGTATGCAACTCGTCGATGAACAGAATGATTTGGCCCTCGGATTCGGTTACTTCCTTCAGAACGGCCTTCAGGCGATCCTCGAATTCGCCGCGATATTTCGCGCCCGCGACGAGCGCCGCCAAGTCCAGGGCAACGATTCGCTTCGGTTTCAGAACCTCGGGGACGTCGCCGGATACAATGCGCTGCGCGAGGCCTTCGACGATGGCCGTCTTGCCGACGCCGGGCTCGCCGATCAGCACAGGATTGTTTTTCGTGCGGCGCGCCAGAATCTGCATGACGCGGCGAATTTCTTCGTCGCGGCCGATCACCGGGTCCAGCTTTCCGCGGCGAGCGAGATCGGTGAGGTCGCGGCCGTACTGCTCGATGGCGCGGTAGGTCGCTTCCGGATTCTGCGAGGTGACGCGGTGGCTTCCGCGAATGGCCGTCATGGCCTGGAGAATTGTGTCGTGGGTGACTCCCGCGCGCGCGAGGAGATGGGCGGCGGGGTCACGCTCTACGTCGGTGATGCCGAGCAGGATGTGTTCGGTGGAGACGTACTCGTCCTTCAGGCTCTGCGCTTCTTCGAAAGCGCGCTCGAGGACCCCGTTGGCCGCCTTGCTTAGGAATTGGTCGGAAACTCCCGACACCTTCGGCAGGCGCTGAATTTGCTTCTCAGTTTCGGACGCAAGCTGCGTGGGCGATGAGCCCAGTTTCTCGAGGAGCGGCGGGACCACGCCGTCATTCTGGGCGATCAGCGCCCAGAGCAGATGCAGCGGCTCAATTTGCTGCTGACCGGAGCGGGAGGCCATCTCCTGCGCCGCTTGCAAGACCTCCTGGGCCTTGACGGTCAGCTTGTCCATTCGAACCATGATCGGATTTTCTCACTTTCCCACTAGAGATACAAAATCGGCGGCCATTGAAGAGGCGCCGCTTCATCTATCAGATGATTTCCCAATACAAAAAGTCCACACAACAAAAGGGGCCAGCGGAAGATTCCACCGGCCCCCTCGTTCGAACGCGCAACTCGCTTAGTTGCGGCCGTTCGTCACGTTGATCTTCACTTGCTTCGGCTTCGATTCAGCGCGCTTCGGGAGCTCGACTGTGAGCACGCCATTCTTGTAATTTGCCTTGATGGACTCGGTGTCCACCGTGGTCGGCAGGCTGAAGCTACGGCTGAAGGAGCCATACGCGCGCTCGACGCGCAGGTAATTGTCTTCCTTCACGCTCTCTTCGAGCTTCCGCTCGCCGCGAATCGTCAGCATGTTGTTCTCAACACGGATGTCGATGTCATTCTCGGCGACTTCCGGCAAGTCAGCCTTGAGCACCAAGTCGTTCTCGGTCTCATAGATGTCGACAGCCGGAGCCCACGTTGTGAGGGCCGAATTGTCCGGGCTGCCCTTGAGACTTGATTCCACGATACGGTTGAGCTGATCCTGGAACGCTGAGAAGTTCCGGAATCGTGCGATTGAATTCATGATTGATTTCCTCCCTCGAAGTTGTTCTCGCTATGTTAGCGCTAACGGATAATATAATCTTAGCGTATCAATGTCAAGTTATTTCTTACCGACACGTTTTCATACAGTTACAGACCGTGGGAGAATTGACAAACACTGCGATTCTCTAGCTTAAGACCCTCAGAATCAAGCACTTGAGGTAGTGCGTCTCCGGCATGGTAAGCAGGATGGGGTGGTCTTCGGCCTGGGTCCTCCGCTCGACCACCGCGATCGTCTTGCGGGCGTCGTTCGCAGCCTCCGCAATGATCTGAAGGAAAAGGGCTTCGGTGATGTGGTAGGAACAGGAGCAGGTGATGAGGAAGCCGCCCGGCGCGAGAATCTTGAGGGCGCGCAGGTTGATCTCCTTGTAGCCGCGATGGGCCGCAGGGATGCTGTCGCGGTTTTTCGCGAAAGCGGGGGGATCGAGGATCACAGCCTGAAACCGGCGACCAGCGTCGTCGTATTCCTTGAGGATGTCGAACGTGTTTCCCTCCCGAAAGTGCACGTTCGAGATCGAGTTCAGCGCTTGATTGCGCTTTGCGGCTTCGACGGCCGCGGGCGCCATGTCGATGCCTTCGACGTGCTCGCAGTTCCCGGCCACGGTCAGCGCGAAGCCGCCCTGATAGCTGAAGCAGTCCAGCACCTCGCCGGTGGCATATCGGCGGGCTGCCCAGTGGTTCTCGCGCTGGTCGAGGAAGGCGCCGGTCTTCTGCCCTTTCTGCAGGTCATAAATGAACGAGATGCCATTTTCCTTGGCTTCGATCTCGGGCGGAATCTCGCCATAGAGAACGCCCACGCGCTGGTCGAGCGCTTCGAGCAATCGTACCCTGGGGTCATTTCGTTCGAGAATGCCTTTGGGAGAAAAAAGCTCGACGAGAATTTGAACGAAAAGGTCCTTTTGGCGTTCGGTTCCCTGGCTTAATGTCTGGATGACGAGATAATCGCCATAGCGATCGACGACGAGAGAGGAGAGCAAATCCGCTTCGCCATAAACGAGGCGGTAGGCTTCCGTGTTTTCGACGATTCGTTTGCGAAACTCGGCGGCGCGTTGGAAGCGTTGTGTGAAAAACGCGCGGTCGACCGGCACGTCGTGAGGCGTGATGAGCCGGATGGCGATTTGCGATTTGTCGCTATAGAAAGCGCGGCCGTGAAAGCGCCCCCGCTCGTCGGTGAGGCGGACGATGGCGCCGGCCTCAGCCTCCGCGGACCGCACGTCGCTGCGATAAATCCACAAATGCCCGGCGCGCAGGCGTTCAACGCCTCGCGGGCTGATGACGACTGAACCTTCTGCCACGTTCGAGCGCCTCGCGAACAAGCCGGCTGGGTGATTCGCTACAATAACCAGGGCCTGCTCCCGGAACGCCATAATCCTCGTAATCGAACAGGCGTTTCGATGGGAGCCAGTCGGTAGCGGCTCGCCCGGCGGCGATGCTCTCTTAGCACAATTGAAAGCCTCGTGCCAATGTTGTTCGCGCCGAAGCGCGCTTTCGGCGCCGTGAACCAATGAATCTCAGCGATTTCGATTACGAGTTGCCTCCCGAGCGAATCGCGCAGCGGCCGCCTGCCGAGCGCGACGCTTCGCGAATGCTCCTGCTCGACCGAAGCACGGGCGAGCGCGAGGACCGCGAGTTCCGCGAGCTTCCGGAGTTGTTGCGCGGCGACGAGCTTCTGGTTATCAATAACGCGCGAGTGCTTCCAGCGCGGCTCTTCGGACGGCGCGCAGGCATCCACGCCCAGCAGTTGGGGCAAAACAACCCGGCACGACAGGAGTTCCTGCAAACCGCGATAGAGGTTCTGCTCGTGCGCCAGATATCGAGCGATACGTGGGAAGCGCTGGTGCGGCCGGGCAGGAAGGTGCCGACCGGCGAGCAGATTGTTTTCGGCGAAGGCGAGCTTGAAGCACAAGTGGAAGGCCGGGGTGAGTTTGGCCTGCGAATTCTTCGCTTCCGCTCGAGGGGCAATTTCCACGAGCTGCTGGGCCGCCTGGGGCACATACCTTTGCCGCCGTACATCAAGCGCGCCGATGAGCCGCTCGACCGCGAGCGCTACCAAACGGTCTATGCTCGCGAGGGAGCGGCCGTCGCGTCGCCCACGGCCGGCCTGCACTTCACTCCTGAGATCCTGAAGCGGCTCCGCGACAGGGGAATCGAAATCGCGGAGATCACTCTCGACGTCGGACTGGGAACATTCGAGCCGGTTCGCACCGAGCGTTTGGAAGAGCACCCTATCCACAAGGAAAGCTACGTGATTTCCGAGTCCGCCGCAGATGCAATCGAGCAGGCGCGACGGGCCGGGCGTCCCATTCTGGCGATTGGAACCACGGTTGTGCGGGCTCTCGAAGATTGCGCGGAGAAGAATGCCGAAAGCGCGAAACTGATTGTCGCGGGACGGCGCGAAGCGGGCATATTTATTTACCCCGGCAAGCCGTTTCGAGTGGTGAACCAACTCCTGACAAACTTCCATCTGCCGCGATCCAGCTTGCTGGCTCTGGTGGCTGCGTTTGCGGGGCGGGAGCGAGTTCTGGCCGCGTACCGGCATGCGCTGGAATCAGGGTATCGCTTTTATAGTTACGGCGATTGTATGCTGATTCGGTGACGCCTGCCGATGGCGCCCCGCGGGCGGCTTGATTTCGTGCAACCGGAGCCCGGTTTGACTATAATCCGCTTCCTCTCGATGAGAGCGCCCCAATGCGCTATCTAATCCTTAGCGACATACACGCGAACGTGACAGCTCTCGACGCGGCTCTGGATGCCGCGAAGGGCCATTGGGAGAAAGCTGTCTGCCTCGGAGACGTGGTCGGATACGGCCCCGATCCGAACGAAGTGATCGACCGCGTGCGTTCTCTGGACGCCGTGACCATTCGCGGAAATCACGACAAAGCAGGCAGCGGTCTGGCGAACGCCGACGATTTCAATCCCGTGGCTCGAACCGCAGCCGTTTGGACGCGCGACCATCTTCGGCCCGAAAATCGCGAGTGGCTGGAAAAGCTGCCCACCGGCCCGCTTTTGGTGGATGGCTTTCACGTGGTGCACGGAGCGATTCACGATGAGGACGAGTATGTGTTTGCTCCGGCGCAAGCGATCGCGAGCCTGTTGGACGCGCCGTCTGCCGTGACCTTCTTCGGGCACACGCATCTTCAGGGCGGTTTCACTCTGCGAGACGAAAAAGTGGACGCGCTTCATTTCAAGCCGAGCGGCAACCTGTTTGCGCCTTTGACGATCGAGGCGGGCACGACCTATATGTTGAATCCCGGCTCGATCGGCCAGCCGAGGGATGGAGACACGCGCGCGGCGTTCGCGATTGCCGATCTCCCGAATCATTCCGTCGAATTCTGGCGCGTGCCTTACAACATCGAAGCGGTGCAGAAGCGCATGGAGGCAGCGGGCCTGCCCGCACCCCTGATCCTGCGATTGTCGTTCGGGCGATAAGTTCCAGGAACGCAGATGGAGCCGGAACCAACAGCGAGACGAGACGAAGGCAGGCAGTTTCCGGCGGCATTCGTCGCGGGGCTCGTTATCGTGGTTGCGTGCGCGGTGGGAATATCGCGGTACGCGCGTTCGCACGAGTCAGCCGCTGCCTCGGCGAAGTTGCCATTCGGTCCCGTCGAACAAGCGTACGCGAGCGAGATTCATTTCGACAACATCACGATGGCGCGCGCCACGAATATGCTGAACCAGGAATTCACGTATGTTGCCGGAGCGGTGACGAACGCGGGCTCGCGGTCCATTCGCACCCTGGAAGTGACGATGGAGTTTCACGATCCCTTCAATCAGGTGATTCTGCGTGATACGGAACAACTGGTGACGCCCGCGAATGCGCCGCTAGGGGCCGGAGAGCATCGCGGCTTTCAAGTTACCCTGGAGCATATTCCGGCGGAATGGAATCAGCAGTATCCTACGATCCGCGTTACCGGGCTGGTGCTGCAGTAAGGGTTGAAGTTCTGTTTCTAAACGAACGGCGGTTTGTCTATGGACGATTGGGCCGCATTAGACCGCGCTTTGGGTGAATTGGCGGGATCGGGAGCCGTCGAGGTCCGCGAGGACGGCGAATGGCTGGCCGCTCTTTCGGCCCTGCACTACGAATTGCGCTGCAACGGAAAATCGGCGCTCGTCCATTTGTGGTCAGACGAGCGGAACCTCACGCGGCGCATCCTGCGCGTGAAAGAACAATCCACGGAGCGACTCGTCCTGGAAGTGCAGCGGTTCGGCCGCCCGAGGCCGGGGCGGCTCGAGTTCCTTCGCACCGATTCGCCGCGCGCGGCGGGCCGAGTCACACGAGAACAGTTTCGAGCGCGCTTCCGCCGTTTTCTTGCCGAGCGTTTCCCTGATTCCGTCGTCGATTCGCTGACGGCGTCCCCCGACCTCGAGCACTCGTTTTCCGGCGTTTACGTTCGCGGACGCATGCACGAAGGAAGCCGCGAGCACGCGTTGATCGCCATCGCTCCGGGCGAAAACTCCGCCGCCATCGAGGGCATCCTCACGTTTGGCGTTTTGTGGCTGGATTGGGCTCGCGGCCACGCTAACAAGCGTCCTGTGGAAGGGTTGCGGGTTTTCGTTCCAGAGGGCACCAGCCGCTTTATCCGCGAACGTGCGCTTGGCCTTGCTCCCGGAGTGCGGCTCGAGGTTTTCGAATTCAACGAGGCGTCCCCGCGAATCCAGAAGATGGATTCCGCGGATGTGGGGAACCTTGAGACGTGGCTGGTCTCTCGCCGCGACGTTGAGTCCGCTCTCGCGGGCGCGGCCAATGCCATTGCTCGCGTGCGGGCGCTCGCTCCGGCCGCATCGGAAATCGCCCGGAGTGCTGCGCCTCGGATCGTTGCGGGCACGAACGAAGTGAGTCTCTGCTTTCGTGGTCTCGAGTTCGCGCGCTGGACGCGCGAAGGAGTTACCTTCGGGCTGAACGACGCGGGAGAAAGGCTCACCGAGCGAACCCAGCCCCGGCTGGAGCGTCTGATTCGAGAGTCGGACCTGCACCGCAGTTCGCTTGCCACCGAGACGAATCATCCGTTGTACCGCGCGGCTCCGGAACGGTGGCTCGAAACGCTCGTGATGGAAGACCCGTCGCGAGTGGACGCGCAACTCGATCCTCGCTATTTGTACTCGGAAGTTCCCGCGCTGGCTGCCGGCGATCGGGGCGTGCTGGACGTGCTGGGAGTGACCTTGCGGGGTCGGCTCGTGGTGATCGAGCTGAAAGCGTCGGAGGACATTCAGATGCCGATGCAGGCCGTCGACTATTGGCTGCGAGTGCGCCGCCACCAGCGAGCGGGCGATTTTCAGGGCAACGGCTACTTCACCGGCGTTGAACTTAGCCAGGAACCGCCGCTCATTTGGCTCGTGGCGCCCGGGCTGCGTTTTCACTCTGCGACAGACACCTTGCTCAAGTACTTATCTTCAGAGATTCACGTCACGCGAATCGGCATTAACGAGAACTGGCGGCGCGGGGTAAAAGTGGTTTTCCGCCAATAGGCCCTCTTCCTGGTGCCACGCAGAAAAAAAGAAGGGAAGCGGTCTGGAGTGAACCAGCGCCACTTCCCGGGGTGTGTCCTAGAAGTGATTTAATCAATTAGACGCTTCGCGCAGAGAAAGGTTGCACTCGTTTAAAAATTGCACGCGAAGGCTTTTTCTCGGAATTTCTAGTAGGCCGGAATCCCTAGTAGAACAAATACTTGCGCCACTTCTCGTCCCGGTGCCCGATCAGGCGCATCAGTTGACGCGAGGTATGCAGCGTGAAGGGCCGCGGCCGGCGCTGCAATTTCAGGCCAGCCTCCTCGGGCGTGCGATCGCCCTTGCGGTTATTGCACGCGTAGCAGCACGCAACCAGGTTTTCCCACGACGAGCGGCCTCCGCGCGAGCGCGGCATCACGTGATCCAGCGTCAGCTCGGACGCAG
The DNA here is from genome assembly GCA_963737205.1 of uncultured Acidobacteriota bacterium. GTDB lineage: Bacteria > Acidobacteriota > Terriglobia > Acidiferrales > UBA7541 > Palsa-295. The sequence goes on along the minus strand of CAVTRV010000001.1, from coordinate 10,322 downwards.
GGAACGCAGCGCCGCAGAACTGGCACGTGTTCCGATCCCGCAAGAGAATATTCTTCCGGGAAAGCGCCCGGCTCTGCTGTGGGATATGACGGTACGTGAGCAGGCGAATTACGGAAGGAACCTGGACGGACTTCGACGTCGAGTGAACTTCGGTGTGGTTGGTTTCTTCCGCCTGGGCAACGCCCTTCAGCATGAGCACGAGCGCGCGGCGAACCGCAGTCACATTGATGGGCTCGAATGTGGCGTTCAGCACCAGCACCGGGGCCTGCATCACGGAGGGGCGCGAAGCCGGCGAGTTCACCGGCCTGGCAACGACATGGTCCGGCGCGACGCCACCCAACCCGACGGTAGGCCGGGGACGCAGGATACCCTTAAGCCGGTTGTCCATTCAGTCCGCCTTTAGCTAGGCCAACTCTCCGAGATACTAAGAAGATGCTTCCGACGGGCTGCTGGTTTCACGGCCCAGGCGGGTCCGACTGCTGCTTTGTGCTCTGGCGGGACCATCCGGGGAGGACCCTTGCCACCGTCAACCCCAGAACCGCGGCCGCGCCAGCCTTCTCAAGCGCCCGCGAACAGGAGTCAAGCGTGGCGCCGATCGTCAATACATCATCTACCAGCAGAACGCGCAGGTTGTCAACCCTGGCTCCTTCGCGGATGCCGTAGGCGCCACGTACCGACGTCCATCGCTCGGTTCGGGAGAGCACCAACTGCGCCGGGCGGGGCCGGGTGCGCACCAGGAGATAGGAACCGAATTTCAGCCCCAGCCGCTTTGCCAGCGGCCGGGCTATCAATTCGGCCTGGTTGTAGCCGCGCTCGCGGAGGCGGTCGGGATGAAGCGGAACTGGGACGACGAGATCGACCTGCCACGCTTTGGGGTCGCGCTCCACCATCTCGGCCAGCCGACCCGCGAACCACTCGCCCAGCCGCCGCACGCCTTCGTATTTCAGCAGCACGACGGCGCTGGAGAGCGCATCATCGTACACAGCGTAGCTGCGCGCCCGCTGAAAGCCGTAAAACTTTGCGCGACACAACCGGCACAACGGCTGCATCGCGTCGGCAGCCACCGGCGAAACGAATGGACGCCCGCAACTCTGGCACATCGGTTCCGGAATCGACACGAAGCCGTCGAGGCATTGCCTGCAAATGGGGATGCGGCTCGCGTTCGTGAGAGCCGTCCCGCAGAGCCGGCAAGGCGCCGGAAAGAGAACCGATGACAGCGCGTCGAGTGCGGTGCGAAGGATCACGTTGCGTTCGAGTGAAGGGTCTGGGGGACCCTACCTCAAACGCAGGAGCCGGAATAGATCGTAGAATTACTGACTTTTCACCGCGACATTCGGCTGCCCGCGATGGTCGCGGCCAACGGGGAGATCGCTCAGAGCAGGCCCTGTTCCTTCTTTTCCTGGCAAGCGAGGCAGTAACGGGTCCACGGCACCGCCTCGAGACGCTTTTGCTGCAGCTCCTCGTGGCAGGAAATGCACTCGCCGAATTCGCTCTCGCGAATCCTCACGAGGGCATCGTCGACAAGCTGCAAGAGCGACCGGTCGTTGTGCGTTTGCCCGAAGAGGAATTCCTTGGTGTAGGAGTTGGCAGCCTTGTCAGCAAGATCCACCGTGGGATCTTCGTCGGCTTCCCGGCCTTCCTGCTCGGTGCGCGCAATGCCGCGCAGGAGCTCTTCACGCCGGGTCACCAGCTTCTTTTTGTAGTAGTCGAGACGTTTCTTATCCATGGCTAAGTCCCCACATCTCCCAGAGAGGCCCAATTAGTTCACCCAAAACGCACGATTTTACCGATGCTCTCTCGCGTTGTCAAATCAGTGACATCAAGCATGTGCGAAGACCGGCATCAAGGGCGCAGCCGAATCCTTCGCTAGAGCGTTCTCAGGACGTTCCCTGAGCGCTCACCCTGAGCCATCAATTGACACCGCGCGGAACATAGATGCCGCGTCGCCCCGAAAGGATTCCGCCGGCTGTTTTCGCGATTTCTTGGCTTGCATCCGAGGCTTTGGTTGCGGGGGCCGGGTGCGGCTGCTAAAATCATCTCTTTGCGACGACCTGGGAAGAGCCGCAATCGTATCCGTCCTTCAATCATCTAAAGGATGACATTCTTAGCGCAAAGCGCTACACGGCCCGCGTCGAGCGGCCTGTCGGAAACAAGAACTTAGCGGAGGATTGGTTTGGCCAAATATGATCTGGTGATCATTGGTAGCGGCCCGGGAGGCTACGTTGCCGCGATTCGCGCCGGGCAGTGGGGATTGAAGACGGCGGTCGTCGAGAAAGACCCTTTTCTCGGCGGCACCTGCCTGCACGTCGGATGTATCCCCACGAAAGTCTTCTTGCACCACGCCGATATATACGACTATTTCAAGCGGGCGGAGGAGTTCGGCTTTGAAGTAAAAGACGTGGGCATCAACTGGCCCGCGATACTCGCGCGCAAAGACAAAATCGTAAAGAAACACTCGCTGGGAATCGCGTCTCTCTTCAAGAAGAACAAAGTGGAGACGATCACCGGATGGGGGCGAATCGCGGGTCCAGGTCGCGTTTCGGTGGAGAAGGACGGCAAGACGACGGAGATCGAGACGACGTACACCATGATCGCGACCGGTTCGGAAGCCCGATCGCTTCCTGGCGTGGAGATTGACGGCAAGACGATCCTGACGAACCGCGAAATTCTCACGATGCAAGCGATTCCCAAGTCCATGGTCGTGGTCGGTTGCGGGGCAGTCGGCGTCGAGTTTGCTTCGATCTTTCGTACGTTCGGCACGGAAGTGACGCTTCTCGAAGCGATGCCGCGCCTTGTGCCGCTAGAGGATGAGGACATTTCGCCGGAGCTCGAAAAAGCTTTCAAGAAGAAGGGAATGCGAATCGAGACGGGGGCGAAGGTCACCTCGGTGAAGAAGGACGCGAACGGCGCGAGCGTTGCGTTTACCGACAAAGAGGGGAAGGCCCAAACGGTCAGCGCCGAGAAGGTGTTGATTGCCGTGGGCCGCCGCCCGCTCACCGAAAATATCGGACTCGAAAAGACGAAGGCGAAGGTCGAGCGCGGCTATATCCACACGAACGCGTTCCTGGAAACGGATGAGCCGAAGCTCTACGCCATCGGCGATATCGTCGCGGGATTGCCTCAGCTAGCGCATGCGGCTTCGATGGAAGGAATCATCGCGGTCGGTCGCATGGCGGGCAAAGAGGTGCAGCCGTTTGACCGCAAGCGCTGCCCGAACGCGACGTACTGCGAGCCGCAGATCGGCTCGGTCGGCCTCACCGAGAAGCAGGCCCGCGAGGCCGGCTTCGACGTGAAGACGGGCAAATTCCCGTTCATCGCAAATAGCAAGGCGACGATTCTCGGCATGCACGAGGGGTTCATCAAGGTGGTGGCCGAGGCGAAGTACGGCGAGATTCTCGGCGTCCATGCGATTGGGCCGCTGGCGACAGAAATTCTGGCGGAGCCTACGACGGCGCTGAACCTGGAAGCTACGCTGGACGACATGGGCGCCGTCATTCACGCGCATCCCACGGTTTGGGAAGCGATGGGCGATGCGTTCAATGCCGTGCGCGGCCTGGCGATCAATTTTTAGTTCGGGAGTAGTTGGTGGTTTGCAAGATGACTGAATGCGGAAGGGTTCTGATCGGCAGCGAAGGTGGAGACCACGTTTCGATCATCCCTACTGGCCGCGACTCTGTGGGCTGGCTCAATGCAGATATCGATATTCGCTCCGATTGTTGGCACGGACGAACCAGAGCGACATTCAGAGACGGCGAGTTGACACGCTTCGCTCAGGAGATTCGTCAGCTCCGGCACGACCTTGTCGGAACGGTGGAATTGGAGTCCCAGGAACCCAACATCGCTCTGGAATTCAGTGGCGACGGAAAAGGACATGTCACTGTTGACGGCACTGCGCAAAATGATTTTGCCCGGGGAACTAGGCTCGTATTCCAACTTGATATAGACCAGACGTTTTTGAATGCGATAGCAGAAGCTCTGGAGGATGCGGACCGGACACCTTAACTACCGGGTATTTGACGGGAACTCACGGGCTGCTGACGATGGCGAATATGACGCAAAGCGCAAGAATGTGCTGGGTGGCCAACCTGGGGGTCGTCCGGTACACGGCGGCGCTCGAATTGCAGCGCCGGCTGGTGGAGGCGCGCAAGAGCGGCGCTGTGCCGGACGTGCTGCTTTTTTGCGAGCACCCTCACGTGATCACCCTGGGCCGCAACGGCAAAATGGAGCATCTGCGCGCGAGTGACCACCTTCTCGCCCAGATGAACGTGGAATTTCAGCCAACGGACCGCGGCGGCGATATCACGTATCATGGCCCCGGACAGATCGTCGGATATCCGATTCTCGATTTGACCCAGCATCGCCGCGATGTCCGCTGGTACGTCGAACAACTCGAGGAAACGATGATTCGCGCGACGGCGGACTTCGGCGTTCGCGCGGGGCGAGCCGATGGGCGGCACGGGATTTGGGTCGAGTCGGACGCGGGCGAAGAGAAACTCGCGGCGCTGGGCGTACGTCTGAGCCGGTGGGTCACGTCTCACGGTTTTGCATATAACGTGTCGACGGACCTTCGCTATTTCGACTTGATTGTGCCCTGCGGGATTGCGGATCGGCGCGCCACATCGCTGGAACGTATTCTGGGCCGCGCGATACGCGGCGAAGAGGTTCGCCGCCGCCTCGCGTTTCACTTTGGAGAAGTGTTTGAACGAGAGATGGTCTTCGTGACTCCTCGCCAGTTGGAAGAAGCGATAGCGGGCAGCAATCTCCCGCCAGAACCGTTTGAGAACGCACGCGCGCACGCGGAAGCTGTGAAGGAGAGCCGGGTATGATTCGTCCGCTGACGCGAGAGCAGCAAATCGAGCTTTATTATTTCATGCAGCTCAACCGGCAGCTCGAAGAGCGCATGGTGCGGCTCTTCCGGCAGAACAAGATCGTGGGCGGCCTGTATTCGAGCCTGGGACAGGAAGCGGTTTCGGTGGGCAGCGCATATGCGCTCGAGCCGCGCGATTGGCTGGCTCCCATGATTCGCAATATCGGCGCGCTGCTGGTGAAGGGCTTCAAGCCGCGCGACATCTTCACGCAGCACATGGCGAAATTCACGTCGCCCACCCTCGGCAAGGACGGCACGAGCCATTTTGGCGATTTGAAGGTGCGGCACACGGTTTCGCCGATATCCATGCTCGGCGATTTGATTCCGGTGATGACCGGAGTCGCAATGGCCGGAAGATACCTCGGCCAGAATATCGTGACGCTCACGTGGATCGGCGACGGCGGCAGCTCGACGGGCGCTTTTCACGAGGGCCTGAATTTTGCGGCGGCTCAGCGCGCGCCGTTCGTCTTGATTCTCGAAAACAATCAGTGGGCATATTCGACTCCGGTATCGCGGCAGGTTCCGCTGAAGAACCTGGCGGATCGCGGGCTTGCGTACGGGATCACCAGCAAGACGGTGGACGGCAACGACGTGCTCGCCGTCTACAGCGCCACCAAGGATGCCGTGGACGATTGCCGCGCGGGCAATGGTCCCGTGCTCATCGAAGTGAAAACGATGCGCATGAAGGGACACGCGCAACACGACCCTGCGGAATACGTGCCCAAGGAAATGTTCGAGCACTGGAAGGCGCGCGACCCCATCACTCTGTTTGAGAAATATCTGACCGAAAACAAGGTCTGGGACGCGAAGAAGAAATCGGAAATTGACGCACGCATCGAACGCGAACTCGATGTGGAGCAGAAATTCGCCGAGGATTCCCCGTCGCCTCCGCCGGAACTCGCGGAGCGAGGTGTCTACTGTGATGGGTGCCACACAATTGAAGCCGACTGGAAGCGCTCCAAGGAAGAAGTCATGCCGCCGAAGTCCAGCATCGAAGCAGCGTGGACAGTGGAAGGCTTCGGCGGGCTCGAGGGCGAAATTCCCGGCGCCAAGGAAGTCGCTGCGGCCGGCAACGGAGGCAAGCGCACGGCGCCGGTCGAAAAGCACGCGGCCAAACCGTTGGTGAAGCCGGTTGCGCCGAAGACTGAGCCGAAAGTCGACATCGAAGAAGCGGCCGCATTGCGCGTTCCGTTTGGCCGCGGTCCGAAGGACAAGGCTTTCGTGCGCGAGGCCAGGGACAATCCGCGCAACAATCCTCGGGATAAACGGAGAAGACGCTAGTGGCGACGATCACCATGCTCGAGGCCATCCGCCGGGCGCTCTTCGAGGAGATGGACCGCGACCCCACAGTTGTCGCGATGGGCGAAGATATCGGTGTTTACGGCGGCGCGTTCAAGGTGACGGAAGGGCTGCTGGCAAAATTCGGGCGCGAGCGCGTGATCGACGCGCCGATCAGCGAAACGGCGATTGTGGGCGCGGCCTGCGGCATGAGCTACCTGGGCCTGCGGCCCGTCGTCGAGATGCAGTTCATCGATTTCATCGCGTGCTGTTTCAACCAGGTGACGAACTTCCTGGCGAAGTCGCACTACCGCTGGGGCGCGCCGGTGCCGATGGTGCTGCGCGGGCCGTCGGGCGGCGGAGTGCACGGCGGACCGTTTCACTCGGCCAATCCCGAGATGTATTTCGTCCACACGCCGGGGCTGAAGGTGGTTTACCCCTCGACTGCGTACGACGCAAAGGGCTTGCTGAAGTCCGCGATCCGGGACAACAATCCCGTGCTCTTTTTCGAGCACAAGTTTCTCTACCGCCGCATCAAAGAAGAAATTCCCGCGGGCGATTACACGGTTCCTCTCGGCAAAGCCGCGGTGCGGCGGGAAGGGCGGGACTTGACGATCATCAGCTACGCGGCCATGGCGCACACGTCGCTCGAAGCCGCCGAACAGCTCGCCAAGGAAGGCATCGAGGCCGAAGTGGTGGATTTGCGCACGCTGCTGCCCCTCGATCGCGATACCATTCTGGGTTCCGTGAAGAAGACCAACAAGCTGTTGATCGTGCACGAGGACACGCGCACGGGCGGCATCGCGGGCGAGATCGCGGCCATCGTTTGCGAAGGCGCTTTCGAGGATCTCGACGGCCCGATCGTCCGGGTTACGGCGCTCGATACGCCGGTCCCGTACGCTCCGCCGCTCGAGGACAGATTCTTGCCGAATACGGAAAAGGTTGTCGCGGCCGCTCGGGAATTGGCAAAATACTAGAGAGGGCAGGGTGGCATGGGAAAAACGAAGGGCGTCAACAACGTGGAGTTTGCAGTGGGGACGGAAGTCCGTATCGCCGACCGCGCGTTCCTGGAGGAATTTCTCGAGGCCGGGCAGTATCACCACGACCTTGAGCCGGAGCAGCTCGAGTTTGCAGGCCGCACAGCAAAGGTGGCGGCCGTTGAATTCTTTACCGGCGGCGATGAAATCTACTCGCTCGAGGGAATTCCGGGCGTGTGGCATGAGGAATGTTTAAGCCCCGCGTGAATTCCGCGATCCGGAGGAGAGAACGATGGCTGTTGATGTAGTGATGCCCCAGATGGGCGAAAGCATTTTCGAAGGCACGATCACCAAGTGGCTAAAGAAGCCCGGCGACAAGATCGAGCGCGACGAGCCGCTGTTCGAAATCTCGACCGACAAAGTCGATGCGGAGATTCCGTCGCCCGCCGCCGGCGTGCTGAAGGAAATCAAGGTCAACGAAGGCCAGACCGTGCCGATTCAGACCATCGTGGCCCTGATTGATGCGGACGGAGCCGGTGTCGCAACTTCCGCGGCCGCGCCTGCTCCCGCGAAGCAGCAATCCGCGGCGCCTGCACCCGCGCAAGCGAAGCCCGCTCCTGCGCCGCCTGCATCCGCACCAAAAGCCGCTCCCACGCCTTTTCCTTCCGCCGGAGCATCGCCTGCGTCTCAGCAGCCCGCTGCCGCGTCGGTGGGCGGCGAAAAGATCCGAAGCTCCCCGCTCGTTCGGCGTATCGCTCGCGAAAACAATATCGACCTCGCGCAGGTCCCGGGAACCGGTGCGGGCGGCCGCGTGAGCAAACAGGACATCCTTGGAGCGGTCGGGGGCGGTGTCACGCGCTCTGGCGAGCCGACGTCCGCTGGAACTCCGGCGAGCGGCGGTGCGATTCCGTTCCGTGCCCCTGCAGCTCCTCCTCCGCCGGCAGGCGGCGCCACTGCCTCGGCGGTGCTGGAGATGGCCGTTCCGCGTGAGCGGTTGTATTTCGGCCAGTATGAAGTGCAGCCGATGTCGGTGATGCGGCAGAAAATTGCCGAGCACATGGTGCTCTCGAAGCGCGTGTCGCCGCACGTCTATTCGGTGGACGAAGCGGACATGACCGCAATCGCGACGCTGCGCGCGAAGCTGAAAGAGAAGTTCGAACAGACCACGGGCACGAAGCTGACGTTCATGCCTTTCTTCGTGCGCGCCGCGGTGGAAGCGTTGCGCGCGTTTCCCACGGTGAACGCGTCGGTGGACGGCACGAACGTCGTTCTCCACAAGGAAGCGAACATCGGCATCGCCGTGGCGCTGGACTGGGGCTTGATCGTGCCGGTGATCAAGAACGCCGAGGAAAAGAATTTTCTGGGCATCGCGCGGGCCATCAACGATCTGGCCGAGCGCGCGCGGGCGAAGAAGCTCAAGCCCGACGAAGTGGCCGAAAGCACGTTTTCGATTACGAACCCGGGCGTTTTCGGCGGCCTCTTTGGGTTGCCAGTGATCAACCAGCCGAACGTGGCGATCCTCGGGCTGGGCGCAATCGAGAAGCGGCCGGTCGTGGTCGACGACGCAATCGCCATTCGCTCGATGGTGTACCTCACGCTCTCCTACGATCACCGCGTGGTCGATGGGGCGGCCGCTCACCAGTTCATGGGCAAGCTGAAGCACACGCTCGAGAATTGGACGGAGAGTATTCTGTAGGGCAAGTTGAGAAGTTGACAGTTTAGAATTGAGAGTAACCCAAGAGAGCGAGTCGACAGGCGCGCGTTTGGCTGACTGTCAACTCTTAACTCTTAACTCTCAACGTCGACCTGCAAGGTGCCTCCCTCACAAGAGCGCTCAGGTTCTCCCATGCACACTCCTGCTACCGCCAACTCCTGGGGCATTTCTCCCTGGCACATTGACTTCGCGCCGCCGGCTGCGCCGCTTCCCAAGGAGGCGGACTTCGTGGTTGTGGGTGCGGGATTCACGGGCCTCGCGGCGGCAGCGTGGCTCCGCCTGCTCGCTCCCGATAAAACCGTGGCGGTTCTCGAAGCATCGCGCGTTGGCGCGGGCGCCAGCGGACGCACGGGAGGAATGGTTCTGGCCGAAACTGCGGCGGGCGGCGAACCGGGCCTGGGCGACGTCCTCGCGGGCTTCAAAGAAATTCTGGCGAAGCTCGGCGTGGATTGCGATCTCGCGTGGCCGGGTGCCTGGGAAATCGGACGCAGCGGGGGCGCCACGCGGTCCCCCATCGAGTGGAACGATTCCGGCAAGTTGCGCGTGGTGCATGAGGTTCCGGGAGGAACGCTCGATCCCGGGAAGCTGGTGAGTGGTTTGGCTCGCGCCGCGCACCGGTTGGACGCGGGGATCTTCGAGAATATGCGCGTGGAAAATATCGACTGGAGCGACCACCCGCTCGTTCACCTCGAGCACGCAGAGATCAGAGCCGGGAAGATTCTTTTTGCGACGAACGCGCTCTCGACCGAGCTGTCCGGCCTGGCAGGCGCGGAGCCGCGGCTGACCCTGGCGGTGGCGACCGAGCCGCTTCGCGAAGAGCAGCTCCAGGAGATCGGCTTGCGGGAGCGCCAGCCGTTTTACACCATCGATTTCCCGTATCTCTGGGGACGCGTGCGTGCGGACAATTCCGTCATCTGGGGCAGCGGCCTGGTGGCAGCGCCCGGTTCCAGGAATCTCGCGAGCATTGACATCACGTCAGAAGATTGCCGAAGGCTGCTCGCTGCTCTCGAGACGCGCGTTCGCGGACTGCATCCCGCGCTGAGTTCGATCGGATTCACGCATCGTTGGGGCGGCCCGATTCTCTTTCGCGAGTCGTGGGTGCCCGTTTTCGACTGGCACCCCCAAAGCGTGAATAAGAGCAGGAAAACACCGGCAACGCAATCGTTTTGGGGGCTTACGCGGGACATGGCGTCGCCCTGTCGTCGTATCTCGGCGCTTGGGCGGCTGAGGCGCTGCTCGGCAGGCGCGAGTTGCCAGAGTGGGGACGAGTCGACCGGTAAGTCGTGGAGAACGGGCCGCTAGCCCGCGTCGCTTCCCTGAATCATCCTTACTGCAGCCGCCGCTTCAAGTCCTCGGCAAATGCGTCGATCCGGTTCAACGGCACCATGGCGATCCGGCTGTCTTCGAACAAGCGCGAAATGAACGCGTGCCGACGGTTTTCCGGCGATGACTCGATTTCCGTGATGGCCGTGAATTCACACTCAGG